>NZ_RHLK01000001.1:0-98437 GCF_009757775.1 Paenibacillus lutrae
TATATTTGTCTCGAACCAGATCGTAGATGAAAGAGAAGTCGATGGCATTCTCGATTTTACGTACTAAATGATGCTTAGGGACTAACTCGTCCAAGGAATGAACGGAAACTTGAAAGCGACCTTCGTTTTTGCTCTTACTCAGCATTTTTACACCTCGGCTCACCGTCTTACTTACTAATTCGATAAAAAAGCCCGTAGACCCTGCTCCTTGCGGAACTTTGTCTACAGGCTGAAAGCAGGGGAATCTCTCCCCTGCTTTTTCTCGTGCCATTTCCAATTGACCCGAATGTTCTCCGCTCCTGCCTAGCTTAGATACGCTGGATGCCTCTGCCTTAACCTGCAAAGACATACGTTCCGAACCCGGTAACACGTTCCAACACGTTCCTCAGCGGCCAACCGGGCGCAAGTTGGGAATATCCGCCTGAAACGGCCGCAGAAACGAATCCATGGCACCCGGTCAAAATTAACGGGAACCGCTCGTTCCATCCTTGCCGCGCAAAGCAGCTTTTTCCCGGTAAATGAACAGCTGCTCCAGTACGATACAAACCAGCATCCCGAGCACCAAGCCGTTGTTGGCGATGGTGCGGATCAACCCCGGGAGGTGAGCGATCGCCTGGGCCGGAACGAACAGGCTGCCGATCCCGATCATCAGCGACACGCCGATGATAAAGAAATCACGGTCGCCGCCTTGGAGCGACTGATACTCACGAAGCGCCAGACCGATCATGGAAGCGAACGGTATGAAGATAACGGCGTAGCCCACCGGCATCGGCAGCGAAGTCAGCACCGCCGTAACCGGCGGAAAGAAACTGACCAGGGCGATACCCGCGGCTGCCAGAATAAACGGCAGCCGCTTCACAAGCCCCGTGGTCAGCATGAAGCCGGCGGTGCCGGATATCGGCACACAGCCCATGGCTGAGAATACACCGCCCAGTGCGGTCGATACGCCCATTATCAGGCTGGTGCGGTTGTAGTCGACAGGCGGCATGTCCGGCTGGCTCTTAGCTACAACTTTTTCAACGACGGCAATACTTGCAATCAGATTCGCCAGCAGCAGCAGACCGATAAGAATCGAGGTCGGAAGAACACCCGCATCCCACTGCGGCAGCCCCCACTCGAAGATCCCCGGGATATCAAATGCCGAAGGAGCCGGAAGAACCTCCGGCGCGATCCCGAGAGCGATAAAGAGCAGCCAGCCCGCTAGGAGTGAAATCAGCACGGAATAGTTGCGCAGAAACCCGAATCGGCTTCTAGGCAGCAGCATGGCGATCAGAAGCACCCCGAAGGCGGGAAGCGCCACCCGCACATCTACCTCGTCGGTCAAATATCCGATCCCGAACAGCCCTTTCATAAAGGAACCGCTGAGCTGCGCGACGAGAATGATCAGATACGTACCGGTCACAAGCGGCGTAAACAGTTTGCGGATCTTGCCGATCCAGCCCATGGCGCCAAGCAGCAGGAACAGTCCGCCCGTAATAAGCATGCCCATCTCCAGTTGACGAAGACCGTCGGACAGAGCGAGCGAGCCGGAAGCAATCAAACCGGCATAAACAACAAAAACACCCCACCATAAACCGGCCGGGCCTTCCATCATGGGCAGCTTGTGCCCGAATAAGGTTTGTAACAGAGCCGAGACCCCGATTAACAAGAAGGTGCGCTGCATGAAAGAGGCGATCTCCTCCGGTGGAAGGCCCAGCGCGTTCCCTACAGCGAGGGGTGCAACAAGGCTACCTGCCAGGATGAAAACCAGCCATTGTATTGTGGATAAGAATAACCTCATAGAAACAGACTCCTTGTCGATTCAGCACCAGAATAACCTCACATACCCGTGCAATACGCATACCATGTATTCTTAGTGTTTAAGATATGTTGCAAAAAACAATCATATCCCACCCTCATTAAGATTGGCAAGCTATAGAATCTCCCTTTTAACCCTCTTATATCCGCATTTTAACTTCGATACAATTTATTGCAACGTAGAACGTACAGCTCCTTGCTCTGGCAGCGGACGGTTCCCACAGGGATACGGATCAGGCAGTTCATACCGTGAAAAACTGCAAACATCTTGCAGGAAGGTTCATTTTGCGGCCATGTTGATACAAATGCGGTCCTACTTCTGTTTTCTCCGCTCTCCCCGGGCACTCCTGCACATCCGATTCCTCCCTGCTTGATTAGCAAGCGTTCTGCCACTACTATAAGGAGATGAGAACCCTCGGCTTCACCGGGCCCGTTCTTCAAGCACCACTTTACATATCCATGCATTTTCAAGGCCTATAGACGCTCTACACATCATTCAGGAGGAAACTGCTATGAACTTCCACATTCCAATTAACCGACTTAATTCCGCTTCGCTAAAATGGGATCGTACCGACGTTGTGTACGGCTCATCCGATATTCTGCCGCTGTGGGTAGCCGACATGGATTTCGCCGCGCCGCCTGCCGTGATCCGCGCTTTGCAGGAACGCGCCGAGCATGGCGTACTCGGCTATAGTTACATTACAGACTCCTACCTGGAAGCTATTGCAGGCTGGATGAGAACACGGCATAACTGGGACATCCGGCAGGACTGGATTCAGTTCTGTCCGGGCGTTGTGCCCGCACTGAGCTTGATGGTGGAGTGTTACACCAAGCCGGGCGATGCCGTTATGATCCAGACGCCGGTATACCCGCCTTTCTACCAGGTGGTCAAGAACCACGGGCGGCAGCTCGTACTGAACCCTCTTCATCTATCGGCTGAAGGGGACTACACCATGGATTTTGACCGGCTGGAGCAGGATCTTGACGCGCATCCGGTCAAAATGCTGATCCTGTGCAGCCCGCACAATCCGGTGGGCCGGGTCTGGACCCGGTCCGAGCTGGAGCGGCTGGCAGAGATTTGCACGAGCCGAGGCGTCATTGTCGTCTCCGACGAAATTCATGCGGACCTCGTGTTCGAAGCCGGAGCCCATACACCTTTTGCGGCCGTCTCCAAAGAAGCGGAGCAATGCTCCGTGATTTGTACTGCGCCGAGCAAGACGTTCAATATGGCCGGACTGAACACAGCCAACATGATCATCCCTAACCCCAAACTCCGCTCGGCTTTCCGCAAAGCGCTGCAGCGCTACTCGCTCGGATCCATCACGCCGACCGGACTCGCAGCAACCGAAGCGGCTTACAGAGAAGGCGGGGAATGGCTTGACGCTTTGCTCGAATACATTCAGGAAAATATGAAGTACGTCCGGCAGTATATTCAGCAGAACATCCCGGAACTTAAAGTCAACCAGCCGGAGGCCACTTATCTGTTGTGGATTGATTTCCGGCAGCTCGGTCTCAGCGGCGAAGAGCTGGCCCGTTTTCTGCTGGATGAAGCTAAACTTGCCTTGAACGCAGGAAATTCATTCGGGCAAGACGGGGAAGGATTCATGCGAATGAACGTAGGCTGTACCCGTCAGACTCTGGAGGAAGCCATGCAGCGGCTGGATCGGGCGGTTGCCCGGAGACGGGTGTAGGGTTAAAGAGCTCGGTTAATTTGGCGCGATACTAAGAGAAGCCGGATTTTATTCCTAACGAGTTTCTCTTAATCCGCACCGTAAAACAAATCCAAATCCAAATCCATTTCTTTTCTCCAGGAGAATGAACAGCAAAACCCTCTTAACATCCAAATGGATGCTAAGAGGGTTTTAACTTTAACTAATCCGTCTTCGTTTTAACTCTTCTTATTTCCATTCCCAGAATTTAGTCCCCTGACAGACAACTAATCTATCTAACCAAACGTCAAATCCATAATTAAAAAGTACAGAAGGGCTGGACAATGATTCCTCATGGTCTTGAAAGGATAAGTAGTTTCCTTCGTCTACCTTATTGGTGTCAATTACTAAGAAATCGCCAATATGAAAAGCGATCGGAACCAAGTGATCAGGAAACTGCAAGTATGGCAGGGTTAATAAATCGTTTATATTAAAAAACTCCCAAGACATTCCATAGTACTCATCATAAAATATCTTAGCTCCGTTTGTAATCAATAAAAATTGTTTATAGTCCTCAGGAAGAGTCCACTTTTTCTCATTACAAAGCGAAGTAATTTGTTGAATAGTTGCTGGTTCGTTAAACACGCATTTTGTATTATATAAATACCCGTCACTTGATTGGATTAATCTGTGCGTATCCTTATATAATTCTTTTAGGCCAGTTATAGTTTTATCTACTGATGCCATAATAACAAGCCTCCCTTGCTATTAATATAGTCTCCAAAAGGAAGTGTGAAACAGTTGATGATATTGTCGGGGCAAAGGAATTAAATTATAAGGGCTGTTTGTACCGCCATATTCCCTAGGAATGATATGATGAATATCATAGTCTTCCCAATTAAAAGCCGGTTTTCCATAATTGGTAACGTACCAAGCGATATAATCTCTTCTGTCGTTATTCGTCCAGTCTACTCTAAGGTGTGTGGGTACGGCATTCATATTACTGAAATTCGGCTCAGTTAGTCGTATGCCTGAGTGTGCGTCGGTATAACTAAAATAGGGTACAGCGCCACGATTATATAGGATCGTACTTGTATATCCTGTTTTGAAACCAACTGAACTACTACCTTCATAAATTATAGCACTATAATAGCCTCTCCAAAAGTACGTACTTGCTGTTATTGTAGTTGTCGTGGATTGTTTATAACGTATGTTTTGATAATTCGTAGCTAATGTAGAAAATGATCCAAATCGTGACGTACTAGCTTCTAGTGTATTTTTTATATTTAAATAATCAGCTTGCTTCCCTATATATCCATCATATGTAACTTTGTGTTGAATTATAGAGTTATTTACATTACTATACATTTCGTTCGTAATTACAACGCCATTCATTCCTGCTGTTGTTGCATTTGTCTGTGTTTTGAAATTATCTATAAATTCATCTAGGCTCATTGTATTGTTATTTGTATTGTTATATACAACTATTTGAGTTGTCTTAGATAATACATAAACATCCTGGATCACTGATTTTACTTTACTGTCTTCCAAGTATTTTTTCGCCTCTAAAAAGAATGGCTCTTTCGGTAAAGAATCTAGTTTCTTAATTAATCTTTCAGTAGATACATTAGGGTCATTACCTGAAATTACTGATTCTTGTAAATTCCTTTCTTTGCTACGAGAAGATTGTAAATCATTGGAGTCGGCCGCAAATACGTTAACGACTACTGAGAAACACAAAAACAGTGTCAATAAAACCGATGATAGAATTTTTTTCATAAAACACCTCAATAAGTATTTTTTTGTAAAATTATCAACAATATGTATACTACTTTATTTAATGATTTTTGTAAATGGACATTGTATAAATAAACGTGTATTGAAAGATGCTTTAGAACATGTCTATTCATGTTATAGATCATTGCTCTTTGACAAAGATGTACGGATGGTGTAAGTTTAAACTATAAAATTAGTACCAGATACTAATACTTGATACCAAAAAATCGTCGAGGTGATTACTATGGAATCGAAGGCCCGCATCTCAGCTATCGGCAGCTATGTCCCTGATAAAAGACTGACAAATCACGATCTGGAAAAAATGGTGGATACGAATGATGAATGGATCGTACAGCGTACCGGCATGCGGGAGCGGCGTATTGCCGCTCCAGGGGAATTCACCAGCCATATGTGTATCTCCGCTGTTCAGAACATGATGACGGAATACGGGGTGTCCGTAGACGATGTGGACCTGATTCTCACGGCGACGAACACACCGGATCTTCCTTTCCCGACCGTCTCCTGTCTCGTCCAGGCGCACTTCGGCATCCCTTCGACCGGAGCGCTTGACCTCAATGCAACCTGCGCCGGGTTCGTGTATGCGCTGCATACCGCCAACGCTTTCGTCACCGCCGGTCTCCACCGCAAAATTCTTGTGCTCGGAGCTGACCACATGTCGGCGATTACCGACTACACGGACCGGACTACGTGCATTCTGCTTGGTGACGGCGCGGGTGCCGCCCTGGTAGAAAGGGTCGCAGCCGAAGATGCGGGCGCGTTTATCGGGCATCATCTCGGATCGGACGGCAAAGGCGGTATTCACCTGTATCGCGCGGGACTGTCGGATACTTTAGAAGATAAACTGCTCGCCGGAGCGGGCAAGCTTGTCCAGAATGGACGAGAAGTGTATAAATTCGCAGTCGGAACCGTTCCCAAAGGGGTCCATGCCCTTCTGGAGTCCAGCGGTGTGGATTCCTCCGAAATCGACTGGTTTATCCCTCACAGCGCCAACCTGCGTATTATCGAATCTTTATGTGAGCGTGCCGGTATTCCAATGGACCGGACGCTCTACAGTCTTGAATATTACGGCAATACTTCTGCCGCAACAATTCCGCTGTCTATTCATATGGGTGTGCGGGAGGGCAAAATCAAGCCCGGCGACCTGCTCATGCTCTACGGGTTCGGCGGCGGCCTCGTGCACGGCGGATTGCTTGTCCGCTGGGGCTGAGCCTGCGGACGCCTCTGTGCCCGCGTGACCTGAGCGGGCATAGGCGCACACTTCAGCCATGCTGACCTGGCATGGCTGAAAGACGGCGGGCGCGGACTTGCCTAGCCGCACAAGCATCGGCGGGGGCTTTGGCTAAGCCCGCCGCCGGCGTTTCCCGCTGCTGCCTGCGCAGACGCCTCCTTGCAGCCACGGCGCTGCCGGCGTCTGCGAGGTATGGCGGCGCGGAGGCAGCAGCAGGTCGATTTTGCGCAGCAGCACGTAGTGGTACGCCGCAAGGCGAAGAAGCAGTGCTTCCGGCGGAAGCACTGCTTCTTCGCCTTTTGCGCGCGGGGCTGCTTGCTGCTGCCTGCCGCCGCTTGCGTTTCTTTCTACGGGGTTCTGACACTCTGCAGCGCTAATGCCGGCAGCCATGCGGTTTTTCCCCGCATCTGTCCCTGCCCGGCTGCCCCTCTTGGCTGCGTTAACTTGTGTTTCACGTACGTTTCCCGTTTTACTGGCGGCCGCTTCGCCGCTTGCTGCATTCCGCTCCTGCCGTTCCTGCCGCCTGCCGCCGCTTGCGCTCATCGAATGCTTCACTCGATGGGAGTTCTCCGGCCCAGCGGCATGATCCCGTTTCTGTGAAGTTTTCACAAATTTACGCTTCTGCTCCGATTGGAAATTCGCCCGTACGCTGTCGCTTCCCGCATCATGACGCTGCAGCGCAGGAACAGCCACTGCGGCACTTTCAAGCAGACGACTCAAAGCCCGCTGGCTTCGGGCGAGCGATTGAAGCATATCCAGTTTCCAGGCGGGGCATTCCCTCCATGCTGTCATCCCATTGCGCCTCCATCAAATCCTTGAAAATGGCCCATACCTCCGCCATTCTCATTGTCCGTTTCACCCACAAGTATCTGTAAGTGTCTGCCAAGCGCCAGCTCCATTTTGGTCATGGCATCGATCAGCTCCAGCAGACCTTCGTGTATTTCCAGCGGCTGCTGGACCTGCTCGGTATGGGAAGCAAAATGAGCGGCATTCAAATGATGCGTAATCCAGGCACGGGATTTCTCCGCTTCAGCCGCCTTGGATTCCAGGATGGATGCGATGCTCACCTGCATCTGCGCAGCGGACTGGAGGATTTGGATATAAGAACCTTCTCTGCTCATCCGTTTTCCCCGCCCCTCTTATTCGTTTTCGTCTTCTTCACTCAATTCTTTGACGGCCAATTGCAGATTGGTAGCGAGTGCCTCTTCCAGCTCCGCCAGCGAGGCCAAATAATTCGTCACGCTTTTCGTTACTCCCGCGGATTGGCTAAGCAGAGATTCGATCCCCTCAAAAGTCGGATGTTGATCCGGAATCTGGCCGATTAAACCCGACATATGTGCGCATACTTCACTTTTATAATGCAGAATCCTGGACAGCTCCAAATGGGAGCGCGCCATATGCCGAAGGATTGCGCTTTTTTCCTGTTCCATAATACGCCCCCTATGAGCAGCCTTTAATCTTTAATGTTTCAATTTCCCGGCCCCATCCTTCAACATATGCAGGATGCCGGATGCAGGTGTACCGTTGGCCGGCGCTCCGTAATCATAACCTTCCGCCGCAAAAGTCACCCGTTCTCCGCATACTCGCGTTTACGCCAGTTATCGGGATACAAGATCCGGCTGCCTTTCTTCTCCATAGCCAGACGAAGCCCCTCCAGATGCGAGCCGACAGAACTCCGGTCCACACTGGCATAAAGAGGTCTTCTCCCTCTTGCATGCTTCCTTTTGCCGCGGTTACCCACAGACGCCACCGCAAGACCTCCGAGCAGAGCTGCTGCATGCGCCTTGGCCGGATCAGACAAATGATCGCCGATCCTTTCAATTGCCTGCTTCGACATTGCATGAGGAACAGCTGTTAAACTATCCGCCAGCAAATCTCCTCGTCCCAGACTGTAGTTCACGAATTGTTTTACAATCTCTCTATCCTCTCTTAGATGAAACAGCGGCAGATCCGATGAGCTGTCCGACAGCGCAATGTCGATCCCGCTGTTTGTAAGCAGCACGAACGGGACAAAATCTTCCGCCTTCGAGGCGCAGCCCGTTTCGAGAACCAGGACAAGATCCGATTGTATCCCCCTGAATAATCCTCCATCCTCATTCCCGGCCGCTTCCAATAACTTGGCTCCAGGGGGAATGAGTGCACGAATTTCTTCACGGACAGGATGCGTTCCATCTTCCGGGACAAGAATCAGCTCATGCAGCGGGATACGGTTAAGTTCCCGGAGAAGTGCGGCGGTCTCTGCCGCCCCCGCCTCCTCTCTCAGCTTCACCACGGCTGCTATTGTTCGATGCGTCGGTAACGGAAGCCAGTTCTGATCAGGCAGCCCCCGCTCTTCACAGTAGCCGAGCGCAAAAGAAGCAGCCGCAGCCGCATAGTCTTCTCCCTGCAGCGTTGTTATTCCGAGCGTATTGGCATGGCGGCTCCATAGAACACTCATGTCCAGCTTATCATCAGCCAATCCGTCCGGATCAGGCCGAGCACCCCGCACCTCACTCAGCTGTACGGGGTATACACCAGCAAGCAGGCGTCCCAGGTGGTAACCGGAGGCGGCCCGTTCAGCCGGTGTAGATACCCGCCTCGTCCGCCCCCTCTGAATACCCTCCCGCCTAATCCCCGGGGTTCTCAGCGGTCGTGATTTCCTGCTGGAAGCTCTCCGCTGCTTCGGGCTCACGCTCCGTCTTTGTTTCGCAGGCCGTTTCATTCTCTCCCTCCTCCGCCGGTTCTACCGGCCGGGCCGGTAACGCTGCTGCTTCCAGCCAGTAATGAAGAGCTTCAAGATGATCCCCGACAATAAGATCTCCGACAGGGTCCCGTCCGGCTCCCTTGCGGCGCAGCGGATTCTTGGCTCCTACGGCAACATACTCGACAGCTTTCACAAGGAGTCCGCTGCGGACGGCAGCGGCGAGTGCTTTGGGAGGCACAGCGAGCACCTCCGTTCCAATCGCATCCAGAGCCCTGCGGCTCAAGGCGTGCGGAATGGTCGTCAGGGAGGTGCCCGACAAATCAGGCCGCTGCATAAAAGCGGTTAATGCGTGCTTGGCTAGAATAACCCGGTGTACAGCCGAACGCTTCGACGGACCGATATAAGTATTCATGGCCACATCAACCCCGCTTTCGACCGCATGTATAAACGCAGCCAGCTTGCCGGCAGGAATTACAATATCCCCGTCCGTAAACAGCACAATATCACCAAGCGCCGCCCTCGCTCCGACCGCTCTGCCGACATCGTGGCCCAGAGGATCGGCATAACTAATAATACGCGCACCCATTTTTTCCGCCAGCCGCCTGGAACCGTCTGTGGATCCGTTGATCACGACAATCACTTCTATGCTGGAATGGGCCCGGTAAGCTTCCCGGATCACGGCAGCAAGTCTGCGCCGTTCATTATACACGGGAATAATCACCGAAACTTTCGGAGACGGATCATTGATATAGCCTCGCTTGCTTGTAAAGTCATACCGCCGCTTCCGAAGGGCATTACGCCGTTTTTTCATCGCTATTCCCCCTGTCCTCTTACAGAGTCCCTGCTTCCTGTTATTACAGTATGGCTTTGGCACAGTCGGCGGGAGGGCTATCGGGGAATTACATAAAAACGGGCTGCACCGCACCGGACTAACGAACCTTGACATCTTGGAGCAGCGTTTCCCATGAAGCGGGATTCAAACTGTAACATTGTACGGCGCATATTTTCTCCAGCGGCCAATCCAATTCTTCAATGACGTCATAATTCACATGATTAATAATGAGAACCCGGTAATCGTAACTAATCGACTTGTTCAGTACGCGTTCCAGTTCCTGCGCTTCCTCAAACGAGGCATCCGTCCTTACAAACAGCAGGTTTCGGCCATGCATCATATAATGCAGAGTCCGGTATATCCGCCGGTCGAGCTTAGCTCTGTATTCCGGATATGAACTCAGATTGAAAATCGTATTGTGCCTCTCCGGAAAATCGTGTCCTGCGATCAGCCGGTATTTTTTATCCATAACCAGAAAATTACCCCCTGCATAATCCATCCCGATCGCTTTCAGATTAGGGAGCTGCATAAAACCCGCGAATCTGTTCTCAAGCACTTTGTTGACATCTGTCAGCTCCGAGACCATCCAGTCAAATACACCTGAGAAAGGCCGCAAATTGAGTTTTCTCAATTGAAGCGAAGGCGTACAGTTCTCACCCAAACTAAAAATCGCATCATACGTTCCCGGAATTCCGCTTAATTTCATATCCGCTCACTCCTCTCTTGCCTGCTTATCGTGCATGAATGTCCGTAAAGAGAGCTTCCCACCACTTGTCGCTGTTAAAATTCCAGATATCCGCGTAAGGAACCTGGACGGCGCATGTACGGGGCAGCGGCCAGTCTAATTCGACGATCCCCTGCACCTGTTCATATTCAACCAGCAGGATTTTGAAATCGTGAGTGACAAGTCCGCTCAGCACCTGCTCCAGCTCCGCTGTTTCCTCATAAGTTCCGTGCATACGGATGAATAAAATCTGCTGATCTTCCTTTAGTTTTTTCAAAAACCGGTTAATGCGGCGGTCCAGCTTCTCTTTAAACTCCCTATAGGTGTAGAGCTGCTGCGGCGAATTCCTCGTAACCGGAAAATCATGAACGGATATTACCTGATAAGCGGAATCTTGTACCTGATAATTAGGTTGCATCGTATCCGCCTCGACGACGCTCATATTGTGAAGCGCCATAAATCCGTCGAACTGCCTGCTGAGCAGCCGGTTTACGTCCGTAAGAGAATCGGAAATCATCCAGTCCAGTACGCCGGCGGAAGAACGTAATCCGTGCTTCTCCATTTGAATGGCCGGCAGGCAATTCTGTCCCAGGCTGAACACGGAGTCATAAGTACCCGCTAAATCTTTTAAACGCATCGAACTCCCTCCTTTAACATCCTGTTGTATACAATGCTCGAACCGGTTCTTCAGTTTGGACCCCCGTCCTTGCCGCCAAAAATAAACGCGTACATCCAGTCCCTCGAACGATCCCGGCATACTTTATTAATAAGGATGTGTGAACTGATCCATCCGGAAACACGGAGGTGAGAGACATGTATAAATACTACCAGAAGGTGGAAATAGCTCCGCATACTCATGCGCTGCCTCTCCTTGCAGGAGAGCATGAAATATACTTATGTCCCCTATATTTGTATCAGATTACGCCGGGCAGCCGGATTATCCTTAAAGCAAGCATCGCCTGGAGCAATACGGTCCTCTCTGATATCGGAGAATTGGAGATCAAGATAAGGCGGGACCACCCGTCCGGAGAAGTTCTGGAAAGCAGTGAAGATTCACGCTTTCGTACCGGCACAGCCAAGATTGAAGGAGAAGACAGAGGAGGCTCGGCCGAAATAGCCCTGTATTACCTGACTGTCCGTTCCCCGGGAAGCAAAGCACGGGTCGAAGGCCCCATTGTGTTCGAAGGATTTGTCCTGGATGAGGAATGAATACCTGTAAATGTATGTTTTCCTCCGGTTACTTGTCCGTGACGAAACATCAGAAAAATGAATTTACTAATCCTGTAAGAACAAATTACCTGAAGGGGATGACAAACATGGCGACTGTTTTGGACTATCAGACTAATGATGCTCTAATAGGCGGGGGCTCCCTACCTTTTCCGTTAACGAACCCTCTGCTGGGAGGAACTGAGGTTGGGATTGCAACGATCAATTTAACGCCTGCGGATACGACTAATCTGCTCAGGTTCGAAGGAACCATCGGCTGGGCACCGGATCTTCTTCTCCTTACTCCGCTGCTTCCGATCCTGCAAGTAAGAATCCGTGTCGGCAGCCCAACGGGAACGGTTATTTACGAAGTCGACGATTCTGCCCTTATTGGAACCGGCGTACTAACAACCATCACAGATAACCTCATGACCGTTTCCTTCCAGCATACGCTGCCGGCTACCTCTGTTCCGGCCGGTTCACAGCCTTACTTCCTGACCGTTTCTCTGCGCGGACTTGGGAGCGCCTCGATTCGCGGACCTGTTCATTTCGGGGCATTCGTTATCGCACCGTAACATCATCTTCCCAAACGGCAGACGGGATCTTTCCCGTCTGCCGTTTTCATTTCTCCAACCGAGCCTTAACCCGCACACAAAAAGCCGCACGATGCAGTCGTGCGGCTTCCATCCAAAAGCTTTTTTAAAAACGGCCACGACTTCGGCCAGCGGTTAAATACGCCTTCATGAAGTGCTCCGTCATCCGGTCCAAAGACCACCGCTCGCAGCCCGAAAGACGGGCCGCCTCCCCCATCTTCAGACGAAGCGCATCGTCCTCCAGAAGAAGCTCCAGATGGCAGGCCAGTGTGCCGGTGTCACCAACTGCAGACACGAAACCCGTCTCGCCGTGAACCACCATCTCCGGAAGACCGCCGGCACTTGAGACGACAGCCGGCTTGCCTGCCGCCTGCGCTTCCATCACGGCAAAAGGCTGATTGTCCTGGACGCTCGGATGTACGAAAATATCCGAAATTTGAAGCACGGCCGGCACATCGTCCCGGTACCCGAAGAATAAGATATCTTCCGCTAGCCCTGCCGCCCGGGTCTGGGCAACCAGTTCATCGCGTTTGTCGCCGTCCCCGATCAACCAGCACACCCAGTCGCTGCGCCTTTGTTTCAGCGCAGCGAGCGCTTCAATTAAAAAATGAATCCCTTTTATCGATTCAAGACGGGCCGGACAGACAATTACCTTTTTGTCCGGGGGATGAAGCAGGGAAGTTCCGGCAGCAAGTTTCTGGTGGAACGAGTACAAATCCAATCCGTAAGGGGAGACTTCAATATGTTCCGGCGAGACTCCGTATTCTTGCGTCAACACATTTTTCAGCCAGTGAGTAGACGTCACCACCTTATCCGCCGCCATCGCCCCATGGTACTCGAGCGCCCGGTAGTAGCAATGGGCAAGCGGTCTCTCAAGCGCGGAATCACGCCGGCCGTCTTCGTCCAGTAAAATTTTGATTTCTCTCGCAAGAGATCCGTGAATACTTGTAACTAAACCGGTGGCTGCCGGCCTTACCCGGTTGAGCGCAATGGCGGCGAGAACATCCTGCGCGTGGATAACATCATACTGTGCCAGACCAAATGAGGCAGCGGCCAGTTCCATGCAATACCGGTCGATTTCCACCCTGTGTACAAGCTCATCCCTGTAAAGCACAGGCAGATTATAACGATTCAGTTTCGCTTGTATTAAATGAAGAAGATCCTCTTTAGCTACTTTACGATCTGTCCCGTATAAATAATAGACAGGTTCGTCCGCACCGTTCCCCATAATATCCACGCGGTGGCCCCAATTCTCCAGCCTGCTTTTGAGCTGCAGCATAAAAGGCCAGACCCCGCCGACATGCGGAATGGGCCAGTAGGTCACCAGCAAAATATTCATTCGCTCTCCCCCATCCTTTTGCAGTTCTTCCCGATCTTCGGATAGTGCCCGCCCTGTCTCACGTCTCCAGTAACCTGATGCTTTATCTTATTGACGGGACTTCTCGGATGAAAGGGCGGGCCGCCTTGCGGATATAAAAAAGGCGGAAAAATCGGAGCCGCTCCGCTAGCGAACCCGCTGCCGCCCGGTCCTCCTCCTCGCTTAATTCATACGATGAGTAGGACTACACACTAAAATGCGAGGTGCATGTATGAGAACGGTAGTGACCGGCGGAGCGGGGTTTATCGGCTCCCACTTGTCAGAAGCCCTTGTCAGGGACGGGCATGAAGTCCATATTCTCGATAATCTGTCGAGCGGCAAGAAGGAATGGGTACCCCCAGGCTCCACCCTGCATCAAACGGACCTGACGCAGCCGGAAGCGGCCGGGCTGATCGGACAGCTGCGTCCGGAGGTCGTATTTCATCTGGCGGCCCAGGCCGATGTCCAGCGTTCCATTGCCGATCCCGCACTCGACGCGGATGTGAACATAACCGGTACGGTAAGGCTGCTGGAAGCCTGCCGGAAGCATGGCGCGGGCCGATTCGTATTCGCCTCTACGTCGGGTGTATATGGAGACAGCAGCAGCCCGTTGCTGTCCGAAGACGCGCCAGCCGCCCCCCTCTCCTATTACGGCCAGTCGAAGCTGGCGGCTGAAGGATACATCCGGATTTTCAACCGGCTGTACGGACTGCCGTATACCATTCTCCGATACGGCAACGTATACGGCCCCAGGCAGACGCCCAAGGGTGAAGGAGGCGTTGTTGCCGTATTTATGGAGCGCCTGCGCCAGAATCTGCCGCTTGGCATCCACGGCGACGGGGAGCAGACGCGCGACTTCATCTATGTCCGTGACGTAGTCGAGGCCAATCTGTCCGCCGCCTCAGCCCCGGGAAGCGGAGTCTATCATGTGAGCACAGGCCGCCCCACTACCATACGCCGAATCGCCGAGCTCCTTGGAGACTTCCGGGGACAGGAAGTCCCCATTCATTTCACACCACCGCGTCCCGGCGATATCCGCCACAGCTGTCTGGATAATACCAGAGCGAAGCAGAGTCTCGGATGGTCGCCCCGCTTCCGTGTCGAGGAGGGACTTCTCGACACGTACACTTCCTTCCTCGGCAAGTAGCCGCCTTGCCGGGCGCAGCACTCCCGCAGGCGGTCCGGATTCATCAAGAGGCCCCGGTATTCTCTTCTGACAGGAGAATACCGGGGCCTCTTGCTCCTGGCTCAGCGGCTGTTCCAGATCGTATGGATGGCCTGCGCGAATGCTTCTACACTTCGCGCCCAAGGCCACTGATATGAATCCGATTCGCCTTGGAGGGCAAGACGGCTGCGAAGTTCCTTATCGTGGATCAACCGGATTATATCGGCCGCCAGGCGGTTCTGATAGCGGTAGGACAGGAGACAGTTATGCTCATGTCTCGCGTAATCCAGATTGCCCCCCGAATAAGTCGTAACAAGCGCCGCCCCGCATCTCATCGCCTCCAGACCCGGCAGAGATCCCGAATCATAGAGGGAGGAACTGACGTAGATATCCGTTTTGTTGTACAGGTAACGGAGTTCTTCATCCTTATTCGGCAGACAGAATTGAAAGCTGCCCGTATCACGCAGACGCTGCAGAGTCGGTGCCGTATGAAATTCATCCGGCGGGCAGATCAGATTAATTTCAGTATCGGGATAATAGTGTTTGACGAAAGCGAGTTGGCTGACCAGGTAATCCTGATCCCGGTGCCAGGCGATTCCACCCTCCGAATTGCGGACGACAGCCGATATTTTCACAGTGGGAGGCGTAGAATGGCGCAGATTCAGATTGTGCATGAACGGGTCAATTCCAATGGGTACAATATGTCCCCGGATTCCATGATTCAGCTCGATAAGTTTCTGCTGCCAGCCGGACAGCACGATTAAATGCGGTGTGCAGTGATAAGTAGGAAAGGTGATATGATCATCCGGCAAAAAGGTAGGTTCATAACAGAGACTGAAACGGGCATGAACGCTCCGGTCTCTCCTGCTTGCTTCCACGCATGCGGGCACTGTCGTATAGAAATTGGAAATGACTATATCTCCGGGGGGGATGTCATCGGCATCCAGCGTAATGCTGTGACGGCCCCGGACGATCTTGGACCGCAGATCAAACTTCACCTCTGCATGGGCAGGCATAACGATCGTGACATCATACCCCTGATCTGCTAATCCGTTCGTAATTTCTGCGAGCATTCGCTGGGCTCCGCCAAAATTCAAAGTCAGGATGGGAAAGACGAGTCTCATGCTCTTCCTCCTTTCACATAAACACTTCCTGTTTCCTTTCTTTGCAGGCTGTTCTAACCGTTGGGATGATTGTTCAGAATGTGCAGAATAACGGGATCAGGCATCCGGTAACTGTCAGGGAGCCCGGCTCTGATCTGGTTCCAAAGCTTGTAATCGACAAGATATTCGGGATTGGACACCTGTACGGAAAAAAGCGAATTGTAAAGATCACCCATTACATAGACTTTCTCGCTCATAATCATTCTCCTTTCTCATGCACCCATTGCATTTCAGGCCTGGGCGGCGGCTTTAGCAACCGCTCTGCCGTATACATCGAGAAGCCTCTGAACCATCAGATCCATGGACCAGTGGACCGCTCCCCACTGCCCCGCTTCCCTGCCCATCGCTTCCCGCATAGCCGTGTTCTCCAGCAGCGTATACAAATGCGTGAACAACTGCTGGCTGTTACCCGATTGGAAGATAAGTCCCGTACGGCCGTGTTCGACCATTTCGGGCACACCTGTGGCGTCGCTGACCACGGACGGCTTCCCTGCCAGCTGCGCTTCAATCAGCGATAAGGGCTGATTGTCTACATAGCTCGGCTGGACGAATATATCGGATTGGGCAAGCAAATACGGCACGTCGCTGCGCCTGCCCAGGAACTGAACGGTCTCCAGCAGCCCCAGCTCCGTACACTGCCTGTTAAGCTCCGCTTCCATATCTCCCTCTCCCACAATCCAGCAGACGAAATCGTCCCGTACCGTCCGAAGCAGTGCAGCAGCCTCGATGAGCAGGGAAACTCCCTTAATGGGAATGAGGCGGCCTGTGAAGATGATCGCTTTTTTGCCGGGAGGCTTATAGACAGGAGAACTCGAATACCCCATTTGCGCATAAAAATCTCTCGTATCGTATCCGTACTGAAACACTTCTACCTGATGCTGAGGCACAGAATACTCCGTTGTCAGCAGCTGTTTCAGCCACTGGGAGGACGCGATTGTAATATCGCTGCTTGTGGCGCCGAGATGCTCAATCGCCGACTGGAACCGCCAGATAACGGATTCCCCGAGATTTACGTTATTCTCCATCAGATGCAGCTTGATCTCGTGGGCCACAGAGCCGTGCAGGCTGGCGACGAGTCCGGTACGTGCCGGTTTGATCCGCTTGAAAGACCGGGTAGCCAGGACGTCCTGTGTATGAATCACGTCATATTTATCCAGTCCGAAATAAGCGGCCGCCAGCTCCATGCAAAGTGTGTTCAACTCAAAATGCGAGAGCCAGGAACTGGAGTGAAGAACCGGATACAGCTCAGGGGTTATCTTCTTCTCCAGAAACGGCCGCACCGCATCTTTATGGAATACACGACCACTAAACGGCATATGAAACACGCTTTCATCCTCACTGTTGCCGAATACATCGACTTCGTGACCCAGCGCCTCCAGCTTTTCCTTCATATTAACCATAAGCGGCCACACCCCGCCCAAATGCGGAAGCCGCCAGTAGGTAGCGAGCAGTATCTTCAAGAATTGTCCCCTCTTTTCTGCGCGAGACTCCTAAGCAGCGTCTTGTCACCCGCATACATTTATCCCTACAGCATATGCGGCTATGCGTCTTTTCCACGGGTCGTTTGCCTCACCAGGCTCAAAATGTGTACGTGTCCATACGCCTGCGGAACATTTACATATACTGAACTATGCCGGATTGAACGGAAGGAAGGTGACCATGTCTATTTACCGTTTTGACGCCTATGAATACGGATCCTGCGATTCACGCTATATCCAGTGTTTTGATCTGATCTTCCAGAATATCGCCCAGCGGCACTTTGACGTGCTTGTTCAAGGCTATCAGGGCGAGAACCGTTTTGTTCTGGGGCTGTACCATCTTGATCCTGCGCCGCAGCCCGGCTCCATTGCCCAACTGCCGACTGCGTACAACCATAATCAGCCGTTTACGCTCTACATTCACACGAATCTGACAACCCCATACCCCCTGACGATGACGATGTACGCTAAGAACGAAGGAGCTCTGATCGCAGCATTCACCCATAATGAATTGACGGTCATCGATCCGCTTTGAACCTTGTATTTCGCCATACAAAGAGGCCCTTCCTCAGGAAGCGGCCTTTTAGAGTTACGTTTCTTTTGTAAGCTTGCCGCAGCCGGAAGTACGTATTCGCAGGCATACGGGCCAATCGTCCGGAAACTAGCCTCCCAATGACGGAATCGGGGTCAGTTCTGATTGCAGTACACGTTGAGCAGGTACGAGATTGTTGAAAGTATCCAAACCGAACACGGAAGCAACGACCAGATTAGGCTGCGGGGCAACAACAGCTATCTGGACTTCATAAGCCAGCACACCGGCAATAAAAAATAAACGGATATCTGCAAACCCCGGCGGTACCGTGTACGTCTGGAAATAAAGCGGGGTCTTGGCAACACCCGTACTCAGCGTATAAAAGATTTCAACGACAATCTGGGCTGTATTTACCGCGTCTTCGTTGCTGATATTAACGGCTACATTCGCGGCGGCTGTTCCGAAATCCCTCGTATTGAGTATCAATCCTGTCGTAAAGGCCATCTTTTCACCCCCATTCCAGTGGTCTCTCAGGCAGTATATTCATAGCCGTAAGAAAAGATTGGACGACCCCCGGGGACGTCCGAAATTCGGGATATTGCCTGCCTTCGCAACTTCGAAAGTCGACGAAATGGCCGCTATCGAAATGGACAACTGTGAAATTAGTTGCATCTCTCATGCAGTGTCCACACCCGTCAAATGGAATGGAATAAACTGAAGTATGCAACTCACAGATCGGCAGCACATAGGGCCGTTACAACTAACCGGCCGGAAAAGAGGGGATATTGCCCATGAGAGATGTCGGCATCGTTATGCCGGTATATTTGCAGAAACCGTCTTATTTACAGGAAGCCATTGAAACTATTCTTAACCAGACGTATACCGATTTCCGGTTTATTATTGTTATCGATGGCGTATCGGAACAAATGGGCCCGCAGATCCGGCAACTGACTGCTCACGACAAGCGAGTCGAAATTCTCGAGAATGACCGGAATATGGGGGTTTCCGCTTCACTGAACCGGGGATTTGAGCCGCTTTTTGAAGATCCGGATATCCGGTATATTACCTGGGTATCCAGCGATAACCGCACCCATCCTTATTTCATAGAACTTCTCCGCCATGAACTCGTACTTGCACCAGAGGAAGTCGGGCTGGTCTACAGCTGTTTCCGTGAAATAGACGGAGAGGGACGTCCGCTTCGCGACGAGGCCTTCCAGGAGGAATTCCGCCGGTACCAGGATAAGCCGAAGGAGGAGCTTCTGGACGTATGTATTGTCGGGGTATCCTTCATGTACAAATCCTCTTACGCCAGGAAGATAAACGGTTATCATATGGAACCCGTAGAAGATTATGAATATTGGCTGAGGCTATCAGACTTATGCGATCTGCGGTATATCCCCGTAGAACTTGTCGAGTACCGGGTGGACTCGGATTTCAGCATTTCGGCCCGTCTCAAAGGTTCCATCGAGCAGCACAGGCGCTGGCGCCATGCTTTCCGTCTGACCAAGATGCAGGCCAGAAGAAGAAAGAATATCCCTCTGGAAACAACCATTTACTTACCGGTGACAGAAGCTTCCGAGAAGCTTCCGGAGCGGCTCGACCAGCTGCTGGACCAATACTACAGCAACTTTCAGGTGGTTGTTGTTGACGTGACCTCCGCTCAGTGCGCCCCCGACCTTCTGCGTGATATTAAAGATCCTCTGCTGAGCTTCCGTTCGTTTCCCGGGGCCGCACCCGTTAAAGCCGTTTGTGCCTGCCTGGAAGAGCTTACGACTCCATTCGCTTCTGTTGCTTACAGGGAAAAAGATTTTGAATATATGGATCTTCAAATTTTAACGAACGCCCTGCGCGCAGCTCCGGCGGGAACTCTATCCGTTTCCTACAACAGCAGCCGGAGTGATCTTGCCTATCGTTTCGACCCTCGGGCGGGCATGCCTTCGACGGAGCTTTTCCTGTCCGCCAGGCTGAAAGAGCTGCTGCTGAAATAGTCAGCCGACACCCGGCCCCAGATTCCGATTCCATGACAAAACGCTTGGCGATAACCGCCAAGCGTTTTAAGTGCGCTTCTCCATCACTGGGATACCCAGCTCACCCAGCATATGAGTGAATTGCTCGGCATACAGGCCGGGAGAGAACTGCTGCGCCGCATGCCGGCTTGCCCGGTAGCGTATTTCTTCCCGCAGCGGCACGTTCTCCATCAGCTCCGAGATTTGCCTGTACGCCTCTTCATGATCGTCGTGGGGATAGAATCTTCCCGTCACGCGGTCTGCGATGAAACTTCTGACTCCGTCCGAATCGGTGCTGACTACGGGACACCGGCAGCACATAGCCTCCAGGACCGCGTATCCGAATCCCTCTACACGCGAGGTCGACAGCAGAACACCGCCGGAATCGCCGATGATGGAGTACTGCCTGGCCATCTCTTTGTGCGGGATATTGGGCATGACGGTCAAACTCGAGCCCAGCTGGTAATCCCTTACCATCCTGCGGAAATCTTCTTCCTCGGGGCCGAGCGTATTATCTACATACATACGGATTTCAAACGGCCGCCCGCGGGTCTTGAACAAACGGCCGATCTCCAGCAGGCTTCGCCAGTTTTTATTCCGTTCGAGTCTCCCCACCCATCCGATAATAGGGACAGGGGCCACTGTATCCCCTTGAAAACGGAAACGATCCGAATCTATGCAGTTATGAAAACTGAACCTTCTCATACGGGCGTAATGTGTGTCGAAAATTTGAATCAGATGCGGGGTACGGGGGTACAGGACACCGTCGGCGTGAAGAACGAGCAGCGGAGCAATCCGTTTCAGAATAAATTCCGCCTCTTCTACGCTTCCGAGCCCCTGTGCCTCATAGATAATTTTTCCTTTATAGCCGCCCATACGCAAAGGAAGAATCAGCTCCGCCACCGTAGAAATAATAACGGCGTCAAACTGTTCACGTGCGACAAGTTCCCGGATCTCTTTCTCGTCCCCGGTCACGTATACGGGAATGCCGTCCAGATTCTGCAGTCCCGTCCCTTTGTGCAAATACAGCAGGCTGCACGCTATCCCGATCTTTCCCAGCGCGATAATCCGCTGCCGGTTCAGGGTTTCCATCCCTCCGCTCGGGATATAGAACACAAATAGCAGCTTCATGACTCACCTTCTTTCCAACTGCTTTAAACGAGGCTGCCCGCATACACCAGACCGCTAGTCATCCTCTGAATCCGCAAAAGGACCCTAACAATCCGATTGTTCCTATCGGACTTCCGCTTGCGCCCGGCTACTTCTCTGTTTCCATAGAAGCGATGCGGGCTGCAACCACCGGGTTGTATCTGGCACGCAGCACAGCCACCTCCTGCTCTGCGGCCTGCTGATGATTCCGGCTTCCCATCGCAGGATGGAACCGGTACTGGGTCAGCTTCTCGTTCAGGAATTCCATCTGTACTCCGGCAGCCGCAAGGCGCAGCCACATCTCCAGGTCCTGCGTGTACTTAAATGTCTCGTCGAATAAGCCATAGCGCCTGAACAGCTCTTTATGCATCACAACCGTGCAGCCGTTAATGGGATTGTACTGGAGCATGTAGGTGTACAGCTTCGAAGACGTCGTAAAGTGCAGGGTGTTCCCGGCATCCGTAGGAAAATTAGGTGCGTGCATGACACGGCCATGCTCATCGACGACTTCATAATTCGTGAAACCGACAAGTGCATTCTTTAAGCTTAATTCCGCTATTTGAGCCGTTAACTTATGGGGATAGAAACGATCATCCGAACTAAGCCAGGCGATATAGTCGCCGGTAGCTTGGCGGATTCCATGATTTAATGCGGAAGCTGTCCCTCCGTTCGCTTTACCTAAATAATGTATCCACGGCATATAGGGCGTTATTCTTTCCTGATGCCGGGTGGAACCATCGTCAACGACAATAATTTCTATATCGGGATAAGTCTGGCTCAAAGCACTTACGATGGCCTGATCTACATAAGCACAATTGTAAAATGGGATAATGATGCTCACCCGGGGCGGCATAATCTTCTACCTCCTTCCTTTCCTTTTTCCTGACTTGCCCGATGCGCTTGCAGGCTTAGCAAGCTTTCTTTTCCGGCGTTTGGCTGCGCCGGCGCCAGCTTTGCGCAGCGGACGCCTTCTCGTGGCAAGAAGGCTCTTCTGGCTGCGGGAAAGGCGCAGAAGAAGCTTCCGGTACCGGCTTCTTACGCTTAATACCTCTTCCCAGATGGCAGGCTGATGCAGGACGGTCCCCATTCCGCCATGAAGACGGTACAAGGTCAGCGGATAATCAAAGAAATCCAGAGGAAAACCCGCCAGAAGCACCCGGATCCAGAACTCATAATCCTGTGTGTAGCGGAGTGTCTCGTCGAAATAACCGACCGCATCAAATAAGTCCCTGCGCATCATGACCGTGCAGCCATTGACCGGGCAAATGGATAAAAAAGAGCGTGTAAATTCATGCGGATACCGGTACCGGTAAGCCACATTCGCATGCGTCACGGCTCCAGACTCATTGATCTGATCGAAGCCTGTATGGCTGAATAAGGAATTCCGCTCCAGCATGAACTGCACTTGGCGTTCCATCTTATCGGGATAAAAAAGATCATCCGAGCTGAGCCACGCTGTATAATCGCCAGTGGCGCTCCGGAAGCCGAGATTCAGCGCAGATGCGGCTCCCCCGTTTTCCTTTCCGATATAGATCAGCCGGTCCATGTATGGCTCCAGTTTTTCCTTATGAAGAGTAGAGCCGTCATCCACCACAATCAGTTCGATATTGGTGTAGGTCTGGTTCAGCACGCTGGAAACCGCCTGATCCACGTACGGACAATTATAGAAGGGAATCACGACCGTTACTTTCGGCAGCATGCATTCACCTCTTTTCTTCTATATGGCATGAGTCAGACATGTCTGTAATAGTCCAGCGCATCCGAGAGTGATTGCTCAAACGGAATTCGCGCCGACCATCCCAGCGCTTTCAGAGCCGTTACATCCATTCGTCTGACAAGTTCCGGACGCGGTTTATTCTCGACCTCCAGCGGAAGCGATGCAGAAGTGAGCGATTGGAAGACCGACACAATCTCGCCTAGGGAGCGCGGCTGCTCTGTCCCAATCGAGTAAACGGCGCCCGGCACTCCTTGGTCGAGAATGATTTTGTATGCCGATACCGCATCCCGCACATCCACATAGTCGCGTTCTTCGCCCAGTGAGGACAGACGCAGCGGTTCGTGCGCTGCACCTGTCTCCAGGCCGGCTATTTTGCGGGCAAGCAGACCGCATATACCTGTGGAGGGACCCGGTCCGATCAGATTGGACGGCAGAGCCACCATGATCTGCTGCGAGAACCACAGGTGCCAAGCCTGAGCTGCATACATCAGCAGCATTTTGCTAAAGCCGTACGGATGCGGAATCGGCTGTCCGGCAGCGGCTGTGCCAAGCATGGACCCCGCAACAAGAATCCGTGTGTCCGGACAAGACCGGAGCGCCTCGAGAAGGTAAACCGGGGCCATCAGATTCGCCTGCAGGAATGAGCCGGGATCACGCCA
The DNA here is from genome assembly GCF_009757775.1 of Paenibacillus lutrae. GTDB lineage: Bacteria > Bacillota > Bacilli > Paenibacillales > NBRC-103111 > Paenibacillus_F > Paenibacillus_F lutrae. Next base: position 23,736 of record NZ_RHLK01000001.1, read on the forward strand.
GGACTCCGCTACCGAATTGCGTCCTGCCAGATGCAGTACCCAGTCCGGTCTGATTTCGTGAACCAGGCGAGAGACATCCTCCGGCTTTGTCAAGTCACAGACATAGGGGGTTCCGCCTGTGACCCGGGCGGAGGCACTTCGTACGACGGCTGCGACCTCCATACCGAGCGATGCGAAATACGAGCAGGCCGCAAGGCCTGTAAAGCCGCTGGCTCCCGTGATGAGAATCCTGGTCATTCCCGCCACATCCATTCGCTTAATTCCTTCAGCATCGTATCGTAAGCGGGCGCAGTATACCCGATCTCCGGTCGGGTGCTTCTGAGTGTCCGATTGAGCTCTACGGACGAGTCTTCGCGAATCTTAATATCCGGCCGGCCGAAATGGCTGCGGAATACATGCAGCAGTTCGTACTTGCTTATTCTTTCCGGGGCAGTCAGATGTACCAGTCCGGTTATTTCCGGTTTCACAAGGATATCCCTGATGAACTTGGCCAGCTCCAGTGTCGTCACGCCGTTCCAGTAAGCTCTCGTATATCCCTTCACTTCACCGGTCTGGCCAAGAAACCACTCCAGAAGACCGATCCCCCCCGGTCGGATCTCGGGCCCGATAATAGAAGTCCGCACCGTGAGATGAGGGGCTTCTATTACTTCGCCAAGAGCTTTGGAACGGCCATACACGGATATACTGTCCGGCTCATCGTCCTCGGTATGGTCACCGTGACGGCCCGAGAACACGCAGTCTGTACTGATATGAATCAGCCGGCTTCCGGCACTCCGGGCTGCTTCAGCCAGATCGTGCGGAAAAATCCCATTAACGCGGAAGGCGTTAACGGGGTCAGCTTCGGCAAATTGATTCAAGATGCCGATGCAGTTAATTACGGCATCCGGCCTGATTGCCTCCATCAGGCTGCGGATCCGGGTCATATCCCGGGCATCAGCCTGAAGTCCGTTCCGATCGCTCCGGTCCCGGGTCGTGTAGGCAACGCTGTATGCGGGCAGTCTGCGGAAATATTGTACTAGTAAGTGTCCTGCCATTCCCTGCCCGCCCACGACGAGCAGTTTCATGTGAGAAACCCTCCTTTGACCAGCAGAGCTCTGATCTCGTCTTTCTCCATGAGATTGTCTTTGGAAGAGAAGCTTGTAATATCAGCCCCCGGGTAAGCGGAATAGTATTCCTTGAGTCCAGGAATATCAAGAGTCGGCAGAATGACCAGATACTGTTCGTCGTACAGAATGGTCGTCTGGCTTTCGAATTCCGTCAGCAGAATTTCATGGATTTTCTCGCCTGGTCTCGTACCGGTCTCTGCAATCCGGACGTCGCTTTTGCCCGAAGCTTCGATAAGAATATCCGCAAGATCAATGATTTTGCACGTCGGCATCGTCATAACGAATATTTCACCGCCCAGACTTTCTTCCGAAGCTTTGAACAAGAGAGTAATGGCATCCTCCAGTGTAAGAAAGAACCGGGTCATCCCTTTATCTGTAATTGAAATTTGACTTTTCTCATGAATCTGCTTCGTGAACAAGTGAATCACGCTGCCGTTCGTCCCCAGCACGTTACCGCCCCGGACACACACGAATTTCGTCTCCGTACGCAGCAGGTTGGCGTGTACGATCAGTTTTTCCCCGATAGCTTTGGTCATGCCGTAGAAGTTGGAAGGATTGGCGGCTTTATCGGTTGAGATATAGATCACTTTCTTCACGTTGTTTTCGATAGCCGCTTCAATGACATACTGTGTCCCTACTACATTCGTTTTGAGTGCTTCATAGGGCTGCTCCTCACAGACGGGCACATGTTTGAGCGCCGCCAGATGAAAAATATAATCGACCCCCGCACAAGCGCGGATCAGCGCCTCCCGGTCACGGATATCACCGATGCAGAAGCTGAGACGGCTGTCCTCGAATGACCTCTGCATCGCCACCTGTGTCGATTCATTACGGGAAAACACAATAATTTCATTCGGATTCTGGGGGAGGAGCTGCCGAATTAGTTCATAGCCCCAGGACCCTGTTCCCCCCGTTACCAAGATTCTCGTGTTACGAAACATGAAGGTTCCCTCCCAGCAAATATTTCACAACTTTAGCCGATACATCCGTATCCAAATAGCCTTCCGGACAATGCCAGGAGCGAGGCAATTCTTTCATCAATCCGGCGGCATCTATAATTCTTTGAGCTTGCAGTCCCGACACAATATTGCTGCCGCAATCAATGGTTTCCGGTCTTTCCGTCGTCCTGCGGACCGTTACTGCCGGCACGCGGAATATACAGCATTCCTCCTGAACGGTTCCGCTGTCAGTCAGCACGCAGCCGGCATTCTTCTCCAGCTTGACAAAGTCGAAGAATCCGAAGGGCTCGTGAAATTCCACAAGCGGGTGGACGGTCAAGTCTTCCTCAGACAGCTTCGACTTGGTGCGCGGATGCAGGCTGCAGATTATCCGTAGGCCGAATTTCTCCGCCGTTCCGCTGAGCCCCTTCACAATCTCCTGCAGATGCGGGGAATGATCCACATTCTCAGCGCGGTGAATCGTCGCAGCCATATATTCGCCTTCCCTGAGCCCAAGCCGCTCCAGTACGCCGCTTGCTTCTATTTGCGCAGCGTAATGCTGCAGTACCTCGTAAATCGGATTACCCGTGAGTACGATCCGCTGGCTCGGCACCCCCTCCCGGATCAGGTGTTCCTTGCTCTGCTTCGTATACGGCATATTAATCGTCGAAACCGCATCTATAATTCGGCGGTTCTTCTCTTCGGGTACTGTAAGATCAAAACAACGGTTGCCCGCTTCCATATGAATAACGGGGATGCCCATCCGTTCGGCCAGGATAGCCCCCAGAGCACTGTTGGTGTCCCCCAGAAGAAGAACACGGTCGGGACGTTCCCGGATGAAGATCGTTTCCAGTTCAGAGAACATAGTCGCCAGCTGGCCTCCCAGGGATTGCTGACGGTCCTGAAGCACATGGTCCGGCTGCCGCAATCCCAGTTCTCTGAAGAACACGTCGCTCAGTGTATACGTAAAGTTCTGGCCCGTATGCACCACAATATGCTTTTCCGCCAACCGGTCCAGTTTCTGCATAATGAGGCTGAGACGGATAATTTCAGGCCGGGTTCCGAGCAGCGTCAAGATTTTCAATTCCTGCACCTTCCTTCCGTGATTACCGAGCGATTGATAAGCCTTCATGCATACACACGGCAGGGGGATAGGACCGCTTGCGCTCATGAGCACGTTCAATCCGTTCTCCCGGCTGCTTAGCCGCCCCTTCCACCGGCTTGCAGGCACCCGTTCGCAGCCTGACCTCTGGCGCCGCCTTTGCGCAGGCAGCCCCGCCCCGGCGCGTACGCAATCCCGCTACCTCCGCCTGCGCCCCCGGTCCTTACCGGCCTTCGTGCGGGAGGCTCTGCTGCGCTGCACGCTTGCTGCCGGACGCCCCTGCTGCCCGCGCGCCGGCCTGCTTCCCGCTCGGCTGCGCCTTGCAGAGCGGCTTGTGCCGGGCTGCCCCCGGCCGGTGCCGCTCTTGCGCTGCATACGCGAGGACCGGGCCTTGGTCCCGGGCTTGCGTCCGGCTGCGCTCCTCCGCCCGGAGCGTCCGCTTCCGGCAGCCGCAGCCCGCTTCTTGCGGCGTGCGCGTCGCCCCGCACCTCCATGACCCGGCAGGGGAGCCGCTTCACCGAAAGAACACGCCGCAAATCCGAGCGGCTGTGAAGCAATCAGCGCCTGAGGCACCTGCACAGGTACCGGCGGCAAGCCGAGCAGACGGAGCTGCCCCGCTGTAACCGGGTAGCGGACCCCATCCCGCAGCACGTACAGCTGCGGATCGTTTCCGCGTACAAGGACTGCCGGCTTCGCAATGGCTGCGAGCACGGGTGAAGCGGCTTTGACGGCTGCAATCCGCGCCTCCATGCCTGCCAGCAGACTTTGCTGGCGGATGCGGTACATGTCAATGCCGAACGTTTGCGAAGCCGCAGCGAGATTGCGGCCCCCGGTCACCCCTCTCAGCTCCGGATCCGCAACCAGCTCTGCGATCCGTCCGGCGAGGCCGGCCACATCCCCTCTCATGACGAGAAAACGGCCATTATCCGTATGGTTCAAAACTTCACGCAGGCCCCCGGAATCGAATGCTACAACCGGCTTCCCGAATAGCATTCCCTCAAGGGCCGTCATCCCGAAACCTTCCTCTGCCAGACTCGGTACGACCACAACATCCATAGCCGGATAAATCTTACCGATGTCACGTTCGAAATCTACCCAATGGAAACGCCGCCCATAGCCGGAGACGGCCGTTTTCTCATAACATTTCCTGTAAAATCCGATGTCCGTCGCACGTCCGGCTATTATAAATTGTACTTGCGGGCCGGCCGGACAGAGCTGCAAGGCCGCTTCAATAAAGTGCTCCAATCCCTTGGTCGGGTAAATGTCTGAAGATATATATCCGGCCAGAACCGTATCTTCGCTTATGCCGAAGCTTCCTCTCAACCTTTGCCTCGACTCCGCCCACTGCTCCGGTTGAATACTCTCGGGATGCCAGGAAGGATACAACACCGGGTTCGCTTCGCTCCCTGATCCCCCGAATGCGGTGAGCGTCGCTTCTGATATACCCGCCACAAGATCTGCGTGTGCGTTAATATAATTTACAGAAACCGGCGTAAACCCGGTGTCTATCATTTTCTCTGTGATCATCCACAGAACGGGAATCCCGAGCGCCTTGGCGGCCAGAGGGGGCAGCACATTCACACAAGTATTGGCAATGACCAGCTCAGGCGCATACTCCCCCAGCACACACAGCAGCCCGCTCATGGCTCCCCGCTCTTTAACAGGCAGATCCTCCAGCTGCTGCTGCAGACCGGGTCCTGGCGTATATATTTCCCACAGCAGCGGATAGGAGACGCTGACCGTGTAAATCCCCGCTTCCCTTGCTTCTCTTGACAGAATACCCTCACCGGGCACAACCAGGATGCAATCATGCTGTGCCTGAAGTTCTCTTGCCATGAAGAGCAGCAGCTTCTCGGCTCCGGTTATATGTTCCTTTGAACAAAGGTGGGAGAAGAGCATAATCCTCATGCTTCGTGCGCTCATCGGCAACATACCTAAACCGCAGGTATGATGTTCACCTCCTTTTGTCTGGGTAGTACAATATATTAGCGGGGCATTCTTCACGGCACGACAGTTGAACCCGTATCATTCGTACAAATTTCAGAAGCACTCTTCCGCCCGGATGCCATAAAAAAGAAACGGGCTCGCCCCGGAACTGTAAAATCCGTTCCGGGAAGCCCGTTCCTGTATGTGGTCATCAAACTTGAGGCGGGTTCTGCAGAGTTTGTTCTCCATCAAGCAGTCCTTGAGCAAGACCTGCTTGAAACCCCGTATTATAGCCTTCATGAAACGCCCGATTGTATACGGGACCAGCTGCTTTTCTGCGTTTTACAACCGTTTTCTTCCGGCCTTTGCGGAGATCTGCCGCAGTTCTCCGCTTCGCTCTCGTTTTGCTTTTCGCAGCGGCAGCTGCGGCTTTTTTGGGAGAGCTGCTTTTCCGGAAGGGACGAGCCTGTTTTGCGCCCGCAGGGCCGGCAGCGGCTTTCTTTCCTTTCACTACCCGCACGGATTTCAAGCGGGCAGCTCTGGTTGCCTGCTTAGAGGTTGAACCGCCGGGCCCTCCAGATGAGCGTTTTGAACGGCCCGCCTGTTTTTTATAGGTGTCCATCGCTTGCTGTCATTCCCTCCTGCCAGTCGGCCGGCAAGTAATCTTGCTTAAGCACTCCCTGTAGTATATGCCGCATGAACGCGGGCGTTCGTTGGACGGATTCTTCCTCCGGAACAGCTATAGGACGGGGTCAACCTCGGGTTGTGCAGCAACCTGCACTTCCCCATCTGTGAAAGCGACACGGAACAGCTCCGACAGCCTGTGTGTGAATGTATGCTCCCGCATCGTCTTGTTGAGCCCCCGCAGCGCAATTTCTCTGCGTTCATCCTCGTGAGTCAGATAATAATCCAATTTATCCCGCAGTTCCTCTGCCGAGGCATAGGTTACAATTTCCGAGTCGGGGATATAGAACCGGGATAAATCATCACGGATATCCGTCAACTGAAGCACCCCGCAGGCGGATATTTCAAACGTACGCGGATTCGGTGAAATAGCACGGATCCCCCTGCTGTTATTATTGAACTGCTCATCATCGAAAGCCCGGTGCAAGTTGATTACGATTTTGGACCCGTTGTAATAATCCGACGTTTCTTCCGGCTGCATCCATTTGTTCAGATTAATCCGGCGCGCCAGCTGCCGGTAAGAAGCCAGACGGTCCCACCACAGTCCGGAGAAGTGAATATCATGCTTCAATAAAGAGGGAGTAATGGAGTTGAAGAGATTAACCCGGTTCCAATAACCCGACCCTACAAAACTTACCGCACGGTGATTATCGGCAGAGACTGCCTTCGGACGGTACATTCCCGGATAAACCGCCATAGGAAGATAATGTACATTCTTACAGCCATGCTCTATATAAAAAGCGACACAGTTAAGCTCCATCGTAAATACATAGTCAAAAGCCAAAGCCAGATTCAGCGTCACATCCGTATAGTACGGATCATCCAGCAGCCACACCGCTGTGCGGATCCCCCACATCCGGATCTGATCCAGCTGATCGGGCGGCAGCATCATCGCATCCAGAACCAGCACAAAATCCGGATTTTCCTGAGCGGCCACCAGAGACAGCTCCGAAGTCGGCTGCGTCCATACGAGCTCCCTCACCAGGGGCCGGATACTTTCGATGACCGCTGTATCCAGCGGGGAGTAAGGGAGCCCTTTGCCCGAGGTTACATACAGCACCTTCTTATCCCAGACAGGAACCGGTTCCTGCGGGAGCTGCCGCATAATAGATTCGCAGCGGCCAAGACGGTACCCGGATTCAGCCCCCAAGGCATATCCGTTCTGCCAACCTTCGGCTTGAGCGGCTGCTAGCGTTTGCCTTCGTTTCTTATGAGCCGGCATGTCATCTCATCTCCTTTTCTGCAAAAATTATATGGATGTGAAGATAGGCCCCAAAAGCCTGCCTATCCGATCTGCAAAGGTATGCTCCATCCGGGTGCGCCATAATCCCTTCACCGCTACAGACCGTCTGCTTTCCTCGTGGTTTAAATAGTAGATGATTTTTGCAGCGCACTCTGCCGGAGTCTGGAACGTCTCGATCTCGACTCCGGGCACATATAAATTCGGCAGATCCTCCCGGATATCTGTCATTTGAAAAGCACCGCAGGCCGATATCTCGTACGTCCGGGGGTTAATCGAGAGCCCCCTCATCCCGGCCGAATTTTTGCTGTATACCGGATCAACCGCTTCCCTGTGAAGATTCAGCACAATTCTGGCCCCATTGTAATAGTTGACCGCTTCCTCCATCGGGCTCCATCCCAGGCGGATTCCGCTTCGCAGCCGCTTGTAATGCTTCAGACGATCCCATAGAGCGCCGATCAGTACAATTTTGATGCCGGGCAGAGAAGGAATCAGCTGGTTGAAGAAATCAATGCGGTTCGGGAAGGCATTGCCTATAAAACAAACATCGCTCAGATATTCCGGACTGACAGGCTGCGGCATAAAAATATGCTCGGGTGCAGCTAGCGGAAGATGGTGGACATTCCTGCATCCGAGCGAGACATAATAAGCGGCTGCATTACGCTCGTGCGTAAAAACATAATCGTAATGAGCCACGAGTGTGGAGGTTAAGTCCATGAAATACGGATCATCGGCGAACCAGATCGCTGTCATGATACCGAGCTGCCGGATCTGGTCTATCTGAGCAAGATGATCCTTCGGAAAAACGTGGAGACCGTTGAGAACCAGAACCAGATCAGGCATGCTCCCTGATGCCGCCTCCAGTATACGATCCGGTCCGCTCACGATCAGTTCCCGCACCGCTCCCGCCAGAGCCCGTTCAATTCCGGTATCAATCGCCTCGAATCCTTGTTTGATAAACAGAACCCGTTTGTCACAGAAAAATCCCGGTTTCGGCGGAAGCTCAGCCAGGACGGTCTGACAGCTGCCGATACGGCGGCCCGCTTCCCGGCCCCATTGGTATCCGTTGTTCCAGGCCTCCCGGATACCCTGTTTAGCGTAAGAAGCACTCATTGCCGATCCCCTGCATCCTGAGCAGCCGGCCAATCGGCTTGCAAAAAATGATGAAGCGCTTCTTTCCAGGGTCTGAGCGGTGTGACTCCGATTCCATGAATTTCCGTATCCGCCAGTGCCGAATGCTGCGGCCGCGCTGCGGGCAGCGGGAAAGCTTCCGCTGTCACCTGCTCCATCCGGACATCCGGAATACCGAGAAATTCGATAATTTCACTTGCAAATTGATAGCGGGTGCAGACACCCGCATTCGATCCGTGGTAAGTGCCGTAATGCTCCGTCTCGATCAGCTGCCCGATCAACTCCGCCAAATCGTAGCTGTAAGTGGGTGAACCGAACACATCCCCCACCATCTGCATCGGACTGGCCCCTCGGGCCTTCTCGATAATTTTGGTGACGAAATTGCTGCCGCTCCGACCGTACAGCCAAGAAGTACGTACAATAAAATGCCGCTCGCACAGCATGGAGACGAATTTCTCGCCGTGCAGCTTGGAAGTGCCGTACACACTGATCGGATTCGGTTTGTCTCCCTCCGTATAAGGGGCCCCCTTGGCTCCGTCGAAGACGTAGTCGGTGCTGACATAGACGAGCTTGGCACCGCTGCGGGCAGCGGCCTCCGCCATGTGCCACGTGCCCGCCGAATTAACCCGGTAAGCGGCCTCCGCCTCGCTCTCCGCTCCGTCCACATTCGTATAGGCGGCCGCATGGATAATGACGTCCGGCCTGATCCGGTTAACAACCGCTTCAACCGCCGTATCGTCTCCTACATCGAGCTGTCCTCTTGTGAGCGCATGCAGTTCATGCCGCGCGGCAAGTACACGGATGAGATCCCGGCCCAATTGGCCGCCGGCTCCCGTTATAAGTACCTTCAAGAACGCCCGCCCCCTTTCAGGTAAGGGTGGTTACGGTACTCTCCGCTCAGAATGGACTCCCACCAGGAGCGGTTCGCCGTATACCAGCCGATTGTCGCGCTCAGCGCTTCTTCAAAGCTGCGCTCAGGTTTCCAGCCAAGCTCACCCGCAAGCTTGGCAGCGTCAATCGCATATTTTCTGTCGTGTCCGGGCCGGTCCGCGACAAATTCAAGCAGACTTTGGGGCAGACCCAGCTCCTGAAGCACCCTGCCCGCCACCTCCAGATTAGTGCGTTCATTTCCTCCGCCGATATTATAGACCTCTCCCGGCCGGCCCGCTTCCAGAACCGCGTGCAGTGCCGAGCAGTGATCGTCTACATGCAGCCAGTCCCGGATATGAAGGCCGTCTCCGTAAATCGGCAGCGGCAGATTGTGAAGGGCGCGGATGATCAGGGTAGGAATCAGCTTCTCCGGAAACTGCATCGGACCGTAATTATTGGAGCAGCGCGTCACGATAACGGGGAAGCCGAACGTCTCGTAATACGCGCGTGCGAGCAGATCGCCTCCTGCCTTGCTGGCGGAGTAAGGACTGTTTGGAGCCAGTGGCGTCGTTTCTGTAAAAGCCCCCGGTTTGCCGCCAAGAGAACCGTACACTTCATCCGTGGAAACCAGAATGAATCTCGGGACGGCTGCCCGTCGCGCCGATTCAAGGAGCTGCTGGGTCCCCAGCACATTCGTCCGGACGAAGGAGGCCGGCTCCTGAATGCTGCGGTCCACATGTGATTCTGCGGCAAAATGTACGATCGCATCAAGCTGCGTTTCCTCCATGATCCTATCCAGCAAGCCCGCATCCGCTACATCCCCGCGCAGGAATGTATACGTGTCCGAAGGGATCAGATCCACCAGGTTATACGGATTCCCGGCATAAGTCAGCAGATCGAGGTTGATAATCCGGTCCCCCGGATTTATCTTGCGCCAATAACGGATGAAGCTGCTTCCGATAAACCCCATCCCTCCGGTTACAAGGAGTGTGCCCATTTAACTCTCCTCCTTCCGGATGTGAGCAGCCGCTTGATAAAGCGATTCATGCGTACCTGCATCTACCCACCAGTTTTGCAGCATACGATAGGTCAGCTTGCCTGCCTTGGCGTACGCATTATTTACATCAGTAATCTCCAGCTCGCCCCGGCGGGACGGCTTACAGCTGGTAACAAGCTGAAACACTTCGGAATCATAGAAATAAATCCCCGTCACACAGTAAGAGGATTTCGGATTGGAGGGCTTTTCTTCAATAAAAGCAATCCGTTTATCTTGCAGAACCGGTACCCCGTAACGTCTTGGATCGGATACCTCTTTTAACAGCACCATGGCTCCGTCGGTCTGCTTTGCAAAATCCGCCATATAAGGCTGCAAAGAATCATGAAACAAATTATCACCGAGAAGCAGGACGAATTTCTCCCCTTGCCCGATATAACGCGCCGCCAGTCCCAGCGCCTCGGCTATGCCGCCCGCCTGCTCCTGTATGGCGTAGGTAATATTCATGCCCCACTGCGATCCGCTGCCCAAATACTCCGTATAAAGTCCAGCCGACTGCTTTCCAGTCACGAGCAGCACATCCAGAATACCGGCTTCTTTCATCTTCTTAATGGAGTAGTGGATCATGGGATACTTTCCAACAGGCAGAAGGTGTTTATTGATAATCGTCGTCAGGGGCCGCAATCTGCTTCCTGTGCCGCCTGCCAGTATAACTCCTCTCACAAGGCATACCCCTTTCCTCCAGACTTTGCCGCTATGAGAACAGCCGCTACGAGCCTGAATGCTCCTTCTTTACTTCCTTCTTGCAATTTCCGTTTCTGCATCCGTTTTTTCCATCTTCAAAAGAGATAGGTATATGCTAAATCATATGCTTTTCCCTATATAGGGAACTAGGACTCTTAACTATATCGTGTAAAATTGGCCTTTGTACCCGTATAAAGTGTCATGGGTGCTTTAGCCCGGGAAAAAATAGGTACGGAAACGCAGTCAAGCCTATTCATATAGACAAAAAAAAGAGGATATACGCCATTGTTACAGACGTATCATCCTCTGTTATAGAGTCCGTTTAGGTTTTGGGACCTACGGCAATCCAGTTCAAGACCGCATCGAATTCAACTTGCGGCTGCGTACGGATGATCGAGATTACAGCCGATTTGGGCGACTTGAGCTTGCATACGGCGTAGCACGCCACGTGGCTGCTGGTTGCGACGAGAACATAATCTTCATTCGCGTATGCTTCCTCAAAAGCAATGCCGATCTCCAGTACTTCATCCCGTTCCTGGAAACGGAAGGAGGCTAACCCGAACTGCTGAATGGTCTCTTGCTTGGAGGAAACCTGCAGCGCTCTGAAAGAGAGCTTACTCGGTTCTATGGAAGCAGGGGCCAGATGCTCCGACCGGACGGCTTCCGGGGCCAGCTTGGCTTCGGTAACGGAACCTTCTGACAAGTGAATCTGCTGGACCGCGCCTGTTGCGATTTTGGCATACGTTACACTCCCGTCCTCCAGCTGTCCGTGCTCGATAAGACCAGGCTGCAAATGCTCGGCTCCGATAGAACCCGGTGCGATTTTGTCGCCTGTTACAGAGGCATCCGCCAGCTTGGCGGAGGTGATCACCCCTTGGGCGAGCTTCTGCTCCGTTATCGCTCCGTCAGCGATCAGAATCGGCAGAACCGAACCTGCCTGCAGGTGCTGACTCGCGACAGAGCCGATGCGCAGGTGCTCTTCACCGATGCTCCCGGAGGTAATGTGCCATCCTGTGATAACGTCTGCCGCCAACGCTTCGCTCGTCACGGAGCCTTCCGCCAGCGCTTCGCTCGTCACCGAGCCTTCGGCCAACGCTTCGCTCGTTACCGAGCCTTCGGCCAGCGCTTCGCTCGTTACCGAGCCTTCGGCCAGCGCTTCGCTCGTCACAGAGCCGGCCGCCAACGCTTCGCTCGTCACCGAGCCTTCGGCCAGCGCTTCGCTCGTTACCGAGCCTTCCGCTAATGCTTCGCTCGTTACCGAGCCTTCGGCCAGCGCTTCGCTCGTCACAGAGCCTTCGGCCAGCGCTTCGCTCGTCACGGAGCCTTCGGCCAACGCTTCGCTCGTTACCGAGCCTGCCGCCAGCGCTTCGCTCGTCACCGAGCCTGCCGCCAGCGCTTCGCTCGTTACCGAGCCTGCCGCCAGCGCTTCGCTCGTTACAGAGCCTGCCGCCAGCGCTTCGCTCGTCACCGAGCCTGCCGCCAGCGCTTCGCTCGTTACCGAGCCTTCGGCCAGCGCTTCGCTCGTTACCGAGCCTTCGGCCAGCGCTTCGCTCGTTACCGAGCCTTCGGCCAGCGCTTCGCTCGTTACCGAGCCTGCCGCCAGCGCTTCGCTCGTCACCGAGCCTGCCGCCAGCGCTTCGCTCGTCACAGAGCCTGCCGTCAGCGCTTCGCTCGTCACCGCGCCTGCCGCGAGCGCTTCGCTCGTCACCGAGCCTGCCGCCAGCGCTTCGCTCGTCACCGAGCCTGCCGCCAGCGCTTCGCTCGTTACCGAACCTGCCGCCAACGCTTCACTCGTTACCGAGCCTGCCGCCAACGCTTCACTCGTTACCGAGCCTTCGGCCAGCGTTTCGCTCGTCACCGAGCCTGCAACCAGCGCTTCGCTGGTCACCGAACCTTTAGCCAGCGCGGTTCTCGTCACAGAGCCATCTGCCAGCGCGGCTCTCACTACCGCTCCATCCGCCAACGCGGTTTTCGTTACCGAACCATCCGCCAGCGCGGCTCTCGTCACCGAACCTTCGGCCAGCGCCGCTTTCGTTACCGAACCTTCTGCCAGCACTTCGCTTGTTACCGATCCTTCCGCGAGCGCAGCTCTCGTCACGGAGCCCTCAGCCAGTGCCGCTCTCGTTATCGAGCCTTCCGCCAGGGCGGCGCTTGTCACTGAACCCTCAGCCAGCGCGGCTTTCCTCACGGCCCCTTCGGCCAGCGCTTCACTCGTTACGGAGCCTTCCGCCAGCGCTTCACTGGTCACCGAGCCCTCGGCCAAAGCTGCCTTGGTCACAGTGCCCTCTGCTAACGCTTCGCTCGTCACCGATCCTTCGGCCAGCGCCGATTTCGTCACGGAGCCTTCAGCCAGCGCAGCTCTCGTTACCGATCCTTCCGCTAGTGCGGCTCTCGTCACAGAGCCCTCAGCCAGCGCTGTTCGGGTTACCGAGCCCTCAGCCAAGGCGGCATTCGTTACCGAACCCTCTGCCAGCGCTGCGCTTGTTACCGAGCCTTCCGCCAACGCTTCGCTCGTCACAGAGCCTTCGGCCAGCGCTTCACTCGTCACCGATCCTTCAGCCAACGCTTCGCTCGTCACCGAGCCTTCGGCAAGCACTTCACTGGTCACGGAGCCTTCCGCCAGCACCGCTCTCGTTACCGATCCCTCAGCCAGTGCTTCGCTCGTCACCGATCCCTCTGCCAATGCGGCTCTCGTTACGGAGCCTTCAGCCAGCGCGGCTCTTGTCACGGAGTTCTCCGCCAATGCAGCTCTCGTTACCGAACCTTCCGCCAGCGCGGCTCTTGTCACCGATCCCTCAGCCAACGCCTCGCTGGTCACCGAGCCTTCGGCCAGCGCTTCGCTGGTCACCGAGCCTTCCGCTAATGCTTCACTGGTCACCGATCCCTCGGCCAGCGCTTCACTGGTCACCGATCCCTCGGCCAGCGCTTCACTGGTCACCGATCCCTCGGCCAGTGCTTCGCTGGTCACCGATCCCTCGGCCAGTGCTTCGCTGGTCACCGAGCCTTCCGCCAGCGCTTCGCTGGTCACCGAGCCTTCCGCCAGCGCTTCGCTGGTCACCGAACCTTCCGCCAGCGCTTCGCTCGTTACCGAACCTTCCGCCAACGCTTCGCTCGTTACCGAACCTTCCGCCAACGCTTCGCTGGTCACCGAACCTTCCGCCAACGCTTCGCTAGTCACCGAACCTTCCGCCAATGCTTCGCTCGTTACCGAACCTTCCGCCAGTGCCTCGCTCGTTACCGATCCCTCGGCCAGTGCCTCGCTGGTCACCGAACCTTCAGCCAGCGCTTCGCTCGTTACCGAACCTTCCGCCAGTGCTTCGCTCGTCACCGAGCCTTCCGCTAATGCTTCACTCGTCACCGAACCTTCCGCCAGTGCCTCGCTGGTCACCGAGCCTTCCGCCAACGCTTCACTCGTTACCGAGCCTTCCGCCAACGCTTCGCTGGTCACCGAACCTTCCGCTAACGCTTCGCTCGTTACCGATCCCTCGGCCAGCGCATCGCTGGTCACCGAACCTTCCGCCAGCGCTTCGCTCGTCACCGAACCTTCCGCCAGTGCCTCGCTCGTTACCGAACCTTCCGCGAGTGCTTCGCTCGTTACCGAGCCTTCCGCCAGCGCATCGCTGGTCACGGAGCCCTCCGCCAGCGCCGCTTCCGTCACGGCACCGTCTGCCAGATGAAACGCCTCGATCGTTTCCTCTGCAAGATGGTACCCTTCCACAATGCCAGTCGATAAGTGATGGCTGCCGATTGAATTTTCAGCGAGATGCCCTCCATTGACCGCCTGTTCGGATATTTTCGCAGCCGTTACCGAACCGTTAGCCAGATGTACGGACTGGATTCCAAAAGGTTGAATGTGCTCGCTTTCGATGGAGCCGCGTGCGATTTTACGATTCGTCACACTATTGTCGTTCAGCTTGGAAGTGCTCACGGCATAATCCGTCAACTTGTCGGTCGATACCGATTCCGTCGCCAGCTTCGATGTAGTAACGGCTTGATTAGCCAAATGCATGGTCAGCACCGCATTCTCTCCGATATGCCGGCTATCGACTGCATTAGAAGACAGCTTAGACGCAGTGACGACTCCGTCTTTAATCAGTTCCGTCGTAATCTCGGCCGCACCGATATGCCTGGAGGCAATTTCCCCGTCTGCGATATGCGCCGCATGGACCGCACCCTCCGTTAGATGGCGCGGTTCGACGGCGCCTCGGGCCAACTCCTGCGGTCCGACCGCTTCACCTGCAATCTGAGCGGAGCCGACTGCTTCGTCCGCAAGCTTTTCACCCGTAACGGCACCCGGTTTTAAATGATCTTCTCCAATAGCTTCCACGCCGACATGCTGCTCGGTTATCGAATTTTCCTGAATATGACCCCCGGATATCGCGCCGGGTGCAATTTTATTGCCTAGAATGGCGCCCAGCTGAATATGTCCGGTTGCGATACTTCCCGGTGCGATTTTGATTTCGGTGACAGCCTCATTACGGATTTTATCTGTTGTAATCGTATCGTTGGCAAGTTTGGCCGAGTTAATGACGTAATTGCCCAGATGACGGGAAAGAATCGCGCCGCTTTTGATTTTCTCCGAGGTTACCGCCTGATCTTCCAAACGCTCCGGAGTGATGCTGGCTTCCGCCAAATGATGGGTTTGGATCGATTGCGGAGCAAATTTTGCCGCGTCAAAAGTCTGGTCGGCCAATTTCTCCACCGTAATGCTCTTATCTGCGATTTTATCCGCTGTAATCGAGCGGATCTGGATATGATCCCCGTTAACGATGCCGTAGCCCAGATGTTCCCGGAGAACGGCTCCCGTAGCCAGTTTCTCACTCGTTACACTGCCGTCCGCCAATTTGGAACGGTCAACGGAAAAATCCTGGAGGGAACGCGTCCCGATGCTGTAAGGTTTCAGCTTCGACTCATCTATCGCACGGCTTGCGATTTTCTCCCCTGTGATAGCCGCTTCGACTATATCATCGGTATAAACGACCGCCTGGCCGTTTTTTTCATCTTTACGCTCGTTCAGGAGAATCAGCGGCGAACCGCTTTTGGGAGAACGGGAATCCGGATTTTTATCTGAACTCCGGTCCGGATTTTTGTCCGGGTTTCTGTCGCTGGTTTTACTTTCTTTGGCCGCAGTCCCGCCGCTTTCCTGCGCAGCGGCCTCTTTCTTAGAAAGGACCGCTTTTCTGCTTCCCGTCTTCGCGCTGTAAGCTTTCGGGCTTTCCGTCTTATCAGGTTCTAATTCGGACACCACCGGTTCCACAGGGGCTGCTGCCTGGATCTCTTTACGCTCTGCTGCTTCTCGTATTTCTGGTGTTGGGACAGAGATTTTATCCTTTATATGATCCGCTGCCGCTGCCGCTTTCACGGAACGGTCTCCCTTATCTTGCAAGGACTCTCCCATCTCCTCTTCATCCTCAACCAGAAAATCCAACAGTTCCTCTTCCGCGAATTCCAGATCGGGATGATCTTCCGGAATCTCGGACAGAACCGGATTGCCGGTAAGGCTCTTATTGGTTAACAACCCTTCCGATTTCCCTCGCTGCAGACCGGCAGGCTTAAACTTTACAGGCTGCTTCGAGTTATTTTCAGCGGCAGGGCCGCCCTTCTTAGTCTCTATTTCCGTTTTGGATATCACGGCATCACCGCGCTTCTTGCTCCGTTTGGATTCCTCATCCAACCAATTGAGTTCATTCATGCTGGCGTTATATTTACCTGAAGCGGAACGCTTGCCGCTCCCCGCCGCATTTTTCTGCTTCTTCATCTACATCTTCCTTTCCGGATCATCTCACTTCTGCATCATATGCAGGCATCTGCTCTGGTGTTTACGCCTGTTATTGAAAAATACCGCAGATTTCTCTCTTTCCCCTTCACCCGCAGCCGGTCATGACATTTGTTAAACTCCTGCAAATCTATTTTTCCGGACCATCCAAGAGGTCGGTTACGCACATAAAAAAAGAACCGCACGCATGTTGAACTGCACCCCACTCGTTAGACATCACCTAACAATTGGAGGTCAGCTCACATGTGCGGCCCTTTTCCTATCCTAAAGAACGCACTCCTTCAAATAATTGACTTTCCGGTACGTTTAATTCAAAAGCTCATACAGAATACGCTGCCGCTCCGCCATCCGCTCCCACGTATACAGCTCCGAGGCGCGCACAAAAGCCTGCTCCCCCATCCTGCGTCTAAGTTCTTCATCCGCTAATATGCGGCTGATCGATTCCGCAAGACCCGCTTCCACTGCATGAGCCGGTACGAGAAGTCCCGTCGCTTCGTGCATGACAATCTCGGGAATCCCCCCTACCTCCGTAGCTACCACAGGCACGCCGCAGGACATCGCCTCTACGTTTACGAGGCCGAAAGCCTCGCTGCCCAGCGAAGGAACCGCCACGACATCTGCCAGCCGGAACCAGGCTGGAATCTGATCGTGGGATACATAGGGGATGAAGCGGATCCGGCCCGGATACCCCGCTGCAAGCCGCTTCAGCCGCCTCACATAGGCCGTTTGCCTGGAGCTGCCGTACCCTGCGCCGCCAATCACGAGCAGCACCGCATCCGGGTGGGCGGCGAACACGGCAGGCATCGACCGCAGCAGCGGCTCGACGCCTTTCATCGGCAGCAGCCTCCCGGCGAACACGATGATTTTGTGCCCGGCAAGTCCCAGGGAAGCCAGCATCTCCTGCCGGGCTTCCTCCTGGCTCCAGCGGGGAACGAAGCTGGCCGGGTCTGCACCCAGAGGGTTGACCACCACCCGGTCCGCAACGGAGGGCACACGCGCGATAACCTGCTGCCGCAAAAATTCGCTGTTTACGAAGATGAGATCGGCGCACCGCAGACATTCCCCGACTTCCCTGCGCCCGATGTGCGGCTTCGAAATAAACGTGATCGAATGCAGACCCAGGCAGATCTTGGCCCGCTTCATCCGTTTACGCAAGTACCGGACAAAACGGGGACGATTCTCGACCTGAATGACGTCCGGCTTCAGCTTCATCAGCTTGCGGCAGACGGCAGCGATGTAGGGCTGCCCCCCCTTGAAGCTCGGCCGCATGTAATCGACCCCGCCTATTTGTTCACGGGCGGGCCTAAGCCTCGTTCTCCTGCCCAGGACGGTGACCCGGGCAGCTGCACTAAGCCGGTCTGCGAGCCGTTCCACAACATGTTCAACCGAGCTGCTCGTTCCCGAAGGAAGTGCAAACGAACCCGGCGACACAATGGCGATCGATGTCCCGTTCATTACACACCTTCCTTCCCTCCTACGGATGAATGTTTACGACCGTACCAACCGGCACTACTTTCGCCAATGCAAGCACATCGGGATTCTTCATCCGGATGCATCCGTGCGATGATCTTTTACCGATTGAAGAGGGATCATTCGTCCCGTGAATGCCGTAATGCCTCTTGGAAAGGCCCATCCAGAAAGCTCCGAAAGGCCCTCCCGGATTGGGCTGTTTGTTTATAATCGTGTACGTCCCGACCGGTGTCTGCGTAACAAGTTTACCGACCCCCACCGGATAACTGTTGACCGCTTTTCCATCCTCATAGAGCGTAAGCTTGAACGCCGATATATCGATATCGATCCTGTAGGTCACTTAAGCGCCCTCCTCCGATTCTGCCTTCCGCAAATCTCCCTACACATAAGATATGTCGGCATGACACGCCCCGTATGGGTAAATGGACAATAATGAACGCTTAAGCTTGTGTGGTTCCTCTTTGGCCGCAAAAAAAAGAAGACACCGTACGATTTGTACGCAAGTCTTCATCCTGATCCTGTTGACCACATCTTCGGAAAATACTTCTTGCAGAGCAGCTTCATTCAAATAGAAAGGACGGTATCTCCCCTGTAACGAACCAGGATTCTACGGTTTTATTAAATAGATCAGGGGCCGCCAAGGAAAACCCGTGTCCGATTCCGGGAACAATCAGACATTGGGCGCCCGGATGGCTGGCGGTAATTGTAAGAGCCGATTGCTTCATGATCCGCTTTTCTTTTTCCCCTGCCGTCACTAGGATTCTGGCCTCGCTGCTGCTGAAATTACGGGGAATCTCGTAGGACATATTCTCCTGTAGTATGGTGATCAGCGCGTCCGCACTCAATCTCTTACTGTCCGCGTAATAAGATTCCCAATATTCCTTGCCTATAGACAACTGCTCGGCCTGTAGCTTGGAGAACGCCCGGTTACGAGTCAATCCGTGCGTTAATCGAATAGAAGGTGCGATCAGACGGCGCATTACCGGCATCGGAATGACCAAAGCACTGTCGATTACGGCGTAATTAATCAAGGTTGGAGCGAGTCCCAATATCTCAAGAGCAATCTGGGCGCCCAGTGAGAATCCGACTAGATGAACGGCCTTGCCGCCCGCTTCCAGGCGTATGAGGCCAATCAATTCTTCCGCACACCCGCGTATGGAGAAAGTGCCCCCGGAACGCGCTCCGTGGCCTTGCAACGTAGGAACCAGGCAGCGGTACTGCGTAAAATAACGGACCTGCTTCTCCCACATCCAGCTCCCCGCACCACCACCGTGCAGAAAAACCAAAAGCGGAGCATCCCGATTGCCATGTGCTTCGTAAATCTTGTAGGTTTCGTCAGCTTCATACGTAAAAGTCACCAGCTCCACAGCTTCCCCTCATTCCTGATGCTTTTATTCTAGCATGAAAGGAGGATCGGAACGGGCTTCATTCGTTACTTCATGCCGGACTGCATAAAACTGTTCATGAACTGGCGCTGGAACAGTGCGAATCCCGCCAGCAAAGGCGCGATAACGATCAAAGTAGCGGCGCTGACTTCGGCCCACTGGGCTCCTGTCTCGAATGACTGGGCAAAAATCGCCAGACCCACCGTCAGCGGACGGTTCTCGACCGAATTCGTCACAATGAGCGGCCACAGGAAATTGCTCCAATGATAGCTCAGCGAGACCAGCGCAAAAGCGACATAAGAAGGTTTTGCCAGGGGCACATAGATGCGCCACAGAATCTGCCACTTCGAGCAGCCTTCCATAACAGCCGCCTCATCCAGCTCCGGAGGAATGGTTTTGAACATTTGCCGCAGCAGGAAAATACCGAAAGCCGACGCGAAATACGGCAGCATAATTCCCAGCTTGGTATCGAGCAAGTTAAGCTCTTTGAGAACGTTATAATTAGGAAAGACCAGTACATCGGCCGGGATCATAATTTGTACGAGAAATAACAGAAACACCAGATCCTTGCCCTTGAAAGAAACGCGCGCAAAGGCGAACGCCGCCATCGTTACGGTCAGAAGCTGGACAGCGAGGATGCCCAGAGCGATGACCATCGTGTTGGCGTAATACAAACCAAAAGGAGCCGCATCCCAAACATTCCTGAAGTGCTCCAGCGTAAAATCCATGGACCCGAACGGAT
Source organism: Paenibacillus lutrae (assembly GCF_009757775.1). Lineage (GTDB taxonomy): Bacteria > Bacillota > Bacilli > Paenibacillales > NBRC-103111 > Paenibacillus_F > Paenibacillus_F lutrae. The sequence continues at coordinate 43,844 of NZ_RHLK01000001.1, forward strand.
CTGTAACGGAATCCTTCGGTCTGAAGGCGGTCCAGACCAGCCACATCAGAGGCACCGCCCAGATTACCGCAATCAGGTACATCAGCGCGTTCAGCCAGAAGTCCAACGCCCATAGCCCCCTGAACCGGATCCGGGTCCTGCGGATGTCCGCATGCCTGCGGCCGGTTCGCTTGGATTTCGGAGCAGCGGCTCCGGCAGTTGTGTATGACATAAGCTCCTCCTTTGGGTACGTGCCGCTACCGGTAATGAATATGCTTGTCGAGCCCGAAGTATTGGAGAGCCGCCAACGCCATCAGCAGAGCGATCATAACCATCGTCATGGCCGAAGCAGCCCCCTGGTCCCAGAAGCTGAACGCCGACTCGTAAATGTAGTACAGCAGCAAGCTGCTCGCGTTATCCGGTCCGCCCTTCGTCATAATAAACAGGTGATCCACCAGTTTAAAAGAGTTCGTCAGCGCGACAATCATGACAAACAGTGTCGTCGGCATCAGCAGAGGAAACGTAATTTTACGAAAAACCGTCCATCGCCCTACGCCATCTATGGCAGCGGACTCGAATAAATCCTTCGGAATGTTCTGAAGACCCGCCAGATAAAAAATCATCAGGTAACCGGCTTCTTTCCAGACGATCATCACGATCATCGCCCACATAACCGTGTCCTGGCTTCCGAGCAGATGCACATCCGTCCCCTGACCAAGCCATCCCGCCAGCCTGCTGAGCAGACCGTATTGCGGCGTGTAAATAAACAGCCATACGCTCGCCGCCGCAATCATCGGAATCATATTCGGATAGAAGAACGCGGTGCGGATCCATCCCTTTGCTTTCAGCGCTTTATTGGCAAAAAGAGCCATCAGAAGCGCCATCCCGATTGCCGACGGCACCGTTCCGAGCGCAAACCACACATTATTCAGAAGCACCTTCCGGAAAACCGCATCCTCCGCCAGATTCATGTAATTGTCCAGCCCGGTATAAAGCGGGTCCGGTGTAGCCAGGTCTGCCTGATGAAAGCTAAGATACAGCGTCTTTACCATCGGATAGAACGTGAATAGAAACAGGAAGATCAGAGACGGCAGCAGCAGAAGCCATGCGAAGCCGTTGTCTTTCCAAACCGAGATTTTACCGGTCAAGTCTGTCTACCTCCTTATAGCCGCTTCGGACAACAGCAAAGGAACCGGCAGAGTCCAAGAGACCTGCCGTCCCCTGTATATTCTCGTACCGTTACAGCCGCCGGTTTTGCTCACTTGTTAAAAGGAGCGAGCGCTTTTGCCGCTTCTTCCTGCGCTTTCTTGAGTGCGGCCGCCGGTTCAGCCGTTCCTGTCAGCACAGCCTGCAGCTGGTCGCTCAAAGCCTTGGACACTTTGCCGTTATTGTGCGTGGACAATTCGGCTGCCGCATACTGCAGCTGATCCCTTGCTACGAGCGCGGGCGGGAATTCGGCGGCGTACTTTTTCATCGCTTCCGTTTCATACGCTGATTTACGGACCGCCACATAGCCTGTTTCCATGCTCCACTTGGCTGCACGCTCCGGCTCGGTCATGAACTTAATGAATTTCCAGGCAGCCTCCTGCTTTTTCTTGTCGATATCTTTGAAAATATAAAAGTTGCCGCCCCCTGTGGGGCTTCCGTACGACTTCTTCCGGGGCAGGAAAGCGACTCCGAAATCAAACTTCGCGTTGTTCTTCACGTTGGTCAGATTGCCCGTCGTATGATACATCATGGCGGTTTTGCCGGCTATAAAGTCAGAAGGTACCGTAGCCCATTCCGTCACGCCCTCCGGCATCACCTTGTCCCTGCTCGCCAGATCCTTCCAGAACTGCAGACCAGCCGTATTGTCCGGCGTATCGAAGAACACCTTCTTCCCGTCCTCGCTCATCAGGTTCTTGCCGCTTTGCAGAGCAAACGTCTGCATCATCCAATAAGCGAAGCCGGATACCGGAATTTCAAGTCCCCAGCGGCCTTCCTTCTTGAGCTTCTTCGCATACTCGGCCATTTCGTCCCACGTCTGCGGAGGTTTATTCGGATCAAGTCCCGCTTCCTTAAACATCTCTTTGTTGTAATAAAGAACGATAGTGCTGCGCTGGAATGGGATACTGTAGGTTTTGCCGCCTGTCTGGGAGTTGGCCAGGAAAGCGGGATAGAAATCCGCCAGCCAGTTCTTGTCTTCCTTGGCGATAAACTCGTCCAGAGGAAGAACCGCATTCATGTCAAGCAGACTATAGAGTTCTGTGGACAGATTCACGGCGACATCCGGCGGATTCTTGCCCTGGACACCCGCCTGCGTCTTCACGGCCGTATCCGCGTAGCTGCCCGTGTACACGGGCTTGACCGTAATATCCGGATGCTGCTTCGTGAAGTCCGCCGCCATCGCTTCAATAGTCTTCGTAAGCGGACCGCCGACCGCAATCGGATAATAGAAGGTCAGCTCCGTTTTCTCAGCGGATGCGCTTTTGCCGCTCTCCGGTCCCGGTGTGACGGTCTGCGGCTCCGCCTGGGATTTGGCGCATCCGGCCGCAAGACTTGCTGTCAGAAGAACGGCCATGCTCATGTTCAAGAAAGATTTCATTATACTTTCTCCCCCTACACCATTGTTTGCTTGCCAGCTGCTGGACACAACTAAAAACCCTTTATCCGCTGCACACCGGAACACGGGCCGGCCGGAACCTCCGCAGAGTCCTTGCCGATCCTATCTATGGTGCTGACGCATAAAGGGTTTTCTCCTCGTCTCAACCCTTGCCGATTCAGTTGGTTACCAGCTCCTATCTACTCTACCGGTGCAGTGTTACCCCGGTGTGTTGGCGGATTGGAGAATTTGTAAATGCGTGTGTATCCGCCGCCCCGGTTAGAATTCCTTCGTTTGCCCATAAAGCCCGGCTGCCCATAGAAACCGCAGCCGCACCAGCCGCAAGCGCCGCCTCCACCTCTTCATGGTGATGAATCAGCCCCCCTGCAATAACCGGGATCTGCAGCCGCGAACTGACCTCGGCAATGACACGCGGAAGCAGGCCCGGCATGATTTCAACCGCATCCGGTTCACTCTGCTGAACGTTGGCAATCCCGTTATCCAGAGCCGCCGAATCAATGAGAAACATGCGCTGGATCGTAAGCAGGCCCTGTTTCTTCGCATGCTTGATCAAGTGCGATTTCGTTGAAATGATACCTGTCGGCTGAACCTTCTCCGCCAAATATTTGACGATAATCGGATCATTGCCGAGCCCGTTAATAAAATCAACATGCAAGAAAACCTTTTTGCCGGCATCCAGTACCTGCCTGACGTAATCCTGCACGGTAAATAAATCGCCTACCAAAAGAAACACAACCGGAAGGTCGCTTGCACAGGCAGCTTTTAAGTCTTCGGCCCTGCGGACCGCTGCAATGATTCTCTGCGAACCAAAATCACCTATACTTCTTCTGCTCATAGTCACCCTACTTTCTTAACTTGCTTCTATCGTACAGGCCCGGTGTTTCGTCCGTATTATCGTAATGTTTTCCCTTTGTAAAAAAACAAGCCGCAATGAGTGCGCTTCCAGTTTCTCCTATTGCCTGAAAACGACTTTTTCTCTATACTTGACGTAGCCTGTCATTATACAAATTTTATAGCAGAAATCCTCATCCATTCCGATGAGGTAGAGGTTGCGGATGCTATCAGTAACCCGGGGGAGACGAACAGAGACGTCTGCGAAGCCGGGAGAAAGGAGCAGCCGCCGAAATTCGGGGCATCTTCTCAGATACCGGATTGGGTCCGCATTCGAATAGAAGCGGAACTGTCACTACTGCCCTTCCAAGCAGCGGTGATGCGCTATCTTCATGGAAGACGAGATAGAAGCAGCAGCCGCCGGAGAACCTTTCGGCGGCTTTTTGTTATCACATCTTATTAACCGCCGGTCAAGTAGCGCACCAAATTAAATTTGAACTACAGAGGTGTTCATTATGAAACAACCGTCCTCCAGCCACTCTTCGGGAGAATTAAGACGGGGCCTGAAAGCGCGTCACTTGACGATGATTTCACTCGGCGGCTCGATCGGAACGGGACTATTCCTGGCAAGCGGCGGAGCCATTGCCTCTGCCGGACCTGGCGGAGCCCTGCTGGCCTATGCGGCTATCGGCATTATGGTTTATTTTCTCATGACGAGTCTTGGCGAGCTGTCTGCCTATATGCCCGTATCCGGTTCCTTCTCCACGTACGCTTCCCGGTTCATCGATCCCGCATTCGGATTCGCACTCGGGTGGAACTACTGGTTCAACTGGGCGATTACTATTGCAGCCGAACTGTCCGCAGCTACGCTGATCATGAAGTTCTGGCTTCCGGACAGCCCTTCAATTATATGGAGCGTGCTATTCCTGCTGCTGATGTTCCTGCTCAATTACTTGACTGTCAAAGGGTACGGAGAATCCGAGTATTGGTTCGCCCTGATTAAAATCGTGACGGTCATCGTATTTATTATCGTAGGGATTCTCATGATTTTCGGCATCATCGGCGGCGAGGCCGTCGGTTTCAGCAACTTTACACTGGGCGATGCACCGGTTAACGGAGGCTTCATGGCCATTCTCGGCGTCTTCATGGCAGCCGGTTTCTCCTTCCAGGGAACCGAGATTGTCGGGGTTGCCGCCGGTGAGAGTGAAAATCCGCGTGAGAACGTGCCCAAAGCCATCCGCACCATTTTCTGGCGCATCCTGCTGTTCTACATCCTGGCGATTTTCGTGATCGGCCTGCTCATTCCGTATACGAATCCGAATCTGATCAGCGGCGACATCGAGAACATCGCGGTCAGCCCGTTCACACTCGTGTTCGAGAAAGCCGGACTTGCATTTGCCGCTTCCGTGATGAACGCAGTCATCCTGACGTCGGTTCTGTCTGCGGGCAACTCCGGCATGTACGCTTCTACACGTATGATCTTCACCCTCGCACGCGAAGGCAAAGCCCCGCGCTTCCTGGGCAAGCTCGACAGCCGCGGCGTGCCTGTCTTCGCCCTGCTGGCAACGGCAGCGGTCGGCATGTTCGCCTTCCTCGCCTCCCTATTCGGCGACGGGGTCGTCTACATCTGGCTGCTCAACGCTTCCGGTATGTGCGGCTTCATCGCATGGCTCGGAATCGCGCTCAGCCATTACCGCTTCCGGCGCGCCTTCAATCTTCAAGGGCGCAGCCTGCAGGAGCTGCCTTACCGGGCCAAATGGTTCCCGTTCGGCCCGATTTTCGCTCTGTTTATCTGTATCGTGGTTATTCTCGGACAGAACTACTCCGCTATCTCCGAGAACGGCATAGACTGGCCGGGTCTGATCGCCTCGTACATTGGAATTCCTTTGTTCCTGTTCGTATGGCTGGGTTATAAATTCACCAAGAAGACCAAGGTGATCCCGCTGCAAGATTGCAAGTTTGATGAGTAATGGATGAGGGCAAAAGAAAGAAGCCAGTCCCGCGCATGCGGGTCTGGCTTCTTTTGGGTTCCAAGGAAAGGCCGATGCTTCGTTACATATTCATATTGCCCACGTTCGCTTTAACGACAATCTCGTCAAATTTGGCGCCGGATGACTTGTTCTTCGACAAGATCGTACCCAGATACGCGCCCAGGAAGCCCAGCGGGATCGAAATAATACCCGGATTGGTCAGCGGGAAGATCGGATTTCCTACGAAGATCGCCTTGCCCGCTTCCGGGCTCCAGACGCTCGGGCTGAGCGCTACGAGAACCAGCGACGAGATTAAGCCGACGAGCATGCCCGTAACGGCGCCTGTGGTGTTGAAACGCCTCCAGAACACCGTAAACAAGATAACCGGCAAGTTGGAGCTGGCTGCGATCGCAAAGGCGACCGAGACCAGGAACGCCACGTTCAGCTTGGATGCGGCAAGAGACAGAATAATCGATAGAATCGATACGCCTACAGATGCCCAGCGTGCAACTTTCATCTGCTCCGACTCGCTTGCTTGCCCCTTGCGGAGAATGTGGCTGTAGAAATCATGCGCAAAGGCCGATGCGGCCGACAGGACGAGCCCTGTGACAACGGCCAGAATGGTGGCGAACGCAACGGCGGCAATGAACGCGAAGAAGAAATCGCCGCCCAGTGCCCGCGCCAGCAGCGGAGCAGCCATATTGCCGCCCTTATCTTCGGCGATAATGTTGTCATAGCCGACGAAAGCGGCCGCCCCGAAGCCCAGGAACAGCGTCAGCACGTAGAAAATCCCGATGATCCACGTCGCATAAACGACCGAGCTGCGCGCAGTCGGCGCGTCTTTTACCGTGAAGAAGCGGATCAGAATGTGCGGCAGGCCCGCGGTGCCCAGCACAAGCGCAAGATTAAGCGAGAGCGTATCCAGCGGAATTTTATATTTATTGCCCGGATCCAGGAACTTTTCTTTGAGCGGTGTCGCAGCCTTCAACTGGTCGAACATTTCTGTCAGGCTGAAGTTGAATTTCGAGAAAACGACCAGCGACAGGACGAAAGTTCCCCCCATAAGCAGAACAGCCTTAACAATTTGTACCCAGGAGGTGGCTGTCATGCCGCCGAACACGACATAAACCGTCATCAAAAGGCCCACGATCAGAACAGAAGTGGTGAAGTCCAGGCCAAGCAGCAGCTTAATCAGGGCTCCCGCTCCGACGAGCTGGGCAATCATATAAAACGTTGAGATTGTAATGGTATTCAGAGCGGCCACGCCGCGGATTTTCTTCTCATTGAAGCGGGCGGCGATCATATCCGCCACTGTATATTTCCCCAGGTTTCTCAGCGGTTCGGCAACCAGGTAAAGAACGACGAGATACGCCACAAGGAAACCGATACTATAGAAGAAACCGTCAAAACCGGCGAGGGCAATCGTACCGGCAATGCCCAGGAAGGATGCGGCCGACATATAGTCGCCTGCGATAGCCATTCCGTTCTGCCATCCCGTCAGACCGCCGCCTGCGGTGTAGAATTCTTCCGTTGAGTTTGTTTTTTTGGCTGCAAAATAAGTAATTAACAGGGTCAGCGCTACAATGCCGAGAAACAACCAGAATGCCATCAAATTCACTGGACTTCCCTCCAAAAGTAGAAATGAATGCGGATTAGCCTCTCATCTGCTGTTTGATTTCCTGAACCATGACATCGAACTTCGCAGCTCTCCGGGAATAAAGGATGCACAGCACCCAGGTCATAATAAATTGGGCGAACGCAAATACCCAGGCCCACGAAATAGGGCCGATTGCAGGAGTGTTAAGCACGGTGGTGTACGAGGTAAGAACCGGCAGCGTAAAATAAAACGCAAAGAAAAACAAAGAGAGCGGCAAAATAAACTGCCTTTTTTGTTTCAACAGCTTTTTAAACTGGCTCGACTGCACAATCTCGGTGTAATTAATCTCCTTAGCCTTAGCCCTTTTTTTCATATACTGCCTCCTCCTATCCTGTGTTCAATTAAAGTAAGCGCTTTCAAATGCTCCTTTTTTATTATAAACTAATCTTGACATTTTGTACCAGTATTTTTTGAGGTACATCATTCTCTGCCCGGATCTCTTACGTAAACAAAGGATGACAACCGGCATCCTGTTTGGCCCTTTGAGAGGTGCTCATAATGAAAATATAAGACAACTTATTGAAAAATTTCAGCTGCCGGAACGAATTGTCAACATCGTAGAACTGCCCTGGGTTCCGTTCACAGAGAATCATTCTTGTCATTTCAAGCCTTTACGTTTTGATCTCAACACTGGAAGCCCCGCTGGCCATAAACGGCGGGACCTGGAAGATATATGCACACGCGAGATCACCTCATACGTACGTGCTAAGCGTATAGTGAAGCCACACCGCTAAAACCGGCATTATCGGCTCCATCCGGCTTATAAACCGCGGTTTCCGCAATTGTCAAAACGTTCATTCTATGGCAAGATAAAGCGAAGAGAACGATCAACCATAGATAGGAGCACTTGAATTAGCATGAAACCATTGTTTCGACTTCTAACGGAACTCTCATCCCGCAAATGGATCTCCCGGATGACTGGTTCGTTTTCCAAATCCGCTGCCAGCCGTCCGCTCATCCCCTGGTTTGCCAAGACTTACGGTATTCCGGTCGAAGACGCAGAGAAGGCTGTTGCGGAATACGCTACCCTTAATGAATTTTTCACCCGCCGTCTGAAACCGGGACTGCGATTGATTGAACCTGATCCAAACGCGCTGGTCAGTCCGGTCGATGCCGTTATCACCGGTATGGGACCGGTGGATTCGGGCCAGATGCTTCAAGTGAAGGGGCAGGATTACACGATTGAGGAGCTGCTCAACCGTTCACCGCGCACCATCAACTATGACAGAGGCTTTTTCTTCGTGCTTTACTTGAGCCCGACCGACTATCACCGGATTCACTCACCGATTACAGGTGAGGTTCTTGAGAAAGAACACGTACCCGGCAAAGTATATCCCGTTAACGAATTCGGACTGCGCCATATGAAACGCGTTCTCAGCCGCAACGAACGCCTCATCACCGTCATGGAACATGACGCCGGAGAAGTTGCCGTCGTGAAGGTTGGCGCCATGAACGTAAGCAGCATCCAATACGTTGATGCGCTTCCTTCCAACCTGAAAGCCGGCGATGACCTTGCCTACTTCGAATTCGGCTCCACAGTCGTGCTCGTCACGGAGAACGATATCCTGACTCCGCGTACTGATCTCGCTGTCGGAAGCAAAGTGCGTATGGGAGAACGTCTGGGAACACTGAAGCGTCCGGGTCACTAAGATTCGAAAGGAGTGCCGTCCCTATGTCAATCCGTGGGGCTGTTAAAACCGGCACTATAAGGCCCTCAGCAGGAGTACCAGTGTCCAACCCGACCGTATACCGGGTGCTGTTCGCCATTAGCCTGGTCCATTTGTTCAATGACTCGATTCAGTCGGTCATTCCCGCTATTTATCCGATTCTCAAAGAAAGCATGCAGCTCAACTATTCACAGATCGGCTGGATCTCGTTCTACTTTAACTTGACGGCATCGATTATGCAGCCGGTAATCGGCATTTACACAGACCGGAAGCCGAAGCCGTACATGCTGCCTCTGGGCATGGCCGCCACGTTCCTCGGCATGCTGCTGCTCGCTTACGCGCCGTCCTACGGCTTCGTTCTGCTCGCCGTATCGCTGGTCGGCCTCGGCTCGGCCGCGTTCCATCCGCAGGGCTCCAAGGTCGCGCATCTGGCTGCCGGATCACGCAAAGGACTCGCCCAGTCGATCTTCCAGGTCGGCGGCAACGCCGGCCAGTCGCTGGCTCCGCTGCTGACCAAGTGGATCTTCATCCCGCTCGGCCAGTTCGGCGCGATCTGGTTCACGCTCGTTGCAGGCGCCGCCATGCTCGTGCAGACCTACATCGCCTTCTGGTACCGGGGCCTGCTCTCAGCAGGCGCCACTACCGCCAAGAAGACGGTCCAGCGCACAATGGACCCGACCAAGCGGAAGCAGATCATCTCCGCTATTATTGTCCTTGTGTTCCTGGTCTTCGTCCGTTCCTGGTATTCCGCTGCCATGACCAGCTATTACGCGTTCTATTTGCGCGATGTGGTCGGCACCACACTGGAACAAGCGCAAATTTATATTTTCTTGTTCCTTGCAGCCGGAGCACTCGGCACATTCTTCGGCGGTCCGCTTGCAGACCGGTTCGGCCAGAAAACGATCATTCTCGGCTCCATGCTGGGAGGCGCACCGCTGGCTGTACTAATCCCTTATGTAAGTTTGGAATGGGCAGCCATACTGCTGCCGCTGATCGGATTCATCGCCTTCTCCAGTTTCTCGGTCACGGTGGTGTACGCCCAGACCCTCATCCCCGGCAAAGTGGGCATGGTCTCCGGACTTATTACCGGATTCGCCTTCGGTATGGGCGGCTTGGGCGCACTCGTGCTGGGCAGTCTGATTGACATCTACGGCATCAGCCTCATTATGAAGCTCTCCGGCTACCTGCTCATTCTCGGCATTCTGACGCTGCTGCTCCCTTCGGACCGCAAGCTCAAAGAATGGTCGTCTGAAAACTAGCCTTTGCATTACGTATCAGTAAGACCAGACAAGCCGGCGCAATTTTCCTGTGCCGGCTTGTTTTTTGCATGCAAAAATCACTATTGTTCCTCCTCTGTCCCCAATCCCGGATATATTGTCCAACCTCTTCCTCATACACTAATCTCATCTGAATCTTACTACCTTAAGGGAGGGATCAAGAATGGGGTTTTACATACCGGTGGAACGGGGCGTTAATATTTATGTCGAAGATTTGAATCCGGGCGGAGCACAGACCGCTTTGTTCATTCACGGGTGGCCGCTCAATCACCTGATGTATGAATATCAACTCAATCAGCTCCCCAAAGCGGGAATACGCTGCGTTGCCATCGACCTTCGCGGTTTCGGCAAATCCGACAAACCTTGGGAGGGCTACTCTTACAACCGGCTCGCAGACGATCTGCGAATAGTGATTGACACCCTCCAGCTGGACAAAGTCACGCTGGTCGGATTTTCCGTAGGAGGCGCGATCGCCATCCGGTATATGGCCAAACACGCGGGACACCGGGTTGAGAGGCTTGCTCTGCTTGGAGCGGCCGCCCCTTCTTTTACACAAAAGCCGGGCTTTCCCCACGGCATGAACCCGGATGAAGTTAACCTGCTTATTCAGGCCTCTTATACGGATCGTCCGCAAATGATCAAGGACTTCGGGAGCCGTTTTTTTGCACGCTATATATCTGTGCCTCTAGAGAACTGGTTCCATAGTCTGGGCCTTGAGGCATCCGGCCATGCAACGGCTATGGTGGCAGCTTCGCTGCGTGATGAAGACCTGCGGCACGACTTATCGAGGATTGCAATTCCAACCATTATTTTACACGGCCTGCAGGATCAGATCTGTCCTTTTCCTCTAGCGGAGGCTACCCGGGACGGAATCAAAAATTCACAGCTTATTCCTTTCCAGTACAGCGGTCATGGCTTGTTTTACTGCGAGGTCGGCAAGGTTAACAAGGAACTGATCCGGTTTATAACGATGCAAGCGGGAAAATAATATTTTTCCATTATATAGGAACTTTCCGGATGTTTTAGGATTCCGTTCTCATTGTCAAACCTCGCCTTGCCTGCTATACTTCATAGACAACTTTCAAGGACGGGGTGTCTTACGTGATCAGAATCGGTTGTTTTCATGCCCATTATTCAAATATTGAATACATTGATAAAGCGCTCAGCTCTTTTAATGTAGAACTGGTCCATTTCGTAGATCCTGGACTGGACCGGATTAAACAAGATGCCGACTTCTCCGAAGAGTTAATCCAGGACAAAATAAAGGCAGCCTTGGATTGGATCTCCCGCTGCCATGTGGATGCTATTTTAATTACGTGTACGTTTTTCACATCGAATTTGCCTGAATCTCTTCCTTACGGAATTCCTGTGATTAAAATCGATGATCCATTGTTCCACAAAATGTGCCAGCTTGACCGGCCGACCACACTAGTATTCACCAATCCGGATACAGTCGAGGGGACGATGCGCCAGCTGACTGCCTATGCGGATAAAGCGGGCAAAGAGATCAGCGTTAACCCCGTTCTTCTCGAGAACACCTTCCCGCTCCTTATGCAGGGCAAGAAGAACGATTACATTGATACGGTCGCACGGGGACTCACTCACATGCTCGAAGAAAATCCGCGTCAGCTGGTCTTTACCGCCCAGTTATCCATGGTGCCGGCTGCACAGCGCGCTTCCAAGGATCAGGATTTCTTTATCGGCAATCATCTTGATTCCTTATCTTCCTACCTCAAAGAAGTCCTCAATCTCACGCCTGTCAACGCTTCTCGTAATACCCGCTAAGTTCAAAGACACCACCGCTTCTCTTATAAAAGGCTTCATCCAGCAGGAACCGGCCGCTTTCAGGGATTGTCCAGGCAGCGCCGGCAGCTGGATGATAGCTCTCCAGGCGGTCCCAGCCGCTGTAGTTCTGCCGGCCGTTTGATTCCATGAGACTGTGACTCATACCCGGCAGAGGCTTCAGATGCGCTGCAAGCACGCGCGTCCATTCTACCAGCAGCGGGTTAGCCGTCAAATCGGCGCAGAAGCAGGGCACTCCCCGTTCTGCTGCAAGCGCTGCCACCTGGATGCTGAGGCTCATCGACTTGGCCGCCGGTTTCAGGGCGATCGCGCCGTATCCGAGGTCCATGTAGTGCCGTGCGTCCTCTTCGGACTGGATACTCTCATCGGCTGCTATACACGCCGGCACATCATCCACCGCGATTTCCCCGCCGCTCAGGAACGGCTCTTCGACCAGCACAACCTTCGGCAGTGAACCGCTGCGTCCCGCATCCTCCAACAGCCGCAGCAGATCATCCTTAGCTTCGTAACGACCGTTAAGGTCGAGGTAATAGCGGATAGGCTCACGCATGTTTGCCTGGCTCTCCCAAGCGGTAACCAGCTTATGAATATGACGGAAACGCTGCATATCCCAGTTCAGCATATCTTCACTGCCGGATGACCCTCCCGGTGCAGAGCCCAGCTTGATCTTAAGCACGGAATACCCGTCCGTGAGTAAATCCGTGATTTCCTCGTCACTCGTACCGTAAGCAACTACAGGGACAGTCATGACAGCCGGGGCACCCGGTTTAAGGATGGACGTGCAGGGCTCAGGCAGCAGATCAACGAAGCGGGAAGTCCCCTTCTCGCGCGCGTACAGCACCCAGGCTGCAAAATCAATCGCTGCAAGCGCATTCAAAATAAAGGTCGGACGAACGGATTCGAACCCTCTGCCAGCGAACCAGCTATCCGCTCCCAGCGAGCGAAGCTGTCCGAACAAATCCAACGGATGCTCGAATGTGACGCCTTCCAGACGGGAAGCTGCTTCCCGGGTCCACTCCATCATCAGTTTATTGGCATCCTGCTCACCCAGAGTCCCCATCAAATGGGTGTCAGACCAGAGCGGACTTTGAACGCCAACCCCTATCCCCCTGTGCCCTTTGTCGCCTTGCAGCTTAACGATAGGCTGCCAAAGCTCGGTTAGCTGCCCCCCCTTGAATCCAAACGGATGAAGCAGTGGTTCCCTGTCCATCTGTACATTTACACCTGTAATAGTAGGCAATCTGTGCACCTCATTTTCCAATCCTGATTCCCGGATATTAGTTCCACCGGTACCCATATCTTAGGAATCCCACATCCGATTTGTCAACAGCCTACGATTTATCGTAACTTTATAGACAAAGGAACGTATCTTTATCAACACAACCAAAGGAGCTGACATGCATGCAGCTTACTGCCAAACAACAGTATCTTCTGCTCGGAGGGTTCGCTCTGCTTTTCACCATTCTTTTCGGCGTAGCAAGCATCATGAACATGCCAGAGGTTTATATGCGCAAGACAGGAGTGGTTGGAGGGTATGTCGATCACGATCTGCTGTTCAGGAAGTATTTAATTTGCGGGCTTATTAGTTTGGGCATGACGGTTTTCTATGGAATACTGCTTCTTATTGAAAGCCAGGCCGTTGTCTTCGAAGAGGCAGAATAATAACGGGGTGAGGGCACGTTCCGCTTACCTCTTAGCCCCTCATCCCAATTCACTTGAAGCGTAGCTGTGGAGTTGTTTTTAAGCGCGTGGTTATATGCGCGAGGTTTTTTGCATGAGATTTTATAGATGTGGTATTATGCGTGAGGTCTCATACACGAGGTTACATGTACGAGGTTTCATGCGTAAGGTCTCATACACGAGGTCTCATGTACGAGGTCTCATGTACGAGGTCTCATGCGTGAGGTTTCACGCGCGGGTACCTTCCAAGCTTTCCCCGGCAGTCTCCACCAGCTCATTCATTCCCTGAGGCCGTGGTTCTTCCGCCTTCCGAATCACTTCCAGCGATACGAGCAATCTGGCGATTGGAGTTGTGGTTATCCGCACTGTATCCCCGGTGTGCAAGCTAAAGCCGTTATGAGCCGTTTCTTGCCGGTGAAGCCGGTAATTCAACGTGCTGCCGTCTTCTTTAACTACATGCAGCCTCAAGCCGTCATAGGACCCAACGACCGCTTCATACGGCTCCTTGCTCGGCGTCATCATATCCAGAACAATGGCGCCTGTAACGATGACAGACAAGATCGTGGTCAGAGTTCCTGTGACGAATAAGGGTACAGCAGTCGCACCCCCGCCAATCAGCAGCAGTACCGATAGAAATAACCCGAACATGGCATTTCCAAACGACAACATGAGGGGATGCCGCACTTTTACCTTGTGCAAGTTGAATGTCTCCTTTCCCTTCCTCCATTCATTCTTCCAATCAATCAGACCCGGCTCCGTAAGACCACAGGTCCGGTTACTCCAGTCCTCATTTAAATCGAATCGAACATTCTTTTTCCAGTTTAACGGATACTTTATGGAAAATACATACAAATCCGAGATTTTGAGTAGTACTACTTTCTGAATCCCTCTCGTCCAAACCTTCTCCACCTGCCCTCCTATGTGCAAAAAAACCTCCGCACCTTAAGGCGCGAAGGTTTAATGATCTTACAGCTGAGCGGTCAGCTCCGCAACGAATCTCTCCAGCATGCTGCGGTCCACGGAATCGAACCGGGCCAGCTGAGGGCTGTCGATGTCAAGAACACCGAGCAGCTCATCGTCCTTCACGATCGGCACGACGATCTCTGACCGGGAAGCAGCATCACAGGCGATATGGCCCGGGAACTGCTCCACGTCTTCGATCACCAGCGTCTCGCGGCGCTCGGCAGCCGTTCCGCATACGCCTCTGCCGAGGGGAATGCGGACGCAGGCCGGCAGGCCCTGGAAGGGTCCGAGCACGAGCTGCTCCCCTTCCAGCAAATAAAAACCAACCCAATTTATATCGCGGAGAAATTGGCCGAGCAGCGCCGAAGCGTTCGCCAAGTTCGCTGTGCGGCTCGTCTCTCCGTCAATGAGTGCTTTCAACTGCGCGATGACCAGATGATACTGCTCTTCGCGGGTTCCTTCATAAGTTGCGGTTTGAAACAAGAGGATCGCCTGCTTTCGGATGAACTTTGAATCTGGTACTAATTATAGCATACCCGATTCCCCGCCGGCCGGCTTATCTCCAATCTCCTCTTCGCCGCGGATATCGGCGCTTTTACGGCGGGCGACTCCCGTCTCGAAAGCAGCCGCTATTACGGCTTCGCGTACTTTCTTGGCTACGTTCGTATTGAATACGCTCGGTATGATGTAGAATTCGTTCAGCTCATCGTCCGAAACGACCGAAGCGATCGCTTTGGCCGCAGCCAGCTTCATCTGCTCATTCACCCGCGACGCGCGGCAGTCCAGCAAACCGCGGAAGAGACCCGGGAAGCAGAGTACGTTATTGATCTGGTTCGGATAATCGGAGCGTCCCGTCGCCATTACCCTTACGTAAGGTTCTGCTTCCTCGGGAGAGATTTCCGGCGTCGGGTTCGCCATAGCAAAGACGATCGGATCTGCAGCCATGCTGCGAATATCGTCCACTTTCAGGACACCCGGACCGGACAGCCCGATGAAGATATCCGCATTCACGATAACTTCGGAGAGCTCACCTTTCTCCCCATGAGGATTCGTGTGCCCGGCATACCAGTTCCACGGCTCGTAAGGATACTCTTCTCCGCGGACCAGTGCTCCTATCCGATCCACGCCGATCACATTCTTCACTCCGGCCGCAAGGAGAATCTTGGTGCAAGCGATCCCTGCGGCTCCGATGCCGCAGACGACCACCTTGCAATCCTCCAGCTTCTTCCCGGCAACTTTGACCGCGTTTAGAATTCCGGCGAGCAGGACGACCGCCGTGCCATGCTGATCATCATGGAAAACCGGAATATCGAGCTCTTCAATTAACCTTTGTTCAATTTCAAAGCAGCGAGGAGACGAGATATCTTCCAAATTGATACCGCCGAACCCCGGTGCAATCGCTTTCACAATAGAAATGATTTCTTCCGTATCCTGTGTGTTGAGACAGATCGGAAAAGCGTCCACCCCAGCCAATTGCTTGAATAGCATAGCTTTACCTTCCATCACCGGCATAGCGGCTTCAGGTCCGATATTCCCCAGACCCAGCACAGCGGTTCCATCCGATACAACCGCTACCGTATTTCTTTTGATAGTGAGAGAATAAGCCTTGGAAGGATCTTCATGAATAGCCATGCACACATTCGCGACTCCAGGCGTGTATACACGGGACAGATCATCGCGGTTTTTGATCGGTATTTTGGGCGTGGTCTCGATTTTACCGCCCAGATGCAGCAGGAATGTCTGATCGGACACGTTAACTACCTTCACACCGTCCAGCGCGTTCAACGCCTTGATGATCGCGTCGTGCTGAGTCTGGTCGCTTACATTAACGGTTACATCCCGGACCGTAGTCGTCTTCGTGGACCGGTTTACGTCGATTGCCACTACATCTCCGCCTGCATCGCCTATCGTGGTTGCAATTTGCCCAAAATTCGTACGTTCTTTGACGATTTCAAGACGCAAAATAATACTGGTGCCTCCAATAAAACCTGCCATAATCGTATCACTCCTACGGTAGTTTCTTTTAGACTAAACCATAATCGACAAGACCCTGCAGGCCTGTCTCTATTTCTCATCATAGCATAATTTAGAAGAGATTCCTTCCGGCTTACCTTTCTGTTCTTAAAAAGTCCGGAGCACTTCGGCCATCAAAGCCGTCCCTCTGCTAATTTCAGCAGCACTCAAATGACTGAACCCAAGGCAGGCTGCAGCTCCGTTACCATTGCCTATATAAGACGCCGCATCTCGCCAGATCACGCCCCGCCGACCGCACTCCGCCATAAAGGCTGCATAGTCGGAGGGGGCGCCCTTCCACCATCCGAATATGTGGATACCCGCCTCATTGGGCAGCCACTCGAACGCAGCCGACAAGGGCTCCAGCTCTAAGCGGAGCTGTGCCGCTTTGGCTCCGTAGATCCGCTGCATACGCCGCAAATGCCTTTCATAGGAGCCGCTGTTCATGAAAACCGCCAGTGCGCGCTGCTCCAGAAGAGCTGCCGGATGAGGCTCATACAGCTTCTTGGCCACTCTGAAAGGCTCTGCCAGCCAGTGCGGCAGCACCACGTAGCCGAGACGGAGCCCGTCGTACATCGTCCGCGAGAACGTGCCGATGAAGACGACGCGGTCCTCCCGGTCGAGCGCCTTCAGCGGCTCGATCGGCCGTCCCGCGTAGCGGAATTCGGTGTCATAATCATCTTCGATGATGATGCCCCCGCGCCTGCCCGCCCAGCGCAGCAGCTCCTGCCTGCGCGCAAGCGGCAGCTGGACCCCGGTCGGGAACTGCCGGCCGGGAGTGACGAACAGCAGCCGGGCTTCCCACGGCTGCGGTACAATCCCCTGTTCGTCGATAACGGCATCGACGGGCACCCCTCCCGCGGCCGCCGCAGCCCGCCGCGCTCCGCCGTACCCGGGCGATTCCACGATGACGGGATCGCCCGGGTTCACAAGCAGCTGCATCGTCAGCGCGATCGCCTGCATCGAGCCGTTCACGATCGCGATGCGATCCGGATCGGCATCGATGCTGCGGGAGCGCCGCAGATGCAGCGAGACCGCCGCGCGCAGCGCAGGATCTCCCAGCGGGTCCTGCAGAGGCCTGCTCGTGTAATCGCTGCTGCGCACCTGCTCGTGCAGGCAGCGGTTCCACGCCTGCCGCGGGAAGACAGCCGCGTCCGCGCCCGCCAGCTCGAACTCGATGCGCTCTGCGGGAGCAGCACCCATCTCTTGCAGGCTAGCGCCGACCGGTGCACCTGCATCGCCTGCATGTGCCTTACCCGGCTCACGAATCGCCTCGCCCAGCTTACTTCCCCAAACGGACAGATCTACCTTACTATTAGAAATAGAAGGAATTTTGCTCGGTCCACTCCGGTAAGCAACGAACGTGCCTTTACCCGGGACCGCTTCCACAAACCCTTCTGAAATTAACATTTCATACACTTGCGTTACCAGTCCCCGGGATACGCCATAAGTGCTTGCCGCTTCTCGGCTGGAAGGGAGTTTGGTCCCGTAAGTGAGCTTCCCCTCCATCATACTGTCCCGGAGCGCATGATAAAGAGCTTCGTTTTTATAAGAAAATTGTTGTGCATCCGGGTTAAATGGAATTAAAATTTTCACAGAAACCTCCAATGTCCCATACATTCCTCTCTGCAGCAGGAACCGGTTATCTCCTCATTGCCTGTTCTTACCTTCTCACAGCTTCCAGTCAGAAATCAACGCTGAATTGCCAAAGTCCCTGCAAATGCCTTATACTGTGGTCTGATTTGGGGTTCTGAGTACGAATCTTATAAAGAACAGCCAATGCTCCTAGCTTACATAGCTTGATTCGATCAGGTCTGCTCGCGGGTAAAGAGATACGACCGTCTGCCCGGCTTACTTCTTCTTAGTTTCCGGGGTGGCGGTTTCTGTCTGGAAACGGCTGCAAAGAAAGGAAATACGCCTGATGATTTTCTCTGGGTTACGGTTTAAAATACGATCGGCTGCGGACAGAATCCTTCTCTTATGGAGAAAGAACATCACAAAATCTCCGCGTCTTATACAAATGTATTCCCTGCTTGCCTGGGTGGCGCTTGCCGCCTTCATTCTCTCTTTCTTCTTAATGAAGGAGAGCCGGCTTTTGCTTTTTCAGGCACTCGCCGCTTTCTACGTCATTTGGCAGCTGTGGATCTTAGCACGCTCCAAAACACTCAGCTGGGGTGCCTACACAGGCTTCCTGCTTATAGGAGCATGGATTATCGCCCCGCTGAACACGATGCTCGTCTCCGTCATCTTCATGCCGCTGGATGCGGCCGCATTCGCCAGATGGAATGCAGCGCTCGTTGCGCCGATAACGGAGGAGATCATGAAGCTGGCTCCGCTTCTGCTTTTCCTGTGGATTTCCCGCAGAGCCACGTCTTTAAGCCTGACCGATTTTGCACTGATCGGCGGAGCCACCGGAGCTGGTTTTCAATGGGCCGAGGAAACCTTGATGAGACTGCAAGCCAATGCCGGACTGCTTAATCAGGACGAAGCTTCCGGCGGCTACCTGGTCTGGAAGCTCCTGCGCTTTCTTCCTTCCACCGATCAGGAGCTTGCCCTGTCCTGGGCCGGACACGCGGCGGCTACAGCGCTGTGCGCGCTGGGCATCGGTTTTGCCATCCGGCTGCGCCGGACCATCGGCTCATCGGCTTATGCGCTGCCCGTATTTCTGCTGCTATGGGCCATTGCCGATCACGCCGTACATAACGGCAGCCAGACGATATGGCTGAACGGACTGCACACGACACTCGGCAGCGGGTCCTCCATGAAAATCCTGTTCATACTCATGTTTATTGCCGC
Organism: Paenibacillus lutrae; assembly: GCF_009757775.1. Classification (GTDB taxonomy): domain Bacteria; phylum Bacillota; class Bacilli; order Paenibacillales; family NBRC-103111; genus Paenibacillus_F; species Paenibacillus_F lutrae. The sequence goes on from NZ_RHLK01000001.1 coordinate 63,082, forward strand.
AATTATCCGGGATTACTATGACCTCAACCGTGTCCGAAACGGCCTGACACTCCTTCCTGATGAGACACGGCTGAAGCCGTCCGGTGAAATTTACCGCTCGGTGAAGGCTTTTCTTAACGGACCGGAACGTTATATCAGCCTCATCCGTTTCTACCGGACCCGCCGCAGAGTAGCTTTCACGCTGCTCTATGGCAAAAAAGAAGCCAAGAGGCGCCTCGGTAAGCTTCAAGACCGGATGAATACGCTGCAGTCCCTCGCTTCTGTCACCGGGGTCACGCTCTTAGGCGTGCTTAGTCTTACAGCGGTTGGTATGACGATCTTGGAAGCGGCGGCCGCCGGAGCGGGCACTGCAGGAACAGCTTGTGTGTCCTGCCTGCACAGCTCAGGCTCCATCTGGTGGAACAGTCAGTCGGGATGGGCCAAGTTAGCTTTCTTCTTCGGCGCGTTCATCCTATCCTGCTCCTTCTTCCCTTTCTGGAGTACGGCGGGAAGAGCATTCGCAGGAGAAAGGACAACTGCTGTTCAGAGCACCGGGGATGCGGATGGCGTTGCTTCTTCACTTACAGGCGGGATTGACTACATGCTGAATCATCCCCCGGCGCATGCAGCCGCGCTGGCTCTTAAGCAGGGAATGAAGCGTCTCCAGCAGTCTCTTCATCGTGATGAGACTGCCGGTACAGCCTCTTCCATGAGCAGTGAATTCGAAGAGGATCAGAGAGATCAAATGGAAGAACCTCTGGAAGATAACGGGACCTCCTCGACTAAAGAAAAGGAGAACGCATCGCCCGCTCCTGCACATGTTCTCCGCTTCACAACAGATCTTACCCGCAGTCATGTCCATGATGGCGGTATCACGCCTCCTGAGTCCGCTTCTCCTTTCCGAGGGAAATGGAATTTTCAAGGCCTGCACAACTGGGCGGAACTGATTCACGTGCTTGAGCGCGACAACTACACGCTTCTTACAGTAGAGGAATTACCGGAGAACGGGATTCGCAGGGTAGCGGTCCAGAGGACCGCGGATAATCCGGTGACGGGCGAAATTTTCACATCCGTCACTTACGGCAAAACGATCTATCCCAAGCATTACACCCCTGCTGAGATTGACCTGCTTGGTGAACGCGCTCTTAACAAATCTATTCTGGGCAATCGGCTGGAAGCTATAACCGACCCCAAGGGACAACTTCTCACCTATCTCTTCCGGGAAGAAGTTGTCGGGCCGGACGGGAAGATCATCGGTGTTGCAGGCAGAGTTCAGCCGGATACGCAGGGAAATCTGGCCGCGATTCATTCTCACTGCCCGTACAACCACCGCAAATCCGTGTCGTTCCGGGAAATCTCTAGTACGGATTATTAATGGACTGCGGCTGCTGCACGATAGCCGGACGTCCAATCGTCAAGTTTGATGCTTACAGCAATCAGCCCTGCCCGTGTTAATGGAAAGGAGTGTAACGGATGGAAATGAACATAGAGCTGCTTCGTCATCTTGCTCAAATCCACCGCCCCATTGATCCAGAAGCGGATGAAATGTGGCATTATATGATCCTCAACATGGAAGAAGATGCTCTGGACCCTGACGCTCTCCGCTCTGTAGCTGATGCTATGGAGCGTGAGTCTAACCGCGGAATCGGCTTTCGCGAGATCCAGTTCGAGCGCGTCACCGAACATCCCGAACTGATCGAGATGGAATACTACGAAGTGAATCTGGTCTGCTCACGAGAATCGCTTGCTGCGCATATCCGTAAAGTTCTTCTGCTCTACGATGCAGCAATGGAGTCCTGAGCGGCCTAAGCAAGGATTATAGAATCCTCTTATCCTAACGCGTCCGGCCTTCATTTCAGCATTTCCCCGCTGCCTGTAACCAGGCAGCGATTTTTTTAATTAACGAAGTGACGCAATCGGGCTATCAGTGCTATAATAGTTGCTAAAAGAAATTCCAAAACCCCGGAAGGATGGAACGGAATGAATCCCCTTGCTAAGCAGTTAAATGAAACGATCGAGAATGAAAATCCTTATGTGTACGCTATGCTGTCTTCACTGGGCAAGCAGATCTATTTCCCTAAAGTAGGCATTCTGAGCCAATCGGCCGAAGCCAAAGCCAAAGCCGGGAAATACAACGCGACAATCGGCACCGCCATTGAGAACGGCCAGCCCATGCACTTGAAGGTTATTCAGGACACGCTGTCCGCGTACGACCCCAAAGACATTTACGAATATGCGCCCCCAGCCGGCAAACCGGCTTTGCGTACCGCTTGGCGCAGCAAAATGATAGATGAAAACCCTTCGCTCGCCGGTAAAACATTCGGTGTGCCGATTGTGACCAATGCGCTGACACACGGTCTGAGCATTGCAGCCGACCTGTTCGTAGACGCTGGCGACAGCGTTATCATCCCGGATAAGAACTGGGAGAATTACGAGCTGACTTTCGGAATCCGCCGCGGCGCCGAAATGGTCTATTACCCGCTCTACAACGAGGAAGGCACTTTCAACGCCGACGGTCTCCGCGCGGCTCTCTTTGCCCAGCAGGGCAAAGGCAAAGCATTTGTCGTACTGAACTTCCCGAACAATCCGACGGGCTACACACCGAACCGGCAAGAAGGCAATGAGATCGTGTCTGCCATCCGCGAAGCGGCAGAAGCGGGCATCAACGTGGTCGTCGTAACGGACGATGCGTATTTCGGCCTATTCTTCGAGGATTCCCTGCAGGAATCTCTGTTCGGCCAGCTTTCCGACCTGCATGAGCGGGTGCTCGCTGTCAAAGTCGACGGCGCCACCAAAGAAGAGTATGTCTGGGGCTTCCGCGTCGGCTTCATCACTTACGCAGGTAAGAATGAAGCCATCCTGAGCTCTCTGGAGCAGAAGACGATGGGCATTATCCGTGCGGCCATCTCCTCCTGCTCGCACCCTGCTCAAACCTTCGTTCTGCGTGCGCTGAACTCCCCTGAGTTCCATGAGCAGAAGATGGAGAAATTCGAGATCATGAAGGGCCGCGCCAATAAAGTCAAAACTGTACTCGACAGCGGCAAATTCGACGAGTCCTGGGGCTATTACCCGTTCAATTCCGGCTACTTCATGTGCCTGAAGCTCAAGACCGTTCATGCGGAAGAACTCCGCCAGCGCCTGCTTGAGGCTTACGGAGTAGGCACGATTGCGCTGAGCGATACAGACCTGCGTGTAGCGTTCTCCTGTATCGAGGAAGAGAATATCGAAGATTTGTTTAACCTGATCCACCAAGGCGTCAAAGATTTGGAGAAAGCCGCGGTTAAATAAACAGCTCATCATACAAGGAGCACGTCATCTGGTTTTCATACCCGATGACGTGCTCCTGCTCTTTTACGGGAGGCCTGGCGTGCCTGCCACTACTATTAATTGAAACAAATTCGCAGCTGCCTGCCCTCTTTTATGGAAATGATATCCTGTTTGCCTACAGTTCATGCACGTTCACTTCACTGCGGATCAAAAAGCGGGCATTGGGCCCTGCCTGGCCGATCCCACGGGAGATATAGAACATTCCGCCCTCTCCTGTATGAAGTCCTTTGTAAATGCCGCTGGCAGCCAGCGGACCTTTATCGATAAACCGGAACAGAAAAGGGACATTAAACTGCATCCCGTGGAAATGCCCTGCCATCAAATACGTGTACTTGCGTTTCATGGCAAGAACCAGATTCGGATCGTGCGTCAGTACGAGAACGGGTTTCGTCCGGTCTGTTACGTGCCTGAAGGCTTGGGACACCCTGCTTTTCCTGCTGTCATAATCATCAATGCCCACGATATAGAAGCTTCCGGCATTCACCGATTCGTTGCAGAGCACGCGGATCCCTGCTTGCTCCAGAATCTCCACAAGTTTCTGGAGCTCTTCTCTGCGCAGCCGGTGATCGTGGTTGCCCAGCACGGCAAAAGTCGGAATGCCATGTGATCCGATGGCCTCCGCATAGCGCCGCACCTTGTTCAAATGCACGGCTCTTCTCGTAAAATCGCCCGTCAGAACCAGGAGATCCGGCTGTTCTTCATGAATGACCCTGCAAATTCTACCCGGGCGAATCCGGAGCTTCTCCACATGAAGATCACTAATTTGAAGCACCTTAATTCCCAGGCGCTGATCACAACGAACACGCTCTACTTTGAGCCACTGCGTAGGAAAAATCAGCAAGAAGTACATTGCGGCGGCGGTTAAAAGGAACCCTGCATATACATACACCATTTCCGTCATCCTGTTCATAAGGGGATTCCTTCACCATAGAACACGTTCAGGCAAACGTCAACTGTGAAGCCGCTGCCGGCATCATTCATGCAGCCTTGTCCAGACACGGGAATGCCATCCCCGCCTGCCTTGTACATTTAACTATTCGCGGCTATAATGAAAGAACATAATGGTAGTTTGTACCTACTTGATAGAGGGAAGGAGGATATAGAGATGAAACGTTGGGTTTTTGCTATCATAACGGTTGCGGCATTGGTATACTCATCTGGATTGGCCTACCCATGGGGTCCATGAGTCACTAAGAGGAGCGAGGCGGAGCCTGGTTCCTTTTTTTATTTTTGGAGGATACTATGATTACTTTCATCTTGTTGGCCGTCATTCTGACGGTCTTACTGCGAAGAAACCCTCTTACCCTTGTTGAAAATGTCAGCTTCAAATGGCCTTACCTGCTGCTGGGAAGCTTTGCCGCCCAACTGTTGATTTTCTTCATCACAACGCAGACAAACCGGACTTACCCCTACTTGACCGAAATCGCCATCGGGGCTGCCGTTGTATTTCTATGGCTGAACCGGCGCATTCCCGGAGTCGCTTTTATTTTCATTGGCGCCCTGTGGAACTTGACGGCACTTGTGATTCACGGCGGCCTCATGCCTGTGTCAGAGTCGGCACTTCAAATCGCGGGCTTGTCCGGGTTACCTGAACTTGAGCCCAGGCATCAGCTCATGTCTACTTCTTCTTTCGGATGGATGGGCGATTGGATTCCTTTCATCCGCAGAGTATTCAGCATCGGAGATCTCTGGATTGGAGCCGGCATTATCTGGTTCCTGGCCGGTAATTCGTTAAAGAGGGAAAAGAATGAAGGATAAAAATACCTATACTTCCCTGCTCGCAGTTGTCGGAGTCGCTGCGCTCGTCCTGGCGGCTGTTTTTATGGCAGAAGGAGCTTATGACCTGAAAATCCTGCTGCCGGTCGCCTTTATGGTCATCGCGTTCGAGCTCATGCCGATCAAGATGCCCAGCGGTGCTTATTACAGCGGCGTCACCATCGGCTTTACCATCGCATTGTTCAAAATGGGTTTATGCGCCGGTTCCTTCTTTATTACACTGAACACGGCTACCTTTTTCGTTATGCAGACAAGGCCTTTTCTGAGAATCCGCTGGTTCCGTTTTTTCACAACGCTTGGCATGTATTTCATCAGTTTGCTGGCCGCGTGGGGAGTAATAGCCCTGACGGAGCGTATGCCGCTGCTGGTCTCTATCATTTGTACGTTCCTCGCCTTCGAGGGCGTCAATCTGCTGCTGCGCACCGGTATTATCCGGTCGATCACACAGGCTCCCATTCCTGCCGGCAAAATGATTTATGAAGCAAGGAGCCTTCAGCTCGGGATTATCATTGCCTCCATTGTGCTTTATAAAATGCTGCTGCAGACCACTTATGAACTTTTTATCGTTGAACTCGTATTCACCGTCGTCGCGATTAAAATCATCCATTATTTTGTAGCCGGTTACGTCAAGCAAATTGACATCATCGAAGAGAGCAACCAGCGTTACAAAAGGATGGCCTATTATGATTCGGTAACCGGACTGCCCAACCGCGCGCTTTTCAACGAACGGCTGACAGACCACATTAACGAGGCAGAGCTTAACAACTCCAAGGTCGGACTTCTATTCCTCGATTTGGACCAGTTTAAAACGATTAATGACACCATGGGCCACTTAAGCGGGGACGTACTGCTCACTCAGGTTGCAGACAGATTACGGACTTGCATCGATGAAAGATATACCGTATCCAGGCTGGGGGGCGATGAATTTACGATAATCATTCAGGATATTGAAGAGTCGGAGGCATGCAAATGCATTCATGCGGCTGAAACGATTTTAAAATCCCTGAAGAAGAGGTTCTTGTTAAATGGAAAAGAAACCTTTATGACCCCGAGCATCGGAATCAGTTTGTACCCTGATCACGGAACTGACGCGGAGCAGCTGCTCAAAAATGCAGATACCGCTATGTATAAAGCCAAAGAATTCGGCGGAAACACCTATACCGTTTTCGTCCCGGATCACCAGGAAGCTGTCGAGAAAAAGCTGGTCTTGCAGAGAAACTTGCGCACTGCGCTGGAAAGGGACGAATTCTATGTCCTGTATCAGCCTCAGCTGGACTTAAGAAGCGGTACAGTGCAAGGGATTGAAGCACTAATCCGCTGGAAGAATGAAGAACTTGGCGAGGTTGCGCCTGCGGAGTTTATCCCGCTTGCCGAAGGAAGCCGGCTCATTCTATCGATCGGAGAGTGGGTTCTGCGTACCGCATGCGCCCAGAATAAGGCTTGGCAGGAGGAGGGATTTCCTCCTGTTAACATCTCTGTGAATTTGTCCTCTGTTCAATTCCAGAGCGAAGAACTGCCGGCAACGATCCAGCGTATTCTCCGGGAAACCGCACTGGATCCTAAGTGGGTCACGCTTGAAATTACCGAGAGCCTGCTCCTGCAGAGCAAATCGCGCACCATGCGGATGTTAAACGAACTGAAAGCGACGGGAGTCAGCATTGCTATCGACGATTTCGGAGTGGGATATTCTTCTCTGAGCTATTTGAAGGATTATCCCTTCGACTGTCTTAAGATCGACAAATCGTTTATACAGCACATGAACGAAGAACAAGGAGACGAGCTGATTGTCCGCACGGTCATCGGTTTGGCACACGGTCTGAATATGACCGTTATCGCGGAAGGAGTCGAGAATGAAGAACAGCTCCATTACCTTCATCAGCAGAGCTGTGACAGCATTCAAGGCTTTCTGATCAGCAAGCCGATTTCTCCCGATCAGCTCAGTAAACAATTATGGGTGGATCAGTCACTGGGCCGCAAGCTGCATTAAGCCGGTGCAGTCAAGTCATTAAGCCTTTGGCAACTAAACCCATAGCGGCATTAAGGTATAAGCAGGCAAAGAAGCCCTCCCGGATACAAGAATCATCCGGGAGGGCTTCTCTGTGCTGCTTGCCGGGTTATTCAACCTGACTTACCAGCCGTGCAAACCTGATTAATACAATGAGGATCCCGGCAGTAAATAAGCAGCTGCGGCTACAAGAGATGAAGCCCGCTGCCTGTTACTGCTACGATGGGATCGTTTACTTGATAACGATAGATTGGACGGTTTTGTCTTTGCCTTTCAGTTCAACCACGGTTGGCGGAACCAGCTTGTTGACATCACCTTGGATGGAGACGTTCGAGGCCACCTGATAAGTTGATTTCTGAACGGTTCCGTTCACATTCGTTGTGATCGTAATCGTCGCAATCCGCCCGTCTTTATTCAGGGTCATCGAATCAAAGAATCCGGTTGTAAGCAGCGTCCGGTCGGCCTCGGCCGCTTTGGTCACCTCAATGAATACAACCGTATTGTTATAAGAGCGCAGCTTAACCGTATCGCCACTCTGCAGTGCAGAGGCGTTTACTTTCGCTCCGTTGCGGTATACAAAAGCGTCGGGATGAAGCGCATACGTCTTCAGCGTCCCGTTCTGGTCAAGGACCAGCGTGTTCTGACTTACCGTCCCCGCTACTTTACCGACAGCAGTGTTCGGGTCCTTGTCAGGAATCTGAGTATCCGTACGGTCCAGAAGTGCGGCAAGCTGAGCGCGCGTTACAGGTGTGTTCGGGCGGAATGTGTTGTCTTCGAATCCGTCAATCAGCCCTTTCTCGACCGCTACGGCCACATAGCCGACGGCTCCTGCCGGAATCTGCTTCGCATCTTTGAAAGAAAGCTTCGTGTTTACTTTGGCTTTGGCCTCTGCATCAAGCTTCATAGCTTTGACGAGCAGAATCGTTGCCCAGAGGCGGTCAGCAGGCTTCGATGGCTGAACCATATCGTCACTTTCGGTAAACAAATCGTTCTCCAGTGCAACCGATACATATCCTACTGCCCAGCCGGGAATTTTATCCGCATCCTTGAAATTCAGCTTAGTGTTCTTCTCTTGATCGGATTCCGCCTGATCACGCAGCCCCATTAAACGAACGGCTGCTGTAATCGCCTCAATGCGGGTGATCGTATTGCGCGGCTTGAAAGAACCGTCTTCGTAGCCTTCAAATACACGCTTGGAAGCCAAGCTGGCGATATATTTGAGCGCCCATTCCACGTCACTTCCCTTGAGATCGTCGAAGTCCAGCTTGAGATCGCCGTCATCATACTTATCCCCGCGCTTATCGTCTTTCCAATCTTTGTTCCAGTCTTTGCTGCGGTCCTTATCTTTCTCTCTATTTTCATATTTCTCATGTCCGCCGTCACGGTCTTTCCCATCGGCAAATGCAGCCGAGCCTCCTCCAAGCGCAACCGCCAGTACAAGCGTCGAGGCAACCGTTTGTTTCAACTTCAACTTTTTCATCCGTAAAACACTCCTTTGTTGTTAGTAGATCCCGGCCCTGGCCTGGACCGGAAGAACCGTTTAACGCTTCGCGAAGTTGTTCGGTTTATACTATAGCAATTCTGCCGGGATCTCCGATTTGTGGGGGTCAAGAGGACATGCTTGGTAAAAATAAGCAACCCTCCCCTTTCTGCGCATAAAAAAAGCCTCACTCTACAAAAGAGTGAGACCGATAATGACATAAGCCGGATCAAACCGGACACCGCTAATATGAACGGCCCGGGGCAAATAAGATTCAAGCGGAAGATCTATCGGGGATACGGTAACAAGACTCAACGGCACGTTGATATCACGTATCTTGGTGCCCTTATGGGTTACACGGAGCTGGCTTCCCGTCCAATCCAGCTTAAACAGCATCGCCGCTCCAACCGGAACCCGGTCCTTCCATACTAAATTAACATTGGCTGTCAGGTCCTGCCCGTTCAATCGGAATTCCGCGCCTGTTATCTTAACATCCGGATTCGGAAGCGTTGCTTCTGCAATTCCTTTCTTGCCTAGTTGATTAATTTCATATTCGGATAGCCGTACTTCCGGCTTTTTGGTTCGCAGCAGGTCAATCGCCTGACTTTCAAGCGAGATTTCCTTGTAATTCAAATTAAGCGGCTGCTGCGGCTTTATATACGTAAGCAGCCCCCATCCCGCAAGCGCGAGCAATAAGGCCAGAATCAGCAGGGTAATCACGGTCCGCCGGATAACTTTCATAGTAACCCTCCTTGGAGTATGGAGTCTGCTAGCTTTACTTACCCCCAGTAAAGGAAATCAAAAAGCCGGTTCTTCATGAACCGGCTGTTGTCTGATCTAGGATGTGTTTACCGGTTTGCAGCGGTAAACGGGTCAGCCTTCGCCGCCCTCTTCCTGCTGCTTTGCTTTCAGCCACTTAGGCGCGCCCTTGTTCTTGCGCTCCTTCGCAGTTTCCGGCTTCCGTCCGCCAGCCTTCTTGGACGGCTGCTGCGCGTTGGACGGCGCACCAGGCTTGTCCTGGCGGCGCTGCGCTCCTCCGCTTCCAGCAGCTGCGCCCGCGCCGCGCCCTGCGACGCTGCGGCTTTCACCGGCGCGTCCGCTGCCGCCCGTACGGGCCGGACCGCGGCTTGCTTCACTGCCGCTCGTACGGGCCGGACCGCGGCTTGCTTCACTGCCGCCCGTACGAGCCGGACCGCGGCTTGCTTCACTGCTGCCGCGGCCCGGACGCTCGCCTTCGGCGGGGCTCCGGCGTCCGGCATCACGCGCGCCGGACGTACGGGCGCCGAAGCCGCCGCTGCGCGGCGCATCCGGGCTCTCGCTGCGGCGGAAACCTCCGCCGCGCGGTGCTTCGCCCGCGTCTACGACCTTGCCCTCATACATCTCCTTCTCGTCGATGGAGATGCGGAGCGACTTGCGGAACTTGCTGATGATGAAGCGTTCCTTCGGCGCTACGATCGAAATAACCGTGCCGCTGCGTCCCATCCGTCCGGTACGTCCGGCGCGGTGCAGATAAGATTCCGCATTCAGGGGCATATCCAGGTTAATGACGTGAGTGACCTGGTCAATATCCAGTCCCCGTGCCGCTACGTCCGTCGCAAGCAGCAGCTGGAACTTGCCGTCGCGGAAAGACTGCATCACATTCGCCCGCTGCTGCTTACCCGCTTCGCCGTACAGGGCATCTACGGACAAGCCGAGATGCTGCAGTTTGGACACGACGTCGGAGACATCCGCGGTTGCGTTGACAAACACCATTGCCTTCGGCGGGTTGTACAGACGCACAATTCTTCGCAGCGTATCGATCTTATCCCTCGCTTCGCAGTTAAACGCCAGATGCTCCAGCGTCGAAGCCGTCCGCTGATCCGGATTAATACGGATTTCAACGGGATCTGTCATCCAGGCATCTGCGGCTTCCGTAATCTCTGACGGAATAGTTGCCGAGAAGAAGAGGGATTGAGTGGAGCGCTGCAGAGCTTTAAAGATCGAGTATACTTCCTTCATAGAACCGAGCTCGAACACATGATCCACTTCATCCACGACAAGCGTAGCTACCTTATGCACGTTTAACTTCCGCGCTTTAATCAGCTCATTGATTCTGCCCGGCGTCCCCACCACAAGGTGCGGAGAGCTCTGCTTCAGCTTCTCGAGCTGACGCGAGAGCGCCGCACCTCCAATGAGAGCCTGGCAGCGGATCGGACCATCGCCGATCAGATCTTCGGCAACTCTCATGATCTGCATCCCGAGTTCCCGCGTTGGCACGATGATCATGGCCTGTACATGCTTAGCTGCAGGATCTATCTTCTGCAGGATGGGCAGCAGGAATGCCAGTGTCTTGCCCGTACCTGTCTGCGACTGCACGATAGCGTCCCGGCCCCCGAGAATAACCGGAATCGATTCGGCCTGCACAGCAGTCGGCTGGCCGATTCCCCGTTCTCCCAATTTTACCGTCCAAGCGGGGTCTATCTGCAGTTGTTCAAAAGTGTCGTACATGAAAAACCTCTTTTCTGTTCACCGTTGTTGTTTGTCTTCATTATACGTTACGAAGCGTTCTTGAACAAATTCCTTTCACTCAAACGCCAAAAGGATGGACTCTTACGGCTTAATTGCAGCCTGGCCCATCCCCTTATCCGGGATCAAAATTCAGTCTCTGTCACTTTGAAAATCCCATTCCTCCAGCAGCTTCTGCCGGATCGCTTCCCTCGCCCTGTATAGACGCTGCCGGATTACACCCTCCGTTACATTCATCTCCTCCGCCATTTCTTTGTAAGACATATTCTGAAGCCATTTCATAGCCAGAATCTGCCGATAAGCAGGTGTGAGCTGATTAACGTAATGGATGATCGCTTCCTGCATGAGCTTCAGCTCAACTTCTTTCTCAAGCGGGGTTGCTCCCGTTTCATAGGCCGGCGCGCTTTCTCGGACCGTGAGCGTAATTTCCGAATCGAGTTCATTGCGGTTGCGCTTATGCTTCTGCAAGTAGTTCAGCGTCACATTGCGGGTCAGCTTCTTCAGCCAGCTCTCATACTTATCGGTTTCTTTAAGCTGCGGAGCTTTGCGGATCGCCCTCAGGAACGACTCCTGAATAATATCTTCCACCAAATTGTGATCCTGCAAAATGAAATAAATGGATGGATATACCATGACGTGAAATTCCTTATATATTTTCTCCTGGAGAGCGTTATCCAGTTCATAGTAGTTCGATGTAAACAAATGAATCATGTGCTTGGACATGAGACATCCCCCTTATGTAAACCAATATTTCCTAAAACTCATATTAGGCTATCACAGGGGAGTTAACAATATTAAACTGCAAAATAATTGATTATTATCACAGAAAATAATAAAAAACTGCGATTTGGTGGGTTTCCTCCACGAAAATCGCTCAAAACGGAACTTCGACAGGAACATGAACCCTTTACGGCAGTTGTTTTTGAAGATTCATTCCTTCACATAAGAAAATAAAGGAAATTATTTCCCGTATTTATCCACTACTAATTTTTACATTTTCTTACGTTTTTCTTGAATCCACTGAAAAACTTCATCCAGCGCTTTTTCGTCCATTTCTCTCGGGAAACGGTGCTCCAATCCTTCGTAGAATAACTGCTTGTAATCTTTATCCGCCCTTTGGAGCGCATCCGCAAGCTTATGGGCATGCGAAATAAGGACCATCGGGTCCGCAGTGCCGTGCACAATCAGCACCGGCGAATCGATACGATCAGCCCAGCGGGACGGGGAGCGCCTGATGTATTCATCCGCCTGCTTAAGAGGGTGACCCACCACGCGTTTGAGCATACGCCGTAAATCTACCCGCTCCTCGTAGGTGTCGTGGAGATCGCTGACCCCGCCCCATACCACGACCGGACCGACATCCTCGCAGTCTCTTGCGGTGAGAAGCGCCATGATCGCTCCGCGTGAAAACCCGATCAGCGCGATCCGGTCTGATGCCACTTCCGGGAGCTTCCTCAGCATCAGCAGCGCATGGTATACATCATAGCGGTCTTCGCCCGCGAAGTCTTCCCGTCCCTCGCCTCCTTCGTTGCCTCGATAGAACGGGGCAAAGACAACATGCCCCCTCCGTGCCATCGAGATCACACGGCGGATCCGGACCATCCCGACGCCCCGGATCCCTCCGCGGCAATAAATAACGGCAGGAAGCGGCCCCTTCCCTTCAGGTACGGCGAGATAGCCTTTTACACGGAGTCCTTGCGCCGCATAAGTTACGACGTAGAGTGACACATTCCGCGCATGGCAAGACAGCAGCTGGCGGTCCAGCAGTTGTCCGTCTTTGAGCTTCTCCGACTTCGGTGCCGGCGTGCGCGCTGCCGGGGAAAGCGTACTTATTTGGTTGCCGGATTGGATGGAATCAGACATAATGACCTTGACCTCCTTGTGCCTGGAATCGGACCCTGCTTGGCCTCTTCTCTTATTTTCATTCCAAAAGGAAATTAATATGAATGTGAAATAGGTAACCACGGTTCTTTGCTGCCTGAACGTCAAACTCTGTAACAGCCTTCTGTATTAACATAAAGCCTGCAGTCCTCCTGCGAATCATACGAAGCGGACGTTAAGTGTGTTACAAGATCTGACAAACCACACAGATGACTTGAATAAAATGTCCGCCCCTCAGCCACAATAAACCGGAAATCCCTAATTAAGGAGCGAAGCACAAATGGCTAAAATCGCAGTTGAGGAAAGTTTAACGAGCATTAAACAGGCACTGGCGGACAACGGGTATGAGGTTACTTCCATCGAGCAGTCCCAAGATGCAGCCTGTCTGGTGATTTCCGGGCAGGACCAGAACATTATGGGCATTACCGCTGCCACTACCCCCGCACCCGTCATTAGCGCTCACGGACTAACGGACGAGGAAATCGTACAGGCTGTCAATAAGCAAACCGGTCTGCAGAGCTACTGAAGCGGGGCGGGCGGAGGATTCTTAAACCTCTGCGGGATATACAAAAAAAGCGATTCTCCGGACTTACGGGGAGCCGCTTTTTTATTTTTATTTTTTGTTCAGCAGACGTTGTGCGGACTTGTCCAGCAATCTGGGAAATAACGAGTACAGCTTCGTTCCCAGTCCCGCGATGAAGGGCAGGTCGATCTCCGCCCTGTTCTTCTCAACGGCCCGGACAATAGCTGCCGCAACGCGCTCAGGTTTGAGCATGAACCAGCTCACGTTCTTAACATAGGTTCCGCTGGGGTCCGCACGGTCGAAGAACGGCGTATCGATCGGTCCGGGATTAACCGCGCTTATATTCACTCCGCTTCCTGCAAGCTCTTGCCTTAGCGAGTTGGTCATGCCGAGGACGGCGTGCTTGGTGGCGGAGTACCCCGAAGATTTGGCGGAACCCATCTTGCCTGCCATAGAGGCTATATTGACAATATGACCGGAACGGGCTTGCAGCATCGCAGGCAGCACGGCTTTGGTGCAGCGGACAATTCCGAAGTAATTCACGTCCATCATCTCTTCGAAGCTGCTCAGAGGTGCATCGGTGAATTTCTCAAACAGGCCGAAACCCGCATTATTGATGAGGACATGAATTTGTCCGTACGTGTGCTCCACTTCGGCGAATACACGCCGGACAGCTTCCGCGTCCGTTACATCGAGACTGTACGCCCTGCAGCCGCCTCCCAGCTCTTCTGCCAGCTTCTCCAGCTTATCCGTCGAACGGGCCATAAGAACAGGCACAGCTCCGCGCTGTGACAGCAGACGCGCCGTCTGGGCACCGATGCCGCTTGACGCTCCCGTAATGACGACGACTTTCCCCTGAATGTTCATCTTATCCGCTCCATCCGTAATTATTCATAGATCCAGTATACCTTACCTCTGTAATGCGATTCAAAATGCGGGAGGCGGAACATCCGGACGATATTCCATCTTCTCTTCCGGTATAATGAATGGTGCTGGCGGCAGCCGTTTCCTTCCTACAAAAGAAAAAAACGGAGTGCTTCCCCTTGAAGCGTTCCGTTTTGCCTTTTTTACCAGCCCTCAGACATCGACATCATGCGAGGAGCACTTGAATATCCAGTTCGCCGATCCCGTCCATCAATAGAGGAACGGTAAGAGCCTTAGCTGCATCTGTGAGCTGAGGATCGGTGTCCCGGATGACCTTGGGCGGGGTGATATCTACCCGGATTCCCTGGTTGTACAAGATCGTGCTCGCATTGCCGCTGATCATGTTACCGAGTTCGGAGATCGCACTCTGGCCCATCTCGTCCATTTCGGTAAGCACGAACCCTCCCATCATGGCGGACACCATGCGTAAAGCGGTGCTTTCCTCTAATCCAAACCGGATGTCCCCCTGCATTTGACCGGTCATCCCGATATGAATCCATACGTAGCGTTCGATGAAGATAACTTCTTTGACTGACAGTTTGCCGGTAGTCGGACGAACATTCGCGACCTGCTCAATAACGATGAGCGCGGACTCCAAAAAAGGATTGATGTACTCCGCTTTCATGTGTCATTTATCCCCTTTGTTTACGAGTAGTAACGAAATGGATACTGGGTGCCTTCCAGGAAAATCAGGAGACATTGTCGATGGCTACGCCTTCCAGATTATCTTCCAGAACCGACCATTTACATGTTTCTACATTATAGCGAAAAAACCCGCCGGCGTATACTTCTTTCGTCCTATACTGCAAACAAAAGTACAACTAAGGTCCTAACAGCTTCTTGAATACCCGCCGCATACAAAGCACTCAGGACACGGGCCAAACTCCCCCTTCTACTTGTAGGCCAAAAGTTCGTTTGATACGATAGATCATGAGGTGAACACACACATGACTGCATTTTTGATTGATCTGGATGGAACGCTTTACAAAGGCCGCCAGCGGATTGAAGGGGCCGCCGCTTTTCTCGGCATGCTGGACAAGAAAGAAATTCCCTATCTGCTCGTTACGAATAACTCTACCCGTTCCCCGGTTCAAGTAGCCGGGCATTTGTCGGACATGGGAATCCGGGTACAGCCTGAGCGGATCTACACAACGGCCATGGCTTCCGTGAAGTATCTGCAGGAGCACGCTCCCGGCAGCCGGGTATACTGCATTGGCGAAGAGGGTTTGAGATTATCTCTGACCGAAGCGGGATTCGAACTGACGGAAGAACGGCCCGATTATGTCGTACAGGGGCTTGACCGTCACCTTACATATGACAAGCTGGCGGTTGCCGTCCAATCGATCCAGAGCGGAGCCCGTTACCTCCTGACAAATCCCGATCATCTTCTTCCAACAGACGGCGGATTTATTCCAGGCGCCGGGTCCATCAGCGCCTTAATCTGCAAAGCTTCCGGAGCCGTACCGGTCGTGATCGGCAAGCCTTCACCGATCATTATGAACTTCGCTCTCGAAAAGCTTGGCACACCGGCGCAAGAAACCTGGGCGGTCGGCGACAATGTCGTCACCGATATCGGCGGCGGAATAGCGGCCGGGTGCCGGACGGCGCTTGTCCTTACAGGTCTGGCAACCGCAGGCAACGTGAAGGAGCAGATTGCGGCCTCCGGCAATGAACCCGATTATATCAGTCAAGACCTTCTCCAGCTGTGGGAACATATTGTTTCGCTCTAAAGAATAAGCGGGCTCAATCGAGCCCGCTGTTTTTTATCCGTACACTCCTTGTGTGCATTCCTCTTCCGTTTCCTGCTATTGGAATCTCTCTCATGTTAAACTCCTGTAAAAGTCATCCTCCAGCATGGTTTTATTGGAATTTACTAGCAAGCATTCATTGATCTCTGATTACGCATCCTTTATAATATAAGAAACTATCTTTATCCGGATTCAAGTTATGATAAATTTTACTTATGATCGGAGACTGCTTAATGAATCTCAACCAATTGGAGACACTACTGACGATTTCCAAGACGATGAGCTTCCGCAAGGCAGGTGAACTGCTTAACTTGACGCAGCCAGCCGTATCCGCGCAGATCAGAAGCCTTGAAGAAGAATTCGGCACCATTCTAATCGACCGTAATCAGCCTGTTACGCTGACGGACAGCGGGAAGCTCTTTCTCGAGCATGCCGAGAGAATTCTGCGGACCGTCGAAGATCTCAAGCAGCGTCTTGCCGATTTGAGTCAGACCCCCCAGGGGCACATTCATATCGGGACGACCACTTCGATCGCGATGCAGATCCTGCCGCGGGTCCTGTTTTATTTTCAAGATCAGTTCCCGCTCATTAAAACAACGATTCACTCTATGACCTCTTCTCAAATTATGACAAGTGTGGACAACGGCAGCATTGATATCGGCATTTCTTATTTGTATGAGAAATACCCTTCCCTCGAAACGTCCGTTCTTTATTACGACACCTTTGAACTGATTGTAGCAAGCAGCCACCCACTCAGCCGTTACTCTCACATCTCGATCGAGAAACTCCGCAACCTGCCTTTTATTATGTTATCGCCTGAAACAGCAGGGCGGAGATTCGTAGATCAGGTGTTTAGGACATTCGATATCAACCCTCAAATCGTCATGGAACTGTCGAGCAGTGAGGAAGTGAAGCGGATGGTCGAACTTAATCTGGGTGCCGCTATTATTTCCAAACTCTCCGCCGTAAATGATCTTCACCATGGAACGCTCAAAATGGTCAAAGTCGATGAACTGGAAATGACGCACCCGGTCGGGGTCGTGTATAAGTCCGGGCGTTATCTGAATTCCGCCATGCATCAGTTTCTGCAAGATTTAAAAGGAATGCCTGAAACTCAATTTCTCGGTTCCGAATAGGAGGTTATTTATGAAATTTGATCTTCATACTCACAATGAACGATGCGGACACGCTACGGGTACCATCCGTCTTTATGTTGAAGCCGCCGTAGAGGCAGGGTTATCCGTCATCGGCATCTCCGATCATTCTCCTTACTTCTACAGCGAGCAGGATCAATTATTTCCAGGCATCGCGATGGCGCGCAGCGCTTTTGCCGGATATGTAGAGGAAGTACTGCGCCTCAAACGTGAATATGAAGGTACAATCGAAGTCCTGCTCGGGGTCGAGTCCGATTTTTTCCCCGAACATCTGGAGCTCTACCGTTCTTCCTTTGAACCTTATCCCTTTGATTACATCATCGGTTCCGTTCATCAGTCCAGCGGCGTCAGCATTTTCAACAAAAACCGCTGGAAGGGACTGGACGAGGCCGCACATATTCTACATAAAGAAACGTATTATGATTTGATTCAGCAGTCTGCCAGAGCCGGGTTGTTCCAGATCCTCGGGCATATTGACGCGATGAAAGGGTTCTACCCCGCTTTTTCCGAAATTCCTACTCCCAAAGTCGATGAAACGTTAAAAGTTATCGGTGAAGAAGACATCGCCATCGAAATCAATACGTCCGGAAAAACGAAAACAGTCGGCGGCTGGTACCCCTCGGATCTTATTCTCGAGAGAGCGCTCCATTACGGTGTAGCCGTTACCTTCGGTTCTGATGCCCATGTTCCCGAGCGTGTCGGAGATGAGTTCGAGCTGGTCAGTAAGCGGTTGAAAGAAATCGGATACAAAGAATGGTGCTATTTCCGCCAAAAAGAACGGATTAACGTCCCTCTCTAAAGCTGGAACCTGCCGGAACTTATTAAAGATAAAATAAACCGACCGGAATGAACCGGACGGTTTATTTGAGTTGACGATCAAAGTCCTATTGATAACGGTAACTGTTCACATGGTTTTGCTGTTGAGGGATGAAGGCGGTACCGTTGGTTTCCTGGGCGATCTGCCCGCAGATCTGAGTAACATGATGCATCTGCTGCACAGCATGCTGGTGCCCCTGCAAAGCCGTCTGAATGATCTGGACAGCGGCACGTTCCCGCTGGGCCAGCTGCTCCAGCTGTGCGGAGTTCTGCTGCTCCTGCTGGAGCAATTGCTGGTATACGGAACTGGCCTGCTGAGTTTGCACGATAAGCTGCTGTATCGTTTGCTGGCACTGTTGAAGTTGCTGGTTTATTTGATTGTTGTTCATCTTAGACCTCCATTAAGGTTATGTCGGAAAACGGACCCGTCATAGAATGCCCCGGGTCGGCCGAATTCATACAGGAGGTTATGAAATAAAAGGAAGGAACTATGTTTCCAGACAAAAAAAGCAGGCTTACCAACGGGGTAAGCCTGAAACGTTGTATATTAAAAAGGGGGTCTTGCTTATTATAATACCTCCCTTACATTATGAAATCGTAACAGGAATGTTTCATTTATGTAACAAAAATGAAAGCGCTATACTAAATTGATTATAAAGATGATTCCCCCGAAAGCCCACTTCCCCCATTGCGTGTTAGGGACAGTTGACGTATAATTCCAACAAACCGATTTCGAGAACACTGGAAAAATCGATTATCCCGTCTATGAAAGCAGGTAGCCCATGTACGATTATCATCATCTCCACCATGTCAAAGAACAGTCCACCTCCAAACGAACGCTTTGGATTACGCTTATGCTCACGTTATTCTTCACCATCGTTGAAATAGTCGGCGGCATTATGTCCAATTCTCTTGCGCTGTTATCCGACTCTGCACATATGGTATCCGATGTCATTGCGCTCGGTCTAAGTATGACAGCTATCTATTTGGCTACACGGGAACCGAACCCGCAATATACTTTCGGCTATTTGCGGTTTGAGATTATCGCGTCGTTCCTGAACGGCCTTGCGCTTGCGATTATTGCGGTCGGAATCTTTGTGGAAGGAATCCGCAGATTCCTGAACCCGGAACCGATCGATTTCAAGCTTATGCTGATCATCGCTTCCATCGGTTTCGTCGTGAATCTCGTCCTCACTCTCGTTCTGCATCACAGCGTTAAGGAAGAAGAAAATTTGAACGTCCAGAGTGCGCTGTGGCATTTTATCGGAGACCTTCTAAGCTCCGCGGGTGTCATTATATCTGCCATTCTGATTTATTTCACGGGACTGCTCTGGTTCGACCCCCTTATCTCCATGGTCATTGGCGGAATTATTTTTATCGGCGGGAGTAAAATCATTAAAGAGTCGTATCTGATTCTCATGGAATCCGTACCGCGCAAATTCGATCTCGAAGAAATCCGCAAAGATATCGGAGCGGTCGAAGGCGTCGAGGATGTCCACGAAATGCATTTGTGGGCGATTTCTACGGATCATTATTCACTGACCGCGCATGTATTTATTGATGATAATATTCAGCCGTTCTGCATTATCCTCGCCATTAATGAAACGTTAAAAGATAAGTACGGGATCTCGCACTCCACGATCCAAATGGAGCATGCGGGGATTCATCCCCACGGGGAATATGGCAGGGAATTTTTAAAGCACAAAGAAGAACAGCAGCTAATCGAATCGGATAACAAAGCTTAGGACCAACAATAATGGATGCTGACATTGGCAGACCGCGTCCCCCGGCCATTCAGACAGAGCTCAAAAAAGCAACCGTTTCTCGGGAACTTCGCCCCGGAGGCGGTTGCTTTTTTGGTCCGGGCCAGATAACGAGCCGGATGTTCCTCCCTCTCCTGTTTTTACAAGAATACGGATGCTCCCTTATAATAAAAGCAGTTCGAAGAAGAGATCTCACTTCACGGAGGTGCTTATATATGAATATGAAAGCTGTCGTTATCGAATCGTTCGGTGCACCGGATATGTTTACCGTTCAAGAAGTCTCTAAGCCGGCCGTTAAGCCCGGCCATCTGTTGATCCGCGTGGCTGCGAGCGGAGTGAACCCTATCGACACGCGCATCCGGCAGGGCCTGATGCCCAGTGTGGCTCCGGATACGCCGGCAATCCTGCACGGCGACGTCGCAGGCACCGTCGAGGCCATCGGAGACGGCGTGACGCGCTTCTCCCCCGGCGACGAAGTCTACGGCCTCGCAGGAGGCTTCAAGGGCTTCGGCGGCGCCCTCGCCGAATATATGCTTGCGGACGCCGATCTCGTCGCCCTCAAGCCCGCCTCGCTCTCCATGAGCGAGGCGGCGGCCCTGCCCGTCGTGGCGTTAACCGCCTGGCAGGGCCTCTTCGACCGCGCCCGGCTGCAGCCCGGGCAGCGGGTGCTGGTACATGCCGCGGCGGGCGGAGTCGGCCACATCGCAATCCAGCTCGCGAAGTGGGGCGGCGCCGAAGTGTTCGCGACAGCATCGAGCGAAACGAAGCTCGCGATCGCTGCGAAGCTCGGCGCGGACGGAGTGATCAACTACCGGTCGGAAGCGGTAGAGGACTACGTCCGCAGATGCACGGGCGGCAGCGGCTTCGACGTCGTGTTCGATACGGTTGGCCGTGAGAACCTCGACCGCTCCTTCGCTGCCGCAGGGACAGGCGGCCATGTCGTCGCCATTGCCGCACGTTCGACGCATGATCTGAGCCCTCTTCATGCGAAGGGGTTGACGCTGCACGTCGTGTTCACCGTGCTGCCCCTCCTTACCGGCGCCGGCCGCAAGCACCATGGCGAGACACTCGCGCGCCTCGCCAAACTGGCCGACGAAGGGCTTCTGCGCCCGCTGCTCGATGAGCGCAGATTCACGTTCACCGGTGCGGCCGATGCACACCGCCTCCTCGAATCAGGCGAAGCGATCGGCAAGGTCGTGCTCACGAACGATCTCTGACCAAAAAAGCGTCAGGACTATCCCGGGATAATCCTGACGCGTTTTATTTTTCTCTAGAGAATAGCTTAAAGCTTCACTTTCCCGTAATTGTACCCGGCTTTCGTCTCAAATGTGGGTATGCGATACCAAACAGGATTACAAGCACACCAGCCCACTGCAGCGCCGAGACACCCTCATGAAGCAGCACCGCCGACATAATAACCGCAACAGGAAGCTCTGCAGCTCCGATAATAGCTCCCAGACCCGTACCCAATTTAGGTATGCCATAATTAAAGCATAGCGTCGGGACCACAACACCCAGAATCCCTACAAGGAGCGCATATTTCCATAAACCTTCCCCAAGAGCCCCGTTCCATAGAAAGCTTGGTGTATGGTAAATGGATACGAGTATAAACCCGCCTAGGTTCATCAGGAAGGTCCGATTGAGTGCAGGAACCTCCGTGCTGACTTTACCGCTGAAATAAATGAAGCCCGTGTAGGTCACCGCAGACAGCAAACCAAGAACAACCCCCATAACCGGTAAATCCAAGGTGCCGACTCCGGCAATCCCCGAAGCCAGCACCGTCCCCAGGAGCAGCAGGACAATGGAGATCGCTTTCTCACGGCTGGGTCTCTTCCGGTTCAGAACCGCTTCAAGAATAACCCCCATCCAGGTAAACTGGAACAGCAATACGATGGCAATAGAAGCCGGAACTGTCTGCAAGGAATTATAATAGAAGATCCCCGTGAAGCCAGTCGTCAGGCCGACAAGCAGCAGCGCAATCCATTGGCGGGGGCTCATCTTCTTCCTGGATATCAACAGCACCAGCGCCAAGGAGATGAGAGTACCGAATAAATTCTGCGCTCCGACAACTTCTCCCGGTTCAAAGCCGGCCTCATAAGCAAATTTCACAATCGTAGAGAGCATTCCATAACTACAGGAGCCCAGAAATACAAGCAGAATCGCTTTCCACATTTTTTCTCCTCCTTTCTCTATCTAGTTGCAGTCGGAGAAAATAACTTCCCGCCAAGTCTAACCGGTTAACAGTTCCAAAACAAAAGCACTCCCACGCCTTAAACAGACGAGGAAGTGCCGTATTCTTTTTAAAGCGGCTAAGAACAGTCAGGCTTATCTGCCCAGCCATTTCTTAAACAGGTGCTTCGTCGTATCTTTATTCATTTCCGCAATGGAAGTGGTAAGCGGAATACCTTTTGGACAAGAGCGTACGCAGTTCTGTGAGTTACCACAGCCTTCGATACCGCCATCTTCCATCAGGGTATCCAGACGGTCATCCTTGTTCATTTCACCGGTCGGGTGAGAGTTGAACAAGCGCACTTGGGAAATGGCTGCAGGACCGATAAAGCTTGTCTTGTCGTTGACGTTCGGACATACTTCCAGACATACGCCGCAAGTCATGCATTTCGACAGCTCATAAGCCCACTGGCGTTTGGATTCCGCCATACGCGGCCCGGGACCCAGGTCATACGTACCGTCAATCGGAATCCATGCTTTCACTTTCTTCAAAGCGTTGAACATCCGGGTACGGTCGATAACCAAGTCTCTTACAACCGGGAAAGTACGCATAGGTTCTACGCGGATCGGCTGCTCAAGCTTGTCGATCAGAGCAGAACAGGCCTGGCGGGCTTTCCCGTTGATCACCATCGAGCAAGCGCCGCACACTTCCTCGAGACAGTTGGATTCCCAGCATACAGGAGTTGTATCCTGTCCGTCAGATTTCTTCGGGTTCCGCTGAACTTCCATCAGAGCGCTAATCACGTTCATGTTTGGACGGTAAGGAATCTCAAATTCCTCTTTATATGGCGCGGACTCGGGATTATCTTGGCGGGTGACGATAAACTTGACCGTTTTGCTAGCTGTTTGCACTTCGGCCATGATCAGTTCCCTCCCTCTTTCGCTTCTTTCTTTTTCTTCTTGTCCGTCGTGTAATCGCGTTTACGCGGCGGGATAAGCGATACGTCTACATCCTCATACTCGATAACCGGACCTTCAGGGGTCCACTTCGCTTTGGTCGTTTTCAGGAAGTTCTGGTCATCACGTTCAGGGAACTCCGGCTTGTAGTGAGCACCGCGGCTCTCGTTACGCAGAAGAGCGCCCAGCGTCATCGCTTCAGCCAGCTCAAGCATGTTCCACAGTTGTCTGGTGAAAGCTACGGTCGGGTTGTTCCAGCGGGCTTTGTCCATCATGCCGATGTTCATGTAACGCGCTTTAAGATCTTTGATC
This sequence comes from Paenibacillus lutrae, assembly GCF_009757775.1. Taxonomy (GTDB): domain Bacteria; phylum Bacillota; class Bacilli; order Paenibacillales; family NBRC-103111; genus Paenibacillus_F; species Paenibacillus_F lutrae. Next base: position 86,401 of record NZ_RHLK01000001.1, read on the forward strand.
TTGGTAATCGTCTCTTCGAGCGTTTTATTATAACGGACAACAGTCATGGTAGAGTTCATCAGGTCGCCCAGTTCTTTGTGAATCACATAAGGATTCTCCGTACCGTTCATATTCAGCAGGCTCTCGTATTTCTCCTCGTGTCTTTTCTTCTCACGGTCAAAGATTGCGGAAGACATATCTTCAACGTGCTGGTCAAGACCTTGGATATACTCGATTGCTTTAGGACCCGCCACCATACCGCCGTAAATAGCGGATACGAGGGAGTTCGCGCCGAGACGGTTTGCACCGTGAACGGTGTAATCGCACTCACCGGCAGCGAATAATCCCGGTACGTTCGTCATCTGGTTGTAATCGACCCATAGACCGCCCATGGAATAGTGGACTGCTGGGAAGATTTGCATCGGAAGCTTACGAGGATCGTCGCCTGTAAATTTCTCATAAATTTCGATAATGCCGCCCAATTTAACATCGAGCTCTTTGGGATCTTTATGGGAAAGGTCCAGATATACCTTGTTCTCACCGTCGATGCCGAGCTTCAAGTCGTTACACACATGGAAAATTTCCCGCGTTGCGATATCACGCGGTACCAGGTTTCCGTATGCCGGATACTTCTCTTCAAGGAAATACCAAGGCTTACCGTCTTTATAAGTCCATACCCGGCCGCCTTCACCACGCGCAGACTCAGACATCAGGCGCAGCTTGTCGTCACCCGGGATAGCTGTCGGGTGAATCTGGATAAACTCACCGTTGGCATAATACACGCCCTGCTGGTAAACAGCACTTGCAGCGGTACCTGTGTTAATAACGGAGTTGGTTGTTTTGCCGAAGATAATACCGGGACCGCCGGTTGCCATAATAACCGCATCCGAAGAAAACGTCTGGATTTCCATGTTGCGCAGATCTTGAGCGGCGATACCGCGGCATGTGCCATCCTCGTCAATGACAGCGCCCAGGAATTCCCAGTGTTCGAATTTCGTTACGAGGCCCGCTGTCTCGAAGCGGCGTACCTGCTCGTCTAACGCGTAGAGCAGCTGCTGACCTGTCGTAGCACCTGCAAATGCCGTACGGTGATACTTCGTGCCCCCGAAACGGCGGAAGTCAAGAAGTCCTTCCGGTGTCCGGTTGAACATAACGCCCATCCGGTCCATCAAGTGAATGATACCGGGAGCGGCATCACACATCGCTTTGACCGGAGGCTGGTTAGCCAGGAAGTCACCGCCGTAAACTGTATCATCAAAGTGCTCCCATGTGGAGTCACCTTCACCTTTTGTATTAACCGCTCCGTTAATACCGCCTTGCGCACATACGGAGTGGGAACGTTTAACAGGAACCAGGGAGAAAAGCTGAACGGGCACCCCAGCTTCCGCTGCCTTGATCGTTGCCATGAGTCCGGCCAGACCGCCGCCTACGACAATTACTTTTGAATTAGCCATTGCTGTTCATCCTCCCAATCAATTTTCGCTCAGTACAGGAAGCTCCTGGAACTGCGGATCCATAAACGCCACGAGCGAAGCAATAAACATTGCTGCCATTGCTACAAACAGTACCATCCAAACAATAGATGAAATACGCTGCGCACGAGGTCCTACCGTAATACCCCAGCTTACAAGGAACGACCACATGCCGTTTGTAAAGTGGAAGGACGCCGCCAGTACGCCAATTACATACACAGTAAGCAGAACGGGATCCGTAACGATGTCGTGCATCGTTTGACCCAGACGCTCATGCTCGACGTTGCCGATCGCCACTTGAAAACGGGTCTCGAAGAAATGCCAGGCTACGAACAGGAATGTAAGAACTCCGGTAATACGCTGCCACAAGAACATCTGATTACGGAAATATCCATATTGACTGACATTGTTGCGGGCTGTGAACGCTACGTACAGGCCGTAAATGGCATGATACAGAAGCGGAATCCAAATGCCGAAGATCTCGAGTAAAAGTACGAGCGGCAAACTGTTCAGCCAGTTAATTTGGTCCACAAACGCTGCAGGTCCCTTAGTTGCTTCAAAGTTGGTCAGCAAGTGCTCAATCAAGAAAAAACCAACCGGAATAACACCAAGCAAGGAATGCAATTTGCGGTTAAAATAAGAATTCTTGCCCATTGGTAATGCGTCCCCCCTCAAATAATTCGCCTAGACATATATGTCTCGACAATTCCAGACAAAACCAAATTCAATTGTACTCCCCTGTCCGGGGACCGTCAACCGCCAAAAAGGCGCTTCCATCGCATAATCCTGCTTTCTTTTAGCGACAAAGACCTGAAATTTGTGTGAACAAGTGGTGACATATACATCGTACCTCTTTATCGCTTATAATGGAATTGCTGTTTTCTTATATTCATTATAATTTTTTTGCATATAGAGATGAAATTCGATCAACGGAGGTCAATCATGGAACATCTCGACGTCTTTGCGATTGTTGTCGAACAAGCCAGCCTCAATAAAGCGTCGCAAGTTCTGAACTTGTCTCAGCCCGCGTTGTCCCGCAAAATCATGAAGCTGGAAGAGCAGCTCGGAATAAAGCTCTTTACCCGCAAAGGCAAGCGCCTTGACCTCACCCGTGCCGGGGAGATCACCTATGAATACGCCTTGGAGCAGCGCCAGGACGAGCGCCGCTTCCTCCAGACACTGCACGAGCACAAGACGGCGGGGAGGCATATGAGCCTGACCATCGGAGCCAGCCTGACGACTCTGCAGACTACCCTGCCTGAGCTCATTACAATGTATTTGGCCGACTACCCCTATACCGATATGAAAGCTCTGACCGGTAAAACCCATGAAATCGTCATGATGGTCAAAGAAAAAAAAGTCGATATCGGACTTGTCGCTTCCTCAATCGACCAGCCCGGCCTGGCCTGTGAGCCGCTGTTCGATGACCATTTGTGCCTGGTCCTCCCCCAGGGGCATCCTTATTTGGAGCGGGACTCCTTAACAATTGCGGACTTGAACGGACTTTCTATGATTCTGTTCTCCAAAGGGACGTGGTACAGGGTCCTCACGGACGAACTGTTCCACCGTTATTTTATTTTCCCGGATGTCAAAATGGAGATCGATTCCTTCGAGGCGATCATGCGCCTTGTCGTCACCTGCCAGGCCGCTACCCTGCTGCCCAAATCCTATTTGCACGACAAGCATCAGGATCACAGCGGGCTATGTGTGCGCGAGCTTCCTGAACTGTTGCAGACGCCCAGGACGACTTCGCTTATTTTCGTAAAAGAAACCCATCAGAATGACGCAGTCACTCATTTTATACAAAAAGCCAAAGGGCATTTCTCCGGTGAAATATAAAACCGCGCCCATCCATTCAATTCTCATTGCATTGAGAATCCCCTATATAGATGAAGGAAAAATTCACCGTTCCTGAAAAACAAGAAAATTATCACACATTAAACTCAAGTAACGTAAATCTCCACCTGCATACCTGTCAAAAAGCCGTCTTCCCGTATGCATCGGGAAAACGGCTTTTCTAACGAATGGCCTCGCTCTCGAAATCATCAATCTGGTCTTTGCGTCCGATAACGACCATCACATCGTTCTCTTGCAGAATGTCGTCCGCGGTTGGCGCAATAATCATATCTTCCGATTTATTAATCGCGACAATACTGCAGCCGTATCTGGCTCTGGGATCAAGCTCTTTGAGCGTAAGCCCGGCAATCCGCTTCGATACGACAAGCTCCGCAATGGTGTAATTCTTCGACAGCTCGATAAAATCGAGGAGATTCGGGGATACGAGCTGGTGAGCGACGCGGATGCCCATATCTCTCTCCGGGAAAATAATCCGGTCCACGCCGATTTTCTCGAGCACTTTGCCGTGCTGATCGGTCAGAGCTTTGGCCACAACAGTTTTGACCCCAAGCTCTTTGAGCAGGATCGCTGCCATGATGCTTGCCTGGATGTTGTCGCCGATCGCCACAACGGCACAATCGAAATTGCGGACGCCAAGCGAGCGGAGCACCTCTTCATCGGTAGCATCCGCCACCACACTATGAGTGAGAATGTCACTCATCTCATCGACCTTCTCCTCGTCTCTGTCGATGCCGAGCACTTCATGGCCTAGTTCTGTTAGTTCTTTGGACAAGCTGGAGCCGAATCGTCCGAGCCCGATAACTGCGTATTGAATAGATGATGCCATCTTCTTTTATCCCCTAACCTATCGTGATTTTACCTTCCGGATACCGGTACAATTCTTTTTCTTTCTTTGGCTGTAATGCATAAGCAAGCGTGAGCAAGCCCAGCCGGCCTGCGAACATCGTCAGCGCGATCGTGACCTTCCCGAAAATCGTCAGCTGTGTCGTTAATCCAAGTGATAAACCCACCGTGCCGAATGCGGAAACGACTTCAAACAAGATCATCAGAAAATCGTGATCCTCCGTCGTCGATAAGAGCATCGTAACGAGAATTACGAATAACAGGGCGAACATCGTCAAGGTAATGGCTTTGAAAATCCGGTCTTTACCGAGCCGGTTACGGAAAAACACAATATCCTGTTTGCCCCGGACCATGGCGATAATCGCTCCTACAAGTGTAGTGAACGTCGTTGTCTTGATACCGCCCCCCGTAGAACCCGGCGAAGCTCCGATAAACATGAGAACAATAATAAAAAATTGCGTAGCCTGACGCAGTGCGGGCAAATCCAGGGTATTCGCTCCCGCCGTACGGGGCGTAACGGACTGGAACAGGGAGGCGAGCAGCTTTCCTCCGAGTCCAAGAGATCCCAGTGTCTTTGCATTCGAATACTCGAAGATAAAAATGACGAGAGTGCCCAGTGCGATTAAGATTCCCGTTGCGCTGAGCACAAGCTTGGAGTGAAGCGAGAGTCTTTTCTTACTGGGGTATTCGATCAGATCCGAAATGACAATAAATCCGATGCCGCCGAGTATAATAAGAGAAACAGAGACCATATTGATGACAAAATCATCGGCATAGGCGGTGAGGGAACTAAACTTGCCCGTGACCGGGCCGAACAAATCAAATCCCGCATTGTTAAAAAACGAGACGGCATGCCAGATGCCGTAGTAAAGCCCTTTGGCGAAGCCCAGGTCCTGCGACCACCGCAGCGTAAATAACACAGCGGCGATTCCTTCAATCGTCATGGAATAAATCAGTACCTTGCGGAACAGGCGGACAATGCCCTCTACACTCCCCTGGTTAAGCGCCTCCTGCAGCAGCAGCCTTTCCTTCAGTGAAATTTTCTTGCGCAGAATAAATGCAAACAGCGTGGCCATACTCATAAATCCGAGTCCGCCTATCTGGATCAATAAGATGATGACGATCTGCCCGAAGAGTGTAAAATGGGTCCCGGTATCCACAACGACGAGTCCGGTCACGCAAGTTGCCGAGGTCGCTGTAAAAAACGCATCAATGAAAGACAGGGCCTGTCCGTTCACTGAGGATACAGGCAGCATGAGCAGCAGCGTGCCAATCAGGATAATACCCGCAAAACCAAGCACGAGAACTTGGGGCGGCTTGAATTTCACCTTTTTCAACAAGACGGGTTCCTCCTAAAAATGCTAACGCAAAAAAGACACTGGAAACCCACTGCCTTTCGGTATGGTTCCTGCTCTTCGCCTACGAGGTTAGCTGTCGGATTCGGATGTACAGGCACCCTATTCGCCCCGGCCCTTTCGGGCTTCCCGGCAAAATTCACCCCATGGATATGGTTCCCCCGCTTTCCTATGGAAATTCGGCGTATGAAATTATCGAGCTTGAGAATCATCAGAATTATATATCTGTTATTCAACGAATACAATTCGCTTTTATCCTGGTTTTGGAGGGGGAAAAGGCCTGAATCTACTTACAGCTAACTGGCAGACATCATTTGGCATCCTTGCATAAACTATGTTACGTTTAGAAAAACACGAGATTGCGGAGGCTTGCCTATGAGAAAAACAAGAGTTGACAGGTCCCTGCTGCTGTTAGCCGGAATCGGTATCATTCTGTATATCGCCGCTTTACTGGCATACAACCTCAGCTCAGATCCTTCGGAAACCGCTCCGGCAGATGCAATGAAGAGAATAACCAAAGCCCAGGCGGCGGAATCCGCGGCACACTGGCTGCAGCAGCAGGAATTAGCAGCGCCCGGAACCTCGTTAGATACCTTCGTCGTCTATCAATCAAATAAAGACATGAGCGGGTATCTGGAGAAGGAGAAGCTTCAGAAGACCTACAAAGATACATACGGCAGCAAGCTGCCGCTGGATTTCTACCGCGTTGAAGCCGCGGAGAAATCACCGGGGAGCAAACGGTGGGCGGTGGATATCCATCGCGAGACTAAAGCCGTACTCGGGTGGAAACAGCTTCAGGCGGGCACAGCGGTGCAGCAGGGCTCGCTCTCTGAGGCGGAACGGCTCTCCCTTGCGCGCAGTGCCATATCTTCGCTCGGCTATGAGCCGCAAGGATTCCGGCAGCTTCCGGGGGAAGCGGGCTCTCCCGGCCAGCTGGTATTCAAGCGGACTCAAGACCCCGTCGGCAAGGCTGCGATGGAGATCACCATACAGCTGGAAGGCAGCCGCGTTACCGCACTCCAGCAAGGCTTCGATCTTCCCCAGTCGTATTCTTCCTGGCTTAAACAGCAGAATGATGCCGCTGCCTTCATGACAAAGATTTCACTATGGGGAAACGGCCTCATGGCACTGGCCGCCCTGGCCTATACAATCGTAAGGCGCAGAACGGTTCAATTTGGCCGGGGAGTGCTGTTAACGGCTGTTTTTATCGTCATTTACGTGATGAATAATATCAACTCGTACCCGGCATACAAAACAATGAGTCCCATGACGTCAGACGGTCAGGACACGATGGCGGCCTTGCTTCTCATGAACTTCGTGACGCTGCTGATGGGCGCAGCCGTCTACTTCTCCTTTGTTGCCGGAGAAGGCTTGTGGCGGCGTGCAGGGAAGAGCCTGTGGCCCCGCTGGAGCGAAGAAGACTTTGGCCCGCACGTCAAACGAAGCATGCTCCAGGGTTATCTTCTCTGCCTGTTCCTGCTGGGGCTTCAGCAGGTGCTCTTCCTGATCTTCGAGAGAGGACTCGGGGTCTGGTCCATCAACGATCCGTCCACCTCGCCCGAGAATCTGCTCCAGCCCGGCTTTCTGCCTCTCATGGCATGGGCGGCGGCCATCTCGGAAGAAGCGACATTCCGGCTGCTCGGAATCGCTCTCTTCCTGACGCTATTCCGCTTCCGGCTGCAATGGCTGGCGGTGCTGATTCCCAGCCTGATCTGGGCCGCCGGGCACACGGCCTATCCGATCTATCCGGTATACACCCGGCTGATCGAGGTAACTCTGCTCGGCGTGGTTTTCGGAATGGCTTTCCTGAGATACGGCCTGCTCACCGTAGTGTTCGCCCATACCGCAATGAACAGCATTCTCATGGGCTTGACCCTGCTGACGCTTGGTCCGGAGAGTGAGCCCCTGCTGGGCATCGTCTACATCTGGCTGCCCGCTTTAATCGGCTATGCCGCTTCCTGGCTGCACAGCAAAAAAAAGAAGCCGCCTAGTTCTGCGGCTCCCCCTCCACTTCTCCCCTGAGGGATTGAAGAATAACTTCGGCAAGCTTCTCGCCGATTCCAAGAGGCCTAAAGTCTTCGACTGCGGCCTCTTTTATTTTTTTAACCGAACCGAAATGCTTCAGGAGCAGCTTCCTGCGCTTCTCTCCGATTCCCGGAATAGCGTCCAGCTGGGAGACGACCATCGACTTCGCGCGGCTTTCCCTATGGAACGTAATGGCGTAGCGGTGGACCTCATCCTGAATCCGGTGGAGCAGGTAGAACTCCTGGCTGTCGCGCGGAATCGGCACTACCTCCGGAGGATCGCCTGCCAGAAGCATCGCCGTCTTATGCTTGACGTCCTTGGAGAGGCCGCATACGGGCACGAACAAGCCCAGCTCGTTCTCCAAGACGTCGACTGCGACGGATATTTGCCCCTTCCCTCCGTCGACGATGATCAGATCGGGAAGCGGAAGATTCTCCTTCAGCACCCGCTCGTAGCGGCGGCGTATCACTTCACGCATGGACTGGTAATCGTCCGGTCCCTTCACGGTCTTGATCTTGAACTTGCGGTACTCCTTGCGGTCAGGCTTGCCGTCGGTGAAGACGACCATCCCCGCAACCGGGTCGGAACCCTGGATGTTCGAGTTGTCAAACGCCTCAATCCGGCGCACCGGACCGGTCCCCAGCCAGCTGCCGAGCTGCTCGACAGCCAGTACGGTCCGCTGGGCGTCACGCTCGATCAGCCGGAATTTCTCTTCCAGACCGACACGCGCATTGTCGGTCGCCATCTCGATCATCTGCTTCTTCAGCCCGCGCTGAGGGAAGTAGACCTTCACCTTCAGCCAGCTCTCCAGAGCCGCCTTGACGTCCTTCTGGTCGCTGTCGGAAGGCCCGGCCGCGGTGTGCAGATCCGCCTCATTCTCGGCAGCTGCATGATCTGCGAGCTTCGCGAGGGCCGCTTCCCGGCCGCTTCTTCGCCCAGCGTCTTCCAAGCTGCGACCCAATACTCCTGACGCAGGTGGAATGCCTTGCCCGGCACCCTCAGCGGCTTCTGGCAGCGCCGCGGCATCCGAAGAATCCGCAGGTTGTACGGCTGCTGATTCCACCGGCAGAAGAGCGTCTGCAGCGGCTTGCGAGCGACCCGGCAGGAAGATCTCCTTGGGCAGCGCCGGGTTCTCGCTGTACACTTGCATGACGTACGACACGAAGTCGTCGTACTCGTCCCCGTAGAACGGGAACATCGTCACATGCCGTTCGATCAGCTTCCCCTGCCTCATGTACAGAATCTGTACGCACATCCAGCCCTTATCCACGGCATAGCCGAAAATATCCCGGTCGACCACGTCGGTCGTCGTGATTTTCTGCTTCTCCATCACCGCATCGATGTTAATCAGAAGATCGCGCAGTTCCTTGGCGCGCTCGAAGTTCAGTTCTTCAGCCGCGGCATGCATTTTGGAGGAAAGCTCCTTCTTGACCTGATCGTGCCCTCCGCTCAGGAAACGCACGATTCCCTGCACCATCTCTTCGTTCTGCTCCCTGGTTATATCATGCACACAAGGAGCGAGACACTGCCCCAAATGATAGTAAAGACAGACCCGGTCCGGAATCGTCTTGCACTTGCGAAGCGGATACAGACGATCCAGCAGTTTCTTCGTTTCCTGGGCCGCAAAAGCATTCGGATAAGGTCCGAAATATTTCCCTTTGTCCTTAATGATTTTGCGTGTAACTTCCAGACGCGGCTGCTCTTCACTTGTGATTTTGATATAAGGAAACGACTTGTCGTCTTTGAGCAGCACATTATAGCGGGGATAGTGCTGCTTGATCAAGTTGCACTCCAGAATGAGCGCCTCGATGTTGCTGGACGTTACGATATATTCGAAATCGCGTATTTCCGATACGAGCCTCTGCGTCTTACCGTCATGGCTCCCGGTGAAATAAGAACGTACGCGGTTTTTAAGTACCTTGGCTTTCCCTACATAAATGATTTTACCTTCGGTATTCTTCATGAGGTAGCATCCGGGTTTATCCGGCAGCAGCGCGAGTTTATTGCGGATAAGCTCCTCGCTTTCCTCACGGGTCCTGATGTGGAGAGGTCCCTCTCCCCGTTCTTCCGTCACAGCCTCTCCCTCCCTTACTTAACGGCTTCCTTGCCTGCTAACGACAAAAAAAGCTCTTTTCCAGCATAGCAGAAAAAGAGCTTTTTCTCATTCATTATCCCATCAAATCTTATTGATGGCGGGAAAGTACATTCTTGAGCGCGTCTTTGGACTGGAAGCCCACGACTTTATCAACCGGCTGGCCGTTCTTGAATACGATCAGGGTCGGGATGCTCATTACGCCAAAACGGGAAGCGGATTCCGGATTGTCATCCACGTTCACTTTTGCAATTTTGAGGTTAGTATCTTCCTTGGACAGCTCTTCAAGCACAGGTGCTATCATCTTACAAGGTCCGCACCATGGTGCCCAGAAATCAACAAGAACCGTTCCTTCTGCTTCTACTTCACCTTTAAAGGATTGGTCCGTTACGTTTACGATCGCCATGATTTCTTCCTCCTTAATAATCTAAAAGTTCATCGAAATCCTCAGCGGATCCGGATATGTCAACATGTAAAGTATACCACAATACGAGTCTTTTTCAAACGAAGCCACCCCCCAGTAAAAAATGGCAGTTCACTTTTATGTTACAAGTTTGTCACGGATTCCAGTTTAGGATGCTTTACAAGTTTCTTGAAAAATGGGTATACTGGATCATAAGCCTAAATCTGCACTTTTAAGCGGATAAGCAAGGAGGAACATGCGTGAGTGATCCTAGAATTCATGTAAATGAAGAGCCCCGCAACGATTTTATGGATGTCGCCCTTGGTTTTGGCGGATTCTTCATCGTTCTGATGGGTATCTTCACCATTGGAGTCATTATCAAATTGCTGGTGGGCTGATACAGAGCTAAGAAGGAAACCTGCTGCTATGCGGACAGGTTTTTTTCTTGCGTTTTGCACGCTATCGCGCGCCTGTATTGAACATCAACTCACAATGGAAAGCATCATTTGGGACCTAAGCTCCCTTTAAGAAGGATTTTCCAATAGACATGTAGAAGAATAGCTGGGGGCAACATGTCCCATAACAGATAGCAGCAAACTCGAAGAAAATGGGGTGCCCTTCTTGATTCAATTGTCTGACAAAAGATCACAGCAGGTTTGTTTTACCGGGATTACCGAGAAAGATTTGCAGTTGCTGAAGTCGCATGAAACGGCTTTCAGAGAAATTGTGGATGTCATGGTCGAAGAACTTTACGATCAGTTGGTTAAAGAGCCTGCCTTAAAACAAATTATTGAGCGCCACAGCACACTGGACCGTCTGAAGAAAACGCAAGCCGACTATTTTCTTTCAATGACAGCCGGTGTGATTAACGAACGATACATTGAAGATCGTCTGATTGTCGGAAGGGTGCATTCGCGCATCGGTCTCACTACAGACTGGTATCTCGGCACTTATATGTTATATCTGGATCTGTCCCTGGTTCATTTCCGCCGGATTATGCCTGATGGGCCCTGGATGGAGATCGTACATGCCTTGACCAAGATGTTCAACCTTGATTCCCAGCTCGTCCTCGAAGCTTACGAGAAAGACGAGAAGGCTCAAGTCCAGAAGCTCGCGGATGATCAGGCTTTGATGCTGACCGGCATCAACAAAGCGGTACAAGACCTCGCTTCTATGATGGTCGAACTGAGCAGCAGCAGCCAGATGGTAGCGGAGACAGCTATCTCCACCGCCGAATCCCAGGACAAATCCCATCAACTGCTCCAGCAGCTGAATGAAGAAGTAACCCATATTGAAGGCATGGGATCCCTGATGAAGGAAATTTCGGATCAGACCCATCTGCTCGGCCTTAATGCGGCGATCGAAGCTGCACACTCCGGCGAATACGGCCGCGGATTCGAAGTCGTCGCCAACGAAGTGCGTAAGCTGGCCTCGCGTTCGCGGGAATCTCTGGAGCTTATCCAAGACAAGCTCGAAGCCATCAACGCGATTCTGGATAAAGTTCACTCCGAGTCGGAGCAAACGACCAACTATGCGCGTACGCAAGCGGCAAGCTCAGAGGAGCTGACTTCCTTCGCCCAAATGGTGGAGCGTGTCACCCATGAACTTGAACAGCTCAAGAAGTAATTCTTCTACACATACAAATATACTGGCCGCATGCCGGACACATACAGTCTGCCCGCCGAACGATCCGGTGCGGGTGGACTGTTTTAGTTGGACGGATTTAATTCCGCCCGGCCGCATTCAACAAAGAACCGCCGGGAGCACCCCGGCGGTTCCAGCCTGTAGACAAAGTTCCGTAAGGAGCAGGGTCTACAGGCTTTTTTATCGAATTAGTAAGTAAAACGGTGAGCCGAGGTGTAAAAAATGCTGAGTAAGAGCAATAACGAAGGTCGCTTTCAAGTTTCCGTTCATTCCTTGGACGAGTTAGTCCCTAAGCATCATTTAGTACGTAAAATCGAGAATGCCATCGACTTCTCTTTCATCTACGATCTGGTTCGAGACAAATATA
>NZ_RHLK01000001.1:98449-695066 GCF_009757775.1 Paenibacillus lutrae
AACGAAGGTCGCTTTCAAGTTTCCGTTCATTCCTTGGACGAGTTAGTCCCTAAGCATCATTTAGTACGTAAAATCGAGAATGCCATCGACTTCTCTTTCATCTACGATCTGGTTCGAGACAAATATAGCGCCGAAATGGGACGACCTAGCATTGACCCTGTCGTCCTCATCAAAANACCGGTGGTTTCTAGGCTACGACTTTACGCAGCCCATTCCTCACTTTACGACCTTCGGGAAAAACTATACGCGGCGGTTTCGGGACACGGATGTTTTCGAGTCGATCTTTGCCCGAATCCTCGAAGAGGCTGTCCAGCATGGTTTTGTTGAACCGGACGTTCTCTTCGTTGACGCTACGCATGTGAAGGCCAGTGCGAATAAGAACAAGTATGTAAAGGTACTCATTCAGGAACAAAGCAAAACATACCAGGAGCAACTAGAGAAAGAAATCAACGAAGACCGTGCCAAGCACGGAAAGAAGCCACTNATGTGAAGGCCAGTGCGAATAAGAACAAGTATGTAAAGGTACTCATTCAGGAACAAAGCAAAACATACCAGGAGCAACTAGAGAAAGAAATCAACGAAGACCGTGCCAAGCACGGAAAGAAGCCACTCGTAAAAAAGCCTGAGCCCGCTCAAAAAGAGGTCAAAGTGAGCACGAGCGATCCGGAGAGCGGGCTGTTTGTAAAGGGCGAAAAAGAGCGGGTATTTGCCTACACCTTTCATACGGCTTGTGACCGCAATGGCTTTGTNTGCTCATGGATGACGGCATTCGCCCGGTTATGCCGTACACGCGTCCACAAACGAAGGATGGTTTCTTTAAGAAATACGAATATGTGTACGACGAGCACTACGACGCTTACATTTGCCCCAGCAACGAATTTTTAACGTACGAATTGACGAACCGGGACGGCTACCAGGTGTACCGTTCTAACCCGGAGCGATGCANNNNACGACGAGCACTACGACGCTTACATTTGCCCCAGCAACGAATTTTTAACGTACGAATTGACGAACCGGGACGGCTACCAGGTGTACCGTTCTAACCCGGAGCGATGCAAGTCTTGTTCTTTCTTGAAACAATGTACGGAAAGCAAGGACTTTAAGAAGCGAGTGAGCCGTCATATCTGGGCGGATTACCTTGAAGAAGCAGAGCATCTNTCGGAAAACCGGAAGCCGTGGCGGTCGACGCCGGTTACAAGACGCCGTACATCAGCAAGCTGCTCATGGATGACGGCATTCGCCCGGTTATGCCGTACACGCGTCCACAAACGAAGGATGGTTTCTTTAAGAAATACGAATATGTGTACGACGAGCACTACGACGCTTACATTTGCCCCAGCAACGAGTTTTTAACGTACGAATTGACGAACCGGGACGGCTACCAGATGTACCGTTCTAACCCGGAGCGATGCAGGTCTTGTTCTTTCTTGAACCAATGTACGGAAAGCAAGGACTTTAAGAAGCGAGTGAGCCGTCATATCTGGGCGGATTATCTTGAAGAAGCAGAGCATCTGCGCCATACAGAACGGAACAAGCGGATCTATTCCAAGCGCAAAGAAACGATTGAACGCGTATTTGCAGACATGAAAGAAAAGCATGGCATGCGATGGACCACCTTACGAGGACTGCGGAAGGTATCCATGCAGGCGATGCTCGTTTTCGCGTGTATGAACCTCAAAAAACTAGCCACCTGGCTTTGGAGAACCGGTGGCTCAAAACAGAAACTTACTGCATTTTTGAGTTTTTTATTTCTCCAAACAAGACAAACTCCTGAGTTCCATTCGGAACAAAGGAGTTTGTCTGCAATCTGGGGTACTACAAATCGTAGTACCTTTTTTTGATGCGTTCTATAAAAGTTGGATCTGATGCGGGGAGGGGGTGCCGGTTTACAATGGCAAAGAGAGGAGGGGATAGCGATGAAGCAATCATCTCTGACGAAACAAATGATAAACCCTGCCCCCATTGTTCTGCTGATTGACGGCCCATGCAATTTATGTCAAGCCATATCACGGTTTGTTATCCGGCGGGATCCGGGTATGCGATTCCGCTTCGCTTCCATCCAATCCGCAGCCGGGCAAGAGCTTCTGGCCAGATTCGGCTTGTCCCAGAATGATCTGGATACCTTCGTGATGGTGATGGATGGCAGTTTCTATATCAAATCCGATGCGGCTCTGCGCGTATTCAAGGAGCTTGGAGGAATGTGGCCTCTGCTATACGGCGGTATTATATTCCCGCTGTTTCTGCGCGACAAAGTCTATGATGTGATAGCCAAAGGACGGTACCGCTGGTTCGGGAGAAGTGAGGTCTGTATGCTCTTGACCGCAGAACATAAGCAACGATTTCTGGAAGATGATTCGGGGGAGGCTACCGGTTATGAAAAGAAGACCGATTTATGTTGAACTAACAATCGGTACCGATCTGGAAACGATCTGGAAGCATACCCAGACGCCGGAGCTGCATCAACAGTGGGATCTCCGATTCTCGGAGATCACTTATCTGCCCAGAAGGAGCGCGGAAGATCCGCAGGAATTCCTGTACCGGACAAGGATCGGATTCGGGCTCGACATCTCGGGCACAGGAGCCGCAAGGAGCTTGATCCGCCCTGCGTCCAGCGAGCGGATCTCGACCTTGAAATTCGGCTCCGGTCAGCACCTGTCCCTGATCCGCGAAGGCAGCGGATACTGGAAGTATACGGAGACAGAAGGCGGAGTCATCTTTCTGACGCAGTATGGCTACCAGACGCGCTTCGGGGCCGCAGGCCGCTGGTTCGATGCGCTGCTCTTCCGTCCGCTGTTCGGGTATGCAACAGCGTGGAGTTTTGACCTGCTGCGTATCTGGCTGGAGCAGCGCATACCGCCCGCCGTCACGATCCAGCGGGCGGTACTCCACTACTTCAGCGTGCTTATGCTCGCGCTGCTGTGGGGGTGGCAGGGCCTGGTTCCCAAGCTGCTGTATCCGCAAGGCGGGGAACTTGCCCTGCTGCAGGCGACAGGCTGGCTCGCCGGATTCGAGCGGCCTGCGCTGGCACTGCTCGGCGCAGCGCAGATCGCGGCCGGCGGGCTGGCGCTCTGGCTGCACCGGCGCAGATGGGCGTACACGGCCCAGATCGCGGCGCTTGTCCTGCTTGCGGCTGCGGCGCTCATTCACAGCCCGGCGCTGCTGCAAGCTCCCTTCGGACCTGCGGCTCTGAGCGGGTCGATGATTGGCTTCTGTCTGCTGGCCGGCTGGTCCGTACAGGGAATCCCGCAGGCGGGGCGCTGCAAGCGCAGACCCCATCATTCTGCGAAGGAGTGTGATGAAACGTGACGTCCATCTATGAGCTGGCGTTAGGCCCTGCTTTTAAGAGCCTGCATCCGCGCATTCAGGAGCGCTTCGGGTTCTGCAGCTCCGACCGGACAGCCTCTATCGGTCAAGGAGTCATGGAGCGGATCTGGTTCAGCAAGTGGACCGCTCTCCCGCTGCTTCTGGGCACAACCCGCCATATCATGTTTCCGCAGGGAGGCACAGGCATTCCTTTTACGATAGAGAATTACGCTTATCAGGACAGCTATGGACGGGAAACCGTAACCTGGATACGTAAATTTAAATTTCCGGATGCGATCCGGTATTTCGACGCTACCATGATCTACAGTTCGCAGCGGCAGGGGATTGTAGATTATCTCGGTAACAAGCAGCATCTGGCGGTCGATTTGGAGATAACTGCAGCTTCTAACAGGGGGATTCGTATCCGCTCCGGCGATCAGCGCTTCTACGAAGGCTGGCTCGGCTTCAGGTTCCCCCGGATATTAACGGGTACGGCGGATGTATGCGAATGGTATGATGAGGACATAGAGCAATACCGTATTTCGGTAGAGGTCACGAACCCGATTCTGGGGACCGTTTTTCAATACGAAGGCAACTTTCAGGCGCATTTTATCGAAACGCAGCCTTCCTTCATTCCACTGGATGTGAAACCGCTCCGGGAAGAAAAACGGGAATAAGTACGTGTAACGGGAACCATTTCCGTTTTGAATGGTCTTATTGGTAGAGGTGATACTTTTGGAGCGGCATTACTTGCATGATTTAGCCCCTGGTTACGACCGCGATCAGGTTTTGGCTGATCTTATGACCGAATACGGGGAGGACGTCTGGAACTTTGCTTATTTTCTCACGCGCAAATCTCATGCCGCAGACGATATTTCCCAGGAAGTCTTTCTGGTCGTTTACAACCGTTTATATACATTCCGGGGCGAATCTACCGTCAAAAGCTGGCTGCTCAGCATAACAAGGAACAAATCACTGAATTATTTGAAAACCGCCTTCATTCGTAAAGTGATTCTTGTTGATGTTCTGACAAACCGGACGGAATCATCACCCTCGCCGGAAGCCGTCGTATTCGACCGTATGGCCACGAAGGAACTGTGGGATTGTGTGATGCGGCTACCGCTCAAATTCCGTGAAGTCATTCTGCTTCATTATCATTACGGACTGCCGAATAAAGAGATCGTTCTGCTGCTACAGATTTCTGAAGGAACGGTTAAGTCGCGTATGTACCGGGCCAAGAACAAATTGAGTGCCATGCTGACCGCGCAGCAGGAGGAGGGGAAGTACCATGAAGGACTCTGAACATCTGAAACTGTCTTGGGAGAACAAGCTGAGAGAGCGGCCTTTCAGGGACTCTCATTTTACAGAGGCCATCCGAAGCAAGGTGATGCAGCGGACGAAGCTTCGGAAGAACAAGCTGCGCTATGCGGGGGCAGCCGTCACCTTGGCGGGTTGTCTGCTTGCAGCGGGGCTTTATACCTCTTGGGACTATCTTAACAAGGACTCCTTCGGGATCGGCATAGTGAACCAGGAGGACCTGCGTGTCCGTCATTCGTATGCCAGGGAAGGAGTGGAGCTGCTTAATGTTTATCCGGACCCTTACTTGGAAGCAGGCCGCAGGATGGGGTACATGTTTAGCTTTACGGAACCATTTACGGCCTTTAAAGGGAAGAGCCTTGCGATTACGGCTGTACATCCGATAAGCGGCACCAGGCTGGTGGTGTCTCCTGCGCAGGAAGTCACACATCCGAGCTCAGGGTATGAAGGCCTGGAGAGATATACAACCTCGTTTGGACTGCCATTTGGGGGGATTTGGCGTTACGAGATTGAACTGGACGGACAAACTTATGCGGACGTAGTTCTTTCGGTTAGTGAACCTTCGTGGGAGATAAGTCCTGTGTTTCCTTATGAGATGTATACTTTAAGAGGGAAGAAAGGCGAGCTGGGTTTTATTGACGCTCCATTTATTGCAGGCCGGTCACAGAAGTATATGTGGCACTTGTGGAATAAAGGGGAAGCAATCGGGAATTTTCAAGTAAAAGCGGTAAAACAGGGAGAAACGAAGATCTACGACATTTTTACGACCGATTCTCCAGGAGAAGCTTCAAGTGACAGGGTTCACCGCATACCATCCCTGATGAAGCTTCCCGAGCCGGGTGTATGGCGCCTGCTTCCTTATGCCGACGGACAAATGGTGGACAGCATTGTGGTCGAGGTGAAATAAAAGAGGAGAAACGGATTGAGAAACGGATTCTTGAAAAGTGATTAGAAAGAATGATGCTCCTGTGATAAACTATACAGGAATAACCTTATGTAACTGGCGTAACGTGGGGGATACCACGAGGGAGCATAAGGGGGATAGAGCCGTACGCCTGGGCAAAAGTAGTTAATGGTTCATGCCATTAAGTACTTTTTTTGTTTTTTATAAGACAAATGGAGGGATTGGAAATGGGTATCGAACTTAAATCCAGGGAACTTGCCAATGGCGTGTCGGCAGCGATTATCGAAGAAGTAAATCAATTGAAAGCACAAGGGATCACCCCGAATATCACGACTATTCTGGTCAAAGGAGATCCGGCTTCCGAATACTATGCCAAAGCCAAAGAAAAGCTAGCGCTTAAGCTGGGCGTACACTTTACACTGCTTACGTTTGATGAAGAGGTGGCAGAGGAGAAACTGCTTGAAACAATCCGGCAGCTCAACGAAGATCCTGCCGTTCACGGAATCATGCTGGAACTTCCCGTTCCGAAGCACATTCGTGTCCAGAAATTGTCGGATGCGATATCTCCTCTCAAAGATGTGGATGGGATTTCCTCGGCTAACAAGCTGGCCTGCATGACAGGAGAGAAAGGATTATATCCGGCAACTCCGCAGTCCTGTATCCGGATTCTCAAACATTATGGATACGGGCTTCAGGGCAAGCATGTGGTTCTGGTAGGCCGGGGGGAGACGGTGGGCCGTCCTCTCATGCAGCTTCTTCTCCGGGAGAATGCAACGGTCACGGTCTGTCATTCGTATACGGACAATTTGAGCGATCACCTGGCTGGGGCGGACATTGCGATTACAGCCGCAGGCAGAGCGGGACTCATTGAACCATCTATGGTGCATCCGGGTCTCGTTGTAGTCGATGCGGGTATTAATGAGACAGACACAGGTATCACAGGAGACGTGAGTCCGGATACGATGGAAGCGGTTCAGGCGATGACACCCGTACCGGGTGGTGTGGGTACGCTAACGACGGTGCTGCTCTTCGAGAATTTAATTCATGCCATTAAATATCAACAGGAGCAGGATGCCGGGGAAAAAGTGAGCTTTGACCTGCCGATCCGGAGCTTCTTATCCAAATCGGCTTCAGGATCTCCGACGCCCGGGGGCGGAAGCATTGCGGCGCTCTCGGCGGCCATGGGCGCTTCTATGGGTTCAATGGTTGCTAACCTGACACAAGGTTCCAAGTTCCAGGACGTAAAGGAGCAGATGGTGCAGCTTGTTGAAAAGATGCAGGCGGGAATCCGTGACTCCGAACAGCTCATGCAGCAGGATATCGGTTCTTTTCAATCGTATATGGATGCACTGGGTCTGCCGAAAGGAACCTCCGAAGAGAAGGAGGTTCGTTCCGAAGCGCTTCAGCAGGCTGCTCTTAACAGCGCAGAGGTGCCTTTCCGGCTGATGCAGCGCTGTGTGGAAATGATGAAGGTTCTGGAGGCTATTACGGACAAAGCGAATCCGAATGTCATCTCCGATCTCGGTATCGCGATTCTTTCTCTGGAAGCAGCCGCGCAATCCGCCTGGCTGACCGTGGAAATTAATTTGAGCAGCCTCAAAAATGAGGAGCGGAGAAAAGCCTATCAGCACAGCGGAGAGCAGCTTATTCAGTCCTCGGAAGCAATCAAAAGCAGAGTGATGCAGCGTGTCCGGGAGTTACTTTAACCGGAGCAGCAGCGGGGGCGGGTGCCGGGTGCCGGGTGCCAGATGCCAGATGCCAGATGCCAGATGCCAGATTAAGCGAAATGCTCGTTTATATGCCGTATGACTCTGCATTAGGGTTGTCTATCTTGTACGGCGCCAAAGAATGATGAAGGAGCCTGCTCAATGGGTGAGCGGGCTCCTTTGTTTGTGATTTTAGCAGCATCGCTTCCGGTAATCTTCCGAATTCACCGATGATTCGAATAGCCGGTAATCGGCCGCCTTTTGTGTGAGGTCATTCTTTACAGATCAGCGGGTTAATCCCGCGGGTGTGCTGAACCATTAATCAGCTGAGGCGGAACCAGGAATTCTCTGCCTTCCATATAAGGCTGAAGGGCCTCCGGAATCCGGATCGAGCCATCTTCCTGCTGATGGTTCTCCAGCACCGGGATCAGGATCCGGGGCGAAGCGACCGCGGTATTGTTCAAGGTATAACAATACCGCAGCTTGCCGCTCTCATCCCGGTAACGGATATTCGAGCGGCGCGCCTGGAAATCATGCAGGCTCGACGAGGAATGCGTCTCGCCGTAAGCCTGGCGGCTCGGCATCCATGTCTCGATGTCGAACTGCTTGTAGGTCTTCTGCGACATGTCGCCGGTGCATACCGCCATGACCTGGTAGGGCAATTCGAGCAGCTGCAGCAGTTCTTCGGCATTGGCCGTTATCTCCTGCAGCAGCTGATCGGAGAGGGCCGGGTCCGCTTCGCACAGCACAACCTGCTCGACCTTGGCGAACTGATGGACACGGTACAAGCCGTGAACATCTTTGCCGGCCGAGCCTACTTCGCTGCGGAAGCAGGTCGAAGCGGCCGCAAGCTTCACCGGCTCGCGAAGATCAATGATCTCATTGCTGTAGTACGCAATGAGAGGAACTTCCGACGTACCGGCGAGCCAATTGTCGGAACCGGCAAGCCGGTACGTCTGATCCTGCCCGAGCGGGAAGTAAGCGGTATGGTACATCGCGTCCGTCCGGACCATCAGCGGAACTTCGAGCAAGGTGTAGCTTTTGCTCACCAGCAGGTCAAGCGCAAGCTGCTGAACGGCCCGATGCAGGAGGACACCGGCTCCCTTCAGGTAATAATTGCGCGATCCCGCCGTCTTCACTCCGCGCGGGATATCCATCAGATCATGGAGCTTGCCGAGCTCCACGTGATCTTGCAGCGGGAAATCAGCCTCGCGGGGTTGCCCGATTTGCCGGAGAAGCACATTGTCCGCGTCCGAGCGGCCATAAGGAGTATCCGGCGATACAGCATTCGGGACGAGCAGCATTAGCTGCTCCAGCTCTTGCTGCGCCTCAGCGAGCTCACGATCGATTTTGGCCAGCTTCTCATTAATTTCTCTTACATGCCGCTTGATCTGCCGTGCCCCTTCTGAATCACTTTGCGCGACCAGCTGGCCGATTGCTTTGGACCGGGTGTTGCGCTCCTGTCTTAACTGCTCCGCATCCTGCTGCAGATTCTTCCTGCGGTCATCGACTGCAAGGAGATGATCCAGGGAAAGGGTAATTCCCTTCCAGTCTGCGATCTTTTGAACCGCATTCTTGTTCTGACGAATCCATTTCATGTCCAGCATCCCGCCGCACTCCTTTTCGCATAAAATACAAAAAAGCGCCCTCGTCCGTTTGGGACGAGGAGCGCTGTGCTCGCGGTGCCACCCAACTTGACCAGCCAGCTGAGCTGACTAATCCTCTTTGGTTCCGCGGTAACGGGCGGGTCCGGTTAACTTAGGGAAGGGGATCTTCCCTTGGCGAGAACGCCTCCGAGTTGGATTCTCTTCACAGGCATAATGGATATCGATTTAATTTGTTAGTAGTATAGCTCATCATGAACTTATCTTGCAAGCCTCGTGATGAAAAAGTTTGACGTAGGGCCGTCCGCTCTACTTTTGCAGCCCCCGTTCTTTCCATACCTCAATTAGCTGTTTGGCGCTTTCACCTGTCGTTTTATACTGGAATTCTCCATCTAAAAACGTAGTGAATGTATCTAAGTAGAATACTTCAAGTTCAGTTGTTTGACCATTTTTTTCTGTGATAATAAGCTCATCGGAGCTTCCAATTGCACTGCTGGTACCCTCGGTAATTTTTTTAGCCTCTTTAACGGCTTTAACGAATAAGGCAATCCGTTTTTCTGATAGTTCAACTGCACCATCATTTGTTCCGGTTTCTTGGGCCGTCACTTTATTAATTTCAGAGGGATTGAAAGTATAAGTTTCTTTACAGCCAGCTAAAGTCAAAAGGCAGATAGAGAGTAAGACTAGACGTGTTAAATGCTTGAGAAACATACATGATCCCCCTTCTATAAAATTAATTTAAAACAAGAAAAAATCTCGGGTTATCGTATGATTTGTATCTTTTATTATTGGTATCTACTTACCAATCTCTTTACAGCCACAAAAAAAGCACCCTACCTGATTCAATCAGATAGGGTGCCCTGATATACTAATTGACTGAAGTTCGGCTTGTGCTCGCAGGAGTCGATCTGGATTGAGTGGCGAAGTTCTGAAATTGACCTATCAGTTTATCGCGTGCATCCTTATTTCTCATCAGATAAGCGGCTCCCAAACCTACGGCTGTAAACATCATTTTTTTATTCATTGAATTTACCTCCCTGTATTTTCAAGATGCTTTCTTATGTTATATATACCCCGTGTGCCCGATAAATAAACGTTTGTATCCATGAGTCCTCGGAGGATGCCCTTTCGTCTACTTACAGGGGGGTGAACATTTTTTTCTTTTTTCCTATGGAGTAGGTATAATGTGTAAGGGACAAACTGCGCCTGAATTTTGAAAGAGGATGGAGGCAGACGTGATTTGTAAGAACAGACAGAAGTAACAGTACTGAGGAAAAGGAGATTTTAGTGCATGGATTTTGTAACTATCTTAAAAGCGATTATTCTTGGAATTGTGGAGGGGTTAACGGAATTCGCTCCCGTGTCCTCAACCGGACATATGGTTATCGTCGATGATATGTGGCTCCAGTCCGAACAATTTCTTACTAAGTATGTAGCGAACACCTTTAAGGTCGTGATTCAGCTTGGATCGATCCTGGCCGTCGTCATTATTTTTAAAAACCGTTTCATAGATTTACTGGGCTTGGGACGATTCCGTAAGGCCAAAACAGTTGCAGGAGCAGCTCAGGACCAAGTTCCGGCAGAAGGCCGTTTAAAGCTTGCGCAAGTCATTGTCGGCTTAATTCCGGCTGCTGTACTCGGTCTGCTTTTCGAGGATTACATTGATGATCATCTATTCTCCACAGCAACGGTGCTGATCGGGCTCGTAATCGGTGCGATCTTCATGATTATTGCCGATAAGGCAGCTCCCAAACAGCCTAAGGTACAATCGGTTGACCAAATTACATACAAACAAGCTTTGTCCATCGGATTGATTCAATGTCTGTCTTTATGGCCGGGCTTCTCCCGTTCGGGTTCGACGATTTCCGGGGGCGTTATACTTGGAATGAGTCACCGCGCTGCCGCTGATTTTACGTTTATTATGGCGGTTCCGATTATGTTCGGTGCGAGCCTGCTTTCCTTAATCAAGAACTGGCAGTATTTCACGCTGGATGCCCTTCCTTTCTTTATTGCAGGTTTTATCAGTGCGTTTGTGTTCGCCTTAATTTCGATGAAATTTTTCCTGAAAATGATTAACCGCATTAAATTAGTTCCTTTTGCGATTTATCGTATTGTGCTAGCCGCAGTCGTTTACGTTGTTTTCTTCTTGTAATATTCAAAGAGCCGCCAAAGAGCCTCGTTTCTATTAGAAACGGGGTTTTTTACGTGATTGGTACGTATGCGCAGTAAATTTAAACCAATTTTAAACAAAATGGATCTTGTTCTTAACTTAAATCCACTAACATATAGAGGTGTTCAGAAAGAAAGTACAATTTATTAGGGGGTCCTGCCATTGTCTGTTATCCAACGTTCCGCTGCCAAAATCCTCGCGGTTACATTAGCTGCCAGCTGTTTATTCCCGGCTTTGGGCCATGCTGCCGTTGTCGGTGCAAAGGAAGACCCGGCGCCAATCGTGAGTTCCGTTGAAAAATTCAACAAGAACTGGTCCAAGTGGATCATGCAACATGCGTATTCGTTAACTTCGATTCAGCCGGAGAAGATGGTGAACGGTGCCATCCCCAGCAGTAAATTCCAAGATTTAACCTTCCTTAAACCTCTTTTGCTGGATAAAAAGCTTGTGTATCTCGGTGAAAATACGCATGGCGCAGCGGAGTACAATTTGTCCAAAACAAGGCTGATCCAATACCTGCACCAGGAGCTTGGTTATGAAGTTCTTGCATTCGAGTCAGGTATGGGTGACGCAGCAGCCGCTTACGCCAGTGCCAAGAAGATAACCCCGGAGCAGCTTATGAAGAACTCGATATTCGGAGTATGGTGGACACAGGAAACCTTGCCGTTATTCGCTTACATCCAAGAAAGCCTGAGTACGGATAGGCCGCTTATTCTGGCCGGATTCGATATGCAGATTCAATCGCCGTATTCGGCTTTCATGAAGGAATGGATTTCGGGCAAAGATAGTAAGCGGGCGGAGGCTTTTGTGAAAGCGGATCAGGAACTGGGGGAGTGGGGCTTAGGGACAGATGAGAAGGGCTATGCGAAAGCTAAACCGGAACTGCTTAAGACCTATGAAGAAATGAAAGTATTCCTCACCCGGAATGCCGAATCACTTCAAGCCGCATACCCGGACAATCCCTATCTGCTGAAGATTGCGGAGCGTGTCATGGATAACCGGATCCAAGTGGTTAATCAATATACAGAGGCAAGCATACGGAGTAACATTAGTTTAGAGAAGCAAGATTTGGAGCCATTCCTGGAGACAATGCGCCAGCGGGATAAGATGATGGCGGACAATTTGACCTGGCTGTCTGAGAAGCTGTATCCGGACAAGAAAATAATTGTCTGGGGCCACAATGTTCATATTCGCAAGAATAATGCCAAAATCATGAATTCCCCTTATTCAGGCTTGAAACTTATGGGAGACCTTATGCCGGAGCGTTTGAAAAAGCAGAGTTACGTAATCGGGCTGTATATGTATCAAGGCAAGGCTGCTAACAATGTGGGGGATGCCTATGAAGTTGTGAAGCCTGAAGCGGGCAGTCTCGAACACATCCTCCATGAATCCGGGCATGCTTATACGTTCGTCGATATGAAATACCGGAAGGACCGCCCGGGCACCTCCTGGATGTATCTTCCTCGAGTATCGCTGGACTGGGGGATAATGCCGGAAAGTTTCATCCCTCGCCAGCAGTATGACGGGCTTCTACTGATTGACACGGTCAAACCGCCCGCTTATATACGAATCAGCAAGTAATAGACGGGGTGTTAGAAAGGCGTCTGATATACTCGGACGTCTTTTTGTTTGGCTGTGTTAATTCTTAATGTTGTTTTATCCCGCAAAAAACCTACCCTTTGAAATGACGGTTAACTAAACGATCATTTCCGGTTAATGGTACTGAAACCCGAAGCATTGTTTCCTAATTTTTCTCTAATGTAACGAGTGAATAAACGCCTCCACCGCCACCCGCTCCTGACATAGCACTCTGAGAGACAACCTTCCATCCCTCTTGCAACAGTTGATTTAAATCATCCAAGTTATTCTTCTTTTCGGTAAGATAGTAAACTACGATTGCCTTTTGCATGATACGCCTCCCTTCAGAACACATTATATCATATAATAATAGTTCATCATTCTACCCCGCTTCTTCCTTTAACACCGCGTAGTACAACAAGAATTTCAACTAATGAGAAGTTTAATGTCATTAATTGTTCCGTGATGGAGGAGAAAGAATATGAATGACTCTATATCTCTATATGAAGCGATCAAGAATAAATCAATAGAGCAAGTAAAACTCGCAGCCGAGCAGGCGAATCTGAACGAACGGGATAAATTCGGACGGACTGCACTTCATTATGCCATTACGCAGAAATCAACCGGAGAGATGATCGAAACCTTGCTTAAACTGGGCGCCGATCCCGGAATTCCGGACAAGCTTCATGAAACTGCTCTGAGTAAAGCGATCAAATTCCAGAACAAAGAAGCGGTAGAGCTATTGCTGAATGAGCTGGATTCTCTGGACCATCCGGAGGGAATCCGGCATACGTACTGGTTCCAAGCAAGACATGATCCGTCGCTGGCAGATACGATGCTGGCAACGAAAGGGTCGGTCAGACTAACCTTGAATGAAGCGGAGAAAGATCTGCTCGATGAAATTCTGTACCCTGATTCAGATGAACAGGAACAGAAGTGGAGGGAGCTGGCCACACCGGAGCTGCTGCATGCACTGGTTATGAATTTTAACTGGGACGACGAGCCGGAGCCCATGCATGGTGTGATCGAGCATCCGGCTTGTCTGGAAATTACCGCAATTGACATGTATGATCTCGTTGACGGGGATTATTGGAGAAGCCTGGACGAAGTCCAAGAGGATTTTCAGAAATCGTATCTTTCTCTGGTAGATAAGATTGCGGCGAGATTTCCTTCCGTCCTCGAATAAGCCTAACTGATACAAGCATACAATTGTACAGAGGTGGGGCGGGTGAGTAAGATTAATGAACAGATTGATCAATTCCCGGTTGCAGAGGATACCAAATTTATGCTAAAAGAACTGGTTTCCCGCAAAAGGAAAACAGACGGACTTAAATCCAGAAGAAATGGTTTAACGCTCCTGAATGGAACCTTGATTATTGTTTTGATGTTTTGGTTGATCAAGGCTGCTTCATCCGCTTCGTCGGGTAATGTATTTAGCCTGATCGGCTATCTGGGTTCCAGCTCAGCTTCAGTGATCTTTATTCTGCTGGCCGTGTCTCTTTTCGCTTATTCGGGGTCTTTGTCCAAAGAGTATAAAAAACAGAAGCAAAAGTATGAGGATTTGAGAGCAGAGACACTCTTGAAATTAACCGCTTCTTGGAAATCGAGGGAAGATTCAAAACTTCGTGATGAAATTACAAAACTGTTAAAAGATCAGATGGATATTAATCTGAGGTTCTATAGCTGACAAAATCGAGAACAATTTGCACGGATGTTAACCCTCTGGAACTGCTGCTGAGCGGCAGTTTTTTAGTTTCTAAATCCAATGCTATCCCTTATACTATTAAAAATACTAAATGATTCCAATCTACTAAAGGAGCACTTGATCGATCATGACTTATGAGAGAGAACACCGGATTCAGTCGGAAGAGGAGCTGCGGGAATTTCTTGGCTATCCGAATCCGATTGTCAGCAGTATGACGATTCACAGGCTGGATCCCTACTGCCGCAATTATATCAGTCAATCTCCTCTGTTATTCCTATCTACTTCAGATGCGGACGGATATTGCGATGTGTCCCCGCGCGGAGATGCAGCGGGCTTCGTGCATATCGTGGACGATTATAATCTGGTAATTCCCGAGCGCCCGGGGAACAGGCGGATGAACTCATACCGGAACATTTTGTCGAATCCGCATGTAGGCCTTATTTTCCTGATCCCCGGGCTGGAGGAGACGCTTAGAATGAACGGGGAAGCGTATTTGACCCGGGACCCCAAACTACTGGCAGTCATGGAGGCGCAAGGAAAAGTTCCTAAACTGGCTATTGCCGTTAAGGTTCAGGAATGTTTTGTTCACTGTGCCAAAGCATTTAAGAGATCCAAGTTGTGGGAACCGGAATCTTGGCCTGCCCGTCTGCCTTCTATCCCGGATATGATCGCTGCTCACGTGAATAAAGAAGAAGTTACGGCAGAAGATGTTGCCGGAGCCCTGAAGGAAAGTTACGAGCGGCGGATGTACTGAAACGGCGGCGCGCGGGTTATTCTTTTGCAGCAAATAAGAGAAGATCAATAGGAGGAGGCACACATTCAGTGGAAGTTAAATTTGGCCTATATACCATTAGTGATCAGAAAGAACGGCTGGATATCGAAGCAATTGCAGGCTATTTGGCTAAAAGCTACTGGGCTAACAACCGATCACAGGAAACGATCGGTAAATCAATCGAAAACTCGCTTTGTTACGGAGTCTACGACGGAGAGAAGCAGATTGCTTTTGCTAGAGTAATAACAGATGATGCGACCACGTACTATCTTTGCGATGTCATCATCAATGAAGCGTACAGGGGTCAGGGGATCGGGACCTATCTCGTCCAGACCATTGTAGAATCCGAACGCTTACGCGGATTGAACGGTATTCTGGGCACACTGGATGCACACGGATTGTATGAAAAGTTTGGTTTTGAGAGAGTGCCTGACCGGTTTATGAGAAGGGCGTCAAAAGAGTGAGGACTGCATTCTGAGAATGTACAAATAAGTGTGTACGGATCGGCACAAAGGCTTAATCTGCTTCTGCATGACCTCATACTCTTCCATTAATCCCGTACTCATCTAATAATGGGTTAAGGCCAGACCCTGCCCGATCAACTTGCTCCCGCAAGAACTACTAAGCTGAACATGCAGCATAGGGACAGCGCCGATAAGGCGTTTTTTTGTGCTTTCAGTAGGAGATCGGTTGCTGAATTAGTTTAAAGGAAAATAGTAAAGGAAGTTCAAATATTAGAGACGACAGCTGCTAAAACTGTCGTTTTATAGTTGTTACAAGTGCTCGTTTCTAACCAATTTTGCAGAAAATAAATTGTTTTTGTTCCATGAAACATTTTACTGCTTATCAACGTGTTAGGAATGAAAGGCGGGTATAAATGGGTGATGACGATATCGTTAAGAGGGAACACTTTGCGAATATAGTAAACAAGTACGCTGATATGGTGCTGCGCCTGGCACTTACTTATCTCGGAAACCGGGCGGATGCCCAAGATGTCTATCAGGATGTTTTTAACAAGCTGTTTAAATATGAACGTCCCTTTAATGATGCTGAGCATGAGAAGGCTTGGATCATACGAGTAACAATGAATACGTGCAAATATGTGATTAGAAGTCCGTGGAAGAAATGGTTCGCAGTTATTGAAGATATGCCTGACAGGCATATTGAAAATCTGGATATCGTGTCGGTAGTAATTACACTCCCGCGGAAGTATAGACTGGTCATTCATTTATATTATTATGAAGGCTACAAAACTGCAGAAATTTCCAATATTTTTGAACATCAAAGAGAACACTGTCCGGACACAGTTAAGACGAGCAAAGGAATTACTGAAAGAAAGGATGTTGGGAGGATGGGACGATGAAATTTAGGACGGAGTATGTGAAAGAGATGAATGAAATAAAGGCGAATGAAGAGCTTAAAAACACAATTATTAACCAAGCAGCTTCGAATGCAATTGGTTTGCCAACAGTCGCCCATAGACGCCGGAGTAAGGTCGGAATAATTATTGCTTCTAGTGTGATTATGCTCATCCTTTTCCTGAGTATTGAAACTCTCTGGATTTATGACAAGGCGGAGAAATAGAGCAATGTTCTATCTCATTTATTTAAAGGTTTTGTAGTCACGGCTTATGCGGCAGACGGCACTTCTGTAATAGTAAGCCCTGATATAGAATTTCCACTTGGTCAATACTCTTTGATTATGAGTAATTTACCCGGTTTTCCTATAACCATTACTTGTCAGGATACAGACAACATTAGTTTACGAACCTCAGAAGGAATGCTGTTATCATGGAATCCTTCTGTTTCAAAGATAGTGCAGTTAGGAAAGGAAGCAAGCGTTAAGACAGGTACAACGATTTATTGGACGCCATTGGTTGAAGGCAGTCTCGCACAAAAAGCCACACTTGAATTAACGGCTTATAAAGATAAAAAAAAGCTGGGCAGCAGTTTAATTGAGATATCGACGGAAGATCACATCATGTATAAGGGGAAGCTAACTTCTAAATGACAACAAATGTGTATGCCTGGCGAGATTCTTGTAGTACCGCGTGCTGTGGTAACTCCGTGTAAAACAGTCTCGGTTTTCGTCTTGCCAGATCCATGAAGGCCCTTCCCGTTGGTTGCTGACTGTTGTTGCCCATGTCAAAAACACCTCCAAAGTTTGTCCTTCACATCTACGATATGAAGTCATCCTCTTGAAGGTGCTCTGATTTATCTCACGCTAAGGGAGCAGTCCCGCGTTCTCCGCCGGTTGTTCACTAATGATTCCATGCGCGGCTGCTTTGTTTGTCAAACACGACAAAGAGAGCAAATACGAGCAGGATGGCTCCAGTGAACACAAATCCCTCCATTATGGTGAAAGGCAGCCAGCCTATCACGGAAGAGCCGGCAACGACGCCCAGAGAGAAGAAGGCATAGAAGTATCCATATGCTTTTCCACGCAGCTCGGCGGTCGTAGCTTTGATAAGCATCGTATTGATAGACGGGAACAAGAACGCAAAGCCTACTCCATATAAACCTAATACGAGGTAAAGGGATAGGGTAATCGTCGATTGGCTGATAAGCAGTTGACTGAGTCCCATCAGACAAAGGCCGATCGCCATTGTCCTGGCTGGGGCCACACGATCGAATATCCGATTAGTCGGGAGTACAAATACCAGAACAGCAATGATCCCGAAGGTGCTCATTAAAGTGCCGCTTAACTTCGAATCATAGCCAAGCGCTTGAACATGCAAGGGCAGCAAGTAAGCGATCACGCCTTGTGAGAACATTAAGAAAAAAGCCCCGCCATACGCCTTTAGTATTCCCAGATTGAAAAGCGAGCCGGATGTCTGATTACTAGAAGCGTCTTTCACCTTCTTGGATATTTTGAACTTTCTTAGAAAAATAGCCGATAGAAGGGTTAATACAAATCCTAAAATAGCCACACACGTAAAGACGAACGGAACGGAAGTTTTGCTTGCCATAATTCCGCTGAAAGCAGGGCCGATAATGGCGGCTAGGCCTACAAAAGTACCGGTGAAAGCAACTTTTTTGCCTTGCTGATCGTTTCCCGTTGTATTCGCAGAGAATGTAAATGCAGCAGGGACTATTAATCCCGAGACAAAGCCATGGATGATCCGGACCCCTATCAATAAATAAGGTTGATCGACAAAATGATAAAGCAGCAAAGCGATACTGGTTAAAAACAATCCGACCATTAAAATCTTGAAAGGCCCGACCTTATCGGTCATAATTCCAGATAAAATATTGCCAATCGTATTGGTTAACGAATATAGACCCACAACAAATCCCGCAATAAACGCACTGGCACCGACTGATGTCGCGAACGTGCTCATGACCGGCAGTTGGGTGAATAAATCAATAAAAGAAAAGAACACAATGCTATACACGATCAGAGCGTAATTAAAAGGCTTTACTTGATAGTGAGCCTGCGCCTTCTTCAGCCTCCAATCGAGCAAGAAATTGCCGAATGGCACGAAAGCTGCCAGGACTGCCGCGGCCGGCCATAAGAGACTCCACTGAATCCGGATTGCTGCATATAGGATAGCTAGTGCATACAGAGTGAAAATTCCCCCGTGAATGCTTCCGACAATCGTAACAGCTTGATCAATTCCCCAGATATATTTCATGGGCATAGCGATGCCTAGCAAGACTAATAATGAAATCCCGTCTAGAAGACCTGTTATACGTAACATATGAATCGGATGTATCCGCAACTTGTTAAGCTCCTTATTTGTAATTTGAACTGATTACTCTATCCTAACATTTTATTAGCCGAGTAAAACAGGATAGATTTGGCGGAGTGAAAATTCTATAACAAGAAAGCGATTGCATTTCAATTGAAAGGTCGCGAAAGCCGCAGTTTCTCAAGAATCCGCACTAATGTGGCGAATTTTTAAATTTTATGCCGCTTAGTCTTTCTTATCATTTTGAAGAAACCTGACAATCGTTTAGCTAGAAAATAACCTTGACCAGTTGGTCAAGGTTATTAGGAATTCATCTATCAAAATGTTGTTTCAAAAGTTCTCTAAATCTTACGGAGTCAATCTTCTCTTTGGTAACGTCACCATGCTCCCGGATTGTTAGTGATGTGTCCGATAGGGTTACGCTCCCCCGCTCTGTTTGTTTCGTAATCAAAGGGTGTGTATTAAACGGAGATTCCGGGTGCTGGGCGATAATTGTCTGCACGCTGTTAAGTTCCGATACATCCGCAATAGGCAGTCCAGAATGGAATGCATACCCGACCTTCCAATCGGAGTCCTTATATCTCAGTTTCATTTCGAAGATAAAGTCTCCATACTCGCTGTTCACTCTCTTAGTCCGGAAATCCCCGTTCATGGACGTTATCATTTCTCCGTTCAGAGGAACAGGCTTAAGCGGCAAATTGCCTCCGAATCCCGTATCAACCAGATAAGTTTGTTCGTTATGAGTCAGCAGGATCGTGGCATGAGTTCTTCCAAAAGGGGCATAGCTATGGGTGTCGTGATTGTACACAATAGCTCGCGTGAGAACAGCGTCAAAGCCTTGATCGATTAAAAAGAAATAGAGAATCGTGTTCAGTTCATAACAAAGGCCGCCTTCTTGCTGCACGAATATTTTATTCATTAAGTTATCTTTAGTAATCTCACGGGTCCTGTTCTCCATAATACTCAAATTTTCAAAAGGGATATTCCTCGGCATTAATTCCAGAATGTTAGTTAAACTGGCGAAAGAAATCGGTTCATGGGCCGGAAATCCGATTCGTTGACGAAACCGTGTATTAAGCTCACTCACTAGACATGCCTCCACTATGTACTTCGAATATATTTCATTTCGCTTTCCTTACAAAATTGGGGATTTCGTTCGCGAACTTCTACCGGTATCTGAATGATAAAGTGTTTTCAAGCTGCGGACAATATCCTATCAGGTTAACTGTACCGATACAGATAAGAAATGATTTATAATAGATGAAGATAAGGGGGGAGTTATCTGAGAAAATACATGTCTTTTCTTTCCGATCTCGAGCAGAAAATTACGGAAGGACATTACGGCCCCGGTCAGAAACTGCCTTCCGTCCGCAGTGCGGCCAAGCTCTACGGATTCAGCATCAGCACCGTTATACGGGCTTACGCGGAACTGGAGAAGAAGCATGCCATTTATTCGGTACCGCAAAGCGGTTATTACGTGGTAGGCAAGCCGGAAGAATCGGACCTAACAGAGAATTCCCCGATTGATTTTGCCTCGGCGCTGCCGGATTTAAATGTGTTCCCCTACTTGGACTTTCAACATTGCTTGAACAAAGCGATTGATACCTACAAGTCTCAATTGTTCACGTATGGGGATGAGAAAGGGCTGGAGAAGCTCCGGTACACACTATCTTCATATTTGGCGGGCGATCAAGTGTTTGCGGACCCGCAGCAGATCGTGCTTACGTCGGGAATACAGCAGGCACTCGGTATTTTAGCGAAGATGCCGTTTCCGAACGGGAAATCGGTTATCCTTCTTGAGCAGCCCAGTTACGATATTTATATGCGGTTTCTTGAAGAGGAAGGCATACCGGTTTGCGGAATCGCTCGTACGGCGGATGGGATTGATTTGCATGAATTGGAAGAGAAATTCAAATGCGGCGGGATTAAGTTTTTCTATACGATGTCCAGGTATCACAATCCACTCGGAACCTCGTACAGCGCACAGGAGAGAAAAACGATAGCCCGGCTGGCCGGCAAATACGACGTGTATATTGTAGAGGACGATTATATGGCTGATTTGAGCGAAAATCAGAAGTTTGATCCGATCTATGCATACAACCGGACTTCTCATGTCGTTTATTTGAAAAGCTTCTCGAAGATCATTTTTCCAGGCTTGCGGCTGGGCGCGGCTGTATTGCCGGATAGCTTGCTTAAGACGTTTCACGCCTGCAAAAGATATGCGGACACTTCACTATTATCGCAAGCGGCACTTGAAGTGTACATCAAGAACGGAATGTACCAGCGGCACAAGCACAAAATATCCAGCCAATACAAGGAAAGAATTCGTGTTTTGAATGAAGCGGTAGAGCGGTACAATGAGAAAGGAATGATTGGAGTATCCAACGTTAATTCGGGTATGTACGTACAGTTTAAACTGCCGCAAACCGTAAATCTGGAACGGCTGATAAAACGGCTCGCAGCGAGAAACATCCGCGTTGTCTCCGGGAAACGATTTTATTTAACCTCGTACCTGAAGCGGGAAAAGTTTCTGCGGATCAGCGTCTCACGTGCGCAGCCGGCTCAAATCGATGATGGAGTCCGTGCAATCTTCGAAGAGGTAAGGCTGGAAGTATCCAGCCCTCACTTATCTTAATTACTTCTGCTTCGGATAGGATCACAGCGTATTTCAATTCCCGCCGTTCTGATACAGGGGGGCAATGCGGTCTATCCGGTTTGTCCAGATCCCGCCCGTAAAGCCGCCGGGGAGGCGCTGTATATCCTGGGGAGTATCAAATCCGCTTGAGAAATCGCTGCCGCTGCCTCCGACCACGATAACGCGGGTGTTAGCCCGATCCATCCGGCTGAGCAATCGGTCCGGCCATCCCCACAGCCAAGGGGCGATTTTCTCGGGGATGTGCAGCTGCGTGTTCTCGCATGCGGAAGGCATGTATCCGGTCCATCCGGCCGCCAAGTAGGGAAGCAGGCAGCTTTTCATCGTTGCCAGAGACATGACCCGGATGCCGGGGAGGCTTGATTGAAGAGCTGCGATAGGCTCATCGCCGCCATACACGGTAAGCTGCTGCAGTCGATTGTCCGGCAAAGTCTCCAAATACCGGGCTAACTGACCACCTTCTTGCGGATCATTGCTTTTTATATGAATCAGGAACGGCTGATCGGGAAAATAAGCAAGAACTTCTTCAAGCGATGGCATCAGGCCTATTCCTTGTCCGCGAAACGGGTAGGTCTGTCCTTGATCGGCGGTATATCCGTATCCGATATCCATTTTCTTTAATTCCGCCAGAGTAAAGTCACCGACCTTGCCTTGCATGTTCGTCCGGCAGTCCAGTGTCCAGTCGTGAAATACGGCAAATTGTCCGTCTTTGGTCGGCTTGATATCCAGTTCAACGATGTCTGCTCCGGCTCTAAAAGCAGCTTCCATAGATGGAATCGTATTCTCCAGGAAAGGATGCTCCGGTTCATAAATCCGTTCAGCCGTACAGGTATCTCCCGTGATGCCTTCCATGGTAAAGGTCTGGGCAAGCCCCCGGTGAGCGAGAAGAAGGGGCGCTCCGCTGCGTTGTTCCGTAAAGAAAGAGCTGTTATTCAAATAAACAAAGACGAAAAGTAAAAGAAGAAAGAGCACGAGCTTACTTTTGATTATACGTACGAATCGTTTCATGATTTCCCTCCGAAATCCAACCACCTTTCTTCCACTATAACGTATTGAAAAGAAAAAATCAGGCAAAGAGACGATGCGCAATGAATTCAATTGTTCACGTATCTCAGAGAACCGATCCAGTCAAGGAGGTGCATTCAAGTGACATTGCAACAACTGAAATATGTGATCGAGGCAGCGAACCGGGGATCGATGAATGAGGCGGCGAAGCGCTTGTTCATCTCACAGCCCAGCTTGTCGAGTGCCATCAAAGATCTGGAGGAAGAGCTTCAGATTGTGATCTTTGAACGCACGAATAAAGGAATTTCCTTGTCCGTGGAGGGGGCGGAGTTTCTCGGGTACGCCAGGCAGGTTATCGAACAGGCCGAGCTGCTGGAAAGTCATTATCTGGGTGCCAAACCTTCTCCACAGCATTTCTCGGTGTCGACCCAGCACTATGCTTTTGCGGTGAATGCCTTTGTGAATCTGGTTAGGGAATATGGCCAGCAAGAATACGAATTCGCTTTGCGTGAGACCAAAACGTTTGAAATTATCGAAGATGTGAAGAGTATGCGCAGCGAGATCGGAATTTTATATCTCAACGAATTCAATTCGAAAGTCATCCATAAGCTGCTTAAATCGGCCAGTCTTGAGTTCAACAGTTTATTTACGGCGAAGCCTCATATCTTCATCAGTATTCATAATCCGCTTGCCAAGCAGTCCATCGTTACCATCGATCAGCTGCATCACTATCCGTATTTGTCGTTCGAACAGGGAGAATACAATTCCTTTCATTTCTCCGAGGAAATTCTCAGTACACTGTCCCATCCCAAAAGCATCCGGGTCAATGACCGGGCCACGCTCTTTAATCTGCTGATCGGATTGAACGGATATACCATTTCTACCGGGGTGCTCAGCTCCGATTTGAATGGCAATGATATTATTCCAGTGCCTCTGGACTGTGACGAAACGATTAAAGTCGGCTGGATTTGCCATAAAAACATCGCATTATCCAAGCTTGCCCTCGCTTATGTAGAGGCTTTGAAGCAAGCCACGGCTTACTAATTTACTTGTTATAGTCTTAGGTTATATCTAGATAAAGTTATTTGGTGTTACGCTATAACTGAACATTCGTGATATCTTTCTTGTAACAAATAAGAATGACTAAAGGAGCTAACACGAATGAGCAATCTGACACACACGGCATCACAAAGAACGGTAACCCCTTTCAGATACGATACGGTTGGCAGTTTTCTGCGTCCGCTGGCGCTAAAGGAAGCGCGGAGTAAATTCCAGAATAATGAGATTTCTGGAGATGAATTGAAGAGAATTGAAGATGAAGAGATTATCAAGCTGGTAGAGAAGCAGAAGGCAGTGGGACTAAAAGCAGTTACGGATGGTGAGTTCAGACGTTCCTGGTGGCATCTTGATTTTATGTGGGGGCTGGACGGTGTAGAGAAGGCTCTTGTCGAGAAGGGCTATCAGTTTCAGGGAATTGAGACTAGGGCGGAGACGGCCCGTTTGACCGGCAGAATCGGATTTTCCGCACACCCGTTTGTCGAGCACTTCAAATTTCTGAGAAGTGTCGCAGGCGAAGAAACAATCGCGCGCCAGACTATTCCCGCTCCCGCACAATTTCTGGCCGAGCTGCAGCGTGCAGAGAACAAAGCGAGTACGGATGCTTATTACAGCAGTACGGACGAGCTCGCAGCAGACATTGCGAAGGCCTACAATGCCGCCATCCGCGCCTTCTATGAGGCAGGCTGCCGCAGCTTGCAGCTTGATGATTGCACTTGGGGAATGCTCTGCGATAAGAACTACTGGGAAGCGAGGCAAGAGGAGGGAGTCGATGTAGCTGAACTCGCGAAGCTCTATGCGCGTGTCAATCAAGAAGCGATCACGGGCCTTCCTTCCGATCTCATCATTACCACTCATGTATGCCGCGGGAATTACCATTCCACCTGGGCATCCTCGGGCGGTTATGAGCCCGTAGCGGAAACCCTTTTTGGAATCGCTCATATAGACGGTTATTATCTGGAATTTGATACAGATCGTGCGGGTGATTTTGGACCGCTGCAATATCTGAAAGATCAGCAGGTTGTGCTCGGACTGTTCTCCTCCAAAACAGGCCAGCTGGAAGAGAAGAAGGAAATCATCGACCGGATCAGGGAAGCCGCGAAGATTGTGGATCTCAATCACATTTGCCTCAGCCCGCAATGCGGATTCGCTTCCACGGAGGAAGGCAATATTTTGACGGAAGAAGAGCAGTGGAACAAGCTTGCTTTCATCAAAGAAATTGCCGAGGAAATCTGGAAGTAAGGGCAATGCTCCCGCTTTAACTTGTTAACTCAGCTGAATAGGACGGAAGGCAAGGACTCGTTAGTAAATGGATCCTCCACTGCCCCAACTTTAACCTTAAAATCCTAAAACCACGCAATTGAGCGTGGTTTTTGCTTTGGTAAGAAGATCCGGTGAAGACCTCGCTTGCGATTTGATCACGCGCTCATTCAAATTTTTCAAAAATCCGCTGAATCGGATCATCCTTTGAAGTAAAATAGTGAACATCTATTGGAATAGATGTTCAATAATGGTAGAAACATGGTTTATTACATGGTAGTGTCTAAAGGTATGGTCATCGAGTTACCGAAAGAAAAAACGTTTAATTCTTGCAATCATCCCGATATTCAACGAAAAAGTAGTCTGTGTTTGAGGCAGAAGGAGGTTACCTTGGATCGTTCTTTACAAACATCAGATCTCGAAAAACTGATTTTCAACAAAAAATATTGGCAGTATACCGGTGGTGATGTGGATCTTTTCGTCAAAGGGAGTGAAAAAGGTCCGGATGAGCATTATCTGGCTATGGCGCGGGAAATTGTTTCGAATATGGAGACTCATATGGAATCTGCCGTGGGTTTCCTCAAGCACTTTCTCAAGCTGGAAGGCGAGTGGTCTCTTTATACCGCAGACTTCGGCTGCTGCTGCAGCTGCGTTTCCCATGATTTCGAGTTCACGATTGAATTCGAGGAACCGGGTGATCCGTACAAATTCGTCTATACCTATTTTGTGGTTAGTTTTGATATCCAGAAATTCGGCAGGGAACCCTATGTGAAGCCGCAGCGCATTGAAATCGGCTTCAGATAGTCCCGGATTTTTAACCAAGGGTTAAAAAATTGATTTAAAGCAGGAATTTGTCCTATACTGTTGTAATAATTAAAGACAAATAGCCGGGAGGATTGTTATGACTTTTGAATCCAATCTTGATAAATATGCGGATCTTGCCGTGAAGGTAGCGGTAAACTTACAGCCGGGGCAAGACCTATGGATTAACGCACCCATTCATATGCCGGAATTCGTGCGTTTGATCACGCGTAAAGCTTATGAAGCGGGAGCCAAACATGTACATATCGAATGGCAGGACGAAATTTGCACGAGGATTAAATACGAGCATGCGCCAGAGGAAGCATTCGAAGAATATCCAGCCTGGCGTGTAAAGGCGCTTGAAGATAATGCGGAGAACGGGGGCGCTTATCTGTTCATCGAATCCGGCAATCCCGAGCTGCTGAAGGATGTGGACGGCAAGCGCGTAGCGGCTTTCTCCAAATCCGCAGGCACGGCACTGGCCAAATGGAGAACTTACATGACCTCCTACAAGATGACATGGTCTATTATAGCCGCGCCTTCGGCAGAATGGGCGAAGAAGGTGTTTCCTGGCGTAAGCGAAGAAGAGGCTATCCGCGCTTTGTGGGATGCGATTTTCAAGGCAACCCGGGCCGATCAGGATAATCCGGTTAAGCTGTGGGCGGATCACAATGAAGTTCTTAGCAGCAAGCGGGAAGAGTTATCCGCTAAGCAGTACAAGAAGCTTCACTACCGCGCTCCCGGAACGAACTTGACTGTCGAATTGCCTCACAACCATATTTGGAGGGGCGGAACAGCCAATAACGCCACAGGCGAAATCTTCAATCCGAATGTTCCGACGGAAGAAGTATTCGTATCTCCTCACCGGGCAGGAACAAGCGGAACCGTTTGCAGTACGAAGCCTTTGAGTTTTCAAGGCAAGCTGATTGAGAATTTCTCCTTAACGTTCGAGAATGGCCGTGTTGCGGACTTCCAGGCGGAGAAAGGGTATGACGCGCTCAGTACGATGCTTAACATCGATGAAGGTGCCCGGTATCTGGGCGAAATTGCACTGGTTCCGGACGATTCTCCGATATCGAACTCCAATCTCATTTTCTATAACACATTGTTTGATGAGAATGCCTCCTGCCATCTGGCGATCGGCCGGTCATTCGCCTTCTGCGTAGAGAACGGCACTTCGATGTCGCCGGAAGAACTGCAGAGAGCAGGTCTTAATGACAGTCTGACGCACGTTGACTTTATGATTGGATCACCCGAGATGGAAATTGACGGAGAGCTTGCGGACGGTACGCTGGAGCCGATCTTCCGAAAGGGCAATTGGGCGGTTTAATCCGTCTTTCGTCCTTCATAAAGACAGAACTCTGCAGAGCAAGAGAAGCCTGATGCAAGAAAGCCTGACGAATCAGGCTTTTCTTCTTGTGCGGATCCAGATACAGGAGGGAAACCATTGCCCCGTAACCCCGAGAAAGATCAACAATTGAGAGAACAGAGAAAACAACAAATTTTGCAGTCCGCCTTACAGGTTTTTTTCCGTAAAGGGTACAGCGGCGCCAAAGTAAGTGAGATTGCATCGGAGGCTGGAATCAGCCATGCGAATCTGTACAACTTTTACAAATCCAAAGATGACATGTACGAGGCTTTGCTCGATTATGTGCAGGATTTCTACGGACAGTTAACAATAGAAGCTTCCCGCCAGCTTGGCTCCGCAAAAGAAAAGCTGCTCTGGCACTGCCGGCATCTGCTGAATTCCTCCGTTAAAGTTGAATATATTTATCTCATCGTGCAGACGCCTTCTTCAGATTCTATACCGGAGAACATCCGGTCCAAAGCGGCTGCCAAAGCCCGTGAGAATCTGGAGCCATTAATCCGAATCATGCAAGAGAGCCATAGGGAAGGTAAGGCCGTGTCGGATCAGCCCGAAATGATGGCGTTATGTTATTTGTCTTTGATCCAAGGCTTGGCGGTATGCCGTTTTCGCGGATTCGGAGAGCTATCCCAACCGCTGCCGGAGGAAGTCGTGCGTTTTTTTATAGCGGATTAAAGGGGCCTGAGGAAATAAAAAAGAATTGACAGGGCAATAGCCGCTTGTTAGAATCAGTTCACAGGCTGACAGATTGATCGTTCTGTATTTTTTTAATCCTTATTCCCAGTTTCCTTATAGGATAAGTAAATATTAAGGATCCACCAGATCACTGGAGATTCAACGAATGATTAATCGTTGCGTCTCTTTTTTTATACCCGAAACCTGATGAAACTGGAGGAATTGAGAATGAGTGAAACGACTATTGCCGTAGAACGTCCATTGAATCTGCCCTACCGCAAGGGGGGACGTACGGGTCCGTACGTGCTAAATCGTCTGCCGGAAGGAGCTGAGGAGAAGCCGTACACCTT
This sequence comes from Paenibacillus lutrae, assembly GCF_009757775.1. Classification (GTDB taxonomy): domain Bacteria; phylum Bacillota; class Bacilli; order Paenibacillales; family NBRC-103111; genus Paenibacillus_F; species Paenibacillus_F lutrae. Next base: position 126,366 of record NZ_RHLK01000001.1, read on the forward strand.
ATTCACTGTAAAACCGCTCGGTCCGATTATCGGAGCAGAGATCGAAGGCATCGATCTGCGGATTCCGCTTACGGATGAACTGAAAGAAGAATTGAACCGGGCGCTGCTCGAGTGGAAAGTGATTTTCTTCCGCAATCAGCCGATTACATCGGAGCAGCATTTGGATCTGGCCCGCAGATGGGGGAGCCTGGAGACTCATCCTTTTATCCCGCAGGGAGATGTGGAAGAAGTCGCGCGTTTTACGAAGAACGAAAAAGCGGTCGGGTACGAGAATGTCTGGCATAGTGATGTTTCATGGCGGCTGAACCCGGCACTCGGCGCGATTCTCCGCCTGGTTGAAGCGCCGCCTGCCGGAGGCGATACACTCTGGGCTGATATGGGGGCTGCTTATGATAATCTGCCCGATGAAGTCAAGGAGCGGATTGAAGGGCTTACCGCCATTCATGATTTTACCCATGCCTTCGGCCGTCACTTGTCGGAAGAAGCGCTCGCCGCTAAGCAAATTGAGTTTCCGGCGGCGGAGCATCCCGTCGTACGCACTCACCCGGAAACCGGGCGGAAGACGTTGTTCGTGAACACGGCCTTCACTACCAGAATCACAGGTCTGGAGCAGGATGAAAGTGAAGAATTATTGCAGGTTCTGTTCAAGCAGGCACATACTCCCGAATATCAAGTCCGTTTTCATTGGGAGCCGGACTCCCTTGCTTTCTGGGATAACCGTGCGACTCAGCATTACGCGGCTTCCGATTATTTCCCGAATCGGCGCCAAGTGGAACGCGTTTCCATTGTGGGGGATCGTCCTTATTGAACCTGCACGGTTCCTTATGTTTACATACATGAAACCAGATCCGAGAAGGAGGTAAGACCTGACATGAATGTGCAGACAAATAGCGCGCAGACATCTTTTCAGGGTGTAATCGGCCGCACGGTCCAAGATTCCGTCCCCTGGTGGCCGGAGCGCCCTAAAGCTCCCGAAGGTGCGCCCAACGTGGTGTACATCGTGCTCGACGACACGGGATTCTCGCACCTGGGCTGCTACGGGTCGGATATCTCGACCCCTAACATAGATAAGCTCGCCGAGGGCGGGCTGCGCTACAGCAACTTCCACACGACGGCGATCTGTTCGCCGACCCGGGCCAGCCTGCTGACCGGCCGGGACGCCCACTCCGTCGGGCTGTCCTTCGTAGCCCTGAGCGACACGGGCTACCCGAACAACCGGAGCCGCATCAGCCGCGACTCCGCTCTGATCAGCGAGACGCTGAAGGCGAGCGGCTACAGCACATTTGCCGTCGGCAAATGGCACCTCTTGCCCGGCGATGAAATCAGCTTCGCCGGGCCGTTCGAAGATTGGCCGCTAGGCCGCGGATTCGAACACTATTATGGTTTTCTCGGCGGCGAGACGAGCCAGTGGAATCCGGAGCTCGTTATGGGCAACGAGCGTATTCCGCAGCCCAGACGTGCCGAGGAAGGCTACCATCTGACTGAAGACTTGACGGATAAGGCGATCGACTATATCCGGAAGCAGAAGTCGGCCGCACCGGAGAAGCCGTTCTTCTGCTATCTGGCATACGGTGCGACGCACGCGCCGCATCATGCGCCGCAGTCCTATATCGATGCATACAAAGGCAAGTATGATAAGGGCTGGGATGTTGTAAGGGAAGAATGGTTCAACCGGCAGAAGGAGCTGGGGATTATTCCGGCCCATGCCGAGCTGCCGCCTAGAAATCCCGGCATCCGACCTTGGGCGGATCTGAGCGCAGATGAGCAGAAGCTGTTCGCCCGGATGCAGGAAGTGTTCGCCGGATTTCTTCAGCATCTGGATGACCATGTCGGTCGTCTGGTCGGTTATCTGGAAGAAATCGGCCAGCTCGACAACACCGTTATCGTTCTCCTGTCGGATAACGGGGCAAGCCCGGAAGGCGGACTGCTCGGTTCGTGGAACGAGTGGAAGAATTTCAACCTCGGGATGAGAAATGATGACCTCGCCGGGGAACTGGCCCGGATCAGCGAGCTTGGGACGCCGGCCGCTTACAATCATTACCCGCTCGGCTGGGCCCAAGTCGGCAATACGCCGCTCAAATGGTACAAAACTTTCGTTCACGCGGGCGGAGTGAAAGACCCGCTCATCATTCACTATCCGAACCGGATTAAGGATGGAGGCGGCATCCGTAGCCAGTATCATCATGTATCGGATGTGACACCGACCGTGCTGGATCTCATCGGCATCCAGCCTCCCGAATCCGTTAACGGATATGCTCAGCGTCCTCTGGACGGAGTGAGCCTGCAGTATACGTTCGATTCCGAGGATGAACCGACCCGCAAAGAACTTCAGCTGTATGAAATGGTGGGCAACCGCGCCATCTGGCAGCAGGGCTGGAAAGCGGTCGCCAGGCATGTACCTGGCACTTCCTTCGAAGAAGACGTATGGGAATTGTATCATACCGACGAAGATTTCTCCGAGAACCGGAACTTGGCGGATAAGCACCCGGAGAAGCTGCAGCAGCTGATTGACCTGTGGTGGTCGGAAGCCCGGGCCCGGGGTTACCTGCCGCTGAACGGGACCTATTATTTATCACGGGGGGACGATGATGCCAGAGGGGCGGGACCAAAGCTCATCCGGACTTATTATCCGTCGGATTTTGGACTGGATGTCGCATTGTCGCCGAATACCCGCAATCAGAGCTATTCCTTCACCGCTCATGTAGAAAGGCAATCCGTGCACGACGAAGGAGTGCTGGTCTCCTTTGGAGGCAGATTCGGAGGGTACGCCCTTTTCGTGCAGCAGAACCGCCTGATCTATCACTACAACTATCTGGGTGAAAAGCATACGGTCATTACATCGGAGCTTGAAATCCCTGTCGGCGCAGCCAGACTGAGGTTCGAGTTCCACCAGGCACCGGAAGGCGGCGGTGGTACAGGACGGCTGTTCATTAATGAAGTGAAAGCCGGCGAGGGAATTATTCCTCAAGTGGCTTCGATGGTAGAGGGTCCCGGTGTGTTCAGTGTCGGAGAAAATGAGGTTACTCCGGTAAGTCCGGTCTACGAGGTGCCGTTCCGGTTCGGCGGACTGCTTCGAAAAGTAGATTTTCAGGCCGAGAGTCTGAACCTCGGCGAAGATCAGAAGCTCCAGCTCGAGCTGGCCAAAGATTAAGCGTGGAAAAAAGAGTCTACCGGACCGCTGGAGACTTCATGAACTCAAGAGGACGGTGGCTCGGATGAAATCAATACCTAAACGATATGTCCTGCTCGGGACACTGTGGTTTATTTTTATGATTAATATGCTGGACCGCGGGCTGACGACTACTCTGCTTCCGCTGATTCGCAACGATTTGGGACTGTCCCTTTTTATAACGGGTCTGGCCAGCTCCAGCTTCTTTATAACCATTATTATCGGGAATATGTTCGGCGGGTATTTGTCAGACAAATGGGGAGGACGAATCATCCTCAAAGTCATCACCATTGCGTTCAGTGTCGTGACAGTGTTTACCGGAATGATTCAGAACACGGTTCATTTTATCGCGGTCCGTCTCAGTCTCGGATTGTTTGAAGCTCCGGATATTTCGGCATCTCTAGGTCTGATCAGCCGGTGGTTCCCGGCCAAAGAGAGAGGAAGAGCGACATCGCTTCTGATGACCTCTGCCGTGCTTGGCGGCATCCTTCCAGTCGTGATTGCCATTCCGCTTACGACGTATTTCGGGGACTGGCGTCCGGTTTTCTACGTGATGATCATTCCTGGGCTTCTTGCCGCATGGGCGGTATGGAAATTCGTCTATGACAGCCCGGAGAAAGCTCTTGCCCGCGGCCGCTTATCACAAGAAGAATACGCGCTGATCACAGAAGGTGCGCTGGCGTCCGGACTGCCGGTGCAAGCTTCGAAAGTCGACCGGAGCGTGGTGGTACAGCTTATGAAGGACCGTAATTTCTGGTTTGCGATCCTCCTTATTTTTGCCCAAATCTCGCTGGGGGTCGGCTTTGGATTATGGCAGTCTACCTACTTAATGGAAGGACTGCATTTTACCCTGTCTCAGATGGGCATGATTGCTATTATACCGGGAATATTCTCGCTGCTGGGTATACTCTTATTCGGTTATCTTCATGACCGCAGACCCGGAATAGGCAGCCGCTGGGTTCTGCTGGTCAGTTTTGCGGCATCTGCGGGTGCGCTTTTCTTGCTATCGCTCGTGGAATCTTCTTCACAGCTGGGCCTGCTTATAACGGGAATGGCCATGCACGGTTTCTTTATGACCGCGAGTATGGTGCCGATCAACATCTATTTCCAGAAAAGATACGGAAGCGGCATGGTCGCCACGGCCTATGGGTTATCGAACGGTTTGGCTCAAATCGGAGGCTCGTTCCTGACGCCGATCGTGGCAGGCGCACTGATCGTCCAGACGGCGGCTGGACTGGATTTCAGTCTTGTGTTTGTTCTATTCATCGGCATTGCACTTGCGGGTGCTGTGACGTCGCTCTTCCTCACGGATAAGCCGTTTACGGTGACGACTCATCAACTGAGCGATTCCCGAAATGTAAGCCAGGAAAGTGTGCCCGTATAAGGCTCTACTCCATACAACTCCGTATACATCAGCGTCTGCTGCCGTATACGGAGTTTTTGCGTTTGCGTGATAGAGGCGGACAGCTTGTTTTTTGGCTGCACCCCGCATACATAGATGAGATCAAATTCATCGGTGAATGACCGGCATCATTAATGAAGTCATTCACATAGTCGCAATCTTAAAGTTTAATGTCGGGTAAAGGAGGAAAATGTTACCTTTCCCAAGAATCCAACAAGATATGCCATTAACTATTGAGCAGTAAAAGAAAAAGGGGAGAGCAGGTTTGAATTCAGCGGGTCTTTCAGATAGAAATGTAAGTCAATCTCTGAAAATCGGAGCACGGATTCTCAGAGAGGATCAGGCGGAGGTAATTCTGCCCGGCTACAGCAAGATGAGGGAGCAGATCGGACACTTTCGCTCGGATGCCAAGAGCCGCAGGGACGCAGAGGAGAGCAATGACAATCCGATCCTGATTCATTATAAACAGGATTTTAGAACGAATTATGATAATGTGGTTTCCCTTCTAGGTGAAAGGGGCTCCGGTAAATCCTCTGTGCTGCTTACTTTAAAATATCATCACACGAAGGATTTCGCGGATACGGATTTAATTTTCCCGCTCATCGCACCGGATCAGATGAGCAAGGCCAGCGATACGCTGGGATGGCTGCTCAGCTTTCTTCAAGAGGAAATGACCACCATTGACGCCTTGCTTCAAGCTGACCGAGAGAAGAATGACCGCTGGTCGCAAGATACTTTTTGCAATAAAGAAACCAAAAGCGAGCTTCAGAAAAACTACCTGGATTTGCAGAAAGCTTATTTGCTGCGGCAGGATACATATGCAGCCATTGTCCGCCGCCGGGATGAAGGTGTCTACGAGCATATTCAGGACAGCCAGAAAATAGTCAACTGTGACCGCGGATTGATGGAAAAGTTTCATACCTTTGTCGATTTGCTTCTCGAGACGAAATCACGGCTGCTGCGCAAACATGGCAACCATCAGGAGCCGATGATTCTAATCTTCTTCGATGATGTAGATATCAGCTCGGGACGCTGTATGGAAGTACTGGAGACTGTCCGGACGTTCTTGTCGCATCCGAATGTGATCGTTTTTGTTTCCGGTGCCTACAGCGTGTTTCTGGAGGCAGTAACCATTCATATGCTGCATGACGAGAAGGTGGACGCAAGAAGCTATGACAGGGATTTTGCACCTCAAGTGGGCGAAGCTGAGCGGAGTGCTCTTGAGCGAAGACAGGAGCGCAGCCGGGAATATTTGAAGAAGGTGTTCCCTCCTGCATTCCGCTATGAAATGAAGAATCACCTGTCCGAGCAGGAGAAAGCAAATTTCGCCTATTATTTCGACGACAAACAAGAAGAAGAGGCCCCGACCTTCTTGGACTTGCTGAGCGGGATACGCGGCAGTACGGGCATGGCGCTTGGTGAGCGATTTGCGGGTGCAGGAACAACAGCTGCTGAAGGAATTGAGGGTAAGGGAGTCCGGCGGAATCAGATTCCCGTTACGTATTTCCGGGTATTCGATCACAATCCGCGCGGACTAATCAGTCCGTACTATTTCCTGTACCAGCGCAAAGACAAGGAATGGACTGGAACCGATGTGACCCGGTTTCTGGAAGTGATTTTACATGCGAATAGTCAGCTTATGGATCATCAGAAGAGAATCAAAGATATCATCCGGATCGAATTCGATGCCGAAGGAAAGCTTCTGGATAAGGAGCGGACGTTTATTGATTATTCGCTGCTGCAAGGGGACCGAATATTGGTTCTTACCAAAGAAGAATCGGTTTTCCGGCGAATGGCACGGCAAGATCTTACCCTCTTGCTTCTGGCAGATTTGTTGGAGAAAATGCTCGGCTTATTCGATCCTCGTTTTGCTATAGCCGATCATGTGAAAGCAAAGCAGCTGGCTAAGCTTTTAAACCGGATTTATGGTTCCAAGCTGTTTCCGCAGATATCGCAAGTCCGGGAGCTCCTCTCTATTCATGAGAAATTAACACCGCTGCTGTCGATCGTCAGCAGACAAATGTTTGATGTCACATCAGATACACATTTTCTGGAGAGAAAATATATCGAGAAAGTGTCGGAAGACAAAGGATTACATGCTTTTCTAAAGCAAAGCTACGGTGAAGACAACAGTTGGCTGGATGAGATGATTTCCTATATGGGTCAAATCGGCCGGACAGACCAAGAAATTTATCATTCCATTGTAGATCGCATTCATTTGAATACGGCATTTTGGGATAATGAGATCTACAGCGAGATAATGCCCGATCAAGAACTGATTTTTAGGATGAATTTAGAACAAATAGATGGAATGATGACCCGAATCTCACAGCAGCCTATTGACCCTGACAAAACGAGGACAACGATCATATCCGGGATGGATATCTTGTCTCTTTTTGAACAAGAAACTCAGCTCGAACAAGAGATACATCAAGTTAGGGAGGAAATAACAAACCTTTCCGGCAAAATTCAAATTTTAAACCAGTCAAGGTGGCTCCGCAATTCAGACAACTCTGCGAGTGATAAGAAAAATTCGTTGCTGAGCAAGATTGAAAAGCGCATTAAAAAGAATGAGCAAATGTTGAATAAATTTAAAAACATTCAAGATACGCAGCAATTGTTATATACCTATTTTAACGAAGAAGTTATAGGCATTGACAGTTTTGACATCGAAATGGCAATAAGCAGTAATAAAGACAGCAATGAAGACTTGGCCGAGAACTTTTTGGACCATGTGGATGGTATGCATATTACGTATTTCAATCCGATAGTGGTTTTAAAAGAGTTTCTTAATATTTATCAGATCAAACAATTCATCAAACAGGAATCCACCGATTTTATCGCCTTAATATTCAATGACCCTGAAGAAAATGACCATTTGTCAGAGGCGGAACAAACTTCCATATCCAATTATTTTGAATTAACGCATGAATTGGAACTGTTGAAGAAACTGCTTCCTCCCGCATTTACAACCAACGTTAACGAAGTACGCGATATTAATCTGGAAATTAGTGCAGCACAATACAAACTCGAGAAACTGGAAGACCAGAAAAGCGATGTCTTTGCGGATATGCAGCAGTATTCCAAAAGTTTGATTGAAAGCGACAATGTACCCTTAAATAAAGCGCTGCACGACTGGTACCAAACAAGAACCTACAAGAACAGAAAGAAGGTATTAAGTGAATTTGCCTCCATCTATTTAAATAATGAGAACTATCAATTTTTCTTATCTTACAAAAATTTATTCGATGGAAACAATGCGATTGAAAGTTTGTCTGCGCAGGATACGGTTCGAATCTGGCTGGGAATTGCTCAAAATGTGGAGTTTTTGTTAACACAAAGAACCCAATTCTATCGTTCTTTTCATGCTCAAAAGGAGTTTTGGGCTGAAGTATTAGCAGAGATGGATCAAGAAAGCGGAGAACTTATCCCCTCCGTTTCTCTGTACGTTAAAGCCCTGTACGAAATTGAAATGCTCCGTATTAAAGCGGACGAAGAAGCTGGAGGCAGTATTGCGTATTTTAGGGAGGAAAAAAGACAATTAATTGAAATGGCTTCCAAGAATCATAGCACCTTCGACCTCTATCTAAAACAAAAGCTGGTCCGCTCATGAGGATTGCCTATGTTTAGAAACAAGATGGATTTACGAATCAAAATGGCCATTCTTCCATTTACCGACTTCCAGTTCTACAGACGCGATTATATAGCTGAAATCGGACAAAGCCAATCGACTCCGGAATACAAGAAGTATATGAAGAAGACATTCATCAAAGACTTGCTGCCCGCGCTTCACCAGACGGAACGGATTGAGCAGCTGGATGAAATCGAGCTGCTTGCCGAGAAGTTCTATTCCTACCGGAGCGTGACGGAATGGACAGAGCAGGGTGCGCAACCGGAGCAGTTCTATATGCAGCGGCTCAAAGAATTAAGCCGGTTGTTCTTAACCCACCGCAACGGCAAGGTAGCGTTGAAGTACTGGGAAAGCACGGATGAGAAGCAAAATGCGAACAGCATGTTCTCCGCTTACCGCGGGATCTACAAAGTAGCGTTGTGGAACTCACTTAACCGTATGATGTGTACCGATCTGATGGTCATGATCTACCTGTTGTCGAACGGACTGGAAGACGAGCATGTGCTGGGTGCCTATCATGCCCTTGTGTACCTGCCCGACACGCAGTTAGAGCGGGTGCTGGACAAGGGCGTCGCGGAGACGCACCTTCATCTGTCGGCTAGCGGGCAGTTTAGTTTGAACTGGCAGCAAATTATGGCTCCTGCCAGGTCCGCTCAGAGGAAAGCGGACGAGAATCATACGTATATCGACCGCCTCACCGGCCGGGATCCAGACCTCCAGCTGTACACGCTCGCGGCCGCAAGTATCCGCCTGCTGCTGGGGGCTTATCTTCAGAGCATACAGGGTCACCGGATTACGGAGAACAGGATGCTGCCGGATTATTTGCAGAATCTTGCTGCGGCAAAGGAAAACGGGAGGGGCGGGATGAAACCATTCATCCGTCTCGTGGAATTCTTCTACGCAGGTGCGAATTTAAAAGAACAGGGTTATGACGAGAAGTCTCTGCAAGAGTTATTCGAGGATCTAAGACATGAGTTAACAGGCGGTGGAGCCCGCAGTGACCAGCCTCACCGTTTATGGTCTGAACGAATGGCGGCCATGGACAGCCTATATCCGATCTTTGGCGCTCATGCTCATACATCCCTGGAGAACCTGCTTTTATTCCGCTCTCTGAGGTATATGCTGCAGCAGCCGGCTGACCGGTTGTTCACGAAGCTGTTCTGGCAATATATCCGGATCAAAAATCAGCAGTTTACGAGAGCGGTACAGCGCAACCATATCCGCGGATTGCCTTACTTCCTTGACTATTTCGACAAAGCGACGGATCGCAAAATAAGCGAGAACAACCTGGAATACTATGGATTTATGCTCCACCATCAGCTGCAGAACCCGCATTTGAAGAAACTCGAAATCCGCATTGCACCGCCCAAGAAAGGCAGTGTTCAAGAGATGAAAACGGAGGCAGCCGGCAAACTGCTTTCTTTTTTCAAAGCGTACCAGCAAATTTTGGAGGAAAAAAACGAGGCTCAACAGGGTGGTTTTGCCCCTCTCGCAGGGATTATTTATCACTTCATTAAAATGCCGGATGAAAAGCACCAGGAAAAATGCTGGTTCGATTACAGCGAGCAGGATAGAAACAAGGAGAAGCTCAGCTTCAAAACAAATCAGGTCCATTATGAACGGCAGATGATTGCGGTCAGAGAATTAAGGGAACACATACCCGGTCTCGCCGATTATATTGTCGGAATCGATGCCGCTAACCTGGAGACCGCTGCGGAGCCATGGGTGTTTGCCCCGATCTTCCGCCAGGCGCGCAACAGCGATACGCACAAACTGGTGTATCCGGATTATCCTCTGCGTAAAATTAACAATTTGGGCCTGACCTACCACGCCGGAGAAGATTTCAGACATATGCTGACAGGGCTTCGGCATATCCATGAGGTCATCGATCATTTTCAATTCAGAGCAGGCGACCGGATCGGACATGGCATGGTGCTCGGAGTTGAGGTCCGGAAGTGGGCGCTTCGTAACCGGGTAGTTATTCTGCCCAGAGTGGAATATCTGGAAAACCTCTTGTGGGTTTGGGGGATGTGCAGAAGCGGCCACAAGTTGACCGATGTGGATGTCGCCGCGCTGGAACATAAAATTGTCTTATTGGCAGAAGGGATCTACCCTTCCATGAATGGAATTACCGTTCATCTGCTGTGGAAAGCTTATCAAAGTAAGTTTGCATGGATAGGAGAGAGTATGAACAAGGTCGGCGATTCGACCCGGGAAGCCTGGTTCTGCGAGCAGCTAAGTCCCGGGACCCGGTGGACGGAAGATATGCTCAGCCATACCTATCATTGCAAGTGTTTTATGAACCGGATGCAGGAGCCGATCGAGGTGGAAATCACTGCCTATGAGGAAGTCCTTATACACGAGGTTCAACAAATTGTTCTCCGTAAAGTAAGTTCAGATGGGATTATTATCGAAACGAATCCGACCTCTAACGCCGCGATCGGGGAAATTGAACATATTTTTGAGCATTATATTCACAATTTAAACCGCAGAGGTCTTCCGGGCAATCAGCAGTTGGGAGATAGTGTCATGGTCTCGATTAATACGGATGACCCGGTCGTATTCAATACGAACATCGATAATGAATTTGCCTATATCTTTTACTCCCTACACGAAAAAGGATATGCAAGGGAAGACATTCTCGGCTGGATTGATCATGTGAGAGAGATGGGGCTAACGAGCAGCTTTATAGAGTCCAAACAAATCCCGATCCCGAATCTTATAAGAGAACTGACAGCTATTATCAGCAGACTAGAGGAATACCTGTACGGATCTTAAAATAACAGCGGCTGCCTAATCTCCTTGGAGAATTACAGCTGCTTTTTTCTATGCGCCGCCCTTCTTACAGCACGGATTATCAAGAATCTGCACTTAACTTCTAGTAAAATGAAGGGGTCAGCGAATAGAACGAATAGAAATAGATGGGGGAGCGCACGATGGATGTTTATGAACGGATTCAGCAGTCGGTTCAATACATAGAGAGTCATCTTCAGCAAGATCTTCAAATAACCGACATTGCTTCAAAAGCGTTTTATTCCGCTTTTCATTTTCAGCGATTGTTTCATTCTATAACGGGATTCTCAGTGCATCAGTATATCCGGAGGAGAAGATTAACGGAAGCGGCTGTCAACTTACTGGAAGACAGGAACTCCATTCTGGAAATTGCTTTATCTTATCAGTACGGCTCGCAAGAAGCATTTACCAGAGCGTTCCAAAGTATGTTCGGGCTGAGTCCGGCCCAATATCGTCAGACAAGCTTCAGGGACGTACAATGTCAGCATGCGATCAACCTTCTGGATTATAAAACCAAGAGCGGAGGAGACTTCTATATGTATAAACCCGAATTCGTCGAGCTGGATCCGATCCGGATAATAGCCCGAGAATATCAGACGAATCTTAACAATGAGAAACATTACGAGGAAATACCCGGATTCTATGAGGATTTCGGAAGAAAAGAGTCTTATTTGTACATTCCCAATCAGGCAGCTCCGGGCATGGCTTACGGGATATCCGCACATTTTCAGGATAACGGTGATTTTACCTTTATGGTGGGTGAGGAAGTCTCTTGCTATGAATCCGAGCTGGCAGAAGAGTTTGTCCGTTTTACCATTCCGGCAGGCAAATATGCCAAATTCAAAGGAGACGGACCCGCGGGGCATGTTGCCGATATCCGGAACTTTATCTACGGAACTTGGTTTCCCAATTCCAACTATGAGCGGAGAGAAGGACCGGATTTCGAAGTGACTGACGTGATGCGCTCCCGTCCTGAACATATGGTCATAACAATTTACATCCCGCTTGTTTAGCGGGAAGTTAGAAGGAGAGGCTATCCCATATTCTCTCCTTCAGCGGCGGGTACAGTTAGCCGGCGGAACTTATACTTGTTCTTGCGCGGCAGGGAGAGTAATATCGGCGGTCGTACCGACCCCAGTTCACTCTGAAAATCAATCCGGCCTTCATGAGCCGCTAGTATTCTGAAACAGCTCATAAGGCCTAAGCCTGTCCGCGCTCTTTAGTCGTATAGAAAGGTTCCCGAGTGAGGCAATGCGGTGAGCCGGAATCCCTCTGCCTTGATCTTGTATCCGGATGTGGACGGAATCCTTCTCCCGAGTTACCTCCACACGGTAATCATCCCTGACCCGCTTCCCCTTACAAGTCAAGAACAAAGGGGCTGTCTCAAAAGGGTAAACCTGAGTGAGACAATCCCATAATATGTGCAAAAGAACCTTCAAAACCACTATAAAAGTGGATCTGAAGGTTCTTTTTTTAACCGAATATCACGTGAAAAGTGGGGACTGAATTTTCTTGAAATGACTTTTGGGACAGCCCCTTTATTGATCAGGGAGTACGCTTCGCAGGCTAAGAACCATGAAGTTTATGCAAGCAGTCCATTTGTGCGCTATGCCAGTCATGAGTTTCTGCGTGGATTTATTAAAGTTACTTCCTGTCGTCGAGAAACTTCCTGACTACCCGGTAAAACCCGTTAGGATCCGTAGAATGAATATCATGACCGCACTCATCGAAGACGGCCAGTGTAGTGCGGGGTCTTCTTGTGATCATAAGTTCGGCCTGCTGTAAGTCTAGTGCGAAGCTCTTGCGGCCATGAATCAGCAGGATCGGACAGGCAGAGGAGAGCCAGTCGTCCCACCATACGCCGTTAATGTGCTGTTGAGAAATTCTCATCCCTTTCAAATCCGTCCGGAATCCCCAGCCTTTGTCATCTTCAAAGACACTCTCGGAGAAATAATCGATGGCTTTAAGACCCGCCCGCTTAAGTGACTCTCTCAGATCGTGCAGGGAAGCGGAGCGGTTTGGAAGCTGATCGGCAAAGGATAGATCGGCGTTAATCTCAACGCCGATGTCTTCCACGATAACAGCTTTGACCAAACTTGGATAACGGGAGGCAAACTGGTAAGCGTTAACTCCGCCTAATGAGTGGCCGAGCAGAGTTACAGGTTGCCCGTCCAGTTCTCCGCGTATCAGATTAAGAATATCTTCCACGTAGCTGTCTCTTGAATAATCCCGATCGGGGGGATGCTCACTCCAGCCATGTCCACGCTGGTCTAACCCGATAACATGCCGGTCTGGAAATCTGGCGGCTGCTTCTACAAAGGTTCTGGCATCATTCATATGTCCGTGTAAGAGCAGCAGGATGTCCCCCTCTCCGCCGAAGTCCAGATAAGAGAGCTTAAGATTGCCCGAGTTGAAATACTTTCTTGTCGCGAATTGAGTATCCTTAGAACCTGACATATCATTTCCTCCTCTTCATTTCACAAATCAGACTGGACTCTTTCCTTACCTTAACAGATAATAGTGACAGCAATTGTCATAATTAAAAAATCGGAGAATACCATGTCGAAGTCTAAAAGACTAATGGAACTAATGATGACGGTCAATCAGAAACGCAAGTTTACGGTCAGGGAACTTGCCGAAGAGTTTGGTGTCTCTCAGCGGACAATTTTAAGAGACTTACAAGAATTGAGTGAACTGGGGGTGCCCTTATACTCCGAGGTGGGCCCTCATGGCGGCTACCGGGTGCTCAGGGAGAGGCTGCTGCCTCCTATCGCTTTCTCCGAGGAAGAAGCCGTTGCGATCTTTTTTGCCATTCATGCGCTCCGGCACTATTCCTCTCTTCCTTTTGAAGCCGAATCGCATTCAGCATTAAAGAAGTTTTATTCACACATGCCGCATGACACCAGGGACCGTATAGATCAAATGAAGAACCGCGTTGATTTTGTTACACCATTCAGACAGGCAAGCTCACCGCATTTATCTATGCTGCTTACCGCAGCCGTTCAGCAGCAGGTGATACGCATCGATTATGAATCCAGGCAGAGGCGATCAAACAGGGATATCCAACCGGTAGGCATATACACAAGGAATGGACTCTGGTACTGCTATGCCTATTGTTATCCAAGCGCGGAGTATCGTGTGTTCCGGTGCGACCGGATTCATTCTGCCGTACCCTCGGACTTAGGGGCGATGGATCTCCGGGAGGTTCACCTGGAGAACAGGGATTTGCCGAAACCGGAGGGGCAGGATAATCTTACCGTCTATGCGGAATTGACCCGAGAGGGCGTCCTGGCGTGTGAAGCGGAACCTTGGCCGGAACCGCAGCTCCATATCCGGCAGGATGGAACCGGCTGGCTGGAGGGGGAGTTTGCGAAGAATGATCTTCCGTATTTTGCGAAGTTTTTCATCGGCTTAGGTAAGGAGGCGAAGGTGATACAACCGCCGGAACTTCTGGATTGTCTCCGGCAGCATCTCGCGGATCTTATGGCCCGATATATGGACTAGCTAAACATGCGACAAGATAGAGCGTTCATGTACATTCTCCTTGTACCCTCTTACAGGTGCTGGTAAGATCAGACTATTAGAAGGGAGCTCATCTCTATTTCGGTGAACTTTATTCAAGCTTCTCTCCAAGAAGGAGGAATATGGAATGGGATCTTTACATGGGCAAATTGCGATTGTCACAGGTACAAGCCGCAGTCAGGGAATAGGGGCCGCGGTTTGCCGCTTGCTGGCGCAAGATGGCGCTGATATCTTCTTTACTCACCTGTCTAACTATGATAGAAATGTGGCCCGCTATGAGGTTGAGGAGAACTGGCCCGATATCTTCGCTGCCGAGCTGCAGAAGCTCGGGGTTCGTGCGGGACATATGGAACTCGATATCTCGCAGGCTGACGCGCCCGAGCGGCTATTGGACAAAGTGGAGGCTGCCTTCGGGGCGGCGCCCGCTATTCTTATCAACAATGCCACGTACAGTGTGGATGCGGATTTCCGTGAGCTTAGTCCGGCCATACTGGATGAGCACTGTGCGGTTAACGTGCGGGGGACTTGCATGATGTCCGCTATGTTCGCACGCCGCATAGAAGGCAGGCACGGCGGCCGTATTGTGAACCTGGTCTCCGGCCAGGATAAGGGCGCCCAGCCTGGAAACCTGGCATATGTAGCCACCAAGGGGGCCATTTCCGCATTTACCCGCTCTCTTGCAGCAGGTCTGGCCGAGCACGGTATCACGGTCAATGCGGTAGACCCGGGACCGACCGACACGGGTTGGATAAACGATGATCTGCGGGCGCAGCTGCTGACTCAGTTTCCTCTGGGCCGCCTGGGCGTTCCGGACGATGCGGCTCGTCTGATTGCTTTTCTAGCAAGTGAAGAAGCCCGCTGGATTACCGGGCAAATCATCCATTCCGATGGAGGTTTCAGATAACTAATAAGAGGACAGGAGCCTGTTATATGAACAACACCTGTGATTCCATATCCCCTCAAGTACAAGCGTATTTGGATAGAATAGGCTACGAAGGCCCAATCGACGGTTCAGCCGAAGTGCTTGCTGCATTGCAGGAATGTCACCTTCATACAGTCCCTTATGAGAATTTGGATATTCTAAACCGCACACCTTTATCCCTTGAAAGGGAGGCCCTTTACGATAAGATCGTCATGCGGCACAGGGGAGGGTACTGTTTTGAACTCAACGCTTTGTTCGGGTGGCTGCTCCGCGAGCTGGGCTACACCGTTACGGACTTCGTGGCCCGCTTCTGGCGCGATGAGACGGATACGCCTCCCAAGCGGAGACATCATGTGCTCCAGGTGGAGGCGGAAGGACAGCTTTATTTGTGCGATGCAGGCGTGGGCGGCATAGTTCCCCGCAGACCTATCCGGATGATTGAACAAGTGGAGCATCCGCAAGGGGAAGAGTGCTACAAATTGGAGCGGGACGCGGAGTTTGGCTGGATGCTGCTTGAACTTCATCGCGGACAGTGGAGAAGACTGTATTCATTCACAGAGGAGCCGCAGCTTCCCAAAGATTTTCTTATGGCTTCTTTCTGGTGCGAACATGCGCCGGATTCGATTTTCACCAAAGAAGCTATGCTTGCCATGCGGACACGTGAAGGCCGTAACACGGTTGCCGGTCAAGAATTCCGTATTTTCTCGGGAAAAGATGTACATTGTTTCACTCCGCAGACTCCGGAAGCCTATGACGAAGCACTGCTCACTTACTTCGGTATCCCGTTAGCATCCAGGTAACCCGGTAGTCTGCTCCTTGTTTGTCAGCTTTCATTACAAACCTGAATATTTGCAAACTGCTGACTTTCGGGTCAGCAGTTTTTTTGATAGGAAAGAACAAGTTTCGTCAACGGTTCTATAAAAGTTAGAACTGATCTGTTTGACTACTCTTTGATACGATTAGAAGTAAGAGCTGGCAGTTTCTGTACAGCTCTGAAGAGGGGGAGAGATATGACGGATCAGAATCGGATGGCGAAATATGCAAGGGGTGTGTTTTCAAAATTAGCTGCTTCAGGTTCGCTTTTTCTCCTCTATGGGATCGTCATCATTTTTACTTCCGGATTTGATTGGGTTGGAGTTTCTGAAGCGATCCGTATGAGGTTTTGGTGGGTAATTTTTTTTGGATATGCAAATGGTTTTTCCCTTATAGCCGATGTGATTATTTGGAGAACACCAAGCGAACGGAAACAAATAGCGAGCCTTCTGCTTTATATTTTGGGAGGGTTCGCTCCGTTCTTACCTTTCTTATCCGATAATGTTTGGCTGTTTATGTTTGCAGGCATCTTGGGGGTAGGAAGCTCTTTAATCTATTACGGCATTCTTAAATTATGCGAGAGATTCAAATTCCGGGAGATTGCCTCAGGCTCCATACTCATTCTAAGTTTGTTAGTGGCGGCAGCCCGGACAGATTTTACAGTCACCGAGGAATGGACCGAAGTCAGGTTGGAGACGTCTTACGAAGCTAAGTTCACTTATTTGAACGGATACAAAGCAGTGCCGATCGATATAGCTAAAGGACAGGAGCTTGAATTCACGATTACGTGGGGGATGGCAAATGGCGGCAACGGATTTCATGTGCTTGATGAAAAGGACCGTTATGTCGGGCTGGAGAATATAGACGACAGGAAGTATAAAATCCCGGCCGGTGGAGATCAGCGATACCGTCTTATTCTTACAGGAAAGAAACTGAAGGGCAGTGTCCGTATAACATGGACAATACAACCGGCTTCCTCAAGCAGTTGAACGTACACAACATGTAAGACTGCGTTGAGACGCAGTCTTTTTTGAGTTGCAGGAAAACGCCTTTAAATGATGACATTATGTCAAAAGAAAGGCGTATTTTTAAGCGAATGTGTCGCAATTTATCCCGAACAGGATTATGATAGGGATATATATACTGGGATGGGGGTTTAATATGCATAGCGCATCAGATGGACAGAACGATTTTTACGAACAGCTTTATTTATGCGCTCCCATAGGTATCGCTAAGTTATCTACAGACGGCCATTTCCTGCAGGTCAATCCTGCTTTATGCCGGATGCTTGGTTTTGAGGCAGGCGAACTGCTCGGGCGGCATGTCCAGAATCGCGCAGATACGAATGCTTTTATGCCCGTTAGCTTGATGGACCTTAATGAAAGCGCTCCTCATAACTTGTTGGAATTTGACTTCCTGCATAGAAAAGGCCACTCCGTTCGATTATCCGCTGAGCTTACGCTCATAAGCGGACAACAGGAGGGGACCGATTCTTATTATATAGCTTACATTCGGGAAACCGGCGGGATTGAAACAGTCCAGTCTCATGAGAATAATCACTTGTACGAGCTGATTGCAAACTATGCCCACGAGATGATTTACATTTCATCGCGGGACGGGATTTGTCTGTTCTGCTCCCCTTCTACAGCGAAGATACTCGGGTATCGTCCAGAAGAGCTGATTGGGCGAAACAACTATGAATTGTTTCACCCTGATGATCTCAAAATCATTCAAGACAAAACCAAGGATAGTGAGTCACTGCTCCAATATCGCTTCCGCCATAAGAATGGGCAATATATGTGGCTGGAAACGTCTTTCCAGTTTGTAACGAGTAATCAAGGCGAGAAGAATTATGTCCTGGCAATCGGACGTGAGATCACCGAGCGGAAGCATCAGGAAGATATCCTGGCTGAAGCTATGCGCGTAGCAGCTGTCGGAAGCTGGGAATGGCGGGTGCAGGAGAATCTTGTCACCGTATCGGATCAAGTTTACCGGATCTACAACCGGAGCAGGAGGGCGAGGGACGGACGGCCTTTCGAGCTCGCTGATTTCGTAGAAGAGAATGACAGAGAGCCGTTAAAGGCCAAGGTGCAGAAAGCGCTGGAAGGAAACGATCTGAACTACGAGTACCAGTATGTAAGGAAAGACGGCAGTGTTCAATACCTTCATCTGCGCGGAGTCGTTTCATTCGATGAGAGCAGCAAGCCGATCCGGATGAACGGGACGGTACAGGACGTTACGGACCGCAAACATGCAGAGTTCAAGCTTCAGGAAACGATCGAAAGATATACATCGCTTAAAAAGTACAACCATGATGCTATCTTTTCTCTCGATCTGAGCGGTCATATCATGAATGGGAATGTAATGGCGGAGAATCTGACCGGTTATAAGATAAGCGAACTCTCCGGAACTATTTTCTCTGAATTTATAGGTGAGAATCAGCTGAAGCTCGTACTGGGCGATTGTCTGCAAGACAACTCCTCCCATAACCAAATTGAATGGATCAAACATAAGAGTGGTCATGTGGCGGAAATTCTAAGTAACATTGTCCCGATTATTATTAACAATATTAAAGTTGGCTTCTATGTGATTGCCAAAGATATTACGGAACAAAAAAAGCTTCTGATTGCCAAGGAAGCGGCCGAGAGCACGAATAAAGCCAAAAGTGAATTCCTCGCGATGATGAGTCATGAAATCCGCACGCCGATGAATGGCGTAATCGGGATGACGGATCTTCTGATGGAGACGACAGTTCTGGACAATCAGCAGCTGGAGTATCTGGATATTATCCGTAAAAGCGGGGATGCGCTGCTGAAGATTATTGACGATATTCTTGATTTCGCCAAAGTTGAATCCGGTAAGACCATTTTACAGGCGGAGGCTTTTGATCTGCGGAACTGCGTTCGTGAAACCGTGAGCCTGCTTTCGGCCAAAGCCGAAGAAAAGCGCCTCAAAATTAGCTGGCAGGTGTCTTCTGATGTTCCTGCGCAATTGATCGGAGACTCTGACCGGCTCAAACAGGTGTTGATAAATCTGATCGGAAATTCCATCAAGTTCACGTATACGGGCGGGATAGCGGTGTCCGTCGTTAAGCTTGATCAGGATTCGGAGAGCGTTAAGCTCAAATTCGTAGTTAAAGATACGGGTATCGGTATACCGCTTGATCAGGCAGATCAGCTTTTCGAGCCTTTCTATCAGCTTGGGAACTTTATGACCCGCAAATTCCAGGGGACAGGTCTCGGGCTGGCGATAAGCAGGAAGCTTGTCGAGCTGCTGGGCGGTGAGATTTGGCTGGAAGAATCGAATGAATCCGGAGCGGCTTTTGCGTTTACTGTCCGGTTAACAGCCGTTCATACGGAGCCTCTTGACTCTACCGGCGATTTGCAGTCAGGCATGGAAGAACATCAGACAAGAAAGCTGAATATCCTCGTGGCTGAAGATAATGAGACGAATCAATTTGTCCTCCGTAAAATGCTGGAAAAACACGGGCACCGCATCCAAGTAGCGAATAACGGCAAAGAAGTGCTGCACGCGGTGGCTTATGATTCCTTTGATCTGATCTTCATGGATGTGCAGATGCCTGTGATGAACGGGCTGGAAGCCGCTCAAATGATCAAAGAAACGATCCATGAGGACAAGCGTCCCGTGATTGTGGCTGTAACCGCGAATGCACTCAAAGGGGATCGGGAACTATACCTCCAGGCAGGAATGGATGATTACCTTTCTAAGCCGATCAAGAGCCAAATGATTGCGGATATTATTCAAAAATATTTCTCAACATGACACCTCTGCCTCGTATAGTAAAGACAGAATAGTGGCAAACAAATAAGGACGGCCCTTTTCAATGACAGTGATGTCAGAAGCGGCCGTTTTTACTTTTCGCACAGAAGGGCACTGTTCCTGCTCCATTCTCAGACTGCGCATTCAATATGACAAAGGTTGTCATATATCCCCGGTATAGTAAAAGAAGAAGTACAACATACAAGAATGGAGTGAAATCATGGAAGCTAGACAATCATTGCGGGGTAAAGTAGCGATAGTCGCCGGGGCTACACGGGGAGCGGGAAGAGGGATTGCAGCCATGCTGGGAGAAGCCGGGGCAACCGTGTACTGCACAGGCCGGAGCACTAGAGGGAACCTCTCCAGCATGAACCGGTCCGAGACAATCGAGGAGACCGCCGATAGGGTAACAGCGGGTGGAGGCAGAGGAATTGCGGTCCGGACCGATCATACGGTAGAATCCGATGTGAAGGCATTGTTCGACCGGGTTCAAGAGGAGCAAAGCGGACAGCTGGACCTGCTCGTTAATGACGTCTGGGGCGGAGATCCCCTTACGGAGTGGGGGACGCCGTTCTGGCAGCATTCGCTGGATAACGGTATACTCATGCAGCAGAGAGCCGTTCACTCGCACATGTTGACAAGCTATTACGGCGCCCCTATGATGACAGCCCGTAAGCAGGGGCTTATCATCGAGATTACAGACGGGGTAGATTACCGGTACCGGGGGAATCTGTACTACAGTCTGGCCAAAATAGCTGCGATTCATCTTGCAGCCGCCATGGCCGGGGATTTGAAACCTTACGGGGTAACATCCGTGGCGCTTACACCGGGTTTTCTCCGCTCTGAAGCGATGCTCGATCACTTTGGCGTAACGGAGAGCACGTGGCAGGAAGCGGCTAAGACCGACCCGCATTTCCTAATGTCCGAAACGCCGGTATATATCGGCCGTGCCGTGGCGGCTCTGGCTGCGGACCCGCAGGTCCATGATAAAACGGGGCAGGCGCTCAGTACATGGGGACTGTCTGAAGAATACGATTTTACCGATGCGGACGGGAACCGGCCTCACTGGGGCAGATACGCCGCATTGAACGGGCTCTGAGATGATGCGCGAACGGTACAAATCAAGAAGGAGTGAACCCGATGAGAGCGGACCGGCTTATCGCCATTCTGCTGGCCTTGCAGAATAGAGGCCGTATGACTTCCCGTGAGCTGGCGGATAGGCTGGAAGTATCCGAGCGGACCATTCACCGGGATATGGAGGCACTCAGCGCTGCGGGAATCCCTGTGGTGGCCGAGAGGGGGAGCCACGGCGGATGGACCTTGCGCGAGGGTTACCGGACGAATCTGACCGGAATGAAAAGCGGCGAGATGAAATCTCTCATGCTCGCTCATCCATCCGGTCTGGTTCAAGACCTCGGGCTGCGAGGAGCTTTCGACGATGCATTCCAGAAGCTCCTCGCAGCTTTCCCGGTCTCCCTGCATAGGGAGGCTGAGCTTGTAAGGCAGCGCATTCATATCGACGGAGCCGGATGGCGCCAGCATGAAGGGCAGCTGCCTTTCTTATCTCTCATCCAGGAGGCCGTATGGGATGAGAGGAGGCTGCGAATCCGATACAAGAGGGAAGAGGATTATGTGGAGAGGATACTTGATCCACTGGGTCTTGTCGCCAAAGGAAGCATCTGGTATCTGATCGCCTCCGTAGAGAACAGTATGCGGACTTACCGTATTTCACGCCTCACGGATGCGGCTGCGCTGAATGAAACATTCGAACGTCCGGAGTCTTTTGATCTAGCCGCTTACTGGGAGGAATCGACCGCGGCTTTCCGTTATAACTTGCCCCGTTATCCGGCTCGTCTGCGGCTTAAGGAACGGACGCTCCAGCGTTTGGCGGCTCAGTGGTATGTGAATGTTCTTCATTCTTCGCCCGTTGAAGACGACTGCTTAGAAGCGGACATTGAGTTCCGTACCTTGGAGTCGGCCTGCGAAATTCTGCTGGGACACGGACGGAATATATATATAATCGAGCCGCCAGAGCTGAAGCAGCGCGTTCTTGAGGAAGCCAGAGCCATAACAGCCCAATATGAATAGAAGATGAGGCCAGATGATTGCCGCCATATAATGGCGGTTTTTTTATGTTACTTTTGCGTATAGTTCATTATATCGACTTTTTTATTCTTATTTAAAAGATATATTATTGTTTTTATAGATTAGTTGTTTCATTATTAACTTTTTTGGGTTAAGTCTTAATGAATTTGATCTATACATAGAAAAGGTTGTGACAACGTGAGGAAGAAGCAAATCATCGGTTCCACCCTTATTACTGCGATGCTGTTGGCATCCACGGCATGCGGGAATGGGAACCAAACAGGAGAAGCCAATTCAGACAAAGGTGCACCGCAAGAGAGCAGTATGCCCGCCGCTTCGGTATCGCCGTCTCCGACCCCACCCAGTACACCTGCTGCCGGCGGCAAAGATACGGTTCTTAATCCGAACATCGCGGAGCAGTCTAAAGGCAAAGTAGAAGTTGTGTATACAAACAGCAAACCCGGATATACGCATGATATGAACGGCTTTAAAATCAACATTGAAGAATATCAAATTGTTAAGGTTACCGGTATGAGCAAAGACATGGCCATCCCTTTCAACGATCAGACGGACGGCTACGTGGTAACCGCCAAAGTAAACATGGAGAACGGTACAGGCAAAGCTATGTATTATCCGACGAATAAATACCGCCTGCAAATCACAAGCTCGGATTTTATATCGGCAGATTTGAACCGGACATTCGTCAAGAAAGAGGATCAATTGAAATCCAAGGTCGAAACAGAGACCTCTAAATATGGAGCAGGCGAGAAGCTCACAGGTTATGTTACTTTTACGCTGACGAATGAGGAATTTGATGCGCTCAAAAAAGTAAAACCTAAGTTCGTGATCGAAGGTGGAGCTGCGGATAACAAGGAGTTCAAAGGCAGTTTCAAAGGAAATGCCACATTCGACTTTATAATTGGAGAGGATCAGAAACAGCAGGCGGAAGCTTATTCTAAATTTTACCCGGACCGCCTGGTAACGGATAATATGGCGGATAAGAAGATGATTTTCGAGAAAGCGGATATTAACGAAACCAAACAGCTAAGCGGTGTCAAAGTAACGGTTGAAGGCGTTCAGTATACGGAAATTACTCCTACGCCTGATAATAAAGAGCGCTTCAAGAACTTCGGAGACAACGGAATCGTGGCGCTTACCGTCAAAATCAAGCTCGACAACCAGTCAAGCGAGACGCTGCTTCTTAACAGCATCGGTTCCAAAGTCCGGATCGATGAGAATCGCGGCAATGTGCTGTCTCAAGGCGGCGTGGAACCAAGTGCACCTGGTGAGCTTGCAGCGGGTGCGCAAGGGGAGAAACTGCATGTATTCCTCATGAGAAAGGACGAATTCGAGACGTTCAAGAAATTTGAATTGGAATTCGGACCGTTCCGCGGCAAAGACGGCAAAGATATGTTCAACAAAGAAACGGTCAAATTCACGCTTCCCAGATAAGAAATAATGCGGAGCAACAATATAAAAGCTTCCGACCCGGGAATGATCCCGTTCGGAAGCTTTATTTGTGTCTGGGGACAGCTATCTGTCACCGGCATTTCGAAACTCGATTTTTTCGATTTTCATAACAGAAATACCGGAAGGCGTCTCAATCGAACATACTTTTCCGACATCTCCCAGAAGCAGACAGCTTCCGATCGGAGAGAGGAATGAAATATAGTTGATATTCGGATCAGCTTTGGATGGAAAAACAATCGTATATGAATCGGTTTCTTGATCGTCCATATAGCGGACAAGGACCCGGCTTCCAATTAAAACGCGGGAATGAAGTATCTCTTCCTTAAATTCTTGCATGAGCCGTGTTAACTCAAGACAATAATCCATTAGATGCTGCCTGGTTGTGCTGCGGATTTTGGACTGATTAGGCGTATAAGCTTCCAGAAATGTAGTCAATTCCTCGTCAAAATACACCAATTGTTGAATAAGCTGCGTTCTGGCGCCCAAGAGACTATGGTTCATAGAAGATCTCACCTTCCATTCTCAAATCCATCTCAACCGGCTGTGCATGACAAACCCTTTCCATTCTTGTTTCCTCCTCATGAACAAATAAGACTCCTCCAGGGAGCCTCTACTTTTATAGTATCAGAATCGGGTTGAAAAGCTATCTTTCATTTTCGACAAAAAAAATAGGTCTTTAATATTTCTAAAACTAATTGAAAGCTGGAAAAAGATAAGCTACAATGAAAAAGTAGTTACCAAAGGTTGTAAACGAGGGGAATGATAAGCAAAATTCATAAAGTTTTCTAAGTTGTCTTATGAAAACGTTTACAGCTTGTCCGACTTACAAGCATCTTATTTAAAAAAGGAGAGAAATAAAATGGAATTTTTGAGAACAAACCGCTATGCAGCAGGGCTTTTGCTCATATTGAGGGTTTATCTTGGCTGGAAATGGATGACCGCAGGCTGGGGCAAAATTACGGGTGGATTTGATGCTTCCGGCTTTATTAAAGGGGCGGTTTCCAAGCCGGTTGTCGACAAAGCAACGAATGAATTGGTATACCCTACGTATCATGCTTTTCTAGAAAATGTTGCATTACCTGGTATTGGCGTGTTTAACACTCTCGTACCATGGGGCGAATTTCTTGTCGGATTAGGTCTAATTTTGGGTGCTTTAACGACAGCTGCCGCGTTTTTCGGCCTGTTAATGAACTTCATGTACATGTTTGCCGGAACAGTGAGTACCAATCCATGGATGATCCTTCTGGGTGTGTTCGTAGTAGCTGCTGGCGCAAATGCGGGTAAATTCGGCGTCGATTATTATTTACTGCCCTACCTGCGGTCCAAATTCGGAAGAAAAGCGCGAGTATCCAGTGTCTCCGATCGGTCTCCTATTATGGATTCGTAGAGTCTTAATTCGATTATGATCGTATGATACTTTGGCAGTTACTGACCGGTTAACCCGGTTTTACAAAAGGGTATGAACCTGCAAGGCCCGTTGGCCTTCTTTGTAAGCGGCATAGACTTTAATGCGTCACATTGCAAAACTAAAAAAACCTCCCCGGAAACGGGGATTTTTATTTTGTCCGCAATCCCTAATGGCGTTGTACAATATGCTAAAGAATTTTTTGAAAAGTAGATTACACTTTGACAAGAACAGAAAAAGAACACAATAAGTCTATGAAGAAATGAACAATCAAACGGGAAACGAAAGTGGAGAACTGCAGCGGCAGTTACTCCGCTTTTTCATTTATAGAAGGAAGGGTCACCCAGTTTCAAATGTCGCTAATGTAAGTCAAGAGTGGAGCTGCTCCGGCAGTTCTCTGATAAATCTACATATAGAAAAGGAAAACGATACAGTCGTATTGAATTTCCTACTAAGCTAAGTGATACAGTCTAGGGATCGATGACAATTCATTGTGAATCGGTTAACGAAAGGGGAAAAGAGATGGTTACAGGCGTCCTATTTGATTTAGACGGGACTCTGCTGGACAGGAATCTTTCATTGCTTCATTTTGCCGATGCCCAGTATGACAGCTTGTTCACAACCTATGCAGAGGACAAACAAGTTTTTATAAATCGGTTTATTGAATTAGACCAAAGGGGATACGTCTGGAAAGATAAAGTGTATCAGCATCTTATCGAAGAGTATCGTTTACCTTATACATGGGAAGAACTGCTGGACGATTATTTAAATGGATTTCCAAAGTACGCCGTATCCTTTCCGCATACCCTGCCGTTATTAGAGAGCCTCAAGAAGAAAGGGTACAAGCTTGGCATGATTACGAATGGATTTAAAGATTTTCAGTCAGCCAATATAGATGCGCTTGGAATTCGCTCTTGTTTCCATGACATTCTGATCTCAGAACAGGCGGGACTTCGCAAACCGGACCCGGCAATTTTTAGAATGGCGGCTGAAAGGCTGCAGATTAAACTGGATAACTGTGTTTATATCGGGGATCATCCTGTGAATGACGTTGCTGCGAGCCGGTATGCAGGTATGCGAGGAATCTGGAAAGAGGACAACTACTATCCGGATGATTTTGAGTATGATGGAATCGTAAGAGATCTGCTGGAGCTTGAACCTATTCTGGATAAATGGACTGCAAGAATTTAATTAATAAGATTAATGATTAATGATATTAAATATATATAATCGAGTGGAGGTTAACCCCTATGAAGCTAATCGGCACTATTCTGGCTTGTTTTCCTTTAGTCTATGTACTTATTTGGTTTGAAATCTATGGCTATGCGATTGGAGCAGCGATTGTAATAGGAACTCTGTTCAGAATCTGTTATATGCTGCATCAAATCCGGCGTACCCTTGGGACCATGAATAGACATGAGCTCAAACAATACAACCAGGCTCTTGTAAATAGAGCTTTAATGGAGAAATAACAGCCAGACAGCACTTTAAATAACAGGAGGAGTTAAATTGATTACAATCGGATTCGTCAGGCATGGGAGTACGAAGTGGAATAAGGAAGGAAGAATTCAGGGGAGCTCGGACATTGCGCTTGATACAGACGGGTTGAAGGAAGCATCCAGACTGGCTGAACGAATTAGTCATGAACAATGGGACCGGGTTTTCTCCAGTTCTCTTCTGCGTGCGCTGCAAACCGCTAACCAATTAGCCCCCCTTACCCGTGATACGAAGGTTCATCTAGATTCAAGATTACGGGAAGCAGGCGGAGGACTAATCGAAGGAACCACGGAAGCGGAACGGGTGGCCAAGTGGGGAGTTAATTGGCGAGAGCAGAACCTTGGGGTAGAAAGCGCCGAGAGTATGATCGCCAGAGGTACTTCTTTCCTCATGGAAATGTCCGCCAAATACCCCGGAGAGAACATACTGATCGTCAGCCACGGGTCTTTTATTCGTACGATGCTGAGACATCTTGCACCGGATACAGGCAGGGATACGTTCTTGAATAATACGTCTTTGTCCGTCCTGCACTATGATCTCCGTACTTGGAGCTGCGAGCTGTATAACTGCACCCGGCATCTGATTGAGCAAGAGGAAGCATATGGGGAATCACCTCAAGAAACGGAAAAACTCGTACGCTGAGCAGCACATCACATGAAAAAAAAGGATTCTTAAAGGAAGTCCGGTTCTCGTAAAGTCAGTGAAGTTCAAGCAATCTTCCCCGTAAGCGTAATCTACAGCAAGCGGTCAAAGAAAGCGCGAAGCGGGTTAGTTTCGCCAGATGGTGACTGGAAACGTTCCTGGATAGCGCGAAAATCAGTGTTGTCACTGATTTGGTCGATACCGCCGAACCTAAAGGCAGCAAGCTTGCGGAGAGATGAATCCTTTATCTTGGATACCAATGCATCTGCAAAACGATTACCCCCGATTACCGAAAACGGCCGATCGAAGAAGAGATTTACCTTCACTTCAATTGGTTCGGTCAATTGCAGTTCATTATGCATCTGTGCGACAATTTGATAGGTTGTCGATAGTGCTTGCTCTCGCTCTCGCCACTCTTTTGCGTTCTGTGCTGCTTGCAGATGAGGCAATAACTCATCTGCACAAGCTAGTTGCCGGAAGGCGGTGCCGAACCATTTGGGATAAGGGGCATAGCGCCGTTCGATTAGGAAGCAAAGACTCATGACGTCCCTAATGAGTCGAGAAGCAATAAGAGCCGCCCCCAGTTCATCTCCCGCAAAGCCTGCCCTGGGCATAAGGTGTTCCTCCTGTCCGATACGGTGCCAAACCGATGCCATCAGAAATAGCCATACATCCGGCGGATAAAAACTCAGATGCTCGCGAACGACTGTCAGCTCGCCGATATCATCCCGGTAGACGGTACCACCTGTAAGCTCTGCCAATGTCTGAGCAGGGATAGTCAGCCAGTCGAGCAGCTCCAAACCCCCGAACAATCTGAGGGGTGAGAGTCCCAATCGTCTGCCGAAATAGGCGGGAACTGTGGTCACAATCGTTTGATCGACTTCAAGCGGGAAACCATTAAACGTTGCAGGGGCTGCCTTATGGAGGGCCGCATAAATGGCTTCACGCTGAGATACGTCGGCTTCACGGACGAATATCAGCACACGCGGCCCCCAGTCGTGGTCGCGCGACATTGGTGTATCGAAACCCAGAACTTCGCTACCTGTGCCGACAAGCGCTGATGCATACGATAACGTGGGCATGGCAGACGAAAGACGAGGCACAATATAATTATCATAAAACCGCTGGCTTAACTGAACACCTGTGATATTGTCGCACACGATTTGTAACTCCTTTCAGCAAGTAGATACCAACAATGAGGTTTTCATCAGAGAGGCGGTAACGAGCCCTGTTTGATCGATGCCGCTAAGCAAAAATACGCCGATTAATATTTATTATGATCCTATTCTGACGCGTTTTCCAGTGGTCTATTAACTTCAGCTTGAGATATCGTTCTTTCTTACCTAAAGAAAGACTCAGATTGGTATTCAGTCTAATTGGCAGGTAAGCTTAAGGTAGAAGGAGCTTACTACGCTTATTTTAAAAGGAGCTTACTACGCTTATTTTAAAAGGATTACATTAAAAAAGCCTTGGCCTCAAGAATCATCTGCGTCAACGTTAACGAGTACGATACCTGAAAACAACAACCAAAAAGTCGGTAATCCTAGCGTAGGAAAGCCGGCTTTTTTTGGTGTAAACTGTCTTAGCCATTACGTTATTGGTTGTCGCTCCCTTTTGCTTAAATGAACCTTTCCGGTACGTTAAGGAGAGGAATTTGGCTTTTTATATCCATTTTTGGGCAGGCTAGCTGTATGTGTATATGAGTATTCTTTACTATTGCGTAAGGGGCTAGAGACGAAATGGAACTATTTATCATGGTGCTGATGCTGCTCGTGCTCATTGGCTTGTCCAATGTTATCAACCGCTTTATTCCGTTCGTTCCGGTGCCGCTTATTCAGATCGCGCTTGGAGTAGCGGCAGCCTATATGCCGGGGTTATATCATGTGCCTTTGAATCCCGAATTGTTCCTGGTCTTGTTTATTGCGCCGCTGCTCTTTAATGACGGGAAAATCACTCCGCGTGACGAACTTTGGAAGCTTCGCGGTTTCATTCTGCTGATGGCGCTCGGACTGGTATTTGCCACCATCCTTATTGCGGGTCCGTTTATTCACTGGCTTATTCCGGCGATTCCGCTGTCGGCTGCGTTTGCTCTCGCGGCGATTTTGTCGCCCACGGATGCGGTAGCTGTCGGTTCTCTATCCGGACGAGTCAAGCTGCCCGGCAAAATCATGCGTCTGCTCGAAGGGGAAGCGCTGATGAATGACGCATCCGGGCTGGTTGCGTTCAATTTTGCCATCATGGCGACCGTGAGCGGGCAGTTCTCATTGCCCAAAGCAATCGGGAGCTTCATTGTCATCGCCGCTGGCGGACTGCTCATTGGTGCGCTGCTTGGCTTTATGATCATTTGGCTGAGGGTGTTCCTCCGGCGCCTCGGTATAGAAGATGTAACGCTGCACATGCTCATAATCATTCTTACACCGTTTCTCATCTATCTGGCTGCCGAAGAGTTTCATCTTTCGGGGATTCTAGCTGTCGTAGCGGCAGGAGTCGTTCATGCGGTCGAGAGAGATCGGCTGGAGTCGAGTTCATACCGTCTTCGTGTCGTATCGGATAGCACCTGGTCGGTCATTCTTTTTTCCCTGAATGGTTTTGTGTTCCTTTTACTCGGGCTCGAAATACCAGGTGTTGTAGTGAAAATATGGGAGGACCCCGCATACAGGAACGGACAAGTAATCGGCTATATTCTTGTGATTACTGCCGTGCTGATGACGCTCAGGTTCTTATGGGTGTGGGCCACAGACCGGGAGATCCGTTCGGCGCTGCTGACCGCTCTCTCTGGAGTGCGTGGCGCCTTGACACTCTCGGCCGCATTCTCCATTCCATTGATTCTGGCGGATGGAAGCCCGTTCCCCGAACGGAGCCTGATCCTGTTTATATGTGCAGGTGTCATCCTGCTGACGCTAATTTCGGCCAGCGTGCTCCTTCCCCTGCTGACTTGCAGGCCCGAAGAACCCGGTACGGATACCCGGGACCGGATTGAAGAAGAGCGCAGTGCGCGAATCCAGGTGCTTAGTGCCGGGCTGCGCTCGGTACGTGAAGAGATGGACGATGAGAATACACCGGAAGTGCTGGAACTGATTTCCGATTATAGCCGGCGTCTGCAGCAGACGAGATTGGAAGGCAAATCAGACTTCGGGGAAGGCTGGAAAGCAGCAGTCGGCATTCGTTTAGAGGCATTGAAGACAGAACGAAGAGTCGCCGAAGAGTGGCTGCTGGATAAGAAAATCTCACAGGAGCTTGCAGACAGATTCCAATCTTCGCTTAGCCAGATGGAGCTGATCCTGACGAACCGGCTGAAGGTGAAAATCCTGTTGATTCTGGCAAGATCAGCTTTGTCCCGAATGCTTAAAAGGAGCAGAAAAGGGTTAATGACGCCTTCGCATCCAAGCTGGGATACGTTCAAAGCATTGAAATTGGAGGCAATTAACGCGGCCATTGAACAAATGAAGCATTTGGAGACCCAGGACAATAAGGATACGGTACATTCGGTCATTGCTGATTACCGCGATATGGAGCTGCATCTACAGAACGACAGATACCGAGGTTCTTCCAGGAGCAAGCCCAGCTTGAAGAGCAGGGAGCTGGAGTTGAAAGCGATCCAGGCTGAACGGAATGAAATTCAAAGAATGTATGAGCAAGGAGATATCGATCGCAACCTGGCGGGTATTCTGAGAATGAATGTCAATTACCGCGAAGCGAGTATGTTTGCATCCAAAACCGTTCATGCAGAAGCTTAAATCATGGAGAAGTATGCAGGATAGAAGTCCGCAAGTTTAGCTTGCGGACTTTTTTTCATTTTGTTGAAGGCTTCTTCTACCATTATGCTGCCGCCCATCTTTATACAAAAAAAATTTTAGGAAAACTATGGAAATGATTCTGATATAATAAGCTGGTGCGCTAATTTAGAATAACTAAACGGATTAATCCATGTATTAATTACGTGCGAAAGGAAACAAAATCATGGGAATTAAAGCGGTACTATTTGATTTTGACGGAACGTTAGCGGATACGCTGCCACTTTCTTTTGCAGCATTCCGGTCCGTTTTTTTGAATTATGAGAACCGTCAGATGAGCAACGAAGATATTATACATACATTCGGACCGACCGAAGAGGGGATTATCAAACTACATATTACCGATAAAAAGTCCGTACATGCGGCAATCGAACATTACTATGAAGTGTTTGAGAAAGACTTTGAGAATCAAGTCGTCCAATCGCCGGAAATGATGGATCTATTGGAACAATTAGCTGAGCGCGGTATTAAACTGGGGATCATAACCGGGAAGAGCAGAAGATGCCTCGATATTTGTTCCGTTAAATTAGGACTGGAAGGGAAATTCGAGCTGTCTATTACGGGAGATGACGTCGTTAAAGCCAAACCCGATCCGGAAGGAATCTTAAAGGCTATCCGGCAAATGGGGCTTACAAAAGAAGAGGTTATCTTTGTAGGAGACAGCAATGCGGACATGATGGCAGGCAAGTCGGCAGGTGTTGTTACAATGGGCGCCCAGTGGTTCGGTACCGTTCAGAATCAAGAATTGTCACCGGCTCCGGATCATGTATTAACAAGTACGCTTGAGTTGATTAAGCTGGTGAAAACGCTTAGAACATAACCCCGATCCTTTTATTCCCACAAGTAAAAGAAAAAAATGTCACAAAACAGACGAACCATATATATCCAATTCCTGCTATACTAGTCTAGCTTTGAGAAACAGATATACTAGGGGGCAGGAAAAGATTTATGTGGGATGCAATAGGAGCAATTGGAATGTTAGGTTGTCTGGTTCTGCTTGTCTGGGCCGTCATTTCGTTGGTTAAGCGTAACGGAAAGGCTAAAAAAATGTTTGTAGGTTCGGCTGCTTTATTCATAGTCATGGTGATTGGGGCTGTGAATTCATCTTCATCCAAGCAGTTAACGCCTGCGGCTCCGGTTATTTCGCCAACGGCCGTGCCGACGCCGACGGCTGAAGCCGCTGCGACACCAACAGTGTCACCAACCGTGACACCAAGCGCGACACCAACCGCGACACCTGCGTTGGAGCCGGCATCTACCGCAGCCGCGGAGCCAGCTAAGACATCGGCGGCGACGCAGGCGCCGGTACCTACAGAGGCGGCACCTGTACCTGCAGCGCCAAAGCAGGAGTCTCCTAAAGAAGCCATAAAACCGGCTGCAACCGCAGCACCGAAGCAAGCAACGGCCAAGCCGGCACCAACACCTAAGCCAGAACCCAAGAATGCAAATGTGTCTTACAAAAACTGCACAGAGGCCAAAGCGGCTGGAGCCGCGCCTCTTTATGAAGGCGATCCGGGCTACAGTACGAAGCTGGACAGAGACCGGGATGGAGTTGCCTGCGAGAAATAACATCAGGACTTGCAAGTAAATGATAGGCTCCCCTTGTAGTAGGCAGGTTAGATAACATAACCTGCCGCTATAAGGGGAGTTTGTCATGTCAACATTATGGTATGATTTCCACAACAATTTACAAGGAAAGAGGGGATCACTTGAACAAGCGGGAGCAAGATTTTCTTCTTCGTACGGAGAAATTTGTCCAGCAGTGTCTGGCTGGGGACAGCAGCGGTCACGACTGGTGGCACATTCACCGCGTCAGACAAATGACCCTCCGTCTTGCCGCACAAGAGAGAGCAGATTCTTACGTGTGTGAACTGGCTGCCTTACTACATGATGTAGCGGACGAGAAGCTTAACGATTCCAAAGAGGGTGGCCTTAATAAGGTTAGAGTTTGGCTGGAACAAAACCAGCTTGAACCTGATCAAATAGAGCATGTGCTGGAAATTATATCGACCCTGTCATTTAACGGGGGATCCAATCCGCCTATGCGCACGATTGAAGGCAGGGTCGTTCAGGATGCCGACCGCCTGGATGCTTTGGGAGCCGTCGGGATTGCTCGTACTTTTGCCTATGCAGGTTATAAAGGACATATAGTTATTAATCAAATAATAGGAGGATGTAAGCTTGCTCGACTATTTATCCATACATGCACAAAAAGCCTATCGTGAAATCATTAACATCACCGAGCACCCGGATCTGTTATTTTCAAACGACCCCGCTTTGCTTTCTTCTGAATATGCTTACAATTCAACTTATTTATTCGGCTTTAATCGCTTAATCCGTAAGAATCGGATAACAATACCCGTCCTTGCAGCTTCATTGAACGGTTTAATGGATGGGATAGAGAGCTATTTACGCCACTATTACACAGCCAAAGATTTTGTTATAACCGTTAGTGCTGATCCGCTGGTTCCGGCTTTTAAATTGTCCATCGTTTCTTATTATAAAGAACATCATCAGTTAGACGGGCATGTTTCTTTGGATGAAGTTGTGGAGTGGTATAGGATGAATGCCTGCTGGGATGGAATTAAAATCGTGAGTGAAGAAAAGCCTAATGGAATTTTATGTGAAGACATAGAGGAGGCGAAGACGGAAAATATTTATCCTAAACATTTTAGAATTTTAAATTTAACATAATAAATATTATGTAAACAATAACAGATCAAGGAACTCTCCTTGATCTTTTTTTTATGTAATTCACCTGATTGTATCGTTGACAATTAATTGAATACAAATATACAATATTAAACAATACGAAGTAATACGAAATAATAAAAGTGTGGTGTAAATCTTTTGAAATCCATGTTCACGGAAGAGCGTCGAAATAAAATTCTTGAATTACTGAAAAGAGAAGGCAGAGTTCAAGTGAATCAGTTAGCAGGAATGTTAGCAGTCACAGAAGATGCTATACGAAAAGATCTGCGATTTTTGGAAAGTAACGATTTGTTGAAAAGAACATACGGTGGCGCTGTGTTACCCTCCAAACATTCCAGTTTTGTTCCTTATCAGGAAAGGGGGGAACCCGCCCGGAAATTACCTTTTGCAAAAGCCGCCGCCTCGTTGATTCAACCCGGAGAAACCGTGTTCTTGGAAGCTTCCAGTTATACGAATCTCATCTTTAATGAAATTGGCCCCATACCAGACGTTACATTCGTAACGAACGGAATTTATGGTCTTCCTGACCTAATCCAAAAGGTTCGCGTGATTCATCTGGGTGGAGAAATCCATCCGAAAGACGAATCCTGTTATGGCAGTATTACGCTTGACAGTATGGCAAGTATAAATTTTACTAAATGTTTTTTACGGACGTCGGGGATTACTCCAGACTGGATGGTTACGACAAGTTTAAGGGAGAGCCTCGATCTCAAAAAGCTTGCGATGAAAAATTCAGAGCAGATTATTCTTTTAGTTGAAGAGAGTAATTGGAACCAAAGGGATATGTACAATGTTTGTTCTCTTCATGAAGTTGATCTTGTTGTAACCAACACTGCTGATACGTCCATCATTAATCATATGGAGAAAGATGAAATTCCTTATATAATCACCTGATGTAGTTTGTGTAATTATTCTAAATGGGAGGCTGCTTATGCCTGTATACGAAACGATTATATTTGATGTGGATGGCACCTTAATCGATACCGAAACGGCCGTTTTAAGTTCGCTTCAGAAGATGCTGAAAATTGACTACAACCTACATACTGAACTCTCAGATCTAGCTTTTGTACTAGGTATTCCTGGTGCTGCGGCATTGCCTCAATTGGGAATACGA
The DNA here is from genome assembly GCF_009757775.1 of Paenibacillus lutrae. Taxonomy (GTDB): domain Bacteria; phylum Bacillota; class Bacilli; order Paenibacillales; family NBRC-103111; genus Paenibacillus_F; species Paenibacillus_F lutrae. The sequence goes on from NZ_RHLK01000001.1 coordinate 161,117, forward strand.
GATATTGCCCGAGCAAATGAAAGATGGAACCGCTACATGAAGGAGTTCTATTCTTCCATACAAGTATTTGAAGGCATCGCTGACTTGATGAGCCATTTAAAGAACGAAGGCGCCGTTCAAGGGATTGTAACTTCAAAAACGATTGAAGAATTGAACAATGATTTTGTCCCATTCGGACTAACCCAATATTTATCACACATTGTTTGTGCAGACGATACACAGCGGCATAAACCTAATCCGGAGCCTTTGCTTAAATTTTTGGAAATATCTAATGCCGAACCAGCCGCCTCCATTTATATTGGAGATACAATTTATGATTATGAATGCGCGCGGGATGCTGGTGTAGACTTTGGGTTAGCTCTATGGGGATGTAAAAACCACAATAAAATACCCGCCCAATACAAATTTGACAAACCGCAAGATCTAATCAAATTACTCAAAGAATGAGGGATCTATTGTGAATAGAGCTATCCTGTTTGATTTTGACGGAACGTTAGCCGATACTTTGCCCATTTGTTTCTATGCTTTTCAAAGTGTCTTTAAAAAATTTGATAATAAAGACCTTGCACAAGAAGAAATAAAGGCCATGTTCGGCCCTTCAGAGATTGGAATTATTCGAGAGAATCTTTCTCATGCGGATCAGGATCAAGCGGTAGAATTGTACTATGAGCAATATTCGGATTACCACAATCAATTCGTTAAGCAGAACAAGGAGATCAACAATTTAATCGGGTATTTGAAAGAGGAAAGAATGAAACTGGGCATTGTGACGGGAAAAGCAAGCAGAAGCTTGGAAATATCTTTGAAAGCCTTGCAAATGGATCATGTATTTGATGTGATCATCACAGGGGATGATGTAAGCATACCAAAGCCCCACCCGGAAGGAATAAATAAAGCATTATCGCAATTGGGTGTACCCCCGAGGGATGCAATTTTTATCGGAGATAGTGATGCGGACATTCAGGCGGGAATCCAAGCGAATGTGTATACGGTAGGAGTAAATTGGCTGCCTGACTACACAGCACCGGAATTTACTTATAAACCTGATTATAGTGTCCATAGTGTATCAGAATTTATAGACTTTGTGACACAGCATACAAGCAAATAGAGAAAAGAGGGCTGCGCCCTCGGGAAATCGCTTAATCTAGTGTTCGTATTCTTACTTATATTTCACTCTCACTGCTGCTGAAAAAGTAATTTCCCCCGGTTCAATAGGGGTAACGGCCGATGCGCTTTGAGTAAAAGCGACCGCTTTGTAAGGGACGGGGCCGCCTGCAAGGGTAATTTCTTCAACCTCACCCGGAACGGGCGGTAAAGAGACACCAAGCGTTCGCGCGATGGTTGCGGCTTTGTGTTGGGCGTTCACAAGAGCGGCTGACAAAGCTTTGTTCTCATAAATTTCCGGCTTGGCTGCGGCAAAACGGATGCTGTTCACGGTATTGGCACCACTGGCGACAGCCGTGTCCACGATCGTTCCTGTCTGCCCGACACGATCCGTGGTAACTTGAAGAAGATGAGTCACCTTGTAGCCCCGGAAAGTCTGCTTGCCGTCCTCGAAATCGTACTGCATATCGATCCGGAAATCTTCTGTCTGAATGTGTTCACCGGGAATGCCTAATCCCTTCAAGGCGTTGATGATACGGGTCATGACGGCGACATTCTCTTGTTGTACTTGGGCGAGCACCGTTCCTTCGGTTATCGCACCCAGCACGATGAGGGCCCGGTCCGGCACGGCTGTCAGTATCCCTTGACCATTAACTTCTATAAGGGGATTCTTGCCCGCTTGAACGGAGTCTGGGGAATGGGGCCAGTAATCTGGATAAGGATCCATACGAGATTGCTCCTTCCTTGGAGTTTTACATCTACTATATGGGGAAGCAAGATTCTTTATTCGGTTCATGGCGTGAAAGCCCGATCAGACAACATTTTAATGAACAGATACGCTAAGCCATTGAATGTGATCGGCTTGGCGTTTCTCTGCTGCTGCAGCGCGGGATCCATGCAGACCGCCAAAAGCTGATTGCGGCCAAATTAGCCATCTGGATACAGCATAACAAGTCTTAACTTCCAATATGGTTTAAGATTTTTTTAGCCATATTATGAAGTCCGTTTGGCAGTGATAGCTCTGTTATCGAGAACACGAAAATATTATCTTTCGCTGATTCTAATCCATCCGGGAGGTCGTCGTAAATTGAGGTTATAAGGAAATTAGGAAAGGCTTTATGGCCGGCAAGCGTTTCACTTATGTTTAAAATCAGTGCATGTGAAACATTTTCGTTAACATATTGGCATCCGAAAGTTGGAGCCCAGTACCAAGATTGGAATAGGCTCCAAGCGTTCTCGCTGTTGCTTTTATCTTTAAACATATGATCGAAAAGCCACGGATTGGTTAGGTATCGAAGATCCAAAATTGTAATAGCTTCACTTGAGAGTCTTGAAATCATTGAATTACTTAAATTTTCAAGGTATCGGTTCCACATTTCTTTTTTATTGTGAATAAAGACATCGTGTTCAAGAAGCCCTTCTTTATTGGAGTTAATCGCAGGGAATTTAGCTGAACCGGTATAAAAATTGGTATAGATATTATCTAGGAATTGCAAATAATTAAGAACAAAAGAACACGAATTAGATAGTTGGTGTAGTGTCATATTCCCTCCGCTATAAAATCTTATAGGATTCTTAGAATTCTATTGTACAACCAGGAAAGTTGATTCCAATAATGTAATATATTGTTAAATTATAAAGCGATACTCTAGTGAAATCAAACCGCAAAAGTCTAAGTACGCTGCTTTACAAGTGGACATGATTCGGCTATACAAGAAAAAGACGCATTCAGCATTTTAAGCTGTGTGCGTCTTTTTAATAAGTGAAGCTGCTTACGGAAATGTTAAGGATCAACCTAGTAATAGGCGGTGATCAACAAGAAATCCCTTTTTAACTTTGCAGGACCATGACCGCCTCGCCGCCGGTATCCTGCTCGCCGGTCAACCGGAAACCGAATGATTCATATAGTTTCCTGGCGGGGAGATTTTCTTGGTGGACACTCAAGTAGATTCGCTTACATGAATACTCTTGGCGGATCCGCTGCAGAAGCAAGGGAAAAATCATCCTTGCATAACCTTTCCCCTGGAAGTGATGATCGATCATAAACCTGTCCAGCCATATCTCGCGGCTCATCAGATCCTGCCCGTACATCGCATACCCGATTAATGTGTCTTCATCATAAATCCCGATGGAAACCCAATTTGTTTCGAACTGGGATTCCGCCAGGGAATAAGCATTGGATTCAATAAAAGTCTGTTGGTGTCCGGCGACGGTCAGCTCAGCTATACCGCGCCAGTTCTCGGAAGTAACCTCTCGGATGCAGAGGCTCATAAATTTCATCTCTCTTCGTTTATTTTTAAAGTAGGTTGCGGGTTCTTTTTTGTCCGGCCGTCATCAAATAGAAAAGTAGGAAACCGGCAAGGAGGAGCGCACTGCTGACCAGATAAATCGTCTTAGGGACGCTGAAGGTATCAGTCAGCACCCCGCCGAGGAATGGACCGACAATCATACCGACGGCGTGGAACATGTTGAAAAGCGAATAAGCGGCGCCATAGGAGCCTGCATTGCCGCCGGAGTCGACAATCGTGCCGAGTGTCGACAAGGTCGGAGACAGCGCGAAGCCGACGCTGGCTCCGACCAGCAGCATGGCTCCCGCCTGCTGCCACATCGTCTGCGAAACCGCGATAAGAGGCATGGATGCGGCCAGGCAGGACAGGCCGATCAGCATCAGATAGCGCGGGTTCCAGCGGTCCGCCAGCATGCCGGACAGGGGCGCCACGGCGCCGTATGCTACCGACATAACGGCGAAGAGCAGCCCGATCATGGACGGGCTGGCGGCCACACGTTCGGTCAGGAACACCGGCAGAATCGGTTCGAGCAGCGTGAGAACCGTTTCGGCCGTCAGGACGACTCCGGCGATGAACAGCACGGACCGGTTGCGCAGCAGGTATAGCGCATTGGTTTTTTCTTCCTGGATACGCGGTGGTTCCCGGAGCAGGAAGAAAACAAGTCCAATGCATACGACCGTCAGCCCTGCTGCAAAGTAGAACGGCGTGGCATAGCCGCCGAAGTCCAGCAGCCAGCCTCCGAATGGGGCGCCGAGCAGAGTGCCGAGGGACATGCCGGTTAAGGCTGTCCCCATAGCTCCGCCGCGCATCTTCGGAGGAAAAAGGTCGGCCAGCAGCGCGAGAGCGGCTGTCCATGTGGCGGCTGCCGCTATCCCCTGCAGGAACCGGGCACCGATCAGCATCCACATCGATTCCGCATAGGCGAACAGCAAGGTGGATAGGGTCATCCCCGCCAGGCCGATCAGAATGGGCTTTTTCCGTCCGATTCTATCCGATAAAGGCCCGAGAATCGGGGTGAAAGCAAACAAGGCGATGGCATAAGAGCTGAACAAAATGCCCGTCATAGTAGAAGATGGCTGAAGCTTCTGGGTTAAATAGGGAGTTACCGGTATAATAAGACTATAGAGCAGCATGTCTATAAAAAGGATAGCAATGACCAGACTGAGGCCAGTCAGCTGGAGCCGGGTCATTTTATAACGCGAAGACATTTCTTTTCACCTCAACGTGTAAAAAAAGCAAAGTGGTATTAACTAGTCTGTCATTGAAAAGGGTCACACTGGAAACTAAAAATGTTTTTATAGTTTTCACAATCGAAAAAGAAAGAATAAAAGCGGATTTATCTTTTATTCTCAGGGATAAGACCATATAGCAGAATATCAACGATAGACAGAAGCGCTTCGGAGACCGTGATCTGATTTTCCTGATAGAAACGCTGATCGAGCGTAGAGTTCGTGCCGTCAATAATCAGTTTCATGATTAAAGAAACGTTGATATCAAGCATTTCTTTCTGTTCAATAGCTTCCGTGATTAAGAGGCGGAGCGCATTCCAATCATCGGTTAATTCGGTGTCGACCTTGCTCCACTGCTGCGGATAATAACGCTTCATCTGGTCGAGAATGCGCAGATCATAGAATTCCCAGTGGATCGGGAGTACCGTAATTACCCCTCTAATCTTCTCAATTAGGGTCAGGTTCTCATCCTGGATGATACGGTCGGTTATTTCATTGCGGTCAGCTATGGATTGATCGATAATCGCATCGAGAATATCAACCTTGGCATCAAAATGTTCATAAAGGGTGCGTTTGCTGATACCAAGTCTTTTGGCGAGATCATCCATTGTAAACTTCATGCCATTCAGATGAATTTCTTCAATAAATGCGGTCATAATCCGGTGTTTCATCTATCAATCCTCCCTTGATCTGGAGAAGAAAACTCAAAATACTATTATAGTTTTCATGTATACAAATCTATTCTAGCTTAAATTACTGCCGACTTCAACTACAGGGTAAACTTACCGGATACAAATTAGTGAAGAAGATGTAAACACTTGAATCAGCGAACAGGAAAATGCCTGTTAACCGCGAATACTCATAATCAAGGCACTAAACCTCCATGTTCGGATATTTCGGCATAAGAAAGGAAGCTTTATCTTCTATGGATACCGTTACACATGCATTATTCGGCTTAACCCTATACGGTGCAATCGACAAAAGCAGAATGTCCCTGCGGGACAAACGCGCGCTTCTGTTCACGACCGTCATCGGCTCAGAAATTCCCGATATTGATGTGATCTCACAGGTGTGGGATACGACCGGCCGTTATCAAATGTGGCATCGGGGACTCACTCATTCCGTATTTCTTATTCCGGTATGGGCGGCGGTGCTCGTGATCTTAACCAAGCTGTTCTGGGGACGTGCGAGCCGGAAACTGTTTGGGATAGGGGCTCTCGCTGTCTTCATTCACAGCACGAGTGATTTGTTTAACGCTTGGGGAACCGGTTATCTTGAACCGGTATCAAGCACAAGAATTACCTTCGGTACGATTCCGATCGTTAGTGTAACCTTCTGGCTCATCATGCTGGCCGGACTGCTGGCTGCACGATTCACCCGGGGAAAGTGGGCGCCGCACCGCATTTTCAAAGTGGTCTGGCTGCTGATCGCTCTTCATGTAGGCATGCAATCCGTTCAAGGCTATATGCTGTACCAGCAGGCTCAGACCAAGTACGAGCAAGTGGCGTTGTCCGCCGACTTTGTGCCGGGCGTGTTTACGATTATCGGGAAAACAGGCGATCAGGTCGAGCTGACGAAAGGATCCACATGGGCCGGCCAGCAGACCGTTGCTTCTCTACAATCAAGCGAGACTGCCGATTTGAATGAGCTGTTTACCGGCAATCCCAAAGCGAAAACCTTGCAGGAATGGTCCCCGTTCGTCGTGGTGGTGGATGACGGGAAACAGCTGGGTATCTATGATCCCCGCTTTTACCGGGATGGCCAGTCCTTCTTGTTCGAAAGCATAGAACGTTCTGCTGCCAAATAGGAAGCGGATAGTATCTGACTAATCTCGAAAATACCTTTCCTTTGTGCTGCAAAGGCGGGGTATTTTTATTTTTTGCCGGCCGGATTGATCTGCTTGTCCGCAATTTATTGAACTGTCTATGCATTCCAGCAGCCCGCCTGAACTAAGCATGAGATTAAGCAGAGAAGGCAGATTGCAAATCAGCTTGCAAATTCAGTTTGGCAAGTATGCGAACACAAAATAAAGTATTTTCCAACCTCACGACTAGGAATACTGGATATTAAAGCTTGCACAAAAGGTTGGGCATGGTGTATAGTCATTCCTAATCATACCAATCATACATAACCCCATATTTGTGGGAACAGGTGCGAAGCCAAACGGCCTAGCTTAAAAGGGAAGTCCGGTGGAATGCCGGCGCGGTCCCGCCACTGTAACAGATGAGCCCGGGTAAAGGCCACTGATCGTTAAGATCGGGAAGGCACCCAAGGACGATGATTCTGGAGCCAGGAGACCTGCCTGTTCTGACAACACTGCTTCACCTACGGGAGATAGGGAGGTGTTAAAGATTCCAACCACTGCGCATTCATACAGAGGGTGTCTTTATCCTTGTCTTATCGGATAAAGATACCCTTTTTTTATTTCATCGGTGTTTCAGATCATTCATAATTCAGGAGGTAACATACATGACTAAAGTTAAGAGCAGCATCCTCGGCTACCCGAGAATCGGGGGCGGGCGTGAGTGGAAGAAAGCACTTGAAGCATACTGGTCCGGCAAAATTAACGAAAGCGAACTTTACAGCCGTTTGGCGGAAGTCCGTCTAGCAAGCTTGAAGCTGCAGCAGGAGAAAGGGATTGATTTGATTCCGGTCAATGATTTCACACTCTATGACCACATGCTGGATACTGCTGCTATGTTCGGATTAGTTCCGCAGCGATTCAGCGGCTATAAGGGCGGTGTGGTTCCGCTCGATATTTATTATGCAATGGCAAGAGGTGCCGAAGGCGCGACGGCCTGCGAAATGACCAAATGGTTCAATACCAATTATCATTACATTGTTCCTGAATTAAACGGAGCGGAGCCCCAGCTTGTCGAGAACAAACCGCTTCTGGCTTACCGTGAAGCCAAAAAACAGCTGGATATTGAGGGCAAACCGGTTCTGGTCGGTTTGTTCACTTTCCTTAAATTGTCCAAAGGCTACAAAACTGCCGAAACGGATGCCTGGATCGACAAGCTCCTTCCCCTGTACGAACAAGTTCTGCTGCAATTGCAGCAAGAAGGGGTGCAGTGGGTACAAATCGACGAACCGGTTCTCGTGACCACACTTTCCGAAGAAGATCTTACCCGAGTAGAGCGTATCTACAAACAGCTGGGAGCGGCAGTTCCCGGAATTAACATTCTGCTTCAAACCTATTTCGAATCTGTGGATGCGTACAGCCGAATTGTTCAACTTCCTGTCGCCGGAATTGGCCTTGATTTCGTACATGGAGGCAAGCAAACGCTTCATTCCCTTGAGAAGGAAGGATTTCCGCAGGATAAGGTGCTCGGAGTCGGGCTGATTGACGGACGGGGCATATGGCGTGCGGATTTATCCGCTAAACTCGGCGTTCTGGAGCGGGTGTTTAAAGTTGTGGCGAAGGAGAAAGTCCTGATCCAGTCTTCCAGCAGCCTTCTTCATGTGCCTGTCTCCACCTCGTATGAAGAGAAGCTGGAGCCTGTCCTGAAGGATGCCCTTGCTTTTGCGGATGAGAAGCTTGACGAAATCACCTTGCTTGCTAAAGCCGCATCGGAGGGAACGGACGCCATCCGCGCTGAGCTGGAGCAGAACGGACAAGCTCTGGCTGCTCTGCAGACATCGGCGGCGCGCAGCAACAAGACCGTGCAGGCAGCGGCGATTCAGCTGAAGCAGCAGCCGGCCGCCCGGCGGGAGAGCTTTGCCGAGCGCAGAACAGCGCAGCGTGAGCGCTGGAAGCTGCCGCTTTTGCCGACTACGACGATCGGGAGCTTCCCGCAATCGCCGGAGGTGAGGCAAGCCCGCGCCAAGTGGAGAAAGGCGGAATGGAGCGACGCGCAGTACCGCGATTTTGTCCGTCAAGAAATTAGCCGGTGGATTCGCATCCAAGAGGAAATCGGTCTGGATGTCCTCGTACACGGCGAATTCGAGCGGACCGATATGGTTGAATTCTTCGGAGAGAAGCTGGACGGGTTCGCTTTCACACAGAACGGATGGGTGCAGTCCTACGGGTCCCGTTGTGTGAAGCCTCCGGTCATATACGGAGATGTGGCTTACACCAGTGCGATGACGGTGGATGAAACCGTCTACGCCCAGTCTCTGACGGACCGTCCGGTCAAAGGGATGCTGACAGGTCCGGTGACGATCCTGAACTGGTCGTTTGTCCGGGATGATCTGTCACGGGAACTGGTCACCTACCAGATCTCACTCGCGTTAAGCCAAGAGGTTCAGGCACTGGAGCAAGCCGGAATCGGTATGATTCAAGTGGACGAACCGGCGCTGCGGGAAGGTCTGCCGCTCAAAGAGCGGGATCACGCGGAGTACCTGAATTGGGCCGTGGATGCATTCCGCAGCTCGACCTCGAATGTGGATGCCACAACCCAAATTCACACGCACATGTGCTACTGTGAGTTTAACGATATGGTCGGGTCGATCCGGGATCTGGATGCGGATGTTATATCCATTGAGACTTCCCGCAGCCATGGCGAACTCATCCACAGCTTCGAGGAACACACGTATGACAAAGGAATCGGTCTGGGCGTCTACGACATCCACTCTCCAAGGGTTCCTTCTGCCACAGAGATGGTCAGCATGATTCATCGCGCTCTGCGTGTCCTTGACCCGGAATTGTTCTGGATCAACCCCGATTGCGGTTTGAAGACTCGAGGCAGCGAGGAAACGATCGCGGCCCTGCGCAATATGGTGCAAGCGGCCGGTGAGTCAAGAGAGAGTCTCACAGTAACGAAGTAGTCAGCCATACACACATGCTAGTCAGCCGTACGGACCTATTTCCGTGTGAAGCCGGAAGCTATGCCTGTGTACGAATAGGTCCATGTAATCCGTTTGGCAAAAAACACACAAAAAAGGGCTTGGATTGTAAGCCCTTTTTTGTGTGTTTCTTTTTACTCCCGGGCAATGCATCCGTTCCCTTGAAATCTCCGGCTGTGCAGAGCACTCCTCCGGATTGGGGTTGTGCCGGTCTGACAAGCGAAAAGAAGACTGCTGGAGCCGGAAGCGGGGAGGGGTCACGTCTTGGAGCGAAGTACACTCTCGATGACTTGCTTCATACGTCTCCCGGAACGGTTCCATGACCACTGGAACATGTCTTTACGGCCCTGCATCCCTTTCCGGCGGCAAAGCTCGGGATTCTCGTAGGCAAGACGCATCTGCTTTCTCAGGCTTGCCAGATCAGCTTCAGCCCACTGTTGTCCCTGCTGTGCGAATAAGAATTCGAATTTTTTCGAAATGGATTGTTTCATGCTGGCAGTCGTCGGACGCAGGTCATAATCAACGAGGAAGGAGTTGCCGCTGTCAACAAAATCCATGTGTCCGCCCCAGCCTGTAGCAATAACAGGAGTCCCGCTTGCCAGCGATTCAAGGAAGGGAAGACCCACACCTTCGCCGCGGGTAGGAAGGACGAAAGCATTTCCTTTGGTATAGATGCCTTTAAGTTTACGCGGATCTGCCCGGCCGTTCATGATATACAAGGGGGATGTTTTCTTAGTAATCCCCAGCTTTTTCTTATAAGCACGAATTTGACCTTGTATGTTCGATCCGCTTGTCTTGATTAATAAAGCCACATGATCAGCCGAGGAGAACTCTTCCCAGTAAGCTCTTAATAAGGTCTCCGGATTCTTTCTGTGCTGAAAAGTAAAGACGGATACGAACACAAATGTTTGCGGAAGAAGAGGGAGTGATAATTTAGGATTTGCAGGTGTAAATTTGTTCGTATGCACGCCATGAGGGACTAGGTATACGGGAACCTTGACTCCGCTGTCCCGCAGAGCCTTCCGGTTCTGGTAAGAAGGAACGCAGACGGCATCAAACCGGTTAATATTCGGGAACCAGCTGCGCGGAATCTTAGTCGTTTCCCAAACCGTATTAAGCAGGAGCACATCGCTGTTTTGACGAGCCTCCTGAATGTTTAACGTGTTGGGATGACCGTGATGAATCAACACGCGTTGTTTACCCTGGGCATAGCCTTTGTGAATTAATTGATCCAACTGATCCGTCGTTTTCCGGTATTGGCCCTTCCCGTGTCTCCGGGACTTGATTTTGACATCGACTCCTTGACGGTGAAGAGCAAGGGCATACTCTCTGCTTGCGGTATTAATTCCGCTGGAATTCCTTACAGCTCCATTCCAGATCACCTGATAACTCTCCACACATACCCCTCCTTTAATTATCTATACACCCGGGAGCCGCAAGAGATGGGGCGCCAAGCTTATGCAGCAGGATGCGGCAGACCGATCTCCTATTCAATCACATCAAATGAAGCGTATGTAGGCTCCATTGCTCCGGCTTAGCCCTATACTATGCACTTGAAATGCCGATGGAAGCGGCGGATGGACTCTCTTATCAGAAGGGGCCGTAAGTACGACGTGATGGACAGAAAAAGGGAAGGAGCGGGGGATTTCCAGAAGGCGCTGCCTAAATGAGATGTAAGTAAGCAAAAGGAAGCAAGGCTGGTAAACAGGCGGATGGAGTCGTTACTTACAGACAGAAAAAAGCCCGCTGATGTATACATCAACGGGCTCTCTCGAACGTATTAGCGGTTCTTGTAGAATTCCTCAGCTTTAACGATAAAGCTTTTTTCTTCTTCGGGAAGCTCTTCATCCCAGAATACGGCGCCTACCGGGCAAGCAGCCTCGCAGGCTCCACATTCGATGCAGGTATCGGCATCGATGTAATATTGGTCTGGACCTTCGGCGATGCAATCCACCGGGCATACGTCCACACAATCAGCCGCCTTCTCATCAATACAAGCAGAAGCAATTACGTAAGTCATTTGAATCCACCTTTCCTTTACGGGTTGTCATTTCTTGATTTTATTGTACTAACAATTCTATAGACAAGCCAACTGTTTAAGAACTTTCTCAGCTAACTCGTCAAATATTTTGCGCTGCTCGGAGTGCTCCGGGTAAACCGAAGATGCCGTTTGCGCTTCGTCAAGCGGGATTCCGCCCAAGGAACGGATCGGGATCTGGGCGAGAAGCTCCGTCTCCATCTGCTCTGCAAGTGCAGCGCCGCCACCCCGGCCGAACAAATCGTGCCGGATTCCGGCCGGGTCCGTGAAATAAGACATGTTCTCAACGACACCCAGGATCGGGTGATTCGTCTGCCGGGCCATCTCACCGGCACGGGAAGCCACATGCTGGGCAGTGGGGTGGGGAGTGGTCACCAGAATTTCGGCGCAATGCGGAATTCTCTGATGCACATCCAGCGCGATATCACCTGTTCCCGGGGGCAGATCTATCACGATGATATCCAGCGGTCCCCATTCTACCTCGCTCAGGAAGGTCGTGAACATCTTCGCCAGCATAGGTCCGCGCCATACAACAGGCTTATTGCCTGCTACGAAGAACCCGGTCGAGATCACCTGGAGTCCTTCACGTTCAATCGGCATAATCCGGTTATTATGCTTCTGCGGCCGCTCGTCGATGTTCATCATGGATGGGATACTGTGCCCATAAATATCCGCATCGATGACACCTACGCGTTGGCCGGATCGCGCAAGCGCTGCAGCGAGGTTAACCGTCACCGTGGATTTGCCGACGCCTCCTTTGCCGCTGGCTACGGCAATAAACTGGATGCCGGATTCTTCGGAGACGATGGAAGCGTAAGCTGGCATCGCGGGTGCTTTTTGTACAGGAGGCTGTGCGGGTTTGTTTATCCTGGAATTGACGATTTCTTGTCTTTCCCGGGGAGAAACTTCTTTGAAACGCACATGTACTTCGGTTATTCCTTTCGGGCTTAATGCTTGTACAATCTGATCCTTGTACCATTCCTGTTTATCGGACATATCCGTACTAAGAGTGACCGTAAGAGCGGCATAATCCCCGCGGGTCATAATGTCACGGATAAGCCCCAAATCAGTAAGAGGCAGTTGATGCTCTTCATCTGTCAGATGAACAATAGCCGAGATAATATCTTCTTTATTCATGGTTTATCACCTTCTGTCAGCTCTGTCCTTGACCGCCCTCCCGATCAGTCTTATACCTGTGTTCCTGCAGTCATCAGATGCAAGACGGCTTCACCCCGATAGTTATTATGAAATAACGGATCGGAATAATCGGGATGTGCTTTCGGACCTTCATGGACTGAAGGCCTTATAACTTTGAGTTTACCACGCTTGCCGGCGCTGTGCTAGGCCCCGCCGCTGTCAAAAAAAGAAAGCAGGTATGAGCGAAGCTAACGAGTATGACCGTTTCTTATGTAAGTTAGCTAGTCTTTTTGTAGAAAGAATCAAGCAGGAACCGCCGGTAGAAGATCCATAACCGGAACCGGATAGACAAGTTCGGAAGCTGATAGGTTAGACCAACCTCCTCCACTAATAATGTAGCATAATAGGGTAATTGTAGAACACTAAAGATTCCCTAGTCAACAACCTAGTAGGGCCGATGACTAATTATTTCCGGTGTGCTCTTGACATCTGGGTTAAGGGTTATAATAATTAATATACGAATATGTATAAAAACTCCCGGAACGCTCTTTGATCCGGTTTCAATTGAATGGAGGTCACAGGCGATGGATCTGTTTGCACAAATGGGAGGGGAACGGACAATTCAACGGATTGTTGAAGCTTTTTACCCCAAAGTACTCGAAGATCCGCTGCTTGCTCCCTTATTTCCCGAAGATATTTATCCCGTAATGGAGAAGCAGACTCTATTCTTGACGCAATTCTTCGGAGGCCCCCCTCTGTATACATCTGAATTCGGACATCCGAGAATGAGGGCACGCCATATGCCTTTTCCTATCACGCCCAGGCATGCGGATGCATGGCTGGACTGTATGAGAAGGGCACTGGAGGAAGCAGTTCCGGATGAGAACCTGCGTCAGGCTCTATTGGAACGGCTGTCCGTCTCTGCGCATTTCTTTGTGAATACGGATGAGCAGGCTACCTGACTACAGGCCCTTCTTGCTCTTAAGGAAAGTCCGTAGCCTAAATGCAGCAGGGATTGTAAAATAAGATTCAAATACAAATAAAGGAGCAATTTCAGATGAAGTTAGTAGGTATTTCAGGCACTATTATCGGGGCCAAAACAGAGATTGTAGTTAGCAGCGTTCTGGAGCAGGTTAAGAAGCACTATCCCGAAGTCGAAACGGAACTTCTGGATCTCAAGAAGTTCGATGTCCAGTTCTGTGACGGACGTGATCCTTCGCAATATACGGGCGACACGAGAGCGGCTATGGATATGATCGAATCCGGTGATTTTTTCTTGATCGGAACTCCGATTTACCAAGCTTCCATGTCAGGCGTGCTCAAAAATTTATTCGACTTGATTCCTGTTACAGCGCTTCAGCAGAAAGTAGTCGGTTTTGTAGCAACGGGCGGAACATACCAGCATTACCTGGTGATCGAGAATCAGCTGAAGCCGATTGCAGGATTTTTCAGATCCTTTGTGGCGCCTAGTTACGTCTATGCCCATGACGATCATTTTAATGAACATAAAGAATTGACAGATCCCGATGTACTCGCAAGAATCGAGAAATTAGCCCATGAGCTCGTATTTATGCAGCAGAGATTGAAGTCCGCGGAATAGAGAGTGGATGCGATGATGGAGTTACAAGGCCGCAGCATCGTTAAAGAAGTAGAGTCGGTCATCGGGGCTTCCGTCCTGGAGCTCGCGAGAGAGCATAAAGTCGACTGGGGTTTTAATTGTACGCGGGGAACTTGTGCACGATGCCGCTGCCATGTTAGTGAGGGCATGGAGCATTTAACGGAACCGGCGGAGATCGAACTCGTCCGGCTTGAGCCCGAAGAGATTGAAGCAGGATTCCGGCTTTCTTGCCAGGCCAAAGTTCAGAGCGCAGGAATGGTTAAAGTCAGGCACCGTCCGTATTTTTAAAGCGAATTAATTAACCCATTATACTTAAACAAGATACACAGGTATTTCAACTTGGTTGAGATACCTTTTTTTGTGCATCCTTGGAGGATGACATCTGCTGCCGATTAGTTTCCAAAACAAAAGGGGATACTGGAAATTCATCCAGCATCCCTTTCGTACATTTTCATGGGACAGCATTCTAAACCGGAATCCGTCTGTTGTGGTGTCAGGCATCAAAAACAGCGGCGAACAAGGTAAGCATGGCGACTGGAACCGTATGAACGGAACCTTACAACGCCTGCAGCCGGATTCGGAAGGTCGTTCCTTGGCCCAATACACTGTCGATCTCGATTGTACCGTGGTGCAGATCGATGATTTTATGCGCAATAGATAAACCGAGACCACTGCCGGAACCCGGACGCTGACGGGCTTTATCCGCTTTATAGAACCGGTCGAAAACATGGGGGAGATCTTCCTCGGCGATTCCTGCTCCGGTATCACGGATCGTTACCGTACAGCCAGCCGCAGTGTCTGAGGATATCCCTTTTTGGATATGGACAGCAAGTGTGTCCCCAGGTTGTGAGAATTTGATGCTGTTGGTGATCAAGTTAAACCAGACCTGATGGAGAAGCTGCGGATCTGCCGTGATGACGACCTCAGGGAGATCAAGATCCAGCACGATCTGTTTCTCCGCCCACTGCCACTCCGTTGTGATCAGAATTTGCCGGATTTGTTCATCCAGTCTAAAGGGTTGGGGCTTAACCAGATTGGTTTGTTTGTCCAGCGCGGCAAGTGTCAGCAGCTGTTTGCTTAGTGACGAAAGCCGCTTGCTTTCTTCCTCAATAATGTGAAGATAACGCGTCTTTTCCTCCGGATCCGCTGTTCCCGTCAGAATCGCATTCGCAAATCCCTGAATCGATGTAAGGGGGGACTGGATCTCATGGGACACATTCGCTACAAATTCAAGACGCATGTCGTCGAGTTTCTTGAGAGATTGGGCCATTTGTGTAAAATGACGGGCCAAATTGCCGATTTCATCCCTTCTTGAGACATCCATTACCATGTCATAATTTCCGCCGACGATCTCATTGGTTGCTTGAGTCAGTTTTTTGACAGGCTTAACAATGTAGCGGGTGAAGATAGCAATAAACAATATGCTGAAAACAAACGTAAACACGAACAGAAGAGCGACAATCACCCGAACTTCTCCAATCTGCTGCTCTAAATTAGGACGTACGAACAGAGCATACGTCGTATCGTCAGCCCGGATTGGAATACCGATACTGTTACGCAGGCTGTTCTCAAAAAAGCCCGTGATCATGAGAAAATTTTCTTCTTCCTTGATGCCGTTGTAGGTTTCACCGCGCAGAACCCGCTCGATTGTTTCCGCCGCCAGTTGAGTGTGTTTGAACGGTTCACCATAGTAGGTTCCCGTCAAGTTCTCATCTACCGTATACAGTTGGAAGCCCAGATTTGCAATCCGGGTCAAATAATTAGCAAGCTCAAGCTGCGGAGACTGCTCGTATAGCTGCTTAATCTCTTTGGAAATGTTCAGGATTTTCCGTTCGTTATAGTCCTTAAGCTGGTACATATAGAAAGCGTTAGCGGCTGCCAGTGCAAGGATGCTGCTAAGCATGGCAATGAAGATATAAGTAATCACGATGCGGATATATAAGGTTTTCATGAAGAGAGGGCCTCCAGCTTATAGCCCAGACCCCGCACGGTGGTGATGACGAAATCATCTCCGCGGTCTGTGAACCGTTCCCTCAATCGTTTGATGTGGACATCGATCGTACGGCTGTCGCCTTCATAATCCGAACCCCAAATAAGCCGGAGCAGCTGTTCCCGCGTGAAAATACGCCCGGGATGGCTCGCCAGCTGCGCCAGGAGTTCAAACTCTTTGAGAGGAATAACTCTTTTGTCGTCACCGCATAGGATTTCATAACTCTTCCGGTCAATTTGTGTCTGGCCTAGCTGGATAACAGCGGATGAAACCATCTGATACCTCCGCAGCAGGGCTTTGATCCGGAAAAGCAGTTCCTTGGGCTCAAAGGGCTTGACCAGATAATCGTCCGTCCCGGACAGGAACCCCTTCTCCTTGTCTTCCAATTCTCCCTTGGCTGTTAACATGATGACGGGGATATCATAAAATTTCCGGATCTCCTTGCACAGCTCCCAGCCATTTTTGGCCGGCATCATGACATCGACCACTGCCAAATGGATTTGTTCTTGTTCCAGCAGGAGCGAAGCATGTTCGCCATCCTCGGCTTCTTTGACGGCATAGCCCTCCTTCTTCAAAAGGAAGCGCAGCAGTTCACGGATATGCGGATCGTCATCCGCGATAAGGATTTGAAGTCTCACCATTCACACCTTCTCCAGTCCAGTAAAGATCCATTTGCAATGAACAAACCTTAAACGAATACGGACGAAATTTCAAGTGAATGAATAGTTCCTGTCTTGTAAGGGAACTCAGTGGCAGGTGGAGGGGGTATTATTTCACCTCATAAAGTCTGTCTTTATATTTTCCGTAATGATCAATGTGGATTTTCACATTAACTTCATTCAGACTATCCTTTTTCAAAGGAAATTCCTTTTTATCATAGATTTTTTTCCATACTTTCGGGTGTTTCCTATATAACGTTTTGCTTAACATATAGATATCGACTTTTTTAAGAATCGCCTTGTTGTAGGTGTTTCGGATTTCATCCTCAATGACTTTCTCCGCGGCTTTCTTAATATCTTCCCCCGATACATTCTCGCGGAGTTCGTTTACATAAGAAGAAAGCTCAATATCAATGTTATAGCGAACTTCTTCACCTTCAATAAGAGAAGTAATGGCGAATTTGGGGTTTTCCATAAAGAGCACGGCAAAAGGTTGTTCGTCCGGCACGTTAATAGGTGACCGTCTTAATTTGGTCTGAAGCCAGCGTGCTCCCAGCAGATCTGAGATCGGCATCCAATCGGTGTATTTCAGGTCGTTAAAGAAATAAGCGCCATCAATATCAAGCATTCCCTTATTCGTCGTATCCTCTGTCCAAACACCATTTCGAATGGCTAGTGAAGGCAGTAAAGTAGAATTACCCGCCTCATTTAGCTGAGCAATGAATTTAAAACCATACAAAGGGAGTATTAATGATTTCTGGTCATAAAATTGCTTCGGTCTTGCCAAGAGAGACTCCAAAGGTGAAAAGTTCAGCAATGATTTGCGGGAGAGAAGCTCGGTCGGAGATTCATTAGTTCCGTAGAAAAGGACATTAAAGCGTATCTGATGGAACCGGTTCATTTCATCGTAAACTTCTCTTAACCCTCTTCTCATCATATTCTCGGTCACAACGACTGCTTTGAGGTGCCCCCAGAAAATCCGTAGTTGGGAAGTGGCATAGAAAGTAGTCATCGCCTCCGTAACGGTGGTTCCTTCACTTTTACCTATCCAGATCGGAACCTCTTGACCAATTTGAGTCGATTCATTCTTGGCGATATTCGAGAAATTCAGAATTTGGGCGTGAATGACATATTTATTATCTACAAAATCCACGACTAATGCGGTCGCATAAGCCATGGTTTGTAGATCTCTGGAGCTCCAGCAACCAGTCATCAAAGAGACCAGAAGCAGGAAAATCGAACCTGTTTTAAGAATTCTCACGGTTGTCACTCTCCTGGTGATCGGGATCTTGAGGATGCAGGTTCGGCGAACGTTTGGTTAACAAAGGCCACGGTAGACGAAGGATTCCAGGAATCATCTGTTTGAAGAAAGGTGGAGAAAACGGCGAAAGGTAGGGAATACCAAACGAGCGGAGTCTGGACAAATAGAAGACGAGCAGCACCGTCCCCATAATGACCCCGAACATGCCGAGAAGTGCACTGCAGAAAAAGAGGAAAAACCGGATAATGCTTACTGTAGATCCTAAATTCTGATTGACAAGCGTAGCGGCGCATACCGTCGTGACGGCTCCTACAACGACAACGGAAGGGGAGACCAGCCCGGCGCGGATTGCGGCATCTCCGATTATGAGACCGCCGACTACCGTTAAAGTCTGACCGATGGAGCTGGGCAGACGTACCCCTGCTTCACGGAAAATTTCAAGCAGAATCAGCAGGACGAATAGTTCGATTTGGGCGGAGAACGGCAATCCCAGTCTGGCCGTTGCAATCGTCGCCAGAAGACGGAAAGGGACCTGGTCCTGATGGTAAGCGGTTAACGCAACCCATAGAGCCGGCAGCAGAATAGTCAGGAACAGACTGATAATGCGAATGATACGTGCAAATGACGTATAAATGAAATTGAAATGAAGATCTTCAGCAGACTTTAGCTGTAGAAAAAGAGAGGCCGGTCCCACCGTAATCATCGGACTCCCATCCACTATAATGGCAAATCTTCCATTAAGAAGAGCATCGACAATAAAATCTGGCCGACCTGTGTTATCCACTAGAGGCACAAGTGAATATTTATAGTCAGCAATTAATTCTTCGATCTGGTTGGAACTGTAGATGCCATCCACTTTAATGTGGTTCAATCTTTGGCGGACTTCATTCAGAATGACGGGGGATATAATATCATCCACATACATCAAACCCACTCTGGTTTTTGTTCTTGTGCCAATGACGAAATTTTCATTGCACAGCGAACTGCCTCGGAGTCTTTTGCGTATTAGAGCCGTATTGATCACTATATTCTCAACAAAACCGTCTTTCGGCCCTTTAATCGAGATTTCCGTAGAAGATTCTTCAGGTGAACGCTGGGGAAGCTTGCTGATATCCATCAGAAAAACGGCATGAATCTCCGGGAAGATAATCATGATTTCACCGAGAAATAAATGATCTGTCATTTTCTCCAGGTCGATCTCGCCTTTAAAATGGGTAAGGGGCAAGCTTGCATAGAGATCAAGTCCATGGAGAAAGAATCCTCCTTCGGACTTGTAAAGTCTTTCCAGAGAAGGGAGAATGCTCATACCGATGATGCTGCTGTCGCACGTTCCTTCACTGAAGACCAGAATCACTTCTGCCGCATTCTCATCGCCGAAGTAATGAGTCATAATGACCAGATCCGCGTATTTCTCGAATAGTCTTTTGAGCTGCTGTTCACTCCAGATTTGTAAATTATTTTGCGACATCTATACCTTCCTCTCCTGCCCGGATTTAGCGAATATAGAAATGAGGAACCAAATTAGTGCGAGTGCGACCATCACATAGAGCGTAATTTGAAAATAGTAATCACTCATAAATTTGTAGAATAAGAGTTGATTGATCGGCACCATACTGATTCCAAAATAACTGATGGCCATACCGATGATGAAACGTTTACGCATTTTTTTGTCAGGCAAAGGAAGCAGGTCCGACAATAAATAGAGCGACAAACTGATCCGGATTGAGGTTCCGGCGAGCCATTGATAGACTGAAAAGAAATCAACATGTTCGATGAAATCACCGACTGTTACAAGCCGCCACTGTTCATAGGGGGATTCCGTCTGTTTCGCTGCTTCAACAGGGCCAAATTCCGTTATAGCGCCTACCAGGGGACCCAGCATGATATGAAGCAGGACAAGTCCAAGAACCAGCAAATACCATAATTTCACCGGTGCTTTTAAATGATGCTGCAGAGCGATCAGTAAGATAAGTTCCGTCAATCCGCCGCCGGCAGTTATCATGCCTTCAAAGACAGGTCCGGGACCGTATTCCAGAAAAGGTCGTAACAATCCCAGTTCTTTCTCCGGAGTGTTGGCAATAGCAACGAAATAACCGAGTACAATTACAAAAGGCAGTAAGATGCCGGCTCCGATTGCAATGGCCCTGATCCCTGAGACAGCTGCATAACCGCAAATCAGGACCAAGACGATGGACAGCACCATTTTGGGCGTAGAGGGCAAATAATTGGTAACGGTCCATCCGGTTGTATGCAGAAGTGTCGTCGCCCCAATCAGATAAACCTGAATATATAACGGAACAACCAGAAGCCAGGCAACAACCGGGTTTGTCTTCTGGGCAAGCCAGGGTTGAAGCTTCTGTTGTCCCGATTTCTTCATAATGTAATACAGCAGGATGCACCAAATGGCTAGCGGAACCGCGATAAAAAAAGGGATGAGCCAAGCGTCCCTGCCCGAAGCGTCCAGGACAACCGGATTGATAATGACGTGGCTTGTCAGCCCGTTGACCAGCAAAAAAATCATAGCCAGCTGCAAAAATGAAATTCTACCGTGCGATGTATGCATGAGAAGACCTGCCTTGTCGGGAGTCTTTTGACAGATGCTGGGGGAAGTAACTGGAATAACATCCCGTTTATTTTTGGATACGTGTTAGATAGGATGTACCAGACGTGGGGATTTTATGAATAAGCCATTGGCATTTCAGTACTCTCAGAACGGATATGCGCAGCCCGGAACGCAAACAAGCAGCCCAAGTATCGGCTGCCTGTGAATGTGATGTATACTTATGACCCGGTCGAACGGTAGTGACGAACCCCGAAGTGCCAGATCGTCAGACAGGGGATGAGGAATAGGAATCCGGCAAGGGGAGCGAGCATGTGGAGGAGATCGTGCCCGTTATTTTTGTCTACGATATATAGAAGAGGGTAGTAGTTGACCAATCCGAACGGGATGATGAAGGTGAAGAATCTGGACACCCATTTCTTATAAATATCGAGCGGATATTGTGCCATTTCTCTACCGCCGTCTGTAAAAATATTCGCAACCTCAAGCCCCTGGATCGTCCAGAAAGAAAGGGTTGCCGCCAGTATAAAAATACCCGAGAAGATGAACACTCCGCTTGCGATCATCAATACCAGAGTCAGCATCTTGAGTAGGGTCCATTCGACAGGCAGCTGACTGACCGCCCACAACAAGACGAGGAGACTCTGAACCAGCCTGCCGAACCGGGTGAATTCAAACTTGGAACCGAGTACCTGAATGACCGTACTGCGGGGGCGTACCAGGACGCGGTCGAAATCCCCGTTCACGACCATGGTCGAGAAGGAGTCGAATCCGCGGGCGAAGCACTCGGCAATGGCAAAGCCCATGTGAATAACCGAAAAGCAAAGGGCGACTTCGGGGAAGGACCATCCCTTGATTTGGCCGAATCGCTCAAACAGGAAGTATACACCGGCAAACATGGAGAAAGGGATCAAAAATTGGCCGAGAGTAAGCAGCCAGAATGAAGTCCGGTACTGCATTTGAGATTTGATCAAAATATTCATATAGCTGATAAACAGTTTCACTGGGTTATCCTCCCTGTACGACGACTCTTCGAAGCGCCCGGCTCATCGCATATTTTCCAAGTACAACTAGGACTGCAAGCCAAACCGCTTGGATGGCGATTCCCACGAAGGCATCCTGCATGAGGATATGCCCGGAATAGACCCGGAAAGGGAAGTCGGCCGTATAACGGAACGGAAGTAAGTTCACAATCGACTGCAGCCACCCGGGCATCAGAGGAACCGGGATTACGGCTCCCGCAAAAAACTCCCCGATTACCGCGAACATAAGTAAAGAACCCATCGGCGACATCGTCACAAAGACCGAAATGTAAATGAGCATCGAAATGGCAATAACAACGAAGAGTCCCATTACTAACGAGACAGCAAAAAGTACAAAAGTGAGAACACCAGGCGGAAGTGTCATCCGGTAAGGCTCCGGGAGGAAACAGGCTACGATGAGTATCGGACAACTGCGTAATAAGGCGCTGGCCAGCCTCTGGGCTAGAAGCTTTGCGTACCAGAACGAATAAATTTGGGCCGGGCGGCATAATTCATACGCGATATTACCGCTTGTGATCAAATGAAACAGTTCGTTATCCCGGAACCAGAGCATGATTAAAGCCAGAAAAGCTTGCTGGAGCCAGACATATGTAATGAGCTGCTCAAGAGAAATGGGCTGCGCTGCGGATGCTTGGCCGTAGAAGGCTTCAAATACCATAATGATAATAAATCCCCAGAAGAATTGGGTTGCGACACCGGCAAGTGCTGCGGCGCGGTACTGCAGGCCTGTGTACAGCCGGAGCTTGAAGACAGAGGTATAGGCTTTCATGACAACTGGTACTCCTTATACAGTTCAACGATCATATCTTCAATGGGCTGGGCATCTACCGTTACATCCAGCAGTTCCACTTGATTGGAGAGACAGGCAATGACGTCCGAAATCTGTGCATGCTGCGTATCCACCTGAAGGACTGCGCGCTCGGGTGACCATGAGATTAGAGAAGCTCCCGGAATCTCAAGGGTGGCAGCATGCGGTCTGTAATCAACGGTAATGGTTTTACGTGTTCCAAACCGGCTGCGGAGTGTATGGATGCTGCCGTCATACAATAAACTTCCTTTACCGATCAGAATAATTCTTTGTGCGAGCGCTTCAATGTCATTCATATCGTGGGTGGTCAATACGATGGTCACGTTTTTTTCTTTGTTGATCGTCTGGATAAACTTACGTACCGCGATTTTGGAGACGGCGTCAAGCCCGATCGTCGGTTCGTCCAGGAAGAGAATACGGGGGCTGTGCAGGAGAGAGGCGGCGATTTCGCAGCGCATGCGCTGGCCTAAGCTCAGCTGGCGTACGGGCGTATGTATAATGCCGGACAAATCAAGCGTTTCTATAAGCAGCGACAGATTGCTGCGGTATTCGGTATGGGGCACATTATAGATATCCTTCAGCAGTTCAAAGGAATCCATCACAGGGACATCCCACCACAGCTGGGACCTCTGTCCGAACACCACTCCGATATGTTTGACGTAGGGGACGCGTTCCAGCCACGGCGTGTAACCCATAATCGAGCAGGAACCTTGGTCCGGTACCAGAATTCCGCTCATAATCTTGATTGTGGTTGACTTCCCCGCACCGTTGGGGCCGATGTAACCGACAATCTCCCCGGGCTCGATCTGGAAGGAAATATCCCTCAAGGCTTCTATTTGTGTATATTCCCTGTGAAAAAGAGCTTTGACGGCGTTCTTCAAACCTGTTGTGCGCTGGGCCACTTTGAATGACTTGCCTAAACCATTTACATGGATCACAGTTAAAATCCTCCATCTTTTTTAGTGAAAGGAAGAAAATATTACCACTCCGGTGTAAGGGCTGTCAATCTTTTTCTGAAGACGGGTAGGAAGATGGCGATTTAATTGACAATGATAATCTTTATCAACTAGAATAGGGTAAACATCTCATAAGGAAGTGGTCATCTATGTTTATTCAAACCCGCAGTATCGTCGTACAAAAAGGTTTTGCTGATCAAGTTGTGGAACGTTTCAGTAAAGAGGGTCTTCTTGATCAGAGGGAAGGGTTAATCGACATTAACGTCATGGTTAACCGGATCAGTAAAGAAAATGAAGAAGTGCTTGTTCTGATCCGCTGGGCGTCTCTTGAAGATTGGAAGAATTGGGAGAAGAGCCCTGAACATATTCAAGGACACAAAGACAAGAAAGGTCAGCCTAAGCCGGACTATATGATCAGCATGAATGTGAATTCCTACGAACTGAAGACAACCAGATTCGGTCCGGCCGGGAAGTAATACATTCTCGTTATTATAGACATAACAGCGTGGACTCTTTTGGGTTCGCGCTGTTTTCTTATAGGCTGGAAGTCCTGACTGTACGGTTCTATACCTTGGTAGGAGGCGGCGGAATTCCGCGATTAACAATGAGAGTTATAAAGTCATCCGGTAGACATCGGCTGGCTTTTTTTGGCTTTACTTTCATCCGATTATTCCCATACAATTAGGATTACTCAAAAAATCACGGAATTTGATACAAATATCCTCTCTTGACCGTCTTACTTATAGCTGCAGCAGAAAGGAGGCTTACCGATGGGAATTCCGGAATCCGATTCATTTCAAACTGTATTTTATGAACATTATCCATCCGTAAGAAGAAAGCTGCTCGGTTTAGTACGTAGCGAGGCGGCAGCCGATGATTTGGCGCAGGATGTGTTTATCAAATTATACCGTAATCCGCCCGAAGATCCTGCTTCGCTGGGAGCATGGCTTCACAGGGTCTTAACCCGGACGGCCTATGATTATATGGATAAGCTTGCAAGAGAACGCAGACTTCTGAATAAACAAGAACAAACGTATGAAATGGTTTCGCCTCCTTCAGGGGAAGAAACGGTTCTAAGGAATATGGACCAGCAAGAAGTACGGGAATGGCTGGAAGAACTGAGTGAAAGGGATCGTCAACTGCTGCTTCTCCGCTACTCCGGTTACAGTTATCTGGAAATTGCGGAGCAGCTGCACGTGCGTCCCCCTCTGGTGGGAACCATGTTGAACCGGGCGACAGCGCGGCTGAGACAAACGGCCGCGAAAGTACTGGCACAGAAAGACTAAACTCACAAGTAACACACATAGAACCGCATTGAATTTCAAGGAGATGATGAGATGTCTGATAATCGTCACAACTCAGATGAGAAGAATAAGACGACGGATGAGGCTTGGAACCGGATCCGCAGCAAACTGGCCGATGAACCCGCACATCCAAGATGGCAGTCCTGGAATCACGAACTGAAGCGGGACCACGAGTCTCTTCACGGACAGGTATCCGGCCAGCCGGACAGCAATGAGGATCATGACCAAGCATTCTCACAATCGATGTCTGAGGAAGACTCTTTCGATCAGCTTTCTGTTCCCAAGGTTCGGCGGACATCGTCCTTCACCGTATCGGGCAGGAAGAAGAGAAACCGCAAGTGGGCGGGATTAGCCGCTGCCGGTCTTCTCTTCGGGGTAATTCTCGCTACACCGACCGGGAATAATGCACTGGCCGCAATACTCGGCCAATTCCGGGTCCAGGAGGTTGCGGTGGTCCAGGAGGAAGATGTGCGAGCGATTTACAACGAATTTAGGGGCCCCGGACAAATGCAGGAAAGTATTACGAAATATGGCGTTCTTAAGACCGATCACGGATCTTTGACAGGGGAATTCACATCACTGGAGGCTGAGAAGAAACTGGGCTACAAGATCGGTCCCAAGGATGCCAAGTTATTAACGGATAAAGTAAACATTAACGCTTCGTCGACTTTCACTTTCAACCTGAATGTCAAAGAAGTGAATGAAGTCATGCAGCGTCTTGGCGCTAAGAAACTTCTTCCCGAGTCTGTGGACGGCAAAGAAATCAAAGTCTATTTTCCGGAGAGTGTCTTTATCCATCTACCCGCAGATAAGGACGGGTCTGCAAGCCTGACTCAACAGAATGTGCCGGTCGTGACTGTAGATCCTTCCCTTAAGCTGGAAGAAGCAGTCGAAGCGATCATCCAGTTCCCGCTCATGCCTGATTATCTCAAGAACAGCTTGAAGCAGAATCAGATTCTGTCGGGTACGATTCCGATGCCGCTCGTCTCCAATCAGAATACGGAGAAGATCATGATTCACAACACACCGGTGACCTTACAGCTCAAAGGACAGAACGACTTTTTCCAGGCGACCTGGATCAAAGACGGCCAGTTGTTCAATTTTCAGGGAAGAGGCTTCTTGAGCGAGAGAGAACAATTAGTCAACAAACTTAAGGAGCTAATTCCTTCATGAGTTCATTAACCGCCGCAATACGATCCGAAGGATTAACGAAGGAATATAAGAACGGCCGCGGCTGCCGTGAGATTACCATTCAAGTCGGTCAGGGGGAAGCCTTTGGCTTCCTCGGACCCAATGGGGCTGGTA
Source organism: Paenibacillus lutrae (assembly GCF_009757775.1). Classification (GTDB taxonomy): domain Bacteria; phylum Bacillota; class Bacilli; order Paenibacillales; family NBRC-103111; genus Paenibacillus_F; species Paenibacillus_F lutrae. Next base: position 187,202 of record NZ_RHLK01000001.1, read on the forward strand.
AGAGCACGTTCGTCAAAATGATGGTCGGGCTTATATCGCCTTCACACGGTGAAGCTTCTTTGCTTGGCTATCCGATCGGCAGTTTGGATGCAAAACGACAAATCGGCTATTTGCCCGAGCTTTACCGTTATCAGGAATGGCTGACCGGAGAAGAAGTGGTCCGGCTTCACGGCAAATTGTGCGGCTTGGAACGCTCCGCCCTGCAGAAGCGTATTCCACAGCTGCTGGAGGAAGTCGGGATCGGGCTGAGAGGAAAGGACCGGGTCAAGCATTATTCGAAGGGAATGCAGCAGCGTCTAGGGTTAGCCTGCGCACTGGTCGCTGATCCACCTGTTGTATTTCTGGACGAGCCTTCTTCTGCGCTTGATCCGATCGGCAGGAGAGAAGTGAGAAGAATTCTCGCCGGTTTAAAGGACCAGGGCAAGACGATTTTTCTGAATTCACATCTGCTGGAAGACGTCGAGGCATTATGTGACCGGATGGCCCTCCTTAATAACGGCCAAATCTTGAGACACGGCACCGTTGCAGAAATGCTGCAGAAGCGCACACTTTGGCGGTTTAGAGTGGGCGGATTCATACCGGCTGTTCTTCCTTGGCTGCATGAGGTGTCCGGGTGTGAAATCAGACTTAGCACTGATACCGGCACGGCCGATAACAGGAATGCGGTACGGTCCTCCTCCGATTCCTCCTCTCTGGCTGAAACGGTCTGGCTGGAAGCGGAATTGGATCAGGAAGATCAGGCCGGCTGGCTGAACCATTTGATGATGGAGCAGGGAATGACCTTATATGAGGCAGGCCCCGTTAAAGAGCGACTGGAAGAATGGTTTATGGACACCCTGACGGGTCTTAGCCATAGAGGTGAACGGGAATGTACATAATTGCCGCCATGACATGGAAAGAAATGCTGCGCAAGCGGGTACTGCTGCTGACACTGTTAATGACTGTTGCTTTTTTACTCGGGTTCTGGTTTATTGCCGATACCATTAGTATGGATTTAAATGTTAACGAAACAAATGGAGAAAAAATCATCGAGAGATTTGAGCGGGGCGTTTTTATACTCATACTTGGTTTCTTTTTTGGTTCGTTTGTTCTGGCTTTTCTGGCCATTTTCAGCTCGTTTTCCGTTATTTCGGGCGAGGCGGAACTAGGTGTTATGCAGGCGCTTATGCCGCGTCCGGTTCCCAGATGGAAGTGGTATGCGGGCCGCTGGCTTGGTTATGTTACACTTGGGGTTTTGTACGCCTTTATTCTTTTTGCAGCGATTCTATTGATTACCGATTATCACGCTACGGTTCCTCGCCAGACGGGCGTACTCCTGCAATCTTTTCTGCTGTTTAGTTCCGTTGTGCCCCTCTTGATCTCCATCTCGATGTTAGGTTCCGGAATTTTCTCTGCCATCGGCAACGGGGTGTTAATGACTATGCTTTATGGCGGCGGCTGGCTGGGAGGCATGATTGAGAAGGTAGGGGGTATCATGGATCTGGCCGTTCCGGTGAAGAACACGTTATCTAATCTGTCGGTATTGTTGTCGCTTATGATGCCCGCAGACGCGATTCAGAAAAAAATGGTGTATGTCCTGTTCAGTTACAATGAATTCAAAGACCATTTTATAGGCAACGGGAGTATCTTTAATTTATTTATCGGGGGACAAGTACCTTCGACAGCTTTCGTTGTGTATGCCCAAATTCTGACTTTAATTGCTTTTGTCGTCGGGATGATCCGGTTTAACAAGCGGGATTTATAGAAACGGGTTGATTAGATTAATTCCATAAAATGTCAATACATTCCCCAGTATAGTGACTTGCGGACTTCTCTGCTGCTTCACTTTAGGGGATTTTTGCCTTGTTGCTTGCAAACGAACGCTCTGGTAGGCTGAACTTACACAATGTTGACAGGAGGATACTATGAAAAGTAAGCTTGAGCCCCCGAAACTCCCGCAAAACTTACCGGTTTTATCCAGAGAGCTGTACTCGCTGCAGACCAAAGATGAATTCAGTCAAGGCAGCATAGAGGATATCGTCATAGATGGTCAGGAAGCGACAAAAGTCTCTTTTGATCAGTTCGTCTTTAGAAATGTAACCATAATGGAATCGACTTTGATGCAAAGTGAATTCATAGATGTTATTTTTGAGAAATGCGATCTGTCTAATGTGAATTTCACGGATTCAATCATACATCGGGCAGAGTTCATTAATTGCAAACTAATCGGTACTGATTTTACCCGATCGCGATTTCAGAACGTCCGATTTCAAAGCTGCATGAGCGATTATGCTACGTTCCGTTTTGCTAATTTTAAACAAGTCTATTTTGAAAACTGCGCTTTAAATCGTGCTGATTTCTATCATTCTACTGTACAAAAACTATCGTTTGGCACTTGTAAAATGGATGAGGCCATTCTATCGGGTACCCAATTAAGCGGAATAGACTTGAGCGATTGTGAATTCGACAGTTTGCGCGTTGAAATCGAAGACTTGAAGGGCTGTATCATATCGGCATCACAGGCTTCGTCCTTTGCAGGACTTCTGGGTTTATTGATTAAGTAGAACTAGAAGTATAGATTGCCCGGTCAGGAGATCAGGACGTATGCTTGTAACAAAATGAAAGAGAACGTTTCAAGGAGTTTATCGGTTTGTTTCAGCGAGGACTTCCTGCGATCGGCTTATGTAGGAGCCTGCTCAATATTTTTGTAATTTCTTCAAAACCAGTGGCTGTTAAACTGCTGTTTAAGCTGACTCCTATGGTTCTCATTCTGCTGTATGCTTAGCGGCTTGGCTTTGGCAAGGCAGACCCAATCGTCATTCCACGCTTATGCTGGCCGGGGTGTTTTTCTGTATGAAGGGTGAGGCTCCGCCGGTCTGATTTGTCGTCGGACTTACCGCTTTACTTATCGGACATGTATTCTACAAAGCGTTTTTTCTTACACGCCGGCGCAATTTCTGATGGCACTCAGCATCGGGGCTCAGCGAGCATGTTTGAGGTGATAACAAATTTTTCAACAGCTGGCCCTGTAGTTCAAGTGCTATTTAGAATGACAAAGGAAATCGGCAGCCTGATGTATCAGGCTGCTTTTTTACGTCGGTTAGACACGGGAATCTATGAAAGTAATCTCTCTCGGGGAAGAAAATCGGTATATGCATTTAGCTGGTAAAGTAATAAGTGAGCTAATATACAATTGAATCCATTTCTGGATAAAAGTATCCCTGTATAAGAGTAATCTTCCCCTTGTTAAAAATGCTTGTGTACCCAAAACTGAAAGCATAAGAAGTTGAGACGGCGGTATAACCTCCGACTACCGGAGCTTATATACAATTCTAAGCGGAAAGGAGTGAAGGATCGACTATCCACCGTAAACAGGACCATGAAACCAAATAGCGAAAGGAGTTTTTTTAATGCACGTAAAACATGCGTTCGGAAAGAAATTACTCCCCTTCCTGCTGCTGGTCGCCTTAGTTTTCAGTATTGTTCCGCTTAGTCCCACCCCTACTTTGGGAGCGGTTACAAACTGGGCTCCCAATACCGCTTATAAAGCCCAAGACCTGGTAACTTACAACAATGTAACTTACGAGTGTGTGCAGCCGCATACCTCGCTGAATGGCTGGGAACCCCCTAATACGGGCGCTCTCTGGAAAAAATATACGGCCCCGAGTCCGACCCCAACCCCAAGTACTAGTCCCAGCCCGACGCCAAGCACAGGTCCCACACCTACTCCAAGTACCAATCCTACACCTACTCCTAGTACCAATCCGACGCCAACTCCAAGTACGACTCCAAGCCCGACCCCGGATCCCGGCACAGGCCCAGCTGCCTGGAAATCGAATACGGCCTACAAGTTAGGCGATCTTGTGACTTATAACGGCAAAACCTATAAAGTTATCTACGCACACACGTCCCTGCCGGGTTGGGAACCTTCGAATGCGCCAACTTTATGGAAGCTGGAGAGCGGTACCGGACCAGGCACTCCAGACCCGACGACACCATTCTGCGCGCCAGACTGGGTAGCGACCAAGATTTACTCCAAAGGGAAAATTGCAGGCTACAAAGGAAAAGCATATCGTGCTAAATCGGATGTGCATGCGATTGCCCCTGATGATACGATTTATAACCTGTGGGAAGTAGCCGGAGTAGTCAACAACGACCTGTGTCCGGTATCGATCCCGAATAACATTAACTATGGAGAACCTTCCATCGCGACCGGCAATGCCAAATCCGGCCTATTAAATCCGACCGGCTCCATCTCCGCTTCGCATCCGGTGTCGGGAACGGGAAGCGGCGGGGTGCGCGGAGGAATTGATCCGGCCACTGACCCTGGCGGCAATCATCCCGGATTCAATGCGGATACAGGCGGACGCGTATCCAAGCTTGCACCAGGCACACTGCCGCTTCAGCATAATACTTACGACATCACCTCGGGACAGGAGGTCGTTGAATATTTAGGCGACTGGGCCATTTACGGCCGCCGCTTCGATTTCAACAAATTGCCGGTCAAGAACGTGAACCGGCTGGTATACGGCTTCTCGGGAGTCTGCTTCCCGGCCGCAGTGAACACGCAGGACCCCGGACTACCCATTACGGCTCCTGCATCTGTCAACCGCACCTGCAAGCAGAGCAAGCTGCCTGACGGGGCAATGGCTATCGCGGATTTTGAAGCCGCTTTCTTGCGCACGCAGCCGGGTCAGACCGGCGGCAAGGTAACCGGCACCGAAAGCATGTACGATCTGGATCCGAAAGATGTGGCGGGCGTCTTCGGCGTCCTCTATAAGCTGCGCAATGAGAATCCGCATCTGAAGCTGGATCTGTCTGTCGGAGGGTGGACACTCAGCGAGGGCTTCCCTTGGATGGCGTCTGATCCGGTGAGACGCAAAGCTTTCGTCGATTCCATCGTCCGTTTCCTTGAGCAGTTTGAATTCGATGGTATCGACATCGACTGGGAATATCCCGGCTCAGATGGAGCTGTTCCGGGAATGTCGCGTCCCGACGATCCTCAGAACTACGTCCAGCTGCTGAAAGAGCTTCGGGCGGGAATGGATTGGCTCACCAAACGTACCGGCAAAGAATATCGTCTATCCAGCGCGATCCCGGCAACGGAAGACAAACTGAAAAAAATCAATTGGGTAGAGGCAAGTAAATATCTGAATCGTCTCTACGCCATGACTTACGACCTGAGCGGTGCCTGGGAGCGGAATCTTGGACACCATACTCCGCTCTACAGTAATCCGAACTCCAAGGATGCTGAGGGCAAGCCCGTCGATCAATCGCTCGATAAGACTGTAAGGCTCCTGAAAGGATACGGCGTTCCTGCGAACAAAATCATGATAGGAATTGCCAATTACCACCGTGCCAAAGCGATTAAAAACGGGGACATCACAGAATACAAGAACGGTTTGGTCGGTAAATCCACATTCGGCGATCTGAATGCGACAGGCAAAAATCTGCTGCTCGGCATCGCGGGCGTCGGCTCGTGGGAAGCCGGGGTCATTGAGGGTTATGATCTCTACCAGAACTTCCTGGATAAAGATTTGAAGCCTAGAAACGGCTACAAGCTTTATACAGACAAAGCATCCAATGCGGACTTCATTGTAAATCCGGTCGGTTCTTTCCTGACAATCGAGACGCCGCGTACCGTCGCTCTGAAAACTCAGTATGCCAAAGATAACGGCCTTGCCGGGATTTTCGGATGGCAGCTGGAACAGGACAACGGCTACAATCTGAACGCACTTCATCATATTCTCGGCAACAGACTTGTATCGGATATTTCCGATGGCAAACCAAAAGATCAGATAGCGGTGTGCGGTGAGAATGTAACGGCAGCCGAGTGTGAACAACTGAATCAGAGCCTTAAGAAGTAATAACGGGTGCAAGAAGCTCACTCACGAAAGAGACCGTCTCTTCCATTAAATAGGGAGAGGCGGTCTTCTCATTTTTGGAAAGCTGAGGCCGTAAGTTGAAAGCATTCCTCTTCAAGCGGGTTTTTTGTTATAATGATAAAAGCAACGAAAAAGGCTGACGCACGCAGCTGTAAGCGTGTGCACCTAACGAAGACGAGGGAGCATACGGGATGTTGACGATTCGTAATCTTAGCAAATCACTGCAATCAGGCCAAGAGGTCTTATCCAAAATAAGTGTCCAAATCGATGAAGGTGAGCTGATTGGCCTCGTCGGGGGAAGCGGCAGCGGCAAGACAACGCTGCTCAAATGCATCGCTTTGAAAGAAAAATGGGATGAAGGCCAGTTCATTTACGAGGACCGCGATATTACTTCGCTGGGCATGATAGAGAAATTTAAAGTTAAACGAGATTGGGCCTATGTGGAGGAAAAGGCTCCGCTGGATCTCAAGAAATCTGCGGTCAAGAATGTGCTGCAGGGCCGTTTTTATGAGAAATCAGCACTGCGTGTACTCACGGGAACCCATGCCAGAGACGAGCATGTACTTGCGATGGATTATCTGGAGAAAGTCGGCCTGCTGGATAAAGCGGAGATGAAAGCGCAAGATTTGAGCGGGGGAGAGCGGCAGCGTATTGCTATCGCCCGGGCACTCGTGCAAGGCGCGAAGATAGTCATTGCGGACGAGCCCGTCTCCGGTCTTGATCCCGATTCAGCGAACAGCGTGCTCAGCGATCTCCGCGATCTCTGCAAACGCGAGAAGGTTACGGTTATCGCCAGCTTGCACCATCTGGAATTCGCGGAGAAATACGCAAGCCGGATTTGGGGCATTAAGGAAGGCCGAATTGTACTGGATATTGCCGGCCGCCGTTTGACCTCTCTGGAGCGCAATAAAATATTCGATTAATATTTTTCGACATTCTCTCGTAAAAAAGATAGGAAAATTGAGACATACATGATACAATTTCTTTTAATGCAGTAAAACGGTAATGCACTTATCAGATAGAAGCAGGAGGAATCATCAATGGCTAAAAAAGGCATGAGAAGTGATATGATCAAAAAGGGGTTCGACCGGGCTCCTCACCGCAGCTTGCTGCGGGCAGCAGGTGTAAAAGAAGACGATTTCGATAAACCGTTTATCGCGGTTTGCAACTCTTATATTGATATTGTTCCAGGCCATGTACATCTTCAGGAATTCGGTAAAATTGTAAAAGAAGCGATCCGCGAAGCTGGCGGCGTTCCTTTTGAGTTCAATACAATCGGCGTCGATGACGGAATTGCCATGGGCCATATCGGCATGCGCTATTCTCTGCCAAGCCGCGAAATTATTGCTGACTCCCTCGAAACGGTCGTATCCGCCCACTGGTTCGATGGAATGGTCTGCATTCCGAACTGCGACAAGATCACGCCGGGCATGATGATGGGCGCACTCCGTGTTAACATTCCGACCATGTTCGTAAGCGGCGGCCCGATGAAAGCCGGTAAAGACAGCAACGGCCGCTCCATCTCGCTGACGTCGGTATTCGAAGGCGTAGGCGCTTACCAGGTCGGTAAAATCGACGACAAGGCTTTGCTCGAGCTTGAACAATACGGCTGTCCGACTTGCGGTTCTTGCTCAGGCATGTTCACAGCCAACTCGATGAACTGCCTCTGTGAGGCGCTGGGGCTGGCAATGCCGGGTAACGGAACGATCCTTGCCGTAGCTCCGGAACGTAAGGAATTTGTCAAAGAATCCGCGAAGCAGCTGATGAAACTGATCGAGCTGGATATCAAACCGCGTGACATCGTGACGATTGAAGCGATTGACAACGCCTTTGCGCTGGATATGGCAATGGGCGGGTCTACGAATACCGTTCTGCACACACTGGCTCTTGCACACGAAGCGGGCTTCGAATACCCGATCGAACGCATCAATGAAGTGGCCAACCGTGTACCTCATCTTTCCAAAGTCGCTCCGGCATCCGATTGGCATATCGAAGATATCCATGAAGCTGGCGGCGTCAGCGCCGTAATCAACGAACTGCTGAAGAAACCGGGAGCTATCCACGGTGACCGTATCACCGTAACAGGCAAGACGCTTGCCGAGAACGTAGCCGGCTGTGAGATTCTTAACCATGATGTTATTCATGGTCTGGATAATCCGCATTCCGAGCGCGGCGGTCTTGCGGTTCTGTTCGGTAACCTGGCACCGAACGGCAGTATCATCAAAGTAGGCGCGGTTGACGAATCTGTCGGCGGACGCCATGTCGGCCCTGCGATCTGCTTCGACTCACAGGATGATGCTCTCTACGGAATCGCGAATGGCCACGTCAAAGAGGGTCACGTAGTCGTCATCCGTTACGAAGGACCTAAAGGCGGCCCTGGTATGCCGGAGATGCTTGCTCCGACTTCCCAGATCGTCGGCATGGGCCTTGGGGCCAAAGTAGGCCTGATCACTGACGGCCGCTTCTCAGGAGCTTCACGCGGGATCAGTATCGGTCATATCTCTCCTGAAGCAGCGGAAGGCGGCCCGATCGCTTTCGTTGAAGATGGCGATATTATCGAGCTGGATCTCATCAACCGCAAGATTGAGCTGCAAATCAGTGACGAAGAGATGGAAGCGCGCCGTAAGAACTGGAAAGGTTTCGAGCCTAAAGTTAAAACCGGCTATCTTGCACGGTATTCGAAGCTCGTAACGAGTGCCAGCACCGGCGGCGTTATGAAAATTTAATCGGACTTCATCCCTATATACATTAAGCAGAGTCCCGGGTTTGCCGGGACTCTTTTATTTACCCCATCCGAAAAAATCGTTAGAATAAATCTTTACCGTTTTATTAATTGACTGGGAGATATTTGGTAGGCTATACTTCTGTAATAAAAAGAGAAGCAGTTCTTCCGTTTAAACGGAGAACTGAGAGGGAGATTCCATATGTCAATGAAAGACCGCAGTTCACCATTGGTCATACTTATGATCAATATGTTTATCGCAATGCTGGGTATAGGATTAGTCATTCCTGTCTTACCCGATTTTTTAAGAGAGTTTAATGCAGGAGGCAAAACTGCAGGGTACTTGATCGCCGCTTTTGGATTAACCCAGTTCGTTTTTTCACCGATTGCAGGGGAGTGGTCCGATAAATACGGCCGCAAGAAAATGATTGTAGCCGGATTGCTGTTATTCTCCATTTCCAATCTGCTGTTCGCAACCGCATCACAAATTTGGCTGCTCTACGTCTCACGGCTTATCGGCGGTATTAGTGCAGCGGCCATGATCCCGTCCATGATGGCATACATTGCAGACGTTACGACGGAAGAGAAGCGGGGCAAGGGGATGGGACTTCTCGGCGCTGCGATGTCGCTCGGTTTTGTAATCGGGCCGGGTATCGGCGGTTTCCTGGCGGATCTGGGTCTGCGAGCACCCTTCTACGTGTCTACCGCAGTAGGAACCCTGGCATTGATCGGTTCCGCCCTGCTGCTTCCTGAATCTCTTTCCCGGGCACAACTGAAGGAGAACCAGAACAAAGTCGTCGTGAAGGAAAATATTTTCGCACAGATGGCCAGATCATTCTCGGCACCTTACTTCATCCTGCTGCTGCTCGTTTTTGCGATGACGTTCGGCCTGGCTAACTTTGAAGCGGTATTCTCCCTTTATGTCGATAAGAAATACGCTTATTCGATACGTGATATTTCCATCCTGATTACATTCGGCGCTTTGGTGGGAGCTATTATCCAAGGCCTGCTGATTAACAAACTGATTACCAAGTTCGGAGAAAAGAAACTGATTAATGTCACGCTTCTGTTATCCGCGCTCTCACTTGTTATCATGTTGTTCTCAGGTAACTTCTGGTATGTCCTGATCATCACCATGCTGTTCTTCACGCTAACTTCCATCATGCGTCCGGCCATTAATACGTTAATATCCAAAATGGCAGGGAATGAACAAGGATTTGTAGCCGGAATGAACAATGCGTATATGAGTCTCGGGAATATTTTCGGCCCTGCGATTGCAGGAATACTGTTTGATGAACATGTAGACCTTCCTTACTTGTTTGGAGCATTAGTATTGCTCATTTCATTCGGTGTCTCAGCAGCTTGGACCAGAAGAAGCAAGCTAAGCCCTTCTGTGAATGAAGGCTGATCGTATCATACAAATAAGCCGTCCATAGCGCCGGCTGTCTAGTATTTAAGAGCCAATCAGACTAGTTCTGGTTGGCTCTTTTTCATACTAAATGGTGTAAATGTGATTATTTAAAAGAATTTGTTCGAGAAAAAGGGGATTACTGAAATCATATCGAATTAGTACACTGGGACAATTTACCTAATTATGAGGAGAAGACAGTGAACGCAGTTTACATAATTATTAATATGTTAACAATAGTGTTTGAAATTTATGCAAGAAGGGTGGGCTAAGCGATGAATCGGAGTCGCAGCTGGTGGATCGGGACAATCGGTGCCTTTCTCGTTGCCGGGAGTATGCTGGGTTATCTCACCTATACCAAAAGCCTGGATTTCAGATTAAAAGTATCCGATGGGGACTTGCTTACGTTGGAGCATATGGAAAGGACCTGGAAAATCCAGCCTGAATCTACAGTAAAGCTTCTGGTTAGTTCAAAAATGGAGTCGTTATTAATTGATTTTCCTGTGTTATCCGGTTATTGGATACTTAATGTACGAAGCCCTGAACTTATGAAGGGTGAGGTTCGAGCGGATATTTCTGCGCTGAATACCGGAAATCGGTATAGGGATGAGACTTTGAAAGATTGGGTTTATTTTTACGTGAAAGCGTATCCGGAAGTAACGTTTCAACTCGATAAGGTGGAGAATTGGCATCGAAGCTGGATAGAAGGCAAACCTAATACGATGAATATTGAAGGGATATTAACGGTTCGTAATGTTTCCCAGAAAGTCATATTTCCAGTGGAGGTACTGCACCGCAACAATCAAATTTATGTGAATGGAACAAGTGAAATTAATATTCAGGATTTCGGGATTACCAATATTCTAGATCCGGAATCCGAAGAAATCAATGAGACTAAACTCAGTGTACAGTTTGTACTAGGTGAAGGGGATACACTTACAAATGAGGGAACGTGAGACCGTTCTCGCACACATTTTACAGCTTATTGGCGCTTGACCCGTACCAAACTCTAATTTCGTCCATACCGTAATAGTATCAGCGGGGATGGGAGCGATAAAGATGAAGATCGATTTGGGATGCGGCACTCGCAAACATCCTGGCTTTATCGGACTCGATAGAATTGCGCTGCCAGGTGTTGATGTAGAATGCGACTTGAACAATGGGATTCCTCTCGAAGATCATTCGGTCGATTTTGTTATGGCAAGCCGCTCATTGGAGTATATAGAGGATTTGATGGGGATCATGCGTGAGATTTACCGGGTATGCAGGCATAAAGCCATCGTTTGTATTCTGGCCCCCTATGCGCATACCTCCTACCATTTGACTAATCCCTATTTCCGTTCTTATTTTGATGAGCATCTTCCCCGGTATTTAACGGACGAAATGTATTTGTACGACCCTTTACAGGAGAATCAATATTTTATCGAACCTCTTGCCGGCATTAATCGGGAAGGCAACAGCGAGATTGATTTCAGACTTCTTCAATGTGAATTTTATTATATGCCTTCGTACCAGTCCCCCATATATGAGGAGGAAGACAAGCGGGTGCTAAGACAATCCAGTCTCAATGTAGTGGATGAAATCTTGTATTATTTTGTAGCAGTCAAAGAACCGATTACAGCGGAGGAATTGGAGGAATCGGCTCAGCGAACGTATTTGGAGCCTGTGGGTTTAACCGAACGGCGTGCTGGCGAAAGAGAACCTGCGGAATCGGAATTGCACAAACCGGGCCTTTTCCGGCATGATTCCGGCTCTGTGCTTCCCGTGCGGGAAGCGGAATTTACCGGTAGTAAACCGGCACGAATGAACCGTAAAGGAAAGAAGTCCAGAGCGGCGGCTAACAAAGTGAATGCCAAAACGAGAAAAAAAGCGGCCCGCAAGGCATAAAATTGCCGAGGGCCATCTTTTGGTTTTATATGGAAGGAAGATGCCTCTAATCCCTGCGTATATCTTCCTCCAGTATGGCGTAAATATAATGATCCTGCCATTCTCCATGAATTTTGACATTCTTACGGGCAAGGCCTTCCCTCTGGAATCCGGCTTTCTCTAATACTCTTATGGAACCTCTGTTACGCGGCTGCACGCCCGCTTCAATCCGGTGAAAACCGGCTTCTTCGAATGCGAAGTCCACGATTACACGAACGGCCTCCGATACGATTCCTTTGCCGTTATGCAACATGTCCAGACAGTACCCCAGCATGCATTTTTGCAAGGGGCCGCGGGCCACCTCGAATAAAGAAATATCTCCAATCAGCTGATCTGTTGCTGCCGCAAAAATACCGAAAGAATACCGTTCATCCGCTTCTCTGGCTTGTGTCCAGAGTTCGATATTCTTACGCTGCTCTGCCGCTGTATAGTAAGATTCGTTGCGGGTAGGGGTAAAGGGATCGAACAGCTCACGATTGCGAACCATCAAATCACTTAATGCATCCGCATCTTCCAAAACATACGGTCTAATAAAAAACTGACTCCCTCTGTAATACATATAGCTAGTCCTCCCGAACATTCTCAACATGCTGTTTGTTTTTAAATTATTAATAGCATTAATTATATAGGTCATTAATTAAATTCCGTGTATGTTATGCTTCTTCTTTGCGCTTGTCGATGGCTTCTTCCATAGTCTTATCGGTTAAATGCGCATAGATCTGAGTCGTATCGGAAGAGGCATGTCCCAGCTGTTCCTGGGTTTTGTACAGGTCATTCTGCAGGTAATAATCCGTTGCAAAAGAATGCCGCAGCTTATGTACACTCAAGAATGGCTTGCCAAAACGTTTGGCATACTTGATTACCATTTCCTGGATTGCCCGTTTGGTCATGATCTTGCCTTCTTTTTGACCATTTGGAACGGTGAGAAAAAGAGCCTTCTCTTTCTTGGGACAGTTATACCGGGTTTCCCGTAGCTGCAAATAGCAGGCAAGATCATCGACCGCCTCCTGCCGGAAAAACACCCGGGTCTTGAAAGAACCGTCGTTGTTCCCTTTGCGGTACACGTAGACGGTTCTCTTTTTCATATCGAGATCATCAATCGTCAGATTCACGACTTCAGAAACACGCAGACCGGAATGCAGAATAAGACTAACGATGCATGCATCACGTGTTTTATTAAGCTCATAGGCATATAAGGCTTGTTTGTTCTTGGCAATATCTTGTTCATAACCGCTCCGAATATAGTCGATAAAATCAAAAATCTCATTCTCTTGAAGTAATTTTCCCTCAAGTTTACCCGCAAGATCTTTGGCTTTGTTCGTACGTTTGATCTCAATTTTGGCCATCACGTTACGCTTTAACAGCGGATAATAGTGTTCATCTTCCGCAATTTGGCTCAAGTAATGAAAAAGTGAACGAAGGGACGAAATTTTGCGGTTGATCGTGATTTTAGTATTAGCCTGATCTTTCTTCGTTGCCAGAAAAGCCCTGTAGTGATCAACGCTTTCCATATGAAGCTTTTCGAGATCATCCAGAGGGATTTGGGTCATCTTTTCTGCTTGAGTAAGTCCCTCTGCCATCAGCCAGGACAAGAACATATCGTAATCCCGTACATATTCGAGCAGGGTAGAAGGGGAAAGGTCCGGTAATTTATGGTTAATAAATTTTTCTATATACCAGGGCATGGTAGGTATTCTTTTATCGAGTTCTTCTCTGTCTTTTTGCTTTTGAATGTTCATGTGCTGCACCTCAATATAGGAAACTGGATGTACTTGGAAAAGAAAAACGGAGATAATGGATACATAATAATTATTATGTAAACAAGTATCCATGCCTGCATTAATCGAGTTATAGAAACCTATATTCTTATTATAAACGAAATTGCTGTGCAGGGCATTCTGTTTGCAGAAGCTGTATTTCGGTTATTGGAGAGTAGATCTTGGAATGAAGATGCGGCTACAATAAGGAAAGCGGGGTCAATTCTATGGACTACCTGTATATGAGTATTAAATTGCTTACCGGTTTTATCGGCTTGTGGGCCATAACACGACTCCTCGGCAAGAAAGAAATTTCTCAGTTAACACCGTTTGATTTTGTATCGGCTCTCCTGCTCAGTGAGCTTGTGGGCGATACTATCTATGATAAGGAAATTAAATATGTCGAACTGCTGTACACGTTAGCATTCTGGACAGCCCTTTCACTCGTATTCGAAAAAGTAACCCAGCGTTACAAAAAAGTCAGGAAAGCGCTGGAAGGCAAACCGGCCGTCGTGATTGAGAACGGGATTCTTCAGACGGACCGGCTGAAATCGACCCATTTAGACTTGGAACAGCTGCTCATGCTGCTGCGGGAGCAGGGCATATTTTCTATGCATGAGGTTGCCTATGCCATTTTTGAGAATAACGGTTCCATTAGTGTCCTTAAAAAATCTTCTTACGAATCCGTCGTTAGAGAGGACCTCAAGCTGTCTAAAGAACATGTCCAGCTGCCGGTACCTCTAGTTGAAGAGGGGGAGATCAATCACAAGGAATTAGATCGAATAGGACGGGATGAGGCTTGGCTGAGTGAACAGCTTCGTATGAGCGGATACGATAAAATCAGTGAGGTCTTCTATGCGGAGTGGCACAACGAGCACGGCCTTTATGCAAGCGGATGGGGCAGATAAGGAGGAGTCAATCAAGTGAAGTGTACCGGATTTGCACCAGTGATCGATGAGAACAGCTCCATGCTTCTTCTGGGTTCCATGCCTGGAGAACAGTCATTAACGAAACAACAGTACTATGGGAATCCGCGTAATGATTTCTGGAAGCTGCTGGCCGCTCTTTATCAAGAAGAAATTCCTGACCGGTATGAAGAGCGGATGGAATGGGTGAACAGCCTAGGAATCGCATTATGGGATGTTCTGGCTGCTTGTGAAAGAGCGGGGAGCTTGGATTCGAACATCCGAGAAGCGGTCAGTAATGATTTCGAGGAACTATTCTCACGATACCCGCGTATAAGAACCGTCTTATTTAACGGAGCGGCGGCCGAGAAGCTGTTTAATCGATATACAGCGAATGCTGCGCAGCTTAAAGCAGACCGGACTTTCATACGCCTGCCTTCTTCCAGTCCCGCGAATGCGATTGGGTGGCAGCGGAAATTGACAGCTTGGCGGGAGCTTTGGCCCCGCATTCCGGAATAATCGATCAGGCACGATGAGGAGGATCAGATGTCCCTTAACTATGAGGAGCTGCGTACGAAAGCGCTAACGATTGTTGCAATCCCCGGACATTACCAACTGGTCATGGAGGACAGTATCCCCAAGGACAATGAAGTCGAACGTGCGTTTATCTGGGAGAATCCCGCTGCGGACAGCGGCACAATTGAGATTGCACTGGATTTGGAGGCCGGGTACCTGGTTCGGCTGGATATCGAACCGGAAGAGAAGGAAGATATTGAATTTCATCCATCATTTGAGGACGCACAAGCTATAGCGGATGCTTTCGTACGCATCCATGCTCCTGCTCATGCCGTATTCACATGGACAAGAATTGAAGTGGTTCGTAATCATTATTGTATTACGTATAGGGAAGAAGCGGGCGGGCTCCCGCTTCCGGATACGGGCTGCGTCCTGACCCTCAGCGCGGGGCTTAATCTAATCCGGTATCAGCTTCACGGTACACGGAAGCGGGCCGCGCCTAAACCGCAGTGGCCCAGCCGTCTGGCGTGTGAAACTGCCGTTAGGCGGCGAATACTTCAAGATATACGGATGGAACTGACACTGGTTACTCTGCATCCGTCCTTGCACGAAATGAAGGCATCTGACCCCGTTCATCGTCTCGTTTATGAAGCGGTTCCGGACTATCGGTTTATGGATGCCGTTACGGGTTCCGATCTATATGAAATGGATCATTATGTGCTTCCGCCCTGTTATCCTCTTCCAGCCGATGGCCCCATTACTGCGGCGCAGCAGCCTAATCATCCGGATGCCGATTCCCGCCATCTCATCCGTGATTGGGAGCAGTTATTCGGGATCGATCCAGCCCTTTATACGATTCATAAGTCACCGGAAGATGAGGAGCGATTGAGATACTTGTACAACTACAAAGAAGAAGAGGAAGAACAAGATCCCGATATAGATCCGCTTTCTGCCGATGCTTATATGAATCGCAAATGGGGAGATTCCCTGCGTAACTTCGGGGCTTCTTTTATGTTTGAGATAGAGAAATCAACGGGAAGATTGCTGAATTTCCACCGGATGGAGAGGGGAGAAGAAGATGCACCACCGGTACTAAGCCGCGAAGAGTGCTGGGCAAGGGCGCAGAAGTTCCTGCAGAATGCTTTTCCGGATTATGCGTCTTATCTTCAGCTCGAAGCCGGTCCGGATCGGGGCTTAGAAGAGGAGGCGCCCGCACGTGAATTTTTCTATTTGCCGGTTTACATAAACGGGAATGCCGTTAAGCATGAAAGGATCATGATCAATGTAAATGCATCAACAGGGAATATAGGCTTATACATGGGCGTTTCTTATCAGAAATTACGAGAACTGGCTAAGTTTTCTGGCCGGAAAGCAGTCCTCACTCCGGAAGAAGCCTTGCACCGGTATGCACCGTATTTTAACCTTGAGCTTAGATGGTTCTTAGACCGGGACGAGGAACACCCCCTTTACAAACTGCAATATATGGCTACAACCGCTTCTAAGGAAAGAACGTCTTTGGATGACGGTTACAAGCGTAAATTACGTTATGTGGATGCTTGCAGCGGGGAACTGATTTGGGACAAAGAGATGAACATGTATTGAACGAAAGGACAGATACTTAAAAAGCCCGGAGGCTCTGACCTAACGTCAGAAGCTGCCGGGCTTTACTTTGTCTTTTATAAAGAAGCGCGATAAATGGCTAGTACATCTTCTCGGTCTAAACGTTTAAAGTTGCCGAAAGGACCGTTAAAAAGCGTGCGATCCACCATCACATCGAAGTTCTTGTCGTCAATCTTGTAATCCGCCAGTCGGCTTGGAGCGCCGATGGATGTCCAGAAGTCACGCAGCGCCTGGATGCCTTCTTCGGCCACCTGACGATCGCTCTTGCCGGACGGATCAATGTTAAATACATGAACAGCGAATTGTTTGAAGCGGCCGACATTCTCATCCAGCACATGGTTCATCCAGTTAGGGAAGAGGATCGCCAGACCGCCTCCATGCGGAATATCATAAACCGCAGACACGGCGTGCTCCAGATTGTGCGTAGCCCAGTCGCCTTTAATACCCATAGCCAGCAAACCGTTAAGCGCCATCGTTCCACTATAAAGGATGATTTCACGGTGCTCAAAATTCGTCGGTTCTGCGAGCAGCTTGGGGGCTGTTGAAATAACGGTCTTCAGAAGCGCCTCGGCAAGTCCATCTTGAACCGGAGAGTGCGGGGTATGGTGGAAATATTGTTCCAGTACATGGGACATAATATCTACCATTCCATATACGGTCTGATCCTCAGGAACCGTTGCCGTAAATTCCGGATCGAGAATAGAGAATTTCGGGAAAGCATAGGGAGATCCCCAGCCGAGCTTTTCCTGAGTGTCCCAGTTCGTAATAACCGAACCTGAATTCATTTCGGAGCCGGTAGCGGCCAAAGTTAGCACGGTACCAAATGGTAGAGCATCCTTAGGCAGAGCCTTCCGTTTCACGAAGTCCCACATGCTGCCTTCGTACTTGGCACCTACTGCGATGGCTTTGGTGCAATCGATGACACTGCCACCGCCGACGGCAAGAAGCACATCGATTTGCTGCGCTTTGCAGATTTCCACACCGCGTTCCACTGTTCGCAGTCGGGGATTGGGCTCTACGCCTGACAGCTCATGGACCTCGGCTCCCATTCCTTTCAAAAGCCCGGCAACCTGATCGTAGACGCCGTTACGCTTAATACTGCCGCCGCCATAGACGAGCAGGACCTTACTTCCGTATGCCGACAGTTCCTTAGGAAGCTGTTCAAGCTGCCCGCGGCCAAAGATCAGTTTCGTAGGGTTATAAAATATAAAAGGATTCATTATTCCACTCCTTCTGACTATACGAATTGGCGATTCCGCCGGATAAGTTCCCTTCTATTGTAGCGCAACGATGCAGGGGGATTCCAGCAAACGCTTTGGCCGAAGGAGGGAGGGTCATTTACACCGCGACCAGCTCTACATCAATATTGTTGCGGGTCGCCCGGGAATACGGACATACTTGATGAGCTTCCTGCAGCAGCTCTTCGATCTGACTGCGCTCAAGACCTGGAACCGACAGCTGAAGTTTCGCTGCAAGCTGAAGGCTGCCATCGTCATTTTTACCGATTGAAATTTCCGCTGTAAGCTTACCGTTATCTACCGGAATTCCTTTTTTCTTGGCTACCAGTTCAACGGCACTCAGAAAACAAGCGGAATAACCGGAAGCGAACAATTGTTCGGGATTCGTTCCAGGGCCACCATCTCCACCCATTTCCTTAGGCATGCTGAGCTGCAAATCAAGTTTGCCGTCTGGAGTAGCTACCCGTCCTTTGCGTCCATTTTCAGCTGTTGCACTTGTCGTATACATGGTTTTCATGAGAAAAACTCCTTCCGGATAAGGGATTTGGTCATCATAAGTCCTCTATTTCTTAAAGCAACGAAAGAATGTTGAAACTTACTGCGGAGGGCCGGCCAGCTGAGAGTGCAGGAAAATGCCCAAAACACGGGGTGGGGAACGTGTGTTTGTTTTTGCTGTATTTAGAGCTATACCGGAGTTGGACACCTGTCCTGCGTACCGGGCGTTACGGTTAGATATATAGGGCGCAAAGCATGGGTGCAGCAGCGTGATTGGCCTCTGTTCCAGATCAATACGCGGTGCGCAGCATTGACATGATAACCCCCGGATGGGCGTAAGATAGAAGAGACTTCCAGGCAAAGAAGGATCGGATACACATGGGCCTTATCCTTTCGTTCCAGCCAGAATAGGAAGACTGTCTATATTGTTTCAGAAAGTGGAACAATTATGTACGGAATTATGATTGTCACCTAAACGGAGCGTGATGAAACAAAGTGATCGTTATGGCCTCATGTGGGTATAATTATTAATATAAACTCATTTTGGATAAGCTCGATGTAAAGATTTCTCCAGCCCATTGGTGATGGTACGAACAAGAAGTAATTTCCAAGGGAAAAAGAGGGGTAATCTTTTTGCTATTTTGCTCGTATTCAGGCATAATGACACGTGGGACGCTTGATTCAGCACCCAAAATCACAATTTTCTTTCGAATAGTATACTTAATATGAATGAATCAAGCAGGCACGGACGGGGGGCTGTTAAAATGGAACAACGCATAGGGGAGCGGTACGTGCTTTTTGAACCGGTACATCCTTTAGCGGATGGCGTCATGTATGCAGGGAAAGACCTGTCTTTGCATCGGGATGTATTTCTTCTTATGGTTGAGAAAACTGGAGACGATTTTGCTTCGGATTATTTGCGCGTATTGGGACAAGCGGCGCAATTTTCGGACGAACGTTTTTTTCATATTTTAAATGCGGGCGTTACGGATCATCACTTATATGCTGTACTTACCGCGCAGAAGGGAAATCCGCTGATAGCGCGGCTTGGCCGCCATCAGATGAGGGGCAATGAGGTCTTAGCCGCTATTTTCGAGCTGGGTAAAGGCATGCAGGAAGCCATGGAAGAGCAGATCTCGGGATACTCCGTTACAGCAGAGAATATGTGGCTTACCGAACATAACCAGCTTAAGGTGATGAACTACTGGTCACCGGGTAAGCTAGTCCAGCGCGGATCGCTTGGATTGTGCACATTGTTGTATCAGATATGCACCCATTCCAGACAAGCGCCAAGTAATTTTGAGCAATATCAGTCGAATTTGGTACCGAGTCTCGATGGACTTACTTCTGCTCAGAAAGAGGCTTTCCTTGCTTTGGCACGCCGTGTATTCAGGGAAGAGGTATCGCTTTCTTCGTTTACCTTCAATCTGCGCGAGATTATAGCGCTGGAGAAAATCGAAACGGCTCCACGGGAGAAAATCTCCTATGCCGCCGCTCCAATAGTCGAGCGTGAAGCTTCATCGGCAAGGGAGCATGTGCCAAGCGAGGAGAACATGCCTCCGCGCAGAAGTGCGCCTGCCGCTCCGCCTGCTGAGCCTTTGCGCGAAGAAGCGGCGGCGGTGAGAACACGGAGTCCGCAGCAGAGGACTCCCGTGAAGGAGCGGCCGGAGGAGGAAGCGCCGAAGAATCGGATCGCACTGCGCCGGACGATTTGGGTGCTGGGCACAGCCGCCGTGCTATTACTCGCCATTGCGGGGTTTATGTACCTCGGCCTGCCGGATGCGCCCGATCAGCAGGCAAATCCGAATCCTGCGGCAACGCCTGCCCCGCCAGCTCCATCGCCTACGGTGAATACAACATCACCGACACCGGCACCAACCGTGACGCCACCTGAAGCAGTGGCTGGTGAGGTGCCGAATCTTGTCGGGTTATCACAGAGCGCCGCGGAGAAGCTGGCCGTTGAAGCAGGCATGAGATATAAATTTTTCCTGGAGCCAAGCGATCAGGAAAAAGGAAAGGTCTTCAGACAGGAGCCGGGTCCCAATACTCCGGCTGCCAAAGGAGACACGATAACCTTCTGGGTTAGCAAGGGAATTTAGTTCCCAAGACCTGAAATCATAACCGATCTGACATAGGAATAATCGCAAAACAACGGGCTGTCTTCCAGATCAAACGATCTGAAAGGCAGCCCGTTTACTTTGTCCAACCTTTTAAGAGAACCGGAAGCAAAGGATTTTGCCCCTTCAAAAGACATATGAATCCTTTCCGTTTACATGGTAATCGATTACCATTATTGTAAAATAAGGTTAAATAGAGAAAGGACAGAGGCGAGTGGATAAGGAATGGTCGGTATGGGGCAATGAACGCAATATTTTTAAATTGCTTACGCATTCAGAAGGATCCTCTGTCAATATGCTGGAGATCCTTTTGCAGGACAAATTATCTTTCCGTTTAATCGACCATCAAGTTATACCGGGTTCAGAGATACAGCCAGAGGTCCAAACTGTCCTTCAGACAACAGATCCGATTATCCGGCGTGTCAGCGCTTGGATCTACCGGAATGAACTTATTGCTTACCAGCAGCTGCTTGCTCCCGTAAATGTCATGCTTGAATCCCAGACTGAAGAACTGGATGGGGACGGCGAGCCTCTGGAGAAACAAATCGATCATCTGGAAACGCAGAGGAAAATTGTATACACCGGATTTGAATCCAGTCAAACGGCCTCAGAGTACTTGAATCCCATCCGGTTGCCCAAAGATATGTACCCTGTCAAAGAAACGCATCTGATTTCCAGTGGCTCTGTATGTTTTGTACTCAAAGAGCTGTTCGATGCCGAATTAATTCTACGTCAGATAAGACTGCAATTTCGCAAAGAAATTTTTATGTAAGATATCCTATCTTAGGATGAGTACCTGCACAACCCGCTCAATCAGCGGGTTTTTGTTTATGTCGATTTTATTAACGATATCAATTATCCGTGATAGCTCCCGGAAGGTTCGTTTAAGACCCACTCTAACATCATCGTCATATCTTCTAATTTCTCGATTTGTATGTTCAGGATATTGTTCTCTTTATCCTTTTCCAGCTGCTGCTGAATAAATTGTTTCTGTTTAGTTAACTCCGTTAATTTTCTTCTGACTTGATCCGCCGTCCGCATGAATTACCCTCCCATTCTTTCTTCTTGAATTTTATGATACCAAATTATTCTAACATGGCCTAATACGGAAGGGTCAAGGGCAGGCGTTTGTCGTATGAAGACGAATAAACGCATATTTCATAGAAATTTTGCATAATAACTCGCAACCTCGTTTTGAAACTGGGTAAAATAAGGTATGATCATGTAGGGTTCTAATACTGGGATATTCGGGAACACTAGTTTACGGAGGTTAATCATCTTGGAAATTATGCAGCATATCTACTCCTTAATCCCCATACTGAACTTGCTGTTTGCCGCAGCCGTGGTTTTTTTGGAGAGAAAGAACCCGGGAGTAACATGGGCCTGGGTAATGGTTCTCGTTTTTTTACCGGGTTTCGGATTTTTTCTCTACTTGGTTTTCGGGCAGAACCTGAGCCGCAGAAAAATCTACAAACTGAAAGAATTTAATCAAAAAGACATTGAAGCGATTATTGAAGGACAGCGGCAAGGTTTCCGGGAAAGTGAAATTCAATATAAAGATCCGCTTATGGCGGATTATCAAGATTTGATTTATATGAATTTATCCAGCAGTGCCGCCGTCTATACGCAGGATAACGAAGTGGTTACCTATACGGATGGAAACCGTAAATTCAATGCGTTGCTAGATGCCATCCGGAAAGCTACAAATCATATCCACCTCATGTATTACATTGTGAAGGACGATCGGCTGGGACAACGGATTCTGGAAGCGCTGACGGTCAAAGCGAGAGAAGGCGTCAAGGTACGTTTCCTCTACGACGATATCGGGAGTGTCTGGCTGCCTAAATCTTTCTTTCGTCCGCTGCTTGAAGCCGGTGGCGAGGTTGCCGTCTTCTTTCCTTCGAAGATCCCTTATCTAAACTTCCGGTTCAATTACCGCAACCATAGGAAACTCGCTATTATAGACGGGGCAGTGGGCTTCATCGGGGGATTCAATATTGGGGACGAGTACTTGGGGCTTCTCCAGCGCTTCGGATACTGGCGTGATACTCACTTGAAGATTGAGGGAAGTGCGGTTCTCCAAATGCAGGCGCAGTTTTTTATGGACTGGAACCTTGCTTCTTCTAATGCGATTAAGCCTGAAGGCCGGTATTACCCGCGCATTCCTTTTAACGGAAAAGTAGGGGTTCAAATTGTATCGAGCGGACCGGACAGTGAACTCGAGCAGATTCGCAACGGGTACCTCAAGATGATTTATGCAGCCAAAGAGAGCATCTATATTCAAACCCCTTATTTTATCCCGGATGAGAGCCTAATGACAGCTGTTAAAATGGCAGCCTTGGCGGGGGTGGACATCCGCATCATGATCCCTTCGGTTCCGGACCACAAAATGGTTTACTGGGCTACAACATCTTACTTGGGGGAACTGCTGAACCTGGGCGTGAAAGGATTCTTATATGAAAAAGGCTTCCTACATGCGAAAACGATTGTTATTGACGGCAAAGTCGCTTCGATCGGGACAGCTAATGTAGATATTCGCAGCTTTAAGCTGAATTTTGAAGTGAATGCCTTTATTTACGATACGGAAACCGCTGCGCGGCAGAAGAAGATTTTTGAGAAAGACATGCTTCACTGCTCGGAATTTACACCCGCTATGTTCCGGAACCGCTCTCTGCCAGCCCGGTTTAAAGAATCGCTGGCCCGGCTTATCTCCCCGATTTTATAGATCTGTAGATTTAGAATTTCGCGTCTTAAAGATACGGTGATAAGGTGAGCAGGTTAAGTAGAAGCCGTTTATAGGGATTCCAAAGTTAAAAAAGCCATCCTTTTACCCGACAGGGGAAAAGATGGCTTTTTGCTATTGGACGAATGTCTTACGAGAATCAGGTTACCGGCTCTGCTCATGGGTGGAGCGCTCCCATTAAGATTAAACATTAAAAGTCAGGAGAATATCCTCCGCCTATTGACAATAAAGACAATCCCTTGTATGGTTAATTACATGAGTAACTAACCAGCTAACTATCAAGGATTGGAGGATACCCAATGGGCTTTGAGATCGATGACAGCCGGCCGATTTTTGTGCAGATCGCGGAGAAAATTGAAGATGACATCATGGAGAAGCGGCTGCCCGAGGAAGCACAAGTGCCATCAACCAATCAATTCGCCGCCTTTTATCACATTAATCCTGCAACGGCGGCAAAAGGCGTAAATTTACTCGTTGACCAAGGTATTTTATACAAGAAGCGGGGGATCGGAATGTTCGTGGCAGAAGGAGCACGTGGTGTTTTAATGGAGAAACGCAAGACCGAGTTTTATGAACAATATGTCATTACGATGATTAGAGAAGCGGAGAAGCTTGGCATTACAACCGACCAATTAACGGATATGATCCGCTCAGGAGGCAAACGATGATCAATTACGCTGTGGAGGTTAACCGTCTGACGAAGTCTTTCGGCACTGTAACGGCCGTGCAGGATGTAAGCTTCAAGCTTGAGAGCAATAAAATCTATGGGTTTCTTGGCAGAAACGGGGCGGGTAAGACGACAATCATGCAGATGCTCACATCTCAATCGTTCGCATCGTCCGGGGAAGTGAAAATATTCGGCGAAGACCCGTACGAGAACTATAATGTGCTTCGGCAAATATGCTTTATCAAAGAAAGCCAGAAATATCCGGATTCCTTCCGTATTAAAGATGTATTGAAAGTATCTGAGGGAATTTTCCCCGATTGGGATGAGGAATACGCGCTGAAGCTTATCGAGGATTTTCAGCTTCCCTTGAACCGCACGATGAAAAAATTGTCACGCGGTATGCTATCGGCAGCCGGGATAGTCGTTGGGCTGGCCAGCCGTGCTCCGCTGACGATCTTTGACGAACCTTATCTCGGGCTTGATGCGGTTGCCCGGGGGCTGTTCTACGATCTGCTGATTGAAGATTATGCGATGCATCCCCGGACGATCATTCTGTCAACCCATCTGATAGATGAAGTCAGCAAGCTGCTTGAGCATATCATCCTGATCGATAAGGGCCGCCTTTTATTGAATGAAGATGCAGATGCTTTGCGCGGACGTGCCTATACGGTTGTAGGAAGCACTTCTTCTGTCCAATCCTTCATTACCGGTAAAGAAGTCATACACCTCGAACCGTTCGTATCTATGCTTTCGGCTACTATAATGGGGGCGTTAAAGTCTGAAGATAGGTCACTAGCGGCTGAGATGGGCCTGGAGATATCTCCGGTATCGCTGCAGCAGCTCGTTGTCCATATGACGAAATCTAACCTCGACGAAAAGGTGGGGAACGGAAGATGAGCAGAATTCAGGGGGCTTTGAATATCCATCTCAGGCAGATCATCGGGTGGGTATACGTTCCGTGGGGTATTCTATTGGCAAGTTTCTTGGTTAATTACACGATTAGCCTGGCGCTCACCAGCAAGACGGATTTTTACACGGGCGGCATTTCTTCCATTGTTGTCTATATGTTTGTTGCAGGCATTATTGCGGTTACTCAGACTTTTCCGTTTGCTTTAAACTTAAGCATCCGGAGGAAGGACTATTTTCTTGGTACGATTCTCATGATAAGTATGACAAGTTTTTTTACTTCTATCGTTTGGATGCTTTTGTCCGGAGTAGAGGTATGGACGAATTCGTGGGGGACCCAGCTGCACTTTTTTAATCTGCCTTATCTGAACGAGGGTTCCCTGTTTCAGCAAATGATTTTGTATTTCCTTGTCCTGATCAATCTGGGCATCCTGGGCTTCGGTATCGGGAGTATTTATCAGCGGTTTGGCGGTAAAGGAACGCTTCTCTTTTTTGCCGTCCTATTCGTTCTTAGCTCGTTCTTGGTTTTCATAATCTCACGCCAGGAACTCTGGGTGTCCTTATTCCGCTGGTTTGTAAGTCATTCCGCTTTCGAAATAGCTTTAAGTACGATTCCGTTGACACTTGTCTATGCCGCGATTACTTATCTATTGCTTCGCAGATCAGGTGTACGTTAGAGGGGTAACATATTATTTATTATGTAACCAATATTTCATAAGCCACCAGCGTTGGTATGGTGTGGATGAGTCCCGCATCCAATAAAAGGCCCAAGCACTTAAGAGTGCTTGGGCCTTTTAAACTGGCAAACCTACTGGCTGCCGCTTGCAATTTCTTTCTCCGCGCTGTCTTCGATAATCATTTCAACCTTGCGGATCCGGTTCTTGCTGACTTCACGTACGATAAAGTGAAGTTCTTCATAAATATATTTTTTACCCATCTTAGGCTCGGTCATACGGCTGTAGAGCCAACCGCCCACGGTATCAACTTCTTCGTCATCAAAATTCTTCCCGGTCAGATCACTTAATTCATTCAGGGAAACTTTACCGTCGAGCAGGTAGCAGTTTTCATCAAGTTTCTCGATATCGATACGTTCGTCTGCATCGAATTCATCCCGGATTTCACCAACGATTTCTTCCAATATATCTTCGATGGTAATGATACCGGATGTTCCGCCATATTCGTCAACCAGTACAGCAATATGAACCCGCTCTGACTGCATTCTCTTGAGCAAAGACTTGACCGGTGTTACTTCGGACACCGTAAGAACCGGATGAACCAGCGTTCTGAAATCAAGGTCCCGGTTATTCTCAAGTTCGAGGAAGAGCTGCTTGGTGTTAATCATACCCACAATATTATCTTTACTGTCTGTTGCGATCGGAAAACGGGTATATTGTTCCCGGCGGATAATATCCATATTGTCTTGCAGGGATAAATTAGTGAACAAACAGATCATGTCTGTGCGTGGAACCATAATTTCTTTGGCCAGCATTTCATCGAATGCGAAGATACGGCTTACATAACCATATTCGGTTTTGTTGATTTTACCGTTCTGGAAGCTCTCGGAGAGAATGATCTGAAGTTCTTCTTCCGAATGGGCATCTTCGTGCTCTTTGGCAGGCTTCATTCCGAACAATTTAATAAGGGCATTCGCAGATCCGTTAAGGACCCAGATGAACGGATACAAGATTTTATAGAACCAGATGATAGGCCTTGCAACCAGGAATGAGATGAATTCAGCTTTTTGAATCGCCCATGATTTAGGTGCAAGTTCGCCGACTACGACATGAAGATAAGTCATGGAGACGAAAGCAACGGCATAGGAAATCAAATGACTGAGATCGGGACTAAGATTCCACTGCTCGAAAAGAGGTGTCAGTATCTTCTCTACGGTTGGTTCACCGAGTGTACCGATACCCAGAGCGGTCATCGTAATACCAAGTTGACATGCGGATAAATAACCATCCAGGTTGCTCGTTACTTGCTGTACAGCTAACGCGTTCTTTCGTCCTTCGAGAACCAATTGATCGACCCGGCTGCCCCTGATTCTAATGATGGCAAACTCTGTCGCAACAAAAAACGCGGTTAAAAAGATTAAAACGGCAACCAAGAAAAGATTTAACCCTATACTGCCCATACTTCATCGTCACAATCCTTTATGTATAAAATATAAGTTCTTATGAACTAATATAACGAACTTAGCGGGTCCTGACAAACTCAGTTTTACCCCCTCACAGACAATGAAAGAGGATATTTTCTAAAAAATCTGATTATACATCCATTTTTCATGGGATATCTGGTCTTTACAAGCTAAAGGACTAGGCGTATGATAAGTTCATATGAACTTGAAATTAAAAGTACGGAGGACCATCTATGGAATCTTTTACACTGACACGAAAAGAGATGGCATGCCTATTACTCTCATTAGACGGCCGACACCGCCACAAACCCATAGAGGTTTTACAACATGCATGGATGAAAAACCATCGGTATGACATGGAGAAAGGCACAGCGCTGCCTGCCTTTTTATCCACAACATTACCTCCCGTCATTGAGAAACTCATCAAGGGCAACGAGATCAAAGGTTTCTCTCTGCAGGAGATTGCCGCCCTCGGCCAGCTTATCGAATATTCTCACCTGTCCATTACTTCCATGCAGAACTGGGTGAAAAGAGACTTCAAAGAATTTTTTGATTCCCCCAAGGTGGGGAAAAAATATTCATTGAATCAAGCGGCGCTGCTGTTTATAATCGATGACCTCAAATCCAATCTTGATTTTGTCTCTATACGGAAGCTGTTTGATATTATACTCGGCAAGCCCGATCTGGATAGCGATGACTTAATAAGTCCGATGAAACTCTACAGCACATACACGGCTATGTTCGAAGAACTTGACGCCAACAACGACCAACTGCTGGACACAGTGGGCCACGATCACGGTAACCGCAACCATGACTTACTCGCCGAGAATGTGATTCGTTCATCCGCAGAGAAATTCGCGGCTCAGATTATGGATGTGACCGAGAAACAGAAGGAAGAGATACGCAACATCTTGTTTATCGCGGTTATTTCCATTCAAACCTCGTACTTTCACACACTGGCCAGACGCTATTTCAATGCAACCTTATTCCTATAGAAGCATGAATGTGAGGAGTTGTTCTGTTGAACGACTCTTTTTTTGTTGTGCATGTCCGGGGTGACTTTTACACAAACTAGCCACTATGCAGGACGTTCAGCTTCAGGCTGATGGCCGGTGTGTATCTTGAATCCCGGAAGGAAGATCTTCGTGCTCCTTAATCTGTTCTTGGTCGCGCTCCTCATTATTTTGACAGCCTTCTTCGTCGCCACAGAATTTGCTATTATACGTGTTCGTCCCAGCCGGGTCGATCAGCTGGTTCTGGAAGGAAGGAAGAATGCGATTGCCGTTCAAAGGGTAACCAGTAACCTGGATGGGTATTTGTCCGCCTGTCAGCTCGGAATCACCATTACAGCGCTCGGGCTGGGGTGGCTCGGGGAACCTACAGTTGAGAAAATTTTGTTTCCGGTTTTCGACCGTTTCGGGATTAACGTAAACATGAGTCACATTTTGTCATTCGTCATCGCCTTTGCCCTGATCACCTACCTGCATGTGGTGCTTGGAGAGCTGGCACCGAAATCTCTGGCGATTCAGAAGGCCGAACAAGTTTCTCTTCTGCTGGCACCTGTCATTATCCTTTTCTATAAAGTGATGTACCCGTTTATCTGGGTGCTGAACGGTTCCGCGAACGGATTTATTAAAATGTTCGGCGTCCAGCCGGCAAGCGAGCACGAAGAGGCTCATTCGCAGGAAGAGATCCGGATCATTCTGTCCGAAAGCTATCAAAGCGGCAAAATCAATAAAGCGGAATACGGATACGTGAACCGGATTTTTACATTCGATGATCTGCTGGCCCGTGAAATTATGGTGCCGCGCACCGATATGGTGTGCTTATATGCCAATAAGTCTTTTCAAGATAATCTGTTGATTATTAAAAGAGAACAGTATACACGTTTTCCGGTTGTCCTGGAGAGCAAAGACAATATTATCGGGATTGTGAACACCAAACAGTTTTTTCTGCGCTATGATAACAATCCGGACTTGGATTTTAAATCCTTGCTTCAACCGGTTCTAACGGTTCCGGAGGTTATGCCCGTCAAAACCCTGCTCAAAAGAATGCAGCTGGAACAAGTTCATATGGCCCTTCTTCTAGATGAATATGGGGGGACGAGCGGATTAATAACCATTGAAGATATTCTGGAAGAAATCGTCGGGGAAATACGGGATGAATTCGACCAGGACGAGAAAATTGAGATCGAGAAGCTTGGCAACGATCATTACCTGGTTCAAGGCGTTGCTCTTATAGATGAAATCAATGCCATGCTGGGCATTCATCTCGAACATTCGGTTGTGGATACAATTGGCGGCTGGTTCTATAATCATTATCCTGATCTGGAGACGGGTGTGGAGTGGCGGCATGGAGATTGGATTTTTATCATTAGAGAGAAAGACAAACACCGGATACGGAAAATTGAAATTGAGAAGAAGACACAATCCGGTGAGAGCAATCTAATAAAAGAGAAAGACTTATAAGCCGCGGGTTTCATACCTATCTGCGGCTTTTTTTAATGGCAGGTTGAGGTGAGTCCAAGTTGGCTGAGCTTACTTCAAAGTTCCTTCGCATGGATTGGAAAGGTCTTTATTCTCAACCAGCTTTAATAAAGAATCAAAAAATTGCTTGCGTTCATGCTCCTCAAAATTAGCAAGGAGCTTATCCGCAATTTCATTCTGGGAGGAAAGTACTTGATTAATGCTGGCCTGCGCCAATTCTGTCAGCTCAATCAGAGTTGCCCTGCGATCTTTGGGATCCTGAACGCGGATCAGGAGCTGTTCCTGCTCAAGAGCATCCACAAAATCCGTCACGGTGCGTGCTCTAATACCTAGCTTAGAGGCCAATTCGTTCATACGGATGCTGCCTGATTTAGATACAACAGAAAGAAGGCGGAGCCTGGGACCTGTGATTGCATAGGGGGTATCGAGAGCCGAAAGCTGGGTATCAAATTCCCTTTGGATGGCATGGGTAGTTCTAACAAGTAAATGAATCACGTCGATGGACAAGGGATTAGGAGAGTTGTTAAACATATTTTCCTCCTTGACAAGTTAGGTTAAAATTAATAAGCTCTTTAATAGTGAGGAGGCTCACTATATTATATACACTTAATGAGTGTGCTCATTATATTATACATTCATTTAGAGGTTGCAGCTACGTGTTTATACCTGAAAGCTTTATAAGTAGGGGGATCAAAATGGTTGTTGCGTAAAGGATAGTGCCTCTCGTTCAGATCAGTCTTGCACTCCTGATTGCCGTCTTTCACTTGCCCGCCTTACAAAATTATTTCAACATCTATTGACTTGTATTACGAGCTATTACAGGAGGAAGGATCTAATCATGAACGAATCCACTCACACTCAAGGTGATAAATTACTTCGGGTACTTGTGGTAACCTTAATTTTCTCGGTAATGAACGGCACGATGTTTAATGTGGCTTTACCGGTCATCGGTAAAGAATTTGATCTTGCTCCTTCGCAAGTGAGCTGGATCATGACAGGTTATATGGTCGTCTACGCGATAGGATCTGTCGTCTTCGGTAAACTCGCAGATAACTACAGCCTCAAAAATCTGTTGACATATGGGCTTATTCTATTCGCTTTAGGTTCAAAAGTAGGCTTGGTGGCAGCCGATTATTGGATGGTCGTTCTAGGCCGGATTCTACAGGCTTCAGGAGCCTCCGTGCTGCCGGCGACAGCCATGATTATTCCCATCCGCTACTTTGCGCCTGAGAAGCGGGGAAGAGCCCTGGGTACATCAGCCATAGGGCTTGCTCTGGGTAATGCTCTGGGTCCGATAGTCTCCGGACTCATAATGAGCTTGGGCAACTGGAGAGTTTTGTTCTTGCTTTCTATGCTGCCGCTGCTGACATTGCCGCTTTTCCGCAAATACCTGGATGACGATAAGGGAAAGCAGGGGAAGATCGATATCATGGGCGGAGGCATGCTCGCTTCTGCGGTCGCGCTTCTTCTACTCGCTATCACGCAAAGCAGCTGGGTCCTGGCTATAGGCTGCGCAGTTGCCTTTATGCTCTTTGTCAGCAGAATAAGAACAACTTCGGATCCTTTTATCAATCCGGCACTGTTCGCTAATAAGAAATTCTCAGGCGGACTCTTGATTGCTTTTATCGCAACAGCCATGAATTTCAGTATTACGTTCATGACCCCGCAGTATTTGACGGCACTGAATCAGCTATCGCCCGGGAGTATCGGGATTGTATTGTTCCCCGCTGCAATTGCTTCAGCTGTTCTGGGACGTAAAGGGGGTAAGCTGGCGGATGAACGCGGTAATTTCATGCTTGTAAGTCTTGCATCCTTGTTCATGATCCTGTGTTTTTCCCTTTTATCCACGTTCGTCGGAGTGACGGCCTATGCCATTGCCATCATCCTAATTCTAGGTCAAGTCGGACAAACCTTTATGCAGATTGCGCTATCCAATACGATTTCCAGGACGTTGATGAAAGAGCAGACCGGTGTAGGGATGGGGTTGTTCTCCATGCTGAACTTTATCTCCGGAGCGCTTGCAATGAGCGTTATCGGGAAAATGCTGGATAGGAATTCAGCGGAGTTTCATTTGAATCCATTCGTCGGACATGAGCCGGCATATGTATACAGCAATATTTTCTTCATTATGACTGTATTGACCGTTCTTGTGTGGAGTCTTTACCGGTTGCAGTTCGGAACTCAAATCCGTCCTGTCGAAATGAAGCATTGACACATCCAGGCGAAGCTGGTAACTTGTAAGTAATCTCATATCCCTCAAAGGGGAGTAGCTTATAAATGCTTAGTCGTCATTACGTGGCCTATCAGCCTCCGGCTCTGCATTCGACGTCGTTATTGAAGAACGTTGTTAGCGAGACCTTTGCCTTTCGGCATTGGTCTTTTGCAGGTATAGCAGCCTTTGCCGGAACACCGGCGGAGGCTGCTTTTTTGTTTTATTTTCGTACATTCGAGGAAAGGAGGAGGGAAGGAACTGAACCTGTTCTTTCCCGTGATGCTATTCTTGAAGCAAATATGCAACCTATGAACGGAGGGTGACACTCAATGCTTCAATCTTCATCTAATCGTTTGAATGAGAAAGCACTCGACTTAGCGGCTGCCAGGCATCAGGCGATTCTTAGTAACATTGCTAACGCAGATACACCGGGTTATAAAAGTAAATATGTTTCGTTTGAAGAAGAATTACGGAAAGCAACGGGAGACACGAAAGAATTAGAAGGAATCCGATCACACAAGCTCCATTTTCCGATTCCGGGCCGTGAGGATTCAAGCCTTATTCAGACGAAAACTACAGGGCCGTTCGTATTTAACAACAATGAGAATAGCGTCGATGTAGATAGTGAGATGAGCTTGCTTGCCAAGAATCAGCTTTATTATTCCTTTTACGCGGATAGAGTCAGCGGACATTATAAGAAAATGAACGGAATACTCAAAAATTTAACTTAGCTTATTTATTTAATGAAAAATAAGCACCGAAACCCATCCTAAACTAAGGATGGGTTTTTCGAGTGGTTGATCCTTACTTTAAAATGATGTATATTGATTTTACATTGACATTACAGCAGGTCTAAAAAAAGGAGGAGCCATGTCACCACGTACCAAAGAACAAAATGATGCGATCCGGGAGATGCGGATGAACCAAATTATGCAAGCGGCGGCGGAAGTATATTTAGAGAAGGGCATTCAATTGGAAATACGCGATGTTGCGGTCAAGGCAGAGCTCGGCTACGGAACCGTGTATCATTATTACAAAAACAAGCACATGCTTTTGGAAGATTTACTGTGGGATGCCCTGAATCGAACGGAGTCGGCAGTACTGCCCGCTTTGAAGGGGGACGGAGGCAGTTTGCTTAAAGCGGAGTCGTTCGCAAGGCTGCTCCTGCAAAAGTGTATCCAGGATCTTTCCGTATTTATTTTGCTTAAAACGGTTGCGGATAATTTTCATCACTTCCCGGGCAACCGGTTCACCAAACTGTTTACCGACTTTCAGGAGCGGATCTATTTGCCGTTTGTGGAAATGATTCGCGAAGAAATTCGTTCCAAATCATCGGAGGTAACAGCTAATCTCATATTTGGCTCGCTTGTTGGCTGCACTGCATTGAATATCCACCACAATATGAGCAGCGAGATGGACGTGGAAGGGATCGTCGATATGATTTTTTCAGGCGTACAGTCAAAGGAGAGATGAATGGAATGATCATCCTGAAAACAAGATCAGAAATTGAAGAAATGAGAAGAGCCGGCCGAATTGTCGCTGCTTTTCATCAAATAATTGCAGGTATGATCCGGCCGGGGATCACGACGCTCGATATCGAATCGTTTGCGGTGCGGTTCCTGAAGGAGAATGGCGCCAAGGCTTATACGATAGGATACAACGGTTATCCGTTTGCAACATGTGCGTCTGTCAACGATGTCATTGCGCATGGTTTTCCGGACCGGAAGCCGCTTAAGGAAGGCGACATCGTCAAAATCGACATCGTCGCGGATGCGGATGGCTGGATCGGCGATTCAGCTTGGTGTTATGCGGTCGGCGAGGTGCCTAACGAAGCCCGTAAACTGATGCGGGTAACGAAGGAATGCTTATATCTTGGTATCGAAAAAGCTGTCGTCGGAAACCGGATCGGCGATGTGATGCACGCGGTTCAAACCCATGCCGAGCGCAACGGATTCTCGGTGGTGCGCGAACTGCTCGGTCATGGCGTAGGAAGGGAGATGCACGAGGAACCTAGTTATTCCCACGTCGGGAATCCGGGCAAAGGGTTCCGTTTGAAGGAAGGGATGGTTTTTACGATTGAGCCGATGCTAAATGCCGGAAAAGCGTTAATGACGATTGATGCCGACGGATGGACCGCCAGAACCGCTGACGGCTCGCTATCCGCACAGTACGAGCATACGGTCGCCATTACTGCGGATGGCCCGATTATATTGACCGAACAATAGAATTCATATCCTTTTAGAGGTGCATTCAAGCGTGCTTTCAAGCAGCCCGGGGAATCGCCGGGAGCAGACTGTTGTCATCGATTGTCAACACAGCAAGGTGAAACGTAT
The DNA here is from genome assembly GCF_009757775.1 of Paenibacillus lutrae. Taxonomy (GTDB): domain Bacteria; phylum Bacillota; class Bacilli; order Paenibacillales; family NBRC-103111; genus Paenibacillus_F; species Paenibacillus_F lutrae. Next base: position 221,254 of record NZ_RHLK01000001.1, read on the forward strand.
TTGTTATATGTTGAATAAACGAAGATCCGATACCTATACAATCGGGTCTTCGCTTATATAGGATGGTAATGAGGAACGATTTTAAACTGACGGGCCCTAAGACGCGGATCGAGATGCTTGACCCGGACCGATCTGCTGGTGTCGAACAAGGGGGAAGTCCTAAGTTGAGTTATTTATTAAGATTAAATCAAATGAAAAATCAAAATTACCATGAACTATTCCCGGGCGTTTTAACAAAAGGCTATAGAAATGCGGAGTCTGTTTATATTGAAGATGACTTATTTGTCTTTTTAAAACCGGCGATTAAAAACGGATATGAACCTTTCGAATGTTTCCATCGTTTTGAAATTCCAAAGGAAAATTGGTTTCGGATCATAAGTGGATTCGTCCTGATAAGGGAGTATTTATATAATCATCAGACGACTGAACTAACCGAGTACATACAACCACATTTTCAGACACTCACGGAAAGCACCTTAACAAAGTATTTGAAAAATCGGGTGCAGATTGATGAAATGATCCATGATTTGATTACCTGGATTGAAGAACAGTTAATAACAAACAAGTGTATTACCCTCATTGGAATATAGGGCTTCGAAGGAAGAATCCAAAAGCGTTAAGCGAACAATGGAGTAGTCGGCCATTTCGTTCCGGTATAAAGGAGATGTATAGGTGAATATTGACGTGAAGGTTTTAACGGAAATCATTAATAGCTGGGACCCCGTTGGCCTTTTAGCTGGAGGAGCTCCAGAAGACGAATACAGCATTGAAATAAGGGAAATTGTAGCGGGGGGCACTTTTTATACGCGTGAAACGGACCTAGCGAGACTTATTTACACTGTGTTCAACGACAAAATGGGGGTGAAATTAAATCTTCTTGCTTGTTTAAATCAAGCATTTAAATTAACGGAACAAATGAAATAACAACAGCAATTATTGAACTACGGGTTACTGTATCAGCACTGTGCAAAAAGCCCTGTCGGCAAACATGGATATAATTTTCCTTGAAATACACAATCCCAGGATGTTACATTTTGATAGGGCAGTATAGTCACTACCACAAATGGAAAGAAGGCTGATAACATGGGAATGCGCGGATATTACTTTGCTATAGATGACAACCTGTTGCAGCAAATCACAGCAGGCGACATTGCATGTAAGAGTTTGAAAATAGACGATTATCCCGGACTGGACATTGATAGATCCTGGGAGGCAATTCACTACTTGCTTTGTGGAGATATTTCCGATGGAGAGCCCCCTCTTGGCTATGTTGTTCCGCTGACATCAGACAAAGGCATCGATTTCGGCTCGTTCGGGGCGTTTTCCTTACGCGCCGAGCAAGTTGCAGAAGCGCTTCAGGCTATGTCTGAGCTGGATGAAGCGCAGCTTCGCTCGCGGTATGATTTCCCGGCAATGGTTAAGGACGAGGTATATCCTCTTGAGCCTGACACGGTTTCAGACGAGGATGAGGACGCGTTCTTTGCCTACATGCTACAGCATTTTAACGAAATCCATCGTTTCTACAGCCAAACTGTAGCCGAGGGCAAAGGTCTCATCTTCTATATTTTCTGATTCCAATAAATGAATCATCGCAAGCGGTAAAAAAATCATGACATACTTAAGAAACGACCCCGAGCTTAGATAAAGTTCGGAAATATACGAGCCGGAGGAAAAAAATGACCGAAGAAGTAAACACAGCAGGATGGGATGCAATTGAAGAGGAAGTAACGAAGCTATACGGGAAGCAGGAACCGAAGCATTATGGTACCGCGATTCCTTATATGCTTGGTGGTCAAGACCCATTAGATGGCCTCAGTGCTTATAAAGCGGAAATACCTTTTCCACACTGGCATATTATAACTTTTGGTTTCTCGGAGCTCTATGAGAAGGAATCGGAAAATCCTGATTATAGCGGCTATGGGTTTGAGCTTACTTTTCGGGTTGCCCGTAGTAAGGACGAGGAGGAGCCTCCCGCATGGGCATTGAACCTGCTTCAAAACATGGGGCGGTATGTGTTTAACAGCGGCAATATATTCGCTGCAGGTGATTATTTGGATGCTAATGGACCTATATGCCTGGGAGCCGATACAATGCTAACCGCGCTTGCCTTTATACCCGATCCAGAACTTGATACACTGCATACGGCTAACGGACGGGTTGAGTTCCTGCAAATGGTTGGGATTACTGAGGATGAGCTGGAAGCTATGAAGACATGGAATACACGAGATTTACTTGAAGCTGGAAAAGCAGAACTTCCGGGTTATATTACGGATTTATCCCGAAATTCTATTCTGCGAGTCCCTGCTGTGCAGGAGAGTGTTCGAATAGGAATAGAACGTGACGGTTCGAGCACCGGGTTTTTATTTGTGGATCAATTGGCCTGGGACTGCGGTAAGAATGGTTTGTTCAGTAAGAAGCCGTCTATGCTCACACTAGGAGCGAAGCAAGCTGATACGGTTGGAAAGCTGCTGCGCGGCCGGCTGCTTAAGGGTAAAAATTTGATTTTATCGAACAAAGAGATAAGCGTAACATTGGAGCCCGCTTCAACGACGGGAATCGAAATAGATGAGAATAAGGTCCATTTGAAACTGGATGAAGCGGTTGTCAACGAACTTATAGACGAACTTATGCCCAAAGAAGGAGAAATTCGTTTGTCTTCTTATAAAGATTTAATCATACAAGTCGTCAAAACGTACATCAAGGATCAAGATGGAAATGCGGTATCTACCATCGGTTAAATAGGAACTTTACCTAACATAACAACGAATATATGGAGCTTGCACGAGTTATAGAGTGTCTGAATGTTGGATCCGCTAAAAAATGAATGACGGAGACCCAGTGGAGATAGCAAAATAAAAGAAGAGCCCGCTTCCGAAGCGAGCTCTTTCTCATTGTTACCGATAGATTGATCTGCTATTAGGCTTCTCTTAACTGCTTAATTACTTCCTCAGCAAACGGATCGGTAAACCGAATGGTTCCGTGTTCCTGTATAATTCGCCCTTCCTTGATGCGAAGATCAAGCCAATCTGTAATAAAGTAAGCGTCAAATAGCCCACATCTTGAGTACAAGATGTGGGCTATTTGACGCTTACGTTGAATATGAGCGGCTCCTAAACGAGAGCCCTACAATAGCCCTGCTTTTTGAGCAAAGTGGCAATCTAGAATCTGGAAAAGTGTTTAAGTAAAGAAAAGAGCAGTTCGTCCCTCGTCCAATGGCGGGCTATTTCTGTTCTATTAGCTTTTTTCTGATTAAGCTGGTCATTGTTATATGATTATACCGTTTATGACTTTACTTATTTAAAATAGGTATTTCTCCAAGCAGTTTCTTCAAGTTAATATAATCCCACGGCATATGCTCCGTAATACCTAATCCAACTACATCTGTTTCTTCAGATAGTTCTTTAATCAGATTAAGTAGTTGAGGCATTTGCATTGTTCCCGCAGGAGCTAAATTATAAGGTGCTTCAGGGTTGGCGAATAATAAAGAACGAAATGCCTTTGGGTCAAGCACATCTAAATCAATGTGAATCGCTAGGTGCTTTATGCCACTTTCTTTAATCCACTCTTTTATAGATTCAGTATTGTTCATTAACTCTTTAGTCCCAGCAGTTTTTAAACCTAGTCTTTGAATGACTTCTGTATCTTGTTCTGTAGGAGCTTCTAATCCCGCGATAAAGACATTTTCAGGGTTTAGAGGGATTTTCACATGTTTTGCGAACTCTTCATCTCCTTCTCCCAAAAGATTCCCGAGAGGTAATGTATGTCCGTTGTCATACCCAACAATTCTAACTAAATCGCTGTGGGCATCGATCCAAATTAAACCTAATTTCCCGCCGTATCTTTCGTTTAAATAGGCAAATGGGGCTTGTTCGACTAAGCAGTCACCACCGAACATTACAATGCGATCTGGCTTATGAGCATCAATGATATGATGAGCTGCCTCTAATTGTTCAAGTAACTGTCTTCTTCCATTCGTACCGTTCTCGTTTTCAAGCGGAGTTCCATCATAAGCATGAACGGGTACATGAATAAGGGGTTGATCATTGTCCGGAGCTAACCAAGCAAGTAGTTCGGCTCCAAAAGAGTAGTTAGGGTTGTTTCCCCCTTGCCATTGAGGCATTAACAGGCGTATTGTTTTTTTAGTCATTTTTTTCTCTCCTTTACTTGAACGTAAGGCTAGTATAAAATGAGCACAAATAAAAAAAAAGTACGCACTTTATTGATAGGTACTACCTGAAAGGATAGTGTAAATATGAGTATGGCTGAATATAAAGGTAAAGTTAAAAATATTCAAGATACACCTTTTGGTTATACATTGTCAGTTATCGGTGGTAAGTGGAAAATGGTTATTATTTACCTCCTCGCAGAAAACCAACCGGTTCGTTTTAATGATCTGAAAAGACAGATAGGATCTATTACTTATAAAATATTGAGTTCACAACTAAAAGAATTGGAAGCGGATGGAATGGTGAAACGAAAAGAGTATCCCCAAGTTCCCCCTAAAGTCGAGTACAGTCTCACAGATAAAGCGGAAACATTATTACCCGTTTTGGAAGAGTTATGTGAGTGGGGAGTAAAAAACCAGAATAATTAAATCCATCGACAAATGCAGCCATATCCACTGGATAAGATCCAATCATAATTTTAGGTATATTCATTATTAGCTCAACTAGCTTTGTTACTCAAAAGAGAACTCCCTCCACAACACTCCGCATTCTTTGCCAATGTTCAGCCATATTCTCGCGACCACCTGCCTTTTCAATGTAAGTTATTCAGCTATCGTTACCCGTTAGACCAAATTTGAATGAAGGTAGTCCGGACAATAAATTGAAAGCATTAATCGATCCGGAATTGATTAAACAGAGGTGGGGGACAGTCGGCTTCACGACTTGCAAAATCGCGGAGAGAGCGGTTGTGATTGACAAAGAACATATCTGTATCGGAATCATATTCAGAATATTGAAACGATAACTGCCCAAAAAGCGTATAATTTAATGCGATATACCCTTGCTTTTTTTCAAACACATAATCCAAGAGGAGTGAGATGAAGTTGAAGAACAAATTAGCCGTTACCGCAATTGGAGCTGCCATGGTACTCAGTATGGGTACAGGTGTGTTCGCCGGAGCCAATCTCCAGGAAATTAAAGCTTACTTAAACGGGTCCATCACGGTAAAATATAATGGTTCCCCGGTCCAGTTGCAGGACGAGCAGGGAGCTGTCGTGCTTCCGATCACCTATGATGGCAACACCTATCTTCCGGTACGCAGCATTGCCAAAACCTTGAACGTGGCGGTCAACTACGACGGGGCAACTAACACGGTCCTGTTAGGCGAGCAGATTGAAGGCGTCGCACTGGCCAAGAGTTTCAGCGATTCTTCGTATCATACAAAAGATCCGGATTTGACTACATACAAGGGCAAAGACTATAAAGACGTTTATTTTGATAACGCAAAATCGACCCGGGGCAGCAGTTTTATGCTGTATCCGAAAGGCAAATACCAAAAGCTCGTGCTCCAGGCAGCCGCGACGGGCAATGATATCGAAAAATTTTTCGTTCAAGACAGTGACAGGGATATCAAATTAAAAATTACGACAATCGCCGTCGCCGAAGGTTTGAAGACCATTGAAGTTGATATTGCCGGTGTCGATAAACTATTCGTTCATGCAGATATCAAAGGAAGTGGAGGCTTGTTCGTCCCACTTACCACATCGTACTTCAAATAAACCAGTCCGAGAGTAGAACAGGACAAATGCGGAAAATGGCAATCTTCGAGACATCTGTGGAAGGAAGCAGACTATAAAACGCAGATCAGCTAGCGTTAAACTAACGAGGTATCATCACGAATGAAACAGCGACAGTCTAGGACTTATTTTGGGTCCTTGACTGTCGCTGTTCTAGACAGATTAATTTAGATATTTCCCATATTGCGGAACTGCTATAGTATCAAAATTGTCCGTCAATCTCTTCAAGCTATTTGTTAATATTGCTCCGGTAAAGGGAGGACCATGACCAGTAACTGCATTCACCGGGTTTAACTTTTCTAATAACTTAACCGATTCTGCAGCAGCTTTCCAATCTGTGGTTAGATACCGAGGGGGACCGCTTATTTCTGGTGTTTGGGTTACAACACTATACAAATTCTCTTGCTTGACTGTTACAAAAGCATCACCCGCAATAAGCGAACGATCCCGTTCTCTAAATAATGAGACATGACCAGGAGTATGTCCCGGCGTGTGAATCCAGCGCCATTCCGGCATTGCCGGCACCGTGAAGTCGGAGGGGAGCTTTGTCACATGATTGCCAAGATGGATAGCTTCATTTGGAAATAATGGAGACATTTTAGCAACTAATCCACCTTCAACACTCGGATCTGGTTCTGGATAGTCTTGCTTTCCAGTTAAATAAGGTAATTCCAGCTCATGGGCATAAACGGGAACTGCCCAATGTTGTACTAATTCGATGATGGCTCCGACGTGGTCAAAATGCCCATGCGTTAAAATGATGGCTTGCGGTCTGCTATTAGGGCCGAACCGTTCTTCTGATGCTCGAATAATCGTGTCACCGGAATGCGGCATTCCTGCATCCACTACTATCCATTTATCCGAATCAGGCTGACCGACAAAAATGACGTTGACAATTTGAGTTGTTAAACAAAATAAATCTGAGCTGATTTCCTGTCCTACACCACTCTCGGTAGAGGTGACAGGCAAGTAGTGGTAGTCATTCCCATAAGACATTTCTTTATCCATTTCAGTTCGCCTCCTAGTATATCGCCTTAATCACCCTTGCAGCCAGTCAAAAACAATAAAGCCTGCTTAGTAATAAGCAGACTCAATTTCATCCCTAAGCATTCAAATCATAGAGTCCAGGGCTATGTTCATTTGGCATTTCAGGTAAGTAGGGGAGGGGAAACCCATCTGGAGGTGATATTACTTCTAGTTGCCCTCCATTGCGGCTAGGTGTTGTGCCGTTAAAGATCTCACCGATACGTGTCTCATCCAACCGAAAGTTAAACTGTGCATTGTGATATCCGAGATCCACATACTTGCGGCATTCTGGATATTTATTAAGATCGTAATTGGGAACCGGGAACAGCTTGCCCCATTCAACTCCCAGCGTTTCCAAGGCTTTAGCGAAGGCGTTCTGATGCGCGTTATCCCTTACGATTAGAAACGCAAGTGTTTCGCGAAAAGTTTGGTTTGAACTCATTTCATAAATTCGAGATTTCTGCAGGACCCCAGTTGATTCTAGGATTAAATTGTCTAACAAATCACTAATCAGATTGCCATGGCTGTATACATAATTTCCTAACCACGGATTTCCAGCCGCATCGACAGGCAGAGAAGCTTTCGCACCCATAATGAAATGATGCGGATTGGCATATTTAATGGCTTCATCCAATGGGGCTGTATCTGCTCCTGCATTTCCAGGTGAGTTTTCCCCAGAGTCATTAAGCAGTTGGTTAATGGTTTGTTGGACAAGCTCAACATGGCTGATTTCTTCGAGAAACACACCGCGTATTAAATCGCGATATTGTGTAGCGTTTCCGCGAAAATTACTGCTTTGGAAAAAGTATTGCATCATCGTGCGCATTTCTCCAAACTGGCCCCCAAGCGTTTCCTGTAGAACTTTAGCGGCTGCCGGATCCGGTTTGTCTGGTTTAATCCTATTAATTAAATCTTCCTTGTAGAAATACATTAGAAATTCTCCTTTTTATTCAAGGGCATGATTATTCATCATAAGTATGCCTTGTTTTTTGATACAGAAATTACTATTTGTTCCTTCTGAAATAATTATGCAAGCTAGTTTAAGGAGGATAGGATTCAATTGGAGCATAAAACGAAAAAATCCGTCAGAACCCCCCAATGTGGAGATGACGGATTTTTAATTTGTTTTGGATCCAGACAGCCTTTAAGATAACGAAGATGTCCCGTTGGTGATCAATCAACTTCTTGAAGCTTATGGAAATAATGGATTGGCTGTTCTAGTCCAATAGGGATTTGACATGGATTCCTTTTCAGCAAAAAATGGTTAAACAATCCGGCTAAGATTTTTTCCCGATCAACGTGTAGCTCATGGGTAGCTTTTCTTCTTTTTCCACATGGTCGTAAATGCAGGAAATATCATGGGGGTGCTCCTCGTACTCTGTGATATTGATGCCGCTTTGAATAACCGCGTTAAAAATGGAAGCCAGCGTGTGGCTGAAGCTGTAATTGGTTTGAGACTCATAGGTCGTATTCCCGACATAGTCGATACCGGTATTGGCGATCCAGGGATCGCTTTTGAAATATGAAAAGGCGATTTTCAACGGGTCTTCAAATTCAGGCTCATCCTCCATAGCCAGCATGTTCAGTAGTGGGTGCATTTCATAAATAACTAGCATACCGTCTTTTTTCAGCAAGGTAGAGGCAATGCCGAAAAATTTGTGTAAATCAGGCAGCCAGGTGAGCGCTCCGATGGAGATGTACAGCAGGTCATACTGGTTGATATGCGTACTATCAATGTCATAAACATCGGTGCGCACGAAAGTGCAGGGCAATCCGGAAGTTTCGGCAAGCTCTTTGGCTTCCTCTATGACATGATCAGAAATGTCGAAACCGGTGCCACTTTGAGCCCCGAGGTTGACCAGGGACAACAACTCCCTGCCGTTGTTGCAGCAAAGCTGTGCTACACGTTTTCCTTGTAGTCCGAGCCGCCGAAATGTGTCCGTGATGTGTTCGTCGAGGGTAGAGAAGCCTATAGCTTGAAAGGCCTCCTTTAAATTGATCGGATTGTGCTTCTGATGGATCGGATTCACTTCATTCCAGGCTTCACGGTTGGATTGGGTGTACGTTTTGATATTCATTTGAACAACTCCTATCCCATATAGAATGTATATGCAAATAAAAGAACCGCACACCGTCCAAAGACGGCATACGGTTCTGTTTCAATTAGAATTGCTGCATGCCCAGTGTGTTCAGCTTCTCGCCTGTAATATCAATGTTCGCTTTCGCAGCAAGCTCGGTGTAGTGAGCAACGCGGCGGCGAATCCGATTGTCGGTTTCATCGAGGTTGCCTTCCTGTCCACCGTTGATAACCATGATGGTTGTACCGAATCCTGGTACAAGCCCTTTCGCTAGCTGCGCAGCTGTCGGCACATAATTGCCAACGATCACATCGTGAGCAGAAGGTTTAGGATCTTGAGGCGTCATCCAGAAGAGCATCGCAGTCATAAAGCCGAGGCGGCCATCGTCTGCAATTCGGTCTGGATCGTTCAGCAACACGTTTTTATCTCCGTAAATGATAGAGCTAAAGAGTCCGTAGTTATAGTTCCAGCTCAACTGGATCGGACCGCGTCCATGATAAGACTTGCCGGCGACAGGCGCGTAGTCTGTATATTCAGGGGCAATGTAGCCGATTGAACCCGAATTGACATAACTCCGCTCTTCGTTGAAGAACAATCCCCATCTTAGTTCGCCATCCGGAGCTGTCGGCCAACCGCCGCCTGTCTCATGGGCGATGTTAGCGATGAAGGCTGCAAACTCGCGCTTGCGGTCTTTCTCTACACCTTCCTTGAGGAACGTTCCAAAATCGACAATCCGGGTGATCAATGGCTTGTTAATTTCCCCAGGGGCGTTGAAATCCGCTGAACGATGGATCAAAGTTTCGGTTTTGGTTGTTTTATCCAAACGATACAGTTCTCTCACTAACGGGCTGCCTGTACGGTATACTTCCTTGTATTTGATATTGGCTGTATCACGAACTGCTGCGATGAAATTGTCATAGGAGTAATAGTCGCTTAATTCAGCTCTGTAGTAATCTTGATTCTGGGCAATGGCGTGCCAAGCCGGCGTTCCAGCGCGACGAGGAAAGAGTGTCTCGTACTCAGCGCGAGGCAGAATAGATGTAACCGCTTGCGTAGCTTTGTCAGGACTATACTGCTCATTGATGCCCTGCCAGGAATTGTTGATCTGATCCATCGTCAAGACACGGCTTTGGCCAACGTTTAGGACCGGTCCTGTACCTTCACCGGCAGTGGTTTTTACGGACAGAGTCGCACCTGCCGATTCATTGTTTGCGCCATCTACAGCTTTTAACGTATAAGCATAAGTCGTGCTAGGTTGAAGATTGCTGTCGGTATACGTTAAGGATGCAGTAGTGCCCACCTTTACATTGTTGCGATAAATATTGTATCCGGTTACAGAAACGTTATCGGTAGAAGCTCCCCACGTCAGTGTGATCGAGTTTGCCGTTTTGGCTGTATTCGTCAGTGCGGATGGTGCTGTAGGCGCTTGCGTATCTACTGGAGCCGTGTTGACTAATTGCCATGCGTCCGACGAAGAAGGTATGCTGCCATAGGACCACCATTTGGCTTTATACGTTTTGCTTTGGTACGTTACAAGATCGCCGGCTACATATGCCTTATTACTTTGCCAAGCTTGAGCCGCCACAGGGGACGTCGCCATTACCATCGTAACGGGCGCGAGTACCGTTATACTAGTTGCTACAGTTACACTTTTAAACATAAGATTGGTAGACAAAAGCAACTTCTTCATCATAAATCTCCCACCTTTATCCTATAAAATTAGTATTACACATTGATATTATACAACAAGACCAGTAAATTCCATAGGAAGGAAAGAGTCTTTCAATTAAATAATAGATTTTTATCATTTTTGGTAACTATGTGATGGTGCGCGGACTCAGGAAGTAAGTTCTTTCGAATAGTAGATAGAGAGAATGGGGGGAACCGAGTCTCCAATACCGCAAGACCGAATTACAAAATTGTAAGGTAGATGTAAGGCAAATCGATAGCTTAGGCCAGCTTGGCAGGATAAGATTGGAACAAACCAAAATAGAAGGGAGAATTGAGATGAGGCTGTTTGAACTGCTGCTTTTTTTGTCAAACATCGGCTTGTTTGCATTAACAGTCCTAGTAAAAAAAGGACGGCGTAGAATTCCAGTATTCGTTGCAAGCGGGATCGCCGCACTTTTACTGGCCATTCACTGGACGGTGGAAGGATACAGAGTTCAGTTATTTTTCCTATATTGCATAACGATCATTTTTTTAGCCATTTCAGGTTGCAGCTATTTCACAAAAACCGGGCCACGAAATACCCCACGGCTCATGTTAGGTTCAGCTTATACCGCTATAGCGATAATGCTGGTCGTAACAGGGGGTCTCATGTATGCTTTTCCTGTATTTAAACTGCCTGAACCGACAGGCGAATTCAAGGTAGGAACGCAAACGTTTCATTTCGTGGATACAAATAGGGAAGAGATTTTCGACGAAGCCAAAGAGGGCAAGAGAGAATTGATGGTTCAGGTATGGTATCCGGCTCAAGCTGGCACCGGCGAATACGCTCCCTTTGTTCCCGATACTCAGATATTGCCTTATATGGCCGCGGAGTATGGCCTTCCCGGGTTTACTTTTCAACACCTGAAGTATGTATCCAGTCATGCTTATTCGGGGGCCGAAGTTTCTTCGATACAGACTTCATACCCGCTGATCCTTACGAATCCCGGCAATGCCTCTTCCAGGTTCCTCCACACGTCACAAGCCGAAAATCTCGCGAGTCACGGATATATCGTGGCAGTGATCGACCACACCTACAACACATTTGCAACTGAGTTTCCGGACGGGCGAATCACGACCAGCACAACCAATGATTTATTCTCGCCCATCGATGATTACCGGACAAGCAGAGGAAATCGCGACAAGTTGGGAAAAGTTCTAACCGGCGATGTGGCGTTTGCGCTGGACCAATTCGAGCTCATCCACTCGGGACAAATTTCAAGTGATTTAGACGGGAGGATTGATCTCGGTCATGTCGGGGTGTTCGGTCATTCCATCGGCGGAGCGACGGCCTATGACGCTTCATACGATTCGCGAATCGCGGTTGGAATAGACCTTGATGGAGGGCTTTACCGTATGCGTGACAGAGAGGGTCTGCGAAAGCCGTTTTTGTTTATCAACTCGGAAAGCTATTTCAATAAATTAAAAATGGTGATGGATAACCGGGTATACACGGATACAGAGCTTAACCGTATGGGCTCAACAAGGGAGTGGGAGGATCAAGTATCGGTAGATAAAAAGTTGGAGCTTGAACGGATGCGCGAAACGGTCGCCGAAGGGGGCCAAGTCCTCTATATCGAAAATACGGAGCATTTGAATTTTGCCGACGTACAGTTCATTTCTCCGATTTTCAGAATGCTGGGCATTACAGGAAAGATTGCGCCCGAAAGAGTGAACTCCGTTATCAATGCCTATATGCTGGATTTCTTCGATATGTATCTGAAAAATCAAGGCGAAATGAAAGGACCGGATAGCCGCTTTCCGGAGGTGAAGTTCGTAACCTCGCTATTATAAATTGAGATTGAGCTGTAGCCCTCAAAGAAAAGGACCCGACTTTTGTCAGGTCCTTTTTCTGTACCAAGCCTATAATCCGTTCTCCAGAGCGTGAATTATGGAATGTACTGCTGAACGATTTTCACGACCTTACCGTCTTTGATCGTTAAATGGAAAGGAAATGTGCTTACGTCGAGCAGGCCGTTGTTAGGATAAATGTTCAGGAACTTGCCGAGCGTTACTTTTTCGTTCCACTTGATGTCCGTACCTTCGTAAGTGCCGTCACGGTCGTAAAGCTGCATGAGGACCTGGGCGTTCGAATCAATCTCGAAGGTTTCGAGCTTTTGCTGATCGTCAACGATATAGTAGCCGTCGGGGGCGTGTGTCATGTCGCCGATGTCCGTTTCGTGCTCAACGAATTTCCGGTCGGCTTCCTCGCCTTCGTACCATTCGATCCGGTCCCCTTGAAGGGTGAGATCGCCCTTACTCTGCCCGAGGGAGGAGATCATAACGGTTATAGTATCTTCGCCGCGGGGAACGGGCGTATATTCGGAACCGACTGCATGGGCGGAAGTGACGAAAGCCAGCATGGATATCATGAGCGTTGTGAAAAGGACCATCTTTTTCATGTGTGTAACCCCTTTTCGGAAATAATTAGAATAGAATGTTCGTACTGTTTCTTACCCCGCAGGTCTGGTTTAAAACATCCATCCCGCGCTGGTACTCTCATCATAAACCAAATCGAGCATGGAATGGTCACAATGTAGTTACAAATGATCCGTAATCACATATCCCTGCTCGGGTTGAAATTCCACAAAGCCGGCCCTATGGCGGGGTTGACAGGTTAGGGGGCCGTTGCTTCCGGCCAGAAGGATGTTGAGCGTGTCGCGGGCGCTTTCCGAAGGGAGATAAAAAGCTTTTCGCCAAGTAAAAGCTTCGCCAAGCGTCGTGTGAACGGCGCCGATCTGTTTGTCGCGCACACTTTTGCCGAACAGATTCATTAAAAGGACGCCGTCCGTACGGAGTTTGTCCCGGCTAAGGGATCGTGAACTCGGCTTCGGAAATCCAGCGCTGCCGGTAGAAGTCGCGTCCCTTAATGCTGACTTTGTCCTTATATACTTCGACGTAGAGGCCCTCGCTTTCTTCCGGACCCGTAAGTATTTCACCTCCGTTTCCGTTGTCGGTCCAAGGCTGGAAGACGGAAGACGAGTTCACCATCGTAAACTTGTTCCGGACGAGGGTGCCCGGCAGTTTAAGCTCCCAGTGTGTATGACCCGAGAAAAGAATCGCCTGGGGATACGCGGAGAGGATTTTGGTCAGCTCCTCATGCTGGACGATCGCCCGGTTATTGACGCAGCAGAAGCTTGTGCCGGATACCGTGCCGGGAAGCGGCTGGTGAAGAAAGACGAAGACGGGTTTACCGCTCGCGGCTCCTTTGCGCAGGGAAGCTTTCAGAAATTCAAGCTGTTCCACCGAAAGCCAGGCGTCCTCCAGGTTGGACGGGTCCGACTGCCGGTACTGCTCCGAGCCGAGGAAAATGAAGCGGAAGCCATTCACGACCTCGTCGCCGTATACCTTTTTGCCGCCGGAAAAGCGAAGAAACCGTCCGATGGATGCCTGCTCCGTCTCGCCGTTCGGAAACGCATCCGCGTTCCATGAGCCGTCTTTGTCCATCCAAGCTTTATAAAATTCGTGGTTGCCCATCGTGTAGAACACTTTGCGGGGATGCGGGTTCTCCTTCATGAGCTCGCTAAGCTTAGCGTAATCCGCCGGCATACCGTTCGTGAGATCTCCGTTGATCACCAGCGCGTCCGCCTCGGGATCGATCGTCCGGAGGTCGGCCAGGGCTGCCTTGAACTTTTGATGCGACCGGGGGTCCCAGGACTGGATGTGAATATCGCTGAGCACGGGAAAAGTGAGAAGCGGCTTCTCTTCGCCGGGTATAGCGCCGACTGCGGAAGGAATTACTGCGACGGCAAGAAGCGACAGGGACAGGACGGCGGAGAGGAACGTTTTTCTTAACATAAAATCCTCCTCTGTTGATTGAATGTGTTTTACATTCCTTACCATACCTGTCATTTGTCAGAGAAAGATTGGTTCTGTTTAAAGATTTTATGAAAAAGAAGAAGGGGTCTTTCCCAAGTCGGAATATGAATTCGACTTTACAGCTTACCGATGGGCGAGCGCCATTCGTTACATGTTTAGTCGGCATGCCATACAAGCTCGAACTGATCATGATACTATGCAATTCTAATTTTTCTTCAATAAGAACGAATCATTCATCTGAAAATATTTTATAATGAGTCGGAGGAGGGGCACCCAAATATAAAAACACTTTGCAATATGCATTGTTAAAAAAGAATGGCTCACAAGTCAGTGACAAGAACTTATATGGTTCCCCGTAACTGAAGTTATTTCTCAATCATTATGCGGTATGATTCACGTATTATTTAGGTTAACAAGGTTTAATTCGAGTTTCCGAGGGTGATTTCTATCAAAATTTCCATCGAAGTAATAGACCATACAGAAGAAGAGGAGATCCGCATCAGGTGTCACCAAGTAGACGAAGAAATGCATGAGCTCGTTAATAAAATAAAAGCTGAAACGCTCATTATACTTGGTTATCAGGAGGATCGGATCAGCCGCATCAAACTGAGTGATATTTATTATTTTGAAGCTGTTGACGGGAAAGTGTTTGCGTATGGCAAGAACACCGTCCATGAAGTCAAACAAAAGCTTTATGAACTGGAGGAACTTTGCAAAGAGAAACATTGTTTCCGCGCCTCCAAATCGACCATTCTAAATATAGCTAAGATTGCCAGTGTTCATCCGTCGATCAGCGGCCGTTTTCATGCATTATTGGATAACGGGGAAAAGGTAGTCATATCACGGCAGTATGTGCCAATACTTAAACATATGCTTGGATTATAAAAGGGGGGAACTATATGAAGTATTCCGAGCTCATAAAAGAAATGATTAGAGATTTCTTAATTATATTTGCCTCCATCATTATAATCATCGCTATTTTACGGCAAATCTATGCTCCCGATGCAAGTTTCGAATTAAATACGCTTTTTACAATTATGGCTTTCTCTTTTCTGGGCGCTTTGACCGGAATCATTTTATATACGCCGCATGCGATTAGCGAGAATAAAATGCGCATCCGAGTGATTGTTCATTTCTTTTTTCTAGAGATTCTATTAATTTCTCTGGCTGTCCTATTGAATCTTGTATACAGCACTTTCGATATACTAGTATTGGCTTTGGAAATTGCCGCCGTATACGCTATCGTTCGCCTACTGACGTATAAGAATGACAAAAAGGAAGCTCAGAAGATCAATGAAAGATTAAAAGCATCTAAAAACAAGGTTTAGAAGATATACACAAACCGCTCCTAAATAAAGTCGTATTCGCAGCGTAAATGCACTTGATTGCGCTGTTTTTTACAACCTATTGCCTCTCAGCTACAGCTTATCGTTAATGCGTATACACCTGCTCGGCCATTTATTATGATGAACTCATAAAAATTTGGAGGAGGAGCAGAGAAGTCTTATGCAGATTTTAATACTTGTTGTTACGTTGGTCTTTGAGCTGGCAATTGCCGTTCATTCCATTGCAACCAAGCAAAGCCGCAGCAAGATAAAGAGTTGGACGAGAATTGCAATGTTTATAGGATTCGTGATGCTCATCTTGGGGAAAGTTGTCGTATGGGAGTACACTTGGGGGCTGTTTGCAGGCTTGCTTTTTATATTAGCGTTCAAGGAAATTGTTGCACTCCAACGCAAACAAACACACACTGCGCGTTACAAAGTTTTTTCTGCGATATGGAAATTCCTCTTGGTAGCACTGACCGTATTCGTTACTCTTGTTCCTGTTTTCCTTTTTCCACAGTATAGGCAGCCGCAAGTGACAGGTCCGTATGCAGTGGCGACCGCCACTTACAGCTATATGGACAAGAATCGTATCGAAGAATTTACGGATCAAGGAGACAATCGGTTTGTTAACGTGGAATTTTGGTATCCTGAACAGGCAGACGGAACATATCCTTTGCTTGTATTCTCCCATGGAGCTTTCGGTATTAAATCAAGCAACACTTCTACCTTTATAGAACTTGCGAGCCACGGCTATGTCGTCGTTTCGATTGACCATCCCTATCATTCTTTTTATACCGTTTCCGAGGATGGAAAGGTCGTGACGATTAATCCCGAGTACATGCAAGAAGTCAACCGTGCAAATAAAGAAGGGGTTTATTCGCTTGGTGAGTTTTACGAGCTTACTCAAAAATGGATGAAATTGCGAACGGATGATATGGATTTTGTCGTGGATACGATTCTGGAACAAGCCGAGCAAAAAAAAGATTCCATATATGAACGCATCGATATACAGAAAATAGGCGTGTTCGGTCATTCTATGGGGGGAGCGGCAAGCGTAGCACTGAGCAGAGAACGCGATGATATTGACGCCATAGTAAATATAGATGCTCCGTTCTTTAGCGAGCTTATGTATGATAAAGTTACAAACGAATTAACTGCAAAATCCGAACCCTACACCCTTCCGCTTCTTAACGTTTATTCGGATGATGTGTGGATACAGCTCGACAGCAGTTCTTCGTATATCGCGAATAAAATTTCGAATAAAAATTTTAAAGATGCATACAATGTTCATTTTAAAGGCGCAAAACATTTAAGTTTAACCGATCTGCCTTTATTCTCGCCTATATTGGCAAACCTGCTGCAAGAAGGCAGAAAAGCAGATATCGATAAATATTATGTGATTGAAACTCAAAATGAACTTATCCTTCGTTTTTTTGACTATGCACTAAAGAATCAAGGTCAGTTTGCTCCAAAAGCGACGTATTGAGTATCTGTTCCGTATGCAGGAAGAAGAATCTGAAAATCGAAACTCAGTGTAGCCGATCCACAATGTACCGCAGTTTATCGCAAGGGGCAGCTTGCAGAGAACCTGGGACGGGTATCCGGTTCGGGCAGTTGCGATGGTGAAAGTTGGATCGGCTGGGCTTGGAATGTACACATAAAATGTCATAGTGGAGAACGATAGTGAGGAGTTGCCGTAAGGGCAGCTCCTCTTTAATGTTTCAATGAAGTAACTTCCTTAAAAGGCTTAAAAGTCTTAATTGGATGCCGGGACGAGGATAAGGGCAGAACTGCAGTTGAACAAATGAACAAGGAAGGGGTGGCGGTTGAATTAGAAATAATTGATTTGAATTCCCGTGATAGTCGTTGGGAGTAGGATCTTTTCAAGTTCATGAAGGCATGTTAGGTTTAAAAGGAAACTCGTCAGCCTGCCGCATCTCAAAAATGATGGTAAATGTCCAGCAAAGGAAATACGTAAGCGATTCTCGCCAGAAATCATTCAAGAGTTACTGGAAATAAAATGGTGGGATTGCGATATAGAAATCATCAATCAATATATTGGCGCGATCGTAAGCGGAAATATAAATACGCTTAGACAAATGAAACATATATTTTAATACTTTTGGAGGAGGTAGATTTTATGAAGATCACGATAAACGAATATGCAATCGCTAGATCAGATGCGGGGCCTTATGGAATAACCGTTGGAAAAGATGGAGCCCTATGGTATACGGAACAGAAAGGGAATCGAATTGGACGAATAACTGCCAAGGGTGAGATGAATTCTTTCCCTATCCCAACACCGGATGCTGGTGCTATGACTATTGTATCGGATCAATCTGGCGATTTATGGTTTACAGAATATAAAGCAAATAAGATCGGCAGAATATCGCTGAACGGTCTTTTTGCAGAATATGAGCTTCCATCGGCAGACGTTTCGCCTTTTGGCATTATACAAGGACCTGATGGCGCTTTATGGTTTACAGAAATGAACAGTGGCAGAATAGGAAGGATAACACCATCTGGTGACATAACCGAGTTTGACTTACCGAATCGCAAAGCTTTTCCCTCTTTTATTACTCAAGGATTAGATGGAGCATTGTGGTTTACCGAGAATCAGAGCAATACAATCGGTCGAATAACCACAGAAGGTGAAGTTATAGAATATTCAATCCCAACACTTAACTCAGGCCCAGTCGGCATTACAAGTGGACCTGATGGCGCTCTATGGTTTGTACAGAAAAACGGCAATAAAATTGGAAGAATTACAACATCAGGTGAGATGAAAGAATATATTATACCGACGCCTGGCGCCCGTCCTCATGCCATTGTTTCCGGGAAGGAAGGAGAACTCTGGTTCACAGAATGGGGGGCGAATCAAATCGGTCGAATTACAACAGAAGGAGTTATTACGGAGTATGTAATACCAACAAAGAACGCCGAACCTCACGGCATTACGGTTTGTCCTGCAGGAAATGTTTGGTTCGCTGAAGAGTGTAATCAAATCGGTTGTTTGATGGTATTATCGGAATGAATTTTCAACGTGTGTCGCTTGGGCTGCTCAAATAAATAGACTGGCCTGAGGAGGCCAATATTTTCACAGAAAAGCTCGGACCTACCACATTAAACAAACCCCTTATCAGCTCTTTGATGATCAATGTATAAAGAGATCAGAAAGGAAGGGGGAGTATAAATGGATATTTATGAGAGAGCAGAGCTTGCAAGGCAAGGGGAAAGGGAAGCTTTAGTACCATTAATAAGGGCTTACCAGCAAAGTCTTTATGTAAGGGTATAGCTTGGTAAATGATTTAGAAAAAGGCTGGTTAGATGAAATCCCATTTTATAGCGCTCAGAGAGATTGGTCGATATATCAACCTCTAAAACAACACAATAGGTTGCCGAGATCATCGACAGCCTGTTCAGCTAACGGCCAGCATAGCTGCACAATACACTCATAAAATGAAAACATTATCTTTGAATTTTCATAAAAGGGGAGTCGACCGTGGATGAAAAAGTCTTTATATTCGTCTAACCTCATCATTAGAAGCGCAGTCTTCGACGACGTCGACATGCTTCGCGATGTCTTTCGCCGTGCGTCGCTGACATTCGAGGGCGACCGTGATCTCATCGCCACTCACCCTGAGTGGCTCCTGTGGGACGACGAGATGTTGCCGTTCACACGTGTCGCTGTTGTTAACGGGCGGGTCGTCGGCTTTGCGTCAGCACGTCCTTTCAACGACTGCCTCGAACTAGAAGATCTGTTCACTGATCCTGACTGGATGCGCCAAGGCATCGCGAGTACCTTGATCGAAGACATTGCGCGCCACGGTGTGCGTGTAGAAGTGACCGCCAACTCGTACGCGATAGGATTTTACGAATCCGTCGGCTTCGTCGCCCGCGGCTTCACCAACACACAGGGTGGGCCAGCGCCGCGGATGTACCTCAATGTCACGCATACTCGACCTTGAAAAATCATTAGAGATAAAACACTTATAAATCAGTGAATTCCTGGGCTCTATTGAAAGTACTCATCCATTGATGCCAATACAAAAAGGCAGCCTCGTAGAGTTTTGAATCTCTGCGGGGCTGTTTCTTTCTTGTTTACGGCTTTTGATTTGAATTAATGCCTTTATATGTATTGACGTGTATATACATTAAAGTGTATATTAAGTTCATGAAATCAGCAACCTTACAGTTAACGTTACTTACTCTTGCCGAACCCAATCGATTCAACATCGTTGAGTTACTAAGGAATGGGCCCAAATCGGTAGGGGAAATCGTCCAAGCGCTAGGCATCAGCCAGCCGCACGTATCCCGTCATTTGCGGATCTTGAGCGAGGCCGGGATGGTACGCTCTCGCAGCAAAGCACAGCTGCGAATTTACAGTCTCGAATCCGGACCGTTCCAGGAGCTGGATGAATGGTTTGATTCCTTCAGCATTCTATGGGAAGAGCGTCTCGACAATTTCGAGGAGTATATGCTGGACTACAAGAAGAAGGAGGACTTATGACAGGTATCACCAGATTTAACGCGAGCTACATGCTGAATTAACGCAAAGTCTGGAACCAAAGGCTGGATTCCCTTGAAAACTACCTGAAAAGGATGACTGCAAATGATAAGAAAAACAACCGTTCGTAAAAACCGCGATCGCAGAGAACTTACTGTCGAGCGTAACGTTGCGATGCCTGTCCAGTTGGCATGGGAAGGCTGGACGGAGCCCAAGCATATTACAAAATGGTGGGGGCCAAAGGGCTGGACGACAACTGTTTACGAAATGGATGTGCGGCCAGGTGGAGTGTGGCGGTATAGTCTTCAAGCGGATGACAATAGCGGCGAGGCGGCCTTTTGCAGAGCCACATATGACGTAGTAGAAGCACCGGGCAAACTAGTGTACGTAGACACTTTTGCCGACAGCGATTGGAATATCGTTTCGGATAGCGAAATGTACACGACCGTGTTGTTTGAGGAGAAAAGCGGGGGAACGCGAATTAGCATCGTGACGCGATTCGCTTCCAACGAACAATTGGACAACGCTGAAGCAATGGGAATGATTGAAGGATTCACCGATGCTTATGATCGACTGGAAGATTACTTAGAAACGTTAATGGGAGGCAAGAACCCAATGGAAACAGTTATTTCAAAAGATGGGACACAAATCGCTTATACCAAACAAGGGACTGGCCCTTCCATCATCCTCATATCATCGGCAGCGGCTGATTATCAGGATGCTTCACCGTTAGCCGAGCACTTGTCGGTCAACTTCACCGTATACAATTACGATCGTCGCGGACGAGGCCGCAGTACGGATACCTCGCCTTACGAAACCGCACGTGAAGTGGAAGATATCGAGGCTTTAATTGCAGTCGCCGGAGGGCAAGCTTACTTGTTCGGAAGCTCATCCGGAGCCGTGTTGGCGCTTGAGGCCGCGAACTTGTTAGGAGATTCGGTCGCCAAGCTCTTCTTGTATGAACCGCCATTCATTATTAACGACAGCCGTAAGCCTGTACCTAATGACTACGTCGAACATTTGAATGCACTGATCAAAGCCGGGAAAAGGTCTGAAGCAGTTGAATATTTCGCATCCGAGGCTCTAGGCATTCCCGGAGAATACATCGGCTATATGAAATCCGATCCTTCTTGGAACAAGATGGAGTCCCTGGCGCATACGCTTGCTTACGATGGCATCATTATGGGAACGACACAATCCGGAAACCCGCTGCCAACCGGCAGATGGAACGTTACGATTCCTACTTTGATTATGACTGGGGAAAACAGCGAACCGCTTTTCCATGACGCGGCACATGCGCTTGTCGAGCTTCTACCAAGGGCTGCTGCTCATTCGCTCGCCGGTCAAGATCATTCCGCGGTTATTATGGCTCCTGAAGTAGTAGCAAAAGCCATAGTGGACTCCGAACGATAAGGAAATGGGAGCATGACGAATCTTCAACGTTAGCGACTAGCCGGAGTTCGTTGCCGGCGGCAGTAACACATCCGCTTCACTCGTAATATGATGAGTCTAGAAATCTAAAGAGGTGAGCGGAATGGCAGTTGTAAAAGCCAGAGACCAGGATATTGATATGTTGGCAAGGTTGCTTCGAGCCGAGGCGGAGGCCGAAGGCGAAAAGGGCATGTTGCTTGTTGGAAATGTCGGCGTTAACCGAATAAGAGCGAATTGCTCTGATTTTAAAGGAATCCGGACAATTCCTCAAATGATCAATCAGCCGCATGCTTTCGAAGCCTTGCAGCATGGTTTGTATTATCAGAAGGCAAGAGACAGGGATCGTCGTTTGGCTCGCCGGGCCGTGAATGGGGAGCGGAGTTGGCCAGGTAAATTCTCCTTGTGGTATTTCCGACCGGGTTCATTTGAAAGTCCGGGACCATGTCCGCCGACTTGGTATAATCAGCCGTTCGCGGGGCGATGGAAGAAGCACTGTTTTTATGAACCGACCGCCGAAGAATGTGAAAATATCTATAACACGTTTTAAGTTTATAAACGAAAAGAGTCCAGGCGCCACTAGGCTTCACTCATTATGTCCCGATCATATGTCGATTTGTAAGAATATTATCCCATTAAGCGCTGCGTACATCGCGGCTTTTTTTGGTTTTAGTGGAATAAAGCTAGGCCGCGCGGTATTATAAAATTACTAATTAAACTGATTTTCAAAGATGCTGTAAAAACTGGCACAAGCCGGATTACTACCAAAAATTACATATACATATTCATAAAATCCGTATTTTATACACATGTCTAAATCCGCTGCTACGGTCATTTTTAATGATTATTTAAACGAGAATTTTGATAGACTCGCCTGCTTTAACTTATTTAGCGCCTCCCATTTGAGTACGGATTCACTTCCATTTTGTAGACAGTCTGTACACCAGTTTAAATGATTTGTTTGTTACTTTGTTTTGTTCATGGAGATCGAAATCCAATATTTGTTAAAATCTCTTCGTCAATCCCTTTTAATTCAAACAATTCCTTCCATACCTTCCCCACTTTTTTCATATTCCTTAATTTTTGTACTTGGTCGACACCAAACAGTTTTAAAATGTCATTACGAGTTGTTTGATTTGCAAACAATATTTTTTCAAATATCGACCAAGGTGCCTCATACTTATGAATCCATTGGCTCCTTTATGTACTAAGGCCATATATACCTCAGATTCTATCCGTCGATTTCGTTATGCTTACTTCAGCCAACATCCTAAGTTGTTTGACTGGTTAACCCCTGAGGAAGGTGAGCCTCCCCAGGGGCATTGCTTCAGTTCTTCGCTACAGCAGAGATGGAATCGCGGATTATACTCAATATCCCATCGATAATCGTGGCGTTTCTGGGCAGATGCTCCGGATTCAACATATTGAAATGCTCTCCAGAGCCTTGATAAATGCGTTGTGTACCTGCCGTCGCACCCTGCCATAGGCCAATACCATATTGCTGGGAATCAACGGCCGTATCCGAAAGAATCATATGGATGTTCGCCTGGACAAGCCCAGTATTCACCATATCGTTAAAATACATTTGGTAGTTCCTGCGCTTATTCACCGCCTGTGCAATCAGCTTCTGGTTATCGGTGATTGCGTCGTAATACAAGACAACGGCCTCTTCCAACTGCAGTTCAATCTCTTCTTGCGTCTGCTGGCCGCCCCGGTCTTTCTTCCATGCGTCAAGCATGATGAGATCCGCTACGGCCATCCCGCGCTGTTCTGCCAACTGAGCCACCTCAAACGCCAGATTCCCGCCCGAGGAGTAGCCTAGAAACACAAGTTGTGAAGACCTGGCAATGCCGGTATGCGCCAGCTCCTCCAAGTAGCGATCTAGTCGGTCGTCCTGCTCAATGAAGTCGAACCCGTAAACCGTCGCATAAGGCGACAGCCGGTCGGCAAGCTCTTTAAACACAAGCGCGTAACCCGCCACCGGAGGAAAGCAAATCACGGTCAGATCCGTACGCGAGCCTTGCTTTAGCATAATTAGGCTTTGTCTATTGTCTGGCAGATCCATATGCTCAGCTAACTGGCGCACGGTCGGATATTCGAAAAGCATCCGCATCGTGAGCTCCATATGAAGCTCGCGATGAATGCGGCTGATCGTCTCGAGTACTTTTAACGAATTGCCTCCTAAATCGAAGAAACGGTCGGTGACGCCGACTCGATCCACGCCCAGCACCTCCTGCCAAATGCCGGCAAGCTGTTCCTCCACCCAGTTGCCCGGCGGGGTGTATGCCCGAACGGCGTGAGATCCTTCGCCTAGCGCTGCGAGCTTTTTACGGTCGATTTTACCGTTCGCGTTAAGAGGCATCTGATCCAACCGCATAAACTTCGCGGGCAGCATGTAATCCGGCAGTTTAGCCGCTAAAGCCGTACGAAGATCGGCGGGCGACAGCGGCCGGTCCGCTGTATAATAGCCGCTCAGCTCGGCGTGATCCGTCGATTTGCCGGGGAGCAGCAGCACGGCGGCCCCACGAACACCACTCACTTGAAGCAGGTGATGCTCGATTTCCTCCAGCTCGATCCGGTATCCGCGAAGCTTGATTTGGTTATCCGTGCGACCGACATAATCGATCGAGCCGTCCGGTAGCCATCTCGCTAAATCACCTGTCCGGTACAATCGGCCTTCAGGTGAATACGGGTCCGCCACAAAACGGGCCTGTGTCTGTTCCGGCTGGTTGAAGTAACAACGTGCCAGCCCTTCCCCGCCAATGCACAGATCTCCAATCACGCCTTCCGGAACAAGCCGCAGCGAATCATCTACAATGCGCGCGCTTGTACCCGCTACCGGAATGCCGATGCTGACCCGCTTTCTCCCGTTAAGCCGCTGCACGGTGGAATACACGGTCGTTTCCGTCGGTCCATACAAGTTATAGATGTCGGCGTCCGTCGACTGTTCGAGCTGCTCCAGCAGCTCTTGCGGAAGAGCTTCCCCGCCTAACATCACCAGTCTTGCCCGGCGAAGGCCCTCCACGGTTCGCTGATCGCTGAGCAGCAGTTTCATTCGGGACGGGGTCGTCTGTACGATATCCGCAGGAAAACGGAGCAGCAGCCGATTCAACAAGGCCGGATCGCGCTGTTCGTCTTCATCTGCAATAATCGTGTGAAGGCCATTCAACAAGGGAAGCAGCATCTCCACAATATGAATGTCGAAGCATATTTTCGTCACGCAAAGCACCGATTCGTGACGGTCGAACCCCACCATCTCGCGCAGGGAATGATTCAAGTTCATCATGCTGCGATGCTCGATCATGACCCCTTTCGGTTTCCCGGTCGAACCGGATGTGAATATAACGTAAGCGAGCCGTTCCGGACCAATCGCAAGTGAAAGACGATCAGGCGTGTAAGCCTGCAGCTCCTTCAGCCCGTGCTGGAATTTGTGACGCCCTTCCGAGCTGTCAGGGCGAAGCTTGCCGGCTGCTGCTTGCGGGTCGAGCTCCATCACGACGTCGTAACGAAACCTCGTCAGCTCGTTTTCCACGGTGGCGAGCTTATTGCTGAATTTTATATTTGTTATGCCGGGAAGATCGTAGGCCAAATCCTCGAAGAACGGCTTTGCCACGAACCACTCGGACGAAAAATCGGTCTTGACCGTATGATCCGGATGATTCGCTTGATGCAGGCGCAAGGAAGACAACAGCTCGGCCCTCAGCTCCAAATCCATTACATCGCCGATGAACAGCACACCCCGCCCCCGAAGCTTGGCGATGATTTGACGAAGCACCCGCCGTAAATAATTTGGTCCGTGGAAATACTGGATGACGCTGTTCAGGATTACGATATCGAAGTCGGCTTCGTCCAATTCAGCGATCTGGTCGGCCGGCATGCAGTGCAACCGAACATGGTTCCAGCCCTCGGCATCGGAGGCAGCATGGGTTCGTTCAATCATGGAAGGCGACAGATCAATGCCGCAGTACATGCCGACATGCGGAGCGATGCGAAACAGACTGATCCCCGATGCGCATCCGATCTCCAGCACCCTTGCCTCGCTGTGTAAGTATGGCTGTAACTTGTGCAGCACATTGTCCGCGTACTCGTCCATTTCCAGCTTGGAGAAAGGCTTGCCTGTATAGCTGCTGACCCAGCCTCCGCCGCTAATGTCGTCTTCGCCCTCCGTTCGGACATGCTCCCATAAACGTTCATCCATCAAAGCATTTTTCTCGTTCTCTTCCACCTTGTGGGGATCGTCACAATCCAGGCATATATAGCTTTGCAGTTCGGGGCATTCCCATTGCAGATCGTTGAGCGCCTTGAGCCGTGTGCGCGATGAGAGCAGAACGGACAACCCGGCATCGCGCACAATAGCGCCGACTCGATCGGCAGGCATATCGGGATCGATGGGTACGTAGCCTCCCCCTGCTTTCATCACACCCAGCATGGCGGCAGCACTGTCCGGGGATGCATGCATCCAAACGCCGATTAGCTGCTCACTCTCGCCTTTACTGCGCCGGTGCAAGTAAGTGGCGATCCGATTCGCACGCTCTTCCATCTGCCGATATGTGAACGATTCTCCCTTGTAGAGGGCAGCCACACGATCCGGATAGCGGTCGGCCGTCTCTTCGAACAGACCGTGTACGGTTTGATGACTTTTCTCAGCTGCCAGCTCAGGGTTTCCCGCATTCAAGAGATGTTCGATATCCTGCTTTGTCAAAAGCGGTAAATCGGATAAGCGCTGGTTCGGATCGGAGGTGATCGAATGCAGCAGCGTTTCTAAATGGGCGGCCCAGCGCTTGATCGTCGATTCCGCGAACAACTCTGTTGAATATTCGAAGCTGCACCGTAGCGTACCCTCAACTTCCGTTACATAGAGGGACAAATCAAATTTCGCAGTCGGATGCATGTAGGGATATGCGGACATGCGAAGGTCGCCGAGATCGAGCGCTCGCTGATCCATGTTCTGCAAAGCCAATAGAACATCGAATAACGGATTACGGTTTAAACTCCGGTCTACCTCCAGCTTATCGACCAGCTCCTCGAACGGATAATCCTGATGTTCCAGGCTTTCTAATGTCATTTCCTTCGTTTCGTTCAACAAAGAGAGGAACGATTGATCCCTACGCGGAGACGTGCGCAGCGCGAGTGTATTCACGAACATGCCGATGATCGGTTCCAGTTCAGCACTCTGTCTTCCGGCTGACGGCGATCCTATGACGATATCCTCCTGTCCGCTCAACCGGTGAAGAAATGTAGAGAGCGAGGCGAGCAGCACCATGTAGAGCGTACTTTGCGTATCGGAAGCAAGCCGATAAAGCCGTTCGGTAGCCACCTCATCCAATGTAAAAGGAACATGTCCACCCTCATTCCGCATACTGGAGGGACGAGGATGATCCGTCGGCAGCTGCAGAAGCGGCGGCGCAATGGCGAACCGGTCAAGCCAATACTTTTCCTGCAAGCCATACGCTTCGCTCTCAGCAAGCTGCCGCTGCCAAACCGCGAAATCTTTGTATTGTACGGCCAATTCAGGCAGCACTTCACCCCGGTACAACCTGGAAAATTCATCGATCAGCAGTGGGACCGAGGTGCCGTCCGCTATTATATGGTGAATATCGAATAAAAACAGATGAAGCGTCTCCTCCAGCCTGATCAGGCCGACCCGAAACAACGGAGCTTGGTGAAGGTCGAACGCCCTCACGAATGATTGAACAATCGCATCCGTGTCCCTTCCGTCTGCATGTTCATAAAGGAAAGGAAGATCCTGGTGAGCGTGCACGATTTGCACGGGCTCGCCGTCCTGGATGTCGAATGAAGTGCGCAGGCTGTCGTGACGCCGCATGATCTCGCGGAAGGCGGATTCGAACTGAGTAACGTCTACCGTTCCCTCGATTTCAAACATATAGGGAATATTGTAATGATAGTGTGACGTGTCCATTCGATTCAGCAGGTACAGACGCCTTTGCGAATAGGAAATTGGATAGTACGGCTGGATTTCGACCGGTTCTAGTACCGGGCCCTTGACGGTGCTTCCCGCTGCGATCCGCTCGGACATTTGCTCGATCGTTGTGTACTGAAATATATCACGCAGCGTAAGTTCACGATCGAACGCTTTATTAATACGGGATGCGAGCGTTGTCGCTTTAAGAGAATGGCCACCGATCTCAAAGAACGATTCCCGGATGCCGATCGGCCGTTCGATGTCCAGCACCTTCTGCCACAAACGGGCAAGCTTCGCTTGAGCCGAATTGCGCGGGGCATTGTACAGGCCTCCGCTTGCAAACGCAGCGCCGCCCGAGGGAAGTCTTTGACGGTCGACCTTCCCGTTAGACGTAAGCGGCAGATGATCCCATCGTACGAAGCGTGATGGGATCAGAGGCGCAGGGAGCACCCGGCTGAGCGCGTCACGAAGCGAGGCTTCGGTCAGATGGTTTTCCCCCGTCACATAAGCCCACAGCTCGCTTTGTCCGTCGATGCTTTGGGCCGCTACAACCGCTTCTCGTACCCCGTCGATTTGCATTAATCGCGCCTCGATTTCCGCCGGCTCGATCCGATGACCCCGAATTTTCAGCTGCTGGTCGATCCGGCCTATGAATTCGATGCTGCCATCAGGCAGCCACCGGGCCAAGTCTCCGGTTCGATACATTCGCTCGCCGGGGACATAAGGATCCTGCACGAACCGCTCTTCATTCAGCTCTTGCCGATTCCGGTAGCCTCTTCCGACACCAACGCCTCCGATGCACAGCTCACCCGGCACGCCGACTGGCTGCAAGCCGAAGCCCGGATGAACGATATAAGTACGCACGTTAGGGAAAGGACGACCAATGGGGACAGTACCCACGACCGGCAATCGCCGGGAATCAAGTTCGTATAAGGTCGCATCCACGCAAGCTTCCGTGACACCGTAACAGTTGATCACTCGCGTGGAAGGACCGAGCATTTCGACCGCTTGTTCAAAATCGGCGGCATGACAAACGTCCCCACCCGTAATGAGAGTACGCAATGAACGCAGATTCCGTCTGTGTCTGGCCGCATGTCGGACAAGCGGAACGACGACTGCAGGCGTCGCATTGAGAAAAGTAACGGATTCCCGTTCGATCAACCGACACATGGCGTCAACATCTGTCCGTGCTACCTGCGGGCATAAGACGAGCGTGCCGCCGTACGACAGAGCTCTAGCTAGGTCGGCTGCAAAGACGTCGAACGAGAAGCTGGCGATTTGCAGCAAAGTTACCTCGGTCTGATCCAGCCTATAGGTCGTCCGCCAAGCATCCGCCATTCCTGCATAGCTTCTATGCTCGATTGTTACTCCCTTCGGATTCCCCGTCGTTCCCGATGTGTAGATCATGTATGCAGCATGCTCCGGCCGGATGCGCAGCGGTACAGCCAAGCCTTCTTCCATGTGTTCCGTAGCAGCTGCCTTCTCATCAAAAGCCAACGTTCGGCCGGGATAATCGGCCGGCGCTTCTGCCGGACGGTCGGTCAGCAGCAGCTTAGCCCCGCTATCGGTCAGCATGAACCGGATGCGTTCGTCCGGATAATCGGCATCAATAGGCAGGTAGGCACCGCCAGCTTTCCAAACGGCAAGCACGGCGACCAGCATATCGGGAGTTCGTTCAGACCGAATAGCCACGATGTCTTCAAACCCCACCCCCTCCGCCCGCAGTGCATGAGCCAACCGTGTAGCGCGTGTGTTCACCTCGCGGTAGGTCAACCGCTCATTTCCGCTAACGACAGCGATTCGATCCGGCGTCTTCGCAGCCTGCTCCTCGAACAAATGCGGAACCATTTTCGGACACTCTGGATCAGTGATGACCTGATGAAAGCGGGATAGCAGTTCTTCCGTTTCATCCCATGTTAAAAGATCGATCTCGCCCGGATCTACATACGGGTTGTCCAACATGGCAGCGAGCATTTGACGCAGATGTCCCTGCATGCTGCGGATCCCATCCTTATCGTATACGTTCGCATTGTAATGGAAACGGATGAAGAGGCTCTCGCCGGGCACTACCGTGACATTCAAGTCATAATGCGACTGTTCCCGGACGACAACGTGTTCTACCTGCAGCGTATCCGGCATGCTAGATGAGACGCCCTCACCTGTCGGCAGCGGATAATTCTCAAACACAAACAGGTGATCGATCAGGCTCTGCTTGGCCTCAGTCCTCGCCTGAATTTCATACAGCGGATAATAGCTATGCGGTTCTGCTGCCAGAGCGGCTTCCTGCACAGCCTGAGCAATCGCCAGAAAACCGCCCTCCCGCCAGCTAACCCGTACCGGCAGCGTATTGATGAACAGCCCCACCATCGTTTCGATGCCCTCGATCTGCGCCGGTCGCCCCGATACGACGGCCCCGAATATAGACTCATCCTGTCCGCTGTATCGCTGCAGCAATACGCCCCACAACGTTTGTATCAACGTCGCGACGGTTATGCGGGTTGATTGCGCCAGCGCGTTCAACCGGTTCGTCAAGGCTTCTTCCAGTACCAACGTCACCTCTTCCTGGCGGTACCCGGCCTCCGGGCTGCTGCGCCGCCATGGTAGGGAGCAGGCTCCTGCGCAGCCTTCCAACTGCCGGTCCCAGAACGCCGCCGCTTCGCTGCTGTCTCGCCCCGTCAACCAGCGGATATACTCGCCATACGGACGAACACGAGGTAAAGCGACTGGAAGTCCCGCCTCCAGCAAGCGATACGCCTCGAAAAACTCCTTCATCACGATCCCGATGCACCAGCCGTCCATCAAGATGTGATGATGACTCCATACGCAGATGTATCGCTGTTCGCCCGTGCGCAGCAGGGTGAGCCGCAGCAGCATATCCTTGCTCAGATCAAACCCTCTCGCTCGATCCTCACTAACAAAAGATTGTACACGCTCGCTTTGCTCGTTTTCAGACAACCCGCGCAAATCCTCCATGTGAACTTCCGCATCCCGCTGCTTTAAGACTACCTGCTGTGGGCGATTCATTTCAGCAACACTAGGCAAAAAGACGGTACGAAAAATATCATACCGGTTAATCAGCAGTTGAACGCTTTGCCGGAAGGCCTCCTCGTTCAAAATCCCTTGCAGCGTAAGCGTTGTTTGTTCGACATAGGCACGGGCTTCCCCGTCATACAACGTCTGAAACAGCATGCCTTCCTGCATGTAGGATAATGGGTAAATATCTTGAATTTCCGCTTTATTTTTCATCGTCCTAAGTCCCCCTTTCGTTTCTTGGTTCGTTTTCGCGTCTTGGAGCGCTCGGATTGTTGCTATCAGCTCTATAACGAGCCGATCATCGAACGAATGTCGTCCAAAGCAGAGGACGTCAACTCCTTGCCGGTGAAATCGGACGCGGTTTGTTCAGGCTCCTGCTTGTGAACGCAGTGTGCAAGGATGCTTATTAAATGGTTGTGAATTCCTTCCGCAAAGCTGCTCATCGTCTGCTCGCGATAATGATGCCGATTGTAGTTTACCGTCAAGGAGAACCGCCCCCCCACGACTATGCAATTTATCTCAAGCACATGTAGCCGTGTGTTGTCCAAACAAGTGTCAAATGCCCCATGAAGCGGAGAAAATGAAAACACGGGGTTATCCGCCTCCCGGTCGAATTGACCGAGGTAGTTGAAAGCAATGTCCGCCTGTGCCCGTAAAGGCTGATCCGGGACGTGCGCTTGCCTCTGTGACAACTGTGCCAAGTACCTCAGGATACCGTATCCGGCCCCTTGGTTTGGAACGCGCCGCAGTTCATCTTTAACGCTCTTAATATCAGTCCCCAAGAGCAGCGCCTCATCATCTTCAACTGGAGTCGCTAACGTCTCTTCAGGCGCGTCCTCCATTGGTTCCACTTCAAGCAGCACCGGATATAGTGTTGTAAACCACCCGACCGTGCGCGATGCGTCCGCGCCCTCCGGCAGTGCGTCACGACCGTGTTTTTCTAGCTCCAGCCGCATGCGGCCGCTTCCCGTCCAATCTCGAACAGCCCGTGCCAAAGCCGCGACTATAAGCTCCGTCGTTTCTGTATGGTACGCCTTATTCGCCTCCCGCAGCAGCAGCTCCGTCTCCGCTTCGCTCAGCGTCACGCTGACCGTCTCCGAATCGGACCAACGGCCGTTTCCTTCAGCGCCTGCGAAGTCTTTCGGCAGCGGAGCCACTTGCGCTTCCTGAACTCTCTGCCAGTATTGCCGCTCCGATCGGGACCTCGGCCGCTCAGCCGCTTTTGCCAGCAGGCGTGCACAGTCCCGGTATGACGTCGTTTTTGCAGGCAGACTTGGCTCGTCGGGTAATGAGATGTTCTTTATCGAAAGTGTATATAAGGATTGAAAATCCTCCAGGAGGATTCGCCACGACACCCCGTCGATTACCAGATGGTGTACCGCGATCAACAGGTGGTCTCCCTCAGCCGTGCGAAACAGCCCAAGCCGCACCAGCGGTCCCTCGTCCAATCGCATCGCGGCCTGAATTCGCCGCTCCTCCGCCCGAATGCGATCCGCCGCATCCGGGCTTGTGCTAAAGTCCAGCACGTCCATCCCGAAGGAGTCACCTTCGGCCAATCCCCTGTTTCGTTGGCTCCAGCGCCCGTCTTCTTGCCGGAATACAAGTCGCAATGCATCGTGGTGCACAGCCAGTCGCCGGAACGTCTCCCGCACGACCGCCTCGGAGAAGCCATCCTGCCTATACAGCATCAAGGATTGGTTGAAATGAGTCGGTGCCGCCATATCCTGTTCGAAGAACCAGGCTTGAATCGGCATGAGCGGCGCATCTCCTTCTACCGGACCCTGCTCGGCCACAGGATCATGATACGTCAAGGCCTCGGCCAGCGCTTCGAGGGTCGGTTGCTGAAATAGCGCCTTCAGCTCTAGCCCATACCCGTACCGATGCAGGCGCGATGAGACTTGAAGTCCTTTGATCGAGTCGCCGCCCAAGTCGAAAAAGCTATCGTGGATGCCGACTCGCGGCACGCCGAGCACCTGTTCCCAAACGGCGGCGAGCAAGCGCTCCCGCTCGGTCCGGGGAGCGATATACGCCGTGCCGAGCGCCACTCCCCCGTCAGGCACCGGCAGCGCCCGCCGGTCGAGCTTGCCGCTTGACGTCAGCGGTAACGCGGGGATCTGCACGAAGTACGACGGGATCATGTAGCCAGGCAGCATAGCCGCCAGAGAGGTGCGCAGCTCACTGACGAAGAGCACTTCGCGGGAAGTGACGTACGCGCATAACTGCGAGCGGCCTTCCGCATCTTCGCGGGCGACGACGATCGCGTCGTCGACGGAAGGCACGCGCCGCAGCCCGGCTTCGACCTCTCCGAGCTCGATCCGGTAGCCGCGGATTTTCACCTGATGATCGTTCCGTCCCGCATAGACGAGCTGCCCGTCCGGTAACCAACGTGCGAGATCGCCCGTACGGTACATCCGCTCGCCGGGCATGAACGGATCGGGCACGAACCGCTCCGCCGTCAGTTCCGGCCAGTTCAAATACCCTCTCGCCAGCCCTGCTCCTGCGATGTACAACTCTCCCCTTACTCCAACGGGCTGAAGCTGCTGCTGCGGTCCCAGCACATACACCCTCGTATTGGAGATAGGCCGTCCAATCGTGATCTCATTCTGCTTCTCCAGTTGGCGGGAAATGGTTGTCGCTACACTGTTCTCGGTCGGACCGTACTCATTGATCAGCTCCGCCTGAGGGGAGGCTTGCTTGCTAAGTTCCACGAGCGTTTTCGGCATCGGCTCCCCTGCCAGCGTCACCGACCTAAGCGGCAGCTCCTCACCTGTTTCGATTTCTCCCAGGTCTGCTTCCAGAATCGCCCGATATAAGGTGGGTACGACAAACAGTCGCGTAACCCCATGCTTGCGAATCATCTCGACAATGGCGCGAGCGTCGACGGCCTCATCCGCTGTTGCCAGTACGGACGGACTGCCTAACAACAGCGGAGTAAACAAGCTCGTGATGAAGCCATCGAACGTAAAAGAAAACAATTGAAGACTGCGATCCTGTGGCGTAAACCGATATTCCTCCTGCCGCCAGAGCAGTGTATTCGCGACGCTGCGGTGCTCAACCGTTACGCCTTTCGGTCGTCCGGTCGAACCGGACGTATAGATGGCGTAAGCGAGTTGTTCCGCGGCCGCGCTGTGCCGCGTTACCTCCGATTCTTGAATCGGAGGTATAAGATCGGCCGCTAAACGGGCTTCGCTTAGATCGATTATCATACCGGAGAAGTCGTTAAGCGCATTTGCCCGCCGTTCCACCAGCAGCGTCTTAACCCCGCTGTCTTGCAGCACGAAGCGGTTTCGCTCCTCGGGATGATCGGGATCGAGCGGCAAGTAGGCGCAGCCTGCTTTCCAAATGCCCAGGATGGCCGCGACCATTCCCGGCGAACGGTCAACCATCAAGCCCAAGATGCTGCCCGTCTTCACCCCTCGGACGCACAGGTAGCGGGCAAGCCGGTTCGCCTGAGCGTCCAGCTCGCTATACGTTATCACCGTGTCTCCGAATATAAGCGCTGCTTGCTCGGGCGTCTTCTCCGCCTGTTGTTCGAATAGCATATGCAGCGTCGCATCCTTCGGATAGTCCCGCTGCGTTTGGTTGAAATCAAGCACCACCTGCTGCCGCTCAGCTTCCGATACGATGTCGAGATCTGCGGGCTGGGCTGCGGGATTGTCCAAGACGGCATCGAGTACCCGCCGTAAGTGTTCGACCATCCTAAGGATGCCCCCGCTATCGTATACGTTCGCGTTGTAATCAAACGTTAGAAGCAGTTCAGCCCCTGGAACGATGATTACGTTCAGGTTATAGTGCGTCTGCGAACGAGCCGACACCTGTTTAATCCGCAGACTATCGCCTCCAGACTCACCTTCCATATGCTTCGGCAACGGATAGTTCTCGAATACGAAGATATGATCGATGAGATTGTGTTTGGCTTGCGAACGCGCCTGAATGTCGTACAGCGGGTAGTAGCTGTGCGGTTCCGCTGACAACGCGGCTTTCTGGACTTCCTGTGCAGCTGCAAGAAAACCGCCTTCCTGCTGGCGTACCCGAACCGGGAGCGTGTTAATGAACAGCCCGATCATCGTACCGGAGCCTTCAAGCTGGGAGGGACGGCCCGATACGATCCCGCCGAACACCGCCTCGCTCTGTCCGCTGTAGCGCTGCAGCAGGAAGCCCCACGCGGTTTGCAGCAGCGTCGCAATCGTCACACGCGACGTTTGCGACAGCGCGTTCAGGCGGGTCGTAGTCGCTTCATCTAATGTCAATGTCGCCTGCTCTTGGCGGTAACCGGATTCGGGATGACTCCGCTGCCATGGCAGCGGAGCAGGTCCCGGGCAGTCTTCCAGGTACTTATCCCAGTAAACTGCGCCTTCGTCGCGGTTCCTCCCTGTCAACCAGCGAATGTACTCGCTGTAAGGATGAACCCGAGGCAGCTTCACACTTTGTCCCGCTTGCAACAAGCGGTACGCCTCGAAAAACTCCTGCATCACGATTCCGATGCACCAGCCGTCCATCAGAATATGATGGTGGCTCCAAACGCAATTGTATTGCCGTTCGCCGGTTCTGAGCACCATAACCCGCAGCAGCGTATCTTTGGTAAGGTCGAACCCTCTCGCCCGGTCCTCGCTGCGAAACGCTTCCAGGCGAACGATTTGCTCTTCGCCCGAAAGTGTCCGCAGGTCTTCGAAGCGCACATCCGCTTCGCGTCGCTTCAAGACGACTTGGCGCGGCTTGGATTGCTCCGCCACCTGCTGATAAATAAAAATCGTCCGAAAAACATCGTGTCGATCCATCAAAAGCTGCACGCTTTGCCGAAACGCCTCTTCATTCACGTCGCCCATCAGCGTAAACGTAGTCTGCTCGATGTAAGCAGCCGATTCCCGGTCATATAGCATTTGAAACAAAATGCCTTCCTGCATGGAAGAGAGCGGATAAATATTTTGAATGTTGGACAGATCCATTCCGGCTTGCACCTCCACAGTTCTATAGGCTGTTCACAATGGCGGCAATGTCTTGCAGCGCATCCGTCGTTAATTCATCGTCGTCATAATCGCTTAGCGTCGCCTCGGACTCGGGCTTGCTCATGCAATGCCCAATGACGGAGAGCAAATGCTGCTTATAGGAATCGATAAATTGCCGCATCGTAGGTTCCCGGTAAGCCAATCCGTTGTAATGAATGCTGCATAGAAAGCGGCCGTCCTTAATCAACGCGGTCAGATCGAGCTGATGCGCGCGTTCCAATCGGCTGCTGATCGGCGACATCGGCGTCACAGCAGACATCGCAAACACGTCATTGGTCATCTCCCGATCCCATTGCCCCAGATAGTTGAAGCTGATCTCTGGCCGAATTTCTGGAACCCGCAGGCTCTCTTCGGCCCTATAAGCTAACACCCCGTACCCGACTCCCTTGTTCGGCAATCGTCGCAGACCATCCTTGACGGCTTTGATGTCATTCGATATCAGGTTCTCTACTCGTTCCTCTATTGACGTTATCTCCAGAAGAACGGGCACGAGCGAGGTAAACCAGCCGATCGTTCGCGATACGTTCACCCCTTGTCCTTGCAGCATATCTTCCCGGCCGTGGCCTTCCAGCGTGACCCATACGCGTTCCTTACCGCTCCATTTCCGCACCGTCATTGCAAGCGCGCTGAGCAGCAGCTCATTGATTTCCGTCCGGTACGCCTTATTGGCTTCCCGTAACAACTGCGCGGTTGTTCTTTCCGAAAGCTCGATATGGACCGAACGGGCATCTCCAGTCGCATTGCTTGTCACGGCAAGGTCACGAGGCAGCGGCGATGCCAGTAGCCCTACTTGCCGCTCCCAGTATGAACGTTCTTGCTGGAGCCCATAGCTGTTCGCATAGGCTCCCAGCTTCTCCGCATAATCCCGGAACGAAGTCGTTTTCATCGGAAAACGCAGCTCCGTCGGCTTGCTCACAAACGGAAGGCTCGCGAACGCCGGGTCGCGGTTCTCCCGCTCCTGCCAATTCCGATACCCCCAAGCAAAGTCTTCGAGTAAAATGCGCCATGACACCCCGTCCATCACCAGATGATGGATAACGATCAGCAAATGGTCTCCTTCCTGTGCCCTGAACAGGCCGAGCTTGATAAGCGGCCCTTGCTCCAAATCGATGCCGCTCTGCAGGCGAAGCTCGGATTTCCGAATAGCTGACTGCGGATCGGCCTCCTGTGTCACATTGACGATTTCGAGCGATAATCGCATGTCTTCGCTGCCAAGATGATATGCCGTACGATGGCCAT
The DNA here is from genome assembly GCF_009757775.1 of Paenibacillus lutrae. Lineage (GTDB taxonomy): Bacteria > Bacillota > Bacilli > Paenibacillales > NBRC-103111 > Paenibacillus_F > Paenibacillus_F lutrae. Next base: position 258,094 of record NZ_RHLK01000001.1, read on the forward strand.
TATGCAGCGGAAATACGAGACGCAGAGCATCATGATGCATGGTCAGCGCTTGGAATACACCCTGTACCGCCTCGGGGACAAAACGTTCCTGACGAAACAGCATAACCGATTGATTAAAGTGATGTTCATCGTTCACACGCTGCTCCAGAAACCAACGTTGGACCGGCGAGAGCTCTGTAACGCCCACCACCTCGCTTTGGTCCGCCTCCGGTGCGTGGTGCTCCAATAATCCAGACAGCATGGACACCGTCGGATGCCGGAACACGTCCTTCAACGCCAGGGTAAAACCATGCGGGAACAACTGGGACGCGACTTGCAGCGCTTTAATCGAATCACCGCCCAGCTCGAAGAAATTGTCTTCGATCCCGATAGGTGCAGCACCGAGCACATCTTCCCAGATGGATACCAACAGCCGTTCCGTCTCGTTTCGCGGAGACGCTCCAGGTTCTCCGCTGCCGATATCCGGACGAGGTGCGGGAAGCGCTTTGCGGTCCAGCTTGCCGCTGCCCGTCAACGGCATGCGTTCGATACGCATGAACAGAGCCGGTACCATGTAATGAGGCAGTCGTTGAGCCAACGCTTGCCGCAAGTGCTGGACGTCTATCTCGGGAGCGACCACGTACGCGCACAGCTCCGGCATCCCGCCCGAACCGCTGCGAACGATGACAGCCGCTTCGTGCACGCCCGGTACACGCAGCAGACCGGTTTCAATCTCCCCCAGCTCGATACGGTAGCCGCGGATTTTGACCTGATGGTCCAGTCGGCCCATGTATTCAAGCCGTCCGCACGGCAGCCACCGGGCCAAATCGCCGGTCTTGTACAGCCGCTCGTTGTCCGCGAATGGATGCGGGACAAACCGTTCGGCGGTCGCTTCCGGCCGATTCAGGTAACCCCTCGCTAAGCCGGCGCCAGCGATGCAAAGCTCGCCGGGAACGCCGATCGGACTAACGTGGCCATACGCATCCAACACGTACAAAGAAATATTGTCGATCGGCCTTCCGATCGGTACAGTGCCGCTTACAGTAGCAGCATCTTCCGCTACGCATTCATGAAACGATACGTCCACGGTTGCTTCCGTCGGACCGTACAAGTTTACGAACGCGGTTCGAGGCGGCATTAGCTCGCGGAACAGCCGCACATGCGAAGACGCGAGAGCTTCGCCGCTGGCGAATACCCGGCGGACGCCGGTCAATTTCGCGGATAACGACGGCTGCATCCGCAGCGTGTCCAGAAATGCCTGCAGCATCGACGGGACGAAATGCAGGGTGGTGACGCCTGCCGCTTCGATTGCCGAGGCGATTGCGGACGGATCTTTCTCCTCGCCTGGCGCGAGCAGGCATACTTTGGCTCCCGCCAGCATCCACCAGAACAGCTCCCATACCGATACGTCGAAGCTGAACGTCGTTTTTTGCAAAATCACATCTTCGGCGGTTAACGGATATTGACGCTGCATCCACAGCAGCCGGTTGACGACCGAACGATGCTCGATCATGACGCCTTTGGGCATTCCCGTGGAACCGGACGTATAGATGACGTACGCAAGCGAAGAAGCTTGGACGTGGGCCGATTGTTGTAGCGCCCGGGCTCCTGTAACACGCCAGGACTGTGGATCGTTCAAATCCAGCGTGTATGCCGCTTCAACTTCTGCCGGTCCGCTGCGATCCGTCAACAGCACGGCTGCTCCGCTGTCTTCAAGCATGAAGCGGATACGTTCAAGTGGATACTCAGGATCGATGGGCAGGTAGCCTCCCCCGGCTTTCCATACCGCCAAGAGGCCGACCAGCATGCCGACAGATCGCTCGGTCATCACCGCTACAACCGAATCGGCGCGAACGCCTCGCTGTCGCAGCGCCACGGCGAGCCGCTCAGCTCGGTCGTTCAGCTCGGCGTAAGTGGTTTGCTCATCACCGGCTATAACCGCGATACGGTCGGGGTTTTGCGCAGCCTGTTGTTCGAATAAGCCATGTATCGTTGCATCCTGCGGATAGGCGACTTGCGTCTCGTTGAATGTATGCACGAGCAGTGCCCGTTCTTGCTCTGAAACGAGTTCGATGGAAACAAGTGGCGCATCCGGAAGCTCGGAGACGTACGAGGCCAAACGAACAAGCATGTCCACCCATCGCCGGATTGTCTCCACTTGGAACAGGTCGGTGCGGTACTCCAGTATGCAATGAATCCCATCCTCCGCTTCCGTCGCATTGAGCGTCAGATCAAACTTGGTGGCCGTATGGCGGTACGGATAAGGCGACAGGGAGATAGCTTCCGACTGCCAGTCGGCCTTCTCCATGTTGTGCAGAGCAAACATTACGTCGAATAGCGGGTTGCGGCTAACGTCCCTTCTTACCTGCAGAGCCTCGACCAATTCTTCGAACGGATAATCCTGATGATCCAGCGCGCCCAGCGTCACTTGCTTGACGTTCTTCACATGATCCGCGAAGCTCCCTTCAGGCGAAAGCTTGGTTCTTAGCGCGAGCGTATTGACGAACATCCCGACGGTCTGCTGCACATCGGCATGAGGTCTGCCTGCTGCCGGGGTACCGACGATGATATCCTCCTGGGCCGACAAACGGCCCAGCCACGCCGTATAGACGGCAAGCAGCACCATGAACAGGGTGGCGCCTTCTTGCTTCGCCAGTTTGCGAAGACGTGCGGAGGTAGCCGGATCAATCGTAAACGCCTCGCTGTCGCCTGCGAATGTCTGAACCGGCGGACGAGGATAATCGCTCGGCAGCTGCAGGACGCCAAGATCCCCGGCCAGCGCATCCTGCCAATAGGCCCGCTGCTTGCGCACAGTTTCGCTGGCCAAGTGGCTCTGCTGCCATACCGCATAGTCTTTATAGGTGATCGACGGCTGCTCCAGAACCTCCCCGTCGTACAAACGGGTCCAGTCTCGGATGAGCAGCATCGAAGAGACCCCGTCCGAAATGATATGGTGCATATCGATGAGCAGCACAAACCTTCTCTCCGCCACCCGCAATAACGCGGACCGCATAAGAGGAGCTTGCCCAATCTCGAACGGGCGGAAAAAGGTACCCATATAGGCTTCCACTTCTGGCTCCGTTACTTCGTCGTATTCAAAATCCGCAGGAATATTCGGATGAATCCGTTGCACCGGCAGCCCGTCCTCCAGATCAAACGAAGTCCGAAGCGCCTCGTGCCGCCGGACCAAAGCGTGGAACGCCCGCTTCGCCCGCTGCGGATCGACTTCACCTTCCACTTGCAGCGCTGACGGCATGTTATAGCTCAGCCCGGCTGCATCCAAGTGATCCAGTACGAACAATCTTTTCTGTGCCGAGGTCAGCGGATACGATGCTCGTTCCTGAGCCGGCTCGATTCGTTGGAATGCTTCCGAAGCTCCTCCGGCCGCAAAACTAAGGGATTCGACAGTCGGGTGCTGGAACAGCATACGCAGCGATACATTCAAATTCAACCGTTGATGGAGCAGGCTGATTAACGTCATCGCCGACAACGAATGACCGCCACGTTCAAAAAAGTTATCGCGGATGCCGATTTTCTCCTCGCCAAGTACCTGCTGCCAAAGCTCGGCCATCGCCGCTTCGGTTTCATTGCGCGGAGCATCATACGGACGCTCGTCTCCATCCGTCTGTTGAGCGGGAGACGGGAGACGGCTGCGGTCGACTTTACCGTTCCGGGACAGAGGCAGCCGATCCAGCCGGATGTAATGCGCCGGAACCATGACGGCAGGCAGCTCACCGGTCATATGCTCGCGCAGCCGGCTATTCGCGAGTTCGCTATCCGCGACGTAATACGCGACCAGCGATTTCCCCGCTTCCGTTTCCAGGACGATGACGGTCGCCTCCCGTACACCTTCCAGCTGAAGCAGACTTGTTTCGATTTCGGCAAGCTCAATGCGGTTCCCCCGGATTTTGACCTGCTGATCGATTCGTCCCAGGAACTCGATCGTACCGTCTGCGAGCCAGCGTGCCCTATCGCCGGTACGATACATGATCGTTCCCGGCATCGAGGGATGCGAAACGAAGGTGGCAGCCGTTAAGTCCGGCCGGTGTAAATAACCTTGCGACACTCCTCCGCCTGCGATGCACAGTTCGCCCGGCAGCCCGATTGGTTGAAGCTGACCGGATGTCCCTACAATCAAGACTGTCGCTCCCGTTACAGGTGTTCCGATTGGAATCGGAACAGACGGCGAGACCGCGTCTACGACTGGATAGTAAGTAGCTGCGACGGTCGTCTCCGTTGGTCCGTATATGTTGAACAGCGTTCCGGGACCGGAGAGCGCCAGCGCTTTGTTGACATGGACGGCCGATGCTATTTCGCCTCCGAAAACCACTCTTCGAATGCCAGGGAAGCAACCCGGAGCATGATCGACCAGCAGATTGAACAGCGACGTCGTGGCAAAGAACGTAGTAATCCGTTCCGATTGAATCAAATCGGGCAAGCGGCGCAAGTCTGCCATTTCTTCCTTGGACAGCAAGACGGTCTTCGCCCCGTTCAGCAACGCGCCAAACAAATCGATGACGAACGCATCGAATGCCGGGTTTGAGAATCCCAATAAGGCATCCTGTTCATCCAGACCCAAATATTCCGCATCGGGAACCATGCTAACTACATTGCGATGCGTAGTAACAATGCCTTTCGGTCGCCCCGTCGTTCCCGACGTATAGATGATGTATGCCGGGTCGTCAGGCTCTGTCTGGTCCGTTGTTTCCTCTGTGGCTTCGTCCATGGGTTCGTCGGTCTCGAGGTGCTTGGCATCCCGCCATGCTTCCGCTTCTACCGCTTCATTCTCTTCCACCTCGATGCAAATGATGCTGCTTGGCCATGCCAACTCCGGCTCAAGCTTCATTGCAAGAGCAGATACGGTCAAAAGCATGCCGGCACCACTGTCGGAAAGCATCCACGACCTGCGCTCAGCCGGATCGTCCGGAACTAGCGGCATATAGGCGGCCCCTGCTTTTAATATCGCCATAATGCCAACAGCCAGGTCGATGGACTTCGGCATTAGGATACCGACGACCGCGCCTTTTCCCACGCCTTTGCTGTTCAGGCGCCCAGCCAATCGGTTAGCACGGTCGTTAAGCTCCCGGTATGTGATCCGGTTATCCCTGTCAACGACGGCCGTATGATCCGGCACCCGGCTTACCTGAGCTTCAAATCGCCTGTGAATGGTAGGAACGGGTTCAAGCACCGCCGCAGTGAAATCTCGGTAACCAGTTTGCAAGCTATTCTCCTCATGGAGAATGAGGGGCGCGTCACCTATCGCCGTTCCGGGACTCGAAACCAGATGGCGAATAAACGCATCGAAGTAAGTCACCCACCGTTCGATCGTGTCTTTACGGAATAACGCCTCCGCGTATTCAAACACAAGTGCAATGCCCTCGTCCGTTTCTTCCGCAGACAATAGCAGATCGAATTTGGCTGTCCGGTGCGGAAGCGGGTATGTTTTTAAATTAAGAGAAGGTAACGATACGATAGAACGGTCTATATTTTGCAGGACGAACATCGTATCGAATACTGGATTGCGGCTGACATCGCGCGGGAGATCCAGCTTTTCCACCAGCTCGTCGAACGGATACTCCTGATGGTCGAGAGCCTCCAGCACGATCTGTTTGATTTCCATTACATAATCGGACAGCGGCTTATGGAACTGCGGGAAGGTTCGAATTGCAAGCGTGTTGACGAACATGCCCACCATACGCTCTACATCGCTATGTGATCGCCCTGCGACGGGAGTGCCGACTATCATATCCTCTTGCCCGGTCACCCTGGACAGGAAAGCGGTGTATAACGCCAGAAGCACCATATATAACGTAGCTCCGTTCGCGGCAGCAAGTCTTTGCAAGCGTTCGTGACAAGCCTGGTCAAGCGTGAAGGCGACGGTTTCCCCGGTAAAGCTTCGCACGGCAGGACGAGGTTGATCCGCCGGCAGGTCAAGCGATGGCAATTCGCCCGACAAGACCCCGAGCCAGTAGGCTTCTTGCTCGCGCAAAGCGTCCGAACGCAATCTCTCTTGTTGCCACGCGACGTAATCTTTATAGTGAATATGAAGCTTGGGCAGCTTCTCTCCGGCATAAAGACGGCCGAATTCTTCGATCAGCAGGTTCACGGACATGCCGTCTGCGATAATATGATGCAAATCCACGAGCAGTAAATGCGTCGAGTCGTTCATCCGCAGCAGGCCGACACGCAGCAGTGGAGCCTCGCTAAGCTCGAACGGGCGCACAAAGGCTGCCGCCGCTTGTTCGGCCTGATCCGCCGTCCATGTTCCAGTCAGCTCGTCGATGGTGAAATCGACTTTATCCGCAATGCGCTGACGCAGCTCTCCTCCCTCCATAACAAAGGAGGTACGCAGCGATTCATGCCGGTCGACCAACTCGCGCCATGCCTGTTCAAAGCGTTCGCGTTGGAGTACTCCGGTCATCAATACGGCCGATGGCATGTGGTAACTCTGCTCCGCGCCTTGAATTTGGCTCAAGACATACTGCCTTCGCTGCACGGACGACACGGGGTACGAATCTTGTTGCGGCAGCAGTTCAATAGGCGATTGCTTGATTTGATCCTTGGTCTCTATAGCCAAGGCCAAACCCTCGACCGTCGGGTGGGCAAATATGTCCTGCAGCCGGAGCGCCCTGCCGAGTTGAAGCTGCACCCGGGCCACAAGCAGCGATGCTTTTAGCGAATGCCCTCCCAGCTCGAAAAAATTGTCGTGAATGCCGATTCTGTCTATGGCGAGCAGGTCTTGCCAAATCGAAGCGATATCCTCCTCGAGCTTTGTCCTCGGCAGCGCTGAAGGCGGCAGCTGTGACTGTTCGAAGCGGTGGCGTGACAGCGCCTTGCGATCCGGTTTGCCGCTCACGGTCAGCGGCATGTCTTCGAGCCGTACGATGCGGGAAGGAATCATATAGCCCGGCAGCATCGTTTCCAGCAGGCTGCGCAGCTCCTGCACGTGTAGTTGTTCGGAGGTAAAGAAAGCGGACATTTCCCGTTCGTCGCCTGCTTCTTCTCTAATGACAACCACAGCCTGCCGAACGCCCGGAACCTCCATAAGGCGCGTCTCGATCTCCCCGGGCTCAATACGGTAGCCGCGAACTTTCACTTGGTCGTCCCGGCGGCCCCGGTATTCGAGCGTTCCGTCCGGCAGCCAGCGAACCAGGTCTCCGGTACGGTATAACCGTTCTTCTTTACCTGGCGCATAAAGCCGGGTGAACTGCCGCTGCGTCTCTTCGTGACGCTGCCAATATCCTCTGGCTAAGCCGATGCCTGCGATGCACAGCTCCCCTAGCACGCCGACGGGTACGGGGCGAAGGTTGCGGTCCAGGACGTACACCCGCGTATTGACGATTGGTCGGCCAATGGTGATTACCGGTTGACGTTCAAGGCGGCGAAGAACCGTTGTAGCTACGCTGTTCTCCGTCGGTCCATACTCGTTCACAAGCTCAACGCCTGAACCGAGAACGCGGGCGGAAGCGACCAGTTCATCGCTGACGGCTTCGCCGGCCAGTGTGACGACTCGAAGCGATGCCGTTTCATCAGGATCCATACCGATCAGCAGAGCACGGAACAGCGACGGCACACAAAGCAAGTGGGTAATCTGATAGGAGCCAACCGCTTTGCGAATAGCAAGCGGATCCTTGACCGTCTCGTCATCGAGCAGAACAGCGGTACTCCCGGCAAGCAGCGGAGTGAACAGGCTCGTCACGTAGCCGTCGAACACGTACGAGAACAGCTGCAGGCAGCGGTCATGCTCCCCGAGCGCATACTCCTGTCTTCGCCAATGCAGCGTATTCGCAATGGAGCGATGCTCGATCATGACCCCTTTGGGCGTTCCCGTCGTTCCGGATGTATAAATGATATAAGCCAAGTGATGCGGCTGCACATCCGTTACGACGTTGTGCGCCGTATACGGTTCGACAGCGTCCCAGCCGTGTTGCTTTTTCCATGCGGTCGCCCGGACTTTGCCTTGATCCTCGCTATGTTCTTCCCTACTATGTTCTTCCTCGCGGTCTTCTTTTTCATGCTCTGCTGCACATGGTTCGAGGCTTGAGCATACCGCTATAGTACTCTTGTCGATATGCGCCATGACATCGTATCGGAATCGTGTAAGCTCGTTCTCAATCGTATGCCGCTTGCGGGAGAAGTGCAGCTTGCTCACACTTCCGGTTGCGGCGGCCCAGTCTTCGAAGAACGCTTTGGAGAGAAACAGCTCCGCAGACAAATCTGTCTTAGCTTTAGCATCGGGATACTCTTGTTTATAGGCGATCAGCGACCTGTGCAGCACTTCTTTGCTGGCGAGATCCATGACGTCCCCAATGAACAGCAGGCCGCGATCAGACAGCAGATTAACCGCCTTTGCAAGTACCTGTCTCAAGTAATTATGACCGTGAAAGGCTTGAATAACGCTGTTTAAAATGATGATATCGAACGACTGTTCCTCCAGCGTGTCGATATGATGTGCAGGTATGCAGGCGAGCCGGATGTTAGCGTGACCTTCCTCGTGGATGCGAGCGCGGTTTTTCTCAATAATCACATCCGATAAATCCGTTCCGACATACAAGCCGACATGCGGCGCCATGCCAAACATCGTGATACCGGAAGCGCAGCCGATTTCAAGCACTCTGGTCGAGCTATGCAAATAAGGCCGCAGCTTCTCCAGCACGTTGCTTGCGTATTCGTCCATTTCCTCTCTGGTCAGCAGATCGCCCGTGTAGCTATTCGTCCATCCCCCGCCAGCGATGTCGTTCTCCGCCTCCCGGCCAATGAACTCCCACAGCTCACGGTTCATAAGTCCGTTGCGCTCCGATTCCGGTTCTTCCAGCACATGCCGGCTGTCGAGACAAACGAATGTGCCTAGCGCCGGACATTCCCATTGCAGAGCATTGGCGATGCGAATATGCCGCTTCTCCGTCAGCAAGACAGGAAACGCCGTATCGCGAGCAATGGTTTTCAGCCGTTCCAGTGGAGCGTTTGGGTCCAGCGGCACGAAAGCGCCGCCCGCCTTTAAGACGGCGAGAATCGCGGTCACGCGGTCCGGGGGATGCTCCAGCAGCAAGCCGACAGGCGAATCCGGCTTCAACCCATGCTCGTTCACTAAATAAGAGGCTAACTTGTTCGCTTTCTCGTTCAGCTCACGGTACGTGATTGACATATCCCGCCATTGAAGCGCCACACGGTCGGGCGTACGTTCTGCCTGCTCCTCGAACAGGCGATGCAGCCTATCCGATTCCGAGGCGGGCGCATCCGTATCGTTCCATGCGGTAAGGACAGCATGCGTCTCCTCCAGCGTCATCAGAGAAACGTCACCGATCACTCGGTCTGCATCGCGGGCGATCTCTTCAACCAGTTGCGTGAAGTGACCCATCATCCGCTCGACGGTCGAGCGCCGGAACAATGCGGTTGCGTATTCCAGGCTGAACGTAAGCCGATCGGGCTGTTCCCACGCGAAGAGCGTCAAATCGAACTTGGCCGTCCGGTTTCTGTATGTGCAAGGCGTGCAGCGGAGTCCGGAAAGACGAATTTCGGGCATATCCATGTTCTGCACGACGAAGGAGGCGTCGAACAGCGGATTGCGGCTGACGTCGCGTTCGATACCGCTGCGTTCAACAAGCATTTCAAACGGGTAATCCTGATGCTCGAAAGCTTGCAGTGACGTCGCCTTTACTTGGCGGATCAATGTCCGAAACGTTTGCTCCTCCTGTATCTTCACGCACATCAACAGCATATTGACGAACATGCCGATCATCGCCTGCAATTCGGCTTGATTCCGCCCCGCCACTCCGCTGCCGATCACCAGATCGTCCTGTTCTCCATATACGGCCAGCAGACGCGCGTATGCCGCCAGCAAAATCATATACAGCGTCGTGCCTTCCTCCTTGGCCAAACGGCGTAAACGATCCGTTGTTTCCGGGGAAACGGCGAACTCGTAATGATCCCCTTCGAACGTTTGAACCGGCGGGCGAGGGAAATCCGTAGGCAGCTGCAGCACGGGAATATCGTCCGACACGGCATCCAGCCAAAACGCTTCCTGCCGGGCGAGTGCGCCGCTTTCGATCATGCGGTTCTGCCAGACGGCAAAATCCTTATATTGAAGCAAAGGCTCGGGCAACGCTCGCCCTTCATACAACGCGGCGAACTCGTCGATCAGCACGCCGAGCGAGGAGCCGTCGGCCACGATATGGTGAATGTTCAAATAAAACAAGTAACTCGAAGGTGCCGTGCGGACAACCCCGGCCCGCAGCAAAGGAGCTTTCGCCAAATCGAACGGAAGATTGCACCGTTCGAGCAGGTTCCCCTCGCCCGCATCCGGTTCGTCGGTGAATACGAGGTCCGCCACAACATGATCGTGGATGCGCTGCACCGGCTCGCCGTTCACGAGATGAAAAGACGTTCGCAGCGATTCATGCCGCTGCGTCAACCGGTGGAATGCCTCTGCAAACCTCCGTTCATCCAAGTCGCCTTCGAGCCTCAGCAGGATCGGAATATTATAGCTCGTTCCCGTTTCGCCCCGCTGATCCAGCAGATACATCCGTTTCTGCGCCGAAGACACCGGGTATTCCGCTTGAGGCTCGGCACGTTCGATGACTGGACGCTGTGAACGCTCGGCCTGCATCACATAAGCAGACATGTCTGCGACAGTAGGGGTAGCAAAAATTTGCTGCAAGGGCATCTCAATGCCCCACCGCTGACGCATTTGGGCAGCAAGCTGCGTGGCCTTCAACGAGTGGCCGCCAAGCTCGAAGAAATCGTCCTCCATACCGATGGCCTCTACGTCCAGAAGCTCTTCCCATAAGGCGGCAAGCTGCGCCTCCCACTCGTTGCGGGGCGGCGTTGCTCCCTCTCCCCGTGAGGTTCCCCGTTCAGGCCGGGGCAGCTTAGCCCGATCCAGCTTGCCGTTTACCGTCAACGGCAGCCCATCCAGCATTACCACCTGAGACGGCAGCATAAAGGCTGGCAGCGTCAGGGACAAATTTTTGCGCACGCTCGAAGCCGTTACGGCTTCGGAGGCGACCAGGTAGGCGCATAGCTCCTGCTGCCCGCTCCCGCCATCCCAGGCAAGCACGGCGGCTTCCCGGATGCCCGGTATAGCCAGCAGGCGCGCTTCGATCTCGCCGAGCTCAATGCGATGGCCGCGGATCTTCACCTGGTAATCGGCCCGGCCTCCATACTCCAAAGTTCTGTCCGGCAGCATTCTCGCCAAATCGCCCGTCTTGTAGAGTCTCTCACCCGGCACAAATGGATTCGGTACGAAGCGTTCCGCCGTCAAGTCCGGGCGATTCAAGTAGCCGCGTGCCAATCCGGCTCCGCCAATGTGCAGCTCGCCGGTCACGCCGACAGGCTGCAGCCTGCGCTGCGCGTCCAAAACGTAAGCTTGAAGCGGGCCAAGCGTGCGTCCGATGGGGCTGGCTTCACGTTGGAAATCTTCGGCATTCAGTTCCTTGTACGTCACATGAACCGTCGTTTCCGTGATGCCGTACATATTGACCAGTTTGACTTGAGGATAAGCGTCATACCAGGCCCGAATCCGTGCAGGGGTTAGCGCTTCTCCGCCAAAGATGACCACCCGCACCGGGAGGTCCGCTGCCAGGCCTGCTTCCACGTTCAGCAGCTGATAGAACGCCGTTGGCGTCTGATTCAGCACGGTGACCTTTTCCCTGCGCAGCAGGCTGGCGAACGCTACCGGATCGCGGGTCGTTTCCTTATCGACGACGACCAATTTACCGCCATACAGGAGCGCCCCGAACAACTCCCATACGGAAAAGTCGAAGCTGCACGAATGAAATAACGTCCATGTATCGTTCTCATTGAAATCAAATGGGAAGCCTTCATGGAACAAGAGCTGCACCACGTTGCGATGCTCGATCATAACCCCTTTCGGCCGTCCTGTCGTTCCCGACGTGTACAGAACGTAGGCCAGATGGTGCGATTGTGTCCCCTGCAAATACCCAGAGGAATTCTCCGGGAGCTGTTCCTCTTCGCTCTCCCCTGCACGGCCGACGGTTATTACGCTGCCCGTTGTAAGCGGAATCCGGCCTGCATTTGCGCCGTCTGTTACAACAAGGGTTGCTCCGCTATCCTCCAGCATGTACCGGATACGGTCCTCCGGGTATTCGGGATCGATAGGCATATAGGCGCCGCCCGCTTGCAGAATAGCAAGTATGCCGATCACCATATCGACGGAGCGCTCCATCATCAGCCCTACAATCGTATCCGGCCCTACGCCTCGAGCGCGGAGCTCGAATGCCGTCCGCTTGGCGCGCTTGCTCAACTCGCCGTACGTCAAGCTGTCGTCGCCACATACGACAGCTATGCAATCCGGCCGCTTGGTCGCCTGCTCCTCGAACAGCTCGTGCAAAGTAATGTTGGCAGGATATGCCGCGGCGCTCCTATCGCGAAGCAGTTCATCTAGCATGCGCTCTTGCTCCGCTGCGTCGAGAAGTGTCGCATCATGCAGCTTCGTTTGCTGATGGGCTGCGAGCTGACGAAGCAGCTTTGTGAATTGCCCGCTCCACCGTTCCACCGTTTCTCTGCGAAACAGTGCAGCTGCGTACTCGAAGGTAAATTCGATCCCGCGCTCGGTTTGCGCCGCAAAGAGCGTCAGATCGAATTTGGCCGCATGATGCTCGAGCGGGTATGGACCCACGGTCAAATCCCGGGTATACCGCAGCAAACGCTCTTCCGCCGATTGAAGCACCAGCATCGTATCCAGTAACGGATGGCGGCTGAGATCCCCCCGGACGTTCAACTTTTCAACCAATTGGTCGAAGGGATATGACTGATGCTCGAACCCCTGCAAGACCATCGCTTTGACTTCTCTCACAAACTCGGTAAACCGTTTGTCCCCCTGCGGCTGCAGCCGAAGCGCCAACGTATTGACGAACATGCCGACGATCCGCTGCGTGTCTGGGTGCGTTCGATTGGCTACGGGCGATCCGATAATGAAGTCGTCCTGTCCCGTACTTTTGGCCAAAAATACGGAATAGGCGGCGAGCAGCACCATATAAAGTGTCGCCCCGGTATCCGCACAAATCCGGTTCAAGCCTTCGGAGATTTGGGGCTCCAGTGCGAACGTTACACGATCGCCCTTTCCCTGATACGCGAGACTGCGCGAAAAATCGGCCGGAAGAGACAGCAGCGGAAGATCGCCGGAGAGCGTTTGCAGCCAATACGCTTCATGATGCTTCATCTCTTCGGAAGCAAGCGTCTCCCGCTGCCAAACCGCGTAATCTTTGTATGTCAGTCCGGCAGCAGGCAAGGCAGCGCCCTCATACAAGGCGGTGAATTCTTCAATAAGTACTCGAATCGTTACCCCGTCCGCATGAATATGATGCATGTCGAAAAGCAGCACATGACGCCTCTCCTCCAGACACATCAATCCGATACGCCACAGCGTATGGGCGGCAAGGTCAAACGGGCGGATAAAATTCGCCGCCACACGTTCCGCTTCTTCCGCGTTCACGTTCCACACGGTCTTGTCCAATTGCACGAACCGATGAATCCGCTGCGCGGGCTCCCCATCCTGCAGCTCGAACGTGGTGCGCAGCGTTTCATGCCGCTCTCCAAGAAGCTGCCACGAGAGCCAGAACCGCTCCTCATCGAGTGGGCCTTCCAGCAGGAAAGCCGCCGGCATGTTATAGGCCGTAGAATTCGGCTGCATCTGCTGTAGGATGTACTGTCTCCGCTGGGACGAGGACACGGGGTACGTTTCCGACATCCGCGCCGGAGCCTGCGGAATCGGTTCATATGCCTGATCGCTCCCACGCTCTATAAACCGGGCCAACTCGCCAAGGGTTGAATATTGGAACACGTCCTTGACGCTGACGGATGTTCCGAGACGTTTGTGCAGACGGGCTGCGACCGCCATCGCTTTCAACGAGTGGCCTCCCAGTTGGAAGAAATCGTCGTCGACGCTTACCTTTTCAAGCTCCAGTACCTCGCTCCAAACTGCAGCGATCTGCTGCTCCAGCGGCGTTCGAGGCGCTGCCCGAAGGTGTGATTGCTCGGCTGCATCGTTTACCGGTTTCGGAAGTGCTCTTCTGTCAATTTTACCGTTTGCCGTAAGAGGCAAAGCCTCTACAAGGATGAACGCCGACGGCAGCATGTATGACGGCAGGTAACGGAGCAGCCATGCCTTCAACTCCGACGGCTGCAAGCCTTCCCCAACCACATATGCCGCGATACGGTCTTCGGCTTGGTCGCCCCGAATGGCGATAACGGCGGCCTGGCTCACGCCTGGATGATCGAGCAGCGTTCCTTCGATTTCTCCTAATTCGATGCGGTAGCCGCGAATTTTAACCTGATCGTCATTACGTCCGAGAAACTCGATGTTGCCGTCCGGAAGCCATCTCGCCAGATCGCCTGTCCGATAACAAATTTGCCCGGACCCGCAAGGATCGGGAAGGAATTTGGCAGCGGTTAGCTCATCTCTTACGACATATCCTCTGCCGACGCTATCTCCCGAAATATATAGCTCTCCTGGAACGCCGATCGGCTGCAACAAACCGGTTTCTGACAACACGTATACGTCTGTATTTGCTATCGGCTGGCCGATCGTGGGAACGCCCGCTTCTGCTTCGTCCGGTCCGATGGAAAGCGAGGTAACGACATGGGTTTCCGATGGACCGTAATGATTGTGAAGCCATATGCCGTTGCGCCGCAGGAAGCTTGCCAGGCCTTCAGGAACGACAAGCTGTTCACCGGCTGTCACGAGATGCCGCACGCAGGCAGGGAATCGCTCGGATATCCCTTCTTCCAGAAATAGGAACTTGGTCAGTGCCGTAGGAAACAGCACAACCTCGATTCGCCAGCGTTCGATGAAAGCCAATAGCCGTTCGGAGTCTCTCTTCTCTTCCTCTCCGATCAGAAACAGGCAGCCGCCTGCCGTAAGCGTCGAAAAGATTTCCTGATAACACATATCGAAGCTGGCCGTCGCATACTGAAGGACATTGCCGTCGAAGGGAATCGCCGTATATTTTGCTTGATGGTGCAGCAAGTTTGCCAAGTTGCGGTGCTCCAGCATGACGCCTTTCGGTCGACCTGTTGTGCCTGACGTATAGATGATGTAAAGCAGGTCGCCAGCATAGCTTTCGTTCCGGACGCCATGCTCGCTTCCTGTTTCGCTCGGATTCCGATCGTCATGCCCGCTTCTCGTTTCGCACGAATTCCGATCATCATGCTTGCTTCCGGCTTCAAGCGAATTCCTGACGTCGTGCTGGCGTCTTGATTCGTCCATTTCCCCGGCGTCATCGGCGCTGTCCGCTTCTCTCCAGTTCTGGTTAACTTGTATGTCTTTAGACTCGTAGGGGTCTTGAACCTGGTGCAAATCAAACAGCTCTACATCGGAAAATTCCGACTGTAGACGCTCCACAGACGCCGTTTCCGTTACAAGCAGTCTCATGCCGCTGTCCTTGATCATGTATTGAATGCGTTCGGTGGGATAAAGTGGATCAACTGGAACGAAGCAGCCTCCTGCCTTGATGATGCCAAGTACACCGGCCACCATGTCAATCGACCGCTCGGCCATTAAACCGACGATGCTTCCGAATGTTACACCTCGGGTCCGCAGCTTGTGGGCCAGTCCGTTTGCCCGCTCGTTCAGCTCCCGATAGGTAACTTGACTGTCATCAACAACAAGCGCCGTCCGCTCCGGCGTCCTGGACGCCTGTTCCTCGAACAACCTGTGAAGCGTCTTATCCGGCTTGTAGTCCCCTCGCGTTCCGCCAAACGTCGTAAGCAAACGGTTCCGCTCAGCTTCTGTCACGATATCGATATGGTCCGTTTGGATATCAGGCCTGTCCAATACGACCTCAATTACGCGGCTCAGGTGTTCCGCCATCGTTCGAATCCCGTCACCGTCGTATACGTTCGCATTAAAGTCGAAAGTGATGAGCATCTCTTGTCCCGGAATGATCAACACATTCAAATCGTAATGCGTCTGTTCCAAGCGGGTAACATTGCAAATTTGCAACCCGCTGCGGCTCTCCCATTGGTTCGGTATGGGATAATTTTCGAACACGAAGATGTGGTCGATCAGTCCCTGCTTGACCTCCGTCCGTGCCTGAATTTCGTACAAGGGATAGTAGCTGTGCGGCTCCGCCTCCAGCGCCGCTTCTTGCACCGCCTTGGCCAGCGCCGTGAACCCGCCCTCCGACTTGCCCACGCGCACCGGCAGTGTATTAATGAATAACCCCACCATCATCTCTATGCCTTCGATGGAAGCCGGACGTCCTGACACGACTGCGCCAAACACGGCCTCGTCCCGCCCGCTGTACCGCTGCAGCAGCACACCCCACATCGTTTGCAGCAGCGTCGATACCGTTATCCGTGAAGATTTCGCTAACCTATGCAGCCGTTTCGTCGTCGCTTCGTCCACCTTCAGCGCCACCTGCTCCAGTCTGTAACCGGCCGCTTTGGAACTGCCATGCCGCCATGGCAGTGGTGAAGAGCCTTTGCAACCTTCTAGCTTCCGGTCCCAATAGGCCGCCGCTTCCTTGCGGTCCTTGCTTGTCAGCCAGCCGATATAGTCACCATAAGGGCGAACCTGAGGCAGCGCTGGCTTAATACCCTCTGCCACCAGCGATCCATATAGTTCCAAGAACTCGTCAATCACAATGCCGATGCACCAGCCATCCATCAGAATATGATGATGGCTCCACACGCAGGAATACCGCGCATCCCCCAATCGGAATACGGCTACGCGCAGCAGCATGTCCTTGCTCAGGTCGAAGCCCTTGGCCCGATCCTCGTCGCGAAACGAGTCCAGTCGGGCAAGCTGTCCTTCTTCGGACAGCTCCCTCACATCTTCGAACCGCAATTCGGCTGCTCGTTGCTTTAACACGACCTGCCGGGGCTTAGCGATATCCTGGTACAGGAAAACCGTACGGAAAATGTCGTACCGTTCGATCATCGCCTGCAAGCTTTGACGAAAACGATTCTCATCAAGGTTTCCTTCCAATGTGCACACGGTTTGCTCAAAATAAGCCCGGCCGCCGAGGTCATACAAGGTCTCGAACAGAATTCCCTCTTGCATATAGGATAGCGGGTAAATGTCTTGAATATCTGCTGTTTTCGCCACAGTTCTTTCTCCTTCCGGCTACAAAGCACCCAATGAGCGGGTAATGCTTTCCAGCTCTTCCAAGGTAAGTTCCGCATCTCTGAATTCCGAAGCTGTTTTCTCGTTCTCAGTGCGGCTTGTGCAGTGTTCAATAGGTCGGTAGGTCAAAGCATCCGCTAACTTCTCTATGGTTGGACGACGGAACAACTCCTTCAGCTCCGCCTCGTAGCCGTGGCGCTGCAACCGTGCAGCCACCTGAAGCGCCTTGACCGAGTCGCCGCCGAGGTCGAAAAAGTTATCCCGGATACCGATATTTTGTACACCCAGAACATCTTCCCATACGGCGGCAAGCAGCCGCTCTCGTTCCGTGCGGGGTGCGGCATAGTCCACGCCTAACGCTGCTGTGAACCCTTCCGGCGCGGGCAGCGCCAGCCGGTCGATCTTGCCGCTGGGCATCAGCGGCATAGCGGCGAGCTGCACGAAATGCGCCGGGATCATGTAGCCCGGCAAGAACGAGCTGAGCTCGTCACGCAGTCCGCTTACGGTAAGCGATTCACGCGAGGCAATGTAGGCGCATAGCTGCTGGCTGCCGTCCGCCGCTTGGCGAGTAACGACCGCGGCATCGTCAACGGAACACATGCGCCGAAGCTGCGCCTCGATTTCTCCCAGTTCGATCCGGTGACCGCGAATCTTCACCTGATGGTCGATCCGTCCCAGACACTCGACCGTCCCATCGGGCAGCCAGCGTGCCAAGTCGCCCGTTCTGTACCATTTTCCTGCCGAATTCAAGGGACAGTCTATAAATTTCTCGGCTGTCAGCTCCGGCTTCCCGATGTATCCGCGGCCCACACCGTCTCCGGCGATACACAGCTCTCCGGCGACGCCGGTAGGCTGAAGCCGGCCGCATCCGTCTATAATGTACAATTGCGTATTGCCGATCGGCTTACCGATGACGATCTTCTTTTCTCCCTTGACGATCCTATCTTCCTCATTTCTATTTTCCTCATCTCTTTCTTCCCCATCCAAGCGCTGCACGCTTGACCATACGGTTGTTTCCGTTGGGCCGTACATGTTGTACACCGCACCTATCGCATTCGCTGCTTTCAGATCACGAAGCAGCGTTTGTGGAAAAGGTTCTCCCCCGACAAGCAGCAGACGGGGTCGTTGCAAGCTTTGCGCTGTGGGCGGATAGTCCAGCAGCATCCGCATTCGTGACGGCGTTGCCTGTATCCCGTCCGCTTGCTCAATTAATCGGCTCAGCATGCTGGGGTCCTGCTGCGCTTCCTCATCGGCCAGAATGACCGTGCATCCGTAAGACAGCGGTACTAGCGTCTCCAGCACGAAGATATCGAACGATACGGATGTTAACGCCAGCATCGTTCTTATCTCGCTCATCCTAAGCCGCTCTTCCATGGAGTGGATGAAATTGATGACGTTGCGATGCTCGATGATGACACCTTTGGGCTGCCCGGTCGAACCGGATGTATAGATCACATACGCCGAATCACCGGCCGTGGCGGACGGGGGCAGATTAGAGCCGTCCTTTGCATAAATACCTGCTTCGTCCGTATATAAGATCGTTCCGCCATAACCGCTGCTGCCGTCGGTTTTCTCCAGGAGTTCGGACAAGCTGCGCTGTGTGAGCAGTACGCTCGTTCCGCTGTCGGCCAGCATATAGCGGATTCGCTCCCGAGGATAAGCCGGATCTATAGGCACATAAGCGCCGCCAGCCTTCAAGACAGCCAGCAGGCCGACCAGCAGCTCTGCGGAGCGATCCGTCAGCAGCCCGACAGTCCGGTCCGGCCCCACGCCATGATGGCGCAAAGTCCTTGCCAAGCGGTTGGCCCGCTCGTTCAGTTCGCTGTAGCTTAGCCGCTCTTCCCCGGCGATAAGCGCCGTTTGATCCGGCGTCCGCTCTGCCTGCTCCTCTACGAACCAGTGAACCGTCCGGTCCTTCGGATAAACCATCACCGTGTCGTTGAAGGCAATCGTCAATTTGTTCGTCTCTTCCTTCGTTAGCAGCTCGAACTCGGAGATCTTCGTCTGGGGGACTCGCACCGCTTGTTCCACGATCCGTAAGAAGTACCCGACCCATCGCTCAATCGTTTCCCTTTTAAAAAGGCTTGTTTTGTATTCCAGGGAGCATCGCACGACGCCTTGAGCCGTCTCCACCGCGTACAGACTCACATCGAACTTGGCGAACGGATGGATGTAGTCCGCCGAAGTAAAGCCCAGATTAGACAGTTCTTCCGACGCGGAGCCTTCCATATTTTGCAGGACAAGCATGGCGTCGAACAGCGGATTGCGGCTCCAATCGCGAGGAAGATTCAGCGTTTCCACCAGTTCTTCGAACGGATAATCCTGATGCTCGAAAGCATTCAGGGACGCCTGGTTCACTTCCTGTAAGTAATCGATGAAAGAAAGGCTTCCTTCCGTTCTCGTCCGGATCGCCAGCATATTGATAAACACGCCCAGGACAGACTGCAAATCCGGATGATTTCGACCGGCAACCGGCGTTCCCACAATAAGCTCATCTTGGCCGGATAATCGGGACAGCGTAACGGAATAGACGGCAAGCAGCGTCATGTACAAGGTGCTGTCCGCTGCCGCCGCAAGCTGTCTTAACCGCGTGTTCAGCTCCGAGTCGATGATAAAGTCCACCCGGTCTCCGGCGAAGCTCTGTTCAGCCGGACGGGGATAGTCGGTAGGCAGCATCAATACGGGCAGCGCTCCCTCCATCGCTTGGAGCCAATAAGATTGCTGCAACGTGTACAGATCGGCTTGATTGTGCTGCCAGACGGCAAAGTCCTTGTACTGAATTTGCAACGACGGAAGCTGATCGCCTTCATACAATTGAGCGAATTCCTTCATGAGGATGGACATCGATGTCCCATCCGAGATGATATGCGGCATATCGAATAATAGCAGATGGCGATCCTGCGCAAGCTCAAGCCATCCCACACGCAGCAGCGGAGCCTGGCCAAGATCAAACGGACGTACAAATTCGCCAATGCGCGCCTCTATTTCTTCCCTGCTTGCTCCCCCATGCTCATCATCAAAGTCTACGCTAGGCTTCACACGCTCCACTTCAAAATGTACATCGCGATGTACACGCTGCACGGCTTCGCCGTCTACCAGCTCAAAGCTTGTTCGCAGCATTTCATGGCGGGCAATCAGGCTGCGGCACGTCTCCTCCAGCCGGTTCATATCGAGTGCCCGCTCGATGCGGATCACGCCGGGCATGTTGTAGCTGATTCCTCCACCTTCCAACTTGTTCAGAATGAACAACCGCTTCTGTGCGGAAGAAAGTGGATAATGGTCCCTCTCAGGGGTCACCGGGATCGATACGTAACCTGTCTGTTCGATAGAGGTGAGGTAAGCGGCCAGTTGTTCGATCGTCGGCGACTGGAACACGGCTCGCAGCGGCAGCTGCTTGCCCATCTCCTTGTAGATGCCCGACACCAGGGTCGTTGCCCGCAGCGAGTGCCCGCCGATCTCGAAGAAGTTGTCTTTCACCCCGATGGCTGCAATGCCCAGCACGTCTTGCCAGATTTCCGCCAGCTTCTTTTCCGTCGCCGTTCGTGGAGCCACGTATTCCGCACCGGTCTGAACGCTTCCTTCGGGCGCAGGCAGCGCCCGCCGGTCGAGCTTCCCGTTTGGCGTCAGCGGCAGCCGCTCCATCTGCATCAAGTACGATGGCATCATATAGCCCGGCAGCTCCTCCGCCAGCGCGCTTCTTATGTCGCTTACAGGCAGCGCTCCGTCCGCTACGAAGTAGGCGCACAGGAACTTGTGTCCCGCCTCGTCTTCGCGGGCGATCACCACCGCTTCTCGTACGGAGTCTATTTTCTGCAGTTGCGCTTCTACCTCGCCAAGCTCAATCCGGTGACCGCGAATCTTCACCTGATGGTCGATCCGGCCCATGTACTCGATGTTCCCGTCCGGCAGCCATCGGGCCAGATCCCCCGTCCGGTACAGCCGCTCTCCCGCCGCAAACGGGTGGTCGATGAACTTCTCTGCGTTCAGCTCGGGACGGTTTGCATATCCCCGGGCTACCCCTTCGCCTGAAATGCATAGCTCCCCGGCCACCCCGATCGGCTGCAGCTGGAAGGCTGGGTCCACGATCCATATCCGGACGTTCCCCATCGGTTTGCCGATCGGAACGTTGTTCCGCGTACCTGCTTCCGCATTTGTGGTGAAGGTTGTTGCGTACAAGGTCCCTTCCGTCGGGCCATAAATATTTTCCAGCTTTGCCGTCATCGATAGTTTATGATACTGCTCCACCGACCGGGCCGGAAGCGCCTCCCCGCAGGCGAAAATGTACTTCAAGACCTGGTTTGGAGCACCGTCTCCCAACTGCTCCAGAATCGGCAACCATGCGCCGAACATTGACGGCACAACGTTGACATGCGTGATGCGCTGTGCCCGAATTGCTTGAATTAACGAGGCCGGATCTTTCTCCAGTCCCGGTTGTAAGATCATGAGCCTACCATTGCCAAAAAACCAGCCAAACAACTCCGCAACCGACACATCGAACGTGTAAGCCGTTTTTAACAGGTAGGCATCGCCTTCCAGCATCGGATACGCACGTTCCAACTGCGTCAAGATGTGCACGACCGACCGGTGCTCGACCATAACCCCTTTAGGCTTGCCCGTTGATCCCGACGTGTAGAGGATGTACGCCAAATCACCTGCGGCAGCTGCTGGCTCCAGATTCGAACCGTCTCCGTCGTAGACCTGCGGATCATCCAGATCCACGAGCTTCCCGTTGAAGGGAATGCGCTCTCGCAGATGGCTCTGCGCCACCAGCACCGTTGCCCCCGAATCGTCCAGCATGCTGCGGATACGCTCCTGCGGAAACTCCGGATCAATCGGCACGTACGCGCCCCCGGCTTTCAAGATGCCGAATATGCCGATGATCATCTCCAATGAACGTTCAACCAGCATGCCGACAGGTGTGTCAGCCTGCACGCCTGCAGCCCGCAGCGTGCGCGCAAGCCGGTTTGCCCGTTCGTTCAGCTCCCGGTAGGTCAGCGCCTCATCGCCATACACAACCGCCACCTGCTCGGGTATGCGCGCGACCTGTTCTTCGAACAACGCATGGAGCGTCTTGTCTTTTGGATAATCCGCAGCCGTATCGCCCCATACCTCAACAATCTGCGCTTTCTCTTCCGGCGTTACGATGGCGATGGACGCAAGCTTTGTCTGCGGCTCGTCCACGATGACGTCTACTACTTGCACAAAGTGTTGCGCCATCCGTTCGATCGTCTCCCGCTTATACAGCGCGGTGCTGTATTCGAGACGGCATTCGATCGCCCCCGCATCCTCGGCCGCCGTCAGCGTCAGATCAAACTTGGAAACGCCGGGCTCATTCCCGTACGGCTCAAGCTCCAGTCCTTCAAGACGCAACTTCCCTTGCTCTGTATTTTGCAGAATAAACATCGTGTCGAACAGCGGGTTGCGGCTCAAGTCCCGGCTCACGTTCAGCTTTTCGACGAGTTCCTCGAATGGATAATCCTGATGCTCAAATGCCCTTAGCGCACTTTCTTTTACCTTCTGCAAGTAAGCCTGGAAGGTGCTCTCCCCTTCCGGAACATTGCGAAGTGCGAGCGTATTGACAAACATCCCGATGATCGGCTCCAGATCCGCATGCGGCCTTCCGGCAATCGGCGTTCCGACCACGATATCCTCTTGCCCGCTATATTTACCGAGCAGCGTCGTATAAACGGCGAGCAGTACCATATACAGCGTCGATCCCGTTTGTGCGGCAAGCCGGCTCAGCCCCTCGCTTCGATGCGGATCAAGCGTAAACGTCGCCGTGTCTCCCCGGAAGCTCCTTGCCGCAGGCCGCGCATAATCCGTCGGCAGGTTCAGCACCGGAAGTTCACCGCTTAACACGTCCAGCCAGTACGCTTCCTGCTTTTTCATTTGCTCGCTTGCAAGTCCCGCTTGCTGCCAAACTGCGTAATCCTTGTACTGGATGCGCAGAGTGGGCAGTTCTTCTCCCGCGTACAGCCGGATGAACTCCTCGGTCAGAATGCCCATGGATACGCCGTCGGAGATCATATGATGCATGTCGAACAGCAGCAGATGACGGTCCCGCTCCAGTTCTATCAATCCCACCCGGAGCAGCGGTGCTTGGCCGAGATCGAACGGGCGAACGAACGCGTTGACCCTATGCAAGACGTCCTCTTCCGTTACCGTTCTCGCTTCTCCGGCTGCTTGTGTTTCCGTTTTTCTTACTGTTTTTCTTTCCGTTTTATATTCCGTTTTGCTTTCCGTTCCTGCCGCATTGTTTGCTTCTCCAGCTTCAATCTGTGCAAGCCGCGTGACTTCCAACGCGAACGGCACCTGCTCTTGTATGCGCTGCACCGGCTCCCCGTCCACGATCGTGAACGACGTCCGCAGCGATTCATGGCGTGCGATTAATCGACGGAACGCCAGCTCGAGCCTCTCCACATCGAGCGGTCCCGTAATGGTGTATACGCCCGGCATGTTGTAGCTTAACTCAGCACCTTCCAACTGGTTCAAGATATACAACCGCTTTTGTGCGGAAGAAAGTGGGTAATGGTCCCTCTCAGGGGTCAGCGGGATCGATGCATAGCCGGTCTGTTCAATGTGGTTGAGGTAAGCGGCCAGTTGTTCAATCGTCGGCGATTGGAACACAGCCCGCAACGGCAGCTGCTTGCCTATCTCCTTATAGATGCCCGACACCAGGGTCGTTGCCCGCAACGAGTGCCCGCCGATTTCGAAGAAATTGTCCTTCACCCCGATGGCTGCAACGCCCAGCACGTTCTGCCAGATTTCCGCCAGCTTCTTTTCCGTCGCCGTTCGTGGAGCCACGTATTCCGCATCGGTCTGAACGCTTCCTTCGGGCGCAGGCAGCGCTCGACGGTCAATCTTCCCATTCGGCGTCTGTGGCAGCCGCTCCATCTGCATCAAGTACGATGGCATCATATAGCCCGGCAGCTCCTCTGCCAGCGCGCTTCTTAGGTCGCTTACAGGCAGCGCTCCGTCCGCTACGAAGTAGGCGCACAGAAACTTGTGCCCCGCCTCGTCTTCCCGGGCGATCACCACCGCTTCCCGTACGGAGTTTACCTTCTGCAGCTGCGCTTCTACCTCGCCAAGCTCAATCCGGTGACCGCGAATCTTCACCTGATGGTCGATCCGGCCCATATACTCGATGTTCCCGTCCGGCAGCCATCGGGCCAGATCCCCTGTCCGGTACAGCCGCTCTCCTGCCGCAAACGGGTTGTCGATGAACTTCTCTGCGTTCAGCTCGGGACGGTTTGCATATCCTCGGGCTACCCCTTCGCCTGAGATGCACAGCTCCCCGGCCACCCCGATCGGCTGCAGCTGGAAGGCTGGGTCCACGATCCATATCCGGACGTTCCCCAGCGGTTTGCCGATCGGAACGTTGTTCCGCGTACCTGCTTCCGCATTTGTGGTGAAGGTTGTTGCGTACAAGGTCCCTTCCGTCGGGCCATAAATATTTTCCAGCTTTGCCGTCATCGATAGTTTATGATACTGCTCCACCGACCGGGCCGGAAGCGCCTCCCCGCAGGCGAAAATGTACTTCAAGACCTGGGATGGCGCGTCGTCTCCCAACTGCTCCAGAATCGGCAACCATGCGCCGAACATTGACGGCACAACGTTGACATGCGTGATGCGCTGTTCCCGAATTGCTTGGATTAACGCGGCCGGATCTTTCTCCAGTCCCGGTTGTAAGATCACGAGCTTGCCATTGCCGAAAAACCAGCCGAACAACTCCGCAACCGACACATCGAACGTGTAAGCCGTTTTTAACAGGTAGGCGTCGCCCTCCAGCATCGGATACGCGCGATCCAACTGCGTTAAGATGTGAACGACTGACCGATGCTCGACCATGACCCCTTTAGGCTTGCCCGTTGAGCCCGACGTATAGAGGATGTAAGCTAAATTGCTCGCGGTAGCTGCCGTCTTCAAATTCGAAGCGTCTCCTTCGTACGCTCGCGGATCGTCCAGATTAACAAGCTTCCCTGTAAAGGGGACGCGCTCTTGCAGATGGCTCTGCGACACCAGCACCTTTGCCTGAGAATCCTCCAGCATGCTGCGGATACGCTCTAGCGGAAACCCGGGATCGATCGGCACGTACGCGCCCCCGGCTTTCAAGATGCCGAATATGCCGACGATCATCTCCAATGAACGTTCGACCAGCATGCCGACAGGGACGTCTGCCTGTACGCCTGCAGCCCGCAGCGTGCGCGCAAGCCGGTTTGCCCGTTCATTCAGCTCCCGGTAGGTTAGCGAAGCATCGCCATACACAACCGCCACCTGCTCGGGTATGCGCACAGCCTGTTCTTCGAACAGCGCATGGAGCGTCTTGTCTCTCGGATAGTTGGCCGCCGTATCACCCCATACGTCGATGATCTGCGCTTTCTCTTCCGGCGTTACGATGGCGATGGACGCAAGCTTCGTCTGCGGCTCATCCACGATAACGTCAATGACTTGCACGAAATGCTGTGCCATCAGCTCGACGGTCTCCCGCTGAAACAGCGCGGTGCTGTATTCCAGGCGACATTCGATTGTTCCCGCATCCTCGGCCGCCGTCAGCGTCAGATCAAACTTGGAAACGCCAGGCTCATTGCTGTACGGCTCAAGCTCCAGCCCTTCGAGACGAAGTTTTCCTTGCTCTGTATTTTGCAGAATAAACATCGTGTCGAACAGCGGGTTGCGGCTCAAGTCCCGGCTCACGTTCAGCTTCTCGACGAGTTCCTCGAATGGATAGTCCTGATTCTCAAACGCTCGCAGCGCGTTTTCTTTCACTTTCTGCAAGTAAGACTGGAAGGTGTTCTCCCCTTCCGGAGAATTACGGATTGCGAGCGTGTTGACGAACATCCCGATAATCGGCTCCAGATCCGCATGCGGCCTTCCGGCAATCGGCGTTCCGACTACGATATCCTCTTGCCCGCTATATTTACCGAGCAGTGTCGTATAAACGGCGAGCAGTACCATATACAGCGTCGATCCCGTTTGTGCGGCAAGCTGGTTTAACCTCTCGTTTCGCTGCGCATCCAGCGTAAATGCTACCGTGTCTCCCCGGAAGCGCCTTGCCGCAGGCCTCGCATAATCCGTCGGCAGGTTCAGCACCGGAATTTCTCCGCTGAACACGTCCAGCCAGTACGCTTCCTGCCCGTTCAATCGCTCGCTTGGGAGGCCCGCTTGCTGCCAAACGGCGTAATCCTTGTACTGGATACGCAGAGGCGGCAGCCCCTCTCCCGCGTACAGCCGGACGAATTCCTCCGTCAGAATGCCCATGGATACGCCGTCGGAGATGATATGATGCATGTCGAACAGCAGCAGATGGCGATCCCGCTCCAGCTCGGTCAATCCCACCCGCAGCAGCGGTGCTTGGCCGAGATCGAACGGGCGAACGAACTTGTTTACCATAAGCAAGATGTCTTCATCCGCTAACGTTCTCGCTTCTCCGGCTGCTTGCGTTACCGTTTTGCTTTCATTTCCTCCCGCTTTGTCTGCTTCTTCGGCTTTCGCCTGTGCAAGCCGCATGACTTCCAGCGCGAACGGCACCTGCTCCTGAACACGCTGCATGGGCTCCCCGTCAACAACCGTGAACGTCGTCCGCAGCGATTCATGCCGTGCGATTAATTGGCGGAACGCCAGCTCCAGCCTTTCCACATCGAGCGGTCCCGTAATAATGAATGCGCCCGGCATGTTGTAGCTCAGCTCCGCGCCTTCCAACTGGTTCAAGATATACAACCGTTTTTGAGCGGAAGCAAGGGGGTATTCAGCACGAGCTTCCACTGGCTCGATCCATGTGTGGGGTTGTTGCTCCATCCCTTCCAAAACCAGCGCAAGCCGTTCCGGTGTCGGCAGCTCGAAGATCATCCGCAGCGAAACATTGACGTCCAGTTCCTTATGCATCCGTGCAACGAGCATCATCGCTTTTAGCGAATGCCCTCCAAGGCTGAAGAAGTCGTCTTTCACGCCGACTCGTTTCACGCCAAGCACATCTTGCCAAAGCTCTACCAACTGCTTTTGAAGCATCGTACGTGGCGGGACGTAGGCTTGACCGACCAACGTGCCGGTATCCGGTGCTGGGAGCGCATGACGGTCAATCTTCCCGCTTCGCGTGTGCGGCATTCGCTCCAAGGATACAAAGAACGAAGGGATCATGTAGCCCGGGAGCTGCTGCTCCATATCATGACGCAATGCCGATGCATCGAACTCCCCTTCGGTCACCACATAAGCGCATACATACATATCGCCCCGCTCATCCTGTCGGCCGACGACCGCAGCTTCCTTCACCGCTTGCTGCTCAAGCAGCACGGACTCAACTTCTCCAAGCTCGATCCGATAGCCTCTCACTTTCAATTGATGGTCGGTCCGTCCCATATATTCCAGCGTCCCATCCGGCAGCCAACGGGCCAAATCCCCCGTTCGGTACATGCGCTCCCCGGGATGAAACGGGCTTATGCCAAATTTGCTGGCCGTCAGATCCTTGTCATTGATGTATCCTCGGCCGACGCCTTCTCCGGCAATGTACATCTCCCCAGTCACACCCTGTGGCTGCGGTACCATACGCTCATCCACAACGTAGATGCGCGTATTGCTGATGGGCTTGCCAATCGGGGGCCGGTCGGCAATCTCCTCATTCGGGTGGATCGTTAACGCAGTCACAACATGCGTTTCCGAAGGCCCGTAATGATTATGTACATACATACGATGATCGCGTATATATGCCTTCAACTGGGGGGGGACAACCAAGGGTTCTCCCGCCGTTACCAGATGCTTGACGCATTCGGGAAAACGATCCACATACGTTTTTTCGGTAAATATAAAATGCAGTAAAGAAGGCGGCAAAAACCATACCTCAATATGCTGCCGGGAGATATACTCCAGCAACGGAGCAATATCCCGTCTGAGCTCCTCGTGAACGATATGTAGCTGCCCTCCTGCAAGAAGAGTCGAGAACATCTCTTGATAGCAAACGTCAAAGCTGCAAGCGGCATATTGCAGCACATGAGCGGTGAAGTCGATATTCGTTTTTGTATATTCGAAGTAAAGCAAGTTCACGATATTTCTATGTTCCAGCTGCACGCCCTTGGGTTTCCCTGTCGTACCGGACGTGTAGATGACATAGCACAAGTCGCTTGGAAGATTGACAGAAGAGAGATTGCCGGCACTTTCCTGAAGAATATGCTCATCTTCCAGCCACACAATCTGATGCTGTGACGCCAAGCGGTGACCGGCAAGACATTGCCGCTGACTAACGATAAGCGATGCTCCACTATTGTGTAGCATATGGTTGATTCTGTCGGAAGGGAGATACGGATCAATAGGTACGAACGCGCCACCGGCCTTCATTATTCCAAGAACGGTAACCACAAGCTCTAGGGAGCGCTCCAACATCAAGCCGACAATGCTTTCTCGCTGCACGCCGCGCTTGCGAAGCAGGGCAGCTAATCGGTTTGCTCGCTCGTTCAACTCCCGATACGAAAGACTTTCTTCGCCGAAAACGACCGCTATATGATCGGGCGTCTGCACTACCTGCTCCTCGAATAACTCGTGAAGCGTGCTCCCTCGCGGATAGTCAGCTGACGTATCGTTAAAGTCGGTCAATACCAAATTCGTTTCCTCTTCCGTCATGAGGGATATGTCTGCAATCTGCGCATTCGGATGATGAATAGTTTGGCTTGCGATGAGGAGAATTTGCCGGATCAGCCGCTTCACTTCCTGATTCGTGAACAGCTGCGTGCGATAGTCCACAAACAAGCGCAGCTTCTGTTCGTCTATCATGTCTACCACATGAATGTCACAATCATTGATCGTATGTCCGCAGAACTGCTTGTCAATCTGAAGACCGATTTCATTCATATCCAGCCAGCTCATTGTTCGATATTGTATCGAAACACCGAATAACCGTTCTATATTTTGGTTATTATGCATCTCCCGAAGATCTTGAATTAACGTATTGTAAGGGTATTTCTGGTGGCGCAAAATCGAGGCCTGTTCCTTGCCCACCATCTGCATGAATGGAACTATCTCCATTTCTGGGTTAACGAACAGCCGGGTAGGGACAGTGCTTACGAACATCCCTACCGTATCCTTTTCCTTCTTCGTTGTCCGGTTGGCGTAGATCGTGCCAATGGCGATATCATTTTGCCGGGTTGTTTTATACATGTACATATACAAAGCCGCTAAGAAAAACGTAAAGATACTTATCTGGTGCTGCGCGCAAAATGCTTTTACACCTTCATAAAGATCATTTTCCAAGGTTATGCCTTCACTAATGGCAGTTGTACTGCATGTAAAAGGATTGTAAGACTTTAATCCGATAACCTCGGGCAGACTGCCGAATTTGTCCAGCCAGAACGCGCGGTCTTTTTGGAAACGTCCCGATTTTTCATATTCCTGCTCCGTGCAAATATAGTCGATAAAGCTGTTTGTATCCTGATTCGGTACCCCTTGGCCGCTGGTTAGGCACACATAATTGTGAAGGATTTGATTCGCAATCAGACTCATGGAAACGCCATCGGAGATGATATGATGCATGCTCAGATGGACCCAATACTGGTCATCGTTCACTTTCAGAAGCGTGAATTCGAATAACTTGGAGTCTAGAACGTGAATGGCTTTCGTGCCGTGAAGACGCAGCCACTCGTCAGCACCCGATTCCTTACCGGCTCCGGAGAAATCGAAGATCGGGATTTCCGACTCTGTGTCAGTGTTTAACCACTGCTTCGGCACGCCGTTGTCATGACCGATCTGGATACGAAACGCATCGTTCTGCTGTATTACAAGCCAGATAGATTGCTTTAGCACATCCTCATGAAGAGGTCCTCTCATCATAGCTATTCCGGAGACAATGCCCGCCGTTGTGTTTGGATACAGAAGATCGGTATACCATATCCGTAGTTGGGCTTGTGTTAAAGGCTGTGTTACCAGATCAATGCTACTCATTTGGTTCCCTCCCTATATCCTGAAGGCGTGCTTTTCCTCATAGTCTGTATCCGTAATCGAATTCGTCTCATCCATGATCACAACACGAGGTCGATGAGATCTCGCCTCTTCGTCCGTCATCAGTGCATAAGAAATAATAATAACCTTATCGCCAGGCTGAACAAGTCTAGCCGCAGCGCCGTTCAAACAAATCGTCCCGGAATTTCTTGGCCCGGAGATGACATATGTCTCCAACCGCGCACCATTGTTCACATTGACAATCTGAACCTTTTCGTTCTCCCAAATGTCGGCCGCATCCAAAATCGATTGATCGATCGTAATGCTCCCTACGTAATTCAAATTCGCCTCGGTTACAACCCCTCGGTGAATTTTCGATTTATGCATTTCTCTAAACATCTGCTTCCTCCCTTAAGGTCTGAGTCTAGTTAAGCGCTCCTTGCTCTGAAATTGTAGAATCTCGTAAAATGGAAATGGGCATGAGTATAGGAAGTAAACACTTCCTAACTCATGCCCTTGCGGTAACACGTTAGTTTGAGTGAAGCAAACAGCGAACATATGCGATTACTGATAAGTATATATCTTCCATTATATGAATGTCAATCTAACTATGTTATTATTTACCTTTATTCCGACGTTTCGTGTTCACGGAGAGTCAAGAATGCTTGTTGCTTAACCTGCATAATGATACTTCTAATCGAGACGGTTGATTTACCTCACAGCCAATCCATCGCCGCTTATGAACAGCTCGACGCAGAAATCTAAATTGCCGGTAGATATGTCCTATATATTCGAGACTGCCGTCTGGCAGCAAGCGGGCCAAATTTAGACAACTTTCGCTCGGAGCAGTATGGTTGTCAACAAATCTCGCTGGCATATTTAAGTAACGAGGCGTAATGTCTGCCCTACAACGTTAGTTTGCTGGAAACCATTACCTGCGCTAGCTTCCTTTTAGCGACCTGCTCAATGTTATCCTCATTTATAATGTAGACGTCTCGCAGAGCAGGAGGTTCATCACTCTTGCTCTTTTTGTTTTCATAATAGGCTAATGGCCCTACATCAAGATCCGTCACCACAGAAACTGGCATCATAAGCTATACGTCAGGTTATTTTTCCAGCCAAGCTTCAGATCTGGAGTAAATACATACGTACCTTTTAAATGCCGTGTTACCGATATTGACAATGGATACTCCGTATTTATATAGTGGGCGAATCCATCAGCTTTGCATTCGTGGGCAGAAGCGATAAAGTTCTTGTCACTGACTTATGACAAGAACTTATATCGTTAAAACAAAAAAAGCCGCTGCTACGCGACTTTTAAGCATATATGTTCTTGTCATCCGACACTTTTGTCTTTTGTAAAACTCTTTTTGATTCTAAGATGTCTATGATTCCAAAAGAGTAAACTCATATTCCAGTTAAACCAAAAATTTCGCCGTCGCTTATGATAAGGTTCCCTGTGGATAATACTTCTTTACTCTCGTTTCCCATTCAATAAAAAGAGCGCTCCCGCGCCTTCGCTTGAGCTACGTCCTTCTCCTTGTATTACATTTTGATTGTATCACAATCCATAAGTTACATAGTATTTTGTACATATGTTTATGTGTTATAAGAAAAAATATCAGGTCCCTGTGACATTTAAAATAAAAAAAGCCGCTGCTACGCGACTTTTAAACATCCGACATGGATGGATTTATTGCTGCTTTTACCTAAAGATTTATTGTACAGATAAAGTAAAATTAGCTGCACTTCCTTGTAATCCACCAGCTTCAATGACATACTTTTGTCCTGCTGTCAGATTTAAAGTCATACTAGAATATGTAGTATTGTTATAATCGTCATTCGTTCCTAATAAAGTGTTATTAGCATCATAAATATTAAGAATTGTATCCGAGGGGCTTTGGAGAAAACCTGTTGAGATCGTAACCGGTCCACTTGTCTGTGGAACATACACATACTTTTGCATAGTTCCTGGCGTCAAATTTACTGATTTTACATCACCTTTGGCAATTTGCTGTTCATCGAACAACGAAAGACCGACAACCTGTCCCGCGTGTTCCCTTGTAATATCAGCTCCGCTGCTTATTGTTCCATCTCCTAATTGCCCATTCGAATTGTATCCCCAGGACCAAACAGAGCCGTCATTTTTGATGGCAAGCATGTGCGTACGACTTACTTTACCGGAAATAATTCCTGTTAGTGGTGTATAATGATCAGACAAAACAACTTGTCTTGCTTTGTAATCTCTATCATATCTTACATCCGTGTAGCCAGTCCCGAGTAATCCGGTTTGGTTATATCCCCAGGTCCAAATAGTACCATCTTCCTTGACCGCCAGCACTCTAATACCGTGTTCACTAACGGTCTTTACATTGCTAAGCGATGAAACTTGAGAAGGTATTTTAGTTGGATTGCAACCAGTTCCTTCCCCCTTTGTATCACACCCATTTCCCCAGTGCCACAGTGTACCGTCCTTTTTCAAACCAAGACTTCCTCCAGGTTCGATCATTAGAGCATTAGAAAAGTTAATAGGCGTTGGATTAGGTCTTTTATTGGTTGCACCGCTAGATCCATCCCCCACCTCTCCTTCATAATTCGTTCCCCATACCCATAAATTACCATCATGGGAAATTGCAGCAGTATGCCCATAACCTGTGGAGATTTTTTCAGCATTCGTTACCACAGGTACTCTTACGGGTAAACTGTTGTGCCCTGAAGCGTTCCCAAGCCCCGAAGCATTCGAGATACTTCCCCATGTCCAAAGCGTTCCATCACTTTTTATAGCAAAACTTAAATTGATCTCACCAGTACCAATATCCGTAACATTACTCAGGTTTTTTACTTGAACAGGAGTTTTTCGATCTACTGTAGTGCCATCCCCCAATTTTCCGCTGCCATTGTCTCCCCAAGCCCAGACTGTCCCGTCTGATTTTAACGCCAGCGAATGACTTCCGCCCGCCGAAATTTTAACAACATTATCAAGGCCGGGTACTTGTTGCGGCAAGGGCCTTTTAGTTGTGGTTCCGTCGCCGAGTTGTCCAGACGTATTTATACCCCATGCCCACACGGTACCATCTGCTTTCAACGCTAGTGAAAAGGATGAACCTGGCGCCACATCTGGCGTAACCGTTGCTGCACTCGCTAAGGATGAAGAAAAACTGCTTGTTAAAAGTGCTAATACAGTAACACCCATCAAAGTTCGAAATTTCATAGCCCAACTTGCCTCCCCGTAATTTACACTTCTACTAGTACTTGGTGACATCATAACATACAAAAAAATAAAATAGAATACTTTTCCATAAAATATATTTTATGTTTTAAGATGGATTTTTTTAATTAGATACGATATATCACTAAACTCTTTAAGAATGTTAATTTCTCCGCAGGATGGATAATGTCCGCCTCCTATGGCAGTGAGCATTTAGAAAATGTCATGATTTTCTATATATGCTAAATTTAACTTTACTTTTCTTTTCAATGTGATACGTTTACAGCTGATGAGAAATATGATTTATTATCCTAATCAATTGAGGTGCTGCTATGAAACAAAAACATGTTTTTCGTTTTGGAATGGTTTGTTTAGCTTTTGCAATCATGTTTACCTTTGGTTTGTCAGCCCCCGTACAGGCATTAAACACTACCTATTCGAATCTAATTCCAGGCTCTGTCTATGATCTCCCAGTTCCAGATGAAACAATAACTAATACTGTCTATGATCTCCCTCTTCCAAATGAAACAATAACTAATGCTGTCTACACTTCCCCCAAGGTCACATCCAAGTACCTAATTAAGTTTAGAAATCAAACCGACAAAGAACGTGAGGCTGCCCGTATAAAAAAATATGCGGATAACCGCGCTTTAAAAAAAACCAGTTATTTTGACGAATACAAGTACTTGTCTGTAATTGCTTTAGAATTAACAGAAGATGAGTACGAAGCATATCATAGCCGTCAAGATGTAGAATTCATCGAGCCTGATCACAAAGTCACGTTGCTTGATACACAGCAAAAAAACCATTTATATCCTGAGGATGAAAAAACTTCATGGGGTTATAATTTGTTAGCAGCAGGTTCCTTAGCTGAACAAGGCATTCAAGGCAAAAATGTTCGAATTGGTGTCATCGATACTGGTATTGATGGATCTCATGAAGATCTTCAAGTAGATGGTGGAACATCATTTTACAGTTCATTTAATCAGGATGAAAATGGCCACGGTACCCAGATGGCCGGTATTATCGCAGCTCAGCTTAATGGTATTGGCACAAAAGGCTTGTCTCCTGCTGCACAACTTTTTTCTATCAAAGCGTTGGATCGTTCAGGTACTGGAAATTATAGTGATATCATCGCAGGAATCGACTGGGCGATTGAAAATAAAATGAATATATTGAATATGAGCTTCGGGGGCCAGAATCCCAGTCCCTCCCTACTCGAAGCACTGAGGAAGGCGCGACAAGCGGGAATATTAATTATTGCTCCATCCGGAAATAACGGCACAACACAACTACTTTATCCTGCTGCTTATGCGGCGGTTATGTCTGTGGGATCGGTGGATACTTCTTTAAAACGATCCAGCTTCTCCAACTTCTCCGACCAATTGGAACTAAGCGCGCCTGGCGAATCTATTATCACTTCCAATGCGAACGATCAATATATGACCGTTTCCGGTACATCAGCGGCAGCGGCCCATGCAACAGCTTCAGCTGCTTTGGTTTGGTCTGTTCACCCAAATTGGCACGCAGACGACGTCAGGAAAGCTCTGATTAATACTGCTGATGCGAATGCCGGTACACAAAACATTGGTTATGGCGTTATTCAGCCTATAAATGTTATCCATGAGCAATATAAGCGAAATATTAATTTACGAGCAGATGAAGATAACAGCCTTACGGGATTGCCCAGCGGAAATGTTCATATTCAATCTACTCATCTTAGCAGTGATAAAACGGTGACAACGGTTAAAAGCAGTGTTAGAGTGAGTTTTCGATACGATGACCAACCCCATCCTACCCGAGTAGTCGCAACTGACTCCAACGGGAAAACTGTAGACTTTAAATTTTTCGATTCTGCAATGACCGGCGTTTGGGATTTCATCCCTTATGAACCTGGCATATTTCGAATTCAAGCATTCCCAGTAGACGCACCAGACTACCCAAGCAATACAATTACGATTACCGTAAACCCTGCAGCTCCGCTTGATACTATAGCTCCGGTGGTTGAATTTAACTTGGAAACAAACGACAAAATACAGATCGGTACTGCTTACACGGTTAGTTTTAAAGCCACAGATAATGTGGGTATTGCTAAATTTAGGGTTTTACTTGATAACAATGAGTTCGCAATCGTTCAGGGAACGGCCACTTGGAATCCTACAACGCGTGGTGTCCATCAGTTTACTGTGATCGCTGAAGATACCAGTGGCAATGTTACAGAGAAAAATTTTGACTATACTGTTTTTTCCAGAGGGAGAGTAGTATTGATCCCCGGGGTTACAGGAAGTGAGCTTTATAATAAAGACGAATCGCTGAAACAATTATGGCCCATCCCGTCAAATATCTTTAGTGTCCTTGGTGATTTAAGTATGAATTCGGATGGTTCATCAAAAAAGAATATTGTTCATGGTCCTCCCGTTTTCTTTGTTTATAATCCAATGAAGGTTACACTTGAAAATGAAGGTTTTGATGTCACTGATTTTGGTTATGATTGGCGAGTCGATGTTGCAGATACGGCAAGGCGCCTGCAAGCGCTAGTGGAGACGCTTCCGGAGGAAAAAGTTACGATTGTTGCTCACAGCATGGGCGGGCTTGTTGCAAAAAAATTTGCACAAAGCAATGCCAGTCGAATCAATAAAATCGTTTATATCGGTGTGCC
This sequence comes from Paenibacillus lutrae, assembly GCF_009757775.1. Classification (GTDB taxonomy): domain Bacteria; phylum Bacillota; class Bacilli; order Paenibacillales; family NBRC-103111; genus Paenibacillus_F; species Paenibacillus_F lutrae. Next base: position 293,944 of record NZ_RHLK01000001.1, read on the forward strand.
TTTTCTTGGCTCTGCATCATCCTTTCAAGTATCGCAAAACGGCTTATTTGACATTCCCCTATTTGCACAATTATCAATAAATATGACTTCAGCCTATCAACTCTTGCCTCCTGAAGCACATTTTCAGCTGACAAACAGTCCTTATCTCGAAACTAAGTTTACAAGATGGTTTGGCCGCAGGGATATCAAAAAATTAACTACCTATCAACAAACGGTCGATATATTGACTGGCCGCGGGACCAATGGAGCTGCAATTGATTGGTTTAATGAATCTTTGTACCGTAAAGCCGAGCAACTGCATTCATCTATACGTGTCAACCCCGAAGTAGATAGTTACTATATTGTCGGTACCAGGAGCGAGACTCCCGGATTAATTCAGCTCGGTTTCTCAGAAACCGGTCCTTTTTCGAATAAATACTCCTATGACGGAATAAGCGACATCTCAATGCTCGATGGAGATGGTACTGTTACGATAACCAGTGCAACAATGAATTTTTTAACTCCTGAAGCAAAAACGTATTATATCGAGAGAGCCGAACATAAAGCGTTGCCCAGTAAAGACGCGGTAATGCAGCTAACGGCGAATATTTTGAAAAATATTAGTGACTTGCCAAATGGAATCTTAAAGAAACCAAATCTCAATGATAAAAGCCTTAAACTTCTTATTGAATGTCCCGTAGATTTGCATGTCTACGACGCAGCAGGCAACCATGACGGGCGCGTTAACAACTTGGAGCAATATGAAAGTAATATTCCTGGCAGCTCCTACAATGTGTTGGGTGACAAAAAATTGGTGGCTTTAAATGATGGAACATACTCTGTCAAACTCGTAGGTACTGGTTGGGGTAAGATGACCCTCACATACTTTGCTTACGATGAAAAATACAACAAACAGAAAACAATCAAATTTGAAGAAGTCGCGGTCACCCCTTCGACAGTCATGAATACTCAAATAAATATAAATGGTACTCATACTCTCCAAGTGGATGAAAATGGGGATGGTATCATTGAACGAACGCTTCAGCCTAGTGTTGTGCTTGATGCTGAGGGAAGCAATGATAGTATTAATCCGAAAGTATTCTATCAGCTTACCGGAAGTATGGGTCTAAAGGATTGGTATTCGTCCGATGTGACCGTGAACTTAACCGGCTTTGATTCAGGATCCGGCCTCCGAGACATCCTGTATAGCGTTAATAGCGGCGAATTTAGAAAATATGCTGCACCATTTAAAATAAACCAAGATGGAGATTATCATTTCACGGCATTCGCTTTAGACAAAAATAATAATCATTCAGACATCATTGAATTTGATGTCCATATTGATAAGAAGCCGCCGCTCCCCCCTATCGCAACCACGGATTATACCGATTGGACGAATAGGGATGTTACCGTTACGCTGAATTTGGGTGATAAACAAGATCACAATGTAAAATTAGAATATCAGCTAAATGGCGCTGGTGAATGGTATACTTATTCAGGTCCTTTTCAAATATCTACTGATGGAGTGACCTCCATTCTCGCAAGAGCGACTGACTGGGCTGGAAACGGAAGCGCAAAGGTAACCTCTAAAGTTTATATCGATAGAAAACAACCAACCACGCCTATTTTACAAACTACTTCGACAGAGTGGACGGAGGATAATGTCAAGATTACAGTAGCGGCGGGAAAAGATCTGGAAAGCGGTGTGCGAGGTGCTCAGTATAAAGTAGGCGCAACAGGCATATGGAATGACTATACGGTACCATTTGTCGTAACCGCAGAAGGAGAAACTTTTATCTATGGTCGTACGGTCGACAATGCCGGTAATGTAAGTGCTGAAACTATCGTGCCCGTTCGGATTGATAGAACATCACCCATTCCACCAGTCTTGAGTCCAAATATCAATGAATGGACGAATAAAGATACTTTGATTAAACTTCAACACGGTTGGGATGCAGCGAGCGGTGTGAGCAAATCACAGTATAGACTACGTGAAAACGACGTTTGGACTGAATATAGCAGGCCAATAACCATAACGTCTGAAGGAGAAACCAAAATTTATGCCCGGAGTATAGATAAATTAGGACATATCGGGGCTTCAAGTGACATCACGATAAGAATCGATAAGACAGCACCCTCAACACCACTTCTGACTATTAGTAATTCAAAATGGACAACATCCAACGTTCCTTTTTCGGTGGTGTCAGGTAAGGATTTTTTGAGCGGCGTGTATCGGACAGAGTATAAACAGAATTCAGGTAATTGGACAGAATACGTCTCCCCGGTCACCGTAGAAACCGAAGGTATAACTACAGTATATGTACGAACCATTGACCGAGCCGGCAATGTAAGCTTAGAAGTTTCGGGAACCATACAAATTGACCGAACAGAACCATCGCCCACGATCATGCTTAATAATCTGGAGTGGCAAAATACGAAAGCAACTTTCCACCTAAGTACCGGAAATGAAACAGGTAGTGGAGTTGCTAAGCAGCAATATAAAATAGGAACAAATGGCCTTTGGGTTGACTATTCATTGATGGTTCCATTTAACATGGAAGGCATGACTCCTGTGTTCGCCCGGGCAATCGATAAGCTCAGTAATATGAGCCCAGAAAGCGTCGCTTACATTAAGATCGACAAAACACCGCCTTCAATGCCAAACAATCTGATTTCTACCGGCAAAACAACAAATACGATTTCCTTATCCTGGGGAGCATCAAATGACAGCATCTCCTACGTCAAAGGATATGAGATTTATCAGGGAAATACACTTGTTGCATATACCGCAGAAACCAATTATACAGTAAGCGGTCTAGTTTCAAAAAAGAGCCACATGTTTACTATAAAAGCTCGGGACGCAGCCGGCAATGTAGCTCCATCTAATCCCTTGACGGTTACTACGAACTAAATTGTAAGAACAAAGTAAAAAAAAGGAGCCTTCGCCAACCAATTTTGGCTTAAGGCTCCTTAAAATGTTGAACTGTAACTTTTGAAAAGTAACAATTGCCGCTTTACTTATCAAAACTGTCGATGCAACCACAAAACCGGCTATGATCATCAGGATAAGCTTACCGCTCCCTCATTAAAACATAAAATTTATTATGTGAACTATAGCTTATTCACTACAGACCAAACGAAAAAGACGTCCAAATTTCCCGTAATTGAGGATCTTTCTCAATACGCAAAGAGAACGATGTGGGTTAAACGTATTATAAGTTCTTGTCACTGACTTGTGCCAAGCATTTATATCGTTACAAAAAAAGCCGCTGTTACGCGACTTTTAAGCATATATAGCATATATGTTCTTGTCATCCGACATATGACCACCCCCGTTTTATGTGTGCCCAAAAGTTCCCCTTAGGTCTTTAAATTCGCAATCTTTAAAATCATTAAGTCTTCATCGAAATACTGTTCATCAAACTTTAATGCATGTGGTTCTACACCGTAAACTTCAAACCCCAGCGAGACATATAAGCGTTTAGCTGAATTGTTATTAGACACAACCGTCAAATGAATCTGTTCCAACCCTTCACATTCTCTTATTGCTCTTTCAATCAAGGCTATTAGAAGGGCTTTACCTGACCCCCGTCCTCGAAATTTAGGCTCTACGTACATGCCGTAAATATTTCCTTTATGTGCCGTCTTAAGCCTGTTCTCTCGTGAAAAATTGACAATGCCAACTAATGTGTTATTGTCGTCAAAACATCCCAAGGCAAATTGATCTTTGTATGGTGTATCCTTTCTATAATGTGCCCCAGAGGTTTAGTTTCTTCTTGCTCATACGTTGATCCAAATGAATCAGGATCATTTTTCAATGCACGCAACCTTACTTCCTTGTAAACTTGGGCATCAGAGTCATTCAACAGACGAATGTTCATTAGTCACTTCCGTTCATTTATCAAATTGTTTTAAATAAAAAATTGCGGTTTGAAGCAAACTCCGTTTGGTAATCATAAACACCTCAATTTAGAAAGTATCACAACATCAAATATACCACATTTATAAAGGCGTTTCTGCGGACTTCACCAGTTCCTACAGTCACCTGCGCTACTGCCTGGACATCGCGTTTTCTACACTTAATTCACATCGTTCTCTTTGCGGTTTGAGAAAGATCCTCAATTACGGGAAACGATATAAGTTCTTGTCCCAATACGGCAAACGATATAAGTTCTTGTCATCCGACATTAATAATGTATGACATTATTAATTATATACGAAATTATTAAGTAGAACCTTGTGTCACTGATTCCAAGTAGCTACAACTACTACTTTATCCAGTTCTTCAACAATTGCTGTACTTACTACCTCAACTATGTTCTGGTTTGCTCCAAATCCAAAGGCATTCCATAAATAGTTTATAATCGTTGATAAAACCACTTCTAGAAGATCTGGATTTGCAATCGGATCAATCATAATTTCTGGCAGCTGAAGTAAATCATCATCAATTGATTGAGGAGCTGAAATGTAATATGCCGTAAGAATTTCCTATTACTCCACTTGGTAAATATTATCGTTTGCTAGCATTTCTGAATATGTAAGTTACATAATATTTTATACATATGTCTATAATGTTGATTTGTTTTGTTGTTTCCAACCCACTACTATGAGCGGTATAAAAGATTGCATACAATTGATTTTTTCTTTATTAACACATGAATCTGTTCTTGTTATCGCTACTGATTTAATGCACGGTCAGGACAATTCATATTCGGGTTGTCCCTGGTCAACCTCGGCGCTCAAAGCGGCACCGGTTTCGACATTTCCGATCATGTCATCGAGGAAGCCAAAGAGCTTGCCGAGACTTCCGGATTGCCCTGTACTTTCGTGCGCACCGATGTTTATGACATTGATAGTACGCCTATCAACCAGTATGACCTGCTGTACATCTCCATCGGAGCTCTCACCTGGCTGCCTGATTTACACAAATTTTTCGGCATTGCCTCTACCTTGCTGAAAAAAGACGGTATGCTAGTTATTTATGAAATGCACCCACTACTGAACATGCTGGCTATGGAGGATGAACCTGAATTTGAAGACCCGTTGAAAATCGCCTTTTCATATTTCAAAAGCGATCCCTGGATCGCCAACACCGGTATCGACTATGTCGGGAATACAGATCAACGGCAGTCACAGCAAGGGACCAATACTTTCCTCCGGAAAAAGAAGCTCACAAGCTAGCTCAATTTTCTTGTTGTGCGGCCCATTTGAAAATGTACCGTTAATTTATGCAACGGTAGCTCCTCTGCCCCAGATAACAAATGAATCAGCTGGCGCCTAGTCCTAGTCGGATCGGCAATGTCAAACACATCTCGCAACCGCTTATTCTCGCTCACAACAGTCTCCTCCGAAACTTATTTACTGTAATAGACTCCATGGTGTATGAAGGGACAGCCGTTAAATACGCGTCCTCTTTCAAGTTCGCTGCTCTTCGGACGCGGCTTCAGGCAATATTCAGTACAGCGTAGAATAACGGAAGGATCATTCTGTAAATCACTGATCTTTTACATCTCCATTTCACTTCCGCATCACCTTTCCAAAAAAACTATTGACGCCAGGAGCTCCCCCGCTCTATAATTCCTACTAATCGGATAAGAATTTCCGTACATAATCTGTTGACCAGATCGCTGGAGACACTATTTCGTTTACCGAATAGTGTCTTTTCTTCGTTTACTGGTCATGACCAGAATACCAGTCAGCCAAATCCGACCGATCAAAGGGGAGAAAGACATGGAACTGCTACAAAGCTCAGTCCCGCTGTATTACCAGTTGAAAAGCTATATCAAGCAGAAAATCGACTCGGGAGAATGGGCGGCCGATTCGGTCATTCCAAGCGAACGCGAGCTTCAGCGGCTGCTGGGGTTGAGCCGCTCGCCTGTACGGCAGGCCTTGGGAGAGCTCGTCTCGGAAGGGCTGCTCGTACGTAAGCACGGCAAGGGCACATTCGTAACGAGGAGGCAAGCCGTTCCGACGACAACCAGGCTGGTCGGCCTAGTCGAGCAGCTTCACCGGCAAGGACTTGCGCCGATAACCGAAGTCGTGGAATTCGCCGCTTGCGGCGCCCCGCCAGATGCTGTGGATTCGCTTGGCATAGCGCCGGGAACAAGCATGCTGCGCGCGGTACGCCGGGTGTCGGTGGACGGAGCTTGCGTGCTGGCTGACGAGAATTACTTCAACATTAATCTCTCGCCGGTCTTGACCCCTGAGGAGCTTGCCGAAACAACCGTGTTCGAGCTGCTGGAACGAAACGGTGTTCATGTGCAGAAGGGCGCACAGCGCTACGGCGCCTTGATTGCCGATGAACGGATCGCCCGGCTGCTCGATGTTGAGACCGGCACGGCCGTGCTCCTCATCCGCACGCTGCTGTTCAACAATCGCAATCAGCCGCTGCAGTATTCGTTATCGTATTGCCATCCCGACCGCTACGCGCACGAGATTTTATTAAGCCGATAACCAAAGGAGAATGAACGATGAAAGCTTGGAGAAGGACCACCCTGTTGCTTACCGTTGCCGTGTTGATCTTTATGACGGCTTGCGGCAGCATTTCGGATGGCGGAAAAAAAACCGGGAACGCCGGCAACGATGCCGGCAAGGGCGATGAGACGATCGAGCTCACTTTCGCCAACTGGATCTCGACCGAAGACTCCACTAAGGAAGCTTTCGCACAGCTTGTTGCGGGCTTCGAGGCTGCGCATCCGAACATCAAGATCAAGTCGCTCGGCATTCCGTTCAATGAATATAAAGATCAAATGCTTGTCGCCTCCACGGGCGGCAATACGCCGGACGTTCTTATGGCGAACCAAGGGTTTACGCCAGCCTTCGCAAGCGCAGGTATCGCCCAGCCGCTCGAACCGCTGCTCGGCAGCGACGTCATCGCCGATATTTTGCCGCCCAGCAAGTCGGGCGTTACATTCGGCAGTCAAGTCATCGCGATGCCGTGGACACCTCATCCGAATGCCCTTTTCTGGAACAAGACGCTCTTCCGGCAAGCCGGCCTCGACCCTGACAAGCCGCCGAGAACGATAGATGAAATGCTCGAATACGCCGCCGCTATCGCGAAGCTGGGGAAGAACGAGCAAGGAAATCCGATCTACGGCATCGGGGAAACCACGAAGACGGGGGCGTATACAGGACAGATGCTCCTTCGCAATACGCTAGCCAGAGGCGGTAAATTTATTGACGACCAAGGGAAACTGTCGTTCGATCAAGGACCGGCACTGACCGACTCGCTGAACGATTTGCGCGAATTGGCCGTTAACAAGATCACGCCGGTCGGCGCCGAGATCAAAGACCTGCGCGCTATGTTCGGAACAGGCTCCCTGGGCATGCTCGTGGACGGCGACTTCGGAAGGAATAACTTCCGCCAGACGAGCGGCAAAGGCGAAGCGTTCGACCGGGAATGGGGTGTCGCGACGATACCGGCCGGGGTTACCGGCCGCTCCGAGACGGTATTCACCGAGCATCAGCTTCTCATCTCCGCTTCTACGAAACACGCTGGCGAGGCTGCCGAATTCGTAAATTATCTCGTGTCGAAGGAAGCCATGATTCTATACCACAAGCTGAACGGCGTCATGTCTTCTCGTATCTCCGTCGCATCCCTTCCGGAGCTTAACTTGGACGATTACGCCAAAGTGTTCAACGAGCAAATGAAGACGGCGAGCCTGCTGCCCACGGCCAATCCGAAATTCGACCAAGCGATGAAGGAAGCGTCCAATCTCGCCGTACTGGCCGCAACCACGAACGAACCGATACCGGCCCTTATCGACAAGATAATGCCGAAGCTGAAAGCCTTGTATAAATAATAGTTCACGTACCAGACTTTTCATAAAAGGAAGGTGAGGTTATCGTGCCAATCAGACGGACGCGTACCCGCAAAAATCAAGCCCTCGGCATCCTGCTCATCCTTCCGGCCGCGCTGCTCATGTCCATGACGATCCTGTACCCTCTCTCTCGCTCCGTGCTGACGAGTTTTCAGCTGTCTTCCTTACTTTCATCCGAGCGGCAGTGGTCCGGTTTGTCGAATTATACGTCGTTGCTTGCCGGTGGGGAATTCTACCATTCGCTTTCGGTTACGCTCGTCTATGTCAGTCTGACTGTCGCAAGCGAGATCATGCTCGGGCTCGTCACGGCGCTGCTGCTGCAGAGCAATATCAAGTTTCGTACTTTCTTCCGAAGCGTGCTGCTCATCCCGTGGGCGATCCCGACACTTGTCGCGGCGCTCGTCTTTATGCTTATTTATCAAGCCGATTACGGTTTGTTGAATGGTCTACTCCTCCAGAGCGGTCTGACCGGCGAAAAGTTGAACGTGCTGAATGACATGAAGCTTGCGCTGTTCGGCATTATGGGGGTGGCCGTCTGGCGTCAAACGCCGCTCGTCGCGGTTATGACCTTGGCCGGATTGCAGGGCATTCCCCATGACCGTTATGAAGCGGCAAAGATCGACGGAGCGGGCGGCACGCAGACATTTTTCTACATCACACTGCCTGCTTTGAAACCTGTTCTCGCCAACGTAACCCTGCTCATGATCATCGCGAACTTCCAGATGTTCACCTTGTTTTACACGATGACCGGAGGCGGTCCCGCTGCCGCTACCCAATCTCTGGCTATTTTTACATACGAGACCGCCTTCCAAACGTACGATCTTGGCAAAGGCTCGGCGATCGGGGTTCTTTGGATGCTCCTTCTCCTTCTCGTAAGCATTCCGCTGAATCGCCTCGCAAACCGCGGTTCGCAAGGAGGCGACTGATCCATGGTTCTCTTTCAACGCGCGAATCAACGCGCCAAGTTTCAAAGAACGAAACCGCTCGTCTACATTCTGCTCGCCCTCATTCTCGTCCTGTTCCTGTTCCCGGTCTATTGGCTCGTGTCCGTGTCTTTGCGGACGAACGGGGAACTCTTCCAGTTCCCGCCCCGCTGGTTCCCGGCACAATGGACTTTCCAGAGCTATCGGGACATTGTGCTGTCCAAGGAATTTCTGATGTTCTATCGGAATACTGCTGTCGTTGCCGCCGGATCATCCCTGCTCACCATCTTGGTTTCGGTGCTGGCCGGCTATGGGTTCTCCCGGTTCCGGTTCCGCGGCAGCCACCTGCTGCTCGTCTTTTTCCTCTCGTCACAAATGTTTCCCGCGGTAACACTGCTTATCGGACTCTATACGCTGTACAGCAAGCTGCATCTGCTGAACACGCTTCCCGCGCTGATCCTCGCGGCGACAACGACCGCTCTGCCCTTCTCCATCATGATGATGAAGACATTCATCGACGGCATCGGAGGCGAACTGGAAGAAGCGGCCGAAGTGGACGGAGCCACCCGGCTGAGGGCGCTTGTCCATATCATTCTGCCTCTGACCAAACCGGGCATCATGGCGGTAACGATCTACACGTTCCTCGTCGCTTGGGATGATTTCCTGTTCGGTATGACGCTTGTTCGCGACCTGGAAATGCGGACACTCAGTCCGGGCCTGTCGCTAACGTTCCTGGGCGAGTTCAACACGGATTGGTCGGGCGCTACCGCCGCCGCTGTGACCGCTACTACTCCGCTGGTTGTGCTGTTTCTGTTTTTGCAGCGATACATGGTGGAGGGCTTGACTGCCGGAGGAATTAAGGAATAAACAAATGTACGACGACTCGAGAGGAGTTTTTTCATGACAGCACCTGTATGCAAACCTAACATCATCGTCTTTTTCACCGATCAGCAGCGCTGGGACACGACAGGCATTCACGGCAACCCGTTGGGATTGACGCCGAATTTCGATCGCATGGCGGCTTACGGGACTCATGTCGAACATGCCTTTACGTGTCAGCCCGTGTGCGGACCGGCACGTTCCTGCCTGCAAACCGGTGTGTATGCGACGACGTCCGGCTGCTACAAAAACGGAATTCCCCTGCCGGACACGCTGGATACGCTCGGCGACCATTTCAAACGGGCCGGCTACCGGACCGGTTATATCGGCAAATGGCACCTTGCGGCCGAAGAACCCGTTCCGGCGGACAAACGGCAAGGATACGAATATTGGCTTGCCTCCAACATTTTGGAATTCACGTCGGACGCCTACAGCACCGTTGTTTACGACAAGGACAGCAACCCCGTCCGGCTTCCCGGCTACCGGGTCGATGCCCTGACCGACGCCGCGATCCGCTATGTGGATGGGCATCAAGAGGAGCCCTTCTTCCTGTTCGTCTCCTATCTGGAGCCGCATCACCAGAACCATATCGACAACTACCCGACTCCTACCGGTTATGGCGAGCAATATGCCGGACGATGGCTGCCTCCCGACTTGGCGGCGCTCGGCGGGAGTGTGTATCAGCATGCCGGTGGCTATTACGGTATGGTCAAACGGCTGGACGAAGCCCTCGGTCGGCTGCTTGACGCGCTGAAGAGCCTGGATTTGGAGGAGAATACGATTGTACTGTTCACCTCCGATCACGGGAATCACTTTAAGACGCGCAACGAGGAATACAAGCGATCGTGCCACGAAGGCTCGATCCGTGTGCCGATGGCGTTTACGGGGCCGGGCTTCAGCCGGGGACGCAAGCTTGCGGAGCTGGTCAGTCTGATCGATCTGCCGCCGACTCTTCTCGAGGCCGCCGGCATTGAGGCGCCTGACTATATGCAGGGCCGGTCGATTTTGCCGCTGGTCAAAGGAAAGGGCGAAGCGGCAACCGAACCCTGGCCGGAGGAAGTATTCGTCCAAATCAGTGAAAGCAGCGTCGCCCGCGCCATTCGGACACGCAAATGGAAATACGGGGTCGTGGCGGAAGGGAAAGACGGCAATCGGCAGCCAGGCTCGGACGTATACACGGAGACATTCCTCTATGATCTTGAGACCGATCCCTACGAGCTGACCAACCTGGCCGGTTTGGATTCGCACCGTGAGGCCGCTGATGTGCTCAAGGCACGCTTACTTCGGCGAATAGTCGAAGCCGGGGAAATTGCGCCCGTCATCATGAACGCGCCGGCCAGAGCCGGCGGCCAGCGGAAAGTAACGCCGCAAGAAGCAAAACGATAAGAACCCCGAGATGATCATGGTCTGTTCCAATCTGTCCGCAAGTATCGCCGAATTCGGCGATTCGAGTAAGCTCCGGACCGGAGAGACGGTCATTGTGCTCGACAATCCACTCGGGTTCGGCTAGGCACGTCATACTCGCACAGCCTCTGCTATACCTAGAGCGCGCCCGTAAAGTCCCCTATCAAAATGAAAGGGGGTGGTTATGCCTACCCGATAAACAAACGAAAAGAGGAATGGCTGACGCGTCATCTGCAAGGCCTGCTCGGGTTTTGACCGGACAGATTTGAATCCTTCATCACGTGATTCACGTACTGCTCCGATCCTGCAGACGAAACCGATCCGCCTGCATCTGAACCAGGACCCGAGCCCGTTCCTCTTCTATCGTTTATTTCCGCTTTGCCAAGGACTCCTTCCGAGACGGGCGCCGATAGGCTACCCGCCGGCGATGGCCGTTACCGAGCCGACGGTCGCGTTTCTCCGAGATTCGGATAAGCACCGGGATGCTCGATGAACGCTTGACCCCACATCGATTAAAGGAGCTGACGATTTATGTTCAGAAAGACCGTTCTTATTCTCTTCTCCCTCTTCGTTTTTCTCCCCTCGCTTGCGCCTTCCGGCTGGTTGCCTTCTGCGAATGCCGCCGGTTCGACGTATTATGTCGACTGCAAAGCGACGACTGCCGGGAACGGCACATCAACCTCACCTTTCAATCAATTGGCTTCGATTAACGGCGTTACGCTGACGCCCGGGGATACCGTCCTGTTCAAACGCGGTTCCGCATGCAATGGCACCTTCGCTCCGATCGGCAGCGGCAGCGCCTCGTCGCCTATCGGGATCGCCGCCTATGGCACCGGTACCGCCCGTCCGGTCATTCATGCCAACGGACAGGAAGATGCCGTCCGTCTGCGGAACATTCAGTACGTGCACGTGCAGGATCTGGAACTGACCGCTTCCGGCGACAATACGACGGCTCGGCGCGGAGTGCATGTTCTCGGTCAGGATGCCGGCGATCTGTACGGCATCACGCTTTCGAACTTGTATATCCATGACGTCCGGGGCTATATGCCGTCTACGGTGAGCGGCAATTACCACGGCACGGGCAAATACGCGAACGCCTCCGGCGGCATCGTGCTCCAGGTGCTCGGAACGACGGTTCCGACCGCTTTCCATGATGTGCGGATTGTGAACAATCTCATCAGCAGTGTCGACCGGCAAGGGATTTATGTCTGGTCGAACTACTGCCAGCGGACACAACTTGCCGAATTCTGGGGTAGCTTGTGCAGCGGCGCATGGAAGCCGATGACCGATCTCATCGTTCGCGGCAATACGCTGAACGATATCGGCGGCGACGGCATCGCCCCGATGACTGTAGAAGGCGCCCTCGTGGAGTCGAATACGCTGGCGGGCTTCAATGTCCGCTCGAACTCTTATAACGCCGGCATGTGGACGGCGAATTCCAACGCCGTCACATTTCAGCTCAACGATACGTCCGGCGGCAAAACGACTCTTGACGGTATGGCGTATGATGTGGATCATTCGACGAGCAATGTCGTGTTCCAGTACAATTACTCGCACGGCAACGAAGGCGGCTTCTTCCTCCTCTGCCCGCAAGGACGCGGCAAACCGGTTAACTTTACGATTCGCTACAACATATCGGTCAACGATCGGGCCAGAATGTTTCAGAGCTGCAGCGGAGAAGTCGAAGGTCAAATTTACAACAATACGATGTATATCGGTTCAGGCTTGTCACCGGTTATTTATGAAGAAAACACCAGCCAGCCCCAAACGGTCCGATTCCGCAACAACCTCGTTTACAAGGAAGGCAGCGGGAACGTAACCTGGTCTCTGAACGATCCGACCTTCGTCCTGGACCGTAACGTTCTAATCGGAGTTCCCGTGCCGGTCGGCGCCACGAATACGATTACGACCGACCCGTGGCTTGTTCAAGCCGGAAGCGCGGCCACGGATGGTTACAAGCTCTTTGCCGGATCGGCTGCGCTCGGTTCCGGTGCGGTCATTGCCGGAAACGGCGGGCGCGATTATTTCGGCAACCCGGTATCGGCCGGTAGTTCCCCGAATATAGGCGCATTCGGCGGGCCGGGGCTGCTTCCCGCGGTTGCCGCGCCGCTCGCGCATTACCGTTTCGACGAGACGACCGGATCAACCGCCGCGGACAGCGCCGGGACCGCTGCGGCTGCGCTGAAGAACGGTCCCGTCTGGGATCCGGCCGGACGGCTCGCCGGCTCGCTCAAGCTGGACGGCACGGACGATTACGTCAGCGCTCCCGTGGGCATCAGCGCGGGAGCCGGCGACTTCACGGCGGCCGGCTGGGTGAAGCTCGGCGTGTCCGCCGGTACCAGCCAGACCATTCTGCAGCAAGAAGGCACCTCAGGCCGCACGTGGCTGTATCGCGAGACGGCAACGGGACAGCTCGGCACGTTCCTCGGTGGGAGTGCGCTGCTCGGCAGCGGTACGATCCCGACGGGTGCCTGGACGCATGTCGCGGTCGTCCATCGTGCGGGAGTCGTGACGTTGTATGTCAACGGCAGTTCCTCCGGTTCCGCAGGCCGGACAATCGAAGCCCAGACCGCGCCTTTTCGCATCGGGGCTCACAAGTCTCCGACAAGCGCGAACCCGAATTGGAACGGCCAAACGGATGATTTCCGCTTCTACTCGTCCGCTCTGAACTCGGCGCAAATCTACCAGCTCGCTCATCCTTGAATAGGAGATAGCTGTCGATCACAGCGGCCAGCTTCATCTATAGTTAGATACAAAAAAATGTATATTTATGTATATTGTAATCAAAAAAGCTTGATGCCGTCGTTTAAGGGCATCAAGCTTTTTTGATTACTTCGGAGGGATCCTTCTATTTGGAACTTTTCAAACTCGTTTTTCAACCATTGATTATCAACTATCGTGTCACGTTAGAGTAGAATCATTATCAGCAAGTGATTGCACCACAAATCTCTCAATTGCAACAGCAACACCATCGTTATCATTTGATTCGGTAGGTACTATTTCTTTACCAGCCCACCAAACCCTATTTCCATATGTCTGACGATAACACAGGTAATTGAATTTTTTGCTTTTCTACTATTTATGATACGGTTCACCGCGCTGTCTGTAACGGCAAGTTTTGTTTTCTCACGACATACGTAGGTTCCCATTTGCCAGGCTCTCTCTTGACTTAAGTCAATGCACGTAAACATTCCCCTAGTTACAATTAACTTAGGGGATTTTTCATGGGTACTCAAGGAAAGGGTTATTGGATCAGCGGGAGTCTTGGTCGATTCTCTTCTTAATTCTACTTAGTGACTCTGGAGTAATGCCGAGATAACTGGCCAATTGATGTTGGGGTACCCGGTCAATAAGAGAAGGGCGTTTCATTTGCAGTTTCTTAAAGCGTTCTTCAGGCGTAGAAGCGATAAAAGCAGCGAATTCTTCTTGGACCTGACTAAAGTTTTCCTCGATCATCCTACGGGTCATTATCTCCAATTGAGGGTGTTTGTCGTACATGTCTTGTTCTATATTCAGGTCGCCAACGACCATTACAGAGTCTTCAACGCACGTGAACGTGTAATCGGACGACTTCTCTGTTTTGTGATGATTGAAAATGGCGATGGCTTGCTCTTCAGAGTAGAAATTGGAGGTGACCTCTCTTCCCTCTTCATCGATCGAATACTGCCTTACGCAACCTTTTAGGATGAAATAACAGGTTGTAGGAGCATCTCCTTGTTTGAAAAGAACGGTTCCCTTTTTAAATTCTTCTATACGAATCTCGTCCACAATGGCTTGCTGATCTTCCTCGTTAAGGGAAGTCCATCTCGACATATACTTATATAAAATGTCTTCCATTACCACTTTCTTTCATCTCCTTCTCTTCTGTCCTTACTCCAATCCATTTTCTAATGTTAGAGAGCCTTCTGTAAAGGACCATTGCAGTGGATCATAAATAATTTTCATTGTTTGTGATGGTATGTTCTATATAATACGCACTAATGAATAGGAGGGAAAACTCATGAGAGCCATGGTACAAATCTCGTATGGTTCAGCAGAAGTGATTGTCCCGCAAGAAATCGCAAAACCGTCGCCTGGAATCAAGGAAATTCTCATACGAATTCACGCTGCCAAAGTAGGACCTTCGGATATTAGCTTTCGCAAGGGCGATCCGCTTATGATTAAATTCATATACGGGTGGTCCAGACCGAAATATGCAATTGGAGGAGTCGAGTTTGCCGGAGAGGTTGAGGCGGTCGGCCAAGAAGTGAAGCACTTTAAAGCGGGGGACCGCCTTGTGGGGATGAGTGTCAAAAACTTCGGTGCTTATGCCGAATATATGTGCCTCACCGAAGAGAGTCCGCTCTCGGTCATACCGGACGCTATCACCTTTGAAGAAGCCGTCGGCGTCTGTGACGGGGGTGCCACCGCTTTGACATTTCTAAGGGATAAGGCCAAGCTGCGAAAAGGGCAGAAAGTGCTGATTAATGGCGCTTCGGGAGCTGTCGGGATTTACGCAGTGCAATTAGCCAAATACTATGGTGCTGAAGTAACTGGTGTTTGCTCTGCCGGCAATGAAGATTTGGTAAGAAAAGCAGGGGCGGATTTCATTATTGATTATACCCAGGAGGATTTCACGAAAGCGGACAAAGCCTATGATGTCGTTTTTGATGCGGTAGGCAAGCGTTCCTTCTCTGTATGCAGACGCGTACTTGTGCCTAAGGGAATCTATCTTACTACCGCACTTAAGTTATCTATCGTGTTACAGATGATGTGGACTTCCCTGTATAAAGGCAAACGAGCTGTTTTTGCAACAGCCGGCCTTATGCAGAACAAAGCGAATTTGGCGTTTCTCATGAAACTCACAAGAAAGGGAACGCTTAACGCCGTGATCGATCGTCGATATCCTCTGGAGCTCCTCCCAGATGCCCACAAGTATGTAGAGACTGAACGTAAACAAGGGAACGTAATTATTAAGTTCTAAAGTCAGCCGTGACCCTTGCAATAAGTTTGCCCTTATTTAGGGTACGGTTCAGCTTTCCCCCTCAAATGGTGAAAATTTTCGAGCAGACGAAACCAGTTTTCTGATGAAACAACAGCACAAAAAACGGGTTGAAACAATCAGGCTGGACTGAAGCCAAATCGTTTACGAAATCCGGCTTGCTGCAGAAATTTCATGTCGGTCAGTTCTTGAAAAGCAACCTTTAATGCAAAGATTCAAGCCGATCTTTGATCTGTGAAAGTTGAGTTACAAAGTAACCCTTTCTAACGATTTGTTCTCCTTACTGGCTATGGACCGTAAGGATATCACAAATTCGTTTAATTGGGTTATTTTGCCTTGTGACAATTTTCTACAAGAGCTTTTCACTGTCCAGTAAATAATATGTACCATTTTTTATCTCTATTTGTTAAAATTATTATATTCTAAACTATTGGTAATCTATTAAACTTTATTCAACAATAACAAAAAAGGAGCAAGAGATTTGAAAAAATGGTTGGTTGGTATCAGTGCAGCAGTGGTTTTGCTGGCGCCGCAAGGCAGCATCTTTGCTGCAACTTCGAAAAACATGCAGGTTTATTTTAACAAGGTAAATATTGTCGTGAATGGACAAGCTTCGGCTAGTAATACCATTTTATATGACGGCAGTACATATGTTCCGATACGAAACATCGCAGAAATGATGAAGGATTTACCAGTCACTTTTTACCCGAATGAAAAAATAGCCAATATCGGCACAATCCCAGTGGGACAACAAGAGCCAGGCGTCCCTTCTGTGCAAACGGATAACTCCAAGAATGATGTACGGGAACAAAAAAGGGATACGGAAATTAATGCGGTTTTTGACACGATAACGCTCATGGTGAATCTCCAAAAAGTAGAAGCCAACAACTTTTTGTATAACGGACGAACCTATGTCCCGCTGCGAGCCGTTTCCAACATTCTAGGATTAGGTGTTGCTTATGATGATGCTACCGCTACTGCCTATATCGGCACTGTTCCTGAGGGAATAACGATTAAACCTTCAGACTCCTCCAAGTCCCCTGAAGCAAGCGGCATGTATCACGTACCTGCGCATGGGGAGATGAACGGCTGGAACCTGCTGAAAGGACATCCTTACGAAGATATGACGGAGATTTATTATCAAGTCAATGGCAGCATGGTTCTCACACAGGTTAAAGACATCCGCAATATGGACATGGACGAATTGATCACTTGGGTCGACGATGATGGAAGGACAATAAGAAATACAAGGAGAGATATTCACAAATTCTTCGGATCGTTCAGCAACCAATATACGTCGAGCTGGTTTTCCTCCAAATTCGGCGATGTGTATGCAGATTATTTGAAAGTAAGCGCCTTAAATGCGAATAATCTGGTTGATCAATATTTATATGAAACCGGACAGTTAGAAGTTCCCGAAAGCCAGGTTACCCTAAAACCGAACACTCCAACTATCGAGGCAACTCCAGATTCAGGATATAATAAATATGGGGATGGAACCGTCGTATTCTACGCGTATGATCGATCCGGCACTTATAAAGGGGAGTTCATTGACTCAGACGATAAATACTACGTCAAAAATGCAGATGAAAATTCCCACCCCCCCAAGCTGTCCGACGGGTGGATATCTTTAGGAATCCTGCAGAACATCTATCAAGTAAGCTATCAAGATACACAAATCGTAATCAAGCAGGGAACCGAAGAAGTTGTACGTCTCCCTCTCCCATCCAATTGGAATCAAATTGACGTAAGAGAGACCACCTCGAGCAACATACGGATCAAAAAGTATGATACCGGCATCAATAAACAAATTACGGAAGCCTGGATTGATGAGGACACTTTGAAGGAAAAGACCGGGGTTAGATTCGCTTTCACCGGTAAAACAGGCGTTGACGATTATGCCCTTACCGCCCCTCCTACGAAGAATTCCACAGAAAAGCAGATCACGTTGGAATTGAAGCTTCCAAGCCATTGGAATACAAGCTCCTCGGGAGATGCTACGGAAATTAACGGACTGCATATCAAAAAGGAAAACGGGAAACGTTACTTTTTGGTGAAGGATTTAGAGAAATTTAATTTTATTACCCCCATTAAGGAAAGCAAGGACTTCACCGTCTACTTTAAAGTCGATGACTTGACTGCCGCTGGACTTCTTAAATAACGCATTATGCGATTGCTTTCGATTTTGCTTCTAATTCAAAAAGGGGGCCTCTTCTAATAGAGGCTCTTTTGCTGATCTATCTGTCTCGTCGTCACTTATGGTAGGGTTCACCGCGAGTAATCTTAAATTATCCTTCTCTGCAGCACAGTCAGGACATGGCCCGTCGCTCATAGTACGGGTTACGCCTCCTCATTAAAACATAATATTTATTATGTAAACTAGAGTCTCTTCACTACAGACCAAACGAAAAGACGTCCAAATTTCCCGTAATTGAGGATCTTTCTCAGACGTGGGTTAAACGTAGTATATGTTTTTGTCCTAATACGGCAAACGATATAAGTTCTTGTCACTGACATGCGACAAGAACTTATATCGTTAAAACAAAAAATGCCGCTGCTACGCGACTTTTAAGCATATATGTTCTTGTCATCCGACAGTTCATCACATCGCTACTTTGAGCGGTAGTATAAAAGATTGCATATGTTTGAATCCTATAAGACTCGAGTACTGATAAACGGTCGTTTTTGTTAATGTATTTAAACGAGAATTTTGATAGACTCGCCTGCTTTAACTTATTTAGCGCCTCCCATTTAGGTACGGATTCACTTTAGGCACCGTTTGTGCTACTTGGAGCCATAACCTAAAATGATTCAAACAAAAATGTGTTGTGAATTTATTCTGCAGCCAGACGTCTCTAGCCCTCAAACTGCGGTAATGCTACCCAATTGATCTCCTTCACTGAAAACGATTTTCTACCTCCTCACGTTTCCTTGCTCTTTTTTCTTTCAAGTATCTCATTTAACCAGTATTTTAAGCTTTTGTTGAAACGAGTAATTTCATGGATAGCTCCAGTATTTATTCGGATTGAAGCTTTCCGCTTCATTGCATATAATGAAGGTACTACCCTTCGGGGAGATCGTTAAGGGAGGCCGCGATGAACGAGACCGCATTTGACGAACTATTATTTGCAAGCTTGAAGCCGGGCTTAACCTCGTTCTGTTACCGAATGCTAGGCTCTATGGACGATGCGGACGATGCCGTTCAGGAGACGAGTATTCGGGTCTGGCAGAGCTGGAGCACGTTCAGACAGGATTCCTCGTTCAAAACTTGGGTCTATCGGATTGCCTCCAACCTTTGCTTGGACAAGCTGAGACAATCCAAACGCCGCGCGCTTCCCGTTGACCTGTTCGACCCGGCCGTCGCCATCGTCGAGCCGCGCGACACGCTGCCGGACTCTGCCTGGATCTGGCCGTCTCCCGACTTTGGTGGCAATCCGGAGGATCGGCTCGTCCGCAGAGATACCCTTCAACTGTGCTTCATCGCTCTCCTGCAGACCTTGCCTCCGCGGCAGCGTGCGGCACTCATTTTGAAGGATGTATTTGAATGGTCCTCCAAGCAGATCGCGGAGACGTTGGCGATGTCACCGGCAGCGGTGAACAGCGCCTTGCAAAGAGCCCGAGGGACGATGGACCGGGCGCAGCTTCGCTCGGATGAGCTCAGCAGCATGAACGTTCAACCGGAGCAGCAGCTGCTGTCCCGGTATGTGGAGGCCTTCGAGCAATTCGATATTACTGCGCTCGTCGCGTTGTTCCACGAGGAAGGCTGCATGTCGATGCCGCCCTTCGAGATGTGGATCCGCGGCAAGGAAGATTTGTCCGCCTTCTATTCGCTTACTCGCTGGCATTGCGAAGGTTCGCGATTTGTGTCCATTACGGTGAATGGCGGTTATCCGGCGTTGGCCCAGTATATGCCTGGCAAAGAGGGCTCTGGCCTGATACCCTGGGGCATCCACGTCATCGAAACCAAAGAAAATCAAATCCTGCACGTTCAAAACTTCATTCATACGCCATTATTTTCGCGATTTGGGCTGCCTGAGCGAATTGACCAATGAATTTCGTCATTGGCTTACGTCTATATCATTGAACGACGAATATCATAAGAGAGGTGTCTAATGGAAACGAGTCAACCGAAGAAAGTAACCGTGCAAGCCGTCATTCAAGCCCCTGTCGAGAAGGTATGGCGTTATTGGACCGAACCGGATCACATCACGAAGTGGAATCAAGCGTCCGAGGACTGGCATGCGCCGAGAGCCGAAAACGATCAGCGGGTCGGTGGCAAGTTTCTGACACGGATGGAAGCGAAGGATGGCAGCATGGGGTTTGATTTTGGCGGCGTCTACGATGTCGTGAATCGGCATGAGGCGATCGGCTACACCATGGAAGACGGAAGAAGAGTGGATATTGCTTTCGTCGATCAAGGGAATGAGACGAAGGTCATTGAAACGTTCGACGCGGAAAGCTCCAATCCCGTCGAGTTCCAGCAAGCAGGCTGGCAAGCGATCATGGACAATTTCAAAGCCTATACCGAACAAAACTAATCATCGCGAAGAAGACGCCTGGGAAGAAGCCCGGCGTCTTTCTTTTTGAACCCTAGTACGAGCGTGCTCTCCGTTAGCCTTAACTTTGTGCCGCATCTATGTTCATATAGTTAATGGCCCACAGATGGCCGTCCAAGTCCACGAAGCCCCAATGATACATGAACCCATGATCTTCAGGTTCAGCGTGCAATTTCCCGCCCATGGAGACCGCGGTATTCACGATTTCATCGACCTTTTCCCGGCTCTCAAAGGCCAAGGCGATCGTCATCTGCGCATACTTGCTCGTATCGACGGTTTCCTTCTCCGTGAGCGTATTAAAGAATGCTTGATTGATCAGCATGACCTGCAGGTTGTCGCCGATCACGATGGCTACCGAATTCTCGTTCTCGGGGAATTGCGGGTTGAGCTCGAATCCGATTCCGGTGAAGAACGCTTTGGATTGTTCTACGTTTTTTACAGGCAGGTTGAAGCTCGTGAATGCGGACGTTAATGCCATTTTCAAAACACCTCTTCGTAAAATTAGTTTGTGTTCATTGATGCCTTCGTTTATATAGACGACATCCGATCCGGAAATTCATCGGTCTCATGGATTCGGAAGCGTAAATTTTGAAAAATAACTTGGTATTGAGTTCGGATACCCGCCATTCCCGTAAGGTTGCTTATTCTTATTGTGCAGGGATAAAGATTGAACCTCTTTAAAAAGGAGTTCGTCTGAATATATGACAATTAAAGGGTTAGTATCGAGTGTCAGAACAGGGGTTCTTGTTAAATATTCACTAACTACTAAAGAGAAGGAACCTACTTTACGGGAACCTAAATAAGTTCTTGTCCAAATACGGCTATCACTGACTTGTGACAAGAACTTATATCGCTAAAATAAAAAAAGCCGCTGCTACGCGACTTTTAAGCATATATGTTCTTGTCATCTGACAGTTTGGATACAAATCGGTTATCATAAAAGGCTTTATTTTTTAGGAAGTATTCCAACTGCTCTTGCAGCAGCCGCGCTTTTTTCAACAAATGCAACTGGATTATCAATTGATTCCCAGTGGATATATTTGAATGGATTGCTCTGGAAAAGCCAGTGGTTATGAATTGCAGTGATTTTGATACCACGCTTACGTAATTCTGAAACAAAAGGATTGATTTCACTTTCTAATATAACTGTTTCCCCCAAGTTTAGCGTGCGTCCGCGGGAATCAGAAGATTCTACCGATAATGCAAATGGTAATGTTAATGGGGATCTACTCCGTCGACCAAGAATCTTAACATTTAAATTCCGTAAAGTTTGGACAACGCAAGCTGGTTGAGTTGACGCTACCTGGCCACCAATAATTTTTGCTAAACGTGCACACAAAGCTTTGTTAATCATATTAAATACCTCCCCTATTAATTTAACGAACAATATAGATTATGATTACAATTTTATTTTGACAGGATCATTTGATAGGAGATAATAGTATATTATTAAATGGTTGTAAGGCTGTTGTCACGGTGTCAAAAATGGATTGCTTGCCAAGAGGGCGTATCCTTTTCCGTAAGCTGTTTTCATAACAATGTATTGAGAATATTTTCAATTACGGTTAACGATATAAGTTCTTGTCACTGTCTGTGACAAGAACTTATATCGTTAAAATAAAAAAAGCCGCTGCTACGCGACTTTTAAGCATATATGTTCTTGTCATCCGACACGATCCGTCGTTGCTCGGGTACCGGTTTGATTCTCTTTTATACATTATCTGCAGGACGATTTGATTCCGTACATTAGGATCCCCGCCAAGGAGCCAGCTGCACAGAAACATCAACCAGTGCAAAAGCCTGATCAAGTCCTCCTCGGCGAGACAACTGGGAAACCAGAGACGATTACAATCGCCTCTTTGCAAGACCCCGATACCCGTCAAAGCACACCTTCGTTCGCGGTTCTTGGAAGTTGAATGAGGCCTTCAGTTTCCATTTCAAGTCTCTTGAAACAGGTGGGTAACCCCTTACCTAAGAATGAGAAAACGGCATTATAAATTGATTATGGAAGCCGTCACCAAGCGGTTAAATCACGGCTGTTGCGCAGTAAGCGTTGTTGTCATCGTCGACGTACCCATATACGAGCAAGTTGTCCCGGACAGCCAAGGCAGTACGATATCCCTCGGCGATTCGCTTGGGCTCCGAGTCCCAGTTAATGACAAACGTCTCTTCATGAACTTGTCCCGAACGGAAATAGATGGAGCTGCCCTTCTGGTACATCAGATAGACCCTTCCTTTATCATCAAGGGCTACGGACGGAAACATGCCTTCCATGCTCGTTTCGAAGGCTTGATAGTTGAGTGTCCCTCCCGAAACAAGCGCAGTGGCAATCACCATGTTTGAATCAAACAGATTGTTTGAGAAAAAGGCGGATACCATCAAATGTTTGTTGTTTAAGGCAAATCTCGGTGAGATCGCCCTCATTCCCGTCGGCAGGTCGTGAACACTTCCCCACTGTACGACATTCCCTACTATGGAACCGACCAAATAATGCAGCAGCATAAGATGGCTGTCGGTCTGGAAAAGCGCCACTACTGTGCCTTCATTATTGATACGGATACAGGGATTGCCTCCTCCGTAGGTGTCATCATCCATACCAACTCTTATCGATTTCTTGTAGTCGATGCCGTTCTTATTCGCCGTTCCGGTATGATACCACATCTGTGTCGTGAAAGGGCCGTCCGATTCGTGAATTTCAAGAAGCTTGCCGCTTCCGCTTACCGCAATGGACGGATCCATACCGTCGTCGTAAGTATTGGGATTGTCGCTCCACCGGAGCTGGTTATCCGCTCCCGGCACTCCATAGCTGCTCATCAAACTGCTGCTGCGGCGGGCCAACCATGCGGCAACCACCGTGTAATCGGGTGCGATCGCGAGATCAAGGCTTGCTGCTCCGCTTGCAAATTTTTTGGCTTCGGACAAAGAA
Organism: Paenibacillus lutrae; assembly: GCF_009757775.1. Lineage (GTDB taxonomy): Bacteria > Bacillota > Bacilli > Paenibacillales > NBRC-103111 > Paenibacillus_F > Paenibacillus_F lutrae. Next base: position 317,412 of record NZ_RHLK01000001.1, read on the forward strand.
ATAGACATTCTACAAAATCCCCTTAAATTTGAATGGCAACCGTTTTATTCATACATGTAGTTATCACTGGATGAATAAGATATTTATCGGTTTTTTGTCGTAATTTCGTAGATGTTTTTTGTAAAAAACAATTCGAAAGAAAAAGGAGCTCTGTCAGCGGAATTTACTTTACAATAGGAAAGCATAGTTTTCATGCACATAGAGTAGAGAGAATTTTTATGCAATTGATTAAGGTGGGATTCCCCTTATGGAAAAAACGCCGAGCTGAAGAGATATTACTTTCTTCAACTAAGGGATGAACAGGAAGACGATGATAGTAACGATTTTCGCCTGGACGGATGCGGCTGCATCGTCGATCTCGAAGCGGGAGATAACGTCCGCGTCCCCTCAATTACGGGAAACAATATAAGTTCTTGTCCCAATACGGTAAACGATATAAGTTCTTGTCACTGACTTGGGACAAGAACTTATATCGTTAAAAAAAGCCGCTTCTACGCGACTTTTAGGCATACATGTTCTTGACATCCTACAGCAATCCCGGAATGTGTTTTAAGCGTTCGGTTCGCTTGATTCCTATCATGGTTAAAACTGAGATGAATACGGCCACCGCATAATCGTCGCCTGAAATGACTTTGTTAGGGCAAAGGTACCAAAATCGATCCCAACATAACCAGCCCCAAAAGCCTCTGGATAAACTCCTCTTGCTGCTTTGCTTTACTCTTTCTTCGTGCCATTGTAAATCCCCCATAGCGTGCAATCCCTCAATTCGACAGAGGGGACTTTATTCCTGCAAGAAGAAAAGTTACAATGTCATCCTAATTTAAGGTTGAACGAATGAATCCACCATCCACTTGGAAAATGTCTCTTTCTCTTCAAATTGTGGATAATGAGCAGATTGCTCGTATGTTATAAATTCCTTTGAACTCGCTTCAATTTGATCGAAGTATGCTTTGGCCGATTTTGCGGAAGTCATGTAATCATACTGTCCCATGATAAAATACACGGGTACCTCTAGTTTCGTAACGATTGCAGGCAGAGGCTCTGCAAGGGCTTGCTGAATTAAAATGCCTTGTGAGTAAGCTGCACCACGGTTATAACGGATGCGATCTAACAAGTTATACTCAGGTCCAAACCATAACCCCTGTTCCATATCCGCCTCAGCATCGATCAGTCTTGCGGCACCTCCATATTTGTGAACATATTGGCGAGGTACTAACGCCGTGCCGTTTCGGACTTGTTCGGTTAACCCTTGCAAATATTGAACGTCGGTCGTATTACCGCTTTGTTTCGCTTGATCAATCACATAATTCAAACTATCCCATTCACTATCAACAATATTAGACACCTGTCCGATGCCAATATAAGCTTCATATTTATCAGGAGCTTGCTGTGCCGCCTGTATGCCAATATACGTTCCGGAGGAATGTCCGGCGAGGATGACCTTCTCTTGATTCAAACGAGCCGAAATGTAATCCGTCAAAATCAATAAATCCTCCACTAATAGATCTGTCGAAAGATTGGAATATTCCTCTCCAAAGTGATAAGATTTGCCGCTGGCTCGTTGGTCATATCGGACAACCGTAAAGTCCTTCTCCAGCAGGTCTTGGTACTTGGTGGCATAGGGGATTTCTGAAACCGCCGGACCTCCGTGTACAAAAATAACAACCGGATTGCTCTTATCCTGACCTCGTATCAGAAGTTCATGACCTGTGCCATTAATTTCGACTTGCTCAAGTATGCTTATGCTGTTTTTGCCCTCTAGCTTGGGTGTCCAAGTGGGAAAAAACAACGCTAACCCAACAAGCAATAGAATAGCTGCCCCCGAATATACCAACATCCTTCTCACCTTTTTGATAATCTCACCTCATTAATAAGAATAGTTTTCTTAAATCAAATCTTACTCTCATTAACAAAATTTAACATCTGCCTTACGAAGTAAGTCCAGCGAATGATTACTTCTAGGACGCCTTTGCTGCCCTCTCCACCCACTTCTCACGTAAAGCTATCAAGTCCTCGACAAAGAATCTTCGCAGATTGGGTCTTCTTCTCAAGGCCAGCGGGTTAGCTGCCTTCATGTAATCAGCACCAGAAGGACGACAATAATAATCATCGCTAGTACCCCCATATATACGGGGATCTTAATTTGAGAGACCCCAGATCTATCCATTATATAATCTAATGCAATGAGGACGAGCGTCCCTATCACTATTCCCCAGACGGGATCGACGTCGATATAAAAATAAGCCAAGGTGAACACCGCTATAAAGAAAAGAAAGTTTAAAGGATAGCGTACACTCAATAATTTACCTCCTCCCTGGTGTTTAAAATTATATACTAAAATATACCTAAAATTCCTAACGAATGTAAATTCGATGAGTGTTTTTTCTATAACTTAGTAATAAAGCCCGTAACGTTGAAGGATTTCGTCCGGAACTCTGGTTCCTGTCCCATAGTATTGTATCTCGATTGGCGTCTGGTAGCTTGAATTCGAATATCTGACAGATGCGTTCGTGTATTGGTTATTGGAAATTATTTGTGTCTTCGCCTTTGTCGAAGGAAAACAAAGTATTAGACTGACCCTCAAATTAGAAACACCGACAACCTGGACAGGAAAATAAAGTCCTAGACTGTCGCTGTTTTATTAAACTAACGTTTCCCATCAGCTTAGAGATGTGCGAGTTCGAACTGTCACATAAAAGATGACAGAAATTCGAAGATTACCCTCATCCCAAATTCACATGCAGCAGCTTATCCGGATTGCGGATGAGATAAATCCGCTGAATGCGGTCGTCTTTAAACGCTAGGCTGACGACTGTCGGGAAAGGTTCGGAGGGGCTGCTTAGCACAAAGCCAAGCTGCCCGTTGACCTTGACGAGGCGCACGGCTCCTGCCCCGTCATCCTTGGATACAAGCCCTTGAATGAATGCGAGGACGCGCTGGCTCGATGTAATAGGTTTAATCGCCGCCATGACTTTACCGCCACCGTCGCTATAAAGCACGATGTCCTCGGAGAGCATCGCGAATAGCCCGTCCATATCGCCAGTAGCCGTCGCATGGAGGAAACGAAGTACGAGCTGCTCGGACTGGGCGCAGGAAATCAGCTCGGCGGGCGGCTCGTCTTGGATTTTTCGTTTGAGGCGGCTGTAGATCTTGCGACATCCCAACTCCGTCTTGTTTACGAAGTCCGCAATATCGCGATAGTCGTATTCAAAGGCTTCCCGAAGAATGAATACCGCACGCTCAATAGGGGTTAGCCGATCGAGCAAGATGAGGAAGGCGTATGATATCGTATCCTCCAGCACGATCGTTTGGAGTGGGTCCTGTCCCGCCGCAGTGGCCGAGCCTGGAACGACCGAGTAGTCTTGCACGAGAGGCTCCGGCAGCCAGGGTCCGACGTATACTTCTCTTTTCTTTCGCGTGGATTTTAAGTAATCGAGACAGCGATTCGTAACGATTTTGCATAAGTACGCTTTCAGGTTGCGGACGTGACCGCCATCCTTATGGAGGTCCTGCTGCTGTACTGTTTCAAATGCATCTTGTACTAAATCCTCGGCATTCGTGACAGATCCCAACATGCGATATGCGATGGAAAGAAGAAGCGGTCTGTAAATCCGGTATACGGAATCAAGCTCCACGATGTATCCCTGCCTTATCTTGTTCTCTTACGGCTATTATACCTTGAGCGGCATCTTTCGCGCTCGCCAAAGATGCGTTAAGCAGCATACCCTTAGATCCTACCCAATCGCCAGCGACATACAATCCGGGCCGTCCTTCGACCGCAGGTCCCGGTCTGCCCGGGAGGCCGCCGCTCATGGCGGTTACGACGCCATGCGAGACAAGCATTGTCGGCAGGAAGCGCTGCTGAACGACATGCTTGCGCCAACCCGGCTGAATGAAATCGAGAAAGCTTTTAAGCTCGTGTTCATCTTGCTTGGGGTCTGAATTTTGTGAATCCGACAAATACTTCATGACGTGAATGACCATGTGTTCTGGATTATCGGATAACTTGGCCGCTGCAGAATGGTTGGAGTAGTACCACGGATAATCGGCGCCTAATACAAATTTCGTTTTTGGTTGAGGCATCCCGGATACGACGAGATCCAGGCATGCGGCATGGACAGGAATAAGCTGCTCATAGATTGCCGCTTCCGTAGTGGTAAGAGCAGGATTGAGGAGAGCAAGCGTACCCGCAGGTCCGGTAGTGGATATCACGTGACGGGTTGTCAGCTGCGATCCATCTTTTAAGGTAACCATCATTTGGGGGTAACAACCGGCAATTTCTCGAACAGGCGAGCTCGTGCGGATTGACACGCCTGCCTGCTGTGCTTGGTCCGTCAGTTGGCTCACGAGGGATTGCCAGCCTCCATCCACATACAACACCTGGCCTTGTTTGAGCTGCTCGATGACAGCGCCTGCGCTCAGCAGGTCGGGGGCATCGCAGTACGTGGATAAGCGAACCAGCGCAAGTAGGATACTGCGCACGCGCGGACTAGAGATTTGGGATTCCAAGTAAGCTTGCAGACTTACCTTGTGCAGAGCAGAAATGTCTATTTTGCGTAGGTGGCTGTAAAAGAGAAGGAGTTGGGTCTTCTCGTGCCATTTTAGGAACGATCCAAGCAAGAGCTGCGCGAGCGGGAGCGCCTTGTTCGCACCGTCTGCTCCTTCGAACACGAACATGCCTGGAGGCTTCGGTGCCGCCCCGGTAGGTGTGACGCCTATCTCTCGTAAAATAGGGAGCGTGCTTTTGTAGAGAGCATGCGCTCCCAAGTTTACCCGGGCGGCCGCGATCGGGGTCGAAGCGGCACGGCCTCCGAGATGCGCTCCTTTGTCTATCAACAGTACGGTCTGGCCAGCCCGTGCCAAATATATTGACGCGGTTAATCCAGCGATGCCGGCTCCAATAATGACGACATCCCATATCGACTCATTGCGATTCTGTATCATGTATATCAATCCTTTCCGGTCTGATGCATATACGACGATTAACCGAACCGGTTTGTGACATGTTACGAATCTCCGAGAGGGATATTAATGAATAAGGTATGGAATCCGTTTTCAGATACCTTAATCAATTCGTTATTGGAGCGATAAAATGAACCGTACTAAATTCAGAACAGAGAACCGTGATTGCGTTATCTACTCGCTAGCTTAATCCGTAAGCCGAGCGCCTACGATTTCGTATACTCTCCTCTTCCCCTTCATTTGAAAAGGACTAAAGCAACGATTAGCAGGAGCAAAACAACGACTGCAGATATTACCGTTTTTGCCCATCCCGGTGTTGTATAAGGCTCGGTGTTGCTTTTGCTCTCCGGCTGCTTACGCCATCCATACTTCGTCATACCTTTTGGTTTGTACACCGACAAGACTGTAACCACAACCACGATCAACAATCCTCCGCTTGGATGTACGATATGAATCGAATCTTTCAAAATACTTATGTCTTTGCTCGACAATGGTCTTTTTGATGCTACGGATAACGCATGGCTCAGTTCCTGGATGTATGCCACCAACATAAATACGGCTATAACGGTAAACAAAAGTTTAAAAAAGATCCAATAATGACGAAATAACCCCCACCTAGTGCCAAGTGATAACGCAATTCCGGTGAGCAGCGATGCAAAAGCCACGGGTACAACAATAAAATTAGCAATTAAGGACATGATTTCGATAGCGGGTCGTAACATATCGGTATCTTGATTGTTTAGAACATAGACGGCTATGGGGATATAAGCGGCTGCAGATCCGAGCCATCCCATGGTAGTAATCACGTGTATAGTGAGTATTAGCTTACGGAAAGAAGGTGAAAAAGTCATGTGCCCCTCTCCCTTGTCCTATGCTCAGTACTTGGTTTTTTAGCAATATTTTTTTCACTGCAATATCCTCCTGATTCATAAACATGATAGTGTCCCCGGATATTTCTGACAAACGATCAGAATTGGCCGGGAGCCCCCATCTTTTTCCGTCATTTCCTATTTCACTTTTACAACGGGTCTAGGCATCAGCGGAGCACTCCAAGCCTTTTCGATTTGTTCTAGAGCAAACTCTGCTGTGGCAATTTTGAGCTTTCCCTCGGCTGCCATTTCAAAAACGCCTTTAACAGCGGTTAGCATATCGGCTTTAGAGACACTTTTATCTCCGCTTCCTACGAGTTCGATTGTTGATGAACGTAAAATACTCGAAGGTAATTGAATGCTTTCTTGGCCAGATGAAGTTCCGATGCTTACAAAGCGTGTTGCACGATCCGTATTTGTCTTAGCAAGAACAGACATGATGGCAAATGCGCTGTCGCCCCAAAGGTAATCCAATACCACATCAACACCTTCAGCAATAAGTGGCACCAGGGCATCTTCAAATGTTTTTTGTCCGTTGTCGGCTGTCATATCAAATGCAATGGCCTCTTCCGCTTCAAGTGCTTGCAACTTCAATTCGTTGCGTCCCGTTACAATGATCTTCTTGGCCCCCAGGCCCTTAGCAATCTGAACGGCTAAGCTACCTGATGCACCAGTAGCGCCATTGATCAACACCGTTTGACCGGATTGGAAGCCAGCTCGAAAGACCAATGCAGCCCATGACGACATAGCGGGGTTTGCGATAGCTGCAGCAGTGGCATCATCAATATCATCTGGCAAACGTACAGTCAGCTTTTCGTTGACAATGGTTTGCTCAGCCAAGCTGCCATAAGGTGCAGTAGGCAGCACAAAGTAAACGCGCGACCCATCTTCCATAGTTCCAACACCGTCGATGCCGGCTACTATGGGAAAGTTTACTTGGGATGAGTAGTGCATGCCCATTGAACGGAACTTGCTAACTCGGCTCAAAGCTGTCGCTGAAACGTTAATTAAAATTTGTCCGTCTGTCGCAACGGGGGAATCCAGATGACCCATTACGGGATCGGTCCCTCTTTCCTTTACGATGGCAGCCCTCATAGTTATCACACCGTTCTTTCTATTAAAATGTGCGGGCACCAACTCTTGCTTGGCATAAGTTGTAACGCCGATTACCCGGGATGATTTTACTTGAAATGAGCGTTATTTTCCTCATTGTTTGATCGGTTCCGTTAGTTAACTTTTAATAAAGATGTGGCGCCTAAAGTCATGACATGCTGTGGAGGCAAACCCATCAGTACTCTTCCGTATAGCTCTAGTCCAGTCGATGCTGTAGTCAGCGCATGATTGGCCCCGCCTCTAATATCCCGGAATATTTGAGACAAGTGATTGGAGTCGGCAATGACACTCCCCCCGCTCTCTGCCGTTAGCAGATCTACGGCTTCCCAGCATAACATGGCTGCATAGGTTATATCTGTCTGAAGCTGTGCCATTTCTTTTAAACTAAATTGTTCGGCATTTTGAGCGTGACGCTCCAAATTGTCAATTGATCGGCTAATATGAAGATGAGCGGATTCGACCTTCATAGCCGCAAGTCCTACTTTATACTGAATATGACCCACAACCGCTTGAGAAGGGTGAACCGTCATTGAAATTCCCTTATGAGGTGCTTTTTCAACAAAATACTCGATCGCTCCTCTGGCGAGTCCGAGAATCGCGCTTATTCCTGTTGTGATGCTAATGATCTGCTGTGCGTAAGGTCTATATCTATCACGCCCCTTCAGCTGGACAGGCGGCATACCTCCCTGATGCATTTCTTGGGTTATGACATACTGCTCTGGTACAAACGTATTTTTGATTTCCAGACTATTACTCGAGGATCCCTTTAAACTCATCGTATACCAATCGTCAACAATCGTGACTTCACTCATCGGAACAACGGCCAGCATCATCTTCATAGTCTTGTCTTCTCGCATGGATTCTCCGTCCTTCAAGCTTAACAAAGCATGGGTAGCATGCATCGAACCTGAACCGAACCTCCAAAAGCCTTCTTCTATCCAATACCCTCCGTCCACTTTCTTCACGACAGCTTTACTAGCTAGTAATACAGAACAGAAGCGTATCTCCTCTACCTCGTTATAAATCGAATCTAATACACCGGAAGGTAGTGATAGTGCCGCGTTATAGTTATTTCCGTTGATGATTTGAACGACCCAGCCAACAGAACCATTCCCCTTGGCCACCTCGGAAATAATCTCGACCATGGCGCGAATACTCACATCATGACCCCCGTACTCTTTCGGTGTGCCAAGCTTAAACAGCCCCGCATCCGAAATTTTTTGAATCACTTCATCAGGAATGTGTCGTTGTTCATCAATAATCGTACCGTGCTTCTGCAGATAGGGAACTAACTCGGTAGCATAATTTAGCAATTGCTTTTCACAAGCAGTGAGTTGACAAGCTGTACTTAAATTGGTCATTGAAATCCACTCCTTAATTATACATAGGTGTATTTAACTGTATTTGTAGAGTAAATATATAATGTATAATAGGTTTCAACAACCGATAAAATCGCAGATATGTCGAGAAACAATACAAAGGGAGGAATCTGTCATGAATAATAAAACATCCGAAGACCTGCGCGTCAAAAGAACTCATAAGCTTCTATACAATGCTCTAATGGATTTGATGGATAAACACCCGTTCGAGAATATAACGGTGAAGCAAATCTGTGATCTAGCGATGGTACATCGAACTACGTTCTACACACATTTTCAGGATAAATTCGATTTACTTTCACGGGCTATGCAGCAAATTGCCGAAAAAGAATTTAAGGGACTCGTCGATGCTTCCTTTTCTCCATCCGATAATTTTAGAGAATTATTTTCTCTAGCCATGAAACATAAGAAATTGTTTTCCATTCTTTTAGACGAAGAGAGGGATTCCTTGAGAAATTTGTTGCGAAAAGAAATGGGGAGGGGCATGAAGCAGTATTTGATTGAGCATAATTCGATTGAAGAGAATTCCATCGACATGCAAATTAAAATAGAGGCATACATCGGAGCCGTACTTGGCGTGGTTAATTGGTGGATTCAGAGCAATATACCTATCGATGACGAAGAAATATATGCAAAAATGAATATCTTTTCAGAATGGAAATTCGCAGATTAACGTCGTTTTTACTGTTAACTCTATCCCTCTTCATTTTGTTTTTAAGTGGTCCCATTTATAGGGGGTAATCTCTGATTCAAGAACGATCCCATACATCTTCCGTATTTCACCCATGAAAAATCCCCTCCAAGTAAACCATAGTGCGCTTTTCACACACTGTCCACTTAAAGGGGATAATATCAAATATACGGGCGGCCTTTTACACTTTAGCAGCCCATACTTCAATTTCTATTTTTATCTCTGGCAATCCTAATTCAGAAATATAGCCAATCGTCATGGCGGGATAATCATTACCAAACAATTTCTCCCATTCTTCATATAGATTATCCCAATTAATTTTTTGGGTTGCCCATATATTTACTTTGATTATGTGTTCTGATGTTAACTCCTCTGAACGTAAAACGGATTGGATATTCTCAAAAGTAATTTTAATTTGTTCGTCCAGACTATCGGGAATATCCCCATTTTGATACGCTCCGATTTGACCGGAAGTCACATACAACTCTGAATTTCTTGGAATTTTGGTGATATGCGAGTAGTTACCTACGGGGTGATACATATCTACCGGATTTTTTCTGGATATTTCGGCCTTTTCCATCTTTAATTACCTCGCTTTTCAAAAAGGAATTTTCTACCGTTTTACAGTTCATTTTTGGACAAACTTCACCCGTGAAAATGAATTTTAGAAAAAAACAGCAGTGGAGTATCCATATCCAAAAGATATAAACATTAAAGACTTTTTCTTCATGAATTGGATCCCCCTTTCATATTAAACGCGAAGTATTAATTCATTAGAATTATAGTCTAAAAGAAAATTTGATTCAAATAACCTGCCCCTTAACTTAATGAAATATCTTTAAACTTCAGTTAGATTCCAGTAAGATATGTGTCCTTGTCATTCACAAGTGAACGCCCCCCCTATTCACCTCACAATTTCCTGAATTACCGCTACCATATCAGCTATCTTCATTACTAAAAATTAACTCATCCATCTTCGTATTCAAGGAAGTTCATTAACTAGTTAAAAAGATTTTTAAAGTTTTTGTTTGTTTATACATAGACAAATTTTATTTTTGTTTGTAAAATATTAAAACAAGAGGATGATGTGTACATTAATCAATAGGAGGTTGGCACCATATGAAGGAAGAACAAGAAATTATCATATACCCTGCTGTACCACAGGATCGAATGACTTACTTAATGGGGTTGTTTTCTGCAGTCCAACAAATTGGGGTTACACTACATTTTTCTAAGCTGCTCGATACAAACTTATTAAAGCAAGCCCTTCAACTTATAGCAGCCCAAAATCCCATTTTAAACAGTAGATTTGTAGAAGCTGAAACGCCTTTTTGGGAGAAATGTACAGATCGTTCATTCGAGGTCATATTGTCGGTTCAGAATTGTGAAGATAATGAAAGGAAAACAGCAATAGAAGACTATCTGGCGCAACCGATCGATTGGATCGGTTCTATGCTGGAAGTGCGGTTGTTTAGGTCCGATCATGATTCCCTGTGCTTGAAAATTTCGCATCTATGCATGGATGGAGCAGGCGTGAAAGAGTTTATACGGCTATTGGCTGCGCTATACACGCGACTATATGAGAGGGAGTCTTACCATTCGATCCATCAAGAAATGATGGAAGGTGGACAAGGTTTTCGGGATCAAGCCCCTTTGTTTGCGGCGGCAGGAATAACAGATATTTCGTCAGCCTTCCACCAGCATGCAGAGGCTGCTTCCCTCTGGTCTTTTCCATTCTCTTCACTAGATAACCTAAATCCTGTTATAGCCATGAGAAGCATGGAGCCGCATCAAATGGAAAAGCTCACTAACCAAACTAAAGCAGTTGGGGCAACGATCAATGATGGATTGCTTGCGGCGTATTTCCGCTCCATCGCCAAGCAAGCGATCTACATGGAGCCTCGTACCAAGAGAACGGCCATTGGCATGACAATCGATCTGCGCCGATATTTGCCGAGCTTTTCAACCGGTGCACTGTGCAATTTGTCCGGCATGGAGATGCCTGAGATTGAATTGAACGAATGTGAACCGTTTGAGACAACCTTGGAAAAAGTGAAGCGCGCCATGGATACGATTAAGGGGAATAAGCCCGGCATGTCTTCTGCAGCAGGGATGGAGAAAATGGCGGAAATGCCGCTTTCTACTGCAAGAGCAGTGATGGCCAAGCAGCATGAAATGGCCTGTCAGCAGAAAATGACATTGCCGCTGATGACCAATTTCGGCGTCATATCAGAGCATGATATCCAATTTGGAGCTTGCTATGCGGTAAAGGGGGTCATGACTTCGCCGATCATGTATGCCCCGTTTTTCTGTATGGGTGCAAGCTCGTATCGCAATATACTCACGTTGTGTGTAGGCTATCATAAACCCGCTGTTTCAGAACACGAGGTAAACAGACTTCTGGACGATATGATGATGGAGCTGACGAAGTAGACATTCAATACGCCGCAGTGATCCGAAGCTCTCGGGAATATGGGCTCAATTAACATATTAGAGGAATGGAGAACGAGTGAAATGACTGAAAATAACTTATTTTCGCCTAATGATATTGGTCGGGGTATTATTCAATTCCAGTATCAAATCTCAAGTCAATTGCTGGACATTCATCTAACCGGGCTTAGTGAGGAAGAATATTACTGGAGACCTGCAGCACGGGGACTACATCTAAGTAACGATTCGGGAATCTGGCTTGCCGATTGGCCCGAGTCGGAGAGCTATGAAATCGGACCTCCAAGCATCGCTTGGCTAACCTGGCATATTATTTATTGGTGGTCCATGGTCCTTGATTATTCGTTCGGCGACGAAACACTTCAGCGGGAATCCGTCCCTTGCCCCGACAGCGCTAGCGGAGCAGTTAATCGAATTTATCAGCTAAAAGAGCTGTGGGAAGCTTCAATTGCAACGCTGTCCGCTAATGAATACCATGAACGCGCCCGAACCAATTGGCCCTTCAGCGACAAGCCGTTCTATGAGCTTTCCGCCTGGCTTAATGTGGAGCTTATGAAGAATGCTGCGGAAATAGGATATTGCCGGTTTCTGTTTGCTTCCCAAAAGAGGGAAAGCCTCCGGCCCTAGATCCTGAGAACTGATTGATTGTCTCTTCTCTCCCATAGCTAGTGGCAAATAGAGAGTGCCAACCACGACCTTATGAGAAACCTCCTCATTTAGGGTAGGCGCACAATTAAGAGCTGCTATCCAACTGATAAATGAGTTGTACAACGCCTGAGGAGAACGTTCTCGTGTTAACCATTTTTAAATTCAATCTATGCTTAATATCCACAAACAGCGGTTTTCCTTCTCCTAACACAACAGGGTGAACAGATAATCTAAATTCATCAACAAGCCCTAAATGGATGAAAGTTGTAATAAGACTTGCTCCGCCATATAACCAGATGTCTTTACCCGGCTTACTCTTTAATCTATTTACTTCTTCAAGAATATGATCGTTTATAAATGTCGCTGCATGATCAGTCCCTTTTTGTGTCCTGGAAAACACATATTTTTCTTTACTATGAACCAATTCCCAAAGTTCTTTTTCAGAATCCGCATGTTCAATTTCCGGAGTGAATTGTCCCCATAAATCATAGCTTTTTCTTCCATATAAAATTGTATCAATTTGGTTTAAAAAATTTATAAATCCCATCTCAGCGTCCATAATGCACCAATCAACTTCACCCTGTTTCCCTTCAATAAAACCATCTAAAGTAACCGCTAGATCTAAAATTATTTTTCGCTGCATGAGGTGTTACTCCTTTCGTTAATCTACCTACCACCCATTATAAACCTCAAATATGTCACCTTATGTCCTATTATTAAAAGGGAGAATACTTTTTTAACATTGCTGGTCGGTCAGAACGATTCCCTGAAAGCAATACAAGCTTTTCTTCTACGTGGATTCTCATTGATACTACTCATTCACTTAAACGGCCCGTTAGCTCCCGTTAGCTTACGAAGCATGGGCAGCCTAACATTTTATTTTCTCTGTCTGCAACTTTATTTTCCGAGTCCAAGACTTAATTACGCTGCCTAATCCGTTCCACAACGCGATTTTCCTTTGATATGCTTTTATCTATCTATAATGACTTTTTTCTAAGTTATTTAAGTTCTTTCCCTTTGAAAGTATCCATAACCTTAACCCTACTAAATAATATCTTGTATATGAAATTAAATCAGACTATTCTTTATAATTAATCCAAATAAAAAGGACACTCGTATAAGTGTCCTTTTTAGAAATAGAGTTATTCATTGAATTGCTCAAAAACATTTTTCTAAATTCACAACACTGTGACTCAGCGCTCTGTCGACTGCGCCCCTTGGATAATGTCGCGTATGTTTCACAGAGTACTAGACTCTTAAAAGACCTTGCGAATATGACTAATTTTATCATGCCTGAAGATCGGAAATGAATACAGGTTCTTAGCCTTCGACAATAATTGTTCTATGCATCAGTCAAGAGTAGCGGCATAGGCTAGGCAAGGGATGGCAAGCTGCTCTAACCATCCGATGACAGCGGCGGCGTTCCGTACCGCTCCAGCACCCGGTAAATCGCATCCGTGCCGAACCCGATCGCTTCTATGGGAATGCGTTCATCGGCGGCATGAATCAGTTTGGTAAACTGCATGTCCTTGGGCAGCGGCATTGGCAGGAAACCGTAGGTTTGGATGCCGAGCCTCGCAAACAACCTTCCGTCCGTTCCACCGGGCAGCAGCATAGGAACCGGAACGGCCTCCTTATCCGCTTCTTGCAGCACATCGGACAGCAAACCGAACATCCCCATGTCGGGAGCTGCGGCGCACGGGTCATGGCGCAGCACTTCCAGCTCGATCGAATCATGAATCGCGAATCGGCGCAGCTCGTCCATAAATTGCTGCGGAGTAACGCCCGGCAGCGTTCGGCCGTCCAGCTCGACCGTAATTTCGCTTGGATGAACGTTGATCTTCTCGCCGCCGCGAACGACGGTCGCACTGACCGTATTATGCAGAAGCGGGGCGAAAGTCCCGCCCTTTTCCCCCAGCAGCTTCAAGATGAGGCCGCCCAGCCGGGGACGCAGCAACCCCTTCAGCAGCAGTGCCGGCAGCAGCGGCAGCGCGGCGGCCATGCTTTCAATCATCAACCGGGCCGCAGGTGTCACACGTATCGGGAGCTTACTGCTGCTAAGCGATTGAAGCATGTTCCCCAATTGCGCCATACAGCCGGCATCCGGCTTGCTCATGGAGCCGTGGCCTCCGTCTCCTCGAATCGTCGCTTTGAGCCAACACAGCTGCTTTTCTGCCACCATAATCGGATAAAAGGTTTTCCCCAGCGCATGAAACGCGAAGCCCCCGAATTCGCCGAGCGCATATTTTACGCCCGCAAAGTAATCGGCATGCCGCTCTACCAGGAAGGAAGCCCCGAATTCGCCCCCTGCTTCCTCGTCGCTGACAATCGCCAGAATGAGATCGCCCCGCAGCGGCAGCTTGCGGACATGTGCGCGGAGGAAAGCCGATACGAGCATCGCCACGCCGCCTTTCATATCAAGAGCGCCCCGCCCCCAGACGAAGCCGCCCTCAATGTCGCCCCCGAACGGGTCGCGGCTCCAGGCTTGCTTGTCGACACCTACGACGTCGACATGCCCGTACAGCAGCAGCGGCGGTGCTTCTCCGCTGCCCTTTATCTTGGCCAGCAGATTGGGCCGGCTGGGATCAAGCGCACAGATCCGCGTCTTGATGCCCGCATCCTCAAGCAGTTGCCGGATATACATGATGCATGCGGCTTCCTCGCCCGGCGGATTTGTTGTATTAAAGCGGATCAATGCCTGCAAAATCTCCACGGGAGACGGCAGCCGCGCGCAGCGCCCGACTCCATCCTGTTCCAACTCGTTATTGGCAGGCCGGATAACCATGACCCCGCTCCTTCCTGTAATGGACTGCCCGCGGTATGGTCGGTCAGAAGGAGAAACGCCTTGCAAGCTGCGCAGGACGAGCTCACCCTACAGTCTTGCAAGCCGCCGCTCCTGCTATTAGGCAGACGTGGCTTTGGTGCGAAACACCGACATGTTGACGCAAGCAGCCCTTTACGCGCCGGCGACAAGCGTGGTCCAGAACGCTTTTTCCTTCGCGAACAAATCGTCCGCGAGTGCCAGCTCTCTGCCGCGTTCGAAGTCTCCCGTCACAAAGCGGTCCTTCATCAGATCCCATCCGTCCCTCACGGCGCCGAGCTGAACCGACAGCGACTCATGCAGCGCTTCGCCGATCAGCCCCTTCTCCCGCATGGAGCGGAGCAGTGACATGTTGGCGATATGCCGGTTGCAAATGATATTGACGCCGACAAGGCCATAGGTCAAATGAGTTTGCTTCTTCTCCGGGTCGGAATCTACATTCCACATGCCCTCTATTGAAAACTCGCCAAGCTCCCTGACCAGCCGCTCCGCATTTTCCACCACTTCTGCCAGCTTCAATTCGTAGGGCTGAACCTTTTCTTGAAGGTTGTAGACGTAATAGGCAGGCCCCAAATAGTTCGGGTTCACGTTGTATTCCGAGTTCCCGTACGCCTTAAGCAGCCTTTCCTCCGGCACCTCGTGCTCCTCGTAGCCCGCAAGCGTATCGTCAATGACGTAGAAGACGCCGCGCTCCTTGTCGTATCCGTTAATCAGCGAATAATGATACCAATGGAACTTTTTCCAGGCCATGCTGCCCGGCAGCCAGTCATACAAATCGACGTTTACGCTCAAATTGCGTCCGCCCGTAAGCATTGCCCTGATTTCCTCCAGCACTGTCTCCTTGCTCCGGAAATGACCGGGCTCAATATAACGGATCACTTGCGACAGCGGGAATCTGGCCGGATCGTCCAAATAATACAGAGAGTCAATTGTGGGATAGCGGAAGTCCTTGTCCGTTGCGGCCTCCCATGGAAAGTAACGGTAAATGTTCAAATACGCCGCATCGCTGTAGCTGGGCTCCTCCGACACTGCAATGGAAAACGCCTGGTTCAGCATGCAGTTCATCCAAAACTCGTTAAACGGTTTCCTTTTCATCGACAGTTTCATCGTTCCCCGCCTCCTTAGGCTCACTCAGTATGTTAGTTCAAGCAAGCTTTACTTTCCGCAAGCACAGCCCTGATTTTTTTACTTGCTCCGTCTTCGACCATCGCGCGCATAATTGCCGTATAATCATCGGCAAGCGCACGGGCGGTCTCTTCGCGGAAAAGACTTGTCGCATATTCCAGTGCAAAGCCGATCTTGTCACCCTGCTCCGCCGCTTCCAGCGTCAAATCGAATTTGCTGACGCCCGGATCGAACTCCTTGGGGTCGAATTCAATGCCACCCGAACGGTAAGCGACGCGATCCATATTTTGCAAAATAAACATCGTATCGAACAGCGGATTACGGCTGCGGTCCTGTTCGATTCCGAGCTTTTGCACCAAATCTTCAAACGGATAATCCTGATGCTCCAGCGCCTGAAGCACATCCTCATGCAGCTCGGACAAATAATCGCCAACCGTCCGGTACGATTCTGGGAAGCTGCGAATCGCCACCGTATTGACGAACATCCCGATCAGCCGTTCCAGTTGGGCATGATTGCGGCCCGCTACCGGCGTGCCGATAATGATATCCTCCTCCCCGCTCCATTTGCTCAGCAGCATCGAATAAGCCCCGATCAGCACCGTATACAACGTCGTGCCGCGCTCGCGCGCAAACGCTTTGATCTTGAGCGTCAGCTCCTCATCCAGTTTAAAGTTGATCAGACCGCCCTCGAAGTTTTGCAGTTCCTGCCTTGGCAAGGCCGTCTTAAGTTTCAGCGTCGGCAGCTCTCCTTCGAAGGCATCCAGCCAGTAGCGCTCATGCCCCATATAGGCTTCGCTGCCGATTCGTTCTTCTTGCCATACCGTGTAATCCCGGTATTGGATATCCAGCTCCGGCAGCTCACCGCCTCCGTACAAATGGGTTAGTTCCTGCAGCAGAACGCTGACAGAGACGCCGTCGGTAATAATATGATGAAAATCCAGCAGCAGCAGATGGCGCTCTTCGCCAAGTGAAACCAATCCCGCCCGGAACAGCGGGAGACTGCCGAGATCAAACGGACGGATAAAGCGCTCCATCAGCGCGCTGATGCCGCCGAACAATCCTTCGTCTCCGCCTTCCGCGAGCAGCTTGCCCGCCGCCATTCTCAGCCTGGCGCTGCGCTCCAGCGTAAATACCGGCTCCGCATGCACGCGCTGTCGGAACTCGTCCTCCTCGTGATGGAACGTCGTTCTTAGAGATTCATGGCGGCGTATGACCACAAGAAAAGCTTCCTCCAGCCGCTCCACATCGAGATTGCCTTGCATATGCACGGCAAACGGCACGTGGTACATCGTTGCCTCGCCCGAGATCAGCCCCATCATAAATTGACGGCGCTGCGCCCTCGACATCGGGTAATGCTCGCGCTGTGGCTGCTTCGGAATGAGCGCGGCCGCCACGGTTCCGCTAGTGTCCAGATGGGCAGCTAAACCTTCCAGCGTAGGATTCATAAAAATATCGCGCAGCGGCATTTGGATGCCAAAGCGTTCCGCAATGCGGCTGACCATGCCCGCCGCCTTCAGGGAATGGCCGCCCAGCAAGAAAAAGTTGTCCTTGGCACTGATTGCATCCGTACCGAGCAGCTCCTTCCAAATCTCCGCCAGCTTGCGCTCGGTATCCGTTGACAGCGGAACAAGCTCCCGTTCGCCCGCGTCGGCAGGTTCCGGCTTCGGCAGCGCCCTTCTGTCGATTTTGCCCGTTGGCGTAAGAGGAATCGTATCCAGAACGACCATGAAGGCCGGAACCATATAAGAAGGCAGCTTGTCCCCGAGATAATCGCGCAGCTGTGCGGCCAAGCGGCCGGATGGCGTGTCGTCGTCCGGCTCCGCATCCGCAGTGTCCTGCATGACGACATACGCACAAAGCGCATATTCCTCATCCTCTTCCTGAAACGCGGTGACGACCGTTTCCTTCACCTGTTCATGACGAAGCAGCAACTGCTCAATTTCACCGATTTCAATCCGGTGTCCCCTGATTTTCACCTGGAAATCGCGGCGTCCCGCATAGGCAAACTCCCCGTTTTCAAGTCTGCGCCCAAGGTCGCCCGTGCGATACATGCGTTCGCCCGGCGCATACGGATTCGGCACAAAAGCGACATCCCATTCGGGATGGCTGAGATACCCGCGCCCGACGCCCGGCCCGCCGATGCAAATTTCACCCGTCACGCCTGTCGGCTGCAGCTTCATTCCTTCGTCAAGCACCATCATGACGGAACCTTCGATCGGTCTGCCGATCGAAATGTCCTCGCCTTCGGTCACTTCCCGGATTGAGGTCCACACCGTCGTCTCCGTCGGACCGTACAAATTAAACAATCTGGCTCCCGTAGCGGCGCGCAGCCTGCCGAGCACATCGGCCGTCAGGGGCTCCGCGCCGATCATCACTATGCACAGCTTTTGCAAGCCGTCCGTCTCGCCTCGCTGATTCATCCACCATTTGAAGCGTGATGGCGTGATTTGCAGCACATCGACGCCGTGCGCGTCGACCAGGGCTTGCAGCAAGGCGGCGTCTCCCCGTTCCTCTTCGCTCGCGAGTACAATCCGCATACCGAGCGTGAGCGGGAGCAGATTTTCAACGACAAAAATATCAAAGGAAGCCGATGCCATCGCCAGGATACTCTGACCCTTCTTAAACGGAATCCGCTTACGGAATCCGCTGATGAAATGAGCCAACCCGCGATGCTCGATCATGACTCCTTTGGGACGACCGGTCGAGCCTGACGTATACAGCACATATGCCAAATGGTCCGGCTTATGGATAAGCTCCGGATTGCCCCTGTCAGCCGCATACAACCCCGGATCGTCCAGATACCACTCGGCAACGGCTTTCGTTACGACTCCCGCATAGGCTTTTTCCGTCAGCAAAAGCGCTTCACCGCAATCCTCAAGCATCCATTCGATCCGCTCTTTCGGGTAAGCGGGATCAATGGCTACATATGCGCCTCCGGCTTTCAGAACACCCAAAATGGCGACAAGCAGCAGCGGACTGCGGGACGCCATCAGCGCGACTGTGCGCTCGGGCCCCACACCCTTCTCCCGTAAGGAATGGGCAAGCCGATTCGCGCGTTCATTCAGCTCTGCGTACGTAACCGTCTCTGTGCCGAATTGAATCGCCGCGGCATCCGGCGTACGTGCAGCCTGGCGCTCCACTTCCTGTACAAACCCCGTCCATTCCACCGCTACATGCGCAGAAGCCGCCGTGTCTTCTTGTCGGTCCGTCATGTCTTTCTCAGCTCGAATTTCCATTCTATCATTGCTCCCCTCTCCACTCGCGGCCTGTACCGGCATGCTTCCCCCGGCCAACAGAGCCAACAATTGCTCCCGCTCGTTTTCACTCATCAGATCAAGCTCGCCGATCGTGCGACCCTGCGATCTGCACATTTCCCGCACGAGTACGGTATAGCTTTCCGCCATACGGCGCGCGGTTTCCTTATCAAACAAATCGGTTGCGTATTCCAGTTGAAGCTCAATTTCCGCTTCGCGCTCTACCGCTTCCAGAGTCAGGTCGAACTTGCTTGTCCCCGCCTCGAACGGCATTTCGCCAAAGACGAGGCCGCCTTCTTCCATCACCGGCCGGTCCATATTTTGCAAGACAAACATTACGTCAAACAAAGGATTGCGGCTTCTGTCGCTATCTGCCTTCAGTCCTTGGACCAGCTCCTCGAAAGGATACGTCTGGCGTGAAAGCGCCTCTACGACATGCTTATGCAGCTCCGCCATATAGGCCCGTACCGTCTTGTCTCTTGCCGGCCTTGTCCGCAGCGCCAGCGTGTTGACGAACATGCCGATCATCCCATGTGTATCTGCATGCTCTCTGCCGGCGGCCGGAGTTCCCACAATTACTTCAGCCTGCCCGCTGTATTTGGCCAGCATCGCCGCGAAAGCGCCCAGCAGCACCGTATACAGCGTCGTCTTCGCTTCCCGCGCCAGCTCTCGCGCCTCCGCCGTTGTCTGCGCGTCCAGCCGGAATGAATGGCGGCGGCCCTTATAGCTCGGCAGAGACGGCCGCGGACGATCCGTCGGCAGCTCCAGCACAGAGAGCTTGCCTTCGAAGATTTCCATCCAGTAAAGCTCATGCTCCGCATAAGCGGCATTTGCAAAGCCGGCTTCCTGCCACAGCACATAATCGCTGTATTGCACGCGCAGCTCCGGCAGCGCTTGTCCGGCATACAGCTGGGACAGCTCATTCACCAGCAAACCCGATGATACGCCGTCCGTAATAATGTGATGAACATCCAGCAGCAGCAGATGATCATCCTCATTCAACCGCAGCAGCCCCGCCCGCAGCAGCGGCAGCTTGTCCAAATAAAGCGGGCGCTGGAAATCTTCCATCAGCCTCGTCACCCCGGCGCCGTCCGGCGGCGCTCCACGCAGCGCTTCGTCCCCGGTCAACGCTGCCGGGTCCAGCGTCTCCAGCTTGAACGCATACGGCGGATGAACCACTTGCCTGAACTCGTCTTTTGTCATATGAAAAGTCGTCCGCAAGCTTTCGTGGCGGGCGATCAGCGCCGTAAACGCGTCTTCCAGCCGCGCCGCATCCAGCCTGCCCTGCAAGCGGAGCGCAAACGGCACATGATACATGGTGGCGTCACCGGCCAGCATCTGCATCATATATTGGCGGCGCTGAGCATGCGACATCGGATACCAATCACGCCGCTCCGACTTCGGAATCGGCTCCGCCGCCGCAGCGGCGCCGTCCCGCTCCTTCAGCCAGGCGGCCATTTCCGCGATGGAGGTAAGCTCGAATATTAGGCTGAGCGGAACCTCTGCGCCTGTCGCCTGCTGCAGCTTGCCTGCCAGCACCGCAGCCTTCAAGGAGTGGCCGCCAAGCTCGAAGAAGTCGTCGTGAATGCCGATGAGTCCGGCCGTATCGCCCAGCACTTCCCCCCAAATGGCGGCGACGAGCTCTTCCATCCCGTCTCGCGGCAGCTCCGGCGCTCCCCGCTCCCGGAGCCCGAATTCCAGCTCCGGCAAGGCGCGCCGGTCCACTTTCCCGTTCGGCGTCAGCGGTAACGCGTCAATCGTAGAGATATAGGTCGGAATCATCGCCTCCGGCAGCTTGTCTTTCAACTTTCTTCGCCATTCCCGCGAAGAGAGCTTGACCGAAGCGACCACATATGCGCACAGCTCCTTGTCGCCGCTTGCCTGATCGTGGACGACCACAACTGCATCCTCTACTTCGGGAAGGGATATCAATTGCGAGCGAACCTCGTTCATTTCAATTCGCACGCCTCTGATTTTTACCTGTTGATCGGCCCGGTCCACATACATTGCGTTGCCGTCCGGCAACCATTTTGCAATATCGCCGGTGCGATACATGAAGCTGCCCTCTCGGTACGGATGCGGCAAAAAGCGATCGGCTGTCATTTCCGGCTTGTTCACATAACCATCTGCAAGGCCGCTGCCGGCAATATACAGCTCCCCGGCTGCACTGATAGGGGCAAGCTGGCCTCCGTAGCCGAATATATAAATTTCGACATTGTGCATCGGCCCTCCAATCGGCACATAGCCGCCGCGATAAGCACCCGGCTTGTATGCGTACATATTGGAGCAAACCGTCGCCTCTGTCGGGCCGTAGCCGTTAATAATCCGTATCTCGGGATTAAGCTTCGTATACAGCTCCAGCGTTTCGTCACTAATCGGCTCTACCCCAACGAGCATTTTGTCTAGTGTAATCGCGGAATCCGATTGCTCCAGTATCCGCGCAACCTCTTTCAGCAAAGACGGCGGCAAATAAGCGAATGTAATCCGCTCTTCCGCAATCACCTCGGCAATTCGCCGCGGATCAAGCAATTTCGGCTCCGGGTAAAGCACCGTGCAAGCCCCGAACATAAGCGGCATAAACAGCTCCGCTACGCTGACGTCAAACGAAATATTGGTCAGACTGAGGCATCTGTCTTTCTCGCCGTATTGCCCATCGAAAAATGCCCTGAACGAATGTCCGAAGTTGTAAAAGCTGCGGTGCGGCACAATGACGCCCTTCGGCTGACCCGTTGAACCGGAGGTATAGATGACATACATCGGATCGGCTGCGTCCTGCGGCCATGCGGCGGCGGCATCGCCTCCGCCGAAGAACAACGTCTCATCCGCAATGTCCAGCACCTGCGAGGAGGCCGGCAAGACAGCCGCGGCACCGGAACGCGCGCCGTCCGCCAGTACCAGCTTCGCGCCGCTGTCCTCCAGCATGTAGAGGATGCGTTCCTCGGGATAATGCGGATCTACAGGCATATAAGCGCCTCCGGCTTTCATAACGGCGAGCATAGCGGTCAGCATGGGGATGGAGCGCTCCGCCATGATGCCGACTACGCTGCCGCGTCCCACACCTTTGGCGCGCAAGGTTCGCGCCAGCGCATCGGTGCGGCGATCCAGCTCCCGATAGGTCATGGATTCACTGCCGCAAGATACAGCCGGGAGGCCCGGAACGGCTTCCGCCCGTTCCTTGAAGCATTCATGCAGACAGCGCGGCGGCGGGAAGTCCGCTTCGCGTCTCCCCCACGCCAGCATGTGCAGGCGCTCCTCCTCCGTCAGCATCTCCGCTTCGCCGAGTGCGGCATCGGGACGGAGCGTTACGCTGCGCAGCAGCTGCACATAATGCCGAATGAACCGCTCGGCTGTCGCGCGGTGAAACAAATCGGTGTTATATTCCACGACAAGCCGCAATTGCGTGCCTTCCTCTACAGCCTGAATCATCAAATCGTATTTGGCCGTGCCATGCTTAAAACGGTGGTGGCGATACGATAATCCCTCGGACGAAGCATTCGGAATACCCAGGTTTTGCATGATGAACATCGTGTCAAACAGCGGACTCCGGCTGGCGTCCCTTCTGTCCATCCATTGCGCGATTTCCTCGAATGGATAATCGGCGTGGGCGTAAGCACCGGTCGCCATCTCTTTCACTTCGGACAAAAAGGCTCTGAACGGCTTGTCCGCGCACGGATAAGCGCGCAGCGCCAGCGTGCCGGTGAACATGCCCGCGATTGCTTCGAACTCGCGCCTGTTCCGACCCGCAATCGGCGTGCCGATGGCAATGTCCTCGGCCCCTGTATAGTGGGCGAGTAAAGTGTAATACGCCGATAGCAGTACCATAAACGGAGTCGCGGCAGATTCGGCCGCGAGTCTGCGCACAGCCGCCGTCAAATCTGCCTCGACGTATACGTCGAACGTTTCGCCGCGATTGCTTTTGACGGACGGACGCGGGGCATCAGTCGGAAGCGCAAGCGTCGGCCAGTCTCCCCGGCATTGCTCGCGCCAATAACGTTCGGCGTCCCCGGAGAGCGGCCTGCTCTCCTGCCATACCGCATAATCTTTGTATTGCAGAGGCAGCGGCGGCAGCGAACGGCCCCCATATAAAGTCACCAGATCGGACAAAAGAATGCCTGCCGACATGCCGTCGGATGCAATATGATGCATATCAAGAAACAGTACATGGCGCTCAGGCCCCAGCGTCAGCAAGGCTGCGCGGAGCAGCGGAGCCGTATCGAGCCGGAACGGCCGGAACAAGCTTTGCAGCACCTCGTCCGTTTCCGCTTCGTCGGCTTCCATGCGAGTCAGGCGAAAAGGAATGGCTGCGTGAATGCGCTGCCTGATCTCTCCGTCGATGACGTGGAAGGTGGTGCGAAGCGTTTCGTGACGCTCCACGATAGCTTGCAGGACAGCCTCCAGCCGGTCTGCATCAATAGCCCCGTCCAAGTACAGCGATTCGGGCAAATTGTAGCTCCGATCATCCGGCATCGCCTGCTGCTGCAAATACATGCGTTTCTGCGGCGATGAAACCGGATAATGCTCTTGTGGGGCCGCCTTTGGAATCGGCTCCATCGTATCGCCGGACAAAGATTCGGACGCTTGGCCGGTCAACGGTCCGACATATCCGCTGGCCGCTCCTGCTTCTGCTCCGTCACAGCCGCCGTCCGCCGCTTGCCCGATATGACCGATGTTCGCCTCGTGGCCGCCGTTCCCAACGGCCGCCCCTTGTTCATCGTGCCCAGCGTTCGATCTTTGTGCTGTCGCTGCGCCGCTCACCCTGAGCCGCCGCTCGATCAGCGCCGTGAACGAAGGCAGATCGGCATGCCCCAGCAAATCTGCCGCCTGAATGCGGACGCCCGCAAGCTCGCTGAGCCGGTTTACAATTTTGAGCGCAATAATGGAATCTCCGCCCAACTCATAAAACCCGGCATCCGCAGGCAATTCGTCATAACCGAGCAGCTCTCCCCAGACATCTGCGACATGCTGCTCCCATTTCAGGCCGGATCGTTCCCCGGTTAACGCAACGCCGCTACGACGCTCACTCGCCATCCCGCCGCTCTGCTTCAGTGCGGCGTGCCATTTGGCAAACAGCTCGTTCATTTCTTGCTCAAGCTCCCGGGGAATATCTCCACCGAGCGAATATCTGTTCCAGGCCGCAAATGGCGTAGGAAGCGCCGATCCGGAGGGCGTCTCCTCCACCCAGCACAGGTGAGAATCGAACGGATACGTGGGAAGCGGCAGCCGCTTCCGACGTTGTCCCAGGTAGATCGCCTTCCAGTCGATCTCGTATCCGTCCACGTAATGTTGGCCCAGCTCCATCACTTCCATTTCCCGTTCGTTTGGAACGGGTTGCTTCCGGCTATTCCCGGCCGCAGCCGAATCGACCATTCCGAATCGGACGTTCGGCAGCACAAGTCCGGTAAGGCCGTTTTCAGCTGCCGCATGCAAGGTCTGGGCAAGCTCTTCCCAGCCGCTTACCGCAATCGCCAGGCGATACCGATGGGCTCCCCGGCCGACGGCCAAAGTGTAGCAAAGATCGGCCAAGCTGCTGCTCTCATCGCCGCGGTGCTTCAGAGCCCAGTCCCGTATCAGCAGCACGAGCCGCTCCAGCGCCGTTAGGCTGTGCGCGGACAAGCAGAACAGCTCCGCTCTGTCCGAACGACCCGAAGGCATCCCGGGGGGAGCCTCCTCCAGCACAATATGGCAATTGGTCCCGCTCATGCCGAACGCGCTTACTCCGCATCTTCTTGCTTCACCGTCCGTTTCCCATGGTGTCAATTCGTCATTGACATAAACGGGCGAATCCACAAACGAAATGTTTCGGTTCGGCGAGCGGTAATGAAGCGTTGGCGGAAGCTGCTTGTGGACAAGCGACAGGATCGCCTTGAGCAGCCCGGCAATACCGGCGGCATGGTCGAGATGGCCGATATTTGTTTTCAGCGAGCCGATGGCGCAAAATTGCCGTTTATCGGTATATCTCCGGAAGGCGCGTGTCAGCCCGTCGATTTCGATCGGGTCACCCAGCGAGGTTCCCGTGCCGTGCGCTTCCATATACGTCACCGTTTCGGGATCAATGTCCGCATCCTGCCAGGCACGCGCAATGACGTCCTCCTGCGCGAGGGCATTCGGGGCGGTAATGCCGACCGAGCTGCCGTCCTGATTCATCGCGCTGCCTTTGATGACGGCATAAATAGGGTCGCCGTCCTCCTGCGCGCGGGACAGCGGCTTCAGCAGCAGCGCAATCACGCCGTCGCCGATGCCCGTTCCGTCCGCTGAGTCATCGAACGTTCTGGCCCGGTTGTCGCTTGACTCGATGCCAAGCCGTATGCCGGTATCCAGCGGCAGTACGTTAATTTTGACGCTGCCGGCAATCGCCGCCTCGCATTCACCGCTGCGGATCGATTGGCATGCCAGATGGACCGCTACCAGCGAGGAGGAGCAGGCGGTGTCCACGCTGATCGCCGGTCCGCGCAAATTAAGCAAATACGAAATCCGGCTCGGTATCATAGAGCTCAGATTGCCGGGAGCCGCCATGGACAAGGCATCCGGGTCCAGCGCTTCGATGATTCGCTTGTAATCATGGAGCGCGTCCCCGTTATAGCCGACAAAGACGCCTGTGCGCGAACCATGTAGCGCATCTCCGCCGTACCCCGCATTCTCAAGCGCCCCCCAGGCCGTTTGCAGGAACAGGCGCTGCGCCGGACTCATCAGCGAGGCTTCCTTGGGCGAAAGACGGAAAAAAGAATAGTCAAAACCTGAAATGTCTTCAATAT
Source organism: Paenibacillus lutrae (assembly GCF_009757775.1). GTDB lineage: Bacteria > Bacillota > Bacilli > Paenibacillales > NBRC-103111 > Paenibacillus_F > Paenibacillus_F lutrae. The sequence goes on from NZ_RHLK01000001.1 coordinate 343,474, forward strand.
ATGCACCGTCAAAAAAGGAAACGGAGCCGTATTGCGCCTCCATGCGGCGCAAATACGGCTTCAATTCCTCCTTGCGGGAATCGGGAAACCCGCCTACCAGGTCTTTGCCGCTCCGCAGAAGCTCCCAGAAGGCTTCGTGCGATTCCGCGCGCGGCAGCTTGGCGGATATCCCGACAATCGCAATATCTTTAAGGGAAACATTGGAGACGGAGCCCCCGCTCCGCCCCCTCCGCCCGGATGTGTCTTTTTTGGTATCCAGCAAATCCAGTTGAAACATGGCGCACTTCCCTCCTAGCTAGTAATGGAATCGCTGACGAACTGTTCTTTACCCGTCCTTCCGCCGCTCCCGCGCAGCAGCAGCAAAACATGCGCCGCGATGCCGAGTCCGCTGATCAGGGCTAATAATCCAAGCGTACCGGACTGCCAACCGCCCGCCCACTGCAGCACGATATATAAGGTGCCTGTGCTGCACACATGGGCCGCAAGCGACCCCCAGAGCGAATGCGAACCGGCGCGAACGGCGCCGTATACGATCGCGCCCAGCGCTGCAAATGCGCCAACCGTTACATTCATAAATACCGCGCCGAACAATACGGCCTGGAGCACAACCGTCCACGGAACCGAAAGACGTTGACTTAACGTGTGAAACAGCATTCCTCTGAACAGCCATTCCTCCAGCAAAGACCCCAGCAGCAAGCTGCCGAGCACAAAAATGATCAGGCTGCCGCCGGCGACAAAAGCGACCAGATCCGAAATGGCCGGAAAGGTCGCTTTTATCCACGGAAGACGGGTAGACGCGGCGATAAACAAGCCGAGCCAGACGCCCGTCCCTGCGGACAGCAGCAATGATCCGCCGCGCGCAGGAACAACCCCCAAATCCCTCAGCGAGATTTTTTGCAAGCGCAGCAGCGGAAGATAGACGGCAAGTACGAGTATATTGGCTATAATCAGCACGATGCCGGAATTGCCTGCGATCCAGTCTTTCAACCCGGGATCACCGACCCAGTTGTAGAGCGCTTGATTGACAAGCATCACAATCGCCGCATAAATGACCAAATATAAGACGGTATTTCCCATTATTCGCAAGCCCTTCACGCCGGCTTCACCGCCTTGGGAGACAGAGGCGCGGAGATCGAAGAGCGATGCTTGACCGCAAGGAATATGCCAACGGCAATCATGACGGCCGCCACAGCCATACAGGCAGACATGACGGTGACGTCCGTCGTCTTTGGCCCGTAGTGCCAAAGCAGGTACTGGCTGCCCTGACAGGCGACTTGCGCGGCAATGGGCGCCCAGATGGATTTAAACCAGACATACAAGAGCGCAAATATAACCGCGCCGAGAAAGCCGTATAGCGACAGCGGAATGTCTCCGAGAAAGAACAACGCCCCGTATAACACGCCCTGAATCACAATTGCGGCCCAAACCGGAAGCACGCGTCTGAACTCATTCATCAGAATGCCTCTGAACAACGTCTCTTTGTAAATATTTCCGAGAATCAGGAAAACCAGAAACACATACCATTCCGCGCGGTTCAGATAATCAAACAATTCGCGGAACTGGTACTTGTCCGACGCAATAGCGGGAAGCCGCGAGAAAGCGACTGTAAACAGGCCGGCTCCAAGCCCGATCCATAAAGCGATCGCCACCGATTTACCGCTCATCACGCGGAACTTAGCCGCCTTAAACAGATTTTCTTTGAATATAAACCTCCAGGCCAGCAGCATGAGCGGCAAACCTACCAGATCGTTCAAAATAATGACGGTTACCGTGTTCTGTTCAAACCACGTGCTTCTGGGGTACACATAATCGAAAAATAATGTCGTCACGGTAAAAAACCATGCAAAATACAGACCGATAACAGCGGCCACGCGAGCCAGCATCATTCCCCACGCATTCATGCGGTCAGCCCCCCTTTTGTACTGCCGACGGCGCGTCAGCCGTCAGCGCTTGACCGGCGCGTGCGCCGATGCCGCCGGTGCCGGAGGTCCGCCAGACATAGACGGAACCTCCAATCATTGCAGCCAGACAGAGTGCTGTAATGATATACAGCGAAACATCGCCCAGCTTGTCAAACCATTCGTAGAACCCGATGTATTTAAATAGAAAAATTGTACCCATGGCCGTATTCTGTACCAGAATAGGCGCCCACAGCGACCCGGTGCGCAAATACAGCGACCCGTAAATCAGGCCCGAACCGATGCTGATGACCGCAAGCGCCGCGCTCGGCTGAAAATAGGCGTAAGCAGCGGCTTGCAGTACCAGAGCCACATATACCGGCATAACCCTGCGAAGCTCGTTGAAAATGAGGCCCCTGAACAATATTTCTTCATATGCCGGGCCGATCAACCCGGCGCCCAGAATGACGTACCAGATCGAATCCCCCCTGAGCGTATCGTCGACCAGCGCGGGAATGGACGGAAATTGCCGCGCAATATCGTCAATGACAATAAGGCCGATGCTGAACAAGCTTCCGGCAAGGCCCAGGCCAATCATCAACAAGATGCGCGAGGCGCTCAGCCGTTTGAAGCCCGCTGCGCGGAACAGATTTTTTTCCGCATGGGGCCAGATCCATCCTTTAATACGAAAAATGAGCATGTACACAAGCGTAATCAACGTGAACAGAACGACCATAAACATAGCCGGGTTGCGATCCAGAAACTGGGCGAAGGACAGCGTCACTTCGTAATTATAAGTAGACCGAAGCAGATAGAGCAGCGCATAAAAGACCCCGAGATAAAGCGCGATATTCCCTATCGTCGTCAACACTTTTTTCACAGGAAAGCTCCTTTCTTCTTCTGTCAGTACGTGTTTAAAAAGTCAGACTTTCAGCACCGAAGCTTATGTTTCCGATGGGCGTTTTTACAAAACGCTTCAGTTGGATGAAGCCAGGGACTGAGGAGCGGAGCGTACGTTTTGGGTACGTGAGCACCGGAAGGTCCGGCTGAATTCAAGATTTGATGTCGAATAAGCTCCCGAAATAGCTTCGTGATCAAAGGGGGCTTTTAAAACAAACTCTGTCAGATGTTTTCTCAAGGTAAACACACCCCCGACTTGACCCATGCTACGCCCCCGAGACGGCGCCGTCCGTTGCCGCGCGATATTGTTCGACCACGCCCGACAGCAGATCCAGATAAGCGGAAGCCCACTCCAGCACCGCTTCCTTGCGGAGACGCCGTGCGTTGTACACCCATACCCCGCCTAGTTCAGTCGCTTCCGCCCCGCTTGGCGCGGCAGCCCCATCCATATACAGCACAACATCGAATCGTTCCAATAGCGCCTCCCGCTCCTTGAACCCGTGCTGCGCTGATCCTGCAAATAACGGGAACAAGGCAAAGCCAGCTTTGGCTTGCGGCTGCTTTCTGATTTGCCGCGGGTTATAACATTCTCCCGCGCTCACACGATTGGCGGCATGCAGCAGAAGCGTATCGAAATCACGCACCTCCGCAAAGTCGATTTCCTTCGGTGCAATCAACCCGTTGTCCGTTATTGCCGGAAGCACAAGCCGGCCCATGCCGGACTCACCGCGCCAGAAGTACAGATATACGGCATAAGCCGCGGCTTCAACGGTTACCGAGCGGGATGCCGCTAGTTCCGCAAGTTCTTTTGCAACAACACTGTCCAGTTCGAACTGAACGCTTCCGATACGCTCCGTAGCATAGCCGCTGCTGATGCAGTCGTCTGCCACAGGCAGACCGCTCCAGATCCAGCTCGCGAGCTCGCGATTGCTCGACTCCAGAAACGCCGCAAGCGATGCGATCGTCGGATAGGTGAACAAATCCGTTACGCCGAGAACGCCGGGATACAACTCCTCCAGCCGTTGATGCGCCCGCACCAGCAGCAGCGATTCTCCCCCTACATCGAAGAAACGATGATGGATGCCGAAGTCGTCCCTTTGCAGGATTTCGCGCCATACGGCGGCAATCGCAAGTTCGATATCGCTTGCCGCTTCGACAAACGGAGTCCGGCTATCCGACGCAGGCTCCGGTTCCGGCAGCGCCTTCCGGTCGATTTTGCCGTTTGGAGACAGCGGCATGGCCGGCAGTTCCACCACGGCCTGCGGAACCATATAATCCGGCAGGCGCAGCGCTGCAAAATCCCGCAGTTCCTGAGCGCCCGCAGGTTCGGAGCAAACGATGTAAGCACATAAATATTCGCTGCCGCTTGAGGAGTCCCGCTTCATGACTACCGCTTCCGAAACTGACGGATGGTCAAGCAGCACATGCTCGATTTCTCCGCATTCAATGCGTTGGCCTCTTATTTTTACTTGATGGTCGATTCGGCCCAAATATTCAATCGTTCCATCAGGCAGCCATCTGGCAAGGTCTCCTGTCCGATACATGGGACTGCCCGCCGCAAACGGATTATCGACGAACTTTGCTTCCGTCAAATCGGACCGGCCGATATAACCTCGTGCCAGGCCCGCGCCGGATATGCACAGTTCGCCGGTAACGCCGACAGGCTGGAGCTTCATCGCTTCGCTCATGATATAAAGCGAGATGTTGTCGATCGGTTTACCAATCGGAATCTGGTTCGGAATATCGCCTTCAGAGCAATCGTAATAGGAAACGTCAACCGTCGCCTCAGTCGGGCCGTACAAATTCACAAGCCTGGCATCGAACGGAACTCCAATCCGCTCGCGGAACCGCCTCACCTGATCCGCAGTCAGCGCTTCGCCGCTGGCGAACACATGACTCAGGCTCTCCAGCCTGGCCTCGCCGCGCAGCAAGCCGGGTTGCTCCAGGAACAGGTGCAGCATGGAGGGTACAAAATGCATCGTCGTTACGCCATGCCGCGCTATCGTATCCATCATAAGCGCGGGGTCCTTCTCGCCGCCCGGAGGCAGCAGGACCAGCTTGGCTCCCGCAAAGCTCCACCAGAACAGCTCCCAGACCGATACGTCGAAGGTAATCGGCGTTTTTTGCATAATGACTCCTCTTGCGTCCAGTCCGTACTGCTTCTGCATCCAACCGATCCGGTTGACGACGGAATGATGTTCGATCATGACCCCTTTGGGCTGTCCGGTCGATCCTGAAGTATACAGCACATAAGCAAGCGAACGTGAATCATGCAGCTTCTCCACAGGGATGTCATCTCGCTCCTGCGCCAATGCCTCATGAACGTCCATACATGGCAGGAGCGTCGTCAGTCCTTCGGGGGCTTTGCCCTTCGTCAAGAGGAGCTTGGCTCCGGAATTGTCCAGCATGTAGCGGATTCGTTCCGGCGGCAAGCCCGGCGTAACAGGCACATAAGCTCCGCCCGCCTTCAGCACGCCAAAGATTGCAATCATCATCTCCAGGCTCCGGTCCATCACGACGGCCACGCACTCCTCGCGCTCCACGCCTTGCTTTCTGAGCGCCTGCGCCAGCCGGTTCGACCTCCGGTTCAATTCCGCATACGTCAATGCTCCGTCCTCCGCCGCAACCGCAATGGCCTGCGGCGTTACCGCCGCTTGTCTTTCGAGGTAAACCTCTACCGTATCGCCGCTTGCGTACGGTGCGGCCGTGCGGTTGAACGCTTCGCTTTGCTTCTGAGCTGTCGCGGCGCTCTGCAGCCCGATCCCTCCAAGCGGCCGCTCCGGCTCGGCCAGTGCAAGGCCGACAATACGGAAATACCACTGTGCCATTCTGTGTATGCTGTCTTCTTTAAACAGCGCCGTCGCATATTCGATTGTCAAGGCTGCGCCTTTTGCGCCCTGATCCGCAATTTCGAACGTCAAGTCAAGCTTCGATACGCGAGTATCCGGCACTTGCGCCTCGAATTGCAAGGCATCCGCCGCTTCTCCGCCCTCCATATGCTGCATGACAAACATCGTGTCAAACAGCGGATTGCGGCTCAGGTCGCGTGGTACATCCAGCATCGTCACCATTTGCTCAAACGGAAGCATGCCGTTGTCCAGCGCTGCAAGTACAGTCTCTTTGAGCTGCTCAGCGAACGCTCTGAACGGCAGTTCGCCGGATGGTCTGCTGCGAATCGGCAGCGTGTTGACAAACATGCCGACCAGGGACTCGGTTGCGGGATGGAAGCGGCCGGCGATTGGCGTGCCGACAATAAGATCGTCTTGCCCCGTCATCAGATGCAATAACGTATGGTAGGCGGCAAGCCAGATATGAAATGGCGTAACGCCCCATTGTTCCGCCGCCGCGCCGATCTCCTCGGCAAGCTCTGCCGCAATCGGCAGCGCAAGCTTGGCGCCTTCGAAGCTTTGTTCAGGCGGACGCGGATCATCGGTCGGCAGTTGCAGTACAGGAAGCGTACCCGCCAGCCGGTAAGCCCAGTACTCCTCTTGCTGCTTTCTCTCCTCTGAAGCCATCCACTCCTGCTGCCACACGGCGGCATCCTTATAGTGAATAGGCAGCGGCTGCAAGGAGCCGCCCCGATACAATTGCGCGAAATCGCTCGCCATCACATTCATGGAAACACCGTCGGCGACGATGTGGTGAATGTCCAGCAGCAGCGTGTGCCGACTTTGGCCGTCCGTTGCAAGAAACGCCCGAATTAACGGCGCTTTTCGCAAGTCGAACGGACGGACGACCGCGCGAGCAAATGTATTCAGGTCCGCCGCATCCGTCAAGGCATGCACGGCGAGTTCAAACGAAACCCTCTCATGAATATGCTGTACCGGCTTGCCGTCTGCCCAGTCAAAGCTGGTGCGCAGCGGTTCATGGCGGTCAATCAGCCCTTGAATCGCCTCGCGAAGCTTATCCTGATCAAGCTTGCCGGTCAGGTTCAGAGCGAGCGGAAGATTGTAGGCCGTGCTGCCTTGATAAAGCTGCTGCAGCACAAACAACCTGTTCTGCGCGAGCGACAACGGGTAGAACGGCCGGCTTTCGGCCCGGGCAATGACCGCGGCCCGTTTTGGGGCCGCGTTGTCAATGCGGGCCGCCATTTCCCGCAGCAGGGGAGCGTCGAACACATTCTTCATCGCAAACGTCGCTCCATAACGCTGCTCGATCAAGCCCGCAAGCTGCGCGGCGCGCAAGGAATGGCCGCCCAATTGGAAGAAATGGGCTTCTCTCCCGAACGCTGCGGGTTCGTCCGGCCCATTTGCGGCCAGACCGAGCACCTCCCGCCAAAGCTCGGCCAGCCGCTGCTCTGTCGGCGTAGCAAGCGCCTCGCCGAAAGCCGCCGGTTCAGCGAACCGGGGCTGCGGCAGGTTGCTGCGGTCTGCTTTGCCGCTCGGACTCAGCGGGAACGCTCCCATAGCAACAAAATACGAAGGAATCATATACTCCGGCAGTAGTTCCTTAAGTGCGGCCCGAAGACTCGCTTCCTCCGGAGTCTCCCCATCCGCTGTCACGAGATATGCGCAAAGCGCCGGCTCTCCCGCATGGTCCGTCACCGCCGTCACCACGGCATCGCGAACTTCCGCCTGCAAAAGCAGTGCGTGCTCGATCTCGCCGCATTCAATGCGGAGGCCGCGCAGCTTGACCTGGTGGTCTAAGCGTCCCAAATATTCTATATTGCCGTCCGGCAGCCACCTTGCGCGATCACCGGTACGGTAGAGCTTCTCTCCTGGGGCAAACGGATTCGGCACAAAGCTTTGCTCCGTCAAATCCGGCCTGTGGCGATATCCGCGCGCAAGACCGGCACCCGCGATACACAGCTCGCCGGACACGCCGATCGGCTGCGATCTCATCCGCTCGTCCACAATGTAGAGCCGAATATTATGGATAGGCTTGCCGATCGGAATCGTATTTGCCCCAGCGTCCGGGCAATCGTAATAGCTGACATCGACCGTCGCTTCTGTCGGGCCGTACAGATTAATGAGCCGGCACTTACCGCCGCCGCGCTCCATCAAGCTGTAAAAACCTGAGACATGCGCAGGCTTGAGCGCTTCGCCGCTCGCAAATACGTATCGCAGGGAACCAAGCTCGCCGCCTCTGCCGCTGTTCGCCGTATAAGGCAGAAAGACGCCCAGCATGGACGGCACAAAATGCATAACCGTAACCGCCTGTTCCACAATCGCGCGCAGCATGGAGGGCGGCTCCTTTTCCCCGCCGGGCTCGAGCAAATAGAGCGAAGCGCCTGCAAAGCTCCACCAGAACAACTCCCAAACGGAAACGTCGAACGTAATCGGTGTTTTTTGTAAAATAACGTCGCGCTCATTCAGCGGATAAGCTGTCTGCATCCAGTTCAGCCGGTTGATCACCGCGCGGTGTTCCACCATGACGCCCTTGGGTTTGCCGGTGGAGCCTGACGTATAAATGACATAGGCCAAATGCTCGGGACCTGCTTGAGGCGACAGGGTCATTGCTTCTTCGCCCTTCGGCAGCTCCGATGCGGCGGCTGCCGCAAGCGCCTCCAGATCGAGTGTTTCTCCCTGGAAGGCCGGGAGCGTGTGCATCCACTTGTCCCCCGCCAGAAGCAGTCTGGCCCCGCTATCCTCCAGTATGCCGCGGATCCGCTCGGGCGGATGCTCCGGGTCGATCGGCAAATAGGCTCCTCCCGCCTTGAGCACTGCCATGATCGCAATCATCATGGACAACGAGCGCTGAGCGGCAATCGGTACAATCGTTTCGACTGCAACCCCTTTGGCTCTTAGCACGGCCGCCATGCGTTCGGCGCGGTCATTCAGCTCCCTGTACGTCAGCGAGCCTTCGGCCGACCGCACCGCCGGGAAGTCCGGCCACCGCCTTGCGGACTCGGCGAACCATCCGTGAATCGTCTTCTCCTCCGGGTACGAATGTCTCGTATCGTTCCATGCCGCAACGGCGGCTTCTTCGGCAGGCATCACCATTACGACGTCGCCACAGATCAGGTCGGGCCTGGCAGCCGCTTGCTCCAAAATGTAAAGCAGCCGATCCGCCAACCGCTCCATCGTGCCTTTATGGAACAATCCCGTGTTATACTCCAGCTCCGCCCGCAGACCACCTTCTCCATCGCTGTACAGATCGAGCTTGAAGTCCAGCTTGGATGTTCCATGTCTGACGGGTAAAGGTTCCATACTCCAACCGTCGCCGCGCGCCGTCAGCTTCTCGTCTTCAAACTGGTTGTGAACGATCAGCATCGTATCGAACAGCGGGTTGCGCGACGGGTCATGCGGATGCCGGGTCGCTTCTATCAAGTGCTCGAAACTGACATCGCCATGTTCGTATGCGCCTAGTAAACGCTCATGAGTCTCGCTGACAAACGCCAGGATCGGCAGCTCGTCCGCCACTCGCATCCGAATCGGCAGAAACTGATTGAACATGCCGATCATCCCGGCCGTGTCCGGATGCGTCCGGCCTGCCGCCAAAGAACCGATTGTCAATTCCGACTGATGCGTCGTTCCCTTGAGCAACAGCGCGTAAGCCGCAAAAAGCAGACTGTTCATGCTCGCTCGGGCACTTGCGGCCGTCTCTTTCAGCCGTGCGGCGAGCGCCGCCGGAATGTGGAAGTTATACGTATCGCCCGCAAATGTCTGACGGTCGCCGCGCTGCCGGTCCAGCGGCATATCGAGCGGTGCCGGCGGCTCTGCAAGCTGCTCCGCCCAGAATGCTCTGTTTGCCTCGGTCCGCTCCGAACCGGACTGTCGCTCCTGCCAAACGGCATAATCTTTGTAATGCAGAGCCGGTGGCGCAAGTTCCGCGCCGTCGATCAAAGCGGTCAACTCCTCCAAGAGCAGCTTGACGGATATGCCGTCCGCCGCGATATGGTGGATGTTGAGCAGCAGACAGGCCTCCGCTCCTTCCGATTCGGGCCGGCAATAACGTGCGGCGAGCAGCGGAGCTGCGGCAAGCTCAAGCGGCCGGAAAAACTCGCTCAAGCATTCCGGAAGCGGCGTCTCTGCGAGGTCCGCCGTTTGCAGAACAAAGGCGGCCGAATCGTGCACAATCTGGGCCGGAACGCCGTCGATCCAATGATAGGAGGTTCGCAGCGGCTCATGCCGTTCGATCAACTTCCGAAGCGCTGATCCAATTCTGGTTTCATCCACCGCACCCGAAAGTTTAAGCGCAAGGGGAATATGGTAGGTTAGTCCGATATCAGCCATGTTTTCGGCCAAAAACATACGCCGCTGCGGCGGGCTGAGCGGATAAGAGGCGGCTTTAGGCGCCTCTGCAACAGGCTCGTACGTTTCTTTGGCAGCCCTGTCGATCCAGGCCGCCTGCTCTCTGACCGTCGGCAGCTTGAAAATTTCCTGAAGGGGCATGCGCACCCGGCAATGCTTGTATATTGCCGATGTCAATGCGGCGGCCTTCAGGGAATGACCGCCATGTTCAAAGAAGTGGTCAAGCGCGCCCACCTGCTCCGCATGAAGAACTTCTTGCCACAATCCCGCGACAGTGACCTCGGTATCAGTGACGGGTGCTTCATAGGGGAACGTGCGCTCCGGCACAGGGAGATGTTTTTTGTCCACCTTGCCATTTGCGTTGAGCGGCAGCTTCTCCAAATGCACAAACGCAGCAGGAATCATAAATGCCGGCAGCTTGCCTGTCAGTTGGTGCCGAACGTTAGTTTGCCCTTCAGTTTGCTCCGCAACGATATAAGCGCATAAATACGGCGCCCCGTCATTCTCGATCAGCGTTACAAACGCTTCCTTGACGCCCGCGCAATTCAGCAGCCTGCTTTCGATTTCGCCTAACTCAATCCGGTAACCCCGCAGTTTGACCTGGCTGTCGATCCGGTCCAGAAACTCCAAATTTCCGTCAGGCAAGCGACGCACCAAGTCGCCGGTTCTGTACACGGTTTCGCCTTCACGGAACGGATGCGGCCGGAACTTCGAAGTGGTCTGCTCCGGCAAATTCACATAGCCGGATGCGACACCGTCGCCGGCAATCCACAGCTCCCCCGGCACCCAGTCCGGCTGCAATCGCCCTTGCTCACTTAGCACCAGCGTTTCCGAACACGCGATTGGCGTGCCGATCGGCACGGTGGCCGTTCCTTGTTCGTCCCATGTCTCCGTGACCCTATAGCAGGTAGCGAATACCGTCGTCTCCGTAGGGCCGTAGACATGCAGCAGCACGCCCGGTCCGAGCGCGCGGAACGCTTTGCGGATATGCGGCACGGAAGCCCGCTCTCCGCCAAATAAAATATGGCGCAAACCGCGCAGCGACTCCAACCCATGATCGACCAGCGTATTGAACAGTGCCGTCGTCACAAAGAATACGGTAATGCCTCTGCCCTCAATCAGCTCGGTCAGCCGCACAACATCGGCAACCTCTTCCTCGCCGACCAGCGTCAGCTTCGCGCCGTTCAACAGCGCTCCGTACACATCGAACGTTGAACCGTCGAAAGCATAGTTGGAAAGCTGCAACAGCGCATCGTTTTCCGAAATGCTTACATAATCGGCATGGACAGCAATCCGGGACACATTGCGATGCGTGGTCATAATCCCTTTCGGCTTGCCCGTAGAGCCGGATGTATACATAATATAAGCGAGATCGTCCGCCGAGCCGTCGATGTCAAGATCAGTGCCGGACTCGCCAGCCCATCTCGCATCAAGTACATCCATGCTGATGACATCTATGCTGTCTCCGGCAATCCGGGCGCCCATCTCCATCGTCGCAGCCTCGGTCACGATCACCTGCGCTTTCGTATCCTGAAGCATATATAAAATCCGCTCTTCGGGATATTGCGGATCGATCGGCACATAGACGGCTCCCGCTTTCAGCACAGCCAGTATCGCCGCAATCATATCGGGCGAGCGCAAGAGCAGCAGCGCCACCTTCGCTCTTGGCGCGACGCCGCACCGCACAAGTTCGCGCGCGAACCGGTTGGCACGTTCGTTCAGCTCGCTGTAGGTATACGCCCGCTCACCCATTTCAACGGCAATCTGCTGTGGTGTCTCCACCGCTTGCCGTTCAAAGAGTCTGTGCAGCGACAGCTCTTGCCGGGGTGCGTTGAATGAACGGCCAAGCCGGAGCAGCCGTTCCCGCTCCTCTGCATCGACGGGATCAAGCTCGCCAAGTACCGCATGCGGGTGCGCGGCGAATGCCCGGGCCAGCGCCACATAATGCCGGGCCAATTGCGCGGCGGCCCGCTCATCGTACAAATCCAGCACATACTCCAGCGAAAATGCGATACTAACGCCGTTATCCGTGCATTCCCAGGTAAGGTCGAACTTGGCCGAGCCGCTGTCCATGGCTTGAGGTGTATAAAAGACATCCTTGCTCCGCCATTCAGGCAGTTCCATATTTTGCAGCGTAAACACGGAATCAAACAGCGGATTACGGCCGTGTTCACGTTTCACATTCGCCAGCTCGGTTATTTCTTCATAAGGCACATCCCCGTTGCCGATAGCCGTCAGCACCGCCCCATTGACCTGCTTCACCCATTGATCGAAGCGTAAACCGCTTTGCCCGGTCAGACGGATCGGAACCATGTTGACGAACATCCCGACTACGCTTTGCAGCTCCGGCCTCACCCGTCTCGCGGCTGCCGTGCCGACCACGATGTCGGATTCGCCCGTATATTTCGCAAGCAGCGCATAATAAATCGAAAGCAGGACGGTGTATAACGTCACGCCCTCGCGTCTGGCCAGCGCCCGCAGAGATCCGGCAATCTCCGGGTCCAGCTCGAAGCGCTCAATTGCCCCGCGATAGCTTGGCGTCTGCGGCCTTGGACGGGGGGACGGAAGCGCCGGAGACGGCACGCCATCTCGAAAAATTTCGCGCCAATAAAGCTTCTGGCGCTCCAGCCAGCCGCCGCTTCGGCCCGCTTCTTCCCACAGCGCCATATCCCCGCCATGAATGGACAACGGCTCCGGCGAGTTCCCATCATAAAACTTCGTAAGATCGGACATCAAAATCCCCATCGACGTTCCGTCTGTAATGATATGATGCATATCCAGCAGAAGCACGCTTGACTCGCGCTCCAAGCGCACAAGCTCCAAGCGCAATAGCGGCGCTTGCTCCAGACGAAACGGCTGCAGGAAGCTGCGCTGCCGCCGGGCCAGCGCAGACGCCGGCCAGCCGCTTCCGTCAACCACGGTAAGCGGCGGCTCGACCCCCTGCTCGATGCGCTGCATCACATTGCCTTCTTCCATATAAAAGGACGTTCGCAGCGCCGGATGCCGCTCTGTCAGCGCGCGCCACGCCGAACGGAATCGTTCGATATCGAGCGGGCCCTTCACCTGGACCGCAAACGGCAGGTGGTAACCCAGCAGTCCCGGATTCAGCTCTTCCAAAATGAACAGCCGCTTTTGCGCCGAGGTTGCCGGGTAAACCGTCCGCTCCTCCACTTTGGTCACCGGCGGCATAGCGGCGGCAGTTCCTTCGCCCTCCTGCGCCTTTTGCTCCAGCAAAGCGGCCAGCGAACTTACCGTATCATGCAAAAACAGCTCGGTAAGCGTAAGCCGGGCGCCAAATGCCTCTTGCAGCCTGGCGGCGGCATAAGCCGCCTTGAGCGAATTGCCTCCTTGCTCGAGAAAGCTGTCCTTTGGGCCTATGGAATCCTTGTTCAACACCTCGCGCCAGATGGACATGATCCGCTCTTCCGTCTCCGTGGCCGGCTCCAAAACGACATCCCCGCGCAAGACTTCGACGCCATCCTCATCACACCGCTTAAACGCGGCGGCCGCTTCCAGCTCCGTCAGCTCGGCAAGCGCTTGGGCAAAATCTCCTTCACGCAGCGCTTCCGCCAATATGTAGCGTTGAATTTTGCCTGAGGTCGTTTTGGGAATTCGCCGAACGGGAACAACAAAAGCAACGTCCAGACCGGCCGATCCGTTCAACAGTTTTTTCACCTCGGCCATCAGCGGTACAAATCCGCCTGTCTTGCCGCGATGCTGAATAAAAACTGCGATCGCATCCCGTTTGGTCGTCGCATCCTGAACGGCGGCAACTGCCGTTTTCCCGATTTCGGCCCCTTTCAATCCGCTGATCAACGCCTCCAGATCATGCGGATACACATTTTGCCCGTTGACGAAAATGACGTCCTTCATGCGGCCGGTCACATACAAACGCCCATCCAACAAAAAACCCAAATCTCCCGTATTCAGCCAGCCGTCCGGAGAAATCGTTTGCTTGTTTACATCGGGCCGCTTATAGTAGCCGCTTGTAACGTTGCGGCCTCTAATATGTATGGAGCCTACGCTGCCTGCCGCCGAAGGGTTCCCCGCTTCATCGCAAATGCTCACCTCGCACTCTTGCACGGGGAAACCCAGCTCGACGATCTCGATCGCAGTATGATCCCCGTGCGCGGCTATTCGTACAGGTTGTCCGACAGCGAGCGATTGGCGCTCGAGCTTAACGGTAGTCAGGTGGTCTTCCGTCCCGGGAAAGGTCACGGCCAGACTCGCTTCCGCAAGCCCGTATACCGGGAAAATGCAATTGCCTTTTAAACCGTACGGCTTCATCGCCTCCAGAAAATCACGGCAATGGGCGGCCGATATCGGTTCGGCTCCGTTAAAAATCAGTCTGACGCAAGATAAATCCCATGCCGCCGCTCCTTCTGGCTTCCAATGCTGCAGAAAATGCACATAACCGAAATTTGGAGAAGAGAGACAGGTCACCCGGTGCTTATGTGTGAGTTCCAGCCATTTCATCGGATGAAGCACAAACGTCGAGGTCGGCAAATGCAATTGATTCATGCCGCAAAAAAGCGGCGTAAGATGAAAGCCGATGAGCCCCATATCATGCGTCAGAGGCAGCCAGCTTAGCGAAGAATCCCGCTCTGTCGACTGCGCTCCTTGGATAATGGCACGCATGTTCGACAGAAGATTGCCATGAGTCAGCACAACTCCCTTCGGATCTCCGGTTGAACCTGATGTAAACTGGATAAATGCAGTGTCCGTTTCGGCTGCGTTATACGGCTCTGCCTCGGGACGGCCAGCATCCGCAGCCGCCGCAAGCACTTCCGCAATCGGCATGCCGCCAGACTCGAGCCGGGCCAGCACCTCCGTCTCCCCGTGCTTTAAAGCATAGCCTTGAATTCCCGGCCACAGATCTTCATCGCAGAGAAATGTAGGCGCTTCCAACTGCTTGCATACCTGGATGAGCTTTTTGCGTCCTTCGTCCGTACGCGCCGCCGTTACAGGTACGGGTACAATGCCGCCGAGCACGCAAGCCCAGAATAGAAGGATAAAACGTTCGTTATCTTCCGTCTGCATGACGGCAAAGTCTCCTGGCCCCAGGCCCTGCTCGCGCAGCAGATGGAGCGCCCTACCAGCCCATGCAAGTAATTCGCCGTACGACAAGTAGCGTTCCTGACCGCTTTCGCAAAATAAAATTCCTGCATCGTTTTCCTTGCGCGCCAGCAATGCGCCGGACAAACTACTGATGGTTCTCATAGACGGCAGCCCTCCGTTCTGTCATATCACACCGTTGTGGAATGCAGCTCTTGATAGTCATCCGTTACGATGCGATTATGATCGTCCATAATAACGACATGCGGACGATACGTGCGGGCTACCGATTCCTCCATCATCGCGTAAGAAATAATAATGACGCGGTCGCCCGGCTGCACCAGTCTGGCAGCGGCGCCGTTCAAGCAAACCACACCCGAGCCTCTTGGACCGGTTATGACATATGTCTCCAGCCTGGCTCCGTTATTTATATTGACAACTTGCACTTTTTCGTTCTCCAGGATGTTCGATGCATCCAAAATATCCTCAGCGATGGTAATGCTTCCTACGTAATTCAAATTGGCCTCTGTCACGACAGCCCGGTGAATTTTGGACTTATGCATCTCTCTAAACATGAATACACTCTCCTTGTGGAGTGGGTTGGATTAATAAAACAAAGCTAATTTCTTATACCGAACACTTTTTTTCCAAATATTCTTTCAAGGAACATTCGGATTTTAAACAACCTACATTATTTCTCTGTTTTAAAGAAAAAAATAGCTGGAGCAACTAAGCTGCTCAAAAAAGAAATGCTGCGGCAAACTGGTGCCAATTGGGCTCTTTGTACGGAATAAGCAAGCTCATACTTATGTGTGTGGGATCAAGTTGAATGGATCATTTCATGCGATTGTGAAGGGGACATGATGACAGGCAAGCTCAAGCTAATCAGGCTGTTTTGTAGGATTGTGCGGGTTCTAGTTGATTGAAAATTCTGACAGTAAAAACGAAAAACGTGGCTTATACATCGCAGCAGCTCATCCTACTGAAGGCTCAGTGCTGCGAATGGAGAAAATGAAACCGTGCAACCAGGTGGAGCGGTAATGAATTAAAGTATTGCAGTGCAATACTTATTTCCTTTCCTTTTGATAAGGAAATTTCTTGCAACCTAACCTTATAGTAGTGCTAAACCTTAACTGGCGATAGGGTGATAATCTTACAATAGAGGGAGAAATTCTTTTACTTTTTTGAGCAGACTTACCAGAAATTAAGAGCCCTATGCAAGAAAACATTTCCGCTTTTGCTTGAAAACAGCAGTTTCACAAACAGAAACAGATTAAAAATCGTAACTTTGTAACGAAGGGATTGGCGGCAATAGTGGAGTGCTTTTTTGCGGTTGTAACGGTTTAAATAGCTGAGCGTATAATATTTGCTTGCGATGCCGATGTCAATGTAGGAAAGCTGTTTCGCTTTTTTGCTGACGGAACGGGACTGAGCGACCAAATCCCGGATATGCTCGCGCACCTTGATAGATTTGAAACTAAGTCCCTCGATTTTTTTGTATATTTCCTCGTTGAGATGAAGCGTATCGGGATCAAGCTGCCAGCGGTCGCAGAAGAAGTAGAGGCTGTCGGGAGACTCCCGGTAGACGGAATGAGGTTTGGTTTGCAGTGCAATTCTGTATTTGTCGAAAAAGCGGAGCAGATAGGTCGTATCCTCCCCGAGATAAAAATGTTCGTTGATCAAGCCGACTTCGTCCAGCAGCTCCTTGCGGAATACCATCGTGTTTAATTGAAAAAAATTGCGCGTATGCGACAAAAACGCCTCGAACAAACCTTTCTCGAATACGATCGTTTCTCCGTCATTCCATGTTTCGAACGTTGCTCGCATCGAATTTAGCAAATGCCGCTCAACCTCATTGTCGAAGTTGTAGGAGGTTATATCCCCGTGCCGTTCCACCCATAGCGCAAAACTGATATCCGCTTTCGTAAGTGCATGTGTCTTCATGCTGTCGGCCAAATGGTTGGGAAACCATTCGTCATCGGAATCAAGAAACGCCAAATATTCGCCTTGCGCCGCCAGCATCCCCGCGTTTCGCGCGCCTCCCGGTCCTTTTTCCCGTTCATTGCGCACATAGCGGATCCGCTCATCTTTGCGCCTCCACTCGCGGATCGCCTCTTCCGTATGATCCGTACTTCGGTCATCAACGACGATCAGCTCCCAGTTGGCGTAAGACTGATGCAAGATGGACTCGATCGCGCCGGAAATGATCTGCGCCCGATTATAGGTCGGCATCACAATGCTTATCAACTGCTCCATTCGCTTCCCTCCAATCGTTAATTTAATCATCGTCAGTGTAGATGCGAAGCCGGAAGCCGTCAAGTCTAAAAAACGTGAGCCGGTTTAAGCACGTCCTGCTTATGAGTTAAAAACGTCCTGATTCCCATATGGATATGCCAGCCTGCTCGCAGCCTTCCAAACGTTCGAACACCGCATCGATATCATCGACTTCAATCGAAAGATCAGGTGTAGGCTTATTGGAGCCGCCTTGTGCGGCGAAACTAATTTGAACGTTCTCTTCCCCGAGTAAACCGTATGTTTCAATCCATCCATGATCCATCAATAAATCAAGTTCGAGTACGTCCTGGTAAAAGCTTTTTGCTGCCTGAACATTCTGCGTATTAATAGTGGTAACAATTCGTTTTACTCTCATTTTTCACACCTCGATTCAACTCATTTACTTACTTGATTAGGAATATTTGACCTTATTTTACATTATCATTTCGGGCTGTGTTGTACAATCATTTTCCCTCTACGGACAATTAGTTTTCTTTTAAATGCTCACGTTTACTTTGATTTTGTCCCAAGTTTACAACTTAGCAGATAGCATTTAGGTGGAACGAAGTTGTAAAGGTAATAGTGCTTTTGATAGGAAAAAAAGTCTCTACATAAACCACTCATTTAATTTTCCCGTAGTTCGGCATAATCCCTTGAGAAGCTCGGCTGCTAGGAAGATAAGTTGTACGCAGCAGGAGACAAGACTTACAAACGTTAAAATAAAAAAGCCGCCATCTTGGCAGCTTCTTATGCATGTATGTAATTGAACAAATGATCGAGTTCCAACTCTTGTGCAAGCTGTTGAGATGCCTAACCCATTGAACAAAATTGTTTATTGATCTGCTTCTTCATTTCTTCTAGCGGATAATGCTCGGGGTAAGTGGACATCAAGAGCATCGCTCCGTGAAGTGTGGAGGAGAAGTAAAGTGATCTTAAGTTCGCATCGTCTGCCCCAAGGCTCATAAACATACCGTTCTGCAGTTGATAGTTTTTAGCCATCGCTTCATTGAGCATGCGGCTGTACTTGGAGACGATTTCATCTTCCTCGGGCTGTGTTTGCAGATGCAAATAAAACCGGTACTCTTTGGGACGTTGTCCCACGTTATCAAGTGCGCCATCGATGATATGTTTCAACTGTTCAGTCGGAGAGTTTTGGGCTGCGGCCTCTTGCATTACTTTATTGATCTCTTCGATCCGGCTCCGTACCATATCGGCTAGCAGATCTTCTTTTCCCTTGAAATAGTTATACATTAAGCCTTTAGAAATACCGGCGCTTCTCGCAACCTCCTCTATTGAAGCGTTATGATATCCGCGTTTAACAAAAATCTCCATCGCAGCCGTTCGGATATTTTCTTTGGTGGATTGTCGAATTCGATCATTTTGTTCCCGTGTTCTCGGCATTGTCTTGTTCTCCCTGTATGAAGTTCCGGATGTATTCGGCGAGTTCCGACGCGTGAGTCAAAATAAGCATATGATCTCCTCCGTCAATTTCGGCAAATCGGATTGTGGGAATTCGCTTAAATTGGTCTGCAATTTTAAATAAATCCGGCCATTCTATTGTACCGTGAATAAACAGCGTTCGAACCGCAATCTCCTCTAATCGCTCGATCGCAGCCGGCTCTGGCCAGCGGACTTCGAAGCTTTTCCACTCGGTAAATACCCTGGTCATGTAGTGAGTATGCAATTCACGAAGAAAATCCGCATGTGAGCTTGCCATTGTAGCGCGATAGATGGGTCCGGCTAAAGATAAGTCAACCAGCCGTGAAATATCGGGAGCAGCCGCATTCACCGATGCCATATATTGCATGAATTCTTGCGAATAGGTAAAACCCGTTAATGACGGAGCGATCACAACAAGCCTCTCTACCCTGGAAGGAAATGATAATGTAAAATCCGTAGCGATCTGCCCGCCCATAGAATGGCCGACAAGTGTGACCCGATCCAGCTTCAAATGTTCAAGAAGGTTACGTAAATCCTCCACTAAGGAGATCGGCTCTAGTAGAGCGGGCGAACGTCCGGTACCTCGGCCATCGTATGTAATCACTTTAAAGTGATTTGCTAGATCTCGCACCATATACTTCCACACCCTCGAATCGACGCCCCCCGAGTGAATCAGGACCACTGGCGACCCATTTCCTTGGATTTGGTAAGAAAGTTCCATGTCGTTACCCTCCTTGGTAGACAATCCATAGTCTTTATCCTGATTATATTTATGACTGAATGTACAGTCAATATAAATCTCCTCATTTTCCCTTCGTTCCTTGTACACATGTCCCCTACTAGCACACAGCGAAATATTCATGTACTTATATTCTTGTCACGCATTCACAGCGATTCCACCAGAACATCGCCTTATAGGCGTATTGAATTTCGATCCAATTATTTGGATGGAGCTAATTCATGTAAGCTATCCGTTGCTTCAACTAAAACAGGGAGCAGCCCCGTTGCGGTCTGCTCCCTATTAGGATCGTATGATCGTCCCCCCGCTTAGCTGAACTGATTCGGCCAGTGTTATTTTCCCGTGTCAGGACAGTAGAAGGTTAACACCTCACATGCTTCCGTTTGAAGCCAAGTCTCCCTTTCTCTACAGTCTTTTGAATATTTTCGGCAGCGTTCAGGAACTTGCTTTTTCCCGTGTCACTTGTGACTTCTACCGGACATACTGCCTTCGCTGTTGCAACCGCCTTGTCATGGAGTGGCGAGTAGGAGGTCGCAACTGTGTACATAAAGTTATTCATTGAATATTTCGTTCGCTCGGGAGCATCGTGAACCGTTTCTTCCACTTGTTCAAGCATCTTGGAAAGTTTGCTTTCCGTAAATTCGCTGTCCGGCCGACTTCCCAGCAGCCAGCAATAACAGCTCCAGCCTGCTGACATAATCAAATCTTCGCCACTTGCAATCCACTTATCGGCAACATCTTGCGCAATATCCGCTTCCGATAAAGTGACAGCTACTACATAATCGGACAACATATAAAAATAGGCCGAAGCCAGCCAACGGTCATAATCCGCCTCCGTCATTGAGTTAGGCTCAGCTATGATTCCCGCAAAGTACATGGCGTCGTAATTCCCCGTGGCATAAAGTTGCTCCGCCAAAGGTTGATTGAGCTTGATCTTCTTGAAGATCGGCTTCATTTCTCCCGTTGCCACGCCAAAAAGCGGCTCCCGCGCGCCTTTGGATAGGTACATTTTCTTGAGACAATCCTTGCCGAGAGCCTCAAGCTCTTGCATAACCATTTCTAAATTCATCGTTCTGCACTTCCTTTCTCAAATTATGTAGGATATTGGATACTTCTACCCTAAATGACGGAGGAATCATTTGCATTCGAACAGCAAAGACTTATTTGCTCATCCGCTTAAAGCTGAAAAATCCACCTAGCAATTATGAGTTTATTGAAAAATTCTAACTTTCGCTACAATGGGTCCAAGCACCTGGGGAACGCGTTCATTCAAAATAAGATGTACGTCCTCATTGAAGAGCATCAGTTCCTTGTACGGTGCCTTAATCATCTGGAATATGGTGCGGGTGTATGCCTCCGGAAATAATGGATCGTCCTTTGCCGCAATAACGATGACGGGACATTTAATCCTTCCATCCTGAATAGAGCTCAGATCGGCATTAAATAGACTTGATAAGAAATGGAGTGGATAACTCATAAATCCATACGGATCGTCGTAGAATTGCTGAATAATTCTATTATCTCGCGATATCTTTTTCAAATCCAGATATAAACTTACAGGGATCGGAAAGTTCGGAAAAATCTTGGCCATACGCGTGATTCCAGTAACGAATAATGTATAGTTCTTTCGTAAAAATCTTGGGAATCTTGTAACTACGATGGAATCAGACACTTGTGGAATAAGAATATTATGAGGAAAAACAGCCCGGATACGGTCATCCTGGCCAGCTAGTGCAATAGCCACAATTCCTCCTTGACTGGAGCCCATTACGATAACATTGCTATTAAAGTGCCTAATTGCATAGGTAACAGCATCTTTTCCATTTTGAATAATGTCCTCAAACATGAATATCTTCTGAATACGGGGACTTTTCCCATGACCAACAGGATGACACCAATGACATTAAAACCGTTCTGAGCAAGAGAGCGGAGGAAGCAAAATGGTTGAAATCTTGCTCGCAATGATCTTATATGTTATTGTGATGAAAAAGTTACAAGCGCCTAACAGAAGGGTGATAATGAATGATACAGTCCATAAATAAGGCGGAATATTGCGATACGAATTGCGCGGGTACCACTGTGGATCTGAATGCAGTCAAGGCAGAGCTTATTGATGACCAGGAAGCGAATCAATTGGCCGACTGGTTTAAGGCTTTCAGTGATCCGACGCGTGTCAAAATTATCAGTGCCCTGCTGAAACGGGAGCTTTGCGTGCACGACTTGACAGTGCTGCTCGAAATGGGGCAATCGGCCGTCTCTCACCAACTGCGATATTTACGCAACCTTAGAATCGTTAAGCGGCGTAAGACTGGAAAAACGGTCTATTATTCACTCGACGATGCTCATATTGAGCAAATTTTTCTGCAAACCCTCCAGCATACCAACCACGGATAATGCCGCTTGTGCTGTAAATTACAAGGACTGCCCCTAGCCAGCTTCAATGGCATGCGGACAGTCCTTGTTTGGTTGCTTCCTTATACGCTCAAGTACGATTTTGCGATCCATTCCCCCTGAACATGGCTGGTTTATTCTCACGAATGAACAGCCGCCAGGGTACTCTTTTAAACCAAATTAGGTTGGATCTTCAATACGCGCATCGCGTTCAACACGGCTAGCAGGGTGACGCCCACATCAGAGAACACCGCTTCCCACATTGTCGCTATTCCGAACGCGCCCAAAAGCAGAAAAATTGCTTTGACCAGCAGTGCAAAAAAGATGTTCTGCCATACAATGCGCCGGGTTCTCTTCGCAATATAGATCGCGGAAGCGAGCTTGGAAGGCTCGTCAGTCATGATGACGATATCAGCGGCTTCAATGGCCGCGTCGGACCCGAGGCCCCCCATTGCCACGCCTACGTCCGCTCTGGCCAAAACCGGCGTGTCGTTGATGCCGTCACCGACGAACACGATCTTTTCTCTGCTCGATTTTTGACGGTCGATCTTCTCCAGCTCTTCGACCTTCTGCTGCGGCAGCAGTTCGGACCGAACCTCGTCGACATCCAATTTTTTGCCGACCGCCTCACCCACTGCCTTGATGTCTCCCGTCAGCATAACAATTTTCTTTACGCCGAGATTTTTTAGCAAACGGATCGCCTTGGCCGAGTCCTCTTTGATCTCGTCGGCAATAACCAAATAACCGGCATATTGTTTGTCGATCGCAATATGCACCACAGTACCGAGTTCGGATGGTGCGGCGAAATCGACATTTTCCCTTTGCATAAGCTTCGCGTTTCCAGCCAGCACTTGTTTGCCCTCGAACATAACCTGGATGCCGTGTCCCGATATTTCGTTATAATCCGAAAGCAATTCTTCATTCAATTGCTGTCCGTACGCTTCCCTGATGGACTCTGCAATCGGATGGGTGGAGTGCATTTCGGCAAAAGCGGCTTGGCGTAACAACTCTTGTTCGTTCCCTCTCTTTTGCGGATAAATACCGGTTACTTTAAATGCACCTTTAGTCAGCGTTCCCGTTTTATCAAATACGACGTATTTGACGTCATTCAGCGCCTCCAGATAATTGCTGCCCTTAACTAGGATGCCGTTCTTCGAGGAAGCCCCGATGCCGCCGAAGAATCCGAGCGGGATGGAAACCACCAATGCGCAAGGGCAGGAAATCACTAGGAATACCAAGGCACGGTACACCCAATCCGTGAAAGTAGCTCCACTCAAGAGCAGAGGAGGCAAAACGGCCAGCAAAG
The DNA here is from genome assembly GCF_009757775.1 of Paenibacillus lutrae. GTDB lineage: Bacteria > Bacillota > Bacilli > Paenibacillales > NBRC-103111 > Paenibacillus_F > Paenibacillus_F lutrae. Next base: position 366,670 of record NZ_RHLK01000001.1, read on the forward strand.
CGGCGACAATGACGACAAAAGGCGTATAGTAACGGGCAAACTTCGTAATAAAGTTTTCTGTCGGCGCCTTTTTACTGCTCGCGTTTTCCACCAGGTCCAAAATTTTGGCGACAGTTGACTCCCCGAATACCTTCGAAACTTCAACCGTCAGAACCCCGTTTTTATTGATGAATCCGCTCAGCACATCCTCCCCTGCAGTCACTTCGCGTGGCACGGACTCGCCGGTCAACGCCGAGGTATCCATTGCCGAATTCCCCTCGATGACTTTACCGTCTAGAGGTACCTTTTCACCGGGTCGAACGACAATCAAATCACCGATCTGCACTTCCTCCGGACTCACTCGTTTGATCTCATCGGCTGTTTTCAAATTGGCAAAATCGGGTCTGATATCCATCAGCTTACTGATCGATTTGCGCGACCGGTTGACTGCAATGCTTTGGAACAGTTCGCCAACTTGATAAAAGAGCATAACAGCTACGCCTTCGGGATACTCTCCGATTGCAAAAGCGCCGACAGTCGCGATCGACATGAGGAAGTATTCATCGAACACTTGACCTCTTATGATGTTCTTCAGTGCTTTGAAAACAATATCTCCGCCCACGATGAGATAGGATGCAATAAACAAGATCAGTTCAAGTTCCCGGCTCATGGTTAATGCGAGCGCCGCCGCGCCAATGACAAGACCTGCAATCAGCCGGGCGACGATGATCTTAATGCTTTGCGCCCCATGGTCATGAGTATGTCCATGGCCGTCATCCGCCGATTCGGCACCGTGATCATGGCTGTGGTTATGATCGTGGGCGTGTTTCTGTTCGGAGGGTCCCCTTTTTCGGCTTCCCCTCTCACCGTATTCCACTACTTTTATACCAGGCTCAAGTGTACGAATCTTTTTCTTCGTCTGCTCAAGAATGTCATCCGATCTTTCCGACGCCATCTCTACGGTTAACGTTTGGTTTGCGAAATTCACCGAACAAGTCCGAACCCCATCAATTTTCTGGACCCCGTTCTCGATTTTCAGAGCACAGTTCGCGCAATCCAGACCCTGCAGCACCAATTTTCGTTTAATAGCAGAACCACCTGTTTCCATTTCTTGTCTCACCCCTTCACAAAACTATACATGAGCACTTGTTCATGTATAATATATTCTTGATGTCTTGCACTGTCAACAAAATAGAGGCAGGTTCATCTAAAAACGGAAAAAATACGTTCATTTTCAGCTTGTTCTTTGAAAATTCGTGTGATGAGATTATAATTTCTTCACTATTGACCATGAATGCTTCGTAAAGACTAATGACGCCTGGTGGAATACTTTGGCTGGATGAGTTCAGAGAAAACTGGTACATTATTTGGAACAATAGCACGAGTGTTCGTGTTCGGAATGGGTTATTGGGATAACGTGTAAGTCAGGATATGCTTTAAGGCTCATACTATTTACATGTGGAAAGGGCGTTGGAATGGATAAGAATTCGGTGCATAAACCTAACGTTATAGGCGCTGGCGAGGCCGGCCATGCTATCCCGGTCGACTTGGACAAGAATTCGGTTTATGAAACAAACAGCTTCTATTGGGACACACAGGGAAATGACTTCTTAGGAGCAATCGTGCTGCCTTTGTACGGACAATACGTCTCCGAAGAAAAATGCCGGCTCTTTGGCGATGTCTCGGGGAAAAAGATGCTGGAGATCGGCTGTGGTAACGGTCAATCCTTGCAATATCAGGGGGAACGCCACGCATCTGAACTGTGGGCTGTGGATATATCGGAAATGCAAATCGAAAAGGCATCCCGGCATTTGAAAACATGCGGCCTCTCGGCAAAATTTATCTGTTCTCCCATGGAAGAAGAATGCGGCATTCCCGCAGATTATTTTGACTTTGTATATTCCATTTATGCCATAGGCTGGACCACTGATCTTGAGGGGACTTTTGGTCGGATCGCTTCTTATCTTAAAAAAGATGGTGTCTTTATTTTCAGCTGGTCTCACCCGATACACAAATGTGTTGCTGCAGAAAATGACAGCCTCGTTTTCAAAAAAAATTATTTCGATGAATGTTGTTATTCGTTCTCGCTGGATAAAGGTGAGCTGACCTTATCGGATCGTAAACTATCCACGTATGTGAATGCGTTGGCAAAAGCGGGATTCGTCATAGAGGAAATGATTGAAGAATCGGATGAGGAGATTATACAATCGTGGGGCGATAACAGCGATTTTGCGAGCAAAGCAAGGATGCTCCCCGTAACTTTTGTAATCAAAGCAAGAAAACTATAATACTTGCCGTATCATAATAAGGAAAGAACAAGTGAGTTAAAGCATGAAGATGGTACAATCAAGAAAACCGGTGAAACGATGACTATTATCTCCTAACATAAAAAGCACTTTGCTTATCTACCAAGCAAAGTGCCTTTAATTTTTGATTCTCTTCGATTTTCTTATTTGTTATACGGTAGAATAACGCCGTTACTTCTTGTTTCCCTCTTCGTTCTGAATATTGTTATGCCTCGGGCATTTCGTTGAAGAATGTGGTATCCTCAATCGGCAATCTTACCGTCGGATGTCCCGGCTGCGTCGCCTTACCGATGGCGATAAGCATAACAGGAGCGTAGCGTTCTGAAATATGGAATGCTTCTTTGAACTTGGCCTCGTCATAGCCGGCCATCGGGACCGTATCGTAGCCTTTGGCGCGGGCTACAAGCATGAGCTGCATGGATACCAATCCACCGTCAGTAGAAACGATTCGGCGAATAGTCTCCGGAGGCATGCTCTTAAACATCCCCTCATAGCGTTCTACGAACGATTTAGCCGTCTCGGCAGACATGTAACCCGCATCAACCGCCATACCGTAAATTTTGTCGGTCACTTTATAGCTCTCCATATCTCCTAACACCGCAATGACGGCCGAAGCCTCGATCACTTGCTGCTGATTAAACATGATCGGAAGCAGCTTTTGCTTCAGCTCCGGCGAATCGATCACGAGGAACCTCCATGGCTGCAAATTGGCAGCTGAAGGGGCCAGCGTCGCTTGCTGCAAGATTTCGCTCATGTCTTCCCTCGAAATCTTGAATTCGGGATCGTAACTGCGGACGGACCGGCGATCCTTAATTACATTGAAAAATTGCTGCTGATCCAAAGTTAGAGATGGTTGTGTAATGAACATAGTTCTCTCCTCCTCAATATCTACTGTGCTCAAATCAGGCACAGAATATCTTAAATAATCGTGCGGCCTAACATTAACTGAAACATATTTTATTACAGTATATAACGTTCCGGTTCACATTGCAAGATGGAAATTATACTTGCATCAAATTACGATTTCTCCCAAAGCTCGATCAGTCGACCATCCGGATCTTCAATCCAAATAAACTGTCTAAATTCACTAACCTCTTTTTTCTTTGCCAGAGGCACACCGATTTGTTCAAGATGGTTAATAGTCTCATTCAGGTTATGTACCTGGAAATTTAGCATGACTTGTTGTTCTGTGGGAAAATAACTGTCATTCTCGGTAAAGAATGAAAAGATAGTTTCATTTCCTAATTGGGGTTTTATCACAGTCCCATTCCAATTTTCTATTTCAATCATCAACACTTCACAGTACCATTTTTTTGTAACTTCAATATCCGTGGTCCTCCAGAATATCCCTCCGAAACCTTTTATCATCGTGTCTGGCTCCTCTCTATCAGTAAACATTTGGCTGCTGATTAGGTAAAGATATTCGAGATTTTGTTTTAAAATCCTTTTATATCCATATCGCCCGACCCGCAATAAACGGATGTGACAGGATTCAGCTCAACTCGTTTGGCGCTTCAGCAGCGAACAGCAAAAAGAGGGAGCAATCGCTCCCCCTCTCCTCGTTGTTCGCTTCCTCTCGTTGCCGCCGACTAATCGATCAGACTATCGGTACTTCATAATAAGCACCCTATGCACAATGAAATCCACTCCGGGCTTCATAGCAGGATCGATTCGAATCTGCTCGACATCGCCATCGACCATCATTTCGATTGTTTTGCCGGAGAATACTTTGCTTTTCGCTTCCGAAAATGATTCCCCGGTTCCCCTCCAGAACACTTGAACCTCACCTGCGCCATTTATCGTCAGTTCGATACGCGCATAAGTTTGCTTGGCTCCAGAGGTTACCATGGAAGGACCGATCAAGATCGGGTCATTGGTGGAGGAGGTCCACTTGCTTCCCTTTTTGCTGATGTTGTAAGCCGTCCAATTCTCAAAATCTGTGTAGAGGATTTCCGCAGTTTTCTCTGCCTGGGCCTCTCTCCATTCCAGCTCTCCCTTTTCCCGGTCGAAGATCAATACGCTGTACAAGACAAGGGCGGTAAACAAGACGATGACTCCTGTATAGCCTTTATAAAGCATGTCGATCCGCCTTCTTTGCTCTCTTGTTAACCGCATCATAAAGCAGACTCATTCCGAAACAGAAAAAGATAATCATGTAGGGCATGATCGGGTAAGCATACCGGGGAATCGGCAGCATGATTTGATGCATAATCGTATAAACGACGATAACCAGAGCCAGCCAACCGGTTGAATGCTTTCGCAAAACACTCGCCGTTAACCCCAGCCAGCCTCCCGCAACGAACAAAAGGTGCAGCGGTTCTCGCCATTTTTCGAACAGATGAGCAATCTCTCCGTTTTCGACCCAGGGGATGCTCCAGAAGTAGTTCAGCTTGCCGATCAGAAACCATTCGATAAATGGTGCCTGCTGAAGCTGCGACTGTAACAATTCCTCCGCCTTCTTACCCCACAGCGCATTCCGCTCAAGCTCGGTGGGATTCAATTGATAAATCGATTGGAAAGTGTTTTCCCATCCAATTAAGTACGGGTGAACACCCCACAGTAAAGGATTGTTCCCGGATGTAGAAAACAGCACAGGCTCGCCGTATAACAGGAAATTACGAATCCACCACGGGAGAACGACGATAAACGAACTGAAGCCGACATAAATCAGCGCCCGAAGGACAAGCTTGCGGGACGGAAGCGTAAGCGCAAAATAAAGCGCTAGGGGCAGCACGAGAACCGCCGGCGTCGGCCGCACCATAACGCTGAGACCCAGAAGTATCCCGGCCGCAATCAATGTCGAACGACGGCCGCTTTGTAATCCCTCCAGCAACAACAATAAAAATAAGGCCAGCAGCAGCGTAAACGTAACCTCGGTCAGAAGCAGTCCGTTGGCATAAATAAAGCTTGGATAAACCGCCATGCACGCAGCGCTAATCAAACTGAACGTCTCGCTCAAATATTTTCGGGCAATCCGGTAGACCACCCAAATCGTGAGCACGCTGAACGCGACTTGCGTGAGTTGAAACCCCAGCGGATCGGTACCGAATATCCCATACACGGCGGCAAGAAGCAGCGGAAATCCCGGCGTGACATAGGCATTGGGCTCCGATTGATTATAGCCAAGCATGCCGGTCTCTAGAAACTGTTCCGCCATCTTGCTGTAGAACATGGCATCACCGACCGGAGGGGGGAACGAGTTGCTGAAAATATAGATGAGCCGAAGCGCCAATGCGCTCAAAAGTATAAGATAAATCCATCTGAAGCGCATTCGTCCAGCCTCGTTCTCCATAAAGTTCTCGCGACACGGACTCATGGTTCTTAAGACCGGCAGTCCTGGAGAATGCTATCCACGAGAAGCCGGACGCACTGCTCTGCAGGCTCGTTTTCTGTATCAACCGTCAGTTCCGCTTCCATGGGAGGCTCATACAGCGAGTCGATTCCGGTAAACTGCTTGATGAGGCCGGATCTCGCTTTGCGATACAGTCCTTTGGGATCGCGCTGTTCGCACGTCTCAAGCGAGCACTTTACATAGACCTCGCTGTATTCTCCCGGCCCGAATCGCTGCCGAATCGTGCTCCTGGTTTCCGCCAAAGGAGAGATCATGGGCACCAGAACGATAAATCCGACGCTTAAAAAGAGCGCAGCGATTTCCGCCGCACGCCGCAGGTTCTCGTTGCGGTCCTCATCCGTGAACCCAAGGTCGCGGTTAATGCCCGATCGAAGCTGGTCTCCATCGAGCACCACGCACCGGATGCCTCTCCGGAACAACTCCCTCTCGGTTTCGGCAGCCAACGTGGATTTGCCCGAACCCGACAATCCCGTAAACCACAGCACTTTGCCTTTATGGCCGTTCATTCGATTCCATTCACTTTGTTCTATCATAATATTCCTCCTTCAGTTTCAAGCTTTATGCTCCCGCCCAGCGCCTATCAATCCCAATCGTACTCTTCTCCGATCAACTCGAACAACCGCCGGTTTGGTTCCGCATAGTAGCTCCGCAGCCACTGCATCGTATCTTTCGGAATAGACTCCTTGTATTCGCCTTCATTTAACGAAGCAAAACCGTCCGGCTCCCACAGCGGCATACCGAGAAAAGCCAGCACATTCCGGTAGCTTTCCGCCGCATCTCGGAGCAAGACCTCACTGTTCATAACGAGGATCTGATTCTTGGGAAAATATCGGTACCATCGCTCCAATTGCTCGGCGTATAACCCCCGCTTCAAATATGAGTAAATCGAGCAGTTCTGGCTTGAAAAGCGCGGATCCCGGCTCATGCGCTCATACTCCTCTTCCACCCTGGAACGCTCTGCCTGCAGCGCATCCGGAAATGACATCGGTTCCAGACCTCGCCTGACCATCATCTGATAATGCGAGTAGGCCCGGTGAACAGGATTGCGCAAGAGTGCAATCAGTTTAACGTCAGGCAGCCATTCGCGTACCCTGCCGGGCGTCTGGGGATGGAACATATAGTAGGGACTGGCCTCTCCCGTTATACTGCCTTCCGGCAGATCGGGCGGGAAATTTTTCTTATACCAGTCATAACCGAAGTGATACTGTTCATCGAAAAAATGAACTTCCTTAACTGCGGCGGATTTGATGCCCGGATGCTGCGTGAGATCGTGATACAGGGAGGTCGTGCCTCCCTTTTGCGTCCCGATAATCAGAAAAGCTGGTTCTGTCTTCGCGTTATCGAACAGCTTGGTCCGGGCGGATGCTACCCATTCCACGTCGCGTTTGCTGTTGACGAAATGAACGTGCTGGACAACGCTCTCCATATCCGTGCCCGGCGGTGCGATCTCCAAACACCGAATGGCATCCTCGCCCGCCTCTTCCTGCATCCCTAATTCCAGGTACACGGACGAGCGCAAGATTTTAACGGAAAATTCATTGTAGTTCTTGTCGAGCGATTGATCAAAAAATTTCAAAGCTTTTTCAAAGTCCTTCTGCTGCTGGCTCCTGCAGCCCATCCGGTAATAATATTCCGCCAGATAATCATGGGCAGCCGCGCTCTGTTCATAGGCCATGACTACGTCACGCGTCGGCCCGCTGAGCTTGATTCGGCCTTCCTCAAGCCAGATCGCCTGATCACAAATAATAGTAGCCTGTTCGCCCGCATGACTAACGAATACAATCGTGGTGCCCGCGCTCTTCAGCCGCAAAATCGCATTGATGCATTTTTTCTGGAATTCATGGTCTCCGACGGCCAGCACCTCGTCGATCAGCAAAATGTCCGGAGTCATGTGGATGGCTACAGAGAAGCCCAGCCTCATATACATCCCGGTCGAATAGCCCCGCACCAACCTGTCGATGTCTTCTCCGAGTTCGGAGAATTCGATGATGCTGTCCATCTTTTCATGAATCTCCTTGCGCGTAAACCCGAGAACGGAACCGTTGAAGTATATATTTTCTCTCCCGGTGAAGTCGGCATGAAATCCGGCCCCGAGTTCCAGCAGCGTAGCCACTTTTCCGCTGACCTTGACTCTGCCTGAGGTAGGCTGCAGGATGCGGCTGATCAGCTTCAGAAGCGTGCTCTTGCCGGAACCGTTTTTGCCGATCAACGCCAAACTCGTTCCTTTCGGAATTTCCAGCTCGATATCGCGCAGCACCCACTTGTCCTTCGCTGCCGCAGGCGCGGGCGTCGTCACGATGTCCTTGATCGTATTTCGTTGCCCGCTAAGTTTGTTGAATTTTTTCGATACTTGATGCAGCTCGATTGCGTTTCTCATGTGTCCACTCCCGTTCTTAAGCCCTTCATACTTCCTCGACCACATGCTTCTGTAATAGCGAAAATACAGCCAGCATCCCCGCGTTAACGACGGTGAGAACGAGCAGCATCGGAAGTAGAATGCCAAAGTCCGGCCACTGGCCGTATAAAAATATGTCCCGGTAAGCATTAATGATCGGCGTCATCGGATTGTAGTCGAATACCCATCGGAACGAGTCCGGAATCAGTGATAAAGGAAACAAAACCGGTGTCAAATAGAAACCTACGAGCATGAGTGCGTTAACGATGTGCTCCAGATCCCGCAGGTATACCGTGCCCAGGGCAGCAAGCATCACGATGGGCAAGATAAGCAGCGTCTGCACAAGTAATATGATCGGAAAAGCCGACAGGGTCGATGCGAGTGGAACTCCGCTGAGCCAGAGAGCCGGCACTAAAATAATTAGCGTAAGCAAGTAGTTGACCAGATTGCTCCCGATGACCGATAGCGGAATCACTTCCCTCGGAAAATAAACTTTCTTCATAAGATCCGCATGATTAAGCAGGCTACGGGCGCCGCCCGTGACCGACTGGGAGAAAAAATTCCAAGGCAGCAACGCTACCAGAATGAATAACGGAAAATGGGGAATATCCGCCTTCATGATGAAAGAAAAGACTCCAGCGTATACACCCAGCATTAGAAGCGGATTCAGGAACGTCCAGAGGAATCCTAGCGCCGAGCCCTTGTAACGCGTCCGCAAATCCTTCAATATCATGTTCCGAAGCATCTCCCGATATTGGTAGATGTCCTTCAGCGGATGTATCGAGTCTCTCTCCTGGAGAATGCGAACGGTCAGCTTATACATTGCCTTCAACGCATAGAAGCTCCCGCGCCAAGCAAGATTAAGCAAGAGAGACAAGCTTGCGATGATGACGGCGACGATCGGTACATAAACCAAAGGATGACCCTGAATAATGTCCCACGGCCGGCGCTCGTAAAGCCACTCCATGATCAGCACATGGCTTAAGTAAATATGGAATACAGAGGAGCTCATAAAAGATAGCAACCGCGGGCCGTCTGCAGCTGCCGTGCGGAATCCGAACTGCTTGACTCCAACGAAGACCGCCGCAGCTATAAAGATAACGGGAACAGACGTATATTTGTAAAAATACATATCCGCAGAAGGGTGCGCCGTCAATAGCCAGTGGCTTCCACCTACGATGGCTATATACGACAAGAGACCGAATCCGTAGAGAAGCCGCCTCTTCTCCTTGTTCAACTCTATCCTCGACAATACGTAACCGAGCAGAAAATAACCGATATAGCCGGGCATGCTGAAGGCCTCTATTACGAATCCCGAGCTTTTCCAACCTGCGAGTGCCGATAAATTGGAGAAGGCCAGCCCCGCCGCTCCTGTATAGAAGACAGCGCGCAGCGAAGCGCGTCTCACCAGCACTCGAAGAAGAGGCGTAATCAGATAAAGAAGAATGATCATATATACGTACCAGAGATGGTAGTGAAGCGTCCCCTTGACCAAACCTGTGGCGAACCCGCCCCATTCGAAAGAACCCGATTCCTTGCGAATGTCCCACAAATAATAAATCATGCTCCATAGGACAAAAAGCGGCAGAAGCTTGCCGAGCCTATTGCGATAAAACAACCTAGCCGATTCGTTCCGGCCCGGAGCTAGAAGAAGCATCCCGCTAATCATGACGAATACAGGAACGCTCCAGCGGAACGCGGCGTTAATGATGTGGGCCGTCCACCAATAGTGGATCTCTCCGACGCCGCTTTTGATTCCAATGACCGGAGCGGTTAAGTGTATGAGTACCACTCCGATAATCGCCGCGACTCGAAGAACATCCGTATAGATCCATCTTGAACTTGCCATAAATGTATTTCTCCCAACATAAAATTCCGCCGGCCTCACGAATTAACGGTTAATCAAGCGTTTCAGCAGCTTTTTTCCTTGCCTGATCACATTGCCGGCAACCTGTTCCACGCTGATATATCTTTCGAAATACTCATTGCCAAGAGCGAAGGGGTTGTCCACACGGTACAGAATCTCAGGCGTATCCCGGTAAACGATGCGGGCATCTCGCTGGATCCGCTCACCGCTCCTATAGAAATCGTAAGACCAATTGGTACGGCCAAGATGGGTCTGATCCGCCTCGTGCAGCTCCCGGACGTATTCATCGCGCAGCAGGTACACGACGTTGCTTCGATCCGGTACATACTTGTTTATCATCCCTTCGTTAGCGCCCGAATCAAACCCGGAGTAGTGGAAAAATCGCAATGGCTGTCCGTTGACCAGGCATCCGCCGGCCGCAGCCGACAGCTTGCGCCTGGATAGATTCCACGGCGCCACATTATAGCCCGGATGCTTCAGAATATAGACATCGAAGTAGCAGGGCGCCAGATCGATCCACTTCTGATCGGTGAAGATGCCCCTAGGGATATCGTCAAAGCAGAACATGGCCAGCCGGCTAGCCCACCACTCGGCGAAGCGCACAGCCTCTTCGGATCTGGAGATCGCAAGAAAGCCGAGGTTGAACACGCCGTGCTGCAGGGCGCTTAATTCATTGTCCATCACCGCGTCCATAATGTCCTCGGGATGGCACAGATGCGGCGTCAACACGATCGGATGACGATCCATCGCCTCCGCCAGCTCCGTCAGTTCACCATAGACCTTGATGTCCGGATCCAGATAGACGAAGCGGTCTTCTGCGGTATAGCGCCGCAACAAATAAAGAAACAGTTGTCCCTTAACCGCCGTCGAAGCTTCGACGATCGAATGTTTAAAGATAAACTTCTCGAACTGTTCGAATCCAAGGTCCTTCGCGAGTATGACATCATCGAAATGCTCGCAGCTCTGCGCGGCGGGATGGATGTCCCGTTCCAGCAGACACACGATGAATTGTGCGGCCGGATTCGTCTCCTTCAGCGATTTTGCCAGCACCATTGCTTTCGGCAAGTAATTCGCGCATATGGATGTAGTAACGATCATGAACGAGCCTCTCTTCTACCGGTAGGCAAATGGTTGTATTCCAGCACGTAACGCGCCCGATCCCCCGAAACATAATTTCGTACATGCTCGGAATCGAACAAAAATGCTTTAAGTTCATCTTCGCCGTTCAATATCATACCCAGCTCGGGGTGGGCATCGATGGTCGCGGCAATATTACCGCTGAGCGGCGAGGTCAGGACGGGAACGCCTGCCGCAATTGATTCCTGGAGCGTGTAAGAGTAGCTCTCCGGAACAATCGACCATAGCAACACCAGGTCGATGTCTTGCGAGATCAGCAGATCGGGCGCCCCCATCTTTCCTTCCCGGAGGAAGGAATAGGAATGTACCGTGACCTGATCGGCATATTTCTCTTGCGAGCCTATATGATGGAATTCATACAGGCGTCCGAGCGCTTCATCTTTATATAAGCGCTCCCACAACAACCATCCTTTATTTTCCATTTTGTAACCAAGGAAAGCGAGTCTGATTTTGCGATTCTCCGGCCGGGGCTTGTAAATGATCGTTTGCCTGTCAAAGATCAAATGTCCCCTGACCCGTATTTTATTGGTGATATCCGGATAGACAGCAGCCACCGTCACTTTGACAAAATCAGAAGGAACTACGATTCGATCGGACTGATGAAGCACGGGTTTAAGGGCCTCCCGCCACTCCGCGAGCACTATGCCGTGGGTACAGTTTTGACAGATGGCCGCACCGGTTCCCGCAGCGGAGGCGACATCGGCAATGCAGGAACGTCTTTCTTTGGCTTCTACGATACTCTGGCGGATCTTGGGCTGGTACATCATATGATAGCTGGAACATAACGCGAAAAAGTCGTGCATAAAAAACGTCTGAGGAAGGACGCCCGACTTTTCCACGTTCTGCAGCAGTGCCGTATAATCTCTTATCTGCCAGTTCAACAGATGATGGGTATAAATCTCAGCAAGATACTTATGAATCCGGGAGAGCCACTCCATAATCTCTCTGACCGAATAAAAGCCTCTGAATTGATCGTTCACGACCACTCCATAAAAAGTGTCTTCCTTTGTATGCAACAAAGAGTAGCTCTGACCTGGAAAGATCTGAATGGTACCTACGTTGTTCTGAGACAAATACGAAGCTTGCTCATAAATATACTTCTCAGTACCGCCCATAGATTCCAAGTAGTTCGTGTGGGAGAAGACGAGCGCATACTGCTTATGAGGAAGCCTGCCGGTCAAGCCGGCGTAACGCGAGTTCCGGTTTCTTTGAATCGCGTATCGCTGTAGTAAGCTCTTGGCCTTTTTTTTGAGCCCCCGCTTGGCCCTGCGCCCGATCTCTCTCGCCATTCGGAGCGGCAGGGTTACCTTCCAGGACAGCGACCCCGCATATGCAGCGACATCCCGCCGGTAGTTTTCGATCTCCAAATCCTTTTGTCGAATCAGCAGGATTTGATCTTCCTTCGCCCGCTGCTCTCTTCTTTCTATCTCGGCGTTTAACCGGCTCGCTTCGGCTCGTTGCTCTTGCAACTCAAGGCTAAGAGCGGTGAGCTTCGCCTCGCGTTTCCTGCTATCCTCGCATAGAAGCTCAAGCGTATCGATCTGCTGCTCAATCTGACCGGCGGCCAGTCCAAGCGCTTTCTCCTTCTCGGCATTCGCTGTCAACAGTCGTTCGATTCGCAAGCTGGCATCGTGAAGTGCATAGGACAGAGCAGCTTCGGCAGGGCGCTCAAGTTGAAGGGCCTGAACCACATCTTCGCCTATTCCAAACGAGCAGCTTAGCTCCAGACGCAAGGTCGCGGCCATGCCATGAGGAGGCAAATCTCGAATCACTAGCTGCGACGAGCTGCCTGTGCTTATGCCACTGACACAACCCGCTTCTTCGCCAGGCCGTGTGAAGGGCAGAAACTGCACATAGTCTTTGGCATAGTCGCGAAGAAGATTGACTTCTTGTCCATCATATACAAGACTCAGCTTGGACAACTTGAAGTACGCGGGCTCAGCAAAAAAATCGATTCGTAAAACCGAACCGAGATGTTCGCGAATTTCGACCGTATGAAGATTTTTCTGTCCATTTGTGCTCACGGTGATATACGTCGATTTGTCTTCTGTGAACCTCTCGTCTGCTCCCGCCCAATACATCCGGATTCGATGGGATTTCTCATGGCTCAAGAGCCGATTGAGTTGCAGCAGCTGGTCATAGGAGTTTTGGACACTCTCGTGCAGCTCTTCTTTACACAGCGCATTAGAATCTCTCTCGCCCATCATTCCGAGTTGGAATGTTTGTCGTACTATGGCGGGGACCAATTGATCCTCCCACACATCCTGCATTGAAAAGCTGGCATGCCGCAGGGAAGGCTTTGGCAAACCGCCGACTCTCGCCCGCTCCATAGCGCCGTACGGAATGTCTAGAAAATCGCTGATTTTCCGGCCAGTCTCGGCAGGCTGTTCCAGCAATCGGTCGTAATCAATTACGATTCGCCGCTCATGGCTCGTGTAATACAAGCTGGAGAGGACATACAAATTCCACATCGCGTATGATTTGTCATTCTGGAATTGATCTCTCTTATACAAAGAAGCGGCTACGTTCAAAGGATTGCGCAAGCTGAGAATATATCGGGGTTCAATGTTTAGTTCGTCAAACACGGACTGCCACAGCGGAAGCAGCAGGCAGGTTCGCGGATCCTTGAATCCCCATAGCGGGTGTTTGGAGAAGTCTCTGGCGATAATATCGGTCAGTCTCGCCCGACTCGCCATTCCCGCCCCGGTCAGCCACCACTGCTCCGGCAGCGGCTTGGTGGCATCCCAGGAAGAAGATAGACGAGCCAGCAGCTCATCGTGAACCGCTACGATCTCGGCGTGTTCCCAGAATCCCTCAGGGTTGTCCTCCCTGGGAGGAACCATCTGATGATCATCACCCAAATAGACGCCCAGCGATCTAACCGTTTGAGCCAGCAGCGAGGTGCCGCTTCGATGCATCCCCAGGATTATTACCGCAATTGGTCTATCTGACATGGCTGCACCTCTTTTAGATAAGTAACGAACACGATCTCTACATGACAATGCTCGATTTAATTCGACAAAATCTCGTATGATTCCTTCTATATAAATTCTTATTTAATTATTTGTTCCGTCGCATGATATCTCTCCAGAAATAATTGTAAATCCAGCCATATCTTCATCGTTGTTTTGTTCGGCACCATTTATGAAAGGGTTCAGCTCATTTAAGGCTTTCGCAACGAAAAGAATATCATGCTGCGAGGTTCCCTCACCTATCACTAAACCAGATAATGAAGCAAAGGACTGTCGAATAAAGGATTTTTATGTCGTATCCGAGAATACTACACTTTGCGTAACTGACCACTACCTAATAGGAAGAAAAGGAGCCGAGACTATGAGGAAAGGAAACAAGAAAACAGCCTTAACCTTTTTTTCAAAGAACTTGCTATTCTCTATTTCGGGAATCGTTCTAGCGTGTATGATCATGTCAGTGATTAGTTACTTTATTATGAGTCGTGCGCTTACGGGCAGTTTGGGGGAGCAGGCAACAGGAATTGCAACACTATGGAAGAACAGATTTGTAGCAGAAGAATTGAAAACCGTGCAAACAAATTATTCTTCCGATTCAGCAATTCAGGAAAAACTAGTGTCCTTACTGGATGAATTGTCAGAGGGAAATGCTAATGTAGCTCAAGGGTTCCTATTCGAGCCGGATGTCGTGGATGGTGCAAAAACGAGATTCTTATCTCTCCCTACTCATTTATTGGAAGCGGGTCTTAAACCTGGGGAATTATTTGATCAACCGCCTGAGATGGTGAAGGCATTCCAAACATTGAAGCAAACGAAATCGCCGGTAATCCCTCCTATTTACAAAGATAATATCGGATCCTGGCTCACTGTATTAATTCCGGTTCTAGATCAACAGCAACAGCTCGTCGCCGTATTCGGGATTGACGTGAATGCTTCAGTAATTTCTGAACAACAATACAAACTGATTTGGTCTTTAGTAATCGCTTCCCTGTTGTTTTTGATTGTTGGGGTTGTCGTACAAATTTTTGGTCTGAAAAAGTTATTACAGCCTATTAAAGAATTAATTAGTGGTGTAGAAAAGATCAGCAAAGGCGACCTCACACAGAAAGTGGTTGTCCACTCCAATGATGAATTAGGTCAACTAAGCGAGAGCTTCAATGAGATGGTCCGATCGTTACACAGCACCTTGGAGCAAGTACAAGTTACGATCGAACAAGTGGGGAGTTCTTCGGAACAATTATCAGTGAGCGCCGAAGATTCAACAAAGTCGTCTACTCAAACAGCTGCTATCGTCCAAGAGCTGGCGACCGGAACGGAAATACAGGCGGGAAATATTGATCAAACCAATCGTGCTATAAACGATATATCGACAAGAGTCGGACAAATCGAATCCAACTCCCGGGTGGTCATGGATAAGGTGTTTAGTGCGACAAACCTTGCGACGGAAGGAAATCGAGCCATTGATATGGTTGTCAGACAGATGAATTCGATCAGTTCTACAGTGAACCAATCCGCTGAGTCCATGAAATACTTAGTGGATAATGCCCTTCACATAGGAAGAATTGTAGAAGTCATCAACACAATCGCTAATCAAACGAATTTGTTGGCCCTGAACGCTTCCATAGAAGCTGCCCGTGCTGGAGAACATGGGCGTGGTTTTGCTGTGGTTGCAGGTGAAGTGAGAAAATTAGCTGAACAGTCATCCAACTCGGCCCAACAGATTACGTCCTATGTGGAAAGTATCCAGGAAGGGATTCAAAACGCTGTCCGGTCTATGGAGCATGGCACAAGAGAGGTTACGGAGGGGCTGCATTTGGTGAACCAAGCGGGATCATCGTTTAATGAAATTCACGTTGCGGTTGATGAGGTGTCGGTGAATATCCAAGTTGTATCTACCGCTCTAGAACAAATGACATCTCGCGTTTCCGAGGTTCTATCATCGATGAATCGAATTTTGGATGTCACCAATGAGGGTGTTGGCGGAACACAGAATATTGCGGCCTCAACGGAGCAACAGTTGGCTTCTATGGAGGAGGTTACATCTTCTGCAAATGCACTGTCTAGTATGGCGGAAGAACTTCAAGAGAAAATAAGACAGTTTAAATTGTAGCAGGAACACAATGCCTGCTTTGATTAACGGTCTGACAGAACCAGATAAAAAAGACTACCCCTCAAGTATCGGTTTACTTGGGGGATGGCCTCCTTATCGGGTTGTGTTTGCTGCTGGAAAACCCCGATAGATTCCCTTTAAACTAGTCCTCGATCTAGTCGCCGCTTCTTCATACCCGCTTTTTATACACTCTCATCGCCAAGATATAAGCCACAATCAAAATCCCCATACACCATATAAGAGCAGCCCATATATCATTGCCCACCGGCTGAGCCGACAGCAGCGCACGGATGGCTTCTACGATTGAGGTCACCGGCTGGTTTTCGGCAAAGACGCGAACGGCGGCCGGCATCGACTCGGTTGGCACAAATGCGGAGCTGATAAAAGGAAGGAAGATTATCGGGTAGGAAAAGGCGCTTGCGCCATCCACTGATTTGGCGGACAGCCCCGCAATCGCCGCAACCCACGTTAACGCCAGTGTAAACAGCATGAGTATGCCGGCTACGCCAAGCCATGGCAGCACTCCCGCTGACGAACGAAAGCCCATGACGAGTGCGACGAGGATGATGACGCCAACCGATATGGCGTTGGATACCAGCGAGGTTAGTACATGCCCCCACAGTAAGGTGGAACGTGATATCGGCATGGAATGAAACCGCTCGAATATGCCCCGCTGCACATCGGTAAACAGGCGGAAGGACGTGTAGGATACACCGCTGGCAATAGCAATAAGTAGTATACCGGGCAACAGGTAATTCACATAATTATCCGTTCCGGTTTGAATTGCACCTCCGAACACGTAAACAAACAGCAACATCATCGCGATCGGCATAAGGGTGACTGTGACGATCGTGTCCATACTGCGGGAAATATGGCGCATGGAACGTCCTAGCATAACGCCCAGATCGCTAAAATAATGCTTCTTTAACGCCTCCATTTACTTTCCCCCCTGTCTGCCGACGATGGCGAGGAAGATTTCCTCTAATGTCGGTTGTTTTTCAACATACTCCGTCTTTGCGGACGGGATCAGTTTTTTTAGCTCCTGGAGTGTGCCGCCTGCGATAATCCTGCCTTCGTGCAGAATAGCAATCCGGTCCGCAAGCTGCTCGGCCTCCTCCAAATATTGTGTGGTGAGAAGTACGGTCGTCCCGCCGTCGGCAAGCTCCTTGACAATCTTCCAAACCTCAATCCGTGACTCGGGGTCAAGCCCGGTTGTCGGCTCATCCAGAAAAATGATTTGCGGACTTCCCGCAAGACTCAAGGCAATGTCCAGCCTGCGGCGCATACCGCCTGAGTAAGTAGATACTCTGCGATCAGCAGCGTCTGTCAGGCCGAAGCGGCGTAACAAATCGTCCGCAACCTGGCGCGGATGATTAAGATATCTCAGCCTGGCAATCATGACCAGATTTTCCCGTCCCGTCAAAATTTCATCCACGGCGGCAAATTGCCCCGTCAGACTTATCGCATGCCGCACGTGATCGGGTTTTGACAAAACATCGAATCCGTTGATGGAGGCGGTTCCGCCGTCTGGTTTGAGCAGTGTGCTGAGGATCTTGACAACCGTTGTCTTGCCCGCTCCGTTGGAGCCGAGGAGGGCGAATATACTCCCCTTTTCCACCTCGAAATCTACGCCCTTCAGCACTTGGAGCTGCTTGTAGGATTTTTGCAGTCCTTTTACTTGAATGGCCTTGGTTTGCACGGTTTGCATCGGATTCCCTCCCTTAAATGACGGTAACTTTTGACAAATCGGCTTCCATTCCTTTAAGAGCGGCATAGGTCAGTTTATCCATTGTTGCGCCGTCAAAGCAGATGGTTTTGATCATACGAAAGTACTTCTTGGTGAAGGTAAACCCAGGCTGGAAGGAAACATTTTTAAAGACAGCTCCCTTGAATGAAACGCCGGTTAATGCCGCTTTTTCAAACTTAACGCCGGTAAATGTCTGTCGGTCAAAACACTGCCCGCTAAGATCGGAGTGCTTGAAGTCAACCCCATCAAATAAACAACCTTCAAAAATCGTTTTTCTAAGATCGGTCATCGTTAACGAAACGTCGGTTAGTCTTACGCATGTGAATTTGGCTCCATCAAGACCCGATTTGCTGAAATTGGTTCGTACAAGGATCGTCTTATTGAAGCTTGCATTTGACAGGTCAAGTGTGGACAGGCTGCAGTCCGTCAGATTAGCACCGTCAAAATTGGCTTCGCGTACATCGCTGCTCTTGAACGAACTGCCGGTCAAATCTGCGCCCGAAAAGTCGGAACCGTGCAAGGCGCTGCCGTTAAACTGACCTTTGTGGGCCGTAACGCCTGCAAAATCACTCTCTGCCAGGTTGCTTGCGCTAAAGTTGATCACGACTTGCCGTTCCAGCGAACGGGAGAGATTGGCGACCTCCAGGATTGTTTGTTCGATGTCACCGATACTTTCAATGGTTATCTTAAATGCCGTTTCATCATCCTTGCCATCAGCTTGGAGTTCACGGTATCGCTCCTGCAGATCGGAGAGCAGGTCGGCCTTTAATTCGGTAACGCTTTTAACTCCGCTGTATGGCATAAACACGCTGTTCAGATAATCCGTCAATTTCTGATTCATTCCATCAAATCTCCTTATAATAAATTTTCTAATACGCGTTTTGCATACTCCCAATTGCTTTTGTTGCGGGCGTAAGTTTCCTTGCCCCTTTCGGTAATCCTAAAATATTTGCGCCGTCCGCCCTGTGATTCATCGCCCCAATACCACTCGATGTCGCCGTCTGCTTCAAGCCTCCGGAAGCTGGAGTACATCGTGGCTTCCTTTAATTCATACTCGCCGTCCGATCGTTCGGCAATCAGCTTGACAATCTCATAACCGTAATGATCAGTTTCGGACAAGAGCCGTAAAATCATCGTATCCGTATGTCCGCGCAGCAGGTCGGATGTGATTTTGTTCTCGCTCATGCAATCACCCCTCTATCAGCATAATACGGCATATTACTATGACTGTCAAGGTAGTGTTTTTGTTATAATACTTTGTCTAAAATACTTCCTGCATTCATAAAAAGCAGTCTCATCATTGAAAACAATCCTCCTAGGAACATGTATCGTTAAAACAAAAAAAGCCGCATCTATGCGACTCTTTTACGGCGAAAATAAAGGGCACCCGCTCAGGTGCCCGCTGATTCAAAAAAACCTAGTCGTATTCGCTAATGAAGCCATGATCTCCATCGTACGATAATACGTTATCGCATCTTCGGCTTCGTAAGCGATTATAGTACCGTTTGGAAGTCTGCGTGCACCGGGTACGCATGAAGCCATTTCCGCCTGACCGCTGTGCATGAATTCGATGTTTACTTCAACCGGCAATTTGACTTGAAACGGCGCGAGTTGATCGATTTTCCCCATCGCTTCTTTGGTTCTTGCCGTGAGTTCTTTACGGCTCTGCTGCAGCGATAGGCAAATCGCAGATGTTCTGGACAGTGAATGCTTGACTATGCCAGTCACTGCATCCGGAATAATTCGCTTCGTCTCTTCCGAAGCCTGGTCGTCTCCGGTAACGAGAGCCACCGGGACGCCCAGCAAGCCAGCGTATATCGCATTAAATCCGATCTCTCCGACTTCCACGCCATTGACAGTTATATTCTTGAACCAATACGCATGGCTCAGAACGCCAGGCATTCCATGCCTGGCATGATACCCTACAAAGAAAACAGCCGCGAAGTCGGAAGTTAGACCGGACATCATATAGTTGTCCCGGGGAATACCCGAAATTAACGTCGCCGCGGGATGCAAATGATCCAATCGGAGGTTATTGCCGGAAGAATGGCTGTCGGCAACGATGATTTCAGTTGCCCCTCCTTCCAGGGCGGCCTCGATTACAGCGTTAACGTCATGTTCCATGAGTCTACGTCCATATTCATAATTCGGCTCGCCCGGCAGAAGGAAATCAGGATTCGTAACACCCGTGATCCCTTCCATGTCCGCTGAAATGTATATTTTCATGATTCTTAACCGATCATGCAAGCTGAATGTCCCTGCGTGCCTTCTACGTCGTTTCCTTCCTTACGCCAGTACTCGATGCCTCCAAGCATTTCTTTAACTTTGAAACCGAGACCGGATAAACGGGCTGCTCCTTTGGTCCCGCCATTACAAGCAGGTCCCCAACAATAGACTATGATGACTTGATCTTTGGAAAAACCCGCGGTCGTCTCGGCGCTAATCAGATTGGAAGGAAGGTTAATCGAGCCGGGTACGTGGCACTCCCCATACGCTTGGGCGCTTCGAACGTCAATAAGCAGAAATTCATTGAGGCCGTGCTGCATGTCGTATTTTACGTCAGAGACGTCCGTTTCCACGGAAAGTTTGTTCATATAGTGCCGATGAGTTTGCTCCGGTGAAGCGGCAGGTGTTTCGAGTACGAGTGAAAAGCGTGTTTGAGCTGTCATTTGGGTTACCTCCAGTGGGTGTCTTATTCTTGAAATCAATATAGCACGATCACAGACACCGGAGTTATCGATAGAATTCTATACATTCCATCAATCATTTTGATAATTGACGCTGCTGATAAGTTCCAAGAAACCAAGAAACGCCTTTGACTTCCACTTTTTATTGGAGTAAATCAACTGGGTGTAGAACTTGAATTCAGGATGAACAAAAGGAATCGCGATGATTTGGGCTTTACGGATTTCTTCCGCAACCGCTATTCGGGGCAACAGGGCAATTCCCAGACCGTAGGTTACACATTGCTTAATCGCTTCCAAATTACCGAATTGGTAGGATAGACTGAAATTCACTTGGTTCGCTTTCAATACCTTGAGCAGCAGGGCCCGATAGGTACAGCCATCCTCGGTCAAGATCAGCGATTCGCTCTCCAGATCTTCAACATGGATTTCGCTTAGACCGCTGAATTTATGCTCCGGATTCGTAATAATGACCAGTGTTTCTTCTCGCAAGATGCTGCTGTTAAGTTCCGGATCTTTAAACGGAGGATCGAGAATGATTCCGACGTCCAGCTCCCCTTCTTTGACCGACTCGACAATGTATGGCTCGTTTCCCGGCTGAATGACAACGTTCACGTCCGGATAATCGCGTCGAAATGCTTGCAGATGCTGTGGCAGGTAAAAGGCCGCTAACGTCTCAATCGTGCCGATGGAGAGTGTTCCCTTGGATTGTTTCGCTACAACTTCTTTAGATTCTTCATGGAGCCTGTGAATCTCATTGGCGTATTGCAGGAGCGCTTCCCCAGCCATTGTCAACTTCATGCTTCTACCGTAACGTTCCAATAATGTGGTCCCGTAAGACTCTTCCAGCCTCTGAATCTGCGTCGTGATGCTCGACTGCGCATATCCCAGAGCTTCCGCTGCCTTAGTGTAGCTCCCCCATTTTGCCACTTCACGAAAGGTTTTCAAATAAGTCAGTTCCACGGTTACCGCCTCGATTCGCATAAGTTCCAGACACTTTATCATGTTCTCAAGATTACGGCAAATGCAGATTTTACGATTCAGTTGAAATGAATTAACACTTACCTTTACAACAGTACCTGTAATAAAAGTGCGTACTTACATCATTGAATTATTTTTTTTATACTCAAATTATTAAGAAGGAGGAAAATTCATATGAGAACTCTTGTTATCGTGGCACATCCTAACTTAGAAACGTCTGTAATAAACAAACTGTGGACAGAGGAATTACAAAAATATCCCGACAAGTATACGGTTCACGAATTAAATAAGGTTTACCCCGATGGGAATATTGACATAGAAAAGGAACAAAAATTAATAGAATCACATGGCAACCTTGTCTTTCAGTTCCCTATTCATTGGTTTAATTGTCCCTCACTCTTAAAAAAATGGCTTGACGATGTACTATCCTATGGCTGGGCTTATGGTTCCACAGGCGACAAATTAAAGAACCGCAAAGTTGCACTCGGTGTTTCGGCAGGTATCAAAAAAGAAAACTATAGCGAACAAGGAAGATACCGATATACGCTTGAGCAAATGTTGGTTTCTTTCGAGACGACTTTTCAATATTGTGAAGCAAATTATCGTTCGCTTTTTGCGGTTTACGGGAAAGAAGACAAGGCAGGCGAAAATGTGCCGGGTTCGGTAAGTGAACAAACGGATAGCGAATTGATCAATAGCGCGCAGAATTATTTAAGATTTATCGATAATATGTAAGCTGCCTATAACGCTCTCTAACAATAAAGTATTTCCTCCATAGGGAAATACTTCTTTTACATTCCCCAGGGCAATGCCTATGGCTGTACCCGATTCTTCGGCGCCATGTTTTTCTCCCCCCACTCGCACATCATATTCAGAAGCGGCATCAGGGATAAACCGCGTTCAGATAATGAGTACTCAACCTTTGGAGGTACTTGAGGGAATTCCTCGCGTATAACAATCCCGTCTGCGACCATTTCTTTCAACATGATACTGAGGGTTTTAAAGGTGATCGAACCGATGCATCGCTTTAGTTCGTTAAACCGCATAACTTTATTTTCTGATAGCCAATACATAATGATCATTTTATATTTACCGCCCACAATGGACAATGTATATCCAAATCCGGTGTCATTGAGTCGCACTCCGCTCGGAACGCAGGTATCGCTCATTACATTCACTCTCCATTTCTTTACGCTCGCTTCTGAACTACTCTTCGCTTGGCTTCTAGAATCAGACTTCTTTCTTTATATTATAGATAAGTTGAATGATATTACATTAAAATTATACAACGCTGCACATTTTGCATACTGCTTTCCCGCTTTTAAGCTCCTGCGGCTTCTTTTATAAAATCTAGCAGTCAGACAAGTTTCTTGAGATCACTAGTGTCTCCTTCCACTTGAAGGGTTTCCGGAGGACGGAATGATTAAAGTTCACAACATCGCAACAAATTTCCCATTGTGCATTTTTGCCCATTGGGTAATAATATGATGTATTGGATGAAATTCCGCTCTTTGTAAATGAACTTTAGAAAGGAGGGCGCATGTAACTTGAACCCTAAGCCGACATTGCGCGACAAGAAAAAGGAAGCCACCGCCCATGCTCTGGCTGAAGCCGCCTTTAAGCTCGCGCTTGAGCAAGGCATGGACGGCTTTATCGTCGAAGACGTTGTCCAGCAGGCCGGCTTCTCCCGGCGGACCTTTGCCAATTACTTCTCGTGCAAAGAAGAGGCGGTAGCGGCCTATTTTATTGGCAGTGCCTCCAATGAAGATGAGACGCTGCTGTTTGCGGATCTGCCCCCGGATGCAACCCCTCTCGATGCGCTGTACAGCTTGCTCAAAATGCAGTTTACCTCGGAGTTTCTGTATAAACTACGGCAGTTCGTATCGCTTGCGAATCAGTATCCGTCGCTAGAACCTTATATTCTCAGCGTATTCCGCCGCCTGCAAATGGCCGCGCAAGAAGTGCTCGAAAAATTCTCCCATGGACGATATAGCGAGGGATACACCCATCTTCTTGCCGGTGCCGTTTACGGAGCGTTCGTGCCTATTCTTGACGGTCGGTTGAACGTCCTGCTGCCGGGTGAAGCGCCAGATGATCGCTCGGGTGCCATGTCATTCGATCAGTATTTGAATTCTATGTTTGGTTATTTGCACAACGGCTTCTAATTCAGAGATAAAAAAGGAGAACCATCTGATGTCTACTTTTCTGTACCGATTGGGAAAATCGGCTTATTCTAAACCGTGGTATTTCCTCTTGCCATGGATCGTCATCCTTGGTGTTGTAGGTGCCTTGCTCGGCGCCAATGGCATCCAATCCAGCTCTGAAATGAAAATCGAAGGCACGGAATCGCAAAAAGTGCTCGATATGCTGGCTGAGGAACTTCCAGCCGCTGCCGGCGGCCAGGCTAGTGTAGCCTTTACCGCGCCCGCCGGAGAACGTCTTGACACTCCGCAGCGGATCGCATTAATTCTGAAAGCTATCAATGATGTCTACAACATGGACTATATCATCAACCCCGCCGAACTGGCCGCCAAAGCCGCTGCGGATTCGTCAGCCGCTGCAGGACAAGCAGGGGCGGCCGGACAAGCGGCTGGACAAGCAGGCGCCGCAGGACAAACGGCTGGACAAGCAGGCGCCGCAGGACAAACGGCTGGTCAAGCAGGCGCTGCAGGACAAACGGCTGGTCAAGCAGGCGCTGCAGGACAAGCGGTTGGACAAGCAGGTGTGGCAGGACAGGCCGTTCCTTACGGTCCGCTCTTCGCTGAGGGCGTTCCGGTTCCCGGCGTTATGCTTTCTGCCGACGGCAGTATCGCCCTGTTCCAGTTCCAGTTCACCGTTCAGCAGACATCCCTGCCCGCTTCCGTACCGGATAACGTCATCAAAGCCGTGAGCGAAGTCGAGCAGGCAGGATCGGGCATCACAGCGATTCCAAGCGATTCGCTCAAGAGCACGCCATCCATCGGTTCAACGGAAGCAATCGGTGTTGCCGTTGCCGCGGTTGTTCTGTTTATTACGCTGGGCTCGGTCGTTGCCGCCGGGCTGCCGCTGATTACCGCGCTCCTAGGCGTCGCGATCAGCGTCGGTGGTTCATTCGCACTTTCCAGTATCATCCAGATGAATGATATTACCCCAATTCTCGCCGTCATGATCGGTCTGGCGGTCGGAATCGATTACTCGCTGTTTATCGTGAACCGGCAACGGCGGTTGATTCTCGATGAGAGATTAAGCGCCCATGAAGCGACAGGCCGGGCGGTTGGTACCGCAGGCAGCGCTGTATTTTTTGCCGGTCTGACCGTTATTATCGCCCTGTGCGGTATGTTGGTCATCGGGATTGGATTTTTGTCGACCATGGCTCTGGTAGCCGCTGTGAGCGTTCTGATCACCGTCCTGCTCGCGCTGACTCTGCTGCCTGCGCTGCTCGGTCTGGTCGGCGAACGGATCTGTACATCCAAGGCCCGCGCGAATAACGCAGCTTCCGGAAAGAAGGCTCTCAACGGGTTTTCACACCGCTGGGCGCGCACCACAGTCAAATACCGCTGGGCCATCATTATTATGGTGATCCTGGTTCTTGGAACGGCGGCGATTCCGGTAACGAAAATGGAGCTGGGAATTCCGTCCGGCGCCTCGGCCAACCTGGATACCCCGGCACGCCAAAGCTATGACATCATATCCAAAGGCTTCGGCGAAGGTTTCAACGGACCGCTGCTTCTGGTAGCCGAGGCGACAAAAGAGTCCGACAAAATTTCTCCGGAAACGCTAGGCAAACTGGTTCAGGAGCTGCAAATGCATGATAACGTTACGCTTGTGTCTCCAATGGGCTTCAACGAGACCGGAGATTTAGCCATTATCAGTCTGATCCCGAAAACCGGTCCGACGGATACGAAAACTAGAGATCTGGTGCAGGATCTGCGTGATCCGGGTTCGAACTTTGCATCGGCGAATAATGTTACGCTTGGCGTGACCGGATTTACAGCCATCAACATTGATATGTCCTCCAAGCTTTCCGAGGCCTTCCCTATGTATATTGGCATCATTGTGATTCTGTCGCTGATCATCTTGCTGCTCGTTTTCCGTTCGATCATCGTTCCGATCAAAGCGACAGTTGGCTTTATTCTCAGCGTCCTGGCTACTTTCGGCCTGACTACTGCCGTCTACCAGTGGGGGTGGCTCCACTCCCTCTTCGGTTTTGACACTGGAGGACCACTGCTCAGTTTTATGCCGATTCTAGTTACCGGCATTCTGTACGGACTGGCGATGGACTATCAGGTTTTCCTGGTGAGTTCCATGCGCGAGGCTTACGTTCACGGGCGCCATGGCAACGAAAGCGTCATTCACGGCTACGATCTCGCCAGCCGCGTCGTACTTGCCGCAGGCGTAATCATGGTTTCTGTCTTCGCCGGTTTTATTTTCGCACCTGATGCCATGATCAAACAAATCGGTTTCGCGCTTGCGTTCGGCATCCTGATCGATGCATTCATCATACGAATGACACTCGTTCCGGCCATCATGTCGGTTTTTGGCGACAAAGCCTGGTGGCTTCCGAAATGGCTGGACCGATTGCTTCCGAACCTCGATGTCGAAGGCGACAAGCTGATCGCCAAGCTTCATGCCGAGAACGGAGACAAGAGTTAAAAAGACAGGCATAAATGCCTGCCCCCTGAAACACAAAAAGGAGAGCCTGCGGACAATGTCCGAAGCTCTCCTTTTTTGTGTTCAGTCGAAGATTCCACCTTTAATGAATGCTAAGATTACATATTTCGCTTCTAATACTCAAATGGTTCTTCTCACGAGTAAATCTCATGGAAAAATCCCATATACGGGATATCATCCTCCAGACATTTAATGCGATACGACAGCTCCTCATCGCAATCGGGCTCTTCTCCATTGTTTCGCATCACCTCGAATGAATCTACTATATTTTCCATGAGGACTACTTGGATAAACAATGGCAATTTATCCAACATCGGATTTTCGATCCTCGTCTCGCAGGACTTTACCGCTGTTATAATAGTATTGCGTAATAGGAACTCCTTCCCGATACCGGTAATGATTTTCAGCGAGCATTTTTCCTCTGGCCATTTCAAACAAGCAGACAAAAAAAGTGTGATTATTATAAGTTATCTCTTCCAGCAAATTCCCCTTTAAGGAGCCGATCACATTTGCGACACTGCCGCCATGCTCGAATAAATACCTTATATATTCAACTTCGCCCAGAAAATCTTCCCGGCTCCTGTCATGTAAGAAGGTAATTCTGATGATTTTTGCACCAGCGCCCTCCTTCTCACAGTTATAAGCGACATTCCGCCCACCTTCATGTGCTTCGATTAACCTGATTTCATAGCCTTCTAACGCGTATCCTTCGATACTAATGGAAGTAAATGATTATCCGCAATTGTAACAACCTCGTTATAAGTCATAATCTCTCCTTTAGTTCTCCTTAGTTACAAACGTAGTTAACAAACTCTCTCCCGGTCTCTGCTTCATGTATATTTTACAGAACAGCGCTATTTAAAATCCAAATAAACTTTCTTTATAAGTAAATTCAATTATTAAATTAAAATCGAGCGGTGGTATGTGTGTCCGAAATGACCGGTTGACGCATAAATAAATATTGTATATATTATGTATATACAGTAGTTACTCTATTGACGGCAGTGAGGTTAGACATGAACATTATTATATCCAACGCATCAGGCGATCCGATCTACATGCAGATTTTGAACCAGATTAGACAGAGCATTCTGAGCGGTGAATTGCGAGCAGGTGACAGCCTCCCCTCCATTAGGCAGCTGGCCAAGGATTTGCAAGTAAGCGTAATTACAACCAAGCGTGCTTATGAAGAGTTGGAGAAAGAGAAATTGATCGATTCTGTCATAGGTAAAGGTTCTTTCGTATCCGGAGCCAATAAAGATTTTATTCGGGAGCAGCGCATGAAACGACTTGAAGAGAAAATGATAGACATCATTCGAGAAAGCAGGGAATTGAATATGAGTCAACAAGATTTAATCAACCATCTGACCGTATTGTCCGAGGAGGAAGAGACACCATGAATGCCATAGAATTACGTAATCTGACGAAAATATACCCGGAGTTTACTGTCGATCATGTATCTTTGGATGTGAAACAAGGCTACATTACCGGACTCATTGGTCCCAATGGCGTTGGTAAAAGCACCTTGATCAAGATGATGCTCGGCATGATACGTCCTGACTCCGGGAGCGTCAAAATATTAGGCTGCGATATGCCTAAAGAAGAAGTGGACATTAAGCAGCGTGTGGGTATCGTGTCGGATGACTGCTTCTATTATGAACATCTTACGATTCTTGACTCGAAGAGGATGATCGCACCCTTTTATAAGAAGTGGAACGAAGAAAAGTTTAACCGCTATCTTGAACAATTTGAGTTGTCTCCCAAGAAGAAGATTGGGGATTTATCCAAAGGGATGAAAGTCAAGTTTTCCCTGGCCGTAGCCTTTTCATTTGAGCCCGAGCTCTTAATCATGGATGAACCTACCTCTGGCCTTGATCCTGTGTTTCGAAGGGAAATGCTCGATTTACTTGGGGATATCATGCAGAACGAGAGGAACTCGATTATCTTTTCTACTCATATCACAACAGATTTAGATCGCATTGCCGACTACATCGCTTTCATCAATCGCGGAAAACTTGTATTCAATGAAGCGAAAGATGACTTGCTCGAGAGATACGCAATCGTCAAAGGCGATTCACAACTGCTCGATTCCGATATTCGAAACAAATTTATCGGGATTCGCGAAACGGCTGTTGGTTTTGAAGGTTTAGTAGATAATAGGCAGGAATCCGAACGGTTATTTGGCAATTATGTTGTTTTTGACAAACCATCCTTAGAAGATATCATGTATTTCACCGCCAAGGGAGGACGTGTTCATGCTTAATCACCTGCTTTATAAAGAATTCATCGCTTTAAAAAGCTCACTTTGGATGGGTCTCCTGTTTCTGGCTGTATTCAGTGCCGCTTTTATACCCAAACTTTCCTCGTCTATTCACCTTGTCGGGATCTATACCGCATTTGCCTTAATTAATCACGGGACGATGATCGATATCAAGAATAATAACCATAAATTTCTCGTCACCCTGCCCATTACACGCAAACATATCGTTCAAGCCAAATACATAACGGCCATCATGTATACCCTTTTTGCAGTCCTTGCTTCTTACGGGATACACTGGCTCGTTAAACTAACATTCGTGAAGCTTAATAAGCCAGACTATACCATCATGGATATACTGGTTCCGGCATGCATAGTGCTTATGATAACTTGTGTCTATTTGCCGCTCTTCTACGCACTTAGTAAAAAAGGAACCTCTATTATCAACGGCGTCTTCTTTATCCTCCTACTTGGACTGGCTCAGCCTGTAGCGGTTTTTATGAATATGATTAACGGGAAGAGCTTCGGCAGTGACCCGGCGTTATATCTTATCCTGTTCGGGATCTTATTGTTATGCGTGGCTTCCTATTATATAACGATTAATCTGTTTACTAGAAAGGACCTGTAGGAGGCCGTAATCACTAAGTGCTCTTAGAGACTATTGCCGGTAGTTAGACGCAATAATGCGCGAATACCAAGCTGGAATAACAAAAAGCACCTAATCGGTGCTTTTCATTTCATCTGGAAAGACTTTACATATCTTGCCGAAAATCATCCCCTACTTATCAACATTCTTTCCTCGGCAGGCTGTTCCGCTAAGTCAAGTAAAGTCGCCCATTTCATAATGAGAGCGGCTCACACTTGACGCATTCAGCTCTTACAATATTTCGATATACCCATCTGTTCCATTCACGCGAATTCGCTGCCCATCTTTGATCAGCTTGGTAGCATGCTCCACTCCGACAACTGCCGGCAAGCCATATTCACGTGCGATAACGGCTCCATGGGTCATCAGTCCGCCGACTTCAGTAACGAGGCCTTGTATCGATACAAAGAGCGGCGTCCAGCTAGGATCAGTAAATGAGGTGACTAATATATCTCCATCTTCCAGGTTAGCCTCTTCCATGTTTAAGATGACACGCGCCCGACCCTCTATAACTCCGGAAGAAACAGGCAAACCGGCAAGAGCATTGGCCGGGAGATTTTCTCTTTTGTACTCCCCCGCAATGATTTCGCCATCTGATGTGATAACACGTGGCGGAGTCAGCTTGTCATAAAATGTGTACTCGTCTTTTCGTTTGCTGATGATCCGGTAATCCAGTTGATTTGTGCGTACGACTTCGCGAAGTTCTTCAAAAGTGAGATAGTAGATATCTTCTCTTTCATGAATAACGCCCGCTTGCAGGAGTTGTTCGGCTTCTCTCCGTAAAGCCAGCTTATAAACGAAATAGCGATTAATCATGCCGTATTTGGGGTATTCCCTAAACCCGCTGAAATTTCGGATCAGGTCGATCCTTTGTTTGGTTTCCTGGGCTTTTTGTTCCCCGTCCGGTAAGTGCTTTAATCGCTCTAGCAGCTCTTGTTCTTTGTTCCAGGCTTCCTGTCGCCCCTGCTCGAATTTCCGTTTGCTGGCATTGGGCTCCAAATTTTTGATGTTGCTGAGAATCAAGGGGACAAGTGTAGTTGGTTTTTCGCTCCAACGGGCTTTGGTGATATCGATTTCTCCGGCACATCGCATCCCGTACTTGTCGAGATAAGCACGGATCGCGTCTTGCGTCTCCTGTCCGCCATTCAGCTTAACCAGTTCATCCAGAAAGCTGTCGTCTTGTTCATGCTGCAGATAATTTATAACTTCCGGAAAGGCACGAATCACATCAGCGACATCTAGTAGCGCCAGACCCATTTCCGAAGTAATGTTGCCCGGTACAGATTGAGTAAGCGTATCTGCTGCGTTTTTCTCACCCAGCCACTCCTTCATTTTTTCATTAATCCATGTTGAAGCACCCATAGCGGCCATAATCACACCCAGGCATTGCCGGTCAAATATTATTTTCTTTAATTGCTGGAGATCTTCAAGGATAAAATCAAATAAATCCGATCCTGATTTCGCCTGGATGTTATGCTTTAACTCTTCTATCGATGTTTGACTACGCTTAATATAATCAGAAACAATAGTCGTTTGGTTGTCGAATTGAGCTTGAACGCCTTCAGGCGGCATGCCTTTAGTGCTTTCATCGGGACTGGGGGATAGTTTATCAGGGGATAACGTTTTTATAAAATCTCCTCGCTCGATGATGGTCATAAGCGCGTCTTTGATGAGCGGATCGGATTGTCCCAGAGTATTTAATAAAGTTTCTCTGCCCACAGATGAGGCCAGCATAGAAGTAACATCAACAAACAGCCTTCCACCAGCTTTACGCATGGGTGCAGGAGTCGTTAACAGGTAAAAAGACAAACCCAGCGGTTTTATGGGATCCGTCATCATTTGTTGATGACCGACGGATACGTAAACATGGTTTTCATGATCATCCGCTTCGGGGATCGGATATAAAGTCGTGATCGGCCGACTCTGGACCATATAAAAAGTATTATCGGCCAAACACCATTCGATATCTTGCGGCTGGCCGAAATAAGCTTCGATCTGCCTTCCCAGGCGTGCTAACTGTAGAATTTGCTCTTTAGTAAGTGTTTCAGTCATTTGCTGATCAGGATCGATCTGCCGCGTCTCTGTTCCGCCTTCTTTTCGTCCAAAAATGGCCAATTTCTTGGCTGCTATCCTCTTATCGACAATTTCCTCTTCCTGTACTTTATAACCATCGGCGGATACCAAACCAGAAACCAGAGCTTCTCCAAGTCCAAAACCGGCATCGATGGATAGCAGCTTACGGCTGGAAGTAATCGGATCTGCGGTAAATAAAACTCCGGAAGCCTGCGGGAAAACCATCTTTTGAACGATAACGGATAAATAAACTTGTTTATGGTCAAATCCGTTCTGCATCCGGTAGATTACTGCGCGATCCGTAAACAGGGAAGCCCAACATTTGCTGATATGCTGCAAGATGGCTTCAATGCCAATGATATTTAAATAGGTGTCTTGTTGACCTGCAAAAGAGGCATGCGGCAAATCTTCAGCAGTCGCGCTAGAACGCACGGCATAAGCATGTTCCTCACCAAACCTGCAGAGATTGTCAGTAACTGCGTTCACAACATCGGAAGGAATTCCGGCTTCCATAATGAGCTGCCGGATCTTCCTGCTGATTTCACCAATTTGTTCTCGATCTTCTACTTTTAGCATGGTAAGTCGATTAAGCAGTACATGGTACATTTCGTTTTTTTCAACGGCTTTTGCATATCCCACGGTTGTAACACAAAATCCTTCTGGTACTTGTATCCCTTCGATTTTTGATAATTCCGCTAAATTTACCCCTTTTCCCCCGACGAGCATAAGCTGCGTTTTGTCGATTTCTTGAAATCCGAGAACCAACGAACTCATTCAACATCTCTCCTAACCATTAAATTGAGAAAACATTTGACAAGAGTTTACCGGGGTGGTACAATTAAATTGTAGGATGTATTACCTATGTCTTAGAGTCCATAAGTATTAATGATTTGATTATATCATTCTGTCTGTCTATATGCAATTTAAAGAACCTGGTGGAATACCAGGTTCTTTTTTTATTCCCGCTATCTTACTCGCATCAACAATCTCTTCACGGCTAACCAAACAATAAATCCAGAATCTTTTCATCGGCTCTTCTATTCTTTCCGGTAAAAGGGTAGCAGTGAATATGAATCGCTGGATTGAAATTGAGTTCTATAATGCTGTAATTGGTATCGCCTGCTTCTTCCTCTATTGAATCAATCATCATATCCACCCCGCATATGGCCGCCCCTGCAGCTTTAGCGGATTGAATGGCAAGTTCCTTATAGCTGTCCGGTATCTCATCCGTTAGATCGATACTGTCTCCTCCTGTACTAATGTTCGAATTTTCTCTGAGATAGATGATTTTCCCTGCTGGGGGTCTATCGTTCCAGCTCATACCGTGATTCTTCAAAAACATTTCTTCGGCTTCCCCTAACTGAATTTTCTCAAGGGGAGTCTTATACCCTTTGCCTCTGAGCGGGTCTTTATTCTTCGTATGAACAAGCTGCTCGATCGTATGGATTCCGTCTCCGACTACATTTGCAGGGACACGATGCAGAATTCCTACGACCTCATCTCCCATAACTAGAAAGCGATATTCCCTTCCTGTCATAAATTCCTCAAGAAGGACTGTCCCATCGTGAGTAAAAGCTATTCTAAACGCTTTTTCCATTTCCTCTCTGGAATATTCTTGATTAAATATCGTTATGCCCAGCCCAAAATTGGTTGATTTCGGCTTTATTACAATGGGAGTACCGCGATATGTTTCGTAGGCAAACATAGCTTCTTCCAAACTTTGGAACGCTTTTCCTGACGGCACACGAATCCCATGTTGTTTGAGAACGTCTTTCGTCACAACCTTATTCTCCATAATTAACACCGTACTATAAGAGTCCAGGGAAGTTTTTGTAGCCTGTTTCACATACTCTCTATGATTACCTTGTGAAAGTAAGACAAAATTCTCTTCCCGATCCACCAATTTAAACCGTATGCCTCGTTTGACCGCTGCCTTTAAGAGGAGTTGCGTTGACAATTCGAGATCCTCATATCCTGCAAACCGGTATCCGTTTTGACTACTCTGCCGGGCGTATTTTTTTGCCTTTTCCAAATGGTAAGTCAAATAGGATGATTGATGAATCTCCGTCTTCACTATTGAGGCGACATTTAACTCAGCGTGAAGAATCTTCTGCTTTTCACCGTCCAGGATCTGACCATAATCCTCGTTCCCCGGAAACAAGAGCTGCACCATTTCCTTCATCTTCTCGATAAAAGCAAGTGCCATTTCTTCCATAGTAAACTGACTATATTCAGGCTCGTTTAAATAGCCTTTTATCCCTTCCATGATCATCTGATCCTGGTTGATGTTAGCTATTCTCTGATCTTCCTCATCGAAGGATTCATCTGCTTTAAACACCATAAAGAGAATAAACAAATGAATAAAGTGCATCATTTCTTTGCTTATTCCTATCTTATGAAGTGGATTGATATCAATAAATCGAAGCTCCAAGTATGCTACTCCATCTTCCACAAGCTCTTGGCAGAGGTTGATCCCCTTCGAGGTTTTTAAGCGAATGGGACTGTAAAATTCCTTCACGCTCAGCAATTCATTCTGCTGGATCAACCGGTTTAAATCATGAACATACTCATTGGCCGAGTTAAATGAAACATAATAAGATTTTTCGTTGCGGTAGCCGCATACACTGTTTCGCAGGGAATTCATGATCGGAAAATAATAACTCTTATTATCATGGGAATCGGCTAAACGAACACATTTTTCCATATAAGTATTATCAAAAACAGGACTTGCTCCTGTTAAATAGATGAGCAGCCAACGGTACCTGAGCAAGTTACGGGTTACTTTAAAATAAATCGCATCTTTAAACTCCTTATAGTCTTTATGCTGCTCCTGGATAGCATAGAGTCTTGTAAGAAATTTCTCATCGAACGAAAAATTATAGTGAATTCCGCTTAAAAGCTGTCTCTTTCGACCATACTTATCCGCCAATACACCTCGATAGCTATCCGCGATGGGGTCACTCATTCGGGCAATCGGAATTTCCTTCTCTTCGGGCAGCATGGGAGGATTGCTGCTTGGCCACAAATATTCTCCTTTCAATTCGACAGACACAATGTCATGTAAGGCTTCCATGAAGTGATACGTCGCTTCAATCGAATCAAGGGCGGGGGTTATCATCTCGATTTGACTCTCTGAGAAATCAGTCTGAATATAAGGATTTTCCGTCTTGCTTCCAAAAGCTTTGGGGTGAGGTGTCAGGGCAAGTTTCCCGTCTGGATCGACTCGTACATTCTCCTTTTCCAAACCAAAAAGGCCTCGAAGCAGATCATTCTGAAGTCCATTGTCTATGACAACCTGTAAAAGTTCACGATTTAACAAATTCATGTTTATGACCGTCCTTTATTCGGGTTCATTAAGAAATAGCAGGTGTAATCTGGATATTACGCATAGACTTTCTAAACCAAATGACCAAAATGATGCCCTTAATTACACTGCTTAGCGCAATTGACATCCAAACTCCATTTAAACCAAACGGCTCAGACAAGAGCAAAGCCAACGGTATCCTTAACACCGTAAATAAAATGCTGAACATCGGCGGAATATGTGTTTTACCAATCCCATTAAATGCACCTACTGTCATCAGTTCCATACACATAAACAATTGGGAGAAACCGATAATTCGCATATAATCCGTCCCCAGCTTCAGGCTCGCAGCATCAGATAGAAACAGCGAAAAGAGCTGCTGAGGAAATAAAATGAATACGAGCGAAATGAAAGTACCGAATAAGGAGGTCAATAGCAAGGCTTTCCGGTACCCCTGCTGAATCCGGTCCAATCGCCGCGCTCCGTAATTTTGTCCAAAAAAGGCTGCGATAGCTCCTTGTAGACCCCCTATCGTCATATAGGAGATTGATTCAATTTGAATGCCCACCTTTTGAACCGCGATGGCTTCTGCTCCCCAGCCGATGATGATCTTAGCCATCAGGATCGAAATGATTGTAAAAGTGACCCGTTGAATCGAGATCGGAATTCCCAATCGGATAACTTCTTTCATAAGACGGATACTGCATACCGATGGTTTAGAGAGAAATTCTAATTTTTTTGTTTTTATTACAAACAGGAAGGTTACTAGCAGATTGGCGGTTAGTGTAGCGATAGCGGCCCCGGCAACTCCCCAGCCTTCAAAATCGCCTGCTCCAAAGATGAATAAGGGATCAAGAATGATATTCAAAATAAGACCCGCTGAGAAAATATAAAACGGCTGCTTGCTGTTCCCCATCGCATTCAAAATGGCAGCATACAACGTGTTAGGGATTGAAAATACGGTGCCTGCTATCGAGATCAATAAAAATTGCTTGGTCATCCTCTCAACTTCTTCACTTCCAAGATCGAAGAAACCTATAAGCCAGTCCCGGGTTAAAATGATAAAAACCATGTAGAGCAACCCTAACACCACAGACATTATAAATCCGTTCTTCACATATGACTTGGCTCCTTCGACCTGACCGGATCCCATACAATGTGCAACCTTAATTCCAGTGCCAATCGTTATCATGGTTGATAGAGCGACCGCTAAATTAATGAAAAAGCTTGCCGTGCCAATCGCAGCAACGGGACCGCTTCCCAGCCTTCCGACCCAAATCATATCCACAAGACCATAGGTTGTCGATATAAAATTGGTCGCAATGATGGGCATAGTCAATCTTACTAATGTAGACATAATAGGTCCCTGGGTTAAATCATTTGTGCCCTTCATGATCTTGTTGCTCCTTTTTACTGAAGGCTCTCCATTCATCAATTTTATTTGATGTATCAGTCAAAAAAATTAGTTATTTGTAGAAGGATAGAAAACGCAGCATAGCTTTTCGGATAAGAGTCCCTTGATCTCTTCATCGTTCAATTCATAATAGTTCCATTTCCCGACACGTTCCATAAGTATCAAGTTTGCATCAAGCAGCATTTTTAGATGATAGGACAGTTTCGATTGAGGCAGTTCCAGCATGTCTGTCAGGTCACATACACATACTTTACCGCGCTGATTTAATTCATAGATGATCCTCAGCCGATTCTTATCAGACAGGGCTTTGAACTTTTGTTCATACAGGTTTAGAACTTCTTCTTCTATAAGAGGGACCTTCATGGTGTCACCTCAACCTCCCATCAAATTATTTTGATACATCCATCATAGCAAGTCATTACAAGCGCGTCAATCATCCACTTTTTTGATTGGTATACCCTATCAAATAGTGACTTTGTTCTAAAATATAGACAGCGGCAGCAGGATCGGGAAATTAATTCCCAATCCTCCTGCCGCTCTTCTAATGAACTATCATTATCGGTTAACGATTGTTATCTGACCCGGCACTACCCAATCACCTCCATGGGTATGTTAACAGAAGCCATCGCATTTTTCTTCTGCTCATCATTAATATGCGTATAGAGATCGGTGGTTTCAATGGATGCATGCCCCATAAGCTCCTTCACAATTCGGATATCATGTCCTTTTTTTAGCATCATGGTTGCGAAAGAGTGCCGCAGCTTATGGCAGGATAAATTCATGTCCGTCACCTTTGGATTGTGTTCCTTAAAAGCTGAAAAAGTTTGGTAAGCGATCTTCTGGATCTGTCTGATCGAGAGTCGTCTTCCCTTTTGTGATACAAAGAAGGCGTCTTCTTTGGTGCTATAAGGGGTAAGGCGCTCTTCCAATACTTTACTTAAATAGTCCTTAAGCATATCGGGAAGCGGGATTTCATTCCACTTCCTTCCCTTACCAAACACTTCGATAGTTCCTTTTGCCTTCTTGAAATTCAAGAGGTTCAACCGGTGCACTTCACCCACCCGCAGTCCGCAATAACCCATTAGCAGGAAGATGGCTATATTTCGATTCCGATATTTTCCGTTGATATAATCCAAGCTTTGTACCAGCTCTTCTTCTTCGAGATAGACGGGCTTCTTATTTTTCTCGGTCTTGGATTTTCTCACTTCTAACGCCGGATTCTTCGCTGCCAAATCGAAGTCGATTAAAGCACTATAAAAGGATCTTACTGCTGAGAGTGTCCGGTTTCTTGTAGACTCACCGGCCGTTTTTTGCTTGGAAACAAGAAAGTTGATCACACCTATCTTGCCGGCTTCTTCAATTGGACCGCCTTCTAAAGATTGAAGAAAGCACAGCACTTCCCGGATATATTCTTTTTGCGTAGCTTCTGTATATCCGAATTGTTTCATCCATAATGAAAATGCACGGATCTGTTCTGGATATTTTTCTTTGATTTCATATCTATTCATCAAGGTGCGTTCTCCCCCATCAACAAATGCTCACCGGTACATCTATATTTCTTCTAAGTGTTAGTGCGGTAATAGCAAACGAATTCTTCATCATTTCTTAACTGAAAAACTAACAAAATACATACTTCGAAGACAAAAAGAAGCCCTGCTAGTGGTCGCCTATAAAATAAAAATCGATTTAAAAGGAAAGTGCGCCAAATATGTATTTGGCGCACTTATTATAACACATTTTTGTCTTAGTTGGATCACCTTAATTAGGGTCACCTCAATTATATAGTAATGGTGATTATCTCTAGAGCGAAACCTCAACTGAAACCCGAATGACATAGTCATTGGGATTTTGCTCTGAAAAATAGTTGAGTAAATCCATTGTATACGCATTTCCGCATACCTTCATTCCGTTACGCCCGATGTACTTTTTGATTATGGAGCAAGTTTCTGTTAGGGTCTCGTAAGAGCCTTTATGGTCCATCACAGCATAAACTCCCTTAGGCTTGGTGATCATGTTTTCTCCCGAAATAGGCTCTTTTAGCCGATTGGCTATCCAGCCCCAAGTATAGTCGCCGGATTCAAAACGCTCCTCGCTTATAATCGTCCAAATCGGGAATTCGTGATTAATAAAGTGCTTTTCGCAATAGTCCCGATGTTCACTTAATTTGATAAAAAACTCCTTATCATCGCCTTGTTCCAGCGGCGTCGCAATAAAATATTCCTCTTCACATTCCTCTATACACGGAACATCCAGTAACGCCTCCATGGTTTTCTCCGTCATTTGAATGGCACTTCCCAGGATATCTTGCATTCGTTTAATTCGGAGCAGTTCCACTTCCAGTTCATGCTGCTTCTGTTTAAATAGTTTGACGAGCAAGGGAGTGTTCTGATTCTGGATAAATTCCTTGATTTCTTGAAGGGAGCTTCCCGCCTTCTTGAGTACATTAATAATATCCAATAGGTAAGATTGTCGAAAAGAATAATACCGATAGCCTTTAGCATTAATGAATTCCGGCTTTAAGAGCCCGATCTCGTCGTAATGAAAAAGCGTATGTTTGGTTACCCCACATAGGTTGGCCAGTTCGCTGATCGTAAAATATTGATTCTTAATCTCCGGCATCTTTCATTCCTCCGTCATGACCTGAAAAGTCTGGTACTTGAATTGTATAGGATAAGATAGGTGTTTGTCTATAGGGTAACCCTATAGTTTAGAGTTTAAGTAGAAGGATTCTAGATTAATGAGATAGGGAGGAACAAGGAAAATGACTCGTTTCAAACGCTGGATTATTCTGGCCGTCGTTTCTAGTGCCCTTATGCTCATAGTGATGGATGCGACGATTCTTTATACAGCTTTGCCAAGTTTAACTCATGATCTGGGTGCGTCCGCATCGGAAAAATTGTGGGTTCTGAATGGCTATTCCCTTGTTATGGCTGGTCTGCTTCCGGCTATGGGGACACTCGGAGATCGTTACGGCTACAAAGGAATTTTCTCACTCGGATTGCTTACATTTACGGCAGCTTCTCTTCTCGCCGCTTTTGCCCCAACACCCTTTGTATTAATAGCGGGAAGGGTTCTCCTTGCCGTTGGAGCATCCATGATGATGCCCGCTACATTGTCCATCATCAGGGTAACGTTTACCGATCCGCGTGAGCTGGGATTGGCAATTGGTATTTGGGGCTCTATATCGTCAGGGGGTGCAGGGCTCGGTCCTATTTTAGGCGGACTGCTTGTGGAACATTTCTGGTGGGGCGCGGCTTTTTTGATCAACGTTCCCATTGCGATCACAGCACTAATTTTGACCTTGGTGTATGTTCCTAAACATGAAGGCAATAAGGAAAAGAAGTGGGACTTTACCGGCTCCGTCCAAATTTTGATTACCATGGTAGCCCTCATCTTTGCCATCAAAGAGTTTGCTCGGCGCGAAGGATCTCCGGCGTTTGCAACCATTAGCGCCCTTATCGGGATCGTGGGACTAATCCTTTTTATTCGTCGTCAAATTAGAAGCTCCAACCCGCTGCTTGATCTGTCGCTCTTTAAAATACCTCCTTTTACCACTGGATTTATAACGGCTCTGGTCGGTCTTTTCGGACAATTGGGCATTCAGTATATCGTCACTCAACGTCTCCAATTGGTCGAAGGCTTTGGTCCACTGCAAGCGGGACTTATTACGCTAAGCCTACCAGTCGCTGCTCTTGTTGCGGGCCCGGTAGTTGGGAAGATGTTATATCGCTATGATGTCATTAGTATCAAAAGCATTACACTTCTTATTGCATCCTTGGGGACCGTGATTTATCTCTTTCAATTTAATTCAGGCATTGCGGGGCAAATACTCGGTCTGGCGATCCTTGGGGCAGGCCTGGGAGCAGGCATGACTGCAGCGTCTCACTCGATCATGAGTTATGCGCCGCCTGAAAAAGCGGGGATGGCGGCTTCTATTGAAGAAGTGGCCTATGAACTTGGCGGGGCATCCGGAATCGCGATCATCGGAAGCTTGTCTGGCCTTGTATTTACGTTGTCCATGAAAATCCCTGAAGGACTTCAGGTTCCGGCAAATGTGAAGGACAGTCTGGATGATACACTTCTGGTGGCGGAAAGGTTGTCTGGACAAGCATCCGAGGCATTGAAAGAGGCGGGTCGCACTGCTTTTGATGAGTCCTTTTTCGCTATCCTTGTGGGAGTAGCTTTATTTTTTGGAATCGCTTCGTTAGTCATTGGGATGGCAGGAGCCCGTTCAAAACATAAAAGAATGGACGTTTAAAATCTAAAAAGGCTCATGATTTAAACCTAACCTCGTAAGGCAGTTCGCCAGCGGCTACACGACTGTTTAGCTTAAAGCTTCTTATCGCCCCGACACTTCGAATACTACTTGCGGATTGCCTGACCGTTTTGATATTCAACTGCTTTTGTTAAATGTATAGTAACCCAGATCCTGACGTCATTGAGCTCTTGCCCATCCATTTATGTCATGGCTATAAGAATATTTATCTCAAAGAACAAAAAAACGATAATCACCTATTGTAATTATCGTTCTTGGGTTATCTTATTTTGATAATACTAATTCTCAGCTATTGAATAACTACAGTCTGTAGAAGCTGTATCTAACACGGATTGAATCGTATGCTCCCGCAAATAGTGATATAAATGCTGTTCAGCCCCAGCCATCACCTTTTTAATTTGACATTCCTGATTAGAGCTGTTTTTAGGTTTATCGTGTTCTTCGCCTAATAACTTATGCTGCTGGGAATTTAAATTAGAGCATTCAAACATTCGCTGCCTGCCTTCAATAGCCCAAATAACTTCCAAGAATGTTATCTCTTTGGCTGGACGTGCAAGCTCATAACCGCCTTTTACTCCAGATACAGCTCCGACAATTCCATCCTTTCTTAGTCTAGTCATAATTTTAGACAGATAGCTTTCCGAGACATTAAGCATAGTAGATATTTCCTTAATTCCTACGTTACTAAGACGATCCAAATGAGCTAAGTAAACTAAAGCGTGCAGAGCATAATCGGTACTTTTTGAAAACTGCATGGTTTCTGCTCCTTTGCCCCGCCACTACTGGCAGGGATCAACTCCATAGTAATTGTCTTATTAAATGAATGTGAGATACCTTGTTATTTATTTTTCTGAGCAACAATAACATATACGGGTTGGTTTGCAACTTGTGTTTGTAGGAGTGTGTTTACAACAATTGAAAAACCAGCCTCACGGATTTTTACTTCCATTTCTTCAGCAGATACTCGTGGTCCACTAAATTTCTCCGTCTTTTCTAATTCAATGCATAAAAATAATCCGTTATCTTTCAGTACCCTGTAAATTTCTTGCAAAGCTTCGGCCAAAGGGGAAACTTCATGCAAAGAAATGGAAGCAATGGCTTTATCAAAACTTTCGTTCTCTAACGGGATATCTTTAAAATTTCCTGCAACATATTCGATATTTGTAATGTTCCTCTCCCCGGCTGCCTTTTCCAGGTATTTGAGGATATCTTCATCATAATCAACCGCACATACCGATTGTACTTGCTCGGCAAGAGGGAGAGAAATATAACCAGTACCCGCCCCAAGATCTAATACACGGTCACTTTTCTTAAGAGGAAGATACTCAAACAAATGATCCGGGGGGAATCTTTCAATATTTTCTAAGTTTTTAATTTTCCTTTGTACGTTTGGGTTCATCATTAAAACTCCTCTATCCTGGATATTACAACTCCGTAATAACTATAAATGTTTGTTTAGTTTTTGTAAACAGGTAAGAAGAGTTAAATTTAA
The DNA here is from genome assembly GCF_009757775.1 of Paenibacillus lutrae. GTDB lineage: Bacteria > Bacillota > Bacilli > Paenibacillales > NBRC-103111 > Paenibacillus_F > Paenibacillus_F lutrae. The sequence goes on from NZ_RHLK01000001.1 coordinate 408,309, forward strand.
GGAGCCCGCAATAGAAGATAGTATGCACCCGATCCATGCTCTGAGTTTTGTATCTTGTTATGCTTTTAGATGCTTTATATCTTGTCTGGGCGGAAAGCCGAACATACGGGTATACTCACGACTGAATTGCGAAGGACTTTCATACCCTACCCGAAATGCGACATCCGTGGCATCTGCCGATTCAGTTAATAATAAGCTGCGGGCTTTCTGAAGCCTCAATTCCTTTTGGAACTGAATAGGGCTCATAGCGGTCAGCTCTTTGAAGTGCCTATGCAGCGACGAGACACTCATATTCACTTTTTCCGCAAGCTCCTTAATACGAAATGCCTGATCATAGTTATTCGTGATATGTTCGATAACATCTTTTATTTGATGAGCGGAGCTACCCTCTATTACAATTTGTTCCAGCCTAGCCCCATCCTGACCTTGCAGAACTCTATACAGAATTTCCTTCGTAAACAGCGGCGCAAGTATGGGGATATCCTTCGGGTTGTCCAGCAAACGAGCTAGCCTCATGACCGCATCTAACAAAGGCAGTTCCATCCGGCTAACAAACATACCTCTCTTTGCATTTTCTTTCGGTCCTGTTTGCATTTCAGAATCTCGCAAAACTTCTACAATTTGAGCCGCCGTAAATTCAAGTTTAAAACCCAAATACGGAGCGTCGTGAGAAGCTTCGGTGACTTGAGCCGTAACCGGCAAGTTGACGGACGCAATAAGATAATCTGCAGGATTGTACTTGAAGCGTTCCTGTCCCAGCCAGACCTCCTTGGCCCCTTGAACCACAATACAAAAGGAAGGTTTGTAAACTCCATGGCGCGGGACGAATGCACTCGAATCACGTATGAAAAATAGTGACGGAATGGCAGTAGCGTGTACACCATCGTTTTGCGCATAACGTTTAATGATTTTGGCAAGTTCATTTTGCTGCTTAGTGATTATGTCTGACATTTGATCCTCCAATTTCCGTCATTCTTTATAGTTAGATTATAGTCCTTATTTACCGGATATAGAAGTGGCCGTGAGAGGATTAGGCAAACATATGACACGAATGGGATAACGGTCTCTTTGTCATACGGTGCATAATAAAGATGTGAAGTGAGTGTCCGCTGCAGATACGATTGTGATGAATAACCTTATCAATCGAGAAACTGGAGGGTTTTATATGCAAAAAGTAACTTTAAACAATGGTATTGAGATGCCTGTACTCGGTTTTGGTGTATTTCAGATTGCTGATCCCAATGAATGTGAACAAAGCGTTTATGATGCTATTATGGCAGGCTATCGGTTGATTGATACCGCAACCTCTTATCTAAATGAAGAAGCAGTCGGCAAAGCGATCAAACGCAGCGGCGTCTCCAGAGAAGAATTATTTATCACTACGAAACTTTGGGTACAGGATACTGGTTATGAACGCACAAAAAAAGCATTTGAAAAATCAATGGAAAGATTACAATTGGATTATTTGGATTTGTATTTAATTCATCAGCCATATGGAGACGTGTTTGGCTCTTGGCGTGCCATGGAGGAATTGTATCGTGAAGGAAAGGTCCGTGCAATCGGTGTAAGTAACTTCCATGAGGATCGCCTGATCGATTTGATCATTCATAATGAAGTAACTCCTGCCGTAAACCAGGTCGAAACGCACCCATTCCATCAGCAGATCGAACCTGCAAAATTCATGAAAGAGAATCATGTTCAGATTGAATCCTGGGCACCTTTTGCTGAAGGGAAAAATAACTTGTTCCAGAATGAGACATTGGCAGGCATAGCCGAAAAATATAAGAAATCCGTTGCACAGGTGGTTTTACGCTGGTTGACACAAAGAGATGTTGTTGTTATTCCAAAGTCTGTCCGTAAAGAGAGAATGATCGAAAACTTCAATATCTTTGACTTCGAGTTAAGCGAAGAGGATATAGAGTCGATTACTGCGTTAGATACGAAACAAAGTCTGTTCTTTTCACATCGCGATCCGGAGATGGTGAAATGGATCGGTACCCGTAAACTCGATATCTAACAAAGCAGCAGTTCACTAGAACGGCTCACAACAAGCAGCGGCAGCCAAGGAGCATTATCAGTCCTTGAGCTGCCGCTGTTTATTCTGTGTCTAATTCTAATTCGCTACCGGTACGAACGACCATTGGCTCGTCCAATAGGTTGCCGGTACACTGCCCTGCTGCACGCTTCCGGTCATATTCTCGGTATGCAGGAACATCCCGGTGCTACGGTTCTGAATCCGCTTGTAGCCTTCCTGGCTTACTTCGCTCCAGTTACTGGTTGTCACCGAGGGCGCAACGCTGCCGTATCCCGCATTTGTCCCCGGCGCTCCGTTCATGTACTCGCCTGTCCAGCGGTTTTTATACCGCGTATAGCCATCTGTCGTTTTTTCTCTCATCCATTGCGAACTCCAATAGGTTGCCGGCACACTTCCGTACTGAACGCTGCCTGTCTTCTGCTGGATATGCATCAACTGGCCGGACTGACGGTTCTTGATCTGTACGAACGGTTCCGGATAGCCGCCGTTTTTCTTCCAGACGCGAACGTAGTCAACAAACCATTTCTTCGGAAATACGTTGTTGTGCTGACCGGAGCCGGCATCCGTGTAGATGCCTAGTATCATGCCCATCGGACTTTGCGGCGCCTGATTGATCGTCTTGTAGAGCTGGTTATCATAGTAGAAATTCAACGCGGTCGGCGTCCATTCCATCCCATAGATGTGAAACTCCTCTGTCGGGCTGCCCGACGGAACCGGGTCCTCGAACCCCTCCCAATACGATAGGAAATCGGGATCGTTCCAGCCATAGGCGGCGATCCTCCACGTTTGCGGCTTGCTGAAGAAGGACTCGATAATGTCGATCTCGGCATTTTTGGTCGTTTGGCCGATCGCATCCGTATCCTCCTGTGTTCCAACCAGCCACCAGGCTTGATGCCCGCCGCCGCCCGCATTGGAGAACTTGGCCCGGATCTCAAAATACCCGAATTTCGTGCTGTAGCCGTTAAATTCGGGTTCATGATGATCATTAGGCATGGAGCCGTTAAACCTGTGAAGCCAATCCCGGTTATACGTCTGAATGCTCGACACGCGAACCGTGCTGTCGTACGCCGGATTCCACGCCGGGGTATCCGCGTCTATGCGTTCGACCAGCGTGCCGTTCTCGATTGTATAACGGGCTGCCGCTTTGGAGCGGTCGCTTGTCCAGTGCGGCAAATAATAGGGCAGCCACTTTTGCGTATCGAGCGTAGCACTGTTGAACTCCTCTTGAAAATCAAGCGTATAACCGGATTTCGCCGTCGGGTTGGCGGGAAAATCGGCAGCGGCTGCCTCTCCTGCCGTCCAAGTGCCAAGCGCAAGACCCATTACCGATATCAAGCCTGCTGTCCTTCTGATCCATTGCTTCATACGTTTATGTTCCTCCTTTGGATAGTTCGGTACTTTCATCCTTCTTAACGCCGTCATCCGTTAACGGGCTTTTCTTCATATCTGCGATTCGCCAGGCATTCCCCTCCTTCACCAGGTCAACGACCCGCTGCTGCTTATAAAACTTGCCGAGCGACAGCTTGCGCTGGGCAAGGTATTGCGGTTCACTAGCGACGAATTCAAATTCGTCCTCTACCTTCGCTTGTGCCAGGCGATAATCGGCGGAGAAGGTGATGTCGTACCAGGCCAGATTTCGCTGTTTAATCTCGATTTGCTGCTGCGCATACAGTTCCTTTAGCCCATCTTGATAGCGCTTTCCAAGATTGCTGCGAAAAGTCTCCGTATAATAAGCAAGCTCCTCTTCCGGCTGTAAGGTCTTGTAGCTCCGGTTATTGATGACATTCGCATGCATGATAAGCAGTTTGCGCACCGCGATAACATCGGGATGATCGTCCGCTACGCTTCCCGCCAGATTTCCTTCTGCATCCTTCACATGCCACAATGTCTGAGCTGCACGTTCGGCTTGTTTCCGCGCTTCGGATATGTTTTCGGCCGGCGTACATCCTGCGAGCAAATTACCGAATAAGACTGCAATCAGAATGATAACTGTTAGCCGGCTGCGCACAGCGCCTTTCGCATGTCGCTTCATTCCCGCTGCCTCCTCCTTTCGCTACTTTAGGTTACATCGTCATTATAGAAGCAAGCCGGGATTATCCCTATATGAGATTTTATCGATTTCTATGGTAAATCCCGTGGTATCCTGTTCCAGCCCCTTTCATAAGAAAAAACGAGCCCTAATCGGGCTCGCCGGTCTTAATTTTTCCATGTAAAAACGGTTATACGGCTCTTGGAACATCACCCTCCGGCTGCGCAAGCGTGGCTGACCGCGGGAATTCCAGTATCACCGTCGTACCCTCATGAAGGACGCTCGTAATCCGAAGCCCATACGGCTCTCCGCAATAGAAGCGTATCCGCTCGTGCACGTTACGAAGCCCGTATCCTCCCGCCGACTCCCGCTCCAACAATGTCGCGCACACAGATGGATCCATACCTGCGCCATTATCTTGAACAGTCAAAACGACTGAATCCGAGGCAAGTTCTGCCCGAATGAGCAGCAGTCCGCCCGCTTCCTCTCGTTCGTCCAGACCGTGAATGATCGCGTTCTCCACGATCGGTTGCAGCACAAAATGCACGATTTCGCAGCCTTGCACCTGTTCGTCAATTTCGTATACAACTTCCAGCCTCTCGCTGTGCATCATCCGCTGGATTTCGATATAAGCTTGAATGTTGGCGAGTTCTTCCGAAACGGTCGTTACCGTCTTCCCCTGATTCAGGCTGGTGCGGTAAAATTTCGAGAGCATGTTGGCCGCCCGGCTGATTTCCGGCGCTTCAAGCCGCACCGCTTTCCAGTTGATCAGTGACAAGGTGTTGTACAGAAAATGCGGATTGATTTGTGCCTGCAGTGCGGCAAGCTCGGCTTCCTTTTCCTGGGTGCGGGCTTCGTCCACTTCCTGAATTAAGGTTCGGATGCGCCGCACCATCTTATCGAAGCTGGCTGTCAATTCCCCGATCTCATCGCTTGATGCCGTCCGGAACGGAACATGAAAATCACCGTTCTCGACCGCGACGATACTGCGCTTAAGCGCATGAATCGGCTTTACGAGCGTCCGCGAGAACAGCCAGATAAGCACGAGCAGCACAATTCCCGACAGCAGCAGCACGGACACCGTCGCCCCCAGAATATCGGAAGAACTGACCAGCACGCCATCCTTCGGCGCAACGTAGTAGACGGTCCACTCCGTTTGCGAAATCGGCACCCCGGACGACACGTACACGCTTCCGTCAACACGGATGGATTGCTGCTGCTTCCCCCCGATCTGTGCCGCTATCGATTCGCTCACGCCCCCGTTGTACAAGAGACTTCCTCTGTTATCCTTGATCAGGTACCGGCCTTCGCCCGCAAGGTCCCCCTCCAGCTTTGCAAATACCTGATCATGATCGAGACGAATACGGAGCACGCCCGCGAAGGTCGTATTGTCGCTCCTCTGGATTGCATGCGAAGCATAGAGAACACCGCTGTCGTCATAGTGCCACAGTGTCTGGTTGCTGCCTTTGGCCTCCCTGTACCAATTCGTTTGCCGCACCTCGTCACTCGGATAAATAAAGCTGCCGATCTGCCGCCCCACATAGTCCGAATAGAAAACAACTTCCTTCAGCTCCCGGTGAATGTTGATATAATACCAAATTGTCGGCTCGATATTCTCGTTCAACTCACGTGTATAGCTGAGCATGTTGTCAAGCTCCCGCCCGGAGACCTTCTTCACAACCGGATGGTACACCATAAAATCGATAAAGCTGCGCACTTTCTCCAATTCCTGATCCACGTTGGCTGCGCTCTGGCGTACCGTATCGTTCATCCCTAGTAGAGCCTGCTTCTCCAGATAGCCTTCCGCCGCTCGATAGGCGAACACGCCGAGCGAGGCAACCGGCAGCACGCCAATGATCAAATAAGTAACGATAAGCTTGTGCATTAACTTACGGTTACGAAAGAAAGAGAGCAGCATATTCACGACGAGCGCACCTTCTCCCGGTATTGAGCAGGCGTCATGCCGAAGTGGTTTTTGAACATTACCCCGAAATAAGACATGTCTGCGAATCCGACCATCCTGCACACGTCGACGATTTTGTAATTGTTCTGATTAAGCAGCTCCTGCGCCTTCTCCATGCGAAGTTGATTTATATATTTCACGATGCTCTGGCCGGTCGTCCGTTTGAAAATATGACTGAGATAGCTGCCGGACAGATGCACATGCCGAGCCAGCTGATCCAGGCTCAGATCCCGGTCAAACTGCTGCTCGATCAGGCGAATAACCTCATGTACCGCCCGTTTGCGGTGCGCTTCCTCCGCGCCTGACGCTTCGGTGTCCTCTCCGGCGGAAGCAGTGTACCGCTTAACCGACTGCGGCTGCGACGGCTGGGGGCGGTTAGACTGCGGCTCGAAATCTGTTGCCAGAAGCCGCATGACATCCAGAAATTCCTCCGGCTCTATAGGCTTAAGCAAATAGTGCTTCACCTGCAGCGTAATCGCCCGGCGGGCGTATTCGAATTCGCCGTGCCCGCTTAGAATAATGATGCGAAGATCCGGCTTCAGGCCCCGGGCCTCCTGAGCAAGCTGTAAACCGTCCATGAACGGCATCCGGATATCCGTCAACAGCACATCAAACTGCATCTCCTGCAGCATTGCGAGCGCTTGCTTTCCATTCTTCGCCTCCGCGATATCCATGGGCAGCCGGTGTTTCTCAATCAAATACCGGATTCCGTCCCGTTCATTCTGATCGTCATCCGCCACAAGCATGCGAAGCATACGTCCTCCCCCTTTACGACTTTATTCTACCAAAATCGACATTCGTTCGGATAGCAAAAACAGTGTTCCGGCGTACATGCCGAACACTGTTTGTTGCATCGGATTGTCGGCGTCAAGGTGTACGGTCGTAATTCAGACGCCGATAAGACGCAGCACCCGCTCTGCCGCCTCATACACGCAGCCATCCGGCTGGACAGGATAATGGTCCGTCTCCAGCGTCCACTCCGCTTCCCAGACAAACCAATCGATCGCCGCCGGTTCGCAGCCATTCTTCAGCGCATTCCGCAGGCTGGCGAAGTAGAGCACCCAGCGCGGCCGATAGAAACGTTCCAGCAGCCCCGACCACTCGCGGTGCGCATAATCATGCAGCACTTCGGCGGATGCTCGCGGACCCCATACCGTCACCAAAGTTCGGGCGTTCCATTCGAGCAACTGCCGCTCCGGCTCTGTTCTGCCAAGGCTTCGGGCTTCTTCCAGCCAGCGGCCCAGCAGAAATTCGGGACGCGTCCGCATCAACTGCTCCTGCGCGTCCAGCAAAGCCAGGAAACGGCTGGCGGCCAGTTCGAAGGAAGCCTGGTCTCCCCGCTCGTAAGCCTCCATAATTTCGGCGTATACCACGCGCGAATAATCGGCGGCGGCTTGCCGGGCAACATCGGCCAGGTCGTAGCGATAGCCGTCCGAAGTGCCGCATGTCTCCCGGCTTGCGAGCAGCAACTGACAGGCTTCCCGAACCTTCGAAGCCTCATAATGCGGCTCCTTCGGCCCCCAGGTCGAAACGTTGGCAATAACTGGCGCCGGTCTGGCGCACAGCAGCGATTCAGCCGCACCCTGCTGCACAGTCTGCGCATCGTAGACGCTTGCGACCAGCAGCAGCCATGCCTGCATCGCCTCATTAGACGCGCTGCCGTAGCGTCGCTGAATATAGCCTTCGAGCCATTCTCCAATATCCGGCGATTCACTCCGCCACATCATATCCGTAAGCAGGTCATACATGACCGGATTCGTGCCGGTGCCTTCCATCGCCATGCCGATCCCGGTCATGATACCGCCTGCAGGATCGTTCAGTGCGGCAATCGGGGCTTGCGCAATGGTGCGCAAATTTCCGAACAGACCATTCTTGCCGCCGTAGTTCTGGATCATGCACCACACCCAAGGAACGCCGTGAAAAGCCTCCGTACTTTTCCATGCCGGCTTGGATTCACACCACAGATCGAGCACTAGCGCATGCTTGCGGTCGACAGCCTGCAGCAGTTCGCGCTTCGGGTTGCCTTCCCATGCCTGAAACACCCATACCGCAGCCGGATTGCTCTTAAGCATATGCAGCTCGACTCCCTTGGCATAGCTGTGAAGATCGACACCCTCGGAGCTTCCTCCTTCATGGAAAGGATCCATGCTGAAATAACGGATGCGTGATCCCGTTAGCCGCTCCTGCTCCTCATAGAAAATCTTGGCGATCTCTCCGAAGGCCGGCGATTCGGGCAGCAGCAGCGAAGGCCGCCGGAAACCGCACCATAGCCCCTGATCCAGCGGCATGCTCCCGCCAGTCGCGATCCGCTTGCCATATTCCGCCGGAACCATGCCGCTATACCCGGGAACGACAGGCTCAATGCCAAGCTCCCGCATCCGGTCATGTATCCGTCTTGCAAGCTTCTCGCGATCTTCGAACCAGCTGCCAGGCAGCGGGCCGCCCCAGCCCGTCAGATTCTGCATCCACTGCCAGGCAAAGAAGGCCGGTCCGCAAATTTCGGCCGCCGCCTCCGCTTCGGTATATCCGAGACGAATGAGTGTATTCCGCCATACGCTTTCTTGTCCGACCAGACTAAGCATCAGATTGATTCCACTGAGCGCCATCCAGTCGAGTTCACGCTCCCAGCGCTCCCACGACCAGAACGCCATGGAATAAGAATAGGTACAGTAATTCAAGTTGTAGCGGAACCGGTACGGGGAACACTCGCTGATTGTGCTCTCCGGTGCCGGAAGCGGCTTCTGCAGGTCAATGCGGCTTCCGCACCAGGATACATGTACACCGCCTACGTGCTTGAGATACCAATGAAACCCGGCTGCGAGGGCGGATACCGTGTTGCCTCTGATTTCGATCAGGCCCGCATCCGAAGTCCCGATCTCAAAACGTTCGGCTTCTTGGTTAGTCCTTATGACTTTAAGAGTAAAGCTATTCGCAAGCTCAGCCCCGATTGTGCGAATCATTAGCGCCCGGACCGCTTGAGCCGCGCGTTCGGCTTCGTCCATTCTCATTCTCTCTCCCCCGCTCATCCTTTCAGCGCTCCCGCCGCAACGCCTTTGATCATATATTTCTGCATGAATAGATAGAACGCCATGAGCGGCGCAATGCCAAGAAGCAGCATCGGGAACAAGCTCGTCCAGTCGACCGAGAACTGGCCGATATTGCGGAATACTTCGAGCAGGATCACATTATTCTCTCTGGATTGCAGGAATAAAAGCGGGTTCATGAAGTCGTTCCATACATTCAAGGTCGTTACGATCGCAACCGTCGCGATGACGGGCTTGAGCAGCGGGAACGCGATCAGCCAGAATGTCTTCGGCACGGAACAGCCGTCCATGAATGCCGACTCCTCCAGTTCCAGTGGTACTGACGATTGAATGAAGCTATGGAACAAGAAGATGGCAATCGTACAACCGCTGCCGATATTAACGAAGATCACGGCGAGCAGCGTATCCATCAAACCAAGTGCATTGATCAGCTTGTACAGACTAACAAGCCCCATTTGAAACGGAACCATCAGCCCGGCAAGGAACAAGTAAAATATAATCCGGTGCAGCCTGTGCGTGCGGCGTGCCAGTCCATAGGCAGCCATCGCGGAGAATATAACGATGCTGGCCACGGATGCAACCGTGACGATTAACGTATTGCCCAGCACGCGGGGGTAGTCCATCGCTTTCCAGGCCGTGGCGTAATTGCCGAAATCAAGACTCGCAGGCAGAGACAGCGGGTGGAGCGCGGCTTCGTCGGGCGTTTTAAACGTCGTCACAATCAAATAATAAATCGGAATAAATACGGCGGCTGCGAGCAGAATTAGGATCGCTTCCATCATCCAGGGGTAGCTGTGGAACTGTCGTTTCTTAGCGTTAGTCAGCGTAGTCATCGTATTTTCTCCCCCCACTTGCTTAAATAACGCATCATAACAAGCGTAATGACCATGACGATGCCGAAGAACACAACGCCGAACGCCGCACCCCGATTATAGAACCCCTCATTAAACGAGGTTTTGATATAAGCGGTCATAATCGTCTGCGTGGCATTGCCCGGTCCGCCGTCCGTCAAGGCCAAAATAATATCAAACACCTTCAATCCTCCGATCATCGCCGTAACCATCACAACATTAACCGACGGTTGCATGAGCGGAAGTGTGATACGCCAGAACTGTTTCCAGCGGCTGGCTCCATCAATATCCGCCGCCTCATATAGATCCTTCGGAATGCTTTGCAGGTTCGCCAGGAAAATAACCATCGCCCAGCCGGTCCATTGCCATAATTGCGTAAATACAATGGAATACAGCGCGATGTCTTTATCACCAAGAAAATTGATTTTGCTAAGCCCCAGTGCCGTAAGGCCCTGATTGATCAGCCCGTAATCGGAGGTAGACATCAGATACCCCCAGAGAAACCCGACAATGAGCGGGCTAAAGACGGCCGGCATAAAAAAGACCGAGCGCAATAGATTGCGCGACGCGAACTTCCGGTCAAGGAAGACTGCGAGGACAAGGCCGAGCGCCGTTTGAAACACGGTCATAAGCACGGCATATAGAATGGAGTTCTTCAATCCGGTACGCAGCAGATTGCTGCCGAACAAATGCTTGTAATTGTCCAAGCCGACGAAGGACAAGTCCGATATTTTGCGGACCGTATAGTCCGTTACGCTGTAATAAAACATAGACAGGAACGGGTATACGGTAAAGAGTACATAGAAGAGAAGCGCTGGTACGATGAACAAGCTATAGTTCAAATCGCGTTTCCACGTTCGTTTATTCATCACGGCCTTACCGACCTTTCTTGGCAAAATAGACGGCAGCCGCCGGTTAAGCGCTGCCGTATGGTTGGTGTTATGAATAAATATCGTCACATGAATGTTGTAAACCGCTTGTGCGGAAGGCTAGGAGCCTGAACTCAATTCGGCGCGTTTCTGGTCCGTGCCTTTGAGCGCATCGCCGATGGAACTGCCGCCGCCGAGCACCTCCTGGAGCCGTTTGCCGTATTCCTCGATCAATGCTTGCGCATTGTCGCCCCAGTTGTTCCATGGCGCATACACATTGCCCGCTTTAACCGTTTCCTTCACGCCCTCGTATTCCGCAGGCATCTCGAATTCCACGCCTTTAAGGTAACTGCTTCCGCCCTTGTTGTCGTTCCAGAACGCCTGCTGGCCTTCCGGTGTCGAGATCAGATCGAGCACCTTCATGACCGCTTCGGCATTCTTGGATTTGCTGCTTGCAGCGAAGCCGACGCCCGGGCCTCCGATCAGCCAGCCGGGACCTGGCTGCGAACCGTAGAACGGAAACATATTGATCTTGATGTTTGGATTTTTCTTCTTGATCGCTTCCATCGCCCACGGACCGGACTCCCACATCGCCGCTTTGCCTGTGGCGAATTCATCCAGTGCCTGATCGTAGTCGATACCGAGCATTTCCTCGTTGAGATAGCCGTCCTTGATAAGAGCCGACCACTGCTCGACTGCCGGCCCCCAACTATCCGCCAGCTTCTTTTCTCCTTGGCCGAACTGGACGTCGAAGTCCTTGTTCTCCGGTTTCGCAAGGAATTCGTTCATAACGTAGCCCATAGAGGACTTCATCATCGGCTCCCATGATTTGGCGCCCATCGCTTGAGGCTTCAAGCCTTTATCCTTCAAGGCTTTGTGGAGCGCCATTTCCTCCGCGAAGGTCGTAGGCGACTTCAACCCGTATTTCTCGAAAATATCGACGTTATAGAAGATGCCTTCAAACCAGCTGATTCCTGGAATCGCATACAATTTTCCGTCTACGGAATACACGTTCTTCCCACCATCGTTGTAGCGGTCAGCGAGCGTAGAGATATCTTGCAGGTAACCAAGCTTGGCGTACTTGGTGCTTGCCGCCGGGCTTACGGACACAATATCCGGTCCTGAACCTGCTGCAAGCTGAGTCGCAATAATATTGTCATACTGTTTGTTATCAATAAATTGATATTCCAGTTCAATGTTGGGCAGTTTTTCCTCAACAAGTGCCAGCAAAGTCTTAACGCTGTCTTCTTTGTTCCAATAGGCGAGGCGCACCTTCACCTTGCCGGCAGTTTCTTTACCGCTGCCTTGAGCGCCATCTTGCACATTACCGTTACTGCCGCCGCAGCCTGACAGCGCCGTTGTCATTGCCATCAGCCCGACAAGGAGCGTAATCGAAGACTTTCTCATGGTATGACCTCCCTTTATCTGCTATTTATCGTATTGTGAACCGGTTCTTGATTAGATTATAGGCGATGGCCGGGAGCGCGGATATCTAATATATTTATGATCATTATGAGAAAACGGCTGTAACAGAGGAAGCGTGCAAGCAAGCAGCTTTGTTTGGCGAGGCGATCTGTCGCTTGTAACAGAGGGCTGCCCACAAGTCTTCAAAGATTTTGTAGACTGATATGAGAAGCTGCTCTAAGGCAAGCACTGACGCTTCTCCTGAATCATCCGGCTTGTCTCGTTTTTGGTTTTCCCTCTCCTTTTTTAAAAACAAAAGAAGCCCTGCTTTGTCAAAATGTTGGCGCCACCAAACACCCAAACAAAAGAGAGACTTCTTTTACGTAGTCCATATACAGAATTTCATACCTGCAGCCGGATGGCCTGCACCTTGAGCTTATGTGGATGCCGCTATCGCTTTCCGTCAGCCTATTGTAAGGTGCAAAACCCTAACTCAGGCATCAGTAACTCAACTTCCGAATACATGTTTTTTTGAATCATGAGAATCCTTTCAAGTCTATATAATTGATCTTTAAGATTATCGTTTTGCGGATCAGCGTCCAGCTGTGCCAATAATGAAAAGTATTGAGGAACTTCCCAAACACTTCTTAAAGCCATGCTTAAATAAAATCCATATCGCATTAACCTCTCATCTCCCTGCCAACCTGCGCTCCGCAGTCCTTCCAAATAAGATGTATATAAGGATCTTTGAAATTCATCATACTGATTAGGCTGAATGATCCCTAGACTCATATTCACCCCAAACAACTTACCCAGATCCTCTCCAATCCCTGAGATACTCAGAAATTGCCAGTCAATCAGTACCAATTGAGAGGTGGAGTTGTCCCTTGCCGTAAGGAACATATTCTTTTGACTCAAGTCTTGATGTGCCAACACACGAGGCAGCCGTTGAAGCGATTCAATAGCAAAATCAAGTTTCCTAATGAGATTCTGATACCAAGCCCATATTGTTCGATAATGATCGTCAGATAATCCTTCCACATATGTATCAACATGGGGTGCATATAGACGGCTGGCTGTCGTCCATGATTTAAGCCAGGCACTGCATAACCAATCATACTTGGGCAGTGTTTTAACTCCGGTAAGATAGGCAGCATTAAAGCGGCCTAACTGCCCTGCAATAAAGGAGAAATGTTCCACTGTATCCGCATGTTTGCCCTGGATATGCTCCATCCATATCCATATGGTTTTGTCAGGTAACTCTTCAACCCAAAAGCATCTTGCAACCTTTATAGAATCCGGCAGCTCGTTCAAAATACCGGAATTAAATACAAGAGCTTCCCTTCGCCAATAATTGTGATGCTCCGCAAAATTTTTCTCCGCACTGTCCGGTTTAATCACTTTAACGATGACACTCCATGATGTATTTTCGTTATTGGCCAACTTTGCCGTTCCGTGCAAACAATAGAGCCCAGATGTCGTGAAATTTGGTGTTTTGTAACCAACATCGTCACAGATGACTTCCAGTGAATCAATTTCTTCTTCCAAAAGGATTTTTTTAACACAGGCGCAGATCCGGTCACTTTTAATTTCAAAATCAACAGTTGTATTATTTTTAATCGTTATATGTACCATCGCTAAATTGATCACCTTTTCTTACTTCAATAAAATTCTCATTATCACTAAGACGAGGACTTACATTTGAAGCCATGTATTCTGGCGAGTAGGCGACTATGCATGAATTTCGTTATTTAGTTATTTGCTTATATAGCTCATCTTCAATTATGTAGTTAAAATCATCTATATTATAATTTTTAGGATTAATTCGTTCCCATTCAATGGTTTTAATTAATCCTTCCTCTAATGAACATATTTCTTCATAGCCAATATCTGATCGAATAAGAGAAGTATCATAAACTAGATTTTGAGATGTGTTTAAATCATGTGGTCGTAGATGTTCGGGTAAATATGTACCGGGAACTTTAATCACTTCTCCATCCCATCCGCTTAATCTTCCAATTCCTGAAATTAAATCAACCATTGTCGGTACATTTAATTGGCCAACATTATACACTTTACCTGAAGCTCTATTGTGCGTTACAGCTAATGTAATTGCTTGTGCTACATCTTCTACATAACCATGTGTCCATCTGAAATTTGAAAATCCTTCTTCCAAAAAAATAAAGGACCGTTTGTCTTCCATTCGCTTTAAATAATTAAAAAAACGATGTTGAGAGTCATTCGGTCCATAAACTACCGGCAACCTTAGAACTGTGCCTGCTATTTCTTTATTGTTTAATATTAGATTTTCTATTGGAATCTTATCGTAACTAATATCACCTTTTTTTCTGTTTGGAAAAAGCGTTTCACGTAACTTGGAGTGTTCAGAAATTAGATTAGGGTCAATTGGACCCGGTTCATTCTTAATAATTACGTCATAGGAAAAATAAACGTCTCCACTACTAATTGCAACAATACGTTTCGTAATTCCTTTAAAGACATTCAATACATCTATTGCATGTTGTTCTTTATATGGAATCATATCTAATACTACATCCGGAGATATTTTTTTGAATTCCTCCAAGTAATTTATCAAATTATTTCTATCTCCAAGTATATGTTTAACGTTTGAGTGTAAATTGTTTATTTTTCCTCTATGAAATACGATAACTTCATGTCCAGATTCAAGCAGATTTTTCACGACATAGGGTCCTATAAATTGAGTCCCGCCAATCAGCAGTATTTTCATTTGAATACTCCCTCTCTGTCTATCAATAGAATGATTTTGGCTCAGTTTTTGGTTCTCGTCAATGTATAAAAAAGCACCGCCCGAAAGACCAGACAGCCAGTTAGGGCTATGCTTCCGCTTTTTCTCTATTCTATAAAAGCCAAGTTAACCAAAAAGAACGCCGCAGATCTTCAGAATATATCTGAATGATCTACTGGCGCTCTATTTGATTTCACGAATTACTTGCTGTTATCGATTAAATAAATCAATTGAATTGTGCTGTCATGCACGGTATAAGTTAAATACATCATGTAATAGCCTTTATCCTCGTTCGACAGATCCACAGTGAATTTGTCCGGATTCTTCGCCCATTCCTTCCTATCAAACATGATTTCTTTGGAAGTTTTGTTGTTTCTGACTCCTGCCATGGTTGGAATCACTTTATTTCCGTCGACCCCTTTAACCGGATTATCCATTTGAGCGATAGGACCGTTTAAGGAGCCCATTTCTACGATCTGCGGGTCGATCATAAGGTTATCGAGTTTAGATAAACCTTGAAGCGGAGAAAAGTCGGTAATCTCGTTCCCCTTAATATCAAGATTTACCAGGTTTGCGGCATACTGAAGCCCTTCCAGGGATCTGGCCCGTCGGGATTCACTGGTTAGCGCGGTCAGCTTAACCATATCCCCGAGCGTGATATCCCCGGTAATTCCCAGCGTCTTTTTGATTGATTCCTTTAAATAGCGGTCTTCAATGGTAATTACTTGCGAGAGATCTATTCGGGTTAATCCATCTTTTGCGGCTTTCAAGGCTGCGGTCACTGCGTCGATTTCACTCTGAACTGCGCTCTGTTTCGTCAGAACCGCTTCGGCACTTGCTATGCCGGCATTTAACGCAGCAAGGCTCTCCGAAGTATATCCTTCCGGGTTGATCGCTTTGGCATCTGCGATGGCTTGCTGCAAATCTGCGGTGTACAGCTTATCCGCATTGGCATAATGCAACTTGGCATCTCCCCAGGCTGCATGGTCGGATCCGTTGCCGTTTCCTCCATCGGTTACGATTAATTTAAGCTCACTGGCGCCATTAATATCCACCTCAATCCATTTCTGCGGATCTCTGGAGTTCATCACGCCGCTGTCGAATTTCTTCTCCCCGTCTACGTACACTTCGAAGCTAATGGAAGCGATCGACCCGTACATTTGCCGGTCCACACCTGCGTAGGAAGTGAAGTAATCAAAATTCTGATCGCTTAAATCATATACGATCGTTGAGGTAGAATGCGCTCCGATGCCGCGAGTGTAGACGGCTTCCCTGTTGCCGGCATCCGTTAATCTTAGTGGATTGCTGCTTACGGAGATATCTTTCTTAGGCGCGGTATAGCTGTTCTGTGTAGATTTCCAGTCAAAATCCGTCAGATGCTTGTAATCGTCCATACTGACAACCGCTATGGTTCTGGTCTTGGCAACTGTATTTCCTTCACTGTCGGTAACGGTGTATGTGATTGGATATTCGCCGGTTCGGCTGAAGTTAACGCGATCTTCACCCGTGACCTTCACCTGTGCCGTGAGATCCCCGTCCTCCGCATCGATTGCGGTATAGTCAGCTTGCAAGGTTACCGATTGACCCACTTTCGTAGATACGGATTTAGGAATCGTTAGCTCTGGCGTACTGTTCAGAATAATAAACTTGGCATCCGCAAAGTTAGCATGGTCCGAAGCGCTTCCGTTGCCTGCGTTATTGACTACCAGCTTTAGCTCACGGACTCCTTTAACGGGAACTCTTGCAAGTTTGGCCTCTGTGCCGTATTTCATCAGTCCGCTGTTATAAACTTCCTTGCCGTCCGCTATTATTTGGAACATCACGCTGGAGTTCGCTTGATCCGGAATGTTCCGATCGACACCTACAAAGGTTTCCAAATATTCATAGTTCGTGTTGGTAAGATTATATACGATTACCGAGTTGGCGTGCGTGCCGATACCTTTGCCGAACTCTTTATTTGCGCCGTTCACCAGCAGCTTGATCGTACTGCCGGAGCTGGCTTTATCTTTTCTCACAACATTGTAGTCGGTTCTTGCGGAAGCCCAGTTCGTATCACTCAGGTAGGAGGCGGCACTGTAGACTACGATATTTCTAGTCTTGGTCACGGAATTGCCATCACGGTCAGTCACCGTAAGTTCGACGGGGTAAGTTCCAGTCTTATGTGAAGTGAACCCCTTCGTGTCGACTTGAAGCTGTCCGGTTAAATTTCCATCTTCCGTATCCCAAGCTTGTACATCTTTCAGCACATCAAACTCGCTGCTTAGCTTCACCAAAGTTGTTTCTTCAGGCAGGGTGATCGTTGGCTTGCTGGAGTTCTTCGTCAACTTGGCATCCGCCCAGACGGTATGGTCCGCCGAACTGCTGTTAATCTGTGCATCTGTGGTGACCAGCTTAATCTCATTGGCCCCCGTAACAGGGATTTGAATAAATTCATGCTCCGTACCCGATCTGAACACATCGCTCGTAAATTTCTTCACTCCATCCACATACACTTCAAAAGCAGCAGAAGAAGCGTTGTTTCCTTTCACGGCTTGATCAATCCCGATATAACTTTCAAAGAAGTCATAACCTTTACCCTTAATAGCATATACAACTTCCGAGTTGGCATGAGCTCCCAGTCCTTTGACATAGGTGGCAGCAAGCCCTTGCCGTGCCAGGGTGATCGTTCCGCCGGAAGGAGATTTATCTTTCCGCAGTTCACCCCAGCCTGTAACGGCTGATTGGGCGCTGAGGTCCGAAACATACGAATAGTCACTCGTAACCGAGACATTCGCCGTTTTGGTTTCGGTGGCCCCGCCGTCTTGGACTTCATAGACGATTCGGTAGTCTCCTTTTTGAGCTATATTTACATCGTTCGATTTGATTACAACCGTGCTTGTAATATCGCTTCCCTGATAGTTAACCGCCTTAATAAAGCTCATAGGGTCAAAAACTTGATTCAGTTTTAGCGTAACATGTTCCTCGACGGACAACGTTGGCTTAAACGCCTTATAGGAAACGGAATTCAGGGCATTTAATTTTTTATCATAGCCAATCACCTTGTACGTATAATTGACAGCCGGGTCGACATTCTGATCGACGAACTGATCAGTCCCGGTGAAGCCTACCAGTTTATCGTTTCTATAAATCTCGTAACCAAGCAGATCCTTCTTATAGACTTGATCCATGCTCAGATTTAACGTGTTCGACTTTGCGGAAGCATTCGCGCTGATATTTACTTGGATAGGAGCCTTCTTATCCTGTATGCCGGTTCTCTCGTAGTTGAGTACGCTGTTATTCAAATACCAAAGCTTAGGGGAAGCCGGATATGCAGCTGTTTTCACGCGGGTCTCCGGATTCACCGTGAAGCCGTGTCTGGCAAAAAAGCCGCTAAGATCCATCCCGAGTACTTCGGATGAGAATTCAACCAGATACTGCTGTTTGGAATTGTCTCCATTTGCAAGCGAGACTTTCCGGTCCCTGTACAGACCGTTAAGCTCCTTCCAATACCCCGGATGAGCCAGCTCCAGCTGCCAGTAAGCCCCCAGCCTTGCTCCGAGCGACTGCTGATCCATCGCCACTTTATTCTCTTCAATGACAGTTTTATAGACCTCAGATTCAAAAGGAATCCGGTTATCCAGCGAATTATAAGCGACCGACATCGCCATCGATAACATGTTGTTGGTAATTTCGCCGTACTCCCTTTCGCCCACAGCCATACGGTGCCCGATCTCATGAGTCAAGCCCCAGCCCGGGTATTGCTTCTTGAAATCGCCTAACATCAAACCAACCTCTCCAAGCTGGATACCGGTATGATCCCCGGCGGCATACATAAATCCGTAAGGCTGCATCAGTCTGATATTTTCTCGGATTTGCTTCGGATCGTGATTCACACTGCGGCCATCCAGACCATAAGCGTCAAAAATGCGCTTCATCCAGAAGTCATAGCCGGTCAAGGTATCCATAGGATTATGACCTAGCGTCACATATTGTTTGTAAGCTTCTGTAGCCGTACCCGTGAAAATAATCCGGTCGCTGGCTATTTCGACCACATCGATGAGCTGCCGGTCTTTCACATTGGGGTGAGCGGCAATATCCTGGTCTAACTTTTGCTTATATGCGGTTAATAACGCTTTAAATTGGGCCGGATCGGTATTCTTGGTCATGAAAGGAATCTGCTGGAGACCTTCAAACCGGATCAGAGGAGCTTTCCCCTGTTCTTCAGGTGTATAAGGATTGACAATGTAGACGGTCCCTCCTTTGGTCACATCATGAGCGTATGCATTACTCGTTGCGATCTCAGGTACGGTTATCGTATTTTTACCGGGGCGTAATTGCACGCCTCTGGTCCAACTGTTCCAGCCGCCGTCCTGCTGCGAGAAAATGAGCGAAGGGAGTTTATCCTTGGATTCCACATCCACGTAGATGTTGATTGTACGGCCCGGCATAGCTGCAAAACCGGTAGGCTGGTTGTTCGTACCGAAGCCAAACCTTAGATTTTGCTGGGCATGCTTCTTCATATCCCCATGCTGCTGCGCGGTGATGACCGTACCTTGGATTCCAACCTCTCCTTTAACCAGCTTGTCAGCCAGGTCCAGCTGTTCCTTCATCAGAGGGTAGAGAGGATGGGTTTTCGCACTTTCCTGCAAAGCCCCCAGGGCAGCCGCACTGTTGTACCCGGGCACTACCGCACTCATTGTTCCATCGGTGAACAGGCCGTTTACGGCTTCACGGATGGGATCTTCTTTGTAAAAAGCGAACTCCGCCGCACTTGCCCATTCTTGATTCGCCTTTTTGAATACAAACTTGACCCGCTTAAAAGTGGCCGGGGCAAATTTAATCTCAACCAGGTCACTGTTAGAGCCTTTATACTCCCCGGAAGCGACCAGCGTATAACGATCACCCGCATCTTCTTGGGAGGCATAGATCTCAAACGCTTGCGCAAATCCTTTGCCTGGGGCACCCGATTGTCTGGCTGCATACAGGATTCTATTCAAGGTCGTCGCTTCATTGAACTGGAATACAACCTCGTTGGTAAATGCGGAGGTGTTCGGCTTGCCCGTCTCCCAATGTGTGTTCATATCCCCGTCGATCGCCTTATTCATGGTTGAACTCCCGTAATTTCCCCCGTTATTCGTCAGTGACTTGATATTGGCCGGATTCATCCGATAGACCGTATTGTAAGCGGGTAAAAGGTCTTTGCCGTACAAATCAAACGGCTCCACGACCGCGAGATCTGTTGGATTCACTCCACTTTCTGATAAAGTTTGCACCTCACTTGCGTTTACGTCAGGCAATCCATTGGCGGCCAGAGCCTGATACGAGCCATCAGAAAGGCTGATTAACAGGGCTGCGGATGTTGCGATGGCTATCCTTTTATACACGTGATTAACCCCCTCATGATTGGTTCTGAATGATCAAAATGCACAAAAAAAGCTACTCCGAAGAGCAGCATGATTGCGCTAAACAAAAAGCGGTATGCACTCTTTGGCAGCTGGCTGACATCATCTCCTTAGACCTTAGTCCCTATAGCTTTGCGTCCCTGCATTTCTGCAGGTTTGCCTATGAAGTTTGAAATATATTACAAACTTTATCACGATTCGACAAATCTTGACATGGATATTAGGGACTATCTATATCTTGTAGAGATATAGGTCTTTAGATGCTCTCACGGCACTCATGCGGTTATTCTAGTCAGGGCAGAAACCGTAATGGAATTAAGTACTGCAGCTGTAACTGTAAAATAACCCAATAAACCAACCCCTCTATTTGGCGGTTGGTTTATTGGGTTAATGCTCCATCGAGATTAGCTGCGGAAATCGTTTTATTATTATCCGCAATCGGCATGTTCCGGCAGCTTTAATTTATATACAAGTTGCTGATAGGCTATTTTCTTGGTTTTGGTTAGCAAAACCTGCTTTTTCATATGGCTATGTTAAATTCTAATGTTGATATTTGACCATAAGAAAACCGCCTTCGTTGAAAAGGCGGTTTATTGCTATCGTGTCCCGTTAGCGCAACGCCCTACTCTGTTGAATTTCGTGTTCCTCAACATAAAGCGGCATCAGAGAAGGCGGATCGTACCTTATCACGGCCTTTAAACGACAAAATGATGCCGATAGCCATAGCCCCATAGCCGCAACGAAATAATGAGCCTAATCCGACAGTGCCCGCATGATGTTGGATTTCGCCTCTGCCGCAATCGCTTCATTCCCGTCATCGACCGCTTGCATTAAGATCAGTATGGGGATGTATACCGCGATCAGCCGCGCCAGCAGCTTCGTTTCCTCGTCCGCTCCTCCGTACGTTTCGAAAAACACGCCGCGAGCGTAAGGTGGTAAAAAGCTATAAGCAACGCTCAAATCGCAAGCCGGATGGCCAACGCTCAGATCGCCCCAATCAATTATGCCGGAAACGATCCCGTTCTCATTCACAAGCATATTTTTGAAATGAAGATCGCCATGTAGAAGTGCATTCTCCGCCTCGACACGGTCCTTTTGCAGCCTGCTAATATACGCTTCGATCACACCGGACTCCTCCGGCGACAAGTGTTCAACCACCTTCGATAGAAAGCCCTCCAATTTCACTTTGCGCGATGCTATGTCCGTCAAGTTTCGATGATCTTGCTGAACTCCGCACTTCAGCGCCGCCTGCATCGGAAACTCATGCAATCTCCGCAAAAATTTCGCCAGCGTCTCTGCCGATAGAGCCCGGCGTTCTTCCGTCAAACCGATTGGGAAATCTCCTGGCACGTAGGCATAGCCAAGAAATGGTGCCGGGTATTCGTCACTTGCTTCGCCATAAAACAACGGTTTCGGATAGGGGATGGTCATATATGCCTCCAGCTTCGGCAGCAGCTTCCCTTCCATACGAATCGAGCCAACTGCAATTGTTCTTCTTGGAAATCGAAACACGTACTCGTCACCGATGAGAAAAACCGTATTGTCCCAGCCCCAGCCCAATCGCTTCACTTGCTTCGATGACAGCTGAGGGAATTGTCTGCCGATCAGCGTCCGCGCCTGCTCTTCGTTAACCTCCCACTCCGCATCCCATACATTCGTTCCTCCCATGAATTGTCTGCCTCCTCGTTCCTTACGTTATTTAGATGTTTACATTCCCTGGAAGTTGCGCATAACTGCCCGTTAGGGAGCTTAACAAGAATAAGCAGAAAGCCGAAGTTTGGTGTTCGTGTCGGTCACAGTAAACAGGCACGATTTGACCAACATATTTTTCTTATTCGATGCGGTATTCTCATATTCCTTGCTGTCTAAGTAACAAAACCACGCCAAGTAATTCTGCAAATACTTTGTTGCAACACCATTGAAGCGATCCATCCATTTCTTCAAGCGGCTGTGGTAGCTGTTTACGTTTTGGATATGGTACACGCCTTTCACACGTTGTTTTCCGTCGGACTTGAATCGGTAATGAGTCATGCCTTTTGAATTCGCATAGGAGCTAAATGCCCTCCATGAATCAGTGCATAACACGTTTGAGTCAGATAGATGACCACCAATCGCTTCGTCTAATTTTATAGTCCGAATACGTCCACGCCCAAGTACGCTAGAGTAAGTCATTTTCTGACGGTCACGGGCAACCAGCACGCACACTTGATCGTGGCTTATACCACGATATTTCGCTTTGCCGCCACGTTTACGTGGCTTGCGTTCGGCAATATTCCGCTTGCCCTTTTCCGAGTAAAGAAAGTAGGTCTCGTCCATTTCAACAATATCTTGAAATGCTTCGGTTGGAATCTGCTTCAGAGCGGAAAGAATCTTATGCCGCCAGTAAAACAAGGTGACATGCGTGACTTCATCGTTTAACTGCTCTGCACATTTTCTCAGAGAAAAGCCCTCAATCATGCATTCGATAAAACAAACCCACATATGAGGTCGCCTCGTTCGTTGCAGAGGGGTGTTCGTAAGGTCATTGAATGTTTGGCGACAGGACTTACAACGGTAACGTTGACGTTTAACCTCTCCAGTGCGTGTTCTTACAGCGTACTTTCCAAATCGAACAACAGAATGGTTTTTGCAATGCGGGCAAACAAGTCCATCTTTATGCTTCTGCTCTTGAATTTCATCAATCGCTCGAACTGGAAGTGCCACTCCCTTGGTTCGGGACTGCAAAAAGTAGATAAGTTCTCGCTTACCATTATCGTCCAACGTATCAGCAAGCTTTTTCAGTTCCTTTAAATCCATGGGCAAATCATCTCCGAACAGTTATATTGTCCTTATTTCAGAACGCTTGTTCGGAATTATCAAATATCAACAACAAAGTTTAACATAGCCTTTCATATAAATAGATCGCTTGCTCGTTTTCTTGTTCTAATGTTATAGATATAACCTTGCACTTAGGGGGATTTTCGTAATTCCTTATCGATCTGAAATCCAAGGCTTCATTTCAATCTAACCAATCATCGATATGTTTTGAGATAAATTGAATCTCGCTCTCATAATGAGCCAAGTGTCCCTCTTCAATCCTTTTTTGAAAGGCAAGATTTCCATCGGCGGCACCACTTCTCAGCGTATCACACAGTACAGTTAAACGTTGAGTAATCCACTGCGGCAGATCATTGGAGACGGGAATTCCATACGATTCAAAAAACAGATGAATTCGCCGGCGGCGCTCTGCGGCGTGTAAATCGGATTGGTAGGCTGCCGTAGTTCCTGATGAATAGTCAGGGGCGAAACTGGCAAGCGGAACTGAAGTATATAGGGTGTACGCAATATCCCACATACGCGGACCAGGACCTGCCATGTCAAAATCAATTAGCGCCACAGGCGCCTCATTTTGAAAGACCACATTATACAACGCAGCATCATTATGACAGATTACTTCGCGCTCGTTGTCATCACCGAAACTAAGCTGCCATTTCCCCGTTGTGAGAGAGAACCCTTCCGTCGCATCATGGAAACGACGCAAAAGAAGTGCCAAACCAACAAGCGTTTCGTCCGACCACATGTACGGTTCAAGTTCTGGATAATTGTTGCCTGGAACTTCTCCAGGAATAAATGACAAGATTTCACGATCTGACTCATCGATTCCGTGGAATCTGGGTGCTCCCTCAAAGCCCCGGTTCTCCAAATGTCTGAGCAGTTCATGCACGCTTGGGCTCCAATAACCTGTAGGGCGGCGAACAGTGTTCGCCATGCGGACAATGTGATTAACATTTCCGCCCTGTAATACTTCTTCCTGAGTCAATAGGATCACCTCGCTTTCCTGTGTTATAAAACTGCTAACCTTAATGGCGTCGTTCAAAAAAACATGCTACTCAAGACTCTAGAATACAAATTAATGGAAATATAAACAAAGGAAATTTTGATTAGAATTAAACTATGCTTGTTTTAAAAACTGCTGTGATCAGATGTTAACTCCTCAGAACTTAACCCCTCTTGGATATTGTCAAAAGTATTCTAATTGCTCGTCCTCTTCACCCGTACAAATGTGGCTGAGTTAGGAACACGAATATCAGGTGCAATCTTGATGCAAACTGTTTGTGAATAATACAGCATGAACTCCCCTATTCCAGCCTGGCGAATTTATAAGCGTTGATTGGAGCGCCGTCTTAAACAGTCGTAACAAATTGAGAAGTTTCACATTGACCACTACAGTACCATATGTTACTTTTAACCTATATTATTGATAACGAGGTGTAAGGATGTCAATCCAATTAGCAATATTAGGCATACTGAGTTGGAAGTCCTCAACAGGATATGAACTGAAAAAGATCTTTGAAGAATCCTCTTTCATGTATTGGTCCGGTAACAACAATCAAATTTACAAAGCTCTAATGAATCTTGAGAACGATGATTTCGTTACCAGTGAGGTGGTTCATCAGGATAACTCTCCTTCCAAAAAAATATATACCCTGACAGAAGAAGGACTTAAAGAACTAAAAAAGTGGCTTGTGTCATCATCAGAAGCTCCCGAGATTAAAAAAACATTTTTGGTACAGCTTGCATGGTCAGATCTGTTAAGTAATCAAGAATTAAGTGAGATACTCTCAAAATATGAAAGTGAAATCAAACTGCAATTGATTATGCAGAAGGAAAAATACAGACGTGCTCTTCATTCACCTAATAGAAGCAGGAGGGAAAGCTTAATATGGGAGATGATTTCAGAAAACATTATTTCAACCTATAATAATGAACTTAATTGGGTCCGTGAAACCCGTCAGAGGTTGTTCGAAAACGAAGCTATGGAGGAGAAAAACAAAATGAACTATCAAATTAGAGAAACAGAGAGTAAAACATATATTGAACTGATTTCTTCTACTGAACCTTTACGTACAGAGAATCATGCACTTGATCTAATATCTTTATGCTGGGAACATGAGGCAAACGCGATTATTATTCACCATGCAGCCTTATCAGAAGACTTCTTCAAACTTAAAACCAAAGTAGCCGGTGATATTATTCAGAAATTTATAAATTATGGTATAAAAACGGCTGCTATTATTCCTCAGGAGATAATTGAAAAAGGCAGATTTAATGAAATGGCTAAGGAAATGAACACAGGTCATCATTTTAGATTGTATGGAAGTAAAGAAGAAGCGGAACAATGGCTTCTGAAATAGAAAAAAAGGCGAGATTTAATGAAAAATATATAAGTCAGAAGCAGGTAAACTACCAAAGCATATGCTCTATGATTGAATGAAACAATAGATGCACTATGATATTCTTTCAGTGTAAAAGTTACAAAGTCGTATTCACTTCGAATTTCTAGGGCCTCATTATATAAGGCTATCGGAAAGGAACAGTTGATGAGTTATACCAAAAACCGGAAATATATAATAGAAAATAAGTTCCATATAGAGGTGGAATGATATGCCTAAAACTGATAATATGTTAGCAATTTTATGGATGCTCCGCTCAGGTGAAAAAATTACTGCACAACAAATTTCAGAAAAGTTAGAGATGAATATAAGGACTGTGTATCGTTATATGGATACAATTTCAACAAGTGGCGTACCTATAATTTCAGAACCAGGACATAACGGTGGATACACTTTATTGAACAATTTTATTGAAGCTCCTCTTTTTTTTGACTTTGAGGAGCAAACTTCACTATTTCACGCTGCTGTTTTTGCAGAAGAAGCCGGATATTATGGAGGTGAAGCACTAAATAGGGCCATTTCAAAACTAAGCAAATACTCAAATCAAGAGCAGGAAACAAAGAGAAACCAACATTTAACTAGTCTTGAAGTAATAAGTCGATTAAGTTCACTCTCTATGGAACCTTTTTTGAAAGAATTGGAGCAGGCCGTAGCTGACGGGTACTCAGTAAAAATGGTTTACCATAAAAGCGGCAAAAAGCAGTTAAATTATAGATCGGTCGATCCGTACAAAATTATCTATTGGAATAATAAATGGTATGTGATTGGATTTTGTCATCTTAGGAATGATATCCGTAGTTTTAGAGTAGATCGAATTGAAAGTCTAATGCTAACCGAAAATAAGTTTAACCGGCCAGAAAATTTTTCAGCGCGTGACCTTTTTATGAAAAACCTCCTTCCAACTATAGAAGATAAGGAAAGGATTACTTCTTTAGTTATTAAGGGGAATACAAGGACGTTGGGAGATATTTGCCAACATTGGTTTTTAGGACATTATTTACAAGAACGGACTTCAAATCAAGCAGTATTTCTTCTTGAAAAGGATATGATACATACATATGTACCTTATTTACTTTTACCGTACGGTAAATCTATTCAAGTTATTGAGCCAAAAAGTCTAAAGAAAAAACTTATTGAAGTTCTGTCGGAATTAATACAATTTCATCAAGTATGATAACTTCCCTGACGTTAGCTGTCAGGGAAGTTATATTATAATTGGCTATATCAATTGTGATTGGGAGTGTTATTGGATGCAAACAAAAAAAGCTTATTTATATGTATTTAACACAATGTCAGACTGGGAATATGGATATTTAATTGCCGAACTAAACACAGGAAGATATTTCAAAAAAGATATCGCACCTTTAAAAGTAGTTACAGTAGGAGCTAATAAAGAAATTATTACTACGATGGGTGGACTGAACATAAAACCAGATATTTCGCTTGATGAGTGTACGCTTGAGAGTAAAGATCTTTTAGTTTTGCCTGGAGGGAATACTTGGGGAGAAGTTATTCATCAACCAATCATGAAAAAAATTGGCGAAGCTTTAAAGCTCGGCACTATTGTTGCTGCAATTTGTGGTGCAACGGAGGCCCTTGCGAATATGGGATACCTGGATTCTAGAAAGCATACAAGCAATAACTTGGAGTACATTAAAATGGTTTGTCCTAATTACAAAGGAGAAAAATTTTATGAGATGGGACCTGCGGTATCTAGTGAGAATATGGTTACTGCATCAGGAGTAGCTCCTCTGGAATTTGCGATGGAAGTACTAAAAAAATTAGATGTATTTGCACCCGATACATTACATTCATGGTATAACCTGAATAAGACTCACAAACCTGAATACTTCTTCCAGTTAATGAATTCAATAAATAGATGAGCTTAAAATCCGCATTTTCCTGACGGTACCCCCTTATAATAGTAGGTTATTTAGCTTGCGAATTAGTATCTTTACAAAGAATTGAGAGAAACAGCTAACGTCATTTAATCAAAAACGTTAGCTGTGTTCTCGGGTTCAATAAACATGAGTGGCCTTCTTTATTCCCTATTTGTCAAATTCGGCAGCAACAATCTTAGTGAAAGTATCCTGTTCGATAGCGGCCCCTAAATAGTTGGTACTGACGGCCAGCGTATGTTTACCTCCTACACTACCGCCCGCAAACGTTGCGAATCCCGGTATGCCTCCGGTATGACCCCACACCGTATCACCGCTTTGAAGGTTGAATGCATAAATTCCAAGTCCGTATCCCTTAATATCCTTTAGACCTGTTTCCACGGGGGTAAGCATTTGTTTCAGTTGTTCTTCTTTCAGTAATTGGCCGCCAAGCAATGCGGAAAAGAACGTATTCAAGTCGTCGGCAGAAGAAATGATATCCCCGGCGGAGCTGGCGACGCTCGGATTATAATAGGTGACATCCAGCGGCTCCTTTCCAAATTCCGGCTGAAAATACCCGCGGGCATGGTTATTACCGGGGATAACCGTTGAATTACCCGGAAGGATCGTATCGGAGAGTTCAAGCGGTTCGAGGATCCGCCGCTCGATTTCCTCCGCGTAGCTAGTTCCGGTTACCTTTTCAATAAGCATGCCCAGTAACACATATCCCGTATTGGAATACGACCAGCCCTTGCCGGGAGCGAAATCCGCGGGCATAGCCAGGCCGATGCTGACGATTTCTTCAGGTGTATACGTTTTTCTGGTTTCCATTAAACTGATTTTATCGGACTTTAAATATTCGCTGATCCCACTGGTGTGGTTCAAAAGCTGCCGCACAGTGATCTCTTTGCCTTCATAGCCGTTTCCATGTACGACACCTGGCAGCCATTTCTCAATGGAGTCGTCGAGGTTCAGACGGTTCTCTCCAGCTAGTTGGAGAATAACCGTAGCGGTGAACGTCTTTGTTACACTGCCGATGCGGAAAAGATAATTGGTTTGCATCTGCTGCTCGGTCGTCAAATCGGCGATCCCTGCGGAATAGGCCCACCTTTTCCCATTCTCGGTACTTTTGACGAGTATACCCGGCAAGCCGGCTTCCATTGCAGTCTGCAAAGCTTTCTTGACGGCACTATGCTTGTGTTTTGCCTGTGTATCTGAGGAAGAAGTTCTAGACGAAGCGGCTTCCGCTTCTACCGCTATACCAGGAACTGCGTTAATTAGGGAGATTCCCGTCATCATAAGGGCCAAGCTGGCGGACACAATTTTAAAAGGCATTTTCATACGAAATCAGCTCCTGGAATAGTTATTGGCGGCATTTTCCCGCCCTTTCATCCTATCCGCACAACTGTCATAACGACTACTTACATAATGTCATCATTTATAGAATGACAAATTTATGGAGGTTTTTTCGTCAACAGGATCAGATTACGCTTCGTCAGCCCAGCCCGCTCCGAAAGTTCGGGGGACCCGTCAATAAAGTATAAGCTTGATTTGTAATTCCCTATAGGGCCTGGCCCATACCTGTTAAAAGTCCGTTGCGTATATTAATGGAGTATACATGGATGGAGGAACTAGAATGCCTATTTTTAATTTTCAAGTCACACCGAGCGGGACTCCTAAGTTCGAGCCGATCATTGCCGTTAACTTGCTCAGCCCGAACATTATGGTGGCTACCTCCGTCTTCATTGCGGGCATTGCACCGATGACAGGTGCCTACCGTTCTTTTGATGGAGGCAACACTTGGGACAATACTATTCTTCCTTTGCCTGCAGGATTTGCAGGGGCAGAAGCTCAGTATATCGCCTATGGTTACCCCACAAGCTTTTTCATCGCAGCGCATGCCTTTACTCAGGATGGATTGAATGGCACAACAGTCGTTTATCGTTCTTTCGATAATGGTCTAAACTGGGAACCTCCGGTAGTGGTAGCTCCCGGGTATGGCGTATATATAAACAATGACGAGCCTGTTATAGAGGTAGACAATTCACAGGCCAGCCCATTCCGTGACAATATATATGTAGGATACAATCACCAAATTAATATTACGGTAAACCCCAGGTCCGTCTTCTTTTTCCAGCGCTCCTTGGATTCCGCAGCCAGCTGGTCACAACCGGTTCTGCTGTCCGATCCGGCGGATGTAATAGAACGTCCGGATATTGCCATAAGCCTTACCGGCGTTATTTATGGCGGATGGATCAATATTAACGGACCCAATACCCGCTTTCTCGTACGAACTTCGTTGGATGGAGGTGCTTCTTTTACGGCCGCCAGCCTCATCTCTAATGTCGTATTAGTTCCCACCGTGCTACCGGTACCCGGCTATGGCTTTCGAGTTCTTACTTTTCCCAATCTTTCCGTTGACCGAACGACACTGAGCACAAGCGGTAGAATATACGCCGTATGGCAAGATTTCCGTCAAGGATATTCAAATATTTTTATTGCGATATCAGTCGATCAAGGCATTAGCTGGTCAACGCCGCAACCTATAACGGGTGCTCCTGCGGGCTCTCAGAACTTTTTTCCTGCCATTGATGTGGACCCGTTAACGGGAGTAGTTAATGTGATTTACTATACGAACCGCTTGGATGGCTTTTTATTAGATGTGTTCACGGCAAGGTCAATAGACGGCGGCATCACTTTCTTTAACCAGCGCGTTACCTCGCAATCCTTTAACCCGAATGAAGGCAGCCCGACGCCTGTTACTTTAATTGGCGATTATATTGATATTAAAAGTATAACGCCCAGTGGTTATATTGGCATTTGGACAGATACCCGAACTGGATCGCAGACGATATTCGTTGGCTTTAACACGGATCCTGTAATCTAAAGCGGAAACACCACATGAAAAGGAGGCCATGTGCGAAAATAGGAATTCCTTTCTCGGTGAAGGAGCTAGTGAACAGGATTACTGTGTACCAGCTGAGCCGGAGCTGCAGCTCGGGGACAGCTCCGGCAGCTGGAGAACCTTGATCGAGTATTGGCGGTATTTGGTTCACGAGATCAAGGATCGCTGAGATGGGGATCTTTCTCACAAACCCGCAAGAGCATTTCGAACAGTGCGTCGTTCTGTTCAAGAAGTATGTGGGTGGCCATCGGCCGGCAGGCACCCTCCTCGGCGTGTCGGGTCTTGCGCTTCCTCATCAACTGATTGAAATCCGCGCCGTCGCACACACCGGCTAACTGAGCCGCAGCTTTACCGGACGGAAAGTTAAAAAGCAAAAAGAAGGGCTTGCGCCCTTCTTTTACTTCCAATTCTCTACTTAGATGGCCGGAACCGGCTCTTCCCAGCGGGTCATTCCCGCCAGATCCGGATGCTCATCCGGACAGGATTCTGTAGGCAGTCTGGTTTTCTTGGAAAGCACACAGCCGCACTTGCCGCAAATCTTCTCAGCTGCACCGCCGGTAGCTGAAGTGGCCGATGACAGGGCGTTGTAAAGAAGCTTATCCGGCTTGCTTTGAATGTGCGGGCAGGCCTCGCAAGCGCTCATCCTTCTCCGGTAAACGTCGTCCTCCACAGTGGCAAAACCCGTTCTCGCCCACTTCCACAAAGCTTGACCAGCTTTCTTCGCCAATTCCGTATTGGAATGCGCAGCGGCAGACCCCCCAGCTGAAGCGGACACCTCTGTTGCTTCCGATGCTGCTGCATCAGATGCACCCGTAACTTCTGCTGACTCCGACTCTCCTGCTGCTCTGGATTCTCCTGTTACTTCTGAAGCTCCGGCCGATCCAGCTGCTCTTGCTCCTGTCGCTCCCAAAGCCTCTGTCTCCCCGGCTATTCCTACCGCGGGAGGGTTGTTAAGCAAATGATTCAGAAACATCTCCGACCTTCGGGCTGCCAATAAATTATGGGCGTAACTGGTATCATGAACAGCCGCAAAGAGAACTTCTTCCGAAACCGGTCCGTTCAAACCCAGGATGATGCCGAATTGCTCACACTGCTCTTCTATAGTCCCCGTGATTGTCCCCAATTGTTTGTCGGCTGATTCCATAGTTAATCTCCTCTGTTGGTTTGATCGTGTCCCAATTAGTTCAACGTAACTTCAGCCGTTGAAGAGTTCGGGTCCAAGGTCGATCCGATGTCTGAGGTCAGCGCTCTGGAAACCGACACCGTATAAGCAACCCCGCGCTCCAGCGATACCTTCAACAACACTGAAGATCTGCTGCTGCCAGGCGTTACATCCCTGATAACCGCACTAGGTTCAAACGAGAAGTCATCCTCATCGGCTGTGCTAAGTGCTTTGACGGATGTGTTGAAATGCAGTTCAACGGTAGAGCCGGCATGCAGCAAGGCGTAGCGCACCTCTTCCGTGAACAGCGTTTTGTTTTCCCCTGTCAGATCCGCGAACAAGAACGATAAATCCGTGGACACTGCGAAATCCGCCGCAATTAATCCTGATGCGTCCACAATATTGTTCTCTTGCAGCAGTTTGAACGCTGTCGCCGCGATATCGGCTGTAATATCAGCCGTCACCAGCGAAGACGCGCTAACCGTCGGCCCGGTTACCTTCGCTCCGGTCACTTTCAAACCGTTCGCTTCCGGACCGCCTATGCCGTTCGGAGGGAAATTCATGCCATTACCTGCTTCAACGGCATCCATTCTAGTTCCTGTAGTTGGCGCATAAGGATCGGTTTCAAAAGCATCATGCAGTGAAATATTAATGTTATTAAATATAACGAGTTGAATTTGGTGCAGCGCGCTAGTCATCAATGGCGCGTAGAGAGTACCAAAGAACATATTTTGCAAGATAACAGGTGTATAATAATCGCTCATGCCCACAGAAGTGTAGCCATCCGCGTTCAGCGGCGCGCTCTTTTGAAGACGGCTGACCATATTTGCGAGAATGAACGCCAGTCCTTCCATCCCGAGCCCTTTGATGCGCGTTAAACCACCTGAAAGAACAACGTACTGTTTGCCGTACTGAGTGAAGGCATAAGCGTTCGGCTCCAAACGTCCGATGTCATGATAGAACGTAATATCCGGGTAGAAGCCCTGGAACAGGTTCACCAGATATTTCACCATG
The DNA here is from genome assembly GCF_009757775.1 of Paenibacillus lutrae. GTDB lineage: Bacteria > Bacillota > Bacilli > Paenibacillales > NBRC-103111 > Paenibacillus_F > Paenibacillus_F lutrae. Next base: position 440,823 of record NZ_RHLK01000001.1, read on the forward strand.
GCATTGCCGATGCTCACTTCCGTAAAACCCCATCTTTCCGCTTTATCATTCACATCAATCGCTTGCAGAGGGCTAAGGAAGGTTGCCGCATTGTCCGGCACAAAAGCCACATTTGATCCGAGTACATAGAATTTGCTTAGCTGCGCAGCCGCTTCAGGACTAGCCGCAACCAATGCCGCGTTCGATTCACCAACATGAGGAGCGCTGAATGACATATAGTTTCCGGCGACCAAGTGCGAGTTTAGCGCTTCGTATTCTTGGGTGCCTACTTTCGGATCATTCCCGTCATTTTCCATCATCCCGCTTGTCTTAAGCTCATTCTGATGAATTTGCAAGTTGAAATCGCCTGAAACCAATCCTTCGGACAACAATAAGTGACCATCAAGTGAACCGTCAAAGGAAACATCCGTAGCGATATGGTGCACCCCGCCTTTGTATTCGCCGATGCTGATTTCGTCAATCACTACTTGCGTCCCGTTATAGGAAATCAACAAATCTTTAGCCGGCACCAATCGGTCGGCCCGCTTCAGTTTGCCGCTTGGCATCAGGAACAGGTGATCCGGAGTGACGATGATACTGCCGTGACCGCCGAACCGGATGTAGATCATAGTGGGTTGATGACTGTGAGGACCTGTACCGTTGCTGAAGTTAAGCTTGGCTTTCTTCCACGTCAGTTGGAAACCTTGTTCGCTCTGCTGCATGCTGGCTGTAATGACTTTATCTCCTACACTAAATTTCTCGATCGCGCGATGACCGTACGGTGTACCGATTTGTGTCCCGTGAGCGAAGCAGGAGCAGCAGCAGTAGCACGTGACCACATTCCAGGTATCTCCCAGAGTCATACAGCCTCTGTTACCCAACGTTGCATGGCTCATATCGGAAGGATTGCTAGTGTTAAAGCAGACCTGCGCCGCAAACGGGTACAAATAATCATGCGGGGAACAACCCGGTACAGGTTTTCCGTTAATATCGGTGCATTGGCACAAGCGGTGTGCCTGAGGCGTAAAATTGACATTATCCTGGCAATGCTCTCCGGGACATACCAGATAAAAGGGTTTTCCGAACTGAAAGTTATTGTTATTAATATCCTGAGGATTCACCTTGGACCAATCTACATCCGTTAAATTTTGGGCCGCGCCCAAGTTGATTTCAAGAGAACCTTTACAATCCATTATTCATAACCTCTTTTCGTTTAGTTGATTGTGCTTGTCTTCGCGAATACATTCGATTGATAGGTGATAATGACGGTAAGCCCCGCTAATACATCCGGATTTAAAGCCCCGTTCAACAGAAGTGCATCCGGTGTATTCGATAAAGAAAACTGCAAAGTGGCGTCTAAGCCGGTTCCCGCGACATTGCTTAAATCGCACGTCCCCGTGTTATTGGTTACATTTATCGGGGTTGCAGGATTATCCCCCAGCTTCAGGCTCAAGAACGGTGTGCTCTTATCCTTATCGGACACCGCTACCAGATTGGACGTAAGGACCAGAACCGTGGCGGACAACAAGCTTACATCCGATAAATGGGTCAGAATGCTGCGGTCCGTTACAGGAAAGCTGATCTGCTGCACTCCCTGGGTCGCCGGCGGATGGAACAAAGCGAACCAATCGCTCGGGAATGCTTGTTTCAAGTCCATAATTTTGGCCGGTGTATACGGATATGGAGCGCTGTCGGCATGCAGCTGTTGTCTCACTTGATTGGCGAATTGAGCTCCGCCGTCTTTGGCTGTGTACTGAATCTTGACGATAATATCCGAGATATTGCCGAAATCGAAGCGATTGGTTTCCGGCGGCAGGTTCAACGTCCACGAAGATACCGCGCCCGTCCCCTCGAAAGGCAAATATCGATCATCTTTAAAATCCAGTACGAACAACCCGGAATCGTTCATTCCTCTGGTTAAGGCAACCTGCTGCGCCACATGATCCTGCCTCAGCACTTCAGGTCCCGGTGCCGGATCTGACGGATTCAAGAGATAGTTGACTCCCGTAATATCGGATTGGATGACAACTGAATTGCGGTTCTGGACGAGTACGGCGTTAATGTTCTGGTAAGGTCCGACCAAAGCCGGTATGGATATCGAAATGGATTTTATTTTGCGGCAATAATGGCCCGGGAAGTCAAAATCGAACAGCTTCTCGTTCAATTCAAAATCAAGTTTGCCTTGAGCCCCCGTACCGCCCTGCATCCCCCCTTTAAATGTTATAAATTTAACCGGGTCCAGATGGAGCAAGGATACGGTTTTCTCCAGTTCCAAATCTCTCGAGTTATTGAACACGTAGGCCTTCTCCATCTGATTCAGGGCCAGCAGCAAGCCTTCCCCGGCAAGAAGCCCCCTGTGGAGGTTATCCCAATAGTCGAATTGCAGGAATTGATCCTGCCGCTCCAGCTCATATTGATAGGTCGCTTGCGCAGCCATCGCCATGTCCACCGCGAGCTGATAACATTGGAAATAGGCCGTCGATAACCGGCTGATCATCCATTGGTACAACTCCTGGCCTGTAAACTTGCCGCGCAGGAACTGTTCCATCTCATCTTGCTGCTTTATGGATTGCTGATGGATGTCAAGTTCCCTTTGCAGCATGGCAGCACGCACATTCCCGCCGGCAATCTGCTCATCCAGCTGCTTCACTTCAGAGGCAGCCACATCCCGCTGCAGCCCCCATTCCTCCCGGCGGCGTACATACTGCGCGCCGGTGTTAATCAAGCCGGCGGCTTTATCCAGTCCGCTTGCCGACCCGTCAGCCATGGCGGCGCCGGCGTTCACCGCATCGCCGAATTGCATCCCGCCGTCGGCCAATCCGAATATGTTCGGAGCCAGATAGGCCCCGATCGACAGCCCGTGAATCGCGATGGATACAGCCTGAAGGTCCGTGGATACACCCCTTAATACCATATCGGTAATTTCCAGCCCGTTGATGTTCTCGTCATACAAGGAGCTGTAATGGTCTTGTCGGAACGCCGCGTTGGCTCTGCTTTCCGATAAGGACGCCAGGGTGGCATTCATTTCCTCCAATTGCTTCTCTTTTATCATGGTCGTAAGGTTAAGAATGTTTTTTTCATGCGTGCTTTGGAGCAGCGACAGACTCTCCGCGTCATTACGTTCAAGCGCCGCCAGCAAGCTTCCGCCAAACTGGGTTAATGTGCCCGCTAAGGATTTGGCTCGCTCCAGCATGAAGGTAAACCGGTAAGGAACGCCTTGATTTTCCGGTTTCAGGGCAGCTAAAGGATTGACGCCAGCGCTAACCATGCGAATCAACTGAGCGGGATCCACCGGCGGTTCGAACAGAGCCAGTGTTTGGGGAATTCCCTGGAGGTTGAGACAATGCCTGATTTTGAACAGGCGATCCTCCACCCGATCCCAATACGCGATAAATTGCTCGTTCTCCGGCACACAGAAATAAGTGTCGAGCGCATTAAATGGAGCGTGGGTCATTAAAGCGCCGCTTGCGGGCGTCTCCTGCTCCAGTGCAATCAGGAATTGCGGGATGCCGTCCTTGAATTGCGCCAGAAGATCGGCGAACGTTTTGGGCGCAGGCTCCGGAGATTTCCCCAGATTCTCTGGTCTTGGTCCCAGTAAATCATAAGCGTAGACGTACATCATCGTTGCCGTCACGATCGCTTCCCAGGTGTACTGCGCAAAGTACGAATCGCCCCACTGCAATAAGTTATCTACATAGGCCATCACGACAGCTTTCTCGTAAGCGCCGATCCGAAGGCCCGCAATCGCGTCCGGATCGAACGGATCCATATTGTATGCCGAGATCTCCTGCGGATTGGTCAATTGATCCTTCAAGGATTCCAGCGTATGGTTCCGGAAAGGATTAAACTGCCAGAAGCGCGCCGACGGATTGCCTAATTTGTCGTTTAACAGCCGGTTTCGGACCGAATCAATCTGTTTATCATCCAGAAAAGCGAACAGCTGGCGGATCGGGGTCGTCTCCGAGAAATCCGCGCTTACCGCACCCGCATCTGTAATAATTTTTTGATCGACCAGGATTTTGTAAATACGCTGGGAACTCGTCAGCCCGATCGTTGAGGTTTGGAAATCTCCCGCACCTATCTGAAAAGGCTGCAAAGTCGGATTAAAGATATACTGATACCACTTCTCCGCGTCTTGATAGCTTTGGTTCGTCTTGAGCAAGTCTGCGATCAAGTAAGGGGCATGGAAGAACAATTCCCAATAGTAAGTCTTGTACGCTCCCCAGAAATCAACCTGCGATCCGTCGGACGCATCGGGGGCGATCACATAATTACTGTCAAACTGGAAGCGCTTGAATAACAGTTCCGCCTCAATCGGAATCTGCTGCGACTCCAGACTGAGAAGCGCATCAACACCGCCTGTGAAGAGTGTAGAGCTGAGCCTGTGCACCGCGGCCGTTGTCAGACGGAAGGCAGAGAAACGGTACTTGATGCTGCCGATGCCGTCCTTGTTCCTGTCCAGGAAACCGACCGATACCGGGAAAGGCCACTGATACAACGTATCCATGACATGCCGGACCTTCAGATCCTCGCTTGGTTGTCCGTCCAACAGTCCCTTGACGTACTCGAGCAATTCATAGAAATCAATATCCGCCAAAATTCTGCCGTTAGGATCTAGATAGCCCGTTTTGATAAACTGCTGGAAGATTAACTGGGAACCGGATGCCTCGATATCAATCGGAGCCGCCGCCACGAAGGACTGTTCTGTAAACATAGGGCTGTTCATCAACACGTTGACGACCGCCGAAGTGCTGGAAACCAGCTGCGGTTGCAAGTATTCCGTCAGGCTTTGCGCATCCGAATCATTTTTCAGAACCCCGTCCCCATCCAAAAATCCTCCTGAGACGAGTAAATTGTAGATCGTCTGGGAGCCGTTTGCGTCAATGTTCACTTGGGCCGAAATAAACGATGCCGGTGTAAAAATGGTATCTGGATTCAGAAGCGCCTCGCTGATGGTAGGCACACGATCTTGTACTTCCGATTCTGTATCCATGAACAGGAATGCTTCTTTATCCCCTTTGAATAAGAATGCAGCCGGATGGTTCTTCACGGTAAGCACTTCGTATTCATTGCCTCTCATATTGCCTGACAAAGACACGGTTCCGATGGCCTGGCTGATCTGCTCCAGTACATATGAAATTTTCGCCGGTATGTTTGCCTGTCCTGTCAGGTAGCCGGCCACGTCTTTTCCGAGTTGGGCAAAGTTCAAGGAACTTTGAGGGTAGCCTCTGTCATTGAGATAGCCTGATTGGACCAGACCGTTGTAAACCGCTGTGGACTGTGCTGCATCTATGCCTAACAGCGCTGAAACGAAGGAAGAGGCGTTCAGAGGTGAGGCTGCAAGAACAGGCGACGGGATCCGGATGGAATCAGCGGCATAGTTATCATACAGAATTGAAGAGGTGTCGATCAGGTTCAGTCTGCCGGAGCTCCGGTCAATTTCGGGACGGAAGTACGTCTCGCTGATGGCTGCTTCTTTGGCCGTAATGATATACTCATCCGGATTAACGATGAAGCCCGGCTGCAGATCATCCTGGATGACGATCGGCTGAAACAAAGGCAGGAAGCCGGTGTGCCCGACTTTTTTGGCCAAAGCAAACTGATGAACCACTTCATACAAACGATTCTCGAATTGCTGCAGCGTATCGTTGGCGGAAACAGGAGCATCCGGCATAGCGAACGCGGATAAACCCCCAATGACAATCATAGGACCAAGGAACAGCACCAGCTTCTCAAACCGGTTGGCGCCGACGTTTGGAGTCAGATAGTTATTTCTCTCGATTTTGAGCGGATAGACCTTGTTCCACCATAGCTGAGAAGAATCGAACTGGGATGCGTTAAAGAGGGTGTTGACCCCGTCCCGTGTAATGAATGTGCTGTTATCCGCCGAGATGACTACATCTTCCGCCAACGTTTGCGGGGGGACCCAGGTGCCGCTGAAATTGTAGAATGTATAACGAATCGCAGCTTTAACCGACTTCTGTTGTGTAGTACCGCTGCCGTTATCTTTGACGACTTTCTGCTCCACCCAGAACAGGAAGAGGCGGTTGAATACATAGACCGGGGACACCGTGTCGGAGTTAATCGTGACCTTGATCTCGTTCCATTCCGACCACACATTGCCCTCATCCCGCGTTAAATAGTAGTATTTGTAGGGCTGTGTCTCCGTCCTGGCAAATAGATACGTGACTTCCGCGTTATCGTGCGTCGGATCCGTAACATGCGTATGATAGGTATCTACCACCTTCAGCTTGGCAAGCTCCGCAAAACGGTCCAGATACTTGCGATACGCGGCTTCCACTGTTTCTTTCGTGATATCGCCCTGCTTCAGCGTATTTTCGAACTCTGTGAAGAGCGCGGTTTTATTCTGTCTGTAGGAAGGGTCGATGTAGTTCTCGGGATACAAGAACACTTGACGGTTCGCTTCCCAAATCCGGTAGTTAATCATCCAGCTCCACCATACCGCCGGGATATCGAAATCAATGACGCCCGGCTCCAGCCGTTCTCTGCTTCTGAGAAGATACAGCTGCATGGCGTTCAGCGCTTCTTTAATATACGAGATCGTTGCGCAACCGCTCATTTCCACGTCGATCAACAAATACTCGTATACATTACGGCTGTTCTGTATCCATCCGAGATCTTCCATTTGAGACAATGCGTTCAGCGCGGTAGAAATTAAAGCCGTTCGCTGTTTCTCCTGTACGGCTCCGTTAACTTGAAGGTACAGAGTCTCCCAATCGTCTCCCCCTAAGCGGGCCCTTAACGCCATTAACAAGTTGTCAGCCGCTTCCACATAATCCGGCCAATGTGTTCCGGCACCGAGACCGGCCACTTTGCTTACATTAACCAAAAGTTTGAAGCTGGCGCCTGTGGACTTCATGACGCCCATGACCTTTTGCAGCAGATAGAGGCGTTCAATTCGCGATAACGAGGGGAACGATGTAAAGAGGGAAAGGATCTCGGTATCCGCAAGCCCCGTTATTTCTGTCAGGGCCGCAGCTTCGTCATAGTCTGTAGAGGCACTCATGTACAGGGAAATGGATCCGTTCACATCATTAAAGAGCACTTTTAGTTCCTGGTAAGCGTACACATCAAGCACATTGGCCGCGGTCAACTTCGCGGTGTCCGTAATACCGAAAGCGGGAAGACTGTTTTTTACAACTGCCAAATCATCGGTCGTCAGTGAAAATTTCCGTGCAAGCACAAGCCACTGCGATAACTGCTTCATCCTGGCTTCAGCCGTTGATTTCTGCTTGGGATCAGTAAATACGGCGACCAGGTCGGTCTCGTTTAACAAATCAATCAAACCCGCTATTTCTACCGTCTGAACATGGAAGAAAGCCGCAATCTGCCCGATCAGTTGTAATGCTTGCTCTTGCAGCAAGGTTGCCGGATCTTGCCGAGATGACATGCTTGCGATGAGCTGTGGGAGGTTGTTCAGCCAACCGTCCAAATCCGCGGGCCGGTAAAGCGGATCGACATAAGCGGAAACGTTGCCGTTCACCACGTAATCCAGTTCATACACATTAAGCCTCGAGCGTTTCAACCTATCCGCGTTCTTCTTCATTAGAGTCCAGGCATCCAGCGTAGGTACCCAGGTCAATTGATCGAACAACCTCAGCAATAAAACAAGCTGTGCCACTGACATTCCCAGCATGTTCCCGAACAAAGAATAGCGGTATAGGGTGGATAGTTTGCCGACGGTTAAAGGAATTTTCACTTGTTCTCCGAACAATGCCGCTGCAAGCAGATTGAGATCGCTCTGACTTAGCTTCAGTGCCGCAGCAATGCGGGAAGCAAGCTTCATATTATCCGCATCCGCCGCTCCTACCGTCCAATACAGTAGTGTATCGGTAAACATTGGATTGAACGAATAGCTGCTCTTCCCATCGTCCGCTGGATGATAAGGAGCGGATTCCGGTCCGTTAAAGAGCTTATCGAATGCGGTATTCGATATCGCGCCATCTCCTTGTCCGTATGTCTTCACATCGAAAATCAGCGCACCGGCCTGCACAATGGACAGATTCCACTGCTCTGTGACGGTTTTCAGCTTGGCCAGATCGGTCAGCGCCACAGAATCCAGCTTCGGCGCTCCGGATGTCACGCATTGCAGCGCCCAGTCCAAATCCGTATAGCTCCAGCCCAGCTTATTGCTCAGTCTCAGGAACCGGTGAATACGGTCCAGCGCATCGTTTGTGAGGTTTACGATAGTCCAGGCTGTATCTTGACTATTCACTTGCAGAGGCTGCGCAAGCCCGTAATTAATGAAGAACGATTTCGTTAAACCCGCTTGAATTTCTGAAGCCGCAAGATCTTGATTAAACAGTGTCTGCAGCTGCACCAGCGTTAAGCCGGTTTGTTTGCAGAAAGTATCTACATCAGACAGCGCCTTCAAATCCGTTACTCCGTAGTATGCTTGTAGCTGAGTTTCATCCGTGGTGGAAGTTGAAATCAGCGAGAATTCCTCCTGGGATAAACCAAGCGTTTCGGCGGTTACGCCTGGAGCGGGTGAACCTAAGACCGTGTACACATCCTGCAGCTTCACATTCAGACGCTTCAGATAAATCCGCATTTGTTCCAGCGGGTATTGGAAAGGCAAGTTAAACGGATAAACCTGCCCGGCCAATGCCTGATATAAATCCCCTTTGATGCTTAACGCCGAACGGACGGCAGCCTCCAGCCGTTCGTTGACGACTTGCAGGTAAGGCAGGGTCGTATTCGTATTCTCACAAGTAAGCGGAATGTTCGCCAGATCCGGACGGCGGGCGGCCAAGGTCATATTGGCCGGAATGGTGCTGCGATTCGGCACCGTAATGTACTGATTGGCGATACGCATCAAATCGACTAGATACGCAGCCGGACCGAAGATGGATTTGCATTCGTCGCACTCACAGTAATTCAGCGTGCCGAAGATCTCCTGATAATCAGGCAGTGCTTCATAATGCTGGAGAATCGATTCCGATATGGAATTAGCGGCAAAATTTCTCGTATGAGGCGCTGACAGCTGAGAGATGGACGCCCATTGATGCATCGCCTGGGCTTCAATATGCTTCGCCTTGGCGTGAATGGCGGCTGCCTGTTCTTCCCCGCTCTCACCCAGCAGCGGCCCATAAGATTGCACAAAGTGAGCGGGATTGATGGCTGCTATTTGAAACGCTGAATGTAAGGAAGGGCTGCCGTCGCCGTTGCCGTTATCGCTCTTGCTGCTGCCAGCCAGCAGGGCGGATGCAGCCTGCGGATCGTCCGTGAGCCGCAGCAGCCGTTGATAGCTGCCAAGCAGATTCAGTGCTTCCGAATGTTGATCACCGGACCCGCTTAACGCTTCCACGGAAGCCGCGTTCGTGAAATTGAAATGGTTTACATCGAAATTCGGGTTATTGGCATAAAATTGCGCCAATGTCGGATGCGCCTCGCTTAAATACGATTGAATATCCATGAATATAAGGTCCTCCTTGTTCCCCGAATGGTTTAATAGCCGAAATGACTATTCAGGCTCTTGGTAGCTTCCGTCTTCTTTTGCTTCTGAAGCGTATCCGCCCGTAAAATATTCGCTTTAAACTTGGTAGCGTAAATCTGCTTATTTTTCAAGTCATATATCTGATAAAAAAATTCATCCGCAATATGGGTCATGGTACCATCAGCCTTCAACCGAACATTGGCACCCACTTTAATGAGCACTTTCTCACCCGTGTTACGGACAAAATCCTTTACCGCAAGTTCTACGCCCAATTGAACAAGGTTGGACCCTTGACTGCCCGCTACCAGATTGTTAGAGGATTCCGCACCTCCCAGACAATGTGCAATGAGATGACACCAGGCTTCACCCAATCCGCCGATTCCGGAGTCGTCTCTCTTGGCGTACAGACTTGCCGGCAAGTTGTTCGTACCGTGGAAGGCGCTGGCTGTTCCCATCGTATCATTCGTAGAATCGCGGCCGTCCACATTGAGGCTGGATTTGGAAACAATTTGTTGCTTCTCAATGTAGTCATGACTGCCAAAGAAAAGACCTCCCTGTACACCGGCCGGGTCCGCTACCTTAAGCGGCAGAGCTTTGCCTGAACTTGGCGGTACGTCAAATTGATCCAGTTCCATTTGCGCTCTATCCGCTTCCTTGTGGAGCATCTTACGGACAGAAATCTGCCGGTCCTTGGTAACCCTGAGTGTCCTTCCCCTCAGCTTTGTAATGGTTTGAGCCTTCGTCTTATCATCACCAGAGGTGAAGCTTGCCAAATCATTTTTCCTCTGCTTAGCTTTCAATTTGGCGGCAATCTTCTTCTGGAGCTTGCTTTTATCTTTTTTCGTCCTCGTCATTCCTTCCGGATCAGAGAACCGGACAGGATTACCGCCGACGAAGGCGTACATGTTCAAACCGTCCACCGTTCCGGCGGGATCGGCGTTAATCCAGCGTCCCAGCCAAGGCGGATAATATCGCGCTCCATAGTAATACAGACCTGTGCAATCATCCCGCTCTTTACCGCTGTACCGATATTCCTTCAGCTGCACCTCCCGTTGGTCCGCACCCGTAATGTAGGACGTTCCTCCGTAAGGCAGGTACTCTTCGTAGCTGATCAGGCTCCCTCCCTCATCCACCTCCATCGTAGATGAGCCCAGAAAATCGCTTAATTGATACCGCATTTGCCGTTTGCCCAGTGTATCGGTTTCACGTCCCGCATCATCCTTGGTCCAGATATTCGCGATGGCCTCGGTTCTCTCATCCTCCATGACCCGATAGGAATGCCGCTGCAAAATCAAGGTCCGCACGTCATTCTGGACGCGTGTAATTCGCTTGATTTCCAACCGGCCTATATATATTTTTTCTTGAACTTCGGTTAACCCGTCGCTGATTTTGCGCTCCAGTATCTTACGAACTCTATGCCCGCTGCTGTCGTAAACGAAGTAAGAACGGTCGGACTGGTCTCCGTCTCTGGCAACAATCGTTGCATTAGCCAGGTTATTCCGGTAATTCCACTGCAAGGACCTCAAGTGTTCGAGCGCCAGGAGATTGCCGTTAGGGTCGTATTGCAGCTGGACCGGTACACCCGTCTGGCTGCCTCCGGACAATTCCTTTAAACGGTTGGAATCATCACAAACCGCAAGTGTTCGTGTCCAACTGGCGGAAGCAGCCACATGGCGCGTTTGGACTTTATTGCCGGCTTCGTCGTATGTGTAGGTTTCCGTATAATTTTCAAGCTTCTCCGCATCATTCAGGTGCGGCGGACTCACCGGCATCCATTGGCTCTGCTTAAAGCCTGCTGCATGCGTGTCAGGCAGAATCCCCGGATGCTGCCTGCCCGAAGCTTGAATCAGCCGGTAGAGCGCATCGTAAGTATAATCGCTTAGAGGCTCCACGATTTGCTGATTCTGAAAGACCGTTTGGAAACTGTAGTCGCGTGACCTCGTTATATTTCCGACAGGGTCCGTCGTGTACGACAGCTCCTGCAGAATCGTACTCCTGGCAATTCCCTTCACATCCGTCGCCGAGCGTGAAGTTGCGATTCCAAGCAGCCTCCGGGTGGTCTCTTCATAGGTAAACGCTGTTGAAGTCCCGTTGGCCCGTGTAATCAGCGTATGCTGACCGCTTGCATCGTACTGGATGTCCCCGATAAACGGCACGTCGGGCTGCTCCGGGAAATCAGCCGCAACTTTCTGCAGCTGTCCGCTCAAATTGTAAGCGGTCCTGTATACCGTTCCATCCGCGGAGGTCTCAGCAATCAATCTTCCCAGACCGTCGTAGGCATACGAGGTGACGAAGGTTTCGCTGCTAAGCAGGGGGTGACTCTCCCCGCCCCAATCCGGCTCCGACGAGTAATCCGCAAGCAGCGTCTGTTCCGTTTGCAGAAGATGGCCCTGCAAGCTGTACGCGTCATTCCGCGTCATACCCGCTTGATCGTACAAAATGTACAGCTTGCCGCAAAGGTTGCGATTCTGGGCATCGGCCACACTAAGACCGGCGCTGTCCCCGTAAATGTACTTTTCAACCGTCTGCCCCAATTGAAGATTGGAAGATGGATCCGTTCCATCCACACTGATCTGCGCGGGGCGTCGCAGCCCGTCATACAAGGTGGCCGTATGAAAGCCCCGGCTGTCCCAAGTATGCACGGGGTCATCGAACATATTGTTCATTCCCAGACGTACGCCGGCGTCCCTGCTGTCTGTACACAATAAGCGGCTGCGCATATCGTAGGTAAACTGCACATCTTTCAGCAAGCTGCCTTGGGGGCTGCCGGCATAATAATTTCTGGCGTTTACCTCGAAAAGAACATTGCCCTTGCTGTCGTATCCCTTATACTCAGGCAGGCAGCTCTGTCTCAGCAGCACCAGAATCTCATCTGCAAAAGGCTGGTAATCTGTTGATACCGTTAGCTGGAATCCGGGAGCATACGGTCGGAACCGCGCTGAAGGTCTCCCGGTTCCCGTGCCGGGATCCGTTAGATCCACATACCCTTGATGAACCAGCTCATTCCATACATCCGATGCAGTTATCGGGCTTCCTTTTAGCATATCGGTGAACAGGTCACTTGAAGTTTCGCCCAAATTATTGTGCAATTGCAGAAAAACACGTCCCATATGATCTTTGATCTGGATTAGCGGTGTGTCTCGAAAGCGGTAAGCTTTGAGCAGCGCATCCTTCTCATCCATCTGACCCTGGTCCGGTTGGGCCGGGTAATCCCGCATAAACCGCTGGTAATAATCGGAATCGGCGATGGTATCGTTCTCATCGAAATGCGTTTCCTCCCAAGGCGTATATAGGGTTGTGGTATAGAAGCCTTTGGGCGAATCCACACGGAAAACGCGGGAGAGCGGGTCATAATGGGTTATCGTTGGCGGTGGCAGCAAACTAACCGTTTTGACCTGTTCTTCATAGGCAGGAACGGTTGAGTAGTAGGGCAAATATTGCTCAACGGGTCTTCCTTTGTGGTCATATACGGTTCTTCCCGAGACCAGCCACCGCATCGCTGTCGTTACCGTCCGCACATCGCCAGAATCGCCGGACGGCAAAGAATCGGATCCCTCTACCGCGAATGCTTCACCGCCATCCGCCCTTTTCTTGGTTTCTATGACCCGGCCAAGTCCGTCCATATAAGTCACATTCATTAGAATCCGGGTGCCCGTGTTACCCGATTCCTCCGATACACTGGTTTCCCGGTATAGTTCCACGGTGCGGTTCGGGCCCATCCCCTGTCCCCAGGCAAAGACATCGTAATAAGTAAAAGAAGAAGCCTGCTGGAGATAACGCTCGGGTCGAGCCAGCACATCCTCGAATGAGGCGTCTTTAACCGGCTGATATTCGGTTAGATCACCGTCTCCTACATGCCGGTCCTGAAGTGTCCCGAATAAAGACGAAGCTGTCACCATGCCTAAGGGATCATAGAGAACTTGAGCGGTATTTCCGTTGACATCCGTCATGCATCCCGGCTTGATTACGTTGTAATCGAGCACAACAGACATGGAAGTGGAAACGGTCTCACTCAAAAATTGGATGGTATTTACCGGAACCAAACAATAGAGATCGTAGCTGAACTGCGTCCTGTGGAAGAGATTCGTATTTCCGGAGTTCCCCATGTTTTCCAGTTTCCAAGGCAGATAGAAACGATCTTCCGTGCTTAATGCATAATGCTGCACTAACCCCTGATTCCACCAGTACCCGTCATGCAAAACATAACCGCAGTCGTCATTCATCATCTTGTCGGTTAACCGTGATTCATAAATCTTGCTGATTCGCTCTGGTGTGGTTACCGCATGCTCGCTGTGATGATGGAGCGCAACACCCGTAATTTGGCCAAGCGGCAGAGCATCCGTCTGCGTTAGATCCCAATAATAATGCCGGTCCCAGGAGAGAAGCTCTGACTGCACCACACCTGCTGTTAATGACGTGCCGTAGGGAATTACATGCGTCAGCGCACTTGGTAGCAGAGATTGCAAATCTATCAGATTGAAATAAGAGGATGCCGGCAGTTCGATACCCGACAAAGCATACGACCGATTCTCGGATTCCATGCCCAGAATACGAAACGTATCTGCAGCATTCACATAGGATTTCACTTGAAGCAGCACTTGGAGCTGATGCTGTTCAGGCAATGACAGCGCAGGCGTTAAGCGGCGCGGATAATGAATTTGGATCTTCTGGGTCACGTGGCCGTATGCATCCGTTTCCAGAACCATTTCATGCTGCATACGCGGATCGTCGGGATTACGTTCGTATTGATAGTCTATCGATTCCCTGGCATGCACGTACAACGAGGCAAAAAGAGCATCTTTGCGTCCTTGTACAAGCTTTACGGTATAATTGGTTTCGTTCACCGTATACGGATGATCGGAGATACCGCCGGGCTGATCTAGTCCGTACACTTCTTCACGCAGCGGATGACCTTTCAAGGCCGCATAACATTGACGAAGCGTTTCCCCGTCCGCACCGAGCAGAGCTGCATCGAGCTGACTGTCAGGCACGACATAAGCGAATGTATCCTGGCTGTAATACTGTTCATGAAAGTGCCGGGATAAAGTGGCTGAATTCAAGGCAGATCCGGTATGATACCATCTTTTCCAGTACACAGGGACGGTCTGGGGCGATTCCAATTCGGTTGGACTCACTTCTGCGTCCCATTGCTCCACGAAACCGAAGCCTCTAAATTCTTTCTCCACCTGATCATAATATCCCTCATGATACTTATAGCGGGTCACAAGTTGGTTACCTGAGCAGGCCTCTGTCAGACGAACCTGTTCCACGACGTGCACTGGAAATGGAAGTACGGTTTCCCACCTGCGCCCCGCCTGTTTATCTTCCAGATAGAACTGAACCGAGCTTGCGTATTGAATATCGGTGATGGCGCCTATGCCGTTATCCGTCCGGGTCAGAAGGTTCGGTTTCTGTCCGCCGGAAAAATCATAGTAATAATGCTTGACCGTATCCGTACTGACTTTGGTAAAGAGCAGACAGTCACACCCGCTGCCGAGTACGTCAGCTAACTGAATACGGTCCCCTTCTCCGAAAGACTCCGGCAGATAGATCGACATCGGCGCACTGAATGCATTCCCGCCTTGGTTGAAGCAGACGTCCGCACGGTCCGGGTATACATATACGATATCCGTTAATCCGGAACCGTTCAGATCACCCAGAATCAAACGGGAAGCATCGAAATTGTCGCCGAAATAAGGCGCTTGCTCCATACGGATGACGGATGCGAACTGCCCGTATCCCAGGTTGGGCCAGTACTCTATACTGCCGTTGCGGATCCGCACCCGGTGTGAAAGCCCGTCGCCGACAAAATCTGCAAAAGTCACGACTTCATTCACACTGTCCGTCGAGCTGAGCGGAAAACTCTCTGAGTCATGTTCAGGATAAAGTGCGCTAAGGGGATCTCCATATCCTTGTTCATACAGAGACGGATATATCTTGATTTGACGATCCTCGAAGATGACCAGATCCGGTACACCGTCCCCCTGCATGTCCGACATCTCTTTGGGATAGGGGCTTTGGAGATATTCAAGCGGGAAGCTTGTGAATGGCTGCAGACCGCTCCAGGAGCGTCCGTATTCCGTTTCGTAGAAACCTGCCCATTGTGAACCGGCAACGATCAAATCCATAACACCGTCGCCATCCAGACTGGTTAGCGTGAATGACCTGGATTCAGCAGCGGATTCCTCCGTTAACGGAAATGATTCAGGAACTTGCGGGCTGCGATAGATTCCGCCCCCTTCCGGTTCCCAGTAAGCGGCCGCATTAGAGCGGACTTGGAGGATGCCGGTCAACCCTTCGCCGTATAAGTCGGTAAACTCATAGGATGAACCATCCAGGTATCCGGGAATCGTATATTCGTCTTCCGTTAGAAGGAGACCAAAAGTTTGCTGTGCGGGCTGAAATGATGTGTATGTAAATTCTAAGGGAGGTGTGGAAAGAGTGATGTAGCTTCCGTCTTTTTGCCTCTGGCATCCGATCATCTCGACCGAGACTAGACGGTTCAGTTGTACAAGCGGATCGATAGAGTAAGAGAATCGTGTCATGCGAACTAGACAAGGATCCGGACCAAGCTCTGTAAATCGATGAAACATCAGAACCTGCCGGCAAAGACGGTGCATGCGCACTTCAAACCCCCCGCGGTATGTGGAGAAAGAATCGAGTCGTGCCGGCATGGAGGTTCGGGGGATGTGTGGTTTGCTGCCGGCCTGACTTAATGAATCTATGGAAGTATCGTATTCACCGTAATCTAGCACAAGCTGATAGGCGAATTTTTCTTCCTTCTGGAGATCCATATAATTACCGTAATCAATACTGTGCAAATAAACGGCCGCTGATGAGGATCGATTATGCTCGGACAGCGTATCCGGTACATTGTCTTGGTTCTCGGCAAAATAGGTGTAGACTCGCTTATTGCCTTTCGCATCGGCATCCTGCTCCAGATACCACTGGTATATCCGTGCAGGACGTTCCGGATCCGCTACACGAGCCGTGGTGCTCTGGCCGTAGACGGAGCATACGTTGCTGCCGGATAGAAGCTTCCAATAGGAAGTCCCGGTGGACTGCCAAAATTCGATCTTCGCAAAAGATCCCTCGGTGCGATGAATATACTCTGTAATCGTCCAAGTCTGTTCCCCGGCTTGCTCTGTCCGGGTTAAAGGCATCAGAGTGCCGGAATCAAGCTTCGGGATGATTTCTTCGCCGTCCAGCAGGAACCGGTCCGTATCATCGTACTTAGGGATGCCGGTATCTGTCCGTCTGGAGATCGAAGAAGAGGATAAGGAGAAGCCAAGTCCAAATACACCGTTACCGCTGCCGGAGCTGTACCCGAGCTGCAGCTCCGGCTCAAATTCCCGGCAAGGTGATGCATAGACGGGGATATTCATATGCATCGTGCCTGTAAATAAATCCGGCTCGAACGTCTCGCCAATTCCTCTGATTGCCCCTCCCCCTTTAGGAAGAGTAAGCTCTGTTTTGGAGAATGACTCTGAGCGTTCATGATCGTCATTCCATGACTTGCTCTGCATTAGTTCCCTCCCATACTGTCAGATGAAACTGTCAAATCAAGTAATAATAGTTACATAATTCGACAAAAAACGAAAATAGGTCACGATTAATATACCAGAAATGAATATTCAGTGTATAGGGGTTTTCTATTATTTCTGGCAAAAAATAGATGTGTATTTCTCCCTCCTTCTGACAAAATGAGCTCCTTTGCTTATGGATGATGACCCTATGAGAAGGTCCACAACAGCGGCCTGACATCATCAAAGTAAAATACGTACGGACTTATATATCCTATTTCAGGAAAAGCCGCTATATGACTCTTATTAGACTACTTTTATATACATCTTTCATTCGACATAGTTCCCCAATTTACGAACAAGGAAGCGCTCCTGCTGCGCATCGCCAAGAACACCTGGATCGATCAACTGCGCAGACAGACGGTTCTCCAACTGAAATCGAGTGGGATATTCTGGTATTTTATAGTCTTGAAAAACGATAGAGCCCACATAGGAATACAAAAGATCACTCGATGGTCAATAGATACCATGAAGTGATCTTTTGTATGATACTGGTTATTGTACCATTAAGTATTTTCTAGTGATCGACTGCTCCGCATTGAAGATCTGCGCCGGTGTGCCCTCGAACACCACCTGGCCGCCCTTGCTGCCTCCGTCCGGTCCCATGTCGATGATCCAATCCGCTTGGCTGATCACCTCAAGATTATGCTCAATGACGATCACCGTATTGCCGGCATCTACGAGGCGGTTCATGATCTCCAGAAGGTGACCGATGTCTGACATATGCAGGCCCGTCGTCGGCTCGTCCATCACGTAGATGCTGCCTTTCTTATGCAGCTCGCTAGCCAGTTTGATGCGCTGGCACTCCCCGCCCGAAAGCGTGCTGAGCGGCTGGCCGAGTGTAATATAGTTCAATCCCACATCACTCATCGCCTGGAGCTTTCGCACAACCTCTTTATGTTGAAAAAAATCCAATGCCTGCTCCACTGTCATCTCCAGCACTTCTGCAATGGACTTGCCGCTTAGTTTGTATGCGAGTACCTCTTCCTTAAACCGTCTGCCTCCGCATACTTCGCATGGCAGCTTTACGCTGTCTAGGTAGGCAAGGTCTGTATAGACAACTCCCAGCCCTTGACAGTTCTCGCAAGCCCCCTTCGAATTGAAGCTGAACAAGCCTTGGCTCACCTTGTTCTCGGAAGCGAACGCCTTGCGTACATCATCCATAATGCCTGTGTAAGTCGCGGGATTCGAACGGGTGGACACTCCCACCGCCGATTGGTCAATGACAATCGCATCCGGATGCTGGCTGAGGAACACATCGTTAATCAGCGTACTCTTGCCCGAGCCGGCGACACCGGTAACGACTGTCAGCACTCCGGTTGGAATATCTGCACTCACATTCCGCAGGTTGTGCAGCGTAGCGTCCTTGATGGACAGCTTGCCGGACATCTGCCTGCAATCTTTCTTCAGCTGAAGCGGCCGCTTCATATGGGTGGCGGTCAGTGTACCCGATTCCAGCAAGCCTTGATAGCTGCCTTCATAGACGATGGTACCGCCGCGGCTGCCTGCGTGAGGCCCGACGTCGACAATATGATCCGCCACTTTGATCACATCGGGATCATGCTCGACGACGATCACCGTGTTGCCCTTGTCGCGCAGCTTCTGAAGCAATTCGTTCAACCGGTGTACATCACGGGGGTGCAGGCCAACGCTGGGCTCATCGAAGATGTAAGTGACATCCACCAGACTGCCGCTCAGATGCTTCACCATCTTGACGCGCTGCGACTCGCCGCCGGACAATGAATCCGTCTCACGATCCAGCGTCAAATAGTCCAGACCGATATCGGCCAGATGCTGCAGCCGCTCCGTCAGCGACTTGGCGATTGGCGCGGCTACGGGATTATCAATCTCCCGGACGATGCGGATGAGTTGTCCGACCTCCATAGATGACAGCTCCGCAATGTTGTATCCATTGATCTTGCAGCTGAGCGCAGCCTGACTGAGTCTCGCGCCGCGGCAGCTGGAGCAGGGACCTTCGGAAATGTACGGCAATACAGCTTTTTGAGTGCGCTCGGACTTCGACTTTACATCCTGCTTGATGTATTTGTTGGTGAACTTCTCCATAACGCCTTCTACGGTAATATTCGTTGCCTTGCCGGCGAAATCCATCTTTACTTTCCTGGCTTTGCCGTACAGCAGTTGTTCCAGTTCATCCTCCGAATAATCACTCAGCGTCTTGTCCGGATCGAAGTCACCCGACTGCACGATCATATTCCAATCCCAGCCGTTAACGGAATAGTCCGGCAGCATAATGGCCCCTTCCTTGAGCGATTTTGACATATCCAGCGCTTTGCTCATGTCGACGCCCAGTTTACGTCCGAGCCCGTTGCACTCGGGACACATGCCTTGAGGATCATTAAACGAGAACATATGAGCTTGTCCGACATAAGGCTGACCCACTCGTGAGAAAAGAAGACGCAGAATGGGAGAAATATCGGTGATCGTGCCCATCGTGGAATGGGAACCGCCGCCCAGACGTTTCTGATCCACAATAACAGCCATGCTCAAGTTCTCGATCGCGTCTGCATCCGGTTGCGGAAAACGAGGCAGAAAGTTGCGGACGAACATGCTGAAGTTTTCATTCAGCAGCCGCTGGGATTCGGAGGCAATGGTATCGAACACGATCGATGATTTGCCTGATCCCGAAACCCCGGTGAAGATCGTAATCTTCCGTTTGGGAATACGCAAAGAAACGTTCTTGAGATTGTTTTCCCTCGCACCCGAGATTACGATATACTCCTGATTAGATTTGCTCATGTTACACACCCTTCTGATCGTGTTAACTTTCACATAGATTCACCTGGTACCATCCTTCGTGCAAAGAAAGTCAACAGGCCGAATTTGCACCTGTACATCTATCCAGGGGAAAGATGCGATAGCTTGCTCTAATAGTTGGTTCAGGTAAAACATCTTCGTACTCCTGAATTTGCTGTAAAAGGCCTCTCAATCTTGCTGTGCCGTTAACTCATGAAAAAGTGTCTCCTCTGACACAATTAACAGACGGTTCAGCCGGCCCTGGTATGAACGGACACGATCTAGTACGTTCTAATGGGAGACAACAAATCGTGCCCTTTCATTCTGTTTATCTGAGCCCGATCTTCTTCCTATTATTATGTTCCATGAACCGTCAACAAACAAGGAATACCATTCGAATGGATATTTGTAATTTGGTCATACGCCTTATTTGGTTCAATTGCATACCCTTCCACATTTATTAACATAAAATAGTTCCATGATAACAAGGTAATGGCGGGATATGAAATGGATGACAATAAGAGAAGCTCCTTTTTGGGAAGTCAAAGTGCGAGTGCAGTAAGTTATCACCGGAATATTTGGGAATGGGAAGCTTCGGCAAAAAAGACACGCTGTCCCCTTGTTGAAGATAGATATGTTACTCCGTTTGATTTCGGCGGTACGGCTGTATACGAACCTCCCAAGGGCATTGAACAAAAAATTCATCCCCATTTAATGCCCTATAAACTCCAGCCGGCAGATGGATATGTTGCTGTTATCCCATCCGGGCGAGTTTGGGGACGCTCAGGCTCTATCCTATCACCGGACGGGAAGCTGATTTTTGACCTTTCACCGGAATACGACGGGCAGGAGAACAGAATGCTGACCCCGGAAGAACATCCCGCTTTGGCCTGGCGGAACGAGCAGCACCTCCGGCAATTTCACGGAACCGCTGCCGCTCTGACTTTTTGCGGTAGTTATAATTATTTTCATTGGTTATATGATGTATTGCCCAGACTGAGTATGCTTCAGACCCTTAATAATCTGTATGACCGTCTGATTATGAATCCGAATCCTTACAGGTCCTTTGTTGAAGAAACGTTGACTATGCTTGGAATACCGGAATCTTCCGTTATACGGACAGACGCAAATTTTAATATTCAAGCGGACCGGTTAATCGTACCTTCCATCATGATGAATTCCCATTATCCGCCATGGACGACTTCTACCTTACGCAGTTTATTAATGCCCAAACGGGATTGCGGCCTTGCCACTCCAGAAAGAGTATATATTTCACGACGAAAAGCATCCGTCCGCCGGATTATCAATGAGGATGAAGTGATTCGCTGCCTAGAGGCATTTGGCTTCGTATCTATTTGTCTGGAAGACTGGACTATGGCTCAGCAGATCCAGTTATTCGCCTCCGCCCGAGCCATCGCAGGACCGCATGGAGCCGGATTGGCCAATCTTGCTTTTTGCCAAGCAGGTATCCAGGTGATTGAAATTTTTCATATTCGACATATCGTGCCGACGTATTGGATGATCAGCAACCATAACAAGCTTGATTATTATATGTTGTATGGACAGGAACTAGAGAGCTCTCCCAATTGTTACCCTGGTTTGGAGGATTATTCCGTGGATACGGAACGTTTAAAGCAAACTCTGCATTTGGCCGGGATGAGTTAACTTTCATACGAGTAATAATAAAAAGAGTTTAATACCTTCTTTTATCAGAAGTGTATTAAACTCTTTTTGTTTAAGGATTTATCAGCTCTATCATCTGACCGCTTCCTTGTAATGGGAAGATGCGATACAAGCCCGCTTGTAAGTTGGTGGTATCGAATTCATAAATTTGGTCGGCATTATCGGGAACAGACATATGAAGTCCATGTCCATCTGCTACTTCTTTATCCAATTCTTCTTTGGTTCCTCTTGCATCATCATAAACCAAATATACGTCATCACCATAATCGACTTTAAATTTAATCACTGTTCCGATAGGAACTTTGATGCTTGTTCCATTAGCCGGGTAATCCAGAAGAGTCGTTTTATTAGAACCGGTTCATTTCATTCTGCGTTCTCAGTTTGGCCGCTCATTAAACGAACCTTCCTTAAACAGCCTGTTGTTTAGGGATTGTTTTTTTCGTTTCAGGGTGATTTTCAAGAGAACAAGCCATTTTCGTATATGATCCATGTAGAAAGTAGAATCCACATTCAATGAAGAGGAGGAAATATTCATGAAGAAGATGATTTGTGTAATCATGACCGCCATGCTCTTGGCCATACCGTTCACCTCTGCTTCAGCTCAAACGAATCCGGATACGGTTAAAGACAAAGCGAAGGTACTGGCCTCGAAGATTGTATCCGATTATGGGGCAAGCGGGATACAGTACGCGATCCGAGATCAAGGATCCGTTGTTTTATCCGACAGCGCCGGTGTATACGATCATGCTGCCAAGCAGCCGGTAACCAAAGATACGATGTTCGGAATAGGCTCGGTAAGTAAAATGTATGTGTCTGCTGCAACGATGAGGCTGGCTGATTCCAATCAAATCGATATTGATAAACCACTAACCACGTATATCAAGAACTTTAAAATGGCGGATCCACGATACAAAAAGATTACGCCTCGCATGTTGCTGAATCATTCTTCTGGTCTTTACGGCAGCCACTACGGGAACAGCATGTTATTGAATGACAATGATACCCGGAATCATGATGAATTATTGGCCAAATTACGATCGGAACACTTAAAGTCAGACCCCGGAGAATTTTCGGTCTATTGCAACGACGGTTTTCAACTGCTGGAGCTCCTGGTTGAAGAGGTAAGCGGGGTTAGCTACAGTCAATTCATTGAAACCTACTTCAGCAAGCCTCTTCATTTAACCTCTACCAAAACACCATTGGATTCGTTTGACAGAAACAAGCTCGCAAAAACGTATGTTCCCGGATTAGATACAGCTTTGCCCGTAGAGAATGCCAATATCATCGGAACGGGAGGCCTCTACTCTACGGCCGAAGAAGTAAGTAAGTTCGCTGAAGTATTAATCGGAAATTCAACGGATATTTTATCGGAGAAGTCCGCCAAAGCTATGCAAAGGGATGAATATAGAAAAGGAGTATGGGTTCCCGAAGAGACCAACACCACGAATTACGGGCTTGGTTGGGATGCTGTCCGTCTGGCTCCGTTTGACGACTACGGAATCACGGCTTTATCCAAAGGTGGAGATACGTTTATGTATCACGCCGTTCTGACAACTCTGCCCGAATATGATATATCTATCGCCGTGCTTTCATCGGGAGGGACTTCTATTCACAACACGATTTTTTCATCGAATGTATTGTTGGAATACTTGAAAACCAAAGGCATCATTAATGAGATCTTGCCTGAAAAAACATTCCAGCCTTCGGTAAAAACGGATATGCCTTCGGACTTGTCGGCTTATTCCGGATTATACGGTACCGTAGGTACAACGATAAATTTGAAGATCACAAACGGTGAGATTGATTTACCTGCTCTGTACGGAGGTTTTATACCGCCTCAAACCTATCTGTATACAGGAAACGGACAATTCAAAAATAGCGAGGGGAATCTGACTTTAAGCTTTGACAAAGCCAAGAATGGAAAAACCTATCTGAAACTTAATGCTTATCTGAATTTCCCGGGATTAGGCCAGATCGTTATGGTCACCTATGAATTTCACAAATTAAATGCTAACTTGCTGAATCCGGCCACAAAAAAAGTATGGGAACAGAGAAACGGGAAACGTTACTTCGCTTTGGATGAGAAGATCACTTCGTTCCAATATCTCAACCAAGCGCTCGTGTCCAAAGAAATCACCGTTGATTCCGAACAGGGATACGCTTCGGGCACTAAAATTGTTAGCGGGAATAAAGCAGTCAATGCAGCCGAGATTCCGGTTATGAGCGGTAGAGACGCTTTTGATTTGAATTTTTATAAAAAGAACCATGAAGAGTATCTAACAATCACGGGACAATCTTTTATCAGCGAAGATGCGATTGAGTCTTTTTCCCAGGGGAACTCCTCTATTCGCCGCATACCATCCAATGGTCAGGCTGTCTGGTATAAGATCGATAAAAAATCGGCTAACCGTGAATTAACCGTCAAAGCGCCGGACAGCGCGGGATTTGCGGTATATGACGCGAAAGGAACGCTGGTGAATTTCTCAAAGATAAGTAACCTTCATTCGGTCATACTTCCTGAAGGCGGGAAAATCGTTTTTGGCGGCAACAAAGGCGATGTATTTAAAATTAATTTAAAAAAATAACTAGACTTGCTGCGACTTTAACGAGCTTGTACCTGGTAGAGTCGCAGTATAGAGCAAAATCAGAACAGCCCTTTCAAAAATGATCGGGCTGTTCTCCTCTCACCCGATCCCTGAGGTTGCCTACGGCGGACAGGAAAATTACCGGAATGTTCTCAGGCACAGAAGAGATCAGGTGAAACCGTCTATCTGGGCAGCATAATATCCATAATGATCAGATCATAACTCTTCTCTTGTAGACACGCAAAAAAACCTGCCGTTTAGACAGGTTTATCTGCACTCTACTAATTGCATGAACGTTTCTCGTTAGCTCACAATGACCGATTAATCGTTATATTCTTGAGTGTCCGGGTCACTTTGGTATTCCAGAAGATCTCCAGGCTGACATTCCAAAGCCTTGCAAATCGCCTCTAAAGTCGATATTCGAATTGCCTTTGCCTTCCCATTCTTCAGTACGGAAATATTGGCCATCGTGATTCCAACTCTCTCCGAAAGTTCGGTAACACTCATTTTCCTTTTAGCCAGCATCACGTCAATATTGATTATAATTGCCATTGTTTTCACCTCAGACCGTTAAATCATTTTCTGATTTTATATCGATGGCTTCTTTCAAAAGCTTTTGAAGAACAGCAGCAAAAACGGCAATTACCAGGGAGGCAAAAATCATAATCATTCCGATCAGGATGATTCCCGGGGCGTCGTCTCTCTCTGCGAGAAGATAGAACAAGGGCAGGCCAATCACATACAAGCCGCTGATCGCGAGCGCACAGGCTTTGATATTCTTCAACACGTTCACGGATAAATCCGAGAAAGCTTGATTCTTATCGATATAGCCGAGTAGTTTGAAAGCCTGATACAGAGCAAAGTAAAAAGGAATCGCCGTTGCATAGAGATCCAGGTAAAACAGGTACTTCAAATAAAGATGATCGGGGTACAATTCCGCCGCAAAATTCGCGATCTCCGGCACCAAAAATATGCACAAGGCAAGAACAGGAATTCCCATCAGAATTACAGCTACCTTTAAAAAGAACGTAGTTCCTCGTTCCATCAAATACACCTCACTTGGATATGATTATCTTGAATTTATCATAAAATTTATCGTAAATCAATATGTTTTGATTGCAATACAATGTGTGTTCACTTTTTTCAATACTACTTCATTTACTGCAACGAAAAAAAGCATTTCTCATTATAAAGAAATGCTCTCTAAAGGATTCTATTCGGTTCATGGGCACAGTTCATGGATTTTCTTGACCAGGTCCTCTGCATTGTTATGGAATACTTCATTCGCATCTGTCCAGGCCGATCTCAAGAAATACGAGGCATGAAACCGCCAGCCCTGGTGTTGCGGATTAAATTCCATTTGAATTTCTCGCCCCGGCTTACCGCGGTATACCCTGGAGCCCGGCTTGCGCCAGCTGCCGATTCTTGTGATCTTGTCCGGATTCTGGCCAGTAATATAAGTGAATCTGTCATTGTATGGAATGTCCTTCAGAAAAAATTTCGGACACCCCACTGCGAATACTCGAACTTGCTGAAAGCCGTACTTTTCTTCCAAATATAGCCCTGCCCGATAAGCAATCACGCCTCCGGCGCTGTGCCCGATCAGAATCAGTTGTTCTGCACCTTCTGCGTGCTCCCGGATGATCCGCGATACGCTTGCTACCCGCCGGGAATGATCACGGGCCAAGTCATAGCTGACCTGTGGAAGCTGCCTGGCCAGAAGAGACATTAAGGAAGCACGTGTAGTACCATTTGCCGTTCCATAGGGAAAGATGACTACGATTTTGGCATTTCGATATTTCCGGACAACTTCACTGACCGCGGCTTCAAAATTATCCCAGTACGTCAGTATACCGGCAAAAAAGAAAACGACCGTGCTGCAATTGGTGGAACAGGTGCTTTGGGAGGATATGAACGTCTCAATCATGATTGTCTGGCCACCTCCTTCATGTTACCCGCTTATCTATTGCGAAGAATGTTCATCGTCCTAAGGGGTCATATGGTCACGGCCTATCCCTACTCGCATTATTTTCTCAACGCTTCAATGTAGATACGTTTAATCCCGGCTACAATGTCCTCTTTGCTGAACCTGAGCGTTTTTTGCTGATACAAAAAGAGATCCGGGCTTAAAGCGGCGACTAAGGTGTGCGTAGTCAACGTAACATTCAAAGGGTCCACTTCCCTCTCCTCTATCGCTTTGGCGTACAGCAGAGAAATAATATCCTGCAAGTAAAGAAAAACAGGATGATTAAATTGTAACAATTGAAGCTCGCTGCTGCGGTTGTACTCGTATTTAATAATAACCAGCATAGTCGCTTGATCGTCTAAATAATCCGCGATTCTGTCAACCACTTCGCTCAATAAAGTAAGGGAAGTTACCTCTAGACCTCTGCTCAGGCGAAAGGAATCCAGGTCCCTCAAGAAATCCTGTGTATTGCTGCTCAGAATCGCCATACAAATTTCGCCTTTGTTGGAATAGCGGCGATAAAGAGTCGCCTGGCCGATCTGGGCCGCTTTGGCAATCTGGTGCATACTCACATTCTCTACGCCATGCTCTTTGAATAAGCGATTTGAAGCGGTCACAATCCTATTCTGATAGTCCGAATCCCGCTTACTTGTTTTGCGGACCTTTATCTCGTCTGTTTCATTTACCCCGTTCTGCTGCTCGGCCATTGCGGAAGCCTCCTTGACTCAGATGCTTTTCATAAAAACATTAAAATTGACAAAGCGGACAACTGTCCGTATTATTGTTTTTGCGGACAGTTGTCCGATTTGATTATATCAAACAGTCGAAATTGCGGTCAATGAGCTTGAAGAATATCAGGAGGAAACTAGAATGGGAAAGAACGACGCAGCAGAAGATTTTAAGCTTAGAAGTATCCTGGTTCCATTATTGGCAATTATCGCAGGGGTATTCATGGTTGTACTCAACAGTACCTCAATGAACGTGGCGTTATCTACCTTATTGGTTGATTTGAATACGGATTTTCCGACCATCCAATGGACAGTTACGGGCTATATGCTCGCCCAGGCATCCGTAATCCCGTTAGCCGGCTGGTTATCCGACCGGTTCGGTGCGAAGACGGTGTTTCTCAGCTCGATTGCGCTATTCACACTGGCTTCGGTATTGTGCGCCCTTCCTGACAGTGCGGGCTGGCTGATCGTATTCCGGGTTATCCAGGGGCTCGGCGGGGGCTGTGTAATCCCTGTTGCCATGGCATATGTGTACAAGCTCAGTCCGCAGAGCAAGGTCGGAACGGTCATGGCCATGATGGGAATTCCGATTCTATTCGCTCCGGCAATCGGGCCCGTCCTCTCGGGCTGGCTCGTAGAATTCTATACCTGGAGATGGCTGTTCATTATCAACATTCCAGTGGGAATCTTGTCCATCCTGCTTGGCTTAAAAACACTTCCCAAAGTAGAGCGGCAGGCGGTGACAGGAATTGACACGCCGGGCATGGTCCTGGCCCCTATTGCTTTCGCCGGCTTGTCCTACGGTGTCATCGAAGGGGCAAGCAGCTGGACCTCGAGTAATACAATCGCCGGTCTCATCATAGGCGGTATCGCTTTACTCGCTTTTATCGCCAGAGAATTAAGCACTCCAGCGCCACTGCTGGATCTTCGGGTCTTCCGCTCCATTGACTTTTCCATAGGAATTCTGGTGCAATGGATTGGACAATTTGCGTTATTCGGAGCGATTTTCCTGCTTCCGCAATTTCTTCAGCAAGCCAGAGGCTTCGGAGCCTTTGATACGGGAATGATTTTACTCCCGCAAGCAATTGCTTCGATGCTGGTCATGCCGATTGCGGGTTACTTGTTCGACCGGATCGGTGTCCGCTGGCTGGTCGTCATCGGGCTGGGACTTGTCTCCGCAGCTACTTACCAATACTCCCAAGTGGATGCGGCAACGGTCGGCAAAGATCTGATCATTCCGTTAATTATGGCCGGAGCGGGTATGGGCATGATGACCATGCCGATGAATACTCATCTGTTCAATAAAGCTCCCCGCCATTTGGTCAGCCGGGTAACGTCATTGACTAATTCCATGCAGCAAGTCGTCAACTCTCTGTCAGTCGCGGCTCTCGTAACGATTCTCTCGGCCCGTGTAACATTCAGAACCGATGAGCTCAAAGCTGCAGCGGCAGCCGGGACGACCGCTCCGACACCTGAGATGATGCAGCAGGCAGCGGCCGAGTTAGCCGCTAATTCATTCGCGGATACGTTCGGTGTTATGGTAGTCGTGGCGATTATAGGAGCAATACTGGGCCTTTTACTGCGCCGCGGCAAAACTTCACAAGAATCTGAGGCATCTTGAATGATTTAAAAAGATCAAAATCCCCTCCAAGTTCACTCCGTCCTCATGGTATCATGAGGACTTTTTTTGAATGTCTACTTGGAAGGGGAAAATGCCACGATTGGCAGTCTTTTCATATTGAACCTAGTTTCCATCACTTTAGCCATATCCTTTAAATTGATTTGAGAAAGGTAATTCTGTGGTAGCCGTATTCAAAGAAATCCTTTTCGAAATTAACCATTTCAAATCCAAGATTTCGATAGAACGATAGCGTTGCTTCATTTCCAGCATGACCTAATGTGTAGAGAATAACCTGCTTATTGCCTAACTCCGTTATTTTATCGCAAACTTGTTTAATCAAAGCGTTCCCTATCCCTTGACGTTGAAAGTGTTGCGATACAGCAACGCCAACTATTTCGTGTAGTCCTAGTTCATCATTAAAAACATACCCTGCATGACCAGTTACTTCACAAGAATTCGCTAAAGTCACATGGTATCCGTGTAGATTATAATCCTGTACTGTCAAAAATGCGTTCCACCGCGGGGGGTATTTGTCTATAATAAACTTCGGGAATTGCAGAGGATGCCCCGCCATTATTTCTTCAACATGAATTTGGTCGTTCTTCTCCAATAAACGAATAAGCAATTCAGTTCCCCTCCTTGCTTTGAAATTGATAATGGTAATAGACTCGGTATCGTATCTAAGAAGCTGTTGGCCTTTCGGAGCGAAGCGGTCTTTTCAAAATCGGGATACTATCGCTTGTAACTCCATTAAATCATCTATAACTATATCTGCCTGAGAAAGTTCTTCTTCTTGTGCAAAATCAAATCTGCATCCTATTGCAACTAGTCCATTATCTTTAGCTGCATGAATATCCGACAGACGATCTCCTACTACTGCTGCATGAGTAATATCATATTTTTTTATAATACTTTGAACTAAATCTGACTTATTTAACGATTGGATTTGCTGGATACTAAATGTTTCTGTAACCCAATTGTCCAGATTATAATAATTCACAATGGCTTTCAAATATTCCGTTAAACCATTACTTGCTATATAAATGGAACAACGATTCTCTTTTAAATAACTGAAAATTTCCTTAACATGCGGATATAACGCACCTTTTCCGCTTTTTATATTTGTAATTAATCTATTCAGAAAATACGCATCCGTTTGCTGCCTTATTTCAATGGTATGATCGGGCAACAAGGTTTCCCAGACTTTGGGTAAAGGTACACCCATTATTTCACGGTATTTATCAATTGGTGTTTCGCTATTCCAACTATTTAATGACCTTAAATAATTGAAAGTATCTTCAAGTGAAACTTCTAAAATCTTATCTGTCTGAAACAGCGTTCCATCCATATCAAAGATGATTGATTGAAGCATTGACTTCTCCCCTTTTCTCCCTACCAATCTGTTCATATCCCTTTTAGCTGGAAAGAGAGTTTTCCTTGTACCACTTTCTAAGCTGATTAATTTGCGCCTGATGATACCGGCTGTGGTCAGCCATATGCCATAAGCCCCAGCGTATAGTTGCACGCTTTTCATTCTCATGCCCAAAATGGACAACGATATCCAGGTCAGCATCTGTTAATCGAATGCATGCATCTTTCAACATTTCCAGCACACCTTCATAGTTAGTGATCAGTGTGCGCAGCGACGTACCTTTGATCATCGGAAGCTTATTATTTGTATCGATCATGGGACC
The DNA here is from genome assembly GCF_009757775.1 of Paenibacillus lutrae. Lineage (GTDB taxonomy): Bacteria > Bacillota > Bacilli > Paenibacillales > NBRC-103111 > Paenibacillus_F > Paenibacillus_F lutrae. The sequence goes on from NZ_RHLK01000001.1 coordinate 470,873, forward strand.
AAATTGCTCTTTCAAAGAAAGAGGAAGGGGCTGTCTTTTCAATCTATAAACCCAATTCAGATCCACATACATAATGTGTTTTATTAACTGAGCTGTACTATTCAAGTTGTTATGGGGACCCTTGTAATCCACTTCTTCTTGCGACATTTCAACCGTGATTAATTGCATCCGCTGGCTGTTTTCTTTGACAGCGGAATATAATATTCCCACAATGGTTGACATGTTTGATTCACCTTGCAAATCGTGTAACATCCTGCCTATTCCTCCTAAGCCCGTTAGCTCTAATCTTTCGAAGTAATTCTTATATAGTAACCGTTATCGATTTTAGATAATGGTTGTCACCAAGCTGGGTTAAGGCGCCCAGACCAATGATGGTGTCACCATTGCTTACTGATATGTAGTTCTCCGGCTCTTTTCCCTTTGTAAAACCTGATACTTCCGTGTAAAATTTGGCGGATTCAGTCAAGTTTTCAACGAATCATTCCATTTTCATAAACAAGCTGCTTATTTCCCCAGTTCGCCTCAGTCTCTACTCTATTATAAGAATCATTAACGATACGAATCAATATTTTATATCCCACAAAATCCCTTATCCCCTTCCAACTTCCCTGGACTTCACCTCCTCCATATCAATAATTGTCTGGCTATGGCGCAGCGATTTTCTTAATCCATCTTTAATACCATAGTTTTCCAATAGTTAGCCATTTAGTAACCTAAAATCATTATGGTATAGATGATACCATTCTTTCTTTGCTTCCATTCTGTTTTTCAGCCAAGGAAGATAAAAACCTTTCAGCCATATGTCATCCGCAATTAAATGAGTATAATAGCCCCAGATAAAATGACTTTCTACTTGCGAGTTATATTTCTGTAAAAATCCTTTATAATCTACGCGACGTGAATAATCTTGTGCTTCACCCTTAAAAAAATGGGATTCGTTTTTAGTTGAAACAGCATCGGGAGCGATGCTTCCAAGTAACAAGGATGTTCTATTTTCTATGGACAGGCTCTCCGCAATTGTATTCGCGATAATCAAGTGCATAATTCTTGAACCCATATTTCCTCACCTCTATAATAATTTCCCTATACATTTTGTCGGGCAGCTTACAGTCTGCCATTCATGACATAAGGGTCAAACCCTCTTTTGGGCCCCAACCTCCTAAATGAAATGAGAACTCCTATACCATTAACCTCCTTCGGGATGAAGGAGGTTTTTTCCTTTTATTAAGGATCTGTAAGTTTGAGGCTGATTTCGGTATTGGGCTGTCCCGACAGGCGCCTTATATATGAGAAAGTGTCTCTCGTACGGTCAGACGCGATGCTTTCCAAGCGGGATAGGCGCTTGCGACGCTGGCCCCAACGATAATTACGGCCAACCAGATGAGTACGACGAATGGTGAAATCATTAGGGGAAGCGGTGCACGGAAGGCCAGCTTGCCGATAAGGCTCCCTACCGATGCTGATAATGGCAAAGATACAATAATCGCAATGCCCCAGCTCAAGATGCCGATAAATATCCCCTCGCTAATGATATTCCGCATCACTGTGCTGGATTTTCCTCCGATTGTTCGCATAATGCCGAATTCCCGGGTACGTTCAACCACATTGGTCGCCATTGTCGACATAAGACCTAAAGCACCTACAATCCCCAAGATCAGAGACATCATGATGAGGGCAAAAATAAGAATATAAACATGCCCTCCGATCGCTTCATTCAGTTTCGCTTCAGATATCTCCATCTTGATGCTGATCCCCGCTTGTTCAAGTTTATTCCTGATTTTTGCAGCTGCTTGACTCACTGATTCCGGACTCCGGTCATTCATCGTAACTCTGACTGCATTGGCGGTACCCGTCTGACCAATCGCTTCCTCATAGGACTCCGGCATCACATAGGCAGTCGCGGGAGAACCTATTTCTTTGGAAATTCCTATCACTTGTAATCGTGCCGGATTACTGTCAATCGTCATCTTAATCATATCTCCTACTTGTGCGGTTGGGTAAAAGGATTGGGCCATATGATTGAGAACAACACCTCCAGTGTCCCCTTTCTGAAGCCACCGGCCTTCCATCATCGGCAATTGAAGCATCTGGCTCTTCGCTGGAGCAGATCGGGCGCTGAAGCTGCCATGGCCTCCATCCGGGTATGTTCGGAGAATTTCCAGCCCGTCCTGGCGCTGTAAACCCGCCGGCACCAGACTCCAGTTCTCCACCTGCTTTACACCCTCGATCTCGTTGATAAGCTGCTTGATCCGGTTTTCCTCCACTGCTTTATTCAAACGGAGTTCCAGATCATATTGACGGTTCTGTGCCGCATCCGCCAAGTTCTTTTCCCAAGCCGTCTTTATATTAAGGCTTGTCATGAACATGCCTCCGGCCGCTGCAAGCAATCCCAGCGTTAAAATTAAGCGGCCTCGCCGGCGGAACGAATTACGCAGCGCTAATATCAGTGTCCGGTCCAGACCGCGGATCTTGCTCAGGAAATGATCCAGCCTGCGTGAGCCAAAAGAATTACGGCTTGTACCAAAATCGCTTATGGCTTCCCGAACCGTCATCCGGGATATTCTCATAATCGGAATGGAAGCTGCAATCAGCGGTACAAGGATTGCTGCGAGCAGCTGGATTACATAGACCCACCAAGGGATGCTTTCACTATATAATGTGAAATTAAGCATCACGCCAACCTCTCTTGCCAGAATTCTGCCGGCAGCAATGCCTGGCAGCAATCCAAGCGCTGCAGAAACGGTACCAATAAACACGACCAAAGCCAAATACATACTCATGATTTGCCGGCTGGTACCCCCGATCGCTTTCATCACACCGATTTGGCGTACTTGCTGTGCAAGCAGCCCGCCAATCATTGCAGCTGTAAGAATGGAACTTAATACGAGAGCCATCAGGCTGAAAATAAGCATCATGACGAGGATAGCTGTCATCTGACTCTGATGAGGGTGTTTGTCTGGAGGAGGAATCCGGATCTCATGTACTTCATGACCCTGCTCATGTAACCATCCTGCTAATCCGCTGATGGTCTCTTCAATCTCCGTCACAGGTGCAGAACGATTCTCTGTCTCTACTTTCAGAATATGCATACTGCCGCTCTCGCCAAGCTTAACGAGCGTTGCCGGAGAGATATAACCGTATGCCATCTGCTCTTGCCAAGCGGGAGCCAGTCCTTGGTCATGAACCGTCCCGGATATCCGTATCTCCTGCAACGAACCATTTGGTGTCTGAATGCCGATCTTATCGCCTACTCGGGATTTAAGTAAATCCATGGCTACCCGTTCAATCAGAATAGAATCTTCAGCAGGCGGCCAGGCACCCGATTCGGGCTGCACTGTATTCATGCGCATGTTCTGAAAATCCCTGACCACGAACAATAACATCGGTACCCATTCATCATGTACCAGAACTCGTGCTGTGAGAGTTGAACTCGCTTCCGCATCGATAATGCCGGGTTGTTGTTTAACTGTCCCTATCAATCCATCCGGCACCTCGTTCATTTCAATTAATGCCGTGGCCGGATTCGTTGTCATGTAGTTGAGATTAATCTCTCTGGTCAGGATCGAATAAGAGCTTAGGATCGTTCCTATTCCGAATATACTGACGGCAATCGCTAACACCATCATGATCATGCGGCCTTTAGTTGCCTTAAGGTCGCTGCGCATCTTGGTCCATCTTGCGCTCATTCTAGACCTCCCCCGTCTTTCAACAGCGATGAGGAAACGACTTTTCCGTCAGAGAGCGTTATCGTTTTTGTAAAATACTGACTCAAATCTCGTTCGTGCGTAACCATCACGACAGTCTTTCCCTCTTGGGCAAGATCCTCGAAAAATTCCATTACACTATCTGTTGCCTGAGAGTCCAAATTACCGGTGGGTTCGTCAGCAACGAGTATCGGCGGATCATTTGCCAGCGACCTTGCTATAGCCGCACGCTGCTGCTGGCCGCCCGACAGATCTGCCGGCAATTTATCGGCCTGTTCAGCAATCCCAACCTTATTGAGCAGATACAGCGCTCGTTCACGTCGTTCACGTGCTGGATACGTATTGCAAAAATCCATAGGCAGCATGACATTTTCCGCAATTGTTAAGGTAGGAAGCAGTTGAAAAAATTGAAAAATAACACCGATGTTCTTACCGCGCCATACTGCCAGCTGTTCCTGATTTAGACCACGAACTGCCATTGAAGCTACATGCACCTCCCCTGAGGAAGGGCTGTCAATACCCGTAAGCACGTTGATCAGTGTTGATTTTCCGCTTCCGGATTTGCCCACGATTGCAATGAACTCCCCGGGGTTAACGTCCAGATTAATATCCTTTAGTGCAGGAAACGAACCTGAGGGAGTTTCATAATTTTTGTATACACTTCGTAGAGAAATGAGGGCGTTCCCTCTTCCAGCAGCTGGATGAGAGGGATTGTTTACTGCATTATTCTTGCTCAAGGCATTTCCTCCTGACATTCTAATCAATAATTATTGAACACAGTGTTCGATATCGATTATAATGTTCAAGATAATGGCTCACAATCATCAACTTTTGATGAAACGTTCATTATGGTACAAATCAGACTATTATGTTTGATAAAGGAGGAAACAATATGGAAGCCGGGAAGAAACCGGATCGCCGTGTTCATCGTACACGTCTTCTTCTTCAAGAAGCTTTGCTTGATTTAATAATGGAGAAAGGTTACGAAGCCATCACCATTCAAGACATCATTGACCGGGCTAACATCGGCCGTTCCACTTTCTACAGCCATTATGCCGATAAAGAGAAGCTTCTTCTCAGTAATATTGAACATTTGAGAGCTGTAATTAAGGATCAAAGCAAGGATTATTTGTCACCACTCAACAGCGGAGAACTCCGTTTCGGTTTCAGTCTGCCGATGCTGCAGCATATCCAGAGCCATCGGCACATTTACCGTGCTGTAGCAGGCAAACAAAGCGGTGTGGTGGTCCAGTTTCATATGAAAAGAATGCTCGTTGACTTGATTGGCGAAGAAATAGACCTATTACTCCCCGACAAGGATACAAAACTCATTACTCGCGAGGTTAGGCTTGAATTCATTGTAAATACGTTCTGGTCCCTTTTGACATGGTGGATGGATAATAAAATGCCGTGTTCCGCCCAAGAGTTGAACACCATCTTTCATACACTGACGTTTCACGGTATCAGCGCGTTCGATTAATAACCACACACGCATCAGTGTTCGGCGCGAATGAGGAATTCAACTACCTACCTCTAATGTCCGCAAAATAGCTGTCAGCAAATAAACAAGCACAGTCCTCCCGGGTTAAGACCGTGAAGGCTGTGCTTATAGGGCCATGCTAGACAATTTTTCTCACTTGCCAGAGCGCCTTTGATGAATTTCATTAATAAGTGATGCAATAATTTGATCCGGTGACCGTTCGGTCATCCAGCTTTGTCCATACTCATCGAAGCATTCCTCTCAGCCCATTTGGCTGTCAGGGTCGGCCAGTTGTCAGGTTATGGAGGAGCTTCCTCATTTGACCGCTGCATTTGGGACACGGGCTGCTGCCTATTCCACAATTAGTTTCGAAGCAAAAGTCTGCGGCGGGTCCGATTTGAGAATAATCCCATCTATCCATACCATGGCTTTCCGGCCTAAAAATTCCTTATTAAAAGTATGATCCGCAGCGGTACTACCGTCAACAATCAACTCTCCGTTTTTGCCCATACTAACCCACATAGCTTCTCTTTTCTCCGTTATGTCTTTTTTCTTTTTATTATCAATGACTAGAATTTGATTCTTTTCTTTATTGATTGCGGTTATGATTCCCGTAATATCAGTTTGAACGGATTCCTCTGGTTGAGTTGAACATGCGGCAATAAATATAAGGATTAAAAACAACCAGGATTTCTTAAACATAGTTACCCACCTCTTTCGTAATTTAATGTTTATGTTAATTATATTGGAAAATGATTTAGAAGAAACCTCTCATTTCTGAGAAAATATAGTCAACAGATACAGGATTCGAATACGAGAGCGCCACAGAAACATAAACAAGCTGCCGCGGAAAGTACCGACAGCAGCTTGCCTCTAACATATTTAACATAATGACCCTGATCCAGGTCTTGGGCCTTGTATCAGTTTCAAATTATTCTGAGCTTTCGGTCAATCGGCTATCTTTCCATATCAAAGTAATACCGAGCCCGATGACCATAATGACAGCAGCAAATAGATAAGGATAGTTGATGTTTACGTCAAACAAAATTCCTCCCATTGCCGGCCCGACAATATTACCTAAGCTCGTATAGGTAGAGTTCATTCCAGCAACAAATCCTTGCTCATTCCCGCCGGCCTTGGACAAAAATGTCGTTAGAGCCGGACGAAGCAAGTCAAATGCGAGGAAGATCAAGCAAGTAACCGCCAGCATTGTCCAATAGCTGGCAACAAAGGTTGACGCTACTGCCAGTATGGCCCCTGCAATTAAACATAACTGGATCAGTTTTTTTTCGCCGAGTATATCGACCATTTTGCCAAACATAAATACTTGTACAACAACGCCGAAAATTGAACTTATTGTAATAATGCCTGCAATATCCTTGGGTGTGAAGCCGAATTTGTGATCCGAGAATAAGCTGAACACCGTTTCATAGGCGGATAAACCGAAAGCAAGTACAAATACGATAATGAAAGCAATAAAGTAAAGCGGATGAAGTGACTTTTTTAAATCGCCTACAAAGTTCGTATGCTTGGAATCCGCAGAAGTTTCCTTCGTTTCCGGCTCTTTTAGAATAAATATGGACGAAATACACGCTGCAAAAGCAATGGCTGCCGCACAATAGAAGGGTAATCGCACGCCGTATTCGGCTATAAAACCGCCTATGCCGGGTCCTATAATAAAGCCCGTGCTGATGGCCGCGGAAATGTACCCCATTGCTTTGGGCCGTTCCTGAACGGTTGTAATATCCGCCACATAGGCCGTAACACCCGGCATAATGAAGGCGGCGCTAAATCCGCCCAGGATCCGTGATAGATACAACACCGGTACGCTAGTGCCCAGACCAAAAATAAGCTCCGAAACACCAAAAAGGAATAAGCCGAGTATGATGATTCTCTTCCTGCCGTAACGGTCCACCCAGCGGCCTGCGAACGGGGACATAATCAGCTGCGCCACCGCAAATACGGCAATAAGGTAGCCCATTGTGCTTCCCGATAAATGCATAATAGTCATAAAAGACGGCATAACAGGGATGACCAGGCCAATTCCCAGAAAGGCGATAAAAAGGTTACTTAGAAGGATAAGCAATACGGTCTTTTGTTCTTTAATTGGTTTCTTCATGTCTGATTCCTCTTTCTGTCTGTATAAATCCTTGATGTGGGTCGGAATTAAGATTTCTCCGGAAAGCAATATTTATTAAAAGAGGACAGCATGTTACAAAAAAGTGATATCTCTTCGGTGGTATAAGTGTCCTTCATTTTCTCTCCTGCCTGTTTGATTATCTGATTATATATGTCATAGTGCCCTTGAATTTCGGGTTTAACCGATAAGTAATAGACTCTTTTATCCCGTTCACTCTGTTTTTTCTCCACAAAACCTTGTTTAATCAATTCACTTACTTTAATAGTCACGGCAGATTTAGATACATGCAGCAATTCGGCAATGGAACTAACCGTACAATTAGGGTGGTAGGCGATTAGATCCAGATATAAAAGACTGTTGTAGGTAAGATTGGGATACAAATCAATGGAGTTCATCATTTTCAGTTCATTGAGCGTCAAGTCATAATAAAGTTTCCCAAAAATACTAGATAACAATAAAACCTTCTCCTTAGTTAACTGGATTTAATTAAATTCACTTAACTATATAGCTGTACGTTTTCCGTGTCAATATGCTGGGCTGAATGATAATCGCATACGCCGTTCTCATCTTTGTACAAAGCAAAGAGCCCTAACCTGTCGGTTAGGGCTCTTAAAGCTTACCGTAGCGGGACTTTCAGCCCCAATACGAACATTTGCTGCAAGCCTGTTTATTGATTTCGGATCATATAATCAAAAGCTCCTAATGCTGCAGTCGCCCCTGATCCCATCGAAATAATAATTTGCTTATAAGGAGTATTGGTGCAGTCGCCTGCGGCGAATACTCCAGGGATATTCGTCGCGCTATGGTTATCTACAACAATTTCACCCATACGCGTACGTTCTACCGCATCACCTAACCAGTCTGTATTAGGAACGAGACCGATTTGAACGAAAACTCCCTCCAGCTCAATGTGCTTCGTTTCACCGGACTCGCGCTCGATGTAACTAATGCCGTCCACTTTGCTGGTTCCCGTGACTTCCTTCACTTGAGCGTTCTTGAGCACGGTCGTGTTAGGCAGACTGTTCAGGCGATCTTGAAGAACCTGGTCTGCCTTTAATTCCGGCATAAACTCAAGTACGGTAACGTGATCCGCTATACCGGCAAGGTCAATGGCCGCTTCAATGCCGGAGTTACCGCCGCCGACAACCGCAACCCGTTTACCGGCGAATAAAGGACCGTCGCAATGCGGGCAGTAAGCCACGCCTTTGTTCTTGAATTCCGCTTCACCGGGCACGCCCAGATTGCGCCAACGGGCACCGGTAGAGATGATGACCGTCTTACTTTTCAGAACGGCACCGTTCTCCAGTTCCACTTCGATCAGATCTTTCTTCTCCAGACGCTTCGCGCGCTGTGCCTTCATAATGTCAATGCCGTATTCCTTGGCATGCTCTTCAAGGCTCGCAGCGAGCTTAGGACCTTCCGTGTACTTGACACTGATGAAGTTCTCAATCCCCATGGTATCGTTAACTTGTCCGCCGAAACGGTCCGCCACAATACCCGTGCGAATCCCTTTGCGTGCCGCATAAATTGCAGCGCTCGCTCCGGCCGGTCCGCCGCCGACTACTAGTACATCGTAGGGCTCTTTATTCTCAAATTCGGAAGCGTCAGAGGTAACCAGTTTGGCAAGAATATCGTCAATGGTCATCCGACCGCTTCCGAAAGATTCGCCATTCAAGTATACCGTCGGCACTGCCAGGATATCTTTGCTCTCCACTTCCGATTTGAACGCTGCTCCGTCAATCATGGTGTGAGTAATACCTGGGTTAAGTACACTCATCAAGTTCAGCGCTTGAACAACGTCAGGACAGTTATGGCAGGACAGGCTTACATAACTTTCAAAGTGAAAGTCGCCTTGAATGCTTTTAATTCGATCGATCACGCTTTGTTCGGCCTTCGGAGCTCTTCCGCTGACTTGAAGCAAAGCCAAAACCAATGAAGTAAATTCATGCCCCAGCGGTATTCCTGCAAAGGTTACACCCGTATCTTCACCCGGGCGGTTTACGCTAAAGCTTGGAGTTCTGGACAACTCTGTCTGCTCTACCGTTATACGGCTCGACATGCTGGACAGTTCATTAACCAAATCCATCAAATCGTTTGATACAGAATCGGTACCTGCACTGACTTTCAGCAGAACATCGCCTTCCATAAGCTGAAGATACTGCGCTAGTTGGTTCTTTATGTCTGCATCCAGTTTCATGTTAATCTCTCCTTAAATCTTACCTACGAGATCCAGGCTCGGCTTCAAAGTTTCAGCGCCTTCTTTCCATTTAGCGGGGCAAACTTCACCTGGGTTATTGCGTACATATTGAGCAGCCTTGATCTTGTCGATCAGTGTGCTTGCATCGCGTCCAATGCCGTCGGCTGTAATTTCAACCGTTTGGATAACGCCGTCCGGATCGATGATGAAAGTAGCGCGGTTAGCCATTCCATCTTCTTCGATCAGCACGTCAAAGTTGCGGGAAATCGTATGTGATGGGTCACCGATCATAATATAAGTAACTTTGCTGATAGCATCGGAGCTGTCGTGCCAAGCTTTGTGCACAAAATGAGTATCCGTGGAAACGGAGTAAACTTCAACACCAAGTTCTTTCAATGTTGCGTATTGATCTTGTAAATCCCCAAGTTCTGTAGGACAAACAAATGTGAAGTCAGCTGGATAGAAGCAAATTACACTCCATTTTCCTTTAAAGTTCGCCTCAGATACTTCAATAAAATCACCGTTGTGAAAAGCGCTTGCTTTAAATGGTAGTATTTCTGTTCCAATCAATGCCATGATATTGTTACCTCCTAGGTTATTGGGATCTAACAATCAGTATAGTGGTTTAATACCCTTCCCGCAATATTTTAGCGGGCTATGCTGATCACTATTTATAATAATTATTATATGCGAATGATTTTCAATGTCAAGCATGTTCAAAAAGTGTTCAATTTTTTCCTTTAACACGCTCTCAATCGTATATCATAGTTCTCAGGTATGTAGGCGCAAAGGCGCAGCTGTTCATTCTATCCTATAAAAGTCTTTCACAGGGTGCCGGAGTTCATTCCGTCAAACTTTGCAAGGCGCGCCCCAATTTGGTCACGCACTCTTTGGAAAACAGCCCACTTCTCTTCATCTGTACCTTGCGCCTTGGCGGGGTCATCGAAACCCCAATGTTCACGACGGACATGCGGAGGAGTCACCGGACAGCGCTCGGCAGCATCTCCGCATAATGTAACAATCAGATCTGCTGTGCTTAACAGGGTCGCGTCAATCACATCTGATGTCTGCTCTGAAATATCTATGCCTGCTTCCTTCATCGCTTTGACAGCGTTAGGGTTCAGACCATGAGCTTCGATGCCGGCACTATAAACATTCCAGCTGTCACCCAGATATTTTTTGGCCCATCCTTCTGCCATTTGGCTGCGGCAAGAATTCCCCGTGCAAAGGAAGTAAATTGTTTTTTTCCCCATGATTGAATGCTCCTTATATTACAAAATGATGGTTAACCAGAGGTACAAACCTAACAAAGTTATAAATAGCGTAGGGATGGTCAATATAATCCCCGTCTTAAAATAAGTGCCCCAGGATATCTTCACACCTTTGGAAGTTAGCACGTGCAGCCACAAAAGGGTTGCCAGCGACCCGATAGGTGTAATTTTAGGACCCAAATCGGAACCAATGATGTTTGCGTAGATTAAAGCTTCTCTTAAGGCGCCCGTTGCACGGGTAGCATCAATCGCCAGGGCATCGATCATGACGGTAGGCAAATTGTTCATTAAGGATGAAATAATAGCCGCTATGAAGCCCATCGACATGGTTGCCGCAAACATCCCCCGGTCTGCCGCGGCTTGAATAACGCCCGCAAGCAGATCGGTCAGACCTGCATTACGAAGCCCGTACACAACTACGTACATGCCTATTGAGAAAAATACAATGGCCCAGGGTGCACCTTTCACAACCTCTTTTATTGGAACAGCGGAGCTTTTGCGAGCCATCAGCAGGAAGAAAATCGCGATGATGCCTGCCACTATAGAGACGGGAATCTTTAGAAATTCACTTACAAAGTATCCGATCAGCAATACACCTAAGACGATCCATGACATACGGAACATATGGGGATCTTTGATCGCTTCGGAAGGTCTTCTTAATTGCGCGGCATCGTATTGTCTCGGAATACCCTTGCGGAAGAACAAGTAAAGCACGAGAACACTGGCCGCGAGCGAGAATAAATTCGGTACAAACATGCGGCCTGCGTACTCCAGAAAGCTTATTCCGAAGAAATCCGCCGAAACAATATTTACCAAGTTGCTTACGACTAACGGTAAAGATGTCGTATCGGCAATAAATCCGCTTGCGATAATAAAAGGAAAAACCTTGCTCTCCTCAAAATTCAGCGCCCTTACCATAGCAAGTACAATGGGTGTCAGAATTAAGGCCGCCCCGTCATTAGCGAATAAGGCAGCTACCATAGCTCCAAGAACCGAGACATAAATAAACATCCGGATTCCATTCCCACGCGCCGCTCTTGCCATATGTAAGGCTGCCCATTCAAAAATACCAATCCTGTCAAGAATTAAGGATATAAGGATGATCGCAACGAAAGCTAAAGTGGCATTCCATACAATTTGCGTGACATCTAGAACATCTTGTAAGGTTACGACCCCTGCGAGAAGCGCTAGAATGGCCCCGCCGCAAGCAGACCATCCGATAGACAAGTTTCCAGGCTGCCAGATAATAAGTACAAGGGTGACCAGAAAAATAATACAGGCTACAATAACCGAACTCACTTCATTAAACCCCCAATTATTTGCAAGTGACTCTCAATCCTTTTTTTGCTAACGCTTCGAATTCATGATTCTGAGAAGGAACATAGCCAATCAGTTTCTCAATCAGCTCGTAGTGTTTATTTTCTCTATTCGTCGAGTAGAAAATCCACTGTCCTCTGCGTTCTTCTTTCACAAGACCCGCATCTTTAAGCTTTCTCAAGTGTTGGCTTATTGCAGGCTGGCTGGTGTTGATGATTTCAACGAGTTCACATACACAGCACTCTTGATGCTCCAGCAGCTTCATCGTTATAAGCCTCGTTTTGTCACCCAAGAGTTTAAGAATTTGAGAAATATCACGGATGTCATCTGTATTTATTTGTTGTGTCATTGAAGCGAACCTCCTTTATACCGCTTTTATCTTGAGATAAGCCGATATATAATTAAATGCTTATATATACATATAAGACTATACCTATTTTATGATTATAAATCAACATCTTTTCTAACCTCTCAATACGCTATAACATCCTTTGCAGTCAATCCCCGATTTACTCTACAAAAAAAGCCGCCAATCTGGCGACTTCTTCCGGCATACTTTACGGTTTTCACGGTTTTCTGCCGTTCTTTACAGCCACCCATTTCCAAAGAGCGGTTATCCTCGCTGCTGCCCGCGCCCGGTAAGACGTACCAGCTCCAAAAGCCACTGCCCACGCTCTCCTTCGGCCTTGGCCGCAATTTTCTTCAGCTTGTCCGTTCCGCCCCAGATCAAATAAACCATATGCTCCACCTTATAATAGGGAAGGTCCCGAGCCTGGTCGAGCAGCAATCGCAGATGCTTCTCTTCTTCCATATCTGCTCTGATCTTCAGCTTCACCGAATCTGTGCTGCGGAGCATGCACTTCACCAGCGTCGAAATCGTCTCTGCGTTAACCCCATGAAGGTCGGCCAATGCGGCTGTGAAGCAGTTCTGAACAGACTGGTGCTCTTCGTCAACCATCTCCATATATTCTTCTACCAGCGGAAAATAGGCCCGATTCGCCAATCCGAGGCCGAAGACTGCATAACTGCCCGGCATGCAGTTCTTCTCCCCTTCCGTATCCGCATACCATTCGAAAGGTTCCATCGCCGCTCGCGCGTATTCCTCCAACAAGGGATGCAAATGCGGATATTCCAGAGCTTGAGCGAAAAATCGGTGTGTTCCTGATTTGGCCAGCCCTTTAATGGGCAGCCATTGTTTGACGCTTGATTTCAGCTTGATTTGATAGCTTTTGGGGAAACCGAGAGTTAACAAGTGAATCAGAAACCGGAGCGCACGACCGTAGCTCTCTTCCGTTTCCTGCTTGATCGTCAGGGTCACCACGGCAAACACATCGTTGGCTGTACCTTCCGCCAGCTCATCACGAAAACTAATATCCTCCTCGGCAAACGCACCGCTGCCCTCCTTCATCATCCGTTTGGCTTTGTCACTTCCTAGCTCAATAGCGCATTTCAACATATCCAGCCCCGTGCTTCTGCTGTAAGAAGGCATGTATTTCAGAATGGAGATTGCGGCATAGAGGAGAAGTTCGATCGGTCCCTCCTCCGTATTTTCCAGCCGGGCACCGTTTTTTTTCTGATAGTTTCTCTGGAATGTTGTCCCTTCATTATCAAAATAACGGGGCAGCCACTGATCCTCCACCCAACTCCGTAAAGCGATAGTCAGATAATTCCTGTGTTCTGCAACATGTTTGTTCCCTTTGTTAACTTGTTGAATGTTCTCGAAAAGGGAAATAATCCGGCCGGCAGCCAAGTCTGGAAACAGATGCTCGTCTAACAGATGCCGGGAGAGGAAGAACGTCTCCAGCGGTTTGGTCGGATAGTTTCCCGGTTCGAGTTTTTTCTCGATATAAAAGAAGATTCGTTCCCTTAATTGTTTCTTCTTCGTCTCGTCGACGTATTCGAGAATACGAATGCAGAGTTCGCCTTCCCGAGTCCGGAACTTCCCATTCAAAGTGAACCGATAATCGATTAACGCTGACGGCAGAGCCTCAAGTGTAATCTTCATATAAGAAGCAAGCTCAGGGACAATCCGCTCTCGCACTTGTTCTTCGGACAGCATTTCTGCATACCCACCGCGGCTGGTCGAGGTACCCGGCATGGTAAAGTCGAGATCATTATCCGTCATGTTCACCTGGCCGTTAACATATTCAAGCAGAGCGTAATCATGAATTCCTATCTGAAGCGGAGTCCGCTTCACGATCTGTTCCGCGTCCTTCTCTCTAATTGAAGCTGTCCATTTATCGATTTGCCGTTTCATGTCGTCCAAAACCGTTTCCAGGTTGAATACTATGTCCATCTAATCTAATACTCCTTTATATTACGCTTTAGATTGATTTTCGATTTGTGTATCACCTTAATTAAGGATATTAACTTATATTACCACAGGATCACATTACGAGGATGATAGACTATGATGAACAATCAGCAAATCCATTAGGAGAACCGTTCATACAGAAAAAGGACCTGCTTGCACAACTTTAATGTGCTTGCAGATCCTTTTCCTATAATAAGATTAATTTCCCGGGGTCGGCATTGAGAATCCCTATATGCAGGCTCTCAATGAAACACGGAGGCAGTTGATTAACGGAATTAGTTTTGGCCGCCTTTGCGACCCGCTTCTTCGCGGCTCATTTTACCATCGCTGTCGCCGCGTGATTCTCCGCCCTTGCTTCCAATTTCCTGATAGAACTCTTTATCGTGAGTTCTTGCAGTTTCTTCTCCGCCTTTGCGTCCTGCTTCTTCTCGTGACATTTTGTCAGCCATGTTGATCCACTCCTTAAGCGTTTTTATTAGGCAAGTTCATACTAACTTAACTGCCTACGCCTATTACTTACCCGCTTGATAACATATGAAACAAGCCGGCTTGTTCCATAGTCGTGTATGAATCCATTTCCACAAAATGTTCTACAGTATCCTTTCCCACTGTAAATCTATCAAAAAAGCTGTAAGCAGCCAGGCTGCTTACAGCTTATAGTCCTATTTTGTTTACCGGTTTAGAAGCCTGCCGTCCATCCGCCGTCCGCGGCGATTATGGCGCCATTTACGAAGCTCGATTCATCGGATGCGAGGAATAAGGCTACTTGTGCGATTTCTTCTGCTTGTCCTACGCGTGGGATAACCCCTTGAGTAACCTTCGTTCTAGAAGCGCCGAACTCGCTTACATTGCTGATCGTTGAAGCGATATTCGTCATCGTAGCTCCAGGTGCGATCGCATTACAGCGAATGCCTTTTTGCGCGAACATAAAAGCCGTGTTTTTAGTTAAGCCGATAACGGCGTGCTTGGAGGCCGTATAAGCGGCGCCCGCATGCGCGCCGCTGAAACCGCCTGTAGAAGCCGTGTTGATGATCACGCCCTTCCCTTTCTCAAGGAAGATCGGAATCGACTTGCGGATCGCGCGCATGACACTTTTGGTATTGACGTCGAAAATAAGATCCCATCTCTCGTCGTTCACGTCACCGGCTGCCGCCATATTATCCATAATGCCGGCGTTGTTTACCAATATATCGAGCGTTCCGTATTCATTAACCGCTGTATCGATCATCCTGATGATATCATTTTGATCCGCAACGTTGGTTTTAACTGCGACGGCTTCACCG
This sequence comes from Paenibacillus lutrae, assembly GCF_009757775.1. Taxonomy (GTDB): domain Bacteria; phylum Bacillota; class Bacilli; order Paenibacillales; family NBRC-103111; genus Paenibacillus_F; species Paenibacillus_F lutrae. Next base: position 486,579 of record NZ_RHLK01000001.1, read on the forward strand.
CCGTTAGCTTTAATAGCGGCTGCTACCGCTTCCGCGCCTTCAATATTCAAATCGGAGACCACGACTTTAGCTCCTTCTTTCGCATACAATTCGGCAATGGCTTTGTCCATGCCCGATGCAGCGCCGGTAACGACTGCTACTTTATTTTCCAATCTCATAGGATTCCCTCCAAAAAAGTTATTCATCGTGTTCATATGAATGATAGAAAAGTTGATGCGGAATTGAACAATTCCATATGCCCTGATTTATGATGAACCTACCAGCCTCAAGGAAAGAGACGTTAAAGATTGGCCGGGAGCCGAAGCTGCGAGATTACGCTCCAAGTCAAAGGAATCAACGGGCTCAATACAAGGGAATTTCTCCAAGAACGCCGTCAAGACAATGTTCAGTTCCATTCTGGCAAGTGGAGCACCCAGGCAGAAATGCGGCCCGTTGCCAAAGGTTAGGTGCTTCTTGTTATTACGGCGCTGAACATTTAGTTCGAACGGCTTCTCAAACACCTGTTCATCCAGATTAGCCGCACTCATCCACGCGATAACCAGATCTCCTTTTTTTAATTCAACGCCCAGGAGATTGTTATCCTGCTTTACCGTCCGGTGACGCTTGGAGATATGAAACCGGTAACGAAGCATTTCCTCTACGGCATTAGGAACTAGATCCAAGTTATTTCTTAGCTGCGGGTACAACATCTCGTCATCGTACAGCAAAGAATAGAAGATGCTAGATACCATGTGACTTGTGGTTTCGATTCCAGCCCCAAGCAGCAGCATGGTAGTTCTGACAACCTCATCGTCAGTAAATCGTTCACCTTCAACCTCCACATTCAATAAATCCGTAATAATATCCTCCCCCGGGTTAGAACGTTTATGTACGACAATCGGGTACAGGAATTCATAATATTCCTTAGCGGCTATCCGCTTTCTCTCTTCGCTCTCTATCTGCTTCTCTTTACTGACGGGCTGGAACAAGATATCGACCCAGTTTTTGAAACGGTGGCTTTCCTCCAAAGTTATGCCCAGCAAATCAGCCATAACCATCGAAGGCAATGGTCCCGACAGTGACTCTACGATATCGACAGTCGTATCAGGCTGCATCTCTGCTAGCAATAGATGGACAATATTTCGTATACGCGGCTCCCAATCTTTCAAACTGCGAGGTGTAAAAGCGGCAGCTAACAAAGAACGGTTTTTCTGGTGTTTGGGAGGATCAATGCTTGAAAGATTGATTTTGTCCGGAACCGTCCCTTCTTTATTAGATGCCCCAACAACCAGCGTTGTCCTCTTACCTTCCGCTGAGAAGTACTCTTGATTACTGATTACCTGCTTAACATCGTCATATCGGAAAACATTCCACGTATCGGTACCTTCATGATAATAAACAGGGTTGTTGCTCAGCATCCGTTTATACCAATCGAGCGGGAAAAACTCTTCATGCCATCGATAACTCCCCTACTCCATTTTATACGACTCGTCTAAATTATCCTATGCATCATTAGTCCAAATAAAAAAGTCCCCAAATATAGGGACTAAGATTTATACGATTAGTTTATTTGTTCCAAATACCATTCCATCTGGTTTTGAATTCTCCTCGCTTCCGGATAAAAAACGTTCGTTTCGAACTCTCTTTGAAAAGCTTGTAAAACGACTTGCAGCAAGGTACGGTTCGTCTCATCCTGCTGAAGCAAAAAAAGAAGCCCGCGGGTTAGCTCTTTTGTCGTTGCCGGCTCTCTCGACTGTTGAACCATTCGGTCAAAGGCTTGAAGATCCGTTATAAGGGTATTTTTATCCGTTAGATGATGGACCTCTTGGGAACTAATCTGTGAAAGGCTGTGTGAGTCAAAGATATGCTCATGTCTTGCTTGCATGGATCTAAGCAAAATATCCGTATAAACTAATACTTTCGGCACAAGTTCTTTCCATAGCGGCTCGTTAAGACGATAAATCCGATATGTATTTGCGATTTGATAAAGCATGCCGTAACAAAGAATGGCCCCCTCATAGGCATAAGGTCTAATCTCCTCTCCGTACAAATGAACGAGTCGTTCAGACAGCCATTTGAGCTGCATGCCAGCCAGTTCAGCCGAGTCAAACTCACCCGAGTATAAGCCTATCCAGAATAAGACTTGGATGCGCTGCTTCTCAGGCAGAGTCATTGGTACGGCAAGTTGGTCTACCAGCAAATCGAATTCGGAGGCATAGCTTTGGGTTTCAAGATTTTTGCGGATCTGGACATCTTCTTGCATACGTTGTTCCATAATCGCCAGAATACAATCGTCCTTAGAACTAAAGAATTTATAAAAGGTTCCTTTTGACACCCCCGACAAATCCAAAATCATTTGAATCGTCGTATGGGCGAATCCATGTTCTTCGAACAACGCGAGTGCCGCGTCTAATAACAACTGTCTCTTTTTAACCATGAAATCCCCCTCAAATCCCGCTAATAAGGCGATACAAAAAAGAACTCTCCAGAGATGGAGGGTTCTTTGTACATATGAAAAGTGCTGCTTGCATTATAAATATTAACTGTAGGCCAGTTCTTTTTCTCTTAGAGCAAGCGACTCTGCAGTTAAAGAATGAATCTCTTGCAGAAGCTCCGGATTTTCCAGCAGGGATAAGCCATAAGAAGGAATCATTTCTTTAATTTTAGATTCCCACTCATTCATATGCTGCGGGAAACATTTGTTCATTACCTGAAGCATAACATGAACAGCGGTAGAAGCACCTGGAGAAGCACCTAATAACGCTGCAATTGAGCCATCCGCGGCAGTAATAACTTCCGTTCCGAATTGAAGGGTACCTTTGCCGCCAGCTACCGTATCTTTGATAACTTGCACACGCTGGCCCGCTACGACTAAATCCCAATCCTCGATTTTGGCGTTCGGGATAAACTCTCGTAACTCTTCCATACGCTTTTCTTTCGATAACATAACTTGCTCGATCAGGTATTTGGTCAATGACATGTTCTTAGCCCCTGCCGACAACATCGTTACGAGATTATCCGGTTTTACGGAAGTTACGAGATCAAACATAGAACCGGTTTTTAAAAACTTCGGAGAGAAACCTGCAAAAGGTCCGAAAAGCAACGATTTTTTATTGTCAATAAATCGGGTATCAAGATGCGGAACAGACATCGGAGGAGCTCCAAGCTTAGCTTTGCCATATACTTTGGCATGGTGCTGGGCTATAACATCCGGATTCTTACATACCATAAATATGCCGCTTACCGGGAAACCTCCAATATGTTTACCTTCAGGAATGCCGGATTTTTGCAGCAAGTGCAGGCTTCCTCCACCGCCACCGATAAAGACGAATTTTGCATGATGGCGTTCAACGGTACCGCGGTCGTTCCGTACTTTCAATTCCCACGATCCATCGCTGGCACGTTTAATGTTATCAACGCTATGCTTATATTTCATATTGACGTTTTTACTCTTCAAGTGGTCGAACAAGATGCGCGTTAAAGCGCCAAAGTTTACATCCGTACCAGAGTCAATCTTCGTTGCCGCTATAGGCTCGTTTGATGGACGATCTTGTATAATAAGCGGAATCCATTCCATCAGTTTGGCAGGATCGTCCGAAAATTCCATGCCCTGAAACAACGGGTTATTGGACATCGCTTCAAAACGTTTCTTTAAAAACGCTACATTCTGTTCCCCTTGCACCATACTCATATGAGGCAGTGGCATGATAAAGTCCTGCGGATTACGTATCAACTTGTTGTTTACAAGATAAGACCAAAACTGCATAGAAACTTGAAACTGCTCATTAATCTCGATAGCTTTACTAATATCTATAGAACCGTCTGGTTTTTGGGCTGTGTAATTAAGCTCGCACAATGCCGCATGTCCTGTTCCTGCATTATTCCATTCGTTTGAGCTTTCATCACCGGCATTTTCAAGCTTCTCGAACACGGTAATTTCCCATTCCGGTACTAATTCTTTCAGAAGTGTCCCTAGGGTCGCACTCATGATTCCGGCACCAATTAAGATGACGTCTGTTTTCGTTTCTCCGCTACTCATTTTTACCATCCCTATACCGTAAAATTTGCAGAAAGGATGCAGGCGCTTCTGCATAGGCATAACACTTGGCCCAGGCGCGACCTTACACACACCTTTTCTGTTTGAATTACAACTCAGTCGTTACTTAAATTATAGCTAATCTCTTAGTTTTTTGCTATTGATTTTGATGAATACCTCTTTTTTCTTCTATTTCCGTCATCTGATGTAACCAGGTTCTGACACGTCTCGCGTCGATAGCTACATTTCTTTGATCATATTTTCATATTCTAATTTACCACTATTTGTAACGGAATTACATGTTCGCTTACCCTTTTGTAAAAATTTTCTTCGAGCAGCACCTCGATGGACATCTTCGAACTAAATTTAAAACGATATAAACATTAAAGCGGCCAATCTTAAAAGTTTGGTCGCTTATTGGATTAAGGCAGTATTAATGCTCCGGTAAAAGTGATGGCTCCGACAGCATTCGCTGCTCCTGAAAGGGTCAAAGCAGCTAACGAATACGTAACATTGCCGGTTCCGGGAGTTAAATCAACATGGTTGATGCTCGTTGACCCAAACTGGTTATTGCCATCCCCGTCTTCATTGATACTGAAGATAATCGTTGCGCCTCGAAGAATCTGTAATTGAACTAAAGTATTGCCAGACGTGTCTTGCCAACCAACAATTCCGGTTAACCAGATTCGGCTTCCAGCTGTGACCCCGGTTAAAGTGATCGTTTTTAGAGTGGTGACGACAGCACCTATGGGAATTGCGGAACTTCCCGATGTGTTTGTTGTATTCTCGGACACCTGAAATTGTTGGAAAATACCGGTTGCTCCTGTGGGACCGGTTGCGCCTGTCGGACCGTTTGCTCCTGTCGGTCCTGTCGGACCCGTTGTGCCTGTCAGACCGGTCGCACCTGTGGGACCCGTCGCCCCTGTCGCACCGGTTGCTCCTGTTGCGCCGGTTGCACCTGTGGGACCGGTCGCACCGGTCACACCCGTTGGCCCTGTTGCGCCTGTCAGACCTGTCGCACCTGTCGCACCGGTTGCACCTGTCGCTCCCGTTGGGCCGGTAGCACCTGTCAGACCGGTAGCGCCTGTCGCACCCGTCGCACCGGTCGCCCCTGTAGAGCCGGTTACTCCTGTTGGCCCAGTCACTCCCGTCGGTCCTGTTACGCCCGTTGCACCAGTTTCACCGGTTGCTCCTGTCAGACCCGTCGCTCCTGTTGATCCGGTTGCACCTGTCGGTCCTATCGCTCCCGTGGGACCGGTTGCACCCGTTGGTCCGGTTTCACCTGTCGGTCCGGTAGCGCCTGTCGCGCCTGTTGCGCCGGTTGCACCTGTGGGACCCGTCGCTCCCGTCGTCCCTGTTACGCCCGTTGCCCCAGTTTCACCGGTCGGTCCTGTCGTTCCCGTGGGACCGGTTGCTCCTGTCAGACCGGTCGTACCGGTTGCACCTGTAGAGCCGGTTGCACCTGTTGGCCCAGTCACTCCCGTTGGGCCGGTTACTCCTGTGACACCTGTCGCACCCGTCGCACCCGTCGTCCCTCTTGCTCCCATCAGGCCCATTGCGCCCGTCGGTCCTGTTGCTCCTCTTGGGCCCATTGCTCCTGTCGCCCCAGTCGGGCCCTTGTACTCCCTACCTGCCTTTGAGTGTTCGATCTGATTCATACATTTTAGTATCTGGATAAGATTTAGTAAGGAATGGGACACTTTTTTCTCTGCACATTTTATTTCATTCCGTTTTGCGTAAGTTTTAGCTATAAATAATTTCCTTATTACCGCATTTATTTTCCTTACATACTTTTCCGTAATCTCAGATCCACTCAGTCCCTTCCCCCTGCAATGAGGCGGATTCCACTCCCTGCTTCTATTGCTGCAAGCGTCCTTACGGCTAAGAGAAATAAGACTACCAATTATTTTATTCTCTGCACGCTCAAACTCTCCGCGGATTAAGAAAGATCTTGCGTTCCGTAATTTCCGAATAGCGGAGTTAACGGCACGAATACGATACCACCGGCTCATCCTCCATCTCTCCCTATTTGTTCTGACGATGAACCCAAACAGTACTATGCTCCTGCCACATTCTACGCAAATGATCCGTAAAACTACACGGCATTCACCTATCAGAACGAAACAATCACCACAGCAAATAGCCATGACCCTGAATAAAAGACAACTCTGCTGTAGTTGAACTCTTATCCGGGATCAGCGTAATTTTTTTACAAAAAATAAATTCAAGTCGTCATCTACCGTTACTTTCTGCCCATATGAAAGATACTCGCCGTTTTTATAGATTCCTTTTCCGTCGGGGATATAGCCGCGATTTGCGTATAAAATTTGGGCTTCGCCGTAATCACGGAATAAACCCACACCAAGTCCGGCTGCGTCAAATCTTTCACGAATCATTTCCTCACATGTATTCATTAGCATTGTACCTATCCCGCGACGGCGATACTTTATCAACACGTTAAAATCTTGAATTTCGGGTATATGATGTTTTTTAAAATAAGGATAATCTGACTGCCAAACTATATTTGCATAGCCCGCGAAATCACCTTCAACTTCAGCAATTAAAGTCACTTGTTTCCCGTTAATTTGCTCTTCTAAGTAACGAGTGTATTGATCGGATGACTTATCCCAGCCTTGTTCACGAAAGGCTTCGGAAATTCGTTCCGGATCACTCTCTTTCATAATACGAACCGTAGATTTAATCCTAAAGCACCTCGTTTCAATAATTTCCAGTTACCTGGAGAATAGCAACACAGGCTCTTGCCACACATTAGAAGAGGATATATCCTCTGTCCAGAGCAAAAGACAAAACATATATCCTTAAATTATAAAACGTAGTCTACGGATTGCATATCCTTCCTTCCGCTATCGCGCCGCTGTACCCGGAAGTTCCGGCTTCTTCCTCTTCGTCCTCCGGAGGTTGCGATAAAAGAAGCTATGATCGCCCGAATGAGCAGCAGCGAAGAACAATTAAGCTGCCCGCGAACTGCTATCTGCAAAAAAAGGGGCTGTCTCAAAAGGGTAAACCTGAGTGAGACAACCCCATAACATGTGTAAAAGAACCTTCAAAACCACTATAAAAGTGGATCTGAAGGTTCTTTTTTAAACAAATATCACGTGAAAAGTGGGGACTGAATTTTTTGAAATGACTTTTGGGACAGCCCCTTCGTCTCATTCATGTTGTTAAGCAAGGCCGGCCAAATGTCTGACCGTCTGCCTCACTGAACTGATTCCAAGTGTTCGCCCAGACGATCCCATGTCTCGGTGATGCCCTGCAGCATGCCCATATCCAGCACCTGCTTCAAGCTTTCAGCTTCTGCATACTCAGAGACGTTGATAACTTTAGTACCGCCTTCGACCTCTAGGAACGTCAGGGTGCAGATCGTAGCCGGCATCGTTTCCGCAATATTGCCGTCCGCATCGGAGAAGTAGTCCGTATAAACAATCTTCTCCGGTGCCTGGATCTCGCTGTATACCCCTTTGCCCCACGATTCCATGCCGTAGAAGTCTCCTTGAGACTTGGCCTCGCATTTCATGCAATAATGCCAAACGCCGCCGACACGAAAATCAACATGGCATACCGGCATGCTCCAGCCTCTGGGACCCCACCAATGCTTCAAATGCTCGGCCTGTGTGAAAGCTTGGAACACGAGTTCGCGGGGCGCTTTGAATATCCGCTCCAGTGTCAGGGTCTTGTCTTCTACCTTAGAAATGATTGGATTAGTCATGAACATTCCTCCTAATGGGGTTTAATACGGTCCGTCTTGCGATTCTTCCCCGGTGCGCGGGTCCTGCAGCTTCTGTAAATAGTCGTCCAGACGATCAAATCGTTCCTCCCAGATGACGCGAAAGGTCTTCAGCCATTGGTCCAACTCTTGAAAAGGAGCCGGCTGCAGACTGTAAATCCGACGATTCGCATCCACCTGTGCCTTAACTAGGCCCGACTCGCTCAAAACACGCAAATGTTTGGATGCCTGAGGCTGACGCATTTCCAGCAGCTCCGCAATTTCCCCCACCGTGAGCGGACGCTTGCGCAGCAACTCCACGATTCTCAACCGGTTCGGCTCTGCAAGAGCATTCATGACGCGCGTATCCATCGTCACCATCCATTCTCCTGCCGATCTTGCAGGTGTCCGGCATCGTTGTCCGGGATACTACTTTCTGCTGAAATCAATATACCACAATAGGAATATTCCTGTAAAGGAATATTGTATCGCACCAGTTTCACGTCTTCAGCATGAACCCCACGAAGAAACGTACAACTAATCGTAAAAGTAAGAAGATAGAAACCTGTCCTTATTCTACACTCATCTTGCCAGACTTGATGGCGATAAATTTAGTCCACTATTGCCGGGATAATACATTCCTTAATCAGTGTCCATCTATCACGAGGATTCATAATAAATCCGGATGCAATGGCTACGACGAGATCTTGATTCGGAATACAACAAATCACATGACCCCCATCCCCCATTGCCGAGTATGCAGAAACACCGTCCTCTTCATGCAGCCACCATAGATAACCGTAATGGTTGGCATTCATTGCCGTTGATTCATCAATCCATGACTCCGGTATAATCGGTTGATGATCCCAAATGCCACGGTTCAGATACAGTAAACCGAAACGCGCCATGTCACGAGGAGTTAGCGTAAGTCCCCATCCTCCTGTGGAGTGATTGTCCGGGTCCTTAACCCATCCCTTCACATTGTTCCCGAATAAATCTTCAAACCCGAATGATTCCATTGCATAGTCCGGGATTTCTTGCATCCCGATAGGTTTAAATAAGCGTTCGCCCGCAAACTCACGCGCACTTTTACCGGTGCTGCGAGTAAGGATCGCTGAAAGAAGATGTGCTCCTGCGGTAGAGTACTTAAAAGTCCCGATCTTTCCTCCTTGGCCGAGCATATCTAGCGTATACTTGACCCAGTCTGGCTGCATGCACATCTTGTCCAGCGGTTCGTGCCAGTCTTCGAATGGATAGGGAGCCGTCATGGTGAGAAGATGGCGTATGGTGATTTCATGTTTCTGGCTGTCAGCAGCATCCGGAACATACTCGGGGAAAAAATCCAGCACCTTCTGGGCTGCATCCTTGATATATCCCGCTTCTATCGCAATACCAATGAGAGCAGATAGTATACTTTTCGTTACAGATGCTACATGATGTGCATCGTCCGGGCCATAGCCATTGAAATATTTTTCATAAGCGATAATTCCTTTTCTCACCACAACGATACTATTTATATTGCTGTACTCGGATTGTATAATTGGTTCAAGTTCTGCAAGTTTCTCAGAGTCCATTCCCAAGGTTACCGGGTCAGCGGTTTGCCACTGCTTAGTTGGCCAGTCGTTTTTGAACATACTACTTACCTCCTAAAAGAGTTTTTGGGCTGTTTCAGCGAACGTTAATAAAACCATGTCAGATGTGCTGCTTTATCCTCACAGGAAAGTACACTTCGGTAACCATTTCCTCGGCAACGGCAGGACTCGGGGCTGTCAGATATACTTCATAAGGGGATTTCACCAATTCATAACCTTCATTCTCTACCCATTCCCTGAGTTTGGCATATATCGATGTCAGTTCGGAATAGGGACCTGTTATTGAAGACTTCGCACATAGCCCTCCAGGCCATTCTCTCGTTCCCTCTACCGTCTCTTTGATCGGGATAGCAAACTCTGTATCATTGCCTGCCGGATTGTATTCAGGACTGTGATAAATGGTCATGGGCGTACCAAGCACGGTAAGCTTTTCAGTAGCAATCCTTTCATATAATCTGCTGAAATGCTCTCCATATCCCCTGGCATAATCATCACTGCTCATCATTTGACGGATAGAGAGGATTTTCATCGGCTCGGTTGTAACAAGCTGTACTTCTATATGATCCAGATAGGACATAATCGATATGTCCTTTTCTAACTTCAAAATATCCATACTCATTTGATTCAGCGTAAATTCAAAAGCCTTTAATTGAGTCTGTATTTCCTTTCTTTTACGGTTAAGGGCAGAATAAAGCTTTTCCTCCGATTGATCATCCTCCAATTCCAGCATCGCTTTGATTTCTTCCAGAGAAAAATAATAAGATTTCAGACGATTAATAAACAACATCCTTGTGAGCTGCCCGATGGAATAATACCGATAACCGTTTTCAGGATTAATTTCATCCGGATGAAGTAATCCGATTTCAGCATAATATCGAAGCGTTTTTGTAGAAACTCCGCATATTTTTGAGAATTCTCCAATCGACAGCAAGCGGTTACCTCCCTTCTTTTATGCGGATTGATTACATTAGCTATTGAAGCTTGGTTCCATTTCACTGTACGGCTTACCCTAAGGGCAAAGTCAACTCATTGAATTAACCATTTCATACTTTTATCGATCAGATTGGGATTTGAACATACAGCACACCCTCCATCCATTCTCCTGATTCAGCCGTACATTCCCCTCGCGGATTAAAAAGATAACCCCCGCCCGGAAAGTCTTCATCGATCGTACTCCCTGCTTGTGTGGAAACACCAATATATAAGGACTCTTCGGCTGCATATCTCCCTAACTTCTCCATGCAATTACTTCTCCACCAGTTGAAACCAGATAACCAATTCCGGCTTTCCTGTTCCCCATATAATCCTGGAGCCGCGCTTTCAAGTACGATAGAGGCACCTTGGTCAGCATATTCATTAAATATGTTGGGGTCATCTATGTCTGCACACACAGATAAACCGACTGTGACTCCGAGTACTGAGAATACCGGCTGTTGATCACCGGGAGCAAACCAGTCCGCTTCTTCATCTTTAATCGTTATCTTCCGATAGAAACCAAGCAGTTTCCCGTTATGAGCAATAAATTGATTAATAAAGGGCTTGCCCATCGGGTTATGCTCCACAAATCCCGCAACGACACACATAGAGTACAGTTCGCTGTATTTAACGACTTGATGGATCGCTCTGTGATCAAGAGTAAGCACCGCTTGTGGAAGTTGAAAGGGATTAATGTAACCCGTGATGTTCATTTCGGGAAAACAGACGATATCCACTCCTTGCTCTTGACCTGCTACGATGTACTCCTCCATTAAATGGAGATTCCGGTCGATCTCGCCTTTCTCACAGTTCATTTGTACCAAAGCTATTTTAATATGGTTCTTCTCTTTCATTAACATCACCGCCTATTTCATTGATAAGGTAGGGTCTGTAAGGACAAGTTTCTTCCGCTTCCCATATTTGCGTTACTAGGAGATTGTCATGGTGAGCATGAAGCAACTTATTGCCAGACGGGACAAGGAACCGCTTATTGAAATAAATCTGACCTTGGCAGCTGTTACGGGTAAACAAAATCTGCATAAGGCTATCCAGCCCTGCTTAACACTTAAATCCCGCTGTTATTTATGATAGGGTTCACCCTTGCGGGTCTGTCGGCGAAAAGTCTGCCGCGGCGTTATACCGCCAGCCTTCCTGGCTTATTACCGGAACCTCCGCGAGCAGATGGACTGCCGAGCTGGACTACTCACCATTCACAAAAATTTTCCTCGATCAGCACCTCGAATGAATCGGCTATTAACTTGATCTCCCCGGTATCGTGATAACAGATGAATACCATTCCTGACTGATTGATAATAATCGGATCGCCGGACCCATCCATAGAAATGACGTAACTGGTTTGTAAAACCTCTGCGAAGGGATGATCCTTGAATTGCTCTCGGAACCCCAGCGTCAAGTCGACAACCGTTTCAAGTTGACGCCGTGCTCTACCAGCAGCTTTACAACATCCGTTTGCTGCGATATCAGCGCCAGATCGAGCGGACTTAAGGTGGTATACTTGCTAAGTCTGATGCCCTCTTCCATATCCCAGCCAGCTTCAATTGCAGCCTGCAAAACTGGAATATTTACTTTGTAAATGTGCATCGCGATTTCCGGCAGATCCTCGAATTTCCCTAGACCTTTTAAATTTATCGTCCATTAACTACTCCCACTCAAAGTCTTATGTAAAAGTATCATCCTTATGAGGAGCTGCTCCAATCCCGTCAAATGAGTTTAGCCACCTCGATCAGCATTCAGATCATCTGTTATCTTCTGAAATCGCTTAGCACCCTTTCGACAAGAGCCACTGCTTCATAACAGCAAACGCCTGTTGTGCATCCTGATCCTGTTCGTAGAAGATGGCCACCTCTTGCTGGTAGGCATAATTCAATCGTACATAGCCGCCTAATTGCCGGTAGAACAGGTGACAAGCATATTCGGTCTCAATGGACAAATCCGGCGGATAATCCGCTTGGCACATTCCGGCAAGATCAGGCAGCGTAAGCTGGCCCGGCCCTTGTGGCAAACGTAAAAAGAGATGGCTCCGAGTGCCCGTCCACGGTTCATAATAGACGGCCCCCTCTTGACTGATTCCATAGACCTGACGATAGATTTCGTCCAACATCAAGGCGTACATCCCTTCGTCATCCTGCTCCCGTGCTTGCAGCGAAATCGCCTTTATGTGCTCCGCATGCCGAGGCAGCCAGAGCAGCCCAGCCGTCTGGGGATGCACAGCCAGAAAATCACCGTCCACAGTTGTACCTATAACGATACACTCGCCGATCTCTTGCTCCGTAATGGGACTGTCTTCGTCATGCTCCCATAACCCGTATTCGGCAAAAGGTTTAAGCACATCCTTATCCGGAAACTGGACATTCAACCACCCTCTGTACGTCCCTTCGCCGAATCGCTGCAAAAACCGTAAATAGCCCGGTGGATAAACAACAGTACATTCCTTCACAAATGCTTGATTTTGGTCATTAGACAGCGGTTTTGGCCATGATACGATGTACATGTATACTCCCCCTGTTTCCTATCGATCTTTCCTAAACGAATCTCTCTTCAGGCACGACTTAGGTGGAAACGATACAGACCTGCACTCCACTATAGATTGAAGCAGCAAAATGCTAGTCTGGAAGTATTTTACCACAAGATCTTACACTATTTAGTTAACAGATTCCTTCTTCATAGACACTCGACCTCTTTCGACCACCTGCAATGAAACGAACAGAATGATAGAATTCCGGATAGACACTCTACCATTAGCACATACGGGAGCTTGCGCAACAAACTGCCACAAATCAAAGTGATATTCAGTTGTTTAGTTGTAATGTATCTGTGGATTTTAAAATATGTGCCTGATTTTCGGCTACGGCCGCCCTAAGCGCAGGATATAATAAACTTATTCTTACTATGTAGGTGTCATTATGATCAATAACCAGGAACGCAAAGCCGAGTATTATAAAGCACTTATCGAAAAAAGATCCGAATACGAAGGTGTCTTCTTCGTGGGCGTTACGTCCACCGGCGTGTTTTGCAGGCCGACTTGTCCAGCTCGGAAACCGAAGTACAATAACTGCGAATTCTACGAGACAGCGCAGCAGGCGCTTCTGGCTTCCTTCCGTCCTTGTCAGCGTTGCCGCCCCTTGTCACATCCGAATCAAGTTTCGGATATTGTCCGGCTCCTCGTCGAGGCGGTTGAACAGAACCCGGAGAAGCGATGGAAGGGGCAGGATTTCCGGGCTTTATGTATCGACGAATCTACTGCCCGCCGTCAGTTCAAGAAGCGCTTCGGTATGACATTCGTTGAATACGCCAGGTCTCGTCGAATGGGACTCGCCTTGAAGAGCATCCGATCGGGGGAGAAAATTATTAACACACAGTTAGCTTCAGGTTACGATTCCAGCAGTGGATTCAGAGATGCATTTTCTCGCATCATGGGCGCGCCTCCTACGCGTCTGGACGATAGCCGGATTCTCAAAGCAGCGTGGCTGGACACACAACTCGGCCCCATGGTCGCTATAGCGGACGAAAACGAGCTGTATCTCTTGGAGTTCGTAGATCGCAGAGGATTAGAACGCGAAGTTGAGCGGCTAAGGAAACGAATGAAAGCGGCAATTATTCCCGGACAGACATTACCTATTCAGTCGATGGAACGAGAACTCACTCAATACTTCGAAGGTACGTTAACTGAATTCAAAACTCCGCTACATCTAATCGGATCGCCTTTTCAGCAAGGCGTATGGGAGCAATTAAGACAAATTCCACCGGGGGAAAAACAAGCCAGCATTAGAGCTCTAGCCTTAACGAACTAACTGATGCTACCTTTTGTAACATGACAAATAAATGACTCACTTTCCTCTTCAGGAAGTGAGCCATTTATCATAGAGTCATTCATTCTTCAGAAAAGTCTCCAGAACTAATTCTGAGACGCCTTCGACTTGTAATTTCATTATTTCATCTCTTTCGTCTGACGAGTTTATAGCATCACTCAAACTTGCCGTTATTTATGATACGGTTCAGCCTATCATCGCTAAGGCAAAATATACGTCGTTGCTCTGTGCAGCATAACTTACGAGATTCATGGCATAGCCGGTAGTAAACTTGTTAGTTAGAGAGGGAAAGCCGCCAGTCGCATTTTACGTGGCGGCTTATCCTACTTCCGTAAGAGAATTTGGTTCTCACAAAAGGTTACGTTTTATCCACAAACGCGCTTCGCTCGAAGACTGTTATTTAACCACTAACCCATTCTAATATTTCCCAAAACCCTTTTCGCAAATAATGTCCGCCTTGAGAATGTCATACAGGTTTTGCTTGGATTCATCTAATTTTTTTTGAGCAGCTTCAATTTCCGCAATTTTCATTTGTATCAGGCTTACATGATCTTCCTTCGACATTCCGTTTTTCGAGATCATTGATTTAATATCCTGAATTGAAAAGCCAACCGCCAAACAATGCTTTACAACGTTCAGATGATGAATGATATCTGTCGCATAAATCCGATAGTTATTTTGATCCCTCAATACATATTCATCCGTGATAATGCCTATTTGCTCATAATAACGGATCGTTGAAATCGGGAGATCCATACTTTTCGCTACTTCACTTATCCTCATGACCATCCTCCCGTTTTAGCGCTTGCTATAAAGTATACTTTATAGTTTACCATCTTAGTGGTACTGGTGAATAACATTATTTCCAAATTCAACCAAAAAGGAGAGAAACATGTATGAGCATCTTTACAGCCAACTACCAGAAAACAAACGATTTCAACAAAATTGCAATGGAACGCCGCTCCGTTAAAGTTTACGATCCCGAAGTGAAAATCAGCCGGGAAGAAATGACCGAGATCTTAGCGAAAGCTTCCCGCGCCCCATCTGCCATTAACATGCAACCCTGGCGTTTCCTTGTGATCGACAGCCTCGAAGGCAAAAAAAAACTCGCACCACTGGCCTCTTTTAACCAGACACAGGTCTTGACATCTTCGGCTGTTATTGCGGTGTTTTATGACTCCAACAATATTGAATATATGGACGAAATTTTTAATAGAGCAGTAGAACTTGGCTACATGCCCCAGGACATCAAGGATATGCAATTGCAACAGGCAAGGCCGTATTATGCAGGCCTGACTCCATCCGCCTTGCGCGATATAAACATGTTGGACTCGGGTCTTGTGTCCATGCAACTAATGCTTGTAGCTCGCGCCCACGGCTATGACACCAACCCAATGGCGGGTTATGACAAGGATCGAATCGCGGAGGTCTTTCACTTGGACAAGGAGCGATTCCAGCCGGTCATGCTGCTTTCGATCGGTAAAGCGAGCAAAGAAGGCTATCCTTCCTACCGATTACCAGTAGATACGATTACCACTTGGGCCTGATCGGACTTTTAGCAACGCGAAGTCCCAGTACTTCTTGGTTTTCGTACTCAAATGTTCTTAATAGAAGAGCTTGTTCATTAATGTTACTGTTTTCATTTTCATTTGGAACGCACGAGTTAACCAGTTTTTCTAACTCTTTGTCGATCCATTTCTCTAAAATATCGTATTTATCTTCATAATTTAAATAGATTGTCCCCCGACTACTCCAGCCTTTTCTTCAATAAAATGATAAACTGGTTGCACTAATGCTGGTTTATTTTTCTAGAAAAGTGGGGTGACGATATCAAAAAGATATTATCTTTCATGGATTGGGGCGTATTTGCTCTTCGCTTTTACCATTATATTTTGCTGGCAACCCGGCTTCTCACAGAAAGTGAGCTTTCGAATCATACATGGTTAAACGTCATCTGGCTAATGGCCGCGCTTATCGTCCCTCTAATATCATGGTTTCCTGGGAGACGGATGAACAAAGTCTGGTTTTGCATACTGGAGCTATTACTAGGCGGTTCTTATTATGTAAATTCTGTCTTCCATCCGGATCTGACTTCAAAAGCTGACTACTTGCTGCCGAGTCTTGCCATGGGATACTTGTTGACTAAGCAAACGCTCTGGGTCATTCCCGCAGTTGCTTTAATACCGTTTACTTTCCAGTCTTATTTAAGATTATCTTGGGATCAAACCATTAGTTTCGGAACTGACAATCTGTTATTCTGCTTCATCGGCATTTGGGCAAGCTTCGTAGCCAATGCGTATAGTCAGAAAAATAAACTGGTTGCCGAAGTGGAACAGCAGAATAAACTGTTAACCCACTACGCTGCTGAGATTGAGAAGATGACTTTGATGGAGGAGCGCAACCGTATGTCCAAGGAGCTTCATGATACACTGGGACACTCCTTTATCTCACTCATTATGAGCCTTGATGCCTCCATTGCCCTTATGGATCACAAGCCTGCCGAGGTCAAAGACAGGTTAATTCGATTAAGAGCGCTGGCTGAGCAGAATTTGGGCGAAATGAGAAATGTTGTACACGAGATGGGAGAAGAAGAGAATTCGACTCTTTTCCAACAGGTTGAGGCGCTTGTGGGCCGTTTCCGGGAACACACTGGAACCGTCATGACTATGAATATGCTGGGGACAGAGCAGCCGATGCGTTTTGAAGTGCGTCAAGCGATTCTTCGGATCATTCAGGAGTCTTTCACGAACGCACTAAAACATGGAAAAGCGTCTCAACTGCATCTGGAGCTTCGATTTTCCGAGTTCATTCTGCAATTATCCATTCAAAATAACGGAAAACCCATTGACAAGCTGGAATTTGGCTTCGGCTTGACCTCTATGAAACATCGGATTGAGCGGTTGGGAGGCCGCCTGTTTGTGTCATCTAGGGTGGGGACTGCAGCGATCACCGAAGTCAGATGTGAAATCCCGCTGAAAGGAGCGATGGTGCATGGCGAACATTAAGGTGCTGCTTGCCGATGATCAGGAATTAATTCTGGAGAGTCTGCATATTGTATTGTCCATGGAAGAGGATTTAGATATCGTCGGATTAGCCAAGAATGGAGAAGAAGCAATTATAGGCTGTGAGCAGTTTCAGCCGGATCTTGTACTGATGGATATCAATATGCCAGTCATGGACGGCGTTGCAGCAACGGCTGTGATTAAAGAACGGATGCCTGCAATCAAAGTTATCATGCTGACCTCCTATAAGGAAGTAGAATATGTGTTGACGGCACTAAACCATGGAGCAGAAGGTTATCTGCTCAAAGCCATTCATCCTAAGGATCTGGCTGCAGGCATAAGAGTGGTTCATGCAGGAGGGACACTGATTACGCAGGAGATGGCGAGTAAAATGATCAAAAGTATGCACGGTGCCCCCGCCCCGATAAGCAATGAATACGGGCTCAGTACCCGTGAAATTGAAGTGCTGCATAAGCTGGCTTCTGGCTTGCGCAATCAAGACATTGCTGAAGCGCTGTTTCTAAGTGAAGGAACGGTTAAAAATTACATCTCAACGATCTATTCGAAGCTTAATGTGAAGGGAAGGCAGGAGGCTATTCGTAAAGTCCGAGATTCGGGATTCACGGATCACTAAGAAGCCGATACCCAAGAAGCTGGCAGCTTATCATAGTCGCCAGCTTTTTTTGGCATGTTCATATGACCAAATCATGACCAAAGCGTACTTTCTCTTTATGACTTTTTCCGCCTATACTCGGTCTATCAAGTCATAGAGGAGCTGAAGAGGACATGAAGAAAATGTTTGCAGATCAAGAGAAGCAGCATATGGGCGGTAAAATAAGTACGGGGCGTCCATGGTGGAGCTTTTCAATCATCTGGATGATTGTGGGGACCATCGGCATTATTCTCGTGGATGCCCTATTCCGGCCATTAGCAGAGCAAGCACAGGGAGTTGCTTCCCTTCTTTTGACACTAACGGCTGGCATTGTGGCCATCATCGTCTATAGGCTAACGATGAAATACTTGGCTCGTCGGTCAATTCCTGAGTTATCAAGAAAACGTGCAGGAATTGAAGCTGGTATGGGATTACTAACTGGAGCCATCTTTATCACAGTGTCCACTTTAATTATTGTTGCTGCGGGAGGTTACTCCTTTCAATGGGCGAGTACTGCGGACGCGGGTTCTGTTCTAATATCCTCAGTTACACCAGCTTTAAACGCAGCTATTATTGAGGAGCTTATCTTTCGCGGGCTTATGTTTCAAGCCATTAGTAAGTTGGCGGGAAACGGGGCCGCACTTGCTATGACCTCACTATTCTTTGGAGTTGCCCATCTTGGGAATACAGGGGCAACCCTATGGAGCGCGTTTGCCATTAGTGTAGAAGCAGGTATGCTGCTTGGAGCGGCATTCTTGTGGCGACGGAACTTATGGTTTGCCATGGGGCTGCATTTTGCCTGGAATGCGCTTGAGGGTTTACTGGGTATTCCTGTTTCCGGACACCCTGCAGCAGGTCTGTTTACTGTGAAAGTGAACGGTCTAGCCATTCTCACAGGGGGGGACTTTGGACTCGAGGGCTCTATTGTTCCGGTTATGGTCAGCCTTCTAATTGCCATTCCCATGTTAATTGGAGCTGCACGGAAACGGGTATCGTCGTTTGAAAAGCCTTAATGACGGACGGTACGTATTTCAAGGTTGAAAACAGACTGAATACTGAATACTAGTAGGGCTGCTGAGGCCTTCTCAGCAGCCCTGCTTATGATACGGTTCCTTATCCGATCATGTTCAGTCGACACTATTTCAAAGATCGTTTCATGCAATAAATAATCCCCTGATGCACCCCTTCATGCCAAAGGCTTCCTATAAACAGATCGCCTAACGTTTTTATTTTCCTTTCTTTCCCCATGTCGAATTCTTTTGCAGCAGCTTCCCCTAATCTTCCGGAAAAAGTTATTTTCATGCGCTCCATTTGTTCCTGCAATTGATCCCGTAATTCTTTTAAAGAAAAGGGTGTAACAGACCACTCCTTTGGGCTTGATCCCCTTTTGAACATGTCCTGCGTTTTCTCGAAAATTTCTCCAGGCTGATTCATACCAAGGTTATACATGGCCTGCTCCTGCGCAACCAGAATGTGACCGAAATTCCAGCGTAAAGAATTGCTGAAACCAGCCGGAATAACATCCGCTTGTTCTTCCGTTATGAAATTAATGGACTCAATTGTCTCTTCCCTGTAGATATGATACAGATCAAAAATAGCGCTTTCTTGCATGGGTCTTCACTCCCTCATTCGTTATTACTCCAATAAATCATAACATTATCATTCACTTGAGGTTTCTTATATATAAAGAAATCCCCCATCGAAGATAACGGTCCCAAACGGTTTCATTCGCGAACAGGTAGATAGACTCGTATAACGTGCGATCCCTCCTATAGACAAGGAACTTCACTTGACTTTTTGTCAGTTTATTAGTAAATTGATATGGAGTTAAGCGAACGCTCAATCATCACACCGATGTAAAGGAGGCTGCCGGAATGCCAACAATAAACGGACACCACCATATTTCGATGCTAACCAAAAACGCTCAACTGAACAATCGATTTTATCAGGACGTCCTTGGACTACGCCGAGTGAAAAAAACAGTAAATCAAGATAACCCGGCCATGTATCACCTATTCTACGGCGATTTGACGGGGAGCCCTGGAACAGAGTTATCCTTTTTCGAAATCCCGCTTGCGGGGAGTACTGTCCGCGGCACGAATGCCATTACGCGAATCGGCATGCTTGTCCCCTCTCTGGAAAGCTTGACATACTGGAAAAACCGCTTCGTGTCGCTCGGTATAAAGCATGAGGAACTCACGCGTTACGGGGGCCGGGAAGCTCTTTTCTTCGAAGATCCCGAAGGTTTGCGAATGATGTTGATCAACAACAACGGCGAAACGGTTCCCGAACATTGGTCGGCCTGGGAAGACTCGATTATCGATCCGCAGCACCGCATTCTAGGCATGGGAACCGTCGAAATCACCGTGCGCAATTTGCAAAGCATGGCGAATACTTTAATGGACCTATTCGGCTACTCGGAAGCGGGCCGTACGGATGAAGAAGCCATCTATCAATCTGTTGCCGGACAAGCGTACGGGGAAATCATCGTTAAGTATGAGGACGGCCCAGGCGAGAAGCCCGGCAAAGGAAGTGTTCATCACTTGGCCATACGCGTGAAGAATGTGGATGAGCTGCGCTTTTGGGATCAAGTTGTGAAAGAACGCGGCTTTCACTCCACAGGAATTGTGGATCGTTACTATTTCCAAAGCTTATATTTCCGCGAAACAAATGGCATTTTAT
Organism: Paenibacillus lutrae; assembly: GCF_009757775.1. Taxonomy (GTDB): domain Bacteria; phylum Bacillota; class Bacilli; order Paenibacillales; family NBRC-103111; genus Paenibacillus_F; species Paenibacillus_F lutrae. Next base: position 507,051 of record NZ_RHLK01000001.1, read on the forward strand.
TTGAAATCGCAACGGATGGTCCCGGCTTCACCGTGGATGCTACCATCGAAGAGCTGGGCAAGGGATTGGATTTGCCTCCCTTCCTGGAAGATCGGCGCGCAGAGATCGAAGCCCGTTTAGTCCCACTAGATTAAGGAGGAGCAATCATGGAACAATATCGTATTTATCCCGACCAAGGTATTGAGTTCGGCTTATATTCGATCGGGGATCATTTGCCTGATCCGCATACCGGCACGATGATCCGTGCAGAACAGCGTATCCAGGAACTCATCGAGGCCAGCAAACTGGCTGACGAAGCGGGGATCGACGTATTTGCCGTCGGCGAAAGCCATCAAACGCATTTTACGACGCAGGCGCATACCGTCATCTTAGGTGCAATCGCCCAAGCGACCCGTAACATTAAAATCGCCAGCTCGGCAACCGTATTAAGCACGGCCGATCCCGTCCGTGTATACGAAGATTTCGCCACCCTGGATTTAATTTCGCAAGGACGCGCGGAAATTGTCGCCGGACGCGGTTCCCGTGTAGGAGCTTATAGCTTACTTGGCTATGATGTGCGCGATTACGAAGAATTATTTGAGGAAAAAATGGAACTTCTGCTGAAGTTGAACAACGAGGAGAATGTCACGTGGGAGGGACAATTCCGTGCGCCTCTCAAAAATGCCTCGATTCTGCCTCAGCCCCGGGCCGGCCATTTACCGATCTGGCGCGCAGTAGGAGGGCCTCCCGCCAGCGCGATTAAAGCCGGACATGTCGGTGTGCCGATGATGCTGACTACTCTCGGTGGCCCTTCCATCAACTTCAAGGTCTCTGTCGATGAGTACCGCGCGGCAGCAAAGCGCAGCGGCTTTGATCCGGCAGCCTTGCCGATAGCGACCACGAGTTTATTCTATACGGCAAAGACGACTCAGGATGCCCTTCGCGAATACTATCCGCATGTGAATACCGGCATGCAGGCTTTGCGAGGCGGGGGCTATCCCAAACAACAGTTCGCTCAAGCTACGGATTATCGCGATGCGTTAATGATCGGCAGCCCGCAGCAAATCATCGAGAAAATGCTCTATCAATATGAATTATTCGGTCAGCAGCGCTTTTTGGCTCAAATCGATTTCGGGGGCGTTCCATTTGAGAAAATTTCTAAAAATATTGAGCTGATCGCCACCGAAATTATGCCCGCCGTCAAGAAGCATACAGCTCAAAAATAAGGAGCGATAACCATGAAAATCGTTGGACTTTCAGGCTCTAACGCAGGTTCTAAAACAAGAACGGCAATGGATCATACGCTCCAGATAGCACGCAAAAAATACCCGGATGCGGAAATTACCTTAATTGATCTTGCAGAATACGAAATGACCTTCAGCGACGGACGCAATTATACCGATTATGAGGGCGACACGAGAACCATAACGGAAATCCTCATGGCCGCGGATGCTATTCTGATCGGCACCCCTGTTTTTCAAGCATCTATACCGGCGGTACTGAAAAATATTTTCGATTTGCTGCCTGTCAACGCTTTTCGGGATAAAGTGGTTGGCATTTTCGTAACAGCGGGGACCGCAAAGCATTATTTAATGGTAGAAATGCAGTTAAAGCCGATATTAGCCTATATGAAGGCGCATATCGTGCCCGCTTACGTATTTATTGAAGAGAAAGATTTCCAGCGCAAAGCGATTGTAAACGACGACGTTCTCTTCCGCTTGGAGCGATTAGTAGAAGATACCGCACTGCTTGTGGATGCCTATGCAAAGATCCGGCAAGCGAAAGATGCGGAATATGATTTTTAACTGGCATCGTGCAGGGTTGCCCGCGCTTGTTCCCAACACCAAACACCTTCAAAGTTGTCCCCTTCTAACGACAGGGAAACATTCTCTTGAAGGTGTTTTTTCGTGCACCCGGGTTTGTATACTTCCGGCTCTCATTCGAGTCAACTTTTTCTCAAAAGCGGGAACTTTGTGGCTCTGTCCAGATGCTCCTATAGCAGCCGAGTCTTGCAAGATCTTCGGCAAACTGGACAAGTCTGCGCGCAATTCCTTGTGCCTCCGTCCTGCCTTAACTTATGCAGGTGGCAATCAGCACATAATGTCGTTGAACTCTTCCCTGCGTCCTGCCCGAATTTCAATATTCACCTGCGCACCTAACCTTTCAACCTGCTCATAAGCTGCGTCTGTGTCCTTCTGTTGTTTGATCATACTCTTTCAAAATGGTGTCGAGCGTGCGCTTAGCATCTAATGCCGTTTTTGAATTTTTTTCGTTCCTGTCATAGGTTATGAGCGCCTTCCACAATGCCCAGCCACGTGCACGGTTCCACGTTCCACCATCGCAATTCATTTCAGTGAACAACGTCTTGCTGCTTTCATCATCAAAGAAAGTCCAAGTTATTGCCAAATCACACGCTGGATCTCCGATCCCCATGGATCCAAAATCAATGACAGCGCAAAGCTTTCCATCCTTCACCAGAAGATTCCCGGGTGCAATATCTCCGTGAACCCAAACTGGGTTCTTAGTCCATTCCGACTGCAGAGCTAGTTCCCAGATTTCAAGAAATCGATCGGTTTCCGGCAAAAAATGCAAGTTCGTTAGGGCAGTCTTAGTTTCTTCATCATAGGTCGATAATGAGCCGCCCCGGTAAAAATTGTGTGCCCCGGCTAGCGGACCCCCAGAAGAATCTATCGCTTGATGCTCCTTTAGGAAATGTGCTAAATCCGCAGCAAATTGGTTCCGGTTCAGCACATTGTCGTCATTTGCCGTTTCCCCCTCTATCCATCTGTTCACTGTCCAAGGCCATGGATATCCTTCACCCGGCTCTCCTTTTACTAACGGAATGGGAATCGGCAAAGAAAGATGGGGCTCCAGCTTCGGCAGCCACATGATCTCTTTTACCGCTTGAGGTGCATAGCATTCTTTACTCGGCAGTCTGACACTCATTTCGGAGCCCAAATGAAAGGTTCTGTTGTCATGTCCGGATTTCTCTACAGGAATAACCGGTAAATCTGACCATTGGGGAAATTGAGATTTAATGAGTCTGCTTACCAGCTCTCTATTAATATCCATCATAATCACCTCAAACCTTACGCTTCTATTTTTCTCAGACGACAAAAATCCGTTCAGCAGCAACGTGATGTACATTTATTGTATCCGCATCCGCAGTTTGCAGGACAGTTACAAATTTTTTATACCGGTTTATTCCATCCCTATACTCCTTTTTCAAAACAAGAGGCTAATAAACAAGAGTCCCCCTTATTGCAAGAAGGACTCGCGTTTTCACAGTCGGCTCCAAAGAACAATCGTGTCATTGTTAAAAGGGTTCATCCTGCGGATGCTTTTACCCGGTACCACTTATAGGATTCAGATAGAATGTCGAGCACTGTAAACAGTCCAATAACCGTAATCATCCACTCGCTTACTCTGTTCCACATGGATATGATAGTATCATATCCCTCTCCACCGGGGGATAAAATCCCCGCCGCCTCTGCCTGCTGGATAAAATGGGAATTCCAGATAGCCGGGTCTGCCAGTATGACGCACACCAAGACCGAAGTCGCCACTGACACCATGATGTGAAGCGCAAGCATTTTGCCCGTTCTTTTGCGTACGATGATACTCATGCTTTCTTTCAAGATGCCAAGTGCGGCAAGTATCCATATAAGGGGCAAATAGCCCTGGAAGACGTCGGCGTTCAAAAACGGAATGACCGTGCGTCCTCCGTCACTCACCCTCCAAATGCCGAGCAGATCAATCGAGTACAAGCAGAGCACGGTAAACAGCACCGTGAAAATAATACCTGCAATCGGTTCGCTCATTTTGATCTGTGTATGCATGTCCGGGATTGGCGGCAGGTCAGCCGGCTTCCAATCCTTGTTCATCCCGTCAGGACCGGTGGAATTTTGCTGCTGGCGGTAACCGATCCATGCGAAGATAAGGGTGACCCAGCAGAAGCTTTGGGCCCCGGCCGAGAACAGGGACACCAGGTAACTTGTGAAATGTTCCAGAATTTCCTGAGGCTTAACGATCGCCTCAATGGCAAACAAGGCGGTTAAGGCGATACCGACGGAAATCAGCACGATTTTGAGAGTTGTCAGGTACGGATCGAATATCAACGGCCCGATCAGATACCGGTCAAAGCCGCGATATTGTGCGGCTAGCGCATTCGGATGACCAAGCTCCTGCAGCACGCTCTCCGCATCCTCCCGGGAGGCCTGACCCGCCGGTGCCCGCTCCTCCAGCATATCCTCAATCAAGCCCTGCAGTTCTTGCTTAATTTCTGCCCTTTGTTGTTCAGGCAGACGCTGCGTTACCGCGTAAATATACCGGTCAATCATCTCCATACCGTTCTCCCCCTTCAGTTTCCCCCATGATTCCTTCCATGCTGATGATCAACTTCCGCCATTCCCGGCACAGGCCCTCATAAACTTCTTTTCCGAACGGACTAAGCAAATAATATTTACGAGGCCTTGCTTCATTCGTATCCCATGTACTCTCAAGCAGTTCCTGTTTCTCCAGCCTCCGCAGCAGCGGGTACAAGGTGCCGGCATCAACGGCCACCCCCTTCTCCTCCAATACGGTGACAAGAGAGTAGCCATACTGCGGTTCAGACAATTGACTGAGCACACCGATGACGATCGTTCCCCGCCTCAGCTCGCTCAGCAGCCCGTTAATTGTTTCGTTCACATCAGCCATGTAATCAACTCCTGGTATCATCATACTGTATGGCGAACACTATTGTAAATACATCACTAATATTATTTTGTGAATATGAGTTGGTGACACCCCACCGCCATTTGACACACCGTTCTTCACGCTGTTAGTGCATGCTGGTAGTGCATATTGAAGGGGCAACCTTTGCGGAAGGGGTTCCCCTGCTTCTACACGATAAGTTTGCTGCTCAGTCAAATCACGGCACGCAAAAAAACCTATCAGCAGACAGGACTGCATGCCGCCCTGCCTGCTGATAGGTTGTATGACTCCATGTATTCCTGCTGAGCGCCCCGCACCTCACTCCACGACTTGGCGAACACCCTCCTTGGAGGCCGCGCGGATGGCATCCATCAGGCGGTGAGTCCGAACCGCCTGGGCGAAACCCGGGAACTCCGCCTCACCTCCGGCGAGCCGCTCTGCGAATACGCCATAGAGATGGGCGACATTGTACCCCGGTCCCGGCGGCGTATTCAGCGTGACGGTCGAAGCGTAAACTTCCGGCGTTATGAGCATCTCGTTATCCCCGGACGGCCGGACGAAGCTAAGTTTCAACCGGTCCATCTGGAACATCAGCCCGTCCCGCGGCGTCACGATCAGTTCGCCTTCGGTTCCGATAATCCGCAGCGTAAATCCCGGTGCTCCGCCGTTGACGAACTGGGCCGAAACCATTGTTTCCTGGGCCAGTTTGCCGGCAACAAGCACATGATCGGGCGCATTCGCCCGTACCGTCTTGCCCGTCTCAAGTACGCGCACATCGGGGAATTGCGTGGCCAATGACGCAGACACTTCAACAAACGGCGCCACCATATATTCGATGGCATCGAGCACGTGCGCCGCTCCAATAGTCAACTGGTCCGCCCCGTTCGATTCATCCAGCAGGTAAACGTGCGACTGATCCACTGTCCCGTTCGTAGTCGGAAATGCAGGCAGCGTGGCAATGACATTCACCGCCAGGACGCGGCCGACGGTGCCCTCCGCAACCAAGTCCCGGATATAGCGGACGGCCGGGTTGCCCCTCGCCTGAAGGCCGACGACGTGATGTACTCCCCTCTCCTCGGCACGCGCAAGAAGTACCTCCGCCTCCGCAGTAGTCCGGGCAAGCGGCCATTCGCTGTACACGTGCTTGCCGGCTTCCAGTGCCATCCGGATCAGCCGATCGTGCTCCGGCACCTTAACCGCGATTATCACCACGTCAACTTCCGGCAGCTTCGCCATCTCCAGCGCATCCGTATAGAAACGCCCGATACCGTGACGCTCCGCCGCCTCCTGTGCGCTGTGCAGACGTGTGCCCGTCACCGCCCTCACCTCGTATGTCTCTAGCGCGGCGAGTGCTGGAATGTGAGCCAGACCGCCCCATCCACCCGCTCCGATGATACCGACGCCCCATTTAAATTTCTTGTCCATGTTCGGTTCCTCCTCCGGCTTGTTGGCCTATCATACTGACAAAGCTGAGTATGAACGATATAATCGAATCAGCAAAGTACGCACTTTTCAGTCATATAGTTACCAAATGGTTACGTTGGAGGAGGGTGGAACCTGACATTGGAGAATGACAAGACGAATTTCGACAGTAGGAGCCTTGACAAAACGTATCATAATCCGACTGAAGCGACGCTGGAGCGGATCGGCGGCAAGTGGAAGACTGCGATCCTCTGTCTGCTTGCGGAACAGGGTGCACAGCGCAATGGGGAGATCATGCGGATGCTCTCACCCGTCACGCAAAAAGTGCTTACCCGACAATTGAAAGAACTCGAGGCGGATGGGCTCATTCTACGCACAGTCTTTCCCGAGGTGCCGCCCAAAGTCGTCTACGAGTTGACGGAGAGCGGGTGGTCCCTGAGGACCGTACTGGATCCGCTCTGTGAATGGGGCAAAAGATTCGTTAAGGCCGATAAGTCTGTATAAAGCACCGCTCACCGGATAGAGCGCCTCTTATGGAAATATGACTTCCCCTCCTTATTTCCCGCTTTATTCGAGCCATTATCATCCGTCACAAGCATAACAAAAGCCCTCAGAATATAGAGGGCTTTTTGCTGATTTTTTATGTTCAAAAGGACTATAGTTCCACGACTTTCGTCGCGATATTGTTGCAAAATTCGCTGTCATGCTCCACAAAAAGAATGGTCGGCGAATGTTCCAGCAACAGCTCTTCGATCTGCATGCGGGAAATGACGTCGATAAAATTCAACGGTTCATCCCATATATGCAAGTGAACGTTCTCGCACAGGCTTTTTGCGATCAACACTTTCTTTTTCTGGCCACCGCTGAAAGAAGACATGTCCTTCTCAAATTGCAAGCGGGAAAAATCAAGTTTCCTTAAAATCGCTTTGAATAAGCTTTCGTCGATCTCATTATGACTGGCATAGTCCGACAAATTGCCTTGTAATTGCGAGGTATCCTGTGATACGTAAGAGATTTTTAACTGGCTCCCTTTGCGGAACGTGCCAGTATAGTCGGTCTCTTCACCGCAGATCAGCTTGAGAATGCTTGATTTTCCGGAACCGTTCGGACCCGCGATCAAGATACGCTCCCCGCGCTGAACAGTTAAGTTTACATCGCTGCAAACCGTCTTGTCACCGTAACGGATCGAGACATGCTCAAGTTCAACCATCTCGTTTTTATGGTAAGCAAGTTGTGAAATTTTCAGACTATCGGAGTTTTCGATATTTTTTAGAAGCTGGGATTTTTCCTCGATAGCGGAATGCTGTCTCTGTTCGATCGATTTGGACCGTTTCATCATTTTGGCTGCTTTGTGACCGACATATCCTTTATCGACTTTCGAACCGGAATTGCGGGTGCCGTTCTTAGTTTTCTCCACCTCGTGCGACCAGTTCCCTGTTCTCTTGGCGGCATCGGACAACCGCTTAATGTCTTTTCGCAGCTTCTCGTTCTCGGCCAGCTCAAAGTGATCCTGCCGCTGTTTATTCTCCCACCAATTCGAGAAATTTCCTTTCTGGACTTCAATATTCGTTTTGTTGATCGACAGAATATGGTCCACACAATTGTCCAGGAATGCACGGTCATGCGAGATCAGAATAAATCCGCTCTTCGTGTTTAGATAATCACCGACCAGCTTACGTGCATGGATGTCCAGATGGTTGGTCGGTTCGTCGATTAACAGAAAACTGTTTTCCTTCAAAAACAAAGCTGCCAGCAGCACTTTCGTTTGCTCGCCGCTCGATAAAGAGTCGAATGGCCGATCCAGCACATCCTCGGACACCTTCAGCAGCGATAGCTCGCGCATGAGCTGCCAGTGCTGATAGTCCGGAACAATGTCTTGGACAACGTCCAAAGTATTGAAGTCCTTGCGGGCGATATGGAAAGGGAAATATTCAAAGCTGACACTGGCCGAAATGCTCCCCTTGTAATCGTACTTGCCGAGCAGCAAGTTCAGCAGCGTCGTCTTGCCTCGGCCGTTTCTTCCCGTGAAGCCCAATTTCCAATCGGTATTGATTTGAAAGCTTACGTTTTCGAAGATGTTATCGTAACTGCCGTCATAGGCAAACGTCAAATTGCTCACTTTAATTAATGACATAACAGGAACCTCCTGTATAAAAATAGAAAAGCTGCAAGAAAGTTACCTTTCTCGCAGCTCAAATAAATAAGGCAAATCCGACCCCTATACAGGGGCGGATAAGGATATATTCGTTGAGTGAAGAGAATAAGTAACTTTCTTGCTTATAAAGAATAAAACAAAAACTGTTTTATTTTTATGTCTTAGCAAGAAATATACATTATTCTCCTCATCTCCCATCGTTAAGTTAAAAGCATTTTATCATACCTGTTTTTACATTTCAACCTGTACGAACCGACCGTACAGTTGATCCTCCGTGATGTCTGTTATTATTTTAACGGTCCCGGCTAATTAAGTAATTTAATACATGCTTAAGAAAAGCCGTATCACGGGGCACTTCTTGCAAGGTTTCCATGGCTTGGCAGTAATGTTCCCACATTTCTTTTCTGGCACCCTCCAGACCAAGAATGGACACAAAAGTCGAATTGTTGTTTTCGACGTCTTTGCCGGTAGGTTTGCCGAGCAAGAGAAGATTTCCTTCCGTATCAAGCAGATCATCTTTGATCTGGAAAGCGATCCCCGCATGATAAGCAAATTTCTTCAAAGCTTCCATTTCCGGCTCTTTAACCTGAGCGAGAATGGCAGGCATAATCAGAGAAGCTTCAAAGGCAATGCCTGTTTTGTAAAAACAGATTGTATTCAATTGCTCCAGGGTTAAGGTTTTCCCTCGGGATTGCAGATCCATTGCCTGCCCCATGCACATATCCCCTGTCTTCTGGGCTGAATAGCGGATCAGGTCAAGCACGGTTACGGGATTGAAGCGGACAAGCGACGATTGTTCTTCAATTGCCTTCTGAATTAAGAACAAACCGGTTAATTCCGCAGTCGCAACATTATGAACCTGGTGCAGAGTAGGACGTCCCCTGCGGGTGGAGGCATTATCTTGGGAAGGCAGATCATCGAAGATCAGGGAAGCCGTGTGCATATATTCCAAGGATCTCAGAAGCGGAACAATTTCGGCCGCCTGCAGGCCATATTCGTTTACGCCCATGACCCAGGTCAAGACAGGCCGAATTCGTTTCCCCGCTCCTTCTAAACTGTAATTGGCAGCCTCTATAAGCGGTTCTTTCATCTGGGGTATCCCCTCATCCAAGGGAATAGGCAAGAACTGATTGATCTGAAGGCGGACTTGCTCAATCGTATCGGAGAATTTCTCCTTTTCTTTCCGGTTGTTCTGCAAGAGGGTAACTATCTGATCCCGGAGCAGTTTATCGAAGAAATCAACATCATCCGCTTTATCTGCCATGTATTGGACGAGACGGTTGAATTCCGGATTTCCGGCCCCCAATACCTCCATCACTTCGTTGTACTTCTCCGCGCCGATCCGCTTCTTACAACGTTTTAGACCGTTGATCGCGCGATCCAGTATCACCTCGCAGGTTCTGGGATCGGAGTGATACACATGATGGATCAGATGACAGATAACCGTCCAATACAATTCGTAAGGGTTTATCAGATCCGGACGCCGGTCGTGGTATTTTAAATAATAGGTATAAGGTGTTACCGCATCGTCTTGCATATCGTCGAACATATCTGCGAAATCATCCGCCAATTGATTGTAAATCCCGTAAAAGAAGGTCCGGTTATCAAAATCCTCATCTGCCTCAGCGCTAATAACGGAACGGACGATAGAACGGGAAGAAGAGGATTTTAAAATGATGGGAATATAGAGTTCTTCATTGGTGTATGCGGTATGAGATAGGTCCTTTACGCGATCCAGCTCCTGGGAATGGAAAAACACATAGGATTGTTCGAAAAAGGCCGGCAGCCTCTCCGGGCGCTGATACGCTTTGATAAACTCATAAGCATTGCGCAGCTCCGAATGGACGAATTGTATAATGTCTTTGTTATTCTCGGCCCAATCCCCCAGTTCAGGTACAGAACCGGTAAGAAGTGAAGTTCGCAGCATATGCGTGAATTGTTCTTTCTCCTGATCAGTTAACACGCCGGAATCAAGAAGATCATCTATGAAAGGATAGGTCAGACCGTAGGAGTACCCCAGCCGGAAGGCTTCGTCCAGTCTCCGGGAACGTTCCTCAGGCGGCGTTGTATCGTCCATCTCCTCGATCACATGCATGATGACCCCGATCATGATCTTAATCAGTTTACGCTGGGCCTGCTCGGCGTTCATTTCCTTCGGTATATGGGCGGATACGCTCTTGAGTTTGTCTATTGCCCAGATCATGGCGGTTTCTATGCCTTCCTTCTGGGCCCACCGGTATAATCCGGCAAGACTCATCGAATCCTGCTGATCTTCCCCGTTCTTGCTGGCGTTATTAACCAGCTTATTCTTAATATCGGCAGCCATGCGCTGTATTCGGGTCCGGGTATCAAGAGAATCCAGGGATTTGCCCAAATCCCTCATGTACATATAAGAAACGCTTCTGTCCAAGTAATCATCCAGTTCACCTGAATAATTCAGCCATTGGATATAGCGGTGATAATCCCGGGTATCGGGCTTTTTCCTGCTGCGTGAAAACAGAGAAAGCCAGGATAGGGGACGAATATGGCGCTTTTTCCATACACGGATATCTTCTGTCAGGGTAGGCACATAACTCTTGTCCGTGACCTGCGCGAACAGCGCCGTGAAATACTGAGCTGCTCTCTGCTCAGCCTGCCGGTATGCTTCGGCTTGATCTTTAAGTTTCTCATTCATAAGTATGGAAGACCTCAACTTTATTACTGATTTTGAATTCATGCCTGTACAAATTCCCCGGCTTATATTCCTATCTTATACGGGAAAGAATCGTTTGGGTTACGGAATTCTCGCGCTAAGGTTATCTTGAGGTAAATAAACCGCCGTTCTTCTTTCCAGACAGAGTCGGTTTCATAAGATACTCAACTATAATTTTATGCAGCAGCATTGCAATACCTCACTTGAACTCATGGGTTTATCATTGCTCGGGTGTACTATCCATTATCGGTCGCCGCTACCAGAACATCCGGTTTGAAATTCAGGCGGCCGGGTAAAAATGGTAAGATCAGGAGATAAACCAGGAAAAAGGAGCTTGTAAAATGGATTCTGCACTCATCCCAAGCTATTCAAGACGTAATTTAGGGTCGGGTTTTCTCTTTGGACTTGGACTTGTAGGTTTTATAGATGAAACGGTATTTCATCAACTTCTGCACTGGCATCATTTCTATGACAAATCAACATCAGACATAGGTCTGGTTTCGGATGGCTTTTTTCACGCTTTTAGCTGGTTCGCTACGATCGGAGCCTTGTTTATGTTTGCAGATCTCCGCCGGCGAAATGCACTTATGCCCACAAGATGGTGGGGAGGCGTATTGCTCGGCGGCGGCATTTTCCAGTTATATGACGGCACAATCCAGCACAAGCTTATGCGTCTGCATCAAATCCGCTATGTAGATAATGTTATCGCTTATGACATCGTATGGAATGTTACGGCAATTGCGATGATCCTGGCCGGTATCGTTCTTATTCTTCAATCAAGAAAATACCCTTCTAAAAGGGATCTGCAGCATGAATCATAATCATATGGATACAGTCGGTTTTTCCTACGATTTTATTTGGATACTGTTGTGTGCCCTTCTCATCGCACTTTATTTTATGGCAGCACGTATATCGAACCGTCAGTATAGATCGTGGCCCCTATCTCGATATTTTTTCTGGACGTTCGGCGTTGCGAGCGCTGCTGCAGCTGTAGGGGGTCCCTTAGCCAATCTCGCTCTCACTGATTTCAAGGCGCATATGGCGGGTCATTTGCTGCTCGGAATGCTTGCTCCACTGCTTCTGGCACTGGCTGCCCCCATGACTCTTCTCCTGAGGACCCTTAGCTTGCGATCATCACGCCGTTTATCACGCCTACTTAAAAGCAGGCCACTGCGCATTCTGAGTGATCCGGTTACGGCTACTCTCCTGAACATCGGAGGGCTGTATATCCTTTATACGACTGACTTATTCTTAAGAATGCATGAATCGTTAACCCTGCATATATTTATACATATTCATGTATTTCTTGCAGGATATCTCTTCACGATCTCGATAATTTATATCGACCCGTCTTCACACCGGACAAGCTATAGGTATCGGGCTGTTGTATGTATACTTGCTTTAGCCGCACACGGCATTCTAGCCAAATACATCTATTCACATCCGCCTGCTGGCGTACCGCTTATACAAGCCGAAACGGGCGCAAAGTTAATGTACTACGGTGGAGATCTGATTGAGATCGTATTCATCACTATTTTCTGCTTCCAATGGTATAAGGCAACCCGTCCCCGGAAATCTGTACAGATGAATAAAGTAACAATAGATGCTGAGTCTCCTTAATAGGAACGCGGCATTTTTTTATAGCTCACTCTGCTGATCCGCCTCTTACCCGCCCGCTCTAGGCAACGTGTACACGGGATATGTCTTGGGCTGAGCTGGATTCTAATAATCGTTAGATAATACATCTCTCGCCAGCCGCATCCCGTATCCTAGACCTTTTTCCAAGTAATAATCCGGTGGTAATGTTGCGTGCCTGCAAAAAAGGGGCTGTCTCAAAATTCATTTCAAGAATGCAGTCCCCACATTTCACGTGATATTCAGTTAAAAAAGAACCTTCAGATCCACTTTTATAAGTGGGTTGAAGGTTCTTTTACGCATATTTTAGGATTGCCTCACTCAGGTTTATTCTTTGAGACAGCCCCTTTATAAGGCCTCTTCACTTCTTATCCTGGTTTTCACCAAAATCTTTTCCTTGCTCACGAGCTGCTTCCGTAGGTTGATCAGCCTGCAAACCCAATCTGCAGCAGGGCAGCACAAGGGCCAGCATGGCAGCGGCATCCTTAGCTTTCACAGCTCTTATCTCCCATGTAGGAGTTTTCTAAAAAGGAACCCAATATTAACAAGCCCCTGTGAGCTCCGGTGAACATTCTGTTGTCAAATGGATTGACGCATGTCCTGTTTGTTACAACAGCAGCTTGCTCAGCACGTTGTCACTGATACGGACTACATTGTTATTATAATTGTTCCAACCCAGGCTGCCGGCCCAATTAACAGAACCGACTGAGAATACCGCACCCCCGCCATGAATATCAAAATAAGTCATGTCCGCCCTCACGAGCGGATTTGTGGTGCCTCCCTGACCTGGCGCAGTATGCAGCAGATCTTCATGCACGAATTGATAGTTATCGTCATGGCCGGTCGAAGTGGCCAGACGCAGTGTGTGCGGAGGTGTTCCGAAACTCAGATCGTAGCGGTCGATCTCGTCGCCAGCGGCTCCCCCGGCGGCATGTCCGAAATCGCCAATAATTTCGTATTCGCCGATACCGTCAAAAATAAACCCGGCTTCCGGCTTGAAACTGTCATCTAACCGGCGGTAGCCGGCAGCAGACCCGCCTCCCAAAGCACTTGTGCCTACACCGACAAGACGCTGCGGCACATAACCATGATGGCGCCAGATACCGCCGGACTCGCCAGTCGTGCTATGGAACAGCTCACCCGGAGGAGAGTCCGAAGCGCGCGAACCGGCGTTGCCGCGCCGCACTTCCAATAAAGACGGCCGGGCCGGATCGAGACTCGTCACCCAGTAAAACCCGTTTCCTCCCAAGTACATTACCCGCCCGCCATTCGCTAAATATTGCTCCAGAGCCTTCATCATCGGACGCGTCCAGTATTCGGGATGGCTGCCGGTAATTAGCACCTTGTATGGGCTGAGTAGGTCAACTCCCTCATGATGCAAATCCTCGTCCGTAGCTACGTCATAGCTCTGCCCCCGATTCTCCAGCCAGCCGGTAATGTACAAGTCGGCCGAAAAGTGGCGCACAGCCCGCCAGTTCCGGTAATGAGGCCGGATGTTGAGAAGAGGTCGCAGACGGGAAGAGAATTGTACGCCGCTGCCGTCGTTATGCAGGTCGTAGATGGAGTTGCCCAGCTCCGGATGTTCATCCAAATAAACGTCCTGCGAAGGAAGGACATAGTCCTCTCCCAAATAGTCTTGGGCCAGTTTAAACAGCCGCTCGTTCCCGTAAGCCACATAAGTATTGGTCGGCGCAAGAAACAGAACGGCTGCACTTGCGGTTCCCTGTACAGGGCGTACAAAGAAAGGGATAAAGTCTACGCTGCCTTCAGCTTCAAGCTTCAGCGCGTATATTCCGCTCGGCAGATCATCCGGGATACGCCAGGTAATGTCCGTTTCCCACTGGGCATCGACAAGATCGTTATCATGAAAATGAACGGCCGCGTATTGTTCAGGTGCGTGCCGGTAGTCCAGCTGCTCACCAGTCCAGTTGTGACTGGTTACCGCTCTTGTGCCCCCCTGATGCAGGGCACCGTGGTAGCCGCCTGCCGACTTATCCTCAAGGTGTGTAGATGCAATATCGGCGCTGAAATCGTAATCCGCAAGGGGAACAACGCCAATCCCGTCTGTGCCAAGCAGCACGTCCGGTAACAGCTCCTCGGTTAGAAGCTCTACCCAGAACCGGGGATTGCCGATTTTACCATTGTAATGATGAAGGGTGCGTCCGGGAGCGGCAGGATCGGAATCCGCAGCGAGCAGGACGCGGGCTAAGGCGACATTGCTGTAATCCAGATTTGCAGCAGCGGTATGAACTTGCAGGCCGTCATCAGCCTTCCATCCGTCCCGGCTGGCGACACAAAGCTTGGCTGCCTGTGTGCTTGCAGAATACTGAAGGACGACGGAATACCAACGATTTTCTTTAAGCGGGATATCGGTGCGGACTGTAACGGATTGCCCGTATCCTCCGGTCAGAGATAACGCCAACCGGCCGTCATTTTCCAGTGCCAGGGCAGCGCCTGCTTGGCCATCTGCAGCGCGTGCCGACCAGACGGTTTGAATATTGTCGTATACGGGAACCGTCGGGTAAATCCACAGCTGCGCCGAGAATTCGCCGCTCTGCAGCCAGTTCCCCGGCAGGGGCAGCTCGGCATAGGAACCTGGAGCCGTGATCTGCCGCCGCCCGGGGTATTGACCCGCACAATCTGCCGTCACCGGTTCCGTCGGCAAAAAAGTCGAGTTGTCCGGATCAGGCATTCCGGCGCTTAAGCGCACAACATTAGCCGTATATACCGAACTTTGGGTATCAATCATAAAGTGCAGATCTTGACCGGGCTGAACGCTGAATTCATTCGTATACCCGACAATGGTTACGGGATTAGGCGCCTGGGGCACGGTCCCGTTCGTTTTCACATCTTCTTTGGACATGTTTACATTCCTCCCGTAGTTCAAAGTTTTTCTTTGTACAACGCGAATCTGTTCTGTAGTGCCTGCCACGTAAGATGAGAACGACAGCTAAATCTGACAGCATTCTTCTTTCACCGCATACAAGTTTTGCAAAAAGAGATTATCCACAAATTGTATGAGATATAATCGATTATAACATGTAAATATTATGGAATGGAGGTAAATTTTGTTTATAATAAACTCTGCCGAATATAGGTCGTTCTATAGATTAGGCCTAAAATTAGCGGGCCGCCTATTCATTGCAATAAAAAATACCATAACCTCGCAGGAATATTTCCCGCTTAGACATGGTATTTGAGTAAACTGACGTCTGGTGGCTGCTGCAATTCAGGGATTCTCCCCTTTGCTCTGAATCACCCATTCCGTCAGATTCCTGACGCTGCTGATCGAATCCAGCGTCATATCATCCTCGTCCATCGTAAAATCGAAGCGCTTCTCCAACTCCGCAAGTAATCTAATCAGCGTCATAGAATCCAGTACTCCGGCAGTGCCGATTAAGACGGTATCCTTATCTACAAACGACATATGAAGCATTTCCTTAATTATGTCCGCAATCTCTTGCTGGATCGCATCACGGTTCATCGTTCATTCTCCAATCTCGAGCCAATTAAATGCTTTGCGGGGTAGCGGCAATTGCAGGATGTAGATCGATTCCAAGTCATCCGAAGCGGATTTTTTGAAACCCAGCATTTCCAATAATAGTCTCGCCGGTAAATTTCGCTCTTTGCGTACCAACCGGCACCGTACGGTTTGCGCCGTCGGCAGTTGTTGTCCCAGCCGTTCTAGAACCGTATACAAAAACGCCGAAGCGATGCCACGGCCTTCGATCCGGCAGGAAATACAGAAGAGAGAAACATCAATCTCCTCGCCGCCCGTATTCACAAAACAGGTTCCGATAAGCCCGTGGGCACCGAACCGATCCTCGAGCTTGGCCACATACAAATAGTGTCCGGCCTGATTGCAATAGGAATCGACGAACGGCAGATCAATTCTTTCTAGCAAGCTGTTCATCTGATTCGTACGATGAGACAATTCAACAACACGGGGGTAATCTTCCTCCTGCGCTAATCGGATCTGCAGCTTCATCCCGCATTCCTTTAAAAATTGCTCACGGCTTCCCTTGTGCTCTTTTCTTGCTTCTTCTCTCCTATATCGCGCCTGCATATATTGACGCCGGTTCTCCGATTCCTCAGTCGCATGACCGGCTTGAAACTCGGGAAACTCTGGCAAATCCAGGTATTGCCGGGCGTCATAAGTGCGCACCTGAGGAACGTAATAATTTATTTCAAACCGTTCGAACGGATCGTTGTCGATCAATGCCAATGAATCCAGTCCGATGTTCAGTTCCTTGGATATGCGCTCTATACTGAGCGCTTTGGAATCATAATGACACTGCGGGTAGAGGAAATATTGACCGACGCCCAGCTCCTCCAGCTTGCTTTTCACATGCTCCCAGTTGTTGCGGCTGGCTATACTCTGGACAATTCCGCGCCGGTCCAATGTATCGAGTACGCTCATGATCCCCGGCAGCAGTTTGATTCCCGCTTCGTCATCTTGGAGCGTACCCTGCCACAACGTATCGTCTAAATCCCATACCAAGCATTTAATCATGGGATCCATCGGGGAATAGCTCCATCGTCAAATGTGTCGGCTTGAAGCCGTATTTCTTATAGAGAAGCCGCATCGGCAAATTGCTTACATGCACCTTACCGACGATTTGCGTGACTTTCTCGCTTTTGCAGTAGTTCATTCCCGCCTCGAATAGTTCATCGACATAGGCGGTGCCCCGGCAGGATTCTGCAATATAAAAACTTTTGAAATTCGCATACGTCTCTTTGGTAACCGAGTTTTTACGCGGGGTTATCCACATCCAGCCTGAGATTTCCCCGTCCACTTCAAGAACAAGCATTCCTTCCCTCTCATAACGAAGCGCCTTTTCCAGTTTTTTCGTATGAAATTGAGGATCGGTAATCGCATCTTCTCCGAATGAAATGGTGGAGATTTCTGTCTCAAATATTGTAATACTCGCAATATCCTTGGGCTCGATTTCTCTAATCGGCATCTTGCTGTAACTCCTATCTGCGTTCTTATGCGTTCTTTTTTTGAATGAGTTCGAAAGTCTCGTAACGGCAGCCCGGGCAACCCTCTTTCTTCAACTGCTCAATCGTCTGCCACTGCATTTGGAAGCCAACTTCGGTCACGCGATTACAGCGTTTGCATTCGTATAAGCGAATCGTACGTTTGACCTCGCCGGTATACAGCGCTTGCCTGTATTCACGCTCAATGCTTTCATGCGTCTCTTCAGTAGATTGTAACACAATCATCTGGCTTGTGTTACCAATAATTTCCGCCCCGATATATTCATTGAAACGAGGCAAGACACTCGTCACGAACAAGCCCATATTGGCAAATTCACGCTGCATCGCCAAGGTGAAATCAGGTGATTTATGGGCGAACGACAGGAAAATAGGCAGCCCAACATCCCGTTTCAACAATTGGATTCCGCGGGAGACGAATAACGACATCCCTTGCTGCGTATAAGGGGGATCGGTGAACACGCAATCAAAGCGGTGCAAGAATTCAGCCGGCAGTTGCTCGCGAAAATCCATTTCGTGACAAACGATCGGCAATTTTTCGGTTTCCGCCAGTTCGTTCACATAGCTGATAATGCGCTGGTCAATTTCGAATACATGAATGCGGGTGTTCGACTTGAATGCATCGTTACGGTAAAGCTGCTTCAGCAAAAATGCCAGCGACACGCTGACAAGATCATCGTCCCCCAGACAAACGATGTCTCTGCCGATTAGAGCCTCGTTACGAAGTGCCAGCACGGCCCGATTCATGCTCGTAGCCAGAGTACAGCGTGACTGGTCAATGGTAACATCGACCTGAGGACGTCCCTCGAAGACGCTCTCCAGCTTGGTCATCATGTCCTTCAGCTCCTCAGGCTGCCACTGCTCGTATTTCAAACGCTGATACAGATCATGATCCAGATGACCGAATCCCATCGTTTGTTCGACAAACCGGTTTCCTCTTGCGGTGCAGTTCACTCCCCGTTTTTGCTCAATGAGACCCACCTTGATTAACTCCTTCTTAATGGCGGACACAAGCGGCAGAGGCAGAAGCGTTTTTCGGGCAATATCTTTAGTGGAGATCCCCGGTTTGAAATAAATATCCAATAGAATATTCTCAATTACTTTTTTTCCGTCCTTAATTGACACTTGCGAGTAAACATAATCTATCAATTCCTTATTCATATATTTACCATCAACTCCTTTTACGAATATATTATCCAGCGTAATGCACAATTGTATATTAATGGTTTACCAACAAGCGCAACCATTATCCTATATTTACCATAAAAAAGCAAGGCATCCTAAGACAGGAGATCACCCTTGTCCCATGATGCCTTGCTTGTATAATGCTGCCTTCTATCATTCCATGACAGAGATTCGAATGAACGGACTTAATTGATGAATCGTACGATATTTGAATAATTGCTGTCCTTCTGCCGATAAACCTTGCTTCTCCATTTCGACCTCAACCCGGACAGCATGAAGGGACGTTCCGCCTAATCGGAAAAAATCATCATCAATTCCGATGCCGCCAATCCCGAGCACACGTTCCCAAATCTGCACCAAGGCTGCCTCTGTCTCATTAGACGGAGCACGGTACGGAGCTCTCAGAGCCGCACTCTCTTCTATCTCCCGCACCGGAATCTGAAGCAGTCTGGGTGCGTTAGAATACTGCAGCGGGAGCAGTTGATGGCGATGCTGCTGATTTTCACGTCCGCTGACGGCCGCGTCCCAGTCCGAATCTTCTAAACTTCGAACCGCCCCGTCGGTGATGTCGGTCTCTCCTTGAATTTCCCTGCCGGAGAGCTGAGGCTGAGGCTGTACTGCCTCTGGCAGAGGTTCGTTAAGGATTTCTATATGCTGGATGGAATCAGGGATATCCTTGACTGCAAGCCGGAAACGCACTCTGCGATCGGACTCCTCCATGATGCTCCACGGGCCCGTTCTCAAAAAGTCGAGCAGCGGCTCATTTTTCCCGGTAATTGTGCATACCGCCTCTATATATTCGGCCTTCCGTTCCAGACAATAAGCCTTCAAGGAGCTGATTACGGCCGACTCGATTCCTCTTCCGAGAATGCGGCAGCTTAACAGGAAGGCATCGAGATGAACAATGTTCTGCTCAATTCGCGTAATAACCGTTCCTGACAGTCCGTAATGGCCGAACCGGTCTGAGGCTTCAATCGCCCAGCATTTCGTATCCGGTTCAGCACGCATGGCTTCCAGTTCGCTCTCTGCCGTTATACTGGCGTTCAGCGTGAACTGATTGGTGCGCTGCATAAGCTGGGCTATGCGTGGCTGTTGTACGGCGGTCGCTTCGTAAATGCCCATTCTAAGCTCTAATTCATTGAGAAAAGCCTGCAGCGAGGAAGCCGAAGATTTAACTTGTCTGCGTTTGCGCTCAGAGACATACATTTCGGTTCTCCGTTTATCCTCTTCTGTGACGCGCAGGCGGTCCGTTGCCCAGACATGTTCCAGGAATGCCGGGATTTGCCGCTCTCCAGGGAGCTGGAGCGTAAGAACTTCCGGACAATTTAACTGCACCTCGGAGCATTCCAGCGAACTGTCATCGATAAAGATGAAGCTGTCCAATCCTAATCGCAGTTCTTCCGCTAATGAGCGTAAGTTTTCGGATTTTGAGCTCCAATTGATCCGCGTTCCTGCAAAGTGCTCTTTTCTAAGCAGCATGTCCGGGTGATTGTCCAGCACCTCCCACACATCTGCTTCATTGTTCTTACTGACCAACACCAGAAGCATACCTTCTTGCTGCTTGGCAAGCAGATAACGCTGGAACTCAAGATAAGAATCGGAAGCCGTTATCCCTGCAACCCCATCCTCCCCGCACACTCCGCGCCAGAGTGTGTTGTCGCAATCCACTGCAATAACCTTGAACGGATGTCCTTGCCAAGCGAGCAGCCTGCGCGCCGTAAGGGTTCCGATAGCCGCATAAGTTTCCGGCGTGAACGGCATGTGCGCAGCTTGATCGGCGGTGGAATCGTGTATGTGTTCAATGCCAAATATTGAGCCAATCTCTCTGAAATCGATAACGTGAACATGGTCAAGCCGCTTCAATTCGCGCTTCCAGCGATTCCCGAGCTCTTCCAGGTAACTCTCCATAACTGGTGAGACTTCCAATGCAGCTGACACGGGGAACACTCCTGCCAGTAGCGGGTTCGGCTTTTGGCCTGCAGATAATGCCTCCAGCAGATCGGCAAGCGCCCTCTCCAGCTTTTTAATCTGCTCGGCCTCCGAAGAACGGTCATCCCGCAGCCAATCTTCAAAGCGGATGAGCAGCAGTCCCGCAGCCTCTTCGGACGAGAAGGAGCTGTCCGGTTTCAAAAGCTCTTGAAACACTTGTTGATACGGTGCAAAAAGAATGTCCACGCGGGCTCCGAATTGCTCTCCCCACCAACTGACATAAGGGCGGATCGGATCCGCAGTAAAAGTAGAGACGGCCGTTACGTTAATAACACGCTCCGGCAGCGAGCTGCTTCGTTTGGCCGCCGCTTCGGCCTCCTGCTCATCGGTAAGCAGCCGGACTTCTCTCAATTCGATAGCCGGATTGTCCAGCGCCAGTTCAATCAGATCCGTAAAATGCCCCATGAGCCCTGCCATGGCACCTTCGGCGAACAAAGCGGTATTATACTGCATGACACAGAGCAGTCCGCCATTATCCGCGTAGCCGATATCGAGTTTGAAATCGAGCTTGGATATTCCTTTCGTAATCTCAAAATTCTCGAAGGTAAGTCCCTCGGCGGTAAGTACGGTCTCTCCATCAAATTCATTGTGAAAAATCATCATGGTATCGAACAGAGGATTACGTCCGCGCGGTAATTTCGCCGACAGCTTCTCGACCATCCGGTCGAACGGGAAGTCTTGATTCTCATAGGCGTTCATCATCGTGTCATTCAGAATAAGCAGTTGGTCGAGAAAACTGAGCCGGTCCTGAAAACGGACCCGGATCGGCAGGAAGTTCGTGAACATCCCTATTAAAGGCTCCACGTCTGCATGCCGCCTGCCTGCCACCAATGAGCCGACTGTAAGGTCGTGCTGGCCGGTATATTGATGCAGTACAATCGTATATAAATGAAACAAAAGCACGTTAATCGTGACATTTTGCGATTTCGCCAAAGCGTTCAACCGGTCTGCGGTTTCCTTGGACAGGCTGATCTTGTGCGCTCTGCCGACAAAGGACTGGAATTCAGGCCTCTTGAAGTCATACGGCATGTTCAGCACGGGGATGTTGTGCCGGAACTGGTTCATCCAATATTCCTCTTGCTTCCGAATAACGTCGCCGCTCAACAGGCGGTGCTGCCATTCCGCGAAGTCTTTATATTGAATGCGCAGAGGAGGAAGTTCTTTCCCGGCATACAGATCGCTGAATTCTTTGATAAACACATTCATTGAAGCGCCGTCCGAAACTATATTGTGCATATCCATGAACAGCACATGTTTCTCGGGCTCTATTCTGACAAAAGCGGCGCGAATTAGCGGGGCTTGGCCCAGGTCGAACGGCCTGATAAACTTGCGCATGATTTTTTTCAAGTCGTCTTCGTCCGCTTCCAGGCGTTCAACGGTAAACGTGAAACTCTCATGGATACGCTGAACCGGTTCTCCGTCTACCATATGAAACGAGGTTCGCATGTTCTCATGGCGGTGAATCAATTTAATGAAAGCCTGCTCAAAACGATCCGCTTCCGCTTTCCCGTGTACCCACAACGCCATCGGCATGTTATAAGTGGTCACCGAGCCGATTTGCTGATGGATGAGGAACGTGCGCTTCTGTGCAGAGGACAACCGGTAGTAAGGTTTGCTCTCTGCCGGTTCGATCGCTAAATATTTATTCGTAGCCATTTGCCCGATATGACGGGCAAGCGCGCTTATCGTCGGCATATTGAATATATCCGACAAAGTCAGTTCCACATCAAGTTCCTTGTGAATCTTGGTAACCAGACTGGTCGCTTTCAAAGAATGACCGCCTATCTCGAAGAAATCCTCGTGAACCCCGATTTCCTCCAGGCCGAACAGATTGCGCCATATGCCGGTTAGCGTCTCTTCCAGTGGGCTCCTTGGTTCCGACAACCCTCTCGGCGTCTCTGCCTGGTCATGCCGCTCCGTTAGGGCACTGGGTTCTGCTCTCTCCCCCGATGAGCCGGAGTGGACGATCTGGATTCCTTCCTCATCGAGCCAGTAACGGCGGCGGTCAAACGGATAAGTCGGAAGTGGAATCCGGTTTCTTTTTTCTTCCCCATAGAATCGGGTCCAGTTTATTTTTATCCCGGCATTCCATAAGCGTCCCACTTGAAGCAGCAGGTGAGCGATATCAGACGTATTCTGCTTCGGGTGACGGATCAGGTTCACAATAAGAAGCTCTTTCTTGGCCTTGGCCGGGCTCTTGGAGAATTCATTATGGCTCTTCGCAAATGCGGTCAGAGCATTGCCGCCGCCAACCTCTACAAACACAGCGTCCATCTCTAGCAGCAGGGTGCTGAGTCCGTCTGAGAAACGTACGGTACCGCGCAGGTGCTGTGCCCAGTATGCAGGATCGATCGCCTGCTCATCCTGAATCCAGGTCCCCGTGACGTTGGAGATGAAAGGCACCTGCGGTGCGCTCAGCACAAGCTTGCCTACCTCGCGCTCATATGGTTCCAGAATCGGTTCCATCATGGCGGAATGGAATGCGTGTGACGTGTGAAGACGACGGCATTCGATTCCTTTCGCTTCCAAGGAAGTGGCCAATGACTCAATCGCTTCGGAAGGGCCTGAAACAACGCACATGGAAGGAGCATTTACCGCAGCCAGCGATATGCCGCCGGACAACAGCGGAAGGATTTCCTGCTCCGTCAGCGGGACGCTCAGCATGTCACCGCTAGGCAGACTCTGCATCAATTGACCGCGCAGAGTAACGAGCCGGATTGCATGCTCCAATGAGAAGACGCCTGCCAGACATGCGGCGACGTATTCGCCGATGCTGTGCCCGATCATCGCTTGCGGCTGCACTCCCCATTGCATAAGGAGCCTGGCAAGTGCATATTCGACCGTAAACAGGACCGGCTGGGCAATGTCCGTCCGGTTAATAAGAGATGAATCCGACTCTTCGGTGGAAGGATACAGAACCCGCTTCACTTCATGGCGGATCTCATCTGGCATCAGCTCAAAGCAGCGGTCCGCCTCCTCCCGGAACACCGGCTCCCGTTCATACAGTTCCCTGCCCATTCCGGTGTACTGCGAGCCTTGGCCGGAAAACATGAATACGACCGGCGGTGCATCGGCTGCGGCAAAGCCGCTTTGAACATCGGACGATCCAGACTGAGCCAGCAGCCCTGCCGCTTCATCCGCATTGCCGCAGACAAGCGTCCTGCGATGCGGAAAAGCCGCTCTTCCTTCATGGAGCGTATACGCCATATCGGCTAGGCATACATCGGGATGCTCCTGCAAATGCAGTGCGATCCGCTCCGTCAATTTGTCGAGCGACGCTTCCGTCTTGGCCGACAGGGAGATAAGCTGCGCTGACCTGCCCGTAGAGGAAGCGGAAGCTGGCGGCGCTTCTTCCAGGACAATGTGGGCATTCGTGCCGCCGATGCCAAAAGAACTGATGCCTGCCCGAAGCGGGAAAGAATCGTTGGACCAGTCTTGCAACCGGTCATTTACATAGAACGGACTGTTCTCAAAATCAATTTTGGGATTCGGCCGTTCATAATGAAGTGTAGGGGGCAACTGCTTGTGAGCCAGCGCGAGCACGGTCTTAATGAATCCGGCTACTCCTGCTGCATTATTTAGATGCCCGATGTTGGATTTAACCGAGCCGATACCGCAGTATCTCTTCTTGTCCGTTTGAAAAGCGGTTTTCAACGCTTCGATTTCGATCGGATCGCCAAGTGTAGTGCCTGTACCATGCGCTTCGATATAGGAGATGCTTTCCGGCTCCACTTCAGCTATATGATGAGCGGCACGGATTACGGACGCCTGGCCTGATGTACTTGGAGCGGTATAACCAACTTTCCGGCTGCCGTCGTTATTGATCGCTGAACCTTTAATTACAGCGTATATATGGTCGCCTTCCGCAAGCGCATCCTCCAGCGGTTTCAGGACGACAATGCCGGCGCCTTCACCGAATACGGTACCGGCCCCTTTCTCATCGAAGGCCCGGCAGTGACCGTCAGGGGAATTAATCATTCCTTCCTGATAGAAATAACCGGCTTTTTTAGGCAGTTGTATCGACACCCCACCGGCCAGCGCCATGCTGCACTCTCCGCTAAGCAGACTTTGACAGGCGAGATGAATGGCAACGAGCGAAGTGGAACAAGCTGTCTGCACCGTAAAGCTCGGTCCCTTCATATTCAGCTTGTAAGAAACAAGCGTGGCCATATAATCGCGCAAATTCAGCATAGCCGTCTCCAGGGTGGCGGATTCCTCCGCTGTCCCCAGCCCTTTGAACGCGCGCATGAACCAGTTGGAGTTGAAAGCCGCGCCTGCATATAACCCGATCGAACCTCTATAGGTTCGGGGATCATACCCCGCTTGTTCAAGCGCTTCCCAGGAGCATTCGTGCATAAGACGGAACTGGGGATCCATTAGCTCCGCTTCGCGAGGCGTATAGTCGAAGAATTCGGGATCGAAGTACTCGAGATCATCGAGTACTCCCTTGGCCTTCACATAATTGGGGTGAGTCACCGCCGACACATCAATGCCTTCCTTCAGCAGCTCTTCGTCACTGAAAAAAGAGATACTCTCCTTGCCGCTGCAGAGATTATTCCAATATTCCCGCAAGTTTCTGGCTCCCGGAAATCTGCCCGACATGCCGATTACGGCAATTTCCGATCCGTTATACTCGCTACCGTTCGATATGCTCATAGCAAGACCTCTCCTTTGCGTCTTTTTTCTTTTTGCTGCTGCTGCCGCTTTCTTCCTTTTGCGGCGGAGTCGATCATTTGATTTTCCATCTCCGCCTCCTCCGCCTCGTCTTCTTCGCTAGGAGTAAGGCGCTGAGCAAGCGCATGAATGCTTGGATAGGTGAACATATCAACCACGGCAATACTCTCATCCAACGCTTCATTTAATTTGGCGGTCACCTGAATCATATCCAGCGAACTTGCTCCCAAATCGAAGAAATTATCGTGGATACCGACCTCGTCAATACGGAAAAATTGTTTCCACACGTCGGCTATCGCTTTTTCGACCCGATTACGGGGTGCCGCATAAGGTGTGGTTAGGTTCGGCCTGCTGAATGAAGCACTGCCTGCCAAATGAGTGTCTTCTTGCTTGCCTGCGCGCCGAATCCATTGATCGATCCGCTTCTGAAGATCACCGGTAGAGACAATAATTTGATTGCTGCCGCATGGGCTGTAGACGTACCGGAACAAATCAGGCGCTTCGGCAGGCGTTATCGCCAATTCGACAAGCGACTCTCCGATCGTTGAGCGGTGCTCTTCCCAGAATTCCCACGCGTCCCAATTGACGCACAACCACTTCGTATCGCCTGCCCGGTTCTGTTTGCGGGCAAAGGCATCCATATATAAATTCGCGGCCGAGTAGGCGCTGAATCCGAGTCCTCCGAGTATGCTGGCAATAGAGGAGAACAGGACGCATATCTCCGCCCCCCTGTCGGCAATAAGCCTGCCCAGCGTCTGCAAACCCTGAACCTTGGCGCGGAACTGCTCATCGGACTGGTCACCACTGATATTCTCGATTGCGCGGAAAGATTCGCCGCCTGGAAGACCCGCCGCCTGGAAGACCCCATGGAGGCGGCCATACTCACAGTCAATGAACTTGAATACACGGTTCATCTGTTCTTCATTGGACAAGTCAGCCTGCAAATAGGTTACCTCAGCGCCCAGTTCTTCCAATTGCAGCACACGCCTGATTTTTCGGGCGAGCGGATGCTCCTCTCCATGTTCGGCAAGGCAGCTCATATAGTCCTCCCTGTCGGGAAAACTTGAACGCCCGGTAAGAATGAGCCGTGCGCCGTAATTCCGCGCCAGGAACTCTGCCGTCAGCATCCCGATTCCTCCGAGCCCTCCCGTAATCAGATACACACCCTGCTGCCGAAATGGAGCCGCCTGGGTATCCGCCTGTCGCAGTCCTACCGGCTTGAAGTTCTGGACCCAGCGGTAATTAGCCCGATAGGCGATGAGCATATCCGGGGACGGAGCCGCTAATTCCCCGATAATACTGTCGGCGATTCGCCGTTTGTGTTTTGCCTCTTGCTGTACATCGATATCTATGCTCACACATGATATTCCGCTGTATTCCTGCTGAATGACCATACACGGGCCGAGCAGCGTCATTTTACCCGGAGACAGCCGCTCCATCCCCGTTACCTCCTGCATCCCTGAAGACACAACTGCTATGCGGACGTCCTCTGCTTCCTTATGCTTGCGCAGCGCCTGAGCCAGATAGATCAGGCTGTAATATCCTTCTTCTTGCTGCCGCCGCAGGGCCGCTTGTGCGGTATCGGAGAATTCACCTTCCTCTTCTTCCTTCGCGGATGAAGAAACATTCCATAGGTGAGCGACTCTGCCGGGAACAAAATCCCGCGTCTGCAGCTCATCCAGGAGCCGGACGTAGTGCTCTGCAGAGCCCGGGACAAGCGTGAACGCTCCATTCTCATGCGAGCTGAACGTGTCACCCGCCTTAACGATCGCAACACGTTCTCCCCCGCTTTGAACACTTGCGGCCAATTCGTCCGCAATGCCGCAATCATCCGTAAATACGAGCCAGTTGTGCCCGTTCTCCTGCCTTTCTTCCGGTTGCTCCTCCAACAGGGCCCGTTCCCAGGAAGGATAATAGAACCAATCCGCCATGTTCGGGTTTTTACCGCTTTTTCGGGCTGCGGAAGGACGTGCTCCCGGTAACGATTGCTGTTCCTCATCGAGCCAATAGCGCTGGCGCTCCATCGGATAGGTAGGCAGTTCGATGCGTCTGCGCCGCTCATGGGCGTAATAGCCCGTCCAATCGATGTTGATACCTGCCAGCCAGAGGCGTCCGATTTTGTTCAACAGGTGCTCGGTATCAGAAACAGATTCCTGAGGATGTCTCAGCATATTGACAACAACCCGGTCACGTGAACCGGCTTCATGCTTACGCGCGAACGTGCTGAGCGAATTGCCGGGGCCCGCTTCTATAAATACAGAGCGGGGGTTACTCAACAGTTCCGCAAGCCCGTCCGCAAACCGCACGGTCGATCGCAAATGCCTGGCCCAATACTCCGCATCCACAGCTTCCTCCGGTGTGATCCAAGTGCCGGACACATTGGAAATAAAGGGTAGTAGCGGCTCATGCAGCTGGATCGACCGCACTTTGTCCGTGAATACCGCCAGTATCGGATCCATCATATGAGAATGGAAGGCATGAGATGTGTGAAGAAGACGGCAGGCACAGCCTTTGTCCTCCAGCAGCTGTGAGAATGCATGGATATCCTCCGATGTGCCAGATACGACGCACAAGGAGAAGCTGTTGACTGCCGCCAGCGCAAGATGGTCAGGCAGCAGAGCGCGCAGTTCCGCTTCAGGCATCGCCACGCTGAGCATAGATCCCTGCGGAAGTCCCTGCATAAGCCGGCCGCGAAGCGCTACGAGCTGAAGCGCATCTTCCAGCGTGAATACACCCGCCAGACACGCTGCCACATATTCGCCGATGCTATGGCCCAGCATTGCTTCCGGCCGGATGCCCCATCGCATAAGCAGCTTGGCAAGCGCATACTCGACCATAAAAAGCACAGGCTGTGCGATATCCGTCCGCGCCAGGAGATCCTCCCGCACTGGGTCCGGTTCGTTAGCATACAGTAAAGCCTTTAAGTCAACCTGCATATAGGGTTCAATGAGCTTGAAGCAGTGATCAAGTTCCTCCTGGAATTCAGGTTCGTTGAGATAGAGCTCCCGTCCCATGCCAATATATTGCGAACCCTGGCCGGGGAACATGAATACGACAGAGCGTGTTTGCGCCTCCGTTTGGCTTTCGGCAATTTTATCGGACCCGGCCGATGCCAATATGGCGGCCGCTTCTTCCGCATCCTTGCACACGAATGCGGCTCTCCATTCAAAAGCCTTCCTGCCTGCTTGCAGCGTATACGCCGCATCTGCCAGATTGACCTGCGGATGCTCTGTCAAAAACGCAGCCAGTCTCAACTTCGCCTCTGTCAAGGCGGTGGGCGTTCTTGCCGACAAGAGCAGCAATTTTTCCATCCGGCCTTTGTCCGACGCCTCTCTTGGGGGGGCTTCCTCCAGAATAACGTGCGCATTCGTGCCGCCGATGCCGAACGAGCTGACTCCGGAGCGCAGGGGATACCCGCTGCTTTCCCAAGGCACCAGTTCCGTATTAACGATGAACGGGCTGTTAGCGAAATCAATATTCGGGTTTCCCTGTTCAAAATGCAGACTCGGCGGGATCTGCTTCTCTTTCAGGGCCAGCACCGTTTTGATGAATCCCGCTGCACCGGCAGCGCTGTTGAGGTGACCGACGTTCGTCTTAACTGATCCGATTCGGCAAAATCCCGTCTTTTCGGTGCCAAAGGCTTCCTTCAACGCTTCGATCTCAATCGGATCCCCCATGCTTGTGCCTGTTCCGTGCGCTTCTACGTACGTGATACTTTCCGGCTCCACATCCGACATCCGGTGTGCCGCACGGATTACCTCGGCTTGTCCCTTGGTACTCGGGGCGGTAAAGCCTACCTTGCGGGTACCGTCATTGTTCAAGCCAAAGCCCTTGATGACGGCGTGAATAACATCTCCATCTTCGATGGCGTCACTAAGCCGTTTCAAGATAACGACGCCGACGCCGTCTCCGAAGACAGTTCCGGCCGCCTGCTCGTCGAAGGCCCGGCAATGCCCGTCCGGAGACTGAATCATGCCGTCTTCATACAGATAGCCGGACTTATCGGGAACGCTGACAGTAGAGCCGCCGGCCAGCGCGATGTCGCACGCGCCCGCCAATAACCCTTGCGAGGCTAGAACGATATTGACCAGGGAAGTGGAGCAGGCGGTCTGCATAGAAATACTGGGTCCCCGGAGATTGAGTTTATAAGACAACTGGGTACTGAAAAATTCCCTGTCGTTAAGAAGCATGGCGCTGAATCGTTCCGTTCCGCCCAAAGCAGCCGCAAAGCGTGAAACCCACTCCAGGTTCGGAGTCGCCCCCGCATAGACGCCGATAAGTCCCGGATAGGTATCGGGATTGTAGGCGGCAGATTCGATCGCCTCCCAGGCGCATTCGTGGAACAGCCGCAGCTGCGGGTCCATTAACTGCGCTTCCCGCGGTGAATATCCGAAAAACGCAGCGTCGAACTGATCGATCCCGTTCAAAGCGCCTTTGGCTTTTACATAGGAGGGATGGGATACAAGCTGCGGGTCAATACCTGCCTGCACCAACTCCTCGTCCGTGTAGAACGTAATCGATTCTACGCCATCGCGCAAATTGCGCCAGAACTGGCCGATGCTGTCCGCACCCGGGAATCTGGCCGACATACCTATGACCGCAATCTCAAGTCCATTCTCCCCGGCGGCTTCACTCCCTGCTTGTTCACCACTTCTCCGCAGATCTCTTTCCCGGACGGAAATTGTCCTCATCCGCTCGGACCGCGCCATTCCCTCGGTAACGACATTCCGGCGGTCTCTGTCCCCTTCAACCGCTGCCTCAGCGGATACAGACCTTTCCTGCCCGTTCTCACGCAAGTAAGCAGCCAGGGTGCGGACGGAAGGGTAGGAATATAAGGTAACCACGGGCACTTCCCTGCCCAGCACTCCCGCTAGCTTGTCAGCCAGCTGGGAAATATCGAGCGAGCTTGCCCCGATTTCAAAAAAGTTGTCATTTATCCCAAGATGCGCAAATCCAAAATGACTCTGGATGAGCTCAGTAACGGTCTGCTCAATAGCTGAAGCGGGCAACAATCGGGCAGCTTCTGGCGGTTGTTTAACGGCTTCGTTCCCTGTCTCCGTTTCTGGACGGCTCGGTCTCCGCAAACCCGCTGCCTCGTGCACGCTACCCAATGAAATTTGTGTGCCCTCTACAGAGTAACGCTGGCGTTCGAACGGATAGGTCGGCAGAGCAACTCTGCGGCGGCGTTCCGAGTCGTAATACTCTTTCCAATCAATCCGCACGCCCGCAATCCACAGTTTGCCTATCTTCTCTAGTAAGAAAGCATCGTCCGCGGTTTGCACCTGCGGATGACGGACGAGATGGAGCACCTCATGCTCCCGCGCCGTATCGGGCTCCTGTTGTTTGCGGATAAAGCTGCTGAGAACATTTCCGGGCCCGATTTCTAGGAAAACGGCCTGCTTTTCCTTAAGCAGCTCGGCCGCCCCGCTTGAAAACCGCACCGTTTCCCGTAAATGCCGCGTCCAATATGCGGGATCAGCGGAGTCTTCGGGCGTTATCCATGTACCCGTCACATTGGACACATACGGGATTGACGGGGCGGATAGGACTACTTGCTTAACTTTGTCCGCATACTGTTCCAATATCGGCTCCATCATGGCCGAATGAAACGCATGCGACGTATGAAGCTTTCGGTGCCCCACCTGCGGCCCTGTAAGTCTGGCTTCAAAAGAAGCGATTGCCGCATGCGGGCCGGAAACGACACATAGCTCAGGTCCATTCACTGCTGCCAGCGCCAGTTCCTCGGGAAGAAGCTCTAATAAACTTGACTCGGAAAGGGAGACACTCAGCATCTCTCCGGCCGGCAGGCTCTGCATGAGCTTGCCGCGCAGCGTGACGAGCTTCAGCGCGTCCTTGAGGGGTAGTACACCCGACAGACATGCAGCCGTGTACTCTCCGATACTGTGTCCGATCATTGCGTGCGGCTTGATGCCCCACGACATCAAGAGCTGCGCGAGCGAATATTCGAACGCGAACAGTGCCGGCTGCGCCGCTTCCGTCTGGTTGATCCTGTCAGCCGCTGCCGGGCTATTCCCCGCCCGGTACAGCAGATCCCTCGGATCTGCGCCGCCCTCTGCTGTAATGATCTCGCAGCAGCGGTCCATTTCAGTCCGGAATAAAGGCTCCTTGCGGTACAAATCGGCTCCCATATTCACATATTGCGAACCCTGCCCCGGGAAGAGGAAAATCACCTTGGCTTGATCTTGTTCCGATTCGCCCGTGTACACGCTGCCTTCGCCGGGAACATCCAGCCGCTCCACAGCTTCACGGACACCGGAGCATACGAATGTTCTGCGCCAGCGGAACCGCTTGCGCCCTGTCTGCAGTGTATAAGCTACATCGGCCAAGTCGGCTTCGGGACAAGCCCGCAGAAATTCGCCGAGATTGCGAGTCGCCCGTTCTAAACCTTCCTCTGTCCGGGCTGAGAGCACAAGCAGCTTCAAATCGCGCCCGGCCGAACTCCCTGCGCCAATCGGAGCCTCCTCCAAGATGACGTGGGCATTCGTACCCCCGATACCGAATGAGCTGACACCGGCTCTCAGCGGACCTTCGGTTCTTTTCCAATCGCTAAGCTCTGAATTAACCTTGAAGGGGGAATTTTCAAAATCGATTTTGGGATTCGGTTTATAAAAATGAAGACTCGGCGGGATTTGCTGATGCTTAATCGCCAGTACGGCCTTGATGAAGCCCGCGACTCCTGCCGCGGCATCCAGATGACCGATATTGGATTTGAGCGAACCGATTTTGCAAAAGCCCTTTTTATCCGTGGCGAAAGCGGTCTGCAAAGCCTCTACCTCGATCGGGTCCCCCAGTACAGTTCCGGTTCCGTGCGCCTCTATATAACCGATGCTCTCCGGCTCAACCTCAGCCATCTGGTGTGCCGCGCGAATAACTTCCACCTGGCCGTTCGTGCTTGGGGCCGTGTACCCTACTTTCCGGCTGCCGTCATTGTTAACCGCCGAGCCTTTGATAACGGCATGAATAACGTCGCCGTCCTTAACGGCGTCTGCGAGCCGCTTCAGCACGACGATTCCGATTCCGTCACCGAACAAGGTCCCGCTCGCGTCTTCGTCAAAAGGCCGGCAGTGACCGTCGGGAGACTGGATCATCCCTTCCTGATACAGATAGCCGGTAGTGCGCGGCAAATTGACCGAAACCCCTCCGGCCAAGGCGAGATCGCATTCGCCGGCCAACAGTCCCTGACAAGCCAGATGAATGGATACCAGTGAGGTGGAGCAAGCGGTTTGCACGCTTACGCTAGGACCTTTCAAATTCAGCTTGTACGAAATCCGCGTCGTAAACGAAGGATTATTCAATTGCAGAATTTGAAAATGATCGCTCGCATGAGCAGCATTCATAACTTGGCTTGCAACCCAATATGTGTTGGGAGAAGCTCCCGCATACACACCGATTAGTTGATCCTCGGATTCGGGAGGATGTCCCGCATGCTCAAGCGCCTCCCAGGCACATTCGTGGAACAGCCGGAACTGCGGATCGATTAGCTCGGCTTCTCGCGGCGTGTAATCAAAAAACGGCGCATCGAACGATTCGACGTCCTCAATCTGAGCCTTTGCTTTTACATACTGGGAATGCTTGAGCATCTCCGGTGCAATTCCTGCCTTCTGCAGCTCTTCATCCGTAAAAAAAGTGACCGATTCCTTGCCGGCACGTAAGTTTCCCCAAAATTCCGCCAGGTTCTTCGCACCCGGAAATCGTCCTGCCATTCCGATAACGGCAATTTCCAAACCGGTTTCTCCGTACTTTTCGTTCTCGGCACTCATCTTGCCACCTCCTTCACGTTCTTTCCCGTTTTTGCAGCCGCTTCTGCAGCCTGTGCTTTCCGTCTTTTATCAGCTCTGTACGGTCTGTCGTCTCTTCCTGCCGAGCGGTTCCCGCTTGCGCTCTTCGCATCAAGGCAGCGAGTGAATAAATAGTCGGATGGCTGAACATGTCAACGACCGACACTTCCTGCTGGAGCGAACGCTGGAGCTTGGAATTCATTTGAATAATATCGAGCGAGGTAGCACCCAGCTCGAAGAAGTTATCATGCAGGCCGACTTTATCAATACCCAGATAGTCCCGCCAAAGCTCAGCTAAAGTCTGCTCCAGCTCGTCTTCCGAAGTCACAAATGACGTACTGACGTCGGGACGTACCGTTCCGGGAGATTTTCCGCTCCTGTCCCCGTCCACAAGGGATTGCAGGGATGAAGTGCGGGCGGCATGCAGCCGCAGACCCAAATCCGTCGTCGATACCGTTACTTGGGGCAGACCGCAAACCAGCGCATACCGGAAAACAGAGATCCCTTCCTCCGGAAGCATCCGGGTCTGCTTGTCCGCACCTTGAGCGGACACTCCCGCTTGCGCCGCGGCGATGGCGACTTCTTGTTCAGCCGCCGCGGCCATTCCGACGGTCCGCCACCCGTCCCAATCAATCGCGACGACATGCGTATCGTCCAGCGCGCGTTTGCGGTAGGCATAAGCGTCGAGAAACGCATTGCCCGCGCAGTACCCCGCTTGACCCAAAGCGCCGAGCACACTGGTCAGAGAAGAGCACAATACGAGGAAATCCAGCTTCTTTCCCGCCAGCACTCGCTCGAGAACACGCGTGCCGTTCACCTTGGCCGTCAATGCACGTTCCTCAATCTCGCGAGTCCGCCGCTGGATCAGCGCTCCATCGGCCGTTCCGGCCGCGTGGATGACGCCGTGAATCTCTCCGAAGCGTTCGAGAGCCTGGGCTACGGCCTCCTCCATTTGCTGCTCATTGCTTACATCTGCTTTGCAGACAAGGACCTCAGCCCCATACAGCTCCAGCTCCTCCAGCTTTTTCAGCTGAATCGCCTTCGTTTCGTCGGCCGTATGTCCGGCGCAGCGGCGCCAGTCGGCTTCGTCCCCTACCCCCGAACGACTAATAAGTACGAGCTTCGCTTTCACGGTCTTCGCCAGATGCTCCGCCAGGGTCATTCCTATACCGCCCAAGCCTCCGGTTATTAGGTATACCCCCTCTTCTCTGAGGCCGGAGTTCGCTTCGACAACGGAAGGAACCGGAATCGGAACGTATGTCTGCACCCAGCGGTTCGGGCCGCGGTACGCGACGAAAATGTCGGCAGACCAAGCGGCTAATTCGGCTTGCAGCCGGTTCAATAGCGCTTGCTGCCTTTGTTCCGAATCCTCCTGCCATACCGAATCTGCAATATCGATGCTTCGGCAGCGCACGTTGCCGTATTCCTGCGGAATGACCAGGCAAGCACCGAGCACCGCTGCTTGTTCCGGCAGCAGCTGCTCTTCTCCTGTCACCTCTTGCATATTGGACGTTAGGACCGTAAGTTGCAGCTCATCCTGCAGTACGCACGTGCCGATCGCCTGAGCCAGTGCAATGAGGCTGTGATAACCTTTTTCCAGTACCCTTGTGCTGTGAGAAGAGGTCCATCCCTCGGTATGTACGCTCTCCTCAGTCAGCCAGGCATGAACAATGCGCTGCGGTATTGTGCCGGCTTCCTTCAAATTCTGCAGCAGCCGTGTATAATGCTCTTGTTGCCCGGGATCGATTCGGTATTCCTGATCATTCAGCCGGGCAAACGAATCGGATGGATATACCGAAACGATGCGGTGACCGGCTTGCTCTAAGCCCGAAGTCAGCCGGGAACAAATCCCCAGCTCAGGCGCAAAAACAAGCCAGGAGCTTGCTGCGCTCATACCGGCACCCGTATCCGCTTCTTCGCTCAACAGGGAACGTTCCCAGATTGGCGTGTACAGCCACTCTCGAACGGCATCTTTTTTAACCAGTCCGGCAGCGCTTTGGGGCTTTGGCTGCTTCGTCTGCTTGCGAACAAGACTTTGCTTGAGAACATCCGTCTCAAACGGCGGATCAACCCAATAACGCCTGCGCTCAAACGGATACGACGGCAAGGCTGTTCTCTGGCGCTTTTCGTTCGCGTGGAATGCCTTCCAATCGGGCCGGGCTCCTTCAAGCCATAGGCGCCCCACCTGCTGCTGCAAATAATAATCGTCGCGTACCTGCTCCTTCACATGCCGAATAAGATTGATGACAGCATGCCGCTCTTTCTTATCAGGATGCCGGCGCACGAATGCGCTTAATGTGTTACCGGGACCGACCTCCACAAACACGGCCTTATCGTCATGCAGCAGCTCGCGGAGACCGTCGCCAAAGCGGACGGTACCGCGCAAATGCCGGGTCCAGTAGTCGGGATCGACGGTTTCTTCCTTCGTAATCCAGCTTCCGCTTACATTGGAGATATAAGGAATGTCGGGTGCCTGCAGCTTCATCCCGGTCAATTTCTGGCGAAAAGGCTCCAAAGCCGGTTCCATCATGGCAGAGTGAAAGGCATGTGAAGTTTGCAGCCGCGTACTTGCCTGCCCCTTCTCGGCCAGCTTTTCTTCCAAAAGCTCTATCGCCTTATGAGGCCCCGATACGACGCACATCGCCGGACCGTTAACTGCCGCAAGCGATAAACCTTCGCTTAGGAGCGGCTTGAGTTCCTGCTCAGGCAAGGGGACGCTTACCATCGCTCCCTCCGGCAGACTGTGCATAAGCTTGCCCCGCAGCACAACCAGTTCCAGCGCCTCTTCTGCTGTCATAACTCCTGCCAGACAAGCGGCCACATATTCTCCGGCACTGTGTCCGATCATGGAAGCTGGCTTCAGCCCCCATTTGATCAGCAGATGTGCCAGCGCGTAAGAGAATACAAACATTGCCGGCTGTGTCACGTCCGTCTGCTTCAATCTGTCAGAGGGATCAGCGGACGCTTCCTTATCGCCTGGATACATCATTTCTTTCAAATCAACGTCCATCAAGGGACGGATAATGTCAAAACACCGGTCGGCCGCTACCCGGAATTCCGGCTCATGGTTGTACAGATCCAGCCCCATATTGACATACTGCGCACCCTGTCCAGGGAACATAAATACGAGCCTCGGCTGTTCATTGCCGCTAATACGGCTGTAAACCCGCTCTGGAGCCAACGTGTCCAGCAGCGCAAGCGTCTCCTCTGCAGTAGAACTTACGAGCATACGCCTGTGTTTGAATGCCCTGCGGCCGATTTGCAGTGTATAAGCCGCATCGGGTAGTGACAGGCCCGGATTAGCGCGCAAATGCTCTCGGAGGCGGGCTGTAGCTTGCTCTAGCCCCGATTCCGTCTTGGCGGACAAAAGGAGCAGCTGTGAGTCTCTCCCCCGGGATCCTTCCGCCTGGGGCGGCGCTTCTTCGAGCACCACATGCACGTTAGTGCCGCCGATGCCGAACGAACTCACTCCGGCCCTTAGCGGGTGAAGCTCGTTCGTCCAGCTCGTGAGCTCCGTATTGACGACAAACGGACTGCTGGCAAAATCGATTTTGGGATTGGGCTTATCGAAATGTAAACTGGGCGGAAGCTGCTTGTGCATAAGCGACAGCACCGTTTTGATGAACGCCGCAACCCCGGCAGCGCTATTCAAGTGGCCGATGTTCGTCTTGACGGATCCGATCCGGCAGAATCCTGTTTTGTCCGTTTGAAAAGCCAGCTTCAGCGCTTCAATCTCGACCGGATCGCCCAGCGCTGTACCGGTACCGTGCGCTTCGATATAGCTGATACTCTCCGGCGAGACCCGGCTCATCCGCTGCGCCGCCCGGATAACCTCCGCCTGTCCCTCTACACTGGGGGCGGAGTAACCCATTTTGCGCGTACCGTCATTGTTCGCCGCCGAGCCCTTGATGACCGCATAAACCGCGTCTCCGTCGGCTAACGCCTGCTTGAGCGGTTTAAGCACAACGACACCCGCCCCTTCGCCGCCGACGGTTCCCTGGGCACTCGAGTCAAAAGCACGGCAATGGCCGTCCGGCGAGCTGACCATTCCTTCCTCGTATAAATAGCCTTCCGTCCGGGGTACCGTTACGGTAACTCCGCCGGCCAATGCTATTCTGCATTCGCCCGTCAACAGCGCTCTGCAGGCCAGATGAATGGCCAGAAGCGAGGTGGAGCAAGCGGAATCGACGCTCACACTTGTTCCTTTTAAATTCAGCTTGTGGGAAATTCGCGTGCTCAAGAAATCTTTGTCCGACAAAGCCAGTGCGGCGAACTGCTCGGCAGTGCTCTCGCTGCGAGAAAGCATGGCCACAAGCTGCCAGTAAATACTCGACGAAGCCCCTGCGAACAGACCGATGGCTCCGCTTGTCTGCTCCGTGTCGTAGCCTGCGTTCTCCAAAGCTTCCCAAGCGCACTCGTGGAAAATCCGCAGCTGCGGATCGATGACTTCAGCCTCGCGTGGCGAATAATCGAAAAAATCGGAATCAAACCATTCCGCATCCGGCACGAGCCCTTTCGCTCTCACATATCTGGAGCTGCGAATCAGTTCGGGATCGACACCTGCGGCCTCAAGTTCGCTGTCGGAGAAGAAGTGAATCGACTCCCTGCCGTTTCTCAGGTTATCCCAATACTCGTCTATATTTCGAGCTTCGGGAAACCGGCCCGCCATTCCGATCACAGCGATTTCCAGACCGGTGGCCGCTTGTGTTTGTCTGCTATTAGTCATCATGCACCCCCTCCAGAATCAGCATCGTCTGCTCCATCGTTTCGAATCCCGCATCCATCTCCTCATTATTGGCCATATTTTGGGGCATAGGCGCTTCCCCTTTTTCCATGCTCTGCAAATATCCGCCGAGCGCCGAAACCGTGGTGTACTGGAACATGACGGGTACTGGAATGTCATGCCCGAAGGTTTCCTTCAGCATATTGACCACCTGCACCAGCTGGAATGAGTTACCTCCCAGGTCGAAAAATGTATCCTTTGTCCCGACTCGGTCTTCGCTAACCGCCAGGACCTCGGCCCAGATCCGGACCAGCGTGTTCTCTATTTCACCTTGTGGTGCCACGTATTCCTTGCCGGTATGAACATGCGCTTTCGGATCGGGCAATGCTTTCGTATCCAATTTGCCGTTTGCCGTAACGGGAAGCTGCTCCAGACGGACAAAGTAGGCCGGAATCATATAAGCGGGCAGTTGTCCGGAGAGATGATCCCGCAGCTTGGCAGCGGAGAGGTGATCCGGTCCGGTATAATACGCGCATACCATGTTCTGTCCGTTCTCATCTTCCCTGATACGGATAACAGCTTCGCGGATGTCCTCATTTCTTCGCAGCAGAGTTTCAATCTCTCCTGGCTCTATGCGGTATCCACGAACTTTGACCTGGTCATCCTGGCGGCCCAAATACTCCAGCGTTCCGTCCTGAAGCCAGCGTCCCAGATCGCCCGTCAGATACAAGCGCTCTCCGGTAGCGAACGGATGAGGTATGAACTTTTCTCCGGTCAGTTCCGGTCGTCCGAGATAACCGCGTGCCAGACCTGCACCCGCAACACAGATTTGGCCTGGCAATCCGGGTGGAAGCAGCTGGAAATTCGCATCTAATATATAAACCTTGGCATTGTCGATCGGCCGGCCGATCGGAATGCCTCCGGTATCCGGCTTAATTTCGGTGAACGTAGTCACGACCGTATTTTCAGTCGGGCCGTAATTGTTGAACAACTTGTAGTTGCCCGGCTTATACCGTTTCAAGCGATCGCCGCCCGTTAACAAGATCCGCAGCGGTGTCTGCTCCCGGTCCGGCAAATCCATAAACTGCTCGCACATCAGTGTCGGCAGGAAGGCGATTGTAATGCCGTTCTCTCTAAAAAAATCATCCAGTTTTTTGGCATCCAGTCTGATCTCGGAAGGTACGATATGAATGCAAGCCCCTGCAAGCAGATAAGGGAACACTTCCCACACGGAAGCGTCAAATCCGAAACCGGCATACTTAATGCTGTTGTCCGCCGTCGTTACACCAAAAGCGCGATTGTGCCAGTACGACAGGTTAACAAGCGAACGGTGCTCAATCATGACACCCTTCGGGCGTCCGGTAGATCCGGATGTATAGATGACATAAGCCAGATCATCCGCCGAGCTCTCTAATGCCAAATCACTTGTTTCACCGGTAAACAATTTCTCATCATCCAGACACAGCATCTTGCGCCCTGTCGTTCTGCCGGTAAATGCCTGCTGCGTCAGCACGACTTGCGCGCCACTATCTTCCAGCATGTACGCGAGGCGCTCGTCAGGATAGTCCGGGTCTATCGGCAGGAAAGCACCGCCGGCCTTAAGGACCGCCATCATACCGAGCATCATGTCGGCGGAAGGCGCAAGCAGCAAGCCCACGATGTCGCCCACCCCGATTCCTTTGGCCCGCAGTATCCGGGCTAGCTGATTGGCCTTCTCATTCAGCTCGCGATACGTCACTTGCCGCTTCCGGTCGGCGATGGCTGGCGCATGCGGAGTCCGTGCCGTCTGTTCTTCGAACAAATGCTGAACGGTTTGCCGATCAGGAAATGCTGCTTGGCAGCCAGCCAGTTGGCCGAGAAGATTTTCTTTCTCCCCCGGAAGCAGGATGTCGATGCGGTTCAGCGGAAGATCCGGATTCGCCAGTGTCTCGCGCAGCAGAAGCATGTAACGCGCGACAAGTTTATTTATTGTGTCGCTGCGGTAGAGCTGCGCGTTATATTGAACCGTACCGCCAATGTGCGCTTCTTTCCTATGAAAAGAAAACAACGTAGTCCATTTCACATTCCGGAAATAACGCTCTTCATGAATGTTCTCCAGCAGCAAGGCCGCCTCGAATAATGGATGCGCGATGGGATCATCCGCCTGAAGCGCCAATTGTTCCGCCACCATCTCCATCGGATAGCTCTGATGATCCACGGCAGCCACAATCGTATCC
This sequence comes from Paenibacillus lutrae, assembly GCF_009757775.1. Taxonomy (GTDB): domain Bacteria; phylum Bacillota; class Bacilli; order Paenibacillales; family NBRC-103111; genus Paenibacillus_F; species Paenibacillus_F lutrae. The sequence goes on from NZ_RHLK01000001.1 coordinate 547,213, forward strand.
TGCATGTGAAGAAGACACTGCCTGAACGAAAGTGAATGATCGATCTGAGCTCGCAAAGGCAGCACGGAATTGATGAATTCCGCCTCTTCCTTCTGCTTGTAGATCGGAGTCCCCAGCGAAACCTCACTGCGATTTGACATTTTGGCCAGCAAGGCGGCGAGTACAGCGGATAGGACAACATGAAGTTTTGAATCCGATTCGTTACTAACTTGCAGCAGGCGGTCTGTCAGTTCCTTCGGGAATGTAAATGAAGTTTCTTCAATCGTCACCCCTGTTCCGCGCGTATAATCGCCAGGAAAGCCGCTTTTGTCATATTCTCCGGATAATGCGGACAGCCAGTAATCCCGTTCCCTGCTTTTTTGAGAAGCTGCTACCGCCAGCCGGTCCAAACGATTTTGAGGCCCCATCGTTATTCCTCCCTTTCTTCCCCCGGGTTCGCTCATAGTCCGAAATCCCCCCGGACTCCAGCAAGATAGACAGGCTCGGGCTCCGCTAAATGATGAGCAATCGTAATGTCCCTCAGCTTCTTGTCCGGATTTGCCAGAACCTCGGATATAATATCCTGCATATAACCGGCAAAACGCTCAATCGTGTCCCTCAGGAATAAGCTGGTGCTGTATTCGAACTTGAAGGACAGTCTTTCTCCATCCTCCTCAGCGATTAGAGATAAATCAAAATGAGAAGCGTCATGAACGAACGGGAACGGCTCGAGCGTCAGGCCGGGAATACTCATCTCAGGGTTCTGCATATTCTGGAGCGCGAATACCACATCGAATACCGGATTGCGGCCCAAATCGCGATCCTGTCCCAACTGCTGAACCATTTCCTCGAACTGGTAATCCTGATTGGCGAATGCATCCAGCGTCGTGGCCCGCACCTTCCGGAGCAGAGCGCTGAAGCTCATCTCTTCATCCAGTTGATTACGCAGTGGCAGCATGTTGACGAATTTACCGATAATAAGCTGCAGCGAGGGCTGTTTGCGGCCGATAATCGGAGTACCTACAACGATGTCTTCCTGAACGCAAACTTTGGCCAGCAGCAGATTAAAGACGGCCAGCAGCGCCATGAAGAGTGTCACATCTTCCTTCAGGCAGAGCGTCTTCAGAGCTTGTGTCTGCTCTATGTTCAGTTCAAACGGAACCCGGCTGCCGGCGAAATTTCTGTTCTCCGGGCGAGGATAGTCCGTACGCAGGGCTAAACGCGGCACTTCCTGCAGCTGATTCAGCCAGAAGGCTCCCTGGCGTTTCTGCTCCTCCGTTTCCTTCATCCGGTTCTGCCATTCCGAAAAATCCTTATATTGCAGCACAAGCTCGGGCAATTCACGTCCGGCATACAGAGCCATAAAATCGTTCACGAATATATCCTGCGATAAACCGTCCGACACAATATGATGAAGATCCACCATCAAGACGTGCCGTTCATCCCCGAGTTTGATAAGTCCGGCCCGCATCAAAGGCGCACGGGTCAGATCAAAGGGGCGCACGAACTTCGCCACTGCTTCGCGTATCTTCTCCTCGGCCTCCGCTTCATTCTCAAGCGGTCCGGAGCCGGAGTTATGAAGCGGAAGATCGTCGCTGAAGTCCTCATATTCAAGCTCGAACCCGACGGTTTCGCTGATTTTCTGCATCGGTATCCCGTTAACCAGTTCAAATGAAGTCCGTAAACTTTCGTGACGCTCTATCAGCTGCCGTAGTACCGCTTCCATATGGGCTCTGTCGAGTCCGCCTTTCAAAATACCTGCGACAATTTCGTTATATCCCGTATGTCCCTTCTCCATCTGCTGGATCAGGTACAGACGCTTCTGCGCGGAGGAAAGCTCGTAATATTCACGCGTTTGAGCCTTTTCAATGTCGTGATAGGTGGTCTTTTCCGCCTCATCGATGTAGGCTGCAAGCTGCTGGATCGTCGGCATATTGAAAAAGACGGGCAAGCTGATTTCCACCTTCATTTCTTTATGAATCCCGGTTACGACCGTAATCGCTTTGAGCGAATCTCCGCCCAGTTCGAAGAAGTCATCCTGCACACCGATCCGGTCAATCCGGAAAAACTGCTCCCACATTCCGCAGAGCCTGCGCTGAGACTCCGTTACAGGAGCTATATATTCACCGGACAGCGCGGGACGGGTGTAGAAGCCGCCTTCTCCCTGCGGGAGCCGGGCTTCTTCTTGGGCCGTCCGTTTCACCCACTTGTCGATACGGTCCTGCAAGCTGCCGGTCGATAGGACAATCTGGCTCACTTCTCTGACTGACAACAAGCGCTTCAGCAGCTCGGTTCCCTCATCCGGTGCAATAAGCATTTCGGATATCGAGGCGCCCGCCTGCCCATGAATCGTCTGCTCTTCTTCCAGCTGCCAGCCGTCCCAATTGACACTGGTCCAGGCCGTGCGCAGGCGGCGATTGCGATCGTGTACATAAGCGTCCATAAAATGGTTCGCTGCCGAATAGGCGGTAAAACCTAATCCGCCGAGCATCGGAGACAGCGACGAAGCCAGCAGGCAGAAATCAAGCTCTTTATCAGCCAGCACCTCATCCAAAACATAGAGTCCATATAGCTTTGCTTGGAAATGCTGCTCGCTTAATTCCTCATCTGTCTCCTCAAGCATCCTAAAGGCAGCTTCTCCTGTTATTCCGGCTGCGTGAATAACCCCGTTCAAGGAACCGAACGCCGCTTCGGTTTGCCGGATGGCCTCCTTCATTTGCTCTTGATCCGACGAATTCGCTGTTAGTACAAGCACCTCGGCTCCATAAGACTGGAGCTGTTTAAGCTTGCCGATCTGGACACTGACTGTGTTTTCTGCGCCGTATTCGGCAAGCCACTGGTCCCATTCCCCGTTTGAAGGAAATGGTGAGCGGCTGGTGAAGACCAGCTTCGCCTGTACGCTTCGGGCCAGATGGCCTGCAAGGACTTGACCGATATATCCCAATCCGCCTGTGATCATATAGACGCCGCCTTGACGGAGCCCCGCCGCTTGGGCTTCCGGTTCTGCCACCTTAACCGGTTCATAACCGAGCACCCAGCGTTCGTTATCGCGATAGGCAGCCGCCAATTCGAACCGGGCAGCGCCAAATTCGTCCAGCAGGCGGCGGATCAGTCTTTCCCTCTGCCAGCTCCCCGCTTCCGGCAGGTTCATATCAATACTGTGACAATGAATGTGCGGTAATTCCTGCGGAATAACCCGGCATGGTCCGAGTACAGTCGCCTTCTCAGGGTAAAGGACCGATTCGCCGGCAATAGCCTGCATATTGTCTGTCAGCACCCACATGCGCATTTCATGCCCGGAAGCTTGTTTTTTTAATGCTTTTCCCGTGTACAACAAGCTGTAGTACCCGCGTTCTTGTGTGGACCTCAGCCATGATTCTCCGCCGTTCCGGGAGGTTGGAGCAGAGATTCCCCATGTGTGAAGCAGCAGGTCAGGAAATGTCCCCCCCGCCTTTAGGTCATCAAAAAGCTTCTTATAATGCTGTTCATTTTGCGGATTCAGGGTATATTGATCAGCTGACGCCTGCTCGTAGTGCTCGCCCGCATTAACTACAGTGATTTGTCCTCCACGCTCGGCGAGGGACCCCGCAATGTCGGCCGCCAGGCCGTATTCGTCTGCGAATACGAGCCAATTTCCGGCAATGTTTGCGTTTATGCCGGCGGAGCCTGGAAGAAGCTGCTCTTTTGTCCAGGTCGGCACATAGAACCAGTCGGTCATGTCGGGCAGCTTGCCCAGCTTGCCGGCTGAACTCTGAAGCTTGCTCTTGGCGCTTCCCGAAGGCAGCGAAGTTCCGGCTGATGATTCGATCCAATAGCGCTGTCTGGCGAACGGATAAGCCGGCAGAGAGACGCGCAGCCGCGGTCCTTCTCCATGGAATGCTCTCCAATCGGCGGACTGGCCGTAAAGCCACATTCTCCCGATGCGGTTAACGAGCAGTGAAGTGTCGCGTATACTGCTCTGCGCGGGAGGTACGAGGTTGAGCGCCTGCTGTCCGCGGCCTGTGTCAATGTAGCGGCGCGCCAGGAGTGTTAGATCCTGTCCGGGACCGATTTCCACGAACAGTCTGCCCGGCTGCTCTACAAGCCGTTCAATGCCGTCCGCAAAACGTACGGTATCCGTCATGTGCCGTGTCCAATAATCCGGGTCTGTCGCTTCTTCATCCGTTATCCAGTTCCCCGTCGTTGTGGAGACATACGGTATGGCGGGCGGATTCAACCGCACCTGTCGCACGGCTTCGGCGAACGGCCCCGTCACTTCATGAAGAAGCGAAGAATGTGCTGCCGTCGACACCGGCAATCTCATACAGACATACTTGCCTGCCTTCATTTTCTGCTCGAACGCAGCTATTTCTTCTTCAGGGCCGGATACAATGCAGGAAGGTCCGTTCACGACGGCCAGTGATAAGGACCCGCTGAGAAAGGGCTCTATATCCCGCTCAGGAAGAGGCACGCTGAGCATCCCCCCCGGCGGCACCTGCTGCATAAGCTCTCCGCGCAATATGATGAGACGCATGGCATCTTCCAGAGATATGACACCAGCCAGGCAGGCGGCTGCATACTCGCCGAAGCTGTAACCTATCATCGCCTCCGGCTTCAGTCCCCATGACTGGAGAAGACGAGCGAGCGCATATTCGAGCATGAGCATGGCAGGCTGGATATGCTTGGTCTGATTTAGTTGAAGAGATGCTGCCGCCGAATCCGCTTCTGCGTCCGGATACAGCATTTCCTTCATATCAGAGCCGGTAATGTCCAGATACAGACGCAGGCAGCGGTTCATCTCTTCCCGGAACACGGGCTCAGTCTCATACAACCCCTGCCCCATGCCTATATATTGCGATCCTTGCCCGGAGAACATGAACACGATTGAACCGCGCTCCTCCCCGGACGTGTTGGAAATTACTTTGCGTGTATCGAAGCTTGCCCCGTCGGCTGACGGCGTCAGTGCCGCTGCCGCTTCTTCTAGCGTGCTGCAAGACAGCATGCGCCGGTATTTGAAGGGATGCCGTCCGGTCTGCAGGGTGTACGCAATGTCGGCCAGATTCGCCGAAGGATGCTCTTGCAGATAGGCGCCCAAATTAGCCGTCATCGAATCGAGCGCAGCCGGTGTCTGTGCGGACCATAACAGCACCTGATTGGCCCGGCCCTTCCCTGCGGCTTCCCATGCAGGAGCTTCCTCCATAACGACGTGAGCATTCGTTCCGCCTATTCCGAAGGAACTGACGCCGGCACGCAGGGGATGAACATCGCTGCGCCAATCGGTCAAAGCGGTGTTAACCACGAAAGGACTGTTCGCAAAATCAATATTCGGGTTCGGGGTCACATAATGCAGGCTTGGCGGAAGCTGCTTATAATGAAGCGCCAGTGCCGTCTTGATCAATCCGGCCACCCCTGCTGCGGCATCCAGATGTCCTATGTTTGTTTTTACGGAGCCGATGCGGCAGAAACCAGTCTTGTCCGTCTGGAATGCCTTCGTCAACGCCTCGATCTCGATCGGATCGCCAAGCGTAGTTCCCGATCCGTGCGCTTCCACATAGGTGATGCTCTCGGCCGGAACTCCTGCGGCTTCCTGGGCTCTGGCGATAACATCCGCCTGGCCCTGTACGCTTGGCGCCGTATAGCCGACTTTGCGGCTGCCGTCATTGTTGATAGCGGAGCCTTTGATGACCGCATAAATCCGGTCACCGTCTTCGATAGCCGCATCAAGCGATTTGAGCGCAGCGAAACCGACACCGTCACCGCCTATCGTCCCTTTTGCTTTGGCATCAAAAGTACGGCAATGTCCGTCCGGCGACTTAACCATTCCTTCTTGATAAAGATACCCGGATTTATGAGGGAGTACGATGGACGCGCCGCCGGCCAGAGCCAGATCGCAATCTCCGTTAAGAATAGACTGGCAAGCCAAATGAACAGCTACCAGAGAGGTGGAACAAGCCGTTTGCAGACTGATCGCAGGACCTTTTAAATTCAGCTTATGAGAAATACGGGTGCTGACCGTGTATGAATCGTTCAGCGAATCAACCTCAAACATGTCCGACAAGTTCCCGTGCAGTCGGTCAGACAGCTGCGAGAGCCAGTGGAAATTGTTCGTGACCCCGGCAAACAGCCCGATAGACCCGACATACCGCTGCGGATCGCAGCCCGCGTCCTCCAAAGTATGCCAAGCGCATTCGTGCAGCAGACGAACCTGGGGATCCATAATCGCCGCCTGATCGGGAGTGTAGCCGAAGAAGGCCGGATCGAAGTGGTCCATCTCATCCAGTACACCTTTCGCTTTGACGAACTCCGGCCGTTCCAAGAGCTGACGGTCAAAGCCATACTCAGCCAGCTCATCGTCCGAAAAGAACGAGATCGACTCTTTGCCCTGCTGCAAATTGCTCCAAAACTCCCTAATATTCCGTGCGCCAGGGAATCTGCCGGCCAACCCGATGACAGCGATGTCCCGGCTGCCTTCATTTCTGCGCTTCGCACTGCCCGATTGAGCCGGGGAAGGCTGTTCGTCCTTGCCTGCGGCGGCTGCACCCTCGTTCTTCCGATCTGCCGATCGTTTAGTATCGCCTGCCAAATGCGCAGCCAGTTCATACACGGTGGGGTATTGAAACAGGGTGACGATGGGGATGGTACGCTTGAGTTGTCTTTGCAGTTTGCTCTGCAGTTGAATAAGGTTAATCGAATTGCCGCCTACTTCAAAATATTTATCGTGGATACCGATTCGGTCCAGCTCAAGCACGGCTTTCCAGGCATCCGCGATCAGACTCTCCAGCTCTGTCCTCGGCACCGCCGCTTCCTGAATCTCACGGGGAGGTTCCACAGGCGCAGGCAGCGCTTTGCGATCCAGCTTTCCGTTGGGTGTGAGCGGAATTTGTTCCAGGTAGACAATGTGAGACGGTACCATGTAATCCGGCAATTTCGCAGCAAGATAAGCCCGCAGGTCAGATACGGACAGCTGTCCGGATGCGGCTACGTAGGCGCATAATTCAGTCTGAGCGCCCCGCCGCTGCACCGTCACCGCTGCTTCTTGCACAGATTTGTGCTGCAGGAGCATCGTCTCGATTTCACCGATTTCGATTCTGTGGCCGCGGATTTTTACTTGCTGGTCTATTCGTCCCATATATTCAATGGTTCCGTCTTCCAGCCAACGCGCCATATCGCCTGTCTTGTAGATCATCCCGCTTGAGCGGAAGTGATCGGGTACAAACTTCTCCGCCGTCAGATCCGGCCGGTTCAAGTACCCGAGCGCGACACCGTCACCGCCCACGATCAGCTCGCCCGGAATGCCTATAGGCAGCAGGTTATCATAGCGGTCGACGATATAAGCCGTGGAATTGCTGATAGGCCGGCCAATCGGAATATGCTCATTAAATTCGCAGTCGATACGGAAACAGGTCGAAATGACTGTGTTCTCGGTAGGACCGTACGCGTTCCAAATCGTCAGGCCGGGACATGCTTGCCGGACGGCTTCAATGTGTTTGGGGGAGAGTACATCGCCGCCGACGACCAGGTTCCGGATCCCGGTGAACATTTCCGGACGCTGCTGGGCCAGCTGATTGAATAAGGCCGGAGTCAGCAGTCCGCCCGAGATTGCGTGCGTTCGCAGGAAGTCATCCAATCTGGCATTGTCCAGCAGGGTATGCTTGTCCGCAATATGCAGACTAGCCCCGTTTAAGAGCGCGCCGAACACTTCGAATGTCAGAGCGTCGAAGCCGATTGCTCCTGCCTGAAGGACGCAGTCCCGCGCTTCAAACTGGACGTAGTTCGTATTCCGGACCAGCCGCACGATGCCCCGGTGCCCGACAATGACGCCTTTAGGCTTACCGGTCGAGCCGGAGGTATACATGACGTAAGCAGGCTCTTCCGGCCCGCCCGCCGGAGGCAAATCGGACGCTTCGCCCCGATGAAGCAGCGCTTCATCCAGCTTCAGCACTTGAACATCTTCCGGTATCAGAACCTCAAGACCGGGAGAAGCCAGCACCTTGCCCACGTTGCCATCGGACAGCATATAGGCGATCCTCTCGGCAGGATGGGCGGAATCAAGCGGCAGATAGACTCCGCCCGCTTTGAGAATACCGAAAATCCCGGCAACCATTTCAGTGGATCGGTTCGCCATCAAGCCCACAACCTGACCGCGCTGCATGCCTCCCGCCTGCAGCACACGGGCAATCCGGTTGGCCTGTTCATTCAGCTCGCGATACGTATAAGATTGCCGCTCATCTGTTACAGCCGTGCTCTCAGGAGACAACAGCGCCTGTTCCCCGAAGAGCTCATGAACGGTTTTCTCACTGGGATAATTTGAAGTCGTCAGGTTGAATAACAGAATTTGCTCCCGCTCTTCATGAGTAAGAATGCCGATATCTTTGAGCCTGGTCTCCCGGTATGCGGTAACCTGAGTGGAAGCCTGAATGATTTGCTCAAGAATGTAAAGATAATGGTGAGCAAGCTTCTTGACCATATCCTCTTGATACGCCTGTTTATTATAGGAGAAGGTTATTTCCAGCTTGTCCGTGACTGTAATGCGGATTGTCAGATCGAATTCGGTTTCTTCCTCAATATGATGAGGTTCAATCGTAAGCGGTCCGTCCGTGCTTGTAACGACTTCATCCAGCGGATAATTCTCCACTACAACGAGAGAATCAAACGGACTTCCTTCAGTCCTGAGCCCTCCGTAAGTTTTGATATCCGACAAGGAAGTGTTCGCATGCTCTTCACTCCCTTGAATGGATGCATTCACCTCGGCCAAGAGCTCGGGCAGCATTTTGTCCAGGCCAGCCGTCATGCGAAACGGCAGCGTATTGATGAATAAGCCGACCATGTGCTCCATTCCGGAAATCATCGTATTGCGTCCAGACACAGTGGTACCGAACAATACGTCGTCACTGTTGGTATAGTGCTGAAGCAAGATACCCCACGCCGTATAGAAAAGTGCGGCTTGTGTCACTTCTTCGGAACGGACCCACTGGTGCAGTCCGGCAGTGAAGGAGCGGCTCCGTGTTTCGGTGAATGCAGCCATAACCGGTGTCCCCGAAGCTTTGGCGCTCCTTGTTGCGATGGGCCGATTCTGCATGTCATGCAGGTACTGGCTCCAGTAGTTTTCTTGCGTTTGCTTATCCTGCTGCTGCAGCAAAGAAATGAACTGCTTGAGGGACGGCTTATGCTGCCGCTCCGGCTGTAGCCCCTGCGCCAGCATAAGGTAGGCGCTCCGCCATTCCTTCAACAGAATACCGGTGCTCCAGCCATCGAACAAGATATGGTGAAAGCTCATCAGCAGTGTGTGTTTACGTTCGGACTGCCTGCACAGCGTCAAGCGGAACGGCACCTGATCCAGCTTGAATTTTTCCTTTTTATCGGCGGCAATCCGTTCTGCAATCAGCCCAGCTTGTCTATTCTCGTCATAACCGGAATAGTTCTCGTAACGAATAACGGGATGGTGTTCCAGCAGCACGATTTGAACAGGCTGATTCACCTCTTCCCAGCGGAACAATGACCGCAGCGCCTCGTTGGTCTGCACAACATAGGCCCACGCCTGTTCAAACAAGGAGGGCTCCAGCTCTCCGCTAACGTCAAGCGCGATCAACTCTACATACTGCGTAGTTTCGGGATCTTTCAAGTATTGGAGCAGCATCCCGGACTGCATAGGGGTCAGTGCCAAAATATCTTCAACATTGCTTTTGTCCAGCTTTTGAGGTCCCTTCACGTTTTCACCCATCCTTTCCTATTCGAACTTCCTCCTGCTTCTTCACCGCATATTTGCGAAGTCCGTATTGAGAAATGACCTGCTGCTGAATTTGGCTGGTGCCTTCGATAATTTCCAGCACCTTGGCTTCCCGGAATAACCGTTCGGCAGGGTAGCCGCTGCGGCAACCGTTGCCGCCGTGGACTTGCACCGTATCGTTAGTAACTTCAACAGCGACTTTCGATGTAAAATATTTGGCGATCGCTGTCTCGTCCACCGCTTCCGCCGCCCCGCTTTTGCGCATTTCACCTGCGGCAATGCAAAGCGTTCGCGCGGCATGAACCTTGGTGACCGCATCGCCAATCAGCCCTTTGACCAGCTGGAATTGGTGCAGCTTCTCGCCGAACTGGGACCGCGATATCGAGTACGCAACCATCGCTTCCAGCGCCTCGCCTGCAATTGCCGCTCCTGCCCATGCAATGCTGTACCTGCCGTGATCAAGCGCCGTGGATACAATATAAGTAAAGCCGCCTCCTACGATGCCGAGCACGTTCTCCGCAGGGATCTTGACTTCATTAAGCTGAATCTCCGCAAGATGAGCCGCCCGGTTGCCCAACATGCCGGGCATCGGACTTGTATGCACCCCTTCACGTTCTCGCTCGACGATGAATGAGGTGATTTGTCCGCCCGAATCGGCTGCGATCACGACGAAAAAATCGGCGATAGCGGCGAAGGAAATCCACTTCTTGGTGCCATTCAGAATATAATGGCTCCCTTCTTTGCGGTAGGCGGTCTGTACGCTTTTCGCATCCGAACCCACATTCGGCTCCGATAAGGCGAACGCGCCCAGCTTCTCCGCCCTCGCCATCTTCGGCAGCCAGTATTTTTTCTGCGCCTCTGTGCCGAAACGCAGCATGGTCTCTCCCAGCAGTGAGGTTTGAACGGTTATGAGAGCTCTCGTATTGCAGCATGCTTTGCCGATCTGCTCCGTAAATAGTCCATAGGCCACCGGGTCCAGTCCCAGACCGCCGTATTCCTCCGGCCAGCTGGCCGCCAGATATCCCCGCTGTCCCATTCTGTCAATTAAGCTGCGGGGAAGCTCGCCTGTGACATCAATTTCCCCTGCGAGCGGCCGGATTTCCCGGGCGGCAAAAATTTTAGCCTCCTCTATAATTTGGGCGGCAGAAGCGCAAGTCTGAGCAATCATCGCTTAGGCCTCCTGCTTATGCTTTTCGATTAGCTTTACGATGTTGTTAAGCGTGCTGAAATTGGCGATATCCAAATCCTCATTGCTGACCGTAAATCCGAATTCTTGTTCAATGTAGCTGAGAAGTTTCATCGCGAACAAAGAATTGACGAAGCCCTTTTGAAAAATATGATCATCGTCGGTGAACACGGCCTCATCCTCAAATACAACCAGATTGCTTTCAATAAAACTGCGGATTTTTTGTTTAGTTTCCATCATGTTACCCCTTTCTCCCTGCAACCGTGACCAGCACATCAATATAAGGCGGGAACGGCTGAATTTGATTTAATTTGTTCACGAACAGAATATTGCCTTCGCCATCGTTGGAGACTTCCGTAAAATTGGCGAAACGGTACGTAACATACATCATCTTGTTTCGGTCCGTCTGCTTAAAGTCGGCCCTAAGCACTTTTCCATCGTTTTTCGCCTGCTGCATGATATAGGTGAGCATAACGGTACCAACTCCGCGAGACATCACCCTGCAAGACATAAGCAGCATTTTCAGATGCCAGCAGCTTTCCTGCAATTCGATCAGAGCGAGCCCGATTTTGCCGTAGGAGCCGTACTTATCCGTCAATTCACACACCAGCAGAATATGATTGTCCGATTGTCTGATCCTGTCCAGCTCTTCATAGCTGTACGTATACCCCGTCGCATTCAGCTGATTCGTGCGGATTGTCAGTTCCTCCGCCCGCTTCAAGTCCTCCTCTCTCGCCTCGCTTATGACAAAGCGCATGCCGAGCGAACTTAGAAACGCCTCTTGGGGTCCCGTGAACGATTCTTCTTCGTTTTTGCGCTGTATGTCTTCCAGATACATGGCGCGTCGGCGTTTTGAATCTTCCGTAATGAACCGGGGATTCAGACGCGGGTGACCGAGCAGTGTCTCACATGGCGTCACATCCATGCACTCTACTTCGGGATGAACGCTCAGGACCTCATCCCGTTCGAAGGGCTGATCGTCGATGAACAAAATTGTGTCTATTCCGATATTCAGGTTCTCGCGTATTTTATCAATCGACATGGATTTGGCATTCCAATTGATTTCGGGATAGAGAAAATAGCTGTCGATACCAAACGCCTTCAGCTTGTCCATCGCATGCTCCGTATCATTGCGGCTTGCGATCGATTGCAGAATGCCGCGAGAATCCAGCTCCGCGAGAAGCTCCCGCATGCGCGGCTTCAGCATGACCTCCTCCGACTCCAGCAAAATGCCGTCCCACATCGTATTGTCCAGATCCCAGATCACGCATTTGACTTCCTTAAGCTTTTCCGCTGCTCTATCCATCGCTATCCCTCCCTACTAGCTGTAATCGAAAAATCCTTTTCCTGATTTTTTGCCCAGGTAACCGGCATCTACCATCTTTACGAGCAGCGGGCAGGGCCGGAACTTCGGGTCCTTGTAGCTGTCCTGCAGCACCAGCAGCGAATTCAGAATGGTGTCCAGGCCGATCAGATCGCATGTGGCAAGCGGCCCCATCTTATGGCCGAAGCCCAGACGAAAAATCTTGTCGACATCTTTCGGCTCTGCGACTCCGTCCTGCACGGTCCAAACGCATTCGTTAATCGTCAGCATAAGGACACGATTCGTTACGAAACCGGGAAAATCTCGAACAACTACCGGGACTTTATCGAAAGATTTCAAAAACTGCTCCCCGGTGGCAACGGTCTCATCCGAAGTGTGTTCGCCCCGGATGACTTCGACCAATTCCTTCATCGGAACCGGGTTCATGAAATGCATGCCGATGACATTCTCCGGCCTTGGCATTAGCGAGCCAACCTTCGTAATGGAAATGCAGCTTGTATTAACGGCATAGATTGTATGTAGGCCACATACTTTGGACAGCTCCGTAAACACCTCTTTCTTAAGTTCCCATTCCTCTGTCACGTTCTCGATAACAAACTGGACGCGTTCGAAATCATCATAGCCCGTGGTAAAGGTAATCCGGGAGAGAACGTCTTCCACGGTAAGCTGCTTCGCCTTCGGCTTGACCAGCTTCAGCAGCCGAAAATCTGTACTAATTTTTTCCTTGGCCCGATGCAAAATATCTTCGTTAATATCTTTGAGCACCACTTCGTATCCATAACAAGCCAGATCCAAAGCAACGTCACTGCCCATTACACCCGCACCGACTACTCCGACCGTTCGTATCATCAATTCACGACTCCTTTTTAGTGGACATTTGTACAACAGGGCTGCGCAGCACATCATGGATGAGCGACACTACCTGCTCGGTATGTTCATTTATGAAAAAATGACCTCCTTCGAACTCATAAAGTTGACAGCCCCTGCTGCCATATGAGGCCCACTCCAGAAGGTTAAAACCTTCTGTCGCTTTATCCTCTTTTCCGTTGAGTACGGATATATCACAGTGAATAAGCTCCGCCCTGCTCTTAAAGCCGTGCGTTTCCACCAGCTCCAGATCTCTCCGCAGTCCCGGCAAAAAGAGCCGCAGCAGGTCTTCCCGCTCAAATAATTCGTCATCGGTTCCACCAAGCTGCCTAATTTCTTGCTGAAGTCTTGCATCCGACAGCAGATGCAGCGGAAGACTCCTGCGGGCGTGAGGGGGATAAGTCCCCGAGACGAATAAATGGACGGGCTCGCGCCCCCTCTTCTTCTTGACGGCATGCGCCAGCTCATAAGCGATGAGGGCTCCCATGCTGTGGCCGAAGAACGCAAAATCAGCTTCGTCAATCTGCTGGTCCAGATATCCGTATAAATCGTCGACCATCTCATCCATGCTGCCGTAATGGGGTTCAAGCAATCTTTTTCCCCTTCCGGCCAGCTCAACGGGATGCAGTTCAATATCGCCGTGCAGATGGCGTTTCCATCTCGTATAGATGGTGGCGGAGCCTCCGGCGTAAGGCAGGCAGAACAACTTGCATTTCATTTAGATCACCTCCTCTGCAGAAGTGGGATGAACCGGCCCGGAGCGGCGTTTCGTTGATGGAAACAACCAGACTGCAAGAAAGAAAAGGAACGCGAGCCCGACGAACAGGTAGAGCGCATAGACGAGCCAGATGACCGTCACAGGCGACCATACCGCGACTACCGCAAGCGGCAAGCCCGCAAAAGCAGCCTCGAGCAGCAGCCCGATTCCCCACAAAGAGCCTCCGGTCAGCAATAGCGCAGCTGCCAGGCCGATGAGTCTTCTTCCTTTTGGGGGAACGAAGACGCGCCGCTGACGACGAAGTTGTCCTGGTATTCCGATCGCCTTACCCGCCATCATAAGCATGAAGACACTGATAAGACTCAGCAAGATCATCGAAATGCGATCAAGCTGCGGATAGAAATCCGCTTCAGCGGGCGGAAGCTCCTGCTCCCGCAGCAGGCTCATCAAACCTTGACCGATATGGAACGTATAGGCGGAGTTGATGTTAGCGAGTACTCCTACACCGAGCTGCTCTTGCGGACGCATGATGAAATAGGACGAGAAATTAGGGTTAGAGCCCTGGTGCGAGAGCTCTTGGCCGTCCGCCGTTACAAACCATCCTGCGGCATAGTAGGCTCCGCTTGCGTCCGGTCCTACGCTCGTATCGGGCATATGGGAACGTTCGATGATGTTCCTGTCCGTCTCGGAGATACTCCTCGTCCCGAGTTGGAGCAGCAGCCACTGCCCGATATCGACCGCACTGGAGACTAGGTAACCGGCGGGTGTGTTTCCCCTATAAACGGGCGCTTCGTATAAACGAGGCGAGCCGAAACCGATCTTATATCCCTTGGCGAGCCGCTGCGGGCCTTTCAGCTGTGCGGCAGGCACCGTGTTGTTCATGCCAAACCGCTGCAGCAGCCCGGACATGTAGGCTTCGTATGACATACCCGAGACTTCCTGGATGACCAGTCCCAGGACATCATAATTGATGGTGGCATATTGATATTTATCTCCCGGCCGGCTATCCAGCGCAGTACCCGATAACGCCCGAACCGTCTGTTCCAGCGCCTGTTCTCCCGAACTGATCGGGATGGAAGCGAGCGAAGCGAACGGCACTCCGCTCGTGTGGTGCAGCAGTTGGGCCAGCGTCACCGTAGCCGGCTGTCCTTGATACGTTAGCGAGAGCCACGGAATATAGCGGGTGACCGGATCGTCGAGGCCAAGCGCGTTTTCACGCTCCAGCTCTAACAAGGCTAAGCCTGTGAATGCTTTGGAAGTCGATCCCAATTCAAATAATGTCGTGCTTGATGCCGGAATTCCCGCTGCTCGATCGGCCTGCCCGTATCCCTTCGTATAGACCACCTGATCCCCGCTTACGATTACAACTGCGGCTCCCGGGCTTTGCGCTTTCGCCAGTTGGGCCTGCACGAACTCGTCGACGGCAGTCGTATCTATATTCGTCTGTCTCGGCGGAGAAGGGGCTCCGCCTTCGGCGGCTGCAGCTGGCGGACTGACTAACAGCAGCATCATCAGTACGTAGAAAGCAAGTTTCTTTACCACGATTGTTCGCCCCTTTATTAATTGAAGAGTACGTCAAGTTCTTCTTGTGCGAGCTTGACCGTCTCAAAATCAGCGGGCGTAAAATCAGCCTGTTCCCTGTCTGAGCCTAACTGAATGACTTCAGCCAGCCGCTGCATAAAAACTTGGATGAACGCGTCCATAGTATCCCGGCTGAACATGGCCGTGCTGTATGTCATGCGGACCTGGAGCCTTTTATCCGTAATCATGGCCACAACATCGACCAGGCAGGACAACCTGTTGCTTGGGCATGTATCGCTTCCGGTATCATCCCCGGCAATGGCGAGCACGGGACTGTTCAAATGATTATCGATTTCTCCCATATAATTGAAGCGGAGCAGGCTGTCACAGCTTTTCGGGACGGCTCCCGAACCATATGCCAAGATGCCGTAGTCAATTCCTTTGTTCGGGATTGAGCGAAGCTGCCCTTGGATGCTCTTGATGATCCCCGCTGTTTTTGTTTCCGTCATCAGGAGGTTAACGGGATACAGCGAAGTGAACCACCCCACGGTTCTGGATACATCCATGTTCTCGAACAACTCTTCGCGTCCATGTCCCTCCAGTTCGATCGTGACTTTATTCTTGCCGGTAACGGCCCTTACGGCCATTGCCAGCGAGGCGACCAGCAAATCGCTCGCATGAGTTCGGAATGCGGTATTCGCCTCCCCCAGCAGTTTGCGCGTCTCCTGCTCGGTGAGCTCCTGAACCAGCGTATCGCATACGGCAAGCCGGTTATCATCCGAAGGGAAATCAGCATCGAGGCTGCCTTCTGCGTTCTCTACGATCGACTTCCAGTAGTCGAGATGCTCCATTGCCTTCTCGCTGCTATAAGCGTCTACGGCATCCGACCAGGTTTGAATGGAATGTGTTTTATCCGGCAGAGTCAGGACCGCCCCGGTTAAACCCGCTTTCAGCAGCCGGTCTAAGTCTTCCAGCATAATTCGCCAGGATACACCGTCTACAATCAAATGATGTGCGGTCAGCAAGAGACGTTGTCCGCGCTTTCCTTCATCAACTACAAGCGCTTTGAACAGCAGACCTTGTCCGAGACGTACACTTGCTTTGAAAGACTCGGCTTGTTTCTTCAAAGCCGCAGCCCGCTCACCCTCGGGAATGCCGGCAAGGTCGAAGCGGATAAGCTCCACGTCCTCGCGTCGGGCAGTCCGGTACACGAGGCGGCCGGCATCAACCTGCAGCCTCAAGGCGTCATGATGGCTGATTAACGCAAATAACGCTTCGTGAAGCTGATCCATGGGCACTGCCCGAGTTAGGCGGAGTAATACCGACTGCGCGTAGTAATGAGGATTATTCCATTCTCTTGAAAAAAACCACGATGTAATCGGCAGCGCTTTAACTTCCCCGTAACTCGGCCCTTGCTCAATCGGAGCAGCGGTGTTTATTTCAATGAGCGCAGCCAGTTCACGGATAACCGGATAGCTCATAATTTGCTGCACCTTCAGCTGATAACCGGCTGCCTTTACTTTCGATACAATCTGTATCCCCTTGATAGAGTCGCCACCCAGCCGATAAAAATTATCCTGAACCGTTATTTCATCCAAACGGAGTACATCCTTGAATGTATCCATTAACATCGCTTCGACTCCACTGGTCCGTCCGGTGTCGCTTGTTTCGATGTACGGTTCCGGAGCCGGTAAAAGACGCCGGTCCACTTTACCGTTCGGAGTAAGCGGCATTTGATCGAGACGGACAAAATAAGCCGGTATCATATAGGAAGGCAGCACATCTGCCAGTTTCATTCTCAGCTCCAGAGCCGTAAGCTGTCCCGCAGCGACATAATAAGCGGCAAGCTGCTGATGCCCGTCTTCTCCGGTGCGGTCCATGACGACGGCTTTTTCGATGCCGTCGATTTCAAGGAGCTGATGCTCGATCTCACCCATTTCAATGCGGTATCCTTTAATTTTGACCTGATGATCAATCCGGCCGTAATATACGATGTTGCCGTTCTCGTGGCGCAGGGCCAAATCACCCGTCCGGTACATCCTTTTGCCCGTAAGGAAAGGGTTAGGCAGGAACCGCTCTTGTGTCAGCTCATCCCTGTGCAAGTAGCCCCGGGCCACCCCGTCCCCGGATATATAGATTTCGCCCATCGATCCGTTCGGGACGGGCTCGAGCTGCTCATTCAGCAAATATATCTGCACATTGTCAATAGGTTGTCCGATCGGAACGGATACCCCTTCGTCGCTATTCGGATCATACCGGTAAATCATACAGCCGACTACGGTCTCGGTCGGTCCGTACTCATTGAGGATTTCAATCCCGCCCCGGCTGTGTTCATAAACTTCACGAGCCAGCGAGCATTTCAGGTCCTCACCGCCCACAATGAATGTCCGGACCGAGTATGCGCTGAAATCCATGTCTTTGATGAGCGCCAGATGAGCCGGCGTCAGCTTGATAACTGTGACCTTGTTGTCTTCCACAATTCGTTTGACGATAAAGTCGCTACCGTCATCTTCATAGATTTCGATACGGCTGCCGCTAATTAACGGCGCAAAGATAGAGGTCACGGTCAGATCGAAAGCAATAGAGGAATATAGCGCAAAGACATCGTTGTCCGAGCGGATATACGTTTTGCCGGCCCACCAGATGTAGTTCACCAGTCCCCTGTGCTCGATCATCGCACCTTTGGGATTGCCGGTTGATCCTGAGGTGTAGATCATATAGACCAGATCGTCTGCTGCAATCTTGGCATTCAGATTACTCCCGTCCTGGTCGTACAGACGCTCATCATCGAGTGCAAGAACCTCACCCCTGTAAGACAACTGCTCCCATTCCCTGCCGCTCGTCAGCAGCAGCGAAGATCCGCTGTCCTTCAAAATATACTCGATCCGTTCCTTGGGATATTCGGGATCGATCGGAAGATAGGCCATTCCGGCCTTGATAACCGCCCAGATCCCGACAACGATTGACAGAGAGTGCCGGTCCATGATGGCTGCCGGTGTGTGAGGGCTCACTCCTCTCTCCAGTAAAGCTCGGGCCAGCCTATTGGCGCGTTCGTTCAGTTCGCCGTAAGTAAGCGATTGTCCCCTGAATGAAACGGCCATGCGATCCGGAGTCCGTTCGACTTGTTCTTCAAACAGCTGCAAGATCGTTTTATGCGAGGGATATTCGCAATCCGTTGTGTTGTATGTATACAGAAGCTTCGTACGCTCATCCGGCAGAAGCAGCTGCAATTCATTAAGTGCGGCATCGGGACGGCTCAGGACTTGATCGGTTAAATAGAGAAGGCGGTCATGCATTTCATCGATCTGCTTCTCCGTGTAGTCGCCTTCTTTATAATCGAAATACAGCTCCAGTTCTTCATCCGGTGACCATTCGGTAACGATGAGCTGCAGGGAATACAGCTGATTGCCGTTATTCACTTCGACTTGCTGCATCTTCCATCCAGGACCGAAATTCCGGTCGAATGCCGTATTATAATAGTTCACGCAAATTTGAAATAATTGATCCAATCCCCGCTGCTGAAGCTGAAGATCCTGTACGAGCAGGTTATACGGATATTTCTGATGAAAATAACATTGAATGAGTTCTTGATTAACGGTATGTATGAATGAAGAGAAAGACAACTCATGCTCGATGTCAATGAGAAAAGGCATCGTGCTCGTAAACATCCCGAATGTATTTTTTTCTTTGGCCCCCGTACGATTTAATACAGGAGTGCCTATCAGGAGGCGGTTTTGCTGATTCGCTTTGTGGAGATAAAGGAGCATCGTTGCTACGAAAAAAGTATTCAACGAAATATGATGGGTTTGTGCAAATTCGCGGATGGCAGCGGAAGCAGACCGGCTTATCGAGAATTTTTTGCGGTTACCTGCAGTGCCGATTGCTGTATGATGCAGATCAATGTCATGGATGTGATCGAATTTATTATTCCAATAATTTTTATTTTTCGTAAAGCGAGGAGATGACAAATACTTATGTTCTTGCTCAATATAATCCAGATAGGTTGGACGGGGCTCGTGGCAAACTTCCTCCCCTTGCATCAATTGTGTATAAATTTGGTTAATGTGTGTCGTCATTAATTTAAAAGACCAGCCGTCCGAGATAATATGGTGGAATTTTGTCAGATATGCGCTTTCTGTCTCACTGATTCTGACAAGAACAAAATCATACAAATGTTCTCCGTCCAGTGCCAGCGGTTTGGCGAACTCGGCACTCACCCAAGCATCCACATCCGATTCCAGGGCCGTAAAATCCATTAGCGGGAATGTCCTTCTGCTATACTCCGTCACCGTCTGCTGCACCGATCCGTCCTGCTCGGCAACCCGGATGCGGACGGCATCATTAAGCCGGATAAATTGATTGATCGCTTCCTCCAGTAAAGAAAAATCGACGGGGCCGTAAATTTTGATAAGTCCACCGATGTTATGTATGCTCGTACCCGGGTATATATTTTCTACATACCAAATTCGTTTTTGCGGATGCGTCAGTGGATAGAGCTTGCCTGCCTCCATAGAAATAACCTCCAATCGGAATAAGTTACGAATACTAGGAAACAACCCGATGATCCAGCGCTTTCAAAACCGTTCCCAATATTCGCTTTTCGCTTTCCATGATGTGAGTCATTTCGTCGAGTCCCTGCTTCAGAATGTAATCCTCCCCCGTTAAGGCATACTTCATCAATAAATGACGCAAACTGAATGCTTGCTCTTCTATCGGCTGGAAGCATTCTGCAAAATCCGGTGAAAGAAGGCCCTGCTCGCATAAATAACGGATCCGCAGCCCCATCATTTTCTTGTGCTCCCATAGAATGTGGATGGGCCGGATATCCCGCTTACGTACAAGTACAGGCATGTTACGAATGAGCGCCGCATAAACATTCAGCCCGAATGCAGCTTCCAGCGGGTTCGCCGTTCCCCGGTTACGCAAGGAAATATTGCTGCCCGCTATATACTCTTCCAGTGATTCTTGGACGAACGCTGCATCTAACCGGTAACTTCCCGATTTATTGAACTTATAGAGGTAGATTTGTTCTTCATAGTTGTCCGTCCATTCGAGGTTCTGGAACCCTTGCTCCATTTCATGGTACGGCACCACGGTCTTCTGGAACTGCATCTCCTCATCGTAGCCGAGAACAAGAAATGTTCTGCTCGCATCATCGTAACCGTAAACCAGAATATCGTGAGCATAATGAGTTTGTTGATAGACTCGTCTCCGTGGGATATAGAATTCATCCACATGCAGAGAGACGGTATATTTGGAACGGATACTATTTATCAGAAATTCGGTAATTCCGGGCGGTGAATCCAACACGAAGTCTCGCTCCAGTTTTTGTGTGATCAGCCACGGACAGCGGATAAAATCTTCTCCGTAAAAGGTCATAGGCACAGAGTGTGAAGCGGCTTCTCCCTCAAGGTCCTGATGACAATAGAGATGGATGAAATTGCTGTAAAACCATGGCAGCGCCTCATTGCGGGTGAGTATCGTACAAAGGGGATACGCCAGATACTGATATCCGACAAGAGGCGGGATGCTCAATTCCAGTTCTTTGATACCCAAATTCATACTCACTTCTTTCTTAAATCTGTTATTTTGTAAAATAATGAAGCATCATAGGTTTACCTGTAAATAAATAAATTAACTAATTTATGTAATTTTTTTCTACATCCATACTCCCATAGATGTATTTTATTGTCAATATCTAATATATTTCAAATACATACTTTTTCGATCTCTTAATATGTAAAGCTCCGTCTGATTAAGAATAGACTGGAATGTTCATCTCCTCCCCAAACTAAAAAAGAGCAGAAACAGGACCCCTGCTTCTACTCTTGCTTGGAACGGATTATAACGTGCTTGAAGCTTGAATGACCAATGGCACAAGATATCCGGGCTCAAAAGAATCCCCTTGGCGCAGCTTCATTGTTTTTCTTTCCGGCGGTCCATCGAACTTATCTTCAGGAAGTTCCAATGCAGCAGCATTAAATAGGGTAAAGCTGACTGTATCTTTGGATGTCGAGATCACTGCCGCATATTTGCCGTTTTTCAGAAAATGAGGCTTTTTATACTGTATACGTTCTTGTACATCCGGTATGGCCTGGTGGATAACCTCGCGAAGCTTACTAGCCAATTCTCTCTGCCAAGATTCTTTTAGCGCTTCAATAAATCGCTTACTTCCTGATTCATTTTGCATACTCTCCCTTAGTATTCGATAATATTAAATTTTTTTAACATGCTCATTGGCCCTTCTAAACGTTGCAGGATGCTTGCTTGAGGCAGCGGCTGCTGTCCTAAGCCTTCCCTACTAGTACGTCGGACGGGATACGCCCTAATCGACACGCCTGATCCTCACATTATTCGTCATTATTCCTGCATGCAGCAGCACGGTTCAGCAAAAGCTCCCGCTCACGGGCATTTCGCGTCATAGAAGCCGCCCGTTCGAATTCAGCACAGGCTTCACCGAACCGTCCCAGCTTTACCAGGAGATCGCCTCGAACGCTCGGCAGCAGATGGTAGCCTTTGAGGGAAGGATCGCCGCTAAGCGCATCGACGATTTGCAAACCGAACGCCGGCCCGAACGACATAGATATGGCAACCGCCGGTTTAACTCGACTATCGGTGACGGCGCTGCTCTTGACAGGGCTTCGTACAGAGCTGCAATCCGAATCCAGTCCGTCTCAGCCGCCGTCGGGGCCGTGAAGTGCTCTGATAACAGATCAGCCAGCTGCACCTGGCCGGGGAATTTCCGATAGCTGAATGCACCCGCTACCAGTATAAGGGGCGGCCCATGGCAACTTTGTCATACGTGATTTTTGTACCATCCCGGGAAGTTATTGAATACATGTGAAGTCTCCTTTGCCGTATGACAGATTGTTAGCTCTAGCTTAAAACGAATAACAGTTTTTGGAAAGCCTTTCTTTCGTGAAGACATGCCGCTGTGATGTCCCGGTTCCCCGGGTGAAATCAACCTCTATTAAGACGACGAACCATTGACGGCAATATCGACATAGCGCAAATAAATTTTTGTTATTCAACAGTTGAAAGGACTTTAAACGCTATCGTTTTGATAACATGCAAAAAAAGCCCTTGCGATCGATTTCGCAAGAGCTCTTTTGTTAGACTAATAAATACCTCCACTTATATTTAAAGCCCTTCGGCCAGAATCCGTTTCAAGAACCTGCCCGTGTAAGATGCCGGCACTTGTGCTACTTGCTCCGGCGTACCTTCGGCTACAAGCTTGCCGCCCGCCGCGCCTCCTTCCGGTCCGATATCAATCACCCAGTCGGATTTCCGGATCAGTTCCAGACTATGCTCGACTACGACAACGGTATTTCCTGTATCGACCAGTTTATGGAGCAAGACTTGCAGCTGTTTGATGTCAGAGGGATGAAGGCCCGTCGTCGGCTCATCCAGCAAATAAAGGGTATGGCTCTTGGACGGCTTGCTCAGCTCTTTCGCCAGCCTGATCCGCTGTCCTTCCCCGCCGGATAAGGTTTTGACCGATTGCCCCCATTTCAGGTAACCTAGCCCTACCTCACACAACATCTTGATTATCCCTGCAATTTTGTTCTCCGATTGGAGAACCGGCAAACTTTCCTGAATCGACATATTCAGCAGATCAGAGATGGAGAAGCCCTGATACTGAACCTGGAGCACCTCATCTGTAAATCTCTTTCCTTTACAATCGTGGCACTTCACCTCCAGATCAGGCAGAAAATTCATATCGACGGACAGCACACCCAGACCTTGGCATGTCTCGCAGCGGCCTCCCGGCGTATTAAATGAGAAATGCTTGGAGGTCAGTTTTCCTGCTTTGGCCTCCGGCAAGCCTGCGAACATCTGCCGCAGGTGGGTAAAAACATCGGTATAGGTTGCGACATTCGAGCGCTGGATTCTGCCCATAGGCGTTTGATCAAAGATCACGATGTTACCGACATGCTCCAAGCCCGTTATTCCCTTACAGCCGGTGTGCTCCTGTTCTTGGGAACTTCCTTGCGCAAGTATATCGAATACAAGCGTAGATTTGCCCGAGCCCGAAACACCGGTTACAGACACCAAACTGCCTAGCGGAAAGGAAACGACGGGAATTTGAAGATTCCGCACGTGTGCTTCTCTGATCGTAATATGCTGTCCGCTTCCCTTTCTGCGGATGCGTGCGGGAGATGGAAGACTCGCTTCCTTCAAATAGGCTCCCGTAACCGAAAGCTCACTGGCCATCAAATCTTCCAGGCTGCCTTCCCCTACAACGCTCCCCCCGTAAAGACCGGCACCGGGACCGATATCGATAATATGATCGGCAGCACGCATCATCTCGACATCATGCTCGATAACGAGCACGGTATTGCCCAGATCGCGCAGCTCCTGAAGCACCTGGATGAGGCCCGCCGTGTCCCGAGGGTGAAGCCCCGTCGTCGGTTCATCCAGAATATACAACACGCCGGTCAGTCCTGAACCGAGTAGCGATGCCAGCCGCAGCCTCTGCGCTTCCCCGCCGGACAGTGTTACTGTCTGCCTGTTCATGGAAATGTATCCGAGGCCGACATCCATAATCCGTTGTAGCCGGGTGGGCATATCATGGAGGATCGGCTCAAGCAGATGACGTCCTTCGGCCGGTACCACTGCCAGAAGCCCCCTCGTCCACTCAAATACATGACTGAGTGACCAGTCAGATACATCAGAGATGGTTGCATCCGCTACCCGAATATCGCGTATTTCTTTTCTCAGACGGGCTCCGCGGCACTCCGGACAAAGCTGTTCATGAAAAAAACCGCCGTCTTTTTCCTGCGCGCCAGCCTCACCTTCCTTCTCCTTGTAGCGCCGCCATAAGCTAGGGATAACACCTTCAAATTTAGTTCCTTGGGGTGGTTTCATATCCGGATAATGACGCTTGAATGCCTCACTCTCAACTCCGTAGTACAACAAATCACGCTGAGTTTCACCATACTCTTTCAAGGGCTGATCAGGGTCAATCTCAAATCCGTAATGTTTGCCGGCCGCAACTAAAATACGGATCTGAATATCGCGATGGACACCGTTCAGCGAGGCAACTCCTCCGCCGCGTATGCTGAGCTCCTGATTGAATACCGCCGTTTCCTTGATGCTTGCCACATGCCCAAGCCCGCTGCACACTTCGCATGCTCCCTCCGGTTTGTTAAAAGAGAAATGTGGCATGCCCAGCTTCTCAAGCTGCGTATGACAATGCGGACAGCTCATCATCTGAGAGTCCATGTCCTCGTCTTCCTCCGCCAATAATTCTGCCGGCTCAAAAGAAGGCGGAATGCTTCCGCTGCACGATGGGCATACACGCTCCCCCATCCGTGAAAAAATAAAACGGACATACGTATAGATGTCTGTCACAGTCCCGACTGTCGAACGCGGATTGCGGTTAGTGACATGCTGTCCGACACTAATAGATGGCGACAGTCCTGCAATAGACTCGACCTTCGGCTTGCTGATAGAATCCGACGTCAACCCCATGGATTCCATGTACTGCCTCTGGCACTCCCGCTGAAGCGTATCCATGGCTAAGGTCGATTTGCCCGATCCTGATGGTCCAGTTAGGACAACCAGCTTGTACTTTGGAATCGTCAGAGACAGATTCTTAAGATTATTTTCCCGCGCACCTTTAATAACAATAGCTTCCTTCACATAAATCCTCCTCTTGCTTCATTTTGAACCTATAGTTTTGAACGTATAGTGGAAGGGCCGCACTCTGAGTCTTGGCTTGTTCATAGCGTTATGCTCTGCCCCTTTGCAATTCCGTTATGATTTCGATACAATAAATTTTGATAAAACGTAAGTTGATCTAGTATCTAGAATTTCTAATATCTCGATAATCAAGATATATTACATCTTAAAAGGAGGGGATATCCTTGTCAAGTGATCGGCAAGATCAACCAACAGATCTTCAGGAAAATTTCACCTTGCGCATGAGGGGCCTGGGATCCCGGACGGTCCTATACCAGCAAAATGTAGCTGCTTCTCTAGGCTTATACAATAATGATTTTTTATCCGTAGATATCCTTCGTGAGAAAGGTCCCATTACCGCAGGTGAACTGGCAAAACTAACAGGACTTGCTACAGGAAGCGTTACTACATTAATTGACCGGCTTGAAAAAAACGGTTTTGTCCGCAGGGAAAACGATCCAAACGACCGCCGCAAAGTGATTATTGTTCCTTTGTATGAAAATAAAGAAGAGGTCACCAATACGTACCATCCTCTTCACGCCGCCATGATTAAACTGGCTTCTTCCTATACGGATGAAGAGCTTGAATTCATTACTCAGTTTCTAGATAAAGCAAGTGCGGTCCTGGAAGAGCAGATTCATCATCTCAGCTCCTCGGCGCGCGGCAAAGCCCCTTCCTGAACCTTACATCGGAGCCTTTCAATACACAGACCACCTCGTATGGAACCCTAACAAACAAGGCGGCCGCTGAATGTTGCAGGAGCGAATGCCTTGTTCCACTTTTTTCCTCGCGATTGATCCAGAAATCCATTTTCATTTTATATGTTCAACGCAAAAAACCGCCAAAATTGGCGGCTGCTCGTTCATATCCAAAACTTTCTATGTAACTACAGATTGTTATTTGCAAATCGTTTTAATAGTTGAATCGTATTAAAATGCATGCCTTCGTGATTGAGGCTGAAGTTTAACAATTCTCCAATTGTCTCAAAAGTTAATCCGCTGCCCAAAGTAAATGGTTTTTGTATAGGTTCGCCTAAGCGGCTTTGTAACGTCTGCTGAATACGTTTGGGCTGGTCTGCCAGCAGTTCAAGTAACACCTCCAGTTTTGGCGCTTCCTCATTCCAATCCGCAGGTTTGGTGCCTTTTGCAAATAAACGATCGAAGTTCTCCGGGAGCTGCAAAGGATCTCCAGAGAAATAAAAGGCGAACTTCTCTTGAACCAAGTAAATATGCCCCAAATTCCAAATCACATTGTTGTTGAATCCCTCTGGTATGACAACTAAAGTGTTCTCAGATATTCCTTCAACAGCCTGAATCGTAAGATGACGTACAAATTCAATTTGCTTGAACACGACTTGGTCCATATTGCGCCTCTTTCCTTTTGAAATGGATGACTTGATACGATGGAAAATATAACCTTACCATTAATATTTTAACACAACCTAATTATAACAGGGACAAAAGCTAGATACTCACATGTCGTCCGTGATTCGTCTGGCGCGCCTCCTTCTCCTGTCCGCTTTAAATGGCAGGCATGACGTTGCCTCCGTTGACGGGAATATACGCGCCCGTAATAAAACTAGCAAGATCTGATGCTAAGAACGCTACCACATTGGCGATCTCCTGATCCGTTCCTCTTCGTTGTAACGGTACGTTGCGCTCGTAGGAAGCGCTGTTCTCCATACCTGCAGCTCTGTCTTTCTCACTGATCGTCCAACCGGGAGCAACTTGATTAACAGTGATTTGATGCCCACCGATCTCTTTGGCTAGTGTCCTGTACAGCCCATCCATCCCGCGCTTACCCGCCACATAAGCCGATTGCGTCGGAAAATTCTGCATGGAGCATTCCGTATTAATGCCAATAAAGCGCCCATAATTTCTTGCGATCATAGCCGGCAGGAACGCTTTAGCCAAGTAGACACTTTGCATTACACAGGAGTCGAATTGACTTAGATAATCTCCGGGGCTTTGTTCAAGTACGCTCTTCCACTGGTATTGAATAACCGCATTGGCCACCACAATGTCAACATGCTGCAATTGTCGTTTAATGGCTTCGTGCATGGTCGCGACCGAGCAGCCATTTGTAATATCGGCTTGCACGGCTATCGCTCTTCGTCCCATGGCTTCAATTTCTTGAACAATTTCCCTGGCTTTCATCTCATTCTTATGATAATGAATTACCAAGTCTGCTCCGCAAACTGCCATTGTTCTTGCCATTACCCGGCCCAATTCACCAGTAGCACCGGTAACAAGTACGATTTTATTCGTTAAATTAATTTCCATACAGACGCTCCCCTTATGAATTTCCGCTTATATACGCGTTTAACTTTGATGGTTAAACTCTTATAGTTTACATAATTATTGTTATGTAAACTATAATGGCATTGAAAATGTCATTCTTTTCAACGAACTATCATCTATTATTTCCTCTTCGGTTCCTCCCCAATTAAGCCGAGCAGAAACATTTGAGAAAAAGCGTATCCTTTATACGTTTTGGAAACACAAGCAGGAATTGTCAGATCAAGATCCAGGTAAGTAGTGAGTAGTTGTTGAGTAAATTCTTTTTGGTTCGTTAAGGAATATTCCTGCAATTGTTTGGCAAACTCTCTGCTGACCTTATCTCTACCCCCAAGAGCTTGCTGCAATTGGTATCCCGCCCTATAGAGATCGGCCGCTATTTCTTCATCATCCTTCCGATGTTCTGCTACATAGACCGAAATCCAGTCACGCACCAGGGATGAAGTGTCTTTGTTATTTTCTTTGGCGGCTTGTTGAAAACTATCTTTTAAATCTTTGGATATGCGTATATGCAAATTCGTATCCATTGGTCAGTTGCCTCCTTTCAAGTTAATTCCAGTATAACAAACTGTATATACATCGTAAACACAACATAAATACAAATAAACTTAAATTTTCGATTCCCCTCACTATTAGTAGTAAATTAGCAGTACGTAATGGCTTCTTTGTATACCTACTCCATCTAGCATAAAAAGAGATATTCCAGTGAAGGAATATCTCTTTCGTTTGGATTTCTTCAAGAAAATACCTTTAAAGTATGACCCTTACCTCTGCATCCTTGTAACCTGTTGCTTTTACTTTAAAGTTATACTGCTTACCAGGCATTACAACTCCCATCCACGGGATCATAATTCTCCCTGGAATTGAGAGATTATAAGTCGGCGTTATAGGCTGATTATCCCATTCAATAGCCGTTATTTTACTTCTCCAGTTCGCGTCATCGATGAATGAAAATTCTACCATAAGCGGCGAAGCGAAACCCGTTAATATTGGCGGCATAGATTCTGCCAGGGTGACATTAAATTCTGTATAGTTGGTTCCGCCTTTTCCATCATTTGCGGTCACTCTAACGATAGTTGAACCGTTTAACAAGGGTGTAATGGTCAGGTCTGTACCATTGACGGTTACGGTTGCCTTTGACGGATCGGAAGATACTGCCGTATACGTCAGGGCATCGTTATCCGGATCGCTGAAGACGTTAGACAGACTAACAATCCGATCCCCTGACGCAATAGGAACCATGAGAGGATTAATGATGTTCTGTACGACTGGCGGCTGATTCACCAGCACCGGTATTTTCGATCCCGCTATTACTGCGCGGGCCGATAATGACGTATGGGTTGCCGTGTTAGTCCCTGCATATGAAATTGCAGCCAGAGCACTCTCAGCCGCTACCCGATCTGCCGTACCTGCCGTCAAATCTTTCCCCGCAGCTACCGCATTTTCCAAAGCAATAACAAGAGCTTCCGCTGTATCGGCAGCTGTTAGGGTTGCAGCAGCTGCGTCAACTCGTCCAATAACGGCATTCTTGGTTCCGGTTGTTACATTTGTATAGGAAATAAGAGCTGCTGCCGTATTGGCTGTCAGTCGATCCGCTGCTGCCGCCGACAAATCTTTGGTATCCGCAACAGCTGCCTCTAAAGATCGTACATTCATCTCTAAAGTATCAGCTGTATTCATGAAACCGGTACTCGTGTTAACACGGTTCGTCAATGAGGCTTGCGTAGCGCTATTCAGTCCGGAATAATCAATCTCTGCTAATGCGATATCCGCAGATACACGATCCGCTTTCCCCGGCAGCAAGTTTTTAGTATCCCCGGTAGCATTCTCTAATGCCGTTACCTTTCCCGTTGCCTGGGCCGCTAATGTAAGGAAAGATTGAACCGCATCCAGCCGTAATTGGAATTCGTCTTTGCGGACTGCATCCGTAACAGAGGACACTAAAATTTGCGCGGATTGAAGTGTCTGATTGACGGCGGACACATGCTCTGTCTTACTGAAATCTTTATCTTCAGCCGCCAATTGTTCCGCTGCCATTACGGCAACCGCTACCGGATCAGCTGCCACCGATATTGTAAATGTCCTCTGAATCATTCCGCCTTTTCCGTCGTTTGCCGTAATAGTAATCGAGGCGGCTCCAACTGAAATCGGTTTAATCATAATATTCCCGTCCACAGCTGCTGATGCTATGTTCCCATCTGTGGAGGACACTGTAAACGTTAAAACATCCCCGTCCGGATCGCTGAAATGCGCTGCCGGATTAATGCTGATTGCGGTCCCGCCTGCTGTACCCGTTTGATCCACGATTTCTTGGACGACGATCGGATTCCGATTCCCAGGATCATAGGTGACCACTTCCAAGATCGGCGGTGATACTTTGCCTGTTCCGCTACTAATCGCATCATCTGATTGATAATTAATTTGTATGCGGGCTAAGTAGCCCACTGCCTGAGAAAGTTGTAATTGCACCTTCGGACCTGCTATCCGTACTTCTTGCAGCGGAAGAAGAGCAGCCTGCGGATCATCGGCATCCCTAATAACAAAATCGTTCAAAGCCGGGATCGAATTCGGATCCAAGTCTTCTTGATAGGTAATCACTAGCGTATCGGCACTGGTAAAGGATACGACAGGCTGTCCCATCCGGGGAACACGCAGCTCAAGGACAGAACCGGGCACGGAAACATTCGCGCTGGTATCGACTGCATATACCTTGTACCTTCCGGCCTGAAGTCCTGTCGTCACTATCGCCGTGTGGGTTTGAGCTCCAGTCACCGATGCTTTGTGAGCCCAATTGCCGGATACGAGGAGCTCCAGCTGTTCTTTATTGACCGGACTCTCTGAATCCGGTACGAGATAGACCGTACCCGCCTCGCTGCTAGTCACGATCACGTCATGGCCGATATCGACGGGAGTCGAAGATACAATGCCCACGGTTGGTGCTGTCCGGTCTTCATAGCTGCTTCCTCCGCCGCTGCTTCCTCCAGTGCTTGGGGCTGGCGGTGCAGGTATATTCGGTGTGGGCACGGGTGCCGGCTCCACTGGTTTTGGCGTCTCCGGATTAGACGGAGTTGGATTCGGAGCCGAATTTTTCTGTACTTCTGCCAAGAATTTAACCGCGACGGATGCGACTTGCTCTCTGGTTGCATTCCCTTTGGGATTAAAAGCGCCATTCTCATAACCGACCAGGAGACCGAGTTCTACCGCTGCGCCTACTGCATCCTTAGCGTAATCGGCAATAGAAGCCGCATCGCTGAATTTCAGATCAGCCGCTTTGCCGGTGGTATCGATTCCTAATGCACGCACGAAAATAATGGCCATATCCTGACGGGACAGATTCTGACCGTTCCCGAAAGTTCCGCTTCCTTGGCCTTGGATTAATCCGGCTTTGACTGCCGCCTCTACATATGGAAACGCATAATGAATGACCGGAACATCAGCGAACGTAGGTTGGGCTGGTGCAGCGGATATATCAAGCTGCAGCGCCTTGACCAGTACAATCGCAAAATCTTGCCGGGAAATATTTCCTTGCGGATCAAAGCTTCCATATCCCTTCCCGTCCACTATTCCTTCATTTGCAAGCTTGAGAATCGCCTCTCTGGCAAATGATTTGTCGATGTCACCGAAAGAAGTCGCCGCTTGGGCAGGAAGTGCCAAAGAACAGAACAAGGCGGCGGCAGTGACTACTTTAACCATATTTTTCTTCATCGTTGCTCCCCTTTTATACCTCTGATTCAAATCATATGAAAAATTATAGCTGCAAGGCCTGAACGGATTCTGAACAATAAGTCATTCCCACGAATTTCCCGCTAAAATAAAAAAACCGCGCAGCGCGCGGATCTTGTAAATATTCTTGTCTTCGGTGCAGATAGCCGGCCTCTAATGAACTTTCTTCCTGCCCAACTGTCCCCGGACAAGGGCTAGTATTAAATAATACAGCGGAATGCCATTAATGACTACCCAGAAAGAAATGAAACCCGCCTCTGTTAATTCCTTCTGAAACCAGCTGATATTCTGTGAGTACTGAAAGGCAGCCACGGTTGCTGTTCCTACCAGAATTGCGTTAAGAGGTTTCTTTTCCTGAAGCTTAAGAAGATGTCCTATACAGGCAACCCCAACATAGATCAGGAAAGCATCGTGAATAATCATGGATGTTGCCCATAAACCAATGAAGACGGGATCTGCATGACCGATCAGTCCCGTGAAAGAAGTCCCCCGGATTAATTGAAGAATCGGATACTTGAGTTGACTGCCGTAATGAATCCCGAAATTAAGGATTACGAGAAGCCATGTCACTAGGACTGAGAACGTCACAAGCGTGTTTGATAGCAGCAGATTCCTGAGTGTCTTCTTATCGAAGGGAATATGCGGCGTAATGAACAGAAATATGAACCATTCTCCAATCCATGAGATTACACTCATGACATCATTGAAGACGATGGATGAATCATAATGGGTTAAGAGTGCCGGAAGCATCTGATAATCCGCATCCGCGGAGAAAAGGATTAATAAAAAAACAATCCCCAGAAGGATGATGATAAAAGTACCGTCCGCAATATATACCAGTGTAGTAAACCCCCATCGGGTCGTTACCCATATGACAACTCCAATCATGAATTGAAGCACCCAAGACGGCGTTTCTCTCATATAGAGGGTGCCATAGAATAAACTAAACTGTTCAATATCCAGAGAAACATAATAAACACTCCAGAATACAAGCAGGAGAAGAACTGCCCTGTGACCCCATTTACCGGCGATTTTCTCACCGAAATCAACCCAGGATTGTCCTGCTGTCATTTTGCCTAATTTGTAAGTACCGAGGATTAGCACAATATTAACGGCTCCGCCAATTACCATTCCGATCCACCCTTGGTACCCGGAAGTAGCGATCAAGGGCGGGATCATAAATGCCAGCGGGATTGTAAGCATGTAAATACATGCGAACCGGAAAGTTTGAAACGAAGTCGTATGCATGTTTGCACCATCCCTTGGACATGTGTATGTTGGATACCAATCTAATCCGGATTACATCCAACCGAGTAAATACATAATCAATCGGATGGGATTTGGCCACCATGGAATAAAATTTGCAGCCAAATTCCAGACCAGCATCAGCGAAAAAAACCACCAGAATGCTTTTTGACCACCGGAAGGTTTATCTTTGCATTGTCTCCATTCGAATACAGCTATAACGGCAAAACAAATGGCGATCATGAAGACACATCCTTTCAGTTACATCAAACTTGCGCCTGCTCATTTAAGGCTGGTTGGTGATATGAGTGACATCTATCTTCGCTTTGACTACAACATCGCCTTGGTTCTTGTAATAGTCCGGCCAATCCTCACGGATTTTCTCCCAGTATTGAGGATAATTCCATTCCAGGAGCAGCCCTAATTTCAGAGCATCCGAACCGTATTTCTTCGTCATCCTTATCGCAGAATTCAGGTCTTTCTCAATTTTGGATGCGAGCAGTTTCTCAATCATAAGGGTCCGTTCGGTATCGCTTCGGCGCTTGGTATCTTTGCTGTAGATCAAGTCGCCGGAACCTTCGAGATGGATGGTAAACTGCGGACCTTGCGGTGTCATCTTCACTTTACGGGTTGCCTTGAGTTGATCCAGCAGTACACCCCCCCGGCTTTTCCCTTCATCCCAGGTGACCGAAAAGACTTGTCTCCCCAGCCGCCCTGTAGCCCAGGCGAGTGCTCTGGCTTCTGAGGCTTCCAGAGTTCCCGTCATTTTGAGGCCTTGGTACAGCGCCGCCCCTTGTATCCCCGCCCATTTCTGCAACTTTTCATTCTCGCTGGGCATGGGCTGGTATCGAACCGACATATAATTCGTTCCGAAACCTACCTGTGAGGTGTAAGCCATCAGAGCTTCTTTCACACTGGTAGTGAACATGGTGCGCTGTAAGTTCATTTTACGGATGACTTCGGCAGGCATTTGTTCATAAAGAGGCGTCAATTCCGCTACCTCTCTGGCTTTACGGGGAGCCGTGGCCAGGAAGGCGCTAATATGAAAGCTGTGCTCTTTGGTTATCCAATCAAGCAAATCTCCAATTCCCGATTCTGCATAATCCCGTCCGACGATAATTTCCCGGGTATGACCGAAATTTAAACGACGGGTAAGGTCTTTTTGAATTTGGCGTATGGCATCCGGGATCGTTACATCCGATTTGGAGACCATCGCATAGGATTTCCCGTTCGCACCGCTGCTCCCGGCCTGCTGACCGGCCATCATCCGGTTGGGTAAAGGACTGCTTATGGTAACCTCCACGGTTCCGGGCTCCTTCCCTATATCGACATAAATGGCGAATACGAAAATTTGTTCATCCACTTCAATTTTGGACCAGCATCCGCTTAAAAGTAGGACTGGGATCATAATTATCAACCATTTGGAGGATTTCACTTCGACTTCTGTCTCCTTGGATTGCGTGTCGTGTAAGCAGTTGTTCTCGTCTTCATAACCGGTGCCGGGACCCGGACAAATATATCTTTCCAATCCTTGAAAACTAAAGGAGCCAAGGGCTGCATATAAGGCGCTCCGAAAGCACTCAGATTGGCCAGGTGTCCAAATACGATAAACGTTGTAATAAAGACACCGATCAGCCCCGTCGTTCCCCCAATGATAAGGAGAGGAAATCTGAGGAGACGAAACGCCAGCCCGAGTTCAAAGTGAGGGATAATATAAGAAGCAATTCCCGTAACCGAGACGACAATCACCATAGGTGCGGAGACGATCCCGGCCTGTACGGCGGCTTGTCCGATTACAATTGCACCGATGATAGAGATGGTTTGTCCGACCGGTTTGGGAATCCGTGTGCCTGCTTCGCGAAGCCCCTCAAAGGTTAGCTCCATAATGAGCGCTTCCGTTAAAGCGGAGAATGGGATGTTCTCCCGGGCCGCTGATATCGTTACAAGCAGCTCCGTAGGGATCATTTCGGGCTGGAACGTTGTTATCGCCACATAAAGTGACGGGAGGAGCATCGAAATAGCCGCAAAGAACATTCGGACGATCCGGATCCAGCTGGCAGACATATAACTCTGATAATAATCTTCAGAGGATTGCATCAGAGAGAACAATGTAACCGGCACCAGAAGGGCCGATGGTGTCCCGTCCTGCATAATTCCGACTCTTCCTTCCAGAAGAGAAGCGGCAACTGAGTCCGGACGCTCCGTATATTGAAACTGAGGAAATGGGGTGCGAGTCCCTTTTTTCATCAGCTCAGCCGTATAGCTGATGCCAAGGACTCCGTCAATGGATATCTTATTGAGTTGCTGATCGAGCTCCCGAACAATTGCCGGCTTACATAACCCTTCGATATATACGATATAAATGATCGTTTTCGTATAGGTACCGACTTCATAACGGATGGTTTTCAGGTCGGGATGCTTAATTTTGTGTCTTAGCAGAGACAGATTCGTGTTGATATCTTCAATAAAGGCTTCTTGGGGGCCGATCACAACGAGTTCATTTTTGGATTCGGAAACGGCTCTTTTCTCATATTTCACAAGATCAAACAAGTAAATTCTGTGAGCTTCATTCAAGCACAAGAGGACCTTCCCCTGAACCAGCTGATTCACTGCATCCTCAGTGGTCTGGGCCAGTACGGAAGGCAGTGGAATCAGCGTCCCCTGATCCAGTCTCTCCACCAGATTTTCCTTATTCGCTTGTAAAGTCGATTCTTGGATCAGAATAGCGGCAATTCGTTCCTGCATGACAGGAACATTAATAATGGATTCAATATAAATAAGGACACAGGTATGACCGTGAATGAGAAAACTCTGATAAACAATATCCTCATTATCTGTGAGCTGTTCTTTCATATACTCCATCAATGTTAGGTTCGTAGCCATAAGCTTTCTCTGCTCCTGACAATTCATTCTTGTGTATAGAGTGCCAGAAAATATTAGAAGTTATACAAATAACGAGGTGCAAAGAATACGGGACACAAAGCGGAACAGAGATAAGTCAGGGGTGGGAGAAATTAGCCAAATCGCGGCAAAGAATCATTTATCTTCGAAAAGAAAAAAAAGCCGCGCAGAACGCAGCCTCGAACGGGTATATATCATTCCAATCCTCTGTTATTGAAAAGAAACGAGAAAGGCCGAAATTCCGGTCCAGATCGACGGATAAACTCCAACGGTATACGTATCGTAAGGCAGGTTATAAACATAAGAATAGCTCGTACCCGGACCGCCGTAGGACTGGGCAAAAACCGGCTGGCCGCTGCTATTCGTGACCGATACACTCCAGTAAGGGGACACTCCATGCTCCGGTCTGCCGCCTTCACCTTCGACCACGACTTTTAAAGTCCCTTGTCCGGTAATCGTCTTGGCCGGGTAGTTCGGAGCAGCTGAAGCAGACATGAATGGCAGCACGGCAAAGAGAACACAAGAGATGAGCATAACCGAAATCATTTTTCTCCTCATCGCATTCACTTCCTTTTCAATTGGTAAATTACGGCGACCCGCACCGTACAACTCTATGCCGCCCGCACATTCCCTAGACCCATCTTATTTATGGATGACAAACAGCCCCGGTTACATAACCGAGGCTGCAGGCTGATTGTAGCGGAATGTGGAAGGAATAGCTTCCGTTACAGGGCCTTCCAAGGGGCTGCAAGGATCTCGCTGCTCATGCCGATAGCGGCTAAGGCT
Source organism: Paenibacillus lutrae (assembly GCF_009757775.1). Taxonomy (GTDB): domain Bacteria; phylum Bacillota; class Bacilli; order Paenibacillales; family NBRC-103111; genus Paenibacillus_F; species Paenibacillus_F lutrae. Next base: position 583,150 of record NZ_RHLK01000001.1, read on the forward strand.
GCAAAGAAGCTGGCTGTCCCCCCTGAGCGCCTGCTGCTTGTTCCGCTTATCACTACTGCGCGTCATATTGAATCGGGGTCCACCTTGGCAAGCGCCTTCTTCGCGGGACCCTCGATGACATCCCCCTGGAACGAGTACCTCGAACCATGACATGGACAATCCCATGTCCGCTCCGCCTCATTCCATTCCACCTCACACCCCATGTGAGTACAAGTGGTGTCCACGATATGGAGCTTCCCGCTAGAATCCCGGTAGGCCCCCGCTCTCTTGCCATTCACCTGTACGACCGAACCTTCGTCCGCCGCAAGTTCTCCGGCATCCTTCCGGGTCTGTTCCAGCTTGCCGCCGATTAGCTGCTTGGCTACATTAGCATTCTGCGTCATAAAGGTTTTGATGTCGGGATCGCTGTGAAAACGCTGCGGATTGAACACTTCTTCGTATGGGCTCTTCTCTCCCGCTACAAGCTTCGTATTCAGAATTGCCGCTACGATACTGTTCGTCATCCCCCACTTCCGGTAGCCGGTTGCAAGCAGAAGATTCGGAACACCTGACAGCTGTTGCCCGATGTAGGGCATTTTGTCCAGCGTGTAAATGTCCTGCGCCGACCACCGGTAGAGAATATCCCGGAGCCCGAACGTCTCCTCGCCAAACTTCTGGAGGTGTTCGTAATATTGAAAGGTGCACAATCCCTGGCCCGTCTTATGCCCTTCACCGCCGATAATAACCGCCGGTTCTCCATTCAATAGAACAGACCGCAGCGAGCGCTTGGGATCCTCAGCACTGAGGTACATCCCGCCGGGATAAGGCTTCTCCGTCCGGGCTGCGAGCACGTATGACCGCTCCGTATGCAGACGGGAGAAATACAGCCCCTTGAAATCCATAAAGGGATAGTGTGATGCACTTACAAGGTTATGGCAAGTTATCCGGGGCCCGTGCTTCGTCTTTACAAGTAACGGCTTCTCCAGAGCGGCTCCGACTACCGTTGTCTGTTCGAATATCTGCCCTCCCATCCCGATGAATTCTTGGACGAGCCTGATCAGAAAAGGAACCGGATTGAACTGAGCCTGATTCTTCATAATCACGGCCGCTCTCGTCTCATAGGGCAAAGGCGCTGCATCTGCATAGGCACCCGGGATGCCCAATTTCTCATACGCCTTATATTCGTCTTGAATCTTTTTTATATAGGAATCATCATTTGTGTACACATAGGCATCTTCTTCGGTGAACTGGCAATCGATGCCCAGCTCGGTGACCGTATTTTTTACGAATTGCAGTGCTTCGTCGTTGGCTTCATAGTATAGCCGGGTTTTCTCTTCTCCGAAATGAGAAATAAATTCACTATAGGTAAGATCGTGCTGAGCGGTAATTTTAGCTGTCGTAGATCCTGTGGTCCCTTCCATTATGCGGCCGGCGTCAAGAACAGCCACCTTCAGCCCCTTCTTGGCCATAAGATAAGCCGTAGTAATCCCCGTTATACCCGCACCGACAATAACCACATCGATACTCAAATCTTCCGTTAATTTAGGAAATGCCGGAATGGAAGGGGTCGAGTGAAGCCAGTAGGATTCGGGAAACTGCGGCAAGGTGCTCGTGAAGTCTTCATTATTCTTGGTCAAGTTCATACCTCCTGAATGGGCCATGTCCTGCGTACGTTATTCCCAGAGCCTGAGCTCTAACATCTAGCGATTTGATACCCGTCTGCGGATTTGTATAAAAGCAAAGGCATGACCCGGCAGCTCCTTGAAGGAAACTACCGGGTCTCTTGTTACGGTCCAGTCTAATGTATACTTAGTGGAACGATTTGTTCCCGTTATTGCCAGGCATTTGAGGGCCGACGGCCGCAGGCGTATACGCGTCCAGCATCTGCTGCATGAATGGGGCCGCCAGCTGCGGCACTTGGTAGTAGCCATGCTGGTTCTGGTACAAAAAGATTTCGTAAGCCATTTCTACGAAATTCTGAATCTGGGACGCCAGCACCCGGCGTACAACCGGATTGGTTACTTCCGGTGTAGCCATGGCCAGCAAGGAAGCGTGGGATTTAATCAGACCCAGCATATGTGCGCTGATTCCGGCATCTTTAATATCCGCAAGAGACTGATTCGGTTTTTTGGGCGGTGCCGGATGCATTCCATAGACAGGCTGAGTCATATCCGGGATCAGATAAGTAGCCGTTTCCCGCAGCGGTTTCTGGCCGGTTCTGAAACTTTCGCAAGTGATGTTATAGTACTCCAGCATAAAATTGTACTGACGATCCAGAATAGCTGTCAGCTTCTGATCCTGAATAAACGTGCGGAACAGCATAAACTGATCCAGAACATTGATCTGGCCTGCCAGCACTTCATGCAAATCAAATAATTCATGCGTACCATGATTAAACTGCGGACCGTTTTGCTGATAGCTTTGGAATTGCGGCTGCTGCTGCTGTGACTCCTGCTGCATGGTGGTATGCTCCTTTGAAAGGGGAATATAGATCCTCCTTAATGTGGATGTATAAAGCGAAAATTATGCATGTTCCCCTTCTGCCGGAGACATACTTACCTTACACGCAGAATCGGGAGGGTTATCAAACTTATGCTGCAAGAATGGTTAATACCAGCTACAAAAGGGCTCGGACTCCGCCTCCAAAAGGGACAGGTTATCCGGGTGACGGATGTCGACGGGATGCAGGTGGCTGATCTTGCCGCTTTTAGTGACCGGGACTATACCGAACGCCTTGATCCCGGCGTCACCATGGATGTATTGGGACAGATGTATGTGAGTCCAGGCGATCAGTTATACTCCAACAAATATCAGCCTCTTCTCCGCATTGTTGCGGATACGGTCGGCCGCCATGATTTTATTAATTCCGCTTGCCGGCCCGAAATGTACGAAGTCCTGTATGGCAAATCACAGCATGCCAGCTGCTATCATAATCTGAATGTGGCGCTGGCCCCTTATCATGTGCCGGCACCGGATCAGCACTACCCCTTTAATTTATTCATGAATACGGTCATCCACCCCGATGGCCGAATTACGGTAGAGAAGCCGTTATCCAAAGCGGGAGATTACACGGAACTGCAGGCGGAGACGGATCTGATTATCGCTCTATCGGCTTGTCCTTGTTCGGAGAGCAAATGTAACAATTACGACTGCACCCCGATCAAGGTGGAAATTCGGTAAGTCCTGACTCTCCCCGTTATAACCCGGTTCTCACACAGTAATGAGCCGAATATAATGCCTTGTACACTTTTTTGTTCAAGGAGCGGAGAATATGAATCATTTCATGACCTATTTCTTACTCGGTATATCACTGGCGGCTCCGATCGGTTCCATTAATGCGGCTCAGCTGGAGCGGGGGGCCAGGCTTGGGTTTACACATGCGTGGCTCATCGGACTTGGAGCTATGTGTGCGGATTTGATTTATATGCTGCTGATTTATTTTGGACTGGCTCATTTCCTGACAACGCCCTTTCTGAAAACTTTCCTCTGGTTCTTCGGCAGCTTCGTGCTTCTCTATACCGGCATCGAATCGCTGCAGTCTATGAAAGCGATAAATGGTAATCACAGCAGAGCCCATCCTACTCAAAGCAGTTCTTTCCGGACCGGATTTCTGATGTCCCTGATGAATCCGCTCAGTATTTTATTCTGGCTGGGCATATACGGACCGATCCTGGCGGACAGTATACAGCACGCCGGAGCTCGTAGTATCTTGCTCAACAGCGCGGGTATTTTTACCGGAATCCTGCTTTGGGATATCTTCATGGCGGGGTTTGCCAGTTCAATCCACCGATTCGGGAGCCCGAAACTGTTGCCGGTCATTTCCGCGGTTTCAGGTTTGTCGTTAATAGGTTTTGGTTTATATTTCGGCTATCAGGCGATCTGCCAGCTTGCTATGTAATATTTTATGCTCCTTGCTCCTTGCTCCCTGCTCCCTGACAGACGATCATTTGATGATGTTCAAAACAAAGAGGATTGCTGCCTGCAATCCTCTTTGTTCGTAGTGATATTCATTTGCAAAACCGGGCATTCACCCTCTTTTCATACCAAGCATACCATGCTTTATATGAAGGAGGAGGTTCGAGACATGCCAGGGTTAATGACCAAAAGATGGCTCGACGAACATTTGCCTGAGCTGCCTGACTGGCAGCAGCAGGCGTTTACCGACTTTGGCAGCCGAATCGCCGATCCGGGTAAAACCTACCCTTGTATACTAGGACGCCAAGGGCATCTCACGAATAATCTGCGGTACGGTTTTGCCGCTGATCCCCGCTCTCAAGAAGCGGCGGACGATATTGGCTCGCTTCTCTCGCAGTATAACAAGGTCTCACGGGATACAGGGCCGTATGCTTCGCTGGTTGTCTTCTTCGAAACGCCGGAGCCTCTGCTGCGCAAAACCGCTGTTGAGGACTACGAAAAACTCTTCTGGGCCCTGCTCCGTCAGGTGCATGAGAAAGATCCTATCCCCTGGAAGGAGGGGATTTCACAGAATCCCGAACATTACACGTGGGAGTTTTGTTACGGGGGCGAGCCGTACTTCGCTTTCTGCGCAACACCTGCGCACGAAGTCCGCCTCAGCCGCAGGGCTTCATGCTTCCTGATCGCCTTTCAGCCCCGCTGGATTTTCGAGAAGCTTAATGATTCAACAGCGCTCGGACGCAAGATACAGAAGCTGATCCGCGGCAAACTCTCGGCTTATGACAGCATTCCAGCCCATCCTTCCTTGAAGTGGTATGGAAGGGAAGATAATCTGGAGTGGAAGCAATATTTCCTGAGAGAGGATGAGAGCAGTCCGTCTCAGTGCCCCTTTAGGCATGTCTGGAACCCTTCCAAAGATGCCGAGAAACAATCATGAGCGATGCGGACTTCGCCTTGCCCATACCCGCTTCATGACGAGGGTCAGTGCCGTAATGACACTTACCAGCAGGAGGCTGAACCAGAAGCCGGGTCGTCCCGATTTCTCGGCGAGCGTTCCGCTGACGGCCGTCAAAATCAGCAGGACGGCAATCCAGGTTTTGATTTGTCCCGCATAACCCGGCTTTAGTAATTTCAGATAGGAAACCAGAATAAACAACCATGTGTATAGGATAACCAAGCCTGCAGCAGTAGTCAGATGCCCGTAAATATGTTTGGGCAGCAGCAGGGCTAGCACAATGGAGACACTTAAAGCGGCCGCATTGACCACAATAGCGTAAAGCGGCAGTTTCCGTTTGCCTTTGGTTACGGTCAGCAGCTTGGGTGCGTCCCCCTCCTGCGCAAGTGTCATCAACATCGTCGATACCGCATACAGCGAAGCAACCAGAATGGAGAAGCCCGCAACAATCATCACACCGTTCAGAATTTGAATAAGAACTTCCGCATGGACTGTTTCCAGCGCACTAATTATCGGGGCTTTGTGAGGCGTAATCTTGTCCGGTGCGGTCATCCAGAGAACTAAAGCGAGAGAAAGCGTGTATAGCAAAGTAACAGAAGCCAGCATAACACGCCCCGCTTTGGGAGCATCCTCCGGCTTGCGCAGCTCGGAACCCATAAATCCCATAACCTCAATTCCGCCATAAGCATAAAACGCATATAGGAATCCTTTCCATGCGCCCTGCAGCCCGCTGCTTCCCCAAACCTGAGCTTTGACTCCAAGGGATTGCGTCATTATGGAACCGCGGTAAATCATCATGCCCACAACGAGAATAAAAGCCAGTACAGCGGCAATCTTAATGACCGCAAAAAAATTCTCGGCCCGGTTTACGCTCTTGGAACCGAGAACGACAACAAACAAACCAAGCAGCGCATAACCTGCGGAGAGGAGCCATAGCGGAGCTTGGGACAACCATACTTGCGAGAATATGCCAAGTGCCGTCAATGTGCTTCCCAGAATCAATATCTCCGAACTCCAGTACATCCACCCCATACTAAAGCCGGCCGGACGTCCGAAAGCTTTCTTTGCATACGTACGGAATGAGCCCGTACTCGGGTGTTTAACCATCATTTGAGCAAGTGCTTCATACACAAACAAGGTCGCCAGAGCAGCCAGGATAAACGTAACCAACACCCAGATACCGCTTTGGGCTATGGCAATGCCGGACCCCAGAAAAAAACCGGACCCGATTGTACAACCTACCCCGAATAACGATAACTGCCACCAGTTCAGACGGTTATTGCGCACCATACTTCCCTCCCCAACATGCAGTTAGCATGATTTAGGGAAAGGGATTTTATACAAAAACCTTCTATTTAAATCCGAACGCTATTCATGAAATCTTCCCATCACCACGGTATCATAGTATTTCCCGTCCGATAACCATTTGTCTTTTTTCAAGAGACCTTCTACTTCAAAACCAAACTTTTTGTACAGTTGAATAGCCCTATCGTTCGTTTCCAGAACGCTCAGTGTAATTTTTTTAATTCCGCTTGAATCCGCCCAGGAAATAGATTCTTTCAAAAGATTGGTCCCGATTCCATATCCCCAATAATCTCGGGATACACAGACCCCGAACTCTACTTTGTGAGAAACCCTGGTCAAATCACTTCCTTGGCACCTGGAGAACCCGACAATCCGGCCTTCCGCGACCGCAACCAGAAATAAGCTTCTCCGATTCGCGGAATCCTCTCTGATGATATGTTCAAAACCCGACGGATCTATGTATGCCTCCCCTCTCTCCCTGTCTAAATTCTCGGTTTCCCCGTCAATTTGCACCCTTAATTCCGATAATTCTTTCGCATCTTTACCGTTTGCAGATCTAACCGTATAATAAATCCCTTTTTTATAAAACTCTTGTTTTTGTATGACCATGATCGACTCATTCCTATTCATTAAAATCATCTTTTTCAAAAAAATCAATGCACGAAATTTGGCGCGAGTTTGCTGGATAAAAACTCGGAATATGAAGGTGTTTTTTGCAGGTGACAAGACAACCGGCGTGTTCCATCCTACGGCCTGCCCGGCTAGAAAGCCGAAATTGGAGAACTGCGAAATGGATAAGACGTTGAGGGAGCTCAATCGGCTTCATTCCGGCCAGCCGCCGCTGCCGTCCGCTCTCTCATCCTAATCAAGTTTCGGAGCTGGTTCAACTGCTTGTGATTGCGATGGAAGAAATCCGGAACCATGCTGGACGGATTCCTGCTTCCGGAAGCTGTCCACTCCATATAGTTATTTAGACTCTACTTTGTAGCGAGAGGTCTGGGAACAGTCCCCCCCCCCCGTGCAAACATCGTCATACGCCGGCCTTGCAGCAGCGATCGGTAAACCAGGCGCTTACCGTGCCGTTGCTGAGGCCAAAGGAGTTAACCAGCTTGCCATCGTAATCCCTTGCCACCGGGTCATTAACTCCCGCAGAGAATCCTTCTGATTGTAAAAAATCAATATAGAAGAAAATCAACTATGAATCTTTCGTTCTACTCATGTAGAATTAGACGATCTAGGTATGTGACTATCACGATAGGAGATTAAGAAATGCTAGAAAATAAGAATGATTCTATACCTTCTCCCGGCCAGAACCGCCAGGCTATGCAGGCGGACTGCGAGAACTGCTTTGGCTTGTGCTGTGTTGCCCTGCCCTTTGCAGCTTCAACGGATTTTGCGGTCGATAAAAATGCCGGGCAGCCCTGCCGCAACTTGCAGCCCGACTTCCGCTGCGGCGTTCACACCAGCCTTAGGCAGCTGGGTTTTCGCGGCTGCACCGTGTTTGACTGTTTTGGTGCGGGACAGAAGGTGTCTCAAACTACCTTCAGCGGGCGCGACTGGAGGCAAGAACCCGGATCAGCGAAGCTGATGTTCGAGGTATTCCCCGTCATGCGGCAGCTCCAAGAGCTCCTCTGGTATCTGACCGAGGCGCTGACGCTAGAGCCGGCCCGGGTGATTCATGATGAACTGGGCGCAGCGCTTGAGGAGACAGAACGTCTCACTCATCTTAGTCCTGACTCTCTGATGCAGCTGGACGTGGCGGCACAGCGGGGCATTGTCAATGCTCTGCTTCTGCGGACCAGCGAGCTTGTTCGTGAAGAAGCCCGCCGGCAGCATAAAGGACCGGCCGGGCGGAAGATTCGCCAGGGGCGCGGAGCGGATCTTATCGGCGCCAATCTTAAGGGAGCAGACCTCAGATATGCCAACTTGAGGGGAGCCTACCTTATTGCAGCCGACCTCCGGGGTGCGGATCTGAGAGTGGCGGATCTCATCGGCGCTGATCTTCGGGATGCCGACCTCCGGGATGCCGATCTCACAGGAAGTCTCTTCCTCACCCAGGCCCAGCTCAACTCGGCCAAAGGTAATGCCCGAACTAAAGTGCCGCCCTCCTTTGTTCATCCGGCGCACTGGTCCGCCTAAGAGGAATAACCGGCCAGATACAAAAAATACCAGGACCTTTTACAGGTCCTGGTATTTTACAGTTTTGTACAGTAAAGACTCGAAGCTTAGCCCGCTTCCTCTGTTGATTGGACCACGCTTTCTTCGCTGCGCTCTGCCGTTGGAAGCTCGAACTGCCTGATCCCTTTGGAAATGAACATGAATACTCCGCATAAGGCGGTAATCAGGGCACTGAAGAAAAGAACGTCAGGTAAGGCAAAGCGCAAGGTGAGTGCCCCTCCGATTAGTGCCCCAAGCGGCAGTGCTGCACTTGACATGGTGCTCATAAAGGCTGTAACACGCCCCATCAAGGGCAATGGTGTAATAATTTGAATCAGTGAAGTTTGGAGAACACTGATAACACCTGTAAACAGACCTAACATCATGGCCGCTGACAGCTTCATCCAAATATCCGGCACGATGGAGAACAGATAGATCGCAATTCCCATTGCCACCCAGGAAGCCGCGATAGTAGCGCCGCTTTTTTTCAGAACATTAACCAGAAAAGAGCCCATAAACATACCGATAAAATAAGCAATATACAGCAAGCTGTAATAAATCGGCGAACCGTAGGATACCGCTAGTGAAGGAATTGTAATAATCAGTATCGCTATAGAGAAATTTGTCAAAGCGAAGAACGGCAGCATCACCCTCAAAAACGTATGGTTTTTCACAAAAGTATAACCCTCTTGCAGCTCTTTCAGATAAGGTCTTAATTGAAGCGGGTTGCCGCTGTCTCTTGGTTCCGTTGACCTGGTGTCGATTTGTTTACTGAGCCTGACATAGATCGCGCCCGCAAGAAACAACAGGCCGCTGGCCAGAAAAAAGGTATTTTTCATGCCGATCGCTATAATAATCGAAGCTCCTGCCAGATAGCCCGCGATATTAATGATCTGATCCGTCGATGAAATCACGGAGTTAGCCCGGATAATTAAATCGGGTGAGCGGATCAGCAGCGGGAGCATTTTACTGTTGGCCGGGTAAAACAGCGTTGAGAAGCAGGACGCAATAAAGACGATAAGAAGAACGGCAATCAGATTAATCATCCCGTCTTGAATGAGGAACGGGACGGCCAGAATGAGAACTCCTTGTGCAAATAAAGCCAAACTGGCTAATAGAGCGGGCGAATAACGGTCCACTAACGGACCTACGAGAAAGCTGAAAATAGCTGCCGCGGATACCGCTGTATACGTGAAGCTGGTAAATGCCACAGACTGGGTCGATTGCTGAACGAAATAAAGCAGCACTACGGAGTAAATACTGTCCGCTATATTCGCTGAGGTACGAGATGCAAAGAAACGGACAAACCGGCTGTCTTTAAACAAGTGATTCACATCTTCAACTCCTTAGGTGCAGGATGGTCAGAGCGGACATCTTGACTTTGGGGTACCGTGAGTTTGCTCACCGGTACCCGTGCCTGTATTAGCGGAGAAAGATTCAAATGATGCTGCGAATCTGTTGCACCCGCTATCCAGCCCAAGCCAAGATTCCAGTTCTCTAGTTGATCCTAGATTTCTTACATCAACACTCCATCTTGCTTGTTGCTGCGGAGCCTGCCGAGTTCAGCCTCCAATAGTTCTTTAATGAAGGACTGGTCCTCTTCATAGGGCAGTTCAAGCGATATACGAAGAGCGTCATCCTGATGTTGAACTGTGAAGAAAATGATCGGCTTGCCTGAAGAGATTTTTGCGCCATCTTCCAAATTCTCAAACATCTGCATGTCTTCAAACAACTGTGCTTTATCTGACGACTCACCGAGATAGTTAAACACGATAGGCAGCTGCTGCAGACTCTGCTTCATATACTGCTTAGACAGCGGATAAGACGAAGTCATCTCGTCATTGTAAATCAAGTTCAGGAAGTTCAGGTTTCGTGATACAGCCAAATTCAATTTCTTCTGAATATCCTGGCTTAGGTCACGCTCATCTGTCAGCAGCACAGGAATATGATCAATAAATTCGCCTACGGTATCAAAATATTGTTTTTCTTCATATTTCCTTCCGTAGTTGGTGAGGAGAATCGGAATTTCCGTCATTTGCAAATAGCTGCGGAAAAACCGGGCCGCTAGCTGCAAGGACAAATTCCACATTTGTCCGGCTTCGACCGGCTTGCCCCAATCCGCCAGCTCATAATCCAGCTCGGTAGAGCCCGCACGACTGCGCTTACTCACCGTAAGAGCCAGCTCCTTCATCGCACTTGCAAAAGATGAAAGCCTGAATGCTTCAACAAGCTGCTGATCATCCATTCCTTGAGGTCCCTTGCTAACCTGACGGACATAATCCCGATAGGAATCGGTTCCAGCCACGGGCTGCTCGTTTTTAGCCGCATATTCACGGTACAGTTCGCTTTTGATAACATCACCACTCATCCCGTCGTAAATGATATGCGAGCAAGGAAGCAGCAGCAGATGTTCCCGTAAGTTCAAACGGACAAGTGCAATACGGTACAACAGAGATCCATTCATCTCATAAGGCGTCATGTAGAACTGCGGCAGGATCAACGCGAGCAGCTGTTTCTGCTTGGCCGCCGGATATTCAGATAAATCCAGCACCGGTAATTGGATCTGCTCAGGCACAGGCATCAGTTCCCACACGGTGCGCTCTTGCGTCTGAACCAGTACGCTTCTCAGCAATTCATGGCGATTCAGGAGACGACCCACAGCTGCGGTTAACCTGCCTGAATCCAGCAAGAACGTGTCAAACGGAATCACTCCGCCCGAACACAGCGGGTTCTCCAGATGATACTGCTGGGCCGGCCCCAGGCCATATCTCTCTTCGGGTATTCCCGATAGCAGAGAGACATTCCAGGCTTCGTTCATGACCGCCAGCTGTTCCAGGCACAAGTTCGCCTGCTGCTCCGTTACCGCACCCAGCTGTTCGGCTGATAAATCTTGCACATCCTGTTTGCCACCCGCTCCGGCTCTTCCAACTCCTGCATCTTCAAAAGGCGACACATAGTGCGGATGGAGGTTCGGATGAAGATGAGATTGAATAAATTCATTCCATTCATCTGCCCGTTCCGTAATGAATGGGTCTACCTGTAAGATCAAGCGATCATTTCCTTCAACCGGTGCGGAGTTAAACTGCGCCCGCACACCGAAGGTAGCCTCTAGGATAGCTTCAGCGTCCGTATAATTGTTAACAAGTGTGTCTGCTTCAGACCCCGCACTTCCTATCAATGCTGATAACTGACGGATCGTCTGATATTGGAAGACCTCATTGATTCCGAGTTCGATGCCGGCGCTCTGGGCTTTTGAGACAAACTGGATCGCCTTCAAGGAGTGGCCGCCCAGCTCGAAGAAATTATCATCGATGCCGATCGTTCCCGCTCCCAGAACATCTTTCCAAATATCAATCAGCAGACTTTCCGTCGCATTCCGAGGTGCCGCGTATTCAATGCCTGTCTGAATGTCCCCTTTGGGCGCCGGCAGAGCCTTGCGGTCGATCTTGTTGTTCGGTGTGAGCGGCATCCGATCCAATTGGACGTAATAGGCCGGCATCATATAACCGGGAAGATTCAGAGTCAGTGCCGCTCTAATTTCGCTTACTGTCAGTTCTTTATCCGCCACGAAATAGGCACACAAGTCTTTTTGACCTGATTCGTTCTCCCGGGCCACTACGATTGTTTTCCGGACAGAAGGTATCGCCATCATCTGCGCTTCTACCTCACCCAGCTCTATCCGATAGCCCCGGATTTTCACCTGATGATCAAGCCTGCCCAGGTATTCAATCGTACCGTCCGGCATCCACCGGGCCAAATCGCCCGTTCTGTACATCCGTTTGCCCGGTTTGAACGGATCCGCTATAAATTTCTCATCCGTTAACACTTTGTTCCTCATGTACCCGCGTCCGACCCCGTCGCCGCCAATGTATATTTCACCTGCAACCCCTACAGGCACCAGCCTGTTCTGCGGGTCCATCAAATACACACATTGATTAGCAAGCGCCTTGCCGATCGGAACTGTATGCGTCCATGCTGTTTGTATGTCATCGCCTATGTCATAAGCGGTTGAATCCACACAGCACTCCGTCGGACCGTACACATTCGTCATACTCGGACGATATCCGGGGCGCCTGCTTAAGAACTCGTTAACAAGATGAACAGGCAGAGCCTCCGCTCCAAAAATAAAATGTTTGACGTTTAAATCTGCAACCGGATCTTGCATTTCCGTTAAAAGCTGCAGATGCGCCGGCGTACCGTCCGAAAAATCAATTTGCTCCGATCTGTAATAATCAGCCAGCCGCTCGCCGCTGGTACTAATTGTTCTCGGTACGACGTAAAGCGTATGTCCCAGAAGCAAGCAAGGAAAGATTTGTTTCACCGATGCATCGAATACATACGGGGACAGCCACGCCATACGCATAGGAGCCTCGTACTTTCTGTAGACCTGCCGGGTAAATCCGGTTGACATGTTAATGACATTGGAGTTCTCGATCATAACGCCTTTCGGTCTGCCAGTCGTACCGGAGGTATACATGACATAGGCCAGATCGCCCGGGCTGCATGCAACGGTCAGGTTGGAAGCATTTCCTTGAAGCAGCAGCTCATTGTCAAGCGGGATGATCTGAACATCCGCCGGTACAAGAGAAGAGAACTCCTGCTTCGCAAGGACGATATTCACACCGCTGTCTTCCAGCATAAAGTGGACGCGCTCCTGCGGAAACTCCGGATCGATAGGCACATACCCTCCGCCGGCTTTTAAGATCCCGAAGATTCCGACGATCATCTCTAACGAGCGTTCCATGATCATGCCGACCAGATGATCTCCTTTAACGCCTTTGGCTCTCAACACATGAGCTAAGCGGTTTGCCCGCTCGTTTAACTCGCGGTATGTCATTTCGCTGCCTTCAAAAACAACCGCTGCCTGATCCGGAGTCTTTTCGACCTGTTCTTCGAACAATTGATGAATCGTCTTATCCCGCGGATAGTCCGTCTCCGTATCGCCCCATACCTCCAGAATCATCTTGCTTTCTTCGGGAGTAATAATCTCGATTGCGGAAAGTTTCGTCTTCGGATCGTTTGCAATGGCGCGCAGCAGTTGAACAAAATGATGAGCCATCCGTTCAACGGTTTCACGCTTGTACAAGCTATCCGCGTATTCGATACTGAATGTCATCCCTTCAGAGTTCTCTGAAGCATTGAGCGTCAGATCGAATTTTGCCTCGTTCTGCTCACCGGGGCATAGGCTAACCTGCAAATCCGTAAAGCCCGGCAGCTTATCCGGTTCCGCATTTTCAAGGACAAACATCGTATCAAAGAGCGGATTGCGGCTCATGTCGCGCTTAACATCCAGCTTTTCCACCAGCACTTCGAACGGGTAGTCCTGGTGTTCATAAGCATTCAGTACCAGTTCCTTCACTTCCTGCACGAAGTCGAGGAAAGTCTTCTCTCCCTCAGGGAAGCTGCGCAGCGCCAGCGTGTTGACAAACATGCCGATAATCGGCTGCAAATCCGCGTGTTGTCTGCCTGCAATCGGCGTCCCGACGATCATGTCCTCCTGACCGCTGTATTTGAACAACAATGTCTTGTAAGCAGCCAGCAGAACCATAAATAAGGTGGCACCCGTTTGCAGAGCGATCTGCTTCAGTGCGGCTGCTTCTTGCGGATCAATCGTGAATGCCAGCATACTTCCGGAAGAACTGCGCGTAGAAGGTCTCGCATAATCGGATGGAATATCCAGGATAGGAATTTCTCCGCTCATGCGTTCCAGCCAATAGGCTTCCTGTTTATTCATCCACTCGCCGGCTATATCCGCCTGCTGCCATACGGCATAGTCCTTGTACTGGATTCGCAGTTCAGGCAGCTCCAAGCCTTCATACAACCGAGGAAGTTCATTCAATAAGATGCTCATGGATACACCGTCAGAGATCGTATGGTGCATATCAAACAATAAACGATGGCGCTGAGGTGCTTCCTCCACCAATGCAGCTCGCAGCAGCGGCGCTTTCGCTAAATCGAACGGGCGGATGAACTTGTTCATCATGGCTCCGGCATCGCCGTTTGCCTGCATACGCTCCAGCTTGAAATCGACCTTGTCAACTATCCGCTGAACCAGTTCACCCTCAACAAGTTCAAATGCAGTCCGAAGTGTTTCGTGGCGACGAATCAGTCGGGCAAACGCCATCTCAAGCCGCGCAAGATCTAACTGCCCTTCCATCAGCAGCATTGCCGACATATTGTAATTGTTCATCTGGCTTAAGATATACAGCCGTTTCTGTGCCGTGGAGACCGGATAGCTGTCCCTGTATTGGGCTGCCGGAATCGCTGCATACGGGTTGGGTGATAATTCTTCAATGGCTTGCGCCATCTGTTCAATCGTCGGATACCGGAAAATATTCCGCAGCGGGAATGCAACGTCCAGTGTCTGGTGAACTCTTGCCGCCAAAGTTGTCGCCCGCAGTGAATGTCCTCCAATTTCAAAGAAATTATCTTTAATTCCGACGGACGGGATATCCAGAATTACTTTCCATATCATTTCCAGTTGAATTTCCAGAGTTGTACGCGGAGGCAAATATTCAGCACCCGTCTGATGGTTAGCTTCCGGCGCAGGCAGTGATTTCCGGTCGATTTTGCCATTAGGCGTCAACGGCATATGCTCCAACTGCAGGAAGTACGAAGGAACCATGTAATTCGGGAGGCTCTCACTCAGTGAAATGCGCAGCTGGCTTGAACTTACATTCCCCTTCGCGACATAGTACGCAGCCAGTTGATTCTGACCCTGCTTGTCTGCATGCGCCAGTACGATCGCTTCCTGCACACCATCTACCTTCAGAATTTGCGCCTCCACTTCCCCAAGCTCAATCCGGTATCCGCGTATTTTCACCTGATGATCGATCCGGCCCAAATATTCGATGTTGCCGTCCGGCATCCATCTGGCCAAATCTCCCGTCCGGTACATCTTCTCATAACCCGCCTCGCCGGCAGCATAAGGATTCGCCACGAATTTGTCAGCGGTGAGCTCCGGTCGGTTCCAATATCCCCGTGCAAGACCCGGACCGGATACGCACAATTCTCCCGGTACGCCTACAGGTGCCAGATGACCGTGTCCGTCCACCATATACACCCGGTGGTTGGACACTGGACGACCGATGGAAATGATTTCTCCGGCTCTAGCATCTTGGGATACCGGCCAGAATGAGGTCGCAACCGAATTCTCTGTCGGTCCATACCCGTTGAAATACTCTACATGGTCCTTCCACTTGTACACGAGTTCGGCAGAAGACGCCGAGCCGGCTGTGAGCAGAACACGCAAATTCGGAATCCGCTCCGGATGCAGATAAACGGCATAAGCCGGAGGCAGTGTCGCAATCGTAATCCGGTGCTCCGCCATATACTTTTCCAACTGCTCATAATTCAAGATCGTCTCCGAAGTCGGTACGTAAAGTGTCGCTCCGCATAGGACAGACTGGATAATCTCCGAGCAAGATGCATCAAACGAATAGCTGGCAAACATCAGCACATGATCAGAAGAGTCAATGCGCAGCATTTGATGGAAATGTGTTGTCAGATTACACAGTCCTCGATGCTCCAGCATGACACCTTTGGGCTGGCCTGTTGTTCCCGATGTATAAATCACGTACGCAAGATCATGCGGGCCAGATAACGGCTCCAGATTCGTGCCGTCCTCATCATACACGGACGTGCAGATTTGTTGTTCCGCTTTGCCCGAAACACTTGCCTCCGCATCTTTTTCTCCATCCAGAACTAGCACTTTACCGTCAAAAGCTGCTTTTTCCACCAGATGGTTTTGCGTCAGCAAGATTGCCGCACCGGAGTCATCCAGCATATAGCGGATGCGCTCCGCCGGATAACTCGGATCAACCGGTACATACGCGCCCCCGGCTTTCAAAATCCCGAAGATACCTACGATCATATCTGCGGAGCGTTCAGTCATCAGAGCGACTAATTGATTCTTTGTCACACCCCTGCTGCGTAGGGTACGGGCCAGTCGGTTTGCACGTTCATTCAGCTCATGATAGCTGAACTGTTCTCCTTCAAAGAACAGTGCCGGCTGATCCGGTGTCTGCAGAACTTGCGCTTCCAGCAAGCCGTGAATGGTTTGTTCATGCGCATACTCCGATGTCGTGTCGCCCCATACGCGAAGGATTTGCTCACGCTCACGTGCGGTCACTGCATCGAGTTCACTTATCCGTATGTCCGGGTTAACGGCTACTTGCTCCAGCAGCTGTTTCAGATGTCCCTGAATTTGCACGATGCTTTCGCTGTCAAACGCCTGTGAATTGTAGCTGAATCTCATCCGAATCGTGTCACCCGGAAGAACGGCCATGCTAAAATCATAACCCGTCTGCTCAGCCAGCTCTATTGCAGTGAGATTGAAATTCTCACGGAACGGTTCATTCTTCCCGAGAACCGGATCATGTTCGAACACCATGATGTGATGTATTAAATCCTGCTTAAGCTCAGTCAACGCTTGAATGTCCTCATGCGGGAATGCGGCGTAAACGTTGGAAGCAAGTCCTTGTTGATGCGTTCTCCGCAGCAGATCGGCCAATCCTTCGCCTTCATTCGCCTGAATGCGGACCGGCACCGTATTGACGAACTGGCCAATCATGCCCTCCGCATCCGGAATATCCGCCGGACTACCTACCGCGACGCTGCCAAAAACGACATCATGAGTTCCGTTGTATTTCTGCAGCAGAACACCCCATACGGACTGTATCAGCGTGCGAATCGTGACTTGGAAGTGATTCGAAATCCTCCGGATATCATCCGTCAGGCCATGACCCAGATCAAAATGCAGATACTCCGCCTTACCATTCGCTTTCTGCTGAATTCTGGCTTGCGGCAGCCGGGACGGCTCCTCGAATCCCTGCAGGTAGTTGCTCCAGTAGCGTAAAGCATGTCTGCGCTCCCGATGTACCTTCAGTACATGAGCGGTTGCTTCCTCTGTGAACAGTTCGAGCTCACCGAGTTTCCTATCCGGTTTGGCCGCAAAGGCTTGAGTCAGCCTGACGAAATGACGCGTCATCCGTTCAATTGTTTCCCGCTTATAAAGTGAAGTCGCAAACTGTAACCCGAGCTGAATGCCCTCCTCTTCTTCGCTGGCCTCTAAAGTCAGATCGAATTTTGCCGGAGTCTGCTCCAGGCCATAGGGCCGGAAAGTCAGATTTTCAAGTTTCAGTTCGCTTTCCTCGGTGTTTTGCAGGACAAACATCGTATCAAAGAGCGGGTTGCGGCTCATATCGCGCTTAATATTCAGTTTCTCCACCAATTCTTCGAAAGGATAATCCTGATTCTCGTAAGCTTGCAGCGCAGTTGTTTTCACATCCTTCAGATAACTAAGGAACGTCTGCTCTTCTTTCGGATAATTACGCAGAGCTAGTGTGCCGACGAACATCCCCAGAATCGGTTCCAGATCGGCATGTGGCCTTCCTGCAATCGGTGTACCGACTACAATATCCTCTTGCCCCGTATACTGGTGCAAAAGCGCCGTATAGGCTGCCAGCAGGACCATATACAATGTCGTTCCCGTTCGTGCCGCCAGTTCTTTCAGCTGATCGCTGACTTCTCGCTCCAATTTGAATTCCACCATATCCCCATCCGTACTGCGGACGGCCGGGCGGTCAAAGTCTGTCGGCAGGTCCAGAACGGGCAATTCGCCCCGGAATACATCCAGCCAGTACTTTTCCTGTTGTTTCATCCATTCCTGCTGCGATTCGCTTTGCTGCCATACGGCGTAATCCTTGTATTGAATTCTAAGGGAAGTCAGCTCCCCGCCGCTGTACAACTGGACAAATTCATCGGCTAATACGCCAAGCGATATTCCGTCCGAAATGATATGGTGCATGTCGAGCATCAGCAGATACTGCTGCTCTTCGTCCACACCCTGTAAGCCCAGCTCGATCAGTCCCACGCGAAGCAGAGGAGCCGCTTGGAGATCAAACGGACGTATGAATCCGCGAATCCGCTCTTCTATTCCTTCATGGGGTACCGCTTCTTCCATCGCTTCCTGCTGTTTCGACAGTTTCAAATATTCTATCTCAAACGGCACGGAATCTTGAAGCCGCTGTACCGGTTCACTGTCCACAAGTTCAAAAGTCGTGCGGAGCGTTTCATGACGAGCAATCAACTGATGGAATACTTCTTCCACCCGTTTGACGTCAAGCGGGCCGCTCACATGCAGGACAGACGATGTATTATAGCTAACCTCATCCGGTTCAAGCTGGTGCAGCACATACATCCGTTTTTGTGCCGAGGACAACGGATAGCAGCTGCGGTCTTCCGTTGCCGGAATGGAGGCATAGGCTTTCTGTTCCATATTCTCGAGAACCTCTGCCAGCTGCTCAATTGTAGGTGCTTCAAAAATACTCCGCAAAGGAAGCGGCTTGTTCATTTCTTTATGAATCCTAGAGGCGAGAGTGGTTGCGCGCAGTGAATGTCCGCCGATTTCAAAGAAGTTATCTTTAATACTTATCTGCGCCAATCCTAATACATCCTGCCAGATTTGCGTTAACTTAACTTCTACCCATGTCCGCGGAGCCATATAACCGGACCCGCCCCTATAGACCCCTTCAGGTGCAGGGAGAGCTTTCCGGTCGATTTTGCCATTAGGAGTCAGCGGCATTTGCGCTATCTGAATCAAGTAAGAAGGCACCATGTAATTCGGAAGTTTATCCGCCAATGAACTGCGCAGCTGACTTGGGCTCACCTCACGCTCCGCAACATAGTACGCTATCAATTGATGGTGGTGTCCCTGCCCGTCCTCGTGTGCGAGTACGATGGTCTCTTGTACGTCATCCACCTTCAGAATTTGAGCTTCCACTTCACCTAGCTCGATCCGGTACCCCCGGATTTTTACCTGATGGTCGATCCGCCCCAGATACTCGATATTACCGTCCGGCATCCATCTCGCCAGGTCTCCTGTCCGGTACATTCTTTCGTAACCTGGATCACCTCCAGCGAAAGGATTCGGTACGAATTTCTCGTCCGTAAGCTCCGGTCGGCCTACATATCCCCGCGCAAGTCCCGGACCCGAGACGCATAATTCACCTGCTATACCGATTGGTGCAAGATGCCCGTGCACATCTACCATGTACACCCGGTGATTCGGCACCGGACGTCCGATGGAAATCAGCTCACCGGCTCTCGGTTCTGCTGGCACCGGCCATACGGACGTTGCTACCGAGTTCTCCGTCGGGCCGTAAGCGTTGTAGTAGGCAACCTCACTCTGCCACTTGTTAACCAATTCTGTAGTGGCGGCCGAACCGGCTGTGAACAGGATGCGCAAGTCTGGTATTCGCTGCGGCTCCAGGTATACCGCAAAGGTCGGTGGCAGCGTCGCAATCGAAATCTGGTGTTCCGCCATGTATTGCTCCAGAAGCTCATAGTCCATAATCGTCTCGGACGTCGGCATGTACAGGGTTGCTCCATAGAATAACCCCTGTAACATTTCCCAGCATGCTGCATCGAATGAATAACTCGCAAACAGAAGAACGTGATCGGCTAAACCGATGTTCAGCGTTTGATCGAAATATGTTTTCAGGTTGCATAGACCCTGATGCTCCAGCATTACACCTTTGGGCTGACCCGTGGTTCCCGATGTATAGATCACATACGCCAGATCATGAGGACCGGATACCGGATCCAGATTGGAACCGTCTTCGTGATACACAGGAGTGCAGATCAGACGCGCATCCGTTTCCTCATATCCGATTGCGCTGACTGCCTGTCCTTGCTGCTCGATATCCAGTATAAGCACTTTTCCGTCAAAAGCCGCTTTCTCCAGCAGATGGCTTTGAGCCACAAGCAGATTCGCACCGGAGTCATCCAGCATATAGCGGATACGTTCCTCCGGATAGGCCGGATCAACGGGCACATACGCGCCGCCGGCTTTCAAAATCCCAAGAATCCCTACGATCATATCTAACGATCGATCGGTCATCAGACCGACCAGCTGATCCGTTGTCACACCATTATTACGCAGAGTACGGGCCAAAGAGTTTGCACGTTCGTTCAGCTCGCGGTAAGACAACTGCTTGCCTTCAAAGAAGAGTGCAGTTTGCTCCGGCGTCTTCGCTGCTTGCGCTTCGAACAAGCCATGAATCGTTTGTTCATGTGCAAATTCCGCTGCCGTATCGCCCCAAACACCGACGATAAGCTCACGTTCCTGATCGGTTACTACGTCCAGTTCATCAATCCGAATGTATTGATTTGCCGTTACCTGCTCCAGTAAACGCACCAGGTGCCCTTGTATCTGTTCTACATTTTGGCGGTCAAATTTCTGTGCATTGTAGCCAAAGATGATCCGGATCGAATTCCCCGGCAGAATCACCACATTGAAATCATAGTTTGTCTGCTCGACCGACTCGACTGAATTTATGCTGAAACTCGCTTCTTCCCCATCACCTAACTGTTCGATTTGTTCATCCACCGGATAATTCTCGAACACCATAATATGATCGATCATATCCTGCTTATGTTCCGTCAGCGCCTGAATTTCATATAGGGGGAACGTGTCATAGGAGCCTGATGACAGTGCTTTCTGCTGAGTTTTTTTCATTAACCCGGTAAAAGTCTCCCCTTCTTCGGACAGAACACGAACCGGTATTGTATTGATAAACAGGCCAATCATGCCCTCGACATTCGGAATGTCAGAAGGACGTCCGGATACGACACTGCCAAACACCACATCATTTGTCCCGTTGTACTTTTGCAGCAGAATACCCCATATCGTCTGCATCAGCGTATTGATCGTCACCTGATAATGCTTGGCAATCCGCTGAATTCCAGCCGTCAAATCCACACCCAGATTAAAGTCAAGATGCTCCGACTGATAATCCTGCCGGCCTTGAGACTTGGCCTGAGGCAGCCGAGCCGGTTCCTCATATCCATCAAGGTAACTGCTCCAGTAGCGCGAAGCTTCCTCACGGTCCTGCTGCTCCAGCCATTCAATATACCGGCTGTAAGGTGTTACGGGTGCCAGCTCAGGCTGTTTATGGGCTAGCGCCGCAAAATAACTGGCAAACACTTCGTTCGTTACCAGTGACAAGCACCAGCCGTCCATTACAATATGGTGGAAGCTCCAGATAAAACGATAGGAATCTTCTCCCGTACGCAGAATCGCCACACGCATTAAAGCATCCTGCTCCAGGTCAAATCCTCTCTCTTTATCTTGACGCGTATAGGCGAGGATATACTCGCTTCGTCTCTCCTCCTCCAGATCACGTAAATCTTCGACAAACAGTTCACTGCGCTTGTTCCGGAATACCACTTGAAGCGGTTCATCCTGCATGCCGCTATAGAAATTGGTCCGCAGTACGGAATGCCTCTGTACCAGCAAATCCAGGCTCGCTGCAAAAGCATCCCTATTAAAGTCCCCTATTAGATCAAAAGACGACTGCTCGAAATAGGCAACGGACTCTGAATCCATTAAGTTAAAAAACAGCATTCCCTTTTGCATCGGGGTCAGCGCATATATATTCTCCACTTCCCCGACCGGCCGTGTCTGTTCCACCACTTCGTCCAGCTGCTCGGCTGTCAACTTCTTAAACAAGACATCGCTCGGAGTCAATTCCGGCCGTTCTTTGGACGCGCAGTGATGGATAATTTCCAGCAGATTCTCCTTGAAGCGTTCAGCGAGCTGCTCAACAGTATTGCTATAGAACGCTTTACAGTTATAACGCAGCTCCAGCTCCAGCTTTCCGCCCGTTACCATACCGCCTATATCCAGTACATATTTCATCTCCGTCCGGTCACTTTCCCCCAAACCGGTAGAATAAGGAGAAGTCTTCATGTCGCTATTATGCAGATCCTGGTCAAACTCACCCAGATAGTTAAAGCATATTTGAGGCTCAGCATGATTCACGCCCGCGTGTCCCGACTCACTGAGGTACCTCCAAATGCCGTAGCCAATCCCCTTATTTGGAATATGACGCAGACTTTCTTTGACCTGTTTGATTTGTCCGGAAACATCTGCTGATGTGCCGATGTCCAAAAGCACCGGATACTGGCTCGTAAACCAGCCGATCGTACGCGATATATCCGTATCTGGTAAAATATCTTCACGCCCGTGTCCTTCCAGATTAATCAAAGTCCGTTCCTTGCCCGTCCATTCATACAGCGCCCTACCGAGAGCGGTGAGCAGCAGGTCGTTCACTTCCGTGTTGTATGCACGGTGGGATTGTTTCAGTAGCTGATCCGTCGTTTCTTCCGAAAGTTGCAACGTGACTGCATCCGTATCGGTTATTCTAAATCTGCCGTCATGCTCCATATCCTCAGGTAATGGAACGTAACCTGACACGGCAGCTTCGTTTACATTTTCCCAATAGGACTTCTCGTTCTCCATGGCCGGGCTATTCGCATAAACGGACAGCCGCTCGGACCAGGCTTTGTAAGAATCCGTTTTGTCGGGCAATTGAATCGTTTCCCCGCTCATTGCCTGTTGGTAAGCACTTGCCAGATCTTCGAACAGAATGCGCCACGATACTCCATCAACCACCAGATGGTGAATAACTATCAGCAGATGATCGCCATCCGTGCAGCGGAACAAACCAAGCCTCAGGAGCGGGCCTTCATTCAGGTTTACACGGCTTTGAATCTCACTGGATTTGGCCTCAATAGCCCGTCCCCGTTCAGTTTCGTCTGTTATTTCTTTGAAATCGGTTGCCTCCAGATGATAGAACGCACCTTCGTGAACCCCGCGATTCCACGCCTCGTAACCATGTTCCGTCCGGCGGAATACCGTCCGCAGCGCATCATGATGCTGGACCAGTTTCGTTAGGGCTTCTCTAAGTGCCGGCTCGTTGAAGCCGTCCACCCTGTGAAGCATGACAACCTGATTGAAATGATGCGGTGCCTCCTGATCTTGCTCGACAAACCAGCGCTGGATCGGGGTCAGCGCAACGCTGCCCGTAACTTCACCTTGCTCGGCTGTTTTGAGACCGGCTAATCGGAGATGCGCAGCAAGATCGAGTGCATTCGGATACTTGAACAAGTCCTTCATTTCCAGCTTATAACCCGCCTGAAGCAATCGGGATGAGACCTGGATGGCCTTGATGGAATCCCCGCCCAAATCAAAGAAGTTATCCAGCATGCCTACTTGCTGCACACCCAGTACGGTTTGCCATACAGAAGCCAAAGCTTGCTGCGCGGCTGTCTGAGGAGCTACATATTCGGTTATGCCCAGAATATTTCCTTCCGGTGCAGGCAAGGCTTTTCGGTTGATTTTACCGTTTGGCGTTAAAGGAATCTGATCCAGACGTATAAAATAGGAAGGCACCATATAACCCGGTATTTCTTGTGCCAGCCGAGTTCTAAGCTCTCCAACATTCCACTCGCGGTCAGCTGTAAAATAAGCACACAGGACCTTTTGCCCGAACTCATCCTCCCGTGCAATCACGACTGCTTCCCTTACGGAATCCAGATTGAGCAAATGAGTCTCGACTTCACCCAGCTCAATGCGGTAGCCGCGAATTTTGACCTGCTCGTCCATGCGGCCATGATATTCCAGTGTTCCGTCCTCACGCCAGCGTACAAGGTCCCCTGTCCGGTACAAGCGGTCCCCCGCTGCAAACGGGTTTGCGATAAATCGTTCGTTTGTCAGTTCCGGACGGTTCAAATAACCCCGCGCAACCCCGTCTCCGCCGACAACCAGTTCGCCCCAAGCACCCACCGGCTGGAGGTTGAAATCCGCATCCACAACATACGCTGTAGAGTTTCGGATCGGACGGCCGATCGGTACGGTATCGAACTGTTCCCCTTCAATCAGGTGAGTGGTCGAGAAGGTCGTATTCTCCGTTGGCCCGTACCCGTTAATAATACTCATAGCCGGATTATCCTGCAGCACCCGGTTAATGTGCGGAACGGACAGCTTGTCGCCTCCGACAAGCAAGTGTTTCACGTCTCCGAACAATCTGCTGTCCTGCTGGGAAAGCTGATTGAACAGCGGTGTAGTCAGCCACATCATCGTAATGTGGTGATCACTTATCGTCTTCTTGAGCTTCGCCGCATCCAGAAGATCGTCCTTGCGCACGAGTACAAGCTGTCCTCCGTTCAGCAGGGCGCCCCATATCTCAAATGTCGACACATCGAATACAAACGCACAGGTCTGCAGCATCCGGGTCGATTCATCGAACTGTGCATAATCCGTATTCCGCACAAGACGAACCACACTTTGATGCTCGACGACCACACCTTTCGGTTTACCTGTCGACCCGGATGTATAGATGACATATGCAGCATCGTTCCCGGAACCTTCAAGTGCCAGATTGGAATCATCCGGATTGTAGGATTCCTCGGCATTCAAATCAAGAACCTGCCCGTCAAAATAACAGCGGTCCAGCAGATGGTGCTGTGCCAGAACTATGCCGGCTCCCGAGTCTTCCAGAATGTAACGGATACGGTCTTCCGGGTATTCCACATCCACGGGCACATAAGCACCCCCGGCTTTCAGAATCGCCAGTGTTCCTATAATCATATCCAGCGAACGCTCGGTCAGTATACCGACAGGCTCATCCGTCTTCACTCCCGCTTCCAGCAGAGTACGCGCTAAGCGGTTAGCTGTCTCGTTAAGCTCCTGATAGGTTAGAGATTGCCCCCCCAGTGCAACAGCGATATGATGCGGGGTACGTTCAGCCTGCTCTTCAAACAGCTCTTGAATCGTTTGATCGCGCGGATAGTCACCTGTAGTATCGTTGTATTCCCCAAGAATCTTTCTTTTTTCGGCGGCAGTGACGAGTTCCAGTTCTCCAAGCCGGATATCGGGTTTAACGGCGATTTGCTCCAATAAGCGGGTTAAATGTCCTCCTAACCTCTCAATTCCTGACGGGTAAAAAGCGAGTGCATTATAAAGGAAACTGATTTTTATGCCTTCCCCCGGCATCACTATCACATTAAGATCATAGTTCGTCTGTTCCGTTGCCACGACGTTCGATATCGTGAACGTGGCGTCGTCACCGTCACCCAGCTGCTCGATTTGTTCTTCCATCGGGTAATTCTCGAATACCATAATATGGTTAATTAAGTCCTGTTTTTGATCCGTAAGCGCTTGGATTTCATACAGCGGGAACGTATCATAAGCATTGGAAGCAAGAGCCTGAGCCTGAGTTCTCTGCATCAACTCTCCAAACGTCTCATTCCCCACGGACTGGATCCGGACTGGAATCGTATTAATAAACAGGCCAATGATATGCTCCACATTCGGAATATCCGCCGGCCGGCCGGAGACGACACTGCCGAATACAACGTCTTTGGCACCATTGTATTTGTGAAGCAGAGCGCCCCATACGGTCTGCATCAGTGTATTAATCGTCACTTGATATCTCTTTGCAATCTGCTGGAGCCTATCACTCAGCTCATGGTCCAGGTCAAAATCAAAGTGCTCCGCCTGATAGCCTGTTTGATCCTGAACGTTTGCCTGAGGCAGGCGGAACTGCTCCTCGTACCCTTCCAAATAGGTACTCCAGTAATTTGAGGCTTCCTGACGGTCCTGCTGCTCCAGCCACTCAATGTAATGGCTGTAAGGCGTGACAGGCAACAACTCCGGCTGCTTGTCGGCAAGAAGCGCAAAGTAGCTTTCAAACACTTCATTGGTCACCAGCGACAGGCACCAGCCGTCCATCAGAATATGGTGGAAGCTCCAGATCAGACGATACTCATCTTCGCCTGTGCGTAAAATTGCCACACGCATTAAGGCATCCTTTGCCAGGTCAAAGCCTCTTTGCTTATCTTTGCGCGTGAATTCAAGAATATAATCATTCCGGTGCTCTTCTTGTACATCACGTAAATCCTCAACATACAGCTCCCTGCGTTTATTGCGGTATACCACCTGCAGGGGTTCGTCCTTCCAGCCGCTGTAGAAATTCGTGCGAAGTACCGCATGTCTGTGCACCAACAGATCCAGACTTTCCGCGAAAGCAGCGATAGTGAAATGCCCCTTCAGGTCAAAGGTGGACTGCTCAAAATAAGCACCCGACTGTGAATCCAGAAGGTTGTGAAACAGCATCCCTTTCTGCATCGGGGTCAGCGCATAGATATTCTCCAGCTCTCCGACCGGCCGGGTCTGTTCCACAATCATGTCCAACTGCTCCTGCGTAATATCCTTAATAAGGACGTCACTCGGGGTCAGCTCTGCCCGTTCACGTGATACGCAGTGCCGGATTACTTCGAGCAAATTCTCCCGAAGACGCTCAGCCAAATAAAGGGCGGTTTCCTTGCTTAACGCTTTACGGTTGTACCGGATATCCAGATCCAGCATCCCGTCCGACACCATTGCGCCTACATCCAGCGGGAACTTCATCTCGGTCTGGTCGTGAACGTCCGATCCAGTCGAATAAGGCGAAGTACGCATGTCACTATTGCGCAGATCTTGATCAAACTCGCCCAAATAGTTGAAGTTTACTTGCGGCTCCGTATAAATGACGCTGGTCCGTCCGGCTTCGCTGAGGTATCTCCAAATCCCGTAACCGATCCCTTTATTCGGAATCTGACGCAACTCTTCCTTGACTTGTTTAACCTGTCTCGACACATCGGAGGAGTGGCCGATATTCAGCAGCACCGGATATTGGCTCGTAAACCAGCCGATCGTCCTTGAGATATCCGTATTCGGTAAAATATCTTCACGTCCGTGTCCTTCCAGATTGATCAAGGTCCGCTCCCTGCCTGTCCAGTCATACAGCGTCCTGCCAAGGGCGGTCAGCAGTAAATCGTTCACTTCTGTGTTGTATGCGCGATGTGCCTGTTTCAGCAGTTGACCGGTCTCTTCCTTTGTGAGCTTCACCGCAACTGTTTCTGTATCCCGTATTAAAAATTTGCCATCATGCTCCAGATCTTCAGGCAGCGGAGCAAAATCTGATCCGGCCGCATGATTTACACGCTCCCAGTAGGCACGTTCATTTGCCATTTCCGGACTATCAGCGAAAACAGACAGCCGCTCGGACCAATCACGGAAGGAATCCGTTTTGTCAGGCAACTGAATGGCTTCTCCGGCCAAAGCTTGTTCATACGCATTCGCCAAATCTTCAAAGAGAATGCGCCAAGATACTCCGTCTATAACTAAATGATGGATCACCATCAGTAAATGATCGCCATCCGCGCAGCGGAACAAACCGAGTCTCAGGAGAGGGCCTTCGTTCAGACGAATACTACTTTGAATCTCATTTGATTTGGATTCAATGGCCCGCCCCAGCTGGGGACCTGTGAGCGAAGACGAGAAGTTCACGACATCCAGATCATACAGCTCACCTTCATGCGTTCCACGATTCCACGCTTCATACCTATGCTCTGTCTTGCGGAAAACCAATCTGAGCGCATCATGATGCCGGACCAGCTTCGTCAGCGCCTGGCGCAGTGCCGGTTCATGGAATCCCTGTTCCCGGTGAAGCATAACAGCCTGATTGAAGTGCTGTGGTGCGGCGTGATCCTGCTCCGCAAACCATAATTGGATCGGTGTCAGCGCCACCGTACCTGCTACTTCGCCTTGTTCGGCAGTTTTGTTACCAGCCATGCGCAGATATCCGGCAAGCTCACCGACACTTGGATGCTTGAACAAATCTTTCATGTCAAGCTTGTAGCCGGCCTGAAGCAGACGCGATGACACTTGAATGGCTTTGATGGAGTCTCCGCCTAAATCAAAGAAATTATCCAGCAAACCGATTTTTGGCGCTCCCAGCACGGTTTGCCAAACAATAGCCAGCGCTTGCTGTGCAGAGGTTTGAGGAGCCATATATTCACTTCGGCTCTGAGCGTTTCCTTCTGGTGCAGGCAGAGCTTTCCGGTCGATTTTTCCGTTAGGAGTCAACGGCATTTGCTCCATCTGCAGAAAATACGAGGGCACCATATAGTTCGGAAGTTCCTCGCCCAGTAAACGGCGCAAATCACTGGAATGAATATTCCGCTCCGCCACGAAGTAGGCAACAAGTTGATTCTGGCCCTGCTCGTCCGCACGCGCCAGCACGATCACTTCCTGTACGTCTTCCACTTTCAGGATCTGCGCTTCGATCTCGCCCAGTTCAATCCGGTATCCCCGGATTTTTACCTGATGGTCAATCCGCCCCAGGTACTCGATGTTCCCGTCCGGCATCCATCTTGCCAAGTCCCCGGTCCGGTACATTCTTTCATAGCCTGCTTCTCCGTCAGCGAACGGATTCGGCACGAATTTCTCAGCCGTAAGCTTCGGACGATCCAAATACCCGCGTGCAAGACCAGGACCGGATACGCATAGCTCGCCCGCTACGCCTACAGGCGTCAGATGACCATGCCCGTCCACCATATACACCCGGTGGTTCGGCATCGGGCGGCCAATCGAAATAAGCTCTCCCGCTCTCGGATCTTCCGATACGGGCCAGATCGACGTCGCTACCGAGTTTTCAGTCGGTCCATAGCCGTTGTAGTAGGCGACACGGTCTTTCCATTTGTGCACCAGCTCAGCGGAGGATGCCGATCCGGCCGTGAACAGAATGCGCAGGTCCGGCATCCGTTCCGGCTTCAGGTACACCGCATAAGTCGGCGGTAAGGCGGCCACGGTGATCTGATTGTCCGCCATGTACTGTTCAAACCGTTCGTAATTCAGAATGGTCTCCGACGTTGGCACATACAGCGCAGCTCCGCAGAATAGCGCCTGGAAGATCTCCCAGCAAGCGGCATCAAACGAATAACTGGCGAACAACAGTGCGTGGTCTGACGAACTGATTTGTAACGTTTGATCAAAATACGATTTCAGGTTACACAAACCGTGATGTTCAACCATGACGCCCTTAGGCTGCCCGGTAGTGCCCGATGTATAGATCACATAAGCCAAATCGTCTGGGCCTGACACCGGCTCAAGATTTGATCCGTCGGCGTGATACACCTGCGACTCCTCATCCAGAACAAGAATCTTACCGTTAAATGCGGCCTTATCCTTCAGATGGCGCTGGGTTAACAGTAAATCTGCACCAGAGTCGTCCAGCATATAACGGATACGTTCCTCAGGATACGCCGGGTCGATCGGCACATAGGCGCCGCCTGCTTTCATAATCCCGAAAATCGCTACAATCATATCTGCGGAACGCTCGGTCATCAGGCCGACCAGACGATCCCGGGTTACACCTTGACTGCGCAGAGTACGGGCAAGACGATTGGCTCGTTCGTTCAATTCACGATAAGTCAGCTTGAGATCTTCAAACACAACCGCTACCGCTTCCGGTGTCTGGGCAGCCTGATTCTCAAAGCAAAGATGTATGGTAGGCTCTGCCACATACCCGTTATGAGTGTTGTTGAAATCAGCCAGTATCTGCTTCTTCTCTTCGATTGTCAGGAAATCCAAATCCGCAATTCGAATATCCGGGTTTTGGATAATCAGTTCCATGGCATGACTGAGATGTCCCGCAATACGTTCGATCACCAGTTTGTCATAGACGGCCCCGTTATAACTGAAGCAAATTTCAAGTTCTCTGCCCGGTACAACGATTACATTCAAATCGTAATTAGTCTGCGCAACATCTTCTACTTCGGCAATTTGGAGCGCATTCGGATCTTTAGCGTTAATCAGTTCTTCGGAATAAGGGTAATTTTCAAAAACGATAATGTGACGAATCAGATTTTGCTTCAAGACCGTATGATTTTGAATGTCGGATAAAGACATATACGAATACCGGTTGGATTCCATGTTGGAAGCCTGAACAGATGTAATCAGGTCGGAAAAATGTTTTTCCGCTTCGCTATGGATCCGGACCGGTATCGTATTAATGAACAATCCGACCATATCCTCAATACCCGGAATTTCATCCGGTCTGCCGGAAACAACAGATCCGAAAACAACATCCGTACTGTTGTTGTACTTTTGCAGAAGCACTCCCCAAAGAGATTGAAACAAGGTGCTTACTGTAACGCGATACTGCTTGGCTACAAGCTCCATACCTTGAGTTAATTTCTCTGCCCACTTGTATGTAAACCGTTCCGACTGAAATGCGCGATCAAGAGAACGCGAATACCCGGGCACTGTCGTTTCACTCTCAAAGTCCAGCAAATACCGCTGCCAATACGCTTTCGCTTCATCCTTGTCTTGTCTTTCCAGCCACTGGATAAAGCTGCTGAACGGATAGACGGGCGCTAATTGGATAGGAACCCCATCCCGTAGTGAGGTATAAATATCGAAGAAATCTTTAACTACCGTTCCCATACACCAGCCGTCCATCACAATATGGTGCACGCTCCAGGTCAGCTTGCTTGTCCCATCGGTCCACTTAGTCAAGGCAAGCCGGATCGGAATATCCTTTTCCAGATGGAACCCTTTCTGCCGTTCCCCCTTTAGAAAAGCTTCAAACCGGCTCTTTTTCTCTTCCTCAGGAAGGCCGCTTAAATCTTCCGTATGAATGGCTTCCGCCTGACGCTGCTCCAATACCACTTGAAGAGGCCGCTCGGTTTCCTTGTACATAAAAACCGTCCGGAAAATATCATACCGGTCGACCAGCTTCTGTAAGCTTTGCTGGATCAGATCAGCGTTCAATATTTCATGAAACGTGATGATCGATTGCTCGAAATATGCCTCTGACACTTCATCGAGGATAGAATGAAACAAGAATCCTTCCTGCATAGGGGACAACGGATAGATATCTTTAATTTTTACCTGTTCCAATAAATTCACCTCTCCATTTACACCAAAATTATGCTCAAACTTGCACGTTATTCTTATTTCAACTGCTTTAACAGTTTTTCCGACAAACTGCTCGATAACGTATCAAGCTGGGCGATAGACAACTGCCCGTATGTAAAATCGGTCGGACTTTGCTCTGCCGTGTCCTTCCCGCAGCAGTGCTGGATCAGCTGAACCAGATGCTTCTTATAACCCGCTGTCAGCCGCTCCACTGTCGAAGCTTCGTATTCACGTCCGTTGTATTCAAATACGAGCCGCAGTTTTCCATTCATAATCATCCCGTTAATGTCAAAGGTGAGTGTTTTCTCAGCTTGAAGGCTCGTTTCTGCGCCGATATAATCAGATAAATCCGATGTCCGCCATGGCATATCGCCCCCGGCTTCCTCATCAAACTGTCCCAAATAGTTAAAACTGATCTCAGGAGATGGTGCCGTAACTAGAGAAACCGATGGGTCCTTGCCGGACAAATAGCGTAATATTCCATAGCCTATGCCCTTATTAGGCATTCTCCGCAGTTTATCCTTAACCAGCTTGATCTGATAACCCAGATCCCCGGGGCTGCTCACCTCAAGAACGAATGGATACATCGTGGTAAACCAGCCGACGGTCCGGGAAATATCGATATCTTTCATTAATTCCTCTCTGCCGTGGCCTTCCAGTAAAACAGGAATTTCAGAATGGCCGCACCATTCCCGGAAGGCCAATCCCAAGGCGGTTAACAAGAGATCATTAATTTCCGTTTTGTAGGCGTGATGCACGTGTTTCAACAGGTTTTCCGTTTCTTCCGCGCTCAGATTCACTTCTGACTTCCGCAAATCTTGGACGAGGTTGGTTGAAACTTCGTAGTCTCTGGGCAGCCGGTAAACAGGACGTCGTTCCACGGCACTCCAATAGCTGATTTCCTGCTTAGCCTGCGTGCTTTGTCCATAAAGAGAGAGTTGTGCAGCCCACACTTTGTATGAATCTGTCTTGGCGGGCAGCTGAAGCGGCTCGCCGCCGGCCGCCTGGCGATAGGCGGTGCCGAGGTCTTCCAGCAAGATTCTCCAGGACACGCCGTCTACTACGAGATGGTGAATGATGATCAGCAGATGATCCGCTTCCGCCAGACGGAATAATGCCAGCCGCACGAGAGGTCCGCTTCGCAGATCAAAACGGCTTTGAAATTCCTCCGCAATGCGGCGCACATCTTCCTCCGCTTGCTCCGAATGTACGAAATCATAGCTTTGAAGAGTGAAGTGCTCCCCCTCGCCTACACCTCTGTTGTAAGCCAAAGGACCCTCCTTACTCTCATCAAAAGTTACGCGCAAGGCATCATGATGCGTGACCAGTTTTTCCATAGCGCTTTGCAGCCAGTCTTCGTTCCATCTATCTGTACTCCGGAGCATGACGGCCTGATTAAAATGATGCCGTTCTGTCCGGTGATTCTCAAAAAAGTCCCGTTGAATAGGAGTCAGTTCAAGCGGTCCTTGTACGGCGCCTTGCGGAATGACGCGAGTAACCTTTTTAATATAAGGAACGATCAGATCGATCTGTGGATAACGGAATAAGTCCTTCACTTCCAATTTGAGGCCCTTTGCATTTAAACGGATGGCAATTTGCAGCGCTTTAATCGAATCGCCTCCGAGCTCAAAAAAGTTGTTGCGAAGGCCAATCGGTTTAACGCCTATCGTTTCCTCCCAGATCGAAGCAAGAGTTTTCTCCAGCTCGGTTTGGGGAGCCTCATACTCGATTCCCGTCAATACAAAATCTCTCGGTTCCGGCAGCGCACGACGGTCAATTTTGCCGTTATGAGTTAAGGGCAATTGCTCCAGCGTCATAATATGCGGTGGTACCATATAACCGGGCAGTTCTCTCTCCAGCGCTGCCTTAAGGTCGGATTTGTCTGCCGTACCTGCAACATATGCGCACAAATACTTCTGCCCTGTTTGGTCCGATCTGTCAGTAACGAGCGCCTGCTTTACCCCTTCTTGTTTGAGCAGAACGGACTCTATCTCCCCCGGTTCGATCCGGTACCCGCGAATTTTCACTTGGTAATCGATCCGTCCGATGAAATCGATATGTCCTTCCGGAAGCCAGCGTGCGAGATCTCCCGTACGGTAGAGCCGCTCCCCTTCTGAAAAAGGACTCGGAACAAACTTCTCGGCCGTCAGCTCAGGCCGGTTCAGATAACCGCGTCCCACAGAGGCGCCGCCAATGCACAGTTCCCCTGCAACACCGACGGGAACCGGCCGCAAACTTTCATCCACAATGTATAGTTTATGGTTAGGGAGCGCCTTACCGATCGGCACGATACCGGATGCTGGCAGACGTTCCTTGTTTCCATCGTAAAAACTCGATTCAATTGCCGCTTCGGTCACGCCATAGGTATTTAAAATTCGCATTTTATCGCCGAAGCGCGCCAAAATCGTCCGGTAATCTTCTACACCGAAGCTATCTGCCCCCGTCGTCACAAGCTTCATTGCGCTTAAATCCGTCCCTTGCTCGTACACATAATTCATAAGAAGAGTCAACAGCACCGGAGGAACTTCAAATGAAGTAATGGCTTGTTCTTGGAGAAGTTTAGCCAAAGCGGCAGGATCGTTACGCACATTCTGCGGACAGACGACCAGGGTGCCTCCGTTCACAAATACTTTAGCCAGATCACAAGCAAAAACATCGAATGACATACTGGCAACCTGCAGAAGTTTGACCGGGAAGTCATTAAAGCCCTGAGCGTGCTTGTACCCCAGAGAAGTATTTACATACTGCCGATGTTCAATCATGACCCCTTTGGCATTCCCGGTCGTTCCCGAAGTATAGATGACATAGGCCAAAGCTTCCGGATCGTAGAGAGGGGTATAGAGAGAATGCTCCGTGCTTAAACTTCCTTCAGACTTCAGCAGCAGAGCAGGAAGATCCACTACTTCGCCCCCGAATCCGCTATCTGTCAGCAGACCGGTCAAGGATGACTGCGTAAGGACGATAGCTGCCCCGCTGTCACGGAGCATATATGCAATCCGATCCTTCGGATAAGTCGGGTCAATGGGCACGTAAGCGGCTCCCGCTTTCATAATCCCGAGGACAGCCGTGACCATATCCGCCGATCGATCGATCATGACCGCGATTAGACTTTCGCGCTTGGCCCCCAGGTTCTGCAACGTTTGAGCCAGCCGGTCTGCTCTTTCGTTTAACTGCCGGTAAGTCAGTGTAGTCTCTTCGTAAAGGACGGCCGCCTGATCCGGCCTAAGCTCTGCCTGCGCTTCAAATATGCCATGGAATGTCAGGTCAGGGAACTCGGCGCAAACTCCACTCCAAACATTTGTCAGTTCCGTTTCTTCTTCAGCTGACAGCAGACGAATGTCCTGTAGTGGTATCTCCGGAGAGTACGCAATCTGGACCAGTACATTCTCCAAATGTCCGGCTAATCTTGTCATCGCCTCATCTTTATATACATTTTCATTGTAGGACAGAATAAAACTCATCCTTTTAGCGTCCTCTACCTCAATGTTGAAAGGATAAGGAATTTCTTCGGTCAACTGGGCATCTTCTATGATGAATCCCAGTCTTTCCTCCAAATCCGGACGTCCGATCATATCTTCCAGCGGGTAATTTTCGAATACGATAATATGGTCCAGCAGTTGCTGTTTAAGCTCAGACAGCGCTTGAACCTCAGCCAGAGAACAGTAATCGTAAGCCCGGGATTGCACGGTCGTACGCTGAATTTCGCGCAGGAGACCGGAGAAAGACTGCTTGGCCTCCAGAGTGATACGTACAGGAATCGTATTGATGAAGAGCCCGATAATCCGTTCTACACCTTCAAGTTCGGGCGGCCGTCCGGATACGACCGTACCGAACACCACGTCCTCACTCTGATTGTAACGGCCTAGCACGATTCCCCATGCAGCCAGGAACAAGCTGCTGAGTGTGGCCCCGTTACGTTCGGCTATCGTGCGCAGCTGAAGGGTCATCTCTTCCGAAAACGATGTTTTCTTCTCTCTGTGCCGATAACCGCCCTCCAATAAATCCGGATTTGCCGCTTGCAGCATCGTCAGTCCGGCAGGTTGATCATATCCTTCTAGTGCGGACCTCCAGTATGCTTTTGCAACCTCTTTATCTTGCTTCTCCAGCCATTTGGAATATCCGGTGTAAGGCTGCGGTGCCGGCAGCTGCACGGGCTTACCGTCTTTCAGAGCCTCGTATGCAGCGAACAACTCATCCATCAGAATGCCAAGGCACCAACCATCCATAATAATATGGTGGAAGCTGAGGAGCAGCGTATAGCCGTTTACTTGAGTTTGAAGCACAGCCAGACGGACGAGCATATCCTTGTTCAGGTCGTAATAGTTGTTCCGGTCCGCCTCAATGTAACTGCGGATCGCCCCGGCTTGCTCCGTCTCGCTCATCCCCGTCAGATTCTCGTAATGTACGGCTGTAGTGCGTTCCTTGAAAATAATGAGTCGCGAGCGGGAGGCGCTTTTCTGATAAATATTTGAACGAAGCGTTTCATGACGCTGAACCAGCGTCTGAAAACTTCTTTGCAGTGCATCCAAATTCAGCTCTCCCCGGATTGTCATCCGAACTTGTTCAAAGTAGGCTTGTGAGTCCGGCTCCATCACCGTATGAAAGAGCATCCCCTCTTGCAGAGGAGTCAAATGGGCCACTTTTTCAATCTCTAGGCTTTTACTCATCGGTTTTCCCCCTCAAGCGCATCTTATAGAGTCTCATAAAACTGCTTCATTTCCTCAAACTCGTCCAAATCCAGGTCATCCGCCCCTACATCAGTTGGTGTCAGTTCCTGCACGTTCTGATTCAGACAATGGCTGATGGCATCCAGCAGATGTGTTTCGAACTGTTTAAGGAGCATGCTAATCGTTTTTTCTTCATAGGCATGTTTGTCATAGGTTACAGTTATGTTCAGTTTTCCATCTCTAACACGGCTCTCTACGTACAAGGAGTAAGGAGACTCACCCTGAGCTTGATTGATAAATTCCAGTTCATTCTGTATTGGGGATGTAGAAAAGGAAAGAGTATCAACAGACGGCTGCTTACTATAGGAGAAGCCGATTTCCGGCATGCGGTTAAACACGGATTCAACCGAATCTGAATGGCTCAGGTATTTGGTTACACCATATGCCAAACCTCGGTTTGGTACTTGCCGGACCGTTTCCTTCACACGTTTGAGCAGGAGGGATACAGGCTCACCCGACTCGACATTCAACACGACCGGATAGATGCTCGTAAACTGCCCCACGGTTCTGCTGATATCCAGACGGTCATCTCCCGTATTATCCCGGCTATGGTTCTCTAGTTGAACTGCAACCCGGTCCAGCCCGGACCACCCGGCAATCGTCTGGCCCCAAGCGGTAAGCAGCACTTCTTCCGGCTCTGTATTATAGGCGTGGTTAACCCGGGTCAGCAGATCTTGAGTTGCTTCCTGCGGTAACTGCAGCCGGAGCCGGTTCGTCTCAGGCAGCGCCCCCGGCGGCTGCGTACCTTCACGGTCTTTCGGAACCGCTCCCCATCCGGCTAACTCCATCTTCCTCCAATATTCTTGTTCCTTAACCAGTTCTTTGCTGTCCGCATACGTGTCAAGCTGCCGGGCCCAAGTCTGGTAAGCATCGGTTTTATCGGGAAGCGCAATCGTTTGGCCGTTCAAGGCTTGAGCGTATCCTGAAGCCAAATCATCCAACAGAATGCCCCATGATACTTGGTCTGCTGCCAGCGGATCGATGGAAAGGAACAGATGATCGCCGCTTTCCAGACGGAAAAGCCCTCCACGTACGCGTGGTCCGCCGTGCTGCCTGAGGCTGTTGTGAATACGGAGGCACTCGTCTTCTAAACGACGGTGAACGTCGCCTTCTATCCCTATATAGGACGCGACGTCCAAAGAGAACAACTCACCGTCCAACCCAGCATGGGACTGGGTAAATGCTCCGTCTATTCGCGACAAGTTAAGCCGGAGAGCATCGTGATGTTCTAAGATTTTCGTTAACGCAATCCGCAGCGGCTGCTCTTCAAAACCTGATTTCGCCGACAGGAGCACCGATGTAGCTGCCGGATGCATTCCGGATGAACACTTCTCCATCAGGTAACGTTGAATCGGTGTCAGAGGCACGTTGCCCTCGACAGGTTCTTGTCCGATATGACGCGCCAGAGAATCCACATGGCCGCTCAGAATTTCAATGGACGGATGCTCCATCAACCGGCGGATATCAAGCGAATATCCACGGAGACGCATCCGGGCTGTGACTTGAACGGCTTTAATGGAGTCCCCACCAAGCAGGAAGAAATTATCGTGAATGCCGACTTGTTCCCTGTCCAATACCTCCTGCCAAACTTGGGCTAAGGCTTTTTCTACATCATTTCTTGGCGGCACATAGGCTGTGTCCGACTGAAATAGCTCGTTAGGCTCCGGCAGCGCCTTCCTGTCGATTTTTCCATTTATCGACAGCGGCATCCGCTCCAGCTGCACCATGTAAGCGGGAATCATGTAGCCAGGCAGTTTCGGCTGCAGTGCTGTTCGCAGCTCGGGCAACCCCAGCGGTTCAGTTGCGACTAAGTAAGCGCACAAGTTCTTGGAGCCGTCTTTGCTCTCCCAAGCTGTCACTACTGCTTCCTGAATTCCGTCCACGGCCAGCATTTGCGCCTCAATCTCGCCCAGCTCAATCCGGTATCCGCGGATTTTCACCTGATGGTCGATCCTGCCCAAGTACTCGATGTTGCCATCGGGCATCCATCTCGCCAAATCCCCCGTTCTGTACAGTCTTTCAAAGCCTGCTTCACCGCCGGCAAACGGATTGGCTGTGAATTTCTCCGCCGTCAGTTCCGGGCGGTTCAGGTAACCCCGGGCTACGCCTACACCACTAATGCACAGTTCACCCGCTACGCCTAACGGCTGAAGCTGCTCCGTGCCCTCCTTCAAGATGTACAGGCGGATGTTCTGAATCGGCTTACCGATCGGAATCACCGCATATTTTTCTGTCGGCTCGCAATCAAAATATGACACGTCTACCGTCGCTTCCGTCGGACCATACAGGTTGATCAGCTTCGCTCCCCGAATTGCCGACACAACGTGCTGGAATCTAGCCACATGCTGGGGAGGCAGCGCTTCACCGCTGGCAAAAACATGTTTTAATGTTCCCAGTTTGGTTTGTACGATTTCCGGCGGCAAATGCTCCAAGTATTCCGTGAACGCATGCAGCATAGCAGGCACAAAATGCATCGTGCTTACCCCATCACGCTCAATCGCCTCAACAATTTGCTCGGGATTCTTTTCTCCGCCCACCGGCAGCAGACAAACCTTAGAACCGACCATCGACCACCAGAACAGCTCCCATACCGATACGTCGAACGTGGAAGCTGTTTTCTGCAAAATCGTATCGTGAGTACTCAGACCGTATCGGTCATGCATCCACATAATCCGGTTAATGACAGACCTATGTTCGACGACAACGCCCTTGGGTTTGCCGGTGGAACCGGATGTATAGATCACATAGGCTGCATGATTAGGGACCGAGAGCGGTTCCAGATCAGAGCCGTCTGTATGGTAAATAGACTCTTTCGTTCTGACAGCATCCGATGGAGCGGTGGAAGAATGTACATCCGCCTCATCAAGCACCAGCACTTTACCGTCAAAGCTCTGACTTGCCTGCTCCGCCAAATGTGACTGCGTCAGAAGCAGATTTGCCCCCGAATCTTCCAGTGTAAAGCGGATACGCTCCTGCGGATAATCCGGGTCAATCGGGACGTACGCGCCGCCTGCTTTGAGAATCGCGTAAATGCCTACAATCATCTCCAGTGAACGCTGTACAAGGATACCAACCGGCTGATCTGGCACGACTCCTTCCGCCCGCAGTGTACGTGCCAGCCGGTTCGACCGCTCATTCAACTCCCGGTAGCTTAACTGCTGATTCTCGAACCGCACAGCTGTATTATCCGGGGTCTTTGCTGCCTGTTGTTCAAATCGCCCGTGAAGCGTCTCCTCTTGAGGAAAAGGTGCAGACGTATTGTTAAATTCAGATAATAATAACTGCTTCTCAGCATCGGATATGAAATGGATATCATTCAGCAATATAAGGGCATCCTGTGCAACCAGCTCAAGAATGCGCACATAATGATCCGCAAGCCGTGCAATGGTTTCCTGGCTAAACAGCTTCGTGTTATACTCCCAGGTCAGGGAGAGCTGCTCTTGTTTCTCTGTGACATGCAAGGAAAAATCAACCTTGGATACACCCGGGTTGAATTCTTCCGGATTGAAACGGAGCCCTCCGGTCTCCAGTACGTCCGTTCCCACATTCTGCAGACTGAACATCGTATCGAATACCGGATTCCGGCTTAAATCACGTACCAACTCGAGTTTATCTACCAGCTCGTCGAACGGATATTCCTGATGTTCCAGCGCCTGCAGTGAATGGTGTTTGACCTCTTGCAGAAAAGCTCGGAACGTTTGAGATGCCAGAGGACGATTGCGCAAAACTAGCGTGTTAACGAACATGCCAATCATCGCTTCGGTATCCACGTGGCTTCTTCCGGCAACAGGTGATCCGACAATAAGATCTTCCTGGCCTGAATATTTGCTCAGCAGGACGTTATACGCCGCTATAAGTACCATAAAGATAGTTGATTCTGTATCTGCAGCCAGTTTGTATAAAGCATCGACAAGTTTATCTTCCAACGAGAAGGAAATACTGTCTCCTTCAAAACTCTGCACTTGCGGGCGCGGAAAGTCAGAAGGCATATTCAGAACAGGAAGCTCGCCCTCCAGTAACTGGAGCCAATACGCCTCATGTGTCTGCATGACGCTGCCAGTAAGCTGCTGATTCTGCCAGATGACAAAATCTTTATAATGAAGCCGGGCTGCGGCAAGCTGCCTGCCTTGGTACCGCTGAATAATCTCCTCCTGCAGCACAGCCATTGAAAAACCGTCCGAAATGATATGATGCATATCTACCAGCAGCATGAAACCGCCTTGTACAAATTCAAACAACTCGGCACGAAATAATGGAGCTCTATCCAAATGAAAAGGCTGTATGAACGAATCGCACACCCGCCCGGATTCTTCCATGGATATTCGAGTCCACGGGATATCAAGCGGCAGTGTTTCCTTCACTTTTTGCACAACTTCCCCATCTGCCAGTTCAAAATAAGTCCGGAAAGATTCATGCCGTAAAATAACATCTTTAACAGCTTCGATAAATTTCGTAACTTGAAGGTCCCCCGTAATATGAAGCTTGCCGGTTACATGATAGGCCGCTCCGCCGCCTAACTGATCGAGTACGAACATTCTTTTTTGAGAAGAAGAGACCGGATAATAGGGCCTTTGTTCTACAGGCTCAATCGGTTCATAGGGTTGTATATCCCCTCCGGCTATGTAGGCAGCCAGCTCCGCTATTGATTGCAGATCGAAGATCCGGCTAAGCGGAATGTGTACGCCGAATTCCTTATTCACTCTTGCCAGAATGACAGTTGCTTTTAAGGAATCCCCTCCTAATTGAAAAAAAGTGTCATGACGAGTAACATCTGCCGCATCCAGAACGTCCTTCCAGATCCATGTAAGCCTCTCTTCTACTCCCTGAACGTTTGAATCCGATTTGTTCCGGTTATAAAGACCGGCTTTTCGCGGCTCCGGCAGAGCTTGTATATCCGTTTGCCCATCAGGCAAAGCAGGAATTTGGTCCATTTGAACCCAAAAACGGGGCTGCGTATAATCCGGGAGTATTGCGCTTGCAGCCTTCTGCAGTCCAGCTTCTTCCCAAGGGTGCGAAGCGTTATCCACCACATAGGCCGTAATATAAGAGGAAGCTTCCTCCTCTTGACCCATCAGAGGCATCATGAAGCAAGTTTCCAAGTGCAGCGTTTGGATCAGGTGATTCTCCAGCTGTTCCAGGTTCACTTGATGTCCTCGAAGAGTGATGGTCCGGTTGACTGCTCCGATATGACGGATCGTCCCGCCGTTCTCCACATATGCCAGCTCACCGGTTGGTTCCATAAGTCCTGTAGCTGCCGAGACTTGATAAACCTCACCGGCGGTGCCTGCGGGAGCCAAATGCATGTAAGGATCTAGGACACACGGATAATTGCCATTGCTATCTGTATGTGCCGCCCAAACGGCTCTAAGCTGTTCATTTTGCTGAGTGTTAAGCAGCGAGAGTCCGGACACACTTACCCCATCTTCTTCCACAATTGAATGCAGCAAATGAACAAAATATCCGCTCCATACTTCGATGATCTCCGGCTCGAAAAGATCCGTATTATAATCAAAATCAAGTCGTAATGACTTCTGATTTTCTGTCACATTCAAAAACAGTTCATATTTGCTGAACGATACTTCATTCTCCAACAGCTCCACTTCCAATTGATGGAACTGAAAGCGTGGAATCGGCCGGTCCATGTTAAACACAACGTTAATTACAGGCAGATGCTTTAAACCCAGTTGAGCAAGTCCTGCAAAATTATACTTCTGATAGGGATTCTGTCCGTTTATGACTCTTTTGATCGATTCGGCAAATTCAGCAAAAGTATCATCGGGCCCCACTTTACCGATTACAGGCAATAAATTGACGCAGCTGCCGATCAAAGAGTAAGCGTTCATATGAGCTTGCCCGGCCGTAGGAACCCCCACCGTCACTTCCTTCAATCCCGTTAACCGATGAAGAAAGAGCTGGAAGGCGGATAGCAGCGTAACGAATAGACTGCTGCCAAGTTTCATGCTGGCGGATTTCAATTGTTTGACCAGTGCCGCTTCAAGAAAGACGGTATGCCTGCTTCCTCTGGAAGAGGGTATTCGTGTACCACGCGCCGGAGAAGGAAGATCTAGGACGGGTAAGGCCTTATCCAACACTCCCGCCCAGAAAGCGACCGCCTTATCCCCTGCCTCTAGCTGGTCCTGCTGCCAGCGTGCATAATCCCGAAAAGGCACCGGCTCCGGTAAAGTACAGACTTCCGTCCTAAGGAGTGCGGAGTAGATCTGTTCCAGTTCCTGAATAAATATACCGATGGACCAGCCGTCCGCAATGAAATGATGGAACGTAAAAACGCTGATATAGTCCTCATCCGATAATTTCATCAAATGGATGCGGAATAACGGCTCCCATGGGGTCATCGGAAAAGGCGTCTCACTATCCTTAGCCACCCAGCTGCGAACATGCTTCTCCTGAACCTCTGCGGGATAGTTCGTGAAATCATGCAGAGGAACCCCAATCTTCATTACCGGGGCGATTATCTGTGTCTCCCCGTCCCCGCTCATGTAAGTGCGTAACGCTTCATGACGGAGGACAATGCTATTGACCGCTTGCTTGAAGGTTTCTAATTGAAGCGGCCCGCGAAACCTCAGCAGGACAGTCTCATGCAGAGATTGGGATTCGCCTCGTTCCGACACGGACGCAAACCACAGCTGCTTCTGATCCGGGGTCAGCGCAAGCACATTTTCTTGAAAGTTCGCACCGGCCCCTTGCGTCTGAAGCTCCGGTACAGCTGCCTTGTCCGGTCCTTTTCCATC
This sequence comes from Paenibacillus lutrae, assembly GCF_009757775.1. GTDB lineage: Bacteria > Bacillota > Bacilli > Paenibacillales > NBRC-103111 > Paenibacillus_F > Paenibacillus_F lutrae. Next base: position 625,528 of record NZ_RHLK01000001.1, read on the forward strand.
TGGAGGAAGGTCCGGAAGAAATCCGCCTCTGCGCAGCTCAGCAACGCTTTCCTTGACAGTCCGCACAATACCCGCAATATCTTCCTCCGTATGTGCAGTAGATAAGAAGCAGTTCCGTCCTTCCCAGATATAGATGCCCTTATCCAGCATGTGATAGAAGAACAGCTCCAGATCACCTTTGAGCACAAAGCGGAAAAGCGAGCCGAAATGCACGACTTTCATAGGAACTTGTTCACTGGCAAAATAGCGATTCAGCTCTTCCGCTAATGCGGCTGTCCGGGTGTTCAGCCTGATTTGCAGCTGCTGCCCGTTTGCCTCCAAATGATCAAGTACAGCCAAAGATGCCGCCATCGCCAGCGGATGATGACAGAATGTCCCCGCTACGAAGGTCCGCTGATTCTCGTACTGCGGATACGAATCGTCGCCGAAGTTCCACGTCCCTCCATCTATGCCATTCATAAATGCTGCCTTGCCGGCCACAATGCCGATGGGCAGACCGCCGCCAATCACTTTGCCGTAGGTTACCAGATCGGCTTGAATACCAAACCAAGCTTGTGCACCTCCGGAGTGGGTACGGAAGCCTGTGATGACCTCGTCAAAAATAAAAGCCGTACCGGACTTCTCGGTAATCTGTCGGATATCTTGCAAGAACGCTTTGGGCTGAAAATCCGGACGACGGCTCTGAACAGGTTCGACAAGAACAGCAGCCAATTCATGCGAATGAGTACGGATGTAGTCCAGCGACTCGTCTGTACCATAGTTGAGAACGACGATATCATCCACCATGTGCTGCAAAATACCCGGAGCCAGGGGTGTCGAATGCTCTTTATTGTCTCCTGCGCTTCCCAGTGCCAGAACCCCGTCGAAGGTACCGTGATAGGAACCTGCAAATATAACAATTTTGGCCCGTCCGGTAGCAGCACGTGCCAAACGGAGAGCGACCATGATAGCTTCTGTGCCCGAATTGTACAGTGCAATGCGTTCTACGCCAGTCATACGGCAAATTTTCTCCGCAACTTGACCGGCCATGTTGGACATCGGCCCGACACACATTCCGTTCTTCAGTTCTTCCTCAATCGTTTCACGGATAAAGGCCGGGTTATGTCCGAACAGGTTTACACCGAACCCCATCGTTAAATCGATGTACTCATTTCCATCTAAATCCCATATCTTTGAACCGTCAGCGCGCTGAGAAACGATCTGATAGACCATTTCTTTCAGAATCGGCCGGAACCCCGCCACATTTCGGTTATTGGCATATACGCAGCGATACTGCTGGGTATACTGTTTCGTGCTTCGTGTACGGGCTGTGTAGCGTTCAATTAACTCTTGCAAATGCTGCTCCTGACGAAGGGAAAGCGATTCGCGCGCCTTGACATTCAGCGATTTGTACGGTGTAAATGGTCTAGCTTCCGTATTTATCATTTTCGAATTCCCCTGTATGGAAGGGGCTTCTTCGCCTGTAGAGGCGACCTCAGCCGCCGATGTGGTGAACATGTTCCCGGAGCTTGCCACTGCAATTGAAGGCAATACATTTGGGACCGTGTGCAATGAATCGGATACGGCTGCAGATGCAGATGAATGATAGCGAAGCACTTCAAGCTGCTGGGACATCAGACGAAGCTGCTGTTCCATAATACGTTCTACACCCTCAGAAGCCGGAGTACTCCGGAAGCCGGGAGCGTGCTGCCGCTCAATCGGAATGCCCGTGTGATTACGATCCATTGAAGTGTTGGCTGCAACGGCGCGAACATCTGTCTGTCTGAGCTGTTTCTCAGGCTGGCCTCCTGCCATAAATGGATCCGGAGCTGGAGTGTGGCTGGAAATACTCGCCCGCTCTGCGATGTAGCTCGTCAACAGCTCCAGATTAGTCAGCGATTCGAAGAATTCGTTCATCGGAATATCCAGCCCGAAAGTATCCTTGATGCTGTGACGTACCTGGGTGAGATTAATGGAGTCGAGCCCCAGCTCCATGAAATGCATCTGCGGTTCAAGTTCATCCGTGCTTAGCAGAGACACATTGCTGATCATCTTGGATATCTGGTGCAGGACGGAAGATTTATATGTATCGGCAGCCGATTCCGTCAAGCTGTTCTGGCTCACCATATCTGTTGACTCCTTTGCTATAAAGGTTTTAAGAGCAGACGTTCTAAGTTCGGACCCATTCTGTTCCGGTACGTCAATCCAACATCTTTTTCGCTCGAATGGATAAGTGGGGAGAGAAATTTTTTTGTACTTCATTCCCGTATACAAGGACTCCCAGTCTACTTGGGCCCCCTGGACATACTTAGCTGCTAATTGCTCCAGCAATTGCAGAGAACGCAGGGTGTCCGGGCTTACGTTTACCGTTTCCGCATCCTGCGCGCCTTGCGCTTTGCCGATGTAAACTCCTTCCGCAGTCCTGCCTTGTTCGTGAAGCAGAAACAGCTTCTCTTTGAGCGCATCCGTATCCGCTGCCGTTATCGCAATACGGTGAAGCAGGTGAATTCGTCCCGTGTTTGCCGTATAGCAAACGTCCTGCAGAGGGAGTTCCTCCGGCCGTCTGAACCGGTCAACGTAACGATCGAGAAGCTCCTGCAAAGCTGCTTCACTCCGTGCAGACAGTGTCAGCAAGAACGGTAAGGAGCCGTTAACATCCCCGCAGCCCTCATTCGAAGGCGGGATGTATTCCTCCAGTACTACGTGACAGTTGGTCCCGCTGAATCCGAATGAGCTAAGACCGCTTCTTCTCGGAAGCCCTTCTGTATTCCATTCACTTAACAGGGTATTAAAATAAACCGGAGAGTCTTCATTATGTAATTTTCGATTCGGTGTCCGGAAATGGACAAGCGGTGCAAGCTGCCGGTGTTTTAGCGACAATACGGATTTGATAAGTCCCGCAATCCCTGCAGCTTCATATAAATGACCGATATTCGTTTTGACTGCGCTGATCGCAACAAACTGTTTACGCTGAGTGAACTTGCGGAAAGCTTTGGTAATTCCGTCTATCTCGATCGGATCCCCCAGTTTCGTCCCCGTTCCATGGGCTTCGATATAGCTTACCGTTTCGGGATCGATTCGGGCATCCCGCCACGCTTGTGTAATAACATCCGCTTGTGCCAGAGCATTCGGTGCGGAAATGCCAATCGTGCTGCCGTCCTGGTTGATCGCACTCCCTTTGATCACAGCCAGGATATTGTCACCGTCCTGCTGAGCTTTATGCAGCGGTTTGAGCAAAACGGCGCCCACTCCTTCGCCCCAGCCGGTTCCATCAGAGTCGTCATCGAAGGCGCGTGCCCGGTCATCTGAAGACTCCATTCCAATACCCGCTTTGATCGGGAGCAGAATGGTCTTCACTCCGCCGGCCAAAGCCATCTCGCAGTCCCCGTTCCGAATAGACTTGCACGCCAGATGCACGGCAACTAGCGATGACGAGCAGGCCGTATCAATCGTTAACGCCGGCCCCTTCAAGTCAAGCAAATAAGCGATCCGGCTTGAAATAACGGACGGTAAATTGCCAATCACAAAATTCGGCAGTGCGCCCGGTTCAACTTCCGATAATAAACGCTCATACTCGAAGCTTGTTTTGGAAAATCCGACGTAAACGCCCACCTTTTGACCCGCAAGCTGCTTGCCTCCATATCCCGCATCTTCAATCGTGCTCCAGGCTGTTTGCAAAAATAAGCGCTGATTCGGGTCCATCAGAGAAGCTTCCCGCGGTGTCAGCTTAAAGAAGGAATAGTCGAACTGATCCACTTCATCCAGATAGCCGCCCTCTGCAATCTGGATATTCCGTCCCTCTAAATTCAGGCGTGAAATGAATGCCGCCGCATCTTTTCTTCTTTTATCATTATATGGGCGGATATTATCTGCTCCGGAAGACACATTTGTCCAAAACTGCTCCAATGTATCCGCCTGCGGAAACTTGCCTGACATGCCGATAATGGCTATATCTCCGCTTTTCGCTATATCTGCAGCTTCAGGGTATGCCTCTTGCGACTCTCTGTAACCTTGTCTGGAAATATAAGCCGCGAGCTTGGAAATAGTAGGATACGAGAAGAAATCGGTTACTTCGATTTGTAGATTAAACTGTTCCTCTAACTGATCGGCTATTTGAACAAGCTGCATGGAAGTCACTCCGATATCAAAGTAACTCTCATCCGCGCTGATGGAGGGCTTCTTTAAAATTTGCCGGCATATTAATATCAGCTTTTGCTCTATATCATTTTGAGATAAGGCGGCGTTCTGAAGTTCTAGTTCTCCTTCAGGTGGTGCTGCTTTGGCAAGGGATTCGAGTACCTCCTCAAACTCACCGTTCATATAGCTGCGCGCCAGTTTGAAGCGTTCAACTTTACCGCTGGTCGTTTTGGGGATACGCCGGATCGGAATTACTTCGTGGACACTCCAGCCCCCCCGGTAATTCAAGTGGCTTTTCAGCTTGTGCGCTACAGGAAGAAAATCTTCGATCTTTTTCGTATGCATCACAAAAACGATCATGCGATCTTGTTTGGTGTGTTCATCATATACACCGCACACCGCTACTTTCCCTAAATCAACTCCATCGACTTCTTCTGCAATCCTCTCAATATCGTGAGGATATACGTTCTGCCCGTTGACGAAAATGATATCCTTGACCCTTCCTGTAATGACTAGACGGCCGCCTCGTATAAACCCTAAATCTCCAGTGATCAGCCATCCATCCGCCGTTTTGGCTTTCGCAGTAGCTTCCGGATTGTTGTAATACCCGGCCGTCACATTCTTACCCCGAATCTGGGTGTGCCCGATTACGCCATCCTCCAGCACCCGATTATGGTCATCGCATATGCGGACGGAGGTACTTGCCATCGGATATCCCAGATCCGCAAAAGTGAGACACCGCTTGTCGGACTGATCTACTTCTTCGATGGGTTCGCCTATTTGTAATTGCTGCCGGTTTACATGAATCCGAACAAAGTTATCCGCTGTTAATGGAGGTGTAGATACACCTACACTCGCTTCCGCCAAACCATAGACAGGGTACATCACATTCTTTCTTAAGCCATGAACACTCATGGCATTCACAAACACTTCACAAAGCTCAACAGATATGGGCTCCGCCCCGTTTAGAATCATACGGATGCTTGATAAATCCCAGTCAGAAGCAGAAGCCGGTTTATATTGATCCAAGAAAAATTTGTAACCGAAGTTGGGCGAACAGATTTGAGTGGCCCTGTGCTCGGATGCTTTTTTAAGCCATAAAGACGGGCGCCTGATAAAAAGTGCCGTAGGCATAATCAATTGTTTGGCATCCGCAATGAGACACGTTAAATGAAAGGCAATCAGTCCAAGATCATGCGTGAGAGGCATCCATCCCAGATAAATATCCTCCGGGCTCATTCCGGTTTGATGCGCAATATCCCTAATATTGAAAACCAAGTTCTCGTGGGTCAGCATAACGCCTTTGGGATCACCTGTTGATCCTGATGAAAACTGGATGAAAGCCAGATCTTCAGGCTTAGATACATGAAACATCCCTTTATTGTTACAGGTATAATCAAGTTTCTGACTTGAAATAGTCTCCTTTTTAACAAGTTCAAAAGAATCTATCAGGTTATGCTGCCGAGAATATTTTTCCAGCTGCTCCAATACTTTGTCATCGGCAACCATAGAAGGGCGCGACAGTGTGTTCCAAATTCTAAACAGTTTCATTTTGTGCTCATCATTATTCCCGATACTTACAGGAACAGGAACGATCCCCCCGAGTAGACAGGCCCAAAACACAGTTAGAAAGGTATGATTGTCGTCAATCTGCATAAGAAGCTCATCACCGGCTTGTATTCCGTTTTCCTGCAATTGGTAGAGTACCTTTGACGCATGCTCCAGGAGATTCCCGTAGGATATGTATTCTTCTTGCTTATCACCGGCGATAAAAGTGATTCCGTTGCGATCTCGTTCTGCTCTTTCTTGAATAATTTCAATTAAGGTCTGAAAATGCTCCAATCTGATCTCTCCTCAATGCCAAGTATGATGATTTACTGTGCATCCTGCGCCATACAACTTCACAAAAACGGCTGCCTTCTTAAACGGTAAATACGCATGAACTCCTCCAATTCTTTTCGTCACCTTCTTTAAAACATTACTTATGCGTCATCTCGTCTTTAATAGGTAATTCTACAAATTTTAACATTGAAGAATTTTACAAATAATTAAAATTTTAATATTATAGTTAATTTAACTAACTATAAAATTGTTGCCCAATTATGTCTATACTGAAAAATGTCGAATAATGATTTTTTTTATAAAGTTATGGTTAAGGTACTTTAATAAGACAACACTTTACATTGTTTTCAATATTGTCACATTATATTTAACTAGAATTAATATTAAATGCGCATTATTTCAAAAAAATAATCTCAATATTCAAGCCTGCTCTCCTTTCCGCATAACTTGACTCATTACTTAAAGGGGTTTTATTTTTCTTTACATCCATAATGCCTTTTAAATCAACATTTGAATATACCAATACAACCTTTACCTTTAAAAACATAAAAAATATTTAATAACTGTAAAAATATTGATTAACAAGGAATCCTTATGAGGCAAAGTAAATCTTATACAATGCGGAATCTATCCAAGCTATTCGTTCATATCCTGTTATTACTGTGCTTGATATAGGAGGAGAGGAAATGGCTGACGTGTTTGTTTCTCGTTCCTTAGAGGAAATACGGTTTTGGTCCCGCATTATGAAAGAACATTCCTTCTTCATACGGTTAGGTTTTAGATGCGAGGATACCCAGTTGATCAATGAGGCCAATTATTTTTATCGTACATTCGAGACTATTGAGCAAAGAGCCCTTTCTTTTTCAGAAGAAACAGACCCGGCAACCATAGGAGCTTTTAACCAGGAAGTACATACTGCCGTGTCACATATTTGGGTTTTCAAAAGAAAAGTGCTGGGTTTAATCCTGACCTGCCAGCTTCCCGGTGGAACGAATTTCCCCCTCTTAGTGGATCATATCAGCAGGGAAGCAAAATATTTCCGGAATCGGCTGGAGGAATTGAATCAAGGGAAGCTCGAACCCCTTCCCGATGCCATTATTGATGAGAATGTATTTTTCTTGCGCATTATGGCCGACCATGCCAAATTCATCGGGCATCTTCTGGATCCGTCCGAACGGAAATTGGTAGAACAAGCGCGGGACTTTAGCCATGATTTTGACGATTTACTCTATCAGGCCAGAGATTTGGATTCAATGCGCCCCCAATCTCAGACCGCTCCCTTATTAACTCAATTCCTGGATCAGAATAAAGTTTCTGTTAAATCACTAAAGGACTTTAAGAAAACGGCAAGAGATTTAATTGAGCAATGTAAAATTAAGAGTATCATTCATCCTTTACTCGCAGATCACGTATTCCGTGAAGCAGAAAGGTTCCTGGAGATCATCGAGATGTTCGAAAGATCATTGACAGGAACCGCCAGCCGTACTCCTATAATTCATCACTAGATCATTCGATATTCCACCACAACAAAACCACCACGAAATATGTGGTGGTTTCAATCATTGGATATTCAAAAGCATCATGAGACAAGGGGACTCGCATCCAGCTTCATGACCTTGTTATACATGAGCGTTATGTGATGTTCTTACATTTGTTCCCATCGTTGTTTGAAGAAGAGGATGTATACTTTACTGACGATAATTTTGATGATCATATAGAGCGGGATAATTAACAGGATCCCTATAATGCCGGCTAAATCACCGCCGACCAGTACCAGTACGATTGTCGTGAGCGGATGAATATCCAGCTGTTTGCCGAATACATAGGGCGCTATGAGATTATCTTGGATCTGCTGAGACAAGAAGATAATAACCAAGGCCCACAAAGCTGTTGCAGGGGACTCCAGGAATCCGATAATCAGAATCGGCACTGAGGAAAGCAAAGCCCCGATGAACGGGATAAAATTCATGATCACGGCCACAATCGTAAGCAGTAAAGCATACGGTAAGCCAATGAGCAGGAATCCCAGGAACATCAATACCCCGAGCGCTAAATTTATTAATAATCTGCCTACAATAAAGCCGCTGAGCGAACGGTCAATTTCAGAAATAACTTCTGCAGCATCATTGTGAAATCTTTTGGGTGTAAAGCTTATTAGTTTATCACGAAGGCTGCCCTTCTCCTTCAGCATATAGAATAAACTGATCGGGAAAATAAATAAAACAATGGCGATATTCGAAACGACGGAAACCAGTCCGGTAACATAACCGGTCAAGAAGGTAAAGCCCTTATTCAAATAGTTCGTCAGCTGCGTTAACGGGCTCACGTCTTTCGGCAGAAAATCCGCCAGGAACCCGCTTCTCTCCAGCTCGGCGAGCTTCTCGCTTAGAGAGGTGATTAAATCTGGAGCATTATTAAGCAAATTAATCAGCTGCACACGCAGAGATGGCCAGACACCGATAATAAAACCTGCCAAGATCACGGAAATTACCAGATAGATGATTAGAATAGCCAGCGTTCTATTTATTTTTTTGCGCTCCATTTTGTTCACAAGAGGAAGCAGCAAGTAGTAAAAGAACACCGACAGCATCAAAGGTACGGTTACAATCGTAATGGTGGATAATAGCGGCTTAAAGATGAAATTAACACGCGAACCCAAGTAGATGATACCCAGAACGAGGATAACAGCTACACATAATTTTATAAATGAATTGAGCTTGAACACATCTTCCCCGCCTTTTTCTTATAATTGTTTGTAGAGTTGTCTGTAGTTTTTAACCAGACGCATGCAATCTAAAACCTATATTTTATGTATTTTTTTACCATACAACTAGCTGTATTCCCCTTTCCATTTTATTTTGAACGTTTCCCTAGCAGAGCCGCTTCCAGTATCCCCGCTGAACCTAACCTGCCAATTCTGCCCTGCCGGTGCGGGAACTCTTTAGAATTGCAAATTCCCATTCCTTACCAATTGCCCTGCCAGTACTTCCGATTACCCGGCTGAGTCTGTCGGATACGTGCCGCGCAGTCGGACACTCTATTCAAAATACGGCCAACTAGACCCATCGGTTCCTGGAAATGTTCTGAAATGGTCAAGAGAGCTGCCACCAGGCAGCTCTCTTGATTTTAAGCTCTTGCTTCATGTTAGCTAAGTATCGGCACCAGCTTGGCGTTTTAAACTTACTCCAATGAAGTATGTTCGAAATACGTTTACTGATTGTTCATAAACGCAGCACCGTTGAGCCCATGCCAAACAGAACGACCAAGCTCGACCAACTGTACGTCTTACAGATGTTTCTTGGTCAGCGCACGCGATAACCAAAAACCGTCAGCTCTGCGGACGGCTGGCAGCCCCGAACCCTCTGACTCCTTATACAGGTTCGGTCTCTTTGCCGTTAGTCAGAATATTATCTTCCAGAACAGCGAATTTATCGCCATATTCCTTAATGATATGAAAGTGAGGGTGCCTTCTCTTCACCAACTCTTCATTTAATAAATTAAGACAGGAAGTCCTTTACCCGTCTTTTGAACGCTTCCCTGCCTGGATAGCCGTTATACAAACGATTGTTGACCGTAGAGGAATTACCGAAGAAGAACCGTTCATAGATCGTCTGTCTGCCGCCAAAAGCGCTGACACTCAGTTCCCACCCCAGTCTGGACAGCTGTACATTTCCTTTAGCATTCAGGTCAATGCCTTTCAGATAAGTGTTTAGCTGTCCGCTTATTTCGGTGTCGAAATCCTTTTCATCGGGGATCATGATCAAGCCGCTTGCGCCTATTAATTGAATAATTTCAATCATGCGCGGGTATATTTTCGGGAAATAAGCATTCGCGGCAAGCAGCGGCTTCCGGTCAGGAAGCATACTCCCCCAACGATCGCGGGCAGCCCCCTTCTCTGCCGCAAGCTGCAGCGCCTTGAGTGTCTCCAGTGCGACAATTACTTCCGTCACTTTCTCGATTACATGCGCATGACTATCCAGACCAGCCGCTTCAACCATCGTTTCTATCGTCCCGAGCAAAAACTCCGTTTTGGCGATGTTCTTACACATAATCTGCGTACTGGTGTGGGTATGAAACCGGCTTTCGTCAACCAGTTTAAACAACATGTTCTCATCACCGCAAATGAATACCCGGTCCCAGGGGATTAGAGCCTCATCGAAAATAACCAGCGTATCCATCTCTTCAAACCGGGAGCTTAGAGGGTAATTATAGGCGGACTCTCCCCCGACGAAGCTTTCTCTGCATACGTACCGGATTCCGGGAAGATTGCTCGGCGCGGCAAAAGCAAATGCAAATGGGCTATCCTCAGCCCCTCCCGAAGGAAACGGCGCGGGCAGCACAAGAATTTCATCCGATGTAGCCCCTTGCGTGTCTAACAGAAAAGCGCCCCGGATTACAATGCCGTCTTTATTCTTATCCACTACACGGGCTGCTGCCGGTTCTTCAAAAGTTCTTAAAAAGGTTTCTACCCTGCCCGCTTTCGGCTGAATAAACACATGTGATAGAGTGATATCATTGTCCCGGCAGTACTCATAGTATTTTCTTAAGTTTGAGGCATACCGGGGGTTTTTCTCTTCCAAAAGCCCGCACGCCGCCGAGAATGCCATAAGGGCTGTATTCATATAATCGGGTGCACGGCCCAAAAAACCGTGATGCTTATACGCCCATGCCTGCATCATTTTTCTTCGTGAAGCGAGATCACGCTTCGTCTTGGGCTGCATGAAAGAGAGTCCGGCGGGATCGCCTGTCAGCGGTGAAGAGTAAGTCATTACAGCCTTCCATTTATCCTCCTGCTGCATATCATACATAGAAGCTTGAGTCCCCATAAGACCCTTGAAAGCTTTATGCTCCGATATTTTTCCTTCCACCTGTTCCCCTGCAATCCGAATGTCCGGCAAGTTATCATCTATCCGCTGAAGATACTGCTCTCCGTTTTTAATGGGCATTGTCCAGTCGCCTCCTCGAGCTTATGATACAGTATTCGGATATAGACGACTTGGCATGAACGGATACCTATCAGACTGATTTTGGAAAACAAATCTTATGGACCGGACAGATCGGACAAGTTTACGATCGACAAAATACAATATTCGCCGATCTCCTCAGCTGGCAGCGTCAAAAAAGATGAGGGAATTCTCCCCCACCTTTTGACCTTCGAATTCTTATTTTCTTTTCACAACCGGTATCCATATTTCGCTTCTAAAATTCGGTGATGTTATCTCCTTGCTCTCGTTCCATAATATCTCGGGTCCTTCCTCCAATTCATATGTCGAAGACGGGAACCATTCCGAAAATATACGTCCCCAAATTTCCTGCAACGTCTCGGGAAAAGGTCCCACTGCCTCGAATACAGCCCATGTCAGCGCCGGTACTTCAAGCGAGGCCAGATCTTCCGGACACGGCTGAGCCGAAGCCACGCCGATATAATGGTCAAGTTCTCCATGTTCGAGCCGCCCTTCTGAGAAATTAAGGGATGCACTGATCAATCCCGGCGGCTCCATATCCGAAAGCTGCTTAAGCCTGTGGATCTTGGCTTCATCCAGACTTTGCCACATTAATGTAATCTCGGGATTCACTCCATGGTAGATCAGCGGGACTCTTTTTTTAAGGCCGATGATGCGAAAGGGCTCTTTATCTACAATCCGATAGTTCATTTCACTTCCTCCTTGTATCGTGAGTTGGAAGGTCATTCGCGGATACGCTTTTAAAGATGAGCTTCGATTTCTAGCCTCCGACGGAGTAACTCCATGCAGGCTATGAAAAGCACGGGTAAAAGAGTCCGGTGACGTATAACCGTATTTCACAGCTATATCTATGATCCTGCTCCCCGGGTTATTAAGCTCAAACGCTGCCAGTGTGAGGCGCCTGCGGCGGATATACTCCGAGAGAGAGACACCGGCCAGGAAAGAAAACATACGCTTGAAATGATATTCCGAGCATAACGCCTGCCTGGCAACCTCTTTGAAATCAATCTCATCCCCAAGATTCTCTTCTATATAGTTCATTGCCCCGTTCATCCTCTTAAGCAAATCCATGTGAATGACCTTCCTTTTACTCATACAATAGCAGGAATCCTATAGATCGATCCGACATTCCGTGCACCGTTCTGCAGGGTTCTCCTTTCATAGAGAGACTATTTTCTGTTAAAGATTGCGCCGTCTGGAGGGTCTTAGCATAAGCAAACCGATTGCAAGACTAACCATACTAACCGCCCAAAGGATACCAAGCCAAGCGATAGTTAAGGAGTTCTCAATTGAACTGGTGTAAGCCCTTGTCACCAGCAATTGTATCCAGCTCCATGCACACCAGAAAAACAGGAGCAAATGCGTTAAAATCCAGCCATATCCGGCTTTTCTGTACTTGAATATCAGTCCTATCACCAGAACCAGAAGCGCCCCAATTACAATAATAAGGCCAACTTGTAATAAGGTTGTGACTTCTTCCTCCATTGACATGCTAACCATCTCCGTTTCATCGGAAGATTATTTCTGTTGCTACTGGTTAGACGTGCAGTCCGGAATTTAGTTGCATCCGCTTAATATGCCCCCGGCAGACTGGACATCAGAAAACCAAGGCATCACATCCCGACTTTAAGCGGATAAGTCATCCTTGACCTTGCGGACACGCCTGATGACAAGCCAGTCGATCGCCAGTACGGCAAGCAGTGAAACACCCACCAGCGGAAAGAAAATTCCGAAGCCGATCACGATGATCGCAATACTTTTGTAAAACTTGCGTTCTTTGGGCCGGGCAGGAGCTCCCAGCCGGCCCGCCGGCTTGCGTTTCCACCACATAATCACGCCAGACAGGGAGATGCCGATCAACCCCATACATGCGATGGCTCCCAGTATCTGATTAGGCAGGCCGAAATAGCGCCCTTCATGAAGGGCAATGCCGATTTCAATGGCTTGCGCGAGCGGTCCGTAATTGGCAAATCTCAAATCTGCCAGAATCTCACCGCTGTACCGGTCAATATGAAGCGTGGCCTGATCTTTGGGGAACTTAGGGAATACAGCAACGGTATATACCCCCTTATCCCCTTGCGGCATTGTAATCGTATAACCGCTGTGTACGCTGCTGCCCTCAACTGTACGCATGACTTCTTCCACCGGAATTGTCGGCGTACCGTGTGAAGCACCCGACTGAGGCACAGGCATGTTCCCGGCTGCCCAGGGAACGTCGGCAACAGCTTTTGCAGGAAGAGAAGACTTAGGGACATTGTCCCAGAGCTGCGCCGGGTACCCGGTTTGTGTCGAAAGGGCTATCCGGCTCAAATTGTCTCCCCATACACCTGACCAGGGAAGGCCGGTCATAATGAGCAACACAATGCCAAGCGACAGCCACATCGCAGGAACGGCATGCAGATCACGCCAGAATATTCGTTTGTTATTCGAAAACCTCGGAAGGAATGTGCCGAATATGGATTTGCTGTCACGCGGCCACCACAAATACAAGCCTGTCACGAGAAGGATGATTGCCCAGCAGGCTGCAAGCTCAATGATCCGGTCCCCTATCTTGCCTATGAGCAGTTCGCCATGCAGCTTTTTAATGATTTGCATGAATTGGCTGCTTTCTTGCTGGGACCCGAGAATAGCTCCGGTATATGGATTAACGTAGACGATAAGCGCTTCCTCACCAAGCTTAATACCGACCTCGGATGAACGGTCAGGTTCATCGGAAGGCCGGAATTTGACGATGTCCGCCTCCGGATAACGCTCCTTCACCAGAGCGATCTGATTGCTTGCCGGCAGGGGCATCTGCTGCCCGGCTTGAACGACATACAAATTCTTATACAGGATGGGCTCAATCTGAGGCTTGAACAAATAGATCAAGCCGGTTATTGCAAGCAGGATCAGCAGAGGGGCAAATATAAGGCCTGCATAGAAGTGCCAGCGCCAGATCGAGCGGTACAGCCTGTTTTCTTTTCCTGTCGATGGTTTAAGTTCCAAGATCATTCCTCCTCTTCTTTGTGTGTTTGTTAACAAGTTAGACGCTTTTGTTCATAAAAGCTCCCTGATTTAGGTCCGGACGATCCGTCTGGAAGATAAGCAGCACGCAGGGCAGCAGGCAGAGCAGCGCGCAGCAGCCGTACATTACCCGGAAGGAGTAATACTCGGCGAGCGGCCCCATAGCCAAAGCGCCCAGGGAGAAACCGAAATCAGCGGCTCCGATAAACAGTCCGATTAAAAAGCCTCTGGCAGAAGCCGGTACAGCGAAGGAGACGAAGGTTAGAAGAGCCGGATATAACAGGGCAAAGGCAATTCCATTACATACAGCTGCCGCCAGCAAGGTAAATCCGTAAGGAGCCAGACTCAGCAAACAGCAGCCTGTCCCTGCCAGCAAACAGGTAATGCCCACCAGTCTGTTGGGAGCCGTCCCGTCGGATGGAATCGCCCCGCGTCCGATAAACCGGCAGACGACCAGCACAATCGTCTGGGTCAAAAAGTACCAGACCGCATCCGGAGAGTGCACTCCTTCCAAATAGAGAGGCAGGAATGTAAAGACCGCGCCATTGGCTACAGAAGCAAGCAGGATCATTGCGGAGGATACCCATAGCGCCCTTTGCTTCCAGGAAGAACTTTTCGCCGGTTGTTCCGGGCCTCCGGCGGATGCATGGCCAAGATGACTAAGATGCCCGGATCTCGATACGTGAATGGCAACTGCTACATTCCCAAGCGCCAAACCTATGAATACTAGCAACATCATGTTCGTTGACAACGTGTCCTTCAGAGCAAGCGCGGCCGCAGGGCCGAAAGTCGAGGGAAGCATAGTGGCTAAGGAGTACAGGGATAATCCTTGTCCTCTCATTCGCTCGGACATCAGATCCATCGTGATGATCTCCATCGCCGTAGAGAAGAACGCAGCAACGACACCTTGAATAACACGGACCAGTCCGAGCACCCATAGCTGCGGTACGAAATAGCCGAACAAGGACGCAGCGAATAACGCAAGTATGAGAACGAAAATACGATGCGCCCCATATTTGTCCATAGCTTTACCCGCTATAGGCCGGACTAGCATGGAGGTGAACATCGTAACTCCCATAATAAGACCGATATCTGTAGTCGATCCGTCTAAGCTTGCCGCATAAAAGGGCAAAATCATAAGAACCATGTAAACGATTGCATAGAAAAACACGGTAATCGCATAAATCTGCATCGCATGCTTCGAGAAGGGATTGTCCTGATCCGGGCGCAAGCTCTCCGCAGGAAGCCGTTTCTTATTCATAAAGGATTTGGTCCTTGAGATATCGGCTTGGCGAATCAAGAAGATCCGCGAGCTCAGGCTTGTAATTAGCCGTTTCGGCAGGCAACACACTATAAGGTTGCAATCTGGTACGTGTCCATTCACGTAAATCGGCCGGACTCGTTGATGTGCTCATCGAATGATTGTTCATCCAGTCGTCATTATAAATCGTGGATAGGTACCGCTCCCCATTATCCGAGGCAATCACGGCGATTCGCTTGCGGTCACCCCGAGCCTGTACCAGTTTCAGCGCTACGAGCGCAGCCGCTCCGGTAGAACCTCCGCACAGGATACCTTCATGACGCGCTAACATGCGGCACATTCTGAAGGACTCTTCGTCCGGTACTTTGTAAACCGCATCAATCCGGTTCAAATCACCGGCGTTAGCCGGTGTCCAGCTTAGGCCCATACCCGGAAGAAGATAAGGATGCGCGACCCCTCCGAAAATAGTCGAACCGATTGCATCTACCGCTATGATCTTCACATGGGACGCTTTTTCTTTGAAGTATCTGGAGAACCCTCCGATCTGGCCGCCTGTGCTCACCGTTAGAATAACCGCATCCAGCTCTTCTCCGCATTGCTGAAATAACTCGTCAGCCGTTTGTTTGTAATGGGCTTCGCTGTTGAGCAGATTAAAACATTGATCGGGACGGAACGAATCCGGAATTTCCCGGTGCAGCTTGTTCGCCAGCGTAATTCTTGTTTTATGATAGGAACCGCTATCGTCCTGTTCCGTCACAACGATCACCTCCGCTCCGTAGGCTTTGAGCATGGATAAATTCGTTGAAGTTGTTTTGGGATCAACGAGTATGATGACCCGGTATCCCCTTGCAGCCCCTATCATGGCAAGTGAAATACCGAAATTGCCTGAAGAAGATTCAATTAATGTCCCTCCCGGCTTCAGCCACCCCCTTCGTTCTGCCATTTCCACTATGAAAAGTGCAGGCCTGTCCTTAATACTGCCGCCGGGATTGGTACGCTCCAATTTGATCCATAATTCTCCCTCCTCTCGCGTGACTACATTGCGCAATTGTACGACAGGAGTTTTTCCTATCGTGTCCAGTACCGAGTTCATTCTCCACCACCTTAAGCATTCTCGTTCGAGCAACTTTATCTTAAAGGAATTTCCAGATTCCATATATGGCTAGATCGGGCTATTTTTGGATAAAAAAACCGTCCTTTACAACCGGTTTGCTCTTTTTTATGTATAAATCGCCCGTAAAACTAAAAATGGATGTCTCCCCAAAAGAGGAAACATCCGTTTACTTGTAACCATTCCTTTAAAGCTCTGCTAGACACGACCAGGAACAGTGGAGCCCTGAAAAAATAAAAGATCGTATGTCGCGGATACACCGCCAGGTATCCCGAAATGGTTCTCATAGTGCCTGAACATAGCGGTAAAAAGCTGTCTGGACAAAGTTACCCCAGGAACTTCGGCCTCCGAGGAACTGGCTCCCAGTGCTTTGACAGAAAGCAGGAAATCCCGGGGAGACGGGTGCTCGTCCATGTAGTCGGACCTTTCGCTCCGGATCTCGCTTAAGCCCGCTGCCCTCATCTGGCTCAGCCAATCCTCCCGCGTCTGGAAAGACAACCCATGCCTCTGCGGCGTCCTTCCTATAGTTCGATAAGCTCGTTCGAACGATTGATGCAGTTCGCGAAATGTATCGGGCCCGAAAGTTGCGAATGCCAGTAAGCCGCCCGGACTTAACAGCCGCTGAAGATACCGCAGGGTCGCAGCCGGATCACGCAGCCATTGAAAGCAGGCATTCGATAGAATGAGATCGAAGGAACCCGCCGGAGCATGCTTAGTCCACATTTCGATATCGGCTTGAACAAACCGCAAGCTATCCCTGCGGCTGCCGCTGCGAAGCGAGTCATCTCCGGCAGTGCGCAGCATACGCCGCTCAGCCGCTTTAATCATCGCCGGGGATACATCTACGGCAGTAATGCACGAACACGGCCACTTCTCGTTCAGTATTTCAGTAAGCGAACCAGTTCCGCAACCAATCTCAAGTATACGCAGTTCGCCCATATCGCTCTTGTCCGTCATAAGCGTGACAGAATCTGCAAGCCGTTTCGCCATGACGCTCTGAACCCGGGCATGAACATCATACGGTCCCTCTGCGCTGCGGTCGAACCGGCGTGCAACCGTGTTATTTGCAGCGCTCATCGCCACCAGCTCCTTATTACTTCGGCTATGTAAGTTTCTCTTCCCGCAAACGGCACATGCCCGGCACCCGACAGCGCCACCAACTTCGCCCGGGGCAGATGCCGATGGAGTTCTTCTGCGGCAGCAAAAGGGCAGACCTTATCTTCGGTGCCGTGGAAGAGAAGAACCGGGCATCCGATTCGCTGCAGCTCAGCCAGGTATTCTTCACGACGCAGAATTTCTAATCCCGCCGCAAGCGCAGGCGTAGACCAACTTCCAGCGGCTAGGCAGGCCAGGGCTCCGCATGGCTCGCCAAATACGAGCTGACGAAATTTGCTCTCTACCGCGCGCCGGTCCTTCCCGAGTCCCCCAAGCATTTGCTTGAGATAAGCATCCGGCCAACCGAGGTTCCTCTCTTCTTTGGGCCGTACGAATTTTGCCGTTGCCCCGAAGAGGATGAGGCCGTCCGCCTGTCCCTGTGATGCAAGTCTTAGCGCGAGCAAGCCCCCCAGCGACCAGCCTGCGATCAGCAGCCGCCCGGAAGGCTCCCTCTTAGCCGGGTCTATGTGCCGGGATGCCCGCAGCGAACCGGCTGCCGTCTCAGCCAGCCGGAGTATTTCTTCGGCTGTACCGGCGTGGGTATAATCGGCATAAGTATGACGATATTCCGGAAGCCATTGCCGGATATGCTCAAAAGCCGTATTCGGCATGCTCCAGCCGGTGAGCCACAATATTGTCGGCCTGCTTTCTTCAAAGCCCTGTTCCGGCTCATCCATTTGTATGGTCACGCTCTGAGCACCCCCGTCTCTAGTCCGGTCCTGCGGATTACCCCGGCAGCTTCAGCCAGCTCCTTAACCGTGTGGGAGGCGGATAAGGAAAAACGGATCCGCGCGGTACCCGCAGGCACAGTCGGCGGGCGGATCGCCACCGCCGCAATGCCTTGCGTGGCCAAAGCGTTGCTGAAACGCAGAGCTTTGGCATTATCCCCGACAAGCAGCGGAACGATCGGAGAATCGCCCGACCCGATGCTGAAACCTGCCGAGTCCAGTAAGGACCGGAATAATTTAACCGAATCCCAGAGCCTCTCACGTCGTTCATGTTCCGCTTGAACCAGATGGAGTGCGGTTGAAATCCCCGCCACGAGAGCGGGAGGCAGCGCGGTTGAATAAATTAGCGGCCTCGCATGGTTAACCAGCCACCGGATTAGTGTACGGCTTCCGCAAATGTAAGCCCCGTAAACCCCGAATGATTTGCTGAACGTTCCCATATGGATGTCCACGCAGTCTTTAATCCCCAGTTTATGGCACAAACCTTCTCCCTGTGTTCCATATATGCCCCCGCTATGCGCTTCATCCACCATCAGCATAGCCCCGTATTCCTGTTTGAGTTCTGCCAGCTCCCGAAGAGGCGCGCAGTCCCCATCCATGGAGAATACGGCGTCCGTTACGATCAGCTTCCGGGGCCTGTCCCGATATTTGTAGAGAAGAGATCTCAGATGGCTCATATCGTTATGACGGTACCTTGCATGTTCTGCACGACTTAATACAATACCGTCCACGATGCTTGCATGATTGAGCTGATCGCTGAAAACAACATCGCTGCGGCCGGCAAGAGCCCGTATGACACCTGTGTTGGCCATATATCCGTTAGCGAATACCAGGGCGCTCTCACTTTGCTGCCAGGAGGCCAGCTCTTCTTCGAGGCGGGTATAGGCGGAAGCATTACCCGTCACCAGCCGGGATGCGCCCGAGCCTGTCCCTTCGCGAAGCAGCTCCCTGCGGATCGTCTCTGCGATGGCGGGGTGGCCGGCGAGTCCCAGATAATCATTCGATGACAGATTAAGCTTCGCCTGTTCTCCCTGCCTGATGCAGCCGGGACTGCCCTGCAGCGGAACACCCTCACGCAAAGATCTTTCCAGCGATTCGGCCGCCAGAGTCTCCAGTTCTTGTTCCATCCATTTCATGACAGGCGCCACCTTCATTCGTTATTCGCTTAATAGTCAAAGGGTAATCGCTTATATTCCAAGAGCTTGCCGGACCGGGTCCAAATCAATGGATCTTCTTACGGTATCGGTCAAAACCTGCGGATGGATTTCCCCCGTCAGGGCGGGGAAACGCCCTAATACCCGCAGACCGCTAATGCGTTCGATTAACTCCGCATTCGTTGCAACGCTGGGATCTTGATCCCATCCCGCTTCGGCCCCGTCATTCATAATCACGCCAATGACCGGGATCTCACGCTGCTGAAGATAAGAGGCGGTCAGCGCCGTATGATTCACGGTTCCCAGGCCCGAACGGGCTATTATCAGGGCGGGCAGCCCCAGCACCTTGATGAGATCAGCTGTGAGAGAATCCTCCGTGAGCGGAACCGCTGCACCGCCGGCACCTTCGACAATCAGTGTCTCGTACCTGCGGGCGGCTGTTTCTCCAGCAGACACCAAGTCTTTCAGCGTAACCGATATGTTCGCTTCTCTCGCAGCGATAAGAGGGGCCAGCGGGGCGGCGAACGAGAATGACGCCACGTTCTCGGGGCGTTCCCGGATTCCCGTGTAGCGCAGCAGACGCTCAGCGTCGGTCGTTCCGCTGCCGAGCTGCGCTCCGGACTGTACCGGCTTCCAGATGCCTGCGTGTCTTCCTTCCGCCCGCAGGGCTGCAGCAAGAGCAGCTGTCACGATGGTTTTCCCGACGCCCGTGTCCGTACCCGTAACAAATAATCCGCTGAATGTAGTCATTACGCCAGAGCACCTTCTGTTATATCGACTATGGAACGGATCAAAATATGGATCATCGCGTCCAATTGCTCTTCGGTACTGGCAAGCGGCGGCATGAAGACCACGACGTTGCCCAAAGGCCTTGTCAGCATGCCTAGTTCTCTTGCACGCTGGCTCACACGCACACCGATACGGTCTTTCCAGCTGAAAGCTTCCCGGGTCCGTTTATCCTTCACCAGTTCAATTCCGATCATGAATCCCAGCTGGCGAACTTCGCCGATATGGGGGCGCCCCGCTAACGCTTCCAGCTTTTGCCGGATAAATACTGCCTTCCCTTTTCCCTCTTCTATAAGATTTCTCTTCTGCATCAGATCCAGGCTGGCAAGTGCAGCAGCACAGCCCAGCGGATTGCCTGTGAATGAATGACCGTGGAAAAATGTTTTCTGCTCTTCATACTCGGCATAGAAAGCATCGAATATGTCCCCGGTAGCAAGCGTCGCGGCTACAGGCAAATAGCCGCCGGTCAGTCCTTTACCGATGACGAGCAGATCCGGAGACACCTGCTCGTGGTCGCAGGCGAACATCTCGCCCGCCCGGCCGAATCCCGTAGCCACTTCATCGGCGATCAGCAGCACGCCATATTTGCGGCACAGCGAAGCGATCTCACGCAAGCACCCCGGCGGCATGAGGATGATCCCTCCCGCACCCTGCACCATGGGCTCTACGATCAGGGCCGCGATTTCATCCGCCCGTTGCTCCAGCACATCGCGCAGTGCATCCAGTGTATCCTCCATGGCCGCAGCGGCGCCGCCCTCGTGGCGGTATGCGTATGGATACGGGATCGTATGCGCGGGGAAGAGCATGGGCCGGAATACATCGTGATACAGAGGAATTGCGCCGACACTTACCGCACCGATCGTATCTCCGTGATAAGCCTGATTCATCGTAATGAATCCGGTTTTAGAAGATTGACCCCGGTTGTACCAATATTGAAAAGCCATTTTGATCGCGATCTCGACACCCGTCGCACCTGAATCCGAATAGAAGACTTTAGTCAAGCCTGCAGGAGCAATTTGCGCCAGCTTCGCGGCAAGCTCGATCGCAGGCACATTGGCCATACCGAGCAGCGTCGAATGGGCAACACGCCCCAGTTGATCCGTGATCGCTTGATTCAGTTCGGGCACATTATGCCCATGCACATTCAGCCAAACGGACGAGAAACCGTCATAGTAAGCCCGGCCTTGGACATCGTACAGCATAACACCTTCGCCACGTTCGATAATAAGAGGGTCGGAGTTATTGTAATCTTTCATTTGTGTAAAAGGATGCCATACATGCGCTTTATTCATGGCAGCGAGTCTTTCATAGTGGGAGGACAAAGGTTATCACCATCCATTTCAATTGTTAACCTACTATTATAGTTTAAGTTGACAATATAGTGCTATTCTATCAAACGATAATGTCCCCTGTAAAGAGACCCTTGCACTATCATTTAAATCAGAGGGGATTCAAAAGTCTATTCAGACCCTTCATAGACTTGTTATCCTGTTTTCCAAGAGTCGGTGATCAGGTCTGCGATAAGACAAAAAGACACCTCAATGGGTGTCTTCAAAGCTTATTAGCCGTTCATAGTACCGCTTTTTGTTTGCCAAAAATTTATATTGCTAATTATTAATAGCATTAACTAATTAATTTGATCCTTAATTCTAGATAATGATACCTCACGCGTATAAAAGGCCACAATTTTTCGGTTAATCGGATTCTTGCGTTTCCGTCTTCCGCCAAATTTTTAAATGAGACGGGCTTTTGTCAGATTGTATAGTACCGGATAGAAGATTAACCCCGCACATCCGTCACTTTAGCTATTAACCGGTAGCTTCCTCTTAACGCTTCATAACCCAATCGGCGATTGATTCGCAAGATAGGCTCGTTCAAGGAATCGTTGTCCGTACGCAGATAAGCCGCATTACGCTCTTTTGCAAGGAGGATTGCTTTCATTTTCAGTCCCAACGCAATTTTACGTCCACGGTAAGCTCTGGCGACACTCGTATATTCGTGATACATCCCATTGGTTAACGGATTGTACAGTACATTGGACACTCCTACGTGTTTGCCGTCATGCACAGCAAGAAGGACCTGTTCAGGAGAATAGCCCTCTGCCATCAAATACCATTTCCGCCATTGATCAAAAACAGGGACTTCTCCCGTATACCCGGGTATATCTTTCAGCGTCTCTTCATAGAGACGGTACAATTTCTGCTCACCCTCATCATCCGGTTCTTCCGCCAGTGTTATAAACCGGATCCCATCCTGAGCAAGCCTATCGAACAGTTCATAGTCAAATGCACTCTCCAGATCTACCTTGTCCAAGGTAAGCACGGATTGAAAAGCATGCCGCTCGATTGCAAATCCGCTGCGTTTGGCAAAATGAAGTGATTCCGGACTATCATCCCAAATTTCGGTTACCAATGTATCCGCCCCCATCTTCTCCCCCCAACCCGCTGCATGCTGCAGGAGCAATTGCCCTATTCCTTGCCTGCGGTAATCTTCTGCGACGATGAGAATGTTATTCAGATAGCCCGGTTCCGTCCAAGGTGCCCGCCATGAGTTTATGTACCCCACAATTTTGTCCTGCTCCGTTACCGCTACCTTCCGGGTACGATCATACCCGGCGAGAAGTCCATTCTCGTCGAGGTACGTATGTCCTACTTCATAAAGCTCAGAATCATCCTCCCTCAGTCTCTCCGCCGTGGTCGGCTCTGACCCGTGCGTATTAAGAAGTTCTGCCAGAGCAGTATACTCTTCAGGCAATCGTAAATCTCTTAGTAAAATGGACATCGGCTACCTCTTTTCCAAATAGTTAAAATATTACTGTTTCTATCATTATTCCATTAAGTCCCTGATTTTTGTATGGAGAGTATCCGTATAATCAAAAAACAGCAAAAGGCTGATCACCGTACGGGTAATCAACCTCTTGCAGGGCCATTTATCTATTTGTAAGACTGCCGTATCTTATACAAGCTCTTGGTCCCCTTCTCTTAATAATCGGCAGACGATGGCACTCGGTTCGTATCCCGATTAGTAGGCTGGATATTCCGATCCCAATACGAGTTATTCCCATAAACAGGATTTACATAGGATGCAGAAGAATACGGCTGAGACGGGTAACTGCGCGCCCATAGTGATAGGATGGACTCGGACTGCCTGCATGGGGAGTTGCGGATGCGCGGTTGATGTTCTGCTGCTGTGAAGAGGGGCGAACTTGTTGTGTGTAGGAGACTGGATACCCAAAAGAAGACGGATAAACGGATGACTGGGTGTATCGTTGGCCTCTCTGAGAGGAATTGAAGGTGGAATCGGATCTCGGGTTATCCTCTCGGTATTCTCTGCCGCTGCGGGGCTGCTTGTGACAGCTGTCGAGCGGGCCGATCGCGACTGTTGTTGTAATAGGGGCAATCGCTTCCTGCCACTTCTTTTCATCCAGGCAATACGTTTGCGCCATTACATGAGCAGGAGTAAGCCGGAGAATATCCGAGCCGAAGATAACCTCCGGAATAGGCGCGTCAAAGATCGCAACCAGGTGTGTGTTATTTTCAGCCGCTTCTTCATAATGCCACCAGCCTTGCGGTACATTGGCCACCTGACCAGGCTTTATAGGAATGCTGGATAGTTTGTTCGTGAACGGATTAATAAAAGATACAACAGCCGTTCCGGATACACAGTACACCAGCTCGGATGCATTCTGATGGTAATGCGGCTCTACATAATGCCCCTGACTTAAATAAATATCGAGTATGGAGGCATTGCCTATAGTGTTCAGCTGTCTATAGCCAAGCAGATTGATATAATTCTGATTGTTCGTTTTGAATGCGGTATTCTTAGGTAAATCATAAAAAAACTGGAGATCAGGTGAAGTGTAATCCATGTAAGAAATTGCCATGCTCATCTACCCCTTTCTCATAATATCGACAATTATCTCATTAGCGATCCCGGAGCCGACTCATCTTGCAGCAAGGAGATCCAGTCAGCACCTGTCCTCGCACTCCATCACAGCGGGCAGTCCGGCCCCATTGTGAATCATGCACACCTTCCCCTAAAGTATGGAAGCCCCTAACTATTTATGACCCTCAAGTTTTCTTCTTTCGTTAGAGAGGCCCGTCCCGACGATTACGAATGACACGCCAAAAAAACGACTGCTGCCGCAGCCGTTTCTTCATTAAGAACTGTTTTATTTCCTGAGCTCTAGCCGCTTGATCGTCTGATCCGCTGCAGAGACGAATACGATTGAACCGTCATAAACACCAACATGAGAAGCCTGACCTGCGATGGACATCTTGAGACTGCCTGATGCATCCAGCAGCTTAACCCCGTATTCCTTGTCTGCTGCTGTTTGAACAATTATCGTATCCTTATCTACCTGCACGCTTTCCAGCAGTTCCCAAACAACAACAATATCATCAGTATCGGCAGCAGCTTTGTACAGCCGATAGCGGCCCTCCTCTTCACTTCTCACGGTATAATACACATTGCCTCCGACCTCTTCATACCAATTGGCAGTAGGGTTATCCGATAGCTGTTTTTCGTCAGATCCATCGAGATTAGAAGTGTATAAGAAATGATCTTCCTCTTTTACATAATACAGCTTATCCTGGAGCACTTTAAAATGCTCCACCGGGAATGTCGTGATTTCGGACGTTACATTTGTTCTAAGATTGATCCTGTGAATCCGGTTTAACTTGCCGCCGCTTTGAGCAGGATACGTAGACGCCAGGATATAAATATCGTCATTTACGATGGCGGTCGAATGATCCGGAGCTAAGCTTTGACTGCTGCCGCTTGAAATATGCCATCCGTAGATAAGTTTCGGATCACCTAAGCTGCTTTTAGCGGTATCATCCAATCCTTCCGGTACCAGGGATAAATTATTGCCTTTCGGCGGCACGGACTGATGAATAAGCAGCGAACCGCCAGCCGCTTTTTTAAAATCGAGATATCCCCGGTGCTTCACTTCTCCCTTGCCATCTGCATTCACTTTGCCATATACATCGGACCCCATAATGGCCCCGCCGACATGATAGGAGAACCACAGTTCGCCATTTTCTACCTGGAAACTCACGTTGCTGCTTAACCCGTAAGCGGTATCCCCTTCATACTCATATACAAGTTCTTTATGTGAAACCGCATCCTCCGGTGCTCTATAAATTTGAATCGTACGATCGTCAACTTCAGTATAATAATAATAGCCTTTATACAGCGCAACTTGATTGTGAGCAGCGGCCGCCGGAAGGTCCACGGTTCGCAGCGGTGGATTTTCCGAAGTTATGGCAAGGCCTGTGGAGGCATCCCACTTATAATCCCATCCGAAATGATCGTGCGCATACTTCCAGGTAAGCGGAAAGTAAGTGACATTATTGAAGCTTAACAGCGGGTATTCCTCCTTAGCGTTATTCACCTTACTTCCATTGATCGTAATGACCGATGCAGGAACTGTTGCCTTGTAAGTGTTATCGTTCTTTACTTTCTTTGTGTAAGATCTGTAGGAAGCAGTGACATCCTTTTTAACGATATTCAGGCCATCTGCCGGCGACCAGCGCGCTTCCAGTCCGAGTAGTCTCGAATCGTACCACGTCATGGGGAAATAAGTGATATCTTTATACACGAGGAGCGGATACTCCCGGTATTCATTGTCTATGATATTTCCATTCAAATTAACCGTGAAATTCGGCAGAGTCACCTTAACCTCCGGTTCATCGGCCGCATCTGCTATAGGCATAGTTACCGTACTTATGCTGCATACACTGACAACAGTCAGCAAAAAACGTTTCATTCTCATCCCAATCATCCTCTCCATATTAAGCCGCTTGTAGCGATCTGATTTTACAGACGTTTGAAATAAAAGAAAGGTTACGGATAATATTGAAAAAATTTCCTAGCGGTATGCAGACTATCATCCAATCCTACTAAATTATTCGTCATAGGATAGAGTAGGTCATACAAAAAGGAGATGAATGGACATGCCTTATTCTACCGGAACGATTACAAATACTAGAGCAGTAGGAACTGCATCCTCTAACGTTGTTATGAATGTTAGAAATTTGGACACGGTCAATCCTGTGACGATCACTGTTGAAATCTTTGCATCCGTCAATTCTACGACGTTCTATACCGCGTATCTGACTACGTATGTGGTTCCTGCAAACGCTTATGACGTGAGAGAGTTTTTTATTGCCGGAAACGTTGCCTATGAAGTTCAAATCAATCCCGTTTCAACGGTCACACCCAATGTGCTGCTCTCCGTCTTTGGTATTGACGGATCCGGCAATCTCGTCACCGATCAACGCATTCTACAATCCGAACTAAGTTTTATAAACTCTCTCAGTCCAATTAAGTAGGTTTACAATCACTCGACTCTACGAAACCCCGGCAGCAATTGTCGGGGTTTTGTAGAGGAGTGCTTACAGAAGTGCTTGCAGAAGTGCTTGCTATATATGCTGAGGCATCTGGTTCCGTACATGGAGTACAATCTGTCGATAACCGTTAAGGAGCTGTACATCTTGCGGGCATCGTTTTTCCCACTCGCTTTCACGTGGCTCCAGATTTTTGCCAGTCAACCAAATAGAATCACCAGTATACAAAACCAGGTTAATTTATTCATTCCAGGGAAGAGCTAGAATGACATCCGGACAGACATGCCAGCCAGCAAAATCTAAAAGGGTACTGCGACAGCAGATCTATTAGATCCTCCTATACTTACATTTAGAGTTGAAGTCGTGATGACAAATGAGATAAAGTTACAGTAATCTTATGTTAAAATGAACCCAAAAGGAGTGCTTATCGAATGGACTCTGAAGAAAAACAAAACTCCGACCTTCCCGCAGGGCTGTCCAAGCCGGCGCAGCGCGCCCTCCAGCGGGCTGGATTATTGAAGCTGGAGCAGTTCAGCAAGGTGACGGAAGCCGAAGTTCTACAGCTGCATGGCATGGGTCCCAAAGGGATAGAGCTGATCCGCCGCGCACTCGCCGGTGAAGGGAAATCATTTGCAGACGGCTCCTAAGATTTCCTGTCACGAAATTTCCTGTTACGAATATACCCCTTGCGGCCTCCTGTTTTCACCAAACGCACCATTTTCTCACGGTACTTAAGACCCTCCTCAGTTTCAATCAAATCCATAGCCTGTTGTCAGACAGACGCATCCAATTCCTGACCATATAGGTTCCTTCTCATTGTTTTTAAAACCGTCCTGTTCCTTACTGACGTCTTCAATGTAAGGGATATATCTGCAATCAAAATTACAGGATACTTTCCCCCGCTCAGATTTCGTTCCTAACCATGAATGCCCGTTTAGAAGTCATTCTGCTTCTGATAAACCAGATCGTGGCTAGTAAGATCTATTCCCGACTACATATATTGAAGCTCTATAGGAGGATAGGTGGATGTTAATATGCAGGTAGGTGCAGCAAGACAGGCGGCCGAGGAATGGGTTCTGAAGCATGCGGCCAGAGAAGCCGGGTTTAAGGGTGCTTATTACAGCGGATCGACCGTAGGGCTGCCGGATGATGCGGTACTCCCGCCTGCTTCCGATATGGATGTGATGATCGTCACCAATCAAGCCGAACCTCCGGTCAAACTTGGCAAGTTTCTTTACGGGGGCGCGCTGCTTGAGATCACGTATGTATCCTCGAATGAGCTTTCCTCCGCGGAATAAGTTCTGGGTTCCTATCATCTCGCAGGCAGTTTCCGTACGAACACGATCATCTCGGATCCTACCGGTCATCTCGGCCGACTTCAGGTCCGGATTTCGCACGATTTTGCGCAGCTGGAGTGGGTCCGCCGCCGCTGCGAGAACGCCCGTCAGAGAATCGAGAACGGTCTGCGAAGCATAGATTCCACCGCACCCTTACATGACCAGGTGACAGCGTGGCTGTTCCCGACTGGCGTAACGACACACGTCCTTCTGGCCGCCGCACTGCGTAACCCCACGATCCGTCTGCGCTACCTTTCCGCTCGTCATGTCCTGATGGAGTATGGCTGCAAGGACTTGTATCCGGATCTCTTAAGGCTGCTCGGATGCGATCATATGAGCTCTCAGCGTATAGAGCAGCATCTGACAAAGCTGGAGTGCACATTCGATGCTGCTGCAAAAGCGGCCCAGACGCCGCTTTTCTTCAGCACCGACATTACCCCGGAAGCTCGGCGGATAGCAATCGGCGGAAGCCGCGAACTCATTCGGACCGGCTGCCACCGCGAAGCCGTCTTTTGGATCGCCGCGACTTTTGCCCGCTGCCATAAGATTCTGGAGACAGACGCCCCTCCTGGTCTGCAGGAATCACTCATCCCCGCATTTCATGCTATTCTGGCAGACCTCGGGATTCCTTCCCCGGATCACATAAACCGCCGAGTCGAGGAAGTCAGGCAATTTCTGCCTGTACTCTGGCAGACTACCGAGGCTATCCTAAAGGCTAATCCGGATATAAAGCGTTCCTAACGGATATTCGCAAGCATAAAAAAGATGACTTCTGAATGATCAGAAGTCATCTCATACCCGCTTAGGCAGGCAGTTATTAAGGGATTACTTTCCAGACATCGGAAGTGGCGCTTGGCGTTTGACCTTGTGTCCACCATTTCGCTTCATAGTTTACACCGTTGTGCGTCACTTTGCTTCCGCCTACGTAAGCAGTGGAAGCATTCCAAGCCGGAAATGTTGCAGGAGCTGCAGGAGTCGTCACGTTAGTAACGTTGCTTGCAGCGGATACATTACCCGCAGCGTCGACCGCTTTTACCGTAAAGGCATAAGCTGTATTCGCAGTCAGGCCCGTAACGTTGTAGCTCAGCGTGGAACCGGAAACCGTAGCTACCAGCGTATTACCGTTGAATACTTGGTAACCTGTTACCCCTACGTTATCCGTGGACGCATTCCACATCAGAGGAATCGTTGTGGACGTGCTGGTGCCCATAACATGAAGGCCTGTAGGAGCCGATGGCGCTTGAGTATCAGGACCTGAAACGTTCAGAGTCGTGAAGGAAACCGCGTTGCTTGCAGCAGATACATTCCCTGCCGCATCAACCGCTTTTACCGTGATGTTGTAAGCGGTATTGGAAGTAAGACCTGTCAAGTTGTAGCTGAGGGCTCCAGTCGTGGAACCGATCTGCGTCGAACCGTTGAAGATGCGGTAGCTTGTTACACCTACATTGTCTGTGGATGCGGACCAGGAGACCGTTGCGCTTGTCGCAGCAACATTGGATGCCGCAGCACCAGCAGGTGCTGTAGGAGCCGAGCTGTCTACGTTGCCGCTGCCGCCGCCGAAGTTAACATCGATAACATTATAGAACGCATTGCCGGTATCGGAAATTTCCCAAACCGCCAGGATAACTTGATATCCGGATCTTGCCGGAACGTTACATGTGTCAGAGTAAGAACCGGAAGGCTTACCCTTGTAAGGCACGTTGCAGAAAGGAGTCAGGTCGAACGATGCACGAGTAAGCGGTGCATTCGGGTTCCAATCCTGCTTCGTGATGTAATATTTCCAGCTTGCAGTTGCATGAGGAACTTTCAATGTCCAGTTGAACGTAGTCGATCCCGGACTGATGTTTACCTTGGTCCAGCGGGTTGCCGATTGCTCATCCAGTTGGGAGAACAGGCCGTTAGCGCTTGCAATTTTACCGTCAGCCGGTCCGGCTGCCGGGAATCCTTTAGCCGCTTCAAGGCTGTAAGGCTCGTAAATAATAAGTCCGCAGTTCTTATTCGTACCTTTGGCACAAAGGTCAGCACGGCTGGAAGGATTATTGATGTAGCCATGAGCAGAAGCCTTATCACCGAATACGAGAAGCATCGCAAGGGTCAGCACCAGCATCATGCCGCCTGCGACAACCATTTTGAAAAGACCAGAATTAGATAAACGTAATGTTGTCACTATAAATTTCCTCCTTATAATGGTAGAATAGGTAATATGGTAAATGTGTACCAGCCTGGCTGAAATATTCAAGCATCCCCTCCTATTATGAATTTCCGATCCCGTAATTAAATCCGTAGATGTATAGCGAAAGGTTATCCTCCTCCTTTAGCAATCCTCTTTATATAAACTCGCTATGGAGCTTATACCAGCAGTCGGATAAGATCGAAGAAAGCGATTTCAAAAACAAAAAAGAAATAAAAACTCCGGACCAAAGCATTGCGACAAGAAGCACATTTCATATTATACCTCAAATTACATATTATACAATATTAAATCTCTTTCATTTTTTTGAATTTTTCCTCCACTACTTTTCAACCGCCTGCCAATCCTGACAAAAAAAGCACGGATCGTAAGACCCGTGCCCATCAGAACGCTATCTTAAATTAACTTCGAATCCACACCGGGGTATTAAGCAGCAGTATAGCCGCCACGATTAAGGAAAATCAGTCCTCGATGATTATACGTTCGAGCTTTAGATTAACTGCATGGGCAATGGTATCGCCAACCGGGCACTTGCTTTCGAGGAATTGGACAAACTTCTCGACCTTCTCTCTCGGAGAATCGGTTTTGATCCGGAATGTATAGCGGATATCCGAATAACATGGACGAACGCCGGATCTATCCAAGAATCCGTCCAGATCAAGATCGCCTTCCACGTCGACTTGGAAGCCATTCAGCTTAACCTCAAACTTAGCGCATAAACACGCGCAACGATTGATTGACAGGCCCCGAGTGAAGCGAGTAGAACTTCAACCGGATTCATTCCGGTATCCGTACCTCCGAGATTTGTCGGTTCATCTATCGTTATCTCGAAATTTCTCGAACGGGTTTTGACCTGCACACCGTTTGTAAATGCGCGGACGCCTTGAACGTTTGAACAGCAGCCATAATAACTACTCCCTCCTCAGGTTCTCCGTTCAGCTCGGTTAATCATATTGACGAATTAGCTGAGAAGGTGTTACCTTTCGGATCTGGATGAGAATATCGAACAAGCTTCCCAGCGGTATATCTACTGTAGTGGGAATATCAGGACCGACTGCAGTAACTCCTGCGAAGAAAGGATGCGATTCCTCCAGCCAAGCTTTCGTTAGACCGCCTGCCTTACGCAAATCGACAAAGAATAGCTCCTTCCGGACCTGTCCTAGCGTGTAGTTAATACTGTCCGGATTCGATTGAAGGGTACCGTGAGGTCCAAAATCATTCTGGCTGTTATAAGCGTTGTACTTGCCCTGATACACGGACGTTCCGATCGTAACATACTTCTCTTGGTAATATTCTGCCAAATGCTGTCCGGACACTTTAGGGTAGACAAAGGGAATCAGGTTTTCTTTTGAAATGTGACCGTTGTGGGCCCACACAATGGTTCTGCCCAAATTCTCTTGCGTCCATTTAGCGTTCTCAAACATGGCGATATCGTGCTTAAGAAAGAACTCGGAAGGTTGTTCAGCCAAAACAGCCGCCATGGTAGTAAATTGCTCGATGATGCGGGCGCTTTGCAGGACCCACTGAAATTCGTTTGCCTGCCCTCCCAGATCCTCTTTATTTTGTTCGAGTATCTTTCTGATCTCTTGAGCCTCGGTAATACGCCGGTCTTTGTCTTCTTTAGAGAGACTGCTGAACAAGCTGATATCCTTCGTGTCCGGCAGAAGAGCTTTCGTTGTTTCAGTTACAACAGGCAGTAGATCCGGTCTACGGGGACGAATGTAGTCCGTTATCTTGTTATAGACGGATTCATCGACCTGCTGGATATCCATTCCAATAATTCGTACTTTCTCTTCATGCCTGGGATCGGCGTTATAAGAGCGGACCCATTCCAGCATATCCGTGACTTCCCTGGTGTTAAAGACGGGATTGAGAATCCCGCTTAGATCTCCTTCCCCCGTCAGAACGTAATGATCCAACCGCAGCGCGCTGCCCCAATTCTCTTCTAATACCAGATTGGTAAAACCCATTTCAGACACCAGGAATTCAACAAAACGATGTTTTATTTTAAAAATTTCATGCGTTCCATGAGCCGCTTCGCCGAGCCCTACAATTGAAGCTGAACCGATCATTTCCCGGAGTGGTTCCAGATCTTTCAAAGAGGAACGAGACTCGAGCGTCTGTAAAACATGAGCATTTTTCTCCAACCATTTAACGGGCATTTGGGTATCCTCCTGTGGAATCGGATTCGATAGATTCGATTTTGTCTGGTGTTACCGGATTTGTAGCTTGTGCTGAACATTCCGATCGAACAATGCCGGAGGTTGCTGTAAGGACTAGACTATTGAAAACTGTCTTCATGCAGCTCCCCCTGACACTTTCCCTGATACTTTAATGTAAGCGAAGTTCACTTGTGAAAAGTATGACAAAATCGATGTCATATGGACAAGTTAGCTTTTGTCATCCTTTATGACGAGGGTACCCGCGGCACTGACAGGTGACTACATGTCAGTACTGCATGAGATATGCTATATCTCAGAACAACAAAAAAAGGCTGTCCCCGGGGGAACAGCCCTTGCACTGCTGGTTAATGCTCGAAATCAAGCTTGGATTTTTGTTCTCCATCCTTGCTGTCGCGCTCAATACGCTTGTTGCCTACAAGGAAAGATACGATAATTCCCGCAGCAACGAAGATCAATCCTGTTAAAGCTACCGTCGAGAAGGCTTGTGTCCAAGCACTCTGAATGAAATGTATCACTTGTTTCTTGAGCTCATCCGGCAGAGGGAATTTATCCGGGTATACCATGACACTGTACAAGTCAATATCATTTGCTTGAATACCGCGGATAGCTTCAACGACTGCACCGTTGCCCTGGGCTTGTTCTGCTGCAGCCTGTGTATCTACATTCGAACGTAACGTGTTGTTCATGACGACACTCAGTACCGTTACACCGATAGTGCCCCCGATGGAACGGAAGAACGTCGAAGCCGATGTTACCGTACCCAGCCGGTCTTTGGAAAATTCATTCTGAACGGCAATCATGAGCGTCGGCATAACTAAGCCCATCCCAAGACCCAGAATAACCATATACAGATAGACCATCCACATCGAAGTGTCCAGACCCATGGTGCTGATCAAATAAAATCCTGCCGTGGTAATAATCATACCGCCGGCCAGTACACTCCGGTAAGGCATCCGGAGCAGCAATTGACCACCGAGCACGCTTGAGACGATCAAAGCGATCATCATCGGTGTCATCGTTGATCCCGCCTTTGTCGGGGATACGCCCATGATCCCCTGCATAAACAAAGGCACGAACATAATGGCACCGAACATGCCGAGTCCGAGCAGGAAGCCTAGTGCGTTTGTAGTCGTAAATACCCGATTACGGAACAACGACAGATCCAGTACAGGTTCCTTGGCTTTGGTCTCCGCATAAAGGAAAACGATTGTAAACAACAAGGCGCCGCCAAAAATCAAATAACTCGTTGCGGAGTTCCATTCGAATTGATCGCCGCCAAACGTCAGTCCGTACAGGAACAAAATCAGAGCGGGCACTAAGGTAAAGATTCCGAGATAATCAATTTCGACCCGCTGCGTACGTTTAACGAACTCGTTCTTCATGCCCATAAAGATCATAACGGCACTCAAAATACCAAAGGGCACGTTCATCAGGAAGATCCAGTGCCAGCTGACCGCATCAACGATTACCCCGCCGATGAAAGGACCGATAACTGAGCTCAGTCCGAAGATCGCTCCGAACACGCCCTGCCACTTCGCCCGCTGCTCAGCGGTGAAGATATCGCCGATAATAGTCTGCGATAGCGGCATCAGCATCCCCCCGCCGATCCCTTGAAGCGCCCGGTATGCGACGAGCATTTCCATGGATTCGGCTGTCGCGCACAAAGCGGAGCCCGCAGCGAAAATAATGGCCCCGATTAAATAAAGCAGTCTCCTCCCGTACAAGTCGGACAGCTTGCCTACGATCGGCACGACAACGGTTGAAGTGATCATGTATGCCGTCGTTACCCAAGCAAAAATCTCGAATCCCTGAAGCTCCGAAATAATGGTCGGCATAGCCGTACCCACGATTGTCTGTTCCAGCGCACTGAAAAACATTCCCATAATCAGGCCGAACAGCACCAAATTCTTATTAATCCCTTTCTCTTTCGCTTCCACAACTAACCTCCATCTTGACTTGACCAGCCGGTCAAAATTTGTGTTACAATAAATATCGCGGACAGTTTTAACCTTTAGCTATTAGCATGAAAATTATTATATCCATATTTGACTCAGTGGTCAAACAAATTTGGGAAGGTGGATATTGTATGGATAAAAAGACGCTTATCTTGCAAAGCGCCAAGCAGCAATTCGCGGAGAGAGGCTACCATCATGCAACGATACAAGACATTGCGGATGCGGCAGGAATAGCCAAAGGCAGTATTTATTTTTATTTTAAATCCAAGGAAGAATTACTCTACGCGGTATTTGTTCATTATCATGAACAGTTGTTCAATAATATATCGATTGCGGCCGAGCGTTATGCCTCTGACCCCAAAGAAGGACTCCATCAGCAAATCATGGTTCAATTTAATGAACTCATGTCCGACTCCAGCGTCCTAAAAATCTTGTCCCAAGGACAGATTGATATGAGTGAGGAAATAAAAAAACTCTCGATGACGATGAGGACGAAGTTCTACGTCTGTTTCCGGGATCAAATTATTCTAGTCTACGGCCCTAATATCGAGCCGCATGCTTTTGATCTCTCGGTAGTATTACTGGCGCTCATCCGGGAATTTATGGGCTTCGTCGTTCTCGACAATGTCCAATTCCTGACCAGAGATGTGGCCGAATATATCGTTTCCCGGCTGGATGATTCCGTTCAGGGTATTATCAGCTCCAAGAAAGAGCCTATGCTGACAACGAATATCATGAAGTCGATTTTTCCCGAGGTTTCTATCACGGAGGGTTCACATGCGGTCCGAAGGCTGTATATTGCTGTCGATAAGTTAATCCGTGCAGTTGAAGGGGATCAATTAGAGGACGCGGAACGCAACTCTGTTCAGCAGATTCTGGAGGTTCTGCAAGAAGAAGCAGCGAAATCTCACCCCCGGCGGATCGTACTCCAAGGCATGCTTGCGCTTTTGCAGGGGAAGGTCCGGGAAGAACAGTATCCCGAAATCTCAGAGATTAACAAAATTATTACAGAGCTCATCTGAGCGGACTTTCGATCGTTCACTGCTAAATAAACCAAAGACAAGCTCCATGCAAGGAGCTTGTCTTGATACATGTATACTTGTACAGGTGTGAACTTGATCATGCTTATTTTAGGGCTCAGCCTTAAGCGCGAATCTTACCGCACGGCTGATTAACGCAGGAAGGACCGAAATGTGTCCTTCGCCTTCGAATTCTTTATATTCACAATGGACTCCATGCAAGCTTAATTTCAGCAGCCGTTCACAAAGTTGCTCGGCCAGCTTCACCATACCGGTATGATGAGACTTCTCCATCTCCCCAACCCCGATATATAACCGGACAGGTTGGGGTGACTGGCGTAAAGCGGCCGCGAATATCCGCTCCTCTTCTTCCAATATCCGTTTATTCCAGTGAATAGAAGGGCTTCCGGCTATATAATATTGAAACGCCTCCGGTCTGGCATACAGCATATGAAGAACGAACAAGCCACCCAGCGAATGACCGAAAATCGTCTGCCGCTT
Organism: Paenibacillus lutrae; assembly: GCF_009757775.1. Taxonomy (GTDB): domain Bacteria; phylum Bacillota; class Bacilli; order Paenibacillales; family NBRC-103111; genus Paenibacillus_F; species Paenibacillus_F lutrae. The sequence continues at coordinate 661,184 of NZ_RHLK01000001.1, forward strand.
CGTGTTAATACTATATTTTTGCCCGATCAGAGGTTTTAACTCCTCCAGTATGAATGTCATGAAGGCTTCGGCACCTCCGTGCTCCGGCCATTCTCCCCCGGGAGGCTTGAAAGGAAGCTCTTCGTGCGCGATGGAGCGTGTGTAATCGTAATGTCGGAAGGGGTGGAACGGACTATCCGCCGGGTAACCGATTCCGACTACAACAGCCGCAGCCGCACCGGTTTTATCCGGTGCCCGTGACTGCAGCCGGACGGCTTCCACCATGGTTGCGAACACGGAATTGGCATCCAGCAGGTAAATAACGGGGAAACCTTCCGCAGGAGGCGCTGACTCGGGTACGGCGATGAATATCCGGTACTCCCGGTTATTTGCACGCGAGAACAAAGTAATCTGCTGCGACCTTGGCATCGTTACACTCTGTTTTACGTCCACCGCAGCATAACGGCCGATTGCACCTGCTTCCAAGTTCATTTCGCTCATGCTTCCTCACTCCTTAGCGTCCACCCGCTTGCCCGGTTACATCCCTGCTAACCGCGACAGACGATTTATTGCGCAGATAACTGTCATACCCGTAACAAACCGGAGCCCCGTTCTCCGGGTCCAGCATAATACGCGCATCAATATGAAACACCTGATTCAGCACATCCTTAGTAATGATTTCATGAGGATGACCGGAAGCAATAATCTCTCCTTGCTTCATCGCAACGATCCGGTGGGAGAACCTGGCGGCATGATTAATATCATGCAGTACCATCACAACGGTTTGTTTCTGCTCCATATTCATTTTCTCCACGATCTGGAGCACTTCCAGCTGATGGGCCATATCCAGATAAGTGGTCGGCTCATCAAGCAGCAGGATTTCCGTATCTTGAGCAAATGCCATCGCCAGCCATACTTTCTGCCTTTGACCGCCGGACAAGCTTCCGATTTCCCGGTTGCGGTAAGGAGCAATGTTCGTAACGTCCAGTGCCCATTCGATTATTTCTTTATCTTTAGCGGACATTTTGTTCAAATTCTTGCGATGAGGATAACGCCCGTACGAAACGAGTTCCTCTACTTTCAGTTCGGGAGGAGCAATCGGATTCTGCGGCAGCAGCGCGATATGCTGGGCAATTTTCCGAGTCCGGATGGTACTCAGATCCTGATCCCGGAAGAAGATTTTACCGCTTTTCTGCTTAAGAATACGGCCAATTGTCTTGAGCAGTGTCGATTTGCCGCAGCCGTTAGGCCCGATAATTGTCGTCACCTCCCCCTCCTTCACTTCAAAATCCAGATCGCGGAATACCGTGCTCTTCTCATAGCACGACTCCAGCTTCTCCACACGCAGGATACTCAAGCCAAACACTCCTCTATGCCTTAGCCTTAAACAACAGATAAATAAAATAAGGAACACCTATAATCGAAATAATAACACCAACCGGAAGCTCGGCAGGTCCAAAGACCGACTTGGCAATAAAATCCGAACCGATAACGAGCAGCATACCGACCATTCCACTGACGGGAATAATCCGGTTATGATGAATCCCGACTAGACGTTTGGCAATATGCGGTGCCATGAGTCCGATAAAACCGATTCCTCCCGATACTGAAACGCAAGCACTTACAAGCCCGATACTACCCAGAAGAAGAATCGCTTTTTCCCTTTCCACATTCACTCCAAGACTTTTCACACTGCTTTCTTCCAACTGGAAAAGATCAAGGACATAGGTCCTGCTCCGTATAAGCGGAATCAGCAAGATCATCCAGGGAACCATGGAAATAATGTACTTCCAGTTGGCGCTATAAATACTCCCCGAAGTCCATACGGCTGCCATTTCGAAATCTTTTGCATCCATTTTAAGCGTTAAATACAGGGCAAGCGCACTGAATCCCGATCCGATCGCAATCCCCGTTAACAGAAGACGCTGGGAATCCATGCGGCCGTTCTTCCAGGAGAAAAGATATATTAGCAGTGCTGCGCCAAGGCCTCCTACTAAACCGAACAAAGGCATGGCCATAATCCCTGTCCATCCTGTCCCGTGAAGCTTCCCCTGGAAGAAGAACATAAAGACGACGATGGCAGCCCCTGCCCCTGCATTGATACCCAGAATCGCCGGATCTGCGAGCCCGTTACGGGTAACGCTCTGGATGACCGAACCGGCAATACCTAACCCGAGACCTACGAGTCCCGCTATGACAATCCGGGGCAGCCGGAACTCCAGAATGACTAGATCGTATTCCGGAACGGGATTGATTCGCAGCAGCGTCCGCACAATATCCAGGACATGGATATCGAAGGAGCCGCTGGTCAAACTTGTGTATGAAGCGGCTGCAATAAGCCCGAGACAGACCAGGATGACCACGACATATCGCTTCCGCGATACTTTACGCATGTTTGTCACCGCCTCTCGTCCGTGCCAGATACAAGAAGAACGGCACACCGATTAAAGCGGTGACGACGCCGATCGGCATTTCATAAGGATAATTGAGAAACCGGCTCAGAACATCGGCCCAAGCGAGGAAAATGCCCCCGAGAATACCTGCGCACGGGATCACCCATTTGTAGTCGATTCCGATCAGAAAACGCGTCATATGCGGAATAATTAAACCGACAAAGCCGATTTTTCCAGCCAGGGCTACCGATATGCCCGTTAGCAGAACGACGGCGCCCATCGCAGTCATTTTGATCAGCAGAGTCCGCATGCCCAGATTTACAGCGACTTCTTCCCCTAGGGATAAGATGGTTATGGATTTGGAGAGCAGAAGCGCCGTAATGATTCCGATTATGGCAAACGGAATACAGAGCCAGATCAGATCCGGCTCCAGTTGATGAAGCCGTGAGTTGTACCAGAAACTGATATTTTGTGATTTCTGAAAATACATGGCGAATGCGGCCGATACACTGCTCAGAAAAGTGCCGATCACTGTACCGACAATCGCCATCCGCACGGGTGTCAGACCGTTAGGAAGCAGGGAGGCCAGTCCGAATACAATCGCGACGCCTAAAGCCGAACCTGACAAAGAATACATGATCATGTCCAGCGATGAAGAATTCGGCAGAAAGATCATGCAGAGCGTGATCACGAAAGCCGATCCGTCGGTTACCCCCATAATGGAAGGGGATGCAAGGTAATTCCTTGTCATCCCCTGCATGAGAGCCCCCGATATGGCGAGGAAAGCACCGATCAGAAGCGCACCGGCAACTCTGGGAAGGCGTGAGCTCCGGATAATCTGATGGTCTACGTTTGCCGGATCGAATTGGAAGAACGTGTCCACAACCGTTTGCAGTTCAATAGGTTTGGCCCCGTATAAGATAGATACCAGAACAGTCATCGCGATAATGAGCGGAGAACTCCATAGTATCCACTGGGGTCGTGCAAGCCTTGTTTTCATAAGGTGTACTCACTTTGGATGAATTTAGTTGCTGAGCTTCGGCAGCGCCGCTTCCAGGAAAGTGATTTTGCTGTAAGATGTTCCTCCCTGTGTAAGCGGATCTACGATGTTCACGAATACCTTCTTATTCTTGACCGCGTTCATGCTCTGCCAGATCGGATTTTTCTCCAGATCTTCCAGTGCTTTCGGTTGTTCTTTGTTCTCATCTTCCGCGAACTGGACGAACAGATAATCCGGATTGATCTCGGACAATTTCTCCATCGACAAGGTTTGCTGCGCCTTGGCCTGCTTCACTTCCTCCGGTACCTGTAGGCCCAGATCGGTGTACAGCGACGGATTGAAGAATACGCTGGCCGGATAAATCGTTATGTTGCCCGTACGGACACGGATAGCAAGTACTTTCTTATCCTTCAAAGAAGTGCTCAGCTTTTCTTTCGCTGCGGTCGCTTCCTTCTTGTACTTCTCGATAGCTTCCTTGGCCTTGCTCTGAGTCCCGGTCAGTTCCGCCAATGCATTCAGATTGGCTTCCCAATCGGTCGAAATATGTGAAATCGGTAGGGTCGTCTTGACCTTGCCGAGCTTTTCCATCATTTCAGCGGGGAATTTGGAGGAGCCCAAGATGATATCGGGCTTAAGCTTCAAGATGGCTTCCAGGTTCGGCTGCGTTTTTTCTCCGATAGGCTCGGCTTTGTCGGTAATACTTGCGAACATCTCAAGGAATTTACCGCCTACCGTATTGGCCCCGACTGGCTTGATTCCCAGCACAAGCGCGTCCTCCATGGATTCCATGGAGCCTGCCATAACGATTCGCTCCGCTTTAACGGGAACGGTGTATTCTTTGCCCAGATAAGTCATGACTCTGGTTTCGCTGCTGGTTGCAGCAGTGGATGCAGGCTGTTTCGCCGCCTCCGTCCTCGCTGCCGGTGCCGCCTCTTTTGTTGCTCCGCAAGCCGTAGATATTAAAGCGATCGCGATTACTCCTGCCGCTACACTTGTTTTTCTCATCCTGTATGTACCCCTCTCATTATGTAAAAAGTTAGTCTGAACTCCAAAGCCATTCGAGCGCTTCCGTAAACCGTTCTTCAAATACGGATACGAGATGATGCCCTCCCAGTCCGATCACAAATCGCAGATCCCTCCGGGACAATCCTTCATTCACTAGCTTGTCGTAGACCTGCTCCGTACTGGCGATCATCCGGCTCTGAATCGTTTGTTTGCCTACGCCCTCCTGATCACCTACGTACATGTAAACTCTTTTGGCACTTCCATCTTTGTACAAATTCCGCTCCTGTATATAGCTCATCATGCCTTCATACCAGAACGATGCGGACAGAAGCCCGATTTTACCGAAAACATCGGGATGCTCATAAGCCGCAACCATCGAGATGAGGCCTCCGAGCGATGCGCCGATCATCGCCGTGTGCGCGGCATCCGGCTCCGTTTTATACCGGCTGTCGATATAAGGCTTAAGCTCTTGAGTTATAAAACTCAGGTAGCCAAGCCCTTCTCCGCCAAAGTCCGGAAATTCCTCCACAAGCGCCTTTGCAGGCCAAGGGGTATATTCATGAAGCCGATTTATCGGTTCCACACCGGCAATGATAACCTCGGGCAGCCTCTCTTCCCGGAAAAGTTGTTCCAGCCTCTCCATGACCTTGCTGCTCTGCGCATCCATATAATCAAGCGGATCGTTGACATATACGACCGGGTACCGGCGTCCGGCAGTGCCGTATGAAGGCGGCGTATACAGGTATAACGTCCTCGACTGAAATTCTTGCGTGTGAAAGCTTCCTCTCTCTCTATGGTTGGTCATGCCATTCCCCCGTGAGTATCAGACTATTGAGAATCATTATCAACTCTAGTCAAAAAAAAGAGGGAGGCCCTTTTCTCTTCATCACTGATAACGATTCTCATTTGAAATTATACCCCATGAATCTATCCCGGGACATGGACGTTTCCCGGAATTGAAGCTGGACTATTCCCGCAAAAATAGGCGTTCTGTCTCATCCAGTATCCGTGCATGCGCCATTGCCGAGTACTCTCTCCATGGATCCGAAGGGATCGAATGTACACGATTATGACGGACTGCCTTGAGATCCCTCCAGAATGGTGTCGTCTGAAGATTGCGCCAGTTATCAAGGGTTTCAGGCTCTTGACAAATATTGACCAGAATATGGTCGGGGTTTATATCGATAAGCTGCTCCGGCTTAATCTCGGTATGAACGGCGCACAGATCCATGGAAAAAGACGGTTTCATCGCCAGATCCCCGTAGAACACTTCTCCCATGCTTCGAGTGCCGCAGCTATACATGCCGGATTTATGCAGGCTTATAATCAGGAAAGTATCTTCCCCCATTCGCTCATGCAGCATGTCCTTAAGAGATTGCACCCGCCGGTCATACTTGGTAAGCCAGCTGTCCGCTTCGCCAGATACTTCGAGATAATTAGCAACAAGTTTCAGCTGCTCACGCCAATCCAACTGTTGATTAGGTATGTACAAGACCGGACCTGCCTGCTCCAGCTTTTCTTTCTCTCCCGGATTAAGCGTGTCCATACTTAGAATCACATCAGGTCTAACCTCCCGGATTTTGTCAATATTGGATTGCCAATCTTCACTATAGCGGTAAGCGCTGAGATGAACGGGAATATCCCTGCGATAATGCTCGTAATAAAACCCCGTCCATTTCGGATGGAGCGGAGCGGCATAAGGGAGATAGTGCAGAGCAAGCAGATGTCCGGTCAGATGTGGATGATGAACCGCGATTTTACGTTTCCGGCTCTTCATATACGCGCTCGGCGACACACCAACCTCTTGTTTAAACTTGCGGCTGAAGTAAAATTCATCCTGATAGCCGACGATGTGGGCGATATCTTTCAACCGGGATTGGGATAACACCATTAACTGTTTGGCACGGTTGATGCGCTGAGCGGTTAAATAATCTACAACGCGGATGCCGTATGTTTTTTTAAACAAGTCCCCGTAGTATTTCGGAGAGATCTCTGCCATTCTGGCCAGTTCGTCAATCGTAATCGGCGTATGATAATAAGCATCGATATACCGGCGTGTCCGCTCCAGTGCGTTTATAGAATCCAGTCTGGTCTCCAGCTCTATATGCTGTGCGGTTATGTACATAAGTTCCAGGAAGGCTGCCTCGCATTGCAGCGATTTGTACGGACTCTCGTTCTGCCAGTGTGTTCCCAGCGCTTCGCAAGTAATGGCAAACTGAGGAACCGGTTTAACGGGTACAACTTGCTCTTCCTGCCATATGAAAGGCGAATAGCCTCCCGCCTCTTCATCACTTCTGAACAATTCAAATCTGACCAGGGTCAGCTCCAATCCGCCTTCGCCGGCTTGTATACCGATTACTTGTCCCGGCCGGCAAATATGAACGCGTTCTTCCCAGAGCTTGGACTTCTCCCCGTCCCAATTCAGAAGTCCCCGGCCTGCCGTTACGACAAGCAGAACGTGAGATTCAATATGTTGATAGTCCATCCTCCAATGGGATTCCGCTCTTATGATCTCGACTTCCTTGACCCTATACAATGCATGTATAAAAGCTTCCGCCAAGGCGGAACGGTTTCTGCCGCTCGCTGACTGATTCAAATTCGTTAACCTCCCGCAGATACCCATAATCGGTTTATATGTATGTAGGGTTGCCACTATAATCGATTTAATTGATAATGATTATCAATATCAAATGATTATAGCAGAATAGCCTCCAATTGAAAATAGCTGTACGGAATAGATTTTCACGTATATACCGAAAAGCCACAGGTTGCAATCAATCCCTGTGACTGGCTTTTATTTATCGGCTGCTATAGATAATTCCCTTAAGGAGGGGACTTCACATCCGGATGATCAGAACCATGTGCAGGCCGCCTGTTGGAGCGGTTCTGTTCCAGAGCTTCTTTGACGGCCTGCAGATACCCATACCCGAAATCTTGATCGGGTTCCAGATAAGCTCCCTCTGCCCATTCATTCCAGGCATTGATGAAGAGGAAGTCACTTCTGTAAGCTTCTCTCGCTCTTGAGATCTGCTTGGATAAATACCAGCTGAACTTCTGCGGATTCATTCCAATGGAACTTTGTCCTTCCGCTTTTTTACGGGGCGTATTATCCCAATTGACAAAGGCCCCCGGGTAAACCTGCTCTCCATTTCTATGAGGGGTCCGCTCCAGAATGTTTGTCCACACCCTGTCATAGTCAACGACCAGATGCATACGGTCTTTGACCGGTATTTGGAGCCAGGGCTGGTTCATGCTTCCATGAGCAAATGTATAGTGCGGCTCATACTCTACACTGGCATCGAATCCATGCTGCTCACCAAGCGGAAACCCTCCCAGCGTCCGTACCAGATGCAGTCCTTCTAAGCCATTCTGCAGGGCTAACTTGCGCCAGAAAAGCAGCATTTCTTCACACCTCGGAATACTTGCAGGCCTGTAGATGAGAAACACCGGCTTGCCTTCTACGCGAATATAGCGTTCATCCTTGAAGGCATCCAAAAGTGAATCGAAATGGGCCTTCCAATCCTCTTCATCTCCGTAATCCTGAGGCATCAGCACATCGGATTCCATGCCGTCCCATCTGCGAGTCCAAGGTTCATTCGCCCATGACAAACAAAAGGGAAAATCGGGATCGCGGCTTGAAAGAATTTCTTGAAACGGTCTTTCCAGAAGCCGCTTCCCCTTAAACCAATAATGATAGTAGCAGAAACCGTAAATCCCGTAAGCCCGGGCCGTTTCGGCCTGCCACCGCCTGGCATCCGGATCGGTCAAATCATAATAATAATCATTTAAGGGTAATTTAGGCTGCTTATGATGACGGTATAAAGATACCGCTTTTTTGACATTCGTCCACTCGGTAAAACCTTTCCCCCACCAACGGTCATTTTCTTCAATCACATGAAACTGGGGCAGCAAAAAGGCAATGAGCTTCAATTCCTATCCCTCCTTCATTATAGGAGCGATCTCCGGCTAATAATGCGCAGACGACTTAGTGAAACACGGTATCCAGCAACTGCATTCCTTTCTGCAGATAAGAATGATTATACTTGTTGTTCGCTAATGCCCTCGAAGCGGCCAGTCTCCTCTGGTCGATATTCGATGTGTAATAGGCGAACTTGTCTGAAAGCTCGGCCAGTGTATCGAAGGATTCTAACTCCCCCGTGAGGATATGGGGATTTAGTTCAGGGTGCCGCTGAATAAGCTGAAACGTGCCGCATGCCGAAATTTCTAACATTTGGTGTAACGATGAACAGGTATTAATGACTATCTTCGCTCCGTTGTAGTAATCGGCCAAATCTTCCTGGGATGAAATGGGGAGCAAGGAATCTGCCGCATCCCATCCTTTACCATACACCCTTACTTTTTTATCCGACAAAGCACCTGAATGAACGAAGGAATATAAATTCTCGTTTGTGATGGCATCGCCGACAATTAGTACATCGGATAAGAAGCCGCTGTCGACTTGTTTGGGGAAATATACATCCGTGTTCACCGCAAAAGGAACATAATGACACTGTTTACAGCGTAAAGAACGATAAGCGGCAACATTAGCGGGGTTCTGCGTCAGAACGTAGTCAAATAACGGAGCTAACTGCAGCTCCACACTGGACAATCCTTCTTTATCGGACATCCACACCGCTTTCTTGACAGGAGAAGTCCGCAACAAAGCTTCGTGCTCAGGGGGAAGAGACTCCTCCCCGCCTATAACCAGAATAAGGTCTACATCATTAGGGGACAGGCTGTCGGACAAATTATGAGCATACTTGATGGCACGTACCTGTTTAACAAGGTGACGCAGCTGTTCTTCCAATGCAATTTCATTCGGTGCGTTTTTTGTTTTTATAGTGGGAACCAGCAGTAAAATGTTCAGATCCTTATAGATCACTTTTTTCTTATTGAAGTCCTGATCGTGAAGATCCCGCAGCAGGAGCAAGCCATGCTTCATGCTGGTCTGATAGGCAGACATGGTAAGCTTAACCGGCTTCAGCTCTTTGTTCAGCGTTTTTTTCACTTCATTTACAATCCATTTATTAGGGGTCTTCGCAGAGGGGGGCTTTTTTTTGGAGTTGTTCTTTTTCATGTCACTCCTCTTTTCTGAATAAATGTCCGGATAATTCACAGTGTCCTACCCTACAATATGCACAGGTACATTGTTTTGATTAGGGTGTTTAACCATAATTGATAGGCAGCTTGATATGGAAATGATAGGATGTGGAAGTTTAGGCTCCGTCTTGACCGGAAATGTGTGAAGTAAGGATATCCAATCAGTAGTTGTCCCCATAGAATAAGGTAGACTAATTGAAAGAGAAGGTGATAGAGTTGCCTACATTTGATAGCGTACAGGTTACAGGAAGTCAAACCATTGGACAGGATTTGCAAGTTGGCGGCAGCCAGACGATCGGGACACATCTGAATGTGACGGGCAGCCAGACAATCGGGACACATTTGAATGTCTCAGGCAGCCAAACGATTTCAGGTAGTCTGCAGGTCAATGGCAGTGAAGCGATTCTGAATCACCTAGGGGTAGGAGGTACCGTGACAGCCGGAGACAGCATAAGAACCGCCTTACAGTTGGCTGCAACTAATCAGGCTGCGCTGCCTGCATCCATTCCAAGCGTTCAGCAGGTGAGATACTACAATCCGGGTGCAGCCAATCAGCCTGGGCTTGTCCTAACCGGAACGGACGGGCTGACTTACGTTCTGTTCGTCGATGTTAGCAGCGGAACACCGAATCTAGCTATACAGAGAGCTTAGTAGGATTAAGAATCGTGATTCGTTTGAATCATGCGGTATCCCATACAACCCAACAAGACCCGCTGGAGTAATCTCCGTGGGTCTTGTTGGGTTTCTTCTCCGATGTCATGCAAGCCTATCATGCCAGCCTGTCATGAGAGACCTCATGAGAGCCGTTTACTTCACTAATCCGATCTCAATCGTCTTACCGTTTACTGCGTCGAACTCTACCGTCGTCGTTGCTGAATTCGAGCTGATTACACGGGCTTCGCTGCTGGCATTCTTGAGATGCCACACTCCGCTTAAAGTCACCGTATCTTTCTTCAGAATACTCGGCTTAAGCACATCCGCTGCCGGTATCGTCTGATTCGGATATTTAGGCAGACGCAGATCGGGATCGGAAACGCTGAGGACAACCTCACTCGCGCTTATGTCCTCAATCATCACCGTGACCGGATCACTGCTGCCTTTCAGCAGCCCTTGGGTAATAGGCGCGCTGCTGTTAAAGATGGCATAGCCTGTAATTTGTCTGCCAGGCTCCGTATTCTGAACGATATGAGCATTGCTATTCTTTTGCAGAACCGTATACTGCGTATTGGCTGCAAAATCCGCCGTACCTTGCGCTCCTGCTCCGACTTTAATGGCATACTCATACCCGGATGCAGTCGGAGCCGTTCCGTGATTGATATAAGCCGTCGTGTAATTCCCAGATGTATCGGCGGTTCCCGAGCTATTTTTAGAGTTCTGAACACCGCGCGCAATGACCGTACCCGCAGGATTGGGCAGCACATAACCGTTGCCGTAGGGATCGACAAGCCAAGCCTTGGTTGTCCCGGTTATCGTATTGTTGTAGGTCGGACTGACGATCGGCGTCGTGGAATTAAACCAGAAGGGTACCGAGCTGCTTGACATAAAGGACTGGAACAGAATGGTTTCGGTAGCATGAGCGGAATCCGAATTCTGGATATCGGAGCCCAGACTCACAATTTTATCTCCGAAAAAGAAGACCGATTTGTTCGCTCTAAAGCTGGTGTCATACACGGGATCATGAAGCTGCATAGCGAACAGACCGTATTGATTTCTAAGAGACACGCCTCCAACGAACGTGCTGTCCGTGAAAGAGCGGGTCGGCCCGCCTTCAGGCAGCGCAAGCTCCGCCAGAGACAAGTGTTTCACCGTCGTACCGGGCCAGCGGCTCCAATCCCAGCCTGCCCCTACATGGATTCCGCTCTCGATAATACCAGCGACCGGGCCGTTCTTAATGATTTGCAGATTGCCGTAGTTCTGGTATCTGCCATATAGATTCTCGGATAGATTCTCCGTTGTCTGCGGGTCAAATTTATTAGAGGCTTCAAAATCCCAGGCATACTGGCTCCACCCTTTCAATCCTACCAGCCGGTCGTTAATCCGGTTTACAGCCATAGCTCCATAGGGTTTCACCCAGAATCCTTGCGGGTTCGCTTTGGGACTATAGCCTGCTTGCGACAGGGTAACAGCAAGCTGCAAACCTCCCAGCGTATCCAGATAAGAGACGCCGTAGGTGTCTGCTGAAGGGAATAGTTCATTCTGCAGCAAACTCGACTGCGGGTCCCACAATCGCATGAAGGTGGAGGCCAGTTCACTGTCTACAGGAGATTTGGCTTGAGCCAGATAAGCATAGGCGGGCAGCATATTCGTAATCGCCCGGGTCTGTCCGGGGAATCGCCCCGTCGCTCCGATCGGCATGTCATACAGGTTCGACACCTGCTCGATGGTCAGCAGTCCTTTTTTGATATTGGTAAAGGAAGACCCGGACAGTGCGAAAGGAGTGCCGTTCAAGAAATAAGCGATAAGTGATGCGGCATGAAGCGCATCCGGTCCGTAAGCATTTAAATATACGCCTCTGTGATGAAACAGCGTGCCATCCGGCTTGATCGTCCCCGCATATCCGGGGGCTGTTTGCAGCGCTTGTTCATACATGCCGAGCAGGCCTTTCATGTACTGGACTTTCTTCGGTGTATGATCCATACCGAGCACGTAGAGAAGATCGTACAAGAACTTCGTCCGGAATTCATCCGGCGTCGTTTCCTCATAAACAGAGTTATCGAAAGTCTTGCCGAAATTAGAATACCAGAAGCTTGTTCTCGACTCTCTCTCGTAAATTCCCGCTGCTTTCAGTTCATTTCTCATCAAATAAACCGTATGAAAGTATCCGTTGTTTTTGTTCATTTCATGATCCTGAGTGCCCAGAGCGCTGCCTTCCGCCCAGCCTTGGTCATTCATATAGTCAAGCACATCAATCACTTTTTGTTTGCTCGCGGCATTGCCGTTGATCTTGTAGTCGAATACGAGAGGCAGAAGTACCCGTTTGCTTACATCCTCTCCGAATTTTCTCAAATGAGGATCGCGGCTTGCATACAGCGCAGCCCCTGTGATCGATCCATCCGGATGTCTGGCAATATTCAGTGAATCATATGCAGCGAGTCCGGCTGTAATGAAGGTCTGAAGCGAATTGTATCTCGTCTGAAGCGGCCCGCTGAGGGAAGCATATTGGGGAGCATCCCCATAAATCCACTTCTCATATTTACTTGCAATCGCATCGAATGAAGCGATTTGCTGCGGAGTAATGCCAGATTCGAGCGGGATTGTCGGCTGCTGTTGACTGTAATGATAGACGTTGTCCCAAGTACTTGCCCCCACGTCGATACCCGGCTTGGGCATTTGATAATCAGCGGTTCGTGCCTTAATCATTGAAGGCGAGAACTCCAGATTATCCAGGTACAAGCTGCCCGAGGGCACAGAGGCAGGCGGAACGATCTGCATCATCTCGAGAGCATTGCTTTGACTTTTGGTATAAGCAGGGTTGTTCCCTTCTTCTCTGAATTTAACCCAAATGGCCCGCCACCCTTTAAAATTCAAATTAGCGCTGAATGTGTAATGATAAACTCCCGTGTTGATTTCGCTGATTTTACCGAAATTGAACGTGATTTTGTCATTAACCGGAGTCTCGTTATAAATCCATAATTTCATCCCTCCATTCTTGACGTTCGCCGCTGCCAGATTAGCGGGCTGAGTGTCACGCAGCTTGGATCCGTTCGACCAGGTCCACAGTAAAGAGCGTTGTCCGTGTTTGTAATGCTTATTGGATACGGCAGCCGTTCCCCCATTCTCCGTACTCCAGCCGGCTGGCACCGATGTGGATTCGAACGACTCGGTCTGAGAGTAATCATCCGCGGCAAGCGATTTGTCCGGACCGAAATTCCAGCCGGCACCCAAGATCGCGACTGCAATCAGAAAACTTACATATTTCTTCCATTTCATGACAAAGCTTCGTTCCATGTCTTCTTCACTCCTTCATCCATTTCATGATTAGACCTTACGATGTATATAAAAAAGACTCTTCCCCCAAAGAAAACGCCGTGCGTTTTTTCCGGAAAAAGAGCCTCTAGTAACCCAGTCGGCTTAGTATGCCTGCATACTCAATTTGCTTCAATTATCTGTAATCTGTGTCCAAATAATCCTGATCCGGATTCCAATTCGGGAATGTAAAGTCACTCCTGCTTACATCCAAACCGCCGGATTTCAGTTTGTTAATGGCATCGTCCAAGCCTTTGTTCGCTTTATCATTATAAGCCCGGAGTGCTCCGGTCAGATCTTGCTGGGCTCCTGTCAACGCAGCCTGGAGAATTTCGCCGTAAGACGGTTTGATCTTCGGCTGGGACAGAGCGCCTAACTCTACGATGACCTTGGCTGTTTGCGGATTTTTGACGGCATAGTTCGGACGCTCATGCAGCAGCTCCTTATGAAGCTGGACGAATTGGCCGAATTCCGGATACGGATACAGCGACTTGTTGCTGTTAATGCTTTCTATCGGAGTCAGAGCCACGCCCCGGTTCAAATATTTCTCATAGAATAGCGGGGACGCAAAGCCGTTCTCGATAAACTCCCCGACTTCCTTGGGGTGCTTGGTGTTCGCAGAAATCAGATACCCCGTCCCGCTCGCCCTTGTAAATGTATAACCGGGTTTACTGCCGTCCGGCGTCGGAACTGCGGCTAATCCGAAATTGGCTTCGGGCGTATCCCGTTTAATAATCCACATCCGCGCCCGCCCTTCAATGAAGAATGCCGCCTTCGCTTGTCCGAACAGGACGGTGGCCTCGGCCAGTTTCATCGTATAGGAAGACGGTAATATACTGCCGTCTGTCTTCAACTGATTTAAGAATTCGAAGGAGTCCAGGGAGGCTTTGGAATTAAACGCATATGTACCCGTTTTATAATTAAAGCGTGAAGAGCCATCGCCCACTTCTTCCTTGTTCAAACCTGCAGCCAGTCCATCCACGATTTTGGTAATCCCCGACGCTGTTGCGCTCTCCCCTCCACTGAAAACAAGGCCATATACGTCGCCTTTCCCTTTCTCTGTGACTGTTCGGGCCATGCTGCGCAGTTCTTCCCAAGTTTGGGGCGGCTTCTCGGGATCCAGGCCCGCATTCTTCAGGACATCCTTATTGTAGTAAAGGATCGACGTCAATGTGGGTCCGGTGACCGGCCAGGAGTAGGTTTTTCCGTCAATCACATTGACGCCTTCCTGGAACGATCCTTGAGCAAACTGCTTCTTCCAGTTGTCCGATACAAGTCCGTCATATGGCAAAGCCCAGCCTTGCGCTACTACGGTCTGCACATCGGTGTTTTGCGGTGTAACGAACACATCGGGCAGCTCGTTCGAGGTGGCGGCTGCTTGAATAGCTGTATGATACTCCGCCCATGGCATGTACTTGGCTTCGATGCGGACTTTGCCCCTGTTCTTGGCGTTATACTCTTTCACCATCCTCTGTCCCGGACTCTCCTCCCCTTTCAGAAAATCATCGCCGCCCCATAATCTAAGGACGATCTCCTTACCATCGCCCGGCGCTTCCTTCTGGTTCCCTTCTGCACCCATTTCCTCTTCCGGTAATCCTGAGCAGCCGCTCAGCATGATAGCTGCACTTAGGGTAAGCGCTCCGCCGGTTCTCCATAACTTGTTCAACAGGGTAGCCTCCTCTTGTATCTATCCGATCCCGCCTACTGCTAGCCGGTTAGTCTAATCTCAATAATTATCCCTTGATAGCTCCTGCCACTCCCTCAACAAAATAGCGCTGCAGCAGGATAAAAACCGCCAGAATCGGCAGCAGCGAAATACTGGCGGCGGCAGCCATCCCCGTCCAATCCATGGTCTGCTCGCCGACGAACTGGTACATCCCCACACCTAGCGTCCGCAGCTCGGGCCTAGACAACGTAAACACCAGCGGCATCAGGAACGCGTTCCACGTCCACATGAACTGCATAATAGCCGTTGTGGCGATCATCGGTTTGGCGAGCGGCAGCATAATTTGCACGAATGTCCTGAAAAATCCGCTTCCGTCCATTTCCGCCGATTCCTCCAGCTCCTTGGGAAGACCTCTGAAATAGGCGACAAACAGCAGAATGAAGAGCACATGTCCCCCGCCCACCTCCGCCAGGATAATGCCCCAGAGCGAGTTGTTCAAACCCAGTTCATTTACCAGCATGTAGACCGGAATCAGGGTATATCCTTTGGGCATAAACATCGTGGCCGTGATCGCGGTGATGAACAATAACCGGCCCCGAAATTGATACCGGCCGACCGCATATCCTGTCAGCGAGCATACCGCAACAACAATCACCACGACGGCCAGAGTTATCAGGACCGTATTCCAGAAGTAAACGGAGAAATGGGCTGTCTCCCAAGCTCTCCGGTAATTATCGAACTGGAATGTCTCGGGCAGCAGCTTGATTCCTGATACAATGTATTCGTTGTTCGTTTTGAATGAAGACATCAGCATCCAAACGAACGGATAAATCCATACCGCTCCCATACCGATCAGGAGGAGATGGGCCGCTATCAGCAGCGGCGAACGGCGGATCCGCTTTCTTTTCATGATGTATCGTCCCCTCTACAGCCCCTTATTTGTACGCCCTCCGCTAAGCTTCACTAACCCTCCCAGCAGCAGCGAGATGAACATGACCGCAATCCCGTACACGACTCCTGCGGCGGAAGCGAAACCCACTCTTGCCTCTCCCTGCCCTGAGAAGGCATACCGGTAAATATAGACATCGACCATATCCGTCTTAAATGCAGGGCCGCCCTCAGTCATGGCTTTGACCAGATCGAACACATGCAGTGCATTTACGGCCGATACGAGAAGAATGACGCTTCCTACCGGAATCAGAAGAGGCACGGTGATGTACCGGAACAGCTGCAAGGCGGATGCGCCGTCAATACGGGCAGCCTCGAAGAGCTCCCGGGGCAGAGATTGAATGCCCGCTAACCAGTAAATAAGCTTCATACCGAAGCTTTTCCAGATCCCGACCAGAATGACAATAAGCATGGCCGTATCAGCGGAACCGAGCCAATCCACCGGTTTATCCAGAATTCCGATCCTCATCAGTACTTCGTTGGCGAGCCCTTTGTATGCTCCGAATATAAAACGCATGACGAGACCGACAACGGCTGTTGTCGTCACGACCGGCAAAAAATAAACCGTCCGGTAGATGACTTTGCCTCGCATACGGCTTGAATTGAGCAGCAAAGCCAGCAGCAGGGCGAGCGGAACCTGAATACCGACAAGCCATGCCATGAATACAAGACTGTTGCGAAATGCATTCCAAAAGAGCGGATCGGTCAGCGTTTCTTTGAAATTCTGCCATCCGATGAAATTTTGAAGCGGTCCATATCCCGACCAGTCAAAAAATGCATACACATAACTCATCACTATGGGATACACCGTGAACAGTAAAAACAAAATCAGCTGCGGGGCGATAAACAGCCAGCACCATAGCACCTTACGGGTACGATTATGTACGCTGGCACGCTTGCGTTCCGTACGTACATTTTGGCGGGTACGCGCAGCAGTTTCCATTGTATACCCCCCCTTCATCCATTTCATTGCGCTAACAAAAAAGAAAGAGACTCCTCCCTTATGTGACTCTAAGGAAAGACGTCTCCGGCAGTCCGGTCTGTCGTCTTACAAGCGATAAACTCATGTATCTTCGTGCAGCCTTGGTATGCAAAAGAACATGTAAATTTCTCATAAAATACTAAACCTATCTATATACTGGGATTAACGGCATGGGTACTGTCTTAAAACAGGCAGCATTCCTTGCAATCCCAATCATGAGCACCTGAGCATAGGAAACCCACCAGATCTGACACTTGGAATGATACTTGCGCCGCTATTCTTGTCTTTGCTTCAAGCAAGTGCATAAATAGGCGATATCCAGGCGCATTGACCGTTAACCTGCCTAATTTCCACATGATACACATCACAATCAGATTCAATGGTATCATCGCGCCATGTTTCCCTCAATGTATACAATCTTTCATGAACAGCGCGGTGAATCACGAACGCTTCGGAGTTGTACGCCCTCAGATGAGCCGTACGGTTCCCAAGCAGCAGCTCTCCGATCGTTGCCTCGATCCTTGTGCCGTTCAGTTCCACTTGGATGACGGTATGACGGTCTCCCTTCACTTCAAGAATCAGCCCTCCCGTGTGCGAATGAAGGGTTGTCGGATTCCGGAACGTCGTACAAGTCCATTCAACCGTTGACTCCGACTGGCTGACGATCGCGTTGCCCAGTGCGTTCATCCCCGGATCATCTTGTATATCCGGCGTCGGAGCAAGAATACTGCGCCCCCGAAAACACGTTTCTGTTGAAAGAAGGCTGCCTCCCGTGATATCCGCCCTGCCTTCCCAGAAGCAGCCGTTCTTAGCGTTGCCCCAGCCGGATTCTATTTTCACTTTGTAAGTGCGCAGCCCTGCATTTGACGAATCTGCCCCGCTACAAGTATTATGAGCGAGAACTTCGCCGGTAAAGACTTTATGCGGCTTCAAATTTTTGAAAACGACAACTTTGTCAAGCTGATCACAGCCCGTCACTTCAAGCTCGAATTCCCGCTGTACTGCCGTCAGTTCGCTTCCCATGGGCGCTTTGTTGAGTGTAAAGCGGCAGCCGATTTTATCTCCTGTCACCGCATACGTTCTGCGGGCAAGAATGGCTTCCCATATGGCCTCACGTGTCTTAGATTCGGCTAGTACAGCGACCCTGCCGTCTCCGTACGAACCCGGATAACCTGCATGGTGGTCGGTCGATCCGACGAAGCCGAAGCGCAGTTTGCGCTCCAGCGCCGCATACACGCTGGATCTGGAGTCCCGTGGTCCCATATCGTGGTAATAAGGATAAGGACTCTGATCGGATAAACCGCTGCCATGCTTGGAATATACTTCGACGATCGGACTGACCGCGGGATTGAAGC
Organism: Paenibacillus lutrae; assembly: GCF_009757775.1. Taxonomy (GTDB): domain Bacteria; phylum Bacillota; class Bacilli; order Paenibacillales; family NBRC-103111; genus Paenibacillus_F; species Paenibacillus_F lutrae. The sequence goes on from NZ_RHLK01000001.1 coordinate 679,578, forward strand.
TGTCCCAATTGCCGCCCCGGTAACCCGGTGTATAACCGACATGATGAGGCACCGCAATCACCCGATACCCGTTTAACTGTTCCAGTATAGCTGCAATCGAGCTCCCCTCTGCTAATGGAAGCTCATCGTCCGGCGACAAAAAATGATGGTCGCCATATCGGCTGGAATGGGCTTCATAGCCTTGAAAGGTTACAAATTCATGAGGGACATGAAACTTCTTTACCGTATCCCGCACCACTTCCCAGTCTCTGCGCAGTTTGGCAAAGCCTTCTGTATGAAAATCAACCAGATATTCAAGCCCATTAGTGCGCGCCGGCATGTCGGACCAGGAAGCATGACCGATAATCGCGCAGAAGTCCAGTTGTCCCCGGGCAGCTGCCAGAGCATTCTCCAGACTGCCGAAACCGTAGCTGATGCCGCAGTGATTATGCAAATCTCCCCAATACACATTCATCTTGATCTCTCCTATACCAGGATGGCTGACGGCGGATGCCGCAGTCCTATTATGACTTCATCCCGTTCACCAGAATGTTTCCTTCTGTCCCCTTAATTTCGCCAGCGCTTCAATAAAAAAATAGTCGCCATAGATCAATCCGGCACCGATATTTTTAGCTGCCGGGAAGTTGCCGGTGCCGTGGAGCAGAATTGCTTCATCCCGGTCGTCCCATACGGCGTAATGCTCGCTTAGGGATTTCAGGATGCGCCTGGCCTGATCTTTATAATGATGAGAAGCATTACTTGACGATCCCCCGGCGGGGTTCTCGTCTGTAAGTTCGGCCAGCAGCAGCAATCCCCCGGCTGCAACAGCTGCCGCCGATGAATCCTTGGGCGCACGCTCTAAGTCCGGGATTCTGAAATCCCAATAAGGAACCCCATCGTCGGGCAGGTTATCCAGGAAGAAATCGGCTACCTGTCTGCTGCCTTGCAGATACGCCTCATTCTTCGTATAACGGTAACACAGAGCGAGCCCGTATAACGCCCAAGCCGCTCCCCTCGCCCAGGCCGAATCAGGAGCATATCCCTGGCCGGCAAGCGCCTCGAGCATTTCACCCGTATCCGGATCGAAAGCCACGATGTGGCGGCACGATCCGTCTTCACGCACGAAATGTCGAAGCACGGTATCCGCATGCCCGGCTGCAATATGCCGGTAACGCGGATCTTTGGTCTCGGCAGAAGCCCAGAGCAGAAGGCTGAGGTTCATCGTGCAGTCCACAATCGCTAAGCCTGCATTATCCCGGGTACCGATTCCCGAATCCTCATTCCAGGCGCGGATAAATTTCCCGCGCACATTAAATCTTCCGGCGAGCCAAGAGGCAACTTTATGCGCGCGAACTTTGGATAGCGGATTGCCATTCATTTTGTAGTTCGCAACCGAAGTCAGCTGCCAAATAAAGCCTACATCGTGATGAAGATGGACGAACCTGTCTATCGCCTCATCCAGCTTCTGCTCGCACTTCTCTGCCGTTTCCCGCAGATTCTCGTCTTTGTTCTCCCGGTATACCAGCCAGAGGATACCCGGCCAGAAACCCGCCGTCCACCCATGCGGCAGAATCCGATCATACTTTCCGCTGCGGGATGCGTGAACGAACCCGGCGCCGATTGCGGAGTTCGCCCGGGTTGTTTTCCGGACAACGCCCTGCCAGGCTTCTTCCACCCAATTTTGTCCGACATTTAAACTCTCTACCTTCGGCATGATTAGAACTCCTTGCTTAACGTTACGATTTAAAAGGTCCGTAATCGGACAAAAACCGGCTGTACGCACACTCCGGTATGTTCAGCAAATCTCCGGTAACGATCATATGCTCTCTTAGTTTCTCCAGCATTGAAGCGATCCGCCCGCCTTGTTCGGCATCAAAAGCCAAATTATTCATCTCGGAAGGATCCGCATCTGTATCATACAGCTCGATATACAGTTCATCCTTGAACAGGTCCACGATCAATTTATAAAACCCTTCGATAACACACCGCTGGAAGTTTCCCCGGGCACCATTCCCATCGAACTGAATAAAAATCCGTTCGCGATCTATCCGTTTATTAACCCCGTTAATTATTGGCATTAATGAAATTCCGGACATCTTCTCCGGCATCCCGATTTGTAAATAGTCACAAAGCGTAGGTAAGACATCCACAGCGCTGACGAGTGCATGGCTGCTGCGTAAAGCCGGGGGCGAGCTTGCCGGAAACTTCATCAAAAGCGGTGTGCGCACGGCTTCTTCATACATACACATTTTCTGCCAAAGCCGGTGTGAACCGAGCATCTCTCCATGATCACTGGTAAAAACCAGGAGGGTCTCGTCATAAATCCCCTGCCGTTTAAGTTCTGCGACCAGCTCACCGACACAGTGGTCAAGCAGCGCAACCAGCCCGAGATAGACCCTCCAGACGGGCAGCCACGCGGCTCGGGAATACGAGCTTCCGAGCATCCCGGGCAAGTTGTACAGCTGTAGCGGCGACTGATTAACCCCCCATTGACCGACATTGGCCGGCAGATCCGCTTCTTTGAACATGGAATACCAAGGCTCTGGAATGTGCAAAGGCGGATGCGGTGCCAGGAACATGGCACTGAGCGCGAAAGGTTTACCCGGATCCCGGTGACGCAATGCATGTAAGGAATCTCGCAGGATGAAGCCGTCATAAAAATATTCAAAGCCTTCCTCATAGCATCCTGTCGCCGGAATGGAGTAGTTTCTTGACCGGGTGATTCTCCCGTAGGCCTGTTCGGGAACCGGACCCTGAAATGAAGGGCCGCCTGGCTTTTGCTTCCCCCTTTCTTCGAGAAACGCCTGGTAGCGCTGTTCCAGCGGGAGCCAGGTGGTCCCACTGTCCGCTACAGTCTCCGGCTTCGGTTCGGTAAAGAGATGCTGCTTGCCGGTATGCCAGCTGTCCCAATCCTTCTCCAACAGGTCATACCAGTGTGTGTGAGCGGATTGTACACAGCCGTGCTGCTTTTCATGCCCGGTCCAGGGATTAATTAAAGAGCCGGTAATATTGGGATATTTCCCTGTCAAGAAGGCTCCCCGGGCAGGAACGCACAGTGGAGAAGCGCAGTAAGCTCTGCGGAAATCTACACTTTCCGATCGAAGCATATTCAGATTAGGCGTGTGTTCGCCCAGCGCATCCCATCTTAATTGATCGGCCATAATTAAAACAACATGGGGTTTAGCCCTCAATCTTCTTCACCTTTTTTCGAAATCTTAACATTCGGGTTCCAGCCAATACTTATAATTCCCATAAAATTAGTAGGGTATTGACCAAAAAATAGACTTTACTTCCGCCTAACCGTAAAACGGCTTCTTTACTTCTTAGTTCGAACGGCCGGAATCCGGACGATCAAAGTTGTTGAGTAAGTCCGTTTGTACGGTCCTTGTAAATTACATTCATCTTAAGGCATCGCCCTTACTTTTGTCAAGATTTAAACATAGTCTGCGTCTTCTAAGTGTTCATGCAGAATAAACCCTCGCTTTCATTGCTATGTTCCGGCGATTTTGATATTTTTGAAGTACCTGCACGTATGCTTCGGAGAACGATCCGTCTCATACAGCGTGTACGAAAGTGAAAGGATGCATTATGGACAATAATCGCAAGGTAGCCGATCAGAAAGGCAGTAAAACAGCCGTCATTCAGATGCTTCGCATCTACGGTCCGATGTCTCGGATCGAATTGGCGAAGCGGACCGATTTGAGCCGGGCCACGATTTCCATCACCATTCAGGAACTGATTGAGCTCGGACTTATCCACGAAACTGAAATCCGGCAATCTACCGGGGGCAGACCTCCTACCAACGTGGAGCTGGTGCCGGGTTCGCATGCGGTGCTCGGCGCCGATCTCAATCAGGAGGGCTGGATGCTGGGAGCTTTCGATCTGCTCGGCCGGACATTGGCAAGCAGACGCATTGCCTTCAGTCCCTTTACACAGGAGGCTGCTTTTCGCGCCTTAATTGATGCAATCCCTATTTTTATTTCAGAATTAGACAAAAGCCCGATGCCACTCCTCGGAATCGCTCTTCCCGGCATTGTGGATTCCCATCTGGGCCTTCTGCGGAGCTCGGCCGTTCTCGGCTGGCAGCAGGTCGATTGGGCCAGCGAATTCGAGCGGGAACTTGGCTGGCCGACCACCCTTCTTAACCGGAGCCGGGCCCGCGGACTCTCGGAATGCCGGTACGGTGCCGGCAAATCGTACCGGCATATGATCTACATCGGAATCGATGCCGGGATCGGGGCCGGGATCTACATCGACCGGGAATTGATCCACGGGGCAGCAGGCGGAGCCGGTGAAATCGGGCATACAACCGTGACCGATCACGGACCGTTATGTCCATGCGGCAACACGGGCTGTCTCCAGATGGTATCCGCCGCTCATGCGATCGAGAGGGAAGCCCGCAGACAGCTTCGCTTGGGCACACCTTCCCTGCTTCAGCAGCCTGAGCTTGATCTGCAGCTGCTACGGTCCGAACACGTCTGCCAGGCAGCCGAGGACGGGGACGAGCTTGCCCTCCAGATTATCGGGAGTGCAGCGGCTTACTTGGGCATGGCTATGGCCAATTTAGTCAACTTGCTCAACCCCGAAGCGATAATTCTGGGAGGACCTGTCCCTGCGGACAGCCCCTCCTATGTAACAGCTGCGGAGAAGGTTATGAGGCAGCGTGCCATGAGCACGTTGTCACGCAACACGGAAGTAAAGCTTAGCCGATTCCAAGAAACCGGCGGTGCGCTGGGTGCAGCAAACTTCATGCTGGACAGACATCTCACGTTCTCCTACCTGCTGCCTTAAGTCAGATTCAGGAGCCGCCGGACGCAGGAAGCCGCTTTAATCAGCGGCTTTTCGTCATGTATTTTCAGTTGCGGTAAGCTCTTTCGTAATGATCAGCCGCTTCATGATCGCCTTTTTCACGCAGCCTTTGTACCCAACCCTCCAGCGTAACGTATTTCCAGGGTCCGGTTTCGACGACTTTTTGCAGCGGATCCGTAGAATGTCCTGGCTTGCCCAAGTGTTCATGCAGCCATTGTGACAAACGATGGTCCATTTCTTTTACTATATCGGGATGCATGTCAGCTACATTAGTGGTCTGATTCGGATCATGCTCCATGTCATACAAACTGACCGGTTCGAAATTATACAAACCCGGATGATAAGTCCGGATAAAATACCACTTCTGATCGCGGACCGCCCGCTGGCACGTATAAAGGGCGTGATCCATCACCAAATAGTCACGTCCCTGCCAGTGCTCTCCTCTTAACACCGGAGAGAACGAAGCGCCGTCCCAGCCTGAAGGGACAGGCAGCCCTGCCAGATCCGTAATCGTGGCCACAACATCTACATTGTAGATGAGGCCGTTCACAACGGTTCCGGGCTTCGTGATCCCGGGCGCTTTAATAATAAGCGGAAGATGGTGGACCGATTCCGTAGCACTCGCATGCTCCGCATAGATTCCATGCTCTCCCAGGGATTCGCCGTGATCCGCGCTGATAATGAAGCACACCTCGTCTTGAATGCCCAGCTCATGCAGTGTCTGGACAATCTCGCCTACATGCTTGTCCATATAGCTGATGCCTCCGTCATAACCGTTCAAGAGATCAATATAATCCTCCCGGTTTGCGATCCGATTCGGCATTGTTGCCGGGAACACACGGTCCGTATGCAAATAAGCCGCCGAATGCGGGAAGCGGTCCGCTTGATGTGCGGCGATCTCTTCTTCGGTAGGGTACGGCTTTGCCGGATGTTCTCTCCATTGCTCGGCAAATTCCTGCGGGTACGTGTACAAAGTATGGGGGTCCCAATACTGAATGTGCAGGAAATAGTTCTCCTCTGTACCGTGACTTCGCAGCCAAGGGATTACCGCTGCATTCACCTCGTCGGCATCTTCATTGCCTTCCTTCAGAGTATGGGTATGGACCTCGTTCCAGCCGGCAAAGTACCACCAGGCATGATGACGATCGCCGAAGGATGAGAAAGTAACCGTCCTGTATCCAGCTTCCCTCAGTCTCCTTGTAAAGAAAGCATACGTTTCACTATGAGTTTCACCTTCGGGATAATAAAAATCATAGCCAGGTCCCCAGTGTGTGAGAGCTCCGTGATTAATAGCAAATCGTCCGCTCATAAAACTTGCTCTGGAAGGCACACAAGGTGATGAAGCACAGTAACAATGATTGAACCTCACTCCCTGGGCCGCGATGGCATCGATGTTCGGCGTTGTATTCCGGGCATAGCCGTAGCACCCCATGTGATCGGGCCTTAAGGAATCAATATCCAAATAGATCAAGCGCATGATTATCACCTCTCCTGTTTTCAGTTAATTAATCTAGTATTCCCATTAAAATACTATGAATAATTTCCTGCAAATCATATCGGAAAAAAAACTTAATTTCAAGAGTCGTTTTCTTCAAACAAGAAAAGTCCGCCTGCTGGAGGCGGACTTCCTTATTTGAAGTATATTTACACGCTTACTGACGCCACACGGTTTCTGCCCTCATCCTTTGCCTGCTGCAAAGCTCTTTCAGCCGCATGAAGCAATTGATCGGGACTGCTGTCCAAACCTCCTGACGCCTCGGGAACACCGGAAGACACACCTAGAGTGACAGTCAGAAATTCGCCGCCTTCCGAAGGCGTCTGGGGGATTTGCATCGATAGAACGCCTAAGCGGATCTGTTCGGCCAAATTCTCCGCTTTCTCCAGAGACCCGCTTAATTGAAGGGAGAAAGTATCGCCTCTGTATCTCGCAATCATCGCTCCGTACGGTTTGCCGACCGCCATAAGAATATCCGATATCCACTGGAGGCAGGTATCTCCTCCCTGGAAGCCGTACATGGCATTATAGGCTTCAAAATGATCAATGTCCATAAGAATAACAGACAAAGGGCTCTCATTATCCAAGCCTATTTTCCACTCTTCTGCAAGATGTTTGTCAAAAGAAAACCGGTTAGGCATCTCAGTCAGCGAGTCCGTGTGAATCATGTTGTTCAAGCTGCTTCGGATCTTAGCAAAATCTTCATGGCCTTCTTCTTCTTTTTTACGCGCAATGACGAAAAAAGAGGGCTGGCCGCTATAGGTAACTTGAGCGAGTGTAATTTCCAGCAGATGCTCGGTTCCGGTCAGATCCCTCATCATTCCTTCTGTTGAGTATAAAGGAATCGAAGATTCCGTTAATTCCTTCATCTTTGCTTGGAAAAAAGACCGAAAATCTGTATGCATGAATTCTGAAATATCTCTGCCTGTCAGAATTTCAGACGATTCCGCTTTGAAAAGATCTGTTCCCTGTTGATTGCTGTACTGGATTCGGTTGTCCGTGATCGTCAAGAAAGCAACGGGGGAATGTTCCATCAATTGAAGGTATCTCTTCTCATTTTCTTTAAGCAGCCTGGAGTTCTGCTGTGCCTGTTCCTCCGCATGGCGCATTTGATTCTCAGTCTGTTTGAGGACAATGGATTTAAGGTCCGGCAGCGTCCTCAGCTCTTTTGCTTTCCATGCAACCGACGTACACTCGACAATCTCTCTCCATTTCTCGAAAGATTTGCGGGGAGATAGACGGTATCCGTCATTTTCTTTTAAGACAGCTTTAGCAGGATCTCCTGCCCAATCCACAATTTGTACGACCTCGGGACGGAACCAGATGATGTAGTCTTTAAGGTCCGGTGATAAAGCCAGATAGAGCGCACCCGATGCTTTATTCTTATAGAATCGGGCAGGAAGATATTCGCGGCTCAACCGTGAGGTATGGTATTCGTAATCTTCCGATTGTTCAGCAAGCCAAGAAGCCAGGCTGTGAATCTCTTCTTTGGCAGGCGTGTGTCCGAACACGACAAGTTTGTCCTTATAACTGACAGCCGCTCCAGTCGCATTCATCACCTCCAGCAGTGATTTCCCTTCCAGCTGAAGCTGCTCCATGACCCGGTGCGCACTCGTATTGCCGATGAAAATATTCGCTATGCGGTTGGCCAATGTTTTCAGTTCAATCTCTGACTGGTAATCATCCAGCTGCTGTCTCTGATAAAGTTCACTGGAGAAAAAGAAACCTAAGAAATTACACAAATTACGGATCCGGTGAGAAATATATTTGGGTGAATAATGATGACAGGTAATCATGCCCCAAAGCTGATTCTCATGGATTAAGGAAAGCGTCGTCGTAGCGCCGACACCCATATTTTGCAAATATTCGATATGAAGAGGCGAAACACTCCGCAGAGTAGATAAGCTCATATTAAGGGGCTTGCCTGTCTGCGGATGCAGGGTCGGGATAATTTTGACCGGGACATAATTGACATCGACTATGGTACGGAGCCAGTTGCGCAAGTAAAGTTCTCTGGCCTGTTTGGGGATATCCGTTGCAGGATAATGATGACCAAGAAACGGCTCCAGCCCGTCTTCTTTCGCTTCAGCGATTACCTTGCCGTTCCATTCCTCATCGAATTCGTAAACCATCACCCTGTCGTAACCCAGCATTTCCTTCATCTGCTCGGCCGCGATTTGACTGGCTTCAGCCCGGTCCCCCGCCTCTTTCATTCTGCAAAAGAACGTCTGGATCCATTCATAGTCTTTGTCCGGTTCATTCTGACCGGAAGCGGGCTCCATCTCCAGGATGAGCAGTCCTTCACTTTGATGAAGAATGCAATAAAACGAGACGGGCCGGGCATTCACGTCAATCTGCAGGGTAAGATAGTGAAGCTTGGAAGAATCATAAGTACGGCGCGTAAGCTCTTCTTGAATGGCGGTTACCTGCTCGTTCCCGAATAGATCCGTGAGCGGCGTACCCAGCAATTCAGATGCCGGTATCCCCAGGTAGTTCTCGGTATTTACACTGCATTGAACAATCTTCGGATGTTCGCTGGAATAGGACACGGCCAGAAGAACACCATGGGGCTGAATGAGACCGGGAATATGGATCGGTTCCTTGTCACAGTTCGTCAAATCGATTTCTTCGTTGTATTCATAATTTCCCTCTGTGAGAAGTGTCCGGTTGAGAATTTCTTTGTCTTTCTGTCTTTCCGATTTGGACATGCAGGCATCGGCCTCTCTATTTATGGTTGAACGGATGGTTGAACGGGCTCCTGGACAAGCCATTGATTCAAGAGGATGAACGTTTGTTTGGCCGCGGACAATACTTCCTCCTGCTGATCGGCTGTAACGGCTTCTTTCTCCAACAGTTCACGGAACTCCAGCCACTTGACACGTAAATCCGCGCCGTAGCTGCTGAAATATCGCCCGCCCGACTCGGGGGTCACCGGCAGGAACTGCTTCAATTGCCTGGTAATCAGCTGCCCGCCAAGCGTTGAGCCCTCCAGAACATACAAATACCCCAGAGCGCGCGGCAGGGTGGATACATCTGTAACTTCATTACATGAAGCCAGTTTCTTCAAATCTGCCCGGCTGAGCCCGAGCTCTATTAAATCTTTCTCCAGTAAAGGGGTCTTCATCCGTGACCCGATATCAAAACCTAGCTCGTCCCACTCTGGTAGAGCTGTGATTTCTTGCTCTGCCAGAGTGACAAAACCGTAAAATTTCTCGAGATAAGTCCTGTATTCCTCCAAAGTTAGTGCCTGATTCATAATGCCCTTGGCATAGTAATTTTGCTCGATTTGTATATGAAAGGGTGCCGTTTCTTCTTTTAATCGCACTGAGATAGTCGAATTCATATCGTAGTCCCCTTCCTTAGGTTTCTTTTATGATACCAAAATAACCAGCCAAAAGCATCCAGCCGCCCTGCCGTCACTAAAATCCAAGGTTTTTTATGAATTCATGAACTAACTAAATAATAGTCATAAATTTGTTTCCTTTTATTCAAAATTTCGCCAATAATACAATCGTTTATGTGAGGAAATATATGGCAATCTATAAATAACAACAAGAAACGCGATGCTCTACTTGCTCCTGCTAAACTTATTCCTGGGAGGTAGTTATATGACAAACCATTTTCTTAAAACTGCAATAGTAACCGGCGGAGCTTCCGGTATCGGGCGGGCTTTATGCAAGCAGTTATCCGCCAGGAATATTTATGTGATCGTATCCGATATTAATGTGGCGCAGGGAGAAGAGCTCGTCCAGGAAATGGTAAATCTCGGTGGCCAGGCACGGTTTGTTCGTCTGGATGTAACCGATGCCTCTCAGTTCCAGAGTGTCGTTCAGAAAGTATCCGAGGAATTTGGACGACTGGACTATCTATTCAACAATGCGGGAATCTCTATGTATGGAGAATTTAGTGATATGAGCCTGGAAGATTGGAGCAAAATCGTGGATATCAATTTCTGGGGAGTCATCTATGGAACTCATGCCGCCTATCCGCTCATGCAAAAGCAGGGGTTTGGGCATATCATCAATACAGCTTCAGTCGCAGGACTGGGACCTACCCCTATGGTAACCGCATATAGCGCGACCAAGCATGCCGTTGTCGGTTTCACAACTTCGCTTCATTACGAAGCAGAGAAATATGGAGTTCAGGTTACCACGTTATGCCCGGGGCATGTAGATACAGCCATCTATGATAATGGCTATGCAATTAATTTGAATAAAGATCAAATTAATAAATCTGTGAAGGAACGTAAAATGATGAGTCCCGAAAAATTTGCAGTACTGGCGATGAAAAACATCGACAAAAATGTACCGCTCTTCTGCCCTTTACCTCTTCGCAAAACAACGGATCTTTTCTTCAACTTGTTCCCGTCTGTGCATAGGAAACTGATGCGTATGGTCTGCAGAGTCATTAGAGATGCGCAAGTACATACATAATTCATACTGGCAAACACGATTGGACTCTTTATTCTTATAAGCAAAGCCTCTGACTACAAGCGGGTCGGAGGCTTTCGTGCGATCTATAGCCGCTTCTTTGGGGGCACTGGAAAACATTGGAGTCAACGCCTGAGCGGGAACCTGACCGCCGCTGCGGCAGCCCTCCCACTGTATATCAAAGCTTTGTTCCCACTGCAATCCATCGCCCATCCACATCTTCAAATACAAATTCATGGTTATTGTAATCCGTTACACTTAAAGGACGAACAATTTTGACGCCAAGCCGGATTAGCTCCTGTTCTATCTCTTCTTGATTGTCGGATATAAAATATCCATCATACCCGTAACCATGAATTTCTCTGTTCGGAATACAAGTCTCCAGCTTCGATTGAGTTAGAATAATTTCGATGAGATCTTTGTAAAGACATACGTGGGGTTCAGCGGAATCAAGGTAATAGACGGCTCTGAATCCTAACTGTACATAATATTGAGCTGTCTTATCCAGATCCGGGGTTGGGAAAATCTGCAGGCAGGAAGTAAGTCCCTTATTCATTTCTATTATCCCTTCTTCACTATGTTGATTTTCGCATCGGCCATGATGATCTCTTTCGGCCCTCTCTTGTGTAATCATGCGTTAGCTGCATACCTATTTTACAATTAGATTAACACCTTTTATTCCTAGATTACGGGTACAGAACAGTTATAATAATTTACTGCCACTTTAATTAGCGTTTATTAGATTGAAAAAGAATTTCTGAACTAAGCAGTTTGTGTGGAGGGAGCATGTATGCTTTTACAAAGAACTATTCGGAGGGTGAACGCATGTATATACGTCTATTGCAAGAAGCAGACGCTCAACAGTATCAAGAATTTCGTCTGAAATCGTTAACAACGAACCCGGAAGCATTCGGATCAACGTTTGAAAGAGAAGTGAAGTTCTCACAAGCCGCGGTAGCGGCGCGAATACAACCGACTACAGATAAATTTGTACTTGGAGCTTTTGATGATAAGGATGCATTAGGTGGAACTGTGACTTTTATGCGCGAAAGCGGCCCTAAAACGATTCATAAAGGAAATGTTTACGGGATGTATATAGCACCTGAAATGCGAGGAAATGGTTTAGGCCGATCACTTATGCTCCAATTAATAAGCAAGGCAAGAGAACATGAAGGCTTGGAACAAATAAACTTAACCGTTGTATCTGACAACGACTCCGCAAAGAAGTTGTACAAGTCTTTAGGATTTGAGGTTTATGGTATAGAACAAAATGCCTTAAAATTTAACGGACACTATTTGAATGAAGATTTAATGGTTCTAAAACTCTAGTGGAAAGGGATAGCTCAGATCAAAAAAATCTTCCCTTGATTACTTAAATGAGATTCGGCAGTCCGTACAGCTTCTTGCACATCCGAGATGCTGTACCGGGCGGCAGGCGGCCTCAACTTTATTTGGTTATGCTGAATGAGCGTTATCAACTGATGAAAAGTTGCTTGCCATGTGGAGACAGATACCCGCTCATTCCAATGCCGCAGATGAAACATCCGGACATGCACCTGTGCCCGCCTAGTGATTTCAGCCCAATTAATAGAAACACCGGATAACAGCCCGATCGTGACTAAATTGCCATGGGGCTGTACGCACCAAGCTAAGCCGGTGCCGTCAGCCCCGCCAATTGAATCTATTGCGGCATGAACTCCGCGGCCATGGGTTAACTCCATAACGGCGCCATGCAGAGAAGTTTCGGATGTATCAACGATATACTGGGCACCGAGCTCAAGCAATTCTTCCGTATAGGCATTATTTCTAGTTACAGCAATCAGCTTAAATCCAAGGACCTTGGATAACTGGGCAAAGATACGGCCGATCGTAGACCCGCAAGCATTGACCAACAAGGTGTCATCGGGTTTAAGTGCCAGTACTTCCGTACAAATGAGCCATGCGGTTAGAGGATTGATGTACAGCTGGGCTGCGGTCTCATCCTCCATGAAACCGGGTACAGGAACCGCTAAATCCGCTGAGGTTCTTACAAATTCCTGCCAGGTTCCTTCTCCGCGCAATGGCAGCACCCGCTTGCCAAGAAGATGCTGCGGTACGGATGGGCCTACCTCAGTCACCACACCAACTCCTTCATAGCCGGGAACGCCTGGCAGCGAAATCCGGTGAGAATAGGCTCCCCGTATCGGCAGCAGGTCAGAGGGATTGATAGGACGGGTAATCATGCGGACAAGAATTTCACCCTTCCTCGCCTGCCGCAGTTGCTTAGATTCTACTTGTAACACATCGCAAGGATTTCCAAATTCATAAAATTTGACACTTAAGGCTTCCACTATAACAAGTCTCCTTTTTTAAAAGGCTCCTCTATATATAGTACCTTATAAATCGGCGGGTTTAAATAAACCCTTATAAATCAGCTTTTCTGACATGCAGTGTGTTTAAATTGGAAAATAACAGGTTAAAAGAGGAGGGTGTCATTTAACTAGAGGAGGCTGAGATAATGTTTAGAAGAATGGACGAAATCATGATAGAGATTCCTGACGTTGAGAAGCCGGATCCAAATGCGGCAGCAGCCATTCAAGAACTGCTCGGCGGCAAATTCGGTGAAATGTCGACGTTAAATAATTACTTATACCAATCTTTTAACTTTCGTTCCAAAGAAAAACTGAAGCCTTTTTACGATTTGGTTATGAGCATCACTGCAGAAGAGCTAGGTCATGTCGAATTGGTCTCCCACGCCATTAACAAATGCTTAAGAGGTTCAACAGATTATAAAGAACCGGACAAGACACCGCTAGGCTCTGTTAAAGACGCACGCTTATCCTATCACTTTCTTGCCGGTGCGCAAGGAGCGATGCCCTATGATTCAATGGGTAACCCGTGGACGGGCGCGAACGTGTTTAACAGCGGCAACTTAGTAGAAGATCTGCTGCATAACTTCTTCTTGGAATGCGGTGCCCGAACTCATAAAATGAAAGTATATGAAATGACCGACCACCCGGCAGCACGCGCAGTTGTCGGATTCCTGCTTGTCCGCGGCGGCGTTCACGTCGTTGCGTATGCCAAAGCACTGGAAATTGCAACGGGTGTAGATGTCACCAAGCTGGTTCCGATTCCTTCACTTAGCAACAAAGCCTTCAATGAAGCATGGAAGTATGAAGAAAAAGGCGTGCATACCAAATTATATACATGGAGTGAGAATGATTTTACGGCAATCGACCAGATCTGGAAAGGTACCCATCCGGAAGACGGTCTGCCGCTGGAAGTAATCCAGGGGTCCCCTCAAGGATTCCCTATTCCGGAAGCCCCGGCTGTCGAGGAAGAGTTTGCCCCGGGCATTTCGGCTGAAGATTTTAAACTAATCGCCAAAAGACTTAAAATGTCCGGGAACATAGCTGATTGATAGATGAAGTCAATCAGCCTGGCATTCTATCAGATGATCCTTATTCATAGGGATCATCTCAGCCTGTAGACAAAGTTCCGTAAGGAGCAGGGTCTACAGGCTTTTTTATCGAATTAGTAAGTAAAACGGTGAGCCGAGGTGTAAAAAATGCTGAGTAAGAGCAATAACGAAGGTCGCTTTCAAGTTTCCGTTCATTCCTTGGACGAGTTAGTACCTAAGCATCATTTAGTACGTAAAATCGAGAATGCCATCGACTTCTCTTTCATCTACGATCTGGTTCGAGACAAATATAGCGCCGAAATGGGACGACCTAGCATTGACCCTGTCGTCCTCATCAAAATCGTTCTTATCCAATATCTCTTTGGAATCCGCTCGATGCGCCAAACGATCAAGGAAATCGAAACGAATGTGGCATACCGGTGGTTTCTAGGCTACGACTTTACGCAGCCCATTCCTCACTTTACGACCTTCGGGAAAAACTATACGCGGCGGTTTCGGGACACGGATGTTTTCGAGTCGATCTTTGCCCGAATCCTCGAAGAAGCTGTCCAGCATGGTTTTGTTGAACCGGACGTTCTCTTCGTTGACGCTACGCATGTGAAGGCCAGTGCGAATAAAAACAAGTATGTAAAGGTACTCATTCAGGAACAAAGCAAAACATACCAGGAGCAACTAGAGAAAGAAATCAACGAAGACCGTGCCAAGCACGGAAAGAAGCCACTTGTAAAAAAGGCTGAGCCCGCTCAAAAAGAGGTCAAAGTGAGCACGAGCGATCCGGAGAGCGGGCTGTTTGTAAAGGGCGAAAAAGAGCGGGTATTTGCCTACACCTTTCATACGGCTTGTGACCGCAATGGCTTTGTNGGTTTCGGGACACGGATGTTTTCGAGTCGATCTTTGCCCGAATCCTCGAAGAAGCTGTCCAGCATGGTTTTGTTGAACCGGACGTTCTCTTCGTTGACGCTACGCATGTGAAGGCCAGTGCGAATAAGAACAAGTATGTAAAGGTACTCATTCAGGAACAAAGCAAAACATACCAGGAGCNCTGAGCCCGCTCAAAAAGAGGTCAAAGTGAGCACGAGCGATCCGGAGAGCGGGCTGTTTGTAAAGGGCGAAAAAGAGCGGGTATTTGCCTACACCTTTCATACGGCTTGTGACCGCAATGGCTTTGTACTGGGCGCCAAAGTAACGCCCGGCAACGTTCACGACAGCCAAGTGTTCGAGGATGTGTTGGAACAGGTGAAAAGACCCTTCGGAAAACCGGAAGCCGTGGCGGTCGACGCCGGTTACAAGACGCCGTACATCAGCAAGCTGCTCATGGATGACGGCATTCGCCCGGTTATGCCGTACACGCGTCCACAAACGAAGGATGGTTTCTT
>NZ_RHLK01000010.1 GCF_009757775.1 Paenibacillus lutrae
AGCCACCTGGCTTTGGAGAACCGGTGGCTCAAAACAGAAACTTACTGCATTTTTGAGTTTTTTATTTCTCCAAACAAGACAAACTCCTGAGTTCCATTCGGAACAAAGGAGTTTGTCTGCAATCTGAAAGCATACCTGATAAATCGGGTGTGCTTTTTTGTTTAGTCGTGCAGGTTTTATCTTGATAAATAATATTAATCACTATAACTAAAAAAATGTTCACTGCTTCCTTAAATTAGCTTGAAGACGTTTCCTTTTCATGCAAGAATGGAGGAGGAGTGAACTCTATAGACAATGGAGGAGAAGGAGAAGCATGTCAAAACTTAAAATCGGTGTCATTGGTGCCGGCTCAATTTCCGAGTATCATTTCGGCGCGTACGCAAAGAACAGCCAAGTCGAAATTCACGCGGTATGCGATCTGAACGAGGAGCGGGCCAAGGCCAAGGCTGATAAATACGGTGCTGTGAAAACGTTTACCGACTATCACCAGCTATTAGCCGACCCCGAAATCGATGCGGTCAGCATTTGCACATGGAACAATACGCACGCAGAAATAAGTAAGGCTGCCGTAGAAGCAGGCAAGCACGTACTCGTAGAGAAGCCGCTGTGCAAGACTGTAGAAGAAGCAGAACAAGTACAGGAAGCCGTGCGCAAGTCGGGCAAGGTGCTGCAGGTCGGGTTTGTGCGCCGTTTTGGAACGAATACAAACGTAGCCAAACGTTTTATTGAAGCGGGCGAACTGGGTGAGATTTACTACGCCAAAGCTACTGTTCTCAGACGCCTCGGCAATCCTGGCGGATGGTTCTCCGATGTGGAACGTTCCGGCGGCGGGCCTGTTATTGACATTGGGGTTCATGTAATTGATCTTTGCTGGTATTTGATGGGCAAGCCGAAGGTGAAGTCCGTATCTGCCGTTACATATGACAAGCTGGGCAATCGTTCACATATTGAGAATTTAAGCTTCTATAAGGCTGCGGATTACGATGCGGCCAAGAATACGGTAGAAGATATGGCTTCTGCTCTGATCCGTTTTGAGAATGGGGCGGCGCTGTCCGTAGAAGCAAGTTTTACCCTGCATGCCAAGAAAGATGAAATTTCCGTTAAATTATTCGGCGACCAAGGCGGAGCTGAAATCGAGCCTGAACTGATGATCGTAACGGAGAAACATAACACAATTCTTAACCAGACTCCACAGATTGATCACCTGACCTTTGATTTCGAAGCGGGATTCCTTCGTGAAGTGGATCATTTCGTCGGCTGCTGCCTGGGCAACCATGAGACGATTTCCCCCGTTGAAGACGGCTTAGAGCTGATGAAAATTTTGTGCGGTATTTATGAATCCAGCGCGGCAGGTAAAGAAATCGAATTATAATAGTCGGAGGTAAACAGCTATATGAGTATTCCGAATCCAATCGGCGTCATTGTAGACAGCTTCGGGCTGCCTGTACGTGAAGGCTTGCAGAAAGCCAAAGAAGTTGGAGCAGACGGCGTTCAAATTTATGCCATCAAAGGTGAAATGTACCCGGACAACCTGAACCCGGCTCAGCGCAAAGAGCTCAAGGCGTATATTGATTCATTGGGGCTTGAGGTATCCGCATTGGTAGGCGATTTTGGCGGACACGGTTTCCAGGTTCGTGCGGACAATAAAGAAAAGATCGAGAAATCCAAGCGCGTGATGGATCTCGCACTGGAACTCGGTACGAACATTGTTACGACGCATATCGGGATCGTTCCTTCCGAGCAGGACGAAATCTTCGAAGCCATGCAGGAAGCTTGTGAAGAGCTGGGGCAATATGCAAAGAGCATGAACGGCTATTTCGCAATCGAGACAGGCCCGGAACCGGCTGCCCATCTCAAAAGCTTCCTGGACACGCTCAGCACCAACGGCGTATCCGTTAACTTTGACCCGGCTAACATGATCATGGTTACAGGTGACGACCCCGTACAAGGCGTATATACACTCAAAGACTATATCGTTCACACCCATGTGAAAGACGGCCTGCGTCATCAGGAATTTGACCCGCGTATTCTGTACGGAGCGGTAGGCTTTGAGCCGATGGGACACGAGCGCATTGCAGACATGCTGCGTGAAGGCAAGCTGTTCGAGGAGCTGCCGCTGGGTCAGGGCAAGGTTGATTTTGACCAGTACTTCAAAGCGCTTCAAGATATCGGATTTAAAGGCTATCTGACGATAGAACGTGAAGTAGGGGATAACCCTGCCGAAGATATCCGTAAAGCAGTCGAGTTTATTAAAGCATACCGTTAATAATCAGGCTGGCCGGGCTAGGACAAGCACGCCGCCGGACATTAACGGCGCAACAAAAAAACCTTTCCAACCGGACCTCCGGCGGAAAGGTTTTTCGTTCCTGCATCCCAGTCATGGAATACCCAACTGGGATAATAATCCAGTTGTCTGAAATTAGAATGCTGGAATGATGGAGCCTTGGTACTTGTCTTCGATGAATTTCTTAACTTCTGGCGTTTGCAGTGCTTTGATCAGTTTTTGAACCGCTTCTGCGTTTTTGTTATCTTCACGCGATGCAATGATGTTCACGTATGGAGAATTTTTATCTTCGATGAAAAGAGCGTCTTTCGCCGGTACCAGCTTCGCTTCAAGCGCATAGTTGGTGTTGATCAGGGCAAGCTCGACTTCGTCCAGTACGCGCGGCAGCATGGCTGCTTCAAGCTCTCTGATTTTCAGGTTCTTCTTGTTCTCGGTGATGTCTTTCGCGGTACCCGTGACGCCAACGCCTTCTTTGAGCTTAATCAGTCCGCTCTTCTCAAGCAGGGCCAGAGCGCGGCCGCCGTTTGAAGGATCGTTCGGGATCGCGACGGTTGCTCCGTCTTTAATTTCATCCACGGATTTTACTTTACGGGAATACCCGCCGAAAGGCTCGATATGAACGCCGCCTACGCTGGTAAGTTTGGTACCTTTGTCTTTGTTGAATTGATCCAGGTAAGGCTGGTGCTGGAAGAAGTTTGCATCAAGCTGTTTCTCGCTCAGCTGAGTATTCGGCAGAATATAGTCGGTAAACACTTTAACTTCCAAAGTGACGCCTTCTGCTTTGAGCTTGTCCTTCACGGATTCGAGGATCTCTGCGTGAGGAACGGCGCTTGCGCCCACCTTGAGCGTTACTTCTTTGGGTGCGCTCCCGGAGCCGCTACCGCCTTCAGGGGAAGGAGTTGCACCGGATTCAGGCTTGTTGCCGCAGGCCGACAAAGCAGCGAGGGCGATAATCAGGATAAAGACGAACAGCGTATTCTTTTTCATCTTGCAGGTTTCCTCCTTTAATGAGTTCTATTTATCGCATTATTTGCGCGTGAAGTGGAGAACCAGACGGTCTCCGATCATTTGCAAAATTTGCACCAGGATAAGAAGAATGACGACGGTCGTGATCATGACCTCGGTCTGGAAGCGCTGGTAGCCGTAACGGATCGCCAGGTCACCCAGTCCGCCGCCGCCGATCATACCGGACATTGCGGTGTAGGACACCAGTGTGACCGTGGTGATCGTAATGCCGGCGACTAGGCCCGGCAGGGCTTCCGGAAGCAGGACGCGGCGTACGATCTGTCCGCGTCCCGCACCCATGGACTGCGCGGCTTCGATAATGCCGCGGTCCACTTCGCGCAGGGCCGTTTCGACCAGCCGTGCGAAGAACGGCGCCGCTGCAATAACAAGCGGCGGAATGGTTCCTTTGACGCCTATGGATGTGCCGACGAGTACTTTGGTAAGCGGAATGACCGCGATCATCAGGATGACGAACGGGACAGAACGCAGTACATTGACGACAAAGGACAAAATAATATTGGACAACCGGTTCTCCAGCAGGTTGCCTTTGGAAGTCAGGAAGAGCAGAATTCCGATCGGCAGTCCGATTACAAAAGTGAACACGGCGGATAATCCGAGCATAATAAGCGTATCATTAGTAGCTGTTCCGATCTCGCTCCAGTCGAGTCTAGACCAATCCATGGTTGTACACCTCCACATCAAGGCCGCTCTCGCGAAGCAGGACGATGGTCTGCTCGGCGGCCTCGGCCGGTCCTTGCAGCCTTACGACAAGCTGGCCGTAAGGCGTGTTCTTCATCCGGGAAATCGTTCCCTGCAGGATCGAGAAGGTTACGCCGGTCTGCTGTACGGCTCTCGATAGAATCGGATCGTAAGTCGTCTCACCCAGGAAATTAATCTGGATTACGGTGCCGGCATCCGTCTGGTCTGCTGCCGCTGCATCCAGTTCCACCGGGTCGGCGACCTGCTCGATAAATTGCTTGGTGACCCCATGCCGGGGTTTCAAGAATACCTCGGCAACAGGCCCCTGCTCGACGATCTGACCGGCATGGATGACGGCGACACGGTCACAAATCGAGCGGATGACGTGCATTTCATGCGTAATGAGCACGATCGTGATATTCAGCTTGCTGTTAATGTCCAGCAGCAGAGCCAGAATCGAATTCGTCGTCTGCGGATCGAGAGCCGATGTGGCCTCATCGCACAGCAGCACGTCCGGATTCGTCGCAAGCGCTCGCGCGATGCCGACTCTCTGCTTCTGTCCGCCGGACAGCTGTGCGGGGTATTTGCGGCCCTGCTCGCCAAGGCCGACAAGATTCAGCAGCTCGCGGACTCTGGCCTTCACAGCGGATTTGCTTGTCCCCGCCAACCGAAGCGGGAAAGCGATGTTCTCTTCCACGGTTGCGGAAGAGAGGAGGTTGAAGTGCTGGAAAATCATGCCGATGCGGCGGCGCTGCTCCTGCAGACGCTTCGTGCTCAGAGATGTGAGATCGACTCCATCCACAATAACCTTGCCTTCAGTCGGACGCTCCAGAAGATTGATGCTCCGGAGAAGCGTGCTTTTACCGGCGCCTGAATGACCGATAATACCGAAAATTTCACCCTTCGCAATCGTGAGATTGATTTCTTCGAGGGCATGCGTTGTATGCGAACCGCTGCGGTATTCTTTTCTCAATTGCTGCAGCTTGATCATAGCTTCACCTTCTTTGCTCGGAAAAATAAGAAAAAACCCGATTTGTATAGGACAAAAAGGGCTTTTCGGATATCGAAAATGACCTTCTCATCTGCCAGAACCGATTAGGATTCTGAAGGAATTGGCACCATGTCATTGCGGAAAAATCGCTGCAATCGGTTGCCGGGCTTCGTCGGGCCTTGTCCCTCCGCCACTCTTGATAAGAAAATTTAGCATATACAGTTGTCTGGTTTGCTAAGGGTTTGCTTCTTTTTTGCTTCTTTCATTGAAAAAGACAATTCCGAGTATAACCTAACGGAGTTTGGTAAGTCAATCATTATTTCACCATAGGTTATTTAACCAAAGTCAGGAGAGAATAAGATGGCATTTATCCAATGTGATTTCTATTCGGAAGTACTGGGCGTATCTACGTCCGTGAATGTTCTTCTACCCGAGCAGACGAGTACACAAATCGGGATGGAAGGCAGATCGTCCGGGCGCAAGCACCCCACGCTCTATTTACTTCATGGCCTGTCCGATGATCATTCCATCTGGATGCGGCGCACGGCTGTCGAACGATACGCGGCTCCGCTCGGAGTCGCCGTCATCATGCCGAATATCGGAAGGAGCTTCTATACGGATATGGCCTGCGGGTACAACTATTGGACGTTCCTGTCTGAAGAGCTTCCGAGGGTCTGCCAGTCCTTCTTCCCGTTATCGGACCGGCAGGAAGACACGTTTGTCGCCGGTCTTTCCATGGGAGGTTATGGCGCATTCAAGTGGGCCCTGCGCCAACCCGGCCGATTTGCAGCCGCCGCGAGTCTGTCGGGAGCTATGCGTGTGCAGGAGATGGCTGAACGTGTTCCGCATGATTACCGGTTAATCTTCGGAGAAGGCAAGGAACTTGCGGCGGAGAATGATCTTTTTGCCCTGGCTGCCAAAGCGGCAGAGGAGAAGACCGCTCTTCCCCGGTTATATCAATGCTGCGGAACAACCGATTTCCTCTATGAGGAAAATACGGCTTTCCGCGACCATTTGACGAGTCTGGGAATTCCGTCTCACTACGAAGAGGAAGAAGGCACAGCTCATGAATGGGCCTATTGGGACAGGCAGATTGCCAAAGTGCTGAACTGGCTCCCTTTACACGGACCCAAAGATAAGGAATGAAGTTAACGTAGCAGCAGCTCAAGCTGAGAAGAAGCTCTGAATAACTAAGAACCGACTGCTTAAGCTTACAGCCGTATAAGCTTGGTTCTTGCCAGATAACCGCTCCCATACAGCGTATACGCGAAACCGGCGACTGCTTCTTGGGCAGCGGTTTTTTGGATATAACGACCCATACCGTTGTCAGTTATGTGGCGGATTGCTCCAGCCGGGGCCAAGCAGATTTCCATTCCTGGAGTCCGAGTTCGACTTCGCTGCGGGGAAGTCCGCCGTCCTCAAGCTCCTGATCGCTCAAATGAAGCAGCCGCTCGTAGAAATGTAATCCCCATTCAGGAAGCTGCCTATCATCACTTATCTCCCGCCCAAGTTCATACAGGATGTTCTCCGCTTCATCGAAGCGGCCCCGGTTTGCAAAGTATTCCATTTGCTTAAAGTGGGCGGCAGGGGACAAACGGTAAGCTTTCAGCCGGTTCTGAAGGGCCTTAATTTCCTCATGTACCGGAATATCTTTGGTATCGGCGCCCTGCTCGGCCGCATGGTAGTACAAGAACAGGGCATTAACACGGCGCTGATAGGCTTCCCGTTCCTGTCCCATATCCTCATAGATCTCACCTTCTTCACGAAGCAGCCTGGCTGCCGCGACCAGCTTCTCGTTGTTTAGAGCAGGGCCTGTGCGGAGCATGCGAAACGCATCTTCTTCCTGTACAGAACCGAGTACTTTGGCAGGGGGAAGATAGAATTTTCCATAAAGTTCTCCGAGCGCTTCCAGCGCTTCTTCATGTTTGTTCTCCCTGCGGAGTTTAGCGACCCGGCTTGCGATGGCTTCGATCATTCTTGAAATCATAGTGATCAGATAGTCTTTGCGTTCGAACAAATGAATCCCCTCCATTATGAAGCGTTTCCGTCCTGCCGCTCAGCCGCTAAAATCTGGAGTAAAGCGATGCCGGCTATACTGGCGGCCTTGCGGTACTGCTTACCGGTTCTCCCGCAGGGTAAGCAAATGATCGGCTATCGCTTTGCCGTGCTTACGTCCGCTCTCGATAAAGATTTCATTGGCATTATGACCCGAAGCGATGACGCCGGCTACATACAGTCCGGGTGTGGTCGTTTCCATCGTATCGGGGTTATAGACCGGCTGGAAATACTCTCCCTGAAGCTCTACACCCGAACGGGTAAGCAGGCTGCGGTCCGGCCGGAATCCGGTCAGCGCGAGTACGAAATCATTATCGATGATCTTTTCACTCCCGTTCTCATCAATCGTTACGGTCAGATCGTCGATGCTTACGACCCGTGAGGAATACAGCATGCGGATACGGCTTTTGAGTACCATGCTCTCGAAGATGGGCCTGACCCAAGGCTTGATGCTGGCAGACATCTGGTCTCCGCGGTAAACAACCGTAACATCCGCGCCAACGCGCATCAGGTCCAAAGCGGCATCCACGGCAGAGTTATTTCCACCGATAATCGTTACCTTCATGTTCGTGTAAGGATGGGCCTCCCGATAGTAATGCGTGACTTTGGGAAGATCTTCGCCTGGAATTCCCAGCAGATTAGGCGTATCAAAATATCCGGTCGAAATGACGACCTGGCTGGCATTCGTTACGATTTCTTTGCCCGCACGGTCCACAGAACGCACAACAAAGGAATCCCCCTCTTTACGGATGGAGGTCACTTCCTCATAGCTGCGGATCTGCAGCCCGTAATGTCTGGCTACGTTGCGGTAATAATGCAGAGCCTCTTGTCTGAACGGTTTATCGTTCGGCGTAGTAAATGGAACATCCCCGATTTCCAGCAGATCCGGGGTACTAAAGAACTGCAGGTGGGTCGGGTACTGGTAAATCGAATGTACCAGACAGTTTTTCTCGATAACAATCGCGGGAATCCCCGCTTTTTTCATTTCGACGGCCGCAGATATTCCGCACGGGCCGGCTCCGATAATAACAACTTGTTCCATGAAATAAGCCTCCTTCCGTCACGGATGAAGACAGGCGTAAGATCTTAGGACTTGCGTCTGACATGTAGCGTGGCGACGGTTTTATTCTCATAGTAACGCAATCTTGGCTTCAAAAACAACCGGGCTGCCACGGATTGCCGGAATGGGCCGAGTAAGAACCAAATAAAAACTCATTCCAGGGACACTATGCAGCAGTGCCTACCGGAAATGAGTCTGAGTCTGGTTATCTTATATTGTAGAGATGCGTTACCTAATGCGTCCCGCCAGCCGTACCGGCGATACGTTCCACCAAATGCTTGCTATCTGCGTTCAATCCGGTAACCGATACCTGTTTGTTCATCTGGTGATATTTCGTCAGCACTTTCGTAAGGGCCGCAGCGCCGGACGAATCCCATATATGGGAATGGCTGAAATCAATGATGATACGGTCAGAATCGTCTGTGTAGGTAAATTGTTCGGCAAAATGGGTGGTTGCCCCAAAAAACATTTGGCCGCGCACCTGATAGGTTGCCGTGTTTCCCTGAAGGGTCCGCGTGACACGGATTTTGGACATTTTGTAAGCGAATACTACCGCGCTCAGGAGCACGCCCGCGAATACGCCTTTGGACAGATCGTGAGTGATTACCACAATACTTACCGTAACGATCATGATGATTGCGTCCGAAAGCGGTACCCGGATCAACCCGGTAATGGATTTCCAGTCAAAAGTTCCGATCGATACCATGATCATGACGCCGACCAAGGCGGCCATGGGAATCTGTTCAACCACTTTACCCAGTACAAGTATGAGGAATAGAAGAAATATACCGGCGACCAGTGTGGATAGACGGGTGCGTCCGCCGGATTTAACATTGATTACCGACTGTCCGATCATGGCGCAGCCTGCCATACCGCCAAAGAAACCGGTGACGATATTAGCCAAACCCTGTCCGCGTACTTCCCGGTTCTTATCGCTTGGCGTATCCGTCATTTCATCCAGGATCGTTGCGGTGAGCAGTGACTCCAGAATCCCGACAAGCGCCAGTGACATGGCGTATGGAAAAATAATGGCAAGCGTTTCAAAATTTAAAGGGATCATCGGCAAATGAAACAAAGGCAGGGTGCCTGTAATTTGTCCCATGTCACCGACGGTACTGACCTCCATACCGAAGCCGATCGTAATGGCCGATAGGATCAGGATGGCTGCAAGAGCCGACGGAATAACTTTGGTAAATCTGGGCAGTACATAGATAATGAGCAGGGTAAGCGCGACAAGTGCGTACATGACCCAGTTTTGACCGATAAAATGGGGCAGTTGAGCAGCAAAAATAAGAATGGCTAACGCGTTGACAAAGCCGGTCATAACGGATTGGGGTACAAACCTGACCAGTTTGCCAAGCCGGAGCAGCCCGAGAATCACCTGCAGAATCCCCGTGAGAACGGTAGCCGCAAACAAGTATTCCAGCCCGTGATCTTTCACAAGCGTGACCATCAGGAGCGCCATAGCACCCGTAGCTGCTGAAATCATGCCCGGCCTGCCGCCCGTAAACGAAATGACGACTGCCATACAAAAAGACGCATAGAGTCCCACCATAGGGTCGACACCCGCTATAATGGAGAACGCGATGGCTTCAGGAATGAGCGCAAGGGCGACGGTTATGCCGGATAAAATATCACTGCGCGGATTGGAAAACCAGGTTTTATTCAGTTGAGTAAGCAAGACAACTAATCCTCCCGTATTTATACAATTTGGATAATGACTTTCCACTCTCAGAAAAGTCGGGGCCGATGATTAACTAGGTGACATTATAGCGGAGGAATGAACTGGATTCTAATCGTCTCTTGCTTAAAAACGGGTTAGAATACGGCGGTTTCTACAGGATGCTCATTTATTCGCCCGTTTTGTTTGTTTTTTAACTTATTTTGTTGTAATCGCTCGTTTATCTGGTTTCATTACAAGGGAAAGGTTTCTGTCAGGATATCGTTCGTATGCTGTCTCTTTCAAGAGAGGCCCGGGATGCTTGGGCTGACAGACGTGCCGGACTTTCTTTTTGCGCAGCTGAGGAGTAAAGTTAGGGGAGGGAAATACGTTTTACCTGGACAAGATTACCTACATAAAATTGAACCTTAAGGGGCAGCAGATATGAATTCTTTTGAGAACAAACTGGACAAATATGCAGAGTTAGTCGTTAAAGTCGGGGTGAATATTCAGCCGGGCCAAGTCCTATATATTGAGTCGCCGATCGAATCGGTTGAATTTACGCGGATCATAGTGCGGAAGGCTTATGAAGCCGGGGCAAAGTATGTGCAGGTGGAATGGAGCGATGAAGCGACGACCCGGATCCGCTACGAATCCGCACCGGATGAGTCTTTCTCTTTCTACCCGGAATGGACAGCGAGAATGATGGAGCAAATCGCGGAAAGCGGCGGCGCCTTGCTCAATATAAAAGTGCCGGACCCCCAGCTGTTCAAAGGGATAGACACTTCGAAGGTGTCCCGGACAAGCAAAGCGGCCTCTATAGCCAGACAGCGGTTCCAAAGCTATGTCCGGAGCAACAAGTTCAGCTGGTGCCTGGTCAAGGCACCGACCAAGGCGTGGGCGGCCCGGGTATTTCCGGAGCTGCCTGAGCACGAACAGATCGAGGCTATGTGGGAGACGATTTTCCGGTTTAACCGGGTGGATAAGGAGCAGCCGATCGAAGCCTGGCAGGAGCATATCAGGCAGCTGACCGAGACACATGAGCATTTGAATGCCAAGAAATACCGCAGATTGCACTATAAAGCTCCGGGTACCGACTTGTCCGTAGAGCTACCTGAAGGGCATCTGTGGCTCGGAGGCGGTTCGGTCAACGAACAGGGCGTGTATTTCGTGGCGAATATGCCGACAGAGGAAGTCTTTACGATGCCCAAGCGGGGCGGAGTTAACGGTACGGTCAGCAGCACGAAGCCGCTTAATTTAAACGGACGGCTGGTAGACAACTTCCAGCTGACCTTTAAAAACGGCAGGGTGATTGACTACAAGGCCGAAGTAGGGATGGAGCATCTGACCTCGCTGCTGCAAACGGACGAAGGGGCGAATTACCTGGGTGAAGTGGCGCTCGTTCCGCATGATTCGCCTATTTCGAATCTGGGCCGTATTTTCTATAATACGGGAATTGACGAGAATGCTTCGTGCCACTTTGCATTAGGCAGCGCCTATCCGTTTACACTGGAGAATGGAACGAAGATGACCCCGGAAGAGCTGTTGGCGCATGGGGGTAACGTGAGTCTGACGCATGTCGATTTCATGATCGGGTCCGCTGATCTGGACATTGACGGTGAACTGCCTGACGGTACCATGGAACCGATATTCCACAGCGGAAATTGGATCGCATAAGAAGAAGAGAGAAGTCTCAAACAGTGAATCTCAAACAGTGAAAGGGGGCGGCCGAGATGGGAATCCGTGTATCACCGGGTGCAATCGCGTGTTTTAAAGGAGACTGGGGCTTTCAAAGCGGAGATCAGGTTCGTATCTTTGTCCGTTACAGCGGAGGCGGAGAAGACGCTTTTACGTTCGGTATTATGAAAGATTCACCGCATTATCCCGGTGTGACTGCCGAGGAGGATGGAATCAGCTTCTTTATGGAACAGAGCGACATTTGGTATCTGGAAGGCAGAGACCTTGTGATCGACGGCAACGGCGAAGATATTTCTATATCACGTGTATGAGTGTTCATGAGTTCATCTCAATAGCAGGCGCAGGGGCTTTCGCATCGGCGAAGGCTCTTTGTCCTGTGTTTACAGGGTGCAAAAAAAGAACAGCTCCATAGGAACTGTTCACGGAATGATTGGGCTGAAAATCAGATTCTGGAAGCGCCGCTTGTTTCTTTGTCCGCTTCCTTCGATGAGATGACGCGGGAGTTCCCCATGAAGAATACCGTGATGACCGCAATTCCGATCGGAATTAAGGCGAGCATAAAGGTATATGCGATCGATTGAGACATCGCATCTGTAA
The DNA here is from genome assembly GCF_009757775.1 of Paenibacillus lutrae. GTDB lineage: Bacteria > Bacillota > Bacilli > Paenibacillales > NBRC-103111 > Paenibacillus_F > Paenibacillus_F lutrae. Next base: position 12,050 of record NZ_RHLK01000010.1, read on the forward strand.
TTTTAGCGAGGATGTCCGGTGGGATTTGGGCCCGCGCCTCCGCTTGGAAAAGCTGCTGGGGTTTGCTCATATCGATTCCACCCATTGCAGCGCCTCCGGCCATCCCTTGGAAGGATTCCGCGAGCTTGTTACTGAATGCATGGCTCTGAATCGTGCCGAAGACCGTGATCCCGATAGTCATGCCAAACGACCTCAAGAAGGAGTTCGTAGATGTCGCGGTTCCTCTGAACCGGGGGTCCAAATTGTTAGTTGAGGCCGTAGGAAGAAGGGAGAACGAGAAGCCGACTCCGAATCCTGCGATAATCATAAACACGGTCAGCATGCTGCGGCTAGTCTCCGGAGTCAGTCCTCCCAGCAGGAACATGCCGATGAAGAAGGAGAAAACCGAAATCAGCATGAGGTTGCGGAAACTGGTCTTCGCCAGGAAAATCCCGCCGATCGCACTGCCCGCTACACTGCCGAGCATCATCGGAGTCAGAATAAGGCCGGCATTGGTAGCCGATCCTCCGAAGACCGCTTGAACGTAGATCGGAATATAGACGGTCAGAATGATAAAGGTGGCTCCGTAGAGAACAGCCAGTATCTGAGACGTTGCGAACAAGCGCTGCTTGAACAGCCAGAAGGATATGATCGGATCTTTGGCCTTGGTTTCAATGATAAAGAACAGGACAAAGAATACAGCAAAGCTTACGAATAAACTGATGATGGGAGTGGAATCCCAAGCAAATCCGTCCTTACCGCCGAGCTCAAGCGCGAACATGAGACTGACGACAGCCACGACCAGTGTTGTGGCGCCCCACCAGTCGATTTTTTGTTTCACATGCTGTTTGGATTCGTGATAGTACCGGACGATTAAGATCAGAGATACGATCCCGATCGGAACATTGACGTAGAACACCCAATGCCAGCTTATGTATTCGGTGATATAAGCTCCGAGCAGAGGACCGAGTACGCTCGATGCTCCGAATACGGCACCGAGCAAACCGGTCATCTTCCCGCGTTTTTCCGGAGGGAAGATATCGAATACAATTGTGAAGGCAATCGGCATCAGGGCTCCGCCTCCGATACCCTGAATAGCCCGGTAAATGCTGAGCTGTACGATATCCTGCGCAATTCCGCACAATGCCGAACCGATCAGGAATACGATTAATCCGAACAGGAAGAACCGTTTGCGCCCGTACATGTCCGAGAGCTTGCCGAATATCGGCATTCCGGCCATCGTTGTAACCATGTAAGCCGAGGTGACCCAGACAAACTTGTCGAAGCCGCCCAGATCCGAGACAATCGTGCCCATTGCAGTAGCGACGATGGTGTTGTCCATAGCTGACATCAGAATGGCGAGAAGCAGTCCGGTTACGACATACTTAAGATTAGTGTTTTTGTCTATCAAAGCGGTTTCTCCTTTGCAAACTGTCTTAGATTCGATAAAATAAATAAAATCCCGTCATCCGTTATCTTGATGGTCAAGATATTTTCTAGTTTATGAGGAGGAATTTTCCTTGTCAAGTGATTTACCTGTGCAACCTACACCGGTACCTGCCATGATTTCGCAGATGAGAAAGCTGTCGACAAGAATCGTTCTTTTTCATCAAAATGCTGCATCTTCCATCGGTGTCATCCATACGGATTTAAAAACAGCCGATATCTTAAATGAAACCGGTCCGATCACGGCCGGAGAACTCAGCAAAATTACGGGTCTGACAACCGGCACCGTCACGGCTCTTCTAGACAGGCTGGAGGACGTGGGATTTATTACCCGGCAGAAAGATCCAAGAGACGGCCGCCGTGTAATCATCGTTCCCAACCTGGAGCGTCAAAAGTCCTATCACACCCTGTATGAGCCTCTGTCTCAGCATACCCAAAAACTTTGTTCGTCCTATACGCAGCAAGAGCTGGAGGTCATTCATTCTTTTCTCACTCAAATGACTGGAGTCTTTGAACTTGCAAACGAACAGATAGGAAGCTATTCCCGTGATCAAGAATAGATCCTCTGCGCTAGAGGAATCAGGCAGAGAATCTACGCAGGAAGATACGTTCCGGCAGGGGGTCAAAGATTGTGTGCCTACCTTACTCGGTTATTGGAGTATCGGATTTGCCGCAGGTGTCGTAGAGAAGACTGCGGGAATGAGTCTGGCAGAGATCGCTCTCTTGTCTTTGCTGCTGTACGCGGGCTCCGGTCAGTTTATTGCGGCTGGAATGATCGCTGCGGGCCAGTCCGTTCTGGCGATCGTCGCGACCATATTCTTCGTGAATCTCCGGCATTTGCTTATGAGCGCCGCTCTAGCTCCTTATTTCAGCAAATTCACCTGGTGGCAGAATGTGACGATCGGTTCCCAGCTCACAGACGAGACCTTCGGGGTAGCGGTCAACCGGGGAGCGGTCCGGAAGCGGCTGTCCTACAAGTGGATGCTCGGACTTAATTTGACGGCTTACCTCAATTGGTTCGCCGCCAATATGGCAGGCGGATTTCTGGGGGAGCGTATTTCCGATCCGGAGCAATTCGGCCTCACCTTTGCGCTTGCAGCCATGTTTATCGGGCTGCTTGTTCTGCAGCTTGCGGCGCGCAGGCAGCTGCGGCTTGATCTGATTGTAGCGGTGACGGCAGCTGCGACGGTCGTAGGCGGAAGTTATGTACTGAATCCGAATCTGAATGTTCTTGCAGCTATTCTGGTTGCAGCGACGGCTGGGCTGGTGATTGAGAAATGGAAATAAGAGAATGGTTCTGGTGGATGATTGCCGGTACATCACTCGTGACATGGATTCCCCGTGTGCTGCCTCTGCTTGCACTGAGCAAGCTTCAGCTGCCCGACCTGGGAACAAGATGGCTCCGGCATATCCCGGTTGCCGTCATGGCCGCGCTGCTGGCCCAGGAACTGCTTCTGAGCGAAGGCCGGTTTAATCTGACAGATAATGCGCTGGAACTGCTTGCGGCGCTCCCGGCTATCTGCGTGGCCGTATGGACGCGAAGTTTATTCGGTACTGTAATCGCAGGCATTGTCAGCTTCGCACTATGGAGACTGGTGCTCTAAACGCTCATCTGATTCGAAGCGGTCTGCTGCGGAACAATGGGATACAAATTCCCCTTCGAGGCAAAAGAAACCTTCCCTGTTTCCTCAGAGACAACGAGTATGATGGCGTCGCTTAATTCAGATAACCCGATTGCAGCCCGGTGACGGGTGCCAAGCTTGGGTTCAGGCTGAATGATATGAGACAGCGGCAAAATATTTTTGGCCGAAACAATCTGATTGTACCGAATGAGAACGGCTCCGTCGTGCAGGGGAGTGCCCGGGTAGAACAGAGACTCCAGCAGAGACTGAGTGACTTCAGCGCCGATCGGTATGCCGGTTTGAATGATGGGTTCAAGCGCGTCGCTTCGTTCGATTACGATCAATGCACCGTGCCGTCTCCGGGACAAATTCTGGACAGAGATGGAAAGTTCCGTGTATTTATCGGTAAACGGCGACAAGTAGCAGTTTAAGTAAAAGGTGGATGCACGGGATTCGATGCTCAGAAAACTCTCTTTAATCTGTTCAATTTCCTTAAGCATGCAGTAATTATCCTGATCGAGGGTTTCGATGCTTTTCTGTATTCTGCCGGTCAACAGCCGCATATCTTCTTTGAGACTTTCTTTCATTGGGGAAAAGTCACACTCTTTATAGGGGGAAAGCATGAATCCACTTCCTTCTTTTGTAAGGGTAAATTAAAGGGTCAGTTAAATTGTTTACAGACGGGCTCTAGAATAATCACCTGAACAGGATTCCTTTGTTTGATTTTGCTAAGGGATACGGTGTACATTTAAAGGAACCGTCCGTATTGGAAAAAAATATAAGGTTCTATCCTGCCGCTGCGGAAGGTCTGTACGGCGGTGTCATTACGGAAATAATCGACTACATATACAATCCAACCGAGGAGGAACACTTTATGACAACATTATCGGACAAGCATTTCATTATGATAGGTTCTTATGCGGAAGCGGACGGACCCGGTGTGTACGCAGCCCGGCTCCATGAAGAAACCGGAGAACTGACGCTGCTGGATGAGGCATCCGGTCTTAAAAATCCTACTTTCCTGGATGTGGATACAAAAAGCAGCAGAGTGTATGTTATATCGGAAGCGGCGGCGGATGACGGCGGAAAAAGAGGGGAAGCCGTCTGTTTAACGCTCGACCCGGCAACCGGGAAGCTAAGCTCTTACAGCCGGGCGGCAACGGTCTCAGCGCCCACCTGTCATATTCAGCGCGACCGGAGCGGCAAGTTTCTGGTCGTATCCAGCTATCACGGGGGACTCATCGGTCTGGTTGCCGTGAATGAGGACGGGACGATCGGGGAGCTGCTGGATGTGAAACAGCATGAAGGTTCAGGCCCGAATCCGGAGCGGCAGGATCAACCGCACCCTCACTCGGCACTGTTCAGCCCGGACAACCGTTTTGTGTTCATCCCTGACTTGGGCTTGGACCGGATTGTCGCCTATGCGGTTGATCCGAAGAACAAAGTTCTGGAGCTCCACGGAGAGACGAAGCTCCATCCGGGAGCAGGTCCCCGTCATATGGTTTTCCATCCTAGCGGTAAATTTGCTTATGTGATCAATGAAATTGACTCGAGCCTGACCGCGTTCGCTTATGAGGCGGAATCGGGACAGCTGAATCCGATTCAGACTCTTCCCACCCTTCCGCCGACCTATGAGGGCGACAACATTTGCGCAGAAGTGACGGTATCGGAAGATGGTAATTATTTGTACGGCTCCAACCGCGGCCATGACAGCATTGTCGTCTGCAAGATCGATCATGGTTCGGGCAAGCTCAGCGTGATCGAGCATGTTTCTACGGAAGGTCAGCATCCCCGTCATTTTGCCTTGACCCCGGGAGGGCGTTATCTTATTGCGGCTAACCGCGATAGTGACAACGTGGTAACTTATCGGGTTGATTCGGGCAGCGGCCGGCTGGAGTTCACAGGATATACGTTATCCGTATCCAAACCGGTATGCGTGAAGCCTTGCTACTTGTAGGGATGCAGAAGAGGAAAGGGAGTACCGGAAAGCTGGCAGAGGAAAGAGAGTAACGAAAAGCTGGCTCCAAAAGCAGGCCCTTCTGCCCGTCAGATGGGCTTGTTTCCTGTGCACAGCCTAACCAGGTTTGCGCTCGAAGCCGTATTGACACGCAGTTAAGTGTGCGTTAGTGTATACGTTGATCTTGACATTCTCACAAGATGGTTTCTTAATTTTTATACAAAGATAGGATGATGGTGATGCCAGGTACGGGAAACAAGCGGGAAGAGAAGGGAGTTCAAAGCCGTACTTCTTCCTTCCGCTCGAACAAAATATGGCTCGTTTTTGTATTGGGCGCTCTGTCCGCCTTCGGACCGCTGTCGCTGGATATGTATCTACCGGCGCTGCCGCTGCTGGCAGATGATATGGACACAACCGCTTCACTGGCACAGCTTAGTTTGACTTCCTGCTTGCTCGGCTTGGCGGTCGGCCAGATTTTTGCAGGCTCGATCAGTGATATCAAAGGCCGCCGCCTGCCTTTGCTCGCAGGCCTCGGTGTCTATACGGCAGCCTCGCTCCTGTGTGCCGTTGTGCCGTCGATCTGGAGCCTGATCCTGCTCCGCTTTATTCAGGGAATGGCGGGTGCGGCAGGGATTGTCATTTCCAGAGCGGTGGTGAGGGACCTTTACAGCGGCTCGGAGCTGACGAAGGTTTTCTCGCTCCTTATGCTCATTAACGGAGCGGCACCCATTCTGGCGCCTATTGTGGGGGGACAGCTGCTCCAGTTCACATCCTGGCAGGGCGTATTCCTAGTCTTGGCATTAATCGGTATTCTCATGCTGGTGGCGTCATTGTTCGGTCTGCCGGAGACGCTGCCGGCGGAGAAAAGATTCAAGGGAGGCATGAAACAGACCATCGGAACCTTCCGGACTCTGCTTCGTGACCGGATGTTTATGGGGTATGCCCTGACGCAGGGGCTGATTTCCGCGGCAATGTTCGCTTATATCTCGGGATCTCCTTTTGTCATACAAAATATTCATCATGCCTCTGCGCAAATGTTCAGCCTGTTCTTCGCCATTAATGGCATCGGCATTATCATTGCCGGGCAGATTGCCGGGCGTTTGGCCGGCAGGGTCAGTGAAACGAAGCTGCTCGTCAGCGGCCTGCTTATCGCTTCATTGGGAGGTGTAACGCTGCTTGCTATGATTCTTGCCGGAGCAGGATTAACTGCCATTCTTATCCCGCTTTTCTTCGTAGTATCGAGTGTCGGGCTTGTAAGCACCGCCAGCTTCTCCCTTGCGATGCAGAATTACGGTCATTCGGCAGGAAGTGCTTCGGCACTGCTAGGGCTGCTCTCTTTTATACTCGGTGCAATGGTCGCGCCCTTGGTAGGAATTGCAGGAAGCGCAACAGCGGTACCGATGGGAGTTGTGATTGCCGCTTCCGATCTCGGGGCTGTTCTGTGCTACTACATCATGATCCGCCGCAAGCCTGCCGAAGCTCCGCAAGCCACTCTTTCCAGTTAGACGGAGCCTGTATCTAATGTTTAATGTTTAATGTTTACCATACAAGAAACCGGACAGATGACGCCTGTGTCGCTTTGTCCGGTCTTTTTTGGGTTTGTCGGCTTCGAAGAATAAAGCAGTTATAGAATACGCACTCTATCAACGGTATTTTTAAAAAAAGGGTTTACTTTTCTAAAGAATACGTTACAATAATAAAGTAGGTTACTAACAAAACGTAGGAGGCTATACAATATGGCTATGGATTTTATTACAGCTCTTAAGAACAGACGCTCCATTTACGGAATCAGCAAAGAAACCGTTGTTTCAGAAGATAAAATTCAGGAACTGATTAACGAGGCTGTTAAGCATACGCCTTCCTCTTTTAACTCCCAAAGCGCAAGAGTCGTTCTGCTTTTAAATGAACAACATGATAAATTCTGGGACATTACGAAAGAAACCCTGCGCAAAGTTGTGAACAATGAAGAGCAGTTTGCTTCTACCGCAGACAAAATGGCTGCCTTCCAAAGCGGTTCCGGTACCGTTCTTTTCTTCGAGGATCAAAGCGTTGTAGAAGGACTGCAAAAAAACTTTGCGCTGTATGCAGACAATTTCCCGATCTGGTCTCAACACTCTTCGGGCATGCTGCAGTTTGTGGTATGGACCAGCCTGGAAGCTGAAGGTCTGGGCGCTTCCCTCCAGCATTACAACCCGCTTGTTGATGAAGCTGTGAAACAAGAGTGGAACATTCCTGCGAGCTGGAAGCTGATTGCTCAAATGCCTTTCGGCAAACCGACGATGCAGCCGGGCGAGAAGGAATTTCAGCCGCTTGAAGAGCGTGTAAAAGTTTTTAAATAAATTGACATAGGGTGCAGATGCACAATGATGAGCCGTCTTCATATGAAGGCGGCTTTTGAATTTTGTAAATAAAATGGACAGACACACTCGCATAAAGTCAGAATTATCATAAACTATATGTATAAACGCAAAATAAGAGGTGAGGCAGATGGAAGAGTACGGGATAAGTGCAGCGGCTGTGACCAGACATCCGATTATGGGCAGGACAAAAGCTGATGCGAGTAAAATTACGAACTTTATCCGCACCGTAAATCCGTCTTTCAATGCAGAGATCGCCCGCAACTTTGTTGACATCGGCGCCAAATACGGCGTCCGCGGAGACGTTGCTGTTGCACAGTCGATACACGAAACCAACTGGTTCCGGTTCGGGGGAGATGTTAAACCGGAACAAAACAATTTCGCGGGCATCGGCGCAACTGGCGGTGTTCCCGGCAACAGTTTCCCGACTATAGCTGCCGGTGTTACCGCACAGATTCAGCATCTATATGCTTATGCTTCGAAAAATCCGCTCCCGGGGGGTGAAGCGATCATCGATCCCCGCTTTCATTTAGTTACGCGCGGCATTGCCCCGAATTGGGAGGATCTGTCCGGCAGGTGGGCAGTCCCAGGATACGACCGGAAGAAATACGCATCGCTGCAAGACGCCTTGCAAGCCGGAGAGACATACGGTCACTCTATTCTGAAGCTATACAATAAAATGATGGCCTCCGGCCCGGCAGCTCCCGTTCTTCCCCTCATCGTGCTGGACGCGGGACATGGCGGGAAGGACTCCGGCGCACAAGGCAGCGGACTTGTAGAGAAATCACTCGCACTGCATCTGACCTTGAAAGTCCGGGATCGTTTAATAAACACTTACTCCGCGAATGTAAAGCTGACCCGGGATACCGATGTGTTCGTGGAATTGTCTGAACGGGCAAATTTGGCCAACAGATGGGGTGCCGCTTACTTCGTTGCTCTGCATCATAATGCAGGGGGCGGGGAAGGATTCGAGACCTATGTGTATCCGGGAACCCGGAATGGAGCAAGTGGTCAGAAACAAAACGTCGTTCATGATGAGATCATGAAGTTTTTGAGTACGCAGGGCGTGAAAGACCGTGGTAAGAAAGAAGCGAATTTTGCCGTTCTCCGCGAGACTAAAATGGATGCTCTGCTGATCGAGAATTTGTTCGTGGACAATTTGATTGATGCAAATCTGCTGAGTAATCCGTCCTTCTTACAAAGGCTTGCCGATACGATTGGAGATGGGGTGGCAAAAGCAATGGGCCTTCATATACCCGGCCCTTCGGGTCCTGATGACTGGAAACTTGAAGCGGTTGACTGGCTATACGAACAGGGGCTTCTGACAGATCCGGTATGGAAACAAAATCTCGAACAGCCTTTACCTCTGTGGGCTGAAGCACTTATTCTCAAGCGTCTCTACGAACAGATTATGAACAAGTGAGGTGTGCGAAAGGTTACCGGGACCACGGATAACGTCTTCGTGGTCGGCTCGGCGGCGGTGAACCCTTTCACATAAGAGCTCAGTAAAAAAACTGGCGCCGAGGGACGGCGCCAGTCGAACGATTGTTGTGTGCAGGCTTAGAGTAAGCCCCCAGCACCGCTGCACGGCTGATTAATACAGAAACGCACGGCTTATGATGACCAACAGGATAAAGAGAACCAGAATGGCTCCGGTACTTGTAAAGCCAACTCCGCCACCATAACCGCCAACGCCACCGACTCCGCCGATTCCGCCGACTCCGCCGATTCCGCCGACTCCGCCGATTCCGCCGATTCCGCCGACTCCGCCGACTCCACCAGCTCCACCAACATAACCCATTCGTATCCAGCTCCTATTCGGTAAAAGATTGTTAGAACGAGATAGAATATGCACTTAAACGGAGAGGGGACTGTGCGAATGTCCCTGTTCCAAAAGAAAATAGCAAGGTCAAGCATCAAGACAACCTGATCTTTATATGATGTAAGATATGAGGGGATGAAGGGAGGGCAGACCCCGGTATCCACTTAACAAAATTCGGGATAGTTGTGACATTTAATAGAAATTTATAAATATTTAGAAAAATCACTTAAGTTTCGGCAGGATTTTGCGGTATCCAGCAAGAATACTAATGAATCGCGGTTTATACTCACAGTATGAATGGAAAGGAGAGTGGATCATGGACATGGGAAAATTGCAGTCGGAAGGATTGAGTGCGACAGGAGCATGGCCTTTTTTCGTAGAAGGGGTATGCAGCGGATTGGAAAGTTATCTGGATAAGGAAATGGGAAAGCGGCAGCAGACCCAGAAACCAGCTATTAAAAAACTTGAACTGGGGATCGTAGAAGATGAAAGATGCCGCACACTCCTGCAAGATTTAACAGCCGCCAGCGGGTTACCCTTGTTTGGATCAGAAGAGGATCTGTTCGGTTTCCCGGTGATGTGGGTCGGAACGAATGGCCTCTGGTACGGCTGTTCAGGTCTCAACGCGACGACCGCTCTAAGGCGTGCGCTGCAAATGGCGCTGGATCACGTACACAACGTGACCGATCATGCGGATGGCACATGGAGGCTAGACGATGTGACGCTGGATGATCAGGCACCCCGAAGTGTAGATATACCTTCGAATGATGATTCAGCGATGTCCGAACTTTTGCAATCTGCCATGCAGATTCTGGACCGGAGCGGAAAACGCCTCTTAGTTTTCGATATAGCGCTGGAACGTTTCTGAAAGCGAATACAGATATTCGCCTATATCATTGGCAGGCAAGATGAAATGTAATCGTCCTGTTTGACTTCCTTCGATTTGAGGTATTTAACCTATACCAAATCGAAGTGAGGTGAGTTGTATGCCAGAACCTAAGAAGACCGAACAAGAGATTGAACAGCAGACTCAACAGAAGGGAAACCGCGATCATCCAGAGCAATATCCGACGGAGAAAGAAAGTCTCTTCGATATGTATGAAAGTCAGCAGAATGTGGACCCGATTCCTGTGGAAGATTTAAATATAGAGCAGCAAGAAGAGAAAGATAAGGAAGGAACCAAACACAATTCCTCCAGTCCGGATAAATATCATTCGGGTTTTTAGGTGAAAGAGGTACGTATTGTGAGTGACGGTGAAGAAGACAAATGGATAATAGACATAGCAATGGCCGATTTTCCAGTGGAATCCGGTCATTGCTATTTCTGTTGGAATCCGGTTTTAGTTGAGGCGAAGGGGGAATCCAGCTGAAAGCAGCACCTGCGGAAAATAGCGGATTTTCAGGATTTGCGGTCATAATCGGCGGGACGATCATCGACTGGCTCACCATTGATGCTTTGTTCTACTTCAGTGCTATCTTATATGCGGGAAGTTCCTGGTTGATCTGGAGATAACGGCGAGTAGCGTTCGGAGTCTCTAAGCAGGAGGAAGTACCGGGCGGGGGAGAAACTTTGAAATTTTCTTCATAGAAAAAGACCGCTCAAAATGAAACTTTTGAGCGGCCTTCTTTACATGGTTAGATTAGATCGCTTGCCATACGCCAGCGGATCCAGGAGTTTCACCTTGTGTCCACCATTTAGCTTGGTAAGAAACACCGTTGTGTGTTACTTTGCTGCCGCCTACATAGGCAGTTGCAGCATTCCAAGCAGGGAATGCAGAGCTGTCACCAGCAGTTTTAACGGACAGAGCAGAGGATGCGATAGATTTCGTGCCTGCATTGTCAACAGCTTTTACCGTGTAGGAGTAAGTTGTGTTAGCAGTCAGACCTGCATCGGAATAAGAAGTCGTCGTAGTTGTACCTACCAGTGTGTTGTTGCGGTATACTTCATAGTTCTTGATACCGCTAGCTGCTGTGGAAGCAGACCAGCTAAGGCTCACGCTGGAAGTAGTTTGAGCGGAAGAAGTCAGGTTTGCTGGAGTCGATGGTGCTGCAGGTGTAGCGCCACCGCCATTGTTACCACCCAGGTTAACGTCGATTACGTTGTAGAAAGCGTTACCTGTGTCGGAAATTTCCCATACTGCCAAGATTACGTTGTAGCCAGTGCGGTCAGTTGGGATGTTGCAAGAATGAGTTACGCTGAAATCAGGGCGTTTGCCGCCATCATTGAAAGAGCAGAACAGGTCGAAGTCGGAACGAGCAAGTGTCTTGTTAGGGTTCCAGCCTGGCTTAGTGATGTAGTATTTCCATTCTTTAGTTGCGTGAGCAGCAGTCAATTTCCATGTGAAGTTGTTAGCGCCAGTGTTCAGGTTTACTTTAGTCCAGCGGTCAGCTGTCTGAACGTTCAGTTCAGGGAATGCGCCAGCGCCTGCGATTTGACCGTCAGCAGGACCTGCAGCAGGGTAGTTACCTTTAGCTTCAAGGCTTTGCGGCTCGTATTGAATAGCTCCACAACCTACGTTAGCGCCAGTTTTACAAAGAGCCGCGCGGCTAGCAGGGCCTTCAATGTAACCGTGTGCAGAAGCGCTTTTAGCAAAAAGAAGTGAAAAAGCTACCGCCAGCATTACCATCACAATGCCAGTAAGGACTGGCGATACCTTGAATAGTCTTGTTTGTTGAACCATAGTATAATATTCCTCCTAGTAGTTGTGTTTAGTACGTGCAAGATGAATCCGCTTTCATTAGTAAGAAAAATAGTAGTTCAAAAGCATCGAATTAGTAGCTCAACTCGAAATCAGGGAACTGCTGTAATTCCATTTGAATCCTCATGCAACAAATCGTCTAGTGAATCTAAGCTGATCGACCTCCTGTTCATATTCCTTGCTTCCTTTATCTTCTATCCCCTCACCTCCTTCATAACAATGATTATAAACTAAGTTGGCGAAGTTTTAAACTGTTATTTTAACTATTTTTATACAAACTTGTCTCCAATTTTGTGTCGAAATTTGGTGGAAAATTCCTCTATTTGATGAACGCCCTCGATAAAAGTTATTTTGATCCCGATTGTTATAATAACTAAGTGATTAATTTCCATTTAAAAAGAAGAAGAAGTATTTCTTGATTCCTGAGTAAACCTAGGCAGTGAGCGGGACGAGAGGTTTCGTGATGTAGAATATTCAAATTTATTGTCGAAAAAAAATGGAAGTTGGCTAAACGTCTCTGTTATACCTGAATGAGGAGGACTTGGCCAAATACTATTACCTGAATGAAGAATGTCCAGCAAATCGTACGGCAAAACGGCGAAAAAAAAGCTTGAAGAATACGAATTTTTGAAAAATGGATTCAGAAAGATGCCTGAAAATGGTGGCATAAACATCAGTCGCAGTCTATTTGTTGAAAAATCGGACCTGCTGGTGAAACTCACGGAGGAGAGGAACCGGCAAAAAATCACTAAACGATGGAATGGATAATTAACGAAAACAAACCAAATACTTAGTATGGAGAAGCGGAAGAAGAGGCTCCTTTTTTGTTTGCTTGAGTTGCGGTAAAGGAGGAAGTGGGATGGTTTTTGGTATTTCGATCGTAATTATATTGATTTTCGTGCTGTGGGGAGCTTTGGCGCCAGTGCAATTTGCTTCAGTGACCGATGCGGTTTACAGCTATTCGATTTCCAATTTCGGATGGTTTTATCTGCTGGCGACATTCTTGTTCCTGCTCTTCTCCTTTTATCTGGCTTTCAGCAAATACGGGAGAATCCGGCTGAGCCAGAATGATGAGCGGCCTGTCTATACACTAGTCAGCTGGTTCGCCATGCTGTTCAGTGCAGGAATGGGAATCGGGCTTGTGTTCTGGGGAGCCGCCGAACCGCTTTCTCATTATTTACTCCCGCCTGAAGGAGCGGAGCCCGGCACTTCCGAAGCCGCACGGCTGGCGATGAGGTACTCTTTCTTCCATTGGGGGCTTCATCCGTGGGCCGTGTATACGGTCATTTCGTTATGCCTTGCGTATTTTCAATTCCGTAAAGGAAAAAAGGGGCTAATCAGCGCCACTTTTGAGCCCCTCCTTAAGGACAAAGTAAATGGTCCCATTGGCAAACTGATTGATACCCTGGCTGTAATCGCCACAGTTTTCGGCGTCGCGACCTCATTAGGACTAGGTACCCTGCAAATTGCGGGTGGATTTAATCATCTTCTGGGCTGGCCGAATTCACTCGGTACTCAGATCGGTATTATTCTGGTGGTGACGGTTCTCTTCCTTATATCGGCTACTTCCGGATTGGACAAAGGAATCAAACTGCTGAGCAATACAAATTTGATTATCGCCGTTGTCCTGATGCTGTTCGTATTCGTGATGGGGCCGACTGCCTTTATTATGGAAACTCTAACGGAATCGTTCGGCGGGTATGTGCAGAATTTGATTCAGATGAGTCTTCGTTTGACACCCTTCTCGGGGGGGAGCTGGGTCGGGACATGGACGTTGTTCTACTGGGCCTGGTGGATTGCGTGGGCGCCTTTCGTGGGCACTTTTATTGCCCGGATCTCCAAAGGAAGAACAATCCGCGAATTTGTCCTTGGCGCTCTTCTGGTACCCAGTATGTTCGGCTGTATCTGGTTTGCCGTGTTCGGAGGAACAGGGCTTAAGATGCAAATATTTGACGGGGTCCCATTGGCGGAAGCGGTTCAGAAAGATACGACAGCGGCACTGTTTATGACACTGGAGCAGCTTCCCTGGGGAACGTTCCTGACAGGCGTTGCCATTGTGCTCATCACAATCTTCTTTATTACATCAGCAGATTCGGCTACCTTTGTGCTTGGCATGCTCACCAGTGACGGCAAACTGAATCCATCCAACCGTGTCAAAATTACATGGGGAGTACTTCAATCCGCGATAGCGATGGTTCTTCTGATCAGCGGTGGATTAGGTGCCCTTCAGACCGCTTCCATTATAGCGGCACTTCCTTTTGCCGTTATCCTGTGTCTGATGTGCGTGTCACTTTACATAGCGCTTAGGGCGGAGGACCAGCAAAGGAAGGAACAAGAGAAGCATAAGCGGGCTAAAGTCGAGAAGCTTTTGAGAGATCATGCCTAGTCCGGCCGTTTCCTGCGTTTATATTTTATTGTCGGGGTGTAAAAAAATAAGTAGAGCGATTCTCATCTTGAAAGGAGCGACAACATGAAAGCTGTTACATTTCAAGGCAAGCAGAAAGTCAAAGTCAAAGAGGTAAAAGATCCGTCACTGGAGAAAAAAGACGACATCCTGGTGCGAATTACGACAACTGCCATATGCGGCTCCGATATTCATCTCGTCAACGGAATGGTTCCGGGTATGCCGGATGATTATGTGATCGGCCATGAGCCGATGGGAATCGTAGAAGAGGTTGGACCCGATGTCACGCGCGTCAAGAAAGGCGACCGTGTCGTTATTCCGTTCAATGTTTCCTGCGGAGAATGTTTTTTCTGTCAAAATCAGCTGGAGAGCCAGTGCGATAATTCGAACGATAATCCAAAGAAAGATACAGGCGGCTACCTCGGCTATTCGGAATCTTACGGTGGTTATCCTGGCGGGCAGGCTGAACTGCTGAGAGTTCCATACGGCAATTTCATGCCCTTTGTGATACCGAAGGAAGCGGAGCTGGAAGATGAGCAGGTGTTGTTCCTGTCGGACATTCTGCCTACGGCTTACTGGGCTGTAGATAATGCGGGAGTCAAAAAAGGGGATACCGTCATTATTCTGGGCAGCGGCCCGGTCGGTCTGCTCGCACAGAAATTTGCCTGGCAGAAAGGCGCTAAGCGGGTCATTGCTGTCGATCATGTCGATTACCGGCTTAATCATGCCCGCCGCGTGAATAAGGTTGAAACTTATAATTTCAAAGATAAAGATGATATTGAAGGATTTTTATTTAATGAAACGAACGGCGGCGCCGATGTGGTGATTGACTGCGTAGGAATGGACGGGGAGAAGTCGGTTGTAGAGAAAGTTGAAACAGCGCTCAAGCTTCAAGGCGGTACGCTGGGCCCTGTTCAGACAGCTACGAATGTGATCCGTAAAGGCGGTACGATTCAGCTGATCGGCGTATACGGGATGAATTACAACATGTTCCCGCTCGGCGATTTGTTTTCCCGCAACATCACGCTGAAGATGGGACAAGCTCCCGTCATTCATTATATGCCGGAGCTGTTCCGCCAAATCCGTACGGGCGAGCTGGATCCGACGGATATCATCACGCACAGACTGCCTTTATCTGAAGCGGAGCACGGATACAAGGTATTCATTGATAAAATGGAGGATTGCATTAAAGTTGTGTTAAAGCCTTAAGGAGTAAGGATAACTCAACTGAAGCCGTAGACCGTAAAGGTTTACGGTTTTTTTGCGATCCCTCAAGGGTCGCTTAAGGGTAAGGGGGGCTTAGGAGAAAGTAATCAAGGTGCACTTGCAGGAAACCGGGGATGGAATTCAAGAAGTTAAGGATGGCATACAAAAAGACAAGGATGAAAGATAAGAAAATGAACGAAGTGTTGACCCTCACGTAACGTGATGGTGTAGGATGAATTTCAGGAGGTGAAGAGAGTGCCCTATAAAGTGAAGGAAGTGGCCGATTTGGTTGGGGTCAGTGTGCGTACGCTTCATCATTACGATGAAATCGGGCTGCTCTATCCCGATTACATCAATGCGGCCGGTTACCGGCTGTACACGGATCAAGGACTCCAACGGCTGCAGCAAATTTTATTTTTCCGGGAGATCGGATTTTCGCTGCAAGAGATTAAAACGCTGCTGAACAGTCCGGACTTTGACCGCAAGCGGGCACTAATCGGACATAAAGAGCTGCTGCTGGAGAAAATGAAGCGGCTTCAAGATATCATCCGCACCGTGGATAGAACCATTACTTCCATTGAAGGAGGAACTGTGATGAGCGGAAAAGAAATGTTCGAAGGGTTTGACCTGCGTTCAATTGAGGAGCATAAGAAAAAATATGAGGCAGAGTCACGCCGGACATATGGAAATGAAACGATCGATGCGGTAGAGGAGCGTACGGGCGCTTATACCCCAGACAACTGGGCCGGAATCATGTCGGAGTCCCGGCAGATCTACGCTAAGGTGATAGCCAAGATGAGTGAAGGCGTCGATGACCCTCATGTACAGGAGGCGGTGGGAGAACTGAGGCAGTGGATCACGGACCACTTCTATGATTGTACGCCCGAGATCTTCCGCGGGCTCGGTGATCTGTACGTCGATGATGAACGGTTTACGGCTAACATCGACCAGTATCAACCCGGTCTGGCTGCTTTTCTGAAGGAAGCCATGCATATTTATTGTGACCGGCTGGATAGGGCCCAACAGCGATAAATCACGTCAGCCGAATTGAAATAGCCTAAGCCGTGGATGTACAGGCAGCACTGAGTATGCTGCAAAAGCAAAAAATCCCCAGAGCGGAAGTGGATATATACCACGCCAGCTGTGGGGATTTTGGTGTAAGGTTATTAACGGGTCCGGCGCACCGGAAGTTACAGGAAGTCTAGTCTAGGCTTGAGCTGCCGAAAACTCGGATATCCAGACGGTTTTATCCTCGAAGGAGCCCCTCTTGCCGGGATGGACAGGATTCACCGGATAGCCCAGGTAGATCAGTGCGACCATTTCGGATTCGTCCCCGAGGCCGAAGGCGGACTTCATGCGGGGATGATACATCGGGTCGCCGGAGCGCCAAATGGATGCAAGCCCTGACGCATGCGCGGCAAGCAGCATATTCTGGATAGCCGCATGCGCAGCCGCAAGTTCTTCTCTGCGGTTCACGTTGGCCGCTTCAGAAGGCGTAACCGCAACGGCAATGATCAGTGGGGCGCGGTAGGCTTTGAGCCCCTGTTTAGCGCGCAGCGCCTCCAGCTCGTCGCCGGCTGCATCCGACCCCTCGCATGCGATATCGGCGTAGGCTTCGGCCAGAACCTTGCGGCCGTGTCCGGTCATGACAAAGAATCTCCACGGTTCGGTGCAGTGGTGGCTCGGAGCCCAGTTACCCGCTTCCAGAATAGTCTCGATGATATTTTTGTCAACCGGAGTATCCTGCACTTTACCGATTGATCTGCGTGCGCGTATTGCTTCTGCTAAGGTCATGCTTGTGGACATATCGGTTCCCTCCAACTTCTCTTGCACATTTCATGATTACAGAAAGATCTGTAACCTGTTGATAAAAGCATAGGAGATTGGCAGCGATACTGTCAACTTGACAGGCTCTTATGCATAGTTATTGCAAGTGAAGGGAAAATAAGGACTTGAAGGTGAAAAACCTGATTTTTATCATTTTGCAGCGGGTAATAAGAGGTAGAAAGGACTTGATTTATAAGCGCATATAGGATAGTTTTTCATAAGATACATAGGAAGCCAGACTTGCGAAGCGGGCCTGATGAGCTTACGTACTTATAGAAAAAGACACTGGATAGCAAGGAGTTCATCTATGGAGACAGCATTAATCGGCAGTTTTATATCCGCGATGGCGACAGTACTCGGCGCTGTGCCTTTGCTGTTCGTCAAGACATTATCTGAGAAGTGGAAAGATATTCTGGTTGCATTTACCGCCGGCATCATGGTTTCTGCTTCTACCTTCGGACTGATGCCGCAATCAATTGAAGAATCAAGCCTGATTCAGATGACCATCGGACTTTTAATCGGTATTTTTGTACTCGACCGGATCGAGAAGAATATCCCGCATATCGACGTGGAGAACGATTCGGGTATTAAATCTTTTGATGCCCAGACGCTTCTCGTCATTATTGCTTTGTTCATTCATAATATCCCCGAAGGGCTGAGTACGGGTTTCAGCTATGCCAGCCAGAGCGAGGGCCTCGGGACGATGGTCGCTATTTCGATCGGTGCCCAGAACATGCCGGAAGGACTGATTCTCGGTGTGTTCCTCTTGAATTCGAACGTAAGCCGGATCAAGTCGTTCCTGATTGTGACGCTGACCGGTTTTATGGAAATGGTTTCAGCAGTCATTGGTTATTTTACGGCGAGCTATATCGATTGGCTGGTTGGCTACGGACTTGCTTTTGCTGCAGGTGCGATGCTGTTTATCGCCTATAAGGAACTGATTCCCGAAAGTCACGGCCACGGTTATGAACGGGTTTCCACGTATTCGTTTATATTAGGCCTGCTGCTGATGGTTTATGTCGGTTATTTTTGGGGATAAGAGAATAACGGGCTTTACGAAAAACCACGAAATGTGGTTTTTTTTGTTAAGAGCGGGTGTGCCCGGCACGACTGATCCATCGAGTATAATGAAGGTGAAATAAATGAAGATAGAGTAACAGACAGGATAGAGGAACAAGCGGAGGGGAAGACATGACGGTAAAAGTGCTGGTAGCAGATGATGAGCAGACGATAGCGAATGCGATTGCCTATGGACTTAAAAGAGAAGGGTATACGGTTGAAACGGCTGCGGACGGTGAAGAAGCTCTGCGCAAGGTGGACAGCTTCCAGCCTCAAGTCCTCGTGTTAGATGTGATGATGCCGAGAATGAACGGCTTTGATGTATGCCGCAAACTGGAAAATCGCAAAAACCTGGGAATTCTTCTGCTCACGGTCAAAAATGATATGGTAGATAAAATAGTAGGCCTTGAACTCGGGGCAGATGATTATATGACGAAGCCGTTTGATTTAAGGGAACTGATCGCCAGGGTGAAGGCATTGGCGAGGCGTCTGCAAAAGGCAGAATCGGAGCCGGACCCGGACCCGGTCTCTTTTAAAGTGGCAGAGCTCGTCATCTATCCCGAGCAGCGAAGCGCTTATTTGAAGGGAGAGGCGCTTGCGCTGACCCCGAAGGAGTTTGACCTGCTGGCATTATTTATCTCTCATCTCAAAAGAGTCTACACCCGCGAGGAACTGCTGGACCTCGTCTGGGGCATGGAGTATGAAGGGGGTACACGGACGGTAGATATTCATGTCCAGAGGCTGCGCACCAAGCTGGGCGGGCCTTATCAGCATCTTCTTCAAACCGTTTACGGGGTGGGCTACAAGGCGATAGGGGAAATACCATGAAATTGAATCTGAAATGGAAATTCGCGCTGTTTATCGCGGCTCTGCTGCTATTCGCTGTCGGTATTCTAAGCACGCTCGTTCTTAGTGGAGTGGCCGACTATCAAAGGGAGCAGCTGGAGGTTTCGCTGCAGCAGCAGGCGGATATTGCGGGCAACCGGATCCGGCAGCAGTATGTGTCCGGAACCCGGTTCGATCCGCAAACTTTCATGCAGCTGCAGGGGCAGAACCTTGCCGTACAAATCGGTTCGACCAGCGGGATGAGGGTCCTTTTGTACGATATCAGCGGTGCCAAAGCCGGCGATTCTCTTCCGATGGAAGAGGTCCCGGATACAGGGGAAGCGCTTAACTACGCCCTGCAGAACAAAATCGCCTATCTGGTTGCAGGCGATACGCAGGATTATCTGGCCCCGGTACAAGGACCGGACGGCCAGCTTGGGGTTATTCATTTTCAGGCTTTACTCGGCAGTCAACAGGCATTTTATAAAAATTTACAGGAACGGTTTGTGGTAACGGGAACGATGGTTCTCTTAATCAGTTTTGGACTGGGCCTCTTCTATATGAACCGGCAAGCCAAAGCGATCTCCCGCCTGAAAGATGCGGCCGACAGTATCCGCAAGGGAACTTTTATTACAGAGCCTCCGTTTGAACGCAAGGATGAGCTGGGGGAGCTGAGCGGAGGTATTTATGACATGAGCCAGGCTATACAGGCGAGCATGAATACCCAGCAGCATTTTATCAATAACATTTCTCATGAACTCAAAACACCCCTGACCTCAATCAGAGCTTATACCGATTTACTGCATATGTATGGAGATGACCCTGCTCTGATCAAAGAAGCCAGAGAGGTCATCGATAAAGAAGCGGCACGTTTGTACGATTTAGTGGAGAAAGTGCTGAAATTGGCAGCCATGAACAAGTATGAATTCGAACAGCAGCTGGAAAAGGTAGAAATGGCGTCCTTCCTCGAAGATTTGTGCGCACGGATGAAAGGGAAAGCGGATGTGTTCGGAGTTACCATTTACAGGGAACTGGAAACGGCTGAAATATGGGCAGACCGTGAAAGCCTGATGCAAATTTTCGTTAATTTACTGGATAATGCGATCAAATATAACAGGGAGAACGGCTCTGTTACCGTGAAGAACCGGATGATGGATAACCGGCTCGCAGTTGAAATTACCGATACCGGGGTAGGTATACCCGAAGAGCTTGGCGACAAAATATTCGAACCTTTCTATACCGTTAACAAAGACCGGGCAAGGAAGTCAGGAGGAAGCGGCCTGGGGCTGTCTCTGGTCAAGCAATGGGTGGATAGGCACAGCGGAAACATCCGGGTGGAGCATCCTGAAGAGGGCGGCACTCGTTTTGTCGTTTCTTTCGCAATTAATAAAAAGTGAAATGTTTACAAGTTCGAAATAAGTTGAAATGAGGCTGAAATGATTACGCTCTATAATCGGGTTAGAGCTTGAAGGGAGGGCATTCACTCTGAAGCTCGTAAATAAAGCGGTGGGAAGAAGAATCGGCAGATGGGCAGTTTGGATGATTCTTCTGACAGTTGCGGCAGCCTGTGAAGGAAATGACAGTCCATCCCTAACCATCCTGGAGCCGCCCGCTGCCAATCAGACTGGAGAAGTGCTGCTTGAGGGAATCCAGCGTATAGAAGGATTCTATGCGATGGGCTGGATATCCGATCGTGAGATGATCGGAACGAGCGCCTCGACAGAAGCGAGGCCTCATTTGTTCATTCGGGATGTCATCAAGGGCAGCATGAAAGATGCCGGAGTGGAAGCCGGCACCTCGGTTAACGTATCACCTGACGGGAAACATGCGGTCATTCATCAAAACCGGGCATTCCAGGTTGAAATGGTCGATTTAGCTGGCGGCGCCGGCAAACGTTTGCCGTTTGATACCAGATGGACAGAAGGAAGCTGGATTAACGGGGATACGTTCCTGACCGCCGCTGCGGGGTCAGCCCAAGTTCCAAAGCTGTACCGCGTAAATACGGCTGGAATTATCGAGACCGTATCTCTAGCTGAGTTCAGACCAGAGCAGTTCATAGTTAAAGTCGAAGGCAAAGGTAATCGGCTGTACACGCTGGACAGCGGCAATCAGCTGACTGTCATGGAAACGGAGAGTTTGGCGGTTCTGTGGCAGGAAGATGAAGTAACGGATTTCGCCTTATCACCCGACGGGAAGCAAATTGTCTTTGTCGCAGACACCGGCTCTAACCAGAAATCGATGCTGATAGCGGAAAGCTCCCGTGGTATTCAGCGCAAAACAGTTGCCAAAGGAAGACTCATCCAGCAGATTTCCTGGTCTCCTGCCGGTGATAAGCTGGCTTTCAGCGCCTTTTCTCTTGATCAGGGAATGACCGGACTTTATGTGATGAACGCTTCAACGGGTCATATGACATCGGTCTCTTACCAACAAAATTTAAAAAGCTCTATCGAATGGAATCCATCCGGCAGCTCTTTTATGGTGAGTGAAATGCAGCCGGGGGAGCTGACCGATACCTTATCCACAACCCTGTACCGGTTGAAATAAAAGCGCAAGAATACTAGGCAACGGAGTGAGATGAAGTTGAAACACAATGGTAGAAGTACAAGGGCTGTCCTGTCCCTAGTGGCGGCTGCTTTGATAGCAGCCGGCTGCGGAGAGAAGAACACCGATCTGACCGTCAAAGAGCCCGTCAAGACAGGGGGTGCTCCGTCTACTCCGGCTGATTCCGCCGTCAGCCCGAATGAAAGCTTGTACAATCACTTTATTCTGATTACCGCACAAGCAAAAGAAGCAAGGGAAGTCACCTCTTTCCTGGACGCGAATGTATCCAAGGCGGATAAGGCGACAGCGGACAGGATGTTCCTGGAACTGGAACAGTATTATGACAAGCATCTGCCCGGATTAAACGCGAACTTGGCAGAGATCACAACCCAACCCGGAGCCGCGGACAAACTGTCCCGAATGGGATATCCGGCAGATTTCAATAAAATCCAAGGCGATGAATCGTTGAAGCAGTGGCTGAAGAATCAGGCGGCCGGCAAACTGGCGCTGAGCGACCGGCAAGGGGATTATTACTGGAAGGTCGATTATGCGGCTTTGAATAAAGCTTATTCCGCCTACCTGTCGGATGACCTTCAACAATATTTAACGATACGGGCCGCAGAGTCTGACGTGCAGGCCACTTCCGATGGGAGTATCACTATCACCAGAGATGAATTAGGCAGCAGAATACTGCTTGCTGAACATTATTTGACCAGCCATCCCGACGGTCTCAAAAAGACGGATATTCTTCAATTGTATAAGATGTATCTAGGCGAATATATTCATGGATACCGGTACGAAGCAGTCGATGAGAACTCAATGAAGCTGCTTCCCGAAGTCAAGCAGAGCTATGAGCGTCTGGTTCGGGAACATTCGGATTCCAAGACAGCTGTGATAGTCGGAGCATATTTGAGAGTCTTGCAGGATAATAACGATGTGATTTATAACCCCGGCAAGGAGGGCGAAAGTATCTTTGGAGATCCCAAGGCCGGCATTGCGGAGTTCTGGGGAAGTCTGGACAAACGCGTGCAAGATCAGTTCCCGGACAGCTTGAAACCAACTAAAAAATGAAAGCGGGATTGTGATGAGACAATTAAAAAAATGGACAACGGTTGCAGCTGTAAGCGGAATGCTGCTCATTTCAGTAAATTCGGTTACTCAGGCCCATTGGCTGTTTAAAGATATCGATAGTGTGCCTTGGGCGCAGAGCAGTATTATAAACGCACATCAGATGAACGTGATTGACGGAATGACGGACGAGAATTATGCTCCTCAAAGTGAAGTGACCTGGGGTCAGTTTATGAAAATGATCGTCATGACAGATAATCCTTCATTTGCTGCGGCTGCCGGTCAAGGCAATAACTGGTGGCAGTCTTATGTAGATGAAGCTCAGAAAACCAAAGGTTTTGTCGATGCGTCTTACAGGAAAGAAAATGTGAACAAGCCGATATCCCGGCTGGAAATCGCCCGGATTGTAAGCCGCGTTCTGGACCCTTCACTGCGCTTCAAGCCAGTAGATGAGGCAGCAGCTTCTTCAGCAATGCAAAAACAGGGGATTCTGGAAGGAAGATCAGACGGAGATCTGGCATTGAAGGAAAACTTGACACGTGCCGAGGCGGCGGTCATTGTGGATCGTCTTTTTGAGAAGAATGGATTGTACGGCAAACGATATGATCATCCGGATGTAAAAGCGGCCAGCGGAATGTTCAGTACGCACGGTTTGATGCTGGGGCAGACCGCCGAGCAGGCGCAAGCTATCCTGGGCGGGCCTTTGGAAACAGGCAAAGATCAAGCAGACGGTGCGCCGTTTGAGAAGTATAAAAACTATGTGCTGACCTATATGGACGGTAAAATCGCAGAGATTACGTATAGAGATCCCTCTGCGGATCTTCATGAGGCGAAGAAAGAGCTTGGCGGATCGGCGATTTTCCAGGATAAGGCTAATACGTTCTACTACTTCGGTGACACGGATCAGCTCCTGATCGCATCGGAGAATTCGATCCTCATTAAATGGGATAGCAAGAATATGGATTCTTATATTCGAGGCGGAGAACTTAAATCCGTCAATGAGGCTGCCAGGGACTATGCAAGCCGTCTCAACAATCATAAGTAAGAAGAATCGGAAAGCCGCGGCCCTGCGGCTTTTCTTTTGTGTCTGCACATACTACAATCTATATAACTTCTACACAGGTATTTGTTATTCTGATTGGAAAGATAGAAGGGAGGGGACGGCTTGCGAACGGTACTAGTGGTCGATGATGAGGAGAAGATCCGGGACGTTGTGGTCTCCTATTTGAAAAATGACGGCTTTCTGACGCTGGAAGCGGGCACAGGAGCGCAGGCGCTGGAGCTTGTGAGAAAAGAAGGGGTACACCTTCTGATTCTGGATCTTATGCTGCCGGATATGGACGGGGAGCAGGTGTGCAGAGCCGTCCGGCAGATGGATTCGGTTCCGATTCTGATGCTGACGGCTAAAGTATCCAATGCGAACCGGATTCAGGGATTGTCTCTCGGGGCGGACGACTATGTCACGAAGCCGTTCGATCCCCGGGAACTTGTCGCAAGGGTTCGCGCCATCCTGAGGCGGACGGACGATGGGCACCTGCTGGCGGACAGGGTGTCCTACGATAACGGGCATCTGGAGATTGATTCGCTTCAGCAGAAAGTATACTGCGGCGGTGAACCTGTCAGTCTGACACCGAGCGAGTATAAGCTGCTGATAGCGCTGGCCAAATATCCGAAGCGGCACTTTACACGGGATGAGCTGGCAGACAAAGTGCTTGGCTACGAATTCAGCGGGGATATCCGGACCATCGACCAGCATGTGAAGAATATCCGGCACAAAATCGAGCGCGACCCTAAACGGCCGTCCTATATCGTGACCGTATACGGCTCGGGGTATCGATTCTCGGGTGAAGGAACATGAAGAACAAATTATATATCCGGCTGGCGGGCATTATTATAGCGATGGCTACAGGCATTCTGTTCATCTCGGCCATCTCCATCTCCATTACCACGCATTACCATATTATCATGTATGAAAAACAGGCGGCCGGAGCCGATCACAGTATGCCGCAGTTAAACAACCATCTGGAGCAGGCGATTCTTCAGTCTGTGTTGTGGACATGCCTCGGGGCAATCGTCCTAGCCATATGTTTAGGTCTATACGTAGCCAGGAAAATATCGGCTCCGCTGATCGAAATGAAGCTGGTAGCGGAGAAAATGACGGAGGGCCAGCTCGACAGCCGGACTGTCGTACACGGGACGGATGAATTGTCCGAGCTCGGTACCTCCATCAATGAACTGGCCGAACAGCTGCAGAAAATGGAGAAAATCCGGGTCACGATGACCGAGGACATCGCCCATGAGCTGCGCACACCTCTAGCTACCCTGAAAAGTCATATGAGGGCTTTGGAAGACGGCATTTGGGAGCCGACCCCGGAGCGCATTCATTCCTGCTACGAAGAGATCGAAAGACTCGCGGATCTCATCGTGGAGCTGGAGGCCCTCAATGAGCTGGATTCGCCTGTTTTCCGGCTGGTTCGCTCAGAAGTAGAGCTTGACCCGCTCTTACAGAAAGTGATTCACTTGATGTCGGCCGCTTTCTGCGAGAAAGAAGTCCGCCTGAATCTGAAGGCGGTACCCGGCATAAAGCTGTTCGCAGATCGTGACCGGTTGACGCAAATTCTTGTGAATTTATTGAGTAATGCGCTTAAATTCACACCCCCGCAGGGTGAAGTCACTGTGGAAGCCCGCGAAGAGAAGAGCAGTGTTCTGCTTACGGTACGAGATACAGGGGCCGGGATCAGTCCGGCCGATCTGCCTTACCTGTTCGAGCGCTTCTATCGGGGTGATAAGTCACGAAACCGCAAGTCGGGAGGCAGCGGCCTCGGTCTGGCTATCGTGCAGAAGCTGGTACAGGCGCATGGGGGAGAGGTCTGGGCGGAAAGCTCACAGGGAGCGGTATTTTATGTGCGCATCCCTTTCTCCTAAATATCCATATCCATTAGAGCTCCGGCAAAAGAAGCAGAAGCAGATGCATAAGCAGGTGCATAAGCGTGACAAGTTATTGGCGGAACTTATTTAATCGCTGATTTGCCATTTCCGGCACGGTCTTCACAGGTTCTTCAAAAGTTATGGGTACACTTGAGATTGTAGACCGTTCTGCGCTTCCTTTCACTAATAGGAAGTAAGCGGTATGAGGTCAGACAATCTCAAGGAGGAATCAACACATGAAGAAGAGCTGGAAATTTGGACTTGTGTCCCTAACTGCATTATTAGCCTTGACCGGCTGTACGAGCGGAAGTCAGACTCCGGCGGCGACTGCGGGCGGTGAACATGATGGACATGCCATGCAGCCGTCGCCGGCTAAGACGGAGCAGACCTTGCCTGCCGACAAGACGCCTTGGATTGCGTCCAAGAATACAACGCGGATCAATTCGGGCGATCCGTACGAAGCGGCGGTACTGGTCTCCCGTACTTTATGGATGGCGACCAGCGGTGATAATCGTCCGGGAGGCGTCATTCTGACGGATTTCGAGGACTGGCAGACTTCTCTGGTGAGCGCGAATCTGATTCACCATCCGAACAACGGTCCCCGGCTATTCGTCAATAAGGACGGCATACCGGAAGTAACGCTAAGTGAGCTCAAGCGTCTTCAGCCGACTGGTGTCAAATCCAACGGGGGCGTGCAGGTAATGGTGGTCGGCAAAGTGGCGGCGAAGGTCGATGAACAGCTCAAAGAGCTGGGCCTCAAGACGGAGAAAATAGAAGGAGGCACTCCGGAGGCTGTGGCCAAATCGGTGGATGCCTATTATACGAAGGTTGCCAAAGAAACTTCACCCTCTGTCATCATCGGGTCCAAAGAGAGTCCGGAATATACGGTGCCGGCCGTAAACTGGATTTCTCACATGCCGGAGCCGCTGCTCTACGTCGGCAAGGATGAAGTGCCGCAGGAAACGATGGATGCCCTGAAGACTCGCGGAGGCAAAGCGAATATTTATATCCTCGGACCGGAATCGGTCGTATCCGCATCGGTAGAGAAGAAACTCGGTGAGCAGGGCAAGGTTGTCCGGATTGCCGGTCAGGATCCTTATGAGAATGCGATAGCCTTTGCCAAATATAAGGATCCCGCAACGGGATTTGGCTGGGGAATTACAACGCCGGGACATAACTTTTCGTTCGTGAATAAAACGCAGACCGGGCTTGCTCTGGCTGCCGCGCCTTTCTCTCATTTGGGCAAACATGCGCCCCTTCTGCTGACGGATCAGGACAAGATGCCCAAATCCGTAATGGATTATGTCATGTCGGTGCAGCCGAAGTATGATAAATCGCCGGTTGAAGGTCCCTTTAACCATGCCTGGTTAACAGGCAGCGGCGACACTCTGACGAGCGGCGCACAAGGTGAAATTGACAGCATGCTGGAAATCACATCGAAATCCGGCGGAGGCCATGGCGGTCATTAGCTGCAGCAGACCCCTTGAATTCACTGGTTGTGATTGTAGAGGAGGCTGCCTCAAAAGGGTAAACCTGAGTGAGGCAATCCTATAATAGGTGCAAAAGAACCTTCAAAACCACTATAAAAGTGGATCTGAAGGTTCTTTTTTAACCGAATATCACGTGAAAAGCGGGGACTGAATGTTCTCAAAATGAATTTTGAGTCAATCCCGTGTTCTTGCTGGTCGGGGATGAAGCATCCGCACGCGAGTCATCTGCTTATTCTACAACACCGGTGCGAAGCAGCTCTGCTTTTACTTCAACCTTGAATTGGGCAGAGGCAAACCGATCATGCCATTCTTCTTTGGTGAAAGAAGATCCTCTGACCGTTTGAAGATAAACTTCCCCGAATCCGATAGGATCCGCTTTAAGTTCTGTCAATTTCTTGAGGACATGTTCAGTTTTTTTCTGAAATTTTTGTACAATTAATTTCTCGATGGTGTCAATAACTTGGGGTTCGGACAAGCGAATCCCGGCTGTGATCTCCTCCAGTACATAAGTAAAATCGAGTTTCACTTCATAGATCAAGTTATCCGGATCAACCAGTTTAATCTCAGGATTATTCTCTAGCAGCCGAACTACGGCATGGATTTCCTGTTTAGCCGTTTTCTCTGCTTTCTTATAGTGGGGGCTAAGATCCTCGCTGTTCAGCCCGAATTCGAAGATTCCCGTCTTAAACCGGTCCCGGATCAATTTGAGGAAGGAAGAATCGCTGCTGGATAGGATTCCAGCCAATTTGTCCGCCCGGAAGACAGCAATGTCATCCATGACAATGGACTCGCCTTCTCGTACTACGACAGGTAAAAGCGGGTCTTTACCGGGCGAATAATAGTCCCTGAGGAACTCATGAAGCGTAGAAGAGATAACCTGTCCCTCCCTGACATTCTGTTTGATGGTCTCATACAGATAGGTCCCGATATTCCCGATATCTTTGTACGAATATTGAAGAAGGTCTGCTGTCTTTTTACGGCTTATTCCCAGGAATATTTTGGTACCGATAGAAGGGTCGCGGGATAACGAATCCACCAGGTTGATAATCCCGTTTTCGGCAACGGCATCTTCGTATAGGGCAACGCGCAGCTGTCCGAGTACTAATTTCTTGGAAGCTTTACGGTTCTGGTCTTCTCTTAGTTTCTTGCTGGTGTAGGCGTTGTTAGAGAGAACGGTAGCTTTACTGGGAACATCTTTATCGAGCTTGTATATGACCGAGGTGCCTTCAATCGTTCCCTCTTCTCCCTGATCGTACCCGAGTGCAACAATAAGTCCCAGACTCTCAAAAACGCTGGGGGTTACACAGCCGCTCAGCAATAATCCCGCTGCAGCCAGCGTCCATATCCCTCGCAATCGTCTCATGTTAACCTCCGTTTTCTCGGGCCCGTAAACGCCCTTTTTACGGTTACAACCAAGCAGATGAACAAAGGGTACAAGAATGCCATCAACACGCTGAAACGGCCTGAAAAGTTATTTAGCCGTTCAATTTCCAGGTGGCTGGTGAACCATACGCTGCTGATAAACAGAGCGGCTGCAATCCACACGGGTGCTTGTCTTTCCTTGATCCGGATAATCTTGCTGAGTCCGCGGCCTGCAGACCAGACGTAGAGCATCGTGTTAGGCAAAATACCGATGAGGTACAGCGAAACCGTAATATATTCCACCCGCTCGAAAAGGGGGAATTCAACGATTTTGAGAAGTGTCAAGGTTGGCCAGATGGTATGCATCAATTGTTCCCCGCTGAAATAAACGAGAGTCGTAACGGTGAAGATCAAATAAGTCAGCGTCGTGAAGGCGATTGCCAAGTGGGAGTACTTGGCCGCTTTTGCTTTATTGCTGACAAAAGGATAGACGAACATAAGGAGTTCAAAGCCGACGATGGTAAAGGACATCGAGAAGGCCCCTTTTAACATATCGGATAACGGGTGTTCCATAACGGGAAGCAAGTACCCCCAATTGGCATATTGAATCGGATAGTAGAACAGCGCGATTTCACTTGTAATGACAATCACACTTATCAAAGCGACGCCAATAATGACCCGGAGGCCTCCCAGAATACCGTACAGCATCAGAGCCAATACGAAGAGACTAAGGAACCAGGTCGGGATATCCGGGAACATCCAGGTTTGGATAATCTCGATATAATTACGCAGAATGGTCAATGCAATCGTCATTAAATAAATCATATAGACAGTGGAGCAGAGAGCACCGGCAAATTTGCCGAAAGTGTCTTGATGAAGGTCATATAGATCTGAGCCAGGGTTTTTCCCGAGGAACGAAAGAATGGCCGCTACTACGATATGGGCAGCCAGGCCGGCTATAAGAACCGCTATCCAGGAGTCTTGCTCGAGGATTTTGTACAGATTACGCTGAAAACTGGCTCCGCCGACACCGATCTGCGCAGCGGATACAATGAAGAACAGTAAGTAGGCTCGAAAGGAAAACATACGGGTTACTGTGGAATTCTGCATCTGTAGACACCTATTTTTCTTCTTGAAATTGTTCGAAAATGTCTGCTTTTTGGGTGGAATCGGAAGCAGCACTGGCCTTTTTCGCAGAGGTACCCGACAAGATTGACACGATTTTGTTCATAAAATCAGGCAGCGGCGGGCGGATAAAAAGCGCTACAACCTGAGGAATATTCAGCGGGTAGATGGGCTTGAGATAAGAGGCTCCCAGTGAGGTCAATCTCAGCAGATGGATCATCAGGAAAGAAAGACCGATGACGATCCCTATTCCGCCCCAGCACCCCGCTATGAAAATCATGGGAAAACGGAGAATCCGGATGGCAGATCCCATCATAAAACCGGGAGATGTATAGGAAGCCAGCGCGCCCAAAGCTACAATCATAATCAGGAGATTACTCGTAAATCCCGCTTGAACGGCAGCTTGTCCGACAACGATACCCCCCACGATTCCCATGGTTTGTCCGACCTTGGTAGGAAGTCTTGCTCCGGCCTCCCGCAGCAATTCGATGATAATTTCCAGCAGAAGGGCCTCGAATAGAGGAGGGAAAGGGACTTTGGCTCTGGAGCTTGCCAGTGAATCGAGAAGAGCCGAAGGAATCATCTCATAGTGATAAGTTAAAGCCGCCACGTAGAATGGAGTCAGCAGTAAAGAGAAGAAGACTGCTATCATCCGGAGAGCAAAGACGAAAGCGGATATTTGCCAGCGCAGGTACCTGTCTTCTTCGCTTTTAAAACAATCCAGAAATGTGGTAGGACCGACAATAACTCTTGAACTGCCGCCTACCAGAATGACAATTTTGCCTTCCAGTAAAGAAGCTGCCGCACGATCCGGACGTTCGGTTAAGAAATAGAGAGGGAAAATACTTCCCTTGGTATCCTCGATAAATTGGGATAGAATAGCGGAATCCAGAACCCCGTCCAATCTAAAGTCTGCCAGCCGCTGCTGAACCAGCTTCCGTGCGTTTTCATTGTTCGTATTCTCGACATAGCACATCATAATTCTGGATTTGGTTTTACTTCCGATCGTAAAAGATTCGGTCCTGAAATGAGGATCATTCAGATAGCTCCGGATCAGGGCAATATTCTGATCGATCGACTCGGCAAAGCCGACCTGCGGTCCGAAAATCTGACTTTCATTCTCCGAAGCGCTTAAGGACCGGCTGGGAATGTGCTCTGCGTTAACGACTATTCCGGTGGAAGAAGCGGAGCTGCCTACGTAAATCCATCCGCTGAGGAGCAGAGTGACGATTTCATTCCAGTCCTTGCTTTCGAGGGCATTTCCCACGGGCAGATAAGTCATCAACTGCTGGGAGCTCATACCGCCGCCAATCTCAAGAAGCGGATGCAGCACATCCCGGTGCAGAGTGTTTTTATCGATAAGCTGTTCGACAAAGAATAACTCGTAGGTTTCCCCGGGAATCCCGGCCGTTTTCCGCTGGATCTGGCTGGTACTCAGGGAGCAGTAGGCAACAAACTCTTCATAATTACGGATCACATATGATTGCATGGGAGAAGGTCCTCCTGTCTAATCCGAATCAGAATCTTGAATTAGTATGGCCCGGCATTCACTAATTTACTTACAGATGTTAGCGAAACAGCAAATACAACTAAACCGAGTTAAATATTCGGGATTAACGTTTCAAGTTATGTTATATTCTATGATAAAAGAAACTGTACACGAATTAGTGGGAGGTGCCATCATGTTATCGGAGTCTAAATCAGCCCCAATCTGCTGCGGGGCCAGCCGGGCGGACATAGAGGCGGGCGCGGGAAGCCGGCCGGAAGCTGGCAAGTTAGAATCTGCTGGAATTTCCGCAGGCAGCGTGTTCACAGATCGGTCCGCGGAGGACCCGCTCAAGGGAATGATCTTGCTGCCCGGAGGCTCCTTCCATATGGGAACAGAAGACGAGGAAGGTTTTCCGGCTGACGGGGAAGGACCGGTTCACGAAGTCACCCTGTCCCCCTTCTATGTCGATAAATACTGCGTCAGCAATGAACAGTTTGAGCGTTTCATTGCCGCCACAGGCTATGTAACCGAAGCGGAACATTACGGCTGGTCGTATGTATTTCAGCACTACGTTTCCCCGGAAACAGCTGATCAGGTAGTGAATGTGCCGCAGCAGACGCCTTGGTGGTACGTCGTTAACGGGGCAGACTGGAGGCATCCGGAAGGGCCGGATTCGGCAATAATAGGCCGGATGAATCATCCGGCCGTCCACCTGTCATGGAATGACGCGGAAGCCTACTGCAAGTGGGCCGGCAAACGGCTGCTGACCGAAGCGGAATGGGAATATGCAGCCAGAGGAGGGCTGCATCAGAAGCGCTATCCATGGGGCGATGAGCTCAAGCAGGGAGGCAATCATCACTGCAACATCTGGCAGGGCAAATTCCCTGTCAAGGACAACGGCAGCGACGGTTACAGGGGGACAGCGCCGGTAGATGCCTACGAGCCCAATGGATACGGTCTCTATAATGCAGCCGGCAATGTATGGGAATGGTGCTCGGACTGGTTCGATCCCGGTTACTATTCCCATAGTCCGGGGCAGGATCCGGCAGGTCCCTCCGCCGGGAGCAGCCGGGTCATGCGCGGCGGCTCCTATCTCTGCCACAAATCGTACTGCAACCGTTATCGTACAGCGGCGCGCAGCAAGAATACGCCGGACAGCTCCTCCGGAAACATTGGTTTCCGCTGTGCCGCAGATGCGTAAGAAACACAGCATACAGGAGCGAACTAAACGGGCTTCTGGCATAGGGAACTCATTCCCGCTGTTTCGGTCCTTCGCTCAAACTGATATAATAGGGATAAATCGAGGTGATCGCTATGGGGAAAAAGAATAGGCAGGCCGCTTCATCCAAGCCGGTACAAGCCGACAAGCCAGCTACTTTAAAGGACCTGCTGGACCCGGGGATTCTGGAGAAACTCAAAGCTCAGGCTGACCAGATGAAGGCGGAGGAAGCCAAGCAGCGTGAAGCGGCTCAGGAAAAAGCGGCGGAAGAGCGAAAAGCGGAGCAGAAGCGCTTGGATAATAATTTCGGGCATCTGCTGGAGAACAGCAAGCTGGATTGGCGTAAATATAAGTAAGCAAACAAGAAGGCAGGCTGACCGACAGCCTGTCTTTTTGTATGAGGCCTCTTAAACGGAGCGGGGCGGTTTTTTTGCTTTGAAACGAGACTTTTGGATTTTTTTTCCGTACAATACGAGCAGGGAGGTGAATAGAACTTGCATTTTGTACTCCGGTACGTGAATCAAATGCTCCGTTTGAGCAATGGCCTCATCGCTATTTTAACGGTGGCGTTCGTCCTGCTGTGTTCCTTAATCGCTTACTGGATCGAGCCGGATACGTTTGAGACCTGGTTTAACAGTTTGTACTGGGTGATGACGACTATGGCGACGGTCGGGTACGGGGATTATTATATGAAAACGGTACCCGGTAAACTGTTTACTATTTTCTTATACCTGTTCGGCATCGGTCTGCTGAGTCTGGTTATTGGTAAAATAATCGAAGCCTTCTCAAACGTAAAACTAAGGAGGGAAACCGGCAAGGTGAATTATCGCGGCAGCAATCATATTGTGGTTATTACATGGAACAAGAAGGCTCATTCAGCCGTTGAGGAATTAATTTCTTCCGACCCTGAACTGGAAATTGTCATTATTGATGAGAACGAGAAGCTTCCTTACGATCACAAAAAAGTCCATTACATAAGCGGGGACCCGGCTCTGGAGACAACACTGGAGAAAGCGGGGCTGAGCAAGGCGAGAGCGGCGATTATATTTGCGGATGAAAGAAGCCAGGATATTTCTCTTGTGGACGGCAAAACTCTCCTGATCGCTTCAAGCATTGAGAGGCTGGCCCCGGACGTACATACAACCGCGGAGATCATGTCCGAGAAACATATTTCCAACTTCCGATATGTAAAAGTAAATGACTTTATACTGTCTCACGATGCGGTGTCCAACCTCGTTGTGCGCTCTGCGCTTAATGAAGGAACGATAGATTTGTATATGCAGCTGATCAGCCGCCAGCACGGGGACGATCTCTATGAAGTCGGTCGGAAGCCGCAGTGGGTTACGTATCACGATGCTTTTCTGGACTTGCTGCAGCAGGGTGCCACACTGATTGCGGACCGGAATGACCTCGGAATTAACCGGAAGCTGCAGGAGAAAATCCCCGCGGATGCCAGACTCTTCGTCGTTTGCGACCCCGGGACTTATTTGAGAATAAGCGGCAAGGAAATTCTATAACAGAAGAGCAGCCTTTAGAGAAGGCTATTTCTATGAAAAGGATGTGGGCCACATGAGCCGATTTACGGATCTATTGCCGGATCATGTTCTTCAATGGGTGGTAAATGCCGCAGACCCTCAGGCAGACGTCGTATCTGTCCAGAGGCTGTACGGAGGGATTTCTTCCCTGCTGCATAGTATCACTTTGAATAGCTCGGGGACCGAGAAAAGCTTCGTACTGCGTCAACTGACGAACAAGGAGTGGCTTAGCGAGGAGCCCGATTTGGCTCTGCATGAGGCCGAGAGTCTTCGCTGGGCAGCTCAAATCCAGGTGCGGACTCCTGAAGTCATCGCGTTTGACGGGGCGGGAGATGCAAGCGGCATACCTGCCGTGCTCATGACCCGGCTGGAAGGATCGGTCGTGTTGAGTCCGCCTGACCGTGAACTTTGGGTCGATGGTATCGCGGGGGCGTTGGCTCTCGTTCATCGTACGGATGCCGAGGGCTTTCCCTGGGCTCACTTCAGATACAACGATCCCGCCGCCGTTGAAAAACCGCTGTGGTCCAGGCACCCGCACTTATGGGAGGAGGCTTTTAAGATCATAAGAGAAGCGCCTCCGGCAGTGCAGCCGTGTTTTATCCACAGAGACTACCATCCGGCTAATGTATTGTGGAAAGACCGTGCCGTGAGCGGGATCGTAGACTGGGTGAATGCGTGCAGGGGACCGGCCGGAATAGATGTCGGTCACTGCAGGGTCGATTTGGCGCAACTGGTTGGTATTGAGACAGCCGATGCATTCCTGAGCGCATATATCTCACATGCGGGCCGCGCATTTACCTACGAGCCCTATTGGGACCTCGTTTCATTAGTGGACATTCTATTCGGTACGCCGGAAGTGTATGCCGGATGGACAGATCTCGGTATGACAGGGCTTACCAATGAGCTCATAAGAGAGCGGTTGGATGACTATCTGGTAAGTTTACTGAAACGGGTTTAGGTTAATCATTTGAACGTCTGTCGGAAAATGGTACAAAATTCGAAAAATCCCTTGACCCTGACATTAACGGTACGGTTTATACTCGTGGTAACGGATGGGAAGGAGGACTTGCGCTGTGAGAATCGGAGAGTTATCTGCGCGTACAGGAGCCAGCATCCGTTCGCTGCGTTACTATGAACAGCAAGGTCTGCTTGCTCCGGTCCGCCTGGAGAACGGATACCGCGCGTATTCTCCTTTTGCAGAAGAACAGGTGAGGACCATCCAACTCTATCTGGGTTTGGGGCTGACGACGGAACAAATCGCGGGCTTTCTGCATTGTGTGATGAAGAATGAAGAAACGTTCTGCAGCGAGGTCCTGCCGATCTATACGCAGAAACTGGCGGAAATAGACCGGCAGATCGCGGAACTCCAGCGCATCAAACTAAACCTGGAAGAGAGAATCCGTTATGTTGTTAAGGAAGAACCCAAACAGGAGGGATTGGAATGAGTCTGGTTTCCGTAAACGATGATACCTTCAAGAGCCATATGCAGACGAAAGGTGTCCTGCTGGCGAACTTCGGTTCGCCATTCTGCCCGCCTTGCAGAGCGCTGACTCCGGTATTGGAAGAATTGCAGGAAGAATATTCGGGTGGAATCGGTATTCTGAAGATCAACTGCGATGATTCACCGCAGACGGCATCAGACTACGGAGTTATGGCTACGCCTACGGTTATTGTTTTTCATAATGGCGAGCCCGTAGAGAAGCTAGTAGGTCTGAGATCGAAACAAGTCTATCAATCTGTAGTTAACCGTTACATGTAGATGATACGGGCACATTTTATGGCTTTTCCAGCGAAGAACCTGCACGCTCCTCATGAAGCAAGTTTCATGAGGAGTTTTTTCTGTGCACCCCTTCAGCTGAATTAGAGAGGACAGAGTTCTAGTTGAGCCGATATTGGGTAATGCTACATAGAAACAAATACGCTGACAAGGTAGGTGCTCCTGTATGGATAAACAACTGCAATCTGTGACCGACTGGCTGAACGAGAATACCAATAAAGCAATCCGCATTAAAAAGGAAGAGCAGGGGGATCTGGATCAGGTCGACCTGCAGCTGTCCCAGTTCGAATACCGCGAACATCAACCGGATGCAATCGATGATTATACGAATGGCAGTGCCCTGCTTTTATTCGGTGAAGGTGAGGTTCTTAACGAAGGAAAGAAGGAAGCGCTGCCTGAGAACACGTTCGTTATTCCTTTGGACGGGTTAAATCTGGCAGGGGTTGAGAATGAGATTGTTGTTCTTGGAACGGACAGGGCAACCTATTCTTTGATGTTGCAATAATTCCCGTTCGCTCCAGTTAATCATGAGGCTCTGCATATATGCAGGGCCTTTTTTTTATAATTGCAGAAGTAAGCAACACCTTCATTTCGGTAGGCGAATAGAGTTAATGTAAACGCAATCTTATCAAATTTATACAAAATCCCATATTAATTAGAGGAATTTTCCTTTTACCGTAGAATAAGGAGGTAGTAATCTCCAAAACAAAGAAATCTGAAGGAGGGTTTTTTTTGAAGAGTTCTATGAAGTGGCTTGCTTTAATTTTCGCTGTCATCCTGGTTTTCACAACCGCATGTTCCAAGCCAAATGGCAATGCGGGAGGATCAGCATCACCAGGAGCAGAACAGCCGGCAGGGAGCGCGAAAGAGATTACATTCTGGACAATCGCACTGAGTCCGACATTTGACGATTATATTAACGGTGTGATCAAAGATTTTGAAGGGAAGAATCCGGGCGTGAAGGTTAAATGGCAGGATATTCCGTTTGATGCAATCGAACAGAAAACGTTGACAAGCGCAGCTTCCGGCTCCCTCGCTGACGTCTTGAATCTTAATACAGACTATCTGAAGAAACTGGCCGCCTTGGGCGCAGTCGCTAATATGGATGAACTGGCTGGCGACGTGAAGAAAGATTACTTCGAGGGCGTATGGTCTGCGGGTGAATTTCAAGGTGTTTCGTATGCGCTTCCATGGTATTTATCCAACAGCGTTCAACTCTATAACAAAGAATTATTGAAGAAAGCCGGATTCGATGCCCCGCCGACAACGGAAGAAGAATCATGGGCGATGTCTAAAGTTATTAAAGAAAAAACAGGTTCCTACGGAAACACGATTAAAGACATTCATCTATATCTGCCGCAGAATGGCATTAAAATTGTGAGTGACGATTTCAAGCAAGCGGCCTTTAATACCCCGCAAACGCTTGAAATCTTCAAAAAGTTCCAGCAGCGGTACAAAGATAAGCTGATTCCGGATGAAATCATGCTGAACCAGGCCAAGCC
This sequence comes from Paenibacillus lutrae, assembly GCF_009757775.1. Classification (GTDB taxonomy): domain Bacteria; phylum Bacillota; class Bacilli; order Paenibacillales; family NBRC-103111; genus Paenibacillus_F; species Paenibacillus_F lutrae. The sequence continues at coordinate 49,289 of NZ_RHLK01000010.1, forward strand.
GCAGGAATGGTATGCACAGGAGAAGATTGCCTTCTGGGGCACTGGTCCTCAATTGTTCCGGCAAGTGAAAGATTTGTCTCCGCAAGTATATGCTAAATCCGATGCGGCGCCGGCCTTAGTCGGGTCAAGCGGTAAAGTCAATGTCGCTATTATGAATATTGCGGTATCGAATAAAAGCAAGCATAAAAAAGAAGCGGCTGACTTCGCCAAGTTTATTACAAGCGGTGAGAATCAGCTGAAATTCGCCCAAATTGTCGCGATTTTGCCGTCCGTTAAAAAAGCCGCAGAAGATCCGTTCTTTACGAAAGGCAAAGATTCCGCAGATCCGGCTGAAAAAGGGTTGTACCTGGCCGCCAAGCAGCTGGAATCATCAGAGAATATGTTCCCTCCGGTTGAGAACATTTCGAAGATCAACAAAGCCATCAATGATGAATTCCATAAAGTCATGCTGGAGAACAAAGATCCTGCCAAAGCTTTGAGCGATGCAGAGGCAGCCGTCAATAAATTACTTAAGTAAATCCGCCAAGTATGCAGCACCAAGGCCCGGCCGCGGGTTCTGCGGCCGGAATCATGACGACTAGGGAGGTCTGGTAAAGATGTACAAGAGTATACATGCATGGGCTTTCCTGGCGCCGGCCGCTATTCTTTTGTTCATGTTCAGTATTGTCCCGTCTGTAGCGGCTTTATATCTGAGTTTTACTTCCTATAACATATTTGAACCGACGCAGTGGGTAGGGCTTCAGAATTACAAAGCCGTTGTGTCGGATTCGGAGTTCTGGAAAGCGATGTTCAATACGTTCTATTATTGGATTCTTGTGACCCCTGCCTTGGTAATTCTGCCTGTTTTTATTGCCATTCTGGTGAATCAATCCCTGATCGGGATCAAGATGTTCCGGCTCATTTTTTATTTCCCGGCGCTTGTCTCGGTTGTCGTTACGGCATTCTTGTGGGGCTGGATGTTCCAGAGTGAAGGGATTCTCAACTATCTGCTAAGTCTTGCCGGGTCTGAGCCTGTGAAGTGGCTGACCAGCAAATATATGGTTATGCCAAGCCTTGCTATTGTGACGGTCTGGCAGGGACTCGGATATTACATGCTGTTCTACCTAGCGGGACTTCAATCGGTTCCGGAAGACCTATACGAAGCGGCCGAGCTTGATGGCGCGGGCTTCTGGACCAAACATGTGAATATTACGTTCCCGATGCTGAAACCGGTCATTTTCTTTGTTGCCGTGGTTTCAACCATGGGAGCTTTCAAGGAGTTTACCCTAATGCTGGCGATGACGGAAGGCGGTCCGATCGGGGCTTCGACAACCGTCGTATACATGGTGTTCGATCAGGCATTCAAACAGCTCGATATGGGCTACGCCAGTGCAATCTCGTTCATTTTGTTCCTGGTCATCCTGCTGCTGACTCTGATTAACAAGCGGTCGATGGACGAGAGGGGGGCCTGAATATGGAGACACAGACACACCGCATACAAGCCCCTGCTGCCGCAAGCAAGCCAAGACTATGGGGACGCCGCAAAATAGGCCGTTATGCCGTCTCATACTTCTTCCTGCTACTGATCTCCGTTATCATGGTTGTTCCCTTTCTCTGGACGTTATCCACCTCATTGAAAGGCCAGGATGAAGCGATCTATTCCATGCCGCCGCAATTTATTCCCCAGACCTTTACGCTGGAGAATTTCGCAACGGTCTGGAATTCACTTCCCATTCCGATGTACCTATGGAATAGTACGGTATTGGCTTTCTTTGGCGTGCTGCTGCCGGTTATATTCTCCTCCATGGCCGCTTTTCCGCTGGCAAGGATGAATTTCAAAGGGAAGCAGCTGATTTTCCTGATCATTGTTGCGACGATGATGATTCCGGGAGAAGTTACCATGATTCCGGTATACCTGATTCTGAACAAGTTAGGGCTGCTTGGCTCCTATACGGGTGTTATTTTGCCTGCGGCTGTGTCAGCTTTTGGAATCTTCCTGATGAGGCAGGGGTTTCTCGGTATTCCGAAAGAAATCGAAGAATCGGCGGTTATTGACGGGGCTAACGTATGGAGAATTTTCATATCGATTATGATGCCCATGGTCAGGCCTATGATGGCCACCCTGGCGATTCTCAGCTTCATCGGCTCCTGGAATAATTTCTTATGGCCTTATCTGGTTATTGAAGATGACAAGCTATATCCGCTTACCCTGGGGTTGTATAATCTCAAAGGAACCTTTGTCACCAATACACGTCTGATCGCGGCCGGTTCCGTTATTGCCCTGCTGCCGATTCTTGTCGTGTTTATCAGCTTTCAGAGTTATTTTATTAAAGGCGTGCAATCAGGCGCTGTAAAAGGATAAGTGCTCACGATACGTCTAAAGGCCGCAATTCTTATGCGGCTCTTTTTCCGTTCTCCTCCCTTAAAAGACACAAAAACAGTAGGTCTTTAAAATTTTCTCGAAATGTATTATAATTTCTAAGGGTCTTTGGACACGAACGCCATCGATTTAATTGCTGGATAAATTTTTTAAAGATCCTTGGACACTGCCGCCAATGATTCAAAGGAAGGGTATTTTGGACAAAAAAACCGCACTTAGCCATTTATCGAGCAAAACGGGAAAGATGCTCAGGGACCGTTTTGGCAAAGGACCTGAGTCCATCTTTATATCGTATAATGAATACGGCATTACACTGCATTTCCGCAATTTCGTAAGCGCAGTGGAGACGATTCTTCTGGACAAACAGAAAGATGAAGCGGTGAGGGAAACTCGTCAGATGGTGATGGACGTTCTCCTTCCGGAACTGAAAGAATCGATTCAACAAACGATTGGCCTCTCTATTCAAGAGATGTATTATGACTGGGACCTAGAGAATCATTCCGGCATTATGATCGGTTTAACGAATGCAAGCCATTCGGGCATACAAGAATGCTACACCGGCTATGAGAAGGTTCATGATCAGATCAGTCAAATTACGGCGGATGTACAAAGATTTCCAGATCATGTATTTTCTTTCTGGACGAATCCGAGAACACTTGTTATTGTAAGAGAAGGTATACTCATCAAGCTGGAGAAAGAACTGCTGAAGACCGGTTACGAAAATGCACTGAGGGTTGCCAAACGTTCTCTGGAAAAAGTTCATCTTATAGAAGATACGGATCTGGTTGAGGCGCTCGGGAAGAAAGTAAACGGGTTGTATCTCGACTGGAGCTTTGACAAAGATAAAAGTGTGGCCGTCTACACATTCCAATAACAGAATATTGGTCAAAATGCCTAGATATGGATACATACGCTGGTCATGAGCCAAGGAAAGCGCGCGCTGCGTATTTTCTTGGTTTTTTATTTCCTCAGCTAAGCCCATTTAACCGATCCGGCTTCAAATCATGTGAAGGAAGTGTTGACAGCTATGCCTGTTGAGCAGCAAGGTAAGGCAGCTAGTGATCACCTCCAAATTCTGGTTGTGGAGGATAATTTCATTAATCAGAAACTATTGAGAATGATCCTTGCCAAAAGAGGACACGAGACGGATATTGCTGAGAATGGTGTGGAAGCGGTTGAAGCAGTCTTGAGAAAAGCGTACGATCTTGTATTTATGGACATTGCAATGCCAGAGATGGACGGTTTCGAAGCCGCCAGAAGCATTCGTGACAAGATGAATTCGCCACACCTGCCTGTCATCATAGCGGTAACAGCCTATGCAAGAGAAGAAGATCAGATTCAGAGCATGGCCAGCGGAATGCAGGATTATTTGAGCAAGCCGTTTAGAATTCCTCATATAGACGCTCTGCTGGACAAATGGACTCCTTATATTCACACTTACAAATCGAAAGTTTAACGCTGTATAAGAGTTATTCTTGAAGCAGCGACAAGAAGAGCCGATGCGGGCAGTCGCCGGCTCTTTCGGTGTACCTACTCCCCGATTATTTCAACTTGAACCGCCAAGCTGTTTTGCTGTAGCTTCCTACGGCAGGGACAGCTTTTTTTGTTTGCCGGAAGCAGAAACCGCAAAAGGCAAATATAAGAAAATAAATAAGACGAATGCGGCTGCCTCCATAGAAAGCAAGTACCAGGGATATGGACCGAGATAATCAAGAAGCGAAGACGTGGCGGGCTTGCGGGCGAGGAACATATAGTTGGCACCCGTATAAGTGTTGACCGGAATGACGATCAGCAGAAGCAGATTGAGGAATCCCATGGTGAACAGAATGGATCTGAATGTCGGCCTCATATTCTCAGCCCAGACCATATACAGAACGGCTGCAATAATTGCGATATGGGCTGCAAAGAATTCCAGAAACCGGTAATGCGGATAGGCGTAACCCAGGACCGGGGTCAGCAGAGCCTGAAGCGCGCCTCCGATTCCGATAAAATAAACGATTTGAAAGAGGAAGCGGCTCCGCAGCAGCAGCATCGCTACACAGAGATAGAGCGATATGCTGCATAGCTCCAGCGGCAATGAATGCCGGATGGAATACATGCTCTGCTGGACATACCAGACGTTCAGGGTGACCTCCGACAGGACCAGGATGGATACGATGATGAGGCTTACCGTGCGGCGTTTAGCAGAACTTTGCCTTAGCTGCCTGCGGCAAACAAATAAGAGCACAACGACTGCTGCGAGTAAAGCCAACGCAACCAGATGCGACGTGGTGTATGCGGCAAACGAGTTCGGATTGTTTGCATCCCAGAATGCGTACATAAGAACCTCCGATTGAGAAAGTGAAAGGGATTTTTTTCTATCATAGCACAGGTATTTGACAGGCTTTCAAATTTTTACAGATGGATCAATCAAAATAGAAGAATCGGGGTAATAGAGAAGCAGGAGGTGTCGAGAATGATGAACATACCTGATAGCTCTAACCGCAGCAGAGAAGAGATTCCAGATATTCCTGAAATGCCGCCTAAGGTTATACCGGAGATTAAACCGGACGTAACACCGGAAATCCCCCCGAGAGACGTACCGGAAGGTCTGCCGGCAAGCCCACCGGAAATTAAGCCTGATCCTATTCCGGAAATACCGGACAGAATCGAGCCAAATTCCAGCAATTAATTGGATAATTTTCACTGATGATTTGACATACTTCGCTGTCTTGCAAAGGTATACTCTAATCTGTTGCTTGAGAAAGAAAGCATAAATCACACGATCGAGTCATAAGTATGAAAGAATCAAAGGTGCACAAGATTTAACCCAAGACCCGTTGCTAGAAATAGACAGAAGGAGTAGATTAGTTATTTATGGATAAAAAAGAACAGAAAACGGTAGAAGTGTTTTTTCATGCGACCATTTCCTACCTGGTACGTTCGGCTAACCGGTCACATGCCATGGAGGCGGCCCAAGCGCAGTTGAATGAGAGCTGTATACAGCTGGGTCAGCTCAGACTGGTCAATGAACAGGGTATGGCGAAGTGGTTTCAGGTAGAGAAGCTGGAGGAGCTGGAATGGACGGAGGCGCAGGATATGCGTGACAGCAACCGGTATAAAGTCAGCGGGCAAGTAAAGCTGCGGCTTAGTCTCCAGACCACCGATAAAGTTGAGAAAGAACTGAAGATGAACAGCTTCCGTCTTCCTAAATCTATGATTCATGATCATACCGTATGGGTTATCCCTACGATTAGCCATCCGGCTTTTGTCAGTGTTACAAGCCAGTCCTTACATGTCATTCCGGCCGTTGAGAAAGTGGCCGTCTATTCTAAAGTCGGCTGACGTGCAAGTCTTCATCTGTTTAAGCGCAAGGCCGCGAGCTTCTAGCAAAAAGGCTGCCAATCCGGCAGCCTTTTTGCGTTTTCTTCCCCCGCGTACAAGGGTGGTTATCTTTTTTTCATCGTAAAAAACTCACAGGCTTTGCGGTCATGGTAGGTCAACTCGCTAACCCGTGTCTGAACCACAATGAGGGTATCGTCAAAGCGGCTGATTACCGCATCCGAATCCACAATATGATCGTTTTTAAAGACACGGACCAGGTAGCGGCGGTCCATTGCGTCCTGGAAATCCTCATCGGTTAATAACCGCATGTTATGAGCCATCGTTCGTCTCCTTCTTCCTGTATCCAATAGTTAGATGGTAACACAAAAAGGGTAAGGCGTCAGGTACGCGGGCTTCTAAGAAAGAAACGAACCGGAATGTATGTTCTGGTATATTACTGGAAGTTATTGATGCGCACCCTCATATCCCGTACAGTTTACGAAAGAGTAAAGAGGAGGGGATTGACGGCTATGGAAAAGAAACGTTGTTTATTCTGCGATGCGATCGTTCCTATACAAGTGAAAGGCGACTACGATTATTATGAAAACTGCCTATGTTCGCCAGATGGAAAATACGGGATGCAGCAAGCGAGCTATGAAGCGTATCATGCGCTTTCGTATCAAATCAAACACGAAATGTTCCCGATTATTTCGGCCTATATAAGGGAGTTGACCGACTGTGGGGAACAAGTGGAATTGTCGATCGAAGATGTGGAGCTGATCCGGCACTCGCCGCGTGTTCCGGTGACAATCGAAGATAAAAGCACCCGCTTGCTTCAGTTTTTCTACCGGCATGCGGGCGCTCCAGGCAAAGCTGTCGTGCTGCATCAGCTGCCCAAGTCATTCAATTTAACCTACTCGCCTAACCTGCAGGAGCTCATTTATATTATTGAAAAGCTTAAGGATGAGCAGATGCTTGAACGGATGGGCTCTACATTTAAGCTGACGGAAGCAGGCTGGAAAGCGGCCGAAGTAAGTCTGGGCGGCAAGCTGCTAAAGCCTTGCTGTGTGCTGCTTCCGGCTGACGAGGAGCGCCGCAGGGAGTGGTTCGATAAGGTGCTGCCCGTTATCGAGCAGTGCGGCTACCTTCCGCAGGTAGCGGAGAAAGCGGCCGGAGAGAAACGGGCGGATACGAATCTCAAGCTGATAGCGGGCAGCAAGCTTGTTATCGCGGATCTGACGGACGCTTCCCCGGAAGTGTATATGGCCGGCGGATATGCCTTTGGTCTGGATATCCCTGTCATATGGACGGTGGAGCAAAGCGCGGCAGGCAAGCTCCCGGTAGCATCGGAGCAGATCCGTCCTTTTTCATGGAACAGCTCGGAGGAACTGGCGTTAATTCTGAAACAGCGCTTAAGCGTTTAATCCATTTTGCAACCCTATTTAATTGCTGCTAGAATTAAGAAACTAGAGTAGAGAGAATGCTAGATCTTAAAGGAGCGGCAGAAATTGAAAAAATGGGTATTCGTTCTTATCGCGGTTTCCACCGCTTTGTTTTTACTTCCCTTATTTTTTACGGATCATGCAGAAAAGAAACTGGAAAAAAGAGGGCTCAGCCGCGAAAGCCTGTTGACGGAACTGAATCCGGTCGTCGCTGAGAAAAAAGCGGAGCTTGTCAAAAAAACGGCGGCCATCGGCATTACCATTCTTATAACCGATGATTTTCGGAGCATAGAAGCTCAGGATGAATTATACAAGAAAGGCCGCTCAGTGGACGGCAGCATTGTGACCAAAGCCAAAGGCGGGGAATCGTATCATAATTACGGACTGGCTGTCGATTTCGCACTTCGCAAGAAGGACGGTAAAGTCATATGGGATATGAACTACGATGGCAATAGGGACGGTAAGAAAGATTGGATGCAGGTAGTTAAGATCGCCAAAGATTTAGGCTTCGAATGGGGAGGGGACTGGGAGAACTTCCCTGATTATCCGCATTTACAGATGAGCTTCGGGCTTAGTATCGCCCAGCTTCAGCGTGGTACCAAAACGGCTCTGTTAGACGAATGATGAAAGAGAACCACTCTGAACGGACCAACGGATGTATAACCAAGAACCTCAATCCCTTATTGGAAGGGTTGAGGTTCTTGGTCTAGGTATAGCGCGGTTATGTGTGCGGACGAGCGCCGGCATCCGGGCTGCTATGCTTGAAGCATGGGCCTGGGGCTTCTCTGGAACCGGCTAATAAAAGGTTACGCAGTTCTTGCCCTTCTGTTTCGAAACATAGAGGGCCTTATCCGCAAGGCGGATCGTTTCGATAGGATCGCCTGCATCGCTCGGCCAGATCGCCCCGCCTATGCTGCATCCGATCCGAATGACTTCATCTTCGATCAGGAACGGCTCGTTGAGCAGACGGATTATGTAATTGGCCATGCTGAGTGTCTCCTCGGACGGGGTAGAGCTCTGAGTCTTTAGAAGGATAACGAATTCATCGCCGCCTATGCGGAAAACGATATCCTGCGCCTGCATATAAGCGCCGAGACGTTCCGCGACATGCCGCAGGAGTTTATCTCCATAGGGATGTCCCCATGTGTCATTCACAAGTTTGAAACCATCCAGATCCAGATAGAGAAAGGTCAAGGTGGTGTTGTTCTCCCTGGCCTGTTTCATGGCTAGTTCCATGTAGGTATCGAGAGCAATGCGGTTAGGCAAACCGGTCAATTTATCGTGGTGGGCGAGATCAGCCATATGATCCAGGGCGCTTTCCGTTCTCATCAAGTTATCCACCAGATTATTTAAGGAGGAAGACAAGATGTTAAGATCCTTAATGGCATGAAACAGGGGGATCTTCACATGGTGCCCGCTGCGGAGCTGATCGGCAGCCTGGGCGATCCGTCTGAGCGGTTTGGCGATCCAGCCTGCTACAAGAGCGCCAAGAACAGCGAAAACGACGGACATAACGATGCCTGTCACAACGATAAACCGGTTCAGTTCATGGACGGAGCTAAAGGCAATATCAGCGGGTTGACGAACGAGTACGCTCCAGCCGAGTCCGGGATAATTCATATAACCCGCTCCATAGGCATAGCCCGTCAAGTAGCTTCCGTTATCCTCCGGCCATTGTTCTGTGGTCCAGCCATTGGATTCTTTCTGCGCTTGTTGAATACTTCCCGTGTCGATCGGCCTTAATACATATTTCCGGGGTCCGAGCAGAACCGTATTATCCTTTTTACTTACAATAAATACGTCCAGCTGATTCATCCTTTCCTGCAGCGGCCCCAGAATGGATTTCTCCACTTCACGAGCCCACTCCCAGCTCAGGTGTGCAGCCAGTACCCCGATCCACTCGCCTTTCTTATTGAAGACCGGCGTACTGATATCTACGAATTGAAGCGTTTCTCCGCTTGGATTAGGCAGCAATTTGGACAGAAGCACGGCTTCATGCACGTCGCCAATGAACCGCCCTTTCCTGCCTTCGGTAAATACGGGCCGGGCAGAGATATCCGATCCGGTTAAGATACCGTCACTGGATGCTTTTACTTTCCCGGAAGGGTCTATAAAGGCCACCCATGTGAATGAAGGAAAGCTTTTTTTGAGCTGTTCGAGCAGAGCGCGAAGTTCATCCGGATTGTCGGCATCCGCATAAGTGAGCATCTGACTGAGCATATCGACTTCGCCGGCGTGTGACCACATGAAGTAATCGAGTTTTTCAGCCATCTGATAAGCGACCTGAGAAAGTGAGGCTCCGATGGTTTCTTCTACTTGTGTTGTGGTTCTCTGACTGATGACGATGCTTAACAAAAACGTAAGTAAAAAGATGATCACAGCTAAAACGAGCGCAAAAGCGGTACGTAAGTTGAGCATTATTCACATACTCCTCTTTCATTCTGGGTTCCATGCTCAATAGGAGCAGGATAAATCCTGACCTATCCTACATATCGACTTTGTACAGGCATACGATTAGAGGGAAATTCAAGTTCTGTGGAGAAAATGGAGAACCAAAAGTATTGTTTGACATAAATGCAAACGATAATATATTATATCTATTATAACGTAAACGTAAAATGATTTTGTTTGAAATTAAATTTGACTATTAAGTTCACTCAAACTTGATCAGATTTCATTGAAAGAGGAGATATGATGGACCGGAGAAAAGAATTAGCCCAGCAATATAAGGAAACAGAGATCGAGGCCGGAATTTTTCAAATCCGCAATTCCGTTAACGGCAAGATTTATGTGAGCAGCAGCCGTAATTTGAAGAACTTGAACGGGAAACGTTTCGAACTTAATGCAGGCTCAAGTATGCAGCGTTTACTGCAGGCAGAGTGGAACGAATATGGCGAAGAAGCTTTTGTTTTTGAAATACTCGAATTGCTGGAAAAGGAAAAGTCCGAGTTTTTTGATGAGAAAGATGCTCTCAAAAAGCTGGAAGAGTCTTGGTTAGAGAAACTTAAACCTTATGGAGACCGGGGTTATAACAAAGAAAATCCGGATGCTTCAAGGAAATGAAACGATCCGGGAGATTCGGATAAAGGCAGTATTCAAGCAGCGGGGGCAGGTAGACCCGCTGTTTTCAGCGTACAGAAGGAAAATTTGGGCAGGAGATCTGATTCTTGTAATTATGGGAATTTCCAGCAATTTCAGGTTATTTAAAAGGTTATTCTTGCCAATGTCAACTATTGCTCTTATAATGTCACGTAAACGTGATGAAAAGATAGCAGGGGGATATGAGCATGAGAAGAGGGTGGATCGTCCTTGTGGCGATTATGCTGATTACGAGTCTGACGGCATGTGGACAAGGTGAATCAGGTGAAAGTGAAGCGAAGAAAACAGTGTCGATTCTGACTCCGTACTTGTCATCCGTAACTACGAACGAGATGGTGGAATCACTCAAGAAACAGGCGGCCGAACGAGGCTGGAAAACCAATGTGATCGATACCAAAGGGGATGTCGGACAGCTTGCAAGCCGCATGGAAGACGTTATATCCACCAAAACAGATGCAATCGTTATCGTAAGTACCGATCCGAACCAGCTCAAAACTCAAATCAAAAAAGCAGCTGACAAAAAAATTCCAGTTTTCGGCTGTGACTCCGGTTATATAGAAGGCATGAGCATGAACGCGACGAGCGACAATGTGGCTATGTCCAAAATGATTACCGAGCACATGACTCAAACGATCGGCAGCAAGGGCAATGTTGTGGTCCTGACTCACCGTCCGCATCCCGGTGTACTGAAGCGTACTCAGCAGCTCGATGAAATGCTGAAGAGCCAGCCGGCCATTACTAAAGTGACGGAGCAGCAAGTACAAGTTCCGGGACCGATTGAAAACGCGCGCAAGCAAATGGAAAGTCTGCTGCTCGCTAATAAAGAGGAAGGCTCCATTACAGCGGTATGGGCCGGATGGGATGAAGCAGCCATCGGTGCGGCACAGGCTATTGAAGCAGCCGGACGCAAAAACATCCTCGTTACAGGTATCGACGGGAACAGCCAGGCTGTCGATATGATTAAAAAAGGTTCTCCGCTCGGAGCGACGGTCAAACAGAACTTCACAGGCATGGCCGATATTGTTGCCAAGCAGATGGATCTCGTTTTCCAGGGGAAACCGGTTGAGTCAACAGAACTCTATGCGCCTGCAAGTCTGATTACGAAAGATAACGCAGGGAAATAACCAAAGGACATGGCAGAGGGCAGGACCCGTTCCTAAGGACCGGACTCTTCTTCCATGTCCCTCTTTCGCCTTCGCGCTTTAGCGCTTTAATGAAACTTGATTGGTCTTAAAAGCCGAGCTGAGGAGAGGATGAAATTGACTTTGCTGCACGTAGAGGGACTGAACAAAGCGTTCGGTCCCCATTATGCTTTATATGAAGTCGGTTTGGACATTGTCCCGGGTGAAGTACATGCATTGATCGGGGAGAATGGCGCCGGCAAATCGACGTTTATCAAAATCCTGACAGGCGTCTACACTCCCGATGCAGGCCAAATTATATGGAATGGCAAAGAGGAGCACATTACGAGTCCGGGTGACGCCAGGAAGCTGGGCATTAATGTAGTCCATCAGGACCGCAATCTGGTTCCTTCTTTTACGGGAGTGGAGAATTTGTATCTCGGTCTTCCGTATCCCCGGAATCGTTACAAACTCGGTATCGGCTGGAAGCAGATGCAAGAGCGCGCGCAGGAGCTGATGACGGAGCTGGGGCTGCAGCTTGATTTGAACAAGCCTGCAGCCCGGATGTCCCCGCCTGAGAAGACACTCCTGGAAATTATGCGGGCGATGATGCTGGAATGCCGCCTGCTCATTCTGGATGAGCCTACCGCCTCTTTGACAGATCAGGAGACGGAAAGTCTCTTCACTTTAATCCGCAAACTTGCGCAGCGGGGTACGGCTATTCTCTATGTGTCGCACCGGATGGATGAGATCACACGCATTTCGGACCGCGTGACCGTGCTTCGTAACGGGCAATTCGTCGCAACTACGGCTACCGGACAGACGAACCGGGAGCTGCTTATCCGGCAGATGAGCAGTGCTCCTTCTGAGGGGCCGGGCCTTGGGGAGCGTCAAAGCTCAAGGGCTCTCTCATCAGGTAAGAACCTGCTGGAGGTTGAATCACTGGCATCGGCAGACGGCAAGGTGAAAGAAGTTAGTCTGAAGGTCCGCGAGGGCGAGGTTGTCGGGATTTTCGGATTAGCGGGTGCGGGACGTACCGAACTTCTGGAGACGATTTACGGTCTGCGCAAACAGAGTGCCGGCAAGATTTCGCTCCATGGACAGGAGATACGGACAGACAGCCCGAGGCAATCGCTTGATCAGGGGATCGTTTTAATCCCGGAAGAACGTAAAAGAGACGGCCTCGTTATGAATCTGCCGATCCGGGAGAATATGACGCTCTCTATCCTCGACAGGCTGTCCTCCGGATGGCGGATGCGTGCAGGAGCCGAGCGGCAGGAAGTGGACGGCTGGATGACGGCTATGAAAGTTAAGGCATCCGGTATGGAGCAGCCGGTTCGCGAGCTCAGCGGCGGCAATCAGCAGAAGGTGGTCTTCGCCAAGGCGCTTCTTACGAAGCCTGCGTTATTCCTCTGCGATGAGCCTACGCAGGCGGTCGACGTCATGACAAGGGAAGAGATTCACCGGCTGCTGATCGAGCAGGCCCGCGAGGGACGCGGAGTGCTTTTCGTATCATCGGATCTTCAGGAGGTACTGGAATTATCCGATCGTCTGTATGTGCTCCACGAGGGACGAATCGCCGGTGAGCTGGATAATGCGGGGTTAACCCCAGAGCAGATTCTGGCAATATGTTACAACCCGTACAAAGGAAGTGAGCAGCATGGCTGAGCCGCGCAATTCTATTCAAATTATGCGTCTGATCCGTTCGTATGGGACGGTGATGGCAGGACTTCTGATTCTAGCGGTATTTTCGGTTTTAAGTCCGGATTCTTTCTTTACTTTTGATAATATGATTAATATCAGCAGGCAAATTTCATTTCTGGTCATCATAGCATTAGGCGCTACACTCGTCATGGCTGTGGGAGAATTCGACCTATCGGTGGGTTCCATGGCCAGTTTCGGAGGAGTCATTGCCGCCCAGCTTGCAGTAGCCGGGTATCCGGTATTGCTCAGTCTGCTGGTGCCGCTGGCTGCAGCGTTTCTGATCGGTTTTGTCAACGGGTGGATCGTGACGCGTTTTCGTGTTCTTTCCTTCATTACGACACTTGCGATGGGAACGATCCTGGGAGGCGTAACATTCAGGCTGACGGGCGGGGCGACGGTCTTCGAGAACATTCCCGAATCGTTCGGATATCTGGGCCAGACCGAGTGGGGGGCGCTGCCGCTGCTATCTGTCATTATGGTCGCCATGTGCATCCTGTTCTGGTACATCATGTCCCAGACGGCATTTGGCCGGAAATTATATGCGATCGGCGGGAACGAATCGGCTGCGCGTGTCGCAGGTGTCCATGTGGCGCGGAATAAGAACATGGCTTTTGCGCTATGCGCGATGCTGGCCGCGTTAACCGGGATCCTGATGGCATCCCGCCTTGGTTCGGCACATCCGACTGCGGGCTCCGGTCTGTTCCTGTCGGCCTATGCCGCTGCTTTTCTCGGGATGACTTCTTTCAAAGAAGGTGTGCCGAATATTTGGGGGACCTTCGTGGGTGCGGCGATAATCGGAATTGTAGCCAATGGATTAACGATACTTGAAGTACCCACCTTTATGCAGGATGTAATTACAGGCTGTATTGTCATCGCCGCCGTATTAATGCAGAAGATTGGCAGAACGGCAGCGTAATCCGTAGGACGGGCAGGATTTCCACATCAATTAGCGGCGTATATTATTAATCCCATTAACAAACGACTTGCCGATGTTTATTGGTCATAGAGTACTAACGACTAAAGTGATTCAAGGCGGAGGAAGCCGCGGGCTCCCCGCCGGGAGGGGCACTCAACATGAAATTTATCGCTTCGTTCGATATCGGAACAACGAACGTCAAAGGCCTACTGGTCAACCGGGACGGTGGTTTGTCATACGAACACAATGTGCCGCTTGCCCTCCGGCAGGAGCCTCAGCGGATCGAGCAAGAACCCGGTCAGTGGTTTCAGGCCGTCGCCGCTATCGCCGCCGAGTGGTTCCGCGGCGGTGTACATCCGCAGGAGATCGGTCTGATCAGCTTCAGCGGCCAAATGCAGGACTGCATCCCGGTGGGCGGCAAGATGGAAGCACTCCGTCCCGCCATCCTGTATTCGGACAGCCGGGCCGGCGAAGAAGCCGCCAGGATCATAGAAGAGCTTGGCGCAGATTCGATCCGTCAAGCTGTGGAGAACAGGATGGACGGGACACTCACGTTTCCGAAGATTTTGTGGCTGCACCGGCATGAGCGGGAACTCTACAACCAGACGGTGAGCTTCTTGATCAGCTCCAAGGATTACGTAATCGCCCAGCTGACCGGCCGCTTCGTGACGGACCCGACATCCGCGTCCACGACCGGATGCATGAACATTCGGACCCGGTCGTGGACGCAGGAATGGTTCCGGCGGCTGGGCCTGGATTCCGGCAAAATGCCCGCCATTCTGCGGGCGGATGAAATAGCCGGAACCGTGCACGCCGCCGCGGCTCGGCAGACCGGCTTTGCCGAGGGGACACCGGTCCTCTGCGGCATCGGGGATGCCGGCGCCGCGACGCTCGGGGCCGGGGTATACCGTCCCGAGGAGCTGTACGCCTACATCGGGACGACCGGCTGGATCGCCAGCGCCGCTGCACGGCCTGCCGATTCCGGCACCGGGATCTTCAACCTGGCCTACGTAGAGCCTGGCCGTTATATCAACATCGCGCCGCTGATGAACGCAGGCAATGCCCACCAATGGGCTCTAGAGCTGTTCTGCGGCGAGGCTTCTGAGGGCAGCAGCCCCTATGATGAGATGGAACGCCTCATCGGGGCAGCGGACCGCCGCAGCAGCGAGGTGATTTTCCTGCCTTATCTGAACGGCGAGCGCTGCCCGGTACAGGATGAGCATGCGTCCGGCTGCTATATCGGCATCCGGCCTTCCACATCCAGACAGGATATGGCGGCTGCCGTTCTGGAGGGAGTTGCGCTCGCGATGAAACAGATGCTGGGCCTGGGCGCACGAGAAGCCGCTCCCGGCCGGCTCACGCTGATCGGAGGAGGAGCGGGCAGCAGAGTCTGGTGTCAGATCATCGCGGATATCTTCCAGACGGAAGTATCGGTACCGTCCGAATCGCAGTTTCTTCCGTGTCTGGGTGCCGCTCTCCTCGGCTTCAGACAAGCAGGCTGGGGCGGAGAATATCAGGATCTGACAGGCCTGCTCAGAACCGCCCGGCAGTGTGAGGTGTTCTCGCCCGATCCGGCTATTGCCGAACATTATCAGGGGAAGTTCGAGAAATTCCTCAAGCTGTATCCGGCTCTTCGTCCTGTATTCTGAAGAGGGCGAAGCGGCGGTTTCTTTTGCCGGATAAGCTGAATAATTAGGGAAACGGGACAGCTCAAAGCTGTCCTTTTTGACTTTCTCCCGATCATTGTTTTAAATAAAAATAAAGCAGATGATATACGCTCCCGTCTTTCACAAGCGGTTAACCCCTACTTGCGGTATATCCAAGCAAGCTGTCGTTGTGCCGGCGGCCTGTTTTAGATAAGATGAGCACAGAAGGTAATCAGCGGATGCTTTATTCTCACAGGAAAGGAAGGCACAGCCATGAAAGAGGTCGTTAAAGTACTTGCGCTCAGAGAAGGACAAGCTGTGCTGATACGTCAGTATAGGAAACAACGGAGAACATATACGATTGAACTGCCCGGAGGGAAGGTTGAACCGGGAGAAGAAGCGGAGAAAGCCGCTCAGCGGGAGTTAAGGGAAGAGACGGGTTTCTCTGCAACCACTTTGCTCCCGCTTGGAGCTTATGTCAACAGCTCGGGCAACGTACGTGCCCGGTTGTTTTTTGCGAATACCGTATCCGAAGGTGGAGGGCAGCAGCTTGACGCCGATGAGGAGATCGAGGTGATACTGGCTCCGATTCATGAAGTCACACGCCGCATCTATACGGGAGAATGGAACGATCTCAGGCTTGGTCTTGCGGTAGCGGTAGCCCGGTCCATGAAACTGATCTGAGAGCCGCCGAATCAATTTGTAACAAAGGAGCCAGCTATGGAACATTACCAGACGATGATCGGAGTCATTCTCGAAAAACTGGGTCAAACTCACAAAGAATTGAGCTTTAACGTGCAAGGGTTGAACAGTTTACTGAATAATCATACCTCCGAAGAAATCGAGAATACGCCGGAACTGCTTACCATCCGGGAGCTCCGGGATTCTTACGCCGAGATCCTCGGTACAGTCGAGAGAAGATTTCCCGGTTTAAAGGAAGATGTGTGAATAGACGAAACCCGTACTTCTATCATAGTGTAAGTGTTTAATAGGCTTAATCATCCTCTTTATTTACATAGATTTTCTCACCCCCCATACAGGAGGAATCCGAATGAGCCAGCATTTTATGGAGCAGCTGAAGATATATTTCCCGCAGTTTCTTAGCGGAATGAATGAGGGAGCCTCCGAAGAAGACATTCAAGAGCTTGAAACCCGGACGGGTTTCCGGCTTCCTGAAGCGTTCAAGCAGCTTTTGCGGATTCATAATGGAGAGAAGGAATACCGGGGAATTTTCATGGGTCTGGGTTTTCTCTCCACGCAGGAGATGCTCCGTAACTGGAATTCCTATCGTGAGCTTACGGATGAAGTTTGGGGCTCCGTTCTTTCATTTGAAAGCGGCAAAATTCAAGAGTACGCTTATCATCCCGGCTGGCTTCCTATTGCGGATGACGGGGGTGGCAATTATTTGGGCATCGATTTTGCACCCGGGGAATCAGGGATTAGCGGCCAAATTATTAATTACGGGAGCGATGAGACAGAACTCTTTGTTATCGCGGACAGCTTCGGGGAGCTGCTTGATGTGATTCTGGAGCAGTTTAGGAACGGGAACTGTCGAGTCTTGGAAGGGGAGGACGAAGGCGAATTCTATGCTTCCTGGCATGAAGACGGCCATGTCTTTGATGATCTGAAAGAGCTGCTGACGAGCAGCAGGAGCACCTCTGTGAGCCCAAGAGAAGGCTCATTAGAAGTAGACAGTGAATTTCATGATTACTGGAAGTCGCTCGATGAGAACTGGAAATCCGTATTTCTCCAGCATGCCGGCTCAGCACCCCGGTCCTGGGAGGAGATCGCCCGGATCAAAAGCTTGAATCTGCTGAGAACCGGAATTACAGATCTGACACCGCTGAAGAAAATGGGCCATCTCCGCATACTTATTGCAAGCGGTCTGGAAACAGAGGATTTCGGTGCTTTGTCCTCGCTGACCGAGCTGTCTGAACTGTTCCTGGCCAAAACTCCGCTAGCGGACGTAACTCCGCTCTTGCCTCTAAAAAACTTAAAACGTTTATTTATAGGGAATACGCAGGTGAGGGACGTCCGTTTGCTGCGGGAGCTTTCCTCGCTGGAAGAATTGTCTCTGGAGAATCTGTCCATTGCGGATCTTGCGCCTTTGAGAGATATTCCTAACTTGAAGATACTGAATGTGTCTAAGATCAGGACACAGACGTTACACGAAATCGGCCAATTGAAGAAATTGATTGAGCTGGATATCATGTACCTGCCTCTGGATAATATCGGCTTCCTGGGAAGCTTGTCCGCGCTGAAAGATTTACGGATAAGCAGCAGCCGGGACGGAGATTATTCGGTGCTGGCGAAGCTTACACGTATGAAGTCAATGACTTGTGAGTTTTGCGTCTTTAAGAAGACCCGCTCTCTTTGGGACGTTAAAATAAGTTACACCATCAGCGGAGAAATGACTGATGAAGAACATGCGGACTATCACGAATATGTGATGAGCTAATCCAATCCATTCATAACTGCTAAAAAGCTATCCTCGGGGCCGGGGATAGCTTTTTAGCGGTTATGAATGATGTTAATCAGAGTCCTGTCCATTCCGGCAGGCACGTACGACCTCTTCCCAGGTAGCGGGGAACGTTGGTACTTCTTCTTGATCCAGGTCGGTTCCGATGAGAACCTGTATCAGTTCGATCGGCTGCTCCGCTTTAATGGCACAGCCCGCCCCGGGAGCGATTAACAGCACATCGCCCGCTTGAACGGGTATAATCTTACCGTTGAGGACAAACTCGCCGGAGCCGCTCAGCAGGGTCCATACTTCTTTGCGGCGGGCATGCTTTTGATAGGGCATATGTTTACCTGCCTCAAGTCTTACTTTGCGTGTAACGGTTCCTTCCGTTAACTCTCCTTCCTGTTGCCTGGGGTGAAGATCCAGGACGCGATACGATCCCCAGCTTTTCTCTTCATACATGGGCGGCAGGCCTTCATTGGGTTTTAACTCCTTGATCCGGCTGCTGCTTTGTTTGCTGGCTACGAGAATTCCCTCGGCATTGGCGGCTACGATAATATCGGGTACCTCAATGATATGAACAGGAATTTGAAGCTCATTGACCAGATGAGTATTCACGGAATCATCCGATACCGAGCCAGGGCCGTTAGCGGAATTGGCAAGATGCGTTGTTAATGCCCCCCAGCTTCCTAAATCCTCCCACATCCCGTCGTAAGGAACGACAACCGAATGACGGGTTTTCTCGGCGATTTCTTCATCGAAGCTGGCTTCGGGAAGTTTGTCGTATAACCGGATCAAATCCTCGTACGGGATAGGCAGCCCCCGCTTCCGCATAGCATCAAGCATGAATGAACGGTGAAAAGCAAATACGCCGCAATTCCAGAACGCCTTCTGTGCGATTAATTGCTGGGCTGTTTCTAAATCGGGTTTTTCCGAAAACCGGGCTACCGGCAGATAGGATGAGGCACTGGTGTCTGTTAGGCGGGGTACGATATACCCGTACTGAGTGGAGGCGAAATACGGGCGGGTTCCCAGCAGTGCCAGATCGGAAGCGGACTGTTTAAGAATAGCGGGGAGTGCGGGAAGCCGTTCAAAAAATTCGTTTTCGACGAACGGATCGACCGGCAGAAAGCACAAAACTTCGTCCGTGAATGGTTCTTGCTCGTGCAAGTAGGCGGTCGCTAACGCAATGGCAGTGAACGTGCCTCTTTTGTGCGGCTCCGTAAGAATCGGCACGAGGCTGCCGATTTGACTCTGCATGATTTCCAGCTGGCTGCTGTGAGTTACGATCAGAGTGGAGGACAGCAGACCCGCATCGCTAAGCTGCCTGCACACCCGCTGGATCATCGATTCCTTTCCGCCGCCTGCTGCCGGCAGAAGGTTAAGAAAGGCTTTGGATCTGACTTCGTTGGAAAGAGGCCAAAGCCGTTTGCCGGAACCTCCGGACAGCAAAATGATTTTCAACAAGATCCTCCTCCTCATCAAAAAGCAGCCTGACAAGTGTGGGCTGCATTTCTCTGCTAATCGGCATAAGCATTCATCTATCCGGCTGACATGATCAGTAATACGTTCTGCGAACGTGGAAGGATAAGGAGCGAAATTTAACGGAAAGCGTACTGCGCATAGCAGGAGTTAATGTCCGAATGTCGGTTCGAATCTCTTTATTCAAATTTCTTCTGATTACCGAGGTTCCCGGATAGCGGGCACGGACGAAGTTGCCGTAAGTCTCGAATTCCGAGAAACTGAATTTGTACGTCTTATCAATCTTCCGCAGAATGGTCTTATACCAGGCAATACCGCTCCGGGCCTCGATTTCTTGCTTAAGATGGCGGAGCTTCCTCGAATCAAACAACATGTAGTGGTTAACGAAGGATCGCGCAGCGAATGTTTTCTGCCCCAACAGTTTAGTGTGTACATTAAAGTAGGCTTGATGACTTCGGCTTCTGGTGTAAAAAACAGTCTTTCCGTTTTCGAGAAACGTATGGGGGCGGATTAAAACCGTGTCGGCATCCATGACGAGAAAGTAGCGCTGGGTTGAGATTTTGTCTGCGCTGAGTTTAAGCAGCTGCTGGAAAAGCCATCCGGAACGGTCCCATTTGTGGTTGCGGTAATGGATATGCTTTTTAGTAATGGGCAGAACGCTGTTCTCATGGACAAACTTACATTTCTTGCGCAGGCACAGGCTTTTAATACGTGGACTGTCCGGGGAAATAATGAAAATATGGCCGATCGGATGCTTGACATATTTGCGGATTCCATCAATCACATGCGGGAGCGTCGCGAGATCTTTGTCGATCGCAGGAATGATGACATCGATTTTGGTCCTGCCAGTCACAGAATGAGTCGTCATCTCTTCATCTCCATACCAAAGGATAAGTTGTCGGGCCAGCTTTTAAAGCTATGCAGTAGAATATGCCAGGCATAAGGCAGCCGATTGTGTAGCTGTCTACTCTTGGCTCCAGAAAGAAAAGGAGATTCAGCAGATTTTGAGAAATAGAGTTTCAACCGGTCGGGCAGATGGTAAAAAAAAGAAGGATATGCCCGTTCTATGTCGAATGAGAGAGACTATAGACCTAATTGGGCGGCTGCTGGGCCGAATAAATTCGGGTCGTTTTTGTTCTATACAAAAACGAGCGCAGTTCTATGCTCAATGAATGAATATCTTTGCCTATAAGCGTTGTCTCAACAAGTTGTCTCTACAAATAGATGGCCTTGAGTGTATACAGCCTTAAGGAGAAAGTGACGTGTCCAGCATAATGCAGAGAAAACTCAGAATTCTTGGAACCGGCAAATATTTACCGGCCAGACAGGTGACTTCGGAAGAACTGGATGAACGTCTGGGCAAACCCGCAGGATGGGTACTTAAGAAATCAGGTGTGAAAGTAAGGTATTACACAGAGGGCGAGACAGTCTCGCAGATGGGAGCCCGTGCGGCTGCGGAAGCGCTGAAGGAGGCCGGGCTTACTTTCGCGGATCTGGACTGCATCGTTTGCACCAACTCCGTACCCGAACAGCCCATTCCATGCACAGCAGCTTTAATCCAGAACGAAATGGGGCATGGAGACTCGGGAACGCCTTGCTTTGATGTCAATTCAACGTGCTTGTCCTTCTTGGCAGGACTGGATCTCATCTCCTATACAATGGCCATGGGCAAATACAAAACAGTGCTCCTTGTTGCACCTGAGATTGCTTCAGCCGGTCTAAACTACGAGCAATCGGAGAGTTCGATCCTGTTCGGGGACGGGGCTGCGGCGGTGGTAGTGGGAATCAGCCGGGAGGGGGAAACTTCTCATATTCTGGCTTCACGCATGGAAACTTACGGCTCAGGCTATGCGCTCTCCGAGGTGAGGGGAGGCGGTACGAAGCTGCCTGCCGCTGCTTTTGAA
This sequence comes from Paenibacillus lutrae, assembly GCF_009757775.1. Taxonomy (GTDB): domain Bacteria; phylum Bacillota; class Bacilli; order Paenibacillales; family NBRC-103111; genus Paenibacillus_F; species Paenibacillus_F lutrae. The sequence continues at coordinate 70,726 of NZ_RHLK01000010.1, forward strand.
GCGAGCCGGGCCGCCGATTATTTGTTTGATATGCAGGGCGAAGCCCTATTTAAGAAAACATCCAAACTCCTTCCGCGATTTATGGAAGAACTATTCCGCGATGCAGGTGTAGGTTTATCGGAGTTATCCATTGTAATCCCTCACCAGGGAAGCGCGATGGCGATGCGACTGCTCCAGCACAAATTAGGGATTCCCGATTCCAGGCTGATGAACATTATCGGCAATCACGGCAATACGATTGCGGCATCCCTGCCCATGGGGCTTCACGAAGCGATCCGTCAAGGCCGGCTGGAACGCGGCAACCTGGCGGCGATCATAGGGATTTCAGCCGGAGTCTCGCTGGGCGGGATTGTGTTTGAATACTAATGACAATGGGGGTGCTGCGGTATTGATAACAGGGGGAAGGGCGCCTGCAGCCCTGGAACTGGCCAGACAGCTTGATGCTGCCGGATACCGCGTATATGCAGCAGATAGTGTGGCGAGGCCGCTGATCCGATATTCCGCCAGCATTCAGCAATTTTACCGGGTGCCGGGACCCCGGTTTAACAGACGACAATTTCTCAGCCGTTTGCTGGACATTATTGGGATCCACCGGATTCAGGTGCTCATTCCGACTTGTGAAGAGATCTTTTATGTGGCAGAGGGCAAAGCCGAGCTGGAAGCAGGCGGATGCCGGGTGTTCACGGATGATCTGGATAAGCTGCTGCAGCTGCACAGCAAATGGGCGTTTAACCAGCTGGTGCAGGCAATGGGGCTGCCGGCTCCCCGGACCTTACTGCTGACCTCATACGGCGAGCTGAGTCAGCTTCATGATCCCGGAAGCTTGCACAAATGGGTGTTGAAGCCGGTCTATTCCCGCTTTGCTTCCCGTACTTTGACGTATGCAGGTGGCGAGATTCCTCCCCGACTGGTGATATCGCCGGAGTTTCCCTGGGTTGCGCAGACGTTCGTCACAGGCCTTGAGTACTGTACCTATGCGATAGCTGAAGACGGAGAGCTGAGGGCATACACCGATTATAGCGTTGACTACACCGCAGGGAAGGGCGCCAGCATTTATTTCAGACAGCAGCGTCATCCGGAACTGTTCGAGTGGGTGCAAGCCTTTGTACATGAGCTGCGTTTTACCGGACAACTTGCTTTCGATTTTATAATCGACCGGGACGGCACGATCTGGCCGCTTGAGTGCAATCCGCGGGCAACGAGCGGTTTGCATCTATTCTCGGCGGAGGATAGAATCGGCGATGCTTTTATTGCGCCCGCTAAGGGGGCTGTGAATCTAGAATCGCCATGTATTATCCCCAGGAAGCCGGCAGAACGAATGATTACAGCCGCCATGCTGCTCTACGGTCCTGGGCGGGAGCTGACTCCGGCGGGACTGCGCCGCTGGACGGGCTGCATGTTCCGAGGCCGGGACGTGATCTTTCAGTGGCGCGACCCCGGACCGTTCCTGGCTCAGGGGATGATACTGCTCGATTTCTGGAAACAAGCCCGTACTGCCGGCAGGCCGGTTAAAGAAATGACGACATATGATATGGAATGGAATGGGGAATATGAAAGTCCTTGTGACAGGCGCGACGGGATTTCTGGGACGCAATTTGATCGGGCGTCTGCTGAGTGAAGACTTCGAGGTAACGGCAATAGGACGGAGTCTGGAGATCGGCCGTGAGCTGGAAGCGGCGGGGGTGGCTTTCGTGCGGATGGACTTGGCATCCGAGGAAATGCCCCGCACGATCAAAGGCCATGCGGCCGTCTTTCATTGCGGGGCTTTCTCGGCTCCGTGGGGACCTTATGATGAATTTTACCGGACGAATGTAATCGGTACGAGAAATGTCATCCAAGGGTGCCTGGAGAATGGGGTGCGCAGGCTGATCCATGTCTCCACGCCATCGATCTATTTCGACTACAAAGACCGGTTGAATATCAGAGAAGAAGAGCCGCTGCCTGCCCGCTTCGTCAATGCGTATGCACAGACGAAGCGGCTGGCCGAGCAGGAAATCGACCGGGCATTTGCCGAGGGGCTTCCCGTTATTACGCTGCGTCCGAGGGGAATCTTCGGACCGGGAGATAACGCGATCTTCCCCCGGCTTCTGCGCGCCAATGAGCGGAGATTCGTACCGGTTATCGGCAAGGGAAGAGCTTTCATGGACGTGACGTATGTCGATAACGTAACGGAGGCGCTGCTGTGCTCCCTGCACGCGGGCGAGCATGTCCTGGGACGTAAGTACAATATTACGAATGGACAGCCCGTCTATTTGTATGACTTGCTGGAGAGGCTGTTCGTTCTGCTTGATACGCCTTTCCGGTCCAGGCACATTCCGTACCGGGCTGCATATTCGCTGGCATCGGCTATGGAAGCGGCAGCTATGCTGCCGTTTGTTGACCGGGAACCGATGCTGACCCGCTACACAGTCGGCATTCTCGCTTTTAACCAGACGCTTGATATTTCCCGTGCCCGGAGCGATCTTGGCTACCAGCCGCTTATTAGCGTAGACGAGGGCATATATCGCTTTAGCAGCTGGTGGAGACAGCAGGAGGGGAGAGGAAGAGATTGAGACCGGAACGCTTGACGCTCAACCTGCGCAGTACAGGTTCATGCAGGCAGTTGGAGGCTTTCTCGATAAGAGGAGGCCGCTGGCGTTTTATTTCTTTCCCCGGGATTTTCGCCATGATCGAACATCCCGAGAAGGGATTGATTTTGTTTGACACGGGGTATGCTCCGCGTTTTATGGAAGCAACCCGCAAGTTTCCCTATCGGATTTACCGGTGGATGACGCCGGTTGACATGGAAAATGATTTCACGGCGGCGGATCACGTAAGGGCAGCGGGCTATTCGCCGGATGAAGTCCGCACGATTATCATTTCGCATTTTCATGCCGATCATATTTGCGGCCTCCGTGATTTTCCGAATGCGAAGTTTCTGTGTTCCCGTGAGGGGTATTCGGCCGTTTCCGTACGGCGAGGATTTGCGGCAGTGAAGAGAGCGTTCCTGCCTGATTTGATGCCTGCAGATTTCGCGGAAAGGGCGGTTTGGATCGAATCCGCGGACCGGGTAAAGCTGCCTGCTGAGTATGCTCCATTCGCTGAAGGCTATGATCTGTTCGGGGACGGCAAGCTTACCGCGATTGCCCTCCCCGGCCATGCGGACCATCAGATCGGCATCCTGCTGACAGACGGGACGTTACCGCCCGTGCTGCTGGGAGCAGATGCAGGCTGGTCACGGAAAGCTGTTCAGGAGAACCGGCTTCCGCATCCGCTTGCGTTTATCGTGTTCGACAGCAGCAGGGATTACAAAGCCACCTTTGGCCGTCTGGCGGAACTCTGCCGGCGGAATTCGGGGCTTAGGCAGGTGTTTACGCACTGTCCGGAATCGCGGGCGCTGTGCGACCTGCCTTATGACGGAGGTGACTGCGAGTGAAGCTCAGCCGTTTATTGAAGCAATACGTGCTCACCCGGTACCGCCGGACCCGTTGGAAGAACCGGGAAGCGCTTGAAGCCTGGCAGCACCGGCAGGTTACCGCGCATTTAACGGAAACCCTCAAGAAGTCTGCATTCTACCGGGAGTATTACAAAGATTTAAGGCTTCAAGACTGGCGTGACTGGCCGCTTATGGATAAGACGAGGATGATGGATGCTTTCGACAGCCTGAATACCGCTGGTATTACCAAAGAAGAAGCATTCGAGGCAGCTTTCCGGGCAGAATCGGAGCGGGATTTCTCCCCTGAGCTCAGCGGCATTACGATCGGCTTGTCCTCGGGTACTTCAGGGAGCCGGGGACTATTCCTTGTCAGCGCCGAAGAGCGGGCGGCCTGGGCAGGGGCCGCGCTGGCCAAGGCGCTGCCGGGCTCCCTGCTCCGCAAACACCGCATCGCTTTCTTCCTGCGGGCGGACAGCAACCTGTATCAGACCGTCAACTCGAAGCGTATCCGCTTCAGTTTCTTTGATCTGATCCGGCCGATCGGGGAGCACGTCCAAAAACTATGCGAGCTGGAGCCGACTCTGCTCATCGGGCCGCCCTCGATGCTGCGCCTGTTGGCCGAAGCGAAGCGATCCGGGAAGCTGCCCATTGAGCCGGAGAAGATCATCTCGGTTGCGGAGGTGCTGGAGCCAATCGATGAAATGTGCATCCGTGAAGCGTTCGGCAGAGAGGTGCACAGCATTTACCAGTGCACGGAAGGGTTCCTGGGCGCCACGTGCGACCACGGCACGCTTCATCTGAATGAGGATATTCTCGTCATTCAGCGGGAGTACGTGGATGCATCCGGGAGAATATTCGTGCCGATTATTACGGATTTCTCCAGGAAGACGCAGCCCATAATCCGCTACCGGCTGAATGACCTGCTGACGCTGCGTGAGCAGCCGTGCCCGTGCGGATCGGTTTTTACCGCCATTGACTCGATCAGCGGGCGAACGGATGATATGTTCTCCGGCATAGAGGAGCTGTCGGGAACGAGGGTTCCTATCTTTCCGGATTTTATCAGACGGGCTGTCCTGATGGCATCGGGCGAGATTCTGGAATTTAAAGTGATCCAGCTGGCAGAGACGGAGCTGGAAGTTGCTCTGCGTGTCACCGGGGAGAAGACATCGGTGGAACAAGCAGTACGCAGTCAGCTAGAAGACACGTTCCGGGAGCGAAGATGCCGGGTTCCACAGGTAAGATTCGTCCCCTATGCGTTCCAGCCGGGACTGCAGAAGCTCCGCAGAGTTGAGCGGCGCTTTGCTTGGGAGTAGGCGGAGGATGAGAGTACTTATAACAGGAGCAAGGTCCTATACGGCACTGGACATGGCCAGACGTTTACAGCTTGGCGGCTGCTCGGTGTATGCCGCGGACTGTGTGCGGTATCCGGTGAGTGCAGGTTCACGGGCTCTGACCCGCTGCTTCTATCTATCCTCACCCAGAGAAGACTTGCAAGGCTTTATCCGGGGTTTGCAGGCGGTCATCCGGCGCGAGCGGATTCAGCTGCTGCTTCCAAGCAGCGAGGAGATTCTCTATCTGGCCCCTTTCTTGGAAGAACTAGAGGCAGATTGCCGGGTCTTCTGCGCTCCTTTTGAGCAATTAAAGATGCTGCATAATAAATGGACGTTCTCACAGCTGACCGAAGAATGCCTGATTCAGACTCCGGAGACGGTACTGATGCGTACGCCGGAAGATATGGCAGGGCTCAGGCTGCCTGCCGGAAGTTACGTCTTCAAACCGGTCTACAGCAGATTCGCTTCACGAACCGTCATTGCCCCTGAGCGGTTTCCGGCGGGAGTTAAGCCAAGTGAAGAAGATCCCTGGATCGCACAGAAATATGTGCGCGGCAGAGAACTGTGCAGCTATCATCTGGCTGTTGATGGAGTCATTGCCGCCCAGTCCTGTTACGAGCCTGTCTATCGACTGGGTAAAGCTTCGGGGTACTACTTTGAGCCTGTACAGCATCCGAGGATCTCGAGTTTTGCGGCAGAACTGGTGCGGAAGCTGAATTTTACCGGGCACATTTCGTTTGATTTTATCGAAGAAGAATCCGGGCATCTATTCGTGCTTGAATGTAATCCGAGATCCACGAGCGGTTTACATTTGGTGTCTCGGCGTGATTTTGTAAAGCCGGTGCTGGAGTTCGGGCTTGCAAGAGCTTCTATTGACGGAATCGAACCGTTGACAGACGCCCGGCTCGAAGAAAAGACCGGAGGCTCTGCAACAAGCGCCAAACCAAGAATGATTGCCTATGCGATGCTGGGTAATCCGTTCTACCACGGCTTGCGAGGAGTGAAGCGCTGGCTGCGGGACTACGGGCGGGCCGAGGATGTCCTGTGGGACCGGGCGGATCCATGGGTCATTCCTTATCATGTATTGAGTTTGGCAGAAACGGTCTATGACAGTCTAACACGCAGGATCAGCTTCAAAGACGCCGCAACGGCGAATATCGAATGGGACGGAGAACCGGAATGGAACCGATAACTGCGTATCTTAACGGTATTGGAGAAACGGATTCGGTTCAGCCTCAGACGGAGCCTGAACCCAGTCCGGACGGGATGGTGGAAGCCTACACGCTGCCTTTGATACAAGATGGAGTCGCTGCCTACATGGCTAATGTAAGGACACAAGTTCAGTTGGTTCAAGTAGGCCCGCACCTTATTCCGATGACGTATAACGACAAGGAATACTTGAATTCATACGTGTGTTCTCCTTATTCCACATACGTTTCGTACGCCTATGAGGAACTTGTGCTATTTCGCAGCAGAGCGCTGAGGGCTGTTCTTGCGGGTGTAATCGGGACGATCGCGCCGCTGCTCAAAGCCGGACGGATCAACCGCAACATTCACCTGAACAACTGGCTGCTGTCCACCAATCTGTATGAAGAGATGGATCGGGAAGATCTCCGGCTGGCTACCGGGCGGCTGGTTACCGAATACCCCGGGCATGCCATCGTGTTTCGCTCGCTTAACGAGAGAACCAATTCCGGTCTGATGGAGATTCTGAAAAGTCTCGGATACCGCTTTGTTCCCAGCAGGCAGGTCTATTTTTTTGACGGCCGGAATCCGCAATATCTGGAGAAGCAGAATAATCGCTGGGATGCCACGCTGCTCAAGAAGTCGGGGTATACCGTCCTGGAGCATGAAGACCTTACCGAAAGTGATTATAAACGGATCGTGGACCTATATGAACAGCTGTACATACAAAAATATTCGGCGCTGAATCCCCAGTTCACCGAAGCTTATATATCCAACTGCCACAGAAACGGCTTGATGTACATGCAGGGCTTGAAAGATGCGGATGGAGTTCTTCAAGGAGTTGTCGGCTGCTTTATCCGAGGGGATGTCATGACGGTGCCGTTGGTCGGATACGACACCTCTCTTCCTCAGAAACTCGGTTTGTACCGGATGCTGATGAGCCTGGTTTTGAACCGGGCGGCGCAGCAGAGGCAGCTGCTTCATCTGAGCTCGGGCGCCGCTCATTTTAAGCGTCTCCGGGGAGGGGAACCTTTCATCGAATACAGCGCCGTCTATATCCGCCATCTTCCTGCGGGTAGAAGAATGATGTGGTCGGTGCTTGGCGGTATTTTAAATAGAATAGGGGTACCGGTGATGAGGAAGTATCAATTATGAGTATCCATACACTTCAAAGCCACTGGCTGCCGGCCTGCCGTAAGGAAGAGTTGCGGCGGAAACCATTAGCTGTTACCGTGCTCGATCAGGAATTGGTATTATTCCGCACCCGGTCGGGTGTTCATGCTCTGATGGACCGCTGCCCGCACCGTAATGTTCCGTTATCCGGAGGTGTTGTACAAGGGGACCGCATCATGTGTCCTTATCATGGATGGGAATTTGACGGCAACGGTGTGTGCACGCGTGTTCCCGGACTCTGTTCGTTCAAGCCGGGTGAGCATATGAATGCTGCTGCCGTACGCGTTGCAGAGCAGGATGGATTTATATGGATCAAGCTGCCGGAAGAGACGCCAGCCGCTGAAGGAGAGAGCGCTCCCGCTTCGCTGCCCTTTATGAAGGACCCGACCTTGTACTCGTTCGTTTGGAAGACGGCTGTCCGCGGCACTTTGCTTAATGCGGCCGAGAATTTGCTGGATGCAACCCATACGCATTATGTTCATGCTGGCCTTATTCGTACAGACAAGAATAGGCAGCGGGTGAAGGCCTGCATCACGGCCTCGGGCAGTGGAGTGGAGATTGAGTACAGCGGCGAATCCGGCCAAGCGGGCTTGATCTCCAGAATTTTTGAACGGGACAGACAGACCAGCTACGGCAGGTTCCTGATGCCCGGCGTTGCCCAAATTGAATACCGTTCCTCCAAAGGTTTGACGCTGCTCATAACGGCACTGATGAAACCGACTTCGGCTGATTATCAAGATATTTATGCCATTGTCACTGTTAAACGCGGGCTGATTCCAGGGAGTCTTAAGAAGCTCGTCATCACACCTTTTCTGAAAAAAGCGCTCAAGCAGGATATCCGTATCGTAGAAGTGCAGCAGGCTGCCCTGGAAAGAGCCGGCGGTGAAGATTTTCATTCGACGCAGGCAGACCTGATCCGCCCGTATCTGGAGCAGTTGATGCGCGGCAGAGTTTATTCGAGCCGGGTGGAAAAGACGGTATATTTGCATGTGTAAGGAGTTTCCTGACCCAGTCAATCCTCTAAAATGGATACCCTATACGGACCGTAATGGAATACGAAAGCGAGATCGTGTTAATAGTGGGAGTATAGGAAAAGAAGAGGAAAATGCACGGGGGGACAGAGGATGGAAGCTCAAGCTGAATTTCAGCGGATTCAAGAATTATTGCCTGCCTGGCTTGAGACGAGCCGGTTGACGACGCCAGAAGGAGCAGTCGCTACTTATATTCCTGAGCTGGCGAAGATACCCGCGGATGCTTTAGGTATTCATCTGATGAACGGCCAGGGAGAATTTTCGTCAGCGGGGGATTGCGGGTTCCCCTTTACGATGCAAAGCGTCTCCAAAGTATTCACGCTGATTCTGGCGCTGATGGATAGAGGAGAAGGGGAGGTTTTTGCCAAGGTGGGCAAAGAACCTACGGGTGATGATTTTGACTCCATGTTGAAATTGGAGCTGGTCGAGCCGGGTATCCCGTTTAATCCGCTTATTAACGCAGGAGCTATTACGGTTTCATCGCTGATCAGCGGGCGTTCCCCTGTCGAACAATCCGCAAGAATTTTAACATTTTTCCGGGAGCTGGCTAATAATGAGTCGCTTGATTATGATGAGAATGTGTTTGAATCCGAACTTGACAGCGGACATCTGAACCGGTCGTTAGGTTATTTTCTCAAGCATAATGGCGTACTTGAAGGAAGTGTGGAAGAAGTCCTTCATGTTTATTTTCGTCACTGCTCCATACGGGCTACTTGTGCGGATTTAGCAAGAATGGGGCTTGTGCTGGCTTATGACGGAACGGATCCGATTACCGGCAGAAATCTGATTCCGCGGCGCTTCGTACAAATCGCCAAAACGTTCATGACAACATGCGGCATGTACAATGCTTCCGGTGAATTCGCCATTAGTGTCGGTCTACCCGCTAAAAGCGGGGTATCGGGCGGTATTCTGGCACTTGTGCCGGGACGATACGGGATCGGAATCATAGGCCCGGCATTGAATAAGAAAGGCAACAGTGTTGCAGGCGTACATCTTCTGCAGCGGATGTCCCGGGAGTTTGATTGGAGTTTATTCTGAGGAATTCCAGACGCGGAGTGGTTCAAGACAACAAAAAAGACATGTCTTTAACCATGTCGTTTTTGACGTGATGGGGCTGGCTCAGTCTGATCGCGTGCGATGGGAGCGTTTTGCCCTCGGCGATTTCGGCAAATGTCTTGTTCTCCTTTGGTTCCGGTTAATCGAAGTAAGACTGCTCTCCATAATATGAAGACGTTTCTCCAGTTCCACTAAATGCTGCTGGATCTCCAGATTTTCTTGTTCGGCTTTATAATTAATCGCAATGTCCAGCATCTGTTCCTGCTTATCTTTGGTCGCCTGCCGGTTCTGGCTCATCTGAATCATGGTTGATTGGTAGAAGGAAAGAATAGTCAGAGCAAAGCTCAGTATAAACAAGGAATTCCTTTCATTGTTAATAAATATCCAGGCAAAGATGATGCTGCCGAAAATAATAAGGAACCACCAGCTGCCGACGGCGATCGCAACTTTGTCCGCAATCCGGTCCCAACGGTCGGCTTTCTTTTCCTGCTGTTCATATAAATAAGATTTAATTTTGCCCTGATATTCATGAACCATTTGCGAAACCCGATAGACATCGTGTTTACTCAACTTTTTCTCGGGGTATTTTTCGAGTTCCTTTAGAAGAAGTTCCTCGGATTTAATATCGTCTGTACTTTTCTCGCTTTCCATTTGGTAATCCTCCCTGCTAAAGCTTATTCTAAGGTGTCATGGGGGTGCCCTTTAGTTTTTACCCTTCATGCCCCGACTTAATCATTTATGAGAGATTCTTAAGGAAACATTCAATTCTTTGGGATAATTTAGTCGGGTTATGGTAAGATAGCTGCGGGATTAGTTCGAAATATAAGATATCTGGGGCAAAAGGCCGGTGGATTCTTAAAAACGAATGAAGATGGGCCCGTCTTACAATAGATGAACTTAACAAAGGGAGACAGGTTATGAGTACCTTAGCCATGCTGCGAAACCCCAAACAAAGAAAATTGCTGTTCAGTGCAGGTTTAAGCTGGATGTTTGATGCGATGGATGTCGGAATTATTTCCTTCATTGTAGCCGCGCTTGCGATAGACTGGAATTTATCGCCCGGGCAGGTGGGAATCTTGACCAGCATCAATTCCGTAGGAATGGCGGTCGGGGCCGCTTTAGCCGGATATATGGCGGACCGCTACGGCCGCAAATCGGTGCTGCTCTGGACGCTGCTGCTCTTCTCGGCCGCCAGCGGGTTATCTGCCCTCGCAGCGAGTTTTACGGTACTTTGCGCACTAAGATTTATTGCGGGGGTTGGTCTTGGCGGCGAGCTGCCGGTCGCTTCTACCTTAGTGTCCGAGAGCATGCCGGTTAAGCAGCGCGGGAGAGCCGTTGTTCTGCTCGAAAGCTTCTGGGCAGGCGGATGGATTCTGGCCGCTCTGATCGCCTATTTCGTCATTCCGTATTATGGATGGAAGTCCGCTTTTATTATCGGAGCCGTACCTGCCCTGTATGCCCTCTACTTGAGACGGGCGATAGAAGACTCACCGAAGTTCATCCGGCAGGAGCTGAAGACGTCTTTTCTGCACAAGTTACAATCCGTCTGGTCCGCAGATTACCGCCGTTCCACGATTATGCTGTGGGTGCTGTGGTTTACGGTGGTGTTTTCCTATTATGGCATGTTCTTGTGGCTCCCTACCGTTATGGTTATGAAAGGATTCAGTCTGGTAAAAAGCTTCCAGTATGTGCTCATTATGACGCTTGCCCAACTGCCGGGTTATTTTACAGCGGCTTATTTTATCGAGAAATACGGGCGGAAATTCGTCCTCGTGACTTACTTGCTTCTGACCGCCGTAAGTGCAATCTGGTTCGGGAGTGCAGAATCGGTCGGAATGCTGATAGCAGCCGGGATTAGCCTGTCCTTCTTCAACCTGGGCGCATGGGGCGGACTGTATGCCTACACGCCTGAGCTGTACCCGACTTCCACACGTTCCACGGGTGTCGGGCTTGCCGCATCTGTCGGCAGAATCGGGGGCATTATCGCTCCGCTGCTTGTCGGTATGCTGGTCGGCTGGAAAATAGAAATTCAGACGATTTTTATCCTATTCTTCGTCACCATTATTGTCGGTGCGATGGCCGTGCTGTTCCTGGGCAAAGAGACCAAGGGAAAAGAACTGGATTAAAAGTTCAGATTATATGAAATGGGGATGGAGGGATAGAGATTGGCTTCAAACAGCAAGCAGACAACCGGGCCGAATTCTTCCTTATCACCAGGAACCGAATCAGATAAGCGCACGACGTGGGCTTTATTGATCGGAATTATTTTTGTGGCCGCTGTACTCCGGGCTCCCATGACATCGGTAGGACCGTTAGTGGGAACGATCCGGGATGATTTAAATTTGTCCAACACGATGGCAGGATCATTGACGACCTTGCCGCTCCTGGTTTTTGCTTTCTTCTCGCCGTTTGCACCCAAGCTGGCACGAAGGTACGGCGTAGAAATGGTGCTGCTGGGCGCTATGGGCCTGCTGACACTCGGTATTCTTATTCGTTCTTCCTCAGGCGCAGGCACGTTGTTTCTAGGTACGGCTCTGCTCGGGCTCGGAATCGCGCTCGGCAACGTACTCATGCCCGGACTTATTAAAAGAGAGTTCCCGGCACGGATCGGTCTCATGACCGGGATTTATACGGTATCCATGAATCTGTGCGGGGCTATTGCATCGGGAATAAGTGTCCCGCTTATCAGTACAGCGGGATTGAGCTGGAAAGGCTCACTTGGCGGCTGGGCGCTGCTGAGCTTGCTCTCTTTGCTGCTCTGGGCGCCGCAAGTGCTTAAGCGGCGAAGCCGGTTAGCTGTGGCTGCGATAAGCGGAGTTTCCGGACATAAGCCCGTCCAGATGTGGCGTTCATCACTGGCCTGGAAAATTACTCTGTTTATGGGCCTCCAGTCGATGTTCTTCTATTCTTTTGTTGCCTGGCTGCCCGAAATCCTAACGTCCCGTGGACTTCCTCCGGATCAAGCGGGCTGGATGTTGTCTCTGATGCAGCTTGCGCAGTTGCCCTTTACATTCCTTGTTCCCATACTAGCGGGACGTATGGCTAATCAGCGGCTGCTGGTTACCTTTACTTTCGTGTTGTTCATGGCGGGGTTCTCGGGGCTTGAGCTTGGAAGTGCGCAGTGGATTCCCCTCTGGGTAGCCATGTGCGGAGTTGCCGGGGGGAGTGCCTTTAGTTTGGCAATGATGTTCTTTACGCTGCGGACCCGGACGACACAGGAGGCATCGGAATTATCTGGTATGGCGCAGTCATTCGGTTATTTACTGGCTGCTGCAGCTCCAACTTTGTTCGGTTATTTACACGATGTCAGCGGAGGGTGGCGTATTCCTATTCTGCTGCTTATTCTTGTCGCGAGCCTGATGTTCATTGTCGGATGGAATGCGGGAAGTAACCGTTATATAGAAGCGCCGGAGAATAAATGACGTTTTCGAGCATGCTGTTTAGGCTGCGTTAACATGGATAAGCATGGATAAGCAGGACATGCTGTATGGAGAATGAATGTAAAAAATACAGAAAAGGCCGCCCAAACGCGGTCTTTTTCTTTGTATGGTCTTCAATTAATAAGTCCATACGGAGATTAATGCCTGCAGAAAAGCAGCACGCGTATAGTACTAATAAGTCTTTCCCTTGAATACATATACGTAAAGCTTGTTCCATTACTGTCCGCGTACAGATGGGTTAACCTTTGTATTCATTGAATGAGGGGATGGGCACCGGATGAAACAGATATCGATTAAACCCGCCATACTTGGAATCGGGACCGCTGTACCTGTTTACCGCCTGGAACAGCGGGAGGTTGCCTCACGGTTAGCGGAGGCATTACAGGATTACCCGGACTCGGCCCGCTGGGCGAGAAGGATTTTTCATCAATGCGGAGTTGTAACCCGCTTTACTTGCGAACCTAACTTACTCGAGCCTCCGAAGCAGTGCCGCTACTTGATCCGTGAATCTATGGAAGAGGTTCCTTCAACCGAAGAGCGCATGCAGTTATATAAAAAAGAATCGGTTCCTCTAGCGCTTGAAGCAGCCGGACAAGCATTGGCGGACAGCGGTACGGAGGTAGCGGAGATCACACACCTGCTAACCGTCAGCTGTACGGGACAATTCCTGCCCGGGCTTGATAGTGCGTTAATCGATCAGCTGGGTCTTAAGCGGGATATCCTCCGCTACCCGTTCCAATTCCAAGGCTGCGCCGCCGGATTGAAAGCAATCTGTATGGCAAAAGATCTGGTGAGTGCTTCCCCGCAGGCTAAGGTGCTTATTGTCTGCGTTGAATTATGCACACTGCATATACAGCCCTCTGCCCGCAGGGAGGATCTGTTCGGGGCTTCATTCTTCGGTGATGGATCATCCGCTTGTGTGGTAGCGGATGCGGGAATAGGGAAGCTTCAAGAACAGGCAGTTTTTACACTCGGCGACTACAGGTCCGTACTTTTGCCGGATACGGCCGGTGAAATGGTATGGGAAATAGGGAATCACGGCTTCAATTTATATCTTTCCCCTCATATCCCGAGGCATATCAATCAGTATATACCGGCCGAAGTAGAACATTTGTTGGGCGGAAGTCATATGCCTGAGCTGTGGGCGATTCATCCCGGGGGCAGAGGGATTGTCGACGCTGTCCAGGCGATGTACGGGCTGACCGATGAGCAAGTAGGTCCGAGCCGTACTGTTCTCAGTAATTTTGGCAACTTGTCATCGGCTACTTTGCTGTTCGTGCTTCGTGAATTAAGAGAACGTCTGAAAGCGGGGCAGTCAGCCGAAGCGGAAGGCGTTGCCCTGGCATTCGGACCGGGTTTAACGGCGGAACTGCTCCGTATTTCCTATATCCCCTCTGGAGCACAAGCCCCGCTAAAACCGGATCAGCTATATGTTTAAGCGGTTGAAGCTGCGGGCTACGGAGCCGGAAATGATGGATGATTTGACAACAGGCGGGGAAGAGCTGCAGGAGGCTTTGGTTCATCTGCGGCGGCTGAATAAAATTTTTGCAGCAGCAGGGCCGACTGTGTATGGAGTACATAAGCTGTGGATCGCGGCCGGAAAGCCCGGGAGTTTGACTGTGCTGGATATCGGTGCGGGATCCGGAGATGTTAATCTGCAGCTTCTCCGCTGGGCGGACCAGAACGGAATCGCACTGGAGATAACACTTATGGATATCACGGACGAAGCCTGCCGAGAGGCCCGAAAGCTGTTTGAGAATGAGCCCCGTGTACAGGTCGTACGTGGAGACTTGTTCGCCTTGCCCGTGCAGTGCGCGGATATTGTGACGGGCACGCAGTTTGTTCATCACTTTGCCTCTGATGAGCTTGCCGCTGCGGTGCAAAGTATGCGGGAAGCTTCCCGGTACGGTGTCGTCCTTAACGATATTCACCGGCACTGGATTGCCTGGGCGGCCGTGTGGCTTACGACAAGGTTTATTTCCAGGAATCGTTATATTCTGAATGACGGTCCGCTGTCGGTTGCCAAGGGATTCCGGTCTTCGGAATGGAAAAAGCTGCAATCGGAGCTGGCCGACTCGAATTTTCACATCTCGTGGAGGCCGCTGTTCCGACATGCAGTGGTTATTCCTAAGTGAGCCGGCTAGGCGATGGTCAACGATCCGAGTCATGAAGGTAACATGGAAGCCGAATACAATATTGATCAGCGGAGCTGAGCCAGATGATAGATAAAGTGGATGTGGCTGTTCTCGGTGCGGGTCTCGCCGGAAGCACGCTGGCCAAGATGCTGGCGGATATGGGCTGGAGCGTCGCATTAATCGACCGGCAGCATTTCCCTAGACACAAAGTCTGCGGCGAATTTCTTTCGCCGGAATCTCTTCAATCGCTGGAAGCGTGCGGCCTGCTGCAGCTGGTCGAAAGCCTCGGCCCTCGCACGATAACAGAGGCATATCTTATTGAAAGCGGAGGAAGTTCCGTGAGCATTCCATTGCCCGGGCGGGCTATCGGCATCAGCCGCTACTGCCTGGATGCAGCCCTGCATGAGGCAGCGGCTAAGTCAGGTGCTCTGGTATATACGGCATCCACCGTGACAGGTGTCCGTGCACATCATGCACATCATGCTCAACATCAACATGCAAATCAAGCACAACCTGCTCAACCTGCTCATTCTGCTCAACATCAACATGCAAATCATGCAAATCATGCAAATCAAGCACAACCTGCTCATGCTGCTCATTGCCACGGATATACCATTGAAGTCAGAAGGCAGGGGCATAACTTCGAGCTTGAAGCGAGAACGGTTATCGCGGCATGGGGAGCAGGCCGGCGAGTGCCTGTCACAACCCCAGGCTGCATCAGCGGGTCTGATTTGGGCGGGCAGCCGGCAATGCGGGTTCGCGCTGCCAATCGCTCTGCGGAAGCAGAGCCCAGCGTGAACCGGCGTCATCCGGCTGCAGCCGGAACTGCGCACGTGGGCGTGAAGACGCATTTCACGGGCATCGGGATGGGACCGTCCGTCGAGCTGTACTTCGTGCCCGGCGGCTATGTAGGCCTCGCTCCCGTCGAGGACGGGATCGTCAACGCCGCGGCGCTGCTGCCGCGTGAGCTAGTCCGTGGCACCGATTCTTCGGTTGCCGGGATCATCGCTGCTGCCGCGAGGATGAATCCGAAGCTGCAGCAGCGGCTGGCGGCGGCGGTGCCGGTGCCGGGCTCGCAGGCGGCCGTGGCGCCAGTCGACCTGCAGCGGGGGCCTGCTGCGTGGGATGCCATCCCGCAGGTCGGCGACGCCACCGTCATGATTCCGCCGCTGTGCGGTGACGGAATGTCGATGGCGCTTCGCTCGGCCGCGCTGTGTGCGCCGCTCGCTAACAGCTACCTGCGCGGAGAGATCGGTCTCGCCCGCTGGGAAGAGACATACACCGCTGCGCTGCAGCGAGAATTCAGCCGCCCGCTCCGCTGGGGGCGGCTGCTGCAGACTGCGCTTGGCGTAAGCTGGATGCCGCGCGTTGTGATGGGCTTGGCTCAGCTCTCCCCGGCCTTGGCAGCGGGGCTTATCCAAGCCACCCGTCTTAAACCGGAGCGCTAGCCCGAGCGGTTCCTGCCGGTCATTATGAACGAAAGGAGTGTAGCGTATGAGCGCACACAAGCTTGCCATGCTCTCCTTTCGAAGACCGGCGAGGATTATCGGGCTTGTTCTGATCTTCCTAATCTTCGGCGGATACTACGCCGTTAAGCTGCCCTCCGTCCTTCAAGGCCATGGACTGCAGCTTGAAGGCGCCTACCATCAAATGCAGAATAGGCTGGTTTCTGATTTCGGAATCCCGGCAGACCCTGTCATTCTTCTGTATGAGAACGAAGGCGGGGGCAATTCGGATTATTTTCGTAAGGTTACTCATCAGATAGAGTCGTCCCTACAGCGTGTTTCCGGATTTATGTTTGCCCAGTCTTCTTGGGAGAGGCAGGACAGGCCAGAAGGTAATTTTGCCTATACTTTAGCTGCATTTAGACAGCAGCCCCATGAAATGAAAGCGGTACTTGAAGAGCTTCGCAAGCTGCTCCCGGAAGATCCTCACATTTCGGTGACAATAACGGGCAAAGCAGCAGTTCAAGAAGAGGTGAACGCTGCCAGTACAGCAGATTTGCAGAAAGCTGAGCTTATTGGAATACCTGCGGCATTCATCATCATGCTTATTGCTTTTGGCGGTGTGATACCGGCCGTCATTCCTCTGCTGATCGGGGTGTCCGGCGTAGTTATTGCAATGGGACTCATGTACGCCATAGGTTTGCATGTAGAGTTGTCTAGTTTCGTATACAATGTTATTCCGATGGCAGGGCTTGCTTTGAGTGTAGATTTTGCTCTAATTGTAGTCAGCAGGTTCAGAGAGGAAGTCCGGTTTCATCGTCCGGAGGAAGCGTTGTCGGTTACGATGAAGACTGCCGGCCGGGCGGTACTGCTATCCGCAGGCTGTGTGCTGCTTGGTTTGACAGGAATCATGTTCATTCCTCTGCCTATCTTCCGTACCGTTGCGGCTGGAGCGGGTGTAGTTCTCGTTGTATCTGTGCTGCTTACCTTTACCCTGCTTCCTGCTCTGCTTTCCTTGGCCTCGAATTACATTCTAAAAGAAAAGCGGGTCACCCGCAGAAGCCGGAGCTTGCCACAGGCAAATTCATGGTATTCTATAACGTTCTATGTCATGCAGAGGCCGCTTCGCATGATCGCTGTTTCCTGTCTTCTGCTTGTTGTATGCACACTTCCGGTTTTAGCGATGAAAGTATCGATTCCAGATGAGACTTCCTTGCCCGAGACGGCGGAATCCCGGGCTGCTGCTGACGTGCTCCATACACATTTTGGCGACCCCCTGAAGGACACTGTGTATCTGCTTTTGGAGGGCAGGCAGAACCGGTTAGAAGAAAAAGATTGGCTGAACGCTCAAAAGCTGGCACAGCTATTGGCCGCAGATCCGGATGTGCAGCGTGTCGAATCTGTTTTTTCTCATAAGGGCTTTTCTGGTGGTCAATGGGCTGAACTAGCTGCTAAACCGGGCCTGTTCAAATTATATGAGCCCTTCACGAGGCATTTTGTGCACAACAATCGAATGTTAATCGCTGTAAAGCTTAAACATCCTGCTGATTCGAAACAAGCGATCAATTGGGTTCGGAAATGGGAGCAGTTAGGAAAAGGCGATTCACCCGGAGACAACATTACTTTTTTGCTCGGAGGAGAGGCCAAATATGAGCAAGAAATTAGAGATGCAATTTTAAAATATTTACCGGGAGCACTTCTGTTTATTGTCGGATCAAATCTGCTCGTCTTATTTTTAGCTTTCCGATCCATTCTTGTCCCGATCAAAATCGTGCTAATGAATTTTCTTAGTCTCGGAGCTTCGTTTGGGATTTTGGCATGGGTGTTCAGTGCGGAAGAGTGGGGTCTTGGCATGGAGCCGGGTCGTATTGCCATTATGATTCCTGTTTTTATATTTGGTCTTGTTTTCGGGATCAGCATGGATTATGGGATATTTCTCGTGTCACGAATCGCTGAGAGCTACCGGATCACCGGTGATAATCATAGGGCCGTTCTCCTGGGGACTTCCTCTACCGGCCGTATCATTACTTCGGCTGCTGCCATCATGATCGCAGTAACATTACCCTTTGCGCTGGGAGATGTGGTTGGAGTGAAGCAGCTCGGGATTGGTATTGCCGCTGCTATTTTTATAGATGCGACGATTATCCGGCTGATCCTTGTGCCTTCACTGATGAAGCTTATGGGCAAATGGAACTGGTGGGTACCTTAAAGGAAAATGGTTCACGCTGTTAAGATCTTTCTCCGAGGAGAAGGGTCTGTTTGCTTTGTTTACGAACTTTTAACAATTTGAGGGGACGATTCGCCAATCTATGCTACAATCGGGTTAGGTTAAGATCTCGGTCTATTAGTTGTTCCTACACTGGTTGGGTAAGGAGACCCCATATGTCAGACGATGAAACCCACGATAAGAAGGACCGCAGCAGTCCTGGACAAGCTTTACATGCTGCACATGTACGAAAGCCGGAAGTGAGTAAGGAATCTGTACAAATTCCCGGCCTGGGGAAGGTTGGGGATCCAGATGTTGAGCCGGCTGCAGTTGCAAGCGACATCTTGATCATTGAGGAAGAGGGCGAGAGCGACAAGTATAAGGGGAATGCGAAGCCCCATCATTCCATGAAAGAAACGGTCACTTTCTGGAAAATGTTAATTTTCTTCGTGCCTTTGGGAATTTCGGCAAGTCTGGTGACTTTATCCCATTCCATCATTAACAGTACCCTTGCACGTTCTCCTGATCCCGAATATGTGATTGCCGGGTATGCGATAGCCATGAGTTTGCTCGGAATTACGGAAAAACCGGCAACATTACTGCGCCAAACTTGTTCGGCACTAGTTCGAGATCGTGTGTCGTTCCGGGCTATGCGCACCGTGGCCGTGTACGTGTTCGCAGCCATTATGATTGTCGGGCTTGCTTTCTCTTATTTACCGCCGGGACGCTTGATGATTGGCGCTATTTTTGGAATCGGCGAGTCACAGCTTGAGAACGTGCTGAATGTGTACCGGATTCTCATGTTCGTTAGTTTCTTCTCGGGTTTACGCTGTTTGTATCACGGATTAATTATTTATAACAAAAGGACCTTCTGGCTCACGATAGGGATGGTGGTCCGTTTAATCGGTATGTACGCGGTCGCTCAGTTCTTTATTCTGGGACCGGGAGTACAGAGCAGCAGTGTCGGGGCTATTATATTTCTTGTTGGCATGATGATAGAAAGCGCAGTGGCTTTCTGGGAAGGAAGCTCACTCCTTAAACGTAAAATTCCGGAGAAGAGCCCCGGGCATAGTGTGGAGAAGCCGGCGGATGTGTTCCGTTTTTACCGGCCTTTACTGTTCTCCTCTTTTATTGCGGTCACGATCGGACCTGCACTAAACGCAATGCTTGGAAAAGCAGGGGATGCGGAGATAGCCATTGCGGCATTCGCTATTGCTTTTAATTTGACGCAGCTGATGCAGAGTTTTTTTTCCTACATTCATCAAATCGTATTGAACTTCTACCGGATCAATCCGGGACGGGTGAATACGTTTGTCCTGATGATTGCATGTATCCCATCTGTACTGGTTGGCATTCTTGCTTATACAGAAGCGGGCCCGTGGTTTCTTAGTAATGTGATCGGCGTAAGTGACCGTCTGCTGACTGAAATTATCAAAGCCCTGCGGGTATTCCTGATCTTAACGCTTGTCTTTCCTTGGCTTGATTATGGGAACGGCATTCTCATGCTTCGCCGACAAACAAAAACGATGGTGTATTCCCAGTCTGCTAACGTAAGCATTATGCTTAGTACTTTGATCATCCTCATCGTGCTAACGCCCGGATGGAACGGAATGATTGGAGCTTTTGCCCAGTCGTTAGGTACATTAGCGGAGCTGACTGTTGTGATGATAGCTGTTAAGCGTGGCAGGGAGTCGGTTCTTCTGCGTCCTTCCAAGGAAGCATGATTTCCGTTTTTGAACAATGATTACCTCGAAATAGTACCTCTACCGGAGACGGTTTCGTTCTTTAATGGATGAAATCGTCTTCTTGTTATTCCCAAATGTGCAAATTGACGGGTATAATGAACATCAGATCCCTGATTTGCAGGGAATTTCGGCAGAACGTGCCGTTCATGCGAAGCTTATACGACACGAAGAGTTTATCAAACGATGCAAAGGAGACGTTGTTATATGGGCAGTATCATAGTATGGCTGCTGTTTACGGCAGTCAGTTTCTTTATTTTGTACCTGGTTGTGAAAACGGCGATTAATCATTCGGATTTGCCTTACGAGCAAGAAATGATCGTTATGTTAAGCAATCAGTTGGAACGACAGCATGTGGAGAACAGCAAACAATTAGAGGAGCTTAAGCAGATCATCCAGACTGAGAATCGGATCCTTGGCGAATTGCAAGTGCATAAATCCGAGGGGAAGGAATGACCGGGACCGCATAGCCGTATTGTAAGCGGTAGGAGGTCGGTGCCCTCCATGAGTTCCATATAGATACATATGTCATCTGGCTCATAGTCGATAAACAAATGAAGCTGTAAAAGGAGAGGTTGAAATGGACGGCAATCAAGTTTTCTTAGATGCGTACAGGAAACAATTTTTGTATTACAAAACACTGGGAGAAAAAGCAATAGATCAGTTGACCCCGGAGTTGTTATTCGTTAAACCGAATGAGAACAGCAACAGTATCGCTACTATTGTTAAGCACCTGTCGGGCAATATGATATCCAGATGGACGGATTTCCGCACAACGGACGGCGAAAAAGAATGGCGGGACAGAGACGGTGAATTCGAGAACGACATTCCGGACCTGGAGCGGCTGCTGCTGATCTGGGAAGAGGGATGGAGGTGCTTATTGGGTGCACTGGATTCCACTGACCCTGATCAATTAACAGAGATTATTTATATACGGAATGAAGGGCATACCATTATGGAAGCACTAAGCCGCCAATTGGCCCATTATCCTTATCACATCGGTCAAATGATCTATGCAGCGAAGCTGTTGAAGGAAAGTGAATGGAAAAGCCTGTCTATTGCGAAGAATAATTCCCGCGCCTATAATGACAATAAATTTGCTAAAGAAAAAGCGATAAAGAATTTTACAGAAGAAGAACTGGAAAAGCTGCAATAGTTTAGATGCCTAGATCTATTTATGCTGTTAACTAACGGATATCAGATAAATGAAGTGCAATTATATAAGTCCTGCGTTCCCATTGTGGAAGCTGCGGGACTTTGTTATATATAATGAAGTCCAGAGACCAGTAGGGCAGGAGCGGGATACGATGATTAAGGTCACGACTGAAATTGAAATTGAGGCACCCATTGACCGGTGTTTTGATTTAGCTAGAAACATTGACGTTCATACCAGGACCGTATGGAAACATACAAAAGAAAAAGCAATTGACGGGACTGTAACAGGTTGTATCGGCGATGGGGAGACCGTAACTTTTCAAGCGACGCATTTGGGAGTGCGGCAGAAATTAACGTCTCAAATCACAGAATTTAAGAGACCGTATCTATTTGTCGATTCCATGCTCAGAGGAGCTTTCAAAAGTCTTAAACATACACATGAATTTGTTGAGCTGGATGATTCCAGAACGTTGATGAAGGATACGCTTCTGTTCGAAGCGCCTTTTGGTATGATCGGGTGGCTGGTGGAGCGATTGGTTCTGAGAAGGTATATGGAAGCCTTCATCAACCACAGGAATATTGAGCTAAAGAAAATAGCAGAGGGGTACGATGATTCTCTCTGAGCCTGGATACCGCATAGTGATTGCTAATTCCACAGCAGACTTGTTGTTGCTGCAGAAGAGTGGGTGATTTGTCATTCTGGCGCTAAACTTATCGATTTGTGCGGTTGCCCGGGAAATGATTGAACATAATTTCCTGACCGGGTGTTAAAATCTTGATCAGTGGAGGTCCTATGAACACGATAATAACAACGCA
The DNA here is from genome assembly GCF_009757775.1 of Paenibacillus lutrae. Lineage (GTDB taxonomy): Bacteria > Bacillota > Bacilli > Paenibacillales > NBRC-103111 > Paenibacillus_F > Paenibacillus_F lutrae. The sequence continues at coordinate 92,856 of NZ_RHLK01000010.1, forward strand.
GAGGCTGATTCTGAGGGAGTACGAAGAGTCGGATTACGAAGATGCCCTGCGCATATTCTCCAATCAACAAACCATGTCATTCTGGCCGGAGCCTTTCAGTGCGGAGCAGGTTAGGAAGTGGATGATAAAGAATCTGTCCAATTACAAGGAGTTAGGTTATGGAAGATGGGTCACCGCTCTAATCGGGAACAATAGAATGATTGGAGACTGCGGCTTCGGACAGTTAGAAATTAACGGGACAGTGGAGGTCGATCTGGGTTACATAATCGATCACCGGTATTGGAAGCAAGGCTATGGCGTGGAAGCGGCGCAGGCGTGTTTGGACTTGGGTCAGACCCGGTTAGGATTTAAGCGGATAGTTGCCAACATGCCTTACAATCATACGGCCTCCCGGAAGACGGCGGAGAAGCTCGGGATGAAGAAAGAGCTTGAATTCGTTAATGAGCGGAACCGGAATATCTTGACCCATCTATACAGCGCAGAGAGGAAGATTGATTGCTAAGTAGTTGTCATAAGCAAAGATCTTGACATAATCGTGCCATAAAGGAGGGGAAGTATCCGAAGGGTGTGCGGATACTTCTTGGTGTACTCCCTAAGGTCACTTCGCTCTTAACGGTTAGATAACGATTATCTTTGATCTACAGAAAAGGAATCTTAATGGGTTTCCTGTAGACCGGATAGAGCCATTTCACACCGCTTGGTGTCAAGGTATCCGCGAATAAATGAGAGAAATAACCGGCAAAAGCAACGAACATAACACCCTCAATTTGAAGCTGCTGTTCCAGTTCGTAACCGATGGCTCCCCAGAAGGCTAATGCCCAGACTGTATGAGTCATCCCGCGGTGTTTCAGCCAAGGGGCCCAGGCGACGAATATACCCAGACCGATCAACCACCTCATATTCATGGCCCAGCCCATATAAATAAGCGCGACCCCGACAACGCTGACCAAGGCGTTACGGATAAATCCCTGTTTGGTTACGAAACCGATAAGGAAAATCATAACGGCCGCAGTCATTAGCTTCGGATAGAACAGATGCTGCACGAAGTATTGAAAGCTAACGCCCGCGAGAAAAATAGCTCCACCCCAAAGAAAAAACTCGCGGAGCATTTTGGAGATTTTGCCCAGTTTGCTGCTCAGCATACTCGGTCCGTCCAGATCAGCGCTTAATGCTGAGAATGCCGCAACGGTTATGTATAAGGCGAAATTCTGCACAGTAAATGGTTGAAAAGCGGAAGCGGTCAAACCGATAGCCGTGCCGATCATAAGATGTGTTGTACCTTTCATAAGACCTCCGTAGACTGAGCAGGATAGTTTTGGCAAACGTATGTTTGCTTTGTTATTATACGAGGTCTTAAAAAGGCTGACAAGCGAACAGATAAAAAAAGTGAAGGACTCATAGTGTCCCATGTCACATAGAGCGTTCACAGCACATATTTTCCGGCGGCACGTTCTCGCGAAGCATCCGAAAGCCTACACATTACTTGCAATAAACTCCTTGCGGGGTTATTTAGTAAGAAGTTCAACGAAACGCTTGGCAGCGGTGTTCAAAGGTACATCTTTTAGTGTGATGATACCGGCCTTCCGGGGTGGTAAAGGTTGCTCCAGGCGAACCTCACAAAGTCCCATCCGTGCGAGATCATCCTCGGCAAACTCCCGAACGACACAAGCCAGACCGAATCCCATACTTGCGAATTCAAGCAGCAAATCGAGACTGCCTAATTCGATCTCCGGCTGAATGTCCAACCCCAATTGCCTGGTATAGCTATCGAAAGATGCCCGTGTATGGCTTCCTTTTTCCAGTAAAAGAATGGGGTACCGGGATAATTGCTCCCAAGTGTAACGGCCCTCCGTCAGTTCCTTGAATTGGGGGCCTGCTACCAGACAGTCTTGAATAAGCAGAGTTTCCTGGACGTGAATGTGCTTGTCTTGTAAAGGTAGATTAACCAGACCCAGGTCGATCCGGCCTTCTTTTAATAAAAGGAGGGTCTCAGGGGTCGTCCGGTTCGTAACTTGAATTTTGATGGCGGGATATTTGTCATGGAATTGTTTAAGATGCGGGAGCAAATAATGTTTGCTGAGGGTATCGCCGGCTCCGATCCGTATCTCGCCTTCCATGAGTTGACGCATATCCGCCAATTTGCGCTCGCCGGACTCGATAAAATTAAAAGCCTTGCCGACATGCTGCAGAAGCACGTTTCCTTCATGGGTTAATACAGCGCCTTTGGATGTGCGGAAGAAGAGCTGAACGCCCAGTCTGGATTCTAATTGCTTGATTGAATGGGTGACGGCAGGCTGAGTAATACATAAGTGTTCGGCTGCGCGGGTAAAGCTGCCTGCTCTTGCCGTGTAGTAAAAGACGCGGTACCCTTCTAAGTTCTCAAACAAGACATTAACCACCTTTATGGTCTGTATAAGTAATATTCATTTTATTTATGAGATACTCCCAATTATACTGAATGTAAGAGTTGATTCCAAGCAGAAAGGTCTGATCAATGATATGACGGTAACGGCAATTGTCGGCGCTAATTGGGGAGATGAAGGGAAGGGGAAAGTCACGGACGTGCTTGCGGCACAGTCCAAATATGTAGTCAGGTATCAGGGAGGCAGCAATGCAGGCCATACCATTCTCAATCCGTACGGCAAATTTGCGCTGCACATTCTTCCTTCCGGTGTTTTTTATCCGGGGGTATGTAACATTATCGGCCCGGGTACGGCGCTGAACATAGATGACTTTCTTCACGAGTTAAAAGGGCTGACGGACAGAGGCGTCCCTGAACCGATTCTGCGCATATCGGACCGGGCTCAAATCGTTATGCCGTATCATAAATTATTGGACCAATTGGAAGAGGAGCGGCTGGGAGATCTTAAATTCGGCTCCACCAAATCGGGGATTGCCCCTTTCTATTCGGATAAAGTATCGAAACTGGGTATTCAAGTTTCCGATTTGTTCGATGAAGACAGGCTGCGGCTGCGAGTGGAAGCTTCGCTGGCAGCAAAGAACACCCTCATGAAGCATTTGTACAGCCATCCGCTTCTGCAAACGGACGAGATTGTTCAACAGTTCGCAGACAAAGCGGAACAGATCCGGCCTTATGTTGTGGATTCATCGGTTCTCCTGCAGGAAGTGGTGAAGCGCGGGGAGCGCATACTCGTGGAAGGGCAGCTCGGAGCACTGAGAGATCCGGATCACGGTATTTATCCTTATTCGACCTCTTCTTCGACACTAGCCGGTTTTGCTGCTGTTGGAGCGGGAATTCCTCCCTATGCCATTAAACAGATTATCGCGGTAACGAAAGCCTATTCAAGCTGTGTAGGTGCCGGCCCTTTTGTCTCAGAAATAAAAGGAGAGAGCGCCGCTGAATTACGCCAAAGGGGCGGGGATGCCGGGGAATTCGGTGTTACGACAGGACGTCCGCGGCGTATGGGGTGGTTCGATGCTGTCGCAACCCGGTATGGCTGCCAGATTCAGGGGGCTACCGAAGCCGTTCTGACCAATCTGGATGTCTTAGGATATCTGGAGGAAATCCCGGTCTGTACAGCTTATGAGCTGGATGGTAGCAGAACCTTGGAATTCCCCGTATCGGCACGGCTGGATCAGGCTAAGCCCGTCTACGAGAACGTAAAAGGCTGGAATTGCGATATTTCTTCGATCCGCCAATTCGGCGATCTGCCTGACGCTGCCCAAGAATATGTTCTCCTTGTGGAAAAGCTGATCGGTGTGCCGATCCGGACTATATCCGTCGGTCCAAGGCGCGAGCAAATCATCGAACGTTAAGAGGAGCGAGGATTCGGTTACACACCATAAACTTTATAGCTGCGATTCGCTCCTTACTATCTGGAGTGCAGCATCATTCATTTGAAAAGGCCCTCACGAGGGTCTTTTTGCTGTCTCGGCGTATGATGGTGGAGTGAATTTCCGCCTGGAAGAGCGTATTTCGGAGCTTATTCCTAAAGTTTCAGTACCCATTTGCCGATAGTAGTAGAGGCGTTGGTACCAGCAAAAGGTTAGCAACCTAACGGAGTATTAATCGAATACTCTCTGGAAGACGCCGAAATTGTGCCGGGCGAACAGTTTTACCTAAAAGGGGGATTACGATTTCCAGGTACTGACAAGGACGTCGAGTTTAATGTTCGGGTTCGGCATGAAAAACACTCAGCTTAAGCTGAAACAGGTAAGATTGCAATCGGATTTCCGAAATATGACCGACAATAAGACTAGGAGATGAAATGATGCGGGCAATGAGGATTATGGCTTTATTCCTAACATTAACATTGGTATCAGGCAGCTTCGGCGCTATGAGTGCGATGGCTTTGGAAGTTTCCAGTCTGGTACTGAACAAAAACGAACTTTCACTGGAAGTTGGCGGCACTTCGCCTCTGACAGCAACGGCTGTCTATGACAGCGGCGCGACTGAGAATGTAACCGTCAAAACCGACTGGACTTCAGGTTCCCCGGACATCGCATCCGTGTATGCGGGCTCGGTAACGGCGAAGAAAGAAGGAAAGGCCGTCATTACGGCTACTCATAAAGGAAAAACCGTCATCGTGAACGTGACCGTGAGCAAACGTGTCCGTTCCCTTATTAAAGACATACAAACGATCGATTTGCGCAAGGGTAAATCGGAACAGATTACCTTAAAGGCTTACTATGATGACGGTACGAATGAAGACGTCACTAAGAAAGCGGAATGGAATATTGACAACGGTTCTGTCGCTACTGTAGTAAATGGTCTGGTAACGGGCCAAAGCTCAGGAACGGCCATTGTTACTGCGAAGTATAACAATCAGACCGTTTCGGTGCCGGTAAGCATTGAAGTCGCCAAACGGGTGGATCCCGACAAGTCTCAAATATCGATGCTGCTAAAAGAAACGGATACCGTCACTTTGATGGCGACTTATCCGGATGGAACATCGGAAGATGTGACGGAGCTGGCCGAGTGGGAATCCGATAATCCGGACATAGCGGATGTACTGAAAGGTAAAGTGACCGGTTACGGGCCGGGCAAAGCAACGATCACGGCGAGCTACGGCACGAAATCCACGGCTATCAAAGTGGATGTAGATAACGCAGTCAAGCTGGATCTGGGCAAGGAGATTGTACTTCTGAAGAAGAACACCACAGAAGAGCTGAAGCTGACTGCCACGTATGCAGATGGCGGTACGGACGATGTAACAGCCCGTGCAGAGTGGTCTTCAAGCGATGAGAATATCGTGAGCGTCGTGAAAGGCAAGCTGTTTGCGAATGCGACAGGCGAAGTAACCGTTACAGCTAAATATGGGACCAAAACGGTTTCCGCTATTGTAGATGTGGACGTTCCCAAGCGTCTGGAAGCGGATAAGGAACCGTTGTTCCTGCAAACAGGCAAAGACGAGCAGATCATCCTGTGGGCCACCTATGCAGATGATACCAAAGAAGACGTAGCGGGTGAAGCGAAATGGTCGGTCGATGATGATTCGATTGTCAGCGTCAAAGAGGGTAAAGTTACTGCCCGTAAAGCCGGTGAAACGAATGTTTCGGCGAGCTATGGCGGCAAAAGAGTCACGATCCATGTATCCGTTGATATCCCGAACACGATCAAAGCAAACCTTAAGAACGTTAACTTTCAAATAGGCAGCTATGAGAAAGTGACGCTGAGTGCAATCTACAGCGACGGAAGAGTAGAAGATGTAACGGATAAAGCGGACTGGACGACCAGTTCTCCCGAAATCGCAGAAGTGCGTAAAGGCGTCATTACAGGCGTCGGCACAGGTGCGGCTACTGTTACAGCCAAGTACGGAACCAGAACGGTTGCTGTTCAAGTATCCGTAGGCGTTCTGAAAACATTGACCACAAACAGCAAAACAAGCCTTTCTCTTAAGAAAGGGGCTGAACAGAAACTGGATGTAACGGCGACGTATTCAGACGGCACCAAAGAAGAGGTAACGAAGGAAGCGGTTTGGACCAGCTCCAATGACAAAGCAGTAACGGTTGATGCAGGTGTCGTGAAGGCGGCAGCCTCGGGCGAAGCGACGATCACAGCCGCTTTTCAGAACAAGACGGTTACTTTCAAAGTTCAAGTAGACATGGCGGATAAGCTGACGGCAAATCCTTCTTTCCTGAATTTTGATCTGGGTGAGAATAAATTCATTACTCTGACAGGTACAGATGTAAGCGGAACTCCTGCAGACGTAACGAAAGATGCGGAGTGGAGCTCAAGCAGTGCGGCTGTGGCGACGGTAGATAATGGCGTCGTTACACCGGTGTCGCGCGGTAAAGCAACGATCACGGCTAAATACGGCGGCAAAACGGTCACGATTCCGGTAGAAATCGGCGTAGTTTCCTCTTTGGAAGTAGATAAGCGTTTTGTTTCCACGAAATCCGGCTCATCCGTACAAATTAAGCTGACGGCTACGCTTTCGGACGGCAGCAAAAAAGACGTAACTTCGAGCGCACAGTGGAAGGCGAGCAACTATAAAATTGCGGATGTCAGCGAGGGGAAAGTGACGGGCGTGAGTGCAGGAACTGCGACCGTGACCACAACATTCGGCGGCAAAAGCATCTCCATTCCGGTTGAAGTCGATAAACTGAAATATTTGAAGACGGACAAGATCACTATTGATCTGAAAGCCGGATCGACGGTAAATGTCAAAGCGATTGCCACCTTCGATGATTTGTCGGAGCAGGACGTTTCTGTTCACGGACTATGGTCTACCTCTAACATTCGGATCGCGGATGTGAAGGACGGGGTCATCCGGGCAATCGGCAAAGGCAAGGCAACGATTACGGTTACTTATGCGAAGAAATCGACCAAAGTATACGTAACGGTTAATTAGTACAAGATTTATGTGAAAAAGAACCGCCGTAGCGGTTCCCAGAAAGCCTGCAGCCCAGTTTCCTTAACAGGAACGGACTGCAGGCTTTTTTATGAGGATGATGATAGATAAGACTTGTTCATGCGTTAGAACAGCATCCGCAGCAGAGCAGCTGGCGCATTCAACGGGTTGTCAGCTTAGGTATCATATGAATCCTTTTATAAACACTAAGCACGAGCCCGAATGAAACATAATGGAGCAGCAATTGACTGCCTCCAAAGGAGATGAACGGTAGAGATACCGAGGTATACGGCACAAGACCGATGGACATGAGGATCGTCCACAAGAACTGAATGGTTATAAGGACAGAGACGACAAAAACGATTAAGCGGCCATATGGATCCTCGATTCGATTAATAATCTGTACAAGTCTTGCGATGAAAATAAGAGCCAAACCTATAATAATCATGCCCATGATCCAGCCGAAGGCGTACATTAAATAGGGCAGAAGCGCCTCTGAGTATATGGCAGGCAGGGTATTATTCCATACCCCGAACCCTTTTCCGAACCATCCTCCTGATTGAATGGCCTCGATAGAGTTCATGGTTTGATAATTGTTATCACTACCGGAGTTCGAGCTTATGCTTATTAACCGGTCATACAAATGCGGTTTCTGAGTTATTAAAAAAAGTCCGGCAACGGCCACAGGGGCTATAAAGACGGCAGCAGGCCACCATTTGCGCCGCGTATAGTAGAGAAGGGAGGCGAATCCGATCGTATAGATAAGAGCGGGCATGTATGAATTCATTTGGAAATAAATAAACAACGGTAAGAATCCGCAAATTCCGATGCGAATCATTAATCCAGGTAGGCTTCGTATTATAGCGAAATTCATACCTGCTGCTGCAATGAGAAAGCCATATAAGGAGAAGTTAACTGCGTTAAATGAAAAATCTCCAATGTTTATAAAGTATAAAGAACCATTTATAAGAAAATCTCTCTGGGAAGTTGCAAACAAAAGCAGAAAAACCGTTCCGACAAATAACAGCACTGAAAAACGTTGTAATCTCCTGTAGTCCACAAACCAAACGCCCGCTGCTGCAAAAAGACCTATTAAAATAAATTTCAATTGTGTCATCATAAAACTTATATCTATGGTTCGCATGCCCCGGTTTTGTATCTGTGCACTGTCCAGTGCAAACATCGCAAACAAGCCAAGAGCTGTCAGTACCCCGATAATCGCCAGCATACCCCATTCGATTTGCGGCCTGTGTGCTTTATGCAAATCACGTCCGATTTCGGCCGGGTTGCCCATTTGACTAATGGCCTGGGCTATCGCCTCTTCACGCGACATCCCTTTGGCTTCGGCCCGTTCAACCAGATCTTCGATATGCCCCGTCAGTTCCGCGCGGATTTCCGTATGAAGTTCCTTGGCTCTAACCTGCGCGCACACTTTTCTAAGGAAGCGCCTCACCTTCTCGTCATCTAACAGCAGATTCACACATGTCCCTCCCCGATCACTCTTTCGACCGCTCCGCTGAAAATCCGCCATTCTTGCTGTTTTTCCTGAAGCTGCAGCTTTCCTTTTTCAGTTAACCGGTAATTTTTACGTTTGCGTCCTTCATGTTCGCTCCAATAAGCTTCGACCCAGCGTTCTTTTTCAAGTGTGTGGAGAATGGGATAGAGAGTTCCTTCTTTGAATTCAAAAATCCCGTCCGACCTTTTCTCCATTTCCTTGATCATTTCATAGCCGTACATTTCCTTCCGGCCCAGCAAAGATAGAATAAGGATGACTGTACTGCCTTTAAGAAGTTCTTTGTTGATTTTCATAGGTCACTTCCTTATACCTCGATTAACAATGCATTGGATTACTATGCTATTATATCTATGATCTAGTTAAGGTGCAAGGCAGTAATTTCATTCGTAAAAGCTAACATTATCTGTCCGGTTAGCCGTTAAACCGTAAGGGGATATTTTCTTGCCGGTTGTATAAAAAAGGGACTCTTCCCAGAAAAAAGAGGGCGGGTAAATGAAGAAATAGGAAGCGAAGGTGTAGAGTGAAATAGGCCTTTTGTCAAAAGATTGCCCTAATTTCGCGATAAATCGATATTTTTCCCGAAAAATCGAAAGTTCTTTGGAAATTTTGAAATAGTGGACTATAATAGAAGATGTAATTTTCATCACACAAGACGTCCCCCAGGACATGTTATAGATTTAAGACATAAGGGCGGCGCGTACTAGTTAGATTGATAGGTAAATGGCAAGCAATACTATTATTTTAAAAGTGAGGCGGAAAATTACAGCTATGAAGAATGGACAAGAGGACAGACGATGGCCGTGGGCTAATTATTACGGTCCGAATCTAGGTTACATTCAGGAGCAGTACGAGCAGTATCAGAACAATCCCGAATCGGTTGAAGAAACTTTTCGGGAGCTTTTCGCGCGTTTTGGAGCACCTCCGGCTGAGTCCGGAACAACAGGAAGCGGGCAGCAACAAGCCCAAGTAACCGACAGCAGCAATCCTCAAGTGCTGAAGAAAGTAATGGCCGTCAGCAAGCTGGTATGGAATATTCGTACCTATGGACATTTAGCGGCTAACATCGATCCACTGGGACTTAGTACAACGGCGGATACTAGATTGCTTGAGCCGGCGACTTACGGACTTACGAAGGAAGACCTTATTGCGCTGCCGTCTTCACTCGTATGGGAGGAAGCTCCTTCCGATGTTGCAAACGGATGGGAAGCGATTGAACGTCTTCGCAAATCGTATTCCCAATCGATCGCCTTTGAATTCAGTCATGTACACGAAGAAAGCGAGAGAGACTGGCTTAACCGCCAAGCAGAATCCGGAGCCTCCATTGAGCCTCTAACATCGGAAGAACGGATTAAATTGCTTGACCGTCTTATTCAAGCAGAGCAGTTCGAGCAATTCCTGCATCGCACGTTCGTTGGACAGAAACGTTTTTCTCTTCAAGGTACAGATGTTCTAATTCCGATTCTTGATCAAATCGTACACGAAGTGGTGCTTGATGGCGCCAGCCACATCCTGATGGGAATGGCTCACCGCGGCCGCCTAAACGTGCTTGCACATATTTTAGGTAAGCCTTACAACAAGATTTTTAAAGAATTTCATCATTCCCCTAACAAAGACATTATCCCTTCTGAAGGTTCGATGGGAATTAACTACGGTTGGACGGGGGATGTCAAATATCATCTGGGTGAGCAGCGTTCCATTAAGGAAGGCGATGCACTTGAAGCTAAGCTGACTTTGGCGAACAACCCGAGTCACCTGGAGTTCGTAGGAGCTGTTGTTGAGGGCTTCACACGCGCTGCGCAAGATAACCGTGAGAACCCGGGTTATCCCGTTCAGGACGTAAGTAAAGCGGCAACCATAACGATCCATGGTGACGCGGCATTCCCGGGCGAGGGAATCGTGGCGGAGACGCTTAACTTCACGAAGCTTCAAGGTTACCGCAATGGCGGTACCATTCATATTATCGTCAATAACCGTGTAGGCTTTACGACGGACAGCTCGGATTCGCGTTCCACGCACTACGCCAGCGATCCGGCCAAGGGCTACGAAATTCCGATCGTTCACGTCAATGCGGACGATGCGGACGCGTGTATCGCAGCGGCCCGTCTGGCCTGCGAATACCGTAACCGTTTCAAGAAAGACTTCCTGATTGATCTGGTTGGTTACCGCCGTTTCGGTCATAACGAGAACGATGATCCCGAAACAACCCAGCCGCTCATGTATCAGAAAGTGAAGAATCATCCGACCGTCAGCGTTTCCTATGCGGAAAAACTGAAGCAGGAAGGGCTGATCGACGATCAGCGCTACCAGAAGATGGTTCAGGATGTACAGGCTAAACTGCAGGAAGCTTACGATCTTGTGAAGAATAAGGACAGCGGTAACCGTCTGGCTAACGTGGTCGTATTCGACAAGGATCTGAAAATCGACACGGCTGTTCCGCTTCCTCAGCTGCAGGAAATCAACAAGGCGCTCATTACCTGGCCGGAAGATTTTCACGTATATCCGAAGCTGCAGCGCATTCTGGAGCGTCGTGGGGATGCACTGAATGAAGGCGGCAAAGTTGACTGGGCTCTGGCCGAGACGCTTGCATTTGCCACCATTCTTGCTGACGGCAAGCCGATCCGGATGACAGGACAAGACGTAGGCCGCGGTACGTTCGCTCATCGCCATGTCGTTCTGCACGATTCCAAGACCGGTGCGACTTATTCGCCGCTTCATAAGATTCCTCAGGCTCGTGCATCGTTTGCCATTTACAACAGTCCGCTGTCGGAAGGCTCGATCTTGGGCTTTGAATACGGCTACAATGTTTACTCGCCTGAAACGCTTGTAATCTGGGAAGCCCAGTACGGAGACTTTGCGAACGCAGCGCAAGTCATTATCGACCAATTCATCGCTGCCGGCCGCGTGAAGTGGGCTCAGAAATCCAGTCTCGTCATGCTTCTGCCGCACGGCTATGAAGGGCAAGGACCGGAACACTCCAGCGCAAGACTGGAACGTTACCTCCAGTCTTCGGCTGAGAACAACTGGACGGTTGCGAATCTGAGTACGGCGGCTCAATATTTCCATATCCTGCGCCGTCAGGCTGCTATTACAGAGCGTGAAGAAGCTCGTCCGCTCATCATTATGTCGCCTAAGAGCCTGATCCGTAATGCACGGGTAGCTTCTCCGGGCACGCAGTTCAGCGAAGGCTCCTTTATGCCGATTATTGAGCAGCAAGGTCTTGGCGAACAGCCTAAGAAGATCCGTCGTCTCGTTCTTTGCACCGGTAAAATCGCCATCGATCTTGAAGAGGCGCTTGAAGCGGACAAAGAGAAGGATTATTCCTGGCTGCAAATTGTCCGTGTAGAACAGCTGTATCCTTTCCCGGATAAAGAAATTGCTGCCGTGATGGAGCGTTTCACGGGACTGAAAGAAATCATATGGGTTCAGGAAGAGCCTAAGAACATGGGCGCATGGAACTTCATGGAGCCTCGCATCCGCGCGATCGCACCGTCCAAAGCCGATGTGCAGTATATCGGTCTGCCGGACCGCTCGAGTCCTGCCAGCGGCTTCCAGGAAGTTCATACGTTCGAACATAACCAAATCATCGCTAACGCATTAAAGCAACCTGAATAATTTGCTCATAGGAGGACGACGCTGTGTCAGAAATTAAAGTGCCCGAATTGGGAGAGTCTATCACGGAAGCAACCATTTCCAAATGGTTAGTTAAAGAAGGTAGCCAAGTCAGCCAGGGAGATCTTCTGCTGGAGCTTGAAACCGATAAAGTAAACTTGGAAATCAGTGCGGAGCAGGATGGCGTGCTGTCCGAAATCCGTAAGCAAGAAGGTGACAACGTATCCGTTGGTGAAGTTGTCGGTCTTATTGGTGCAGGCAGCGGACAAGCTTCCCAGCCTAGCGCTCCTGAAGCGCCTAAAGCTGCGGAGCAGGCTGCTCCGGCCAGCGAGCCGGCCAAAGCTCCTGCAGCATCTGCGGAAGCTGAGAGCGCAGCTGTAGCTGCTTCTCCGGCTGCCCGCAAATTGGCGAGAGAGCGCGGAATTGACCTGAACCAGGTCAGAACGCAAGATCCGATCGGCCGTGTGTACCCGGAAGATGTCAAAACATTCAGCACACAGCCATCCACTTCCAACCAGCAAGCAAGCGCACCTTCCGCTCCGAAGTCCGCTAACTCCGGTTCAGCGAATACGGCTTCGCAGCAGGCCGCTGATCCAGGCAAGCCGGTAGAGCGCAAGAAAATGTCCCGCCGCCGCGCGACTATCGCGAAGCGTCTGGTTGAAGCACAGCATACGGCAGCGATGCTGACTACCTTCAATGAAGTGGACATGACGGCGATTCTGGATGTCCGCAAACGCCGCAAAGATGCGTTCAAAGACAAGCATGATGTAGGACTCGGTTTCATGTCCTTCTTTACCAAAGCCGTTGTGGGCGCATTGAAGCAGTACCCGCATCTGAATGCTGAGATTGACGGCGAGGATATTGTTGTCAAGCAGTTCTACGATATCGGTATTGCGGTATCTGCCAAAGAAGGTCTGGTTGTACCAGTCGTTCGTGAAGCAGACCGGCTCAGCTTTGCTGAGATCGAAAGACAAATCGGTGAACTTGCCGGCAAAGCGCGCAACAACGCACTTGCTTTGTCCGACCTGCAAGGCGGTACCTTCACGATCACTAACGGTGGTGTATTCGGTTCCCTGCTGTCCACGCCGATTCTTAACGCACCGCAAGTCGGTATTCTGGGTATGCACAAAATCCAGATCCGTCCGGTAGCTATCGATGCTGAACGTATGGAGAACCGTCCGATGATGTACATCGCTCTTTCCTACGATCACCGTATCGTGGATGGCAGCGAGGCTGTTCGCTTCCTCGTAACCGTTAAAGAATTGCTGGAAGATCCGGAATCCCTTCTGCTTGAAGGTTAATTCCATTAAACACAAAGAGCCCAGGCAGACGATGCCTGGGTTTTTTTGTAACATACAAAGGGTCAAATCCGTTCCGCACGAATACATACAGGTAAAGAGAGCTGCCGAGGATGAAGCCGTTGAATTGATGTGGACATGTAATTCCGTGTTATACGGCTCCGCTCCGTTTCTCGCCTGGTTCAGCAAGCCCGGTTCGATAAGGGAGGGGGATATCACAAATGAATGAAGTTAAAGGGATTATGTTTGATATGGACAATACACTCCTTCAGTCCAAAATCGACTTCCCGGCTATGAAGGCGGAAATTTACCGATATTTATTAGCATTGGACCTGTTTGAAGATCCCTTCAACGTGGTTGACCATACTTCTTCTACATTAATTGAGCATGCACGGCAGAAAGGAATCAGCGATTCCTCGTATGCGGAGCTTATGAGGATTGCAGCAAAGCATGAACTTACCGGAATGGAAGGAGCCGGACTAGAGAATGGAGCGCTGGAGCTGCTTCAGGAACTTCATGGCCGATATGTACTGGTGATCCTGACAAATAATTCACGGGAAGCGGCACTTAAGGCGCTTCATAATACAGGAATTGCTCCTTTTTTTGATGTGATCATTGGAAGAGAACAGATGAAGGCTTTGAAGCCTTCGCCATCGGGGTTTGAATATGTGATGGACATGTACAGCGGCATGACCCGCTCCGCCTGGATCTCCATTGGGGATTCATGGATAGACGGCAAGGCTTCCAGTGATGCCGGCATTCCTTTTATCAGTTATGGCAAAGGAATTTCGTTCATGAAAGAGAGAGGGGTTTATCCTGTAGCAGCGGTAGAGCATTTAAGTGAGTTATTGGATTATCTATGAAATTAGGGGGATCTAATAACCGCCATCCATTTTCTGATTCCGGGAGGAAACAATAATGATCCGAATCTGTAATCAAGATGATATACCATCTATCTACGACATTATTAATGATGCGGCTGCGGCTTACAAAGGAATCATTCCCGAAGACCGCTATCATGAACCTTACATGCCGCTCCGGGAATTGCTGGAAGAAATCGAGAATGGCGTTGTCTTCTACGGTTATACGGATGAAGATGGGCAATTGATGGGTGTTATGGGTATTCAGGATAAACAGGATGTAGCCTTAATCCGGCATGCTTATGTGAGAACGAATCAGCGCAGCGGCGGAATCGGGAGCAAACTGCTTCAATATTTAATGGAAAAAGAGGACAGACCGATCCTTATCGGAACGTGGGCATCTGCTGTATGGGCCATCCGTTTTTATGAGAAGAACGGGTTTCATCTCGTGCCCGGCGAGGAAAAAGAACGGTTGCTGCATCTATACTGGGACGTACCTCAAAGACAAATCGAGACATCCGTTGTTCTTCGAAACAGAGAATAGCATCTTTAATATAAAATATGGTAGATCCGTGACACTAAATCACCGCATCCGAGGCAGCACGGCTGGGCGTTTAATGTTCATCAGAGGGCTACAACTTTCATTTTCTGGGTAAATAAGTAGTAACTCAAGAAATGAGAGAGGGGAGTCCGGTATGAAGATTACGATCACTCAGAACGAAGCGTTAGAAAAAGGTGTCTGGCAGGAAGTCATGAATCTGTTCGGTTTAAACAAGGAAGATGATGTCTGGCCGAATGAAGCATTCGTATTAACAGAAGAACAAGCCAAAGCACTTGGATTGATCCGATAAGATTCTAGTGTATAATAAGCTGTACGGATAGAATTTGGAGGTTGCAAATATGCTAACGATTACAGCTTACAGTGTAGAAGTAGTAAAGGATCCATTTGGTATTTTGGCGGGACAACGTTACGAGTTTATTCTCGACATTGAGGTTCCGGAGGACGATGAGCTGTATACGCCTAACGGACTTTATTTGAGAGTCATTTATAGCGTGGAAGAGAGCGGATCCAGAATCGCCAAAGTTGATTTTCACGAAAGTTCAACGGATAAGTATCTGGATTATGATCTGGAAGAGGATGAAATCCAACTGGTTGACGCTTTCTGCAAAGAGCATCTGCCGGAAGCCAAAGCCAAGTAAATATAACTTCCTGCAACAACACGGTACATTTAACCGCTTCCCGGCTGTCCGCTGGGAAGCGGTTATTGCTTGTGAGCGGGTGGCTGATGCAGCTCTATGGCCAATCACGGCTTAAAACCAGCTAAGCCTGTTCACGGGGAGCAGGCTGGTCAGGGCTGTATGTGGATCAAGCTGAAGGGATGCTGGATCTTTATTCGGCTGCTTCTTCGTCTGGCGCAGCTTCATCAGCTGCAGCCTCTAGGGAAGCTTTATCAGCTTCAGCTTCTGCGGAAGCTTCTACGGCTGCTTCATCTGCAGCCTCGCTTTCGTGAACAGCCTCTTCATCCTTAACGGCTTGGGCCTCATCCGTTTCATCTGCCGCCGCTTCGACTGCCTCGACATCCTCTGCAGCTGCTGTCTCCTCGGTTACAGCGGCTTCTTGCCTTTCAACTTCGTTTTCCAATTCCGCCATGTTCATCCCTCCATTAGTGTACTCAGTTCTCCAAATACAAGATAACTATATCAATCTGGTATTGAAGAAAGTGTCAAATTAGGATAGCGCTATCATAAAGTTTTTTTGATGAGTTTTGTGCTTATAAGTCTAAATTAGTTGCTTGTTTCGATCTTTTTCGTGTTGGTTCTTGCTTGGTATGAGGTCCTATATGCCTATAATTCAAAAATGTAGAGAAAGCCGGCCAACTGTCCGCTGCATGATCGGCATACGAAGCTGTGCTGAATTTACCGCACCCAATATCTGTTGTTCTTTCGCAAAGAAACCGTTAGAATAGGTTCAATCTACCGCCCGCTTGCATCATCTAATATATACATACTTGATAGAGGGATGAAGGAAACGAAAAATTGGAGGGTTCTGCTTTGGACAAAATCAGAAAATACTACAATCAGTTCGATGAATGGGGAAGGCTTGACCGGGAGCCGGTCGAGTTTATGATCAATTCCCATTTTATCCGCCAGTATCTTCCGGCAGGCGGCCGTATATTGGATAATGGTGCAGGTCCGGGAAAATACGCGATGAAGTTAGCGGAAGCCGGCTATAAGGTCACACTGACAGATTATACACCCCGACTTGTGGAGATAGCGGAGTCAAAAGCCAGAGAACATGGGCTGGAGCCCCGGTTTGACGGTTTCCATACGGTCGATGCCAGAGATCTCGGGATCTTCAGCGATGAAGAGTTTGACGGTGCACTGATGCTAGGTCCGATGTACCACTTGCAGACGGAAGAGGACAGAATCCAGGCCGTATCTGAGCTGCACCGGGTTACAGCCGAGAATGGTATTGTCTTCGTTGCGTTTATGTCCAGAACACGCCATCTCACGACCTCACTCCTGTTTCCTGAAGCGTGGAAGCCGAATCATACGGCTGAAGGACTCGCTCATTTTATGGCTACAGGTATCTTCAATCATAGTGATGAAGGCAGATTTACCGGTGCCTATTATTTCGATATCGAAGCAATCACGCCTTTCATGGAAACACACGGGTTCCAGACGATCAAGCTGATCGGGTCAGGCAGTGTTGCAGGAGTCATGAATGAGCAGCAGTGGGACTACTGGCGATCGCAGGGGGAAGAGGCTTTTCGAAGTCTGTTGGCTATCGTTATGAAAGAGGCGGAGAATCCATATAATCTGGGGAGTTCCTCTCATTTGCTTTATATCGGTAAAAGAGTTTAAGATAAGAAACGGCATATATAATAACATTTTATTAGACCTGAATTCTCATATTTCTTCTATTCTCTGTAAAAGGATTGGAATAAGGAGGATTTAGCGATATAATCAAAATAAGTAAGATCCTTCTTGAAGGCATTCTTCTAAAATCAGAATAATTAAGGGAGTAAGATGATGGAGAAAACACTTATTTTCGGGCATAAGAACCCCGACACGGACACCATTTGTTCTGCAATCGCATATGCGGATCTCAAAACACAATTAGGTCACAACGTTGAAGCTGTCCGTCTGGGCAATATCAGCGGCGAAACTCAATTTGCACTCGACACATTCAAGGCAGAAGCCCCCCGCCTGGTCGAGACGGTAGCAAATGAAGTGAACACGGTTATTCTGGTTGACCACAACGAACGTCAGCAAAGCGTTAGTGACATCGACCAAGTCCGCGTAGCGGAAGTCATTGACCATCACCGTATCGCGAATTTTGAAACGAGCGGCCCCCTGTACTACCGTGCAGAGCCTGTCGGTTGTACCGCCACAATTCTTAATAAAATGTACAAGGAGAATGGCAAATCAGTTCCGAAGAATATTGCCGGACTTATGCTGTCTGCCATCATTTCCGATTCACTTCTGCTCAAATCCCCAACCTGCACAGACGAAGATGTCGCTGCAGCCCGTGAGCTGGCTGATATCGCAGGTGTTAATCTGGAGAGCTATGGTCTCGATATGCTGAAAGCGGGAGCAGACCTCAGTGACAAGTCTATCGCCGAGCTGGTATCCCTGGACGCCAAAGAATTCAAGATGGGCGAATACAAAGTCGAAATCGCACAAGTGAACGCGGTAGACACGAACGATGTGCTTTCCCGTCAGGCAGAGCTTGAAACCGCTCTTAACTCGATTATCGAGAGCAAGGGACTGGATCTGTTCGTATTCGTCGTAACGGATATCCTTAACAACGATTCCATCGGTCTGGCACTGGGCCGTGTATCCAAAGCTGTCGAGCAGGCATACAACGTGACGCTGGTTGACAACAAAGCGGTTCTTAAAGGTGTTGTATCCCGCAAATCGCAAATCGTTCCAGTTTTAACCGATACTTTGAACAAATTTTAATACGAACGGACAGTCCCATGGACTCCCGGATAAGGAAAGGCTGCCTGCGGTTTAACCGCATAGGCAGTCTTTTTGCTGTTGTTTGCAAACGTGGAGAGGAGCCTATTGACAAGATAGCACTCAACAATTAATATTTATTTATTGATTAATAAATAAGGAGGCTGAAGACGTGGTAGTCCGCGAAGACCGCAAAGAACAGATCATAGACAAAGCCGTGGCGATATTCGCGGAAAAAGGATATTATAAAGCGACAACGGCTTTAGTAGCCAGAGCGGCGGGTGTGACCCAGCCGTATGTGTTTCATTTTTTTGCGAATAAAGAAGAGCTTTTCAAGGCAGTGATAGACAAATCCATCCATCGCATTTATGAGGGCTTCATGAAAGCGGAAGGGTCTGGTGAGCAGGTCCTGGAGAAGATGGCAGCGGCCTTTGATGAAATTATGGCGAGTAACCGCGACGAGATTGTCATGGTGATGCAGGCTCACGCGATTTCAGAACCCGTCATCCGTGAACATGTCCGGGAGAAATTCCGCCTTATTCACGAAACCATCGTGTCCAACTTCGAGAAGGGGGGAGTGCCCGATGCCAGGATTGCAGCAAGCCAGTTCCTCGCCACAGGTCTGCTCCTTACAGTGGCAGAGGTACTCCAGCTGCCCGAAATTTTATGCTTGCCCGATATTTCCGAATACAGCGCGAACTTAACAAACCGAACGTAAAACCAGGGATTAAAGAAAGCAGCTCCACGCTGCTTATTCTTTTACAAAATTATTTATTGATTGATAAATAAATAATTATTATGATGATTGAAAGGAATGATTGTACAATGATGAATCCTCAAGTGATTCCAAGCCAAATTAGAGTAAAAACACTTTTCAGGGGTGAAAAAACGCTGCTCCTTCTCAGTCTCACCGGGTTTATTCTGGCAGCCCTTATGGCCCTTTACATCGCTCTGTTCGGAGCGGAGGTTCTTCCTGAAGGGAATGTAGAGAGTGCATTCTCCTTTAATGCGGCTATTGCCATGTTCGTCCTCTCAGTCGCTGCGATCCTCCCGTTAACGGGATGGACAGAGCGGAAGCGCAGACGGTTTCGTTTCGTTTTTACAGCGGGCATAGCGTTCTGCTATGGGGCGGAGACCATTCAGCATTTACGCGGGATTAACCCCCGTTTTACCGAAGCGGGTAACGTATGGGATCGAATAACCGGTATGCTGTTCGGTTTAGATTCCTTGCTCCTTATCGTGCTTACCGTTATGCTGGCAGTGCCCTTCTGGCGCAAAAGCAAGAGCAAGAGCCGGACGGAGGGAGGACCGCTGCTTGCACTCAGCATCAGGTATGCTTTCCTGTCTGTTTTCTTGGCATATGCAGGCGGGATATGGATGATTATCGAGGAAAGCCGCTATACAGGAGATTCCGGTAATCTGATTTTCCTGCATGGACTCGGCTTTCATGCCCTCCAGAGCCTGCCGCTTATCGGCTGGCTGCTGACGAGTGCCGGCAGCAATATCAGGCATGGACGCTTGGTTGTACACACAGGAGGCCTGGCTTGGCTGCTGGCCATCCTTGCTCTGACATTCCAAACGGCACTAGGCCGGACCGTGCTGGAGCTGACTGCACTCCCGCTGACAGCACTGGCCATGCTGCAAATATGGGGCTGTGCTGCAGTCTTTGCTGCTGCGGTTCTTTATTCTTCCAGACAAGAATACCCGGCTGCATCCGGCAAGCAAATATAACGAGAATCTGATAGACGGTGCTGCTTCCTTCGGGAGGCGGCGCCGTTTATCTATTTTCCACAAAATAAAATGATATTTACGCTAGAAGACCGTTCTTAATGCTGACTATATTGTTATAATAGGGACAATGGATGACATCGATGTTCTTCTCGCAGCGGGGCCATGCTTATTCGTAAGCAGGACGTGGAAGGAGAAGGGCTTGAAGCCCGCAATGCCGGGTTATATAAGGAGGCTTTTTGTGATTAACCCTTTACATAGCAATCGTATGATCAGTGAACCGATGTTTCGTTCGGCGGTGAGCGGCTTAGCCCTCGTATCCCCGGATAGCGGGGTCTGGTTAAGAGTGAATCCCGCACTATGCGCCATGCTTGGATTTACGGAGGCCGAGATAGCGGAACGCACGGAACAAGACCTCTCCTACCTTCAAGACGGAGAGCTGATCAAGTATGATGAAATTTATAAGCAGCTGATGCAGAACCCCGGCGGGAGTTTTCAAATCGACAAAAGATACAGGCATAAAAACGGCCATCCGGTCTGGATGTCTGTAGAGGTATCTTTGCTAGGAGATCCTCAGGATGTTCAAACCGCGCCCTTTCTGTATCAGCAAATGACGGATATTACCAGAACGAAGACGGCAGAGCAGCGGGTTCAGGAGTTCGAGTATCTGGAGCTCGTTATGTCCACCAGCCTCCAGGATGTCGTTTCGATCAGTACACCCGATGGTACGATTCTCTATATATCCCCTTCCGTTCAAGCACTGCTCGGGTATTCGCCCGAAGAGATGGTCGGATCTTACCGGGGGAATTTCTATCATGCGGATGATGCGGCACAGATGCGTTTGCCCAATAAATTATATTCGGAAAAAGATGTGTTTACGCGGCGTGTAAGACACAAGAATGGTCATTTCATCTGGCTTGAAACCGCATTTCAAGTTATAAGGGACAGCACAGGTAAAGAGGAAAAAGTTCTTTCTATCGGCCGGAATGTCACGGAAAGAATCAAATACGAGACCCGCATGGCGGAAGCGCAGCGAATAGCTAACATTGGATCCTGGGATTGGGACATAGCGGCATCCAAACTTTCTTTTTCGGAAGAAATGAGACGGATCTTCGGTTATCAGATTCCGGCGGAAGATGTTAATACCGATTTGTTTAAGAAGTGCATTCATCCCGATGATCTGGAGAAAGTGATTGTCAGTATCGAGGAAGCTGTGCTCAAGGGGAAATCCTACGAACTCGAATACCGCATTATTCTGCCGGATTTCTCCATACGGACGATTAACGGTTTCTGGGATGTAAGCCTGAACGATGCCGGTCAGCCCATCCTCGTGGTAGGTTTGGTGCAGGACGTAACAGAGCGCAGGCAGATGGAAGAACGGCTGAGAGAAAGCGAGAAAAATTATCGGCTGATCTCGGAATACTCCATTGATTTTATATCTCGTCATGATTCTGATGAACAGGCTACTTTCCAGTTTGTATCCCCCATATGTCTCACCATGCTCGGGTACGAGCAGGAGGAAATGATCGGAACTGCGGGACTGGGTTACATTCATCCGCAAGATGTTGACAGAGTGAGGAAGTACCTCGAGGATAATCTGAATGAAGAAGTTGCGAAGACGGTTACGTTCCAATTCAGGCGTAAGGACGGGACTTATGTCTGGTTTGAAACGACCAGTCGTTATACGTATGATGAGCATGGTCATGTTGAAGCTATTATTGCCATTTCAAGAGATGTCACCGAACGGAAGCGTTATATCGAGCAAATTGAAAAATTAAGCTATGAGCATGCACTTATTTTAAATTCCGCATCTGAGGGGATCTTTGGTGTTGATCTTGAAGGGAATGCCATGTTTATTAATCCGGCAGGCGCAGCCATGCTTGGCTATGCGACAGAGGAGCTGATTGGCAGCCTGCTTCTAAGCAAGATTCAGCAAACAAAATCGGATGGAACCTATTATAAAGCGGGCCATTCTCCTATCCAGCGTGCGATTTCCCAAGGAATCTCAATCAGTAACCGGGAAGGCGTATTCTGGAGAAAAGACGGATCGAGCTTTTTGGCTGAATACCAGGCAACGCCTCTTTTCGACAAAGGGGATAGAAAAGGGGTCGTGGTCGTCTTCCACGATGTGACCAACGAGAAAGAAATTATACGGGCCAAGGAAGCCGCAGAACAGGCTGACCGGGCCAAATCTGAATTTCTAGCAATTATGAGCCATGAGCTGAGGACACCTATGAATGGAATCATGGGTATGACCGGTCTGCTGATGGAAACGGATTTGACGGAGGAGCAGCATAGCTATGCCGATATCATTCGGATCAGCAGTGATGCCCTGCTGCATATTTTGAATGAAATTTTAGATTTCAGCAAAATCGAGGCAGGCAAAATGGATCTCACCCTGAAACCGGTCGATGTCCGGTCTACTATAGAACATGTGCTGGATTTATTCACAACCAAAGCCAAGGAAAAAAATATCAGTCTGTCTGCAGAAGTATCCGCGGATCTTCCTGTATATGTAGTAACAGATGAATCGAGGCTGCGCCAGATTCTGATCAATCTGATAAGCAATGCGGTAAAATTTACGGAGAAGGGGAGCATAACCGTAGTTGTAGAGCGAGTGGGGGACCGGAAGCAGGATATGCTTCTGCAGTTTGCGGTCAAGGATACGGGAATAGGTGTCCCTGACAATAAGAAGGCGTTGTTATTTCAGTCTTTCTCGCAGCTGCACCCTGCCATTAACCGTAAATATGGAGGAACGGGTCTGGGGCTGTCTATCAGCAAAAAAATCGTCGAATTAATGGGCGGTGAAATCGGGATGGAGAGTCAGGAGGGAATTGGATCGAATTTTCATTTCTTTTTACCCGTACAATCTCCTGGAAGTACTTCTAATCTTAGCTTGGATGAAACTCTGCCCCCTGTATATGCAGAGCAGAGCGATAGTGCGATTACTTTTCTTAACCAAGCACCGCTGAACGTTCTGATCGTCGATGATAACCAGGTGAACCGCCAGCTTCTGCATACGATTCTAGCCAAAATGGGGCTGGATGCAGATAGTGCTTGCAATGGACTTGAGGCGGTGGAGGCGGTTACTACCGGTTCCTATGATTTGGTATTCATGGATGTCCAAATGCCGGTTATGGACGGTTTTGAAGCGGCGGAAGCTATCAATCAGCGGTTAGACGAGGCGAAGCGGCCCGTTATTGTAGCTGTAACCGCTTTTGCCAGAGAAGAAGACAGAGCGGCTTGTCTAAACAGAGGGATGCAGGACTTTATCAGCAAACCCGTGCATGTCGCGGAAGTGGAACGTGTGCTGCGGACATGGGTGAATCCTGCACAGCAGGTAACCAAAGAAAGCGGGCCGGAATAAAATAGCAGCGAGCTGGAAACCTAAAGACGGGTTTCTAAGCGAATGGGAACGGGCCTCGGTTAGTGGAGGCTCGTTTTCATTTGCAGGAAAGCCGAAAGTCGGAGAGAGCAGAACTTTTGTCGCGGGATTATTCTGGAGTTTGTGAACTGAACGAGGATCGACTATAATAAAATAGATTAGACGCTTACGTTTAGTAATTGTGATACAATTGGAGGAGAGCTTATGCAGCTTATAGATCAGGCCGGAGTTCAGCACATTCTTGATCGGCTCAAGGGCCAGGACTTATATATTCACCTGGAAATGACGAATGGTGCGTATGCTGCGCATATGGATAAATCGAGGCATACGGCATCTACTTTTATAAAGAATGCAGAGATCCGATACAACGAAGGGTCCATTGCGGGAAAAGGCCCTTACCGGGTCGGATTGAAGCTGGAACAGGGCGGCTGGGTCTACTCGGAAGGACTTACACACTGGGAAGATTCGGAGACGGAGAGACTCGTTATGGCAGGGCATGACAAAGAAGGCAGACTTGTCGTTGCACTCCAGCTGAGCCGGGAACCATTTTAATAGAAAAGAAGGTGTACGCACATGGAACGACATATACTTGTAATACTGCCCCACCCCGATGATGAGGCATTCAGCAGCTCGGGTACTTTGGCATCTCATATCCACAAGGGGACGCCCGTAACATACGCTTGCCTGACTCTTGGAGAGATGGGGCGTAATATGGGCAGCCCATTGTTTGCCAACCGGGTTACTCTGCCGACGATCCGCCGGGTAGAGCTCGAGGAATCCTGCCGTGCTATAGGCATTGAGGATCTTCGCATGCTGGGCTTTCATGACAAAACCATTGAGTTCGATCAGACGCGGTTGACGCAGAAAGTCGAAGAGCTCCTGGAGGAACTAAAACCTTCACTTGTCATCACCTTCTATCCGGGTTACAGCGTACATCCGGACCATGATGCGACTGGAGCAGCTGTAATTAGGGCTATCGGGAAGCTGCCCGCGGCGGATCGCCCCGTTATTCACTGCATTGCTTTCTCCAAAGGCTGCGAGAATGAGATCGGCAAGCCGGATATTATTAATGATGTTAAAGAGTATACGGAGCACAAAATCCGCTCGGTGCAGGCTCATAAATCCCAATTCTCACTCGGTCAGATGGTAACCGGCAAATCGGTCGATGATCCTGCAGTGCGTCAGCGGCTGGGGACGGAACAGTTCTGGACTTACCGGATGTAAAAGGTTGCCGTATAAAGAATATTTGCAAAGAAACAGTTCTGGCATAGCCCGAGCTGTTTTTTTGTATTTTAATATGTCGAGGGAGATGCCTAAATAAAGGAATTGGAAAAAGATCAGCGAATAGTGGGAGAGGGTCGATTGGCTAAATTACTTTTTCCTGAACTGAAGGGAGAACCTGTGAGAAAATATGTAGAAATAGGGTATAGAAATACCTTGAAATCCATTTTAGGATTCTCGGTCGTATAAGTCAGCCCAAATCTCGGTTCAACCAGTACATTCCAGGAGCAACGGAACTACGCTGCATAAACCCGAATTTTTTGTAAAATTCAGCCTTTCCTTGTGCACAACACAGTTGTACGGAGACTATATGATGATTTTTACATTGGAGCAGCAGAGCTTTGAGTACGGAGCTTCCTATTCCTTGCTTCTGATAACCGGGGTGAACAATGAGATCACAGATAAAGGATTGAAAAACGCCATCTGAAAGAACTCGGCCGAAACCGACTAAATCTTGATGATGATAAGCTGACACGGTAAACCAACTAGTTGATACCGCTTCATAAATTTTACTCTCACTTAGTTGAATAATTCCGTCCCAACCCGTCGTTTGAAACAATTGATAGAGCTCGGTTTTATGGGGAAGATGAGGAACGAATGTAATCATAACCAACACCTGCTTCTAAGAAATTTTAATTAGTTAATAATACATATTTGTGTATAAATATTCAATATCTTCAGAAGGGGGGATTAGTAATCTCAAGTACTAAACCTGTATTTTATTAAAAGTGATTGTATGTCGATATGATTACTAAACGCTGTTCGTGAAGGTTGGGTGCATATTCTATGCAGTGGAGTAAAATGAAAATGCGGATGGAGTCCCGATTATGTGACTCATTAAAAGGGAGAATTCAGTATAACAGCACTCGTTATCGGGGTAGTCATGATCAAGTAGGGAGAGCCTGGATAACTTTTGATCATGTAATTCTGCATGATTTTTGTACGACGAAAAGAAGTTATAAGTATAATTCTTCAGCTAATTCCATACAGAAGGAAAATCATTGTCTTGACTGGAACGATCCTCTTCAACAAAAAGGGTATTATCAAGCTTATAAACTTGCAGATGAAGAGTTGCGCAGTCAGGGTTATTATAATCAGTATCAATTTTACGATGCTATTGAGGAATTTCTGAATTTGCCAATAAACAGAGCCGTAACTTCTGAGAATGCTCTGATAAGATCGTTTGCTTATGTAGATAAACGGGTTGGAAAAAGAACTTTGTTAAGCATAAAAGAAGATAAAGATAGGAGGGTCATGAAGTTTCTTACAATAAGAAAGAAGGCGGAGGGCATTCATTTTTAAAGCAAAAATTTCGGGGGATCCTTCGCTTGGAACTTTTTCCGATTAGGATAGCGATTGGATTATCATCATATTGCTTAAGCTTCTCCTCTTCTATAAGAATAGGTGGAAGCTTATTTTATTTTTCATTGAAAAGCTAAGAAGATAGTTGAAACGCACAGGTAAATGTTGTATATTCAATTCAAGAACATAAGTGTAACTAATGTACATATGTACATATCTAAATAGGAGGATCGTGAACTGTATGCCAGAAAAGAATCGGGATCGCCTCCGTTTGTTGGTCAAACTCTGCCAGCTTTATTATGAAGACGGGCTGAATCAATTGGACATTGCCAAGCGTCTGGGGATTTCCAGGCCGCATGTTAGCCGGATGTTAACTGCAGCCAAGAATGAAGGCATTGTGCGCATTTCGATTCAAAATCCGTTTTCTGCAGAGCAGGAACTTGAGAAATTAATTATTAAGAAATTCGGCATCCAGGATGCACTGGTCGTCGATTCATCCGACACTCATGCTTCCCGGCTGCATACTTTACTAGGTCGTGCGAGCGCTCCCTTGTTAGAATCCGTGTTGAAAGACGGCGATATCGTAGGGGTTATGGCAGGACGGACGATAAGGCATGTTGCCGAGGAATTGGATTATTTCCCAGTGGACGGACTACATTTTGTTCCCCTGGTAGGGGGTTGGGGGTCCGATGGTGAATCGTGTCATGCGAACTCCAACGCTACAGCGTTCGCCAACAAATTAAAAGCAAAATATTCGATTATTCACGCACCCGCAGTGGTAGCCAGTGAGGAAACAGGGCTGCTTTTACGTGAAGAACCGGAGATTGCCAAGGTTCTAAAGCTGGCCCGGAACTGCCGTGTAGCGATTGTCAGTATTGGTGAAATGAGTGAACAAGCAACCATGGTGACCTCCGGAAGTTTCAGGCCGGATGAAGTCATGGATTTGCAAGAACGAGGCGCGGTTGCCAATTTATGCGCTTCCTTTTTGGATCGGGATGGACAGGAAATTTCTTTTCCCGGGAGCAACAGGATGATCGGCATGACAACACGGGAACTTCGCGGTATACCGGCGGTTATAGGGATCGCAGGCGGTACCGGGAAAATCGAGGCCGTGACAGCAGCTTTACGCGGCAAATGGGTCGATATTCTGGTAACCGATACGGTTGTGGCGCGCGAGATCGTTTCATCCTCATAGATCAAACAATGGAGAAGGAGAGGCGTTTATATGTCAGACAAGAATGAGGCAGTGCAGTCTATCCCTGCCGCAGCCCGTACGATGGCAACGGAGAATGGCTACTACGGGGATTACGGCGGTATGTTTATACCCGAAATATTAGTTCCTGCTTTTGAAGAGATCAAGGAGCAGTTCCAAGCGATTCAGCAGGATGATTCATTCTGGCAGCAATATTGTACGCTGCTGGCAGGTTATTCCGGGCGGCCTACGCCGCTCACTTATGCGGATAGGCTGACCGAGTATTTTGGCCGTGCGCAAATTTATATTAAGCGTGAAGATCTCAATCATACGGGAGCCCACAAATTGAATAATGCGCTGGGCCAAGCCCTGCTTGCCAAGAAGATGGGCAAAACGAGGGTTATTGCAGAGACCGGAGCAGGACAGCACGGGGTGGCTACCGCTACGGCTGCGGCCAAGTTGGGGCTATCGGCGACGATTTATATGGGACGCGAGGATATGGAGCGGCAATATGCGAACGTCTTTTGGATGAAAAGATTAGGGGCTGAGGTCGTAGCGGTCGATTACGGTTCTCAGACCTTAAAAGATGCGATAAATGAAACGCTGAGAGATTGGGTGTCCAGCTTTGAAACCACTCACTACATTCTGGGAACGGCTTCGGGCGCGCATCCCTTTCCTGCGATTGTGTCGTATTTTCAGTCCGTGATCGGGATTGAAGCCAGGGAGCAGATCTTGCGTGCGGCTGACCGGCTGCCGGCTCGTGTTTATGCTTGTGTGGGCGGTGGCTCCAATGCACTAGGCGTCTTCCAGGCCTTCTATACGGATGAAGATGTGACACTAATTGGTGTCGAGGCCGGCGGACAGGGAAAAGAATCCGGCAGGCACGCTTCACGCATTGCGTATGGAGAAGGAAAGCCGGGCGTAGCTCAAGGCTATAAAACTCTTTTCCTGCAAAATAACGACGGGCAGATGAACGATACATTCAGCATCGCGGCCGGTTTGGATTACGTGGGTGTGTCGCCGATATTGGCTGATTTGGCCCAGCGCGGCAGGGTTCAGTTCTCAGCTGCGACTGATACTGAGGTGATTGAAGCGCTGAAGATCGTTATGAAAACCGAAGGACTCATTCCTGCGTTGGAATCCACACATGCATTTGCGGGAGCTTTTCAAGACATTGCCGAATCCTCCAAAACGGATATTATCATGATTAATATGTCTGGACGCGGCGACAAAGATATCTTTAATATAGCGGAGGGATTGAATGATGAGGAATGGAAAGCCTTTATCCATCGAAAAAACAGACAATTTGAAACTCAGTCTCGCTGACCGGGTTATTAAAAAACGGTCCCAGAATCCGTTGCAGATGATGACGCATCAGATTCTTGGTTATCCCGACTTTGATACTAATTACGAGATGATTCGTTTGTTTCATGAAAATGGCGTTGAACTTGTGGAGCTTCAGCTGCCTTTCTCTGAGCCTATCGCCGATGGCCCGGTATTCTTACAAGCTAATCAAGCTTCTCTCATAAACGGAACCACAACCCAGCAGTGCATGAATTTTGCCAGGCGAGTGGCTTCGGAATTTCCCGATATGATCTTCTTGTTTATGACCTACTACAATGTTATCTTTCAATACGGAATAGACCGATTTGTCAAAGAATGTGCGGATATCGGCATTGAAGGCCTGATTGTACCGGATGCTTATCCGGAGGAGAGCAGTCCGTTCATGGAGGCTTGCAGCAAGTACAAGGTAGCCCCGATTCAGATCGCGACACCGTATACGACTGACAGCCGGCTTGCTTATTTATCAGAACAAACGCAAGGCTTTATATACTGTGCTGCACGCAAAGGAGTAACCGGGGCGAAAACTTCATTCGGTACGGAGACGGAGGGATTTCTGAACCGCGTTCGTAATGCCTCTACAATACCGATTGCAGTCGGATTTGGCATCCAGAGCGGCGAGGATTTACAATTCCTGCAAGGAAAATGCGATATTGCTATCATCGGAACACAACTGCTCAAAGTGCTGGAGCAAGAGGGGCTGAGCGGCGTCAGCCAGTATTTAAAATTTATGTCTGCTTTCAAGGGATAAGCGTAACGTATGCGGGAGCCGTTTTGAGGTTGCAGGCCTAAACCGGCCATGCTAGAATAGTAGTACTTGAAGAGAACGGAGGGTTACGTGTGATAGATTATTCCCGATTGAGAAAGTCATGCAGCTAATTGCCGCTTGCTTAAGCTCTGTCTGTGCAGAGTAATCGGGTTTGGTATGTCTATCCACGGATACCCCTAATGATTCATAGGCTTATAAGTAAAGAGCTTGCCCGGATAATACGGAAGCTTTCGTTTACTTTTATTCGCTTATGATACGATTTATGGGACGGTCCTTTTCCGATTACGAGAACACAGGCAGCAGCATGTCTGTGTTTTTTAATTTGTTTTTAGAAGAGGAGTGTGTGGGTCAATGACAAATTTTCCCTCGAACGGACATCAAACGACGATACAAGCCATGTTAGCCTCAGCTAATGTGCATGGACTGAAACTAAGCCCCGAGAATGTAGAACTGAACGAATCGGGGATGGATTTCCTCGTCGTATTCGCTGCGGATGCCGCTGGTACCGTTTGGGTGCTGCGCAAGCCAAGACGCGCCGATGTATGGGAACGTGCAGAAAACGAGCACAAGGTCCTGAAGTTAGTGAGGCAGTATGTGCCGATTGAGGTGCCGGACTGGCGTATTTTCACTCCGGAGCTTATCGCTTATCTGCTTGTAAAAGGGAATCCTGTAGCGACTGTCGATCCGGCGGGCGGCGGTTATTCCTGGTTGTACGAACAGCATTCGCTGAACCATATTTTCTTCGATTCGCTTGCGGAAGCTTTATCGGGTCTGCATGGCGTTGATCATAAAACTGCTGTTGAAGCGGGCATTCGTATCAAGACTCCTCAGGAAGCCCGACAGGCTTTTGCCGACAATATTGCAGAGGTCAAGAGCGAGTTTACAATTCCGGCTAAGCTGTATGAGCGGTGGACGGCATGGTTGTCAACAGATTCCTATTGGCCCGGGCACTCGGTGCTGAACCACGGTGATCTGCATCCTCCCCATATCCTTGTGGATGAGACCCATCGTGTAACGGGATTTCTGGATTGGACGGAGGCGGAAATCGCCGATCCGGGTAAAGACTTTGTCATTTACTTTGCTTTGTTTGGCGAGGAAGGGCTGCGCGACTTGTTAGAACGCTACGAGAAAGCAGGGGGGAAAGTATGGCCGCGTATGCACGAGCATATTGCGGAGCAGTGGGCTGCTTATCCGGCGATTGTAGCTAAGTTTGCTCTTGTTACCGGAACAGAAAGCAATATGGAGATGGCAAGAGGTATGCTGGCTAACTGGAATGTATAAGGCTGTTTTGCTGATGCTCAGCGGAATGGTAAGCGTTAGTGGTTAATTCATAAGTAACATGCAAACAGGCTCAATGTGGCCTGCACCCTCTTACTAGAGTTAACTGGCAATGAAGGTGCGGGTCATTTAAGCCTGTTTATGATTATGAAGGACGATAGAAGACAACTAGGTGCCTGAGTCAGCTGATTTTTCTGCTAATTCCGCTATACGTTTATTGCAATCCCGATCATACAGGCCTCCATGGAAACAAATCACCTGACGGATATCGTAGTTCAAGAATTGCTGTATGGATGTGTTAGCTAATTCGAAGTCATGACAATATAGAGGGTCCGGGGCAGCTAATTCACCCTGATCCACGATTAGAGCGTCAGCGGCAATAAGAGTTCTGCTCGGCTTGTGATACAGACTAAGATGCCCGGGAGTGTGTCCGGGTGTGTGGATGATAATAATCCCGCCGCAGACCGGAAGCTCCTCCTCGTTAGCGACGGTTGTATGTACATGAGCTTTGGGGGGATTCTCAAGGGTATGTTTGAATGCTGACTTCCACTCATCCGGAACTCCTTCCGGCAAAGAGTTTACGGCTTCGGCTATCGCATCGGGAGTTAGTTTTAACAGCCTTTGGTCCCCTTGTATATAAGGTTGATCCATTGCGCTTGCGATGACTTCGACGTCTGGAAATTGTTCTGTAATAGCAGGTAAACTGCCGATATGGTCCAAATCCTGATGCGAAATGATGACTTTGCTCAGTCTCTCCATGGATAAACCCGTGCTTGCTATTGCATGAGAGAGTAGAGGAAATTGTCCGGGGTAGGCCGTATCTACTAATACCAGCTCGTTGCGGTCCCACATAATCGTGGGGTGAATCGTTTCGGTTCTACCCATGACTTCCGCAGTAATGCTAAGCATTCTAATTCCTTGCTCCTGGGGCATGACAGGTCCTCCTCTAGGTAACTTACATCTCGTGATAAGGTTTCTTGAATTCACAAGATTATAGTACCAAATAACCGGAGGATATCAATATGGGAAAACCTATATTATAACATAAAAATAAATTTTTGTAAATAGAGTATTCGTGAACATTATATGTATTTTTCAAAAGAATGATAAGGGAATTAAGAATAATTCCCAAAAATATAGTGCTATAATAATGAATTAGAAGTAAAGTCTTAACTCAACGAAAGGGCTAGTACGGCTGATACATAAATTATTTCATCTATGGGGACTTGGTATGATTCGAATTCGTCCGTATGACCGAAAAGATCTGAATGAAATGACCGCTTTGATGACCGATCTGGGCTCGCCTACATCAGTAGAAGACATGCAGAAGCGAATGGAATTAATAGAATTGAATCCGTATTTTTATACATTTGTAGCGGTCCTGGACGATAAAGTAGTCGGAATGATCGGAGTGCGCCTTAATCTTACCTATACGAGTAATCTGCTTAAAACTCAAATCGCCTCTCTCGTAACGAAAAAGGAATACCAGGGGCAGGGCATTGGGCGAGCGCTCCTTGATTTTATTGAGGATTGGGCGCAACAACAAGGGTCGAAATTTATATATCTGATAAGTGGAACATCGGAAGAGCGACATAACGCCCATACATTTTATAAAAAAAGAGGTTTTGATATCACGGGATATAGATTCGTCAAGAAATTCTGAGACTAAGGGAGGGCGTAACAGATATGACAAAATTATTAGATCAATTATCCGATTCTGCTGATGGAGTGCTCCGTTCTGAAATAATTGATCACTTAAAAATTACTTCGGGTAAAGTGGTTGCCTGCGACCCGCTGCTTGCTCAAGCCAGCCCGTTTGGAAAGACGATTCAGCCGGGCACCTATCCGGTTGCTATATGGCGGCATACCGCAGAAGAACGGATCGCCGTTGCCGAACTGAAGTTATCCGATTCGAAGCCGGTTCGCTGGGAAATGGCTGTAAAGCCAGGTCAGAACTTAAGCGAGTTGGAGGAAGGAAGCCTATACGGTTATCCTGTGGATACGGGGCTGGGCTGCTTCGCGGATGAGGAAGCGATTCTTAAGCTGGACGAACTAGAAGCTACATTAATGCGGGAGCTCGGGGAAGAATTTATCAGCCTCTACGATAACCTGATTGATGATGTGTTGACTGAGCATGACGACGACTGGGGTTCCCTTATCGTTGATGAGGACTCTGCGCTCAATGTAATTATGTTTAGATCCGGATACGGTGACGGGTATTATGCTTCTTACTGGGGAATCGATGGCGATGGGCAAATTGTATCGCTGGTGACTGATTTTAATATATTGTAAGAATTCCGTATGGCGCGGACTAGTAAGGAGAAAACAGATGATTACCTATCAATTCATGACGGTAGATCAAGCCTGCAAACTTAAAGAAATTGATCGCTCGGAAGCGATTGATCTTATTTACGAAATGCGTGATGGCAAGCTCAGCACCATAGAAGCTAACCACGAGTGCCCAAGCTGGACTCATGATATGTTGATCGAGCTTGAAAATAGATTTCGCTTTGAGCTGGAACATGGCGGTATGGCTGTAGGAGCATTTGACGGAGACACGCTGGTAGGGTTTGGTGTACTCGCTCATAAATTCCGGGGCGCTAAACAAGATCAGCTTCAAGTGGATTTAATGTATGTATCAAGGAAATATAGAAGACAGGGAATCGGGACCCGAATTATGAAGGAGATCAGTACGGAAGCGCAGAAAAAAGGTGCGAAGTATCTTTATATCTCTTCTACAGAAACCCGATCAGCTGTTTCATTTTATAGAAGTAATGGAAGTGAAATCACAGATACGGTGGATGAGGAGCTTTTTGTCAAAGAACCACTTGATATTCATATGATTAAGAAGCTATAGCTACTGCGAGGGATTAGATGAAGCTGATGGTTAGATCCGGTAGGATCGAAGAGGTAGAGATCATAGCAAGTAGAGATCCGGGTGTTCAGAGAAGAATACTGGAATGGAAGCTGAATAACGGGGAAATTATAGTGGCCGAGAATCATACAGGAGTAGTCGGTTACTTGAGATTAGAGTATCTATGGTCCAAATATCCCTATATAGGTCTTATTAAGGTTGACAATGAGCTGCGCAATCAAGGAATTGGGAGAGCTCTGTTAGGTTTTGCAGAAGAAGAATTTCGCGGTAAAGGAATTGACGTTCTCTATAGCTCGTCTCAAGTAAATGAAGCAGAGCCTCAGGAGTGGCACCGGAGAATGGGGTTTCAGGAGTGCGGGATTATTAACGGGATTAATGAAGGGGGAATCGGAGAAGTATTTTTTGCTAAGCGTCTCCTTTAGAAGGTCTGAGACCCTATTAGAGTCATCCGGAACCACTGGGAAACCAGTGGTTTTTCTTATGGGCGGAGCAAATGGAAATTCGTCCAAGTTTGGCAGTCTGCTCTGCAGGTTAATTTATATAGATATTCATGAAAGATTTCATGTAAGGAGTGGACACGATGACAACTGAACACAATTATGATCTTATTGTAATCGGTACAGGTTCCGGAGCATCCTCCGCGGCCTCTATGTGTAATAAAGCAGGCTGGAAAGTAGCTATGGTCGACTCCCGTCCCTTTGGAGGGACTTGTGCACTTAGAGGATGTGATCCCAAAAAAGTATTAGTCGGAGCAGCCGAAATTATAGAACGGGCCCAGCGGATGAAAGGAAAAGGGATCAGCGGAGAATTTTCGATTAATTGGCCGGATTTGATGGCATTTAAACGGACTTTTACGGAGCAAATGCCTGAAAGCAGTGAAAAGAGGTTTAAGGAACAAGGGATCCATACGTTTCACGGCAAAGCTTCTTTTGTCAGTGAAGACCGGATTCAAGTTGGTGAGAATATCCTCCATGGCCGCAAGTTCTTAATTGCAGCCGGGGCCAAGCCCGCTCCTCTTCCGATCGATGGCGCCGAACATTTGACCTATAGTGACGGCTTCATGGAACTGGATGACCTGCCGAAGAAGCTCGTATTTATCGGCGGCGGTTATATTTCATTTGAATTCGCGCACATTGCAGCAAGAGCGGGCGCTGAAGTGCATATCATTCATAGAAGCGAGAGACCTCTTGCCGGCTTTGATCCCGAACTGGTTGATGTACTCCTTCAAAAATCGGAGGAAATCGCTATCCGTCTCCATTTGAATACGGATGTGAAATCGGTCGAGAAGAAAGGCTCCGGCTATCTTGTCAAAGGGATTCGTAACGGGCAGACGGAGCAATGGGAATGCGGCTTAGTTGTTCATGGAGCCGGGAGGATTCCGGATCTGGACGGTTTGGATCTCGATAAGGGGAAGGTCGAGCGGGATAAAAAAGGAGTTGTGGTCAACGAGTACCTTCAAAGTACCTCTAATCCCAACGTTTATGCTGCCGGAGATGCCGCATCGACGGACGGTCTTCCTCTAACCCCTGTGGCGAGTATGGAATCACAGGCCGCAGGGAAGAACCTGTTGAACGGCAATGAGGAGGTACCGGATTATAAGGTAATGCCTACTGTTGTGTTCACCATTCCCAAGCTGGCTTCTGTCGGACTATCCGAGCACCAAGCTAAAGAACTCGGGCGTCCGGTTACCATTAACAAAATGGACACTTCCGAATGGTACACATATAGACGGACGAATGAGAAGCATACGATGGCAAAAGTGATTATCGATAAAGAGAGCGGGAAGATACTAGGTGCACATTTAATCAGTGATGAAGCGGATGAGCTGATTAACCATTTTGCCGCGGCTATTCAGTTTAATTTAACGGTTCAAGATCTTAAGAAAATGAAAACCGCTTACCCTACTCCGGTTTCCGATTTGGGCTACATGCTGTAACCAGGAAACTAAGGAATAACGGCTCTGCCCGCATAGAATGCGGACAGAGCTTTTTTTACAGGCAGAACGGCAAAAAGGAGTCATGACAAATTTCCTTCATTTTATGAATGAAGCGATTTCACAGAACAAGCCTCTGTATTTAGAGTTGAATTTCGAATTGGGTTGTGAGTAGAATAAGGGTATTAAATACAGATCCAATTATCCGCAGCATGTCTCCATCCTTTGCAAGTCAAGTTCATCACGATGAGAGGGGCACTTTGAAATGGAATGGAACTTTTTATTTCGTGTAGATCATCTGAATCAGAAGGGGGAAGAAAGAAACTTAAAGGGATTGGTATTCACAGAAGGTAAAAATCCCCCGTCCGTTAACGATATTCAGTCTTTCCTGAAGGAATGCGGCTTCAACGTTAAAGTGAAGGATATGAACCAACTGATTTTTATTGACGACAACCCGCAAGACCCTGTACAAATCCGTATCGTGAAAATGGGCAATGAGCAAGCGGAGCACCATGATGCGGAACTGCGCTATTTATTGGAGCAATTCCGGCGCACCTAGCGAAATTTTGCAATCGTGCCAGATACACATCTATTCAGGATAAGCCAGTATTTTCCCGAGCGGATAAATACTGGCTTTTATTAGGATGAGAACAGCGCCGCATACCGCCGAACATTTTGATTGATTTGTGTTATAATTTTGTTTCTCACGTTGAGTTGTTCCCCCTGTAACGCTTATAATAAAACGAGTAAAAAGTATAAAAGAAAAGGTGTCATTCATGAGCATATTAAATGTAGAAAGACTGAGCCACGGCTTTGGAGACCGCGCTATCTTCAATGACGTATCCTTCCGCCTGCTCAAAGGCGAGCATATCGGACTGATTGGCGCTAACGGAGAAGGCAAGTCCACCTTCATGAACATCATTACGGGCAAACTTCAGCCGGATGACGGCAAGATCGAGTGGTCCAAACGTATGCGCGTCGGGTATCTGGACCAGCATGCGGTGCTGAGCAAAGGCATGACCATCCGCGATGTCCTCAGAGGAGCCTTCCAATACTTGTTCGATATGGAACAAGAGATGAACGATATGTACGCCAAAATGGGCGATGTAACTCCGGAGGAGCTTGAGCAGCTGCTGGAGGATGTCGGCACGATTCAAGATACGTTAACGAATCAAGACTTCTATATGATCGATGCCAAGATCGAAGAAACCGCACGCGGCCTCGGTCTCACCGATATCGGTCTGGATAAGGATGTTAACGATCTTAGCGGCGGACAGCGGACAAAGGTGCTGCTGGCGAAGCTGCTGCTTGAGAAGCCCGACATTCTGCTCCTCGATGAGCCGACGAACTACCTGGATGAACAGCATATCGAGTGGCTGAGACGCTACCTCCAGGAGTACGAGAATGCGTTCATTCTCATCTCACACGATATTCCTTTCCTTAATAGCGTGATCAACCTGATTTATCATATGGAAAATCAGGAGCTGAACCGCTATGTCGGCGATTATGACTATTTCCAGCAGGTTCATGAAATGAAGAAACAGCAGCTGGAATCGGCTTTTAAGCGCCAGCAGCAGGAAATTGCGGATCTGAAAGACTTCGTAGCAAGGAACAAAGCAAGTGTTGCCACGCGCAACATGGCCATGTCCAGACAGAAGAAGCTCGACAAGATGGATGTGATTGAGCTTGCTAAGGAAAAGCCGAAGCCTCAGTTCAATTTCAAAGATGCCAGAACTTCCGGCAAGATGATTTTTGAGGCAAAGGATCTCGTGATCGGTTATGAAGAGCCGTTATCCAGAGCCCTTAACCTGCGCATGGAGCGGGGGCAGAAAATCGCGCTTGTGGGTGCTAACGGCATTGGTAAGACGACTTTGCTCAAGAGTATCCTGGGTGAGATCAAGGCTTTGTCCGGTTCCGTACAGCTCGGGGAGAATTTGAGCATCGGTTATTTTGAACAGGAAATGAAAGAGGCCAATTATAATACATGCATCGAAGAAGTGTGGAAAGAGTTCCCGTCCTATTCACAGTTTGAAGTGCGCGCGGCATTAGCCAAATGCGGGTTGACGACTAAGCATATCGAGAGCAAAATCGCTGTACTCAGCGGCGGTGAGAAGGCGAAAGTCCGTCTGTGCAAACTGATCAACAACGAAACGAATCTGCTCGTGCTTGATGAGCCGACCAACCACTTGGATGTAGATGCCAAAGACGAGCTCAAACGTGCTCTTAAAGCATACAAGGGCAGTATCCTACTGATTTCTCACGAACCCGATTTTTATCGCGATGTCGTTACAGAAACATGGAACTGCGAATCCTGGACAACGAAAGTATTCTAATGAAGTTCTGCAAGCCTGTCTGGCCTAACCGGCTGGATGGGCTTTTTGTTAACGAAAAAAGCACGACTACCTTGTCCTTGCGGGACATTGGCAGTCATGCTTACCAAGTTCTTATTTGGTTTCTTCATAATCTTCGTAGAACCATAAGGGATCGTCGCAATCCTCTTCGCCATTGTAGTTGATAAGAATCTCATCACCTGCGGCTATATCCGTGTATGCAAAAAAGTCTACGGTATGGTTGTCGAAATTAAGATCATAAGTGGCGTTAGGGGTGTAGGAGTGATTAAACAACATCCCGTAACCTAACAACAGGGCCGTATGGTTAGCTCCATATTCGAACATGTAATCTGCGAGCAAAGTCTTTTCTATATGAACATGCTGTTCATTCGGGTAGGGAATGACAGGCGCTTCATGAATCAGCTCCCCTTTGGCAATATCCCGTGTTGCAAAAACCCCTCGGTTGAACTCGCCATCGCTAAGCTTGGATGCCTTTATTTCAATCATGTTTGTCTCCTATGCGTTCATTAGTTTTATAAGTCTGTGTTCCATTAAAGGATACCGGTCAAAATAATTATTATATCTTACCGTTATTATTTTGGCAAGAAGAGGTCCGATTATACAACTGCTGGTCTAGTCTCCGCCGCCGCATCCACTTCCGCAGCTGCTGCTGCACGAAGACCCGCTGCAACTGTTCGACGAACAGCTTGACTTGTCGTAATCGTCACCACCTGAACTGCAGGATGAAGCTGCTGTACAATTTGAAGCGCCGTCTTTGCGATTCGGACTTTCGGCGGGGGCCATTTGTTCCGCAAAGTTTGTAGGATTATGAATGGAGAAAAACACGGCGGAAGCAAGCAGTATTTCCGTATGGTTGTCATTCATTTTTGTTTTTTTATCGGAAAATTGTTGAACGGATAAGTTTGTCCTATACTTTAAAGAACTTCTTAGGAAATCAATCAGTTTACGTGCCTCAGGTAAATGCTCGTAAGTCCGGGCATTAAATCTGCTTTGCGGCTGGAGCATTAGGTTGTCATTTCGATATAAATGCAATTCTTCCCGGGGAAGGGGGTTCCTGAAGAAGACTCCCCAGATCGCCTCACTGTAGGGATTCCATCCAAACATTTCGACATAGACAAGATCGAACCAGGCCCGTTCATCGGGCTGTGGTTTGGATGGTTCACCGCTGGGTGAATGATGCAGCATTTGTCCGAGAAACTTAGTCGAAAACCGCTGGTACTCCTGCGTGTACATCAACATCTCATGCCAGATTTCATCGACGGCGCTGCTGAACATGGGGACCTGCTTCAGGACTGCGCACATCATAAAAAAACGCTTCAGTTCCAGCCAGCGCCATTCGTGCTCGCGTTCCGAAATGCCAGAGTGTTCACTCAGTACCCGATTTTTGATAGCATTGGCCCAGTCCATAGGAATAGCGTCTTCGAGCTTGATGGCTAATTCGTAAGAAGCATTCCCGGGTTCGGCAAGAGCCGGGACAGGAGGAGCATTGCGCAAACGATGGGGTAATAATTTACGTTTTTTACGCTTGAAGATGTTCTTAAGGACTATAATTCCGGCAATACCAATCAGGATGAAGAAAATAACTCCGAAACTCATTTAGGATTCCCCTTTTACGAAAAGATGCAAAATTAAGCGGTGTACCGTGATCTGTAAGAATATTATATGTTAACATTATATGGAACGCCCCGCAAGAAAGGAATAGTCAGTTCTTTAATGAAGGAGCCGATTAAATCGGGATTCAAACGGGTGACTTTGTACGATTTTAAAGATGTTATGGTTTTCACTTCATGAAAATTATGGTAATATAAATGGGAACGTTTGATCTGGTTTTGAGGACGCCGTATGGAATGCCAATGTTTGATTCGTGAGGTGCTCACTTGAAAGGTGAAGGGATAATGACCGATCTGCATACAGAAATAGACGAGGTGATCGCCTATATTCATCGGCATATAGATGAACCGCTTCCACTCAACAGATTAGCCCGTTTCGCCGCTTACAGCCCATACCACTTTGCCCGTATTTTCAAAGAGAAGATCGGGCTAACCCCACACTATTACATATCGTCACTCCGCCTGCAAAAAGCAAAAGACTTATTGCTACGCACAAATTTAACTATACGTGATATCGGACTTGAAATCGGTCAGCAAAGCCTGGGGACATTCACGACCCGATTTACGGAAAGGGTAGGCGTAACGCCTTCACTTTTCCGGAACTCCGTACAACAAGCGGACAGTCATTTACGCTGCCTGCAAAGTCTTTCGGATTGGACAACATCTGACTGTCAGATAAATCCGAATGCTAGAATTGAAGGTACCGTACAGGCGACCGTCCCGTTTGAAGGCTTTATTCTAATCGGCTTATTCGCCAAACCCATTCCAGAGGGAGTTCCGCTTCATGGAACCTTGCTCTCGTCTTTAGGTGAATTCAGTTTTACCGACGTTAAACCCGGAACTTATTATTTGATGGCTACATCGGTCTCCTGGGAGATGGAAGCCGTTGATTTTCTTCTTCCCTACCGGACACTGCGTACCCGTTCCAAAGAGCCCATCACGGTGACTGCGCATGCTCCGGTTGCCCATCAGGAAGTGACGCTTCACGTTCCGCGATTAGACGATCCTCCTATCCTGATCTCGCTGCCTCTGCTGATGAATAATTTTCTTAATAAAATTAAACAAAAATAAGCAGGGGCGTGGATCGCATTCATTTCAATCAGCAATCGAAGCGAACCGCTCTTTCATGAGCAAGTTAGGATCAAAGTGTAATAAGGATACGAGAGGATGGATAAAACATGGCTAAGTTTTTTAATTATATTTTTTCGGAGAATGCTGTGGTTCAAGCGGAATTTTATACACGAGCACTCGGGGGCGAGATCTTATCGGTCATGACTCACGGACAGCTTCCGGGGGCGAAAGAAGAACTGAAAGACAAAGTGCTTAACTTAAGTTTTGTGGCGGCGGGAGTTAACTTTTTAATATGCGATAGCATAGGGGAACCGGTAGTTCAAGGGAACGCGATAAACCTGTGCCTGGAGTATAGGACGGAAAGCGAAGCCCATGAAGCTTTTGACAAGTTATCGGAAGACGGGAACGTCCAGCATCCGCTGCAGCCGGCATTCTGGGGATCTTTATTCGGTCAGGTTGAGGATAAATTTGGTGTAAAATGGATGGTTACCACTGAGGCAGCCGAGAACTCTCAATAGACATAACGGTTGACGGATCCCCGACATCGACCAGCAGTTATGCAGATTTCTGGGCCATAGCCTACTAAGCCGTTTACGACCGGTATGTAATACACCCTGGACGGATGAGCCATCACAGATTTTCTGTGATGGTTTTTTGGTGAGGAGTAGAATGTTATCACGTCTTTGGAGGCATATTACCAGTAAAATCAATACTTGTTGATTGAAGGAGGAATTTGTGTGAAACGCTTGGTGACGTTTTTGGCTGTAATGATGTTGACCGTATCCCTGTTTTCTATGACGGCTGGGGCATCACAAAGAGATCAGCCTCATCATTTCGGATTCAAGAAGAGTAAAAAGGGGGAGCTGCCTTCTATTAATGAAGAAGGATTTAAGGAGCTCCTCCAGAAACACGAAGCGATCTTCCTAGGCGATACCAGGCAAAAAGAACTCTATCTTACCTTTGACAACGGTTATGAGAATGGTTATACGGTCAAAGTATTGGATATTCTTAAGGAAAAAAAGGTTCCAGCCGCTTTTTTTATCACGGGGCATTACGTCGAAGACCAGCCGGAGCTAGTGAAGCGGATGGTGAATGAAGGGCACATTATAGGGAATCATTCCTGGAGTCATCCGGATATGACCCGGATTTCTGACGAGAAAATAAAAACGGAGTTAGAGAAATTGAAGGAACAGGTGACAAGTTTAACGGGTCAGAAAACCATGAATTATATGAGACCACCTAGAGGGATATTTAGTGAACGGATGTTGTCGGTCAGCAAAGACCTCGGCTATATCAATGTCTATTGGTCAGTTGCGTATAAAGATTGGGATGTTAAAGATCAAAAAGGCGGGGACTACGCCTATGAGAAAGTGACCGCTC
The DNA here is from genome assembly GCF_009757775.1 of Paenibacillus lutrae. GTDB lineage: Bacteria > Bacillota > Bacilli > Paenibacillales > NBRC-103111 > Paenibacillus_F > Paenibacillus_F lutrae. The sequence continues at coordinate 134,413 of NZ_RHLK01000010.1, forward strand.
AACTTCATCCCGGTGCTGTCATTCTGCTCCATTCCGTATCGAAGGATAACACGGAAGCTCTGGGTAAAATTATTGATTATGCACACAAGCATGGATATGAATTCAAAAGTCTGGATAAATTATCCTTCAAAAGTTATTAAATTAAAAGTAATAAATTCCCTCTATTTTAACGGCCATTTGCGGCAGCAAGTGGCTATTTTTTATTGAATAATAGGGGGATGATACAAATAATATCTTAATATAATTTTGTTGACTCTTTAATGTAACATTTGGTATCTTTATATTACAATTGCACAATTCTACTAAATATTACATTTTGTCGATAATAATGGATGCTGAATCACGATGGAGGTCATAAGAAATGCTAGTCTCGGCAGCGTCTTTATCTAATTCTTCAGTTAAACATCCTTTAAGCCATCCCCAGAAACGAATTTGGTATATTGAGAATATTTACCCGAATTCCTCCTTATACAACATCGGTGGACCTGTACGAATCAAGGATACAGTCGATTTCGGTTTGCTGGAGGAAGCTATCCAGAGTTTCATCCGAAGACACGACAGCATAAGAATCCAGGTTACCGGAGATCATGGTGAAGCTCATCAATATGTAGTCCCATACGAGGACAAGAGATTAGATTTTCACGATTTTTCCAATTGTGAGGATCCTGTTGGAGCGTTTCAGAATTGGGTAAATCTTGAAGCCTCCAAGCCGATCCGTTTGGGTATTGATCCTTTGTATTATTTTGGAATGTTTCGAATATCCGAGCGTGACAACGGTTATTTGGTCAAATGTCATCATATCATTGCCGATGGTTGGTCCAATCACATCTTGACGGATCAAATAGCCGAAGAATATTGGAAGCTTCTGGCGGGAGATACGGCAACGATTGCTGAATCTGCCCCTTCTTATTTTGATTATCTAGTTCTTGAACAGAAATATTTACAATCAGACAGGTTTGTTAAGAACAAACTATTCTGGAATGACAAGTTCAACGTTCTGCCGGAAGGATTAATGTACAGCACTTCGGATCGTACAGACGGCAGAAGGAAAACCTTCGAATTAGATCCACTTCTTTCTTCAAGAATCCGTACTTTTGCGAGTTCATTCAATATCTCGTTGAATACCTTTTTTGTTTTCATTTACTTCCTTTATATCCAAAAAACCACGCAGCAAAGTGATTTAGTTATAGGAACACCCGTATTAAACCGGTCGGGCAGAAAAGAAAAAAGCATTTTCGGCATGTTCACAAGTACGATGCCATTTCGGTTCAAGCTTGATGATTGTGCAACGGTTGCAGATACATTAACCCGGATTCAAAAAGAACTGATGGAATGTTATTTTCATCAACGTTATCCCTATGATCTTCTCATTAAGGATCTTGAGCTGAAAAAACTAGGCTACAACAATTTGTTTGAAACTTGTGTCAATTACTACAATACCAAGCTGTCATCGAATATGAACGGTACATCCATTGAAAATGTAGAGTTTTATAACGGGCATCAATTATTCTCACTTCAGCTGGTCATCAAAGATTGGTCGGAGTCTGGCGGCCTGACACTGGATTTAGATTACAAGATCAATGACTACACGGAAGAGCAGATTGAAGATATGGGTTCACGGCTGCAAATTCTGATCGATCAGATCCTAGAAGATTCGGAAGCTCGCTTGAGTACAATCGGCATTGTGTCTGCGGCAGAGATGAGCCAGCAGATTGTTACGTTTAACGCGACGCAAACGAATTATCCCAAAGATAAAACAATTTATCGGTTGTTTGAGGAACAAGTCGAACGTACACCGGATCGAGTTGCGATCCGTTTCGAACAAGATCAATTGACTTACGCAGAGCTTAATGAGAAGGCCAATCAGCTTGCGCGTCACTTGATAAGCAGAGCTGTTACAAAGGAAACGATAGTTGGTTTATGGACACATCATTCTATAGAAACCGTCGCAGCCATCCTAGGCATACTAAAGGCGGGTGCAGCCTATCTGCCTATTGATCCCTCTTATCCGAAGGAACGAATTCAGTATATGCTGGAGAACTCGGGTGCCGGTCTGGTACTCACCAACGTGGATATGGGCGGCGATTTGGACGTTGCCTTGGAAATCGTCCATTTGAATGATCCGGCTCTCTACATGGCAGAGGCTTCTAACCTGGCGGTTACAAATAATCAGAACGATCTTGTTTATGTGATTTATACATCGGGTTCGACAGGCAAACCCAAAGGAACGATGATCGAGCATCAAGGTCTAACGAATTATATTTGGTGGGCGAAGCTTACGTACGTGTCCGAGGACACGGAAATATTCCCGCTCTACACATCTTTAGCTTTTGATCTCACCGTTACGTCCGTCTTTACGCCGTTGATTAGCGGGGGAACGATACTCGTTTACCGGGATTACGGGGATGAATTTGTCCTGCATCGTATTATGAGGGAGAACGAGGCAACCATAATCAAGCTTACTCCTGCACATTTGACTTTACTGAAAGAGATGGATAATCGCAGCTCATCCGTTCAGCGCTTTATCGTGGGCGGTGAAGACCTCAAAGTCAGTTTGGCCCAAAGTATAACGGATAGTTTTGACGGAAAAATTGAGATCTATAACGAATACGGTCCTACTGAAACTGTGGTCGGCTGCATGATTCATAAATATGAGAGTGAACAGGATCATAGAGCTTCCGTGCCTATCGGCATACCTGCGGATAATGTCATGATCTATATTCTTGATCCCGGACTTAATCCCGTACCTGTCGGTACAATAGGCGAGATGTACATATCAGGGGACGGAGTTGCAAGAGGATATTTGAATCGTGACGATCTGACAGCAGAGAGATTCATAGACAATCCTTTTGAAGCAGGCAGAAGAATGTACCGGACGGGAGATCTGGCGAAACGGCTTCCAACAGGCAGAATAGAATACTGTGGGCGGGTCGATCATCAAGTCAAGATACGGGGATACCGGATCGAACTTGCTGAGATTGAGAAGCATCTGCTGCAGCACGAAGCCGTACAAGATGCGGTAGTCATTGACCGCGAGCATGAGAATCAAACCAAATATCTTTGTGCCTACATGGTACTGAATTTCGATATTCCAATTGAAAATTTAAGAAATCATTTAATGCGTGCAATGCCCGAATACATGGTGCCGTCTTTTTTCGTAGAAATGGACGAGATTCCGTTGAATGTGAACGGCAAAGTGAATCGGAGCCAGCTTCCCGAACCCGATATAATCAGCGGGGCTGCTGCTGAATTTATTTCCAGCCGCACTGAACAGGAAGAACTTTTGGTGCGCGCACTTGAAGAAATTCTTCAGATAGACCGAATTGGGATGACGAACAATTTTTATCATCTTGGTGGAGATTCCATCAAAGCGATCCAGGTTGCTTCAAAGCTGAATAGTGCAGGCTGCACAATCAAAGTGAAGGATATCCTCTCTAATCCGATTATCGAGAACATGGCGAGATTCCTGGAAACCCGGGTCAAGGATCGTACACTGCAGCAGCAGAAATGTGAGGGTATCGTAGAGAATACGCCCATTTCATCCTGGTTTTTTAAGCAAAATTTTAATTCGCCTGAACATTATCATCAATCGGTGCTTCTGAATCTGAAACAAGAGATTGATGCCTCTGAGTTAGAACATATTCTTCGGGCACTTATTCAGCACCATGATGCGTTAAGAATGAATGTTGATGCAGAGAAGGGGCAAATGTTTTACAACAATCAATTGGATGACCTTGCCCTGATTAAGGTCAATGTATTCCGTCTCTCAGGTTACCCGGTTCAAGAGCAGGCTGAACGTATAGCTCAATTGGGACAATCGCTTAAGGCAGATATGCGTTTAGAAGACGACAGGTTAATCAAAGCCTGCATCTTCGATCTTGGAAGCAGCGGCCAAAAGCTGCTGATAGCCGCTCATCATTTGGTAGTTGACGGCATATCTTGGCGTATTCTTCTTGAAGATCTGGCGAATATGTTGACTAGCACGCGTAATGGAGCAGAAGCTTCTCTGCCTTTAAAAACAGATTCCATACAAAGCTGGGCCCGGTTCTTACAAACCTATCAGCAAGAAGCCTTTAAGGAGCAGAGCTACTGGCAGACGGTCGTCTGTGATTTGGCAACGATTCCCGTGGATGCTGATTGTGACGAAGATACGCTGGCAAGCGCCCATACGCTGACGCACCATTTCTCAGTCGCAGAAACCAGTCAACTGCTCCTTCAGGCACATCACGCATACGGAACAGAACCCAAAGATTTAATGATTGCGGCGCTTGCGGGAACAATTTATGACTATTTTAAGCTGGATCAAGCGGTGATTGAACTTGAAGGTCACGGGCGTGAGGAATTAGACGAATTAATTGATATCTCTAGAACCGTTGGCTGGTTTACGAGCATGTATCCCGTTAAATTGAGCAGAAATTGTGATGAACTGCCCGCCTTAATCAAATCTGTTAAAGAGCAGCTTCGCAGGATACCGAATAATGGCATCGGTTTCGGCATACTCCGGCACATATCCGGTGTTTTCACTGATTACGGCAAGCATAAACTTGTCCGCTTTAATTACTTAGGAGACTTTGACGCTGTAATGAACAACAGTTGGTTTTCGTACTCGAACGAGGATAGCGGAGCAGATTCATCTCCCGATAACCAGATGACTTCTCTTCTCGATCTGAATGCGCTCGTAGTAAATCGCCAGCTGAGCTTGACTGTAGCCTATAGCCGCAATCGCTTCAAAGATGAAACAGTAGAGGGGTTCTTGTTAGCCTATGTTAAGAGGTTACAAGCGATCCTTCAGCACTGCTGTGAGAAAGAAGATACCGAATATACACCATCAGATTTTGAAACCATAGAACTTTCTCAAGATGAATTGGACAGCCTTTTGTTTTAAATGACGAAATGAATGCTGGGGGGACCTGATGGCTAAAGTCATATTTTTCGGTGTTGACTTGCATGGACATGTTAATCCGACACTCGGATTAATTCATAAGTTGATCGAACGCGGAGAAGAAGTTGTCTACTACTGCAGCGATGCGTTTCAAGACAAAATTGAACAAACCGGCGCGACTTTTCGAAGTTACAAAGGACTGCTTGGATTTGGAACAAATGATGGATCGGGTATCGATACCTTTATGGTCTTTGCTGATTTTATCGTGAACAAAAGTCATATCATTGTAGAAGCTCTTCAAGAAGAAGTTAAACAGTGGCAGCCGGACTATATCATTCATGATGCCTTTTCCCTGTGGGGGAAGCAATTTGCCGAAAGAATGGACATTCCGGGCATTTCGGTCTTTGCGAATTTTCCATTTATCGATGAAATGGCAGATCTTGATCCGGATTTTTTTATGGAATATGTACTTAGAGCTGCGGACGATCCTATTTATAAAAAATACAAAGGGCAGCATGACATGTACAGGAAGCTGCTCGATAAGTTATCTAGAATGATTTCTATCAAGCACGGACTGCAGAATGTTAATGTCATTAACGATATATTTTGCAGTAAGGAAGCTTTGAATATTCTATTTACTTCCCGGGAATTTCAGATCTATGCCGATGCTTTCGATGAAAGTCATTTGTTTGCCGGGTATTCTTTATATTCACGCAAAGAATCAGTTGAATTTCCTTACGAACAGCTGGATGGCAGGCCGTTAATTTATATCGCTTTCGGTACGATATACAACGAACTGGAAGAAATTTATAAAACCTGTTTAGAAGCATTCGCAAGCAAGGAGCATCAGGTTATCTTGTCTGCGGGCAATAAAATCAATCTGAAGGAATTAGGCGAAATTCCCGATAATTTTATCGTTCGGCCGTATGTCCCGCAGCTCGAAATTCTGAAACGTACGGATGTATTCATTAGCCACGGCGGTGCCAACAGCATTTACGAAGGGTTATGCAATCATGTTCCTTTGGTTGTTATGCCTCAAGTATTTGATGAATATATGGGAGCGTTAATGGTTGAGAAGGCGGGAGCGGGAATCTATCTCCGTCAGGCAGAAGTAAGCGCAGCCGACCTTAAAGAAGCAGTCGAACAGGTGCTGACGACACCGTCCTATCGTGATAATTGCTGCAGGATTCAGCAATCGTTTGAAGCGACGGGCGGTTTGGACTATGCGGTTGATGGAATTTTAAAATTTGTTAAGCAGAGGGTTGCTCATGAGACGTTATAGTTGGTATTTCTTGTTATTTGCCATGGTCATTAATCTTCTACTACCGCTGAGCCCGGCGATTGCTGCTGGTGAAGAGATTACAGCGAAAGAAAAAGAAATTGAGAGTTATATCGAGAAAAATTGGAAGAAGTCAGATATACCCGGCTTATCTGTTGTCATTGTAGACGGCAGTGAAACGGTTTATCAGAAAAGTTTCGGTTATGCGGATGTAAAGAACGATGTGCCGGTCACACCGGAGACATTGTTTGAGCTCGGGTCGACAAGTAAAGCATTTACGGCTCTGGCCGTGCTGCAGCTTGAAGAGAAAGGGCTTCTGAATTTGAATGATCCTGTAACTAAATATCTTCCTTGGTTCACGATGAATTTTGAGAAACAGCCTGCTGAGATTACATTAAACCAGTTTCTTCATCATACCAGCGGGGTTCCTTTCAAAACCATCGGCGATATTCCAATCGCTGAAGGTGAAGAGGCACTCGAAGATACGGTTAGAGTCTTGACCGGGCAGGAACTGGATCATAAACCCGGTGAAAAATACTTGTATGCAACGATTAACTACGATGTGCTCGGTCTGATCATTCAGAAAGTTTCGGGCCAGACATACGAACAATATGTAAAAGAAAACGTACTGAAGCCCTTGGGTCTGAATCAGACCTTCGTCTTCAGGGAAGAAGCTCCTCAAGAGCTTATGTCCAAAGGCTACAAGTTCAATCTGTTAAGGCCTGCTGTCTATGATGCACCTATGTATAGAGGCAATACGCCTGCAGGCTATTACATTACAAATGCGGTAGATATGGCCAAATGGCTGAAAATTCAGCTGGGGCCAAGTTCGGCGGCACCTTCAATGGCTTCTTTAATAGGGAAATCCCATGAACCTGATCGATCAGTAGCTCCGGATTTTGACGGAGGCTCTTATGCGGCAGGCTGGAGTATTTATCAGAGTGGAACAGGCCAGGTCTCGCATGCAGGGGCTAACCCTAACTTTTCTTCCCATATTGTGCTTCGTCCACAGGACAACATGGGTGTCGCTGTCTTGACCAATCTTAACTCCCCATACACGCAAACGATTGCGCAGGGGATTATGAATCTCATCCATGACAAGAAATTGCCTGAGCCAATTAGTGACATGTATAAGAGCATCGACAATACCGCTTCGGCTGTTCTTTTTATTACAATACCTGTCATGCTGCTTATTCTATGGTTTACCGGGAATGTGGTTAGACAGATGATCAGGAAAGAACGTGTTTTCCAAGGCAGTGTCTTCTCGGTAGGTTTAAGCCTGTTCATCTTCAGCTGTTTTATGGCAGCTTTCATTTACTGCCTCTACCGGATACCAGACGTTATTTATTGGGAACTGAACTGGGATTTCGTTAAAGTCTGGGCACCGCAAACCCTGATCTTAGCCGTTCTTTCCTTGATCGTGACCGTATTTTGTTTCAGTCTTTACTTCATTCTTACCAATTTGTTCCCAAGGTCCGACGACAGATCGTTATTTGTTCTTACGCTGCTGAGCATAGCGAGCGGTTTCGGAAATGCTGTCGTCATTTTTATCGTAAACGAGACGTTAAACCGGGATATCGAGACATTCCAAAGCGGGCTGCTGCTCTATTTTGTACTCGGGATTGCCGTGTATGTATTTGGTCAGAGGCTGGTAAGGACGAAGCTTGTCCGGGTTGCCAACAATATGGTGTACGATAAGAGAACCGAATTGCTGGAGAAGATTCTTGACACCTCTTACGAGAAAATAGAGGGATTAGAAGACGGGACCATTCAAGCCTCACTGAACAATGATACGGAAACGATAAGTGATTTTTCTAATATTGTGATTACGGGTGCTACCAGCTTCGTTACGCTCATTTGCTGCTTTGTCTATATGGGAATTATTAGTTTTTACGGTATGCTGATCGCGATTCTCGTAATTGCCCTGGCGGCCGGCCTTCACTATGTTATCGGTCTTCAAGCCAACAAGCTCTGGGAGCAGACGCGGGATATTCAAAATATCTTTTTTAAATTTATTAATGATCTCCTGAAAGGGTTTAAAGAACTCAGCATGCACCGCGGCAAACGGCAAGATTTTCAGGAAGATATGCAAGACAGCTGCAATACTTACCGGGATAAACGGATTCAAGGCGATTTGAAATTTGCCAATGTCAACGTTTTCGGTGAGTTATTGTTTACTTTCGTTATTGGAGCCGTTGCATTTCTGTTTCCGCTTCTCTTTAGTGAATTAAAGGTCGATGCACTTCGGAGCTATGTGTTTATCTTGCTGTATATGACCGGTCCCGTTCACGGGATTCTAGGTACGATTCCGAATATATTCAGAGTTCGGATCAGTTGGAACCGGCTCCAGACCCTTTCCAAAGAGCTTGATTCGTTGAGAGACCAGCAGCAGGCGGCGGCAGAGATACGGCCGATTGCTTCCAAATCTATAGAGCTCGAGCTGAAGTCCGTTCAGTATCATTACAGCACCAAAGATGGAGAGAGTTTTGCGGTAGGGCCTTTCAACTATGCTTTCCGTACCGGAGAAATCATCTTCATTACAGGCGGTAACGGCAGCGGTAAATCCACCCTGGCTAAACTGATTACCGGACTCTATGTTCCGGCTCAGGGAGAAATTCTCATCAATGGTGAGAAGATTAGCGCCGCACAGTTAGGCCAGCAGTATTCCGCCATATTCAGTGATTTTCATTTATTCGAGAAAATGTATGGAATCGACTACAAGTCTAAACAGAACGATATTGAGCATTTTCTGAAGGTGCTGCACTTAGAGGATAAGGTTCAAATCCAAGACGGTGTTTTCCAGTCCATCAAGCTTTCGACAGGACAGCGAAAGAGACTTGCACTTCTTGTCAGTTATCTGGAGGACCGTCCGGTCTATCTCTTTGATGAGTGGGCTGCGGATCAGGACCCGGAATATCGTGCATTCTTCTATTATACGCTGCTGCCTGAATTGAAAAATCGGGGAAAATGTGTCATTGCCATTACGCATGATGATCGCTTCTTCCATTTGGCGGATCGTGTGATCAAGATGGAGATGGGAAAAATGGTACAAAGTGATTCACAGCCTCCGGCGCAAGACATGCACTATGCAACCATTTAGCCGCTAACCTGCCGACTGCTGCAATCAGAAACGGATAAAAGGACGGGAGAAGCATGAGGCAAGAACAATCACATAAAATTGACAAATCAAATGTCGAGGATATCTTGGCTTTAACCCCAACGCAGGAAGGAATGCTGTTTCACCACGTGAGCAGTCAAGACAAAGGGTATTACGTCCAGCAGCTTTCGGTGACAATTGCCGGCGACTTGTGTTCGCGTACATTTCAAAAAGCATGGGATACCGTGATTCACAATAATGAAATGCTGAGAACGGTGTATCGCTGGGTCAAACTTGAACGTCCCGTTCAAATTGTGTTGAAAAGCCATGAAATTATGGTCGTCGAGCATGATTTTTCGCACTGCACTCCGGAAGAGAGCAAGAAACTTGCACAAGCGATCAAAGACAAAGGTAGGCAGCTGTTACCCGATCTGGAAAGGGAGCCTTTCCGAATTACCTTGTGTAAGCTGGGTTCTTCGACTTGTGACATGATTTTAACCTGGCATCATATTTTGTTCGATGGATGGAGCAACGGGATTCTGCTGAAAGAATTCTTAGATGCTTATCGGGCGTTGGCATCCGGCAATGATCCCATTGTTCCTGAGAAGTCCAAATTCAAACAGTTTATTAAATGGCAAAGTACGCAAGATAAAGCCCCGCAGGAGTTATTCTGGAAAGAATACCTGCACGGTCTGGAAGAACGGACATCATTGCCTGAGTCCCAAGAAAACAGGAACTTATCGGACCCGTCAGCTGCGGGCAAATTTATTTCCGTTTTAACGGAGTCTGAGACCGAAGATATATCCCGTTTTGTAAGCCGTCACGAGCTTACACTAGCATCCTTGATCTACACGACGTGGGGAGTCCTGCTCAGTAAATACAACCAATCGGATGATGTAATGTTCGGCACTACTGTTTCGGGTAGAGTTCCCCATATCCAAGCTATTGAGAATATGGTCGGAATGTTCATTAATACGATCCCTCTGCGATTTCAATCCGAACCGGATGGGAGGGTCCAAGATGTTCTAAGGAATGTCAACGGGCAGCTGCAAAAGCGGGAGGAATTCGAGAACACGCCGCTGCAGGATATAGGAAGTTATAGCGGTCTCGGTAATCACGAACCTCTGTTTAATTCGATTGTGGTGCTGGAGAATTATCCGCTTGACAGCAGCATCCAAGGTGATGAAGCTCTGAAGCTGATGCATTACCAAATGCATGAAACAACGCATTACGGGTTGACATTAGGCGTTCAGACGTCCGGGCCGCTGGAATTGGATTTCTCCTATGACCCGGCACTGTTCTCTAGCTGTACGGTGGAGAGGATGGCGGGACATTTCAAGAGAATCTTGAAACAAATGATCAGTCAGTCCGACATGCGGCTGCGTGATATTGTGGTCCTGACACCTGAGGAGCAGAATCAGATCTTAACTGAATTTAATTCATCCCCCGCATCTGCACCTTCCGAATTGATGCACAGATTGTTTGAAAGACAGGCCGAACTAACGCCTGATCAAACGGCTGTTACCTTTAACGGAGCAAGCTGCACTTACCGGGAGATTAACGAGCGGTCCAACCGGCTTGCAAGATATTTAAGACATCAAGGCGTACAGCCTGATCAACTTGTAGCCATTGTTATGGAACGATCCGACGCCTTTATAGTTGCTGTGCTGGCCGTTATGAAAGCAGGCGGCGCCTATGTTCCTATTGATCATGAATACTCGCAAGGAAGAATCGAGTATATCCTGCAGGATAGTCAAGCCGAAGTCTTGCTTATTCAGGCAGGTTTGGCCGATGCTGTCTCGTTTGAAGGCCGGATTATACTTGCAGATAGTGAAGAAATCAATACCTGTAATCCCGCTAATCTGGAAAACCTGAATTCGCCGGAGCATGCGGCCTATATTATTTACACATCCGGCTCAACCGGCAATCCCAAAGGAGTTGTCGTTGAGCACCGCAACCTGCTGGCTTACGTACAAGCGTTTCAACGAGAATTCCGGTTGAGCAGTCGTGATGTGTTTTTGCAGCAGGCGTCCTGTTCGTTTGATGTATTCATTGAAGAGGTATACCCGGTTCTGGCTGCCGGAGGCGGCATAGTCATTGCCACTAGAATGGATGTCATGGACATTCGCAGACTGAATCAATTGATGCAGGCTCATCAAGTCACGATGGTCTCTTGTTCTCCGCTTTTGCTGAATGAGCTGAACAAACAACCGGGTATGAATAGCGTCCATACCTATATCAGTGGCGGCGATATTCTGAAACCTGAATATACATCGGAGCTTATCAAGCGGGCAAAGATCTACAATACGTATGGCCCAACCGAAGCAACCGTCTGCGCTACTTATTATAGATGCACCAGCTCGCTAGCCAAGAATATACCCATCGGCAGGCCGATTTTCAATTATCAGGTTTATATTCTGGACGTGAACGATAATCTGCTGCCGATTGGAATACCCGGGGAAATCTGCATAGGCGGTAACGGAGTGGCTCGCGGATATTTGAACCAGCCGGATCTGACCGCTCGGAAATTTGCAGCGAGTCCCTACCTTCCAGGCGGCCGGATGTACCGGACGGGCGATGTCGGGAAATGGCTGCCCGATGGTAATATCCAGTTTGCCGGAAGAAATGACGAACAAATCAAAATCCGCGGATTTCGGATCGAACCGGGTGAAGTCGAGCATGGTCTTCAGACACATGCTGAGATAGAAGAGGCCGTCGTACTGCCGGTGGATGATGCCAATGGGTCGAAATGTCTTGCGGCTTATATGAAAACGAGCAGAGAGCTAGCCGCCAGTGAAGTGCGAAACTACCTGTCTGAGCGTCTGCCGCATTACATGATTCCTTCCTTGTTCTACCGGATCGATGCTATTCCGAAGACGATGAATGGAAAAGTAGATAAAAAGGTATTGATGCAGTGCAATCATCCATTAGACAACGGGTGGGAAGAAGAGAGCACTGCAAACGATACAGAAGATAAAATTCGCAGCGTCTGGAAGGACGTTCTAAAAGTGAACAACGTCGGGCTTCACGACAACTTTTTTGATATCGGCGGCAACTCGATTCTTCTTATGCAAATGCATGCCAAACTGGAAAAGGAATACAGTTGGGGGACTCAAATTGTAGATCTTTTCTCCCATACATCGATACACAAGCTTGCCCAGTGGATTGATCAGAAAGATCGGAAGCTGAATGAGTCAGTATTCGTCCAGTACCAGGCGCTGCCTGAGAGTTACTTTGAGCGGAACATGCAGGCAAGCGGAGCAGGCGTCATGCGTTTTCATCTGCCGCTGGCTATCCGGGAGAAGCTCCGCCTAATCGCCCGAGATAACCGGGTAGAAGAATTCGATTTGCTTTTGGCGATGATGATCTATCTTTTGTCTGAATTAAACGGGGAGAAGACAGCCATTGTCCAATGTCTTCAAACTAACGGGGAAAAGGTGGTACCTCTCCAGATAGATTTAGCTGAAATGAACAATTTTGAGCAATTGTTTACGGTTGTTCATAAGAAAAGAATTCATGAGATTGAACAGACATACGCCCTGAAAGATACGGGTATGATCCATTTGTCCAAAGAGAAACATGCGATTTTACCGTTTGTATCTAATAATTCAGACGTATCCGTGGATGCCGCCTTCCTTGAGATTTACGATATAGCGCTAAGCTTTGATGAAGACCCCAATGAGCAGCCGCTAGCCGTTACCTGCAAATTCAATGACAAGAGGATCAAAAAGGAAGCCATGAATATGTTCATCAAAGGTTATCTTGATCTGATTCAGCAACTGACCAAAAGTCATGTAATGTCATGAGAGGAGAAGGGTCATGAGAAAGCTGGTACATGTTTTTCCAGGGCAAGGTTCCCAGTATGTTGGTATGGGCAAAGAATGGTACAACAGCTTCCCCGAGGCAAGAGCTGTTTTCGAAGAGGCCAATGACATTCTTACATTTGATTTAAAGAAGCTTATTTTTGAAGGAAATCAGGATAATCTTACTTTAACCGAGAATGCACAGCCTGCTTTATTAACGGTTAGTGTTGCGGCTTACCGGGTGTATATGCAGGAAGTAGGAGTAGAGCCTGCTTATTCTGCGGGCCACAGTCTGGGTGAATTCTCGGCGTTAACTTGTGCGGGCGTAATTACGTTCCCGGATGCTCTTCGCATTGTACGGCAAAGAGGGCTGTATATGCAGGAAGCTGCTGCTGAAGGTACGGGATCGATGTGCGCTGTCATTGGCATCAGCAAAGAAAGGATTGAAGAAGAATGCAGTTCGGCATCTGCATGGAATCGGGATCAAATGGTTGTAGTATCCAACTATAATTCTCCTGAGCAAATTGTTATCTCCGGACATCGGGAGGCCGTGGCAAGAGCGGCTGCACGCTTGGAAGAACAAGGGGCACGGGTATCCTTTCTTAAAGTCAGCGCTCCATTTCACAGTCCATTAATGAAAACGGCAGCTGTCAAATTCGGAGAAGAGTTACAGAACTATTCATATCATGCGTTCAAGTGGCCTGTTATCTCCAATGTCACCGGCATGCCATACGATAGCCCGGAACAGGTTATCGCTAACTTAACCGCTCAGATGACTGCCCCCGTTAAATGGGATCGATCCATGCATTATGTGCATCAGAAAGGCGTATCGGTCGCGATCGAACTCGGAGCGAGGAACATTCTCACTAATTTAATGAAGCTGAACGTCCAATCGGTGGCTTGTTATCCGCTCGACAAACCCGGACAGCTGGATATAATCCGCGAAGATATGGCTGCGGAAATCGTTGAACAGCGGCGCAAGGACAAAGTGAATAATGTCGTGACTAAGTGTCTTACGACTGCCGTCTGCACCCGCAATCGCAACTGGGATCAAACTGAATACGAACGTGGAGTTCTTGAGCCGTACCGTAAAATTCAACTTCTCCAAGAACAATTGGATGTCCAGGCTGAGACAGGAAGTCCTACGCTCAGTCAAATGAAAGAAGCTCTCGATCTATTGAAGCTTATTCTGGACACCAAGAAGGTTCCGGCAACCGAGCAAAAGGAAAGATTTCAAGTCATTCTGAAAGATACCCGTACGATCTCCTTATTCCCTGAATTTGCTCATATTGGCGCTTAAAACGAAGGTTAAGCTATTACATCGGGAGGTGGACTGAATGGACTTTCGCTCGATTAAGTTAGGCGATATGACTTTGGGAGATTCGAATGACTTCAGTGAGATAGCTATAGAAGAAATCTCCGAGCAAGATATTGCGATTATCGGTATTTCACTTAAGCTGCCTCTAGCCGAGACTCCAGAGGAATTCTGGCATAATTTGAGAACGGGCCTTGATTGCGTAAGAGACATTCCGTCTGTACGGAAGCAGGATGCAGACCGTTATTTGGAGTTCGTCGGGCTGGACCCTGATCAGATCACTTATGGTGAAGCGGCTTATCTCGATGAGATCGACAAGTTTGATTACACATTCTTTAAGTTGTCTCCCAAAGAGGCCAGCTTGCTGGATCCGAACCAGAGATTGTTCCTGCAGACGGCTTGGAACGCGATTGAGGATGCGGGATATGGCGGTTCTAAGCTCGAAGGAAGCCGAACGGGAGTTTACTTGGGATATGGCTCCGATTCGGATTATAAGAAGATGATTCATGAAGTGGAACCCGAATCCGTTTCACTCTCTATGCCCGGGAATGTGCGGCCGATCATCGCCAGCCGGTTGTCTTATTTGATGGACCTGAATGGTCCGAGTATGGTGGTGGATACGACTTGTTCTTCTTCGCTTGTGGCGGTGCATTTGGCCTGCCAGGCCATACGCAACGGAGAGTGCGATTTGGCTTTGGCCGGCGGGATACAAGTCCACCTCATACCGGTCCGGGAATTTGAGGTAGGAATCGAGTCGTCAACCTCCCGTGCAAGGACGTTCGACGATGACTCCGATGGTACAGGAACAGGCGAAGGTGTCGTTGCGATGCTGCTGAAGCCTCTGTCAAAGGCACAGGAGGACCGTGATCACGTCTATGCTGTTATCAAATCCAGCGCAGTCAATCAGGATGGCAGTTCCGTTGGCATTACGGCTCCGAATGCGAAAGCGCAGGAGGCTGTCATTGTAGAAGCGTGGAAAAGAGCGGGCATTGATCCCAGAACGATATCTTATATAGAAGCACACGGAACGGGGACCAAGCTGGGAGATCCGATTGAAATCGAGGGAATTCAGAGAGCTTTCCGCAGATACACGGACGACAAGCAATTTTGTGCTGTCGGTTCCGTTAAAAGCAATATCGGCCATTTAGATAATACAGCCGGTATAGCCGGGATGCTGAAGGCCGTCTTGTCTCTTAAGCACAAGGAACTCGTCCCTACGCTGCATTTTGAGAAGCCGAACAGTAAAATCGCATTCGAAGAGTCGCCTATTTATGTGAACAACCGGCTGGAGAAATGGGAGAGCGAAGCGGATCCGAGAAGGTGCGGAGTCAGTTCCTTTGGATTAAGCGGCACGAATTGTCATCTTGTGCTGGAGGAAGCGCCTGCAGGGAATCCCGCGCAATTTGCCGGAGTGGCTGCAAGACCTGAGCTGTTCGTACTCTCCGCCAAAACGGAATCCGCACTGCAAAGCCTCATCCACAGCTATATAACGTTTCTGAAAAATCATCCGTCTCTTGCTCTCGGCGATCTCTGTTATACCGTCTGCACAGGACGAGGTCACTATCCTTACCGGTTAGCTTTTGCTGTGGAAGACGTCCAGGAATTGATTCGTTTGCTGGAAGAAAGCCCACACGCCGGACTGCAGGAACAAGCGGAATTTTTACCAGGGAATCGCTTTGTCGATGCAGACCGGGTGAATGATAATGTCAGACGTGTATCGGACGCAAACCGGCAAAAGGAAATGAATATAACAGCAGAAGCCGAACTGTTTAAGTTTTTGGATTCAGGAAAACAGAACGCAGCTGTCCTGCGCGAACTTTGCAGCCTTTACATTCAAGGAGCGGCCATAGAGTGGGACCGGTTGTACAGGCAGGAGAAGAGAAAACGGATCAGTCTTCCGACGTATCCTTTTGATAAACACCGGTGCTGGCTGGATCTTCCTGAACTTATGAGTGAAGACAACGAGGCGGATGCCGATAATTTGTATCACCAAACGATCTGGATGAAGCAGCCGCTCCAGGATCTTATCCCTGCGCACAAGCCAGGGCGCTATCTGATCTTCAACGACCATAACGGAATCAGCTCCGGGCTGGTGCAGAAACTAAGAGCAGCGGGCTCGCAAGTCTTTGAAGTCGGGCTGGGTGACGGTTATGAGAAGCGCAGCGATTCCTCCTTCGTCATCGGTGGGAAACAGGCGGATTACGAACGATTGCTCGAGGACCTTAGCGGCAAACCGATTGACCGGATTGTTCATCTTCTTTCCTTATCTTCACCGGATGGCGGAAATTCGCGGAATGATTTGGAGCATCGTTTGAATCACAGTGTGTACAGCATGTTTTTCCTCGTGCAAGCCTTAATTCAAATTCGGGCTTCAGAGCAAGTCGACATAGTGATCGTCACAGAAAGGGCAGATGAAGTTATTTCGGAGCAGGATAAAGTGATTCCTGAGCATTCCGCTTTAATCGGCTTAGGTAAGGTCGTCCGGTGGGAATCTCCCAATCTTAAAGTCCGCAGTATAGATGTCGATCCTACTGAAGATGTTGCAGAGACGATCTGGACAGAACTGCACTGCGGTACCAAGGAATACAAAATCGCTTATCGCCATGGTGTACGGTATGTCGAAAGAATCGATACGCTGCATATGGAAACTGTTGAATCAAGCCCGGTTGTTTTAAAGTCCGATGGAGTCTATCTCATTACCGGGGGCTTGGGCGGAATCGGACTGCATATCGCCAGACATCTGGCGTCGCAGGAGAAGGTTCATCTCGCGATGATAAACCGGACCGGTCTGCCGCCTAGGTCTGAGTGGGACGGGCTTTTACGCGGCAGCAATAGCAACAGCAAGCAAAGCAGAGCTCTGCGCGCAGTCCTGGAAATCGAACGGATGGGCTCGCAGGTGGATATCATTCAGGCGGACACAGCCAATGAAGCGCAAATGCGGGCTGCCCTCGATCTACTGCGAGATAAACACGGGCACATCCGAGGTGTCATCCATGCAGCCGGTATCGGCGAAGGGAATCTTCTGGGGAATCTGACCGAGGATGAATTCAGACAAATCATTGCTTCAAAAATACAGGGAACCTGGCTGCTGGACCGATTGACTGAACAAGATCAGCTGGAATTTTTCGTGATGTTCGCCTCTGCTATTACTCTAATGGGCGGCATGGGCTCCGGGCCTTATACGGCAGGCAATGCCTATTTGGAAGGTTTCGCGTCTTACAGAGCAGGCCTGGGTAAACGGACGCTCACAATAAGCTGGCCGGCCTGGAACAACACAGGATTGGCTGAAGGGGAACCGGTACAGGAAGAGAAGGAATTGTTCCATGTTCTTCCCGTAAAGCAGGGAGTAAAGGCATTCCACCGCTCGCTGAATCATAAGATCACACATATATTCGCAGGATTACTCAATCACCAAAGCGATCTTTATGCGTTAGGAGAAATGCTGCCGTTCCGGCTGGCGCCTTCCCTTCAACCGGATGGGAAGACAGCGCCAAAAGCAGCGGCAGCGGGAAAATTAAAAGAGAACATCGCGATTCGCCTGAAAGGGAAGGCAGACAGCCGATATACGGAAGCCGAGCAGAAAGTAGCTCAAGCCTGGAAACAAGTGCTTGGTTACGATGAACTGGATGTCCAGGCGAATTTTTTCGAAATCGGAGGAGACTCCATTCTCATTACGAAAGTCCATGCCCTCATCGAAGAGCAGTTTCCGGGCAGGACAACGATAGCTGATTTGTTCTCCTATCCGACTATTGCGAAGATGGCGGAGCATCTTAGTGATGCCGCTTTGCCGGAGGAAAGCGCCTTGCCTTCCTCGGAAAATGCATTCAAACAAGAGATGTTGAGAATATTCGATCATCTCGGTAATCAAGATCTCTCGATTGATGAAGCTCTGGACAAATACCACTGCCTGGAGGTGGCGAATGGATAAGATAGCACGATTGATCTTAGAGAATGTTGCTTCCGGCAAGTTGGATAAAGAAACCGGGGTCGAGCTGCTATGGACCCTCAAGCAGCAAGAGAAGAAGAAGGCAGGGGATATCGCCATCATCGGTCTTTCCATGAGAATGCCGGATGCGGACAACCTGGAACAGTATTGGGATCATATCAAGAATAAGCGTGATTCGATAAGGCAATTTCCCGCCGCAAGGCAGCGGGACTCGAAGAGGTTTATAACTAACTTCACCGGTTTGCAGGAGGAAGATATTCAGTACAGTTACGGAGGCTATCTGAATGAAGTAGACGGATTCGATTACGGATTCTTCCAGTTATCGCCGAAGGAAGCATCTTTGATGGACCCCAACCAGAGGCTGTTTCTGCAAACCGCCTGGGAAGCTATTGAAGATGCCGGATATGGAGGGAAGCGGCTCACAGGCAGCCGGACCGGAGTTTATCTGGGATATGCCGACTGGCCGGTATATGGGCAATACATCACCAAAAACCAGCCGTCGCATGTCGATATGGCCAGTGTAGGGAATACACCTTCCATTATCGCAAGCCGGATCTCGTACCTGCTTGATTTGAAAGGCCCTGCCTTTCTGGTGGATACGGCCTGCTCATCTTCTCTGGTCGCGGTGCATCTGGCCTGTACGGCTTTGAAAAACAATGAATGCGACATGGCCATCGCAGGCGGGGTCAAAGTCTGCCTGATGCCGGTCGATGGTGTTTTTGAAATGGGCATCGAGTCATCCAACCACCGGACGAGCACGTTCGATGACAGCTCAGACGGTACAGTGTGGGGTGAGGGTACCGTGGCCCTGCTGCTCAAACCGCTGGATCAAGCAATGAGGGATCACGATCCGATTCACGCGGTGATTAAAGGCAGCGCGATCAACCAGGACGGAACTTCCGTGGGAATTACGGCTCCGAGTGCAGCCTCCCAGGAAAAGCTGCTGATCCAAGCATGGGAGGCTGCCGGTATTGATCCGGAAACGATCACCTATATTGAGGCGCATGGAACCGGTACAAGGTTGGGTGACCCGATTGAAGTGGACGGGATTCGCAGAGCTTTTCGGCATTATACGGATAAAAAGCAGTTTTGCGCTCTGGGTTCAGTGAAAACGAATGTCGGCCATCTGGATGCGGCTTCGGGTGTCGCCGGACTTGCTAAAGCTATTGCGGCACTCAAGAATAAACAATTGCCCCCGACGATCCACTTCACGAAACCAAACCGGAATATTCCGTTTGAGCACTCACCGGTTTATGTCAGCGATAGAGCGGAAGAATGGAATACGGACGGGTTTCCGAGAAGATGCGGAGTCAGTTCCTTTGGCTTCAGCGGGACGAATTGCCATGTGATTCTGGAAGAAGCGCCGATTGTAGAAAGCCAAGCGGAAGCATCAGTCGCCGGTGAAGAAATTGTGGCGCTGTCGGCCAAAAGCAAAGCTGCGCTTGAAGAGTTAATCCGTATGTATCTGAAAGATCTTCCGGATAACCAGGCAAGCTTACACGATATTTGCTATACCGCCAATACGGGAAGAGGCCACTACTGCTTCAGACTGGCGGTAATAGCCCGGAGCAAAGAAGAGTTGATTCGACAACTTCAGAGAGCCGCCGATGAAGGCTTGGAGAAGTGTAATTCGTATGGAATGCCTTATGGAGAGCATCGTCTGGTAAACGCGCAGCGGGATGACAGAATGGCCGGAGAGCTGACTGCGGATGAGCTGCGAAGATACACCGGGGAAGCCGGTGAACTGACCTCGCGATTCATGGAGCAGCCTCCGATAAGGAGTCAATTAGATCAGTTAGGCAGGTACTATGTGCAGGGCGCGGATGTGAACTGGGAGCTTGTTTACAGCAGCGGTATCGGCAAAAAAGCACGCCTCCCGTATTATCCGTTTCAGAATAAGAGGTGTTGGATCGAGTTCGGACAAGATGTTGCTGCAGAAGCGCTTCCTCTGAGTCCCGCCAGGAAAGAGGACGGTCAGAACCGAGCAGATGCAGCAGAATCCGCTCCGCAGATCCTTCTAAAAGGAAGGCAGGATGAACGGTATTCCCCGATGGAGAAGAAGCTGGCTCTTGTATGGGGACAACTGCTGGGAATTCAAGAAATAGATATTTACGATGATTTTTTTGAACTGGGCGGCAATTCGATCTTAGCCATCAAGATGGAGGTTGACTTGGAAGGAGCCGGCATAGCGTTTAATTCGAACGATATGTACGCTTACCGCACAATTAAAGAAGCTGCCGCACACCTGATGGGGTTAGGGACGGGACTGGATTCACAAGTTGAAATTAAGCCGGATCCGGTTACTGCGACTAATGAGACTGAACAGCTTGCCGGCAATAGTCGGGATGTGGCTGCGTCTGATCCACTCCCGTCAGCCGTTAAAATTTTGCCGGATATGGAGCCGTTTAATGATATTTTCTACCGGAATTGTCTGTATAACTCCATGTTTCCCGTCGTTCGGCATTTTAACCGGAGCGTTCTGCCTTTCTTGCTCAACGATATGATTCTATTTACGGGTGAGCAGGGCGGGGATCAGATGCGGTATACAGTCGAGTACGTATCTGTTCATGCTATTGAGGAAGTATTCGCACAGCTGATGCTTCAAGTGGATACGAGGTCGGATAACACAGATATTCGCAAAGAAATTATCGCAAGCGTATCTCAGGGCAAACCGGTTGTCGTATGGGTGGATTCTTATTACGAATCCATACGGAAAGACGCTTATCTTACACAGCATTTGGATCACACCTTGCTGGTATACGGTTATGACGAGGAAGAGCAGCTTTTTCATATTATTGAACATGATCGGCGGGAGAACCTGTCGTATAAGAAATGTACGCTCTCCTTCGGGGATATGGAGAAAGCTTGTCAAGGGTTTACGGATCATTATCTGCATCAGGATCACAGTGCGACTCACTATGTCTTCGATACGATGATACCTGAAGAATCAGCCGGTAACGAGTTGACTGTTAACGCAGCGCCGGCCTTATTGAGCCGTTTTGCTCAGAACATGCTGTCCAACCGGAATAAGCTGAGTGAGAGCTTGAACGTGCTTAAGCGGTTTGGGGACGACTTTCAGTACATCATTTCATCCGAAGATTTAATGAAAGAACATATACAACATCTTGTTGATTTCGTTAATCAGGTTATCAATACAAAACATGTGGAAAACTACCGCTTGTCCCTGCTGTTCCCTGATGAAGATGAAGTTCTGCTGCTTCTTCAACGGCTTTTGAGTAAATGGGATCTCGTCAGAAAAGGAATTGTCAGGTATATGTATCTTCCGGTCTACCAGCTCCAATCGCTTCAAGCGATCCATGAGAAAGTACGCGAGCTCGCTGAAGACGAGGCCGAATTTACCACACATTTGCTCTCAAAGCTTGAACCATATAGAGAGAAAACCACTGTATAGGAGGAATAATAATGACTATCGAAACAAAAGACGAATTGAAGGAAAGAATCATTAACCTGCTTAAAGAGAATCTCGGTAATGCTGAAGAACTGGATCAACTGGGTCCGGATGATGATTTGTCGGTCCTGGGGGTAAACTCCATGACGTTTATTAAACTCGTGATTGCAACCGAAATGGAG
The DNA here is from genome assembly GCF_009757775.1 of Paenibacillus lutrae. Lineage (GTDB taxonomy): Bacteria > Bacillota > Bacilli > Paenibacillales > NBRC-103111 > Paenibacillus_F > Paenibacillus_F lutrae. The sequence goes on from NZ_RHLK01000010.1 coordinate 156,326, forward strand.
TTTGGCGTGACTTGGAAGGATGAGGATCTCGATTTCCGGAATTTTATGACGGTGAACACGATTATGAATTACATTTCCAGTTCCAGCAACGAATAATCCAATTCAGGAAAGCGGGGAACACCCACAATGTTAACTAAAGCAGGAAGTGGCGTTTCACTTTTAGATCATGTGCAAGATTTGAAGCCGGAAATTAAACAATTGACTCTGTTTCCTTCCGAGCTGTGTAATTACCGCTGCAGCTTTTGCCACATTTGGGGCGAAACCGGATGGGCCCTCAAGGAGCCTCAGCGCGCTATCCGTGAGCAGCTCGATATTAATGTGCTGAAGAGCTTTCTGGATGATGTGACAGCTGTTAATAAAAATCTCGGCGTTATTATTACGGGCGGAGAACCGATGCTGTACAAGCATTTTACAGAGCTGGTCGAACATCTGCGCAGCAAAAAAGCGAACATCTATCTATTGACGAACGGCTCGCTGATTAAGAACAAAGTTCAATTTATTATGGAGAATATTGTAGCCTTAAACATTTCGATTGACGGGCCGGAGGAATTCCACGATTCTATTCGCGGTAAAGGCAGCTTCAAGACGATCTGTGAAAATATCGACGCACTAATTGAAGAGAAGCGCAAACGCAACAAAATGTTCCCTTTTATCAACATCACGATGGTGCTTTCCAAATACAATTACCGGAGCATTAAAGATTTCATGGGAGCTTTGCGTGAACGTTTTAAAGATGCGAATGTCGTCCTTCATGACTCGAAGAACCCTTGGATGAAACGCAGAGACCTCTCGGTTAACTTCGCACCGCTGCTGTTCACATCACAGGAAAGAGGCCTCGCCTATGCAGCGCAGATGAAAGAACATCTGGATTGCGACGTATCCCCGGCATGGCAGGGCTTTGTGGAAGAAACAATCGATACCGACTTCGATACGGCGATTTTGAAGAGCGATCTGGAAGAGATCTGGCAGTCGGAAGGAATCGATACTTCCAGTTTTGTCGATATTCATGATTATTACACAGACATTGACAATGTATTTGGCCGTACAAAATGCGTAGCTCCTTGGCATGAAATGGTTATTCGTCGTAACGGCGAAGTTTATCCATGTGTAGATTTCCCCGATTATAAATATGGGAATATTTATGAGAATTCTTTCCAGGAAATGTGGGAAGGCGAACGTGCAGTCAAGTTCAGAAACTACTTGAAAACAAGCAATTTGATGGTATGCAACCGGTGTACGAGAATGTTTGCCGACAAGGAATCGTTCTAGGAAGCAGGATGGACGCTAGGAGGAATAGCAATGGTACAGCCGGGCACTGACGCTTCTGAAACGAACAGCTCCATTCAGGAGCAAATATTGCCTCTTACGGCACCGCAAGTATACGGATTTCTGGGACATGCTTACGTTCTTGGCATTCTTCAAAATTACGAGGAATGCAAGCCGTGGATATATAACAATTACATTCAGCTGTATATTTCACAGCACTATATCGATATCAAGGAGTATAGGCTGGACTTTAATCCGGATCTGCTGATTATTTTCGGCAATGTGCCCTGGCTGGAATACAACCGGACGGATAAAGGCACATTGGCCCGGTTAGGGGTAGACATTCACGCTTTTCTTAAAGACCACATCGATCGGGGTTTTTACTTTTTCTCTTATGTGAATGACTTTTATATTCCGAATTCAATCAGTTATCAAGAGTATCATTTTACGCATGATATTCTTGTGTACGGTTATAATCTTGATAAACGCACGTACAATATTGCGATTTTCGATGATAACCGGCTATTTTCAATGCGCGAGATCAGTTATGAGGTCTTCGAACAGGCCTACTTCAGTGACACCAGGCAAGATTATATCAGCTTGATGCGCAAAGTCTCCCCGGATGAATACGACAGTTTCAAATATGACATGAAGCTTGGTAAATATGATCTGGATCTGGAGCTCATGGTCGATATGATGGCGGATTATCTGCACGGCGTCAATACGGGGGACAGACTCAAATTGTATTTGAATCCGGAGCCCGGGTTCTACGGCATGAACGTGTATAAAGCCTTGAAAGATTATTTCTCCTTGCTGCTCCAGGATCAAATTAATCTGGATGTGCGGCAGATGCATATTTTGTGGGAGCATAAGAAAATGATGATTGCAAGAATCCGGTATCTGCAAGAACTGGGGTATTTGGGCGAGGAAGTTACCTCGTTGGAAGCATTTATCAAGATTGAGAAGGAAGTCTTCACACTCCGTAATATGCTGCTGAAATTTTTTGTGAGCCGCAACACCACAATTATTGAGAATATTATAAAAGCGCTGGATGGAATTCATGATGCGGAGAAAGAAGCCATACAGGATTTGATTAACCAAATCTGCAGGGATAATCATTTGAATCATGCTGCCTCTTTCTAAATAGAGCTTGACTGCCGAAGCGAATTCATGTAAGGTAATGGAAATTATCATATTCAGGAATTGCTAGGACCAAGGTCAACGAGTTCTATAATCGCCGTACAGAGAAGAAACCCATGGGCTGAAAGGTTTCTCGCAGCGAGTGAACGATTTCCCGCCTTGAGAGCTGTAGCGGAGTCAGCATCCGTTACCGGCATCTGCCGTTATCAGAATGAGGATCGCCTGCGTTAGTAAGCTGCGGTCAAATTAGGGTGGTACCACGACACATTCGTCCCTGACGGATGTGTCTTTTTGTTATTGTGCTCCATAAATAAAGGAGGCTGAACGAATGCGACAAAGTCAATTATTCCTATCCACGATGCGGGAATCGCCTGCCGATGCTGAAGTGATTAGCCATCAGCTCATGCTGCGCGCTGGTTTGATCCGGCAGCTGGCTGCCGGGGTGTATACGTACCTGCCGCTCGGAAGAAGAGTGCTGCAGAAAGTCGAGCATATCATAAGGGAAGAAATGGAGCGGGCCGGTGCCCAAGAACTGCTGATGCCCGCCATGCAGCCCGCCGAACTGTGGCAAGAGTCGGGACGTTATTCCGTGTATGGCCCCGAGTTAATACGGCTGCATGACCGGCATGAACGAGAGTTTGCACTAGGTCCTACTCACGAAGAAGTCATCACATCTCTGGTCAGAGATGAGATCAATTCTTACCGCAGGCTGCCTGTTACCCTGTATCAGATTCAAACGAAATTCCGTGATGAACGGCGCCCTCGTTTCGGCTTGCTGCGGAGCCGGGAGTTTCTGATGAAAGACGCCTATTCCTTCGATACCGACTGGGAAGGGCTCGATCAATCCTACTGGAACATGTACCGTGCGTATAACCGGATATTCGCCCGCTGTGGTCTTAATTTCCGGGCGGTCGAAGCGGATTCCGGTGCAATAGGGGGCGAAGGCGGAACCCATGAGTTCATGGCACTGGCTGACATTGGCGAGGACGCAATCGCAGTTTGCAGCCAGTGTGACTATGCTGCGAATCTTGAGAAAGCGCAGGCAGCTGTCCCTGCGTTCATAGAAGCTGACCAACGGGCGGATGCCGGCACAGCAGAGAAGTTTCACACGCCAAATCTTCGTACGATTGATCAACTTGTTCAAGCCCTGCATATCGATCCTGCTGCGATTATCAAAACGCTTATTTTTATTGCGGACAATAAAGCCGTTGCCGTAGCAGTTCGAGGGGATCGTGATATCAATGAAATTAAGGTTAAGAATTATTTGGGTGTGGAGAACCTTGCAATAGCCGATCCGGCAGCAGCAGCAAGATTAACCGGAGCAGCTCCAGGTTCCATCGGACCTCTTGGTTTAACGGTACCGGTCTTGATAGATGAGGAAGTGGCCCGTATGACGGATGGGGTAGCCGGCGCCAACGAACAGGATTACCATTACCGGCATGTTTATCCGGCCCGAGATCTCGAACTTAAGCACGTAGGGGACTTCCGCAATATAGTTGAAGGTGATTCATGTTCGCGTTGTGAGAAAGGAAGGCTGAATATTTACCGGGGGATCGAGATCGGTCATGTGTTTAAGCTGGGGACGAAATACAGCGCAAGATTAGGGGCCACTTTCTTAAATCCGGACGGGCAAGTACAAACAATGCTAATGGGATGCTACGGCATTGGAGTTTCACGGATACTCTCTGCGGTGATTGAACAGAATCATGATGAGCATGGAATCCTATGGCCAGCTGCCGTTGCCCCTTATTGTGTCCATTTAATTCCGATTTCTGTGAAAAGCGGCTTTCAAATGCAGACGGCGATGGAATTGTACAGCGAGCTTCTTGCTCAAGGGTTTGAAGTGCTGATCGACGACAGGGATGAACGTCCGGGCGTGAAATTCAAAGACTCCGATTTAATGGGGCTGCCTGTGAGAATCATAATCGGTCGAGATGCTGAGCAGGGTATGGTGGAATTGGTTGAACGGAAGATGAATAAGAAGGAACTCATAGATAAGGACGCAGTGTTAAAAAGGGTACGCGAGTTCGTAGAAAGCGAAGTGTGAGAACTCCCGCCGGACCGCAAGTTATACGAAGGTCATTAAGCCGACCTGCAGAAAACGGGTCGGCTTGGTTATTCAGGTGAATACTCAATTCCGGTCTAAGGCAGCCAGGCGGATGAGGAGATGTGAACCTAACCGAGTAATTTCAACCCCGTTACGCAGCAGACTACACCTGCTATACAAAATAAGCGAAGCGGACTTTTGGACTCCTTGTAGAGGAGTATCCCAATAATTGCCGCACCGACCGTACCGATTCCCGTCCATACTGCATAGGCGGTAGACAAGTCAATGGATTTCATAGCTTCAGACAGTAAAGTGAAGCTGATGATGAAACCCCCGATCAGGATCAGATTATTGGACAGATTATTGTTCTCTGACACACGCTTAATCCCAATCACTCCGATAATCTCCATCATTCCGGCAAAAATTAATAACCCCCACGCCATCAGCTAGTCTCCTTTCTGCCGCTTGTCAGTTTCAACAGGATGATAAATACCAGCAGGAGCAGAATGATTCCGACTTTCAAGGGACGGATATAACCTTCCATCACCGCTTCCATAATGACCAGACCTACCGTTCCAATACCGGTAAACACACCGTATACAGTGCCGATCGGTATAACTTTAACAGCCCGGATCAATAAATCAAAGCTAAGTAATAAAGCGGCAAGAACGAAGATAGAAGGGACATAATCGTACTTGAAGCTGGACGCCCATACAATTTCCAGTCCTCCGCCTGCAAGAACGTAGGTCCAGCCCCGCCGGGTACTGATAGGCGGCTTTTCCGGTTTTTTGACGAGTACAGCAGCAGGCGGCACCTCCTGTATACGCTCCACTCCGGACACGTTATTTTCTTGTACGTGTTTATTTGTCGTCTTGACTTTATTTTTTCTGCCGGGGAATAGGAGGTATGACAAATCGATCACACCATGAATAAGAAGAACCGTCTTCCACACCTGGCTCATTTTGTTAACCGGATCATTCAAATAGATGTCAACTCCTCGGTTCCAAAAATGTCTGGATAGATGGTCCAGATAAGAACCGTTGGTTAAGTCAGAGGCAGGTACCACCCCAACGATGAATACAAGCAGTACATGGGCCAAGGCAAAGATCAGCAAATGGTATATGAAACTGAATCCGATTCCTCGGGACTTAACTGTTTCCATCAGCTGCTACCTCCTTCCTCTGTAAACTGGAGATAATAATCTACAATTTTATCTACATAAGCCATCATTTCTACATCCATTCCATAGAGCCGAGGCTGTTCTCCCGCAGCAGGTCGCATCGTCTCCCAGTACTTTTCCGTTAACGCCTCATCACCTTGGAATAACTGATCCGCGAGGTTCAGAATTTCTTTAGCGAGCTCTTGCGATCGGGCAGAGTCCTCCGGCTCATGGACATGCTCCCGGATTTTCTTGAGGAGCCGGGTCCATTCTTGGATCAGGGGATCATCCAGGTCATCGGAGGGGAGCTTTGCGATCTCCTCGGGCGTAAAGAACTGAGCGCGCCATTTATTTTTATTCTCGGGCTCTATAGTCTGGATTTCCTTAATAAAGTACAGCATTTCTTCGAGCCGGACCTCGTCATTCACTTCTATGGAGTACAGAGAACCTTGCAGAAGCTGTTCGATTCGAAAAAGCCTGCGCTGCTCATCCCGGAGCGAGCCGATTTGGGAAATGATCGCTTCTTTCCAGATGTCCTCTCGGGTCTCACTTGTGGAATTCCGGTTATTCTGATTGAAAATATCCTTTATGGCGGACAAAGAGAAACCCATTTCTTTTAAAACGAATATTTCCTGAAGCTTCAAAATATCAGAGCTGTCATAGATCCGGTAACCGGAATCGGGTTGTCTGGCCGGATGCAGCAGGCCCAGCCGTTCATAGTAATGCAGCGTTTTAATGGTAACGCCTGTTTTGGCTGACAGTTCACCTACAAGGTACATCTTTCTCCTCCTAAGTAATTCTTTTCTATCTCTAGATTAAATCCTCCCCTATAGGGGAGGGTCAAGGTATATTTTTACTAAGCGGAAGACAGAGGAGTCAGGCCGCATTTTGTATCGGGTCGTGTGACTCTGAAAAGAATGCACGAGTCCCGGAATCCGCAAGACTGTGTACTTAATCATTTGCCTATGGTATTGCAAAAACCCGGCGGGACCGATTGGTCTGGCCGGGTTAGTCAGGTTGCGGGTAATTATTGGAGGGTATACGGCAGTTTAAACGTCCATAGCTCTGTTCCGTTCTCCGGGGAAGTGCTGCCTACGCCAAAATCATTATCGTTGACAATGACAAGTTTATTGCCGTCAACCAAAGATAATCCTTCTACTTTCTCATAAGGGTATTTAAAAGCGACCAGATCCAGGATAGTCTGTTTGGCTGGAGGCAGAATATGATGTTTTTCCAAATCCTGAATGGTCATTTGCTCCAGCGTTTTTCCAGCTTGGCTGTCGTCATATTTTCCCAGGATATTCGTCGCATTAGAGAGATCTATCGAAAAAATACTTTTCAGCTCTGACTTATCGCCTGCGTTTTTGTCGCGCTCGTCAACGAGGAGTGTGTTCTCATTCACGACTACAAGGTCGGAAATCACAATGTCGGCTTGCTTTAATCCCTTGTAGGATTTGGCATCTTCCGTCATATAAACGTATTCAGCGACGGGCTCCAGTGTAGTCAGATCAAACTTGATGAGACGCAGCTGCCGTGAGTTATCGGTTTCCTTGCCGGGGCTGCGGAGCGGGCTCTGCATCGCCATGAACATGTACTTGCCATCCGGTGTAATCCCTACCGCTTCCGCACCGCGGTTCTGGCGAAGCTTATTGTAGACCGCCGGCAGCGTTTCACGTGCCGGTACGAGCGGAGCCTCCACCTGATCCGCCCAGCCCTTCGGTACGATACGTTCCATCACTGTCCCGTCACGTTTCACATGGACGAGGGAAGGACCGTACTCATCGGAAAGCCAGAACGTGTCGTCCTTCGGATTGTAAGCGATCCCTTCGATATCAAGACCATAGGGATCGTAGGCAAGCTCTTGCTTTAGAGCAGCATCATAAGGGACTTCGTCCCGTCCTTTGATATTCGGAAGACCGGTAATGCCTGCATCGCCCGTTAACGGATTTGTACCGTTCACCTTCAGCGGTATCTCTTCGAGGATGTTGACTTGCCCGTCTTTCAATTCAATTTTATAGATCGTCGGTGTATAATCGACCAGCGGAAAAGTACGTACAGTCGATCCATTCACTTCAATTTCACCGTTTGGACCGCGGTCTGCGGTTGAATAGAAGATATGATCCGGGTCGCCGGGCAAATGGGTGAGAGAGGAACCGATGCCTATCTTGATTCCTTCTGCCAAGTCAGGTGCCGCAAGCGTATATTTGCCGGTAAGTTCGGGCTTGTCCGTCAGGGATACGCGGCTGCGGAACGGGTCCCAATCCACGTATTTGCCCAGTGCTTCACTAAGCGCTCTCACCGGGAGGAACAGATGTCCGTCAATGTTGACCCCAGGAGTGGAGGGGGAAACTGTTTTACCGTTATTCGTGTACGTGATTGCCTCTGCAGTCGTCCCAGTCACACCCGCCGCAAAGACATTCGCCGTTCCTCCCACAAGCGTTAGTGCTGCTGAAGCGGTAATAAGCCATTTTTTCTTCATCCTGTCTGCTTCCCCTCTTTAGTAAAATTCTATTCCTATGTATGTTACTATCCTTGACTATAGCAAGGGTTTGTTAACGTTAAGTAAGGGGCATGAGAAGATTATGTAAAGATGTGCACCAACTAATTAAGGATAGATGAGGACAAAAAAAAGTAAGCCGTAAAGGCTTACTTTTGGTCATCCGAGTCCAAGACCTATATCCAGGCAAGCGGATTATTTGAAATAGTATTGCAAATTACTGATGGACAGCTGGGGTCCGCCTATGGAGATTGTATAAGTACCACTCGGCAGGTTAGGTATGGATGCATGTATCGTTCCGGTGCCGCCGTAGCTTCCAAATGCTCTTGAGTAGACAACTTGACTGTTCTGGTTGGTTACCCATATATCTGCTGTTGATCCTTGGAAAGATGCGGTAATTACGAGTTCTCCCTGGCCGCTGATCTGAGCGTTGCTGACTGCAGAAGCGGAGGTGATCGGAAGTATAGCAAATAGGGCCAGGCAAATAAATAAAATCCCGAGTGTTCTTCTTTTCATTCATCTCATCCTTTATTGGTTATTTTGTGGAGCGAAGCCCTTTCGGCAGAAGCTGGCACAACCACCTCCTCACAAGCTTGTGTAAAAAGAAACGCCTATTCAATCGTTCTAAGATGCATGCCATCTGAACTATAAATTTACATTTATACCATCATATTATAGGTTTCTTCCCTATTCTTCTATGATGACAAGCAACGATTATTTATATAAACCAACTTTTTTTAGATTTTGATTCCGTATATTTGAGCCGTTGTATTTTTATGTCATGTTTATAAATTTTAGATTTCGTTTGTGCGAAGAGAGCGAGGCTTCTGCGTTTGCCGACTTCTGAGTAGCCGGGTTATTTTTTCACCATGATATACTGTCGTTCCTTCCACTCAAATTCATCTCCGAGCTCAAAAGTATTCAGGTCCAGCGTGAAATCAAGTGACCTATCCGGGGGCTCTGAGAATCTGTCCATTCCATGCGCCCAGGCGGCATAGAGTTCAACAAATCCTCCTGTACCCAGATTATTGTGAATATAAGAGAAAAGCTGTGTTAAACATTTTCTACCGGTCAGATAGGCAGTGGGCGAGTGTTTGCGGGATTGCTTGCTGATACAAAAAGACCCTCCGTCCGGATCAATCTGGTAAACAAACGGATGCTGAAAATACGCTGCTGTATGCTGGCTTTGTAACGGTCCGCTCACATAGAGTCCGGCAGCATCCTCTTCCGTTTCATATACATCGGTCTCTTCTTCATACAAATGTGACAGGTCCACTATGGAATGAATGGGGGTTACGTCCTTTTGAGGCGGACCTAATTTGAGAGCATCTATGAGCTTCATAGTCGTTTTCTTCATTCCGAAGGAGCCGGTAGGGAGTTCATGATCAGCAGCGATATAGTAGTAAAGTGTCATACGATATCAGGCCTCCTTAAATATTTCAATTATTTACCAGTAGGGTATATCCAGCTTAAGCTAGGAACACATGAATATCAAGGCAGGAAGGCTTGCAATAACCAATCTGTACCGTACGGTTAAATCCATTTACTTACAATCGACATTGACACTTCTCCTTAAAGAAGCATAACAGGGGAAGCGGGTATTAAAGAAAGCTCGTTATGCGGGTCACGGACTTCCGCTGGAACAACCGGAAGAGGTGAACCGGCGAATCATTGCTTTTCTCGGACAACGAAAAAGATGATCCCTATGAATAAGGATCATCTCAGATTGCAGACAAACTCCTTTGTTCCGAATGGAACTCAGGAGTTTGTCTTGTTTGGAGAAATAAAAAACTCAAAAATGCAGTAAGTTTCTGTTTTGAGCCACCGGTTCTCCAAAGCCAGGTGG
>NZ_RHLK01000011.1 GCF_009757775.1 Paenibacillus lutrae
CTTGAAAGCGACCTTCGTTATTGCTCTTACTCAGCATTTTTTACACCTCGGCTCACCGTTTTACTTACTAATTCGATAAAAAAGCCTGTAGACCCTGCTCCTTACGGAACTTTGTCTACAGGCTGAAAGAGACCTGTTAGGTCTCTTTTTTGTTGTTCTTGGCTATAAATGAGCAACTAAAGCAGGGCTAGATACGCCCTAACTTATCCGCGACGGATTGGAGTTTCTGCTCCATAGATGCCTGTTTATCTCGGCGGTCATCGATTTTAATAGAGGTCGAAACGCGCATCGCGCCGTTCTCAAAAGGGCTCTCATGCAGCCTTAGAACCACATCCATAACTTGATCCAATGGTCCTTCGATTATGGTACTCATAGGGGTTAGTTCATAGTGCAGAGGCTGGTTGTCCAGTACTTTTTGAAGATGAGCAACATACTCACTTAAGCTTGTAGATGCGGTGCCGATGGGAACAACCGTGATTTCAACAATAGCCATAACAAGACCCTCCTTTAGTTAGCGTATCCATTTAGTTAGCGTATCCCCTTATTTTAATGGAAACAGCAGAAGCAAGCTACTTAGTTGGGACACAGCCTTCATAAAAGGGGTTATCGCTGGTAGTTTGCCCAATACGATAGTTCTGGTGTGATCCGAGCAGCCCGTGTAAGGAGGACATGCCCGTTGCCCGTTGATCCGTCGGCCATTCAAGATAGCCTCTTGGATCGATTTAAGCACAGCCTCGAACTAAGATCCGGGTCTTGCTCTGCTCTTGTCTTCAATGCCAATCAACTTCATACGACCGGTTTGTATGAGTAAACATCCACCGGCCAAGTATCGAATTCCTGCGCATTGTGCTAACTGCTCGTTCTGGATTCTGTCTCCCTCTCCTTGTTACTTCGTAACCTCATTCAAAATATAGTCAGCTGTACGTGCTGCAAGTGCCATGACCGTATTGGTAGGGTTGGCTCCACCCGAAGTGACGAATATGCTGGCATCGCATACGAACAAATTCGGGATATCGTGCGTCTGCCCGAACGAATTAACGACCGAGCGGCTCGGATCATTTCCCATACGGCATCCTCCCATGAGGTGGGCGGTATCCGGAACGACGAACTCCGGTTTGCCGCCCGCTGCTTGTAATATGGCTTGCATGTTCTCGACTGCATGCTGGATAAGCTTTTGATCATTTTCGCCGAAGCTAAACGTAACCGTAGCGCGCGGCATGCCGTTTGCATCTTTTTCATCCGCTAAAGTTACACGGTTGTTCTCATTCGGTAGGACCTCGCCGACCAAGGTAGCTCGGCCGTAATAGTTATAATCCAACATCGTCTCGCGCAGTAGGGCACCCCATACAGGATTGGACCCTCCGGATTTAGTAATCCCCTCCGCGAAAGCCAAAGGTCTGGTCCCATGAGCATGGAGAGTATACCCTCGTGCAAAACCGCGTTTGGGATTGCTCTCATAGAATTCCTGTGTAGTGGCGAGCACGGGAGTCCCTTTGTACAGGCGGACTTCTTCTTGGAATTTCGCATACACATCATGGCTGCTATGGGTCATAAGCGCTTTGCCTACCCAGCCGCTGCTGTTAGCCAGCCCATCGGGAAATTGAGGATTAGCTGAGTTGAGCAGCAAACGGGGCGTTTCGACTGCATAGGCAGAGAGAATGACATATTTGGCTTTTTGCCGATACTCCGTACCGTTTTTAATATACACAACACCCGCTGCCCGGCCTGCTGTATCTGTCTCAATGCGCGTTACCATGCAATTGGCTAATACGGTGGCTCCAGCTTTTACCGCTTTGGGAAAATGGTGAATGAGCGTGCTGAACTTGGCATTCGGCATACAACCCTGATTACAGAAGCCGCGGTTAATACAGGGCGGCCTTCCATCGAAAGGTGCTGAAAGAATGGCAAGCGGAGCTGTGACGCTCCTTATGCCAAGCTCTTCGCACCCCTTTTGAAAAAGATAGGCATTCGGGCTCAGCGGATCACGTTCAGGATAGGGGTATGGTCCACTAAAGTTTCCCCAAGGAAAATGCCGTGGTCCCGATACTGCGATGTCCTTCTCGATTTTGTCGTAATAGGGCTCTAGATCTTTGTAATGAAGGGGCCAATCTTCACCGACACCGTCTATGGAACGGGTTTTGAAATCCGATTCGTGAAAGCGGAGAAAGACGCCCGTGAAGTGCTGAGTGCCTCCGCCGACTCCCCACCCTGAATTGTTGTGTCCCATCGTAAGCGGATTGCTGCCATCGACCAGCCTCGTTTGCTGCCATCCCAGACTCTGCATCGATAACTCATCACTGGCAAAATCCCTTTGGGGATCGCGCAGCGGACCCGCTTCGATGACAACGACATCCAGGCCCGCTTCACTCAGCTCCCTTGCTAAAACACCCCCCGCCGCTCCTGCCCCCACAATAACGACATCGGCAACTGCCGATTGAGAAGTAGCGTGTCTCATAGTTCCGGTTTCGCCTCCCATGGGTCAAGCTGCCCTCTGTCGGTGCGGACGTAGCCTCTTGGATAGGCTGGACCGGCATAGCCGATCTCGGACCACACGACCGGATGGGAATAATATGCTTCCACCGTTAGTTTAAGGAGTTTACTGAACCACTCATTCTGGACGGTTGTTGTCCACTCTCCGATCAGGGAAAGTCTGGCTTCAGCGATGTTCTTCATGATTTCCTGCTGCTCTATTGCACGGAGATGGTGGAAAGGTTGTCCATGAAAACCTTCAGCTATTTTGTCTACTGCATGCAAGCCCTGGAGAATCAGCTCACGTTGATGAGGTGCTTCGGGCTTACGCTGACCTTCGCCTGTGCCGCTGCTCAAGGTCGTATCTATATGTTCAATGACATAATTGATCATCTCAGCTCGGTCATCATCGACAAGGCGGGAACACCAGCTTCGCAGAAGCTCCGCTTCTTCCAGACTCAGAACCTGATGCTTGGGCTGCCTCACCAGCCGGTCATTCACAATCGATTGCGTATGAGGATCCCAGTGCTCCTGCTCTGCCATTACATCAAAAGACGGGTATTTCGTCATTTTTCTCATGAATGCTCACCTCCCGTAAATGGCGATCAGCCCCAGCACGCCCACAGCCGAATAGAGCAGCGGCATAACGACCGGTGGGCCTGTCAGAAAATTGCGCGGAGCATAATTCCCGACTCTTTTCCCGACGCCTTTAACGTGCAAATAAAACCCGTATAGACCGGATACAACACCGAGCCACATGCAAATATGAAAAAGTGTGAAAAGCCAGGAGCGATTCAGAAGGACAAGAGCTATCCCGACTACAAAGTAGAGGGGGGCACTGATGACAGGAGCCAGCATGACTTTCTGATGGAAATTTTGTCGATAATGCGACAAGGTCACTTGAAGGGCGACCAGCAGATAAGCGACAGCAGTAAATAAAACAAGGGTGCGGTCCAAGGTCCAATCCGTCCATACCATAGAGAAGTCTCCTTTTTATACAAGCTGCGAACCGGCATACATACTCGGAATTATTCGGTTTTGCTAAAAGTAAGCCCGCCATAGGGCATGAAAGCGATGTCCGCATCAGCATCTGAGGCCCAGCCGGCAATAGTCTCCTCCAGGGAGGCAACGGGTTTGAAGCCGATTAGTTCAACAAGGGGAGCCGGTACATCGGAATACAAGAACACCTGCTTTTCCTGCAGGATCGTATGGATCTGTTCCAGCTTATGAGCGCCGAGGACGAATCGTTTGCTGAGCTCTTGAAGCAGCTTCTTGCGATCGGGATGATCTTCGACTGCCTCGGCAAACTTGGGATGCCCATACAGTTCTTGGCAGCGCGCAACAAGAAGAATACGGCCGCCCTTTTTCACGAAAGCAGCCGCGTTGGTTAGTGTTTTGACAGCCTGATAGAGCTGGGCGTCTTTGGGGTAACCGCCTGCCGATACGATCACGGCGTCATAGAGCCGGGAACGCCGGACAAGAAAGGCGGAGTTGGCCAGCTTTACTCCTGCGGTGTGAGCAAGGGCTACGTCTCCCGCAAATACACCAAGGAGCCGGCGCTCCATGTCCACAACCGTGTTAAGCAGGAACGGTGCGGGTACGAAACGGAGCGCCTCCTCCAGATCGCGATGAAGAGGATTATCGACGCAGCCGGGTTCGGCCTTATAAGACTTGGATAGGGCGTGGTGCCTTTCTATGCAGCGCCTGGAGGCGGCGCCCGGCATCAAGGCCTTCACACCGCCGGAGGACCCCACAAGCAGGTGGGGTTCGATGTTGCCGGTGATGATCAGCATTCCGGCTTCAACAACTGCGCGGTTCAGCTCTATCGGAGTTCCGCGCGAGGTTGTGCCAACGTGTACGCAGTCCTCCGTGTTGGAGGAATGGTTGAGTACCCGGACGCGCTCATAGACATCGTCGCCTGTCAGCCGCCGCAGCTCACTTTCACTCTGCTGCCGGTGCGTTCCGAGCGCAACCAGCACAGTGACCGCGTCATCCGGAATGCCCGCTGCGCTCAGCTCTTCCAGCAGCGGCGGAAGAAGACGTTCGCTGGGGCTCAGTCTGGTGCCGTCACTGATCAGGATGACGGCTGATCGTTTGCCTGCCGCAAGCTGCCGCAGCGGCAGGCATCCGGTAGGCGACCGCAGCGCGTTGTGTATCGCCTCATCCGGGAGGGGATCAGGCAGCGCGGGAGTAATCAAACGAAGTGGACGGTCCTCCGGCCAGAAGATATTAAGCTGCTCCGTTCCATAGCACAGTTGGAGTTTCACAAATATCGCATCCTTCCAACATTTATTTTTTCCAGAAACGGCCAGCTTAACCGTTGGCGGTTGGAAATTAACCCGTCTCAATTCCCAGTGAGAGAGAAGTATGGAGGCTTTTCAAATAGGAGACGCTAACAAAGCGGAGAAGCATAGGCAGCTTGCGAGAGGCTTGATCCGTAATTGTGAAATGCCGGCAGGGGGTAGCCTATTGCAATATTTTATTCCTTTACTGATCAGCTTTGCAGTCGTCACGCTGCTGGTTCCCGTCTTAAGAAAGTTTGCTTTAGCCACTGGATTTGTGGATCGCCCTAATAATCGGAAAATACATAGCGCTCCTATTCCGCTGCTGGGTGGAGTCGCTATTTATATCGCCTGCGCAGGTTCGATTTTGTTGTTCAGCAGAAACAGCGACCTTACGAAAGCGGTTCTCATCGGGGGCACGATTCTAATGTTAACGGGTTTGACCGATGATTGGTTTAAAACCCGGGGGCTGGATTTTCCAGTGTGGCCGCGGTTATTGATCTATATCGGCGTTTCGACAGTTCCCCTGTGGTTTGGAATCGAAATCATCGGTGTTTCCAATTTACAATTCACGGGGATGGTTTTCTTCCCGGTCTGGTTTGTCTGGCTGGGTACGATGGCGTGGGTTTTTGGCATTACGAACATGATTAATTTTATTGACGGGGTAGATGGTTTGGCCTCGGGGATTGTTACGATTGCCTCTATAGCTCTGCTTGTTGCGGCACTTGTCAAAAGGCAGGAGGATTCCGCCATGCTTGCCGCTATTCTGGTCGGAGCGGGTCTTGCGTTTCTTGCCTTTAACTTCTATCCCGCCAAAATTTTCATGGGAGATGCAGGCGCTATCTTTCTGGGATACACCATTGCGGTCGTGGCGATTGACGGCGCTTTTAAAAGTGCGACCTTCGTTTCTATTCTCGTTCCGGTTCTGGCACTGGGCGTCCCGATTATGGATACGGCCATTGTTTTTACAAGAAGACTTCTTAAAGGAAATGGACTCCATCATGCGGATAAACTTCATACCCACCATAGTTTGATGAAATGGGGGCTCTCACAGACTCAGACGGTATCGTTTCTTTACCTCATTGGGGCTCTGTTCTCGTTATTGTCTATTATTGTCGTTCTGATGGGAAGATGAGACCTTCTTATGGCGGTCGCTGCAGCAGCCTGGATTCGGTTATCCGATGAAGGGCTTTTTCTCTTGCATACAAGGCATATAGATGTGTGGATGAATAGACGGCTAAAGGGATATAGCCTCGTTTCCGGGAAGTGAATCGCTTTCTTACCTGTGTTACAATAATAGGAAGCACGGCAGCAGCTTCGATATTACACAGAGGGAGCTAACTTAGATGGATTGGGAAAGGCTGAAGAAACAATTGGAGTCGATCGGCAAAAGTCCGGTCCGGCTGGTTACGAAAAAACCGGCAGAGTGGGAACGTATGACGCAAAGCGGCGAAAAGCTGCCTAAAGATAAAGGAAGCTTTCTGATCGAGAAGGATGTGTATTTCCTTCTTCAGAAGGATGATCAGCAGATTCAGGCTATCTCCATCCCGGAGGATAAGCTTCATGGCAACGAACGAAGTCTCATCGAATGGATTATCGAATCTTCTCAGCCGGAGAAGAAACAGCGGAACATGCTTTTTTTGGAGGAAGAGAAGAAGCTCGCTGCGGTTCGGAGCTGGCTCCTGGAGCATGCGGATTCGGAAGGCAACGTAGAGATGCCGGATTCCATCGCCTCCCAGGCGTCCCTGTACTCCAATAAAATTCCCTTTCTTCTATACGGGGATTATTCCCCTAATATCCGTGTATCCTACCGGGAATTAAAGAAGCTATTGGAGACATTTTTTGATACCGAAATCATCCTGGTTCCTCTCCTTGAGAAAGAGTGGCTGATTCTCGCTCCGGATAATTTGCTGAATGTCAGCCAAGAGGACAGACTGGATGTCCAGGAGGAAAGCACGGAGCAGATGCTGGATGCCCTTGCCTCCGGTCTGCATGAAATGCTGGCGAGTGAATGGGTAGGTGAAAGCCATCTGGGCGTCCACTATCCGATTCAGCCTGCACAATCGCTTCTCAGTTCGATGGTATCGCTGCGCGGTACGATTATGCTGGGCCGCTTATACAACATGGCCAGCAATATTCATATGCCGTGGCATCTGCAGATGGAGAAGCTCCTTCACCAAATTCCTGAGCAGGAGAAGCACCAATTCCTTGAACAGGTGCTAAAGGATTATGCACTCGATTCGGAAACGCAGTCTACGCTGGAGCATTTCTTCTCTCTGGATTGCAATGTCAGTGAAACGGCCAAGAAATTGTACATTCACCGGAATACACTTTTGTACCGTCTGGATAAGTTTAAGAACGAAACCGGTCTTGATGTAAGGACGTTCCATGATGCCGTTCTGGTTAAACTTGCTATCGTATTGTACAAAGTAACAAAAAGAAAGTGAGTTTTTTGTGAAGATTGTGCATAGTCAATCTCCGGGTCTTTAGGCTAAGATGAACCTATACAATGAATTCAAGAACCAGGGGGAATGAACTATGGCAGGCGTTCGTCTTAACCATATCGTAAAGAGGTACCCAGGCAACAATGAAGCAACCGTTAAGGATTTCCATCTTGATATTCAAGATAAAGAATTTCTAGTATTAGTAGGAGCATCCGGTTGCGGTAAATCCACAACACTGCGGATGATTGCCGGTCTTGAAGAAATCTCCGAAGGCGAACTGTACATCGGCGACCGTCTTGTGAATGACGTAGCACCGAAAGACCGCGACATCGCGATGGTGTTCCAGTCTTACGCCCTGTACCCGCACATGAACGTATACCAGAACATGGCATTCGGTCTTAAACTCCGTAAATTCAAAAAAGCCGATATCGACGCACGCGTGCGTGAAGCGGCTAAAATTCTCGATATTGAACACCTTCTTGACCGTAAACCGAAGGCTCTCTCCGGTGGTCAGCGTCAGCGTGTTGCCCTGGGCCGCGCAATCGTCCGTGAACCGCAAGTGTTTTTGATGGATGAGCCGCTTTCCAACTTGGATGCTAAACTTCGTGTACAAATGCGTGCTGAAATCTCCAAGCTTCACAAGCGTCTTGGCGTTACGATCATTTACGTAACCCATGACCAAACAGAAGCAATGACAATGGGAAGCCGGATTGTCGTTATGGACAAAGGCATCATTCAGCAAGCAGCTTCACCGGAAGAGATCTACAACTTCCCAGTTAACATGTTCGTTGCTGGATTTATCGGATCCCCTTCCATGAACTTTGTCAGCGGCTCGCTGAAAGACGAAGGCGGCTCCCTGCACTTCAAAGCTAAAGGCGTTGACGTTGTGATTCCGCAAGGCAAAGCTCAAGTACTTCGCGACAAAGGCTATGCAGGCAAAGATGTTGTTCTGGGTATTCGTCCAGAAGATATCCATGATGAGCCTGTATTCCTCGAAGCATCTTCCAACACGGTTGTAAATGCTTTGATCGAAGTATCCGAGAACCTCGGTCACGAACTGCAAGTTCACCTGGCCGGTATCGGTGAAGGTACAGTAGTTGCCCGTGTTGACGGACGTTCCGGTCTGAAAGACGGCACTAACGTTAAACTTGCTCTGGATATGAACAAAGTTCACTTCTTCGACAAAGAAAGCACACAGTCCATCCTGCTTAACGGATAAGACTGATTTATAAAGGCCAGTCCATCGCGACTGGCTTTTTTATTATTTTCAACAAGTTGCAGGAGGAATGAGCGAAGCAGGTTGATTTTGACCCGGCAATTGAATTACGATGGAAGCAATGGGAAAACAAAGGGGAATGAACCATGGGCAAAAAAGTGAGAGTTTTAGAACTGGTTGAACAGTTCAACCTGGAGGTCATTTGCGGGGAGGAAGGTCTGAAACGGACCATACCTGTAGATGATCTGTACCGCCCAGGTCTAGAAATGGCAGGGTATTTTAATTACCATCCGCAGGAGCGGGTTCAACTGCTTGGCCGGACAGAGATGTCCTTCTTTGAAACGCTGGATGAGACAGTCCGGCTTCACCGGGCTCAGCAGCTCTGTGCCAGTGAAGAAACTCCCTGCATTATCGTAACCCGTGGACTGGATATTCCGGCAGAGCTAGTGGAAGAAGCGAAGAAGCATCAGCTTCCGGTTCTGCGCAGTCAGGTAGCCACAACCATTCTAGCAAGCCGTATAACGAATTTTCTTGAGAATAAGCTGGCCCCTTCGACTACCATTCATGGTGTCCTTGTCGATGTATATGGAGTCGGAATGCTGATTACAGGCGGCAGCGGCATCGGTAAAAGCGAGACGGCTCTTGAGCTCGTTAAGCGCGGTCACCGCCTTGTTGCGGACGACGCGGTAGAAATCCGGCAGACAGCGGATAACATTTTATATGGGAACGCACCGGATCTGATCCGTCATTTGCTTGAAATTAGAGGCGTAGGCATAATTAACGTCATGACGCTTTTCGGGGCAGGCGCGGTACGTAATGTGAAGAAGATCTCGGTGGTGACACGGCTGGAGACCTGGCAGCAGGATAAGCAGTATGACCGCCTTGGATTGGATGAAGAGACGACACGTATTATCGAAACGGACGTTCCGCTTATTACGATTCCGGTACGCCCCGGCAGAAACTTGGCTGTAATCGTGGAAGTGGCGGCGATGAACTACCGGTTGAAGCGGATGGGATTCAATGCGGCGCTTCAGTTTACAAACAAATTGACGGAGACGCTGGCAGAAGATCTGGATGATCTGGACTAAGACCGGCAGGGATAGAGTCTGTCTTATTTAGGAAAGGTATAGGAGGAATACAATCGTAGATGATTAATCCAATCGCTTTTTCACTGGGACCTATCAGTGTGCACTGGTACGGAATTATACTCGGCACCGCTGCGCTTGTGGGCCTGCTTCTCGCGATCCGCGAGGGCAAACGATTCAATATGGAACCCGATTTTTTTATGGATCTGCTTTTGATCGGGGTTCCATCGGCTATTATCGCGGCGCGCATATATTACGTAGCTTTTCAATGGGAGAACTATAAGAACAACTTCGCCGATGTTTTTAAAATCTGGGAGGGCGGAATCGCGATCTATGGTGCGCTTATCGGCGCTATTATCGGCGCACTCTTCTATGTCCGGCGTAAAGGCGTATCTTTCTGGCGTATTGCGGATATTTGCGCTCCGGGCTTGATTGTCGGCCAAATGATCGGCCGCTGGGGTAATTTCATCAACCAGGAAGCCCACGGCGGTCCGGTTCAGGAATCATTCCTGCGCGGGACGCTGTATCTGCCGGACTGGATCGTGAATCAGATGAATATTCAGGGTACGTTTTACCACCCGACCTTTTTGTACGAATCACTGTGGAATCTGGCAGGCCTGCTGCTCCTGTTCTGGCTTCGCCGCAGACCGTTCCTTCGTGCGGGCGAATTGTTCATGAGCTATTTTATCTGGTATTCGTTGGGACGCTTCTATATCGAAGGCCTTCGTACGGACAGCCTGGACTTCACGGGCCCGGAATGGCTTGCATCGTTGATGAACAGCCTATGGTCCCCGATGTCTCTGTTATTCGGTGAAGCCGGCGCGATGACTTATGGGGGGAACATCCGGATTTCCCAGCTGCTTGCCCTCCTCATTATATTTGCGGCTATCGTCATTATTGTCGTGCGCCGTAAGGTTGTGCCCGGGCTGGCTAAGTACAGCGATCCGATCGAAAGAAAAACAGTCAAACCAGTGTCAGCAAACACCGGGAAATAATAAAAATGAATCGATCAAGCATGCTGCAAGATGCAAAGATGTACAGAAGCCTGTCATTCGGCGCCTATCGTGCAGGCAGTGAACCTATTCTAAGGAGTACAACATGAAGCATACGGTATTGTTTGATTTGGACGGTACGATACTTGATACCAATGAACTGATTATCCGTTCATTCCTGCATGCGCTGGAAGGGAGGGCCCCAGGCCCTTTTTCAAGAGAGCATATTATCCCGCACATGGGCCGTCCGCTGGTCGAGCAGCTTCAGTTTTTCAGCGGCCTGGACGAGGTGAACGATCTTTTGCTCATGTACAGGACCTATAATCTGGAGCATCACGATGAGTTAGTCCGGCCTTTTCCACATGTAAAAGAGGTTCTTGCCCGGCTGCATGCCTACGGCGTCCGAATCGGAGTTGTCACGAGCAAAATACGCAAGACGACCATGCTCGGTCTTGAATTGTGTGAGCTGCTGCCTTACATACACAGTATCGTGACCGTGGAAGATGTCGAGCAGCCGAAGCCTGATCCCGAAGGGATACTCAAGGCTCTGCAGGAACTGGAGTCTGAGCCTGGGCAAGCTATCATGGTGGGCGACAGTCACTATGATATTGAAGCAGCTCAAGCTGCAGGAGTCGATGCAGCCGCAGTCAGCTGGTCTTTGAAGGGCGAAGAGTATCTGAAGCAATATTCGCCTGAACATATTATCGGAGACATGAGAGATCTGTACACTCTGTTCGGCATTCCGGAGGAAAGCTCTTGAGAAAGACTGAGAAATACCCCGTCGAAGGGCCGAATGCCCTATGGCAGATTTACCGGACGGTAAGCAAGTGGAAGGCTGTCAAAAATTTTGTGTGGATACAAATTAGCCGCTACTGCCCTTCACTTCCCGTGAAGAATTGGATTTACCGGCGGATGCTTGGTATGAAGATAGGGGAACATTCGGCGTTTGCCCTGATGGTAATGGTGGATGTATTTTTCCCTGAGAAAATTAAAGTCGGGTCTAATACCATTATTGGGTATAACACGACCATCCTGGCGCACGAATATTTGATTCGTGAGTACCGTCTGGGCGAGGTGAATATCGGTTCCCATGTGATGGTCGGAGCCAATACCACGATTCTGCCGGGTGTAACGATCGGCGATTATGCAATTGTCGGCGCCGGCTCGGTCGTGCATAAGGATGTTCCTCCGCATACTTTCGTTGCGGGCAATCCGATGCGGGTCATAAGGAGCAATGCTTCAGACGGGTTAACGGGCACGGCGGATGTGCCCGATTCTTTAGCGGATCATTGAAGAGAGAAGTGGCAGGAAATATCAGGTCCATACAAGCAGTTCGTCTTCTGAGAGGAGACGAACTGCTTTTTTTGTTATGGGGGAGAGGACAATATGTATTTAGGACGAATTAGTAATAAGGCACATGGAAACAGGCCCTTTCAATCTTGGCGGAGAGCGGCTAGTCAGCATAGACGGAGATAAAGAAACGAAGGAAATTGACGGACCTTATATTCCGTGATAAACTTACGAAATAACTTCATTTTGGTAGTATGGTAGCGCACTAAAGCGCGGTGAAAAATAGAAGTGCACCGGTAGCAGGAGGGACAGTTATGTCTAAACCGAAAGTATTTGAGAAGCCTACTGGCTTCAAGGATCTGCTCCCGGAATCTGTAGCAAGATTCCGTCAGGTCGAATTTAACGTGCTCGAATGTATGGAGCGGTGGGGGTACGATCAAATTGTTACGCCCACGCTGGAATTTTACGACACGGTCGGTGTAGCTAGTTCGATCGAAGACCGTAAACAGTTTAAACTCTTGGATCGCAACGGCAAGACACTTGTCCTGCGATCCGATATGACGGCACCTATTGCGCGGGTGGTTGCATCGCTGCTCCGGGAAGAGCGGCTGCCTGTAAGACTGTGTTATCACGGCAATGTTTTCCGCGCCATGGAAGAAGAAGCGGGCCGTGACTCGGAATTCATTCAGACAGGTGTTGAACTTGTCGGGGATGCTTCCGCCGAAGCGGATGCTGAGGTCGTTGCACTGGCGATTGCCTGCCTGCAGGCGGCGGGTGTTCAAACATTTAAGTTTGCACTGGGACATGTAGGCTTTCTGCATGGATTGTTCGGGGAGGCTTTAAAGGATTGCCCGGATGCACAAGTGGAGCTTAAGAGTTTTCTGCTCGGCAGAGATTATGTGGGTTACCGCAATGCAATCCGCCGGCTTGATATCGATGAATCCCGCCGCCAAGAGCTGGAGAGCATTCTCAGGCTGCGTGGAGGCAAGGATATTTGTGAGCAGGCGCTGGCCGTCACCGCAGATCCTACGGCACAAACAGCCATTGACCATCTG
This sequence comes from Paenibacillus lutrae, assembly GCF_009757775.1. Classification (GTDB taxonomy): domain Bacteria; phylum Bacillota; class Bacilli; order Paenibacillales; family NBRC-103111; genus Paenibacillus_F; species Paenibacillus_F lutrae. The sequence continues at coordinate 12,834 of NZ_RHLK01000011.1, forward strand.
TGCAAGGTATGGAATGTGCTTGAAGATTACGGAGTTAGCGAGCATGTCCTGATCGATTTAACAATGATCGGTAACTTCTCCTACTACACCGGTCTTACATTCGAGGGGTATGCAGCCGATCTCGGATTTCCGCTGTGCAGCGGAGGGCGTTATGACAATCTGCTGGCGCAGTTCGGCCGCCCGGCTCCGGCTACAGGCTTTGCGCTTAAGACGAATCGGATACTGGAAGCAGCCGGGACCAAAGATGTGTATCAGCCAAGCCGGGTGCTTATCATATATACGGCGGAACATCGGCGTGATGCCCTCCATCATGCTCAGACACTGCGGGCAGAATCAGGGAATCAAATTATAACTCGCCTTATTCCTGACCACACATCATGGGATGCGGGCCATATCGACAAGCTTGGGGACGGCCGAAGCCGGCTGGAAGGCGTCGTGTATACAGACGTTATCCCTTTTGTATAGGAGGCAGGACGTATGCAGGAAATGCTCAAAGTAGCCATGCCTAAAGGGCGTATTTATAAACAGGCTTTCAAACTGTTCCGACGTGCGGGATTGCCGATGCCGGAGGACAGTGGAGATGATTCACGCCGCTTGATTGTGACATTCCCGGAAGCGAAGATGGAATTCATTCTGGCAAAACCGGTTGATGTGCCTACCTATGTGGAGTACGGTGTAGCCGATATCGGAGTTGTCGGCAAAGACGTGCTGATGGAAGAGAACAGAGATGTGTATGAACTTCTTGACCTTGGGATTGCACGCTGCCGGATGTCGGTTATCGCAATGCCAGACTGGCAGCAGGTTCTGAACCCGCGTGTCGCCACCAAATATCCGCGTGTCGCATCACAGTATTTCCGTGAGAAGGGCCAGCAGGTTGAGGTCATTAAATTGAACGGATCCATTGAGCTCGCCCCGATGATCGGGCTTGCCGACCGCATTGTGGATATGGTGGAGACGGGCCAGACACTGCGCGAGAACGGACTGGTTGAGTATGAGGAAATATTCCCGATTACAAGCCGTCTGATCGCAAACCGCGTCAGCTACCGGATGAAGAACGAACGCATTCAGCAGCTTTGCGATGCTCTGCAAGCAACCCTCGCCCTGCCTGAAGAGGAATAAGAGAACGGAATACACGGGTGTATATAAAAATAATTCAGCTATCCAACCCGCGAGGGCTGTAAGGATTTATATAAAATCGACGGCGCTGCCGTCAGGAAAGGATGATGGCGTATGAAGATCGTTACTGCGAATGAATTCAAGCTGGACCGCGAAGTCGATTACGGTACACCGGAGCAGAACGAGGCGGTAAGAACGATCATCGCTGCGGTCCGCAGCGAGGGCGACGGGGCACTGAGGCGCTTGTCGAAAGAGTTCGACGGTGTCGACTTGCAGGAACTCCGCGTGAGTGAAGCGGAGATTGAGGCGGCTTATGATCATGTAGACGCCGAATTTATCGAGGCCCTGCGTCAAGCGGCCGCCAATATCCGCGCGTTCCATGAGAAGCAGAAACGCGTATCCTGGATGGACCTGCAGGACAACGGCTCCCTGCTGGGCCAGATCATCCGGCCGCTCCAGCGCGTCGGATTGTACGTCCCCGGCGGCAAGGCGGCCTACCCGTCCTCCGTTCTCATGAACGCAATTCCGGCGCTGGTCGCCGGCGTTCCTGAGATCGTGATGGTGACGCCTCCGGCTACAGCCGGGGAAGAGGGCATCAACCCGCACATCCTGGTGGCGGCAGCCGAGGCCGGCGTGCGGGAAATCTACCGCGTCGGCGGCGCACAAGCCGTCGCCGCACTTGCCTACGGCACGGAATCGATCCGTGCGGCGGACAAGATCGTCGGTCCCGGCAACATATATGTCGCTCTCGCCAAACGCGCGGTGTTCGGCGTTGTCGACATCGACATGATTGCGGGACCGACGGACATCGTGGTCCTGGCCGATGAAGCGGCGGACCCCGAATTCATCGCCGCGGACCTGCTGGCCCAGGCGGAGCATGACGAGCTGTCACCGGCTATTCTGGTGACGCCTTCACGCACACTCGCCCAGCAGGTGCGCAGCGAGGTGGAGCGGCAGCTGAGCTTGCTGCCGCGTAAAGCGATCGCCGCCGTATCTGTGGCGGAGAAGGGCGCCATCGTGGTCGTGGCCGACCTCGATGAGGGTATTCGCGTGGTCAACGCGATTGCGCCGGAGCATACGGAGCTGCTCGTCGCGGACCCGTTCGCGGTGCTGCCGCGGATCGAGAATGCGGGCGCCATTTTCCTCGGCGCTTACAGTCCCGAGCCCGTCGGCGATTATTTCGCCGGCCCGAATCATGTCCTGCCTACCAACGGAACGGCAAGATTCTCTTCGCCGCTGAACGTGGATGATTTTATAAAGAAATCAAGTGTTATTTCTTATAGTAAGGAAGCGCTTCTGGCAAATGGCCGGCAGATTATGACTTTGGCCCGCAATGAAGGGCTTGAAGGGCACGCCAGGGCGATAGAGGTACGGCTGCAGAAAGAAGGCAAGTAATCTCTTTGCGGATCCCGCAGTAAGACACGATAAGAACCTAAGAACACTATCGGAAACCGGGCTGAGATCGGCGAGATCGGGCATTTTTAAAAAAAGCCGGGTTTGAAAGAGGAGGAGCGGAAATGGGAATCGAGACAGAAGCAGGAACGGGAAAAGCTGCCGTACGGTCGGCAAGTGTAGCCCGGAAGACGAATGAAACGGATATCACGCTGTCTTTTGGAGTGGATGGTACAGGTATTACGGATTTAACGACCGATGTTCCTTTTCTGAACCACATGCTGGATTTGCTTACGAAGCACGGTCAGTTTGATTTGCAGGTGAATGCCCGCGGGGATATTGAGATTGACGACCACCACACCGTGGAAGATATCGGAATCTGCCTGGGACAGGCTTTGAGAGAGGCACTTGGAGACAAGCGTGGAATTAAACGGTATGCCAGTGTATTCGTACCGATGGACGAGGCGCTTGCTCAAGTGGTGATCGACATCAGCAACCGTCCGCATTTTGAATACCGCGCAGAGTATCCTTCTCAGCAGGTAGGCAGTTTCACAACGGAGCTGGTTCAAGAATTCTTATGGAAGTTCGCTTTGGAAGCGCGTATTACCCTTCATGTTATCGTTCATTACGGGCAGAACACGCATCACATGATTGAAGCGGTATTTAAGGCGCTTGGACGTGCACTGGATGAAGCTACCGTCATCGATCCGCGGGTTCAGGGTGTCCCTTCTACGAAGGGAGTTCTCTAGCATGATCGCCATCATCGATTACGGCATGGGTAATCTGCATAGTGTCAGCAAAGCCGTGGAGCGGCTCGGCTGCGCATCTGTCGTAACGGCTGATCCGAAAGTTCTGGCGGAAGCGGATGGTCTGATTCTGCCAGGGGTAGGAGCATTTGGCGATGCGATGGAGCAGCTGCGCTCTCTGGAATTGGACCGGCTGCTGCACGGGCTCACTTCCGGGGGCAAACCGCTGCTGGGGATCTGCCTCGGCATGCAGCTTCTGTTCTCAACCAGCGAGGAGCATGGAGACCATGAAGGTCTTAATCTCCTTCAAGGCAAGGTGGTTCGTTTCCAAGGCGATTACAAAGTGCCTCATATGGGTTGGAACCAGCTGGAGTACCGGCAGCAAAGTCCGCTTTTCGAAGGATTGGAAGAAGGGCATGTTTATTTCGTCCATTCCTATCATGTGAAGCCGGAAGACGATAAGGACCTGCTGGCCGTAACGGATTATAATCAGCCGGTAACGGCAATCGTGGGTCGTGGTTCTATTTATGGCATGCAGTTTCATCCGGAGAAAAGCGGAGATCTGGGCATGCGGCTGCTGAACAATTTTGTCCGGTTATGCGGGAGTAAAGTACACGGATAACACGGTTTATGCAAATCGGATAGGCAAGCAGGCCCGAAGGCCTAGACAGATGGAGGAATATATAATGTCTTTTATCATATACCCGGCAATTGATATACGGGACGGCAAATGTGTTCGTCTTGTCCAGGGCGATTATAACCAGGAAACAATCTATAACGAAAATCCGCTGGCAGTGGCTGAAGAATGGGAAGCGCAAGGCGGACAGTGGATTCATCTGGTTGACCTGGACGGAGCGAAAGCAGGCCATCCTGTTAATGATAAACTGATCGGCGAGATCGCCAAAAGCGTGAAAGTACCGGTGCAGGTCGGCGGCGGACTGCGTACCGAAGAAGATGTAGACCGTCTGCTATCCCTGGGTGTATCCAGGGTTATTCTCGGTACGGCAGCGATCGAGGACCGCGCCTTCGTTCAGAAACTCCTTGCTAAGCATGGAGAAAAGGTAGCGATTGGCATTGACGCGCGGGATGGTCTGGTAGCAACGCGAGGCTGGCTGGAGACATCCGCAGTAAAGGCGGAAGATCTGGCCGTACAGCTTGCTGAGCACGGCGCCAGGACATTCATCTTCACGGATATTTCCCGTGATGGTATGATGGGCGGACCGAATGTAGAGGCGATCGTCCGTCTGGCGCAGGTTTCCGGCCAGACGGTAATCGCATCGGGCGGGGTTAGCCAGACAAGTGACCTTCAGAAGCTCGCTGCCGAGCAAACGAACGGAGTCGGCGGCGCGATTGTCGGCAAAGCACTATACACCGGCAGCATCCAGTTAAACGACGCGCTGGAGCTTGTCAAAGAGTAGCAAGAAGAGTCAGGGAACTGACTTGAATTGGATGGACTCGCAATATTTATGAAAGGGGAAGGTCATATGCTGGCTAAACGGATTGTTCCCTGTCTAGACGTCAAAGACGGACGGGTCGTCAAGGGAGTTAACTTTGTGAATCTGAGAGACGCCGGCGATCCGGTTGAACTGGCCTCGATCTATGATCGGGAAGGTGCGGATGAACTGGTCTTCCTCGATATTTCCGCCTCGGTTGAAGGGCGGGCAACGATGGTTGAAGTCGTTAAGAAGACAGCGGGTGAAATCACGATTCCCTTTACGGTCGGCGGCGGAATCTCGACTACGGAGGACATGAAGCGTCTCCTGCGTGCGGGAGCCGATAAAATCGGGATCAATACAGCTGCGGTTCTGAATCCTCAGCTCGTTTCGGACGGAGCCCGCAGGTTCGGCTCCCAGTGCATCGTTGTCGCTGTCGATGCGAAATACAACGAAGCTTGGGGCGAGTGGGAAGTCTATACGCACGGCGGCCGTAATGCTTCCGGCATCAAGGTCCTGCAGTGGGTGAAGCAGATGGAAAGCATGGGTGCCGGCGAGCTGCTTCTTACCAGCATGGATGCGGACGGTACGAAGGACGGCTTTGATTTGCCGCTGACCAAGGCGGTTACGGATTCCGTGAGAATACCTGTTATTGCCTCAGGCGGCGCAGGGAACGAAGAGCACTTTTATGATGTGTTTACGAAAGGCGGGGCGGATGCGGGTCTCGCCGCTACGATTTTTCACTATAAAGAACTGACGGTACAAAGCGTAAAAGACAGTCTGAAGCATAAAGGAGTGGAGATTCGATGACCAATGTGCAGCTAGATCAAATCCGTTATGATGCCCAAGGACTTGTACCCGCTGTCGTTCAGGACGCCGTAAGCAAAGATGTGTTAATGCTCGCTTATATGAACGCTGATTCGCTTCAGCGCACTGTTGATACAGGCAAGACCTGGTTCTGGAGCCGTTCTCGCGGCGAGCTGTGGAACAAAGGGGCAACTTCGGGACACACCCAGCAGGTTGTATCGATGAAGTATGATTGCGATGCGGACACCTTGCTCGTGCTTGTGAACCAGACAGGGCCTGCTTGCCATAACGGAACGTATACTTGTTTCACGAAGGAGATTGAGGCGGCGGGTGACGCGGCTGTGAAGAAATCTGACGTAATTAGCGGTTCCCCGGACGCCGGCACCGGTAATCCGGTATCGGAAGGGGACAGATTCTCGATCCTCTCGAAACTGGAATCCGTCATCGCTTCGCGTGAAGCGGAGAGACCGGAAGGAGCTTACACGACTTATTTATTTGAGAAAGGAATCGACAAAATTCTCAAAAAAGTCGGCGAAGAAGCGGCAGAAGTTATCATCGCAGCTAAAAACCGTGACCATGACGAACTTCGTTATGAAACAAGCGATTTGATCTTCCATCTTATGGTGCTTATGCGTGAATCCAAGCTGCCTCTTGATGACGTGCTGGCAGAGCTGGGACGCCGCCATATAAGCAAATCCAAGTAAATGAAAAGAGCGGTCTCTGAGCCTTACCTGCTAATTGGCAGGGAGAGGAACGGATGCCGCTTTTTTGCTTGTGTGTTCATAAACTAGTCACAATTACCCATGAATTGGCGGCGGCCGCACTTTTTAATTTCGACATGTTTCATGTATAATGGTGTGGGGTATAAAATCCCCCTTATAGATGAAGAAGGATCAACTTTCCTTCCGCTTAGTTACTCAGACGCTGTAAGCGTATTAATGAATACGCAAAGCACAGCGGTATAATAAAGAAATTGATCAGATTGACCCTGTGTACGATCCCAATTTATCAAAAACATATCGGAGGTAACCATGGATTCCAACATTAAAATTTTCTCCGGCTCTTCAAACCCGAAGCTGGCACAGCAAATATGCGACGAGCTGCACGTACCGCTTGGTAAAATCAAGCTGTCCCGGTTTAAAAGCGGGGAAATTTATTGTTTGTATGAAGAAGGTGTACGTAACTGCGATGTATTCCTGGTGCAAACCTTCTCTCATCCAATCAACGAGCATCTGATGGAATTGCTGGTAATGATGGATGCGGCCAAGCGTGCATCTGCACGTACGATTAACTTGGTTCTGCCTTACTATGGTTACTCCCGTCAAGAGAGAAAAGCTGCTCCCCGTGAGCCGATTTCTGCGAAACTTGTCGCGGATCTCGTTGGAGCTGCAGGAGCTGACCGCCTTATTACGATTGACCTGCACGCGCCGGCTATCCAAGGCTTCTTCGATATTCCGGTTGACCATTTGACGGCTCTGGATTTAATCAGTGATTACATCACGAAGAAGAATATCGTAGATCCGGTCATTGTATCTCCCGATGCGGGACGAGCTACAACTGCAGAAAGACTTGCGAATATTCTGGATGCCCCGTTCGCTATGATGTTCAAGAAGCGCCCGGCTCATAACGAAGCGGTCATTACTCATGTTATCGGAGATGTGGAAGGCCGTACGCCGATCATTATCGAAGATCTCATTGATACCGGAACGACTATTGTCAACGTAGTAGAAGGACTCAAGGAACGCGGAGCTAACGATATTTATGTATGTGCCACACATGCCGTGTTCTCCGGACCTGCCCTGCAGCGGCTTGATCACCCGAATATTCGCGAAGTTGTTATTACGGATTCCCTTGCGATTCCGGAAGAACATCCGGAGCGGTTTAAAGTCTTGTCCGTGGCTCCGCTGCTTTCGCATGCGATCCGTATCGTAAGTGACGGCGGCTCTCTATCCTCGCTGTTTAAGTACGGCGGCGTTTAAAACGTGTTTTTGAAACCTCGGGGACTATGCTATACTGGATCATATGATCTTAAAGTACCGGAGGTGCCTACTTCATGGAAAAGAAAAAGCGTGTCTCCGTAAAGCCGGAACCAAAAATAATTCCTATCAGCATGGATGCCACGTTCTTTTTCGAAAGAGCGGTTCAATCGCTCGATCGTTTCCATTATGATAAGGCGTTAAAATACTTTCGGCGTGCGGTAGAATATGAACAAGATAACCCGGTCAACCATTGTAATCTGGCAGGCGTTCTGTCGGAACTTGGCAAATACGAGGAATCTAACGAGATCCTGAAAGAAGTTCTGGATCGGATTGATTCCTCTATGACCGAGTGTTATTTCTATATGGCTAACAATTACGCCAATATGGATCGACATGAACTGGCGGAGGAAGCGCTTGTTCAATATTTAGAGAATGATTCCAATGGCCAATATTTAGAAGAAGCCGAAGAAATGCTCGATTTCCTCAGCTATGAACTGGAACGCCCGACTAAGCTGAAGACGATAAAATCCCGGGAGGGATTGTACGAGCACGACCAGGCACGACTGCTGCTGGAAGAAGGCAAATTCGCGGAAGCGGTTCGCCTTTTGGAGCAGATCGTCGAGGAACACGGTGAATTTTTAGCGGCGCGCAACAATTTGGCGTTGGCCTATTACTACACAGGTCATTTTCAGAAGTCGCTGGAAGCGATTCTGGAAGTGCTGGATATAGATCCCGGCAATCTTCATGCCTTGTGCAATCTGGCCATTTTCTACCAACACCTGGGGCGTAAGGAAGAGCTCGCGGAACTGTCCGTAACCCTTCGCAAGACTTTTCCGTTCCAACAAGAACATGTCTTTAAGCTGGCTACGACAATGGGGATTCTTGGCGACCATGAGAAAGCGTATCAGCTTTTTAGACGTCTTCACAAGACCAGCGAGACGTCTCTTGATCCATGCCTGTATCACTACGCGGCCGTGGCTGCTTGCAATATCGGAAGATTTCATGAGGCCAGAAGTTTCTGGAAACAGGTGGATAAGCTTGATCCGGGTTCGGACATCGCCAGATTCTATCTGGAACAGTTGAACCGGCGCTCGGACGACCGTCCAATGTCGCTGAGTTATCACTATCATCTGCCTTTTGAAGAGCAGTTCCGTCAGCTGGAGCAGTCTCCTGAATCCATTCCGGATCAGATAGCCAAAGATCCTCTTGTCAGGAGTTCATTCTTCTGGGCACTCCGCCATGGAGATGTCGAAACGAAGCTTCAAGTTCTGCAGACATTCGGACACATTGGCGATAATGAAGTAAAAGAAGCGCTGTCCGAATTTATCGCAGATCCTAAAGAAGACGATTACCTGAAGAAGGTTGCCTTGTTCGTCCTGCGCAGTATTGGTGTAGAGGAACCGCTGGAGGCGCATTTGGATGGCGGGTTAAAGACGATTCAGAGCACGGTTCATACAACGGATCTCCCCAAATGGGAGCCGAAATGGCAAGTTGTAATGGAAACCGCTCACCGTCAAATGCACCAGCGTTATGATATGATTCAGCAGCATGACCTGCAGACGCTGTGGGTAGAATATTTGAGCCGGGTTTATCCGAGTGTTCCGCGTATTACCAAAGTGGAGGGCTGGTCGGCCGCGCTTGAATATCTTGTTGCCAAAATGCACCGCCGGTCCGTTTCCTATCATGAGGTGGCCAGCCGCTATCATACCACTGTGTCTACAGTGAGTAAGAACGTAAAGCTTATTGATGAAGCATGCGGTTTGAAAGAGAAAATGGACGCCATTCTTCCGAAGTTTTGGAGTGCGGATAACAAGGGCAGTGAGTAACTAACTTGCATACAAGAATGATTTTAATTAGAATTATTTTAAATAGAGAGTGATTGCAGTAAAATAGAATCCGGGCCATTCTGCAAGCTGTTGGCATACTACGTCTTTGCAGAGTGACTCATTTGAAGGAGGAGAGGTCGTTTATGTATAAAACAATCGTTGTGGGAACCGGTCCTGCCGGTTTAACGGCTGCCATCTACCTGGCACGCGCTAATCTCAATCCATTGGTTATCGAAGGACCTGAACCCGGCGGGCAGTTAACCACAACTACCGAAGTCGAGAACTTCCCGGGCTTCCCTGAAGGAATCATGGGACCGGAACTTATGGATAATATGCGCAAGCAGGCCGAGCGTTTCGGCGCTGAGTTTAAAACCGGATGGGTGAATAGCGTTGACATGTCTAAGCGTCCGTTTAAACTGTCTGTAGAAGGCATGGGAGAGATCGAGGCGGAATCGTTAATCATTTCCACCGGCGCCTCCGCTAAGCTGCTGGGCATCGAGAGCGAGCGCGAGAACATCGGCCGCGGCGTAAGCACATGCGCAACCTGCGACGGGTTCTTCTTCCGCGGGAAGAAGATCATTGTCGTAGGCGGCGGAGACTCGGCTATGGAAGAAGCGAACTTCCTGACGCGTTTCGCATCAGAAGTTAAGTTGGTTCACCGCAGAAACGAGCTCCGCGCTTCCAAGATTATGCAGGATCGTGCGCGTGAGAATGAGAAAATCACTTGGAACCTGAATGCCACTCCGCTTGGAGTTGTAGCAGGCGACAAAGGTGTTACCGGCCTTAAAGTGCGTAACAATGAAACAGGAGCTGAAGAAGTACTGGAGACCGATGGCATCTTCGTAGCGATCGGACATACACCTAACACAGCTTTCCTGGGAGGTCAGATTACGACCGACGAAACGGGCTATATTCTCGTGAAACCGGGTACGACTGAAACCAACATTCCGGGTGTATTCGCTTGCGGGGATGTACAAGACTTGAAATACCGCCAGGCGATTACAGCTGCCGGAAGCGGATGTATGGCTGCTTTGGACTGTGAGAAATTCCTGGATGGACATATGGTTCATGACTGGAGCAAATCCTTATAATTTAGAATTTCACCAACCTATGAGAAGACGTGGAACGGCTCAGAACCCTCCACGTTTTTTCAATTTGCGATCCTTGACCTTCCTAAATCCTTGGCTTATAGTGGGTACAGGAGCCGCACGAAGTAGTGCGAGACCGGAAATAATTTAACTCTTCACTGAGGTGACATTGCATGACACAACGGATTTATGTCGGAGTGGATTTAGGGGGCACCAGTATCAAGGTAGGCCTCTGCGACGAAGAAGGTAAGCTGGTTCAGACATTTGAAGGCCCAACCGGTACCGAACATGGTCCTGACTATGTGCTTGATCGTATTGAAGAATACGTCCGTAAGCTGGTTAGCGATTCGGCGTATGAATGGGAGCAAGTAGCGGGAATAGGTGCGGGGATAGCCGGATTCTTGGATATCCCGAACGGATTTGTAGAATTGTCTCCAAATCTGGGCTGGCGTAACGTCGCAGTCAAGAAAACCCTAGAAGAAAAGCTCGGCAAAACCGTCACGATAGATAACGACGCTAACGTCGCGGCGCTTGGAGAAGCATGGGGCGGTGCAGGCCGGGGGATTGCGAACCTTGTCTGTTACACACTTGGAACCGGTGTCGGCGGAGGCATTATTATAAACGGCAAGATTTATCAAGGTTACAACGGAATGGCCGGTGAGTTAGGCCATATGTCGGTTGTGCCGGATGTCGAAGCGATCGCTTGCAACTGCGGACAGACAGGGTGTCTGGAGACCGTTTCTTCAGCCACGGGTATTGTAAGAATGGGCAATGACGCTAAGGAACGAGGAGACCGTACCAGTCTAGCTCTGATTGATACAATCACAGCCAAAGATGTGTTTGATGCGGCTAAAGCCGGAGACGAAGTGTCCACCCGGATTGTTAACCGCGCCGCATTTTATATCGGGAAGTCTATGGCTGCTGTCGCCATTACGGTTAATCCTCAGCGCTTTATTCTCGGCGGGGGCGTTTCGAGAGCCGGAGAGATTCTATTTAATCCGATTCGTGAAACGTTCCATAAATTAGCGCCTGAACGTGCGTATAGCGGTGTTGAGGTGGTCCCGGCCACTCTGGGCAATGATGCCGGTGTTGTAGGTGCGGCGGGCTTGAACTTGCGCTAGATCTTTGGTCCGATACGGCTTCCGCCCTACAGGGTACCCCTAAAACGGATGAGGGAAGGTGAACTCATGGAAGAAAGCAATGCGGCTGCCAAGCTTGTGATTATTACCGGGATGTCGGGCGCAGGCAAAACGATCGCTGTACAAAGCCTCGAAGATCTCGGGTTTTTCTGCGTGGACAACTTGCCTCCGGTGCTCATTCCCAAATTTGCAGAGTTAATTGAGCAATCTCATGGTAAAATCGGCAAAGTAGCACTTGTAATTGATCTTCGGGGCCGTGAGTTTTTTACGGCGCTGCAGGAATCGCTGCGTTCGATCAAAGAAGATTATACGTTGACCTATGAGATTCTGTTTCTTGATGCAACAGACTCCACACTCGTTCAACGTTACAAAGAGAGCCGGCGTCGTCATCCGCTTGCTCCGAACGATGCTCCGCTTGAAGGTATTCTTATGGAGCGGAAGCTGCTGGAAGAATTGAAGGGGCTTGCTTCGCAGGTAATTGACACCAGCACCATCAAACCGGTTCAGCTTAAACAAAAAATTGCTTCACGGTTCACCAATCTGGAACGTGACAGCATATCTATAAATGTCATCTCTTTTGGATTTAAGTATGGCATTCCCATTGATGCCGATCTGATTTTTGATGTACGTTTTCTTCCTAATCCGCATTATATAGATACGCTCAGACCTCACACAGGCCAGGATGGGGAAGTCTATGATTATGTGATGAAGTGGAATGAAACGCAGGAGTTTCTGGCTAAATTGCTGGATATGCTTCATTTTCTTGTTCCCCAATACAAAAAAGAAGGCAAAAGCCAAGTTGTTGTGGGCATCGGTTGTACGGGCGGTAAGCATCGGTCCGTAGCTATTGCAGAGTATTTGGGCAAAGTTATGGGAAATAGCGAGACAGAATTCGTCAGAGTCAATCATCGAGATGCGGAACGCGACCGACCATAAGAGGGTGAAACGATGTCTAAAGTATACTCCCCTGCTGACATTCCGCGGATTGTCGTCATTGGAGGCGGAACAGGTCTGTCTGTCATGCTGCGCGGGCTTAAACAGAAGCCTCTGGACATAACGGCTATTGTTACGGTGGCGGATGACGGCGGGAGCTCCGGGATTCTAAGATCGGAGCTTCATATACCTCCTCCGGGCGACATCCGCAATGTGCTTACGGCGCTTGCGGATGTCGAGCCGCTGCTTTCCGAGATGCTGCAGTACCGGTTCTCGGCTGGCACCGGACTCGCCGGCCACAGTCTGGGCAATTTGATTCTCGCGGCGATGAAAGACATTACCGGCGACTTCGTTACCGGTATACGCGAGATGAGCCGCGTGTTCGCCGTCCGTGGGCGGGTGCTTCCCGCTTCCAGGCAGGCGTTCTCCCTGAAAGCGATCATGGAGGACGGCTCCGTTGTGGAAGGCGAATCGAAGATTCCCAAGGCAGGTGGAAAAATCCACCGGGTTCTGCTTGAGCCCTCGGACGTTACTCCTCTTGAAGAAGCGATCGAAGCGATCCAGGAGGCTGATGCGATTCTGTGCGGGCCTGGCAGCTTGTACACCAGCATACTGCCGAACCTGCTGGTACCGGGAATTGCAGAAGAAATTTTGAAATCAAACGCTGTCAAAATGTTTATTTGTAACGTGATGACCCAGCCCGGAGAAACGGACGGTTACTCTGTAGGGGACCATTTGGCCGCTGTACACGAGCATCTGGGCCATCACCTGTTCGATTATGTCATTGTAAATAACGGGGAGATCCCTCCCCAGGTACAGAACAAGTACGCCGAGAAGGGTGCCAAGGCCGTCCACCTGGACCTTGACGAAGTGACGAAGCGGGGTTATCACGTCATTGCCGACAAGCTGGTACTGTTCCGGACCTATCTGCGTCACGATGCGGATAAATTAAGCGAGCATATTTACCAGATCGTAGAAAGCTGGATGCTCAGGAAGAGGTGAGTCCCCATGTCTTTTGCGGCGCAGACCAAGAAAGAATTAACGTTAATCGAAGCGGATGACTGTTGTGAGAAAGCAGAGCTGTCGGCGCTTATCCGGATGAATGGCTCTGTACAGCTTACCAATCAGCGTGTTGTTCTCGATATTTCGACGGAAAACGCCGCGATTGCCAGGAGGATTTACTCGCTTCTTAAGAAGCGGTACAAAATTCATATGGAACTTCTCGTGCGTAAGAAGATGCGGCTGAAGAAGAATAACGTCTATATCGTCCGGGTTCCGAATCAGGTCCAAGAGATGCTTCAGGATCTTCATATTGTGTTCGAAGGATTCCAGTTCACCCCCGGGATCGACAAGAGTATCGTGAAGTCGAACTGCTGCCGGAGAGCTTATCTGAGGGGTGCGTTTCTTGCGGGAGGTTCCGTAAACAATCCGGAAGGTTCCTCCTATCACCTTGAGATTGCTTCCATGTATCAGGAGCATTGCGAGGCTCTCTGCCAGCTGGCTAACCGCTTTGAGCTTAATGCCAGATGTATAGAGCGCAAGAAGGGCTTCGTTTTCTATATCAAGGAAGGCGAGAGAATTATTGAATTCCTGAGCATAATCGGCGCCCATCAGGCACTGCTCCGTTTTGAAGATGTGCGGATTATGAAGGACATGCGTAACTCAGTGAACCGGATCGTGAATTGCGAGACGGCCAATTTGAACAAAACGATCGGTGCTGCGGTAAGACAAATCGACAATATCCGGCTCCTCGAGAGAGAAATTGGTCTTGAAAGCTTGCCCGACAAGCTCCGGGAAGTTGCTGAAATTCGCCTGAAGCACCCGGACCTGAACCTCAAAGAGGTTGGAGATATGCTGCGCGGCAGCGTCAGTAAATCTGGCGTGAATCACCGCCTCCGTAAAATCGACGAAATGGCCGAGAAGATACGTAATGGAGCGCCAGCCAGATAACAATGGGCCTTAGGAACTTTTTTCTAGAGTATTTCGTTCTAAAATGGTATAATCTAAAGCAGAATACACATTTTACGGCTTTCGCGGTATTTCATAGACAAGCGCCGCCGGACGCAAGATCCCCAGTTTCGTTGGCCTTCTATACAGATATGAATAGAATCATCATGCCTGATGCCTAACCGACATAAAGTTTACCGTAAGGGGAACCTCCGAGCGATTATGCCGGGGATGCTGTATATACTGCAAATTAAGAACGTAGGGGGAATCCATTCCATGTCGAGACGCCCAGTAGTGGTGAAGTTGAAAACAGGTCTTCACGCCAGACCCGCTGCTTTGTTTGTACAAGAAGCGAATAAATTTTCGTCCGAGATTTTCGTAGAAAAGGATGAAAAGAAGGTTAATGCTAAGAGTATCATGGGCATTATGAGTTTGGCGATCAGTACTGGAACTGAAGTTTACATAAGCGCAGAAGGTTCGGATGCAGAACAGGCTGTAAACGCTTTAGTATCTCTAGTCAGCAAAGAAGAACTCGAAAATCAATAAGGCCTGCAGCTTCCTGACAAGGGAGCTTTTTTATTTTGGCACGATAAGAAACCTTTTCCAATCCAAAAGCGTCTAAAGAAATGGGCGAATGATCGGAAAAGGTTATTTGTCATGTCTTTTTATAGAAAAAAGCACGGAAAAGGAGTAGGAGAATGGTTCAATGGAAAAAAGAAGTGTCGCTTCTGACCGCGTTAATGGTGCTGCTCGCAGCAGTAATCCTGCCGGCTCAAGCGAAGGCGGTATCGACCTCGTCCTCATTGATTGTCTTATATCTGGACAATAAACAAGCTTTTGTTAATTCGGAGCAGATGGAATTGGAATCCCCTGCAACCATCATTAAGGACAAGACGTTCGTTCCGGCCAAGTTTCTTGGCGACAGTTTTGGTTTCCCGGTTGTCTGGGATGATGCCGCCCGTACCATTACGATGCAGCCGCCGGGCTACAAAATCGTACTGAGCAGTGATCTCAAAAAAGCCTACATCAACGGAGAAGAGGTTCCATTTGATACCGTTGCTGCCATCAAGAACGGAAAGCTCCTCGTGAAGCTTACTTGGGTAGCGGATTACATGGGCGCGAAGTACACGTACTACGGTGATTCCCGTAAGGTTGAAATTGTACATGTACCGAATCCTGGCGGCATTTATGACCCTGGTAAGAATAATTCTAATCCGGTCGCCAAATTCACTACACACAAGGAGAAGTACCGGCTTGGGGAGACGATCAAATATATTGATCTCAGCTATGACCCTGATGCCGAAGGTCTTCCTAAATTTGAATGGACCGGCAAAAAAGATGCTTTTTTCAAAGCAGGGACTTATCCTGTCTCTCTAAAAGTATCTGACCGCAACGGCAATGTAAGCAAGGTGTTTACCAAGAACATCGTTGTCGAGGATGTACCTTATCTGTCCGAAGCGGAATATCCGGTCTACCACCAATCCATCGGAAGTTTCTACAAACTGGATTGGAGTACGCTGACCTCCTATTTCTACAACCTGCCGCAATTGACTAAAGATGTGACTAATGTAACCGGTCGTAAGCTGCTTGTCAGCGACAGTCCGGAGACGTTTACGGAGCCAGGTATCCTGTACCAGGACACAGTAGGCGGTAAATCCCGTCTATATGTGGATCACATTAATGGAACCGATAAGAAGATGACCTTTGCCATTCTGGCAACGAATACGACGGACAAGCCTATTACTGTCAAAACGACTAACAAAGGCGAAGTATGGCCTTCCGTTTATGCTAATCTGATTGGAAGCGAAGCTTCCGTCGATTTTCTGCTGGGTAACACGTACAACGAGAAAATGACGATTCCGCCGAAGGATACTTTGGTGTACCGTCAGCTTCCTGACTTTTACCCGGGTTACGGCGTTAACCTGTTCTACGATTTGGAAACGGACGGAGATGTCCAGTTCTCATTCGTTGCGACAGAAGAATTGTCAGCGGAGACGCTGAGCCAGAGCAAGCATCTTGCTTTTAACGGCCATGTAAGGGGCACCTTCGACGTCTCGGAGATTAAATGGGATATAGACGGGACATCATTCACCAAACCGTCCAGGCTCATTATAGGAGACGGGAAGACAGACCCGTTTGTTGACGGATATGACGTAATGCGCAAGGAGAACGTGAAGAACGGCGGCAACTACGGCGTCGTGTACAAAATTCACGCGGATAAGCCTCGCAAGATGGCAATCATGCTGCTTGCACGCGGAGGCGTCTTCAAGGGGCCAATCAAAATCAACGGCGAGATCCAGTCGATTCCTTACTCCGGCGTAATTACCGCCTTTGACGGCATGCAGATTCTGCACCGAACTACGGGTAACGAGAAGTCTCTGGATATCGAGTTTACGCCTCCGGCAGGCTCTGCATTCCCGGTTGATCTCATTTTCTATCCGCTAGAAGATCTGGATTGATTCATACTTACCTTATTCGCCCAATGAATAACGAGAAAGGGGCTGTCTCAAAAGGGTAAACCTGAGTGGGGCAATCCTATAATAGGTGCAAAAGAACCTTCAAAACCACTATAAAGTGGATCTGAAGGTTCTTTTTTAACCGAATATCGCGTGAAAAGCAGGACTGGATTTTCTTGAAATGACTTTTGGGACAGTCCCATCTTGCATGCTGTCAAAGCAAAAGCCACTAGAAAGCATTCTTACAAGCCGACGCCTGCGTCCGTTTTCTCAATGACCTTGTCGATGAGCCCGTAAGCGGCGGCTTCTGCGGCGCTCATGAAGTAATCGCGGTCGGTATCCTTGTCGATACGCTCCAGCGGCTGGCCGGTACGTTCAGCAAGAATTTTGTTCAAGTTCTCACGCATTTTGAGAATGCGTCTAGCGCGAATCTCGATATCTGTCGCTTGACCTTCGGCTCCGCCGAGCGGCTGGTGAATCATGACTTCCGAGTTAGGCAGCGCATAACGTTTGCCTTTGGCGCCTGCAGCGAGCAGGAAAGCGCCCATAGAAGCAGCCATTCCTACACAAATTGTAGAGACATCTGATTTGATGAACTGCATGGTGTCATAGATCGCCATTCCAGCTGTGATAGAACCGCCGGGGCTGTTTACATACAAATGAATATCTTTGTCCGGGTCCTGTGCATCCAGGAAAAGCAGTTGAGCGATAATCGCGTTGGCAACCTGATCGTTCACCGGTGTACCCAGGAAAATAATACGGTCTTTAAGAAGACGGGAGTAAATATCGTAAGCGCGTTCTCCTCTTGCATCAGGCTCGACAACCATTGGAATAAAACTCATCTTGAACCCTCCTTAGATAATACGCCACTATAACTGCGTTAAATTTCAGTATCTACAAATATGATAACGAAAAAACGTCTCAAGGTCAAGAAAGGTCAAACTTATTTGGAAAAAGCTCTCTTTCCTTTCCCCCAGAGTACTATAAACGAAACATTTTTTAATGCAACTCGTTAATACATGGTAGTAAAAGTAAGATGCTTTCGAGGCCCTTATATCAAAAAGGAGGAGTGCTTTTGTATTTTCTTATTCTAACGCTGTGGCTTATCCTGTTGATTGCCGGAATTGCTTTAGTCTCCAGCGGCAGTACGGCAGGAATCATCCTTATAGCGGCGGGTCTTCTCATCTTGGTGATGCAAATGATCTACTATCGGAGAAGGTCGGGACGAATTGCGGCTAGTGATTATTGCGGTGATATTCCTGTAATCAGCTTCCTGGATTGCGATGGAACCGGCAAGGGTGGGTTGGACTGTGACTGTTGTAAGTAAGTTCTTCGCAATCATGCCGTGCCACCGGATGAGTTCGCGCTCATTTCACCTGCGCGGTGTACAGCTTCCCCTGTGCGCCAGATGTATGGGAATCTTGCTTGGCTATCTGGCGCTGCCTCTTTTTTTGCTGTACGGAATGGAGTGTGAATATGGGATAGGCTTGGTATTGTGCCTGCCCCTGCTGATAGACGGGTTTACGCAAAAATGGGGATGGAGAACCAGCAGCAACAGGTTGCGGCTGTTTACAGGATTGATGTTCGGGGTCGGGCAGTGTATCGTCATTGCCGCTTCCGTAGGCATCTTGATGCGTGTTCTTTCCTAGAGAAGAGAGCCGCTGATTTGCAGCCTTGCCGTGATTAATGGACTATCCTCGTCCGATTTTCTAATAAAATTGAGCGAGAGATAGACGTTGGGAGTCAGTACCATTATGTAATGGGTCAGTTTTAACAAGGATTCATGACCACTCTGGACTTCATAGGAGAGCAGGTGAAATTAAAAAAGCCCCTGTCCGAGGACAAGGGCTTTCCTAACTATCTATACGCGCCCGCGAGGAATCGAACCTCGATCTCAGGCTCCGGAGGCCTACGTCATATCCATTGGACCACGGGCGCATGTTGTTTCAATAAGTAACAGCAATGGTTATTATATGATAGGGGTATAGAAAAAGCAAGTCTTTACGCCCATTTTCTTTTTTATGGCTTCCTTCATAAAAAATCAAACTTTGCACGCATTGATTCTTTTATACGAACTGGGTATAATGATGTTGTGCAAGGCAAGTTTTTTTTAATCTATGTGGGACTTAAAATGCACTCGCGGGACATAATGAGTCCAAGTAAGCTTTTTAGGAGTGTATTACATGAGAGACATTCTCGACATTCAAAAGCAGCTATTGCCGGATATGCTGGAGGTTATGAACAAAAGGTACCGAGTTCTCCAGCATATTCTTCTCCTTGGAAGCGTAGGCCGCAGAACGCTGGCCAGTGCGCTGGATATGACAGAGCGGGTGCTGCGAAGCGAAGTGGATTTTCTTAAAGGTCAAGGTCTGATCGAGACAGAAACTTCAGGGATGCACATCAGCGAGTCAGGGCGTGAGCTGCTGGAGAAGCTGCAGCCGCTTATCAAGGAAATGCTCGGACTCAGCGAGCTGGAGAAACGGATTCGCGAGCATTTTGGTGTCGAGCAGGTCGTCGTCGTGGCTGGAGATTCGGACACTTCCCCGTTCGCCAAGAAGGAGCTCGGCCGTGCTGCCGCCCTGATGCTGCGCAAGCACGTCACCAAGCACGATGTCATCGCCGTAACCGGCGGCTCGACTATGGCGGAGGTAGCCGAGCACTTGTCTACGACGAGTGCGCTCAAAGGCAGCCTGTTCGTCCCGGCCAGAGGCGGACTCGGTGAAAGCGTAGAGCTGCAGGCGAATATGATCGCCTCGAAGATGGCCAAGAAGACAGGCGGCAAATACCGGCTGCTTCATGTACCCGACCACCTGCGGGAGGAAGCCTATCAATCCCTGATTCAAGAACCGAATATTCATGAGATGATGGATGTTATACGGAGCTGCCGTATCGTTATCCACGGAATCGGAGATGCTTTAGTCATGGCGCGAAGGCGCAAGGTAGATTCGGACTCCATTGATAGTCTCCGCAGCGAAGGTGCTCTTGCAGAAGCCTTCGGATACTATTTTGACCCGCAGGGCAGAGTTGTACACAAGATGCCGACGGTCGGACTCCGGCTGGAGGATATCCAGCACTGTGAAGTCGTGATCGGTGTAGCCGGCGGGTCAAGTAAAGGTGCTGCTGTCGCTTCGGTTTTAAAATACGGCCAGGAGGACATTCTGGTAACGGATGAAGCTGCAGCTGTGGAAATGCTCAAACATGCGTTATCTTGACGGGCCACAGGCACGTCTTGAAATATATATTTCACTATGGGAGGAATTACAACAATGGTTAAAGTGGGTATTAACGGATTCGGTCGTATCGGACGTAACGTGTTCCGCGCTTCTCTGAACAACGCTGAAGTAGAAATCGTAGCAATCAATGATCTGACAGACGTAAGCACGCTTGCACATTTGCTCAAGTATGACACGACTCATGGTGTACTAGATGCAACAGTTGAAGCTGGCGAAGGTGAGATCAAAGTAAACGGCAAATCTATCAAAGTATTTGCTGAGCGCGATCCAGGAAACCTGCCTTGGGGCGAATACGGCGCTGAGATCGTTGTAGAATCCACAGGTATCTTCACAGCTAAAGAAAAAGCGGAAGCTCACCTGAAAGGCGGAGCTAAGAAAGTTATCATTTCCGCACCTGCAACTAACGAAGATATCACAATCGTTATGGGCGTAAATGAAGACAAGTATGATCCGTCTGCTCATACTGTAATCTCCAATGCTTCTTGTACAACTAACTGTCTGGCTCCTTTCGCGAAAGTACTGGACGACAAGTTTGGTATCGTTAAAGGCATGATGACGACTGTTCACTCTTACACGAATGACCAGTCCGTACTTGACCTGCCACACAAGGATCTTCGCCGTGCACGTGCGGCAGCTGAGAACATTATCCCTTCCACAACAGGTGCTGCCAAAGCTGTTTCCCTGGTTCTTCCACAGCTTAAAGGCAAGCTGAACGGTATGGCTATGCGCGTTCCTACACCTAACGTATCCGTAACGGATCTGGTTGTTGAACTGGACAAAAACGTAACGGTTGACGATGTGAATAATGCACTGAAAGAAGCTGCTAACGGCCCGCTTAAAGGCATTCTTAACTACTCCGATGAGCCGCTTGTATCGAGCGACTACAATGGCGATCCGGCTTCTTCCACAATCGACTCCCTGTGCACAATGGTAGTCGGCGACAACATGGTGAAAGTTGTTTCCTGGTATGATAACGAGTGGGGCTATTCCAACCGCGTTCTTGACCTGGCTGCTTTCGTCGCTAAAAAAGGTCTGTAATTCCCAAATAAGCAAGGAAGAAGAGGAGAAGAAATTCTCCTCTTCCCACTGCTTGCGGGTTACAAACGGATCGTCAGAAGTTCCCGGCTTTACGCTAGAGAAGCTTTCCTCAGGAAAGCCTGGCCAAAAGGCTTGCGAAGAAGGTTTTCCTGAACGGAAGCTTGCCATTATTTGAGAACGTGTAATGGAACAGGTATGCTTAGTAGAGGACAAGACAAGAGGGACGCTTACCGTTCCCGGGGTGAAAGTGTACCTGTGGTTTCACTTTACCCGAGTGGAGAACAGCTCCGTATTTAAGAGAAAAGCTTTGCTGATGCTTACAATGGTAGCCTTCGCACGAAGGATAATCCATGCTTACGATGCCAGCCTTTTAGAGGGTTTAGCCCATGCTTACGACGCCGTTTTCTTAAGGGGAAACTTAGCTGATGCTTACGACGCCAGCCTTCTTCCAGAAGGCTATGAGGAGGAATTTTCATGAACAAGAAAAGTGTTCGCGATGTGGAAGTAGCCGGTAAACGTGTATTTGTACGTGTAGATTTCAATGTGCCTCTCGAGAATGGTCAAATTACGGATGACAATCGTATCCGTCAAACCCTGCCGACGATTAAATTCCTGATCGAAAAGGGCGCAAGAGTAATATTGGCGAGCCACCTGGGCCGTCCTAAAGGTCAAGTGAATGAAGATCTTCGTCTGACGCCGGTTGCGGCCCGTCTATCCGAACTTCTGGGCCAGCCTGTTGCAAAGGCGGACGAAGCTGTGGGTGAAGCCGTTCAAGCGAAAGTAAACGAGCTGAAAGACGGCGACGTCCTACTTCTTGAGAATGTACGTTTCTACGCAGGCGAAGAGAAGAACGATCCGGAACTGGCTAAGCAGTTTGCACAGCTGGCTGATCTGTTCGTCAACGATGCTTTCGGCGCAGCGCACCGCGCACATGCATCGACGGAAGGCATTGCTCATCTGCTGCCGGCTGTATCCGGTCTTCTTATGGAGAAAGAGCTGGAGGTTCTAGGCAAAGCGCTGAACAACCCGGAGCGTCCGTTCACTGCTATCATTGGCGGTTCCAAAGTTAAGGATAAGATTGATGTTATCAATAAAATGCTTGAAATTGCCGATAACATTCTCATTGGCGGCGGTCTTTCCTACACGTTCTTCAAGGCGCAAGGCCATGAAATCGGCCAGTCCCTGGTAGATAACGAGAAGCTTGAGCTTGCACTCGGTTTTATCGAGAAAGCGAAGAAGCTGGGCAAGAACTTCCATCTGCCGGTAGATATCGTCGTATCGGATGATTTCAGCGCCAACGCGAACACCAATATCGTAAGCGTTGATTCCATTCCTGCCGACTGGGAAGGCATTGACATCGGTCCTAAAACCCGTGAAATCTACGCGGATGTGATCAAGAACTCCAAACTGGTGGTTTGGAACGGGCCGATGGGCGTATTTGAAATTGAGCCATTCTCCCACGGTACCCGTGCAGTGACTCAAGCATGCGCGGAGACTTCCGCATACACCGTAATCGGTGGCGGTGATTCTGCGGCAGCGGCTGAGAAATTCCACCAGGCTGACAAAATGGATCACATCTCGACAGGCGGCGGTGCTTCCCTTGAATTTATGGAAGGCAAAATTCTGCCGGGCGTAGTCGCACTTAACGATAAGTAAGATTGAGAGGAGCTCAACCAATCATGAGAAAACCCGTTATTGCAGGCAACTGGAAAATGTTCAAAACCGTATCCGAAGCGACCAGCTTCGTGAATGATATAAAAGGTAAAGCTGAAGTAGAAGGCGTAGAGAGCATTATCTGTGCTCCATACACCAATCTGCCAGCACTGGTAGAGGCTGTAAAAGGCACGGCTATCAAAGTCGGCGCACAGAACCTCCACTTCGAAGATAATGGTGCATTCACGGGCGAAATCAGCGGCGTTATGCTGAAAGACCTCGGTGTAACTCACGTGATCATCGGCCACTCCGAGCGTAGAGCTTATTTTAACGAGACTGATGAAATTGTGAATAAAAAAGTACTTGCAGCCTTCAAGCATGATCTGACACCTATTCTGTGTGTAGGGGAAAAGCTGGAAGAGCGCGAAGCCGGTCAAACCAAAGAAGTGTGCCGCGTTCAAACGGAAGGTGCCTTCAAAGGTCTCAGCGCCGATCAGGCCAAAGAAGTTATCGTTGCGTATGAGCCGATCTGGGCCATCGGAACAGGTAAGTCTTCCACTGCGGAAGATGCGAATGAAGTCATTGCTTACATCCGTGAGCTGGTTGCTTCCCTGTACGATTCCTCCGTTGCGGATGCTGTACGCATTCAGTACGGCGGCAGCGTGAAGCCGGGCAACATCGCCGAATACATGGCACAGCCTGATATCGACGGAGCTCTTGTTGGCGGTGCGAGCTTAGAGCCTGAATCCTATATCCAACTGGTTGAGGGGGCGAAGTAAGATGGCAACTAAACCCGTAGCGTTAATTATTCTTGACGGCTTCGGACTTCGGGGCGAAGCGCACGGCAACGCCGTTGCGCAAGCCAAGAAACCGAACTACGACCGCTATTGGGGCCAGTTTCCTCATACGACGCTGACCGCTTGCGGCGAAGCTGTAGGTTTGCCGGAAGGCCAAATGGGTAACTCTGAAGTAGGGCACCTGAACATTGGTGCCGGACGAGTTGTTTATCAAGATCTCACACGGATCTCTAAATCGATTCGCGATGGTGACTTTTTTGACAACCAGACGCTGAACGGTGCCGTTCGTCATGCGAAGCAGAATAACAAGAATCTGCATTTGTACGGATTGCTCTCGGATGGCGGCGTACACAGCCATATCGCGCATCTGTTTGCTCTCCTTGAGCTGGCCAAAAACGAAGGCCTGGACGAGGTTTATATCCACGCATTCCTCGATGGCCGCGATGTAGCGCCTGATTCGGCGAAGAACTACATGGAGCAGCTGCAGGCGAAGATTGCAGAAGTAGGCATCGGTAAGGTAGCAACGGTACAGGGCCGTTATTACGCGATGGACAGAGACAAACGCTGGGAGCGGACGGAGAAATCCTACCGCGCGATGGTGTACGGCGATGGCCCGCGTTATACAGATCCTGTGCAAGCTATCACGGAATCATACGAGAAGTCGGTATTCGATGAATTCGTCATGCCTGCCGTAATTGTGAATGAGAATGACCAGCCTGTCGGGCTTGTCGAATCGGGGGATGCGGTTGTGTTCTTTAACTTCCGCCCGGACCGAGCGATCCAATTGTCCCAGGTGTTTACGAATAAAGATTTCCGCGGATTCGACCGCGGCGAGCAGTGCCCGCAGGATCTGTACTATGTCTGTCTGACATTGTTCAGTGAAACGGTTGAAGGCTATGTCGCGTATAAGCCCAAGAATCTCGATAATACGCTCGGTGAAGTTCTGGCCCAGAACAACATGCGCCAGCTGCGTATTGCCGAGACGGAGAAGTATCCGCACGTTACGTTCTTCTTCAGTGGAGGACGGGATGTTGAGCTGCCGGGTGAGACACGTATTCTCATTCCATCGCCTAAAGTCGCCACGTATGACTTGAAGCCGGAAATGAGCGCTTACGAAGTTGCTGCGGCCGCAGTCAAAGAAGTGAATGAGGACAAGCAGGATGTCATCATCCTGAACTTTGCCAACCCGGACATGGTAGGCCACTCCGGCATGCTGGAGCCTACGATCAAAGCCGTTGAAGCGACAGACGAATGCCTCGGTCAAGTCGTAGAAGCGATTCTGGCCAAAGGCGGGGTTGTCTGCATCACGGCCGACCACGGCAATGCGGACCTCGTACTGGATGATTCGGATCGTCCGTTCACTGCACATACCACGAATCCGGTTCCTTTTATCGTGACATCGAATGATGTGACTTTGCGTGAAGGCGCCGTATTGGCTGACATTGCTCCTACTCTGCTGCACCTGCTTGAGCTGCCGCAGCCGCCGGAAATGACAGGCCTTTCGATTATCGAAGAGAAGAAGTAAACCGTAATCCTTGTGATTTACCCTACAACAAAAGCTTTCGGGAACCATTCCATCTTAGAACCTGCATCTTATTTTGATCGGTAAGATGCGCGCTGCCCTTAAAGGGAATGAGTTCCCGAAGTTTTTCATACACATAACCTGTTAAGGAGTGTTCAATCAAATGACTATAATTTCTGACGTTTATGCTCGCGAAGTGCTGGACTCCCGCGGTAATCCGACTGTTGAAGTAGAAGTATATCTGGAATCCGGCGTAGTAGGCCGTGCAATTGTTCCTTCCGGCGCATCTACTGGTGCCCACGAAGCTGTTGAACTTCGCGATGGCGACAAAAGCCGTTACCTCGGTAAAGGCGTACTGAAAGCTGTTGATAACGTAAATTCCATTATCGCTCCTGAAATTATCGGTCTGAACTCTTTGGATCAAGTATCCATCGATAAGAAAATGATCGAGCTTGACGGAACGCATAACAAAGGCAAACTGGGCGCTAACGCGATTCTTGCCGTGTCCATGGCTGTTGCCCGCGCTGCGGCTGAAGCAATGGAACTGCCTTTGTATGTTTACCTGGGCGGATTCAATGCGAAGACGCTTCCGGTTCCAATGATGAACATCATCAACGGTGGCGAGCATGCGGATAACAACGTTGACGTTCAAGAGTTTATGGTTCTGCCTGTAGGCGCTCCTTCTTTCAAAGAAGCTCTGCGTATGGGTGCTGAAATTTTCCACCACCTTAAATCCGTACTTAAAGATAAAGGCCTGAACACGGCTGTGGGCGACGAAGGCGGATTTGCTCCGAACCTGAGTTCCAACGAAGAAGCAATTCAAACTATCATCACAGCTATCGAGCGTGCAGGCTACAAGCCGGGCGTAGACGTATTCCTGGGTATGGACGTAGCTTCCACCGAGTTCTTCAAGAACGGCAAATACGAACTCGCTGGCGAAGGCAAATCCTTCACACCGGCCGAATTCGTTGATCTGCTTGCTTCTTGGGCGGATAAATACCCGATCCTTACAATCGAAGACGGTTGTTCCGAAGACGATTGGGAAGGTTGGAAGCTGCTTACAGAGAAACTGGGCGGCAAAGTGCAACTGGTTGGCGACGATCTGTTCGTTACGAATACAGAGCGTCTGTCCAAAGGTATCAACGAGAACATCGGTAACTCCATCCTGATCAAAGTTAACCAAATCGGTACGCTGACAGAGACTTTCGATGCGATCGAAATGGCAAAACGTGCAGGTTACACGGCTGTTATCTCCCACCGTTCCGGTGAAAGCGAAGACAGCACGATTGCTGACATCTCCGTTGCTACGAACGCCGGCCAAATCAAAACAGGCGCACCGTCCCGTACGGACCGCGTTGCAAAATACAACCAGCTGCTTCGCATCGAAGATCAACTCGAAGGCGTTGCTCAATACGCGGGTAAAGATGCATTCTACAACCTGAAAAACTTCAAGTAAGCCAATCTTTCATAAGGTTAATTGTTAACCTTGTATGGTCGGAGAGGGGATCTGTCTATGAGTGCTTGGGTAAAAACGATTTTGCTCTTAATCGGTTCGGCCTTGTTGACTCAATTCATCCCTTTCTCCGAATATTTCCGCAACCTGGACACCATGATTCACGAGTTCGGGCATGCTGCTATGACGATGGCCTTATCGGGCAAAGTCATGGCGATTGTGCTCAATGCCGACCACAGTGGGGTTACTTACTCCTCGGTCAGTTCCTCGTGGAAACTCCTTCCCATTTCAATGGCGGGGTATATCGCGGCGTCCTTGTTTGCGGTTTTTCTTTTCTGGGCTTATGCCCGCGGCAAGCAAAGACTGGGTCTTCAGCTGATGACGGGAGTCGCGATTCTGTCGCTCATCCTGTTTGTCCGCAACACTTTCGGAGTGGGCTGGCTGATCGGCTTCATCCTGCTTAATGTTCTCGTACTTGCCTTTACGAGCGGATTTATACGTAACGCTTACTACCTGATCATTGCCTTCCTGTGTCTGGAGGAGTCTGTATACGGGCCGTTGACGTTGACCATGCTGGCTGCCGGTAAACCCGGCCAAGCAGGAGATGCTACGAATCTGGCTTCGTTTACAGGTGTACCTGCGATAGGCTGGGGCGTCCTGTTTCTGGCGATCTCGTTATGGTGTGCCAAAACAGCTATCCAGTATTTTCTGGGAGGTTCCAAAGGCTCGCGAAGCCGGAGCGGAGGCGGAAGGAAAGCGTCTCCATCTTCTTCCGTTTATGTGCCCCAGCACCGGGAGTAAACTGCCGGTTATTGACTATCTAATTAACTGCCATATAACCTGCAAAACCTAAAGATGGGCTGATTTTTATGTAACGATGCGAAGTGACTCTTCTAAATCCATCCATTATCTTGCAGAATCCCTCTGAATATGATAGAATTTCTATGCATATTCTAAAATAAGTACTTGCTAATGAGGTGTCGAATTGGTCATTTTCCTTAAAGTAGTGTTGATCATAATTTCAATCGCTTTAATCGTAACCGTTCTTCTACAAAAAGGTAAAAGTGCTGGACTTTCCGGAGCCATCAGCGGTGGTGCTGAGCATTTGTTCGGCAAGCAGAAGGCAAGAGGCATGGATTTGGTTCTAGTACGTATCACTACCGTCCTGGCCGCTATCTTTATCATCTTGACTGTACTCGTTGCATATGTAGTTAAAGCCGGGTAACAATTGAACAACATGCAAATAAATTGCAGACAGCAGGGGAATGCTACTCCTGCTGTTTTTTTCATGCCTCTTTTCGACTGCCTATTTGTGGTAAGCTGTAGGAGTAGGATGTTCGAGGTTTATGAACAGGTTATGATTTAGATCTTTCCGGCTATACTGATTAGTAACTTACGTCCGGCTGTTATGGATCAGCGTAGGCTTGACTGAATAGGCAGCAGCACAAGATCCGGTAAAAGTTCTTGTGCGAAGACGGAAAGCTGCAAGAGTAGAATCAATCAAGTAAATGCGCCGCCCCCTACCCCTGCTGGCTAGCTTAGCTTTGGACTAAGACAAGCCGCAGTTAACACACCTTCTCGCTTTCAGCCACTGTATGCCCCGTAACCGGCAGCAGGAATCGGAACTTCGCGGAAGCAACAGGATTCTGGAAGTGCTGATTATCTTGATGCACAAGCGACTACAGCGCTTCCAGCAGCGGCTAAACCTGTTCAAAGGATACGTTATCGGGTATGAATACGGAGGAGCTCAACCTAATAAGAAGGTGACAACTATGGTAACAGAGCAGGATATTTTGAATTTTATGCGTGAAAATGCGTACAAGCCTATGACATATCAGGAGCTTGAGAAGCATTTTGGCATCGGCAGCGCTTCGGAATTTAAGGATTTCGTGAAACTGCTGAACGACCTGGAGCAATCCGGTCATGTACTTCGTACGCGCAATGAGCGGTATGGAGTGCCGGAGAGGATGAATTTGATCCGTGGACGCCTGCAGGCTCATCCCAAGGGCTTCGGTTTCCTGATTCCCGACGACAGGGATCATCCGGATGTGTACATTCATGCGAATGACATGAATACGGCCATGAACAGTGACATTATTCTTGTGCGTGTCACGAGTAAGGGCGCGGCCGGCGGCAAGCTCGAAGGCGAGGTTGTACGTGTCGTTATTCGCGCGAATACGCGCATCGTGGGCACGTTCCAGAATCACGAAAGTTACGGATTTGTCGTTCCCGACGATAAAAGAGTGCAGCGGGATATTTTTATTCCGAAGAATGCTTTTATGGGTGCGGCTGACGGTCAGAAGGTCGTCGTTAATATCATTCAGTATCCGGAGGGCCGCGCAGCGGCGCAGGGCGAAGTGATTGAGATTCTGGGGCACAAGGATGATCCGGGTGTAGATATCCTGTCGATTATCCGCAAGTTCCAGCTTCCCGAAGCGTTCAGCGAAGAAGTGATGGAGGAAGCCGAAAGCGTGCCGGACTCCATCAGTGAAGAGGAGATCGTCAATCAGAATCGCCGAGACCTTCGCGGTAAGCGGATCGTCACCATTGACGGCGAAGATGCCAAGGACCTCGATGACGCGGTTAACGTGGAACGGCTGCCCAACGGCAATTATCTCCTTGGTGTTCATATCGCGGATGTCAGTTATTATGTGACGGAAGAATCTGCACTGAACCAGGAAGCTTATAACCGCGGCTGTTCCGTCTATTTGGTGGACCGGGTAATTCCGATGCTCCCGCACCGGTTGTCCAACGGGATCTGTTCCCTTAATCCGCAGGTAGACCGCCTGACCATGTCGTGTGAGATGGAATTCGATGCGGCTATGAACGTCGTGCGGCATGATGTTTTTACGAGTGTAATCCGGACTGCGGAGCGTATGACTTATAATAATGTACGAAAGCTGCTTACGGAGGAAACACCTGATCCGGAGCTGATCGAACGTTACGGGTACTTGGTTGACGATTTCCGTCTCATGGAAGAGCTGGCGATGAAACTGCGCAATAGACGGATTCAGCGCGGTGCAATTGACTTTGACTTCCAGGAATCCAAAATCATCGTGGATAAAGAAGGCACGCCGGTCGATATCATCAAGCGGGAGCGCTCGATTGCCGAGATGATTATTGAAGAATTCATGCTGGCGGCGAACGAAACTGTTGCGGAGCATTTCCACTGGATGAAAGTGCCGTTCCTGTACCGGGTCCACGAAGATCCCGATGCGGAGAAGCTGGCGCATTTTATGGAGTTCATTACGAACTTCGGTTATGTGGTGCGCGGGCGCGGGAATACCGTACATCCTAGAGCGCTTCAATCTCTGCTTGAGGAGATTAAAGGGGCTAAAGAGGAAACGGTCATCAGCACGGTTCTGCTCCGCTCGATGAAGCAGGCGCGGTATGATGCAAACAGTCTGGGTCACTTTGGATTGGCGGCGGAGTTCTACTCCCACTTCACTTCTCCAATCCGCCGGTATCCCGATCTGATTATTCACCGGGTGATCCGCGAGGTGCTTGAGAACGGCGGAGGTCTGTCCGATAAGCGCCAGGAGTACCTGAGAGGACGTATGGACGATATTGCCGAGCAATCCTCTCAGCGTGAGCGTATCGCCGTTGATGCAGAGCGTGAGACGGATGCTTTGAAAAAGGCGGAGTTTATGCTCGATAAAGTCGGTGAGGATTTTGAAGGGATTATTTCGAGCGTGACGAGCTTCGGGATTTTCGTGGAGCTGGAGAACACGGTTGAAGGCCTGA
Organism: Paenibacillus lutrae; assembly: GCF_009757775.1. Taxonomy (GTDB): domain Bacteria; phylum Bacillota; class Bacilli; order Paenibacillales; family NBRC-103111; genus Paenibacillus_F; species Paenibacillus_F lutrae. The sequence goes on from NZ_RHLK01000011.1 coordinate 43,136, forward strand.
TCCGTTTGAGTGATCTGACCGACGATTATTATCACTATCATGAAATGCAGCATGCGCTTATCGGTGAGCGTACATCTAAGATCTACCGGATCGGTGATGAGGTTAAAGTCCGCGTCAGCCGCGTGAATATGGACGAGCGGACCATCGACTTTGAAATGGTCGATATGAAACCGCGTTCCAATAAGTTCAGTATGCTGGACCGCAAGAAAAGCGGAGACCGCGGACGCGGCGGCCCTAAGAATCGCGTATCCGGCGGAAGAGGCGGCAAGGGCGGACAAGACCGCGGACGCGTGCGCGATGTGCTTGTAAAGCCGAGTGATACTCCAGTTGCCGGTGCAGCAGCCGAAGAGGGCAGCGGCCGTAAACGCCGCAAGCGGAAGAAGAAAAGCACAGTAGCTGAAGGCGCACCTCTGGTAATTACGCCGGCGGTAAGAACAGCGGAACCTGGTGACGAGAGTCTGACGCAGGAAGGCGCAGCCGCCGGACGCAAGCGCAGACGCCGTAAAGGCGGCGCTCAAGCGGCTGGAGAAGCAGGATCAGACAACCGCGAAGACCGCGGGCTCGAAAGCGGCGCTGATCAAGGCCGTGTTGAGCAGGGCGAGAGAAGAGAAGGCAGTGCGGAGGCTGGCGAAGGCGGAGGCCGTAAACGGAGCAGACGCCGTAAGGGCGGTTCACCGGCTGAAGCGGGCAATGTCGGCGAGTCCACGAGCCCGGAGGGCAGCCGCGCAGGACGCATGGATGGCGCTGCTGGCGAAGCCGGCGCAAGTGAGAGAGCGGGCCGCAGAAGCGGCGTGAATGGTGACGCCGGTACGAGCGTTGCCGCACGCAGCGAAGGCGGCAGAGGCCGCAAGAGCGTCACGCCTGGCGATGCGGGCGGCCGCGGCATTTCGCTGCGCGGAGATGCAGCTGCGTCTAGCACTGGCGGTGAGACCGCGCGTGATGGCGCTGGCGAGCCGGGACAGCGCAAGCGGGGTCGCGGCGCAGCTGGAGATGCTGCGCCTGGCAGAGGCGCGGGCAGAGGCCGCAGCGACGGCGCTCCGCGTCCACTGGCGCCGTATTCCGGCGACTGGGCGAAGTCGGTGAACGCGCTGACGAAGACGGTGCGCGGAGATCGGCACACGCCGGACGGGCGCGATCCGTCGGAGAACAGACGCCCTCGCGGCCGCCGGTAGGCTGGCGGGATAGGACCGGGGCTGTCGAACTGACGAAGCGGCTTGTTCCTTGGAACGAGGGGCGGCGGATGGACTTTGAATAGTCGCCTACTGCCTCGTTCCGAATGTTCAGCTATTTAATAGACTTTTTTTGCTGACCTAGTACAGCCATAGGCTTTAAATTAAGATAACCGCCCGCCTATGCGGCAGCAGCTCTATGCTGAATTGCCGTATGGTCCGGGCGTTTCTTGATTTTTAACGGAGATGTTGATAAAATAAAGAACACTCCGCTTTTTCAAAAAGGCACAGATGGGGTAACAATAGCATGAACGACTGGAGGGATAACCGTGGCTAAGAAGGCAGACAGTAAGGTGCTTGCACAGAACAAGAAGGCGTCTCACGACTATTTTATCGAAGATACGTACGAGTGCGGACTGGTGCTGACTGGCACGGAGATTAAATCCCTGCGGATGGGCAAAGCCAATATTTCGGATTCGTTCGCAACGATCCGCAATTCCGAAGCGTTCGTGCACAATATGCACATCAGTCCTTTTGAACAAGGGAACCGTAACAATCCGAGTGATCCGACAAGAGCGAGAAAGCTGCTTTTGAAGAAAGCGGAGATCAACAAGCTGATCGGTGCTTCCAAGCAGGAAGGCTACACACTGGTTCCGCTGAAGATTTACGTTCGCAACGGATACGCGAAGCTACTTATTGGACTCGGTAAAGGTAAGAAACAGTACGACAAGCGCGATACCGCGGCCAAACGCGATGCTCAGCGGGACATTCAACGAGTGCTGCGGGAGAAGCAGAAAGTCGCCAGGTAATACGAAGCTTGAAGTAAGAGGTAAATACTATACCAGTAGTGGGAAACGTCTTCCGGACTTCCAACGATCTTCACCTGCTTTTTGCGTGAGATGTGGTATAATAAGTGGAGTAAGGCAAGCAGCAACAAACAGCATCCGGCTCGATGAGCCGTTGCATCCGCAGTTCCTTTTCTATTACGGGGGCGTTTATGGATTCGACGGGGGTAGTTCGAGCATGGGTAGCGGGTAGTGGGGACGCGTCCGCTTTATCAACGCTAAAGCCTATTAAACGGCAAACAACAACAAAACTACGCTTTCGCAGCCTAAGAAACTGTGTGCGTGCTTCTATCTAGCATCGTCCATGTGACTAGAATAGGGGCTAACAAGTAGTGGACTACGCTGTCTCATCTCCGCCTGGGGTGAGCTGAAGAAGACAATCAGGCTGACCTTAGCGATAGCCTGTTACGGGGCGCTTGCTAGGGTGACATCAAATCCGTGACTACACCCGTAGAAGCTTATGTGTCGTTATCTTCGGACAGGGGTTCGACTCCCCTCGCCTCCATACCGATTACAGCAGAAGGTCCCAGCCGAGAGAGGCTGGGGCCTTTTTGCTGTTCTGTGGGAGGCTGAGGGAGAAGACCGCAGGTTCGGTCCGTGCGGACCGAAGTGTATATGCGAAAGGGAGCACGGTATTGAAATGTACCGCTAGGGTGGTCAACGTTGAGTTGTTATCGTAAGCAGGTTGGATATACATTTCAATACCTCCCCTCGCCTCCAGCAATAAGACACCTTAGAAGTGTCGATTTTGCGTAGATGGAGCAACAGAGGGATTGCCCCTAACAGAGGTCAGCACCGTGCGCAGGGTCGATATGATTTATTATCTTAAAGCTCGCGACGCTTGTTCATTAATCTGCACACCTTGCGGCAATACAAGTAAGATGGGTACAATCAGCCTAAGTTTTCATCATAAAGTTACAATAGGCAGGACGAAACCTCCGCTAGCTCAATCTTACCTAGTGGAAATTTCCCCCAAAATGTCACCTGAGTACCAAAAGTTGTCACCATTGTCCATATAAATTGAAAACGCTTCCAATTATAATGTATTTGTTCCAAAAAAATAGATTTGGAAAGGTGGATGTTAATGCGAAGTAATTTGGCAAGATTGAGCTTGTTCCTCGTCGTATGTTTGATCGCAATGTTGTTTCCGAAATGGGAAACGACAGCGCAGGCGGCTGGTGGCAGCGGGGGCTCAAGCGTAAGCGATGACGTATACGCGGTATCGCTGGACGGTAGTCTCCAATTGAAAGTAAATTACATCAACACCAATGTGGACGTCCCGCAGAAAAGTAACTATTTGGCTCTTTTTACAAGCGGGACACCCGTCACCAATGTGACAGCTAACAGCAACGAAGTGTTTGTGAAAAGCACGAATGTTGCGGTCCAAGTGGATTCGCAAGGCGTAGTGCTCAAAATGGTGGGCCCCAAGGGGGGGATTAATTCAAGCAATAACAAGCCGAATGGGTGGGATGCAAGTCAAAATGTAGAAATCCCTTCGGGCGGGTTTGTCATTTTAGCTAATGACAACGACTGGTTAGGCAAAGACTTCCGTAAGGCGCTGTACAATGCATTCCAAGCGGGCGATACGATTATCCTCGAGCGCGGCGGCATACCGATCACAGCTGCGGATTTTATGGGACTGCCCAGCCTGCAAGTAGAAGCCCAGCCGGTTTCACCGGTAACTTCAGCTGCGCATGACGTGAAAGGAAAGGTGCTTAACTACACAGCCGGCACCGGGCTGTCGGTGAAAGTAGGCGACGTAGCGGCTCCTATCGGAGCGGATGGAACGTTCAGCCAAACCGTGACGCTGGAGGAAGGAGTCAATAAGATTTCTGTCAAGCTGCTCAAAAATGCGGATGTTCTACAGGAAACTCCGCTTGAGATCGTCTATCAGCAAACGAGCGGCGATTTGATTGAGATCGAGGCGCCTCCTGTAGACATAACGATTAACGTCGAAGGACCTAAGAAGACGATTAACTACATCGACAAGGATGTGACAGGGATTCCGAATATCATTGCCCTGTTTACGACTGAATACGGCACGAAAATTCCAATTCCCGCCAGCAACGTGGCTATTCAGGTCGATGCGAGTGGAACAGTAACCAAGATGATCAATGCGGCCAACGGCAATAGTACGCCTTCGTGGGTAGGGGGCGAACTCGAAATTCCGCAAGGCGGCTTTGTTCTTATGGCCCAAGATAACAGCTATGGCACTTACGATATCAAAAAATATGTGGCGACCAAATTTAAAGTTGGCGATTTGGCTAAGCTGCGTAAAAACGGCAATGTCGTCCCCGTAGCTGACCTGATGAGCGGTACAGGCGCAGTCCCAAGACTGCAACTGGACGGCCTCACGATGCTTACAACAGCTGATACACAAACGACGATTACCGGTAAAATCACGAATCCGGCCGAGGCTTCCCTGACGATCGGCGGGCAAGAGGTTACGCTGCAAGCAGACGGTACGTTCCGCCATACAGCGGCACTTGCGGCTGGGCCGAATTATATCGACACCGTTCTGTCCAAGAACGGGAAGGAGCTGGACCGCAGATCGATCGTCGTATTTAGCAGACCTTCCCTCACACAGGAAAAGCAAATCATCCTGTGGGTTGACCAAGCGTCCAACGCGAAGAAGTTCAAGACGGGCGAAAGCGTCTTACACTTCCTCACCCAAGCGAAGGAAGCGGGCGTTACGGATATCGCGTTTGACGTCAAAGGGGTCGAAGGCTACGCCTCATACAAGAAAAACGATCTGACTCAGCGTCCATATGTCAGCGAGATGGTGGATAGCGATCGGAGAGGCGCTCCCGATCTCGATTTGCTTGAATTGTTCGTGGAGCATGGACATGCACTCGGGCTGAAGATACACGCAGCATTTAACGTATTTGCCGAAGGCTCCATTGCGGTAAATGACTTTGCCGTGATTGATCAGCATCTGGACTGGGAAGAGCGGGTATTCCGTCCGGAAGATAACGGAGAAATCAAACGTCTTAGGGAAAGCGCTTACGGACAAAAGGGCTTGTCTGGAGCTTCGGGCGGCGCGGCGGTGCTGTTCGTGAATCCTGCGAACGACGAAGTGCGCGACTACCAGTTGAAAACGTTCGAGGAAGTGATGAAAAACTATAACGTCGACGGTATTATTCACGACCGGGGCCGTTATGATAACGAAACCGCCGAGTTCAGCGATGTGACGAAGGCCAAATTCGAAGCGTTCCTGCAACAGCGGAACAAGAAGCTTACGAATTGGCCGGACGATATTTTCCGTTATGTGAATGGCAAACGGGTGGACGGTCCGCTTATCCAAGACTGGTGGGAGTTCCGTTCCGGCACGATAGCCAGCTTTATGGAGGAATCGCGCGCCCTGGTTGACCGCTACTCGGCATCCAAAGGCAAAGAGATTCAAATGTCCGCTTACGTAGGCGCCTGGTTCGAGTCTTACTATTTGAACGGCGTCCATTGGGGAAGCAAAAACTTCCGCTACGACAGCAGACTGAAGCTGCCGAACGGTTCACTCTATACGGATGAGTATTATCAAACCGGTTATATCGATACGATGGATTTCCTGATGGTTGGAACCTACTACGGCACGACGCCGGAAATACAGCGGTACTTGACGCTGGACTCCATCGTAACGAACGGCGAAGTTCCGCTGTATGCCGGGATGGCACTGGTAGACTTGCAATCTCCTGCCCTGCAGCGGGAAATTTTCCAAACGGCGTTGGGCAGTTCGAACGGTTTGATGCTGTTTGACGCTTCTCTGGCCAATTGGCCGATCATTAAAGCGTCCATCGACAACGAAGAGTACGTAAAGAACTATCAGGTTGGCATAAGCAAGCCGGGCGATCCTTCTTCTTTTATCGAAGGCAGCTATTATAACGTCAGCCGGAATTCCGGCGATTTGAACGTCTACAACGAAGAATTCGGCTCATCGACCGGCGGAAACCGCTTTGGTGTCGAAGTTGTAGCCGATGCGACCGGTAAAGTAACCAAGGTCGTCAACAAATCGCAAGCGATCAATTGGAACTGGGGCTCCCCCGAAAACAATAACAGTGCTATTCCAGAGGGTGGCATGGTTATCTCCGGTCTGGACGAGAACGGAGTACGTACGAAGCGCCAGCTTTTGGCCAATTCGTACAATGTCGGGGACGACATTCGGTCGGCAGCTCTTTCCGGTTTCCTGGACTATGACGGAAAGACAGTAACGACAGCCAGTCCGCAAATCAAAGGGAATGTCAAACTTCTGGGGCCGGGAACCGAGGTCTCTGTAAAATTGAACGATACCGCCGCTGCGGTCGCTGCCAGTGGCGATTTCACCGGCACCGTTAATCTGCAGCAAGGCAGGAACACTGTCACTTTCGCCGTGTACATCGATGGGATGAAAACAAACGAGAAGTCGATCCAACTGACCTACACGCCGAGCAGTTCAGGCTCGTCGGGCGGTTCAGGATCTTCTTCCCCAGGCAGCGGGACCGGAGGGGGAACACCATCGGAGCCGAAGCTGGTTGACGGCGCTGTAATCTTGCCTGCGACGGCCGTTGAGACGAAAGATGCAAACGGCCAACCGGCTATGAAAGTGACGCTGGACAATAAGATGGTCTCTCAAGCGATTGAAGTTATGAAGAAGCATGGCGTCAAAGAGTTGATCGTCGACGTGCCTGCCACGAAACCGATCGCTCTCGTCACGCTTCCTGCAGTAGAGCTCGCTAAGGTGGCCGATTCGGTAACAGGTGCAGTATTGATTGTAAAAGCAGGCGATGTCAGTTACCGGTTACCTGCCGACATGCTCGACGTCGATTCGCTGGCGAAGCGGCTCGATGCCAAAACGGACGACCTCCAAGTCGTGGTAGCGGTTGAGAAGATAACCGGAGCGGATGCGGCAGCATTCACGGATGCTGTGAAAGCGGAAAATGGAAAAATGCTAAGTGACGCTTACGATTTCCGTACCTTCGTACAAGCCGGCGGCCGATCCCTGGAGATTCGTGATTTTGAAGACCGGTATGTGGAGGCTGCGATTAGCGTTTCGGGCCAAATACCAAGCCATGCCACTGCGGTGATGTTTGATTCGTCCGCGAAGGAGGCGACGTTCGTTCCAGCCAGGTTCAAGCAGGCGGACGGGAAGACGATCGTCACGATCAAGCGGACCGGCAACGGTCTCTATGCGGTTGTTACTGCCGACAAATCTTTTGAAGATACGCAAAACCATTGGGCACAGGCTGATATCGACCTGCTCGCCTCCAAGCTGCTCGTGAAAGGCGTAACGGATCATGAATTTGCACCTAATCGCTCGATTACCCGGGCTGAGTTTGCGGCACTGCTCGTCCGTACGCTTGGTCTCGTCGATGGGCAAGGCAGCGACTCTTTCAGCGATGTGGGTTCAGGTGACTGGTTTGAGACAGCGGTAGCTGCAGCAGCCAAGGCAGGACTGGTTGACGGATACGAGGACGGCACGTTCCGTCCAAATCAAGTGATCAGCCGCGAGGAACTGGCTATTCTCGCCGCACGCGCCAATGACTTTGTGAATGATCCGTCCGCACAAGGAAAACCAAGTGACTTGCAAGCGTTCACGGACAGTGACGCAATCAGCGAATGGGCGATCCATGCTGCTGCTTTTGCTGTCAGCAGTGGCTTGATGAATGGAGTTTCCGACGGTGTATTTGCGCCGCAGGAGCAATCGAGCCGTGCGCAAGCAGTCGTCATCTTGAAGCGTCTGGGGATTCAGCTCGGTTTGATGGATCGCAATTAATTGATACTTAACAACAAAGGGGGAGAATGGACCATTCGGCCATTCTCCCGCTTTGTTGTTGGTTATTGGCCACGGCACCCTTCCCCGATGCCTGATTCGGTAATAGAGAGGCCGGGTTTAACCAGCGCTTGCAACGCGGCTTGCAGCGGTGCTTGCAGAGATATCATGTGTTCATTCCATTTCATTCCAGAAAGCGATATTGTTTACGTGATAACGAATGGTCTGCAAACGACACTCCATACGACAAAAAATATTTTTTGGTATAATACCACTGCTCCCCCTGTTTCCACCAACGTAAAGACACTGACCGCAAAAGGTCAGTGTCTTTTTGGAGTATATATTATTTATCTACAATTTGGCCGCGAATTTCTCCGTCGGGGTTCTGTATAGTGTGTACATTTACATAGGCGTTACCTCTTCTGAATTCACGAACTAGATCGCGGATTGTCTTTCCTTCCAGCGGTCCGACTAAATCATTGTTGCTTAGAATACCTCGAATCACTCCTCGTCTAACGGAAATGCCAAATTTGGACGGTCCAAATAGAAAGGCGACAATGGGACCGTTCTCCCCTCTTCGCCCCAGGTGAATATGAGCCTGAGTTACTTGTTTAATATTTCGGATGACAAGATTAAAGAGTAATCGATTGCGGGCCCTGTTAAGTCGAAAAAACGCATCTCCAGAAGCATTTGTTTTTACAGGCGGAACTTCGTTTCTTCCCTTTAGGAAAGCTCGGAATATTGTCATTGTTGTCAGTCACTCCTTTTTGTTCATACAGAAGTGTATTCTTAACGGGAGGAATGGTTTGTTTGTTAACCCATAAAGGGATAATCAGGGCCTCCGCTAGTTGACATCAAATCCTTGACAACAACCGTAGAAGCTTATGCAACGTTAATTTCGGACAGGCGATCGACTCCTTTTTGTGTAAATGATGTCATTGCTGTTAAAGTTTGCTGTTCTTTTTACAAATAAAAAAACACCGGCTGCGCTATAACGGACCAGGCTCTTAAAATAAAGGAAAAATGTTGAAAATCGTCGAATATGCATACTAACTAACTATAGAAGTTTCCATGCGGAGGAAATTCAATGATTATAAGCTCAAAGCTTCATATCCCCCAAGTGCGCAAAGCATTGGTAATTAGGCCGAGACTAATGCGCATGTTGAATGAGGGAATGGACAGTAAACTAACGCTTGTTTCCGCGCAGGCCGGTTACGGGAAAACTACAGCGTTAAGCGAATGGGGAAAACAATGCGGTGAACGTACAGCCTGGGTTTCACTAGATAAGCTGGATAACGACTTTATTCAGTTTTGGAGCTTGGTAACAGCTTCGATTCAGGCGAGAATTCCTGTCTTTGGCCGTACGGTCTTCTATTATCTTGAAAAAGGCCTCTCCGTCGCTTTGGAACATACGATTCCTGCGTTGCTGAATGAGCTGAATCAATTAACCGAGGAACTGGTCATTATTCTTGATGACTTTCATTTCATTGAACTTCCTGCAATCCATCATTCTTTCCTATATCTTCTGGATCATCTGCCTCCCCGTGTTCATCTCTATATCGCCAGCCGTACCGATCTGACAATACCTACTGCCAGGCTTCTGGCAAAGGGGGAATACCATCGAATCCTCATGCGGGATTTACGTTTTCAATTGGATGAAGGGCTTGTTTTTTTTCGGGATACGACCGATTTATTGCTCACCAAAGAGCAAGTGACCGAGCTTTTTCATCAGACAGAGGGTTGGATCAGCGGCCTGCAGCTGGCAGCTATCTCACTGAAGCAAAGTGATAATATAGCCGAAACGATTCAACGATTTAGCGGCAGGCAGCAAGATATTTCCAATTATTTGTTGGAGGAGGTTCTTCATGATCAATCAGGACCCATGCTCTCTTTCTTATTGGAAACGTCTATTTTAAACCGGATGAATCAGTCCTTATGCCAGGCTGTAACGGGCCAAATAAACAGTCAGAGTCAATTGGAAAAACTGGAGAAATTGAATCTGTTTATTGTTCCGCTAGATGATCATAGGAGCTGGTATCGATATCATCATTTGCTTTCCGATTTCTTGAAACAAGTATTGCTGAGAACGGATCCGGATCAATGGATACAAGTGCATATTCGCGCGGGCACCTGGTTGGAGAAGCATGGATACGACGAAGAAGCCGTAGAGCATTATTTGGAAGGCAAGCAGGTGGCCGATGCGGTTCGATTGATTGAGAAAAATCTCCATGCGCTGGTGCAATCGAAAAGCGTTGCGCTCCATAGATGGGTCTCTCTTTTACCGGAAGACGCCTTTGCGGAGAAGCCGATGATTGAAATGTTCTATATCTCGGTATTGCTGGGAGTTGGAGAATGGGATGCGGCTTTCAGCAGAGTAGGGCAAGCCCTCACCCGCTTTCGAGAGATGAAGGGAAAATGGAACGAAGCCGAGTGGAAAGAGGCCATGGGCAACATTTACTTCTTCTGTTCAGTTGCCTCTTATCTTCGAAAGGACATGGAGCAAACCTCTACATATTTTGAGTTGGTGGAACGTTTTATGCCGGAAGGCAGCTTCTTTCAAACGATGGGACGCAACCGGTATCAAGGCTATGATTCGTTTGATGATTATTTCGCGTATATCAACGATCTTCATACAGGCGAGGCTTTCCTGTCGAAGTGGATTAGAATTTGGGGGGGAAAGGAAAAATATCCTTTCATCGGCCTCCTGTATGCTTCTTATAGTAAACTGCTGTACGAGTGGAACCGGCTGGAAGAAGCCGAGTTGTGTGTAAGTCAGGCTCTTGGACGCGAGGATATGAAGCCCTTTGCGCGGATTTTGATTCAAGTAGCCATTAGCGCTTCAAGAATTCAGCAGGCATTAGGAAATCCCGACCGGGCCTCAGAGATACTTAAGCAGGTGAAGCTGCAAATCGACTCCCCCGACTATGACTTATTTATGTTGAGCATTGAAGCAGAACAAGCTTGTCTGGCTCTGCAGCAAGGCTCATTCGACTATGCGCTGGAGTGGTTGCAAAGATGCGGTCTGGCGCATACCGATGAGGTTTCCTTGTATCATGTGCTGGAGCATTTAGCGTTAGCCCGGGTTCTGGTATCCTGTGGACGAATGGAAGAAGCCCTGTATCTATTGGAACGGTTAAATCACTTATTAGACAGGGAAGATCGTCTCCGGGATCGTATCAAGGTACTCATTCTGATGAGTGCAGCACATCAGCGCTTAGGTCAGACGGAGGCCGCACTTGTTCCGCTGGAGACCGCATTGCAGCTGGCGCAGCCAAAGGGATATATTCGCAGCTTTATTGACGAAGGGGCTGTGATGGTGGAGCTGCTGTCTGCTTATTTGAAGGTGCCGCAAGGTGGACGCTCAACAGAATTTTCCCCGTCTTTTATGACCTATGCAAAGCAGTTGCTTCAAGCTATGCAGGTTTCGCAGGAAACGAAAGTGTCAATTAAAGATAATCTAACCGAGCAGGAAACGAGGGTTTTGCAGTTAATCGGAGGTGGATTGTCCAACAAGGAAATCGCCCACCGTCTGAATATCTCCGCTGAAACCGTAAAGAGCCATATCAAAAATGTGTACAGAAAGCTTGGAGTAAACAATCGGGTTCAAGCGCTGCAGCATGCAAAAGAATAAATGATACAGGGTAAAGATCACCCTGTTTATCGCTTTAACTCCCCCTTTCGGGGGATTTTTTTTTTGCTGGAATCGTTTTAAAGTAAGAATACTGCGTCAAAAGTTGACAAAAGGAAACAAGAATCTGCGAGAATTGTCGTCGTTGTAATTGGATTAGTGTTTAACTTTTAAGGCGGTAGATGATTGAGGGGAGATAGAGGAACGTATGAATCAAAGTAATGGAAGGCAAGTTATGGGGAAATGGTATGTACTTAGCTTGATCGTGTTGATTATAACGATGGGTCTGCATGCAGTTCCGGCACAAGCAGCAGAGCAGTGGAGTCAATATGGCTTAATAGGAACGGTTGAAGATTCAAAAGCAGGTGGATTTGATGGTCCGAGAGCAGTCGCGGTAGATAGCTTGGGTAATATGTATGTGGCTGATTCCGGAAACCACCGCATACAGAAGCTGGACGCAGCCAGCGGAGTTTGGTCCGAGTGGGGAAAGAGCGGCGGCCAAAGCGGAACTGGTTTGGGTGAGTTTTATTATCCGACTGGAGTGGCGGTAGACAGCATGGGAAATGTGTATGTGGCTGATTATGTAAACCATCGCATACAGAAGCTGGACGCAGCGAGCGGAGTTTGGTCCGCATGGGGAAAAAGCGGCGGCCAAAGTGGAACTGGTTTGGGTGAGTTTTATTATCCGGCTGGAATGGCGGTAGACAGCATGGATAATGTGTATGTGGCTGATTCTGAAAACCATCGTATACAGAAGCTGGACGCAGCGAGCGGAGTTTGGTCCGCATGGGGAAAGAGCGGCGGCCAAAGCGGAACTGGTTTGGGTGAGTTTTATTATCCGTCTGGAGTAGCGGTAAACAGCATGGGAAATGTGTATGTGGCTGATTATGAAAATCATCGCGTACAGAAGCTAGACGCAGCGAGCGGAGTTTGGTCCGAATGGGGAAAAAGCGGCAGTGGTTTGGGAGAGTTTCAGTATCCGAGTGGAGTGACGGTAGACAGCGTCGGGAATGTATATGTATCAGATGTGGCTAATCATCGTATACAGAAGCTGACCGAATCGACAGGGATTTGGACCGCATGGGGAAAAAGCGGCGGCGGGGAAGGAGTTGCCCTGGGCGAGTTTAGTTATCCAACTGGATTGACAGTAGACAGCTACGACAATGTATATGTCACGGATGAAAATAACTATCGTATTCAGAAGTTGACAGTGACAACGGGTCAATGGAACCAATGGGGGACCGAGGGAATTGTTTTCGGTACTGCTCCGGGCGGGTTTAATTTTCCGAGTGGAGTGGCGGTAGACAGCATGGGTAATGTATATGTGGCCGATCTTGAAAACCATCGTATACAGAAGTTGACTGCAGCGGGAGCTTGGACCGTATGGGGAAAGAGCGGTGGCGGAGGTGGAAGCGGATTAGGGGAATTTCATTATCCCAATAGTATAGCTTTAGATGACAGCGGGAATATGTATGTAGCCGATTCTGATAACCATCGCATACAAAAGCTGAATGCAGCGACCGGAGTATGGACCACATGGGGCATCAACGGAAATGGATTAGGTGAGTTCGATTATCCTAATGGAGTGGCGGTAGACCATCATGGTAATGTATATGTGGCGGATACCGGTAACCAACGTATACAGAAGTTGACAGCAGCCACGGGTACATGGAGCGCATGGAAGACTGGAAGTGGCTTGGGTGAGTTTAGATATCCTAGAGGAGTGGCGGTAGACAGTCACGGCAATGTGTATGTAGCCGATTCAGATAACCACCGCATACAAAAGCTGACAGCGGCAACGGATGTTTGGTCCGCATGGGGAAAGAACGGCGATGGCTTGGGTGAATTTCGGAATCCGGAAGGAGTGGCGGTAGACAGTCACGGCAATGTGTATGTGGCAGATTCGTATAACAGTCGCGTACAGAAGTTAGACGCAGCGACGGAAGTCTGGACCGCATGGGAAAAGAGCGGCGGCGGAGATGGCAAAGGCTTGGGCGAGTTTGACTATCCAAGGGGCGTGGCGGTAGATAGCGCCGGTAATGTGTATGTGGCCGATTCAAGTAACCATCGCATACAGAAGCTGGTAATGGCGTCGGTACCTGGAGTCCCGACAGACGTAACGGCAGCAGCGGGGGACGGACAAGCGACGATCAGCTTCGCGGCACCGGTTAGCGATGGAGGAAGCGCCATTACAAGCTACACGGTAACTTCAAGTCCGGATGACTTAAATCCCAATGGTATCACGGCTACCGGGCCGGCAAGTCCGATTACGGTAACAGGCTTGTCCAATGGAACCGCGTATACCTTTACGGTAGTTGCAACGAATATTGTAGGGGATAGCGCATCTTCCGGTACTATAAGCGCTACGCCGCAGGCTCCAATACCCGGAGCGCCAGTATTGCAGTCACCTGTGTCAGGCAATGCGCAAGTATCGCTTGCTTGGAATCCGGTGAACGGTTCAACCGGGTACAAAGTATTCCAGACTGTAGCATCCGCAACCTATGCAACCGAAGTGGCCACCGTAAGCGGCTCGGTGTACAGCTACGATGTGACAGGGTTGACGAACGGAACGACTTACCACTTCGTGGTAAAAGCGGTCAATGCAGGAGGAGACAGTGCGGCTTCCAATCAAGTGAGCGCAACACCCATGACCGTCCCGGGTGTGCCTTCAGGCGTAACAACTGTTGCAGGCAACGGTGGAGCGATAATTAGCGTTACCGCTCCAGCGGATAATGGCGGGAGTCCCATCACAGCCTATGAGGTAGCTTTTATGCCGGGAAATCTCCTGGTTACGGGAGCATCCAGCCCGATTACGGTAACAGGCTTGTCGAATGGCGTGACCTATACATTTACGGTAAGGGCGATTAATAGCGTTGGCAGCAGTGTATCAACGGATGTCTATAGTGTAACGCCACGGTCATCATCCTCATCGGGAGGCGGCGGCTCGTCCTCATCCGGTGGCAGCGGGGGTTCCTCGTCCTCAAGTGACAACACCGTTACCGCTAAGGATGGCAAACTGACGCTTCCTGCAGGTAAAAAAGGCAATGTGAGTCTGCATAATAAGGTTACCATCGCTATTCCGGCTAATGCGGCAAACAAGGAAATGAGAATAACGATAGACCCTGTAATGGACAGTCAGAAACTTCTAACGAATAAGGAAAGTCTAATCAGTCCGATCTATGAGATTCTGAAAAACTTCCCGGAAAACTTCAGCAATCCGGTAACGCTGACCATTGCTTTTGATCCAAAAGGTTTGAATGTCGGGCAAAAACCTTCGGTGTTCTATTATGACGAAACGGACAAAACATGGGTAGAGATCGGGGGCGGTAAGATTAACGGCTCAACTATTACGGTTGAGGTTAATCATTTTACCAAATTCGGAGTATTCGCTGTCGGTCAAGCTGATCCGATAGACACGAAACCGACGATTAGCTTTAACGACATCTCGGAGCACTGGGCAGAGGCGGGCATCAACCAAGCGGTAAGCAAGGGGATCATCAGCGGTTACCCGGATGGATCGTTTAAGCCGAATCACACAGTGACGCGTGCGGAATTTGCAGTGATGCTGATGAACACGATGAAGCCGGAGGGAGAAGGAGCAGCACTGACCTTCACAGATACTGGCAAGATCGGAGCCTGGGCTCAGAAGGCAGTGGCGCAAGCGGTACAAGCAGGTATCATTACGGGTTACGAGGACAATACGTTCCGTGCAGATGCAGAAATTACACGCGCTGAAATGGCAGTGATGATCGCGAATGCGCTTAGTCTAAAGGCTGAAACCAATGATGCATCTGGCTTCGCAGATGACAAGGAGATTGCGGCTTGGGCAAAAGGTGCAATTGCAGCGACTAAGAAGGCAGGCTTGATAGAAGGTAAGGATTACAACCGATTCGAACCGAATGCGAAGACATTAAGGGCAGAAGCTGTAACGGTATTACTGAAAGTGCTGGTACAAAATAACAACTAAGAAGTGCTTTGTTAAGGACGGACTATGTTCTGGAGATTCGTGACGTTAGTGCAGATATGGATGTTTATGCAGCATCACCAAATATCTTAACGTCACGCAGCGGACTGGGGATTTGCTACACCGCGGTTCGCCTCCACCTGTAAACCCTGACCGTAAGAGGTCGGGGTTTTTCATTCTCTAGAATTTTATAACGTCACTTACATGCCAACGATTAAATATACAAATTTGTCACGTGACAATATAAATGACAGCAGTAACTATTCTGTAAAATGACGTAATTATATAATAGTTAAGTTATAATCGATAAGTGTGATTAATAATAGGCCACAGGGATAGTTAGTATGAAATAATAGGCTGATAGCGAAAGAATATTACAAAAAAATGGTGCATTTATGTTATTTAAATGGGGGAGTAATAATGAAAGAAAGAGTTCTCATTCTATTCATGACTATTGTAATGGTATTCACGCTAGTCACACCCGGGTTGGTACCAGGAGCTGAAGCGGCAGGGGGCACAGTTACAAAGTCCTATACAGCCACTGCCGATATAATGGAATTTCTTCTCTCTTCCCAGGAACATCCGAATGTTGTATATCGTCCCGAGCTGGTCGTTACGTATGAGACCGGACCTGCAAATAATCCTCCTGCGGGTTCCTTTACGATAGCTGAAGGAGCGGCGACAAGCGCTAGCACCGTTAATCTGTCGATAACAGGATCAGATCCTGATGCAGGGGATAGCGTCACCCATATGAGATTTGCGGATAGCGCTGCTAATTTATCAGCGGCATCTTGGCTGCCTTTCAGCAATACAGCTACATTCAGTTTAGCTGGGGGAGATGGATCAAAGACCATATATATGCAGGTAAGGGATTCTAACAATGCGATCTCGGCGAATTCTTCTCAGACTATTTTGTTGGATCAGACCGCACCAACAGGTGCACTCATCATTAATGATGGTGCCTCATGGACGAAATTACTCACGGTCAGCACAGTTACGCCTCTATTTAACGAAGGCAGCGGATTGCTCAATGGGAGCCCATATTCCAGTGGTACAACTATCACGCAGGATGAAGCGTATACTCTGTCCGTTACTGATTCGGCAGGCAATGATGCGATAGTGAGCTTCAGGATTGATACGACGTTACCTATCGTGGTGGGAGTAGTAAACGGAAAGATATACAACAGCAACAAAAGGATTGCTTTTAACGAAGGAACGGCGACCTTAAACGGAGCTGCTTTTGTTAGTGGTACAGAGGTTTCTCAAGATGGAGCTTACACACTTGTCGTAACGGATGCGGCAGGCAATGTAACGACGGTAACTTTTACGATCGACAAGACAGCACCTATCGTAACAGGGGTAACCAACGGCAAGAGTTATAAAGAGCAACTGACTGTCAGTTTTAACGAAGGAACAGCGACATTGAATGGTGCTGCTTATATAAGCGGCACGGAGATTGATAAGGATGGTGTGTATACGCTTGTTGTAAGGGATGCGGCTGGCAATGCAGCAACCATTAACTTTGAGATCGACAATGTCGGACCGGCTGTTACGGGAGTAACGGATGGCGGGGTGTATAAGTCGGTAACTCCCGGTTTCAACGAAGGAACGGCGAAGTTGAATGGGACCGCTTATGTAAGCGGTACAGAGATTGATCAAGATGGTACGTATACGTTGGTTGTAACGGATGCAGCAGGCAATGCAACAACCGTTAAGTTTGAGATCGACAATGTCGGACCGGCTGTTACGGGAGTAACGAAGGGTGGAGTGTATAAGTCGGTGACCCCGGTATTCACGGAAGGAACCGCGACATTGAATGGTGCTGCTTATATAAGCGGTACAGAGATTACCCAGGATGGTACGTACACGCTGGTTGTAACGGATGCGGCAGGCAATGCAGCAACCGTTAAGTTTGAGATCGACAATGTTGGACCGGCTGTTACGGGAGTAACGGAGGGTGGAGTGTATAAGTCGGTGACCCCGGTATTCACGGAAGGAACCGCGGAGTTGAATGGTGCTGCCTATATAAGCGGTACAGAGATTGATCAAGATGGTACGTATACGTTGGTTGTAACGGATGCAGCAGGCAATGCAACAACCGTTAAGTTTGAGATCGACAATGTTGGACCGGCTGTTACGGGAGTAACGGAGGGTGGAGTGTATAAGTCGGTGACCCCGGTATTCACGGAAGGAACCGCGGAGTTGAATGGTGCTGCCTATATAAGCGGTACAGAGATTGATCAAGATGGTGCGTACACGCTGGTTGTAACGGATGCAGCAGGCAATGCAACAACTATTCCATTCCAAATCGATGCAACCGCGCCAACGGGTACGGTAATCATTCAAGCGGGTGCAGAATGGACGAATGCGACGGACGTAACGCTCACTTTGACTAGCAGCGACGGAAATAATGGCAGCGGCATAGTAGAGATGCGCTTATCGAGCGACGGAAGTGACTGGGGAAGCTGGGAGCCAGCAGCGCTAACCAGGGCTTGGAGTCTTGCAGCGGGTGACGGTGAGAAGACGGTATATATACAGTTTAAAGACAAGGTTGGCAATGTAAGTGGAACAATTGATGATGTTATTAAACTGGATCAAACGATTCCTACAGGAACAATCGTCATAAACAGTGGTGCGGCCACGACAAGCGGTAAGTTAGTGACCTTAACCTTGACTTCTTCAGATGGTACAGGCAGCGGCGTTACCGAAATGCGTTTTTCCGAAGATAATCTAACATGGTGGGATTGGGAGAACGTATTGCCTACGAAAAATTGGAACTTTACGGGCAGCCCGGGATTAAAGAATCTTTACGTCCAACTCCGGGATGCTGCGGGTAATGTCAGTGTGGCAAACCTGGCTTCAATTACCTACCAGGAAAGCTCTGCTGGATCTAACGCTGGATCTAACACTGGTTCTAACAGCGGCACTCCTGGAAGTTCAGGGAGCACAGATATCGCTCCTAATGTTGATGTTGTCATTAGAACGGGGAGCAAGTCAGAGAATGCAGCTAAAGTTGATGTTAAAATGGTAGAAGGAAAAAAGGTGACAACGGTCTTCCTGGAAGATGCTCAACTTAAAGAAATGCTGAATGAATCGGGGAACAAACCGGTTATTACCGTTACGGTTCGTAATAATTCCGATACCGTCAATTGGGAGATGGATGCTGCACTCCTGCAAAGCTTAGAGAACAAACATGCCATTATTCAAGTGTACACAGAAAATGTCGTATATACACTTCCCACAGATGAAATTAGCGCTAATAAATGGCGTAACCAATTAGGAACCGATATCCCTTTGAAGGATATGAAGATCAAGGTAGAAGTGATTAATCTTCCTAAGTCGGCATTTGTATTCAAGAATTCGGGTGATGGACAGGTTTTACTTGTCGCCCCCCCGGTAAGTTTTTCTATAAAAGGGTTGTACGGGAACAAAGAAATAGAACTCAATCAATTCGATACTTTTGTAGAAAGGCACCTTGTAATACCCGCAGGGATAGATCCTACACGTATTACGACGGGAGTAAAGCTTATGTCGGATGGTACGATTATTCATATCCCGACGAAGGTAGTACGTGAAGGAGGGCGTGATTACGCTATCCTTAATAGTATGACCAATAGCATTTATGGACTTATTTATAATAAAAAAACCATGAGTAATGTATCCAAACATTGGGCTGGAGAAAGTATCAATGATTTAGCATCAAGACTGGTCGTTAATGGAGCAGACGAGCAGCGGTTTTTACCGGATAGCGAAATTACGCGCGCAGAGTTTATGGCGATTAGTATTAGAGCATTAGGCTTAAGCTCAGCTAACAAGACGTTTGATTTCAAGGATGTAGAGGAGGAAGCATGGTATCATCAAGCCGTTCAGATCGGATATTCTTATGGGCTGGTCGATGGACATAAAGATGGTTCCTTCAAACCTGATGAGAAGATTACCAGACAGGAAGCGATGGTTATTCTATCTAGGGCAATGAGGCTTGTGAAGCTGCATAAGGAGATAGACGATACGAAGCAGCAAGAACTCGTCAACAATTTCGCAGATAGCGAACAATTGGCCTCTTGGGCTCGCCAAGCCGCAGCGTTAACCATTGAAATCGGTATTTTCGGCGGTTCCAATGGAGAACTGCGTCCTCTGCAAAATATTACGAGGGCAGAAACCGCAGCAATTATTCAGCGATTCCTTCAAAAAGCGGAATTCATTTAATAATTAGGTAGTATAAGTATGGCGAATTGCGGATTTGCTACACCGCGGTTCGCCTCTATACAGAGAAGGGGCTGTCTCAAAAGGGTAAAACCTGAGTGAAACAATCCCATAATATGTGCAAAAGAACCTTCAAAACCACTATATAAGTGGATCTGAAGGTTCTTTTTAACAGAATATCACGTGTAAAGTGGGACTGAATTTTCTTGGGACCCGTCGTAAGATACGAGGTCTATTATACTCACGGTCATTCAGTTAAAGCTCTCTATAGGCTGGCTGCATCGTCCTCGTCCCTTGAGTGGGCTGACCCTCTTGGTACTCATAATATTGCGACTGAACCGACGCATGTAGTTGTGCTTCCACGGACACGGACCGCTGTTGATAGGGCTCATCCACATACATGATTCTGCGCTGAATTTGCATGAGTCCAGTCACGACGCGAAGCGCGATCCAATACAGGACAAGGCCAACGCCTACGTACAACATATACTGCTGATTATAGGTCCAATCGATATGGAAATAATTAAACAAGCTATTCTCTAGAATATCAAGCTGAATTTCATTCATCAAAATGATATGTACGACCGGAAGAGCAATAAATCCTAGTCCTAGTGAAATTGCCGTTACCATAACAACAAAGAATACAATGCCTGTTACAAATCTTAGTACTACAAGCAGCAGGTTTCGAATGAACAGCCCACCGTCAAAATCTCTCACCATTCGCTTCAACCAGTTCTGCCCAGCCTCAGACTGTTGATTGGAGGGATACGAAACAGGCGGATTCGGTAAACCTAAAATTTGTCTAATCATGCTCTGTTCAAAATTCACAATGCCATTCAACAGTTTAGCTACTCCAAAAAACAGCGGTATCCCGATAAATAGTGGAGTTAAACCGATGGATAGGGCAAGTCCAGTTATCGCTACTGTAAAATAGATAATTCCTAGTGGGAGAGACAGCAATAAATAGAGAATCGTTGCATAGGTTTTTGGATTAAAAAGCACCCAGTTCACCTTACCGTTTGGCGCCTTTGCAGGTGCTTTAGTTGCTTTCATATTCAAACGCTCCTTTTGCTTCATAAGTCATGCTCTGAGTTATAAATCCATTATATCCGCCTTATTTGCCCGGCATAACCGTCTTAGGGGGTGTCTGAACCTAGACTTAAGACCAGGATTGGTCCTGTTTACGGCATCAGACGGTGGCAGTATCAATGAGAAAAATAGATTCTATTAATAGGTTATGGATGGGATCGGCTTCTATTAACCATGAATATCTTGGTCTAAAGGAGTTGATATATTTGGTCAATCATAAAATTACCCTTAGTATTCTTGGCAGCGCCGGAGGGGTGGCTAAATCTATTCTAGCTATATTAGATAAAGCGTTTCAAAACGTTCATGATCCCATCCATTCATTTATTAGCAGCGTTACCCTTCATCTGGTCGATCAGAGGCAAAAAGATATGGAATATTACGAACAGTTCGTTCCTCATTTGAAACCCTCGATTACACTGCATCAATTGGATTTAAACGATTTAAAACGGTTCCGGCAGCATTTAAACCATACGCAGACAAGGATTGTTATCGATGTATCTTGGGCTGACACGGTTGACATGCTTGATTGTTGTAATGAGTTGGGCGTGCAGTATATCAATACCGCCTTAGAAAATACGATGGTGGACGAGAAGGAAGATCTTGAAGGGTTTACGTTATTGGAAAGGTACCGTATTTTCGAGGAAAACAGAGGGCGGTTTACCAATACGAAGGCGATTATCGGTTCCGGAATGAATCCCGGCGTAGTGCAATGGATGGTCATGCACCTGCTGAAGCAAACTCCAGAAGAAATTCCGCTCGGTTGTTACATTGTTGAGCATGACAATTCATTTTACACGGATCCTTCGCTCATTCAGCAAAAGACGGTTTATACGACGTGGTCTCCCGAATGTTTCCTGGATGAGGCCATATTAAATTATCCTATGTTCGTAAAACAGCATATGCCTCTCATTCTCTATAACGCCGTGTATGAGCTGGAATTTAAAGTGGTGCTCGGAAACAAACAGTTTTACGGGTGTCTGATGCCGCATGAAGAGGTTCTTACTCTTGGAAAAGCTTATGATATGGAAGTTGGTTTTCTTTATCGGGTGAATGACTATACGACGGATCTGATCCGTGCCAATCTCGGTAATGCCCAGGATCTCTGGGATTGGAATAATAAGGTTCTGGATCCGCTGGATGCCGAGATAAATGGAGAAGATCTGGTAGGCGTACTTCTCGTCTATAAGGATAAGGAACGGTTTATGTATAACGCTATGAGCAATAGAAGTGTATTTTCCGAATATAAAACGAATGCCACGTATTTTCAGGTAGCCTGCGGTATTTATGGAGCCTTATCCGCTCTGCTGCTGGATGATATTCCTAATGGCATTTACTTTGTAGATGAGCTGCTGCTTCAGACGGATACGGAGTATGGCAAATACGTTTCTTTTTATATGAAAGACTTTGTTACAGGGGAGAATAACAGTTCCGACGGTCTATTACTAAATAGACTGAAAAGAAGATGATTCGGTGGAGATGATAGAATGAAGGATAACAGGTATTCATTAACGGGCTATCACAAAGAAACCAATGAAGAGCTGTGGCTGTGGGACGATCTCCCCGAGCTTGATATGGAGATTGGATATAAAGTCGGAGCGCTGCTCCATTACGAACAATCACCCTTTCAAGAGATTAGCATGATTGAAACGAAGGCCTTCGGACGTATGCTTGTTCTGGACGGGACCCCTCAAGTTACCGCCAAAGACGGATTTATTTATAACGAGATGATTACACATGTTGCGATGGCTACACACCCTAAACCCACCAAAGTTGCCATGATCGGAGGCGGCGATTGCGGGCCGGCCCGTGAGGCGCTGAAATATAAAGATGTGCAGCAGATAGATGTAGTGGAAATCGACCCGCGGGTTATTGAAGTATGCCGGACCTGGATGACGCAAGAGACTGACTATGATCGGGACGGGCGTATTCATACGGTAATAAAAGACGGATACAAGTGGATTCAGGAGCAGAAAAACCAATACGATGTGCTTCTAGTGGATCGTTCAGACCCTTATGGACCCGCAATTAGTCTGTACAAGCGACCATTCTATCAGTACGTTTACGATAGTTTGACAGACGACGGTATAGCGGTATTTCAGTCAGGTTCACCCTATTACAATTCGGATATTTTAAAGAAAACGATTGGCAGCGTGAAAAAACTGTTCCCGATTGTACACACGTATTTATGTTCTATTCCTTCGTTTCCGGGCGGGATATGGAGCTTTACGATTGCCTCCAAGAAGTGGGATCCCCTGAAGGCGGATTTGAATGGTTTGCAGTGGCAGGAAGCGAAATATATAACTCCTGAAGTATTCCGTGCTTCTTTTATATTACCAGGCTATATACGAAGTAAGTTGGAAGAAAAGTGAGAACTACACCCGAATGCAAGGGGATGCAGAGGCAGTTAACCGGAGGCATCAGGTGGTGAATGAATATGAAACACCGGGGTTTAGCTCCATATATAGCAGAGGACCTAACCTTGCGGTTGGGTCCTCTTGTTGTTAGAGCTGCTAAATTATTTTAGTTTGAAAGCCTCCGTTTACATATGAACGGGCAGCTCAACGAAGAAGGAAACCTGCTCATTCTTCACGCTTTTCGCATAGATGGTTCCCTTATGCTGTTCAATAATAGCCTTAGCGATTGCTAGTCCGAGGCCATAGCCGCCTTGACCGCGGGTACGGGATGAATCCGTACGGTAGAATCGGTCAAAGATTTTCTCCAAGTGCTCTTCAGAGATCCCTTTTCCCGTATTGGTGACGGTTAGGACCAGGTTCTGGTGGCGCTTGTTCAGCGTAAGATCGACCGACCCGCCGGACTCCGTATATTTCATTGCATTGTCCAGCAGGATCATGACGACTTGCTTGACCTGCTCGATGCTGCCGCGCGCTGTCAATCCAGGCTCGATCTCATAGGTGAGGTGGATATCCTGCTCATAAATAACGGCTTCCATAGTAAGGACTACTTGTTCTACAGCCTCGCTTACTTCAAAAGGCGCCATCATCACACCGGTATCGATTTGATCGATTTGCGCTAAATATAATAGGTCATTCGTAAGTTTTCCCATCCGTTCCGACTCGGATTTAATAAACGTAAGCCATTTTGTCTGATTTTTGATGAGGTCGTCTTCATGAGCCAGCAGTACATCTACGTTGGTGTTGATCACGGTAAGAGGGGTTTTGAGTTCATGTGAAGCATCGGCAATAAATTGTTTTTGCCTGTTGAATGCCTCCTGTACCGGCCCGATCGAACGATTGGCGAAGAAACGGCTGATGAAGAAAATGATCACAAGCATAATGGAAGCCACGGCTAGGAATGCATAGATCAAGTTGGTCAAAAAAGCTTGCTGGGAAGTAACGTCGAGAAAGGAGATCACATAGCCGTCGGGAACGGTCTGCACAGCATAGGCCCAGTGGTGATCATCCAGCTTGAGCTTTCCCTGCTGCTTATTTTTGGCTAAGGCAGCGGTTTTAATCTCCTCATAGAATTCGGCGGTCATATCAAAGCGGGATGATAGGGTTAGGATCGTGCCCTGCTTGTCCGTGACAAGAGCAAAGGATGCGGAACGAAACGGAGGCGACGTTCCTTTGTTATCCGCCCCAGGCTCCTGAGGAGCCGTGTTAGGTCTGAACGGAGCGGATTTCCCTGCCGGCTTGCGCGAATCCGATTCCCGGTGCAGCTCCATATCGATATCACGGCTAATGTTCTGATCCATAATGATATAAATCGAACTGAATGCGATAAGCATCATAACCGAGATGATAATCATATTCAGGAGGAGGAATTTATTTCGCAGCTTGTTGAACATTACGCTTTCACCTCTAGCATATAGCCGACTCCCCGAATGGTGCTTATTCCTACAGCTGAATTCAGGTGGACGAGTTTTTTTCTCAAAAACGAAACGTAAACTTCCACGTTATTATGCTCCGCCTCGGCATCAAAGCCCCATAGTTTCTCAATGATTAATTCCTTAGGCGTAACCGCCTGTTTCCTCATAATGAAGAGCTGCAGCAGCTCGCTTTCTTTCAAAATAAGCTTAATTTCCTTGCCTCGGCATGAGAGCTTCAGTGTCGCCGTATTCAGCTCGATATCGCCATACTGCAGGGCGTTGTCCGGAACAACTTCGCCCTTGCGGCGGAGTGCGGCGCGTATGCGGGCCAGCAATTCTTCTGTAACGAACGGCTTGGCTATATAATCGTCGGCTCCGTAATCGAGCCCGGATACTTTGTCCTCTGTCTCGCCCCTGGCTGTCAGAAGGATAACCGGCGTAGCGATTCCCTCTTGGCGGATCGTCTGCAGCAGAGCGAGTCCGCTCATTCCGGGGAGCATAATATCGAGCAGCAGCAGATCATAGATGCCGCTTTGCGCATAATCCAGGCCCGAGCTGCCGTCATGGACGACATCAACGGAATAGTGCTGCTTCCGAAGGATATGGGCGAGAGCTTCCGCTAAATGAGTTTCGTCTTCAACGATTAGGATTCTCATGGTTTCTGATTCCATCCTTCCCGCTAACAGCGGTTGTAGTAGGACTATTATAGCATTCCGCACCTTTAATGAACCTTAAATGGAACGTTTGACGGCTTGCCTTATGATTCGGATCTAAGGAGCCCATTACCCCTATGGCTAGGGCTTTTTTCCCTTTTGAGAGATGTCTGAAAAGTATTTAAGGTTCGTTAAAGGTTCACGTCCTAAGATGGAGCCATCCAAGACAGACAGGAAGGAGCAAGTAGGATGACCATTGAGGTGTTTAACCGGTATGAGAACAAATATCTGCTGGATGACACAAGCTTCCGCATGATTCATGAGAAGCTGCTTGCATACATGGAACTCGATGAATATAACCGGAAGCATACGTTTTATTCCATTAGTAACCTCTACTACGATACGAGGGACCATGCTTTAATCCGGAATTCCTTGCTCAAGCCCAAGTATAAAGAGAAGCTTAGGCTTCGTGCATACGGGGTTCCTCAGCCCGGAGCCAAGGTATATATGGAGATCAAGAAGAAGGTACATGGCCTCGTGAACAAGCGGAGGACGGCTCTGAGGACAGATGAAGCTTATGAATTTGTCCGCACGGGCGTCAAACCGGAACTCGCAAGCTACATGAATAAGCAAGTATTGAGCGAAATCGAATACTTCCTTCAGCGATACGCTTTGGAGCCGAAAGTGTACTTGGCGTATGACCGGATTGCGATGTTCAGTAAAGAGAGCCGGGATTTGCGGATTACGTTCGACTGTAATATAAGATCGAGGCGATCCGATTTGATGCTGGAGAGCGGTAACCATGGTGAGCCGCTGCTCGGCGCCGGACAGTGGCTGATGGAGGTCAAAGCGGAGAAGACCATTCCCGTCTGGCTGGCCCGTCTGTTGTCGGAACACAGCATGTTTCGGACGAGTTTCTCGAAGTACGGCAATGAATATAGAAAAATGCGCATGCAGCAACAACATCCGGAGGGAGAACGTATATATGCTTGAATCTTTATTCTCGGCAACAACAACCAACGCATCTTTAACCTTCAGTCACTCGCTCTTGACGATTGTGGTTTCATTCTTGTTAGGCGGAATCATCAGTATCACTTATATGAAAACCAGCAAACAAACGTATTCGCAGAATTTCGCGCTCACGATGATTCTGATTCCTTCTATCATTGCGATTATTATTCTGCTGATCGGTAACAACATTGCCAGAGCTTTTAGCCTAGCCGGAGCATTCTCTATTATCCGCTTCCGCAGCGCACCCGGAGATCCGAAGGATATCGCTTTTGTTCTGTTTACGATGGCCACGGGTCTTGCCTGCGGTGTCGGTGTTTACGGATATGCCATTATGTTTACCTTGATTCTATGTACATTGATGATCGTGCTCCACAAATTCAAATTCGGCGCCCAAAAAACCACTCAGAAATTGCTGAAAATAACGGTGCCGGAAGATTTGGCGTATGAGGAAGCTTTCCTTGAGGTTTTCAGACAATTCCAAGTCGATCATGAGCTGAAAAAGGTCAAAACGACCGAGTTAGGCAGTCTCTTCGAACTCGTATATGCGATTACTATAGATCCGGCTGCGAGCCAGAAGGATTTGATCGATGCCCTCAGGTGCAGGAACGGGAATTTAACTATTACTCTTACCATGAACCCGCAAGCTTCGGATTATTAAACCATGAGGAGGATGGAATGACGATGAACAATAAACATACAAATACAAAGAAGATTAGGCTGTTGGCTCTCTTGTGCGCAGTGGTGCTGCCGGCTTGTCAGAGCCAGGGGGCTGCTCCGGCTAGCACTCCCTCAGCTTCACCAGCGGCCGCGCAAGCCCAAGTTTTAGCCGAGCCGGTCCCTGTGTCCTACAGCAAGGATGACGAGAACATCGACTGGAAGGCGGCGAGTCCTAACTATATTGAGCTGAGCGCGGCAGGCGCCGACATTAAGGGAGCCGGAGCAGCGGCAAAGGATCGTACTTTGACGATTAATGCAGCAGGCACCTATGTATTAAGCGGCATATGGGATGGAGGCCAGATTGTTGTCGATGCGCCCAAAGAAGACAAGGTCTGGCTGGTTCTGAACGGTGTAGAAATTACGAGCAAAGTAAGTGCGGCGATCTATGTGAAGCAAGCGGATAAAACCATTGTTACGCTTCAGGAAGGCACCAAGAACACTGTAACAG
Source organism: Paenibacillus lutrae (assembly GCF_009757775.1). Taxonomy (GTDB): domain Bacteria; phylum Bacillota; class Bacilli; order Paenibacillales; family NBRC-103111; genus Paenibacillus_F; species Paenibacillus_F lutrae. The sequence continues at coordinate 70,429 of NZ_RHLK01000011.1, forward strand.
ATGCGGCCAAGTATACGGTGGTGGATTCCTCTACGGATGAGCCGAATGCGGCGATTTATAGCAAAGACGACCTCACCATTAACGGAACCGGCGCTTTGACCGTCCGCGGTAATTACAATAATGGAGTGACGAGCAAAGATGACCTTCGGATTACCGGAGGGGCAATTACGGTATCTGCTGCCGATGACGGGATTATGGGAAAAGATCTGGTAGCGTTCAAGGCAGGTACAATCTTGATTGAAGCTGCGGGAGACGGAATCAAATCGACCAATGACACGGAAGCAGCCAAAGGAATCATCCATGTAGACGGAGGAACGTTCCAGATTAAAGCGGGCAAAGATGGCATGCAGGCGGCAGCCTCTGTGCAAGTGAACGGCGGTACGTTCGCGATTTCCTCCGGCGGCGGGAGCGCGAGCGCTGCTGCGAAGAGTGAAGCGGGAGGCGGCATGAAAGGGGATATGCCGGGCGGAATGAAGGGCGGTTTCCCAGGTCAAGCAGAAGGCGGGGCACCTGGAGGAACGAACGGCGAAGGCGGGGCGCGAGCAGACAAGCCAGTCACATCGGAGGCGGCTAACCAGCCGAAGAGCAGCGCCCAGTCAGACGATGCGGCGGCGGAAACGGCCAGCGGCAAAGCTGTTAAAGCAGGTACGGCTATCGCGATTGCGAAGGGGACATTCAGCATCGACTCAGCGGATGATGCTATTCACAGCAACCAGAGCATTGCTATAGCCGGAGGGGATTTCTCTATCGCATCCGGGGATGACGGTATCCATGCGGATTCGTCGATTCTGATCAGCGGCGGCAAGATTCAGATTACCAAGAGCTATGAAGGGATCGAGAGCTCGGACATCACCCTCGCAGGCGGGGAGATTCATGTGACCGCGAGCGACGACGGGATTAATATCGGCGGCGGGGCGGATGGATCGTCGACGAATGGACGTGCCGGGCAGAATAAGTTGAATTCTTCCTCTGCCGGTAACAAGCTTACGATTACAGGCGGCAGTATATATGTGAATGCATCCGGTGACGGATTGGATTCCAACGGGTCCATTCTGATGTCAGGCGGAACCGTCTATGTGAACGGACCGACCATGAATGGCAACGGAGCGCTCGATTATGACGGGTCCTTCGAGCTAACCGGCGGTCTGCTGGTTGCAGCCGGCAGCGCGGGAATGGCGCAGGCGCCATCGGATTCCTCAACTCAATCGTCTATTCTTATGACCTACCCTCAAGCACAGAAGGCAGGGACGAAAGTCGAGCTGAAGGACAAGAACGGGAAAACCCTGGCAAGCTATACGCCTGAAAAGAGTTTTCAGACGATAGTCATAGGCTCGCCTGAACTCACAAAGGATACCGCTTACTCCTTGTATACCGGAGAAGCGAAGACGGTTGATTTCACTGCCTCCGGTGCAGTGACCTGGCTTAATGAGAACGGGGTAACTACGGCGAGAAGTTCCGGTCCGGGCGGATTCGGGGGAGGACCCGGAGGCGGCGGCAATCCGGGTGAGCCTGGCGGAAAACGCGGTCCTGCTGAAATGAGCAGGCCCTAGCACGGATATGCGCCAGCAGGTATAAGCAGCTTCATGCATTCAAGCAGGAACTAAAGAACCTTCATTCCACTTCAAGTGGTGTGGAGGTTCTTTTGGATTCCTCTATGAGAATGGATCATTGGGATTTGCCCGGCGGGGGCTGGAGCTGACCGGACATCGGGAGCAAGCAGGATTATTTAACCTGATTTTTGTTTATAAAAAGTATATTTACTAAATTCGATACCTTGCGGCAGAACCCGGCATCCGGATGAGTAAGCTAAGGCAAAGCAGGTGCACGGGAACTGGCAGGGATGCAGGAGGCTGAAGGGTGTGCCCGCTTATGCGTATCATTTTGAAACGAACTGGAAGTTTAATGCGGATATCCGGGAAGTCTGGGAGTTGATCGGCGGTACCGCGGATAACAATTGGTGGTCGGGGGTCAGTTCGGAGCCTATACATATGAGCTCGGACCCCAATGGAATCGGCAGCAAGTATAATTATGTTTTCCGTACGAAGCTTCCGTACAAGCTGGCTTTTATAGCTGAAGTGATAAGAAGAGAAGAACCGCAATACCTGGAAATAAAAGCGAGCGGGGAGCTGGAGGGCCAAGGCGCCTGGAGATTATCTCAGGAAGGCAGTGTGGCTCATGTCCAGTACATTTGGCAGGTAAATCCGAACAAGAGGTGGATGAATCTGCTCGGGCCGATTCTGAGGCCGGTATTTATATGGAACCACAGCAGGGTAATGAATGACGGAGCCAAAGGAATCGCTTCCACCCTTGGTGTGAAGCTGATTTCGTGCTAGCTGCCCAATTATTTCAGCAGTAACCAGAGCGACTTGTCCTTAGGGGAAAGGTCGGGCACGTGGTTCCCTTACAATAATAAGCATACGGGAACCGCTGGACAGGAAGCAGCAGATCCTGCATGTGTGCAAGCAAATACATGTGCGCAAGCACAAAGGATCCCGGATGCTGAATTTCAGCAACCGGGATCTTTTCAGCATAAATCTTATTAACTGGCGCATCTATGCCGTGAGTTTCTATACACGGACCGGAGTTTGAGTGAGGGGCGCTTCATTCCCCTCTTCACTTACTCTGCTTTGTAGTCATCTTTCGTATCGATCCGGATTGAATTGGCATCGGCATCCCACGTAACACCGATATTCATCAGTTCCGCAACGTCTCTAAGTTTGAAGTAGTTATTCCCATCAATATTGTATGCAATGAAAAACACTTCTAGTTCATCGAGATATACACTGGCTGACGTTTCCTGCACTTCCTTGCTTGCCGATCCTTCAGCAGCAGCCAGCTCTCCGCCTACTGGTGTATAAGCTTTATTAGGGGCCAGAGCAATTGCATTCTTGTCGGCATCCCAGCTGATTTCAAAGTTCTTTTCCGTGCCGTTTACCGATATCGCCAAATCCCGTAATTTAAAATAGTTGTTACCCTGGATATTGTAGGCCTCGAATGCCACATCTTTGCCGTTTACCAATACTTTGGCAGGTGTAGGAATCGCTGACACAGTCTCAGACATCGGCTCTTCCGTACCTGGAACCTCCGTACCCGGAACCTCCGTTCCCGCTTCGCCTCCAATTACTTGCAGTAGAATGGGAGCATTATCGTCCTTGTTTTCGCCTTGGAATACAGGGAAAATACCGTAATCCACTGCTTCTGTAAGCACCGCTGAGTTGTTGACGATATCTACGTATTCCAGGCTTTCATCGTCCACCCATTTGGCGATTGCCGTCTCTTCGGACAGTTCCCCATAGAAAGTCACCTTCACTGGGCCCGTCGCTAAATACTTGACCTCACCATAACTTACGTCCTCGATCATTGTTAATTCAACTACATTTGAAATGGTAACATAGCCGCCCAGCTTTGAATCAAAACGCATGACACGTCCCTCTTCGCTTGCAGCCAGCCCCGTGAATGATGCGAATAACGAAATGAACAAAGCAAGTACGGTCGTAACTGAAAGACGTTTGAAGCTTTTCTTCATCGGATAATCTCTCCTCATTTTTAAGTAACTAAATAATTAATATGGCTTACTAAGATTAAATCATATCGGACCCCTTTTCAATATATTGGTAACAACTATTTGTGTCATTATGACGTGAAGTTGAGTGATTTGGCGAAGAAGCGCGATTAAATGAATAGGGTGGCACATCCCGGTCCCATGGTTTAAAGAATTAAAAATTTCCATTGTATAGGAGGATATGTTAGGCGCATATTGCATTAGTTTCGATGTTATAATTATTATTAGTTCTTACAAATCTATTTAATACGTAAAGGTCATACTGGATAGAACCTTGAGATGAATCGGCTGCATATAGATGGCTGCGGAGTGCGGCTTCATGATCGAGATACCAGGCTATCGGACGGTAGGTGCCAGTCCTTTTTTATGATCCATTGGAGTGAAAAAGTATTGTAAAAAACCAGCCGATGGTGAATACTGATATTGGAAATATGATTTTTAAATGGAAAAAATCAATGAAAAAAATCCGGATTGCTGGAGCGTGACATCGAAGGAATAGTGTCTTACTCGCTTTATGTAACTATTAATGGTGTATGGGGGGCTGTGTAATGAAAGTTTTAAACGGCATCGAGTGTATATTTGACCAGTACTTATATGACGAGCATGGACTCAACTGTTTTTTGGCACCCAAATATTTAGCGACGCAAACATTTAACCAGGAATACCCCGATTTGTTTTATCTGTACTTCCATTTATTCTTCCACTACAATTTCAATCCCGCCGATCGCGACGTTCCTCCATTCTATCATCATGATTTGGATTCCATTGAATCTTATCTCCTCAGAGAAAAACTAGGATTAGAGACGGTCGACATTCATATAGAAGATAACCTGGTAGAGAAAATTGAAGAAAATTTAACCGAGGGATGGCCCGTATTCGTGCCTGTAAGCAAGAAAGCGATCTTCTATTGTGAAGAATATTTGAGGAATGACCATCCGCACCTTATTCTTGTAAAAGGCTATGACCGGGAAAGAAGCCGTTTTGTCATACAGGATGGCGAGCAGCTTGTTTCCTTAACGAACAGCAGGCCCTATCCGGCTCTGCGGACCAAGATCGGCGACGTGTGTTCCGAGTTCTACATGCTGTACGAGACTATGGAAAGCGGTTTCAATATGTATAGTGAATCCTTTGACTATATGAATGGAAGTATAAAAGCGATGAGAGCGGTAAGAGCGCCTGTGATAGATTCCAGTCTAAGCGCATTAATAGACATCTCGGATATGATACTGGAATTTGCAGGACAAGAGGAACACTTTATCCAGTCTAAACTTGAGTATCTTGCGCATAGCGATAACGAGTTAATCATGGCGTATATATCCAGTCAGAAAATCTTATTTAACATTCTCCTCCATTTTATTTCCAGGCATGATCATGACCCTTCCCATGTAGAGCAAATCCGAATCCTGATGAATGAATGCAGCGGCTTATGGAAAAAGCTCACGAATATCGTCGTGCTTAATGCAGGGAGGAAGAAGGCCGGACTTGGAAACTCCAGTTCTTCTATGATTACCAGTTTATCCGGGGAAATTATGGAAATGGAGATTAGGTTATTAAAAGATATAGCCAAGATCGGAGCGGCCTTGAAAACTCCGGTCTGAAGCGAGACTAGCCGGCTTCGCATGTCATTTGCCGTCTGCCCGTCCTCTAAATATCTCAGTAGCTATCGACCCATTTAAGAGAATGTGCTATTCTTGATAACGTGGTAACGCAATAAAGTAACCAAACTTATTCAAAGGTGGCCTCTTACAGATGAAACGTTTAGCATCAATGGTTCTAGTTGTGGCAGCAGCCCTCTCCATTTTCACGGGGTGCTCGTCCAAAGGAGCAGAGAATGGCAGCAAAGAGCTGGTCATTGGAATTGACGACAAATTTGCGCCGATGGGTTTCCGGGATGAGAAGAACGAAATCGTCGGTTTTGATATCGATTACGCCAAGGCGGCGGGTGAGAAGATGGGCCAGGCGGTTAAATTCCAACCAATCGACTGGAAGACCAAAGAGTCTGAGCTGAGCAGCGGACGAATCGATCTGATTTGGAACGGTTATACGATTACGGACGAGCGTAAAGGGAAAGTTCTTTTTACCAAACCTTATCTTAAAAATGCACAGGTTGTTGTTACGAAGAGTAATTCACCTGTGACGAAGCTGGATGATCTGGCGGGTAAAGTTGTAGGGCTCCAGTCCCTTTCTTCGGCTGCTGACGCGCTGAACGCGAATCCGGTTAAATCGAAGATCAAGTCCGTTACGGAATATGCGGATAATGTCCTCGCCTTGAGCGATTTGAAAATCGGCCGGGTGGAAGCGGTTGTCATTGATGAAGTCGTGATCAAGTATTACATGTCCAAGGATCAGGGGGCTTTTAAACTGCTGACTGATTCGCTGGCTCCTGAGGAATATGGAATCGGCGTGAAGAAGGGCAACGAGGCTCTGCTTCAGAAGCTGCAGAAAGCACTCGATGATATGAACCAGGACGGAACGGCTGCGAAGATTTCCGAGAAATGGTTCGGCGAGAATAAAGTATTGAAGTAATCAGAACTGAATGAAGATAAAACAAATCGGATTTCTTAATTGAAATCCCATTTTGTTTTTGGAGGAACTTTGTATGTCTGCAGATTATTGGAACACTATGGTCCTGCCTATGCTGGAAGGGGCCCAGATGACTGTCCTGCTGTTCTTGATTGCTATTGTGGTCTCGATACCGCTCGGATTCGGGCTTACACTGGCGGTCAAAAGCAGCAGCAAACCGGTCTCCTGGCTGGCCCACACCTATATTTATGTCATGCGCGGTACGCCGCTGCTGCTGCAATTGCTCATTATCTGCTTCGGGCTGCCCATGCTGCCCGTTGTCGGCGAATATCTGGTACTGGACCGATTTGCAGCGGCCTGTCTGGGATTCATCCTGAACTACGCCGCTTATTTCGCGGAAATCTTCCGCGGAGGATTGCTTGCTATCGACAAAGGGCAGTATGAGGCTTCTCAGGTGCTCGGTTTAAGCAAATGGCAGACTACTACGCGTATTATCCTGCCGCAGATGTTCCGGGTCGTACTGCCGGCAGTATCCAATGAATCCATCACGCTGATCAAGGATACCGCGCTGCTCTACGCGGTTGCGGTGCCGGAACTGCTGCACTTTGCGCAAACCGCAGTAAACCGTGACTTTACCATTGTCCCGTTCTTTATAGCGGGTATTATTTATCTGATTATGACCCTTCTATTGACCCTGCTGTTCAAATGGATGGAAAGAAGATTTAAATACGAATAAAGGAATGGCGCTTGTGGCTATTATTGAAGTCGATGGACTTACCAAATCATATGGAACCCTGGAAGTCTTGAAGAAAATGACGTTCGACGTCCATAAGAATGATGTCGTTGCGGTGATCGGGCCATCCGGGTCAGGCAAAAGCACGATGCTCCGCAGCTTGGTTCACCTCGAAGAAATTAATGGCGGCAGCATCCGGGTGTCCGGTGAGTATCTGGTCCAGAACGGACTCTACTCCAAGCCGGGAGAAATCAAGAGAATCACCTCCAAGATGGGGATGGTGTTCCAGCATTTCAATCTCTTTCCCCACCTGACGGTAAAAGAAAACCTGGAGCTCGCCCCCAAAGTCGTAAAAGGCGAGACAGGTGCGGAAATCAGCCGCAGAAGCGCCGAGCTGCTGGAGAAGGTAGGCCTCGGAGGACGGGCGTCCGAGTATCCGTCCAGGCTGTCGGGCGGCCAGAAGCAGCGGGTTGCGATTGCCCGGGCGCTGATGATGAACCCGGATATCCTGCTCTTCGATGAACCGACATCCGCACTTGACCCCGAACTGACGGGCGAGGTGCTGCAGGTCATGAAGAAGCTCGCAGAGGAGCATATGACGATGATCGTCGTGACTCACGAAATGGGATTTGCCCGAGAGGTGGCTAACCGGGTGATGTTCATGGATCACGGGGAGATAATCGAATCGGGCCATCCGGAGCAGCTCTTTACGAATCCCCAGTTCGATCGGACGAAGGCTTTTCTTAACCGGAGCTTTAAATAGTTCTTCTTTATAAAGCGGCTATAACAGGCATCTTGCATGACAAGGTGTCTGTTTGTTTATGTTAAGATATTGAGGAAGGAGGCTGTGAAACGATGGGTAATGAGACCAGGATGCCTGATTCACCAGTGCCTTCTGCCAAAGGGGGCAACCTCCAGACCGCAACGTTTGGTATGGGCTGCTTTTGGAGCCCGGAAGCCTTGTTCGGGCATTTGCCGGGTGTGGTTAGAACCCGTACAGGCTATGCGGGCGGCACCCTATCGGATCCTTCTTACCGTAAGATGGGGGATCATTCGGAGACGGTTCAAATTGACTTTGATCCGGATGAAATCACTTTCGGGGAAATCTTAGAGATTTTCTGGAGCAGTCACAACCCGGTTAACATAAACGATTACAAGGGACGGCAGTACATGTCCCTGCTCCTTTATCATGATGAGGGGCAGCACCGAGAGATCCGGCACGTTATTCAAAAGCGGGCTGCACTGGGTAAAGGAAAGCCGGAGACGGAGATCGCCCCGTATTCCCGCTGGTACCTTGCCGAGGAGAGACATCAGAAGTATTATCTCCAAAGATACCCGGACGCCGTGGATAAGCTGCATGTCCTGTACCCCTCGGGTAATGAATGGATGAACTCGGCGCTGGCAGCCCGCTTGAACGGACTGGCCAAGGGATATACGAACCTGGAGCGTATTATACAAGAAATTCAGAGCGGACCGTTCAGCCACGCGCACAAGGAGACGGTGATCGGACTTATCCGGCAAATCCGGTGGTAGCCGTAAGTCCCCGGGGGCAGAATGCAGAATAGCCCGTAAAGCGGACAAGAGCGGCAGTTTGATACGCAGTCAGGCGCAAGAGGCCGTATGCTTGGCGAATAACAGGCAGGTAAGCCCCGCATGACAGGCCGGTAAGCCCCGCATGACAGTCCAGGTAAGTCATCCGCATGACAGGCAGGTAAGCTGATTCGACGACGTTGTTGCAGGAGCAAGCTCGAAGGAATTGTGTGACAGAGTGTACAGATAGATAGAGAGACCTGATCCGGATCAGGTCTCTCTTGTTTAATGAAACGAATGTTTAGGATTAGAAATGAATATAGCGCTCGAAAATCGGTGCAAAATCTTTGACTTTGTACTGCTTGTAGGATTTCTCCATCCATTCGTAGGCGGATTGATTAATACCGTTGAACTGTTCAACGAGATTGCCCTCAAGCTTGTTGATGCTGCCCAGTGTATTGGCGGCGATGGCCAGGCTTTCTTTGGCATGGCCGAGCTTAATCTCATTGTCGTACGAGATCTCCGAGATTTTGTTTAATGATTTGTAGAGGTCTTTAATCTCTTCCAGATGCTTCTTATGCACGTCGATGCTGATGATACGATCACCGATGGTGAATTTGATTTCCACATCAAGGTCGACCGTTCCCGCCGTTTCGATCGAGACGGCACTGATTGGAGACAAGTAGTACGGGTAACGGTTAAGCGTACGCTTCTTACTGATCGCGCTGGTTCCATCCAGGTGGATGAGGGCAAGATTGGTGAAACAGTATTCATCGGATTTGGATTTAATCAGAAAATAAATTTTTTCGTTATCCTCATGCATCACATAATCGTCGGCATCTACCTTATCGTAGTTCTCCGGCCGGATGACTGCACCGATATCGCTCAGACCGAGCATGTCGGCAGCTGCTTTTTTAAACATGAACTTTCATCTCCGCTTCTTATCATATAAAATGTCGTATAAAATGGAACTTCCTATGGCTGATATTTCCATTATAGTACAAGAAGATCATGTGTGAGAAGGAAAATTCCAGACAGGTTTAGAATGGAATGGTCCGGCATAGATGGCTTCATTCTGAGGAGGAACTGGTATGAGAATATGGGGCAGTCCGCTCGCTGATCCGGACGTGCTGAAGAACCGTTTAATGACCCTGGCGGCTTTGGATGTGATCCTGTCTTCGGATAAATGGCTGCGCGTGCATCGTTATGAGCCGCAGTGGAGGGGTGGAGCTGAGCTGGGTATCATAGATAACGGAGCGGGAGACGACTTGTATATCGTGTATGCACCGGAAGGGGTCATCATTAAAGGATTCGACCATCTGTCACCAATGAGTCCGCATGCGGGAGAAGAATACGGAGTCTGGCCCGGTATATACGAAGAAACGCCCAAAGAACTGCTTGTCTACCTGGAGGATAACGAACTGTTCGAATATGAGGATGTGACCTTCTGCATCTGGCGGGAATCAGGAGATTCGCAGTGGCGGACAGGAGAGGTTGAGAATCCCGAGAGACTGGATGATGGCTCCGGATTCCTGCTGGGCAGATTGGAGGACACGCCGCAGCAGTATGCGGATTGGGCAGCGACTTATTATGACGAGCCTGTCCAACTGGATGCGGTACTTCAGATATTCAGCGGTTCTGCGATTACAGAGGAACTGATTGCCGCGCTGAATCCCAAGCGGGATGCAGAGGCTGCGCTGGAGGAACTGGATGCCCTTGGCATTCGGGAAAGCAGGGCGTGATCATCTCAGCAGCTTGCAGACACACACATCTGTTGGAGCAGGAACGACAGGTTTTTTAGAAGCCTTATTTAGAGCAGATTAGGGTTGCCCGGAGAGCCCGTACGCCTGGGTCTGTTCCTGGCTCGTACGCGTCCGCTCTCCAGCGGCTAGTCTGTGAATTCCCCTCTTTCATTGATGAAATCTAGTTGATCACGAAAAATTGGTTGCCAGGCTGTCCCATCCAGATGTATACCCCCATGAGTCCGAACAGCAGCACGCAGAAGTTGACTACTACGAAGGTATAACGCAGCACGGGCCTGCGATGGAAATTGAACAGCGTCTTGGATTCGCCCCGGCCTTCAATCAGAAAGATGATCAACAGGGTATGGACGACGGTATGTCCGACGATTTCGGTGAAACCGAAAAAGGTCGTTGTGGACAGGAACACGCCGGTCAGGGCAAGGGCCGTGAAGCGGTTCATGAGGCCTACAATGAATGCCCAGGCAAGTCCTAATTCAATAAAAGCGCTGATCAAGACGAAATCTTCTACGGTGAAACCAAGTGTCGGAATGCCGTATTCGTGCATAAGCGAGCAGGCGAGCTTGGCCAGCGTCATTTTCTCCATTGATAGCCAGGCGAGTGATAATCCGGTAAAGGTATAGAGCACGGGGAGTGCGGATTTTTTCCACTTGGTGTTGATAATAAGCAGGTAATAAATAATGCCGACATAGAACATATAATCCAGTGATTCGAACAGCCCGTATTTTGTTAGCGTATACATATAGAGGACCGTTAAAGCAATACCGCTTACAAATAACAATTTCCTGTGAAGGAGGCTTAGAATGGCTATGCTGAGTACGGCATAGACCCACCACTGTTCGGATACAAAGGTCGGCGCAAGGAAACTGCCGGTACTAAGCTGCAAAAGCAGTCCCAAACCGAGACCGATGCGCAGAATAGGAACCTGAAAGCGCTTTAGTCGATCCAAAAAAAGATGAACTTTGCGAATTAGACTGATCCGCTCCAACCGTTCGTTGAAAAAAGCGGACAGAAGCAGAACGACCAAGGTGAAGCCCAGCCAGAATAGAAAGATTGGGGTGATAACTTTAGCCATGGGCATCGGATGCCAATCCATATCCTCCGTAAACCATTTGACGTGCATGTACAATCCGTTCCAATTCGGAACCCATCCATTCATAAACACTCATCTCCTTTGCATGCGAAAGATGTCGATAAAGCCGCAGGTCCCGTACTTCATTCCTATGGGAAAGCGTTAAAGCATCTTTTTTCGTAAACTCTATCTTATTGATAGTTTTTGTTTGTGTCCTTTATTCCAATTTATAGTATCATATCCAAATAGAATTGCAATCGACAATTTATGAGTCTTGAAAACAAATCCAAAACTTTTGTAAAAATTTTATAAAAAAAGCACAAATTTTGATAGAAAAAAAGACACTATTCAACTAAATTCGACAATGAGTAGATGTTTCCGACATAAATATATAAATAAAGCGGAATAATTCTCCAGTAAATGACGTTCTCTTATTTATAGAAATTATTAAATAGTAATGAAAATTAATTTATAATAGTTACCAGTTGATTATTCTTTTTACTAAAAAATCCATTTTTCTAAGTGTCTGAAGAGCTCCGGATTTTATCGTAAATCTGCGCGGAGAAAACCGTTTCGCTTCATAATTCTAAGCGGAGGGTAAGAGAGTACACATAAGCAGCAATCACGATCAACTCTCTCTAACGGAGGTGCTATACAACATGGAAGAGCAAAGAAAAGCGACTGAGGGAACAACCGAGGAAGTCAGTGTGCAGAAACAGGGCAACAGTTACGTGCTTACGGGCAGAGAAGGCAAGGTAGGGGAAATCACCTATCAAATGGTTGATGTAGGTACCTGGGTGATTGATCACACGTATATTGATCCCCGTTACCGCGGTCATAATCTCGCAAGGCAGCTGCTTAACATGGTGGTGGACGAAGCGAGAGAAAAAGGCCGTAAAATTATTCCGTCCTGTTCCTTTGCATTGGAGCAGTTTGAGCAGAATCCGGAATACGCGGATGTATGGGATAACAAGACATCGACGAAATATGCCGATCCGTATAGTTCGGACAGCGTTTCTCAATCGGGACCCTAAGAATGAAGAAGCTGCACAGCTCATCTAAGGCTTGGCTTGCGCCGTGTGCGCAGGCCTTTTTTGCACGCATGCTGCGCGGCGGCCAGGGTATCTACAGGCAGAGCCAGACAATGCTGAAGCCGGCCTGCTCGCTGTGAATTGGCTTGCGCATGGGCGTTTCTCATGTTAAGAACGGCAATTGTGCGGTTCCGCGGAAAAAAGATAATGTTTTACTGAGGATTTATGTAAACTCGTGGTATAATAAAGGTTCTACCATTTAAGATCTAATAGAAGGGCTGTCTGTATAATGAATGCAGGTAAAGATTGGAACCAAAAAGTAAAGCAAACGTTTAATGCAACGAGCAATGTAGCGGTTTTAACGCTTACCGAGGCAGGAGAACTACTGGGCCTTTCCAAGGATCAAATGAAGGTGTATGTCGATAAAAACAACCTGACCAAGGTACGGATCATGAGAAGCGTCCACAGGTATCTCCTGCTGAAAAGTGAAATAGATAAGATCGTAAACACCAAGTAATGAAGCAGGGAAGCTGCACTGAGCCTAACAGGATCGGTGCTTTTTTGTATGTTTATTTGTAGAATAGATCCAAGGTACTCAAGGCCAGACTGAAAAAATGAGTCCGTTTGGAAAGGGGCTTTCCTTTGACGACCACCCGCATTCCCTGCAAAAGTGAAAACTGTGCGGCTGCCATTCTGCCGGCCACGGCAGATAAAACGGGCGGCTATTGCATGCCCTGCCAGCAAGCGATGAAACGGCGGGAGCAGGAGGAGTATATCCGGCTTAACCGCAAGGACATCAACCTCTACGAGAATGTTACGGATCCCGTTGAAATTCTGAAGATCATGTATACCCCGAGGCAGCGAAATGTGCTGGAGAACTATATTCCATATGACAAGAGCGCCGAACAGCTTTACCGCATGCTCTCGAAGCACGATGTGGCTAAGCTGAAAGCTTATACCGCGGAATTAATCGGGCAGGGCAGGATGGACCAGGCAGAGGAGATACTTCTCTCTCTTGCCTGTTTTGCTGAGGTGCCGATTGCCGAATTTCTGGGAGACCTCATTCGTGAGCAGCGGTATTACCCGGGAATTCTGTACCGGCAGGCACCCGCCGGGATCAGAGATCACTTGATCCGCGAGATTGACACGGATGCAGGAAGCCGCAACCACCTGCTGCTTGCCCTGGCCTGGATCGGGGACGAGACGGTCGTGGAGCTGTTTCACAGGTGGCGTACAGAGCCTCCGGTATGGCGCGGGGAGCTGTATGTGGCGCCCGAGCTATACGCGCATGAAGCCGGCTGGGAACTGACGGAAGACGGGCAGCGGAGGGATTTATTCTACAAGACCAGCTATCCGTTTGAACAAGGTGCCTCTGCCCCGGATGACGCCGCTGTTCTCCTGACAGAGAGTGGGCAGGGCTGTCCGTGGTGCGAACGGCCGCTAGCGGTCTTGTTCGACCTCAATCTGGCTCATCCCTCGCTGGAGTTTCTGCGAATCCGGGGTGAGAGGCTGAAGATCGCCGCCTGTCTGAGCTGCAACTGCTACGGATATATGTATACGGATGTGGAGACAGACGGGACTTTTACCTGGAGCGCGCATAACGGGAAACCGGCGGGCGTGGGAGAGACCGGAGAGGGCGGGGATATCTGCGGCAGCAGTGCTCCCCGCTCGCTGAGGCTATCCGCTGAGCCGCGCGGACCTTATTATGCCGCTGTATGGACATTGGAGCCTGCGGCATCCTCTCAAGTAGGCGGACACCCGGCCTGGATTCAGGACGCGGAATACCCGGACTGCCCGGAATGTTCCCGGGCAATGAAGTTCATTGCGCAGATGAACGGCGAGGACGTGGAAGAGTACGGCGAGGGGATTTACTACGGCTTCCTGTGTCAGCCCTGCCGGATAGCGGCGGTGCATTATCAGCAGACTTAGGCTGCCGCGGCAGAAGTGCAGCCCGGAACCTTGCCCGAAGTGCAAGAACGCAGAAACAGTCGGCAATCCTTTAGGGGATCTTCCCGATATTGAAGCCGTTGCAGTTACTCCTCCAGATAATCCGCCGGTTCCCGGCAGCTGGACGGCGAAGAACCGGTGACTTTCTTGAACATCTTGGAGAAAAGAAACGGGTCGGTGTAGCCGACGGACCGGGCCACATCGCTGACGGTCAGCTCCTTGCTGCTGCGGAGCAGTTGAACGGCCCGGTTCATGCGGTATTCCAGCAGATAAATCTGCAGGGATACGCCGAACCGGACCTTGAACAGGCTGGACAAGTACGTCCGGTCCAGCCCGACGAAGCGGGCAATGTCCGCGATGGAGATGCGTTGGCTGTAGCTGCTCTCCATGTACTCGATCGCCTTGCTAACGTAGGCCTCCTTCGTATTGGAGGGCTCCGGACCGGCGGCCGCCGAAGGAGAGCAGCGGATCAGCTCGGCGATCAGCCGGTACAGCGTGCTCTGGCTGAGCAGATCGCCGTGGGGCTCGGCGAGGGCGCTCTCCAGCTCGCTGTAGAACAGCTCCAGCCAGCTGTCCTTGCCCGCATCGAAGACGGGATCTTCGGAGGACAAATGAGCCCGCTGCATGAATGCTTTGGCATGCAGCCCTTTGAAACCGACCCAGGAATAAGTCCATGGGTCGGTTTGGTCTGCCCGGTAATAGACAAGCGTACCGGGCAGAATCAGAAACCCCTGCCCGGCGGTCAGCGTATACGTCTTGTCACCGGTCCGGTAGGAGCCCGATCCGCTGTGGACGTAGTGCAGGATGTAGGAATCGCGCAGACCCGGACCCCAGAAGTGTCCGGGAGGACAGTCCTGCCTGCCGAAGAATAGCAGGCTGAGGTCCATCTGGCCCTGCAGGGAATGCCTGGAGCTGACGACATTAATTTGAGCCATGGAGTACCTCAATTCCTTCCGTTGACGGGCAAGTAAATGTGCCGGATGAGGAGTTCTGCTAAGATGCAGCCCCTCATGTGGCGAATGCGATAGACGAATGCTGGACTGCCTGTAATCCATCTAACATAGATCATAACAAATAAAAGGATGGAATAGGGAGAATAAACGGATTCGGAAATTGGATTATGACATGCAGTCAAGGGGTTACTCCATGTTCTTCCCGCGCTGCCCCGTTTATAGTTAGGTTAATTCCTATCCTACCAAGTTCCAACTTAAACGGAGGCGAACTTACGATGTCCAAAATCACATTCCTGGGTGCGGGGAGCACTGTTTTTGCCAAAAATGTTCTGGGTGATGTCATGCTGACGGAAGCTCTTCAAGGATTTGAGTTGGCTTTATACGATATTGACGCCGGGCGTCTGAAAGATTCGGAGCAATTGCTGCAGAGTATGAAGCAGACCCTCGGAAGCAGCTGCACAGTCAAAGCCTACACAGACCGGAAGGCAGCCCTGCGGGACGCGAAGTATGTCATTAATGCGATCCAGGTAGGGGGCTATGACCCGTGTACGATTACGGATTTTGAAATCCCGAAGAAGTACGGCCTGCGTCAGACAATTGCGGATACGCTTGGAGTCGGGGGCATTTTCCGGAATCTGCGAACGATCCCCGTTATGCTTGATTTCGCCCAGGATATTCAGGAGGTATGTCCGGACGCGTGGTTCCTGAATTATACGAATCCGATGGCCGTGCTGACCAGTGTCATGAATACAGTCGGCGGTGTCCGGACGGTCGGCCTCTGTCACAGTGTGCAGAAATGCGTGTCGGAGCTGTTCGAAGCGCTGGATATGGACCAGACGGGTGTCCAGTCGAAGATCGCAGGCATTAACCATATGGCCTGGCTGCTTGAAGTGAAGAAGGGCGGCGTCGACCTGTATCCGGAGATTAAGCGCCGTGCCGCCCAGAAGCAGAAGGAGGGGCACGATGATAGCGTGCGCTTCGAGCTGATGCTGCGTTTTGGCTACTATGTCACGGAATCGTCGGAGCATAATGCGGAGTACCATCCTTATTTTATTAAGCGCAGCTATCCCGAGCTCATTGAGCGTTTCCGTATCCCGCTGGATGAATATCCGCGCCGCTGCGTGAATCAGATTAACGGCTGGGCATCGATGCGCGAGAAGCTGCTCGCGAGCGGGAACATCGGGCACACGCGCAGTCATGAGTATGCTTCCCGCATTCTGGATGCGATGGAGACCGATAAGCCGTACAAGATCGGCGGCAACGTGATGAATACGGGCCTTATTACCAATCTGCCCGGTGAAGCCTGTGTCGAGGTGCCCTGTCTCGTTGACGCTTCCGGTGTGACGCCGACTTATGTGGGCGCCCTCCCTCCGCAGCTGGCTGCGCTGAACCGGACCAGCATTAATACCCAGCTGCTCACCATCGAGGCCGCCGTAACCGGCCGCAAGGAGCACATTTACCACGCCGCTTTGCTGGACCCGCATACGTCCGCGGAACTGTCCATAGACGACATCGTTTCATTGTGCGATGACCTTATCGAAGCGCACGGCAGCTGGCTGCCGGCTTTTAAATAGGGCCTTCCAGATTTCTAATAAGGCCTGCCGGATCCTGCCCGATTCCAGTGAAACAACAGGCTTATATTTCATCAATATGAACCGTAATTTGTAGAATGAAGAAGGAAGAAATACAAGGTCCGTTCTGCCCGGAATCCAAAGGGGAGGCGGACTTTTTGTTGTGCCCGGCTGTGTTTTGAAATATTTTGTCACCGAAAATAACGCATAACGAAGAAAAACTTCTTGATTTTATTTACAGTAAAATTATAGAATAAATTTAAAATAAAGTAATTTAGCGTGGCGTGATTCCATGAATCCCGATAAAGGAAGGTGGAGTGCATGAACGAACACAAAATTTATCTGAGAGAAAACTGTTTTATCGATTTTAAAAAATCGATTTTTATGAAGAAAGATCTGCCGTGTGCCTTGACGCAGAATGAAATTCGGTTACTCGAACTATTAACGGCAAACTCAGGCCAAATCGTAACGTACACCGCTTTACTGGCGATTTTTTATGATGAAATCGAATCGAGAAATCTGCATGTACATATGAGCCGCCTTCGCAAGAAAATCGAGGAGGTTCCGAGAAAACCTATCAATTTGCTTTCCGTGAGGGGGATCGGTTATATATTGGTCGTTCAAGATCCGGAGATTCAGAGATGTGCGAAATAAAGGCGGCGTGGAATTTGTCGAATACATTGAGCAAATGAAAGTCATTCGACAAACAATGTATGTTATATTTGGCACGTGGTCAATTTTGGAAAAAAAGGAGGGATAGAACAGAATTGTGAAGCGCAGTCATGTTGTAATTGGCTTGAAGGCCCATAAACAGAACCAATAGGAGGGATTTTAGTGATTAGAAAAAGAGTGATGGTCTGCTTACTGGCGCTTATGACGGTGTCATCGGCATCGGTGCAGGCCAAAGAAACAACAGCTGTTGTCGAGCAAACGGCAGCCAAGGATATCCGGGATTACGTAGAAAACTTCGTGACTAAAGCCTATGAGCCGTACTACAAGTTTAATTCCATCCAAAGTACAGTGAGCGACTACGTGGTGAAGGATAATGTCCTTACGGCAAATGTGAATCTGTCCTTAAGTAAAACTCTCAAGGCACAAAGTGTAGATGAATTGCCTTATGTTAAAGGGCTGCAAAGCCAGCTTAACACGTTGCAGGCCTCAAAGTCGGTAAGCGCCACGGACCTTCAAGCATCCAATCAGGTGCTTCGCGAGAAGAAAAGCGAATTACAGGAATATATCGGGACAGCCACGGAGCAGAACGATACCTTCCGCGTGACGGCTAAGCTTGTCAACGGTTCAGTTGATCTGGCCAGTGCAAATCTTGAGTTTCTCAATTATATCGACTATGTGCCGGCCTCTAATTTTATCCCGGAATCGGAAGCAGCCATGGTTCAGAATGGCCAAGAGGGGCTGCTGGAAGCTGTAGCGGAAAGCAAAGCATCCGCAGCGAAGACTTCGGCAGTCGCTCCGGCGGCGATCAAATACAACCGAATTGCAGCCCGGGATTACGCCAATAAATGGACTTCGGAGGTTGCAGGCGGCGGCTACGATACAAGCAAATGGAACCCTAAATATGCCAAACATACAGAAAACGGCGGAGTGGATTGCGCGAATTACGTTTCTCAGGCTATCTTTGCCGGCGGAATCCCGACCGATACGAAGTGGAAGCCCGAGAGCACGGCCTGGATTAACACCGGCTACAGCTCTAGTATATTCGGTCTGAAAGACTATATGGTAGATAAGGGTTATTTCTATAAAACGACGAAAGCAAATGCTCCGGCAGGCGGCTTCATCTCCTATCCTACTTATTCCCACGTAGTGTTTATCGTAGCCAATGATACCGTCACTATGCAATTCAGCGCACATACGAACGATCGTTTGAAATCTTCCTTTGCAGGCTTTTCGTCTGCATATGAATTCTACTATATCAGTGCCGCTTACCGCTGAGATTAGTTTCTTAGCTGCTTGATCTTGCGGTTAACAAAAGCAAAATGCCCAGAGCTGGAAATCAGCCTGGGCATTCTGTATGTTACGGCATCGGCGCTTCCCTTATTGTCCGCGCTGTGCTTCCCTTAGATCCGACCAGCGGATAAGTTTGATGTTCTCATCTTCGATCACCTGCCGGATCTCGGCATCCCTGCAGAGTGCGAATTCAATGCCACGCCATGCATAGTGCGGGGTCATCGCTTTAAGCTCTTCCGTGACGAGCGAAGGATGAATAATCAGCTCGGATACGCCGGCCTTCAGCGCCCGGAGCGTTGCGATCATACGCTGCTTTACTTCTTCATAGCTTTCTCCGCTTCCCGGTGCGTAAGGCCAGTCCATCAGGTAATCAGGGATGAGGACTCCCATAGTGTCCGCCAGCCCGGCTCTTGCCGCTGCAATCTCGATAATGGCGGGCTGAATGTATTGGCCGGTCAAATAACGCGGCATGCGGAAAGGCAGTTTGTAAGCCGCGCAGACATCGAACACAATGTCCAGGAAGTCGCGGCCTGTTCTGAGCCCGTACAGACTGCCCATGTGATTATCCAGGTGAGTAGGATCTATGCCCATTGCAACAGCCAGTTCAATCTGCTGGACGATTTCGATCCGTACCTGCTGAGGGTCGGCGTTCTTCTCGAAGGTCAGGCAATCGGCCGGGAAATAACCTTCCGCTGTCGTTAAAGAACCGGTACCGGCATTGCGGGTGACCGGTCCCCATTTATGATTTTCCCATTCGCTTGTAAAAGTCAGGTGGACCCCTACATTGTGCTCAGGATGGGCAGCACTCCAGCGTGCCGCTTCCCGTGCCCAGCCGCACGGCATCATAATCGTAGCGGAGGAAAGCGCCCCTTCCTCCAGGAGCTGCGCGATGCTTTCGTTGCCGGTGTGTGAAGCTCCGAAGTCATCTGCGTTAATAATTAACAACCGGTCCGTTTCGCTGTAGCCCAGCTTTTGCGCTGTTGTCATGCCAAGTTCCTCCTGACTCTGCTTAGAAATTTGTTCTCTACATTCTTTCATTATAGTCCTCTTGACTACGGGGCCACAAACAAGAGAGATTCACGGCCATATTTGATACAATGGGAACAACAATCAGACCTTATGCGAAGGAGCTGTCCCGATGAAGTTTGTCTTGTTTGATTTTGATGGAACTATCGCAAATTCTTTGGACCGCATCGAGCACGTTATTAACCAGTTAGCGGACAAGCACGGTTTTAAAAGGCTGGAACAGGACTCGCTTGATGAACTGCGCTCTCTGACTATCGCTGAAAGATGCAAGCGGATGGGCCTTCCCCTGTACAAACTCCCGTCGCTGGTGCTCGAATTTAACAGCCTGTACCGGCAGGATATGAGCGGGATGCAGCCGTATGCCGGTATGAAGGAGCTCTTCGGCGAGCTCAAAGCAGCCGGTTACCGGCTGGCTGTCCTGTCTTCGAACTCCGAACCGGCGATACGAACATTCCTGGCCGCCCATGGAATGGAGACGGACATCGATCATGTGTACTGCACGAAGAGTTTGTTCGGCAAACATAAGAAGCTGCGGCAGTTTCAGAAGGATCTCAGCCTGACGGCTGCCGACCTGATTTATGTGGGGGACGAGCAGCGTGATATTGAGGCTTGCCGGAAGGCCAGGGTGCGGATGATCGCCGTGACATGGGGGATTGACAAGCCGGAGCTGCTCGAAGCCGGGAGACCCGATAAGCTGGCGGTGACTCCGTCCGATATTCCGCGGTATTTAGAGGAATTCGGATTTGCCCCGGCGTAAGCCGTTAACCGCTCCAGAAGGAGGCAAATGCCTCGGCGGGAGTTTCTCCGGCTCTAGAACGACAACGCGAAAACCCGGAATGCCGCTTGATGCGGGCAAACCGGGTTTTGGTCTGTCTTGAGCTTAATTCTCGATGCGGTCCAGCCAAGCGGGTCCTTTTGCCATGAGAAAACGGTAGAGAGCCACGTTCAGAAGGATAAACAAGACAAGCATGGAGATGAACACTGTGTATAAACTGATTTTCAGTAAAAATGTGAGCACGATCGGCGTACCCCCGAGCAGAAGTCCAAGCAGCATCGGGAAGAGTGAGTTCAGATTCTGCTTAACGGCTTTCTGCTCATTGTCCCAGTGCAGCTTGGGATGCATCAGATCGATCCAGATGCCGATCAGGGACATAAAGAGAAGAAGCGGCAGGCCGGCTGCAAAGAGCATGAGAAGGAAGAGCAGAGGCGTCTTCAGGAACACGGCAATCGAGACCAGAAGCAGAATCATGGTGATCAGGCTGAGCAGGAAGGCCGGAATGATTTTGCCCAGGAGAATGGTCTTGAACGGAATCGGCATGTACTTATTAATGAAGAACGTCTGCCCCTCACGCGAAATGGCCGTTGCTGAAGTCGAGTTGGCTCCGGATGTAAACAGCAGGACGCCCAGCCCGATGGCCAGGAAAATTCCGCCCGTTTCCGGGTCGAGAAGAAGGGAGCCGATCTCTCCCAGCCCCTCTAAATTCTCGGTGTTGCTGGCGAGCGGAATGGCCATAATGACCGGCCACAGCAGGCTCATCAGTACGGTGTTGAGGAAATAGGCCGGTGTGCGCAGCAGAACCCGGATTTCCTTGAGGGTATAGGCCCGCACAGTAGAGCTTGGCGCCGCTGCACGGTCATACTGCTTGGAGGTGACAGCCTGACGGCGGGAGAACGATTCGGAAGCTCCCATGACGCCGCCGAAATAAAGCTTTTCTCCAACGAAGGAGAAAACACCGTAGAATACTGCGGTCAGCCCCAGGAAGAGGCCAAGGTAACCGAGACCGGTCCAGCTGTCCGCCATGATCAGAGCTTGAGACCCGAATTTGGCATTCGGGAACATGCGGGTCATAAGATCCAGCAGGCCTCCGTTACTTTGAGTCAGGATCTGCTGCATCTGCTCCGGATCAGCGCCGGGCCGGTTGGTCATACGCTGGAACACGAGATTGATGCCCAGCGACAGACCTACGGCCAGAATGCCTGCGAACATCCGGAAGCGGTCTTTGTTCTTGGCTACGTTCGTGAACCGCATGAGCACCATGGCGAGCAGGGAGGCGATCACGAGCGGAATGACCGGCAGTGCAAGGAAGACGGCAAGACCGTATACGTAGAACAGAATACCGGCGCCGCTTTTGACTCCGTAGACGACCAGAAGCGGGCCGAAGAAAATGGCGATAAGGACATATTCGTAGAGCAGCGTCACGATAAACTTGGCGGACAGAATCTGATACGGTCTCAGCGGAAGAGGCAGCAGCTGATCGATGTCCTGAGCGAAGTAGAAGACGTTGATGACATAGAAAATGCCGAACAGCAGTACGGCCATACTGACGACGCACATACCCAGACCAAGCAGAGCCCCCTCCTGTCCCGTCTGGGCCAGCCCTTCATACAGGGACGAGACAAAAGCGGAGATCGGAAAGATCAGGGAGGCGAGTACAAGGGCAAGCAGCACTTTCAGGACGGTTTGCCGGGCTTTCTTCTTGCCGGCGGCGCCTCCTCCGCGCGCCGAAGCCTCACCGGCTCCGCCCATCATGAGCAGACCGCCGCCGTTCTTGAGCAGCATCCGGGTAAGCAGCCACGTTCTATTCATTGTTCGTCAGCTCCAGGAACAGACTTTCAAGCGAGCCGTTCTTCTTGAAATGCTCCTGCATTTCCCGGAACGTGCCGCAGAACAGGATGACGCCTTTGTTAATGATCGCGACACGGTCACAGAGCTTCTCGGCGACTTCCAGTACGTGTGTGGAGAAGAACACGGTGTTCCCGGCGTTGACGTGCTCACGCATCATTTCTTTGAGCGTGTAGGAGGACTTGGGATCGAGTCCGGTCAGGGGCTCATCCAGAATCCAGACCGAAGGATCGTGCAGCATGACGCCGATGACCACGATCTTCTGTCTCATGCCGTGGGAATAGCTCTGGATCGGGTCGTTAAGCGCAGCGCTCATATCGAAACGGGCGGCGAGCTTCTCGATGCGCTCCCGGCGCACTTCTTTGGGCACCTCATAGATATCCGCCATGAAGATTAAATATTCCAATCCTTTTAAGCGTAAGAACATATCCGGGCTGTCGGGCACATAGCCGAATTGTTTCTTCGCTTCGAGCGGATTCTCGGCGATATCGACCTGGTTGATTCGAATCGTCCCTTTGTCCGCCCGGATGATGCCGGTCAGCATCTTGATGGTCGTCGTCTTGCCGGCGCCGTTAGGGCCGAGGAAGCCGAAGATCTCTCCTTTGGGTACGGTCAGGTCCAGGTGTTCTACCGCTTTGGTACTTCCGTTATAGCTTTTGGTTACTCCTTTAATCTCGATCATTGTATGTCCCCCTTTGTTTCGGTTGGTGCTGGATGAACGGAGCGGTTGACGTCCGGTTCAGATTCTTCGGCTGCGGATGAAGCAGCGGTGCCGGCTGCCGGCTTTTTTTGTATGGTAAGGATGGTGTTAACCGTCAGTTTACGACGATCCGGTCCGGGTTCATGCCCCATTCGCCGCTGAAAGGCATCCGAAATTTCCTTAAACAGCTCAAGCTGTTCTTCCTCCGTCAGGTAAAAAGTAAGCTGGCTGTAGCCGGCCCGCTGCTCGAAGGGCAGCTCCTCACTCGCCAGAGCGGAATCAAAGTCCGTCAGCATGCTCCCCAAAAACGTCATAAAGTGCCGGATATGCGCCTCATGTGTCTCTGTGGCCGCTTCATCGGCCGAGACGCCTACAGAGGCGGCAGCCAGCGCGTACACTTTCTCCAGCGTCCCCCGGACGGCCCGCTCTTCAACAACCTGAAGCACTCCCGCTTCGGCGAGCTTGCGGATATGACGGTACAAAGATGCCTGAGGAACCTCGGGCAATCTTTCCCCGATCTGCTGGACGCTCAGCCTGCGGTCTCCGATGAGAGTCTGTATGATCTTCATGCGAATGGGATGGACGATGAGATCCGCTTTCGATTCTTTCATAAGTCGCAATCTCCCTTTCCATATTATTATCATTATTAATAATGATAATGTTAATGACCCGATATTGCAAGCCTTTTATCCTGTATTCTATTCCTATCCTAATAGTGTGATATTTAATACTGCAAAGTGAGGAGAAAAGAAGTAGACTTAAGCGGCATGCGCTTAGCGTCCGGGGCTGCTGCCTTAACTTCTATGCCGTGCAGTAGTGGAGTGTCCTCCCGCAGCTTGACAAGGAGGACTCGTATCTTCCTCTGCTCATACTTTCCTAGTGCTGTAGAGGTGACTTCTATGACCAGACTTATGACGAAACGTATTTTATTTTCTTATTTAATAGCCGTAATGTCTCTTCAGTGGGGAATCGAGTTAGTGGGCAAGGAAGTATTCGGAGACGTCCCGCAAGCGGAACTTATGAATGGCTGGATCAAGCTGGCTGCTCTGGCACTGGCTTGCGGACTGGGCAGTCTCCTGCTGTTCCGGAGAGTTGAAGCTGCTGCGCTGGCGCAGGCCGCCCAGGGGGAGCAGGAGGCGGACGATAAAATCCGTGCTACGCTCGATAGTATCAAAGACGGATACTATGAAACGGATATAGACGGCCATTTTACATTTTTCAGCCAATCTTTAAGTGATTTGCTGGGGGTTTCTGCGGAAGAGCTCGGGGGCTCCCATTACAGTGCGTTCATGAATGAGACACATGCCGAGAAGCTCCGGCAGACGTTCGAATGGGTTCAGCAGACGGATGTTCCGGTAAACTGCGTGGAGTGGGAAGTGCTCGGGGACGGGCGGCCCGCTAAGTTCGTCGAAAGCTCAATCGTTCTCATTAACGGAATAGACGGCGGGGCGCCTTCCGGGTTTCGCGGAATTATCCGGGATATCACGGAGAGGCGGGATTCCGAAATCGAACTCGAGGAGAGCCGGAACCGGTACAAATCTCTGTATGAACACAACCCGGATCTGGTTTGTTCCTTCAGTCTGGACGGCAGACTGCTTTCGGCCAATCCGGCTACGGAAACCATTACGGGCTACGACACCAGTAAACTGCTCGGCTCCGAGTGCGAACCTTTTATGAAACAAGAGAGCGTTGCCCGTACGGTCCTGTATTTCAGACGTGCCCGGAACGGAGAATCCTCCAGTTTTGAAATGGCTATCCTGCACAAAAAAGGACATCCGGTCGAACTTCAGGTAAGACTGGTGCCCATTATTGTGGGAGGTGAAGTTGTCGGGGTGTTCGGAATCGGCAAAGATATTACGGAGCAGAAGATATCCGAGCAAACCATCAACCATCTGGCTTACCATGACGCACTAACCGATTTGCCGAACCGGAGACTTTTTCAGGAAAAGCTGTCCCTAGCCTTGAAGCATGCCATCTGCAGCAGGCAGAAGCTGGCGCTTATGTTCCTGGATCTGGACCGGTTTAAATACATAAATGATTCTATGGGGCACAATTTCGGAGACCAGCTGCTTCAAATTGTAGCCAAGCGGTTGACCGGATGTCTTCAAGGACAGGGGATGATCGCCCGGATGGGGGGAGATGAATTTACCATTCTTCTTCCAGTCGTCCAGGGGGAAGAGGAAGTGGAGACACTCGTCCGTTCGATTATCCAGTCGATTAACCGCCCCTTTATGATTGCCGGGCAGGAATGCTCGGTAACGACCAGCATCGGCATCAGCATGTACCCGGATGACGGGGCGGATGTGAGCATGCTCATGAAGAATGCCGATGCGGCCATGTACCGCGCCAAGGAAAAGAATCCGAATGCCTACGAGTGGTCGACTCCATCCATGAGTGCGGATGCACTGGAGCGTCATGCCATTGAGCAGGAATTGCGAAAGGCCGGTGCGCGCAATGAATTCGTGCTGCACTATCAGCCTCAAGTTAACCTGGGCTCGGGAGAAGTCGTCGGGATTGAGGCGCTGCTCCGCTGGGATCATCCGACGCGGGGAATGGTCTCTCCCGCCGAGTTTATTCCGCTCGCTGAGGAAACGGGACTGATTGTGGGTATCGGCGAATGGGTGCTCCGCACGGCTTGCAGGCAGAATAAAGAATGGCAGCTCGCGGGCTATCAACCGGTACGGATGGCGGTCAATTTGTCCGTCTCCCAATTCATGCAGGACAATATCGTTGAGATTGTGTCCGGTATTCTGGAGGAAACCGGACTGGAGCCGAGATATCTGGAACTTGAGATTACAGAGAGTGTCGCCATGCGCAACGCGGATAAGGTCTCCGTCAAATTGGAAAAGCTCAAAAATCTCGGTTTGCAGATTTCCATCGACGATTTCGGGACCGGCTATTCATCGCTCAGTTATTTGCAGCAGTTCCCGATTAATCGTCTGAAGATTGACCGCTCTTTCGTGAACAAAGTGACGCAGTCGGAAGATGATGCGGTGATTGCCTCCTCGATTATTGCGATGGCGCAGAGCCTTAAGCTCGAAGTGATCGCCGAAGGCGTGGAGACGGCCGAACAGTTCGATTTCTTGAGAAGACGGGCCTGCACCGAGATGCAGGGCTACTTCTTCAGCAGGCCGCTTCCGGCCGGGGAAATCGTAGAACTGCTCCGGTGCACGGAAGAGGCAGAACAGGCCGCCATCGTGTGAAATCAAAACGGCCGTATCAGATATCCGGGTTCTTTGAACCCAGAACAGCTGTCCCGGAAGGGGCGGCTGTTTTTTTGTGTTGGCGGACCCTTCCTGAATATTCTTTTATGAAAAAACACCTAAACCTTGTAACGAAATTCAGTCATCTGTTACAAATAGAGTGATTCACTAAATCGAGAAGAACAACGGAGAAGGTTTCAAGCGAAGCTTGCCATCCGGTCATGTTCGGGTGAGGAGGGGCGCATGGCGCTGGAGGAACTCTATAGAGATACACAACCGCGGATGCATGCCTTCTTCTACATACGGACGGGCAGCAGGGAGGCGGCGGAGGATTTGACTCAGGAAGTTTTCTACGAGGCGGTCAAAGGATACCGGTCGTTCACCGGGCAGTCGACGATTCAGACTTGGCTGTTCGGGATAGCGAAGAACAAATTGAGCAATTATTACCGCTCCAAGAAGAGCAAGGAGAACCTGGCGCTTAAGCTCGCGGGTGAGCCTGCTGCGGAATCGCTTACGCCGGAGAAGCAGGTTATCCAGAGTGAGCAGCAGCAGCGTCTGCTGGCTCAGATCGACCGCTTGGACGACCTGTCCAAAGAGATCGTTACCTTACGCATGTATGCGGAGCTGTCCTTCAAAGAAATCGGTCAGCTGACAGGAGCTGCCGAGAACAGTGTGAGGGTCAGGTTTCACCGGGCCAAGCTGCAACTGCACAAAGAGCTGGAGGGATATTATGGACCATAATGTGCGGCATATCATCGAGGATCTGCTTCCTTTGTATACGGAAGGGCTGCTTAGCGAGGAGACGACGAAGTGGCTCGAAGCCCAGATCCAGGGAAATAAGGAGTACGAGGATCTGCTCCGGATGTCCCGGGAGCCGCTTCCTATAGCGGAAATTCCCGCCGCGGCCGACTATGAGAGCATGATGAAGAACATTAACCGCAAGTTATCACTCTATCAGATGCTGTTTATCGCGATTTCATTTTTCCTGGCCATCCGCACCTCGCTTCTTAATGAAAGCTTTGGGTTTGTTCTCTGGTATACCGTGCTGGGGGTGGTCACGTATCTCTTCTATCAAGAGATGAAACTCGTGCTGTTTATATCCCTCGTGCCGATTTTTATCTGGTCGCTCGGAGACAGTATTTCTCAGATGATGAGTGGGTCTTCAGGAGAGGCTTCCCTAAGCTCATTCTTGATGCAGTCGCTGCTTGGAGCGGGATTGATAGCTCTGATTCACGGTTTGTTTGCTGTAATCGGCGCACTGATCGGCCTGCTGGTGTTGAAAATACGGAAAGAGGGGGAAACAGGATGAAGAAGAAGCGCAAGGTTCTTTATCTCGCTCTGTTGATCGTGCTTGTGGTTTGTGTAGGCTCTCTGTATAACTCGCTCAACGGAAATCCCGTTAGTAAATGGCTGGCCAAACGCGAGCTTCAGCAGTTTATAACCAAGACATATCCGGACAAAGAGCTGCGGATTAAAGAGGGTATGTATAACTTCAAATTTAAAACGTACCACTTTGCAGTCGTAGAAATTGGAACCACCGGGGACAAGGGAGCTGCGATTGAACATGAATTCGAAGTGCGGGGGCTTAAGCCTGAAGTTGTTACGGACGGTATCCGTATGGACAATCTGGACCTTGCTCTTATGGAAAAATTAAGCGAACAGGCGGGGGCCGAGATCAAGCAGAAGATCGCGGCTAAGGTTGCCGCAGTTAAGAACGTCACGGTCCAGCTGCAAGTAGTTCAAGGACAGATGGCAAGCGGCACTGCTTGGAGCAAGAGCTTGAAATTCGATGAACCTTTGTATATTCACATCGTACTTGACTCAACCAAGGCTTCTAAGGAAGAAGTGCTTGCTGCCGCGCAGGACATCCAGTCTCTCCTGAATGCGGAAGGCTACGATTATCGTTCTTTTACAATTAACGGTAATGTCATGGGAGATGAAGACGCGGGGGCCAAAGATGAATTCGGTTATGTGAAATATTCGATCGGAGTGGACAAGAATAGCAAGAAGACCTTGAAGGATGTTCGGGAATTCAGCGACAAATAAACCGTGGAAGTCCGGGTTAGAATAGGATGCCAAAGCAAAAGAGTACAATCCTCAGGAAGGACTGTACTCTTTTGCGCATTATTTCATGCCTGAAATGCTGTAGTTGTCGATAATGTATTTCTGGAAGATAGCGAAGATGATCAGAATAGGTACCACCATGAACGATGAACCGGCCATCTGCAGCGCGAAGTTGCTGCTGTACTGGCCCTTCAGCAGGGATAATCCGACCGACAGGGTGTACAGCTTCTCATCGTTGGCGATGATCAGCGGCCAGAGGAAGCTGTTCCATCCGGCTATGAACGTCAGGATAGCCTGTACCGATAGAATCGGCTTGGAGATCGGCAGAACGATCTGCAGGAAAGTCCTGAACTCACTGGCACCGTCAAGCCGGGTTGCTTCCAGCAGTTCATCCGGAATCGCCGACATGAACTGGCGGAACAGGAAGATGCCGAACGCTCCGACAAGACCCGGCAGTACGATGCCGATCAAGGTGTTCGTCAATTCCATCGAGTTCAGGATGAGATAGACGGGAATCATCGTAACCTGTCCCGGAATCATCATAGTGGCAAGCACAAGATAGAACAGTTTGTCACGGCCCTTGAACTTGTATTTGGCAAAGCCGAAACCGGCCATGGCATTCAGGAACAGACCTAGAAATGAGAACAGTACGATGATCAGTGTGTTTTTCAGATAAACCCCGAAGTTCATATTGGCGAACAAGTTCTTGAAGTTATCTATGGTGAATGTTTCGGGCAATAGGGTAGGCGGTATTCGCAGCACTTCACTTTCCGGTTTGAACGCGGATAGAATCATCCAAACGAACGGAATCAGGAATAGGATGCCGCCCAGGGTCAGCAAGGTAAAGACGATCCCTTGAAACAAAGTACCGGATCCGGACTTACTCGTCCGGACCGTTCGCAGATTTGCGGATTTTGCAGCCACAAGGTTTCCCTCCGTTCGTATCAGATGTCGGTTTCTTTGTTCTGGAGCCGGAACTGAACAATGGTAATGACAATAATCGCAATAAACAGGACGAAAGATCCTGCAGCGGCATAGCCGAAATTGCTCAGCTTAAAGCCGTTGTTATACACAAACAGTGCGACAGACGTCGTTCCGTCCAGCGGCCCGCCTTCCGTCATGACGAAAGGTTCTTCGAAGAACTGGAGCCAGCCGATCATCGTCGTGATCGAAACGAAGAAGATCGCGAAACGGAGCATAGGCACCGTAATATGAATCATCTGCTG
Organism: Paenibacillus lutrae; assembly: GCF_009757775.1. GTDB lineage: Bacteria > Bacillota > Bacilli > Paenibacillales > NBRC-103111 > Paenibacillus_F > Paenibacillus_F lutrae. Next base: position 99,915 of record NZ_RHLK01000011.1, read on the forward strand.
CCATGTGTTCGCTCCATCCAGTTGTGCGGCTTCGTAATAGGTTTTGGGGATTCCCTGCAGAGCAGCGATGAAAATAATCATATTGAGTCCTATAGCACGCCATAACGCCAGAAGAATCAAGGAGATCTTGGCCATAACCGGATCGGTAAGCCAGGGAACCTTGTCAAAACCTGCTGATTCCAGTACATAATTGAAAAGGCCGAAGGCAGGATTGTACAAGTAGCCCCAAACGACGGCCACCGCAACTACGTTAGTGACGGACGGCAGGTAATAGATGACCCGGAACGCTTTGAAAATACGTGAAGTTCCATAGTTAATCAACAATGCGATCCCGAGTGAGAAGATAACGACACACGGTACCCCGATGATGACATAGAACAGGGTGTTCGTGATGGCTTTCAGGAAAAGCGGATCCTGGAGGACATTGATATAGTTCTCGAAGCCGATGAAGTTAATGTTGGAATAGTCGGCCAATCCGGCCAGATCCATATCGGTAAAGGAGATAATTAATGCTACAAAGATAGGAAGCAGGGAGAAAAGTGTAAGCAATATCATGGTAGGTGCTATAAAAAAATAGGGCGCTTTGCTGTTGCTGAATCCCTTCATCTCATGTCCCTTCCTTCACTGTCGCCCGGATTAGGCGGGCCGTTAATAGCTAAACCGGCCTGCGGGGCCGGCTAGCATCGGGTCTTTTTACGATGGATCCGATCATTTATTTGTTTAGAATCGATTGAGCCTGCTTATTGAAAGCGTCAAGCTCGGGTTTAACTTCTGCCTGACCGCGGTAGATCCGCTCGAAGCTTTTCAGGTAAGTCTGCGCAATTTCTTCAAATGGCTTGATCATTGGCATCGGCTCGGACGCTTTCATCTGCTCACCGATGACCTTGTAGTGAGGGTCCTGCTGAAGAGCGGGATCTTCCCAAGCCTTCTTGGTTGAAGGCATAGACTGTGTCAGTTCCAGCCATTTCAGCTGTGTCTCCGGCTTGCTCATATAAGCAAGGAACTTCATAGCTTCCTCTTTATGCTCGGTATATTGGAAGACCGACAAGTTGGCTCCGCCAAGTGAGGAAATATTGTTTTCTTTCTTCGGAAGTACCGCAGTGGCCCATTTACCTTTGAGATCAGGTGCCTGATCGTTAATCAGCTTAACCATCCAGGGGCCGCTGATAAACATCGGTACCACACCGTCTCCGGACAGGCCTTGAATAGCATCGATGCCCAGATCTTTGGGCGCTGAGCCGTTCTTGTAGAAGCTGTTGAGATAATCGACGGCTTCAACGAATTCCGGCTGATCGAAAAGCGGCGTCTTGTCGTCGATCAGCTTGGAGCCATTCTGCCTTGCGAACATGAACGCCAGAGACTGCTCTTTGGGATCGATGGAAATTCCGTACTTGCCTTTGCCCCGCTGTGTCAGCTTCGCGGCGGCGTCTTGCAGCTCGTCCCATGTTTTCGGTGCTTCATTATAACCGACTTCTTTAAGCAGGTCTGTCCGGTAGTAAAGCACGCGCGTATCGATATACCAAGGCACCCCTACGGTTTTATCCTCATACTTGGTGGTCAGAATTGAGCCGGGGTAGAAATTGTCTTCTTTGATTTCGGGATAATTAGCGGCCATAGGCGTCAAATCCATCAGCGCACCGGCTGCTGCAAATTCAGGAATCCACGTGGTTCCCATTTGCACGACATCGGGGCCTTTCTTGGAGGCAACGGCCGTCAGCAGCTTATCGTGAGCGGAAGACCACGGAAGAGCCTGGACGTTAATTTTAATATTCGGATTGTCTTTCTCGAACTGCTCGGCGATTTTAGGCAGAGACTTGGCTTCCTCGCCCATCCCCCACACATTTAAGGTGACTTTACCGCCTTCTGCGCTGTTACCGCCTTCTGTCGTTCCCCCATTACCGCATGCAGATAATACGCTGGTCAGGATCATTGCACCTGCTAGTCCCGCTGCCCACTTGTTACGCTTCATTCTTGTTTCCTCCCGTTAATGAGTGATTATGAATAAATAGGGTGTAATCTTATTGTGCCTAATTAATAAGGATGTCAAACGCAATCGAAACGTTTCGATTTCATTATAAATCATCCTGTAATCGGATTCAAGTTTCTTTTTCAGGAAAAATAAACCGCTTTCAATTGCCTGATTAAGTTAATTTGTGGGTTTGACATCTCTGAAAGAAGAGGTTTATAATTCGGATTATCACAAATCGAAACGTTTCACTAATCATTTGTAAAACTATGAACGTATATATCAACCCATCTAATCTCACATCATAAGGGGGCACTACAATGTCTGAGAAGCAGCTGTTATCCATTCTGGAGAAGCTTACACTGGATCAGAAAATCGCCCAGCTACAGCAGTTGGCGGGACCTTTCTTTGAAGGGGCATCAAGCCAGGGGCAAATTACCGGGCCTATGGCTGCCATGGGCATTACGGATGAAGTGCTAACCCATACGGGATCGGTTCTCGGGGTTACGGGCGCCGACGAGGTCATTGCCATCCAGAACGCGCATCTTCGCAAAAATCCGCACGGTATTCCGCTGCTGTTTATGGCGGATATCGTCCATGGCTACAAGACGATTTTCCCCGTTCCGCTTGCCATCGGCTGCTCCTGGGATATGGAGCTTGCCCGCAAGAGCGCGGAAATCGCAGCCAAAGAGGCCGCCGTATCCGGTGTTCATGTCACCTTTGCACCCATGGTGGATCTGGTTCGTGACCCGCGCTGGGGCCGGGTAATGGAATCCACGGGTGAAGACCCTTATCTGAACAGCGAATTTGCACGGGCATTTGTTCGCGGATTCCAGGGCGAGGATTTGAGCGCGGATTCGGACCGGGTAGCCGCCTGCGTCAAGCATTTCGCAGCCTATGGAGCGGCGGAAGGCGGACGCGATTACAATACGGTGGACATGTCCGAACGTCAGCTCCGGGAATTCTACCTGCCCGCCTATAAGGCGGCATTAGATGAAGGCTGCGAAATGGTCATGACAGCCTTCAATACCGTAGACGGGATACCGGCCAGCGGCAATACCAGACTCATGCGGGATCTGCTTCGCACGGAATGGGGCTTTGACGGTGTGCTCATCTCGGATTGGGGCGCGGTCAAGGAACTTATCGCGCACGGGACTGCCGCCGATGAGGCCGAAGCAGGCCGGAGGGCACTTGCTGCGGGCGTCGATATCGAGATGATGACGACATGTTACATTGGCCATCTGCGCGCGATGGTTGAACAAGGCGTGATCGAAGAGGCGCTGATCGACGAAGCGGTTCTCCGGATTCTGCGCCTGAAGCAGAAACTGGGCTTGTTCGAGAGCCCGCTGAGGGGCGCTGACCCGGAGCGGGAGCGGGAGATCGTGCTTAGCGGGGCTCACCGCGAAGCCGCCCGGGAGCTGGCACGGAAGTCGTGCGTGCTGCTCAAGAACGAGGGCGGCGTCCTGCCGCTCAGACCGGAAAGCCGGATCGCGCTGATTGGTCCGTTCGCGAAGAGCGGGGACATTCTCGGGCCGTGGTCCTGGATGGGCTCCGCAGAAGAAGCGGTGCCGCTTTACCAGGGCCTCGCCGCCTATACAGACCCGGCCCGGATTACGGTCGCGGAAGGCTGCGATGTCGAGAGCGGCACACCAGAGCAGATCACGCAGGCGCTTGAGGCTGCCCGCAGCGCGGACGTCATCGTACTGGCGCTCGGGGAGCACTCCGGAATGAGCGGCGAGGCTTGCAGCCGTGCGGACATCCGGCTGCCCGCTCCGCAGCTTGAGCTGGTCGCCGCGCTGAAGGCGCTGGGCAAGCCGATGACAGCCGTGCTGTTCAACGGCCGCCCGCTTGATCTGCACGGCATCATCGACGAAGCGGATGCCGTACTCGAAGCCTGGTTCCCCGGAACAGAGGGCGGGGCGGCGATCGCCGATCTGCTCTATGGTGCCGAGAACCCGTCGGGACGGCTGACGATGTCGTTCCCGTACAGCGTCGGTCAGGTGCCGGTATACTACAATTATTTCAATACAGGCCGTCCCCAAGATGCGCCTGATGCACAGGTACATTATGTATCCAAATATCTGGATATCCCGAACGAACCGCTGCTGCCATTCGGCTTCGGTCTGAGTTATACGTCCTTTGCGTATGAAGAGGCCGCTCTAGAAGGGAATACGATGACAGCCGGACAGCCGCTCACGGTCTCCGTCCGGGTTACGAACACAGGAGCTATGCCGGGTGAAGAAGTTGTTCAGCTCTATGTGCGGGATTTCGCAGGCGAGGTCGTGCGGCCCGTTAAAGAGCTGAAAGCTTACAAGAAAATTTTCCTGGAGCCCGGAGAAAGCGTAAAGGTTACGTTTACCTTATCTGAAGAGCAGCTCCGCTACTATCATGCGGACCTGAGCCACACGAGCGACGCTGGAGAATTCGCCGCTTTTGTCGGACCGAACAGCCGGGATACCGCAGAACTCCGTTTCCGGTTAACCAAGTAAAGAAAGCGAGTGAGCCAAACATGACCACATGCACGAGCACATCGTTCGATATCCAGGCGGGGAGCCTGCGGTTTGCTTTTCTAAACAGCGGAGATATCCGGGAAATCACCTCGGGGCCTTTCCTGATCAATCAATGGCTGGCTAATCCGATTGACGGATCGCTGAATAATTTGTACCTTCGCCTGCACCGGGAGGAAGGAATCGAAGCGATTCCTTTGCTAGGCGTTCATTCGGGCAGCCGCTTTCGGTACAGCGGTTCCCAGGTGATCTGGGAAGGAACGGCCGAAGGGATGTCCTACCGGGTGACCTTCACTTTGACGCCCCGGGATATCTGGTTCTGGGACGTTCAGGTCAGCGGAACCGCGGATGCTGAGATCGATTTGGTGTACGGTCAGGATTTGGGTCTTGCCGACCGGGGGGCCGTCCGCAGCAATGAAGCTTATCTGTCCCAATATATCGATCATACGGTATTTGACGACAGCGCATTAGGACGTGTCGTCTGCTCGCGTCAAAATCAGCCTCAAGGAACGTTGTTTCCTTATATGCAGCAGGGCTCCTTAACGAAAGCAGCCGGCTTCTCTACGGACGGGTTCCAGTTCTTCGGGCTTTCTTACAAGGAAACGGATAAGCCGGAAGCGTTATCCCGGAATGAACTTGCCAATGAAATTTACCAGTATGAGTTTGCGTATACAGCGCTCCAGTCGGAACGGGTCCGTATAGGCAGCGGGGTCGAAGCGGCCCGTTTCGTCTTCTACGGTCTCTTCAAGCCAAACCATCCGGAAGCCGTTACGTCTCTTGAATATGAAGAGGAAGTGGCGGAAGCATGGGAATTAGCCCAGCGTATGTATGCAGATGATGCTTCCGGAGCAAATGGGCTTGCAGCCCGATCCGAGGGCGGGGCAGCTGCCGGCTTCACTGCAGCCAAACCTGTTCTTCGCTCCGCCGATATCGGCAAACCGCTGACGGGTGAAAGCTTCACCTCGGAAGAGATCCGGCATTATTTCCCGGAGCGCCGTCTGGAGGAACGTCAAGAAGACGAGCTGCTCTCCTTTTTTACGGAAACGTATGAGCATGTGGTGCTACAAGCAAAAGAACTCCAGGTTGAGCGTCCGCACGGGCACATCCTGATGAGCGGAGATAACGCACGGTTGAATGAGTCCGTTATCACATCTACTTCCTATATGTACGGGGTGTTTAACTCCCAGCTCACCGTAGGGAATACGTCTTTTAATAAAATGCTGACCCATGCGCGTAATGCCCTGAACGTTCCCAAAACGGCGGGACAACGCATTTATATAGAGAGCGGGGGAGAATTCCGGCTGCTCACGTTACCTTCTCTGTTCGAGATCGGATTCAACTACACGCGCTGGTATTATAAAATGCCCGGGGATACGGTCATCATCACCAACTTCACCGCTGCGGACGCGCCTGAAGTTCACCTGCAGATCGTCTCGGAGCAAGGTAAGGCATACCGGTACCTCGTGACCAACCAGGTTGTTATGAACAACAACGAGTACGAGGTTCCGTTCTGCCGGGAGCTGGAAGCGGACGGACAAACCATTGCGTTCACTGCCGATAACGCTTCAGACAGCGCTGCCGTGTGGCCGGACCTGCGCTACCGCATGCGCGTGGAGGGGGCGGGCCTCGGCGTGACAGATGAGAGCCGGCTGGCACCTGATGCCGCACCGGGCTCGGCCTCGCTGGTCGTGCTGGAGATTGGCGCGAGTGCCTCCTGGAGCCTGACAGTGCAAGGGCTGCTTCGCGGGGAAGAAGCTGCCTTCACCGGGGCAGATGCCGCTCAGGAAGCTGCGCGCTACCGGGACTTCCTGGAGTCCGTCATGAACGGATTCCGTTTGTCGCGCTCCGGTGCCGGCACGGATGAGTCGCTGGACAAGATGAATGCGCTGGCCTGGTGGTACACCCATAATATGCTCGTCCACTACTCGGTTCCGCACGGATTGGAACAGTATGGCGGAGCCGCATGGGGAACACGGGACGTGTGCCAGGGGCCGATGGAGTATTTTGCCGCCACAGGCAAGTACGATGAAATTCGTGACATTCTGCGCACTTTATATGCCCATCAGTATGAAGATGAGGGCAACTGGCCGCAGTGGTTCATGTTTGACCGGTATGCCCACATCCAGCAGGAGGAGAGCCATGGGGATGTCATCGTGTGGCCGCTGAAAATTCTCGGCGATTATTTGGCCGCAACCGGGGATGTGGCTTTCCTCCAGGAAAAGCTTCCTTACACGAAGCGGCATACGTTTGGTTTCACAGAGGAGCAGGCTTCTTTGAAGGATCACGTCCGCAAAGAAGTCCAGTATATCCAGCGTAACTTCCTGCATGATACCCACCTGTCTTCATACGGGGATGGAGACTGGGATGACACGCTTCAGCCGGCTAATGCCCGGCTCAAGAAGTATATGGTCAGCTCTTGGACTGTGGCGCTGACCTACCAGGCAGTCCGTCAGCTCTCTGCCGTACTGACAGAGGCGGACCCGGATTTATCGGCGGAGCTGGGGGAGATGGCAGCCGGTATTAAGCGGGATTTCTCCCTCTATGTGCTGAATACGGACGTCATTCCCGGTTTCGTCTATATGGAGAAACCCGGCGAGACCGAGTTTATGCTGCATCCGTCGGATACGAAGACGGGCATCTCTTACCGGCTGCTGCCGATGACGCGTAGTATGATCAGTGAACTGTTTACGCCAGAGCAGGCCGAAGCGCACTACCGCCTCATCAAGGAAGAGATGTACTACCCTGACGGCGTCCGCCTGATGAACCGGCCTGCCCATTACGACGGTGGCGTCAGCCGCCACTTCAAGCGTGCGGAGCAGGCAGCTAATTTGGGCCGCGAAGTCGGCCTGCAGTATGTCCATGCCCATATCCGCTTTGTAGAAGCGATGGCCAAGCTGGGCAAGGCCGATGAAGTCTGGCGCGGCCTGCAGGTGATCAACCCTGTCCGGATCCAGGATGTTGTGCCTAGTGCCGAGCTCCGCCAGAGCAACGCTTACTTCAGCAGCTCGGACGGCAAGTTCAATACCCGCTATGAAGCCCAGGAACGGTTCGGGGAGCTTCGGGATGGCAGCGTTGCCGTTAAAGGAGGCTGGAGAATTTATTCCAGCGGTCCGGGAATTTACATGAACCAGCTTATTTCCAGCTGCCTGGGGATACGGACCCAAGGCGGAGACCTTGTTGTAGATCCGGTGCTGCCGGCGGATCTTGACGGTCTGCGGTTTGATTTCCGGATTATGGATATCCCTGTCACCTTCCTGTACCATGCTGCGGGTAAACCGGTCCGGCGTGTAAGTGTGAACGGACATGATCTGATCACGGAGGAAGTGGCCAACCGTTACCGCGCGGGCGGTCTGCGGATCAAGCGTGAGGAGCTGCTGAAGCACCTTTCGGGCACTGGCCGGAATGTTATTGAACTAGTTAACTGAGCCGAAACGGCGGTCCTGCTGGACCGTCCTTTTGCTTTTACAACCGGATTCATTAGGGGATAGTAAGCAAGCGAAATAATGGTATGATTAACCTAATAGAAATGAAACGTGAGGAGAGAGTATTGTGGTCAGCATTAAAGATATCGCAAAAAAAGCGGGTGTTTCTATATCGACGGTATCGTACGCGCTGAACGGCAGCTCCAAGGTAACGGATGAAACATGTGCCCGTATTCTGGCGATCGCCAAAGAACTGGACTATACGCCCAATGCAGCGGCACGGACACTTAAGAAAAGGCAGACGAAAATTATCGGTGTTTTTCTGACGGATTTTAGCGGCCCGTTCTATGGTCTGCTGCTGCAGGGCATTAAGGAAGGGCTGGACCGTCAAGGCTATGAGGTCATCGTATGCAGTGGGGAGCAGTCTCATCGTTTCCTTCCGGAGAGGATGATTGACGGCGCTATCGTGCTGGACGCGGCCTTCTCCGACAAGGAACTGCTGCAGCATGCGGACCGGGGGCATAAGATTGTCGTCCTGGACCGGGAACTGGTTCACCCGAATATTAATCAGGTGCTGCTGGATAACAAAGCGGGAGCGACACTGGCGGCGGAACATGCGCTGGATCTTGGCTATCGCAAACTGTATGTCGTAACGGGGCCGCAAGCTTCCTATGACGCCAACAAGCGTCTGCAGGCCGTCAAACAGGTAATGGACCGGGTCCCGGATGCCGAATATACGGAGATCGAGGGCAACTTCAGCAAATCTTCCGGCGAGAAAGCGGCAGAACGCATCCTGCAGGAATACAGGGAGCCGTCAGCTGTATTGTGCCTTAACGATGAGATGGCTATCGGCGTGTATAATACGGTCATGCAGTCAGAGTACCGGATCGGAGAGCATATCCATATCATCGGCTTTGATAATATTGAATTGTCCGCTTACATGACCCCGCGCCTGGCCACGATTGATTACTCCAAGCACAAATGGGGGGCGCTGGCAGCCGAACAGCTGCTGAAGATTATCTCCGGCGAAGCGGTCGAGAATGAACGGATCTATGTCACGCTGGTCCCTGGAGAGTCTATTCAGCTTAACGAAAGGCCGTGAGGATGACTGTGCGAGGCGAGCAAAGGAAGAGAAGGAGCCGCTAATCCCAAGTGATTAGTCGGCTTTTTTGGTTAGACAGGATTCTGTTCCGCAAAGGGGATAAGCCTAATCATTTCTCTCTCCCAGACTCATAAACAACCTCAAGCTGCTTCCATCTTTAAATAGCAGAGGATTACGTAACGATAAGATTTTCTTCCTATTAATCAAGTGAATACTCATATATATCCAGTTTATCATTTTTTAAGAACGGCGAATGTTATTCTTCTAGAGTGAAGTTTGGGATGTGCGAATTTCCAATTCATAATTTATATTTACTGATTATGGAAATGATAGATGGGTTAAATAATTTAAAGAGGTAAGCCGCCCGAAAAAATTGCAATCAGAATAAGAATAAAATATTTTCAAGCTTATGGGTTGAAGGTAGTGGAGTCGCAAGAGAAAGAGCAGTCTATTCTCGATTGAGAAAAAACTGCTCCTTAATACTGCAAAATCTTATTTGAATTAAAGGTCCTTCCTAAACGTGATAACCTTTGAAGGGTCTTCCACAGGATTCTTCAGTGTTAATAATTTTCTTAAGGCTGCACAGTAACATAATAAACAACTCTTGTACCACTATTCCATTCCGCAACTACAGTACCAGTCCCCGCTGCGAAAGCAGTTAAGTTTCCGAATCCATCTAGTCCAAGACAGTTAGTTGGATTTGCGGCTGAAATCGAAACATGATCGCCTGCAATTTTTCTGCCTTCTCCAACTCTCATAGTGATAGAGGAGTAAATAGTAGATTGTGTTTCAATTTTAGTAGGTTGATTACCTTGTACTGTTGCGGCGGATGCTTGGTTTGCAATTAAACCACTTGATAAGATTGTTGCAAATGCAGTTAAAGTTAGGATTGCTTTTTTCATTTTCTCAGCTCCTATATGAATTATTTTTTATGTTTATCTGGTTGTCTTTACGTTTTAATAGTAACAGAAAACTTTACAAATATCAACATAAATTACATATTATGTATTGTTTTATATAAAGCAATAACTAGACAGCATTTGAAAGAGCATAGCCTTACAGAAATTTATTAAGGAAACACTTACATCGGACAGAGGTATAAGGATGATTTTTAGCAGGGTACGAGCGTGGTACAGAAGGTATCACCGTTTGTATCGATTGATGAATATCAGGGTTGAACAGAGGCTAGTAATGCTCAACGTAATAATATACTTCCTGTATCAAATGTCCTTGCATTCGTTCTTGCAAAAAAGAAATGAGCATGATAGAATAACTTCAGCTTAGAAAATGACCAAATGAACATTTTAGTCATATCGTATCGAGGTGATGAAATGGCAGTTGACCGTCGTGAACTTATTATAGAAGCGGCGTCAAAATCTTTTGCTCTATTCGGGTACAAAGCGACTACAATGGATCAGATTGCCAAAATCGCAAATGTAGGCAAAGGAACTATTTATACTTATTTTATTAATAAGGAAGAATTGTTCCAGGAAATCATGAACCGGCTCATTCAGGAACTGAAGCATGTGGCCGAAGAGGCTTTGGATCCGAAGCTGCGCTTTTTCGAGAATTTGGGCAGAGTGCTGGATCGAATATTGGATTTTCAGGAAGAGCACGAACTGGCGATCAAGCTTTCACAAGAGGTCAAAGAGATCAGTACGCAAATGGCGCATGAAGGGATTCAGCAGATAGAGAAGGCGATTGTCGGTTACATTCAGCAGCAGGTTCAGTATGCGGTTGATAAAGGCGAAATCAAGCCCTGCAATCCCGAAATTACGGCGTATGTGATGCTGAAACTGTTTATAGCATTGACCTCGGACTGGAGAAATACGCATGAACGGCTGGATAAGAAGCAAGTGGCTGAATTGCTCCGGTTTTATTTACAAGAAGGGTTGGCTCCATAAGCGCTGGCCTTTTTTTACGCAAGAAAATGACCGTTTGACGAAAATAGTCATATAGTAAATTATAGGAGTGGGAAAGATGAAGAAGGGTACTAGACAAAGACAATTCGGGAGTGAATTAGCTTCGATTGTGCGCAACCGCAAGGTGCTGATCCCCGTTATTGCGGTATTGATGGTTCCCGTATTGTACACGGCCATGTTTCTGGTGGCTTTCTGGGACCCTTACGCCAAGATGGCTGAGTTACCGGTAGCGATTGTCAATGCGGATAAAGGCACGGAGTTTAATGGGAAGACGCTGCATATCGGCGATGAATTTGTCCAAAAGCTCAAGGAAGACCCGCAGTTCCGCTGGGAATTCGTATCGAAGGATGAAGCGGCTGCCGGAATGGCAGACAAGAAATATTACATGACGATCGAAATTCCTGAGGATTTCTCGGAGAAGACGACAACGTTAACCTCTGACAATCCGACTGCGGCACGGTTCACCTATCTGCCGAATGAGAGCTTCAACTTCCTGGCTTCTCAAATCGGGGGTACCGCTGTAGAGAAAATGAAGGAATCTCTGAATAAGAACATCACGGAAACCTATGCCCGTACCGTCTTCGATCAAGTCGAGGAACTGACCGATGGGATCGGCAAGGCGAGCGACGGGGCCGGCAAGCTGGCTGAAGGAACATCTGCAGCTAAGGACGGCGCTATTAAAATCGAAGAAAACCTCGGCAATCTCGTTAACGGCACGTTAACTTTAAAAGAAGGCGCCGTGAAGCTGGAAGCCGGCGGTGCGAAGCTGGACCAGGGCGCCGCGAAGCTTAACAGCGGAGCAAGCAGTCTGGCGGGCGGCTTGGCGCAGCTGCAGGAAGCCCAGAAGCAGCTCGGTTCGGGCGCAGCGGATCTGGGAACCGGTGCCGCATCGCTGGGAACCGGCGCGCAGAACTTAAGCAGCGGCCTCACCCAGCTGGCAGACGGCAGCGGCAAGCTGACCGCCAGCTCCGGGCAGGCTTCGCAGGCTTCCAAGCAGCTCGCGGACGGTCTTGCCGAGTCCGGAGCGGGCGCGGCGAAGCTTGAGCAGAGCGCAGCTGATCTCGCGAAGGGGCTCGAAGGCCTTGCGCAGCAGAATGAGGAGCTTGCGCAGGATGTCGGCTTCCAGAAGCTGCTCGCAGGAAGCAAGCAGCTCGCCGCGGGCATGACCAGCTCCAAGGAAGCGCAGGAGCAATTGGGCCAGGGCGCGGCTCAGCTTAATCAAGGTTTGGGCCAGCTGAATTCCGGCCTGACTGCTTTTGACGGCAAGCTGAAAGAAGCCACAGCTGGCGGACAGAAGCTGTCTGCAGGCGGCCAGCAGGTAGCTGAGGGCGCCAAGAAGCTGACTGGCGGCATGGATCGATTCGGGGCCAAGCTCGGCGAAGCCCAAGCCGGAAGCCAGGAACTCGCAACCGGAGCAGCGCAGCTGACCGGCGGCGCTTCCGAGCTGCACCAGGGCTTAACCCAGCTCACCACTAATTTGAACCCGTTCATCGACGGTTCGCAGCAGCTCAAAGACGGGGCGGATCAGATTGCTTCGGGTCTTACGGAGCTGAATGACGGCTCGAACGAACTGTCCTCTAAGCTGAGCGATGCATCTGACAAAACATCCGGTCTTAAGGTGTCCGATTCGATGTACGATATGTTCGCTGGACCGGTGAAGGCCGATACGGAGAAGATCAACGAAGTTCCGAACTACGGAACAGGTTTCGCGCCATACTTCCTGTCGCTGGGTCTGTACGTAGGTGCTCTTGTACTGACCATTGTGTACTCGGTACGTGAGCCTGCGATTGCTCCAAGAAGCGGCTGGAGCTGGTTCTGGAGTAAAGCACTGACACTGATCACGGCAGGGACTATCCAAGCCATCGTGGCCGATGCCGCGCTTCTGTGGCTGCTTGATATGGAAGTGAAGAGCATTCCGCTGTTTATGCTGTTCTCGATTCTTACAAGTATCTGTTTCATGATGCTGATTCAGTTCCTGGTGACAACGATGCAGAATCCGGGCCGTTTCCTGGCTATCGTGATCCTGATTTTCCAACTGACCAGCTCGGCAGGGACTTTCCCTCTGGAACTGATTCCGAACTGGCTGCAGAAAGTAACGCCTTGGCTGCCGATGACCTATTCGGTTGCAGGTCTTAAGGATGTTATTTCAAGCGGCAATTACGATTCCATGTGGAGTAACTTAGGCATTCTGGGTATTTTCACTGTCTTGTTCGCCGGCATTACCCTGACCTACTTTATTGTGCTTCACCGTAAAACAAAAGCGCAGAACCTTGAGGCGAATCCCGCCTGACGGTCCATTGCGGGCATCGTAATAAAATAAGCGTGAGCGAATAAAAGAGAGAATTGAAATGAGCCGTCCCCTAAGCAGCCAAAGCTGTTCAGGAGACGGCTCTTCTTTTACACTGGAACCTTTACTTTCACTGGAACCTTTTCACTGGAACCTTTACTCTACAGGAACCAGTTCATCCGTGGTTTTACGATCTGGAACCTTGGACTTGCTCAGAACGACTGGCACTTTGACGGTTGTTTTAATTTCCGGATTTTTGACGGAAGAGATCGTGACAGTCAGTTCGACATTCACGATTCCTTTTGCCGGAACCAGTTTCAAGATGCCCTTGTTATCAATATAAGCTTTGTTGTTGCTGTTCGTCACTTTATAGAGAATGCCATCGGTTTTAGGAAGTTTGAGTACAGGCTGGTTGAGCTTCTTGGTGTTCACGATTTCCGTTTTGAACTTATCTTTGGCTTGCGCGACCTTGTCGCTTTCCAGATTGGCAATACGCAGCGAGGTATAGGCCGTGTATGCGATTTGTTCCGGGTTATTGCCGTACTTGTCGAGTTTTTCTGCAAGAACCGCCAATTTATAAGTGCCGGAACCGAGTGTTTTCACAATCAGTTCGCCATTCTCATCTGCTTCTCCGTCGACATAAGAACCGTCAATACCTTCAAAAGAGTACACGCCAGGTTCGATCGGCTTGTACTCGCCCGCGCTGTTGCGCTGCGCGATCTGATCGATGCGGCCGATGAGTTTGTCATCCAGTCCGAAGAGCCACAGTGATAGAGAATTGATGTTCTTGGCCGTCAGACGGAAGGAGAGGTCCGAAGTTGTCGGGCCGTCCTCGTCATTCTCCGGATAAATGACCGTTTCGGTCAGTTCCAGCTCTTGCAGTCCGAAGCCGTTCTCCGGCTTCTCTGCTCCGACGTGAACGGCGAATGGCAGATGCAGCGTAGGCTGACCGGTCTTCTCCAGTACGACTTCACCTTCGTACACACCCTTCACGGCATTAGCTTTAGGCGTTACGGAGAGGAAGAATGATTTCTCCGCGCCTGCGGCTGCCGTAATTTTACCGCCGCTGCTCAGCCCGAGGAGCTCGGTAGTCAGATTGTTGACATCCGGTGTAGGCGTCGGTGCATTCGGATCGGAAGTCACGCTCGAATGAAGGACGACTTTAGCGGAATAGGTCTGGGATTGCTTGGATGTATTCTTGAACTGCAATTCTTTCTGGGCGTTGCTTCCCGGCGCTACGACACCAAAGGAGGCGGAGGAACCGTAGTTGGTTACCGGCTGCGGATTCCAGTATTTATCCAGGATGGTGATCGGCTCTACCGTTTCCAGAAGGGCAGTTGTCTGGATCGCGTTCGCCAGATTAGCGCGCCCTGCGCCCTGCGAGTACACATCGTACAGCGTTCCGTTCAGATCGCGGATCTTGTCGGATGTGTTGGCAAGTCCGGCGCGGATATCGGCAGGTGTCCAGGCCGGGTGCTGCTGCTTCAGCAGCAGGGCAAGTCCGGCCACATGAGGAGCCGCCATGCTGGTACCGCTGTTGCGGCTGTAGGCGCGGTCATAGGAAGCGCCCGGCTTGAACTTGCCGTAGGCCGGCCAGGTGGACAGCACGCTCACGCCCGGAGCGGTGATATCCGGCTTGATGCCCAGATCGGCATCCACGTTCGGTCCGCGGGAGCTGAAGGTGGCCATCGTGTCACCGGGAGTTTCCGTATACGGGTACTCCGGTCCGAAGGCAAGCTTCAGTGCACTGCCCGGAGCGGCGAGTGCCTTGCGTGCCAGTGCGCGCCCCTCGGTTCCTTTCATATCGAAGGTCGGGATATACTCGAACCCGTCACCGAGGAAGGCGGCGGACCCGATATGCCCGTCACGTCCGATTACGGAAGGGGACAGATCGGCAGCATTCGGGTTGCTGCGCTCCGTGTTGCCGTTGAAGATAATGGCGGCTTTGGCGCCTTTACTCTTCGCAGTGGTGATCTTATCGATGAAGGCAATGCCTCCGCGTGAGATCAGCACGACTTTTCCGGCGACATCCTTGCCGTCATAGTCTTCATTCTGTCCAAGATCCACGTAGACGACATCTTGGGCACCCGTGCCCAGCAGGGCAGCGAAGTTCTCCTTGCCGGTCTCCCAAGCCATTACGTTGAGATCGTAAGGCGCGTAAGCTGCTGCGGTAACGGTCGCCGCCTGATTCTGTGCAGCGGAGATGGAAGCCGATGCGGAGGCAGCTGCCGTGGCCGCGGCAGAGGCTGCTTCCGTTACGGTAGCCTTGTACTGGTTCGTCGTACTCGTCACGGCACCTACGGAAATGGCAAGCGGAGAGGTTGCCGGGGAACCGAGGGAGTAATAGTAAGGTCCCTTGTCCGCTGCGTTCCCGTTGGCGATGACAGTGACAACCCCGCCGAGTACGGCGTTGTTAATCGCGACAACATCGGGGGAATTGGAATCTTTCTCGGAATCTGAGCCCAGGGACAGGTTGATGACGTTCATGCCGTCTTTGACTGCCCGCTCGATCCCGTCAATAACCTGCGCCGATGATCCGGAGGCAGAACCGGTTTCGGTATTGCGGCCGAGTACTTTGTACACATAGAGGTCGGCTTCATAAGCGACGCCCTTCTGCACGATGTCTGAAGTCTTATTAGCCGCCCGTCCGACAATTGTGCCGGACACGTGGGTTCCGTGAGAGGTGCCTTCGAACCCGGTCCGGTACGGATCTTCTTCCGGAGTGAGCGGAGGTTCCTCGTAAGGATCATTGTCCTTCTCAAAAGAATCATAGCCGCCCTTATAAGCGTCTTTGAGATCGGGATGCAGGTAATCCACGCCCGTATCGATTACGCCGACCTTGAGGCCTTTACCGGTCAGTCCTTTGGCCCAGGCGGCATCGGCGCCTATCTGCTTGAGCGGATTGCTGTCATAAGTGGGGCTATTGGCATCGAGACCTGCCGGTTTACCGACAGGAATCGGATAATAGTTAGCGCTGTGGTGGATAGATTTCACGCCCGGAAGCTTTGCGAGTTCGGGAATCTTGTTCGCCGGAACGGTTATTTCGAGACCATTCAGTACCGTGTTGTACTGATAGTTGACGGTCATCGCGATTCCGCTGCTTCTGGCGCTGTTCAGTAAAGTGGTCTGCTCTTGATTAACGGAGGTTTCGTTAGCTTCTGCTGCAAGGGAGCTGTTGCCTGTTTTGGCGGCATATTTGCCGACTGCAGCCGGCTGGCCTTTCAATTGTACGATGACTCGTACCGATTCAGTAGAAGTGGTGTTGATCTTCGGTGAAATGTACCCTGCTGCTTGATCCGGCAGTGCCTTTGTGTCTGCGCCGGGAGTATTCAGTTTAAAGCCGTTGCTCTGGGCGGCTTGGGCCGTTTGAACCTGTGCGAGGCTCGTTCCCGCAATGAACGTAAAGGCGAGTGATACGACGGACAATTGTTTGATCAGGCGGTGATTGTTCAACTAGTTCCCTCTTTTCATCCGGAAATTTGACTTGCATCAAGCTAGATGAATTGAACTGCAAGCTCCCTCCTCTTTCTACTAGAAATAGGTGACTATTAAATAAGACAGTTTGACCAACTGGTTAATTACACGAAAATGAATAATTTTTGGTAAAAATTTCTTGGAAGCTATATAAAAGTCATAAAACGAAGGCGTAGGGTTTCCATTGTTAAAAGAAGAGGAACAGACAAGCCGGCGGCATAGTTGCCTTAATAGATTTATAGAGGTATAGTGATCTCAAATAATGGAAACGGACGCCGGCGGAAGGATAGTTCAGCGACAGCTCTCTTCTTCCAGATAGCTTCCAGTCAGAATGGCAGAAAAGGAGGAGTGCGATGGATGCCCGGTTGCATCCTCTGTTTTGCCCGGTTCAGGGCAATGGCAGAGCCTCTGCTTATGTGTACCGCGAAATGACCCCCTCGCCTGCACTCAGGCCCTATGTGGCTTGTTACTGGATATCCGAACCGGCTCCGCCGGTACATGGACGGCCGCTTGATACTTCATCCGGTACAAGTGTTGACCGTGTACTGCCGGACGGGTGTACGGATATTATCGTGAAGCAGGACCTGTACAGGGATCGCTGCGCTGCTATCTACTGCGGCATTTTTGATCATGCTTTTACGATTAAATATAGCGAGCAGCAGCCTGTGCGAAGCTTTGGTGTCCGCTTTTTCCCCGGAGGGGCCTGCCGGTTTATGGGAATTCCGCTGGACGGGTTAGCCAATCAGGCTTTACCGCTGGAAGTGCTTTTACCGGATTTGGGGAGCGGTGTACGGGAACGGATTATGCGGGCCGCCTCCTTCACGGAACAAGTCCGGGAGATGGAGAGCTATCTGCTTGCCCGTTTGCGTAAGCAAGAAAGAGACGGTGACATACTGATACAAAATCTTCTCCACCGCATCTTTATTTCGGGCGGCCAAGAGAATGTACAGAGTATGGCGGCATCGGAGGCAGTCAGTACACGCCAGATGAACCGGAAATTCGGCCAGTGGATAGGGACGAGCCCCAAGAAATTCATGGAGATTGTGCGGTTTCAGTCCGTGCTGCGGGAGATAAAGGCAGGCCGCATTACCGATTGGCGGACGGCTGCGCTGGAGAGGGGATTCTATGATCAGGCTCACCTGATCCGGGAATTCAAGCGTTTCTACGGGGATACGCCGGTCATAGCTGCGCAAGAGTACCGGGGCATGTCCGATTTGTCCAATTCTTGACCCGAATTTAGGGTTATACTGGAATTACATGCAGCCTTGCATGCAAGTTCTGCAGACAGGGAGCACGGGTTGTCGAATGGATGTTGTCGAACGGACCGCCTGCGTCTCGGACTGCCGGAACGCAGGCGGCCGCTGCGGACAGGAATTTTATATCACGGATGGAAGAAAGGGCGGAATCACATGAGCGGAGTATTGGAAATCCGGGATCATCTCCTGGGTGAATTGGAACTCGCGGTTCGTACAAGTGAATCACTGATCAACAGAATTAAACCGGAGGAATGGACGTACACGCCGCAGGAAAACATGCGTACGCTGCAGCAGCTGGTCCATCATCTTGTCTCGATTCCGGCTTCGGATCTTGCGATTCTTCAGGAAAAAGAGCAGCCAGAGGTGGAAGCTGTCGAGAATCGTGTGCAGGGAATATCTGAACCGGAGCAGTTGTCCAGGCAACTGCGGGAGAATTTCGATAGCTTCAAGGTATATATCACCGGGCTAACGGAGGAAGAACTGCTGCGCAAGTCGACGAAGGCCTTCTATCTGGATCATGGAATGGTTCAGAGCAAGTGGCTGATTGAGGTCGTCACTCATATGTTTCACCACCGCTCCCAACTGTTCAACTATCTGAAACAGCTGGGGCATGACATCAATTTCTTCCTGCTGTACGGAGCTTAACTTCTCATACACTAGTGTCAGGCAGCGCCTGACAGAACAAAGCAGCCCGCCCGGTAAGGGGAGCTGCTTTGTTTTTTTTGGCACAAATGAGACAGAGGTCTGATCAATATACGCCTACAGCGTCGTAAGCTTTGCCTACAGAGACGGACTCACCGGAACCGGCTCCGTATAAATCAACGGCAGATTGAACGGCCGCATCCCGGATATCCGCGAAAGTAGAGTAAGGGGAGAGGTAATAAGTCAGTGCATGATAATAAATTTTGATTGCCTTATCCCGGCTGATGCCGGTTACAGTTACGTTAGAATGAGTGCCACCCTGGGAGAGAAGATAGAAGGCTTTGTTATTGATGCCGCTGTTGATGTGCACGCCGCCATTGTCAGCTGTGCCTGTATATTTGTTGCTGTAGTGGTTGGGCTGGTTATAGAGCTCCGGATTAGAGAGGGAGCGGATGCCGTCACCCGGAGTATTAGGCGTATAAATGTCATCTCCTACGAGCCAGGTCGTACCTTGGATCGTATTGCCGAAAATATCGGAGATGGATTCATTCAGCGCCCCGGACTCCCCATAGTATTCAAGACCCGCGGAATACTCGGTGACGGCGTGAGTCAACTCATGCCCGATCACGTCCAGATCTCCGGAGAAAGGAAGGAAGGTTGTTCCGTCGCCGTCTCCGTATACAATCTGTACGCCGTTCCAGAAGGCGTTGTTGTATTTTTTACCGTAATGGACGGTTGATTTGATCAGCAGGCCGTTTCCGTCGAGGCTGTTGCGGTTGAACTTGTTTTTGTAAAAATCATAGACTTTCTCCGCATAAGCATGAGCATCGACGGCCGCACGATCCGTCCAATTGTTATTATTCGTGGTGGTTACCACGCTGCCGGGAAGGGAGGACAGGTTGTTAGCGGTATAGGTCTGGATCCCTTTCCCGCGAGTCGTGTCCTTGAGCTGATAGCTGCTTCCGCTCTGTGTGGTGATGAACTGCTTCGTATCGCCCAGAACGCCGGTACCTGTGCCTACCGCATGCTGGAGCAGATCATAGCTGCGGATGATCTCGCCGCTTACCGCGTCAATAAAATAGCGGGTACGGGCCGGAGAGGGCTCCAGCACGTTCACTTCAGTCACATAAGCGAGCAGGTTCTTGCCTTCCAGGGGATAAATCGTCAGTTCCGCCTGAGGAGCTTTCTGCTGTTCGCCGAGTTTACCGAGTTTTTTCTCGGCATCGGCGTTAGCCTTGGCGATGGCTTCGGAAGCATTGATGGCGGCTGTCAGTCCGTTGGTTACATTTTGCTGAGCATCAGGTAAGATGCTGCCGAGATAAGAAGAAACGTTCCCTTTCTTATCCAAATGCACCGTCTGCTCAGCACCGTAGACCGGTATACCTTGGATATACTGCTTCAGCCGGTAATGCTCCGTTCCTGAAGCGGCGTCTTTTTGGCGTTTCACGATTTTCAGCTGCTCCTTGGCGGACTTGCCGAGTTGAATGGCGCCTTTCTTGCTGTCCAGGAAGCTCCAGACTTTCTCGTCATTCGATAAACCTGCGGGCGCATTCCACGTTTCTCCGAGGAACTTGGGCGCGACCGATTGGGGGGTTGCCGCGGCTTCGGTAGAAGCTGCGCCTGCCGGTACGGCGGCCGCTAAGAGCAGAGCGCCTGTCAAAGTGAGCGAAGTGAACGTTTTTCTCATTAATAATCCCTCCAGAATGGTTGATTACCGCTTTGCGGTATGTGGACCGATGTACTCAGATTGATCTGAGCCGCGAATAGGGCCGCACAATCCGTTAGACATTCCCCCTTTCAAAAAACAGCAAAAGGCTGCCGTTTATAACGACAGCCTCCGAAGGATCGGTGGGTCCGATGTTTATCCTACTATTCTCATGGGTTTATATGGATATTATAAAAAGGCGAAATAGATTTGTCAAACAATTTTTGGTAAATTGCCTGTTATTAGCAATTCCGATATGTTCCATATTCAGATATTGATTCAGTCTCAACGTATTCGGGAAAAATAATAGACAGCGGAATACAACGAAAATGAGGTGGGGCAATGACTGTTTTTAAAAAAACTGCAATAGAACCTATTCAGCAGGCTATGAACACGAATCCGATCAGACTGGCGGATGGCACCCTGCTGCCCAGGCTGGGACAGGGAACCTGGCAGATCGGAGAGGATCCCTCTAAGCGGCAGGATGAAATTGCAGCACTCAGACTTGGCGTAGAGCTGGGCATGAAAGTCATTGATACGGCGGAAATGTATGGGGACGGCAGATCGGAGGCGCTTGTCGGAGAGGCGATTCAGGGAATCAGGGAGGATATTTTCCTTGTATCCAAGGTTTATCCTCACCATGCCGGACTGGATCAGCTGGAGAAGAGTTGTGATGCAAGCTTGAAGCGGCTGAAAACCGATCATCTTGACCTTTACCTGCTTCACTGGCGGGGCAATGTCCCGTTGAGTGAGACGATAGAAGGAATGCAGCGGCTGGTTGAAGCGGGGAAAATAAGCAGATGGGGCGTCTCCAACTTCGATGCAGCGGACATGCTGGAGTTGTCCGGTCTGCAGGGCGGAGTAAACTGCGCCACGAATGAGGTCCTCTATCATCTGGGCTCCCGTGGGATTGAATACGATTTGCTGCCTTTGCAGCGTGATTATCGTATGCCGGTCCTGGCATACAGTCCGCTTGCACAGGCAGGTTCGTTAAGAAGTGAGCTCCTTCAGAGCCGGGCGGTGAAGGATATCGCGGAGCGTCATGAGATTACGCCAATGCAGCTTCTGCTGGCCTGGTGTATCCGAGGAGGAGATGTGCTGGCCATCCCCAAAGCATCGACGGAAGAACATGTGCTGCAGAATGCCGGCGCTGCGCTTATTCAGCTTTCGGAGGATGACTTGGTAAGACTCGATGAAGAATTTCCGGCTCCTGTGAGTAAGATACCGCTGGATATCATTTAAGACCGAAAGGCCGCCCGTATATATAGCGGGTGGCCTTTTTGGCATTTCAAAACGGACATGCGGCAGATTCCGGACGTGCAGGGTCTCTCTTCTACTGTCCCCATTTTAAAGCCATCGTTAAATTGCAGCAGGGCGTGCCTTCGATATCGGGATCTATTTCCAGGATAATGGAACTGGGTGTGTACCGGGTAGTAATGATCGAGCTGACCCCGATCGACTTCATCAGGCGGTCTACTTCCAGCTTATTGCCAGCCTGAGCGGCGGACATGACCTGATGAGCGAAGCTTTTATCCGCCAGTCTGGCCAGCACTTGGCTTCCGTCCGCCATTAACTTGCGAAAGGCCAGGATAGACTGGCTGAGCGTGCTCGTATTGACGGTCGGATATTTGCGTTCCGGGACCGGATTGCCGTACCCGTAGGCGGGATAGCCGGCGGCATAGGGCCAAGGCGGATAGTCAGCCTGCCTTGGCCATATATAATAAGAATGGGGAAGCATGCAGTCCCTCCTTTCTTGATGAACAGATGCAATTATTTCAGTATATGAATCCGATGGGCGCTTGTGCAGCCGTCTCCTCTACAAAGAACCGGGAATCCCTCTGGAGGCGGAATAGACCTGGACTTAGGACGGGGAAAAATTACGTTCGGAAGTCTAATGTATAAGGAAAAATATGGTGGTATACTGATGGAGCCAAGTAAGTTTCGGCCGTATTTATCGATACAGGAATGGAGAGAGATAACTTTGAAAAGAAATGTAGGATTCCTCTTGATAGGAGCGGGGCTGCTGTCCTTGCTGTATTTTCTGAATCCGATTGGAGTGTTTACCTGGACCGGATTTTCTTTCGGAACTGAAGAAATTTATTTAGAGAAATCCGTGGATTCAAGCTCGCTGAATAAACTGGAACTGGACGTTGGCAGCGCGGATGTGAAAGTGACGCGTGGAAGCGGCGATCAAGCCAGGGTCACTCTGAGTGGGAGAGCAAGTTCGAATTATGCCGACAAACTGGATTTGAAAGTGGAAACCAGAGGAGACACACTCGTACTGGGACTGAATCAGGATGTCGTCAGCATCGGATTTAAAGTGCTGGACATCGAAATGAACGTGGAACTGCCCGAGAAGCAGTGGAAATCAGCCAAGCTGGAGACCGGAAGCGGGAATATAGATTTGGCTGAGCTAAAGGGCGATTCCATCGGGATCAAAGTGGGGAGCGGCAATATCAGCGCGCAGGAAATAGCCTTCCAAAAGATCGAATTAAACGGCGGAAGCGGGAATGCGACGTTATCTCAAATCGAGACGGATCAGATGGATCTGCAGCTTGCCTCCGGTAATTTGAATGTGACGAAGTATACAGCGGATCTATTAAAATTCGATCTGGGCAGCGGCAACGTTGAGTTATTCGACGGTCAATCCGCTGTGGAGGGGCATGTCAGCTCCGGCAATGTCCGCATAGAGGCGGAAGAGCTGCTTCATAATACCGATTTGAAGCTGGGCAGCGGGAATGCGACCGTTGAACTGGCCCGGCAGCCTAAATCACTCGAAGTTGACTTCCGGGGCGGCTCCGGCAACGGTCAAATAGGCTTTACAGGCATTGAGTACCAGGAGAAGAGTGAAGAGGGCGACGTTCTGAGAGGAACGTTCGGCAGCGGCGATGTTAAGCTGAATGTCCAAACAAGCTCGGGAGATTTCAAGCTCGAAGAAGGCTAGAATACTTATCTTCTATCGGGGCATCGATTCTATCAGAATCGGTGCTCTCTTTGACTGTTGTCGGCGTTCGGGCAATTTCTGTCGGATTAGTGCGCTCTCATGACGGTTAAGGGTAAAAGAAGCGGTTAGACTAAAAAGGCTGACGTTAATAAAACCAGGGAATTATAGGTAGGCCGTTCGTACGCCATACATACTTGATAGGAGTGAGAAAAATGAAGGAAATGGTACAGGAAGGCAATGGATTCGCTATGAAAATAGACGGGCATGTTGTCGCAGAAATTACTTTCGTGCCCCAGGGGGAAGCTCTGGTTATTACTCACACGTTCGTATCTGAAGTTCTGCGGGGAAGGAAGATCGGAGAAGAGCTGGTAAGCCGAGTCGTTTCGCATGCGCGCGAAAATAACAAGAAAATAGTACCCGCGTGCTCATTTGCCCATGCGCTTTTTAGAAGAAAGAAAGAATATCAGGATTTATGGGTGCGTGAGGAAGAGTAGATCCGTCTAAGCGATAAAATTTTGGAAGAATGAGGATTACTTTTCCAATTTAATAAACGGTTTTTCCAGTTGGGCGGGTAGTGAGGTATTTGCGGAAATGACTACAGGCAGGCATCTGCCTGTGTGAATAAGAACTGAAGTCCGGCGGCAGGACGAGCCGGGCTTTTGTGGCGTATAACGAAATCTTCTCCCTGTATTCAAGCAATTTACCCCTACAGCTGGAAAACGCTGCATGGTTTAATGGAAATAGGGCCGGATTTATCGGGCCCGGAGTTCCATACTTTTCCTTTTGATTGGAAATGGAGGTGCGGATGCTAAAGTTGACTGAGGGATGCCATGTGAATGGAACCAAAGCGGGGCATTTATTGTACAACCCAATTCTAGGAGGGATAAATTAATGAAAAAAGATTTGACGGGACAAAAGTCGATATTTAAGAAAGCGTCTACATTAGTATTGACGACTACTCTTTTCTTAAGCTTGATTCCGGCGATGGCTTCAGCGGCAGACCGGGGAGCGTGGACAGCTTCGACTTCGTATGCATCCGGCGACACGGTAAGCTACGGGGGTAAAACCTATCAGGTTGTACAGCCGCATACGTCTTTGAACGGCTGGGAGCCGCCGAATGTGCCCGCACTCTGGAAAGTAGTTACGGGCGGCGGTACGCCGGATACTCAGGCTCCATCTGCTCCATCGAATTTGAGGGTATCCGGGACGTCGACGACGACAAGCATTGCGCTTGCATGGAACGCAGCCTCGGATAATGTAGGTGTGACCGGCTATGACATCTACCGTGGTACAACCTTAATTGGAAGCGCTTCCGGAACGGCGTTGACTTATACGGATACCGGGCTTACCGCGAATACAACGTACACCTATACGGTCAAAGCCAAGGATGCGGCCGGCAATGTATCCGGAGTAAGCAACACGCTCAGCGCGGCGACTCAGCCGGGCAGCAGCGGACCGGACACACAAGCTCCGACAGTCCCGGCGGGACTTGCCTCGACAGGAGCAACAACCTCCAGCGTCTCCTTATCCTGGAACGCTTCTACGGATAACGTAGGCGTTACACAGTATGAAGTATACCGGAACGGTACGCTGGCCCTGGCAGTGACCGGTACAACTGCAACCGTAACGGGACTGGCTGCGGACACCTCTTACAACTTTACCGTCAAAGCCAAAGACGGTGCCGGCAACGTGTCGGCAGCAAGCGCGGCGATTAGTGCCAAGACCCAGCCTAGCGGCGGAGGCAGCGGTCAGCTTCCTAAGCATATTCTCACCGGGTACTGGCAGAACTTTGTCAACGGCGCCAAGAACTTGAAGCTGCGCGACGTTCCGGCGGAATATGACATTATTGCCGTATCTTTCGCGGAGATGGACCGTACCAAACCGGGCGGCGTGACTTTTGCCATTGATCCGAGTCTGGCAACGGCTCTCGGCGGTTATACCGAAGCTGAATTTTTAAGCGATATCAAGGCCAAGCAAGCTCAGGGCAAGAAAATCATTCTGTCCATCGGCGGCGAGAAGGGCAACATCGACCTTAGCTCGGCATCCCCGAACGTAAAGAATTTTGTGGACAGCATGTCCGCACTCATTACTCAATATGGTTTTGATGGTTTGGATGTAGATCTGGAGCACGGCTTTAACGTGCCGAATATGACCAGTGCAGCCCGTCAGCTTCAGCAGAAAGTAGGGCCAAGTTTCATTCTGACCATGGCTCCTCAAACGATCGATATGCAGAGCAATCAGAGCAGCTATTTGCAGTTCTATGCGAATGTCAAAGATATTACGACGGTCATCAATACGCAGTACTATAACTCCGGTTGTATGCTCGGCCGCGACGGCAAATGCTACTCTCAGGGAACGGTAGACTTCCTGACCGCACTGACTGATCTGACGCTGCAATGGGTACCGGCGTCACAACTCGGCCTCGGAGTACCGGCCACTCCATCTGCTGCGGGAGGCGGTTATGTCTCGGCCGCAGTCGTTAACCAGGCACTGAACTGCCTGGCTACGGGCAACAGCTGCGGCAGCTATAAGCCGGTCGCCAAATATCCGGATATCCGGGGAGCTATGACCTGGTCTATTAACTGGGACGGTTCGAACGGATACACCTTTGCCAAAACCGTGAAGCCGCAACTGAACAGTATGCCTTAAAAACGTACTTATTCGACAAAAAACTTCCCGAAGGGCACAAAACCCTTCGGGAAGTTTTTAATTTGTCAGAAAAGTTTGAGGAAAGTTCAACGTTTCTTTATCCGGAATTGATTTCCGGCTCATAAGAAATTGATACAATACAAATGTACAAATAGGTTTATTATACAGGCCAAGATATAAGGTTGCTCAGTCCCTCGTTTTAGTGTCTATCAGAGTTAGCGGTTCACTATAATTCAATTGATGTCAGGGGGAGAGCCGTGCAGCATCCTGCAAAATTTTTCAAGTACCTGAAACCGTCCACAGGGAAAGAACGGAAACTGTTGACACGTCGCTGGAGTTTTTTGTGTGTGGGAGTTCTATTGGCCTTGGTTAGCATCGTCATTCCTTTGCAAGCGGGATTGCCGCATGCCCAAATGGCCGATACGGACAGTAAGGTGCTTGAAAGCAGCAGGATACCTGCAGGGCAAATCAGTGCGGGTGCGAACCCCGGCCGTACCCTGGATAAAGCGCAATCCGGCGGACAGGCCAGTCATGCCAAAGGCGAAACCGGGCCGCAGGGCGAAGGCAAGGCAGGCAGCACCGGGGCCGGTGCAGCATCCAAACCGTCTGCAGCAGGAAATAAGCTGATACCGGTCATGGAGCCGGATACCCGGATTGCGCTTGCTCCGACCATTGTCACCGAGCTGCAGAACAAGGAAGAGCTCAGCAAGCTCAAGGCTCCGGCCTTGCCTGCTACTCTGATCCTGCATGTGAACAGCGGGCTGATCGTAACGGATCCCGCCGGCAAGACGGAACTGGGAAGTCTTGAAACCGTGCTCAGTACGGTGGACGGGCAGATGATCCCGGCGTTCTATGTGAAGAACAAGGAAACGGTGGACCGTTTGGTCAGTATGCTGAAAAGAAAAGGCATCGAGGATGCCTTTGTCGTCTCGGATCAGGGTGAGCTGGTTAAAAGAGCCCGGACCGAATACCCGGTTGTACGCGGGATTGTTGATTTTAGCGCAGCGGGTGATCTATCCCGTGAGGGGCTAATGAACATCCGGCGCCAGACCACCAAGAACCTGGCCAAGATCGCCATTATGCCTGCGGCGGCTTCTTCCAGGGAGGCGGTGAACTATCTCCAGCAGCGCCTGATCGTCGTCTGGGCCAAGGAGATTTCCGATGCGCCCCGTACCAATCTGGCGGTTCACACGCTTATCACAGCGGGAGTGAACGGGATTGTCACGGATTCGCCGAAGATCGCGCTCGGAGCTCTTAAGCTGTATTCCCATGAGAAGACACTCGTTCGCAAGCCTTACATTATCGCACACCGCGGAATGCCGTCCAAGGCTCCGGAGAATACCATCATAAGCGGCCGGCTAGGACTCGAAGCCGGGGCAGATTTTATAGAGAACGATATGTATTTGACCAAAGATGGTCATCTTGTCATCATTCATGATCCTGTTGTAGAAAGCACGACGAACGGAAAAGGCAAGGTAGAAGACTTTACTCTCGCGCAGCTCAAGAAATTGAATGCGAATAAGCTTTTTCCAAGCGGATACCCGAATGTACAAATCCCGACACTGGAGGAGCAGATTGATCTGGCCCGCAGCAAGGGAAAAATGATCCTGGCGGAAATGAAATCGAAGAATCCGGCGGCGATGGAGAAGCTGGTTCAGGTTATCAGGGATAAGAATGCCGAAGACCTCATGAACGTGATGTCTTTCGATGCCGAGCAGTTGAGAAGGCTGTCCGAGCTGATGCCGGAAATGCCATGCGGGCTGCTGA
This sequence comes from Paenibacillus lutrae, assembly GCF_009757775.1. Lineage (GTDB taxonomy): Bacteria > Bacillota > Bacilli > Paenibacillales > NBRC-103111 > Paenibacillus_F > Paenibacillus_F lutrae. The sequence goes on from NZ_RHLK01000011.1 coordinate 127,558, forward strand.
CCGGTGAAATAGCGAATGAATCGAAAGTCGATCAGTCGCTGTCCGGTACGCTCAAGCTGATGCAGGTGCGGAATACGACGCTTAATACTACCTATTCAGGCCTCGGTCAGAATTTTATGGAGGCCGCGAAGCACAGGGGACTAATCGTTTCTCCGTGGACGTTTAACGACAAAGCGAATTTCATGCGGTACTTCGGTTACGGGGCTTACGGCATTACGACAGACTACGCATTCTGGGCTTCGGACTGGGCCGCATCCGTCACACCGGGCATAGAAAAAGTAGTGCTGGACATGAATGAGAGCACGGGTTTGTCCGTTATCGTGGAAACCTTCAAAGGAACGAGGACGGATTCGAAAGCGGAAATTATTGTGCTGGACGGCCAGGATAAGATTGTTGTAAGCGGAGGCAAAGTGACTGCGAAAGAGCAGGGAACCGCTCATGTACTGCTTAGATACACCGCTTCAATCGAAGGCGGAGGCCGCTATGATTTGTACACGCAGCCCGTCACGTTGGAAGTAAGTGAGACAGGCGGAGCGGCGGTTAAACTCTAGTGCTCGCAGGCCTCAAAGCTTCAAGCCGCCGGTATTCGCGCATAAGTTGCGCTTAACGCATCAATAAGAGACGTGTCCCATGGAACGATGCGGTTCATAGGTTCATACGGAAGACCTGGCCTCGGTAAACGGGAGCCAGGTCTTTTTTATGCTTGAACGCGGGACTTATTCTCCTCATCCCAATGGATGACATGCCGCGTTCCGCTTTTCGCTTCGTAGAACAGTCGGCGGCTGCGGTTGAACACACAGCGCAGCAGGTGAATGCCAAGCGTCATATCGGTGACGAAGAGACCGACGGTGCAAAGGGCTTTGGCCACATTAGGCAGAGAGCTGCTTCCGATCGGGAGCATAAGAACATGAAGGCCTCCCAGAAGCAAGTAGAGCAGACCGTACCGGATAAGAAGTTCGCTAAGACGGATTCGTTTTCCTTTTCCCTGCAGACGGATCCGGACGATCCATTTGCCGGCAGTAAATCCGTTCGTGGCATACGGGATGACCATGAAATAGACCAGCACCATAGATACGAAGGGATAGGGAAAGTCGAGTGCGGTAAGGAAGGTCAGCAGAGGCAGCGCCAGAAACCAGTCCATCATAAAAGCAAGCCCCCGGCGCGTATAAGTGACCCGTTTAGCTGAAAAATCCACATGTTCATCGAGTTTGTCCATACGCGGCAGTACAGCGGATATCCAGGCCGCTGCAACGAAACCCGCCATACCCCCTGTGGTATTCGTCAACAAATCGTCGATATCAAACAGCCGGTAAGGGTAATCATAGATGCCGTATAAGCCTGTGACCTGCGTAATTTCGAAAAAGAGAGCCAGGCTGAAAGAAAGCAGCAGGCAGGCGGCCCATCTCACCCGGAAATAATAGCGCAGGAAAATTCCGAACGGGACAGTGAGCAAGACGTTGAACACGACCTGAAGGAATGCCCTTTCTTTTAAAAGATGAAGATAGGTGGCCGGCTGCTGCGGATCAACGGCTGTTTCTTTCAGAATATCCAGAACAAAGTGGAAAGGAACCAACTGGACGTAGGAGGCTGCCTGCGGAGGCTCATTATGGATGCTGGCCGGCAGCGGCAGAATGACCAGGTAAAGGGCGTTCATCATATATAAGAGAAACAAATACAGCAGGAAAGCCCGGTATTTGTTAATATAACCATGCTTCCGGTACTGAAAAAGCAGGAAGGGCAGGGTAAACAGAACAGCCGCAATCGGAAAGGTGGCGATAGCGTAAGAGATCGGGAACAAATAAAAGGTAAGCATGGAGAACACCTGCCCGTAGAGTTTTGGTGATGGTTAGCCAAGTCAAGGTTAGGGAATGAATGGATCTGGGTGATAAAAAGACTCCTTCTATGTAGACGACTGCTTCGGACCATACGTTGCGCGCCGGACGACGTGACCCTTATTGTGCCCGTATCACGAAGCATTCCAGAGCGGAAAGATTGTGCTACAATGATTTTGTCACGGATATTCCCTAATGAAAGGGGAAGGAAGCCTTATGACAGATCTTGAACATATACTCAAGCTCGTTCAGAGCGGGGCACTGGACCCGGCCGAGGCGGGGAAGCAAATCACCGCAGCCATGCACAGCCGTGCAGGAGCGGAGCAGGAGCTGAATCTCGGATTCGCTCAGCTGGATTTGCAGCGGGAGACGCGGACGGGCTGTCCGGAAGTGATCTTCGGCGAGGGCAAGACGGTGGAACAGCTGCTGGCTATCTTTCAGAAGCTGTCCGAGCATTCGGATCGCGTGCTTGCCACCCGGATTGATACGGATAAAGCCGCGGCGCTCACCGGCGCTGTGAACGGGGCTGTCTATCACACAGCTGCCCGGGCCGTTACCTGGTACCGCAGCGGCAGTCAGCCGCCTGTGCTGCATGAAGGGTATGTGGCGGTTGTCTGCGCCGGTACTTCTGATCTGCCTGTAGCGGAAGAAGCGGCTGTAACCGCCGAGTATATGGGCGTACGCGCAGAGCGCATCTATGATGTCGGCGTGGCAGGGATTCACCGGCTGTTCCGCCGGCTGGAGCTCATTCGCGGGGCCAATTCCATCGTGGTGGTTGCCGGAATGGAGGGAGCGCTTGCCAGCGTGGTTGGCGGACTCGTCTCTAAGCCGATCGTAGCCGTTCCGACGAGTATCGGCTACGGAGCTAACTTTGGCGGCCTGGCACCGCTGCTCTCCATGCTCAACTCTTGCTCTCCCGGAGTCGCGGTCGTGAATATCGACAATGGCTTCGGCGGCGGTTATTACGCAAGTATGATCCGATCAAATACTCATGAAAGAGGATGAGTCCTATGCGAATTTTGTATCTCGACTGCTTCTCCGGCTTAAGCGGAGATATGACGGTTGCCGCTTTGGTGGATGCCGGGGCGGACCGCTTGTACTTGGAAGAAGAGCTTCAGCGGATTCGATTGGAACCGTTCACCCTTGAGTGGAAACGTGTCATTAAGCGGGGCATCTCCTCCTTGAAATTCGATGTTGTGCCGGATCCCGCGCACCCGCCTGTTCATCACAGGCATTATTCCGAGATCGTTGCTATGCTGACCGAGGCCGGCTTTAACGAACGCGTTACAAGCTTAAGTCTGGCGATGTTTGAGAAAATCGGTCTGGCGGAGTCCAAAATTCATGGAATTCCGCTGGAAACCGTTCATTTTCACGAGGTCGGAGCGATTGACTCTATCGTGGACATCGTCGGTATTGCACTTGCTATAGATTCTCTTCAGGTAGATCAAATCTATTCATCACCGGTTCCGCTCGGCACAGGGACCATCCGGATTGACCACGGTGTCTATCCGGTGCCTGCCCCGGCTACGCTGGAGATGATGCGCGGGCTTCCTGTTGCTTCGACGAATCTCCGCTACGAATTGACTACACCGACTGGAGCGGGCGTCGTCTCCGGAATCGTCGATGAGTTCTGCGACGGGATTCCGCCGATGATCGTAGAGGCGATTGGCTACGGGGCGGGTACACGCGACCTGCCGGAGCAGCCCAACGTGCTGCGCGTCATAGTCGGAACGGATACGTCCGGCCTGAGGCAGCACGCGCATACGCACAGCCATGCGCATACTCACTCGCATGAGCATGAACATGCACACAGCCACGATCATGATCCTGTACATCACCACGGCCACAGCCACGTGCAAGATCACAGCCATAATCATGGCCAGAGCCACGTGCACGAGGATAGTCCCGATCAGGGGCACAGCCATGCGCACGTACACAGTGATGACCACGGCCATGCGCATGCGCACAGTCACGATGATGGCCCCGGCCATACGCATGATCACAGCCATGAACCGGTTCAAGAGTCCGAACCTCCTAATGAACTGGAGCAAAGCCCTAAGCATAATCATTAAAAGGGCTGCCGTAATCCCAGGCCTCAACCCGATGTTCACTTCAAACAGCTTCCGTATATTAGGGGAGCTGTTTTTTGACATGGACGGGGGAATTTAGTCATAGGTATGAACTAATGGATACCGCATAAAATGTAGGCGTTTACTTGGAGATAGGCTCCAAATGTGTTATCATATTAGTAACAGATAATCAAAGGGGGAGAGGATTTGAGATATTCATTTGTTAGAATCAACTGGGTTATTTTCCTGATCCTCTCCCTGATTTGCAGCATCTCCGTTCCTGCCAAAATACATGACAACGTGTTTACCGAGTATAGTTTTGATACCTCGATCCCGCTTAAGGATGGCACTTCGAAAAATACCGTCCGCAAGAGCGCTCCTCATTTCGCTAAAATTTTTAAAAAACTGGTTAATGTGGCCAATACTTTACTGGTCTTGTTTGTTCTGCCTCTGTTCCTTGCCCTCAGCGCTTTTATTACGAGTTTTTCCTTCAGACCCTACATATCCCTGTTAAAACGAAGACAACTGCTTGACCCCATAAAATTCACCTCCACGTTCGTGGGCCACACTCCTTCTTGTTTGATTTAGCTCCTTTATCTATTCACTCATGAATGATGTACGGATTTAATTAAAAAAACGCCGGTTGAGCCGGTTTCTATAAGTACGCCTGTCGGATTGTTATCGTAATAATGTAAGTTGATTTTTGTGACGGGGTTAGTGATTAAACAACGGAATGATACAGGGCACTTCAGATTAATCCGGTCAAAAAAACAGCCGGTAAACCAAGGCACCCGTCTGTCTTCAGCCGTTGAGTCCTTGTATCGCTGCGCCGGCAGGAAACAGACAGAATAACGGCTTTGCTGCCGCAAAGATTCCGTTATAACTATGAAAGATATGGGAGGCAATACGAGTATGTACGTTAGAGAATCGGATTTACCGGGAATCGGGAAGAAGTTTGTGATCGACAGCCGGGGCGGAGATAAGCTGGTCGTTATTATTCATGATGACGGAAGGCGTGAAATGTACCATTTTGACCATGAAGATCCCGATGAGAGCATTTCGATGATTACGCTGGATGATGATGAGGCTAGACAAGTCGCGGCTATCGTAGGCGGAATGACATATAAGCCCAAAGCGTTGGAGACGATCGAAGTCGCCCTTCACGATCTTATTATCGAGTGGTATAAAATCGAATCCCATTATAAGTGTGTGGGGAAATCAATCGGGGAGCTGGATGTGCGGCAGAACTCCGGGGCAACGGTGATCGCCATCGTAGAGCGGAACCAGAAGCAGCAGATTAACCCGGGGCCGGAAGTTGTGCTCAAAGCCGAAACGACCTTGATTGCCGCAGGTGAACGGGAACAGCAGAGACTTATCAAACAAATTTTACTGAACGGAAGTGGTTGAATAGATGAATCATCTTGTATTTGAGGTAGGTCTGGCCATTGCACTTATTGCAGGGGCCGGACTGTTGTCTGCCAAACTCCGCTTTTCCGTCATTCCCTTCTATATTCTGGTTGGAATGGCGGTAGGCCCCCATGCTTTGCAGTGGTGGCATTTTGACTTCCGTTTTATCGAAAGCCAGCCGCTGATTGAATTTATGGGACGGATCGGTGTCCTCTTCCTCTTGTTCTATCTGGGGTTAGAGTTCTCCGTGGGCCGGCTGATCAAGTCGGGCCGTTCCATCGCCATCGGGGGAACGATTTATATTCTCATCAACTTTTCACTGGGTGTATTATTTGCCTGGTCCTTATCATTTCCGCTGGAGGAAATTCTGGTGATCGCAGGGATCACTACCATTTCGTCCAGTGCGATTGTGGCTAAAGTGCTTGTTGACTTGAAAAGAACAGCCAATGCAGAAACGGAAATGATTTTGGGCATTATCATGTTCGAGGATGTGTTCCTTGCCGTATATATCTCTATTCTTTCGGGTCTCGTCCTCAGCGGGTCTTCTACGCTCGGCGGCGTCCTGATGTCGGCCCTGATAGCGCTCGGCTTCATGCTGGTGCTGCTCATTGCAGGCAGGAAGGCTGTGCCCTTCTTGAACAAAGCACTCAATATCCGCTCGAATGAATTGTTCGCGCTCGTCATTTTTGCCATTCTGTTCCTCATTGCGGGATTCTCGGAGACGATCCATGTCGCGGAAGCTATCGGCGCGCTCCTTGTCGGACTCGTCCTGGCTGAAACGGAGCATGCCAAACGGATTGAGCACCTCATTCTGCCGTTCCGTGATTTCTTTGGTGCGATCTTCTTCTTCAGCTTCGGCCTCACGATCGATCCCTTCGCGCTTGGCGGGGCGGTATGGCTGTCGCTGGGAGCGGTTCTCATTACGCTGTTCGGCAATTTCGTTGCGGGTATGTTCGCGGGTAAAACGGCAGGCCTCTCGCCCAAAGCTTCGTCTAATATCGGTCTGACGATTGTGGCCCGCGGTGAATTTTCCATTATTATGGCCAACATGGCCAAAGCAGGCGGCCTGCTCACGATTATTCAGCCTTTTGCGGCGCTCTATGTACTCATCCTTGCTATTCTGGGGCCGCTTCTGACGAAAGAAAGCAAGCACATTTATAAAGCGCTGGATAAAATTTTTAAATTCAAAACGCCCTCCAAGGAGAAAAAACAGGTTCTACCCAAAGAAGGAGGAAGCTGATCTGTATTCAGATCCAAAGCGCTGTTTGGCAAGAAACCATCCTTGTGGGTGGAATTGACCTAGCGAAGAGGAGGAATCGGAATGAAGCTTGTACGTGTTCCGGCATTACCGGCTAAGCAAACTGACTTTGGCAGGCTAACCCCCAGGCTAACCCGAACGCAGTGGGGATTTAAGCTGTTGATGGTCGTTCTCGGCAGTTTTCTGGCCGCTGTCGGGCTTGAACTGTTTCTTATCCCGAACGGGATGATTGTGGGCGGAATGACGGGTGTCTCCGCACTGTTCGCTCATTTTACAGAAATGCGGCTCGGTTTGTTCCTGTTTGTGCTGAATCTGCCGCTTATCTTATTGTCTTACCGCCGTGTACGCAGGGAATGGGTGCTCGTCACCTTCCTGGGACTGTTTGTTTTCTCGGTGAGCACTCTCTTCCTGCACCCCGTACCGGCCCTGCTTGAGAACGGACTTCCTGCCGCATTAGGCGGAGGATTGGCTTTAGGTCTGGGGATCGGTCTTGTGGTCAGGTATGGAGGGACGCTTGATACACTTGAAATGACGAACGGCACCTGGAAAATAAAAGATGCCGGGGCCGCGTACCACGGAGTGATGCTGCTCAATCTGATGATCTTAACCGGCGCGGGTTTTGTTTACGGCTGGGAACAGGCCATGTATTCTATTCTTGCCTATTTGCTGGCTTATGAAATGGTTCACTTTGCGATGAGGGGATTTACCGTTCATCGGCGGGTGAATATTACCAGCTTATGGCCTGAGGATATTGAGCAGGAGGTGGAAAGGCGCCTCGGACGTATAGCCCAGTACCCACAGCAGCCGGCTAATGAAGTCGTAAACAATCGGGAGGAACTGACCGGGGAAGAAGATGCAGAAGGAGCAAGGCACAGAAGCCGCCGCACACCGCATTCATTCTCCTATGTCGTTCATTTCATGGAAATGACGAAATTCAAAGCGATCGTCGGGGCTGCCGACCCGCTTGCGGTGATTACAGTGGAAGAACAGGGAGTCAGAAGAGACGGACGACCTGTTCACTGATGCGGATCGGACACAGATCGGACACGGATCTTAAGGGCTGAAGAATGGAGCATGCCGCTCAGGCAGCTCAAGTGAGGCAGTCCTAACAGATAAGCACAAGAACCTTCGGAACCACTCTAACAGTGGGATTGAAGGTTCTTGTGCTTTCTGCACTTTATTGTAATTGGGCATATCAATTCATATAGGCATCCCTTAATTACAACCGCAACAGCTAAGCCTAAGCCCTGCAATCCTCCATTCAACGACGAAACGGATTACTCCGGCTCAGGCGCAGGCATGAGCTTGCTAAATTGCACCCGCACTTCATCGTACACGGATTTGAGCGGAATTCCGTGCTTCCGTGCGATTTCAGAGCACTCCTCATATTCAGGCGCATACTGGACCAGTTTGCCTCTGTGGTAGCCGGCTTTGACCGTCAGAAGACCCCAGGAAGTCTCGACTGAACGGAATTCCCTGGATAACCGGTGGCATACGGCGGGGGTATAACGGATACCGAGCGTAGTCGTTTCGCGGAAAATAACCGTTTCTACCGCCTCCAGCCGGGTCTCCTCCACGAGGACATTGAGCATGATGCCAGGGCGGCCTTTTTTCATCAGAATCGGAATCCAGTAGACGTCGTTGGCTCCTTCTTCGAACAGCCGGTCGGACACGTAAGAGGTCCATTCGGGGTTCATATCATCGAGATTGGCTTGGACCATCAGCATGGCAGGATCGCGATGCTCTTCCCTGTGATCAAAACTCATTGGTATACCTCCGGTTATAGGATTGCAGTACAAAAGGATGAAGTGTAAATCCCGCTGAAGAATAGATGCCGCCAAATTGTCCGTCTGACAAAGAGCGCGCCTAACCATCATCGGAAGATATGTGTGACCTGGAGACGATCGGCTCAACGGCAGCTTCTGGCGGTTCATCAGGCGGCGGGAAGCCGAACGAGTGGAACAAGCGGAACAAGCGGAACAAGCAGAACAAGCAGAACAAGCGGAACAAGCGGAACAAGCGGAACAAGTGGAACAAGCAGTCCTAGCACTACTAGTGGAGCTGCCAGAGCAGGCCTGACATCACTAACGTGCGGCAGCCGGCTTGGAGACGGTTACCAGTTCTGGGCTACTTCAGCAGGGAGTTCATGAACTGGCCGTACTGCCGGAGCATTTCGCGCCCGGACAGCTCTCCGCTGAAGTCCTCGGCGCCGAGCCAGCCTTGGTAACCGACGGCCTGGAGGTCGCTGATGACCTGCCGCCAGTCCACCATGCCCGAACGGAAAGAGCATCCGCCTGAGGTCCAGCGGACGATGCCGTTTTCCTCGGGGCCTGGCTCCCAGCCGGCATTTTTAACGTGAACATGAGCCAGGTAAGGGCCCAAGAGCTCCATGCCCATGCGGTAATTCTCGAAGCCTTCATAGACCATGTTGCCCGGATCATAGAGCACTCCGATGTGGTCAGGGCTCAGGCCTTCTACCAGCCGAAAAGCTGCTGAGGCGCTGGGGGCAATGGTGACATGGTGGGTCTCGACGAGCCCTTTGACACCATACCGGGCACACAGACTTTCGGCTGCCTTCAGATAAGTCTGCTGTTCTTCGAACAAGCCGCCGTAGCGGCGTGAGCGGTCATACCGGTGGACGCCGAGCCGGATGAAGGAGGCACCGAGCTTGCGCGCCGCTTCCAGTACGCGCTTCGTGCCATCCAGATCACCGCAGGTAAGGTAGGGCGTTACACTTACCGTGATCAGGCCGTTTGCTTCCGCCGCCTGTCTGAACCGGACGAGCTCAGCTTCGTCCCAGCCTGAGGAGATGGAGCAGAGGTTATTGCGCCAGTAAGAAGGAGCTTCGTGAGCCATTTCGGGCGGTACATCCTTATATCTCCACTCGACACCCGAGATTCCGGCTTCCCGTGCAGCAGAGGCAAGTTCCTCCGGCGTCAGATCAGGCGTAGCGGCAGTGAATACGGAAAGTTTCATGAAGCCGGGGACCTCCCAATAAACGAATAGTGGTTGAGCATGTAAAGGTGTAGGAAGCAGCCGGCATATGCATGCGCATTTTTCCCGCCAGCCCGCCAGCCCGATGCCGGCATCCCGTCCGCCTGCGCAGCTATACAAGATCCCAAGATCCCAAGATCCGGGATCTTACTATCTGTGCATGTAATGACATATGCATGTAACGGCATAGTGGATGAATAAGCTTAAGTAGACAGGGAGTCCCGGATGATTTTCTTGTATTTCTCCGGTGTCAGACCGATTTGCTGTTTGAACAAGCGGCTGAAGTGAGCGAGGTGTTTGAATCCGACTTGCAGGCATACCCCGGTTACCGACTGAGTCGGATCATGCATGAACAAGGTCTTGGCTTCATTAATGCGGCGCCGGTAAATAAAATGAAAGATCGTAAGACCTGTAATTTCTTTGAATATTTTGGATAAATAAAATTTGCTGAAATTCAGATGTTTCTGAAGGTGCTCCAGCTGCAGGTCTTCGGCATAATGCTCCTCAAGAAAGCTGACGATCCGCTGTACGTGTCTCTCTTTCTCCGACGTAAATTCGCGCCGGGTCCGCTGCGTCCGCAGACACTGCTCATGAATGAAGTAAAGCAGATCGACGAAAGCCAGATGCAGCCTGTTATAGCCGATAATGCCGCCTGATGTATGATGCGTATGCATTTCAAGCAGAATGCGCTCCGCTTCTTCCTTCTCCCCGCCGCGCAAAGACAGCTTGCAATTCTTGAGTTCCTGAAAAGGCTGCAGCATGTTGACGGCATGGGGGAGCTCAAGGAACGGCTTCAGAACAGCCGGTTCAAAATGGACAGTCGTCCGGATGTAAGGAACGGATGTATCTACCTTCGGGCAGTGGAGGGTCATCCCGTTCATCAGGATAAGATCTCCCGGCTGAAGCATATAGATGTTGCCTCCGATCAGATAATTGCAGCTCCCGCTGTGAAAATAGTACACCTCATAGTAGGTGTGGGAATGAAAGACGGAGCCCACCGGGTTGTCGTTGCGGTATGTAATACCGAGCGTATCCTCTTGAACAGAGAAATTGGAGAACATAGGTGTTATGCACCACATTTCATCTGGAAATGAGCAGACTCAGAGGCGGCTTTTCAGCAAATCCGCTCTATCCAGTGTACCATGACGTTTTTGGTTCACCAAGCGGATTTGAAGCGGTTACATAGGCCCGGTGCCGGCTGGTTCCTCTGTCCTGGCAGTCTTGGAATTGCGGATCTGTTCCTGAAGCAGTTCATAGAACCGGTCTTCGTCGAGCGGGAAGTCCACCCAGTCGTCAGTCCATGTGGACATCAGCATGGCGTTCGAAAGCGAAAGGCCGTGAATTCCTTCTTCACCGGGGGAAAGCAGAGGCGTGCCCTGGAGAATTCCGTTGATCCAGTCCTGCGTGATCAGATAATGCTCGCCGCGCGGTTCTCCCACGGGAATGTCGATTTTCCAGTACTCCGGCTGTCCGAACATACCTGTGAAGGCAGCATTGAATTCAGTCTCGGACTGGCGTGAACGGTAAAGGGTCAGCCGGTCGTCCTCTACTACGATCTTGCCGCGATCGCCAATGATCTCCAGCCGGTTCGTGCCCGGTGTCTCACAGGCTGAGGTGATGAACACGCCGGTGGCGCCGCTGGGATATTCGACATAAGCCGTTACTTCATTCTCTACTTCAATCGTCCGGTATTTGCCGAAGGAGCAGAAAGCGCGCATGCGGATGGGCATCATGCCGACCACCCACTGCCACAGGTCGAGTTGGTGCGGCGATTGGTTGATCAGCACGCCGCCGCCTTCTCCGGCCCAAGTGGCGCGCCAGCCGCCGGAGTTGTAATAGCTCTGCGCCCGGTACCAGAGGGTAATAATCCAGTTCGTTCTGCGAATCTCGCCGATCTCGCCTTCGGCAATCAGATCTTTCACCTTCCTGTAGAGAGGCTGGGTCCTCTGGTTATACATGATGCCGAACACTTTACCGGATTCCTTGGCTGCCTGGTTCATGTCACGCACTTGTTTGGTGTAGACACCGGCGGGCTTCTCGGTTAGTACGTGCAGACCGTGCCCGAAGGCCGCGATAGCTTCCGATGGGTGAGCATAGTGAGGCGTACAGATAATCACTCCGTCAATTGCACCCGAGGCATACATGTCTTCTACATTTGTAAAAACCGCGAGCTGATTTCCCAGCTCCTGCCTGGCCCATTCCAGACGATCCGGGCTCTGGTCGCATACGGCCGTCAATACGGCTCCGCTCACTTTGTTCTGGATTAAATGCCTGGCGTGTCCTGTACCCATGTTGCCTAAACCAACGATACCAATACGGACTTGATCCATGATCGTTATCATCCTCTCCGGCTGTAATCTGGGGATTGTCTTGTGACTAGTGTAGCATGCGGATAATGAAAGCGTTTTACTGGGGTTTGCCTGTTCCGTCTGTAATTTGATTGAAATTGTCCTATGTGCATGAGGCATGCAGGAAAGTTTGCAGGCTTGTGCAGCGCATATAGGGAGCTTATGCAAGGAAACTGCAGCAGTGTGCCGATTGAGCCAGGCAGCGGTGAGCTTTGCAAAGATGACGCCAGGGAGGAAGCAGCGATGGATATAAAGGAAACAACCCGTGAGAAAGACCGGAAACTGGGTGAAATTCTCCGCCGTATGGAACGTGTGATGGTAGCCTTCTCGGGAGGCGTTGACAGTACTTTCGTCCTCAAGCGGGCTCAGCAGGAGCTTGGCAATCAGGTGCTCGCCGTAACAGCCGCTTCCGAAACGTTTCCGTCCCGTGAATTTGATGCTGCTGTAAGTCTGGCGGAAGAGATGGGCGTGAAGCTCTGGGCGACCGAAGTGAAAGAACTGGACAACGAGGGGTTTGCAGCTAACAATCCCGACCGCTGCTATCACTGTAAGACAGGACTGTATACTCACCTGCGGGAGATGGCTGCGGAGAAGGGGTACCCCTACGTGCTGGACGGGTCTAATGTCGATGATCTGGGCGATTACCGTCCGGGGCTCCAGGCTAAGAACGAGCAGGGAGTAAGGAGTACCCTGCAGGAAGCCGGGTTGTCCAAGCAGGAAATCCGTCAGCTTTCCAGGGAGCTTGGGCTGCCGACGTGGAATAAGCCGTCTTTTGCCTGCTTATCTTCCAGAATTCCGTATGGCACCCGGATCGAGAAATGGAAAATCGACCAGTTGGATGAAGGAGAATATTTCCTGTCCCGTCTCGGGTTTTACCAGGTGCGGGTTCGCCATCACGACAAGCTGGCCCGCATCGAAGTGATGCCGGAGGAGACGGCTCTCGTAATCGAGAACCGGGATGCCATTTATAAGAAGTTTAAGGAACTCGGATTCGCTTACGTCACCCTGGATTTGCAGGGGTACCGGTCTGGGAGCATGAACGAAGTGTTGACGAAGGAGACGAGAGCTCTCGGCACGCACAATCAGGCGGAAGGAAGGTTGTTATGAATTATTTTCAGCGTAACCGTAAGTGGCTGCTCTACATGATTCCTGTACTTATTCTGCATGTTACCGGACTGTTGTTCCTCCTAATTGCGGCAGGTGGACGGCCGGCCTTGTGGGGACTGGGCCTGCTCGCCTATACACTTGGCCTGCGCCACGCGTTTGATGCGGATCATATCACCGTCATTGATAATACGGTCCGCAAGCTCGTCCAGCAGAAGAGCAATTCGGCAGGTGTGGGCTTTTACTTCTCGTTAGGCCATTCCTCTGTCGTGTTCGTCGCAGTGGCCATCATGGTTCTGTCCATGCACTGGATGAACACGAATCTGGAGGTCCTCCGGGGAATGGGCGGGATCTTCGGGCCGTCGATATCGGGCCTGTTCCTGCTTTTCATCGGATTTCTGAACTTGTGGGTTTTGCTGGATCTCGTCCGGTTGTTCCGGCGCTCGCGCGGTACCGCTTATAAAGAGGAAGAGTTCGAGGAGCTTCTGCATCAACGCGGCTTATTATCCAGATGGATCCGGCCGCTTTACAAAGTAGTGAACCGCAGCTGGCATATCTACCCGCTCGGCTTCCTGTTCGGTCTCGGTCTTGATACGGCCAGTGAAATTTTGCTGCTCGTCGTATCAGGCAGTGCGATATCGGGCGGCGTGCCGGTCGTAGGGATCTTCGCTCTGCCGATTCTATTCGCAGCAGGGATGGTACTAATGGACACGGCAGACGGGATCTTCATGACCAGCGCTTACCGCTGGGCGTTGAATACCCCGCAGCGGAAGCTGTACTACAATATTTTCGTAACCGCGCTGGGCGTGACTGCGGCATTCGTCATAGGCACTGTGCAGCTGGCGCAGGTCTTTTCCTCGGAAATGAACGGGCAGGGAACGATCTGGATGTGGTTCCAAGCTATTGATTTTGGTATTCTCGGCTACGCGCTTGTGGCACTCTTCCTGCTCAGCTGGGCAGTGTCGAGGGGGATTTGGCGTATGAAAAAGCTGAAGAGTTCAGAGATTTAAGGCCAATTGTTCGACATAGGAGTGACGGGAGGAATACCGTTATTCACGCCCGAATACCGCCCGCAGCAAAGCAAATAAAAAACACCCGGGAACCATAAGGAACCCGGGTGCTTGTCTGTTCGGCAGATGGGGCCGATGGATTCTATTAAGATCTCAGCTTACTCCAGGTTGCAGAGCCGACAATCCCGTCGGAAGTCAGCGAATTGGCTGTCTGGAACTTCTTCACGGCTGTCTCTGTACCGCTGCCGAAGGCACCGTCGGCTGTGACACTATAACCCTTCTTCGTCAGCAGACGCTGGAGTACCTTCACTGCATCTCCGGAGCTTCCGTTACGCAGAACAGCCGTTGTGGTCGCAAGCGCGTCCAGCTTGTCGGATGTCGCCGGTCCGACAATCCCGTCCGCCGTCAATCCGTGTGCGGATTGGAACTGCTTGACGATGGTTTCAGTGCCGCTTCCGAAGATTCCGTCCGCACCCAGCGTGTAGCCGACTTTATTCAGCTGCTGCTGCATGGATCTCACCTGCTCGCCGGAATCGCCTACCTTGAGGACACCGTCGTCCGGCTCTTCGCCGCCGCCACCACCGCTTGCCAGTACGTGATGCACGCCGTCCGTAGTGGGAAGCGGGAGGCTGAGTCCGGCTTGCTGCGCGACAGTCTTAAGCTGGCTGTTAACGAAAGTTTTGCCGTTAAGCGCATTCCCGGCAGCGTCCCGGACGGTCGCATCGAAGGCGATTCCCCGCGTATGCGGCGCGGTGCTGCTCGGTTTGGCTACGACAGAGCCGAGGCCGTGAGCCGCCTTCTCGTTGGCGACACAGGTTGATTTCGATGCATTTTCTACAATCTCATACAAGTGACGCTGGTATTGAAAAGGCCGGTAGGCGGAATTAAAAGTAATGGTCCAGTTCTTCTGTTTGATTAAATTGACATAGGTGTCTCTTTTTTTTATCAGATCCGGATCGACATTATCCCAGATCACTTTCTGTCCGTTTTCCATTTTAATAGCGAGCGGGTCCGTCATGTTTGTTAAATACCCTCCGCATGTTTCCGATGCGGATGCTGAGCCTGCGAGTGAAAGAGAGGAGAACATCAGTCCCGTACAAGTTACCGCGATCATCGACTTTTTGCCTAGTCTTTTTAACATTATAATTTCCCTCCGTTGCTATAAATTTTGGTTATCGAACCAATTATTATTAAACTTATCACCCGATAATTAACCGATTAATTCCAAATTAGACCAGAAAGACCGAGGGTAGAGAGCAGGTAGACCCTTAATATATATGGGCTCAACGGGTGTGTTAAATAAAAATAAAGCTGTCTAAAAAGAAGACAGCTTTACTTTACTTTTCATACAAGAACAAGTATCAGTTCATCTTGATATTGACGGTTTCTTCACCTGCGTTGACAAAGCTTGTGCTTACTTGCGTGGAATTCGGATATGAACAGTATCCGCCTGTATCCGCTGCAAGCCATTGATGATTGCTCGTAGAGCTGGTACCGATCATGGAGGCGGACCATTTAACATTGTTCAAGTACGAGCCGGTATCGTAAGGCTGCGGATCGTTGCTCGCAATGGCCGTTATTCTTTTGATCTCATTTCCTGCTCCGCTTTTTTTCCAGCCTGCGGCATTCGTTACAACGGTGTAATTGTCCGCCGCATTGTTATCATAGCGGACCCCGGCTGCATAAAGTGCGACCTGCCCGTCGGCAGGTACATAATATTTAAAAGTCAAAGTCTGACCAGCCTTAAACCGGAACGAAGTGTTGTGGTAATATTGGCCGCCGGTAAATATAGAATGCGCCCAGTTGTTATAAGTCTTGCTGTACTGGAAACCGGCATCGACTTCAGAGGCCCCGTTGCTGGCATGCCCGCCGGTGTAAATATACGGAGTATCATTGGAATTCGTGTTATTTACGTATACTTCATTATTGGTGCTAGAAGGGAGATAAACTTTGCCTGACCACCACGAATAACCGGGTTGTGAGAATACGCGTCTGTACGGACCGCCCGCATTTCCGCAAGCATAGCCCGCAAGTGGAGTGATAGCGGATGGAGCTGCCTGTTGCCTGACTTTAGTAGATTCGTTTAATAGGGTGAACTTCTCTCCGCCGTTGACCGTTACTGTATGATCGGCAGACGGGTCTGTTTTGACGAATACGTCTTTTAACTCAGGTTTATTAGCATATACTTGTCCGTTATCGTCAATATAAATAACATTTTCCCGCTCTTCTTCAGGAATGTTCTTCATAACATCCAGCATGAGCTGTCGCTCGCTTCCTGCAATTCCGGCAGCAATATCGCCTTCCAGGTCCTTGCCGCCAGACGCAGCTGTAATCGGGTTTAATGAGACTACAAGGGATAGTAGAGCAAGACTGGAGGCAACGGTAACATTCATTTTCTTCAATCGATACACATCCTTTATAGTTTTTTTATTACAAGAAAAGTGTATACAAGTTCCATAAATTTGTAAAGTAATTCTTTTTTTAATATAAAATGTAAAAATAAATGAGGTAATATTTTGTGGTTTATTTTTCCAAATCATGCACTACTCTTTAAACGCTGAAGAATAATCCTAAACAAATATCATATTCAGGCATTTAATTATTACCCAGGACATTGATGAGATGGTAATATTAAACTATCATTTTATGCCTTGGCTGCTCTAATAGTCCGATTGAACGGGGCATCCAGCAAGGCCGGAGAACGAGGTCGTAGTGGTCATGTCGGTAAGCATGGATGGAAACTGTGTCCTGGAGCTGAATGATAAGCCGATTCTTTTGCGAAAAGATAAGGTTGTATACGTGGACGATAAGAAATTGAGCGGGACAGAAGCATTTCCTTTCCATGGTTTGAGTCTGGATTATGTGAAAGGGGATCTAAGTTAAGCGAGGACTCTGGAGACTTCGATCCTGTGACGGCGACGACCTCGGAACGGATCGGTGATTTTTTTCAGGATGCTAAAGGGGAATCAAGTGAATAGCTATAAATAGGTTAGCCTATGACTTAGAGCCGTTTCCAATTATTTAATTAAAACTGGAAATGGCTTTTTTATATGTATAGATTTAGATCTTTATCGCTAATGATTTAATCTAAAACACCATGATTCAACAAATAACAACAATATTTATCGTGAAATGTCGAAATTAGGCATAAAGAAGTACCGTAAAAAGCCGATATAAATTAAGGGACCTAATGGACAAGTTTGGAAAAACCTACAAAGCGGAAACAACCATCTGCGTGGTCAGCCAGCCTAGAGCTTGCTTGTTACCATAAAGCAGACAGTATGACAGAACGGATCAGGAGAGGGAACGGTGTATGAAGGGTCTGATGTTTTTCGACAGTTTGAAAAAGAAATTGATTGTGCTTATGTGCCTTATTCTTGTCATTAGTTTAGGCACTGTGTATGCGGCAAGTTATTTAACGGCTTCCGCCATGTTGACGAATTCCCTGGACGAGGAATCGGCTTTGCAGTCGAAGCAGCTGGCTATGAAGCTGGATAAGTTCTTTGAGAGCAAAATCGCTATTGCGGAGACCGTTACCAAGCTTCTCTCCAAAGACTCGAATTACAATCAGGATTTGAAGACGATTCAACAGGCTCAAGAGCAGTATCCCGAATTTGAGACGTTCTTCTTTTCTCATGATTTGAGCGGCAAAAAGGTAATCAGTTTCCAAGGGGAATCCAAGGACCTCAGCGACCGTCCGCATTACCAGGAAGCGGGCAAAGCGACCGGCAAAATAGTCGTTTCCGAGCCCAATGTTTCCATAAGGACGGGGAATAACGTGGTGACCTTGATTGTTCCGATCATGAAGGGCACAACTCAAACCGGCTATGCAGGTGCAACGATTCAGATTAACGAAATCCAGCGGTATGTGTCCGAGGAGAAATTCGGCGAAAGCGGTTACGCTTATCTGGTCACTAAGAGCGGCATGTTCCTATGGCATCCCGATAACGAGATGATTCTGAAATCCAACCTGAAGGACGTCGACGTTCCGGAGCTGCAGCAGGCGTTCAGCAAAATTACAGCCGGCGAAAGCGGCACGGCTGAGTACAAATTAGACGGAGAGATGAAGTATGTCTCCTACGCCCCTACGGGGTTGAATTGGGGGATCTTCATCACGGCTCCTACTGCAGAACTGTTTGCGCCGGTTGACCGGCTGTCGGTTATCCTTGTGCTGGTATCGGTCGTTACTCTGCTGATTGCCAGCGGATTGATTTATTTGTTCGCGACCAGGCTCATACAGCCTATTGTTCGCCTTAATAAGGCGGTAAAACTCGTGGCGGAAGGAAACCTGTCCAACTCCGTCGAGGTTGCGGGGAATGATGAAATCGCTACGCTTTCACAAGATTTCAATCTGACGGTCGGTCACTTGAAGCATCTGATCGAAGGGGTCTCGAAATCTTCGAACGAGGTTATTCAACTGGGAAGCGAGCTTGGGCAGCGGATCGACAGCGCGGCAGACTCCAGCCGCCTGACGAACAAGGCTATCGCCGGAATTGCGGTAGGCGCGCAGTCCCAGGCATACGCTTCGGAAGAGATGGCCATCTCGATGAACGAGATGTCGCGCGGTATCGTGCGGATCGCCGAAACGTCTGCGATGGTAGCCGAATCGGCTACTGAAGCGGCACGCGAAGCGGAAGAAGGAGCGGAGGTCGTCGAGCATACCGTCCACCAGATGGGCGAGATCAGCAGCGGCACCTCGAATGCGCTGCATGCAGCGGAGCAGTGGCACGAGCGCTCCGGCGAAATCTCCGGTATCGTGGATACGATTACGGAACTGGCCGGGCAGATCAACCTGCTCTCGCTGAACGCTTCAATTGAAGCGGCCCGTGCCGGTGAGCACGGACGCGGATTTGCAGTGGTGGCCGGAGAGGTGAAGAAACTGGCCGAGGCGTCCAAATATTCCGCGGGTAAAATCTCGGATCTGCTCAGCGATATCCGCAGCCAGACCGACCGCGTCGTTGAAGCCATGTCTGACGGCAACCGGAATGTGCAGGAAGGATTGAAGCTGATCGAGGAAGTGCGCGATAAGTTCAGTCATATTCTCCGCTCATCCCGTCATGTGGCCGCCAACATCCAAGAAGTGTCTGCAGCTTCCGAAGAAATGTCCGCAGGTGCCCAGGAAGTCTCGGCGTCTCTGGAAGAAATGCAGGGGATTGCCAAGCATACGTCGCAGGATTCGGATAAGGTGGCTGCCGCTACGCAGGAACAGCTGGGTGCGATGGAAGAGATGAAGGAATCGATGCACTCGCTGGACAGTATGATGAAGCAGCTGCGTGAAGAGCTGAGCAAGTTTAAAGTGTAGAGAGCTGCTCAAAGGGTAGCAGGACTTTCCCATGTGGGAAGTCCTTTTTTATATGTTCATGAATACCAGTTGGGTTCTTAAATATGTATGGATAGACCGGCTATCTTAAATTCAATGATCTCTGTCCTTTAAAAAAAGCTCAAATCATTGTAAGCTACTTGGTAATGGAAAATAAAAACAAGGTACGGGCGGATTGTCCGCCGGGAGGGTGGTAGATCGGAGCATGGAAGTACAGCCGCTGCTGCAGGTAGAGAAGCTGGCTTTGAAGAAGATGAAAATTTTCAGGCAGAGCAAATTGCGTTACTTGTCCCGTTCAGCGCTGGCAAGTATGTTTATCGGTTTTGGTGTCATTGTGGCTTTCAAGACAGGAAGCTTCTTCTATCTGGAACATTCGCCGTTCACTTACCCGATGGCTGCGCTGACCTTCGGTGCCGCAATTATTCTAATCTCTTACGGCGGCGGGGATCTCTTCACGGGCAATACGTTCTATTACACGTTCGCGGCGCTGCGCAAAAAGCTCCGTTGGCCGGAGGTCATCCGCTTGTGGCTGACAAGCTACGGCGGCAACATTCTCGGGGCTGGAGCTTTCGCGCTGCTTATTCTTGCGACCGGCTTGTTCCGAGAACACGAGGTCAATGCGTTCTTGCTCAGTGTGGCGGAGAAAAAGATGAACGCCCCTTCGATGGAGCTGTTCTTCCGGGCCATTCTATGTAACTGGCTGGTATGTCTGGCATTCTTCATTCCTATGTCTCTTAAAGGGGACGGAGCGAAGCTGTTCGCGATGATGCTGTTCGTCTTCTGCTTCTTCATCTCCGGTTATGAGCACAGCATCGCAAACATGTGTACTTTTGCAATCGCGCTGGTGGTCGATCATCCGGAGACGATCTCCTGGGGCGGGGTTGTTCATAATCTGATTCCGGTTACTTTAGGCAATCTGATCGGCGGGTCTATTTTCATGGGCGTCATGTATCATTATGTGAATAAACCGTTTATGGACGAGCAAGAGGAAGCATAAGGACAAGACTTCACAAGAAAACGCAAGAAAGCCTCATTATGTCCAATAACCAGATTGCCCGTGCTCCATACAAGCTATTATTACCATTTTCTATAGGATACCGGAGGATTTGGCAGGATGTTTTTGAACGCCAGCCGCTGACTTCCCCTCACCCCGGCTCACCCCGGCTCAGCTGGAGTGAGCCATTATCAGCGCGTTTTCCATAAAAGCGATCTTTCCCTATACTTATAAGAGAGCAAAATGAAACTAAAACAACCGGGAGTTGAATCGTTTTGACGTATGCTGAAATGTTGGGAAGACGCAGTGAGATTCTAAAACGCACCATCGGAGAAATGATCCTCAAAGAAAATCAAAAAGGGCTCGGCATGCAGGAAAGCAGTTTCCTCCGAAGCATGATTAAGGAGCTCCATCAGAATGAATATGAACTGAGTTCAGGCAGAAGATAATGAAGAAGCCTGTCCTCTCATCCAACTAATCAATCCAACCAGACTAAACTAATCAATCCAACCAGACAAAACTAATCAATCTAACCAGTCAATTCTAACTATGTATATGTTTATGTACAAAAGGCGTCCGCACTTTCGGTGTGGATGTCTTTTATTGTGCGCACTTTCTTTAACCCGCAGATCTTTTAATCGGGTAGAAGATTGGGGCTCATTCTTATTTGCACTATTAATGTTGAAAAAGGAAACCACCCTAATCGACTATGCTGCCCGTTAAGGTGGTTTGAGGTTCATCTTACGGGATTTAAGCTTCATGGAAGCAATCATGAGTCCCATGAAATCAGCCGTCCGCTTACTGAGCCGTATAGCCGCCGTCTACCAGCAGAGTCGTGCCGGTGACGAAGGAAGCATCGTCGCTGGCGAGGAAGAGCACGGCTTTCGCCACTTCTTCCGGTCTGCCCAGTCGTCCCATCGGATGCAGGGCGGTCAGATGGTTCGTAATGGCTTCGGTCCGCCCGGCGATCAGCGGTGTGTCGATGTAGCCCGGGCACACTGCGTTCACGCGGATGCCGCGCTGAGCATAATCGATGCCGAGCGTCTGCGTCAGCAGCTTGACGCCGCCCTTGGCGGAAGCGTAGGCGGTTACGCCCGCTTTGCCGACATGGCTGTGGATGGAGCCGCAGTTGACGATAGCGCCTCCGGTACCCTGGGCAAGCATTTGCTCCAGCGCATATTTGTCGCTGAGGAATACGCCCGACAGGTTAATGTCGATCGTTTTCTGCCAGGCTTCCCAGCTCAACTGATCGGCAGGACCGTCTTTGGCAATACCGGCATTTGCAAACAGAATATCCAGTTTGCCATATTGTTTGACCGTTTCGGCCACCATATGTTTAACGTCCTCTTCTTTGGTCACGTCGGTTTTGACGAACAGGGCATCGCTGCCGGCTGCTTGAAGTTCATCGGCCACAGTTTGTCCGCGGTCCGAAAAGTCCGCGATGACGACTTTCGCGCCTTCCTGTGCGAACAGACGGACCGTCGCTTCCCCGATTCCGCTGGCTCCGCCCGTAACGATGGCGACTTTATCTTGAAATCTCATATGAATTCACTCCGTTTCTTTATCATCTTGTATGTATTGTATCTTTTTTATTCATAAGGCACTATTTAAACATGGTGAGCTATACTTAAGCTGTAATTAAGGAAAGAGGATGGTGACAGCATGCACCTGGAGCAGCTGGAATATATAGTGGAAGTGGCCAAGACGGGTTCCATTACAAATGCGGCCCGCAATCTTCATGTGTCTTTGTCGGCCGTCAGCCAGTCCATTACTCACTTGGAGAATGAACTGGGCGTTGTTCTATTCAAGCGTTCGAGACAGGGAGCGGTTCCGACTGCCCAAGGCAAGGAGATTATCCGCATAGCGTTTGAAGTGCTTAGCAAACGGGACGAGCTTAAGGAAGCGGCGAGAGGCTGGGCCGATACACTGAGCGGCGAGCTTCGGATGGGCGCGATTCCCGGTCCGATGTCCTTGCTGGTCGATGCGGTAGCAGGCTTCAAGAAGGATTACCCCTTGGTGCAGATGGAAATCGCAGAGAAAGGTTCACAGGAAATTCTGGATGACATCCGTCATCATAGGCTGGATCTCGGTTTTGTTATTTTATTTGAAAGCTTGCTGGAGACAAGTGAGGGCCTTTCTTTCGAACGGCTGTTAAAAGGGAAAATGGTGGTGGGGATGAGCAGCCGATCTCCGCTGGCCATCCGCCAAAGGGTGACTCCCGCCGAACTCCGCAGCCAGCCGGTTGTTCTGTACGACGATGAGTATGTCCAGTGGTTCATGAACAAGTTCGCTGCTGAATATGGTCCGGTGGACGTGTTATTCACGACCAATAATACGGATGCGATCCGTAAAGCGGTTCGAGATCATAACGCGGTAACCGTCGGAATGGATTACTCGTTCAGGGGAGATCCTTCCTATTATGCAGATATGGAAATTATGACGGCTGAACTGGAGTTTGCAGTTAATCAGCCGGTCTACTTGGGCTGGGTACGATCGGAGGGGAGGCACTTTTCGCGGATAGCCAAAACATTTGTTGAACAACTGAGAAAACAGTTCGAATAGATACAGCCGGCCGCGAATAAGGGTCTTGATGAAGGCCGGGCGATCCGCTCACCAACCGCTCGTTTGGCTGGCTTCGGACCTGTGGATCGGCCGTGCCGGTCGGCGATGTACCAGCGTTAAGTTGTGCAGATAAAAGAACGATGAAGGAAACTGATTATCTCCTTAAAAGAAAAGCTGCAGCTATAGACAGGCAAGCCGGACCGGACGGGGGTCGGCTTGTTTTTTGCTTCCAATCGAGGAAATGCAAGGAACAATTCGGGGGTAATTGTGGACGCTTAATCGTAAGAATTCCGTTTCTTAAGATTTTCTTCAGAATTACCGACCGGAGTTAGTAAGATTTTTAGATTAGGATAAGGGTTGAAAAGGTACATATATAGATAAAGGAGGCGAGGGCGATGAATGACACCATCCTTCAACTTGTGGATCAGTACGGTTATTTCATCTTTTTCCTGGCTTTGGCGCTGGGGCCTTTCGGCATTCCTGTACCGAACGAAGTAACGGTGATGACTGCAGGTATGATTGGAGACAGCGGACTGCTGAATCCGTGGCTTGTATATAGCAGCACGTTATCCGGTCTGCTGGTTGCATTGACGGCCGGATACGGATTGGGCAAATATTTCGGACCGCCTTTGCTTAGAAGACTGCGCCGCAATGAGCGGTTCAGCGGCTACTATTCAACGGCCGAAAGCTTGCTGGACAAGTACGGGAGCGCGGCGCTGTGCGTCAGCACGTTTATCCCGATCGTCCGCTATTTACTGCCGGTATTTATGGGTGCCGCAGGCAAGCCATATAAGAAATTTGCGGTATACGCATATTCAGGCGCTCTTGTGTGGACGTTACTTGTATTCGGACTTGGCGTGTTGTGGGGGGAAAGCTTAACTGCACTGCTGGCCAGGACCGAGATAAAAACCGCTCTCATTGTTGCGATTCTTGCTTCAGGAGTCTTTGTAATCTGGAAAAAAGGAATAAGGAAATCCCAGTCGGGTGTATGACAGAAGATAGTTTCTTCACTGATCACTGACAACATAGACGATGAAATCATCATACAAATTCGGGAGGAATTATAATGGATGAAATGTATATGACCGCAGATTATGTGGGAGTCCATCTGAGCTGGCTTATTTTCGTGTCGGCGGCTGTCATGGGAATTATGAAATCGGCGAAGGGCCGCAGGAAACAAGGTGACAGAGGGGGGATCTGAAGGAGAGTTGTCCATCACAGGTCTAAGCAGAAACCTTCCTTCTGTCCCGGATTCTGGAGGGGCAGTCCTCTTCACTCCCTGCCGGATGCTAACATAGAGCGGCCGCCTTTTTGCCAGGCGGCTTTTCGGCGTTATAATAAACTAATCTTATAGATATAACGCGCCTAAAAGGAGGACGGACAGCAGATGGCCTTCGGCATCAAGAGAGAAGAATTGCAGCTGTGGAAAGAAGCGGTCTCCCGGGGAGAAATTGCTTACTTGACTCACTACTGGCTGGAGCCCAGATTTCCGGGTGTGACTACCGTTACGAAGGTAGGTTGTGCAGATCTGGACCGCTTGTCCAATTGGTGCATAGAGAACGGCTTAAGTCCGCGCTACATCCATAACCGTTCACCTTTCCCGCATTTTGACCTGATTGGTCCTAAGCAGGTAGAAATTTTGCGGAAAGAGGGGTTGTGGGAGCAGTTGGAGCGGTTTCGCATGCTCTGAAGACGGCTGCCGGGAAGTGCGGAGACATTCCCGTCTGCATGTCCTCAAGGCGGACGAGTCCGGTCCGTAGCTTGTGACTGGAGTGACCGGATTTATTTGCGTATAAATGCTTCGATCAGGTCCCCGACACTGACCTCATCAAGCTCCTCGGCAAGCCGGTCCGCCTTGGTTTTCTTACGGATGGAGCCCTGCAGGACAATTTGAATGTTCTGGTCTTTGTCGATTAAGACCGAAAGGACTTCGAGAGCATTCGTCAGCAGTCCGACGACGACCGCGATTTGCTGGGGGGTGAGCTGGGCGGACGAGGCTTTCTTTTTGCCTTTTTTACCATTGCCGTTACCATTGCCGTTGCCGCTGCCATTCCCATTCCCTTTTTTTATCATGGGTCGTCACCATCCATATCAAACTATAACGGTTTCACTGTCACCGCCTTCGCCATCCGTCCCAATCCCCGCAATGAATCCGAAAGCAATCACAAACAAAATGATTAAATTGATCAGATACTTGCCGTCATCGTCGCTCATATGTGCCCACCCTTAATTTCATAGTTATGTTCTACATCATATGATAAAGCGGACTAAGGGTTCCGGATTTACACTTCCGGCAAAGATGACATGTTTGGAATAAAATGGACAAAGACCTCTCGGGCACTATAAGGCATGCGTTCACGTAATAGGCCTTTAGGGAATAGGAATCCAGAAATATAAAAAAGGCCGCGATTTTATAGAAATATGCTCTGGTTATACAATATGGCATAATTTGACTTTTAAAAACATATTAGGCTATAACGAAAATATTTAGTAGATTTTACCAATAATCCATAAGGAGTGATTAGAGTTTGAAGCAGAAATTATTGAAAATAGTTTCGATTGCTAGCGTAGTAACTGCCCTATCTATTCCAGGATCTGTATATGCGAATTCAAAAGAAGATAAAGCTATTGAGGAAAATCTTAAAATCATTACAAGTTATTCTCCAGAAATCACTTACGAAAAAGCGCCTAAAACTGGAACAATTAACGCGCCAAGTGCACCAAGTGGAAGTAATGAGAATGAGGTATCCCCTTCTTCACTTGCTTTTATTAACGTTGCTTCAGGAACGACTGACACCGATTATATTTCCAGTATAAAACATGTTATGACCAGCGGAAGCACTAAAGGAAAAAAAATATCAGTAACCACTTCTGCAACTGCATCTATCTGGTTTGAAGGTAATTTCTCTGCTGGTTTACTAAACACTGGTCCAAAGAATACGGCAATTGCATACGGAACTGCATCATCAACAACAGGATCTACTACTCTAGTTGACAATACAGTAGTTAGTGGTTCATATCGTGGTATTACTTACCACTCTTGTGTATATGACTTTACCCTGTATGAATTAAAAACTTCTGAATCTGTAACAGTATATTAAAAAATAAATTTCGTAAGATGGGGATTTAAATTCCCATCTATTATTTCTTTCAGGGAGAGAATATTATAGTGTGAAGAAAATAGTCCTAATAGTATTATTTATTTGTATATTTGCATTAGCTATTAAATATTATTTTTTTAATGGAGATAAAATGAATAGCCAAGTCAGAAATGTTACGTTAAACGAGATCAATGTCTTAGAAAATGAACACGTATTACTTTCAAACACAGCTTCATTTAGTAGCTCCGCTTTTAGTTTCGCACAACGGCTTCGATTAGACCCTAATATGGAAGTCAAGTATGAATTACGAGACGATGATTATTTTAGATATTATATAAATAAAGATAAAAAAGATATTATTTCCGGTGAGTATACTATTGATACGATTGATGATGCGAACGAGATAATTCTTGTGGCAATCCAGGGATACGAAGTTGCTCCACTCAGAGTTAAAAATGATGATAAATGGAACAACTCTTTGCGTATTAACTTTGCCGCTAACTCAACAACAAAAATCCCAGTAGAAATAAAATGGAATCCTGATAAAGAAGAAGATTTAATTGTATTTCCAATCAAAAAAGATGAGCATGGAGAATACTACTCTGGTGGAAATTTAGGACTTGTTCGTTATTATATTCAAAACACAAATAGTCCAACTATTAGTAAGGATGAAATACGTAAACAATCAGGAATAAATGATAAACTTGTTTCTCAAGAAGGGATTACGCCAGTGCCTACACTTACGTGGATTGGAGATGATGGTAATCCTACTAAATTAGTCTTAGATAAAAATCAGATGATGTTGTCTAATACAAAATCTTATTCTTTAAAGATATCAGCAACTCCATACTCTACGGTATCAGATTTACTACTACTAAACGAAAATTTTGAAATTGAGGTAGTTAAAAGAAACATTCAGATGTACGAAGGACGAGAAACTAATCTGACCTTTCCACCAGAAATATTTAATAAAACCCATGAAAATTCTAGACAGTTTCTCTTATTGTTGAATAATAGAGGGAAATCTATGTTAACCGATATGATGTCTATAAATGAAATGAACAAAGCATTCCCTACTTCGTTTCAGCAAGTTATCGAAGTTTTCCCACTTCAACCTAAATAGAATCGGCTTAGATTGTGGAAACATATTTCTTGGATTTATAAAAGGAAAAGCTCAGAATATTTGTATTCGGAAGAGTTACCCGAGAAAAAAGGTAGATGCCTCCAAAACCACTGTCAAAGTGGAATCGGAGGCTTTATTTTTTGAGCAGATGTTAAACACGCGGCCTATTATAATTTTCTATACGCCAAAAATAAATAAAACTGGAGAGGAGCAGATCGTTTTTATAATCGGGCTGCTCTTTTATTGCAATGAATAGTTAATTTTTCGATTTCACGTCAAGAGTTATCCGACTCCGCTGCTAACTTACTGTCTGTTTCCGGGCAATTGGATTTCTCTCCTCGCATACACGCAGGTTGTCGGCAGGTTGAAGAATATATTACATATTACATATGCTCGAACGAAGAAGCTGAATCCACCGGAATACGGCGCAGCACACTCCAATCCCCTCTTACGTGTTCATAGTCGTGGTAACCGTCAAAGCAGGAGTAGATGCGGAAGCGGAGATCGTGCCGGAGTAGTCGTGGGTTTCGATAATGACAGGCGTCCCCGGCAGGAGCGCGGCGGAAGCGATGACCAGTTCGGTAGTCGAAAGCGCAGATAGATCGCCTTCTTGCAGAACGCCGTTTATATACAGACTGTAATAACCTCCGGCGGGCAGGACAGGCAGGACAGGCAGGGCTCCGGCTGCTACCGCTGTACCCGAATCGTCGAGGAAGCTGGTATCCGGGATTGTTGTAGTGCCTGCTGTGCCATCGATCATTCCAAGCGTTACAACGGCATGATATCTTCTTACATTGTCATCTACAGTTGTCGTCGTGACAGTTGTCACGGTTCCGGCTACTACACTGCTTGCGGTAACGAAGAGTTTAATTAAGGACGGGGGCATACGCGATCACCTCTTTGGCTTGTTTACTTTACTGTATGCACCTTGAGCGGGAATGTCGTGGTCTTCTAAACTTGCGGCAGCGGCAGCGGCAGTTGCCACCCAATATTGAAACGAATTGGAGGATAATCGGAACGCCTTTCTCGGGAATCTCCTGGCTGGAGGAGTGTGAGCTTCCCCAAGCTAACCTTGTATACGCTGGAGGGCTGCAGAACCCCATTAACGAATAAGTTCGTGTAGGATACGCTGCGGGATGACGGGATACGGATTTTTCCGTATGAGGGATCTTGGTCCCGGTTTCGGAACGACCGCTTAATTCCATCCGAGAAGGTAACAAACAGAGTGGCTCTTGCTTTCATCACGCGAAGCGGGCGGCATGTTTTCGTGCCGGGTTTCTTTGCTCGCATTGTGCGCCCTCTCCTCCGGTTCCTGCTTGTAATGTATCTATATGCACGGCAGCAGAGGTTGGTAAACGGGACATTTGGACCGCTTTTCTTGCGTGAAAAGAAGTGGCGTGAAAAGAAGGATACAGCCGTTTAACCGGGCTGCTGCCGGAAGCCCTGCCGACTTTTTTCATAGCGGTCGTTAAAATTTTGGGTAAGGTATGTGAAGAGGGATGTTGCCGACAGGGGGAAGAACGATGGATAAAGCATTTTTAGAGCGGGATCCGGTGCTGGTGGCCCGGGAATTAATAGGCTGTCAACTGGTCAGAGAGACCAAGAATGGGCTTATCCGTGTAGTCCTTACAGAAACGGAAGCTTACAAAGGAGCGGAAGACGCCGCCAGTCATGCCTGCCGGGCCGTAACGCCGCGTAATAAGCTGATGTTCGGTGAAGCAGGAATGCTCTATGTCTACCTGATTTATGGCATACACCGGTGCATCAACGTAGTGGCTCATGAACCCGGCGGAGTAGGGGCTGTACTGCTGCGCGGGGCCAGGCCGCTGGAAGGAGTGGACCTTATCCGTGCTAACAGGGGCAATGTGCCGGAACGGAATTTGTTAAGCGGACCGGGGAAATTGGCTCAGGGTCTGGGCATCGGTTTGGAGCTGAACGGGCATGATCTGCTCCTGAATCCGGACAGGGCATTGTCTTTGGAGAGAGGCAAACTGGACACGGGCCTCATTAGGGCCACGCCGAGAATCGGTATCAGCAAAGCTGTTGATCTGCCGTGGCGGTTTGTAGCGGAATGACTCGTTCCTTCAGGCGAACTGCGCTGAAGTCGTGCTGCCTGTTTCCCGCTATCTTTGTTGGCCCTTTTAATGTCGCGGGTGGTTCATTTTTAACTTGGGAAATCATTTCCCGAGTTAAAAATTCACGGGGCCAATAATTAACGAGCGGGGATAGTCCCTGCATCCAAAACCAAAAAAGCTGCTCCTTGTACAGACAGGAGCAGCTTTTGCTTGTATGGACGTAAGAGAGGGGCATGAATGAACGAGCTCCATCCAATTGATCTTGTCAAGTTAAGCTATAAAAATAAGCTGAAGCAGGAACAGCACCGCGAACACATACACAAGCGGATGCACCTCACGGAACTTGCGCTTGGCGATCTTCATCACGGGATAGGCGATGAAGCCCAGTGCGATCCCGTTCGCAATGCTGGATGTGAGCGGCATGCCGACGATGATCAGGAAGGAGGGGAACGCTTCTTCGAAGTCGTTCCACTCGATCTCGGAGATGCTGCGGATCATCAGGCAGCCGACAATGATCAGGCTCGGCGCTGTAATCGCGGACACCCCGGCGAGCGTATTGATCAGCGGGCCGAAGAAGGATGCGGCCGCGAACAGCACGACGACCGTCAGTGCCGTCAAGCCGGTCTTGCCGCCCGCGCCTACGCCGGCGGAAGACTCGACAGTCGCCGCCGTCGGACTCGTGCCCGTCATCGCCCCGGCGATGGTGCCTACCGAGTCGGCGGTGAAAGCCCGTCCGGCGCGTTCGAGCTTGCCGTCCTTCAGCAGTCCGGCCTGGCGGGTGATCGCCAGCAAAGTGCCGGTCGTGTCGAACAGCATCACGAATAAGAAGGAGAACACCACCCCGTACAATCCATATTCGACAATATCTTGAATGGATTGAATCGGATTCACGGCGACCAGGCCTTCCGGCAAATGAGGGACGGATACGATTCCTCCGTTAAACTGCAGCTGCCCGGTCGCATAAGCGATAATACCGGTAATCACCATACCGATGAAGAGCGCACCGTTGATATTCAGCGCCATGAGCGCAATCGTGACCGCTATCCCGATGAGGGTAAGGGCGACGCCCGGAGAACTGAAATCCCCGAGGGTGACCAGATTAGTCGGGTGATCCGTGACGATGCCCGAGAGCCGGAGTCCGATAAAAGCGATGAATAAGCCGATCCCTGCCGCTATGGCATGCTTCAGATTATTCGGAATCGCTTCAATGAGCTTGGAGCGGAATTTGGTCAGGGACAGCAGAAGGAACAGCAGGCCTGTTATGAAAACAGTCGAGAAGCCTACGCTAAGAGGCAGCTGGTGATTTACGATCACCGAGTAAGTGAAATAAGCATTGAGTCCCATAGCGGGAGCAATGACGATCGGGTAGTTGGCCAGAAGCGCCATGAAAAGCGTACCGACGACTGTTGCCACAATCGTGGCGGTAAAGCCCTGCTCGAACGGAACCCCGGCGTCGGACAAAATTTTGGGGTTCACGATAATAATGTAAGCCAGTGTGAGAAAAGTGGTTAGTCCCGCCAGTATCTCTGTTTTAACATTCGTTGATCTTTCTTTGAGCTGAAACATGATGTTCTCCTTCCGTTACAACAAAAAAATCCCTGCGGAAGCAAGCGTCCGAGGGGTTCGAAGCTCTTGGTTATACGTAATCAATGTTTTTATTTTACAGGAAAATAGAAGAGGAGCCAAGGGAAGGTTAGAAAAATATGTGTCTTGCCAGTATACCCAGAAAAACATTGCTTAATTAGAAAGGGTCTTATAAGATAAACTTAATCATTTGTTTTGATTAAGTTTGTTTAAGTTTTGGCGGATGCATATTTTTATCAGGAACAGCTTGTTACATACTTTTTTTCAAAGATAGGAGATTGGCATAATGACGTCATACAAATTAGTGGCCCTGGATTTAGACGGTACGACTCTGACCGAAGACAAACGTATTAGTGATGAAACCCGGTACTGGATTAAACGCGCAATGGAAGCGGGTGTCACGGTTATTTTCTCGACAGGGCGGGGGATGCAGACGGCAAGCATCTATTGGGATGACCTGCAGCTGGAGGTTCCGATGGTCATGCTCAATGGGGCGGAAATCTGGAAAGGCCCGGGCCAGCTGTGGGAGCGTCATTATTTGTCCCGTCAGGAAATCCGCAATCTGCATAAGCTTGCGGTCGATGCGGGAGCATGGTTCTGGGGGTACAGTGTAGAGAGCTTGACCGGTGCCCGGGAATGGACAGAAGAGATGTTCGAGCGCGACTGGCTCAAATTCGGGATCCGGCATGACGATCTGCCTACAATTGCCAAGCTGCGTGAAGATGCGGCTGCATGCGGCAATCTGGAGATTACCCGCTCTGCGGATATTAATATGGAAGTTACCCGTCAGGGAGTGAGCAAAGAGTATGGGGTACGCAAGGTATGCGAGCTGCTTGGAATAGGTATGCACGAAGTGATGGCAATCGGGGATCACCATAATGATATGTTGATGATTCAGGCTGCCGGCTGGGGCGTAGCGATGGGCAACGCGGAGGAGGAGCTCAAACGTGCGGCGGATGCTGTCACGGATACCAATGAGCAGGACGGGGTGGCACGGGCGATTCAGCGGTATGTTTTTGGCTTGGAGCCGCAGCCGCTGACACCTGACAAGACGGGTACGTATCAGCGCGGGGATGCGCGTTCGATCACCTGATTGGGCAGGCGTTTTACCGTAATGCAGGAGAGAATTCCTGGACAATACAATTTGTCAGCCTGCCCAGAATGTCCCGGTGATTTCCGCAAAGCTTAATATATAGGTAGAATAGGATGAGAATATGCTTATCTTGGTGTGGGCGGTTATGGCGGCGGCCGGTTTATACCTGGCCTACTTTATCTGGATGCATTCTTCGAGAATGTCCGGCCGGGATGCGGATGCGCTCATTGTGCTGGGCTTCAAATGCGAAGGGGATTCTCTGCATCCGCTTCTGAAGGATCGTCTGGATACGGCACTTTATTTGTTCGAAAAGCACAGCTACCATACCGTTATTTTGTCGGGCGGTGCGGTAGCTTCGGTCCTTAGTGAAGCTGAGATCATGAAGCGGTACCTGGCTCGGAACGGGATGCCGGAAAGCAGAATCCGCCTGGAGACATTATCCCGCAATACCGTTCAGAATATGGTGAACTGCGGCATCATGATGGCAGAGGAAGGCCTGAGCACGTGCCTGGTGGTCTCTAATTCTTTTCACATCAGACGGATGAAATATATTACGGATTCCCTGGGGATGAAAGC
The DNA here is from genome assembly GCF_009757775.1 of Paenibacillus lutrae. Classification (GTDB taxonomy): domain Bacteria; phylum Bacillota; class Bacilli; order Paenibacillales; family NBRC-103111; genus Paenibacillus_F; species Paenibacillus_F lutrae. The sequence goes on from NZ_RHLK01000011.1 coordinate 160,008, forward strand.
GATGTTCTATGCGAGCAGACGCCCTTTGTTTGTGCTGTATCAGTGGGGAATGACCTGGCAGGAAATTAAGGCTTTCCGGCTGACACTGCCCTGGCTTAAGAAGGTGGCGCAGATGGAGAAGCGGGAGATGATGGGTAAAAGATAGAAGGCCGTATGCGTAAGGGAGCGAGTCATTTATAATTTAAAATAAGAAGGGGGGAGGTTATTGATGCAACTCGAAAAATTCGGCAGTCACCAGCTTTTAAAATCGATTAACCAGCAAAAGGTGGTCCATCTGATCTTTACGGAAGGACCGATCTCGCGGGTTGAATTAGCGGAGAAAACGGGTCTGACGCAGCAGACCGTAACCAATATAGTGAATCGTCTACTGGAAGAAAAGCTCGTGCAGGAGGGGGAGCCGGTGTCCAGCACCGGAGGCCGCAAACCCGTCCCCTTAACGATCAAAGGCTCTCACCTGCACGGAATCGGTATTGTGGTCGCGGGCAAGTATGTGCGCGGTTCTCTCCTGGACTTTGGCTTTAACCGGCTCGGCAGTTTTGAGCGCGAGGTAACCAAATATGAGAGCGAGCAGCATCTGCTGGATATTATCTACGCCTGTATGGATGATCTTCTTCAGCACGTTCCGGACCGGAGCACCTTGAAGGGTGTGGGGCTGAGCGTCCAGGGTCTTGTGGACTCCAGGCATGGGGTTGTTCTCCGTTCTCCGGGACTCCGGTGGGTACGAATACCTGTGAAAGAGCGGATGGAAGATAAATACGGCATTCCCATCTTCATTGAGAATGATGTGAACCTTCTCTCGCTGAAGGAGAACGTGAACGGCGTCTTAAGCGGCTCCAGAGACAATCTGACAATCAAGTTTGACTACGGCATCGGGGGCGCGATTATATCGGACAATAAGCTGGTTGCGGGAGCTTCGTTCGTAGCGGGAGAAGTCGGGCACTATAAGGCTTTCTTCGGACCGGGCGCTCACCGGTGCTTCTGCGGAGGAACGGGATGCCTGACTACGCTGGCTTCGATCAGCGGGCTTCAAGGGAATACCGGCCAGACATTCGAGGAATTCTTGCAAAGGTTACGGGAAGGCAGACCGGAGGCATTGGAACTAAGAGAACGGATTATGACCGCAATCGGAGTGACGGTGTCGAATCTGATTACTATTCTCAACCCCGATCAGGTACTGCTGACAGGAAGGGTTACGGAAGCGCTTAGTGAGCAGCTGATGCCAAGGCTCCGTGATACTCTTAAGACGGATATTCCGGAAACATGCAGGAATGTGGAGCTCAAGCAATTAGCCGCTTCTCCGGATGAGACGGCGCTTGCGGTCGGCTTTGTGATGAAGAACCTGTTTGACGTGCCTGTCGATAGTTTGTCATTATAGGATGCCGATTGTCCGAACCCGGATAGGAGCCGAATTGTCCGCCGGGTGGGCGAAGCGGCCGGCTATTGACGCTGCAACGACGATGAGAACTCCGACTCCGGGAACCCGGGCATAAGCAAGCAAAAAAACTCCCTTGCGGCGTGCTGGTCAAGACCCCTTTTAGTGGACATCAGAAAAAGCCTCAGGCAACAAGCTGGCTTCGGTACTCAACCGGAGTCAGCTTGTTTAGTTTACGTTGTGCCCGGTCTTCGTTGTAAAAATAAATGAATTC
>NZ_RHLK01000012.1:0-155985 GCF_009757775.1 Paenibacillus lutrae
CTACCTTCAATGATTCTGGATAGTGTTTAAAGGTTTGTCCCTTATGCGCCATGAAAAAATGCACCCCTTAGAATTCATCGGAATAACCAAGGGTTTTTCCAATGTCTATTCTAAGGGGTGCACTTCATGCAGAGCCGGGGGGAGTTTTTGGTATAGGATGCAAGTATGTTATCGATTCAAGGCTGAGAAGTATTGATCATCGGAGGCTGCGGGGCTTGAAGCTCGTAGCCTTGGGCAATGGAGCCCTGCTTGTGAACCTTGGCGATCAGGAAACCTATCAAACCGCCGATGGCAGAAGCCGGGATGCCGATGGTCCCCATTCCGAACATGCTGGCAAACAGGACTTCAAAGAGTGTGAGCCCGGATTCAGGCAGCGCATAGGCGACAAGCCAGGATACGGGATGGATCAGAAGAGCGACGGATACGCCTGCCCAGATGCCTTTTTCTACCGTAATTTGCTTGACTTTATGAAGGACAGATGTCCATACGACGAGCGCAACGACAAAGCTTGAGACGGTGACAACGACAGTAAAAGAGAAACTGAATTTCAAACCGACCGATAACAGCCAGGCCAGTAAGGAATAGGTGCAACTGTACAGCAAGCTTTTGAATACGTTCATTGTGATCACCCTGTCGTTTTGGTTTAATGGGTTGCAAACGGTCTCTTCCGAGATAAGGCAAGGCGTCTATTAACTTGGGCGACATACGACTTTACGAGATAAGTATACATCAGAACAGGCAGATCTGGAACGGGGGAATGTGGAGATTATTATTATTTTTTTGTGAAAAGAAGGGCCTTTGTACCTGTCTCATAGGCGGCGAAGCGCAAAAACAAAAACTCCCGCGCTCTGAATGTTAACAGAAGGCGGGAGCATATCGAACCAGGGGGACTGGTTAATCAAGCCGGGTACAGTTAATTATCACAATTAAAGCAGAATAATCAGGCCGCCGGGAGGCACTGGCAATGAATGCAGACCCTGCGTGAATGATACCACCTGATAAGCCGCTACATCGCCCTTGCAGTCGAGAACGGTCATCTTGCGCTCTCCGGTATCCGCAGCAAAATCAGCGGCAATCCGGTTCTGCAGGGTTCCGTTTACCAAGATGAAGGAGTCTCTCGGGAGCTCGCCGACTCTCACAATATGTTCGGCGTAAACGGCTGTAATGGTTTTGTGTTCAGCAGCCGCAGTTACGACCGGATAGAGCATGTCCGGCGATAACGGTGTGAGCTTGCCGCCGAGCAGCACATCCCGGTTGGTCATCCAGAAGCGGAGCCAGAAGCTGACCATCTGCTGGTGATCCTCCGGTAGACGGTCCAGCAGCATGGAGATCTGCGGCACCGAGAACAAGGAGTTGATAAGCTGCAGCGCAGCGCTCTCTACGGGTTCTTCGGGGTTCCACATCAGCATGTCCGAGTGAACCGCGGTATCTCCGCTCAGCAGCCGGATGTCGATGGAACCGATCCGGTTCTGGCTGGAGTTGTTCGGGCAGTCCGCAACGCGGAACATGTTGCCGTACTTCCTCATCAGCGGGCCGATGTACTTCTGCCGGAACTCGATGATGATATCCGGCTTGATGCTGCGCAGGCGCGCCATGATGTCGGTCAGCAGGCGGTCGACCGCTTCCGGTACGGAATCGTAATCTCTTCCGCCGCCGAGCGAGTCTTTCATCTCCTCCGACAGGTTGAAGGAGTCGACGAAATCAAGCTTGAAGCCGTCGAGATCCCAGTCGCGCAGAGCCTGCTCGTAAGTGCCGATGAGGTACTCGCGGACTTCCGGGAAGCGCGGGTCGACCACGGCTGTGCCATCGGTGCCGTACGTATCGATGAACTTGTTCTCGAACTTCCGGTAAGCGCCGGAATACGGGCCTACGAACGGTACGGAGTACCACAGGATGTATTTCAGTCCGGCTTCGTGCACCTTGAATACATGACCCTTCATGTCGGGGATGCGCTCCGGCGACACTTGCCAGTCGCCGCAGTAGGCGTAGCCGCGCTCATTGCTCGTCGTCTGCCAGCCGTCGTCGACAATGACGGCTTCGCAGCCGAGCTGCTTGGCGAGGCGGCACTGCTCTTCGACCTGTTCGGGTACCAGCTCCTGATGGAAGCTGTACCAGGTCGAGTACATCGGCATCCGGGCCGCCGCCGGAACCGGAGATGGCTCGCAGCCGGGCATCGCGGCCCACCACTCGCCGACTTCCCGCAGGCTGTCCGCGTAGAACAGCTCGCGGGTGTCGAGCCGGATGACCGCTTCGTACTCGGTCATTGGCGGGCTCGGCTCCGTAAAGAGCTGCAGCAGGCACTCGAACTCGGCGGTTTCCTCATGGATGCCTGCGCGCATTTTGTGCGGGCGCAGCGCATCGGAGTAGGCGACGGTCAGACGGTTCAGACCGTTCAAATTGTACAGGCTGTACACGGGCGCAAGAGAAGTGGCTTTCGAATCGAAAGCCGGGCTGAAGTCGATGCGCAGCCCTTTGTCGCGGTTTGCGCCCGGGTCCCAGTACCCCTGGATATCGACCGCGGGATGATTCCAGCGGATCTGAATATCGCGAGGGGCCAGGGGAGTGTCCGATTCCATGCGGAGCCGGATAAGCTCGATTTCCCCTTCGCTGGAAAAGGGAGTCAGGGAGATGCGGAAGCCTTCTCCTCCCCTGACGTTCATGGCGTAAGTTCCGGTAGCGTAGGTCATGAATGTTCCTCCATGGTGCATGTGATGGTAAGGCTGCCTGGAGAGTTTGCCAGTCCATTGCAGCGTGTTTTCCATATTCTCGCATAATTAATCCCGATATTGGGAGCGCGCTTTGCAGCTATCCAGTATCGCCGTTCTTCATAGGCTGAATCTTACAGGCTTTATTTGACTGCCTTATCCTTTGACAGCCGAGCTGACGGTCAGTGCTTTCTCTACTTGTTCGGAGAACACCAGGTAGATGAGCAGTGTCGGAATCGTTGCAATCATCATTACAGCGCCCATTGCGCCCCAATCGGAGCTGAACTGGGTCTGGAAGTACAAGAGTCCGAGCGGCAGCGTTTTGAGTGTTTCTTCACTGATCATGACGAGTGCCATCAGGAATTCGTTCCAGGCGAACAGGAAGACGAAGATACTGACGGATGCAATCGCAGGTATTACGAGCGGCACCATGATTTTGAAAAAGATCGTATAAATGCTGGCCCCGTCGATCTCGGCCGATTCTTCGATTTCGTGCGGTAGCGAACGGAAGAACGCATAGAAGATAATCGTAGCAAAAGAAAGCTGGAACGCCACATAAGGCACAACGACCGCCAGGTAGCTGTTCTGCAGATGCAGCGTGCGCTCGATAATAAGCAGCGGAATCAGGATGATCTGCATCGGGATGAACATGCCGATCGTCACATAGGTGCGTGCCGCACCCGCGAATCTCCATTTCATACGGGCTGTCGCATAGGAGAACATGAGCGCCAGTACTACGGTACAGATCACGGTAGCGATGGAGACGATCAGACTGTTTTTAAAATATAAGACGAGATCGAACATTTTGAACGCATTTACATAGTTTTCAAAGCGCCATACTTGGGGCAATCCATATACGTTCGTTGAGAAAATTTCCTCATTGTTTTTAAAGGAATAGAACAGCAGCCAGACCAGAGGATACAAGCTCACCACGACAAAAGCGGAGAGGGCTGCATAAACGGCAGTTTTCTTAAAAGTTTTCATGATGGCCTCCCTCCTAATAGCTGATTTTTTCTCTGGCGATAAAACGGTTGATCAGAATCGTGAACAGCAGGCATTCCAGTACGAGAATGGTCGCCGATGCGGCCCCGTACCCGTATTCGTTCGCGCGGAACGCGGCTTTGTACATCATGAAGGTCAAGGTGTAGGAAATATTGCCCGGGCCTCCGTTGGTCATGACGAACATGTTTTGGAACGCATTCAGACCGCCGGTGATAGCGATGATGAGACAGAACTTGTACGTTTCGCTGAGCAGAGGAATTGTGATGCGCGTATGTTTGATCCAGGATGTAGCGCCGTCAATAGCGGCGGCTTCGTATAAGTGCTCGGGAATCGCTTTGATCGCGGTGTAGATCAGAATCAATTGAATCCCGAGGTTCTGCCAGGCGTTCGTAAAGGCAATCGCCCAGATGGACGTGTGCTCCCCGGCCAGCCAGGATTGCTGGTAATCCAGTCCGAGTGAAGCGAAGATGTTATTGAGAAGCCCGCCGTCCGCATTATAAATGGCAATCCAGAGCTGCGAGACGACGACACCGGACAGAACGACCGGCACAAAGTAGGCTGTTTTGAAGAACTTGCGGCCTTTCAGTCTGGCATTGGACAGGGCAATCGCCAGAATGGTTCCAAGCCCGATCTGGTAGACAACTAGAACGAGTGCGAAGATCAGTCCGTTTTTGACGGACACGAAGAAATCAGGGTCATCCATCAGACGGATGTAGTTATCCAGACCGTTAAAGATCGGGGTGCTCAAGCCGTCCCAATCGTAGAAGCTTTTCTGGATCGTTTGAAGAATGGGAATGAAGACAATCACGGTAAATACCAGCAGGGTGGGAACCGTGAAAACCAGCAGCGCCAGATTGTTTTTGAATTTTGTGCTCATGGTTTCCTCCTTTTAAAAACAGGTTATCCCTCTGCAGGATAACCTGTTTTTATTTCTACCGAATTATTTGCGGGCTAACTCAAGCGCTTTGTTCATGTCATTGATATAAGCGTCTGTTTTACGGTCGACCAGGAACTTCTGGGTGTTGTCTTCTACGGAAGTCTTGAACTTCGCATTGGACAATCCCCAAGGGAAGGTGGTCATCGTCTTGAAGTTAGCGGAATCTGCTACGTATTTCTTCTGAAGAGCACCATGTGGTGTGTTAGGCTGTGGAGCGTCTTTCAGAATCGGGTTAGGATCGCCGAGCAGCATGATTCTTTGCTTTGCAAATTCAATGGAGAACAAGGCTGCGTATTTAGCTGCGATATCTTTGTTCTTGGAGTTTGCCGATACCGCAAATCCCTGGTTGAACCCGCCGCCGCTGACATTCCATTTCACGGCTTCCGCTTTGTCTTTGTCTGCGAAAGGAGCGTAGATGATGTCTACATTGTCGCCCATGGCCTTGGTGATATCGTTCATCGCCCAAGCGCCGTTCAGGGTCATAGCCGCTTTACCGGAAGTGAACTGCGCGAGCGCATCTTCCCAGTTGGTGTTGAACGCGCCGCTGCTCAGCAGGCCGGCTGCCGTCAGTTTGGACAATTTGTCCGCTGCTTTGGTGTAAGCGGCATCGGAGAAAGTGCCTTGTCCGCTTTCAAGCTTCTTCAGGCCGCCTGGTTCTTCGCTGACAATAGCCATATCCATCAGCTGTACGCCGGGCCATTTTTCTTTAGCAAAGAGAGAAAGCGGAGTAATGTTTTTAGATTTGAACGTTTGTACGGCTGTCAGGAACTCATCGTAGTTGGCAGGAACTTTGACGCCGTTATCTTCAAACACCTTTTTATTGATGAAAATCAGGGATGCCCACTGGCCGACGTTAGGTACTGCGTAGGAGTGGCCGTCCTGGTCCCAGAGAAGAGTCTTGGACGTTTCGTTCAGCTTCTCTTCGATTTTGTTTTCTTTGATTACGTCGTCAAGCGCAAGAATGTTGTTGGATTTCTTGAATACGTCAATCAAACCGCTGGATGCGAAGAAAATGTCGGGCAGATTGCCCGCCGCCGCATACGTTTTGATTTTCTGCTCATCGTCTTGAGCCGCTACTTCAAAATCAACATCAACTTCAGGCATAACTTTCTTCAGTTCGGCTTTAGCCGCGTCATAGACTGGAATGTTTTCTCCACTGTATTGGGCGTAGAACTTCAGTTTAACCGCTTCGCCTGTTTTGCCGTCTGTTCCGGTGCCGCCGGAAGACTTGTCATCGCCGTTTCCGCACGCTGCAAGCATCAGCACAAGTGCCATGGCAAGCAGCAGGCTCATTCCTTTAACTGCTGTCTTTCTCATCCCTAATCCCCCTTAGGTGTACGTTCATCTGTTGGTGCAACACTTATTCTATAGGAAATAGGCCTTTTACAGCATGGACAAAACGGCACTCATTTGTACTATTCGGACAGTCTGCTCTTGCGGGTCTCGTATTCACTGGGCGAAAGACCTACATGCTTCTTGAAGGTCTTGCTGAAATAACCGGGGTCGCTGTATCCGACCATCTCGGAAATATCGGACAACCGGATATTATTTCCCGAACTGAGCAAATCTTTGGCTTTCTGCATGCGGACTTCTGTGATGTAATCGTTAACACTAAGGCCAAGCTCGTTTTTGAAAATTTTTCTCAAATACCGGGAGTTGATATACAAATGGTTGGAGACCTCTTCCACCTTCAGCTCGTTATTCTTGTACTGCTGGTCAATATAACTGCGAGCCAGAGAGAGCAGCTTGGCTGATTTGGACAGCTTGCCGCTGCCGGATGCATTCATCGTCGCTAGGTACATGCCGGAAAGCCATTCGAATGTGGATTCGAGGGACGGCTTGTTGCGGATTTCGCGATAAGGAAGGAAGCCGCTGCCGAATACTTCGTCGACCGTTTTTTCCACCTCATAGATATGAGTCAGACACAAGGAAACAAGACCGGCGAGGATCATGTACGTGTAGTCCCCCGACAGGTTCCGCTCCCGGATATAATCGTAAATTTCGTTCAAATCGGCCTGTATGCCGTCCCAGTCATGCAGCCGGAGGTGAAGCAGCAGATTCTCGTTAATTTCACTTGGATAAAAGCCGATGTTGGCCGTTCTGGACTCAACGGCTGAATAATCAATCACTTCATCCCCGCTTAGAGCCATCCGGTTCTGCAGAGCCACGACGGATTCCATGTACGATTCGCGGATGGAGGCGCAGCCGGCTCCGGGATTGCCCAGGCCCACCGTCACATTAAATCCGAAATGCCGTTTGATAAAATGGTACAGCTTCCGGAACGGATCACGCATCTGCGCGGGCATCTGCTCTTCGGATTCGGTCATCATGATCGAGATGACTCTGCCCTCAGGGCCGTTAAAAACGAGGTGGCTTCCTTCTAAATCGATGAGATCACTAAGCAGATTGGCGATAATGTATTTACGAAAGCGGAGTTCGTTTGCATCAGGAAGCTGGTCCTGCGTGTGCACGATTTCAACGGAGGCCACCCGGAAATAATTCAGCTGTGCCGGAATGCCGAACAGCTCAAAGTTCTTATGCAGCTCCTCGCCGCTGCTATATTCGTCACTAATCAGGGAGTTGAGGAAGCTCTCGCGAATCAGGAGATGGTCCGCCTGTTCCCGGTTCTCGCGGTGTTTCCTTTTATCAAGCGACTCCTTTACTTTGAGCAGGGTCACCAGCAGTTCCTCTTCGGTAAAAGGTTTCAGGATATAATCAACCACCCCCAACCGGATTGCCCTGCGGGCATACTCGAATTCGCTGTGGCCCGTTACAAGAATAACGGCCAGATGGGGGTGGTTTTCCCGGACCCGCTCTGCGAACGTCAGACCGTCCATGAACGGCATATTGATATCGGCGAAAATAATATCGGGGGAGTGGGTCTCTACGAGCTCAAGGGCTTCCAGGCCGTTCTTAGCTTCCCCGCATATTTCAAATTCATAGGAATCCCAATGGATCGCATGCCGCAGGTATTTGCGGAATACGGCTTCATCATCGGCAATAACTACTTTATACATCTGAGCTGCCTCCTCTTTTGACAGGTGAGGGAATCGTGACGATCACGTCCGTTCCTTCGCCAGGCTCACTTTCGACTGTGATTCCGTACTGCTCTCCGAAATATAATTGAATCCTCTCGTCTACACTCGCCAGACCGAACGAAATTTTCTCTTCCTGGGGCCGGTTTAGTAAGGCAGCCAGACGCTCCGGCGCAATCCCGACTCCATCGTCCTTAATCTCGAAAATAGCCAGCTGCCCTTCCAGCCGCCCCTGAAGAATAAGCTTCCCGAAGGTGCCCTTCTCCTTCAGGCCGTGGTAGATTGAATTTTCAACCAACGGCTGAAACGTTAGCTTGGGAATCAAATAGTCCATCAGTTCTTCGGGCACATCGATCTGGAAATCAAACGTATCGGAATAGCGTGTCCGCTGGATAAGCAAATAATTGTAGACATTCCGGATTTCTTCCCGCACGGGTATGATTTCTTTGCCGTTGCTTAGCGCGATCCGGTAGAAGTCGGCCAAGGCCTTGGTGGCCCTGCTGGCCTCATCCGGTTCGCCGGATTTGCAGAGCACATAGATCAAATCGAGTGTGTTATAGAAGAAATGCGGCTTGATCTGCTCCTGCATCAGAGCCAGCTCCAGCTCCCGCTTCTTCTTCTGCTCGACCTCTACCTTGGCGAGCAGATCCTTCACCCGTCCGATCATGAGATTGAAGCCGGAGCCAAGCATCCCGACCTCATCGGAGGTTTTGACTTCGATCGGCCCTTCGAAATTGCCGTCCCGAATCCGGCTCATGTTCTTGGTTAGCTTAATGACGGGACCCGCAATAACGCGGGATAAGATAAGCGCCCCTGCCAATGCCAGCAGAACACAGACCAGGCCGATGATGATAATCGCGGCGGATACTTTGCGCGTATCTTCGGTCAAAGCCTTGAGCGGGGTTTCGTTAAACAGTTTCCAGTCCAGCTTTTGAAAATCCATTGCGGTGACAAGTCTGTCCTGGCTGCCGACTGTTCTAATCTCCGCAACGGTCTGTTCGGACTTGGCGAGAGCTGCAATATCCTTATCCTCAATCGGCTGCAGGATATTCTTCTTATCGAGGGAGGAGACGATCACTCCTTCCCGGTCGGCGATGTAATAGTCGCTTTGTTTCACGGGGCCGATTGTGTTATAGACCGAGGAGAGAGCCTGTTCCTTAATGTTGAGGACAAGGACGCCCAGACTATCCATCGATTCGGTGTCCAGAATATTTTTGCCGAGAGTAAGGACGGGCTGGGTCTTATCCGAGACCAGGTAATCCCTCACCTGCAGCGGGAACCATAAATGCCTGCCGTTGGATGCCCCGATCTCGCGGAGCAACCGGCTTTCCAGTGCCTTATCCAGTCCGGCTTCCATCTGCCTCTGGGTGCTGTAGATCTGATTGCCTGTATCAATGAAGGCAGCCGATTCTATATCCGGGAAAGTCATCAGAGCGAACTTCAGCTTGTCCTCAAGCTGCTGCCGGTACACGAGCTCATCGGCCTCCTGAGGACCCTGGCTTTCCGGCTGGTCGGGATTGGGCTGTTTGGGCGTGCGGACGCCGCTTTTATTCAGCTCCATCATAATCATATTTGCGGAGCTCTCCGCATTCGTCAGAATCATATCGATCCGGGTGACAATCAGCTTGGATTCGTCCAGTACATTCTTTTTGGTTTTTTCTATAATGCTCTGCGTATACACATAGTAAGAAATAAGACCAAGTAAAAATAGCGGGATGACGACAAGCGGAATAAAGATAGTCATTATTTTATTTTTAATGCGCTGTTTGCGGAACCAGCCCGTTAATTTGGCTTTCATGAGGTTTAGATCTCCTTGTTTACCTTTGTGGGGGCCTTATTGAACAGGCACGGTGGCTTATAACCTGCCATGTCGTGTTATTTTAGTATAGTTGATTTAGCTGGCTTCATGCGACCCATATCGTCAATAACCGAGTTTTTTCAACAAATTCTAGCAAAGTTAATTAGGGTTTATCTTCTTTAGACCGGCTTGGAGTGAGGCGGTTTGTCAGTTTGCATTTTAATGGATAATATCAGAAAATTTGACTTTGGCTTCCGGCTCTTTTACGATTAAAACAGGATAAAGTTAGGTCATTAAACTATTCGATAATGGAACTATTTAGAGGAGAGCAGGTGGACCATGCCAGTAGAGCCGCGAATCGGATTTATGCTGAAGCAAATGAATGCGGCCCCGCAGCCCGATTATGAACAGTTGTCTGCGGATGAACTCCGCCGGAGTAAGAATCCGGTCTATGTGTCTGAAGAGGGGAGAGAGGAAGTCAAGCAGGTCGCGGACCGGGTGATTCCTCTTGAAGGCCGTGATCTGCCCGTCCGGGTATATACACCGGAAGGAGAAGCGCCCTATCCGGCGCTGGTTTACTATCACGGAGGAGGTTTCGTGTTGGGCAGTATCGATTCACACGACTCGATCTGCCGCAACTTGGCCAACTCTGTCCGCGCGGTTGTCATTTCGGTTGACTACAGGCTCGCCCCCGAGCATAAATTTCCGGCAGCGGTAGAGGACGCTTACGAATCCCTGCTGTGGATTGCGGAGCATCCCGATGTATTCGGTATCGACTCAGCGCGCATGGCTGTAGGGGGCGACAGTGCGGGAGGCAACCTCGCGACAGTGGCCGCTATCAAGGCCAGGGAAGCGGGCAAGCCAGCCCTTCTTTATCAGCTGCTCTGCTATCCGGCCGCAGGTTTCGAAGAGGAAGATCCCGCTTCTCTGCGTGAGAACGGGGAGGGTTATATTCTGACTGCCGGCATGATGGAATGGTTCTCGAAGCAGTATTTGAACAAGGAAGAAGAAAGCCGGAACCCGTATGCGTATCCGATTCATTTTCAAACAGAGGATTTGACGGGTCTGCCGCCTGCTATGGTTGTGACTGCCCAGTATGATCCGCTGCGCGACAGCGGACAAGCTTATGCGGAGAAACTGATGAACGCCGGAGTAGAGGTCGTCTATAAGAACTATGAGGATCTCGTGCACGGATTTATGAATATGCATCAGCTTGTGCCGCGCACTCAGGAAGCGCTGAATGAAATGGCTTCCCAGCTCCGGCTGGCTTTAGGAACAAACGGGAGATTTAATTGACGTATGCTATCACGACGTGGATGCCGGTCTGTGCGGAAGGTTACTTTTAAGAAGAAAAACGGAGGCGATCTGGAATGAATGAATTGTTTTCCATCGATTTTCTGAGAAATCCTTACCCGACTTATGCTTATTTACGGAGCAACCAGCCTGTTATGTATATGGAACCTTTGCAGACATGGTCTGTGTTTCAATACGATCACGTCAAAAGTGTGCTGTTCGATCACGCGAATTTCTCCTCCGAACACCGGCTGAAGCCTAAGGACGGACCCGCTCCGGGTGCCGGGGGGGATCATGTAGACAGTCCGGACAGCAGTGCAGGCGGCTTCAGTCTGATTACGCTGGACCCGCCGCGGCATACCCAGCTCCGCTCGCTTGTCAGCAAGGCGTTTACGCCTAAGGCCATAGCCGCGCTGGAGCCCCGGATCGTCGAACTGACCCATGAGCTGCTGGACAAAGTCAGCGCCAGCGGTGAAATGGATCTCATCGGGGATTTCTCCTACCCGCTTCCGGTCATAGTTATTGCAGAGATGCTGGGTATTCCGAGCGAGGACCGTGAGCAGTTCAAGCACTGGTCGGACGAAGTGGTGGCCTCGGCCGACAACTTCGCCGGAGAGCAGAGCAGCGAAGCGGCGGATGCGCGCTCGGCTATGGATGATTACTTCCGCAGCATCATCGCAGAGCGCCGGCTGAACCCGCAGGATGACCTGATCAGCGCCCTGATTGCTGCAGAAGACTCGCAGCAGCAGCTCTCGGAGAAGGACATCCTGTCGTTCTGCGCCCTGCTGCTTGTGGCCGGGAACGAGACGACGACCAATCTGATCGGCAACGCGGTACGGTCGCTGCTGGACCATCCGGACCAGCTGCAGAAACTGAGAGAGCAGCCGGAGCTTCTGCCGTCTGCGATTGAGGAGGTGCTCCGCTACCGCTCCCCTCTGCAGGCGATGTTCCGTACGGCGGCGCGCGATGTCGAGATCGGCGGCCAGAAGATCCCTGCCGGCAGCCGGGTCGTGGCGTGGATGGGGGCCGCCAATCACGATGAGCAGAAGTTCGAAGATGCCGGCACCTTCGACATCACGCGCAGCCCGAATCCGCATATCGCGTTCGGGCACGGGCTTCACTTCTGCCTCGGCGCGCCGCTTGCCCGCCTGGAGGCGAAGGTTGCGCTTGAGGCGATCCTGGAACGCCTGCCGGATCTTGCCCGCGCGAACCAGGAGCCGCTGACGCCGGCCCGCGGGTTCATCGTGCACGGCGTCAGCAGCCTGCCGCTGACGTTCACTAAGACGCCAGCGCGAGGCGGGAGCTAGGGCGGGTGTAATCCCGCAGGGGCGCGGCGGGGAGCGCCGATTGTGATTATTCTTCAGCCGCCTGCTGCAAGAGATCGGATTCCGGCTGTTAACAGGGTATCACAATTAGCCTAACCGTTTATTCCAGTCAGACAGGACGGACAGGACAGACAGGTCAGGCGGGACAGACAGGTCAGGCCGGAATAACGGACAGCAGCATCAAAAAAAACGGAGGCCGGTTGGCCTCCGTTTTTGCGGCATTAAAGAAAGACGGCCCGGCTTTACGCCGACCCGTTGTGATTATGATTCGTAAGAATAGGAAGCATTTTGACCTGCTTCACCATCTCGGATTTACAGATCGGACAGAGGGGTACTTCATTAAACGAGAAGTTTTCCCGCATCCAGCACACACAGCTTTCTTGGCTGCAGGCCCAAACGGCAATTTCTTCTTCTGGAACAGGTTCCATGTTCTTTTTGGAATAATGCATAGTGACCCTCCTTCATTTCGTCGGCCTACTTCTATAATACGCAAGACCGTACGTGAACTTGACTGCCATGAAAAAGAACTGCCTAATCCCAGGACAGGCAGTTCCTTCTATAGATTGTGTAGTTGCTTATAGTTTAACAACGTTCTCAGCTTGCGGTCCGCGGTTGCCTTGAACGATGTCGAATTGTACGCGTTGTCCTTCGTCGAGTGATTTGAAGCCCTCACCAGTAATTGCGCTGAAGTGTACGAATACGTCTTTGCCGCCTTCAACTTCGATGAAGCCAAAACCCTTCTCTGCGTTAAACCATTTTACTGTTCCTGTTTCCATTCTTGGAAAACCTCCTAGAAATTTAAAGATTCATTCGTATCGGTTTAGGAAAAAAGTTCACACATTACAAAGTGTACCCATTCCTGCGTGATATCCTTTGTAATATGTGAACTGATTTCTAATCTTATACGAATAACTCATTTTACCATATATTTTGTGTTAAAGCAACTTGCCGGGGATTCTCCGAAGATAATCCTTACAACCCGGAAGCAGGGCTTCGCATGCCATAAACCCTTGATATGAAAGGATTTATAGCTTTTTCTCCCCGAGTGGAAATGGTCGTATCCAATGAAACATTTTGAAAATGCTGGTATACGGTGGAAAAGAGCAGCTGGTAAAAATCAAGCGCCCATTTAACCGGCTTCGTATCACCGCATAGGAACAGATCGACATGAGAAAATAAAGGGAGCGGACATACGGCTGCCCGAAACGGCGGAAATTCTGATCGTACCTGTCACTGCCGTATGAGAGGTGCCGACCAGGCGGCGATTCATTGAAACGGCTTCAATTATTTCCGATACGTTTCTCCTTTGTGCAGAGCGGGTACTTGTACTTCTAAGGAATTTTCCATTTTAGAGGGAGAAAAGGTCGTTTGCATTCAAGGTGCATCTAAGGCCTTTGTGCGGCGGATGTCCGTCGTTTGTATAAACCTTTCATCACTTTTAAAGGCCTTGAATGATACGACGCTTTCTTCCGCCATAAAAGGAGGGAATGTGTATGAAGAAAAAAGCAAGTTTATCCCTGCTGATGTCAGCCAGTCTGCTTCTCTTGACCACCGTTCCCGCAAGTGCGAAACAGGAAATGATAGAAGAACCGAAACTGTCTTTTCCGGTTATCAGCGATATTCACGTATCGGTTGACCACCCGGAATCTCAAAGTAAATTTAAAGCGGCTGTGGAAGATCTGTACCGCATTGACCCGGACGCGGATGCGCTCGTTATCAACGGGGATTTGACGAATGGAACAGCCAGGGATTATAAACTTTTGAGCGAAATATGGAAGCAGGTACCGCTGCCGCCCCGGACATTCGCCAATATCGGGAATCATGAGTTTTACTCGTCATGGCTGAATAAGGATGGCGACTGGAGTCCGGATTCTTTTCCTAATAAAGTATCGGATTCCGATTCCATTCAAAGCTTCCTCAAATTTGCCGGAGAACAGAAAGTATACCGCGAGGAAATGGTTGGCGGCTATCCATTTCTCTTCCTGGGCTCGGAGAAATACCGGCAATCGGATCCCAGTATTGAGGAAGACGCCTACTTATCGGATGAACAGCTGGACTGGCTGAAAGATCGGCTGGCAAGGCACGGTGAATCGGCCAAGCCGATTTTTGTCTTCCTTCACCAGCCTTTGCCGGACACAGTAGCGGGCTCCTCCGTCAAGTCTAACCAAAGAGCCGTTGTACAGCATAAGGAACTGAAAAGTATACTGTCTGAGTATCCCGAGGTTATTTTCTTTACGGGCCATTCACATTGGGAACTGAATCAGCCGAATACGCTGGTGACGGACGGATTCACAATGGTGAATTCCTCTTCAGTTGAGCGGCCGTGGTCTTCTGATGGCAACGGCGGGGAGAAACAGCTCGGAGAGGAAGAAAGCGAAGGTCTCTACGTAGAGGTGTATGAAGACTCGGTTTCTATTAAAGGCCGCGATTTTAAGGAAAAGAAATGGATTACCGAAGCACAGTATACGGTCCCTATCCGGAGATAATTTCAGCTTCAGGGGGAATCGGGCGGAACACGTGATAGAGAGAAGACAGCAGCCTTGTCAGTGGAAAGATCGGGACAAGCTTGCCCCTATGAGATACATAAGGCATCGGCCAACGGCCGGTGCCTTAGCTTTTTTAAGCGTGCGCGTGATTCAGCTTGTGCAGTATAATGAGGAGAATAATCGGAAGCAGGGGGATTGGATGAATGGGGTATCTGTATTTGGCCATTGCGATTATCGGAGAAATTATTGGCACCACCATGCTGAAATATTCGCAAGGATTTACAAAACTGCTGCCCAGCGCCGGGGTGATCCTGGGATACGGGTTTGCCTTTTACTGTTTGTCGCTTGCGCTTAAAACGATTCCGCTGGGTGTGAGCTACGCTATTTGGTCCGGAGTCGGAACTGCTCTAACAGCGATTATCGGGTTCCTTCTCTGGAAGGAAAAACTAAGCGCTGCGGGAGTGGCGGGGATTGTCTTCATTATTCTGGGCGTCGCGCTGCTCAATATTACTAGTAACACACACGCGTAATGAGGGGATAGCGGCTGGAGCGCCCGGCAAACGAATCGGCTGCCTCTGAATACTTCTTCATTCAATGATCGAGGTTGCAGCTCTTCCGTTTCTCAGCCAGATGGCGATAGAGATGAAGGACCTGTTCTCGGCATTCCGGACTGAATAGGCCTGCCGGTGACCCCGGCTTGCCGGGCGGTTACATTGTGCATGCCTGCTTACGCCATAAAGAGGCTGCTCCCAAGTCATCTATGACTTAGGAGCAGCCTCTTTACGCGTCTTTGCAGCTCGTTCGCTTTATCTTGCCGGCTCATGCATTTCCTGTAATAAACAGGTAGGCGGAGTAGAGGGCAAGAACGACGATCGCAGAAGCTACGAAGGCTTCCGCCGGCCTGTACATGGAGATCGGGCCGCCTCTATGGGTACCGGAGAACGAATAGAAGAGCAGGCCAAGCGCGTACAGCATACAAACGTAGAGCAGATTGTTTATACCGGACGCATAGAGCAGGAACAGGGAGTAGAGAAAAGCCGTACAGCCGAATACCAGTTCACGCTTGCGCACGGATGACCATGCGCCGGAGGCTGCATCCGGCAGCTTATCCGCTGTCTGTCCGTAAGCTTTGCCGCTCAAGGCCATCTTAATTAGAAAGAGGGCGGAGAGAAGATACGGCAGCAGGGCAGCGGTAGTCGCCACCAGGTAGAGCGCTCGGTAAGTTGAGGATGCCAGGACCACGAGCAGCAGGAACAGCTGCACCGTACCTGTCGTCATCCACAAAGCGGCAGAGGGGGCTCCCTTGCTGTTCTCGCGGGACAGCCAGCGCGGCATAATGTGCCGCTTGGAGGCTACGAATAACGTCTCCGCCGACATGAGTGACATGCCGAGCAGTAGCCCCAGCAGGGAGACGATCAGACCTGCGTTGATCAGCAGAGCCCCCCAAGGCCCTGCCGCCGCTTCGAGCACATAAGCGGCAGACGGGGTCTGCAGTCCCGCCAGCTCTTCTCTGCTCATCACTCCGTAGGAAAGCAAAGAGAGCAGCATGTACAGGACGAGTGTGCCGATCAGCCCGATAACGGTCGCTTTGCCGACATCGGACTTGCGCTTGGCGCGTCCTGACAGGACGACTGCGCCTTCGACGCCCAGGAAGGCCCAGACGGTTACGAACATGGCCTGCTTAATCTGGCTTCCCACATCAGCCAGTCTGACCGGTTCGTGTGCGGCAGATACCGCAGTCGTCCACAGATCCGCCAGGAATGTCGGAGAGTGGAAGAATACAGCCGTAATCGCGATGAAGACAAGCACAGGGATCAGCTTCGCCATGGTAACCGCGATATGGACGGAAGTCGCTTCTTTCATACCGGCTAACTGCAGGGCATGAAGCAGCCAAATGACAACGGAAGCCAGGAAAATGGCAAGGAGATTGTTGCCTCCGTCAAAGATCGGGACAAAATAATCGAGCGCCCCGAAAAGCAGCACAGAGCTTGCCACGATCGTAAGCATATTAGCAAGCCAGTATCCCCAGGCGCTTATAAAACCGACAAAACGGCCGAACCCCGTCTCGGCATAACGGACGATTCCATTATCCAGATGAGGCAGCCGATTAGCTAGACTTTGAAAAGTAAGGGCGAGCATAATGACTCCGAGACCAGTTAGCATCCATCCGATCAGGGCCGCGCCGCTTCCCGCATCCTGCGCCATATCGGCGGGCATGCTGAAGATTCCGCCCCCTATCATTGAACCGACGACTAGAGAAATGAGCGGAAGCAAACCGAGTTTGCGCGGTTCGTTAGACATTTAGAAGGACTCCTTTATTGCACCTTTTGTATACCTGTGTTGAGTACAGGGTTGTATTATAGAGGGTTTAATCGGATAAAGCAATGAAGGATAAATGGCATTTATGGAGCTGCATGATACGATCAAAAAAGAGCGCGGGAGCTGTCCTGCACTCTTTTTCCCAAGTGGACTGCCAGCCTTCAAGCTAAGTAGTGATCATTCCTCCGCCGTTGACGTGGATAGTCTGACCGGTCACATAGCTGGAATCATCGCTGGCCAGATACACATAAGCGGGTGCCAGTTCAAAAGGCTGCCCTGCGCGCTTCATAGGCACATCCGTCCCGAATGTGCTCACCGTCTCGGCCGAAAAGCTGGAGGGGATAAGCGGTGTCCAGATCGGACCCGGCGCGACTGCATTTACCCGAATGCCCTGCTCGACCAGAGAGAGCGCGAGTGAACGGGTGAAAGAGACAATGGCGCCTTTGGTCGACGAATAGTCGATGAGATCCTTCTTACCCTGATAAGCGGTAATAGAGGCGGTGTTTATAATAGCGGACCCGCACGGCAGATGAGGAAGCGCAGCCTGGGTCATGAAGAAGAAAGGGAATACGTTAGTCCTGTACGTGTCGAGCAGCTGCTCCTCCGAGATGGCCAGAATACCCAGCTGCGGGAACTGGACCGCGTGATTGTTAACGAGTATATTCAATTTGCCGTAAGCCGCCAGCGTCCGCTCAACCGCTTCACTGCTGGCCTCTTTACAGCGCAAATCCGCCTGGATGAGCAGACAGCGGCGTCCCAGCTGTTCGATTCTGGCCTTGGTTTCCTCGGCGTCGCTCCACTCATAGAGGAACACGATAGCCAGATCAGCGCCTTCTTTGGCGAAGGAAATCGCAGCCGCGCGTCCGATGCCGCTGTCACCGCCTGTAATCAGGGCGACCTTATCCCGCAGTTTGCCGCTGCCCTTGTAATAAGGATTCTCAGAGATGGGCCTGGGTGACATGAGGGATTCTATTCCCGGCTGGCGGGCCTGGTGCTGCGGGGGAAAGGAGATCGGCTTCTCTTCACAGACGGTTTCTTTGCCTACATAAGGATAAATGGGATACATGACAAACCTCCTGGAACACATTGTTGGAACTCACTTATATAGCAATGTATTCCGCCCGCCCAGAAGGGTGCGTAATTCGCCGGCATCCCGGCCCGGCTGCATCAAAGCTTGCGGAGCATGTCCAGGACACGCATATAGTAATCGTCCGGATGGGGAACGAAGTGCTCCTTGCGCAGGATGCGGGCAGTGTGGACGGGGAGTCCGGCAGCCGCTGTACCTGCGGCTGACACCCCGCGGATTTCGATCGAGTCCACCTTGCCCTCGAAAAGCGCTGTCAGCTGCTGTAAATCCGCTTCGTAGAGTCCGGCGACTTCTTCCTGTTGAAGCTTGTACGCCGTTAGCGGAAGATCGCTTGAATAACCGAAGACATGACAGATTTCCCGGTCGATAAAAGGCTTGCCTGACACGATACCCCGCGCTTCATAACGGGTCGTGAACAAGAGTGACAGAACATCAAAGCTTACGGCAAGCCCAAGCTCCTCTTCGAGCTCGCGCGCCGCTTCCCGGATCGTTTCACCGGCGGTCATGTGGCCGGCAGCCGTTATATCATACAAATCCGGGAATGTGTCTTTGGTAGACTGGCGCTGCTGGAACAAGACCATCCGCCGGTCGCCCTCGGGACGAACGAGCCAGCAGTGAAATGTCTGGTGCCAGTATCCCTTGGCATGTACCTCTGCCCGGGGAGCTGTGCCGATATGGTTGGTTTCTTCGTCATAGATATCGAATATTTCCTGGTGCATGGAAAATCCCTTCCTTCTAACGTTCTAACGTTGCTGGAATCTAAACGAAATATATCATATAAATCCGAAGGAGGACCACTCCGGGCGCATGATAGATCGGATTCATCCAGACTGGCACATTCAGAATGCAAAATAGAGCTGCGTCGGCGGTTCACCCGCTTCACGGGCTGCTCCGGCATGACCCGGCTCTTGCTCCAGCGGCAGCCATGGGACCTCCAGCGGGGCCGGGCGGCCGGCCTCACGGACTGAAGCGGGGCGGTAAGCGTCTTGGCTGTCCGCCCGATCTTCGTCCTCTTCCGCAGCGCCAAGCCCATACCGCTGCCTGAGCCCGTCGATATAGTGCTGGACGGGTTCGCGGTATTCCCTGGGCGCGTAGGCCGACTGCTCGTAGAGCTTGGCATATTTGCCCGTGAGATGAGGATAGTGCCGCCGGATAGACTCGAAGAACCATACCTTCACCTCGGAGGCACTGAGCCGGAGGTATGAGGTCATCACAAACCTCGCGCCGCTCTCGGCAGCGGCTGCGAAGAGGGCTTCAAGCTCTTGCTGCCCATCCGTTATATAGGGAAGCAGGGGAGCCGCGAAGATGCCGGCGGGAATACCGGCATCTGCAAGCTCGCGGACGGTCTCCAGCCGTTTGGCAGGGGAGGGCGCCCCCGGCTCAAAATTCCGCCAGACGGCTGTATCCAGCGTATTCAGGCTGATATTCACAGAAGTAATCCGCATCCGCCGGAGTAGGTCCAGATCCCGCAGAATCAGCGGGGAGCGGGTCGTGATGGACACGGGGACCGGATAATCCGCCAGCACCTCCAGGCATCCGCGCGTCAGCTTCGCCCGGCCCTCGGCCTGCTGGTAAGGATCGGTTGCCGTACCGATTGCGATGCGGCCTAAGCCGGCCAACCCTTTGCGAGAGCGTTCCGCTTTGCGCAGTTGTTCCCGCAGCGCCTCGGGGGCGTTGGTCTTCATTAGAATTTGCCGCTGGAACGTATCGTCTCCGTTCATCCCGAGAAACGAATGCATAGCGCGGGCATAACAAAAGCTGCAGCCGTGCTGACATCCGCGGTAAGGATTGATTGAGTGCTCAAACGGCATAGAGGGCGCTTTGACCGGATTAAGTACTTGTTTGGCTTTCACTTCTTCATATTGGACAGGATTCATCGATTCAGGAACCTCCCGTTGACAGCTGATTTACAAATAAGAACATATGTTTCTATTTAGTGTATCATACATGCGTCAGCCATGAATACCGTCTCTTGCAGAATGAGACTCCCCCAATAATATCCATAGCCTAGAGAAGGCTTGTCCGATCCTGTAAACGGGAGGCGAAACAGGTCGGATCGGCGCTTGACAAAATACGCAGACGCATTGTATTCTAATACAGGTCGGTTTTGGCCGGCATTATTTGTAGCTGAATATGCTGGTGTAGCTCAGGGGTAGAGCAACGCACTCGTAATGCGTAGGCCGGGGGTTCAATTCCCTTCACCAGCATTTTTATAAACTTATGAACTTGACACTAACGCGGTTTCTCGATTAACGAGGAGTCGCGTTTTTTAACTGTACGATCCTATACCAAATGCCCTGCCGGAGAGACCGGCAGGGCATTTTTTATTTGGACCCGTATTTAGAGAGCACTTCTTTCTTCAGGGTATTAAATTGGCCGACTTCTCTTCCTACATAATCAAGCTTATCGAACTCCTGCAGCGTATACTTTGTCGTTTTATAATCGCTTTCCTTAGCAGGCTGGCTGATCGTTAAATCGAATTTCCCCTGGTACAGACCTCTAATGGCGTAGACCCCCTCGGGTGATTTAGCTAAGAAGAGCATATATTTCCCGCTTGCGGTCATGTTTTTATACCCTTCCGTATTTACATACATCCCGTCCTCCATATAGCCCGGTTCATACACGGTAATGATGTCCCCGGGATTAAGATCTCCTTTAAAGGACTGGTTTACTTTCACATCGACTTTACCTGCCGCATCAATCTTATGGCCATTCTGAGTGAATTCTTCTACTTTAGCCGTGGATACAACTTGGGCTTCTACAATTACTTTTGAAAAAGACTCCAATTCTTTAAGATCTTTATATACCTTATAGTCGGCTTGAGAAGTGGATAATAGAAATCCCTCCTGATTAACGGCTTCTTCAGATTGCATACGGGTTGGCGGGTATTGGTTTACCGCTGCATAACTTCCTGCTAGAAGCAGGACCAAGCCTGCTGCGTATAGCCATTTTCTATTAAACAAAGTGATCTCATCCCCTTAAAATAAGTTACAAACAATAAAGTGAGCAATTTTAATTTGATTTAGTATTTCCACTTCACATTTTGTTCATCAGCCCAACTAGGAGCTAACATTGAAAACTGTCCTGTTATCATTACAGAATCCCAAACTCCGTTATTGGAAGAAGGTGGGGATTGATGAGCCAGTTTCATTACATGCCCCCACTCGTGTATAGCTGTCTTTAAACGTTCATTATCACTGTACAGGAGTTCATCCATAATATAGTCGTTTAGAAGAACATGTGCCTTGTAGAACGGCGTTTCAGGTCTTAAATAATCAGCATCCGGAACTTTGCTTCCATTGCTATAATAGGCTTGCATTAATCCGGAATAGTCAGCCCATGTATAATAACCAGCAAAAGCACGAGTGTCGGCACTTTGGTAATCAAATACTCTCCCATAACCTACATCTGCATCAGTAATTTTATCCCAGCCATTTCTTGCGCTTTGATTAATCCAACCGTAACCAAGATCGGTGACACTCTGATCTACATAATGTTTCATGTCAGCATAAACGTTGGTTGGGAACCCTTTACATGGCCAAAATGCTGCATCATACATGGCTGCAGCTTGTGTGACATTTGACATGTTAAAGAAAGTGAGTGAAGCAAGTACAGCGCAAACTGGAAAAATATTTAATTTTTTTTTCGTGATGATATTCATAAGTACCCCCTTAAGTGAAAAATTATACTGGTTAAATTTTATGCACTAGAAATGCATATTATTTTCTATCTTTCATAACGTGAAAAATATTCCAAATGTTGCATTATTTATATTTTTTTATAAAAACCT
This sequence comes from Paenibacillus lutrae, assembly GCF_009757775.1. Taxonomy (GTDB): domain Bacteria; phylum Bacillota; class Bacilli; order Paenibacillales; family NBRC-103111; genus Paenibacillus_F; species Paenibacillus_F lutrae. The sequence goes on from NZ_RHLK01000012.1 coordinate 21,778, forward strand.
ATTATTTTTCAGTAACGCGCAGGAGAACGGACAAAAAACGTCTGCGGGATCCACAGACGTTCCGTCATTTTGGAATAGGAGTTAAAAATTAGCAGCAGTCAAAACGGGCTCTTACCGAGAGCCTCATTAATCATAGCCTTGATCTCCTTACTCATTTCTTCCTTACTTTTATCCGCCGTAACATCAGGCAGTTTGCGTCCATTCACAAAAAACGCCGGTGTCTCTTCAGCTCCCATTAACAGCGCTTCATTATGATCGCGCGATACCGCATTGTAGACACTGACGGTATTCAGTTCCCGCATGACCCGGTCAGCATCAATCCCCGGCAGATGGGTCTGGATAAGTGTCGCGAGGTTGGCGGAACTCCAGCTCGCCCCCCGCCGGGAAGCGATTTCCCGGAAATATTTCTGGAAGGAGGGAGGGTTCTGTCTGAATATGGCTTCTCCCGCGTAAGCAGCCGTTTCCGAGTCCTCCAGAACGGGATAATGAATGAAACGGAAGCGTAACTCGTTATTCATGACGGAATCTTTGAACGCTTCATATATTTCGTCATGAAGCTTGAGGCATTCGTTGTCCGTAACGGCGCAAGCTTGCGCGATTTCTACCTTAGCCGCAGGGCTGCCGATGATTGGACGTCCAGCGGAGGGGGCAGGGTCTTTCAAGTCAAGGAGTTCCAAAACCGCATTCCGGTTGTCTTCTTTATACCGGTTAATCGCTCTGGCTTCCGCAAGATCCATAGGACGGACTGTAACCGGGATTTTTTGTGCTTGAATTTTCTTTTTAGCGGTACTGATTTCTCTTTTATCGACCCATATAAGGGTAAAAGCCTCTGCTTCTTTGGAGAAGAATGTGGACCGTATTTGCAAATGATTGGATTTGCCGCCGGACATTCGCGGCTCGAATGCCACTTGGCTGACGGAAGACCATGGCGTGAGCTTCTCCCCGCTCCAGAATCTGTTTACGTGTATGCCGTCCTTATCCAGGTACTGGTAGGTGAGCAGGCTGAGTACAGATATTGCAGCCACTGCCGCATAAGTACTTAGCAGGATTGCTTTACCTCTGCGTGATCTTCCCATCCACCAGCCCAGCATGACCAGAAAAACAATCAGAAATGCGGGCAGGACATTAACGGTTGAATAGAATGCCCACCCGTCTTGAGGGAAAAAGAGCCGTTTTTGCAGCCAATCCAGTATGTAGTGAAGCACGGCTAAACCAGCCATGAATAGAAGGACCTTTAATAACTGGGCCCAGAAGCCGGGTTCTTTTATTTTTTTGTACCCGGCCGGAAGTTTCTTTCTTTGCCGTTTTTTTCCCATCTTGCCTCCCCCTTTTTTGGAGCCTAGGTTTTTCCGGGCTTCCTTACAGGTATTGTTACGATTCATTCATGTACAGGTTTCTGCCGTTAGTATTTCTTGCTTTAAAAGATCAGCAGGATTGAAGATCTGCTCTGGCAATCATAAACCTCCTAAATGATTTTGTAACAGCCGATATAGGAAAAAAATGGGGAGAGCGAAGATTTAAAACCGACATGTTTCGAACATTTCGTGTGAGGTCTTATAAAAGAAAGGCAAACATCCGATAAACGGGTAGAATGCTGCTGCAAGCGGCAGACAAGCGTAAGCCGGATTCTAGATAGCCGTCTTATCTGCAGCCTGGATAACGGCAGCCGTATCCGAAATTACAGCAAACTCTTCGTGAAGATTCGCAAGTGTCATCGCATGAATATCCTCGGCCTTATAAAGTTTGCCGTCCGGACCGATCCGGTCAAAAGTTGCGGCGGCATCCGATACGAGGATGGTAGGAAAGCCCAGATTGCCTGACATGCGCGTGGTCGTCTCGACGCAGTGATTCGTCGTAAGTCCGGCGGTAACCACACAGTCGCAGCCCAGGTGACGAAGCCGCTCTTCGAGGTCTGTGCCGATGAAGCCGCTGTTCACGGATTTGCGGAGCACCAGTTCACCCGGCAGCGGCAGTGCTTGCTGCTTAGGGAGGACGGCTTCGGAATGTTCACGGAACAGGGAATCCGGGGATACGCCGATATGGTGGATATGAATGACGGTCCGCCCGGTCCGGCGCCACGTATCGAGAAGCCGTGCGATATTGGCTTCTGCCTGAGGATTGTTTCTGCGGCCGTAACGCGGATGGTCAAATGCTCTTTGAACGTCAATAAGGAGAAGGACGGCGTTGCTGCTGATTAGCATACTAAAACAGCTCCTTTCATTTCTGCTTATATTTTACGTGGCAAAGCAGGGATGGAACAGATTATACTGAAAGGAAATGAATGTCTCATCCAATTCTTTGTAAGCCGCTTGCGATAATAACTTAAAAATTGAAGGTCAGGGAAAACTAGCAGAAAATTTCACAGCAGATAAAGAAAAGGGGGAGCTAGTTTTGGATCACACAGATCATAATATATTAGCCATTCTTCAGGAGAACGGACGCATCAGCATGACGGAGCTGGGGAAAAAGGTGGGGCTGACCTCACCTGCCGCAGCGGAACGTGTCCGTCGTCTGGAGGACCGGGGGGTTCTGACCGGGTATCGCGCCTCTGTATCACCCGATGCTTTGGGTAAGACCGTCGTAGCCTATATCCTGATGGAGACGGAACATTGCAAAAGGTACGTCGAGTTCGTGCGGACGGTTCCGGAAGTGGCGGAGTGCCACAGAATTGCGGGTCCTTACAGCTATTTGACCAAGATTATCACGAGTACTGTAAGGGACCTCGAACTATTTATCGACGCATCCATGCAGTATGGCAAACCGACCACGCTTGTCGCTTTGTCATCGCCTTTGGCGCATGCGCCCATACTGCCGAAGCTGGAGCAATCGGTCTTATAAAGGATCTATACAAAAGGTTCTTAGAACGCACCTTAATTTGACTTCCTCCCGTTATAAACGTATATTGGTTTCAGACATTTTAATTTTGCGCAATTTAAATTGGATCAAAATGGATAATTCGGGAGGTTAAGAAGATGGGTGTATATGAATACAAGGCTCAGCGGATTAACGGAGAAGAACAGTCGCTTGCCGATTACGAAGGAAAAGTCCTATTGATCGTCAACACGGCGAGTAAATGCGGATTTACCCCCCAGTATAAAGGACTTCAGGAACTTTACGACCAATATAAAGACCGGGGTTTTGAAGTGCTCGGCTTCCCCAGCAATCAGTTTATGGAGCAGGAGCCGGGGACAGCGGAGGAAATCGAGCAATTCTGTCAAGTGAATTACGGTGTTACCTTTCCCATGTTCGCCAAAGTCGATGTAAAAGGAAAGGATGCCCATCCTTTGTTTGACTATCTGACCAGCCGCACAAAGGGGATTCTGTCCAAAGAGGTAAAGTGGAATTTTGCCAAATTCCTCGTTAACCGCTCCGGAGAAGTGGTAGAACGGTTCGCGCCGACCACGGTCCCTGCCAAAATCGCGGATGACATTGAAAAGCTTCTGGCTGAATAAAGAAACAAGTTGCGGTATAGCTTCACTTGACCTGTAAAGTAAGGATGATCTCAAATGAATTCAGAATCCAGACATAAGCTGGAGAATCAGCTTTGTTTTGCTCTCTACGCTTGTTCGCGCGAAATTACGCGGATGTATACACCGCTGCTGGACGAGCTGGGTGTCACCTACCCGCAGTATCTCGTTCTGCTGGTGTTGTGGGAGGAAGGGGAGGCGACGGTTAAGGAGCTCGGAGAACGGCTCTTCCTCGACTCCGGTACCTTGACGCCGATGCTGAAGCGGATGGAGGCGTCCGGTATGCTTACCCGGACGCGGTCGAGCCTGGATGAGCGCAGCGTCGTCATCCGGCTGACGGATCAGGGCCGGAAGCTGGAGAAGCGCGGCGCCTGCATACCGGACCAGCTGCTCACCCGTGTTGACGGAGATCAAGAGGAGGCGGACCTGCTGCTCAGGCAGGTGCGCGGTCTTCTCATGACGGTCAACAAGCTGAACCGCAGCGCCAAAGACTCTTGATCTGGCGGGAGAACCGCCGTAAGAGCCTCTTCTACGAGCCTTTGCTTGAGGGCTGGGTCGCCGCAGCAAGCATGCTCCTTAGCGGGTATGTTATGCAAGCGGATAATCGACAATCAGGCGCGCTAATCCCCAAAGAAGCCATGAAACCTGTCTGGACGGGTTTCATGGCTTCTTTGTAATGCTGCCGGCTCTTACGTATGAAGTGAGGCATATCCCTATTCGGATTCTATTGATTGGTAAACGTTACGTAAAGATGTGCATTGTAAGACTGCTGACTGGTACGCTTCTCCGGGTTCCGGCTCTGAGTTCGGATGGTCACGGAAGAATTGCCGTCCATTTTGAGCTTCACGGGAAGTTCCTCCTGCCGCAAGAAGGCGGTGCCACTACTCAGCTGCACATATAAATCGACCTTATCCTGAGAAATCAACTGGATAGTCACATATTTAGATCCGTTGTTAGGGAAAGTCTGCTTGAGCTCTCCCTCTCTCTTAAGATCACGGATCGCGCTGGCTCCCGGCGGAGCGATCAGGTTGTTCGTTTCATTGCCGCTGCCTGTACCCTTATCGGGCTTGGTCGTTGGCGGAATCTCATCGTGGAACGAAACGTGCAGGGAGGCAGGGTACGTGCTTAGCGGCGATCTTTTCTCCGGGTTGCGGCTTTGCGATTTGATGCCGATTTGCGCCGCACGGTCCACTTGGATATACCGGGGCAGTTCTTCCTGCCTCAGAAAAGCAATATCTCCGTTCATGTAGAGGTACAGATCGACCGCATCCTTGGAGGTAAGCTCCAGTTTCATATATTTCTTACCGCCGGGATATACAATCGTATTGAATTCTCCTTCCCGCTGAAGATCGCGGCTGTACGGCCCGGTTCCCTCGGCAGCTTCGCCAGGCTTCGGTGCGGGCATGGGAACAGGCCGCAGGATATCGGAAGGATTGATGCTGGAATACTCGTGCAGGACGCCTTCGGTTTTGAGATGATCGAGTAGGCGGTGAAGAACCGTTACGGCTTCTGCACGTGTCAGCTTCGCGGACGGATAGAATTTACCGCTTGTGTCCTCCGCTGTAAGGATGCCCGAAGTATGGACATTTAACAGGGCGTCTGCATTCAGAGCGCTGTAATCGTCGTGGCTTGATGAGCATGTGCCGCCCGGCTCTTTGAGCAGAAGAATAGGGAAGATCCCCCCGGGAATTCCGGATTCGTACCGGTCTGTCTTTTCATTATCGCGGAAAGACTCTAAATCGGAATCATTCGTGAAGGTCCGGGTTTCAATATCTTTGAGCTGTCCGAGCTGGGTGCATACATCACTCCGGGTCTCTGTCCATTCTTCAATTCCGTAATAGCCGTGCAGCATGGAGGCCAGGTTAAACCGGCTGAATGTATACTCCGGGTTATACAAATCCTGATTACCGGAACGTGTGACGGTATTGTCGGCTATGCTGACGAAGGAATCGGAGATTTCGCGGTAAGCCCAGTGAGAAGCGGGGACATCCGCATAGGCGTCAATAAAATGGTAGCCTTTAAGCTCCGGACGCAGGCTGGGGCGGTATTTATCGAACAGCCGGTATGTCATAACGGCCCATTCTGTTTTCGTTACGTAACGTCCGGGCTTGAAAGTGCCGTCGGGATAGCCCTGCAGAATGCCTTTCTGCGCCATGAATTTAATGGACTGGACGGCCCAGCCGTATTGGGCACTGTCTACGTCCGGAAAAGGCGTCTCCGTCAATCCGGCTCGTGTAGGTCCGGCATATAGCCCTGAGAACGCTACGAGCAGAACTAATGTTACTGCTAAACGGTGTGTAAACTTCTTCATTCTAAGCTCCTTCCATGTAAGAATTCAGGGAATGCTAAGAAGCTGCCGGCTTATACTCCATCATGCAGTCTCCACATTAAGGATATTATCGGCTTCTAACCGCCTAAATTTTAGTAAATGACCCAAGGGCTCCTGAATGAGACGGAGACCAGGCACCGGATAAAGGAGTACTAAATCAAGCAGAGTCAGCAATAGAATGCCTGAGCGGGCAAAAGAAAAACAACGCCCGGATTGCGGACGCTGTTTATTTTTGTTGTACAGGATGCAAGGATGAGAGGTGACCGTCCTGAGCTATACCCCGAGTTCAGGGGTTTCTTTGGCGGCGGATGGCTGGACTTGAACATCATGCTCTCGTTTCTTGCCTAACGTGAAAACGACATTGAGCAGGATAGCCGTGAAGCTCCCGGCAACGATCCCGTTGTCTACGAGAATCTGAATGCTCTCCGGCAGTTGGTCGAACAGCGTCGGCGCAACCGTTACGCCAAGCCCCATGCCTACCGAGCATGCGACGATAAGCAGATTCTCATGCTGGTTAAGATCAACGGTACCGAGCATTTTGATGCCGGAGGCTACGACCATTCCGAACATCGCGATTGTCGCTCCGCCGAGTACGGCAGTTGGAACAAGCATGGTCAGTGCGGCGATTTTGGGCACAGATCCGAGCAGAATGAGCATAACGCCCGCGGCCGCAATCACGCTTCTCTTCTTCACTTTTGTGAGCTGGACGAGACCGACATTTTGAGAATAGGTGGTGTAAGGGAACGAGTTGAAAAATCCGCCGATGATGCTTGCAAGACCTTCCGCACGGTATCCGCGGGCGAGGTCACGTTCAGTCAGCTCTCTGTCGCAAATTTTGCTGAGGGCCATGAACACACCCGTAGATTCCATCACGCTGACAATGGCAACGAGAGTCATCGTCAGAATGGCCGGTAGGTGGAAGGTCGGCGCGCCGAAATACAGCGGCTGGACCATATGGAACCACGAAGCGTCGAGGACGCCTTGAAAGCTTACTTTTCCCATAAAAGCGGCTGCTATCGTACCGGCTATGAGTCCGATGAGGATGGAGACGGCACGCAGGAAACCGGTGAAGAAGCGGTTCATGATAATAATGAAAGCAAGGACGCCGAACGATAGCGCGAGGTTCTGCAGGCTGCCGAAATCTTCGCTGCCGGGACCGCCTCCCATATCTTGAATCGCGACCGGAATAAGCGTCAGTCCGATGATGGTAACGACGGAGCCGGTAACCACGGGTGGGAAGAACCGGGCCAGTTTGCCGAATAATCCGCCGAGCAGCAGGATAATAACGCCGGAGGCGATGATCGAGCCGTAGATGGCGGTCATGCCGTATTTATTCCCGATGGCGATCATCGGCGCAACCGCCTGAAACGCACAGCCGAGCATGACGGGCAGCCCGATTCCGAAGAAGCGGTTCCCCCATACCTGCAGCAAAGTGGCGATCCCGCAGGTGAGCAGGTCAATCGAGATGAGGTAGGAAAGCTGCGTCGGCGTCAGCTCCAGCGCCGTGCCTACGATGATCGGTACAATGACCGCACCGGCGTACATGGCCAGGACATGCTGCAGGCCCAGAGAGCCTGTCTTAAACCAGCTGAACATGAGAATCCTCCTCAGCAGCGGGTTCGTTCACGAATTGCAGCTTCTGGTTATCCAGAGAGGCAATCCGTGCCAACGATTCCACCCGGTAACCGGCTTCGCGGAGTTTGTCTGCTCCAGGCTGGAACGACTTCTCGATGACAATTCCGATTCCGGCTACCTGAGCGCCCGCTTTTTTTACGATATTAGCCAGACCAAGCGCAGCTTCTCCGTTAGCCAGGAAATCATCAATGATCAGTACACGATCCTCGGCGGATAAGAATTTGCGCGATACGGTGACCTCATTGGTTTGCTGTTTGGTGTAAGAATATACACTTTGTACATACAAATCATCGGTAAGAGTCAATGATTTATGTTTGCGTCCAAATACGACCGGAACATTCATTTCCAAACCCGCCATAACGGACGGGGCAATCCCGGAAGATTCCAGGGTTAAAATCTTGGTGATGGGGTCTCCCTCAAAGCGGCGCTTGAATTCCTTGCCGATCTCGAGCATCAGAAGAGGATCAATTTGATGGTTCAGAAAAGCATCCACTTTGAGCACTTGGCCGGACAGGACAATTCCTTCTTCGACAATTTTCTTCTTTAACAATTCCACTGTGTCAACCTCCGCGAATGAAAATAAATTGGAAACACCCCAAGAAACTAAAAAAACCCGAATCACTGGCGCAAAGGCCGGTTACTCGAGTGAAAGTCCAAAATTTCGCCAAACGCCAAAAGAAGCTCAGCCGGAAGAGAGACCGAAGTCACAATAATCCGGGGGAACACGCTATGGCGATAGCGAATTTCTCAATCACTCGTAGTCTGATCATTTACGGTGATCAGGTAGAGACTGGCGGGCCTATTCCCGCCTTTATACGAGCTGGCTATTTAATTGACTGGGTATGCGTGTTCCTCATTATACTCCAGACATGTGAGGTTGAAAAGTGGTAAATTGACGAAAAGACGAACTTTTTGGCGATATATGGATAAGTTTGTTCGTCTATACTGCAAAAAAGCTTTTTTTACGAACTACAATCCTAAAATGTGGAAGGGATGCTGCGCAATGGGAGAAGGCGGTCGTGCATCCGGGTAGTGAGAAGGCTGCGCTTGGGACCGGCACGGGACCGGTATGGGACTTTATACCTGGGAGGTGTATTACCATGTTGCCCCGATCACTTTTTTGAGAGAACGCAGGAGCAGAAGTTAAAAGAAGAAAAGTAATAAATAGATAGCCGACTAAACATATGGATTATTTTAACTAAAAATTATAATATCTAACAGTTTCCTGACGGTTTCTTAACACTTTCTCTAACTAAGGGTGGTACAATTGTCCCACTTACCAATGAAGAAGGGGAATTGTTTATGGACTTGATTTCCAGAATTTCAGAGAAAAACACCATTACCCGTAATGCTCTTGTGTTAAAAGCTTTAAGCATCTCGCTGGCACTTTCTATTCTGCTGCTAATGGTTGTTGATATTCCCCTGCTGTCTGCCTTAAGCACGACGGGACTGAGTCTTCTGACGGTGGGACTGGTTTTCTATCTGCACCGTACCGGTAAACACATTTATAAGATTGGCTATATCGCTGTTATCGGTAATGCGCTCACAACTTTTTTTATTCTGATGCAAATGCCCAATGAAACAAACGTGTTCTCGATTTACTTCTTACTTGTAATTGCTCTTGTCTATATGCAAATGCCTGTGCTGCTTACAGGAATGGGGCTTGGACTTATTCTGATGGTCGTTCATCTGTTCGTGTCAGAGACGGGGGCTGCTGTTAACCCTACTATAAAAGGCACCTACTTCTTCTATTTTATTCTTATCTCTGTTCTGTGTCTGGCAATTACGAGAAGCGCCCGGTACCTAGTCGCTGACATTGTTTCAGCGCAGACGGAAGCCGAGAAGATGCTGGCGGAACAAGAACGGCAGGAAAAGCTGCTGAATGAGCAGGTGACGATTATATCAGGGAACATTTCTATGTTGGCGCAAAAAAGCGGGGAAAATAATTTGTCGTTCGACGAAATGAGTCTTGCTTTTCAGGAAATTGCGGAGGGCGCGAATAATCAGATGGAATCCACGCTAAGTATTACGGATTCCATTCAGCATTCCAACGGTATGCTGGATGAAATGTTCGGTAATATGGAGGGCTTGCTCCGTAATATGGAAGCGAGCGGGGAATCCGCCGAAGAAGGCGGGAAGCGGATGGATGAGCTGGCGAGCGTCATCGAACAGTTCAAGGAAATCATCATGGAAATGTCCAAGGACATTCATGCCCTGACAGCGAGGATCGGGGAAGCTTCCGAATTTAACGTTTCTATTCGTGAGATTGCCCAGCAGACGAATCTGCTCTCGCTGAACGCCAGCATCGAGGCAGCCAGAGCGGGCGATGAAGGCCGCGGTTTCGCGGTGGTAGCGAGCGAAATCCGCAAACTCGCGGAGATGTCAGACTACGCGGCGGAGCAGATTTCGCTTAAGCTCGCGGAAGTGAACGGCCAGGCTGTCCAAACCAGCCAGAATATGAACAATGTGGCCCTGCAAATGGATCGCAGCAGTGAAATGACGGCCGCAACGCGCAAGGCATTCGAAGAGCTTCGCGCTTCGATCCGTGAACTGGGTGAACGTACGCGCAGCACCAATGGAATGATCGAGACGATCCGTGAATCGGCCGGATCGATTGAAGAATCGACCAACAATTTCGCTTCCATTACGGAGGAATCTACAGCGGCTCTTCAGGAGCTTTCCGCGACCGTACACTCTCTGCTTAATCAGAACGCTCAGATGGTCGTCCTCATTCAGGAGAATGATACGTCGATCAAAAAACTTTTACGAACCCAAAACTAAATTCGCACGTAGAAAACAGCAGAGACGCGCTCTGCTGTTTTTTTAGTACCATGCGTTATAAATCAGCATGCTGAATTTGAGAATTCACATCCCGGGGTTAATCACGGCTGCGGATCACCAGAAGAAGCCCGGAACGGATCTGAATGATCCCGCGCTTCTCTTCCAGCACGTTGCTGATTCCAAGGGATTGTCCGATGGTGAGTGTGGCCTCCTTAAGCGGGTAGCGGAAACCTGTTAACGTGATACCAGTAACTTCTGTTGTAAGAGGAAGCAGCGAGACGTTGGGATAAGGTCCCGAGGAAATCTCGGTCGTACTGCTTATGACCTCAATTTCATTGTAGGCATCCATAATCCGGGAACGGATCCCGATCTCAGCTCCTTTGCGAAGCAAGTGGATGTTGGCAAGTGTATGGTCCATACGGGTACCCAGAGCTCCGAGCAGAGTGATTTGAGACGGACTGCGTTCAAGCGCCATACTGTAGGCCAGTTCTGTATCCGTCCAATCTTTATCCACCGCATCGCAGGTAATGAACTGATCGCTGCCCGCGCGGATTTCTTCCCGTTCTTCCGGGGTAACGGAATCGAAATCGCCCAGCGCAAGCTGCGGTCTGTATCCGCTGCGGATCAGATGAAGCGCGCCGCGGTCAGCTCCGATTAAATAATCACAGGAGGGATGGAGACCTTCCAGCTGATCATGAGCCCAAGGGCCAATGGAGCCTCCCGTCACAATGACAATATGCTGTTTCTGACTCACGCGAGCTGCTCCTTCCGGACAAACGTTAAGATGAATTCCCATTATAGCATATGGGATGGGCAGCTATCATAACGGTTGAACAGCAAGATTTGGGGCGGATACAGGAGCAAGATCGGATTTTTGGACCATTAAAAAAACGGGCCTCGGAGGCCCGTTCTAATCTTACCGGTCACCCTGCTGAACATGCAGGCGCGGCGGTGTGTTTTCTTGCTGCTGGTGGTCAATTTCCGCTTCATTCATGGAGAAGCCTTTCATTTCCCATGTGGTTCGGCCAAGTACGAGATCGGCAGGGAATGTATCCCCGCGCTTAAGGGTGACTTCACGTCCCGCTTCATCCGCGTACACACCATCTGTTTCAACGGTTTCGCCTGTCATAGGATCCATGCTTTTATCGTTGGACATTCCTTCAATCTCCTTTCTGTTCTCTTATTATGAACTTTTTTTTCGACAAATATTTTGAACGCTAACTGAATTTATTGTCTTAATTTGTCGAAATAGGTTGTAAATTGATAAAAATTTAATGGGGATACAGGAAATTTGGCATGGGGGTCGAAATCAATTCTTTAGTGAAACATCTGCTTACAGAATAACCAGGATATGCCGAAATGTGGCAACAGCTCGGTAAGAGGATAAATACAATGACCAAGAAAAAACATTATATATGGGTAACCGTATTGATCTGGATGCTTATCCATCTATTCGAGGGAAGCACCGCGCTGGCCTATCCCGATGTAATGAATGACCGATTGAATGCACAACCTGTGCTGCTGACGAATTGGGAATATACATGGGATGCCGGCGAAGGAGACTTCTGGTGGAATGCAGTGTCCGACTGGAAGCCTGTGGACAAATTAAAGAATCCTGAGGACCGGATGGGGCGCAAAGATTTATGGCTGCGCGTCCGACTGCCGGATAGCAGTACATTTAGTGACCCGGGCATTCTGATGAAAGGATACGACAATGTCGAAATTTATAATGAACAAGGATTAGTCTACCGGTTCGGTGATTGGAAATCGAGCAAGAAACATCCTTATTACGGAACGCCGGAACGCATCGTCCCCCTGCCGGGCGGGACCCAAGGAATGCTCTATTTCCACCTGAACTCGGGCTCAAGCAACATTGGTATTAAAGAGGGCGTGTTATACGGATCAGAGAGCGGGTTCGTTAAGCAGATGGTCCGCGAAGAGTTCGGACGGGCCGTTCTTGGGGTCACGTATGTCTTAGCGGGCCTTGTTGCCCTATACGTGTACATTGCTTTCCGCGGCAATAAAGTATTTCTTGATTTCAGCTTATTTTCCGCCAGTTTCGGCATTTACAGCATTTGCCGCACCTCTGTAATCTATCTCGTCTTTGATCATCCGGCTCTGCTGACTTATGCCGAACTCGTCTCTCTCTTCGCTGGAGTTATCGGAATTCTTCTGTTCGTGGAGCATTTGCTCGGAGCGGGAAGATTTGAATACATAAGACGTATCTGGCAAATTCATCTGATCTACGCGATCGGAACCATTCTTCTTCATACATGGCAAGTATTCTCGGTCATGGCTATTATCGATATTTATCAGATTGTTCTTCTTTCCACCATGCCGCTTGTTCTTGTGCGTATCGCACAGTGCGCGGTTAAAAGGACCGAGGGGGCAAGGCTGCTGCTTGCCGGTACAATCATCATCTGTCTGGCAGGGGTGCTGGACATTGTCCAATACCGTCTAAGCCTGAGCATGATGTTCGCGCCTCTCACGTACTTGGGGGTATTGGCCTTTATTTTCATGCTCATCATTCTGCTGATCCGCCGGTTTACCGATATGATGCTCCAGGTACGACGCACGGAGAAGCTTTCTCTGGTCGGACAGATGGCTGCCGGAATGGCGCACGAGCTTCGTAATCCGCTGACGATTATTTCGGGGTTCCTGCAGTTATCCCAGAAGCAGGCAGGGAGTGCTTCTTATCTGGGTATGATGAGTTCGGAAGTAAGCCGGATGAATGAGATCATCAGCGACTTCCTGCTGTTATCCAAGCCGGTGAACAGCAGGTTTGACCGCCACCACCTCATGCCGCTGCTTCAAGAAACACTGGAACTGTTTGAGAACCAGTGCAGGGATGCCGGGGTCCGTGTGATTCTGGAGGAAGAAGGCAAAGTGCCGGAGATTGACTGTGATTTTAATCAGCTGAAGCAGGTTTTTATAAATATGGTGAAAAACTCCATTGAAGCGATGCCGGAAGGCGGACAGCTGCAGATCACTTTATCCGTTCTAACCAAGCATCGGGTGCAGATCCGGTTATCGGATCAAGGAAGTGGAATCGATCCTGAGGATCTGGCCCGGATCGGAGAGCCGTTCTTCACAACCAAAGACAACGGGACGGGCCTCGGACTCATGGTCAGCAACAAAATCATTGAGAATCATTCAGGCAAGCTTAATATATCCAGCCGGCCGGGAATAGGGACAACAATTGATGTTATTCTGCCGATCGAAATAAAAACGACGTAACTCCTTAAGAGTTGCGTCGTTTTTATTTGTGTTTTCCATTGTCTCTGATGGTGGAACGGGATGGTGAAGCCAGCTAGAGTGGTGTGCCATGGAACTTATAGCCCACGCCCCGGACCGTAATGATGAAGCGGGGCTCGGAAGGATTCGGCTCAATCTTTTTACGGAGATTGCTAATATGAACGATCAGGGTACGCGGATCCCCGAAGCTCTCCAGGCTCCATACCTGCTCGAAAAGCTGTTCAATGCGGTATACGCGATTCGGGTTCTGTGCAAGCAGACTCAGCAAATCGAATTCTTTGGCGGATAAGGCAATAGGCTGGTCTCTGACTTTAACGATATGACTATGCAGGTCGATTTCCAAGTCTGGAAATTTTAAAATGTGAGGCTCGGTCAACTGACGAGTAGGAGAGCAGCGGCGCAGCAACGATTTGACACGGGCAACGAGCTGCCCGGGACTAAACGGTTTGGTTACATAATCGTCGCCCCCGATACTCAGACCGAGGATAATATCGATATCTTCCGATTTCGCGGATAAAAAGATAATGGGCGTATCATTTGTTTTGCGCAGCTGGCGGCACAGTTCAATCCCGTCTACACCGGGAAGAAGTATGTCCAATAAAATGAGATCAGGTCGTTGTTCGGCCACCATTTGAAGAACATGATCCCCGTGATCGGCCGTGATAATTTCAAAACCTTCGCGGCGGAGATAGAGAGACACGATCTCTAAAATATGGTGATCATCGTCGACAACGAGAATTTTACCTGCATGCATGACGAACCTCCTAGTTGCTGCACGTGCTCAAAAAAAGAAAAAATCCAACCGAACATTCGCGCTCTGTTACTTTTTTCCTAACAAAAAAAGGTTTACACCCTACATTCTATCCTTTTTTTGCCTGAAATGAAAGGAAAAATCCTTCTCTGTGCATAAGATATAGGAAAGGAGAATAGGTAATAAGAACTAGTAACGCGAAGCTAAAACCGGAAGGGTGAATTTCATTTGAATGAGCCGCTTGTATCCATTGTTATTCCTACGTTTAACCGTCCCTTTGTATTATCCGAGCTTCTGGAGACCATTGCCTTGCAGAACTATCCGAATCTGGAGACGCTGATTGTGAATGATGCGGGAGAATCTGTAGATTTTGTCAGAGAAGCTTTCCCGGAACTGAATATTAAGGTATCGGTACAGCTTCGTAATCTCAAGCATGTACACGCCCGGAATTTGGGATGCCGACAGGCCAGGGGGGAGTTCATCATGCTCTGCGATGATGATGACTTACTGACGCCGGGACATATCAGGCGCATGCTGGAGGTTATGGCAGACGGAGCTGACTTGGCTTATTCGGACGCAGAGCTGTTCAACTACCGGGTGGAAGGAAAGGGGCGGGTTCCGGTAAGCCGCAGATTGTTCGCTTATGCGTATGATCCGGCGGAAATGCGCAAGTTTTCTACTTTCATCCCGTCCGGCTGCTTGTACCGCCGTCAGATTCATTCCGTGATCGGAGAATTCGATCCGGATGTGTACCACTACTGGGATTGGGACTTTATCCTGCGGGTCTCTGCTTTATATTCCGTTGTTCGGCTTCCGGTCGCAAGTGTCCTGTATGCCTTCTCCGATCAGGGCGGCAACCTGTCTGCCAACCGGCCTTCGGGCCGGCTGTTTCTGGATAGGCTGGCGGCAAAACACGGCCTCGGGCCCCTGCCCTCCGCCAACTTTGCCACTCTTCTGGATGAGCCTCATATGCAGCAGCGGTCTGCACAATCCTCGGTTATATGGGACGGACTCCCGGTAAAGTCGCGGATAAACAAGGTGTGAAGCCCGGGGGGGGATCCGGGCTGACAACGGCTACAAACTGCTTCCGATTGTTTCAAATTGCCCATAACATCATGAATCGCTGTCATTCAGGGACAAAAGTCACCTGGACCTAAGACTAGGTATAAAACCGCCGGGAGTCGGTTCTGATTCAGCCGCTATGCCGAGTAGAATAGTGACAAGATTACTTGTTACGGAGAGGGTTGCGGGCTATGAATAAGAACGGACATAGAGTATTGATTCTTTCAGGCAGCTATGGGGACGGCCATAAACAGGCTGCGGAAGCGATACGTCGTGAAGTGTTGCATCGTTATCCCGGAGCGGAGACAGTTCTGCTTGATTTTATGGAGTGGACGCATCCTTTTACGAATACAATCGGACGGTATATGTTCTTGAAGGGCCTTCAGACCTTCCCGTCGGCATACGGATACGTGTACAACAAAACACGGGAGGCTAATATGTTCTCTTATATCCTCAAGCGGTTTAACCGGCTCGGCCTCGGCCGTATGCTGAAGCTGCTGCAGGAAGTGGAGCCTACGGTTGTGGTATCGACCTTCCCGCCGGCTGCGGGGGCTATGTCTGCGGTGCGTGCTTACGGGCTGTATGAGGTGCCTACCGTGACTGTCATTACGGATCACACGGACCACAGCTATTGGGTTTACCCGGAGACGGACAAATATTTGGTCGGCTCGGGCACGGTGCTCGAAGGGTTGATACACGCGGGGGTATCACGCGATAAAATCGAAGTCACAGGGATCCCGATCCGTCCGGAGTTTCAAGGGACGTACGAACGGAGCCAGACGAGAATCAAACTAGGTCTGGACCCGGAGATGCCGACCGTCCTGTTCATGGGGGGCGGCTGCGGCATGATGGGAAGTGAGCTGGCCCACCGGCTGGAAGCTGTCGAATCCCTCCCGGTTCGGACACAGCTGATTGTCGTATGCGGCAACAACGAGAAGCTCCGCAGCCAAATCGCCGAGCTGGCGGGACGGACACGGCACCGCATTATCGCTACAGGCTACGTGAACAATGTACACGAATGGATGGCGGCTGCCGATCTGCTCGTTACCAAGCCTGGCGGGCTCACCATATCCGAGGCGATGGCCATGAAGCTGCCGATCGTCATCTATAAAGCTCTGCCGGGACAGGAAGAGGACAACGCCCGTTTCCTGCTCGCCTCGGGTGTCGCGGTAAAGGCGGGGAATATGACAGGCCTTATTAGTCATCTGGACGGATTCCTGAGGAACCCCTCCCTGCTGTCAGCCATGCGCGGCAAGCTGGAAAGCATGGAGCGGATGAACGCTTCTGCGGAGGCGGTGCGGATTATGCTGCAGACAAGGGTACAGCGGCGTTATGCACCTGTTTTACAAGAAATTTGGTGAGCGGAACTATAATATGCATGTAAACTTTGCATAATAACCCTATTCCAAGTACAGGAAGTGTGGGTAGGAAGTGAATTCCGATGCCAAAATTCTGATTTTGTATGCCAGTTACGGCGACGGCCATCTGCAAGTATCCCGCGCGCTTCAGCAGGCTTTTCGTACCCAAGGGGTCCGGAGTGTCGAGATTGTGGATCTATTCTCTCATGCGCATCCGCTCTTCAGCTTTCTGACCCGCCAGCTGTACCTGAAAAGCTCTTCGCTTGGCTTATACGGACTCAGCTATTATTTAACGCAAGATATGCGGCCGGATACTCTCTTGGCCAAATGGCTGCATTCTATCGGAGAACGCAGACTGAGGCAGATGATTCGGGAACGTTGTCCCGATGCGGTCGTGAACACGTTCCCGCTGCAGGGCTCCTCAAGACTAGAGCCGGAAACAGAGCGGGATTTGGAACCGGAGCGGCAACCGGAGAATCGATTGGCCGAAGGGGCGGGATTTCTTGCGGATATGCATGTCCCGACTTTCTCGGTTGTAACGGATTATGATTTGCATGGACGCTGGCTGCACCCGGGGGTCCATCATTATTTTGTGCCGGCGGAGGAATTCAAGACTCAGCTGATTGCCAAAGGCATTGTGCCGGAACGCATTCATGTGAGCGGAATTCCCGTAAGGGCCCCTTTCTGCCATAACCGGAGGGATGGGAGCGTGCTGCCCGGCGAGAACGGTAAAACCGGGGAACCTGTGATTCTTCTGATTGCCGGAGCGTACGGGGTGTTAAAAGGGCTCAGAAGGCTGTGCACCCGCCTGTTAGATAATCACCCTAATGTTCGTATATCGGTAGTCTGCGGCCGTAATGAACGTCTGAAACGTGAATTCAAGAGGCGTTTTGACGGACAAGAACGGGTGCGTATTTACGGATTCGTGGATAATATCCACGAGTTGATGGCCGCTTCCTCGTGCCTGATTACAAAAGCAGGCGGAGTCACGTTATCCGAAGCGCTCGCAATAGGCGTACCGGTCGTGATTTACCGTCCTCACTTAGGCCAGGAGAAAGAGAATGCGGACTTTTTTGTGAAAAAAGCAGCGGCTTTATCTGCATCACGCGCCGATGAGCTGATCCGGCAGGTCGGGCGGATCCTCCGCGCTGAATGGCCCCCGTCCTGTACAGAGCATACTAGGCAGAGTCTGTTAAAAAAGGATGCGGGAGAGACGATTGCTGCTCACATCTTATCAGAGATAGAGCGCCGCTCTAATCCCGCCGAAGAAGGAGCCAGGTGAGAAAAGCGTGATTATGAATCGAAGAAAGCCGCTAAAGTTCCGAATAACGGGGGATTATTCCGGACTTAGCCGTGTATGGAGTCATGTTTGAGCAAGTTTTGTGGATGGTCCTGCTTTTTTGCACGGCTTACACTCTCCTGCCGACCGTTCTGATCCGCAGGTTCGGATTTGGGGTCTACCGCGGCAGAAACGATTGCAGAAGTGCGGCATTGACCTTTGACGACGGCCCCGATCCGCGGTATACACCCCGGCTGCTGGATTTGCTGGCGGCAAGCGGGGCGAGGGCGACTTTCTTCGTGCTTGGAGCCAAGGCGGAGCATCATCCGGAGCTGATCCGCCGGATGCATGAGGAAGGGCATCTCGTCGGCCTGCATAATTATAAACACCATTCCAACGGGCTCATGACCCCGTGGAAGGTGCGCCGGTCTCTGCGTCAATCTGCCGATATTATCGAACGCATCATAGGTACGAGGCCGGTTCACTACCGGCCTCCCTGGGGTGTGTTCAATGTGTTCGATCTTCTGCTGATCCGCCGGTTCCGGATCGTGCTCTGGTCGACAGCCGCTTGTGACTGGCGCAGCTCCGGGGGCAAAGAGAAGATCCTGCTCCGGCTGAGAGGCAGGATTAGAAGCGGTGCGGTCATTCTGCTCCATGACAGCGGGGATACTCTGGGAGCCAACCGGGAGGCCCCGGCGCACATGCTGGAAGCACTCGCCGAAATCCTGGCGGAGGCCCGGCGCAGCGGCCTGTGCTTCGAGCGGGTGGATGAGCAGCTTCGGGGAAGGAGAGCGGATGGTGCCGCGCTGCCGGAGGCTGCGGTGCAGCCAAGCGGGCCGGCGGGCTGCCGCGCCGGCATACACCGGTCCCGGCGGCGTTCCGGGGCGGTGGCGCTCTGGATGCGGTGGGAGCGGATGTTTCACCGGTTGTACCGCGTACGCCCGGCCGATCCGCATCACCGCTTCCTGCATTACCGCCTCCTGACTTATCGTGGTCAGGAGCTGCCTCTGGGGGACGGAGAGAGAATCCGTCCCGGTGATTTGGTGGCGGAGCTGCATCTCGGCAACGAGTGGCTCTGCGAGGCGTGCGCCCGCAGCGGCTCGGTCATGCAACTCGCCGTGCATATGATCCGGTCCATGGAGAGTACGATGCCCGTACTTGCCGGGTGTCTTCTGGGAGAAGACACTCCAGCCCGAATCAAAGGGGTGTACGGCATCTCTATGATCCACCGCGGTACAGAGCGGTTCGGCTTCACCGTGCTGCCTCTGAAGAACGGCTTGTGGCGCTGGGTGACGACCCGTTATTTGCACGTGCTGATGGGTATGCTGCACCCCGGCGGATTCCGCCGTCTGCATACCAATAAGGCCCAGCTGGAGCCGCGGATTATTGCGATGTCTGCGGTACATATGCGGCAGCGCTATGCTTCTGTCACGCCCGTTAAGCAAGCGTGCGGCCTTTTACCTCCCGAAGCTGATCCTTCGGACGATGGCGGTCCTCGATATGAGGGAAAACCGGGAGGAATGATGACGGCGGAAGATGATTTTGCCTATATTCCGGAATGGTCCGATGCCCCTTTACCGCCACTTACTTGAAGCAAGCGCCCTTTTTTAGTAATCTTGAGGAATCAACATGTGGTCCGGAAGAGGTGCGAAGTGAAGAACAGCAGCATAGAAGTGGTTAAGGTGCTGAATAACAACGTGATCATAGCGCTACATCCCGTTTATCAGGAAGTCGTTGTTATCGGCAAGGGGATCGGGTTCAACCGCAAGGCCAAAGATCTAATCCGTTCCGATGCGATTGAGAAGCTGTTTATTCTGACCAACGAAAAGGAGAAAGAGCAGTACCAGCAGCTCATTCCCCAGATTGATGAGAAACTCATCGAGGTCATGAATGAAGTGATCTTATATATTTCGAAGAACGGCGATTCGCAGCTGAATGAACACATCCATATTGCTCTGACTGACCATATCGCTTTCGCCATCAAACGGCTTGAGCAGGGCATCGTGCTGCAGAATCCTTTTTTGCTGGAAACAAGAGAGCTCTATCCCAAGGAATTCGGCATGGCTGAATATGTCATCGGCACGATCAATGAACGAATGAACACGAACCTGCCCGAAGCGGAGGTCGGCTTTGTCACGCTTCATATACACGGCGCCCTGACCAATCGCCCTGTCTCTGAGGTGAATGAATATTCGAGGCTGATCGCGGAGCTGATCGCGCTTATTGAAAGCCGGATGCAGATTACGATTGACCGGAGCACCATTGCGTATTCCCGTCTGCTCCGGCATTTGAGGTTCGCTATCGAAAGGATCCGCCGCAAGGAGAAGGTCAACGAACCGGACAAGCTGGGCGAGCTGCTTAAGCAGCAGTATCCGGAGCTGTACTCGATTGCCTGGACGTTGATGAAGGTCATGCAGCGCAGATTGAAGCAGCCCGTTTACGAAGCGGAAGCGGTCTACTTGACGATGCACCTGCTGCGACTTTTACAGAAAGACGAGGCCCAAGTCACAGACGGGTACTGATTCTGACTTGCGGGCGGCCCCCACGACGGGCTTGTGATGTACGGTTTTTATCAGCACGTCCTTGCTTCTGTTCTCTGAATTTATATGCACATCAGACAAGACGGGTTCTGCGCGGCGGCGCAGAGCTCTTTTTTATTTGTTCATTTTTTGCAAAATAGAGTCTTGACCGATCTTGTACGGGGTGATAATATTTGTCTATTCCTATAAGAATAGTATGAAATAAGTGCTGACTAGTTAACTAGAAGCGCCTGCTTACCGAGTGAATCCCATTCGGCCGGCATGCGCTTTTTCTGTTTTTCCATCCAGATATGCAGGTATCGTTCTACAGGTAACGTTCTATTAGAGCGCTAGAAGCGGTATGGGGAAGCTAAGCCGCGCACACGACCCGGGCAAGATTGTAGCGAAGCTTAAGTAACCGGAATTCAGAGAGGGGAATGAAAATGAGTGCTCCGCTGCTTGAGGTTGGACGATTAAACAAAGTATTCGAGACGAAGAAAGGCAGGGTCCACGCGCTCCACAACATTGACCTGGCCATAAAAGAGGGCGAATTTATTACGGTCATCGGTCCAAGCGGCTGCGGCAAAAGCACCCTGCTCAAAATTGCGGCAGGTCTGGACACGGATTACGAAGGAGAGGTCCGGCTCAGCGGGGAGAAGGTGACAGGTCCGGGGATTGATAAAGGCTTTATATTTCAGGAGCCCAGGCTGTTTCCCTGGTTAACCGTGGAGAAGAACATCGCGGCGGACCTGTCGTTAAAAAAACCGGAAGTCCGCCAGAAGGTGGATAACCTGATTGAACTTGTAAAGCTGACCGGCTTCGAAAAGGCTTATCCCCGCGAATTGTCCGGAGGGATGGCTCAGCGGGTCTCCATTGCAAGAGCACTTCTCCGGAATCCGAAAATCTTGCTGCTGGATGAGCCTTTCGGGGCGCTGGATGCTTTTACGAGAGCGCATATGCAGGAAGTGCTGCTGGATATCTGGCAGGCTAACAAGACGACGATGGTCTTCGTCACTCACGATATTGACGAGGCGATCTTTCTCGCGAACCGGGTCGTCATTCTTAAACCGCGTCCCGGGGCTATCAAGAATATTATCCCTGTTGATCTGCCGTTCCCCCGTAAAAAAGCGAGTACGTCGTTTCAGGAGATCCGCTACAAAATTTTAAGTGAATTTGAGAAGCTTGATGAGCTTGAACTGGTGGAGAGCGCAGGGATTTGAGAACGCTGGGGGTGAAATGGAATGAGCAAACCGCTCGAAGTTCTGGCAGCGGAAGTTTCCGCGGCAGGTAACCCTGCCATACATAGGGGAGGCGGGGCGCATGGAGGAAGTAAGCGCAGGCGGAAGCTGGAATCCCTGTGGATCGGAGCGCTGCTTCCCGTCACCGTGCTGGTCGCCTGGCAGCTGCTGGGAGATGCCGGTTATATCTCCCGGCTGCTTTTTCCGACACCGCTGACGATTGCGAAGTCTTTTCGCACCTTGGTGGAAACGGGCGTGCTTGCCGAGAATTTAGGCATCAGCCTGGTGCGGACAGCGGCCGGGTTCGGGATCGGCGGCGGTGCCGGGCTGCTGCTCGGTTTACTGGTCGGGTTTTTCCGCAGAACGGAAAAACTCCTGGACCCGTCCGTGCAAATGCTCCGGATGATTCCGCATCTTGCAATCGCCCCGCTGCTTATTCTCTGGTTCGGGTTCGGAGAATCCTCCAAGATTCTGCTGATCGCCAAGGGAGCGTTCTTTCCGCTTTATATTCATACTTTTCTCGGGATCCGCGGCGTGGATAAGAAACTGTTCGAGGTAGCCAAGGTGCTCGGCTTCAGTGCCTACAAACAGATCATCCGGCTAGTCCTGCCCGCAGCCCTGCCTCATATCCTGCTTGGCGTGAGGATCTCACTCGGGATCGCGTGGCTGGGGCTTGTAGTAGCCGAATTGATGGGAGCGACATCGGGTCTGGGATATCTGATGTCGGAAGCCCGTCAGGTTAACAAGACATCCGTAGTCTTCGTCGCCATTATCTTATTTGCCCTAATCGGCAAAGCCGCTGATTCACTCGTTCGTCTGCTGGAACGACGTCTGCTCCAGTGGCGGGACAGCTACGAAGGGAAATAAAGGAGAAGATTGACTCATGAGCCATTCAGCCGATGTGCTTCATCATTCATCCGTTCCCGCCAAAGGTGCTGCAAAGGTACGCCAGTGGGCGGCTTTCAGGCAGAAATTTTCGGATTTTGCAGCCGGTGCTCTGGTTCCGGCGCTGCTCCTTATCGTCTGGCAGTTGGCGGGAAACCTGGGACTTATTTCGACGTTCTTTCTGCCCACACCGCTTATGATCGCAGAAGCCTTCAAGAATTTGACTGTAACGGGCGAGCTGTCCGGGCATTTGGGGATTAGTGTAAGCCGGGCCGCCTCGGGTTTCGCGGCGGGAGGCACGCTGGGCCTCCTGCTCGGCATAGCGGCAGGTTACTTCCGCCGGGTAGAGCAAGTGTTTGATCCGACGCTCCAAATGATCCGGCTGGTGCCTCATCTGGCCATTGCGCCCCTGGTCATTCTGTGGTTCGGATTCGGGGAAACATCCAAAATGGTCATTATTGCAAGCGGTGCGTTCTTCCCGCTGTATATCAATACGTTCCTCGGTATCCGCAGCGTAGACAACAAGCTGTTCGAAGTATCTCAAGTTCTGCAGTTCAGCCGCTACAAACAAATGGTCCGGGTTATCCTGCCTTCCTCACTGCCGCAGATTCTGATCGGCCTGAGGCTCTCTCTGGCCGTATCCTGGCTCGGCCTGGTCGTGGCGGAGCTGATCGGCTCCCAATCCGGCATCGGATTCCTCATTAATTTTGCCAAACAGAATTCAACGACGGAAGTTATCTTTGTAGGCGTCCTGCTATTTGCAGTTGTAGGCAAAATCGTGGATTCTTTTGTCCGGATTCTGGAGCACAGGCTGCTTCAGTGGCGGGACAGCTACGAGGGATAAACAGGGTATTTGCGTAATGGCGCTCATCAAATTGGAATCAGATGAGTCGGGCCGAAGGAATGAGAATTGGAGATTGATATAGAAAAGGGGACTGAACAAAATGGGCAAACTTGCGCAAAAAAAGACGTCATTCAAGCTGAGCACCATTCTCGCGCTGATATCGCTGGTCTTACTTGCTGCTGCATGCGGCAAGGCGGAAGCGGACCCTACAGGAGGACAAGAAGCGGGCAAAATCCCTTCTGTGCTGAGAATCGGCTATATCGGTTCTACCAAGCTTAATCTGCCCGGCGGGGCAGAAGGCTGGGGTTTCTATACAGGGATTACGAAGCAGGAACTGCAGAAATATGGGATAACGGACGTGCAGTTTGTCGGCTTCCCGAGCGGTCCCGATCTCAGTGAATCGCTGATCAGCGGAAGAATCGACATCGGCTCTCTGGGAGATACGCCTGCTGTTCTGGCCAAGTCTGCGGGGGCTCCTTCCAAGTTGATTACACTGAATGCAGCCAACAGCAACGCGTTTATTCTAGCCAAAAAGGGCGGTCCCGCAAGCCTTGCGGAGCTTAAAGGCAAGAAGCTGTCCGTGAAAAAAGGGTCCTATATGCACCGTTATGTGGCCGGCCTTTTAAAGGAACAGGGCATCAAGGACGTCCAACTGATCCATTTGCTCGATGAGGACGCGGATGCGGCGCTGGTGCGCGGCGAGGTCGATGCGATTGCCACTACAGAGGTTCGCGGTCTCAAAATGATCCCGCAGGGCTATCCGGTGCTGGATGAAGCACTTAAGGATCATCCCGATCTCGTCGGTGGAAGCATAACGGTCGTATCGGAAAGTTACCTGAAGAAATTCCCGGATCTTCCGAAAGTATGGAACGATTTGCGGGTGAAGGCGCTGGAAGACCTTCAAACCAAAGAAGAGGATTATTATGCGTTTCTCGTAGAGAATACGGGGAATTCGCTGGAGCTGGTTCGCAAGACGAGTGCCATAAGCCGCATCCAGAAAGAAACGTTTACGGATAAGGGGCTTCAGCAGTTGGAAGCGGCCAAAGATTTTCTGGTCAGTGATAAGCTCGCGGAAAATGACTTTTCCATAGAAGAATGGATTGCGAAATAAAGAAGAGGAACAAGCAGAGGAAGCCGTGAGAAGAATAGGCTGACAGGAGATAGGGGGAAGTGCAATGAGTCAAAAGCAGCCTCTGCGGCTGACAGCAGATGTGCTCGTTATCGGGGGCGGTCCCGCAGGCGCGTGGGCGGCATGGAGCGCCGCCTCTCAGGGAGCACGCGTCATTCTGGCGGATAAGGGATTTCTCGGAACAAGCGGGGCTACAGCTCCAGGCGGGACCAACCTGCTGTACCTTCCAAGAGATCCGGTTCTTAGAGAAGAAGCGGTACAGAAGCGGATGAAGGGCGGAGGTTACTTGTCGGAGCCCGAATGGATTCACCGGGTCCTCGATCAGGTCTATGAGAGCCTGGAGCTGGTCGAATCTTGGGGTTACCCTTTCCGCAGGAACGAAGAAGGTGTGCCGATGCGCGATCATCTGCAGGGCCCGGAATATATGAAGCTGATGCGGCGGGCCGTCATTAAAGCAGGCGTGAGAATTCTGGACCAGTCCCCGGCCCTGGAACTGCTTACGGATGAGCACGGCGCGGGAGGGGCAAGAGGGATCTGCCGTCTGGATGACCGGGACTGGGAAGTAAGGGCCGATGCGGTGGTCATTGCGACCGGCGGCTGTGCTTTCCTCAGCAAAGGCCTGGGCTGCAACGTGCTCACCGGAGACGGCCTGCTGATGGCGGCCGAGCTTGGCGTGGAGCTGTCCGGAATGGAGTTTAGCCGCCAGTACGCCCCGAGCGCCGCATTCGGCACGAATACGCGCGGCAGGCTGCTGAACTGGGCGACTTACAGCACAGAAGACGGCACGATTCTGCACAGTGAAGGTCCCCGGCCGCACGACTTCCTCCCGCGGATGCTGAGCCAAGGCCCGGTGTACGCGGTTATGGATAAAGCGGACACACCGGAGAAGCGCGCGATTCTCAGACAGTCGCATGCGATCTTCTTCCTTCCGCTGGACCGCGCGGGTCTCGATCCGTTCACGCAGCGGTTTCCGCTGACTTTGCGGTACGAGGGCACGGTACGCGGTACAGGCGGCATCCGCCTGACGGGCGATGACTGCGGCACGACCGTGGCGGGCCTATACGCTGCCGGCGATGCCGCGACGCGCGAGCGTGTGACCGGCGGGCAGTCCGGCGGCGGGGCGTTCAACGCCTCGTGGGCAATCTCGTCGGGAACATGGTCGGGCAAATCCGCCGCGCAGTATGCCTTGAAGCTCGGCGCCAAGGCGCTGCTGCGCGAGCTGAAGCCCGCAGGCGGAGCGGGCATCGTGCCGGCGGCTTCCGCCGGCGGGCAGACAGCGGATGCGGCGGAGCTCATCCGCGCCGTGCAGGCGGAAGTGTTCCCGCTGCACATCAATTACTTCCGCAGCGAACCCGTGCTGCGGGAATCTCTCCAGCGGCTCCACGGGTTGTGGCCGCTGGCGGAAGCGCTGGCCCCGTCTGGAGCGGGCCAGCGGGTACGCGCCCGCGAAGCCGCGGCGCTGGTGGCAAGTGCCCGCTGGATACATACAGCGGCTCTTGCCCGCCGCGAGACGCGGGGGATGCACACGCTTGCGGAGTATCCGCAGGCGGACCCGGCGATGCAGCGGCGGCTGCTCGTCTCCGGGCTGGATGTCATTCATGCTTCCTTTGAGAACAAGGAAGCTGTCCCGGCAGCGAGCAGCCCCGCTGCGGTTCCGGTTGATCGTGCTCCTTTGCACAGGGCATCGCTGGAGATCCGGAGCGGGAGCAAATCGGAGGCCCGCGCGGATTCGGTCCAGAATCCGGGTGCCTCATGGAAGGAAGTGACCCAGGGATGATTGAACTCGTGAGCGCCTCGCGCTGCGTGGAATGCGGCATATGCGTCAAAGTCTGCCCCACGAATGTGTTCGACGAGGGACCTGACCGCATTCCGGTCATTGCCCGGCAGGATGATTGCCAGACCTGCTATGTGTGCGAGGTCTATTGCCCTGCGGATGCCCTGTATGTTTCTCCATACGGCGATGTTCCCGGCGGCGCGGATGAGGAGAAACTGGCCGAGTCCGGTGTATTGGGAAGCTGGCGGGCATTGATCGGCTGGGGGCCGGGCAGGACCAAACTGGCCAAGATCGACACGACCCCGTTTATCGACCGGGTGCTGCCCGGCCAGCCTCCGCTTGCTCCCGGAGAAGCGGCTTTTATTCTTGCTTCGGACCCTGAATGACTGGAATCCAGCTCGTGTGTGAAGCCTTGACCGGCTAAGATAGAGAGACCCCTAAAATGGAGTTTTATGTGAGATTATTTTGTGTATGAAAGAGTATTGTCGAATCGAAATGGCCGTGCTATAATGACGGTGCTTAGGATTTATGACAACTGAACAGGCGATATGCGCGTGTGACTGATTCGATCAGGCATGAGCAAGGGAAAGAGAATGAATGGAAGCTGTCTCATTCGGGTTATATTAACCCTTATGAGATACGGATTCCGGCATCTCTTTTGCTGCTCATGCCTTTTTTGGTGTTTCGGGCTTGCCTGGGGCGTTGAATAATCCATAGACAATCATTACCATCGAATACATCGAAAAGGAAGTGAAGCACATGTTAAAAGGCACGTTTGGTGCTCTTCAGCAAGTCGGTAAGGCCCTGATGCTTCCGGTTTCCATTCTTCCGGCCGCGGGTCTGCTTCTGGCATTAGGCGCGGCAATGAAGACACCGGATACGATTGAGCTGATGCCTTTTCTCAGCGCAAACGGCTTTCAAGTAGCCGCATCGCTGATGTCCAATGCCGGTGACATTATTTTCGGCAACCTGGCTTTGCTGTTCGCGATTGGTGTGGCAATCGGTCTGGCAGGCGGCGACGGTGTTGCCGGTATTGCAGCCACGATCGGCTACCTGATCATGAACGTGACGATGGGGGTCCTTGCAGGTGTAACCCCTTATTCACTGACTCTCAAAGACCCGTCTTACGCCAGCGTGCTCGGCATTCCTACCCTACAAACCGGCGTATTCGGCGGTATCATTATGGGGGTCATAGCGGCGATGCTGTACAGGCGGTTTCATAATATCGAGCTGCCGTCCTATCTCGGATTTTTTGCCGGCAAACGTTTCGTGCCGATCATTACATCCTTGGCCGCTCTGGCGGCAGGCCTGATCCTGATCTTTATCTGGCCTCCGGTCCAGCATGGCCTCAGCACGTTCTCCCGTTCCGTTCTCGACGCGAACCCGGTACTTGCTTCCTTTGTATTCGGAGTCGGCGTACGTTCCCTCATTCCGTTTGGTCTGCACCATATCTGGAACGCGCCATTCTGGTATGAATTTGGCCAATATACGGACGCTGCGGGTAATCTGATCCGCGGTGATATGAAGATCTTCTTCGCTCAGCTGAAAGACGGAGTGGAGCTGACCGCAGGTACGTTTATGAGCGGTAATTTCCCGTTCATGATGTTCGGTCTTCCGGCTGCGTGTCTCGCAATGTATCATGCGGCACGTCCGGAGAATAAGAAATTCATAGCAGGAATCATGGGTTCCGCGGCACTGACGGCATTCCTGACAGGGATTACCGAGCCGATCGAGTTCTCGTTCTTGTTCGTTGCTCCTCTGCTCTACGTGTTCCACGCTTTGCTGGCAGGTCTGTCTTTTGCGATCATGACTCTGCTTCAAGTGAAGCTGGGTTTCTCCTTCTCAGGCGGCGCGATCGACTTCCTGCTGCTGGGTGTACTGCCTAACCGTACGCCGTGGTGGCTTGCAATTCTGGTAGGTCTCGTCTTCGCAGTCATTTATTATGTCGTGTTCCGCTTTGCGATTAAGAAGTTCAATCTGCTTACACCAGGCCGTGAAGCCGCTCAGGAAACGGATGGCGATACGGAAGGGAAGTCGTCCGCAGCTCCATCTGCTGCAGGCGCTGCAGGTTCGGCAGAGCTTCCAAGCAATATCCTAGCGGCCCTCGGCGGTGCGCCTAACATCTCGAATCTGGATGCTTGTATCACACGTTTGCGTGTACAAGTGAAGGATAAAGGTGAAGTGGACAAGGAGCGTTTGAAGAAACTTGGCGCTTCCGGCGTTCTTGAAGTGGGCAATAACATTCAGGCGATTTTCGGGACAAGATCCGATTCCCTCAAAAATCAGATCCAGGACGTTATGGCTGGACGCGTACCAACCTCGGCTCCGGCTCCTGCAGTCGAGTCGGTGGGCACAGAGGGCAGTCATATTCTCGCAGAGGAGACGATTGTTGCCCCTGCTGACGGTGAACTGATGGATATCACACTCGTTCCCGATGAAGTGTTCTCGCAGAAAATGACCGGTGACGGCTTTGCCATTCTGCCTAAGAACGGCACGATCGTGTCCCCGGTTAACGGTAAAATTTTCAACGTGTTCCCGAGCAAACATGCGATTGGCATCCAGTCGGACGGCGGCAAAGAACTGCTCGTTCATATTGGTGTCAACACGGTGAAACTGAAAGGCCAAGGCTTTGATGTTCTTGTGTCCGAAGGGGATATCGTGGAAGCGGGACAGCCGATCATGCAGGTGGATCTGGATTACGTCAAGGAACATGCGCCTTCGATTATTACGCCGGTAATCTTTACGAACCTGCCTGAGGGCACCGAAATCCGTTTGAACAAGCAAGGTGACGTGAAATCCGGGGAGAAGAATATCATTACGCTGAAGTAACCTTTTTCTAACTTCCTGATTTCGGTTAATATAGACAGAAGCAATTTAAATCCTATGAGCGGAGATGAATGAACCATGGAAAAAACATTTAAAGTCACGAGCGATACAGGAATTCACGCACGTCCGGCAACGGCTCTAGTTAATGCCTCTAATAAATTCAAGTCCAACGTATTCGCTGAAAGCAAAGGCAAGAAAGTTACGATGAAATCGATCCTGGGTGTGCTTTCCCTGGGTCTGGAAGAGAACGACATCCTTACTTTGTCGGCAGAGGGTGAAGATGCCGCTGAAGCGATCGCCGCGCTGGAAGAGATTATGATTAAAGAAGAGCTGGGCGAGCTTCATGCCTAACATCCGCGGCATTGCCGCTTCGGCGGGCATTGCCATCGCCCGGGCGTTCCGCCTGGAGCATCCCGATCTGACCGTGGCGCGGAAACAGATTCAGGATGCGGAAGCCGAGGTCGCCAAATTCGAGTCTGCGCTGGAGAAATCCAGGGCAGAGCTTGAGGTGATCAAGGAACAGACTCTCCGGGAAATGGGAGAGGAGAAGGCGGAGATCTTCGAATCGCATCTGCTCGTCTTAAGCGATCCGGAACTGATCGATCCTGTCATCGCGAAGATCCGTGAAGAACAAGTGAATGCTGAATTCGCGATGAATGAAGTGGCGATGACGTTCGTCGAGATGTTCGAGAACATGAACAGCGAATATTTGAAAGAACGCGCGGCCGACATGCGTGATGTAACGAAGCGGGTGCTGGCGCATCTGCTTGGTGTCAAATTCGTCAGTCCATCGGCTATCTCGGAAGAGACGGTCGTCGTGGCGGAGGATTTGACACCTTCGGATACAGCGCAGCTGAACCGCACTTACGTCAAAGGCTTCACGACCAATATCGGGGGCCGCACCTCGCACTCTGCGATTATGGCGCGCTCGCTTGAGATTCCGGCGGTCGTGGGCACGAAGAACGTGCTGGATCTGGTTCAGGACGGCGATCTGCTGATCGTGGACGGTCTGGACGGCGAAGTCCTGATCAACCCCGAGCCGCACGTCGTCGAGGAATACCGTGCGAAGCAGCAGCGGTATGCCGAGCAGCGCGCGGAATGGGCCAAGCTGAAGGGTGAGCCGACCGTTACACCGGACGGTCACCACGTAGAGCTGGCCGCCAACATCGGAACACCTGCCGATGTGGCAGGCGTGCTGGAGAACGGCGGCGAAGCCGTCGGCCTGTACCGGACGGAGTTCCTGTACATGGGCCGCGATCAGCTACCTTCCGAGGAAGAGCAGTACAAGGCTTACAAGGCGGTACTGGAGAAGATGGAAGGCAAGCCGGTCGTCGTCCGCACACTGGATATCGGCGGAGACAAAGAACTGCCGTATCTGAAGCTTCCGAAGGAAATGAACCCTTTCCTCGGATTCCGTGCGATCCGGCTGTGCCTGGAGCGGGAAGACATATTCCGCACCCAGCTTCGTGCTCTGCTCCGCGCCAGCGTGCACGGCTCCCTGCGGATCATGTTCCCGATGATCGCCACACTGGACGAATTCCGCCAGGCTAAGGCTCTTCTTCTCGAAGAGAAGGAGAAGCTTGCGGCGGAAGGAACACCGGCTGCCGAAGGCATTCAGCTCGGCATCATGGTTGAAATTCCGTCTACGGCGGTAATGGCCGATCAGTTTGCGAAGGAAGTCGATTTCTTCTCCATCGGGACGAATGATCTCATTCAATATACGATGGCGGCTGACCGGATGAACGAGCGGGTATCCTACTTGTACCAGCCGTACAACCCGGCCATCCTGCGTCTGGTCAAGATGGTCATCGACGCGGCTCACCGCGAAGGCAAATGGGCCGGCATGTGCGGAGAGATGGCCGGAGACGCACTGGCTATTCCCCTGCTGCTGGGCCTTGGCCTCGACGAGTTCAGCATGAGCGCGACTTCGATTCTGCCTGCACGCAGCCAGATCGTCAAGCTGCCGCTCGCTGACATGCAGAAGCTGGCAGCGCGTGCGATCGAGCTGTCTACGGCCGAAGAAGTCGTGGCGCTGGTGGAAGCGCAGATGCGTGCGTAAGCAGCGGTTATCATCCCTTCTTTGGTGATTGAGAAGCCAAGAACGGTAAGCAGCACCCCTTGGGTCACTTTCATTGGATCATTATCCGATGTAAGTCTTGAGGGGTGTTTTTTTATTGTAAACAGGAAATTGGATCCGGGACGGAAGCGGCCGCAAAAGTATCTTGAAGGCATGCGGTTTAATTATGCAAAGAGGTTTTCACAAAAGGAATCAACCGGGTTGACATGGAAATCACTTATAGTCTGCCTTAGATTGAAGGTCGAAGACTGTTTGGTTTAAAAATGCGGGAGGGGGTTGTTGCTGTGAACGTCAGAGATGTTTATACCTATTGCTTGCAGAAGCCCGGGGCAGCTGCGGAGCGGCCTTTTGACGAGACGACGGATGTAATCAAGGTCGGGGGCAAAATGTTTGCCTTGATGCCATCGGATGCGTCTGGCGAGGGCGGCAGTGTGACGCTGAAATGCGTACCGGAGGAAGGGGAGCTGCTCAGGCAGCAGTATCCCGGCACGGTCATGGCGGGGTATCATATGAACAAAAGGCACTGGAATACCGTGCTTTTGAATCAGGAGGTCCCGGCGGAGGAATTGCAGGAGATGATCGATGTATCGTATCATCTTGTGGTCAAAGGTTTGACGAAGGCCGAGAAGGAGAAATTGGGCCTGTCGGCCGGGCGGTTATAGCCGTTATTAATAGTCTAGACCCTGTGAGTGTATCTGCTTGCAGGGCTTTTTGTTTTCTATGGGGGAACGCAGGGTAAAATACCGGGGGATGACCGCGGACTGAATACGCGATTCCTTGCGAGGACGAGACCCGATTATATCGGGTTGAAAAGGTCCTGGAAATGACGGAAGTCTTAAATAGATCTCAAGGAGGCAATACCCATGAAGAATAACCGACAAATCCGCTTGATCAGCAGACCTCAAGGTATGCCCGGCAAACAGAATTTCGAGTTCACAGAGTCCGAGGTTCCGGCCATAGAAGAAGGACAGGCTCTTGTACGTACTTTATATCTTTCGGTGGACCCTTACATGCGCGGCAGAATGAACGATCAGAAATCGTACGTACCGCCCTATAAGGTAGGGGAAATCATAACGGGCGGTGTTGTCGGACAAATAGCAGAGTCGAGGACATCGGAATTCAACAAGGGTGACTATGTGGTCGGCAACCTGGGCTGGCAGGAGTATTCCGTGGTCAAAGCAGGCCAGGTGACGAAGGTGGACCCTTCTCTGGCTCCGGTAACGACAGCGCTGGGCATTCTGGGAATGCCGGGTCTGACCGCGTATTTCGGACTTCTTGATATAGGTCAGCCCAAGGAAGGGGAGACCGTCGTCGTATCCGGCGCAGCTGGAGCCGTTGGAACAGCCGTCGGCCAAATCGCGAAGCTCAAAGGTGCGCGCGTAGTCGGGATAGCCGGATCAGAAGAGAAGGCCGAATACCTCAAGAACGAGCTCGGCTTTGATGTGGTCGTCAATTACAGAAGCGCGGGCGATATCCATGCAGCCATGAAGGAAGCTTGTCCGGACGGCGTTGATGTTTATTTTGATAACGTAGGCGGCGAAATCTCGGATGCGGTTTTGAGCCTGATTAACAAAGGGGCCCGCATTCCGCTGTGCGGCCAAATCGCCCTGTATAACCTGGAGAAGCCGGACAACGGGCCGCGCATCCAAGGCCGCCTGCTGACCAACAGTGCGCTTATGAAAGGCTTTATCGTAGGTGACTATAGTGCGCGCTATCCCGAAGGAATGAAGGATCTGGCGTCTTGGTTGAAAGCAGGGAAATTGAAGTACAGAGAGAACATTGTAGAAGGTTTTGACCAGACGATCGAAGCGTTCCTGGGCCTCTTCAAAGGAGAAAATACCGGGAAGCAGCTTGTCAAGGTAGCGGAAGCCGAAAAAACGTCTTAAATCGTTAAATTAAGTGATCCTAGTCGAATAATATGATATAATATAGGTATTCGATGTTTGTTTACCAGGTGGAAGTCTGTTTGCAAACAGACTTCCTTTTTTGTTCGGTAGGCGGCATCCGGCTGTATATATTATAAAAGGGGTGTAAGGCCATTGAATGTAGACAATGCGGCATTTCATAGTTCCAAAGGTTCCAAGCAATCCATTGCTAAGCTTGTGCGCAGGGCCGTCTTTATTATTATAGGTGCAGGGCTCTTCTCTGTAGGACTGGAAGTTTTCCTCGTCCCGAACAACATCATTGATGGCGGTATCACGGGCATTTCCATCATGCTTTCTCACTTTCTTGGACTTCCTCTCGGTATCTTCCTGACTCTTTTGAATCTTCCCTTCTTATATCTGGGCTACAAACAGATCGGTAAAACCTTTGCTTTATCAACGCTTTTTGGCATTCTGGCCATGTCTCTCGGTACGTATCTGCTTCATCCTGTTCCGGCCTTTACCGCGGACCCACTGCTGGCGGCAGTGTTCGGGGGCGTCATTCTAGGCGTCGGGATCGGCCTCGTTATCCGTTCAGGAGGTTCTTTGGACGGTACGGAAATCGTAGCGATTCTCATTAACAAAAAGTCACCTTTCTCCGTCGGTGAGATCGTTCTGTTCGTGAATTTATTTATTCTGGGAAGCGCCGGTTTCGTCTTCGGATGGGACCATGCGATGTACTCCCTGATTGCGTATTATATAGCTATGAAAATGATCGATGTGACCATCGAAGGTCTGGATCAGTCCAAATCGGTGTGGATCATCAGTGATAAGTATAAAGAAATCGGCGATGCGCTCACTCAGCGTCTGGGCCGCGGCGTGACATTCCTGCATGGGGAAGGCGCCTATACGGGAGATGATAAGAAAGTGATCTTTATCGTTATCACCCGTCTGGAGGAAGCCAAGCTCAAAACGATCGTCGAGGAATGGGACGAGAATGCGTTTATTGCGGTCGGCAATATTCACGATGTGAAGGGCGGACGCTTCAAGAAGAAAGATATTCACTAAATCTGCGTGCTTGATAAGGATACTTACAAAGTAAATAAAGACTCCTGAGCCGAGATAGCGGTTCAGGAGTCTTTATTTTGATTTCCGGCTGCCGGGCGATGCGGGAGCTTTCTATTGCAGGGCAGACCGGCAGCAGCAGCCTCAGTAGTAGCCTCAGCAGCAGCGGGTGATCTTCCCGTCTTTAGAATCGTAGCGGTTATCCTGGGCCTGCCGGAAGAACTCTGCACGGCTCAGGACCGGACGGTCGCAATGGCTTGTTTTCATATGTTCCACATAGGTTTCATAGTTCGGCACACCGACCAGGAGGTCCAGAAACTGCCTGCGGTAGCTCCACATGATTTTGAGGCGGTTAAACATATTTAGCCGCCCCCGATCCGCCTTGCGGCCCTCTTGGAATATAAGGTGTCTCGGTCGTGTCCATCGGCTTGTTCTTGATCGCCCGGATCCATACGCGGACGGAGGAGATCAGGATAATCAGAACGACAATCATAAAGAAGGCGGTCAGCGACGAATTAACATAGTCGTTCATAATAATCTGTTTCATCTGGTCGGCATTCTTGGCCGGCGCGATGAGGGTACCGCCGTCCAGGGCCGTCTGGTACTGCTTGGCATGAGACAGGAACCCGATATTCGTTTTCTCGTGGAACAGCTTCTGCCAGCCGGCGGTCATGGTCACGATAAGCAGCCAGACGGTGGGAATGAGTGTGACCCACGCGTATTTTTTCTTACCCATCTTGAATAGAATGGTCGTGCCCAGCAGAAGGGCCATGCCCGCCAGCATCTGGTTAGCGATGCCGAACAGCGCCCACAGGGAGTTAATGCCGCCGAGCGGATCAATCACACCCTGATAGAGGAAGTAGCCCCAGCCGGCGACACAGAGCCCCGTGGCAATGAGATTGCCCAGCGTGGACTGCGTGTTGCCGAGTTTCTTGCTGCCGAAGCGCAGCAGATCCTGAATGAGGAAGCGGCCCACCCGGGTGCCCGCGTCTATCGTCGTCAGGATGAACAGCGCTTCGAACAGAATGGCGAAGTGATACCAGAACGCCATCATGGCCTTGCCCCCGACGACGGAGGAAAGGATCTGCGCCATCCCGATGGCGAAGGTCGGGGCCCCGCCTGTTCGCGACAGAATGGTGCTCTCGCCGATGTCCTTCGAGAGCGTGGTCAGCTCCTCCGGCGTGATCGTGAAGCCCCAGTTCGTCACCGTAGCGGCCGCTGTGACGACATCGGTACCGCCGAGCGCGGCAGCGGAGGAGTTGATCGCGAAGTAGGTGCCCGGTGTGATGACACAGGCAGCGATCAGCGCCATTATCGCGACGAATGACTCCATCAGCATGGCGCCGTACCCGATCGGCCGGGCATGGCTTTCACGCTCGAGCATCTTGGGCGTCGTTCCGGAAGAGATCAGCGCATGGAAGCCGGATACGGCTCCGCAGGCAATCGTGATGAACAGGAACGGGAACAGATTTCCGGCGAATACTGGACCCGTACCGTCAATGAATTTGGTTGTAGCCGGCATCGACAACTCCGGCAGGACGAAGATAATTCCGGCGGCCAGACCGGCAATCGTACCGATTTTGAGGAAGGTGCTGAGATAATCGCGCGGAGCGAGCAGCAGCCATACCGGCATGACGGAAGCGATGAAGCCGTAAGCAATCATCATCAGCGCGATCGTTTCGCCGGAGAAGCTGAACAGGGGGGCGAGCGCGGCGCTCTCCGCTACATACTTGCCTCCGATCAGAGAGAGGATCAGGAGGACCACGCCGATCAGCGAGGCTTCTCCGACGCGTCCAGGGCGTATGTAGCGCATATAGACGCCCATGAGCAGGGCGATCGGTATAGTTGCGGCGATCGTAAACATGCCCCATGGGCTGCCGATCAGCGCTTTGACAACTACGAGTCCCAGTACGGCCAGCAGGATCACCATAATGCCGAGAATGCCCAGCATGGCGATCGTACCGGTGAATTTGCCGACTTCGTCGCGGATCATGTCGCCCAGCGACTTGCCGTTACGCCTCGTTGAAGCGAACAGGATCACGAAATCCTGGACAGCTCCTCCGAGGATGACCCCGATAATGATCCAGAGCGTACCGGGCAGGTAGCCCATTTGCGCGGCTAGTACCGGGCCGACCAGAGGTCCGGCTCCGGCAATGGCAGCGAAGTGGTGCCCGAACAGGACCCATTTGTTCGTAGGTACGTAATCTTTGCCGTCGTTGTTAACTTCCGCAGGCGTTTTCCGGTTGTCATCGAGTTCAAAGACCTTACGGGCCAGGAAACGGCTGTAGAAACGGTAAGCGACCGCATAGCAGCTGACGGCTGCGATAACGAGCCAAGCCGCATTAATGGTCTCTCTCTGACCGAGCGCAACCAGCCCGAAAGCAATTGCCCCGACAATGGAAATACCTCCCCAAAGAAAGATTGATTTCCACCCCAAATTCATAATAACAGCCTCCCTGCCGGTTTGAGTGATAACGTTTACATGATAGTATATCAGCTTTTTGCCTGCTGAAAAGAAGAAAATTTCTTTTTTGATGAAAATATGTAAGGGATTACCTTATTCTGGGCTGATATTCATTCTGTTTGGAAGCGGGGCTTCAACTTCATAAATAAAGAAAGCGAGAGCGGAAATCCGTCTGCCTATTTCTTCAAGAATGAGAGGTAATGGAAGATAAATTAAGCTAGGAGCAACAATAGAAGTATGTAAGCGCATAAAAGTTAAACTTTGCCTGAAAATTGATTCTAAACGGATTTCGGATATCTTTACAAAGGCTGTACGGAGGTGTAATATTCATTCCATCAATTAAAAAAACAGTTTCTTGCTTTCGCTGAATTTCCCCAAACCGGGGAAGCGGGGGAACCATCGCAGTGCCTTGTCCGGTGTGAGAGCCAGGCAGGATCTGCAGGGGTGAATCTTGAAGCGGCGGACCGCCATGGAACCGCAGCTGCAAGTAGGGCGACTCTCACCGTCCGAATCCGACAGCTAACCTCGTAAGCATAAGAGTTCGGGAGGGGTTGAAGAAGCTTGTGATCGCTATCGACCACAGGGACTTCGTTTCGCTGTGGTTTTGTTGTGTTCAGATTTAGTTAAACTCGCTTAAATGCTTTTGAAACCAATACAAGTTTTGTATCGCTG
Organism: Paenibacillus lutrae; assembly: GCF_009757775.1. Lineage (GTDB taxonomy): Bacteria > Bacillota > Bacilli > Paenibacillales > NBRC-103111 > Paenibacillus_F > Paenibacillus_F lutrae. Next base: position 59,050 of record NZ_RHLK01000012.1, read on the forward strand.
AATTTCCAGGGGTTTTGTGGAAAACGGGGGAACCAACGAGTGCCGGCGGCAGCAGCCGCGGACTCATGGGGTGAATCCTTGCAGCGGCTCACCGCCGCACTGCAGGGTAGGGCGACTCTCACGCCCGAATCCGACAGCTAACCTCGTAAGCGTAACGAGAGAGGCAACTGCTAACCGCGCTACTGGGCCTAGTCTACTTGACTATGCCCGCTAAGAAGCCGCGTGAAGAGTTCCTCTTCCGCAGGCTTCTTTTTTGTTGCCTAAAAATAGGAGAAGGGAATCGGATAAGCCAGATGGAACACCAATCGGAATTAATTACGTATACACTTGTCGCCGCTCCGTGCGTAATCGGAGAAAATTTCGTGAAACTGCTGCACATCTATCAGCGGCCCTTTGCTGTGCTGGTGAACAACTCGGTAGAGAAGCAGCGGATGAAGCAGCTTGGCGCCAAGCATATCATCGAAGTCGATACCGTCCACCACGAGGCTTGGGAAGTTCCCGAGCTGCCGATTGGAGACGTCTACTTGTTCGAAGACAGTCTGACTTTATGCTGCAGATATTTACAGATGGTCCGAAGCTGGACTACCGGGAACATTGTGGTCGTGAAGACGAACCCGACACCCCGGCTGATCTATAAAGCGCTGGGCGCCGATCATGTGGTGCATACGAACAAGGATCAGGTCTCTTTCCTCCTTCGTTCCGAACGACCGGTAGGCTGAAATTTAATTAGAGCGATTGATGTAAAAAAGGAGTCGAGAGCATGAATGATCTCTATATGATCCTGTTACTGGGTGTTATATATATGATGTTTTATGGATTTCTGGCCTGGTGCGGCCGGGTTGTCCGAAGCTCGGGAGGCGAACGTTTATGACAATAGTTGTTATTTTTGCCGCCGCCTTATTTGTTTATTTGATCTATGCTTTGATTAATCCGGAAAAGTTTTAGACGGCCAAGCGCGATGTTGTTTGAGGAGGAATTGTTTCCATGGAAATCATACAGATCTTAATTGTTATTGGCGTGCTCTGCTTGCTGGTGAAGCCGCTTGGAACTTATATCTACCATATCTTCTCCAATCAGCCCAACCGGACGGATAAATGGTTTGGCTGGATCGAGAAGCCGATTTACAAGCTGGCCGGTATTCGTAATCAAAGCGGGATGACCTGGAGAAAATACGCCGGCAGCCTGGTTTTGACCAATATCGTATTGGTAGCTGCGGGGTATTTGATCCTCCGTACGCAAAAGGTCCTTCCCCTTAATCCGAACGGGATTGATAATATGGAAGCGACCTTGTCTTTTAACACGATTATCAGTTTTATGACCAATACGAACTTGCAGCATTACAGCGGTGAGACGGGCTTGTCCTACTTCGCCCAAATGGCGGTCATCATGATGATGATGTTCACCTCGGCCGTAACAGGCATCGTGGTTGCCATTGCGTTTATCCGCGGGTTGACCTCGAAGGGTCATTCGCTCGGCAACTTTTTCACCGATTTTGTAAAAGGGCACACGCGTCTGCTGCTGCCCCTTGCGCTGATCGTTACGCTGGTGCTGGTCGGCCTGAAAGTCCCGCAGACTTTCGATGCGACGATTACAGTCCAAACGGTTGAAGGGGCAGAGCAGCAAATCGCGGTCGGCCCGGTGGCTTCTCTGGTATCGATTAAGCACCTCGGGACCAACGGGGGCGGATTCTTTGGAGTTAACTCCGCCCATCCGTTCGAGAATCCGAGTCCGCTTACGAATGTGATTGAAATTTTATCCATGTGGTGTATCCCGGCTTCCTTAACCTACACGTATGGGAGGTTTGCGAAGAATCAGAGGCAGGGGTGGGTTATTTTCAGCGCAATGATGCTATTATTCCTAGTATTCCTATCGGCGGTGTTCTTTTCGGAGAAGGCGGGCAATCCCCTGCTGAACTCCATGGGAGTAGAATCCGCTCAAGGCAGTATGGAAGGCAAGGAAGTGCGCTTCGGTATTGCGCAGTCCGCTCTCTTCACGGCTGTGACTACAGCGGCAACGACAGGGACGGTCAACAATATGCACGATACGCTGACTCCGCTGGGCGGCATGGTTCCGCTGGTTGAAATGATGCTGAACACCGTGTTCGGCGGCGATGGAGTCGGGCTTGTCAATATGCTCATGTATGCGATACTCGCCGTGTTCCTGGCCGGACTGATGGTTGGACGCACCCCGGAATTTCTGGGGCGCAAGATCGAGTCCCGCGAGATGAAGCTGATTGCCGTCGCGATACTCGCCCATCCGCTAATTATTCTCGGTCCGACGGCGCTGGCGCTGATGACGGATCTGGGCCGGAGCGCCATTACCAACCCGGGCTTCCACGGCATCAGCCAGGTGCTCTACGAGTATACGTCCTCAGCAGCCAATAACGGCTCCGGATTTGAAGGCTTGGCCGACAATACACCGTTCTGGAACATAACGACGGGGATCGTGATGCTGCTCGGCCGCTATGTATCCATTATTGCACTGCTGGGCGTGGCCGGTTCACTGGTCCGCAAACAGTGGGTGCCCGAGACGATCGGAACCTTCCGTACGGATAATATGCTGTTCACGGGAATTGTGATCGGCACGGTACTCATTATTGGGGCGCTGACATTCCTGCCCGTTCTGGTGCTGGGTCCGGTAGCCGAATATTTAACATTGCGTTAAGAAACGATGGGGTGAACAAGGATGAGCTCAAATGCTTCTTCTCAATTAAAAAGAAAATCGATGCTAAGCAGCGCGATTCTAAATCAGGCGCTGATTCAAAGCCTCATTAAATTAAATCCGGTAACGATGATGAAGAATCCTGTCATGTTCGTTGTGGAGATCGGCACCTTCATCGTGCTGCTGATGACGGTTATGCCGGGATACTTCGGTACAGAAGATAGAGTCGGATTTAACTTCACCGTGTTCCTGATTCTTCTCTTCACCGGATTGTTTGCGAATTTCGCGGAAGCACTTGCAGAGGGCCGGGGGAAAGCGCAAGCGGATTCGCTCAAGAAATCCAAGCAGGAAATTACGGCGAACAAGTTGACGGGCAGCGGAATCAAAGCGGTACCTTCCACCGAGCTCCGCAAAGGAGACATCGTGAAGGTCTCCCAGGGGGAAATGATTCCGGGCGACGGGGAAGTCATTGAAGGGTTAGCTTCCGTTGACGAATCCGCTATTACAGGGGAATCGGCACCCGTTATCAAAGAAACGGGCGGCGACTTCAACTCGGTTACAGGCGGCACACGAGTCGTGAGCGATTCGATTAAGGTCCGCATTACGAGTGACCCGGGCGAATCGTTCATCGACCGGATGATCTCTCTCGTCGAAGGTGCGTCCCGACAAAAAACGCCTAACGAAATCGCCCTGAACATTCTGTTAACGACACTGACGCTTATTTTCCTGATCGTCGTTGTTACGCTGGGGCCGATCGCAGATTACGTCGGAGTGGAGCTTGATGTAGCCGTTATGATCGCTTTGCTGGTGTGTCTGATTCCGACTACCATCGGCGGTCTGCTGTCTGCCATCGGTATTGCGGGCATGGACCGGGTGACACAGTTTAACGTGCTTGCGATGTCCGGTAAAGCGGTGGAAGCTGCCGGGGACATTAACACGATCATCCTGGATAAAACAGGTACGATTACGTTCGGTAACCGGATGGCAAGCGAGTTCGTTCCTGTAGGAGCTGCTTCTCTGTCGGAACTGGCGGCCTGGGCTGCAATAAGCTCCGTGAAAGATGAGACGCCGGAAGGCCGTTCTGTACTTGAACTTATGAAGAAAGATCATCTTCCTTATGACGCCGCTTTGGCGGCAGGAGGAGAATTCATCGAGTTCAAGGCCGAGACCCGGATGAGCGGAATCGATCTCACGGATGGCCGCAGAGTCCGCAAAGGCGCTGTAGACGCCGTGATCCAGTGGGCGCAGGAGCAGGGCGGCACTGTTCCTGCGGATTTGAAGGCAAGCGGCGACGCTATCGCCTCCGAAGGCGGGACACCGCTTGCAGTTGCGATGGACGGACACATATACGGACTTATTTATTTGAAGGATACGGTGAAGCCGGGAATGAAGGAACGGTTTGATACTCTGCGCAAAATGGGGATCAAAACCATTATGTGTACCGGCGACAATCCGCTGACGGCGGCAACGATTGCCCGGGAAGCCGGTGTGGATGATTTTATCGCGGAGAGCAAGCCGGAAGACAAGATTGCGGTCATCCGCAAAGAGCAGGCAGCCGGTAAGCTTGTCGCGATGACAGGCGACGGCACGAATGACGCTCCTGCACTGGCGCAGGCCGATGTAGGCCTGGCTATGAACAGCGGAACCATCGCTGCGAAGGAAGCCGCCAACATGGTTGATCTCGACTCCGATCCTTCGAAGATCATTGAAGTGGTCGGCATCGGGAAGCAGCTGCTGATGACACGCGGTGCACTTACGACGTTCTCGATTGCCAATGACATCGCCAAATACTTTGCCATTATCCCGGCTATGTTCATGGTCGCGATCCCGGAGATGGATGCGCTGAACATCATGGCGCTTGGCTCACCCCTGTCGGCGATCTTGTCGGCTCTTATCTTTAACGCGATCATCATCCCGCTTCTGATCCCGCTGGCTATGAAGGGCGTAGCGTACCGCCCGATGAGCTCGCAGAAGCTTCTGAGCCGGAATTTGTTCATCTACGGTCTGGGAGGGGTTGCAGCTCCTTTTATCGGCATTAAAGTGATTGATCTGTTCGTGCATCTATTTATTTAACCGCAGCGGCTATAGGACTATATATAGTAGAAACACATTCAAAGCAAGTCAGGACACAGCCGGCCGTTCAGGAAGTAAAGCAGCTGCCGGCTCCATGTAGAGAGGGATGAAAAGGTATGAATACAGGCGCGTTGAAGGATAAAGAAGAGGAAGAGTGGACGGGATCGGCCTTGTCGGTTTCGATCCGGCTCTCCGTCTTATTCATCGTCTTGTGCGGGATCATTTATCCGCTGGTCAGTACGGGCGCAGCTCAAGTTATTTTTCCGAAGCAGGCAGACGGCAGCGTCATTAAGAATGAGCAGGGCCAAATTATCGGTTCCGAGAATATCGGCCAGCAATTTACCGGCCCCGGCTTGTTCCACGGACGTGTTTCTTCTATAGAATACAAGGCGGAGGCTTCCGGCTCGAACAACTATGCACCGTCGAATCCGGATATGCATAAGCGTACGCAGGATTCCGTGGAAGCCTGGAAGAAAGAAAATCCGGAGGTTCCCGTAAATAAGCTTCCGCTGAGCCTTATTACTAACTCCGCTTCGGGTCTGGACCCGCATATTTCACCGGAGTCGGCCGAAGTTCAAATTCCGCGGATCAGTAAAGAAACAGGATTGACGGCATCGCAATTACAGGAATTGGTTCAGAAACATACGGAGGGCCGTGACCTGGGCCTATTCGGTGAGCCGCGTGTAAATGTGCTGGGGCTGAATATTGATCTTCAGAAGCTGTCGAAATAAGATTCGCTTGTTGAAAACACGGAAGGAGCTTCTCCATGGAAAGTTTCCGTAGAAAAACGCCCGATGAGATTCTGCTGTCGATTTCCGATATTCACCGGGGAAGACTGAAAGTCTATATCGGTGCCGTCAGCGGGTCCGGCAAAACGTATCACATGCTGCGGGAAGGCCAGTCCCTGAAGCAGCAGGGAATTGATGTGGTGATTTGCGCCGTGTCGATGGAGGGGCGCCCGGATACAGCTGAGCAGGCATCCGGACTCGAAGAAATTCCGAGTATCGGCTGGGAGCAGGACGGTGTCCGGCAGCAGGATCTTCCGCTGCAGGAGCTGGTGGACCGCAACGCCGAAGTGGTTCTTTTCGACGGACTGGCGCACCGCAACCGGCCCGGCGCTCTGAACGAGACCCGGCTGGACGATATTCATTTTCTGCTCAGCAAAGGAATCAGCGTCATTACGACTATTAATGTCTATGAGCTGGAGGGTGTCCGTGAACCTGCGCAGAGGCTTGCCGGCATCACGGTCGAGAATACCGTGCCCTCCGATACGCTGGAGCTTGCCGATGAGGTGCGGCTCATTGACGCTTCGCCGGAAACGATCCTGAAACGGCTCGAAGAAGGAAGTATGCACGGCTGCAGGGAACCGGAGCGCCAAGTTCTGGAGCGCGGCAACATCGGCGTGCTGAGGGAACTGGCGCTGAGGCTCGTAGCCGAAGGAGTGAACGATTCGCTCGAGAAGCACCGGGGGGAAATGGGGCTTGTAGGTCCCTCCGGTGCGGATGAGCGGATTCTAGTCTCCACCCAGTATCACTGGAATGGTTCTATTTATGTCCGCAGAGGCCAGCAAATTGCAGATCGCCTGAATGGCGATCTCCTTGTTGTTTCTTTTAAGAATCCGGATAAGGATCTGTCCAAAGAGGCGGCGGCATTCCGGCGGTCTATCACCAAACTTGTCGAGAAGGTGGGAGGACGCTTCGAGGAGCTCCCTTTCCCGAGCCGGCGCCGCCTGGCGGTTGCATTGCTGCGTTACGGTCTGGAGCAGAAGGTGACCCGGATCGTTGCGGGCCATTCGAAGCACAGCCGCTGGCAGGAGTTCTGGCAGGGCTCCGTTCTGAACGACCTCGTAAGCCGGATGCAGGGGATTGATCTGTTCGTCGTTGCAGACCGTGCGGAGCTGGACGGGGAACGTATTCTGCCGGCCAGGCATAAGACCCCGGTCCGGAAGAACAGTGAACGGTACCGCAGGCCGAGCGGGCCAGAGATGCAGCGTCAGATTGAACGCGTGAGGCGGGGGAAGTTCAAGGTGTACATCGGAGCCGCCCCGGGAGTGGGCAAGACGTACATGATGCTGCGCGAAGGCAATGATCTCCTCAAGCGGAAGATTGATGTCGTCATCGGTCTGCTGGAGCTGCACGGACGCAAGGAAACGGCAGCCCAGGTCGGGGAGCTGGAAATCATTCCGCGCAGCATTATCGATTACAGAGGCACCGCACTTCAGGAGATGGACACGCAGGCGATCATCCGGCGCCTGCCGGAGGTGGTCCTGGTCGATGAGCTGGCCCACACGAACATGCCCGGCAGCAAGCACAAGAAGCGGTACTCCGACGTGCTGGATCTGCTGAACGCGGGCATCTCGGTCATTTCGACCGTCAATGTCCAGCATCTGGAGAGTCTGAATGATGCGGTAGAGCAGCTGACGGGCGTGCGTGTCCGGGAAACCGTACCGGACAGCATCCTGCGCCTCGCGGACGAGGTCGAGCTGATCGACGTGACGCCGCAGACGCTCCAGCAGCGGATGAGAGACGGCAAGATTTACGGAATGGACAAAGTGGACCAGGCGCTGGGCAACTTTTTCAAAACCGTAAATCTGATCGCCCTCCGCGAGCTTGCGCTGCGCGAAATCGCCGACGACGTCGACGAGCGCCTGGAGGCGTGGGAGCGGGTGGATTCGCTGCGTGGTCCGTGGCGCCGCCAGGAATCGATCTTCGTCTGCGTGAAGCTGAACAAGCATGCGGAGCGGATTATCCGGCGCGGCTTCCGCATCGCTTACCGGCTGAAGGCGCAGTGGCATGTCGCGTACATCAGCGCCGAGCAAGCCTCAGATACGGATGCGCAGGCGCGGATCGATGCGCTGCGCACACTGACGGAGCGGCTTGGCGGCCGCTTCGAAGTGCTGGATGCCGCCGGGAAACGGCAGGCGGCAGGAGGACTGCTGGCCCGCGCCCTGGAGGTCCGGGCGACGCAGCTCATCATCGGCCAGGCGCATGAATCGCTGTGGGAGCGGCTCTGCCATGGCTCTATCGTGAAGCGGATTCTGCGCGGGGCGAGGAGCATGGACGTGCTCATCGTGGCGGAGTATGAGCCGGGGAAGAAGAAGTAACGCGGCGCAGCAAGAGGGCCATTGCATCCGGATAAGCATGGCGGGCGAGGCCGGAGAATCATTTCGTACGTTTATCGTGCGGAATGAGGAATGCGGATGCGGATACGGGTACGGGCCCTCACACGTTATCGCCGAATAAGTCTGATCTCGCGCTGCGAGGCAGGCTTTTTTGTGCTGATTTTGTGCTGATATATAGGGGATAAGAAAGCAGTGGATTTTCGATTTCGTCCTTAATAAGCTTTCTTTAAAAAGCTATAAACTGGAAATGATGAGAATTTGTGATTTTTTGGTTGACAAATATGATAATTCCGATAAAATAAGTTGGTATATAGAAAAGAACGGAACAATGAAATGAATGTTTACATTCGTCCGTGTCTGAAGGAGAGATCAAGCGATGATACAAATCAAGCATGTTCACAAAACCTTCAAGCAGCGCAAAGGCGGTACCTTTACTGCCATTGATGATGTATCCCTGACCATCCATAAAGGAGAATTCGTTTCCCTGCTAGGCCCTTCCGGTTGCGGCAAGTCGACGGTTCTGAACATGGTAGCGGGATTAGAAGGCTATGACGAAGGCATCATTGAGGTTAACGGGTCAAAAGTGACCGGACCGGGTTCGGACCGGGTGGTTGTATTTCAGGAGCATGCCTTGTTTCCTTGGCTCACTGTCCTTGATAATGTAGCTTTTGGCCTCAAACAGAAAGGCGTATCCAAGAAAGAGCGCTATGAGAAGGCAATGGAGCAGATCAAGACGGTACACCTGAGCAAGTTCGCTGACCGGTACCCGCACGAATTATCCGGCGGTATGAAGCAGCGCGCCGCTATTGCACGGGCGCTGGCGATGGACCCCGAGATTCTGCTGATGGACGAGCCTTTTGCGGCGCTCGACGAGCAGACAAGGCTTATTTTACACAAAGAATTAGAAGAAATTTGGATGAGAACGGGTAAGACTATTCTGTTTATTACCCATAATATACGGGAAGCCGTTATCCTCTCCGACCGGGTTGTGGTGATGTCCACGCGTCCCGGCACAATCAAGAAGGAATTCGCAGTAAAGGCTGCCAGACCTCGCGACCATGCAGATTCGGTTATTCATCATGTGGAGAACGCGATTATGGACGTGCTTGCGGAAGAACTCGAGAAAGTGGTAAAGGAGGAAATGGGCGATGAGTACAGCCTTAAGAAGAACGATTTTTCTCGTAATTCTTCTGATAGCGTGGGAGGCGGGATATAGAATCTTCGACTGGGGATGGAAGTTCCCTTCTGTCCTGCAGACTCTCGACGCTTTCCGGATCGGTTTTACGGAAGGGCAGCTGCTGGAAGCGACGTTCAGCAGCTTGAAGAGATTATTGATCGGCTTTTCCATTTCGCTTGTGGTAGGTACGCTGTTGGGCTTCTTGTTCGCACGCTACCGGATTCTGGATGATACGATCGGGTTTCTGGTCGTTGCTCTGCAAACCGTTCCGAGTATCGCTTGGCTGCCGTTTGCGATCATCTGGTTCGGATTGACGGACACGTCGGTTATTTTCATTACGGCGCTGGGCGCCACATGGACGATGGCGATGTCCAGCCGTACCGGCATTCTGAACATCCCGCGCATTTACTTGAAGGCCGCTCAGACGATGGGTGTCGGCAACGGCCTGCGGATGTTCTGGCAGATCATGGTTCCTGCGGCATTCCCGCATCTTATCAACGGTGTGCGTGTCGCCTGGGCGTTCGCATGGCGTGCGCTCGTTGCCGGAGAATTGATTGCCAGAGGCGTCGGCCTGGGGCAGATGCTTCAGGATGGACGGAACCTCGGCGACACGGCTATGATGCTCTGTATCGTAATTATCATTGCCGTACTTGGAACGATCTCGGACCATTTCTTCTTCAAACGTCTGGAAGATACGATCTTAGTCAGATACGGCCTTGCACCCGGCAGTAAATAAATAGATGGATAAGGAATAGGAAAAGGGGAAATAGAGATGAAGAAAATCGCATGGTTATTAACGCTTATCCTTCTGGTGGCAGCGGTATTGACGGCTTGCGGCGATGGGGATTCCAAAAAATCCGGTGACGCAGGCACTGCCGGCAAAAAGCTTGAAACGGTTCGCGTCGGTATTTTCAAAAACGTGACGCATGCCGCCGGATATGTGGCGCTGGAAAACAAATATTTCGAGAAATATTGGGGAGAAGGCGTCAAAGTGGAAGTCACTCCGTTTGATAACGGATCGGATTTCTCTACGGCGCTGGCAACGGATCAGATTGATTTGGGTTTTGTAGGTCCCGGGCCGTCTACGAACCAGTATTTGAAAAGCAAGAACTTCAAAGTCATTTCCGGTTCCAACAACGGCGGAGCTGTTCTCGTAGTGGGCAAGGATTCCGGCATTGCCAGTCCGAAGGACCTGGTAGGCAAGACTGTCGCAATCCCGACACGCGGAAGCACTAATGAAATTTCCCTTCGTCTGCTGCTGCAGCAGGAAGGTTTGAAAGTCACGACGGATACGTCCGGCGTACAGATTATTGCCCGTGCACCATCGGATACTCTGATTGCTATGCGCCAGAAGGAAATCGATGCTACGCTTATCCCCGAGCCGTGGGGAACTCAGATGGAGAAGGAAGGAACAGGCAAGATCCTGGTCGACTGGGACAAAATTCCGCCTAACAACGGCAATTACCCGCTTACCATTCTTGTTGCGAGCGATAGCTTCCTGAAGGATCACCGTGATATGGCGAAAGGTGCCATCCAGGCGAACATCGATGCCATTGAGTTCATCAAAGCTAATCCGGATAAATCGTATGATTTGATTAATAACCAGCTTAAACAGTTGAGCGGCAAAGGTCTGGATAACGAGCTGATTAAAGCGGCATTGTCCCGTCTGAATCTGACGCCGGATGTAAGTAAAGAAGCGATTGAAGAGATGGCTAAAGTCTCTATAGACGCCGGTTTCATTAAGAACGTGAAGAAGGAAGAGCTTGATCTGAGCAAATTCCTGGATCTGTCTCTGTTAGATGAAGTTAAAAAAGAGAAAAAGTAAACAGCAATCGGATAGGAGAAAATAGAAGAAACTTAAAAGAGGCCTGCCAATATAAATTGGCAGGCCTTTTCGGTTTAAAATCGGACGGATCTGACTGATGGCCCGGCATGAAGAGGATGTAATGGCACGGCTTCACGGCCTCGGCCGCCGGCGGACCGGCCGCTAATCCAGCTCGCGTCCGAGCACGGCCTCAGCCGCCTTGCGGCCTGACAGCACCGCGCCTTCCATCGTCGCGTACATCGGCTGACGCGTGTAATCGCCAGCCAGCGACAATCCCGGCACAGGCGTGCGCTGTTCGGGGCGCAGCCGCTCGCTGCCGGGCTGGACGGCGTAGAAGTGATCCGGCCGGCGGATCACACGGTAGTCCGTCGCGGCAGCCCGCAGGCCCAGCCCCAGCTTGTCCGCATCCTCGCACACCCGCTCGAATATGAGTTCATCCGGCATCTCGATGAACTCTTCCGGGGGTGTGAGGATCATGGACACGCGGCCGGGAACCCCGCGGAACGTCGTGCGCGACTGCTCGCTGAAGCTGCCGATGCAGGTGCCCGGACCGAAGGTTGCCCGGTCCTGCGGCAGCAGCGGCTCGCTTAGCTCGAGCTGGATCGTCACGTCGGGCATGGTCGGCAGCGCCTGGAGAGGCCGGAGCCACTGCTCCCCGTCGAACGCCGGCTGGAGCAGGTGTTTGGCCGCAGACACTTCGGTCGCAAGAACAACGTGGTCCGCATCCAGGGTGGAGCCGTCCGCCAGTGATACGCCGGTGACGCGGCCTTCCTTCACGCTCAGCGCGCTCACAGGGCTGTTCAGGCTGACGCGGCTGCCGAGGGATTCCAGCTTCGCTACGATCGGAGCGATCATGACGTCCGTCATACCGCCGTTGAACGCTCCGAGCTGAAGCTTGTAGAATCTCGGCAGCCCCGGCGCGAACAGCCCGAAGAACACGAGCGCGGAATAGCGATCGGGCGGCAGGAAAAGAACGCCGGAAGTAAGCGGCGTCAGGATGTTGTCCAGCGCGCCCTCCTTGACGCCGTGCTTGCGGGCGAATTCGGCCACGCTGTATGTATCCAGCTCCATCGGATCCTCGGCAAGCAGGCGGAGCCCTTCGGCTACAAAGGGCATCAGGGATGCTTTGTCCACTGCGGACAGGATATCGCTGTTGCCGAAGGCGCCGCTTACGGTTTTAATAGGCGATTTGAGCGGCGCAATTCCGTACTCACCGGTCGTTTCTCCGTCCGGAAGCCGGATTTCGAACGTTTTTTCCCAAGTGAGCATTGTATTCAGTTTAATCCCGGCACGCCGGAGCAGATCGGGAAGAGCTTGATAGAAGCCGATATATTTGTGAAAGCCCGACTCGACCTCCATGCCGGTATCGGACCAGTTGGAAGTGCGCCCGCCGGGGTATGGAGCGGCCTCCAGAATGTGTACGCGTTGTCCGCGTTCCGCGAGTTCAAGGCCGCAGCTCAAACCTGCAAGCCCCGATCCGATAATCAGTGTATCCCATTTTTGCGTATTCACTGTTTCGCCACCGCCTTTTTCTATGCGCGTCAGCGGGTCAAGAACAAGCCGCTGCATCTTCTCCCTTTTACCCAAGGGGAATGCAGACTAATCGGTGCGTGGCTGCGTCGGAGCCAGCGGATAAGTGAGATCTTCACTTGGGGATATCGGTTTGAACAGGAAACAATCCTTAGGAATAGGAATGTTCGGTTCGAACGCAGACAGCTTGTAGAGAAAATAACAGCTCTCGGGCAAGTGGTGATCAAGGAAACGGAGTGTAAGGCGGCTGAGAAGCTCCTGATGCTCATATAAGTTGATAATTCGTACGACAAATTCATAGAAGCTGGCAGTAGCAGCAGCTACATCCGAAGCAAAACGGCGCTGGGCAGGGAAACCAGGCGGCGTAAACCGGAGATACCCGCCCATGGCTCTGTTTTTGACCATATAGCTTTGGAAGGTGTTAGAGAATCTTCGGCCCATCTCGGATAATTCCACTTCTACAGGGTCCAGATGATCCCAGAGCAGCACCGCATGGCCCAGCTGATCCTCCAGCCACATATCCAGCAAACCGTACAAGGAAAGCTCCTCGGCCTCTAAACCTTGCGTCCAAAAAGAGAGCAGCCGCAGATATTCCTCGTTCTCGATCAGGGTGCCATTGAAGAAGGAAGGGGTTAATGAAATGACGATCGTATTCTCGATTCTCAAATGCTGAATATGACCTTCGAACTCGTAATAGCCGTGAGCCAAAGTCTGTGCTTCCTTAGCCAGCTGGATCATGGGGTCTGAATTTACGGGCAAATCATGAGGAAGCTGATCTACCCGCTGGATGATCGCGGCGAATGCCTGGCGGAACTCTGCGGCTTGGCTGACTAATGGCACTTCACTAGGCGCCAGGTCCTGCCAGACGAAGGTCGCATGGTCATAGAGAATACCCAGCCAGAAACGGTGCTCATCCCAGATGCTCAACCTTGTTTTGTGAGGCAATGTAGGAACCTCCTGCTTGATTTTAGTTTGCGCTTGCCAGCGGCTGCTCTTCCTTGCGGGATTTGCCTGAGGAAGCGCCGTTAATTTTGCTCACGTTCTTATCCATTTCCTCAACCGTACCGGCAGCTGTCCTCATATGGCTGGAACCTTGGAAAATTCCGCCTTCCTGAACAACAAAAGAAAGCACCTGGATATTGCCGATCAATTCCCCTGTGCTCATGACGGTCAGTTTGCCTTTGGTTGTGACGTTTCCTTTTACCTTGCCGGCTATGATTACTTCTCTGGCCTGAATGTTGGAGTGGACTACGGCATGCTCGCCAATGACAATATCACCCGCGCATTCGATATCTCCGATAAGCTGTCCTTCGATCCGCAAACTGGCTTCGGTCACGAATTTGCCTTCACAAATCGAGCTTTCGCCGATGACGGTATCGGTCGTTTTGAGATCTGCTTGTCGTTTTTTTTCAAAAACCATCTCATTCTTCATCCTTTCGGTTTGAAATCAAATAGGGGGACGGATTGATTTTTACGCCGTTCTTATGCACTTCATAATGAAGATGTGTGCCTGTACTTCGCCCCGTGGAGCCGACTCTGCCGATGATCTGCCCTTTGCGGACCGTGCTGCCGGGCCGGACGTCTGTCCGGTTCAAGTGGAGATACTCCGTCTGCAGGCCCCGGGAATGATCGATGGCGATAAAGTTGCCCTTCTGCGGATTATATTCCGCAGCAGTGACGATCCCGTCTGCCGCGGCATAGACCGGATCGTTCAGCTCTCCGTCGATGTCTATTCCCGCATGAACGCTCGGACTTCCGGAGAACGGATCTCTCCGTACGCCGAAGGTTGAAGTGATGCTGCGGGAGTCGGAGGGCCAAATGGTAGGCGTGATCCGTTTGAGCCGGCGGGCCTCCTGCAGTTTACGCTCGCTCTCCGTCAAACTGGTGATGAGTCCTTCGATGTCGGCGATCATGCCGGAGAGTTCCGAACGGGTTTTGGAAGCAAGGCCGGTCATATCCCGCTCTTCTGCCGGAATTGCAGGACCGCCCACAGAAGAAAGGGAGGAGGGAGGAGGAGATCCGGCTGCGGCTTCCGATTTACCTGCGGCGGGGCCGGAACTGAATTTGTCCTCCAATTTACGGATCTCCTCCAGCCTCGCCTTGAACTGCTCCGCTTGCTTAGATAAATCGATCAGTTCGATTTGCAGCTTTTCAAGCTCCGAATCTTTCAGCATCAGTTGATCCGTGAGCTGTTTTTCCTGACCGTTGAAAGTTTCGGTGAGTTTGTGGGTCGTATTCTGGTAGGAGGTATTCTGAACGTAGATGGTCAGGGAGAAGCCGAGGATGACAATAATAGCTGTAGTGGGAAAGAGATAGAGACTGATGCGGCGGAGCTTGAAGCGGACAACTCTTTGCCCGGCTCCTGGAATCAGCATGAGAGTAAGCTCTTTCTTGTCTCCTTTCGTCTTCATGCAATCGACCTTCCTTTCAAGAAAACCGAGCCCCCTGTTCGATTCTATTCGGGCCGATTAGCGTACATGCCAGATTTTAAGACAAATAGTAAGACAAATAGTAAGGCAGAGAGTAAGGCAGATTGGGAGAGTAGAGGATGGTGCGCAGAAGAAAGTGAACATGCAAAAACCCGGAACCGAGGTCCGCGGGTTAGAGGGAAAGCTATGTGAAATTGGTGGAAGGGTGATGGGATATTCGTGTAGGGTATGAAGGTAATCAGCGCAGCAGCTCAATCACACTTTGAGAGAACAGCCGGGATACGAACCGGGGATTGCCGTGGCTTCGCCCCGACTTATCCCGCTGCTTCTCCATCAGTTCTCCGAAATGTCCGTCCAGCTCGTCCAGTGAAGCCAGCTCGCGACCATAGCCATGCTCCGTGAAGTAAAGGCAGTTCTCTTCTTCCTGTCCGGGAATCGGATTGTAGAACAGCATAGGCACTCCCTTGATCATGGCTTCCGTACAGGTCATCCCGCCGGGCTTGGTGATGAGGAGATCCGAAACCTCCATGAGCTTGCCGATTTCGCGGGTATAACCGAAGACGTGAATGTTAGGGTGGCGGAAAATTTCTTCCGACAGGAGCTGCTGGCGGGCCTTTTCGTTGGTCCCAAGGCAGAACAGCAGCTGAACTTTATCCCGCCATTTGACGATGTGGTTCAGCAGTTTGTCATCCAGCAGCCCCCATCCGCCTCCCATGAGCATAACAGTCGGCATGTCGCGGAGTCCGAACTCCAGATATATCTCTTCCGGAATGTGGTGCTGGGAGATGCTCGGATGAACGGGCAGTCCGGTTACCTTGATTCTGCGTGAAGGCACGCCCTTCTTGACGAGCTTGCGCTTCACATCAGGAGCGGAGACGAAATATCGGTCCACTTCAGGATTAATCCATGACCCGTGCGCATCATAATCCGTCAAAAGGGTGCACAGGGGGATTTTAAGCCCTTGGCGCTTCAGCCGGGATACAATCAGATTCGGGAAAGGGTGGGTGCAAATGATGATATCCGGCTTAAGCTGATCAATGACAACAGAAGCCTGACGATAAAAAATCCGGTGAAGGCCGAACTGCAGCACCTCATTAAGAGGCTTCCCGGATTGGGAACGGTACAATCGACCGTACATTTTGGGCTGTGACACAATTGTTTTGCGGTAGGTAGAGAATATCCAGGGTGCAATAGTCGGATGCAGAAAAGCCCCGAGCTCAAGTACGCGGATGATTAATCCGGGATTCGTTCTCCGCAGCGCAGACGCCAGCGCATGTGCCGCCTGGGTGTGGCCGAAGCCGAATCCCTCCGAAAGGAGCAGAATTCGTTTTTTACTCAAGAAACCTCACCTTTCCTTAATCGACAAAATAGCCGGGAAGCGCACGAGCATGCTCTGGACTGCATTCGGGTCAAGCACCGGGCGGATGTATCTGTGAACGGGTCACTTCTGCTCCGCTTGTCTTTTCTTCTCGGTATAGCATTTCCGGCAGACGGGAATGTAGCTTTCGTTGCCTCCGATTTGTATTTGTTCTCCATGAAAAATAGGGACACTGTCCTTGCAGCGCATATTCATCGTCGCTTTTCTGTCGCAGAACCAGCAGACGGTTTTGATTTCCTCGATTTTATCGGCTATGGCAAACAGACTGGAACTTCCCTCGAAGAGATTCCCGAGGAAATCGGCACGAAGGCCGTACGCAATGACGGGAATGCCGAGATCATCGGCTATTTGTGTCAATTGCTGGACTTGCTCCGCACTCAAGAACTGGGCTTCATCGATCAGTATACAGTTGGGTCTTTCTTTGGCGGCCAATTCCACCATATTCACGCCGTCTTCAATGACGATGGCTGCTTTCTGCATGCCGATGCGTGAGGCAACCAAACCGACTCCGCTGCGGTCGTCGACTGAGGGGGTGAAGAGAAGCACTTTCTTGCCTTGTTCTTCATAGTTGTGTACGGTCCGCAGAACCTCAATGGATTTACCGCTGTTCATAGTCCCGTATCGGAAATATAATTTAGCCAAAAGGAAGACTTCCTCTCTATCTTAAACGTAGCACGGTATATGCTATCATATCATGTTTTGCATCATGGAAAAAAGAGCAGTATGCCTGTCACATGAATTTTAATCCAGTAATTCCCAATAAACCTCTTTTTTTGTAGCTATGCCGCTTCAAGCGCGTTATGATAACAAGATAGGACTGGAAAAGGATTGGAGTTCGAATGACAGCCTTATTACATGCAGTGGTAACTTGGAACAGGAAACAAGGAGATATAACAGTTGATGACAAGAAAGCTTCCTAACAATAGCAGGAAAAAGAAAATGAAGCGCTGGAAAAAATGGTTGTACGGCAGTCTGTCCCTGATCGGAATTGCGGTCCTATATATAGTAGGAATGAGCGGATGGATTCATTATGTTGCACAGACGTCTCACGGATCGGAAAGCGATGCCATTATTGTTCTTGGAGCTGCAGTCTGGAACGGGAAACCGAGCAATGCCATGAAAGAGCGCCTGGATATAGCGCTTGAAGCGTACAACAAGGGGCTGGCGCCCCGCATTATTACAACGGGCGGAACGGTTACCAGCGAACCTACCGAAGCAAGTGTGATGAAGAAGTATCTCGTTGCCAACGGAGTTCCGCCGTCTGCCATCCGGACTGAAGAAGAATCGACATCTACGATAGAGAATCTCCAGAACAGCAAGCGCATTATGAAGCAGGAGGAATGGCAATCTGCCATCATTGTTACACACGGCTTCCATACGTACCGTTCTCTTCTCATGGCACGCAGTCTGGACATGAACGTAACGGCTGAACCTGTCCGGATTAAACCGGTCGCTATTTATTACTATACTTTGCGTGAATGTGCCGGAATTATCTATTTTGCGGGAGAGCAAATCCTGAATCGTGTCAGGTCTATCTCTTGAAAAATGGTCAAAACACAAACATTAGCAGCTATTAATCTATTTAATTTTCGGATTTAAGGAACGCCAAACCTGACGTAAAATGATAGATTTGGAATTGTATAAAACTGATTTATCATGGTGAAAACCTTCGTTTTTCAAGGTCTGTCCAGCGTTTCCCATTAAATTTTTTTTTCAACCCATAATCTTTTTTTAAATTGCACTCTCGAAAGTCTAATGTTAATATAATAGAAAAATATCGAGGCCGGTCATTAGAAGATTCGGTTTTTGGCAGATACAGCCTATTTGCTTAGAGTAGCGCTGTATTTGTCGGCTTTACTCCTTTAATGCAGGCATGAGACGAATGTTGTACCCAAATTGACAAGAGGAAAGGTTGCACAATCATGAACAGAAACGCTCCCCCTTCCAGACAAGGTTTGTATGATCCGCGGTTCGAACATGATGCCTGCGGAATTGGTTTTGTCGCTAACATGAAAGGAAAGCCTTCCCATGAAATCGTGGGGCAGGCGTTAACGGTGCTTTGCAATCTGGACCACAGGGGTGGCCAGGGCAGCGAAGCCAATACGGGTGACGGCGCCGGCATTCTGCTGCAGATTCCGCACGGATTTCTGAGCAAAGTATGCGCGGATGAGAAAATTGAGCTCCCGCAAGCCGGAGAATACGGCGTAGGGATGGTGTTCCTGCCGCAGGCTCTGGAGGCAAGGCAGCAGTGCGAGCGCGTTGCTGAGCGCATTATCCAGGAAGAAGGCCAGCCTTTCCTCGGATGGAGGACCGTGCCTACGGATAACTCTACGCTGGGTGATTCCGCTAAGGCGTCAGAGCCCTTTGTCCGCCAGCTCTTTGTCGGCCGGGGCGATCTTCAAGACGAACTAACTTTCGAACGCAAACTATATGTGATCCGCAAGCGCATTGAGAACGAAACCCGCGCGCTTGACGGTGCAGAGCTTTACTTCCCCAGTATGTCCAGCCGCACGATCGTTTACAAAGGCATGCTCACCCCCGAGCAGGTGGACGCTTATTACTTAGAGCTTCAGGATCCGTCCTTCGAGACAGCCATGGCTCTTGTCCATTCCCGTTTCAGTACGAATACCTTCCCGAGCTGGGAGCGCGCACACCCTTACCGATATGTCATTCATAATGGCGAAATCAATACCCTTAGAGGCAACGTTAACTGGATGCACGCACGCCAGGCCATGATCCAGACCGATCTGTTCGGAGATAATTTCCAGAGCCTGCTGCCGATTGTGGATACGGACGGTTCCGACTCGCAAATTCTCGATAACTGCCTGGAATTCCTGATGCTTTCCGGTCGTTCGCTGCCTCATGCAGCCATGATGATGGTACCGGAACCGTGGTCGAAGCACGATACGATGGACCCTGCCAAACGCGCTTTCTACGAGTATCACAGCACGCTGATGGAACCATGGGACGGACCCGCGGCAATTTCGTTCACGGACGGCCGTATTATCGGCGCTTTGCTCGATCGCAACGGTCTGCGTCCTGCACGTTACTATGTCACGCATGACGACCTTATCGTCCTCTCCTCGGAAGCGGGCGTACTGACCATCGAGCCGGAACGGATCGCCCGTAAAGAACGTCTTCAGCCGGGCCGCATGCTCGTTGTGGATACGGTAGCCGGCCGCATTATTACAGACGAAGAGATCAAAGGCCAGATCGTATCGGAGCAGCCTTATGAGCAGTGGCTGAAGGAGAACCTGATTTCCATTAGTGACCTGCCCAAAGCAGCGCCGGAGCCGCAGCCCCGTCATGACGTGCTCGTTCAGCGCCAGCAGGCTTTCGGCTACACCTTCGAGTACCTGCGCAAGTTCCTGGAGCCGATGGCGAAGACAGCCGTTGACCCGATCGGCTCTATGGGTTATGACGCGCCGCTTGCCGTATTGTCCGAGCGTCCGCAGCTGCTCTACAGCTACTTCAAGCAGCTGTTCGCTCAAGTAACGAATCCGCCGATCGATGCCAACTTCGAGGAAATTGTTACGGCACAGGAGACAACAATCGGGCCGGAGCGCAACTTAATCCGTCCGGAAGCGGAAAGCTGCCGTCAGATCCGTATCCCGACTCCGATCATCAGCAATGAAGAACTTACGAAACTGAGTCTTATCAACCGATCGGGCTTCAAATCCGTTAAGCTGCCGACCTTGTTCCGTGCTTCCGCAGGCAGTCAAGGACTGGAGCAGGCTCTGGAAGAATTGTACCGGTCCGCGGATGAAGCGGTTGAAGACGGCGCAACTTTCCTCATCCTGTCGGACAGGGGAATGGATGAGGAGCAGGCCGCTATTCCGGCCCTGCTCGCTGTAGCCGGACTTCATCATCATCTGATCCGTCAAGGCACAAGAACAAAAGCAAGTTTGATTGTAGAATCCGGTGAGCCGCGCGAAGTGCATCATTTTGCGCTCCTTCTGGGATATGGAGCCGGTGCCATCAATCCTTATCTGGCGCTGGAAACGCTCCAGGATATGATCGAAACCGGCCAGATGAAAGATATTACGACCGATAAAGCCATTGCCAACTTTATCAAAGCTTCGACGAAAGGTGTCGTCAAAGTTCTGGCGAAGATGGGGATTTCTACGATACAAAGTTACCGCGGTGCACAAATTTTTGAAGCCGTCGGACTCAGTCAGACATTTGTCGACCGTTATTTCACCTGGACGTACACGCCTGTGGAAGGGATCGGTCTGGAAGAAGTAGCTCTGGAGACGCTCATCCGCCATCAGCGTGCCTATTCGGCCCGTGACGGACGGGATGAGGTGCTGGATACCGGCGGCGAGCTTTCATGGCGTCACGATGGCGAGGACCATGTGTTCACACCGGAGACGATTCATTCCCTGCAGACCGCGGTCCGCAACAACGACTACCGGATGTACCGCAAATTCGCGGATCTGGTGAACCGCGAAGCGAAGAAGACCTCTTCCTTGCGCGGCCTTCTGAAGCTTCAATCGAACCGTTCACCGGTACCGATTGAGGAAGTCGAGCCGGTTGAGGCGATCCTGAGGCGTTTCAAAACCGGCGCGATGTCCTTCGGTTCGATCAGCAAAGAGGCGCATGAAGCGCTTGCCATCGCCATGAACCGCATCGGCGGCCGCAGCAACACGGGCGAGGGCGGAGAACATCCGAACCGTTTCAAGGCGGATGAGAACGGCGATCTGCGCAGAAGCGCGATCAAACAGGTTGCTTCCGGCCGGTTCGGCGTCACGAGCAACTATCTCGTCAATGCGGACGAGATTCAGATTAAGATGGCCCAAGGAGCCAAGCCGGGCGAAGGCGGACAGCTGCCCGGCAAGAAAGTCTACCCTTGGGTAGCGGAAGTACGCGGTACGACGGCCGGTGTGGGTTTGATCTCCCCGCCGCCGCACCATGACATTTATTCGATCGAGGATCTGGCAGAGCTGATCCACGATCTCAAGAATGCGAACCCGCAGGCTCGCATCAGCGTTAAGCTCGTCTCCGAAGTGGGCGTGGGCACGATTGCCGCAGGCGTTGCCAAAGGCAAAGCGGATCTCATCCTCATCAGCGGATATGACGGCGGAACCGGCGCATCGCCGCAAACGAGCATCCGTCATGCCGGGCTGCCATGGGAACTTGGTCTTGCCGAAGCGCATCAGACCTTGATCCTGAACAACCTGAGAAGCCGCGTCGTTCTGGAATCGGACGGCAAAATGATGACCGGCCGCGATGTTGTCGTCGCAGCGCTGCTCGGAGCCGAGGAGTACGGATTCTCGACGGCACCGCTTATCTCGCTTGGCTGCATCATGATGCGTGTGTGTCACCTCGACACATGTCCGGTCGGCGTGGCTACTCAGAATCCGGAACTCCGCAAGCATTTCATGGGTGAGCCGGAACATGTCGTAAACTTCATGCGCTTCATGGCGGAAGATGTCCGTGAGACGATGGCGGAGCTTGGTTTCCGGACCATCGAGGAGATGATCGGACGTACGGAGTGCCTGGTGCAAGATCAGGATGTGGATCACTGGAAGCTCAAAGGCCTCGACCTGAGCCCGCTGCTTCATCAGCCGGAGATGCCGGCAGATGTAGGCCGCTACTGCCAGATGGAGCAGGATCATGGACTTGATAAGTCACTGGATGTGCGGGAAATTCTCCCTAAAGTCCAGCAGGCTCTGGATTTTGAGGATCATGTGCGCATCGAGCTGCCAATCAACAACACGAATCGTGTTGTAGGTACGATTCTCGGCAGCGAAGTGACCCGCCGATACGGAGCCAAGGGGCTTGCGCACGACACGATCCGTCTTCATTTCAACGGATCGGCAGGCCAGAGTTTCGGCGCCTTCGTGCCCAAAGGCATCACGTTGTCGCTTGAGGGTGACGCGAACGATTACGTCGGCAAAGGATTGTCAGGCGGTAAAATCGTCATCTTCCCGCCGAGTGAATCGACCTTTGCGCCAGAAGACAATATCGTCATCGGCAACGTAGGTTTCTACGGAGCAACGGATGGTGAAGCTTACATCCGCGGCATCGCGGGTGAGCGCTTCGCAGTCCGCAACTCCGGTGTCCGGGTCGTAGTGGAAGGCGTGGGCGATCACGGCTGCGAATACATGACCGGCGGACGCGTCGTCATTCTAGGCAAGACCGGCCGCAACTTCGCGGCAGGGATGTCCGGCGGCGTGGCTTACGTGCTCGATGAAGACGGCACGATGGCAGACCGCTGCAACACAGACATGGTCTCCCTGGAGCAGGTCGAAGAGAGCTACGAAATCAACGAGCTGAGAAGCATGATCAAGTATCACGCTACGTTTACCGATAGTGCAATCGCCCATCGCGTTCTGAGCCGCTGGGATGAATATATCTGGAAGTTTGTCAAAGTTATACCGAAGGATTACAAACGGATGTTCGATGCAATCGAACGGATGAAGAGATCCGGACTCAGCCAGGAAGACGCTGTAATGAAGGCGTTCGAAGAGAACATGCGCGATTTGGCCCGTGTTGGCGGCAACTAATCATACCCGGCTAGACAGATTCTATACGATGGAGGAAGCGCAATGGGAAAACCAACCGGATTTATCGAATATCAACGCGAACTGCCCACTGAGCGCGCCCCTCTGCAGCGGATTCAGGATTGGAAGGAATTTATCAATAAGAATTCCGAGGAGAAACTGCAGGTTCAAGGAGCGCGTTGTATGGACTGCGGGATCCCGTATTGTCATACAGGCAAAGTCATTTCCGGATCGACGACCGGCTGCCCGGTAAACAACCTCATTCCCGAGTGGAATGATCTTGTTTACCGCGGACAGTGGCGTGAAGCGCTCGACCGGCTGCACAAAACGAATAATTTCCCGGAGTTCACGGGTCGTGTCTGTCCGGCGCCTTGCGAAGGTTCTTGTACAGTCGGTTTGATCGACAACCCGGTCACCATCAAAGATATTGAGAAAGCGATTGTGGACCGCGGTTTCGCGGAGGGCTGGATCGTACCTGAGCCGCCGAAGTCCCGTACAGGCAAAAAAGTCGCGATTATCGGCTCGGGTCCTACCGGGCTTGCGGCAGCCGCCCAGCTTAACAAAGCGGGACATACCGTGACGGTTTATGAGCGCGACGATCGCATCGGCGGCCTGCTCACCTACGGTATTCCGAATATGAAGCTCGAGAAGCATCTTGTGCAGCGCAGGGTTGATTTGCTGGCTGCAGAGGGCGTCAACTTCGTCACGAATGCCGAAATTGGCGTGAGTGTACCGGTTGAACAGCTTCAAGAGGAATTCGATGCCGTGATTCTGGCGATCGGGGCAACCCGTCCGCGGGAACTCGATATTGAGGGCCGCAATCTCAAGGGTGTATACCCGGCAATGGAGTTCTTGCATAAGAATACGAAGAGTCTGCTGGATTCGAATTTTGCGGACGGTGAGTTCATTAATGCCGAGGGCAAAGATGTCATCGTTATCGGCGGCGGGGACACGGGTACGGACTGTGTCGCTACATCCGTACGTCACAAGTGTAAGAGTGTCGTACAGTTCCAATACCGCGAGAAGCCTCCGCTTAAGCGTGAAGTGAGCAATCCGTGGCCGGAGTGGCCTAAGGTCTACAAACTCGAATACGGTCATGAGGAAGCCAAAGCCGTACATGGCAAAGACCCGCGCGAGTACTTGACGCTGAGCAAGAACTTCGTCGGTGACGAGAACGGTAACCTGACCGGACTTAGAACGGTCCAGATTCAATGGAAGAACGACGATCAGGGACGCGTTGTACCGGAAGAGGTAGAAGGCAGCGAGAAGATTTACCCTGCTCAGCTTGTGTTCCTGGCAATGGGCTTTGCCGGCCCTGAGCAGAATTTGCTGGATAAGCTCGGTATCGAGAAGGATGTCCGCTCCAATGCCAAGGCACAATACGGCAAGTACAAAACGAACGTAGACAGTATTTTTGCCGCTGGCGACGTTCGCCGCGGACAAAGCTTGGTCGTCTGGGCAATTAATGAAGGGCGAGAAGCGGCCCGTGAAGTAGACCGCTTCCTGATGGGCAGCTCTAATCTGCCTTAACCCCCCGAATCTGCAACAAAAAAAGGAGCCGTTAGGCTCCTCGGAGACTGCCGGAATTTGTCCGGCAGTCTTTTTTTATGGAAAAAACAAGGTTAACTCATGAATGTACCGAATAGGTACATCATGAACACAAAAATTGACGCGCATAGTGACCGCCTAATCCAGGCTTTGTTTATTCAGGGGCGGCAGCTATTCCATGTCGTGTAAATCTACAAATTAACGGCTCTTTGGCCTGTATAGTCCGAGATGATTTTAGGAACCTCCGCCAGGGAAGGCAGGGTGAAGAACGCTCCCTTAGGCGTGGCCGTAATGTCGACAACGTTGTACTGCCATTCCTGCTGGGCTGGAATGTATATGGCGTGAATGCCGGATTCCAGGGCAGGCATCACATCCGTGCGGACGGAATTGCCGATCATCCATGTGCGGCTGCGCTCAAAATCCTGCGTGTGGATAAGGGTCTCCATGAACTCTCTCGTCTTGTGCAGGGCGACAAAAATCCGCTCCCCGAAGTAACGGTTCAATCCGGCTTCCTCCACTTTGCGCATTTGAATCGTAGCATCGCCACCTGTATATAGAAACAGCTCATGCCCTTGTTCGGTCAACGATTGTAAAGTCGGCTCCATATTCGGATAGGGTTCAATAGAGTGGGCGTACACGCTGTGCCCGAGCTGGCTGAGCCACCGCTCATTCTTCGTGCGGGCACGAATTCCGAAGGTCTCACAGTAGTAGTGATAGGTCTCTATAAAAGATTGAGGAAACCGTTCCGCTTTGAAGCCGTGTACTTCAACTCCAGCCAGATCGAGATCCAATTGCTTCTGTTTAATGGCTTCTTCCGTAAGGCCGTGCCCCGCGAACCAGGTCAGCATCGTATCGACGAACTGCTGGATCACGACGTTAAAATATTTGTTGCAGTGGATAAGGGTATCATCCAAATCAAACAAAATGGTTTGTCTCATCGGCTTTCTCTCCTGGTCTTCTGTATATAGGTTTAACGACTATTATATCATGTCCCGAAGGGTTAACCCAACACTCTCTTCACAAGCCTTCTTTACAGGACTGTGGAGGGTTGATGTTTATGCAAGCCGAATAGTGGATTAAAAGTACGTACACCCTATAGAAACGGCTTACCCCGGTCCGGCAGTTAGACCGGTTTTTTGATAAGGAAGGGAGAACCGGTTAAGATGCTATGGCTAGTCATTGTTCTACTCTTATTTATATTTCAGACGGTCACCATCGTGGTGGTTGAATTCCGCAACTCCTCGAAAACGGTCGCGTGGCTGATGATTTTGTTTATTTTCCCGGTTATCGGTTTTATTATGTATTACTTTCTTGCGAAGGAGTATTCGCAGCGCCGCAATGTAAAGCGCAAAACACGACGTGTTCTGGGGGAAATGCAGCGTGAAATGCGCAGGGAGCTGGAGAAAACGAAGAAAGGCCATGATTACCCGGTGCCAAACATTATTAATGAACCGCGGTTGTTCGGTCTGCTCAGCAATATTCCCAGTTCGCCGATTACACGGAACAATGAAGTCGAAGTGCTGACGGACGGCAAAGCGACTTATGAGGCTATGTTCGAAGCGATGGAACAAGCCAAGCATCATATCCACTTTGAATTTTATATTCTCCGGGATGATGAGACGGGCAGGAAGTTCCAGGAGCTGCTCGTCCGTAAAGCCCGTGAGGGTGTCCAGGTACGGGTTATTTATGACGGAATCGGCAGCTATAAGCTTTCTGCGAAGTACATCAGGGAACTTACGGAGGCGGGGATTGAAACGTACTGCTTCCTGCCGGCTTTTATCGCGTTCTTCGATAAGCGGATGAATTACCGGAACCACCGTAAAATCATTGTGGTGGACGGACTGGTCGGTTTCCTCGGCGGTATTAATATCGGGGATGAATATTTGGGGATGCACCCGGTGCTCGGTTATTGGCGGGATACGCATTTGAAGATTACCGGCGATGCGGTCTACTACCTGCAAAGTACTTTTCTGTCCGATTGGGAATTTGTAAGCAGGCAGAAACTGAGCGAGACCTTGTTCTATCCCGAGCATGCCTGTGAGGGAAATCAGCCGGTGCAGGTTGTAGCAAGCGGCCCGGATGCTCACTGGGATTCTATCCTGGAGTCTTACTTCGGGGGAATCACGACGGCCAAGAAGAGGATCTATATTACAACGCCGTATTTCATTCCCGATCAGAGTCTGATTATGGGGCTCAAAACAGCCGCCATCAGCGGGGTGGATGTGAAAATCATCCTTCCGGAGATTCCTGATTCCTGGATCGTGCATTATGCTTCCCTGTCGTATCTTCAGGACCTTATGCAGACAGGCGTGAGATTCTATCAGTATCAACCGGGTTTCGTCCACGCGAAAGTAACCATTATTGATAATTTGTTCGCAACGGTGGGTACCGCCAACATGGACATGCGCAGCTTCTACAGTAATTTTGAGCTTAATGCTATCCTGTTCGATCAGAAGTCCATTGAGCGGCTGGAGCATGATTTTATTAACGATTTGAAAAACAGCAAGAAGCTGTCTCTTTCGGAATTCGAAAAGCGTTCCCGCTTCCAGAAGGGCAAAGAGGTCATGGGCCGGCTCTTGTCTCCGTTGTTCTGAGTCGTGAATCAGGAATGCGCGCGAAATTTACGGCTTGCGGCATGGTGCCTGAATAACGGCGGTCTGCCCAGGGGAGGCGTCCGCAGTAAGTTCTAAGCCTGGCATTATCCGGCAAGATGAGCAAAATAACAAAGCGCGCACCGGGCAGGTACGCGCCTTATTTTTAATTAATGAGGTATAGAAAATTTCAATAAAAGCACAGTGGCTATCTGGGGTGAAATGCCCGTCAGTACCAGCAGATTCAATACCAGATAGACAGGATCGGTGAATGTGTCCGTAATGACCAGAAGAAAGGCGGCAAACAAATAGAGCAGACTGGCAAAATAGGTATAAAAGAAGCTTCTGGAGCGGATTGCCCTGAACCTCGTATCATCCTTGGAGGCATAAGGGGCGAGATAAGCCTGAGCCAGCATATTGGCCGCGATAGAGAAGGTGAACATGAGAGTCGGCCAGTAGTTAAGGCTGGTGGAATCATTGGC
Source organism: Paenibacillus lutrae (assembly GCF_009757775.1). GTDB lineage: Bacteria > Bacillota > Bacilli > Paenibacillales > NBRC-103111 > Paenibacillus_F > Paenibacillus_F lutrae. The sequence goes on from NZ_RHLK01000012.1 coordinate 86,371, forward strand.
CAGAATAAACCAGACGCTCACTCCGATCAGAATAAAAGCGCCGATAAGAAATGGAGTTTTCTTCTTCAAAGCCTCACTTCCCGTGTTAACTAGTGAAATTGCATAGAAAATTTAAGAGCAGCAACTTCATAATTATACCAATTCAGTTATCGATTAGCTAGATTCCATCCGCTTTACTCCAAATGGGCAAGAACCGCGTCCAGATTTTGCGGAGGGACTTGCTCAATGAGATCGCCCATTTTGTGAATCCGGTCCACAATGACGTGCAGAGTAAATTCACGGGGATCGCTCCGCTGCTCCACTTCCTGCCACAGCAGCGGGGTGGATACCGTGCCGGCCGCCCTGGCCCGGGGAGTATAGGGGGCCGACAAGGTTTTCCCGTACCAATGCTGCAGGTAGTCGAAATAGATCAGGTCGCCGCGATTCTTTTTTAACCGTTCCACTGTAAAAAGTCCGGGATATTTCTTGACTGCATACGTCCCGATAAAATGGCCGATTTTCCGCAGCTGCTCGAACGTATACCCGCGCTGGATGGGCACATAAATTTGAACGCCTGTTGCTCCCGATGTTTTGGGAACGGACCGGATGTGCAGGGAATCCAGAATTTCGCCTATTACATGAGCGGCTTCCATAATGCGGGGCTCGACTTCCAGGCTCGGATCTATGTCGATGAGCCACTCGGCAGGCAGCGTGTCCCCGATATGATGAAAGGATGGATGAAATTCCAGGCAGGCGAGATTTCCGAGCCAAATCAGAGTAGGGAGGGAATCCAGGTTAACATAATTGATCCCGTCCAGCGGGGCCAGGGTAACGAATTCCGGAACAGGTTCGGGACTGTTTTTCTGGTAGAACGATTTGTCATGGATCCCGTGAGGAAAGCGAATAGTGGTTAAGTGACGGTCGCGGCAGTAGCGCAGCAAATAAGGAGAGAGTTCGATCAGCTTCTGCAGAAAATCGAGTTTCGTGATGCCGGCCTCGGGCCATAAGGGCTTCTCGGGGTTGGTAATGGTCAGTTCATGACCTTCGATCGTGATGGTACCTTTGCTTTTCTTCGAGCTCACGGACATTGCCTGGCCCCCTTTCTTCTATGTATATGAAGCGTCCTCCGCCTAAAAAGTTTAGAAATAACAATCTTCCGGAGGAATCTGTGTGAACGATTGGATACTCGGCTGCCGTAAAGTTCCGTTGGGCGTCCATTCCATAAAGTGAATTTTCACAGTGAGAAGCGGCTGAATCCATACAGCTTCCTTGGAGCGTTCCGGTATATTAGCAAAAGGTCTCTCCTCGATTCTAAGCTCCTCCGCCTGCCCGGTTATCTTCTTCCAATCCTGTACAGTCAGTTTGCCTGTACCTGCGTGGCCGATATAGATCAGTCGCTGCTGATCGTCATATAAGCCGAGCAGCAGCGCGTTTACCGTACCCGCACGGCGGGTGACGCCTCCCACGACGGCAATCAGATCCTGAATGTATTTTTTCTTCATCCAGCGCTTGTCCTTCCCGTTGATTACATAGGTGCTGTCCAGATTCTTGAGCACGATTCCTTCCAATTGGTGCTCCTTCGCAACCGTGTCAAGCGGCTGCAGATCGGTATAGCTGGGAACGACTTGGACAATGGGATGAGGCTGCCGGATGATTGTGTCCAGAAGCTGCTGACGCTCTCTCAGACTTTGATTGGTTACCCACTCTCCGTTACAGTAGAGCACATCAAAAACCATATAATGAACGGGGACAGCGTTAACCGCGTAAAGGACCTTCTGGTCGTTCTTTAAACTATCCCGTTTCATTACCTTGTGAAAAGAAGGGCTGCCTTCCTCAAGTGCGATAATTTCGCCATCGAGAATAACGGAGTCCGCACTACAGTAGGTGCCGATATCCTGAAGCTCAGGGTACTGCCGGGTCCGCTCGTTAAGTCTCCGGTTAATCAGGCGGACGGATTGGCCGTCGAAGTAAGTGAGTATCCGGACGCCGTCCCATTTTATTTGCGCAATCCACTCGTTGCCGCTGGGAAGCTGCGATGTCGAAATGGGTTCAAAAGGGATAACAGGAGTATAGTTCATCATTCACCTCGCAACAGATTGCTTTTGGTTAGGCCTGCGCCCAGTCCGGTGGTCGGCAACGCCACTCTCCTAAAATAAGAAAGAGATGAATAAGCCGGGAACTTCAAAGAAAAGCCCGGCCGGGTAGGCGGGCTGTATCTTGCATTTCACTCAGTAAGAACCGTTTAGGACACCGTTTCCTTCGCCTTTGCTTTGGCTTTGCTCTTGCGTGCCTTCGGTTTGGCATCCGCCGGGTCCGTTGCCACAGGCTTGACGGCTTCTAGACTGGCTTGCAGTGCCGACATGAGATCGATCACGTTCGTATGCGCCTGCTGCGGAGCAACCTGAACTTCTTGGCCCGCAACTTTCTGCCCGATCGCTTCAAGCAGGGCGTTCCGGTAGTTATCCTGGTATTTGTCGGGCTCAAATGGGGTGGAGAGCTGCTCGATCAGCATCTTGGCCATAGTCAGCTCTTTATCGTTCACGTTGATTGCCTCGGGAAGGTTGGGCACCTGGTTAATCGGACGAATTTCATCCGGGTAGAATATGGTTTCCATCGCGATGCAGTTATCAATCACGCGGATAGCCGCGAGGCTGCTTTTGGAGCGGATAGAAATATTGGCGATGCCGATTTTGCCTGTCTGGCGCATGGATTCAAGCAGCAGGTTATAGGCGTTAGCACCGGTATCCCCCGGGGATAAGTAGTACGTTTTTTGAAAATAAATCGGGTCGATATCGTCCAGATTCACAAAATCAAGAATCTTGATCTCTTTAGTCGCTTCTCCCGAAATTTTCTCAAGTTCTTCTTTCTCAAAAAGAACAAATCGTCCCGGCTCATATTCGTAGCCCTTCGTAATCTCTGCCCATTCCACCTGCTCATCACACGTGGTGCATGACCGCACATAGGATAGAGGGGTGGTACATTTTTTGTGGATATAGCGCATGGAAATGTCTTTTTCTTCGGTGGCCGAGAACATTTTAACGGGAACATGAACCAGACCGAAACTGATGGCGCCTTTCCAGACCGTATGCATACGTACTCCTCCTTACGGATCGGCAGCTTGAGCTGCAGGATCGCAGCAGTCGCCTAGAATGTCTTTACTTATCAGTATATCCACCCTTTACTCATCTTATGACCGGCTCGTGACTTGAATGCTTTGGGCTTGTTGGAGGAAGCCTAAGGCTATGTGTGCGGTTTGCAGCCTGAATCTTGAATCTGCAGTCTTGAATGTTGGAGTCTTGAAGTTCAAGCGGCAGCCTGCACTCCATAACCCGACTTAAGAGAGGTGAGCAGTAATGAACGATAATCAGGGCAGAGACGATTATTTTATGGATATTGACCGGATGGTGAATGAGGGCCTCGGAGGCGGTCAAATCACGTATTCCAAAGGGCTCCTGGAGAACGGGTTGATTGACGAATCAACGACCGACACGATGGAGTATAAGGAGTCGCTGCAAAAAGAGGACGAGGAAAGCTGAGAACCGCGCCCGGCAGGCCTGCTACTGGTCTTGCGGGCGCGGTTTTTCACAGGTATTCCTGGTAGGTGTTAGAGCCTGAAAATGCCTTGCGTACGGTTGCTACAAGACTCCATGAGGTCTATAATAGGAGGCAAACCGAACCGGAGGATTAAGGTCATGGAACAAGATGAATTCAGCCTGATCCGGCTCCTTACCGCAGGAAGGGAATCGGAGGAAGAACTGCGTACGCGCGGGGTCGTGACAGGGATTGGCGACGATGCCGCGGTTGCAGCTCTATCCCCGGGCATGCAGCTTGTTGCGACCTGTGACACAATGACAGAAGGCGTACATTTCCTGCCGGTTACGATGCGGGATGAGGATATTGGCTTCAAAGCCATGGCTTCTAACATCAGCGATATTGCGGCGATGGGTGCGCGGCCGCGTTATGCGCTTATTGCGCTTTCTGTGCCGCCAGGTGCGGACGTGGAGCAGATTCGAAGGATCTACGACGGTTTGTACGAATGCGCTGCACTCTATGGCGTTGCCGTCATCGGCGGAGATACGACTGCGACGCGTAGCGGTATCGTGCTGACCGTCACCGTTCTCGGCGAAGTCGCCGCAGGGGGGGCGCTGCTGCGCAGCGGTGCGAAGCCGGGCGACGCCGTCTTCGTCACAGGCCCGCTCGGCGGCTCCGCTGCGGGCCTGGCATGGCTGCTGCGCCGCGGCGTGAACGCGGCGCAGTGGGGCACGCTGCCCTCCGCTGAGGCGGAGCTGGTGCGCGCCCATACCCGCCCGCTTCCGCAGGTCGCGGCGGGAGAACTGCTTCAGCGCACAGGCCTGTGCCACGCGCTGAATGACATCAGCGACGGGCTCGCGAGCGAAGCCGGCGAAATCGCCGAGGCTTCGGGAGTCGGGCTCCTCATCGCGGAGGAGCTGCTGCCGCAGGCGGAGGGTCTGGCCGCCTGCGCGGAAGAGCTGGCCGCCGACCCGCTGGAGTGGGTCCTGTACGGCGGCGAGGATTATCAGCTTCTGGGCACGGCGCAAGAAGCCGATATGGGCGCTCTGCGCGAAGCTTTCGCGCAGGGCGGCTTGTCCCTGCACGTCATCGGCCGTGTGACGGACGCTGACGGCGGAGTGAGGCTGCAGCGCCCGGACGGGACTGTGCAGCCTCTCCCCAAGCGGGGCTACAATCATTTTGCAGCGAATTGAGGCGATGGACATGGCTTATTATCTCTACAGAGCCGCAAATGAAGAGGATACGGAATCACTGGCGCGGCAAATCGCTTCGCTAGTGATGCCGGGCGCCGTTATTGCGCTGGACGGGGACCTGGGTGCAGGCAAAACCCGCTTTTCCCAGGCGATTGCCCGCGGTATAGGTGTGGAGGGTGTAGTGAACAGCCCTACTTTCACCATTATTAAAGAATACGAGGGAAGCGAGCTTCCTTTATATCATATGGATGTGTATAGGATTTCCCAGGAAGAAGCGGAGGACCTTGGACTCGATGAATATTTCTACGGGGAAGGACTGACGCTGATCGAGTGGGCCAGTCTGGTTAAGGAGCTTCTCCCTCCGGACCGGCTGGAAATATACATAGAACATGGGGGAGACAATAACCGCGTGTTCCGGCTTACTCCCGGTGGAGCGGCTTATGAGGCCTGGTGCGCAAATTTGAAAGAGAACGGATGGTTAGAATGAACAGCAAGAGTTTGAAGAATGGGCAAGACAACGCCCCCGCAGCCTCTTTGGATAAACATGCGGATGAGGGCGGAGGCAGGAGCCGCGTGGATCCGGGATTGCATGAGATCAAACCGGCGGCTGTCCTGTCGAATCAGCCGGTTATAGAGGGGAGTCCGCAAGCAGCGGCTGGCAGTGCGGTCAGCGGATACTGCCTGGCCATTGATACCTCAACCTCTTCACTGGCTCTTGCTCTTCTAGAAGATGGTGTTCCTCTTGATGAGAAAAGTTCTCAAGTAGACCGTAATCACTCGATTTATATTATGCCGCATGTTCAAGAGCTGCTTGCGGCTAACGGGCTGCGTCCCCGGGATTTGCGGTCTGTCGCTGTCGGGCAGGGCCCCGGCTCTTACACAGGGGTCCGCATCGCGGTGACCTTGGCCAAGACATTCTCATGGTCGCTTAACATACCGATGGCGGCTGTTTCAAGCCTGGAGGCATTAGCGCTAGGCGGACGTACGGCTGCGCTGGAGCAGGAGAGGGAAGCTGATATTCCCGCGACGCTCGCGACTGCCGCGAGTCCGGAAATCCCGGAAGCGCGCGAGCCGGCAGGAGATACTCCGCTCCACGGTGCTAACGGTACTCCAGCTCCGGTCCGCTGGTTCATCCCGCTCATGAATGCGCGCCGCGGGCAAGCCTTTACAGGCTTGTACGCGGCTGCAGGCGATGAGCCTGCGGCTCTGCTTGCCGCTCTGCTTGCCGCGGATGCTACGGAAGATAAGGAGAACGGGGCGCGATGGAGCTGTCTTATCCCGGACGGAATCCGGTTGATGACGGCTTATACGGCTCAGCTCAGCGAATGGATCGCCGGCGGAAGCCTGCCTCCAGATGCAGGACTGCACACCGGTGGGGGTCAGGCTTCCTTCCGGCGGCCGGACGAGATTCTGTTTGTAGGGGAAACCGATATGTTTGAGGACGCGATCGCTCAGTTGTCCGCAGACCTGGTTATTCCCGTCCGCTCGCTTTCCTATAATTTGAAGGCCACGGAAGTGGGGCTTCTTGCGCTTGCGCGATTAGCTCGCGGCGAAAGCGACAATAACTTTACTTTTGTACCGAACTATACCCAGTTGACCGAGGCCGAAGTCAAGCTGATGGCGAAATCTTGACGGAAAGGGATGAACGAATCGTAATGGAAGACCGTAAATGGGAGCGGGAGCAGCCGATAGGCGCACCAATCTTTCGCATGATGCGGCTTGACGATATTCCGCTTATTTGCGAGATTGAGCAGGAAGCTTTTACGACGCCTTGGTCGGCAGGAGCTTTTCATAATGAATTAACAAGTAATCATTTTGCCCATTATATCGTGATGATGATAGACGGGGTTGTGGCCGGATATGCCGGTATGTGGCTCATTATGGATGAAGCGCATGTCACGAACATTGCCATCTCGGGCAAATACCGGGGCCGCAAGCTGGGAGAAGTGCTCGTGATGCAGATGCAGCACAAAGCCCGTTCACTCGGGGCTGTGCGCATGACGCTGGAAGTCCGTGCTTCAAATTTCATTGCCCAGCGGCTGTACGACAAAATGGGCTTCAAATATGTAGGTGTGCGCAAAGGATACTATACCGATAATAACGAAGATGCGATTATTATGTGGGCTGAGCTGCCTGAACAGGACCAGCCTGCTTAACGGATACAGGGCTACATTGATTACTGTCCGTCCTTAGTAGTAAAAGCGTGTAAGTCCCGTTTATGCACACAAAGGACTTGTCTTCTAATGCACAAGTACAAGCGAACGATTTTAGGAATTACAAAGTCCTGCAGCGCCTGATCCTTGAAGTCTGAGGAGGTGTTCGGAAAAGGAATGAATGGAATGAATTCACCTGCAAAGTCTGTCTATCTATTAGCTATTGAAACGAGCTGTGATGAAACGTCGGCAGCAGTTATCGAGAATGGCACTACTATTCGCTCCAATGTGGTATCCAGCCAGATCGAGACGCACCGGCGCTTCGGCGGTGTTGTTCCGGAAATCGCCTCCCGCCAGCACGTGGAGACGATAACCTGGATTCTGCAGGAAGCTTTGGATCAAGCCGGATTGACCATGGAAGATATGTCGGCTGTTGCAGTCACGCAAGGTCCTGGTCTTGTCGGATCTCTGCTTGTCGGCGTTATAGCTGCCAAATCGCTCGCGTGCTCGCTGGAGCTGCCTCTGATTGGCGTACATCATATTGCCGGTCATATCTATGCGAATCAGCTGGTCCATAAGCTGGAATACCCTCTCGTGTCTCTGGTCGTGTCTGGCGGTCACACGGAGCTGATCTACATGGAGAGCGAAGGAAGCTTCCGCATTATCGGGCAAACGCGTGACGATGCAGCTGGAGAAGCGTACGATAAAATCGCGCGTGCCCTGAAGCTGCCTTATCCGGGAGGCCCTCATATTGACCGCCTTGCCCAAGAAGCGGACGGGGAGATCAAGATGCCCCGGGCTTGGCTTGAGAATTCTTACGATTTTAGCTTCAGCGGCCTGAAATCTGCGGTGCTTAACGTGCTTAACCAATCTCGGATGCGGGGAGAAGAACCGGTGGCGGCTCATGTCGCCAAAGGCTTTCAATCTTCCGTGGTGGAGGTGCTCGTAGAGAAAGCCGGGCGCGCGGTGAAGGAGTACGGAGCCAAGCAGCTCCTTCTCGCCGGCGGTGTAGCCGCCAACCGCGGGCTGCGCGAAGCGCTCACGAAGCGCTGCGAGGAGCTCGGCGTACCGCTCCTTATGCCGCCGATGGACCTGTGTTCAGACAACGCAGCGATGATCGGCGCGGCGGCCTTCCTGAAATGGAACCGGGGAGATATCACCGGGCTTGATTTTAAGGCGGAGCCTGTTCTTAGTTTGGAGAAGTGGGGTTATTAAGGCGGGGGAATGCCTCCCGAAGAATTGTGTACCCAAGGTCGCTGCCAATAAGGCAGCGGCTTTTATGTATCCTTTTGTTGTTAAACCTTACCCATACTTCACCATAGGCTTCGGGCTAAAAGCAGAATGGCGGCACGTAAAAGGACTTGTATCAAATGGCCTCTGATCTTACAACCCTTGCTGTGAAATTGTAATAAGCAAATCTATAATAAGTGCCGTGAACCAGTGCCGCTATATCCTTACTATCCCGGATGGTGTATAATTGTTCTCCTCCTTTAATTAATGGAGGAGCACAATCAGTATCGCACCTTGCTTGGGTGAGCGTCTTGCGGTCGATCTCGCCAATTCGGGGACCGAGCAAATTTCCTTTGATGGCATCGGCGAGAAAATATTTGTGCCTTATATACACAATTGTCACGTGGTTCCGTCCATCTGTTTGATCAGAGGCGGAGATGAATATTATCAGGGCAAGCAGCATTAAAAGCATTCGGAACATAATTTTCCCCCTCCACTCGGTTGTTCCATTTTTTGTTGTGATTTCAATTTAATTTTAACCGGGGACCCGTAGTTTTTCATAGTTGATTCTCATAGTACTCCTTGGGTTTGTGGACAAGAATTCAGCCAACGAGAAGATATCCACAGGGATAAAATCATAATCTTATACACATGTGGATAAAACTGAATTTTTTGAAGATTTATAATTTTGTATTGACTTTCAGTTTGGCAGCATACTATAATCAACAACAAGTTATGAATATGGAAAACGCTGGGAACGGGAACAGCAAGGATATTCATTTGGCCAGAGAGCTGCGGGTTGGTGCGACGCAGTCGGATGATTCCTGAACACTCACCCGGGAGCGGTAAAGCTGAGAACACCCTATTGTTGCTGAATCGGGAGACGCTTAAGTCCCTGTATCGGCATGATACCCGTGAATGGGATCGTTAGGTGTGAGGTAGGCTTTGACGGATGGCCCACGTGATCGGGCAGCGAAGGAGCATGAGGTACACAGTTGTGATTGCTTCCTGAGCACCGAGGTGGATCCGCAATTGCGGCGGATCAACAAGAGTGGTAACGCGGAAGGCTGACCGGCCTGTCGTCTCTTATATGGAGACGGCAGGCCTTTTTGCGTATAGGCACACCAAAAAATGAGGTTTGTATTTTTAGTCCGGGAAGAAGAGGCCTGCGGGTCCAATAACGCAAAACATATAACAAACGCGATGAACAAGAGTAGTAGGATCCGGTTACGGTACAGAGAGCTGCGGGACGGTGCGACGCAGTCCGTGAAGGATCGGAACTCGCTTGGGAGCGGGAAGTGAAGAACACGCGCAGACGAGAACTTGCCTGGCGTGACTGAAGCTTAAATCCGGGCGCCTCCGTTATCGGGCAGCGGCGATTGGCTGCCGGGTGAAGAAGAGACAGCAAGCTGGTGTGGATTACGCACACATGCTTTTGCCTTCTGGAACCCGCCCAGCATCGCCGCTGCGAGCGGACTCTTCTATACGAAGAGTCAACAAGAGTGGTACCGCGCCGGCTATGCCGTCGTCTCTTAACAGGAGACGGCGGCTTTTTGTGTTTGTTGCGTGCTCGGGATTACCCGGAGGGATGAAGCTGAGCACGCAGAAAAGAGGCGTAGCGGCGGTTCAATGTTAATGGAGCAAGTGGAGCAAGTGGAGCAAGTGGAGCATCAAGAAACCTCCGCAAGGAGTTTCTAATACAGCCCTTCAAGGGTAATAAGGAGGAATAGACATGACTAAACGGCAAATTAAGATTTTTGACACGACACTGAGGGACGGGGAACAGGCCCCTGGAGGTTCACTGTATCCGGAGGAGAAAATCCGGCTTGCCAGACAGCTTGTTAAGCTCGGTGTGGACACGATTGAACCGGGATTTCCGATCTCAAGCCCGGGGGATTTTGCAGCCGTCCAGCAGATTTCCAGGGAGCTTCAGGGCGTTGAAATCTGCGGATTCGCCAGAGCGGTCCAAATCGATATCGATGCGGCGCTAAAAGCGACCGAGGATGCGGCACTGCGCCGGATTCACATGTTCATCTCTTCTTCGGATATCCACTTGAATTTCCAGCTTCGCAAAACGCGGGAGCAGGTCAAGGAAGAAGCGAGAACGATGGTGGCTTATGCGAAGCAGTTCTGCGAGCGCATTGAATTTACAGCAATGGACTCCAGCCGGACAGGACGCGAATATCTGTACGAGCTGATTGAAGCGGTCATTGCGGAAGGCGCGACCATTATCAATCTGCCGGATACGGTCGGCTATGCGCTGCCGGAGGATTACGGGCAGATGTTTGCCGATGTGCGCCGTCATGCGCGCGGAGCGCAGGACGCTGAGTTCAGCGCCCACTGCCATAACGATCTGGGTCTTGCGGTTGCTAATTCCATGGCCGCGATCAAGAACGGCGCCACCTATGTGGAGGTGTCGGTGAACGGAATCGGGGAACGTGCGGGCAACTGTTCTCTGGAAGAAATCGTGATGGCGGTTGAGACGCATTCCGAGGCGCTTGGGGTGACGACCGGTATAAATCTCAGCGAAATTTATAATACTTCCTGCATGGTCAGCCGCGTAATGAACATGCCGATTGCGTTCAACAAGCCGGTTGTCGGACGCAATGCCTTCCAGCATGAATCGGGCATTCATCAGGACGGATTGCTGAAGAACCGCAATACTTACGAGATCATGGAGCCTGAGAAGCTGGGTATTCCCCGCTCTATGATTATTCTGGGCAAGCATTCCGGCCGTCATGCTCTCAAACACCGTGCAGGTCAGTACGGTATTGACCTGGACGCAGCGGCTCTTGAAGATGTGTACAGCCGCTTCAAGAACTTGGCCGACGAGCAGAAGCATGTGACGGATGACGAGCTGCTTGGCTTAATCGGAGACCAAACAGCAGCAGAGCGCTTCTCTCTGGTTCACCTGCAGGTAGTCAGCAGCAGCGACCGCAGCCGTGTCGCCTCGGCGACCATCCGGGACAATGAGAGTGGCGGTGAAGCCACTTGGTCGGGGACCGGAGATGGACCGATCGAAGCCATCGTGAATTGTATCCGCCAGGCGCTTCCTATGGAGGTTACCTTCACCGATCTGGAGCTGCATTCGCTGTCCGCGAGTGAGAAGGCAACGGGGGAAGCGGCCGTTACCGTATCCTGCGGTTCGCAGACGTACAAAAGCTCGGGCCTTGACGAGGACATTCTCTTCGCGGCTGCCAAGGCGTTCCTGTCCGCGTGCAATCAGGCTGTCCGTGCTAATGCGGACGCTTCACGTGATGTACCCTTAATGGCCTAAATTATTCACAGGGTGAGTGTTGAGAAGTTATACACACCCCCTGTGGATAATGTGGATAACCCCTGAAAAACTTTATTTTTCAGGGGATTTTTATTTCCCGGGGTTCCGCATAACTTCCGCATAACTTTTGAAGCGAAAACTGTGGATAATGTGGATAAATCTGTTCATAAGTGCCTGAAGCTTTGAAAATTAAGCTTTTTTTTATTAAGAGGCTGTGGATGACTATGTGGATAAAAATATATTGGTTCGCAGAGGTTGAAAATCGTGTAATTAGGAACGATATCTTTATTCGGTAAGGAGTGAAACGGATGAATATTGAAGCCTTTTATCACGGGACTAAAAGCAACTGGGCCTATGCTTACGATAATAATTTGATCCACCTGCGTGTCCGTACCCAGCGTGATGATGTGGATCAGGTAACGGCGATTACAAGCGACAAATACGACTGGGACCGCTTTTACAAAGAATTTCCGATGTTAAAAACGGCTTCCGATTCGTTGTTCGATTACTGGGAAGCCGAAATTTCCCCGGAGCACAAGCGGTTATCTTATTGCTTCCGGCTTAGCTCAGGAGATCGGCAGCTGTGGATGACGGAGACGGGGATTCATTCTGAACAGCCCTATCCGACGGGGGGGTATTATGCTTTTCCGTATATTCATGAGAATGATGTCTTTCATCCGCCTGCATGGGCAAAAGATGCGATTTTCTATCAAATATTCCCGGAACGGTTTGCCAATGGGGATAAGAGCAATGACCCTGAGGGTACTCAGCCGTGGGGCGAAAGGCCCGAAGTGGACAATTTTTTCGGAGGTGATCTCCAAGGTGTTCTGGATCATCTCGATTATTTAACGGATCTTGGCATTAATGCGATTTATTTTACTCCTCTATTCCTGTCTCCTTCTAACCATAAATACGACACCATTGATTATAAAAAGGTAGACCCTCATTTCGGCGATAACAAGCTATTGAAGCAATTGGTGGAAACCTGTCATGAACGCGGAATCCGCGTGATGCTTGATGCTGTTTTTAATCACTGTGCGCTGGATTTTCCTGCGTTTAAAGATGTAAGAGAGAACGGGGCAGACTCGAAGTATGTGGACTGGTTCCACGTGAACGAATTTCCGATAGCGGTCAAAGACGGGATTCCCACGTATGACACGTTCGGTTTTTTTGAAAGCATGCCGAAATTTAATACCGCTAACCCGGAGGTCAAAGACTACCTGATCGGAATCGCCAAGTATTGGATCGAGGAAATCGGAATCGACGGCTGGCGCCTGGATGTCGCGGACGAGATTGACCACCATTTCTGGCGGGAACTGCGGCAGGTTGTCAAAGAAGTCAATCCGGAAGCTTATATTGTGGGCGAGGTGTGGAACGGCTCGCTGATGTGGCTGCTGGGGGACCAGTTCGATTCGGTCATGAACTATCCGTTCTCCGATAAAGTGCTGGAATTCTTCTCCGGGCCTGGGATGGACGGGCATTCGTTCGCAAGCAGCATGGGTTTTCTGCTCATGCGTTATCCGAAACAGGCCAATGAAGTGGTTTTCAACCTGCTGTGCAGCCACGATACCCCGAGAGTCTTGACGCGTGTCGGCGGAGACAAAAGAAGGCTGAAACTATGCGTCGTGTTCCTGATGACCTATATGGGCACGCCTTGCATTTTCTATGGGGACGAGGTAGGGCTTCAAGGAGGCGGCGACCCGGATTGCCGTCAGTGTATGCAGTGGCATCCCGATATGCAGGACAACGAGCTGCTTGATTTCTATAAGCTTCTGATCCATCTCCGCAAGGAAAACAAAGCGCTGCGGCAGGGCAGTTTCCGTTTCTTGAAAGCGGATCCCGGGGATCCCTGCATTATTTATGAGCGGATTGACGGGGACACTCACTTCACCATTTGGATGAATAATACGGAGGAGCGTGTGACCCTGAGCCATCCGATGAACACCGACGATTGGCGTGATGCGTTGTCTGAGGAAGAGGTAAAACCTGTCGACGGCATGATGAATATCGAATTGGATGAACTTGGATACAGAATTTTGTACCGAAAGTTAAAATAATCGTCGATTAATGTCGATATAGTCCCTATAGAAACTATAGGGGGATTCAATGAGACATTTAAAATGGAAAGTAACGACGAAATTGATTGCATTGACGACGGTACTGATGTTGGTTCTATCCGGAGTCTTGATGGCGGTTTCCTATATCCAGCAAATAAAGGATTATCAAAGGAAACTTAAAGCGACGGAGAAGGTTGTCGGGTTGATGTGGGAACATGAGGTTCTGCTGCTGACGAAGGTTATGGAACAGATTAAGAAAGGGGATCAGTCCGAGGCTGCTAAAAAGGACAGGGAACAGATTATCAGTATTGCGGATCACTTTGTTAAAGACAGCGATGTGTCGAACATTGTCCTCTACTATCCCGAAGAGAACGTAACGGACGGTAAGACTACCCTGAAAGTAATCGGGTCTAATTCCAAACTGGCAGCGGAACCTCTGATGGATTACCCGCTTTCGGAAGAGTACGGGAAAGCCTATGAGGGGATGAAGAAAGAGGGACAGGGCATTTCCACGGTCTATAAAGATGAAGCGGGCCAATGGATCAGCATCATGAGTATAATTGATGATCCTTCCGGACAGCCGGCCGCTTATGTGGGAATTGATTTTGACTTTAAAGATGGATACGAAGAATTGACCTTCCGGTTCTGGATGAGTCTTGGGATCAGTCTGGGAATCGGACTGCTGTTTATCGTCATGTTAAGTTTGTTTGTCCGCAAACTCTTAAAGCCGGTAGGTGAATTATCCCGTTTGTCCCTGGAAGTTGCTCAAGGTGATCTGACAGTGAGTATTCCCGTACGGAGTCAGGATGAGTTCGGTACTCTGGCACACAATTTCAACATGATGACGGCGAGTATCCGGGAGTTGATTACGGGAATTCGCGACTCGTCTGAAGAAGTGGGTCACGCTTCCGAAGTTCTTAAGACCAGTGCGAATCAGACAACCGAGGCCACGCATCATATTGCGGGCTCGATTGAACAGGTGGCCGCGGGTGCCGAGCGCCAGATGCAGAGTACGCAGGAAAGTACCATTGCGATGGAGGAAATGGCTTCGGGGATTCAGCGGATTGCAGAATCGGCGGGATCGGTCGCCCAATCCTCCGAGTCTGCCGCTGAAGAGGCTTCCCGGGGGAATGTGCTGATCCAGCGCAATGTGGCGCAGATGTCTCACATGAACGAGACGGTTCAAAGCTCGATGGAATCGGTGAATCAGCTGACCGGACTATCGGAGCAGATCGGCAATATTACTTCGATGATTGCCGATATCGCCAAGCAGACGAATCTGCTTGCGCTTAATGCGGCGATCGAAGCGGCGCGTGCCGGTGAGCATGGCAAAGGATTCTCGGTCGTCTCGGATGAAATCCGCAAATTGGCCGAACAGTCCAAGCAATCCTCCGAGCAGATCTCCGATCTCGTCGTTACGATCCGTTCCGGTACCGGTAAGGCGGTAGGAATGATGAAACGGACGGCGGAGGAAGTGACGGAGATGACCCAGGTTGTTGCGGAAAGCGGTGAAGCCTTCCAGCGGATCGTGGATCATATGGATGAGCTTGCAAAGCAGATCCTGGAGGTATCTTCTTCCTCCCAGCAGATGTCTGCGGGCACCGAGGAAGTCGCTGCCTCCATTTCGGAGCTGTCCAGCATGAACCGCCAGGCATTCGACAGCGCACAAACCGTTGCGGCTTCATCCGAAGAGCAGCTTGCTTCGATGGAAGACATCTCCGCTTCCGCAAACGTTCTTAATGAGATGGCTCAAGAACTCCGGCTGAGTGTAAGCAGGTTTAAGCTGTAACTTGAGCGGATATCCGTGCACTAATAACAGTTAGCATCGCTTCACAAACCGGCCCAGGTCTCTTTGAATCCGGCGCAGCCCGGCACAAACTGGCCGGATGCCTCATGAAATGAACTAAAAAGCAGTCCTCCGTGAGACAACGAAGTCTCTCCCGGCGGACTGCTTTTTTTAGCTGTTTAAAGATAGGGGGGATGACCTGATAAGACGTTCCGGTCATGCCGGCATTTCTATCCTACGAGGGATTCCCACTCGTCATAGCACTGCTGCAGTTCATCGCGTGTCTGCTCGATGAGGGTGTTCTTCTCCTGAACCAGCACATAGTCGTTATAAACGTCAGGGTCAGCGAGCTGCTCTTCGAGAACCGTGATTTCCCCTTCAAGCCGGGCAATGTCTTGTTCGAGCTGCTCTACGCGGCGCTGACGGTTGCGTTCTTCGCGCCTCGCCTGCTTGTCCGCCTCGTAGCCGGCCGCGGGTTTCTCGGCCGCAGAAGAGGCGGACGGTTTCCCTTCGCGTGTGGTCAACTGCCGGAGCCGCTCGGCTTCAATCTCGGCGAGTTCGGCCTTTTTCTCTGTGTAATCGTCGTAATTACCCAAATAGTGAGTCACCCCGCCAGGCTCAAGCTCCAGCATGCTCTCCGCCATTTTGTTCAGGAAGTAACGGTCATGGGAAATGAACAGCAGCGTTCCCTCGTAATCCAGCAGCGCCGATTCCAGCACTTCCTTGCTGTACAGATCAAGATGGTTGGTCGGCTCATCGAGGATGAGCATGTTGGCGTTGAGAAGCATAAGCTTCGCTAGTGCGACGCGGGCTTTCTCACCGCCGCTGAGGGAGGAAATTTTCTTGAAAACATCCTCGCCGGTGAACAGGAAGTTGCCGAGGACGGAACGGATACGCGCTTCTTCTATAGAAGGAAACGTGTTCCAGACCTCTTCCAGGATCGTCTGTTGTGGATTGAGCGTGGTCTGTTCCTGGTCATAGAAGCCGATCTTAACGTTCGTTCCCCAGCGGATCGTTCCTGCATCGGGGGAGTATTTGCCGATTAACGCTTTGAGAAGAGTAGTCTTGCCGACACCGTTAGGCCCGATCAGGGCAGCGGTTTCTCCACGCCGCAGATCAAAAGAAACATTCCTGAGCAGCTTCTTGCCTTCTCCGACCGTGATGCCGACATCTTTGACCTGGAGCACCTCTTTGCCGGATGTCTGGTCAATCTGGAAGGAGAAGCTGGCGCGTTTGAGATCGCCGAGAGGTTTATCGATGCGATCCATCCGTTCTAACGCTTTGCGGCGGCTCTGCGCACGCTTGGTCGTGGTAGCCCGCACGATGTTGCGCTGGACAAACTCCTCCATACGCGAAATCTCTTCCTGCTGTTTCTCGTAGTGCTTCATGCGAATTTCGTAATCCGCTGCTTTGAGATCCACAAAACGGGAATAATTGCCCGTATATCGTCTGGAGCTTGTCCGCTCGATTTCGTAAATCGCAGTCACGAGCGAGTCCAGGAAGTACCGGTCATGGGAAACGACCAGAATAGCGCCGGGATAACCGCGCAGGTACGATTCCAGCCAAGTCAGCGTGCGGATATCCAAATGGTTGGTCGGCTCATCGAGGAGCAGCAAATCCGGCTCTTCGAGCAGCATTTTGGCCAGGGCGAGCCTGGTTTTCTGGCCACCGCTCAGCGTCTCGACTAAGGTGTCGGGAGGGAAATCGCCGAAGCCCATACCATGCAGAATTCCGCGGATTTTGGCTTCGGTTTCATAGCCGCCTTGTTCGCGGAAATATTCGGATCTCGCCGAGTAGCGGTTCATCGTCGCTTCATAGGCTTTGGGATCATTCGCCAGCTTTGGATCCGCCATCTGCCGCTCGAGATTCCGGAGCTCCGCCTCCACAGCGAAGAGGGCCGTAAAGACGCTGCGCATTTCTTCCGCAATCGTCTTATCTGTCTGAAGGCCGCTGTTCTGACGCAGATAGCCGATGCGCGTATCTTTCGCTTTAAAAATTTCCCCTTCATCATAAGAAAGGTCGCCGGCGATGATTTGCAGAAGCGTAGATTTACCCGCTCCGTTAACGCCGACAAGCCCGATTCTTTCCCTGTCTTCAATTTGCAAGGTTATGTTAGAGAGCACGGCCGATACGCCGTAACTTTTACCTATTCCGTTCACTTGAAGCAGCATGTTTCTTTTCTACCTCCGTATGGACTCTATAAATTTATTTACTTATTATTAAGGAGAGGCTGCCCGCTGTGTTCGTACAGAGGGTATATCCGCCAGCCTACCCTAAGTGTACAGGAAAAAAAGCTTTAGGAAAACTGAACACATTTTTTTCAAACTTACGGGCAATGTGATAAAATAGTGACAACTACCTTGAATAGATAAAATTTTCTATCAAATACAGATACGGTTGAAAAGAGGCTGCTTGCTTCTCATGAATATGGATTATAAGAGCCAAGTGCGCAAACGTACGGAGAAACTGCGATCGAGCCTCGCCCCCGGGGACCGCATTCAGCGGGAACAGCGGATTAACGAGCATCTGATAGCCTGGCTGCAAGCTGCTATAGCCGGAGACGGCATCCGGGCGAGCGGGCGGACTGCTCTAAGCCTTATTGGAGAGACAGCCCAAGATCCGCCTGTCTTCAGCGGTAATGTAACCGGAACTCCGCCGAACGGGATGGATTCCATACGCACTAACGAAGAATCAACTAACCTCGCGCAAACCAAGGCAGATCAGAGCGATGAATCTGCTGCTCGGTCTGCCCGCCAGGAAGAGCTTGAATCCCCTGTATTCCTGGCTTACGTGCCCTTCCGTTCGGAATGTGACATTAAACCTGTTATTGAGGCTTGCTGGGAAACAGGTATCCGTGTCTATGTGCCGCGTTCAATCTACAGTACCCGAGAGCTCAAATTTTATGAAATACACAGTTGGAGCGATCTTGAGGAAGGCATGCACGGGATTCTGGAGCCGAATCGAGGCAATGAGATTCTATCCGATCTGCTGGCCGTGACCGCCGTATTAGTACCGGGACTGGCTTTTGACCGTTCCTTCGGGCGGCTCGGTTATGGCGGCGGTTATTACGACCGTTTTCTGGAACAACTCCTGATTGCCTGCGGTAAAGCGGAGAAGAAAGTTCCGCCTCTCCTGGCGGCGGCTTTTGAGATCCAGCTGGCCGATGACCTGCCTATGGAAGCTCACGATATCCGGCTGGATGTGATCATTACCGAAAGCGGAATCTATACAAGAACTTAAGAATGTGAAAGTAGGGAAAGCTAGTGGTTTCATCGGACAAACTGCCCCATTTTAACGAACAGGGACGAGCCCGGATGGTAGATATCAGCGGGAAAACGACCACCAGGCGCACGGCAGTGGCCCGTACGACCGTTACAATGCTGCCGGATACGCTCCGGATAATCCGCGAAGGCGGTCTTGCCAAAGGAGATGTGCTTGCGGTATCTCAGGTTGCAGGGATTATGGCTGCCAAGAAGACATCGGATTGGATCCCGATGTGTCATCCGCTTGCGCTGTCGGGTGTTGATATCCGTTTTGAAGAGCAGGGAGACAACGCGCTCGTTATAGAAGCGGAAGTCCGGACGACAGGGCCTACCGGCGTCGAGATGGAGGCGCTCACAGCTGTCTCGGCAGCCGCACTGACAGTGTACGATATGTGCAAAGCGCTGCAAAAGGACATGGTGATCGGACCCACGATGCTTTTGACTAAAACTGGCGGTAAAAACGGCGATTTTAACAGAAATGATACCATTTCTTAATGAAATTTTGATACAGTAGAGGGAGAGGTGAGAGGTATGCGCTGGAAGGTTGCGATTCTGACGGCCAGTGACCGCGGTTCCAGGGGAGAGCGGGAAGATACGAGTGCCCAGGTTATTCGCGAACTGGTAGAAGAAGAGATCCAAGGAGATATCATTGAATATCGTGTCGTTCCCGATGAAATGGATGAAATTATGGCGTCCCTGATTGAAATGACGGATTATTTTCAAGCAGACCTCATCCTGACGACAGGCGGTACGGGGCTGGCGGCAAGAGATGTGACCCCGGAGGCTACACTCAGTGTCATCGACCGCTCGGCTCCCGGCTTCGCGGAAGCTATGCGGATGAAATCGATCGAGAAGACGCCGAGAGCTATGCTTTCCCGTGCGGTTACGGGGATTCGGGGCTCCACGCTCATCATTAATCTGCCGGGCAGTCCCAAGGGAGTCCATGAGAGCTTGATGGCTATTATCGACGTGCTTCCGCATGCCCTATCGGTTCTTACCGGACGGGAGCTGGGTCACAGTGATGAAAGCTGAGCCGATGCTGCGCGAGGTTAAGGTGGAAGAGGCTGTCGGTCTTGTTCTTGCCCATGATCTCACGCAGATTATTCCCGGCAAGTTCAAGGGCCGTTTGTTCCGCAAAGGCCACTCAATTAAAGAATCGGATATTCCGGCTCTGCTGAGTATCGGCAAGGAGCATATCTATGTGCTTGAGCTTGCCGGGGGATATATGCACGAGGATGAGGCGGCTCTTCGCCTTGCACATGCCGTATGCGGAGCCAATGTCCAGCAGACGGAGCCTCATGAAGGTAAAGTAACCCTTAAAGCCGCTATCCACGGCCTTGCCAAAATAGACCGGACTTTCGTTCACGCCGTTAATGAAATAGATCAGCTTGTGCTGTCCACCATCCGCTCGGATACCGTCGTGCGGCCGGGCCAGCCTCTGGCGGGGACACGCGTCATTCCCCTGGTGATCGGGGAAGAGCCGGTTGCTCGCGCGGAAGGCCTGGCTGCGGCGCACAAAGAGCTCGCGGCGGCGCAGGACAAGCTGCGCATGAGTCCGGGCGCAGCAGAGCGCGATCACACGACGGCGGGAGCGGGGCTTATCGCCGTGAAGCCGCTGCGCAGCCTGCGTGTGGGGCTGATCACCACAGGCAGCGAAGTGTTCAAGGGCCGAATCGAGGATCGCTTCGGCCCTATTGTACGAGCCAAGGTGGAAGCTCTCGGCTCGCAGGTGATCGACCAGCGGTTCACGCCGGACGACATGGATGCGATCGGTGACGAGATCCGTCGTTTTCTCGGACTCGGCGCGGATCTTATCCTGGTAACCGGCGGCATGTCGGTCGATCCCGACGACCGTACGCCCGGCGCAATCCGCCGGGCCGGGGCCCGCATCGTCAGCTATGGCACGCCGATGCTCCCCGGCTCGATGCTGATGATGGCATACATCGGCAATGTGCCCGTCATGGGCTTGCCGGGCTGCGTCATGCACGATCCTTACACATCGTTCGATGTCCTTCTGCCGCGCATCTGCGCCGGGGAAACAATCGTCCGTGAAGATATTACCGCACTAGGCTACGGCGGGCTGCATGGCTGCTAGAGAAGCATATCCGTCAGACTGAAGGAGGAATACGTACACATGTTCCAGAATATAGGATTCACTGAAATTTTGCTGGTCGCTCTCGTTTGTCTGCTTCTGTTCGGGCCGAGCAAGCTGCCTGAGCTCGGTAAAGCTTTTGGCCGTACCTTACGAGAGTTCAAGAACGGTGCAAGAGAAATGATGGCGGAGAGCGAATCCGAGGATAAGAAAGCGGTCAAAGCTCCCGAAACCCCACAGGAAGCTCCGGTGCCGGCTTCGCTGACTCAGCAAGCTTCGCAGCCGCCCGTGTCCGCTGGTGCGGAGAGATCCGATAATCCCCGACGGCTCCCGGATTAAGAGGGTTTTTCTGTGAAGGTAGTGAAAGTAGATAGGTTGGTGCTGCATGGATAAAGAACAGCCATTGCTCGAACACTTGACCGAGCTGCGCAGACGGATTTTCTGGGTACTGGGTGTACTGGTCGTCGGCGTTGTCATTGGTTTGATTTTTGCAAAACGTGTGATTCTCTTTCTCAAATCCGTACCCCCGGCAGACAAAATTGCCTGGCACGTCTTCTCGCCGTGGGATGCCCTGCGTTTATACATGAATTTCGGTATGGTTGTCGCCCTGCTTATTACGCTTCCTGTAGCGCTCTATCATATTTGGGCTTTCGTGAGTCCCGGCCTCGAGAAAGCGGAACAGAGAGCTTCCATCCTGTACATACCGGGAGCTGTCGTCTTGTTCCTGGCCGGTTTGGCGTTCGGTTATTTTGTCGTGTTCCCGATGGCATTCTTCTTTACGACGGCGATCAGTCATTCGATGGGGATTACGGAATTGTACGGGGCCGCTCAATATTTCTCGTTTATGTTCAATATTATTCTCCCGTTGTCGGCACTCTTTGAGCTGCCCATTGTCGTTATGTTCCTGACGAAACTGCGGATTCTTAATCCGCTCCGGTTGGCTAAAATGCGCCGGTATGCTTACATGGTACTCGTCATCTTGTCGACCGTTATTACACCGCCGGATGCGATTTCTGCTATTCTTGTCTCGGTGCCGATGATTCTCTTGTATGAATTTAGTGTCTTTTTGTCGAGAATTATATACCGCAAGCAGCTTGTACAAGATGCAGCGTGGGAAGCCGAGTACGGAGATCAGGAAGAACCAGACGAGCAAAGCGAACAAGCGGTCAAATGACTGCTTGTTTTTTTATACCTTCTGGCGTAGTAGCCGGTCATAACGGATTCCGGCAGGCTGCCGCTTTAACTGTTCAGGTGAGGAAGTACTGTTTATAATGAGATGGAGGAAGATTACGCGGGAATCGAGTGATTGAATGATAATGAATCTGGTTATTATGTTGTTGGTCGCCTATGGATTAGGCTGCTTGTCCACGGCGTATCTTCTTATTAGATTTCAACATGGTCAGGATATCCGCACCCTCGGAAGCGGAAATGCCGGTGCCCGGAATGCAGGGAGGCATTTCGGTTCCAAGACATTTGCTGCGATTTTCATCGGAGATGCCGGCAAGGCTGTCCTGGCGGTTTATGCCGCTTCCTTGTTCACCGATTCACGGACCGTTCTGTATATGGTGTTACTGGCGGTAGTGGCGGGCCATGTGTACCCGGTATTTCTCCGCTTTCGGGGCGGGAAGGGAATGTCTCCCTTTGCAGGAGGGGCGCTGGCTCTGGACTGGAGTGTTTTCCTAGGTATGCTGGGATTAGCTGTGGTTCTGCTGCTTGTGTTCCGGAGGTTTACTCCTGCAGGACTTATTGCGATTGTTCCCTATCCTTTCTTTATTTATGGGGTTGAATTATCGCGGGCCGGCGCTCTGCTCGGAGGATTGACCGTCTTACTTATTCTTTTTGCGCATAGAAGCAATATCAAGGAAATGATCAGGGGTGGGGCAGGATGAGTTTGATATATAAAATTGCTTCGACCAATTCGGAAATAGAGCAGATCCACCGTTTGAATTACCAGACGTTCGTGGATGAAATCCCTCAACATGAGCCTAATGAGGAATGTCTTAAGGTAGACCGGTTTCATGACGAAAATACATATTTGATCGGGAAAAAAGGCGAAAAGCTGGTCGCTATGCTAGCCATACGCGGGCAACGTCCTTTTTCGTTGGACGAAAAGCTGGGGAACGTGGATGCTTATTTGCCCTTCAAGTCTAAGAATATGGTCGAAATTCGCCTCCTGGCCGTTGACAAGGAATATCGGTATGGTTCCACTTTCTACGGCTTGGCTCAGTTCCTGAAGGGCTATCTGTGGGACTCAGACGTAGATATGGCCGTAATGTCCGGAACGACGCGGGAGCTGAAGCTGTACCGGCGTCTCGGTTTTGTGCCGTTCGCCCACACGGTAGGGACCAAGGAGGCTGCTTTCCAGCCGATGTATATGACCCGGCAGTCTTTCCAGGAATCGGAGACAGCGAAGCTGTTCAAGAGCCCGGAGCCTGTATCTTTTTGCGCCGGTCCCGTGACTATTGATGCTGAAGTAGCCGGATGGATGAACCGTCAGCCTGTGTCGCACCGTTCCGCGCATTTTGTGGACAAGATGTCGGACGTGCAGGCTCAGTTAACCGCTATGACACAGTCGGAGCATGTGCAGATTCTGCTGGGCTCGGGAACACTCGCCAATGATGCTGTAGCGGGACAGCTTTCGCGCATAGAGGGGAGAGGGCTGATTCTCGTAAACGGAGAGTTCGGCGGCCGGCTGGTAGACCATGCCCAGCGGATGAGACTGGATTTCGATGTGCTGGAAGAGGCTTACGGAAAGCCCTTTGGCGCGCAGTCCGTCGAGGCGATGCTTCACAACTCTTCTTATTCGTGGGTATGGATGGTACATTGCGAGACTTCGACGGGAATGCTGAACGACCTTGAAGCGATCGGGGAATTGTGCTCGAAGTATGGGGCCAAGCTCTGTCTGGACTGCGTCAGCTCACTGGGAGCGGTGCGGCTGGATCTGCGGCAGGTGTATCTGGCGAGCGGTGTCAGCGGCAAAGCTATCGGAGCTTACACGGGTCTGGCGTTTGTTTTTCATCAGGAGAAAATAACTCCGTGCCCGCATCTCCCCCGTTATCTGGATCTGGGTCTGTATGCGAACAGGCAGAGCGTGCCTTTCTCGCATTCTTCTAATTTACTCGATGCTTTGAACGAGGCTTTACAAAAATATTCCAATCCCGGTCCCTATGATGAATTAATGGACATGAGTGAGCTGCTCTATGAAGAGCTTGACCGATTGGGGCTTAAGCCTTTGACGGAACAAGAGCATGCCGCTCCTCTCATTGTTACGATACCGCTGCAGCACCCTCTTTCTTCCTGCGAAATAGGGGATGAGCTTGCCCGGCAGGGGTTCTGCCTGCAGTATGAAAGTGACTATCTGACGGAACGTAATCTTATCCAGATTGCCACCATCGGCATCAGCAGGGAGAGCCTGCTCGATATGACGCACGAGCTGGAGAAGATCCTGGGGAATCTGCGGTATCCGGGCATGAGCTAAGCACGTATGCCGGATTGTCGGCATGGCAACCCGCATAGACGCGCCGAGAATGTGCCGGCTGGTTAAACAGGCCGCTTAACAGTGTGTCGGAGTTTAGTCCTTGGTCTTCGGTCTGCGAGGTCTAGCGGGAACAGCTGTAATAAAGCGTGACTCCATAGATGCGGGCCGCGTGTGAATGTCTTTGGTACAAGACGAATAAAAAAAGCCGATCTCGGATACAATGGGGAAGGCACTTCAGTTTGGGAACGTCTTCCAATTCGTTTTTTACCGGAAAAACTATAAAAAATAACAAAACCCACTTGCAAAACGATGATAAAATCATTATCATTAAAAGTGTTGTTAGCACTTAAGATGTTTGAGTGCTAAACCCTAAACCAATCCATACAAACCTAAAGGAGGCTATTTATCCATGATCAAACCGTTGGGTGATCGCGTTATCATTGAAGCCATTGCGAAAGAGGAAACGACTGCTAGTGGGATCGTACTTCCGGACACAGCCAAAGAAAAGCCGCAGGAAGGTAAAGTTGTAGCGGTTGGTAGCGGAACGCTGAAAGATGGCGAGCGTGTTGCACTGGAAGTTAAAGAAGGCGACCGTATTATTTTCTCCAAGTACGCAGGGACTGAAGTGAAATTCGAAGGCCGCGAGCTGTTGATTATGCGTGAGAGCGACATTCTTGCCGTCTTAGCCTAATTTAGCACAATAACGTAGAACAACTATACTTAAGCATAGCATTCGTATACTTGCCGGGACGGCTAGGCCGCTCTAACCGGGGACAAGTAAGGACATAGATCGCAAACGTAACAGCGAATATCATTTCAGGGAGGGTTTTAAACCATGGCTAAAGATATTATGTTCAGTGAAGACGCGCGTCGCGCAATGCTTCGTGGTGTGGACGCTCTGGCGAACGCAGTAAAAGTAACACTCGGACCAAAAGGCCGCAACGTTGTACTCGAGAAGAAATTCGGCAGCCCGCTGATCACGAATGACGGCGTAACGATCGCTAAAGAAATCGAACTCGAAGACGCTTTCGAGAACATGGGTGCACAGCTTGTTAAAGAAGTTGCAACCAAAACGAACGATGTAGCGGGTGACGGAACAACGACTGCTACGGTTCTGGCTCAGGCTATGATCCGTGAAGGCCTGAAGAACGTAACTGCCGGTGCTAACCCGATGGTAATCCGCAAAGGGATCGACAAAGCTGTCCGCGCGGCTGTTGAAGAACTTGCAAGCATTGCGAAGCCTATCGAAGGCAAGCAAAGCATTGCACAAGTAGCGGCCATCTCCGCTGCTGACGATGAAGTAGGCGAGCTGATCGCTGAAGCTATGGAGAAAGTCGGCAAAGACGGCGTTATCACCGTTGAAGAATCCAAAGGATTCGCAACCGAGCTGGAAGTGGTTGAAGGCATGCAGTTCGACCGCGGATACATCTCCCCTTACATGATCACGGATACAGACAAAATGGAAGCTGTCCTGGACAATCCTTATGTTCTGATCACGGACAAGAAGATCACGAACATTCAAGAAATCCTGCCTGTACTTGAGAAAGTCGTACAACAAGGCAAACAGCTTCTGATCATTGCTGAAGACGTAGAAGGCGAAGCTCTTGCAACGCTGGTAGTTAACCGTCTGCGCGGTACTTTCACTTGCGTAGCTGTTAAAGCTCCAGGCTTCGGCGACCGCCGCAAAGCTATGCTTCAGGATATCGCTGCTCTGACTGGCGGCCAAGTGATTACAGAGGAACTCGGCCTTGAGCTGAAATCCGCTACTGTACAACAACTGGGTACGGCTCGTCAAATCCGCGTAACCAAAGAAAACACGATCGTTGTTGACGGCGCTGGCGCTAAAGAAGACATCAACGCTCGCGTTTCGCAAATCAAAGCTCAACTGGAAGAAACTACTTCCGAGTTCGATAAAGAAAAACTGCAAGAGCGTCTGGCTAAACTTGCTGGCGGCGTTGCGGTAATCAAAGTCGGTGCTGCTACAGAAACCGAACTGAAAGAACGCAAACTGCGCATTGAAGATGCCCTGAACGCAACTCGCGCTGCTGTTGAAGAAGGTATCGTAGCAGGTGGCGGTACTGCCCTCGTGAGCGTGTACAATGCCGTATCGGCTGTCGGTGCAGAAGGCGACGAGAAAACAGGCGTAAACATCGTTCTGCGTGCTCTGGAAGAGCCTGTACGTACGATCGCTGCGAATGCGGGTCAAGAAGGATCTGTTATCGTTGAGCGTCTGAAGAAAGAATCCGTTGGTATCGGCTACAACGCGGCTACCGGCGAATGGGTCAACATGCTTGAAGCGGGTATCGTCGATCCTGCTAAAGTAACCCGTTCCGCGCTGCAGAACGCGGCATCCGTTGCTGCGATGTTCCTGACAACGGAAGCTGTCATCGCTGACAAGCCGGAGAAAGACAAACCAGCTATGCCGGATATGGGCGGTATGGGTGGAATGGGCGGCATGATGTAAGAAGGGCTTCAACAACCCTGTAATACCAGTAAAAGCGGACTCCTCCGGGGGTCCGTTTTTCTGTTACTTGGGTTAAAAATCTCATAGCTTACGAATGCCACAAGTTCTTTCTTTCTGAGCGGTCGTGGTCCTCTAATCAGAGATTATGAGGGAAGAATGACGATCCATTTATTTACAAAATATTATATCTGCTGGTAATTATTTCTGCTATACTCAAATTACCAAAAACAGGAGGTGTATTATGAAAAAGAAAATCATGTCCGTGACTCTAGCAGGTCTTCTTTCTCTCACTTTTGCAGTTTCATCCGCCCTGGCGGCTGGTGATCAAGTCGTTTCCACAGGTGTAACCGGTAATAATTTCAGTTCTACAGCGATCATTGACGGTCAAGGGAAGAATGGGAGATTGACACTGAAAATAAGCGGGGATGCTTATGGCATAACCTCCCTCTCCGAGAAATGTTCCAAGAGCTGGGTGAGTAAGGGCCTGCTGAATACCAACTCGGTCACGAATGGCGGAGTAGTCACAGCTAATTTTTATTTGAAAAGCGGCTGCCAGTACAAAGCAGATTTATATGGCACAGGGGATGGACAAGCAACGGTATGGCTCTATAATTACAATGGTCCTTTGTCGCCTTAGGTTTTAGTGACTCGGTGGGAGAAAGCGATAAAAAAACGACAGCCGCTCGCTTTGAAGCGGACTGTCGTTTTTTTATTCTGGTGGTTAAATGAATTTAGCTGCTTCCAGGAAGCGTTTCAGCATAGCAGCACTTTGTGCACGAGTCGCCTGCTCAAGAGGCTTAATCATAGTCGGTGTCATACCGTCGATGATTTTCAGATCAAGAGCTGCTGCGATCTCTTTCTCTGCCCAGATGATGCTGTTCGAATCGCTGAACTTGGCAAGAAGCTGTTGGCTCTTTGCGGAATCTACATTCGTGTTCACACCTGCATAGTTCAGTGCGCGAACCACCATAGCGGCCAGTTCTTCGCGGGTGATTTGATTATTCGGACGGAATGTACCGTCTTCATAACCGTCAACCAGCTTCAGCTTGGCTGCAGTTGCAACCACGTCAGCATACCATTGGTTGGATGCTACGTCCTTGAAATTGGAAGCAGCACTATTAGGCTGTACGCCCAGAGAGCGGACCAGCATTGCTGCGAACTCGGCACGAGTGACGCTGCGGTCTGGCTGGAATGTCGTGTTGGTAACGCCATCCACTACGAGCTTGTTAGCAAGCATCGTAATGTAAGACTCGCCCCAGTGGCCTTTGATGTCTGAGAAAGTCTTGTTCAATTCGAGTATACCGTATACGCTGTGACCTTGACGCTTGATCATAACATCTGTTTTGCCATCGTTAAACGAGTAGAAAGCAGGCACGAACATCATGCTCTTAGTGGTTTCGTCATACAGGAATGCCGTTGTTTTAGCCTGGCTCAGTACGGAGTTAAACTCCAGGCTGCGAGGCACGTATACGCTGCCTGTATCGATTGCCGCAAATTTATCCGCTGCAGTCGTTGCCGCCAGATTAAAGTCTGCCGGGGTACCTACAATTTTACCGCCCATAGCTGCTGCTGCTGTTTGCATGCTGCTGCGCTGCGCTTCGGATACGAATTTAATGCTGACGCGAATGTACAGTTCACTTGTAGCTACACCCAAAGAGCTGGCAAGGGAATCGTAGCTTAGAGATGCTAAAGGTACATAGTAGACAGCACTGCCGTTTCTGACTTTAACTTGTTTGTTGGTGCTGTTGTCTTTCAGGATCCAAGCCGGGATGTTGACCATATCCCCGTTAAGTACGATTTCGAGTGTATCGCCTTTGCTGAGAGCTTCTTGAAGCGCTTGAGCGTCAAGAGAGCCATCCGTTCCTGCTTTGATGATGTTCGGGGCTTTATTATCATCATCCGGCGTTGTTCCTCCGCCGTCGTTACCGCCGCCAGATCCGCTGCCTGGAGTAGTGGGGCCAGGGCTGGAATTGTTATCATCGTCACTGTAGTTGGAGTTGTACGCTTCCTTATAAACGGAATCTACTACAGAGTGCAGTCTGACGTAGGAATAAGTGGAACTAACAACGGTTGAAAAATCATATTTATACTGCTTTGTCGTCTCATCGTAGTAATTGGCATATGTAGCTTTAATAACTTTCACCAAATTACCACTTGGCCCATATACATGCAGGTCGGTTTCATTTCCTACCTTACTATCGAGGTATACAGAACCTGATACGGTATCATTGTTGAATGTTACATTTGAGTAGCTTGTTTTGGCTAAAGCAAGAATCGGCATAAGAGCAGAAAGCATGAACATCAAGCACAGCATCTGTGCAGTTTTGGTAAACCATCGATTCATCGGGGCAGCGCTCCATTCATTCTTAGATATTGTTTTTTTAATCTTGATCTTATGTTTCATCTTTTGTCGATTCACCTCCTTTTGCGACAGATTGTAAAGCTCATGATGTAAGTATTTAACAATCATAATTATCCATATATCGACATATTGAAACATTTAGCCTGTAAAATAATCCTTTTTATCAAAATAAAGACCTCATCCATGAAAAGGATAAGGTCTCTTGGTAGTTGTTTTTTAATTTAATCCTGTATTATTTTAGAGGGGGCGAGCTGGCAATGATCTGATCCACTTCTTGCTGCACAGTTGGAGATTGCCCTTTTGCTTTATCCAATGCGGTCTGATCGGTTTTATTCTGCAGTTTAAGTGCAGCCAAATAGTAACGAATTCCGGTTTGCTCGCTGCTATCTTTTAATTCGGACGATACAACAGGCTTTAACTCTGCTTCTGTCTCAGCATATTTGCCCTGTGCAAAAAGCATTTGACCTATGCTTAATCTCATGGCAGCCGTAACGTCAAAATCACGCCCTTGCAGCTGTCCTTCGGGAAGTTTAGACAGGTGTACTTTTCTATCCAGCACTTCCTGATATACCTTGGCCGCTTCATTCCAGGATTTTTCCGCTTTGGCTTTATCCTTGGCCTGGTATCCCTGGAAGCCTGTTGAGACCTCGTATTGGATCATTCTTTCATAGAAAGATATATCCCAAGGATATTTCTGTAGTGCTGTGCCAATCAGTTCAGCAGCCTCATCCCGCTGTCCTTTGGCTTGAAGAAGACGAATCTGACGATCCAGGAGAAATTTGTTATTAGGTTCTTTTTTGCGTGCTTGTTCAATTAGAGCTTTTTGTTCGGTGTAAAAATCTTCATTCTTATCTTGTTCATATAGCTGTGCCAGCATATCCGTTTTGACTAAGATGTATTCGGGATGGTTGGGCCTTAATTCAAGTGCATTGTTTAAAGGGGTCACAATATCCGTATAGTTTTGGGATGTTTTAGCTACCTCTAATGCTTTGGCGTACGAGCTGTTGGCTGTTAAATAACGTACGGATACAAAGAGGACTACAATGGAAAGTATAATCATCGCAGCAGGGAAAGCATACCGCACAGCACTGACCTGTTTAGAGAACTCTTTCGTTTTCACTTTGGAGAGCATGCCGCCCAGACAGATGAATAAGAGAGCCCCCATGTAAACATAACTGATATCAAAGTCAATCATACTGTGCGCCAGAATAGCCGATGCAAAAATAAAGTACAGGAAGTGACTATCCCGCTCATTCTCGGAACTACGGAAATACGTGCGAATATAGAAAGTGAAAATAGCAATCAACAAGCCGGCCAGAACGATAAATCCAACCGCGCCTACTTCAACTAAGTACTGTAAAAAGAAGTTGTGGGCTTGGCGGCTTGTGTAAGGGTTGTTCTGATACTGTTCATATAACGCTGACCATGCTCCGCCTCCGGCACCGAACAGCGGATAATCTGCAAACAGCTTCATAGCATCTTTGTAAAAAGTGAACCGTTCCAAAACGCTGTGTTGGGAGAAATTAATCGTTTCGATTCGGATGCGTACATTGTCAGGCAAAATGTTTTTAAGTGGTGTGGCCATTAAGATAATGAACCCCAGAATTCCGAGCAGTATCGAACCGCCTGGAATAGTCATTCTGGCCCATTTGCGTGCAGAGAATGTCTCTAGTTTGCTTTCCAGCGCAGGAGCAGCAAAGCGTTGTACCAGAAGCGCCAGAATGGCATAGACAAGTCCTGCACCCAGCAGCAGCAGCCATCCCTGTGCGGACAAAGAAGCCGAGAATTGTTTGTTTACATCAATTCCGATTGTAGTCACTTTGTTTAGCACGGCAAAAGACGCAAGAGTCGACAAAATCAGATGAATCAATAACAATATTTGCCTAGACGGCTTTTGAAAGATTAGAATAAGAAAGAAAACAGCCGGAAGGAAAATTAGTGCGCCGCGTGACAAAGTTAACATAAAGGATACAAGTACCGGCACCAGCATCCAGCTGTGGATCAGAACCTGCGGCCATTTGCGGTTTTTCGACACCAGGAACAGCCCGCAGCCCCATAGGGCGATCAAGAAGCCAGCGTAGGTGTTTGCATACTGAAAGACGGAGGCTAAACGGAGTCCATTGGAGTCTGTCATTACAGCATCCTGATAGATCCCCCTGGCAGCATCGACAGGTGCGAACCAGCTGACAAGCGTGCCTGCAAGCTGCCCGTTGCCAAGCCAGTTCAGCAGTCCAAACAGCACGATTACATATCCGCTTGTCAGCAGGACAGTCTGAATGATCCGGTTGCCGATCACAGAAGTGGTCAGATAGGCCCCGATCAAGAAAAGAGTAACTTGCACGATCTGTATCAGTAGCAGGTTTTGGCCTGTATAGGCCGATGCAGCCGGAACTAAGGATATCAAATAGCAGAGCGGCAATAGGAAAATAAGAATACTTAGTAAATCCTTGCGGTCTCTAAGCTTCCAGAAGTAAAAGAAATACACAGCGATCATCAGCAAGAATATGGAGGCCCAGACGACGGCTGAATAAATCGGTCTCTCGAAGTCTAGCGAATTGCCGTTAAATAAGGCCTTTTGGAACGGGGCCCAAAACAAAAACAGGCTAGCAAACCCGATTAGCAGCCAGAAAATAATCGAGCTTCTTTCGGCCTGTTCTCTTTCGTCTAACTTTGGTTTTTTATACGCGTACATGCATAGTCTCCCTCTCTTAAATCTCGACAATATTTTATCATAGTGGAGAAAATATTCCAATTTGAGTTTGGATCAGAGGCATGTACTTGTGCTTTATATGCTATTATGTTTAAGGTTGAATATCTTATTGCTTAAACTATTATATGTGTGGAGGGGCAGGAATGAACGTTCTTGTAACCGGCGGAGCTGGATTTATTGGATCAAGTATTGTTGAACTGTTAATAGAGAATGGACATAATGTATCCATCATAGATAATTTGTCTACCGGTAAAATGGAATTCGTAAATAAAAGGGCGAATTTTTATTGTGCAGATATAAATGATGATTTAAGTGAATTGTTCGAAGAAATTGAACCGGAAGTTGTCATACATCATGCTGCACAAATTAGTGTGCAGACGTCAATTTTAGAGCCGGTGAAAGATGCAAACATAAATATAACAGGGACTGTAAATTTATTGGAAAACTGCATTAAGTATAAAGTGAGGAAAATTATTTATGCTTCATCCGCAGCGGTTTATGGTAAACCTGCTTATTTGAGTATCGACGAAGAGCATCCTACTGTCCCTATTTCATTCTATGGGATCTCAAAATATACCCCGGAAAATTATATTAAACTATTCGCAGATCTATACGGGATAAAATATACAATATTACGTTATTCGAATGTTTACGGTCCAAGACAGGATTCTAAGGGGGAGGGAGGGGTTGTATCCATATTTTTTGACAAGCTATGTAATGATGAAATTCCCGTTATCTATGGATCTGGTAGTCAGACCAGAGATTTTATATATGTAAAAGATGTCGCCTTTGCAAATTTAATGGCTTTAAATAACGGTGACAATTCAGTAGCTAACATATCGTCCAATAAACAAACTAGTGTCAATGAGTTGTTTGAAGTCATTAACAGAGCGCTGGATATTACGAAAGTTGCTCGATATGGTAAAGCTAGATTAGGAGACATATCGGATAGCTGTTTGAATAATCGATATGCAAAGGCAATTTTAAACGGGTGGGCACCAAAATATTCACTTCAGTCGGGACTTGCTGAAATGATAGAATCAAATCGAACTTTGAAAAATTGCAACCATATATAAACCTAAGGAGTTACATTGTGCAAAATTTACTTAAATTAATGTTTAATCTTTCTGTTAATGATTTTAAAGCTAGATATACGGGATCATTTCTAGGAATCGTATGGGGAATTGCTAATCCTCTTATTACTATTTTAGTATATTGGTTTGTATTTGAGGTGGGTTTTCGCTCAGGCGTCCGTCCCGACGGTACTCCATTTATCGTTTGGCTTGCTTGTGGAATGATTATCTGGTTCTTTTTTGCAGAGTCTCTCTCAAGTTCAACTCACAGTTTCATTGAGTATAGCTACTTGGTAAAAAAGGTTGCATTTAGAATAGGGATTCTACCAATAGTGAAAATTATATCTTCATTTTATAATCATTTATTCTTCTTGTTGATTTTTAACATAATTTTAATTGTGTACGGTTATTTCCCGAATGTTACTTACATACAATCATTTTATTATTTGATTTGTGCTTCATATCTCTTATTGGGAATCAGTCTTATTACTTCGTCTTTAATTGTTTTTGTTAAAGATATTGGACAAGTAGTTGGTATTATCATTCAAATCGGATTCTGGTTAATTCCAATTGTCTGGTCAACCGAGATATTATCTGATAAATACACAAAAATTTTTAAATTAAATCCAGTTTATTATATTGTAGAAGGTTACCGAGATACATTTATAAATCACGTATGGTTCTGGCACCGTTACAATCAGACCGCATACTTTTGGTTAATCTCATCGGTCATATTAGTGTTGGGTATCTATTTGTTTAAAAAGCTAAAGCCACAATTTGCAGACGTATTATAAAAACCATATTAAGGCGGTAATTATGGACGAGTACTCAATTAGATTAAAGGGAATTAGCAAGAAATACAAACTCTATAATAAGCCAGTTGATAGGATTAAAGAAATAATGCCATTTCATTCAAAAAAACTGCATAAAGAATTTTATGCAGTTAATAATATATCTTTAGATGTTAAGAAAGGTGAAACACTCGGAATCATTGGGAAAAATGGCTCCGGCAAATCAACATTACTAAAAATCATATCAGGGGTCTTAACAGAAACAGCCGGGACTAAGGAAATAAACGGGGAAATATCCGCATTATTAGAACTTGGAACAGGCTTTAATCCTGAATATTCAGGCATAGAGAATATATATTTGAACGGTTTAATGCGAGGATATACTCGGAACGAAATGGATGGGAAGTTACAACAGATCGTGGACTTTGCCGATATCGGATCATTTATAGATCAACCCATAAAAACATACTCTAGTGGCATGTTCGCTCGGCTGGCTTTCTCCGTTATGATTAGTTTTAAGCCAGAGATATTAATTGTTGATGAAGCTCTTTCCGTGGGGGATGTTTTTTTTCAACAGAAATGTAATAGATTCATGAAAGAAGAAATGCAAGGAGTAACTAAACTTTTGGTTACGCATGATCTAAGCTCCATAGCAAACATGGCAAATCGTGTTGTTGTGATTAAAAACGGAGCAGTTGTTTATGAGGGAGATCCTCTAAAGGGAATTGAATTTTATACTAAAAGTATCCATACGGAATCTTTTAGAGCCAATAATTCAATAGCTTTGAATGAACATATAAAAATTAGTGATTCCTTATTGTTGAATAATTTTGAAAAAGTGAGCCCGGACTCTTTAGGCGGTGCCCAGGAGCTAGTTATTACGGGAGTAAGTTTTACAGTAGATGACTCGGACTATAAAGGGTTTATATCAAAGGGTTCTAAACTTGAAATTAGCATGATGATAGAAAGTAAGAAAGCAACTGAGGAACTGATAATCGGATATTTGGTTAATGATAAATATGGGAATGCAGTATTTGGTGAGAATACTCACAGTTCTCAAATTATCACTCGTGCAACGGAGCCGGGAAAAGGCTACCTAGTAAAGTTAACTATTGTTTGGCCAGAAATCCAAGAAAATGATTATTTCATTACTCTAGGGCTGGGTGAAGGGTATCATGAAATGAACCATATCATACAATGTTGGGCCCACAATATCATACAACTAAAGAATATTACTTTCAATTCGGTGCATGGACTTTTTAATAATAAAATAGAAAGCATAACACTGGAGGAAATTAAATGAGTAAATGGAAGATAAGCGAGCCGGTGTTTGAAGCTGATTACAAAAATGAAAAATTGAGAATAGCTCCGTGGGAAGGGCATAGAATATTTGCGTATGACTTTCTGCAGTTTTTCAGACCTAATAAAATTCTAGAACTTGGTACCCACTATGGATGCTCTTTTTTTGCATTCTGCCAATCGGTAAAAGATTTTAAATTAGATACGGAACTCTATGCCATTGATACATGGAGAGGTGACGAACAAGCTGGCTTATATGGAGAAGAAGTTTTTAATACGGTTAAAGATACTGTAAATGACTCTTTCTCAGATATCCGTGTAAACCTTATAAGAAGAACATTCGACGAGGCACTGGATCTTTTCGAAGATAATTCAATTGACATGATTCATATAGATGGTCTTCATACTTATGAAGCTGTATCGCATGATTTTTTGACTTGGCTGCCTAAATTAAAAGAAAATGGAGTTATTTTGTTTCATGATGTGTTTAGTCCGGCTGGATATGGTTCAAATCGCTATTGGAAAGAGTTAAAAGAGCAGTTTTCTTATCTCGAATTCAGACATAGCTGGGGACTAGGTTTGCTATTTCCTAAAGGAGATCATCTTCTCAAGAAGATGATGGAGATAAATATTGAAGATAAGATATCTTTATATCAATATAAGGCATTATATGAGTTTGAACAAATTAAAACAAAAGACCTGTCAAATATGGTTTTACAACGGGATATAGCCATTAAGAGCAATGAAGAAATGATCATTGAGCGCGATCAGAGTTTAAAAGATGCCCGTAATCTAATAAAGAGTAAAACGGATGCGTTTGAAGCAGCAGAAATAATGATAAAAGAACGTGACATGGCTCTGGTTAACTCCGAATATATGATAAAAGAACGTGATGAAGCTTTATCTAAAGCAGAAAACATGATAAAAGATCGTGACGAAGCTTTAGCGAGTGCAGAGAGCATGATTATAGAACGTGATGAGCTTATAAAAAACATGGAGAATATGATTGGAATTAAAGATAATGAGTTGAGGAATATCCAAGAAGAGGTAAAGGATCTAAAAGAACAATTTAACGAATTAACTTTAAAGTGTGAAGAAAATGAAAGGATCATAGAATCTTATAAGTCTAAAAAAATTATAGTAAATTTAAAAAGACCGTATAAATAAGGAGATTACGATGGACCAGTTAGTAGAATTTATTGATAAGCAAACAGATGTAGCCTATGTTTTTTTCGATGTGTTTGATACGATTCTATTAAGAGAGGTTGATCCGGAATATACCAAGAAGATATGGTCTAAAAGAATGGCAATTCAACTGGGTGACGTAATAAGTTATGAAGAACTTTATCGCATTCGATTTGAAATGGAGTCCTCTTTATGTAAACAAAATGAGGCAGACGGATTTGATCTTGAGTTTAATTACAGCAAATTTATTCATACTCTTTATAAGTATTTAATGGATATAAAAATTATTGATGCTCATTATTCATATGAGAATTTTTTTGAAGAGTGTAAGCAAATAGAGTTGGAAGTTGAAAAGGCCGTACAATACGTTGATCCAAAATGGATTGAGGTTGCTGATCATATTAAAAATAAGTTAAATGTGAGAATGGTATGTGTTTCTGACTTTTATTTAACACAGGATATGATGAAAGATTTATTTAATTACCACAAAATACTAGATTATTTTGACTTAATATACGTATCTTCAGAATATTTAATAACTAAAAGAAGTGGTCGTCTCTTTGATAAAATTTTAGAAGAACAATCTATAAATCCTAAAACTGTTGTGATGGTCGGAGATAATGAGATTTCGGATTTCGAAATGGCTAAGAAGAAGGAGATAAATGCTTACCTTTTGGATCGTAATACTCAGCGGGATTTCTATACTTCGTTCTCTAAAAAAAATTCAATACAGA
Source organism: Paenibacillus lutrae (assembly GCF_009757775.1). Classification (GTDB taxonomy): domain Bacteria; phylum Bacillota; class Bacilli; order Paenibacillales; family NBRC-103111; genus Paenibacillus_F; species Paenibacillus_F lutrae. The sequence goes on from NZ_RHLK01000012.1 coordinate 123,028, forward strand.
AAATAAGAGAGGAGTTAAATAAGTTAGCCAAAAACACCTCTAAGCTATATCCTTTTGAAGAGATTATATTTTCATTGTTTCTGTATGTCGCCCTATTACACAGACATCTAATTAAAAATAGAGTGAGGAACGTATTTTTTCTTTCTCGTGAAGGCGAATATTTACTAAATCTATTTAATATTTATCAAGATATGGAAGGCTATAAGGGGATTCAGTACATTACACCTCATTATCTGAAGGTTTCAAGAAGAGCTACTTTCTTACCGTCTTTGAAATCTTTAGCGGAAGAAGACTTTGAAATATTGTTTAGACAATATAGGAATATAAGTTTATACGATTTTCTTTCCAGTTTGGGATTTGAAGACTCCATTGTTACTGAGGTCAGCAATAGAATTAGAGTCGCTCCCCGTAATAAAGAACCAGATTTTCCTACGAGCGATACTTATTATAAATTAAAAGAAGATGAATTTTTTAAAGAGATATACGAAAAAAGCAGGCAAGAGCAGAAAGCAAATTTCTTGTTATATATGAAGGCATTTAAAGTGGACATTTTTAAAGAAGGTATGTACTTAGTTGATGTCGGGTGGAAAGGAACCATACAAGATAATATATATCGTATATTTGAATCTCAAGTTAATATAAATGGAGCTTACTTGGGATTGGTCGCATCTGGTAATAGCGATGAACACAATATTAAAGAGGGGTTACTTTTCAGCGCTATTCCGATCAGAACTCCATATTTTGATGTATTTAATGAGAACCGGGCTCTATATGAAATTATACTTGGGGCTTCGCATGGAAGTGCTAATCGGTATATTTTGAGTGACGGAGAAATTGCTGTCGAAACGAAACAGGATATAAAAGAAAAAGAAATTTTCACAAAAATTGTTTCTCCCATGCAAATAAACATGCAACAAACGTTTAAACAGATTTGTAATTTACTTTGCAAGAAGAATATAAATATAGATGAACTTAGAATTGAATTTGCAAAAATTCATTCTCGATTAGTTTATTTTCCAACTCGGAAAGAGATTAGTTTTTTTAATGGTTTATATCATTTTGAAAATTTCGGAGTCATAGAATATACGGAGTTTACTCGCCCTTCTAAAAAGGGAATTGTGCATACTATGAAGAATACCGTCAAAATGCTAACTAAGCCCAGAAGTCTGTTTACCAATAGTTTTTGGGGACCAATAACTTTAGAGAATGCGGGTTTGCATTATTTAATTAAATTATATGGACACTATAAATACCGAAAGAGTTTTAATATTGATAGTGATAAGCCTGATGCCGATTATCATAAAGTAAGTACATCGAAAGAGGTTCTGCTGCTTCAAAATAAATTAAACGAACAAGATGAAGCTATAAAAAAAATGACTTTAATGATTGATGATCGTGACGACGCAATTAAAAGCATGACGATTATGATTGACGAACGAGACAAGCTTATTAAGGAGTTAAATGAGATTATAAACGAACACAAAACTACAGATTCCGAGGTTCTGAAATGATGAAGTGGGCAATGCTATTAGGTTCACCTGATATAAGTGGGGGCACTTATGTTATTTTTGAACATGCTATTAGAATTAGTAAAAGTGGCGTAGAAGTAACGATAATAACAGAAGATAAAGTGGATATGGCACGTTTACAATGGCATCCTGAAGCTAAAAGTCTCATTTGGAAGACCTTTAAAGAAATCGACGGTATGCTATTTGATGTCTGTATTGCTACATGGTGGAAGACAGTATTTGATTTGCATCGTGTAAATGCATTAAGTTACGTATATTTTGTTCAATCAATCGAATCTAGATTTTATTCGGAACAGGAAAAACCGCTTCGTAAATTAGTTGAATCCACCTACAAGCTTCCGCTTCATATTATAACTGAAGCAAGGTGGATTAAAGATTATTTGTTTGAAAACCATAATCAGAAAGCAAGGCTGGTATTAAACGGAGTAAGAAAAGATATTTATAAAAACACGGGGGAAAGAGTAGCTGAGAGAACACCGGGGAAAGTAAGAGTTTTAGTAGAAGGACCTATTGATGTTCCTTTTAAAAATGTATCTAAGACAATAGAAATATGTAAGCAATCAAAAGCAAGTGAAATATGGTTGCTTACTTCTAGTCCGGTTGAGCGGTATCCTGGTGTCGACAAAGTCTTTTCAAGAGTTCCTATTTTTAAAACACCTGAAATATATGGATCATGTGACGTTATTGTCAAATTAAGTTATGTGGAGGGCATGTTTGGTCCTCCTTTAGAAATGTTTCATTGCGGTGGGACCTCCATTACCTATAATGTAACAGGTCACGATGAATACATCGTAAACGGGGTAAATGGTCTTGTTGCTGACAGGGATGATGATGACCAGGTTTTGAAATATATTAACAACCTTGTAGAAGATAAGGCGCTTCTTCAGACTCTAAAAGATAATGCTATGAACACGGCACATGCATGGCCAAGTTGGGAAGAATCAGCAGCTGAATTCAAAGAGGCGGTTGTTGATATCATTAAGAATGAATTATCCGTCTCAAGAAGTGAGTTGCAGAATCAATCATCGTTTTTATTTGATTGGTATGTAATAGCTGAAGATTATAGAATCGCAGATTACAATAGAACAGGGAGTGAATTCAAGCTTAAATTAAAGAAATATGTTAAAACGCATCATCCGACAGTGTTTGAAATACTCAGAAAAATAAAATTTAATCTTTTGATTAGACGTCGTTAAGTTATGGAGAAAATAATATAATGAATAGACCATTAAAAATTTTTATTATTTCATTTATTTTTTCATTGTTTTTTTGTATTATGCTCCCATTTGAACCATCTAGTAAAACGGTCATAGAAATTGGAGCGACCGGTGAAAAGAATATAAATTCAAAGGGTACAGAAGTTTGGATCAAACAATTAATAGTTGATGGACGCGAGATTCCTTATAGTGAAATGAATTTACCTAGTGGCTGGGAAATAGTAAATGGTGTACCTGTTTCAGTAAAGGAACAACCTAGCAAATTAATTTGGAAAGGAAAAGGAAAAACAGTTTTCATATCTCTCGTTAGTCATCCCTATTCTGGAAAAGCAGAAATTATTGTTAATGAGGAGATTTCAAATTATGATCTTTACTCACAAGATGAGAAAATAGAACAGTTCGAGTATAATACAAAGTTTAGTTTTTTAGATATTTTTAAATATGTGTTATTTATCGTTATGATATCTGGCTTCGTTTACTTAATGATATATATAATTACTTCGAACAATGTATTGAGGAAAATTAATTCTAGTATAATATATTACATGCTGCCTTTATCAATTTGGTTGATATATTGGTTGGCGTTCTTTCCTGGTTTAATGAGTGGAGATTCTTTAGATCAATGGAGACAGATTCACACTCTGGAATTGAATGATGCTCATCCGGCTTTTCATACATTAATAAACTGGTTATTAACTCAGTTTTGGGATTCACCAGCTATTATTTCATTATCACAAATTATTTTTATGGTTATCATTTTCGGAAAAACAATGGTGTTGTTGGAAAGAAAATTTAACGTGAGCAGGATTACCCTGATATTACTCTGTTTAGTTATTTCCATATTGCCGGTTAATGGAATGTTACTGAATAATTTATGGAAGGATATACCTTATAGTATTTGCCTGCTTTGGTTAACCTTACTCCTGATGAAGGTTTTTTTAACGAGTGGAAATTGGTTAGTATCTAAGAAGAATCAAGCATTATTAATAGGCGTTCTAATATTACTTACTTTGTTAAGACATAACGGCTTTGTTCCTGCATTTGGTATCATGTTCTGTTTGTTAATTTACTATAGATCATTTTGGAAGACATCTCTAAAAATTTTGTTTGTAGTATTCCTATCTTTTTTTATTTTTAAAAATGGGATTTACAACCAGCTGAACATTGCTCCTACTCCAAAAGTATTAAGTTATTCTATACCTATACATCATATTGGTGCCCTATTAAATCAGGATATTGTGCTAAGTACTAAAGAAAAACAAATAATCGATGAATTGATGCCTTCTGAGTTGTGGAAAGATAATTTTCACAAATACACTGTCGACACTCTGATATATAATTCCAATTTTAATATGAGGGTCTTTGACGAAAAAGATATAAGTGGTGATTTTTTGAAGGTTTGGCTTGGATTAACTTTAAAAAATCCTGGTATAGTATTAAAAGATTGGATGCATATGACATCTATAGTTTGGGAAATGAGAGAACCGATTAATAGTAAAAATCTTTACACAGAAACAACGATAGTAAATAGTATACCTGGTGCTACTTATAATTTGCATTCTCAATCTAAAATACCAAGTGTAAAGGAAACATTACTTAAATATTTCAATCTTACTATGGATCATAATCTTTCATGGATAATCTGGCGGCCAGCTTTACTTTTGTTATTTTCTTTATTTGGTTTTTATGTTTTGTTTAAGAAATATGGATGGAAAATTTCAATAGTATACCTGCCTTTAATGTTAAACCTTAGTAGTATTTTTCTAGCAATACCGGCTCAACAACTTCGATATATTTATTCTGCAACCTTGATATTACCTATAATAATCACACTATGTTTTTATAAAAGAACTGATAAATAACTCTGTACAGAGATCAATGTTATTTATGATGGGGTGTACAAAATGAGAGGCATTATCCTTGCAGGTGGCACTGGATCTCGGCTTTATCCACTTACTAAAGTGACTAATAAGCATCTCCTTCCCGTAGGTAAATATCCCATGTTGTATCATTCTCTTTTTAAATTAAAAGAAGCAGGCATTAAAGACATCTTGATCGTGACTGGAAAGGAACATATGGGGGATGTTGTCAACTTGCTTGGCAGTGGTCGGGACTTCGATTTGGCCTTTACGTATAAAGTCCAAGATGAAGCTGGCGGGATCGCTCAAGCGTTAGGTATGGCAGAACAATTTGTCGGCAATGAAAAAATGATTATTATTCTAGGGGATAATGTGTTTGAAGACGACATTTCAGGCTACGTACATAGCTTTTCCAGTCAACAATCAGGAGCTAAAATATTAATCCAGGAAGTACATGATCCTCAAAGATATGGTGTTCCAGAACTTAGTGGTAATAAAATCATCTCCATCGAGGAAAAGCCCATAAACCCCAAAAGCAGTTTCGCCGTAACGGGAATATACATGTATGATAAGCGAGTGTTTGATATAATCAAAACGTTAAAACCTTCCGCGCGTGGTGAGCTTGAGATTACGGATGTTAATAATGCATATATTGAACAAGGCGAACTGACTTTTGATATTCTTCAAGGCTGGTGGACTGATGCAGGCACCCATTCTTCGTTAGCCCGTGCAAGTGAGTTAGCAAAAGATACAGTGTACGGGGAGGAATTCGGCATACTAAAGCCCTAATTGAAAGGGGATTTAATGATGAACATTATTTCTACAAAGTTCTCTCAGGCCCTATTAATCGAACCCACGGTCCATGGTGACAGCCGTGGTTTTTTCATGGAAAGCTACAATGCTGAAAGATTTAATGAGCTTGGTATTCGGTACCAGTTCCTTCAAGATAATCACTCACTATCCTCCGAAACAGGTGTTCTCCGCGGGCTTCATTATCAGCTTAATCCCAAAGCTCAGACCAAGCTCGTACGAGTCCTCGCAGGGGCTATTTATGATGTTATAGTAGACATTCGAACAAACTCATCTACTTTCGGACAATGGCAGGGTTTTATCCTGAGTGCGGAGAATAAACGTCAATTATTGGTTCCGCAAGGTTTTGCCCATGGCTTTTGCACATTGATCCCTAATACGGAAGTATTGTATAAAGTGGACGAATATTATTCACCTGAACAGGATAGAGGAATACTCTGGAATGATCCTTCTCTTGCAATTGACTGGCCAACCTCTTCTCCTATATTGTCTGACAAAGACAAAAAGCATCCGTTATTGAAGGACGCAGAGATTAATTTTAACGAGGGAGAGGCATGACTATGAAACTGTTGGTTACAGGAGGAGCGGGCTTTATCGGGAGTAATTTTATTTTGTATATGCTCAAAAAATATCCTGAATACCAGATCGTTAATCTGGATGCCTTAACTTATGCAGGTAATTTAGAGAATTTGAAAGAGGCTGAGGGTAATTCTCAATATCAATTCATTAAAGCTGATATTGCTGATGGAATGGCAGTTGCCAAAGTATTCGATCAGGGAATAGATGTTGTGGTTAATTTTGCGGCTGAATCGCATGTGGACCGCAGTATTTTGGAACCGGACGTTTTTGTCCGCACGAATGTCATGGGAACCCAGGTGCTCCTGGACGCCGCAAAAGCTAATCAAGTAAAGAAGTTTGTCCAAGTGTCGACGGATGAGGTGTACGGTTCGTTAGGTGAAACGGGATTATTTACAGAAGATACTCCACTTGCCTCTAACAGTCCCTATTCGGCAAGCAAAGCCGGCGCAGACTTACTTGTACGTGCCTATCACGAAACATTCGGCTTGCCTGTCAACATTACGCGCTGCTCGAACAACTATGGACCTTACCAGTTTCCTGAAAAGCTGATTCCTCTTATCGTTGCAAATGCTCTTGAAGATAAATCTCTACCTGTGTATGGAGATGGACAAAATATTAGGGATTGGCTCTATGTGGAGGACCACTGCTCGGCGATTGATCTTGTGATTCATAAGGGTAAAAATGGCGAGGTATATAACATTGGCGGCAATAATGAACGGACAAATCTTGCGATTATAAAAACGATTCTTGAGAATCTGGACAAATCGGAAGAATTGATTACTTTTGTCAAGGATCGTCCGGGTCATGATCGCAGGTACGGTATTGATGCAGCCAAAATCACCTCAGAACTCGGCTGGCAACCGCAGTATCATTTTGAATCTGGGATTAAGGAAACAATCGAATGGTACTTGCAAAATAAAAACTGGTGGGAAAATATCCGGACGGGTGAGTATAAGGATTACTATACGAAACAATATGGCTCAGCAGCGGGTGAATAAGATGAAAGTGTTAGTAACAGGTGCCAATGGACAATTGGGCACCGATATATGCCAAGTGTTGAAAGCTGCCGGGCATGAGGTATTCGGGTACGGGCGCAGGGAACTTGACTTCACCGATCAAGAACAATGCGGCCTAGTTCTGAGGAGAGTAGCACCCGATATAATCATTCACTCCGGTGCTTACACCGCCGTAGATAAGGCAGAGAGTGAAGCAGATCAAGCTTTTCTGGTTAATGCGGTTGGCACTAGAAATCTTGCTGTAGAAGCGGAAAAACTAGGGGCTAAGTTCTGCTATATTAGTACCGATTATGTGTTCGATGGCAGAGGCACAGTACCGTACAATGAATATGATTCAACTAACCCGCAGACGGTATATGGTAAATCCAAGCTGGCAGGCGAACTGCTCTCGCAATCACTTTGCAGCCGTTATTTTATCGTGCGCACTTCATGGGTTTACGGAAAGAATGGAAATAATTTTGTTAAAACCATGCTAAAGTTGGGGAGAGAACAATCTTCTCTCAACATTGTGCATGATCAAGTGGGCTCGCCAACGTACACGCTTGACCTGGCCTGTTTCCTGTTGGACCTGGTACAAACGGAACAGTACGGCATCTATCATGCATCAAATTCTGGCACCTGTACATGGTACGAGTTCGCCCAAAAGATTTTTAAGGAAGCGGGCATAGAAGTTTTAATTAATCCATGTTCGACGGATCAGTTTCCTCGTCCAGCACAAAGACCTGCATTCTCCGCTATGGATGGGATGGGAATTAGGATCAATGGATTTAAAGGATTTAGGTCATGGCAAGAAGGCCTCATCGATTTCCTAAAGGAGTATACCGGTGGTACACACAGATAAAGTTGTCGTTCTTCTATCTACTTACAACGGAGAAAAGTTTCTGGAAGCCCAATTGGATTCTATATTAAAACAAACATACTCTAATCTCATTGTGGTTATAAGAGATGATGGATCAACAGATGCGACTGTCTCCATATTGGAAGCATACCAGCAATACGATCAGATCATCTTGATGTCGGATACCCGTAACAACTTGGGCCCTAAAATGAGTTTTGGGGAATTACTGAGACTTGGTCTTCTCGATACCACAGCAGAGTACTTTATGTTTGCCGATCAAGACGACATTTGGCTGCCCGATAAAATTGAACGAACCCTCCGGGTTATGAAACGGGAAGAAGCAGGTGGGGCCTCACTGCCCATTCTCATTCATTCCGACCTGAGAGTGATTGGGATACAAGGAGAAGAGATCCATCCTTCTTTTTGGGCATATCAGAACCTGAGGCCATCTAGAGATTCTTTCCCGCGGCTTCTTATGCAGAATGTGATTACGGGCTGCACGGTGATGCTGAATCGAAAGCTGGCAGAATTGTGTTTACCTGTTCATCCGGATGCCATTATGCATGATTGGTGGATAGGGCTGGTTGCGAGTGCATTTGGCAAAATAGGTTATGTACATGAACCCACGATACTTTACCGTCAACATCAGCAGAATAGCGTAGGAGCGAAACGTTTTAACAGTCGTTATATTCTCAATAAAATTTTTGAACCGGTTTCTATTGAAAAAAATATTAAGCAGGCCAGTGCGTTTAGGGCAAAATTCATTCATACATTATCCGGGCGTAGCCGTTTGACTTTGGATCAATACATTGCTTTAGAACACGCTTCGTATATGAAGAGACGTTTACTCATTGTTAAGAATGGGTTCTATAAAATTGGTTTGATTCGCAACCTGGGCTTACTAATTAATTGGAGATAAATAGACCAAGCCCTAGCTTTGGTCTATTTGTTTGTAAATATTATCGCTTGCAGAAAGTGACATGCTATAATAGAAATATCTAGTAAATCGGATGTGAATTACATGGATCTGAGCATCATTATAGTAAATTTTAATACTCCCCAGCTTACGATAGATTGTTTACAATCCGTGTACCAATCTGCAACTTCTTATACCTATGAAGTGATCTTAATAGATAATAATTCCTCGGATAATTCCGTTGCCTGGATTCAAGAGGAGTTCCCTCAAGTGAAGCTGATCCGGAACAGAGAGAACGTCGGTTTTTCTCGAGCTAACAACCAAGGAATAAGAGCCGCAGCAGGGAAATATATTTTGTTATTGAACTCTGACACGATCCTAGAAAGGAATACGCTGCAAATTATGATTGATTTTATGAGTAATAACCCTGAAGTTGGAGCATCCGGCTGTAAAATCGTACTTCCAGACGGCTCGCTGGACAAAGCTTGCAAGCGTGGATTCCCGACGCCTTCTGCGTCTTTTTACTATGCATTTGGTATCAGTAAGTGGTTTCCTAACAATCCGCGATTTAATCAATATCAATTATCTCATTTGAACCCGGATGATGAATACACGGTAGACTGCTTAGTCGGCGCCTTTATGCTGGTTAGACGGGAAGTGATCGAGCAGGCAGGAATGCTGGACGAAGACTTCTTTATGTATGGGGAAGACGTGGATTGGTGCTACCGGATCAAACAAGCAGGCTGGCAGATCTATTATTATCCGCGTACTCAAATTATTCATTACAAGGGAGCCAGCAGCCGGCGTAAACCTTACAAGATCATTTATGAGTTTCACCGGGCCATGATATTATTTCATCGCAAACACTACAAGCAGAAGTATTCTTTTCTAACCAATTGGATTGTATATGCGGGAGTTGGAGTGAAGTTTGCTTTGGCGCTTTTGAAGAATAAGGCAATCCCTGTGTTAAAGACGAATAAGAAAACGGATTTAGGGGCCTGAGGATGACGATAACCTTCGCGGGATTTCCTGCAGCCAGCCCCCATTATGGATGAAAGATTTATGAGGTGAACATTCATGCTTCGCAGAAATCAAAAATTTCTAACACAGATTTACGCGATTTTTGATTTTGCCGTTATCCAAACGGCTTTTTTGCTTGCCTGGTGGGTGAAATTCGAGAGCGGGTGGCTGGATGCCAATCAGCCGATTCCGATGTCGGTTTATGCCGTCTGGAGCGCAGTATATGGAGCGGTGGCAATTGCAGTAGGCTTCTTCATCGGCCTATATGGTCCGAACCGTAAGAAGCGCTTTGCGGATTCCCTGCTGAAGATCATGCAAACGCACTTCATTTCTTTGTTCATCCAGCTCAGTTTGTTGTTCTTCTTCAAGGAAGTTCATATCTCGCGTGAATTTCTGGCGATTTATATTACACTGGATATTATTCTCATCACGATCTATCGGTACATGCTCAAAGCAAGCCTCAAGCGTCTCCGTGAGAAGGGCTACAACAAACAATTTGTGCTCATTCTGGGAGCCGGATCTCTCGGCCGCCGTTTTCATGATAATCTGACTCAGCATCCGGAGCTGGGTTATGACATTGTGGGGTTTTTAGATGACAACACGGAAAATAACCCCCTTCACACCAGACGCTTCAAGCCGGTGATCGGAACACTTGACGATCTGGAAGAGACTTTGCAGAGCAAGCTGATCGACGAGGTTATTATCGCACTGCCGCTAGATGTACATCATAAATTTCCACGTATTATTGCTGCGTGTGAGAAAGCCGGTGTAAGGACGTTAATTATCCCGGACTTTTTCGATTACCTGCCGGCACGGCCTTTCTTCGATAATTTTGCGGGGATGCCGCTTATTAATGTAAGGGATATTCCGCTTGATATGGTGGGGAACCGGATCATCAAGCGTACTTTTGATCTGCTTTTCTCATTGACGGCGATTCTTGTCACTCTTCCGGTTATGATTGTAATTGCGGTTGCGGTCAAATTGTCTTCACCAGGACCGGTTATATTCAAGCAGGAGCGGGTAGGATTGAACCGGCGGAGCTTCTACATGTATAAATTCCGTTCGATGCGTCAGGAAACCTCCGGAACATCCGATACGGGATGGACGACTGCTAACGATCCCCGCAAAACGAAGTTGGGAACCTTCCTTCGTAAAACAAGTCTCGATGAGCTTCCTCAGTTTTTTAATGTTCTATTCGGGCATATGAGTGTGGTCGGACCTCGCCCGGAACGCCCGTATTTCGTTGAACAATTTAAGGAAGAAATTCCGAAGTATATGGTCAAACACCACATCCGGCCGGGAATTACGGGTTGGGCTCAGAGTAACGGGCTGCGCGGGGATACGTCGATCTCGGAGAGGATTCAGCACGACATTTTTTATATCGAGAACTGGTCCTTTATCTTTGATATTAAAATCATCTGGAAAACGATCATCAACGGGTTCCTTAACAAAAACGCCTACTAGTATAATCAACCGTCATCTTCCTGATACTAGGATCATATCCTGGTAAAGGGGAGGTTTTTATTATGATCGATCATGAAGACGCTTACCCGGACGAACAGATGCCTATGGGACGAGGGCTATTGATTGGGATCCTGATGGGAGCGGTCATGTGGGCCGTAATCATTGGAGGATTCGTGTACTTCGTCAGCTAAAAATAAACGCTTAAAAGGCATGTCAGCGTTTTTCCCGCGCAGCGGCCGACCGGCCGCTGTCGTTCCGTGCAGCGCCACCCCCTGGAAGCTCCATGGGGGAGCAAATGCGGATACAATGCTACCTGCTCAAAAAAGGCAGCCCGGCGCGATGCGCAAGCTGTCTTTTTTGGTATGCTCTCGCAGATCGGCGTTTATGCGAGGCGGTGGTTGCGGTAATAAAAAAGCGCCGAACGCGAAAGGATCCAGATCCAGATCAGAACAGATCCAGGATTGGTCATTCACGGCCCGGCGCTTCTAGCGAATCACAACCTTATCTTGCTGTCCAGCCGCCGTCGATAATGAGTTCAGTTCCGGTAACGAACGAGGATTCATCCGAAGCCAAGTACAAGACGCCGTAAGCGATATCTTCGGGTTGGCCCAGACGAGGCAGCGGTGTGCCCATTTCGAACATTTGACCGGCACCATTGTCCAAAGCTTCTTGGATCATGGGCGTTACAATAATTCCGGGATGTACGGAATTCACGCGGATCTTGTGCGGTGCGAGCTCAATAGCGGAAGCTTTGGCAAGTGAACGTAAAGCGCCTTTCGCAGCAGTATACGCATTCGTATAATTAAGAGCTACAATACCCGCGATAGAAGAGATATGAATAACAGAACCGCCGCCGGCTTTTTTCATCTCGGGGACAACGTATTTCATCCCGACGATACAGCCTGTCAGATTGATGCTCAGCACCTTATTCCACTCTTCGACGGTGAACGTTTCGAGAGTCGAGTCTGTACTCACCCCTGCATTATTCACGAGCACATCGATTTTGCCAAAATGCTCAGCAGCTTGCGCGGCAACATTCTTCCAGTCATCTTCAGACGCTACGTTGTGCTTAACGGCGATCGCCTGGCCGCCCTGGCTGATGATTTCCTGCACGACTTGTTCAAGCTGTGCCTCCTGGAGGTCGGTAGCAACGACTTTTGCGCCCTCTCTGGCAAAAAGCTTCGCTTCCGCGGCCCCCTGTCCCATTGCGGCCCCTGTTATAATAACGACTTTGTCCTGCAAGCGTCCCATGAAGATACACCCTTTCTGAGTTTCACTATGGAAGCGCATACAAATATATAAGTTATTTGCAAGGCAACTATCCAACAGTGAGTTGTTTAATTGACATTGTGTCAATTATAATACTAAAAGAGGATTTCAAATTCGACAACCAACAAAAAATTAGAATTTGTCGATTAATCATCAGAACCAGTTCCACTGTTGTGAAAGCGTCCTATGATAGACGCAGAAGAGGGGTAGTGTCGATGAAAGCCAAATCTAAAACCGATCCCCGGATTGTACGCTCACGGCAAATGTTCCGGGATGCCTTAATTGAATTAATTAAAGAAGAGGGTTATGACAGTCTTACCGTACAGAAAATCGCCGCGCGTGCGGATCTCAATCGGGCTACCTTTTACCTCCATTACCGGGATAAACAAGATCTCATGCAGCAGAGCGTGAACGAAGTATTCAACGAGCTGACTCAAAGTCTGCACTTGAGTGAAATGAACCCTTCCGGTTTTGATTATCAGACAGAAGAACCTCATCCTGCTTTTCTTAGACTTTTTGAGCATATCGGACTTTATGCGGGCTTCTACGAGGTCATTCTAAATGAGCCCAACCTGCCTGGTTTTACCGGGGAGCTAACCGAAGTGATTTCCCGTTTTGTAACAGCCGGTATAAATACAGTTGCCCCCCGGGATAACCAGCTGAATGTGCCCCGGGAGATGCTTGTCAGCTACACGAGCGCAGCTTTTTTGGGAGTGATAGGATGGTGGCTGAAGAACGACAGGCAGTTTTCTCCAAAATATATGGCTGCCAAAACGATGCTTCTCGCCATTAAAGGCCCGTATGCGGAGAATCCGTTTATGCTCGGTGAATCCGATAAGTCATCAGATAGAATGTCCCAATAGCTGCCCCAATTTTACAAAACACCGGTACCGAACAGAAAAAGACGGCTTCTAAATAGAAAGCCGTCTTGTAAACGTTCTGAGAAAAGCTTATCCGCTCTTACTTTTCGTCTTCCACAAACAAAGGGACTTCTACGAAGCCCTGCTCTGTAATTTTGATCAATCCTTTGTCCGACAGGCGGAGCTCAGGAATAACAATGAGCGCGAGTAACGAAAGGGTCATGAAAGCATAGTTCATCGTGCACCCGGCCTTCACAAGCGCTTCGCTTACTGCGCGAGACTGCTCGGCAACCTCTTCGAACGGGGCGCTGGACATCAGTCCGGCGACAGGAAGAGGAAGCTTGACGATTTCGTCTTCCAGGACTACGGCAATACCGCCCTGCATGCCGGCTACTGCATTGCCGGCTTTGGCCATCAGCTCATCGGAATTACCGATGATCATCAGGTTGTGGCAATCGTGGGCAACAGTGGATGCAATGGCCACAGGCTTATTGAAGCCGACATTCGACACAAGGCCGAGCGCCTGATTGCCTGTTCCGGTATGGCGTTCAATGACCGCCATTTTACAGACATCTTTCGTGAGGTCGAGCTCGATACGGCCTTTGTCAATGCGAACCGTAACCCGTTCTTCTTTGGTATCGACGTGGTTCTCACGCACTTGCATGGCTCTGGCCGTCAGTTCACCGTATTGCACGGGTGCCTGGATGACGAAGTCATCTGCCTGCAAGTCGCGGGCCAGGTGAACCGAACGTATAGCCGTCTCGGGGTAATCGAACGCCGGCAGTTCCACCGTCATGCGGCCCTGCTCCGCTACCACTTGTCCGGCTGCAATGGTCATCCCTACATGGACATCCACGAGGCTTCCCTCAAGCAGAATAATATCCGCGAAGGAGCCTGGCGTAATACTACCCACATCACGAGCTACACCGAAGCGTTCTGCCGTATTTATCGTCGCCATCTGGAATGCCGTTACCGGGCGTACGCCTTGTGCAATGGCATGACGGACCACGAAATCCATATGGCCTTCGTCCACCAGAGATTCGGGACTGCGGTCATCGGTAACCAGCATCATACGACGGGTATCGATACCGTGCTCCGTATGGGCTTTGATCGATTCGGCCACATCATGCCAAGCGGAACCGCGTCTCATTTTAGCATACATGCCCAGACGGACGCGTTCAATGACATCCTGTGCATTAACGCTCTCGTGACATCCGGTAATTCCGCTGGCTGCATAAGCAGACAGTCTCCAATCGTCTACCGGCCATGTATAATGGCCATCTGCCACCCGGCCCGCACGCAAAGCGGCTTGAATTTCACCTATCATTTTCTCGTCACTGAACACGACTCCGGGGAAATTCATGACTTCGCCCAGCGCGATCATATCCGGCCCCCAAGTGAATGCTTCGGCTACTTCGTCCGGTCCAATCATGGCTCCGCTTGTTTCCAGCTCAGGACCCGTGGAAGGTACGCAGGAAGCGACCTGCATGTAAGCTGCCAGGGGCGTCGTTCTTGCTTCGTCCAGCATAAGCCGCAGACCCGGCAAACCGAGCACATTTGTAATTTCGTGGGCATCAAAGAATCCGCCTGTCGTTCCTTTGACTAGAACAGCTCTGGCGAATTGCGTCGGGGTAATCTGACTGCTCTCAATATGACAATGCCCATCGAGCAGGCCGGGCGCAGCATATTTGCCGGCTGCATCAATGACCCGGGTACCCGTGCCGATCATATGACTGGCGTCTTTACCGACAAAGGCGATGCGTGGTCCCTGTACCCCGATCGACATATCCGGGAGAATTTCGCCTGAAGTAACGTTGACGAGTCGGACATTTTGAATAACGAGCGTAGCTTTTTTATCGCCTCTCGCAGTCGCAATCAAATCGGGAACACAATCTGCAAGGTGAGGCCGGGAAAAGCGGTGAGATGTCTCCATTTTTCTGTAGTCTCCTTTGATGGTTGAGTAATGGACGATCTATGCCTTCTAGTATAGTTCAACCAATGGCTGTTCACAAAACCGTGCTCTAACTGTGGGCTAAACCAGTTCACACTTTAACAATCTGGCATAACTTTCAAGAAGGAAGATGAACGGAGAAGGGGCGGGGCGGGTAATGAATTGGGCGAGCTTGTCACAGCAAGATGAAATCAAGCCCCAGGCTCGTCAAACTAGTCCGCATAATTGGCCAAGTCCTCACATAGAGATGTATCAGTACATTTTTTAGGATGAGGGGATGATGATATGCGTCGGGTCACATGGATACTTGCCATCGTGATGAGTGCAGCATTGCTTCTAGCCGGTTGCGGGAAAAAGGATGCAGGAACAGTTGTGAAAGATTTGGATCATGTGATGGGCAAACTCGACAGCTATCAGGGAACGGGACGGATGGTTCTTCAGACGGGGCAGGAGCCGCAGGAATATCAGGTGGAAGTATGGTACCAGGAGCCGCATTATTACCGGATCTCACTGACCAATGAGAAAAAAGACATCACGCAGGTTGTCCTGCGTAACGATGATGGGGTGTTTGTCCTAACGCCTCATCTGCATAAAAGTTTCCGGTTCCAGAGTGACTGGCCAGAGAATCAGGGACAGGTCTACTTGTACCAATCCTTAGTGCAGAGCATTATGCTGGACAACGATCGTCAATTTACGAAGGACGGCAGTTCTTATGTGTTTGACGTGCTGGCGAATTATCCGAACAGCGGACAGATGGCGAGACAGAAAATTTGGCTCGATCAGAAAAGTCTGGCGCCTCAGAAGGTAGAAGTGGCCGACGCAAGCTCCAAAGTACTCGTTAAGCTCGATTTCACACAATTTGAGTTTGGTAAGAAACTGGAAAAAGACAATTTCGACATGCAGCGCAACATGACCAGCTGGGATTTGAAATCACTGGATAAAAACGCTCCGGTATCCGGAGAAGTAAGCAAGGACGCAGGCAGTGCGGCTGCTGCCGGCAAAGACGCGAGCGGTGCCGCTGCCACCGGCAGCAAAGAGCTGGGAGGCCAAGCCTCGACCGCTCCAGCTTCAGAAGCGGCTTCCGCTGACGGCAAGCAGCCGGCATCTGGCCCGTCCGCAGCGGACCCGCTGGCCGCCGGAGGCAAGCAGGCAGCCGCTGGAGAGGCGGCCGTGACGGGCGCAGCCGGCGGCACCGGCGCGAAGACCCCGGCTGCCGAATCCGGGCAGACCGGAGCAGACCTGACGCCGGCGGCTCCGGGAAGCGCAGCGGCGACGGGAGCCGCTGGCGGTAAAGCCGCGGCTGGGGACACCGCAGCAGCCGGCACCGCCGGCAGCGGCAAGACGGCAGCCGGGGGAGCTGCTCCCGCCGCCACGCTGCCCGGCGTGGATCAAAAGGCCCCCGGCAGCACTGCCGCAGGCTTCGGGCTGATTGAGCCGTCGTACCTGCCTAAAGGCGTGGCGCAGCAGGACATCAGCCAGATTACGCTGGGCGAGAACACCGCGATTATGGTCCGCTACAAGGGAACCTACAATTATACGCTGATCGAGACGGCCCCGCAGTCCCAGACCGTATCGATTCTCCCGGGTGATATCGTAGACCTCGGCTACACGCTTGGGGTCGTCACGGGAGACGAGAAGAAGACGCTCACCTGGACCTATGACGGCATTGAATTCCGCCTGTCCACAGGAGATCTCCCGCATGACGAGCTCGTCAAAGTCGCGCAATCCGTTGCGGAAGAAGCAGGCAAGTAAAGCCTGCAGCCCTGCCGTATGGGGAATATTGCCCGGAACAATTAATTGACTTCAACCTGCGGAGCCTTTAACATTAATTTATCGGTTGAGGCGGCAGCAAAGCCGTCCGAAATAGGGAAGGGAGACCTGTCTTTATGCAGGATCTCCCTTGTCCCATGTACAGCATTGGAGAAGGTGAACGTAAGGTGAACGTAGACGTGGATGCTTTTTATCGTCCGACATATGTGGAAATTTCGTTGGACGCGCTCCGCAGCAACATAGGGAATTTTCGGCGGATGCTGCCTGATTCTATGCACATTATGGCTGTGGTTAAGGCAGATGCCTATGGTCATGGAGCCGTAGAAGTGGCTCAAGTCGTGATGGAATGCGGAGCGACTTATCTCGCTGTTGCCTTCCTGGATGAGGCCATAGAACTGAGGAATGCGGGCATTACAGCCCCGATTCTTGTACTCGGCTATACGCCCGCGGGAGGAATAGGGCTTGCCCTTGAGCATGACATTACTTTAACGGTGTATACGAATGAGATGCTGGAAGCGGCAGAGGAATACGCAGCCGCACATAAGGAAACGAATCTGCGGCAGGACCTCCATATTCACATTAAAATTGACAGCGGCATGGGCCGGATCGGTCTTTTTGACGAAGGGGAAGCGGTTGCTTTTATTGAGAAAGCACTGAACACGCCCGGAATCCGTGTGGAAGGCCTGTTTACTCACTACGCCAAAGCAGATGAAGCTGACAAAGCCTATACCTATAAGCAATACGATAAATTCAGCAGAATTGTACACAAAGCTCTCGCTCTGGCTCCTGCGGGTATTCCCTTTATCCATTCAGGTAACAGCGCAACGGCTATTGACCTGCCGGACTACAGCTACAATATGGTGCGGCTCGGCATCAGCATGTACGGGCTTTATCCGTCAGAGGAAGTGGATAAGCAGCGTATTGAGCTGAAGCCGGTGCTTAGTCTCAAGACGGGTATTATCCACCATAAGACGCTTCCCGAAGGATCGGGAGTCAGTTACGGAGCCATCTACGAGACTCAAGGGGACGAACAGATTGCAACCTTGCCGGTCGGCTATGCGGACGGCTTTTCACGCCTGCTTAGCGGCAAAGCCGATGGGCTGGTCCGGGGCAGGCGCGTACCGGTCGTCGGCCGTATTTGTATGGATCAGTGTATGATTAACGTAACCGATGTGCCGGAAGCGAAGCTTGGCGATGAAGTCGTGCTCATTGGTTCACAGGGAGAAGAATGCATCACAGCCGATGAAATTGCAGAGAAGCTCGGCACGATTAATTATGAAGTAACCTGTATGATTTCCCACCGGGTGCCCCGCATTTATATCAGCGGAGGACAACGGGTGAAGGTGATCAATTCGCTGCAAAGGAGTCATTTCTCAAGAGGCGTTTAACGTGCTTAATAAATTAAAGCAGTTTTTCGTTGAACAAAAACAGGATTTTGCATCCCGCCTCGCGAATAGGTTACATGGAGAGTTTCACATAGCGTATGGCATAGGTGATATACCCAGCGCATATATTAATTTGTAGTATAATTTTGCTACCTCATCGACATAATGGTAGTAAAATGTTTTCGGATGTTTCTTGGGGGTGCTAAATCGGTGAATAATGCTCATAACACGAAGAGGATCATGATCAGTTTGCCAGACAACCTGCTTCAGGAAGTCGACGGCATTGTGGAGAAGGAGAACTCCAACCGAAGCGAGTTTATTCGCCAGGCCATGAAACTGTATTTGCTTGAACGCAAAAAGCGCAGCCTTCGCGAATCTATGCAAAAAGGCTACATGGAAATGGCCAAAATCAATTTAACGATAGCGGACGAAGCTTTTCAGGCGGAGGAAGAGGCGGACAATACGCTGGTACGCTTAGTAAGCGGGGTGTAAATTTTGATTGTTAAACGTGGCGATGTGTACTTCGCAGATCTTTCACCGGTTGTCGGGTCCGAGCAGGGCGGCGTTCGTCCGGTGCTGATTATCCAGAATGACATCGGCAATCGCTTCAGCCCTACGGTCATCGTCGCTGCAATTACGGCGCAGATTCAGAAAGCGAAGCTACCGACGCACGTAGAAATCGATGCAGAGACGCACGGTTTCGATCGGGATTCTGTCATTTTACTGGAACAAATCCGTACGATCGACAAACAGCGGCTGACCGACAAAATTACGCATTTGGACGAAGAATCGATGCGTAAAGTGGATGAAGCGCTGCAAGTCAGCGTGGGTCTGATTGATTTCTAGCCGAACAAACAAGCAGCATACAGCAGCGGTAGTAACCGTAGGTAGTAACCGTAATGGAAGAGGAGCGAGGGGCCGTTACTGCCCTCGTTTTTTCATTTATTCATAAGAACGTCGCAGGTTGGAAGTTAGCGCAGTCAGGTAGAGCTAATGAAGGTTACAAATGGCATGGAGGAATGACAATGGTAAAAACGGATGTACAAAATAGCCAAGAGACGCAGAACACGGCACCTAAAAGTTACGAACGCACGGAAGAAAAAGCGGCGAATACCGCAGTACGGATCGTGAAACAAATAGCAGGCGAGCTTCAGTTGAAGGCATCACAGGTTCAAACGACTGTCGGTTTGCTGGATGAAGGCAATACGATTCCATTCATCGCGCGTTACCGGAAAGAAATGACGGGTGAGCTCGACGAGAATTTCCTCCGCGATATTGAAGAACGCTTGAATTACTTGCGCAACCTGGAAGACCGCAAGCTTGAGGTGCTTCGACTGATCGACGAGCAGGATAAGCTTACAGAGGAACTGCAGAAGGCAATCGAAGCGGCAGCGAAGCTTCAGGAACTTGAGGATCTGTACCGTCCTTATCGTCAAAAACGCAAGACGCGCGCAAGTGTCGCTAAAGAAAAAGGGCTTGAGCCGCTCGCTAAATATTTGCTCAAGCAGCCGGGACAAGGTTCTCTGCAGGATGAAGCCCAGCGCTTTGTGAATGAAGAGAAGGGTGTGAACTCGGCTGACGAAGCTATTCAAGGTGCGATGGACATCGTAGCCGAACAGCTGGCGGATGATGCCAAAATCCGTGCCTGGGCGCGTAAATTTACACAGGACCACGCTATTTTACGTACAGAGGCTAAGAAGAAAGAAGAAGAGTCCGTTTACGAGATGTACTACAGCTACCAGGAGCCTCTCAAAAAAATGCCGCCGCACCGTACGCTTGCTATTAACCGCGGTGAACGCGAGGATGTGCTCAAGGTCGCACTGGACGTGCCCGCCGAGCGCATTCATGAATTCATCGGCAGACAGATCATTCAGGGGCCTTCTGTAACCCGGAATGTTCTTGAAGCGGCTGTAGAGGACGCTTATAAGCGCCTTATCGCGCCTTCCATCGAAAGGGATGTGCGCGGGGAGCTGACGGAACGGGCGGAGACACACGCGATTCAGATTTTCGCAGCGAATCTGCGCAATCTCCTGCTTCAGGCGCCCGTTAAGGGCGAGACCGTGCTTGGCGTCGATCCGGCGTACCGTACCGGCTGCAAGCTTGCCGTCGTCGACGACACGGGCAAAATGCTTGAGGTTACGGTGACCTATCCGACGCCGCCGAACAACAAAGTGGCCGAAGCGAAGGCTGCTTTCCGCCGCTTGATCGATACGTACGATGTCAGCCTGATCGTCATCGGCAACGGGACCGCTTCGCGCGAGACCGAGCAGTTCGTCGCGGATCTGATCAGCGAGCTGAAGTCGCGCAAGCTGAAGTACCTGATCGTGAACGAAGCGGGCGCAAGCGTGTACTCCGCATCTAAGCTGGCGCAGACGGAGTTCCCGGACCTGGATGTCGCTGAGCGCAGCGCCATCTCGATTGCGCGCCGCCTGCAGGACCCGTTGGCGGAGCTGGTGAAGATCGAGCCGAAGGCGATCGGCGTCGGCCAGTATCAGCACGACGTCTCGCAGAAGCATCTCGACGAGAGCCTCAAAGCCGTCGTCGAATCCGCGGTTAACCACGTCGGCGTCGACGTGAATACCGCATCGCCGTCGCTGCTCTCCTACGTCTCCGGCATTAACAGCACGATTGCGAAGAACATCGTGAAGTACCGCGAGGAGAACGGGAAGTTCGGCAGCCGCAAAGAGCTGCAGAAGGTTCCCCGCCTTGGCGCGAAGACCTACGAGCAGTGCATCGGTTTCCTCCGCGTGTCGGAAAGCGGCAACCCGCTCGACAACACGCCGATCCACCCCGAGTCTTACGATGTGGTGGACAAGCTGCTGGCCGAGCTGAAGCAAGAGCTCGCCGGGATCGGCTCCGCGCAGCTGAAGGATCTACTGCATCAGCAGGAGCCGGAAGAACTCGCGCCGAAACTGGGCATCGGCATACCGACGCTGCGCGATATTCTGGACAGCCTCCAGCGTCCGGGCCGTGATCCGCGGGAAGAGCTGGGCACGCCGATTTTCCGCACCGACGTGCTGCAGATTGAAGATCTGAAGCCGGGGATGGAGCTGCAGGGAACGGTGCGCAACGTCATCGACTTCGGGGCATTCGTCGATATCGGAATCAAAAGCGACGGGCTTGTTCATATTTCGCAGCTGAGCGACCGTTTCGTTAAGCATCCGATGGATGTTGTATCGGTAGGAGATCATGTTACGGTCTGGGTTCTTAATGTGGATGTGAAGAAAGGCCGGGTCGGTTTGACCATGAAACAGCCTCAATAAGCTTATTTTTAGTGAATGTAGGGATGAAGACCTCAAGGATCTTGCAGATGACTTGAGGTCTTTTTGTTACATGGAAGGAATTTTACGGCTTAGAGAATAACACTTCGTGAATATGGCAAAACCAGAAACGGAAGACGTCCCGCAGTATACGCTGCGAGGCGGCTCTTTTGCCGGCTAATCAGTTTTTATAGATTCATTAATGTCTTGCAGGCAAGGGGACCCGCCAATCTGAGGGCGTTTCCATTGGAGCGGAGGGAATACATATGAATGATTCACGAGTATGCAGCGGAGGAAGAGTTCTCCTGATGTTCATCCTGCTCATGACAGCTACAAGCTGTGGTTTCTTGAGCAAGGCGCCTGAGGGCAGCAGCACTCCTGTGCCGGTCAGAAGTTCGGAACCGCAGCAGACGCCGGTGCCTACCGCAGAAGATCCGCTCAAAGAGATGATGGCGGATATGACGATTGAGCAGAAGATTGGCCAGCTTGTCATCAGCGGCGTAGATGGCGTACAGATGGATGAGCACGCACGCGAGCTGATTGATACGTACCGGGTGGGCGGTTTTATTTTGTTCAAACCGAATATTGCGAGTGTTGGCCAGACGGTTACGTTCCTCAATTCTCTTAAAGCTGCTAATGCAGAAGCAGGAGGCAAAACCCCTCTTTTTCTCAGTGTCGATGAAGAGGGCGGACGTGTAAGCCGAATGCCGGATAGTTTTGCCGATGTTCCTGCTATGCAGGTGGTGGGCAAATCGAAGGATAACCGTATGGCAGCAGACGTAGGAAATGTGCTTGCCAAAGAAATCAGCGCCCTCGGATTTAATTTGAACTATGCACCGGTGCTTGATATAAACAGCAACCCGGATAATCCGGTTATCGGGAACCGTTCCTACGGAACTACACCGGAACTAGTCGGGAATATGGGTGTCGAAACGATGAAAGGACTCGCCTCTCAGAAAATCATTCCGGTGGTCAAGCATTTCCCGGGACATGGCGATACATCGGTTGATTCACACATCGGCCTGCCGGTGGTGAACTACGATTTAGAACGATTGCGTTCTTTCGAACTGGCTCCGTTTGCCCAAGCCTTTAAGTCCGGCGCCGATGCGGCGATGGTTGCACACATTCTGCTTCCGAAGCTGGACAAGACTTACCCGGCTTCTCTGTCTCCGGCTGTTGTCAGCGGTTTGCTCCGCAAGGAAATGAATTTTGGCGGTGTTATTTTTACCGATGATTTAACGATGGGGGCCATTATGAAGAATTACGGGATCGGAGAGGCTGCTGTGCAATCGGTACTGGCCGGTACAGATGTCATGCTGGTGTGCCATGAATACGGGAATACGATACAAGTTATTGAAGCGCTGAGAGAAGCCGTTCAGAAGGGTAAACTATCTGAGAAGCGTATAGACGAAAGTGTATACCGCATCCTTAAGCTCAAATACAAGTATACGCTCAGCGATACGGAAACAAAGGCACCGGATGTGCAGAAGCTGAATACCGAGATTAGGGAGGCGCTGGATAAGTATAAACGCTAGCTGCCTGGATGAACGGCAAGCACAAGACTCCGCTTGGAGACATCAACTTAAAAAAGCAGGTAAACCCGCATAGCGCGGGTTTACCTGCTTTTTTCAAATGATCCCGAAAGCTCTGCGGGGGATCTTCGTGTCCGGTAAAAAAACCAGCTGTCGTTAAGCAGACGAATCTGCCGAGGGTTCTTGTTCTGAAACGCTCGCATCAGCTGATTACAAAGCCATTGCGGCATAAAGCCATCCCCTTCCTGCCTGACTACTTACATCATATGGGGCGCAAGCCCGCAGTGTGCAGGTCCGGTTCGTTTTTATGCGGCCGGCTATACGTTTTCTTCTTCGTATTCCTCGTACCACTGTTCCAGTTGGGCCTGAAGCGCGCGGATTTCCGTAAGAAGAGAAATAAGGGGATATGCGGATTCCTTAATCGCCGCGAAGGTCGTCTCGAGCTTATTGATGTAATCCAGTCCGCCGGTAACCGTATAGGAAGTGCTGACGAGCTCCAGATTGTCGCATTCCGCGATTACAGATGGAAGTGCCGGCACATTATGCGCGGTCAGCTTTTCAATTTCTTTGTGGAGGCGGCGGTTCAGGGCAGTCAGCTGGTACATATGCGTACCGGGCATTTCGACAAACTCAAGCGTGTCATTCAGCTTCAAAACAGCATATCTCATAGCGCTATTCGACATGGCGGTGGTGCTCCTCTCTTGCATTCACGTTCTCGTTTACTACTTGACAGTATAGCGGTACATTAGGTACAAATTCAAGAGAGACTTATCTGTAAATGCGGCATCTTATCATTCATACCAACCCGTGAAAGGGGAGAGAGGAGACGGACATAGATGGACGATCAACTGCTGCAGCAGTGGGTAGAACAGATTTCTATGCAGTCGTTCGGCTGGCCCTTTCTGCACCGGGCGAGGTTTAATAAGCGTCTGCGCGCTACCGGCGGACGATATTTTACGAAATCTCATGATATTGAAATCAGCTGGCACCAATGGGTAAACTACGGGCGGGACGACGTGGAGAAGATCATCAAGCACGAGTTGTGTCACTATCATCTGCATCTTCAGAAAAGAGGCTTTCAGCACAGGGATGCCGATTTTAAAACTCTCCTCAAGCGTGTAGGCGGGACCAGATTCTGCCGGGCTTTGCCTCAGACCAGGAAGCCCATCCCTTACCGGTACAGGCTCGAATGTATGAATTGCAAGACGGAATATTACAGGAAAAGGAAGGTCGATGTGCGCAAATATTTTTGCGGAAAATGCAGAGGAAAATTAATGAGTTATACGCTTGACATTACAAAAGGTTCATGATAAATTAGTTATTGTCCTTCCCTGATAGCTCAGTTGGTAGAGCACTCGACTGTTAATCGAGTTGTCACAGGTTCGAGTCCTGTTCGGGGAGCCATATTTTTTTGGAGAGATACCCAAGTGGCTATAAGGGGACCCTCTGCTAAGGGGTTAGACTGCGTAAGTGGTGCGAGGGTTCGAATCCCTCTCTCTCCGCCATTAATTTAGCACTTAACAAAGCTGCTCTCCGGAGCAGCTTTTTTAGTTTTTTTATGTCGTTAATGGTCCAGAAATTAATTTAATTTTGTGCTTGTCAATTTAGAAAGCTTACGCTATAATAACAAATGTCGTCAAAACGACACCTCATTTTATAGTTCGACAAGGCCCGTTGGTCAAGGGGTTAAGACACCTCCCTTTCACGGAGGTAACAGGGGTTCGAATCCCCTACGGGTCACCATGAGAGCCATTAGCTCAGTTGGTAGAGCACCTGACTTTTAATCAGGGTGTCGAAGGTTCGAGTCCTTCATGGCTCACTTTTATAGTGTCATATGCGGTCGTGGTGGAACGGCAGACACGCTATCTTGAGGGGGTAGTGCCCAATGGGCGTGAGGGTTCAAATCCCTCCGACCGCATCAGAACGAAGAGATCCTTACAAATATGTAGGGGTCTTTTTGTTATATCTTTATTTGACAAAGAGACTGTAATTAGCTGCTTATGGTCGACAGCAGCATACTATAGCTGCGGGGTGTCAGCTGCCTATTATTTCCCGAGAAATATCGAAAGGTAGGAAAGTGTTTTAAATTGAATGGATTTCATGTCGAGAGAAGACACCTACTAATTAGTATGCATTCGACACCTGCAGATTTAAGACAAACCTGGAATTAGAATTAGAATTGGGAAATAGGAAGAGAGTACAGAAATCTGAATTGTAAACGAATCAATAATTATCCAAATTTTAACACGAAAATTATACCCTTTTATTGGAATATCCCCTATGATGATAGAGAAAGACAACCCCATCATAAGGAGGTTTTATAATGGTTCAGCACGTCCGGTTTCGAGTGGTATCCGCTATTAGCTTGGTAACAGCTCTGCTCTGCTCCTCAGTGGTGAACGCGGCAGCGCCTGCTCCGGTTCTTCATAATGACAACCCGAGCGCAAATTTTGGAGATTGGTATACGGGGGCTGTGCCTCCTCAAGCTTCAAGCGCCAAGCCGGTCATTTTATTTGTCCAAGGCCTGCATTCCAATTACACAACCTGGACCAAGACAGACTCCTATTATGATGCCGCCTACAATGCGGGTTACCGGACAGCTTTTGTCCAGTTGAAAGACTCGGACGGAACAGGCGGGAACATGTGGACTAACGGACCTAAGCTGGCAGAAGTAATCAAGAAGGTCGCGGCTTATTACGGGGTGCCCAAAATTAACATCATCGCGCACTCCAAAGGAGGCATCGACACGCAGACGGCGCTGGTTCATTATGGCGCGGCTCCATACGTGAATGTAGTTCATCAGCTTTCGACACCTAACAAAGGATCTGAAGTGGCGGATATGGCCTACAGCAACTGGACAAGCTGGCTCGCTGAGCTTCTGGATAAGAAAGATGAGGCGGTGTATTCCTTACAGACTTCCTATATGGCTGCTTATCGTTCCCAGACGGACAGCCGACCGGAAAATGCATTGACCAAAACGTATATGTCCGGAGGAGAGGGAGATGACGGCTGGTTTTCTTCGACTTGGTTTGCGCATGCTGTCCTCCCCGATGAAGATGACGGGCTGGTAAGCGTTGCCTCGGCAATGGGACTGCCGTACGGAATCCCGAATTTCACCAAGAATATCTCACACAGTGAGATGAGAAATGCCTCGCAGACCTGGAATCTGGTGAAGCCGAAGCTGGCACTGGGGGCCGCCTCTGCATCTGTGGCATCCGGATCTGCCTCGGCTTCTGAGAATTTGCTGGCTAGACCGGGCGTGGCAGAGGAGAATACTTCTTTCATCCTGCGTGGCGGTCCGCTTCAAGGCCAGCGTGTAACTGAGACGTTCCCGCTTGAAAGCGGACTTACCAATCTGGTCATGGATGTGCTGACAGCTTCCGAGCAAACCAAGGTTACACTGATCAGTCCGGCAGGAGTCCGGCATGATCTTCAACCGGGTAAGCCTGAAGGTGACGAAGAAGTTCTGTTCGCAGGGGCTGTTCATCATAATTTTTCGTTAGAGCGGCCGGAGAAAGGCGAATGGAAGCTCGAGATGTCCGGAAGCGGAGATGCCTATTTTATGCTTGCCCGTCCTGAAGGGAAGATCAAGGGACAGCTTAAATCACCCCGTAAGCTTTTCCGAAAAGGCGAAAGTGCCAGTGTCTCCGTAGGTTTTAATGGAGTTAAGAAGTGGGATGCAGGAAGCGGAACAAGAGGCAGTACGAACAAAGCGACACTGACTAGAGCGGAGAAGGCGAATGCCGCCCATACTATTCAGAAAATGAATGAACTAAACGTAGATGCGGTTAACGGTGATGTGCAGGTCAACTTCCAGGTGCCGACGGAGCCGGGGGTTTATAACCTTTCATTCGACATTAGCGGTTTGAACGAGCGTGATGAGCCTGTTACGCGCTCGGTCAATTATAACTTTGCGGTGACGGATGTGAGCGGTAAATTGGACTAGTTCTTTTTATTCATTATTTCTCCAAAAGATCCTCTGGCTTGGATGCTTATCCGCGGTTTCGTTTGGCATTCCCTCCTTTCGGGTATTCTATATAAGTAGACGTGTTGAATTGAAAGGAGCTGTTTAGGAATGTCGAATCAAGAACTGGGAAAGAAAATCGAAGCTGTTTTGGATCAAAATGAGGTATGTTCGTTCGCTACCGTAGATAACGGCAAACCGCGTGTGCGTTATATGGCCTTGTTTCACGAAGGATTGACGATCTACTTGGCGACTAACCGCAAAACAGATAAGGTTGATGAACTGAAGGACAACCCTAATGTACATATCCTTGTCGGATTTGACGGTAAACCATCCAAGGAGATCCTCCAGATTGAGGCGCAAGCGACGGTCAGCAGTAATGACAGTTTGAAGGAAAAAGTGTGGCGGGATGATCTCAAAGACTGGTTTGAAGGTCCTCATGACCCGAATTATGTGATTCTTGAGATCAAACCTATCCAGATCGAATATATACAAGGATATGACGATCCGCAGATTTGGCAGGCTTAACGCCAGAAATCTTTTGACGGGTTCATCACCTTTGCATACAACGATAAATGCCGAATGTTCCTGTTACAGGACATTCGGCACTTTGTATGCGTGGAAATCTGCTTATACATATACACTTTGCAGATGGAGATGCTCATCAGCCGTTTCAGTGCCGCAATGCGCCCCGGAATTCGCATTCGGTGCCCAGCGACCAACCCTTACTTGCTCAGATATCTCCTGAAAAGATAAAAAGGCAAAGTTCCCTACAATGGGGTGACTTTGCCTTTTTATCGTCCTGCGCGAATTACCGGCTCAGATTCATTCTCTTCTGTGCCCAGCCCAGCAGGAAGTCCGTCAGCAGCGCGAGCAGTGCAGCGGGAATAGCGCCCGCATAGAGCCGGGCCGGATTATCCATGTTGATGCCGGAATAAATCTCCCGGCCGAGCCCGCCGCCGCCGATTAGCGGGGCAATGGTCGCGACGCCGATCGCAATGACGGCCGCGACTCTCACACCGGTTGCGATGAACGGCAGCGATAACGGCAGCTGTACTTTCAGCAGCAGCTGCAGCGGGCTCATGCCTACCCCACGTCCCGCCTCCGAAATGGCGGGGTTGACCTGAGTCAGCCCGACATAAGTGTTGCGGATGATCGGCATCAGCGAGTAGAGGAAGAGTCCGACTACTACTGTCGTGAACCCGAGGCCGAATACAATCATCAGCAGGACAAGCAGGGCGAGGCTGGGGAATACCTGTACGACGTTCGCTGAGGTCAGGATGACCGATCCCAGCCGCCGGTTGCGTGCCGCCAGCACGCCTAGCGGTACTCCCACCACAAGTGCCATTAGAATGCCCAGTGCGACCATGACGATATGATCATAGGTTAGTCCGAGAAGATCGACCCAGTTTTCGCCTAAATATTCAAAGAAAAGCTGCATATGCATATCCCCTTAACAATGACTTCCGAACCACGGTTATTTCAGCAGCCCGACCTTTTTTAAGTAATCTTCAGCTACTTTTTTCTCATTACGCTTCTTTACATCGACCTCATAATTGAGATCAATCATCGTTTTTGCATCAATTTTTCCGATTAACAGTTCCATAATTTCATTTAATTCGGGATGTTTGGCCAACAGTTCTTTTTTGACTACCGGAGATCCGTCATAAGGCGGGAAGAATTGTTTATCGTCCTCCAGTGTAACGAGATCGTACTCCTTGAGTCTTGCATCCGTCGAATAGGCGAGAACAATATCAACTTCTTTGCTGGCAACCGCGCTATAGACGAGAGCGACTTCCATAGGAAGCGTCGTTCCGAATTTAAGGTCATAATGCTTGGCAAAAGCCTTGTAGCCATCGCTTTCTCTTTCCAGCCAGGTCGTGTCTACTCCGAGTTTGATAGTTCCTGCGTCATTCTTCAGATCCGAGATTTTCTTCCATCCCTTTTCATCTGCCAGTTCTTTGCGCACCGTAAAAGCATATGTGTTTTCAAATCCATAAGGATCAAACCATTTGAAATTGAAATATTTATCAAATCCTGCTTGAGCATCGGCTAGAAACTCATCCCGTGAACGCACTTTTTCTTCAAGCGGAAAATGTTCATTGAGCAGCTCGCCTGTATACAGCGTCGCTATTTGAATATCGTCTTTCTTCATCGCATCAATAATGACAGCACTGGAAGCCAAATCGGGTAAGACATCCACCTTCAGATCCGTGCGGTCTTCGATCAATAATCTGTACATTTGGGCGATGATTTTCGGCTCGGAGTAGGTCTGTGTTCCAATCAGAATCGTATCTCCTTTGCCGCACCCGCTCGCGGATACAACGACTGAAGCAAGCAGGAGGGTTCCGAGTATGCGTCTTCTCACACGTTTCATGCATAATCCCCTTTACTGAATTCCCAAGTATCTAGTAGTTTCTATAGTGATTCACCTGGAAATTTATTTCTGTTAGTGCGTTTTCTACATCACGCTGGCTTTACTCCGGGAGATTTCACGCGGGCTGTCAGCCATTTTTCGATTACTCCGAGCAGGAAATCAGCAATCAGAGCCAGAATGACGGCTAGAATAGCGCCCGTGAAAATCAATTCCTTCTTGTTAACGCCCATTCCGGCTACGATTAATTGACCCAAACCGCCTGCGCCGATTAAAGTAGCCAGGGTGGCCCAACTGATAATATATACAGTCGTTACACGAATGCCGGACATAATGTACGGGAGAGAGAGTGGAAGCTGGATGTTCACCAGCCGCTGTATTCTGCTGTAACCCATTCCTCGGGCCGCTTCGAGTAAACTCGGGTTCACCGATTGGAAACCGGTAAAAGTGTTGCGCATAATCGGCATTAACGAATAGAGGAACAAGGCGATGATCGCCGGTTTCATGCCGACACCGATTAAAGGAATGAGGATGGCCAAGAGCGCCAGACTCGGAATGGTTTGGAGTAAATTAGATAAAGCAAACACAATCGAATTCACAAATTTTATACGGTTTCCTGCCAGGATTATCCCTATCGGTATCGCAACCAGACAGCCAAGTGCCACCGATACGAAAGAAATAATGAGGTGCTCACGAAATGCAACGAGGATATCCGGCATACGGTCGGTGAGAAATTGTACATAATCGCTTAGAAAATTCATTTCGCACCTCCGCCGCTGCTGACTGGAACCTCCGGCCCGCCGTCCGCGGAAGAATCAAGTTCCAGTTCAGTAACAGGAGGGGATTCTTCTTCATCAGGCGTATACACCTCGGCAAGATGACGTACAACGCTGCCTTTAGTCACAAGCCCGGCGAATTTACCGTCCTCGCGAACTACCGGAATATAAGGAAGGTTGTGCTCGTTCATCATCTGAATTGCAATGGACAAAGAAGTGCCAGCCAGCACCGTGTGCAGAAACGGCTTCGTAACGTCCGCAAGCGTCATATTTTCTTGCCGGTATTTGTTTAGAACCTGGAAAATAGACGCGGCACCGATTAAACGGTTTTGCCGGTCTACAATTAAAAGCGAATCAACGCGGTTCTTCTCCATGATTTTGATAGCTTCGGCTAGTCCGCGTGTAGGGTAGGCCGTAACCGGGTGCTCCGCCATTACTTCATCTACCGTCGGGATTTCATCTAATCCCCCGGACCCGTGAAGACGCTGTTTGCCGACAAAGGTTTTGACGAATTCATTGGCCGGATAACGGAGAATATGCTCGGGACGTCCATGTTGGACAACTTCGCCGTCTTTCATCAGGACAATGTTATCGGCGATTTTAATGGCTTCGTCCATATCATGGGTCACGAAAATAATTGTCTTTTTCAGCTCCTGCTGCAGCCGGATTAATTCATCCTGAAGCTGTTCGCGGGATATCGGATCAAGTGCGCTGAAGGGCTCATCCATCAGTATGATATCCGGCTCGGCGGCGAAGGCGCGGATGACGCCGATTCTCTGCTGCTGTCCGCCGCTAAGTTCGGAAGGATAGCGGTTGCGGTAAGTTTCGGGATTCAACGAGACCAGATCCAGAAGTTCGTTCACCCGTTTATCAATGCGTTCCTGATCCCACTTGAGAAGTTTAGGTACGACGGCTACATTACGTGCAATCGTCATATGGGGAAACAAACCGATGTTTTGTATCACATAACCTATGTTGCGTCGTAGTTCGACAGGGTCTTCTTGGGAGATATCCTTTCCCTTAATGGTAACTTTGCCTTCTGAGGGATTGATGAGCCGGTTAATGAGCTTCATAGTCGTCGATTTGCCGCAGCCGCTGGGACCAATCAAGACATGCAGTTCTCCCTGGGCAAACTCGAGATTCAAATTTTTAAGCGCGACGAATCCGTCGTCATATCTTTTGCTGACACCTTCTAAGCGAATCATTATATGCAGAACCCCTTTTCTGTAAAATACATGAAATATTCGTATGGCTCTTTATGTAACACCTTAAGTAAACAAGATTGCTTTCTATTGAAACATACAATAAAATCCAATATTAAGGATTCATGCGACGAGTCCAGAAGCCGCCTTTGAAGAAACGGGGTTCATAAGAAATCACAAAAGCTTTTGGAGCATGCTCCTGAAGGATAAGAAGCAGTTTTTTCTCCAGAGAGCGTTTGGCCAGAACCTGCATAACAAGGCGCGGTCCGTCTTTGCCCTCGGCAACCCAGTGGGTAACACCGTAGCCTTTGGCTCTAAGAGTGTCCGGCAGTTTCGTTTCTGTATAGTCCACCACTATCTGCAAGGTGGTGTAGCCGAGGGCGAGCCAGCCTTCAATACGAATGCCGAGCCATACGCCCGCACCCCAACCGAGACAGTAAGCGATGATGTTCAGCGGATCGTCGATATTACTCAGCACAATATTGAGGCCCATCAAATAAATAAAGATTTCAACCGTACTGATCACCGTAGCAAGTACTTTTCTTGCTTTCATGACAAGGATCATGCGGATTGTTGATAAAGATACATAGGCGATATTGATAACGATAATAGTTAGGACAGTTTGGGCGCTGATCAAGGTTGTAGACTCCCTTCTATGGTGGTCTTGCGCTTAAGTATCCCTTGTATTACCCAATCTCTGAGTAATCGAATTTATGCCTGCTGTCTTTTTGCCTTACTATATAGAAGGCTTATAAATAATACAGATATGGGAGCGATCCAATCCGAATGATCGAGGTATGCAATTTAATAACGTTTTATGTTTAACATTGCTGAAAAGAGACCAAACTATTCAAAGCTTAACTAAAGTGAAGACTGCTGAGACATCGTGTGAAAATATTCCTGTTGATTGTAAGAGACCAGCATGATATATTAAATTTCTGCCCGTTGAGAGGCAGTGAAAAAAAGTGCTTGTAAGCTTACAACTTATGTGATATATTAGTTTTCGGCCGTTAGAAATAACAGCCATGACAAGTTCATGTGAGATTACTTACAAAAATAATGTTAGAAATAATACTTGCAATGATCGAATGCATGTGTTAGAATGAAATTCCGGCCGAGAGAAACGCCGGTACAAACGAGTAACGCGCAAGAGATTGTCCTTTGAAAACTGAACAACGAGTGATTGAAACGTCTTGAGCAATCAGGACGCTAAACAGAGAAGAAATTCTCGTCAGCATTGAATTTTTGAGCTATTCAGCTTGAGATAAACGTCGGCTTCGGTCGACACCCTTATCGGAGAGTTTGATCCTGGCTCAGGACGAACGCTGGCGGCGTGCCTAATACATGCAAGTCGAGCGGAATCGATG
>NZ_RHLK01000012.1:155993-156165 GCF_009757775.1 Paenibacillus lutrae
AATTTTTGAGCTATTCAGCTTGAGATAAACGTCGGCTTCGGTCGACACCCTTATCGGAGAGTTTGATCCTGGCTCAGGACGAACGCTGGCGGCGTGCCTAATACATGCAAGTCGAGCGGAATCGATGAAGTGCTTGCACTTCTGAGATTTAGCGGCGGACGGGTGAGTAACA
>NZ_RHLK01000013.1 GCF_009757775.1 Paenibacillus lutrae
ATAGGTCTTTACGAGAGTAGAGGCCGTCATCGGAAGCATCGCTTAGGCGGGTGCACCACAAGATCTTTGGATGGATCTTTTACATCTTTCGCTGCTAGTTTTCAGGGTACAACCCTGATCGAAGTGGCATGTCCGCAAGGAGATGCTGCGATTTTCGAAGTCTCTAACACTTCGGAACATCCTGTTTGGTGACGATGGCGGAAGGGAACCACGCGTACCCATCCCGAACACGACCGTTAAGCCTTCCAGCGCCGATGGTACTTGGACCGCAGGGTCCTGGGAGAGTAGGACGTTGCCAAGCAATAAAGTATTTAACAGACTGCTGCATAGTGAACTCACTGTGCAGCAGTCTGTTTCGTTATTTATTGTGTGCTTTTTTATATTTATTTTATGTATAAGCGTAAGGTAAAGGGGTTCTATCAACTTATCCTAAGAATACTCAGGACAGACTGATCTTCAAGCATGATTCAAAGTTTGTCCGCATATCTTGAGAAAGAATATGTGGACAGGGGGAAATTCCATGATGGCGTTGCTGGACGTGTCGCCCATTGCGTGGGGCCAGATGCTGACTATTTTGATTATGGCTGTAGCACTCGGGTTTGATGCGTTTTCTTTAGGAATAGGGATAGGGATGAGAGGCATACGATATCTGCATATTTTAAAAATTAGTATCGTCATCGGGTTGTTCCATATTTTGATGCCTTTGCTGGGAATGTATGCAGGCAGCTATCTGGGCGCTCTTCTTGGACATGTTGCTGTAGCTGCAGGGGGAGGACTACTTATATTACTCGGTTCTCATATGGTATACAGTTCTGTGCGTGGAGAAGATAGTACAGCATTTAACCACAATACCTTTTGGGGAATGATTCTTTTTGCTCTGAGTGTAAGTGTCGATTCCTTCTCGGTTGGAGTATCACTTGGAATTTTTGCGACAGACATAGTCATGACTGTTTTGCTTTTTGGACTTCTGGGTGGAGGTATGTCTATACTAGGGTTAGTACTCGGGCGTCATGTTGGAAGCTGGATCGGGGAATACGGAGAGGCACTGGGCGGTGTGATATTGTTCCTGTTCGGTTTGAAATTTCTTCTCTAAGGCACCCTATTATTTGAAATTTACGTTACAATAATTTGTATGAACCATAAATCTAAGGGGTTACCAATAGATAAGAATCATAACTCATCCATATCAAAGGAGGTTGTTAATCATGAAGCATATTCTGTTTGTATGCACAGGGAATACATGCCGAAGTCCTCTTGCGGAAGGAATGCTAAAACAATTGGCTGGACAGGAAAATCTGGACATTCATATTCGCTCTGCAGGTGTTTACGCCAGCGACGGTACTCCAATATCACAGCAGTCATCCTCGGTTTTACGTGAAAAAGGCTGTGAGGCATCGATAACCAGCAGATTATTGAGAATTCAAGAGGTGCAATGGGCGGATCTCATCCTAACGATGACCAACGATCATAAACGCGGAGTGGTTGGGCGATTTCCAGAGGCAGCAGGTAAGACTTTTTCGCTTAAAGAATATGTAGAGGACGATCCATCGGTATTAGCCGCTGTACAAGAGCATGAGCAGTTAATCGCAGAATTTCAAGTTAAAGTAGCTCTCTCCGAACCTGTTACTCAGGAAGAAAAAAATACACTTCTTCTATTGGAAAAGCAGCTTCCCGATTATGATATTTCAGATCCTTATGGAGGGTCTCTATCTGTGTATCGCAGAACAGCTGCAGAGATTGAAGAAGCGCTGCTCAAACTAATCAGCAGACTGAAGCAGAATACCAGATAGGGAATCGTGTATAGAAAAAGCGAGCCTGCGCTCTTCTCCTTACAGTTATTAATGTAAAATAGCGGACTTTAACCTGGCTTAAATACGAACATTTATGGGCGATTTGTTTAAAATGTTCATGATTTCGGGCTTTACAGCTCTTCGTGGATGCGTTAAGATAAAGGTATCATTTAAGACCCGGTGTAACTGGCGACAAGTGGGTGTAACCACAATGGAGCATCGGGATATACGGCCGGTCGCCTGGGCAAAAGAGCAGTGCATGCGTATTTACGCGTGTCATGCTCTTTTTTTCATACCATTTCCTTGCATCCATTGTCGGATCCTAGCGTATTTTCGCTCCGGCGTGTCGGTTTGGGGTATAATAAAGCCAAACGCATGTTTATTTCCATCTGAGGAGGAATCGTTATGAAAATAGCAATTGGCGCCGATCACGCCGGATACCGGCTTAAAGATGTTATTGTTCCTTATTTAGAAACACTGGGTCATGAAATCACGGATGTGGGCTGTAACTGCGATCAATCTGTGGATTACCCGGATTACGCTGTGCCTGTGTGCGATCTTGTCCTGGCTGGTAAGGCAGACAAGGGCATTTTGATTTGTGGAACGGGAATCGGTATGACGATTGCAGCCAACAAGTTCCCTGGCATCCGCTGCGCGCTTGTACATGATATGTTCTCGGCGAAAGCGACACGCGAACATAATGATACGAATGTGTTAGCGATGGGCGAACGTGTAGTTGGACCGGGGGTTGCTCAGGAAATCGTCAAGATTTGGCTCGAAACTGAGTTTTCAAAAGGCGAACGTCATGAGAACCGTTTAAGTAAGGTAAAGCTTCTTGAAGAAAAATATACGATTCATCCTTAAAGGAAGCGGTGAGATCGTATGAGCACAGAACAACAAAAGATGTTGGATGGGATTGGCCCGGCTGTTGAGACGAATTTCCGCGCATTAATTGAGGCGGGCGGATTGCGTTCGGGTCAGATCGTGGTTATCGGCACTTCGACTAGCGAAGTGCGTGGGGAAAGAATCGGCACTTCCGGTATTCCGGAAGCTGCCGAGCGGATCTACGCGGCAGCAGCCCGCGTGGCCGCCGAGCATGGCCTATGGCTCGCATTCCAATGTTGCGAGCACTTAAACCGCGCTCTCGTTATAGAAGAGGCGCTGCTGGAGAAGCTGCCGTCCCTCGAAGAAGTGAGGGTCGTTCCGGTCCCCAAAGCCGGCGGCTCTATGGCGGCTCATGCCTATCGGCACATGACAAGTCCCTGCGTCGTGGAGGAGATCACTGCGCACGCCGGGATCGATATCGGCGATACGCTTATCGGCATGCATCTTCGCCGGGTCGCTGTACCGCTACGGCCACCTGTGCCCCGGGTTGGCGAAGCCCATGTGACGATGGCTTACACACGCCCTAAGCTGATCGGCGGGCCGCGTGCGGTTTACGAATTATTTTCAGAGGGCAATGACTCGGGAAAAACAGAATCATCCTCTAAGACCTACTCCTATGCTACCAAAGATAGCGATGCCTGTGAGTAATGAAGCTAAGAGTGAATGACCTGATTGAGCAATAAGAAATTGTAATGAATACTGAGATCTTAATCCATGGGAGGTATTTTGGAAATGGTAGAATTCTTACGTAAACAGGACCCTAAAATTGTAGAAGCGATGAACTTGGAGCTTGGACGTCAACGTGACAAAATCGAACTGATTGCATCCGAGAACTTTGTCAGTGAGGCTGTTCTTGAAGCAATGGGAACTGTCTTGACGAACAAATATGCGGAAGGCTATCCAAACAAACGCTACTACGGCGGCTGTGAATACGTAGATATCGTGGAAGATATCGCTCGTGACCGTGCTAAAGAACTTTTTGGTGCTGAGCATGCCAACGTACAGCCTCACTCTGGTGCACAGGCAAACATGGCTGTCTACCTCGCGGCCTTGAAGCCGGGCGATACCGTTCTGGGCATGAACCTTGCGCATGGCGGTCACTTGACTCACGGCAGCCCGGTTAACGCATCTGGTATTCTTTATAATTTCGTTGCTTACGGTGTCAGCGAGAAAGATTCCCGCATTGATTATGAAGACGTACGCAAAGCGGCTTTCAAACATAGACCCCGCATGATCGTTGCGGGTGCAAGTGCATATCCGCGCGTAATCGACTTCGAGAAACTGGCTCAGATCGCTGATGAGGTCGGTGCCTTATTCATGGTCGATATGGCTCATATTGCGGGCCTTGTTGCAGCAGGTCTTCATCCAAATCCGGTGCCTCATGCACATTTCGTTACAACTACAACGCATAAAACACTCCGTGGACCTCGCGGCGGTATGATCTTATGCCGTAAAGCATGGGCAGCTGCGATCGATAAAGCTGTGTTTCCAGGCTCCCAAGGCGGACCTCTGATGCACATTATCGCAGCAAAAGCTGTAGCTCTGGGCGAAGCTCTTCAAGCGGATTTTAAAACATATGGTCAGAACGTAATCGACAACGCGAAGACTCTTGCAGAGGGCTTAGCGGCTGAAGGTATCGACCTCGTTTCCGGCGGAACCGATAACCACCTTATTCTGATCGATCTTCGTAACCTGAATATCACAGGTAAAGATGCTGAGCATCTGCTCGATGAAGTCGGTGTTACAGTGAACAAAAATGCCATTCCTTTTGACCCGACAAGTCCGTTTGTAACAAGTGGTGTCCGCATTGGTACACCTGCAGCGACTTCCCGCGGTATGGGCAGCGATGCAATGAAGAAGATCGCGAAGATTATCGCCCTTACGCTCAAAAATCCGTCCGACACTGCTGTTCATGAGCAGGTTCGCGGTCTGGTTAAAGACGTGACTTCCCAATATCCGCTCTACAAAGGTCTTGAGTATTAATTTCAAATTCATTTGTAACGCAAATAAATACACTCAGTTACTTCTATTTAAATAGAAGCTAATATTAAGTTGCTAAAGGAACCCTATGTGGGTTCCTTTTTTTGGGGAATAAAGCTGCTATGGAGTTTTAAATAGGCAAGGTTATGTAATAGATCGCCGTGCTTTTTGGGGAGGATATCTAAAGAGACATATGATATAATAAACAGGGTTTATGGGAAAGTCAGCGAGATCGAAATTCGGGAGGAAATACTATGAGTAAGGTGTTCATTTGCGATCACCCTTTGATTCAGCACAAACTTACATACATTAGAGACGTAAATACGAAAACCAAAGATTTCCGCGAGCTGGTGGACGAAGTTGCAACTTTAATGGCCTATGAAATTACACGTGACATTCAACTAGAGAATATTGAGGTTAAGACCCCGGTGGCAACTGCTGATTGCCGCATTATTTCCGGCCGCATGCTGGGCATTATTCCGATTCTGCGTGCAGGACTCGGTATGGTGGACGGGATTCTGAACTTGATTCCTGCAGCTAAAGTGGGACACATCGGCCTCTACAGAGATCCCGAAACGCTCCAGCCAGTGGAATACTATGCTAAGCTGCCTACTGATGTACAGGAGCGCGAGTTGATTGTCGTTGATCCGATGCTGGCTACAGGCGGCTCCGCTAATGCGGCGATCACTGCCTTGAAGAACAGAGAGTGCCACCAGATTAAGCTGATGTGTCTGATCGCAGCTCCTGAAGGCATTGAAGCTGTTCAGAAAGCACACCCGGATATCGATATCTATGTTGCTGCAATTGATGATTATTTGGATGACCACGGGTACATTATTCCCGGCCTTGGAGACGCAGGTGACCGGTTATTTGGCACGAAATAAGATGTAGGAGGACTCTAGTCCAATGAAAAAGTTGAAAGTCATTACGATTTTCGGTACAAGGCCGGAAGCCATTAAGATGGCTCCGCTTATTCTCGAACTTCAAAAACATCCCGAATCTATTGAATCACTTGTAGCCGTAACGGCCCAGCACCGTCAAATCCTGGATCAGGTTCTGGAGATTTTTAGAATTCAGCCTGATTTCGACCTTAACGTAATGAAGGATCGCCAGACTCTGAATGAAGTAACGATTCGTGTCCTCCAAGGGTTGGAGCCTGTTTTTAGCGAAGCGAAGCCGGACCTGATCTTAGTGCATGGGGACACGCTGACGACATTCCTTGCAAGTTATGCTGCCTTCTTGCAGCAGATCAAGGTAGGTCATGTAGAGGCAGGGCTCCGTACATGGAATAAGATGTCCCCATATCCGGAGGAAATGAATCGCCAGCTGACCGGGGTTATTGCAGACCTTCACTTTGCTCCAACCGAATGGTCCGCGGGCAATTTACGCAGAGAGAATAAGTCAGAAAGCTCGATTTATGTGACAGGGAATACGGTAACCGATGTATTCCAATATACGATCAAGAAGGACTTCAAACATCCGGTTCTGGATTGGGCGCAAGGTAAACGCCTTATCCTGATGACTGCTCACCGCAGGGAATCGCAAGGTGAGCCTCACCGCCAAATCTTTAACGCGGTCAAGCGGATTGCCGATGAGTTTGAGGATGTGGCTATTGTTTATCCGGTTCATCCAAGCCCGGCTGTGAAGGAGCCTGCATACGAAATTCTTGGAAATCATCCGAGAATCAAACTGATTGAACCGCTGGATGTATTCGAACTGCATAATTTCTATCCGCATACGTATATGATTCTGACTGACTCCGGCGGGCTTCAGGAAGAAGCACCGACTTTTGGCGTTCCGGCCCTGGTACTCCGCGATACGACAGAGCGACCAGAAGGCGTGGAAGCGGGTACTTTGGAGTTAGTTGGTACAGATGGTCAAAAGGTATACGATCGTGCCCGTGCGCTTCTGACGGATGCACAGACCTATGATCGAATGAAGCAAGCTGCCAACCCTTATGGGGACGGACAAGCTTCACGGAGAATTGTGCAGGGAATTCTGCATCATTTTGGATATGAAGCAGACAGACCGGACTCCTTCTGACGTATTTTTTCTAACATTGTGACGATGCTATGACAAAGGTCACAGCGTACAGTTGTACTGTTTGGTTTTATTTGTCTGAAACCCTTGATATACAAGGGTTCTTGCGAATGAGTTCACGAAAATTTTGATTTTGTTCGAATTGACAAACTAGACTTTGCTCCGATACAATATATGAGGATTGATAGGGGTCAAAGCCATGAATAACAAAGGAAATCGCGATAATCCTTGGAAAGCTGCCGGAATGGTAGGAGCCATCGGGATTGATATCGCCTTCTGTATGATTGCCGGTTATGCTATCGCTACTTATCTGGTGAACCGTTTTGGCGGTTCTAAGGCTTGGATCGCGGGCGGTTTGATGATCGGTCTCTTCGTCGGAATCGTATCCGTTGTCATGTTGCTCAAGAAGTTTTTGGAGGAATCCGATGAATGACCTGCTTAGAACCGCATTACGCATAACGCTTTTTGTATTGGCTGCAAGTGTTCTTATCTGGGCTGCATACCCGCCCTTGCGTACAATTACTGCAGGGCTGACTATGGGTGCCGTTGCAAGCGGAATCAATGCGCTGCTGCTTCAACGCAGAGTCGATATGATCGGCAGAACCATTGCAGAGCAAGGTGTTCAGCGTACGAGCCTAGGTTTTATGAGCCGGCTGGCAACTGTGCTACTTGCTGTTATGTTTGCGCTTAAATTTCCACAACACCTCGATATCGTCTCAACCATCATTGGTTGCTTTTTGGTACCATTCTTTATTTTGCTAGTCGGTATTACAAAACGACAACACAAACCGTAATGCATGGAAAGGGGTGAAAATGAAAAATGCATGAGTTTCCCGTGCTACATTTTAACAACGGAATAGATATTGATATTTCCACTTTCTTTGCTATTACCGTTACATGTTTGGTTGTGTTTATTCTCGCCCGCCTGTCCGTACGTAATCTGTCGGTCGATAAACCATCCAGGATGCAGAACTTTATGGAGTGGGTACTTGAGTTTGTCCACAACACGGTTGCCAGCACCATGCCACTGAGCAAAGCTAAGACATACGTTTCGCTCGGAATGACACTGATCATGTTCATCTTCGTTGCCAACCTGCTGGGTCTTCCGTTCGGTATTGTAACGGATCATACAGAAGAGTTCAGTTTGTTTGGCCAAAGCGTTCTATCGGATGCTCGCATTCATGAACTGCATGACCAGGGCAAGCACGCTTCAATCGCTTGGTGGAAATCGCCTACAGCCGATCTTTCCGTAACTTCGGCGCTTGCCATTATGGTGTTTGTAATGACTAATACCCTTGGCTTGACACGTAACACTAAGCACTACCTGAAACACTACATCGAACCGTTCTGGTTCTTCCTGCCGCTGAACATTATTAAAGAGCTTTCCAAGCCGTTGACGCTTGCTCTTCGTTTGTTCGCGAATATTTTCGCCGGCGAGGTTTTGATCTCCACCATCTTAATGCTAGGAGTCGTTGGGGTACCGCTTCTTGCCATCTGGCAGGGCTTCAGTATCTTCGTAGGCGCCATTCAGGCATTCTTGTTCACAATTCTTACCATGGTTTACATTTCCCAAGCCAGTGTTCATGAAGAGCACTAACGATCGGCATACAAGTCTATGCAGGTTGAAGTTCAATTAATTTAGCGCTAGGCGCGGGATCATAATACACACAATAAGGTTAAAAAACCTATTTTCTGAGGAGGAAATTTTTCATGGAATTCCTAGCAGCAGCATTAGCAATTGGTTTGGGCGCACTTGGCGCAGGTATCGGTAACGGTCTGATCGTAAGCAAAACAGTAGAAGGTATCGCTCGTCAACCAGAACTTCGCGGCACGCTTCAAACAACTATGTTTATCGGTGTTGGTATCGTCGAGGTTGTTCCGATTATCGGTGTCGTACTGGGCTTCCTGATTTTCTTCAGCTAATTCATATTGCCTCGGTTGGGCGGGGAAGGCCTGAGCCATCCGCGCCTTCGTTGTGAATTAGGATTGTAGGATCGCCAGCACACAGATACGGAAAGGAGTGACTCGAATGGCTTGGAATTGGGAATCTTTTGTATTCGCGCTTGTCGCCTTCGGGATTTTATATTGGCTGCTAAGCAAGTACGCATTTGGGCCATTAATGGCTACGATGGAAGAGCGCAGAAAGCTGATAGCTGAGCAAATGAACTCGGCTGACGCTAATCGTGCTCAAGCTGAGCAGATGCTCGCAGAGCAGAAGCAGGTTATCCAGGATGCTCGTAAAGAAGCATACCAAATGATCGAGCAAGCTAAACAAACGAGCTCCAAGCAAGCGGAAGAGATCGTTGATAAAGCAAAATCCGAAGCGGATCGTGTGAAAGAAGAAGCAATCCGTGAAATCGATAGTGAGAAGAACAAAGCGGTTGCGGCTCTGCGTGGTCAAGTTAGCGCTATGTCCGTTATGATCGCTTCCAAAATTATTGAAAAGCAAGTAGACGAAAAGTCGCAGGAAGAATTGGTGAACCATTACCTTAATGAGGTAGGGGGACAAAAATGAGTGACATCGTTGTAGCGAAAAGATATGCGAGAGCACTTTTTGAGGCGGCGAAAGAGCAGAATGCGGTCGCTCAAGTCGAAACCGAATTGAACGAAGTTGTTCAGACGGTTCAGAATCATGCGGAGCTCCGCAAAGTACTGGATCATCCGAACATCGACGTACCTGCGAAACGTCAACTCATGTCAAGCATCTTTGCGGGCCGGCTGTCGCCGCTCGTTCAGAATATAATTAATCTCCTGATTGATAGAAGACGTCAATCTTTGCTTCCTATTGTACTTTCCGACTTTGTTCAGATTTCCAACGAGTCGCTTGGCCAAGCTGACGCGACGGTATATACCGCGCTTCCGCTGACGGAAGCACAGGTTAAGGAAATTGCAGAACAGTTTAGCCGGATGACTGGCAAGCAAATTCGTGTACAGACGGTAATCGACCCGAGCCTTCTTGGCGGCATTACCGTTCGGATCGGTGACCGTCTCTACGACGGTAGTTTGGCAGGCAAACTCGAACGTTTGGAAAAATCACTGAAACAAGCTCAAGCAATGTAGATAGGGGTGAGGTTCGTTGAGTATCAGACCTGATGAAATCAGTACGCTGATTAAGCAGCAAATCGAAAATTATACAGCAGATCTGCAGGTCGTGGAAGTGGGTACGGTTATCAGTATTGGTGACGGTATCGCACGCGTTCACGGTTTGGATAACGTCATGGCCGGTGAGCTTCTCGAGTTCGCCAATGGCGTTGTCGGAATGGCGCAGAACCTGGAAGAAAATAATGTAGGTATTATCATCTTGGGACCTTACTCGGATATCCGTGAAGGCGACCAAGTGAAACGTACAGGACGCATCATGCAGGTTCCTGTAGGCGAAGCGCTGCTTGGCCGCGTTGTTAACGCACTAGGCCAACCGGTGGATGGAAGAGGACCGATTGAAGCTGCAAGCTTCCGTCCGATCGAATCCCCGGCACCGGGCGTTATGGCCCGTAAATCCGTACACGAACCAATGCAGACGGGTATCAAGGCAATCGATGCGCTTGTACCAATCGGCCGCGGTCAACGTGAGTTGATCATTGGTGACCGTCAAACAGGTAAAACAGCGATTGCAATGGATACGATTATTAACCAAAAAGGCAACGGAGTAAAATGTATCTATGTTGCAATTGGTCAGAAGCAATCTACTGTTGCTAACGTAGTTGAAACTCTTCGCCGTAACGGCGCACTCGATTACACAATCGTTGTAACGGCAAGTGCTTCCGAACCGGCTCCACTGCTCTTCCTGGCTCCTTATGCAGGCTGCGCAATGGGTGAGTACTTTATGTACAAAGGCGAGCATGTCCTGATCGTTTATGATGATCTGTCCAAGCAAGCCGCTGCTTACCGTGAGTTGTCCCTCTTGCTCCGCCGTCCACCAGGTCGGGAAGCATATCCGGGTGACGTTTTCTACCTTCACTCCCGTTTGCTCGAGCGTGCCGCAAAGCTGAACGACGAACTGGGCGGAGGTTCCATTACGGCGCTTCCATTCATTGAAACTCAAGCGAGTGACGTATCCGCGTACATTCCAACGAACGTTATTTCGATTACCGACGGTCAAATCTTCTTGGAGTCTGACTTGTTCTATTCCGGTCAGCGTCCAGCGATTAACGTAGGTATCTCGGTATCTCGTGTCGGTAGTTCCGCGCAGGTAAAAGCAATGAAGAAAGTTGCCGGTACCCTCAAGACTGACCTTGCACAATATCGTGAATTGGCTGCTTTCTCGCAGTTCGGTTCCGACCTTGATAAAGCAACTGTATCCCGCCTTAACCGCGGTGAGCGTACAATGGAAATCCTTAAGCAGGGTATCAATGAGCCAATGCCGGTTGAAAAACAGGTTATTAGCATTTATGCCGCTACTAAAGGCTTCCTGGATGAACTGCCGGTGAAAGATATCGGCCGCTTCGAGAAAGAGTTCCTTTCCTACCTCGATGCTAACAAGCCTGAAATTCCAGCATCCATCCGTGATTCGAAGGATATTTCCGCCGATACGGAGAAGGCGCTGGTTGCAGCTATCGAGACCTTCCTTAAAGGATTCTCGGTATCCGAATAATTATGAGAATTGTTGATTCCATAATAAAGCTGCAGGGGGTGAAACAGTATGGCTAAAGGTATACGCGAAATTAAACGGCAAATCAAGAGTAAACAAAACACCAGGCAAATCACGAAAGCAATGGAAATGGTTGCCGCTTCCAAGCTTAAGAGAGCGCAGAATAATGCGGAGGCTTCTCGTCCCTATGCGGATAAGATTCGCGAAGTGGCATTCAGTGTAGCCGCAGGTTCAA
The DNA here is from genome assembly GCF_009757775.1 of Paenibacillus lutrae. Taxonomy (GTDB): domain Bacteria; phylum Bacillota; class Bacilli; order Paenibacillales; family NBRC-103111; genus Paenibacillus_F; species Paenibacillus_F lutrae. Next base: position 11,519 of record NZ_RHLK01000013.1, read on the forward strand.
AGGGGATCCAACACCCGATGCTCCAAGTTCGGGAAGTTAAACGTACGGGTTATTTGGTTCTAACTTCCGATCGAGGACTCGCTGGAGGATTCAACGCGAACGTCTTGCGTAAAGCGCTCACTACTATTCGTGCACGCCATAAATCTACAGATGAGTATGCAGTTTTCGTTGTAGGACGTAAAGGGAAGGATTTCTTCAAGCGTAGAAATATTCCTGTCTTCGATGAAGTGACGGGGTTAAGCGATTCTCCTACCTTTGCCGATATCAAGCAGCTTGCTTCTTCGGCCGTGCAGAATTTCATCGATGGCAGCTATGACGAGCTGTATGTGATCTATAATCAGTTCCATAATGCTCTTACGCAAACACCGATTGAGAAGAAGCTACTGCCTCTTGAGCAGACTGAATCCGGTGGAAATGCCATCTCTTCCTATGAATATGAACCCTCCGCCGAAGGTGTTCTGGAAGTACTGCTTCCGAAATATGCGGAAACGGTCATTTTCAGCGCCGTGCTGGAAAGCAAAGCGAGTGAATTCGGCGCGCGGATGACCGCAATGGGAAGCGCGACGAAGAATGCGTCGAAGATGATTGCAGAGCTTACACTTTCCTACAACCGTGCCCGTCAGGCGGCAATCACCCAAGAAATCTCGGAAATTGTCGCTGGCGCGAACGCATTGAATTAATGCGGAATACGGATCTTAGCATTTGAGTACAGGAGGGAATACAATGAGCAAAGGACGTGTTGTTCAAGTCTTGGGCCCGGTTGTCGACATTGAGTTCGACCGCGGACATCTGCCTGAGATTCTGAACGCCATTAAAATTCAAAAAACTGCTCAAACCGCTGACCAGCAGGACAGCGAAGTGACAGTTGAAGTTGCCGTACACCTTGGTGACAATCAAGTACGTTGTGTAGCTATGGCTTCCACAGACGGACTTGTGCGTGGCATGGAAGCTATTGATACAGGAGCAGCTATTTCCGTACCAGTAGGTCCGGCTACGCTAGGCCGTGTATATAACGTACTTGGTGATCCAATCGACGGTAAAGGCCCAGCAGACCGTACACTGACATCCCCAATTCACAGACAGGCTCCTGAGTATGTCGATCTGACGACTCAAGCTGAAATGCTTGAAACGGGAATTAAAGTAATTGACCTTCTCGCTCCTTACATGAAGGGCGGAAAGATCGGTCTCTTCGGTGGTGCCGGTGTAGGTAAAACCGTAACCATGCAGGAGCTTATTCATAACATCGCACAAGAGCATGGCGGTATTTCCGTTTTTGCTGGTGTAGGTGAAAGAACGCGTGAAGGTAACGACCTTTATCACGAAATGAGTGATTCCGGCGTTATTGCAAAAACAGCGATGGTATTCGGTCAAATGAACGAACCTCCAGGCGCTCGTCTGCGTGTAGCACTGTCCGGCCTGACAATGGCTGAGTACTTCCGTGATGAGGAAGGCCGCGACGTTCTTCTGTTCGTCGATAACATCTTCCGTTTCACACAAGCAGGTTCTGAGGTTTCGGCCCTTCTCGGACGTATGCCGTCCGCAGTAGGTTACCAGCCAACGCTGGCAACTGAAATGGGTCAACTGCAAGAGCGTATTACATCCACGACCAAAGGTTCCGTAACTTCGATTCAAGCAATTTACGTACCGGCGGATGACTATACGGATCCGGCTCCGGCAACTGCTTTTGCTCACTTGGACGCAACGACTAACCTGGAGCGTTCGATTGCGGCAAAAGGTATTTTCCCGGCGGTTGATCCGCTTGCATCTTCTTCCCGTATCCTGACTCCTCAGGTTGTTGGAGAAGAGCACTACGAAGTAGCGCAAGGCGTTAAGCGTCTTCTGCAGCGTTACAAAGAACTTCAGGACATTATCGCGATTCTGGGTATGGATGAGCTTAGTGAGGAAGACAAGATTGCCGTTAACCGTGCAAGACGCGTTGAGCGTTACTTGTCCCAGCCACTGCACGTTGCAGAAGCGTTCAATGGTATGCCTGGACTTTACGTACCTGTTAAAGAAACTGTACGCAGCTTTAAAGAGTTGCTGGAAGGCAAGCATGATGATTTGCCAGAAGGAGCTTTTGTTAACGTGGGCTCGATTGAAGAAGCTGTTGAAAAAGCAAGAACGATGGTATAAGCAATCAGCTTATGCAGACTCTGTCTGCTGATTCTGATTATAAGCCGAGCTCGCAGGGGCTTATCCCCTGCAAGTGAGGTGAAGCTTACGAAGCGAACTTTCTAGCGAAAGTTCTGGGGAGGAATGAGCGTGAGTACTTTCCTTTTGGAAATTGTAACTCCGGAGCGCATCGTATATACCCAGAATGTTCGCATGATCACTGTCGAGGGCGTTGAAGGCCAATTGGGTATTCTTCCGAACCACATTCCGTTTGTGACGCCTTTAAAAATCGCACCTGCCTCAATCAAACTTGAGAACGGCAAGAATGAATCCGTTGCATTAAACGGAGGATTCATGGAAGTGCGTAAGGATAAGGTTGTTATACTTGCGGAGAGTGCGGAACTGCCGAGTGACATTGACATCGAACGTGCTAAAGCAGCGAAGGAACGCGCCGAGAAGCGTTTGAGCGGTAAGAAGGACGAGGCTGATTTCAAGCGCGCCGAGCTTTCACTCAAACGGGCGTTGACCCGGATCGGGGTACACGAGCACAGATAAGAATAAAAGGGCAGAGGACGTTGTATCAACGTTCTCTGTTTTTTTGCATTTAAGAAAACGTTTACATTAAAATCATTTTCATTAGACACAAAATTTTAGCGTATGCTATAATTGGAAGGTGTTGTATTACCATATTTTATGAGATCAATTAGAATATCTTATGAAAATGGAGGCGGTTTCAAGCGGATGTATACGGTGAAATATTTGATCGTTGCCATTTTCGTTGCACTCGGGGTTTTACTCCCCATTGCAGCTTTGACGATCGGCAGATGGCTTAGGCCTAATAAACCTACGGAAGACAAAGCAACCACCTATGAGAGCGGCAACGAGCCAATTGGAGAAGGTCAGATCCGGTTTAATATCCGGTATTACCTTTATGCGTTAATGTTTGTTATTTTTGATGTAGAAACTGTGTTTCTGTATCCGTGGGCAGTAGCATACAATCAACTGGGGCTATTTGCATTGGTTGAAATGTGTATTTTCATTGTGCTTCTTGGTGTCGGACTACTTTACGCTTGGAAGAAGAAGGTGCTGCAATGGACTTCAATTTAGGATCAATTACACCAGAAGAACGCGATGAGCTGAACCGCAATGTATTTATGACAACCCTTGAGCAGGTAAAAGCCTGGGCCCGGAGCAATTCACTGTGGCCGCTTACTTTTGGTCTCGCCTGTTGTGCTATTGAAATGATGGGGACTGGCGCATCTCATTATGACCTCGATCGTTTTGGGGTTATTTTCAGGACTTCCCCCCGTCAGTCTGATGTAATGATTGTGGCTGGTACGGTTACTAAGAAGATGGCTCCTTTATTGAAAAGGTTATACGATCAAATGCCCGAACCGAAATGGGTCATTGCGATGGGTTCCTGTGCGACTGCCGGAGGGCCCTATGTAAAATCGTATGCCGTTGTAAAAGGAGTCGATCAAATTGTACCGGTCGATATATACATACCCGGTTGCCCGCCGAATCCGGCTGCGTTAATCTACGGAATTAATAAACTTCAGGAAAAGATCCGTTACGAAGCTAAGACCGGGAAGCAGGTGACGAATCGTTGAGCGACAAAGATAAGGATAAAGATAACCAAAAACCGCAGATTGTGACAAACTCATCTGAAGTTTTGGAAGTGCATACAATTGAATTAGAGGAAAAAGAAGTAAAATTGTCTGATGCGGCAGAATCCACCGCAGAGGCTGACGCCGACGGCGGCAAAGCGCAGGCAGCCGCTGAAGCGCGAGCCAACCGTGCGAAAGCCCGCAGCGCCAAGGCGGCAGCAGAATCGGCTGCGCCGAAGGAGCCATCTCCTAACCAGCCGCAGCTGGACCGGCTGGTGGAGATCCTTAAGGGAGCGGTGAACGAACAGGCCGTTGAAGAGGCATATATCAACGAGATCGACGGCCATCGCCCCTTTGTGGTGATCCGCAGCGAGGATTGGCTGCAGACTGCTGAGGTCATGCTGCAGCACAAGGAGCTGCAGTGCACTTATTTACGCAATGTAACGGGTCTTGATACGGAGGCGAACCTGGAGGTCGTGTATCACCTTCTTTCAATTCCTCTGCGTAAAGAATACGGCGTTAAAGTTCGGACAGACCGTACGGCTCCAGCTGTCCCCTCTGTAGCGGCAATATGGCCGACGGCAGATTGGAATGAACGCGAAATCTACGATTTGCTGGGCATTGATTTCCCGGGTCATCCGAATATGACCCGCATTATGATGCCGGATGAATGGATCGGACATCCGCTTCGCAAAGATTATGAAGCGTACGACCCGGAGGTGTAGCACTTGTTACGGACTGAAGAACTTCTGTTAAACGTCGGCCCTCAGCATCCGAGTACCCATGGAGTATTTCGGATTATAGTAAAACTCGACGGGGAGATTATCCGGGAAGCTATTCCCGTTATGGGCTACCTGCACCGTGGGACGGAGAAGTTAGCGGAGAACTTAACCTACACACAGATTATTCCTTATACGGATCGAATGGATTATGTGTCCGCCATGACGAACAATTATGTGCTCGTGAACGCTGTTGAGCGAATGATGAACGCACAGATACCAGAGAGAGCGGAGTATTTACGGGTACTTGTCATGGAACTTCAGCGGATTGCCAGCCACCTCGTATGGTGGGGAACTTATTTGCTGGATATTGGAGCGATGAGCCCCTTCTTATATGCGTTCCGTGACAGAGAGATGATCATTGATTTTTTTAATGAACTATGTGGTGCAAGGCTAACCTACAACTATATGCGCGTGGGTGGAGTAAAATGGGACGCGCCGGATGGCTGGCTGGATAAAATCCGCGTATTTATTCCCTATATGAGAAGTAAGCTTGAGGAATATGACCGGCTGGTCAGCGGTAATGAGATTTTCCTGGCCCGTATTAAAGGAGTGGGGAAATACGATGCGGCAACTGCCATTGCATATGGTCTGAGCGGAGCCAATCTCAGGTGTACGGGTGTGAGCTGGGATTTGAGGAAAGACCAGCCTTACAGCATTTACGAACGCTTTGAGTTTGACGTACCGGTGGGCCAGAATGGAGACTGCTACGATCGTTATTTGATCCGGCTGGAGGAGATTGAACAGTCACTCCGGATTATTGAACAAGTCCTGGATCAAATACCCGAGGGCGATACGATGGCGAAAGGATTGCGCGTAATTAGGCCGCCCGAAGGCGATATTTATGCACCGATTGAATCGCCAAGAGGGGAAATCGGGTGCTTTATTATGTCTAAAGGGAAGACCGAGCCTTACCGGTTAAAATTCCGGCGTCCTTCTTTTGTTAATCTGCAAATCCTGCCTAAACTGCTGGTAGGCGAAACCATGACCAACTTGATTACGATTCTGGGAGGAATCGATATCGTTGTCGGGGAGGTGGATTGCTGATGCTGGATTTGGTCGGACAACCGCTGACATGGACTCACACTCTTATATTTGCGGCTTACGGTGTACTGCTCCTTCTAATTATTTTGGGCTTCGTCACCTATGCCATTTATTTTGAACGTAAAGTGATCGGCTGGATGCAGGGCCGCTACGGTCCTAACCGGACGGGTCCTTTCGGACTTCTTCAGACGGTTGCGGACGTGTTCAAGCTCCTGATTAAGGAGGACACAATTCCGCGTAAGGCTGACCGGCCGTTGTTTATTCTGGCTCCCGTAATTACATTTATTCCGTCGTTTGTCGTTGTCGCGACAATTCCGTTCACAGCCAACCTGATTCATGCCGATCTGAATGTGGGTCTCCTGTATTATGTTGCTCTGTCCGGCATATCGACTATCGGAATGATACTCGGAGGCTGGGCCTCGAATAACAAGTATGCACTGCTTGGGGGTATGCGTTCCGCAGCTCAAATGATCAGTTACGAGGTACCGCTGGTCATTTCTGTAATAGGGGTCATTATGATGACGGGCACGCTAAATCTTCACAAGATCGTGGAGGCTCAGGGCGACAATTTCTGGAACTGGAACTTCCTCCCTCAAATCGTCGGATTTATCGTGTTCATGATCGCAGGCGTTTCGGAGCTTAACCGGACCCCTTTCGATCTTCCCGAGGCTGAATCGGAGCTGGTTGCGGGATATCATGTGGAGTACAGCGGTTTCCGTTTTGCTTTCTTCATGCTCGCCGAGTATGTATATGTATTTGCCATTGCATCTTTAACGACCGTCCTTTTTCTGGGAGGATGGCATGCCCCGTTCGCCTTGCTTGCCTTTATACCGGGCATCGTCTGGTTTCTGCTTAAGTTCTCAATCATCGTATTCTTCTTCTTCTGGATCCGGGCGACTATGCCGAGGATCCGCATCGATCAACTGATGGGATTGGGCTGGAAAGTCCTTTTACCGTTAGCACTGCTCAATATTTTTATTACCGCGATCTATATGGGCATTACTGCATAGGGCGTCGGATCATAAAGACACAGAAGGAGGAGAAAGCTCATGAAAGGATTGCTCCAAGGACTAGGCGTGACGCTCAAGACGATGACTCAGAAGAAAGTAACCTATGCGTACCCCGATGTTCCTCTGACCATGCCGGACCGTTTCCGTGGGATCCAGCATTTTGAACCCGATAAATGTATCGTATGCAATATGTGCGTGAAGGTCTGTCCGACCGAATGTATTTCATTGACCGGCAAGGCCAACCCCGATCCCGAGAAGAAGGGGAAAGTGATCGAAACCTACGATATTAACTTTGAAATCTGTATTCTCTGTGATTTATGTACAGAAGTCTGTCCGACGGAAGCCGTCGTAATGACGAATCATTTTGAGCTGAGTACATACAGTCGTGACGATCTGTTTAAGGATATGAAATGGCTGACTGACAACAATACGCTGGTTAGAAAAGAAAATAATTACGCCTTTCCAAGGGGAGGCGCGAAGAAAGATGTTTAGCGGACTGGGCGGTTTCCTGTCAGACGGGCATAACTGGTGGTTCCTGTTATTCGCGATAGGTGCGATTGGCGGAGCGATCTATATGATTAACTTCACGAAAGTGGTTCATATGGTCTTGTCCGTTGCCTTTACTTTTATAAGTCTGGCAGGTTTATACGTACTCCTGGAAGCGGAGTTTGTCGGCTTTGTTCAGATCCTCATTTATGCGGGTGCGATTTCCATTCTTATGATCTTTGGAATCATGATGACGAATCATAGAGGCGAGGAAGCATCGAAGAAAAGACCGGTATATCATGTGCTTTTGACTATAGGGTCTTTGGGATTGTTTTTTATTCTCTTCTATGCGATTCAGAATACATCGTTTCCACCCGGCACTTTCGAAGCCGGGGAAGATAATACGCTTGAGATCGGCAAACTGCTGTACAGCCAGCATGTCATTGCGTTTGAAATTATGTCCGTGCTGCTAACTGTTGCGTTCATCGGGGCCATCGTCATAGCTAAGAGGGAGGAGGATTAACCTTGAATGGTGTTGTTACTCCTTACTTGACGCTGGCGGCAATTCTTTTCTGCATAGGATTATATGGGGCTTTGTCCAAAAAAAGCGGCGTTATCGTGCTTCTCTCCATCGAACTGATGCTCAATGCCGTGAACCTTAATCTTATTGCCTTCGCAAAGCTTGGTGCGCAGCCGGCGCTGACGGGACATATTTTTTCCCTGTTTACCATCACGGTAGCTGCAGCTGAAGCTGCTGTCGGTGTTGCTATCCTGATAGCACTTTATCGTAACCGTGGGACAGGTGACGTTGAGGACATGAATTCGATGAAACATTAGACCGGCTCGGTTTGTGGATCGGTTCAAGTATCCGAATAGTGGTTTAACGTCACTGACTTGAAGGAGGAAGGGAAGAAATATGGTATCCGTCTTTTCACAATATGCCTGGCTCATCCCTCTATTTCCCCTGCTTGCCTTTGTACTACTGGCGGCAGCCGGAAGCAAAGCCCGCAAAGCCGGCCCCTACGCCGGAAATGCTGCTATATTTGCATCCTTTACCATGGCTTTGCTGGTTTGTATCGAAAGGCTTGACAGTGGTGCGCAGAATTATATACGGGATGGTTTCCAATGGCTTCAGGTCGGGGACTTCACACTGAGCATGGGCTTCGAAGTGAGCAACCTGAATGCAGTCATGCTGCTGATTGTTACGTTAGTCAGTCTGCTCGTCCATATATACTCCCTTGGGTATATGAGAACCGATGAACGGATTCATGTATTCTTCAGCTATATCGCGCTCTTCTCGTTCGCTATGCTGGGCCTTGTGCTATCCGTTAATATGGTGCAGTTTTACCTGTTCTGGGAGCTGGTCGGGGTCTGCTCCTTCCTGCTTGTCGGTTTCTGGTACAGCAAACCAGAGGCTAAGGCGGCTGCCAAGAAAGCGTTTCTTGTGACGCGGATCGGGGATTTGGGTCTGTTCATTGGCATTCTGCTGCTGTTCTGGAGCATGCCGGGTCATGCCCTCGATTTCGCCTCGATTCAAGCCGCCTTTGCATCCGGAGGGATTCCGGCGGAGACAACGACCTGGATCGCGGTCTTGCTCTTCATCGGTGCTATCGGCAAATCGGGCCAATTCCCGCTTCATACCTGGCTGCCCGATGCGATGGAAGGGCCTACGCCGATCAGTGCCCTTATCCATGCGGCTACGATGGTGGCAGCCGGCGTGTACCTCGTTGCACGCAACTTTGACATCTTCCTGGCATCGGATACGGCTATGCAGATCGTCGCCTATGTGGGCGGATTTACCGCTATTTTTGCCGCCACTATTGCCATAGCCCAGAGCGACATCAAGCGGATTTTAGCCTATTCCACAATAAGCCAGCTTGGCTATATGATGATGGCGCTTGGAGTCAGCGACACTTACACAGCCGGGATTTTTCACTTGCTGACGCATGCATTCTTTAAGGCATTACTCTTCCTTGGAGCGGGAAGCGTGATTCATGCCATACATACACAGAACATCCATGAGATGGGTGGTCTCGGTAAACGAATGAAGATTACGACATGGACATTCGCTATCGGTGCTTTGGCTCTTGCGGGAATCCCGCCATTCTCGGGGTTCTGGTCCAAAGATGCGATTCTTTCCGCAGCCTACGATAACAATCAGCTGCTATTCTGGATCGGCATTGTTACCGCATTTTTCACGGCCCTGTACATGGCACGTTTGTTCTTTCTGGTCTTCTGGAGAAAGGCGGAGACGGAAGCCGGACAGTCCGCTCACGAATCTCCCTCTACGATGACGGTACCTCTGCTAGTCCTGGCCGTGCCTGCTGCACTCGCGGGTTTCGTGTATACGCCCTGGAACGCAGGGTTCGGAAGCTGGCTGTCCGGAGCCGTTCAGCAGGAGGAAACACACCTGCTTGTGATGCTCCTATCCTCGCTTGCGGGAATTCTGGGTATAGTGGTCGGCTATCTTCTTTATGCGAAGAACGCTAGCGCGAAGGATCCTTTGCAAGCTAAAGTGCCGGTGCTGTATACCCTTCTTGAGCGTAAGTATTATGTCGATGAGCTCTACCATTACCTCATTATCATTCCGTTCTGCGGAATCGGAGCGGTACTGAAGACCATTGATACATACATCGTTGGCGGAGCGGTACGGCTCGTAACGGCTGCCGCTTTCGGATTTGGTCAAACCAGTACGCGGTTGCAGAATGGCCAGGTACAGACCTATGGTCTTATAACGCTGCTCGGCCTTCTGATTCTGATATTTGCGGTGGCTGGAAGGAGGTTCATTGATGTCGGATAATCTGCTTAGTCTGATTGTGTTTTCTCCTCTTATTGGGATTATTGTTCTTCTTTTCCTGCCGCAAGACCGTAAGGCAATCCTGCAAAAAGTCGGAATCGCGGCGACGGTACTCCCGCTTCTTCTAAGCGTCTGGTTATATGCGGCATATGTCACTCTAAATACGGAGATGCAGTTCAAACAGCAATTCGACTGGATTACGATTCCGCTTAATAAGGAAGGTGTAGAGGGTCTCACGAATTTTTACTGGACCATTCAGTATCATCTATCTGTAGATGGCCTGTCGATGCCGCTCGTATTTTTGTCCGCCCTTATATTTACCATGGCTGCGCTTGCGTCTGTCTATATCAAGAAAAGATGGAAGGCATACTTCATCTGGCTTCTTCTGCTTGAGGTAGGTGTGCTCGGGGTTTTTACCTCTCAGGATCTCGTCTTATTCTTCTTATTCTTCGAAATTACCCTCGTTCCGATGTTTTTCCTGATTGGAATCTGGGGCAATATGGACCGCGAAAAAGCGGCGAACCGTTTCCTGATCTACAATGGGTTAGGCTCTGCAATCATGCTGATTGTCTTCGCTATCTTGATTTCCACCGCGGGTATTTCCCAAGAAATTGCTGACAATAGTCTGACGGTTTCATACAGCGGAGATATTCAGAATATAACGCGCAATCTGCTGCAGGATTCGGAATCGCTGGTGAATCAGGCATCGGGGGATCCGCAGAATCAGAACCCCTTTTATCTTAGCGACACGATGAAAACAACACTTTTCCTGCTGCTGCTTGCTGCATTTGGAATCAAACTGCCCATCTTCCCGTTCCATACTTGGATGCTCAAAGTTCATACAGAGGCGCCGCCTTCTGTCGTAATGATTCATTCAGGTATTCTGCTCAAAATGGGTGCCTACGGACTGATCCGTTTCGGTGTGCTGCTGTTTCCGGCAGAAGCTGTACAGTGGGCTTGGACCCTTGCCCTGCTCGGTGTAATCAACATTCTATATGGAGCTATACTGGCTTTTATGCAAAAAGAGTTCAGGCTCGTGCTGGCATACTCCAGCATCAGCCATATGGGTATTGTGCTGCTGGGTCTCGCTGCTTTCAATCCGATCGGCATGCAGGGAGCGGTTTTCCAGATGATCTCGCACGGCTTGATCTCAGCGCTCATGTTCCTGCTCGTCGGCAGTATATACGAGCGGACTTCAACGACGGAACTCGATAAGCTTGGCGGTCTTGCTAAATCCATGCCATTTCTCAGCGCTGTGCTGCTGATTGGGGGTCTGGCTTCACTGGGGCTGCCCGGATTATCAGGGTTTGTCAGCGAATTGCTTGCTTTCCTCGGCCTGTTTGGAACAGCGCGCACACTCGCCGTTATTGGAGCGGTTGGCATCATACTGACAGCCGTCTATGTGCTGAGGGGGATTATGAAAATCACCTATGGACCCATTCGGGATAAGCACCTCGGTTTACCTGACGCCAAATGGATCGAAGCTGTGCCGATGATTACGCTGGTTGCTTTTATCTTGCTGCTGGGTGTATATCCGGCTGTACTCAGCGAACCTCTGCAGCAGACCGTAAACGGGTTCGATCGTATGATTCACAGTATAGCCGGGAAGGTGGGGGGGTAGACCGTGGGACCGATTAGACTGCATTTGCAGGACTTGACGCACTTGCTCCCGGAGATCACGCTTGTGGTCACAGCGGTACTACTTACCGTGATTGACCTGCTGCTGCCGAAGAAGATCGACCGCAGACTGATCGGGTGGCTGTCTCTGGCAGGTATAGCCGTCTCTACCGGATTTGTCATCATGCAGATGAATCCTGCACAAGCTGTAAGCCTGCTGAGTGGCAGTTACCGTATTGATGATTTTGGTAACTTACTTAAGCTTGTATTTCTGGGAGGCACAGCTCTTATAACACTCATGAGCCTGGGCAGTGTAGAAGAGAAAGATATCCCGCATATAGGAGAATATTATTATTTCCTGCTGCCGGCTGTGCTTGGAGCCATGATTATGGCCTCATCCTCTGACTTAATCACTTTGTTCGTCGGTTTGGAGCTGCTTAGCATTACTTCTTACGTCATGGTTGCCATGAAGAAAAAAGATACAAAATCCAATGAAGCCGCATTTAAGTACGTTGTATTAGGCGGCATCTCATCGGCCATCATACTATACGGGATGTCTTTCCTTTACGGGATGTCCGGTTCGACGAACCTCGCAGTCATCCAGCAAGCAATCATATCGGGTTATTCGGATTATAAACCTCTGCTTTATGTGGCGGTGTTCCTGCTGCTGGCGGGCTTCGGCTTTAAAATAGCGGCGGCTCCTTTCCATTCGTGGGCGCCTGATGTTTATCAGGGTGCTCCTACACCGATCACCGCGTTTCTGGCTGTTGTGTCCAAAGGCGCTGCTTTTGCGATCCTGTTCCGCGTGTTTTACGCGCTGTTTGCTCTTGGTCAATTCCCGGAGGACCAGTTGACAGAAGATGTGTTTCTGGCGTTATCGGTCGTAGCTGCCGCCGCCATGGTTGTGGGGAATACCGCCGCTCTGCGCCAGAGGAATGTCAAACGGCTGTTGGCATATTCCGGTGTTGCGAACGCCGGTTATCTGCTCGTACCGCTAGCGGTTCATATCAACTTGGTGCAAGTAGATAATTTCTCTAAATTCCTGTTCTATTTAATCGCTTACCTGCTGATGAATATCGGGTTATTCGCTGTCCTGATAGTAATTGAGAAATCCACGGGGGATAGTGATCTTAAAGGCTTCGCGGGCTTATACTACCGTGCGCCGTTTACGGCGATCGCTACAATTCTGCTCATTCTTTCCCTTTCGGGAATACCGGTATCCGCAGGCTTTTTCGGTAAATTGTATCTTCTCATCGGAACCATGCAGGCGCATATGTACTGGCTTGGCGGTGTGATGATCATAACGGGTGTTCTATCCTTTTACTATTACTTCGGATTAATCCGCCAGATGTTCATGCGTGTTGACACCAATGACAGGCCGATTCGGATCACTACTCCTCTTGGTATTGTGATCTGGTTCTGTGCAGGAATTAGTCTGGCGCTCGGTATATTTCCAGGACTTTTACTCCGTTATATCGATTCTATTTTTAGTTTGACTAGAGACCTCCTAATCCTGTCATAAATTTGATATAATATAAGCTTCTCCGCTTTTTTACGAGCCGGGAGGCTTTTTTCTTGTGTTTCCTGTATAGTAGAGGGTCTAGCTGTCTATACCAAGATTCCCTTGTTCTTCGCAGTGCGAACAGCGGAACAACTATTGAATTCAGCAAAGCTGGATGTGAAGCCAGTTTCTAATGTTTCTACACAATGAATTTGCGACTGCCTTAGCTGCAGCGGAAGTGCCGTCTGTCGTCATCTTTTCCATATTTACAGCATCTGGGAGGTAAAGCTCATTTTTTTGTGCCTTGCTACCAGAAAACCAAGAAAATGGTAGATTTCGTTCTCCTGATTTGGCTGTAAATTTAGAAATTTTTTAAAAATGCCGAAAGAGGACTCTCCAAATGAAACCAAAATTACGATATAAATGGATGTACGGAATAATTGGCATGCTTGTAATCGTCTGGGGGCTGGGTACGTCCTATGCGAAGGCATACTCAGTGTCCAGCGATCCGATGCGTATCAAACAAACTTATTTGGATCAAATTCATATGGATCAAGCTTGGTCAGAAGCGGGGTTGTCTGAAGAGCCGCTAATTGTGGCAGTTGTCGACACCGGTGTGGATCTCGACCACCCCGATTTGGAAGGGCGGCTCGTCCCGGGAGCTAATTTGCTCAATCCGCAAGCCAAGCCTGCGGATGATAACGGTCATGGAACCAATGTAGCGGGCGTCATTGCTGCAAAGATGAATAATGACAAGGGCATAGCGGGGATTGCGCCTAATGCCAGAATCATGCCGATCAAAGCACTCGAAGCGGACGGCACCGGCGGAGAAACGAAGCTGGGTGAAGGTATCCGCTATGCCGTGGACCACGGTGCGAAGATCGTAGTGCTATCTCTGGGCTTGAATAAATATTCAAGCTATATGGCAGGGACGGTCCGCTATGCGGAGGAGCGCGGGGTACTGTTAGTCGCCGCTTCAGGCAATGAGGGAGGCAGCGTGAAGTATCCGGCGGCCTACCCGACGGTACTGGCCGTAGGCGGCATGACCGCCGGCCGGCAGGCGGATGTGCGGTCGAACTACGGGCCCGATCTAGATCTTGTAGCGCCTTGGGGCGTCTACACCACCGCAAGGGGCGGAGGCTATGAGAACAAGGAGGGGACTTCCATGGCGGCTCCCCAGGTGGCCGGGGCAGCAGCCCTTCTGTGGGGCAAATTCCCTTACCTGGAGCCGTGGCAAGTTCGCGAGATGATCAAGCAAACGGCTGAAGATCTGGGTCAGACCGGATGGGATGCTTCGACCGGATATGGTCTTCTCCGCGCAGACCGTTTGCTCAAAGAATCTCTGCTGGGTGATCGGTTTGAGCCGAATGACGAGAGGAACCAAGCCCGCATGCTGCCCGTCCACACGATGGTCCATGCAGATTTCAGCTCGGGAGCGGACGCGGATTGGTATAAGATTGACAGCCCCTATGACGGGTTTGTGAAACTTATTGTAAAGTCAAGTGACGCTAGTCCTGTTTCTATTCGTCACATTCAGGATAATAAAGAGGCAGAAGATGTTTTTATCACGGACCCTAAAAGTCGGACAGTTACTCTTCCTGTTAAGAAGGGAATAAATGAGATTTCTCTAAGTCTGTCGGATCCGAATAAAGTACAGCCGATAACGTATTCTGTGCAGACGGAGTTCCTGATTTATTCAGATGCTTTTGAAGATAATGACAAGCAATACAAGGCATCTGCGCTGCCCGCGAGAAGCCAAGTTGTGAAGGGCACGTTTCATCAGGAGAATGATCAGGATTGGTTTGTGATTTCTTTCGATAAATCGGGGACTCTGCGCTTGAAAACTTCCGTGGATACAGCTAGAATAGACCCGGTAGTATTGATTCAGAAAAAGGGAGAAAAATCGACAACGTTTGATCAATTTGGAGAAGGAACGACCGAAGTGACTTCTCTCCTGAATATAATGCCTGGGGAATATTATATCCGGATCAGCAATGTGAAGGATAATACGCAACCGGTCATGGGGGAGTATACGCTTGAGGTTGATTACACGCCTAAACTGATTGACCCGAATGAACCTAACGATAAGCCGTACCAGGCTGCTACACTGGCCTTGCATGTAGATCATCCCGGCGTCATCGGCTCTGCACGTGACGTGGATTGGTTTCAGTTCACACTTGAGCAGGAAAGCCTCGTACAGTTGAATCTCAGATTTCCCCAATTCGGTAGCGATGCTTCCTTTAAGCTATACGATCATGTTCTGGGGGGAATCGGCAGCGATAGCACGAAGGGTATGGCGGGCAACTTTATACTCGAACGGCGCTTGCCGGCTGGTTTGTATTACATCAAACTGCAAAGTGAGCAGACCGCAACCGAGATTATGTATGAACTGAATGCCAGCACGATGCCGCTTGTCGCCGGATTTTCAGATATTCATGGGCATTGGGCTGAGAATGCGATTGCCGATCTGGCCCGTGATCAGGTTGTTGGCGGAGGCGAGAGCTACCGGTTTGAACCGGATCAGCCAATTACCCGTGCGGAAGCTGCAGTGATGCTGAGCAACGGATTTCGTCTGGAAAGAATTAAACCGGCGGAATACCCGGACGTCAGCAAAAGTCACTGGGCGTATCATGCCATCGCCAAAACGACGCTGGCCGGATACATGGACGGATATGAGGATGGGCACTTTCGTCCGGATCAGCCTCTGACCCGAATGGAGATGACCCGGGTTCTTGCGAATGCGATGGGAATGGCCGGCAAGTACCGCGGCCGCTCTCCCTACCGGGATGTAGCGGATGATTATTGGGGGGTTGGCATTCTCAAGCAGATGGCCTTGGACAACTGGATTCGCGGGTTCCCTGACGGGACCTACCGGCCAGACGTGAAGGCCACCCGAGCGGAATTTGCGGCCTTATTGTCCCGGTTTACGCATTCGGTAGGGAAGAAGAGGTAGATTCATGTCGAATTTCGAACAATTAACGAATGAAGTACCGCAGATGCCACTGATTAACATCTTGGTTTATCTGATTGCTGTCGCCTTGTCTTGGTGGGCGCTTCAGGAATTCCGCTTTGACGTCCTGCTCAAGCGTCCGAGAAGCGCCCCGGCCAAAATGCTGCAGATCTTTATGTCCATTGGACTTGGGTATTTGGTCGCAAGTTTTTTCTTGAAATACCTGGAATGGTCTGTAGGATTAAACGGAATTTTTTAACATTTTGTCGAATAACATCACGTTTACTTGTAAACAATGGTATTACAACGGTGCCAAACTGAGAACCCACTGCGAATAGTATGAAATGTTGTGCGTTCATGACACATAGACGGACTGTCACGTAACAAGGAAAGATCAATAATATAAAGACGCGGAGGGACCGAGATGAGCAAAATTATCGTCCGCGGTGGCCGTAAATTAGCCGGAAGGGTAAAAGTTAACGGCGCCAAGAATGCCGTACTCCCCATCATTGCGGCCTCAATTTTAGCTGCGGAAGGAGAAAGCGTGATACATGACGCTCCTCCGCTTGACGATGTACTGGTAATTAACAAGGTACTGGAGAGCCTGGGTTTACAGCTCAGCTATGATAATCAAAGTGTCCGTGTGAATGCCGAAACGATCCACACCTGTGAGGCATCCTACGAGCTTGTCCGCAAAATGAGGGCTTCTTTCCTTGTGATGGGACCACTTTTGGCCCGTATGGGCAAAGCGCGTATTTCTCTTCCGGGAGGCTGTGCCATCGGGACGCGCCCAATCGATCAGCATCTCAAAGGCTTCGAAGCCATGGGTGCGGAAATTGAGCTGGGACAGGGTTATATCGAAGCACGGGTAAACAATCGTTTAAAAGGCGCCAAAATCTATCTGGACGTAGCCAGTGTGGGTGCAACAGAGAACATTATGATGGCTGCCGCTCTTGCTGAAGGAACGACGGTCATCGAGAATGCGGCTAAAGAGCCGGAGATCGTTGACTTGGCCAATTACCTGAATGCCATGGGCGCCATCGTCCGTGGAGCGGGAACTGGTGTCATCCGCATTGAGGGTGTCGAGAAGATGAAGGGCGCGGTACATACCGTCATTCCGGACCGCATTGAAGCGGGTACTTATATGATTGCCGCCGCTATTACTCAAAGTGAGCTTTATGTAGAAGGAGCGATTGGAGATCACCTTCGTCCGGTCGTCTCCAAGCTTCAGGAAATGGGAGTCAGCGTCGAAGAAGACGAGAACGGGATCATGGTGCGCGCTGATAAACCGCTGCGAGCAGCAGATATCAAGACACTTCCCTATCCCGGCTTCCCGACTGATATGCAGTCTCAGATGATGGCACTGCAGCTCGTTGTTGACGGAACCAGCCTGGTAACGGAGACGGTGTTCGAGAACCGTTTCATGCATGTGGATGAGTTCATGCTGATGAACGCCTCTATTAAAGTGGACGGCCGTACAGCGGTGGTCAGCGGAAGCAACAAGCTTAGAGGCGCCAAAGTGTGCGCAACCGACCTTCGTGCAGGCGCAGCCTTGATTCTGGCCGCACTTGTTGCAGAAGGGGAGACGGAAATAACCGGCCTGCATCATATTGACCGGGGTTACGTGGACATCGCTTCCGCTCTGCGCTCCGTAGGCGCGGATATCTACCGGGTAGCACCGCAGGAAGAACAGCAGACGCAGGAAATCGGAATGTTCGCGGTCCAGCCTACTTGGGCCTAACTTATCCGGATAGCGCAAGACTATAGCCAATCAGGTACAGAACGAAGCCGGCCCTTTAATCAGAGGGGCCGGCTTCGTTCTATTCTATTAATCGGCCTCATAAAATGAAAGTAATCCCGCTCCGGCAGATAGGCAATGAGGATGAAGAAGAAGGGCAACCCTGTTCGTTCTATCATGCCTGACAGTCTGCTTGGAACGGACATTTCGGAGGCGCTTCTATGAAATTCAAAAAACGGTCGAAGCCGATTCACCCTGCTATTTTATGGACGACTCTCGTATGTTCGGGTCTGCTGTTTGTGACGATCCTGATTCCTGCTCTTCTAGTAAGTAAAGAGGATACGTCAACTGAAATGCTGCAAGAACCGGAAGCGGGCGGAGCGGATGTGAAGCCGGTCATGGTACCGATCTACTTGTCCAAACAGCAGCAGGTCCGTACCGTAAGCTTGGAAGAGTATGTACGGGGAGTGGTCGCCGCAGAGATGCCCGCTGATTTTTCTCCGGAGGCGTTAAAAGCTCAGGCAATGGCCGCTCGGACGTATATGGTAAGGAGAATTCTGGAGAAGGATTTCAGTAATGTGCCGGTCAAAGAGGCTTGGGTGACCGATACGATCCAGCATCAGGCCTACGCGACAGAGGAGCAGCTGCATAGACAGTGGACAGGCTCCTCCTACGAAACCAACTTCCGTAAGATTGAGGCAGCCGTGAAGGCAACAGAAGGCAAAATCATTACCTATTCAGGCCGGCCTATACAGGCGACCTTTTTCTCTACTTCGAATGGATACACGGAGAATGCCAAAGAAGTCTGGGGATCGGAAGTGCCATATTTAAAATCTGTCGTCAGTCCCTGGGACGCCGAGCTTTCCCCGAAGTTCAAGCAGAATCTTTCCTTTTCCTATAAGGATGTCTTACACAAGATGGGTCTTCCAAATTCCAATGCAGCAGCGGGAAGCGAGAGCGTCCGTATCTTAGAACGAACCGGATCCAAGCGGGTCAAAAAGGTCTCTATAGGAGGCAAAACATTCAGCGGTAGAGAAGTAAGAGAAAAACTGGGGCTGAATTCTACTGATTTCGAGGTAACAGGCAGCGGTAGCAGTTGGACATTCAAAGTCTCGGGTTACGGACATGGCGTAGGGATGAGTCAGTGGGGAGCCAATGGGATGGCGCTGGACGGCAAAAAAGCGGAAGAGATCATCGCTTATTATTATGCGGGTACACAAATAGCTGTAGCCTCTTCTCTATTGAACCAGCTGGAGTTGCAGTAACCTGCTAGAATTTCTTTTCTGCAAATGTATAAAACTCTCAAACGTGTCAAGAATGGTTACTGAGGTGATAACCATATGAGAGATGGAAAACAAGAGTTTCAAAAGAAGGAAGACGCTCCCCAAACTGCAATGGGAGCCGCAAATGTACCTAACTCCGCATGGAAAAGATTTTTAGCCAAAAAGTGGGTATTCCCGGCAACCTATGTAGCGGCAGCGGCAATTATCTTAACCATAATGTGGGTCTATCAGGATGCGATGGAGAAACCGGTAGCAATAGACACACCGGCCAACGTCCAGTCCGATAAACCTGCAGGCGAAACGGCTGGCAAAGACAATGCCGTTGCGGTAGGCGCCAAAGCCGAGAGTATGCAATGGCCGGTCAAAGACCGCAGCCAAGTCACGGTTACTCTCCCGTCTTACGACAGCAAGGCTTCCAATGAAGCCAAACAAGCCGCGATGGTAGAATACGGCGATACTCTTACGCCGCATGTCGGTATTGACCTGGCACGTAGTGACAAGCAAGCTTTTGAAGTAAGTGCTGCACTGAGCGGTAAAGTAACAGCGGTTGATAAGAATCCTGTTGTAGGCAACCTGGTTGAAATCACGCACGAGAATGGTCTTGTAACCGTGTACCAGAGTCTGGGTGATGTTAAAGTGGCTGCCGGTGCAACTGTGAAGCAGGGCGAGATTATTGCACAAGCCGGCCGTAACGAGCTGGAGAAAGATCAAGGGGTTCATCTTCACTTCGAAGTACGCAAAGGTGAAGCAGGGGCAGTGGAACTTCCGGAACAGCTTCTTCCGGAATTTAAACAGCAATAAAATGAATCTTGGCGGACAGGTAAACCTGTCCGCTTTTTTTTCGTGAATTTGCTGGGATAGCAGATTGGAGGCAATAAGGCCGAATTAGGACAGGCTGATATCTTGTCCGTCAAAATAAATGGACGGAAATGGCTTGTCGGCCAAGGAAACAAAGAATATTAGGCCCTGCCTCTCATATAATGTACCAAACTATCCGAGTAGGGAGGCGAGGGGAGTGCACGATTACATCAAAGAGCGAACCATTAAGATCGGAACTTGCATCGTTGAGACGAGAAACACGGTTCGCACCATAGCGAAGGAGTTTGGAGTTTCCAAAAGCACGGTGCACAAAGATTTGACGGAGAGGCTGCCCGAGATCAACCCGGAGCTGGCCAACCAGGTCAAAACGATCCTCGAGTATCACAAATCCATCCGGCATCTTAGGGGAGGGGAAGCGACCAAAATCAAATATCGCAAGACGAAAAACGTCAAATCCGCCGAACCGCTTGTTACGGTTAAATCCTGATTCCCGAGGCCCGCCCTTCCTTCCGGAAAATTGTCGAAAAGAATCTCAAAAAAGAGGAGTTTCTGTTTTTTTCAACGAAATTAGCTTATAATGAAAAATATGTATACTATTCGAAGCACCGCTTCAGTTTATGGGGATGGACGGTTAGTTTAGGGAGGATTCAGTTTCATGTTTAGTAAGGATATCGGAATCGATTTGGGCACTGCGAACGTCTTGATTCATGTGAAAGGACGCGGCGTAGTGCTTGATGAGCCCTCGGTAGTGGCAATCGAAAGCGATACAAAGCGTGTACTTGCGGTTGGTGAAGAAGCAAGAAGAATGGTCGGGCGTACACCCGGCAGCATTGTGGCGATTCGCCCTCTTCGTGATGGCGTAATCGCCGATTTTGAAATCACGGAAGCCATGCTTAAGTATTTCATCTCCAAAATCGGAGGTAAAAGTTGGTACTCACATCCTAGGATCCTCATCTGCGCCCCGACCAACATAACCTCTGTGGAGCAAAAGGCGATTAGAGAAGCGGCCGAACGCAGCGGAGCCCGGGAAGTTTTCATGGAAGAAGAACCGAAGGCTGCTGCCATCGGCGCCGGAATGGATATTTATCAGCCGAGCGGTAATATGGTAGTGGATATCGGCGGAGGGACGACAGATGTAGCTGTTCTTTCTATGGGAGACGTCGTCACCTCCTCCTCCATCAAGATTGCCGGCGATAAGTTTGATACGGCGATCACGAAGTATATCAAGAACAAATACAAATTGTTAATCGGAGAACGCACATCCGAAGATATTAAGATCAAAATCGGTACGGTACAAGCTGATTCATCCTTGTCTGAAATGGATATTCGCGGCCGGGATATGGTGTCGGGGCTGCCGCTTACCGTTACGATCCGCTCCAGTGAAGTACAGGAAGCGCTATGGGATCCGATTTCTTCCATTGTCACTGCAGCAAAAAGTGTATTAGAACGTACACCTCCAGAACTTTCTGCCGATATAATAGATAGAGGGGTTATTTTGACAGGCGGCGGAGCTATGCTGCATGGCTTGGATCAACTGCTGGCGGACGAGCTTAAGGTTCCTGTCCTTATTGCGGAAGATCCTATGCATTGTGTAGTAAAAGGCACGGGCATCATGCTCGACAACCTGGATAAAGTGACCAAACGAAAATTCTGATAGAGGGTGACTTATGCTTAGGGGATTATATACTGCGGCATCTGGTATGACGACGCAGCAGCGCAAGCACGATACCGTTACCAATAACATTGCCAACATGAATACACCTGGTTTTAAGCAAGAAACGACCTCAGCCCGTTCTTTTCCGGAAATTCTTATTTCCCGGATTAACGGTGGACAAGACTCCGCCGGAACTGTAAGCGTCGGACGTCTGCATACGGGTGTGTTTGCGGAGGAAACGATTCGGAAGATGCAGCAGGGTGATTTGCAGCAGACCGGCAATGTGCTTGATTATGCCTTAGTCTCGGACATTCAGGTAAACGGGCTGAACTTTGACAATGGCGGCAAGGCTATTCGTCCGGATGGAACGGTCGCCTATCAGCCGCAGGCATTGTTTGTCGTTGAGAATCCCCAGAATCCTGGAGATTTGCGATATACGCGTAACGGCAAGTTTACGGTAGATGCAGAGGGATACGTCGCGAATACGGATGGATACCGGGTTCTGGGAGCGGATGGTCAGCCGATGCTCTATAATCCGGCCAATCCTCCTGCTCCGCTTGTCAGGAAAGTAGACAATCCGAATGTTCTTCTTCCGCAGGGTAACGGATTGTTTGCCGTAAGCGAAGAAGATCAGCAGCAGATCGTGGCTCTAGCCGCGAACGATCAGGTTGAGGTCCGCAATGGATTCGTAGAACGCTCCAACGTGGATCCGACTCAGGCTATGGTAGATATGACAACGGCTGCGCGCGCTTATGAAGCCAACCAGAAGATGATCCAGTTCTATGACCGCAGCATGGACAAGCTAGTCAATGAAGTGGGCCGTGTATAATACAATGAGAATGCCAACTCCATTGGAAATGTTCGAGGGCTTTCGGTTGAAAGCCCGGAGGAGACCACAATGAATAATTCGATTATAAACGCATCGATTTCGATGCAGGGGCTGCAGCAGAAGCTGGATATTCTAGCTAATAACATGGCTAATGCGGATACTGTGGGCTACAAGAAGAAGGAAGCGAGCTTTCAGAACGTCCTGACGAATGTTCTGGGAGAGCCGGAAGGCTTTCGTCAGAATGGACGGATGACGCCGCTCGGCCTGCCACAAGGCTGGGGAGCCAGGCTGGTGGGCCTGCAGAGCAATATGAAGCAGGGAAGCCTGAATCAGACGGACAATCCTTACGACCTGGCTATTGAAGGCGACGGTCTGTTTGAAGTAACGGTGCCTGGATCACAGGAACCGGTATGGACACGTGACGGTTCATTCAAATTAAGCGTCTATGAGAAAGTCGATCCTGCAACAGGAGCCCGTACCAAAGCAATGGGATTGACGACCAAAGACGGCTATTTCGTTAAGGATGCCGCGAACAATGAACCTATACAAATCGCGATCAACCCCGCAGATCCGACTCTGCAGAATACCCGGGTAAGAATCGATGAGCTGGGCCGCGTTTATGTGCGCAATCAGTCCGATCCTGCGGATGCGGGTAGAATGGCTGGGCAAATTAAGCTGGTAAAGGTTGTGGCCCCGCAACTGCTGACCGAAGCAGACGGGAACTATTTCCGTATACCGCCTAACATCGCGCAGAATACTGTGTTAACACCTGTAAACACAACAGCGGATGGTGTAGCCGTGAAGCAGGGCTTCATTGAGAAATCCAATGTAAGCCTGCAGGATGAGATGACGGAACTAATTATGGTTCAGCGGGCATTTCAGCTTAATTCCAGAGCGATTTCTTCAGCGGATACGATGATGGGGCTCGCTAATAACCTGCGTGGGTAATACGTAAAGGAGGCGATTCTCATGTCAACGGAAGCAAACAATGAGGAGAAACCTTCCCGGACGGAGCAGAGCAGCAGCAAGCCGAAGAAACGCTCTTCGGGTGTATCGACCGCACTTCGCATCCTCACAATATTGCGCATCCCGCTCATATGTTTGGCCGCTCTATTTATCGGGCTTTGGCTGGGGTATGCGTGGTTTGGTGGACAGCCCGCATCAGATATATTTAAAATCAGCACATGGAAACATCTTTTTAATCTGGTGTTTGCAGACTGAGCCTTCCGCTCCCGCAAGGGAGTTTTCTTTTTGCCTTAAGAAACGGTATAATGGAAAACAATGAAAATCAGGAAAAGTGCCTCGTAACCAGCCGGAGTCATAGAAAGGGAGAGACGATTGAATTTACCAAACCTGCTTACTATAAGCCGATTTTTTCTAATTCCCGTCTATCTGTATATTTTCTATGAAGGCTATACGAAAATGGCTTTTCTTATTGTCGTCCTTGCAGGCATCACTGATATTGTAGACGGATACATTGCCCGTAAGCGGAACCTGGTGACACAACTGGGGATTATGCTCGATCCGCTTGCCGATAAGCTGATGATGATTGCGGTCATCATTTCCCTGTTAAGCTCCGGGATGATCCCATGGCTGGCAGCGGTGGCATTTTTTATCCGGGATATCGGCATGATCGTCGGGTCGGCTTTTTTTCATTTTCGCGGCAAGAATACGCTGCCCGCTAATGCGATGGGCAAGCTGACGACGGTATTGTATTACTTGGCCGTGCTGCTGATCATTTTCCGTATTCCATATGCGACGGAGTACCTCATTGCCGTTATTCTATTTTCTTTCGTTACCTCCATTATTTATGTGGTTCAGTTCGCTGCTGCGAACCCAAGTAAGCAAGAATTGTTGCGCGAGCAGTCGGCTCCGGTAAAAAAAGGGTCATAAAGACCTTGTTCGAACCCTGAAAAATTGTTTATAAAAGATAGGGAAGATAAAAAAGAGCATATTCTACGGTCTAGCGTGACCGCAAAATACGCTCCCCTTATATCAACCTTCACTTCTGCAGTCGTGAAGGAATATGTTTAGTTTGGGTTGATTCAAACCAAAATATACAAACGTAAGAGTATTGGAAGGAGTAACAAGCATGTTGGACAGCAAACAAATCCAGGAAATTATCCCTCACCGCTACCCGTTTTTATTGGTAGACCGTATTTTGGAGGTAGAAGACGGGGTGCGTGCCGTCGGTCTCAAAAACGTAACCGTTAACGAACCCTTTTTTCAAGGGCACTTTCCAGGTTATCCGGTTATGCCGGGAGTCCTTATTACAGAGGCGCTTGCACAAGTTGGCGCGTTTGCTATTCTGAATGTGGAAGCTAACCATGGCAAAATCGGCCTTCTTGCAGGGATTGATAACTTCCGTTTTCGCAGACAAGTCGTGCCGGGAGATACACTAACGCTGAAAGTAAACATTACCCGGCTGAAGGGTACAATCGGTAAGGGCCAGGCTACGGCTAAGGTAGGAGACGAGCTGGTAGCGGAAGGCGAGATTATGTTTGCTATTGTAAACGCTTAGGAATCAAAGCGATGATTCAGTATCATTTTAAATAAGGGGACGATAACGAATGACTCGTGTGCATGAGCTTTATGAAAAATGGGTGCAGGATCCAGCTATTGATGAAGAGACCAAAAAAGAATTGATTTCAATCGCCGAACAAGCCAAAGAAATCGAGGATCGCTTTTATAAAGATTTGGAATTCGGAACCGGTGGATTACGCGGCGTTATTGGCGCAGGCACGAACCGGATGAACATATACACGGTAGGAAAAGCGACCCAAGCATTAGCGGAGTTCGCATTAAATCAAGGGGTGGCGAACCCTTCGGTTGTCATTGCTTATGACTCCCGCCATCGCTCTCCGGAATTCGCGCTGGAAGCTGCTTTAGTACTTGCCGGTAACGGTGTTAAGGCCTATGTGTTTGAATCGCTGCGTCCGACTCCCGAGCTGTCCTTCGCCGTTCGGGAACTGAACGCTTCTGCAGGTGTCGTTGTCACGGCCAGCCACAATCCGCCTGAATACAACGGGTACAAAGTATACGGGGCAGACGGCGGGCAGCTGGTTCCGCAGGATGCGGCGGAAGTGCTTGCCAATATCCAAAAGATTGAAGGCTTTGACGGGGTGAAGAAAATTTCCCGGAGTGAAGCGGAGGAGAAGGGCCTGCTGGAATGGCTGGGCAGCGAGATGGATGAGAAATACTTGGCGGCGGTTACGTCGGTAAGCCAGCATCCTGAAATTGTGAAGCAGACAAGCGGAGATTTCCGCATTGTATTTACTCCTCTGCACGGTACGGGCAATAAGCCGGTACGCGAAGCACTGGGACGGATAGGTTTTGAGCAGGTGCATATTGTCAAGGAGCAGGAACACCCGGACAGCAACTTCTCTACCGTGAAATCGCCCAATCCGGAGGAGCGTGAAGCTTTTACGCTGGCCCTTCAGGTTGCCAGAGAGACTAACGCCGATATTATTGTCGGTACAGATCCGGATGCTGACCGCATGGGAGCTGTCGTCAAAGACGATAAAGGGGATTATTTCGTGCTGACGGGCAACCAATCCGGTGCGATTATCGTCAATTACTTGTTGGGTTCTCTGCAAGAACGCGGTGAACTGCCTGCTAATGGTGTTGTCATCAAAACAATCGTAACCAGTGAAATGGGTGCGGTGATTGCGGAAAGCTACGGAGCGAAGGTTCTTAACACGCTGACCGGATTTAAATATATCGGTGAAAAAATGACCGAATTCGAATCCACAGGCGAGTATCAATTCTTATTCGGTTATGAGGAAAGCTACGGATATCTGGCAGGCACTTATGCCCGTGATAAGGATGCCATCGTTGCAGCTATGCTGATTTGTGAAGCGGCCGCTTATTACAAGAGCCAAGGCAAGACGCTGTATGATGTGCTTCAAGAGTTGTACCGCACGCACGGGTACTTTCTGGAGAAGCTGGAATCCAAGACGCTTAAAGGAAAAGATGGCGTGGAACAAATCGGTCGTATGATGGAAGACTGGAGAGCCAACCCGCCGGAAGTCATTGAAGGAATCGAAGTCGCTGAAGTTGAGGATTACAGCAAAGGTATTCAAGGATTGCCTAAGGAAAATGTTTTGAAATTCATCATGAAGGATGGCTCATGGTTCTGCCTGCGTCCATCCGGAACCGAACCTAAGATTAAATTTTATTTTGCCGTAAAAGGTACGACCGGAGAAGAGTCCGCTGAGAAGCTGGATCAATTGGTCCGCTTCGTACTCAGCAGAGTAGAACAATAATAGCGAAACCTCTCTCGGGCCCTGCATTTTTTGGAATGCCGGATACCGGAGAGGTTTTCAAGTGTAATTGAAGCAGGAATCATGAAACGGAGTGAACAGATTGATGCACGGATATAATGCGGCAAACCGGATGCTGCGCAAGCTATTGTGGTGGTTTGTCATTGTGGGGCTTTTGGCTTCTCTGCCGCTTGCGTTCTTCCGTCAAGAGACGGAAACCTCGTCGAACCAGGTTGAATTTGTATTCGATTATCGCGACTTACTGGAGATGTCGGACGTGCGTCCGAATCCGCAGGGATTCGTTCTGCAGCAGCTACAGGCAATGAAGCAGGCTGGCATTGGGTCACTGGCCGTGTATGAATCCACCCTGTCTGAACTTAGGCTGAGCAGGCGGATCGAAGTGTTCTCCTCACGTGAGGCCACCTCGCTGACACAAAAGCCTATTTCGCCAAATGAAAACTTTACGTACATTTTGTTTACGGATCCTTCTTCCGAAGCGAAAATAAAGCCGATGATCGAGAACACGTTTGCTAAGCTTAACGTGAAGACAAGCCCTTGGGATTTTAAAAACCAACCGGGCCTAATCATCGAAATGAATATGGAAGAAGCTAATCTGAAACCGATGGATCCGGATCCGATTACGCTTGAATTGCTGAAGGATCACGGTTTCCGTATTGTCGTCCGACTCGGCAACAAACGTGAGTTTGTAACGAATGAAATGGATGCTCTGCTTGCTAATTTATACAAAATGGGGGTTCGCCGCTTACTGATTGATGGTGACTACGCCCCGGGATTCTCCGACGATCCCAAACAAGTCCAGCTTCACAAAATGGGTATTTTACTCGCGAAATACGACATGGGCTTAGCCAATATTGAGATGCTGAAGCAGCCTCAGAAAGGCTTTGGCGTTCTTGCCGAAGAAACAGGCTACAATGTAGTGCGCCTCCACTCCTTTACCGAGAAAGATGGGGAGAAATTGACCGAAAGTCTCGTCAAAGAAGATAGGGAAGCGCGAATTCAACAAACGGCGGACCGGATCGTACTGGCCGTCAAGGACCGCAACATCCGTATGATTTTCCTGAACGGCAGAGCTGTTAAGAATCTGGAAAAAGGTGCGATTATAACACCTTTGGACGCTATCTATGAAAGTTTGAATGGGCCAGATGGAGCCATTAAGCGTATAGAAGAAGCAGGTTTTACTGTAGCTCCTGCCCAAAAATTCGACTATAGCTATAACAGCTATCAGAATATCGCAAGATTCTTTATGCTGCTTGGCAGCATCAGCCTCATTGTTTTGCTGCTGGGGTATTTTATACCCGAAGCGTCACTGCTTTTGTTTGTTCTAGGTCTTATTGGCGCATCAGGCTTGTATTTCTTGTCACCAAGTCTGTATGCTCAAGCACTCGCTTTGGGCACATCAATCGCCGCTCCGAGTATCGCAGTCATTGAGGCGATTCGTTCCGTACAAGCAGGGAGGGCAGCCCGGGCCAAATCAGCTGTGCTCTATGCGATCGTTCAATTAGTCAAGACTACCCTGATCTCATTGATCGGTGTCGTGTACGTTGTGGGCCTGCTGAATCATATTTCTTATTTCCTGGTTATGCAGCAGTTCAGAGGAGTAAGTCTACTGCATTTGCTCCCGATCGCAATCGTAGGGCTCTATCTGCTCTTCTTCCGCGAAAAGCTTAACTACCAGCAGCGCGGGGAGCAGGTTAAGAAGCTCCTTAAAGCCAATATCAGCGTTTTATGGGTAGTTGTAGCTGCAGCAGGTGCCGCTGTTATTTTCTACTACCTCTCACGAACAGGTAATGAAGGACAAGCTTCGCCGTTTGAACGTTATTTCCGTTCATTCCTGGAGAATACTCTGGGTGTTCGTCCGCGGACGAAAGAATTCCTGTTGTCGCACCCGCTCTTCTTGTTCGGTGCGTATCTCACGGTAAAATACCGGAATGCGGTGTACCTGCTTCTGATCGGTGTAATCGGGCAGCTGTCCATTGTGGATACATTCGCACATCTGCACACCCCGCTTCACATTTCAGGCATTCGTGTCGTGTATGGAATTGTGTTCGGACTCATCATCGGCTTGCTGCTGATTGCAGCCTGGGAAATCGTCACAAGGAGTTGGAAAGCATGGGCAGCCAAACGCCGCGCAGCGGTAAAAGGGTAGTTCTCTCCGGTTATTACGGCTTCGATAACAGCGGAGATGAGGCTGTGCTGCAGTCTATCCTGCTTGCGCTGCAAGAACAGGGTGAAGCGGCTGGTGTACGCATTCAGCCGGTCGTTCTGTCAGCTAATCCTCAGAGGACTACCGAAATGTACGGAGTCGAGGCGGTACACCGTATGAAGATCCCGGATTTATTCGGGGCGATCCGTTCTTCGGACGGGCTCATCAGCGGAGGCGGGAGCCTGCTGCAGGATGCGACGAGCTCGCGCACGATCCCGTACTACCTGCTGGTTCTTAAATTGGCCCAGTGGCTCCGCAAACCGACGTTTATTTATTCGCAAGGTGTCGGTCCCGTGAACAATCGCCGCTTCTATTCCTGGATCCGCTCTACATTTAAGAAATGTGCCATAATTTCGGTGCGAGACCAGGAATCCGCAGAGCTGCTCGGCACCATGGGCGTGCCGGCCTCGTCCGTCCGGGTTGTACCGGACCCGGTGATGGGGCTTCCGCTGCGCTCGGCGGAGGCGGGTGGGGCGGAGAGCGACAGCTCCTCCGTCCATCAGTCGCCACTAACTGCCGGCAGGGCGGCACCAACATCCGATGACGGCGCAAGATCAGCGGTTCCCGTCATCGGCGTATCGGTCCGTTACTGGAACACGGACCGCTCCGAGCTGGACGCGCTGGCAGAAGCGCTGCGCGTCCTGATGAGCAGGCGCCAAGTCCAGGTGCGCCTGCTGCCGTTTCACCTCCCTTCGGACGAGGAAGCATCCGCTTACGTGGCGGATCGGATCGGCCCGCAGGGCGAAGGGCAAGACGTCCGCATTGTCAGCGGCGTCACGCATCCGCAGGACATGCTCGCCGAGGTGAGCGCCTGCGATGTGCTCGTCGGCATGAGATTGCATTCGCTGATCTATGCCGCCTCGCAGTTTGTTCCGATGGTCGGCGTGTCCTACGACCCTAAGATCGATCAATTCCTCGCGAGGCTCGGAATGGTTGCGGCCGCGTCGACGAAGCAATTCGACCCGGCGGCTGTAGCCGCCGAGATCGAGAGGCTGCTCGACGGGCGCGGGGCTTGGGCGGCCGAGAAGAAGGCCGCCATTGACCGGCTGAAGCAGGAAGCTCAGCAGCCGGCGCAACAAATCGTGCAATATTACCGTTAAGAGGGATGAGACCAATGACTGCTAACGATAACGCAATGGTGCCGATTGTTCGGGTATACGGCGTTCCCGTTTCCAAGATGAACATGCAAGACACGGTAACCTACTTAACTAAAGCAATAGAATCTCGCCGGCCGCACCATGTCATTACGGCGAATCCGATCATGATCATGGCTGCTCTTCAAGATCCGGGTTACATGCGGATGATGCATGCTGCGGATCTGATTGTTCCAGACGGGAACGGGCTTGTTTGGGCTACCAAATATGTAGGCCAGCCGGTATCGGAACGAGTTCCGGGCATCGATCTTATTCATGAACTGATGAGAACCGGCGAAGCCCGGAGATGGAAAGTTTATATGCTCGGAACGACCCGGGAGACGATAGCGGCTGCGGCGGGCAAGCTTGCGCGGCAGTATCCACTGATTGATATTGTCGGGTTTCGTGACGGATTTTTCGGAGAAGAGGAAGACGAAGCGGTCGTTGCTCAGATCAGGGCCCTTGAGCCTGATATTCTACTCGTCGGGCGTTCGGCTTCGACTCAGGAACCATGGATTTCGAAACATAAGCAGGGGTTGGCCGTTCCTGTTATAATGGGTGTAGGCGGGAGTTTTGATGTTTTTGCAGGGAAGCTTAAAAGAGCCCCTAAATTGTTCCAGAAGCTTAAATTAGAATGGTTTTACCGGCTGCTGCAAGAGCCTTCGAGGCTTGGAAGAATGATGGTTCTTCCGCAATTTGTAATGAAAGTGGTTCGAGACAAAGAAAATGTGTTAAAAACCGTTGAAAAGCGATGAAAATTGGCTGCTGGACGCTAAATTGAGATGAAATTGAGATTAGCGTTCTCACTCGAGTAGAAGTATAATTTGATCGGCAGAACAATCAGTACAAGTTACTCGCAATAAGAGGGGTTGAAAAACCGATTATGAATGTATTATATGTGCTGGGCTTTGTTGTATCCTGCCTTTTCGCACTGTTGTTAACACCGCTGGTCAAACGGTTTGCTTTCTGGGTCGGTGCCACGGATAAACCTAACCACCGGAAAGTACATACCAAGATTATGGCGCGGATGGGCGGAGTAGCTATATTCCTGGCATTTGTAGGGGCTTTCTTTGTAATATCTCCGGCACTTTCAGGAGTGAATGCCAATGCGGCGCTTGCACTCGTGATTGGCGGATTGGTCATTGTAATTACAGGAGCTCTGGATGACCGCTTTGAGCTTTCGCCTAAGTGGAAGCTGCTTGGACAGATTATTGCGGCCTGTATCGTAGTTGCTTTTGGTTTGAAAATTAATGAATTCAATATCCCGTTCGGCGGACATGTGTCTTTACCCGATTACATCAGCATGCCTTTGACTGTCCTATGGATTGTAGGCGTTTCGAATGCCGTCAATCTGATCGATGGACTTGACGGTCTCTCGGCTGGTGTTTCTGGAATCGGAACAGGGACGATTCTTATTCTCGCGCTGCTGACGCCATTCAGCGATGCGGTTACGGTCGTGCTGTTATGTACCATTTTACTTGGAAGTATTACGGGTTTTCTGTTCTACAACTTCCATCCTGCCAAGATTTTTATGGGTGATTCGGGAGCGCTGTTCTTGGGTTTCGCACTGGCCACACTTTCTATCCTCGGATTTAAAGTATCGGTCGTACTCTCCTTGCTGACACCGATTATGATCTTGGGTGTGCCGCTTTCGGATACTTTCTTTGCTATCATGCGCCGCTTCCTGAACAAGAAGCCGATTTCTGAAGCAGATAAGAACCACTTGCACCACTGCCTGCTGCAGCTTGGATTTAGCCACCGGACGACCGTGTTGATTATTTACGGCATCGCTGCTATGTTTGGCGGAGTAGCAATTGTCTTGAACAATTACAATGATTCCGCGTGGTTAACGGTTCTGATTGTAGCCATTCTGCTGTTTGTTCTAGTGGTAGGTGCAGAGGCTATCGGAATTATCAGCAGCAGCAAAAAGCCGGTTATCCGGTTCTTGCAGAAGCTGGGTGTTAAATCAACAAGTTTCAACAGCCGCTTGCCGAAGTGATAGGGACCTTATAAAGATGACCTGCAAGTAAATTTTTAGATAGTCTATATCTGTTGGTAAGGCTAAGCAACCGCTCTAATATTTCTTTCCTAAAATAAGTACATGATTTCTTATATGAGAAGGCCACTCCGTTGCGGGGTGGCTTTTTTGATGGGTTTAAATTTCCAAATACTGATAAACACCTAAACTTTTCAGAAAGGCATACCGATATTTAAAGTACGACTACTTTATTTAAAGACGGCTTATTTGCTTTGAATTGGAAGGAGGCCCCTTAAAAGCAGTGCCTTTTCATACTAACCGTCGATTAGAACCTATTTATATAAGGAGGAGTTATTTTGAAAATGAAATCCCGCAAATGGCTTAGCGTCGTGATGATGTTCGCCATGTTGATCAGTCTGCTTCCGCCCCTTACGGCGTATGCGGCTTCGACCATTTCCATAACGAATATGTACAATAAGACCGTTAACTTCGGCACGGAAAAGGAAGCTCCTGAGGATTACAACAATGTAACCCGTGTAACTCGCAATCCTTTTACTTTAAAAGCAAGTATTTCTAACATCAGTGAATCACAAATCCCTACAATTTATTACGAAATCACGAATGTAAATACAAAGCAAGTTACGATAGAAAAGTCTCACAAACCTTCACTGACAAGCGCTAATGAAATTACCTTTACGAACATTACACTATCAGAGGGTCTTAACCGCATTGTTATCAAAATGGGCGATACCAACCAGCTTTCTTCGGCACCCGGCTGGATCTACTATACGCCTACAACGAACCTGACCGATTTTACAATCAACAACGAAAACCTTGTGGACGGTAAAATCTATCCGGTAGACCGCAATAACATCAGAATGGGAGTCACCGCGGTAGATATTAAAGCGAAGGCTTCCAATGCCAATCAAGTTAAAGCTTACGAGTCGGGCAGCGCCAATGCGAAGCTTGGTATCCTGAACCGCAGCGAAGGTATGGTGTATTTCCGTGGCGGCGACGCAGCAGGCAGCTGTGGGTCCACTGGCGAGATCTGTCTGAAAGCCGGGGATAACCGGATCGTTTTTGATTCGAGCAATGATTCGAATTCCTACCAGACGGAGAAGCGTTTCGTCTACGACAATGGCCAGCCGTTTGCTTTTGGTGTGGAAATGGGGAAAACCAGCGCAGGACAAACGGAATCTCTGTTAAACAAACCAAACTTCGATGTTAAAGAGTTAACACTCAAAACAAACCTTAAAGTAGACTACAACAGAGATGGAACGAATGCACCTACATCTCTTCGTTATAACTTGGTGGATATCATGGTGAATGGTAACCAGGTTGCAGCTAACCTGGATCTTAACACACCATCTTCCTCAGTCGGGGGCGCTGTTAAGCAGTTCGGTAAAGGAACAGGCCTGAAGAACGAGTACGATGTATTCAACCTTACTCTTGATCTGAATGTAGCCGGGGTGTCTGAATGGACAGCAATCCGCAACCCTCAGCAAGTTCAGTTTATTTTTAAAGATTCACTGGGAGTAGCCGGAACGGCGTCTTCTGCTTACACTTTCAGCTACACTAATCCGAGCGAAGCCGGTGTAACGGATGTTGCTATGGTAACGGGTAAAGATGCGGCAACGAATCAGAATATTTATACGTCCTTGTCTGAGCTCGCGACGACGGAAATAAATGAGCTGCCAGTAGAAATGAAAATTTTAACGAATGCTCATACAGCTAAAATTAGAGTCCTGCTCGATAACAAACAAGTTTCTGAAATCTCTAACCCAGGGAACAACGAGTTTATTTACAAACTAGAGAACATAACAGACGGGCAAAAACAGTTGAAATTCCTGCCGGTAGATGCAGCGGGGATTCCAGTTGAGAACGGCAGCCGGGAGTATAGCATCCAAATCAACAATGCACCTTACATTATTGCCAATCAAATTTCCAGTCCCGGCAACACAGGGATTACGATCCGTGGTGTGGATCAGCTCACTTGTGGAACAACAGTAGGATGTCTTTCCGGTAAAGCGGTCAACTACCTTCCAACTGGAGCAGGCAATAAAGTTGAGCTTTACGTAAATGACAAAATGATCGAGCTTCAGGCAGCAGATTTTGATGCTAATCGTCAATTCAAATTTGAATTGACCAAATTAGCGGCAAAATACGGAATTACAGCAGCTCAATTGTTTAGCGAGGGAGCTAACCAGATCAAGTTCTATATGTATGTTAACAATTCATTAATCAGCCGGGCTGTCTATAATGTTAACTTGATAACGGCTGAAGCTCCTGAAGTTGTTCTATTCCTGCCCAAGGAAGATACAGCCGGCAAAACTAAGTTTCCAAAAGCTCAGAAGCCGGATATGTATGCAACTACAGAGCGCACTGTTCAATTAAATGGTAAATATTTTAATACGAATGCAGGCAATGTGACCGTTTCCCTGAACGTGTACTCCAAAGATAAAGACGGCAATCCCAAAAACGATTACCATACTTGGAGCTCAACGACTGGATCTAGCACATCAGTGTCGGGTGGATTCTTCACAAGCTTGCCATCTTCGGGGGTAGACTTCACGACCAATGCTATCGCCCTTCCGGAAAGAGGCGAGATGACATTCCAGTTCACGGTTACCAACCAAGCGAATATGAGCGTGTCCA
The DNA here is from genome assembly GCF_009757775.1 of Paenibacillus lutrae. Taxonomy (GTDB): domain Bacteria; phylum Bacillota; class Bacilli; order Paenibacillales; family NBRC-103111; genus Paenibacillus_F; species Paenibacillus_F lutrae. Next base: position 45,997 of record NZ_RHLK01000013.1, read on the forward strand.
AGACCGTTACCATCGCTAGAGAGCCACTGGCCTATGTCATTAAAGAGCCGGTATTGATCGAGAATGAAAAGCATGAATACCAAGCCAATATTAATAGTAACTTTACCAAAATTGTGATTGACGCTGAGAAAGCGGATAGTGTTGTTTTCGGTAAAGAAAAAGCGGATAAAGAGACTTTGTATGAAAACGGTTTGGAAGTCGATCGCTTTACTTATGAAGTGAGAGATCTTAAGGCTGGCAAGAACACAGTCAAATTTACTGTTAACCGGGGCAGCACCAAAACAAGCGGAAGTATCGTACTCTTTAATACGAATACGCCAGTTGCAGGCGCACAATATCTGGATGACATGGGTTCCAGCTTCAAAGTGTTTGACGGCGGACTCCAGCTGAAATTTGATAAAGACACGAAACTTAAACGTTATAAGCCTACATTTGATAACAAAGAGTATATTACTGCGGACCGCAAATTGTATTTCGGTATTGCGGATAGCATTGACGGACGAGTGGACAAGTTCTCCATTCACAATCAATTCCCTAACGATTATGCGAAATCTCGCTTGGCTGTCAAAGGCAAGTCTGATAACTTTAGCACGGCGAGCAAGTTGTATTATGTGGATGCGGGTGTGATTAATGAGAAATCAAGCGCACAAACTCCAGAAGACTATTTAAGCTATGCTCTGCAAGGTAGAGGTATTGAGCCATACGATCCAAAGACTAATTTCTTTACACGCTCAGTCGATCAAACAGTAGTTCCTACTAAACGCGGTACTTTAACGCTTAAGTTTGATCCTTCTATCCGTGATGATGCCGGCAAATATATTTCGGTCTTCTTCTTTGATACGTATGAGCAGTACAACACTTTGACTGGCCGCGGATGGGTTAATCTCGGTGGTACAGTGAATACGGGCAGCAACACCATTACTGTGCCTTTCGAGAAATTCGGCTACTATCAAGTTATGTATATGGACAAAGGATTCGATGATCTAACGGGTCACCCGTGGGCAAGAAATGAACTGGAGATGTTATTCTCCAAAGGAATTATGAACAGCAAGACAAATTACTCGTTTAGTCCGAATGAGCCGATTTCCCGCGGTGAGTTCGCGACGATGCTCGTCCGTATCTTTGATCTACCGCTGAACTACGGAGGGACACCAACGTTTATTGACGTGTTCAAAGTCGAGAATCTCTACGGACTGTATGATTATAAGTACATTGAGACAGCAGCTCGCGCCGGTATCATTCGTGGTACTGCCGGCAACCGTTTCAGTCCGGATAGCTCTATTACCCGTCAAGATATGGCGGTCATGATTGCACGCGCCGCTGATTTGAAGCTTGCAACGGACGCGAATAAGACTTTGAGCAGCCTGCAGAAGACCTTTACGGATGGCAGCGCCATTGACTATTATGCACGTCCGGCCGTAGAAGCGGTATTCAAGAAGAAGTATATTGAAGGCAAACCTAACGTTCTTATTGAAGGCCAGAAAAAAGAAACCGTGCGTTTCGATCCGCTGGAAACCTTCACAAGAGCAGAGGCAGCTATTGTGGCATCACGAGTTATGGGTACGAAGTAAGGATTATTATGGAAGATACGGCCGTGCACAGTGTGCGGTCGTATCTCTATATATAGTAGAAAACCCGCTTAATGCAGTGAAATTGGACATGCCTAATAATTCCAAGCTATAATACATAAGAAGTTACAAAATAATTTCAAAAAAAATCGCAACAACCGCAACTTTTTCCGAAACCGTTCGTTTAATACATTGGAAGAGCAAGAAGGCCCCTAAACATTGCGGTTTTCTGGAATCATTTCTCAAAATTCTTCTTTACGTAGCAATAACGCCAATGTATAATGTTTAAAGTGGTGTTAGATGTCTACATATCTATTATTTTCTCGTTACTAGATTCTATGCGGACATGAGATCTGCAGATGAATTAGTTATACTATTTCAGGCTCTACAACTCTGGAAAGGGGGTGAATCAAACAATGAGGAATATGAGCTCTAGATTTCCCAATCACTCTCAAAACCCGAAAGATATTCAAGGAGGAGACAAAAAGGTTATGAAAAAAAGTTTATCCGTTATTCTTTCCACAGCTATGGCATTATCCGTATTTTCTTCCGTAGCATTCGGTGCTAAAGCAGATGATTTCTCCGATCTTAAAGATCTGGACGCGGCTACAAAAGCCAAGTTTGATTCGATGATTCAAGCAGGTATCTTCGACGGTGTTGAAGAAGGCCGCTTCGGTCTGAAAGACAAAATGAACCGCGCTCAATTCGCTAAAGTTGCAGCTCTGGTTTTCGAACTGAAATCCAATGCTACTACTTCCAGCTTCACTGACGTTAAACCTACTAGTGTTGATCCAGCTAACGGTTACGCGCTTCCTTACATCGAAGCTCTTAGAGTTGCTGGTCTTACTGATGGTAAAGAAGAAGGCAAGTATGTACCAGCTGGCGACGTAACTAAAGAAGAGCTTGCTACTTTCTTGGTTCGTGGTCTTGGTAAAGAAAGCGAAGCACTAGCTAAGCCAGGCGTTTCTGACCAAACCGTATCCGGTTGGGCTAAAGGCTATGTTCAAATGGCTCAAGAACTGAAATTGTTCGATACTCCAGCTGGCCAGCCATTCAACGGTTCCACACCTGCTACTCGTGACCTGCTTGTAACAGCTTCGTACCAAGCTCAACAAGTCGTTAACGCTAGCAAGAAGCTTTCCGTAACGGAAGCTAAAGCAACAGGCATTAAGAAAGTATCGGTTAAATTTAACCGTGAAGTAGATACAACTAAAGCTACACTGGCTCTGAAAAGAGGAAGTGCAGCAGTAGCTACAGACGTAGTATGGGCAGAAGACAAGAAGTCTGCTGAACTTACTCTGAAAGACGTTAAAATCATCGATGGTACTTACAGTGTAACTTTGTCCGGTGTAGATTCCTCTACAGTTGACAAATCCACTGCTGAGTTCCAAGCTACTGATGAGAAAGTAACTAGCATTGATTTCTTGAATACTTCCGATTCTATCGCTTACGGTAAAAAAGTCGGTATCAAAATCAAAGCAAGTAACCAATACGGCGAGAATGCTTCTTTCTCCGCTAGCAACTACACTGTTTTCACTTCCAATGTTGAGAACAGCCTGAAGAAGAACGAAGATGGAACTTTGGTTCTGACCCTTAAAGTAGATGATCGTGATTCTTCCGGAAGATCTCTTAATGGACTTACTCAAGGTATGGGTGTAATTCCAGTTAACATCTTTAACAATGATTCCCGTGTCGCTAAAGACAAGACTTTCAAAGTGAACGTTGCTCCTTATGCGACTAAACTTGAACTTAGTGATGTAGTATACAGCAACAATAGCAAAACCCTTGCTAACGTTGGAGAAACAGCAACAGTAAATCTTTACCAATACGATCAATTCGGAAACATTATCTCTGATGTTGACGCTGGCAACATTTCCAGCACACCGAACGTGATCGTTACACCTTACGAAAAAGGTCTGACAGTATCTGAGAAAACATTTGAGAAAGTTGTATTCTCTCTGACTGAAAAAGCTAGCTCCAGTGCTGAGTACACAGCTACTATTTATGCTGGTGCATCCTCGGCGACTACGAAGCTTAGCGTGAAATCAAACAAATTCGCTAAGAAAGTTGAATTCGGTGATTTCAGCGGAAGTCTATCAGCTGGCGATGGCGAGAAATTCCTCCCAATCAATGTTTTTGATGAAAGTGGCAATGCTCTTACAGCGCAAGAAATCGTAGACAATGCTGATATCATCAAAGTTAACAGCAGCGTTGAAGGTGTATCTCTGCAACTTACTGGTGAGAACAAAGGTAAAATCAGAATTGCTGGTATTCCTGCAACTCTTGAGAATGGATACATGAACATCAGTGTTTCCATTATTGCTCCAGGAGTTAACAGCTATGTGAACAAAAACTTCAAGATTGACAAAGCTCGTATCGCTGATTCACTTTCTGTAGCGACTGAGTCCAAGCAAAAAGCAATCGCTGGTGCTGAAACAGATCTGATTCTGAAAGTTAAAGATCAAAATGGCGAAGTTGTTAACTCTGTAACAAACGGCGACTACAGCATCCAAGTAACAACTGAAGGAACAAATTCTGGCATTAAATTAGTTAATAAAGATGCTAGTGCTTTGACTCCAACTTATAACAACACTAAGTTCGAAGACTTTAATAAAGGCTTTACAATTCAAACAGAACCAGGTGCTACTGGCACGATTAAAGTTGTTACTAAACTCTTGAAAAATGGTGCCGAAATTGACTCCGTTACTAGAGAAGTAACTATCGCTAAAGCTGACGAGAAATTGACTTACAACGTTGCTGCTGTGAGTGACCTGTTTGCAATCCTCGACAATGCTAGCGCACCTGCTGCTGATAAAGCAAATGCTTATGACAGCAAAATGGGTCGCAGTGTAACTATCGAAGCTAAAGATGCAGCAGGTAAGACTGTAGCTGTACCTTCTAACTTCATTACAGGGGTATCGTCTTCCGATAATACTGTAGTTAAAGCAGTTTATGCTGACAATGCAGGAAAAGCTAAACTTGTTGGTAACAAAGCAGGTACTGCAAACGTAGTTGTTACTTTCAAAACAGCATCTGGTGAGTCTAGTGACCAAACATTGGCTGTTAAAGTTAAGAATGATGCTGTAGCAGTAGCTTCTCTGACTTCTAAGTCGGCTAAGAAATATGTTAATGATGTGTACACTACTATGGAACTGAAAGCAAAAGACAACTATGGCATTGAGTATGCTTACGATGCAAACATCGCAGCAATTGATACCAATGTTATCGAAAAATATGACGCTTTCCTTGGTATTCGTTTCTCCATCAGCGGTATTGTAACAAAAGCTAATGGTACGGATAATGGTGTTTCCTTGGGATCTAATGGTACCCTGAACATTGGTAATGATGTAATTGAGTTCACACTCAAAGCAACTGCTCCTAACGGTACTTCCACAACTACACTTGTAACTAAGTAATTTGTAAAAAAATAAGAGGGCCTAGTGCCCTCTTATTTTTTTTTAGAAAAAATCAAATATGGAGGTGGTTTACATGAAGAAGTATTTCTTAATGACAACCACATTGTTGGTTTTCGTATCTGCGATATCTATTACTAATGCCGCTGCCCCAACTCCAGGCTCTGTAGACGATCCAGTGGTTACAAAGAGCTACCTAGAGCAGTATGTCCAGAATTTTGGAGGATCTACAGGTGGCGGGAACAATTCAGGTTTAACGGAGAGCAAGGTTAGAGAAATTATTGCTCAAGAAGTGGCCAAGCTGCCCAACAATGGCGGTGGAGGAACTACTTCTCCAGGCTCATCTGCTGATTTGAAAGTTGTCGTTCTGAAATCAGGCCAGACTCTCTATGCAGATGCAGGTGCTGAACTGATTGTCCGCACGGGCAGGACGATTGCTGTAAGCAGTGATGATAATGGGATTCCAGACGTGACAGCGGGTAAGGATTTGGCCGTAGGCACTGTTATAACAAATAATCACCTGCTTATTTTCCCTAGAGATGGACGCGGTGTTAAACCGGATCTCAAGGAAACAGCAGAGGTATATGTAATGGTACGCGGCGGCTATGTGGTTCAGAATGCCGATGGAACACGTGTGGCGCAATGATGGGTATATCACACAACAAGTTAGTTCATTTCGAACTGCTTGTTGTGTTTTTTTCATATGTTTTTCTCTCCATAAATTAACCCTGCTGACAAGAACTTATCCGCGTTTTTTATGAGGAGAAGGTGATACTACCTGTACCAATATGTAGAGGAGTGAAAAAAGCAATGGCAAGTAATAAAAAAGTAGTACCCGAGTCCCATAAAGCACTTGATTTACTCAAGTATGAAATTGCTGCGGAAATGGGCCTTCCTGTAGGAAAACAAGCTTTGAGCAGCTTAGATTTCAATGCTGAATTTGCATCGGAACTCGGTTCCATTCCAGCCGCTTCCATCAAGGAAGATTACTGGGGACATATATCCTCACGTGACTCGGGAGCAGTAGGCGGAGCTATTACAAGCCGCTTAATACGTAAGGCGGAAGAGGTTCTTTTTTCGCTATAATTCATGATTGTTTCCAGACTATGCCGGTTTGACTTTCCCTTATAAATACAGTAATATATTTTGAAGAAGGTCATGTTAAGTAAGCAACCTTTTCCATCACGGAAAAGGTTCATTTTTTGTGTAAGTTCGCACTTGATTTTACATACTATAATGGAGTAGGAGGTCGGTGACATTGACACTAGAACGCGGCAGACGTTTATTTACATCCGAGTCCGTGACAGAAGGTCATCCCGATAAAATTTGCGATCAAATTTCCGATGCGGTGTTAGACGCATTTTTGGAGAACGATCCGAACGCACGCGTAGCTTGTGAGGTATCTGTAGCTACCGGTTTGGTACTCGTCATCGGCGAAATTACTTCTCGTTCCGAGTACGTGGATATTCAAGCAATCGCACGTAAAACGATTAAAGAAATCGGTTATACGCGCGCTAAGTTTGGTTTTGACTACCAGACATGTGCCGTACTGACTTCCCTTAACGAACAATCCCCTGACATCGCACAAGGGGTTGACCAAGCTCTCGAGGCTCGTGAGGGCCAAATGAGCGACGCTGAAATCGAAGCAATCGGTGCAGGCGACCAAGGTCTTATGTTTGGTTACGCAACTAACGAAACTCCAGAATTGATGCCGCTGCCTATTTCGATGGCTCATCAACTCTCCCGCAGACTGACGGAAGTTCGTAAGAACGGCACGTTAGACTACTTGCGCCCTGACGGTAAGACTCAAGTAACCATTGAGTATGACGGGGACAAGCCTGTTCGTGTAGATGCGATTGTCGTGTCGACTCAACATGCGGAAGAAGTAACACTGGAACAGATCCAGAAGGACATCAAAGAGCATGTTATTAAACCAATCGTTCCAGAGAAATTCCTGGATGAGAATACGAACTATTTCATTAACCCGACAGGCCGCTTTGTAATCGGCGGACCTCAAGGGGATGCCGGCTTGACTGGCCGCAAAATTATCGTCGATACTTACGGTGGTTATGCACGTCACGGCGGTGGAGCATTCTCCGGTAAGGATCCTACAAAAGTCGACCGTTCCGGCGCTTACGCAGCTCGCTACGTAGCTAAGAATATCGTCGCTGCGGGCCTTGCAGAGAAATGTGAAGTTCAGCTTGCTTATGCTATTGGCGTTGCCAAGCCGGTTTCCATTAGCGTGGATACATTTGGTACAGGCGTAGTAGCCGAGGACAAGCTTGTTGATTTGATCCGTAAGCATTTTGACCTGCGCCCGGCGGGAATTATTAAACAGCTCGATCTGCGCCGTCCGATCTACAAGCAAACGGCTGCTTACGGACATTTCGGCCGCAATGATCTGGATGTTCCTTGGGAGCGTACAGACAAAGCGGACCTGCTGAAATCAGACGCTCTGTAAACCATAAGATATCGTGAAGAACACGGTCTGCCCATTGGGGGAGGCCGTGTTTTTTTAGGTATTGGGAAAAGAGTTTAACTTGAGCTAGTCTGGAATTTTAGATTTGATTATTGGTGAATTTATTAGAAAATATTGATAGATTGCTAGAGTAACATCCATGCATCGGAATTGAATGGGTTGCCCTTTTCTTCAACACTGATGTAACTTCAAATCCGAAAGTCCCCCAAAAAGCATCCTCCCTACGAATCCTATAGCTAGTAACAGATGCTTCTTTTCATCTACTGCACTATTAAAACGCACTTTTTAAAGTCAAACGTCTCTATTATTCGCTACTTTAACACTCAAATAGTCCCTTTTCCTCTTATTCGGTGAAAAATCGAACGAAATACGTAACTTTTTGGCTAGAATGAGAGTCTATACTATTGTGCGTTCTAGTTGATATTACCTATTTAGGAGAGAGGAAAGTGAAACAAGCATGAGATTTACCAGCAAGTTGTGGAGAACGACACTGGCTTTTGTCGTCGCATTTCAAGTCGTCGCTTCCACACCTTTACCGACCTTTGCCGCAGAGCCGTCCGTCACTCTCAAATCGGAGAACATACTAACATCGGGTGCCGTGATGAAAAGATATGTTTGGAAGTTTACCAGAAACAACAAACAGGTTACGGCGAATGCCAATGTTATTGAAGTGGATTTGACAAATCCCTATGTCAAACTGGATGTAATGTCGGGGAAGACTACGACGCTAACGGATAAGCAGACCGTGATGACTATGGCCAAAGAATCCGGAGCCGTAGCTGGCGTAAACGGAGACTTTTTTAATACCCAAGCAGAAGGTGTGCCGTTAGGTCCGCAAATTACCAATGGGCAGATTATTACTTCGCCGGTTAATAACATGAAAGGCTTGTACGCCTTTGGAGTAACGAAAGACAACAAACCGGTAATTGATCTGTTCGCGTTCCAGGGTACGATTAAAGCAAGCAATGGTGCAGCTTTTGATCTAGGTGGTATCAACAAAACCTACTACTGGTTCGACGATGGTACTCACAGCCATAAAGACGGGTTGTTCATGTATACAGAAGCATGGGGACAAGTGGAACGTTCGAATGACGGTCAATCGACTCCTACTGAGGTGTTAGTGCAAGATGGAGTGATCAAGCAAATTGCCGTTAACTCTGTCATTAAACAGGTACCGCCGGCCAACGGCTATATCCTGCGCGCTGCTGGCAAGTCAGCTGAGTTCGTTAAAACGAATTTGAAGGTAGGCGAGAAGCTGACTTCGAATTATGCTTTTACAAATCAAAGAACGGGTGCAGTTTATCCCAACGATACTTTCAAAATGATGATCGGAGGCCACTCCATTCTAGTAGACGGGGGCAAGGCTACAACCTTCTCCAGAGATGTTTCTTCTCTAGGCGGCTACCGTTCCCGTACAGGAGTAGGGTACTCGAAGGATATGAAAACGGCTTATGTAGTTACAGCCGATAAGAATGACAACAGTGCGGGCATGAGCCTGCAAGAATTCCAGAAGTTCCTGATCGCCATAGGTGCCAATAAAGCTATGAATCTGGATGGCGGCGGGTCGACCCAAATGGTGGAGCGTCCGCTGGGCACGACAAATATACAGCTGGCTAATCAGACGGAATACGGTTCTCAGCGAATTGTCGTTAATGGACTGGGTGTTTTTTCAACAGCTCCAAAGGGTCAAGTTAAGAGCTTAGTCGTTAAAGGCGATACGGAGCTGTTCTTGAATGAGAAATCTTCTTATACATTCAGCGCTTATGATACTTATTACAATCCAATGGCCTCGAACGGAATTCAGCCTCAGTGGCAGGTAACGAATGGACTGGGCAAATTCGAAGGAAACTCGTTTATACCGACGAAATTCGGCAGCGGAAAGCTAACGGCATCGTCCGGGGAAGGTTCATCGAGCCTTGATGTTAAAGTCATCCGACGTGCGGATCTCAGCTCGATGAAGGTTACTAAATCCGGCGGGCCCGGCCTAGCTGCGGGTGGAAGCTATAACCTGACGGTGTCAGCTACGACTAAAAGCGGCAAAACCAAACAGCTCTCTCCGGCATCGCTCCAATGGGAAGTGCTAGGCATCAAGGGAGAAGTGAAAGATGGCGTGCTTCATGTAGAAAGTCTGGAAGGCGCTAAAAATGCACAGGTGATTGCCCGCTATGACGGTTTTAGCAGTATGGTCAGTATTCCGATTGGCAATGAGTCCATGTGGTACAACCTGGACGATAAGTCTGTCCTGACCAATACGGATAAATATCCGGCAGAAGTAGAGGCGAAGGCAAGCATTGTAAAGAATGAGGCGGGCAACAACAGTTTGCAACTGGCCTACGATTTTACAAAAGGTAAAGGTAATAAAGCGGCTTACGCGGTGTTTAACACAAACGGAGCACAGCTCTACGGATATCCCCAAGCCATTAATTTGCGCGTGAAAGGGGACGAAAGCGAGAACTGGCTGCGTGCGGAGATCATTGATGCGAATGGCAAAAAAGAGCTGGTCGAACTGGCCAAAAATATTAACTGGCAGGGATGGAAATCCGTATCCGCCAATTTATCCGGTTTAAATCTGAAATATCCGCTGACCATACGCAGTATTTATGTCGTGAATCCTGAACAGGGTCAGGACGAGCGTGCCCTTCAAGGTAAAATCGAGCTGGATGATATTTCATTCAGTTATCCGGATTACGGCACGGCTGGATCTATGTCTAAAGTGAAGCTGCAAATCGGAAGTAAAACGGCGACCGTCGACGGGAAAACGTATGCACTGGAGCAAGCTCCTATTAACGATGCAGGCAACACACTGGTCCCTATCCGTTTCGTGTCCGAAGCGCTCGGAGCTAAAGTGTTGTGGAATCAGGAAGAACTGCGCGCGACCGTAGTTAAGAATAGTAACATCGTAGATATGTGGAACAATCAGCTGGATTTAATTGCTGACGGCAAGCGTGTTACAGCGGAAGTCCCACCACGGATTGTGAACAATTTGACGATGGTTCCCCTGCGGATTATCACTGAAAATCTGGGCTGGAAAGTCACTTGGAACCAGCAAGAACAGTCCGTTACACTGCAATAAATAGTTCTATTAGTTTACTCTCAAATGATCCAAAGTATGGTACTATAGAAGGCAGACCAATTTGTTTTTGATAAAGGAGTTTGGAGCGAGTTGCAGGTAGATGCATTGGATCGTGTCATCAAGAATGCTATCGAAGTCATGGAAAGCAGCAAGTATCAGGTCTTCGAAATTTGTGAAAGTGCGAGGAGCGAACGCGAATCCCTTCTCAAAGAATTGCAGCAAATTATCGAGGAAGTTTCCCAGACAATTGAATCGGTAGATACCCTGGAACGCGATTATAAGCGTGCACGCGTACGTCTGACGGATGTGAGCCGCGACTTTGCCAAATACCGGGAAACCCATATTAAAGTTGCATATGAGGCAGCTATCTCGCTACAGCTTCAGCTTACCGTTTCAAGAGAGAAAGAGAATCACCTGAAAGCAAGACGCAATGATATTCAGAAGCGTATTAAGAATGTAGATAGACAGCTCGAGCGGGCGGAAATGATTGTCTCTCAAATGAATGTGGTGCTTGAGTACTTATCAGGAGATTTGAATCAGGTAACCCGTATTCTGGAGTCGGCTAAAAATCGTCAGCTGCTCGGGCTGAAAATTATTTTGGGGCAGGAAGAAGAACGTAAACGAATTGCCCGTGAAATTCACGATGGTATGGCCCAGACCATGGCGAACCTTGTACTTCGTACAGAGATTGCGGAAAGAATGGTCACTAAGCAAGAGTACCAGGCTGCCAAAGAAGAACTTATGGATCTTAAGTCCCAGTTACGCAGCGGGCTAGAAGAAGTACGCAAAACGATCTATAATCTTAGGCCAATGGCTCTAGATGACCTTGGGTTAATTCCAACCTTGCGGAAATTTTTGCAGGATTTCGAGGATAAGACCCAAGTACATACAAAATTCGAGCTTTCTGGAAAAGAAACAAGACTTCCATCCGGGATGGAAGTTGCTATATTCCGTTTGGTTCAAGAAGCATTTTCAAATATTCTCAAACATGCTCAGGCAACATTTGTCACACTCGAATTATCTCTTCGTGAAGATCTGGTCAACATATCGATTAACGATAACGGAATCGGATTTAATGTGGAATTGACCGAGCACAAGATCGCCAAAGGTAATAATTTCGGAATACTGGGGATGCGAGAACGGTTGAAGCTACTCGAAGGGGACATGGCCATCTACTCAGAAAAGGACGTGGGAACGAAAATTACGATGTTGATTCCCATTCGCGCAGAGAACAAGGAGGAAATTGGTAATGGACAACCAGGGGAGTCCCAAGCGTAATGTAAAACTCATTCTTGCGGACGATCATCAGCTGTTTCGGGAAGGCCTCAAACGAATTATCAACATGGAAGATGATATGGAAGTTATCGGAGAATGCGGAGACGGCATTCAGGTAATCGAGCTTTGCAATGACCTGCAGCCGGATGTGGTTTTGATGGACATAAACATGCCGCTGGAGAATGGTGTAGTCGCTACAGAGCGTTTGAAGCTTATTTTTCCGGACATCAAAGTCATTATTCTATCTATCCATGATGATGAAAGCTATGTATTCGAGACACTTCGTAAAGGGGCATCCGGATACCTGCTTAAAGATATGGAAGCAGAGGCACTGATTAATGCGATCCGTTCCGTAGTTGCGGGACATGCTTATATCCACCCGAAAGTTACAGGCAAACTGATCAATCAGTTGCGTCGTATGACCTACCTGGACGATAACGGAGTTATGGGTTCAGGCAATGGCGTGCAAGAATCAGGCTTGAAGTATATTCACGTGCCAACAAGCCCGCTTACTAAGCGTGAGGCGGAAGTACTGCGTCTAATGGCTGAGGGCAAAAGCAACAAGCTGATCGGAGAGTTCCTCTACATCAGTGAGAAAACCGTTAAGAACCACGTGAGCAGCATTCTTCAGAAAATGGAAGTCGACGACCGTACGCAGGCCGTTATTATAGCCATCAAGAACGGCTGGGTTACCTTATAGGAACCAACCCTCCCGCCAAGGCATATAGTATGCTAAGGGAGGGAGCCGTCATGTGGATTGGATTATTGTGTGTGGTAGGGAGCTACATTCTGAGTGTATGTATGCTCCACGTGTTTAATCGTTCCAGGAAGGCCGATCGCACGTATCACCTAGTGCTTGTTACCAAAGATAATCAACTGCATATTGAATGGTACATTCGCTCTTTATTTTTTATAACCCGTCTCAGTGGAAAGTCCATATCTGTCACCTTAATTGACGAAGGATCAACGGATGATACGCTTGGAATCGCAGAGCGGTTATCGAAGTTGTATGAACTGGAGATTATGGCAAACAGACCGGATCATTCCTGGGAACAATGGGCGGAGTCCTCACAGCGCGATGAAATCGTTATTATGCATGTAAGCAATCAAAAACAGTTGGTCAAACTACCTTTGTTTGAATAAGCGATTGCTGACCAATTCCGAGTAACCGGGACTGATTTTACGTAATCGTTTACATGAAACAATCCATAAAGCGGGTGAGCTATGAAAGTTCATGTCTACGCCGCTGCCAACGATACAAACTGGCAATGGCATATCTCCTTATCGATTTCTGTGGATTGCGAGTATTGGTTCGAGAGGTTCGGGCCTACAGTACGGATTGTGCTGCTGGAGCCCCCTGTCTCTATGGGACAAGCTCTTAGCATGATTGAATACTTGGTTTCAAAAGATGCAAATCCACTTCAAATATCCAACTCTCCTGCCGCGTATACCATAAACTCAAATAAATTTAATAGAATTCCCCCAGATCCCCCGAATTATATGGAAACCTGTCAAGGCGCAGATAACACGTTAGAAGCAGCTGAATTAGTCCCGGCTCTTTGCCCCAAGGAACGACACCCTTCCCCTGATGTAAAGTACTCCTCTTGTGTATCAACCAGTATGTTCCCTCGTTCTAAAGACCTAGCATCGCAACAACCTTCTCTCGATCCATATCAGAATAATCCCCAATCCAGTTCAGCCCATATAGCTCCATCCCAATCGAATTCATTCCCGCTTATTCCCAGTATTCCTCCTGACCCCTCTGAACAATTCCATCTAGGTATAGAGACTCACCCCGCAGCAGAGCTTAGGAATTCTATCCATGCAAACCCGGCCCATATCTCTTTACACAAAAAAAGCGGGGATTTTAATCAATCTCTAAGGGCAGATCATAATGAGGCTGATGATTTTTGTAACAATCCTCTTATAAAAGGAATTTCCAACTTTCTTCCAAAAAAGTTTCTCAATGTATCTCCGGATTTACGTTTTCACATAATTTCTTATGATAGTTGGATATCCGGTGACACACTGAAGAATCCAATTGATGATGCACTTTATATAAATATCGTACGGGCGCTTGAGGGCAGGAATTTGCTAAAAGATGAGCTGCTTAGACTACTGGATTCTATGGGGCAGCAGCATTTGATTACAGAAAAAGGCGAGTGGAAGTCCTATCTGCAGCTAGCCTATCTAAACGGGGATATACAGGTAACGAATGGCTTGGATTGGCACCGACGAAGTATCTTTCCTGCATGGTGGCGTAAAAAGCTGTATTATTCGTGCAAGCGTTGCGGAAGTTCAAGATTCCACGTAACGCCTTGCTATCACTGCGGAACGGACTGCCCATATTGTGAGGAGTGTCTGACTATGGGGCGCATGAGATATTGTACTTTGTTAATCCAGGGGAGCCGAAATCGGGATGATACAGCCCTAGCTAATGATTTAAAGCGAAGGAATCTACCTGAGAGGGTAAGCGCTGAAGGATTTGAACGCTTTTTGGCACCGTGGGGTCTAAGCCCGGCACAGATGGCTGCATCTCGCGAAGCGCTGTCTTTTCTCTGCACCACAGGTCCCGGCGCGGCGGCGAATCAACAGCCGCGCCCAGAGCCGGCGCCCAGCTTTCTTATCTGGGCCGTAACAGGAGCGGGAAAAACCGAAATGATTTTCCCGCTCCTCCAGTACGAGCTTGCGCACGGACGCAAGCTTGCCATCGCCACGCCGCGCAGGGACGTCGTGCTCGAGTTGCAGCCGCGTCTTGCGCGCGCATTCGAAGGCTGCAGCATCGTCACGCTCTACGGCGGCGGCAGTCAGACCTGGGAAAGCGGCGATATTACGATCGCTACTACGCATCAGCTTATGCGCTTCGCGCATGCGTTTGATTGCGTAATTATCGATGAGATCGACGCTTTCCCGTACCTGAACAGCGCGGCACTCGAATTCGCCGCGCGCAAGGCTTTGGCGCCGGGAGGACGCTATGTCCTCCTCTCGGCGACGCCTCCACGGGCATTGCAGCGCGAGGCAGCGGCGGGCCGCCTGCCTCACGTCACCGTGCCCGTGCGCTATCACCGCCAGCCGCTGCCCGTTCCGCAGCGTCTGGCGGTACCCCCGCTGCGGAAGATGCTCGACAGCGGGGTCTTGCCTCAGGCACTGCACACGCGCCTGAAGAGCTCTCTCGAACGCGGCGCGCAGCTGTTCGTGTTCGTGCCGCAAATCAAGCTGGTGGACCCGCTTGTGCAGCTGCTTGTGCAGCTGCTTGCGACCCTTTGGCCGGACAAGCGGATCGCCGGGACTTCGTCCAAAGATAGCGAAAGATCGGGTAAGGTAACCGATTTTCGGGGGAAGTATACCGATATTCTTGTGACGACGACGATATTGGAGAGGGGAGTTACCGTTCCCAAGACGGATGTTTTTATTCTCGACGCAGATTCCTCGCTGTTCAACGAAGCGGCTCTTGTCCAGATGGCTGGCCGCGCGGGCCGTTCTAAAGACGATCCCAAAGGGCGCGTTTATTTGGCGGCACCCGAGAAAACAGCTTCACAAGCACGTGCCGTAAAACAAATACAAAGAATGAACTCCATAGCCCGTAGAAGAGGGTATCTGCTTAAAGATTGATATTTGGGGGCGGAAGATGATAGGCCTGTCTGAACCGGAAAAACGCAGAAGATGGTGGAATAGAATAAAGCAGATGTTTCAACTTACAGGGGATGCCGGCAGTCACGAATCTGGCCGATCATCTTGTTTTAGCTGCGGAGGACGAAGAAATGGACAGGAGAACCCGCTGCATCTATGCAGGGATTGTTTTGATAGGATTCCATGGATTACTGAAATCCGCTGCCCCGTATGTGGTCGTCCCGAGGATTGCCCAGACTGCAGACGGCGTCCGGTTACTTATTTTTGCTATAGCAGAAGCGCTGTAAAATACGATGCCCTGATGAAGGAATGGCTGGCCGCTTACAAGTACAGGGGGAACGAGCGGATGGTCTCCGTCTTGACCGGCATGCTAATACACGCTTATCATCAGCTGCATAAAGATATTTTGGCCCAGGGTGGAAATTTTGATTGTGTGAGCTATGTTCCGATGAACCCAAGCCGGTTGGAAGAAAGAGGATTTAACCAGGCGGAAGCACTGGCATCTGAACTGGGTGTCTTGCTCCAGTTTCCGGTTGTCCCTCTTTTGGAAAGGACTCGTCATACGGCCAAGCAGAGCTTCAAAAGCAGATCAGATCGTCTTAGGGATCTCGAAGGTGCTTTTCAAATAAGAGAGGAAGGCAGAGAATGGATGCGGGAATATTCTCAGACATTCAGCCGCACCACCTTGCGTGTGCTCATTCTCGATGATGTCTACACGACGGGGAGTACCCTTAATCAATGTGCGAAGACACTGACAAAGGAATTTCCCTTAGAGGTATACGGGTTGATGTGGGCCCGATAATTTTTTGCTTAAAGCCGGCCGCAGTTGATTACCGGTAAGGATTTTGGTGTAATTTATTCTTTAGGCAGCTTTTTAGCATAAGGATTCTGATTGGTTAATTAAATAAGGTGGAACTCCATATGTTTCTTTTATTATATGGGTGGACCGGCTGTACGCTTTATCCTATAAAAGGTGAATAGTAGAAAAATTCCACATACTTCCGGGCAGCACTTCTCAAGGTCAGATGGATACGTTACACTAGGTACATACCCTATTGACAAAGGTGATTACAATGAGTATGAACGTACAGAACTGTCCGAGATGCGGTAAGTTATTTGTAAAGAGCTTCGCAGAGTCCTGCCCGGCGTGTGTAAAAGAAACAGAGGCACAATACACGGCGTGTGTAGAATATCTCCGCAACAATCGCAAATCGGACCTTCAGGAACTCCATGAGGGAACCGAAGTCCCAATGCGGCAAATCATCCGGTTTATCCGGGAAGGCAGAATTTCCATTGCGGATTCCCCTAATGTCACATATCCATGTGAAGTTTGCGGTTCGCCGATTCGGGAACACACGATGTGCGACTCCTGCCGTCAGAGATTAGTCAAGGACGTTAACCAGGTTTTGGAAGAAGGCAAAAGCAGCGCTGCTGCTGAAAAGGAGTCTCTTCATTACCGGATTACAGACCGTTTGAAAGAGCGTCATTAACAGAAACCCGTTTTTTAACTAAAAAGATCATACTCTCCTGCCGATAATAGTAATAACGATTATCGGTTTTTTTGTAAGAACCGGCCGTTTTCCGGTCATTGCTACATAGAATCCTCCAAATGATATGAAGAGGTGATGAGATGAAAATCAACGAGAGCCACCGGATTGGGAACGTCAATCCGTATGCCAAACATAAAGATCAAATGCAGGTATCAGCAGCCGATAAAAGAAACCGCCCGAAGGACGAGGTTCAAATTTCAACGGAAGCCAAGCAACTTCTCGGAGCCGCAGGAGATGAAGTCCGGGCCCGCAAAGTAGAAGAACTGAAACAGCAGGTAAGATCAGGTACGTATCATGTTGAAGCCGGTAAAATCGCAGAGAAGCTCCTCCCTTATCTTAAATAAGACTGACAGAAATAGGTGACTATCATGCCTGTAACGGCAATTGCGTCTGTACTGGACCGGATGATCGAATGCCACCAGCAGCTCCAAGTAATCGGTGTTCGCAAGAGAGAAGCAATTCTACAGAATTCTATTCAAGAGCTCTCAGCTCTTGTTCACAAGGAATCAAAGTGTATTCGTGAAATACAGGAACTCGACCAGCAGCGGATTCTCAAGATTAACGAATACCTCGTTTCAAGATGTTATAAAATGAATCCCAACATTACCGTAAGTGAGCTCGTTAAGCTTGTTTTTAAAGCGGAGGAGAAGCAGCTTCTTATGGATCGCCAAGAGAAGCTGCTGCACGAGCTGCTGCAGCTCAAAGAGCTTAACGAAACGAACCGCCAGCTGGTTGAACAGTCCCTTGGATATATAGATCTTTCCCTTGATCTATTGACGGCTACGCCTGAGCAGGACGCTGTGTACGCACATCCGGCTCAGCAAGGACAATCCAAGCGCAAGAACGCCTATTTTGATACAAGAGCGTAACCCTATCAACATACTTGCCGTTAGCAGCGGCGAACAGCGAAGGAAGTGAGTACATGCGTTCAACATTCCACGGTCTGGAGCTTGGCAAACGCGGCGTTATTGCTCAGCAAGTTGCCCTCAATACTACCGGACATAACATATCCAATGTAAATACACCGGGTTATTCCCGTCAGGTGGCACATATGGTTGCATCGCGTCCCTTGGAATATCCTTCTGTCACCAACACAACTGCAGCGGGCCAATTGGGTATGGGTGTAGAGGTCAATGCGATACAGCGTATTCGTGACATTTATTTTGATATCGAGTTCCGGAACCAGAATTCGGCTATGAACGAATCTAAAGTGATCAATGAATCTCTGAGCAATATTGAGGGAATCGTTAATGAGCCTTCTGACAATGGACTGGCCAAGAACGTAACGGAGTTCTGGAAAGCTTGGCAGGTGCTGAGCAAGAATCCTAGCAGCGAGGATCTCGCTGCCCGTTCTGCAGTTGTTCAGCAGGCTCTGGCCATGACGGATTCTTTTAACCATATGGCATCACAGCTCGACACGATGAGCAATAATATTACGGCGAGAATCGATGTCAAGGTATCGGAAGCGAACAGCTATGTAACGGAAATTTCTGAATTAACGAAGCAGATCAAGCATATTGAATCCGGTGGTGATGATGCGAATGATCTCCGTGATAAGCGGGATTACCTGGTCGATCAATTATCACAGCTAGGTAATGTAAAGGTGACAGAGACCTCCCAAACTTACCAGGTTACCTTTGGGACTACCTTGGTTATCGACAACATGACCTCGAATCCGGTTACTCAAGCTGCCGTAGCAGGCGTGACAAGCGGACAAATTTTCGGTTACGTGCAGTCCCGCGATACTTTTGTTGCTGAATATACCAAACAATTGGATTTGATGGCTAATACACTTGCGACGGGTAAAATCGAAGTTACTTTGCCGGCAGGTACCATACTGCCTAAAGGAATGACGGTTCCTGCCGGAGCGCAGATAGATCCTACAAACCCCCGTAAACTGGCGGCTGAAGCTAAAATAACCGTTGATGGATTAAACGGCTTGCATAAGCTGGGTTATACATTGGAGGAACCGGCAGCGAATGGAAGGGACTTCTTCGTTACTTCAGACGGCTCCAGTCCTTTCACGGCGGCTAATATCCGTGTGAACCCGGCTATCGCCCAAGATTTGAAGCTGTTAGCGGCTTCTCTAAGAGTACAGACCGTGAACAATCCTCCTGCGCCATCCATGGATAAAGTTATTCAGAGTAATGGCGACATGGCTCTTATTATTGGAGGCTTGTCTGAGAAAGCATTCAATTTTGGCGCGGATGCCTTAACCGCTTCGGCAAGTTATGGCGGGTACTATGAAGCGGTTATGAGCCAGCTTGGGATTCAAACCGATCATTCCAAGAAAATGACAGAGAATGGTGAACTGCTTACCAATCATGCGGATAGCCTGCGTCAATCTATAAGTGGTGTCTCACCGGATGAAGAGACGGCTAATTTAATTAAATTTCAGCATGCTTATACGGCCTCAGCCCGTGTAATCACGGTCATGGATGAACTATTAGAAAAACTCATTAACGGCACCGGCGTAGTCGGTAGATAGGGGGTAAGTAAAAGATGAGAATCACCCAGGGCATGATGAGCTCTTCGATGATGAGAGGCCTTCAGGCGAACTATAGCCGGATGAACAAGTATCAGGAACAGGCCCTTACAGAGCGGAGAATTAATAGACCTTCTGACGATGCCGTTGGTATAGCAAGTGCACTGCGTTATCGGGGTGAGCTAGGTATGACGGAACAGTTTGAGCAGAATGTCGAAGATGCTGATTCCTGGATGAAATTTAGTGATACGATGATGAGTGAGGCAGTAAAAATTCTCCATACGGTCTCTGAGAAAGCTGTACAGGGTACAACCGAGTCTATTAATCCAGAGGCCAGGAAGATTTTGGGCAAGGAAATTGATGAGTTATACAAACAATTAGTGGCAATTGGTAACTCCCAGTTTAAAGGAAAGTACATTTTTAACGGACAAATGACCGATCAGAAACCATTTTCCGATGATCCGGCCAATACTCCTTTTACGCTAGATGATGGTAAGATGCGGTACCAAATTGGAGCGGGCATTTATGCCGATGTAAATTCACTCGGTAAAGATGTTTTTGGTACTTATCAGGATCCTGCAGACCCAACAAAGACCACTAATGTTTTCAAAGCGCTGGATAATCTTAAAAATGCACTAAACAGTGATACCACTGCAGGTATTGAAAAAGGTATCACCGAAATACAAACGAACATGGATCGCATAATCTATGCCCAAGCGGATGTAGGAGCAAGGCAGAATCGTTTATCATTTACGGCCAGCCGATTAGAGGATCTAAATCTGAATTATGTTGATTTGCAATCCAAGGTTGAGGATATTAATGTTCCAACAACCATCACAGAACTCAAAACAGCTGAAGGTATCTACCAGCTTTCTCTGGATACAATGGCAAGAATCATTCGTCCAAGCCTCATGGATTTTCTTAGATAGGGGGGCGCTATGGAGCTTCCTCGCATTCAAATTAACCAGCAATATACCAAAATTGGATTATCTAAGAGTCGTAGCGAATTATCTATCGAGCAGCCTAGGGCAGAGTTAAACCTCCATCAGGAAAACCCTCAAGTAAATATAAGTACGGGAAAATCTAGCCTTGAGATTGACTCCACTAAGGCTTGGTCTGCTTTGGGCAGCTCTAAGTTGATTGAAATGAGAGACCGTATAGCTCAGAGCTCGGTTGACGTATCCATGAACTATATCGCAGAGATTGCCCAAAATGGCGATCGCATGATGGACATTACCAATAAGTCCAGTGCATTTGTTGATATTGCCCGTCAGAACGCTTTTAAAGACCGACACATAGAGCTTACGGGAGAACCCTCTTATGACAATGTAGATGTGCTGTACACACCTGGTACTATTAGCACGGAGGTTAGTAAAGGATTAGTAACATTCGATCCGGAATACCATAAGCCTGTTGTTCAATATGATGCAGGTAAATTAGAAGCTTATATTATTCAAAAGAACGCCATTACTTTCTCTGTAGTTGGCGGGAAATTTAATGCATCCATTTAGTCCTTATGAGACAATAGCTATAATTTATAGCTATTCTTTTTTTATTGGAGGTTAATATATGATTATACGGTCAACAAGATTTGGCGATATTACTTTGTCGGAAGATCAACTTATCACGTTTGAGTCGGGCATATTCGGTTTTGAAAATCACCATAAGTATGTACTGCTGCAACTTGATGAGAAAGATTCTACTTTTCAGGCACTTCAATCCGTTGATGACGAAGATTTGGCATTTGTAATCACAGAACCCTTTTTATTTAAGCAGGACTATGAATTTGAACTGCCTACAGCTATAAAAAATCAACTTGGTATTGAACGGGAAGAAGACGCCCAGATATTTTCCATTATAACTATACGATCGCAAAATGATATTACCATTAACTTAAAAGCCCCTATTATTCTTAATAAAGCTCTGAACAAAGCAGTACAGATTGTTCTAGAAAGTGTGGTTTATTCTATCCGTCATCCTCTTACCAAAGGAGGCGCTTAACATGCTGATTCTGTCCCGACTCAAAGGCGAAAAGATTATGATCGGGCAAGATATAGTCCTGACTATATTGGATGTGGCAGGCGATCAAGTGAGAATTGGTATAGATGCACCCAAAGATATCTCGATCTATCGCGAGGAAATATATAAAGCCATTCAAGCTGAAAACAAAGCAGCTGTTCGTTTGGATGGAGATGCTAAGTCACTGTTACAAAAGATTCTATCTAGCCAAGACGATCTAGGTCCAAACAACTAATAATAATTTTTCGAAACTTTCAAAAACCTCTAAACTTATCTCAAGATAATCCGATATATATATCATGGGAGAAAAGAGGGCATCTGGCGGCCGACAGAGCTTTCTCGATCCACTAATAGGTGAACGCAAGGATGCGATCACGACCTAATTCAGGGAGGAATTTTATTATGCGTATTAATCACAATATCTCTTCTTACAATGCACAACGTCAACTGTCGACTAACAACAATGCACAAAGCAAATCTCTGGAGAAACTATCTTCCGGCTATCGCATCAACCGTGCTGCTGATGATGCTGCAGGTCTTGCAATCTCTGAGAAAATGCGTAATCAAATCCGTGGTCTGGAGCAAGCGTCAAAGAACTCTCTTGATGGTATTTCCTTGATCCAAACAGCAGAGGGTGCATTGAACGAAACTCATGCTATGCTGCAACGTATGGGCGAACTGTTCACACAAGCTGCGAACGAAGTATTAACTACATCCGACACTGCAAAGATTAAAACAGAAGTAACTGCTCTTAGCGATCAAATTGATGCTATTGCAAACCAAACACAATTCAACACTAAAAAATTGCTTAATGGAGATACTACATCTCTGAAGTTCCAAGTCGGAGCTAACGAGAACGAAACTATCAGTCTGAGCTTGGTAAGCATGAAGGCTGCAGCCCTCGGCGTAGACGCTGGTACTTTGGTTGACCTTGGAGACTCTACTGCTGCTACTATGAATAAAGATGCATCTGACAATATGAAATTAGTACAGACAGCTATTGACACTGTATCCACAACTCGTTCGAACCTGGGTGCTGTTCAAAACCGTCTGGAACACACAATCAACAACCTGGGCACAACTGCTGAAAACCTGCAAGCTGCTGAGTCCCGTATCCGTGATGTAGACATGGCGAAAGAAATGAGCGAATTCACGAAGAATGGAATTCTGCAACAAGCGGCAACTGCTATGCTTGCTCAAGCTAACCAACAGCCACAAGGTGTTCTTCAACTGCTTCGTTAAGATCAGCATAGAGCCGGCCGGGTTTCCGGTCGGTTTTTTTTAATACTTAGGTTAGGAGAGTATTAAATGAAAGTAAATCAAGGACCTGCGCCTGCTTCCCTGACACCGCTGTTAAACATTATTTCTTCTTCATCTATCCCGGGCACAATAGAAACCGATTTATCTATAATTACTAGTAAAGAAGAGCCCTATACTCTACCTCAACTTGTTGAAAAGTTGAATACAGCCCTTTTTGAATCGGACACACATATTCAAGTGAAGATTCATGATAAAACAAACACGATTATGGTAGTCGTTGTTAATGATGATACCGAAGAAGTTATTCGGGAAATTCCTTCAGAGAAAATCTTGGATTTAATGTACAACATGTGTGTAAATGTGGGTGTTTTCTTAGATAGAAAAATCTAAAAGGAGGGATACAATGGCAGGCATAAGTGGGCCAACGAGGTTGACAGGATTTAGTGGACAGTTGGATACGGATAGTTTAGTCAAGAAGTTAATGGATACCGAAAGGGTCCCATTAAATACCTTGCAAAAGAAGAAACAACTAACATTATGGCAGAGGGAAGATTATCGTTCAATGAACACATCTCTACTGACTCTACGTAAAGCAATGAATGAGCTCAGATTTGAGAATAAGTTTGAAACTGTTAAATCGACATCATCAAATACAGCTGTACTGGACGTTGTATCCAGCGGTGCAAATCCTGGTGTAAGTAGTGTAAAAATAACCCAATTAGCTAACTCTGCTTCTGTAATAAGCGAGAAAGTAAATAAGTTACCAACAGAAAAATTAAACATCAATGGATCATTTACTATTGAAGGTGCTGATCCGGCTAAGTCTGTGGAAATAACAATTACTGCAGATTCCACTATTGATTCTGTTCTTAAGGATATTAATGGTGCATCAGCCAAAACGGGAGTAAAGGCTAATTTCGACAGGGCTAGTGGTGTTTTATATCTAAATTCCATAACAACGGGCGCTGGATCAAAAGTTAAAGTTACAGATGCAAATGGTACATTTGCAAATATATTTGGGGCAAATACGACACTGACTTCAGAAGGTAAAGATGCAGCATACAGTGTCAACGGCACGAATATTACTGCAACCTCAAACAGTGTAAATATTAATGGGGTTCAAGTAACACTTCGTAGTCTAGGAGAAGCCTCTATCGGAGCGGTAGTGGATCGTTCAGCTGCAGTTGACAAAATTAAGGATTTTGTGAAACAGTACAACGAATTGGTTGATAAATTTTCCGAAGCAACTACCGCTAAAAAAAATCGTGGATATCAACCGTTAACTACCGAGGAAAAAGAAAATATGACGGAATCTCAGATAACGTTGTGGGAGAAGAAGGCTAGGCAAGGAGATCTTTATAACGATAGTTTACTTAAAGATACATTGTTTACTATGCGGTCTGCTCTAAACATGCCATTAGAGGGAATAACCAACCCCCCGGATCCAAAAAGCCAATTAAGAATGCTTTCGCAAATTGGGGTTAATGTAATGAATGATTTCCGTGAGAATGGTAAGCTTGAGATTGATGAAAAGAAGCTCGAAGAGGCTATTAATACTAGATTCGATGAAGTCAAACTGTTATTCACTAAGTCCTCAGATACACCTAGTGATACTCCTGAAAATATGAAAAAACGAAAAAGTGAATTGGGCTTTGCAGATCGTTTGTATGAAACGATTAGCGCACAGTTGACTAAATTCACTAAAAAGATTGGCTCAGGATCAATAGAAGCTTTAGATGAAAGTGTGCTTGGGAAGCAACTGAAGGATTATAATACAAGAGAAACAGATCTGGAGCGTAAACTAGTAGACATCGAAAATCGTTATTATAAGAAATTCACAGCCATGGAGAAAGCACTTCAGAAATTAAACAGTCAGGGATCTTGGATTTCATCGCAGCTAGGCGGTTAATAATTGTTTATACAAACTACAACTGATGAGAGAGGTTTAACAAATGCAAAACGCTAAACAGCAGCAATATTTGAAGGTTCGTGTAGAGACGGCAAGCCCTGGAGAATTGACATTGCTGTTATATCAGGAAATGGTCAAATTATTGCTTCAAGCGAAGCAGTTGTATTCTCAGAGTCAGTATGAAGACATGAACCAGCCGCTTTATAAAGTGAAAAGTATACTTGGTGAATTGATTGTAACACTTGACATGAAATATGATATATCTAAAGATTTAAGTAATTTATACATGTTTTACAACAATTATATTGCTGAATTTATCATCCGAAAAGATGAAAGTATGCTTAATGAGGTTCTTGATTTCGCTAGAGGAATGGTTGATACATGGAAGCAGGCTATGCTTTCGCTGAAAATCAACGGGGGCCAAATTAATGCTTAGTACTCGACAGATACTTGATGAAATCTCAGTAAACTATACATGCATACTTAGATCCCCTTGTTTTGAAGTTTATGAAGAATATTCTGAAGTAATTAATAAATTATATTCTTCGCTAGAACAAAGGAGCATGACGGACGAAGATAAGTTGAAATTGAAAGAAATTAAAAATATGCATGATGAAATTATGCAAGCTTTAGAATTAGAAAAGAAAACTCTCGAGAAACAAATTGTGGCGATAGAAAAAAAGAAAAACGCTTCAAATGTCTACAACAAACAAGCATCTTACCTCAATGATGCTTTTTTTGTGGATATTAAAAACTAAATCCGAGGGGGTTACCCTATGAAAAAAATGATGGTAAGAACCATCAATTTATTTTTGTCTTTACTCTTAGTGTTTACTATTTTGCCTGGTTATAGTTCAATGGCAAGTACTGATGAGATTGTTAGAGTAACGAAAACACTTAACCCGACTCAAATTTTAGAAGGGGGAGAATCGAATGTTACCCTTAATATACAAGGATCAGACAGTGTAAACGTTGTTAAGCCCAATGATATCATATTGATTATTGATAGATCCGGTAGTATGGATCCTAAGAATAATAATGGCGAAGATAAAATGACAAACGCCAAAAATTCTGCTACTGGATTTATAGACTTACTGGATTTAACTAAACATCGCGTGGGTGTTGTGGACTTTGCGAGTGATGTGAAATTTAAAGATCTATCCTCTAACGCGGCAGATGTTAAAAACTATATTAATGGGATAAAGGCATCTGGCGGTACTAATACAAAACTGGCAATTGAGAAGGCTCGTGAATTATTAAGTGGCCATAGAGCCGAGGCGCAACCAGTCATTTTATTACTTACAGACGGGGAAGCAACTGAACCAGCCCCAGTTGATAATGCACGGAGAGCAGCTCTAGAACAAGCAAATGGGGCCAAAAGTGAAGGAATTGTTTTTTATACGATTGCTTTATTAAAACAGAATGAGAATCCCAATACCAGTGCACCGAATTTGCTAATGAAAGACATGGCGACTACGGCTCAACATCATCACTTCGTACTCGGCTCAGTAGGATTAGCTGAGATTTATCGGGCTATCGTGGAAGAAATAGGGATGGCGAGCGCCTACGATGTTACCGTTAAGGATACAGTGGCCTCTGAATTCGAGATTGTTCCCGGATCCTATAAAGACAATATTCCACAACCAACTGTGGTTGGAAATACATTAACATGGTCTTTTAATGAATTAAAAAAGGAAACGCTTACTTTTAATTATAAGATCAGACATAAGACCGGAGAGAGAGTGGGACATCTATCTGTCGGAAACGAAGACATACATGTCACTTTCAAGGATTATTTAGGTGCTCCACATCAATCAAAGGTGATTAATCCCTCTATAGATGTAGCATATCCAGCACCACAGATCACATCTCTTGTAGAGGATAAAGGTTTGGTTCAAGGGGGAGAAACAATAACTATACATGGATCAAACTTTAGGGCCAACCCAAAGGTGAGCTTCGGGAATACTGAAGTAAGTCCAGTGCAATTTATCGATTCCACTAAGATAATTGTGGTTGCCCCCCCAGGTACCCAAGGAACAGCAGATGTTAAAGTGACCAATGAGGATGGACAGTATGCAACTTCTCCTTATCTTTATTTTGCTAATCCGGAGTTTCTATCTGTTACCCCAAGTCAAGGCGGCTTAACAGGTGGGAATGAGGTTGTAATTGCAGGGAAGTATTTCTTACCTAATCCTCAAGTTAAGTTTGGACAAAATGATGCAATCATCAAAAGCTCTACAACTACACAAATAGTTGTGACAGTACCTCCAGGCGATGCAGCAGGATTTATAGATATTGAGATCACAAATCCTGATAACACTAATGTTAAGGCAAATAGTGCATATGAATATGTAGAAGGTCCGCACATAGAATCAGTAACACCAAATCAAGGATCTACTAAAGGTGGTGAACTCGTTGCTATTAAAGGGACTTATTTTACAACGGGCACTATTGTTAAATTTAATAATACCGTCTTAACAACCCAATTTATAAATGAAACGGAGCTTAATGTAACAACACCGGCTTGGTCCAAAGCGGAAACAATTAAAGTCACCGTTGTTAACCCGGACAAACAAGAGGGTTCCTTAGAGAACGCATACAGTTATCTGAACCCTGCTCCTACAATAGAATCTATTACTCCGAATACGGGCTTAGTCTCTGGAGGAGATCTGGTTTCCATTACGGGTAATGATTTTATGCCAGGTGCAAAGGTTTTGTTTAAGAATAAAGAAATGATAAGCAGCTTTATTGATTCTAGGCATTTAAGAGTTAGATCTCCACAGTGGAATCAAGAAGAAATAGTGGACATTGTAGTTAAGAATGAGGATGGTCAATCTGCTTTGGCTACAAATGCCTTCTCCTTTAAGCTACCGCAGGCGGCTGTATTAATCTCGCTTTCTCCCAATAGTGGCCCTTTAGCAGGTGGCAATCAAGTAAGTGTTAAAGGAGCAAACATAAGCAGCAACTCATCTTTATACGTAGCTGGCGTGAAAGTTTCTTTTGTTTATGTCTCAAGCGAGCTCGTAACATTTAAAGCACCAGTAACGACTGTTCCAGGAAAAGTTGATGTCAAACTAGTTGACACCTATAGCCGTGAAAGTATTTTGCAAGAAAGTTACGAGTATATAGCGCCACTGCCACTCCCTGTTCCTGTGATCTCGAATATAACACCTTCTGAGACTATGAGAACGGGTGGAGAGTTTATTTATGTAAATGGCGATAGTTTTCAGGAAGGAGCAACTGTTTGGTTAAATGATATTAAAATAACGGCGGTATCATTTATAAATTCAAAACAATTACGTTTCAGAGCTCCTGTATGGGACAAAGAAGAATTGGTTGCTGTTAAAGTAATAAACCCAGACAACCAATATATTGTTCTAATAGATGGTTTAAACTTTAAGGACCCAGCCCCTGATCCAGCTCCAGAAATTATCTCTTTAACACCGGATTCAGGTGAAATAACAGGTGATTATTTCGTTACAATAAATGGGAAATTCTTCAAAAGTGGTGCGAAAGTATATTTTGGATCAAAGGAATTGTCTGCTTCATATCTAAACGATACTCAACTACGTGTACGAGTTCCACAATGGGATTTGGCTGGTCCGGTAGTTGTGAAAGTAAAGAATCCAGATGGACTTGAGGCAAGTAGCAATTTTACCTATACACCTCCTGTTCTTGGACCAGCCCCTACAATTGCTAGTTTTAGTCCTGCTCAAGCACCAGTAGCGGGGGGGGTTCTAGTCCTAATAAATGGAGAAAACTTCACTGCTCAATCTAGTGTGAAATTTGGTGACAAGGTACTTATCGCTTCATTTTTATCCGATAAGCAACTGCGTGTAAGAGTACCAGCATGGCCTAAGGCTGAAAAAATTAATGTTACTGTGTTGAATGCGGATGGACAAGCGGCAGTATCCAATGCCGGCTTCGAATACATTCCTGCTCCAGCAGCCGTTATAACGAATTTAACTCCAAACCATATGCAGGTGGACCTTGGCGATTTTGTAATTATTAATGGCGAGAATTTCGAGGCCGGTACCAAGATATATTTTGGGGATAAAGCAGTTACAGTTTCGTTTCTTAGCGATAAACAACTTCGGGTCAGGGCGCCTATCTGGGGTACGGCTGAAGTAATTTCTATTAAAGCCGTAAATCCGGACGGCCAAGTCACTACTTTGGCAAACGGCTTTACATTCGATCCGATACCTATGAAACCGGCGCCAGTCATCACTACACTCTCTCCTAATCATGCGCTCCAGTCAGGTGGAGATCTGATTTATATCAATGGTTCTAATTTTATTGATGGAGCGAAAGTATCGATTGATGGGGGGAATCCTATTGCTGCCTCATTTTTTGGCACCTCACAACTTCGGTTCAGATTGCCGGCCTCTTCAAAAGTAGGCCCAGTAGATGTCAGAGTAATTAACCCTGACGGGCAATTTGCAATATTGGCAAATGGGTTTACATTTGACGCGATACCTATGAAGCCCGCACCAACTATTTCTACCATTTCTCCAAATAATGCAGTAAATACAGGTGGAGATTTGATTTATGTAAACGGTTCTAATTTTGTTGAAGGAGCAAAGGTTTCAATAGATGGTGGTGGGCTAATTTCGGCTTCATTTATAAGCAGTTCACAACTCCGTTTCAGATTGCCTGTATCTTCAAAAACTGGACCTGTTGATATTAAAGTTATCAATCCAGATGGACAAACGATTACACTTGTTGGTGGGTTCACTTACCGGTAAGTATTAAAGCGGGTGCCTGTTACAGGCACCTTTTTCATAATTTTTTGACAAGGAGTAATCTCATGAAACAACCTGTATCTGCTTGTATTATGACTAAAAATGAACAGGATAGTATCGGGATATGCATTGATTCTATAAATCCGTACGTAGAAGAAATTGTGGTTCTCGACACGGGTTCAGAGGATAGTACTGTCGATATTGCTCTAGCTAAAGGGGCAGTTGTTAACAAAACAGTTTGGCGTAATGATTTTTCAATGATTAGAAATGAATTAATAAAATTAGCTAAACAGCCGATAATTATAATGATTGATGCGGATGAGGTAGTTATTCCAAATCAAGGTTGGGCCTTCGAAAACACCTGCAAACGACTACTGAAAGATAATAGTTTAGTTGGGAAAATAGGTATACTAAATGAAACCGATGATAATGGGGTTATAAGCGCTAGTATTTCCAGAATTTTCAGTAAAAATAGTGGGGTTTTTTATAAAGGTATAATTCATGAGCAAATAGATTGTTCCGATAAAAAATTGAATTTCATCCAAACTGATATTGTCATGAGCCATAGTGGCTATTTGAAAAATAAAATATTGGCTAATAAAAAATATGATCGAAATTTGACTTTGTTGTTTAAAGAATTGGACAAAAACAATAAAGATTCTTATATACATTTTCAAATAGGCAGAACTTATTCAGCAGCGGGAATAGATGATAAGGCCCTGTTTCATTTAAGCAAAGCATATAAATTTTCAAATAGGGAACAGGCTTATCACAGCACACTTATTCAGACATATGGCTGGGCTCTTTTAAAAAACAAGAAAATCACGGAATTGTTTGAACTTTTACAGGTAGGAATCGAACAATATCATGATTATACAGACTTATATTTTCTTTATGGCTGTACTCTTGTGGAACTAAGGTCGGCAGAATTCGCTCATTTGATTCCTGATATATTTCTTACTTGCATTGAGCTGGGGGAACCGGATCCTCGAAAGTATGAGTCTGTACTAGGCGTAGGTAGCTACAAAGCAAGATATAATTTGGGATTGTACTATGAATTAACGGGCCAGATCGACAAAGCATTGATTGAGTATAGAATTAGCGCGGAAGCCGGTTTCACCCCGGCTATTGAGCGGCTAAATAAAATATCTGTTGGTAGGAAATGAGGAACCCCAAATGAAACAGAATACTTTAATGCCGGAGTATATGAAAAACTTCAAGTGTATAGGAGGAGAGTGCGAAGATACCTGCTGTGCTGGTTGGACTGTATCTATCGATAAAAAAACATATAAGAACTATCAGAAGGTAAAAGATCCGGCATTGCGTGATAAGCTAAGCAGCGGACTTAAAAGGAACAAAAATAACGCTAGCCGTAGTGATCGCTATTATGCAAGCTTTATTTTAAATGAAAACAATTGTTGTTCTATGCTGACAGAAGATAAATGGTGCACTATTCAGATGGAATTAGGGGAGAAGGCACTGTCTAATACATGCAATACGTATCCAAGAAATCTGAATAAATATGACCAAAATTACGAATTGTCGGGCAAGGTATCTTGTCCAGAGATTGCCCGTTTAGTATTGCTCCAACCGCAAGGGATTGAATTTGAAGAAGCGGAGTGTGAACTTGAATCCAATTGGCCCGTAGTAAAAACCGGTGGGATTCAAGTGCAAAACAATTACACGCAATATTTTTGGCCAATAAGAATGCTAGCCATTGAAATCATTCAGAGGCGTACCATGTTGCTGGGAGATCGAATGGTATTGCTCGGTTTATTTATTGATGCCTTACAGAATGACATAGAACGAAATTATGGATTATCCATTTCTGATATTATCGATTCTTTTCGATCTAAATTGCATAGTCCTGAGTATACTGATTCGATTGCCGAATTAAGAGTAAACCTTGATTTGAAGCTACAGGCGCTATTTGAACTTATAAAATCAAGATTAGATTATGGAATATCTATGGATAGGTACCAGGTTACTTATAAGGAAATGATGGAAGGTTTGAATCAAGACAGTGAGGTATTTAATCTAGATAAGTTCAGACTTAATTATGAGGAAAACTTTAAAGTTTATTATTCATCTTATATGGATGAAAAAGAGTACATTTTAGAAAACTACTTAGTTAACAATTTATTTGGTTCATTATTTCCCAACTTGTCAGAAAAAGAAATTTCATTGTTCGATGAATATGCGCTCTTATCAGTTATTTATGGGATGCTTAAGATACATCTTGTTGGAGTATCAGGTAAACATAAGGGGTTAAGTGATGAAATTGTTATTAGAACAATTCAAGCGTATGCCAAAACAATTGAACATAATAATTCGTATATTAACTCCATTCTAGTAGAATTAAAACGAAATAATTATGATACTCTTGCTCATATTTCATTACTAGTTAAAGATTAAGGTGATATGTTAGTGGCTTTAAGAGTTTGAAAGTTGCAAAGCAGATTTTGATCTTAAATGGCTTACTCGGAGCGAACCTTCGTCTACTTGATAAAAGAGGGTGACGTGATAGAAACGACTCTTAAAGTGCTGTGAGATTTCGAATTTTATCCATTTGTACTTTTAGAATTCTAATAATATACACATATCCAACCTGTGGATAATGTGCATAACTCTGTTGATAACTCTGTGAATAAGTAGACAAACCCCGCTTCAGACTTGGCTTTTAGGACTTAATGCCTATGCTGTCGAAACTGTGAATACCTAAATTTTCAAAATATTTGGGATTATTCCGCCATGAGATTGACACATTTATTTGACGGGTGATATATTCAAAAGGTAAGTAAAGGCTTACATTTATTTGAAGATAGAAGGGAATGTGTTCGATGCAAGGTAAAGTGAAATGGTTTAATGCAGAAAAAGGATATGGTTTCATTGAGCGTGAAGACGGCGGAGACGTATTCGTACATTTCTCTGCGATTCAGACAGATGGCTTCAAGACGTTGGATGAAGGTCAAGAGGTCGAGTTTGACATTGTAGAAGGCGCTCGCGGACCACAGGCTGCTAACGTGAACAAACTCTAATCACGCAAGGAAATTTGGAATCATTCGGCCGGTTGGCCGGTTCATAGTACAAGGCAATGACGTGTGAACCAACACCCTGGAGACCTCCAGGGTGTTTTTTTGCATGATGATTCAGAGTTCACAAATCTGCTTAAGTATCGTCAAGGATTTGTAAACAACATATTTTGAATATTCAAATTAATTGAGGTATAATGGAGACATGAAGGGAGGAGTTTTATATGAAATTCACCGTTCGAGGAGATCATCTCGAGATAACAGCTGCCCTCAGAGAGTATGTGGAGAAGAAGCTGAGCAGGCTGGAGAAGTACTTTGAAGCCCCCCTCAACTCGGAAGGTGCCGTAACATTAAGTGTTACTAAAGGCATCCATACGGTAGAAGTGACGATCCCGCTCCAAGGCGTCCTGCTGCGTGCCGAGAATAAAGATGAAGATATGTATGCAGCCATTGATTTGGTGGTCGACAAATTGGAACGCCAAATCCGCAAACACAAAACCAAAATGAACCGTAAAATCCGCCTGGAAGGCAACAAGCGAGACCTGTCTAAGCAACTCGAAAGCCAAGTAATGACGTTGGACGAGGAAGAGGAGGATTACGAACTGGTCCGGACGAAGCGTTTTACGCTGAAGCCGATGGACATTGAAGAGGCAATCCTGCAGATGAACATGGTCGGTCATAATTTCTTTGTTTTTTCCAATATGGATACCGAGAAAGTGAATGTAGTGTATAAAAGGGATGACGGAAAATACGGTTTAATCGAACCGGCTATCTGATGGAGCTCTGTGAGCCCTCAAGCAGAGTAACGCAGTAATTTCGGCATCACTATATAGGGCAATACTAATTTTATACTTACGTAGAAAAAAGCGAGCTTGATCCTTAGGGGTCAAGCTCTTTCATGTTCTGGCGGGACAAGCTGATACATAGAAGCCCGGGATGGTTCCTGGTACGGTTAACGCGTCTGTAATAATCGTTCTGGAGACCAAATATAATTTTTTTGTCCCCTTTCGGTAAAATTTCACCAGCTTTGGAAATGAAGCTCTTCCTTATTGTTCGGTTTAAGTGCAACATCCCGGCGAGTTTTGCGTATGTAGAAGAGTGGGTTTGCTCCAGATATGTCTATCTGATACACTGAAATGTTCCCGTTAAGAATGCCCAGTTTTGTTGCGGCATGACGTGCAAACTGATACAATTTAAGGATACTGAGTGTAGGGAAAGGGGTTCACCGATGCTAGGACTGGTCAAAAAAATGTTTGGTGATTCCAATGAACGTGAAATTAAGCGATATCAGAAAACAGTTCAGGTGATAAATGGACTCGAGCCGGAGATTTCGGCGCTGTCGGATGAACAATTGAAAGGTAAGACCGTCGAATTCCGGGAGCGGTTGGATAAGGGCGAGGATCTTGACGATCTTCTGCCGGAAGCTTTTGCCGTTGTGCGCGAAGCGTCCAAGCGTGTCCTAGGCAAACGTCATTACGATGTCCAGCTGATCGGGGGCATGGTGCTTCACGAAGGCAAGATTGCCGAGATGAGAACAGGTGAAGGTAAGACGCTCGTCGGCACGCTGCCTGTATATTTGAACGCACTGGCGGGTAAAGGCGTTCATGTCGTTACCGTCAATGATTATCTGGCACAGCGCGATAGCGCGGAGATGGGTCAGATTTATTCTTTCATGGGTATGACAGTCGGTGTTAACTTGAATGAGCTGTCCCACGAGGAGAAGCAGCAGGCATACGCATGCGACGTTACGTACGGAACGAACAATGAGTATGGCTTCGACTATTTGCGTGACAATATGGTGTTGTACAAAGAGCAGATGGTACAGCGTCCGCTTTCTTTTGCTGTCATTGATGAGGTGGACTCTATCCTCGTCGATGAGGCGAGAACGCCGCTTATTATTTCGGGACAAGCCGCTAAATCGACGGACATGTATTATGCGGCTGACCGTTTTGTGAGCAAGCTTAAAGAAGAGGAAGACTACTCGATCGACATCAAGGTGCGTTCCGTTGCACTGACGGAGCAAGGTGTAGAGAAGGCGGAGAAAGCATTCGGTGTCGAGAACCTGTTCGATCACCAGAATGTAACGCTTAATCACCATGTGACACAAGCACTCAAGGCCAAAGCTATCATGCGCCGCGATGTGGATTATGTGGTGCAGGATGATGAAGTCGTCATCGTCGATGAATTTACGGGCCGTCTGATGACGGGCCGCCGCTACAGCGATGGTCTTCACCAGGCTATCGAAGCGAAAGAACAGCTTCAGGTTCAGAATGAAAGCATGACGCTCGCGACCATTACCTTCCAGAACTACTTCCGGATGTACCGTAAGCTGTCTGGTATGACCGGTACGGCTAAGACGGAGGAAGAAGAGTTCAAGAAAATCTACGGCCTCGATGTTGTCGTCGTGCCGACGAACCGTCCGATGATCCGTCAAGATATGGCAGATGTCGTCTACAAGACGGAGATGGGCAAATTCAAGGCCGTCGTGGAAGAGATTGTGCAACGTTATAAAAACAAGCAGCCGGTTCTCGTCGGTACGATTTCGATTGAGAATTCGGAGCTGCTGTCGGATATGCTGAAGAAAAAAGGCGTCCAGCACAAAGTGCTTAACGCGAAATATCATGCCGAAGAAGCGGAGATCGTATCCCGTGCCGGACAAGCCGGTGCGGTTACGATCGCGACGAACATGGCCGGCCGTGGTACGGATATCGTGCTGGGCGGCGAAGTTCATGACCTCGGAGGCTTGCATATTATCGGTACGGAGCGTCACGAGAGCCGCCGGATCGATAACCAGCTGCGTGGTCGTGCAGGACGTCAAGGTGACCCGGGCTCCTCGCAATTCTATTTGTCGCTTGGCGACGAATTGATGAAGCGCTTCGGTGCAGAGAACATCATGTCGATGATGGACCGTCTAGGCATGGAAGAAGACCAGCCGATCGAGAGCAAGCTCATTACGCGTGCAATCGAATCCGCTCAGAAGCGGGTAGAGGGCAACAACTTCGATATGCGTAAAGTTGTCCTCCAATATGATGACGTTATGAATCAGCAGCGTGAGATTATCTACAAGCAGCGCCGCGAAGTTCTGGAATCGGAGAACATTCGTGAGATTGTGGAAACGATGCTCCGCTCCAGCATTGAGCGTATTGTCAATGCACATTGCTCCGAGTCTCAAATTCCGGAGGAATGGGATCTTCAAGCGGTTGCCGATTATGTAAATAACAACTTCCTGCAAGAAGACGCTATTACCGATAAAGACTTGTGGGGCAAAGAAATCGACGAAATCATTGAATTTATCGATGCTAAAGTAAAAGAAAAGTACGATCAGCGTGAAGAAGAAATCGGATCCGAATTTATTCGTGAATTCGAGAAGGTTGTAGTTCTGCGTGCGGTTGACTCCAAATGGATGGATCACATCGATGCGATGGACCAGCTTCGCCAAGGTATCCACCTTCGTGCGTACGGCGGTACCGATCCGCTTCGTGAGTATCAGTTCGAAGGCTTCGAAATGTTCCACGAGATGGTTGACAGCATCCAGGAAGAAGTGGCGACCTACATCATGAAGGCTCATGTAGAGAGCAACCTGGAGCGTCAAGCCGTAGCGGAAGGCCAGGCAGTCGATCCTAAAGTGGAAGCAGCCGGGAAGAAGCCGATCGTGAAGGAAGATCAGATCGGCCGTAACGATCCTTGCCCATGCGGCAGCGGCAAGAAGTTCAAGCAGTGCCACGGCTCGTAGAAGCCTCTTGCTGCGCATACCGCAAGAATAAGGTTTATTCATAAATAGAGACCTGATGGTTGAGGTAAAACAAATAATCCTGCTTGGCAGTGAAAGTGAATAGTTGTGCATAGTTATTCATTGGTATGCATAATTTATTCACTCTTGCCACGCAGGGTTATTTTACCACTCAGGGTTCGAAAGGGATTCGAATAGGGATTAGATGGAATACTCTATAATAGAAGAGTGTGCAGGTTAGCTTGAATGAGAATGTCTGGCGGGAGTTAGGCGCCAGATCTGCTCGTAAGCTTCCTATATAGGAAAGTGTAGCCTTCTATCATCCCGGCGCTCTTATCATGAATCGCAGGACTACGGCCGATTAGGGTCAGGATGCCCCTGCAATCATTTACTTTAGAATACGCTGCTTCTCATTGGAGCGGTCGAGTACAAGGCTTTTACATTACAATATCCGAGGTGTATCGATATGCTGGAACCTGAAGTTAAGCAAGACATGCGGGAAATAGCTAAGAGATTAACGGAATTAAGGGGGTCTCTTTGACTTAGATCATAAGCTCGAAGAGATTGCGGATTATGAAGTCAAGATGGCGGCGCCGGACTTCTGGGATGATAACGAAAAGGCTCAGAAGGTCATCGGGGAGATGAACGTCATTAAAAGTGTGGCCGACCAATTCCATGCTCTGGCGAGTGAGTACGAAGACATGGAAGTCATGGCGCAGCTGGCCGACGAGGAAGACGACCAGGAGATGGCCGCCGAGCTCGCAGACGGCCTCAAGGGGATTCTCCGGCAGCTGGAGAACTTCCAGCTGCAGCTTCTGCTCAGCCAGCCGTACGATAAGCTGAACGCGATTCTGGAGCTGCATCCGGGAGCGGGCGGCACCGAGTCCCAGGACTGGGCCGAGATGCTGCTTCGCATGTACCGGAGATGGGCGGAGAAACGGGACTTCAAAGTCGAGGTGCTCGACTATCTGCCCGGCGACGAAGCCGGCGTGAAGAGCGTTACGCTGCTCATCAAGGGCCACAACGCGTACGGGTACCTCAAAGCGGAAAAAGGCGTGCACCGTCTCGTCCGCATATCGCCTTTTGACGCGTCCGGACGCAGGCACACCTCTTTCGTCTCCTGCGATGTAGTGCCGGAGATCGAGGACGACGTGGAAGTGGATATCCGCACGGAGGACCTCAAGATCGACACGTACCGCGCCAGCGGAGCGGGCGGCCAGCACATCAACACGACTGATTCGGCCGTGCGGATTACGCACTTGCCGACGGGAGTCGTGGTGACGTGCCAGACCGAGCGATCGCAGATCAAGAACCGCGAGCGCGCGATGAAGCATTTGAGATCGAAACTCTACGAGAAGAAGATCGAAGAGCAGGAGAAGCATCTGGCGGAGATCCGCGGCGTACAATCGGATATTGCCTGGGGAAGCCAGATCCGTTCTTACGTGTTCCATCCGTACAGCATGGTCAAGGACCATCGTACAACCGAGGAAACGGGGAACGTAGGCGCTGTAATGGATGGCGATCTA
Organism: Paenibacillus lutrae; assembly: GCF_009757775.1. Lineage (GTDB taxonomy): Bacteria > Bacillota > Bacilli > Paenibacillales > NBRC-103111 > Paenibacillus_F > Paenibacillus_F lutrae. The sequence continues at coordinate 83,688 of NZ_RHLK01000013.1, forward strand.
GATCCGTTTATTGATGCCTATTTGCGTCTGCAGATTCAGAAGAAGGAAGAATAAAGACGTGCGGAGAAACGGTGTAGTCAAAACCGGGACTCCGCACGGTTTTTTTTGATTAGACAGAAGTGAAGTAGGGGTACATTCCCGGGCTTAGCAATATAGATCACATAGACCGACGAAGTCGGATGAGGATGGAGGCACACCTATGGCCAGAGGGAAGCGGAGAAAACAGAGGCTTGTACTGAACAGTCCGCAGCAGAAAATATACGAGTATGGAATGCTTATTCTGGGGTCTTTTATTATTTCGAGCAGTTTCAATATGTTCTTGAACCCCAATCAGGTAGCATCGGGCGGAGTGTCCGGATTGTCGACCATTATTGAGCAGACGCTAGGATGGCAGCCCGCTCTAACCCAGTGGGGCTTGAACATTCCTTTATTCCTGCTGGGGCTGCGGCTCCTCGAAAGATCGTACAGCATGAAAGCCGTTGTCGGCTCCATTGTCCTGCCCCTTTTCGTAATGCTGACAAGCGGGTTTCCGGTTCTGACCACTAACATCTTGCTCGCGACGATTTACGGAGGAATGGGCCTGGGCCTTGGGATCGGGATTGTTTTCCGCGGACGCGGGTCCACAGGGGGATTCAGCATTGCCTCACAAATTCTACATAAGTATTCAGGTCTGAGCCTGGGGGTATCGGTAGCTGTATTCGACGGTATGGTCATCCTGCTGGCGGGGCTGGTATTCGGCGCAGAGAAGGCCCTGTACGCATTAATCGGGCTCTATGTGACCACCAAAACGATCGACATTGTACAGGTAGGTCTGAATACATCTAAAGTAGCGTATATCATATCCAACGATTCGGAGAAATTGCGTGAGGCGATTCTGAATGACCTGGACCGCGGTCTCACTCAATTAACAGGCGCAGGCGGATATACGGGCGACCCGCGCTTGGTGCTTATGGTTGTCGTCAGTCAAGGAGAGGTCAGCAAGCTGAAGGCGCTCGTGCAGTCGATCGACCCGCAGGCCTTTATCATTTTCAGTAATGCGAACGAGGTTCTGGGAGAAGGATTTAAGAGGCCGATGTAAACTAAAGCTGGGAGCGGATGAGGAAGCGTACGTTCTTTTTATGCACAAATATCTTTAATAACATGGTGGTATGCGGCAGCTGCGCAGGCTGCCTTTTTGTCTATCCAAATAACGCGTTCGCATTGGGAGCATGAAGTGATTAATCCAAGGTTTCCTTCGGATAAAGCCCAATAAGGTTTAAATTCGCAGCGTTTGGCAGGAATCCGGTTATTAGGGGGATCTCAGGTCCCGGGACACTGGAAAACAGGCTAAAAAACTCGTTGAATTAATATACCCCTGAATGTATAATAATACATATCTTTTTGGAACGTTTGGAGGGAAAAGCGATGACTACACAGGTGCGTGCGGCGATTGTAGGTTCAACGGGGTATGGGGGAGTCGAATTAATCCGGTTTCTGTTAAATCATCCCCAGGTCATAATTACATCGGTTATCTCCTCTTCGAGTGCAGGGGCGCCGATTTCGGAAGGATTTCCTCACCTGAATGCTATTATGCAGGAATCACTTGATGCGGTAGACATTCCGTTGATTGCGGCCAAGGCTGACGTTGTCTTCCTGGCCACCCCGGCAGGTGTAGCGGCTAAGCTGGCTCCGGATATGCTTGAAGCAGGTTTGAAGGTCATCGACTTGTCCGGTGATTTCCGCTTGAAAACTCCGGAGTTATACACTCAGTGGTATAAGCGTGAGGGAGCTCCGCAGGAGGATCTGGACAAGGCGGTTTTCGGCTTATGCGAAGTGTATGGAGATCAGGTGCAGGGCGTAGATTTCATCTCGAATCCGGGATGCTACCCGACTGCTACTCTTCTGGGATTGGTGCCTGCTGTTAAGGCGGGATGGATCGACCCCTCGACGATAATCGTCGATGCCAAATCAGGTGTGTCCGGTGGAGGCCGTGGCCTCAGCCTGGGAGCACACTATGCGGAAGCTAACGAGAATTTGTCTGCTTATAAGCTGAACCGCCATCAGCATATTCCGGAAATTGAGCAGGTGCTTAGTGATGCCGCTGGCAAGCCTGTCACGATGACGTTCTCGACACATCTGGTGCCGATGACACGCGGAATTATGGCGACATGCTATGCGCAGCTCAGCGGGGCGCATGATACGCAAGCTTTTATTGACTTGTACCGCCAGTACTACGAAGGTCGCAAATTCGTGCGTATCCGCGAGCAGGGCAAACTGCCGGCAACCAAAGAAGTCTGGGGCTCGAACTACTGCGATATCGGATTTGCTGTGGATGAGCGTACGAACCGGGTAACGGTGATTTCCGTTATCGACAACGTGGTTAAAGGTGCGGCAGGCCAGGCGATCCAGAATCTGAATTTGATGATGGGCTGGGATGAGACTGCGGGTCTGAATTTCACGCCTGTATACCCATAGGAGTTATTCATAACAACACCTGCTCTCAAATGAAAATGAGAGGGATGGTTTAACAAGGACCGGCCTTGAACGAAGACGAAATTATATAGGCAGGATCTTTAATTTTTAAGAGTAAGAACGGATTATTCATATTATCGATTCCTTATGGAACAAAAGGACAGGTGAGCATCAATGACGCTGCTAGGCCGTTTTACCGTCGTGCCCGATGGCACGGTGACCACGCCCCAAGGATTCCGCGCAGGCGGGCTTCACTGCGGATTGAAAAAAACCGAACGCTACGATCTCGGAGCGATCGTATGCGACGTTCCCGCAGCGGTTGCGGCTGTATACACGCTGAATGCGTTCCAGGCCGCACCGCTCCTCGTGACGCAGGAGAGCGTCGCTGCCGGAGGCAAGCTTCAGGCGATGCTCGTCAACAGCGGCAACGCCAACGCATGCACCGGCGAGCAGGGACTCGCGGATGCGCGTGAGATGCGTGCCGCCTTGGCGCGTCAGCTTGGCCTCGCCGAGAACCTCGTGGGCGTCACTTCGACGGGCGTCATCGGCGAACTGCTGCCAATGCCGAAGGTTCTCTCCGGCATCGAAGCGCTGCCGGAGAAGGTGCACGCCGAGGGCGGCGACGATTTCTGCCAGGCGATCCTGACGACCGACCTGGTGAAGAAAGTCGCCTGCGTGCGCGTGAATGTCGGCGGCCGTGAGGTTCACGTTGCCGGAGCGGCCAAAGGTTCGGGAATGATTCACCCGAACATGGCGACGATGCTCGGTTTCGTCACAACCGACGCCAACATCAGCAGCGAGCATCTGCAGCAGCTGCTGAGTGCGGCAACCGACTCCACCTTCAATATGATCACGGTGGATGGTGACACCAGCACGAACGATATGGTCGTCGTGATGGCGAGCGGTCTTGCCGGAGGAGATGCGCTGACTCCGGATCATCCGGATTGGGAAGCCTTCGCAGTTGCCTTCGGCTACGTATCGGAGCATCTGGCGAAGATGATCGCCCGTGACGGCGAAGGAGCCACGAAGCTGATCGAGGTGAACGTGCTCGGCGCAGCTTCGCGTGATGCTGCCCGGGCGATCGCAAAGACCGTCATCGGTTCTTCACTCGTGAAGACGGCCTGCTTCGGAGCGGATGCGAACTGGGGCCGCATTATCGCGGCTGTCGGGCGCGCCGGCCAGCCGGTTCAGACAGAGACGGTGGATGTTCAGCTAGGCGACATTATGGTGCTCAGCCAGTCGAGGCCTGTGAAGTTTGACGAGGATCGGGCAGAGGAGTACTTGAAAGGCGATTTTGTACAAATTAATGTGAACCTGCATATGGGAAATTCCAGCGCGACCGCTTGGGGTTGCGACTTGACATACGATTATGTCCGCATCAACGCAGCTTACCGTACGTAATGGGAGCGGGCATGCCAGTGATGGAATCGGGGGCAGAAGTTAGATGAACAGTTTTGTAATGAAGTGCGGGGGCAGTACGCTTGCCGCATTGCCGGACTCTTTCTTTGAGGATTTGAAGAAACTGCAGGATCAGGGCATTGTACCTGTTATCGTACACGGCGGTGGGCCGGCCATTTCGGAGACGCTAAGCCAGCTTCAGATTGAGACCGAGTTCGTAGGTGGGCTCCGCAAAACGAGCGAGCAGGTACTTGATGTGGTCGAAATGGTATTAGCCGGACGCATTAACAAGGAAATTGTGCGGCGAATACAGCTTTCAGGTGCCAAAGCACTCGGTTTATCCGGTGTGGACGGCCGTCTTATCACGGCGGAGCCCGTAGCTAACGCCGCCGAAGTAGGGCTCGTAGGGGACGTGAGCGATGTGAATGCGGAGCTTGTGCATGGAATCGTCGGCATGGGCTTCATGCCGGTCATTGCACCGATCGGTCTCGGCAGCGACGGAGGTCAGCGCTACAACATTAATGCGGATACGGCAGCAGGAGCTGTGGCCTCCCGGATCGGGACGGAGCGACTGATTGTCGTGACGGATGTGCCCGGCATTATGAAGACCGAAAGCGGAGAGAAGCGGGTGCTTCCGACCGTGACGGTCGAGGAGATCGAAGCCATGATCGCAAGCGGTGATATCTACGGAGGCATGATCCCGAAGGTAAGGGCCGCCATCCAGTGTATCCAGGGCGCCGTACGCGAAGTGGTGATCGTAGACGGGTCCGTTCCGGGTATCCTTAGCCAGGTACTGGCTGGAGGCAATGTCGGAACGCGAATCGTAAGTTTGTAGCATCCGTTCTGCAGCAGGAAGATTGCAGCAGAGATTCACATAGCAGCAGAAATTAGAGCAAGTCTGGAAGTACAAGAAGAGACAATATAAAGATGGGAGTGAAGAACATGGTTCAGCAGGCAAGCCGTTTATTTCCGACCTATGCCCGTTTTCCAATTACTTTGGTTAGAGGGGAAGGCAGCCGATTGTGGGATGACCAGGGCAAGGAATACATCGATCTGATGTCCGGTCTCGCCGTTGCCAATTTGGGGCACGTACCCGCACCTGTAAAAGAGAAACTGGTTGCGCAGCTTGACCAGCTTTGGCACGTATCGAATTTGTTCCACATTCCGAATCAGGAGAAGCTTGCGAAGCTTCTGACTGACAACAGCTGCGCCGATGCCGTGTTCTTTTGCTCCACCGGAGCGGAAGCCAACGAAGCGGCAATCAAGCTGGCGCGCCGTTATGCACAGAAAGTGCTGGGCGAAGACCGCCATGAAATCATTACGTTCCATCAGTCCTTCCACGGCCGTACACTGGCGACATTAACGGCGACTGGCCAGGAGAAGGTGCAGGAAGGGTTCCATCCGCTGCCGGCAGGCTTCTCGTATGCGACCTTCAATGACATTGAATCGGTTAAGAACCTGATCAACGACCGGACTTGCGCAGTCATGATCGAAATGGTGCAGGCCGAAGGCGGCGTTATTACAGCCGATCCTGCTTTCATCCAACAACTGGCGGAGCTGTGCAAAGAGAAGAATCTGCTGCTGATTGTCGATGAGATTCAAACAGGCATGGGCCGTACGGGCAAGCTGTTCGCCTATGAGCATTACGGGATTGAACCGGATATCTTCACCATGGCCAAAGGTCTGGGCAGCGGATTCCCGATCGGCGCTATGCTGGGCAAGGCGAAGCTTGCCCCGGCCTTCTCGGCAGGCTCCCACGGCAGCACGTTCGGCGGAACTCCGATTGCGATGGCAGCGGCTATTGCGACAGTCGAGTATATGCTGAGCGACAAGATCGCGGACCGTGCCTCTGAGCTCGGCGAGTGGACTTTGAACCTACTGAATGAGAAGCTGGGGACTAATCCGCTGGTCGAGCAGATTCGCTCCAAAGGCCTGCTGATCGGAATCGTATGCAAGCAGCCGGTGGCAGAAATCATTTCGGAAATCCACGCTGCCGGTGTTCTGGTTGTCTCGGCGGGTCCGCAAGTTATCCGTCTGCTCCCGAGTCTGACCATCTCTAAAGAAGACTTGCAGCAAGGCCTTGATGTAGTATGCGATATACTGGCTAGCAAGGCCGCTGCTTTAGTACAATAAGGGGGGCCTCCTTATAGAGACTCCGGTTCTGAACGGGACCGCCCAATTTTTTTGAAAAGTAAACCAATCGGTCTATCCGTATATGACGGCTCTTCCTATCTTTTAGAGTGGAAGAGCCTCACTAATCGGGATAGGGCAGATAAGGGACGTCCGCATGCGGATTCTCCGACATTATGAGAGAAGAAAGGACTGACTCCTATGTCCGACACATTACAAGAAGACATGCAGACGCAGCTTAAAGGAAAAGACTTCCTGGGGCTTGTCGATTACACACCGGCAGAATTGAACTATTTGATCGACCTTGCCCGGGATTTGAAGGCTAAACAAAAGGCTGGAGAAGCCCATCAGCTTCTCAAAGGCAAAACGCTTGGCATGATTTTTGAGAAATCATCCACTCGGACGCGGGTATCTTTTGAAGTGGGCATGTTTCAGCTTGGCGGACATGCGCTTTTTCTAAGTAAGAATGACATCCAGCTGGGCCGGGGGGAAACGGTTTCGGACACGGCACAGACGATGTCCCGTTACTTGGACGGTATTATGATCCGCACGTTCGCTCACCGCAATGTGGTTGATCTGGCCCGTGCCGCTACAATTCCGGTCATCAACGGGCTGACGGATTTCTCGCATCCTTGTCAGGCTCTGACCGATTATATGACCATTCAGGAGCACAAAGGACGTCTGGAAGGCCTCAAAATCGCCTATATCGGCGATGGCAACAATATGGTTCACTCTCTGATGGTAGGGGCCGCCAAGTTCGGCATGCATATTGCAGTCGCATCGCCGGAAGGCTATACGCCGCAGGAAGAGCTCGTCCGTACGAGCAAGGAATTTGCGTCTCAAACAGGCGGTTCCGTACTCGTAACGAATGATCCGAAGGAAGCGGCGGCAGACGCGGACGTGATCTACACGGATGTATGGGCAAGCATGGGCTTTGAAGCCGAGCAGCAGGAGCGGGAACGCGCATTTAGCGGTTACCAGGTCAACGAAGAGCTGATGAGCTATGCGAAGAAGGATTACCTCTTCCTGCACTGCCTGCCTGCACACCGCGGGGAAGAAGTCAGCGAAGGCGTCATCGACGGGCCGAATTCGTTCGTATTCGATCAGGCGGAGAATCGCCTGCATGCACAGAAAGCTATTATGGCTTCGATTATGTAGAAACCCCGGGTCGCGCGGTTGGATAAATATATTTTTTCGTCTATACTCGATTATATAAAAGTTTATTTAAATTATTGCAGCAAAGGTGATGGGAAACATGGCAAAGGAAAAAATCGTACTGGCCTATTCGGGTGGTCTGGATACATCCGTTATTCTCGCATGGCTCAAAGAAACTTACGACGCTGAAATCATCGCGTTTACAGCCGATATCGGCCAGAAAGACGAGCTGGACGGTCTGGAAGAAAAAGCGCTTGCTACTGGCGCAAGCAAGGTCTATATTGACGATCTACGTGAAGAGTTCGCAAAGGACTTCATCTACCCGATGTTCCAGTCCGGCGCGTTGTACGAAGGCCAATACCTGCTCGGTACGAGCATTGCGCGTCCGCTGATTGCTAAGCGCATGGTTGAGATTGCACGCGCTGAAGGCGCAACGGCGATCGCGCACGGCGCAACCGGCAAGGGCAACGACCAGATCCGTTTCGAGTTGACGGCTGCTGCGTTGGCACCGGAGCTGGGCGTTATTGCCCCTTGGCGTCTGGAATCTTTCCGGGAGCAGTTCCCGGGACGCGCGGAAATGATCGCTTATGCGGAGAAGCAGGGGATTTCTGTACAGGCTTCCGCGGCTAAGCCGTATTCAACGGACCGCAACCTGCTACATATCTCATTTGAGAGCGGCATGCTCGAAGATCCTTGGTTCGACGCAAGTGCGGAATCCAACCGCGATATGTACGTGCTGAGCGTATCCCCGGAAGATGCGCCGGATCAGCCGGAATATATCGAGCTTGAGTTCGAGAAGGGCGATTGCGTAGCGCTCAACGGCGAGAAGCTGAACCCTCTGCAAATGATGGAGAAGCTCAATGAGCTGGGCGGCAAGCACGGAATCGGACGTATCGATATGGTCGAGAACCGTTTTGTCGGCATGAAAAGCCGTGGTGTATACGAGACGCCGGGTGGAACAATCCTGTTCGCAGCTCACCGCCGCATGGAATCTTTGACGATGGACCGCGAAGTCATGCATCTGCGTGACTCCCTGATCGCGAAGTACAGCGAGCTGGTATACAACGGTTTCTGGTTTGCTCCGGAACGTCTCGCGCTTCAAGCACTCGTTACGGAGAGCCAGAAGAATGTATCGGGTACAGTTCGTGCTAAGCTCTACAAAGGCAACGTCATTGCTGCCGGCGTGAAGAGTCCGGTTAGCTTGTACAACCCGGATATCGCAACGATGGAGGCAGATCCGACCCAAGCTTACGATCAAGGCGATGCAGCCGGATTTATCCGCCTGAATGCACTGCGCCTCAAAGTTAGCTCTGGCGTGGAACAGTCCGGGAAATAATTTTCTGATCCGGATGTGCCGTTGAAGAGCAGGAATGCGGCATTTCGTTGTTACGGGAAGGGTTATTCCATATCAGCAGAATACTTCGTTAGAATGAATAGAAGTTCAACATACATGATCGATTAAAAAGTAACGGAACGGGCCGGAAGCGGCCCGTTGTTCCGTTCCAATCCAAGGAGGCAGAAGTCGTGTCCAAACTGTGGGGCGGCCGGTTCACCAAACAAACCGACCAATTAGTAGAGGAATACACCGCTTCCATCACGTTCGATAAGGAACTGGCGGAAGAAGATATTCAGGGAAGTCTCGCTCATGTTACCATGCTGGGCAAATGCGGAATTCTTCCGCAGGAAGATGTTGAGACCATTAAGGACGGACTGAATCGCGTTCTTGGCATGATCCGCCGCGGTGAGCTGGAGTATACGGTTGCGAACGAAGATATTCATATGAATATCGAGAAGACACTGATTGATGAAGTGGGACCTGTGGGAGGCAAGCTGCATACGGGCCGCAGTCGTAACGACCAGGTGGCCACGGACATGCACTTGTACCTGCGCAGCCGTGTAGTTGAATTTGTCGGCCTGCTGCAGAAGCTGCAGGAGGCACTGCTGACGCAGGCCAAAGCCAACCTCGACACCATTGTGCCGGGTTACACGCATCTGCAGCGCGCGCAGCCGATTCTGTTCGCCCATCACCTGATGGCGTACGTGTCTATGTTCCAGCGCGATATCGAGCGGCTGCAGGACAGCTACAAGCGGATCAATGTGCTTCCGCTTGGGGCGGGTGCGCTTGCGGGAACGACGTTCCCGATCGACCGTCACTTCGTAGCCGAGCAGCTTGGATTTGATGCGGTCTACGAGAACAGTCTGGATGCGGTCAGCGACCGCGATTTCATCTTGGAGTTCTTGGCGAATGCGTCCTTCATTATGATGCACTTGTCCCGTTTTTGTGAAGAGCTGGTCCTGTGGTCGAGTACCGAGTTCGCCTTCGTGGAACTGGATGACGCCTTCTGTACGGGCAGCTCCATTATGCCGCAGAAGAAGAATCCGGACGTAGCCGAGCTGGTGCGCGGCAAAACAGGCCGTGTGTACGGCAACCTCTTCGGTCTGATGACCGTTCTCAAGGCGCTTCCGCTTGCCTATAACAAAGACATGCAGGAAGACAAGGAAGGGATGCTGGATACCGTCCGTACGCTTCAAGGGGCACTGCAGCTGTTCGCTCCCATGGTCGCGACGATGAAAGTCAACAAAGACCGGATGCGTCAAGCCGTTAACCAGGATTTCTCCAATGCAACTGACATTGCGGATTATCTGGTTAACAAAGGGCTGCCATTCCGTCAGGCGCATGAAGTCATCGGCAAAACGGTCCTTTACTGCATCCAGCAGGGCAAATTCCTACTGGATCTGTCGATGGAGGAGTTCACACAATTCTCAACTTTATTCGGTGAAGATATTTACCAGGTTCTCCAGCCGGAGCAAGTCGTTAATGCCCGCAACGTCTACGGCGGTACAGCCGGACCGCAAGTTGAGGGAGCCATCTCTCGGGCAGAGTCCCGTATGGGAGAAACTGTTAGTTGGGTTGACAGCATGGTTTCAAAAAGTAAATAATGAATAAATAACCGAAAGGCTCATGAAATTCTTGCGGCTGGCGTTGCCTCCGCTTGATGTTCAGAGCCTTTCCTGTTTCATTCTTATCGTTGCAGCCAGTCACGAAGATGTCTGTGACCAGGACCCGGTTACTCCGTCCTCGATGACGTTGTTTGGCGGCGGGGGCTGCTTTGCAGGTGCCTTAAGCTTACCGGTATTGGCTGCCACAACTTTATTCTGCGGGGAGTAACGGTCTCTGGAAATTCTTTCCCGGGAAACGACCTTTCCGTTCTGTTTTTTGATCCGGAAGGTGTCTACGACAAACCCTTGTTTACCGGGGCTTAAGACGATCTGCTGCCCTGCTTGAAGAGTCGGATTATGAACGTATTTAACAGGTGGTGAGAGGGTCTCGACTGTCGTCGACTCAATCTCATACGTCGTATCCCGTGGAATGCTTCCGAACAGTTTAACTGTTAAGGCCGTTTCCGTCATTTCCGTGCGAATGAGGAGATGGGCATTTGTGTCGTTCCGGAAGCGAAAATTGATGTATCCTGTCGAAAAAGTTGCATCTTGCCCCATAGGTGCATAACTAATCGGCAGAGAGTGGTTTTTCCGTTCGACAATTTCCAGACCGGCCCTTAAGACGGCATTGTACAGAGTCGTGGAAACTTGGCAGATTCCGCCGCCTACTCCGGGGGCCAGCTTTCCGTTCAGAATAACGGGAGCTTCCCGGAAGCCGAACTTTTTGCCGGTCTGTTCAATAATAGGGGCGTAATCGAAGATTTCGCCTGGCTGCAGAATGACATCATGGAGCGTCGAAGCCGTAGAACGGACGTTATGTTTGCGGCCAGCCGAGGAGCTGGCTATAGCGGTTGTGAACTGAGTCAGGAGCCGGTCGATACGCTGATCGCGTAACAAGCGCAGGGTTACATCCGGTGCCTTTTGATAAAAAGGAAGCTCGATCCCGGCAGGCCCCGTTTGTGCCAGAACATCGGGCTGCTGCAGCATCTGTTCGATAGAAGCCTTCAAACGGCTTTCATGGATCGACAAGACGGTTTGTTCAGGCTCGTAGCGAATCTCGTCCCAAGGGGTGATGATGCGCTTGGCCGGAACAGGTTGATTGGCATACAGAGTATGCCAGACAGTCCGGACCTTTGCTTCCAGCAGGCGAAGATCGATAGATAGATGAACGGCGGCCTTATGGCTGCGCAGCTGCCAGCGGTTGCGGGCGCGTGTGAGCACGCCGCCTTCGGTCAGATCGTGGAAGAGCTGACGAACCGCGCTGTCATCTATACGTAAACCCAGCTGCTCGAGCGTGAGTGATTGGGAAGGGATCTCTGGTTTATTAGAGATGAATTCGATCTTCTTTTGCCTGAGCCGATCAAGCTGCTTGTTCCAATTAGTCTCAAATTCAACGTAACCGGTACCGCCGGCAGCCCAGCCCGATATGGAGAAAGCTTCCGGAAAGGCGGGGCGCGTGCCGTAATAAAGCATAGAGCCGAGCCATAATGCAGCCGCAAGAGGCACAGCGATCAAGGTTACTACCATCATGCGTTTGACTGGCCTCATAAGAAGCTCCTTTGGTTTTCTTTGTAAGGTGTTGACTATCGGATTTAAAGAAACAGCTAATTTAGGGCGGATGTCTGTTCTATATGTGTATCGAGATAATCGGACAAATATGCCTTTGGGCGAAAACAGGCGAAAACGCAACATTTTCCGCGGTAAGTGTGAAAACATGTTGAATATTCCCCTTTTTTTAAAGGATTTTTGAGATGGTTGTCGAACTTCATAAGGAGCTAGGATCAATCCGCCGTTAACAGGAAGTGATGATTTTGATCGAGATGCAGGATGTTTGGAAGACCTATCCGAACGGGACTCACGCACTGCGTGGAATCGATGTTAAAGTCGACCGCAACGAATTTGTTTATATTGTCGGCCCCTCAGGCGCTGGTAAATCGACCTTTATGAAGCTGGTTTATCGGGAAGAGCGGCCCACAAAAGGACAAATTTTTGTTAATGGGTTTAATATTGAGAAGGTGAAGCAGCGCAAAATTCCGTATGTCCGCCGTAATATCGGCGTTATTTTTCAAGACTATCGGTTGCTGCCGAAACTGACTGTTTTTGAGAATATTGCGTTTGCAATGGAGGTCATTGAGGCTCCGAAGAAGCTCATCAAGAAGCGGACGATGGAAGTCCTCGATCTGGTGCACCTCAAAGACAAGGCGAACAACCTGCCAGGACAGCTGTCCGGCGGTGAACAGCAGCGTATAGCTATTGCTCGGGCAATAGTAAATAACCCGGCGGTTATCGTTGCAGACGAACCGACAGGGAATCTAGACCCGGATACTTCGTGGGGGATTATGAAGCTCTTGGAAGAAATTAATTTCCGGGGTACAACGATTATGATGGCCACACACAACAAAGAAATTGTAAACACAATGCGCAAACGCGTAATTGCTATCGAGAACGGACTCATTGCCCGTGACGAGCTGCGAGGTGAGTACGGCTATGAAGAGTAGGACACTGACCCGTCATTTACGGGAAGGTTTTCGCAATATTATCCGTAACGGGTGGATGACGTTCGCGTCGATCTCCTCGATTACCATATCGCTCTTTATCCTTGGCGTGTTCCTGCTGCTGTCATTGAACGTGAATTACGTAGCAGATCAAATAGAAAAGCAAGTCGAAATACGGGTTTACATGGATGTAAATATCCCGGATGATCAGACCAATCAGCTTAAGCAAGAGCTTATGGCTATGTCTGAGGTAAAGAATGTCACCTTCGTTTCTAAGGAACAAGGTCTGATTGATTTGCGTGAAAGGCTGGGCGAGGAGGGCAAAGGCTTCCTGGACGGATTCGATGGAGACGAGAACCCTCTGCCGCCTGCTTTTAAAGTAGAGGTTAAAGATCCCCGTCAGGTGGGAGCAGTTGCGGGCAAGATCAACCAGATGAACGAAGGCAAAGAAACCAAGCCGATCGACAGTGTCAAGTACGGTCAGGGAACCGTAGAGAACATGTTCAAAATCACGGAAATTGTCCGGAATGTCGGACTCGTGCTGGTTGCTCTGCTTGCCTTCACCTCGATATTCTTGATTGCTAACACGATTAAGTTGACTATTGTTGCCCGTCGTAGAGAGATTTCCATCATGAAGCTGGTCGGTGCTACCAATTCATTTATCCGCTGGCCTTTCTTTATCGAAGGTGCCCTGCTTGGTATAGGTGGATCTGCTGTCCCAGTAATAGTCCTGTTATATGGATATTCCAAATTGGTAGATGTAAGTAAGAGTGATTTAAGTATGGTATTTATTCAATTAAAGCCTTTTGGTGAAATCAGTTTTGTCATTGCCGGTTTGCTGCTCAGTCTCGGTTTTCTGATTGGAATCTGGGGCAGTATCATTTCCGTGCGAAAGTTTCTCAAAGTGTAAACGTGAGCAGGACCAAACGCGTGCACAATGTGTAAGAGGAGGATCAACACTTGAAGAAAAGAATTATGCCTTTAGTGATTGCACTCGGAATCTCGACAACATTGCTCCCGTACTCGGTAGCCATCGGGGCTTCCAACACGGCCAAGATCGATCAAGAAATTTCGAATATGAAGAAAATGAAGTCCGCCGCCGAACAGAAAGCGAAGGATGTACAAAATCAGCTTACACAGGTAGAGAAAGAAAAGCAGGAAACTGCTAAAGATATTAAGACGCTAATGGATCAATTGGATGCTACGACCGCTAAACTGGCCGGATTGAACGAACAAATCGAGAACACTACCACTGATTTGGAAGAAAATGCAGTCCAGCTGGATGCGGCTGAGCAGCGTGTGGAAAAAAGGGACAAACAGTTGAAATCCCGCGTACGGACCATGTATGAGAACGGTTCGGTCTCCTACTTGGAAGTTCTGCTTAATTCGACTAATTTCTCTGATTTCATTGACCGGATGTCTGCCCTGAAATCGATTGTAGATCAGGATAAGGAAATTCTGGAAGAGAACAAAAAAGACCAGGCTCTAGTTATAGAGAAGAAACAGCAAATTGAGAAGCAGCTTGCTTATGTCAAAACGTTGTTTGCGCAGACCGAAGATATTAAGCAGGATCTGCTCATTAAGGAAAAAGCCAAAGAGGTGAAGGTTGCTTCTCTGAGCGAAGAGCAGAAGAATCTCGAAGAAATTAATAGCGAGCAGGAACAAGCAATCATCGCTTATGCCCAGAAGGAGTCTCAGCTTCAGGCAAGGAAGAAATCCGAAGCAGCAGCAGCCGCAGCTGCGGCCGCTGCTGCAGCGGCCAAGAAGGCAGCAAGCCAGTCCTCTAATTCTTCAATAACTTCCAGCGGCGGCGGCAGTAAAGGCCCGGCTTCAAGCGCGGGCAAGATGGGGTATCCGCTGCCGTACAAAGTAAACATATCTTCCGGCTATGGCGGACGTAATGACCCGATTAACGGATCTAGCGCCAATCACAGCGGCATTGATTTCCCGGCTCCGCTGGGTACCGATATTTATGCGGCTGAGTCAGGAACCGTGCTGGTTGCTTCGGAATGGAGCGGTTATGGCAACTGTGTAATTGTCGATCACGGCGGCGGTGTATGGACGCTCTACGGACATATCCGCAACGGCGGCATTAAAGTACAAAAAGGCCAATCGGTGCAAAAAGGCCAGAAGATCGCTGAAGTAGGATCGACCGGCCGCTCAACAGGCAACCATTTGCACTTTGAAGTCCGTATTAATTCCAAACCGGTTAATCCGTCCGGATATCTTTTCTAGAAGCTTCAACGTTTTAGGGACTGGCACTCATAAATTGGTAGAGCTTGTCATATACTAGTAAGAGCAGCTCACAAGGGTGCAAGTACAAGGGTGGTGAAACGGCAGTGCGATTTAAAGGACGTTCAGTTATAGCATTCGTCTTGCTAGGTATGTTTGTAAGCAGCATTATGACACTGACGGTAGTCAGATCGAATCTGTTTCCAGGAGTGAGCAAATCCGTAGGAGTTGCCGCTCCTGGCGCTTCGTCCAGCCTCAGCAGTCAGGATGTCAGTAAAATTGCAAAGACTTATGAGCTTATCGAGAACAAGTATTTGAGTGATGTGGATCACGATAAAATCATGAACGGCGCCATCAACGGGATGCTTGAAGCGCTGGAAGATCCTTATACGGTCTATATGGACAAGGAAGAAGCCAAACAATTTACCGAGAATATTAATTCGTCGTTCCAGGGAATCGGAGCCGAGGTGACGGCAGAGGACGGCAGAATCAAGGTTGTATCGCCCATCAAAGGATCTCCGGCTGAGAAAGCAGGCATTATGGCTAATGATATTGTCGTGTCTGTGAACGGAGAAAAGCTGGACGGGCTGACAGTTAACCAGGCTGTTCTCAAAATCCGCGGTGAAAAAGGAACGCAGGCGAAACTGGAAATTTTGCGGCCGGGCTCTTCAGACCCGACTCAAGTTACCATCGTCCGTGCGGAAATCGACATTGAAACCGTGTTTGCCGAAATGCTGGAAGACGGAATAGGTAAAATCGAAGTCCGCCAGTTCTCCGCCAATACGGGAGATCATTTCAAGAAGGAACTGGAGAAGCTTGAATCCCAGGGCATGAAAGGTCTCATTATTGATGTCCGCAATGATCCCGGCGGTCTGCTAAATGTCGTGATTGATATGGTGGAGCCGTTCGTGCCTAAAGGCAAACCGATTGTGCAGATCGAGAACCGCGACGGCAAGAAGGAAGCGACCACCTCCAAGGGCGGTACGAAGAACTATCCGGTTGTCGTCTTGACGAATAAAGGAAGCGCAAGTGCTTCCGAGATTTTGGCAGGTGCTTTTAAAGAAGCGGTCGGCAGCAAAACGATCGGAGAGACCACCTTCGGTAAAGGTACCGTCCAGGAAACGTATGTCAAAGAAATGGGAGACGGCAGCAACATCAAAATGACCGTCTACAAGTGGCTCACACCGGATGGCAACTGGATTCACAAAAAAGGAATCGAGCCGGATATTAAGGTGGAGCAGCCCGCATTCTTCAAAGCTTCCATTCTATCCAAGAAGGACACTTTGAAGCCGGACAGCAACAATGATGATGTCAAGAACCTTCAGCTGATGCTGACTGGGATTGGGCATGCGCCTGATCGGACGGACGGCTACTACAGCGCCAAAACTGCTCAGGCGGTTAAAGCCTTCCAGACGAGCAAGGGCCTTACGGCAACAGGGGAAGTGGACATTGCGACAGCCAAGAAGCTGGAGACTGCGGTACTTGAAGCCATCAAGCTGCCTAAGAATGATAACCAGTTGAAAGCGGCTGTGAAAGAGCTGCAAACCCAGCTTTCCAAGTAAACAAAAAGACGGTAAGGGGAATCGCGCACAGATAAGCGCAGCCCTTACCGTCTTCTTCTTTTTGACAAATGGAGAGGTGCGGAAGGAAAAAGAACAGGCGGGTCGAATAGTATAGGGAGTGTCAAAATGAATTTTTATACCATATAGACATGTAAGATTCGAGCCTGCAAGGAGAGTGTTATGGACATTATTGCGGATGTTGCTGGTCGATTCTTGATGGCGTTCGGCCGCCTATGGCTGAACCCTTTTACTTATATCGGACTTCTGCTTGTTATTCTTCAATACCGGAAACAAATTCAATTTGAGCGTAAATTGTTCGCTACGAGTCTTCATTCACTGGTAGGTGAAACGTGGCGGACGTATTTGTGGGGCTGGGCGGCCGGACTGGCTGTCTCTGTCGCGATGCTGTTTATCGGCGTCAGTATTCAGCTGGAAACGGTGCTCCTGCTGTGGGTCCTGTCGATTCTGATGATTCTCATCCGGATCCGGTTCCTCTGTCTGGCTTACTCCGTCGGCCTGGTGGGGATTCTGCAGCCCTTGCTGAGCCTGGTGCCGCAGCAAGGAGAGGGAGGCTTCTGGAACGGCGTGCTGGCCGCGGTACGCGGTGCCGATGTTCCATCGCTGCTTGCGCTGGTAGCCATCCTGCATGCCGCAGAAGCGGTCCTGATCCGGGCGCAGGGATCACGGATGGCCAGCCCGATGTTCTACGAGGGCAAGCGCGGCAAGATTGTGGGCGGTTACCAGCTGCAGGGCTTCTGGCTCGCGCCGCTGTTCCTGGCGGTGCCGGTACAAGCAGGGGCGGCAGCCCTGCCCTGGACGCCGCTGTTTGCCGGAGACAGCCTCATGGCCGGCTGGACGTTCCTCGCCTTTCCGGCGATGATCGGCTTCAGCGAGCTGACGATGACGCGGCTGCCCCGCGAGAAGGTGAACCGCAGCTCCGGGCTGCTGCTCATCTACGCGCTCGTGCTCTTCCTGGCAGCGCTCCTTGCGCAGCTGTGGAGTCCGTTCACGATCGTGGCGGCCGTGCTGGGCATCGGGCTGCACGAAGCGGTCATGTGGTACGGACGCTGGGAAGAAGCCCAGCGCAGCCCGTACTACATTAACCAGCCCCGCGGGCTGAAGATTCTGGCCGTTGTGCCGGGCAGTCCGGCAGAAGAGCTGGGACTGAAGCCAGGCGAGCTGGTCCACAAGGTGAACGGCCTGCGGGTTCACAGCAAGTCCGAGCTTCATCAGGCGATACAGCTTAGCTCCGCTTACTGCAAGCTGGAGATTGCCGATCACGCAGGGGAGCTGCGGTTTCACAAACGTGCCGTGTTCGCCGGAGATCACTATCAGCTGGGCATCATTATATGTCCGGATCAGGATGCGGTCTTCTATGTAGAGACGAGGCAGCTGCCTTTGTTGACGTATTTGACACGCAAGCTGACCGGGCTGCTCAAAAAGGATTCAGAGGAAACCTTCTAACCGGTTTCTCACCCTATACAGACGAAAACCTCGGCTTCACCGACTGGTGAGGACCGAGGTTTCTTTTTGCTTCCGCAGAGGGAAGACATTTGAAATGCCGGATAAATCGCGCTTGCTGAAATCGGAAATCGTCTGTTAAGCAGTTGAATTTACTGCGCCGCTTGCACGGGCTGTGTTTGTTCGGTTTGTTGGGTCTTCGGGGTTGTGGACGGATCGGTTTGCAGCTCACGAAGAACAACAATTTCAACCCGCCGGTTCTTGGCCCGGTTTTCTTCGCTTGTATTGGGCAGTCTCGGCATCGTATCCGCATAAGCGGTAGCCATTAAATTACTGTCGCCTAATTTAGCAGTATTGGTGAAGTACCGAAGGACGGAAAGAGATCTCGCGGTAGATAATCCCCAGTTGTCTTTGTAGAAAGAACCTGCGGACATCGGGAGGTTATCCGTATGACCCTCAATGCTGACTTTATTGCTTATGGTTGGAACGAGTGAGGCAAGCTTCTCCAGAACAGGATAGGCAGCCGGCTTAAGCTCGGCTTTACCCAGGTCGAACAGGAACAAGTCGTTAAGTGTGATAGCGATACCTCTAGGTGTATCTGCTGCAGATACTTTGGCTTCGAGGTTGTTCTCGACAATGTACGCTTGAATGGCTTTGAGCATATCCTTGAGCTGCTGTTCTTTCTTCTCGGCCTCTTCAGCGGATGCATTCTTCTTAGGCTTGGTTCCATCGGTGCCTGTTGGCATGTTCGTTCCCGATATACCGCTGCCGTGAGGCAGGATCGATTCGGACTTCATAAACTCTGAATTAAGGGCTCTTGCCATTGCATCATACTTGCTTGTATCAACTTTGCTCATCGCGTACATGATGATAAAAAAAGCAAGCAGCAGTGTAATAAGGTCGGAATAAGTAATCAGCCAACGTTCACCAGCTCCATGCCCTTCCTCGTGGCCGCCTCTTCTACCCCTCTTCCGCAAGAACAGCACCCACCTCTCCGCTGTTTTTACTGTCGGCTTTCTTCTCGTGAATGAAAGAAGCGAGCTTTTTACGGATCAATTGAGGATTTTCACCTGCCTGCAGAGCAAGAATGCCTTCCAGCATGAGCTCCATTTCGGAAATTTGCTCTTTGCCGCGCAGTTTGATTTTATTGGCGATCGGGAGGTAAACAACGTTGGCAAGCATAACCCCGTACAGCGTCGCGGCGAAAGCTACTGCAATGGCCGGTGCCAGAGCTTCCGGATCGGTCAGGTTGCCGAGTACGTGAATCAGGCCGAGAACGGTACCGATAATCCCCATGGTGGGGGAATAGCCGCCCGCGGATTCGAACATTTTGGACATGCTGTCGTTCTTGTGCTCGATGGAATCCATCTCCAGCTCAAGAATTTGCCGGGTCAGCTCCGGATCCGTTCCGTCAACAACCATCATCAGGCCGTCTCTCAGAAAAGGATTGGGATGTTCGAGTGCTCTCTGCTCAAGTGCCAGAACACCTTCACGGCGTGCGATAGAAGCCATGTCGACAATCTCGTCGATCGTTGCAGAGGAGTCACGCTCTGTTTGTTTAAAAGCGACAGCAAGTGCTTTGGGGGCTTTCTTCAGTGTACTGGTAGGGAAACTGACGACTACCGCGCCGATTGTCCCGCCGACAACGATTAGTATGGCACTAGGTATGAATAGGGCTAGTAAGTGCCCGCCGTCCCACATGTACCCACCGATAAGTGAACCCAAGCCGATGATGAGTCCTAACAGTGTTGCTAAATCCACGATTGACCACCTCTAAATTTAAATAAGTTCATGATGCTGCCCGATGCGTCCGGAGACTGCCGAAAACGTCTAAATATTTGCAACCGGGATCTAAAAAGGGTATACTGGAAAGGGAACACATATTCTTATTTCCGGTTGCTTGCGTTTATCCGATGTGGCGTTTTGTATAAGTTCTATATCGGATTTACCGGGATAAAAGTTTATAGTGATTAAATTGGACGGATTTCCATAGATCGAACAATAAGACTACCTGACGGTGGGTGATGAATTTTGGATCAAATAGTCAAAAGTCAAAATAAATTCGAGCTTGTCTCGGATTTTTCTCCGCAAGGAGATCAGCCTCGCGCGATACAAGAGCTTGTGAAAGGGATACAGGCAGGGAGCAGACACCAGACGCTGCTGGGAGCGACCGGTACGGGTAAAACCTTCACGGCTGCCCAAGTTATTGCGCAGCTGAACCGCCCCACGCTTATCATCGCGCATAATAAGACACTTGCTGCACAGCTCTGCAGCGAGTTCCAGGAATTTTTTCCGAACAATGCGGTGTCTTACTTCGTCAGCTACTATGATTACTATCAGCCAGAGGCGTATATTGCGTCTTCGGACACCTATATAGAGAAAGACTCCAGCATCAATGAAGAGATCGATAAGCTGCGGCACTCCGCGACGAGCTCGCTGTTCGAACGCAGAGATGTCATTATCGTAGCAAGCGTCTCCTGTATTTATGGCTTGGGATCGCCGTCCGAATACGGCTCTTTGCTGCTTTCCTTGAGGACAGGGATGGAGAGATCGCGGAGCGAAATCCTCCACCGCCTTGTTGACATTCAGTATCAGCGGAACGATATGAATTTCGTCCGGGGTACGTTCCGGGTCCGCGGCGACGTGATCGAGATCTTCCCGGCTTCCCGCAGTGAACAGGCGGTCCGCGTCGAGCTTTTTGGCGATGAGATCGAGCGGATCACCGAGATCGACGTTTTGACGGGCGAGATCCTCGGAGAACGCGACCATATCGCAATTTTCCCGGCTTCTCACTTCGTAACCCATGAAGATACGATGAAGCGCGCGCTGGTAAACATTGAGCGAGAGCTTGAAGAACGTCTTGAGGTGCTCAAGGGTCAAGGGAAGCTGCTGGAAGCGCAGCGCCTGGAGCAGAGAACCCGCTACGACATCGAGATGATGGCGGAGATGGGTTTCTGTTCGGGCATTGAGAACTATTCAGGCCCGCTGACCTTCCGTGAGCCGGGAGCGACGCCGTACACGCTGATGGACTACTTCCCGGACGACATGCTGGTCATGGTGGATGAGTCTCACGTGACGCTGCCGCAGATTCGCGCCATGTACAACGGAGACCGCGCACGGAAGGAAGTTCTGGTCGATCACGGTTTCCGCCTTCCGTCCGCACTTGATAACCGTCCGCTTAAATTCGAAGAATTCGAGCAGAAGGTGAATCAGATTGTCTACATTTCGGCGACGCCGGGTCCTTATGAGCTTGAGCATTGTCCGGAGATGGTCCAGCAGATCATCCGTCCTACAGGTTTGCTTGATCCTCTAATTGAAGTTAGACCGACCAAAGGTCAAATTGATGATCTTATCGGAGAAATTCAGGAGCGTATAGCTCGGGATGAACGGGTACTCGTTACGACATTGACGAAGAAGATGTCAGAGGACTTAACCGACTATTTCAAAGAAATCGGGATCAAGGTCCGTTATTTGCATTCCGATATTAAGACGCTGGAACGGATGCAGATTCTTAGAGATCTCCGCCTGGGGACGTTCCATGTATTAGTCGGAATCAATCTCCTCCGGGAAGGATTAGATTTGCCGGAAGTGTCGCTGGTAGCTATTCTGGATGCGGATAAAGAAGGTTTCCTTAGATCCGAACGTTCTCTGATCCAGACTATGGGCCGTGCCGCCCGGAACTCGGACGGCCGTGTTATCATGTATGGTGATAAAGTAACGGATTCAATGGCCAAAGCAATCCAGGAGACAGAGCGTCGCCGTTCCATTCAAGAGGCTTATAATGTGAAGCATGGCATTACTCCGCAGACCATTGCGAAGAAGATTCGCGAAGTTATCGAGGCTACTAAAGTGGCTGAAGAGAAGACGGAGTATCTGGCTGGCGTTAAGACCGGCAAAATGTCCAAGAAAGACCGCACTTCCCTGATTCAGCGTCTTGAAGCCGAGATGAAGGATGCCGCGAAGAATCTGCAGTTTGAAAGAGCAGCTGAACTACGTGATGCACTTCTGGAGCTGAAAGCGGAAGGCTGAAGACAGGTGATTAGACTGAGGAAAGCAAACGATAGGCAGTTTGAGACTGGGTTTGCTTTTTTCGGTCTATCCTCAGTTAGAGCGGCAGACAGGCAGGAAACGGAATATAGTTTTCCTGCCTGTCTGCATGCTTAGAATGACTCGGGTAAGGACATAACTGGTAGAAGCAGGGTTTGAAAGAATGGCCGTATTTTGATAGACTTAGTAGTTGCAGCGAGTATATACTTTCATATATATTTAATTGTGCTATCCGAGTATGGATGTCTGGTGACTTTAATATAAATATAGGCTGTTCTATGGGCTTCATATAGAATAAGAGTATGGAATATAAACAATAAATTCAAGACATATAAGCTAGGACAATGATCGGCATGCAAAAGATAGTATCGGATTTGTCCGATGTCTTTTGGGACAAGCCGGTCCATGATAGAGAGGGTGGTACAATACTGTGGCCAGAGAAAATATCATCATTAAAGGGGCACGTGCCCACAATCTGAAAAATATTGATGTGACTATCCCGCGGGATAAATTCGTCGTTCTAACGGGATTAAGCGGATCAGGCAAGTCATCCCTGGCCTTTGATACGATTTATGCGGAGGGTCAGCGCCGCTATGTCGAGTCACTTTCCGCGTATGCCCGGCAGTTTCTGGGGCAGATGGATAAACCCGACCTGGATTCGATTGAAGGATTATCTCCGGCAATCTCTATCGATCAGAAGACCACAAGCCGCAATCCGCGCTCGACAGTGGGGACAGTCACGGAGATCTACGATTATTTGCGGCTCCTATTTGCGCGTATCGGCAAGCCGCACTGCCCGGTTCACGGCATTGAGATCACCTCGCAGACCGTAGAGCAAATGGTAGACCGTGTAATGGAATACCCCGAGCGCACGAAGCTGCAAATCCTTGCCCCTCTGGTTTCCGGGAGAAAAGGGGAACACACCAAGCTTCTCGCAGATATTCAGAAGCAGGGTTTCGTTCGGGTGCGTGTAAACGGCGAAACGATGGATCTCTCCGATAAGATTACACTGGAGAAGAACAAAAAGCACAGCATTGAGGTCGTAGTCGACCGCATTGTAATTAAAGAAGACGTTCAAACTCGACTGGCCGATTCGCTTGAGACTGCACTTAAGCTGTCTGAAGGGCGCATCATCGTAGATATTATCGGGCAGGAAGAGCTGCTGTTCAGCCAGAACCTGGCTTGTCCGGAATGCGGCTTCAGTATCGATGAATTGTCTCCGCGTATGTTCTCATTCAACAGCCCCTTCGGTGCCTGCAGCGAATGCGACGGGTTGGGGAGTCAGATGATTGTCGATCCCGACCTTCTTGTGAGCAATCCGGACAAAACGATCGAGCAAGGGGCTTTTGAAGCTTGGGCGGGAAGCACATCCACTTACTACCCGCAGTTTCTGGCGGCCGTATGCGCTCACTTTAAAATCCCGAGAGATGTTCCTGTATCTGAGCTTAGTGCAGAACAAATGAAGGTTATTCTGTACGGCACGGAGAATCAGCGTGTGCGTTTCCACTACAAGAATGAGTTCGGAACCGTCAAGGATGCGTACGTCCCATTTGAAGGAATTGTACGCAACTTGGAACGTCGCTATCGCGATACCTTCTCGGATGGAATTCGTGAGCATATCGAGGGATATATGAGCTCTAAGCCGTGCCCGAAATGCAAAGGACACCGCCTGAAGCCCGAGACACTGGCTGTCACTGTCGGCGGCAATAACATCGCTTACGCTACGGAGCTGTCGATCGGCGACGCTCAGAGCTGGTTTGAAGAGCTGGAGCCGGGACTCAGCGATAAGGAACGTACGATTGCACATTTGATTCTCAAGGAGATCAAAGCGCGCCTCGGTTTCCTGGTTAACGTAGGCTTGGATTATCTCACTCTGCACCGTGCAGCGGGAACGCTCTCGGGCGGCGAGGCTCAGCGGATTCGTTTGGCGACTCAGATCGGTTCTTCCCTTATGGGCGTTCTATATATCTTGGATGAGCCTAGTATCGGTCTGCACCAGCGCGACAATACACGTCTTATCCAGACTCTGGAGCATATGCGGAATCTGGGGAATACGCTGATTGTCGTTGAGCATGACGAAGATACAATGATGGCTTCCGATTATATCATCGATATAGGTCCGGGTGCCGGTATTCACGGCGGTCAAATTATCGCCCAGGGAACGCCTGAAGAGGTGATGAAGAACGAGAAGTCGCTGACAGGCCAGTATCTGAGCGGGAAGAAATTTATCCCCGTACCTGCCGAGCGCCGTAAACCCAATGGCAAATGGCTCGAAATTAAAGGAGCCAAAGAAAATAATCTCCGTAATGTTAACGTGAAGGTGCCGCTCGGCGTATTTACTTGCGTAACCGGAGTTTCCGGCTCGGGCAAGAGCACCTTAATCAATGAGATTTTATATAAAACGTTGGCTCGTGATCTTAACAAGGCGAAAGTCCGCCCAGGTAATTTTCGGGAAATAAAGGGCTTGGAGCATGTCGATAAAGTCATCGATATTGATCAGTCTCCAATCGGACGTACGCCGCGTTCCAACCCGGCTACGTATACGGGTGTTTTTGATGATATTCGGGACTTGTTTGCGTCTACGAACGAAGCTAAAGTTCGGGGATATAAGAAGGGCCGGTTCAGCTTTAATGTGAAAGGCGGCCGCTGTGAAGCTTGCAGAGGAGACGGCATTATCAAAATCGAGATGCATTTCCTTCCGGATGTCTATGTGCCTTGTGAGATATGCAAAGGCAAGCGGTATAACCGTGAAACGCTTGAGGTTCGTTATAAGAACAAAACGATATCGGATATTCTGGATATGACAATTGAAGACTCCTGTGAGTTTTTTGAGAATATTCCGCGTATTCATCGGAAGCTCTATACCTTGCTTGATGTCGGTTTAGGCTACATGAAGCTTGGGCAATCCGGTACTACTTTATCAGGCGGCGAAGCCCAGCGCGTCAAGCTGGCAGCCGAACTGTACCGCCGGAGTACGGGCAAGACTATCTATATTCTGGATGAGCCTACTACGGGTCTGCACATCCATGATATAGACCGCCTGCTGAAGGTGCTCCACCGTCTTGTAGAGAACGGAGATTCCGTTCTTGTAATTGAGCATAATCTGGACGTTATTAAGACGGCCGATCACCTGATAGATTTAGGCCCTGAGGGCGGAAGCAGGGGCGGCGAGATTGTGGCCAGCGGTACGCCAGAGGCTGTCGTCAAGGTTGAAGGTTCCTACACGGGACAGTACTTGAAGCCTGTTCTCGAACGCGACCGTAAACGTTCGGATAATCATTCTGAACGTGCCAAAGAAAGACTGCAAGATGCCGCTGGCTAACGGCGGAAAGATGACCGGTATAGAAAAGGGCATGTGCGTCGTTGACGCGCATGCCCTTTTCTTCTATGCAGCGTGATCATAGAATCATAATTCCTAATGGCGGCAATAACAGTACCCAAGTTGCCAAACGTTCTGACGAGATTACAAAAGATTGCTCCTGAGCTTACACATCCGCTGTTCTAATAACCCGTAACGAACAATAGCAGACAGAAGAATAAATCTTCTGCCTGCTATTGGTGATTTTATTAAGAAGCTACCGTAAGAAGCTGGGTAAGCTTTTCCTGGAAAGGGGCCGTGCCCACCCGTAGGTAAAATTGATGGAAGCTTTCACCGGCATTGCGGGTATCCTTATAGAAACGGATCAGCTCGGCAAGAACGGGGCCTACGTCATCGCTCTTCACGCGGCCTTTAAGTGCTTGGTTGAACTGTGCGCCGGGGCCGAGAATACCGCCGACCGCGATATCATATGCGCTGGTCATTCCTTCAGGCGTTCTGACAAGGGTGCCCTGAAGACCGATATCGGCAATCTGCTTCTGTCCGCAAGCATTAGGGCATCCAATGAAGTGAATGCGTACTTCCTCTTCCAATTCGACATGCTCATCCAAATACTCGGCTACACGGCGTGCAAATTCCTTGGTTTCCACCAGAGCCAGGTTGCAGAATTCATTGCCTGTGCAAGAGACAGTACGGCTCATGAAACGTTTGGGGAACGGTGTCAGACGTTGCAGAACGGACTCTTGGAGGACGTTCTCTACTTGATCATTAGGAATATCCGACAGAATGATATTCTGGGACATCGTGGTACGGATAGTACCCTTGCCGTATTGGTCTGCAATCCGGGCAAGTTCACGCAGTTCCTCCGAGTTAAGACGACCGACCGGAACGTTCAGGCCGACGTAGCTGTAGCCATCCTGTTTCTGGGGATGTACGCCATCGAAGTAAGCCGCAGTCCATCCCACTACCTTGTCATCACCGCCGGTAGGCATGGGTCCGATCAGCTCGATAAGTTTGTCGAGGAACTTCTCGGGACCCCAGTCTGCTACGAGAAATTTCAGACGCGCATGGGTACGTTTCTGGCGGTATCCGTAGTCACGGAAAATCACCGTAACACCTGTAGCGACTTTCAATACTTCCTCGGGGCGGACGAATAGATCCAACTGCTGAGCAAGATGAGGCTTAGCCGATAGGCCGCCGCCTACCCAAGCATGGAAGCCGAGCACTTCTTCGCCGTCAATGATCTTAGTAGCTGGTGTGAATCCCAGGCAGTTAATTTCCGCGTGTGCGGAATTATAAATATTGGTCGAAATCGACATTTTGTACTTCCGTGGAAGATTGGAGAAGTCTCTGTTCATCAGGAAGAAATCATTGACCTGATTGACCAGTTCGGTCGTGTCAAATAGTTCATCCGGGTCGATACCGGCTAACGGATTGCCCACAATTGTACGAGGGCAGTCGCCGCAAGCTTCGTAGGAATAGAGCCCGACTTGTTCTAGGCGCTGGAAGATGTCAGGCAAATTCTCCACACGAAGCCAGTGGAACTGGATAGCCTGACGAGTCGTAACATCCACGAGGTTCTTCCCGTAGTCTTCCGCAATACCGGCCATAGCCCGGGCCTGGTCCGTTGTCAGAACGCCGGAATTGATACGGACCCGCATCATAAAATGTCCGTCTTTAGGTTTCTGTTGATAGACGCCCGCCCATTTGAATAAATTCATATCATCTTCAGGAATGGAATCATAGCCTTCTAGAGCATACTTTTCTATAATGGTGCGAATGACATCAAGTCCGTCTTTTTGAAGCTTAACCAGTTCCATTTTGTTCAACTTCGATGTATCTTGTGCCCAAATAGGTGACGAAGTCATGCGTGAACCCCCTTATATTATAATTCCGAGCTGATTAGTGTGAATATCATAGTCTGATCCTACCATATTTCGTAAAGGGCGTAAATCGAAAGGTGGCAAAAGCGTATATAAACAATTATTATAGAAAGGACATAGATTACTTATAAACTAAAAAGAAAGGCGCTATTTGGCTAAAAAGGTGACAAACTTGTTAACATCATAGCTAAGGCCTTGCATCTTGCGGTTGATACGGATAACATAGAAAGTAAAAGGCTAAATCGTTTGGTTTAATTTGGTTGGAGATAAATGAAGGAGGTCTCTCAATGTTGTATATTGCAGAAGAGGCAGAACAGGCATCTACATTTTCCGGTTTTGATCCGTTTGTGATCATCTTTACCATTCTGATTGCAATCGGTCTGTTCCGCTTGTTTAAAGCACCCCAGAAGAATGTATTCGCGATCGGCTTTGCCATTGTAAGCCTAGCCGTATTCTTGTTCATAGATGTCATTATGATCAAGGGCTGGTAAGCAAGCAGCCGACTACAAATATGCGTAATTAAGAAGCCCCTTGTCCTTAGTAAATGGACGAGGGGCTTTTGGGTTTTGGTGAAACGGCATGCGGCAAGGAGAGTGGAGGACTATGGAAAGATGCTAGAGCAACTCGCATCGTCTCTATTCATCAGCATGCCCGGATAGTATGGCGACTAGACCCACCACATGTCGCCAAGAGGTTCTTTTATAAGAATCTGCTGGAGATTCTGAACAGCTTTGGTAAAGCCCTCGTCAATGGACATGAGGCCGTCCTCGTGCTCGATGCTCACGACATAGTCGTAACCGACCAGACGCAGTGCGCTGATAATGTCCGCCCATGTCTTCATGTCGTGACCGTAGCCGACTGTACGGAACTGCCAAGCGCGGTCCAGCATAAGGGTGTAGGACTGCATATCGGTGACGCCGTGTTTGTTCACATTGATCGGATCAATCGATGTATCTTTGGCATGGAAGTGATGGATTGCATTAGCACGGCCCAGGATTTGAACCGCCTGCACCGGATCGATGCCCTGCCACCACATGTGGCTGGGATCCAGGTTGGCGCCAATGACATCGCCAGCCGCTTCGCGCAGACGCAGCAACGTAGCCGGTGTGTGGACGGAGAATCCGCCATGCAGCTCCAGCGCGATCTTAATGCCGCGGTCCGATGCGAATTTACCGGTTTCCGTCCAATAGGGAATCACTTTCTCCGACCACTGCCAGTCTAGAATCTCTTGAAAATCGTTCGGCCATGGTGCTACAGGCCAGTTCGGATATTTGGCATCTTCATGGTCTCCCGGGCAGCCCGAGAATCCGACAACGACTGGAACCTCAAGCTTCTCAGCCAATTCCACCGTCCGGTAGAATTCATCGTGATATTGCTTGGCAATGGCTTTCTGAGGGTGAAGCGGATTGCCGTGGCAGCTCAGCGCCGAGATGGTAAGCCCGCGGGAATCAAATGCTTGTTTGAATGCTTTCAGCTTGCTTTCGTCAGCGAGTAATTCTTCAGGCTTGCAGTGGGCATTACCTGGATAACCGCCGGTACCGATTTCAACGGCTTCAACGCCTTTTTCTGCGATATAATCGAGTGTTTCTTCTAGAGGCTTTTGTCCAAACAGGACAGCAAATACGCCTAACTTCATATGGTTACACCTCCACGAATTTTAAAAAGAACGCGCGTACACTTGTTATTATAGCACCGCTTTCCAAGGAAATGAAGCGTCAGTTCCTGCTGAATATCAAATGAGGCTTAAGGATACAATTATTAATTGAACAAGGATCAATAACAAATGGAAGATAAACCAAGTATTTCACAGCGGTGGGCAAACCATTCCTAAGGAACTGGCATCTGCTGTCCAGATTGGAATGAAATATCGCCCGGCTCATGTGCAGCGGCAGATATGAACTTTAAATGCAGCCCCTAATAATTAATAAAAAAGCTTTTCCGCTTGACCGTTCTTAGAACGGCAAATGGAAAAGCCCTTTGTAAATACGCATCACTCTATCGTAATCGTTCATGTTGATAATAATCGCGGCCACAACCAGCACCTGGGTAAGCAGGCAGCGGAAGTAGAAATAAGGCTTGGATACTTTCCTGCGGATCACTGTCGTTTTGCCAAGCAGGTTCTCAATCGCAATAATTACACCATGGTACACCCCGTAGATCAGGAAGAGCCACGAGAATCCGTGCCACAGTCCCATCAGCGTCATAATCAGGATCGAAAGTCCGGCGGTCATCAGCTTGGATGGCGTTTTGCGCGAAAAGAAGATGAAAATATGATCCCGGAACCAGTCTCCGAGGGTTGCATGCCAATTACGCCAGAACTGGGTGAGAGTAGGGGACGTGAACGGCTTCTTGAAATTCTCCGGAATCGTAAAGCCCATGAGCCGACCGAAGCCGACCGCAATGTCCGAGTAGCCTGAGAAATCCACGTAGATGAGCAGGTAGAACCAAATCATTAAGAATATACTCTGGTGGGTATGTAGTTCCTGCTTCATTACGATGTTGAAAATATCGGTCATCCAGACGACAACCACGACTTTCTTGAACAAACCCAGAATGATCCGTTTGACTCCAAATTGAAATTCGGCGGAATCGACACGGTAAGGTTTTTTCAGATCAGCCATAAAGTCGCGGAATTTCAGGATCGGACCCGAGGTGAATGTCGGTACGAATAAGATGTAATTCACATAATCAAGCAGTTTGACCTGCCCTTCTTTTCCGAAAAAATAAGCGAAATACAGCGCATCGATAACCTTCAGCACATTAAAGAGCAGTCCAAGCGTCATTAAGCCGTCCGCCAGAAAGGAACCCTCGGTGTTTTTGCCGAGCATGTGAAACAAGACGACCGCGCCTATATTCGCAAGAATGAATAAGGCGAACGAGAACTTTCGCCAGACGGGTGTCCGGCATAGGTAGACGAACATTACATAATTGACAACGGTATAGATGAGGTAAAAGGTGAACAGCTTGCCGCTCCATAGAAACAGGAAGCCGACATTGAACAGCAGCATCAGAATGCGCTTGTTCTGCGGCCATTTTCTTGTCGCCATCAGCACGAACACCATGCCGCACATGGCTAGCAGCGCGTTCATGTTCAAATAAAACATAGCAGGACTCCTTAATAAACGGAGAATCGGTAGGCAGGGTCTACAGACAGGCAGGCCAACAGACAAGCGTGTAAGCAGACCCGGAACTTAGCTTGCAGCGTCCAAAACTTGGGGCTGGTCACGGCCTTCTTAGAAGCCTTCATAAATAAACAATCCCTGTCCGGTGAAATAAATCAGTACCAGGTAGAGCATGAGGAGATAGATTAAGATTTCTGCGGTTTTCTTAAAGAAAGAAGCCATGCGTCAACCTCCTTCGTAAACACCGGAGCGCCTTCTTCCCGGTTAAGATGGACCAGGTCATGGAACAGTCGGGGTTCGTACCGGTCCATAAGGTCGAGTACAGGCACGTCTGATGCTTGCAGACGGCTGTTCACTTCCTGCTTCATAGCCTCGGTATAAGGGGGCTTCTCGTGTCCTTGAATGAAAGGCATCCAGACCACGCGCAGGGGCAGGTTCCGCTGTTTGCTGTAATTAATGACCCACTGGAGGGCTTCTACATTGTCTTTCATATCCGCAAGCGTCATCCAATTGTACTTCTCGTTATAGCGAGCCCAGTCCTTCACAAGCTGATCGGAGCTTTCCCGGCCGTAGTAAAGCTCTTTGTCGATCCAGCGCGGTTGATAATCGAGGCTCCCCTTCAAAGCAAGATTACGTACGAATTCCGTACCCGTATCTAGGAAATCTGCCCGGTACGCATATACATAAGGCTTGTACCAAGGTTTGTGCCACGGAAACCGGTAGTCGGTATCCATCTTATCCAGCATCGTATGCACATCGATCCCTATGACAAGCTCGCCCTGCACATTATAAAGTTCGCGCTGAAGAATTTCCTTCAGATCGGTTAATTTCCCCAGGGACATGCCCATTTCGACGAGCTTAACAGAAGATTTGTCTTCCATGTAAGCCCCCGTTACAGCGGAGTTCCCGTAGAAAACAGCCCCTGTACGCGACCAGTCGTGGTGGTACAGCGTTTTGGTAAAATCATCTTTGGCAAAACGTCGGCTCGTCTCCATCGGATTCCAGAACATCAGTCCGATCTCGGCGAGTACAAAAATAAGAAGCAGCCCCAGGACGAAGCTGTTCTTCTTAAGAAAAGCGGGTATGTTCACGCGCTATCACTCTTTATATGGATTTTTCTTGCCAAGCTGTATATTGCTCACGGAACGATGTCGGCCAGTTGGCCTGATCCATTCCGTACTGGGCCAGGAATGCAAATGCCCAGCGTTCAATGCCGAAGCCTACACAACCAGTAACGGCCGCACGCTTGCCGACTTTAATGTCGAAGGCGTTGCCGAATGTGTTGCTGTGGAAGTTAACGGAGCTGCACGCAATGGACTTATCCAGATAAGGAATCGTCAGGCGCAGTTCGTACTTCATCTCCTGGTTGCGCTGGAACGAAGCTTTAACTTGGAAGTCATTCGTGAAGAAGGGATCGTTAGCGATCTCAAGCAGGCTGTCGACTTCCCATTCAACGGCAAGTTCTTTTAAGTATTCAATCGATTTCAACCGGTTTTCTTTAACGAAATCCGGCTTGCCTACAAAAATAATTTCCCGCATGGAGAAATCGAGCAGCCGGCCAAAGTCGCTGTGGTTCTTCGATTCGAAGCGGTGGCATTTGGCGATGGCTGTTACCACGATGCCTTCACTATCGAGTGTCTCCCCCTGGAGGCCTTCATAGCAGTGGTAGCAGGTCGATGGATTCATCGTAAACTTCGGCTTCGGCATGGTGGCATTGAGATCGAGCGGAAGCTCGTCTTTCCAGCCGCCGGTTTCGCGGATCGAGTCAGAGAAGGACTCAATAACGTCCAGATCTTCACGCAGATGCGTCAGGAAATGGATGTGTTCCGGAAATGAGGTGAAATGGTTTGTTTTGTTGAGTGTCTCGGAATGAATAACAGCCGGATAATGCTCTTCCTTAACATCGAACCGGTTAGCGATCTTGGTCACGAATGAATAGTCAAGGAAACGCATCAGCGAAGAGAAGGGCTCCCGGAATATAAAGAGGCCGGGCTCAAGCACTTTAATGCTTTTGCTATCAATCAGCTCGCGGATAATGTCTTCCTGATACGGAACGGCAACTTCATTGCGGAAAAGGATATTTTCCTTGAAGCCGAAATCTCCTTTGGAGAAACGCTCGATCAGACGTTCCACACGTTCCATAATCGCTTCGCTTCCTGCAGGAGATGTATGAACAATGCGAAGCTGTCCGTCATTCAGTGTGATTTCTTGAATATGTTCATCCACGAAGGCGGATGCGTATTTGACCTGGCCGTGTTGGCTCTCGTGGAGTCGCTCCAGAGATATAGTGCATTCCGTGGTCATGGTGTTACCTCCCGGTTTTCGTGGAAATGAAATGTGCGATTTCTTGAATAGTGTTCATGGGATACAGCATCAGATCCTGATTAGTCACCTGAATACCATAAGTTTGCTCGATATGGGCAATCAGTGCGGTTGCGCCCATGGAGTCAATGAACCCGTAATCAAACAGATGTACGTCTGTACCGAAATCCTCGTCGTCTGCTTCAATCTCATAGCGGCTGCGGATATGCTCTTCGAGCTGCTTGATGATATCTTCCATGTAAATGTAGCCTCCTAAAGTCATGCGGAATTTATAAAAGAAAGTTGACAGGCATCAGAGCTTCAGCTTCTGATGCCTGCAACGGCAACATGTGTAGCTAACTTCATTATTGGGGATTTCCCAAAGAAATGGAAAGGGAAGTTTTGTCCCCGTAGCGGGTTATTGTGTACGTGCTTGTCTTCTCGTCATGCCTAATCTCAACATCCTTAGGGTTTCCGGGAATCGATAGACCCTGTGGACTGTAGATCTTGATCTGCTGCATGCCTGCAGCCTGAAGCTCGAGTTTCCAATTGCCGGTCTGGCCTGCGTCCAGCGCGAACGGCACATTAGATCGGACGATATGTGCCTGCTCGGCTCCTTTGCCGATATGAAGCTCTGCATCCTTCCCAAGGCCAAGATACAGCTTACCCTTCTGCTCCGTGTACACGAGCGCGTCGGTAGTTAGGGAGTAAGGCGCGTATTTCTCGCCTTTCTCAATCACAACGCCGGACGTATTCGTATATTCAGCTGCCTGCTTCGGAACTTTGGAGGTGTCTGCCCCCAGCCGGAGAGACAGATGCAGGCCTTTATCGGACAGACGGTCTTTGACGTTGTCGATTACATAATCGGCCCAGCTCCGGCTGACCGTGATCCGGGTTGTTAAAGTCGCCAGAAACGAACGCGCCATCTGGGGCTCCGTCATGAAGTTGTAATCATGCTGAGTGCGGATTTCATCCAGATAAGAAGCGAAAGTCTCCAGGTCTCCTGCGCGGTCCGGGAAATGATATTCGATATGTTCGAAATAATCAATCGGCATATCTCTTTTCACATACGAATCGTAGATGTCCGTTGTGGAGTTCGCGCCTTCTTTGCGAAGCACGGGAGCCGGCGTGTAGATGAGCATAGGCTTCTCGGAACGGCTTCCATCAACGTCCTCAAGAAGAAATGGCAGCCCCCATATATAATCGGTGCCAAGCCGTGGCTCGGTAGGCGTATGGGACGGTGTAAAGCCGAAATTGAACCATATATCCTGATCCCGCTCATTGCTAAGCGTCTGCAGCCGGTCCGGGAAATTAATCCGCCATGTATGCTGGTTCGTTCCCGGCATCACCCACGGAATCCCGAGCTTCTCAAACGCCTGCTTATGCAGGGCGAGTTCTTTCTTTTCCTGATCATCGCTGAAAAAATTATGGACGAATACGTGCGGATACAATTCCAGATGATTGTCCTTGGTGTACTGCAGGAACTCCTGCAGCTGTTCTTTGTAAGGGAAATCCGGCGAATCCAGCGGAATCGGGGAACCGAATTCCAGCTGTCCGACGACGAGGTCGATGACGCCGTCGCCGTTCACATCGTGCCATACCGGCACGGAGTTGTGTCCTCCGACCAGGGCATTCGTCCCCATCTGATTCAGTGTGGTGCCGTTTACCGTCCCCTGGTCGGTCCAAGTTCCGCCGCTTTCTTGGCGGAACACGCGAAGATCTCCCTCGTTGCTGCCGACAACGAGGTCCGCTCTGCCGTCGCCGTCCATGTCACGGACGGACGGCGCGGCGTATTTCGCCCCGACGCTCAAGAGTTCGGCGGGGGCGGAGAGCCGCAGCGCGCCTGCCTGCGGCGCGCGGTACAGCCAGACCTTGCCGTCCGCATCGCCGACGAGCAGGTCTGCGGTACCGTCGCCGTCGACATCACCGACGGCGGCCGCAGCCGGTCCGGGCACACGGATGGGCCCGGCGGGGTCCTGCAGGGCGGTTAGCGGAGCGAACCGCCCGCTGCCTTGGCCGAGCGCGATCCGCACGGCCCCGGTGGAGTCGCTGACGATGAGGTCAACCTGACCGTCAGCGTTCCAGTCCGCCGCATGCACGGAAGCATGCGGGCCGGTCTGCAGCGGCTGTCCGCCGTCCAGCAGCAGCTTCTCGGGCTTGCCGTACGCGTCCGGCAGCTTCAGGCCAGCCGGCGCGGAGTCGCGCTCGTACATCTCGGGCTTCTGGCCGAGATTCGGATACACATAGATGTATCCGTCGCTGCTGCCGGCAAGGAGGTCGTCCCGTCCGTCTCCGTTCAAATCGGCGAACGCCGGTACGAGCCGGTGCGGCTTATCCAAGGCGTCCGCAAGCGAGCGGTAGTCCGGATATTCCGCGAGCCGTACAGGCCCGCCTTCAGCCTGCAGATGCATGCCGCTGCTGTAATAGGATGCCGGCTTCTCGCCGCTGAACGCCGGCTTCTCATTGGTTCCCTCGTTGAGCTGCACCGTGGCGCTTTCTTTCCACTGTCCCCAGTAGAATGCGGAGCGGACAAGGGAGTACGAGGGAATCTGGTTGTACTTCTTGGTCAGCTCGGCCCATTGAATGCCTTCTTTATTCTGGAAGGCGGGCATCGCTTCAAAATGATTCTGGTAAGCCATTGCAGGCCGTCCGTAAGGACCGAGTATTTTGGTGGCGCTGTAGCCGTAAATTTCTTTGGATACATAAGACACGAATTCGGTACGTAGCTGAGCGCCCGCTGACGAGAAGGCGAAGTGGAAATAGGGCTCCAGCTTCAGGTCTTTCTTGTCAAAATAAGTCGTGCCGGGATCAAGCTGCCGGTTCTTGTTGTATTGAGTGACGAGGCTGCCGAACCCCTGCTTAGGGTCCATACCGCTGGTCAAATCATAACCCGTTATGAAATAGCGGTTTGGCAGGAACGTACTGGTTAAGAGAACCGTGCCTTTACCATATTTGTTGCGGGCTACAATGGCTTGTCCGTCGAGCATAACCAGAGGCTCCGCTGTCGAAGGGTCCAGACCGTAGCCCCAGTAGAATCCGGGCATGCTGTCCATGGATTCTCTTTTGAAGAAATTATCGCTAAACAGTTTCATGACTTCCTGCAAGCCTTGAACGTTGGTCCCGACTGCGGGGTATTCGAATTTGGGCTTGGTCTGGGGAGCTATAAGCTTGGTTTGATAGGCACCCAGGAAATCCGAAGGAAACATACTGGCGAAACTATTGTCGAGTAGCAGATGGCCGCCATTTTCCACATAATCTTGAAGTTTCTTAAGGTGGCCTTTATCCGGGATATTGGCAAGTCCGGTATCCGGGACAACGGCGTCGTAAGCGCCGAGCTGACGGTCCGACAATGTGCCGATCGGCTTCCGCTCTACCTTCAAGTTTGCTGCTAAAGATTGCTGGAACTGCCCGAATGCCGCTGTATCGAATTGATCTCCATTCGTCGCATACAAAAGGCGCACTTCTTCCTTTTTGGAAGTCAGGACAGCGGCTGCGCCGATCAGTACAAGCAGAGCGATTATACCGAACACTGCTGCAGTGTAACGTTTTTTCGACAAATTCATCCCTCAATTATGTGTATGATCCATGCCATTATAGCACTTCTGCCGGGGTTTGTTAACTTAAGAGACGGAGGGGGATCGGTCTGTATCAGAGCGGTGCAGAGGCGTGCAAATAGAAAGATAATACCGAAAAACATGTTCATAAATGGAGTCGCCCTCGCCGATATATAAAGAAGATGATTATTTACAAACTACAGATGGGGAGTTGCTATGGAAAAAAAGTGGAAGGAAAAGCTGACCGAGGGAATGCAAGGTGCTTCTCAGAGCCTCAAAACAAAACTTAGAGACATGAAGCCGGCACAGCCCGAATCGCTTTCATCAGGCGGGGGAGACAATAGAGTCCCTCTAATGAAAGCAGTTGGAACGAAACTGTTCATTATCTTTTTCTTAAGTATACTGATCGCGGTAGGGATTGTGGGGACCTTATCGTACCAGACTTCCAAGAGTGTCGTAAAAGAGGAAGTATCGAAGGCAGCTTATCAGACAGTGGTTCAGACTAGTAAAAAAATCGATTATATCTTCAAGACTTACGAGAAGATGTCGCTGGACATTATGATCGATCAGGCGATTACGAGCAATACCGAGAAACTCCTCGGCAATCTGAGCGATGCAGATGCTATATCCACCCGTATGAGCATCAACACGGCTTTGGAGAAGTACTCCCGGACGGATGAGAAAATCGCCGGTATTTTTGTAGTTCCGGCTGATGTAAACGGCAAGGTTGCGGGTTTTATGCAGGAGTCTCTGGTCAAGGAGAATGAGGCGGTTATTCAAAAAGCCGTGAAGGAAGACGGAAGACCCGTCTGGATGGATTCCAAAATAAACGGCTATTTCTCGCAATTGAACTTTCCTACGTTTTCCGTTGCCCGTCTTATTAAAGATTCAGCGGGTAAGGGAAATTATGTCGTTTTCATAGAGATCAAAACGCAATATTTAAATGAGCAGCTCGAAGAGATTAAAATTGGCGAAACAGGCAGAATCGAGATCATGAATCAGCAGAATCAATGGATGGTTCTCGGTGATTTGGGGAAAATCGGCCAGGAAGCCGACATTAAACTGCCGGTCAATGAAGCCGATAAGAAGATTCAGAAGGAAGGCCAAGCAACGCTGGGTAAAGCGGGAGAGAATAACCTCGTTGTATATAATACAAGCAGTCATACCAATTGGGTCGTATACGGTTATGCACCGATTGACGAAATTACAAAAAGTGCCAATGCTATCTTCAATCTGACCTTGTGGGTTGCGATTATCGCCGGTCTGCTGGCGATCGTCCTGGGCTGGTTGATGAGCCGGATGATCGGCAAGCCGCTCGTTGAGCTGGGCCAATTGATGAATGAGGGCGAGAAGGGCAACCTGGCTGTACGTACTTTGTTCACTCAGCGGGCCGATGAGATCGGGCAGGTGGGCAAAAGCTTTAACGGGATGATGAGTAAAATTACAGATCTCGTGAACCAGACCAACCGCTCTGCCGATAAGGTGTTGGAGACAGCCCGCGATCTGACGGATGCGTCCAAGAAGACGGCTCTGTCGGCAAGGGAGATTGCAACGGCGACGGAAGATATCGCGGGCGGGGCGACGAGCCTTGCCGTTGCGGCCGAGAACGGGAATGATCTTAGTACGCAAATCTCGGAGCAAATGAAGTATGTTATCGAGAAGAACATCCGGATGGCGATAGCAACCTCCGAGGTGCAGCAGATGAGTGAGCGGGGCATAGAGCAGATGGATGACCTCACTCAGAAGACCAAGCAGAGCGAACAGCTCACGCAATCGCTGGTAGAACGCGTAGACCGTCTCAAAACGACAACGGGATCCATCCGTAAAATTCTTGATGTATTGACGAAGATAACAGCGCAGACGAACATTTTATCCCTGAATGCGGGAATTGAAGCTGCCCGTGCCGGAGCGGCAGGCAAGGGATTCATGGTGGTAGCCAGCGAAATCCGTAATCTGGCTGATCAGTCGAGAGGCTCGATTGTCAGTGTGGCGGAGATTACGGAAGAGATTCAGCGTGAAATGGATGCCACGGTGAGAGCACTGTCCGATGCGTATCCTTTGTTCCGTCAGCAGACGGAATCGGTTGAAGAAGCGAACCAGATGTTCTCGGATGTGAAGACCCAGATGGACAACCTGCTTATCCAGTTGGATGAAGTATCCGGCTCCATCACAGATTTGAATGCCTCGCAGCTCACGCTTGCGGACGCGATGACCAATGTCAGCGCCGTTGCGGAAGAATCGTCCGCGACCAGCGAGGAAGTCGCTTCGCTCAGCAGCGAGCAGCAGAGTGTCAGTGAAGGGCTAGTCCGTCTGTCCGGGCAACTGGAAGAGGTATCGAACCAGCTCGGCGAATCCTTGTCGAAGTTCAAGGTGTAGATTTTAAAGTGCAGTTGGCAGGTATAGACAACTTGCAGCTTGTCCACCATGCCAAGCTATAAGAATTTGCCTGCCAGGAAGTTCTGTTACTGCTTGTGAAAAAGCCGTCAGGCCTCGCACCGTTACGGTGTGTCAGGATCTGCGGCTTTTTTAATAACAGGCGTATGAAGGGCTCTTATCCAGGCTTATAGAGAAACAGCCCTCCAAACTCTATCGAATAGAGGATTTGGAGGGCTGTTCCTGGTTATAGGCTGCAGCAGGGTGAATTAAAATTGAAGTTTCGATTCAATGAACGCCTTCAATTCGCTGATCGGCATACGGGTCTGCTCCATCGTGTCGCGGTCGCGGACCGTCACTTGGCCGTCCTGCTCGGAATCAAAATCGTATGTGATGCAGAAAGGTGTACCGATTTCGTCATGGCGGCGGTACCGTTTACCGATCGAACCGGTATCGTCATAATCGACCATGAAGCTCTTCGCCAGGTCCGAGAAGATCGCTTGCGCGCCTTCGGACAGCTTCTTGGACAGCGGGAACACGGCTACCTTGAAGGGAGCCAGTGCCGGGTGCAGGTGCAGCACGGTACGGCTGTCGTCGCCTTCGAGCTTCTGCTCTTCGAATGCATCGATCAGGAACGCCAGAGTTACGCGATCTGCGCCAAGTGAAGGCTCGATGCAGTAAGGAACGTATTTCTCATTACCGGCTTCTTGGTCAACATAGTTGAAATCCTCGCCGGAATGCTCCATATGCTGCTTGAGGTCGTAGTCCGTACGGTCCGCAATGCCCCAGAGCTCGCCCCAGCCGAACGGGAAGCGGTACTCGATGTCCGTTGTTGCATTGCTGTAGTGGGACAGCTCGTCGTCGGAATGGTCGCGCAGGCGGATGCTGCCTTCTTTGACACCCAGGTTCAGGAGCCAATCGCGGCAGTAAGCGCGCCAGTACTCGAACCATTTCATATCTTCTCCAGGCTTGCAGAAGAATTCAAGTTCCATTTGTTCGAATTCACGCGTCCGGAACGTAAAGTTGCCCGGCGTGATTTCGTTACGGAAGCTTTTGCCGATTTGGCCGATGCCAAACGGGAGTTTTTTGCGCATCGTACGCTGTACGTTCTTGAAGTTAACGAAGATACCTTGCGCGGTTTCCGGGCGCATGTACACGACGTTGGAGCTGGATTCCGTTACGCCTTGGAAGGTCTTGAACATCAGGTTAAACTGGCGGATATCTGTAAAATCGCGGCTGCCGCAGTCCGGACATGCGATTTCGTGCTCATCCATCAATGCTTTCATCTGATCAAATGACAGGCCGTCTACGACCAGTTCGATGCCTTTGGCATCTAAGGCGTTCTCGATGATTTTGTCCGCGCGGTGGCGTGCTTTGCACTGCTTGCAGTCGATCATCGGGTCATTGAAGTTGCCCACGTGACCGGATGCAACCCATGCTTGCGGGTTCATCAGGATAGCGGCATCCAGTCCCACGTTGTATGGAGACTCCTGGATGAATTTTTTCCACCATGCACGTTTGACGTTGTTCTTCAGTTCAACGCCCAGCGGGCCGTAATCCCACGTGTTGGCGAGACCGCCGTAAATTTCGGAACCCGGGAAAATAAAGCCTCTGTGCTTGGCGAGTGCTACGATCTGCTCCATGTTGACGCTCATTAGTATTCGCTCCTTTGATTGGATAATCGGTTGTGTGTCGTTCGGCGCTTGCGGCCGTTATGCTGCCGGGGCAGGGGGATGATTCCAGACTGAACTGCAGCGATCCGGGCAGGCCGAGCATTTCTCCGAAACGCCAGGCTGCCGCAATCCGTATCAGACCGCAGTCCGCGGGCAATCGAAAAAGCCCCCAATCCCACAGGCATCCTACATGCCTAGGGACGAGAGCTTGAGCACCCGCGGTTCCACCCTAGTTGATCCGCCGCCTCTGCCAGGTGAGCAGGTTGTGACATTTCGCGAATCTCCATCTCATGCCGGACATGTGGTCCCGGCTGCTAGAAGATCCGCCTGAGAATGTCAGGCTGACGCATCCACTTTTCCGCACGCGGCTCCGGACTGCCTTTTCTCTGACTCCTTGCCTGGGCTTGCACCATCCCCAGGTCGCTGAACATCGAAGGAAAATCGGATACTATTGGTCCTTCACGGCCGCACTGTATGCAGTTGGCCTTAGTTTACCTAAACTCGGAAAAAAAATCAATGCCAGGAGAGGGAGAGAAAACTGGAGAAAAATGTTTTTATGGAAATAGAAGGGAATTACTGGAAATAGTCGAATTGATTATACTAAAGTCGCCGCCACCGCAACCGGACATTTGTTGTATGCAGTTGCAGTGGCTGCAGCTTGTGGTGTCCGAAAGTTAAAGCGCTTCACTTTCACGGAATCACCGCCAAAGGGGGGGATTGTCCATAACACATAACATGTCCTTGGTATCGGATAAACAATGCTGACTGCTGATCTGAAGGGCGCAAGCGGATTCTGAGGCCTGGATTCAAACCGTATGATGAAAGTACAATTTGAAGGGAGAGAATTAACGAATGGCTCAACAAACCAAAAGAGGACTGGCATTTTGCCTAGTCGTACTACTGCTTCTTATGGCTTTACCGCTGACTGCTTTAGGTGCTAATCCATGGGCACCCAATACCGCTTATAAGACGGGGGATGTGGTCACATACAGCGGCAGCAATTACGAATGCATACAGGGGCATACTTCACTTACTGGCTGGGAACCTTCGAATGTGCCTGCATTATGGAAGAAGCAAACCGGCACGCCGGCTCCTGACACCCAAGCCCCAACCGCTCCTACCGTTCTTAAAGCAGGGGCCGTAACAGGAGCTTCAGTCGCTCTGAGTTGGAACGCTTCTACTGATAATGTAGGTGTAAGCGGTTACAATATTTATAACGGTACTACGCTGGCCGGTTCATCCGCCTCCACTAGTTTCACGGTGACAGGTCTGGCGGCCAACACGTCCTATACCTTTACGGTCAAAGCTAAAGATGCGGCTGGAAATCTTTCGGCAAGCAGTAATGCGGTGACCGTTACGACGACTGCGCCGGACACGCAGGCTCCTACAGCGCCAACGAAGCTGACTGTAGGCACTGTGACAGCTAACTCGGTCGCTCTGAGCTGGACCGCTTCGACAGATAATGTCGGGGTTGCCAGCTACGAGGTGTACAAGGGCACAGCTTTGGTAGCTGCCGTGACCGGTACTAGCTACACCGTAACGGGCCTGACGGCGAGTACGCTCTACACGTTCACCGTCAAAGCTAAAGATGCAGCGGGCAACGCATCGCCTGCGAGTGCGGCGGTAACTGCCACGACCACGGCTCAGCCGGCGGGAAGCAATGAAATCATTGCTTACTTCCCGAGCTGGACTTCTTATAATACGCCTGAATTTACGGTGGCTAACGTAGACCCGACCAAAATGACGGTCATTAACTACGCGTTCCTGGATGTTTGCTGGAATGGCAGACACGGTAATCCGTCTACCGATCCGGGCAATCCGAATAAGAACACATGGCCTTGCCAAGACGGCAACGGCGTGCCGAATAACGCACCGAACGGCGCAATCGTTCTAGGCGATCCGTATGCGGATGATACCGGCGGCGGTGGAGGCTACGAGAGCTTGAAGAAGCTCGCACAGCTCAAAACTCAAAATCCGAAATTGAAGCTGTTCGCATCTGTCGGCGGCTGGACATGGTCGAATCAATTCTCTAATCTGGCGGCAGATCCGACAACTCGCCAGAACTTTGCCACATCCGCCGTATCCTTCCTGCGCCAATACAATTTTGACGGCATTGACATCGACTGGGAATATCCGAACTCTATCGGCGTTCCTTGTGCTGCAGGCCAAACCTGCCAGCGTACAGCGGATAAAGCCAACTATACACTTCTGCTGCAGACGCTTCGTCAGCAGCTCGATACGGCTGGACAACAGGATGGTAAACGCTACTACATTACGATAGCTTCGTCCGCAAACCAGTCATTCCTAAGTGATGCAGGCGGAACGTCGAACTGGCTCTCCCAGGCAGCGACGTACCTGGATTGGATTAATATCATGACCTATGACTATCATGGTCCTTGGGAGAATGTGAGCAACATCCCATCCGCCCTGTACAAGGATCCAAGCGATCCTTCAGGAGCGACACTCTTTAATGTAGAATCTACTGTAAACCTTTATCTGAATAAAGGGATTCCGGCAAGCAAACTTACTGTGGGAGAAGCTTTCTTCGGCTATGGCTGGAACGGCTGTAATGCCGGCCCAAAAGGTGATGGTCTTTATCAGAATTGTACCGGAGGTGCTACTACAGGCTCGGACGGTTCGACTTTCAACTTC
Organism: Paenibacillus lutrae; assembly: GCF_009757775.1. GTDB lineage: Bacteria > Bacillota > Bacilli > Paenibacillales > NBRC-103111 > Paenibacillus_F > Paenibacillus_F lutrae. Next base: position 126,433 of record NZ_RHLK01000013.1, read on the forward strand.
TCTTACCTGCAGAACAAAGGGTATTTGACGAAAGATGCAAGCGGCAAGTATACAGTCGGCGGCAATGGCTTTACGCGCTACTGGAACGATGCAACCAAGACGCCTTATCTGTACAATCCGACTAGCAAAATCTTTATCGCATACGAGGACGAAGCATCCATTCATTTGAAAAATGAATTTATCAAAACGAAAGGTCTTCGCGGAGCTATGTTCTGGGAATTGGAAGCGGACAGCAACCGGAATCTGCAAACCATCGTTTCGAATGACCTGCCTCATTAATTAAGGAAACTATGTAATCATCTGAATTAAAGAATTCGAACACGGATCTTGGATTCGTATGGCAGTGAATTCCGTTTTTGAACTTATCCTTCGCTTATTCTGTATGAATCGTTTTATTCGTATGACAAGAAGCTGTCTCCCTGGCACATTTAACTGCCGGCGGGGCAGCTTTTTACATGGGGAGAATCAGAGCGGTTCTTTTTCGGCAAAATGGCTATAAAAAGCAGGCCGGGAACGCTTATTCCAGGTTGCGGTCGGGGCTGGGCAAAGGTACACTAGTTATGTAACCTGATTTGCACAACGAAAGGATTTGAATCATGCGATCTTTACGCAGAGAAGATATAGAGCTGCTGGCCCCTGCGGGTGACTGGGACTGCCTGAGAGCGGCGGTAGCTAACGGAGCGAATGCGGTCTTTTTCGGAGTTGAGAAATTCAATGCCCGGGCTCGCGCGCACAATTTCAAGATGGATGAGCTGTCCGACATTATGTCGTTTCTTCATTTATATGGCGTCAAAGGATTTCTGACTTTTAATATCCTCGTATTTGAGGACGAGCTGCGCGATGCGCAGGAACTGATTGAAGCCTGTGTGGATGCGGGCGTGGATGCTGTTATTGTGCAGGACCTTGGTCTTGTCAAAATGATCCGTGATATCTCGCCGGACTTCCCGATTCACGGTTCGACGCAGATGACGATTACATCGCCGGAAGCGGTGGAATTTACAAAACCATTCGATATCGAACGGGTCGTACTCGGCCGGGAGAATAACTTGAAGCAGATCAAGACCATCGGAGACCAGGCCAAGCTGCCGATGGAGGTGTTTGTGCACGGGGCATTATGCGTGTCCTATTCCGGACAGTGCCTGACATCCGAAATGTGGGGCGGACGCTCCGCGAACCGCGGAGAATGTGCGCAGGCATGCCGCCTGCCGTACGATCTGATCGTCGACGGAGACCCTAAACCGATGGGGGATGTGGCCTACTTGCTGTCGCCCAAAGATCTGGCTGCGATTGAAATCGTGCCGGAGCTCATCGAAGCGGGTGTAACCTCGTTCAAAATCGAGGGTCGCCTGAAGAGTCCCGAGTACGTAGCCAACGTGGTCAGCAAATACAACCGTGCGATCGACGCGTACTTCGAAGGCAAAGATGAGAAGCCGTCGAAGGAAGACATCCGGGAGCTTCAGCAGAGCTTCTCGCGCGGATTTACGACCGGCTTCCTGCAGGGGACGAACAACAAGCAGCTCGTGGATGGAACATTTCCCAAGAGCCGCGGCGTGTTCCTCGGCCGCGTGAAGCAGGTGCTGCGCGACGCGGTGCTGTGCGAGATCGAAGCGCCGCTCAAGCGCGGCGACGGTATCGTATTCGACGCCGGTGACCCGACGAAGAAGGAAGAAGGCGGCCGTGTATACGACATCCGGCGCAAGGGAGCCAAAATCGAAGGAGAAGCCGAAGGCGGCATCATCGAGATCGTGCCGGGCCGCAGCGACGTGGATCTTAGCCGCGTGCGCGTCGGCGACCGGATCTGGAAGACCAGTGATCCGGCGCTGGACAAGCGGCTGCGCCAGACGTACGAAACGGAGAAGCCGTATCGTACGTTCCCGGTGCATGTGCGCGTAACCGGCACCGCCGGACAGCCGCTGAAGACGTGGTGGAGCGACCCGTCTGCGGGCCACAGCGTCTTCGTCGAGACGGAAGCCGCGCTCGAAGCGGCGCTGAAGCGTCCGCTCGGCGAGGAAGTGCTCGCAGAGCAGCTGGGCCGGCTCGGCGGTACGATCTTCGAACTCGCGAGCCTGGACGTCCAGCTCGGCGGCGATGTGATCGTACCGATGCGCGAGTTGAACGCGCTGCGCCGCCATGCGGTGGAGCTGCTCGAGGCCGAGCGCCAGAAGCCGCGCCGCTATCTGAAGCGCGAGGTCGATGCCTACGCCGACGAGCAGGCGCTTCAAGTGCCGGTAAGCGCTGAAGAACGCCGTATGAGCGGCCGCGCGGATGCGGCTCTGCAGCAGGAAGCCGCGCAGGCGTCCGCTGCCGGTGGCAGTGAGGCTGCTTCGGCTGGCGGGCATGCAGGCCAGCCTTACGGCGTACGCCTCACCGCGCTATGCCGCGGCATCGAGCAGGTGCTCGCGGCTGTCGAAACCGACGTAGATATGATCTACGCCGATTTCGAGTTCATCAAGCAGTTTCCGGCCGCAGTGGAGGCCGCTCACGCTGCCGGCAAGAAGATTGCGCTGGCGACGCCGCGCATTCATATGCCTGGAGAGAACGGCTACTTCCGCAACATCTTGAAGCTGCGTCCCGATGCGGTGCTTGTGCGCAATACGGGCGCGATGTATTTCTTCATGAAGTACCTCGCGGAAACCACGGAAGACTATCGTCCGGAGCTGATCGGGGACTTCTCCTTGAACATCGCCAATCACAAAACCGCTTCGCTGTTTGTAGACGCGGGCTGCAGCCTGGTCACGCCGTCGTATGACCTGAACATCCAGCAGATGGTTGATATGCTGTCCCGCACCGATACGTCCAAGCTGGAAATGGTCATTCAGCAGCATATGCCGATGTTCCATACCGAGCACTGTGTGTACTGTACGTTCATGAGCGAGGGAACCGACTTCACGAACTGCGGCCGTCCGTGTGAAGACCACCGGGCATCACTGCAGGACCGGATCGGCATGTCTCACCCTGTACGAGTGGACGAAGGCTGCCGCAATACGGTGTACAATGCGATTGAGCAGTCGGGCGCGGAGTACTTGAATCACTTCCTGGAGCTGGGCGTCCGTTCCTACCGGGTAGAATTCCTGGAGGAATCGCCCGAGAAGGTCAAGGAAGTTCTGGAACTGTACCGCCGTGCTATCTCCGGGAATATTACAGGAACACAGGTCTGGAAGACTCTCAAAGCAACGAATCAACTCGGCGTAACGCGCGGTCAGCTGGTCAAGTGGGGCCGTGTAGACACAATGGAATAGAGCCCGCCGGGAATTACGGATGAATACAATAGGCTTAATAAGCGGGCTTAAACTGCCCCTTCGCTGATAAATAAAAGACACCCCTTCGAACACCGGGCGCAATCTCAGTTGCTCCCATGAATCGAAGGGGTGTTTTTTTAAATCCATGTTATTCCCGGCGGCGATTCTTTACCATTTACCAGGAAATCCGGGCAGGTGCAGCTCTAACCGTAATGTCAAAATCCTTGGAGGACACGCTCGTTACCGCCGCCGCATCCAGATCTTTTTCAAAGGATAGTCCGTCAATCTTCATCGTTCGGGCTGCTTTGAGCAGCAGCTTGGGAGGTTCGCCGCTTTCATTCTCAAAAGGAAATTCAATCTCTCCCACCAGTGAGTTTCCTTTGTTCTGTTCAATGGCCGTAACGGCCGCATACTTGATGAGCTCACTGTTCTGAAGATAAGCATCCATGAGTTTATCCCCATTCTTCTCTGCCGTATAGTCGCTGGCAAAGTGGCTGTGTTTAACAACCAGCAGCCAATGATCTTTGGCTTTGAAAGAATGGGACTTCACGATTTCAGTAAGTTCGCCGGACCCCAGGAAGTTCTCTACGGCTTCTTCGAAGGTGGGCCTGTCTTCTTCCGGAAAAGATTCGATAAACTTGTCGATTTTCTCGATGAGCTTGCTTATGCTTTCTTCGGATGCATCTTCCATTTTCTTCTGGAACTCGTCCCGGAGGGTTTGTACGGCTGCTATGGCTCCGGTATCCGCAATGTTCTGGGCCTGCCTTTTTTCTATAAAAACCGTAAAGTAATAGAACATACATACACTCCCGATAATGACGGCTCCAAGCGTGAAAACCGTAAGAATCGATGTGCTGCCGGTTTCATTCCGCAGGGAGCTGAGTGTATTTTTGAACATACGGATAGGTTTCATGGTTAGGATTCCTTCTTCTCGTAGAACTTGACAATCCAGGCTGCTGCCTCTGCACGGGTTACGGCCATTTGAGGATTAAGCCGGGGTACATCTCCAAACACCTGGTGATAGAAATCATCGAAGAAAATATAATGATCGACTGCGACCCGGTAAATTTCCTGAACCTTATCGCCGTCTTTACGGAATTTCATGAAGGTGTCCGAGTAATCTTGCTTGGGACTTAGAATCCGTTCGGTCCGCTGATACCAGCCCCACAGTTGTGCGAGCTCTTCGCGCGTCAGTTCCTTATCCGGTTGAAAAGAGCCGTCTTGCATGGCGGTGATCCGTTCCGAAGCTTTGAGGCCGGCTAACAGGTCTGCGTACGGATGGTCGGCTGGGACGTCCTGAAATACCGGCTGGTCCGGTTTTTGCTTGACGGTGTCCTTCGGGTCGTATCCGTGCGCCCAAGCCAGAAATTCGCTGCGTTGAATCATTTCATTCGGCTTGAACAGCTCGCCTTCCAGATTCACGGCTCCAGACGCGAGCAGCTTGACAATGGCCTCCTGTTCGATGTGGCCGGCGATGTCCTTCACGCGCAGGGGACCGCGGGGCGAGGAGATGGCGTCACCACCAGAGCCGCCTTCCGGTGACGCAGACGTGCCTGTCGGCGCAGGTGTAGCGGCCGGACTGGCGGCGGGTTTGTCCGCGGAGCAGGCAGAACTGAGCAGAAGCGCCGCCAGCAGGCAGGAGGCCGAAGCCGTTTTGATTCCAGAGTATTGGCGTTTCATCGGAACCCTTCCTTTCGCAGGCCGGCTATTTGTTCTGCCGCCTCTGTTCGAATTTAGTCTTCTCGTCGCCCGTCAACTCGTTATAGTAGGTGGCGATCCACAGCGCCGCTTCCGAGCGCGTGACGGAGCCTTGCGGGCTGAGTGCCGGCGTTTCGCCGAAGGCTTTGACGATGAGTTTGTTTTGAGAGTAATGGCCTACCGCACGTTTGAAAATCTCGCCGACCTTCTCGCGGTCGCTGTACTTGCGGTAGCTGATCTCGGCGGCTGCGAGCGGAATCAGCGGGCTGACGACGTTGTCGGCGCTCTGGTACCAGCCCCAGAGCAGAGCCAGCTCTTCGCGCGTCAACTCCTTGTCCAGCTTCATACTGCCGTCCGGGAATCCGGTTACGACACCGGCGCCCTGCAAGCCCTCGATAAGGTCGAAATCCTTATCGCTGACCGTCACATCCGTAAAGCTGGCTTTTTGAGGCTTACGGGGCTTAATTCCTTTGGAGTCAAAACCATACATCCAATGGATGAATTCCCGGCGGGTAATCGCCTCGCCTGGACGGAACTGTCCGCCGCTATCAACCATCACTGCTCCGCTTTCAAGCAGAGAGGTGATGGCCTTCTCGGCGGGATGTCCGGCGATGTCCGTTACTTGGACGCTGGCGGCAGGGCTGGCCTGCGGCTCGGATGCCACCACCTCTACCTCAACCTTCTTCTTGCCGATCTCTGCGGGCGAAGGTGAAGCGGAAGAGGGCGGGCTGGGTGATGCGGACGGAGAGGAGGGCGCTCCGGTAGGCACTGCTTCCGCAGGGGGGCTGCTTTCTTCCGAACTGCATCCGGCTGCCAGGAGGGCGGCTGTGCTGATCGTCAGCAGCGTAAGCTTTAAGGAATTCAAGCGGGACACATCCTTTGTGCAGTTAAAGTGTCATACCTCTAAAAGAACGCATACTTGGCCGCAACGAGTGCAAGGACAAGCAGCAGGCGGAGATTATAGCCTTTCCTGGTCTGGCGGTCTGCCTTGATATAGAGGGCAATGAGCAGGAATAAACCAGGGAGGAGGAGGAGGGCGCCTAGTATGACACCTGTCTGATAAGAAATATAATCATGATCTCCTCCCAAATAGGCGATGACAAGACCGCACAGGAAGAAAAACAGGGTGTAAATCCCCAGCCATTTGCCCAGCCGGTCGGCACTGACATCTTTTAAGAAATTCATAAATAACATTCACGCCCTTGTCTTTCGCAGAATTGTCCGGCGATTACTTGCCGCCCTTTAGACCATATTGATTTTCAACCGCTTTATTCGCAGTCTGCTCGGTCGCTTTCTCGACCACTTGCTGCTGATTGGCTACCCTATCCAGATTGCTCTGGTTTTCCAGCAGGCGGTCGAATTGTCTCTGCGTCACTTGGTTTCCGCGGTTATTCCATTGATTTAACGTATTGTTATTTACGGCATTCGGATTGATTTCCCCGTTCTGCCACATCCGGTCCAAAGATCGGTTCGTGATCTGTCTCTGACTGACATTGGCATCACTGAATCCCGGTGCCGTGACTCTGACTTCATCGACTGTTGTGCCGATATCTCTATCCAGGCGAACCTGGTTCAATCTCGTTCTAAAGATAGGCTGGATAATAAAGGCTTTGATGAAGCTTGTCTGAGCGGCTTCTCCGTATTTAGGCTTTTCGCCTTTGATAAAAGGAGTAACGAAAATACCCTCGGCAAAGCTGACTACGGAGTTGGCCATCCGCTTACCGAATGTGCTGACTGCTTCCGACCCGAGCACATTGGCCACTTTGTCGATAACCAGCGCGCCTACGAAGCTCTCCACTCCCATTTGAAGATATTCCGTGGAGGTAGGGAGCTTTCCTTCGAAAGCTACTTTAACGGCCAGATTGATTCCAAAGTTAGAGAACATCGTGACATTAAAGCTTTTGCTGATTAAGGTCTTGCCGAACGCAGTTGCTGCGTTCATGAACGTTTCCTTAATCGTAGCCCCCCGAAGCGCGGATAATCCGTTCCGCACGCTGGTAAACGTACCGCGGGAGTAAGCGACGATCCGGGAACCGATGCTGCTCATTGCGCCTTTGAACCCGGATGTTCTGAAGAGCTGGATTCCTCCGCGTATAGCTCCTACTACGCCGGACTGGAGTACCGCGATTGTACTGATCGCACCTAATGCACCAATACCGATTCCCTTAGTCCAGCTAAAGTTCTCACCGGACATGATGCCATAAATGCCGCCTGCCACAATACCGACGACAGCTGCGGCGATAAGCACAGGTGCCCCGATGGTTACACCGATTATAGCGGCCCCGATTACAACGACACCAATGACGATGGCCGCTCCAATGGCTCCGGCCACACTTCCTTTGGCAAAATCTGTTGCTTTATCCCATAAAGTTTCGTACCAGGGCTTATCAGGCTCCTTGGTCTTACCGGAATCGGTTTTACTCGGATCTATTTCTCCGGCATCCGTGCCTGCACCCGGGTCCAGCTTTGGAGGATTGAGTTTATTGCCTGACGGTGAATTTCCGTCTCCTTGTTGTCCATCCGGATTGAGGGGGTCGGCATTCAGGTCTCCTTGTCCGCCGGCACTCCCGTCTCCCTCCGGATTTCCTTTGCCTTCGGGGTTTCCATCGGCACCGGGGCTGCCATCCCCACCGGGCTGGCCCTCGCCGCCCGGTGAACCGTCAGCGCCAGGCTGGCCATCTGCGCCCGGGTTGTTTGAGCCGCCGGGATTTGCTCCCGGCGAGCCGCCGGTTCCCGGGGTTGTTCCACCCGGATTTGTCTTGCCGTTGTCCGTGCTGCCGTCCCCGTTTCCTGTTTCGTCTGAACCGGGAGAATCTTTACCTCCCGGAGTATCTTCGCCGCCAGGCGTCTCATCGCCGTTAGGATCGTTGGGATCTGGCGCCATATCAGCCGGATTGGCTGTTTCGACCCGGATGTTGTCTTGTCCTTCGGATTGTTTGGGAGTAAGGGTCCGGGAATCATAGCCTACATCAATATCCCGCGCCGCTGCCGATAGTACAGTCAGGCAGGCGGTTGCCAAGAGCATCACTATCAAAGGAAGTGCCAGCCTGATCAGTCTACGGTACATAAATAGTCCCCTCTCTTCAAAAAAATCAAAGTCTTCCCCGTTGTCGGACGGGGAGACTTTATGGATCCTCTTTCGGTTCTTTACGGATCGTAACCTCTGAGGTAATAGGTATGGATAGCCCTGTGGTATCGAACAATTGGCTGTTCGTCAAAAGCGGGGCTTCCAGGGTAACGGAGACCGTTACATAGGTATTGTCCCCTCCGCCGGAATAACTGCGGCTGACATCTTTTACGACATAGCCAGTGGCAATATTCCGTGCGGCTATATCATAATCCGTATCCATGATATCCTCGGTCATCGCTGCCCGGGCACCTTCCATCGCCGCTGCTTTGGCCGTAATGGCCGTGCTGGCGGCGAGGGCAAACTGCCAGACGATCAGAATCATAAGCAGGAACAGCGGAAGCACGCCAATAAGCTCTATAGCCTGGGAGCCTCTTTCATTTCGAAGCCACTTCATACCGTCACCTGACTTCTGTGTTCTACTAAATTTTAATCTTATCGATAAATTCATTTAGCTTTCCCACCAGTTTTTCGGCAATTCCGCCATCTCCAAATGCGCTGATCAGCGCCATAATCAGAACAACCACGAGTGCGGCTACGCCGATATATTCAATAGCTTGCGCGCCTTTCTGGTTGCGTAGGGGCTGTATGGTACGCTGACCAGCGGCATATAGCCATGTTCCTAGCTGCTTTCTCATGTATGTCACCTCCTTTCAAGTGCAGGTAAGTATTCAGGATGGAAGCTGCTTTGATTTCGTAGGCAATGGGGCTCGACCAATAATCAGTAATCAGTAATCAGCTAAAGGCACTCCAATCGATTCCGATTCCCTCGGGGTTGTAAATAAAGTTAAGCACCAGCAATCCCATCACACAGAGCAGGACGGCCGGGAGGATGACGAACGTTGTAATCATCGTTACTTTGGGGCCTGCTTTAGCCGCACGTTCCTTGACATAGCCAATCCGGGATTCCCGCATATCTTTGGCTAGAATTTTGAACGTATTGGCGATAGGCACGCCCAGCTTGCTGCCCTGGATAAGGGAAAGAACCAGCGTCTCCAGCTCTTTGCACTGATTGCGGTTCATCATCCGCATGTAAGCATCTTCACGGGGAACGCCTACGTCCAGTTCCTGCTGGAAGCGGGTCAGCTCCTCGCTCAGCGGTCCCTCCATATTGCGCGTAATCTGCTTGATGGCAGGGTCCATCGGTACGCCGGCTTGTAAGGTTACGCTCATGGTATCCATAAAATCAGGCAGTTCAATCCCGATCTGCTGCTGCCGGTTCGATGCGGCTGAACGGATCCATACGATCGGGAGGAAGAGTCCTGCCAGGATGAGCAGGATCTGGACAATTCCTCCGAGGCCGAGCCAGGATAGGAAGGTGCCGATCAGGAGTCCCATGAACAAGCATAGAAACCGGAAGCCGTGGAAAGAGTCGAGCGTCAGCCCGTTCGGATGGCCGGCAAGCGCGATCCTTCTCTCCAGGTCCCTGTCGCTTACGAATAATTTAAACCGTTTCCCGAGAGGAGAAAGGCGGTCCGACCACCGGAAGACAGCGGCTTTAAACTTGTCGGATGCTTTCTGCCTTTTGCGTTTAGGTGTGATCTTAATAATTTGGAGCTGCTGGAGCAGCCCGATTCTTTTAACCTGCAGGCGCCATAGCGATAATGCGAATACGACCCAGCTGATAAGTGCGGCTGCCAGCAGTACATAAATCCAGGTGAGCATGCAATCACGCCTTTATATGAGAAACTTTACGGATAAGAACGAAGCCAACCAGCATCATAACGACGACCACAGCAAGCAGAATCAGTCCCGGCAGCGTGAAAATCGGCATAATGAAGCCCTTGAATACGGTATTGAACACGATCACAAGGAACAGCGGCATCACGGCAAGGGAAATCGCGATATAGCGGGACTCCGCTGTCTGGTTGCTGATTTCCTTGTTCATTCGGGAACGCTCTTCCAGCGTTTTCGCCAAATGATCGAGAGCTTGGCTCAGGTTGCCTCCTGCCTTGCGCTGAACAAGAATGGTCTGCGTCAAGAGCTGGATATCTTTACTGGTAAATCGCTCATGCAGTCTTTCCAGCACCTCATCCAGTGTCGTGCCTATCTGGAGTTCGCTGGACATGGACATGAACAGCGGACCCGCCGGAGCTTTGAGCTCCTTGGCTACCATCTCAATGCCCTGCTGGATGCTGAGTCCGGCCCGCACCGAGCTGGATAACATCCGGCACACTTCAGGCAGCTGGCGGTTGATCTGCTCGGCATACTTCAGCCGCCGGCCCTTCAGCCACTGCTTAGCGCAGATGCGGACTCCGAAGTATCCGGCGATAAGGTTATACGGAGCTTTCAGGTCAAGCAGCGAAGTAAGCAGCACGGTCACGACTGCAAACAGAGCCAGCCGGATCAGCAGCCAATGCGCCGGAGAGAGCTTCAGATCGGCGCTCCGGAGCTGATCCTCCCATTCTCTGCCGTACTCAGTCCGGTTGAGCCTTTGCTGGGCCCGCCGCAGCGAGGAATCCTTCTTCAGCGCATGCTCGGCATAGAGCGGCCTGAGCTGTTTATTCAGCGCGTTCTGCCGTTTGCGGGAAGAGGTAATCTCTGCAACCGCCAGTACGCCGAACAGGACGGTCAGGAACACGGCTCCATAGAGCAGCCATTCATCCTGCATGGTTCATCGAGCCTCCCTTCGGAGAGAAGAAATCGCTTGGCAGCTCATTTCCGAAGGAACGGATCCGGTTCGCGCAGTCGGGCACATAACCGGTGGCTTCGAAGTTTCCGATAATGCGGCCGTTTAATTCAACACTCTTGCGGTTAAATACGAAAATTTCCTTCAAATTAAGTTGTCCGTCTTGTGTGACCGCTTCCGCTATCGAGACAATCCTCCGTGTGCCGTCCGTCAGACGAAGCGTCTGCACGACCAGATGAATGGCCGCCGATATGAACGGACGAACGACCTCTGCCGTCATAGACGAATTGTTCATCAAGATCATGGCTTCGATCCGGGACATGGCATCCTGCGGTGTATTGGCATGGATCGTCGTAAGCGAGCCTTCGTGACCCGTATTCATGGCCTGGAGCATGTCCATGGCTTCGCCGCCACGAACCTCGCCGACGATGATCCGGTCGGGCCGCATCCGCAGCGCATTGCGGACGAGCTGGCGGATCGTGATCTCGCCGGAGCCTTCCATGTTCGCCGGCCGTGCTTCCAGCGATACGACATTCTTGCGGCCGAGCCGCAGCTCCGCCATATCCTCAATAGTGATGATCCGCTCGCCTAACGGAATGGCAGCGGAGACCACATTGAGCAGGGTCGTTTTGCCGCTTCCGGTTCCTCCGGAGATGATGATGTTCAGCTTCGAAGCGGCAGCCATCTCCAGGAACTGGGCCATCTGCGGCGATAAGGTCTGGAATCCGATGAGGTCATTCATCGAATAAGGGTCTTTCTTGAACTTCCGGATCGTCAGCACCGGCCCGTGCAGGGCAACAGGCGGAATGGCGGCATTCACACGGCTGCCATCTTCCAGCCGCCCGTCCACAAGCGGAGAACTCTCATCGATCCGGCGTCCGATAGGAGCCACGATCCGGTCGATAATATGCCGGATATGATCGTGATTTTTGAAAGTTACATCCGAGAGTGTAATGGTACCTCTTCGTTCGATATAGACTTCGTTGGGCCCGTTCACCATAATCTCGGTGATGTCTTCCTCCCGGAGAAGCGGTTCAAGAGGACCGAAGCCGACGGAGTCATTGAGAATCATGTTCAAGAGATCCGTTTTATCCTGCTGGGTGATGATGACCTTCTCTTGTTCGAGCATCTCCGTAATGAGTTTCTCGATCGTTTTGCGCTTCTGATAGATCGGCAGCTTGATAAGATGATCCAGATTGGTCTCCTTCAGGAGACGGTCCTTGTAATGCTGGAACAGGAAGTCCAGATAATCCTCAGAAGTTTTCTCCACCTGGACCTGCTCATCAAGTCTGCTACTGAGCTTTTGGAAGATGGACATGCTTATCGCCTCCCATAGCTACCAGTAAGTCGGAGGTTAATCCGGCCAGATCGCGGACAGGCCCTTTCAGCTTCTTATCCTTGAGCTGGAACGACAGCGGCTCGCCCAGGTTGAAGTGAGACTGGAGTCCTTTGAAATCATCCGATATCTTGCTGATGATCGGAAGGCTGCTCATTTTGCTTAAATCATCGAGTGAGATATCCTGCTTCTTGCTGAATTTATTGACCACAAGAGCCACGATATCTTCTTTGAGCAGATGGTAGCGGTCGAGAATATTGAGCACATCTTTCATGCGGACAATAGATGGACGCTCGAGATTAACGACATACAGAATCTTGTCGGACTGGCTTAAAGCACTGATCGATATCTCATTGAGCTCTTTGGGCACGTCGAGAATGATGCAGTCAAAATGCTGGCGGCAGGCCGACAGTAAGAGCTCGATATCCTCGCTGTGGAACATTTCCGCTTCCTGCGGATGATTGGGCGACAGCAGAATGCTGAGCGGAGACGCCTCCGTTCTGCTGATCACGTTGTTAAGCTGGCTGAAGGTAAGCTCTTGGAGAACAGACTTCAAATCCCCAATATTCCGGTCATGCTTTAAGTTGAAAAGATGCTGAATACTGCCGAACTGCAGATTCAGATCGATTAACAGCGTGCGCATCTCGCTGTTGGCTGCGATAGCGTTCGCAAGGTTGGCAGCCAGGAAACTGGTGCCGGACCCGCCTTTACCGCTGTAGACCGAGATAACGGTTCCGGACAGCTCGGCTGCCGATGTCTTGCTCAGCTCCGATTTGTGGCGGTTCTGCTTCAGCGTCTGCTGAGCGCGCTCCAGCACCTTATCGAGCTGATCCAGCTCTTCCGGCACACGGATGACATCCGTAACCCCGCAGCGGTAAATTTCACGAAGCGTAGAGAAGTCCGCCTGCTTGCTCAGGAAAATAACGGGTGCGGTGCTGTTGACCTTGCGGATCTGCTGGATCGTCTGGGCAACATGAGGGTTGTCCTCGGATTCAACAAGCAGGATCACGCGGGGTTCCCTCGGGTCAATTTGCAGCGCCGCCTCGCGTGGCTTGTCGATCAACTCTCCAACCGCCATGTTGTGAAAATGAATGTTCTGGGCGAGCTGCTGGGTCAGCCGGTTATCGTCGCAGACGATAGAGATTTTCGGAGCCGTCATTTTTTCTCAGCGCCTCCTTCTTTAGTTGCTTTCTGGGAGCCGCTCTTTAACACGCGGATCTCTTTGGCGTAATTAAGCCCCCATATCGCGCTTTTGGATTGCTCCAGAGTCAGGACGACTCCCATATTTACAATTTCATTATTGTTTTTCAGACCCACCGTGTTCACCGTAATATCTTTGAAAAGAACTTTCGTGATCCGTTTGTCACTCGGCCCGGAGGAATGGGGCTGTTCTTCGGCTTTGGGCGCATCTTCGGATTCATAAGTGACAATAAGATCTACTTTGTCCAGTGCACTAATCGTAGCATCGTCGAATACCGCTATAGGCGCCCGTAAAATAACTTGACGGTATTTATCGGACAGAATCGTGTCGTCCCGAAGGACGGTTGTCGTAAGGACTTCCCCTTTGGGGATAGGGACCATCGAGATCTTCCCCTTCAACTCATCTTTAGACTGGATCAGGGAGGGGAGCATGAATTTCTTCGGAATTTCTTTGGTCGCAATCAGGTTGTCCGGAATGGGTTTCCCGGCTTCGATATTGCCATCGGCTACATGAACCGTAACCATCTCGCCCAGACTTGCCTGGGTATTCGAGATGTAAGTGGAGAATAGCAGAATGGCAGCGACCGCCATTCCGATGGAGATGGTCATGAATAACAGGGCGCGTCTTTTCGTTTCGAACATGGATGGCTACACCTCTACTGTGCTTTTGACGGAACATTTTTTTCGGAATATTTTCGGAATATAAGTGTTGGTATTGAAGCTAATATCCGGATTCATATCCTCTCATAAGCCTATAAGAATCAGGGTGGAGACAGCGATAAAGGGGGCCATAGGTAAATGGTCTACTCGTTTTGCACCGGACTTCTTCAATTTTTGTAAGAGTAGGACCGGCCAAGCGATGCACGCTGCCAGAATGAACGTAAGCATAAGAGCCTGCACCCCGAGTGTAAAACCTAGTGCCGCCCCGATCATCGCGAACAATTTAATGTCTCCGCCTCCGAGCTGCCCCTTACTGGCCATGGCAATGAGTAAACAAATCCCTCCTAGGCCTAGAGCCCCTCCCAAAGTTTGTGTCACACCCAAATCGCCAAGAAATAAATGGATGCCAACAAAATAAAGGAGACCCGGCAAGGTAAGCCAGTCATAAATAAGTCTGCGCCTCAAGTCCGTTATTACGGCCACAGTGAGAAGGACTAATAGAGGAAGCCAGACCCAGATGAACAACGCAGCACCTCCTTCACATCGTCTTCCTTTCCACAATATGGGTTGCATTACCACAAGGGATTCGAGATGAAACAGGGTTTTAAGACGCATTTTAACAAAAATGCAGTAAAAATAAGTTAAAAGGTACTTTTGAACTAGAATAAAAATGCATTATAAGAACCTTAGAACTAGATAAAATTGTTAATAAGTAATAGTTATAAAGTGGAAGCATAAAAGTAAGTAAGGCACTCTAGTTTAGAAGGCTGGAACCATTTTCCGATAGAAAAGAGAATGTGGAACTCATTTCATTTTCACAATTTGGACACATATTTTTAATCCAAGATTCAGTTTTGTTTAAGCTGTTTTTATTGTGGGCCCGCTATAGTAAGTACGAATTCTACAAAAGAAAGCAGTCTGACAAAAGAAGCTCTATCGGATGATTTTGTTGCTACATATTTTTTCTGACAAAGGAGGAGTCGACATTGCTGGAAGTGAACGGGGTCAGTAAACTCTACGAGAATTCACGGGGTGTCAGCGGAATTAACTTCACGATGCAGCGTGGCGAAATTGTAGGTTTTCTGGGACCCAACGGAGCAGGCAAAACGACTACGATGAGGATGATTACGGGTTATTTGAATCCGACGAGCGGGAGCATTCGCGTGAATGGTCTATCCATGGCGGACCACCCCCGTAAAGCGCGGCGCACCATCGGCTACTTGCCCGAGACGCCGCCCCTTTACCCGGAGATGACCGTACGGGCCTACCTGAAATTCGTTGCTGATCTGCGCGACGTGCCGGCCAGAGACCAGAAGAGACGGATCGGCGAAATCATGGAGAAGCTCGGATTGGGCGGCCGGGAGCATCAGATTATCCGCAGCTTGTCCAAAGGGTACAAGCAGCGTCTGGGTCTCGCCCAGGCAATCGTGCATCAGCCCGATCTACTTGTGCTCGATGAGCCGACTTCGGGACTGGACCCGAAGCAGATCATCGAGATCCGCCGGCTGATCCGGGAGCTCGGCGAGAATCATACCGTGCTTCTGAGCACGCACATTCTGCCTGAGGTTAACGCCCTGTGCAACAGGGTGCTGATCATTAACCAGGGACAGATTGTGCTGGACGAGAAGCCCGAGCTGCTAGGGCGCACGATGGGCGACACGTTCGAGGTGTCGCTTGAAGTGAAAGGGCCGCGCGAAGATGTCGTGCGGCTGCTGGGCGGTACGCCGGGCGTCGCCGCGGTGGAAGTGCTGGGCGGTGATGAGAGCATCAACGCCGCTGGGGTGGGCGAAGCAGATGCACGGGGCGCCGCAGCGGCGGGCGAGCTTAGTTCTGACAAGCCTGAGGCCGAGGCGGAAGGTACAGCCTCCAGCCTTTTGCCAGTCAGCCCGGCGCCGGCTGGCGAACGGCCGCGTCCGCTGGGAGCATCGGCGCTTAGCAGCTCCGGCGAGTGTGGCGGGGCGGAGGATGCCTCGCATACTGGCGAAGCCGAAGTCCCGGCAGACGGTACCGTTAAGCTTCGCGTGTCTGCTGCGGGCAGCACGGACATCCGTGAGCCGGTATTTTTCCGGCTGGCCGAGGCGGGTTACCCGATTCTGGAGATGAAGCGGGAGAGTCTCAGCCTGGAAGAGATTTTCCTCAAGCTGACGACGGATGAGAAGTTAGCCGGATCCGGTTCAGCCGATGAGGCGGATTCCGCCGCTCAACAAGGAGGTGGCGAAGATGCGTAGAATGTGGGCCCTCTGCTCCAAGGAGCTGCAGCTGTTTTTTTATTCCCCGACATCTTACGTCGCTTTTGCTTTTTACATCCTCGTGTCGAGTATTATGTTTTATCTCAATTTCGTTATGATCCAGCCAAGTCTGATTGACGTTCGGTATGTGGTCGGGAACACCTCTTTCATCTACTTGTTCATTATCCCGCTGCTCACGATGAGGCTGGTTGCGGACGAGTTCCGGCATGGGACGGATGAGCTCCTGCTGACCTCTCCTGCCGGTACCGGCGAGATCGTGCTTGGCAAATATTTGGCCGCTGTGATTGTTCTCTTCCTGCTCACCCTCTGCAGCCTCGTGTATCCGCTGATCATGTCGGCCTTTGGCACACTGGATCAGCCTGTGCTGTGGCTTTCCTACTTAAGCATGTTTTTGCTGGGAGCGGCGATGATGGCGATCGGACTGTTCGCCTCGACGCTGTCCAATAACCAGATGGTCGCCGGGATAGCCGGATTTGCGATTCTGCTGCTGTTCTGGATGATGGACTGGGTGGCGGAAGGATTCAACGGAAAGTTCCGGGAGTGGATCGAACAGTTCTCACTCAGCGGACGCGTAATCAATCTTCAAAAGGGTATTGTGCACGGCCCGGACATTCTGTTCTTCGTCACACTGGCGGCCCTGTTTATCATACTCAGCATGCAGACTCTTGAAAGAAAGCGGTGGAGGTGACGGCGATGAAGAAACTGTTGCGCGGTACAAATACGGCGGTACTCACCGTTGCGGTCATTGGTATTTTCATTCTGCTGACTTTCTTTCTTCATTCGTTAAAAGATTTTCAGCTCGATTTGTCCAAAAATAAAATGTACACACTTTCGGAGCAAACCATTGGTACTCTCCAAGGCTTAGATCAAGATATTCAAATTACTGCTTTTACCAATCCTATGGAAGATTCCGAAGGGGTCTTGACACGGGAAGTGACGGATATGGTGCAGGAATATACCAAACGGAACACCAAAATTACGTTTAAGCAGTACGACATGCTCAAGGAGCCGTCTAAAGCGCAGCAGTATGGGATTCAGCAGAGCAGTGTTATTTTTGAAAGCGGAGACCAGAAGAAAGTCGTCTCCTTCTATGAAATGTTCACGGGCGGGGCGGGCGACGGTTCCTACCAGTTTACTGGTGAGGAGAAGATGACGCAGGCGCTCAAGAGCCTGACCAGCAAGGAAAAACACACCGTGTATTTCCTCTCCGGGCATCAGGAGATTACACTGCAAGAAATGACAGCCTTGAAATCCAGTCTCGAAGGCGAGAATTATACGGTTCAAGAGCTTAACCTGTACCGTGAAGGCAAAATTCCGGATGACGCGGAGATGCTTCTGCTGATCGGACCCCAGACCGATCTGAACGATAAGGAAACCGAGCTGATTAAGAAGTATCTGGACGGAAAAGGCAAGATCTACGTAGCGCTGGGTTTCAGCAAAGACATGGCAACGGGCTGGAAAAACATCGATGCTATCATGAATACGTATGGAATTAAGGACCAGCATGCGGTAGCGATTGAGACCAAGCAGAGCACACTTTATGATCCGCTCACCCTTATTCCCGAATACGGCACTCACGCGATCACCAGCAAACTGTCCCAATATAATCTGCTTACGATGATGTCACTGACTGTCGCGCTAAATGCGGAAGACAAAGAAGGTTTCACGAGCACGCCTCTTATCCGGTCAACCGCGGGTGCGTACGGGGAGACGGACATTGCCGGCCTGATGCAGTCGAAGACGGATAAAGACGACAAGGACGTCCCGGGGCCTCTCAATCTGGGATATGCGGTTGAAGATAGAGAGGGCAAACCGAAAGCTGTTCTGCTCGGTGGTTCAACCTTCCTGATGGATGGTGAAATTACCGTACAAGGAAATCGGGATTTTGCGATGAACAGCATAGGCTGGCTGCAAGAGAAGAAAGATCAGGTTACGATTCGGCCAAGGCAGAATGAAGCATACCAGACAGCGACTCTGACACCGGGTCAAGCGCAAATCATTTTCCTGGGTGCAGTCGTCATATTCCCGCTGTTGTTCTTGCTCCTTGGCGGTTTCATCTGGTGGAGGAGGAGAAAAGGATGAAGAAGTTCATGCCGAGCCTGCTTCTGGTGGTATTTCTCGGAGGGCTCTGGTATGCCTGGAGCCAAGACTTTTTCAAAAAACAAAAGCCGCTTGAGCAGGCCAAAGCACTCGTTCAAGTTGATGTTCAAGAAGTACAGAGCTTCTCCATTGAAAATAAGGACCAGCCGGTGATTGAACTGATCCGTAATGATGACGGATGGTCCATGGCGAAGCCCTCTGCCGCGCCGCTTAACCCGAACTTGACGGAAGGCTGGATCGATTCGTTTAATTTGCTGACACAGGAGCGGGCTGTAGATGAGCATGCATCGGATCTTGCCAAGTTCGGACTGGCTGAGCCGTCTTCCGTGTACCGGGTTAGCCTGTCGGATGGAACAACCAAGGAAGTCAGGATCGGATCAGCGACCCCGGTTGAGGGATATGTATATGTCCAGCTTAACGATTCCCCGGTAGTTTACCAGGTGAATGCATCCTCGATCACGGCGCTGAATAAAAGACCGCTCGATTTTGTAGAAACGAATCCGGTGAAATTTGATTATGATCGGGTAAAAAGCATTTCGTTCAACTGGAAAGACCGCAAATGGGAATTGGTAAAAACCGAAGGGGACAAACCATCCGTCGAATCCAAATGGAAAATGGACGGAAAAGAGATCGAAGGCGCGGAAGCTGTTCAAATACTGGAGAGGGTACGATCCATGGATACGGAACAAATGCCCAAACCAGCACTAGAGGCGGCTGTCAAAGCTGTAGATTGGACGATGGAAATCGTCGAAACGATAGATGGCAAAGATCTCAAAAGTACGTATGAAGCCCGCCCCGACGAACATGCAGCCTGGGTAATCAGGCAGGGGGGAGAATGGGCGTACGCCATACCGGCCTCGTTTGCAGAGGAGCTGGCGGGCTTGGGAACACCGAAGTCTGGAGGCAGCGGCGGATAATCATTAAAGCGAATAAGCGAGGGACAAGGGCTTTCATGCCCTTGTCCCTTTTTTTATAAGGCAAGTTAAGCGGTAGACTACATAGCTTTGGATAAATATGGGCATGCTAGACACCACGTACAGGCTGAAGGATAGAACGGCAGACTGGTAATACAAGTTGAAGGGGTGAATCAAACGTGCGACCTGACATTGTTGACCAAAGGGAAGAGACTCGAATACCCGCGGCAGGCTTGGAACGGATGGGTGCTGTAACTATACCGGATTTGCAGTTGTTGGGGGATTTGATCCGTTTCGAGGATATCCTGGCCAAGCGATGCTCCGAAGCTGCGGAGCGTTCGTCGGATCCTGAACTGCGCCGTGTGTTCAGCGAATTGGCTGAACTTCGGCTCGCTAGAGCGCGGCAGCTTTTGACTGCGCTCAGAGGCGCGGAAATTTAACAGGACATGTAGAAAGGTTGTATGCTACATGCCCTTATCTGATTATGGAGGTGCTAATGATGCAGGAAAACCTACAAACCACCAGCCGGGCGGAAACAGAATGGGATCTGGCGGATCTCGCTGCGGCTGAGTTTAAACGCCTCGCTTCCAAGTATGCGGCGGCGGCCTGGAACGCCGACCAGCCGCAATTACGCGCCTTGTACAGAGAGCTTTTGCGGCGGACACTGGACGATCAGGACCGTTTGTATCAAGTGATTGCGGCACGGACGGGCAAGCGCAAAATGCATGAGGCCAATCCGGCCGAAGTACAGCGGGAAATTGCAAGGCATGACCGGGCTCTCCGGGAGCTCGAGCTTTTGATCCGCAAAGAGTACAGCCAGCAGCAGTTGCTTGAGGATCAGGACAAGTTCGAGGAGTTTCGGGCGAATTCAGCGGATGACCGTACGGAATCTTTCGCGGATCCGCTGAAGGCGCCTGAGGAAAACCCGGTTCCGGTTTTTAATTCGGCGGCAGAGCTGCCTCCTGCAGAGCCGTTTCAGCCGCCTTCAGCTCAGAGCGGAGGGTTCCGTGTTATGGGGAATGGGCTTCATGCAGAAGATATCTATGCGGCTGACACATCTGCTTCCGATGCGGACATTACGAGTGGGCCGGTGGGCCCTGGTTCGGATTCCGATCGTGTGTGGCAGTCAAGCGCTGCCGCTTCGGATAACGGCTCGTTTGTCCCTGCTCCTTCAATCCCTTCGGGGACGGGGGCGGATTCCGGCCGTATGCCTTATGTTGAGGGCGGACAAGCCGCACCTGTCGGTGAAATATCCGCTTCGTACGGCAGTTCTCCCCCGACCAGAGAAGTGCTGCCTGTAGATGGCCGCACGGTTCAAGCGGGGGACGGGTCGCCAGCGAGCGGACCAATGTCCGCCTACGGCAATGCTCATGCGTGGGGCGGTCCGCCATCTGCGGCCCCTCGCCCGCCGGCGTACGGTGCCCGCACATCCGTGCCTGCTCCGGCACCGGCGTACGGCGCCAGCGTGCCAGCGAGCGGCGTCTCGTCGCGGATTGGCGCCGCTGTGCCGGCAAACGGCGCCGCGCCCGCCTACGGCACACCGCCGAACGGCGCCGCCGGTCCGCCCGTCCGTTCCGAACCGGACGGGTCCCGTCCTCGGCCCTACGGACAATCCGTATGGCCGTATAACCCGCGCGGCGGCCCCGGGTCGCCTGCACAGCAGGCGGCTGCACCCTACGGCCGTCCGCAGCCGCCTTACGACCGCCCGGAGATCCGGGGCGGTCAAGGAGCAGAGCGCCCTGGACCTCCGGGTGCTCCGCAGCAGGCGTCCGCATTCACGCCGCCTGCTGCGCCTTTTACCGGTGGACCGCCGCGTCACCGGTAACCTTCCCTGCTGCGCGGCACGAAGTCCCGCAGCGATAAGACCAAGAGCGCCCTCGTTTTAAGAGGGCGCTCCTTTCTTTGTCCGTCGTGACAAAGAACATGGAATGAAAACCTTTTGTCCCACATATACAAGTTACAGGGATGTCCAAGCAACTTATTCTAGTAAAGGAAGTGTTCATTTATGCGTTCAACGCGTTTCAAAATGTCCTCGGTCCTTCTGCTTCTCCTGCTTTTCGCCTCCAGTAGTGTTCTGACGGCCTGCAGTCTTCTGAACAAATCCGACACCAACGCCGATCTTGCTGCCGCAGGCGGTCTGCCGGCTCTGGATGCGCAGCTTGATCAGAATGGCACGGCCGCTACCATCTCCTACAAAGTCCGTAATCTGGCTATCGCCGGAGACAGACTGGGGGAGACGCATACAGATGGACAGGGACATTTGCATTTGTATGTAGACGGAGTTCAGAAAGCCATGCTCAAAACCGATGCTCCGGTTCGGCTGGAGAACATCCCGCCTGGCAAGCACACCATCAAGCTTTCTCTTCAGCAGAACGATCACGTGGCTATTAATGTGGAGAAAGTATTCGAAATCGAAGTCAAGAAATAACCTCCGGGCCTACAGGCATTGCATACATACACCTCTGAAGAGATCCTCCGGCGCAAGAATCCGGGGAGGTCTCTTTTTTGGTTGTTAAAGCATTCTATAGAGATCCTTACTTAGGGTCTGACAGAAATTCTCCCTTTCGCGAACGTATATTCCTGTTTTATAATAAAAAGAAGCCAGTTTTCGTCATTTGACACACCCTGACGCGTAGCATAGACTGAGGGTATTGAAGTGCAGAGAGGCGGGCTTTCCGCCTATGCTTGAGCGGAGGGAAGATACGTTTTGATCGTAGACAGTTCCAAATGGAAACACGTGTTTAAGCTTGATCCCGATAAGGAAATATCGGATGAATCCCTGGACCGGATTTGCCTGTCGGGCACGGACGCTATTATTGTAGGAGGCTCTTCCGGCGTTACGTTTGACAACACCGTCGATCTGCTTTCACGCATACGCGGGTATGAAGTGCCTTGTGTGCTGGAGGTATCTGACTCGGAGGCAATCGTCCCTGGTTTCGATCTCTTTTTTATACCTATGGTGCTAAATGCGGAAGATCCCGATTGGATTCTGGGCCGCCATCATGAAGCGATAAAGGAATATGGCGCTATGATGGATTGGAACGAGATCCTTGTGGAGGGGTACGTCATCTTACATGCGGATTCGACTGCTGCCAAGATAACCAGAGCCCGTACTGGTTTAAGTGAAAGAGACGTGCAGGCATACGCCCGGATGGCGGAGCATTTGCTGCATCTGCCCATTTTCTATATCGAGTACAGCGGTACGTTCGGAGATATGGATTTGATCCGCAGCACCAAGCGGGTGCTGGAGACAACCCGCCTTTTCTATGGGGGCGGAATAGACGGGCCTGAGAAAGCGAGAATGGCAGCGGAAGCGGCCGACACTATCGTCGTAGGCAATCTTATCTATGAAGACTTGGAGCGTGCACTGGAGACTGTGCAGGCCTTGATATAATAAGCGGCAGCCGGCTGCAGCCGGAGGGGCCGTGGAAAGAAGGTACTTCCATGATTGATATACAGCAAGCTATACAGAGGCTTAACCCGCAGCAGCGCAAAGCCGTTGAAGCGACCGATGGTCCGCTTCTCATTATGGCAGGGGCGGGAAGCGGCAAGACCCGTGTGCTTACGCACCGAATCGCCTATTTAATCGGAGCCAAAAGAGTAGCGCCCTGGAGTATTCTGGCGATTACTTTTACCAACAAAGCCGCGCGTGAAATGCGGGATCGTGTAAGCCAGCTGATCGGACCGTCCGCGAATGACGTCTGGGTATCTACGTTTCACTCGATGTGCGTACGTATCCTGCGGAAAGATATTGACCGGATCGGATTTAACTCGAACTTCTCTATCCTGGATTCAAGTGACCAGCTCTCAGTTGTTAAAACCTGCATGAAAGAGCTGAATATAGACACGAAGAAATTCGAACCCAAAGCGGTTCAATCGGCGATCAGTACAGCCAAGAATGAACTCGTCACCCCTCAGCGCTTTGAACAGAAGGTTGGCGACTATTTTGACGGCCTTGTGGCCAAAGTGTATACCCTTTACCAGAAGAAGCTCAAAAGCAACAATTCCCTCGATTTTGATGATCTTATCATGTCTACGATCCAGCTTTTTACCGAAGTGCCCGAAGTGCTTGATTTCTATCAGAATAAGTTCCGCTTTATCCATGTCGACGAGTATCAGGATACGAACCGTGCCCAGTACATGCTCTGCCAGATGCTGGCCGATAAATCTAAGAATTTGTGCGTTGTAGGGGACTCCGACCAGTCTATTTATCGCTGGCGGGGCGCGGATATCACCAACATTCTGAATTTTGAAGAAGACTATCCGAACGCGACGACTATTCTCCTTGAGCAGAATTACCGCTCCACCTCGACCATTCTTCAAGCGGCTAACCAAGTCATCGGGAATAATACAGGCCGTAAGGCCAAGAACTTGTGGACCGACAAAGGGGAAGGCGATAAAATCCGTGTCTACCAGGCGGATTCCGAACATGATGAGGGCTATTTTATAGCAGGGGAAATTAACAAGAATACGGCCGCGGCCAAAAAATACGCCGATCACGCTATTTTGTATCGTACGAATGCACAGTCCCGGGTCATAGAGGAAATCTTAATTAAGTCGGATATCCCTTACCAGATCGTAGGGGGCATCAAGTTCTACGACCGCAAAGAGATTAAGGATATTCTCGGCTATTTAAGATTAATTTCTAATCCGGATGATGACATTAGTCTTGTTCGTGTTATTAATGTTCCGAAAAGGGGGATCGGGGGCACTACCTTGGATAAGGTAGCGGACTTCGCGGCCCGTCGCGGAATTTCGATGTATGCGATGCTGGAAGAAGTGGAATCGTTGGAGATATCGGCAAGAACGCGCAATGCTCTGGCTGATTTCCGTGAAATGATTTTTAATCTGAACCGGATGGTCGAATACTTGTCTGTTACGGAGCTGACAGAAAAAGTGCTCGAAATGAGTGAATACCGGCTGGAACTTCAAAGGGAGAATACGCTGGAATCCAAATCGCGCCTCGAGAACATTGACGAGTTCCTATCCGTTACGAATGAGTTCGAGACGCGCAACGAGGACAAGTCGCTGGTTTCTTTCCTGACGGATCTTGCCCTTATTGCCGACATTGATTCCATGGACAAGGATGATGAGCCGCAGGACTCTGTTGTACTCATGACCATGCACAGTGCCAAGGGACTGGAGTTTCCCGTTGTCTTCATTATCGGAATGGAGGAAGGCGTCTTTCCGCATAGCCGCGCGAACACGGATAACGAAGAGCTGGAGGAGGAGCGGCGCCTTGCTTATGTGGGGATTACGCGCGCTGAGAAAGAACTGTTCCTTACTTGCGCGAGAATGCGTATGCTGTTCGGACGGACAAGCGCGAATCCCCCTTCCCGTTTCTTGAAGGAGATTCCACAGGAATTGATGGAAGTGCTGGCTTCCGGCGGAGGGGGAAGCACGTTCTCGGGCTGGTCCCGCAGCGGCGGTACATCCTTCGGCAGCCGGAGTTCCTCCGGATTCGGCGGAGGAACTTCAGGGACAGGCTTCGGGCAGACGGCTTCCAGCGGCACATCCTGGGGGCAGTCCTCGGCAATGGGTAAACCGGCCGGTACGGTACGAAGTGCTCCCCGTACAGCTGTTCCTGCCGGCAACCAGCCTGCAGAAGGTTTCAAAATGGGTGACAAAGTCTCGCACGGCAAATGGGGGACGGGCGTTATTGTCGCGGTGAAGGGCAAGGGCGACGATACGGAGCTCCAAATAGCCTTTCCTGCTCCGGTAGGTGTCAAGCGTCTTCTTGCGAAGTTCGCCCCGATTACGAAACAGTAACTTTTATTTGACGGAGAGGAAGAATGCAGATGACCGACTTCGCTTCGGAGATGAGGACCCTCATCGAAGCTATCGACACGCATAATTATAATTACTACACGCTGGATCGTCCGGTGGTCAGCGATGCGGAGTACGATAAGCTTTACGACCGGCTTGTTGAGCTGGAGCAGACAACGGGGACGACTCTCCCCAATTCCCCTACTCTTCGTGTAGGCGGGGAACTGCTCAAAGGCTTCGAGCCGCACCGGCACCTTTCCCGGCTCTGGAGTCTCGACAAGACTCGTGATAAAGACGGCCTGAATGCGTGGCTTACACGCGTGCTCAAGCTAGTGGGGGACTATAACAAGAACAACCCCGAGCAGCCTTTGCCGCATCCGACCTTTGTCGTGGAGCTCAAATTCGATGGACTCACCCTGAACCTCACGTATGATCAAGGACGCTTGGTGCAGGCTTCCACTCGCGGGAATGGAGCTGTTGGTGAGGGGATTCTGGAGCAGGTGAAGACCATTCGTTCCGTTCCGCTTGAGATTCCATACAAGGATGGGATAATCGAAGTGCAGGGCGAAGGCCTGATGTTCTTGTCCGTTCTGGATCAATACAACCAGACAGCGGCCGAGCCGCTTAAGAATGCCCGGAATGCAGCAGCTGGCGCTCTGCGGAACCTGAATCCCAAGACGACGGCACAGCGCAAGCTTAATGCCTTCTTCTATAATATAGGCTACTCGGACAATATCCGCTTTGATAACCACCAGGAGATGGTGGCCTTTCTCAAAGACAACCGTTTTAAGGTCAGCCCGGATACCAATTACTTCGATTCCATTGATGACGTCATGAGCCAGTTGGAGAAGATCGGCTCCGAGAGGCTTAGTTATGATTTTCTGATCGATGGAGCTGTAGTCAAAGTGGCCGATATGCGTACGCGTGAAGTCCTCGGTTATACGGATAAGTTTCCGCGCTGGGCAATTGCGTTCAAATTTGAGGCGGAAGAAGTCACGACGGTGTTGGAATCCGTATCATGGGAAGTAGGCCGCACTGGTAAAATCACGCCGGTGGCAAGGGTGGAGCCCGTAGATTTGGCAGGTGTAACAGTTCAGAACTGTACGCTCAACAATATCGGAGATATCGAGCGTAAGAATTTGAAACATGCGCTGGGGAGTCTGGTCTACATCCGCCGCTCTAATGATGTGATTCCCGAAATTCTGGGGAAGGCAACGGAAGAAAGCGACGGGGAAGAAATTGTTTGCCCGACCCAGTGTCCTGCCTGCGGAACAGAACTGGAGCAGCGCGGCGCGCATTTGTTCTGTCCGAACCGGCTGGGTTGCCGTCCTCAAATGATCGGCCGTATTACACATTTTGCATCGCGGGATGCGATGGATATTGACACATTCAGCGTGATGACAGCCGAGCAGCTGTATCAGGAGTGCGGAGTGCGCGATCCGGCAGATCTCTACAAGCTGACTTATGACGATCTGATTAACCTCGATAGATTCGGGGAGAAAAAAGCCAATAAGCTCCTTGCCGCCTTCGACAAAAGCAAGGAATGCGATTTATCTTCCTTCCTGTTCGCGCTTGGAATTCCGAATACAGGCAAAACAACCACCCGCGTACTGGCCGATCATTTCGGCAGCCTCGAGAAAGTCATGCATGCGTCGATCGAAGAATTGATCTCTCTGCATGATGTCGGCGGGATTGTCGCCGACAGCATCTACACCTTCTTCCGCGATCCGCTCATGCAAGACAGCATCGCCCGCATGCAGGCGGCTGGTGTCCAGCCTCGCGCAGAAGAGAAACCCGCCGCCGCGGCGGACGAGAGCCATCCCTTCTTCGGCAAGACGATCGTGCTGACCGGTACGCTCAGCGCGATGAGCCGGGACGAAGCCGCAGATCGGCTCGAGGCCCTGGGCGCCAAAGTGACCGGCAGCGTCTCGAAGAAGACAGACATCGTCATTGCCGGCGAAAGTGCCGGCAGTAAGCTTGCCAAGGCTCAGTCCCTTGGCATCCGTGTCATAGACGACGAGCAGGAGCTTCTAGAGCTGCTCGGCCTCCAGCAGTCCTAGTTATTTGCACGTGCAGCTTTACGGATTTGCCCGGGCAATAACAGTCCATAGACCAGAAACCAGGCCGTAAATAGGCCTGGTTTCTTTTTATATGCTCAGGGAGAGGATTGAAATGCATAATACAGAAAGCTGGAATCTGATCAAAGCGCTAATAATCGTTATTTCTAATATATAGTTCCAGCTAAGCGCAGGTCACCCGTCCATAATAGAAATCGGGGGGAGGGGCGGAAGCATTGTATTTGATTGACGTGGACCTCGGAACTAATTATCGATTTGCGTTCGTAAAGTATACAGCGGTACAAATTAGCCTGGCGGATCTGCCGTGCCTTCATTTTTATCCATATCAAATGAGAGATAGCGAAACAACTAACCAAAGGGATATTCGCTATGCGATATTGCAATGCAGGCAAGCTCTTAGAGTTCGCTATCCCGACATTGCATTTCAGACAAGCTCATAGGGTAGGGCACCTTCTAAAAAATCCCTATATACCCAATATTGCCAGGAACGAAACGGCGTTTTAAAAATAATTTAATAAAAGGGTTGCATTTCAAAAACAAACCTGATAATATTAGTTCTTGTCACCGCGAGTGACGCAAACATTAAGTAAGCTCCTTGAAAACTGAACAGAACGAATTTACAAACAGCAAATGAGAAGAAATTCTCGTCAGCATTAAATTTTTGAGCTATTCAGCTTGAGATAAACGTCGGCTTCGGTCGACACCCTTATCGGAGAGTTTGATCCTGGCTCAGGACGAACGCTGGCGGCGTGCCTAATACATGCAAGTCGAGCGGAATCGATG
>NZ_RHLK01000014.1 GCF_009757775.1 Paenibacillus lutrae
GCCACCTGGCTTTGGAGAACCGGTGGCTCAAAACAGAAACTTACTGCATTTTTGAGTTTTTTATTTCTCCAAACAAGACAAACTCCTGAGTTCCATTCGGAACAAAGGAGTTTGTCTGCAATCTGAGGCAGGGCCCCTGGGGCCCCTGCCTTTGTTTAATTCTTAGTGAAATAGTAATCGCCGAAGGACTGCAGGTGCAGAACTTATTAGCGGCAGCCTCTTTCCCGGCTGCTTCTTTACTGCTCCGTATTGTCGCATGTCCCGCTCGCTTGTTCATCCTGATGATGCCCATTCGAGTCCTCGCCTGCATATGCCCATACGGAGACGCTTCCTCCGTTTACAGGGAACACGGCAAAACCGTCTTCACCGATGGTGATTTGCTCCTGCCGGTTGCCGGTCAGATCCGTCCACTGCTCACCGGCACGATTCTCTCCGACACACATCCTTTTCTCGCCATTGTCGCCGTTTGAAATCACAACCGCAATTCCGGAATGCTCAATCTCTTCCACGCCGCGTCTTACCCAGCCAACGGTGTTCGGATGATCGAAGTAATCCTCCTGCGTGCCATATGCTTTATGGTAGCGCGCCTCCAGCAGAGGATCAATGTCGGCCTTCTTCCCTTCGGCCGGAGCAGGCCCTCCAATTCCGAAGTAGTCTCCATAAAAGACACATGGATAGCCTTCTTCACGCAGCAGAATCAGGGCATAGGCACTTTGCTTAAACCAGTCTTCAATCCAGGATTCCAGTGCTTCGTGAGGCTGAGAATCATGATTGTCTACGAAAGTGACCGCATTCGAGGGGTGAGAACTGACCAGTGTATCCTGAAAAATCGTAGAGAGATCAAACTCCCGCCCTTCCTTGGACGCCGCGTGCAGTTTATAGTGCAGCGATACATCGAATAAATCGATTCTATAGTCCAGCGTATCCAGAAAAGCTTGGCAGGCTGCGAGGTCCGACTTCCAGAACTCTCCGACAATATAGAAATCTTCGCCGCGTTCTTTGATCATTTCGGTTGCGAATTCTTTCACAAACTCGTGATTGATATGCTTGATGGCATCAAGCCTATACCCGTCGCAGCCCAGTGTGTTCCCGAGCCATTTGCCCCAGCGGATCATTTCCTCCCGCACACCAGGATGGCTGTAATCGATATTGGCGAACATCAGATAATCGTAATTGCCGAACTCGTCATCGACATTTTCGTTCCAATCTTTATGCTCGCCTACGATTTTGAACACCCCGGTTCGGTCTTCCTTGGCGTCATAGTCCGTGCCGTTGAAATGCCCGAAATCCCACTTGAATGCCGAATACTTCTCTCCGCGTCCCGGGAAGGTAAACTTCGTCCACCCTTCAATATCGAAAGGTTCCGAGATTTCTTCGGTCCGGTCATGCTGGTCTACCTCGATTACTTTGAAAAGCTCTTTCTCATCCGCACCCGCTTTATGATTCATCACGAGATCGGCATAAACGCACAACCCGTTCTCCTGGCAGGCAGCAATTGCATCAAGGAGTTCCTGTTTTGTACCATATTTAGTCCGTACGGTTCCTTTTTGATCGAATTCGCCGAGATCGTACAAATCATACACGCCATAACCGGTATCCTGGTCGGACTGGCCCTTGGTAACAGGCGGGATCCAGACGGAATCAATTTTGAGCCGTTTCAATTCCGGAGCCATTTCTTTAAGACGGTTCCAATGAGAACCATCGGCTTCTACGTGCCATTCGAAAAATTGCAGCATGGTGTGGTTTCGCTTCATACGTATTCCCCCTCAGATAGATCTATGGCGAGTTTCTCTCTACTACAAGAGCACTCTTGCTGTCCGCGGCCTTATGACGGCGCCGGTTATCTAGAGGATGATTACCCTTTGCAGGGCATTACTTAAACCACTGCTTTTGGAAAGCGGTACTGAAAGCCGGAAGTCTTGCAGATAATTCTTATGAATTGCTGTTATCACTATACTCACGGGACCACGGCAGTTGCATAGGAATTATGGCTCATGTCCCATAGATGCTGAAACGTCTCCCTTAATTAAAAGCGCAAATGAGGCTTAATGTCGAATAAAATAAAGAAAGGGCACTATTCGTATGGAATAGGAGAGAATTGTCTCCTTGTTTTGTATAAAAACACCCCTGTTATCCCAATTACAATCGAATATAATGGAATTCAAGACAGTATTCTTCCTCTTTTTTTCCTCAAGTATCCAGGTTTATTTCGCGTTTTTCAATTATTTCCCACTGCCAAGTCAGATTGACTAGTTCTTTATTCTTACCTGCTTGATCCCGATGCACATAATTCCGCTTTAAATTCAAGCCTTAAGGCTGAATTTAGAAACAATACCGCCCGAAGGAAAAATATTGGAGGTGAACGTTGTAAGCCTTTGTGACCGGTATTGTATAAATCTAAAGTAAATGGGGTGCAAAATGGAAGCGCTTAAGAAAAGTATTTTATGGAAATGGCTCGTTTTCATTCTGTGTACAGGTATGATTTTCTCCTCGTACATTTCTGCTTTTCCCGGAATAGCTAAGGCGAACTCGGCTGATATTGAAGGTCATTGGGCTCAGGCTCAGCTGACTGAATGGCATCATAAAGGGCTCTTGGAGGGATATCCGGACGGTTCATTGAAGCCGGACAAGGCTATCACTCGTGTGGAACTGATGGCGCTTATCAACCGGTTTTTCAATTTAACCGAAACGAAAGACATTCAATTCTCTGATGTAACAATCGAGCAGTGGCAGTATAAGGAGGTCAGCAAAGCCGTAGCGGCAGGCTACGTTGATGGATACAGCGACGGAACAATTAAGCCGGATCAGCTGATCAGCAGGCAGGAAGCGGCGGTCATGCTATCCCGGGTACTTCCGCTTGATACACAGTTAGAAGACAAACTGGAGGGAATTAAGGACAGCTCAGAGATTGCAGAATGGAGTGAAAAAGCGGTAAACGCAATGGTAGCAAAGGGCGTTATTGATGGTTATGAAGACGGTACATTCCGTCCGAACGGCAAATTAACCCGCGCGGAAGCGGTGGTTCTGCTCAGCCGTACACCATCCTTGCAAGCGCTTACCAACTATGATAAGGCAGGTACTTACGGTCCGGCAACGGGTACGGAAACCATCCAAGGCGGGGTTTCGATCACCGTACCGGGAGTTACTTTGCAGAACATGGTCATCAAAGGCGACCTGATCTTGGGCAAAGGAATCGGTGAAGGTGACGCTACGCTCAAGAACGTGAAAGTAGAAGGAACCACAACCGTTAACGGCGGCGGCGCCAACTCTATTTATATCGTAGATTCCACTTTGGGTACGGTCGTGGTGGATAAGGCAAGCGGTATAGTGCGGCTTGTTGTCAAGGGCAACTCGTCCATCAAGAATCTTATTGTTAATTCACCTGTAAAATTAGAAGAAGAGGCGCTGACAGGCGCAGGGTTCGTGGATGTTCTGCTATCCAAAGAGCTGCCTGCGGAAACATCCGTTACGTTGTCCGGAAATTTTGCCACACTGACAATTGCGGGGCAAAAAATCAAGGTTGATCTCGTTAAGGGAACTATCGAAACGGTCAAAGTTACCGGCAGCGATTCCGCTATCTCTATTCATGCGGATGCAACGATTGTATCCCTTATCCTGGATGCAATTGCTAAAGTTACAGGCAACGGAACCGTTCAATCTGTTACCGTAAATGAAGGCGGTAAAGGGTCTGCTTTTGACAAAGCGCCCGGTAAAAAAGACGGACCGCAGAAAGATTCCATCGTGGTGGGCACACCTGGCTACGGCGGCGGCGGTTCTGGCGGCGGAGGAAATACCACCGAGCCTGCGGCAGCCAAGAAACTGATCGCTTATGCAGCCGGATGGGAAACCTATTCTGCAGAGAATCCGATTGATGCGACGAAACTGACGCATCTGATCTATTCGTTCACACACGTAAAAGACAGCAAGATCGTTCCAGCTCCTTATCAGAATGATGCGGCGAACTATGCTTATCTGCATACTCTGAAGAATCAAAACCCGAAACTGAAGCTCATGATTGCGATCGGCGGCTGGGGGGCGGATGGCTTCTCGGATGCAGTCTTGACAGAGGATTCCCGTAATACGTTCGCAGACAGCATTGTGAAGTATGTCGTGGACAACAAGCTGGATGGGGTGGACCTGGACTGGGAGTACCCTACTCTAAGTGAAGACGGTGTCATGAAGGCTAGACCCGAAGACAAGCCTAACTTCACGTTGTTCGTGAAACTTCTTCGCGAGAAACTGAATAAACAAGGACTTAGGGAAAATAAGTACTATGAAATTTCGATGGCCGCCGGAGCAAGCAAGAAGAAGATGGACGGAATCGAAGCGGACAAATTAGCGGCGATTCTGGATAACATCAACATCATGACGTATGACTTCGAGGGTGGCTGGTCCACCAAAACCGGACACCACACGAACCTCTACGGCGGCTCCATCAGTGTCGATTCCGTCGTAAAGATGTATAGAAATGCAAACGTGCCTGCTAACAAAATTGTGATCGGAGCGGCTTTCTACAGCCACATCTGGTACGATGTAAAGTCAACCGATAAGAACGGATTGGGTCAGGCTGCTACAGGGAGCCAGAATACACCGACTTATAACGTTATTGCACCCATATATAATAAGGCGAACGGCTTTACCCGTTATTGGGATGATGCGGCAAAAGCTCCGTATCTGTTCGACGGCAGTACATTCCTGTCTTATGACGATGCGGAGTCTGTAACGGCAAAAGCTCGGTATGTCCTCGAGAAGGATTTGGGCGGCGCGATGTTCTGGGAGTATGGACAGGACCGGACGGGCGTTCTGGTCGGTGCTTTAGCCGATGGACTCCAAGGAAAATCCTATGTGCCAGATAATGCTGTACCTGCGGCTCCGCAAGTGCGGAATGTAACCGAGGGTCAGACGTATACTTCCGGTGTTCTGCCGAACTGGACGGATGCCCCCCGAACGGTAAGCGCAGCTACCCTCAACGGTAAAGCTTACACGAAAGGTACCGGCATTACAGAAGCAGGGACCTATGTCCTTGTTGTAACGGCAGGAAATGGAATATATGGTAAGACGGCTTCTACAACCGTCAACTTTACTGTAGATCCAGAGAAGAAAGTAATTGCATATGCAGCCGGATGGAATACCTATTCTGCGGATTCAAATCCGATCGATGCTGCGAAGCTGACTCATCTGATCTATTCATTCACGCACGTGAAGAACGACCGGATCGTCCCGGCCCCTTATCAGGATGATGCGGCAAATTATGCTTATCTGCATACTTTGAAGAACCAGAATCCGAACCTTAAACTGATGATAGCGATCGGCGGCTGGGGAGCGGATGGTTTCTCAGATGCGGTCTTAACCGAAGATTCCCGCGATACGTTCGCAGATAGCATTGTTCAGTATATGGTGGACAATAGTCTGGATGGGGTGGACATCGATTGGGAATATCCTACCCTTAGTGTAGACGGTGCAATGAAATCAAGACCTGAAGACAAAAAAAATTATACTCTGTTCTTGCAGAAGCTACGTGAGAAGCTGAATGTCCAAGGACTGAAAGATAACAAGTATTACGAGATCTCTATGGCTGCAGGAGCCAGCAACGATAAACTTGCAGGGATTGAAGCTGAGAAAGTAGCAGGTATTTTAGATAATATTAACATCATGACGTATGACTTCGAGGGCGGTTGGTCCACTAAGACCGGACATCACACGAACCTTTATGGGGGAGGAGCATTCAGTGTCGATTCGGTTGTAAACAACTATAAAGCAGCTAAAGTGCCAGCTAACAAAATTGTGATCGGAGTGGCCTTTTACAGTCATATCTGGTACGACGTTAAATCGACAGATAAGAACGGACTAGGTCAATCGGCTACAGGCAGTCAGAATACGCCAACCTATAACTTAATCGCTGCTACGTATAATGAAGTGAACGGCTTTACCCGTTATTGGGATGATACCGCTAAAGCTCCGTACCTGTTCGATGGCAGCACCTTCTTATCCTATGATGATGCGGAATCAGCAGCGGCCAAAGCTCAATACGTACTCGACAAAGAATTGGGCGGAGCCATGTTCTGGGAGTATGGACAAGACCGGACGGGCGTTCTGGTCGGTGCTTTAGCCGATGGTCTCCAAGGAAAACCTTATGTGCCTAGCAGCGCTGTTCCTGCAGCTCCACAGGTAATTAACGTCGTGGATGGCCAGACGTATACTTCCGGCGTTTTGCCGAACTGGACAGACGCTCCCGGAATAGTTAGCGGAGCTACTCTTAACGGTAAGATTTATACGAAAGGCACAGGAATTACCGAGGCGGGGACGTATACCCTTGTTGTAACCGCCGCTAACGGGACATTGGGCAAGACGGCTTCTACAACCGTCAACTTCACAATTAAACCGCAGAAGAAAGTCATCGGTTACATCGCAGGTTGGGAAGATTGGTCTGTAACCAATTCTGTCTATGCCAACAAGCTGACGCATCTGGATTATTCCTTCACTCATGTTAAAGATGGGAAGATTATTCCGCTTGCTGGACAGAAAGATGATGAGAACTATGCGTACCTTCAAAGCTTGAAAGCACAGAATCCGAACTTGAAAATCCTGATCGCCATTGGCGGCTGGGGTGCAGATGGTTTCTCGGATGCCGTGTTAACCGATGAAGCACGCAATATTTTCACAGACAGTATTATCGATTACATCAAACAGTACAAGCTGGATGGGGTGGATCTCGACTGGGAGTATCCTTCCATCAGTGCGGATGGTGTTATGAAGGCAAGACCCGAAGATACGAAGAACTTTACTCTGCTTCTGCAAATGCTGAGAGAGAAGTTGAATAAACAAGGATTGGAAGACAACAAGTATTATGAGATTTCAATGGCAGGCGGAGCTGGTACCCAGCATATTGCTGCAGTTGAAATCGACAAGATTGCTCCTTTGCTGGATAACATCAACATCATGACCTATGACTTCGAAGGTGGCTGGTCTGCTAAAACCGGACATCACACGAATCTGTACGGACCTGGTATGAGCGCAGATATGGTTGTGAAGAGATACCAGGCGGCAGGAATGCCGTCGAATAAAATTGTAATCGGAGCGGGCTTCTACAGTCACATCTGGTACAATGTCGAGTCGACAGATAACAATGGGCTTGGACAGAAAGCTAAAGGCAGTGGAAATGCTCCGACCTATAATGATATCCTGGCGAATTATAACAGCGCTAACGGGTTCGTCCGTTACTGGGATGATGCAGCCAAAGCTCCTTACCTGTTTGACGGCACAACATTCCTTTCCTATGACGATCCGCAATCCGTAGCCGCCAAAGCGCAGTATGTGGTGGATAATGATCTCGGCGGGGCTATGTTCTGGGAATACAGCATGGATAAAACAGGAGCTTTGCTGGATGCGATCGTGAATGTAATTCCAGTAAATCCTTAATTTCGAATGAACAGTCTCGCTAATCATCTTTTATCTTATTAAAACCTTTAAGCCCGGAATCAGCACTGATTCCGGGCTTTTCTTCGTCCAGAAGCCGTGCCAAGTACAAACATCTGCTTTTGGGGTATAGTTATTATAGGAAGTGGCATCACCGTATTTGCGTGAAGGGGGAACAGGATGAACACCATCAGCAGGACCGGACTAGCGCTTGTACTGTTTCTAATGATGATTTGCACGACCGTTGCCGCTGCGCCGCCAGCTCCAGAAAGAACGGGGATAGTGACAGATCCTGCCGGTTTATTGACTTCTAGTCAGGCCAGACAAGTGGAGCAAGAACTTCAAGGCCGGGATTATGAGGTGCTCCTTCTGACAGCCAAAGGGCTGAATGAACAAGAAGGAGAGCAGCTGGCTAACACGGCTTACGATCAATGGGGATTGTCGGGAAATCAGCTTATGCTGGTCGTTACGACTTCTCCTAACTATGTACATCTCGTCTTTGACAATGAACAACTCCAAACCGCAGTCTCGAAAACCAAAGCGAAGAACGCGAAAGGAATTGTTGATCTTAATTTTGTTCCGCTTGCGGGACAGGGGAGAGTTG
This sequence comes from Paenibacillus lutrae, assembly GCF_009757775.1. Lineage (GTDB taxonomy): Bacteria > Bacillota > Bacilli > Paenibacillales > NBRC-103111 > Paenibacillus_F > Paenibacillus_F lutrae. The sequence goes on from NZ_RHLK01000014.1 coordinate 8,021, forward strand.
CCGAAGGAATTCTGGCCATCAGCAACTATGTGAATGATCTGCCCCGTGTAGCAGGGCCCGGGCTTGGAGGAGCAGCCGTTTCAAGCGGTATATCCGGCGCGACTCTGACCACAATCGCCGTATCCGTAATTCTGCTGCTCGCTGCCGTACTGCTTGGTATGCGGTACAGGAGAATGGCGCGGACCCGCAAGCATCTGGAGGAAGCCAAACGCCTGTACGCAGAAGCGCAGCCGGTTCTGAACGGGCTGCTGTTCTCAGACATTTTTCAGGAGCTGGAGAAAGGTTTTCTTCAGGGGGAGACGCGTAAGCAAGCCGAAGAACTCGAGGCGGCTGTTCTTGCATTTCAGGGCGAATCCGGTAGCTTAGAGGAAAGGCTGCAGGCGCAGCGGGCTGCTTTCTTCGGTAAGGCAGCCGAAGAGAAGAGCGCCCGCAAGCTCGCGCAGGATGTAGGGGATTATATGAGTCGGCTGGAGCCTTACCGAACCCGGCTGACGGAGTTTGAGAAACAATCAGCCCAGGTAAGAAGATCAGTTGAGCAGGCTAAGGAACAGTTTGCCGCAGCAAATTCTTTGGTTGAAGCATGGGCTGCAAAGACCTCTTACCCTCTATCTGTAATGAAGATGAGAGTACAGGAAGCTCAGGCTGAACTGGAAAAGGCTGACGAATTGGATGAGTTCGATTATCTGCAAGCCGGGAGCTCGGCCCAGACCTCGCTGAAGCAGCTGGAGGCAATCCGAATTTCCATAGACGTGCTTGGCAAGCTGGAGGCGGAACATCCCCGCTACCTCCCCCGCGTTCAATCGCTGGAGGAAGAGCTGAGGAGTATAGCCGCGCGGGAGAGGCTTCTGCTGACGGATGGTGACCCGTATGCCATTCTGCAGAAAACCAGCAATGCAGTTCCCCAACTTGCCGCACGTCTGCAGGAGGGGGATGCGGAGGAAGCACAGCGCACAGCAGGCCGGATCGAGGAAGGTCTAAGTTCGGCGCGTGCGCTTGTCGAAGAAATGATTCATAACCGGGATTCTGCTCTAGAAGCCGTGCGTGAACTTGAGGGACTTGTACAGGAGCTGACCGATTTCGATCGCGTTTATCGTAACGAATCGGATAAGCTGGGTGCGGACTTCGCGGCCAATCACAGGCACGAGCAGACGGAGAGATATAACAGACTGCTGCAGGCGCAGGAAGAGATGGTCCGGCTGCTGTCAGAGGTCCGGTCGGAAGTCGCCGCGGACGTTCAGGAATATAGACGGGCAGCCGAACAGAGCGGGAAGGCACTCCAGCTTGCTGCGGAAATCAGGCAGTTAAGACAGCTCATTCTGGGCTACTACGATAGCTTGAACCAGCGGGTCCGCTCAGTACAATCCCATCTGCAGCAGGTTCAGGAGCGGTTTTATCAAGCGTCCTCAAGCTTCGGTCAGCTGGGAGTGAACCGGACGGAATTGGCAGGGATGATAACGGACGGCATCCGAAGCACGGAAGACCTCCAGCGGCAAATGGAAGGCTCCGGCCTTGATGTAGACCGGTTGGAGGAACAATTGCAGAGATCCGCTGCAGACAGCTTGCGTGTTGCAGAGCAGGTGCAGCAGTTGGTCCAGGAGAAAGAAGAGGCTGTCCGCCATCTGAGGAAGTTTGAAGAAGAGTACCGCAGCAGGCACGCGCGCTATAGCCGCAGCATCAGCCTTTCCCGGTACTCCTCCGGCTATGGAACGCTGGCGGAGGAGAGCGAGCGCCTGATCGCGCAGGGCCTCTTCGTGGAAGCGATGGGGCAAATCGCGGCTGGCGAGCAGATCTTGGCGCAGATGGATCGCGATTATCAGCGTCATGTGTCCGCGGAGCGTGCGCGCAGGAACGGTCCCGGAGGACCGGGAGGCGGAGGCCGGTCTTCCGGCAGTTCTGGCTGGGGCGGGCAAGGAGGGCGCTCCTCCGGTAGTTCCGGCTGGGGCGGCGGGCGCTCTGGGGGCGGAGGAAGATCCTCGGGCTCGTCCAAGTGGTAGCAGTTGGTGTGTGAATATGCGAATACATGGATATGGATTGTGAAGGAAATTCTTCAGTGTCCATGATACGCTGTCTGTCGTCTGTAACATGAATAAGAAGAACAGGCTGGGGGCTTCCCCAGTCTTTTTTATGTTTGTCTTCGACATTTGTTGGGAGCCCGCATACATGCGGAGACCTTCCATATGTTTTTTACAGAAGATTGACAAAAAGAGAAGAAGCGAATATGATAGTAACATAATAATTTTTAGTAAGTGGTTATTTTTTAGTAAGTTAATTACAAGGGGGAAATTCACATGACAAATTCCAAATGGATCGTAGATTCTACACACAGCAGCCTGGACTTCACGGTTAAGCATATGATGATCGCCAAAGTAAAAGGTAATTTTGCGTCTTTCGAAGCACAAATCGATGCAGATCCTTCCGATCTTACGACGGCCTCCGTTTATGTTTCGGTTGACCTCAACAGCGTGGACAGCCGCAATGCCGACCGTGACAACCACCTGCGTTCCGCCGATTTTTTTGACGTAGAGAAGAATCCCGAGATGACCTTCCGGTCTACCCGAATTGTAAAAACCGGCGATGATGAGTATAAAGTAACAGGAGATTTCACGCTGCATGGCGTTACACGTCCCGAAACGTTCGATGTTACCTTCGAGGGAGCAGGGAAAGATCCATGGGGCAATGAGAAAGTAGGCTTCAGCGGCAAAGGAAGTATTAAACGCAGCGATTATGGTCTCACTTACAATGCTGCACTGGAAACAGGCGGGATGCTGATCGGGGATGAAATTAAAATTTCAATCGATCTGGAAGCTTCCAAACAAGCTTAAGGTTAGGAGCAGCTAGTGGAGTCCCGGCAATAAATCAACAGAATCACATTCTTCCCATAGGCAGCAGGACATAGGTTCTGCTGTCTTTTTCTGCATGTAACACATGGAACCTGTAGATTTATTCAGCAAGCTGACAAATGGATAAAGATTTAAGGGGAGACGATCTCAAGAGAGGCCGGATGAAACGTATCACCTTCGCTCCCGTATAGTACGTCCAAATGCTCGAAAGGAGGTATGACGTATGCTGCGCAAATTATTGGGTAAACTTCTCGGCCAAGACAAACACAGCAGTTCGCATTACCGTCCTAAACACAGCAGTGACGATTATCGGAAGCATGGCAAGCAGAAATATGGCAATCATAACAACTACGGCCACAACCATTACAAGAAAAAACGTTCTTCAAGTTCGTACAGCAGTTAGTCTGCTGCAGGAAGCAGAGGCAGAATGTCATCCACACAAGTACAGATTTCTTCTGCATTCAGAAAAGGCTGTTCCGTCATTAACAACCGGCGGAGCAGCTTTTTTGTTGCCGGGTGAAGCTCCAGCTCATGTCCCCATCCCCGGCTCGGGTCCGATTCCGCGATTGCGGCGGAAGAATCCGGTCCCGCATCCTCCATGGCGTAGGTGCTGTAGAGCAGGAAGAGCAGCAGATGGCCGATGGCATAGAAATCGCTCGAAACATGCAGCGCGCGCCTAAACTTCTTCTCCGAAGGATCATCGTCCAGGGCATCGAGCTCTTCCCATGCCGGAGGCTCTGCAAGGAGATCGCCTGAGGCCGGAATCTCCCGGGCCAGCCCGAAGTCGATCAGCTTCACCGTATCTCCGTCCAGCAGCACGTTAGCGATGGAAATATCGCGGTGGATGATGCCCTCCCCCTGCAGAATTATCACCAGATCCAGCAGCTGACGGATGATGCGCAGAGACTGCGATTCCGTGAACTTCCGCTCATCCCGGAACAGCAAGGCGTCCAGACTGCTGCCCGGCATAAATTCCATCGCAAAACAGCGCTGCCCCCGCCAGAGGAACGATTCGTAGACAACAGGGAAAGCGGGATGGCTAAAACGACGCAGCATGTCCGTTTCCATGCTGTAAATAAGATCGGCGCGGCTGCTGCCGCCCCGCAAAGGCCACACCCGCTTCACTACACAGTCGCGGCCGTGCTGCAGGTCCTCGGCTAAATACGCTACGCCGTAGCTGCCCGACCCTAGCCAGCGCCCGATCCGGTACCGTCCCGCGATAACCGAGCCCTTCCTGAACGGAATGCCGCCCAGAAGGCGCAGAGCGGAGCTTATTTTTTTATGAATGATAGATAAAGCGTGTTTGCGGTAACTCCGGGTTAGGTTGAACATCTGTGAGGTGCCTCCAGTTTCGCGCGCGTCCTCGGATTCTTCAGAGATGAAGGGAGAGGTTATGTCTATAGTAATTCATGGAGATCCCGTTTGTCATACACGGAGTGGATACTGGAAGAACAGCCTTTGCAAAGCAGAAGGTTCGGTGGGTTTAAAAGGGTTTTTAGCGAAAGATCCCAGTTAACTTGACAATGCAGCAGATGTCTTTGTAAAGTAACGGATATATAATTGGGAAGAAAGTGGAAGGGGGACCGGCGGCAATGAATAAACAAATTCTATACATAGAGGACGATGCCGAGATAGGCAAATGGGTGGACGGTCACTTGACGGAGCGGGGCTACGACGTCATCTGGCTCACCTCCGGGGACAAGGCGGCCGATTACTGGGAGCGGAGCGACCTGGTCATTCTGGATGTCATGCTGCCGGGACTCGACGGCTTCTCCATCGGACAACGGATGAAGAAAACTTATCCCGATACGCCTATCCTGATGCTGTCTGCAAGGACCGCTATCGACGATAAGCTTCAGGGATTGCAGTTTGCCGATGATTACGTGACTAAGCCGTTCCATCCCGATGAACTCACCGCGCGAGTGGAGGTTCTGCTGCGCAGAGCGGGCAAGCTGTCGGCCCCTATGATTCAGCTTCATCATTTGAAGGTGTACATGGAGGAGAACCGGATCGTAGATTCGAGAACGGACGAAGAAATCATGCTTACCGGCAAGCAGTTTCAGATTTTTATGTACTTTCTGCGGCACCCTAACCAGATTCTGACCAAAGAGCAGCTTTACGAAGGCGTGTGGGGAGAGCCTTTTATTGATGGAGATAAGTCCCTGATGGTTCACATCCGCTACCTTCGGGAGAAAATCGAGCGTGATCCCGGTCAGCCGGAGATCGTGGAGACCATCCGCGGCATCGGCTACCGGGTGAAATTATGAAGATGAAATGGCGTCACTCCCTGCTCGTCAAATATCTGGCGATCGTCATTCTGGCGATGCTGATTTGGCCCTTTATTTTTCCGCTTGCGGCACTTGTGTATTACGTGCCCGAGACATTGAACCGGGATCAGTCGCAAGAGCCGAATCCTTATGCTCACGGTGACAGAATCGAAGAGTGGTGGCACAAGGAGGCGCAGAAGTTAAGCGGGGCAACCCCGGAAGTTCTGGATCAGGAGCTTCGCACCTACAAAGAAAAGCTTCCGAAAGCGGATTTTTTCTGGGTGGATGGTGCGAGTTCATCACGTCTTGCTCTGCCGGAGCGCACGGATCTTCCGAAGCAGTGGTCTTTTGACGACGGCATAGCGTTTATGAAAAAAAGTTATGAAAAAGATCCCTTCACCGTAGTCGCGTTTATCGGACAGGACCCGGAGCAGGGCTTTATGGTGATTCAAATTCCGCGGGCGCTTATGAAATCTGAAGATCCGTTTTATTCACAGAAATATGTCATAGTCATTATTCTTGCGATCTTTCTCTTGTTTCTCTTTGTCTCATGGCTGTTCTTTTATAAAATACGCAGGCGCCTGGTCCGCCTGGAAGAGGCGATGGCGCTGCCGGAAGGCAAAGATATCCCGCACTCCATTACCATCCGCAAAATGGATGAAATCGGCCAGCTGGAGCAGGCGTTCAACCGGATGATCGAGGAGCTGACGACCAGCCGCCAGCGGGAGCGCGAAGAGGAGGGGCTGCGTAAGCAGCTCATCGCTAACCTGTCGCATGATCTGCGGACCCCGCTGACCATTATCCGCAGCCATGCTTACACGCTGGACAAAGAGCCTCTGTCGGAGCAGGGACGTGCTTCCCTGGCGCTGATCGGCACCAAATCCGACGATTTGAACCGGCTGATCGACAATCTGCTCTCTTACACGCTGCTTTCCGCGCGCAAATACCCGCTTACGCCGGTGAAGACGGATATGATCCGGCTTATGAGGACTTCTGCAGCCGGCTGGTATCCGGTTCTGGAAGAGGAAGGGTTCGAGGTCGATGTGCAGCTGCCGGAAGAGCCGCTGTATTGGAACATCGATCCCCGGTGGTTTAACCGGATTCTGGACAATATCTTCCAGAACGTCCTGCGCCATGCCAAGTCGGGCAGCTATGTTTGTCTGCGCACCGAAGTGAAGGAAGGGCGCACCGCGCTCGTTATCCAGGACCGCGGCCCGGGTATGCGTACTCCTTCGTCCGGGAAGGGAGCGGGGATCGGCCTGACCATCGTGGCCATGATGGTTAAAGAAATGCGCCTGGAATGGGATATCGTCAGTACCCCGCAGGGCACGAAAGTCTATATAACAGGCACGGATTTAAACGAAATTTAACCAACAGGAACCTTTCGTTTTAACCTTCACCCTTTAGGATAAAAGGCGGGGTGATGGTGACATGAATGACATGGTCATACAGACTTATGGATTATCCAAACATTATAAAGCGAGAAAAGCGGTCGATAACGTCAATCTCCAAATCCGCAAAGGAGATATTTACGGTTTTCTGGGACCGAACGGAGCCGGTAAAACCACAACAATCCGGATGCTGCTCGGATTGATCCGGCCTACAAAAGGAACCGTTCACCTGTTCGGCAAAGATCTGCGTAAAGACAAGCTGCCGATCCTTCGCAGGGTCGGGTCGCTGGTCGAGTACCCGTCCTACTACGGGCATCTGACCGCTTATGAGAATCTGGAAGCGATCCGCCGCATCCTGAATGTGCCGAAATCACGGATCGATGAAGTTCTCGCTATCGTGAGGCTTACGAAGGAGGCGGGGCGGGCCGTAAAGGGATACTCCCTGGGCATGAAGCAGCGGCTCGGCATTGCGGCTTCCCTGCTCGGGAATCCTGATCTGCTCATCCTCGATGAGCCGACGAACGGTCTCGATCCCGCAGGTATTCTCGAAATGCGGGAGCTGATCAAGAGCATGCCGGTCCAGTACGGCGTCACCGTTCTGGTATCCAGCCATCTGCTGAGCGAGGTGGACCAGATGGCCAGCCGGGTCGGGATCATCCGTGGAGGCTCGATGATCTTCGAAGACTCCATCGATGCCCTGAGGCTGCGGGCCGGAGGGCAGATCCGCATCGCCGTAAGCGACCCTCAGCAGGCGGTCCGCATTGCCGCCTCCGCAGGCTGCTTCGCGGCGCAGCAGGACTCCTCGCTGCTGCTGGAGCAGGCGCCGGACGAGAAGATCGCTCATATCGTTGCGGGGCTCGTAGAGGCAGGCCACTCCGTCTACCGGGTAGAGGAGAAGAAGAAATCGCTTGAAGATGTATTCCTCGATTTGGTGGGGGAGGCGAGCAGTTTATGACCGCCAAAGTGCTGGCCGCGGATTTTATCAAGATCCGGCGGACCCTGGTCTGGTTCCTGGTGTTTCTCGGCCCGATCGGCGCTGTAGGCTTGCAGGCCGTGAACTTCTTCCTCCGCTATGATTACCTGACCAAAGAGTATGGGGCAGACCTGTGGGGAGGCGTGCTGTCCAATGTGCAGTTTATGGCAGCCCCTGCGCTGCTGCTCGGAATGACGCTGCTTACTTCGATGATTGCAGGCTACGAGCATCAGACGAATGCATGGAAGCAGCTCCTGGCCCTGCCGGTCTCGAGGTTCAGTGTGTTTGCCGCGAAGCTGCTGCTGATTGCCATTCTGCTCGTGGTGTCCTGCCTTGTGCTGGCCGTATGCACGATTCTTCTGGGAGGCGCGCTGAACTACGGCTGGAATTTCCCTGTGGCGGATTTGCTGCGCATCAGTTTCTTCCCGCTGCTTGCCGGAGCGCCGATTCTTACGCTGCAGCTGTGGCTTGCCATTACTGTTAAAAATCAGGCTATTCCGCTTACCGTAGGCATTCTGGGAACCGTACTCAGCTTGTTCGGTGCCAATGCACCGGACTGGTTCTTCTGGAAGTGGCCTTTGCTGCTCACGCAGGCAGGCCCGCAGCAGGCCGTATGGATGGGACTGGCGCTCGGTGCCGTCGTATTTTTTGCAGGCCTTACCCAATTCACCAGACAGGATGTGAACTGAGATGACGGCTTTCGGAAAGGTATTGGCAGTGGAATGGCTGAAGCTGCGCAAAAGCAATATCTGGCTGCTCCTATTCGTTTCGCCTGTCCTGGCTTCGCTGGCGGGTGTGCTGGACGCGGAGCGCAGCACACCGCAAATCGAGTGGGTTCTGCTGCTGAGCAACATGGCGCTTATCCATGCGCTGCTGTTTCTGCCGCTGCTTACCGGGGTCTTCGCGGCATTTGTATGCCGCTATGAGCATACCGGAGGGGGCTGGAAGCAGATTCTGGCCCTGCCGGTATCCCGCTTGCATCTATATACGGCGAAGTTTCTGATCGTTGTGCTGCTGCTGGCCGTTTCCCAGCTGCTGCTGCTGGGCGGTCTGCTGGGCGCCGGCTTCGCAAGAGGCTTCGGAGGGCCGATTCCGTGGAGCCAGATCTTGTGGCCGATATTCGGCGGCTGGCTCGCCACTCTGCCGCTTGCAGCGCTTCAGCTCTGGGTGTCCGCGGCCTGGGCGAGCTTCGCGACTCCGCTCGCGCTGAACGTCATCTTCACGCTGCCGAATATCCTCGTAGCTAATTCGGAGACGTACGGGCCTTTCTATCCGTGGGTGCAGCCTTTTCTGGCTATGCTGCCGGCCAGAGACGACAGCTTCGGTGCGCTGCATACGAGCCTGGATACGCTATTGTACGTAATCGCAGGGGGGTTTGTGGTCTTCTTCGCAGCGGGGCTCGCTTATTTTCAGCGCAAAGAAATCTAGAGCCTGTCGAGTTAACTAAAAACTAAGTCTTCCTTGCCTGCTCTTGCGGGCCGCCGATCAGGAAAAGATCAAATAGGAACCTGCATGAATTGTCTTCTATTCCCTTTCCTTACAAGTGATCCAGAATGCTTCTAACGGGTAAGTACATCCTAGGAAGAGTGAAGCGAGCTAAGGAGGGAGAGGCTGATATGTTCAAGAAGGCAATTCTGATCCATAACGGAAATGCGGGTCAGGATGAGACGGATAATAGACTCGGGGCGGTAATCGGGCCTTTGGCGGCTGGTACAGGGGAACTGGTTCTGGTGCAGACAGAGAAGCCCGGCGATGCAGAGAGGATCTGCGCGGAGCGGGGGGAAGAATTCGATGTGGTGTTCATTCTTGGCGGGGATGGCACGGTGCACGAATGCGTCAACGGTCTGGCAGATCTTGCGTCTCCACCTGTGGTAGGGATTCTGCCGGGAGGGACATGTAATGATTTCTCCAGGGCGCTGAATCTTCCCCAGACACTCGATCAGGCCGCGCAGGCCTTGATGCAGGGAACTACGCGTGCCGTGGACATCGGCCGGGTGAATGACCGGTATTTCTCCAACTTCCTGGGTGTTGGCCTCATAACGGATACTTCCGAGAATATCAATCCGCAGCTGAAAGGAAAGCTGGGGAAGCTGAGTTATTTGATCAGTACGCTCCAGACCGTCACTTCGGCGGACCCGTTCCGATTCTCTTTGAAGTATGACGGGGGTACTGAGGAAGGCGAGGCCGTCATGATTTTTGTGGCCAATGGCCGTTTCCTCGGAACTCAGCCTCTGCCGCTGGATGCGGATGCTCTGGTTGACGGCATACTTGACGTTGCCATTATCCGTGAAGCCGGTTTGCCGCTTTTGAAGGAGCTGTTTAAAATCAAGAGCTTCCGGGAATGGGACGCCCACGCAAGCAGCTTTGAATTTATCCGCACCAGGGAGCTCACTCTGTCAACCGACCGGAGTATGCAAGCGGACACGGACGGTGAAATTTACTTGAATACCCCAGTGAGTATTTCGTTATTGGAGAAAAGGCTGACCTTCCTGGTTGGAGAAGACGCACCTGCCGGGCTAATTTGACGGAAGGCACAATAACGGAATAGGCAATACGGTATATTATAGAGGATGGAAAGAACCTTGCTCATAGAGCAAGGTTCTTTTGTCCGGAGGAAGGCTCTGCAATCCTCTATCGCAGCTTCGGTTGAGCTGCTTCTGTCCGAGTTATTTAACAAACGGTCAATTAAAAGAATCGATGATACTGTATCCAATCCGAATACAACGATTTATCTATAGATATGGTACAATACAGGCATATAAATCAACTAAATCAAGGCAGGGCCACATACCAGGCGCGGAGAAAGGGACAGCTTCATGAGAATCAATAAATTTATTAGCGAAACCGGAATTTGTTCCAGGAGAAAAGCAGATGAACTCGTTCAGGCCGGGCGGGTCACGATCAACGGTGTCGTGGCGGAGCTGGGCAGCACGGCAGAAGCGGGAGACGAGGTGAGAATCGACGGCAAGCCTATCGGCGCCAAGAAGAAGCACGTGTACATCGCGCTTAATAAGCCCGTCGGTATTACATGCACAACCGAGCGTCATATCGCCGGCAATATTGTCGATTATGTCCGTCATCCCGAGCGGATCTTCCCGATTGGACGGCTCGATAAGGACTCTGAAGGACTGATCCTGATGACGAACGACGGAGACATCGTGAATCAGATTCTGCGTGCAGAGAACAATCATGAGAAAGAGTACATTGTGACGGTCAAGCAGCCGATCACGGCTTCTTTTATCCAAGGCATGTCTACGGGGGTCCGCATTCTCGGAACGAAGACGAAGCCTTGCAAAGTAACGCGTATCAGCGATCATGTATTCCGCATTATCCTGACCCAGGGCCTTAACCGGCAGATCCGCCGGATGTGCCAGGCTTTCGGCTATCAAGTTACGCGTCTGCAGCGGATACGGATTATGAATATCAAGCTGGATGGAATCGCCAAAGGCAAGTGGAGAGATTTGACAGAGGATGAGTTCAATAAACTTACCGGACTGTTAAAGTAACGGCCTGACTGCAGCAGCATGAGTGTAAGTGTCTTTATTACCACTAGAAAGAGGTGCAGGATGGAACAAGCGCCTAGTCAGACTTACCGGATGGTTGACGTATGCCTGCTCGCCGGCAAGATCATGCTCCAAAGCGGAGCGGAAACCTACCGGGTGGAGGATACGATGACTCGAATCGCCGCCTCCTTCGGAGTTCATCATTCACACAGCTTCGTGACCCCGACAGGCATTATCTTCTCGATCGACGGCTCCGATCCGACCAAACTGGTCCGGATCTCCGAACGGTCGACCAATCTGCACAAGGTCACGCACGTGAATGCCATCTCGCGCCAGCTCAGCAGCGGCGAGATCACCCTGGAGCAGGCGTACACCCGTCTGCAGGAAGTGGACGCCAGCAGGAGGGCTTATCCGATCCCGCTGCAGATCGCGTCGGCCGCTATTGCGAGCGGCTGCTTCACGATCATGTTCCAGGGAAGCTGGGCTGATTTCCTGCCGGCTGTCGTAACCGGCGGCATCGGATTTGCCGGCGTGCTGTATTTTCACCGGCTGGTGCAGATCAAGTTCTTCGCCGAGTTTCTGACGTCCTTCATTATCGGGCTCCTGTCCTCCTTATTCGTCTTCACCGGTCTCGGGCAAGAATTGGACAAAATCATCATCGGCTCCGTCATGCCTCTCGTTCCGGGGTTGTTAATCACGAACGCCGTAAGGGACTTGATGGCGGGCCATCTCGTCTCGGGCTTGTCCAAGGGAGCGGAGGCGTTCCTGACGGCTTTCGCCATCGGAGCGGGCATTGCCATCGTGTTTTCATTTTATTGACGGAGGAATCATGTGATGCTTGAGCAGCTTGTAACCAGCTATATTGCCTCCGCAGCTTTCGGGATCATCTTCAATGTCCCGCGCAACACCTTGCTCCAGTGCGGCTTCGTCGGTATGATGGGCTGGTTTCTATATATTGTACTGGTGAACGGACAGCATATGGATGCCGTGATAGGGACGCTGGCGGCAGCCTTTTTCGTGACGGTCATCAGCCAGCTTTTCGCCAAAATCTACAAAACTCCCATCATCGTCTTCAGCGTATCCGGCATCATTCCCTTGGTGCCCGGCGGAATGGCGTATGATGCCATGCGGTCTTTTGTGGAGAATGACTACAATATCGCCGTTCAGCTTGCGGCCAAAGCTTTCCTGATTTCAGGAGCCATCGCGGTCGGCCTGATTTTCTCGGAGGTCATGAACCAGTTGATCCGCAGGTCCAAGCTGTAAACACACGCTTTGCAAGGAGACATGTCCGCAGCCTCAGGCTGGCGGGCTTTTCAGTATCTCCTATCATCACGCAGAATAAGGAACTGTATGTTCCAATACAACAGTTTGTCGGAAATACGGCTTATTTGACGGATAAAAAGAAGGAAAACGAGGGATTAATAAGCTTTCCTGGCTTCTTTAGGAGATAAAGGCGAGAAAAGAAGTGATTTTTGTCACAAATCCTTCACAACTACAAAAAAATGCTTTTCTCCTTTTTGCATCACAGGAGTATAATAGGGGGTATGTAGAGTTCCGTTTCGACCTGTTTACTCCCGACCTTGTTAAGAAATGAGCTCATCACTCCCAGATAGCAGATTGCCATTCTTTTTTCTTTTATGTGAAAAATGTTACAATCCTACAGTGATGAAGATTACATTTATGTTAATTTGGGAAACTTATGCGGAGATAGAAGACGTGTGCCGCGACTAACAGGGATCGAAAAATAAACGGGCTTCTATTTCAATGTAAAGGAGGACGTTAACTTATGTCAGAAACATCCGCTCAAACCCCAGGTACTACCGAAAAGCAGCCCAAGGATGTCCTTGATCAGTTGATGCAGCCAGAGGTACAGGAGTCCTTGACTGTTCTCGTTGAGAACCTGCCTAAATTGGCCGAAATGGTTACGATTATGACAAAAGCTTACGATTTGGCCCAAAGCGTTGCAACGGACCAAGTTCTGATCGATGATTTAAAAGGTGGCATGCAAGAATTTGTTAAGCCGATTACGGAGAAAGCCAAAGGTGTTGCAGCATCTGCGATCGAAGCTGGTGACCGCGCACAGGCAGAGACTTCCACAATCGGTCTTTTCGGCCTGCTCAAAATGCTGAAAGATCCGACAGTACAAAAATCTTTCCGCTTCGTGCAAGCATTCCTGGAAATTCAAGCAGATAAACAGAACCAGCGCAATTCATAAGAAACAAGAACGGAGGATGAATAATGTCGAAGCATATTTTGATTTTAGGTGGCGGATACGGCGGCTTGCTTAGCGCATTGTCGGCCCGTGAACACTTATCGGCTGAAGAAGCTACGATTACGGTTGTGAACCGTTTTCCGACTCACCAAATTATTACCGAGCTGCACCGTCTGGCTGTAGGCAATCTGTCTGAGAAAGCAGTTGCCCTGCCTCTGGAGAAACTTCTGCGCGGTAAAGATATTAATCTCGAGATCGGAACGGTCGAGACGATTTCCCCGGACGAGAAGCGTGTCGTTCTGTCCAACGGCAAATCGTTCGATTACAGCGCGCTTGTTGTCGCTCTGGGCAGTGAAACGGCATTCTTCGGAATTCCGGGACTGCAAGAGCACAGCTTCACGCTGAAATCGGTTAACGATGCGAACAAAATCCGCCAGCACGTGGAAGATTGTATCGAGTCTTACAGCAAGACCAAGAACAAAGCGGACGCAACTTTCGTTGTCGGCGGCGGCGGTCTGACAGGCATCGAACTGGTCGGCGAACTGGCTGATATGCTTCCTGGCCTGTGCCGCAGCAAAGGCGTGGATTTCAAGGAAGTGGAATTGTACTGCGTAGAAGCAGCTCCTTCCATTCTCATGGGCTTCGCACCTGAACTGATCGAGCGCGCAACAACCAGCCTTTCGAAGCGCGGCGTGAAGTTCCTGACGGGTGTTGCCATTACGGAAATGCAGGAATCCACTGTATCTCTCAAAGACGGCAGCACAATCGAAACGAACACGCTCGTATGGACAGGCGGCGTTCAAGGTAACTCCGTCGTAGCGAACTGCGGTATCGAAGTGAACCGCGGCCGCGCAACCGTCAGCGAGTTCCTGCAATCCACTTCGCACCCGGATGTATTCGTAGCCGGCGACAGCGCGGTGGTATTCCCTGCAGGTGCTGAGCGTCCGTTCCCTCCAACTGCACAGCTCGCTTGGCAGATGGGTGAGACAATCGGTTACAACCTGTTCGCACACTTCAACGGCACTCCGATGGACAGCTTTACTCCTGTATTCTCGGGTACGCTCGGAAGTCTGGGCCGTAAAGATGCGATCGGTTCGATCGGTGCTAACCAGACCCGCCTGAAAGGTCTGCCTGCTTCCCTGATGAAGGAAGCAAGTAACATCCGTTATCTGTCGCACATTAAAGGCCTGTTCGCACTGGCTTACTAGAACCTGCGAACCCTTCATGCAAGCCTGCCGTTTGTGCATGGCAGGATGAACTTTACAAGCTCTCCGAACGGTCATGCAATGATCGTTCGGAGAGCTTTTTTATATGAGATACGTCTGTCTGGCCCTGTATGTGAATATGAATGTGTATGTCCGGGGGGCTTGGATTATTTAAACAAAGTGGACCCCGGCGCATAATTCCGTTATGATCTTTTTTAGAGTCGGTTATTTAAGCGGTTTACATAATTATTTACAGCTTGCCTGATTGGAATGTATCTATAATAACCATGGGGCCGCGCTGACTTTATCGGATTTGGTTCGTCTATAGTTGTAAAGGAGTGGTGTATTTGGAGTCCTGGATTACAGAAATCATGGAGCAGTTCGGGTATTTTGGTATTTTTTTTCTTATTGCCGTTGAGAATTTGTTTCCGCCTATCCCATCCGAGATTATCCTGACATTGGGCGGGTTTATGACCACATACACGAGTCTCAGTGTGACCGGTGTGGTGATTGCGGCTACGCTGGGGTCGGTCATAGGAGCGGTTATCCTCTATGGAGTCGGTCGTATCCTGGAAGTCCGCAGATTGGAAATTATCGTAGAAAAGTATGGTCGGATCCTGCGTTTGAAGAAAGAAGATATTCATAAGGCGAACGACTGGTTTACAAAATACGGCGTATGGGCAGTATTCCTATGCCGGCTTGTTCCGCTGATCCGGAGCTTGATTTCAATTCCGGCGGGCGCAACCAAAATGAATTTTTCGTCCTTCCTTATTCTGACTACCCTGGGCTCGCTGATCTGGAACGTGGTTCTGGTTAACGTGGGCGCTGCGGTCGGAGCTTCTTGGGAAACAATCGTTCACTACATGGATATTTACTCCAACATCGTCTACGCGCTCTTGGCTCTTATTGTAGTTGTAGGTGCAGCCGTGTTCCTGAAGAAAAGATTTAAAAAACAGTAAATCCCTGACGGCCTATAGAACCGAATGAAAAAGCAGCCCCTTCTATAGAAGGAGGCTGCTTTATTGTAGGAGCTTACCGGATGTGAAGTTCGGTGCCGACGACCTCAATTTGAGTCTTTAAGTTCTCCGGGAAGAAAGAAAGGGTACATACAGGTTTCCGTCTTCCTTGATTACAGCCGCCTCTCCAAGAGGGAAAGGGGCCATTTTGTTCCTCTTGACAGGCATAGCTGAGGTGAAGCACAATTACCCGTGAGTCCATGCGTCACTTCTTTTTCCCTGCTTACCAGACCCCAACGACAGGAGTTCAATATGAGACAACTTGCTTCCATAATCGCCTCTTATATTCTGGGGATGGCGCTCATTTCTTTCGGAGTTGTCATGATCATCAGGGCCGACGTCGGTGCCGCACCCTGGGATGCGCTGAATGTCGGCCTCCAGCAGCAGATCGGCTTGACCATCGGCTCCTGGGTTTTTATTGTAGGCTTTATCCTTATCCTCATTGCGGCTGCCGTTAAGCGGACCTATCCTCAACTGTTGAACTTTATTCCGGTTGTGCTAGTCGGCTCGCTGATTGATTTCTTTAACGGATACGTCCTGACGGCCTTAAATCCTGTGCAGCTTTTCACCAAGTATGGGGCCTTCCTGGGAGGTCTGCTTGTGCTCGCAATGGGCATTGCGGTTTATTTGAATACCAAGGTGCCGATCCGAACTCCGCACGATGATTTAACGCTGGCTTTGAGCAAGAAGCTCAATTGGAGCGTTGGCGCGGCCAAAACTTTAACGGAGATATTGGGGCTCGTCCTTGCTCTGCTGGCAAAAGGTCCGATCAGCTTCGGAACCCTGATCAGTGTCGCCCTGCTGGGACCGCTGATTAACATGTTTATCTACCTCTTATTTAACCGGACAAGGAATTCCGGGGATGCATCTTAACTCAAAGCCTGTCCAGCGGAAAATATCCGGAAGGACAGGTTTTTTGATCTCAGTCATTCACAGGTTCGTGAGGGTGTATAGTCGGGGGCACCTTGCTGCATCTTGCGATTTAATAAAGCGCACAGCTAGTGACTTTTAAAGAACATAGGAGTATGTTGGAAGAAGAGAATGCACGCAATTTATTACAGTTCAGCTGAGTGAGACGGGGTGTGGAATAAGAATGCCTATTGATGGAAAATACATACGCAAGCATTGGAAGCCGTTCAGCGTAGCGGTCGCATTCTTGACGCTTGAGGCGCTGTGCGACCTGATGCTCCCGACTCTGATGGCCCATATTATTGATGTGGGCGTCGCTGAGCGGAGGATGGACTATGTGTGGACAATCGGCGGCCTGATGCTGCTCATTACCGCACTTGGAGCTGCGTCGGCGTCTATCCGTAATATCGTATCCAGTCACGTGTCGCAGAATTTCGGTGCGGAGCTGAGATCCGATCTGTTCCGCAAGATCCAGTCGCTTTCTTTTGCGGATATCGACAAATTCGACCGGGCTTCGCTGGTAACCAGGCTGACTAATGATGTCACGCAGGTCCAGATGTTTGTGAACGGGCTCATGAGGGTGTTCGTCAAAGCCCCGCTGATCTGTATCGGCAGCCTCATTATGGCTTCCCGGCTCAATCCGCCGCTGGCTGTTATTCTCGTCGTCGTTGTTCCCGTGGTCGCTTTACTGATCGCACTCAATATGAAAATCGGATTCCCGTACTTTATTAAAGTCCAGCATGCGCTGGACAAGGTCAACGGCCTGATGCGGGAGTATTTATCCGGGGTCCGGGTGGTCAAAGCATTCAACCGTTTTGATTACGAGGTGGACAAGTTCGGCGCAGCGAACGGGGAATACAAGCACCGCTCTGTGACCGCAATGCGGGTCATGTCCGTTTTTAACCCGGGTATTATACTGACTGTGAACTTCGGAATCGTTGCCGTACTCTGGCTGGGAGGGCTCCGGGTGGACCAGAACCAGATGCAGGCGGGAGATATTATTGCCTTTGTTAACTATATGACACAAATTTTGTTCTCTTTGATGCTGATTTCGATGGTGTTCACTATGTTTGTGCGTGCCAGAGCTTCGGCGGGCAGGATTGCAGAGGTATTTTCCCAGGGAAATCCGGTGGAATTGGAAGAAGTCCATGTTCATTCTGGCAAAATCCATAGCGGCGCAGGGACAATTCCCGCCAATCACGGCGGCACTCAAGAAGCTGCTATCCAGAGCGGAGGCCCGGACACGGCTGCCGGAAGCGAACGGCATCCGGGCGGCGCTCCAGCCTCTGCCCGGCTGCACGAAGATGCGGAAGCCCGGGTGAGAGGCAGGGTCGACTTCGAGAACGTCACGTTCGCGTATGAGGGATCGTCCGGCGATCCCGTCCTGAAGAACATTACGTTCTCGTGCCAGCCCGGGGAGACGGTCGGCATCATCGGCTCGACCGGTTCGGGCAAAAGCACGCTGGTCAGTCTTATCCCGCGCTTCTATGACGCCGCCTCGGGCTGTGTCAAAGTAGGGGGAGTGGACGTCACGCTGCTGGACCCGCAGGAGCTGCGGGAGAGAATAGCGGTCGTTCCCCAGAAGACGGTCTTGTTCACGGGAACGGTGGCGGACAACCTGCGCTGGGGCAAGGAAGACGCCACTGCGGCGGAGATGGAGCAGGCTGCGAGGATGGCCGAGGCGCACGGGTTTATCGATGCTTCCCCGGAAGGTTACGAGACGAGGCTCGGACAGGGCGGGGTCAATTTCTCCGGCGGGCAGAAGCAGCGGCTTTCGATTGCAAGGGCTATTGTGCGCAAGCCGGATATCCTGATTCTGGATGACTGCACCAGTGCCGTGGATGCTGCGACAGAAGCCAGAATCAAGGCATCCCTTAAGCAGTATGCACAGGGGCTTACCTGCCTGCTGATTGCCCAGCGGATCACTTCGGTTATGGATGCGGACAAGATCATTGTGCTGGATGACGGCGTCATTGTAGGCATGGGCAAGCATGGTGAGCTGCTGGCGGGCAGCCGGGTGTATCAAGAAATCTTCCGGTCTCAAATGGGAAAGGAGGCAGATTAGCATGTCCGGTTCCAAGGAAAACTCCGTAAGAGGCCCGGTGAATTCATCGGCCGGCCATCCGGGCAGTTCAGATCATCCGGAAAATCCGGGTGCTTCGAACACCCCAGGCAGTCCTCCCGGCAGTGCGGGCCGCCCGGGCTTAGGACACGGGGGCATGAGGGGCAAAGGCCCGGTCGTGAAACCCAAAAATTTTAAAGCGGCGCTGCTCAGGCTCTGGGCGTACTTCGGCCAAGAACGCAAGCTGCTGACGCTGATCATGCTCTTTATCCTGGCAGGCTCCGGATTGACGCTGGTCGGACCCTACCTGATCGGGTCTGCGGTAGATGCCATGTCCGGTTCAGGCGGGAAGGTAGACTTCGACCTGCTTGAGATCCTGGTCATCGTGCTGGCTGCCGCTTATGCGGCCGATGCCGTACTTACCTTCCTCCAGGGCTGGCTCATGGCCGGGGTGTCGCAGCGGATTGTGATGCGTCTGCGCGGAGCGCTTTTTGATAAACTGCAGAAGCTCCCGGTTTCGTATTTCGATACCCGGCCCCATGGGGAAGTGATGAGCAGGCTGTCCAATGATATTGATAATGTCAGCAGCACAATCTCGCAGTCGACGACTCAATTAATGAGCGGGGTCATTACGATAATCGGTTCTCTTGTGATGATGCTCGTGCTGAGTCCGGTGCTGACGCTTGCGAGTCTGATTACGGTGCCGATCTTGTATGTGCTGACGCGTACCATTACGAAGAAAACCAGCGTGCTGTTCAGACAGCAGCAGGTCGAGCTCGGGAAACTGAACGGGCATATCGAAGAAACGATTTCCGGCTTGCAGGTGGTTAAGGCGTTCAACCATGAGGAGAAAGCGATTGCCGAGTTTGAGGAAGTGAATGAGAAGCTGCGCGAGGTTGGGCTGAAGGCGCAGATCCGCTCGGGTTTTCTGATGCCTTTACTTAACGTCATTAACAACATCGGGTTTGTTGCAGTGGCACTCGTAGGCGGGCTGCTGGCAGTCCGCGGGGAAATCGGGGTTGGAGTCATAGCCAGTTTTCTCAGTTATTCCCGTCAGTTCGTGCGGCCGTTGAATGATTTGGCTAATATTTTCAACATTCTGCAGTCTGGTGTAGCCGGAGCCGAACGTGTCTTTGAAGTGCTTGATGAGCGTGAGGAGCAGGCAGACCAGGCGGGCGCCGTGGAACTGAACAATTCGAAGGGGCATGTGGTTTTTGAAAATGTCAGCTTCGGCTACCGTCCGGACGTTCCGATCCTGCGGAATATCAGCTTCGATTCGGCGCCAGGAAGCAGCACCGCGCTTGTGGGACCGACCGGAGCCGGTAAAACGACGATCGTCAACCTGCTGACCAGGTTCTACGATGTGACCGGAGGCCGTATCCTGATTGACGGCCGTGATATCAGGGAATATACCCGCGACAGTCTGCGCAGGACTTTCGGGATTGTCCTGCAGGATACGTACTTGTTCTCCGGGACGATCAAGGAGAACATCAAGTACGGCAGACCCGGGGCCTCTGATGCGGAAGTGGAAGCGGCTGCGGCTATGGCCAACGCAGATGTATTCATTAATCGGCTGCCTGCCAAGTACGAGACCATGCTGGCTGAGAACGGCGGTAACCTGAGTCAGGGTCAGAGGCAGCTGCTGGCAATAACGCGTGCCATTCTGGCCAAGCCGTCGATCCTCATCCTCGATGAGGCGACCAGCAGCATCGATACCCGCACCGAGCTTCACATCCAGGATGCGCTGCTTAAGCTGATGGATGGGCGCACGAGCTTTGTGATCGCGCACCGGCTGAATACGATCCGGGATGCGGACACCATCATGGTGATCGACAAAGGCCAAATCGTAGAGAAGGGTGCGCATGAACCGCTCATACAGGAGCAGGGGACGTATTACCGGATGTTTTATAACCAGTTCAAGAATGTGGATATGGCCGCGGAATAGGAACATGAAAACACGCACGCTATAAAAGCTCTTTCCGCTATGATGCGGGAGGAGCTTTTATTGCGTATAAAACTTGCTGCCGAATGCAATGATTCAGCACCGGCATCGCGGGCACCCATTGATGAAGTTGGGTTAAGGTGACGCCACATGCTATAATATGCCGAAGAACGCACGTTCGCTGCACTAGAGCCGCGCTGTGTGCGATAATCGAAATCCGGCAGGTGAGGGTATGTCTGATCTTATTAAAATCTCAGTAAGAGCTTTAGTGGAATATGCCTATCGCAGCGGCAGTATCGAAACGGGCTTCCGGACCGCGACCGCGCTGACGGAAGGAACGAAGGCTCACCAGAAAGTGCAGCAGACTTACGGGGAGCAGGACCAGAAGGAAGTTTTTCTGCAAATGGAAATTCCCTATGGTGAAATGGTATTTGTTCTGGAGGGCAGATGTGACGGGCTGCTTTTTGACGGCAATGAGATCACCATAGACGAAATTAAATCATCGGGTGGTGACCCTCATCTGATTGAGGAGAACCGGTATCCCGTCCACTGGGCGCAGGCATACTGCTATGCTTACATGTATGCCAAGCAGGAGGGACTCGGTCAGATTCGTGTCCAGTTATCCTATGTGCAGGTCGGAACCGATGAGAAGCAGCAGTATGTCCGGGTCTTGTCTCTTGAAGAACTGGAAGCCGCGGTGCTGGAAGCTGTCAGGCGTTATGCGCCGTATGCGGACATGCAGCTTCGCAACCGCCGAAATAGAGACCTCAGCATTAAGGAGCTGGCGTTTCCTTATAAGGCCTACCGGGAAGGCCAGCGTAAGTTCGCCGGCGCGGTTTATCAGACCATTGCCGAGGAACGGAAGTTATTTGCCAACGCACCGACAGGAACAGGCAAGACGATCTCGACGCTGTTTCCTTCCGTCAAGGCGATCGGTGAAGGGCTTCTGCAGCGGATCTTCTACCTGACGGCCAAGACGCTGACAAGAACGGCCGCTGAGGATGCTTTCGCTCTTATGAACGCCAAGGGGCTTCAGATGAAAGTCGTCACCCTGACGGCCAAGGACAAGATCTGCTTCCGCGAGGAAGGACTGTGCAGCCAAGAATCGTGTGAGTTTGCCGAGGGGTATTACGATCGGGTCAACGGGGCTATTCTGGATATGCTGCAGCATGAAACGCAGATGAACCGTACCGTAATTGAGACCTATGCCCGCAAGCACAAGGTGTGTCCGTTTGAATTCTCGCTGGATGCAGCTTACGCGGCCGATGCCGTTATTTGCGATTATAATTATATTTTTGATCCGAAGGTGTTTCTGAAGAGAATGCCGGAGGAGCTCAAAAAGCAGACGGTGCTGCTGATTGATGAAGCGCACAATCTGGTCGACCGGGGCCGTGAGATGTTCTCGGCCGAGCTTACCAAAGCTCCGTTCCTGCAGCTGCGCAGAGAGTTCAAGGAACGGAGCCCGGGTGTGGCCGGCGCGGCGAAGGCGGTGAACGACTACTTCATCGCCTTCCGCAAAGCCCGCGGCGAGCAGCGCAGCGCCGTGCTGAAGGAGCTGCCGGAGGAGCTTCTGCCGCTGCTGGAAGCTTTTGTCCAGCATGCGGAAAGAGAGCTCGCCGCGCCTTCAGGCGTCGGAGACTCCGAGCTTCTGCTGGACATGTTCTTCACCGCACAGCGGTTTCTGCGCACAGCCAAGTATTATGACGACAAGTTCGTCACCTTGGCGGAGCTGCAGAAGAACGACGTGCGGCTCAAGCTGATGTGCCTGGATCCTTCGCTTCTGCTGGCCCATATGGGCAGAGGCTTCCGCTCACACATTTACTTCTCCGCCACGCTTTCTCCATTCTCGTATTATATGGATATGCTGGGAGGCGGTGAAGACGATTATACCATCGCGATTCCGTGGCCGTTCCGGCAGGAGCAGCTCGACGTCTGGATCGAGCCGCTGTCTACCCGCTACAAGGATCGTGAGAAGTCCCTGGAACCGATCGTCGGGATGCTGAACAGGCTGCTTCGCGACAAACCAGGTAATTACCTGGTCTTCTTTCCCTCCTACGACTACATGAGGGAGGTGGCGGCGCTGTTCAGCAGTCCTTATGCCGAAGCTGTCCGGCATGAAGAAAGCAGCGTCCGGCCAGAAGCGTCGCCGCCGGATAAACCGCCCGATGCGACCTGGGATCGGGACATAGCTCCGAATGTAACGGAGCCCTCCGGCGCGTCTCTTCCGCAACTGGAGGAAGAGAAGGAACCGGGCTCAGGGGACCCGCTTCAGAAGCAGTGCCGGAGCCAGATCCTCCGGCTTGCCCCGGATATGGACATGCTCGTTCAGGAGCCGTTTATGTCCGAAGAGATGAGAGAGAGCTTCCTGTCTGCTTTTCAGGAAGACTCTCCCC
Organism: Paenibacillus lutrae; assembly: GCF_009757775.1. Taxonomy (GTDB): domain Bacteria; phylum Bacillota; class Bacilli; order Paenibacillales; family NBRC-103111; genus Paenibacillus_F; species Paenibacillus_F lutrae. The sequence goes on from NZ_RHLK01000014.1 coordinate 30,734, forward strand.
GCACCTTGATCGGGTTCGCCGTAATGGGCGGGATTTTCTCCGAAGGCATTGATCTTCGGGGAGAACGCTTAACGGGCGTGGTGGTGGTTGGAGTCGGTCTGCCTCAGATCGGACCGGAGCGGGATAGGATCAAGGAGCATTTTGACCTCGAAGGCCGCAGCGGTTTTGATTATGCATACGTGTTCCCGGGAATGAACAAGGTGATGCAGGCAGGCGGGCGGCTGATCCGGACGGAGAACGACTACGGTACGCTCGTGCTGGTGGATGACCGCTTCTTACAGAAACGGTATCAGGCGCTTCTACCCCCGGAATGGCGGCACTTTACCGTTCATTATTAGGAGCAGGTGTTGTCAAATTAAATTAAGCAGCCTCTGGAGCAGCACCTGTTTGTCTGTCCGGCCTCATTCCTGCTCGAATTTTTGCTGATGAATCCGCTTCATTTTCTTGTAATCTTCATCGGTTTTAGCGATTTCCCATTTTGCTTTGAAGATCGCGGCGGCTTCAGCCTTCACTTCATCGTTCTGATAAGGCAGAATTGAGCCGTCCTTCTTCGAATATTTGCGCCCGCCCTTGTGATTGGCATAGCGTCTTGCGCGCGTATAGCCCATCTGCAGAAACTTTCTGGCCATATCCATGCCGATAAAGTCGCCTTTTTTCTTATAAGTAAGAAATAGCTCATAAATCTTGCTGGATGACTCCTCGGCAATTGCGGGTGTTTTGAAGCGCCAGTGGGGCAGAATTTCATCTTTATAGGGCTGCACAAGCAGTACTCCCTGCTCACCGCGTCCTACCGTATAAATTTCGGGGTGTTTGCGCAGATCCAGATGCTCATAGTCGAGCGAGTAATCAAATTTTTTAGCCATAGTGCTGCTCCTTTATGAAGAATGTCTATAAATGATTACCCGGACGGGCTGAGACTGTGACATACCGTGTGCACCTTTTGTGCATTTTGTTTAGAAAAAAGCACGGGAATTTGCATTGCGGGATTACAAGAGGCGGAGGAGGATTGGTCCTGGAATCGGGATTTAGGTGTGGGTATAGGGAAGGACCTTTAAACGCAAAAAAAAGATCGTCTCAGGGATTTCCCTCAGACGATCCTTTTCTTCATCTATACGTTACGCTCTTTTGCTTCCCATAGAACGAAGGATCAGGCTCACGATGAATACGAGCACGATACCGCCGATCAAGGCCGGGAAGAAATAGAAACCGCCAACTTCGGGACCCCAGCTGCCAAGCAGCAGGCCGCCAAGCCAAGCACCCAGGAAACCAGCGATAATGTTACCGATAATGCCGCCTGGGATATCTTTCCCGATAATCATTCCAGCTAACCAACCGATGATACCACCGATAATTAAAGACCATAAGAAACTCATTCTAACTACCTCCTATTGTTCCGATGTTTTTTTGTTGTAACTCGTGGTTGTTTAGTATTAACCTCGATCTCGCTACTTTAATCAGGCTGGAGAAAGTTACTACAAAAAGATTGGTGCGCGGAAACCTTCTACAGCAGGATTTTACATTGTATTATATGAAAGCATTTTTATTTCCAAAAAAATGCACCTGAAAATAGGAAAATAACTTGCCTTTCACTTTTGGCTATGATAAGATGAAGTCAATCGAGTATATGTCAACCTGGATTCACTTATTATAAAGGGTTAACATTTGTGCGATGGAGCCTTTTATAATATGTGAATTTTTATTTGCTTTAAGAATAAAGAGAACATGTTAAATTTAATTTTTGGAGGTAACACACATGCAAACAGGTACAGTTAAATGGTTCAACGCTGAGAAAGGCTTTGGCTTTATCGAAGTTGAAGGCGGCAACGATGTATTCGTACACTTCTCCGCAATCCAAGGCGAAGGCTTCAAATCCCTTGACGAAGGACAACGCGTTGAGTTCAACGTTGTTCAAGGCAACCGTGGACCACAAGCTGAGAACGTTGTAAAACTGTAATTAGCTAAGAGGAGCTGTTCACAACATTATGTTGTGAACAGCTTCTTTGTTTTATCCGAGGAAATTTACGGCTTCCTACGAGGGCAGCCTGGATTGACTTATACAAAACCCTCCATCCTAAACAGGATGGAGGGTTTTAATGTTTCGTGCCGCATAGAACTTTCTCCTAAGGCTCCGGTGTGAACGTGTACGTGTAACTGTCTAATTCCTGGCTGGAAGAGACTTTATCTATTTTCTTCTTGTCATTCGGATTCAATACTACGTTATCGTATGTCTTTTCATGAATTTTCCGGCCTTCCTTATTCAGGGTAGTTACCAGCAGCTTGCCTCGGAACGTGTAGGAATCGCTGTAGTTTCCTGCATAAATTACAATATCGGCGGATGTGTCGTCCCAGAAAGCAAATGTACCCGCAGCGAGCTTGTTATTCTCCTCGAAAGGTCTTCCTTTCCGGTTGGCATCGTTAGCCCTCTCGTAGTAGTGAAGATCCATCTGAGCGATTGTCTTCCGCTCTTGATCATGGATCTCATAAGAAATAACCGCGATTGGAATTGTCGTAATGATGTACAAAAGAAGAGCGGCACCGCCCCCGCTGCGAAGAATCGTCCTTTGGTCATAACCTCCGATGTAGAGGGAAATGAAAGCCAGCAGGATCAGACCGAGTGTAATCAGATGCCACTTGGATGCGAACATATCCAGCGCTAAATTCATTACGCTTTTCTCCCCTTCAGGTTGGATGGTTGGCCATGCTCATCTGTGTCAGGTACATACTTCCGCACGAGCCAGATAAGCAGGAATGGGAGCCATATCGTAAACGGAAGCAGAAGAGCGGCCCCTACCGCATTTTCATAAAAAAGCGACCCGACGCCTTCATCTGTCTGCGGCATCATAGCCCCGGTCATGACCCAGCCGATGAAAGCGATTAAGCAGTATCGCAGGGCGAGCATGAATCTCAGCCGCTCCGCGAGAAGGAAGTAGACGGCGCCTGCCGCAAGCAGGAAAAGAAGGGAGATGCCCATATTCTCCGGATGGATACTGCCTTCGATCGCCATTAGAACGAGCAGGGGCAGAGAGCTGAACAGGAGGCCGAAAATGAAGAAGGAAGAGAGCTTCCAGCTGTCGCGGCTCTGCTTGCCGTAAGGCCTCGACCGGTGAGAGGTGGTTCTGCGCAGTCCGCCGGAAGCCGAGACGGGGGCGATAAATTTGCCGCCGGAGGCCGTGCCCCGCCTGGTTTTTGCGGCTGCGGCCTGTTCACGCGGTGCATCCAGTCCTAATCTTTCCCGGCGCTTCTGGTCGAGCTCTTTCATAACAGAATCGAGCCTTTTACTGAAGCCTCTCTCCTCCACACTGAAGGGTCTGGCATCTTCCTCCTGATCAAAGGCAAGGAGCTGTTCTTCCTCGGTTCTTTCGGCCAATAGGAGGTCGGTTGCCCAGACGGGCATTTTTAACTTGCCGAAGTATTTCAGCCATCTTTTCATCTCAATCAGATCGTGGAAAGGAATTTGCAAGACTCTAGTTTGAGCGGCCTCCCGGTACCGGATGAAAAGCATGGGAAGGAGATGAAAGGTGGGCAGTTGCTTCTTCCGGCGCACATTCGGCTCATAGGCATAATGGCTGGGCGCCATATAATAGCCCACATATACACGGTTAATCTCTTTCATAGAGATGGAACCTTCACGTCTGGTCTTTTCCTCATAATAAGCAAAGCGGATTTCATTCTCATACAGCTTGTATTCACTCAAATGGTTGTTTTTCCAGACGGCTGATTTCAGCGTTCGGAACGAGAATCGGACTAACCACAGACCCGGCAGAATTAGAAGCAAAGAAAGGAAGGACAAGACCGTTCTGGAGGTAAACGCCCAGTATACGGGGCCGGCCGCGACAGCGGTTCCTGCGAGCAGAAGAATGACCATACATTCAAAGGTAAGAATCCAGAAAAAAGGATTCATTTTTCGATCGCTTCGTTCTTGCAGGAGCTTGTAATTTGATAACGCATCATCCAATGGGAAATTCCTCCTTGTCGGCATCTCGTTATGTAAAAATTGTATTACGGACGATATATGCTGCGGTTTCATCCCCTTTTGTATAAGGATAAGTCCTGAATTGCATACCCATAAGGAGGGAAAATGAAACAATATTTTAAAGGGGCGACGGCTGATTGACAAAACGTGAAGCGGCAGATAAACTAACTTATATAACAAGGTAGTTACCGTTGGCAACGAAGGGAAGAGAGGTTGTTCTTTTTTTATATAACTAGATTGTAATGCAATATAGTTAGTGAAATATGGTGAAGAGTGGTGAATGGTTTGTCGACGTATACGCAAATGCTCAAAGGTATCCTGGAAGGATGCATTCTGATGATTATTTCGCAGGATGAAGTGTACGGATATGAGTTATCCAAAAAACTGCAGGATAGCGGGTTTGATTTTGTGAGCGAGGGGAGCATTTATCCGCTGCTCCTGCGTATGCAGAAGGAACAATGGATTGAAGGCTATATGAAATCGGATTCGAAGTCCGGCGGCCCTCCGCGTAAGTATTACAAGCTAACTGGCCCGGGAGAAGAAGTGCTAATGCAGTTCAGGAACAATTGGAGCCGGATGAAACTAAGCGTGGATGACATACTGACAGGGGGAACGCAAGCATGAGCGCACCAATGAATATTCGGGAAATGATTGCACATAATACAAAACTTCAGAAACAGTTGAATACGAAGAATAAAAAATATTACGGAGATATGATTGTCTACATCCGTTCGAGCGGGATAGATGACAGACGCGGAGAGGAACTGCTGCTTGAGCTGCTGCTTCATCTGATCCAAGCGCAGAAGGAAGGGCGGTCCGCTCAGGATGTATTCGGCAGCGACCCTTCCGGCTATTGCCGTGAACTGGTCTCTCAGCTGCCGCGTCCGAAGATGGTTGACCGGTTGTCCATGCTGGTGATGATCCCGTGGATCGCCGTCACCTGGCTGTTCCTGGCCGAAGGCCTGATGGGCCTCTTGCTGCTCGTAACCAGTACGCCTGACGGATACTCGAATCAGATGAGCTTAGCTTTCCTGCTGGGCTTAGCTTTGACCTCGCTCCTTCTGGTTAAACTGGTTATGCTCCTTATGAATAGAACAGCTTTTACTGAACATAATCGTAAATTCTACGTATTGTTTCTTCTCCTTTATATCGTTAGTATTGCTGCTGTTGTCGCAGCCGGATTCTTCCTGAAATCATACCTGCCTGTCTTCTCCGTTTCTCCTTGGGCAGCTTTTGTAATTTTTGCAGTTGGCTACGCCGGACAGAAATATTGGCTCCGGTCCGGAGCGAAATAGACGAAATAGATAAGGAAAGATCTTGTTAAATCCGCTTTCTGCTGCAAGGACCGAGTAAGCTGCCGATTAAATAGTGAAATATTGGTGGAAAATCCGTTGACAGCAAGTTGAAGCCGTTCTATGATAAGAACAAGTTAATAAAATGTGGCGGAGAACAGGAGAGTCACATAAATTGCGGGTCGGGAGACTGTGCAATTTATGTGATTTTTCTTTTATCCGCCGGGGCGCGTCACAACACCGCCTGGGAAAGGAGTTATATGATGAAAGCAAGTAAACCAATCATTATTGCACACCGCGGAGCCAAGGGGCTGGCACCCGAGAATAAGCTGGGGGCCTTCAGACTGGGGCTCGAGCAGGGATGCGAGGCCATCGAGCTTGATATACACTTGTCGGCTGACGGTGAGCTGATCGTCATCCACGATGCGACACTCGACCGGACAACGGACGGTCAAGGAGAAATCTTGGCGAAGTCCCTAGCCGAAATTAAGGCAGTGGATGCCGGATCCTGGTATAGCGAAGCCTACAAAGGGGAGACGGTTCCGACACTTGGCGAAGTCTTTGATCTTGTACCTGAATCTGTCATGATTAATGTAGAGTTGAAAGTAGATGGCGCTATCGAGCAGAAGCTGGTAGATTTCGTGCGTGAGCGCGGCTGCTTCGGGCAAGTCGTGGTGTCCTGCTTCGATCACAAGTGCCTGCGGAGAATCAAACAAATGGAGCCGCAAATCCGAATCGGCCTGCTGTATGGCAACAAGATGTGGGATCCGGTTGGTTACGCGCGCTCGTTCGATGTAGACGTATATTCTCTTCATCCATATCACCAGATAATCGAGGCGGAAGATGTTGAGAAAGCTATCGAGCACGGCCTTCAAGTCTATCCCTATACGGCCAACACCGAAGAAGAGCTGCACAAACTCATGGCTATACATGTCTCGGGTATCATAACGAATTACCCTGCCAGACTGAAAGAATTGCTCGATAGGAATGTAAACCTATGAGCCTGATATTCTTACAAAAGCTGTGCATGGCGATGCTGCTCGGTGCAGCAATCGGGATTGACCGCCAGCTCAAGCACAAACCGCTCGGTCTCAAAACAAGTATGGTTATCTCCGTTGCCAGCTGTCTGATTACGATTGTATCCATAGAATCCGTTCACAGGTATGCAGTGCCGGGGCTTACCACAATGGACCCGATGCGTCTGGCCGCACAAATTATTAGCGGCGTCGGTTTTATCGGAGCCGGTGTCATTCTGCGCCGGAGCAATGAAATTATATCGGGCCTCACCACGGCAGCGATGGTCTGGGCGGCGTCCGCGCTCGGGATTGCGGCAGGTGCTGGTTTCTACAAAGAAGCCTCGACGGCTGTGTTCCTTATTATTATGGCGATTAATATCGTCCCGCTGTTCTTCAAATGGTTCGGGCCCAAGAAACTCAGTGAACGGAATTTGTCGATTCTGATCATCGTAGCCTCGGATAGTGACTTGTCTTATGTCATTGACGAGATGCAGCAGGAATTTATCAAAGTGAAGCATATTAAAATCAAGGATTTAAAAGATGAAATGAAACAAATTCAGCTGGTTGTGGCTGCACCGGAAAGGCACCGGACGACCGTCGTCTATTCGAAAATCAAAAAAATAAAAGATGTAATTGCGGTGGAAGTGGAAACAATCAGCACGTAATCAAAAGAGTAAGGGGGCTGCGGTTCATGCCATTTAACAACCAGAAGGTCCTGCCTGCGGTCCGCAAGATCAAGGATTTGGAGAAACTGTTGTTCTCTCCGTTTGAGTACATCGTACTGCTCGATTGTCACATCGGTATGCTCAAAAGTCTGGTCGATCTTGCGAAGTCACACGGAAAGAAGCCCCTGCTGCATGTTGATCTCGTGGAGGGGCTCAAGAATGACGAGTACGCAACGGAGTATCTGTGCCAGCACATTAAGCCGACGGGCTTGATCTCCACGCGTGCCAGCGTCATTCTGAAAACAAAGGAAAACGGGCTTCTGGCTATACAGCGGCTGTTCCTTCTGGATTCGAGCGCACTCCGTAAAAGCTATGCGCTGCTGAAACGCACGAAGCCGGACTACATTGAAGTATTGCCAGGCGTCATGCCGCATATTATCCGGGAGGTCGGGGAGAACACGAGTATCCCCGTGGTGGCTGGCGGACTGATCCGTACCGTGGACGATGTCGAGAACGCTCTGGCGGCCGGTGCGACGGCTGTAACCACATCGGATATGAATTTATGGAAGCATTTTAACGCATAATGATATAAATTGGCATTACGGCTTCCAACAAGATGCAGACTATGGTAAACTGATTGTAACAAGTTCATACATTTGGTTGGAGATCAGGAGAAACCACAACAGCCGTTACGTCCTATTTGGGCGCGACCGGCGTGTTTGTGGTTTTTTTTGCTATCTCAGAGGGGAGCACAACATGGAAACGAAATTTTCGGGGGATACAAGAAAAGAGCTGCTGTATAGAATGGAGGATCCGGTCTATGATCTGCTCGTGATCGGCGGAGGGATTACCGGAGCGGGTATTGCACTGGATGCACAGTCCCGCGGTCTGAAGACAGCGCTAGTCGATATGCAGGATTTTGCACAGGGAACATCAAGCCGTTCTACAAAGCTGGTCCATGGCGGACTGCGTTATTTGAAACAATTGGAGTTCAAGGTTGTGGCAGAGGTTGGTAAAGAGCGTGCCATCGTATATGAGAACGGTCCTCACGTAACAACACCGGAATGGATGCTGCTGCCGTTCTATCAAGGAGGAACCTTCGGTTCGTTCTCCACTTCGATCGGCCTGCGCGTCTATGATTTTCTGGCAGGTGTTAAGAAAAGCGAGCGCCGCACAATGTTCAGCCCTGCGGAGACTCTGGCGAAAGAACCGCTTCTCAAAGAGAAGAATCTTAAAGGCGGCGGATACTATGTAGAATACCGCACCGACGATGCGCGTCTGACGATTGAAGTCATGAAGAAAGCCATCTCCTTCGGCGTTCATGCGGTTAACCACGCGAAGGTGGAAAGCCTCGTCTATGACAATGGACGGATCGTCGGCGTACAAGTCGTGGACCAGCTGACAGGCGAGACGCACCAGATCCGCGCGAAGAGAATCGTCAATGCTGCCGGCCCTTGGGTCGATACGCTTCGTGAGAAGGACGGCTCCAAGCAAGGGAAGACGCTCCGTCTGACCAAAGGTGTCCACCTTGTGTTCGACAGCTCGCGTTTCCCGCTGCGCCAAGCGATTTACTTCGATACACCGGACGGACGGATGGTGTTCGCGATTCCCAGAGACGGCAAAACCTACATCGGTACGACGGACACGAACTACAAGGAAGACATCGCCCGCCCGGTTATGACGTCGGAGGATCGTACTTACATTGTCCGTGCGGCGAACGAAATGTTCCCCAGCCTCAAGCTGACGGAGCAGGACGTGGAATCGAGCTGGGCCGGCTTGCGTCCGCTTATTCACCAGGAAGGTAAAGATCCTTCCGAGATTTCGAGAAAAGACGAAATTTTCGTTTCCAACACCGGCTTTATCTCCATCGCAGGCGGTAAATTGACGGGCTACCGTAAAATGGCGGAGACGGTTGTGAATCTGGTAGTATCACAGCTTCAAGCGGACGGCGGCGTCAACGTATCCGGCTGTCAGACCAAGACCATGACAATCTCCGGCGGGGATGTAGGCGGATCCGCGCGCTTCCCGGCTTTCCTGGAGTCCAAAGTAGCCGAAGGCAAGAAGCTGGGCCTGTCGGCCGATGAGGCCGAGGTACTTGCACACCGTTACGGCTCTAACATTGATGCTGTCTACAAGCTGATCAAGAGCCACAAGGCAGAAGCAGAAGCTAACAAAATGCCGGTTTCCCTGTTTGCCGCACTCGTATATTCGATTGAGCAGGAAATGACAGTGAAGCCGTCTGACTTCTTCGTACGCCGTACAGGCGCCGTTTTCTTCAACATCGACTGGGTTAGAACATGGAAAGAAGCGGTTATCACCTACATGGCTGCACGTTTCAAATGGTCTGAAGACAAGCGTCAAGCCTACACGCAAGAACTGGAACGCGATCTTCACGATGCGGTCGTGCCGATCGACGAGAAGGTTCCGGCAGGCGCCCGCTAAGAACAGGATACACACAAAGAGGCTCTTCCCGATTGAGTGGGAAGAGCCTTTATTATAGGTCAGGCAACAAAGAGCACATGGGTGAAGCTCGTCAGTTGACGGGGCAGGTAATATTTGCTATAGTTCTTCTGTTAAATAATTCTATAATAGAACTATGTGATTGTCGAACAATCTATACAAGCCTCTGACAGGACGACAGGAAGGAGAAGTTAGGTTATGGATGAGAAAATATTAGCCGATGTTATTGTCCGGTATGAGAATGCCTCTTTTACCGTGAACCGCCGGATCAATGCCATGATTAAGGACGGGATGCCGGAGGGATTGACGCTGGAGCAGTATGGTACGCTGAAGTATCTGCAGGGCCATGACAGAAGTACATCCTCCGAGCTTGCGAGTATTTTTTGCGTCGGTAAAAGCTCGATTACCGCGATTATTACGCGCTTGTTCGATAAGCAGCTCATCACCAGGCAGCCGGACGATAAAGACCGCCGCGTCACGTATCTGTCTCTGACCGATAAAGGCGGGGCGGCCGTAGACGCCATGCATGACAAAATCAAAGAGATGCTGGGGACTGTTATTCAGCATTTTGACGAACACGAGGCCATCGCCTTTGTAGAGACATTCGAGAAACTGGCTCAAGTACTGGTTCAACCGGATGAGGGGGACATAGAGAAGAAATGAGAACCATATTGAAATTTAAATGGCTGGTGCTGGTACTTTGGATTGCCGTTGCGGCCGGGTTGTTCCTCACCGCACCGAACATGGAGAACCTGGTACGTGAGAAAGGGCAGATTACCGTACCGGATGGATACTCTTCTACTACCGCCTCCAAAATGATTGAAGAAATGAAGAAAGGTACAAAGGAAGTGGCGGGGGAAGAATCCTCTGTGCTCGTGTTTCATAGCGAGAACAAACTGACGGACGCCGAGCTGGCTGAGATTAAGCGGGGGACGGAGAAGCTTAAGAACGCCAAGGATTCGGCAGGCGTCACTACGGTGAATACGCATTTTGACAACAAAGAGCTGGAAAAGCAAATGGTGTCCGCGGACGGGAAAACAGTCCTTGTCCTGGTGAACACGACCCGGAATGACCGGGAGCCTAAAGAGGTCAGCGAGGCGCTGTACAAAGAGGTCTCTGACATTAAGGTGGAGCACTACTACACCGGCAACTGGCTCATTCAAGAGGATGTTATGGCGAGCTCGCAGGAAGGGCTCAAGAAAACGGAATTTATTACCGTATTTTTTATCCTTGGTATTTTGTTTGTGGTATTCCGCTCGGCAGTAGCTCCTTTCATTCCGCTGCTGACGGTAGGATTCAGCTACCTGGCTTCGCAGTCTGTTGTAGCTTTTCTCGTGGAATACGCGGGTTTCCCACTATCGAATTTTACCCAAATTTTCCTTGTCGCCGTATTGTTCGGCATCGGAACGGATTATTGTATTCTGCTGATCAGCCGGTTTAAGGAAGAATTGGCTCATCATCAAGGGGATACGACAGAAGCGATTGTCGCTACGTATAAAACAGCGGGTAAAACGGTATTTTTCTCCGGTCTTGCCGTACTGGTCGGTTTCGCATCCATCGGCTTATCTACGTTTGTCCTCTACCGCTCCGCGGTGGCGGTTGCCGTAGGCGTTGCGGTCATGCTGGTGGCGCTCAATACACTCGTGCCCTTCTTTATGTCCGTGCTCGGCAAGGCGATTTTCTGGCCCGCCAAGGGCTCGCTGGAGCACAAGCCAAGCCGCCTGTGGGGTTCGGTGGGCAATTTCTCGCTGAAGCGTCCGCTCTGGGCGCTGGCTATTCTGGCGGTTATTATCGTGCCGTTTCTGGTGGCGTATAAAGGAACTACATCTTTCAATTCGCTTGATGAAGTCGGAGACAAATACGATTCCGTCAAAGCGTTCAATATAATCTCCGAAAGCTTCGGACCAGGGGATTCACTACCTTCGACGGTCGTTGTGAAGACCGACAAGCCGCTCGACAATGCGGACGGACTGGCAGCAGCCGAGCAGGTGACGCGCGAGCTTGCCAAGGTCGACGGCGTCAAAAGCGTACGAAGCGTGACACGTCCGACCGGCGATGCGCTGGATGACCTGCAGGTCACGAAGCAGGCGCAGCAGCTCGAGGACGGAATCGGCAAGAGCGGCAGCGGTCTCGGCGAGATCGGTAAAGGCCTTGCCGAGGCAAGCAGCGCGCTCAGCGCCAATGCGCCGAAGCTGAATGAAGCCGCCAGCGGCGCGGGCAAGCTCGTCGAGGGCACGGATGCCCTCAAGGCGGGCGTCGTCCAGCTCGGCGACGGGCTGAAGCAGCTCGAGCAGGGGCTGCGCAGCGGCTCCGCCGGGGCGGGCGAACTGCGCTCGGGCCTCGCGCAGGCCAAAGCGAGCGCCGATCAGCTGGCGGCTGCAGCAAGCGAGCTGCTCGGCAGCTACAAGCAGATCGGCGGCGGTCTGAGCGACCTGTCCAAGGGATACGGGCAGGTCGCCGCGCAGGCATCCGGTCTCGCCCAAGGGCTGGAGGGCGTCGGCCAGGGCCTCAGCGGCCTCGCGCAGAAATATCCGGAGCTGCAGAATGACCCTGACTTCGCGAAGACGCAGGGTACGGTGACGCAGCTGCAGGCAGGGGCTGTGCAGCTCGGCGAAGGCCTCAAGCAGCTGAATCAGCAGCTTGCGGGTGCGGCGGGCGGTCTTCAGCAGGCGAACGCCGGCTTCGAGAAGGCCGCTGGCGGCCAGACTGCGCTGGCGCAAGGGCTCGGCGAGCTCGTGAACGGCATCGCCAAACTGCAGGCGGGCATCGACCAGGCCGCAAATGGCCAAGGCCAGATCGTCTCGAAGCTGCCTGCGATGACGAAGGGCTTCGACGAGCTGTCCGCCGGGCAGAAGGAGCTCCAGCAGGGCTTCGCGCAGGTCAATGGCCAACTGGGCGAATTGACGGGCGGGCTGCAGCAAAGCGCGGATGGTCTCTCCCAGGTGGAAGGCGGTTTGAAATCGGCTCAGGATTACTTGAACGAGCTGGCATCGGCCCCGAACAAGCAGCTTAGCGGCTGGTTCATTCCGAATGAAGCGCTGCAGAATGCGGATTTCCAGTCTGCGCTGGATGCTTACATGTCGGAAGACCGTAAGATTGCCAAGTTCGACGTCGTGTTCGAAGGCAATCCGTACGAGATCGAGACGATGGAGCAATCCGCCCAGCTGACGGCGGCAGTGGAGCGGGCCCTCAAAGGCACGGGCCTGGAAAATGCCACTTACGCGGTGGATGGCGTTACGAGCATGAACAACGATTTGCGTAATATCTCGGCAGCGGATTATTCTCGTACGGCGATTCTGATGATTATCGGGATTGCACTGATTCTGATCGTTCTGTTCCGCTCTATCGTGATGCCGATCTACCTGATCCTGTCACTATTATTGACCTTCTACACGTCGATGGCGATTACGGAAGTGATCTTCGTCCGTATGCTCGGCTATTCGGGCATCAGCTGGGCGGTGCCGTTCTTCGGCTTCGTGATGCTGATGGCGCTCGGTATCGACTACAGTATCTTCCTGATGGACCGTTTTAAAGAATACAAGCATTTATCTCCGCAGCAGGCTATTCTGGAAGCGATGAAGAACATGGGGACGGTCATTATGTCCGCAGCTCTTATTCTCGGGGGCACGTTCGCCGCAATGCTTCCTTCAGGTGTTATGTCCTTGCTGCAGATTGCCACCATCGTCTTGTGCGGACTGTTCATGTATGCACTAATCATGCTGCCGTTGTTTATTCCGGTTATGGTCCGCATGTTCGGGCCTGCGAACTTTTGGCCGTTTATGAGCAGTCGTGACCGCGAGAGCGGCGCAGGGGATCGTTCGGATTCTCACACACACGGAATGCATTAGTTATGTAAGCTAAAGAAGCGTCTTTCCCGGGTTGGGGAAGGCGCTTTTTTATTAATTATTGACGACTTATTGGTCCGTTTATTGATTCGTGAAAGTAAGAGCCGGTTGTCAGCTTGGAAAGAAGGCGGAAGAAATGCGGGAAGCGGAGCGGACAATTGCATCACGATCATAATATTCGATCAGGTAGAACCAGCACGAATCTCCCCCCATAATCTTATATTTTTTCATAAGGTATGTAGGAGCGCTCAGGTGATATGGGGAAAATTCTTTCATGTTATTTCTGTGCTCGATTCCGGTCTCCGTTATTTCCCTTCGGGTCGGATACTCCGCCAGCAGTTTGCCGAGCGGAAACTGCCGGTTATCGAGCTGCCGGGCCAGGTCGGCTGGGAGCGACAGCAGGTTCGCATAGACAATATTGTAAGATAACACACTGCCGGGCAAAGTTAAGCTCGAAAGGCGTCTGATGAATTGCCTGCCTGCCGGAAAAGCTTGCCGGACCTCCTCCGGAATACATTCCGGAGCTGCGCGGTCATGTTCATAAACGTGAATATTGACCTGATTACGAACGATAATCTCAATCGTGCGGGTTGTCGTTCCGTCCGTTTGTAACAGAAGGTCTGTAATTAAGCTCTGTTCCTGTTCGTTGTCCGTGTAGATTGTCATGACCCTCCTTTGATCTTTGTTTCTTACTATTGATTATATATAAAATAGTTAAATTTTCAAATTATTAGTAGTATCTGGAAGGATAATATTTACTTTTATTAATAGGAAAGCTGCCGTGAAAAGGCGCTCATGAAGTTTTATCCTGAGTTTTACAAGATTGAGCACTGAATGGATTAGATTATGAGGCATCCGCTTACTTTAAATGGAGATATTTTTTCTACGATTTATGTGGGGTATTACCGGGGGGGACTGTGGACAATGAACGTGCGGGTCTCTAATTTTTCAACAAATGTATTAACTCGTGTAAGGTTAATAATTGGGGTGTGTTTACACAATAAAGTATTATATTTTCCTGGAAATAACAATTTTATTCTGCATATGGGGGTAAAGAGAAGAGATGTGAAGTAAAGAAATATGGACCCTCCGGCGGGAGCGAACAAATTGAATATATTCGATGATTACGGTTCCAGCTGCAAAGGAATTCTGGATCATTTGTCTGATCTGTTATCCTCCGTGATGAAAATTTCAACTGTAACTATAACTGTAACCTATAATTGTAACTGCACCTGCACCCTCGTCCATAATCTAGCGATTGATGCGGCGAGAGGTAATCTCTTATGGTTCCTGAATGCCTGGAATTATTTCAACGCCTGATTGTCCGGACGCAGTCATGGCCCGGTCCCGGGAGAGGATCTGTTGCTTTTACACATGGTACTGGGCTTAATGCGGACATTTTCGAATCGCTTCTCATCATTTCGGGGATTAAAAATAAAGTGACCCGCAAGAGGGCCACTTTTGTTCAAGTGTCCTTCTTAGGGGTCACAGTTCAACCGGAGGAGCTGCTCTTGCAAGTATCCGGTAAAGAAAGGCTCCGTTCGCCAGGAGCAGGATTTCCGAGGTTCTTGCTGGCGCATTGAGCAGAGGCAAGTACAAATGAGTCGGGTCTATTGCACGAGCTTTAGTTTAGCCATAAGGGGCATTGTCCGCGCATCCATCCTACACGATTTCACGAAATTGGCTGCTATACAGGTCATAGTAGAATCCCCGGGCGTTCAGCAGCTCTTCGTGAGTCCCCCGCTCGATGATTCTCCCGCTGCTTAGGACCAGAATCAGATCCGCATCGCGGATCGTGCTGAGCCGGTGGGCGATGACGAAGCTGGTCCGTCCTCTCATCAGTACGCCCATCGCTTCCTGGATGTGCATCTCCGTGCGTGTATCTACGCTGCTTGTGGCCTCATCCAGGATGAGGATAGCCGGATCGGCGAGAATAGCTCTCGCGATCGTGATAAGCTGCCGCTGTCCATGGCTCAGGTTGCTCCCCTCGGCAGAGAGAACCGAGTCGTATCCCTGCGGCAGCTTGCGGATGAAGCCGTCCGCGTTAGCCAGCCTGGCGGCAGCTTCTACCTCTTCGTCGGTGGCGTCGAGCCGTCCGTACCGGATATTCTCGCGCAGCGTGTCGGAGAAGAGGTAGGCGTCCTGGAGGACGATGCCCAGCTGGCTGCGCAGGAAGCTTTTGTCCAGATGGCGGATATCCTCATCGTCGATAGAGATACTGCCCTGGTCAATGTCATAGAACCGGGTGAGCAGATTGACAATCGTGGTTTTGCCGGCTCCGGTCGGTCCCACTAATGCGACGGTATCCCCGGGATTTGCCGCGAAGGTCACATCAGAGAGAATAGGAGATTCCTTGTGATAGGAGAAGGAAACGTCCTTGAATTCGACTTTGCCCGCCAGCGGCTGTAACGGAGCCGGACCATTCGATGCTTTTCTGTTCTGCCCGTCAGCCGCCCACACGCTCTGTACTGCGGTCCGGCCGGCAGCAGGCTCTGAAATCTGCTTCGAACCCCCTCCCGTTAATTCGTTTGAGGCCGCTTCAGTGTCCGTGCCTGCTCCACTTTCTCCGCTCGTATATTCCGTCCCTTCATCCAGCACTTCAAAAACTCTTTCGGCTCCCGCAATTCCGGATTGGATCAGGTTGTATTGATTCGCCAATTCGTTGATGGGACGGGTAAATTGCCTGGAATAGTTGAGGAAGCTGACAATGATTCCGAGCGTTGTCCAGCCGTTGATGACCATCCAGCCTCCTATAGCCGCGATGAGAGCGAAGCTGAAGTTGTTCACGACGTTATTGAACGGACCGACCATGCCGGAATAAATCTGGGCTTGAGTACCCGCTTTGCGGAGCGCAGCATTGATCGTATTAAACTGGGCAGCCGCCTGTTCTTCCCGGCGGAGCACTTTAATGACTTTTTGACCGGATATGGTTTCTTCAATAAAGCCGTTCAGTTCCCCTAAGTTCTTCTGCTGGCTTTTAAAATGGTTCCGCGTCCGTCTGGAAATTTGACCCGTAAGGAAAATGATGAGCGGAATAGAAGCCAGGCTGACAAGTGTCAGCCATACATTCATCGCCAGCATGAAGGCCAGAGAGCCGATGATGGTAACCACGCTGGTCATCAGCTGAATCAGGCTCTGGTTCAGTGTATTGGATACATTCTCGATATCGTTCGTCGTCCGGCTCATAAGCTCCCCGTGCGTTCTGCTGTCAAAAAACTTAAGCGGCAGCTTCTGAAGATGGGTGAACAGGTCCTGCCGGAGGCTTCCTACGGTACGCTGCGTGACTCCGGCCATGACATAGGCCTGGAACCACAGCATGGCGCTGCTGAATACATAGAGGCCCAGCAGCAGGAAGCAGAGCTGGAGCAGTCCGGAGTAATCCCGGGGAATGATGTAGGCGTCTATGGCTCTGCCGAGCAGGTAGGGGGCGATTAAGCCCGCACCGGCACTTAGCACCGTTAGAATGATAACGGTAATCAGACCTTTACGCTGGCGGCCCAGATACCGGCTCAGCCGGCTGAGTGTCGCGCCCGTATTCTTGGGGCGGACTTTGGGCAGCACACGGGAGCCGCCGTGAGCCGCGCCGCGCCCGGGTCCGCCTCCCATAGCGTCTGCCGGGCTGCCGGACCCGGAGCGGCTGCGGTTAGTGTCATCCGCCATGAATAACTTCCTCCTTTCCCTGCTGGGATTTATAGATATCCCGGTACACGGTGCTGGAGCGCATCAACTCGGCATGGGTGCCTTGAGCCGCAATGTGTCCGTCTTCGAGCACGATGATGTTGTCCGCATCGATAACGGACGAGATGCGCTGCGCGATGAGCAGGCAGGTGCTGCGGCTCATCTGCTCTTTAAGCGCCTTCTGGATGCGCGCTTCCGTTGCCAGATCGACGGCGCTCGTGCTGTCGTCGAGAATGAGAATCGCCGGGCGTACAAGCAGGGCGCGCGCGATGGAGATGCGCTGCTTCTGGCCGCCCGACAGGTTGACGCCCCGCTGGCCGAGCAGCGTGTCGTAGCCGTCCGGAAGGCCCGCAATGAAGTCGTGGATCTCGGCCGCCCGGGCGGCCGATTCCATCTCCTCCTGCGAGGCATCCGGCCTGCCGTAACGGATGTTCTCGCGGATCGTCCCGCTGAACAGGATGGCCTGCTGCAGCACAATGCCGGTGCGGCTGCGCAGGTGCTCCAGCGCTATGTCCCTGACGTCGGTGCCGTCGATGAGAACCCGTCCCTCGGTCGGGTCATACAGGCGGGGAATCAGATGGACGAGTGAGGACTTGCCCGATCCCGTGGCTCCCAGAATAGCCAGTTTCTGCCCGGGCCGGGCGGTAAAGCTGACATCCCGGAGAGCCAGCTCGCCGCGGTCCTCGCCGTAGGCGAAGGAGACGCGGTCGAACACGACTTCTCCTGAATGAATTGCGCTCACAGAAGCATCCGCCTTGTCCGTAATTTCCGGTTCCGCTTCGAACACTTCATTGATCCGGTCGGCGGATGCTCTGGCTCGCGAGACGAACATCATCATCATGCCGACGGAAAGCAGCGAGGTGAGCACCTGTGTCACATAATTGAGAAAAGCGATCAAATCGCCTACCGGGAGGCTGCCGTTCCAATTCTCGGCACCGCCGTACCAGAGGACCGCGATCAGAATCACATTCATAATGAACGTCATGACCGGCATGTTGATGGCGAGGGTCCGGGCCGCTTTCAGCGCGATTTCGGTGTAGTCACGATTAGCTTTGCCGAAGCGGCTCTTCTCGAAAGAGGCACGGACGAAAGCTTTGACGACACGAATCCCGCTCAGATTCTCCTGGAGAACGGTGTTTACACCATCAAGCCGCTGCTGCACTTGTACGAACAGGGGCTGGGACAGCCGGATCAGGATGAATAAGACCAGGAACAGGACCGGAACAGATGCGGCGAGAATAAGTGCCAGCCTGGGACTGATGATGAAGGCCATAATAACGCCGCCAATCGCCAGAAAAGGGGCGCGTACGAGCACGCGCAGGGTCATCTGTACAAGGGTCTGAACCTGAACGACATCACCAGTCAGACGGGTAATGAGGGAGCCGGCTTTAAACCGGTCCAGGTTACGGAAGGAGAATGTCTGCATCTTGTGGAACAGGTCGGCCCGCAGATCGGTACCGAAGCTTTGCGAAGCCATGCTGGAGAAAATTGTGCAGCCTGCTCCGCCGATCAGCCCGATCAAGGCCACGCCGAGCATGAGGAGCCCGGTGCGCTGAATATAGGCAAGATCCCCGGATGCTACCCCGTGGTTGACAATATCGGCCATCAGTTTGGGCTGCAGCAGGTCCATGTAGACTTCAAGCAGCATCAGGAGTGGCGCCAGAAGTGCGGCCTTCCAGTAAGGCCTGATATAACGGCTGAGTTTAAACAGAGCGGTTCACCACCATTTAGTTAGTCGGCTATCTAGTCTAGGCTGTCATCTAATTCATTTAAATTATCATATACGTGCAGCAGAAAACGCCGGAATAGCAGCCTTTCTTCCAGTGTGAATTGTTCCAGGCTGACATTCTCGATCTTGGCGAGTGTTTTTTTGACGGCTTCGGTAGCTTGGTGGCCTTTTGACGTCAGGTATACCCTTGAGACCCGCATATCTTTGCTGTCTGCTCTGCGCTCCACGAGGCCAGTCTTCTCCATGCGGCTGATCATCACGGTAAGAGTTGCAGGCTTAACGCGCATCTGCCCGGCTAGTTCATTCTGACTCTGCCCGTCTTTCTCGGCCAGACGGATCAGCAGAGGAGGCTGGCCTGGAAAGACTTCATAGTCCTGCAGCTGATTATGTAAATGTCTGCGGTGAAGCTTGATCACCCGGGACATAATCTGCATCATAGAATCTGATTCATGGATATTCATAGACATTGCAGTCCTCCTTATTTAGTTAGTCGGCTAATGATTATTGTAAAACCAGCGTGGCCGGCAGTCAACGAGAAGTTGTGCAAAACAGCAAAACAGCAAAACAGCAGAACAGCCAACCGGGATTTCCGCGGCTGGCTGTTCTTAGTGAATGTGGTTGGAGTATTCCTCTGGTTTTGTATCGCGAGCAGATTTGGGCACGCGGTGCGGCGCCTGCATGAAGCGGTAAGAATCTAAACGATAGACTCCGTTCCTCTCTATTTAACCTGCCCGTTATCTTATCCCTTGCTTGCGGTCAATGCGTAAGTCTCAATCTCTTGCTGTTTGATCCGCATGTGCTCTACATGGGTGGAACCCCATTCATGCATCATTTTCAAAACAGGCTCAAGGGTTCTGCCATAAGGGGTCAAGGAATATTCGACTTTGGGCGGAACAATCGGATAGACGACACGCTGCACGATATCCTGGCTTTCCAGTTCGCGAAGCTGAGTGGTCAGCATTTTTTTGGTTATACCAGGCAGGGCATGTTGGAGTTCGCTGAACCGGTTCGTCCCGGTAAAGAGCAGATGGAGCAGAATTTTACACTTCCATTTGCCTACGATAATCTCCAGCGCCGGCTGAACCTGGCAAGATTCTGCATCGGATGACACGGGCATTCCCCCTTAGGTTTCTTTTAGGATACTTGGATACTTTAATGTGTCTACTTCCTTCAATTGCACCTTTATGTCATACTAACATAATTAGAATATTTTCTAAAACCTATCCCAACATTATGGAGGATTATCATGTCACAAGTTCTTTTTATCAAAGCTAACGACCGTCCGGCTGAACAAGCTGTCAGTGTTCAAATGTACGAAGCCTTTGTAAAGGCATATAGAGAGCAGAATCCGAACGATGAGATTATTGAACTGGATCTGTTCGAAGCGAACCTGCCGTACTTCGGTAATACGGCTATCACGGCTTTATACAAAATCAATCAGGGTTTTGACCTGACTGCCGAAGAGCAGCAAATGGCGGACACTGTGAATTCCTACTTGGATCAATTCCTGGCAGCGGATAAAGTTATGCTGGCATTCCCGCTATGGAACTATACAGCTCCGGCACCAGTGATCACGTATTTGTCCTACCTGGCCCAAGCCGGCAAAACGTTCAAATACACAGCTGAAGGCCCGGTCGGTCTTGCAGGCGACAAAAAAGTGGTTCTGCTAAGCGCCCGCGGCGGTGTTTATTCTACAGAGCCGATGAGCTCCTTTGAATCCGCAATCCGTTATGTGAAGGCGAATTTGGCTTTGTGGGGAATCAACCCTGAGGAAGTCATCATCGAATCCCATAACCAGTTCCCGGACCGTGCGGGTGAAATCGTTGAACAGGGCTTGGCTGCGACCGTTCAAGCGGCTGTCAAATTCTAAGAATTTGATTCCAGTCTGTTCGTAATACCTGTCCCAAAACCGTCCCTCTTCTTATAGGAGAGAGACGGTTTTTTGTGTTTTTCGGCCGGCTGCGCCTAATGGATCAGCTTGCTTTCCTTTGCCTTCTTGACAAGGTTCCTGCTGGCTGTATTGATGGTTTCCTTCAAAGCCAGACCGATTAAGAGTGTAATCCCCACATAGACGGCCATCATGAAGACATCGGAATACACGTTATCCCATAGAATGCCGCCGACGGCTTCGCGCATCAAATCGATCCCATAGGTGAAAGGGAGGTAAGGATGAATCGCTTGGAAAAACGGCGGTGTAACCTGGATCGGGAAGGTGCCGCCTGATCCGGCCAGCTGGAGCACGAGAAGTACAATGGCCAGCGCTTTGCCCACGTTACCGAATACCGACACGAGGGTATAGACAATGAGCATAAAGACGGCGCTGAGCAACATCCCGAAGCTGATGAACCCCAGTTTATCCGCCACATAGGCGCCTAGAATATAAATGTCCCCCAGTGTCACCATAAGCGACTGCAGAATTGCTAACGTAAGGAAGGTCAGGTAGCGGCCAAAGAACACCTGGTAGCTGCGGTAAACCGGCTCATGGACGTCCACGGTAAGCAGGGAGACGAGCAGCAGAGCTCCGACCCATAGCGATAAGGTCGTGAAGAAAGGCGACATAGCGGAGCCGTAGTTCGGGATAGGGAACAGTTTGTTTTCTTTTAACAAGACAGGCTCCGCGAAAAATTCGCTTTCTTTCTCGAAATTGTTTTTTAGCAGATCAATAATTTCAGCCAGGTTGCCCTCCTTCTCAAAAGAACGGATGCGTTCAGCCAGTCCTTTGACCTTGGCTTCCACCTCGGGCAGCTGGCTCTGGATCGCATGCAGCTCCCGGTCTCCGAGTGTCAGGCCCTTGGCGGCGTCCTGCAGGATCTTCGTCAGATCCGGGATGCTCTTATTCGCTTCGACCAGCACGTTATGGGCATTCCGGGCCGCAGTATTGGCTTGCTTCATCGCTTGCAGGATCTGCGGCTGAATCTGGCCTTCATACCGCTGGAGAATATCCCCGAGAAGGCTGTCAGCCTCCTCCGACAACCGGCTGAGGTTATCAACGAGCTCCTTGGCAGGCTGCTCTCCTTTATCGAGTCCTTCTGTGATTTGGTTGACCAACGTCAGCATCTGCTGGAAGCGATTCTTCGTCTGTTGGAGCTTCTCTATGACGGAAGTGAGCACCTGTGATCCGCCGGAGCTGTTGAGCTGCCCGAACAAAGAGGCCATCCGGTCTGCTGCCCCGACAGCAGATGTTAACCGCCCTGCAGTCCGGTCCAAGGCCGATTTAACGAGCGCAGGGTCAGCCGCGGCATCCTGCAGAATCCCCGTCAGCTCTTCCGCTGAAGCGGCGGTATGCCGAAGCAGGATCAGGTCCTGCTTGATATCCGGAGCCGCCGCTTTGACCGCCTCAGAGCTTCTGCTGAGATAATCCCCGAGCCGGCTCGTAAATTGCTCGCCGTCTTGGGCCAGCCGGGATACGATGGGGAGGTTGTCCTGCGCTTTGCGAATAATCTCATTAGTTTTCTTCACATCGGTGAGCGCTGTGGTTACGGCTGAATTCAATTCCGGGAAAATCGTTTCAAGCTTGAACACAAGAGTCCTTACTTTCTCGATCGTCGGCAGCTCATTTTCCAGCTCGATACCGACCTCATTAAAAATCCGAAAAATGGTTCCGTTCGCCACTTTGACAAAATTGCCGCTCACCTCTTCAATCACACTGGAGGCTCCTTTGGAGGTGATTTTGGGCGCCACCGCATTGATTTTCTCGTTCACGGTGTACAAAATCTCCGCTTTTTGCGGGTCATCCGTCAGCACAGTGGCGATTTTGGCCGAGAAGTCGGCTGGAATTACAAGGCTGGCGTAATAATCGCCGTGCTCAACTCCCCGGAGCGCAGCCTCTTGATCGACGAAGGTCCAGCCGATTTTGTGGTTCTTCTTCAGAGAAGTGACAATCTCCTCGCCCAAATTAATTGCTTGTCCGCGCAGATCGGCTGCCTGATCATTGTTTGCGACCGCTATGAGGACACCGCTTGTCTGTCCGTAAGGGTCCCAGGAGGCTTTAATATTAAACCAGGCATACAGCGAAGGAAGTAAAACAAGTCCGAGTATGACGACAGCTGCGGCCCAGTTGGTCACGATATTCCGTATGTCACGGCTATAAATGCTCCCGATGTTGTTCATGGCGTAGAATTCTCCTGTCTGGGTGGGAATGTCCTGTTAGTATGGCATGGCACTCTGCCAGGCATACCCAACACCCGCAGATACTCGAGGTGCCGAGGCGGCCGGCAAATGCAGAAAAAAGCGCACGGTCTATCTGTTCGTTCCAGATAGACTGTACGCTTTTTTATTAAAGAGAAGATTTTAATGCTGACACTGTACTGTACAGCAAGTATCGGCCAAGATCAGCGGCTTCTTAAGCCGGGTTCAGTTCCAGTTCATCTTCTTCGTCGCGGTCAAACGAGGCGCGGTCGAATTCGCCTTCGGAATCAGCCACAATAAGAGTGGATACGGTTGTACCTGTTGCATTGACAGCGGTACGGCCCATATCGACGATCGCGTCGATGGCAAGCGTCAGTCCCAGTCCTTCCAGCGGAAGGCCGAGGGCGGTTAACACGACAGTGGTCGAAATGGCGGCAGGTCCGGGAACACCGGCTACGCCCACGGAAGAGATCATGCTGACAAGGACGATCAGAATGTAGTCGGACACGCCCAGCTGAATGTTGTATACGCCGGCGACGAAAATGGCTACCATGGCCGGCCACACACCGCCGCAGCCGTTCATATTGATCGTTGCGCCGAGCGGAGCCACGAAGCTCGCGATACGTGGGGATACACGCATGCGCTTGGTCAGAACTTCAAGGTTAACCGGCAGGGTTGCGTAGCTACTTCGTGTTGTAAAAGCAACCGCAATTGTCGGATAAGCTTTACGCAGGAATTTGAGCGGATTGACTCGTGCTACGAAAGTTACAAGGCCGCCGAATGTGATAACGAAGTGGAGCAGAAGTGCCGTATAGGTCGCAATAATCAGCATGATCAGCGGCTTTAAGGTTTCGACGCCGTATCTGGCTGCCATAGCGGCGATTAGTGCATATACGCCGTAAGGTGTTAAGCGGATCACATACTTGATGACCTGGTGAAGGACACTGGCAAGCGATTCGATCAGCTGCTTCACCGGTTGTACAACTTCCGGCTTCTTGGAGCCGATATGCACGATGGCTACCGCGATAAAGATCGCAAAGATAAGCACGGGAACGACTTTGCCGGTCGCCATCTCATTAATAGGATTCGCAGGTACGAGATCCAGAATAACCTGGGAGAAGGTTGGAATCTCTTTCGGTTTGAAGTTCTGGGGCACGCTCTGCGCAATCCCGGAGCCCGGATTGAAAGCCAGAGCAACGAGCAGGCCGATCAGCGCTGCGACACCTGTAGTAGCCAGGAATAGGGAAATGGTCTTGATCCCGATTTTGCGCAGCTGACCCAGATTGGAAATTCCGGCGATGCTGTTGATAACAAGCACCACAACGAGTGGAATAACCATCATTTTAATCAGATTCACATAAATGCTTCCTATGGTTGACACGCTTTTGGCGTCCAGCTTGAAAGCATTCAGGAAAATACCGACGACAAGACCGATTCCGAGACCGATCAGGACGCGGTAGCCGAAGCTGACACGCTTTTTGCCGAGAAAATAAAGAAAGCCGATGACGACTAGAGAAATGACTAAGCTGATCCAGTTCGTCTGGAAGGCTTGAATCAAATTGTTGTTCATGGTAATCCCCCTTAATGCCTATGTTTATAGTCGGAAATGATGTATGTATCGTACTACCAGCAGTGATAGGTGTCAAGGCACAAATTTTATTTTATTTATATGCTGGAAAATAACGATTTAGCAGATTTTAGGAGGAGACAACCAATTTTACCGGATATTATAAAAAAATAAACCAAATAAATAAAGGGGATAACGCTCCTTGATTCCTTGAATTAAAGGGTCGGCCGACTCTACAAGTATTATGTCCGGGGGAGAATGAGAAATACTTAATTTGGAATAAGCATGAGCGAAAACGAAATATCTATTGGAAGGAAAAGGGGGAAATTGAAGTGGAAGTAAGAAGGAGAGGGGGCAAACGGGGCGGATCGTTATAATGAACGGCTGAATGGCTCATTCCGGACAAAAATATGCTGACATGGCTTGTAATTTATAGCCAATGTTCAGTAATATAAACGAGTATCCATCCAATTTGTGACTTGAGGAGAACGTTCATGGCAATCACTTGCTCAAACTGCTTCGTTGGGGAGCGCGGTTACACGGTCTACTTCAGTCAAAATGAATCTTCCGCGTTTCTGGATGCCTATTTACCGGAATTTCCGCCGGATCATTGGTGCAAAATTAATCCGCGATTATTCTGGATGCACGAATCATTATTTAATGCGATGCTCGATTATATAGCGGTACATCTTCAAGCCAATGGCATTCTCGCTGTGGAAACTGCAAAACAGGACCCGTATAACGGTCTCGATAAACTCAAACCGATCCTGTCCTTTAAAGAGGCGAGGGACGCCCACTGGATCGACGATATTATACGTAACCGGTCTATCCGCACCTTCTACCAGCCGATCGTTTCCTATAATGGAAAGAACAGTTCCATCATAGGCTATGAACTTCTATCCCGTGGCACGTCACAAGCGGGAGAAATCATTCCTCCGGTGCAGTTGTTCCAGGCCGCTAAGGCAAGGGACCGCTTGTTTGCGCTGGATCGTGCCTGCAGATTGGAAGCGGTTAAAAATGCGGTGGGATTAGGGGACGGGCTGGTATTTATCAATTTCCTGCCGACGTCCATTTATAATCCGCAGCACTGCCTCCAATCTACCGTTGATATGGTACAACGCTCGGGCATTCGTCCGGAGTCTATTGTGTTCGAAGTTGTGGAGAGCGAAGAAATAAAGAACAAACAGCATCTCCGCAGTATTCTGGAATACTACAAAGCTCACGGCTTCCGTTATGCGCTTGACGATGTAGGAACGGGCTTCAACAGTCTGCAGGTTCTGGCGGAACTGGAACCGGATGTCGTGAAGCTGGCTATCGAATTCAGCCGCGGAATCGCCAAAGATAAAGGCAAGCAGCGTGTCGCCAGAGCCGTGGTCCAGATGACCCAGGAGCTGAATTCACGCGCGCTTGCCGAAGGGATTGAAGACCGGGATGACCTGGAATGCTTAAGGGATCTCGGATATGAGTGGTTTCAGGGGTATTATTTCGGCAAGCCGGAGCCGGAGCCCCTGCGTGCCTGATGCTGCGCGCTGCACTTCTTAACGCCGCTTCCGCTCCTCTGGAAGTCTGTCAGGAATCAACGAGGCTATATTGATACGCCCGCCCGTCAGACTGTCAGGCTGACGGACTGCCCGAAGCTGGAGTGCGGAGCCGGTTAGTCCATCTCGTAGATGGTGCCGCTTTTGCTGGCGTAGAGTTCTGCGGCGACTTTCTCCGCATAGGCATCCGTCATGCCGGAGATATAGTCGGCAACCAGACGGGGCCACGGCCATACGCTGCGGTGGCGCTCATAGTTCTCTATCCAGTCCGGAGGGATGATCAGACTGCCCTGATCTTGTACCTTGAAGCTGTCCCACAACCGGCGGATAATAATCTCGCTGCGTTTCTGGAGGCGCTGAACCCGGAAATCTTTGATCAGCGTCACCCAGGCGAGTTTCTTGATGATTTCCATTGTTCTCAGCAGGTCCAGATCCTGCCGTCCATCCTGGACGAAAGTGACCCGCTTCCAGCCCTTATCCTGATCGTCGATAATCCCGACTTTCCCTGCAAAAGTGCTGACCCAGCGGGCCTTCATCTCCCTGCGCGTCCGTGAAGGCTCACGGTCACACTGGGCGTAGATCACTTCCCACTGTTCCAGGTAAGAGGCAAGCACCCGCTTGACCATGGCCGGAATGTCCACCTGGTCCCAGCCGACCTCCAGATTCCCCTGATCGTTTACAATCTCCTGAACCAGATGCCCGACCAGCCGGTCGTCCTCGAAGAAGGAACGGTTCATTTGAATTTTACCTGCGCGGATGCCGTCTTCGATATCATGCGTAGAGTACGCGATATCATCACACAAATC
The DNA here is from genome assembly GCF_009757775.1 of Paenibacillus lutrae. GTDB lineage: Bacteria > Bacillota > Bacilli > Paenibacillales > NBRC-103111 > Paenibacillus_F > Paenibacillus_F lutrae. The sequence continues at coordinate 57,431 of NZ_RHLK01000014.1, forward strand.
CATGAGCTGGGCTTCCAGCGTAGAGCACCCCGCAGGCATGTTCCACATATGCCGGAGCTGCGATATGCCCTGCCATTCCATCCCGTACACGCCCTTGAGCCGGCCCGGCTCATCCAGACTGAACGGGTATTTGTTGATCGCCAGCAGAACAGCCGCCGTCAAGTCCAGACCGCTGTCGCTGCCTGCCCGCTTCTCCAGGAATGTGAGAATGCGGAAGTTCTGCGCATTCCCTTCGTAGGCGAGGCCGTGCTCCTCCGCCAGCAGGCGGTCCAGCACTTCCTCGCCCTTGTGTCCAAAGGGCGGATGGCCCAGGTCATGCGCCAAAGATGCGCACTCTACAACCGCAGGGTCCACGATCAGCCCGGGATGTTCGCCCGAAGAGCAGAACGCGTACTGTTTACGCATCCGCCGCGCGACTTCCCGGGCGATTTGCGATACTTCCAGCGAGTGGGTGAGGCGGGTCCGGTAATAATCGCCTGTTCCGGCGCCGAACACTTGTGATTTGCCCTGCAGCCTGCGGAACACGGGAGACTGGATGAGCCGGGCGTAATCCCGCTCGTATTCATCCCTCTCTTCACTGAACGTGCCGAGTACAGGTTCGTCCAGCCGGTATTTTCGCAAATCCATATCATGACCCCCTCTTATATGTAACGTAATCTGACATGATACGTTCCCCAAATTGTAGCACATTCTTTTTTGACACGAAAAGGGGATAGTGCCCAGAAACAGCAGCGAATAACCCCTAATTGTTCTTGGCTTCTTCTTACTTGTATAGAATATCGTCTTGGAGCGTCGCGACGGTACTTACGACCTGTTCGATATCCTCTTGACCGACCCCCAAATGTTTCAAGGACGCTTTCAAATGAGTTACAATTGCGCCAAAATGCTGCGGCTGCAGGTTCATTCCTTTGTGGGCTTCCGCCATAGATTTTCCGCTGTAAACAGCCCCCCCTAGCGCATAAGAAATAAAAGCGGTCTGATGGCGGCGCTGCTTGTCCATATCCGTGTGCAGGAAATAAGAATTCACCGCTTCATCTGCCAACACCCTTTTATAAAAATCCTCCACCACCTGCGCTATCGCTTCCTTACCTCCAAGCTTTTGGTACAAAGAATCTTTCATAATCAATTCCTCCTTTATTCAGTTTTTTATAGTATGGACTATTCTTAATCTTACTCCTCATGATCCGCTGTCTGCAAAATAATGCAACTCTCCGACAATCCAATCTTACCGCGGATACAAATCGGACTAACCCGGCTGCGGGTGTGTTCCGTCCCGTAACTCTGTACAAGTTCATCCTCACAAATTTACCCGCAACCCGGCCATAGAAACCAAGCGCGTACATTATTGAAAAGAAAATCTTAACTTCGCATCAAAAAAGCTTCTCCTTCTTACGTGGGAACCACGCAAGGAGAGAAGCCTAAAGCCATGTAATCTCTCAGGAATTCGGCGGATTAACGAAGCGCGGCAAGTTCTTCTGTCATATCGTCGAGGAAGCTCTCCACCGCCCGGGTGCTTGTCGCGGATTCATAGTATCCGATGGTCAGAGTAAGAACATCCCGGTACGTGCTGGCCCCGAGCGCAAAGTTAGGCGCGTATTGGACAGGCGAGAGCATATAGGCCCGGTAGGCTTCCGCCGATCCGAAGGAGACCGCAGACGCGGAGAGTCTGCCGAAATTAGTGAGGCCGGGAATCGCTCTGCCCGAGCTTGCTCCCTGCCGTGCCTGCTCGCCGAGCCACTGCAGAGCCCCTGCGTACCCGGCCTGGGCGATCAACTCCATGGAGATCGCGGTCTGGATACCCGGCAGGTTCTGCTTCCACTGCGTGAGCTGGCCCGAAACGCGCAGCAGTGTGTCTGCGAATGGCTCCGATTCGCAATGTTCCAGGGTCAGGTAGCCCATCCCGGACAGATTGCTGACCGCAGCCATTGTCCCGGAGGGAAGGAACCGGCGCAGATCAACGGTGACGCTTGCCGTCTGCGGGAGGCTGCGGTCATAATCGGCTGTCCGCAGCAGTCCGCGGAACAGCGCTGCGGACAGCAGGTCGTTGACTGTGGCCCCGTGCCTCTTGGCATAGGCATAGATGCGCTCCAGCCGCTCACCCTCGAGTTGGCGTATGGCTACACGAGGCCGGGCGAGCTCTCCCGGCAGCGAAGGAAACATCCAAGCGGCTTGTTTCATCTGTCCGGGATCGAAAGCCGCATGGATGTCCCGGATGCCGAGTGTGCTGAACAGCGGCCCGTGATCACGGCATTTGCCGCGCGCTTCTGCCAGCCGCGGTTCAGTGCCGGACTGTTCTGCGGCAAGGCCGGAGTAGACTTCCGCGAGCAGGGCGATGTATGCTTTCAGGCCGGCACCGTCCGAACAGGCGTGGAAAATCTTCACGCAAAGCGTATCTTCCTTACCGCGGATGAGCCGGGCTTGGACGAGGGGGCTGTGCTGGCGGTCGAACGTTTCGGTGAAATAAGCGCAGACGGCTGACTGGCTGCTTTCACCGGCTGCAAGCTCCAGAAGTGTACAAAGCCGCAAATCTTCGGCATCATCACGGACCTGCCAATAGGGCTGGAGCGGGTCTTCAACGAACCGGCAGCCGAGAACCGGTTCCAGTTGAACGGTGATTTTCATCGCTTTTTCCAGAGTAAGCAGATTAATCCGCTGCTTAAAGTGCAGCACGTATCCGATTACCTGGTCTGAAACGTGATAGCTCGCTATGTAATTAAATAGATCGGAAGGAGTTGCGGGATAACGTGAAGGCAAAGAATTCTTATCACAATCATTAATGGTAAGCGACATGGGAAAAACTCCTTTTTATAAACAAAAATTATTTATGTTTATTATATACCAAACATTATATTAAATAGTTTATAAAATAGTCAATTAAAATTAAACGAAATGCTGATTTGTTTGTAATTGGGCAGTCAGGAGAATATATCGTTAGAATTTTTTTGGCTGGCAGTAATAGGAAACGAAATACGAGTTCATGAGAAAGAGTTGACAAGAGGATCTGAAAGAGAGTAATATTTCTAATCAGATTACTTTGTTTAGAGTAATTAAATTGTATTATAAAATCCGTATAGAGGTGGACCGTATATGAAAAGTTTTGTTACCCTGCTAAAAGATAAGAGTGTGATTGGCGGCATTGTTATGGCGCTGTTCTACCAAATTGTGTTCATCAGCGTGTTTATGTATGGATACAGCGCGGTACCCAAGAATATAGATCAATTGTCCGTTTCGATTGTGAATGAAGATACAAAGGCCGGCAAAGACATTGCAGAACAGCTGCAGAAGCAGCTTCCATTTCAAATAACTAGTGATTCTTCTCTTGCTGAGGCCAAAGAAGAACTGAATGACCGCAAGACTCATATGATTGTCCACATCCCGGCAAATTTCACGGAGCAGCTCTCGAAGCAGGGAGAGCAGGTTAAGATGGATTTCCTGATTAACCAGTCCAACCCCGCGATGGTGACCAGCACCATGCAGCAGGTGGTTTCGCAAATTACGGGGAGCCTTAACCAACAGTTCGCTGTCCAAGGTGTGCAGGGAATTCTACAGGGAATGAACGTGCCGGAAGAACAGGCCAAACAGCTCTCGGAACAGGTTCCGGCCAAGCTGGCCGCCAATGTAATCAACAGCAACGAAGTGCCCGCGGGCATGCATAACCAGATGGCTCCATTCTTCTTATCGATGGTCAGCTATGTAGGTGCGATGATTTTCTCTATGCTGGTAGTCGGGGCGACTCTTGCGCGCAGGAAGGAACTCGGCACTTGGCAGGCATTCTGGTCGGCGCAAGGCATCAATGCCCTGGTGTCGCTGGTAGTTCCGGTAGTCGGATTAACGATTTATTTCCTGGTGCAGGGCGGCTTCGGCGGGGAAATATTTATGAAAGCTTGGATGCTTCAAGCACTAGAAATGTTTGCCGCTATTGAGTTTATGTCGATTTTCTGTTTGCTGCTCGGCGACAAAGCGATTTTCGTCAACATCACGCTCTTGCTTATGCAAACGATCAGCAGCGGTGCCGTAATGACGCAGGATATGATGCCGGGGCTTTTCAAAGCACTGAGCTATGTCTCCGTGATGTTCTACAGTGTTCAGACCAGCTTCAGCATTCTGTTCGGAGGGGGACAGGCGGGTGTCCATTTGCTGGGACTCGCTCTTATGGCCGTTATTTCGCTTTTGGTCGGAACCGGTATTTATACGCTGAAGAACGCCAAAGCTCTCCGCAAGCCCGCAGTCGTTACGGATACTGCTTCCTGAGGCATTTTGATGTACACTAGGGTAGGGAGTCCGTGTTGTGACCGGCTCTCTCGATATGCTTCTACAGGAGGGACTTTAAGTGTCACTTCAAGTGTTTATTCTGGGAGTCCTATGCGCAGGCAACCATCATCCGTATGACATCAAAAAAATGTTTAAACGGAAAAATATCGACGAAATCCAGAAGATAAACGATGGAACCTTGTACTACAATTTTGATGCGCTGCTGAAAAAAGGGTACATTGAGAAAATCGAGGTTACGCGGGACGAGAACCGGCCGCAGAAAACCACGTATGGCATTACGGATGCGGGGCGTCAAGCGCTGGAGCAGGAAATTTATACGAAGTTTAAAAATTTTACCGATGTTGAATCTTTGTATTCGGCTGCCCTGTTCATTAAACATGCAGACCCGAACAAGCTGGCTTTTCTTATTGAAGAAGGCATTGAGAAACTGCAGGGGAAAATTCAGCATCATGACGAGATCTGGGTAACCATCCGGGACGAATCGCCCCCGATCATTCATCTGATCCAGGAGCACACGCTCAGCCGGATCAAGCTTGAGCTGGACTGGCTGGAGAAGCTGCTTGTACATGTGAAGAATGCGAAACAGTAGGACGGGGCGGTCCGCATTCGGCTTCGGGAAGAATATCGCGAGGATAGCGCTGCAGGGACGGCCTATGTGATGCGTGATGTTCCTCCATCCGGTGGGAACAAGGGGTCAAAAAAGGCAGTCTGAATGTACATTCAGACTGCCTTTTTGTTATGTCTGCACGCTCGCTGGGAGTGGGACCTGTCTGCGAGAAATCGCCTGTTACTGGGCCGATGTCCCCAATCTGAGCCGGGTCTCATCGTGGCCTGAGGATTCACCGGCGGAACAGCCGGATGATTTAAGCCAAATCCGCTGCCAGTTTCTCAAGCGGTCCGTCTGGCGCTGCGATGTTCTGCAGGTCGTAGACCGAGATAGGGAACATCGGGAAACCGACATAATAGGGAGTGATTTCGTACAACCGGAAGTACAACACGAGCGATTTGTCCGCCAGATAGTAGGACTGATCAGGCCAGATCGAATCGAACTTATCAAGCAGGGGGATTTGCCTTTGCCTGATCTGTTCAGCTACATGTTTAGACAAAACTTCTACATAGTCGCTTCCGGGCTTAAATAAATCGGCGAGGCTGTACTCCTTGCCGGTAATCACATCCAGTGACAGAGAATCTGCCACCGTGTAACCGTGAGCCATCGGAGAGGAATAAGCATAGTTGCTAGCTATGAAGCTGAGCAGTCCTCTCTGATTGTTTTTCAACTCGTAGTGACCGATCATTTCCTTGAATGTACCGGTCTGGTACTTCTTTTGTTCCTGAGCCAGCGATGTCACTATCCCGGTGATCTTCTGGTTGATCTGGTTCTGCACGCGTACAGGTTTAAGGCCGGTAACGCGGGGATAGTAAATCGTAACGCCGGGAGAGGACACGGATTCGCTCTGTATGTGCACGGGAAGCTCGAAAAGAGCCATTAGCCTTCTTCCTTTCCGGTTGCCGTATTGCTACAGCCTATTGCAGCCGGATGGAATTTAGAAGACTAATCCATGAGTCTCGTAATCTTGCGGCTAAACACGAGAAGGATACTTCCGAGTACAATCGCCATGGTTCCGATGAGGGCAAACACTTCGAAGTACCCGAGTGTTTTTGTGAAGGAAGCAAGCTGTCCTCCCAGAATATTCGCTACTCCTGTGCTCGCGAGCCAGACACCCATAAGAAGCGAAGCAAGCTTGGCCGGTGCAATACGGCTGACCATGGATAGTCCGACCGGGGATAAGAACAATTCCCCTAGCGTGTGAAACAAGTAGGTGAAGACGATGAACAGCAGATTGGCCCGTCGCTGCACGGATTCGGGATCTTCACCCGTCTGAGAGACGGCAGTGAGGAGAACCATATAGCCGAGTCCGAGCATGATCATCCCGATTGCCATTTTGACCGGCACGCTCAGATCGCCGCGTTTGGAACGCGCCAGTCTTGTCCACAGCATGGACACCAGCGGAGCCAGCAGAATAATGAAGAACGGATTGACGGACTGGAACCAGGAGGTCGGAATTTCCATTCCGAATACTTCCCGGTCCACAAACCGGTTCGTATAAATCGTCAGCGAGCTGCCCGCTTGTTCGAAACCGGCCCAGAAAAAGACGACGAAACTGGCCAGAATCACGATTACGGCCGTACGCCGCTTCTCCAGAGGGGTGAGCGGGGTCTTGGACGTCTGGCTGCTGCCGTCGGCCGAAGCCGCTTTTCCGACAGGTTCTTTGCCGATATTCCCGAGGTAACGGGGGCTGAACAAGGTGAAAATCACCTGTCCCAACACCATGCCCAGAGATGCGGCAAGGAAACCGTAGCGATAGCCGTAGTGAATGGTTCCGTCTACCGTGGTCTTAAAGAGGTCTTCCGCCAGATATCCGGTAAGAAGCGGAGCAAAGAGCGCCCCCAGGTTAATCCCCATATAAAAAATTGTAAAAGCGGAATCCCGCCTTTTGTCGTTCTCGCTGTACAACTCTCCCACCAGCGTCGAAATATTCGGCTTAAAGAAGCCGTTTCCGATAATAAGCAGAGCCAGACCCGTATACAGTCCCCACTGGCTCTGCTCCGCAAAGAGCAGGAAGTTACCGATGGCCATGATTACGCCGCCGATCGTAATGGCCATACGTCTCCCGAGGAAGCGGTCGGATAGATAGCCGCCTATAGTGGGGGTGAAATAACAAGCACCCGTATAGATACCGTAAACCATATAAGCGGTCTGCTCCTCGAAGCCGAGGCCCCCGCTGACCAAGGAAGCCGTTAAATAAAGTACGAGCAGGGCACGCATGCCGTAGTAGCTGAAGCGTTCCCACATTTCGGTCAGAAAAAGCAAATACAAACCCGGAGGATGTTTTTTAGTTTGTCCCGCTGCCTCATGTGTAGTTGCCATCCTGCTGCTCCCCCTTAGAATCTCTGATCTTGCGGACAACTTATTCCGAAGAAATGAGCAAAGTCGCCACCCGATAGTTTAACCCCTTTGTGCACGTTTTTAATCAGTCAATTGCATGCTGGGATTCAATTATTATCCAAATCGTCTGCGCCCTATTTAGCCATCCCGGATCAGTGAAGCAAGCGTACGCAGTCCCGTATGTAATTCATCGAGTGAAGCAAACGCATAGGAAATTCGGAGATGGCTGCCGCATCCAGTCTATATCGGTCATGAGCCGCACTCCTAACCTGTTGCTGGGGGGCTTGACGGGCAGAATTGGAGGCTCGGGCAGACTCATTATCTGGCTGAACAAAGTCCCCGCCATAGTCATGTGGGGATCGGCTTTCTATATCTTGTCCGGTATTTAATGTTCGGTTTTTGGGGGTATTTTTTGTGTATTCTATAAAATTGGCATCAATAAATAAAAAAAACCGAATATTTAAAGAAGCTTTTCTTGACAATGGAGCCTAAATTCGATAATCTACCTAAGGGGATATTCCTTGCCCTGCCCAACACTATGCTATTGAGAACCTACAACGTATAACTGAACTTTATAAGACACCTATTCGTATATCTTCGGCAATAAGGGCCGGAGGTCTCTACAAGGAACCGATAATTCCTGGCTACGAATGGACGGATTTTCCGTACCATTCGCAGGCCGGGTTTTTTTGCGCGTAAATGGCCCGGAACTAGCAATCATTCGCACTCACTGGGGGATAAAATAATGAATAACCGATACGACGTGATTATTGTTGGAGCTGGACCCGCTGGGATTTTCGCTGCTTATGAATTCTCATTGAAAGCGCCGCATCTGAAGGTGCTGCTTGTAGACAAGGGCCATGACATCAACCGCAGAAGCTGCCCGATTCTGGAGGAGAAAATCAAACTTTGTCCGCCTGCGGCAGGCCGCAAAGAATTCGCGGGCTGCATCCCGGCGTGTTCGATCACAGCCGGGTTCGGCGGAGCAGGTGCTTACAGCGACGGCAAATTCAACATTACCACTGAATTCGGCGGATGGCTGACCGATTATCTGGCACCTTCGCGGGTGCTGGAGCTAATCAAGTACGTCGACGACATTAACCTGCAGCATGGGGCTCAGCAGACACTGACAGATCCCCTCACAGATGTGGTGGCCGGTATCGAAAGCCGGGCGTATGCAGCCGGACTTAAGCTGCTGAGGGCGCAGGTACGCCACTTGGGTACCGAGCAGAATCTGGAGATTATGCGTGACATCAACACGTATCTGAAGACGAAGATTGATATGCGGTTCAAGACCGAAGTGGCCGATATCCTCACAACCAAGAGCCCGGACGGCTACAAAGTGAGCGGGATCGTTCTGAACAACGGCGAAGAAATCGAAGCGGATTCGGTCGTTGTCGCTCCGGGACGGGACGGTTCGGCCTGGCTGACCACCATTTTGCGCAAGCGGAAGCTGAAAATGTACAACAATCAGGTGGACGTCGGCGTACGGGTCGAGACATCCGATGTAGTCATGCAGGAGATCAACAAGCACTTATACGAGGGTAAATTCATCTATAATACATCCGTCGGCACACGGGTGCGTACATTCTGCAGCAATCCTTCGGGCCATGTCGTGGTAGAGAATCACAGCGGCGTTATGGCTGCAAACGGCCATGCTTACAAAGATCCCGCACTCGGGTCGCAGAACACGAACTTCGCGCTGCTCGTCTCCCACCAGTTCACGGAGCCGTTCGACAAGCCGAACGAGTATGCCCGTGAAATTTGCCAGCGCGCGAACGATTTGTCCAACGGTGGCATCATCGTTCAGAAGTACGGGGATATCGTACGCGGACGCAGATCCACGGAAGCCCGGATCAAAGAGGGATTCCTGGAGCCGACTTTGAAGGAAGCCGTGCCGGGAGATCTCGGGCTTGTGCTGCCTTACAACACGATGAAAAGCCTGGTGGAGATGGTGGAGGCACTGGAAAAAGTAACGCCGGGTATCGCTTCCGAGCACACGCTGTTCTATGGCGTGGAGGCAAAATTCTACTCAGCCCGTCCCAAGCTGACAGAGCAGCTGGAAACAGAGATTGAAGGCTTATTCTGCGGCGGCGACGGTGCCGGCGTAACACGCGGTCTGGCCCAAGCCGGCGCAGCCGGTGTCTGGATTGCCAGAGCCATTACCGACCGTATCGTCAGCCGGTAATATACGGCGGTCCCGCGATTCGTATGTTCCGCAGTCTTTACATGGTGCAAAAGAGGACCCTGACAAACCGGAGCCATTCCGGTTGTCAGGGTCTTTTTTTGCTTTTGAATGAGACAAAAATGAAGGATGAAGCGTCTAATACATAAACGAATCACCAGGAAAGGCTAATGGGCGCCTAGTCTCTTAAAGATAGCTTCCAAGCCCCATCGGCCGATGGTACGGAATGCTGAATCAGGCAAGCGGGACATGCAGCCACCAGACTCCGGCGCACTCCGGCAGCTGAGAGAGCCCTTCCCGCCGTACACGAGCCGCAAGTTCGTCCCCGAAGAAGAAAGAGGTCAGCTCTTCGGCCTGCTCCAGGCTGTCGAAGTGATAATCGAGCCGGAACGTGTCATGGCACAGCCCGAATTCTTCGCTAAGCATGGCGTAGTACGGTTTCAGTGATTCGGGCGGATCAGGCGTCCTGGCACCCGTGCCCATTGTCTCAAACACGATAGCGGTCCCGCCGGGACGCAGTACTCGGATGATCTCGCCTATGATCCGGCGCAAGTTGTCCTGCCAGTCCTGCACGCCCGAATGCGTGAGGTAGCACATGCTCCAGCCGGCTACTACCAGATCGGCGGAGGAGGTGCTGAGGGGTAGCTGCCGGAGATCACAGACGGCGCACTTCCAGTTAGCAAGCCCTGCACCTTCCAGCTTGCGGGAGGTAATATCCAGCATAGCGGCAGAAGCATCCAGCGCCAGGATGGAACGGGCTGCAGGGGCAAGTATGCTTGTTAATCTGCCGGTCCCGGCGCCCAGATCTACGATATCCAGGCCGGCATAGGGCCGGATATGCGCAATGATGTCTGCGAGACTTTGCTGCTTAGAGATCATCAGGTCGTATTGTAAAGCACCATTCTTGTAAATTTCGGTATGATTTGGCATGAGACCCACCCTCGCTTGTATAGTAGAGAAGAAGATAGCTCTACGATAGAGGTTTACGCAGCGTGAAGGTCAATAGTTATTTACGTTTGATCTCAAGATGGTTTGTAATGGGCCGGACAATGTTACTAAAGCCTCCGGGAAACAACCAGGACCAGTCCCGGCGTTAGTTCACGGCAGCGATAATCGAATCCATGGGGACCGAACCAGCCGAGATAACCGGGCAGCGCCGTTTCCGCTCCGCGGATGACAGACGTCCGATCGACTAAACCGATCCGGCCCTGCGGTTTGAGAACCCTGTCCATTTCCGCCAGGGCAAGCAATTGCTGCTTATCGGACAAATGATGAAAAGAAAAGCTCGACGCAACAAAATCGAACTGCCCGTCCGTATAGGGGACCGCGAGAAAGTTGCCGATTTTGGTAGTCATGCGGGGGTACTTGGCTCTGCAGATGCGGAGCATTTCCCTGGATTGATCGACCCCGGCAACGACAGCGCCCGTATTCTGCAGCAGCCCTGCCAGATTGCCCGTACCGGTGCCCAGATCAAGCCCGTGTTCGCCAGGTTTCGGATTTATTTCCTTAACCAGTTCTTGCAAAGCTTGGCTGTAGTGGGGGTACTCGGTGTCCCCGCCGTACACACGCTCATCATGGGTGGAAGCAAGCTGGTCGAAGTTCCAGGCATCCCGCCAATTCAGCCGCAATTCTCTCTGAGATTTGGAGTTGGCCGCAAGCCGGTAGAAATCATCAAGAGGCATTGAACGGTTCTGCTGCAGCAGATGAATCATATGATCCGTCGTGTCCAGTGTGTGCCGCGTATCGAGCCACTGCCCGAACAGTACGGCCCGCTGAAGTTCCAGATAATGAAGCAACTCGTCATGATCGCCGCACTCGATCTTATCCAGAGCTCCTTGAATGTCGCTGAGCGTCATACCGGATTCCCGCAGGGCAACGATCGTCTGAAGCCGCCACAATTCCCTTTCCGTAAAAGTCCGGTAGCCGTTGTGGCCGCACTTGGCAGGTGAAATCAGCCCCTTTTCTTCATAAAAACGGATCGTACGCGTAGAAATTCCCAGACGCTGGGCGGCATCCTTAATTTGCATGGATATGCTCCTTGTTTTTTTGTTTATCGTAAACCTTTCCGTTACGTAAAGGTAAAGTATTTTTGTGACGACAACAAGAAGGGGATCTACCAGGCTCATATGCTCATCACTAGACTCATAGGAAAAAGATGCAGGCGAAACCGGGGATTTCGCAGTACAATAGGGGCGCGGAGATTCTTACGGACTTCTGACAACGCTGCGAGCGGATAAATAATTTTCTCCTTTGATTTTCTTGCAGTAAGATAGCGGGCTGGCAGGAAGAATTCATTCACGATACGGGATTTATGGTAGTAACAAGTGATAGGCTGAACAGAAAAGCAGAACAGAAAAGCAGAACGAAGTAAGATTTCACAACGTTATGATCGGGCGCCATAAAAAGACGGCTTCTTTGCCTGAAAGGTGAAAGGGGATGCAATCAGATGCGAATTGTAACCGCTGAAGAGATGTATGAGATTGACCGTAGAGCCGTTCATGAGATCGGAATCGGTGAGGACACGCTGATGGAAAGTGCCGGGCAAGCGGTGGCCCGTGTGCTTATGGACCGGTTTCCGGCTGAGGCGAGGATTGTCGTGCTGGCGGGAGCGGGAAATAACGGAGGAGACGGCATCGTCATCGCGCGCGTGCTGAAGAGTCATGGGCGCAGCGCCGAGCTGTGGCTTGTGCCGCCCAAGAACAAGCTGAGAGGGGCCGCCGCAGCTGCCCTGAACGTATATGAGAAGTCAGGATATGATTTCCGCGATTACGGTGAGGAGGAAGCTCTGCTGGACCGGGAGCTGGAGCAGGCATCGGTCATCGTCGATGCGCTGCTGGGGATCGGCGCCCAAGGCGATCTGCGCGAACCGTACCGCACGCTGATCACCAGACTCGATGCCCGGCGCGCAGCCGTGTACGCGGTTGATCTGCCAAGCGGCGTACCGGCGGACGGCGGCGCTGTGGAGAAGGTCGTGCGGGCGGATGCGACCGTCACGATCCAGTACCCCAAGCTGGGGGCGTTCACGCACCCGGCTGCTTCGTATTACGGCGAGAGAATTATCGCCGATATTGGCATTCCGCCGGCTGCCGCCGCCGGGCTTACAAGCCGCCGAAGCACATGGAGCCTGGCGGATGTGCGGCGAACGCTGCCCCGCCGGACAGACGCTTCGCACAAAGGCACGCATGGCCGCGCCCTGGTGGCAGGCGGCTCCCGGACGATGCCGGGCGCGGTGGTGCTCGCATCGAGAGCAGCCCTGCGCAGCGGAGCGGGCCTCGTCACGACGGCGCTGCCGGATGCGGTCCACGCCATCGCGGCCGGGCAGTACCCCGAAGCGATGTATATGCCATCGCCATCTTCGGAAGACGGCTTCTTTCGGGACGAGCTGCCGCTTGAAGCGGCCGGTGACTTCAATGCCATTGCAGTCGGCCCGGGACTCGGCAGGACGAGGGGGGCCCGGACTGTCGTAGAGCAGGTGCTGCGCCAGGAGACTGTAGTCGTCCTGGACGCCGATGCGCTGTTCCACGCGGCGGATCTGCTGCCGCTTCTCCGGCAGCGGAGCCGGCCGTTGGTGCTGACTCCCCATCCGGGCGAGATGGCCCGGTTGACAGGCCGCACGACCGAGGAAGTGGAGCTCGACCGTTTCGGCGTCTCTGCACGGCTGGCGGCGGACACCGGCGCCTATATCGTGCTGAAGGGACCCTACACGATCGTGACGGCCCCGGACGGTACCCAGCACGTGAACACGTCAGGCAACGCCGCCCTCGCCAAGGGAGGTTCCGGTGATGTGCTTACCGGTATCATCACGGCTTTTCTGATGCAGCACGCAAGTCCCATGGAGGCGATCAGCAACGCCGTGTTCGTGCATGGCCGGAGTGCTGAATTGCTGACGGCCGGGAGTCATTCGCTGCTGGATGTGCTGGCATCCGATGTGATTGAGGGCATTCCTGCCGTTCTTCGAGAAATTCTGGCCGAAACTTAAAGCCCTTTTTCTACTCTATTTAATATTCTATTAATCTTTCTCTCAATTTGAACTATTCCGGAAATTTACAGAAGTGGAGGGAAAAGCAGGATATTGCGGGGGAGGGGCGAATGAAACTAGAGATTAGTGATGTGAGGTTTGGAGGTTTTTTCATGCGTAAATGTTGTCTGATGATCGTTGTCTGTCTGATAGTTGGTATTTTTCCATTATCCGCATACGGAGCAGAAACACCTACTCTCAAAAAAGAAGGAGCCCCCCTAACCTATCAGCGAAAAGCCGTAACCGATGGGGCTATACCCGGACAAGTGCTTGTTAAATACAAGGACGGCCGGCCAGCTGACTCCATGGGAATTCGGGGTCTGGCTGAAAAAAGCGCACCTGCCTCTCACGATTCTAAATACATACAGCGCGTAGGTCCGAAAGGGCTTGTAACGATGGAGTTTCCTCAAAGCGAACCTGTATCGGACGTCCTTCAAGAGCTAAGTCAGGATCCTAATGTAGATTACGTCGAACCCGTGTATCCCGTATATGCGGCAGGCATCACACCTGGAACCGGTGCCCCGAACAGGGCTTCTACGGATTCCGCAGCCGTGGATGTTCCTGTCAAAGCCGCTACCTACCTGAGTGATCCGTTAATTGAACAGCAGTGGTGGTACCGGGCTATTCAGGCGGATTTGGCGGGTACGCCTGCAACTGACGAAGCTATGGCAGGTACCGTGATTGCCGTGATTGACACGGGTGTAGATACCTTTCATGATGATTTGAAAGAAAGCCGCATGGAGGGGTACAATCTCATCAGTAACAACACCGATACCCGCGACGATAATGGGCACGGCACGAATGTAGCAGGTATAGCGGCTGCTCTCAAGAACAACAAGATCGGTATTGCCGGTGTTGCCAGCGGTGCTAAGATTATGCCCGTTAAGGTGCTGGACAGCGAAGGTTTCGGCAGAAGCGATATTATAACGGAGGGCATTTACTGGGCTGTGGATCACGGAGCGGACGTGCTCAATCTGAGCTTAACCTCTTCAAGCAGTTCGCGTGCCATGGAAGAAGCGATCCAGTATGCCTTGCAGAAGGGCGTTGTCGTGGTGTCCGCATCCGGTAACGACAGTAACCACTGGATCGGCAACGATACAGGCGAACTCGACCATATCAAAGGCAGTGACGATCCGCTGGCGCACAGTTTCGTTAAGGATGTTGCTTTTCCGGCCCGTCTGCCGGGAGTTCTGGCGGTTGGAGCGGTTGACTGGTACCCGCACACCGAATTCATTGCGGCCGATTTCTCCAACACGGGCAACGCCTTAAGCGTTGTCGCTCCAGGTGTAGACATCAATAGCACGGACAAAGGAAACGCGTATACGCATAAAAATGGGACCTCATTGGCCGCCCCCATGGTTTCCGGATTAGCCGCCCTTATTCTGGCAGCCGATCCCGGACTGCGCAAGCTGCCGGCCGGGGAGAAAAGTGAGCGGATTTCGAGGATTATCGCAGAAACAGCGGCTGATCTCGGTGCTCCCGGGTTTGACTCTACTTTCGGATCGGGACTTATCGATGTGAAGAAAGCTATGGAGACCCCGCGGCTGATCTTGGAGCCCCGTAATAACTCGATGGCCAATGCCGCAGGTGAACTGGCGGCAGATATCCGTCTGGTCAATAAGGACGGTACTCTGGCCTCAAGCGTAACAGGTTCTGGCAAAATAGATGTGTTTGCCTATTCGTCCGGGAACGGACAGCCGCAATTTGTGCGGACGTTATCTTTCAGGGTGAGCGGGGGTAAAGCCAGCTTTACGTATAAACCTGAGAAATCCGGGAAATACTTGCTCGCTGCTTATAATGATGAATTAACTCCGCTGTGGGTAAGCGGGGAATCAATCTTTACCAAGCCTCCCGCAGCTCCGGCCGCAAGCATACAAGGTGGGACATACAGCGGTCCTCTGACCGTCTCCCTGTCCTCACCCGAGCCGGGAGCCAAGATTTATTACACGTTAAGCGGCGCGGCTCCGACGGAACAGTCGGCTTTGTACACGGGTCCGCTTGTTCTCTCACAAAGCCGGGCGCTCAGTGTCGTGACAGCTGTGGGCGGCGCAGTTAGCGAGGTCAGGACCTACCGGTATGAGATTACGGCCGGTACGGGCGGAAGCGGCAGTGGCAGCGGTTCAGCTCCAAACGAAGGCGGCAGTACCCTGCAGCCCCTGCCTGCGGGTACGGAGCGATTCGTGAATGCCAATGCGGAACTGGTTCAGGAGAACGGGTATCCCATTCTTATACTGAAAGTCGCGGACAGTGAAATTCAGCCGCTGCTGACGGATGCGGCGGTTAAAGAAATCGGCATACGGGCACTTTCGGCTAAGGATGGCGTTCAACTGGGCACTAAAGTTCAACTTCCTTCCGCGTTGTTCGCTGCCGGCCAGACTAAGCCGGTCGTGATCATCACCGATGAAGCGTCTGTCCGTCTGGAACCGGACTCTCTGAGGGTTGATTCGGACGAGACTGTGACCGTATCCCTGGTCCGGGCCCACGCTAACGAGAGTCTGACAACGGCATATCCGGTCGGAGGTTCGCCGAAATCTCCTCTTCTGCAGATTGGGATTACGGCGGGTCAACGCCAGATAGCCAAGCTTCAGAAGCCGATGACCGTCACGATGGCTCATCAGCCTGCCGACGCCGGGACAGATCCGGAGAAGATGGGAACCTTCCTGTATTCGGCGGACGAACAGAAATGGTCTTATACAGCCGGCTATGATGCAGACAACCGTAGCACCTTTACGGTCAGTGAACTGACCTACGCAGCGGTCTTTGCCGTTAACCGCACATTCCTCGATATGAGCGGCCACTGGGCCAGAAGAGCCGTTGAAGTGCTCGCTGCCAAGCAGATCGTCGACGGGATGGACGAGAACCGTTTCGTCCCTCAGTCGGGAGTGACGCGGGCGCAGTTTGCGGCCATGCTGGCACGGATGCTCCAGCTCCCGGAAGCGCCGGTACAGAGTAACCAGGCTTTCCGGGACGTTGCGCAGCGGGACTGGTTCGCGGATGCCGTCGCCCGGGCCTATAAGGCCGGACTCGTCTCCGGCGTGACCGATGACCGGTTTGCGCCGAACGACCCGATTACCCGGGAGCAGATGGCCGCGATGCTGGTGCGGGCCTATGCGTACCGCAGCGGGATGGATCCGGCTGCAATCGGCGTACCGCCGCACGCGGTCTTTGCGGATGAGCAGTCCGCCGGCGGCTGGGCCGTGCCGTTTCTGCGTCAAGCTCACATGCTGGGACTGATTGACGGCTACGAGAATGGCACGTTCCGTCCGCTCGGGGGCGCTACGCGTGCCGAATCGGCAAGTGTCATTTACAGGCTCGACAGCCGCCCGGATTAGATGAGGAATCTATGTGGTCAAAGCCTTTCTCCTGAAACGGGAGGCGGGCTTTTTTCTTTTTTACCAATAAGGAATGTAGTTACATCCCGAACTTAACGCAAGAGCTGTGCTTACGGATAAAAGGAGAGAGGGCTGAGCATGGAGGAAACGGATACAAGGGATTCTTTTGAAGAACGGAAGAAGAATTGCGCGGAATAAGTGCCCTAAGTGTGTGCATAAGCCGCAGAAAACGCTGCTAAAAAGGAGGACGGGAAACTTCTTTGCAGGTTGAACTCTCCGTTTGTTATGGGTATGATGGAATACAAATACCAAAATGGAACACGACAACGATTCCCGGCTAATACAGAAAGGTTGATCCGTATGGAGAACAAGACGAATATCAACACGAATTTTATTAAAAGCATCGTGACCGATGATCTCAAGGAAGGCCGTGTTAACAGCGTTGTGACCCGGTTTCCTCCGGAGCCTAACGGTTACCTGCATATCGGTCATGCCAAATCGATCTGCCTGAATTTCGAGCTGGCGGATGAGTTGGGCGGTAAGACGAATCTGCGATTTGACGATACCAATCCGATTAAGGAAGACGCAGAGTTCGTAAGGTCCATCAAGGAGGACGTCGAGTGGCTCGGTTTCGAGTGGGACGGCCTGTTTTTTGCATCGGATTATTTTGATTTTATGTATGAGAAAGCCCGGCTTCTGATTCGTAAAGGGAAAGCTTACGTGTGCCAGCTGAATGCGGATGAAATTCGCGAGAGCCGCGGCACGCTGACTCAGCCCGGCAAAGAAAGCCCTTATCGCAACCGTCCGGAGGAAGAGAGTCTTGATCTGTTCGACCGGATGCGCAAAGGGGAGTTCAAGGACGGTGAAATGGTGCTGCGCGCCAAAATCGACATGAGTTCGCCGAACATTAACCTGCGTGATCCGATCCTTTACCGTATTTCGCATACACACCATCATAATACCGGGGATACCTGGTGCATTTACCCGATGTACGCGTTCGCTCACCCGCTCGAAGATGCCCATGAAGGGGTCACTCACTCGATTTGTACGCTCGAATTCGAAGATCAGCGTCCTCTGTACGACTGGGTGATCCAAGAGTGTGAGACGGAACACGTACCTCATCAATACGAGTTTGCCAAGCTCAAACTGACTGATACCATCATGGGCAAAAGGTACCTCAAGCAGATGGTGGATGAAGGTGTCGTGGACGGATGGGACGATCCGAGAATGCCGACGGTTTCGGGGCTCCGCCGCCGCGGATTCACGCCGGAGTCTATCCGCAATTTCTGCCGCGAAATTGGTGTGACCAAGAGCGACAGCACCGTGGACGTAAAGTACCTGGAGCATTTTATCCGGGAAGACCTGAAATTGAAAGCACCCCGCACCATGGGCGTGCTGAAGCCGCTCAAAGTTGTTATTACCAATTACCCGGAAGGTCAAGTCGAAATGCTGGATGCGGAGATCAACTCCGAGAATCCGGAGATGGGCATCCGCCAAATTCCGTTCTCCCGTGAGATTTATATCGAGCAGGACGATTTTATGGAAAATCCCCCGAGCAAATATTTCCGGTTATTTCCCGGCAATGAAGTACGCCTCAAGCATGCGTATTTCATCAAATGCGAGGAAGTGATCAAGGACGAAGCGGGCAGCGTGATTGAACTTCGCTGCACCTATGATCCCGAGACGAAGAGTGGAAGCGGATTTACAGGCCGTAAAGTAAAAGGCACAATTCACTGGGTTGAAGCGACGAAGGCGCTGCCGGCCGAATTCCGCCTCTATGAGCCGCTTGTTCTCCCCAAACAGGAAGATGCGGAAGAGGAGCAGTCGTTCCTTGACCGGATCAACCCGAACTCGCTTGAAGTGGTGCAAGGTTTTGTGGAGCCGAATATGAAGGATGTTGCTCCGAATGACAAGTTTCAATTTTTCCGTCACGGCTACTTCAACGTCGATTCTAAAGCCACAACGGAAGAGAAGCCGGTCTTCAACCAGACGGTTTCTCTTAAAAGCTCTTTCGTTATCTAAGGAACTGTGCAATTCCAATATGCTGTTGCTGTAGAAAAAGCTATAGAAAAAAGCCTTGTGACTCCGCTCCCCAGAGACGGACACAAGGCTTTTGCTGCATGATGGGAAGTGATTGAATCGGCGGCAGGAGCCGCTTATAGGAAGGCCATCGCGATAAATCCGGTGACAATACCGATTAACGCGACCATGCCTGCCACGAACCACAGCGCCCGTGCCGGGAAAGCTTTGCGGACCATGAAGAGTGAAGGCAGGCTGACAGCCGGAAGTGTCATCATCAGAGCGGCTGCGGGTCCGCTGCCGAGTCCGAGGGACATCATCGTTTTGGCGATGGGAATCTCGGCCGCTGTCGGAATGACGAACAGCGTACCTGCCAGTGCAAGACCGATCAGCACGAGAATGCTGCTGCCGATTGCGGGATCGATGGCGGGGAACAGCCACGCGCGTACAGCGCCGAGCAGAAAGACGGCAATGAAATACACGGGAATGACTGTCCAGAACATCGACCACAATGTCTTCATCCAGCGGACGGTAACGGAGCCGCTATACGGTTTAGGCCCCGGGGTTTCCGGAAGTTCGGCTGTTACTTTGTCATCGTCATGGACAAGACGCCCTGCCCAGTGCGAAACGCCGAAGACAAGCACAATCCCCGCAAGAATACGCAGGACCGCGAATTTCCATCCGAGCACGAAGCCCATGAAAATAATCGTAGCGGGATTCAGTACCGGATTGCCGATCCAGAACGCGAGCGCCGCACCGACGGAGCCGGACTGCTTGCGCATTCCGACTGCAACCGGAGCAGCGCAGCAGGAGCACATCATGCCGGGCATGGAGCTGATGCCGCCGGCCACCGTGCTTCCGAAGGTACGCTTGCCGAAGAAACGCTTCATCCAGTCGCGCGGCAGCAGTACCTGGATCAGCGAGCCGAGGACGATACCGAGAATGGCCGCCTTCCATACGGCTTTGAAGTAAATAACCGAGTAATCCCAGGCTGCGGCCAGCGAAGGCTCCGGGGTCGTGGCTAGAATCGAGCCGCCGATGTCGTGATTCGTCGCGGCCAGAATGGCTTTGTGGAAATAGGGCTCCCACTTCACATAGAATAAGCCGCCTATAAAGACAGCCAGAAACAATAACGGCTTCCAGTAGGCAAAGCGCGGTTTGCCGTCAGGAGAAGCCGGTAGAGGAGTTGTATTCACGTCACGTCCACACCTTTCTAGAAAAACCTGATAGCTACTATAGCATAATTCCGGCGGGAAAAGAACGAATCAGCTAGAGGCAGAATGGATTTAATAATGGGAATTCGCCCGGTAATCAGCAAGCCCCCAAGGATATGGAATCCCTTGGGGGCTTGCTCTAGTTAATGCTGCATTATTTAATTTCAATAAGTCGTGAAGCCGAACATATCCTGCAGACGGTAAAGACCCCGCTTGATCCACACCGTTTTATCTTCGTAGGCTTCATATTCAAGCGAGTACTCCGCATCCCGGTTGTTCCATATCCGGTCCCAGTACTGATCGAGGTCCTGGACGATTTTACTGCCCGCCGGAGCGGTGATCTCCACGTTGGTCTCAAGATTCAGATCGTCCAGATTCCGCGGTGTAAAATTGGCGGAACCGCCGTTGATGACGGCTGATCCGGTTTGGCTGCGGATGTACATCATTTTGGTGTGGTACTGTTCTTCCTTCGTGTTGTACCACCTCACTTCGATCTTGCCCTTCGATTTGCGGAGCAGCTCAGCGGCAACCGGACGGTTCGGAATGCCGATCTTGCTGCGGCCGAACGCATTCTCATTGGGATCGAGCAGCAGCTGCACATGGGCTCCGCGCTCGGAGGCGCGAAGCAGCCGGTCCATGACTTGGCGGTCCGCCAAATAGAACATGCCCATGCGGATTTCGTCCCCCGGCTGCGCTTCTTCGATGGCTTTGAGAAGCCGGGAGTATATTTTGCCTTCGGTCAATAACCGCGCGGTAACCGGATTGCCTGATTCCGCCTCGGCACGGCTGCTGGAAGCCCCGCTGCCAGATTTATTGCCGCCGCCGCTTACCTTATCCAGAACAGGAAGTTTAGGTCCTCCTGACATATCGGATGCGGCCTGCTCGGTTGCGAGTACCTCGGCAATAAAACCGCTGCTGCCCTTAATTTCGAAGCCGATGTTCGAATTGTTAAAGCTGGCATCATGAGGATTGGCCGAGAGCAGGAGAACCGTCTGATCCGTTGCGACAACTTTCCGGTGGTTCGCCTTGACGTTGAACAATTTCAAATACGAACGGAGCGTTACCTTGGGCGCATTATCGGCCATCGGATTCGGCAGCCAGCCCTCTCCCGACTGACCGAACCACTGCAGGCCGATCCGCCAGAAGGCGGAATAAAGAGGCACGGAGTCCCGGAGCGGTACCGTATCCGTGTAGACTACACTAATGCCCGCTTTCTTAAGCCGGTCGATTTCCGGAGCCGGGTGCGAACCGTACGTCGTGTTTACTTCGTCCGTAACGACGGCGATTTGCAGGTCCGGGTTCTTTTGCTTCGCTTCCAGGAGCTGATCCGTCATCTTGTCGCTTAAAGGAGGGAACGACTGATCCTCATGGTAGTACCCGTTGAAGAGAAACATGTCGATCACAACAAACTTCTTCGCTTCCGCAATGGCCCGGCCCACTCTATCGAAGATCATCTGTTCCTGCTGATACCCGCCTTCTTTTTGAAAAGATAAATCATACAGAAAGTCCACGTTGTCGGCCTGGTACGCTTCTCCCTCGAATGAAAGTCCGGGCGGCAGAGGTTTATTGGTATGAATCGTTGCTACGATACCGCCCCACATACATAAAATCAGGACAACGATACCGATCCACAGCCATTTTGAGGCCAGCCAGCTCGTGCTCTTATCCTGAGAAGGGACAGGCGGATTGCCGGATTGAGGCTCCGTTATTTTAGTAGGCTGCATATGTCTTTACTCCCGGTCACAGTTTGGATAGCCGAGTCTGCCCAATGAAACGGTTGAACCGGCAAGCATCTACCCGGCGCGGATTGATGCAAACCCGTGATTCGCTGGTTGAACACTTGCGGTTTCGGTTCAGGGCAGACTGAGCGCTATATATTACCGAGTACTTACCGCAGCGGGGCCACATTGAAGCAGGGGAGTTGTGGAAATTTGCGAAACTGTGCTAGTTCCGGAATGAAATCGATTCCGCGGCATGGCGTACCTTCTGTACAAAAACTTCGACTGCCTTGGAACCTTCTAACGATGCAGAACGGACAATCGCGAACGAACGGGTCAGTTTGCTGCCCCCGATCCCGATATCGACAATTTCTCCGGCCTCAAGTTCCCTGCGGACAATCCAGCGGGACAAAAAGGCGATTCCCAGACCGGCCGCAACCGCTTCCTTGATGCTCTGGCTGCTGCTGAACATGAAGGATCTTCCGACACGGAGGTTCCACTCGGCGATTAACTGGTCGCTGAAATTGCGCGTGCCCGAGCCCGTCTCGCGCCATACCCACGTCTGATCCTGCAGAGCATGAAGGTTAAAGGGCTTATGGGCAAGCGGGTGATCGTGCGGCGCGACGAGAATCATCTCATCTTCCATGAAGGGCTCCACGGACAGGTCACTTGCATCTGTATGGCCTTCAATCAGGCCGATATGAAATTGATCGTGCCGGACTCCATGAACGACTTCAACGGTATTGGCGATGGTCGAGTGGATATCGACTTGTGGGTACTGCTTGGCGTAATCCGCGAGTAGACGAGGCAGAATATATTCACCGATGGTAAAACTCGCGCCAATGCGGAGAGAGCCCGTCACCACGTGCTTGAGCGCATCGATCTCTTGGCGTGCCTCATCATAGAGGCGGAGGATCTTACGGGCACGCGTGTAAAGAAGCTCGCCGGCTTCCGTTAACTGGACGCGTTTGGGTGAGCGGTTAATCAGTTTCGAATCGAATTCCTGTTCCAGGCTCCGGATATGCTGGCTAACGCCCGGTTGTGAAATATTAAGGGCTTCCGCAGCCCTGGAAAAATTCCTGTGTTCGGCAACCGCTGCAAATACGCGCAGATGATCGACAATCATGCCTTCCTGCCTCCGTTCGTAAGGGGGCTTAGCTTTCCCTAAGAAGAACTTTCCTGTCAAAAGGGAGGCCGCCGCACTTCATAACGATATTGTATCATAAGTAAATGTAATGATTGAGATCGTGTATTCGTATTTCCTATTCCAGAGGAACGCTTCTATAGTTAAGGCATGAAAGACACGCAGAACATCCGGCAGCCAGTCACAAGAATGGAGTGATTCATCATGAAAACAACGATACAGGTCCGGGCACTTGGGCTAAAAATAAAAAATGGCATTATGCACGCTAAGCATGTTGAATATGAAGGCAGCTTGCCTCCAGATAACAGAGATGCCTGCAAACCGTCCGTTTCGGCATTCAAGGAACAAAATCCCGGCATCCGCCCGCAGCAAGCGGAACCCGCGGATGCGACAGCAGGTGTCACAGCCGGTTCCCCTGAGGAGGATGCTTCCGCTTCCTCGCCGCGGAGCCCGCTGAAACGCATGAGCGAGCTCCTGCCCGGAATCGGTATGACCCTGATCATCGCTCTCTTGGCCAAAGCATTGGCACAGCTCCCTGGGGCGGGAATGATCGGGCAGCTCGTTCTGGCACTCCTGCTCGGCATCGTCTGGCGCGCCGCACTGCCGGTTCCGGCTCCGGCCTCAGCCGGTCTGGCATTCGCCAGCAAGAAGCTGCTCCGCTGGGGAATCATCCTGCTCGGCATGAGGCTCAGTCTTGCCGATGTGGTCCAGGCGGGTCCCGCTGTGTTCGCCGCGGCGGCAGTCAACATCGTCTTCGCCATCGCGGTCGTGTACGCCATCGCGCGGCGGATGAAGGTCGGGCCGGAGCTGGCCATGCTGGCGGCCTGCGGGACCGGGATTTGCGGCGCCGCGGCTATAGCCGGCGTGTCTCCGCAAATCAAGGCCAGTGACGACGACACGGCTGTCGGCGTCACGGTCATTGCCTTACTCGGCACACTGTTTACGGTCGCGTATACCCTCGCGTATCCGCTGCTGGGCTTCACGCCTGCCGAGTACGGGCTGTTCTCCGGCGCGACGCTTCACGAGATCGCGCATGTAGTAGCCGCAGCCGCACCGGGCGGCAGCGCATCGGTCGACGCCGCGCTCGTCTCGAAGCTGACGCGCGTTGCCCTGCTGGCGCCGGTGGCTCTTGCGCTGGGCGTATGGGCGGCCCGGCGTGATCGCCGCAGCAGCGCAGGCGGCACAGTCGCCGCCGGGCAGCCGGACGGCACACCGCGCAAAGCGGGCGTGCCGGTGCCCTGGTTCATCGGCGGCTTCCTGCTCGCCGCCGGATTGAACACGCTCGGCATCGTGCCCGCAGGTGCTGCCGCAACCGCCGTTCAGGGCGCATACCTGCTCATCGCGATGGCGATGGCCGGGCTTGGCCTTAACGTAAACCTGGCGGTCTTCCGCCGCCATGGCGTACGCGCCGCAGGTGCTGTGCTGCTCGGCTCGGTGCTGTTGTCGGCGCTCGGCATCGCGGAAGTTTACATCCTGCGGATGGTCGGCTAGGCGGGCAGGCAGGGAGGACGTACAGATTAGGGCTCGACTTGTCTCTGCATGCGCCTCATCTGGCGCCGTTTTACCGGGCATGCTGATCCCGGGTGTATCGTTAGCGCTGAATGGAGGCTAACGAACTCCGATTTATACGAAGCGCCGTTAAGCTTCAATAGCAGATTGTCCAGCATGACAGATTCAGTATGAACATGCACTTTTCATTTCATAAGGGACCTCTCTTTGATGGTAAGACCCCATGCAGAGCATCAGCGGCAGACCATGTGCCGGATTCTGAGCGGGTCAGGATACCGGATAAGGGGCGTCTCTTTTTTAACGGGATTTTACCGGTTGCAACTAAGCTGGAATAAGTGTCTTATCTATTTATCCCTTTTTATTTAACAAGTTAGCTGAAATGGTCTATAATTTACATATTATACCTTTTTGCTTGCTTGGAATTAAACTCAGCTAGATTCTTTGTTATCCTTGCAAGCCCCTTTCGTTTATCCCTGCGGACAGTTGGGAACACTTTCATTGGATAGCGTAAGCCATTGGATAACGTAAGCTGTAATATGGGACAGAGAAAGCTGTAATACGGGTTTCTATAAATAATTCATCTTTCATCAAAGCTTGTTTCAAATGCCCTTAATCTGGGTATAGATCTAGTTGATACTAAAAGGAGGCGTTCAGGTTGCAAATTACTTATCACGGACATTCTTGCTTTTTGGTGGAAAACGATGGACACCGACTGCTTATTGACCCTTATCTAAGTGAAAATACGCAGGCTGTAGCTAATCCGGAAGAGATTCAAGCGGACGCGATCCTGCTTACACACGGACATCACGATCACATTGCAGATGCTGCTGATATTGCAAGAAAAAATGACTGCGTCATTATTGCCAATTATGAAATTGCCGCTTATTTTGCCTCTATGGGGCTCAAAACGTTCGCTATGAATGTGGGCGGAAGTGCTAAATTCGAATGGGGAATCATTAAATATACGCTTGCTTTCCATACATCCGCTATCGAGATTGAGCCCGGTAAATTTATTAACGGGGGTGCTCCGGCGGGAATCCTGCTGACGATGGGGGATAAAACGTTCTATCATGCCGGAGATACCGCGCTGTTCGGTGATATGAAGCTCTACGGGGAAATGTATAATATTGATGTTGCCGCACTGCCGATCGGCGATGTGTTTACGATGGGACCGGAGGAAGCGGTGCTTGCGGCGACTTGGCTGCGTGCCAAGAAGTATATTCCTATCCACTACAATACGTTCGATGTGATCAAACAGGATGCAAGCGAATGGATTCAAAAGCTGAAACAGGCTTATCAGGATGGAGTACGCCTCGCGCCGGGGGAAACATTAGACGTCTAGTCATCGCCTGAGCCAGCATCTTGCTGTGCAGGCCGGGGCTGCCCTGTACTTCATTAGAGTACAGAGGCAGCCTTCCTTGTCTCTGTACTTGATAAGGGTAGAGAAAACTTATCGCAGAACTGGTAAACTAAAGAGATCACAAAAGGAAGAATCCGCCATTTCACGGTAGACGCGGCCGGTGGCTCTTTCGGAGGAGAATCATACATGTCACCACAATCAGCAGACAACAAACCAAGGGAAACCAAACATATTGCGACAATCTCGCTGGGCGTTATGGGAGCGGGCTTCCTGGCCACTCTTCCATTTGCGCCTCACACGGCCGGGGCTTTTCTCCAGAGTGGATTTGAAGCGGGGCTTGTCGGAGGTCTCGCGGACTGGTTCGCCGTTACGGCGCTGTTCCGTCATCCGCTGGGAATTCCGATCCCGCACACCGCGCTGCTTCCGAACAACCGGGCGCAGCTTACCAATGCGGTCGTGAACGCGGTGGAGGAGAATTTGCTCGGCAAGGAGAGCATCGCCCTGCGCATCGGACAGATGCGCCTGGTCGAGATGATGCTTGCCAAGGCGGAGGAGGCGCTGCAATCGGAGGGGGCCCGTGAAGCGGTGGGCAACGCCTGCCGGTACGCGCTGGAGCGGCTGCCGGTAGAGAAGACGGCGGCTTTCGCCGCCCAGCAAGTGCGCCGGGCTGCCGGGGAGATTAACCCGGAAGCGGCCATTGCGCTGGTGGTCGATCAGGTGCTGACGCACGGCTATGAGGAGCCTGCGTTCGATTTCCTGATCGACCGGGCCGAGCGCTGGGCTGTACGCGCGGACACGCGGCATATGCTCGGCGAAATCGCCGAGGGCGTGATCCAGGGAATCGAGATGAACGGGCTGATGCAGTTCGCCAAGAACGCCTTCCTCGGATTCATGTCCGGGGAACGGCTAGGCGCGCTGCTGCAGAATGCTCTGCTCGATAACCTGGCGGCTATGCGCCTGAACGGCCACCGCAACCGTGAGGCGCTGCTCGGTATGATTCGTCAGGAGCTGACGAATATGAAGGAGAATGAGCGCCTGCATGCGGGAATCGCGGCCTTCGTCCGGGAGCTTCCGGACAAGCTCCAGCTGGAGGAGCGGCTGGAGAAGCTGATCTCCGGCTGGCGAGACAGGCTGCTGCTGGAGCTGCAGGACGGCCGTCTGCTCGATGACACCATCATGCCGCTGCTGGAGGAAGGCATCCGCAAGCTTCGCAGCGATGAGGCCACGATCCATAAGCTGGAGGAATGGCTGAAGATGCAGATTACCGAGTTCGTCGAGCGGAATCACTCCAAGATCGGTGCGCTTGTGCGCGAGAATGTGGACAAGATGGACAACGCTATGCTGACTGAGTTTATCGAGAACAAGGTGGGCAAGGATTTGCAGTGGATCCGGGTCAACGGCGCGGTCTGCGGTTTCGTCATCGGGCTGGGGCTCGAAGGAATCCGGATGCTGTTCGGTTAATAGGCGGCTGTTATAGGGTGTGGACTTTCCGTAAAGACTCCTGTGGAAAAAATCATCCTTGTGTAGGCAAAAGAACAGGCATGAATGCCTCTCCTTCCGTATGCTAAATCAGAAATAACCGAAAGGAGAGGTTCGATATGAGTCACCCTCATCATCAACACCCTAATAAATGTCTCTGTCCGGAAAAGCAGGTATTCGACCCGCCGACAAGAGTCTATCGTGATTTCTACCACCCTCAAATCGTAGAGGTTATTCATCCGGTTGAAATCGTGAATCGTCACCACTGTGTTCCGGTTCCCAAGCACGTTTATTGTTATACGGTAAGAGATGAGTTCTGTCCGTCTCCTATTCGTTAATGATCTCGGGTCTGCTTCTTTAGCACCGGCTGAAATCCGCCTCCGTGTTTACGCGGACGTGGATTTTTTTACTTATAAGAGGACAGGGGATTGTTTCATGAGAGGCCGGAATGGCTTAGTCTATTAGTGAGGCAGGCTTTAACGGAACTGGAAAATGAGTGCTTAACGGCGGAATAAGACAAGGAGGAACGCGTCATGATACGGATCGGTTTAGCCGGGTGGGGAGACCATGATGATCTCTATACGACTCCGTCTGAGAAAAGGGACAAGCTCCAGACTTATGCGGGGCATTTCCCTGTGGTGGAGTTAGACAGTTCCTTCTATGCCGTCCAGCCTGCCCGCAATATAGCCAAATGGGTTCAGGAGACTCCGGCGGGATTCGGCTTTGTCGTGAAGGCTTATCAGGGCATGACAGGACATTTGAGAGGCAAAAATCCATTTGAAAATGAAGAAGACATGTTCCGCGCATTTGTGCAGTCTGTAGAGCCGATGCGTCAGGCGGATAAGCTGAAGATGGTGTTGTTCCAGTATCCGCCCTGGTTTGATTGCAGCCGTGAGAACGTGGAGGTCCTGCGCGAAGCAAGGAGCCGGATGCAGAATCTTCCCGTTGCCGCCGAATTCCGGCACCAGAGCTGGTACAGCGGGGATATGCAGGAGAAGACGCTCCGATTCCTGGAGGAAGAAGGCTGGATTCATACGGTCTGCGATGAACCGCAGGTTGGCAGCGGGTCCGTACCTATTGTACTGCGGGCTTCCAGTCCGGACATTACCTTAGTCCGTTTCCACGGCCGTAACGCAGGAGGCTGGGTAGGGGCTCCTCCGGGGAAAAGCTGGCGCGATGTCCGCTACCTCTACCGTTATAACAGAACGGAATTACAGGAGTGGGCGGACCGGCTCAAGACGCTGGAGCGCAGCAGCAAGGAAGTCTGTGTGATCTTCAACAACAATTCGGGCGGCGATGCGGCGGCGAATGCCAAGGAATTGTCTTCTATGCTGGGGATTAAGCCGGAGGGACTAGCCCCCAGACAGCTGGATCTTTTTGAGGGATAGCTATACAAGGGTCGGTGGCGAAAATCATGTTTAGACAAGGGGCAGCTTTTGCAGGCCCTTTTTTGTATAGGCTTGCAATATATCGCTATCCATACATGCCCCAATAGGACGGTTTGTATGAATAAAAGGTAAAACACTGAAGTTCAGTGGAAGAGAAGGGGAAATCCCGCTACAGGAAGCATCATTCACTTTTATTGTGAAGATTAAGAATAAGAAGGCAGGTAATTACGTATGTTCAGTTCACGCCCGGCAGAAAGTAAAGATTTCCAGACAATCTGCATGTTTCCTCAGAATAAACGGGAATGCTTCCATATGTTTCCCAAAGGAACTTATCCCCTAACCTCACAGCAGCTGGAAGAAGAAGCACTTAGACGGAAATGCCCTACCGTGCTGACTTGCTCAGGGGAGATTGCCGGTTACGCGAATCTTTATGATTCCGCGGAGAATGCCTGCTGGCTGGGGAATGTGATTGTAAGCCCTGCATTCAGGGGCCGGGGAGCCGGGACTCCCTGATTGAGACCATGAAGGAAAGGGCTGGAGCAGAGGCGGGCGCTTCTTATTTGAGGTTAGCCTGTCACAACACCAATACGAAGGCATTAGTGCTCTACACCAGAATGGGCTTTAAGCCGTTTGACGGGAAGATCATACAAGACTATGAAGGGAATGAAATTGCCGCTATCCAGATGGAAATCAATCTCTAAGACAATCAGAACTCATTTGTTTGGCTAATCCATAGAGTGACAAAAGCCTGTAGATCGGGCTCCTTACGGAACTTGATCTACAGGCTTCTTTGCGCGGGTAAACCCGCTTACCGCTCCAGACGGGTGACCCGCTGTTCCAGCCGGTCAATACGCTGGTCCAGACGGTTCACCTCGCGGGTCAGCCGGTTGACTTCCCGGTCCAGCTGGTTGAATTCGCGCTCCAGGCGCGACACCCGCTGTTCCAGTCCGCCTCCCGGCCCCGGTCCTGGCCCTGGGCCGGGAGGCGGCGGGATAGGCCCGGGCCCAGGTCCCGGTATCGGGCCCGGCCCGTACACCGGAATAAGGAGGCGCTGTCCCGCATAAATATTCAGGCTCGTTAAATTGTTGGCACGGAGTATGGCTTCCACGGTTGTATTATAGCGGTTTGCTATACTGAACAAAGTGTCACCGGGCTGTACGACATAAGTAATCATGTAACGTTCCTCCCCATCACGGAGTTGTTGAGATGCCTACCCGCATTGTATGCCGGCTATAGGCATCTGGCCCCCCGGCATGCGCCCATTCTCAGCAAGAAATAGAGGCACAAAATTTCCGTTGCCGACTTGTGTGCATTTATGCTAGATTGAAGCGACAGAATCGATTTCCAAATATTTCATGGAAGATGGGGTCCACAAATGATGAAGCGTCACACACTCCAGATGTACCTGCTTGCGTTCCTGCTTGTCTTATCTACGATAGGCATGGGGGCTGCATCCCCGGTTCTAGCCGCCGAGACGGATGAGCTGCCGCAAATCATTGCGCGTACATCTCCCTCTGTTGTTGCCATAATAGGCAAGCCCAGCAGCGGGAAAGCCGATAAGGATACAGATAAAGACCGCTATAACTTAGCGCACGGTACGGGAGTTATTATTAAATCAAGCGGAGTTATCATTACCAATGCTCACGTAGTCAAAAGTATGTCCAATCTGGTCATCGTCACCTCCGACGGTAAGTCGCACAACGGCAAAGTGACACACTTGGATGAACAGAGTGATCTTGCGCTGGTCAAGATCGAAGCAACCGGACTTCCTGCGGCTGCCTTCGCTAATCCGAAAGACGTCCATGTCGGAGAAACCGTCGTTGCCATCGGCACGCCCGTTTCCTTTGCTCTCCGCAATTCCGTCACCGTGGGGATTGTCAGCGGTATCGATCGCTCGGTAAACAACCAGTACCAGCTGATCCAGACGGATGCGGCCATTAATCCCGGCAACAGCGGGGGCGCGTTAGTGAATAAAAAAGGCGAAGTAGTCGGAATTAACACCCTTAAATATGCAGAGTTCGGGGTGGACAACCTCGGGTTCGCCATACCGGTGGATACGATCAATTATGTACTCAAACATTTTGAAGCATACGGCAAAGTGAAACGCCCTTACCTGGGGCTCAAGCTGGAAGAAAGCTGGGAAGCAATCGTTGGCTTGCCCTCTGATGACGGCCTGAGCGTCGATTACGTCGAGCCGGATTCCCCGGCAGCCAAAGCCGGCTTCAAAGAAGGAGACAACCTGATCTCCCTCGGCGGGACTTCCGTGACGACGGCCGTTCAATACAACGAGCTGCTTAAACAGTATCTTCCCGGCCAAAAAGTCAGCTTGACTGTACAATCAGGCGGTTCGACGGTAAATCGGGAAGTTACGCTTGGCGAAGAAGCTGACAGCGCAGCCAAGGAGACTGTCATTAATGAAGACTCAGGGCTGAATACGGACCGCGGGAAAACTAAGATCGGTGACAGCGTTCAAGGCTGGTCCATGAAATATCCATCCGGACTGAGCAAGCAGTCTCAGAGTGCTGAGGGCGAGAAGGTGCAGTTTGCCGATGCGAAGGGCGAATTCTCTCTGGCGATCCAAGTTGAGTCTCTCGAGGGAAGGGAATTGTCAGCCGCTGCGCTCCTTAAGATGGCCTCCGAGGCTAAATTTGGCACAACGCTGGAGAAGCAGTATGTCAAGAACGGAAACCAGCCTTACGCCAAAGTGGTCGGTAAGCTCGGAGACGCCTATTATCAGATCCGTCTTCATCAGCATAAGGACAAGCTGTATATGCTGCTGTTGACCTATTATCAGGATCCGGAAAGCGGTACTAAGTTAGGGCCCGCTAAGTATAACGATCTGCTCGATAGTTTCAAGACTTCATTTGACAGCAAAGACACGAAGCTTAAGGATATCGCCAGACCATCCGGCAGCAGCGGGCAGAACATAACCAATGATTTTGGAGTGGTGCTCACGATACCGGACAAATGGCGTCAGCTCCCGTATTCTCCGCAAGCCCAGTTCTATAACGACTCGATGACTCAAAGCCTTTCGATCGATGTTACCTCATTGACGGAGGGAGATACGCTGGAGGCTTGGGCGGCTCGGGACAAGAAGAATTTTGAAGAAACTTATACGGCTCCATACAGGGAGATCTCGGATGTCAAAGTCGGCAAGATCGACGGAATGATTTCCAGGGAGCAGACTTTCTCCTCAACCATGGGAGATAAGTGGGAAAGCGAGCACCATATTTATGTAGTCAAGGACAGCTATAAATACAAATTTTCGATCTATTATCCCGAAGACCTGAAAGAGGATGAAGCTGACCGTCTGAAAAGCTCCGTGATTGCTTCCATTCGTATAGACGGCAAGAGCATGGACCCTGCTATTGGAATTATCCAGGACGAGAATGAGCTGCTGGATAAAGACAAAACAACAACGGTTATAAACAAGGACTACGGCTATTCCGTTAAGCTCCCGGAAACATGGACTGAGGAATATGCTTCCGAATATGAAGATTCTATCCTGGAGGATGGAGAATCGTTCCTGTACAGCTTTATTGGCGGTTATCTGGCTGTGGATGCGGTTGAAGGAGATGATTGGAAGACGGTTGCGGGCGAACGCTCCGCAGAGCACGAGGATAGTTCGCAAACCGATTCCGATTACAAATACACATCCAAAGACATCCAATTGTTCGGGACAACAGCCCGTAAGCTCACAGTGAATTATTCGGTCCGCAAAGTAGCTTACGAAGAGACGGAGTACATTTTCTCCCGGAACGGATACGTTTACCTGGTCAGAGCCCGGATCAACGATGCTGTACGGACGGATGCAAACAAGGAACGCCTTGAGAAAGCCCTGCAATCACTAGAGTTTCAGAAGTAGACGGTAGAAGCGAATAGAAGGATTGGGATTGCATGTCTAATCCCCTTCTTTTACAATGAGCTTACCAGGAACAGACGGCGGAGAGACGCGTTCTCCCGGCCGTCTGTTTTTTCATTTATCCGCATGAAGAGGGGACGAAGGACATGCATACACTCGGAGCTATCGAAGCGGGCGGGACTAAATTTGTTTGTGCGGTGGGAAGAGAAGACGGTACGGTTCTGGAGCGCATCAGCTTTCCGACAACAACGCCGGAAGCAACCATGGCCTCCGTCATTCATTTTTTTGAGGACAAGGAGATTGAAGCAATCGGAGTAGGCTCTTTCGGACCGGTTGATCCGAATAAACAGAGCCCGACCTATGGATATATCACCACGACCCCCAAGCCTCATTGGGCTCATTACGATATGCTTGGCGAGCTGAGAAGGCGCTTTAATATGCCAATGGAGTTCGATACGGATGTAAACGGCGCTGCGCTTGGCGAGATGACCTGGGGGGCAGCTCGCGGACTGCAGAACTGCCTGTACATTACGGTCGGGACGGGCATCGGGGCCGGGGCTATCGCAAACGGCAGGGTCATCCACGGTCTGGCACATCCGGAAATGGGGCACCTGCTGCTCCGCCGGCATCCGCAGGATCCTTACGCGGGCGGGTGCCCGTACCACGGCGACTGCCTGGAAGGTCTTGCCGCAGGGCCTGCGATCGAAGCGCGCTGGGGTGTGAAAGCCAGCGAACTTGGCGCGGATCATCTGGCGTGGGAGATTGAAGCCGATTATTTGGCGAAAGCATTGATGAGCTACGTGCTGGTCTTGTCGCCGGAGAAAATTATTATGGGCGGCGGAGTCATGAAGCAGGAGCAGCTCTTTCCGCTTATCCGCGGCCGCTTCCAGCAGCTGATGAACGCTTATGTCCAGAAGCCGCAGGTACTCGCGGATATTGATACTTACATTGTAGCCCCGCAGCTGGGGGATAACGCGGGTATTTGCGGCGCTCTGGCGCTTGCTTCCAAGGCGCTCGGATTAAAAATCGGATAGCCGCAGGGTGTTCCTCGCCTGTTCCGTAATCGGGACAGGTATTTTTTTATCCTACTTGAGAATGAGTACAATCGTCCTAAATATTGTCACGGCTTAAAGTGATAATGATTATCAACTTCATTGACAATAGTCTGGGCGTATCTTACACTTAGGGTAGAATTGACGGTCATCGGTCTATCCGAAACGGCCGTGACAGCAAAGGGGTTTGCCGTCTTGCCTCTCAGAACGAATACCGCCAGAACAATAGGACTTATTGCAGGTGTCGTGCTGCTCATTCTGGCAATGGGCTGCAGCATCGTATACGGATATACAGGAACTACGTGGCGGACCGCATGGGATGCTTACCAGTCCTTCAATGGCTCTAATGAACATCTGATCATCCGGGAAGCCCGGATGCCCAGAGCGCTAATCGCATCGGCGGTCGGCTCCAGTCTGGCCATTGCAGGCGTGCTTATGCAGGCGCTGACGAAGAATCCGCTCGCCTCACCCGGACTGCTGGGCATTAATGCGGGCGCGGGACTGCTGATTGTGATTGCGATGTCCATCTTGTCCATCAGCTCCATGACCTCCCTGGCCTGGATCGCCTTTCTGGGCGCCGCTCTCGCTGCGGCTGTCGTGTTCATGCTCGGTTCTGCCGGACGCGAAGGACTCACGCCCATGAAGCTCACGCTGGCGGGTGCCGCAATCGCTGCGCTTGCGAATTCGTTGACGCAGGGTGTCCTGCTCTCCAATGAAACACGCATCCAGGATGTGCTCTACTGGCTGGCAGGTTCGATTGAAGGCCGCAAGCTGGATGTGCTGCTGCCGGTTCTTCCTTATCTGGGAGCGGCCTGGATTGTCGCCCTGCTAATCTCCAGCCAGATTAATGTGCTGATGATGGGCGATGATGTGGCCGTAGGTTTGGGCCAGCGGACCGCGGCAATCAAGCTTATTGCCGCAGTTGTCGTCGTATTCCTGGCTGGCGGGTCTGTCGCCGTCGCGGGTCCGATCGGTTTTATCGGCATTATTGTGCCGCATTTGGTAAGGTTCATGGCAGGCGTTGATCACCGATGGGTGATTCCCTATGCGGGAGTATTCGGAGCACTGCTTCTGGTTCTCGCCGACACGCTGGCCCGTTTCATTATTATGCCGCAGGAAGTGCCGGTCGGAGTAATGACTGCATTCATCGGCACACCATTCTTCATCTATATCGCACGGAGGGGGTTTAAGGCTTCCTCATGAGTCGTTATAAACATATCCGGTTGAATAAGCCTCCCATTTCGTTTGTTCTTGATAAACGCGCGCTTCTCGTTACGGGCGTACTTCTGGCCATTCTGATCTTGCTGATGCTGGTCGCGACTGGAACGGGCGAGATCAAGATGAGTCCGCTTCAGGTCCTGAAGACTCTGCTGGGTATGGGGGCGCCGCAGGATGAACTCATCATCCACACGTTCCGGCTGCCCCGGGTCCTGGTAGCCGTCCTGGTAGGTGCGGCCCTGGCTATGTCAGGGGCGATCATGCAGGGCGTCAGCCGCAACCCGCTGGCGTCCCCGGACATCATCGGCATTACCGACGGTGCCGGCGTGTTCGTCGTCGCCTTCATCGTGGCGACGGCCGGAACGGGCAGCGCCTTCCTGGCGAAGGCCGAATACCTGCCGCTTGCGGCATTCATCGGCGCTTCGCTGACGGCGCTGGTCATCATGGCGCTGGCCTGGAAGAACGGGCTGCCGCCCGTCAGGCTGGTGCTGATCGGCATCGGTATTGCGGCTTCACTGGCCGCACTGAATACGATGCTGATCCTGATGGCACCGCCGGTCCTGACCACCCAGGCCATCACATGGAAGGTCGGCAGCGTGTACGGCTCCAACTGGAGCCACGTCAGCACGTTGGCTGCATGGATTGCCGTCCTGACGCCGATTCTCGCTTACATGATGCGGGGCATGAACGTGCAGGCACTCGGCGATTCGGTCGCGACCGGCGTCGGCAGCCGGGTGAACCGGCAGCGCGTCGTGCTGATTCTGCTCAGCACGGCGCTTGCGGGTTCCGCCGTCGCTTTCGGCGGCGGCATCGCCTTCGTCGGGCTGATCGCGCCTCACATGGCGCGTCGGCTCGTAGGCAGCGCCTACGGCGCGCTGCTGCCGGCGTCGGCGCTGTTCGGCGCTCTGGTCGTGCTGCTGTCCGATTATATCGGACGCACGGCGTTTCCGCCGCATGATTACCCCGCAGGTATTTTTACCGCCTGCGTGGGAGCGCCCTACTTCATCTACTTACTGTACAAATCACGGAACATGTAAGGCTGGTTACCGTCATATAAGTCTACACACGACACACTGCCGCTACAGACAATAATCGGGGGCGCCATCACTTGACCGCACCGTCCGCAAGGCCCATCTTTACTTGGCAAAGGAGATTGAGCGTATGTATGGAATCGAAACCAAGTCGCTGACGCTATCATATAATCAAACGGATATTATCGAGGATCTCGATCTGGAGATTCCTAAAGGTCAAATTACCGTCTTGATCGGCTGTAACGGCTGCGGTAAATCGACCCTGCTCCGCTCCATGGCCCGCCTGATGAAGCCGAAGGACGGAGCGGTGCTTCTCAACGGACAGGAAATCGCGAAGCAGTCGACCAAAGAAGTAGCCCGTCAAATGGCTATTCTGCCGCAAGGCCCGACGGCTCCCGAAGGCATGACGGTTTTTCAGCTCGTCAAACAGGGCCGTTATCCTCACCAGAACTGGCTGAAGCAGTGGAGCAAAGAGGATGAGGCCGCTGTTACCCGCGCGTTGGAAGCGACAGGCATGGCCTCCCTTGCCGAGCGGCAGGTGGATTCCTTGTCTGGCGGACAGCGCCAGCGTGCCTGGATCGCAATGACACTCGCACAGGGCACGAACACGATTCTGCTCGACGAGCCGACTACGTATCTCGATATGACCCATCAGATCGAAATTCTGGATCTGCTGTGGGAACTGAACGAGCGAGAGAACACGACCATCGTTATGGTTCTTCACGATCTTAACCTGGCGTGCCGTTACGCTCATCACATTGTAGCGCTGAGCGACAAGAAGGTATATGCCGCGGGCAAACCGGAGGAAGTCGTAACCGAGGAATTGATCCGCAACGTGTTCGGGCTGAACTGCCGCCTTGTGCGCGATCCGATTTTCGGTACACCGACCTGCGTCCCGTTCGGCAAAGGCCGCAGAGTTCCCGGCTGCGAAGAGAATTGCGAACAGCCATGTATTGAAGTGGCACTATAACCGTCACAGGACTAGTATCGGCAACCAGCCTTCCTATTAAAGGACCGCTGGTTTTTTTGTGTTCTTATGCACAGCTTATAAGGATGAATAGGCAATTACTTAGCTCCGGATAAGGATATAATACAGATGGATCCGCAGCTCTTTTAAAAGTGGGTGGGGATGGGGCTTAAGCGGAATGAGCAGCCTCTGCAAAACTTAATCAACCTTCGGTTAATAATACTGGACAGGCAGAATCTTTTTCGTATAGAATAAAACCTTGTTTCCAATAAGGACATTCTTAACATAAGCAGGTGACAATATGAGTGACGTGAGTTCAGACAAAGCAGCAGGTAAAGGCAGCGGGGAACGTTTCTCTTCCCTCGGGTTCATTATGTCCGCAATCGGCAGTGCGATTGGCCTCGGGAATTTGTGGAAGTTCCCTTACATTACAGGGCTGTACGGAGGCGCAGCCTTTGTGCTGATCTTTATCGTTTGCCTTCTTATCGTAGGCATGCCGGTACTGCTGGCAGAAATGGCGATCGGACGGGCAGGCAGAGGGAATGCTTCTTCTTCTTTCCGCAACCTGGCCTCATCCGGACGCTGGGGCTTTTTTGGCTTCATCGGTGTGTTCGGTTCGTTTATGATTACTTCGTTCTACTCGGTCATTGCGGGATGGACGCTGCATTATGCGTTAAATTCGTTTACGGGCAAGCTCTACAACGGGACAGACTATAATGTTCAGTTTGAGACCTTCACCTCAGGCTACAGCCCGCTCGGCTGGCAGTTTCTTATTCTGGGTCTGTCGGCGTGGGTCATTGCCCGCGGGGTTTCCGGCGGAATTGAGAAATTTAATAAAGTGCTCATCCCGGCTCTGGCTGTAGTGCTGCTCATTCTGATGGGCCGTGCGATGACGCTGCCCGGAGCGGGTGAGGGCATCGATTTCTTCCTGATGCCGGATTTTAGCAAGCTCACGGGTGAATCGGTACTGGTGGCACTCGGACAAGCGTTCTTCTCCATGTCAGTGGGTATGGGGGTCATGATTACCTATGGCTCTTATGTGCAAAAAGAGCAGTCGCTTGGCAGGGCAACCGTCGCTGTAACTGGCGGCAACCTTCTATATGCGATTATTGCCGGTCTGATCGTATTCCCAACCACCTTCTCGTTCGGATTGGAGCCGGCGCAGGGGCCCGGGCTTGTCTTCGTCGTTCTGCCGGCTGCTTTCTCGGCCATGCCTTTAGGTGCAGCCTTCGGCGGTTTATTCTTCGTGCTGCTGGCGATCGCGGCCTTCACCTCGATTCTTTCTCTGCTCGAAGTGCCGGTTGCGTTTGCTATGGACCGCTGGAAGTGGTCACGGGTTAAAGCGACTGCGTGGACGGCAGCTGTCTGTTTTATCGTCGGTGTGCCTTCGGCTCTGTCCGTTGGCGGAGTATTAAGCGGGATTACGATCTTCGAGAAGAACATTTTCGACTCTCTGGACTTTGTAACTTCCAACGTTCTGCTGCCGGTCGGCGGTCTGGTCGTGACCTTGTTTATCGGTTACAAATCCAAACGGGCTATGGAAGAGGCGGGGCTTAACGGACCTCTCTTAAAAATTTGGGTCTTCCTGCTCCGTGTCATCATTCCGCCAATGATCGTGCTTATCTTCCTGTACTCGATCGGTGTCATTTGATTGGTGATGTAAATATCTGCTCCCTTCTCAAGCATAAAGACGTTGATGTTGCTTCATCCTATAGGGGTCTCTGACCAGGAAACAGAACCAAATCAGCCCGAGGGAGGCCCCATCATGACAGACGAAGTACGTGAATATGACTCCAGCTTACAATCGCAGAATCCGATTTCTCAAGCCCAGAATTCACTGGAAAAAGTGCACAACGCTGTTTCCCAGGCGTTGACGCATCCGACCGAGCAGTTGGAAGCGCAGGCTCATGCGGCAATCGGACATGCGGAGAGAGCCGCCGAGACGGCCTCGCTTAGTCTGAATCAGAAGGCTTATGAAGAAATAGAAGCCGGACTGCAGCAGGAGAAAGATGATCTTCAGAGCGGTACCCGTTCCTAACTGTCTGTTCTCCCGTGTTCGTCACAGCTTCTCTGCTGGAAGGAACACGGGAGATTTTTATAGAAACAGGCTTTGTTTGAACGTGATCCATGGCGGGATTTTAGATCGCGCCTGCTTTTATGCTATGATTAAAGGAAGAAACGTCCAGCAAAACCATCACTTATTGGGAGGGTTTATGAATATGCCTAAACATTTATCCGATTCTACCATTTTGAATAACGACGTCCGCATGCCTTGGTTCGGTCTTGGCGTCTGGAAAGCGACGGAGGGCGGTGAAGTGGAACGCGCTGTCCGTACCGCTATTGAGCTTGGATATAAAAGTATTGATACGGCTGCCGTGTACGGCAACGAAGCGGGTGTCGGCCAGGCGATCAAGGATAGCGGCGTAGCCCGTGAAGAGCTTTTCGTGACCACCAAAGTGTGGAACAGCAATCAAGGGTACGACACGACGCTGCAGGCATTTGAAGAGAGCCGCAACAAGCTGGGACTGGATTACATAGATTTGTATTTGATTCACTGGCCGGTCAAAGACAAGTACAAAGAGACCTGGAAAGCGCTCGAAAAGCTCTACAGAGACGGAAGTGTCCGCGCCATTGGCGTCAGCAACTTCCAGGTGCATCATCTTGAAGACCTGATGCAGGGCAGTGAAATCGTGCCGGCCGTCAATCAGGTTGAGTACCATCCGCGTCTGTCGCAGCGTCCGCTTCATGATTTCTGCCGGAAGAACCGGATTCAGCTTGAGGCCTGGAGTCCGCTTATGCAGGGCCAGCTGCTGAATAACCCGCTGCTTATCGAGATTGGCGAGAAGCACGGCAAGAACCCGGCGCAAATTATTTTGCGTTGGGATCTACAGAACGAAGTCGTCACCATTCCGAAGTCCGTGACACCGGAGCGGATCGCGCAGAATGCCGATGTGTTTGACTTCGAGCTATCCTCGGAAGACATGGAGCGCATTCATGCGCTTAACCTGGACCAGCGTGTAGGCGCGGACCCGGACAACTTTAATTTCTAAGTTGAATTGCATTTGCTTCAAAGAGCTGCCTGGAGTCTTCGTGACTCAGGCAGCTTTTTTTGGATATAAATTCATTTACAAAAAAGGTAAAATATAGGTAGCTGCAAAAGGATTGGCTTAGAAGGGATTCAAACGTTGCTGATAAAGAAACCAAGCGGAAAAGAGGGGTTTTTTATTCACCTAACTAAACATATTTTGTTTGTTCAAGTGCTTATGATTTGTGCGATCCTGATTCTTATGAGCACAATCGGCTGCGCCAGTCATGTTAATAATCCGCCGCAGCAAGTCCTGCCCGGTTCGAATGCTCCAGGGTTTAATCCGCTCATTAATGATAATGTGAGAGTTGAAGGCTATAAAGCGACTTCGTATCCCCTTAATGTCCGGGACGCTTGCGGTTCAAACTTGTCCATTGAACGTGAGCCGGAACGTGTTGTGATCCAAGGTGTCCGTGAAAAGGAATTTCTTATCGAAGCAGGGGCAGAAGAAAAAATGATTGTTTTTGAAGGGAAAGGGATTGGCGGGTCTATACATGAGACGGAGAGGAGAATCGCAGCGGAAACAAAGCCGGACCTTGTTATCCTGATCGTACACCGAGGCTTTCTCTGCGTTTTCTCGTGTATTCAGCTACCCGCTCTTTGGCGAGCTTCCCTGTTCGATCAGAGCTGCGACTGACATAAATCCTTCTTCTCGTATGAATAGATTCGTCCCGCCCGGCGTAACTTTCCGTAAGTGCATAGTTCCCCCTTTTTTGACTCATATTACAGGAAGCAATTGGTCCTATCGTCTAAAAAAGGAGTGTGACTCTATGGATACCGTTATGATGGCCAGGGCACTATTCGGTACGTCGATGGCGTTTCATATTATTTTCGCGACGCTCGGTGTCGGGCTGCCGATGATGATCGTATTCGCTGAGATTATGTATCATGTCAAAAAAGACCGCGATTACGTACATCTCGCAAGAAGGTGGACGAAAGCTTCCGGCATTCTGCTCGGCGTCGGCATTCCGTCCGGCACGATCGTCGGCGTCATGCTGTCGCTGCTCTGGCCCGGCTTTATGAAGATCGTCGGGCAAGTGATTGCGCTGCCGTTCCAGATCGAGATGTGGGCGTTCTTCTTCGAAGCGCTGTTCATGTCGATCTACCTGTATGCGGCTGACCGGCTGCCGCCGGTGATCCGCGTCATCAGCGTGATCTTCGTCGCAATCGGTGCAAGCGCCTCGGCTGTAATGATCACGGACGCGCATGCGTTCATGAACACGCCGCAGGGCTTTAAGCTTACTCCAAGCGGAGAGATCGTCGATGTGCAGCCATGGGTGGCGGTGTTCAACCCGAGTCTGTGGTCCACCGCGCTGCATGTCCTCTCGACAGCCTACATGACGGGCGCTTTCGCAGCAGCCTCCGTAGCGGCTTACAGGCTGCTTAAAGCCCGCAGCGCGCCGAGGGAGGCCGCCTATCACCGCAAGGGTTTGTTCCTTGCGCTGATCTTCGGCGGAATTATGTCCGCGTTCACAGGTTTGAACGGACATGCCACTGCCCAGATGCTGCATCATCACATTCCCGAGAAGCTGGCCGCAGCCGAAGGTTTATTCGTGACGCAGTCGCATGCGCCGCTTGCGATCTTCGGGAAAGCGAACCCGGATACGCAGATGATTGAGGGGGGCATCGAACTGCCCG
The DNA here is from genome assembly GCF_009757775.1 of Paenibacillus lutrae. Taxonomy (GTDB): domain Bacteria; phylum Bacillota; class Bacilli; order Paenibacillales; family NBRC-103111; genus Paenibacillus_F; species Paenibacillus_F lutrae. The sequence continues at coordinate 98,869 of NZ_RHLK01000014.1, forward strand.
GCTTTCTGAGTCTGCTGGCAGGCAACCGGTTCGACACGGTTGTGCGAGGCTTGAACGATTTCCCGCGCGAGAACTGGCCGCCGCTGTACATACACACTCTGTTCAACCTTATGGTGTTCATCGGGGTGTTCCTGCTCGCGTTGGCCTTCCTCGCGCTGCTGTACCGGATATGGCTGAAAAAGTCTTATCCGAGGTGGCTGCTCACGGTGCTTGTAGCCGCAGGTCCACTATCAATGCTCGGCATCGAACTCGGCTGGATTTTCAGCTGCACCGGCAGACAGCCGTGGACCGTATATCACGTCCAGAAGACAAGTGAGGCGGCGCTCCAAACAAGCGGCATCGGCACCTTGTTCCTGATGTTTATATCCGTATATGTGTTCCTGCTTGTGGTGACCAGTGTCGTCATGTATGTCTATTTCAAGCGGCATCCGATCGGAGATGTGCTGGACAAAAGCGATTCTGCTGCAAGGACTCCGGCCGCTGAAGGGGAGGGAGCAAGCACATGAGCGATGTCACACTGGCGGTGGCCGTGCTGTGGGTCTTCCTGTTCACCTACTCGATTCTCGGCTCCATTGATTTCGGTGCAGGCTTCTGGTCTATGCTCTACGGAGGCAAGCATAACTCCAAAGCGGGGGCGCTGGCGAACCGCTACCTGTCACCGACTTGGGAAGTCACGAACGTTTTCCTCGTTCTGTTCGTCGTGGCGCTTGTCGGTTTCTTCCCGCACGCGACCCACATACTCGGCGGTGCGCTTCTCGTGCCCGTCTCGCTCGTCCTCCTGCTGCTGCTTATCCGCAGCACCTTCATGGTCTACGCATACTCGGTCGCCAAGTACGGAAGGCTGCTGAACGTAGTCTCGGGAATTACCGGGCTGCTGATCCCCGGCCTGCTCGTCAGCGTCCTGCCGATTACGCTAGGCGGCTTCGTAACTCTGACCGATGGTGTGCCGGAGCTTCATATGCTGGAGCTGTTTACCAGCACGACCGAGTATGCGCATCTGGGGTTCGGTTTGTCCACCGAGCTGTTCATGTCGGCGTTGTTCCTTGCCGACTATTCCCGTGAAGCGGGGGATGAGGAGACTTACCTGAATTACCGCCGGCTGGCCATGATCTGGGGGCCGGTCAATCTGGTTATGGCGCTCCTTACCGTCAGCACCTTGTCTACACATGCGCCGTGGATCGTCGAAGGCTTCAAGCGCAACGGGCTCTGGTTCGGTTTCTCGGTCCTGGCTTTCATAGCGGCCTATATTCTGCTGCTGATCAAACGGGAAGACGGCCGCAGAGGCTATCCCCGCGCCTCAGTCATCGCCGTTGTTATCCAGTACGGGCTTGCGAGTTATGCTTATTTCTCGGCACACATGCCTTATATGGTGTATCCGCATTTAACTTTTGATGAGGGGATAACGAATCCGGCCATGTTCCGTTCTCTTTTTATCGGGTATATCGTGAGTTCTGCGATTCTGGTTCCGGTGTTCTATATGTTCTGGAGGCTCTTCCTCAAAGACAAGCGGTACCTGCAGCCGGAAAAAAATTAGAGCGGAGAAGCGGGCGTTCATTCCAGGTTTTTGAAAATGTTCCATAGTTTTAACCTGCGCCGTGGAGCCGTTTTCTGGCTGCTTAGCAGGGCTAAACCGCCCATTTGGCGAGCCTCAGGTGAGTTGAATTATAATGATTTTCTCCGGTTTGTTCGGTTGACAGTCCTTTCCAAGCGGTGTTACAATCACACCAAGCTAACGCGAGAGCGTAGGAAAATGACCGGAGATGAAAGGGGGAATATCCATGTTTAGAATGTTGCCTGTTTACGGACCTATGCATTTGTTCGCAGATCACAAGGGCACGGCTAAATATACGGTATCCCCTTTAAACCACAATTCCGTGTAATCGGCAGACGGCCGCTTACTTGCCGGAATGTATGCTTTAAGCTGGTTTAAATCAGTGCAGAATTCTCTTGTGCTGTAAGGACGTACCGTTTTGTTTCTGAAAACGGTGCGTCCTTTTTTCATGATCGGATGCAGGGACTCATTTTTCCATACCAAAGAAGTAGAGATGCAGGGCTGACCAAAGTCAGGTCAAAAAGCCCTGAGTCCAACAGCTTGCCTGAGCTTATGAACGAAGCTTTTAAAAAGAAAGAAGGTGACCCGGTTGTTTAGTATTTTAGGTAAACTCGGCTGGTTCTTCAAAGAGAATTGGATTCGGTACACGGTAGCCGTTACGCTGCTCATTGTGGCGGGCATTGCTGAAATTATTCCTCCCAAAATTCTCGGCTATGCCGTCGATGAAATTCAGATGGGCTCTATTACGGCGGAACGTCTGGTAAGTATGATCGTGTGGACTCTCGTTATTACCGTGGGTATTTATCTGATTACTTATGTCTGGATGTATCAGTTGTTCGGCGGTTCCTTCCTTGTGGAACGCATTCTGCGTTCGCGCTTTATGCGGCATCTTCTCAAGATGACCCCTACTTTTTTTGAAAAATACCGTACCGGTGACCTGATGGCCCGCGCGACCAATGACCTCCGGTCCGTTGCCGGAACAGCCGGATTCGGAATTCTGACGCTGGTCGATTCCAGCGCTTTTATGCTCACGATCTTGTTCACCATGGGCCTTACGATTTCCTGGAAGCTGACATTTGCCGCTCTGCTTCCGCTGCCTTTTATCGCACTGGCCATGAAGTTCTACGGGAAGACCATTCATGAGCGGTATACGATCGCCCAAGATGCCTTCGGACAGATGAACGATCAGGTGCTGGAAGCAACGGCAGGTGTGCGAGTGCTTCGCGCTTATGTTCAGGAAGCCAATGAGCAGGAGCGCTTCCGGGAGCTGACCGATGATGTGTACCGCAAAAATATTTCGGTTGCGAGAATCGATGCGCTGTTCGATCCCACCATCAAGCTGCTGGTCGGCGCAAGTTATCTGATCGGTCTGGGTTACGGGGCTTATCTGGTGTTCCAGACCGAGCTGACGCTGGGACAGCTGCTTTCTTTCAACATCTACCTCGGGATGCTGATTTGGCCGATGTTCGCTATCGGCGAGCTGATCAACATCATGCAGCGGGGAAATGCCTCCCTCGACCGGGTAAACGAGGCACTCGGCTACCGGCCCGATGTGCAGGACGATCCGCAGCATACTCGTGCGGATGCAGGGCCCGGCACCATCGCCTTCGAGAATGCCAGCTTCCGCTATCCTGCGTCTGAGGTCAGCAACCTCGAAGGCATCAGCCTGACACTCCGCCGGGGCGAGACCCTTGGCGTCGTAGGCCGCACAGGCAGCGGCAAATCGACGCTGCTGAAGCAGCTGCTGCGGCAGTATCCGGTCGGCAGCGGGACGATTACGATCGGCGGCGTGCCGATTCAGCAGATTCCGCTTGACCGGGTGCAGTCCTGGATCGGTTACGTGCCGCAGGAACAGATCCTGTTCTCCAGAACCGTACGGGAGAACATCCGCTTCGGCAAGCCGGGCGCGAGTGATGAAGAGGTGCTTGGAGCCATCGAGCGGGCTGCATTCGCGCAGGACATTCACACCCTCGCAGACGGCCTCGATACGCTGGTCGGCGAGAAGGGTGTGGCGCTGTCCGGCGGCCAGAAGCAGCGGGTATCGCTGGCGCGGGCACTGATCGCCGACCCGGAAATTCTGCTGCTCGATGATGCGATGTCCGCGGTCGATGCCCGGACGGAAGCGAGGATCATCGAGAACATCCGGCGTGAGCGCGCCGGCAAAACCACGCTCATCTCGACACACCGGTTGTCCGCAGTCGAGCACGCGGACCGGATCCTCGTACTCGACGAGGGCCGGATTGTCGAGTCGGGGACGCACGAAGAGCTGCTGGCGCACGGCGGCTGGTACAAAGAACAGTACGAGCGCCAGCAGGTTGAATCTAATTTGACGGAAGCGGGGTGATGGACCTTGCAGAATAGTACAGGAAAAAGACTGGTGCAGTATGCACTTCATCATAAAAAACTTTTTATTATCGCACTTATTATGCTTACGGTCGCCGTGGCGGCCGAATTAACCGGTCCGTTTATTGCGAAGCGGATGATTGATACACACATTCTCGGGATTGAGAAGCCCTGGTACAAAGCACAGCCAGGAAGTGAAGATACAGTCTCATACGGAGGTCAGGTATACAAACGGGGCGATCGATTCAGTGAAGGGGAGACGCGCGGTAACGAAGCGAGACTCCTCCAAGTAGGCACGAAATTTGTTTTCGTGGAAGGCCCTGTCCGTTTTGACGGGGAGCGTTCCCTCCGGGACGGGCAGCTGACAATCAAGAGGGGCGGAGATACCGCCTCGTATGAAGCCGCAGTCTTAAGCCCGTCGGAGCTGTACGCGTTCTACCAGCCGGAATTGATCAAATTGGTCGAACTGGCCCTCCTTTATTTTGCGCTACTCGTGGTTTCTTCGATTTTTACGTTCGGACAGCGGTACGCTCTGCAAGTATCCGCTAACCGGGTTATCCAGAAGCTGAGGCTGGACGTCTATGCACAGATTCAGCGCCTGCCGATCCCTTACTTCGATAATCTTCCCGCGGGTAAAGTGGTCTCCCGGGTTACGAATGATACCGAGGCGGTGCGGGATCTGTTCGTGACGGTATTGGCGAATTTTTTTACGGGAATCGTCTATATGGCGGGAATCTTCGTAGCTTTGTTCCTGCTCGATCCAAAGCTGGGCGCCATCTGTCTGCTCATTGTCCCGATCCTGGTCGTCTGGATCATTGTGTACAGGAAATATGCGTCCCGTTATAACAAAATCATCCGTTCCCGCTTAAGCGACATTAACGGAATGATTAATGAATCGATTCAGGGCATGACCATCATTCGTGCTTTCCGCCGGCAGCGGGAAACATCCGAGGAGTTTGAGACTCTGAACGAAGATTATCTGAAATATCAGCAGAAGCTGCAAAGCTTGAACTCTTTTACTTCCCATAATCTGGTAGGGGTTCTGCGGAACCTGACTTTTGCCGTCCTGCTCTGGTACTTTGGCGGTCAGGTGACGGGAGTTGGCGCCGTAATATCCTTCGGGGTGCTGTACGCGTTCATCGATTACTTGAACCGGCTGTTCCAGCCGATCGTAGGGATCGTCAATCAGCTGGCCACCCTGGATCAATCCGTAATATCGGCCGGCCGTGTATTCGAGCTGATGGATGAACCGGGTGAAGATATCGAGACGGGCCAGATGCCCCGGTACAAGGGAAATGTTGCTTTCGAACATGTCTCCTTTGCTTACAAAGAAGATTATGTGCTCAAGAATATTTCTTTCGAGGCCAAACAAGGCCAGACGGTGGCGCTGGTGGGCCATACGGGTTCCGGCAAAAGCTCGATTATGAACCTGCTGTTCCGGTTCTATGACCCGCAGAAAGGAACGATCCGTGTCGACGGCCAGGATGTCACGAAGCTGCCCAAACAGCTGCTGCGCCAGCATATGGGGATTGTGCTGCAAGATCCGTTCCTGTTCACCGGGACGATCGCGAGCAACGTCAGCCTCGGTGACGATACGATCTCCCGCGAGCAGGTCGATGCGGCTCTGCGGGACGTCGGCGGGCAGCGGATCTTCGCGAATCTGCCGAAGGGCTTCGATGAGCCTGTGCTGGAGAAGGGCAGCACGCTGTCTGCCGGACAGCGCCAGCTGATCTCGTTCGCACGGGCTCTGGCCTTTGACCCGGCCATCCTCATCTTGGATGAGGCGACTGCCAACATCGACACCGAGACGGAAGCGATCATCCAATCGGCGCTCGATGTGGTGAAGAAAGGGCGCACGACGTTTATTATCGCGCACCGGCTGTCTACGATCCGCAGCGCAGACTTGATTCTCTTGCTGCACCGGGGCGAGATTGTCGAGCGCGGTTCGCATGAGGAGCTGCTGGAGCTAGGCGGACGATACGCCCAGATGTACCGGCTTCAGCAGGGAGGCGGTTCATCCGCTCCTGTTTCCGGACCGGCGCAGGCTGATCGCTCAACGCTGCGAAGCGGTTCCGTTACGACAGGAAGCGCAGTGACTTAGCACCAGAGCAGGCAGATTTTTTTTCCGAAAAAAGGATTATATAGAGGAAACAGGCGGCTGCATGTGAAACGGGATCCATCATCACGCGTATGATAAGATAACCAGCCGAAACCTTGGAGAGCGCTTGCCGGACGACACACGGCTGTTTCACCAGCCTGTCATCCGTGTATGTAAGGTTTGTTCCTTTACAGGTGTGACTCCAGGCGGTTTTGGCAAAAATAGAGGAAGAGATCGCGGGTACTTGCGCTTCTCTTATCCAGCGAAAGGTGAGGGTGACATGAGTTCGGATACAAAACGAATTTTGGGCACTGTGCAGCTGATTGTTGAAATTGGTGTCGTGATCGGCTTTATCGTCGGCTTAATCCCATTCGGGTTCTTGTGGTCAGGCAACTGGGTAGTTCCGCTCGTATTCGTCAGTGCTGTTATTGGTCTGATTACAAGTAACGGCACGCTGCTGGCGGCACTGGCCAACATCGTGATGGCTCTGCTTAGCTACATCCCGGTACTTGGCTACGTTACACGTATTGTCGGAATCTTGATTTCGTTCTTTATCATGACCCGTGCCCGGAGGACATCGCGCTACTAAGCTGACGGTGCCGGCTGGCTGCTTTACGATCCTTATAGAAGACCCGCGAATCTTGATGATTTGCGGGTCTTCTTCTGTGTTGCTGTGGGTACCCGACGGGTACTGGACGTTTGGCAAGGTATTTAGCGGGCGCGGGCTGAATACCCGCGTTTATGGCCATCGGGCCTGTCAGTTAACCTAACGGAGGCTTCTCAAGCCAGGAAGATAGAGAGGAAAGATTATAGATTCCTTTATAACGGGTATAACGGGTACAGCGGGTAAAAGGCCGCATAAGGGAATACTTATAAAGGGGGTGTCATCTATGGAAATTAGAATCGGGTATGTGTCTCAATCGTTAGCAATCTTTCAGAATACACCGAGCTCGACGTTTACCTATAAACGGTTCAAAGAAGGGACATATGAGAGCTCGCTTGCTAAAGCTATCGAGGTAGGACGCCGCAATCTGGAGGCTACCCGCCGCATTCTGTACTTTAATGCCGCCCATGGCATCCGGCTGTACCGCCTCAGTTCGTCACTGATTCCGCTGGCTACACATCCGGAGGTCGGCATCGTCCCGTCTGCCGTCTACGAGCGGGAACTTGCCGAACTCGGAGAATTCGCCCGGGGCCATGACATCCGTGTGTCCATGCATCCGAATCAGTTCACTCTTCTCAACGGATCGGATGCTGTGGTGAAAGCGGCCATCCGCGACCTGGAGTATCATGCCGATATTCTGGATGGCATGGGGATGGGCACGGAATGCAACATGAATATTCATGTTGGAGGAGCTTACGGCAACAAGGCGGCATCCGCAGGCAAGCTTGTCGCCAATCTGCCGGGCGTTCCGGAGCGGGTCCGGAGACGGCTGACGCTGGAGAATGACGACAAGACCTACACGGCCGAGGAAACATTAGCCGTCTGTGAACAGTCCGGCATTCCGATGGTCCTCGACCTGCATCACGACTGGTGCAATCCCTCCGCTGCGGCAGGAACGGAACTTCTGCCCCGGATTGCAGCGACATGGGGAGAACGACCGATCAAAATCCACGTGTCGTCTCCCAAGAGCGACAAGGACTTCCGCGCGCATGCGGACTATGCAGAACCTGAAGCGGCGCTCGGCTTTCTCCAAGCATGCAAAGCATACGGCCTTCAGCGCGTAGATGTTATGGTGGAAGCCAAACGCAAAGATTACGCATGCTTGAAGCTGGCAGAAGATCTTGCGGCCGTGCGGGGCATCCGGCGTATAGACGGCGGAGTTCTGCACATGTAATCCGCTAGCCGGGACTTAGGTTAATGAGCAAGAATTGGTGCAATGAGGCGGGTTTGCATGCGCAAATGCGGTGTATGCGGCATGAGGAATTTATTTCCTATAGCGGCGGTATATCCGCAACTTTTCTGCCCATGAGTCCGTCTCAAATGGTGAGAACTGGAATTCCAGGCAATTCCGTTCGAACCCTATACTTTTAAGGAGGCAGATCCGGTTGAAAATTATTCGCAAAGCAGGCACGGCGGTGATGACTACTGCACTGCTGCTTGGCTCGGTTACACCCGTTATGGCTGACAAGGCGGTGCCCAGTACATCACCTGCTTCTACGGTCAACTCAAACTCAGGTCAAGGGAAAGAGCAGCTTGATCTCACTCAGGCAGAGCCTAAGATTACGAAGGATAAAGCTGTTCAGCTCGCTAAAGGTTACATACCTCAGCCTGAAGGCTACACATTGCAGAGTGCTAATTTACACGTGAACAATGGGCCTGACGGGAAGCAGAGGAAGACGTGGAACCTGGAATATTCGCTGAAAAAAAATAAAGAGTCACTCGGATACATGAACTATTCACTGGATGCCGATTCCGGCAGACTGCTCGGGTACAATTTCTACGATAATAACCCCGACCGCAAGCCATCCTATCCGCCTAAGACAGATCTGAATCTTGCCAAATCCATCGCTGCAGACTACATAACCAAGCTAAGCCCGGATTTGCAGAAACAGGTCAAGTACAATGATCTCCGGGAATCTTCCTACAAAGTACCGCTTAATGGCGTGATAGCCTATCCGTTCGGGTTTGAACGTGTGGTAGGCGGAGTTCCTTTCCCGCAAAACGGCATTCAAATCCAAATTGACGGAGAAGGACGCTTGACCGAGTATCGGGTGGATTGGAATGAAGATATCAAATTCGACAAGGGCGAGGGAATTATTTCCCAAGTAGCGGCTGAGAAGGCACTGAATGAGGCTTCCAAGCCTATGCTTCAGTATGTCATTCCTTATCAGATGAAAGAGAGAAAGCCGGTTATCGCTTACACGATGGCTGCTATTCAAATTGATGCAAAGACCGGTAAGCCAGTTCAGCAGGGCGAGGCGGTTAAACCTGCTGATCTTCAAGCGCTGACAGATAAGCCGCAGCCTTCTTCGGGACCGATTGCAGGCAAAGAAGCGGCGCTCAAGAGAGTACAGGCGCTTATTCAAATTCCGGCCAATGCCAAGCTTGAAGAGGCATCCTATGGCGAGAACGTCAACGAAGAAACGAAGGAGTCGGAATCGACATGGAATTTCCGGTGGTCGCTGCAAGATGAAGAGGGCAACAACACGGGTGCCATTTCCTTGGCCCTTAACGCGAACAACGGTGAATTGAATTATCTGAGTCAATACAACCATTCCGGCCGTAATCCGTTTAAAGCGAGCGATATAAAGGTTCCTTATACAGAGGCTGCAGCGAAAGCTGTTGAGTTCGTTAAGAAAACCGTTCCGGGCAGTACCCATCAGCTTGTACTGGAACAATCCTCAGAGCCGAAGGTTGATCCTAAGGCGACGGAAATACCGCGCGAGTATTCGTTTGAATTTAGCAGGTATATTGACGGGGTGCGAGTAGCGAACGATCAGGTATCCGTTTCCGTGGACAAAGGCACCGGCATGATCTCGAACATGTATAAGAGTATCAATAAGCTTCCTTTCCCTGACAAGAAACCGGAAGTGCTCGATATTGAGAAGGCGAAAGACAAGCTGATGTCCCAGTACCGGCTGCGTCTGATATACCAGACGTCGGTGGGTGAGATTCCGGCGGGCATTCCTATTGAGAAATACAAAGCCATGATTGCTGCCGGTGCTATTGGCGCTATCGATCAACTGAATAAGAATGCCAGCCTGGTGTATACATTGGAGGATAAGTATACCCGGCAGGCATATTTCCTGGATGCGGTAACAGGGCAATGGCGCAACCGGGATAATGGGGAGGTTATTTCCCTTGAGCCGATTAAAGTGTCGGATATTGCCGGTCACTGGGCGCAAAATGAGCTGCAGTTGATGCTGGATTATCAGGCTTTGGAAGTTAAAGACGGCAAGGTGAATCCCGATAAGTCTATCAAACGGGGTGAGTTGATCAAAATGCTCGTTCTGGCAGACAGTGGCGGCGGTTATTATCCGACAGCGGCCATGAAAGATCGTGCCAACTCGTTCGCGGATGTAACCTCATCCAATGAGTATTTTTCTTATGTCGAGACGGCGCTTGACAATAAATGGATTGACCGCAATTCCGAAGAGTTTAATCCAGATCAGCCGATAACGCGCGAAGAGATGGCCTCACTTATTGTCCGGGCTTTGAATTACAAGAAGCTGACGGAGTATGAGGCGATTTTTAGCCGTAACTTCACGGATGCGGCGGATATCAAGAACATTGGAACGGCCGCGATTGTAACCGGTATGGGTATCATGAGCGCAGAGAACGGCAAGTTTAATTCGAAGGCTGAAGTTACCCGCGCTCAAGCGGCAACGGCATTTTATAGATTTTTGCAAAAGCGGTATTAGAACAATTGGAAGAAAATAGATGGTAAATGGAAGGGGCTGCCGGTTCGGCAGTCTTTTTTTTGGTAAAAATAGAGAGAAGGATGAATATTGGACCTATGTATTCCTTGCTGAGGGCAATATTTGATTTTTGCCTATGCGGATAGGTAACATAAAGAGAAGAGTTTGTTTCTTGCAAACATCTAGATCCAGACAGGAGTGGGGAATGGTGAGGGGCATCATCCGGTATTCGTTAAACAACAAACTCGTCATATGGCTGCTCACGATTATTGTGACGGCGGCCGGCATTTATGCAGGCTTGAACATGAAGCAGGAGACGCTTCCCAATTTGGAAGTGCCGATTCTGACTGTAACCACAGTTTATCCCGGTGCTTCTCCGGAGGAGATAGCGGAACAGGTAACGAAACCGCTGGAACAGCGGGTGCGGAACCTCGAAGGTGTGGATGTTGTCAGTTCTACCTCTATGGAGAACGCTTCGTCCATTATGATGGAGTATTCCTACAATAAGGATATGGACAAAGCCGAAGCGGAGGTTAAAGAAGCCGTAGCGGATTTTAAACTTCCACGCGGGGCTCAGGAGGCCAGCGTCTCCAGAATTAACATAAACGCATTCCCGATCATATCTTTGAGTGTCTCGGGGGACAAGCAGTCTCTGGATAAACTGACGAAGATGGTCGAGAGTGATTTGAAGCCTTCGCTGGAGGGGATCTCGGGAGTGGCGAGTGTCGCTATTTCGGGACAAAAACAGCAGGAAGTGCAGCTGACCTTTGACCGGGATAAGCTGAAGGCTTATGGAGTCAGCGAAGAGACGGTCAAAGGAATCATACAGGGAGCGGCGATCCAGATGCCGATGGGCCTGTTTGAGGTCGGCCGCACGGAGAAGACGATCGTGGTGGACGGCAACGTGCGGAGCCTGGAGGATCTCCAGGCGCTGGAGATTCCGCTGGTTCCAGGCGGAGCCGGATCTGCCGGCTCCGGTGCGGCGTCTTCCGGCGCAGCTGGAGGTATGGGTGCGCCAGCCGGGAGTGGAGCCGCAGGCGCCGCGGATGCAGGCGCAGCCGGCGCTGCGGCTCCGGGCGCGTCAGGCGCCGCAGTGCCGGGCGCATCAGGAGGCGTTGCGCAGGGCGCAACCGGCGCAGCAGCGCCGGGAGTTAACGCGGCGCCGCCTGCGGGCGCGGCCGCGTCGGCAGCGGGACTGCCGACCGTGAAGCTCAGCGAGCTCGCGAAGATTGAGCTCGCCGACCATGCCGATTCGATCTCGCGCACGAACGGCAAAGAGTCCATCGGTATTCAGGTGGTCAAGTCCACCGAAGCGAATACCGTAGATGTCGCCAGCGCCGTTAAGGAGAAGGCGGCGGAGTTCGAGAAGGCAAACAGCGGAGTGGGCATCGTAACGATGCTCGATCAAGGTGCGCCAATTGAAGAATCGGTCAACACGATGCTGAGTAAAGCGGTGTTCGGCGCTTTGTTCGCCGTTCTCATCATCATGCTCTTCCTTCGCAACTGGCGGACGACCCTGATCTCGATCGTGTCGATTCCGCTTTCTCTGCTGATCGGCGTGCTGCTGCTTCAGCAGATGGACATTACGCTGAACATTATGACCCTCGGCGCGATGACTGTGGCCATCGGGCGGGTCGTCGATGACTCCATTGTCGTCATCGAGAATATTTACCGCCGCATGATGAGCCCTTCGGAGCCTCTGCGGGGCAAAACCTTGATCCGCGAAGCGACGCGGGAGATGTTCATGCCGATCTTGTCCTCGACCTTGGTCACGATCGCGGTGTTCCTGCCGCTGGGCTTTGTCAGCGGACCTGTAGGCCAGCTGTTCCTGCCTTTTGCGCTGACCATGGTGTTCGCGCTTCTCGCTTCCCTGCTGGTGGCGATTACGATTGTACCGCTGCTTGGACATACCATGTTCCGTAAGCGGCTTGAGCGCATGGGCAGTAAGCCGGTTTCGCAGCCATTAGTCCGGGTAGAAGGGGATGAAAATGCTGCTGCAGTTGCAGGTGCGGGTGCATCTACGGATTCCCCCCATGATTCTGCGGGCCATGATGAAACCGGGCGCCTGGGACGCTTGTACAAGAAAGCTCTTAACAGCACGTTGAACCATAAATTAATTACGTTCGGTGTGGCCATGCTGCTGTTCGTGGGCAGTCTGCTGCTGGCGACTCAGGTTGGTGTCAGCTTCCTTCCGGAGGAAGAGCAGAATTACGTCATGGTGACGTATACGCCTTCCCCGGGTGAAACGCTTGAAGCCGTACAGAAGAAAGCGCAGGACGCGGAGAAATTCATTCTTGCGCGCGAAGGCGTAAAGAATATGCAGTACTCGGTAGGCGGTTCGAACCCGATGTCAGCCGGTAATTCCAAATCCGCGCTGTTCTACGTGGAATACGCCCCTTCTTTTAAAAATTTTGCAGCGGAAAAAGAGAAACTTGTAGAGGGGATTGCCAAGGCTTCCCCGGGTGAGTGGAAACCGCTGGATATGGGCGGTGGTTTCGGCGGAAGCAAATTAAGCTTGTTCGTATACGGAGAGAAGCTGGATGAAATTCACGGCGCAGTGGATCAGATTCAGCAGCTGATGACGAAGAATCCCACTTTCGATAAAGTGGACTCCAGTCTTTCCGAAGCCTATGAGCAGTATAAAATTGTGGCAGATCCTGCCAAGCTGAGCAAGCTCGGCCTTACCGCGGGACAGGTGGCAATGGCATTCAGCCAGGAACGGGAACGTCCTGTTCTCACGACAGTCCGTGTGGAAGACAAAGACTATGAAGTGTTTGTTCAGGCGGACAAGAAGACCTTCGCGGATATATCCGCCATTGAGAATACAACCATTCAGTCGCCGCTTGGTATTCAAGTGCCGCTCAAAGATGTGGCCGAGGTGCAGGAAGGCGAGTCACCTAATACGATCACGCACCGCGATATGAAGCTGTATGCGGAAGTAACGGCGGATATTACGGCCAAGGACGTAGGGGCAGCTTCAACGGAGCTCAAGGAACAGATTGATCAGCTCAGCCTGCCTTCCACGGTCCGTGTTGATTTTGGCGGAGTAACCGAGCAGATCAACGAGACTTTCTCCCAGCTTGGACTGGCTATGATTGCGGCTATCGCGATTGTGTACCTGCTGCTGGTGATGTTCTTCGGCGGGGCATTGACGCCGTTTGCCATTCTGTTCTCGCTGCCGTTCACGATTATCGGGGCTATTGTCGCCCTGCTGGTAACCGGAGAGACGTTGAGCGTGTCTGCTATGATGGGGGCACTGATGCTCATCGGAATTGTAGTGACCAACGCTATCGTTCTGCTCGACCGTGTTATTCATAACGAGAAGGCAGGGCTTGGAACAAGGGAGTCCTTGCTGGAAGCGGCCGGAACGCGGCTGCGCCCTATTCTGATGACTGCACTGGCTACAGTCGGGGCTTTGCTGCCGCTGGCGTTCGGTTTTGAGAGCGGCGGCCTAATCTCGAAGGGGCTGGCCGTGACCGTTATCGGAGGCTTAATCAGCTCCACGCTGCTCACCTTGATTATCGTACCCCTGGTGTATGAATTCCTGGCGAGGTTCCGGCGTAAGCGTCCGATCCTGGATACGGAAGAGTAATGCAAGACTGAATATCAACGAGAAAGCCGCTGAGAAGCGGCTTTTTTCATTGGCCGAATAAGGGGGCATTCACTAACAAGTTCAACTTTCGCTCTCCGTATGAATGGCAGTTGGCCAAAGTACAGCCCAGTGAAACAAAGGTGATGCGGTGAACGTATTAGCAAATAAGCACTATTTTTCCATTTGTCTGAAGGGGGCATAAACAATGTTATGGATGGGTTTGTTTCTTGTACTTATGGGGGGATTGATGGTTTTTAAGACGCAGCTGCTATGGGAGCTGACAGAGAAGTGGAAATCCAATGACGGTACAGAGCCCTCGGACTTATATATGCTTAACACGCGCGTAGGAGGTGCAATCTTTACTCTCGTAGGCTCTGCCGTATTCTTGGTTGATATTCTATTGTGAGAGGGAGGCTTGAAAAGCGGTTCGTTACCGCCTTCGGGCCTCTATTATTTTGTGAGGAGAAGGTTCTCCTCTTCAACGGAAGTTGTGCTACAATGGTCTGATAAGCATGACCACAGGAGAAAAGGAGATAGCCGACGTGAGTACTGAGAATGTAAGAATCCTTGAAGATATCATCCGCGCGCACCATGCGCTGAGCCGGGTCATTGAGCCTTCGCCGCTCCAGCGTAATGAACTTTTGTCCAGACAGTATGACTGCAATATTTATTTGAAAAGAGAAGACCTCCAGGTCGTCCGTTCTTTTAAAATTCGAGGAGCTTACAACGTGATTCAGAGCTTGTCGGCTGAAGAGCGGAGCAGAGGAGTGGTGTGCGCCAGTGCAGGCAATCACGCTCAAGGTTTCGCTTACTCCTGTAATCTGCTCGGGATTCACGGCAAGATCTTCATGCCCACCACTACCCCCCGGCAGAAAATCTCGCAGGTCAATATGTTCGGAGGCCCGTTCGTGGAGGTTGTCCTGATCGGCGATACTTTCGACGATTCTTCCGCCCAGGCCAAGGTATATTGCGAAAGCGAAGGCAAAGTATTTATTCATCCGTTCGACGATCTGCGAACCATCGCAGGGCAAGGAACGGTAGGGCTTGAAGTGCTGAATCAGATGCCGGTAACCCCGGATTATGTGTTTGCCTCTATCGGCGGAGGCGGTCTTGCCGCCGGCGTCGGCACCTATATCAAGGGCGTGGCTCCCGAAGCTTCTATTATCGGTGTCGAACCCGCAGGGGCCGCGGGTATGCAGCGCTCGATGGAAGCGGGGCACGTGGTCACGCTGGATACGGTGGACAGATTCGTGGACGGGGCTGCGGTTAAACAGGTCGGTGAGCTTACGTTTGAGATCTGCAAACGCGTTCTCGATGACATTGTATTAGTGCCGGAAGGCAAAGAATGTACGACCATTCTGGATCTTTACAATAACAATGCCATTGTCATCGAGCCGGCAGGGGCGCTGTCTGTGGCCGCACTCGATGCTTACCGCAGTCAAATCGTAGGTAAGAATGTGGTGTGCATTATCAGCGGCGGTAATAATGATATTGACCGTATGCAGGAAATTAAAGAACGCTCGCTTATTTATGAGGGACTCAAGCATTATTTCATCGTGAACTTTCCGCAGCGTGCCGGCGCTCTTCGTGAATTTCTTGAGGAGGTGCTCGGGCCTACGGATGATATCACGCGTTTTGAATATATGAAAAAGAATAACAGGGACAATGCTCCGGCACTGGTCGGCATTGAATTGAAGAATAAAGATGATTATGAAGGGTTAATCGCCAGGTTATCTCAGAAAGATTATCCTTACATCGAAATTAACGAGGATCCTAAGCTTTTTAACCTGCTGATCTAAAATAAAAGGGAGCCCAGTCAACATCCGTTGGCTCAGCTCCTTTTTCTTTTTGTGTATGCGATGAGAGAAACTTTTCAGGTACTTAATTTACGCAATAAATAATTAATTAACCTAAGTATAATTAATTATAGATTTTGAACCAGCCAAGAGGTATAATCGTAACGCGGCAATGCTAAATCTGGTCCGGATTTACATTTTTATTCGTCATTTGCCTCATACTAATTTCAGGATCAGGAAGCCACAAACAAATTTCAATAGGGGGTAACAAATGATGAAGAAAATGTTTAAGCTATCACTAATGATGATGATCGCTTTCTCACTTGTATTGGCGGGTTGCGGTAATAAGCCTAGTAACGAGGGCCAAGGACAAACTCCAGCCGGCAGCGCAGGAAACACAGGCGAAACGAAGAAATCCGAAGCGAAGATCGGAATGGTAACGGACGTAGGCGGCGTTAACGATAAGTCTTTTAACCAATCCGCTTGGGAAGCACTTGAGAAGCTCAAAAAAGAAAACGGTATTACGACGAAATATTTACAAAGTAAAGGGGATTCCGATTACGTTCCGAACCTCAACCAGTTTGTTCAGGGCAAGTATGACCTGACATGGGGAATCGGATTCGTTATTGCGGATGCGATGAAGAAAGTTGCCGACCAGAATCCGAAGTCGAACTTTGCTATTATCGATAACGTGGTGGAAGCGCCGAACGTCCAGTCCGTGACTTTTGCCGAGCATGAAGGTTCCTACCTGGTAGGGGTTGTTGCAGGTCTGACAACGAAGACCAATAAAATCGGGTTTGTCGGCGGTATGGATATCCCGGTTATCAAACGTTTTGAAGCCGGTTTTAAAGAAGGCGTTAAGGCAGTTAATCCAGGCGCAAAAGTACTGGTCAACTATACAGGGGCATTCGATAAGCCTGACCTTGGCAAAGCGGCCGCAGCTACGATGTACAACGATGGAGCGGATATCATTTTCCACTCTTCAGGGGCTACGGGCAATGGTGTATTCAATGAAGCGAAGGATCGTGTTAAGCAGGGTAAGAAAGTATGGGTAATTGGTGTAGATAAGGACCAATCTCTGGAATTTGGCGACGACGTAACGCTGACCTCCATGGTTAAAGATGTTGAAGGAGCTGTAACCCGCTATTCCAAGCAAGTTATTGACGGTACATTCAAACCGGGCGCTCCAGTAACACTCGGTCTCAAAGATAACGGAGTAGGCCTTCCTGAGACGTCGAAGAAGAATGTGCCGGAAGATGTTCTCAAGAAAGCCGATGAGTATAAAGAGAAAATCATTAAAGGCGAAATCAAAGTCCCTGAGAAATAAGAACGGAATTCAAGATCGTTGTTTATGCAAGGACCCTACAACAAGGCTGGTTGATTAACTGGCCTTGTTCTTACTTTTCAGGCTTTTTTTATACTAACCTTCAGTAAGGGTGATCTCATGAGTGCAGCAACCCCTGTCGTTGAGTTAAAGCAAATTACTAAGCGCTTTCCCGGCATCGTCGCCAATGACTCCATCAGTTTGAAGCTACACAAAGGGGAGATCCATGCCCTGCTGGGCGAGAACGGTGCTGGTAAATCAACGCTGATGAATATTTTGTTCGGGCTTTATCACCCGGATGAAGGTTCGATCGAAGTCGGCGGGAAACAAGTGCGAATTGACAGCCCTAACCGGGCGATTGAGCTGGGAATCGGCATGGTCCATCAGCATTTCAAGCTGGTACAGCCATTTACCGTCACTGAAAACATCATACTTGGCATGGAGCCGAGAAAAGGCATCAATATTGACTACAAGTATGCCGCTAAGCAGGTACAGAAGCTATCCGAACAATATGGTCTTCAAGTTAATCCCCATGCCCGAATACAAGACATCTCGGTCGGTATGCAGCAGCGCGTCGAAATTGTGAAGACGCTTTATCGCGGAGCGGATATTCTGATTTTTGATGAACCGACGGCGGTTCTGACTCCTCAGGAAATCGCTGAATTGATGGTTATTATGAAAAGGCTGGTTGCCGAAGGCAAATCGATTATCCTGATTACGCACAAGCTCAAAGAAATTATGCAGTTATCCGATATCGTTACGATTATCCGCAGAGGGAAAGTGGTGGATACCGTTAAGACGTCCGAAACTACGACCCGGGAGCTGGCTGAGAAAATGGTTGGCCGAAGCGTTTCCTTCAAAGTGGACAAGAAGCCGGCCGAACCGGCGGATCCCGTCCTTCAGGCAGATAACCTTACGGCCAAATCCCAAAGCGGCATTCCGATCCTTCAGGGGCTTTCTTTTGATGTGAAAGCAGGTGAAATTCTCGGAATTGCGGGTGTGGACGGCAACGGCCAGAGCGAGCTGATCGAGGCCCTGACGGGTCTCAGGAGAATCGATGGCGGTTCGATCCGGCTTCTGGGCAAAGACATTACAAACCAGTCTCCGAGGCAGATCTCGGAAGCAGGCGTGTCCCACATCCCGGAAGACCGGCACAAACACGGTCTCGTCCTGGATTTTACGATGAGTGAGAATATGGTGCTGCAGACGTATTATAAGCCTGCCTTTAACCGAGGCGGGTTCCTCAATTTCGATGCAATCGAGAAACAGGCGTCGCGCCTGATTGAGGCGTTCGACGTCCGCACGCCAAGCACTCAGACGAAGGCCCGGTCCTTATCCGGCGGTAATCAGCAGAAAGCGATTATTGCACGTGAAATCGACCGGAATCCGGATCTACTGATTGCGGCGCAGCCCACTCGCGGGTTGGATGTAGGCGCGATTGAATTTGTTCACAAGCAGCTGATAGCCCAGCGGGATCAAGGCAAAGCGGTGCTGCTGATCTCTTTTGAGCTCGATGAGATTCTGAATGTTTCGGACCGGATTGCGGTCATCTACGAAGGACAAATTGTCGGCGAAGTGAAGCCGGAGGAAACGAACGATCAAGAGCTTGGCCTGATGATGGCCGGCAGTATGAAGCGGGGAGGTGCGGCCACATGAATAAAGTGATGAAATTTTTTATGCGGGATTCCGCTATTGTTCCCCTTGTCGCCATTCTGCTCGGCTTTTTGTTCGGGGCTATCGTGATGCTGATGGGCGGATACAATCCGATTGCAGCTTATTCTTCCCTGTTTTCGCGTGTATTCGGGAATATGTATGACTTCGGAGAGACCTTGCGTGAAATCACTCCGCTTATCATGACCGGTCTCGCGGTTGCTTTCGCGTTTCGCTCGGGACTGTTTAACATCGGCGGAGAAGGGCAATTTATCGTCGGCATGACGGGAGCTTCTTTCGTGGGCATTAAGCTGGCGGGTCTTCCCGCTATCATTCATGCACCGCTTGCCATTATCGTAGGCGCCCTTCTTGGCGGCCTATGGGCGGCGATTGCCGGATATTTGAAGGCAAAAAGAGGCGTCAATGAGGTGATAACCACCATCATGCTGAACTGGATCGCACTCTATCTGGCCAATTACACCGTTAACAATTTTCTGCTTCTTGAAGGCCAGCAGCGTTCCGTGGATGTTCAGCCGTCGGCATCCATCGCGCTCGTAGGGCTGTCCGGTTTCTTCGATAATGCGCGTCTTCACTGGGGAACCATTATCGCGGTATTCGCGGCCTTGTTCTTCTATTTCTTCCTCTGGAAGACCAAGCAGGGCTATGAGCTCCGGGCTGTCGGCCAGAATACGCATGCCGCTGAGTACGCCGGAATGAACGTCAACAAGAATATCGTGAAGGCGATGTTCATCAGCGGGATGTTTGCCGGTCTGGCCGGTGTGTTCGAAGTACTGGGTGTATTCCAGTACCAGACGGTTATGCCGGCTTCTCCGGGCTACGGGTTTGACGGCGTTGCCGTTGCGCTTCTCGGCCTGACTCATCCGTTCGGCGTTCTGCTGGCCGCGGCGCTGTTCGGAATTCTGACTTATGGGTCAGCGGGTATGAGTTTCGGGGCGGACGTGCCGCCGGAGCTGATCCGGATCGTCATCGGTTCCATCATTTTCTTCGTAGCGGCACAAGGAATCGTGCGCTGGATTATTGCCCCTCTCTATTTCAAACGCAAGAAAGAGAAGGTGGTATAGATGGATCTCGTGATTCTGGGCCAAATCATTAACACGACGCTTGTCTTCTCAACAGCGCTCATCTTCGCGGCGCTCGGAGGTATTTTCTCCGAACGTTCCGGGGTAACGAATATCGGGCTGGAAGGTCTGATGATAGCCGGAGCTTTCGCCTCAGCCGTCAGTACGTTCTATGCGCAGGAAGCCGGAATGGGCAGCATGTCCCCGTGGGTCGGCCTTATCGCCGCACTGGTATTCGGGACCTTGTTTTCCTTGATCCACGCGGTAGCGACCATTACCTTCAAATCGGATCAGGTCATCAGCGGTGTCGTCATCAACTTCCTGGCAGCCGGTACGACGGTTTATCTGGTCAAGCTGCTCTTTGAAGGAGCGGGCCAGACGGAGACACTGACAGAAGTATTCGGCAAATGGGCCATTCCGTACCTGTCGGACATTCCCATAATCGGCTATGGCATCTTTACCGCCTATCCGACTACCTACATCGCGCTGATTCTGGTGGCCGTGTCCTACTATGTCTTGTTCAAGACGCCGTTCGGTCTCCGTCTCCGTTCTGTAGGAGAGCATCCGAGTGCGGCTGATACGGTCGGGGTCAAAGTACTGCGTATGCGTTACATCGGCGTTATGCTGAGCGGAGCACTAGCTGGTCTTGGCGGAGCAACGATAGCACTGACTACGACCAGTAACTTCTCGCATAACACCATCTCAGGCCAAGGATACATCGCCTTAGCTGCGATGATCTTCGGTAAATGGCATCCGGTCGGGGCCCTTGGAGCAGCGGTTTTCTTCGGTCTCTCCCAGGCTATCCGCAACTACGTGCAGCTGTTTGCCTGGTCGCAGAACATACCGCAGGAATTCATCTTCATGCTCCCGTATGTGCTGACGATTCTCGTTCTCGCCGGTGCTGTCGGCCGGGCTTACCCGCCTTCTGCACTTGGAGAACCGTACGATCCGGGTAAACGTTAAGGGTTGTATTCACTTTTTTATTGATAGGACAGCAGGCGGAAACCGCACAGAAAAGATGACTTCTGATTTATCAGAAGTCATCTTTTTAATATCCGCAGCTTCTATTAATTCGCTGGCAGCGTCTTTTCTGGAAGATTCCTGTTCATCCGTGTTGCCATATCGCTAGTGCAGGGTACTGAAATTAATGTAGACATATCCGAAGCAAGCTGCATTTATTAAAAATGTGATTCCGGCTGCGATAAGAATGCCTTGAAAAACGCCTGTCTTCCCTTTAACGTGAGAAATAATGAGCAGTGGTATGACATAGACGAGCTGAACAATACCTATGCCCAGATATAGAGGTGCGGCAATCAACCAGATGAGATGACAGGCGGCAACCCAGCCGATTCCTACCGCAACCTGACTACCCTTCCATGGTTGATGAGGATGGGGAGGTTGAGCCTCTCCTGAATCCGGCAGAGCAGAGGATGATTCCCCGGGGACTGACGATTCGTTCTTATTCTCCGTCATCTTAAGCCTCCTGTCTCCGCACGCAGCCCCTCCAGAATCTCCTCCCGGCCATCCCGGTAAAAAAGATTATAAGTATCGAAAGGAATTATTCTTCCGTCAGGGTGGGCGATGTGTACACATGATTTCTTGACGGACCGCACATCAAAATTATAAGGATCGAGAAACTGCATAATGAGCACGCGAAACACATTGTCATATCCGATATGCTCCGGCACAGCTACAGAAGGCAGGCAGCAGAGCAGATTTTTCAGCGACAAGGCGGATGAAGAAGGGGAGTGCGCGGTGGAGAATAATTCGAACACTTGTTCCTTCAAAGTCTGATCCTGCTCGAATACAATCGTGTTGCGGCCGCCGTCCAGCAGAATCTGAGGATCGATCAAGCCGGTTAACGGAATGGCCCCTCCGCCGAGTTTCAGGGCATAACCCATAGCCAGGCAATCAGGATGACAAGGAACCGGAATGATATCTTCCGGCTGGAATAGACCGGACTGTTCGATAATGAGCCGGCGCACTTCACTCAGTGTGAGCCGGTCCGTCGCGGGATCGAACGATTCCGTCCGTCCGGCGGCTTGAATGGGCTGGAAGGTGACGCCCCGGACGGATGGCTGCTGAAGCCCATACCGGATAATGTCGCCCACTTCGCGGTCATTAAGCCCCTTTTTGAGCGTAACGACGAGTGTGGTTGAGATATTGAACTCATTTAAATGCTCAATGGCACGCTGCCGCACCTCTCTTAGATCAGCTCCACGCAGCTCGCGCAATGCTTCTTCTTCAAAACTGTCAAATTGAAGATAGAGTTCAAAGCCCGGCATATAAGCAGCAAGCTTGCGGACGAATTCGCGGTCTCTTGCTATCCGCAGTCCATTCGTATTCACCATGAGATGCTTGATTGGCTTTGTTTTGGCCAAATCCAGAATTTCAAAAAACTGAGGATGTATCGTCGGTTCTCCTCCGCTGATCTGGACGATATCCGGCTCCTCTTCATTGCAGACGACCGCATCCAGCATAGCCTCGATTTGTTCAAGCGAACGCCACGTTTCACGCTTGGGCGAGGATTCTGCATAGCAGATCGGACACTGCAGATTGCACTTGTCCGTGACCTCGATGAGAGTCAGGCAGCTGTGCTGCTCATGATCGGGACACAGACCGCAGTCATAAGGACAGCCATAGCGTATGGGTGTGTTCCAGCGCTGCGGCATTTCCGCAGGTTTAAGAAATTCACGGCAGCGCTTGTAATAGTCCACGTCATCGGAGATAAGCACTTTTTCACGGCCGTGATGTCCGCAATATTTTAATAAATACACATTCTCATCTTCAATAATTACTTTTGCCTCTACTTTTCGAAGACATTGGGAGCATATGCTGTTAGTCAGTTCATAGAACACGTAAGAACGATTTTTGATAGGCATAAGTTACATTCCTTTCCGGATCATAGAAGCTGGTCGGATGAATTTTCGGCGGAACAGGAAAGCGTAGTACAGCATCCCGGCAGCACAGGCAAGCTGGATATTGTTCAATCCCGCGTAAGGGTGAGGTGTGGGTTTAATAAAATCTACCCCAAAGCGGAACAGGAGGTAACTGCTCATAAATAGCATAAACAGGACTCCATCCGGCAGTTGAAGCCGGCCCTTTCTTGTACGCGCTTTCAATACGGCGAGGACTATGCCTAGCACAAGCAGGCAAGCTATTTCATACAGCTGAGTCGGATGGCGGAGAATGCCGTCGCCGAAATCTACTCCGGTAATCCAGCCCGTTGCTGTTCCATAGGTATGATCGTCAAGGCCGGTGAGGAAGCAGCCGATCCGCCCGATCATCATCCCGGCAATAAGCGGAAGAGCCATATCATCTCCGGTAGACAGCGTGTGACCCAATCGTTTCTTGGTCCACTCGACTCCAATCAGCCCTCCGAGCAGCCCGCCTACAATGGTTTTTCCCTCTAAAAGATACGGAAGGTCATTCCAGTGTGCAAGAGTCATGCCAGGGTCTTCGAACCAGTAGAGAATTTTAGAGCCTGCTGCTGCGCCGAGAATGGCACCTGTCAGAATCCAGATGGCTTGGCTGGGAGGCATCTTTTCTTTACTGCGGGTATAGAGGTACAGCCGGAAACCGATGAAATAAGCGAGTGCTTCAAAGAAAAGATGAGGATGTATTTCGATAAATCCGATGTTTACGTATACGGGAAAACCCATAATATCCTCCCTTGTATTAGTAGGTAAATTATACCACACAATCTATTTGTCTAATAAATAACAGGTTATATGTACGAATACGGACCGTATATAAGCAGGAAGGTCTAATTAAGGGCGAAAAAGAACTGAGTTTAGTGAATAAGTAAGATATAAATAATTAGGGAGGTTTGAATAAAGTATAAGAGCATTGGAAGGATGAAAAGAACCTGTATGAATATTGATTATGGCATACGATAAAGAAGTGTCCCCTATAAGAAACTAAGGACACTTCTTTTATTAATCTTGCCTATTTATCGCTAGTTTTACCATCTAAATCATGATGAAGTTCCGTCGCCGGGATTTTAGGTTCATATATTTGTCCCTTTGGTACAGGATTAGCTAAATATACATAATTTCCGGTTCCATCTGGTGCAGTTCCTGTAGCCCAAAGACCTTCTCCAGATTCGGTTCCTTCGGATAGATTCCAGAATTCATAGGCTTCCGGTTGTGATTCCTTCTCTGCTGCTGGAGGGAAGGAGGCAGGAACCACCACTCCATTTTTCTCTTCTAATTCTTGAATGGCTGCCATCCATTGATATTGATGATAACGATCCCTGGCAAGCATTTTGCGGAAGGTTGCGCGAACGCCCTCATCAGTTGTCATGTGATAAAGTCTGGCCACCTGTAATCTTCCTTGGCTTTCAGCGTGAAGGTTGGAACGCATGTCAGCGAGTAAATTACCGCTTGCTATAATGTATGATCCGTTCCAAGGCACTCCATTTGAATTCGTTGGCAATCCGCCAAGGCCGCTTACCAACAAGTGCTGAGGATTTATTCCACCCATAATAGCTGCTGTTACAGGGTCTTTAGCTGCTTCTTGTTGATCCTCAGGAGTAGCCCCATCAAGTAATTGGCTTATTAAAGCGCATAGCATCTCAACATGTCCAATTTCTTCGGTACCAATATCCATAAGCATATCTTTATATTTTTCTTCCCCACGACAATTAAATCCTTGGAAAAGATATTGCATCATTACTGTCATTTCCCCAAACTGTCCTCCAAGAATCTCCTGGACCTGTTTGGCGAATAGTGGGTCTGGACGGTCTACTTTCACTTCAAATTGCAATTCTTTTTGATGACGAAACATGAGATTTCATTCCTCCTACACATATAAATTTAAAATAATAGTAGATACATATATAACCGTTTTTGAGATAATTAAAAACACCCTAACAGCCCCTGATGAACACCGGACGATACGGATTCTTTGTTTCATCGGGATCTGAAAGTTCTACAAACGTTTCATTTCATTCCGGTATTCGGTGGGCGCAATCCCGTAGTATTTGCGGAACTGTTTAGAGAAGTACAGCGGATCATGGAATCCTACGGAAAAAGCGATCTGCTCGATCGTGAGCTCCATACGCTCCCGCAGCAGCTGCCGTGCTTTATCAACCCGCAGCCTGGACAGGAACGAGACCGGTGTTTGACCGGTATGTTCCTTGAACAGCCGCGACAAATAGGCGCGGTTGTATCCGAGCGTCTGCGCCATCGATTCAATCGAGATGTCCTCGGAATACTGCGTGGACAAATAATGCAGCATCTGCTGCACGATCACCTCGGTCCTGGAAGGCCCGGACCCGGATTTCGACACGGCGGGCATTGCCGCATCGGCATACTCGGCAAGCAGCAGCTGCAGATAGCCGAGAGCCCGGCGCGAAGCAGTGCCGCTTTTGTGCCGGAGCGCGCGCTGCAGCCTCCTGAAGAGTCCCGGTACACGGCTGCCCGGCGCCGTGCGGATTACAGGCTGCCCGGGCGTGAACCCGGCGCTGCGGATCAAAGCGCCGGCTTCCGTGCCGGTGAAGGCGATCCAGCAGTAGCGCCACGGGTCAGCGCTGTCCGAGGCATAGCTGACAAGCTGCTCAGGCTCGATGCAGAAGCTGTCCCCGGGACCGAGTTCCAGCTGCCGGCCGCCTGATGTGTAATACCCCCGTCCCGATAGTACAATGTGAATAAGGAAGTAATCAAAGACCTTCGGTCCCAGGCGGTGTGCCGGTTTCGTCTGGCTCTCGCCAGAGAAAAGGACATGCAGCGAAGCGTCTCCGTGGGGAGAAGGGTTGGATACGACGTAGTAGGTGTGGGCAGATGTCATGGTAGTTCTCTCCTTCAACCGGGCATTAGTTATTTTCAATATACCACTCTACCCTCACATTATTCCATGTTGTTCTGACATCCTTCCATAGGAGATGGGGTGGATTTATTTTATAATACAAATGAGAGCGCATCACAATGTATACAACCTGGAATGAAAAACATAGATAGAAAAGGCGGTGCCACAATGGCGGATCTCAGAGCCCTTAGAAAAAAGTTTATTGATCTCTATGGAGGGACGGAGGTAGATATCACAGTTTTCCATGCTCCGGGACGTGTGAATCTGATCGGGGAGCATACGGATTATAACGGCGGTTATGTATTTCCGGCTGCACTTACTTTTGGTACAACCCTTCTTCTTCGCGCAAATGAGGATCGGCAGGTACGTTTCGCTTCGACGAATTTTGAAAGCCGGGGATCAAGGCCTCTCGAAGATATGATATACCGTCAGGAAGATGACTGGATGAATTACCCGAAGGGAATTATCGCCTTGCTCCAGAAGAAAGGGCAGGGCCTGCAATCGGGTTATGATCTGCTCTTTCATGGCGAAATTCCGAACGGAGCGGGTCTATCCTCATCGGCATCTATCGAAGTAGTCACGGCATACGGACTGCTGCAGGCGGAAGGACATCCCATTGACCGGGTGGAGATCGCACTTCTTTCCCAGCAAGCGGAAAATGAATACATGGGCGTCAACTGCGGGATTATGGACCAGTTCGCTGTTGCCAATGGACGCGAGGATCATGCTATTCTGCTCATGTGCGACACGCTTGATTACCGGCATGTTCCATTCCTCAGCGGAAGTTATAAGCTCGTCATCGGCAATACCAACAAACGGCGCGGACTTGTGGATTCCGCCTATAATGAGCGAAGGAGCCAGTGCGAGCAGGCAGTAAAGGATCTGCAGGTACGCTTCCCGGATCTTGCTCTGCTTGGTCAGCTGAGCCTGGAACAATTCGAAGCAAATAAAGACGTCATCACCGATGAAACGGTTCGTCGCAGGGCGCAACACGTTGTAGAAGAAATTGACCGGGTACTCCGGTCCATCGACGTGCTGCAAGCCAATGATCTCGAGGCGTTCGGGAAGCTGATGATTGGCTCACACGAATCCTTGCGTGACCTGTACGAAGTAACCTGCCGTGAGCTGGACGTGATGGTGGAAGAGGCACTTAAAGTGCCGGGTGTACTTGGCTCACGCATGACAGGTGCGGGTTTCGGAGGCTGTACGGTATCTCTCGTGCACGAAGACAGCATCGACCGGTTCCGTGAGGAAGTCGGCCGCGTATATACAGAGAAGACCGGATTGAAGGCTGACTTTTATGTATGCAGCATCGGTGATGGTGTTAACGAGGTGAAGTAAGGCTTGCGAAAATAGTTCGATTACGTTGTACCGGATTATGTAAATACGTGGAGGGGGATCATATATGGCAATTATGGTGACAGGCGGAGCTGGGTATATTGGTTCGCATGCAGTGGCAGAGCTTCTGGCCAAAGGAGAAGAAGTGGTTATTGTTGACAATCTGCAGCAGGGACATCGTAATGCGATCCTCGGAGGCAGCCTGTATGTGGGAGATTTACGGGACGCAGATTTTATGGATACGGTCTTCCGTGAGAACGAAATCGACGCGGTTATCCACTTTGCGGCTAATTCTCTTGTAGGAGAGAGCATGACGGACCCTGCTAAGTATTATCACAACAACGTTTACGGAACTCTATGTCTTCTGGACAAAATGAAAGAATACGGTGTTCAAAGAATTGTATTCTCCTCTACCGCTGCCACTTACGGTGAGCCGGAGAATACTCCGATTCTCGAGACGGACCGTACTCAGCCGACGAATGCTTACGGTGAAACGAAACTCTCGATGGAGAAAATGATCAAATGGTTCGATCATGCCCATGGGATCAAATCCATTTCACTTCGTTATTTCAATGCGGCGGGCGCGCATGAGAGCGGTCAAATCGGTGAAGACCATCAGCCTGAAACGCACCTGGTGCCTTTGATCCTGCAAGTTGCGCTTGGGCAGCGCCAGCATATCTCCGTTTTCGGTGAAGACTACGACACGCCGGACGGCACCTGCATCCGTGACTACATCCACGTAAGTGATTTAGCTGATGCCCATGTGCTGGCAGTAGAGAAACTGCGTCAGGGCGGCGCAAGCGGCGTCTTTAACCTTGGCAGCGGCAACGGATTTTCGGTTAAAGAAGTGATCGATATCGCCCGCGAAGTAACCGGGCATCCGATTCCGGCTGTAGCAGAAGCGCGTCGTGCCGGTGATCCGGCTGTGCTTATCGCTTCATCGGACCGGGCAAGAGAGCAGCTTGGCTGGAAGCCAAAGCGTGACAACCTGCAGGCGATTATCGCGAGTGCCTGGGCGTGGCACCAGGCGCATCCGCAAGGGTACAAAGACTGGAAGTAGACGTGACCCCAGACAGAGATGAATAGAGGATGCAGTACAAGATCCTACTGCGGCCCAGAGGGGCTAGGGAGTGAGAGGAATGGAAGGCTTGGAATCAAGAAGTGAGGAAATGAAAGCGTCAGAGGCTGCGCGAACCGTGGAGCAGCTGCTTGCGTTTGCTTTACGACAAGGAATGATCGGGCCGCTGGATATTTGTTCGGCACGCAATGCGCTGCTTGAAGAATTGGGACTTTCAGAGCCATGGAACGGTCAAGCTGGTGAAGCCGGTGAAAACAGTGAATCAAGTAGATCCAATGAATCCGGTGAATCCGGTGAATCCAGTAGATCCGTACCGAAGGAACCCGTGGAGCTGCTGAACGTTTTGCTCGACTATGCTTGGGAGAACGGACGCCTGGAAGCCAATACGGTCACATACCGTGATCTGCTTGATGCCAAATTGATGGGTTTTCTGATGCCGCGACCTTCGGAGGTGGCGCGGAATTTCAGGGAGACCGCCGATCAGCAAGGGATTGATTCTGCAACAGATCAGTTCTACCGTCTCTGTATTGACAGTAATTATATCCGGATGGACCGCATCCGTAAGAACGATTACTGGCTCGCACCGACTCCCTATGGGGATATGGAGATTACTATTAATCTCTCCAAGCCGGAGAAGGATCCCGTTGAGATTGCACGGCTGAGGACGATGAAGCACAGTTCCTATCCGCAGTGTCTCCTCTGTGTGGAGAACGTGGGGTACGCAGGCCGGCTGGATCATCCCGCCAGACAAAACTTGCGGGTTCTTCCGCTAACCATTGACGGGGAAACATGGTATTTTCAGTATTCCCCTTACGTCTACTACAATGAACACTGCATCATTCTGAACGAGAAGCACGTGCCGATGCAGATATCGGAGCGCACGTTCCGCAGACTGTTCGATTATATCCAGCAGATGCCTCACTATTTCGTCGGTTCCAATGCGGACCTGCCGATTGTGGGCGGCTCCATTCTGAATCACGACCATTTCCAGGGCGGCCGGCACAAGTTCCCGATGGAGCTTGCTCCCGTTGAAAGATGCTTCAAGGCAGCTTCCGTGCCGGACGTCTCGATCGGCATCGTCCAGTGGCCGATGTCCGTTGTGCGCCTCTCCGGCCGCAGCCGTGAAGACGTGCTGAAGCTTGCCGATCAGGTGCTGGCCTCCTGGCGCGCTTACAGCGACCCTGCCGCCGACATTCTCTCGGCGACGGTTCAAAGCGATGTCACCGTGCCTCACAACACGGTGACTCCCATCGCCCGCTTCAATGCCGCGGGCGAATACGAGCTTGATCTCGTGCTGCGCAACAACCGCACGAGCGAAGAGCATCCGGATGGGATTTTCCATCCGCACGAGCACCTGCACCACATCAAGAAGGAGAACATCGGCTTGATTGAGGTGATGGGTCTTGCCGTTCTTCCGGGGCGCCTCCAGGAAGAACTGTCCGGTATCGCCCGGTACCTGACGGGCGAAGAGTCTTGGGATGGTGCGGATGGCCTCGTAACCGGACATCCGCTTCACAAGCACGCTGCCTGGATCAGCGAGCTGGTTTCCCCCTCCGGCGCCAGCTTGACTCGGCAGGCCGCAGCAGGGCTGCTTGAGCAGGAAGTCGGCATCAAGTTCAGCCAAGTGCTTGAAGACGCCGGTGTCTTCAAGCGCGATGAGCCCGGGCAGGCCGCATTCGATCGCTTCCTCGGAAGCGTTGGATTTGCCTTGGCCTGCGAGTAAATTCTCCCCGGCACCTCCATCTGTGCCGGAATTCAAAAAAACCTTACACATCCCGCTGATTGATGTAGAGGGACCTGTAAGGTTTTTTTAATAGCCCATGGATAAGGAGCCGGTATAGGTTGCGTATGGAAGCGGACCTGACTGTACTGTAAGGCGGACGGCAATACACGGTTAATTATTTGTATACCCCGAGAACCAGTGCATCGCGCACACTTTCCAGAAGAATCCCGAGTTCCTTATCGAAAATTTCTAGTTCTTGAATCCGGGAAGTAAGCAGATCCGTTTGTTCGGACAGGTCATCCGCTGCCTTTCTTAATTCCCCGAGTTTATACCGCTCGTTTTCATAGGCTTCGGAACCTTCGCGGTGAGAAGACAGCAGCGTATCTACTGCCGATATGTGATGTGGCTGCAGCATTGGAGAAGTGTAAGGGGAGGAGGACAGGCTCTTCATGTATGCCTGCGCCTGTTTAACTTCATCCAAGTGACGGGTGTCTGTACTGCTTTTGCCCGGCGGCAGCAGACCGATTCTTGCGCAGCTGCATTTGAATTCATCGATCTTCTCGTTTGTTTTAGTAGGACGATCCATTACAGTAAGGGACACAGTAGACCAACTCCAAGTCGCTATTCGATAAGATTTGCTCCCGGTTATGTACTGTGCTTATACATTTCGTGCCTTTATGTACATTGGGAGTGGACATTCAACTTCTGTTATTATAACTTTTCAATTAGCAGAAACCAACCGGTGTATGATTTTTTCAATTGGATGGAAAATGCAAAAAAAGACATCCCGGATACCTATAGTGGTTCGGGATGTCTTTCGATTTTAGGGGGCTTAGCCCTTTCTTGCCAGAAGAGTAAACGATTTTGGAATCCCTTTATCGTATACATCTGACGAACGGTTAGGCTCTTCATCCAGTCGTTCTATGATTAAACCGGCTGAAGCGGCCGCGGTCACAATCTCTCCGAGGGTCCATTTGCGGTGCTTTACTTTGATGAGAGAGGCCTCGTCCTGACCGGGCAGGAATTTGGAATAGGCCACATCGGTTTCTTCTATAGAGGTGTCAAAATAATCGCCCGTCACTTTATGTTTACGTATCTTAGCCGTTGTGCCCCGGGATGAAATCAGTTTGGTCGTAATCGGATGGAAATCTTGAAGAATGAGCCGCCCTCCCGGGGCTAGCAGTTTACGGATTATTTCGAATAAAGGCTGCAGATCGAGAAAATAATGAAGAATACCAAATTCCATCACAGCCAGCTGATAATCTCCTGTCAGTTCTTCTTCCGGAAGCTCCAGTACATCCGCTGTCACGTAACGCACATTCACATCCGCAGCCTGGGCAAGCTCTGTTCCGTATTTGGCGTTCTCGGCTGCTATATCGATCACCGTTACTTCACGGGCGCCGAGCAGCGCTAGCGCAACCGCTTTACTGCCGTGTGAGCCCAGAAGGTTCACCGCTTTTTGCCCGCTGAGATCCCCGAGATAGCGATAAAAGGACCGCACCGTTCCTTCGGGATTGCGCCGGATTTGCTCAGCAGCCGCTCCCGGCGTCCCGAACCGGTTAATCCAGGCTTCATAAGCGTGCTGATTCCAGGCTGATTGATTATGCTCGCTGAATTGTTTTTGCACGGGGATTCCTCCTTTTGTTCCACAATCATTCATCTTATAATAAAAACAGCGGCAATTCCATCCGATAATCAGATTTTTGCCCAAAGGAGGAAACGGGATGAAATTTAGAGTTTCAGCCGTGCAGCATCGATTGCACACCATTTCAAGCTTTCAGGAGTTTGCCGTTCAAGTCGAGCACTATGTCAAAGCCGCCCAGGAATTCGATGCCGATTTCGTGCTTTTTCCTGAATTATTTACAAAACAGCTAATGTGTATCCCTTCCGAGGAAGGGAAAGCTCGATCTATAGAAGAATTGCCTGCCTTTACCGAATCCTATTGATTTAACCTTACTTGAAGAGGTGCGCGAGAAGGGTTCTGTCACCACATGGCGCGACCGCAGGACGGATTTATATACGGATTGGAAATAGGAACATGAGGTCACGGTTATATAAGATCCGAGATCTGGTATCCGTCAGAAGCAAAGGAGATGTACAGCATGGCGTATGAAGAATCCGCGAATTCACCCCTTTATTTGAAGAAAATATACGTATTCGACGGGGATAAGCCCGTACCCGCTATCATTAGAAACTATGTGAATGAGGACTTTGAGGGATTGATTGAGCTGCAGCAGGCGAGCTTTCCTCCTCCTTTTCCGGAAGAACTATGGTGGAAGGAAGAACAGCTTCAGAATCATGTTGATTTGTTTCCGGAAGGGGCAATCTGCATCGAAATCGGCGGCAAAATTGTTGGTTCCCTGACTGCAATGCGGGTACATATAGACCCTCTGAATCTGGAACATACATGGAGAGAGATAACGGACGGAGGGTATATTCGCAATCATGATCCCGATGGGGATTCCTTATACATCGTAGATATTTGTATTCTGCCTGCATTCCGCAACATGGGTCTCGGCAAATGGCTTATGTCCTCGATGTATGAAACGGTCGTTCACCTGGGCATAACCCGCCTTATTGGCGGAGGAAGAATGCCGGGGTACGCAGCGCAGGCGGCCCGGATGACGCCGGATCAATATGTGGATGCGGTCGTAACGGGCCTGCAGCGAGACCCGGTTCTTACATTCCTGCTGCGGTGCGGACGTATGCCTGTACAGGTGCTCTCTGGATACTTAGAAGATGAAGAATCCCTTAACTATGCCTGTTTGATGGAATGGCGCAACCCTTTTTTATAAGAGGAAAGGGATCTAACATACGAATGAAAGCACGGATGAAAGCACGTTTGAAAGGATGATTGAAATGGAATATAGGCGCATTACCCATATCCAAGACCCTCTATTTAAGAAAATGCATATATTAATGCAGGAAGTTTTCCCGGCGGAAGAAGTGCTTGATTTTGATCTCTGGAAAGAACCGCTGGAGGATCCGGATATTCGTGTATTTGTGGCTGTGCATGAGGGCGAGGTAGTAGGAGCTACGGAATACCGGTATTATACCGATTTAGGAATCGCGATGACAGACTTTACGATCATAGGCCGTCCCGGCCTTGGGATCGGGAGATTCCTAAGCCGTCAGCGGCAAGAGGATCTGGGCCGGTTAGCCCTGGCGGGCGATAAGCCCATGCTCGGCATGATTGCCGAAATTTATGATCCGTATCGTATCCAGAATCATGCCTTCGGCGGAGTCAAACCGATGGATCCCTTCGTCCGGCGAGAGGTCCTTTCCCATTTGGGCTACCGCAGACTGGATTTCGAATACGTTCATCCTTCTTGGCAGAACGACGGCGAGGCGGTTAATGAACTCGATTTGTGCTTCATGCCTTCCGACGAGGATATGAGTGCTCTGCCGTCTTCACTGGTGGCGGATTTTCTGACCCGTTATTATACCGTGCTTGAGAACAAACCGGATACCTGGCAGCGAATGATCGAGGGTCTGCGTACATCGGAGCGGATCGCCCTTTTGCCCATTTAGATTTTTGAAAAGAGGTTGGCGTTTTTATGGCAGATGCTATCTCCTCCCGCTCAAGCGGGTTTCAGGATGATATAAGTTCCATTAATGTTGAGATTCGTGCTATTCGAGGAGGATTAGGACAAGATTATCTCCGGCAGCTGGAGATTCTTGCAGAACAGTGCCGCAAGCAGGAACAGCTTAACGTCAAGTTGAACTGGAACATGCTTAAGGACCGGTCTTTGGACCGCACGGATGATTTTGCTGCTTTCCATAACGGCAAGCTGATCGCATTTCTCGGGCTTTACAGCTTTCAGGATTCAGAAATTGAAGGGAGCGGACTTGTTGATCCGGGCTATCGCCGTCAGGGGATCTTTAGTCGGCTTCTGCAGCTGGCCGCTCGTGAATGTGCGAAGAGGGAGATCCCCAAGATGATTCTGATCTGTCCCCGTTCATCATCCGCAGCACTCGGCTTTGTTAAAAAACTGTCTGCTTACGCATTCTCGGAATATGTGATGAAATTTGCGCCCGATGAAGGTCGAGATCAGCCTGAACCGGCTTCTTCTGGTGCCCGCACAGTCCAACTCCGGCAGGATTATCGTCAAGAAGCGGATCGAGAGATTCGTACCCGGCCTGCGCAGCTATCGGACACCGAACTGTTGGTGAGGTTAAACTGTGATGGTTTTGTAATGTCGGAGGCTGATTCACGCACCTATGTGGAAAGCACTCTTAATAAGTCACCCGGCAACTATACACGAATAGTAGAAATGAACGGGGAGGCTGTCGGTAAGCTTGGTATCATTGTGACAGGCTCTGAAGCGTATATAGTTGGTTTCGTAATTTCACGTGGTTACAGGGGGCGTGGGATCGGCCGGATCATCCTTATGGAGACTGTTGATTATATCAAACGCGAATTAAAAACAGGGGAAGTTAGATTGGAAGTAGCGGTTGTGAATGATCATGCACTCGGTTTGTATCAATCTTGCGGATTCCATATCGCAGATGCGAATGATTATTATGAAACACCGCCCGAAGCTTGTCTCCGGGATCTGGCTGTTAGAATATATGAATAGAATGTTTTGTAAGACTTTTTGAAAAACAAACCCATCCAGTAAAAAAGTGGCCGCCAGTCTCCTTGGCGGCCGCTTTCTTATTTCTCTTCGGCTGGTCCTGAATTCAGCTTCTCCTGGTTACGTACAGCATGTTTGTCCTCGGCTAATTCAAGAGTATCGTTTACGAATTCCATATCCTGATTGTCTGCGTTCATATTAGTAGTACCGGTATAGTCGCCTCTATGTGTTGAATTCTCCACGCGATTCACCCCTGTCGGTATTGTTGAAGGTTCGATATATCTTCTGTCAGATTCCGAAGGTTTATACCGGAAGTAAGGGGAGGTTAGTTTAAGAGCTGCGGACCATCTTATCTAGGTATAGAAAGGACGGGAAAAGGAAATGATGTTAGGGTTATTAGAGGTTAGCGACAACTGGAATAAAAAACCTGTTGCAATCAAAATTCAGGCATGGTACATTAATTGAGCTGAAGCGGACAAGTCGTTTGAAACATGAACGAAACGCACATTAGCGATATGAAATTAAAAAAAAGTGCTTGACTCAAATAACGCAACATGTTATTATGTAATTCCGGCCATGAGAAACGCCGGTACAAATGAGTGACACGCAAGAGATTGTCCTTTGAAAACTGAACAACGAGTGATTGAAACGTCTTGAGCAATCAGGACGCTAAACAGAGAAGAAATTCTCGTCAGCATTGAATTTTTGAGCTATTCAGCTTGAGATAAACGT
>NZ_RHLK01000015.1 GCF_009757775.1 Paenibacillus lutrae
AGCCACCTGGCTTTGGAGAACCGGTGGCTCAAAACAGAAACTTACTGCATTTTTGAGTTTTTTATTTCTCCAAACAAGACAAACTCCTGAGTTCCATTCGGAACAAAGGAGTTTGTCTGCAATCTGGAACCGCCGGGAGCACCCCGGCGGTTCTGCTTGTTCCAGATTATTCCGTATCATTCCCGCTCGCTCAGGCTCCCCGCTTGTTCTTCCCGTCTATAACCAGCACCTCTACATAGGGACGAATCCGGTCCATAATACGCTGGCCTTTAAACTCCTCATCACCGTCCTTATTCGTAAAGCTGAAATGCTTCTCTAGAGCATTCAGATCATAATTAGACGTGAAAAAAGTCGGTTTGCGGTTCATCCGGTAGTTAAGGATCGCTCCGATTACATGATCACGCAGCCACGGATTCAAATTCTCCGCACCGATATCATCAAACACAAGAAGATCGGTCTCCTTAAGCAGCTCAATCGTTTCTCTCAGCTTCTGAGGGTCTCCGAACATTCCCTTCAGATCCTCCGCGAAGTCCGGCATATAAACGATAGCCCCGGTAAATCCTTTCTTTGCCAGCTGATAGAGCATGTAGCACATAAGGAACGTCTTCCCCGTTCCAAAGGAGCCCTGAAGATACAAACCCTTCTTAAGCGGACCCTCCTCCGCTGTGCGGATCACGTAATCGTTCAATTGATCCACCGCTTTGGCCCGCTGCAAGTCCGTCCGCAGAATATCCGCATAGGTATGCTCGCGGCTCAAAGCCTGCTCATCAATATGAAAAGTCCGGATCCGGCTGCGGATCGCATCCTGTGTCTGCTTGGCGATAAACTTCCGGCAGGCTGTTTTTTCCTCGTGGATATACGTCTGCTCGCCTGTTTCTTCGACATTCAGTACCGTGTAATGGCCGGTCATATCGTTGGGGCAGTTCTCAAGACCGGGACAGTTGGCACAGTGATTATACTCTCTCACATACTGATACAGCCGGTTCATATTCACCTTCAAGGTACGGTCATCGAGTGCCGGATGCTCTTCCCGGAGCTTGAGGATCATCGGATCTTCCAGCACAAGCTTGGCCTGCTGCTCCGCTCTTTTCATCCAGTCGGTTTTGGGCATCTGCTTCAGCATATCAGACAACGACTCCAACACGGTTCCTCCTCCCGCCATAGGCATACTTGCTACTTTCTAATATGAATGAGAACCATCATCAGTTCTGCGTAATTAAGAATTGAACATTTCATCCAGCCGTTTGGCTTTGCTGAGCATCTCTTCGAGCTCTTCATCCGTCACGCGCGTGGTCTGCCCGCTGTTCTGGACAATTGGAATCTGAGGCTTCTGCGTCTTGCTTGCAGGTGTGCGGGTCCGGCTCCGGCCGCTATAAGTTCCCGCTCCCGATGCTTTTGCTGCCGCAGCTTTGGCCGCCGCCTGCTCGCGGAATTTGATCCGCTGCCGCACATAGTCGACGGCTTCTTCGAAGGTAGCGATATGTTTGCCCAGCATATCCGAGGCTACAGCTTCAATGGACGACTTGGCCCACGATCGTTTGTCTATATGAATGTAATGAATAAGGACGTTAATGACTTCCTCTTTCAATTTATAATTGAGATCGATTTTCTCGAAAATATCCAGGACGCCGTTCGGAACGGGTCCTTGCGTAAAAAAGCTCTGCAGAACACGCGTGTAAGGCTCGTTCTTGAGGAGCGTATTATACTGGTGCTCGTTATTAGAAGCCTGCAGGAACGCAGGCACTTCCAGATAATACTGCATCTCGACCGCCCGTGAAGCCGCTTCAGCCGCTTCCGGCGAAGAAGAATCGACCGAATTCGCTTCGGCTCGTTGAAGGAACCGCTCGCGTTCTTCCTCTCTCTTCTTGCCTTGCCGGAAATACAAATTCGCCTTGTACTGGAGGGAATCAATCTGAAGCTCGCCATCGTCATCGAACATACCGTCTTCATCCAACAGCCGGCATGTTTCCTGAAGCGTGAGACTGTATTTCCTTGCGACCATATTAATGGAGATCATCATCTCCGGCTTATATTTCAGATTCTCCACGTGAATCCGGTTATAAGAGCCCCGGGGAAACCGGGTAATCAGATCGGCATACTCGTAGCCTTTGGTCGTTACGTCCATAGGCTGGCCGGTCTGCTTGCCGGCCGAAGCTTCGTAGAGCGCCTGTTCCAGCTCGTAATCGATCACATGCGTGTTCAGGCTGAACAGCTCATAGAAAGGAACAGACAGATTCTCGCTGTCCGCACCGGTTAATTCTTCAGGCTCCGGTGTAGTCAAATCATCCCGCAGCGAAAGCAGCATGAATTTGCCTATCTTGTCACGAAGCAGCAGGGTCAAATGTTGATTGCGGAAAAATTCATTGGGCGACAGAGGACAAAACAGCGTGTATTCGTAGATGTAATCTTCTTCTTCCGGAACATAAATCCGCGACGTCTGCAGCAGGCCTACCGCTTCAAGCCTGGACGTCTGCTCGATAAAGAGCTTGCGGCTGCGTTCACCGGGGTCCAGTTCCATAGACAGGAAAAGCTTACGCTGCTGCTCCAGCCCCGCATAGCCCGCTTTGTCAGCGGACAGCTGCTGGAAGAGCGTGTGGTATAAACTGATGGCGTAGCCCCCGATCATCGGCTGATAGATCGAAGACAGCATCTTATAATCAAGACTGCTGAGCGCAAAATCCCGGTAAACGCAGAACCGGTGGTTTTCCGTAAAATGCAGTAAATTGGTCAAACGCATAGCATCAAACTCCATCCGTACCTAAAAAAGGTCTGGGCTTCATTTTACCACAATTATCGACAAGGAAGGGAATGAAAAAATATCCCTTTCGTTTTCAAACGGCTCATAAATCATCCGTTAATCGCAATCCGGCCTTCTCCAAACAGCGCGCTTCCCCGTCTTTATAAGGTGTGACCACCCCGACCAAAGTCTAAGAAACAAACCGTCTCAAGGCCGTTTTGACCGGCTATATTCTTCTATACAATAAAGGTATGAAAGAAAGACACGGTAAAGAGCTGACGAAGAAGAACACGATTTAATAAAATACGAACTCATTCAAGGGAGAGATTAAGATGAATAAATTATTTCGTTCCAGAACAGACAAGAAATTGACCGGATTATGTGGAGGAATCGCGAATTACCTGGGTGTGGATTCAACCGTTGTGAGACTGATCGCCGTGGTCTGTGCGTTATTCAGCTTCGGAGCCTTCACCGCGATCTACATCATTGCGAGCTTCCTGGTTCCAAAAGAGCCGTTGAACGCTTACGATTATCCGAATTCTTACCACTCTTACTAAGACACGCCTGATAATCCAGATTAAAAAAAGCCCGCGGGAGCTCCCCCGGGCTTCTTGCCGTTCATTTATTGATTGTTCCCGCCATCTGCTCCGGATACCCCCGCAGGCAGGATGGTTTTTTGTAGAGTGAGCAGCTAGAACATTTTGAAGCCTTTAATCCGCAGAGTACGGATGGTTGTCCCGCTGACAACTGCACCTGCGAGACCGCCGATAACCGGAACGATATCCACGTAGGTAACGGCAGACATTTTGTCGCTGTAATAGAAAGCCAGTCCGATCATAAGCGCTATGAACGCATAGCTCGGAAACCAGGTCGTTTTCATCAGCATATTTAGAATAAACCCGAGTCCAAAAAACAGCACGAACATCAGGACAATGACGATAACAAACTGGATCAAACTCGTCCACTCCTTTTCTATCCACATTCTTACTCTCTATTGTAGACAAATTCCCCTGTCCGGTAAAGTGTCTACATCTTGAACAATCGCCTGGTGACACGGTTTGTTCATTTGCCTTTTGCATAGCGAGTCGATACAATGAGAGGGATATGGCAGTACGTGAATTCCTGTACAGAAAAGGAGGGTTTTCATTTCCTATGAGTGAAGCCATCGAAACATTAGAAGGCTGGTACGCCTTACACGATTTCCGCCGCATGGATTGGAATGCATGGAAAGAAGCATCCCAAGACGAGCGTAAGCGGGCAGAGGACGAGCTGCACGATTTTATCGGGGAGTGGCAGTCCATTGAGAACAATAAGCAAGGAAGCACTGCGATGTACAGCATCGTCGGCCAGAAAGCCGATATCCTGTTTATGCAGCTTCGTGAAACTTTGGAAGAACTGAATGATCTCGAAACGGCATTCAACAAATCGACGCTTGCCAAATTCACGATCCCGGTCTACTCGTATGTATCGGTCGTTGAGCTGAGCAGCTATATGGCCAAGCCGGGCTCCGATCCGATGGAGAATCCGGAAGTTGTAGCCCGCCTCAAACCGGCGCTGCCAAAGGCGAAGCATATCTGCTTCTATCCGATGAACAAGCGCCGTGACGGCAGCGACAACTGGTACATGCTGGACCTGGATTCCCGCAAAGCGATGATGCGCAGCCACGGCATGATTGGCCGCAGCTATGCGGGCAAGGTCAAACAGATCATCACCGGTTCTGTCGGTTTCGATCTGTGGGAGTGGGGCGTCACTCTGTTTGCGGACGACGCACTGCAGTTCAAGAAGCTCGTGTACGAGATGCGCTTTGACGAAGTCAGCGCACGCTTCGGCGAATTCGGCGATTTCTATGTCGGCAACCTGCTCGATAACGACCGCCTGGCGCGCCTGCTGCACGTTTAATACACAGAATACCAAGAGCACCCCGGTTCCTGGAACCGGGGTGCTTTGCTGCGTACAGGCTGTTATGCTGCGTATCGGCAAGCCTTCCGCATTCACGGAAGCTGACGGCTCTCTCCCCAAGGCAATAGGAGCAGCGCGGCTCTTTTCTTCCCGGCCGGTTGCGATACCATATGTCACCGTTTCTAGTCTTCCTCTTCCTCATCCCGGATGCGCTTCATTTCGGCTTCCATCTCGGCCTTCCGGCGCAGATATTCCTCCGTATCCCGGTCACGCTGCCGGCTTCTCTCCTTGAGCCGCTCGATGGCAGGGAGAATCAGCACATCTATTTCCTTTTGTACGACGGCTACCAGATCATACCGCTTCTGCTCTTCGAGATAGTGTCCGACTTCTATAAGCGCGTTATAACGCTCCAGCTCGCTTCGCGTCAGTCTCCCGCGCACTTGAACGCTGCAATGTCTCATATGGATGCCCCCGCTTCCTATAATGAATACGAAAGGCCGGCACCGGCACGCCTCTTCGGACGTCTGCCAGTGGCCGGCCTGCTTGTTCGTTGTATCCGGTTTACCGGATTTTGCCCTTGCGTACGACCAGTGGAAGGCCGCCGATGGCGTACAAGTACCGCATATCGATGACCTTCTTCATCAGAGCCGCGGTGCTGCCCTTCATCTTCTTCGTGCCGACGATCCCGATCGCTTCGCCCCGGCCCAGCGACGCTACCGTACCGCGATTCACGAAGCTGAATTCTTTGAGCGAGCTGCCCCGGATAGAGGCAACGAGATTGTACGCGCAGTTGTCTCCCTGCTGCGTCGCGATTTGAGCGGTCGGCGGATAAGGCCGGCCCTCGGGATTCATGACGAGCGAGCAGTCGCCCGTGACAAAGATGTTATCGTGACCGGGCGCGCGCAGGAACTCGTCCACCTTAATCCGTCCGCGCATCGTTTCGAACCCGGCATCCTCCAGCAGGTGGTTGCCGCGAATTCCGCCGGTCCATATCACGGTACCGGCTTTAATGAATTCGTCCCCGGCGATCAGCACACCCTCCGGCGTACATTCTTTGATCGCCGTAGCGATTCTAAACGTAACGCCCTTATCGGTCAGCAGCCGCATCGCGTACTCCACCAGTTCGGGATCAAAACCCGGCAGAGCCGTCGGAGCCGCTTCAATGTTATAAATATTCACGAGACTCGGTTCGACGTCGAACTCTTTGCACAGCTCCGGAATCCGGTCGGCCAGCTCGCCGATAAATTCGATTCCGGAGAATCCGGCACCGCCGACAACAAACGTTAACAGCTCTTTGCGGTCCGGCTCCTGTTTGAAACGGGCAAACTGATATTCAATATGTTCACGTATATGACGAACGCTATTAATACTACGGATCGTCATGGCATATTCTTTGAGACCGGGGATTCCGAATGTCTCGGGCTCGCCCCCAAGGCCTATCACGAGATAATCATAGGATAACGTCCCGTCTTCGAGAATCACTTTCTTCTCATTGGGACGGATTTGTACAACGGTAGACTTCACAAAATCCACTTTAAATTCATCAATTAGCGAAGAAATATTGACACGTGCGTTTTCTGGATTATCCGTCCCGGCAGCAGGCATATGCAGATGCGTGGTGATGTAGTGATAATCATGTTTATTTACAAGCGTTACGTCCGCTTCGTTATAATTGAGCATTTTTTGAAGACGTAAAGATGTCACAACACCACCGTAGCCCGCGCCTAAAATAACAATTCTTGGCACTCTACTCATTGGTTTCTCTCACTTCCATCTTTTTATAAGGCCCTGTTGTGATAGATTCACACTCTCTCTAGGCTTAAAACATTCACGATAGAATGATGCGGACCGGAGCCGTTTATACAGGCGCTTTTCTTTGTATATCACGCCTATCTGGCACTAATCTCATGCAATCATATAATGTGCCCTATTAAATAGCAAGGGACATTTTCCCTAAAAAAAACGGGCTTTTTTCGTGAATTCCGACAAATTAGATACCCGGTTTTCTCCCGACACCCGCATCTTTTAATTAAGAGCGTTTTCATTATTTTCACAAGAATGAATTCGGGTCTTTTTCCATCGGGTCAAATGGTTTCTTTCCTGAATACGGACGTTTATAATGAACAAAGTAAGGATAGCGTATAAAAGTGGAGGTGTCGGATAGTGAAAGAAGCAGCACATACGGAACCTAATGAAAATCTTCAGGAGCAGGTAAGGGATCTGACGATCATCGGCGGAGGTCCCGCGGGCATGTTCGCGGCGTTCTACGGCGGCATGAGGCAGGCCTCGGTTACATTAATCGAGAGTATGCCGCAGCTCGGCGGTCAGTTAGCCGCCTTGTATCCTGAGAAACATATATATGATGTAGCCGGCTTCCCCAAAGTAACGGCTCAAGAGCTGGTGGATAACCTGGCCGTACAAATGAACCACTTCCCTATCCGGGTCTGCCTGGAAGAGAAGGTGCTGAATGTAATCAAGAAAGAAGAGCGCTTGTTCGAAGTGCTCACCGACAAAGGCTCGCATCTTAGCCGAGCCGTCATTATTACCGGAGGCGTAGGGGCTTTCGAGCCGCGCAGAATTGATCTTCCGAACGTGGACCGGTATGAGCGGAACAACCTCCACTATTTCGTTAAAGACCTGAATTCTTTCGCCGGTCAAAAAGTACTGATTACAGGCGGAGGCGATTCCGCTGTTGACTGGGCGCTCATGCTGGAACCGATCGCAGAGCAGGTCACGCTCGTTCACCGCAGAGACAAGTTCCGCGCTCATGAGCACAGCGTCGACAAATTGAATCATTCAAAGGTTCGTGTAATAACTCCAACAGAAATTACCGGCTTTGACGGCGGTGATTCCATCGAGAAAGTTACACTCACTCATGTCAAAACCGGCGAAGAAACAATTGTAGACGTAGACGCGGTTATCGTTAATTTCGGATTCGTGTCCTCTCTCGGGCCGATCTCCGAATGGGGTCTCCAAATTGAAGGCGGCTCTATTGTCGTCGATTCACGCATGGAAACCAATGTCCCGGGTATTTTCGCCGCAGGCGATATTACGACTTATCCCGGCAAACTTAAACTCATTGCCGTCGGATTCGGCGAGGCCCCTACTGCCGTCAATAACGCCAAGGTCTATATGGATCCAACCGCCAAGCTGTCTCCGGGGCACAGCAGCAATATGAAATTCTGATCCATCAATGAAAATAAACGTCAAAGGGCATTCTAACCTTGCTGCCGGTTTTACCGGCAGATCATCCAAGGAGGAATGCCCTTTGTCATCTTACTGCCCTGTCTGTAACGGAATGGAAACCTTAACCGCTATATGCCCCGGCTGTTCCGGTCCTGCTGCTGATTTCGGAAGGTACAATGATTACCTCGGGCCCTATGCCCCGTATCGTGATATTGAAGCGATCGGGCTTTCTAACGGATATCCTGACGTGCTCAGTAACCGATGTATGCATGTTGTAGCCTGTGAAGGCTGCGGTCAAAACGGGGTTGTGGCAGTCGAAGAAATAGCGGGCGGGGAAAAGTTAATATAGACGGAAACAAAAAAAAGAAGCTACGCAAGGGCAGCTTCTTCGCCATTGTAAGTTTCCAGCACGATATGTCTGCGGTTAATCTCACCTAATAACAAATCGACAAAATCTGATTCGAGTTCAAGGTCCAGTGCTTTGAAATAAGATTCAACAAGCGTCTCATCACTAATCTGTCTCATGCCAACCACCTTTCCCGTACAACTTGTTATTATATTACCATGGTCATTTTTCTAGAACAAGCGTTCCGTTATCCACACACTCTTGTGCATATCTTGTGGGTAATTTGTGAATACACTCTAAAAATGGCGAGTTTTGTAGGTGGATAGTGTGGACAAAGTTATACACACCCTCCTTTTACAAGGAGCCGATAAAAACAAATAATCGAATATCTTCCTTCAATTAACATAATTCATAACAGCGCATTCTAAAGGGGATCACCCCTTTTGTATACCATTTCCAAAATAGGGGAATAATCCGACTCATTTCGCATATTCTTTTACATAGCTATCGTATGGAGCCGAACAATTTCACACGATAGATGATCTTTTTTAACATGAATTTAATACGGGCTCGTTATAATGGGTTCAGAAGCGAAAGGAGAAGTGAATCATGATCGTGTACGACATCGTCGTTAACGGAGAAGTGAAAGAAACCATCCGGCCTCAAAAAGTACGGCTCAAAGAACTCTATACTTATATGCTCGAACAATCCAAAGCGATGAAGCAGAAGTACGGAGAAAACACTCGTGTTCTTAAGCGTATCCTCTATTAAAATTTCATTGATTCCCTAATGCCCGATCTGCTAGACTAGGATGGGTAAAAAGGGAGGATGTAAATAAATGGATACGTTCAAGAAGAGCAAAATCTTATCTGAATTCAAAAAATTTATTATGCGCGGCAATGTCGTGGACCTCGCGGTCGGCGTCATTATAGGTGCTGCTTTCAATAAAATCGTGACCTCGCTGGTCAATGATGTGCTTATGCCTCCTATCGGACTGATGCTGGGCAAAATGGATTTTAAAAATCTGCATTTTGATTTGGCAACAAACGTGCGGATTAATTACGGCGCTTTTATTAATACGATAATCGATTTCCTGATCGTATCCGCCGTTATCTTCTTGATGATCCGGCAGATGAACAGGCTCCGCCGCAAAGAAGAGCCCGAGCAAGAAGAACCGGCTCCGGATCCAACTAAAGAGTGCCCTTACTGCATTTCCCAAATTCCGATCAAAGCATCCCGCTGTCCGCAATGCACATCCGTGCTGGGCGGGGAAGCTGTGCCGCAGCCGCAG
Organism: Paenibacillus lutrae; assembly: GCF_009757775.1. Taxonomy (GTDB): domain Bacteria; phylum Bacillota; class Bacilli; order Paenibacillales; family NBRC-103111; genus Paenibacillus_F; species Paenibacillus_F lutrae. The sequence goes on from NZ_RHLK01000015.1 coordinate 9,460, forward strand.
GCTTAATGCGTGTAATTGGATAAGAGAACCAAGAACCTTCTCCGCGCCTGGTGCGGAGAAGGTTCTTGGTATATAAATTTCTATCCATATCCCTCATCCTACGCTTCAAATTTATACAAAAAAAACCTCCCAGTCTCGTGTATGTCTAAACACACAAGTCTGGAAGGCTCCTAGTCCAAAATAAGAGAGAGGAATCTTAAAAATTAATCCTCGCACTTCTCCGCTTTGCCCTCTTCGTCCTTCACTTTGAACGAAGCGCCGCAGCCGCAGGATGCTACTGCATTCGGATTATCGATCGTGAAGCCGCCGCCCATGCCCGCGTCTTTATAGTCGATCTCCACGCCATACAGATACTTCGCGCTGTCGGAATCGACGACTACTTTCAAACCGCTGAAATCCAGAATAGTATCGTCAGCTTTCTGGTCATCATCGAGTCCCATTCCGTAAGAAAATCCGCTGCAGCCGCCCTCTTTGACGCCTACGCGCAGGAACAGGCTCGGGTTTTCTTCTGCTTCGAGCATTTCCTTGATCTTATCTGTAGCTTCATCGCTGATCTTCAGTAAACTCATATAGGTAACCTCCTTGTACGGAGCGGTCTTCACAAATAGACCCGCTTCCTTAAGCAGTCATTTTAGTAATCCACTTATCATCTTATAGTATACCCCTATTTCTGCTTTGCCTCAAGAGGGACCACTGCCTGCTCCAATTTATAGAATTGCAGGAGCAGCTTATCTAAATCCCTGCTGTCCTGTTGGACAGATGGATGAAGAAATCCATACTGCATACCCTTCTCTACCAATTGGAACCTCAGTTGCTCAATGTCCTCAATGAGCTTTCTCCCGATATCCCGATCTAACGGCTGCTGCATATTTCCCTACCATCCCATCCGGCAAAAAGATACTTTATTAAGTGTACATCATAAACGCCTGGTTAATAAAGCACCTTTTTCCAAATTTACACTAAAATTGTGAAAATATTTTCCAACAACATTGTACAAAATCCGACATCATCCAAGTTATGTATGCTGCCGAAAAGGTTTATCCTTATTGCCCCCTGACCAGGACAGGTTTATAATAGGAAGGATGGAATAAACGTGATGAATGATATAGACCGGAGCTTGTGAACAAATACACATAGCCACAATAGCTCACCTGATGAACGGAAGCTGCTAAGAATCTAGGGTCGGTCATACCGATGCAATTAAAAAATTACAAACAACGGGATTCAAAAGATCCTTCAGGGAGGGTATACTAATGAATGTCATGATCGAAAGTCCTGACCGCCGCATGGCTGAAATTGCAGAAAAAGTCGAGCACGGAGAGCGTCTTACCCGGGAAGACGGCCTTTATCTGTACCAATCGGACGATTTGTTGACCATTGGTCAATTAGCTAATAAGGTCAACCTTCGGAAAAACGGCAAGCACATTTATTTTGTACAAAACATGAGTTTATATTTCACAAATGTATGCGAAGAGCACTGCGCATTCTGCCATTTCCGCAGAGACGAAGGCGAAGAAGGCTCCTACACGCTATCTTCTTCCGAAATGCTGTCCTATATCTCGGATAATTTCCACCCGGATATCCGTGAGTTTCATATCAGCCAAGGACATAACCCGCACGTACCTTTTGAGTATTACGTGGATTCGCTGCGCACACTGAAGCAGCATTATCCCGGGGTAGCGCTCAAAGCCCATACGGCTGCCGAAATTGATTTTTTTGCACGTATCAGCGGTTTAAGCTACAAAGAAGTACTGCGCACGCTGATGGATGCCGGTCTCGATACACTGCCCGGGGGCGGTGCCGAAATTTTGACGGAACGCTACCGGAAAAAGATGAAAGTCGAGAAAGCGGATACGAATCAGTGGCTGGGTGTTCACCGTGAAGCCCATCTGCTCGGGATGAAAACTCACGCGACGATGCTCTACGGTTCCATTGAGACGCTCGAAGAAAGAATCGAGCATATGGCACTGCTGCGGGAGCTTCAAGATGAAACGAACGGATTCCATGTATTCATCCCGAACTCTATTCAGCCCGCCAGCTCCAAAGCCGGCATTCGCCGCCGGGTACCTGCTGTGGATGAACTCAAGACCATCGCGATCAGCCGGCTTATGCTCGACAATTTTCCGCACATCAAAGCCTACTTCATTAATATGGGCGTCAAAGTAACTCAGCTCGCGTTCCAATTCGGCGCATCCGATGCTCATGGCACGATCGTCAAAGAGCGTATTTCGCACGCGGCTGGAGCCCAATCACCTGACGGAATAACGAAAGAAGACCTTGTTTGGCTGATTAAAGGGGCCGGCAGGATTCCCGTAGAACGTGATACATTCTACAACGTGGTTCAAACCTACAACTAATTGGGGTAAGAACGATTAAGAGAAACTTCCAATGAGAGACAAACAGTAAAGTTTTACGAACAAAGCTACCGCAGAAGGGATTCATGTACCATGAATAAGTTTGTTATTCTGGGAGGCGGTTATGGCGGTATGACCATAGCCACAGAGCTTCTGGAAAAAGAAATACCTGATGATTGGACCGTTACCCTTGTCGACCGGTCACCTTTTCAAGGACTCAAGACAGAATACTACGCCCTAGCCGCAGGTACAGCCTCTGATACGGAGCTTCGTGTTCACTATCCGAACGATCCCAGGCTCAACCTGAAGTACGGAGAAGTAACCGGAATCGATATCGAGGCCAGACAGGTTCTTTTTGCAGACAAAGATCCTCTGGATTATGACTACCTCGTAATCGGCCTGGGCTGCGTGGATAACTTCCACGGCATCCCGGGTGCTGTAGAGTTCGCCAACGGCATTCAGACCTTCTCGCAGACCCGTATCACTTACCAGCGCGTCAATGACGTTGTCCCTTACGGGCAAGTCACCATTGTCGGCGGCGGTCTAAGCGGCGTAGAGGTCGCTGCGGAGCTGCGCGAGAGCCGGCCGGACATCAATATCCGTATCCTTGACCGCGGTGCGAGCATTCTCTCCTCCTTCCCTACCAAGGCGAAGGAATTCGTACGAGACTGGATGCTGGCGCATGACATCGAGATGCGCTCTCATGTAACGCTCAGACGCCTGGATGGAGGCGACCTGTACAACGAAGAGGAAATCATCCGCACCGATACTACCATCTGGACAGCCGGCATCAAGCCGAGTCCTCTCGTGGAGGAGCTTCAGGTGGAGAAAGACGCTTCAGGACGTGTAGTCCTGAATGAATTCCACCAGATTCCCACCCACCCGAATGTGTTTGTCGTAGGCGACTGTGCCAGTCTGCCCTTCTCACCAAGTGCACAGGCTGCGGAATCGCAAGGCAAGCAGATCGTGGAAGTCATGCAGGCGCTGTGGAAGAATGACACACCGCGTCTTGGCCAAATCAAGCTCAAAGGTGTCCTTGGCTCACTCGGCAAGAAAACCGGATTCGGCTTGATGGGTAAGAATAGAGTCATGACAGGCATGGTTCCACGTGTCCTCAAGAACGGTGTCCTATGGATGTCCAAGAACCATTTCGGCTGATTCCGGCTGCTACACGAGCTGAACGAAGCCGATGAACAAGAAAGCCCGGTGTGCCTTCATGGAAGATGAAGTGCACACCGGGCTTTCTTATTTAATCGTCAAAAAGATCGAGCATCGCTTCGACTTCTTTGATTTTACGGATGATCTCGTTATACAGCAGCTCAGTCGTCTCGGCCGCTACCATTTCTCCATTCACCATAGCAAACGGGAATAAATAGCACTCGCCGCAGTTACCGAGGCAGCCGTATTCGATTACGTCGTAGTCGGGATTCTCCTCCAGCTTCTCAAGCAAGTCATCCGTTGCCGGATTGCTGGCACAGAATTCTATAATAGGTCTCATCTTAATCTCCACCTGTATGAATAGAGCTGAATAGTACTCCCTCTATTGTAACACATACAGAGCTTTTTAAGCAGCAGAACAGCCCCGGGCCTGTGTGCGGTACCGCAGCGAATGCTCGGCAGGGCTCTTATCTTCCCCGGGTATACTCCGGTCTGAAATAAAAGCTTCTCATGATGTCCGTGATGGAATCACTCGTATCGAACGCATCTGCCGCCACACCGCTTCCGCTGCAGCGCGCGCACGCTTTACGGCCGGTCCCTCCGCAATCCAGGCAAATTCCGCGGTTACCGAGGCTTCCTTCCCCCGTACAACTCGCACATTCCATTTCCCCTTCTCCGTAGCAATGACAGCAATCCCTTTGTTCGCTCATGTTCATCCATCCCTTCTTTTGCGTGCTTGGAAGCATACATCTCCATATGTTATAATACAGTTAAGTGAATTTGTTATTTGTATTATATAACATTATCCAGATTCTGCAACCCCTTTTTTCTTAACCGGTCATTAAACACAAGAACGGAACATTTTACATCCACCGCCTCTTTCCTTCAGGGGGATATTTTTTTTCAGGAAAATGTACTATAATAGATGGAGAAAGGAGTTGATTTACGTGACAGAAAATACTCAAAGTGCAACCATCTATGATGAAGTACTGGAAGTTCTAGATAAGCTTCGCCCGTTCCTGCAGCGTGACGGCGGTGACGTTGAACTCGTTGATGTGGAGGACGGCATCGTTAAATTAAAGCTGATGGGAGCTTGCGGCAGCTGCCCGAGTTCCACGATTACGCTTAAAGCTGGTATTGAGCGTGCATTGGTGGAGGAAGTTGAAGGCATCACTGAGGTTGTTCAAGTATTCTAATCCGGAGCCGGCCCTGTGCCGGCTTTCGTGTGTTATAGAGCGGGGAAGATCTCTTCCGATCTTGTATATCCCTCCTGAAAAATGATAAAGCCCTGTCACTGAAGACCATCAGGTCTTGTATGACAGGGCTTTACTCTATGAACGATTATGTATAGGCTGAGCCGCTTGGAGAGCTTCTGGACCGTGCTCCAGCGTCTTACACAGGGCACAAGCTGCCGACTGCGCATACTATCCCGGGCTTAGTACGAATCAGCATCCCTTGCAGCAGCTGAAAAGCCGCCCTGCTCGCTTCTGGTTCCAAGCTTCATCCCGCCGCCGCTGTTCGCCGGTCATTTGGACTGCTTCAGCATAGGCAGCGTCTGAATGGGGTCCAGACCCCCGTTAATTTCCATGATGTTGCCGGTGAGAAAATCCGACCGCGGGTCGCACAGGAAGGATATCACCCGGGACACATCTTCGCCGGTGCCTGGGCGCCCGCGCGGCGTTTCGTCATCGGTCTGTCCCTCCACATCCTCGATCCGCTTCTCTTTGTTGGCGCCGCGGATGTCTCCGGGACAGATCATGTTCACGGTGATCCCATGGGCGGCTTCTTCCTCCGCCAGTGTCTTCGTGAACGACACCAGTCCCACCTTGGCCGCCGCGTATACCGCCCGGTGCGGCCAGGCTCTCGCTTCGGCGGCATGACCGAAGCCGAAGTGAATGATGCGGCCCCAGCGCTTCTGCCGCATCTGAGGCAGCAGGGCGTGATCGAGCTGGATCACGCCAAGCAAGTTGCCGCGGATGAGATAATCGATCTCATCACTCGTATAATCCGCGAACAACCGGCGTTCGCGGATGAAAGGGCCCGCGTTGTTCACCAGCACATCGATTCCGCCAACCGTCTCGCCGACGGTTTCTGCGATGCGCTGGATATCCTCACTGCGGGATATATCCCCTTGGATTGCGGCCGCCCGTACGCCCAGATTTTGAATATGGCGGACAAGCTCATGTGCTTCTTTTTCACTATGTACGTAATTGATGACAATATCATATCCGAGCCCCGCGAGCGCCAGAGCCGTTGTTTTGCCCAGACCTTTCGCGCTTCCTGTAATGAGTGCCGTCCTGCGTGTTTCCGCCATGTTTCCCCTCCCCGTGTTCACCCGCAGCTTTACGGGAAATATATTGAAAGACCAAATCCATCGTTTCGCAGACCATCCCGTACCCTTTGGCAAGTTCCGCGAGATTCGCACGAAAGTTCTCCACCCCGATGCGGTCGCCAAAATACGAATGGTTCTGCATCAAATCATCAAGCATATCCACGTTCACGTAATGAATTTCCATATTGCGCTGATTCCGGAGAATCTCAAGCGGCTGCTTGGTTCCCACTTTCAAATCGAACAGCTTCTGCTGAAGGGCCGGATGAACACCCGTCTCTCTCATTCTACGCAATACGGTAAAAAAGGAAAAGTGCGTTTTAATCACTTCCGTCTTCAATTCGAACAGATCGTTCAAGAAATAACCTAATTTGTCCAGGATAGAAAACAACCGGATTAGTGCATTTTTATAAAAATAAACATACCGCCTGTAATGATCCAGCTCCTCCGCGTTCATTTCATCCAGATAGGATTTGGTTATGTGCTGCGAGAACCGCACGGCACAATACTGGCTCTGCTCCAGCTCATCGAGGGCATCCAGGAAGCTTTGCGTCCATACATACAGTCTATGCAGCTTCTTGGGCTCATAAGTATGCTCTGTACGGCGATCCTTCTGAAGCTTGTTCAAATAATGCTTGATGGAGGTAAACGCCTGCTCCAATTGTTTATCGCAGCGGTCTACACGTCTCTTTTCATCAAAAATCATTCTAAGCACTCTTTTTCCCCCCTTACTTCATTTCCCTCAGTATGAGCCCCCTGTCACCGAACCATACGCCTATACGCAGGGCTCGTCACACACGGGTGCCGACAGTCCCTTATCTCCCTTAACCAGCCAGCCGGTCTTTCGAAAAGGAATATTTCTTCTTTTACAGTTAAAAAAGAGCTCATTTCCATCCAGTAAACTCCTAAGGAGTTCCACCGGGGCTTCCCGAAGGAAGTGAAATGAGCCCTGTAGGGACCGTGCATATGAAGAATTAATAAAGCTTTGTTTGAACACTCAAATTTCTATTTACCTGCTGTATTCTTCTCAATCGGTTTCCTTGCGCTGAGCATAACGACACACAAGTAACTGATAAAACCGAACAAGGCGCAAATCAGTACGGCATGGATCATGGCAGTAAACAAGAATAAAGTTTCATGACCCAGCGACCACGTTACGAGCGCTCCGCTGAATACTTGAGCGACAAGTAAAATGAGCACCCATCGCGTTCCATTATATACATTCGTCAGATGGCTATAGTTTTTGCGGGCCATTACGAACAGGACAATCCCGCAGATCAAAATTCCTGCAGCCGCCAGGCGGTGAAAGAACACAATACCGGATGCCCCGCTAAGGGTCGGTACGACTTCGCCATTGCACAACGGCCAGCCTGCACAGCCCCCTGAAGATTCGGTATGGCGTACGAATGCCCCGACATAAACGACAATGTAGCAGTACACTGCAATAAACCAGACAAATTTGCGGAATCCCGGAGCAACGGGCGCACTGCCCGGCTGGACCGCGGATTGTCCCTGCCTTGTCTCGCGTGCTACCGATACCGTGTAATCGCCCCACTTCGTGAACGTGAGCCACAGCAGAAGCGTCATCGCGAAGGCTAGCAGTGAAAGGCCGAAGTGAAGCGCCAAGACTGCTGAAGATTGCGGCCAGACCACTGCAAAAGCTCCCATGGCTGCCTGAATAACAGTAAAGAGGGCGGCTCCTCCTACAAAGTACTTCGCATCCTTGCGCTCGACCGACTTAAACACAAGGATGAAGGTAGCCAGCATCAGAAAGCCGACCAGCCCGGTCACGGCACGGTGACTGTATTCAATCATCGATGAAATGGTATATGCCGGGACGAACTTACCGTTGCACAGCGGCCACTCATATCCGCACCCCAAACCGGAATCCGTCTTCGTAACGAGAGCTCCCATCATAATGATCAAGAACATCCCGATCATGGTTGCCAAGGAGAACCGTCTAGCTAAAGTATACATAAATGCACCTACTTCTCTATATTCCTGATGCCATTTTACGGTAGTAATTGTCGAATGACGGCAGTAAAGCCTTCTAATTTATTATAGCTAGTATGAAGGTCCAATTCCATTCGCAAATGTTACAAAGCCTTGAAACAAGCAGGAGGAAGAAAATGGCCCCATTTATTTGAAGACAAATCAGATGGGCAGCAAACTACGTTACGCTTTTATCATGCCCGAATAATGACCCGCCCGTTCCATCCATTTGCATCGTAGCCCCTTGATCTGGACTTTCATTAGAAAAAGCCATTCCGGATGGAATGGCTTCAACCTTGCGGTACTTTAGAAGACAATAATTACTCAGGCAGCGCATTTCCCACTTCGATAGCACGGTCCAGAAATTGCTCAATTTCTTCCCGCGTCTTCCGGAGCTTGCTTACGAACCGGACCAGCTCTTTCCCGTTGCGGAAAGCGATAAAGCTCGGAATGCCCAGAATGTTAAGCTCTTCGCACAGGTCCGGCACTTCATCACGGTCCAGTTCAATGAAACGGATCCGTCCCGCATAAGTTTTTTCAAGGTCCGGCATGAAAGGTTCGATATAATGGCAGTCTTTGCACCAGGTTGTTTTAAAAACAGCGATTGTAACTCCTGACTCTTCTACCGCGGCGCGGAAATCTTGTTCATTATGGATTTTTTCCATGCTGTTCACCTCAGATATGGAATCTGCCGGTTCTGATTCCCGACCGGCATCATCGGATTATTGACTTGTCTATCTTATAGCATGCTCAAAAGGCGGTGTCAATAACTCCATACCGACGGAAGACGGATAAGGGTACAAAATGGTCTTCTTCACCAATTTACAATCAATGTAAAAAGTGATATCATATGAATATCAAAACGATATAATAAATCCAATTACTGAATCGAAGGAGACTGGTGCCATGAAAGAACGTAATGTGTGGAAATTGAACGGTTTTATAGGGGTGCTGGCGGTGCTGGCTCTACTCGCGGCAGGAGCTTATCTCTTGATCGCGGAGATGATTATTCCTGCTGTGATCCTGTTTGTTCTCGCTCTTATCCCGATTTCCGGCTTTACCGTGGTACAGCCGAATCAAGGGATGATCGTCAATTTTTTCGGCCGTTACAGCGGTACAATCCGTGATAGCGGCTTCTGGATTACAATTCCGTTTACAGAACGTAAGAAGATCTCACTGCGGGTACGCAACTTTAACAGCGTTAAGCTGAAGGTCAATGATGTAGACGGCAATCCGATTGAAATTGCTTCAGTCGTAGTATTCCGTGTAGTCGATACGGCAAAAGCCATGTTCGAAGTCGACAATTATCAGACGTTCGTTGAGATTCAGAGCGAAACCGGACTCCGTCATGTCGCTTCCAAGTATCCGTACGATTCCTACAATGGTGAAGCCTACTCACTGAGAGCCAATACCGAAGAAATCGCGGAAGAGCTGACTCATGAGCTGGAGCGCAGGCTGAATGTAGCGGGGGTAGAGGTGCTGGAGTCGAGATTGACTCACCTTGCTTACTCGACCGAAATTGCCAGTGCGATGCTTCAGCGTCAGCAGGCATCCGCGATTATATCTGCCCGCGAGAAGATTGTTGAAGGTGCTGTCAGCATGGTGCAGATGGCCATCTCCCGTCTTCAGGCAGAGGGTGTTGTCGAACTGGATGAAGAGCGTAAGGCAGCCATGATCAACAACCTGCTCGTTGCCGTTGTCTCTGACCGTTCCGCCCAACCTGTCATCAACTCCGGTTCGATCTACTAAGCGGCCCCATGGGTACCAAGAAAAACTTTGCGCTGCGTCTCGATCCTAAGCTGTACGAAGCTTTGGAACGCTGGGCGGGCGACGAATTCCGCAGCGTTAACGGACATATCGAATTTCTTCTGCGGGAGGCGCTGCTGCGGTCGGGCAGGCTGCCGGGGAACAAGCCCCAACCGCCTTCCGGCACGGAGAAAAGAACCGAGTAATTCTTTCTTAACAAAAGGAGCACTTCTTACCCCGGCGGGCAGGAAGTGCTCCTTCTTATTTATCCGGTTCAGTCTGCGGCCGGATTAGCTAAACTGCCTTGCTTATGCGTTGCTTATGGACGTGTGACGCGGACAGCTTGCTCATCGCCATCCCACTTCACTTCACCGCCTAAGGATTCTACAAGGAATCTCAGCGGCACGAATGTGAAGTCACCTGTCAATTCTGCGGACTGTTCCAGAGTAACGGTTTTACCGTCCACTACAGCTTGATCGGAACCGAGTGTGAACACCACAGTGTGGCCGTTCAGATCGTCAATTACTGTAATTTGCTTCGTTGCACCGTCCCACTTCACTTCTGCATCCAGTAATTCGGATACATAAGTAACAGGTGCCATGGATACATCATTCTTGAGGTACCCGGCAAAACCATATTTGCTCCACTCGTCATCCATTGAAACCAGCGCATTACGCTTAGTAACCTGCAGGTCTTCTTTAATCAGCTTATAGAACGCGGAGTTTTTATCGATTGAACGCAGGAAGCTTCCCAGAGACGGGACTGCCTCCGGATTGGACGTATCGAACAGGATTTTATCTCCATCCGCTTTAACAGGATCTATCGTTACAGGCTTGTTGATATTCCATCTTTCACTTGTGGAGCTTACTTTGAATCCCTTAAGACCTGTTTCTGCCTCCGGCAGCGGGATGTTTATGTCCGCAGTGCTCTTGCGGATATGCTGGTCGCCATCCACCAAGAGATCAACTTTGACGGAAGATCTGTCACTGAGGATTTCGCGGAGCGGTTCTTGTCCCGGACTGTTCAGAAATTTATCCGTCTCAGCGTCGTACTGGTTAAGAACTTCTTTTAAGCCGTTTTGTATAAATTCATAGATGGTTGCTACAGTCAAGGTTTTGTTATTAAGGTAAGTATCGATAAGTACATTGCTTTCTCCCGATTCTTCCACGGTTTCTTTTACGATCGGAGCCAATACATCAAACAGGGTTCCAATAAATTCTTTTAAGCCTTCCTCATCCGCCGCGATGTTTTGCAGCAGTGTTTTGACCAGACCGAGCGCCTCGCTGCCTTTAATTTCAGCATGAAGTTTCTTGAGAGAGACCGATTCGTTATAGACCGTTTCCGTTACGGAAGTTACGCTGATCGTTTTAGGATTCGGCGCGTGACCGATAAAGAAGGATGCCAGCGACGGCATGCTGTCCTGCAGCGCTTTAGTCATTTCTTCGATTTTCTCCTGATCCGGCATCATCATGCCGCCGGCAACCGGATTCATCTGAGCGTTACGGATATGTATCGGCTTGGAGACCCCTTCAATGCTGATAAACACATCCTGCTTATCCACTGACATATGGAACGGAATACTGCCTTTGCCGTACACAAACTCGCCTTTGATGGATGCCTTCTCCTGACTCTCCATCTTCTCTTCCGTAAACTTGATTGTTACATTCTTGAAAAGATCGAGCAATCTCTGGGCGTCTTCCGGCAATTTCTTGGTATCACCCGTAATAAGTTCCAGCTTCAGTGACTCCGTCGCTTCTGCCGATTTAACCTCGTATTGCTTAACAAGCGCCTTATTGATATCCAGACCGTCTACGGACTGGCAGCCTGTCAATACGAGCATCAGCGCTCCTGTACCTCCACATAACCACTGCTTCCAACCAATTTTCTTCATTGAAAGACTCCTTTCCAGTTCCATATAATGCTAACCCTAATTTATACGCAGAAATAAGTAAAAAGACTCATAAAAATGTTGAAAATTAATAAAGGCACATACTGAAGGCCTAGAACTTTGAATAAGGCAGGCCTATGGAGAGGAGTCTAACATACATAACGCCCCTGAAAGGCAGGTCTATCCGCATGAACCATGCCAAAGAGAACAGCATCTGGAGAACAATCGGAAGCTGGATCCGCTCTCTTCCCAAGACACTGGCGCAGCTGATCTTAGCCAAACGGACTTCCATGCAATCCGCCCGCAAGTTACAAGCTGCGGCGACCCGGAAGCTCGTCCCTGACCAGGCAACCATCCGGCGGTTGCAGCATACCTGCACAGCTCTGATACCTGAATCTTTTACAAGCCCCAGTCTGTCTGAATCCCTCTCCTTTACTTCGGAAGAAAACAGCCTCATAGAACAAATCCGTCTGGCCACCGGCCGCGGCAACCGTAACAACGTGACAAGGACACAAGCCTACTGGGAAATGTACACTAAGCATCCGGAACTTCATTGGGCTCTGCTTGCGCATATGGTCTCCCGGAACGGCGGGTGGAGCATGACCGATCTGCATGGACAATATCTGCCCTTTCTTCTAAGTCCCTCACAGCGGCAAACTATTTTCTCCTTCCTGGAAAAAGCCAATTGCCTTATCTTCGGAGATGCTTATCCTCAGCTGCTTTTATATCAAGCGACTTTGACAAGCAAGCAATCACTTTTTCACCTCCTACCCGCGTTTGGTGTCTCAGCTTTTATGAAACCCGTCTGGGAAGAGTTCTGGAGAGCCCAAGACTCCGTCATGCTGACAACCGCTCTGATTATCAACGAGCAGCATTACATTGAAGGGCGGGTTGTTAAAGCGCCTTACTATGCCGAGCATGTACTCGGGTCACTGAAATTTCAGATGCAGGCGCTGATGCAGCTTAATCAGATTGTTTTTCCATTTGCAAAAAAAAGCGGGGACAAGGTCTTGCAAGATCCCCCGATCCATCTTGCGGGAGCCATTCTCGAAGACTTCAGCGATCTGCGGGAACGAATCCAGTTCGGTAAAACCCTCTATGGCATTTTATTCGGCATCCCCGCTGTATATGAAGGAGTCTTACGGTTCGCGGCATATCCCCATACAGGCTCAAGAGCAGATTATTGGCCGCATTTGTTCACGAATGCACAAGAAGAGCCCCCTTCAATCACCACGCATTTGAATAAAATCGCCGGCTGTGAGCTGATGCCCGGAGCTTCCCAGGTCTACAGTCCGAGGCTTACCGATGCTTGGGACGATGTCCCCCTAGCGCCGGTTGAGCCGGGTGACTGGTTCCATACCGCGGATGTTCTCGGCTTTATCGGAGATATTGCTATCCCGGATTTGTTCGAAATGAGCGCTGAGAGCTGCTTCGGCCTCCACAAGGTGCAGACAGCTGCATTGGCTGCGCAGCAGTTGAAGGGGTAAAGAACCTTTTTTGCACAGCACATGGCAGAGTGATGAACGGCAAGCTGCAGGCATACACAACGAGAGGCACAGCCGGTTAAGATCGTGATGCCTGTGCCTCTGGTTGTGACGTACACTTTAAGGCTGAATTAAATTTTCATTGCCCTCAAGTTCGGGCGAATTTACATGAATATTGGAAAGCTCCGACACCGATTCGGCAGTTGAATTCACCGGACCGGTCAAGGTGTTCGTTCCCGGCGAAGCTGCTGGCCATAGGACACCCGTATAATCATAATTCCACTGAGGGTATTTGTTGGGTGCCCCTGTTTTATAAGTCAACTTTACTCCATCGCCTTCGCGGAGGCCCGGAATGCTGTAACTGACCGGCTGATCTTTAACGACTTGAATGACACTTTGATTGTCGGGACCTTCAGATGTAACAACCGGCTCATAAACTTGTGACGCGCTGTACCAGTTGAGCGAAGCCGTTTTGAGGCCGACATACGGCGACGTCGTTTCGTACCGGATGTTGTATTCGGTGCCCGCTACCAGCGGGACGCTTGCCGAGTATTTGCCGTAAGGTACGATGATTTGCTGATCGTTCAGCCATACGCTTCCTTTCTGATCATAAGTCAATAGCTGGAACGTGTACGTCTCTGTATGCTTCGGCTTGATTTTGCCCGTAATCCGTACCGAACCCGGTTTATCCTCAGGGAATAGGCCCCCTTTGTCGTTATAATCAAGGAGATCAATGTAATCGACGGTAGGCGTTCCTTTCTGATGCTCAAGTTTGAAATACTCCCGTTTGAATTTACTCCCTGCCCTAGCCGGATATTTACCCCACGATACGTTGACTGGGCCCGTAAAGTTAGGAACAAAGCTGAGGACTCCTCCGTTGTGTACTTTGTTCACGGTTACATTCTTGACCTGCGGTCCCGGTGCCGATTCCTCAATGATCAGAAAACGCGGGTAATCCGAAGTCGTCAGCTTTACCTTGATCGAGTCCGGCAAAGTTTCTGTAATCGTAACGGGGACGGATGTATTGGTTACGGGATCGTAAGCAGATACATTGGGAGAAGTCGTGTTGATGTTCTTCAGCTTAACCTCGAAGGTCTGATCCGGGAAATCGTAACGGGCCGGGTCCAATGCGCCTTTCGCAGGATCCCAGGCTTGTGTCAGATTGCGGGATGCTACATAATAGCCGATTGCGAATTTATTCGATTTCAGCTGAAACGGAGCGATGACCAGGTCTTCACGGTTGTAGTAATCCGGATGATTGGGCGTTCCGTCCCCTTTGAACACGAGCCTCGGTTTGTGCTCGATCACTTCCGCGACGTTCAGCTTCCGTAAGTTGTCGATCTTCTCCCCTCCTTTTAACAGGTTCACCGTATTCTTCAGGGCAGTCAATTGAGGGCCAACCTTCGCGCGTACGTTATCATTGAGCACAAAATTGTTATTGGCCAGTTCTTCGTAGAACGCGACCGGAAGTATCGCGGAGGTGACGTCATGTTTTTCTTTGGCTACATAGGTGTATAGTCGCTCCAGTCCTTTGTGGCTCTGGAATACATAATTGCGCAAGGTTGATTTCGTCGCGATTCTTTGGCGGATCGGACCCAGAGCCGGTGATTCTTTAGGAATCCCGTTAGCCGCGGCCAGTTCGTTCGTGAAGCTCAGCGTACCGAAATTCGTTTCGGTCTGCCACAATTCCACGTTTTTCCGGTTAAAGTTCGCGAAACGGTAATGATCTTTAAAATTGTTCGGGAACGGCTGAATATCCCGGCTTAAATGCTCGGTTACGAGAGCGGAGTAGGTATATTCCGGATTGGCCTGCATGAACGAAGGTACAAAGGTGCTGCCGAGATTCCCGAGCGCATCGACGGTTTGGTTAGCGGTGCGATGCCAGGTCGGCGGCTTGTAAGTGAATTTATTCTTGTCGTAGCCCGTATAATAGTGACGGCTTATTCCGGCTTGACCGTCAAAGATCCAGCGGAAGTTGTCTTTGGGACGCTGGTTAGAGAATCCGCTGATAACCTTCACGCCCGGAGTCTGATTAACCGGATCGCTCACCACATCGGTCGTAACGGGGAGAAAAACCTCCTGTCCGGTTACGGTCTCCCCTTTGCGCGTTATATACGTAGGCGGCTGCGAGAATTGGAGGTCCGGCTCGTAATAATACTTAATGTCCATAAAATGATGCCCGAATGTTTGCTCGTTCCAAACTTCGAAGTCGAAGCCGGCGTCTGCCTTTCCTTCGGTACCCAATGCACGTTTCGCGAAGGCCGATACACTTTTTACATAAGTCTTCCAGCCTTCTATGGTTTCATCGGAGGCCGGGTTCGGCGTTCCGTCCGCGAATGTTTTGCCTGAAAGAGGCTGGTATTTCAGCTTATATAAGGAATATGCGCCGGCAGGTATAGTTGCCCCCTGAAGCGGTGAAGAGAGTTTGGCGATCCCCGTTGTCGGATTGAGTTCGGTAATAAGCGGGTTAAATCCTTGACTTAAAGCGTGTCCCTGATTGTTTATTTCTCTAACTCCCGTATATTTAACGACAATCCCGGTTAATTGGGCAGGATCGAGCTTCAAGTATGTAGCCCCTGTAACGGCAGGCTCCAGCAATGCCGTTTTGACTTCCTTATAAGGTGCGGGAATTCCGGAATTGGAATTCAATAGAATCAGCGGGCGGATTCCATGCTTCTGCAGAGATTTCAGCGTATTGGCATACTCCCGTTCCTTGACGGTATAGCCTACCTTCGATTCATCATCATACTGCAAATTCCCCCAGCCCATTTCGAAACGGGCGTGCTTGATCCCCGCCTCCGCGAGCGCTTGTGCGGTAGCATCCGTTTCTTTCTCCGTCACATTAATGACGACGCCGAGAGAATCGAGAAATTGACTGGCTTCCTGAGTATCGACATACGAACGCCAGGGAAGCTTGTAGAAGGATCCACCGCCGAAAGGAACATCGCTCTGACCAGGATCTTCATACGGCCCATTCAATGGAGCCGTTTGCGTGATGCCATCCCAGGACCCCGGTAAACCCGACTGGGGAACTGCCGCGGAAAGCATAGGAGCCGCAAGTGAAACTGTCAACAGTCCGCATGCCACACCAAGTACTAATTTTTTCATCATCTTACTCCCTCCTACCAATAAATATTGAATCATCTCTACCACCAGACAATCTAAACTAGATTACTACCACAAAACCTCCTATATATTACAAAATTCAATAATGATTATATAACGTTTCGCTAATTTTTGATACAATGTGTATCAAAAAAATCAGTTACTTTCACCATGGAGCCTAGCTCTTCCTTTACCAACGCAAAAACACCTTCAAGAATCGTCCCCTTGTCTTACGACATGGTTACTTTCTCTTGAAGGTGTTTTGATTGGCTACGCGTTTGCCGTATGATTGCCGCAGAAAGCGCGAGAAATGATGCTCCTCTCCAGTAGAGGGGGCTTGCGCATCTTGCAGCTTGTCTGCGGCTTAAGACGCCGCGCAAGCGTCTTAACCGCGGCCCATTAAGCGGCCCGCTTTCGCAAGCACCTTCCGGAGCGGCGCCGGGAAGGATTTCACATCCTCACTGGTCACGACTTTCGTCACGAACAAGAGGATAACGTAGAGCAAGCAGGCTAAACCGCCTACAATAATGGCATTAAGCGTTGCATTGGCAACTCCCCACGGGAATAGCTCTAAGTTAGCAAACAAGAAGCGCTCTGTGAAGAATCCGGCAAAGGCCACAATAACCGTTGTCGCGACGATACCGGTCCAGCGGCGGGCATTCATAATACGGAATGAAACCACATTACGCATTACAGCCAGATTGAAAGCTGTCATGACAATAAAGCACAGCATGGTCGACAGCAAAATGCCATAGACACCCAGCCATGGCGACAGCACCAGGTTACCGATTAGCTTGATCGCGATTCCGAAAACGACGCTTGAAACAAGCGCCCGCATTTTGCCCATGCCCATCATCACGGCACCCGACGTTTGCATGGTGATCTGGAACATGGCTCCCGCGGTCATAAGAGCGATCATAGGCGGCCCGTATTCATACCCCGCCTGAGTACCGCCGTAATCGAACATCCCCGACAAAGGACGGGCAGCTGTACAAATGGCAAGCACCATAGGCAGGCCGGATAGAATGGCAAGCTGCATAACACGGGCCGATTGGTGACGCACCTGATCCAGCTCGCGGCGGGAATAAGCAGCGGAGATAATCGGGATAACCGATTGGCTGAGTGCTATAGCCAGCACAATCGGCAGTCCTGCGAGCGACTGGGCTTGGCCTCCCAAAATCCCGACGAGCTCCCTGCTCGTATCCGCCCCGATCTGCTCACGAAGCAGCGGAACAAGCGTCGAAGAATCTATCGCATAAATCAGTGTAACGGTGATGGAGAAAATAACGATCGGGATCGACAGACGCAGCATCTGCTTATAGATCTGACTAAAAGGGAGCTTCGTCCCGGCTGATGAGCGGTCACGATCTGACACCTGCCTGGCATTCCCGGATGCAGATTCTTCTTGAAGATCCTCCCTCCGGAATTTCCGGGCAAAATACATCAATACCAACATCGCGGCAATCCCGCCGGTCACGCCGCCGAAAGATGCACCTGCCACGGCCCAGTCCAGACCGAAACCAAGCAGCAGATAAGCCAGGCCCAGAGCCGTTATCAGACGGATAATCTGCTCAATAACCTGAGAGATCCCGTTGGGCAGCATATGCTGCCGTCCCTGGAAATACCCCCGCATGATGGCGATGACTGGGAAGATGAGCAGCGCAGGAGCTATCGCCATGGTCGGCAATGCGGCGCCGGGAACGCCTGACTTCTCCGCATACAGCGGCGAGAGAACAAATAACAGCACGCTGGCAACAAGTCCGGCTCCTGCAGCAAACAGCAGTGCAGCCCGGTAAATATGTTTGGCCTCGTCCATCTGGCCGAGCGCGGTTCGCTCAGAGACCATTTTACTAAGGGCACTCGGAATACCTGCCGTAGCGACAACGAGTAGAATGCTGTAGATATTAAAGGCGACCGAGTAGCTCGCCATCCCTTCATTGCCCAGCATATAAACAAGCGGGAACCGCTGGAATACGCCGAGGAACCGGGCAATCAGAGCTGCCACGGTCAATATAAGCGTACCTTTGACGAGCGAATCTTTAGACAATGTCGTTCCTTCTCCCCTTACATAATAAGACCGGAAAAGGAGTCCTTTTCCGGATGGTGTAGCAGCAGTGAGTTATTCTTTAAGGTTGGCTGCCTTTCATGATCTCGAGCGGCTCCGATTTGCCATAAACCGGTCTCGTGGTGTTCACAGGCGCCGCCCATTTAACTCCGTTGGAAATAACCTTCAGGACATCCTTGTTATAATAAGTCGGATATGTCTCGTGTCCCGGACGGAAGTAGAAGATACGACCTTGTCCACGGTGGAACGTACAGCCGCTGCGGAAGACTTCCCCTCCTTCAAACCAGCTGACGAACACCAGCTCGTCCGGCGCGGGAATATCAAAATGCTCGCCGTACATTTCCTCATGCTCCAGTTCGATGAAGTGGCCGACCCCCTGGGCAATCGGATGAGCAGGATCCACAACCCACAAACGTTCTTTTTCCCCGTCTTCTCTCCAGCGCAGATCGCACGAGGTGCCCATCAGCTTCTTGAAGATTTTGGAGAAATGCCCGGAGTGTAGAACAACCAGCCCCATACCTTCCAGTACACGCTTCTGCACACGATCTACAATAGCATCCGACACGTCGCCATGAGCCTTATGCCCCCACCAGATCAGAACATCGGTGCTGTCCAGCACTTCTTGCGTAAGGCCATGCTCCGGCTGATCCATCGTTGCCGTACGAATTTCAAAAGAATCATCGGCAAGACCGGATGCCAGGGCTCCATGAATGCCCTGCGGGTACACTTCCGCGACTTTCGGGTTGTTCTTCTCATGTACATTTTCATTCCACACCGTAACATTAATCATCTGTCGTCTTCCTTCCGAGTAGGTTTTGTCAACAGCGTCTTGATCAGATCCAGACAATAAAGAAAATAATCATCAGCACTTGGAGGACAACCTTAACGACAACGCTGGAGAAAAATCCAAGAACCGAGCCCACCCCGACCTTGGCAGCCTGTTTGAGGCTCGAACCGTGATAGAGTTCTCCGATTAAGGCGCCGATAAACGGTCCCAGAATCAGACCGAAAGCCGGAATCGCAAAGGGACCGACGAGCAGTCCGATCGTGCTGCCCCAAACCGACGCTTTGGAGCCGCCGAATTTCTTGACGCCCAATGCGCTGACGAGATAATCACCGATCGTGATCGCAATTACGATTACAGTCTGAATGAACCAGAACCAGAAGCCAAACGGTTCAAAACTGAAGAAAAATCCATAGACAAAAAAAGCGGCGTAAATCGCTAGCGCCCCTGGCAGGATGGGATAAACCGCTCCTACCATCCCGATGACAAACAACAAAATAATTAGGATCCATCCCAAAATAACCATATGCGGCATCCTTCCTTAAACCAAGTCGTCCCGGTTCTTACTGCTTAGTCGAGGCAGACGGATTGAGCACGTATT
Organism: Paenibacillus lutrae; assembly: GCF_009757775.1. Lineage (GTDB taxonomy): Bacteria > Bacillota > Bacilli > Paenibacillales > NBRC-103111 > Paenibacillus_F > Paenibacillus_F lutrae. The sequence continues at coordinate 28,966 of NZ_RHLK01000015.1, forward strand.
CCTGGATGACTTTTGCAACCCCATCCTCTTCATTGGTCACCGTTATCAAATCGGCTATGCGCTTAACGCCCTCTTGAGCATTCCCCATAGCGACACCCAGACCTGCAGCCCGAATCATGGCGATGTCATTCTCACTATCCCCCATCGCGATAACTTCGGACATTTGAATACCCAGCAATTTACAAACTTCTTCAATCCCGCTTGCTTTGCTGACCCCTTTGGGATTCAATTCGAGGTTATTCGGGTGAGAGTTCGTAATTTCAAGAACGCCCCAACTGGCTAGTTCACCCCGGATGATTTCCAGGCTCTCATTGTTCTCGGTGTAAAAACCGAATTTCAACCATTCCGGTTTGGTGATGTCATCGGCCCATTTGTCCCGGTTATACATCCCCTCAACCGAATAAGCCCAATACCAGGTATCGTGCTCGATAGCAAGATCATACATCCGCTGTACAAGATCCAAATCCAGCAGTGTGCGCTTCAGCAGCTGATTAGGCGCCTTCCATACCTCACTGCCGTTCACGGATACAATCGGAGTTTCCAGCTTCAGCTCCACCGCGTAAGGAAGCGCCGTCTGTACCCCGCGCCCCGTCGAAAAAATAACCGTTACACCAGCATCAAGCGCTGCGTAGATCGCCTCTTTGTTCGCATCGGAAACTGTTTTTTCCTCCGTAAGAAGCGTGCCATCCATGTCCAGCGCCACCAGTTTATATTGTCCCACCGAATTTCCTCCTCCAGGTTTTCTACAGGAAAACCACATCGTATGCATCGTCTTCAGGTGTTTCAAGAATGCGTATCCGGACCATTTCAATGAAATGAATATCCGGCCAGCAAATAATAAAGCTCCGCTGTCAGCGACTGTCCGTAATGATCAGCTACTCTCTTGTCTCAACCATTATTACACGGCCGTGATCCAGATATAACCATAATTCTTATCATGTTAACGTACAGAGCTTAAGCGGAGCTGCTCTTATATTAGAATGCCGCGACTTTCTTCTGGGTTGTTTCTTCCATATAGGTGGCATGCCACAGAGCAAACATGTAGATCGTCCACAGTCTGCGAGCATAGTCTCCTTGTCCATCCTGATGAAGCTTGGCCATTCTCTCGACCGCATCCAGACGGATGTAGTCTTCGATCCCGCTAGCTTTGATTTGCTCAACCATAGTCGTACCCGTCGGTCCTTTGAGCCAGTCACGCAGCGGAACAGGGAAGCCCAGCTTCGGCCGGTTCATAATGAAATCCGGAACAACGCCTTCCATCGCTTTGCGGAAAATATGCTTCGTCGTTCCTTCCGCAATCCGGTATTTGGCTGGAATTCGGCGGGCTACTTCGAACAATTCCTTGTCGAGGAAAGGTACGCGAAGCTCCAAAGAATGAGCCATGGTCATTTTATCGGCCTTCATCAGAATATCGCCAGGCATCCAGAGATTCATGTCAATGTACTGCATCCGCGAAACAGGATCGAGATGCTTGGTCTTATCATAATACTGCGCAGCGATTTGGAACGGATTCTGATACCGCTTCAGCATGTCGTGATCAACGCGCAGAACCTCAGCCTTCATATCTTCGGTGAAAATCTTAGCGTTGCCGAGGAAACGCTCTTCCAGAGGCGTCGTGCCGCGCAGAATATAATTGCGGCCTTTCATTCCCTGCGGAAGCATCAGCGCCATGCGGTGCATCAAGCGGCGCAGCGGCAGCGGCAGACCCTCCAGCGGGGCCAGTGACGTCGGTTCCCGGTAGATCCGGTATCCGCCGAACAGCTCGTCCGCTCCCTCGCCTGAGAGAGTGACTGTCACATGCTCCCGCGCGAGCTGAGCTACATGATAGAGGGCAATCGCCGAAGGATCAGCGACAGGCTCATCCTGGTGCCAGACAGCCTTAGGCAGCGTGTTGAAGAAATCCTCACGCGTAATGATTTTGGAATAATGCTCCGTGCCAAGCGCTTTTGCCGTTTCCTGCGCAATAATCGTTTCATTATTCGGACCTTCAAAGCCGACCGAGAACGTACGGATCGGCTCGATTTGGCGCATCTGCGCCGCAATGGCCGTCGAGTCGATGCCGCTCGATAAGAAGCAGCCGCGTTCTACGTCACTAACCATGTGATGCACAACCGAATCTTTGAGCGTCTCCCTGATTTGTTCCACATATTCGCCAAAAGGGCGCTCCTCAGGCTGGAACATCGGATCCCAATAACGGTGGATCGACATTGTGCCATCAAAGGTAACCTTGAGGTAATGCGCGGGAGGCAGCTTCTGGACTCCCTGGAACATCGTATTAGGCTCCGGAACATACTGGAACGTTAAGTAGTTCATAAGGCTCTCCGTGCGGATCAGCGGACTGATGCTGCCGGAGGCCATAAGGCTCTTAATTTCGGAACCGAAGAGAAGCTGACGGTCATTCATTTGATAATAAAAAGGTTTGATGCCGAAATGATCGCGAGCTGCAAACAGTTCTTTCTTGCGGCGGTCCCAGATCGCAAAACCGAACATCCCGCGCAGGTGTTTGACACACTCTTCCCCGAACTCTTCGTACAGATGCACGATGACCTCGGTGTCGCTGTTTGTACGGAATACATGGCCGCGATCGAGCAGCATGGACCGTAAAGCTTTATAATTGTAAATCTCTCCGTTAAAAATAATCCAGACGGATTCGTCTTCATTGCAAAGCGGCTGATGGCCTTCGGCCAAATCAATAATGGAAAGCCTGCGGAAACCAAGCCCGATTCTATTCTCCGTCCAGAAGCCCGAGTCGTTAGGACCGCGGTGATGAATGACGTCCGTCATATTCTGAAGCATGGACAAGGATGGCTCTCTATCTTCAAAGTACATAACACCGGTGATACCACACACGAGTGATCCACACCTCCATAAAAACTACAACACATGTTGTTATTCGATACATTAGTATAGCACAACCTGTCCCCTTTCTGAAAATGGAAACTCGCAATCCTTGCAGCAGCTCCCCTTACGATGAAAATGAAAACCCTTCCCGCTGCCGGACCTTTACAACAGCGAATCACCCGGGCGGTAACCCGGGTGATCTTTTTACTTATAAGAAGATGACCGTCCATATGAGACGCTTAACGGAGGACATGAGCTTGCGCTTCTTCATAGCCGACCCCTCTTTCCTTTGGGCATTTTTGTTGGTGAAAGGCAACTTTTGGACCGTAAATAACCGGGTTTCCTACCTTATATTATGCCCCCTCCCCATAGGAGGTTCCATATTTAGGCGAAAACCCGGCATGTCCACTCTGATCTAAGAGCCTGGACGGCCCGCTCTGAGTAACTAAGCCAATCTAGCATGCGTCTTATGCAGAATGGGCTTACTTCTTCTTCTCCGTATTCCCGGTTGCAGGCCCGCGAGGCGTGCCGGACAACCCGATGTACTCATCGTAGGCATCGAAGATTTCCCGGGCGATCGGAGCCGCACTCCAGGAGCCGTATCCGCCCTCTGGAATGACAACCGCTACAGCCAGCTTAGGTTTATCTGCCGGTGCAAAAGCGATGAAAGTCCCGTTATCCACCGTTTTGGTACCGATCTGCTGAGTCGATGTTCCCGTCTTGGATGCGAAGGTGTAATTCACGTTATCGAAGCCTTGTGATTTAACCCGTTTCATCCCGGCAAAAATCGTATCCCAGTATTCCTGCTTGAAGGACTTTTCCTCGCTCAGTATCTCAGGACCGAATTTCTTAACGATTTCACCGTCATAAGTCGTGATTTTGTCGACGAATTGAGGCTTCAATCTCTTCCCTTGAGTCGCGAGCATAGCCGTGTGCTGGGCCAGCTGCAAAGTCGTCGCTTTCTCGTTCTGTCCCCACGAAGCATAAATAAGGGCAGATTGGGCGCTGTTCAAAGCCGCATTGGCGATCGATTCGTTCGATCCGGCATATTCATTAGGCAGACCGCTCTGCGTAGAGGTGGTCAGCCCGAATCTCTTCAAGTAATCGTCCCAGATCTGCAGGCCGTTCTTGCGCTCGAAGTACAGCTTGCTGCCGATCCAAGCCGACATATACGTATTCGATGAGTGCTCCAGCGCCTGGGCCGCATTAATCGGCCCCCATGCTTTACGTCCTGAATTCCAGATGGTACTTTGCGACCCCTGCTTACCGAACGAGTAAGAGCCGGTGTCGTTGTACCTGTCCTGAGGCTTGAAAAAGCCTTCCTTAAGACCGACAAGCACAGTCAGCGGCTTAATGGTCGAACCCATGTAAACCATGGAATTGGCATGCTTCCTCAGTTCTTTCTCCGGATAATCCGGATAGGCCGTCGTAATGGTTCCGTTGTTCACGAAAGGCTGGATTTTGGCATAATCCGTCGTCTTGATGCCGCCTGTCCACAGATTCGGATCGTAATCCGGCATACTCGCCATCGTAATGATCCGTCCCGTATCTACTTCCATGGCTACCGCATAACCGGAGCGCGCATTCGGCGAATAGCCGTAGCTGCCTGATTTAGGCTGGCGCAGGTAGGTTAGTTGATCCATGATTTTCTGTTCCGTACGGGTCTGAATATCCTTGTGAATCGTCAGGTGCAGGTTGTTCCCCTTCTCGGGCTTGGTAATCGTCACATTGCCTATAATCTTCTGGGACGAGTTAACCGGGTACGTTTTGTAGCCGTTCTTACCCCGGAGTTCTTCCTGGTACATCAGCTCAAGACCGTCATAGCCTACATCCTCGGTATCCAGGTATTCCTCGGTCTTGGTTTTGTCTTTATAGAAGGACAGTCCGTACTTAGACTCGCGCGCCGTAGAAAACTGCCTCATATAGCCGGTCAATTGCACGGCGATTTTGTCCTCATCATAGGTGCGGATGCTTTCCTCCATCACTTCAACCCATTTGAATTCATCGCGGTGCTCAAGCAGATAAGCAACTTCTTCTTTGGACAAATCCGCTTTGATCCGCCTGGGGATGGAATAATAGCTGGGCTCTTTCGTTTTATTCTTGTCGATATCATAGCCGACGTCCATAAGTTCGACGATGGCTGCCGCCGTCAGAGGCGTCTGCTTCGATTTAGCGGAGCCGTACTGCTGGAAAATATCCGCAAGCTTATGAGCGAATGCTATGACCTCATCCTTATCTTTCTGCCCGGATTCGATCCGGAAAAACACAGATTGAACCGGTATCGTATATGCGATCGGGTAGCTGTTGGAATCATAAATATTCCCCCGGATCGGGGCAATTGGCGTTTCACGGTTGGTGGCTGAGTGTTCTTCCTCCGCAAGCTTTTCTCCTTCAACAAATTGAAGAATAGCAAGCTTCACAATCAAGACGGAAAACAGCAAAAATGTGGCGAAAAAGAATAAATTAATCCGGATTGAAAAGTGCCGTTTACCAGAATCTTTCTTTTGAATATCTTCGTTGTCCATCGTGCTTCCTTCCTTAGTAACGTTGGTTCTGACACGGACTTTAACTTTCGCGTCCCCATCCACCCTAGTTTACCATACATGTACCATCTGTGAAAAATGTCGCAGGATGACAGTTATGCCCACCCTCTTGTTCCTCACGGTCCGCTCTGCTTAGAACAAAACCGCTCCTCAGGACAGGAGCGGTTGTTCTAAACATCGCGGATGTGCGTCTTATCGAAATCCGGCGGATTGAACCAGTTGCTGCCGCTCGATACCCAGGTGGCATCAAGCGGTACCCACTGCTTCTTCTCTGTCAAATACACTTCATTCCAGGCATGGGGACCGTAGCCGCCACGGCCGTCCGAGCCAAGCCCCGTTACGACTTTGACGTCCAGTCCGATGGAGCGGGCCATTACCGCGTACAGCCGGGAGTAGTCGATACAGACGCCTGTACGGCTTGCGAATGTGTCTTCCGGCGTCTGTTCCTTCCAGATCCGCTGCTGTTCATATAGATCAACCTTGCCGTAGTCATAAGCAACCCGGCTGCCCACCCACTTGTACAGCAGCTCCGCCTTCTCCTCATCCGTGCCGCCATTCTTGGTCACTTCTTTGGCTGCAGCGGATATATCGGCCGGGATGTTGGCATCCACCACTTCATATTTCCGCTGGAGGATCTGATTGAATTCCTGCTCAACCGCCCGGGTAAAGACCGGCAGTTGACTCTGTAGAAAGTCCCCCGTAAACGGCTGAATAACTTCCCGGGCGCCTTTCTGATACAGATTCGAAGCCCCTATATAACTAGCCGGCTTCGTTTGAGGAAAGAGCGTGACATAGACGAACAGCACGGCGACCACCAGCATCGCCCGCCAGGCGCCTGTCACGGAACCGATCAGGCCCCCGGTTGCGGCGCTGGCAACCGAGGGCTTGTCTTCCCGGTCCCAGCGGCTGTGTGCCCAGCGCAGCAGAATTGGATCAACAAACCAGTACAGAATTTGTCTAATCACCAGATAGGTGAGCAAGAAGAGCACACCGAACCGGAACAGTTCAAAATCCCGTATAGCTGTTACTGCGGTATAATACGTCTGTTTCCAGACGGGCATCTCTGCCGCGGGAATTTGTATGGAAAGGCTCTTCAGCCAGTTCTGTAATGGAACTGACAGCAGTTTGGACGCCTGCCAGGCCAAATAAATGGTCGCTACGGTTACGAACGTCTCGCAAATCATCCGCAGCAAATGTTTAGCTGAACCGGAGGTTCCGCGTACAATGCCTTGAATCGCTGAGCCGACCACGACCAAAATGAGGATGACAGAGATGATATTCATGGACTCCCAACTAAAGATTGAATCGGACATAGCACCGGACCTCCCAGCTTTTGTAATTTGTAAGTTGTTATTACTGCTGTCCCGTATTCTTTTTGGCCTGATCGATAAATGCCTGAATAACACTGTCTGCCTTAACGTTGAAAGTCCGGTTCATGAATGTGATGGCCACGTCCGCTGAACCGTCTTTGCCTTCAATTTTGACACTTTTGGTCCCGACGGTATACGTTCCATCCGGATTTTTCGTGTATTTGGCATCCTTTGCTTCGTCCTGGATCGTTTTGATCGCCTGGTTGCTGATTTCGGTCAAAGCAGTCCCGCTTACACTTTGCAGCGTATCCTTATAATTCGCTCCGTAAACCAGCAGAGCCCCTACAATCACAATAACCAATACCCATTTAATGATCGTTTTAACAAGACTAATCACCACGAGGAGTACTATGATCGCCGCCGCGATCAGCAGCCAGCGCTCCTGAATAAACGCAATCCATGCTTCCAACTCAAATCCCCCTTAATTTTCCTGGTTAAATGGCTTACTCTATGTTTATACGACGAATCGTTTATTCTTCCTCTCTTTTTTTACGCAACATTTCCAAATCATGTCGGATATGGTCGCCGCGGTCAATTTGTTTTTGTACGCTGCGCTTCGTTTTGGCCAGACGGATGACAGCAATAGCAAGAAGCACGCCAATAGCAATAATAAAAATCGGATCCATCGCTCTTACCTCTCTTTCTTTACGGCGGCAAGCCTGTCTAATTTCAGATAGCATAAGTACGGGACAAGGGGCGTACATCTTATAAAGACGAGTTGGTGAGACAAGTAGTTCCGCAGCAAAATAGATGAGGCGGTGTGTTCCGATATGAAAACGGCAATATGGCTTTATTTCTTTATGTTCGTAGCTTTTTTCGATCTTCATGCCCAATACCCGATCTTAACTCCGTTCGCATTGTCTCTTGGAGCTGCGCCATCCTTTATCGGGCTCATCATGGGGATGTATTCCCTTACCCACTTACCCGGCAATTTGATAGCAGGCTTTGGCGTAGATAAATACGGAAGCAAGCTCTTTATCGTATTCAGCCTGATTGTAGCAGGTATTGTACTCATTTTCCAATCACGGGTAGAGGATCCCTGGCAGCTTCTTATGATCCGTTCCATCAGCGGATTCGTGCTGGCATTCCTGTCACCCGCCTGCCTGGCTATGCTCGCCAAAATCGCGACGGATAGTGTTCATCAGAGCAAGCTTATGGCAGGCAACGGTCTGGTCCACACCCTTGCTTCCGTCATCTCGCCTGCGGCAGGCGCCTATCTCGTGGCGCAGTTCGGCTTCACTGCTTCCTTTACGCTGCTGGGCTGGGTGCTTATCATTACGGGACTGATATCCATCCCTTGGCTGAAAGAGCCGCGCGGGGCTATCGCCGACGATACGAGCAGACATACGGCCGAAGAACGGCTGCCCTCTGCTTCCAAGAGTGCAGACAGCAAACCGGAAACGATAGCACCCCTTATTCCTGATGCGGCTTCGCCATCCATTCCCTGGCTGTTCTATGCCGTCCCTCTGGCATTGTCCTGCTCCCAGGGTATCCTGTTCTTTGAACTGCCGCTCATGAAAACAGCCCAGAACTCCCTGCTGACATCCGGTTTGTTCTTCTCCTTGATCAGCCTTGGAGCATTGGTGTCGCTCAGCATGTTCTTCCTGAACCGGATCCCGCCTATCCAGCGGACGGTAGCAGGGTCCCTCATCCTCTCTGTCTTGTTCTTCGGACTGGCCATCCAGTGGCCCCTGCCTCTCTATGTCACACTGTTCCTGATCGGGATGGCCAAAGGCATAATCTTCCCGTCTCTTGCAACCATGCTTGCCGCGATTACGAGCAGCAACCGTTACGGCCGGGTCTTCTCTCTTCTGTCCATCGCCTATTCCATTGGCGCCTTTATCGGCCCGATGGTTGCGGGACAGTGGAGAAACTTCGTGTCCCCCTATTTTATAGCCTTTTTTATTCTGATGTGCGCACTTACACTGCTGCCCTTCCGATTGCTCAGGCCTGCTTCCGCCTAGGAGGTTCATTCATTTACCTGTTACGGAGACGGATACTTGGAAGCTATTTCCCACATTCCTTCAATCTTCCGACTATTCCTTCTATAATAAAATCCGGAGAATCGGCGGCTTGTGAAACAAGCCGTTTTTCAGTTTTTCGACATTTCCCAGGAAATGCTGTCGCCACCCGTTTTCCTTCTATCTATTTGAAGCGGCGAATGTTGTCCATTATAATAATACCGACACTTGGCCGCATCCTGTGTTCGCAGAAAAAAGTGTCCAGACGAAGGAGTGGACGGGAATGCCCATCGCCATAATCGTGGAAGGCAAAAATGACCGGAGCAAACTGCGCCGGCTTCTAAGCAGCGATGTCGAAATATATTGTACATACGGAACACCGGGAACAGAGGCGCTTGAAAAGCTGCAGAAAAAGGTCGGCTTTCAGGAAGTTTACGTATTCACGGATAACGATTCTTCCGGCAAGAAGATACGCGGTAAACTCAGGGACGTATTCCCTGACGGAGAGCAGATTTACACGCGCCGCGGCTATGCCGGAGTGGAAGGAACGCCCGATGAGTACCTCATTCAGCAATTAGAAAAGGCAGGGCTGGAGGAATACATTCTGTATCCGCCTGCGCCTGCCTTATAGGAAGCAAAGCTTATCTTTCTTTGATTAATACTTTCATGTCTTTTACAATTTCCGTCTGATCCAGATCCGGGTTATTCGCATTGTAATACGTCCGGATCTCTCCCTTTTTATCGAGAAGAAGAATGACATTGTTGTGAGTGAAATTGCCGTTCTTGTCCTTCGTTACCCCCACCTGAAACTTTTTGGCCAAAGCCGCCATTTCCTTCTCGTCCGTTCCCGTCAGGAACTTCCATCCGGTGAAATCAGCACGGTTTCTAAGTGCATATTCTTTTAACGCATCAGGGGTGTCTCTGGCAGGATCGAATGAAATGGATACGATGTTCGCTTTATTCTCAAACACCTTCTCCTTTTTCATCTCATCTTGTACCTTGGACAAAAAATTGGTCGTAATCGGACAAACGTCCGGACAGCTGGCAAAGAAAAAATAAACCAGCTTAACTTTACCGTCGTAATCTGCCGATGCAGCTTTGTTGCCCTCCGCATCCGTCAACTGATAGCTTGGAGAAGGTCCCATCGATTTATCTTTGTCCAAATAATCTCTGCCCTGGTCCTGCGTGCTCAATTTAAATGCGAACGAAGCGATTACTGCAATCAGGACAACTGAAATGCTCACTTTAAACCAGTTCTTCGACCAAAATCCATCTGCCATGCGTCATTGTCTCCCCTTTAAAAACATCCCATGTCGCCATGGGATGTTTGTTTTGAAAACGAATCCTGTTGTTAATTAATTATAGGTTCATAATTGTGGAATCCACAACCATGATCAGGAAAAGCAGGGTCAGGTAGTTCACCGAGTAAACGAACATGCCTTTGGCCCATTTGTCGTCATCTTTTGTTTTGAAGCCTTTGTAGCACATGAACGCCCAGATCAATCCCATGATCGTTGCCGCGAAGAAGTATAGCGGACCGACTCTGACATCTCCACCATACAGGAAGAGAAGCTGGGAAACTGGAACGAGCAGTACGATGTAACGCATCATGCTTACTTTGGTCACATAATTGCCTTTGACTACCGGCAGCAGCGGATAACCGGCTGCACGATACTCTTCCTTGCGGCGTATGCCGAGTGCCCAGAAATGAGGCGGCTGCCACAGGAATAAAATCAGATAAAGGATAAGAGCAGTCATATCAAGTGAACCTGTGACGGCCACATAACCCATTACCGGCGGAACCGCTCCGGAGAAGCTTCCGGCGAACGTTCCCCATACCGACGTTCTTTTGAATATGACCGTATAGATCCATACATACAAGAACATACCGGTTATTCCGAGCAGTGCGGTCAACGGATTCACCAGCAGATAGAGCAGGGAAAGTCCGATTACGCCAAGTATAATCCCAAAAGCAAGAACGACGGAAGGCTTGATCGTGCCTCTCACGGTAGCGCGCTTCTTCGTTCGCTCCATCTTCGCATCCATGTCCCGGTCCAAATAGTTATTCAGAACCGTACCGGACGCCAGCACAAGAGCCGTACCGACCATCGCATAAATCAGCAGCAGAAACCAGTCCAGGTTGAACGTCCCTGCAGATGCAATCCAGAAACCGCCGAAAGCGGTGATAAGGTTTGAAAATATAATACCCGGCTTGGTCAGAACGAGAAAATCTCTCCAAGAAGCCGGAGCCGAAGGAACATCAGCCTGCGCTGCCGATTGGACTCCCGCTGACTCAGCAGCGTGCAGCACCGTATCCGCAGTAGCTTTGTATCCTAATTGTTTATCCAAGGATCTCAACCTCCAAATTGTTACATATAAACGCTGAATCTGACAACAACCTGATACCCATCGCTTACTTCCAATTCATCATAACAAGCAGGACATCGTTTGACAATGTAATGACAGGAGTTGTCATGATATTGTCGAATTCCAAATTTCCAATTTGAAAGGAATCTGTGGTAGACGTCACAAAATGGATTTAGTATAGTTAAAATAAATGGTTTTAAGAAAATTCAAGAAAGTTGTTAAGAAACCATGAAGATTCACAACATTTTCTTAACAACTATCAGATTCCTCAAGCAGGGAGGGTCCACCTTAATGTCCAATATATTGATCATTGAGGACGATAACAGCATTGGGGATATGATGTCGATTTACTTGGCCGAAGACGCTTATATAGTAAAACGCGCTTCAGACGGGCAAACGGGTCTACGGTTATTCAAAGAGTTTATGCCTGATCTTGTCGTTCTCGACATTATGCTTCCGGATTATGACGGCATGAAGCTGTGCGCGGATATCCGGAGTATGTCGTCTTTGCCCATCCTTATGGTATCCGCAAAGAATGAAGTGTCCGACCGGGTCAAAGCGCTGCTGATTGGTGCAGATGATTACTTATGTAAGCCATTCAGCATGCGCGAGCTCTCCGCAAGAATTAAAGCGCTGCTGCGCCGGTCCCATCTGACTCACGTACAATCCGATGCGCCCGCACGGAACACTCCCCCGTCCATCCACGTGGATACGGACAAACGGTGTTTATATGTCAATCATAACGCCGTCGAAACAACATTTTCCGAATTTGAAATCATCAAACTGTTATGGCTTCATGAGGGTAAAGTATTCAGCCGTGAAGAACTGCTAAATCGTATCCGGGGTATCGACTCATTCGTAACGGAACGAGCTATCGACGTACATATTGCTAATTTGCGAAAAAAAATCGAAAAAGATCCTAAAGATCCCAAGTACATCAAAACCGTATGGGGAGTCGGCTATAAATTTATGCTTGCTGCCGAATAGGATCGGCGAAGAACCTTGCACGGGGTCATGGACCTTTGCAAGGTTTTTTGTTGTCACCAAACGAACGCCTACTCCATATGATGGTTATGGATAAACGCCCACCCGGCAAAGCCGGAACATAACACCTGATGTGGGCCATATAAGGAGGATGTCAGACTTATGACGATCAGCGTAAACCCAGGTAACAAACCGAATATCGGTACACCGCAAGGCTACATGAACTACCCTGCTCAAGCAGCACCCGGTTACACGGCTTATCCCGGTTATATGCAAGGATACCCTTCATACCCTTCATACCCCCAGCAGCAGCAAGTTCCGCCGCCAGTACCAAGCGGCATCGGCATTACCCCGGGAGGCCAGTTAAACGCACTGCCGCTGGAAGAATCTTATGTAGAGAATATTCTGCGCCTTAACCTCGGCAAAGTCGGAACCTTCTACATGACTTTCGAAAACAACAGCGAATGGAACGCCAAAATTTTCCGCGGCGTCGTTGAAGCGGCGGGCCGGGATCATATTATCATTAGCGATCCCAAAACCGGCATGCGTTACCTGCTGCTCATGGTTAATCTTGATTATGCTACCTTTGATGAGCCGCTCAACTACTTCAACACACCGATACAGCCCCGTTAACCGGAACCAAACGGCCTCGGCATCAGCCGAGGCTTTTGTTGTGCCCGGTCGGCTGCAGCAGTTTTTAGGCCGAATCCGGTTCTAATTGCCGCTTAACGGGTTATAAATCTCATGGAAATGCCAAATGTTAAGTTTGGCGCTTCCCCCTTTGACCCAGCTGTGCATGACGCTCCATACGGGGTTGTCCCCGCTTTGTCGGTCCGCACGCATGGAAACGTACTCTTCGTGGGATACTGGTTCCCAGGTTTCAACGAAGAGTCCCGGCTGGTCTGTCCCTTCATAGACAGACAATCGTTTGTCCAGCGCCTGACGTTCAAGTATAAAAGCCAGATACGCGTGGCGGTATTCAGGAAGAATAGCATATTCAACAAAAACTTTGCCCATATTCCCTCCGGTTGATTTAAATTTAACCTGATCATGGTAAACTATAATATACAGGCAAAGACATTTCCAGCTTAGGAGGAGAGCCAGTGGATACGGGAACTCATTTAGTCATCGGCTTTGGCCTAGCAGGCCTGTCCACGGTAGACCCCGTCGTTGCTTCCAATTCAACGGCCATGACGGCCGTCTTTATCGGAACCGTTCTTGGCTCACAAGCTCCGGACTTCGACACACTTCTTCGTTTCCGGAATAATGCTGTCTATATCCGCAATCATCGCGGCATTTCGCACTCGCTGCCGTTTGTTGCCTTATGGACACTGCTGATTACGGGACTCCTTGCTCTTATCTTCAAAGGCGTTCCGATTCTGCACTTGGGCTTGTGGGTATTTATCGCAGTCGCCTTTCATGTCTTTACGGATTTGTTCAACACGTATGGAACACAAGCTTTCCGGCCGTTTACGGACAAATGGATCTCGTGGAACATTATCCATATTTTTGATCCGTTTATTTTTACAGCCCATCTTGTCGCTATATTCCTATGGGCCGTTCATCTCGCAGAACCGTCTTTCATATTCCCTTTGCTGTACGGGCTGATCGCTGTCTATTATGTGTGGCGGACAACGGCTCATTACCTGGTGGAGAAGAAACTCCCGCTCAAAGACCCGGATTATAGAGCCGGTGATAAGTACATGGCTATTCCCACCTACAATTTGTATGCCTGGAATGTGGTCAAACAAAATGAGGACGGGCTGTACACGCTAGGAGATCTTCGCAGCGGTAAGCTCCGCTGGATCGATCGAGTCAAATGTGACATCCACCCTGCCGCCGATGCTTCTAAGAACCACAAGGATATCCAAGCCTTTCTTTATTTCTCCGGCCACGCATGTGCCCAGGTTATAGAAAAACCATGGGGATACGAGGTCAGATGGAGCGATGTACGCTACCGTCACCGGAAGCAATATCCTTTCGTAGCCGTCCTGCTGATGGACCACGATTATAAACCCCTGGATTCCTACATCGGCTGGCTCAGTGATGACCGGCTGCAGAAAAGGCTTCGTGTGGATAGTTACTGACAACTGCTTATTTTTAACGATTTTCTTTTGGTGGCCTGTCTGGTAAAGTGAGAACAGGCGTGTTAGACCGGGTCCGATCTAGTCGGACATTACATGAAAAACCGCGCCTCTCGGGGCGCGGTTTTCTTTGTCCGGTTCGTCGCCCGATAGACGTACCCCGTTATGATAATTAACTGCTGCGTCAGGCCGCGGCACTCCGCTGCCCAAAAGACAAAGCTCAAGGGGATCTTGTCCCCTTGAGCTCATATGAAGATTGCCTCTTGCTATTTCAGGTGAGAATTAGCGGCTTTGACCAGCCAGCTGCTGCTCAGCGATTTGGACCAGGCGGCGAGTGATGTGTCCACCGATAGCACCTGTGTCGCGAGTTGCCATGTAACCGTAGTAGCCATCTTGAGGAATTTGAATGCCCAGTTCTTGAGCTACCTCATACTTCAATTGATCAAGTGCTTGAGTTGCTTGAGGTACTACCAGTGCATTGCTGTTACGAGATTGTCCAGTTCCCATTGGGATCAGACTCCTTTCAGTCAGCTAAGTTTCGTGATGTATTTGCAAGCTTGCAAGAATAGTATGTGACGGTTACAAATTTCTATACGCATCTATAACAAAAAACTTTGAAAGCAGGTGATTTTCAATGAGTCGCGGATTTGGACTGCTGTTTGCCGTCATCGGCACGATCCTGTTGGCAGGAATCAGCTTCGCTATTTCTACACGCGAACCGCTGCTTGTCCTTTTGTTTATCGTGTTGTCGATAGGATTTATGGGCTTTGGCTTTGTCACCAAAGCAAAAATGCGCCGCAAGCGGGAAACTTCGGGAAAATAATTTCCCAGAGCGCCCGTGCGGCGCTTTTTTTATACCGGTATAAAAGGAACGGCTTCTAAGGCTGAACAATTCCCATCTTTTCTTTCACTTCGCGTACCGTCGCAGATGCCAGCTCGGTTGCTTCCTGCGCCCCTTTGCGAAGCACCTCGTACAGCTCTCCCGATTCACGGATTTCGCGGTAACGGGTCTGAATAGGCTCAAGCTGAGCGACGACGACTTCAGCCAGGTCCTTCTTAAACGTTCCGTAGCCTTGTCCGCCTTCGTATTTGGCTTCCACCTGCGCCACGGTAAGTTCCGAACACTGGGTATAGATGCTGATAAGATTGCTGATTTCAGGCTTGTTCTGCGGGTCATACTTCACCTCGCGGCCGGAGTCCGTGACCGCGCGGCTGAATTTCTTGCGGATCACATCCGGCTCATCGAGCATCGCGATAAAACTGCCGGGATTCGGGCTGCTCTTGCTCATTTTCTTGGAGGCATCGTCAAGACCCATAATTCGGGCGCCTACTTCCGGAATATACGGCTGCGGAATCGTGAACGTATCGCCGAACCGTTTATTGAAGCGCAGTGCGAGATCGCGGGTCAGCTCCAGATGCTGCTTCTGGTCATCCCCTACCGGAATCAGATCGGCATTATACAGAAGAATATCCGCCGCCATCAGAGACGGATACGTAAACAGACCGACGCCGATCGAATCTTTTCCTGCGGACTTATCTTTGAACTGGGTCATCCGCTCCAGCTCACCCATATAGGTCAGTGTCGTCAGCAACCATCCCAGCTCCGCATGTTCTTTGACAGAGGATTGGAGAAAGATACTTGCTTTGGACGGATCAATTCCTGCCGCCAGATACAGCGCGGCAACCGATTCGGTCTGCTCTTTGAGAGCAGCCGGCTCCTGAGGGACTGTGAGAGCATGAAGATTCGCCACCATAAAATAACACTTATGCTCGTCTTGGAGCTTCACATAGTTGCGCAGCGCACCGATATAGTTGCCCAGTGTTAATCTGCCGCTCGACTGCATGCCGGAAAGTACTCTTTTCATCAATAAACCCTCCTTGAATGTTGTAAAATTAAAAAACTTGAACGAATTGAACGCAAAAAAGGCCTCTCGTCGAAGGGACGAAAGACCGCGGTGCCACCCTTATTTGCTTAAATCCGCAGAACTCACGCACAGCGCGCTGCAGAACTAAGCCTTCGGCTCCGATAACGGGGAGCGGCCGTTCCATATACCGGGAAGTGCTGCGGCTTACCTGATCCGCTGATGGACTGTGAGAGTCCCGCTTCCGTTCCACTTCAAGCTCGGGGATCCATTCGGTACTACCTTGTTCCACCGGTTCGCACCATCCACCGGCTCTCTGGAAGAACAGCTGCAGCCTACTTGTTCCCGTCCTCGCCTTTACTAAAGTACCTGTTAATTTTAGTTTATTATACCCCGTTTGAGCGGGATGTCAATGCCGTCTTCTCAGGCTGCATCTCTGCTCGATCAACGTGGACAGCCTGCCTGAGGCAGAAAAAAGTCCGGCCGTTAACGGCCGGACTTCTTCTTCGGCTCACGCGGGCAAGATTAGCAAAGGAATGCGCGGCTAATAATAACAAGCAGAATGAACAGAACTAGAATAGCGCCTACCCCTGTACCTGCACCATAACCTGGAGTGATGCAACACGCATTATTGCCCCCGCCTGGATATCCTCCAACATAACTCATCGTGCATTTCCCCTTTCGGTGAAAGTTTTGTCTTTCGGTATACTATATGTCCCCAATTAGAATCGGTCTGGATGAATGTCATGGAGTTACGCCTGTCCTGCACAAAAAGGCCCGAGGAACAAGCCTACTTTTCGCCAGGTTGGAAGAAAGCGGCGGATGCTCTATTTTCCAGGAGCTTGCCCACATGCCGTTTACGACAAGCATTCCTCTCCCTTTATGACCTACATCGTTTCATGATAGGTTTGTTTTTTGACCTGTGCAAAAAAGCCCGATCCGTCCGGATGGACTGAAGCAGGCTCAGGAACAGAACAGGCTATTCAACGGGGTCGGACAGGCAGATTAACTGCCGCTTGAAAGCGTAAGGACAGTAAGCTCCGGGCGGCACCAGAACCGGACCGGATGAAGCGTCATCCCGATGCCGCGGTTCGTGTATACATGCAGCTTGCCCCCGCCGAGCTTGTAGAGACCATCGACATATTTCTTGCCGTGCATCGGGGTTGTCAGCGCGCCGTAGAACGGCAGCCTGACCTGGCCGCCGTGGCTGTGCCCGGATAATTGAAGATCGACAGGCCTCTCCAGAGCGATATCGGCAAAATCAGGCGCGTGAGACAGAAGCAGCACGAACTCCTGACCCGTTGTGCCTTGCAAAGCACGGTCAAGCTCCGGGCGGCCTTCCCACATATCATCAACTCCCGCCACGCGGATCTGGGATTTCCCTTGCACGACCGGTACGGAACGGTTTGTAAGAAGCTCAAACCCGGCGGACTGGAATACTTTCTCCGTCTCACGGGGCGACTCGTAATAATCATGATTACCAAGTACCGCGAACTTGCCCAGCGGGGCTTTCAAGCTGGCGAGAGCCGCCGTGACCCGGGCTTTATCATACACACGGTAATCGTATAAATCGCCGGTAAAACAGATGAGGTCGGGATTCAAACTTTGAATCCGCTCCATCAGCTGAGGCAGCTCATCCGGCGACAAGTAAGGGCCGATATGGACGTCGCTGAAATGAACGATCCTCATCCCGTCGAATGCTTTAGGCAGACGGCTCATTCTCAGCGGGACATGCGTCGTTCGTATCCATTTCGGCTCGGCAAACCTGGCATAGCCATAAGAAGCGAAGGGCGCCGCGAGAAAAGCGCCGACCACTATTTTGCCTTTGCCCAGAAAAGCTCTCCGCGTCATCTTCAGATTAGGATCCATCGGTTCACTCTCTCCACCACTCTATTTTCTCCTGATTTTAACATGGGGGCACTTCATAAAACAAAAGTAAACGGTTCCACCGATCCTCAAATTTGGAAAATACAGGTTGACAGTATGTGCTTAATTCCGATATTGTACTAAGTGTACTACATCGAATAATACACACTAAATGATTCATGCACGATGTAATCCGCCACTCTGGCACCGCTCTATAAGAATTAAATGAACTCACCTATCTCGCCGCAAAAAGAGGTGCAGCCTTGCTATGCTCAAAATTAATGAACGAAGTGAAGCTCCCATCTACGAACAAATCGTTCAGGGGATGAAAGAACTCATTCTTAAGGGTGCTCTCCAGCCTGGCGACAAACTTCCTTCCGTCCGGGAGATGTCCGCTACTCTGCTCGTTAATCCCAACACCGTCGCCAAAGCTTATCAGGAACTTGAGCGCTATGGAATTATTCAAACTTTACGCGGCAAAGGCACTTTCGTCGCCGAAACATCAGCAGCTCCGGGAATGGAGAAGGAACGTCTTGAAAGGCTTCGCCATTCTTTTCATCAGCTGCTCGTAGAAGCCGGTTTCCTCGGAATAGGACCTGAGCAGCTCCAGGCATGGATAGACGAATTTCACAAAGAAATAAAGGAGTGAGGGAAATGCTGAGCGTTAACTCGATTAGTAAAAGAATTGACGGAGAACCTGTGCTGCGCAACATTTCATTCGATTTGGGCCCGGGACGTATCGCCGCTCTGATCGGCCGCAATGGTGCCGGTAAAACGACGCTGCTAAGGACTCTGATCGGGATCCTGGATCCCGATCAGGGCGAGATCACGTGGAAAGGATTGTCGGTACAAGCCTTCCCGCAAACCAGGCAGGAAATCGTATATGTACCGGATTCGTTATCCATGCTAAACAGCTATACCGCACTGGAATGCGCCAAGCTTTACCGGCTGTCCTATCCCGGATTCGACGAGGTACATTTCAGCACACAGCTGAGAAGGTTTAACCTGCCCGAGGGCAAGAAGATCCGTTCATTCTCTAAAGGCATGAAAGCGTTAGTCGGTATCCTGCTCGCTTTCTCTGCACGCGCCAACCTGATTCTGCTCGATGAACCCACTAATGGACTGGATCCGATTATCCGTAAGCAAATACTGTCTTACATGATGGAAGAAGTATCCGAGTCCGGTGTTTCTCTTCTGATCTCTTCTCACCAGCTTCATGAGCTGGAACGTATTTCGGATACCGTCATCATGATCCGGGAAGGACAACTCGCTTCCATTTCTTCACTGGATGGAGCCAAACAAACCCTTCACAAGCTGCAGATCGTATTTAACGGAGAAGCCCCCGCAGATTTGCTCAATCTGCCTCATATCCGCGTAGTCCAGCATATCGTACGAGTCTATACCCTCCTGTTACAAGACGATACTCAGGAAATCCTGCACCTGCTGGAAGAGCAGAAACCGCTTCTGCTGGAGCAGATAAGCATAGAACTGGATGACGTATTTGATTACCACCTAAGAGGAGATGACGAATATGTTTCCTAAAGCATTATGGTATAAAGAATACAGGCAGGCCAAAGTGCTTCTGTGGCTCATGCCAATAGCCGGAATACTGTGTCTGACATTTTCCCGTTATATGAATATTTACTCCATGTCAGCTGAACAGATAGAGGGCTACAGACTTGAATTCTTACAACACAATTTCACCTCCTGGCTGTTCTATAATCCGTTTGAAGATTTCATTGCTTACCGCGTCGCACTGTCCGTCCTTGCTCTTGGCACAGGCGTAATGCTAATCGGCATGGAGCGATGGAGCGGACAGCAAGATTTATCGTTTTCTCTCCCGTTTAGAAGATCCCAAATTTTCTGGGTAAAATGGTCCATCGGCATCCTATTCCTCACCGGCACTGTACTTTTTTCCACAGCAGCCGATATGGGCGTCATATTCTTTTCACCGCTGCGCGAATTCCTCATCTTAGAAATTCATCTGAACGAAATGGCCCAGGCAATTTTGGCGGTATGCGCCTGGTACACACTGGTACTGCTCATTGGAACGATAACAGGAGGAGTCCTCTCCCAGCTTGGGTTATCCTTACTGGCGAGCATTTTCCCGTTATCTCTATCCATGCTGGGGAGTTCGGTCCCGGCCGGTCCGGTTTTTGATTTCTCTTTCACCGAAAAATATGAGGACTTCCTGGCAATCCTAAATCCGGCCTATTTCTTGCTTTCCCCTTATGATCAAGAACCGGAATCTATGATGAATCTGATAATCCCTGCGGTATATCTGCTCTTGTTCGCGAGCTTGGCTTCATATGCCTACCAGCACAGTAAATCCGAATATGACGGACAAGCCCTTATTTTCCCCAGACTTCGTCCTATATTCAGCTGGGGACTCATCATTTGCTCTGCCTTACTCTCAGGCGCTTTAATAAAACTCTATAATTGGGAGGGCTACCAAGCGTCGTTTCAGTCAGGAACTTTGTTCTATTCTTATTACTTTGCTTTCCTGGCGGGAGGAACACTGGCCTATCTTATGACCCGATTACTCAGAAATAAAAAGATCAAAATCATTTGATGCCGCAGCCTCAGGAGCGTTATAAAGAGGAGGAGCCCGGCCGCGAATATCGCGGCCGGGCTCCTATTGTTGTTTGTGCGTAGCATTACAAGCGGTACAAAACACAGCTTGTATGTATCCTGTTTTCCTTTAACGGACCTACCATTTGCTGATAACCTGCGTTAAAGAATATCCCATTGCCGTTTCTATATAGAAAAATGAAGACGTATGTTTAAATTCGTGTTGATATGTCCTATAGAAGGCGTTCAGAAACGGCCTTATTTACTAGTTCCTGTTGACCATGAATAAGCGATGACCAATCTAGTGTTCTCCTAAAACAATGAAAGCCCTACCTCTCTTTCATCCTTGCGGCTCCGATGACCGCGCCAGTGTGAATCAAGTAACACGGTTTTACAAATTCTTAGGGTTAGTTGGAATTTGAATAGGTGGAGGAGTAATATTCATAAAAGAGGAACTAAAATGGGGTAATCAAGTACAAGATATTATTATATCATAACTGTTTATCTTTTATCAAGTTTAATTTTCCGACAGGGTGCTGCATCCGCTTCTGCACCCGATTTAAACGAATATGGTTGTACTGCTGAGCGAGTATGCAGGTAAGACTCACTGCTGCCCCAAATCAAAAGAGCCAGCATCCTCATAGGAACTGGCTCTTCTTGTATATCGTACGGATAAAACCAGGCGGGCGGAACAATCACACCACTGGCTTTGTTTTTACTGGGGTATCACTATCATTATCACGTGTAACAGCCGTTACATCGAGCAGGAACATGAAAATCGGGATACCGATAATTAGCCCCCACACACCCATAAAGTGCTCCGAGAAAATCAGCACGATAAACGTGTAGAATACGGGGAGATTTGTTTTAGCCGACATAAGCTTAGGATTCAGCATATAGCTCTCAAGCGCATGAAGAACGGCGATCATGATGAGCACATACACGACCATCATAATGCCCCCGATGCTGTATGCGATCGTACACAGCGGAATAAGAGAAATCAGAACACCCGCCACAGGAATCAGGCCCAGCAGGAAGATCATGATTCCGAGTCCGATTAATTGCGGGAAACCCATGATCCACAGAGCGATCACAGATAAAATGCCATTGACGAGAGCAATAATAAACTGGGCTTCCAGCACCTTACCGAACGATTGAACGAAACGGCTTCCGAAAAAGGCAACTTCTTCGTAAAAAGGAGCAATCTTGCTTTGTTTAAAACGTGCCGTGAACCGGATAATTCTCGGTTTCTCCAGCAGGAAGAACAAGCTCAGCATCAGCGCGATAAATAACTGCATGAGCACTTTACCGATATCCGTCACTGATTTGAATACGAACCCGAATCCTTGATTCATGTACTTGGATATCTCGGACTGTTCCACATAAGGCTTCACAAGATTCACGATGTAGCTGAGCACTTCATTATCTTGCGGCTGTGTATAAAAATCATATAGCTGACTGACCACTTGCGATACCTGATTAGCAACAACCGGAAAATAACGATACACGGCTACAACTAGAACAGATAGAAACACCACGTACGAGACTACAACAATCCACCTTCGGTCCACTCTTACAAAACGATTAAGCCGTGAGGACACGAAAGTCTGCAGACGATCCATCAGGAATGCGAAGATGAATGTCAATAGAATAAGATTGATCATGCTCCGCATCAAATAAAGAATGACCGCGAGCAGGGCAAAAATCAAAATTCTTCTGAAACCTTTGCTTTGAAAGAAGTCTTTTGTAAACATATACCGGGGTGCTCTCCTATCTTCACAAACTCATGGGTCTGACAGCCCATATCTATTCACCTTTACTATATAGTATAACGAATAGTTTCGGATATAGTTCCGTTTATTTTATCATCTTTTTCTATAGAACCGCAAAATTTTCCAACGACACAACAAGCCCTCACCTATTATGATAAACATAGAACAGAGGAGGATCGTACTCATGCAGAACTGGCTTACATCGCTCCGCAAACTGCTGCAGAACGGTTGGATCTGCGTTTCGATAACGGCAGGCGCTTTCGCAGGCAGTATCGCCTGGTTGTTCTACATGCGTTTTTAATAGCTTAGGGCAGCAGACTGCAATCCATACCTGTGCAGGTCATACAAAGCAAAAAAAGGCATACCTGGAAGCAGCCAAATCGGTGCTGATGGTAGGCCTTTTCTATTTCTCTATTCATTATCAAAGGCGCTTACATCGGATTTTTAAAGCGCAGCTTGCCGCTTGTGGAATTCTCCTCCTGGAAAGTAAAGTACAGATAGTTGATTCCCGCCTTGTATCCGAGCATATATTCCTCATAGCCTCCCTCACTTATCCCATCATAATCAGCTTTGCCCATCACTGTCCTTACCTGCGCAGGAGCAAGATCCAGCTTAACATCTATAACATGAACCACATCATCGGCAGAGAAATACAGCGTCACATTGCCGTACCGGTAAAATTCACTATGCACCTCGCCGATTTCATCCGGTACGCCCCATTTCTTCAGGAGCTCTCTTTTGGAAGTATTCAGTTCAATCTCGATTCCCTTAAGCTTCCCCTTGCTTGCCTCTGCGATAAAATCTTGATCGAGAACAGGTGGATGCAAGCGCTCAGGATCTTTTCCCTGATTCGGAGTATCCAGAGTGATCGCGGTATCCTCAACCTTCACTCCCTCCTCATAACCTACTTTCACACCCAGCTTTTCGCCTACAAAACGCAGCGGCACATACGCCTGGTTGTTGTAATTCAACACACCGGAGCTTGGAGGCATGTTCTGCGCCTGCCCGTTAATCACCAGCTTCACCGGGTAGAGGTACGCTTTTACAAAATCCGCCGCAAACACAGCCGTCGTACCCGTCAGGGCAATACCTATCGTTAAGCCCAGAGTAAACATTCTTTTCCTCACATCAATCCGTCCTCTCACGAGAGCCTCTGAATCGGCAGGCCTCATCGCTTTCAAGTCTATGTTTCTCTTCCTATAACGTTCTTTTCCGGGCTTTTGTTCCATCGCCAACGGTTACATTTTTCCATGATTTTGTAACTTCTACTTCCCTGCCGATTGTCCCGATTTACCTTTGAATCCCGAATTCTTGCGTATGCAAAAAGGGCATACACAAAGCGGAAATCCGCTTCATGTATGCCCCGCTCTATATACATACGGAAGTGCCCGGGTATCCGGGAACGGCCGGCACTGCATTCATCCGTACTGCATCGGGTTAGGCTTTGCGGCGATTCAAATGAACGAATGTAACCGCAAGAGCCAGCACAAGCACCCCGCCCTTGATAATGTCAAAAGAGAAATAAGGAACGTTCAGCATGGTCAATCCGTTAAGGAGAATTCCGATGAGCACCGCACCGAAGAACGTGCCAATTACATTGGGCTTGCCCGCGCCAAGCACGGAATAGCCTACAAACACAGCGGCTACCGACTCCATCAGCAGCGGTACTCCCGCATCAATTTGACCCGAACCGATACGGGCCGCGAACAGTATGCCTCCTACGGCGGCAAAGAGCCCTGACAGCACGTAGGCCGCCGTACGCACACGGTTCACCGGAATCCCGGACAGTCTGGCCGCTTCACGGTTACCGCCCGTTATATACAGCTGACGGCCCCAGCGTGTATAGGTGAGGAAGATATGTACGGCAATAACGGCCACGATCATCAGAATAACGGGAACCGGCAAGCCCAGCACCTTGCCTTGTCCCAGCCATTTGAAACTCTCCGACACGACGCCTGGGGCCGTCGTTCCATCCGGCATAGGCATATTATTGTAGACGGAGAATCCCTGGGTGTAAGTCTTGTGCACACCCGCAATGGTGTACATTACAGTCAGCGTTGCAAGCAAATCGGGAATACGCACCTTCACAATCAGGAAGGCATTGAGCAGGCCGATCGCAATACCGATCGCAAGCGGCACGGTCAGGACTACGATAAGAGGCTGCTCGTACCAGACCATCAAGGAAGCGGCCACTACGGTTGTCAGGGAGACGGTGGAACCTACGGACAAATCAAATCCATCCACAATCTGAGACAACGTGACGCCGATTGCAACAAAAGTTACAATGGAAATCGAACGCAAAATATCAAAAATATTATCGTACGACAAGAAGTTCGGATTAATGATTGAAAAGAAAATAAAAACAACCCCGATGACAACGAGCGTCCCGTATCGGAACGAAATGTCAAGTAGCTTATCCTTCAACACGTTCGGCCTCCCCTGCGCTAGCATATGTTAGAATGGCTTCCGCCGTGGCTTCATCCCGGCTGAGCTCTCCCGTTATACGGCCGTAGCTCATGACCAGAATACGGTCGGCAATGCCGAGAATTTCAGATATTTCGCAGGAAAGGTAGATGATGCCCTTGCCCTCCTGCGCCAGCTGTCCGATCAGCCGGAAGATATCGCTCTTCGCTCCGACATCCACGCCCTTCGTCGGCTCATCGAACATGTATACGGCCGCATCGGTCGGCAGCCATTTGCCGACGGCTACCTTCTGCTGGTTGCCTCCGCTGAGATGCTTGACCGCGCGGCCGGGCAGCGCGGGCTTCACGCCGAGCTGGCCGATCAGCCGCTCCGCATGGCTGCGTTCTTCCCCCCTGCGGATGAAACCCGCGGCGCTCAGGCGCCGGAGAATCGGCAGCGACAAGTTGTGCTGAACCGATTCATCGACGAGCACGCCCTGCTTGCGCCGCTCCTCGGGCACAAGCACGACCCCTGCGCGTACGGCGTCCTCCGGCTCTGAGAGCCTCAGACGCTTGCCGCGCAGGACGACTTCGCCGCCGTCAGCGCGGTCGGCTCCGAACAACAGCCGGCTGAGCTCGGTTTTGCCCGCGCCGACGAGCCCGACGATGCCGAGAATCTCGCCCTCGCGAAGTGACAGGTCCACGCCGCGCACCTTTGTTCCCCGGCGCAGGCCGGTCACTTCGAGCACCGTCCCTCCCAGCTTCGCCGGAAGCTTGGGGAATTCCTCGGCGAAGGTCTTGCCGAGCATCGTCTCGATGATCTCTGCGTGTTCCGCATCCTTGGCAGATCTCGTCAAGACATGGCTCCCGTCACGCATCACGGTGATCCGGTCGCAGATACGGGTCACTTCGGCAAGCCGGTGCGAAATGAAGACGCACCCGACTCCCCCTGCCTTCAGACGCTCCATGATCGCGAATAGCTGCTCCGACTCCTCCAGACTTAAAGGCGCGGTTGGTTCGTCAAAAATAATGAACCGCGCTTCATGTGCAACAGCACGCGCGAGCAGAACCAACTGCTTCTGGGCTATTGTAAGCTGCGATACTTTCAGACGAACCGGGATCTCCGATCCGATCATCTTGAGGATCTTGGCGGCCTCCCGGTTCAATGCTCCCCAGCGCAGCCAGGTGCGCCCGTTCGCAATTCGGTCCAGCAGTACATTCTCCGCAACTGTCAGTTCCGGCACGAGAGCCGTGTCCACTTCCTGATACACACAGTAAATTCCATGCCGCATCGCATCCTTGGGGGAAGAAATCTGCACGGGCTTACCTTCTACCGTGATTGCTCCCTCGTCGGCAAGATAAGCACCCGACAGCACCTTCATCAAGGTGCTTTTCCCCGCCCCGTTGGCTCCCAGAAGACCGTGTACTTCGCCGCCTCTAAGATCAAAGTCGACCGCTGATAATGCCCGTACGCCAGGGAATGATTTCGTGATGCCCTTCATCTGCAGCAAGGATTGTGAAGTCGTCGCCATGTTGAACCATTCTCCTCCTTGAACGCCATAGTCCCATCGTCAATAACCCGATGGGACTATAGCGCATTGCTTTTTTATTTACCGGATTGCTTCTCCAGTTCTTTCATCCAGTCCGTGTAGCCTTGCTGGCTGTTCCCCCAGCCCTTCACATATTCGCTGAGCTGATCGGTCGTCAGCTTCTTATCTTTGGGGAGCTGATCGCGCGATACGTATACCGGCTCCAGTACGACTTTCTCCGGCGTCTTATCGCCGTTGAGCTTCTGATACAAGTAACGGACCTGAATGCGGCCGATATCTTTGGGATCCACTGCGGCCGATGCAACCCAAGGGCTGTTCGGATCTTGGATCATCTGCAGATCCTCGTCACTCATGTCAATCCCGTATACTTTGATTTCATTGCGTCCAGCCTGCTGAATCGCACGTGCGGCACCTTTGGCGAACTCGTCCCAGGCCGCCCATACAGCGGTGATGTCACCCTTGTTCGGATACTTCTTCAACAAAGCTTCCATTTGAGCTTGCGTATCAAGAGCAGGGTTCTGTGCGTTACCGAACTTCCCGATTTCTTTAATTTCTTTGTTGGCATTCATAAATGCTTTGTAGGCGATCTCACGGCTTTCCATAGGAGGGAAGCCGGCTACCCATACTTTTACGATATTGCCCTTGTTACCTGCATCCTTACCGAGCTGACCCAGAGTAAGCTCCGCCATCTTCTGGTCATTCTGCTCCAGGGCTACAATGCCTTCTCCTTTGACATTGGAATCGAAGGCAATAATCGGAATCTTCTTCTCGACCGCCTTCTGAACGCCAGCCTGCAAAGCTTCAGCCGTTCCGTGATCGAGCAGAATGCCGTCGAACTTCTGGTTAATAGCCGCATCCAGATTAGAGGACATCTTGGCTAAATCTCCGTCCGCGGGGATAACCGTTACTTTTCCGCCGAGCTTGGCGGCTTGTTCCTTAACGCCTTCTACATATTGAGCTGAGAATGTGCCCAGATTCTGACGCATAATCAGCGCTATTTTTTTATCAGCAAGCGCGCCTTTATTATCTGTCGTGTTTCCTTGGGTTTTTCCTGCATTTGCAGTTGTTTCGGCAGCTGGTTTGCCGCATGCCGCGAGCAGTCCGATGATGAGGATCATCACAGTAGCTGTATGTACTAATTTACGTATTCCTTTCATTGGTAACCTCTCCCCCGTTTGTCTCATTTTCTGTAGGTTTTCATTCCTTTAATCCAAGTGATCCAGTTGGATTAAAGCATATGATACTGCTGTTCGCTGTTTTCGTCAATTTATTTTTTTCCACAAAAAAACTCTCCCGCGATGATTAGCATCATTCGAGGAGAGTTTCTTTTATTTACGGCCGAAATCCGCTTTGATTTCGCCCCATTTTTTAGTATCCCATTTTACTATTTTATTCGGATATGTATTCGTACGAAGCCACTGCAGCGCCCGGTCCACCAATGTCCAAATCTCTTCGGTAGAAGAATCTCTCACGAGGTTCGAAGCAACTTCCTTCTTGCGGATCCAGCTGAGAGCCGTTATGGAATCCGTATAGATCGTTTTCGTACTGCCCTGCTGCTTCAAATAAGCCAGAGCGTGAACGATTGCAAGGAACTCGCCCATATTATTCGTACCTTTGGATATCGGCCCCCGGTAAAAAATCACTTCGCCGGTCTGCGTATCCACACCTTTGTATTCTACAATCCCGGGATTGCCGGAACAGCCGACATCTACGGATAGGCTGTTATAATCGATCTCCGGTACCTCAGCAGGTGTAACCGCCGCTCCCGCGCTTTTCTTCTTCGCACCGAAATTAAGCGACTTTTGCCAGCCCCGTTCATAAGCTGCTCTCGCTTCCGCCTCTGAGGGATAAGACTTGTATTTAGCCTGCGGAAAGGCATCCGTCTGCTCTTTACACTGAGCCCAGGTGCTGTAAATGCCCGGAGTTTTCCCTACCCAGACGACATAAAACTTTTTATCGGCCATGCTTTCCATCCTTCCTTACCAAAGGGCTCCATCTCGATTAGCAAGGTCGCGGGACAACTCTGTTTCCCTCTAACCCCGGCTTATAGTTTACCACAAACCGAAACCGGGATCGAATATAAGCGCGCTTCTTCTAAAAAGACCGAAATATCCTGTGCGAGCAGGGTAATCAGCCATTTCGACAAGATAATTGCGCTCTTTTCAAAAAAAGAACAATTTTTTTAATTTTACGAGTATTTTTTATAAAACGGTTCATACTACGTTTTACCGGAGGAGGTGATATCAATGGGTGCAGGACAATCCCGCAACAGCAACACACTGGTTGTACCACAAGCTAACCAGGCTTTGGATCAGCTTAAGTACGAAGTCGCTCAAGAACTGGGCATTCAAATTCCTCAAGACGGCTATTACGGTTACATGGCTACTCGCGATACAGGTGCGATCGGCGGACACATTACCCGCAGACTGGTTCAAATCGCTGAGCAGCAACTGGCAGGTAAACTGGGACGCTAATCGTCGGCTTCACACATACTTAGGCAGGCTAGAAAAGGTGGCTTAAAACGCCATCTTTTTTATTTTACCGAATAACCTCCGAGTATATAAAAAATCCCCATGCAACCTGACCAAGCCGCACGAGGTTTCCCTTTTTCTAATTAATTCCAATATGTCTATCTAAAGGAGATTCGACATATTATAATTCGACTCAAACATCACACTTGCATACAAAGTGTCTTTCTTGACCGTAAAATCGAATGTAATTTCTCCATGCGTCCAGTTGACTTTGTATTTAAGCGAGTCCAAAGCAAGCTGCCGGAACGCCTGCCACTGGGACTCGGCCAGCCCCTCTCCGACCTTGTGAACAAGACCGTTCCTGCTCTCGAGCGGATTGTGCCGTACGCCAAACTTCCCCACTGAGTTATTACGGATTTGCAGGAACACAGTCCCCGAATTTAATTCTCCCAATTCCTGACGCAATTCTTTAAATACGATTTCAACTTGTCGAACTAAAGATACCGGTTCGATTATCATGAGTGCCCCCCAATAAAGTAGACTTCCATCTTGTCATGGATTTGTATTATTTTATGTAAATCAAGTAAAACTGGTTTTCTAAGCCT
Source organism: Paenibacillus lutrae (assembly GCF_009757775.1). Lineage (GTDB taxonomy): Bacteria > Bacillota > Bacilli > Paenibacillales > NBRC-103111 > Paenibacillus_F > Paenibacillus_F lutrae. Next base: position 58,215 of record NZ_RHLK01000015.1, read on the forward strand.
ATTATAGTACCCATTTAATTTTAATTCAACAAAATTTTACATATTTTTAAAGTATTCGGTACTTATTTTTTACACAGTTCGCTATAAAGGCTCATATCGTTGTTCAATTGATAAATTTTTGATCAAGAACCCTTGAAAACAACCCTTATAGGTATATTTTTTAAGTCTCGCTTCCTATACAATGGGTCGTTAATAAAACTATAGACCCTATTAAAACCGGATGATATAATGACCCCAGGAAATATGTTACATTTCGGATATATTCCGACAAAAGGAGCATTGAGTATGAACAAATGGACATCCCTCTCCTTCAAGAGTAAACTGCACTATGGCTGCTACGGACTTATAGGGCTTTATACGGCAGTTCTGCTCATCCTGCTCTTTATTCCCGATCTAAGCAGGATCACCGTTGTAGTGTTTCTCCTCTTTATGCTAGGCGTAAGTTACCCTCTTGTCCGCTGGTTTGAGAGAGCGCTTACAGAGCCGATAGAAAGCATGTCACGCGCTGCTCTTAACATCTCCAAGGGCGATTTCTCCAAAAAAGTTGAAGTTACCTCGGATGATGCGCTTGGCGAGCTTGGCCGCTCTTTTAACGGAATGATCGATAAACTGAGAGGAATTCTCGGAGACACCAGCCTCATCACCCGGCAAGTCTCCGACAACAGTCAGAATATTTACAGTCAGAATCAGGAGCTGAAAGATGTGCTCCAGCAAGTCGCAGTCTCTGCGCAGGAACTGGCTTCCGGCGCCGGGCAAATCTCCGAAGAAGTATCCACGATTTCTGTCTCTACCAAAGATATTGAGCATAAAGTAACGAATTTGTCTGCTTCTACACGTTCGATGAACACCCATTCGGATCAAATGCTGGCTCTTGTCGATAAAGGCCGGGATGCCGTCGAAACACAGGGACACGGCATGAAAAGAAATGTCGAAGCGACCGCACGCGTATCCGACACTATTCGCACACTTGCCGAACAAGCCGCAGGAATATCGACAATTACCAAAGCGATCTCGGAAATTGCCGAACAAACCAATTTGTTGTCACTGAACGCTTCGATTGAGGCGGCTAGAGCTGGTGAACAAGGGAGAGGGTTTGCGGTGGTTGCACAAGAGGTAAGGAAGCTTGCGGAGGAATCTACCACGATGACACGCCAAGTATTCGTGCTGGTGACGAATATTGAGAATGGGATTAAACAGGCGTTATCCCATATCAAAGTGAATGAAGAGGTCGTACGCAAGCAGGAAGCACTGATCGGAGATACAGAAGCGGTTTTTGCCGACATCGTGAATTCGGTCCGTTTTATTTCGGATCAGATTGGTGAATTTGCGGGAGAGAGCGAGCACATGCTGACAGGAGCACGGCAAATATCCGCCACGATGGAGAATATATCGGCCATTACGCAGCAATCGGCCGCAGGCACAGAGCAGGTCTCGTCCTCCATGAATGAACAGATCAGCGGCGTTCTCGAAATTGTTAAACAATGCGAGCAGATGACGCAATCGGTCAGACAACTTCAACAAACCATACAAATTTTCAAATTCTAATCATGTACAAACAGTCCGTCTACAATAAAGAGGAAGCTCCCGGTTAATGAAACCGGGAGCTTCCTCTTATATAAAGGACCTTGAATTGAACTTAGTTCAATTCAAGGTCCTGCAAAGCGTTAACCTTGTACTTTATCCTTCGTCAGACGCATGAACTCCTCGACATCGGAGACAACGGTGTCCACGGCACGTTGCCAGAATTCCGGCTGTGTCAGATCGGCGCCCAGATGTTTGCTCGCCAACTCTTCAACCGTCATACTGCCGGTATCGCGGAGCAACGCAGCATATTTGTCTTCGAATGCTGCCCCTTCTTCCAGAGCACGGGCATAAATTCCGGCGCTGAATAAGAACCCGAACGTATACGGAAAATTATAGAAAGGAACATCGGTTGAATAGAAATGAAGCTTGGCTGCCCAGAAATGCGGGTGATAGGAACTAAGCGAGTCCTGGAAAGCTTCTTTCTGGGCACTCACCATGAGCTCATTCAGGCGATCCACACTTACGAGCCCTTGGCGGCGTTCGTCATAGAAGTTCGTTTCGAAAATAAAGCGGGCATGAATGTTCATAAAGAAGGCGACTGCCCGCTGAATTTTATCTTCGAGCAGGACGATTCGCTCCTCATCGTTTGCCGCCGCTTTAACAGCCGCATCCGAAACGATCAGCTCGGCGAATGTAGAAGCCGTCTCTGCTACGTTCATCGCATACTCCTGTGCCAGTGCAGGCATATCGTCCATCAAGTATTGATGGTAGCCGTGGCCAAGCTCGTGCGCCAGTGTAGATAAATTGTTCAGCGTGCCGCTGTACGTCATGAAAATCCGGGTCTGCTTGGCAAGAGGAAAAGAGGTACAGAACCCTCCGGGACGTTTGCCTGCCCGATCCTCGGCCTCGATCCAGCGGTTATCGAAGGCAAGCTTGGCAAATTCGGCCAAACGGGGACTGAAATTGCGGAACTGCTCCACAATCAGCTCAGCTCCGTCATCGTAGCTGATTGTTTTGGTTCCGCCCTCTAACGGGGCTTCCACATCAGCCCATGCCAGCTTCTCTAGACCAAGAAGTTTCGCCTTGCGGCTTAAGTAATTAACAAAAATGCCCTTGTTGCGGCCGATAACGTCCCACATCGTATCGAGTGTCTGCTTGGACATCCGGTTGATTTCAAGCGGTTCTTTATGTACGGAATCCCAGCCGCGCTGTTTGTACACCTGCAGCCTGAAACCGGCAAGGTGATTGAGCGCTTCTGCGGCAAAATCAGCCTGCTCCGCCCAAGCTTGCTCCCACTGCTCAAACCGTTCGGTTCGCTTCGCGAAATCCGAGGTATGCAGCTTATTGTAGGCTTGACCGGCGGATAATTCTTGACGCTCTCCGTTCTCCTCTACAACCATCCGGAACTTGCCTATCGTCGTGTTGTAGAGATCATTCCAGCCGTGATAACCATCCACGGCCAAATCGCTGATCAGCGCTTCCTGCTCGGGCGGAAGCTTCTCCTTCGCCTGCAATCTGCGCTCATTGAGTGCAAACGCGACCGCATTCAGCGGCTTTGTCTCCAGCAAAGTCTTCCATACCTCGTCCGGAGTGCCTGTAAGAATCGGGTCCAGCCTGGTTAGGGAGGACAAGAAGTCGGCGTACAGACTTTTGACCTTGCCGCCTAGTTGTACAGCCTTCTTATCATGCTGATTATCCGCTGCCAGGCACCCCACGAAGGAATCCGCCTCACGGACCCGCTTCAGGATTCCCTGGTACAAGTCTACAAGAGCCTGCAGCCCGGAGGCATCCTCAGCCGATTGAGGCGAAGCCGCAGTATCCAACCGGCCGCGGAAAAGCTCAATATCCCCTCCGAGCTGTTCCAAGAACGCGGCAAATTGCGGAGAATCGCTGCCGCCCGGAAAAAAAACATCCAAATCCCAAGTTTGGTTCAGGGTTTTATGCACCGTTATCTCACCTTTCCGAATTAAAGAATGAAGCGTAATCTGCTACTTTTCCATTAAACCATAAACAGGATTTAAACAAAAGAAAGGGTCTTCCCTCTTATTGTTAGAGAGCCTGCAATAGGATACAGTAAGAGCGAGGGACGGTTTTCACGGCAATTGCTTCTTCATCCTATCTATGCTATCAATAGATACAAAGAACTATTTCCCCAAGGAAAGGATAGGTCTAATGAAACCTTTAAATATTTCCGCAGATACGGCCGTTAAGCTGGCTGAACATCTGGGTGTACCGCTCGAGCACTTGATGCACATGCCGCAGCACATTCTGCTGCAGAAATTGGCTGAATTAGCCTCTGCCAAAACCGAAGAAGCCAAGTCATCCGATCGAACCGAAGAAAGCGACTAAACACGTGATTCCTTTTAATCATACATGGCCCTATGAAACCGTTATGAAAGATATCTATGTATCCGAATGTCCTTTTTGCGGTCAATCAAACGTACTCCTGCCTCTGAGGACCAAAGATTTACTCCCCATTCATGAAGGCAGAAAGAAACTGCTCGTATTCCCTTGCTGCCATGAGAAAGTCACGATTGTGGATACGGACCAGGATTATTTGCTCGCAGATCGGCCATTCAGACGACGGTAAGAATGGAGCCGGCCATTGTAAGGAGTGGTTCCGCTTGAGTGAATATCCGGTTGCCCTCATCATTGCCTGTACACTGGTCACACTCAGCTATATGGCGCTCAAAATCCAACATATGCGCCTGTTCGAACATTATGAACAAATCGCAACACCCATTCTTACGGGAGCCGCTTGTATTCTCTTGATGCAGCAGCCGCTCCCGGCAGAGTTCGGTGTCGTAGATCTCCGCTATCTGCCCATTGTTATGGCCGGTCTCCGCTACGGGTTGACTACGGCTCTTTTGTCCACCCTTCTTCCCGTTGCTTACAGCGGCTGGACAGCGGATCTCTGGTTCTTCCAGGCTCTGCAGAATCTGGTTGTCCCTGCAGTGCTCAGCTCTCTTTTCCATCAGTCGAGTTATAAGAAAGGCAGCCGGATCCCGTATTCAAGCGGCCTCAAAATCAGCTTCCTGCTTCTCGTGACCCAGGCAGTCATCCATGCCGCGCTCCATCCCGATCTGAATATACGGGAATCCGCACCTCTGGTGTTCATGTTCCTGGTATCAGCTGTCTGCTTATCCGTCCTGATCGGAATGTGTAATGACGAGAATGAGAAATGGATGATGCAGCGCAAGCTTGAACTGCAAGCCAGCCAGGATTTACTGACCGGACTTCCCAATCTGCGCAGCTTCCTCGACATCGCAGGCCGCACGCTGGCTCACCGGAGAATGGCTGTCTTCATGATCGACATTGATAATTTCAAGCGCTACAACGACCGCTGGGGACATTTACAGGGAGATCAGCTGCTGAGGGAAGCAGGCGGCCTGCTCCGAAGCTCTCTCCATGCACAGGATTATATTGCGCGGTACGGCGGGGAAGAATTCGTCCTGATGAGTACTGAAACGGACCCGGAACGGCTTCAAGCTTATGCCGAGCGCCTGATTGCACGGGTCTCTTCCCACCCGTTCCCGCATGCCGGCGAAACGCCTGTCACGATATCAATGGGCATGAGCATCGCTGAAGAGACCGGACTTGATCTGCAGAGTCTCATTAATGAAGCCGATCAGGCTCTCTACACTTCGAAGAATACCGGCAAGAACCGCTGCACAGCGTTTGTCAGAAAAAGTTACACTTCGGCCGAGCAACAACAACAAAACGCTTATTGAAAAGACCATGCCGCAGAATGCGCATGAGTGCTTCAATAAGCGTTTTGTCTAGGTAGAAGCTTGATTGACGAAGTGGTGAGCGGGACCCTGCAGACGGGCCAGCATAATCTCTTTCAAATCATCCGGCATTCCGATTTCTTCCGCAGCCTGCTTCATGCAGAAAAGCCAAGCCTCGGCCCGCTCCGTGGTGATCGGGAACGGCATATGACGGGCACGCATCATCGGATGTCCGTGCTCCTCCGTATAAAGCATAGGCCCTCCGAAGAATTGGGTCAGGAACTGAATTTGCTTCTCCATCACAGGACGGATATCTTCCGGGAACAAAGGGCCGAGCAGCGGATGCTCCTGCACCTTCGGGTAGAACGCCTCCACAAGCATACGCAGGTGCGGTTCTCCCCCCAGTAATGCATAGAGGGTCGGCGCGTTGCCAGAAGTCATGTATTGTATCATCCTTTTTAGTTCGCCATCTACAACTTTACATTCATGGTCCTTACTTGCGGCTTAAGGGCTGCCAGCAGCAGGGCATCTGCTCAATATCCTTCCAGATCGTCTTCTGCCGCATTGATCAGCGCTTCTCTTATTACGTATACAAAAAAACAAACCAGTAATCCAGAAATTACTCCAGCCATACGTTTCACTCCCACGGTTACAGGATGAAAACCAGGTTTGGTACCATTGTACCACACGCAAGTTCTTATTCCAGTTCTTTTCTCAAAAAAAGTATGCGCTTACAAAGAGAATGATTCCCTTCTTCCTTTCATATACGTTAGGGAGGAGGTGTACAACCCCATGTCAAGGCGCTCGTTCATTGTGAAATTGCCTTTAATTTCATTTATTCTCGGCCTCCTGCTGCTTATGCTGGTTTTCCCCACAGAAAGCCTGTCAGCAGCCGTACGCGGCGTAGCCATTTGGTGGGATGTGCTTTTCCCTGCCCTTTTTCCTTTTTTTGTAATCTCTGAAGTGCTCCTCGGCTTCGGTATTGTTCACTTCTTCGGTACGATCTTCGATCCCATGATGCGCCCTGTCTTTCGCATTCCGGGCATCGGCGGATTTGTAATGGCCATGGGTTTCGCATCCGGGTATCCGGTTGGTGCCAAACTCACTTCCCAGTTGTGGAAGGAAAGGCTCGTAAACCGTGAGGAAGGCGAGCGGCTCGTTTCTTTTACAACGAGTTCCGATCCGATCTTCCTCATCGGAGCTGTGTGCGTCGGGTTCTTCCACGACGCTTCTCTGGCCGCCATCATGGCCGCGGCTCACTATGGAGGCGCTGTGCTGGTCGGACTGCTGATGCGCTTCCACGGAAGACATGCCCCTTCCACACCTCCTGCCTCCGCACCAGCGGGACCTAACCGCGTCTCGGTGTGGACGCGCGCATTCAAAGCCATGCATAAAGCCCGTCTTGAGGATGGCCGTCCATTCGGTGTCCTGCTCGCCTACGGGATCAAACAATCCCTCAATCTCGTTTTTCTGCTCGGATGTCTGGTGGTGTTCTTCTCCGTCGTTCTAGAAATGCTTACGGTCAGCGGGATTATCCATGCTTTGAATGGCATGCTGGGAATGTTCCTCAGCATGATCTATCTTCCTTCTTCTTTAGCGGATCCGCTGATCGGGGGGATGTTCGAAGTGACACTTGGAGCCCAGGCAGCCGGGAATATGAAGGATCCGTCTCTCCTGCCTTTCAAGACGGCAGCAGCGGCTTTCATTTTATCCTGGGGCGGCTTATCGGTTCATGCCCAGATTGTCAGTGTACTCAGCCAGACGAATATGCGCTATGCGCCATTTCTGGCAGCGCGCTTGCTGCACGGCATTATTGCCTCTGTGCTCGTACTCGTTCTATGGAGACCTATGGAGCCTCTGCGTGCGGCCATCACATCCGCCATACCCGCAAGCGCAATGGGCAGTGGCTTTGAACCGGGAGCAGCGCTGTGGCTCCGTCTGCTGCCGGCTTCTGCTGCCGTTTTTGCAGCGGCTGTTTTCACTATATTCGCGCTTTACTTCCTTCACTCCTTCTTAAAACGGCTATCTTGAACGAATATTCTGTCAATTAAATGTATTCATTCCATACCCAAGCTTCACAGTCATGGAAAAGTTAGGAATAAATAAAGGTGAGCATTGTGTTATCTGCTGTAATTGATTATTATGAAAAAGGATGTTTCATTATGAATTAGGATTCGACAAACAAATCTGGATGCCGTCGCATGACCGTGGTGATAAGATGAATTGGACATATGCGCTGACTCAACATATTCTCGTTCCGAGAACCGAATGCAAGCTGATCATCGTCGGAGAAACGGTGGAAGGTCAGCCGTTTTGCCATGAAGATCGTGTTTTTTTGGAGGAAGCGGACCTCGATGCTTTCTCGGTTTCACTCGAGTTTGAGCTTGTCAATCCTCTAGATCATCTCCAGCGGATCTCTTTTATTGAGTTCTCGTTCCAGGATCAGGGGATTGTTTATTATTCATTCGTTAGCTTTAAAGAGTTGATAACAGAGAATTCCTCCTGTGTGCTGAAATTGCTTTCCCCGCAGGAACTTTATTCTTATCAGAACCGTCGGCACCACCGCAGGCCTCTCCCCTCTTCCACGCCTATTACGTGCAGGGTTGTTGGCGCGCGGCAGCGTTTCTATGATGAAACGCCGCTATTTGAAGGTACTATGCTTGAAATTAGCCGCAGTGGAACTTCAATGATAACCGGGCAGCGTCTGGTCCAGTCCCTCATGCTGGAGATTTCGTTCTCTCTCCCTGATGTTCAGGAGCCCATTACGCTAAGCGGCGAGGTCAGGAGCAGTATTCCGCTTAGCTCCGAGTCTTTTCGCGTGGGCATTGAGTTCCACGATGTTCCGCCTCAAATTCTGGATCTGATCGATATCTACTGCGAGCAAACATCTTCTTAGGAGGAACCGTGTTGAAATATTTCTTAGTCCAGCGTCTAGATGATGTGTCCGCCCGCTTGGCCGAGCGCTTTCATGAATTGGCAGCGCAGTACGGCATGCAGGTGGATGATAAAGAGCCTGAGGTTGTCGTATCTATTGGCGGTGACGGCACTATGCTGATTGCTTTTCATCAGTTTATCGACAAGCTGGACCGGATTTCTTTTGTCGGGATCCATACCGGTCATTTAGGTTTCTTTGCCGATTGGAAACCGGATCAGCTTGACTATCTCGTTCAGCTTATGCACAGCCGCGAAATTGATCAGGATCTGCGTATTGTACAATATCCGATCCTGGAAATCGAAATCCGGTCCTCAGAAGGAGTCGAGCGGCGTCTGGCTCTCAATGAGTTTACACTCAAAGGGATCGAGAACACCTTAGTGGCACAAGTCGATATTAACGATGAAATGTTCGAAATGTTCCGTGGTGACGGAATTTGTGTGTCCACTCCTTCAGGCAGCACCGCATACAATAAAAGTCTTGGCGGAGCAATCGTTCATCCGTCTCTGGCCGCTATACAAATAGCGGAGATTGCCTCCATTAACAATCGTGTATACCGGACTCTCGGATCTCCGATGCTGCTGCCTCTGCATCATCATTGCGATATTTATCCGAAATCCAAACACCCTATCTATCTGGCGTTCGATTATCAGTATGTCGAACGCAATGATGTCGAGGCGATCCGCTGCCGGGTAAGTCCCGATCTGAAGGTGAAATTCGCCCGCTACCGTCCGTTCCCGTTCTGGAAAAGAGTCAGAGAGGCGTTTATCGGCAACGATTTCCAATAAGAAGTCCCGTTATGCCTAAGCCTTTTATTTCTATAAGTTATTTCTTACTCCTCAAGCCCGTTAATAACGGTCTTATTTTTATTGGTCCGCTGACAATTCTTCCGAATAAACGCTCTGCTTTTACAAATACTAAAGGCGCAGACCTCCTCAGCAGAGAGACCGTTGAAAAGAGACCGTTAAGATTCAAACATGGAATGACAGGGTAATCATCCCTTGTAACATTATACCAACCTTATACAGGTAATAGGAGGCGTTACGAAATGACTGAAAACAACAGACATATGATCGACAGAGAAGGTAATATGGACCCTAATAAAGTCGGAGATGTAATTGACCGGATCGAACCTAGTGAAAAAGATAGAATCCTGAGAAACTTTGACGAATTTAAATCTTATCTCGGCAGCCGTGTTCATGTCGGACAAAGTATCGGCCTCGGAGAAGAGCAGCTGGCTGTAACAGCGGAGAAAGTAGCCGGATACTTGGCAGAGCATGAAGAGCCGCGGAACTCCGAAGAGAACCTGCTTAAAGAGCTTTGGAATGTAGGCCGCCAGGAAGAACGTCATGCCCTTGCGCACATGCTCGTGCGTCTTGCGCTTAAAGCGGATAAAGCCAATTAAAGGTCATAAATAACCCCAAGGCATTCAGGTATTAACCCCCCTTTATGCAAAGCGGAAAAAACCCGCTAATTCATCTTCAAAGATGGATTAGCGGGTTTTTGATGTGCCGCACAGGCCTGCGCGGATTAATTAACGGATATATCAAGAAGACTGCGGGCCTGCAGGTCCGTTATGCGGTGCTTGTCCCGGATTGGGCTGAGCCTGAGCCGGCTTATTCGAGCGGCCCTGTCCCGGAGCACCTCCCGGTCCGGCGGAGGAATTGCCTCCGCCCTGACGAGGAGGCTTACCCTCGGAAGGCGCGCGCTCACCGCGCTGTGAATCTCCACGGTTCTGCTGCTCGCTGCGGGGAGGACGGGGAGAACGGGACCTGCCTGGCTTCTGCGAATTATGCCCGTCCTGACGGTTCCCCTCCTGCTGACGCTGCTGCCTGCCGCCCTGAGACGAATGCTCCGCCCTGTCGCTCCGGTCCCCGCGCTGCTGCTCGGCCTTGCCTTCCTGCTTGGCTTCAGGCCTGCCGCCTTCTTGGCGCTCTTGGCGCTCATAGCGCTGCTCGCGTGAAGGCTTCTGCCTGTTGTCTCGCGGCGGCTCCGCTTCCGGGTCCGTCTTGGAAGCCTGTGGAGATTTGGCGGGCTTAGCCCCGCCTTCTCCCGCTTCCTCTTCAGAGGACTGCTCAGGCGGCTGATGCTTGCCCGGCAGCTTTTCCAGAATGAAATAAGCACATCCGAAATTACAATATTCATTTAGGTAGTCTTGAAGATATGCAATGGAAGATTCCTTGGCAGCTTTGGAATGAGATTCGCGAAAAAACCCTCTCAGCCTCAGCTGGTTATAACCCCAGTCTCCGACAATATAATCGTAACGTTCGAGGACTTCACTGTAGCGGTCCTTGAATACCTCTTGATTCCATCCGTTGCGGTGTTCCGTCACCAACTCGTAGGCTCTGCCTCCGATGTGAATCATACCTATTCCTCCCCTATGTACCGGTATCGGTCATGGAGCGGACGTCTGCGAGGCAGATCGGACCTGCTCATGCGCATGGTACGAGCTGCGGACGAGCGGGCCGGATTCAACATGTCGGAATCCCCGCTTCATTCCTTCTTCCTTCAACAGAGCGAACTGCTCCGGTGTATAGTACATCTCTACAGCCAAATGTTTTGGAGTCGGCTGCAAATATTGTCCGATTGTCATAATATCGCAATTGTGCGCGCGAAGATCATCCATCGTGCGTAAGATCTCGTCCCAAGTCTCTCCTACACCGATCATAATACTCGACTTAGTCGGAATATCCGGATTCATTTTCTTTGCACGTGCCAGCAGTTCCAGGGATCGGCTGTATTTAGCCTTGGCACGAACATGGTCCGACATCCGTTCTACGGTTTCGATATTGTGATTCAGGATGTCCGGCTTGGCGTCCATGACGATCCGAAGCGAATCTTCTTCTCCCATAAAGTCAGGGATGAGCACCTCTACGCTACACAGCGGCATTTTACCGCGGACGGCTTTGATTGTCTCGGCAAAAATCGTAGCGCCGCCGTCCTTCAAATCATCCCTGGCGACAGAGGTGACAACGCAGTGCTGGAGGCCCATTTGTGCGGCGGCGTCTGCGACGCGTTCCGGCTCTTGAAGATCCAGTTCCGTCGGAAGGCCTGTCTTAACGGCACAGAAACGGCAAGCCCTTGTACAAATATCGCCCAGAATCATGAAAGTGGCGGTACGGTTCGCCCAACATTCATGAATATTCGGGCATTTGGCCTCTTCACATACGGTATGAAGTGTCTTAGATCGCATCATATTCTTGATATCTTTAAAATTATCATCCGTATTCAATTTTATTTTCAGCCATTCCGGCTTACGCTGCTGCTGTTTCGTTGCCATCTCATGCTCCACCTTCTATTCGCTCGCGCCGCTTGCGGCCTGCGGTTTCTTTAGACGGTCCAATTCAGGCTCCGGGCGCGCATTATATTCCAGCATCAACCGGAGGCCCGGTATCGAAGCCGAGCTTTTTTTATTATAGCACGAATGCCAAAACAATCCACGCCGCTTTTCAATCCTTGCAGGTGGCAGGACTTCTCTGCTGCCGCCCGGATAAAAAACCGCCCTATCTGCGCATCCTATGTTCATTATCCCCAAAAAGAGGGTGGTTGGATGAAACAAGCAATACGGCGCAATCACCGCTGGCTGGCAGGCTGTATGGTGCTTTGTCTGCTTGCCCTGCCGAACACGTCCGCTGCGGCCGGCGAGTCCAAAGTACCTGCAGTTGATCCGACGCGCACAGCCGATGCCGTACGTAAAGATCTGATGCAGAAAGTCGGGGAGATCACAGGCATCCCCTGGACGCTGCTCGCGGCAGTGGACCGGTATGAACACACGCTCAACAAGAGCGCGAAGAAAACCGCTCCCCCCAACAGGCTGATCGGGATAGATTTCACCGAATTAACCTGGGTGGGGATGATGAATCCGGATCATGAAGATACGGATCCCGGCAGTATCGCATTCTTCGGAGGAGTAGGCAAGGATGGTTCAGGTGACGGTCTGGCCGACCGTTCTAACGACCTCGACCGACTGGCATCCATGGCCACCCTGATGCTACGCAAAGGCAGGACTCCCGAGGACATACGCATTTCCCTGTGGGATTACTACAATAACACGCGAAGTGTCCAGCGCATTGATCAATTCTCAGCTATCTATGAGAAATTCGGCACTCTCAGCCTCCATCAGCATGCTTTTCCCCTTCCGCTTAAAGCTCAGTACTCTTACCGGAGCACGTGGGGGGCCAGCAGAGGGTGGGGAGGCTTTCGCATTCATGAGGGAACCGATCTGTTCGCCGGATATGGCGTACCCGTCCGCAGCACGGCTTACGGATATATTGAGGTAAAAGGCTGGAACCCTTACGGAGGATGGAGAATCGGTATCCGGGACCTGGATAATGTCTATCATTACTACGCCCATCTGTCCGGCTTTGATAAAAAGCTTCAGGAAGGGGATGTCGTGCAGCCCGGCCAAGTTATCGGCTGGGTCGGCAGTTCCGGCTACGGAAAGCCCGGCACATCCGGTAAATTCCCCCCTCACCTTCATTTCGGCATGTATAAAGACAGAGGCTTGACTGACTGGCCTTTCGACCCTTATCCGTCCTTAAAAAGATATGAAAACGAGGACCGTAAAAAGCAGAAGTCTACCCGCAAATAATGCACAAGAATAGTGATCACCGATAAACGCATTGCGGCATACAATATCTGCTTCCGCTAAAAGACTACAGCGCCTGCGTCGCGATCGAAAGGACCGCCTCCGTTAAAAACGGAGGCGGTCCTTGTCGGCTCGTTCTAAGTGCATTGCGGGCCTCACAAGTGCAGCGCAGCCGGCCAGAATTCTGAGAATCTGCATTCTGAGAATCTGCCTGTGCACGAGACGTTATCTACTCCTACCGATAGCGCCAACGCCAGGCTGGAATGCAGTGAGCCATTAGGTAGCTACCTTGCTGAAAAACCCTCACTAAAACCAAAAGCTGACACCGCGCAGCCTACTCCTTGGTCCCGTCCGGTTGGGTGTCCTCCGTCTTCGTTGCCCCCTCTGAACCGTTCTCCGGGCGGGTGGTCCCGGTGCTTCCCGGCGCGGCCGGCTGCTTCATATTCGGCAGTGAAATATTCGGAGGCACCGCATCCTTGTTGGCTCCTACGGGATTGCCTTTGTTATCGAAGTAATACATGGGCACGTCGCCCACCACAAGTGAGTATGAAATCGGAATTTCCGTTTCGACAATCTCCGGCTCGGAATCAAACGGAATAATGACCGACACTTCTGCCACAATACGTATATAGACTTCAACTAAGATCATATTGATTCCCGCATTCTCATGCCGTGTGCTCAGATCTACCTTAACCGCCCCGGCAGGTGTCAGCCGGATCGGAATTTTTGGCCCGAACGATGCCAGAATAGCGCTTCCCATCGCCTGCCCCAGCGGAATGTGCTCAGGCAGCTCTTTCAGATTGTCCAACTGGTGCTGTACAGCGCTGCGCGTCTCGGATGTAATCCGCATATGCTCGGAATAATTGAGCAGGAATCCCGTCACTTTACCGCCGCTGTCGGTTTTCCAATCAATCAGCTTCTCGAAATTCGTTCCTTTGGAAACCCGGTCCGAGATTGCTTCATTGATGGATTCCGTTGCCATCTGCTTCACCCGGACTTTGGCCAGGTTCATAAGAGGCGGCTTCAGATTCCGTTCGATCATAATCATCGACTGCAGCGAGATCAGCATGAAAATGAGCAGCGCGATGAACAGCCTTTTTTTCCAGCCTTGCTTGCCGGTAGGTTTGCTCCTCCATCTTCGCCGGATCATCCCCGTTCCTCCCCCGTCCTGCGGCATTATTATTACCGTATGCAGGCCCGGCCCGAAAAAGAAGACAAACCGCTGCCGGAAGAACGAAGCTGCTGTCCTTAAAGAAGCCGGACAGGGTGCTTCCATTGTTCGAAAGGAAACGGATGTGTTACAATCACATCAAACCAGGTACGGTAAATTGGAGGCAGCTATGCTAAGCTTTGATCAAAAAATCGCGATTCTTGAATCTTTTCCCGAACTGCAGCGGAAGAACGTGTCCCTCGGGCGTGTAAATTTTCACTACGAAGAAAGTGCCCATGATAAAAAAACCGTCGCCTATCATATTCACCCAAACGGCAACGGTTATATCTATGCCGCGCTTATCCCCGATTGTCCGGCCGACGATAAAGGCATGGTCAATATCCGGGACTATTCAGAAGAGCAGCTGCGCTCGCTCGTAGAGCAGTCCATTCGTTCTTTGTCCGGCAATTCCGCGGCAGCGCCTATAGAATCCGGGACAGCCCCGTCTGCTGCGGCTAATGAGCCTAAGAACGAACAGTTATGGCAGGGCCCAGACAATCAGACCCTCACCCTTCGCATGGAAGATGACTTATGGTTCGTGTATGCCGGACTAAATCTCGATTCGGTATTCGAATCTTTGGAGGAAGCCGAGGAATACTTGAACGAAGAAGGATTCGCTCCCGCCCTGTAAGGCTGCGCGCCGGTCCTTGGCAAGTATGGGTACACCATCCTTCCTATAATTAAAAAGGGGCTGTCTCAAAAGGGTAAACTGAGTGAGACAATTCCATAATATGTGCAAAAGAACCTTCAAAACCACTATTAAAGTGGATCTGAAGGTTCTTTTTTAACCGAATATCAAGTGAAAAGCGGGGACTTAATGACTTTGGGAACAGCCCCTCTTCGTTATCCCCGATTCCCTAGAGCCTTCAGACTTCTCTTAGAGGAATGATTTCGGCTCTCAGATCTCCAGGCCATTCTCCATAGCATTTCTAATAAACTGGATCGCTTCCGCACGCGTCAGCGTATCCTGGCCGGCATAACCTTCTACAGTCGCGCCATTCTTGCCTTCGGAATAGCCCATGTCCAGCAAGTACTGGACCGCTCGATCACCAAGCACATCTGCTCCGTCCGCTTTGGCCATAATCTCAGCGACCGATTGGCGGGTAACGAATCGGCTTTTGGCATCCGTGCTCGTACCGCCAAGCACCGGATAGTTGCGGTCTGCAGCAAACTCATAGTAGGCATCCGACCAGCGGACAGCCTGGTCTCCAAGCTCGTCTTCTACGCCAAAAGCAGCCAGGAACATCTTCAGGAACTCTTCTTCCGATACGTTGCTGTCCGGCCGGAAAGTTCCATCCGGATAGCCGGAGGATATTTCCCAGTCTTTGGCCCATGCAATCGCATTTTCCGCCCAGTGTCCGCTTACATCAGTGAAAGCAGGCGCTGCGTGATCAGTGGAAGGATCAACTGGAGCCAGCTCTTCTAGACGGGTTTTGCCGGTTCCGTCCCGTTTGATTTTGGTGTAGAAGAAATTATATAATTCCGGGTCCATGTCGTAATAGTAAATCCATTCCCCATCGACGGATTCGAGGAAAGATTCCTCATCCGAAATTTTGATTTTGCCGGAGCCATCCAACCGGATGACATAAGAGGCATTATTTCCGCTCTCTTGATCTTGCGATCCCGTGTATAGTAGAAGATCATCTTCGATTTGAAGGGTGCCGTACAGGATATTGCTGTATTCATCGGCCAGCCGGGTCTTGCCGGTTCCGTCTATTTTCACCCGGTAGAGGTGTTCATCGGCTGCGTTGATGTAATAAATCCATCCATCCTTATTTACCAGCAGAACAGCGCTGTCCTCTGTAAAAGGGGATACCTCCGTGCCATCCGTTTTCATTCTCATCAGCTTGTTTCCTTCATGCTTATCGGTTGCTTCATAGGCACTGTAGACGATCCAATCGCCCTCGACAGCCATGGTGTTGATTTCCTCTTGGGAAATCTGCTCCTTGCCGGTTCCGTCCTGTTTGATTCTCATCATATAGCTGGGCACCATACCTTCTCCGCCTATGTAATCATGCGAAGCCATAACGGTATAATACACCCAGTCACCCGCCACATAGATGTCCCCTGTTGTCCACTCGCCGGTAAGTTTAACGACTTCTCCCGTTGCTTCATTCTCTTTGTAAATGCCGCTTTCGGAATCCCCTTCGTCAGCATAGCCGTTCAGGTTGTAATACTCCCAACCGCTGGAGCTGATAATGGAAGCCTGAGCCTCCTGTGCCGGCAAGGCTGCTGTTGCGATCGTAACTGCCAGAGCGGCAGGCAGGATCATTTTCATCCATTTTTTCATGTTCGCATTCCCCTTGTTTGTTGTAGGTGACAGGCATGTGTGCCTACTTGCATTGTACTTGTTTTTAGCTTTTTTTGGGATAAAAAAGTAAAAATCAGCAGCTGTATGGGTCAGGAGGTTCTATTGCCCGAATAGATGTTTAGAGGTGCAAAGGTGCAACTAACGACTTTATTGCAAATAAAAAGAGCCTGCTCCGGCAAGCTCTCTTATCCTATAGCTATCCTTTGACCGCTCCCATGGTTGCCCCTTCCATAATAAGCCGCTGAAACAGAACGAAAATAATGATAGACGGGATCATGGCAATCGTGACGCCTGCAAATAATGTTACCCAATCGGCGCTGAACTCCATTAATTTGTTTGCCTGATACATTTGAACGGCGATCGGATATTTGTCCGGATCACTCAAATAAATGAACGGTCCCATGAAATTGTTGTAGTACCCCATGAATTTGAAAATCGCTACGGTCACAATACCGGGTGTGGAGAGAGGTACAATGACGCGCCAGAAGATTTGAAACAAGGAAGCTCCATCCATGGTGGCGCTCTCCTCCAGATCCTTAGGCAAGGATTTCATAAATCCTCCGAGGAGCATCAAGTAAAACACGCTTTCGCCGAGACTCGACAGAATAATCAAGCCGGTTAAACTGTTCGTCAAGCCGAGCTCACGCATCACGACATATTGGGGAACGAGCGCATTAACCCCCGGCAGGAACAAGGACAGCATAATCAGACTCCAGATCAGATTCCTGCCTTTAAACTGCATCCGGGTCAGCGCATACGCATTAATCGTGGTAAAGAACAGAGAGACAATCAAGCTTCCCCCGACATAATACAGGGTGTTAAGCAGAGCGCGTCCGAAGCCGTATTCATTCCATGCATTGGCGTAGTTCTGCCACTGGATCCGGCTGGGAAGCGCCCATATATTTTGAAAAAATTCAGGATTGGTTTTGAGGGACTCGTAGATGACCCACACCAAAGGAAACAGAATGGAAAGCGCCCAGCCATACAACACAGCGCGCCAGAGCACGTCGGCAAATGTCCGTTTTTCAGTCAAATTGTATCGCTCCTTGAACCTAAAGAGTAATTAAAACTCAACACCGCGGTTAGGCACGAACTTATCCATGAGCAGTTTCGCCGTCACCAGGATGACAAACAAAATCATTCCGACAGCAGAAGCGTAGCCGTAGTTGTGATACTCGTTGCCGAACGCAAGATTGAACATATACAAGCCGATAACATCCGTTGCGCCGGACGGGCCGCCGTTGGTGAGAATAAGCACCATTTCGAATCCTTTTAACGTTCCTACAACCAGGAACAGGGCACTTACCCGCACGACCGGCATAACCAGCGGCATTGTAATTTTGAACAGCCTCGTCATATGTCCCGCACCTTCGAGCATCGCCGCTTCATACAGCGACTTCGGGATCGCCATCATGGCGTTCGCGAATACGATCGCGTATAAGCCGACTCCTCCCCATACCCACGGAGGAATAAGCGCCCACAGTGCGGTTCGCTCATCTCCAAGCCAGTAGAAGTTATCCAGATTCAGGCCGATCAGACTGAGCACTTCATTCAGCAGTCCGTAAGAACCGTCGTAAATAAAGGCCCACAGCAGGGCAACGACGACAGTGGACAATACATTCGGGAAAAAGAAAAGAATCTTGAGAAAGCCGCTCTCTTTGTAGCCCTTGTTCGTTATTAAGTAAGCCAGCAGCAGCGAAATAAGAACAACAAGAACCGGTATGAACAGCATAAGAAGCAGATTGTGCCAGAGTGCACGCCATACGAACGGGTCCTGGAAGGCACTGACGAAATTATCGAATCCGACGAAAGTCGAATCCGTAAGTCCGTCCCAGTCTAACAGGGAATAGTAGACAGATAGAATATTCGGGAATAGGGTCAGAACAAGATACCCTCCGAAGGGCGGGACGATAGCCAGCAGCAGAAAAATCGCCTTTTGAGTTGCGGCTTTGTCCAGGCCGAGTTTCTGCATCGCAGTCCGTTTGGCCGGTACGGTAGTGGACATTAACATTCACGACTCCTCTCGCAAAAGGAAAGCAAGGGGAACCTTCGTCCCCCTGCTGACTCCGCTTTACTTTTTCATCTTATCGAGCGATTTCTTCAGCAGTTCCTCTGCTTGCTGGAGGACCGGAAGCGGATCCTGCTTGCCCAGGAAGATCTTCGTCGTCGCTTCATCAATCAGCTTCGTCGCCTGCTTGTAAGAAGGATCTGAAATCGATACGGACCGGCTTGCCTTGTAGGCGCGGGCCTTATTCTCTTTGATGTACTTAAGCACCGCACGGGCCGAGCTTTGCAGCTTCTCCGCACGCTCGGGGTTCTCAACGAGATCTTTGCGCAGAGGCAGAGCGCCGGCTTTTTCCGCTGTAAACTGCTGCACATCCAGCGTCATTTGCCAGAGGATAAATTCGCGCGCCCACTTCTTGTTCAGGTCCGTTTTGCCCGCCCAGATGAAGTTTCCGTTGGTCGTACCGCTCCGTACCCAGATCGTCTGGTCTGACTTCTCTACAAAAGGAACCGCCATATAGCCCCACTCAAAATCAGCAGGTGCTGATTTCTTCATTTCGTTCTCTACGTGGCTTCCGGTTGAAACCATTGCCGCTTCGCCCTGAATCACCTGCATTTGGGACTGTGTATGGGTCAGGGCCGGCAAACCTTCAGGGAAATAGCCCTTCTTCCCAAGTTCATAGATCCGGTTCCATCTCTCGATACTTTCCGGGCTGAGATACTCCGGCAGTGTGTAGTTCTGATAGTTCTTGTTGAAGGCATCGAACGTCCCTTTGGCATCCGCCAGTTCAAACAGCTTGCTTGTGCCGAAAGCCCAGTCAAAATAATTCGGATAGACACCCGGAAACGTAACCGGGATAATCCCGTCCGATTTGATATCGGCCAGCAGACTGTTGAACTCGCCCCATGTCTTCGGATTCTGGTTCCAGCCGTTCTTCTCGAACAGTTTCTTGTTAAAGAAAAGACCGCCGAAACTTCCCGAAGTCGAAATTTCATACGTCTTGCCGTCCACCCGGTTAGCGGATTCGAAGAATCCGTCCATCAGACTGTCTTTTACCGTTTTGTCCGGCAAGTCGGGCAGCTTACGATCCCACAGATCATCCAGCGGCTCCAGCTTCCCTGCTTTGGCTAATGCCACAATGCCGCCGGAAGGTTCGCGGTTGAACAAGTCGAACATATCGTCATCTTTGCCGGCAGACATTTTGGTAGACAAGATGTTCGCAATATCCGGCGAAGCCGTCATATCAATCTTTACATTCGGGTACTTCTCGGTGAACGTCTTGATCGCGTAATCCATATATTCACGCCCGAGTCCGCCTTGGAAAAAGCCATATTTAAGCGTTACCTGCTGGTCTTTGGGCAGGCCGTTCTCATAAACTTCCGTAGAAGATGACGGTTTGTCCGCTGCTGTTTCTTTGTCGCCGCCGCAGGCGGTAAGAAGCATCGAAGCAGTCACCACCGCTAAACCCAGGGCCGTACTTCTTGATAGGATTGATCTCATAAACATGTCAGCCTCCACATATTAAAATGATGTCACCCGCCTTAAAGGCAGATGAATAGACCCGTTGTCTTTCATTGTAAAAACCTTGCAGACGCTTGCTTCCTTCAGGCAATTTCCAGGTAAACTCAAGTAACTTCAGGCAACCTCAGGTAAACTCCTTTCTGCGAATTTAAGACGGATTTGAATGCGCTTACATAAAGATGTGATTTCCCGTGCTTTTATCCCTTAGGAGTCCTCACACCGATTACCCTCCACCCTAAAACCATCATTTTGTGTTTGGAGTAATTTCGGTTATAATTAGTAAATCAAATTGATTTATTAATAGAATACACAAAGAGTCTGCCGAGTTCAACAGAAAGTTTGTTAAGTATTAGTAAAAGGAGGCTTGTTATACTTGTCGACTGCTAAAAGCTCCAGCAGCACTTTGCTCAAATCCATTAATCAGCAAAAAGTGTTGTTTCTTATATTCTCCGAAGGGCCTATCTCCCGCGTCGAGCTTGCCCAAAGAACGGGATTAAGCCATCAAACCGTCGCCAACATTGCAGGCCGGCTGCTTGAAGAACATGCCATAACCGAAACCCAGCTTTCCTCTTCCGAAGCAGGCGGTATCGGCCGAAAACGCGTACCGCTTTCTATTCATGCCTCTTACTTTCATATGATCGGAATCGAAATCGCAGCTAAGTCCATCCGCGGTTCTGTCTACAACCTGAAGGGCGAACAGAGAGCCCGGGCGGTAGAGCGGACAGAGAGATACGAGGACGAAGAACATCTGCTTCTGCTGCTCCATGGTGTCATCGGGGAGCTGCTGCAGACTATGCCGGATGAGCATAAAGTCAAAGGAATCGGCATCAGTGTGAAGGGACTGGTCGATTCACGCACCGGATGCCTCCTCCGTACCCCTGGCCTGGGCTGGCAGCGCATTCCGCTCAAAGACTTGCTTGAGGATAAGCACGGCCTTCCGGTTTATCTGGAAAACGACGTTAACCTGCTTGCGGTTAATGAGAACATGAAAGGGACGCTCCGCGATTCCATGAACAATGTCACCCTGATGTTTGATTACGGGATCGGCGGTGCCATTGTCCTGGACAAGAAACTCATCACCGGTTCTACATTTGTAGCCGGCGAATTCGGACATTATAAAGGATTCCATGGAGCGGACGCACTCGAATGCTTCTGCGGCGGACAAGGCTGCCTCACCACACTGGCGTCGATCAGCGGCCTTGCTCATAATACAGCGCACACCCTGGATTCACTGAAAGCTGATCTGGCTGGCGGCAAACCGGAAGTTGTGGAACTAGCCGGCAAAATCCTCGAGTCGGCATCCGCTGCTATCGCTAACGTCATCACCATTCTGAATCCGGACCGCATTCTTCTGTGCGGCCGGATTCTGGACATGCTGGGCAGTGAAAGAAGAGCCGCTCTGACCGTGAGCATTCTTAGGAACATTCCCCAGACATGCCGCGGGCTCACCTTCGATTATCTGGAGCAGTTGCCGGACGGAACGGAGTTAGCGGCGGGGATCGTGCTTAAACACGCGTTCGAAGTCTCTTTCGACACGTTATCGTTGTAAATCCACTTCCTCCCGTATTTGTGTGGAGATAAAAAGGGAATTTCCATTGCCAGATGATTTGAAAAGATTAAAGTTGCGTAAGCGCAACAAAAAAAGACCGGTAGCTTGCCGGTCGTTTTTTGTTGATTCCTTGCCAGCTGAGGCTGACGGAACCGCTCCCCTCTGCGCTGAGCCGCCTGAGGGGCAGCACCTTACAAGAGGCCCGGCAGTCGCCGCCTCACAACAGCCGCTGCCGCGAGGCCTCGAACAGCAGCACCGTCGTCGCCATCGCCACGTTGAGCGACTCCGCCTGCCCCTGCATCGGGATAATGACCCGATGCGTGGCATGCGCCGCGGCCGCGTCCGACACGCCGCGGCCTTCATTGCCCACCACGAGCCACGTCGGGCGCGTCAGATCGAGCTCATAACAGCTCGACTGCGCCTGAAGGCTCGTGACGACGATCTGCCGGCCCGCTTCGCGCGCGGCCGGCAGAAGCTCCTGCAGATCCGCCTCCACGATCGGCAGATGAAACAGCGATCCCATCGTCGAGCGGATCGTCTTGGGGTTGTACAGGTCGACCGTCCCGCGGCCGAGCACGACTGCTGCGGCTCCGACGGCGTCGGCGCTGCGGATGATCGTGCCGAGGTTGCCGGGGTCCTGGACGCCGTCGACCGCGACGACAAGGCCGGCGCCGCCCTCGGCCAGCAGCGCTTCCGCCGGCGCAGCCGGCTTGTCCACCACCGCAAAGACGCCTTGCGGTGTTTCCGTGTCGGTGCAGCGCTCCATAATGGCGCGCGTCACCGACACGGTCTCAATGCCGGCGTCAGCAGCGCCGGCAGCCAGCTTTGGAGGCAGACCTTTGTCTGCCTCGTAGACGATCGTGCGGACAGCAGCTCCCGCCCGCACGGCCTCCTCGACGAGATGATGGCCCTCGATGAGGTACATGCCTGTTTTCTGCCGGCCTTTACGGTCCAGCAGCTGGGCCCATTCTTTGACCCTCGAATTTTGAACGGATGCGAGATCCGGTAATCC
The DNA here is from genome assembly GCF_009757775.1 of Paenibacillus lutrae. Taxonomy (GTDB): domain Bacteria; phylum Bacillota; class Bacilli; order Paenibacillales; family NBRC-103111; genus Paenibacillus_F; species Paenibacillus_F lutrae. The sequence continues at coordinate 80,595 of NZ_RHLK01000015.1, forward strand.
ATTATCTTTTGCCATAGCTATAGCTCCATTACTCTGAATATGCGACTTCAAATCGTTTCAAATCTTTATTGCTGCCCAGCACAATAAGAATGTCATTCTCCTTGACCGGTTCTTCGACCGGGGGTGGAATGACAAGCTGTCCGTCCTGCTTGACGGCGATTACGTTGCAGTTGTAATGCGCCCGCATGTTCATCTCCCGCAAATTTTTGCCGACCATTCTCCGGTTTGCTTTCATTTCGAGAATGCTGTGTTCGCTGGATAACTCGATGTAATCCAGAATATTCGGTGATATGAGATGATGCGCCACACGCTGCCCCATATCTCTTTCGGGGAAAATAATTTTGTCCGCGCCGATCTTACGGAGCACTTTGCCATGAAGTTCATTGGCTGCCTTGACGACAATCATCGGGATTCCCATATCTTTTAACTGAAGGGTTGCCAGTATGCTGGCTTGTATATTCTCGCCGATGGCTACAACGACGACGTCAAAATTACGTAAACCTAGAGCCCGCAGCGCTTCTTCGTCTGTACAGTCCACTTGAACGGCATGGGTAACGACTGTTGAAATTTCCTGAATGCGCTCCTCGCTGTGATCCAAAGCAAGTACCTCAAATCCTAATCCAACCAAATTGATGGCCACCGAGGAACCAAAGCGTCCCATACCAATGACCGCAAACTGTTTTTTCATGGGCAACCATCCTTACGATATAGGATACCTGTTCTGTCGTTTATTATAGCATGATTAGAACCGTTTTCGAGCATATTAAAGGCGACCATAAAGGGAAGAGAGGCGATGAGAGCATGATTCTAAGCTTAAGACAAGCCATCGTACAGCGCGTAGAAGGCAAGTCTGATCAAGAACTTCAGGAAATCATCAATGATTCCATCGACGGCCAGGAGCAGGCGCTTCCAGGTCTGGGTGTTCTGTTTGAAGTGATCTGGAAGAACATCACGCCCGAGACTCAGACCGAGCTTGTCACTACACTGCGCCAACATTTAACTTGAAACACACATCCTGATCCGTACGTTGTAGCAGTGATTTTTGCTTTTTCATGGCTACCTGCATGGACTTATGTACTCCTATCCGGATGAACAAGGGATAAAACAGCAGGCGGCAGCCGCTGTAACCAGCTGTGCTGCCGCCCTTTATTATTGTAACCCGTACAAATGGCTTATTTAACTTGTCAGACGCATGAGACGCATACGTGAGGGACGTGCGGTTTACTCCGCTGCAAACTTGCAAAAAGCATGAGGAATCTCGCTTCTGCGGCCGGCCTGTCCATTATGGAACTGCTCCAGCTGCGGCTCCAGAACATCCATCACATCATGAAAAGTCGCAAAAGGATAGAACGGAATTTGTTCCTGCTCCAGATACCGGGCCAGACTGCTGCGGGCAAATACCCAATCGGCGAAACCCGAGCCGTAAATATCGCTGCTTCCGTCTCCGATATAGATCACCCGGTATCCTTGTGCCTTCAAGGATCGGACTACGCCAGCTTTACAGCAGCCGCACCAGGAACAGGCCCCGTTCTTATTCTGAACCTGAAGCATATAGTTGCCCTGCTTGTCGTATTGAATCGGATTAGCGATAATCCGGTCGACCTCGACACCGAATCTCTTGAGAATGCGATGAATGTAATATTCCATTCCGTCACTCAGAATCGTGACCGGAATTCCGCCGCTTTTACAAAAATCAAGGAACTTCTCCGCTCCTTCACGAAGTGAAACCCGGTCTGCAATGGCGTTCACTTCCTCCTGCCGTCCGCCAAGCTGACCGTAGGATTCATGGATCCATTCCCGGGAACCGATTTCCTTGTTCAGGAATTTAGCCAACATCTCTTTGGTCTCCGGCTTCTCCTCCACACCGAGCTCCTGCATCAGCATAGCACCTACATCTTCATGCATCAAAGTACCGTCAAAGTCTGTTACCACTACCAGCTGTCCTTGCTTTTTATCCATATCTTCCCCCAAAAGCATAGTTTGATCCATGCAGCTCCCATTTTCCGCATAAGTCCCTATGTTTTTAGGTTCAATTATAGCATACCTGCCCCCTAAGCGGCCCGTTGCGCGCGGAAATGCAGGCAGAGGACCTATATTCACTTATTCACAGGCAGACTAGATTGACGGACCACAAGACGCGTGGAAAGTCTTTCGTGCACCGGGATGTCCCTATCGCTGCCGCCTGGCCCGGACGAGCCTTCAATCTGCTTCAGCAGACCTTCTGCTGCTCGCAGTCCCATTTCAAAGAACGGGACATACACGGACGTCAGCGGGGGATCGCTCAGTTTGGCAGCCTCCGAATCATCATAACCGACGATTGCCAGATCGCGGCCGGGGGCGATTCCGAGTTCCTTGAGTCCCTGCATGAGTCCTACGGCCATGCGGTCGTTGGAAGAGAATACAGCATCCACCTCACTGCCGAGCGCCGCGATCTTCTGTGCGGCCGCGTAGCCGCTGGTCCGGCTGTAATTGCCGTCCAATATGAGCTCCTGCCTCACATCAATACCCGCCTCTGCCAGAGCACCCAGATAGCCGCGAAGCCGGTCGCTGCTGTTGGAATACTCCGGTGATCCGTTCAGAAAAGCAATGCGGCGGAAACCGCCATCGATCAGATGCTTGACGGCTTCATAGCAGCCCGCTTCATGATCGGCATCCACCACGCTGTACGGCTCATTGTCGTAATGCTGGTTAATCAGGACGAAAGGCATGTTCTGCCCGTGAAGCTCGCGAAATCCTTCCCTCTGGGCCGGCACATCCAGTGCGCCAAGAAAAATACACCCGTCCACCTTGCGTGAACGGTAAGGTTCCGTATAATCGGTCCGCTCGTCGGGAGAGCGGAACATAACCAGCATGTCACAGCCCTGCCTGCGCACCCCTTCCCCGATTCCGCTTAAGATTTCAGAGAAATAATAGGTAGAAAATAAATGCACTTTAGGCACATAGGGCAGAATAACGCCGATATGCCCGCTCTTTCCGAGCGCAAAGCTTCTAGCCACCGCATTCGGATGGTAATTCAATTCTTTAGCCGCAGCCAGCACCTTTTGTCTGGTGTTCTCCTTCATCGGTCCGACCCCGTTGAATACACGGGAGACGGTCGCCTCGGAGACACCGGCCATTTTAGCCACATCTTTTCTGGTAACCATACTACACCTCTACCTGATTAATTCGAAAGCTGTTTATTAGGTTTATAATCCCACGAATCCGGGATTCAGTCTATCTTTAGCAGGGGCAACAAACTGATGTACACGCGTACATTTTCTCATAGCGCTTTACTTCTTGTCAAACCGCCCTGGGGCCCGGATACCGGGCTCTTCCCGGCTGCTTGCACAAGCACAGGCAACGGATTATGCTTAAATGAGAAAGGCCCCTCCGAGAAAGCATACGATTTGTATCCTGGCGATTACCAAAAAACCTACTGCCTCTAAGGAGTTGAACAGTGGAGCATGATGAATTTGCTCGTCGTTGAAGATGACCGCTCCGTTTGCGAGATGCTGCGCCCTTTTCTGGAAAGAGAAGCACAGGTTACTTTCGTACATACCGGAAACGAAGCAGAGACTATGATTGATGCGGAGCAATGGGATTTAATTATTCTGGACTGGATGCTGCCAAACCGGAGCGGGATTGAGCTCTGCCGGATGATTAGAAGCACCCGCGAAACCCCCATTATTCTACTGACAGCCCGCGGTGAAGAAAATGACCGGCTGCTCGGACTGGAATCCGGGGCGGATGATTACATAACCAAGCCGTTCAGCCCCCTTGAACTGTTGGCCCGGATTAAGGCCATTATGCGCCGCTACCGGCTTGGGACCGGTAAAGCCGCAGACAGCCAGTCCGCTGCATCACCGGAATCCGGCCCGCTCGATGGTTCTGATATTAATGCCGAGGAAAGATTTCACTACAAGGATATCCGGGTCGACACCCGGACGCGCGAGGTCAGCGTCGGCAGCAGCACCTTCACGAATCTCACCCCGCGTGAGTTCGATCTGATCTCTCTTCTCGTGCGTAATCCCAAACGGGTGTTTACGAGGGAACAACTCCTGGAATCCGTCTGGGGCTACGATTTTTATGGAGACGAGCGTACGGTCGATGTTCACATCAAAAGACTCCGCACCAAAATCGGCACACCTGAGCGGATTTTAATCGCAACGGTATGGGGTGTCGGCTACAAGCTGGAGGAATAATCTATGAAGCTTATCCCCACCCGTCAGCGGTTTACTTTTTTTCAGCGGCAGTTTCTCAGCCTTCTCTTCCTGTCGCTTTTTGTGCTTGTGCTGGTCAGCTTCATCTTTGTGTACCTGTTTAAGCTGCACATTTATGACGAGAAGACGGAAGAGCTGGAAAGTGCCGGTGATACAATATCGCGGCTTTTGCTGCGCGAAGAGGTTCCCGATCTGACCCTCAGTGCCTACCGGACTATGCTCCGGGAGCGTAACATCTCTTTTGTGGCCATGAACGCCAAAGGGCAGCTTTACTTCAAAGACCAGCGTAATGCGCCCCCGACTTTCCGCTCCAAAACTTTCATGGAGAGCCTGCTCGCTCAGATTCCGAAACTGGAGAGCGGAAAGGCTCTAATTGTGGAAGAAAGCGGTCCCGACCCGTATCTTGTCTATCCGCACGAATTTAAGATCAAGAATCAGGACGGCAATAATTATTTATTCGTCATGTCGCCTGTCAAGGGAATTACACAAACGATCTCACGTGTATACGAGACCGTTATGCTGGCAGGCCTGCTCGTACTCGTACTTGCCATGGCCATAGCCCTGATCGTCTCACGCAATATGAGCCGGGGGGTGCAGTCGATCCGCAGAGCGACCCGGCTTATTGCCGACGGCCACTACGATGCCCGGTCCGATTTGAAGCGGACCGATGAGCTCGGCGATCTTGCGCGTGATTTCAACCGGATGGCCGAGCAGCTAGAAGCCGCTTCCCGCAAGCTGGAGAGCAATGAGGTCAAACGGCAGCGGTTTATTACGGATGTCACGCACGAGCTTAGAACCCCCTTGACCTCCATCCGCGGTATAGTGGAAGGGCTGCGAAGCGATTACATTACCGGGCAGGAGCAGCAGGCCAAATACTATGGAATTATTGAGGACGAGACGCTTCGCCTGATCCGGCTTATTAATGAGCTTCTGGACATGGAGAAGATTCAGCATGGCCTCATCACGCTGCGCAAAGAGGAATACCCGCTTCACGATTTGCTTGAAGTGCTTGCGGAATCCTTCGGCTTCCTGATTGACGACAAACCGATCCGGCTTGAAATCGACTGCCAGCCGGATACGGTGATCTATGGGGACTATGACCGGTTGACGCAAATCCTGATTAATCTCATTAAGAACAGCATCCAGTTCACCTCTTACGGCACCATCCGTTTAACGGGGACCATGACGGCTTCTGCGACGGAACTGAGCATAACGGATACCGGCAGGGGTATGTCGACTGAAGAAATGGAGCAGATCTGGGACCGGTTCTACAAAGCCGATCCTTCCCGTTCCAAAGATCGCAGTGAAACCGGTTTAGGCTTGTCCATCGTAAAAAGACTCGTAGAGGCTCACGAAGCACAAATTCATGTAACCAGCTCTCCGGGCAGCGGCACGACTTTCCTGCTGCGGTTTCCGCTCCAAGAGGCGTCTGCGTCTCAAGAAGTGAACCGCCGCCCGGAATAGACGGCGTGACTAATCGGCTGTGCAGGTAACCCCAGCTTGTAATACCCCATAAAAGGCAGGACCGCCTATCCGGCAGCCTGCCTTTTAATCGTGTTCGATGGGATGAAGCGGAAGCTCTCATAAGCCTCCCAGCTCTCATGCTACAATCGGTTATTCCTCCGGTACCGGAGAACCTTGGCAAAAATCCGCTTATCCTTCAGTGCCCGGAAAATATAAGGATCGGGCCGTGTATTCACTTCAAGAACCCAAGGATGAAGCTGATGGTCCACCGCCACATCAACGCCAACTTCAACAATTCCGGGGTACCGTGCTTTCATCGCTTTGGCTATATCCAGCCCAAGCTTACTGAGTCTGGCTTCGAACCGCAGCCGCTCTTCTTTTTTCAAATAAGGGGACAGCAGAGCTTCCACGGAACGCAACTTGCCCCCATTGTGATAGTTGGTCACAATCTTAGTCGGGTGGGCTACCCGTCCGATAACACCGGTTGTTTCCCAATTCCCCGATAAATTGCTCTGAACCATCACTCGTAAATCGAACGGGTTGTTGTGATGCTTCAGCATCCGTATCCCTTTCTGAACCAGATACTTGCGTCCTCTTGTCTCTGCTTTGAGCGAAGTGTACAGATCATCGAAACGGGCAAATTTGCGCACCTGGGTGCGGTGGTGGTACCGGTATGCCTGCACCTTCCCTGCCTCGTAGTCCACCCTCATAACCCCGTTGCCGAACGTACCGTTATCCGGTTTGACATACACCATCTTATACTTGCTCAGCATCGCCAGAAGAGAGTCCTTGGTCATCACACGAGTTGCAGGAATATACGGGCGCACGACGGAGCTGCGGAGGACCGCCACTGTTTTGGCCCATTTGCTCAGCACGAATCTTCTCATTAATCTGCTGCCTCCTCCATGGGGTCTGAACATGGCGGGACACTTCCCGCCGATCGCACGGCGATTGACCGGCCTGCGTGTACCGGCTCAACCTGATTTCCTAGCAGTCACGCCTATCTCTTGAGTTCACGGCCGTACTGCTGTATTGGTTTCGTACGGGTTATTGTATGAGAACCGCATTTGACCTGCAACGGACAAATTCCTACCCGGTGTCTATTTTAGAACTTGCTGCTGTATGAAAATCACTCCATTTCCGCGTATGATTCGCGAATTGGAAGCCGCTTGGAAGATTAGTCAAGCTGCGCGGACACCAAAAAAGCCATCCCGCGGTTAAAACCGGGATGGCTTGCGGTTTGTCTATGTGACTTACGGAGCATTCGTCAGGAACTGCGCCGTCGGGTTCTTCTCCATAGCGGAACGAAGTGCGTACTCACTCTCGAATAGAGCGACGTAATTGCCCTTCTTATCCGTCACGAGCTGCGAGTTAATGCGGAAGCGGGAAGGATCGATCTTCTCATCGATGATCCAACGCGCGAATTGATAATTCATCCGCTGCAGCTGAATATCCACGCCGTATTCCGCCTTCATCCGGTGTTCGAATACCTCGAATTGGAGCTGGCCGACAACACCGAGAATGGTATCATCGAACACACCCGTCGTGTGGAACACTTGAATGGTTCCCTCTTCGGTGAGCTGATCGATCCCCTTCTGGTACTGTTTATGCTTCAGGGCATTCTTGACGGTGACTTTGCTGAACAGTTCAGGCGAGAAGGTCGGCAGTTCATCGAATACGATCTCTTCCTTCTGGCTAAGCGAATCCCCGATCCGGAAGATTCCCGGATCGAACAGACCGATAATATCTCCGGGATAAGCCTCTTCCACGATATCGCGGTCTTGTGCCAGGAACTGCTGAGGCTGGGACAGTTTGATTTCTTTGCCGGCCCGTACGTGCTTGACCGTCATGCCGCGCTGGAACTTACCGGATACAATGCGTAAGAATGCAATCCGGTCTCTGTGCGCCGGGTTCATGTTCGCTTGAATTTTGAACACATAGCCCGAGAAATTCTCGTGTGTAGGTTCAATGGCATCGCCATTCGTGCTTTTACGGGGCTCGGGTTTCGGTGCAAGCTCTAAGAAATTCTCCAGGAAAGTCTGAACGCCGAAGTTGTTGACGGCACTGCCGAAGAATACAGGCGTAAGCTCCCCTTTCATGACCTTCTCGAAGTCAAAAGGATCGCCCGCCACGTCCAGAAGCTCCAGCTCCTGACCCAGCTGCTCAAAAAGATGCTCGCCGGCAATTTCTTTGATCACCGGATCTTCGTAGCCTTCTACTTTACGTACGGCAACCTGTTTATGATCGTCCCCCTGGAACAGCTCGATCTGGGTGCGCTGGCGGTCGTACACGCCGCAGAAGCGCTTGCCCATTCCGATCGGCCAGTTCATCGGGTATGAGCGGATACCCAATACCTGCTCCAGCTCTTCAAGCAGCTCGAAAGGATCGCGGCCTTCACGGTCCAGCTTGTTAATGAAGGTGAAAATCGGAATCCCTCTCAGCCGGCATACCTGGAAGAGCTTGATCGTCTGCGCCTCGACACCTTTGGCTACGTCAATCAGCATGACTGCGCTGTCTGCCGCTGTCAGCGTCCGGTAAGTATCTTCACTAAAATCCTGGTGACCCGGCGTATCCAGAATATTAACCTTGTGGCCCAGGTAATCGAACTGCATCACAGAAGACGTAACCGAGATCCCTCTCTGCTTCTCGATTTCCATCCAGTCTGAGGTTGCATATTTGCCCACCTTGCGTCCTTTAACCGTTCCGGCAAGACGGATCGCTCCCCCGAATAAGAGAAGCTTCTCTGTCAGTGTTGTTTTACCCGCATCCGGGTGAGAAATAATCGCAAACGTGCGCCGCTTGGCGGCTTCCGTCTGAAGTTCTTTGTGTAGTGGTGTGCTCATTGTTTATTCCTTCCTGCTTTCCCTATAGTTCATCCTATGTGGCTCAACGCATCCGGTGCCGACATGCTTCTTACACTTTACCTGTATCGAGAGGAATAGTCCAGTCCGCTTCGGCCAGCCATTGTTTGGTGCCGTAGTCACGTCCCCGCACGACGACCTTGCCCGCAAAAACTTGGACATACAAACCCTGCGTCTTGATTTTATTCACCTGAGGGATACTTTTGTTTAAAGTACGGCCGACCGATGAGTTGTGGAAGTAGTGGAAAGGCTCTTGCAGGTAATGGGCCGCTCCATTCTGGAAATCCTGGTGCCGGTGTCCGCAGAATACGAACAAATTCTTATACGGCTTTACCATCTCGCGAATTTCCTCTCCCCTTACAATCTGATGATTGCCTCCCGTACGCCCTTTCATCGGCAGCGGCTGATGGATCATAATAAAAATCGGGGCCGTCTTCTCCAGACCGGCCAGCTGCGTTTTCAGCCACTCCATTTGGGCATCCGTATACCAGGCCCCTTCGCCAGCTTCCGGCTTTTCCTGCATATACCCCTCCTGGGACAGGAGCAGAACGGTTGCGCCTCCGATATCCATGCGGTTGTAAGGCTGTTTATAGCCGAAAAATTTCATGAACCTGCTCCGGGCCATCGAATCCGTCTTCCCGTTAGGCATCCCTTCCCGGTTAAACGAACCTTCAGCATCCAGCCACAGGTCATAATATTCGTGATTTCCCATATTGGCATGCACAGGAGGAAGCTTGTACCCCTGCATGAGCTTCCGCAATTCTTTGTAATCTCTGTCGCGCCCGTAATCTGTTACATCCCCTGTGAAAAAAATAGCATCCACAGGATGACCGAATGTGGTCACATCCGTCAAAGCCGATTTAGCGTGCTGAATCGTCAGCGTATCATCCGGAGTGACATGCATGTCACTCAGAATGGCAAATGAAGCCAGCGCCTTCCCGTCCTCGGAACTGGATGGCGATTCCGCTTTGGCTACTGCTGGTTCTACTACTTCTGGAACACCTGAACTGCGCCTCCATGCGCTGATTGCTGTTCCCGTACCCGCTCCGACAGCTAAAGCAATAAAGGCCGTCATCCATTTGAGAAACGAGCGTCTGTTCATCTCTGCCAGCTCCTTCCGGTTAAGCTTTCCTTATTATATCGTTTTTTCTGCAGATCTGCATCCAGTTGTTGGCTACAGAATCATGAACGAGAGCCTGCTTCGGCCTGAGACAAAAGACAGATAAAAAAGCTTCTCTCCGCATGACGGAGAGAAGCTTCCAAGATCTTATTGCGCGGCACCTTGCAGGATCCGCTTGATGTAAGACCGGCGTGCAGCCAGATAATATACGGTCTGCATCACGACGAAAATCAGGAGCACAACGGCTGCATAAGACCAGATATTGGATACCAGGATATTTCCCAGCGCCTTCATCGCAAATACCGTATGGAGTATTCCTACCAACATTGGAAGGAAGAATATGATGCCGACCTGCTTGGATATCGTTCGCTTCATTTCCTCATCCGACATTCCGATCCGGTTAAGCGCGCGGAACTGTTCCTGATCCTCTTCAATTTCGGTAAACAGCTTGAAATAGATCATGCTGCCGGAAGCGATAAAGAACAGGAAGGAGATGAAAATGCCGATGAACAGAGTAAGGGACATTAATTGTTTTGTTTCCTGATATTGTTCGACCCTGGCGGTGAAGTTGAATTCCTTCGATTCCGGCACCAAAGCTTTCAGTTTTTTGACCGCTTCCAAAGACGATTCCCAGTTTACTAACTCATAGCCGTAAATAACACTTTTCTCCTCGTCCGGTGTCTCACTCATGAGCTTCTTATGGGCGTCTTTATCCATGACAAGTAAATTTGAAATTTCATACTGGGTGGGATAAGGCGATCCGTTCAACTGCTGCCTCACGACAATTGATTCAATCTTCCCATTAAGTCTCGCTTGAATTTGCTCGTCATCCTTAAAGATTTTGTCGTTAATTTCCTTATAGGGATATACGTAGGCAGCGTTCCCGGGATCGACGGACAATTCCTGCTTATTCATCCGCTTCGCTTGCACATTGTAATCCTCTTCGGACACCAGGAACAAGGTAACCTCCGTGACCTTGCCGAACCTGAGCACATCCGCCGTTACGGGGATACCGGCCAGCTGAATCTCATACTCGATTTCTTGATTCTCCTCTTTCAGCGTACGCTTCAAGATTTCCGGATCAATCACGCGGTGGCTATTCAATCCTACTTCAGTGAACGTAATCGATTGAGGGTAGTTCTCCAAGATCTGGTTACGGGTGTCCTTGAGAAACACATACACCGTTCCTGAAGCAGACAAAACGACCGCAGAGAGAATCGAGACCATGAACAGCAGTCTTGCGTTATCCTTCAGTTTGAAGACGAGTTGGGCGACGGTAAGCAGATTCGTCTGTTTGTAATAGAAGCTTTTGTTTTTCTGAAGCCGCCCCAAGATGAACACACTTCCTTGTGTATACAAGAAATACGTCCCTAATACGGTCAAGAATACAACTGGCAGGAAGTATACGATAAAGCTTCTTATCGTAACGTGGTAAGCCATATAATAGGCTGCCCCCAAACAGCAGAAAGCCAGAAGAGCAAGCCAGATGGAGTAGACCGGCGGTTTCTTGGGCTGTTTCGATGCTTTCAGCAGATCAATAATTTGGGACCTTCCTACCTTTACCAGCGTCAGCAGCGTAATGCTCAGAAAGAGCAGGAAAAAACCGGCTGCCGTAAACAGCAGAGCAGGAAGCGGAATGACGAATGCGATAGGCGAATCCACTTTAAGCAGCTGAGTCAGTCCCATGAAGAACAGTTTGCTGAATAGAGCTCCAATCCCGATACCTGCCGAAATAGCCAGAATAGAGATAATCACATTCTCATACAGCACCATCCAGCGGATCTGGCCTTTGGTCATGCCGAACAGCGTCAGCAGGCCGAATTCCTTTTTGCGTGATTTAAAAAAAGCGGACATCGAATACAAAATAAAGAAAAACGAGAAGATCATAATCACATAATCGCAGACGATCATAATCTCCCGGATCTGGGATGCACCCGGCATTTTCCCGTTTATCACATCCGGATGAAAGATAAAGGACGAGTACATATAGAAGATCATGACGGAGAATACACTGCTCCAGAAGAAGGCCCCGTACTGATGCCAGTTTCCCCGGATATTCTTAAGGGCGAGTTGTCGAAAATTCATCGAAATTCCCTCCAAGAACACTCAAAGAATCGAGGATTTGCTGAAAAAAAGCTTGCCGGTTAGCACCTCTGCGGAGCTCCGAGAAGAACTTCCCGTCTTTAATGAATACGATGCGTTTGCAGTAGCTCGCCGCAAAAGGATCGTGAGTAACCATCATAATCGTTGCATTCAGCTGTTCATTCAGCTCTTTGAGCGATTCCATCACATCTTTGGCTGCTTTGGAATCCAGATTGCCCGTCAGCTCATCGGCCAGCAGGATCGACGGCTTATGAATAATCGCGCGGGCAATAGCGGCCCGCTGCTTCTGCCCGCCGGATATTTCGTACGTCCGCTTATCGAGAATGCGGGTAATACCCAGCAGCTCCGCACAAGGCAGCAGCCTTTTCTCAATCTCAGCTGCCGGAATTTTATCCAATGCCAGAGGCAGGATGATGTTCTCGCGTACGGATAACGTGTCCATCAGATTGAAGTCCTGGAAGATAAATCCCAGTTCTCTGCGGCGGAACAAGGCCAGCTGCTTGCTGGACAACGCTGCGGGATTCGTCCCGTTAATCTCGACATGTCCGCTTGTCGGCTTATCAATCGTTGCCAGAATATTAAGCAGGGTTGTTTTTCCGCTGCCAGAGGGCCCCATAATACCCACGAACTCGCCTTCTTTTATTTCCAGACGCACATCCTCAAGCGCCTTATACGTTAAGTTGCTCTTCGTTCCGTAAATTTTTGTAACCTGTTCGGCTTTCAAAACCGCCATATGGGTTTCCTCCATTCATGTTGTGGCTATGTATTCAGTATAGGCCACAGCAGCGAAGTTACCCATTGAATTGCCTTTCAGTTAAGGCCGTGAACCTTACATTTGTGTCACCTTTCTTACCGGGTTTCCGTGAATTGATGAATCCCTTCATTCTCGAACATAAGGTGGACGGTAGTTCCCTGCCCCGGAGCCGATTCAATACGAATACGGTGGCCCAGCTTCGATACAACCTGTCTGGCTAGATACAAGCCCATTCCCGTGGATTCCGTAACGACTCCCCTCCCGTTCTCCCCTGTGAAGAACGCATCAAAAACCCGCGGCAAATCTTCCTCCGCAATTCCCACTCCCTTGTCCTCAATGGACAATGCCGCGCCGCCCGCAAGCTGTTCGATCCGGATCGTAAGGGGCTTCGCTCCAGGCTCTTTACGGGAATATTTGATGGCATTACTGACAACTTGATGAAGGACGAAAGCCAGCCACTTTTCATCCGTTTCCACTTCAACAGACTCGGAATCCGCTTCAATCTTCGGGAAGATGGAAGCCCGGATGCACGCTTTCTTATGCTCGTTGATCACGCGGCGCACTACTGCCGTAAGATCGACCCGGCGAGGGTGAAGATCAAGTTCGAATTTCTCGAGTCTGGCCGTGTACAGCATCATTTGAAGCCCGTAAGCGATCTTCTCATTCTCTTCCTGTATACTTGCGATGGCGTCCAGCAGATCCGGCATACAATCCGGGTCCGATTTACCAGCCGACTGTTGAGCGAGCAGATCTATAACGGAGACGGGAGTCTTTAATTGGTGGACCCATTGACTGGTAAAATGTAAATGCTGCTCCTGGGCAGCTTTGTAACTTGCCAGCGTGTTCATATACTCTCTCTGCTGCAATCGCAGCACTTCCGATACGGCCTGCTGTTCCCGGGTAACACCCGTATGAAAAGCAGATGAATGGTCTATACCGGACGCGCCTTCCGCCAAGCGCCGGTTCAGAGCTTCGGCATATTGGCGCTGCCTGATGTACTCATAGGCCAACGTGCCGGTAAATACCCCGGTCGCAAGCAGGAGCAAATAGAGCAGGCTGCTTGATTTAATCCACAGTCCCGATTCCAGCAGATCCAGCCAAAGGACGAGCAGCATCAGTCCGGTGGATACCAGGAATGCGCTGATATACAGCAGCCGGTCGAGTAAGAAGCTCTTCCAGGTCCATGCATGGTCATTCATGATCCGGATTCCCCCACTTGGTACTCAAACGGTAACCCTGTCCGCGAACCGTCTCAATAACACCGGGCAGACCCAGCTCCTCCAGTTTGCGGCGGACGCGCGTTACGTTCACGGTAAGCGTATTGTCATCGACGAAGTCTACATCGTCCCAGAGCGCTTCCAGCAGCTCTTCCCGGCTTACAATACTGCCGAACTTTGCTGCCAGACAGTCCAGCAGCAACGTTTCGTTCTTGGTCAATTCAACACGGTTATCGGTATACACGAGACTATTTTTGCTCCGGTCCAGCCGTAGTCCGTTTAGCTCCCATTCATCTCGCGCGGACGGTGCTTGCGCATACTCTCCGTAGGCACGGCGCAGGGCCCCTTTGATCTTAGCCAATACCACATCCAGATGAAACGGCTTCGTCAAATAATCATCCCCGCCATTTTCAATCGCCATGACCTGATCCATATCCCCCGTACGCGCCGACAGAAAAATAATCGGGACATTCGAGCACGTCCGGATTTGTCTGCACCAGTAGAACCCGTCGAAACGGGGCAAATTGATGTCCAGCAGAATCAGATCCGGCTTCCACTGCATTCCTTCGTTCTTGATATCGTGGAACCGCTGCGCACGGCCCACCTCATACCCGTATTTATCCAATGTTTCTTTTAAAATGCCCGCGATTTTGTCATCATCCTCGACAATAAATATACGGTACATAATTCAGCCTCCTAGCAAAGAAGCATCCGCCAGCAAAATGCCGCAGATGCTTCATAAATCGAACAGAACTAATTTAAGATTGGCTTGCCCAAGCAACTTCTCCCTCAAGCTGGCCGTTTACAGGCCACCATTTGAATCCGTCTGCCGCCAGCAGTTCATTGGCTTGAGCGGGGCCCCAAGATCCGGCAGGGTAGTGAGCAAGATCGTCCCCGCTTTCTTTCCAGGCTGCCGCAATTTGATCCACGAACTGCCACGCATGTGCGACTTCATCCCAGCGGGTGAAATACGTAGAGTCTCCGCGCAGCGCATCGAAGAGCAGACGCTCGTACGCTTCCGGCGTATTCAGACCGACCTGGCAGCTCTGGCAGAAATCCATCGCGATAGGAATGATGACCCCTTCGGAGCCAGGCTGCTTCGCATTCATCTTCAGGTAGATCCCTTCCATCGGGTTAACCCGGAACACCAGCAGGTTCGGCTGCAGCTTGTGTTTATTGGACAAGTACACATTGTCCGGCACGTTCTTGAACTCCACGACCACTTCCGTGGATTTCACCGGCAGACGTTTGCCTGTACGGATATAGAAAGGTACGCCTGCCCAGCGGAAGTTGTCCACATAGACACGGGCAGCCAGATAAGTCTCCGTATTCGATTCCGGATTCACCTTATCTTCGCTGCGGTAAGCAGGAAGCTCCTTGCCCTTGTGGCTGCCTGCACTATACTGCCCGCGGACCACGTTGCGCTGCACTTCTTCCGCATTCACGAAAGGACGCAGCGAGCGCAGAACTTTAACCTTCTCATCGCGGATGTCCTCCGGGTGAAGACGGCTCGGCGGCTCCATTGCCATCATCGCAAGCATCTGGAGCATATGATTCTGGGCCATATCACGCAAAGCGCCGGAATGATCGTAATATCCGCCGCGGTCTTCGACTCCGACCGTTTCGCCTAGCGTAATCTGGATGTTAGCTATGTATTTATTGTTCCACAGCGGTTCGAAGAAGGCGTTCGCGAAACGGACGATCTCAATGTTCTGAACCATTTCTTTTCCGAGATAGTGGTCAATCCGGTAAATATCCTTCTCTTCGAACACTTGACGAAGCTGCTGGTTTAGTTCGCCTGCGGATTCCAGATCATAACCGAACGGCTTCTCGATCACAAGACGGTGCCAGCCGGTTGTTTCAAGCAGGCCGCCTTCACGCAAATTGTAAGACACGTTACCGAACAGTTCGGGAGCAAGCGCCAGATAGAACAGACGGTTTCCGCCGGTTTGGAACTTGCTGTCCAGCTCGTTAGTCAGTGTGTTCAGTTCCCGGAACCCGTCCACATTATTGATATCGAGCGGCAAATATTCGAAATGTTCGGCAAACTTAGCCCAGTCCTCGTTGTCTTCCACATTATAGCGGGCGAATTCGTTGATCGAATGCCGCACATCTTCACGAAATTGTTCATTCGTCCGTGGACGCCGGGCAAGTCCGATCACAGCAAAGTTTTCTTTCAGCTTACCCTCGCGATATAAACTGTAAAACGCAGGGAAAAGTTTTCTCTTTGCCAAGTCTCCTGTAGCTCCGAAAATCAGAAAAACAGCACCATTCATTGTCGCATCATTCTTTCTCTGAGGTTTTAGATTAGCATAAGCATACCGAAATTGCCTTTGGGATTCAACTATTTTTCCATAACCGGGCATATGTCCAGTCATTATATGCCTTTATGCCATAGCCTATAGCAATAAAGTTTCCTTGGAGGTGCATGACCGTGCAGCGGATTTTCCCTGTTAACGAGCAGCAGTTAAAGCCCCACATCGGCCATCCTGTTCTGGTCTATCTTAGAGACGGGGGCGAAATTTTTGGAGTGTTTACCCGAATGAAGGACGGCTATCTTATCTTAAATGAAGACCCTTCTCAGTATGTCCCTGCTGCCAATAAAAACAAGAATTTCAAAATTGCAGGCAAAACCGTCAAAGCCAAATTAAAACAAAACGCATCCGCAAACGTTGAGGAGCAGAAAACAAGCGCAGCAGCCGGAACCCATACCGGTTATGCCCCGCTCGTTCTTAACCAGGATATGATATTCGCCCTGTTCATACTTTCTTAAATCCCTTAACGATCGGGGCCATTAATCATTCATTACCTTAACTGACCAGGGCGGATCGTCCTGGTTTATTTATTGCAACATTCCTGCTGGCCTTAAGAAGCCTTCATACGATTAGAGCCTTTTCTGCATCAGTTGAACGCCCAGTTTCGGCAGATAACGGGTTGTTTCGTATCCTTTATTCTGATAAAAAGAAATGGCTTTCTGATTCACACGATCCACATACAGAGAAGAAAGCCTGCATTTCTTGCTGCGGCCATACTCCTCCGCCCGCTGCATCAATAGTGTGCCCAGTCCTCTGCCATGGAACTTGCTGTCAACGGCGAGCATATCCACGAACAAGTTGGTACCCGACACCTGCAGACTAACAAAACCGGCAACTGCCTGAGCTCCAGATTCAGCGACATACGTTTTTCCCAGAGCAAACCGTTTCTGTAAATCCGGGAGCTTCACTTCCGCCTCGGGCCTGGTCAGACGGGTGAAGGGAAGAAGCTCACTTTGAGTGAGACGGACAATCGCGGCATCGTCTTTACTTGAATTTCGCTTTCGAATCATGAAGCATCGCCTCCACCTCATGCAGATACTGCATGTTATGCGGCTTCGGCAGGTTTGCTCCGAAAATGAGTATTTAGAGGAATTACTTCCTATACTTTTTAGAAATAGCCCATGTAAATAATAAACTAATTACAAGAAATGCAACGATAATACCTATCTTCATATCTGCAGTACTCCTCCGGTCCCTGACAACCCATATTCCTGAATGTATTCCTTCATTGTAAGTCGCGGCTATCGACCACGTCAAACCAGTGGTTTCTTCCTTATAAATCTTTCTCATTTTGCTGTTCTTCGCTTTCAAATATTCAGAATCGTGGTAATATGAGTGATAACGGGATTTGTAACTATCTGGAAACGGTTATGGCTATACATATAATTTCTAGGCCAAAAGGAGGTTACCCTCATGTTTGTAGTGACTCCGCAATACGTCAACGATACGTACCGAAGTCATTCCAGCTTGTTCCGGATTCAAGCCATAAGGCGAATGAACGCTATGGCGCCGGCAGGACGCAGAGAAGCTTTTGCCGAGACGCTCTTTCCCCAAACCAAGAATCCGGGCAGGGCAGGCGCCCCGGCTGAAGAAGCCGAACGCGGCCGCACCCGCTCGTCCCAGCTATCACCGGGTAGCAGCACCTCTGGCTTTGTGGATTCAGGTGCTCCTGCCCTGCTCCGCAGGCTGGGTGAGACGAATGAATGGAAGAGACCCAGTGTAGCGCAGGAAGACTCTCCGGGTGAATCCTCCGAAGGATTGTACCCGGCGGAAGAGTTCCTTCCAGACATGCTGCCGCTGAAGGTCGCGCATGCTCTTAGGGCGTACCGCCCTTACTCAGGGCGCCAATCCTCTCTGGATACCGCCATGTAAATAAAGAAAGTCCGTCCCGCTTCGATCTGGAGCGTGACGGACTTTCTTTATTTAGCTGGTCTTTGACACAAACCGATTACCAGCTAAAGACAACAAGTTAATTAATCACCCGGCCTGCAAGGGTTATCTACACAGCGGCTTGGTCATTCAGCCAATCCATGCTTAAACGCATAAATAGCCGCCTGTGTGCGATCCTCGACACCCAGTTTAGCCAAGACGTTCGTGACATGGAATTTAACCGTCTTAATTCCGATAAAGAGATCGTCCGCAACTTCCTGATTGGACTTACCGGTCGCAATAAGACGGAGTACTTCCATCTCGCGCTCAGTCAAGTCTTCATGAGGGGCAGCAGCCGGCTTCGGCTGACGAAACCGGTTCATGAGTTTGGACGCTACTTGTGATTCCAGGATCGACTGTCCTTTGCCCGCAGCTCTGATAGCCTGCGCAATCTCCGTAGCCCGGGATGTTTTGAGCAAGTAACTGAACGCTCCCGCCTCAAGCACCGGATACATTTTCTCATCATCCAAAAAGCTGGTCAGCACAATGACTTTACAGTCCGGATAGAGCTGAAGCAGCTTTCTGGTCGTTTCGATTCCGTCCATTCCCTCCATGACAAGGTCCATCAGGACTACGTCCGGTTTATATTCCTGCGCAAGGCGAATGCCCTCTTCCCCGTTGCTCGCTTCACCGACGACTTCAATCCCGTCCTCGGTTCCCAGTACAGCTGCGAGCCCGATTCGCACCATTTCATGATCGTCTACGAGGAGCACTTTAATTAACGTTTCCATTATTTGTTGTCTCCCTCCATTATAATCGGTACCCGGATTTCGATCCTTGTACCGCTGCCCGGTGCTGTCACCAGTTGAAGCGACCCCCCGATTTCGTTCACCCGCTCCCGCATCGTCGATATGCCGTAGGAAGTCTGTTTCTCCTCATCCAGATCGAATCCGACTCCGTTATCGCGGAAGAGCAGACGGAGCCACCCCGCTTTCTGCTGCATCCTCAATTCCAGCTTGGTTGCCTTAGAATGCCGCAGCGCATTGGACATAGCTTCCTGCACAATCCGGAACAGATGGTCTTCAATCCCCTTAGTAAGGGTGATATTCTCATCAACTTCCCACATGATTTCCATCGGAACTTTTGCCTTTAACTCTTCCAGGAGCCGGTTCAAACCTTCGGACAACTGCTTGCCTTCGAGGTGAACCGGACGCAAATGAAGCAGCAGCGCTCTCATTTCAGACTGCGCTACCGATGACATTTCTTCTATCAAATGGATCTGGCGCTGTGCGCGCTCAAAATCTTTATCCAGCGTCCGGAGCGCAGCCGTTGCCGTCATGGAAATCGCAAAAAGCTGCTGGCTGACGGCATCGTGAAGCTCGCGGGCCAGGCGCTGTCTTTCCTCAATAATCGCGGACACTCTGGCTTTCTCCGCAAGCTGTGCGTTATTGTTGGATAGCCGCTGCAACGACGCAACCTGCTCCTCCCACTTCTTCACGACACGGCCGAGCTGCTCGCCCAGACGGCCGATTTCATCCTCCCCCAACGGGGGCAGGGTGGAACGGGACAGGCTGCCGATTTCAAGAAGCTGCATCGTCTCCATGAGAAGCTCCAGCCGCCGCGTCGTCCGGTTACTGTTCCAGTATCCGTAAGCGGCACCCAGCACAATGGCTCCTCCGATTAGCATAGAGCCAATTCTGAGTCCCTCTCCCCATGAAGCAATAGGCACGATAAATTTCGCGGAATAAAGCAAATAAATGACGAAAGAAAGCACCGCTAAGCATAGAACGATCGATTCTGCCATGCTCCGCCAGATCATGTTGGTCAATCTTTTTTTGTAGCTTTCCATGGCTCATCTCCCTTCCGCCTAATCCAGCGGTGTACTGATTTCATTTCTCCATATGTGAAGTACAGGTCTGAATTACAACAGCCTTACGTCTACATCCCCTACGATAAAAGAAACGATTAGTTTCACCTGATTCTCTCTCGTGTCATAATTCGGAGATTGCCAGATCAGCTTGTTCATGACTCCCGATTCCTTCTGGGAAGGCGAGCTGACTTGCCCAATCGTAACCGCTGACTCAATCGAGACCCCGATTTCCTCCGGAACGATCAGCCTTACATCCCCAATGATTCCCTGGAGAACGAGCGTTGTTTCTTTTTTGTCGAGAATAGCGTATGAAAAGTCCATATGAACCTCTCCCATGACAAACCAGATGCTGCTGTCTTTAAGAACCCATGGTTCTTTGCCGGGGCGGATCGTGTCGATCAGATGCTGCCGCTGGATAAAATCATCACCCGGTTGAAATTTCCTCGAACGAATATAAAACACACCGAGTGAAATGAGGATAATGGCCAGCACCAATGAGAAATCATTGCCCAGCAGAATGACAGCCCCGATGCTCATAATAATGATACCTTTTCTCTGGGATTCATACTTGACCTTATAGAAGCCAAACAGCATGAGCACAAGCGCAATCACGACAAAAATGCCGAACCAGCGCTCTAGAATCAGGAAAATACCCACTGCAATTAACAGCAGTGCTGTATTACGATGGCGATTGTTGTTGTTTGTTTGCTGCTTCATGGGGCACCTCCTACTTCTGCTCTGCTGGCGTTTTATTTATATCAATGTTTCTATTAAGGCTATCCGTTCAGCTTTAGCGCCTAACCTTTGGCTGGCAGGCCAATCCATAGTCTTCAGCCTTTCATAGCATATCATAATCAATTAACCTCTCCAAGATAAGAAATGTATACGTTAATTGTACGCCTCCTTTCCTTAACGAGACACCGTCCCCCGGCGGTATCCCACCTGGACCAAGGTCGGGGCAGATAGTCTGTGCGGCATGGCGGCCCGCGTCACCTCCCCTCCCATTAAAAGCGGAACGTATAAATTAAGGAGTGCTTTCCGAAACTAAACCAATCACCAACAGACCCTTCGGTATACGTTTTCCCTATCTTAATCCTGTATATATCTTGTCTGTCGACCAAAGAGAGGTGTAATTCACGATGTTAATTTCATTAAAAATGTACCTTCGACCTGCCGCTCTGCTGCTCTTTGCCGCTTCATTCTGCTTCCTTGCGCCCCCGGCTGCTCTTGCGGGGAGAATGCAAGCCACGCCCGTCCATGCCGTCCCGCCGTCTGCCGGAAGTCCTACACAAGAAATCCGCGCCCAACTGTATGATGTGGATGAGCAAAAAGTCGTGCAAACCCTTTTAGTAACCGAAGAGATGCGGTCCGAAGCGCTCAAGTGGATCGGCGGTATCAAAGAAGTTGCCGTCCAGTCCAAAATCGATGCGGTCCAGGGTGTCGTCCTCAAGCTTCCGCTTGATCCTCCGCTGGCAGTGAATAACCGCTGGCTGCAGGCCAGCACCAACGAGCTTTTCCTTTTCCTGGATCCCGCCAAATTGAATGAGCCCCTGCTGCTTGTCTTTACCACTCCCGGCAAGCCCTATTTGTTTAAAACTTCCGTACAGATCAAGCCTTTTCTTGAACAAGAACGGCTGCTTCGCTATTTGAAGCCCATCCCGTCTTCGGAATCTTGACCCCTCTATTCTTCTTTTCCAGTCGATGATAAGTGCAACCCTTTTTTTCCGCCATGCGTAATAGCTTCCATAGGGTCAATAAACTGGAGAGGTGATTACCATGCGGGAAGACTGGAAAGAGCGATATGAAGAAACCCTGGGCAAGGAAAGCGAATTGGATCATTTGAACCGCCGTCTCACCAAGGTGATTTCAGAACTGGAACATGCTAAGCGTAACCGGATTGCGGCAGAAGCCATATTGGCAGAGGAAAGCCGTGACGTGCAGCAGCTCGAGAATCCTTCCTTTCGTAATATGTGGTATACGATTCTAGGACGCAAAGAACAAAAGCTCGAAGAAGAAGAGGCCGAGGCTCTGCAAGCCCGTATCCGATTGGAAGAAACCAGCACGGCCGAAGAACAGCTCACCTATGAGAAAGAACAGCTGGATATAGCCATTGCGAATACGCGGTCATGGGAACAAGAAGCTGTGCAGTTATTGAGGGAGAAAGAAGACTGGCTGCGCGAGCAAGACCCCGAGATCCGCAGCGAGCTCAATGATTTGTACGCCCGACGAAAAACAGTGCTAAATGAATCCAAAGAGCTCGCTGAAGCCGTAACGGCAGGACGAAGAGTGATTGACTCCTTAACAGAAGCACAGGAGCTCCTCAAATCCGCCAAGAACTGGGGGACTTACGATATGCTCGGAGGCGGAATGATCGCTACTCATATAAAGCGCAGCCGTGCGGATGAGGCCAAGAACAAAATAGAAGCGGCGCAGTCCAACATGCGTAAGTTCAAACGGGAATTGGAGGATGTCGGGAGGCACTCGGATATGAACCTGGATTACGGCGGGTTTCTAGGCTTTGCCGATTACTTTATGGACGGGTTTGTCTTTGACTGGATCGTGCAGGGACGCATATCCACTCTACAGGAGAAGGTGCAGCAGACCCTCACACATCTGAAGCCTCTGCTGGCCGAACTGCAGAAGAACCAGCAAGCCGCTGTCGGAGAAGAAGCGCAGTTGTCCAGGCGCATCAGTGCCCTCATTCAGCACGCTTAATGAACCCTTCAATAGGAGCCAGGAAACCGGCTGGTTCTGCACGGATCTTGATTCTGCTGGCCCAAGTACTATGCCAAGCCAGCTTTACCGCCATGCATCTGCCAGCTGCGTGTTAGCATGTGTGACCACATGCCACACGCGCTCTTGGAGCATCGCACGCGCGACAAAAGCCGCACAGACGGGGCATCGCTCCCGTTCTGTGCGGCTTTTGGTACGGAGCCGGACTAGAAAAAGTCCGGCAAATAACACGCACGGCGTGGCAGTGCCGCCTGCAGCAGCTCTACGGCCTGCCCGTGGCCCTGCAGACGGCCGAGCCGGTGCAGCTCGCCGGCGCTCTTGCTGCCGAGCAGCAGGACAGTCAGCGTGCGAATATCGCACGCCAGCCCGTGGGCGGCCGCTCCGTCCGCGCCGCCGGGTTCTTCCGCGGTCTTGGTAACGACGGCGGTACCCTCAGGCCCGTTCAGACGCAGCTCGAACGTGCCATGGTTCCAAGGCGCCTGCTCGTCACGTACGTGCAGGCTTAAAGCCGTATCAGCCGGCAGGCACGCATGCCGCAGCTCCAGCTGGCTCAAGAAGCCTTCCACGTCAACGATCCGGGCGGAGAAATATGCTCCGATCTCCTGCTTGATCCGCGGATCTTCGAGCTCAAATGGAAGGTCATCGTCCGGAGGTGCCTGCAGAGTTAATTTACGGAACATGGAATCATGATCGCTAATAAATTTCCACAGACCGCTTTTCGAATCCTGATCCAGATAGACCAGCTCGTGTATCGTACATTCATAGTTCTCGATCTGATAATGCACATATCCGCGAGGCTCGCCAGCCGCATTCAAATAAACGCCAACGTGCCCCTTCTTCTTAAATATGCGGGAGTCCCACCACTCCTGTGTACGTTCGATCGGCCCGTTAAACTGCTTCGCGTATGCTTCATAGATCGGATTAAGGACAGCGGCACTCGGTGTGACCCGGGTGATGCTTCCTTCCGCCTGCTTCATTCTCGGCAGCTGATTTGTTTGCAGCTCGTATCTCTTATAAGTCATGGACAATTCCCAGCCAAACTTGCGGTAGAAAGCAACAGCAAAAGGATGCAGGTAAGAGATCGTCTGCCCGTTTTCTTTCATGACCTGCAGGGCTTTCGATAACAGTTGGCTGACCATGCCCTGGCGGCGGTGCTCCGGCCAGCTGGCCACTCCTGCTACGCCTCCCATTTTAAACGGCTTATTATAAATCCATGTAGTCATATCAAAAATAGTCAGCTTCGATGCTAATTTGCCGTCAATAAAGAAGCCCCAGGTCTGCTCCGGGTCAGCTGCCGCGAGGCGTTCCACGATCTCCTCTTCAGGCAGCTCATATTGAAAAGCGTACATCGACAAATTCATACTGTCACGAAGTTCTTCCTGCCGGAGTGTTCTAATTTCGATCATAACTTCCCTCCTCCATATTTTGCGCAAAAGAAATATTCGGCTCGTCAGCCTCCAATTTGAGACATTCTGCGAAGAGTGGGCTCATGCGAGGGTGATTCTCCGACTAGCGCTTTAGCCATTTCATGGCTTTCCGGCTTGATAGCGAGAGCCTTGAAAAACAGTTCTTGCAGCGCCTTCTCATCACCCAGATAAGCGCGGACATTATATTCATGCGACCAATAGAGACACGGCTTGATATTACCATCCGCCGTTAAACGGAGCCGGTTGCATGAGGCGCAGAAATGATCGCTTACCGGGTGGATCAGACCAAATGACCCTCTTGCTCCACGTATGCGGTAATTTTGTGAAGGCCCATTTCCAGTGAGAACCCCGGCCGCTTCAAATGCCCAGCCCTTATCCTTACACCTTTCCAACACACGGGAAAGCGGGACATAACGTTCTTTCCAACTCATATCTTGGTGACCGATCGGCATATATTCGATAAACCGCACCTGGATGTCCTTGTCAATTGTCATTTGTAGAAAATCGTCAATCTCATCTTCATTGAGTCCCTTCATCAGGACCACATTCAGCTTAACGGGCTCAAATCCAACCCTATATGCGGCATCCAGGCTCGCCAGAACCCGCTTTAAGTCCCCGCCTCTCGTAATCGTTCTGAAGCGGTCTTCCCGCAAAGAGTCCAGGCTGATATTCAAGCGGGTTAATCCCGCTTCTTTAAACTTCTCCGCATGCGGAGCAAAAAAAATACCATTCGTGGTAAGTGCAATATCGCGAATGCCCGGTATGTCGGCCAGATCAGCTATAAGAAGATGTAAGTTTTTACGGACTAACGGCTCTCCTCCCGTAATTCTCAGTTTGCTGACCCCGAGCCCGGCAAGAACGCGTACCACTTCGGTAATTTCATCAAAACGGAGCAGACTGTCATCCGGTTCAAATGCTAATCCTTCTTCCGGCATACAATAGACGCAGCGTAAATTGCACCGGTCCGTTACCGAAATCCGTAAATAGTCGTGCAGCCTTCCAAATTTGTCTTCCAGCTTAGCAGGAAAGGTCATCATCCCTGCCCCCTGTCGGCATTCGCACTTACGGTCTGATCCGCCTCTGCCAGTTTTTTCTCAAATGAACCTCGCCAACTCTCGGCTAGAGCCTCATTCGACAGAATGGTCCGGTAATCTTCAAAGTTATCCGTCTTGCTGTATTTGCAGCGGTTAACAAAATCAACCGAGAGTCCTTGAGAATGACGCTCAACGAGAGTAAATGCCGGTTGTACCGGTATCCATCCTTCCCTGAGAACGCGCAAATAGAAACCGGTATAGCCTGTTTCCTGGACTATCAGCGGGAGCTTGGGATTGTCATGCAAGTAGCCCAGCTTGAAGCAGGGGCGTCTGGGCTGAGAAACCTGTACAAGGGCCTCCCCCAGTTCATAGATGTCCCCTATGCAGGTATCCTTTTCCGTAAGCCCTTCAACGCTTATATTTTCACCGAATGCCCCGAATGAAAGAGGACCAAGAAGCTCCTCCCAGTAGGAATAATGATCGGTGCTGTAGACACAAAGTGCTTTGTCCGGACCGCCATGAACAGCAAGATCGGCTTGTCCATCGCCATCCAATTGAACTTTTGACAAGTACAGCGGGATGCTGACCGGGTTTTTGTAAATACCTGTTTCCAGATGTTTATCGCGATATAGAACTGTCTTCGGTTTCCCGACATTTACAGAGACAATTTTGGGTGACATGGGACCTCTCCTCCCTGATCTTTTTAACCAATATAGCAAAAAAAGAAGGAGAAGTCGCATATAGGCAAAAAAAAGAATCCCCTTGCAGAATGTTCTTCTGTACGAGAATTACTTAGCCGCCTAATTTAATTTTCCGGTACGTATCTATGAAAGACAAAACGTCTACCCGTTTTCCTTGTTTCTTAGCCACACTGGCCATAGAAAGCAGCGTTGTCCAAAATTCATTTAGAACCTGAGCTTCTTCAGTCATCTCTTCTCTATTTCTACGGGGAAGTTCGCCCCTGTTATCATTGGAAATCAACATCTGTACCTGCTTGCGCTTCCACTCATCCCCTTTAACGTATGACACGCCAATCTCCCGCAGCTTCTTCCGCACGGAAGTAACTGGTCTGGATAACTCCTTGGCAATAACAGACGGCGGACAATCTTTTGACAGCGTACAGAGTCTGTCCATTTCCTGTGTCGACCAAGATTTTTTAGCCATGTACAACAACTCCGTTTCTTTATCGATTTAAGACCCGGCTTTATCTAAACTTAATGTTTATAAGATTAGGATAGCAAACAATTGTTAAAGAAGTTTTAGGAAAATGTAATGCTACCCCCAAAAAGAAATAATGTTCTTCGAATTCCCTCATTTTCTTTTAAATTCTCAATTTTAAACCTGACATCTCCTTTTTTTAATTAGAAAATAAGCTTGTTTACTTTATCCCCCTAAAACCAGTTATCCGTTTGGATTAATATGATTTAAATCGAATATAAAAAAAGAAGCATTCGCTGCCGCGAATACTTCTCTGCATTTTTTAACAAAAGCACCCCTCTGCATGCTATGTTCCATAGGGATACTTCAGTGATTTTCTTTTACATAGTCGTGATCCTTTACATATCCAAAGCCCCTGAGCTCATTTGATCCTTTATCGGAGGCCTCTTACACATCCCTGCATTTACACGCCTAAAGTATGGCCCACAGGTTTGCCGTCTTGTAGTTTCTTCTCCGTGATTAGCTTGTTGGTCAGAGAACCCAGCTGCTCAATCTCGACCGTTACCTGATCTCCATCCTTCAAATAAACCCGGCTTTCACGAGGATATCCTACTACAACTCCTTCCGGGGTTCCCGTAAGAATTACATCCCCCGGCATTAACGTCATATGATGAGAGATATAGCTGACTAACTCCTCTACATTAAAAATCATATCGGAAGTATTAGAATCTTGACGCACCTCTCCATTTACAAGAGAGCGGATCTTCAGACGATTCGGATCGCCCACTTCACCGGGAGTTACGAGATACGGCCCAAGAGGTGCAAAACCATCACAAGATTTCCCGATCATCCATTGGTTTGTTCTTCTCTGCAAATCCCTTGCGGACAAATCATTCGCACAAGTATATCCGAAGATATAAGAAGATGCCTCTTCCTTACGGACGTCTTTTGCTTTTTTACCGATAACAATAGCTAGTTCGGCTTCATAATCGACCTCTTTCGTCACTTCCGGCAGAGGTACGTCACAATTATGACCCGTCAACGCATTTTTAAATTTGTTAAATAGGATCGGATGCTCCGGCACTGCAGCTTTAGTCTCTTCCGCGTGCTTCTGATAATTCAGCCCTACACAGATAATTTTATCCGGATTGGGTACGCTGGGACAGAACACCAGTGAGGACTCTTCTAATAAATAAGGTTCATTAACTGAAGACTCAGGAAGAGCATCAACCAATCTCTGAAGAGCTTCCACTGCTTCTTCTCCGCCTTCTATTAAAGCATGAGTATGTGTGGGGACTGATCCCCCGTTGCAATCCGGCAGGTTTTTTACAGCTTCCGCAACATCCAACACTCCCTGTTCAAGTTTAATCCCCAAACGTGGTCCATCTTCGCCCATAAACGTTACAAATTTCATGTATATCCCTCCTACAATTAATAGCACTTTGGTTATCCAGACAGTACCATTCATACTTTAAACTTACAAATTCTTATTTATCTGAACAAGTGCCCATGAATAATTTAATTCCTATTCGTTCAAAACCAAACAACTTTGGTACTTATCGGACTAACAATTTACAATCGCTGCAACTTATTTTAACTATTTACAGTCTATTGCTGCTCCCTTACCACACTTCTTAAATCCACATTTTCTTATTTACCCATTCCCAAAACTCGACAAACATTCCTATCTATTTCGGCCTGTCTATCCTACATAATAGCTTAAGACTCAAACACACATAATAAGTTAAGACTCCGATCATAAAATAAAATGAGGATTCAACTTTTTAATTCGTGGGTATAAGTGTAAGAGTTCCTTTTGTACGTTTTTTTGCGGACTTCTGTATAGATTCTACAGATAGTGATAAACAATTTCCGAGGAAATAATTTAAAGGCAGAGAGTCTGTCGAAGCCTGCAACATTTTTATAAATAAAGGAAAATGATGACAATTCCATAGTTTATGGAATGGCTGTTCAGCTGTGTACCCTAATTTTACCTGACTGTATACAACTTCGACATGATTTTATGAAAAAATTCAATCAATCTAACGTCAGTCAAACTAAAGAAGGCTAATATATAAATAAATATGGCTGCACTTAAAAGGAGAGAATATCGATGTTTACAACCATTCATGGGCTGCAAACCTATTACCAGGAACAAGGCTCCGGACCTGCTTTGCTCCTCTTACACGGATTTCCTCTAGATCACCGGATGTGGCAGGATCAAATTGATTATTTTAAAACCACCCATCGTGTAATTGCCCCTGACCTTAGAGGTCTAGGCCAATCAGATCCGCATAAGGATTTGATTACATTGGATCATCTGGCAGATGAATTATTACTTTTATTGGACCAACTTCAAGTGGAAAAAGCTGTGCTAGCCGGATTTTCAATGGGCGGCTATGTGGCATTCAGTTTAATGCGTAAAGCTCCCCAACGCTTTGCAGGGCTTGTTCTCGCTAATACAAGACCTGATGCCGATCCTCTTGAAGGGCAAATTAACCGTATGAAAATGGCGGCTTCTCTATTGGAGAAAGGAACGCACGCTGCTGCTGACTCTATGATTCCCAAACTTTTAACAGAGGAAACTTTGGCAAGCCGTCCGTCACTTGCAGAAGAATTAAACCAACAAATCCTCGACATGGATGCTTTAGGTCTCGTTCATGCCACACTAGCTATGGCATTCCGAAAAGATTCCACCGAATTATTAGCTGAGATTGAGGTTCCTACATTAGTTATCGCAGGTGAAAAAGATACCATTACAACTCCTGAGCTCATGCGTACGATGGCTTCCCAACTTCCACAAGCCGAGTACGTTCAAATTGAAGGAGCCGCACACCTGACAACACGTGAAAATCCACAAGCATTTAACCAACATCTAGAGCAGTTTCTTAATCGCATTGCTTTATAACCATTGAGAGCTAAGATCTATCTGCCTGGTCCATGACTAGCCTTATACATGCGCATGCAAAAGAGCCTGTAATTCCACTTCAAAAGTGTGTATTACAGGCTTTTTGTTTATGTTCTTTATCCTGAACCCTCATTAAAGGCTCCATCCGTAATTTACTTACCATATCGTCTCAGACCAGCTTTCTTATAAAAGGGAAAAACCCGATGTTATCTGTTGATAACATCGGGTTTTAAATTATGCCGGTGAAGGGACTTGAACCCCCACTCCCTTGCGAGAAACGGATTTTGAGTCCGTCGCGTCTGCCATTCCGCCACACCGGCAGGTGTATATGGCGTGCCCTAAGAGATTCGAACTCCTGGCCTTTTGATTCGTAGTCAAACGCTCTATCCAGCTGAGCTAAGGGCACAAACTGTTAAGTCACTTTTGGTGCCGAAGACCAGACTTGAACTGGTACGGTAGTCACCTACCGCAGGATTTTAAGTCCTGTGCGTCTGCCGATTCCGCCACTCCGGCAAGAAGAATAGTGGAGGCGCCACCCAGACTCGAACTGGGGGTAAAGCTTTTGCAGAGCTCTGCCTTACCACTTGGCTATGGCGCCTTAAGAAATATGGAGCGGAAGACGGGAATCGAACCCGCGACCCTCGCCTTGGCAAGGCGATGCTCTACCGCTGAGCCACTTCCGCATAATGTACTGGGGGTATAGGATTTGAACCTATGCATGACGGAGTCAAAGTCCGTTGCCTTACCGCTTGGCTAACCCCCAACATCAGTTGTTTAACTAGCTAGTAAGAAATGGGGCGGACGAGGGGAATTGAACCCCCGAATGTCGGATCCACAAACCGATGCGTTAACCACTTCGCCACGACCGCCATACAGTATTTAATTGGCAGGGGCAGCAGGAATTGAACCCACACTAACGGTTTTGGAGACCGCTGTTCTACCTTTAAACTATGCCCCTAAAACTGGTGGAGGCTGATGGATTCGAACCACCGAACTCGTCAGAGAACAGATTTACAGTCTGCTGCGTTTGGCCACTTCGCTAAGCCTCCATGAAACTGGTGCCGTCGAGAGGACTTGAACCCCCAACCTACTGATTACAAGTCAGTTGCTCTACCAATTGAGCTACAACGGCATATGAAATTCATAAATGGTGGCTCGGGACGGAATCGAACCGCCGACACGAGGATTTTCAGTCCTCTGCTCTACCGACTGAGCTACCGAGCCTTATTATATGTTGACCGACCATTTATATACTTGGTTTTGTAAAAAATGGCGGAGCTGACGGGATTCGAACCCGCGGTCTCCTGCGTGACAGGCAGGCATGTTAGGCCTCTACACCACAGCTCCAGGTAATTAATTGCGGGGGCAGGATTTGAACCTGCGGCCTTCGGGTTATGAGCCCGACGAGCTACCGGGCTGCTCCACCCCGCGTCAGTTAAAGCTACATATGGTGGACGCTGACGGGATCGAACCGCCGACCCTCTGCTTGTAAGGCAGATGCTCTCCCAGCTGAGCTAAGCGTCCATAGATTTACATTATAATCATAAATGTTAAACTTGTCAAAGTTTATTTATATGATGACCCGTAGGGGATTCGAACCCCTGTTACCTCCGTGAAAGGGAGGTGTCTTAACCCCTTGACCAACGGGCCATATATAGATGGCGGAGAGAGAGGGATTCGAACCCTCGAGACGATTTCTCGCCTACACGATTTCCAATCGTGCTCCTTCGACCACTCGGACACCTCTCCATATGGCTCCCCGAACAGGACTCGAACCTGTGACAACTCGATTAACAGTCGAGTGCTCTACCAACTGAGCTATCAGGGAATAAAGAAAACTTATCAGGGTTGTACCCTGAAAACTAGCAGCGAAAGATGTAAAAGATCCATCCAAAGATCTTGTGGTGCACCGCCTACGCGATGCTTCCGATGACGGCCTCTACTTTCGTAAAGACCTATAGGTCAAGCCCTCGACCGATTAGTATTGGTCAGCTCCACACATTGCTGTGCTTCCACCTCCAACCTATCTACCTCGTCGTCTTCAAGGGGTCTTACATACTGGGAAATCTCATNGATGACGGCCTCTACTCTCGTAAAGACCTGTAGGTCAAGCCCTCGACCGATTAGTATTGGTCAGCTCCACACATTGCTGTGCTTCCACCTCCAACCTATCTACCTCGTCGTCTTCAAGGGGTCTTACATACTGGGAAATCTCATCTTGAGGGGGGCT
>NZ_RHLK01000016.1:0-103427 GCF_009757775.1 Paenibacillus lutrae
TGAAAGCGACCTTCGTTATTGCTCTTACTCAGCATTTTTTACACCTCGGCTCACCGTTTTACTTACTAATTCGATAAAAAAGCCTGTAGACCCTGCTCCTTACGGAACTTTGTCTACAGGCTGAAGGCTGATTATTAAATCAGACTTAAACTAAGTTCTTTTGGTAAAAAATAATTTCCAGCTCCTTAAATTGCTTGCGGTGCGTTTCTTTATAACCGTTTTGTTCGAACAACTTCTGGGCAGGCAGCTGCTTGCTTGATGTATCTAAAATTAGTTTGCTATACCCTTGTGATCTAGCTAACTCCTCCAGAATCGTCAATGTTCTCTTTCCAAGTCCACTTGACTGATGCTTTTCATCCACTCTAATTCTTTTGATTTCTGCAGTTTCATTTGTAAAGTACCGAAACGCACCCATGCATACAATTTGGTGATCCAGTAAACCCACTACGAAATTTCCATTTTTTTTCACATAAGTCTCTTCTATAGTTTCGATATCTTGATCTAAATTAACATCTTCCATAACAGCGCTAAATTGCTTAAGTCCCTCGGTATGTAGTTTTCTTACCGCTTCCTGGTCTGCTTGCTGATACTGTCTAAACACTAGAGTCATAACGGATTTCCCCTTTTTATTAGGCTTTGTTAAACCTTAATGTTGATATTTGATAATTACGAACGAGTCAAATCGTGCCTGTTTACTGTCACCGACACGAACAAAACGTTTCAGCGTTCTGCATATTCTTGTTAAACTAACGAGCAGTTTAGCTCAAAGATCTAGCAATTGATAAGAAATATTAGAAGCATATTAATATATAATGAAGAAGCTAGAACACACTAATGGAGGATTTTGTCATGAAGAATATTTTTAATCATATGCATGCAGTGGAAATTTTAAACCGTATCGACAGACTCGCCCCGAGTTCTCAACCGCAATGGGGAACAATGAGTGTTGCTCAAATGCTGGCTCACTGTTCATCATTCCAAGACATTGCAATGGGGAATTCTTTTCCGCCGAGAGGTTGGTTAGGGTTATTTATAGGACCATTTGTGAAGTCCGTTTTAACTAACGATAAGCCTTTGGCTCGTAATATGTCCACTATTCCAACTATTATGATAGTGGATGAAAGAGAGTTCGAACAAGAACGGGAAATACTGAAGCAAAAAATTATTACCTTTCAATCTAATGGTCCTGAGAAGTGCACTACTCACCCTCATCCGTTTTTCGGAAGGCTTACTTCAGAGCAATGGGGCAAAGGAATCTTTAAGCACCTAGACCACCACTTAAATCAGTTTGGAGTCTAAGATAACGTCTTGGACTGACAGGATCATTAAAAGGCGCATTAACGTTCACTAAGCTCACAAATGCAGCCGACCAGAACGCTCGCTCGACTCTGCTTCTTTACGAGTATTCAGAGAAGGACGATGATTGACGGTATAGCGTAAAAGTGATTAAGCTAAATGGGAGACGATAGCTCAATTAACCGCCTTTTCACAAAGGCGGTTTCTTATAGTCACAAATCAGCATTAGTATTTAACATAGCCTTTTATTAAAAAGTTCTGGCGACTCTCTATATACATTGGTGTATGTTAAGTTTAGCGAAAGGCTTCAGAAGTTAACTCCATACAACCTAATTGAAGGAGGAACATCCATGATCGTTAGAGAAACCGAGCAGCAGTTTGTGATGATCACTCAACATGAACATGCTCAATTTTCAAGACAAATCGCGGACTGCTTTAAGGAAGAGCTGCTTGTCGACCAACATTACGCGGAGGCTGTTTATTTGGCTATACAAGAACATGACAGGAGCTGGATCAGGCTGGATGATAGACCGGTATGGAATGATCAGGACTCGATTCCTTTCTCGTTCAACGATTATCCTCTGCTTCCCAAACTCGTGCTGTATAAGCTTGGTTTAGACGAGATTGAGGAAATGAATGACTATGCCGCGCTTCTCTGCAGCCTTCATTATTCATCCTTTATTCATCTCCGGCAGTCTTCTCTTCCCGATTGTGCGGCTTTTATCGATCACGAGCACGCGAGACAGCAGCGTCTTAAACCGAAACTAAACCACCCCGGCGAATACATGATAGAGCAGCACTTTAAACTCCTGAAATTATGCGATGAACTTTCCTTGTATGTGTGCCTTAATGAACCAGGAGCCTCTAAAGATGAGGAACATCCATGGTATAGGGAAGGTTTTAAAACCTTGATTAATGATCAGCAAATTATGGCGCGCTGGATAAGTGAAATTAACGTGCAGATCCGGCCTTTTTTATTCAAAAAAGAGTTCTGTGCGTCACTGAAGATCAAACAAGTATCCAAAGAGGCCATTCATCAGCTGGGTGTAGACCGCGCTTATCAAGAAACGGATTGGACTGTACAAGAAGTAACTTTTGAGGTGTAATTCCGACTCTTTCTTTATTCGGCGAATATGTTAAAATCCATTCCATATTGGACTAATCCTAATTTTCGCGCTACTATCTGAGAACTTAAATTACCCCATGATGTACTATACAGAGGTATAGATCCACCTCTTGTGACCGCCTGACTCCATTCTTGCACAACATGCGAGGCGTATCCCTTACCTCTGTGTGGTTCGATCGTACTCAAACTCGCTTCTGCTGCTTTCATCGACTTCCTTGCGCTGCAGCATACAGAAACCGCTTCGCCATTTACTATATAAGCTGCAACCGGCATGCGATCTTCGAATTCTTGTCGTACATATGCGAAATGCCGTACTAACAAATAAAAACAGAAGGTCAGCTAGTCTTATTCCGTTCATTAATTCTGAGAATTCTGTCTGATGATCAAATGATCCGATCGCTCCATAGTCTCGTTACTTCCTGCAATTTCTTATCGGCAAATTCTAACTTATAAATATCCGGCATCGTAGTTGATCTCCAAAAATCATAATCATAACGGAAATCAAAATAATTCACCATGAGTGTCATAATATCTCCATGGGTCCCGACGACAATTCGCTTACCCGCAAACTCATCCATTAACTTGTTTAGGACATGGACAGCTCTCTTTTGAGCTTGACTGCTGGACTCTCCACCTGGGAAAGAGAAATCCCATTCCTCATACAGCTTCCGCTTCGACATATAAAAATGCTCTGGTTTAATTTCATAACCTTCCCCGGTAAATTGCCTTTCACGTAAATCTTCTTCCACTATTACCTCAATCTTTAATTCATTTGACAACTCCCGGATGGTAGCAGAAGCCCGTTCATAAGGACTCGATACAATAACTTCAATTTGCTCGCCCATTAACAGGTCTCTTACTCTGCCTGCGTCTTGTTTGCCTTGCTCCGTCAAACCTCTTGTGCGTTCTGCTCCTGCCGCATACACGGATTCCGCATGCCTTACGAAGTAAAGAATGATCTGCATTGTGTTCACTCCTCGAAAAATAAAAGCCTTGTTATTATCTGAAGATGGATTCAAAAAATAAATAGCCCATAACTTAATATTTCCAGCCAACCCTATCGGATCAGCTACCGGAAAATTATTCTTCTTTTAGTAGTAATTCTAACATGAATTCTTCATGCCTTTGTTGGACTAATCGAGTTTATATGTTTCATACAGCCTACCCTAACCACACTCTAAAGGAAATATTACCCTTATAATATCAAATACTAGCGGAAAAGAAACTCATGCTGCTTTTTCAGGAATGATCGTAGATTTTATTTAAAAATCCAATAATGGAATGCATTGACATATCGTGAAACGACATGCTAGAATTCAGCTTATAATTACCCGATTATGGTTAACTCATCTTTTCAAATGCTACTTATCGTTCTTCAGATCTGCTGCATTCTCGCAGCTCTCTCTCCTCCTTTTTTCTTTACAAAGAAAGAGTCTCCCTTCCCTTCGATTCCAGTAATATTCGGCAAAAGTAATATTCGGTAAACCGTACTAGAGTTTATTTGGTATGAGGCGTATAACTGCGCTTACATATAACCGCAACCGCGGTCTCATTTTGAATAGGAGAAGGAGAGGGAGTTTATGAGGTTCAGAAACATTGTAGGGTCCGCGCTGATAATCGCATCGGTATTGGTAAGCGGAATCGGAGGAAAAGCAGAAGCAACTGCAGTTCCGGTTAACCAGGCACAAGAATTGACGCCTAATGTGGAGAGCAAGGGGCCGCAGCAGTCTCTTGCAGACCCGCGCCCGCAGCTTCATGCGCCCAAAGCCGAGAAGCTGGAGGGCCGTCTTCAGAATTCGCTGGTCACTTCGGCGATTAATGACAGCCCCGGCTCAGCTGCCACTGTCGTAACGGGAGCTGTATATTCCGATAAGATATCGGAAGCAAGCGGTCAAAGATGGTACGTTCTCCAAACGAACTCGCCCGGCAAGTTGACGGCCTACCTTCAGACCGTACAGTCGGCGTCTGTCGATTATGACTTGTATTTGTTCCGGTATGATCCCGCTACCAGTCAATTGGTTGAGCAAGAAGTTTCCTCTTATGGACCCGCTACAAACGAACAAATCAGCCGGATCGCTCCAGCGGGAATTTACTTTCTGGCTGTTGATGCCTATGCAGGATTCGATGCGGTAAATCCTTATTATTTTACCGTTGTACAATCACCTGTCTATGATGCGGCGGAGCCGGACGATAATATCTGGCATGCGCAGCTGAAAACCGACTCTTTTACCGTTAACCAGCGGACGATTGATAACAACCTGGATGCAGATTGGATCAAATTAACGGTTACGGCTTCCAAAAAATTTCATATTAATTTGGCCAACACAGCAGCAGGGACGAATTATCAGCTTCAGATTTTCAATCAGAATCTAGGTTCACTCGGCTCTGTTAATCAGAATACGAACGTTGACGCCTCTCTTGGAGCAGGTACGTATTACTTACGAGTCGTTTCACTGAACTCATCTAATGCCTCCGCTCCCTACACGCTTTCCTTTAACGAATTCAAAACGCCCACGCAAGTTAGCATTAACAGCGTCACTTCCGACCCGAATATTAACTCAAGTGAGCGTATCAACTATGGCGAAGGAAACAAATGGAGAATTCAGAACTATATGACCGTCACAGGCGTGGCCAAAGATGCCTCCGGTGCACCAGCGTTTAATGCCCCGGTTACGGTTCTTATCCAAACCAAATTGAATAATCAAGTTTATTCCGCAACGACTACAACAAGCAGTACGGGTTCCTTCAGCGTAACCATCAGCGGGATTCAACCGGCTATCGGTCAGAACATGTTCACCGGCTACGCCTCCTATCATTATTACGATATTATTCCATTCCAAGTTTACTCCAGTGGGAACCAGCTGATTTCAAATGACTCTTCCCTCTATCATTTCGGGTATTCCATATACAGACCGCACTGACATCCCAAGTACTCGTTAATCATTTAAACGCAAGCAAGAGCCTGAGGGATTCCTCAGGCTCTTTGACGTACCCGTCATGATTAAAACAACGGCAGATTATCCAGATTGTTGTCTTTAATGCCATCGGGCTCACTTCGCAGAATATCGCGTCCAAAACGGTGGAACACATCAACGTTGGCAAGTGCACCGTTTTTCGCCTCACTCAGAGCCGTCACATAGTCCAGTTCTCGCCCCGCCGAAGTTTGAACGGCTATGATATCACCGTCGTTGTTTTTTCGCACAGCAACAATAGACTCTTGTCCCTCTGCCGCAGCGCTCTGAAATTGTTCCTCATTTGCTTGTATGGCTCCCTGCTGCCTGTAGTTCTCATATATTTCCTCAAAATTTGGACTGGATGGATCCTGACTCATCATCATCACCTCATCCATTAGAATGCGTAGAATCTGTTGAGATTAGTCAATTCACTTACAAGCCTGAAGTTTCGAGCAGGTAAGAGATCATGGTATCCAGTTTCTTATCTCTGGGATAGAGGAATCCTAAACCGTTATTGGAAAGTGCTTGTTTAAACTGAAGGGGATACTCCGTTTCCTGCATAAAATCCTCAATAGCAGTCAGCACGCCGTTTCGTTCTCCCTTTTCAAATAAGGCATTATCTACGGTGCAATTAAAGCCTCCTAGCTCAAGGAGTTCTGACTGTCCGGGCTCTATTCCTCTCTTGGCATGAGGTTTGCGGTGTTCCTCGGGTATATTCTCAGGCTGATAATACATATCTCTGCGGCCATAAGGCCACTGCGTATCATGCAGGATGACAACTGGAAACTTCCCCTGAAGCCCTGCGATCCGTTCCGCCTGTTTCAACTCATGGTATACGGTATACCAATTGTGATCCCCGTCAATGAACAACATGTCGCATGAATCGATTTGAGGTAGCGCCTCTAAGCTTAACAGTTCCAGCACCTCGAACTTCTCCTTGTAGAACGCTTTAAATGCGGAGACATCATATTGAGGATAAGGATCGATACTGATGCATTTCCCTTCCACAGCTCTGCAATATTCGAGCAATTTCACCGTGGTCAGTCCTGTTAGGGAGCCGATCTCAACGATCGTTCCAGGCTGTACCGCAACTATCGCCGGTTTAATCAATCTTTCCCAAAATCTATGCATGGCCGTCTCCTTACGTTAATTGATTGCGCATGATGGTGAGGATCCCCCTTTATAGGGGCTTTAAAGTAAAGGAAATATCGGTATGTCTTATTACAGCAGCCGGATTTAAATTGAATTCATGAGCAGCCGGATTCCAGCTGAAATCCGCTTCTCTTCGTACCATCCGCGTCCTTCTTACTGTCTTTAAGTCACTGCCTGCTAAGCGATGCTGCAGAATGCTTACTCCATCTTCAAGACTGTCCAACTGCAATTTCACCCCTGCGAATCTTCTCGCATCCACAGGAGTCATCCATTCCTCCGGATTCATCCATAACAGATATTGTCCGGTTGCCGCTGAGCGCAGGAAGGACCAGTTGGGTTGTTCAGAATCTGATTGGTCAACATTAATCACAGGACAGACTAAATCCGATAGGCAGGCCTGCATCTCCTCGGAAACATTGTCGCCCAGAACGATCCATTCATCAGCCAATTGCCCTATGCTTTCTACCATCTGTTGTAACTGCAGACACACAGCTGTCGGCCTTACGGGAACAATGACCGTAATCGTTGCCGGTTCTTTGTATATCAGACTATGGATATCTGCTCCCCATTTCAGGCGGGCTTTGTCGCGATTGAGGACAAGCAGTTGATTTAAATTGGATTCGTGGAGAATTCCCATTGTCATATGTCCAAAATGATGGATAAAGGAATCATAGATAATTTGAATCCGATAACCGTTATTTATGACACGTAAGCATAGATCATCGTCTTCATAGTTACCAAGACCATACTGTTCATCGAATACTCCGACTTCGGCCAGCACCTCTCTTTTGATGAGCATACAGAAGCCGACAACACGCCTTTCATCCAGACGCTTTCCTTCATACCTAGCAGCATGTTGGATCGAGAATGCTTCCGCTTCGGAGAAATCCTGGTAAGAGACAGGAATTTGCTGGCGCCCGCTGACGTAATTGCTTACAGGGCCGACCATCCCGATAGTGTCGTCGCTATAAAGAGCCGACAACATTCGTGTCAGCCAGCCAGGAGTGACAATCGTATCGTTATTCAGAAACAATATCGTATCCCCTGTAGCCGCCGCATACCCCTGGTTGCACCCTTTGGCGAATCCGAGATTCGTTGCGTTCTGAATGAGGTTGAGATCAGGCTGACCGAGCAAATACTTGACGGTACGATCCGTAGATCCGTTATCTACGACAATAATCTCGTATGGGACAGATGTATGGCGTCTTATACTTTCCAGGCAAAGATACGTGAGATAGATCTGATTATGAGTCAGGATGATAATACTTGTTTTATCCACTCGGTCAGCCTCCTCCTATAAACTCACTCCTCAACCGGCACTAAATTGTGTGCAGTACGGAAATAATTGCGGTTATACAGCATACTGGGATGAGCAGGACTGCTTTGAAGAGCCTCTTCATTATGCTCGAAAGCCTGCTTATACTTTCCGAGCCGGTCATAGCATAAGCAGAGCTGCAGGTGTGGATACCAGGTAGAAGCGGAGCGGTTCATCAATCCCATCGTTTCAACTGGGGTTACTCTGATCGCCTGCTGATACCAGAATATTGCAGTTTCATACTTTTCTTCTTCAATGAAGTAATTACCAAGTGCGCAGGATACCTCCGGACGGGGAGTTTCAAAGCGGAGAGCCCGTGTCAGCGCCTCAAATCTCTTTGTCTTATTTGCCAGGTGACCGTAGCATTCGGATAATTTCAAGCAGGCCTGGATATTGTCTTCTATCCATCCCTGATTGGTGTCCAGCATGGAATTATAGTAGCCGGCAGCTTCCTCATATAAGGCATGATCTTTGAGTTCGTTAGCGAAATAGTACAGGTCACGTACCGAGAACGGCTCTCCTGCCCCCTGCCGCTTGCGGTAAATTTGTAAATTACGGTCCGTATGAGACTTCTGTTTCCTGTGCGTAATGCAAACTTCACTGTCCAAAGAACTCCCCGAAACAGCTAAATACTCATGTACAGGACCAATCCAGCGAAATCCGCATTCTCTTCTTACTAGCCGGTTCCGGCGTAAACTCGAAGTGACTTTTCCTGCTCCGTCAAAAGAAAGGTTATAAGGCATCGTCACACGGTCGATCGTGGGCGGCAATGTTTCTTTAAGCAATGCTAATTTTACTCGATCTTCTTCTTCTAGAATGTCGTCTGCGTCCAGCCACAGAATGTGGGATTGAGTAGCTTTTGAGAAAGAAAAATTCCTGGCGGCGGCAAAATCATCGATCCACTCGAAGTCATACACATTATCCGTGAATAGAAAAGCGATTTCCTTGGTCTTATCAGTCGATCCTGTATCGACGATTATAATTTCGTCCATAATGTCTCCTACGGATTGCAGGAGTCTTCCCAGTGTTTTCTCTTCGTCGCGGACAATCATACATAAGCTGATTGTAAACATAGCTAGCTTTGTTCTTCCTCCTTACCGGAACCTCCCCCAGCCTTATCAGCTTGGTATAGCCCGATTTACTTCTGGATGGTCCAGCGAAAGTTTGAGCACTGCCATTTAACACTCTGCTGTAGTTCTCCGTTTCCATACCCCTCACAGCCTCATGTCAGAAGCAGCTAAGCATACTTTTAGTTTATACAAACTGAATAGAGGCGTGATCTTTTTTAGCAAAAATTGGACGATTGGGGAAATTGTATACTCACAAAAAAAGCCGCGGATACCGATCCGCGGTTTGTTAGTTGTGTTGGGAACTTACAATTTAATTAGTTCCTTTTTCCAGAATTCGATCACTGTATGTTCTGGCAATTTCATTGAAGCCCATGAATTTTTAAAGACAAACCCATACTTCGTCATTCTTTTTACGGTTTCTTCGACGCTGGTGTTTTCTACCCGCAATTCCATCGATACGGAATTCTTAATTATATCGGTTAGCTCA
The DNA here is from genome assembly GCF_009757775.1 of Paenibacillus lutrae. Lineage (GTDB taxonomy): Bacteria > Bacillota > Bacilli > Paenibacillales > NBRC-103111 > Paenibacillus_F > Paenibacillus_F lutrae. Next base: position 9,401 of record NZ_RHLK01000016.1, read on the forward strand.
TGAATTTCTTCCGGGTTAATTTCCGTCTTAGGCATTGTTCTTCACTCCTCTTTACACTGCATCTTTCAATTCTTTCATTATTCACTAAAGCCGCCGAGGTTAAACTCGGGTTCCACAGCCGTTCCGTTACGCCCTTCGTATTTCAATGAAGGAATACAGCCGTAATCAGTCAGCTGACACGGTGTGTAAAATCAAAGCAAGCTAGACTCTTGTTACCCGATTCAGCTTACTTAGAACCCATTTGTGTGGGAATAGGAATCAAAAAGCACCCCTACGGTGCAGGATAACCCATGGGGCTGTCCGGCGCTGCAGGAGTGCTGTAGCAGGATCTGCTGTTATTTGCTTTGTACGAGCGCGTTGGATGGAATCTCCAGGAAATCGAAAGCTTCTTTGAGCATAACAGCATCTTCTTTATTCCAGAAGCTTTTGTTAATCTCCGAAATATTCGAATTTCTCGAAATACGGTCCATCTGCATCTTCATAATCGACCCGCTGCACAGGACAGCGACTTTAGTAAGATGAGGGAATACGTTGCGCTGTGCTTCTTCCCAGATGGTGTTGACTTCAGGAGTGAACACGATCGGATGACCTTCGCGTTCCATAAACCGGTTGTCCACCAGCAATTTGATTTTCTCCGTTTTGGAGTTGATTTGTACGGTTTCCTGAATAATTCTCGCGGCTTCCGTCGCTTCTTCTACCGTTAAGTTATCAACGACCTGCCAAGAGAATACTTTGTTGACGCTGTCCAAATGAAAACGAAACTTATTATTCAAATTAACACTCACTAGAAAAAAACCTCTTTTCGGAATTTATTTGAGCCAGGAATCAAGCATGACATCCAGTGTGTTGCAAGTATATTTCACCAGATGCTCAGCTTCTTCCAGTTGCTGCACACTCATGTCTTTGATCAGATGATAGACATCACTGTGTTCTTCATCTGCTTCACAGTGGATCGCCCAGTATTCGAGATTGGAGAATCCGATCTCTTGAAGAATTTTATAAGCATGCAGATAGACGGCATGTGCAAAGCCTTCGCTTGTGCTATTGATGATCAGCAGGGAAAGATTCTCATCCATTGCTGCTACTGCACGGTATTGAAGAGAAATAAAATGTTCGGTTTCATAATTAGCTTTATGCAGTTCAGGATCATCTAATCCGATTCCGATCATCCATTTGCGGAGCATTTCTGCATGATCTTTCTCTTCATCGTAATGAGTAGAGAACACTTCATGTTCAACATCCGGAAAACGTTCCCATCTAAGTTTGAGCAGTTCCCCGAAGTGTTTCGACAAATGATAGAGGTTGCTGCACCATTCGAAAGATTCTGCTTTTTTCTCGCTAGGGAAGTTCTGGAAGAAATTGTTCTCTTTTTTAACACGGTCCAGCTCGGATGAAATGATACTGCTGATTCTGGAGATTACCAATTCTGAATTAGCTACTGTTGTCATGTAAATACTCCTCTCCTTTTCAATACTATATCGGATTTTTGCCTCTATAATTTTACTTTTTTTAGACAAAATTCGTGTCTATTTTGTTAACAATATTTATATTTTTAAGTATAACAGACTTATACACCCATATGCGAGGACGATTTTCTATTATGTGGGCACCCTTTCAGCTAATCTTCCTTTAGATTCCTTTCATTATATAAGTTTATCCACTTCCAGTAAATTGCTCGTAAACAATAAAATTCAAAAACCAACTCTTAAACATCCCCTGTCTTCTGTGTACAGAAAAAAGTCGGTCGTCCTTTTATAAGAACGCCGACTCCATTACTGCCAATTATCTATATCTGTTAAATACCCGTCCAGACATCCTTCGCGTAGCGTCCCTCTGTCTGAAGGCCCTGCAGCCAGTCTTGCGCTTCTTGTTCACCTGCATCATGTTCATCCTGGTAGGCTTTCTTGAAGACCGCTTCCACATCCGGAGCCATCCGGCTGCCGTCCCCACAGATGTAGAGCACCCCGCCGTTGTCCAGTATACGGATTAATTCCTGCAGATCCTGCTCCATCAAATGCTGGACATACGTTTTGGGCTTACCTTCCGCGCGGGAAAAGGCTGTATGAAGTGTGACAACTCCATCTCGCTCATACTGCTCAAGTTCATCCCGGTAAATAAAATCAGCTTCATTCCTGCAGCCAAAATAGAGGTGCGCATCTCCAAGAACCTTGCCTTTCGTCTTCATAGCCATTCTCGCCTGCAGGAAGCCGCGGAAAGGAGCCACTCCTGTCCCCGGCCCCACCATAATTATCGGTGTCTTCGGGTCCTCAGGCAGCTGGAATCCTGATTCGGGCGTGCGGATAAACATCAAAATATCTTCTCCCGGCTGGCGCTCAGCCAAGTAATTGGAAGCAACCCCGCGATATTCCCCCTGTCCGCTCCGCGCAGGCCCTTCTACAACGCCTACCGTAATACTGGCCATCTCCGGATTAACGTGAGGAGAACTGGAGATCGAATAATATCTGGCTTTCAGCGGAGGCAGCAGCTCCAGAAAACGGTCGAACGGCATTTCACACGCTTCGTACTTCTCAAGCAGGTCCAGCATAGAAACTCTCGCTTTGAATACCTGCTCCTTATATACTCCCTCGCTTAATAAGGCTTCCAGTTCCTTTTTATGAGGCGGACAGGTGGTATAAGCGATTAATTCACGCAATTGTGCACGCGTAGCAGCCTCTTGGACCTCTACGCTATGACTGAGCAGATCGTAGAGACTCACAGGACGCTCCAGAGGAAGATGTGCGGCGCTGCGTCCGCTTGCCGTTAGAATCAGCTGGTCATTCCCGTTCAAACCGAATCTGTTCAGCACCCGTTTGACATTCTCTTTGCTGTTACTCGGAAGGACTCCCAGGTGATCGCCTTCTTGGTACGTAACTCCATCAGGCAGGGCCACTTCAATATGCCGGGTGTGCCGGTCACTTTCGGGCGCCTGGAGATCTCGGTTGACCAGCACTTCTGCATGAACAGCGTCATAGGACTCAGCTAGCGGCGCTACGGCAATCCCGCTGACGAACTGGACGTTTAGCGTGCTGCGTTCTTTCTCGGCTTTGTGATCAAGCTTCAGTCCAAAAGCATCCATCACGTCCGACCACATCCGCTCCCGCCACTGCTCAAGCTGCTGTTCGAAGTCGCCGCTCGCATCTGCTTCTCCCCGCTCGGATAGTCTTGTAGCGCCTTTAAGAGCGAGCTGTTCGTCGATGAATCGGGGAACATCCTGGTAAGTGCCGGCCCAGTTGCGGTCACCGCATCCGAATACGGCATATTTCACGCCTTGCAGCTCATCCTGGTCAATGCACTCCAGCCATTCCACAAAATCACGCGCGTTACTTGGCGGCTTGCCGTTATAGGAAGCGGTCACGATCAGTACAGCTCCTTCGGTCGGCAGATTGCCTAACCGCTTGTTCAGCGGAGCAACCTCGCTGCTCACCCCATGCATACGGGCAATATCCGCAAGCTCACGTGCAATGCCTTCGGCTGTACCCAAATTTGATCCGTACAGGACTAAGAGTGGCAAGCGGTCCGCTCCAATGATAGAGGCGGCCGCCGATGCCTTGGCCTGTTGATCCAAAGACTCTGCCGCTTGTACTTCATGATTCTGAATAGACAAAGATATTTGAGCGCGGCTGCGTATGCGGATTTTAAACTGGTCGGGTTTCAGGGTCAGCGTTTCTTTGATCTTGAGCTGGTAATTGCTTGAGTCTATGATTTCAAAATGTTTAAGAATCATCCCCAGGACGAGCACAGCCTCATGCAGGGCAAACTGCTGTCCGATACAGGCGCGCTGCCCGTTCCCGAAAGGTTTGAAAGCATCCTGGGGAACCTGACTCGGATCTTCAAACCGTTCCGGACGGAAATCCTCTACATCTTCGCCCCAGGCTTTGGGATCCCGGTGAAGTTTGGGGATGATGATATTGACATTCTCCCCTTTCTTCAGAGGATATTTACCGGCAAGCAGCGTGTCTTCTTTGGCATACACCGAAAACGCCGGAGCCGTCGGCCACAGACGCAGAGATTCGTTCAGAATCATGCGTATATATTTGAGATCGAGAACCTGCTTGTAGGAAGGGACCGAATCTGTCAGAACGCGGTCTACCTCTTCATACGCCTTTTGCAGTTTATCCGGATTCTGCAGGAGGTAATACACGGCAAAGGATAACAGCCCGCTTGTCGTCTCATGCCCGGCGATTAGGAAGGTGATGATCTGGTAGCGGATGTTCTCGTCATCCAGTCCTTCGCCTGTCTCGGGGTCTTTGCTCGTCAGCATACGTGAAAGCAGGTCTTCCGCTTCCGCAGCCCCGCTTGCTTTGCGCTCCGCGATAATCTTATCTACGAGTGAGAACATCGTCTCGATGTCGCGCTTGAACTGCCGCTTCGTCATGACCATCAGTTTGTCCTGGATTCCGAGCCGGGTAAGCTGACCCATCGCTTCGTCCAAAGCCCGGACCATACTCAGGATAAAAGGGTGCGGCTGCTCACGGTAGAAGCTGTTAAAGCGGTAATTGAATCCGCATAAACCGATGGTATCCAGCGTAAGACGGGTCATATCCTCAGGGACATCGACACTCTCGTCGGGATTGAGCCGCGCCCACTTCTGGATAAGCTGGACGGCAATATCCACCATCCTATGATGATAGCCCTGCATAGCCCTTTGGCTGAAACTGGGCAGAAGAATATGATGGGCTTTTTGCCAATTTGATTCCTCTGTCCAACTTGTAAACAGCCCGTCGCCCGCAAAAGCCCGGACCTTCTGTAAAGGAGTCCAGACCTGCTTGTCAAACCTGGACTCATCGCAGGCATCGGACACAAGTTCTTGACTGGATATGTAGAGGTCGCTTCTTCCGCCTGGAAAATCCAGTCTGAAAATCGGTCCGTACTCATAAGACAGTTTGAGCAGCGACTGATTCGGTTCATCTAATTTGAGTACGGGAAGATTCCCGAGTGGTCCATACGTTTTGGGCTGGGGGATCTGAGGGGATGTATTCTCTTTCATATCAATGGCCTCCATCTCTTTTTTTAAGATTGATATCCAAGTAATTGCGAGTGATGTCACTCCTCCTATTTCCATTTCCGCTCTATACATGCAGGTCATTCTGAAACTTTATCCTTTAAAATTAAGGCATAATGGTAAAAAAGGTTAAGAATTGACCTTCCTTTGATCATAACATATACTAAATGTTCATTATATTTCCCATTAGTTCACTTTAGTTAACTTGCAGTTAATGAAAGAAGGTTCCCCCTCATGAACTTAGAGCAGCTCACCTATATTGTTGAAGTAGCCCGATGCGGTTCTTTCACGAAAGCCGCTCAGAACTGCCATATTACGGTCACGGGGATCAGCCGGTCGGTCTCGTTCCTGGAGCAGGAACTCGGTATCCGTATATTCTCCCGCTCCCGGTCCGGTACAGTCGTGACGACAGAAGGCAATATGATTATTACCAAAGCAAGGGGCATTCTAAACCAAATCCATGAATTAAAGTCGGAAGCCGAAAGCTACAGCGAGATCAATCATTCGAAAATAAGAATTGCAACCATTCCGGGACCCATCTCTCTCCTTATTCATGTATTGATCGGTCTGAGAAAAGAATTCCCGAGAATCCAGCTTGAAATTTCCGAGCATGGAACGGACGCCGTATTGGAGCAGGTGCGGATGAACATAAGCGATATTGGTTTTGTTTTATTAAATGAAGACAATTTGCCGAGAAACGAAGGATTAGTATTTGAACGCCTGGTAAAAGGGAATATTGTCTTAGGGGTCAGTGCTCATTCCCCACTCGCTTCTTTACCTTCCGTCTCATTGGACAATCTCGCCGGACTCCCTTTTGTGTTATACAACGATCCCTATATCATAGATTTCATCAAGGACCTCAACGATTCGGTGGACGTACTTTTTACCAGCAATAACATTGAGGCGATCCTGAAAGCGGTCAAAGAAGACATGGCCGTCACGCTCGGACCCGATTACTCTTTCCGCGCCAATACGATGTATGAGAATGGGGATGTCATAACTCTCCCTTTAGAAATGCCCAGCCGGAAAATTTCGTATCTCTGGTCGGTAACATCGAAGGAAAATCAAAGTTCCAAAGCTGCTGGCATTTTCGTGAACCGGGTGGTCAATATGCTGCAGCAAAACGGATAAGCCCGGGTTTATCTTTATCCAGTTCGATTCCGATGAGGCAAAAAGAGCTTAAAAATGATAAAATTTTGGTATATGACTTGGACATGACAAGAAAGGCGGAGAAATTTTGAAATATTCGTTCATCATCGGTCCCGATACATACAGTACTTTCGACAGCGAAGAGGAACAGATCGACAAATGTAAAGAATGGGGACTTCTTTCGGAGAAAGCAGCTAAAATGAAACCTTTCTATTATAAGGGAAACGGTTTGAATGTGACATGCAAGATAGTCGGGTATGTCGACAGAATGACAGCGGTCATAGGACTGCCCGATCAACAGCTGCACTGCATCCATCCCTCCTACTTGAAAGAGATGCAGGCCTCCACTTACACCCAGAGAGCCGCCGCGGTATCGGAAGACGCCCCCGAATCGGCAGACGCACCGCCAGAAGCCTTGCTGGAAGAGGCTCTGTCTTCACCGGAAGCAGCTGTACCCGCAGTGGAGATACGGGTTGAAGAACCGAAGGCCGCAGTTCAGAAGAAGGAGAAAGCGAAGAAAGAAAAGGCACCGAAGCTTCAGCTTCCTGACGAAAAGGTGAAAATGACTGCCACCGTTAAAGAATTCACAACGGTTCCCAACCATTTCTCCGACAATGATGACGAGGTCGTCATTTACGAATCGGTTGCTCTTGTAGAACCGGAAACAGAGATTGGGGAAGCATGGTCCAGCCATAGCGCTACGCTTAAGAAATTAGAGCTGGAGATCGGAGACATGATTACGTTTGAGGCCAAAATTGTCGCCAAGAAACTGACCCGGCATCCTGTGCCTTACAAAATTAACAATCCGGCGAAGATACAAAAAAAAGAAGATTAATACCGCAGAAAGGGAATGTCTCAAAAGTCATTTCATGAAATTCAGTCCCTACTTTTCACGTGATATTCGGTTAAAAAAGAACCTTCAGATCCACTTGTATAGTGGTTTTGAAGGTTCTTTCACGCATATTTTAGGATTGCCTCACTCAGGTTTATTCTTTGAGACAGCCCCTTGTGTTCTTCTACTGTAGAAGCAAACAGAGAGAGGCGGCTCCTTCGTGCTCCGGGTCTTGCGCTAAGACTTTTAATGAGTATCCCTTAGCTTCCTCTTCATTCCCCGTTTCATAGCAGCATATAGCCATGTGGTAAAGTGCAGAAGTATCTGCGGTACATGCTCCACTTTTCCTCGAAGAACGCTCATAGAATTCCAGCGCATCCTCGAAGGCTTCCATCTCATACAGCAGCTCCGCGCATTCCATGGCTAAATCTCTGCTCCCCTCCATGGGATAGTAGCTTTGCCACATTTGCCGGATACCTATCCGAATTGCATTCGCGTCCTCTTCTCCGGCGGCCGGAAGCAGCTCCGAGATACGCTCCCTGCACTGAAGAAAGAATTCGGCATCGTAATGCCCCAATCGCCAGAAGGCTAACAATTGCGATAACTCCATTTGATTCAAATGCTCATCCAGCCATTTTTTCAAGCTAAAAAAATCATCGGGTCCAAAACGATTGATGAACCGGCGGTAAGCAAGCCGGGTATGAGAATAGCTTGCCGGATCTGTCAGCATGAGGATACAACCCACATTAATCTGCTTATAGCGATGGTCCGTGAATAAGACCTCCGCACCTGACTGCTCATAAACATGACCGATGGCATGATAGTTGGCTTCTAAGGAGAAGCTCCCGTGCCCGATCAGGTCGGGAGCCTCGGCATATTTCCAGTTCTCTAACCGATGATCGCCTTTATCCGCAGTTAGCAGCAAAAAACCTTCTTGGGACAACGCATTCAACCGTTCCAGACATTCCAGACCGACCACCGGGAAGAGGACATGAGAGTCTTCCAGTTCCTGCTGGTATTGCCGTATGACACTGCGGTAAGGATAGGCTGCCTGCTCATATTCAGCGGCTCTGCGGTATTGATAAGCAAGATTCACCTGGCTGAGCAGTTCGGAAGGAGTGAGTGAAGTTTCATTTGACGGAATCTGCATCGTAACATCGCATTCATAAACCAGGCCCTCATCTATATAAAGAAGTTCCTGAGGGATGCTGTCGAAGAAATAATTGGCGATGACGAGCAATGGCTGCTTCAGATCAGCAGGCCGAATGCATTCGCCGGATTGCGTCAAATACAGCTCTGCATCCTGTACCGCATCAAATTGCGCGAAGTCTAGAATGCCCTGCTTCTGGAAAGAGCACAGCTGGGGATGCTGCTTCCAGTAGTCCAGATTCTTAGCGGCCAAATCACTCATCACATAGCGGTATGAAGGCAGCTTAAGCCCGGCGCACGCCTTGAGCTCGTCCAGTTCATTGAGAACATGCGACGCTAACCGGCCCGAACCCGCGCCAAGCTCAAGAATCATGACGGGTTCAGAACCATAGCCGAGCTTAGCCCGGTCCTGCAGAAACCCGAAGATGATTTCAGCATATGCCGCTCCAATGCGGGGATTATTCGTTATATAATGCGGGACTTCATCCCTCTGCCAGGCACTTATCCCCTGCTCTTCATAATACGAACGCTGCATATCCCAGATGGGCGCTTCACTAAAGCGGTAAGTCTGTTGTTTGGTAAATGACATCGATTTGAACCTTCCTTGCTTCTATATAGTGCGGTCCTGAATCGTGTAGGCGTTCCCCGTATAAACGGGTTAGATCATCCGTTTAGTAACGTTTTCTTCTATTATAGTACCATATCTTTCGGATTGCTTGGTCTGTTCGCCATCCTCCCGATCAGGAGTGTCGATTCTGTCAGCTTCAGGTGAATTTCTATACGTTCATCATGCTCCCCTGCATTTGTCACCATACATTCCTATCACAATAGCAATCGAGAAGAACTTTTAGCCCTTCGGAAATGGTAGAATAACTTATCTTATACATAGAGGTGATCGAGAATGGCTTTACAAGCAGATAAAATTTTTGTTAATTTACCGGTTAAAGATCTGAACAAAACGGTGGAATTTTTTACACAAATCGGGTTTGAATTCAATCCCCAGTTCACAGATGAGAATGCAACGTGCATGGTCATTAGCGAACATATATTTGTTATGCTGCTCGTAGAAGATTTCTTCAAGACGTTTACCAAGAAACAAATAACCGATACAGCTGTAAGTACGGAGGTTATTGTAGCATTATCCGCTGATAGCAGGGAACAAGTAGATGAGATTGTATCGAAAGCGTTGGCAGCCGGGGCTGCGGCTTACAACGACAAGGTCGATCATGGATTTATGTACAGCTGGAGTTTTCAAGACATTAACGGCCACTTATGGGAACTGGTTTATATGGATGAGAGTACTGTAAATCAAGGTTAATCGTATCCGCTGCCTGCAGTAGAAAAAGTAAGTTCTTATCGACAAACAGATAAGAACTTACTTTGTGTATACTTGTTATGTTAATTTGTAGGTTTATTGCGGGAAGGCAGTGCGGCATCCACAGACCACTTTCCACTTCCGTTTAGCACGAAATAGAGGGCGATTGCCATCAGGGCAAGATCAAGTTCGTAACCGCCAAGGAAACCGCCGGCTAGCTTCACTTTAATTGTCGCTCCCAGCATGACGATGACGAATAAAGCCGACACAATTCTCGTACCCAGTCCTGCAATTAGCGCTGCTCCCCCCACCAATTCAATTAAGGCGACGACATACGCCATAAAGCCAGGCAATCCGATACTTTGGAACCAGCCGGATGTGTTAGCGATCCCCCCTTGAAATTTTTCGAATCCATGTGCAAAAAAGGTAATACCCAACACCACGCGCAAAATAAGTGCGCCAATCTCCAGGTTTTGTTTCATCGGTCATTCTCCTCTCTCGTTACACTACATTATGTAGTGTAATCTAATAAAAAAATTTACGTAACGGCCACCATAACCATAACCAATAAAAGCAGCAGAACCTGAACAGAAACAACAATAGCTGCGGTTTCCAATCTTAGCGGTATATTTTTCTGCGGTTCGACCAATTGCTGCAATCTATAATTAACTGATTCCTGTGAGAAGTGAACCAGGGTTACGTTTGTCTCTCTCTTGTAGGCATTCTTAATCAGTTTGAACAAGGCACTGCTCAATCCCAGTTCGGAGCCTGTTCTGTGTATGGCGAATTCATCAGCCATTAACTCACTCATGATTTTATAATTGTGATAAGACCATTTGGTTAAGGGTATGAACCAGAGTGCCTGTGATATTAGTTTAAGAACGAAGATCTTAAAGGGATCCAGATTTTTTTGATGAAAAGTCTCGTGCTCCATAACCGCCTCCAGCTCATCCTCATCCAGCATCTCAATCAATCCGGTAGAGAGGATAATGCAAGGTTTATATAGCCCCATCGTAAAGGCAAGCGGCTGAGATTGATGGATAATCATCAACGTTTGATCCAGTTCGGGATACCTTGTGTTGAAGTCACGAGTTAAATCATGATGAAGGGCGGACAGTATCTTCTTTTTGAATTTGACGGTAAACCATATTTGCTCAGCAGTCTTAAATAAAGTGACCAGGAAAGTATATGCAATCATGGCATTCAAGAGAAGAACGACAAAGAAGTAATAGATCGACTCCTCTTTAAACAAACTTATGCAGAATTTAAAGAAGTTTACTTGGACATCTACTCCAAAAAAGAGGTGGGTCAAGTACATGCCCATCTGGCACCATACCAATAGTGCTATAAGAAGACTTAATACCAGGATAGAAAAAGACTTTCTCTTCCACCTCATCATAAGTTGTCCTTTCTCAACTGTTGGATTTTCCGCTCTAATTTATCCAGCAAAGTCTGGTCTACCTCATCCAGCACATCAATCATATGATTGATCACGACGCCGCCAAACTCATCGAGCAGATTCTCTGTCAGTTTCTTGGACTGCTCTTCAATAAACTTCTCCTTGGACTGAACGGGCCGGAACAGGGACAGTCTTCCCTTTGCCCTCTTCTGTAAGATCCCTTTGTCAACCAAGCGGTTCATCACCGTCATCGCCGTATTAAAATTAATAGGCTTGTCCTGCTCCAGCCGCTGCTGAACTTCCTTGATGCTTAATTCTTCCGCATCCCAGAGAAGCTCCATGATTTTGGCTTCCAGAGGTCCAAAAAAACGGTTCAGCCCGACTTCATCGTACTTGAATTTCTTAATATTCATATTCTTCATACCTCCACTACATATTGTAGTGTTAATGTCCGAAAAAGAAACTACACTATAGGCTGTAGTCTCTAAAGTATAGCAAGGACAAACCGGGCAGGTCAAGTGCCAACTTTGACGTATACAGAATTATTTGGCATCATGAAAAATAATACCCGCACTGTATCTTGTTCCCGAATGAACGGTGCTTATACCGTGACGGTTTGTCATTCTGTAATACCCCCGCGTTCCCTTTACAGGCCGGTGCTGTGTCGGGAAGATCAGTCCTGCCCCCCGCTCCAGATTGATGGCATGTCCCCGGCTCTGCGCGCGCGGCCTCTGCTCCACCAGCAGAAATTCCCCGCCGGTATAATCCGTTCCATGCTGATTTAAAGCAAAGACGACTTGGAACGGAAAGGAAAGTTCGCCGTAGAGATCCTGATGCAGACAATTGTATCCCCCGGTTCCATACCTGAGAATCAGCGGTGTAGAGCGTGTCTGGCCCAGCTGATGGCACTGGATGAGGAAATCCGCCAGACTTGCGGGATAAATGCCCTCACCGCCAAGATATGCCAGCCACCGGTTCGCAGCAATAGCAAGCGGAGGATATAAACGTTCGCGAAGCTGCTGCAGAATACTCGGCAGCGGAGCGGCGTAATACTTGTACTCCCCTTCTCCGAATCTATATCTCGCCATATTAATCGTATTGCGGAAACACTCTTCTTGATCATACGTGTTTATGATTTCCTCGCAATGATCGTGTTCTAACAGCACTGGCAGCTTCGCATAGCCCTGTATATCCAGCGTTCGATGCAGCTCACCCCAGTCCAAGGCAGCCAGGCGTTCCGCAAGCGGATTATACATTTCGCAGCATCCTTTCGCTAACGGCTTGTTCGCTCTCAAGCTGAAGAAGCTTCATTTTCATATCCAGTCCGCCCCTGTAGCCCGTTAGCGAGCCATTCTTACCAATGACCCGGTGGCAGGGCACGGAGATCAGTACCGGATTCGCCCCGATCGCAGTTCCCACTGCACGTACGGCAGCCGGCCTGTTAATCCGGTTGGCGATATCTGAGTAAGACATTGTATGTCCGTAAGGAATCTCGCAAAGTGCCTTCCAGACATCCTGTTGAAATGCCGTACCTTTGCAATCGTGAGGCAGCGTAAAGTCCTGCCGCTGCCCGCTCAAATATTCTTTTAATTCCCGTGCATACGGCTTCATCTTCTCCTCATCCTGTATAAGCTCGCTTCCCGGGTAATGAAGGGCCGACCATTCCGTTAACTCTTCGAATGGTTTATCCGGAGATCCTATGTAGCAAAGTCCCTCTTGAGTCGCGGCCATGTACAGATTCCAATCCGCATGAATCAAACGTACCCAATAGATCTTTTCATTTGTGCCCGTTTTCATTCTTCATTACCCCCCATTTTGCTTAATACGATGCTTGTGGCGATACTCAGCAGGTGTATGCCCGGTACTTTTTTTGAACAACGTGATGAAATAAGGTGTATTCGCTATGCCGACATTCACGGCTATCTCATGGATTGCCTTCTCGGTATGAATCAGATATTCTATAGCCCTGGCCGTTCTTTGCCGCTGTATATACTCCGTAGGCGTAATGCCCATGACCCGCTTGAACGTACGTTGTAGATGATAAGGACTCCCATGACACATATCTGCCAGAATGTTCAGTGTGAGCGGCTCCATGTAATTCATCTCTATACATCTAGTAATTTGAACCGCCCATTCGTGGTCGGGCAATCGTTCTCCGGTCGGTTTGCACCTTTTGCAAGGCCGGAAGCGGGCTTCCAGAGCTTCTTTGGCATTCCCGTAAATACGGACGTTTTCTTTCCTCGGCGGTCTTGATTTGCAGGAGGGACGGCAAAAAATTCCCGTTGATTTTACAGCATAGAAAAATTTATGATCGTATGCCGGATCGTTGTGAATAATCGCACGCCATTGTTCATCGGATATACGCATCATTATCTGACCTGGGTCACCCGGTCCCTCTTCATTAATTGGTTCTGGCATCTTCTGGCTCTCCCTCCTTGCAGGCAATCGAATGGCTGGCTGCCCTACCACCAACAGTATACCTCTGCCAACAGCCATTTGTACGCAATAGCGAATAGAATCGCAAGATATCGAAACCACAAGCTTTTCTGTTATGCAAAAATATTCGTATACCCGTGTAACTTGAATGGAGGCAATAAACTTGAACTCAACCACATCCCGAGACCTCTCGAAAGATCCCCGGAATGAACTTGAACTTGCAACACCACAAGAGTTTGATTATGCCGAAAATCTGAACTACTTGTCCCGCTCCCCTAACGAATGCTTGTTTCGCATCGAGAATGGCCGCATCTACAAAGCGATTCCGGCCGGTGGGGAAACAGCCGTTGTAGAGATCAGTTCAACCCCCGAGAACCGGCTGCTGATCCGCTTCCTGGGTGAACCGGCAGCGGTGTCTGCCGGGATGCGCACTGAAGTCATCCGGTATGTGAGAGACTGGTTCGATCTGGACACCGATCTGGCGCCCTTCTATGAAATGGCACAATCGGACCCGCTTCTTCACAGGGCCGTGAATACATTCTACGGGCTGCGAACCATCGGCATCCCCGATTTATTCGAAGCGATCTGCTGGGGTATTCTCGGCCAGCAGATTAATCTGACGTTTGCCTATACGTTGAAAAGACGACTGGTCGAAACCTATGGGCGGCCTGTCGAATGTGAAGGGGAAACGTATTGGATCTTTCCCACTCCTCAAACCATAGCCGCCTTGTCGGTTGAGGAATTAACCGCGCTCAGAATGACGGTGAAGAAGTGTGAGTATCTGATCGGCGCAGCCCAGCTTATCGTCCGGGGTGAATTGTCCAAGGAACAATTACTAGCCGCCGGAAACTCCAAAAATGCTGAGAAAATCCTCGTCAAAATCCGCGGCATCGGGCCCTGGACCGCCAACTATGTCGCCATGCGGTGTCTGAGATTTCCTGCAGCCTTTCCTATCGATGATGTCGGGCTTCATAATGCAATTAAATATTTGACAGGCGCAGACAGGAAACCTACGAAAGAAGAGATTCTGAAATTATCCGCCGCTTGGACGAATTGGGAGTCTTATGCGACTTTTTATTTGTGGCGGTTTCTGTATTAACCCAAGAACAAACAAGCCTGAACGCGTTAATCCGCGTATCAGGCTTGTTTGGTTGCAGATACAGGAGTGAGTACGGGTAAGGACGGGGAACCCTAATATGGAGTACTCACAGAACTTGATGCAGCCTGCTGTATATTCCGCCCGCAGCGATTAGTTCCTGATGATTGCCCTGCTCGGCAATCCCGTCCGTATTCACAACAATGATGCGGTCCGCATTCTGGATCGTCGTAAGCCGGTGTGCAATAACCAGCGTCGTTCTGCCGGCAGACAGTTCCGCCAGTGATTTCTGAATCATAGCCTCTGTCTCGGTATCCAAAGCTGATGTAGCTTCGTCGAGTATAAGAATCTTCGGATTCTTGAGAAACATGCGCGCAATGGATAAGCGCTGCTTTTGTCCGCCGGACAGCTTAACCCCCCGCTCGCCGATAATGGTGTCCATGCCTTCCGGAAGACCGTAGATCAATTCCTCCAGAGAAGCGCGCCGGGCCGCCTCCCAGATCTGCTCGTCGGTTGCCGCCAGATCCCCATAGGCGATATTTTCTCTAATCGTTCCCGAGAACAGAAATACGTCCTGCTGAACAATTCCGATATGCTTGCGCAGCGAATTCAGCTTCATTTGCCGGATGTCGATCCCATCCACGGTAATTTTGCCCTCTTCGACGTCATAGAACCGCGGGATCAGACTGCAAATGGTAGTCTTGCCGGCGCCGGAAGGCCCCACGAAAGCAATCGTCTCACCGGCGCGTACAGTCAAATCAATTCCGCTTAGAATCCTGCGGCCCGGTTCATACCCGAACGAAACATGTTCAAAGCGGATATCACCTCTAACCGTCTCAACGGAAACAGCATCCGGCCTATCGGCGACTTCCGGTTCGGTGTCCATGATTTCGGTATACCGCTTGAAGCCGGCAACACCTTTGGGGTAGCTTTCGATGACCGCATTAATTTTCTCAATCGGCTTGAAGAAAATATTGGAGAGCAGCAGGAAAGCCATGAACTCTCCCAGTTCGAGTTTTCCTTTCAGGAAGAACCAGGCCCCGCAGACCATGACGACGACGGTTACCAGACGCATCATCATATAGTTGATCGAGATGCTCTTAGCCATCGTTTTGTATGCCAGCAGCTTGGTTTCCCGGAAACGCTCGTTATCCGCCGCGAATAACTTCTTCTCATGACTTTCATTCGCGAAGGATTGAACGACGCGCATACCGCCGACATTTTCCTCGATACGTGCATTAAAATTCCCGACATCGCCAAACAATCGTTTGTACGTCCGGGTCATTTTTCTTCCGAATACCAGAATGAGCCAGATCAGGAACGGGATCATGATAAACGTGAGCAGCGCAAGCTCCAAATTGATCGTCGCCATCAATGTAAAGGCTCCCGCCAGCGTCATGATCGCGATAAAAGCATCCTCGGGACCGTGATGCGCCACCTCTCCGATATCGTTCAAATCATTCGTTACCCGGCCGATCAGATGCCCGGTTTTGTTGTTGTCATAGAAGCGGAAGGACAACTTCTGCATATGAGCAAAAACCTTCTCACGCATCGTCGTCTCGATATTCACGCCAAGCATATGTCCCCAGTAGGTGACGACGTATTGCAAGACTGTGTTAAGCGCATAAATCGCCAGCAGCCCCAGACACGCCAGGACAATAACCGTCCAGTTCTCACCCGGCAGCAGATCGTCGATAAACTTGCTGACTGCCAGCGGAAAAGCGAGTTCGAGAAGCCCTGCAATGATCGCGCAAGTAAAATCCAGAAGGAAGAGTCCTTTATAAGGACGATAATAGGAAAAGAAACGGCGCAGCATTAGAAATCACTCCTCCCTTTCATTTCGCGGGAGTGTGGTGGAGCTGCCGGCATCTTCTTGCAGGTCGAACAACAAAACATATTCTTCAATAACCTGATCTATCGCCTTTAATTCTCCACAGAGTACAGGTCTGATCGCTTCAAATTCCGCTTGTTCAAGCTGTCTGGCTATTGTGCCTCGTTTGGCCTGCAGTTTCTCCAGAAATAACAGCACACGGCCTCTCCGGTAAGTTTGAGCACCGCTGCATTTCTGCTCCCTGGCCCGGCGGTCTTGATGCTCGCTGCGGTATCCGCGGCCCCCGCCTCCTGCTTGTCCGTCCTGCATCATCAGGTAATGGCCGTTTAATGAACCCGCTCTGTTCGGTTGACTATCATACAAATTCCAGCACCCTCTTATTCTATCTTTTGTAAAATGAAAAAATCTCTGTATACAAATGTATACACTCTCTTTCCGGGTGTCAAGAGATTGTTTCTCAATCCGCTTCTTTTCGGGCTGAGTATGATTATATCCAATTTATCCCTTGAACCCTCCGTTAATTCGTGTAAGATGGAATTTATTGCACGGATCCTTATAAATAGTATAACCGGATCGATTGACTGGAGGCTGCATGTGTGCCGCACAATATACAAATTTCGATGTCCTGGCTGCTCCGTTATCTGAAACCCGTTAAAGGCCGGATGGCTGCTTTACTGCTTCTCCTGCTAACATCGACTGCCCTTCAGTTAATTAATCCGCAAATCATTCAGCGGTTTATTGATACGGCAGCGGAGAGTGGCGTCGTCTCCGGCCTCCTGGCACTTGCCGGTATGTTCCTTGCCATTTCCGTATGTCAGCAGTTGATTACGGTCGGCCTTAGTTATCTCGGCAATGATGTTTCCTGGAGGGCGACTAATCAGCTCAGGGCTGATCTGCTGAAGCACTGTCTCCGGCTGGATATGCGCTTTCACAATCTCAAAACGCCGGGTGAAATGATTGAACGTATAGATGGCGATGTGACCAACATGTCGAATTTCTTCGCGATGTTTATCGTTCAAATTGTCGGCAGTTTTGTTCTGCTCACCGGAATTCTCGGCTTTATGTTCGTCACCAGCTGGCCGATAGCCATTGTCATGACTGTGTTCACCCTTGTATCCATTGGTGTACTGGTTTGCATCCGTGATTTGGGCGTACAAACTTCACAAGCGGAAAGAGCAGCCAGCGCTTCCTTGTTCGGATTGATTGAAGAACGCATCGCGGGAATTGAAGATGTCCAGGCAAATGGAAACGTTCCTTACGTGATGAACAGGTTTCACCATGCCATGCGAGCCGTGTTTGTACACGGGCGGAAAGCATGGATGCTCCGGGTCGTGCCTTGGAATACGACGGTTATTTTATTCTCCTTTGCCGTAACTGTTGTCCTGCTGATGGGTGTTCACTTCTATTTGACCCGACAAATTACACTCGGTATGCTCTTCCTCATTTTCCAATATACCCAAATGCTCAATGAACCGATAGAACAACTCGGCAATCAGATGCAGGAATTCCAGCGGGCCAAATCAGGCTTGAGACGCTCGGGTGAGCTTCTGGCTATCCGGAGTGAGATTGATGACGGGATCCGCCAAACTATGCCAGATGGTGCACTCTCGCTGGAATTCGATCAAGTCCACTTCTCTTATAAAGAAGATAAACCCGTCCTTCACAATATTACGTTCTCTCTTGGGCCGGGCGAACGGCTTGGGATTATCGGCCGTACGGGCAGCGGCAAATCCAGCATCAGCCGGCTCTTACTGCGGCTGTACAACACGAATAGCGGAACCATTCGCATAGGCGGTGAAGATATCCGCAGCCTGCGGCTGGATACACTTTATAGCCGGATCGGTATGGTCACGCAAGATGTCCAGCTGTTCGACGGAACCTTGCGGGATAATCTGACCCTGTTCGATGAACGTATTTCCGATCATCGCATTATTGAAACCGCCCAGAGGCTTGGCCTGCATACGTGGATTGAAGCCCTTCCGGGCGAATTAGACGGGCACCTCTCATCAGGCGGAGCCTCGCTGTCAGCCGGAGAAGCGCAGCTGGTTGCTCTAACCCGGGTGTTCCTGACACAGCCAAGCCTGGTCATTCTGGATGAACCATCTTCCAGACTTGACGCAGCAACCGAATCCGCTCTACAATCAGCGGTCGATCAGCTCATGCAGCAATGCACAGGCATCATCATAGCGCATCGCTTGTCCACTCTGGAGAAGGCGGATAAAATTATGGTTTTAGGTCAGGGCCGTATCCTAGAATTCGGTTCAAGAGAATCACTGGCCGGTGATCCTTTCTCTCACTACGCCAAACTGCTTGCAGCAGGCAGTCAGGAGGAATTAGCATGACAGTAACCCGCTTTATAAACCGTCTTTTTCTTTATCGGCTGCCTCTTTTCCTCGTAAATGGTTTACTGTGGGGGATTTTTCATTCCTTGCCCGTGCTCATCGGTCTTGGAATCCAGTGGTTTTTTGATAGAACGGCAAGTCAGTCACAAGACTACTGGTGGCTTGCAGCTCCGCTGATCCTCATAGTTTTGGTGAGATTCGCAAGGGTTGGTATATTTTTCGTCGCCTTTTATAAATTTGCGGAATTCTTCTTTCACATTCAGGCTATTTTGCGTACGAATATGCTTGCCGGAATTATGCGCTGGCCGGGCCGTAATCTCCCTGCTTCCCCCGGAGAAGCGATGAGCCGCTTTCGCGAAGATGTAGATGAAGTCAATGAGTACCTGGAATCCTGGATAGACTTCTGGGGCAGGTTATCCTTTGCCGCCATCTCTATTGCCATCATGACCCACATTAACTGGAAAATAACGATTGTTGCCGTGCTCCCTCTTCTCGTTGTCTCTGTGTTAAACAATTTGTCGGGGAATCGCGCCAGACGTTACAGCCAGAAGAACCGTGAAGCAACAGGTCAAATCACCAGTTTTATCGCGGAGACTTTCAGTGCGGTTCAGGCTGTGAAGCTCGGCCAGGCACAAGATCCGGTCCTGAAACGTTTTGATAAACTGAATAAAGTCCGCAGACAGGCGGCACTTAAAGATAACCTGTTCAAACAGTGGATGAAATCATTAAATCAGCATGTACTGAGCATCTGTACGGGCGTAATTCTGCTCATGTGTGCTTCCGAAATGCAGGCAGGACGTTTTACCGTAGGAGACTTCGCTTTGTTCACCACTTATTTGACGAATTTCTCCTACAGTATTTCACTGTTCGGCTATATGGTGTTCCAGCATAAACGCTTAAAAATATCGCTGGATCGTATGCGGATTTTATTCCGTCCAGGTGAAGAAGATCGTATCGTCGAACATAGCCAGACTTACCTGATTAATGATCCGCCGGAAGTGCAGGCCCAAGCCAATAATAACGAAGACAGACTGCAGATGCTGTATGTAAAAGAGCTTTCCTATACGTATCCCGATTCCTCCAACGGAATTGAGGATATTAACTTCCAGTTGCTGCGGGGCAAATTTCTTGTGATCACCGGTAGAATTGGTTCCGGGAAATCCACACTGGTACGAACGCTGCTGGGACTGCTTCCGAGGCACAGCGGCGCCGTTCACTGGAACGGGCGTGAGATTGATCCGGCATCCTTCCTCATACCGCCAAGAACGGCCTATACCCCTCAAGTTCCGCGGCTGTTTAGCGATCCTCTCCGGGACAACATTACACAAGGCAACTTGTCGTATGCTCCGCATGAGATGGAACGCGCGGTCCGTTTAGCTGTAATGGAGAAAGATATCGAGAATTTGGAAAAGGGTCTCGACACATTTGTAGGGCCAAGAGGTGTCATGCTCTCAGGAGGGCAGATTCAGCGTGCCGCTACCGCACGTATGATGATGACGGGATCAGATCTTTACATCTTCGATGATTTATCCAGTGCACTGGACGTCGAAACGGAGAATCTGCTGTGGGAAAGATTATTCCTGGAGAAGGACGTGACCTGCATTGCAGTATCTCACCGCAGGGCCGCTCTTGCGAGAGCGGATCACATTATCGTCCTGAAAGAAGGTAAAATTGAAGCGGAGGGTACTTTACCGGATCTTCTGGCAACCAGCACCGAAATGAAGCTTCTATGGCAGGGTGAACAAACACCCGCTGAGATAGACGAGGATAAACGGGTCAAAATTGTGTGACGAACACGAACCTTTTAGAGACTCCCAACTTTATTACTCGCTTCAAACCAATAAAGCTGCCGGCTTATGCCCGCAGCTTTATTGATTGTTGCCTGATGGCTGAATAAACAAGCGTCCTCCAAGTCAAGATCCCTGCGTGAATACCGCCTATCTGATCTCGTAAGCGTCTATATTTATTCCGCCGGAATCAGCAGGGCGTGCTGGCAGGCCGTCTGCAAGTCTCTCCATGCGCGGTTAACCGCGCTGTCCTGCATGGCGGCAGAGAGCCCCAGGAAGGGGAACAGTTCCAGCCCGCAAGCCAGAGCAGTCCGGGCCGTCAGCAGGCATTCGGCCGAAACTTCCTGCCGGGATGCCTCGGTGAGCTGCTGATCTTGCAGAAGCTCGTTCCAGGATTGTTCCACAGCCTCCAGGAACATAGCCTCCCTCTCCTTCAAAAGTCCTTCCTGCCGCTCCAGCTTCTCCAGCACATGGGCGTCCCTCTTTTTAAGAAGGATCAATTCCCGGGCCTCTTCCAGGAAGTGCTTGGCAATGCCCAGACTGACCGCTGCAAACGATGCCTGGGCAAAAGGCAGGAACGGATATTGATACACAGGCTCCTCTCCATAGCCTTTAAGCTCTGCCAAGAGGAATGTCCTCTCTTCCGGCACGAAAGCTTCCTTCGTCATAATCGTATGACTGGCTGTAGCCTTAAGCCCGAAAGCGTTCCAATCCCGGTGAATTTCTATCTGCTCCGGCATAAGAACGAACGAGCGGATCTCAGGCTGTGCTCCCTGCTGCTCATCCACCTCCGGCTCTACGATACAGTTAGCCGTGAACACCGTCGCATGTGTGGAGCCGCTGCAATATTTCCAGCTGCCGTTAACGATGTAGCCTCCATCGACCCGTTTAGCCACTCCTGATGGAGCACCGCTCCCTGCGATCACGGCCTCGGGAGACATGTAAACCGAATGTGCCACATGACTTTCCATCAATGATGCGAAGAAGCCTCCACCCGAACCGATATTGACCAGCCAGCCGAAGCTGCCGTCAATACGGGAACATTCGACGAATATGCGCACAGCTTCCGGCAAGGAAGCCATCCTGCCTCCCAATTCCCGGGGGACGAACAGCTTGAACAGTTTATGCTTATAAATAAGCTGCAGCACATTTTCTGTCACTGCACCTTCAGTCTCCATCCTTTGAGATTGTACTCTGATCTCATTGACCTGCTTTTGCGAAAACAACATTCCTCCACCGCTTCCTTTACGCATCTTTTATCTTTTTTCTATAGTAACATGAGAGAGTGATTTATATAAAAAGAAGTGACAGTTAAAATTCAAATGAAAGACGAAGCTTTCCTTATCAAACGATGGATATCGATGATTCTTATGATTCCTATCCGCAATCGCTTAAATTCCGCCAAACAGCTCTTTATATGGAAAGAATCATTATACTTTTACTTGACATGCCCGGAACCTCTGACTTGTGTTATGATAAAGAAACTATACCGAAATGGAGGGGTTACGTGTGATAGATTTTATCCGGGTCTGGACTTTACGCGGCTAATTGAATAGCGCTAAAGACTCTGTCTGTGTACAGAGGACTCAGGATAGGTCTGTCTACTTTTAAAGGTAACCCCTGGCGGCTTAGGAACCGGTGACTTTTCCCCGTTCCATTCTTTACCTTTAAAAAGGGAACACAACGTTCATACAAGTTAACATACAATCAATCAAGGAGAGTCTCACTCTTCCCTTGTTTGTCGTCGCTGCTTTCTTGTATGAACAGACGCTATCTGGCAGGTAAGGACTAACTCCTTACCGCTTCATACTGATGTCCTCTTCTCTTCCAACACAGACGCGTGGTCTGTGTTTTTTGTTTCTTTTAACCCAATGAGAGGATGATAACTAAATGGAACCCATCAAACAACATGCAATAACCGTAGGAGTAAATCTTGTAAACCGGTCCGACTTCCAATACTCGATGGAGGAGCTGCGCAATTTGGCGGCGGCCTGTCAAGTCCAGGTCGTTGGAGAACTTAGCCAGAAGGCTAGCCGTATTGTACCCTCGCATTATATCGGTACCGGTAAAATTGACGAATTAAGAGCCCTTATCGAAGAAAAAGAGGCCAATGTGGTCATTTGCAACGATGAGCTGACTCCTTCACAAATACGCAATCTGGAATCATCGTTAGAATGTAAAGTCATAGACCGCACCATTCTAATCCTGGATATCTTTGTAGAAAGAGCTCAAACCAGAGAAGCCCAGCTTCAAGTAGAAGTTGCCCAACTCCAATATATGCTCCCGCGTCTGGTCGGCCTCCGGGAATCTTTGGGGAGACAGGGCGGCGGAGCCGGCTTCAAGAACAGAGGTTCCGGAGAAACCAAGCTGGAGCTTGACCGTCGTAAAATCGAGGAACGAATCTCGATCCTTCAGACCGAACTGGAGAAACTCGTCGCCAGACGGCAGACGCAGCGCAAACAACGCCACAAGAACGAAGTTCCTGTCGTGTGTCTGGTCGGATATACGAATGCGGGCAAATCCAGTTTAATGAATGCAATGATAGACACCTACAACCCGCAAACGCACAAGCAAGTATTGGCCAAAGATATGTTGTTTGCCACATTGGAAACCTCTGTCCGCAATATAAGCCTGCCCGACCGCAAATCATTCCTGTTAACCGATACGGTAGGCTTTGTAAGCCAGCTCCCCCATCACTTGGTGAAAGCGTTCCGTTCGACACTGGAGGAAGTGGCAGAAGCCGATTTGTTAATTCATGTCGTGGACGTCTCTAATCCTGAATACGAGCAGCATATTGCGGTTACGAATGAAACGCTGAAAGAGCTGGGAGCCGATCAGGTCCGAACGATTTATGCCTATAACAAAGCCGATCTGACGGATATCGAATACCCTATGGTGGAAGGCGATGATGTGTATTTATCTGCCGCGCAATCGACGGGAATCGAGGAGCTGACTCAGCAGATCCGGGGCCACCTGTTCCAGAATTATATCCAGTGTGAAGTTCTGGTTCCTTACGACCAAAGCCGCCTTGTGGCCTATTTCAATGAACATGCCCATGTGAAGTCCATCAGCTATGAAGAGAATGGAACGAAATTGGAACTCGAATGTAAGCCATCCGTTCTTGAACCCTATCGTAAAAATCTCACTCCACTATAAAATCAGGATCAGGTTTCAGCCGAATAAGCAAGTTATAACCCGGCAGCAGCAAAAAGACCTCCGCGATCACCTTAGGTGAAACCGGAGGTCTTTGCTTAGCCTAGCCTCTGCAATTAGAGAAGCAGGCCTATGTAAATTTTGAATATTCCCTAGTATTAGTGTACAGAAACGCCGTTTAGAACATAATCACCATTATCTGTCATGGAGAAGTCTAAATAGACATAGATCGAACTAAAAGCATCCCAATCTTCCGGAAAGAAACTATACGAGAAGCTTGCATTAATGTCTGACTTATAGGGATCAAATGCAACTTTAACATCGCTGGAAGAAACGGATGTGAGCGTAGTAGCATACTTAGCAATGGTTGCGGCATCGTTCACCTTTTGAGCACTGGCTAATTCGTCTTTAAAAAGCTTTTTGGAATAATCACGGCCCGGCATATACCTATCACCGTTTTTATCCGCTATATTACCGTCCACATACGCATTAAACTTGCTCACATCGCTGGTTTTCAAAGCTTCCCCATAGAGCTTGATCAGCGTAACAGCTTGTGACTTCAGATCGGTAGCGGTTTTGTCCGGGTCGAAATTGCCTGGCAGTTTATAAGCTCCTCCGCTGGTCGGCACGCTTACGGAGCCGCTGCCTGGATTGGAGGGAGTCGAAGTGTTGCCCCCGCTGCTGCTGCCAGAGCCATCTTTGTACGGAATTCCATCATTGGAAGAACCGGATCCGGATTTGATATAAATCGTTTGTGTATCATCATCCCATTTCACTTCTGCCCCAAGTGCTTCTGCCACTGCACGCGCAGGCAAGTAGGAAGAGCCTTCATACACGACCGGAGCAAGCTTAACGCCGTCGCTGTCCTTAGGCACCCACGAGGCTCCGTTAACTTGGAACTTAATACCGTGATTTAAATAAGCCTGAATCTTTTCAATCCCGCCGGCAGCGAATACCCCCACTGATCCGAACAATAAACTTGATGCCACAATGGATGAAATAAATACCTTTTTACTAACGTACATGGAGCGACTTCCTTCCTAATATATGGTTTATATTCCCTATATCAGGGTATCATATCAGATTATAAAAGGTAAATAAATCTTTTTTTAATTTTTAGTAAGAATATAAGTGTCATCTTTGTAAATTTCCTTATACGACAAGAAAAAAAGCGTATCCATGAAGGATACGCTCTAGGTTTCTCAGGCAGTGTGCAGGCCCTATTGGCTGACAACGCGGTCCGCAGCACTCTCGCCCTTGGCTGATTTCTTAATTTGTTTGCTTCTCAGCTGTCCGCAGGCCGCGTCAATGTCGGTTCCATGCTCAAGACGTACGCTGCAGCTTACGCCCTGTTTCTTGAGCGTGTCGTAGAATGCATCAATGGATTCCTGCGTGCTTCGCTGATATTGGCTATGCTCGTCTACCGGGTTGTACGGGATCAAGTTCACGTTGGCAAGCTGGCGGCGGTCACCGATCAATTCGGCGAGCTCCAGCGCATGCTCCCTCTGATCATTTACGTCTTTCAGAAGGATATATTCCAGCGTGATTCTACGATTGGTCTTGTCCAAATAATAATCGATGGCCTGCATCAGCTTCTCAATCGGATAGGCGCGATTAATTTTCATAATCCGCGTCCGGAGTTCATTATTCGGCGCGTGCAAAGAAATAGCCAGGTTCGTCTGCATATCGCTATCGGCAAACTCCATAATTTTAGGCACAAGCCCGCTGGTAGATACCGTGATATGTCTTGGACCGATCGCAAGACCCTTATGGTCTTTGACCACCGTAATGAAACTGGACAGATTCTCGAAATTATCGAACGGCTCGCCGATCCCCATCACGACTATGTGACTGACTCGCTCTGCCTTGCCTGCCTGATCCAGATGAAGCTGCACGTTCATAATCTGCTCGACGATCTCCCCGCTGGACAGATCCCGGCTTTTACTCAGCAGTCCGCTGGCACAGAAACTGCATCCGATGTTACATCCGACCTGAGTCGTCACACAGACAGACAGCCCGAATTTGTGTCTCATTAAAACCGTTTCGATCAGATTGCCATCCTGAAGCTTAAACAAGAACTTAACCGTTCCGTCCGCCGATGCCTGTTTAACATGCTCCTCCAGCGTTTGGATAACATAATGATCCGCCAGTAATTGAATGCAGTCCGGATTCACATCCGTCATATCCGAAAAACTTGTTACCCGTTTACGGTAAAGCCATTCCCAGACCTGAGTGGCCCGGAATTTTTTGTGCCCATATTCTAAAAGCCATGCTGCCAGTTGATCAAATGTTAATCCATATATGGACTCTCTATTCATTCGTAATCCTCTTTTCCAACCTTATAATTCTGTCCCTTCTACTTAAGCAGCCGAACAGCTAACGATCTGTCTATTATTGTCCCAGAAAATTTTTATTAAAACAAGTGGAGCCGTTGATTTCATGAGACATTTTACGCATAATTGCAACTAAGGGAGATGATTCCAAATTGAGTAAACCGGATATCCGCACAACCGTATCAGAAGATATAATTATAACCCATCTAATTGGCAAGATTACAACAGATGATGTTCATGAATGGTTTAATGGCTTCGAGCAGGTTTGTCAGCGATTCATTTCCGGGGGCCGGAAATACAAATTGTTGGTGAATAGACGAGGATACACGCCGGATCATTTTTCGGTTCAAAAAGCATGGAAAGATAAGTTCTTCAATGAAACCATTCTGAATCATAGTAAGGCAATTGCGTTTCTCCTTGAAGAAGGAGAGATCATGAATTATTTACAACAATCCAATACAAAAGAATCCGTAAAATTTTTTGATAACTATGAAGAAGCTTTAATATGGCTGAATGAATATCCGCTATAAAACCTATTGAACCAGTTGAGTTGCTCTCTATCAACTGGTTTTTGTATGCCTGCAAGGTTGCTGACCTGCGGCTCTGGAAATATCGTATCTCTTTTACAGCAACCTTTTTTTACCAAAGAACCTTCTATTCTAAGTCCCTCTATTAAAATTGTTTACCTTACCGCCGCAAAATTTCCGTAAACTAGGGATTTATGGTATTGTATATTTATTCCATATATTGAACGTTACTTCCAGAGATCCGCTTTGTTAATCGTGGGGTTATTTATATTAATCGTCAGGAAGGTGAATGAAATGAAATGGAAACAACTGATCGTGATAGGAAGCTGCAGCTTGGCATTCGGGGCTACTTGTTATGCCGCTGGAAGTGTGGAAAGCATACAGGCTTACATCAATCATTCGATCAAGATAACGGTTAACGGCTTGGGCTGGACTCCTTTGGATAAAGAAGGCAGTGAACTCCCTCCTGTCATCATAGATGGCCACTCTTATTTGCCTGCTCATGCAGTTGTAAAAGCTCTTGACGGCCAGGTCCAGTGGAACGAGGCAACTAAGACGATTGCGATTACTTCATCCGGCACGAATCAGTCTCCCGCTCCAGGCAGTGAAGAAACCGAGAGGGATCAGCAGATCCTTACCCGCATCAACGCGCTGAAAGAAAAGCTGCATATCGGAATCACACAAGATGAAGTACGAGCATTCATACAAGAAGAAGTCAAGATCGTACAGGATAATGGTGATTCGGAGAATGGAGCCGATGCTTTCTGGAAATATGATTTTTTCAAGAAAGCTGGATACCATTCCGACCTGCCGGATCAAATTGTGGATGAAGAAGGATTAGTTAACCATGATCTTGGAGTCTCTTTATTTATTGCATGGAAAGACAAAAAGTTGCTCCTTTATACGATATCTTATGTGAATCCTGTCAATAATAAAGTCTATCTCTTTGCTATGAACCCCGATGGAACGATTTCAGACGGTCCGGTAAGCCGGTAAGGATACCGGGTGATTTTTTCCATTCAATCATTCGCCTGGCAATACAAATAGAAGTCTGCCGGAACCCGGCAGACTTCTATTTGTATTCGCACGTATATGCTCATTTAACGATCGCAATTCTCATTGCACCTCCGTTAATATGATACAACGATATGAAGTTCACGAGGCCTCGCGTGAAGGCTGTGAAGGGTACACCGGAGTTACGCCGATTGATCGCGCTCGTATGTAATGCACTCGAATTGTTGTGCGAGCACACTTTTGTTTGTTTATATTCAATAAATGTTCATTTATACTTGTTATTGATTATTAGATTAACCTGTTAAAAACCTCACTGTCAATGCCCTTTTGCATTCTTCTCATAAAAGGATTTAAACAACGCAAAAACACCTGAATTCAGCTGAATTGAGGTGTTAGAAAACATGGAAAATGATAGTTAGACGGGAAACCAAACCCGGAGTATGATCGCATTTCCCGTACATTTATTTTTTGGTTCGTGGAAATGAACTTTATTGTTTAATGATGCTGGTATGCATATGCGTGCGTGTAATAAATTCAACTGATACAGGGCTCTAATCTTTATAATCCCATTTCTTTGCCAACCGGATTAATGATTGTGCGGCTTTATTTAGACTGAAACTGCTTAAAGGCTTGTATAAATACAACGGGATCTTCTTTGACTGTATAAGGATAAACACCCTGCTTCGTATGCAGATAGAAAATGCCCATCTCGGCCCCCATTGGACGGTAGGACATGTCGAACACTTCTTCGATAGCAAACTCCCGGTACCGGGTTACAATCCTGTCCCGATATAAATACATGTTCCGGTCATGAACGATAGTTCTCTGCTCAATTCCGTCGACTTCCCGCTGTATTTTATAATAAGCCTGGCTGGCGATCCATGTCATGTTGTTCCCTCCGGACTCCGGCATCTGCAAGGCTGAAATTTCGCCGTGCGGTTCTGATGGATTAGGTTAAGTATAACAAAAACGCCTCGAATACGGAAAAAGCCCAATAAACCTTCTGTTTATAGAAGGTTTATTGGGCTTTTTCCTCTAGACCTCGGGCGTGGGCGTGAGGAACCGGCAAGTTATGTGGTTCCCAACCCGTCCACAATTTCCGTAACCTGCTTCCGGTTCAATTTGCCTACGCCGGAAGTGATGGCTTTGAGCGTACCGCGCGCCAACTCAAAAGGAATCCGGCAGAAGTTGCGTGCCGGTCCCGGCTTGAGTTCATTAATATAAGCATCGGCTAGCATGAGGTTCCGTTTGGTATACTGGATCATCGTTTCCTGGCTCCACTGGTCCGGGAAGAAATCTACCCCTCTAACCATATCTTCCTTCCGGTTCCGGAGGATATTCACCGCCTGGAGCCCGCGTCCGAATGCGACGGCTTTGGCCGGATCGCTCTCCGTGCCGTCATACCATTTCCAGAGATCGGACAGCAGCTCGCCTACGGCACCCGCCACACAATAGGTGTAATAATCCAAATCTTCTTCCGTTTTAATATCCCAGCCTTTTTCGACCCATTCCGACATCTGCCTGGACATTTTGGCTGTACTCTTCGTGACGAATCCCGCTGCCAGTTTAGGACAAAGCACGATCCAGTCATGAATCCGCAAAGAAACCGGCGGAAGCGTTTCTTTATGAGGCGAGAAAAGCGCAGCATAGTCGTCTGCTCCGCCGGACTCTTCCAGAATTCTGCTGATTCCTTCCAGAAGTTCTACCTTAACTGCGACCGGAAGATCGGGATGATCTTCAATCTCATCGATAGCCCTCATGCACAAGTAAGCGGAAGCCACGGCTTCTTTAAGGCCCGGGGACAAACGGGCAATCGGGATATAGAAAGTCCGGCTCGTGAGAAGGAGCATTTTCATGGCATCTTTTAGTAGTTTATTCATCTATTTATTGGATCTCCCCAAAGAAGTTTATGGTCTTGAATGCTGCTTGCTTGCCGCATCCAGACAAAGAAGGCCTTGGATTAAAGACCTACTTAAATAGTTAACCATATTTCGTGGAACAATTACAACTTTTCCGATAGATTGTTAGCCCTTTACGTGTATTTTTTTAGAAGTTTGTGATTTTTCCCATAAAACTATTCGTTTTTCCACAAAAGTTCCTTACAAGAAAAAGAACAGGTTAATTCCCTGTCCTCTCTGTACAACAATCTGCCGGAACATGCTCCGAGAGCCATACTTCATTGCCGGCGTAATAAAAGGCAGTACCCCGCCGGGCAGCCTGGGTCGTATCCACTTCTATAATGACCAGTTCCCCCCGCCTGCTTCCCGCCAGTTCAGCAAAGTGAAGCGTTTCCGATAGATGCACATACTGCCGCTGCATGGGAGAAATCCCGTTTTTTAAAATGCTTGCAAGAGCATTGGTATTGGTTCCATGGTAGAGCTTAGGTGGAGGATTGCCCGGTGCATAGCTGATTTTGTCATGACTGTGCCCGTATCTTGCACGAATCCGCTCTCCTATTATTTCGAACCGCTGCTTATCCGAATTTCGCACTACTGAATAAATATCCTCCAAGGCGATATTCGCCCATTTCTTCTGGGAGCGGAGCCCTTGAAGCAGTTCATCCAGTGTGCAAAAACCATCTTCATTTAAATGAATACGGAACTGCTCGGGTGTATGTCTTAGAATTCGGGTCATTATCCTGCTTAGACTTATCTCTTCTTTTGCCTGTATCATGTTTAAGCTCCTTTAATCGTCGCCATCGGCGTGCATTTAGCTACCACCTGAGCAAGCTCCGCACCTACGACGCTCTCGATTATTTGATCCACATCTTTATAAGCTTGCGGAGACTCATCCAGGATAGACTCTAACGATTTCTGGTTAACCACAATCTCATCCTCCGTGCCTACGCGCATAACCGATGCAAATTCATCTACGGTGACCAGTCTTTTCGTCGCACTGCGGGAGCGGATACGGCCTGCTCCATGACAAATGGAATGAAAGTTCGATTTGCCGGGCGAAGATCCTACCATAATATAAGAGGAGGTACCCATCGAACCCGGAATCAGGGCCGGATGTCCGGTTAAGCGATAAGGTGCCGGATTATCCGGATGGCCTGCCGGCAGAGCCCTTGTTGCTCCTTTACGGTGAACGAAATAAGAATTCCCCTCCGCCTCTTCCTCCCATGCGTAGTTATGCATCAGATCGTAGAGAGTTTTCATCTCGAATTTGGAGCCGAAGATATCTTTACAGCCTTCACGAACCGCATAAGCGATGAGATGGCGGTTTACGACCGCATAATTAAGGGCGGAATACATGAGGTCCACATAGTCACGGCCAAGGGGATGAGACAGCGGCGCGAATAACAGCCGCGGATCGGCTGTTCCCAGACCTTCCGCCCGCATCATTTTAGCCAAGTCGCTGCTGCAATATTGGTTGACCGATCCTCCCCAGGCGCGTGATCCGGAATGAATCATCACGATGATTTGCCCATCGAACAAGCCCCACGCTTCGGCAATTTCCCGGTTCTCCGCTGCTATTTCTACGGACTGTATCTCCACAAAATGATTTCCTCCGCCCAGTGTACCGAGCTGACGGTGTGAACGGTGCCACACATTGTCCGGAAACCGGTTTAAGGCATTCTCATCGAAACGAAACTTGCTGCACTCCACATGTGTGAGAGAAGTCGCTTTTCGCGGTGTATAGCTGTCCGGAATATATTTTTTCGGCAGGCCATGCAGACCTTTTTGGACCACATGCTCCAGACGTATATCCGAGAAGTGCCCTCTTGCATGCGCTTCGACAGGCAGATAGGACTCGATGGCTTTAATCAGCTTTCTCCGCAGTTTAACTTCTTTCAGCTCATCCTTGTGAAGACTAGTTAAATGTACCCTCATGCCGCATCCGATATCGCTTCCCACAATTGAAGGCGAAACATAACCATCGTGTGTGTTCCACACGGCTGTCGTTCCAATGCAGGTCCCGACTCCCACATGAACATCCGGTGTATAACTCATGTATACGCCGTTTGGTATTTGCAAATTGTTATTGGCCATTTCGAAGACTTTATAATCTAACGACTCGTACAAGGAAGGTGCAGCATAGACATGCACGGTTCCCGCAGGAACCTTCACCTGACGGTAATAATTTTCTTTCATAGACGGATCTTTCCTCTCTTTTTCCCAAAAATAAATACAAAAAAACCACGGACCTGTTGTCCATGGCTGTCTGTGCCTGAATTAACGGAAATCCGCCTCGTGGCGGACGCCGATATTATTCTCACATGGCCCCGTTGAGGCCGATGAAATGGACTTTCTTCTGTATGGTTATAGAATCGCGCGGAATAAAGAACATGGATCTCGGCCTCCCTTCATTGATTTAAAAGTATCATACGAGCTGCTGCTAAGATTTGTCAACCATAACGGGGCGGAAAAAATCATTATAATGAAAGTGTCTATCTTCCAAAATGTTGGAGAATCCGCTGAATGTTGTTCGAATGAGCCAGCGGTTCGGATAAGAACGAAAGTTGTGAAAACGAATGAAATCAACCGGCGATAATTAGAATTCCATAGGATACGCTATGCCGGCATTCACCGTGATTTTGAAGTACACCCCGCGTTTTTGTTATACTTATTTCCGTACATACGACTTATCATTTCGGAAAGATTCCAGGAGGACGTACAATGAAAATATATGTGGTTCTTTCTTTTGACGGAGAAACAATGGAGAATGTCTATGTGGGCACGGATGAGGCCAAAGCCTTGTCACTTACGCCGGCTGACTTCGAGAATTGTGATGCCTTGTTCGTAGAAATTTGGGAGAACGAGGAGAAAATCGACGATTACCGGCTGATCCAATAATTCGCAGCTCTGGAAAGACACTTCAGTGATGTCTTTTATTCTTTTTTGTAAAGAAGTCAACTCACTTAGTCGACTGGTTAGAGCTGATTATTGTCCGCCAAATTCGATGAAACCCAAGCTTTTACAGACGTGACAGGAGCCTGCTCCTGATACTGCTTACGGATATGGCTTATGAATAAGTATGTACAGAGAGTCGTTCGTTACAAGAACCGTTCCGGATCCCTCTTTCACAAAGAAACCCCAGCCGCAATAGGCTGGGGTTTTGACATTTCAATGCCATTAAGTTTCCAGTTTGTTCTCGCCCGTCTGGAGTGAGGCGCTTTTCTTCTGCGTGATGATCACAACGATCTGCGCCGCCAAAGCGGCAAGCCCTAAGCAGCCTGCCGCAACAGGAAGCTGCGAAGGCGCCAATCCCGCTAACAGAACGAACCCGCCCAGCGCGGAACCTACAGCGCTCCCCAGATAGTTGGCGGAGCTGTTGAGCGCTACTGCCGCTGCGCCGTGCTTGGGCTGCTGCAGCAGCAGGATGTGCTGCTGGGGCGCCTGAGAAGCCCAGCCCATTGCCCCCCACAGCACGAAAGGCAGGAAGGCCAGCAGAGAGTACTGCAAGCCCAGCGGTATAGCGAACATGGCGGCTGTCATTACGGCGAGTATGCCCACCATAAGCAGGGCGGGTTTGCCCGTCCGGTCTATCAGCGTGCCGATGGAGAAGCTGCCCACGACACCTCCGATCCCCCACGCCCACAAGTAAGGCGTAATATTCTTGATCTCAGCCAGATCAAGTAGAATGGAAGCTACATACGTATACAGGCCAAGGCTGGCTACGCTGGTAACAAAGGTGATCCCCACCGTAGCCGACACTCTTCCGCTCGTCAGCATAGCCAGACGCTGACGTACCGATGGAGGCGCCGATGCAGGGAAGCTGGGGAACCTGAGAATGATACCGGCCAACGCGATTACGCCCAGCAGCGTAACGGTCCACAAAGTCCCGCGCCAGCCGATTTGCTGGGCGATAAGCAGGCCGACCGGCACTCCGATAACGGTCCCCATACTCATACCGCCCAGGATGGTGCCCAGCGCGCGTCCTCTATTCTCTGCGGAGACAAGGGAGGAAGCCGCTGCCGCCGCAAGCGGGGAATACAGACCCGCACCGATCCCCGCTACCGCCCGTGACACGAGCAGCAGGGAGAAGCTGGTAGCCAGCGCGGTGGCCGCATTAGCCACCGAGAAGATAATGAGTGCCCACACCAGAATCCGGCGCACCGGTTTGCCGGCAAGCAGCGTCGCGAATACCGGTGCCGCAAGCGCGTAGAACAGGGTGAATACACTGACCGCCTGCCCCGCCTCCGAATCGCTGATTCCGAAGACAGAAGAGATATCAGGCAGCAGACCGGCTACAACGTAAGCATCAAATCCAAGAGCAAACATGCCTAACGTAAGAAGAAATACTTTCTGCATAGCGACCCCCTCTTCTTTTGTATCACCTTACTAATTTTATCCTATTCATCCAAGTCGCTCCAAATTAGTCTCGTCATAATAGCTCTCACGTTCAGAGCCGACTACATACTGCATGGGACCGATTGTCCTCGCGTTACGATCGACTGCATTCAAAAGTTTCTGAAGCTTGATCGACGTTTCCAGATTGGCAAACGGTTGGGAAGGCTCGCTACCGCTGGCTGCATACCCGGTTACATCCTCTACAAGTCTCACCAGTTTACGGATCGTACTGAGTTCCGCCTCCGTTTCATCCACCTCCGTCGTCAGATCCAATATCACTTGTTCCCCGGAGCTGGTTTTCTGCCAAACTTTGAGCTGATCCTTATCCCAGACGGGTGTGTCGTAGACGGCAGTGGCATAGATTAGCTTGTTGTCTGGCGAAGCGAAGACGAACTCCACTTCTCTCTTCCTGATAATCGTAACGAAGCTGCTGTAGCCGGTAACGGCTGCACCATTCAAGGAGGCGATTATCGCTGCACTGTCGAGCACATCCGGACCCGATATCGAAAAGTCCGAACGGACACCCTGCACTTGTTCTAATTCCAGTGCCGAATCCGGATCCGCAATCCACTGCACCAGATCAAGCGGATGAATAATTTCACTGATTACCCCGGTTGTCGGTCTATGATCGTGGATCCGGTCTTTGCCCCAGTAGAAATTGGCCCGTATTAACCGGAGATTATTCTTAGCCACATAATTCTTCAGAGCAACGGTTGCATCCGAGTATCGTTCCACCAGATCCAGACAGAACCCGCTCGTCCGTTTAAGCCGTGTCTGGAGCTGCTCAAGGTCATCACTCGGCTTAGTCAGAGGCTTCTCACAAATGATGAAGCCCTCGTACCCCTCCAAGCTGTTCAACACCTCGATATGGCTGCCGTCACTAACACTCACCACAACGATGGCCGGTTTAAATTCCGCCAGCGCCGCTTCAACCGTACGGAAAGACTTTATGGCTGCCCTTCGGGGGCTTCTGTTCACATAGGCAAGTTCAACCGGATGCGCATAGGCATTTTTCTTATTGAGATGCTGGAATGCTTGCTGGAACCGGGTCCCGGCATAACCTAAACCGATGATTAAGACATTCACGAGTATTGACTCCCCCGTTCCTTACGAAATGGATTTGATTAAAAGATCTTCGCCCGATTCTGCAAATCCGAGCTTTGTATACAAGCTTTTGGCTATTTCGGTTGTTTGCAGCACCACTTTTCCCACTTCCTTCTCGTGGAACCAATTCAGAATGTACTGCATGATGCTTTCCGCGTATCCTTTGCGGCGCTGCCCGGGATCCACGACAACCGTCTGAATCCAGCCGACACGTCCATTCAGACATCCTTTCATAGGAGCCCTTTCATCAATAATTCCTATTGCGCAAGCCGCTGAATCAGAGGAGTCCTTCTCTCCCGCAACGGCAATGAGGATGTTGGGATTCCCGTGCAGATGAGTCGTGAGCCATTGCCGGTAACTGCTCTGCCATGCCTCTTCATCCTCTTCCGTTCTGGATACGTAGTGCCCATTTCCTTGACTTAACAACAATTTTCGAAGTTCAATGAGTCTCGGGATATCACTCCATTGCGCTCTTCGGATTACAATCGTTAGCGATGTCTGCATAATTGGTGATCACTCCTATGGCTCACACGGACTTTTTAGGTTGGCTGGAGGGCAAGATGCCGGATCTCATAATACTCGAATACTTCTGATAAACCTTCCACGAGACTTCGGATATGGGCTTCTGTATGATTGGGTGTCACATTGACACGGAAACGTTCTGTGCCGACCGGCACCGTAGGAGAATTAATCGGCTGCAAGTAAATACCATGCTTATCGAGCAGCCGCCGGGCTGCGTTTTTGCATTTCTGGGCTTCCCCGACCAGGACGGGCAGAATATGCGTCTCACTCGATTTCATAACCGGAATGCCTGCTTCCGCTAATGCTGCTCTCAGCAGAGCCGTCTTGGCATGAAGAGCGCTGCGTTCCGAGTCGGACTGCTTCAAATGAGCAACACTGACACTGCAAGCAGCCACGATAGCCGGCGGCAGGGATGTCGTAAAAATAAATCCGGAAGCAAACGAGCGAACGGAATCTATCAGCGGCGCCGAAGCGGTAATATAACCGCCGATCACGCCGATTCCCTTGGCCATCGTGCCTTGAATAAAGTCGATTTCACCGGCCACCCCGAGATCGGCAGCGATTCCGGCACCCCGGGGACCGTACATGCCGATGGCATGCACTTCATCAAGAAAAGTAAGCGCATTGTACTTCTTCGCAAGCGCCGCTATTTCCCGGATAGGCGCAATATCTCCGTCCATGGAATAGACCGATTCGAAAACAATAATTTTGGGACGGTCCGGGTGCTGCGCAGCTAATAATTGTTCCAGATGAGCCACATCGTTATGTTTAAAAACAGCCTTCTCCGTCTTTGAGCTCACAATGCCGTTAATAATGGAAGCATGATTCAATTCATCCGAGAATACGATGCTATCCGGAAAAATCCGTGCTAAGCACTGCAGCGTTGCGTCATTGGAGCCGTATCCGGTCGGAAAGACCAAGGCCGATTCTTTTCCGTGCCATTCTGCGAGTGAGGCTTCCAGCTCCTCATAATAGTGGTGAGAGCCACCGATATTCCGCGATCCGCCAGAGCCTGCGCCGTATAATTCGATCGCTTTATGCATGGCCTCGAGTACGACGGGATGTTGTGACATGCCTAGATAATCATTGCTGCACCATACAACAACCGGGTGTTCAGCTTTTTTGTTTACCAGCGCCATCGGATAATTGTGGTTGAGCCGGTTGATCGTAACGAATTCCCGGTATTGACCACTCGCTTTCAATTGATTAACTTTTCTCTCAGCAATCTGCGTGTACATGTACATCCCTCCCGAATCCATTTTTGTGGATAACTAGAATATATATCCAAGTATTATTATAGGATAACTAGTTTATAGGCTGCAATAGCACAATGGCACTTAACCAATCCATCTATTTTATGGAAACGGTGTCAGTTTCACTCCTTCTGCACGTATAAAGAGCAGATTTGAAGTAGCGTATGCGACGACAATTAGAAAAAGCCGCTATTAGCGGCTCTTACTGCTTACCTGTTACGAGGACTATTCTACTTTGCAAAGCCCGCATCCCTTGGGATAAGCCTCCCTATATAACACAAATTCCTTTAATCGAATTATTGAATCTTAAACAGACCCGTTGATCGGCCAAAATAGATTGCTCGGCCCTACCTTTTCCAAAATCGCATTTTCTATTAATCTCCGTAACTCATTTCACATCGAGATA
Source organism: Paenibacillus lutrae (assembly GCF_009757775.1). Lineage (GTDB taxonomy): Bacteria > Bacillota > Bacilli > Paenibacillales > NBRC-103111 > Paenibacillus_F > Paenibacillus_F lutrae. The sequence goes on from NZ_RHLK01000016.1 coordinate 46,344, forward strand.
GTTTGTCAGTCAAAGCTAGGATGGAATTAAGCAAAGCATTACAGATGCGCCTGTAAAATAATCGATGTTTCAGACCGACTCGACACTGAATACATCCATATGAAGCCGGAAGGCCTCTATCTTCAGTTTTTCTGAATCACGCTTGGATTTTGTCCTGTAATCACCATAAAAGTGCACCCCCTAGAATTCATCGGAATAACCATAGGTTTCCAATGTCTATTCTTAGGGGTGCACTTCATAAGGAATACGAAATCATTAACGCAGATGCCTGCACGCTTCTCCAGATAAACGATAAATTTCCCTGGTTTATAAAGCTTCCACTTCATCCTTGCGCGCACTGCCGGCGTTCCATTCCGACTTCCGTTCTCCCCGCAAAGGTTTGGTAAGAAACACGAGCTTATCATCCGGACCCAGTTCTTTTTCCAAAAAAGGATGATATCCCTTGCGTTCATAGTATGGAAGAAGCCACGGGTGTTTGCGCGACGTCGCCAGAGTTACGCCTGAAGCAAGCAAAGTCTCGCGCACGACCGACTGCTCGACATAATGCAGCAGCTTGTTTCCGATGCCCCTGCCCTGCAGATCCGGACTCACGGCAAACCAGTAGAGAAACGGATAAGCCGTCACTTCTTTTAAATATTTCAGAGAAATGGTGGCAGATATTTGACCGTCAATCTCCAGAACATAGCAATTGTTCTCCGTAATATTATCCCGAACCTGCTGCAGATCTGCCCGCGCCGCAATAAACTGTATCCCGAGTTCCCGTATGGACTGATAGGCGCCCAGGATTAACTCCAGCAGCTTCTCCGCGTCTTCCGATGTCGCCAAACGATAAGTTTCGTTCACTCCAATCCTCACCTTCCCTGTAAGAGATATATGCAAAGAGGTTTTTACTTGCATAAACAATCAACCGCTAATTTACGCCACTCCTCCACGGTTGTAGACATTGAGCCTTTTTTCCAGCAGAGATGTCAGTTGTTCGGCCAGAAGGGTAAGCCCCCAATATATAAAAGCGGCGGCTATAAAAGCTTCAAGGAACTTTAAATTGGAAGTAGCCACAATGTTGGCCCGGCCGTTAAGATCTTCAAGTGAAATGGTAAACGCTAGGGACGATCCATGCAGCAGGCCGATAAATTTGTGCAGCAAATTCGGCAGACTTCCCATAAGCGCCTGCGGGAGAACAATCCGCCTTATTCCCTGCCAAGTCGTCATTCCGACGGAATATGCCGCTTCCAGCTGCCCCCGGTTGACTGAGAGAATACCTGAGCGGATTGCCTCGGACATGTAGGCGCCCGAATTGATGGAGAAAGCTACCAGAATAAAAGCGACGAGCGGGATGACACTGGAGCGGACATTCCAGCCGTATGTTTCCGCCAGATTGTCAAACAGCAGGGGAACTCCGAAATAAATGATCATGATGTGCAGCAGCAAGGGAGTTCCGCGTATAAACGAGACATAGAATGCCGCCAGATGATGAATTCCTTTCACCTTATAAATCCGGATCAAGGCGATACCTATGCCAATCACAAAACCAAACAGCAGCGGCACGACGGAAATAACTAAGGTCAAAGGAAGCGCCTGGAGAATATCGACAAACGCTTCTATGATGAAGAGCGGGTCAAGCTGAATCGGAATCTCCTCCTTCCATTCCCGGCCGGCTTCAGATTCTTCGGCTCATGATCTGCGGAACTTTCGTGCCGCCCCAGTCTTTTCTCGGCCAGCGAGAACAATTTCTCAAGCAGCAGGCAGACCGCATAGTAGATAAGGGCCAGGGCCAGATAAATTTCCAGATAATGATTGGTCGTTCCCAGTGTGTCCGCCCGGCCTGACATATCCATCACTCCAAGCGAGAAGGCCAGCGACGTATCTTTCAGGCTGGAAATAACCAGATTGCCGATGTTCGGGAAAGCAATGGTCATCGCTTGCGGGAGAATAATGCGGGTAAACGCCTGCGGTCCAGTCATACCGACTGCATATGCTGCCTCGACCTGTCCCCGGTCTACACTGCCCACTGCCGCGCGGACAATTTCGGAGAAGAAAGCGCCGATATGCAGGCCATAGGTCAGGACGACAAATACTAGCGCATGCACGGATGACAGATCGATGCCGACTCCCAGCAGCAGCTGGGGAACGCCGTAATATACCAGGAACAGCTGGATCAGGATTGGCGTCCCCCGCATAAAGGATACATAGACGGTCACGATTCTTCCGAGCACCGGAACCTTGTACAAGCGGATCAAAGCGAGCGCAAACCCGATCACGACTCCGATCAGCAAGGAGACCACAAGAATGAACAAGGTTACATGCAAATAAGCTAACAGTTTTGGAAGAAACGTCCATACAAGACTGATATCAAATGCTTTTCCCATCCCACTCCCTCTTTCTACTCGCTGACTGTGTAGTCGGCTCCCAGCCACTTCGTGCTAAGTTTGCTCAAAGTTCCGTCTTTCTTGATGGCCCGAAGCGCTTCATCGACTTTCTCCTTCACCTCTGTCCTTTCTTTTTGAAGAATAAAATAAACCTTGGAATTCGAAATCGCTTTTCCTACGATTTTCTGCTGGGAATCGATGGTCTCATTCCGCTGTTTGACCGCAAACTCCGTGGAAATCGTCGCGTCTACACGGCCTGATTTTAATTGCGCGATAATGTCGTTCGTGCCGCCGCTGCCTGAATATACGATCTGGATGGCATTATTGTTGGTCTTGTTATAATCCTGCAGGAGCACGGCCGCATTGCTCGTCGCGCCTACCATCACTTTTTTGCCCTTCAGATCATCGAGGGATTGGATATCCGTCCGGTCTTTATGAACGACAACTTGGTTCGGGAAAATATTATAAGCTTCGTCATTAAAAAGAAACTTCGCTTTCCGCTCTTCATTGACTTCCATCTGATGCGCAATCAGATCAATTTTCTTCGTTTCCAGGCTCAGCAGAAGGTTGGAAAAATCCATCGTTTTAAATTCAAACTCATACTCCGGCAGCCGCTTGTCTATCTCCCGGATCAGTTCCACATCGTAGCCGGTCAGATTCCCCTTATCGTCCAGAAAGCAAATATTCGCAAACTGCGTACCGGTTCCGACTACGATTTTTGTGACGGCGGGTGCCGCAGAGTTTCCTCCCGGATTAACTTTTGCCGCCGTGTCTTTAGCGGAATCAGCGGCGCACCCGGACAATAGAGCAAGTGCAAGCCCTGCCGATGCAATCATCATTCTTGGTTTTGTTTTTGTTTTTGTTTTTGTCTTTGTATTCGTCGTTGTCATTGCAATAACCCCTCCAACCCGATTTGAATGTCAAAACAATAAAAAGCCGCTGTCTCTGAAACCAACAGCGGCTTTTGGTTGACCAATCAGCCCGATATTTTTTCCTCTTATTCCTATAAACATGCTTGGTTTTGAGAATGTATAAATCGTATCATCGGCCTTTACATGCGTCAACGCTGGATAGATTTCTTCTATTCACCGATTGATTTATTCGATAGTAGAGATGAAAGAGATAGAAGAGCCAGAAGAACCAGAAGAGAACATTCACATAAGATCATTTCAAAGCGGATGATGGCACGCGGTTTCATGTTCTTCACCAACCCTAGACCATTCAGGCTCAATTTCCCGGCACAATGCGGTAGCCGACGGGCAGCGCGTATGAAACCGGCAGCCTGCGGGCGGATGAGCCGGTGATGGAATCTCTCCGCTCAAGGGTAAGGCCTTACTCATGCGCCTCGGATCTGCTAGCGGAATAGATGCCAGCAGTGCAGCCGTATAAGGATGAGCAGGGTGCCGGAACAGTTCGTCGCTCGGTGCAATCTCCACGAGTCTTCCGAGGTACATGACGCCTATGCGGTCCGACATATGGCGGACTACACTCAATCCGTGGCCAATGAAAAGATACGTAAGCTTCTCTTTGCTCTGAAGCTCCTGCAGCAGATTCAGAATCTGAGCCTGCACAGACACATCAAGAGCGGACACCGCTTCATCCGCCAGGATGAATTTCGGCTTCAGCGCCATCGCACGCGCAATGCCGATCCGCTGGCGCTGGCCGCCCGAGAATTCATGCGGATACCGGTCCGCTGCCGATCGGGGCAGGCCGACGTCGTGGAGCAGTTGTTGGACTCTTTCCTGGCGTTCTTTGCCGCGGAAGCATCCGTGTACCGCATACGGCTCCCCGATAAGTTCACCGACCGTCCAGCGAGGGTTCAGGGAACCGTAAGGGTCCTGGTAGATGACCTGCATCTGACGCCGGGCCTCTCTCATTTCCTTCGAAGGCAGCCGGCCGATGTCTCTTCCTTCGAAGAAAACCTTGCCTTCCGTCGGCTTATCCAGCCTTAATAGAGACCGGCCCAGAGTCGATTTGCCGCTGCCGGATTCTCCGACAAGCCCGAACGTTTCTCCTGCCAGGATGGTGAAAGAAACACCATCCACCGCATAAATCCGGCTCCGCGGCCGCCTTAGTAAGCCGCCTCCCGCTTCGTAGATTTTGCGGAGTCCTTGGACATCGAACAAAACCTCCCCCCTCCCGGCGGCTTCTTGTTCAAGTCCAGGCAGCTTCACGGACTGGCGAACTTCCCCGGCTGGTTGTACGGGAATAGGGTTTATATCCCTACTGGTGAAGCTCGAAATAGCCGCCCGTTCCAGCAGGACTTCTTCATTCACTACTTCCTTCAGGCTGATGTTATTAGGAGGGAGCGGCACATCCGTGCACACCGCTTCCACTTCCCTGCCCGCAGAAGATAATACGGCTGGACCCGCTGGGTCCCACCGCTTCGTTTCCAGGTACTCCCGCTCCCGCTGCCGGGCCTCTTCCAGCTCCTCCGCCAGCCAGCAGGCTGCCTGGCTGTCCGCATACATTCTCAAAGGAGGCGCCGATTGGACACAAGACGGTACCGCATGCGGACAGCGGGGATGGAACCGGCAGCCGCCGGGCAGGTCCGCCAGTGCCGGAATCGTGCCCTCGATAGAAGGCAGCTTGGATCCTCTCGGAATGTACGGAGTCGTAAGGGAACGCAGCAGCCCTTGGGTATAGGGATGCAGCGGCCGCTCATACAGGACTTCCGAACGGGCTGCCTCGATAATTTTCCCGGCATACATGACCGCAATCCGGTCAGCCATCTGGGCGGCGACCCCCAGATCATGCGTCACCAGGAGGATGGACATACCCGTCTCCTCCTGGAGCTCCTGAAGCAGCTGCAGAATTTGTGCCTGCACGGTAACATCGAGCGCGGTTGTCGGCTCATCCGCAATGAGCAGCTCCGGGCCGCAGGAAAGCGCCATCGCGATCATAGCGCGCTGCAGCATCCCTCCTGAGAGCTCGACCGGATACTGCTTCATCCGAAGCTCCGGCTCGGGAATGCCGACGCGAGACAAGAGATGAACCGCATGATCACGCGCTTCTTTTCGGGAAAGACGGGTGTGCTGGAGGATCGCATCCATGATCTGCCTGCCTACGGAAAATACAGGATCAAATGCGGACATCGGCTCCTGAAAGATCATCGCGATTCTTTTGCCGCGGATCGTACGCATTTTCTGCTGGCTCCAGCTAGTAATCTCCGTCTCTCCTAGACGAATGGAACCCTGCGTAATTCGGCCTTTCTCAAATTCGATGAGCCGCATGATCGCTTTGGACAGGATCGTTTTGCCGCTCCCGGACTCACCGACCAGGCATACCGTTTCCCCCCGCTCAATGTGCAGCGTTAAATCCGAGAGAGCCGCCAGAGTTTCTTCTCCTTGGATGAAATCTACGGATAACCGGTCGATCTCAAGCAGAGCTTCACCCATAATCAGTTCCCCCTTTTGTTCAATTTATCTACTATACACGGCCGATTTGGGATCAAGAATATCCCGCCACCGGTCTCCGAGAAGATTAACGGCAAGGACGAACAAGGTAATCGCCAGACCCGGAAAGGTTGCATTCCACCAGGCGACGGTTAAATAACCTCTGCCCTGCGACAGCAGCGTTCCCCAGTCCGGCACCTCTTTTAACACGCCTAAACCAAGAAAACTCAGAGAGGACCCTACAAGAATGGAAGAACCAATGGAGATGGTGGCCATAACAAGCAGCGGAGATACCGTATGCGGTATAACATGCTTCATGAAGATATGTAAGTTCCCTGCACCTATAGAATGAGAGGCTGTTATGAAAGGACGGTTCCGGACACTCATAATCTGGCTGCGCACCACCCTTGCGAATTTGGGCACGATCGATACACTGACGGCTAGAACGATATTAAACAAGCTTGGACCCAAGGCTGCCGCAATAGCAAGAGAAAGAAGCAGACCGGGGATGGTCATCAGTACATCGGTCAGCCGCATAAGAATGGTATCTATCCAGCCGCCTGCATACCCCGACAGGCTTCCGATTATTGTTCCGACCGTCGCTCCGAGCAGAACAGAGCCGATTCCGATGAAGAGAGAATCCCTGCTGCCATAGACCATAACGCTGAAGACATCCCTTCCGAAATAATCCGTTCCGAACAAATGGGAGGCGCCGGGTGGTTGGAGCAGAATATCTGCATTCATTTCAGTCGGATCATAAGGAGCGATCCACTGCGGGACAAGGGCACAGAGACCAATTCCGGTTACAATAAGCAAAGCGGCATAATAGAGAACATCCGCTAACGGAATCAACCGTGCTTTTCTCCTCCATTGTTTTCCGCTGTCTGCATGTTTATCGAGCGCAATATTTTTGACCCCGGCCATACTTTTCATTGTTCCACTCCCTTCCTTCGTTTTCAGCGTATCTGCATCCCTTATCTGGATGAAGCACGCTTGACTCTGGGATCAATGAGGGTATAGGACAGGTCGACCAGAAGATTAATCAGCACATAGATGATCGCTGTAAAAAAGACAACACCCTGCACCACCGGCAGGTCCTTAGCCATAATAGCTCCTCCAAGCAGGCGCCCGATCCCCTGGCGGGAAAAGACCGTTTCGATTACGACTGCGCCTGCCATCAGTTCCCCGATTTGTATACCGATCATCGTTAAGGCCGGAATCAGTGCACTCCTAAGCGCATGTTTGTACAGGATGATTCTCTCCGGCAGCCCTTTGGATCGCAGGGTGGTGATGAAAGGTTCATTCATAACGTCCAGCATAGAGCTCCGGACCATGCGGACGATAAATCCGGAACCTACGAGACCAAGAGCGAGTGCGGGTAAGACCAGCGATCTCCATCCCTCGGAGCCCATCGCCGGGAACCAGTCCAAATGCACAGAGAAAATGAGAATAAGCAGTATGCCGGACCAGAAGGTTGGCATCGAAATCCCGAAGAGAGAAATTACTCGTGCCAGCAGGTCAATCACTCCGCTGCGGTGAACCGCTGACAACACTCCGAGCCAAATTCCAGTCAGCAGCGCGATCAGTGTACCGGCAGCAGTAAGAGCGGCGGTTGCGGGGAACTGCTCCAGAATTTTGGGCAGCACGGGATCCTCATTCACGATAGACTTCCCGAAATCACCTCTCAGCAAATCGCCGGCATACTGAATGAACTGCATGAACACCGGCTGGTCCAGTCCGAGCTGATGCCTTAGATTGGCAGCCGCTTCAGCTGTAGTGGTTGTGCCGGCCAGCATAATCAGCACCGGATCGCCCGGGAGCAAATACAGAATAAAGAAGACGAGTACGGACGCTCCGGCTATAACCAGCATGGACGAGATTATTCTACGGATGATGGCTAGAGCCATTTGCGTACCTCCTTCCCTTGTAAGAATTTTATTCGGACAAGGTTACATCGTAGAAGATCGGATAGCCCAGTGAGTCAAACTTCAGACCGTTTACAGATTTCCCTGCCGCTACGGTATAAGGAAACACATAGACCGGGAAACCGTAAGCATTCTCAATAAGGTAGGTTTGCACTTTCTTGTACACTTCTTCCCGCTTCTTCGGGTCCTGCTCCCGCAGCCCTTCCTCCAGCCACGCGTCTACCTGGGGATCGGATTTGTGGGTATGGTTATGGCCCCACTTCCCTGAGCCCGGAATGGCATTGGTATGGAAAAAGCTCCGCAATATATCCGGATCACCCGATACGTTGCTGATACCTACAAGATCGTTCGTTCCTTTCACCATCAGGGCAGTCGTGGTATCGGCCAGAATCTCGACTTCAACCGCGATGCCGACTTTTTTCAGCTGCTGCTGGATCATCGCAGCAATATCGTTGCGCTTCTCGCGGTTCGGTGAGGTGTCGATGTAATGAATCGACAGCTTCTTACCGTTCTTCTCGCGGATTCCGCCGGATCCGCGAGTCCAGCCGATTTCATCGAGAAGCTTATTCGCCTTCTCCGGATCGTACTTTACCGCTCCTTCCAGCGCAGAATTATAACCGAGTACGGATGGAGTCAGCGGAGACCAGGCTTTCGCATAGGTTCCCAGATACAAGGTCTTCACAATCGCTTCAAAATCAATCGCCGCCTGCACCGCTTGACGCGCCGGAAGCTCGTTCCATGGCGCGTGATCCTGATTAAGCATCAAAGTGAAGGGGATACCGGCCGACTCTGCCTGCAAGAGCTTAACCGAAGGATCGTTCTTCAGCGAAATAAGGTTCTGGGGCGGCACGGTCTCCCCAGCGGAAACCTGACCGCTTTGGACACTTCCGATGCGTGTAGCTTCTTCCGGTATGATTTTGAAAATGAGCTTATCGAGGTAAGGCGCTCCCTTGTTATCCGCCAAGACCGGAGCCCATTTATAATCCGGATTGCGTTCCAGTGTGATCGCATTGTTCTCGCTCCAGCTTACAAACTTGAACGGGCCGGTTCCGACCGGGTTTTTGGTCAGCTGGTCTTTGTGCTTGTCGGCAGCGGCAGGCGACACGATTCCAAGGAAAGCCTGGCTTAAGGAACTCAGGAAGGCGCTGTAGGGAGACTTCAGATTGATTCTGACCGTATACTCATCCACTACTTCGGATGATTCATAAGGGCCAAGCAAAGTAACGGCGAATCGTGACTTCGTTGCCGGATTAACGACGCGGTCAAAGTTTGCCTTTACAGCCGCCGCATTAAAGGGAGTGCCGTCATGGAATTTAACATCCTGACGCAGCTTGAATGTATACGATTTGCCGTCCGGAGATACGGTCCACTCGGCTGCAAGCCACGGCTGAATCGATTTATCCGGCAGTTGGACGACAAGACTGTCATAAATAGAGCGCATAACCCGGTAGTCAAGTGCAGCGGGTACCACATTTGGATCCAGCCCCGTCGGAGATCCGGCCAGCGCATAGGTGAAAGTGCCGCCAATTGGGGAGGCGTCTCCGTTGGAAGATCCTTGTTGACCTATCTTTTTATTTACGGGTGTCGTCGAAGCCGTGCAGCCCGCAATTAGAACACACAGGGTCAGAATCGCCGGCCCGGCCATTCCAAAGTATTTACGTCTCCTTACCGGTATTGTCATTGTTCATTCTCCCATCGTTCATCGGCTTTTCTGAATACAGTCAAGATGCAGAGACGGTACGATCTTTGGAGAGCGGCTCCATCTGATCATCGTTGGTTTGATTCCGCTCTGCCGTATAACGATTCTCCGGTTTGCTCAACCCAAGATTACCCCGGAGCGTATCGTCTTCATATTCATTGCGGAAAATACCGCGTTCCTGAAGAACCGGAACCACCAGATCTACAAAATCCCGCAGGCTGTTCGGAACACTGGAGGCAATGATGAAACCGTCCGCCGCCTCACCTTCGAACCACTCTTCAATACGGTCCGCTACCTGCTGCGGAGTACCGATAAAACCCGTTCGCGGCGTAGCTGTCTGAAGCGCTATCTGGCGCAGCGAGAGACCCTGCTCGCGAGCTCTCTGCTTGATCTTATCCGTGGTGCTTCGGAAACTGTTGCTGCCGGTCTCTCCAATGTCAGGAAAAGGCTCATCCAGCGGAAATACCGAGAAGTCGAAGTGATCGAAGAAACGCCCCAGATACAGCAGCGCATCCTCGATTCGGACAAGATCCGCGATCTCCTGGTATTTTCGTTCCGCCTCCTCTGCGGTTATACCCACGACCGGGCTTATTCCCGGAAAAATCAGAATATCCTCCGGTTTACGGCCATAACTCACGGCCCGGCTCTTCAAATCCCGGTAAAACCGCTGCGCTTCCTCAATAGATTCGGAATTGGTGAAGACCGCATCCGCCGTTTTGGCAGCCAGCGTCCGCCCGCTGTCGGATGATCCCGCCTGGAAGATAACCGGATGCCCCTGCTTGGAACGCGAGATATTGAGCGGACCCTGGACGGAAAAGTGCTCTCCCTCATGATTTAGCTGGTGCATTTTGGTCAGATCGAAGAAAACCCCCGTTTCTTTGTTGCGCACAAATGCATCGTCTTCCCAGGAATCCCACAGCCCTTTGACAACGTCCAGATACTCTTCCGCAATTTCGTACCGGACACTATGAGCCGGATGCTCCTTGCGGCTGTAGTTCAGTGCAGAACCTTCAAGAGGCGAAGTGACGACATTCCATCCGGCACGTCCGCCGGTGATATGGTCGATAGAGGCAAACTGTCTTGCCACCGTGTAAGGCTCACTATAAGAAGTAGACAAAGTCCCGACGACCCCGATATTCGAAGTTCCTATGCCAAGGGCCGAAAGAATTGTAACCGGCTCAAAACGGTTAAGGAAATGCGGAATGGATTTCTCATTAATAAACAGCCCGTCAGCGATGAATAGCAAATCGAATTTGCCTTCCTCCGCCTTCTTAGCCTGTTCTCTATAAAAGTGGATCGAGATGCTTGCGTCCGAAGGAATTTCGGGATGTCTCCAAGCCGACATGCTGCTGCCGACTCCGTGAATCATGGCGCCAAGTTTCAATTTTCTAGTGGTGGTCATCGTTATCCGCCTTTCAAGTAATTAAGTTTGATAAACACGATCTGCGCTTATTCATTAAATATACATAGGATTACTCGGAATTATGACTGAGCTAGACCTATCTATTTATGTAAACAAGAAACAAACTAAACCGCCTCTACTTATAAGAACCAGACCTTTTTTAAGATGAAAAAAGTTTTAAATCAACCCCTTTGCTAATCTCCAGGAATAATTGCCCGATTTCCGTTACTTGTCCTTTTAATGAAATCAGATGGCTGCGCAAGGACAATCCCGTAAGCTGCGGAATCCCCACAGGGCAGAGCAGACCTTCCCTCACTTCCTTCCTGACGCACAAATCCGGCAGAAAAGAAATGCCAAGCGCTTTTAGAACTAGCTTCTTAGCGGTCTCCAAATTATCGATCTCCATATCTATGAGCGGAGGCTCATCGAGTATTTGGAACAACCGGTGAATCCGGGTCCAATCCAGAGAACCGCATTCGAAGAATATAACCGGTTCCTTGCTCACCTCCTGTATGGTTAGGCTGGACCTGTTAGCAAATGGATGATTGCGGTTCACATACAAACGGATAGGGTCCTCATACACCTGCAGCGAATCAATCTCGGGATGTGTCATCGTACGCACAAGTCCCAGATCCAGCTCCTTGGTCAGCACTTTTTCTAAAATCGTCTCGCTCGTCGCCGTCAACAGCTTAACCCGCACCCCTGCAGCCTTTCTTTTAAAAGCAGCCAACATCTCCGGCAATAAATAATTGGCACCGGATACGGTACAGCCGATTCTAAGTTCATTTCCTCGGCTGTGGTTCACCTGCAATTCCTGACGGCCGGCTTTGTATGTTCTCAGAATTTGATGTGCAAAGGGCAGGAATTGCTTGCCTTTCTCCGTTAAAGTAAAATGCCTGCCCTCCCGGTCGAATAACTTCACATCCAGTTCCCTCTCGAGTGATTGAATACGTGCGGATATCGAAGGCTGGGATACATACATTGCATCTGCCGCTTTATTGAAACTGTTGAAATGGACAATGGTTGCAAAAGCTTCGATATTCTCTATATTCATTTCAGTTTGTCCCCCTTGCTCAAACAAAAAGGAGACACAGCATTCCTTTACAGGAAAGGCCGTATCTCCAGTTGACTGGCGGATAACTTATTATTCCGATGAATTTAGTATGTTAGGATTATAGCTTTGGTTTAAGGAGGCTGTCAATCCCTCAATTTGTAAATTTTACCCGACTTCGAGAAGTTTTCAAGCAACAATCCGACTAAATTTTTCGTCTATAATATAAAATCCTAACAGTCGAGGTAATTTTATGAAAATAAGAAAAGTTTTAATGGTAGCAACTATATGCGGTGTATTGGCTTTTGCTATCGGTTTTTCTTTGAACAATAACTCTTTTGCCTTAGATACCGATAAAAAAGAAAAGCATGAAAAACTTAAAAAGGAATCTCTGTATGAACAAGAAAAATGGGAGCGCATGCCAAAAGCAAAAACCGTAGAAGAACAACTAAAAATTGATGAGCAAGGAAAAAAAGTCAAGGAAATCGGAATTGCAGTAGGGGAATTAGAAAAGGAGCTTACCCCAGTTGACTTAAAAGCAAAGCTTGAAGATGATATTTTTTCTTTAAGGCGCGTAATGGAAACCAAAGGGTATTATAAAACGATGACAGACGATCCCAAGTATGGAGCTGCATATGCGAAAGCAGCAGAAATTCTCGAAAAGAAGAAAGAAACACTTGCCCAAATCGAGAAAGATCTAAGAGAAAATAAAAAATCTATAGAACAGCTGGCAAAAGAATACGCAGAATTAGAAAAAATACAAGAATTTATCCTTCCATAAGAATGACGCACATCCACAAAGTCCTAATCGCAACAAGTGGATTACGGGCATTTTTGGCCTTTGTTTCAACTTGTCCTGACAGATGAGTGATAAACAAAAACTCGAATTTTGACAGAAGGTGATTAAAAAAATCTTACAGGATTTTGGAAAATAAGGATTGTGAAATGAAAAAAATTCCTGTATCTTTAGATTACAACTCACCCTGTATTTACTATATATTCATATATTTACATGGGTTCGTTCGTTTTCCGCCCCCAAATGGAAGCGCTTTATATACAAGCCTTCTACTCCTCTAGTACTTCATGTGACACTCCGGTACTTACAGAATACTAGACAAATTTCGTGTATAAGCTCATTTAGAGTTTATATAAATACTTAATTCGACAAAAGGAGGAATGCCCCATCTCATTAGTTTGGCCTATTTATCAGCAGTCTAAGAAGCAATAGAAAGGAGCTGGTAAAGGTTTACTGCCTGCTAAGAGCAACAAATGATTCTATTACCCATTTACCCATTAAAAGGAGGCCAATTGTATGACGACAAATTTACGTTTACCGCAACAAACGATGATCAGGTGGGTGGCTGCAGCCGCCGTACTGGTCGCTATGATCGCCGGAATGTTCCTGATCTCCGGTAAAGCTTCTGCCCACGGCTATGTAGAAGGACCAGCCAGCCGTGCGTACCTGTGTAAAACCGGCCAGAATACTGATTGTGGCGCTGTTGTATACGAGCCTCAAAGCCTTGAGTTTCCAAAAGGCTTCCCGGCTGCTGGACCCGCTGACGGTAAAATCGGAAGCGGCGGCGGCACTTTCCCTAAGCTTGACGAGCAATCTTCCACTCGCTGGGCGAAAGTAAACATTAACTCCGGCACGAACACGTTTACTTGGAAATTGACAGCTGCCCATGCAACAACCAGCTGGAAATACTACATCACGAAGCCAGGCTGGAACCCTAATGCTCCACTGACTCGTGATTCCTTTGACCTGAATCCTTTCTGCTCCGTGGATTACAAGGGCAAACAGCCTCCTTTCTCTTATTCCGATACTTGTAACGTACCAGCTAGATCCGGATACCAAGTTATCTTGGCTGTTTGGGAAATCGCTGATACTGCAAACGCATTCTACAACGTAATTGATGTTAACTTTGGCGGCGGCAGCGGCGGCCCTACGGATACCCAAGCTCCAACTGCACCTGCAGGCGCAGCAGCATCCAATGTTGCAGCTAACAGCGCTACTGTATCCTGGTCCGCTTCTTCCGACAATGTCGGTGTAGCAGGCTACCGTGTATTCAACGGTTCGACTCAAATCGGTTCCACTACAGGTGCTACAAGCCTGAATCTGACTGGCCTGGCGCCTAATACCGCTTATACCGTTACGGTAAAAGCAGTTGACGCAGCAGGCAACGTCTCCGGAGCAAGCAACGCGGTATCGTTCACAACTCTGAACGGTTCCTCTCCTGGCGGCAATTATCCGGCTTGGAGCTCCACTGCAGTCTATGTAGGCGGCAGCAAAGTTACGCATAACGGCGTAAACTATGAAGCCAAATGGTGGACACAAGGTCAAACGCCAAGTGCCACTTCCGATGTTTGGAAAGTAATTTCTTAATCCATCGGATTATAAGACCTGAGATGACTTCTGATTCTGTCAGAAGTCATCTTTTTTATGTAAATAGATTCCCCGTCATCTAGTACTCCCCATAGCGGATAAGCCTTACTGCCTTCGAAACAGACTGGAAGTGCAGCTTGTTATATGTATAGATCAGTCATTCGGATTAAGCCATTTGTTTAGGGAAAAATAAATAGGGCCCCCGGTTATCTGTGATAATCGGCAGGACCCTATTTTTTCAATGACCTATTCAATTTTCAAAACGCACTCCATTCTATTATTAAATACGTGGGCTCCCACATGTCCCTGAATTCGACTTCAAAGGATGGACATGTTTCGCTAACTCTGCTCCAACGGATTCAACTCCCTTCCTGAGATCTATGCTTATTTACAGTTCAATTCGAAGCTGCCATTAACCGGGCAGGCTCAAATTGAAAATTTCTGTTGTTTTTATGGCCCCATCGCTGTCACCTCTGATTACAAGAATCACTTGTAAGCGCAACCATCATTTTTATGATATACAACCTCCTTGACTAAATAATACTCCAATTATTTATCTTTTGTAAATATTCTGAATCTTTTGAATTTGTTCGTTTATCCTGTATTTTCCTTTGTTTTCTCCCTCATTCGATCATTTTCTTATAATTATAGCCGATATCTTGGTAAGGACCACTTAGGGATAAGGTGCCTTCTCTTAATGCTGCCCGCTTTGCCAAGTACGATATATACTCATGCCCGTAAGGATACCTCCTATTATCCCCGCTGTAACAGCAGGCATCCACTTGTAAGGGATATCAGCCGCACTTGCCATCAAAGTCGCTGCTGAAGAATTTTCAAGGTGCTCTAGCTTCGGCAGTGACTGAACGAACCCGTTAGAAACTTCTCTACGCGTATGAACAATTGGGATAGGTATTTCTTTGCTTGCGAGAAAAGCAGATTCTTCTGGAGTTACTTCTTCCTTCTTTTTAGTAGCGGAACATACCGGATGCTCCCATCCCGTCCCTGTTTTTTTAAGGAAGAAAAGATAGTCTTGGCCCCGCTCCACCCGATTCCAGATTTCATCTTCACCTACTTGCAGAGTTTCCTGCTGAACGCCTTTGTAGCTGTGATTTACTGTTAACTGAACTTCTTTGCTGCCTTTTTTTCTTAGGATGTTATCAACCGTTGCCATAAGTACACCATCATAGTCTTTATAGGACTCCGTTACATTCAACTGCTTCTGGCAGGATAGCGCTTGCGAGGTACTTGCAGGATAGAGAAGAACGATCAGCAGCAAAGCAGCTGACATTTTTCTAATCAATGCCATACACACACCTTCCTTATCATTTAATCCTTATCATTTAGAGGAATCGCTCGCCACACGAATATACTGAAAATTGCTTGGATGCTGCCGATCTACAAAGCAGAGCGCTATTCCCGATCCGTTTAAATCTGGATCTTGATGCGCCCTGTTTGCTCAACCGACCTATTCATATTAGGCGGAGATACCCGCCGAATTCTGCTTTTTTTTGGGCAAGCGCCCTGACAGAGCCACCAGCAGGCAGAACACAAAACATAATCCGAACAGCACCCGGAGAAGCATCCCGACGGATTCCATTGCTGCGCCAGGCTGACCCATAGAACCGACAAGCAGCGTTGCGAGGCCGATGCCCGCGATTTGGCCCAGGTAGCGTACCAAAGCGAGCAGGCTTCCCGCAAGGCTGCTCTTGGAAGCCGGCGCTGCGCTCATGATCTCCGCGTTGTTCGTCG
The DNA here is from genome assembly GCF_009757775.1 of Paenibacillus lutrae. Taxonomy (GTDB): domain Bacteria; phylum Bacillota; class Bacilli; order Paenibacillales; family NBRC-103111; genus Paenibacillus_F; species Paenibacillus_F lutrae. Next base: position 62,314 of record NZ_RHLK01000016.1, read on the forward strand.
CATGGAACAGTCCGATTCCGATTCCGAACACGGACAGCTGCAGCCCGATACTGACCGGTGTCACACCGGGGGCGAGTACGACGAACAACATGGACACAGCGCAGAGCAGCGCTCCGGCTGCGATCGGGAAAGTTCCGCCGTATTTATCGCGGAACCAGCCCGCAAACGGAGCTACGATGCCCATCAGCAGCGGCTGCAGCATGAGCAGCGCTCCGGTAGACCACGCAGAGTAGCCGAGCTGACTCTGCAGGTAGAATGTCACCGGGATGAGTGTGGCGGTCTGTGCCAGGTTAATCAGGAACGATCCGGCATTGCCCACCCACACCTTCCGGCGGCTGAAAAGCTCCCGGTCTACAATGCCGTAATCGATGCGGCGTCCCTGAAGCCACAGCGCGACCAGAAGGCCGATCCCGATCGCGCCTTCCAGCCAGGCCGCCGCGGAGAAAGCGCCCTGCTCCTTGATCGACTCCGCCGCGATCATCAGCAAGCAGGCGCCAGCACCCAGCAGAACCGTGCCGACGAAGTCGAACGGCGTCCTGACTGATTCACCGGTTCCGCGCGGAAACCAGCGGAACCCGAGGAAGCAGGCAGCCAGTGCAATAGGCACGTTGATCCAGAACAGCCACGGCCAATCGGCTATTTCGAGCAGCAGCCCTCCCAGCGCAGGACCTGAGAGCGTGCCAACCGAGATCACGACCGCATTGATGCCAAGGGCGCGGCCCCGTTCGTGATCGGGAAAGACCTGGCGGACTATAGCCTGGCTGTTCGCCATAATCATCGTCGCGCCAATGCCCTGCAGGCAGCGTGAGAGCAGTAAAGCGGCGAAGCCGTGCGATATCGCAATGCACAGCGATCCTATACCGAAGATGAGGAAACCGTAGCTGTAAATCGTGCGCCGCTCCATCCGGTCCGACAGCTTGCCCATAAAAGGCAGCAGAACGACCATCGTCAGCAAATAAATGGTTGCCACCCACTGGATCTGTGCCAGGGACACAGAGAACTGTTTCGCCATAATCGGGAGCGAGACGTTGACGATTCCTACATCAAGGGTAGAGATAAGGGTCCCCATGTTAACCACCTGAAGAATTCCCCACTTATTTCTTTGTGCTTCAGACATAGTGTGATTCCTTTCCATAGGCGAATTCCAATTGTTTCTAATTAATCCAGTCAATCTACCTACTTTTCGACACCGCCGCTCATTTCCCTTCCTATCTTCGCATGTATTTACATACAGATCCGGACCTTTACATGCAAGTTTACAAATTATATGGTTCCTTGAAAACTCGAGCTGTTTTTCTTTTCCCTCTCCCTATCTGGTATCATAAGTATATACAACTATCGGAATCGCAAGAAAGGATCCAAGTCCATGAGTGCTGTATTAACCCCGAGAATTATTAAATTGTTATGCGGACGGATCGCTTTTGAGATCGGAGAATCTTATTACAAAGCGAGAAAAGTAGAGCTAACCCTTTACGACCCCGAAGCTTGCGTCTATAAAGGAAAGGTCAAAGGAAAAGTAAGCTACCAGGTTGAGGCCCGGATCGATGCCCAGGCAGACGTAACTGCAACGTGTACTTGCCCCGCTCTTGATTCCTATGACCATTACTGTGAACATATCGCCGCCGTGCTCCTCCATATAGGGATGATCCAGCATGCAGGCAAACCACCTGTCCGTGCGGGTGTGTCGTTGTTACAGTCCGATACCGCAGACCTTTCAGCGGCAAGCACGTCAGGCCGTTTCACCTCTGATGCATTTGTTTCCGGGACTGCACCGGATTCTGACCGTCAGCTCACAGATCATATGCTGGGCCTTTTCGGAGAGAAACCACTGCGTTCAGGCAGTATCCGGGCTCTTTTTGAAACAAGAGAAGCTCTGGAGGCGGAGTTTACTCTCAAAACGTTCTCCTACGGTTTCCGGAAGATTATGTTCGGATTAGAGCTCAAACTCGGCACCAGACGGCTGTATATCGTACAAAGACTCAAAGAATTCCTGGAAAGCTGCGAAAGAAAAAAACCATTTATTTTTTCCAAGCATTTCACTTACGACCCGAAACTCCACAGCTTTAGAAAAGAAGACGATGCCGTTATTCAGCAGCTCCTGCACATATGCCGCAATGAACAGATCTACCGGGAAACTTCCAGTCTCTATACGGGACATGCGAAAAGCGCCATTCCGGACCGTCTTCTTCTCATTCCGCCTTATGCCTGGGAACCTCTTCTTCCCCTGCTCATGGCCGCTCCTTCTGTAAAGCTGGAGCAGGAGGACAGGAAATACGAGAAAATCCAGTTAACCCAAGAACCGGTTCCACTCCAGTTCGAGTTTGATGAATCCCAGGCGGCAGGCTATGAAATGGAAATCCAAGGACTGGATACCATTCTGGTACTGGAATCATACGGCATCGCCGTCTCAGACGGCATGCTGCACCAGATGCAGACGGAAGCTTGCAGCAGGCTGGGGGAATTGAAGAGAATGCTGGATCATTCCAGCAAGAATAGGATCCGCATAGAGCCGCAGCAAATGGAACCTTTCATGGAGAAAGTTATCCCCGGTCTTATGAAACTTGGAAGTGTCCGCATCGCGCCTGCGGTATCCAACCGTATTCTGCATACTCAGCTCACCGCGAAACTGTATCTGGACCGGGTCAGGGACAGACTGCTGGCCTCACTGGAATTTCAATATGGAGATATCGTGATTAACCCGCTGGAGAGCCCGGGACAAAGACGTGGTGAAGGACGCATTCTAATGCGCGACGGAGATCAGGAAACCCGTATTCTGGAGCTGATGGAAGAGGCCTCGTTCGCCAAAACGGAAGCCGGATATTTCTTAAATGGCGAAGAGGAGGAATATGATTTCCTTTACCACATCGTTCCCCAGTTGGAGAAGCTCGTTCGGATTTACGCGACCTCGGCGGTCAAATCGCGGATCTATAACAGCCCCGCTCCTCCTAAAGTACGGGTCAATGTGGATGAGCGGACAGACTGGCTGGATTTCCGATTTGAGATTGCCGGCATTCCGGAGAATGAGATCCGCAGCTTAATGAAATCCGTCCAGGAAAAACGCCGGTACTACCGGATGCCGGATGGAGCTTTGCTGCCGCTTGAAAGCGCAGAATTCCAAGAAATCGTCCGCCTGCTGAACGAAGTAGGAATTCAGCCGGATGATCTGCAGGGAGCAGCGCTTCGTCTGCCTGTATGGCGCGGACTTCACTTGACCGATGCGCCCCAGAGGCGTAGTATCGTCAAGCTGGGCCACTCATTCCGGCAGCTCTTGGAAAATATGCGGAACCCGGACAATCTTGATTTTCCGGTGCCCGCACATCTCTCATCTGTCCTGCGTGAGTACCAGACTTACGGATACCAATGGATGAAGACACTTGCGCATTACCGCTTCGGCGGTATCCTGGCGGACGACATGGGACTCGGCAAAACTCTGCAAAGCATTGCCTTCCTGGTATCCGTACTGCCCGAGATCCGGCTGAGGCAGCAGCCGGCGATTATTGTCTCTCCCGCCTCACTCCTATATAACTGGCGCAATGAATTAACGAAATTCGCGCCGGAAGTTCGCGCGGTTATTGCAGACGGCAGCAAGACGGATAGGAGCAGAATTTTGAGGAATGCCTCTCAAGCGGATGTCGTGATTACGTCATACCCTCTTCTGCGCCGCGATGTAGATTGGTATGCCAAGCAATCTTTTCATACGCTCATACTGGATGAGGCGCAGGCTTTCAAAAATCACTACACGCAGACAGCTCAAGTCGTCAAAGAGATTCAGGCTGTTCACCGCTTCGCGCTGACCGGAACACCTGTGGAGAATTCTCTCGAAGAACTGTGGTCCATTTTTGACATTGTCTTCCCCGAGCTGTTCCCGGAGCGAAAATTGTTTACCGAGCTGTCCAGAGAATCCGTTGCTCAGCGCATTCGTCCCTTCCTGCTGCGCCGGTTGAAGTCGGATGTACTCAAGGAATTGCCTGAGAAAATCGAATCTCTGCAAGCTTCCCAGCTGCTGCCCGAGCAGAAGAAGCTCTATGTAAGCTATCTGGCTAAGCTGCAGCAGGAAACTTTGAAACATTTGCACGAGAAAGGTTTCCAGAGAAACCGCATCCGAATTCTGGCCGGTCTAACCCGGCTGCGCCAGCTGTGCTGTCATCCTGCCCTATTCGTGCACAATTATGAAGGCAGCTCCGCCAAATTCGAACAGCTGCTTGAAATTGTTGAAGAGTGCCGAAGCGCGGGCAAACGTGTGCTGGTCTTCTCCCAATTCACCGAGATGCTCGGACTCATCGGACGGGAACTCGGCTTCCGCGGCATCCCGTTCTTCTATTTGGACGGTCAGACGCCGGCCCCCCAAAGAGTTGAACTGTGCAGCCGGTTTAATGAAGGCGAGCGGGACCTGTTCCTTATTTCCTTGAAAGCCGGCGGCACAGGACTGAATCTTACCGGAGCGGATACGGTTATCCTATACGATCTGTGGTGGAACCCTGCCGTTGAACAGCAGGCCGCAGACCGGGCCCATCGTATGGGCCAGCAAAAAGTGGTTCAGGTGATCCGCCTTGTAGCGGAGGGAACCGTGGAAGACAAAATGTACGAGCTGCAGCAGAGGAAGAAGAATTTGATAGACGAAGTCATCCAGCCCGGCCATGAAGCTTTGTCTTCCTTATCGGAGCAGGATATCCGCGAGATTCTAATGCTGCAATAAGCGGACCGCGTCTTTCCAGCATACTTTTCGCCATAACGAAGCGTTTTTAGTGTACAATGAGATATGAATGTTTTACAGTAATTCAAAATCGTGAATTAGGAGCTGCCTGAATGTCTAACGATGAACTGGTTTTAACCCGTGAGGGAATGAATAAATTAGAGGAAGAGCTGGAATTTCTGAAGACCGTCAAACGCAGAGAAATGGCGGAACGGATTAAGCTGGCGATCAGCTACGGCGACTTGAAGGAAAATAGCGAGTATCATTCGGCCAAGGATGATCAGGCTTTTATGGAAACAAGAATTCTGACTCTGACCAATATGCTCAAAAAGGCCCGTGTCGCGGATGTAGACAGCTTGGATACTTCCACTGTCAAAGTCGGCTCAACTGTGGTCTTAAACGATATTGAATTTGCCGAGAAACTCCAATATAAAATTGTCGGGCCTGCTGAAGCAGATGTGCCCAACAACAAAATTTCTTACGAAAGCCCGCTGGGTAAATCCCTCATGGGTAAATCGGTAGGGACTATTATTAAAGTTGATGCTCCAGTGGGTATTATTCAATACGAGCTGCTTGAGATTAAAGCGGAATAAGACGGATTACCCCAATTCAATCTATATCTTATTTCTGCCCTGCCTTCATAAATCCGTTTCATCCTTGATTAGCAAGGTGGGACGGATTTTTCTTGTGCTTTATCTCCACATTTTTGAAAGCGATAACGAAGCACTTCCCTCGGCTGGATGCTATACTAAGAAATATCATTTATTCGCTCTCAGGAGGCTGTTATGTTACAGAAGTTCGGCTTTTCTCAATATGAAAGTCAAGTGTATGAATCTCTTATCGGACATGCTTCGCTTGATGCTACGTCCATTGTGAATTACTCCAGTGTCCCGAAGGCCAAGATTTATGAAGTCCTGAACCGTTTGGCGGATAAAGGTCTTGTTCTCAATACGATGTCCGGCAAAAAAAAGCTTTACTCCGCGGTCCCTCTGGACACGGTCATTAAAAAACTAACGGCTGAGTTCGAGCGGGATATTGCGCTGTTAAAAACTCATGAGACCACGACTCCACCTACTAACGATTATGTCTGGAACTTAAAAGACGACCTATCTATTCTTGCGAATATCGCACAGCTGATTGAAGGGGCAACCGCATCCATACGCATCTCCGCCTGGAGCAGCCAGATGGAGCAATATCTGCCGCTATTAGAAAAGAAAGAGCAGGAGGGCGTTGAGGTCGAAGCACTATCAATAGGAAGCTTGTCCACTACGCTTCGCAATGTCCATACCCTGCAGCCGTCGGAGGATCACGATCAACTCGAACCCTCTCAGCTTGTCGTCGTCGATCAGGCCTGCCTGATTTTTGCACAGATGGATGTAACCGCATGGAAAGCCATTAAAACGATGTCTCCGCAGCTTGTGAATGTCTTTACCGATTATTTCTTCCATGACGTGGCTCTTGCTTACATCACCAAACAATTTCACGAGGAACTTATCCACCATGAAGATTTGAACCGTTTGCTCAAGCGCCTCCGTTACTAATAAATGCTCATGATCATAAAGGGATATCCTCTTTCAAGAACTGATTCCGTCCAGGAAATCAGTCTTTTTATTTTCCTCTTGATATGAACGCCAAATAAGGTTACTATCGTAGTTGTAACTTTTACAGAGGAGAACTGTCACCATGAATAAAAAAGTGTATTTGTTTGCCATTGCTTCATTTGTTGTCGGCGCTGCCGAGCTCATTCTGGGAGGCATTCTGGATCTTATTGCCGATGCCCTGAGAGTGCCTCTATCCAAAGCCGGTTTGCTTATTTCTATATTTTCTCTAGTTTATGCGGTGTCAGCCCCCGTTGTACTAACAGCCACTGCCAAAGTTGAGCGTAAAAAGGTATATATGTGGTCCCTGGTTGTATTCCTGCTCAGCAATATTTTGGCTGCCGCAAGTATGAATTACACCATGCTGTTCCTCTCACGAATCCTGGCTGCTGCAAGCGGCTCGTCCATCATCATTTTATCGACTACGCTGGCTGCCCGAATCGTCAAGCCGGAATACCAAGGGCGCGCTATCGGGGTAGTTTTTATGGGGATCTCCGCTTCCCTTGTACTGGGTATTCCGCTTGGCATTTATATTGGCAACAACTTGGGCTGGCGTGAAGTTTTCGCAGTCATTGCCATTCTGACCGGCATCATTATCGCGGTCATGTGGTTCACGATGGACCGGATGCAGCCTACTGTTCCTCTACCGCTCAAACAGCAGTTGAAAGCTGTCAGAGGCTCCAAAATGGTCGCCATTCACCTGACCACTTTGTTTGTTCTGGCAGGCCATTTGACTTTGTATGCGTATTTCACCCCGTTTCTTCAGGAAACGTTCGGACTCAGCTCTAACATGGTGATGCTCGTGTACGGCATCTTCGGGATCGCGGCAGTTGCAGGAGGAGGGCTCGGCGGGGTTATTTCCGACAAATGGAACCCTGCCGGCGCTGTCGTAGCGGTCATTTCCCTGTTCCTGATCTCAATGGCGGTTCTGCCGCTGGCGGTTAACCTGCCGTTTGCCGCCTTCCTGGTGCTGATGATTGTGTGGAGCGCCCTCAGTTGGGCGGTGTCAGCTGTACAGAACAACCTGATCATTCACAGTTCACCGGAAAATTCGGAGATCCTGATCAGCACCAATTCTGCGATAACCCATCTGGGCATCAGCATCGGCTCCTACGTCGGCGGCCTAGTCATTCAAGGATCCTCGGTGCTCTATAACGGCTGGGCCGGATCTATCTTCGTCCTGCTCGGTCTGATCTGCTCCTTGTTCGCTGTCACTCGTCAGGACTCCATCTCCAGCCAAGCCGAATCTTCCTTGAAAGCTTAAATGCAGGGCTTGCCTCCTCAAAAAAAACAGCTTCACAAACCTAAGGTTTGGAAGCTGTTTTCGTTTTATTTAGGTCTTCGCCCGACTGCTCCTCATAGCGGCAAGAACTTTAACACGGCCGGATTCATTGGCAAGAAAGCGCTGGTATTCCGGGGACTCCACCGGATATAAAGCAATTTTACCCGCGTCGTCAAAATGGATTCCCCATCCATATTTTTTGGCAAGCATGGAAGCACGCATGCACGCATGGGATTTCTGGAACAACTCGTCCCGAATCTCCGTCCCTCTTTGCTTAAAAATCTCTTCCGGTATTTCCTTGTGCCGGATGTGAACTTCGTAAATCATCTCTTCTTGAGTAAACGTATAAGGATGATGGATAAGAAGCTCGTACTCAATGAGCGCTTTCGTTTTTCCGTCCTTCTTGGATGGCGGGATCATGCTCTCCAATATCGTGCTGTCAGGGGCCACCGTTATAAACGTCTGATAATAATTGAAATCCCGGTTTGTCACACGCCGGCCTCCTTACTCTTCCTGACTACTTAACGACGATCTCCACTCGGGTCCCGTCCTCCAGCTGTTCCAGCTGATTCCCAATCCAAGAGCCGGCTCCGCGGTTATCTTTGGGAGAGATGTACTCAATATCCGCTCCCTTTCCTCCCTCGGCGCACATGGCCATCGGCCATTCATCCCGGTCATAATTTTTCTTTGTAGCGATACCGGCAAGGGACTCCCTTCTATTTTCCTCCGCTCCCTTCCGGTCAATCGTACAGATTTTGGAGGAGCCTTTTAAAATGGCCGACTTGATGTGCTTCGCTGTCTCAGGGTATTTGTCGCTCGGGAAAAAGAGTTGGATATCTGCGGTCGTGTCCGGTTCGTTATGAAACAAGCCCGGATTAATGACATATAAAACAGCCACCAATACGACAGTAAACAGGGTTAGAAGCTTCGAATATTTTTTTCTTTTCTTCATTCTGTATGCTCACTCTTCATCGTTAGTTAACTACTCCATTATTGTCCATCTGCAGGGAGATGACAACTGAAAATCCATAGGAGCGTACAAATCCGCAGCCTGCGCTCATTTAATTCGCGATTCTAGACGATTCCAGGCAGCAGAACAAGCGGAAGGGGGTTATCCACCCTCTATGTTCTTCAACGTATTCCGAATCAGCCTGGCAGCAGCTAAGGCTGGCTGATCTTGAAGCACCTCTCCCGGCTTGTTTCCCTGCCCTAGTACATATCCGTCCATTCGCATCCCCATAAAATCAAAGATGAGCTGAAATTGCCGGATCATCGGCAGTCCTTTTATCAGAGGTTCATCGCCGCCCACCGCTATGACATAAGCCTTTTTGCCCGCCATGCTGCTGCGAAACGCCGGATACCGGTGATCTCTTAACGTCTGGGACCAGCGATCCACAAAATTTTTCATTCTGCCCGACATGCTGTACCAGTAAATAGGTGTTGCAAACACCAGGGTGTCATGCGGAAGTATACGTTCAAGCACCGCCAGATAATCATCGTCTACATCCTGAAATCCCCCTGCAGCATGCCGCTGATCCTCGATAGGTTGTATATCAAAATCCTTCAGGTAGATAGCTTCCGCCTGTAATCCTTGAACAGCTTGCCGGGTCAAAATTTCCGTATTGCCATCCGCTCGGGTGCTCCCATAAATAACTGCGACTGTCATATGTTCTTCACTGCCTCTCTGTGAGCATTTCAGATTGTTGCGGGTTCCCGTTTATTTTACAATAGAAATTAGAATCGTTTAAAAGGATTATTTCTATGGTATCAATCGGTTTTAACGATTATAGGAGGTCTTTTTCTGGACATCAAACAATTGATTACGTTTATGCGGGCAGCGGATCTGTTGAATTTCACCCAAACCGCCCAGGAGCTAAACTTCGCCCAATCCAGCGTCACGGCGCAAATAAAAGCGCTGGAATCAGAGCTTGGAGCCCCCTTGTTCGAACGTCTCGGGAAACGGCTGACGCTCACCGAAGCGGGACGCCAATTCCGAGAATATGCCGCCAGAATGATCCAGTTGAGCGAAGAAGCCAAGATTGCTGTACAGGGTGACGATTTCCAGTCAGGAACCCTGATCATAGGGGCTCAGGAAAGTATGTGCACCTACCGGCTTCCCCCTCTTCTCCAAGAATTCAAAGCCCGGTTCCCCCGTGTTAAGCTGATCTTCAAACCGGCGCATTCGGATGCGAGTGCAAGAGAGCAGCTGCACAGCGGACAGCTCGATGCCGCATTCATACTGGATGGTTCCCGTCCGCCTGAATCTCTGACTATAAAGCTGCTTATTCAGGAGCAGCTATTAATGGTCGCTTCGCCTCAGCACCCGCTGCTTGCTCATGATGAATTAACCCCGCTGCATTTTGCCCGCGAAACGCTGCTGCTTACAGAAAACGGCTGCTCTTACCGCACGCTTCTGGAAGATTACTTCCGTGAAGCTGGCGTAAACCCGGTGAATAAATTAGAATTCGTCAGCATCGAAGCGATTAAACAATGCGTGATTGCAAATCTCGGTATAGCCCTGCTTCCTGCTATGGCAGTCCGAAAAGATCTGGAGGAAGAGCGGATGAAAGAACTGCCGTGGAACAACCAGGCGGCTCCGCTCTTCATTCAATTGGCCTGGCACAAAGATAAATGGATCTCGCCGCCTCTGAAAGCCTTTATTGAGTTAGCGGAGCATCAGCTTGCAGTTAAGACGGATCGCCCTGCTGTCAACTCACCTGAAAACCCCTTGCGCTGAGCCAACAGGCTGAGTGCAAGGGGTTCTCCATTCCAGAATAGATGCGATTCTAAAGACAAATTAAAACGGCTTCATACCTAGCGTGTCGATTTTCTCAGCAGATACATCTACACCCATTCTCTTGGTTATATCACGATAATGACCTGCACGGCGCTTAATCGGACTGCCGTCCGTCTCACCCAAATTGGCTTCCAGACCGTTCAGGACCATTACGGTAATTCCGAAGCCCGATGGCTTCAGGCCTTTCTCTTCCTGTTCTTTCGTCGGCTCCCATCTTCCGACCATAACATCATGAGCAGAAGGCTTAGGCGCCTGCGGCGTCATCCAGAACAAGATGGCGGTCATAAAACCGAGCTTACCGTCAGCGGCCAGCTTCTCGGGGTTCTTGAGAAGTACGCTTTTATCGCCATAGATGATGGAACTGAACAAGCCATAGTTAAAATTCCAGCTCATCATAATCGGTCCGCGTCCGTAGTATCTTTTGCCTTCTACGCCCGGATACAATCCGCTGCTGTCCGGATCCACGAAGGTGGACATATTGGCTCCGGTTCTGCCTGCTATGTTCTCGTTATAGTACAGGCCCCAGCGCAGAGGACCGCCCGGTGCCGCATCCCAGCCTCCGCCTGTCTCATGAGCCAGGTTAGCGAGTAACGCCGCCAGTTCGCGCTTGCGGTCCGTATCGCTTCCTTCCTTCAGGAACGTGCCGAAGTCAACTACCTGCGATTCAATCTTCTTGCGGCGGTTCTCAGGCGCGTTGAAGTCATTTGACCTCGATACGAGCGTCTCCGATTTGTTATCCTTATCCAGCCGGAACACTTCTTGGGCCGTCAGACTGCCTTTGCGGTAGCTGACTTTATACTTAATGTTCGCTACTTCGGTAACGGCTTGAATCAGATTCTCATAAGAATAATAGTCAACCTGATTCGGGTCATAGTTCTTTTTGTCTTTATTAAACTCATGCCATTCCTTGGAGCCTAATCTCATCGGGAATAAAGCTTCATATTCCGCCTCTGGAAGCGCTTCCTTTACCGCTTCAACTGCACGCTCGGGTGAATATTGCTTATCAATTCCTTTCCACTGTTTGCGGATCTGTTTATCGCTCAAAAGACGGCTTTCCCCTACATCCAGATAACTTCCTGTGTGGTAAGCGCTTTCAAATTCGTAATCCGTTAGAGGAACCGCTTCCGTTATAGGCTTGGTCTGTGCCGCATATGCACTGAGTGGAGCAGCCAGCAGAGCTGCACCCAAAGTCAGGCTGATCGTGCGAAGCATAAATTTCTTCGAGAAAGGATAGTTAGATTGTGACATCTGTTGTAATCTCCCTTGTATAAAATTTTCTTACTATTCCTAATTATAGGAACATTGTTTAAAATTACATATAGTCATATTCGACTAAATATATAGGAAAATAGGCTTATGTTATTACAAAATCAGCCTTCATTTTTAATTCTACTAAAAATATAGTCGATATATTTGCAGAATCATTACAAACCTAGTTTCTTAGAATAAACCGCTTTCACTGCCTCTTTACTCTACCCTTTTAATTGAATCGTGAGTACAGGGGGGCTTTCCCCCTCTCTTTGGTTGCACAAAAAAACCGCTGCGCTCATGACCCGTCAGCGGTTTTAACCATGATTTAGTGTTTTTCCTTGCGCGACTTTTTGAGAGCCGGCTTCAGATCATCCTGCACGCTTCGTTCCCATAAAGCCACTCCGGACCGGTAAGCGGCCCTCGCATTCAAATGTCCCGCTACCGGACCTGTAATAAATACGAACACGATGCCAAGAAGAAGCTTGGCGCTGATATGGTCCAGATAGAACGAGAAGTATAAGAACGCGCCAGTCAGAATCAGAAGGACACCTAACGTCGCACTCTTCGTGGCCGCATGCGAACGCAGATACACATCCGGCAACCGGATGAGTCCGAATGCGCTCAGTACGCTTAATAGTGCACCGGCCAGAATGATCATGCCTATCAGCAGTTCACCGATCAAGGGTATCATCTCCATTCTCAATGACCGCGCCTCTTTCGATATATCTGGCAAAGGCCGTCGTTCCGATAAAACTTAGAATGCCAATCAGAAGGATGATGTCCATGTACGCTTGAGTCCGGAGCAGCATACAGATCACGGCGATCATAGACAACAGAATAATGCCGATGGTGTCCAGTGCCGCAATCCGGTCGGCCATCGAAGGACCTTTAAGGAGCCTGTACATACAGCCCAGTACTGCTACAGACAGAATAGCGAGTGAGAGCAGAAGAAGATTGGTCAGCATTTACCTCGTCACCTCCATAATCGCTTTTTCAAACGTTTGTCTGATTTGCAGGGAAATGATTTCCGCATCCTCGATATCCATTGCATGAATATACAGCGTGCGTCCGTCCTTTGCTATATCCAAGGTAAGTGTTCCCGGCGTAAGACAGATCAGACAGGATAGCACCGTGATTTCCCAATCGGATTCCAGTTCCGTCGTATAAGCAAAGATTCCCGGGCGGATCGCCAGTTTGGGTCTTATAATTTGACCGATGACCGTAAAACTCGAAACCATCAGTTCCTTCAAAAACAAAAGGAGAAGCTTAATAACGGCCCACACTTTTAACATATAAAAATCGTAAGGCCAGAAGCGGCGCAAGAGACCAATCAGAATAATCCCGATGATATAGCCGATCGCAAAGGAAAGGAAGGACCATTCATTATTCAGGAACATCCAGACAAGAGCGATTATCAGATTAAGCAGAATTTGCAGGGACATCTCACTTCCCCTCCCCTATTACCGCGTCGATATAAATTGCAGGGTCAACCAGTGTATTTCCCGCTTCCGAGACCAATGAATATACCCACTCGGAACCGGCACCGATACAAATTATCAGGATGAACAACCCTGCTGCCGGAAGAGTCATCGCCCGCATATTCGAGGGCAGCGGTTTGGCGGATGCTTTTTCTTCACCCCAGAATGATTGGATAAATACCCTTATCAGGGAATAGAGCACGATTAGACTGGAAGCGACTCCGATGCCTGTAAGCCAGTATAAGCCTTCTTCGAACCCGCCGCGGACAATCAGCAGTTTACCGGCGAAGCCGCTGAGCGGCGGTATGCCTGTAAGAGCCAGAGCTAGGACGAAGAACATCCAGCCGACCAGCGGTATCCGTTTTATCAATCCGCCCATGTCTTTCGTCAGGTGTGTGCCGGCGGCGGCAATAAGTATCCCTGCTAACATAAACAAGAGAGCTTTGGCTATCATATCGTGCATCAGGTAGAAAACAGCTCCATCCAAGGAATCCTTGTTGGCTGCCGCTAATCCAAGGGCAATAAACCCGACGCTGATCACTACATTATAGTTAACGACCCGGTAAATATCAGAATAGGCCAGCGCGCCAACGGCGCCCAGAATCATCGTCGCTCCTGCCATCCACCCGATCCACATGTGCGTAATTGCGGGATCATGATAGAAGATCAGTGTAAAGGTGCGAATAAGCGCATAAAGGCCGACTTTGGTTAATAAAGCGCCGAACAAGGCGCCCACAGCAGCCGGCGGCACGCTATAGGAGCCTGGAAGCCAGAAGAACAGGAATAATCCGGCTTTTAGAGAAAATACGATCAGAAAGAGGATCGCGATTACATTAATGACTCCACCCTGCCCCGCTTCAGCCACCCGGCTGGACAGATCGGCCATATTCAGCGTTCCGACCACACCATACAAATAAGCGACAGCGGCAACAAACAACGTCGAAGACAAAATGTTTATCAGCATGTATTTCAGCGTTTCCCTCAGCTGCCTTTTTGTGCTTCCGAGAACGATCAGCGCATAGGAGGAAATCAGCATTACCTCGAAACAAACGAACAGGTTGAACAGATCGCCAGTCAGGAACGAACCGCACACACCCGCAAGCAGGAATTGAAAAAAAGGATAAAAGTAATGCTTCTCTCTCTGTTCACCGATCGTACGGAAAGCAAACAACAGACAAGCGGCACTGACGATCACCGTTGTTAGCACAAGCAGCGCGGCGAACATGTCGGCTACGAACACAATTCCATAAGGAGGAAGCCAGCCGCCCATCTGCAGGGTCTGGATGCCTTGTCCCCGAACCTGTCCCACGATCACCCCGGAAACAGCTATATTAACGGCAATGCTAATGAGACTTATCCAGCGCTGGAGCTTTATTCTCGTATGCACAAAAATAAGAAGAACAGCCGTACACAGAGGAATCAGCAGCGGATAAATTAACAAGTTATTCATCCTCATTCCCCCTTAGCTCTTCCATATTATCGGTCCCCAGTTTTTGATAAGCCTTATAGGCCATCACAAAGAATAAAGAAGTCACTCCGAAGCTGATAACGATGGAAGTCAGAATCAAAGCCTGCGGCAGAGGATCTACATAGCTTTCCGCCTGTTCGCCAAGCAGCGGCGCGGCGCCTGTTTTTAAGCGGGACATCGTAAGCAGTAATAAATGGATGCCGTGCGTAAGCAGGGACGTGCCCAGAATGATGCGCAGCAGGCTTTTGGATAAAATCAGATAGACTCCTACCGCAAACAGCACGCCAATGGCCAAAGACATGTACAGCTCCATGCTAATTGTCCCTCCCTATCGTAAAGATGATGGTCATCGTAATGCCGACGACCGTTAAGTAAACGCCCAGGTCGAACAATAATGCCGTAGCCAGCTCTGTTCGGCCGAGCAGCGGCAGATCAAAATAACCGAATGAATGGCTGAGGAAAGGGACATCCAATACGAGCGATCCAATTCCCGTAAGCAGGGCAAGCAGCAGGCCGACTGCGGTCAGTTTGCGGAAATCCACCGGCAGGATCGTACGGATCATTGTCATCCCGAAAGCGATCGACAGCAGAACCAGCGCAGCTGAAGTCATCAGGGCTCCGATAAAGCCGCCGCCTGGATTATTGTGACCTGCAAAGAACAAATACCACGAGAACGTTAAAATAATGAACACAACCACTTTGGAGGCTGTTCTCAAAATAACGTCGTTGCTTCTAGGCGTATACATACGGGAATGCTTATCGCGATCCGGATCCGGAACCGGGCTTTCCGCCAACAGCTCCCCGGGTTCGGGCTTTATCTTGATCAGTGCATAGATGCCAAGTGAGGCAATCGACAGCACGACAATTTCCAGCATCGTATCGAATCCCCGGAAATCAACCAGAATAACGTTTACGACATTCTTGCCTCCGGCCAGGAGGTAGCTGTTGTCCAGGAAATAATCCGAGATCGATTCAAAGGACCGGCTGCTGCTTGCACTCAGTGCGATCAAGGTCACTATGATGCCCACACTGGCTGCAATCACCAGATTGACTGCTTTAAACGGCACCTTGACCTCTTCTTTTCTCAACTTAGGCAAATGATAGAAACAAAGCAGGAACAGCGTCACGGATACCGTCTCTACGATCATTTGGGTTAGAGCCAGATCGGGAGCGCGGAACAGGACAAAGAACAAGGTGACCATATATCCTGCAGCGCCTGTCAGTATAATAAGCATCAGACGTGAAGTTGCAAAAGGTACAGCGAGCACAGACAAGGTCAGCACGGTGATTATGACTGCCTCGTAGATCGAAACCGGTGCATAATTCGTTGTATCGAAGCTGAGGCCTTTCGAGCGGTACAAGGTATATCCGAGTGAACCTGTAAAAAACACGAAAATGTAAATTAAATAATGCCGGATAGAACCGGTCATATACGTACGGGTAATCCGGTGAGAACCCTGATCAAGAAGACGCAGACCCCCGTCGTAAATCCGATTCAGGGAGACGCGTTCGAATAATGGCCGGTTCAGCAGGCGGAGACGGTGATAGCTTCGGTAAAGCACCGCGCCCGCAACGATAACTCCGATGGTCATGAAAATTTCAGGCGTCCACCCGTGCCAGAAGCTGATCGAGACCAGGAACCGATCCCCCTCTTCCAATAGCGCCGGATGTATGGCCGCCATCGCAGGTTCGATTAAAGAATAGGACAGCAGATTCGGGAAGAATCCGAACACCACGGCAAGTGAAGCCAGCACAACGGGCGGCAGCAGCATGCCAAGCGGTGCTTCGTGCGGCTTGCGCGGCAGTTGATCAAATTGTTTGGGTCCGGTAAATGTCTTGAATACCAGCAGCATGCTGTATAAGAAGGTGAAAATACTGGCTACCCAGGCGATTACCGGGAACAGCACACTTAGACTCTCCATGTTCCAGATGTTGAGCTGCATAATATTCAAGGCAGCCGTAAAGAACATTTCTTTGCTTAGAAAGCCGTTGAAAGGCGGCAGACCCGCCATCGAGAATGCGCCGATCACGGCGATAGAGAATGTCACCGGCATAAGAGACATCAATCCGCCGAGTTTGCGGATATCTCTGGTGCCCGTCTCATGGTCGACAATGCCGACTACCATGAATAAGGCGCCTTTGAATGTGGCGTGATTGATCAGATGAAAGATCGCTGCCATTGTCGCCTTCGCGTAGAAAAGCGATGACGCAGCGCCCGTGAAATAGGCTGATGCCGAGCCAAGGCCGAGCAAACACATAATCAGCCCTAACTGGCTGATCGTAGAGAAAGCAAGCAGAGCCTTTAAATCCGTCTGCTTAACGGCCCGGAAAGCCCCGTACATCAGCGTCAGCACGCCGAAGAAAGAGATCAGCCAGAACCACTCTGCCTGACCGGCATAAAGAGGACTGAATCGCGCGACCAAGTAGATGCCCGCTTTGACCATAGTGGCCGAATGCAGGTAGGCACTAACGGGTGTCGGGGCTTCCATGGCATCGGGAAGCCAGATATGGAACGGGAATTGAGCCGACTTCGTAAAGGCCCCAAGCAGAATGAGCAGCATTGAAGGCAAGAACAGCGCATGTTCCGTTATGGAACTTACCTGTTCCAGAATAGCGCGGATGCTGAAAGTTCCTGTCATCAGGTAGAGCAGGACAAAACCCGCAAACATCGCAAGTCCTCCGAACACGGTAATCAGCATGGATTTCAATGCTCCGTAGGTGGATTTCGCGCGGTGATTCCAGAAAGCAATAAGCAGAAAGGAAGAAATACTCGTTAATTCCCAGAAACCGTAGAGCACCATTAAGTTATCCGACAGCACAACCCCAAGCATGGCACCCATGAATAAGAGCAGATACAAATAGAAGGTATGGACCGCTTCTTTCCTTTTATCCAAATAATAGATGGAATAAAGTACGACTAAGCTTCCTATTCCTGTGATCAGTAATGCAAACAGCAGACTGAGGCCATCCAGATACACGGTGAATTCGATACCTAAAGATGGAATCCAGGGCAATGAAGAAGTCGCGCTTCCCTCACTCTGCAGAACAGGAATCCGGGTAATGAAATAGCTGAATAAAATCACAGGCAGCGGAAGAACCAGCCACCCGGTATGGATTTTATGCCGGATACGATAGAACAGACATAGACCTGCTGCCAGCAGGAAAGGCAGGATAATGGCGATATGCAGCAAAGACAAATTTCTCCCTCCTTATACAAGATTTTTTTGTAATAGCTTTTCCAATTTCCCTCAAAACTACTTGATCTTGGGCAGATCAGATGCGGATTTCTTACAAAACTCTGAAAAAACACAAAAAGAGCCCGCTGTTGGCAGGCTCCTCCGATAAAAAGATATTGAGTTGTTGAGTTTTCAAGCTAAAAACAGTATAGCCTCTGCCTCATGCTTTGTCAAAAGAATTAGCTTAATCCCTCTCAGATTGTGTACAAAATAATGGGCGACAGGGGTGATCCTCAGGAATGAAGCGGGAGAATGCGGGAAACTCTGTTTAGTAAAGGAGTGATCCCGTGATCGACCGTAAAGCAGCCTGGTGTGCAGCAATTTTCCTGCTGCTGATTGCGGCTGGCGGAATTGTGAATGATTGGGCAAGCAGGCAGCCGACAATTCCGGGCCCTAATCAGCTTGGCCCAAATCAAGTAACCATACAGTCCTATCGCTCCGGAACAAGCATACTTCCGACATCATCCTTTGAGCCCAGGGAATACGTTCGGATCTTGAGATCAGGGAGGAAGAAGCCGGAGGAATGACAGAATCCTTGTCACTCCTCTGGCTTCTTCCCATTGTAAGGCTACCTAAATGCTTTACGGCCTTTTATTAACGCTCTTTCCGGTTTTTCTTGTTATCCATGACGAGACCCTTGTCCTACTCTTCCGGGTGGGGCTCTTAGCCGTCGATTTGCAGATTTAAGTTGTTTTTATTCGTTTTAAACTTCTGCCGTTCAATCATGACACCGACAACACCCTTTGAATCCTCTGTCTCGCATACAATCCCGGTCCGGCCAAGGGTGGTTACGTGGACACAGTCTCCGATCCTCAGGCTCCGGCTGTGACTTATCTCTGTCTCTGCAACCTCAGCGGCTGCCGACTCCGTTGCAGAAGCTGGGGATGATTCCTCGACTACAGCAACCCGCGCGGCTACCCGTTTCCAATAAGCTTCGGATTCAGCGGCTTCCTCACTCTGTCCTCCACCTTCTCTTTCTGTCTCCTCCAGCCGATCATCCGCCTTACCCGCTTGAGTATAACCTTTCATAGAGATCTCGCGCGAGCGCCCGATAATTTCTTCTGGAATCCCAAGCTTCAGTGCGATCAGGAAAGCATAGCTTTGTCCCGCTTCCCCTATCCGCAGCCGGTACAAAGGCTGAAGTGTTTCTCTGTCGAATTCCATCCGGGCATTCTCAAAGCCGGGGGTTGCGGCGGCAAAATTCTTGATCTCGGTAAAATGCGTGGTCGCGACGACAGTCGCCCCTCTCCTGTGAAGTTCCTCCAGAATCGCAACCGATAACCCGACGCCTTCCCCGGGATCCGTGCCGGATGCCATTTCATCGATCAGCACGAGCGTCGAGGAATCCGCCACTTTTAGAATATCGATCACATTGTGGATATGAGCCGAAAAAGTACTCAGCGCATGTTCTATGCTCTGCCCATCGCCGATATCGACTGCTATATGATGAAAGACAGAGAACAAGCTTCCTTCCTTTACCGGGACGAGTAAACCCGATTGCACCAGCATGGTAAGCAAACCGACTGTCTTCGTCGCCAAGGTTTTCCCGCCTGTATTAGGTCCCGTGATGACCAGTGATTTGTACCTGCGCCCAATAATAAAATCAAGCGGAATCATCTGCTTACCCACTAAAGGGTGCCTGGCCTCGCGGAGATCGATCACACCATTCTCGTTTAGCTCGACATTACAGCCGCCGATCGCTAAGGCGTATTTGGCTTTGGCGAACAAAAAATCATAGGCGGCAACCGTCTCCACATTCATTTCGAATTCATGCGCATACTGCTCAGCTATAGCGGTCAGATCACTCAGCACCTTCATTTCTTCACGTGACTCTTCCGCTTTTAAACCGGCAAGCTCGAACTGAAAGCTCACAATGTCAGCTGGTTCTATATAGACGGTTTGCCCGCTTGCCGATTCATCCAGAACACTCCCTTTCACAAGTTTACGATGTTCTTTCTTCACCGGAAGCACATATCTACCACCACGCGTACTAATCAAATTCTCTTGCAGGATGGTGCGGTGCTTGCTCATTAACGAGTCCAGCTTCATCTTTAGGCGGTCTTCGATCAGGATTATTCTTCTGCGGACTTTCATTAGTTCCTTACTGGCAGCATCCACAATTCTACCGCTTCGTATGGTCCGTTCAATTTCCGATTTCAGCTTGGTGATTTCGTCCATAGAAGCAGCGTACGCACTGACGTGAGGGGCAACTTCTGACTTTGCCCTCATATATTTCATAAGCTGTGCGCAGCTGTTCAAAAATTGAAGCATGTGGACAAAATCTTTTTCACTGAACACATAACCGGTTCCCATTAAAGCAAGAATCTGCTCAACCCCTTCCAAGGAGGGGATCGGGACGCTGGCTCCGTGCTGAAGCAACGTTTTCGCTTCCGCCGTTTCGTCCAGTTTCTTGCGGATCGTCTTAGTGACGGTCATCGGGACCAACTGCTCGATTTGCCTTTTGCCGAGATACGACACCGCATAACTCATCATCGCTTCTTTTACTTTGCCGTAATCCAGACGCTGCAATGCTTTCTCATTCACGTGGATCGCTCCTTTTGTTGGATAAAATAAAAAAGAGCGCAGAATGAACAATCGTCATTCTGCGCTCTTTCGTGTACAGCCTACAAGTACCCTTCAATAAAAAATCCATGCTGAACTACAGCACGGATGCGGGCGCAATAATAGGCTTAGACCTAAGGCGTAGCATGATATCCGTTGTTTGTTCTTAACTAATTCCGAGGCATTTATAATTCCACAACAAAAAAACGTTGCCCAAACAACTATTTTTTAATGGGAAATGAAAACCTCTTCTATGGAATTTGGTTAGTTAAGAACGCTCACCGACATCAAAATCTCTCCCTCAGTTAAACAGTTGTATAAATAAGTTAGACTACCCACAATATAGCTCACTTGGATAGCCAAAGTCAAGGATGTTCCTACGTGATTTATTAGCCCGTTCAAAAAAATCAAAAAAGCACAACAATCGCTGTCTAAGCGTTGCTGTGCTTTTGAGAATCCGATTATTTGCGGAACGCAAGACGGAAATCATTCATTACTTTTCTCTGCCGTTCAATATACTGCCATACCCAGAAAATAAGGAGAAGCGAAGCGGCCAAATAAATAAGCGGAACCAGCAAACTGAGCTCAGTCAATAAAAAGGCAAAAACAAGAAGAAGACCACTGAACAAATGATTAATCGCCGTGTGGGCATTGCTCGGTATAAGATCAGCTGCATTCAGAACGTAGTTGCGCTGTGCGTATCGGATGGCCTGCAGGGCAAACGGCAGGGACAAGAAAGCAAAGTATAAGGTAAAGGGTGCGAAATCAAGAACGGGAAGAAGCGCAATTAACGCATAACCCGCGACAAAACTTGTAAGTAGAACATTTTTAGCTTTCCGTTTGCCTAAACGCACTACCAGCGTATTCTTCCCTGTCTTGGCATCGGATTCCGCATCCGGGAACTGGTTGATCAATAAGACGTTCGAGATGAACAGCGCAACCGGCAGAGAGATCATAAACGACTGCAGCGAATAATAGCCTGTCTGCACATAGAAAGCGCCCACGGTCATGAAGACCCCGTAAGTCGTAGCAATGAGCAGCTCCGCTATCCCGGGAGCCATGTTAATGAAGGAAAACTTACCTTTGGCGCCTGTATAGAACACTCCCGCCATAATGCCGTACAAGATGAGCGGAATAAGACCCCAGCCGCTGACGGCCACCAGATAAATCCCGATCAAAGCAGCTGTGCCAGAGAGAATCAAGCCGAAGAAACCCATATCCGCCCTCGATATTAATCCGAGCTGGATCATTCGCGAACCGCCTGTAAATGGACGCATTCCTGTCGTATTATCCCCATCACGATCCGCGTCTTTCCAGTCGTTGATCATGTTGGTCCCTGCCTGGATCATAAGGGCACCGATCAATGTCAAGATGAAATGAAGCACATTCAGTTCATGAACGGTTGAAAGCGCCAGCGCTCCCCCCAGGAGGATCGGCACAAGCGCAGCTGTAAGTGACAAAGGCCTTACGGCTTCTTTCCACGCCCGGGCTCTGGATCTGACATCGTCCCATGTACTGAACGAGATGCGGTTGTTCTCGAATTCAAAGACCGTCGGCGGTTGACCTTGGAGAATTTCTGGAACGAAGCGGTATTTCACAGTAAACGGCCGAATCCGGATAAACTCCAGTTTATCGAGTGCATCGCCTTGCTTCATCTGAGCTACAATTGGCGAGCGGCTGACCAGCAGCGCGGCAGCTTTCTCCCGGTCTTCCCGTTCTTTGAGTACCTCAGCCCTCCCGATAATCTCGGTTTCCTCCATCTCCATGAACGTAGCTCCCTGATGAATCAGGATCGCCGTTTCCGGGATATTGCTCCATTGGATGACTTTAGGATCGCCTTTCATGCTGGTCACGTATATGTTAAAGTCTTCGTCCGCGGCAAAATGCATCATTCTCTGCCTCGGTGAACCCATATTGGATGTGCCGACTGCACCTACTTCGGATCGCGCCAAGAAATCAAGCACTTCCTGTCTGCTTCTAATTGCCATAATGCGCTAAACTCCCTTTCTTGATCTGTGTCTAATCTTCTTTAGATGTTCTGATCCGTTTATAACTTATTTATTATATCACTTCCTATACAAGATACTATGGTAAAGGCTAGCTATTCATAGAATAATAGGATAATCTCATGGTTTGTTTCCAATCGGCGCTGAAAGACACATTTACGCATAAAAAAGAACCCGTCTCTTCCTCGGGTCCTTGTCTCTATGCTATTTGAACCAACCTTTTTCTTTAAAACGCATAATCGCTTCGATTCTGTTACTGACCCCCAGCTTATCCAGTATTACGGATACATAATTCCGGACAGTTCCGGCAGTCAGATAAAGTTCGTTAGCGATCTCCTTTGTATTCTTGCCGTCGGCAATCAGAGCGAGGACTGCCTTCTCCCGTTCCGTCAGCGGATTCGCTTCCTGAACATAGCTCTCGTCCACCAGCTCAGGCGCATAGATGCGACGTCCGGCCATAACGCTCCGTATCGAAGCTGCCAGCTCCTCGCTGGGGCTGTCCTTCAGCAAATAACCGAGTACACCCGCTTTGAGCGCACGCTCAAAGTAACCTGAACGGGCAAAGGTGGTTAAGATCATGACCTTGCAGCCCATTCCCTTTAACTCTTCGGCTGCGTCTAGGCCGCTCTTGGCCGGCATCTCGATGTCCATAATGCAGACGTCGGGCTGGTGAAGATGAACCAGCTTCAAAGCATCCTCACCATTGCTTGCTTTGCCGACCACGGTCATATCTTCTTCAAGTTCAAGCAGCGAAGCAAGAGCGCCGAGCAGCATGCGCTGGTCCTCGGCAATCACGATTCGAATCATACCTGAGCCTCCTTTACAACGGTTTTAAAGACATTCGGAACCTTGATAATCACATTCGTGCCTTGACTCGAGGTAACCTCCAGACTTCCGTTCACGAATTCAAGCCGTTCCTTCATTCCCCGAATCCCGTTCCCCCTGGAATAATCGATAGGTGTGGAAATGCCCACTCCATTGTCCCGGACTCTTACAATGAGCTCCGTATGCGAAGGCTCTATCTCAACCGTACAGGAAGAAGCCCGGCTGTGCTTGACAATATTCGTTACCGCTTCCTTCAAACACATGCTGATTACGTTCTCTGTAATAAGAGAAGTCTCTGTCAGTCTGGGGTCCCCTTCCAGATGAAAATCAATTTCGGCCGCTTGTAGAATCTGCCTGACCCGCCCTACCTCATCCTCTACTCTGGCCCCCCGCATTTCGGTAACCATTTCCCGGACTTCCTTAAGAGCGCTCCTGGCAGTCTGCCGGACATCATTGATTTCGGCCCGGGCCTGATTAGGATTCTTGCTCATAAGCTTGTTCGCCAGGTCACTCTTGAGTCCAATCAGCGAAAGTTTCTGGCCCAGCGTATCATGCAGATCACGGGCAATCCGCTGCCGTTCTTCCAGCTTAACCAGATCCGAGATCCGCTTATTCGCATCCTGCAGCTGGCCTTCAAGCTTCTCCTGTTTGTTCTTGTTGTAGGTGTTAACCGGGAGAAGGATAACCCCGATCAGACTGATAAGAACAAACGGAAGCTGTGTGATAAACACCGGATTTTTGGCGACAAATCCCAAGTTAATCGATACGATCGTGCTGACAAGATGGATGGTATAGAACGTAATGAATCCGATCTTGTTCTGGATATTCCCTATAAAGAAAGCCAGGAATAAAGAGAAATATAAGTATCCAAACAACACGGTCATCGCGATAGAGATAATAATCTGTACACTTGTCCAGAAGTAGACCTGCCAGCCTCTGGTCATAACAGACAGTACATAGCTGACAAAGAATACAATAATGAGCGTGATGCCGATTATGATCTCCGTCATTGAAGAACTTAAGATAAAGTAAAACGGAAGAATAAAGAAGACAACCCATACATATGGACTCAGGCCCGTTTTCTTTTGAAACACTTGAAACCATTTCCGCATGGTCTACATCCCTTTTTCTATACCGGTGAGTTTTATCTTTATTTTAGCATAAACGATTCTTCCGGCAATTATTTCCCTTGAAGACTCGGATTGCTTTTAATCGTTTTGGCCGCTGCATCGTTTTTGTGCAGAACTTTTTTAACATCTTTGAAGCCGACGAACGTCTTGCCTTTTTCATCCCATAACCGGAAACGGAGCGACTGGAGACTCTTACGTAGTGTAATGGTAGTCGCCTTCTGAAGCGGCGGCGTTTCGTTATGGGCTTTTTCCAGATAATAGTTCGGAACTCTAGGGCTCAGATGATGCACGTGATGGAATCCGATGTTACCGGTGATCCACTGCAGCAGCTTAGGAAGCTTGTAGTAAGAGCTGCCTTCAACAGCCGCCTTCACATAACTCCACTCTTCTTCGTTCTCGAAATAAGAATCTTCGAATTGGTGCTGTACATAGAACAACCAGATGCCCAGGAGGCCGGATACAAAAAACACGGGACCTTGTACCATTAAGAATGCCTGCCAGCCAATCGCCCAGCACAGAAGCGCATACAGAGCCACGATTGAAAAATTAGTGACATAAGTGTTCACACGTTCCTTGCGTTTTGCGCCTTTACGGTTGAAACGGTACTGGAACAAGAAAATAGCAACCGGTCCAAGACCGAGCATGACGAACGGATTCCGGTAGAAACGATAAGCGATTCGGCGCCACAGCGGAGAAGCTGCATACTCGTCTACAGTAAGCACCCACATATCACCGGTTCCTCTTTTATCGAGATTGCTGCTTGTCGCGTGATGTACGGAATGACTATATTTCCACTGCTGATAAGGGCAGAGAGTGAGTACTCCTGTAATTGTCCCGATTATTTCATTAGCCAGACGGCTTTTAAAGAACGATTGATGGCAGCAGTCGTGGAAAATGATGAAGGTACGAATGACGAATCCGGCTGTCACTAAAGCGAGTGGAAGCGTCAGCCAGTAAGAAACAGACAAGCTTAAATAGGCGCCATACCAGAGAAGCACTAGCGGAACTAGTGTATTGAAAAGTTGGCGGATACTTGATTTTGTGTCTGTTTTTTCGTAAGGAGCTACATTTTTTTTCAAATTCGTTACTTTAGATTGAGTCATCGTGAATGTTTCCTCCTCGATCGATCTGATGTCCGGGGAATATCACCGAACAGCTGTTACAGTCTAGTATATTTCTAATTATATAGAAAGTATCCCTTGCGCTGTAGTCATAAGTGTCAGTATAGGAGTATGACAAATGTCATGCTTACGAAAAAAGACCGCCTGCAGGCGATCTCGGATTAAAGTCACGTAGGTTTTGTCGTCCACCACTTACATGCCGACCTAAGCCGCCAAACCGAAAGCAGCCTGTGGCGTGGATACACGCCTCTGCATTTGACTCGTCTTGCGGCTGCTCTGAGACTGTATAAATCCCCAAGCGACAGCAGGCTCGGCAAGATCCAGCTGCATCAGCTCCACTAGTGCCGCTGCATTACCGGATAGGTAAACGCCTGCACATACTTTCAGGTATTCTCTCAGACCCGCATCTTGCGGAAGAGCCAGTTCCCCCCGCAGAAGACAATCCCTGACGGAAGCAAGAGATTGCCGTGCACGATGCAAGGCGGCTTTGACCGCCCCTTCCGTTGTTTGAAGCTGGCGGGCCGTCTCCGTAATGGATAGGGCAAAAACATCGCGAAGTATGAAAACGGTTCTCTGCAGAGGGGAAAGATGAATCATCAGTGCCTGCATAGCACTCTCAATCTCCAAAGAATCACTATCGGGAAGCGCCATTTGGGCCTCTTCCTGTTTTAAAATCCGCTGGAGAACCGTATGTCTGCGCAGCTGATCGATCCAGGTGTTCTTGGCGATGCGCAGCAGAAGCGCTTCCTTGTTCGTAAACCCCGGTCCCTCTGCGATTTGCATAGCTTTGAGCCAAGCTTCCTGCGCCAAATCCTCCGCCTCCCATTGGGACCTTGTCAATGAAAGGCAATAGCGGGTTAGCGCTCCATACAGCTGCTCCAGACTGTTACCTCCGTCTATGCCGGTTCCAGTCGACCCGTTTTCATTCCATTTAGTTGAGAACACTAAAAACCCTCCTTCCACTTGAATTCCGCTATATATACAAATGACCTTACTTCAAACAGAACGTTCTCTTTTGAACAAAGCAGCCCTTATTTTAACAAAGTAACCCATACAAAGTCTCTATATAACAAACGAATGAAGAAGTCAAAAAGATACGCAGAGCCCGAAAATTAATATTCCTTTCTCCGCCTCGTTCCGCGTATCTTCCAGAGGTTCTTGTTCGTTTACCAAACGAAACCCGGGTACACACAACGAAATCGGAGGAGAAAGAATGAGTATTCCCATTCCTTATGTAGTCGAACAGACCGGAAGAGGTGAAAGGTCGTATGACATTTATTCCCGTCTGCTCAAGGACCGGATCGTATTTCTCGGTTCGGAAATTAACGATCAGGTAGCTAATAATATCATTGCCCAGCTTCTGTTCCTCGCTGCAGAAGATCCTGAGAAGGAGATAAATTTGTACATCAACAGTCCCGGAGGCTCCACATCAGCCGGTTTTGCCATCTATGATACGATTCAGTTCCTGAAGCCGCCCGTACACACCATTTGCACAGGGTTCGCCGCCTCCTTCGCCGCTATTCTACTGCTGGCCGGGACAGCCGGCAAACGATTCGCGCTGCCGAACAGTGAAATTATGATTCACCAGCCCCATGGAGGTGTGCAGGGTCAGGCAAGCGATATTGCCATATCCGCCAACCGCATTCTGCGCATCCGTGACCGCCTGGTTAAGATTACGTCCGAACGGACCGGACAGTCCGAAGAGAAGGTGCAGAATGATATGGACCGGGATTATTTCTTGTCAGCGGAAGAAGCAGTGGAGTATGGAATCATAGACAAAATCCTGACTTCCATTTGATTTAAAGGGAACATAATCAACCCTTCTCAAAACTGCTTGACTAACCTGTTTCTGCTCTGATTACGGAGATAAATACTGGGTAAATAAAGTGATGAAACCCTAATTGGGCTTCATCACTTTTTTTGTACCCAATATCCCCTCCGGGAAGGTATTAAACCAATAGGAATTTAAGGTATACTGAGCGTACCTTGATAAGGACAAGAAGCTAGCCTAGGAGGCTTTCCATACTATGAAATATGACATTTCCGACAATCTATTCATTCAAGCGTACGAGAGTGCTCCTTTCGGCATCGGTGTTTACAGCATTGACGAAGCCCGCTGGCTTAAGTGTAATCCATTTTTTTGTATAACGCTTGGCTACTCTCCAGATGAATTAACCGGGATGGAGGATCAGTACCTCGTTCATCGGGATGATTACCCGATTGCAGATCATCCCCTGACAGCTGTTGCTCTGGCTCAGCCGGCTGTTTCTCCTTATCGTCTGGAGATCAGATATCTACATAAAAATGGTGCCGTCGTCCAATTATCTCTTCACCTATCATTATTGGCGGGACGCCCCGATCAAGCCTCTCCCCTGCTGCTCGTGCAGGCACTAGACGTCACAGCCCAGCGTAAGGAAGAGGAAAGACTCCGAGACAGTGAACGCAAGTACACAGCTCTTTTAGAAGCCTCGCTGGACTGGATATGTACGCACAAACCGGATTCGGGCACGACCATTACGTACTCCTCTCCCTGCTGCCGGTCCATACTAGGTTATGAACCTGGTGAGATGGTTGGCTTAAGCAAACTTGCATTCGTTCACCCGGAGGATTGTAACCGCGTTGACCGATACTGGTCCGGAAAAGCAGATAGGCAAAGCGAAACAATCACTTTCCGCATCCGCCGTAAAGATGGAGAATATATTTGGCTCGAATCCACGAACCGCTATATGTATAACAAGAATGGACAACTAGAAGAAATCATCTCTATTTCACGGGATATTACCGAACAACGGAAGGCCGAGAAGCTTTTAAAAGAAAGCGAGCAGCGTTATAAGTCTCTCTTTGATCACAATCCCGCGGCTGTTTATTCTATGAATCTCGATGGAGATTATTTAACTGCCAATCCGAATCTGCACAAGCTGACCGGCTATACGCTGGATGAATTAATCGGTATGTATTGGGGACCCCTCGTTCATCCTAAAGACCTTCCTAAGACACTGCACCATTTCGGACTCGCCAAAGAAGGCTATCCCCAAAGCTACGATTTGACCATCATCCATAAAGACGGCCGCCTTGTGGAAATTAATTCAACGAATATTCCCATTATCGTGGACAACGAGATTGTCGGCGTGTATGGGATAACAAGTGATATAACGGAACGTCAAAAGTATATAGAAGAAATCGAAAAGCTTAGCAAAGAGTACACCCTCATTCTTAATGCTGTATCGGAAGGCATTTTCGGCCTGGATGCAGACGGTAATGCCATGTTCATTAATCCGGCCGGGGCCGCCATGCTTGGATTTGAAGCTGAAGAGCTGATCGGTCAACCCTATCTCGGTATGATGCAGCAGACGTACCCGGGAGATTCGCAGCTTCCTACAGAAGAGAATGTGATCTTCCGGGCAATCCGGGAAGGCCACTCGTATCACAGTAAAGAAGCGGTGTTCTGGCGGAAGGATGGCTCAAGCTTCTTAGCGGAATATACGGTGACAACGATCGTTGATAAAGGCATGCACAAAGGAGCCGTTGTCGTCTTCCGTGATATTACCGGGGAGAAAGAAATCATTCGTGCGAAGGAGTCCGCGGAACAAGCCGACAAAGCCAAATCCGAGTTTCTGGCCATCATGAGCCATGAAATCCGGACACCCATGAACGGGATTATCGGAATGGCCGACCTGCTTGCGGAGACAGAGCTATCTGAAGAACAACGAAGTTATCTCGATATTGTTCTCCAAAGCAGTTATGCGCTGATCAAAATTCTTAATGAAATTCTCGATTTCAGTAAAATAGAAGCGGGTAAAATGGAAATTAACTATGAAGCTTTCCAGATTCGTCATGTCTTGGATAATGTACTGGAACTTTTCACACCCCGGGCTATGGAACGCGGCATCCCGATTACTTGTCGGATCGACGATCGGATTCCTTCTATTGTCATAGGGGACCCCGGCATCCTTCGCCAGGTGCTTGTCAATTTAGTCGGTAATGCGATTAAGTTTACTGAGCAAGGACAAATAACCGTAACCGCCAACTTGACCGCAGAAACGGGTAAAGATGAGATCGTTATCGAGTTCTTGGTTCAGGATACGGGAATTGGCATAGCGGAGGATAAGCAGAGCCAGCTTTTCCAATCCTTCTCACAGCTTCATCCTACCATTAACCGCAAATATGGAGGAACAGGCTTGGGACTTGCAATCTGCAAAAAGCTGGTGGAATTAATGGGCGGGGCCATTGGTGTTGAAAGTAAAGAACATGCAGGTTCTACTTTTCAATTCGCCCTTCCCTTCTCCCTCTATTCGGCATCGGATCTTAATGCCTCCGGTGAGGAAGATAAATCAACAAACGGTCGGTCGCGCCCGCCAACCGAGCATCGCCGCTACGGCCCGCTAAGAATTCTGGTAGCGGATGATCACGCCGTAAACAGGCTTCTCCTCCATACCCTGCTCAGGAAACTGGGCTATGAGGCAGATAGTGTCGAGAATGGTGCTGAAGCCGTGCAGGCCGTGAAGAAGAACGTTTACGATATTATTTTTATGGACCTTCAAATGCCTGAAATGGATGGACTGGAAGCAACGGCAACAATCAGCCAGCTTTACTCTCATTCAGACAAACAAGGACCTTCCATTATCGCTGTCACGGCCTTTGCGCAAGACGAGGATATCGAAATGTGTCTTAGAGCCGGCATGCAGGATTTTATCAGTAAGCCTGTCTATGCTCCTCAGGTTGAACGCGTACTCAAACAATGGTCACCTTATACAGCAAAAAAGTAAAATGGACTCCATGAAAAGAGTGACAAAATTTTTGTCACTTTTTTTATTCTTCATTTAAACGATACCGCAAACAGAAGTCGTATCATGTTCAACCCTAATTTCTGATATACTTACTTTAGCGAAAGTAAAAAAATACCTTTGTATCTTTTTAACAGAATAATTTTAGCTTAAGACCCATTTTTATCCACAAAGGAGCGGTTATTTCCTCTTATTATACGAATAGAACTCATATAGAGTATTGTAGAATTTCGTCGAATATCATAGAATTGTGTAGGAAATACTCGTTTGAGGGGAACTTGAACATGTCTATTAAAAATCTGTCGATCGTTTTTTTAACCGTGGTACTGGCCGTTCTCGTTATCAATAATACTGTATTTTTTTATTCCACTAAAAACTCTTTGGTTACCAATATGGAATCAGAGCTTTTCACAGTTTCACAGCAAATCCAATTAAGTATAGATCATGTCGAATATTCATATGAAACGACAGACCGCTTAATGTCCGACTCCTTAAAAAAAGTCGCGATCGCTGCAAAAAATTCACTTCCCGCCCGGTTTGAAGAGATCACTAATGAGCAGCTTCTCCAACTAAGCCGTCTGTATCATGTAAGCAATATCACTTTGTTTGCAAGACAGGGAAACGATATCATCAGCGTCCGTTCGTCCGAACCCAAAGAACTCAACATGAACACCAAAGAATGGGGCAATTACCACACCGCACTCAGCCAACTGCTGAGCGGGGAGTTGGTTACCGTGCCGGAAGGGACCGCTTCCCAAAATTTCTGGACAGGTAAATTGTCCGGTTCTGCATCCAATCCCGATTCCCCCAAGAATAAATTCGCCTACTATTATGATGGCACCACCAACTATATTATCAATCCGATGATTAATAGCAGTGCCTTGCAGGAGCTGGATTCCAGCGGCGGAACCGAATTAATTGTGGAAGAAACGCTCAGAAACAACAACCGTCTGCTTGAGATTACCGGATTTAACCCCCGTACTTTCTCTAAACCAGACGATGATCCCAGTTTCTACACGTATACGAATCAATCGCGTAATCTCCGATATTCAGAACGGAAAATACTGTTCGGACAATATACGAAGAAATCACCAGAGGATGGAACCTTTATCGAAAAAGCAGTATCCTCTAACAAACCCGTTTCTTACACAACCAAGATTGACAACCGAAATGTACTCAAAATGTTCTATCCCGTTAAAAGCGAGAAAGTTCAATTCCCATATGTCATTGGGCTAGTTACTGATATGGAACATATCCATGAGTCACTGAATAAACAACTCTTTAATTTTTTCCTGATCATTCTGCTCGTTTCTCTTGCAAGTTTTCTGCTTATTGTGTCTCTATATAAAGCCATCAATCGTTCCAAAGATTCCATAGCCCAAACGATTCAAGACAATTATACGAACGAAATGAACAATCTGATGGTCGCCATCAAAGGGCAAAATCATGATTTTGCCAATCATCTCACAACGATCAGCTGCATGGTGCAATTGAAGAAATTCGATGAAACCAAGAAATATATTCACGAGCTTGTGGAAGAAACCAGATTAGTTAATGAGATGGTCCATGTCGGACATCCGGCCCTGGCATCGTTAATCAGTTCAAAGCTCACCCAATCTTTTATGCGTAAAATCCATTTCACTTACGATCTTGATCATCTCGGAGACGATCTCGAAAGTATTTCCGGTTTAAAATCCGTTGATATTGTAAAAATTCTCGGCAACCTGATCGACAATGCCTATGATGAAGTAAGTTATCTGGAAGTCGAGAAACGCGAGGTTCACTTAGCTTGTCAGCTCAAAGAAAACCAT
The DNA here is from genome assembly GCF_009757775.1 of Paenibacillus lutrae. Classification (GTDB taxonomy): domain Bacteria; phylum Bacillota; class Bacilli; order Paenibacillales; family NBRC-103111; genus Paenibacillus_F; species Paenibacillus_F lutrae. The sequence goes on from NZ_RHLK01000016.1 coordinate 94,356, forward strand.
CTCATTTTTCATATTTCCAACACAACCGCGGAACCTATATCGGAAGATATCCTAAATGCCATGTTTAAAAGTGGGTATTCCACCAAAACTTCCGGCAATCATAAAGGGCTTGGACTCGCTATTGTCAGCCAGCTCGTTCAGCGTTATAAAGGCAGTATCAGCGTTCAAGTCCCTGATAAAAATAAAATTCAATTTACGGTCATACTTCCCATCGATTCATAGGGTAATAGAAATTCCGTATAATGGTGCGGAAGTTGCTGCACAAAAAAACGGTTCTTGCTGTGCAAGAGCCGCTTTTTTGCATATTCGTTTACCTGTGATGCGGGGTATCGCTGAAAGTCAAGCTCGAATGGGGTATCCGGACATAAGTACCCGCTGCCAGATCATGAAGGGTTCTACGGTCGCTTCTAATCAAAATCATCGCCAGACCTATAATCGTAAAGATTCCATAAGTGAATGAGTACAGGATCGCCTGGAAAATAATCGCTCGGATGAACATCGTTTTCACCTTCACCGGCGACCCATCCATGGCTACAATTTGAATCCCCATCATTCTCTTACCCGGAGTATACCCCTCCCAGAATAGCGGAAACAGGAATTGATACAAGCCCATGATTATATAGGCCGGATACCCATTTAAAGCGTTCTGAAGGTCAAATCCGGTTAAGCCCTGCACTAAGGAAGCGCTAATTGCCAGGATCGTGGCATCCAGTAAAGCTGCTACGATTCTTTTTAGAGAACCTGCCGGCAAATCCATTTTATCTCCCCCTCCCGCCACCACTATTATTTTTACATTATTTCCAAATAGTATCAATCGTTTTATAACAAAAAAAGAGACTGCTTAGCAGCCTCTTAGGGATCTTATATACAAGTTGTTGTGGGTCAGTGTGCTGTTTTTAATGGATTGGCCGTTTCTGTGGACTCGTCTTGCTGGCTCCGGTTCATGAACCAAAGGGTAGACCAGATAAGTACGAAGCCAATTAGTTGACCGAATGTGAGAGGCTTATCAAAAACTAGCCAGTTAATCAGCACCCCAATCGCAGGAAAAGCAAGTTCTGCAATAGCGGCAAAGAAGGCTTTAGTCGAGGATAACCCTTTATAATAAAGCAGCATACTTACTAAGCCCGGCAGAAAAGCCTGGAAAAGCAAGTTGACTACAATTAATGTCCATTCTCCCGTTGTCCTATTCCCTGTCCAGGCGTCTCCGCTTGCTATCAGAATAACGAACAGCAAAGGGACGGCCAGTAAAAATCTCAGTGAAGTGACGATAGGAAAATCCAAATCTTTCTGCAGCAAGTATTTCCCCATTACCGTCGAACCTCCCCACAAGGCAGCCGCGAGGATGGATAGCAGACTTCCCAGCACGCTTAAATCCTGCAAACTGAGCGAGGGCAGAGCAAATCCGAAGGTAAGCAGATAAGTACCTGCAAGAGCAAACAAGATAAATCCGAAAAACCGCGATGGCAGTGCTTCTTTTAGCAGAAAACGAGCGAGAATAATGGCAAATAAAGGCTGAAGCTTCTGTAAAAGCAGGACAGCATTCGCACTTCCGTGCGCAAACGCCGATGTGAATAAGATGGTCGCAATAGCCGAGCCTCCCCATGAAACAAACAACAGGGCTCCGACCACTCCCAGCGTAATTTTTCCGGTCAGAGCATGACGGTATTTGATCAGCACCGGCAGAGCATAGAGCATGAGAAGCAGATGTTCGATAAAAACAATCTGGGCGGAAGTGAAGCTTTGCAATAGCAGAATCCGGAATAACGGATCCAGACCCCATAGCGTGGCTCCCAGAGCCACGTACCAAATTCCTTTCATCTTGCCTGACGACTTGCCGTTTAGTTCCTCATTCCTCAATCTTAACGCATCTTCCAATTCAAAAACCTCCTAAGGGTGTCTTGAATTGAACCTTCTGAAAAGAGGTAATGCCCCCGTCATATTTAATCAACGGGGGCATTACCAAACAGACTTGTTAAAATTGGATTTTAACAAGCTGCTCTTCACCTTCTCCCATCCGGACTTTACCGTCGGCCCTGGAATCTCACCAGATCAGTCCCGGCCTATACAAGCCGGGAGTCGCGGGCTTAGACACCCATGTACACATGGGCATCCTCACCGCCGGTAGGGAATTTCACCCAACCCCGAAGGTTCATATTCGATTTTTATTGTATTCTTTAGTGACTTATGATGGTCATTTGTTACCTAAATCCTTGATATAACTGGACTCCAGAAGATTCATTGTTTCCTTTGGTTTCTGTTAATATCAACGATTATCTAAAAGTATCCTACCAAAACCCTACCAAACAGGCACTTTTGGAAGGTTCACTTTTAACTGTAATCAAAATGTTAACATTGGGATTAAAAAAAAGCAAGGGCTTTTAACCCATGCTTTCCTCACTCTCCAACCAATCGAAAAACACATTTCTTGAAGCCTTATTATTCCACTTTCCCCTATCCTTTTTACCGGGAAAGGAGGGTTCTTAAAAAAGCTCATAACCCGACCTCCTCCCAATTTCAAGTATTGCAATCTTCTGCTCGGCTTTCAGAGTCAATGGTAAATCCTCTTTATTATAAGTACATTCTTTAGCCTTCATATGTAATCTCCCATTTAACATATTAATATTTTACTTTTATAACTTTAATCGCTTATCTGGCTTTTTATAATTGAACTTGAGCAAGAGTATAATACAGTATTAGCAAGCTTATTTTTTGATTGTGCAACTTACCATCCATTCATCAAATTGATCTGCAGATTAACCCACTTTCCGTCAACCAACTTGCTCTTTGGCCTCATTTCAGTTTGAAATATATGTATAAGGTCGCCAACTTTAAAATTATCATTATCGTTGCTATAAAACTTTTTTTGTCAACTTTATTCTCGAATAGTGACGTTTAAGATAAAGCGCAATAAACAGAGTCTAGAGCAAAGCTATATGCATGACTAGCATTAAACCATATCCACTCGAATCATCAATAATCTCCCATACCTTACCACTCATTCTGCTGAATCATGCTTATTAACGTTTTCGTTTTCTATAATTTTTTTACTGAAACCTTCAATGAACCTTTGTATTAATGGCAATAACATATAATAATCCTTTAGTTAACATAACTTCACCAACCAATATATGTTTTCACTAAATTTATTTATAGCTTGTAGAAAATGGAAAAATATACTATCATGGTTATGTCGACTTACGAATACAATTGCGCAATTGTATATTTTAATCAAATATTAAGTAAAAGTATAATTTAATGATATATTTTAAAGGAGTGCACATAATGAAAAAGAAGATTATAACTGGAACCATTTTAACTGTTTCATGTATTGGTTTATTTTTTGCTGGTTTTAATGCTAACGCTACCGTTTTTGGTTTTAAGTGGGCTCATAAGTCAGGAAATTTCGCTTTGGTTAAAGCAAGTACGAGCAATCTTAATTCTACTTACAACGGCAGCGCCTTTACTAATGGAATCGCAAAATGGAATGGTGCAGCAGGAGCACATATAGCGATTCAGAGTTCAACTGTAGCTAATGCAAATGTAGATTTACACAGTGTTACTAAAGCACAATGGACTTCAAATGGTTGGGGCTCGACTAATTATGCCGTAACTGTCCCTTACAATAATGGTGTTGCATGTGCAAGCGGAGCGGCATTTAGTGATCCAAATGATCTTTGTCCAACAAGAGCGGATTATGCTGCTATCTATTTTAATCAAGGTTATGAATACTCTAATCAGGATAAAAAAGAAGCTCTAGTGGCACATGAAATAGGCCACGCTGTTGGACTTAGTCATACAGCATATATTGGTGTACAAACCGTTATGGCTCAAGGGCTCTCTAAGGGCACTGATGTTACCGCTTATGATATCGGTGAATTGAATTCTTTATATCCATAAACACAATAGGAGGGAAATATCATTATGAAGAAAAAAATATTTATTGGAGTTTCAGCCGCCTGTCTCGCACTAAGCTTTTTTGTTGGTCAATATATCTCGACAAGCTCTGTCCAGTCTGAAAATCATTTAGCAGTAGCAGATAACAACTTGCCTTTAAACGAACAGGTTTGGGGTACTCAAGTAGCTATTAAGGGCACAGTTATAAAGCAGGAAGACTCTTCTTTAAGAGAAGCAGATGTTCCTGGCCAAGGTTTCTCCTTTCCCGTTACACCAGCAACAGTTCAAGTAACCGAAGTCTTATATGGCGACGTAGATACCAAACAACTAACACTTCTTCAACATGGTTCAGATGATGATAAGAAATCTGCAGCACACTTTGTGAAAGTCGGGCAAGAATACATTCTGTTGTTAACAAAAACAGAAGACGGTAAGTATTGGTCTTATAATTATGATGATGGAATTTGGAATGTTGTGAATGGAAAAGTAACAAAAAATACTGAACAAATTAGTAAGTCGTTAATGACAATGAGCGATAAGTCTGAAAAAGTATTTAAAGATGAGATTGTAAAAGCGATAAAGAATCAAAAGAAAAGTAGCCAGTAGTAATAGAGATAAGAAGTAGGGGCAAACATTGCTCCTATTTTTATTTCAAGTTGTTCGTCTAAAAATAAGTGATAAATTGTAGATGAATGTATATATTGATTTGTTATATAATTTTATTTTATATTTTACCTTTCTTTAATCTCAATTAAAATGTTCCAGATATAAATCATTGGAAGAATATTGGTATAAATTCAACTGGATGTACTCCTACCGCCGCGGAGGTTAATATATGAAAAAGAAGAGTACCATCTTTTTAGTAACCGTTTTAATATCTATGTTTATAGCAAGCAATATCAACACGGGCAATGAACTTATAGCTTTTGATCAAATTCAGGAAATACAGATCAACAAACATGATGGTTCGTTTTCGACAAACGATCAAAATACAATCAAAGAACTCAACAATACACTCTCCGATGCGATATTTGTGCCATTTTTCCCAGATACATCCTCCGGTAGTGTAGCTATTCGTTTATTTAACAGTGGACAAGAAATTGGTAGGGTTGTTGCTAAAGATAGTATTTACATCAGAAAGGGAAAAATAACATATAGAACCGTTTTAACACCAGATTTAAAAGCTTTCTACTCGGAAATATTGCAAGAAAATAATATTAAAAAAAACTAATATAAGATACATCGATCAAATATTTTGTCGTATATTATTTATACTGACCGGCTATTCGAGATTAACCGAGTTTATGGACGACTATATTTCTTTTTCATTTGGTTAGACAATTTGGGGTTCTCACTCATTATGAAAAGCTAATTTATATTCGTTCTCACTGGAAATGACTAGTCATGGGAATAGATGTATACAATATGATTTTTGCTTTTTTATGTCCCCATAAATATTAATCAGCAGCTTGCTGATCAAGCAACACTATCTTATACGATTGCTCTTTTGCTTCTTTGACTTGTGTCAGCAAATCCTTCACTCCGTCGATATTATATAAACTTCCCTTTTATTAGCTTTCTTCGTATTATCTCCTTCGGCCCATTCTCCAAGTTCGACAATATTCATCCCATTCAAACAATAATTTGCGGGCAAACAGGACCAATTGATCATGAAAATAGTTACATATTATGTTAAATTTAATCTAATAGAAAAGGAGGAATCACTTATGAAGAAGTTAAAAATTATCGGCCTCACATTGCTCATTTTAATGATGACTACAACTACTGTATTTGCTACGAACTATAGTTCAGTTTATGTGACAGGATATACTGGAACCACAGATGCAACCATGGCTATTACCGGACAAAATCAATATGGTATAGCAACAATCAATGCAAGTGGTGCATTTTCTGGCTTTATTTTTGAATATTGCAAGGGCTCACAAAAACAGTACAAGTATAACGAGCCTGACGGAGGTACTAAGACAATAAGGTATTACATGAGTTCTAGTTGTACGTATCAACTCTATGTTACAAAAGATGGCGATTTCCCCGTGAATGGTGAAATAAAGAACTATGAATAATGACTTTGAAAAGTGTCATCCTACTAAGGTTGGCACTTTTCAATTCAGATGTATCTGTCTTAACACCCTGTAGTTCTGTATTCTTCTTCGTAATCATGCAAAGGTTTGATTACTTGCTTCATTTCCCTATACTTTCTTTTAGCAGCCCAGCCTCGTTATTCTTAGCAGCATCTTAATCTCCGTCCTCATTGATTTGCTTAGTTCCACCGCCAAACTGCCAACCGTTAGCTTCTACAAATTCGATAAATTTATCTAGAAACTCATCATGATTGAGATTACCTTTATTGGCAAACACAGTTCCGTTGATTTCTATCCCTTATTTTATCTAGATTAGAAGATTACCCCTCTACTTTGTACCCAACCGAAATCGGAACAATAAATTCATGCTTACAGTTCGGACAAGTAGCAGTTAATACTGGATCTTCACCTTCATTAATTCTCTTGTAAAAATCCTGCAAGAATGCAAGGTCAGATGTAAATAAATTTTCAATTACTTTGGCATCAATATTTGGAAGTTCACCCAATCGAGTGATAACTCTTGTAAGTAAAATCACCATTAAATATTGCGGATTTGCTTGAACTCGCGGATCTCTCATTGGCAGAATTTCATCAGCGGCTGTTGCGAGTCTCATGACTCCTTTTTTATGAATATTCCCACTACTATCTACAAACCCTCTCGGTAATTCAAACTCATAGTCTGTCTTAAATGCCATAACAATCGCCCCTTACTCAAAATGGGTATTACTCAACATTTGTCACTATCCTGGATTTCCCGTTCCTATGCCCCATCAATTAGCTCAAATCTGTCATTACTTATAAATTTAGTCTATTGTGTAAAAGGATTTTTAATTAAATCAACAAATTTTCTGAATTCTACTTCAAGATCCCTTCGTTCTCTTTTCATCAACTTCCCTCCCACCCAAATGCTTCTCTTGTTGAATATAGTCAAAAATAGTATGCGTCCTTGCCTAGAGATAAAAAAATATACACGGGAATACAGCTTAGCAGCTTGATTTGAATCCCATATCTTTTGAGTCTTTTTTATATCCTAAGTATTCTAATGATTTTTTCAAAGAACTGTCAAAGTTGAACATGTGGACGGCAGCATAAGGTTAAAATGCCATGATTGTGTTCATCTAGAACACAATGAAATTCAAATCCATTCACACTTATTTTTTTAAAACGTTTTCTAAATGTCTTCACGCAGTTACACCTTGGCCAAGTATTGATACACAGATAAACAGTCATAATTCGATATAAATCTATATTTCATCAATTTCATTTAGGTATCATTACCTATTCCTTACATATAAACACAATGCTAACATTAATCATAAGTATTTAAACAAATTAGTTTTAGGAGGTTTTTATGAAAAAGAAAGTTGTTATCCTGACCATGTTTTTTAGTTTAATTGGAGCTTCTTTAGCATTTGCAGCAAACGATTTTAGATCTACTCAAATTACTGGATGGCAAAATGATAATACACTTTTCATTACGGGTCAGAACCAATATGGACATTTTGGTTGGAAGATTACGTCAGGCAAAGCGAAAGTAACCCTTTATGAAACTTGCCCAAACAAACCAACAAAAAGTCTCTCTTACACTGTTACCTCTAATGGTGGTACAGACTATTGGATGAGCAGCGCTTGTGATTATCATGCACAGATTATTGGAAGTGGAGTAGGATTAGGAACGGTTTGGGTTCAAAACTATCAAAATTAGTAAAATCCAGGCTGGCTTATTGCCAGTCTTTCTTTTACCAGTTTTTCGGATGACCTCAATGTATCTTTTAATTAAATTTAAAGCCTGATTAGTTTTAACTAACCAGGCTTTAAATTTAGGTATGATTTTCCTAATGTAAGAACTGCTGACTCTTGCACTCAAGATATGAATAAACAGTACCTGGCTAAAAGTTCATCATCTATCGATTAATTTAATTTATTCGTTTATACTTTCACTGCTATCAAGCAAATAAATAACTAGTTTAAAAGATTAATCTCTGGGATAATCAACTCTCATGATATCCATAAAAGGAACCTTATTCGTTCCCTCCGCAGTCTCCATATGCACTTTACCTGTTCTGGAATCCATTTTCGTTATCAAACCTTTAACTGTCTCTTCACAACCCCAAACAGTCAGAACGATTATTGATTTCTCTTGATAGGCCTCTGAGAGCTGATTTCCGAGTTCTTCAAGAACAAATTCATCACGTGTTGGGCGCTTTGGTACTTTGGTTTTTGCCATTATGAAACCTCCTGCCGTTAAATCATATACTAGCATGAGTCATGGGAACAGTCTATCCTCAAAACCAAACAGTATTATATAAGATAAGGCGATTCCCTATTCTTTTAAGCGCTGAGATATCTGGTGGAAACCATGGGCCCCGTATCTTCTTAAGCGGCCGCTGGAAGAGTATGTTGTACATGCGACGCGGGTCCAATCACTTTTTTTTGTCCTCTTCCTTCTCGTCTCCACAGTGCAGTTCCTTTCCAGTCCTTCTATTTTCTTATACATGTCCTTTCACTACCATTTTATGTATAATGGATTTAAAGGCCTTTTTCGTTAGCGATTAATCAGGGCATATTTTCCTTTTCAGAAAAAGGTAGGATATACAGAAAGGGTGCAGTTAAAATGAACAGAGCTTTTAAAATCACTATCCTGGCATCCGTTACTATTGCGGCAATGAGTGTTGCTTCAGTTACTACGAATAGCTTTGCTTTAAATACGACTGTTACCACTCCTAGAAAAATAACAGAAGAAGAATTAAGTTATTGGAAGCAAAATACAGGCGCGATTTATACAGAGTTCAGTAAATTTGTTAAGGATTCTTCCCCTAAAGATCTACCTGATTCAGAAACATCACGGAGTGTGGACCTCATTAAAGCAGATACCAAGCAAATTATAGATCCTGAATACGGCATATACATAAAAGAATAAATGATTTACAAAACCATCTTTAAAGATGGTTCAGATTGCAGACAAACTCCTTTGTTCCGAATGGAACTCAGGAGTTTGTCTTGTTTGGAGAAATAAAAAACTCAAAAATGCAGTAAGTTTCTGTTTTGAGCCACCGGTTCTCCAAAGCCAGGTGGC
>NZ_RHLK01000016.1:103485-205851 GCF_009757775.1 Paenibacillus lutrae
GCCACCTGGCTTTGGAGAACCGGTGGCTCAAAACAGAAACTTACTGCATTTTTGAGTTTTTTATTTCTCCAAACAAGACAAACTCCTGAGTTCCATTCGGAACAAAGGAGTTTGTCTGCAATCTGAAGGAACCTACGTTAAGCCGTAGGTTCCTTTTCTGCAAACAGGGCGAGCTTTTCAAACGGGGAATTCGTAAAGGTTCCCGTCTTATAGACCACTTCGGTGGAATAGAGCGGAAGGTCGCTCATTTCGTTGGTTTCGAGCGTCAGCTGGTCATACAAGTGAACGAACAGTTTGGCTGTGTTGATGGCATCGTCCAGAGCGCGGTGATGGGAGCCGTCAAACGGAATGTTCCAGTATTCCAGCGCCGTCTTCAGGCCGATCTGCTGCTGCTTATCCTGCTGGACCAGGCCCGCCATCAGCTTCTGCAGGTTGTTGTGGTTGCGGATCCAGTCCGTCTTCGTCCCATGCATGCGGCAGTCGCTGCCGAGCTGAATGAGATCGTCCGGCCCCCAGGCGCACAAGTAATACTCGCCGCCGCCAATCCACTCCAGCAGCCGTTCCTGCACAAGCGGCCATGTCTCCGCCGACTGCAGCTCGCTCTGTGTGATGCCGGTAAGTGCCCGGGTCGAAGCCGAAATAACGGGGGAGCGGTCGGGCTTGACGAATGACTGGAAGGTCCCTGTGACCGCCGGTTTGCCGTCGACCAGCTCGATTTGAACGGCACCGATTTCGATAATCTCGGAGACCTGGATCTTTTTGCGTGTGACTGTCATTTCCAGATCGTACACGATAAATTTCATGTTTCCACCTCTTATGTGTTAATACCTGCATGATAGCAAGGTTATCCGACTGCTATTTGCCAGCGAAAGTATGTTCCTCTGGAGAATCGGGGTGAATCTTCTACAGATCAACCCTCATCATATCTTGTGCCAGTGTCACGTTAAAGGTGCCGCTTTCTTTGTATTGTTCGATAACTTCTTCATAAGGCTCATCATCGGTCAGATGGATCGCGATGACTTGTCCGATCCGCTCTAACGGATAGTACTGGAAAATATTTTCCAGACTGGTGTGAATCGACATCGTACCGCGTGCCTCGGTAGCTTCATGGATCAGGACGTCCACCTGCTCTTGATCCCTGATCCACGGATTCGGCGCGGTGTCGCAAGAATATATGAGGATCTTGTCCTGCTGGCGGATCTTCATCCCCGCTGTTGAACCGGAGTGCAGACTGGTAAAAGAAGTGACGCTCAGGTCCCCCTGCCGGAGCAGGAGAGTTTCCTCAGCGCAGTCGTAAGGGCGCACCTGGATTTCGAAACCAACCGGCCATTTCTCCGTGCCGTACGCATCAAGAATAGCTTGAAGCTGGTCCCGGTGGTCGTGCGGGCAGCAGATGATCAGCGGTTTCTTTCTTTGGCCGAGCCACATTCCCCATAACAGGGAAGGCAGCCCATAGATATGATCGATATGAAAATGAGTCAGAATGACTCCTTGGATTCGGTCAAGAGGTATCGAAGCCTGCTTAAGCTTCCCGAGCGGATTGCCTCCGGTGTCAATGAGCCAATCCCCGAGTTCATGCTGAAGAAGCAGGTAGGTATTGTCTCTTTCCCTGCTTCCCGTTGCGCTGGCACTGCCCATAATGAGTACATTCATGGTGCGTCCCTCCGATTCGTTTGTAGAAAAGCTAATCTGGCAGCAGGCCTAACCCCGCTTCGGGCGGATAGTAAGGTCCTTTTGTCCTAATTAATTTAACTGTAGCGGCAATTCCTCCAATGTGCAAGACAAATCCTGTTCCCAGAAAAGGGCAGTGCCCTTACGCACGACTTGCTGGAGAGTTCTCGGGGAAGAGGAGCCCATCGAGAAGGAGATCAACTCCTTTTTGTCGAAAAAGTGCAAAAAAGATCCGGGTCTTAAGGCCCGCCGCACAGCAGGAAGAAGGAAGATCGGTATGAAAATTCTAGATAAGGTTAAAAAGGGCTATAACAGCCTGACCGGCAAAACCGTAGAAGAAAAAATCGTGGAGTTTGGTGAAGTATACGGTGAGATTCTGATCGGGGTGGACCGGGAGATCGACACGCTGCGGGGACAAATGAAGCAGACTCGCGATACGACGGACATCAGGCTAACCGGGCTCGGCAGCCGTATAGATGACGCGCAGCAGACCCTGGCCGCTCATTCGCATCAATTGAATGGTATCCAAGATCGGATGGCGAGTTTAGAGAAGCGGGCGGCGGAGCTGGAACAGACCTTGTCCGGCTTGACCAAGGCCATGACGGAACAGACGAATGCGCGCCGGATGCAGCACAGTAAGCTGATTTTGTATGCCGTCCTTATTTCGGCATGTATATCCGTTGCGGCGGCAGGTGGAATGATATGGATGATGAACTGATCAAGTTATCCTCCTACTATGGAGCTAAGATCCGGGTAGAGGGACATCAGGGCAGGAAGACCGTACAGGATTTATATAAAAAGCACCTAGCAGGACGCGAGAAGGCCCTGCTCGACAGTGCGGCACTGGCAGCCGGGTTATCTTCGATTTTCTATGGAGATCGTCTGGACGAATCTCTCATCACCCCGCAAATGGAAGAAGCTTTCGGGTTGGCTTTCCCGGCCATGAGCCTGGATGAAGCGGCCGGGATGGGGGCGGAGCAGCTCGCGGGACTCGTGAGCGCCTGGAAGGGCAAATATTTTGAAGTATTGGTGAGGGACAAGCTCAACGAAGGCGAATATGTAGGGGATATCCACCTGGAGCCGGGGCAGACGGCAGAGCTTGCGGAATCCGCTGTGCAGCCCGGCTGGGACCTTGTCATTACGGATGACAGCGGGGCGGTTGTGGAGGAACTCTCCCTGAAAGCGACGGAGTCGATTGGCTATGTAAAGGAGGCGCTTGAGCGCTATCCGGATATTGAGGTGCTCGTGACCGATGATGTGCTGGCAGACGTGGACGGCACGGCCGATAGGATCCTCGGAAGCGGCATATACAACGGAGATATCGAGCAGGCCGTTAAAGCGCCGATGGCTTCCCTGTTCGACTCGGCCAGTCGGGATATTCTGGAAGCGGTGCTTCCGGGGCTTCCCTTCGTGCTGATCGCCTTCGGCGAGGGCAGACATCTCATCACGGGTAAGCGCAGCTTCCAGCCAGTCCTCCCGGCGATTCTTACACGCTCGGCCAAGACCGGCACGGCCATGGGGGCCGGTTTCCTGACCAGCCTGATTCTGCCGGACGTATTCGGCATTATTGCGGGTGCGGGCGTACGCATGGCGTTCAGCCGTGCGGAGAGAGCCGGCAGCGCAATTGTTTTTGTCGATGAGAAAACTGAACTGATTCTACCGATGGCGGGTAAGTACGCTTAGCAAGGCCAACAGGCGGTCTTGACCCGAGAAGGCACGTCTGGACAAAATCCTGCTTAACCTTGAGATTTGGGCGATCATCACAGCGATGGGGACGGGGATTAGGAGAATATTAGAAGAATGAATGTCTGGTGAACGCGGAGTTATATTAATTTGGTGTGGAGAGGTGTGAGGCGTTTCTTATGCTTAGATCATTATCTGCTATTTCGGCCTACCGTCATGGAGATGAATCTGTACCGGTAAAAGATACTCCGTGGCTCGGTTATCTTGTCTCTGCGGAGGAACGGGTGGTGAATTTGGAGCGGATTCAATCGCTTCAGGAACTGGCAGATGCGAATCCGGTGCTGGATTATGTAGAGCGGACGCTGGAAGTGCTGGACGGACTGAAGCTGTCTTTCTGGGTGCGCGAGATTCTGGAGGAAGTGCTGGTCTGGTCGGAAACGGCCAAAGGCGGAACTCTGCGCCAGCGGCTGCAGTGGCAGAAAGCCGGAATTAACCTGTTCGTCCATAACATCGGCTCTGCCCAGCTCTATGATAGGTTTGCACACCCAGAGGGTATGGATCAACGAGCAGGTACAACTACAGCAGCCTCAGCCCCGGGCCCGGTTCCGGGCAGAACTTCGGTCATTCGCACGCTAATCGAAACTCATGGCCTGATTGGCCAGTACATCCGGGGAGAGGTCCCGTTCCAGGGCAACCTTCCTCTGGTTCAGCTAGTTCATCAAGGGCTGCTTGCTCCGGTAGAGCTGGCCAGCCTGCTGATGCCGCTGAACCAGTGCATCATCACAGCCGTTTCACCGCAGCTGTGGGAAGAAGTCCGCTCCGAGGTCGAGGATCTGATCGGATACCTCGCAGACGGAGCCGGTCCGGGCAGGCTGACACTGGAGGACCGGCTGCGCCGGCTGAGGGCAGGCTCTATCCGAAGGGGGGAGAACTTCGATGCCGGGTACAGGCAGGTGCTGCAGTCCGTGAGCACAGCGGCAGCCGCAGAGGCGCGGGCCGACGGGTCTGCGCCTTCTGAGCCTCATAGCCGCGATCTGGAGGCGCTGCTTCGCCCGCTGGAGGAATCCACGCTCTGGTATGTGGAGTCTGCTCTTCAAGATTTCACTCTGGAAGAGGTCGTGAAGGTGCTGCTGCTCGCTGTGCAGGAAGAACCTTCCGGGCAGACAAGGGGCGTCAATCATATCAGCTTCGAACGCCTGATGAATGCGATGTATTACGATTACCGGGGCGTGAAGAAGATCAATGTCTACAAAAAACGGATCATCGAGAAGTATCTTCGTGAGCTGTCTTTTGAAGATATTGTGACGGGCAGTATCAGAAGGTCTAACCAGCATCTGGCGCACCGGGTGGAGCGGAGCGGCAGTCTGCCGGATACGGTGTTCTTCACGTTCGAGTTCTCGGCAGCAGCGGAGAAGCTGATTGATTTCTGCGTGGAAGCGGAGAAATCTCCTTTATATGAGAAAGCGGTACTTCTCTTGTTCGATCTTTTCGAGCTGCGGCGGGATGCGTACGACCGTTTTCATAACGAGGAAGGCTATTTGGCGGACATGAACGCGACTGCGGATTATAAAAGCATTATGCTGGACTATATCACGGGGGAACACGTGATTGATATCGGGCCCGGAGGAGGCGTTATGCTGGATTTGATCGAGCGGAACTTGCCGGATACCAAGCCCGTCGGGATCGATATCTCCGCGAATGTGATCGAAGCGCTCCAGCGTAAGAAGCAGCTTGAGAACCACCGCTGGGAGGTGCTTAGAGGCGATGCGCTGAACCTCAAGGATTACGTGGAGCCGGGGAGCATCGGCACTGTGATTTTCTCCTCGATTCTGCATGAGCTGTATTCGTATATCGAGTGGAATGGCAGCAAATTCAACCGGGATACGGTCGGTGCCGCTCTCCTAAGCGCCTTCGATGTGCTCGCACCCGGCGGACGAATTATTATCCGCGACGGCATTATGACCGAGCCGGCCGGCCTTATGCGCCGTATCCGTTTCCTGGCCGAGGAAGACGGGCAGTGGCTGCGCCGCTATGCCAAGGATTTTGCAGGGCGTCCGATCCGCTATGAGCTGACAAGTGATGGTGAAGCGATCATGCCGGTTAACGATGCGATGGAATTTCTGTACACCTATACATGGGGGGAAGAAGCTTACGTGCATGAAGTGCAGGAGCAGTTCGGATACTTCACCCCATCCGAGTACGAAGCGTTTATACGGCAGACGCTGGGGGAGGAAGCGCAGATTATCGAGAGCCGGCATTTCCTGCAGGAAGGCTATACGGAGGCATTGGCCGGTAAAATCGTCTTTACCGATGAACAAGGGAGCGAAGTTCCTCTGCCGGACAGCACATGCTTGATTGTGATTGAGAAAAAAAGATAGCAGCCGCAAACGGGCTGCTGCTTCTGGCGCCCCACAATCTTAACATTACTAAATAATCGGCTTCAGCTGGCAGGATCAGCTGGGGCTTTTTTTATGTGCAGGTAAAGTTGTAGGGATGATGTTAAGTGGAATAATTGTGAAAATAAGACAAATTCTATCAAAGTTTCGTCTAATAGATGGAGGTACAGGAGAAAGTCATTTTGAGATGTCAGGTGAAAAAAACTTTATAGAGAGGATGTTGTCTTATATCTTATTCCGTCATGAAAGAGATCCGCAGTGCCTTAACGTTCAAGCGCGTCGTGATCTCGCTTATTATTATGCTGTGGCCGTTCGTTTACTTTATGATTCAGCGCAATAATTACTCCTTCAGAGACCGATTAGATGTGTTTACTTTTATGCTGGAGGGCATGCTGCCGCTTGCTTTTGTAATTTTAGCCGCCCTTGTTTATTTAGGTATATTTTCGGGTGAAATCAAAAACCGGTTTATTGTGTATACGCGCCTGCGGATTCCCCTCCGGAGATTGCTGCGGATTAAGTTTGCTGCTAATTTTCTGCTTACTTGGGGGACTTTTTTTGTGTTTACGTTTGGTTACTTCCTCTTTTCATTCTACATCTCGTCTTTGTTAGGATTGGTTGAATATCATCCTGAGTTCTATAAGTTAAATGAAGTTACAGTTATTCAAGAATCGTATACCCGGCATACGTTCACACAATTACTGCAATATGGCTCTCTGACCTACGGTTTCCTTTATTCGGGATGGGTAGCTTTGAATGCAGCTGTCTTTGCTTCACTTGGTTTTTTTATGGTGTTAATCATGCGAAATCAATTTGCAGCGATATCGTTCCCGTTTCTTCTCTATATTCTTGGAAGCTTCATCACGAGTTCGGCTGATATGAAGGCATTCCGTTTTCCCGACGCAATCTTCCCCTTTAGTTCGGTACAGATGCCCATTTGGACTGCTTTTGTGCCTCTGGCATTTCTTACCTTCCTCTGCACTGCATTGTACGTCCATGCGACTAAGAACTTGGAACGCAATGACAATCTGGCATGAGATATTGGAGAGAGATGCGGCACGAGTTCCTAACATGGAAATGGATGTTCATGGTTCTTGTTTTTGTCCTCTTTGGATGGAGTACCCGGACGAAGGTAACGGCATATGCGAATCAGCAGGAGCTTCCATTCAATCAATGGGATATCGTTTTTACGAGTTTGAACAGTCCTTTTTTTATTTTGTATCTGCTCCTCCCTTTCTGGTTGTTTTTATCCGGTCAGCTGCTAATCAAAGAGTGGGAATATACGCTTCTTATCCGGCTTAAAAGTTTTCCGAAGTGGATGCTCTATACGATCGTCAAAATCTGTCCGTTTCTATTGCTCCTTCAATTTCTGTGGATAATCGAAAGCTTCATAGTCACTGCAGGTCTTCCGCAGGAAAGTCATTGGAGTATCTGGGGATCTACGGAAGGACCTATGAATGTCTTTCTCTTCTCCTTACAGAAGACGGGTTTTTCTCCCTGGCTGATTTTATTGATCCAGACGGCTTTAATCAGTCTGTTTCTGATTGCGATTCATGTGCTTGCTGCCTCGGTTTACGTTTTGTTCCCGAAGCCGGGTGTGATGGCCGGAACGAGCGTGTTTCTTTTTATCGGGGCTGTCCTATCGTTTAAAGTTGTGCCGGCCTCGTACCATTATGCGAAAGTAACCAACTATAGCATACTTTCTTATTCTTACGATTCTTTTAATTCCGTAGTACCGCCATTTCTCGTTCTGTCTTTCTTCCTCTTTCTCTGCTTTGCTTTTATTGCTGTACGGAGTTGGGCAAAGATGCGGAGAGTATTCACTTTTCTGGCTGATTATTACCGTATCCCTGTTTACATCGCCATTTGCGTATTGGGAATTGCCGCACCATTCACGCATCCGGGGGTGAAGGTTACGACGGTCTGGGAGAACCTCTATTTATTGTTCTATGGAGTTTCTGAAGAAGGATTTTCCCTCTATGTCTATTTATTTTATTGTGTGGTCTTTATAGGATTTGTTTATTTATTTCAGCTGCATTTGAGTGAACTACTGAATGGCCGTATTTATTACTTGCTGATCCGTTATAAGTCCCTCAACCGCTGGTTTGGGCAACTGATGAAGAAGACCGTACTGAGTATACTTGGACTTTTGCTTCTGCTCGCTGGCGCCACAATCGTATTCGGTCTCCTGCAAGGGCTTAATATGAAATGGGATGGGGGAGAGGCTGACTCTGCTTTACTTCCCTATTACTTGTATCATTTCTTTATCAACGGGCTGCTCCAGATGCTGAACTACATTCTGATTCTTTTTATTGTAAGCTGGATCTGGCAGGAAGCCGCTTACAGCCTCGGCGCAATAGGTGTCCTGATCGTGATGGGGTTGCCTTTCATCAATCCTGATCAATGGCTTCCGTTTGCACTAAACAGCATGGGCTATGTCACACAGGGCAGCCATGAAATCTTCCGGATTACGATTGTATTGGTGACTTATCTTCTTTTAGAGATGGGTTTGATTATTTATTTGTTCAGGAAAAGAAAAATTTCATTGTAACAAAGGAGCGGGAGATATGACGGTGATTAACCTGGATAATGTGAGTAAATCCTATAAAGGGATTCAACTATTCGAACATGCGACAGCTGCGTTTGACCAAGGTAAGATTCACGGAATTGTCGGACATAACGGTTCCGGCAAATCTGTCTTGTTTAAAATGATCTGCGGATTTATACATCCCGATGCAGGGCAGATTACGATTGATCCGGTTTACCGTGATAAAAGATCTCATTTTCCGGTTAATTTCGGAATTATTATCGACCGTCCCGGCTATATCGGGGGCATTACGGGTTATGAGAATTTGAAGCGACTCGCGGATATCCAAGGTCGCATTACGCCCCAGGAGATCAGACAAGCGATGACGCAAGTAGATCTTAATCCTAATGCAGAGCAGAAAGTGAAGAATTACTCGCTGGGAATGAAGCAAAAGCTTGCGCTTGCCCAGGCTATTATGGAAAAGCAGGAGGTTCTGATCCTGGACGAGCCTTTCAATGCCTTGGACGCGGATAGTGTCCATTCCGTACGTGAACTGCTTTTAGCGTTTAAGAAAGAGGGAAAGACGATTCTCTTAACGAGTCACAATCAAGAAGATATTGATCTGCTGTGTGATCAGGTGTTCCGGATTCATCGTTATGCCTTGGAAAGAGTGGTATAGCACTGAAATGAAGCAGAAAAGTAGAAGTTGACGTTCCTAATTTAATGTGTCATATTGATATTATCATAATGAATATATGAATTTGGAAAGGCAGGTGCAGCTTTGAATCCCCCTAAAATGACTAACAGCTTCAACCAAGCGGCATCTGAATCTTCGCAGGCAGCCGCAGCCGCCGCACAGAGTAGAGCGGCAGAGCCTTCATCAGCAGATACAGCAGCTCTTGCAGCGGCGGAATCACTGACGGATAAACGCCTGGCATCCGATGCCGAATCCGCGGAGGAGACCCGCAGCGCGGCTGGTCAAGCTGCCCCGAATGGCAGCGAAGCCGCCGGCTACTCGGCGGGCAAGTACCGGACTCCGGACGGGGCCCCTGCGGACATCGTGATTTTCACGATCACGTCGACCGCCAGGAAGACGGCCAAGAAGTCGCTGCCGCACCGCGAACTGCAAGTACTGCTGATCCAGCGTAAAAGCTGGCCGTTCGCAGGGCAGTGGGCGCTTCCCGGAGGCTTCTGCAAAGAGACGGAAACGATGCACGACTGCGCGAGGCGCGAGCTGAGAGAGGAGACAGGCGTCGCGGACGTGCACATGGAGTATTTCAACGTGTACAGCACGCCGGATCGCGACCCGAGAGGCTGGATCATCTCTCATGCTTTCTTTGCCCTCGTGCATGAGCAGTACTTGGCGGGCCGTCAAGCGGCGGATGATGCAGCGGACGTCAAGCTTTTTACAGTGGAGGAGGCGCTTGGAATGGAGCTTGCCTTTGACCACAAGCGGATTCTGCAGGACGCGGCAGACCGTATCAGACAGCACATGCTGACCACGACCATTGCCAAGGAATTTCTCCCCGCCGAATTTACGATGAGCGAGCTGTATCAGGTCATTCAGACCGTCGTGCCCGAGTTCGAGGAGCGGAATTTTATACGCAAGATTACTTCCACACAGAGCAGGCAAGGAATTATCGAAGAGGTTCTGGATCATCAAGGGAAGCAGAAGCTGTCCAACCAATATTCACAGCGTGCCGCACAGCTATACCGGTTTACCGATTATTCGCCTCAGCTGTCCATTTACAGCTAGGCTTCTCTTTTAAGTTTTAATATTGTCGTTTTGATATTATTATTATAACTATATAAGGAGTGTTTCCTATGAAAAAAACATGGACTCCAATCATCCTGCTGGCCGTCATCTTAGTGTTAGCCTGGCTGACTTCGTCCACGGCCCTTGAAATTGCCGCTACCGCGACGGGTTTGCTCTGCGTGTGGCTGACCGCCAGGGAAAATATATGGGCCTGGCCGATTTCGATGATTAACGTGGCTCTCTTCTTCTATACATTCTGGGAAGTGAAGCTGTACGCGGATATGACGCTGCAAATCTTTTTCTTCATCCTGAGCATTTACGGCTGGGTTGTCTGGCTGACACGCAGAGGAACGGCCGATGTAAGACCGACCCGAAGACTGCGTCCATGGGGGATTCTCCCGCTTGCGCTGTTTCTCGTAGCAGCCTCGGGCGGCTGGGGATATGTGCTGGAGCGCTATACGGACGCATCGATTCCATACGTGGATGCTTTTATTGCAACGCTGAGTATTGTTGCTCAGATCCTGCTGTCGGCCAAAATTCTGGAGAATTGGATCATCTGGATTGTAATCGATGTATTGTCTGTCGGGATGTACGCGTATAAAGGGCTGGACATGATCGCGCTGCTCTACTTGATCTATCTGGGAATTGCGATTTCGGGGCTAGTTACATGGAGAAGAAACTATAGGGCAGACCAGGCGAAAGCGGCGAAAGATACGGAATCTGCGGCACCGCAGCCTGGAACAATGAACGGAGCCGTTGAAGGTTAAGAGGGCCCAAGAATTCGGGTGATAAAAAATTTATGAAAAGAGGTGCATGAGCATTGGAAACTAATCCGCTAACGGCAGCAGAACAAACTGAGCAAACAACGCCGATCAAGGAAACTAAACCAACCGAGCAAACTAAACCAACCGAGCAAACCAAGCAAACCAAGCAAACCAAGCAAACCAAGCCAACCGAGCAAACCAAGCCTACAACCGGTCTTACGCTTGGCAAATTCGCTCCCCTGCAGAAAGGGCATCAGCTCATGATCGAGAAGGCACTCCGGGAGAATGATGAGGTGATCGTCATCATTTACGACAGCCCGGAGGTTACCGACATTCCGCTGCCGGTAAGGGCCGGCTGGATTCGGACGCTGTACCCGGCCGTCCAGGTTATCGAGGCGTGGGGAGGACCGTCCGAGACCGGCTATACGCGGGAGATCGAGGCAAGCCACGAGGATTACATTATCCGGCTGCTGGACGGCCGGACGATCACGAACTTCTACAGCAGCGAGCGGTACGGCGAGCATATGAGCGTGGCGCTCGGGGCAGTGAACCGGCAGGTCGATCCGCAGCGCATCCGGGTACCGGTCTCGGGTACCCGGGTCCGGCAGGACCCTTATGCCGAGCGCCGTTATGTGGACCCGGTTGTGTACCGGGACCTGATCGCCCGGGTCGTCTTACTCGGAGCCCCTTCCACCGGCAAGACGACCCTCACCGCGCATCTGGCGGCCCGGCATCATACCGTCTGGATGCCTGAATACGGACGGGAGTATTGGGCCGAGCACCAGATCGGACGCCGGGTAACGAAGGAGCAGCTGGTCGAGATTGCGGAAGGCCATGCAGCCAGGGAAGACGAGATGGCAGCGGACGCCCGCAGATTCCTGTTCGTCGATACCGATGCACGGACGACATTGCAGTTCTCGATGGACTATTACGGGGAGGCTCTGCCCCGGCTCCATGAACTGGCTGACGCTGCGGCAACCCGCTACGATCTCGTATTCGTCTGCGATACGGACATTCCGTATGACGACACATGGGATCGCTCGGGCGATGTGAAGCGGCAGCTGTTCCAGAAGCAGATACTGGCCGATCTGCACATGCGCCGTATCCCTTATATCCTGCTGCAGGGGACTCTGCAGCAGCGCGCCGCCCGGGCGGATGCGGTACTGGCTAAACTTCGCAAGTATCGCAGCCTATATGAGATGTTCGCGCAGACGGACATGTGAATCCGAACAGGAACGTCCTCCAGCCGCCCGGTGCAACCAGTCCCCCCCTTGATACATGAAATAAGCCGTATCACGCTGAGGACCTCCTGCATACGGATGTTGATTCCTATACGGCAGATTAACGCTCTTTATGATTAACGGTGCAGCATGTTCATTCTCTCCAACCGCTGTGTTTCAGTCTGCTGAATCCTCCCTCGAATGTATCATGAGACTATGGCGCCGATTTATACCGGCGCCATTTTTTTGTAAGGACTCTATTAAAAATATATAAATTTTCGATCGGAATATAGTAAAATATAGAATTGTAAAAGATTTATATTTATGGAATAGGCGGAGTTAACGGGTGTGGAAATTCATTGTTACCGGTCTCATTTTTTGCGTGTTTGCGCTTCTGTCATTATGGGGGATTATTGAATATAAGCCAAGGGGGATAACGGCCCAATATAAAGATGGCGTGTTGGTTTTGCTCTATCATGATATTGTTCCTGATCAGAGCGCGGACCGCCAGAATCGCGGAACCATTACGACTTCTCGGTTTAGAGAACATCTCCGGGCCTTGTCGGATTCGCATTACCAGGTGATCTCTATGAACACATTTACCGAATTTATTCTCCTGGGAAAAGAGATTCCTCCTAACTCCATTGTGATTACATTTGACGATGGATATGAATCATTTTATACGCAAGCTTATCCGCTGTTACAAGACTTCAAAATGACCGCCACCAATTTCATAATAGGGCAGTCTTCAGATTTCTATCAGCCCAAGGCTATTCCCCATTTGAGCTGGAATCAGATGAGAGAGATGAAACGGGCAGGGATGGAATTCTACAGCCATACCTACCGGCTTCACAATCAGGTGCCGGTGGACCGGCAGCTTAATTGTGAGCCGGCCCTGACTCATGCGATGTATCTTGAGACGCTGGGCCGGCTGGAGACAGAAGAAGAATATGCGGCGCGTATCCGTAGTGACTTGTCTCTGATGGAACGAAGGTTTACAGAGGAGCTGGGCAATCGTGCCAAACTGCTGGCTTTTCCTTACGGAGCCTACACGGACCAGGTCAAAGAGATTGCGGAGGGTATCGGTTTTCAGTTGTTTTTTACAATCAAAGAAGGTCTGAACAGGCAAGGAAACAACGAAATCTACCGAGTGAATGCAGGGGAGCCTGAGATGACGGCTCACGATTTGCTGGCCAGGCTGGAAGCGCTCCGTTACTGAACAATTTCAACGATCCGAATCGGCAGAGAGCTTAAACAGGCGGTGATAACGGGAACGCGCCCAGGCAGCCAAGCTGGCTTTATTCTTCCGTACGAGGATGAATGTCGTCAGCACAATTGCTCCGCCCGCCACGGCCCACACGGAATATTGGGCAATCAGATGCAGCAGCAGCTCGATTTTATTGCCGAAGATATAGCCGACCATCACATACAGGATGACCCAGATCAGACCGCTTACAGAGTTATAGAGGAAGAAAGTGCGGCTGCGGACTTTCAGAATTCCCGCAATATATCCGGTAAAATGCCGCAGACCCGGAACGAAATAGCTGACGAGAATGAGCTTGTCGCTGTATTTGGCGAACCAGGTGGTTAAGGTGTCGATCCGCTGCGGTTTGAGTAGAATGTACTTTCCGTATTTATCAAAAAAAGGCCTCCCGAGCTTGCGGCCCATCACATAAGTGACGATCGTGCCGATGATAGCTCCCAGGTAAGAAACAAGCATAATCCACAGCAGGTGAAACGTCCCTCCCGCCGCCATATGACCGGAAATCGCCATGGCCAACTCTCCCGGGAAGGGAATGGCGAGGGACTCTGCGAATAACCCCAGAAACAAAACTCCATATCCGTATTGTTCGAAAAGCTCACTGATCCATTCCATTGCAGACTCCTTCAAGACTTCGACATTTGTTTGCGCCTTATCAGTATAGCTAGTTGAGAAGGTATTCATAATAGCCCCGGGTTTAGTTATGATCTGGACCTTAGTCTTGGTAACGCCTGCCCGGAAGGCCGTCAGCACACGTTGTACAAGCACGGGAGAAGCACAAAAATCCCCCTCATACAGTCACCGCCATCCGATGATGACGTGTTGTATGAGGGGGATTTTCAGCTTGCAGTTTACAGTTTATCCGCGTATTTCACGAAATCGTCCAGCATCAGATTAGCTGACTTAATACCGCCTGATGTATTCCAGATGATCTCGTCGATTTGGAACGCTTTGTTGTTCTTGGCAACATTCAGATTCGTGTAGAGAGGATCTTTCATCCACTCCTGCTGGGATTTCGTGCCGCCCTTGCTGTCATCGTAATCAGAGTTGAAGTAGAACATAATATCGCCATCCATATCGGCCATGCGTTCTTTGGTAATAACCTCCATGAAGGCATTCTTATCCTGGGCAGCCGGACGGGCGAATCCCAGATCCTGCAGAATGATGCCGGCGAATGTATCCTTCTGATAGATCCGGACCGCATTCGGAAGGAAGCGGACAATGGATACTTTGGCGGATGTTTTGTCTCCGAATTTGCCCTTCACGTCAGCAACATGTTTGTTGTAGTTTTCCATCGCTTTGTCGCCTTCCGCTTTCTTGTTAAGGGCCTCGGCGTACAGAGCAAAATTCTTCTTCCACTTGCCGCTCAAATCTTCAGCAAATACCGTAGGAGCGATTTTGGTCAGCTGGTCGTAGATTTTCTCGTGTCTGACTTTGTTGCCGATGATCAGATCCGGCTTCAAGGAGACGATCAGCTCCTGGTTCGGCTGAACCTCTTCACCTAACTCGGTCACCCCTTGCATCGCGTCTTTGATGTGGGGGTACCATGTGTTGCCGACGCCGGATTTAACGGCTCCGACTGGCTTAACACCGAGTTCAAGCAGGGCTTCGGTGCCCTCGTTTGTAAGAACGACTACGCGCTGCGGCGTGCCTTTGATTTCTGTTTTGCCCATAGCGTGCGTAATCTCGCGTACGGTGTCAGCAGCTGGTGCAGGGGTGCCGGTGCTGCCCGGTGTTCCGGAAGCCGCCGGAGTCGTGCCGGTGCTGCTGCATCCTGCGGTTACGACAGCGATCATTGTAAGAACGAGCAGGCAAATCGTGAATAGAGACCGTTTCGGACGGTTCATGTGATTCATACGGGTGGTTCCCTCCTAAAAGTATGTAAATGCATGCGGATAGATGATGATGATAATCATTATCAATTGTTTATTTAAAAGGTTTTTCCAAGTCCTGTCAACCCCTTTTTTTGGAATAGGGAAATTGACTTAGAAATTTTAAGAATCAAACGGTTATAAATAGACGGAAAGGTGCAGATAGAATCGTTCGTTTGTGCCGGAAAATCAAGAGGCAAGATGGGCGTAATCTGTTGAAGGGCAAAGGGTCCAACGTCCGCCTATAGTAGTAAAAAAATCATTCCGGAATAGAAACCGGCCTTCGATGAAGGGAAAGCTGTGTTTATTTTCTGCGTGCACCAAGGTAATGGAGTTGTCTAGGCCTATGGTCGCAAATTATCAAAATAAAGAAAAATTATCCATTTCCCTCTTGTATTGATAATGATAATCATTTACAATGAGCAGCAAGTAATTGATAAGAATTCTCAATTAACAGACTTCACCTGAGAAGGGGAGAAATAAAGCTATGATTTTGGGCAATGCGCATTACCTGAACAGCCAGCAAAAGCGTGAGTCCAACGCGCGTTCTTATCCGAGGAGGCTCCCCATGGCTCTTTGCGAGGCCAAAGGAATGATGGTCAAGGATGCGGACGGCAAAACTTACTATGACTGTCTGGCAGGCGCCGGTACGCTTGCACTTGGGCATAACCATCCGGTACTTGTGGAAGCCATCGAGCAGGTGCTTGCGAGCGGACTTCCTCTGCACACGCTTGATTTGACTACCCCGGTAAAAGAACAGTTCGTGGATGAACTGTTTGCCATACTGCCCGCGGACTTATCCAAGCGGGCCAAGATTCAGTTCTGCGGGCCATCCGGCGCAGATGCGGTGGAAGCGGCGGTTAAGCTGGTGAAGACAGCGACCGGCCGGGGGCCGATTCTCTCTTTTCACGGCGGTTACCATGGCATGACACACGGGGCGCTAAGCTTAACGGGCAGCCGCAGCCCCAAAGAAAACGTCAGCGGCCTTATGCCTGGCGTACACTTTCTGCCTTATCCGTACCCGTACCGCTGTTCTTTCGGCGTAGGCGGGGATGAAGGGAATCGGCTGGGAAGCCGTTACATAGAGAATATGCTGGATGATCCCGAAAGCGGGATTGTAAGTCCGGCAGGTATGATCATGGAGATTGTACAGGGAGAAGGAGGCGTAATTCCCGCCCCGGATGAATGGGTGCGTGAAATGCGGCGCGTGACCCGGGAGCGTTCGGTCCCTCTGCTTATAGACGAAGTACAAACCGGCATCGGCCGGACAGGGAAATGGTTTGCTTTTGAACACTCAGGCATTACGCCGGATGTGCTGATTCTCTCCAAGGCGATTGGAGGAAGTCTGCCGCTTGCTGTCGTCGTGTACGATGAATCGCTGGATATATGGGAGCCGGGAGCCCATGCGGGAACTTTCCGCGGCAACCAGCTTGCTATGGCAGCCGGCACGGCTACCTTGAAGTTTATTCGCGAAGCGCGGCTGACCGAGCATGCCGCGGTGGCGGGAGAGCAGCTTATGAACGCGCTCCTTCAGATTCAGCGGCAGGCGGACTGCATCGGGGAAGTGCGGGGCAAAGGACTCATGGTCGGCGTCGAAATCGTCGACTCCGACCAGGCAGCTGACCGGATCGGCAGCTACCCCGCCCATCCGCAGCTGGCCCGCTGCATTCAGCAGGAGTGCCTGTCCCGCGGCCTCATTCTTGAGCTGGGCGGACGCCATGGCAGCGTGGTACGGTTCCTGCCTCCGCTTATCATTACGGAGGAGCAGATCGATGACATCGCCTGGATCTTCGGCGAGTCTGTAATGGCCGCGCAGCGCGCGGTCCGCGGCATGCGGGAGGTTGAAGCATGATGGCTGCGGATGCTGCGCGTGCGCAGAATACCAGGCATACCAACAGTGAAGAGTCGTCGGCGGAGAGTGCAAGTGCTGCAACTGCCGCAAGTGCCGCTGAAGCTGAGAACAGAGTGAATAGGAAAGGTGCAGCAAGCGATATAAACGTTGTGAACACTGCAGAGCAGGCCGAAGTTGTAGAACCTGTAAATGCAGAAGGTTCTGTAAGCCGTGCCAATCAAGGAAAGGCTGTAAACGGTGAAGATCCGGTTTCAGCGGGTGTTCCTTCTGCCGTAAATTCAACTATGCATATAGGAATAGAAGGTTCAGGAGAAAAGATGTTTCGTTCCCTTTTTCTGACCGAAACGGCTGAGAGTCAGCGGAGCTATCGCGATATGATGACGACAGCAGTCGAGGTAATCATCCGCGACTTTGCATCCTCGCCGCAGCCATACAGCGGCCTCAGTCCGGAGCAGCTTGCGGGCCTCGTGGATAAATTAACCATCTGCCCGGAGAACGGTTCGGACATGTTCGCTGTACTCGGCAGTGTGGGAGAAACCATCCTCCGCCACAGCGCCGTAGTTACCCATCCGGCTTGTGCGGCGCATCTGCACTGCCCGCCGCTGGCATCCTCGCTGGCAGCGGAAGCGTTGATCTCCGCAACGAATCAGTCGATGGATTCGTGGGATCAGAGCATGGCCGGAACTCTGCTGGAGCAGCGGATGATCCGGTGGCTGTGCGGCTTGGCAGGTTATGCAAGTGAGACTGAGGGAGAGGATTGCGCGGCATCAGCTTCTGCCGAAAGCCTTGCGCACGGCGCAGCCGGTTCTGCTCTAAGCGGGCAGGAACGAGCAAGCGCTCAGGGCCGTCACAGCGATCGGAGCGGAGAGGGCTCAAGCCCTTCAACGGAGCTGCTCCCGCATGAGACAACTCCCCGTGTCCGGCAGCCTGATAGCCTGAACGCAGCCAAGCCGGACGGAGTGTTCACCAGCGGAGGCACGCAGTCCAATTACATGGGGCTGCTGCTGGCCCGTGACCGCTTCTGCATGAGCCGCTGGCATTGGAACGTCCGGGAGCTCGGGCTCCATCCGGCTGCTTCGAGAATGCGTGTGCTGTGCTCAGAAGCCGCACACTTCACGGTGAAGCAGTCGGCCGCTCAGCTGGGCCTGGGTGAACAGGCCGTGGTGAGCATTCCGGTGGACAGTCAGCACCGGATGCGCCCGGACCTGTTGGAGCAGCAGCTGACGCAGCTCCGGGATGACGGCCTGCTGCCGTTCGCGCTGGTGGCGACAGCGGGCACTACGGATTTCGGCAGCATAGACCCGCTGCCTGAGCTGGCTGCGATTGCCCGCAGGCATGACCTCTGGCTCCATACCGATGCCGCGTACGGCGGTGCGCTGCTGCTGAGCGATAAGCATGCAGGTCTGCTGGCCGGTCTTGACCTGGCGGATTCGATTGCCGTTGATTTTCATAAAATGTTCTATCAGCCGATCTCCTGCGGAGCATTCCTGCTCCGGGATCGGCATGATTTCCGGTTTATGAGACAGCTGGCGGATTATCTTAATCCGGCAGAGGACGAAGAGGACGGCGTGCCGAATCTCGTGACCAAATCGGTTCAGACAACGCGCCGCTTCGATGCGCTCAAATTATATATCTCTTTGCAGCACATAGGACGGCTGGCTTTCGGCGAGATGATCGATTATACGCTGGAGCTGGCAGGCGGCACGGCCGCCCTTATCCGGCAGGAGCCTGCTTTTGAGCTGATGAATGAGCCGGTTATGAACGCAATTGTCTTCCGCTACGTTCCTGCCTCTTGTCCGGTAGGGCGGAGTCCCGAAGAATGGTCGGATGAACTCAACGTCCGTATTCGTTCCACACTGCTGTCGGAGGGAACGGCGGTGCTTGCGCGCACAAAAGCAAACGGACGGTTGTGGCTCAAGTTCACTTTGCTGAATCCGCGTACGGAGCTGAAGCATACGAAGCAAATTTTACAAAAGGCAAAGGAGATTGGGAAGGCGCTTGAAGCGGGAGGCTGAGAAGTCCGACAGGAAACAGAACTGCGACTAACTTCGGCTCCTCAAGCGGCGGAGAATCACAGCGTATGTGCTTCAGAACGTGCCGGAGAACTACTGCAGGTGCAAAAGATCGCGACTGGATTCATCAATACATCATGTTATTAATCTAAGCTCAAACAGGAGGAACCGTTACATGAGTGCAAGGGAAATTGCCGCCAAAGCGGCTATGCAGAGCTTTCTCAATTGTTATCTGCGGGAAACGGGAAGTGGAGAATGGGTTTCGGCAGATGAAATCGGGCTTGGAACGAAAGACAAGGAGACCGTCATCTATACGAAAGTGGATTTGCCTCTTCAGGGAGTTGTTATTGCCGCCGGTGTCCGGTATAAGTCACCCACGGGCCGGCATGTATTTGCTTTTCCCGTGTATTACCGGACGGGTGCCGGGCAGAAGTGGGTGGAGGCGGATTATGTGACGCTGGCTGTCATCCTCGTGAAAGAGCTCTCGCTTCAACTGCGGGCTGCGGAGACGTTAGAGGGAACATCGACGGAAGCATTCCCGCAGGCAGCCTCAGGAGCAGCCTCAGAAGGAGCATCAGAAGCAGCCTTAGAAGCGGCCTTAGAAGCAGCCTCAGAAGCAGCCCCCGCCTTAGAAACAGCATCGGCAGCGGAGGCGCCCCCGGTAGGGGTTGTGACGGCCGCAGCGCGCCATTCTGCAGTGGATGAGCTTATACTGCGGCTGATCCAGAGCACCCGCAACATCGAAAGCTTCGTCTCTAGCCGTCAGGACGATACGGAGGCTTTGTACGGTTTCGATACGGATTTTATCGAAGCGGAACAGTCGCTGCTGTTCGGACATCTGATTCATCCTACTCCTAAGAGCCGCCAGGGCATACCCGAGGAAGAGCAGGCTCTGTACTCGCCGGAGCTGAAAGGTGAATTTCAGCTCCATTACTTCCGCGCTCACCGCTCCATCGTCCGTGAAGATTCGGCATGGTCCGAATCAGCCTCGGAACTGGTCAAAGCCGGTCTGCGCGATGATCCGTCGGTTCCGCCGGCTTTTATGGAAGACTTCTGCGGAAGTGTCCATAAGCAAGCAGGCGGCGGTTACCCGGGCGAAGCAAACGGCTTGACCAGCGAAGCAGGCACGGATTCTGCAAGTGATGCGGAAAGCCCGGCTGCTGACGACTACTCGCTGATCCCGGTTCATCCGCTTCAGGCCCGGTGGCTGCTCACCCGGCCGGAGGTGCAGCGGCACATGGAAGCGGGATTGCTGCAGGATATGGGGCAGCTTGGACAGCCTTACGCAGCCACTTCTTCTCTGAGAACCGTTTATCATCCGGAATCCCGCTTTATGTTCAAATTCTCCGTGCAGGTGAAAGTGACGAATTCCCTGCGCGTGAATCTGTTCAAGGAGCTGGAGCGGGGCGTTGAGGTTCAGCGCCTGCTTCTGACGGATCTCGGACGCGTGAGGAATCTATTCCCCGGATTCGATATTACTTGTGATCCGGCCTACCTCACACTTCGACTCGGCCAAGAGGACGAATCCGGCTTTGAAGTGGTCCTGCGCGATAATCAGTTCCGCCAAACCGCGGCATCAAGCGAAGCGCAGAATGCGACACTTGTAGCGGGTCTGGTACAGGATGCGCTGCCGGGCCAGCAGACCCGGATAGCCCGGATCATCCGGGAGCTGTCTGCCCGTGAAGGTAGAAGTACGGAAGAGGTAAGCACGGATTGGTTCCGGCGTTATCTGGATATTTCGCTCCGTCCGATGGTGTGGCTCTATTTGACTTATGGCGTGGCACTGGAAGCGCATCAGCAGAACAGCGTGGTGCAGCTCAAGGAAGGATACCCGGAGCGGTTTCGCTACCGTGATAATCAGGGCTACTATTTTTGCCGGTCGACCCGGCCTCTGCTGGACAATCTTCTGCCGGGAATCGGGGAGAAAAGCCAGACGGTCTGCGAGGATGCGGTTGCAGACGAGCGTTTCCGGTACTACCTCATTTACAATCACATGTTTGGTCTGATTAACGGATTCGGGGCCGCCGGACTGATTGATGAAAGGGTTCTGCTGGCAGAGCTGCGCGCGGCATTGGAGGCTTTCTTGCCTCAAGACAGGGAGCCTTCCGTATTCTTGAGAAGCTTGCTGAACTCAGAGAAGCTGCCCTGCAAAGCCAATCTTCTGACCCGGTTGTATGACATGGATGAGCTGGTGGGAGCGATGGATACACAGTCCATTTACTGTCTCGTAGATAATCCGCTTGCAAAGGAGGCTGGCCGCGAATGACGGCAGGCAAGTATTCGCTGAGTCCGGATAACGGCAGCGGGGAGCAGGCTGCCGCTGGTTCTAACTCATCCGCAGCAGAAGAGGGAGCCTGCGCCTTCCAGCTCCTTCATCCCGGCTTGAACAAGACGATTTCGTTCCGTCCGGTCTCACTGGAGCGGGATGTTGAGCTTCTGCACAGCTGGCAGCAGGAAGCCCATGTTATTCCTTACTGGAATTTGAATGTAAGCCGGGAGCAATATGACGCCCATCTGCGGAGTTTCCTTGCCGATACGCACCAGACGCTCTACCTGGGGCTGCTGGACGGGACTCCCGTGAGCTATTTCGAAGCTTACTGGACGCGCAGCGATGTGATTGGTAGGCACTATGAGGCTCATCCGGCGGATCAAGGGGTTCATTTACTGATCGGCCCGCCTGAATACACGGGTAAAGGCTATGCCCTCCCGCTTCTTCAAGCGATGGTTGCCTTCCTGTTTCGTCACGCGGATACGCTGAAAATTATTGCGGAGCCTGATATCCGGAACGGCAAAATGATTCATATTTTCGAGAAATGCGGCTTTGTTGTCCAAAAAGAAGTTACGCTTCCCGATAAAAAAGGCGCGCTGATGTTCCTGGAGCGGGAGATTTTCAGCGCAAAATGGAAACAGCAGTGGGGACAGCTGCCCGATATCAAGGTGTTTGCGCCTTGGTTCGGAGAAGATGGCGGGCATGAACGCTGGGGCAATTGACAGCGGGGTTCTGTCATCCGTTGCTTAACCCGGACTCGTTTGTTCTCTGCACAAAGAGGCCTGGGCCATGTCCGCAGCGGACTGGACAGCTAGTAAAATCATTCTCATACGAGAGAAAGACGGAAGGTAAGGAGATATGTAATGCGAAGCGAACGGAAGGAAGAAGTGCAAGGCCAAGTGCTCAGAACGGCTGCAGCCGACAAGGAAATCCGGCTGCATGCCCAGGCTGAGGGAGCAGCCCGATTGCCGGAATCCGTCCTTTACGATGTGCTTGGCATCGGGATCGGCCCTTTTAATCTGGGGCTGGCGGCTCTGCTGCAGAAAACACCCCGCATCCAGTCTCTTTTTGTTGATCAAAAGACCCGTTTTGACTGGCACGCAGGAATGCTGATTGAAGGAACGACGCTGCAAGTCCCTTTCTTCGCGGATTTGGTTACGATGGCGGACCCGACGAATCCGCTCAGTTTTTTAAACTATTTGCACGAGCAGGGGAGGCACTATGCCTTTTACTTCCTGGAGAAGTTCCATATCCCTAGACGCGAATACAACGAATATTGCCGCTGGGCTGCCGGTAAGCTGCCTTCCTGCCAATTCGGTATGGAGGCGCGGGATGTCCGGCTGGATTCGTCAGGCAGCGAGAGCGTGTTCGAGGTAGACGTGTATGATACGGCTTCCGGTGAAACGAGGACCTACCGGACCCGGAATCTGGCTCTCGGAGTAGGAAGCGTGCCCTCGGTCGGAGAGCGGTTCCGCACGCATTTGGGTGAGAGTGTGTTTCATTCAGCCGATTTCATGAATAAGCTGGAGCAGTGCCGCAGGGCCAAGTCGGTGACGGTCATCGGTTCCGGGCAGAGCGCGGGAGAAATATTTCTCCGGCTGCTCCAAGAGCAGGAAGCCTGCGGTTATCGGCTCGACTGGTTTACGCGCTCTGCCGGATTTTTCCCGATGGAATATTCCAAGCTGGGTCTGGAGCATTTCTCCCCGGATTATACGAATTATTTCTATCAGCTTCCGCAGGCCGTCAAGGACGAGATCCGGGAAGGGCAGGCACTGCTGTACAAAGGAATTAGTGCCGCTACGATTGCGGACATCTATGATGCGCTGTACGAGGCGAGCGTCGGCGGGAAGGAGCTTGCCGTAAGGCTGCTTGCGTCCACGGAGGTACGCAATATCAAACCGGTGTCCGGGGAGAAGAGCGAGCAGGTCAGACTGACCTGCAGGCATTTGATCCAGGACGAGCATTTTACGCATGACAGTGATGTAGTGATCTTCGCGACAGGCTACACGCATACGATACCCCGCTGTTTAGGGTCGTTGCAGGATTTGATCCGCTGGGATTCAGCCGGACGCTACGAGGTAGGCGGTGATTACAAGCTTGCCTTGAAGGAAGAGCTGGCCAATTCGATTTATATTCAGAACGGGGAGCTTCATACGCATGGAGTCGGGGCGCCGGACTTGGGCCTGGGAGCCCACCGGAACAGCGTTATTATTAATTCGCTTGCGGGTGAGACGGTGTATCCCGTTCGTGAACGCAACGTTTTCCAGCAATTCGGGATTCGATGAGGACGAAGCTCGCAGGCTTTGGAGCCGGCTCCCCCCGGGCTCAGCTGGCCCAGGCTGTACTCCTGGGTTGTGTGTTTCTCGGTTTGTTTACGGAAGTGCTGCTGTCTCCTTTTTATCCGCAGTTTTTCAGCAAAGTGTTCGGCGTGGAAGATTACGCATTTACCGGCGTTTATATTTTCGTATGCCGCCTTACCGTCGTACTTATTTCCCCGTTGTGGGGTTTGTTATCCAAAAGATTTGAGGCCAAGCATCTGCTGGTAGCCGGACAGGCGGGAACAGCCGTGTGTACGGCACTGATGGCGACCGCCGGTACCGCTGCTGAATTCCTTGTGATAACGGTTCTGCTTCTATTGTTCAAAAGCAGTTACATGCTCATCTACCCGCTCATGATCGAGTTATCCGAGGGACGCAAAAACGCGGCGACTGCCGCGAAGTTTCATGCGGTTCACCATACCGCTATTATTGTGTCTACACTGGTGGGTGCCAAAATGCTGGGCATGGAGCAGCCCCTTACTTTGTTCTACGGGGCAGCTGCGGCTGACGCCGTGCAGCTTGCTCTCTGCGTGTGGGTGCTGCGCGGTTATGCAGGCCAGGCCGCAGACAAAGCGGAGCCCGCAGTGCCGGGTGACGCCCGGACGGTGGAAGCATCGAAGCGGGTGCGGCCGGCAGAAGCGCAAAAAGCGGGAGTGAGGAATCGGCAGGTGTCGGCAGAGAAGAAGCCGGTAAGCCTAAGCGGCACAGCCTCAGCTCCGAGCATTGTGAAGAGATATGGCTTCCTTCTGGCCATTGGGATCGTATTCTGCACGCTGGCGCTGGCGAACAACTTGATCCGGCCGTTCTTTACCCCGCTGGCAGAAGCCAGGTTAGGTACCGGGACAGAGACGGGGAGCCTTTTGTTCCTGATCCCGAGTGCGATGGCGGTGGCGGCGATGCCTCTTATCCGGAGACTTTGCGTGCCGGAGCGGTCAACGGCCGTTTATACGGCCGGCATTGCGATCATGGCGGCCGGTTTACTCCTGCAGGCAGCGGCAGACAGTATGCTGGTGATGGTTATCGGGCGCATGCTGTACGGGCTGTTCCTGGCCTTAACGATGGCTGTGCTGGACGTCATGCTGTTCGACCGGAGCAGCGGAAGCAGCCTGCCGCTTCATTTTAGCGTGATCGTATCGTTCCAGAATGTGGGCGAACTGCTGTCTCCGCTGCTCGCATCCTCGCTGGCACGCGAAATAAGCTTAACGGCACCGCTTGTTGCGGCGGCGCTTTTGTGTCTGGTGAACCTGCTGCTCTTCTTTATCTTTGTGAGGAGCGCAGCTTCCGGAGCCGGCAAGAGCAAGCGGCAGCCGGAAAGTGAGATTTACTGCTAGAGGGACGGGATATCCGCGATAACTGTACGGAGGTGGCGGGAAGAATCGCCATAGGGAAGCTGGCAGCTGCCTTGCAGGCAGCCTGCCTGCGGAGATAGTGCAGGGACAGTTGGAGCTGCCGCATGCGACTCGAAGTTTCCTAAGGATACGGCCTTCATCCTTCATCATGTTCGATGTTCGAAGCAGGGCAACAAGGATAAAGCGGCTGCTGAAGGACGCAGGAAGCCGGCCAGCAAGGAGAAAGCGACAAAAAAGGGATATAAGGGAGGGATGAGGATGAACCGGATATCGCAGGACATGAAGGTCAGCGAGGCTATCGCCTCTCCGCAATATGCGCAGGTTCTAAGCAGAGTGTTCCGGCAATTAATTGAATCTCTGCTGTACGAGGAAGTGATAGAAGCCCAGACGCAGCAAAGCGGGGACGTTACTTTATATACGCTGCGGGGCACCGATTCAAGGGGCCGCCCCTGCTTCTATACTTGCTGCGGGAAGCGGCGCTTGTCGTTTGGGCGCATCCGTCTGACCGAAGCGCCGGTGATCCGGCAATCCGCGGAAGGCAGGGGAGAAGCTTCCTCCGTAGCTCTCTTTATGCGGGAAGTCGTCAAGCCGGAGCGATCACCGGACGGTATGGTACCGGATGAACAGAAACTGGAAGCTTTCATTGAAGAATTGGAAGAAACGGTGCTGAAGGATACGCTGAGCCAATATGAGCGTGCACGAAGCGGTGTACAAAATGTACAAAGCGCAGAGCGCGGTACGCAAAACGGTACACAATACGGTGTACAAAACGCAGAGCACGGCAGTCTTCAGGGGAAAGGCTACGACGCGCTCGAAAGCGGACTGACGGACGGGCACCCGTATCACCCGAGCTACAAGTCCAGGATCGGCTTTGATTATGCCGATCATATGGCTTACGGGCCGGAGTACAAGCAGCCCCTCCGGCTGCTGTGGGTGGCTGTGCGCCGGGAGAATACCCGGGCGGCCATCAGCTCCGGATCGGACTTCGGCAACCTGCTGGCTGCCGAACTGGGCGAAGCGGAGCTGGCCAGGCTCCATGCCGCCGTCCGGGCTGCCGGATGTGATCCCCGGCACTACCACTTCGTGCCGGTGCATCCGTGGCAGTGGAAGAAGAAGATTGCCCCGGCGTACATGGCGCATCTGCGGGACAAGCGGATGATCCTGCTCGGTGAATCACCTGACGAGTATAGGCCGCAGCAATCCATCCGCACGATGGCCAACCGGAGCAGGATCGGTAAAGCCTCCTTGAAGCTGGCTATGAATTTGCTCAACACTTCCAGCTCCCGCCATTTGCCGCCTCATTTCGTTACGACAGCGCCGATGGTGTCCGACTGGCTGACCGAGCTTGTGGAGGGCGACAATTATTTGAAGAACGAGGCGAAGCTCATCTTGCTGCGTGAGTTTGCCGGGATTTCTTATGACCCGCCCGCAGCGGATGATCCCAGGGCTGAGGGAGCTGCCGGATCACTCGGCTGCATCTGGAGAGAAAGCATTCATCAGCACCTGGAAAAGGGAGAAGAGGCCGCTCCGTTCAATGCGCTGTGCGCGCTGGAACTGGACGGTACGCCGTACATTCTGCCGTGGCTTCAGTCTATAGGGGTCGAGAGCTGGCTGAGAAGACTGTTTGAAACCTCTGTCCTGCCTATCGTCCATCTGCTTGTCGCGCAGGGCGTTTCGCTCGAAACGCATGCACAGAATATGGTGCTCGTTCACCGGGACGGCATGCCCGTGAGGGTTGCGCTTAAGGATTTCCATGAAGATGTCCTGTTCTGCCGGGAGTATTTGGCGCAGCCGGAGAAATGCCCTGATTTTACGCAGGCGCATGAAATCTATGAAGGGGCTCCCCTCGGAACCTATTTCGAAATGGCGGATGTCGCATCCGTCCGGAGCCTGACGCTCGGCGCGCTGTTCTTCATCAATCTCGGCGAACTGGCACTCCTGCTGGCAGACCGGTCCGGATATGAGGAAACCCGTTTCTGGGAACTGGCCGCACAAGTGTTAAGCGAATATGAGCGCAGGTTCCCGCAGCTCGCGGAGCGCTACAGGCAGGCGGATCTGTTCGTGCCGACCTGCCGGGTGGAGCAGCTTACCAAGCGCCGCTTGTATCCTCAGCGGGATTCACTTACTCATGAAGTGCCCAATCCGCTGTTCGCGGTAACCCGGCAGCTGGAGAAGTCAGGCCAGGCCTGATAACCAAGGAGGGAAAGTTATATGTTAGCCGTTAACCGCACCCAAATAGATGCGGCCGAGTTTAGCAACCGTCTGCTCACTTACGAGCGGATGGCGCATTTCCGCAGGATCGAAGGCCGGAGAATTGCGCTGTGCTTATCCGATCCGGTCGATGTTGTCCGGCTCGTTCTGCTGGTACGGGGGCAAGGCGGCTCCGTGCTGCTGATTCATGGCGATACACCGCTGGAGACAGCCCTGCACCAAGCCGGACAAGCGGGATGCAGCGGGCTCGTGTACCAGAATCCCGAGAATTGGATTTCCGCCGGGCAGGACCGGTATGCCAAGCCGGAAGATACTCTTGCTGCGGGCTTGGAGCATGAGCTTCCCCCGGCGTATGGCACAAGCTCCGGCAAGGAGCCGTCCTTGTTCCAGTTCAGCTCGGGTACGACCGGCAGCGCCAAGCTTATCCAGCGGACCTGGCAGGAGATTGATATAGAGCTGGCAGCCTACAACGAAGCACTGGAAACCGATGAATCGGAAGTGCCGATTGTGCTTCCGTCGGTCACTCACTCGTACGGGCTGCTGTGCGGAGTATTGGCTTCACTTCGCAGAGGAGCCAGTCCGGTTATTGTGACGAACCGCAACCCTAAGTTCGTACTGAACCTGATCCGGGATACGCCGAGACATCTCGTGTACGGGGTTCCGCCGCTGCTTCACATCTTGTCTTCTTTTCCGGGCGAAGCTGTTCCTTTCCATAAAATCATGAGCTCCGGCGCGCCTATGCCAGGCAGTCTCTACGACAAGCTGCGTCCTGTGGTGCCTGTCATGATGCAGCAGTACGGCTGCTCCGAAGCCGGATGTATCTCCATCTCCAATCAGATGGAAACGAATGCGGACATGGGGAAGCCGCTGGGGCATTTGCAGGTGGCTGTAAGTCAGGATGAGGCTCATCCGTCCGAGCTGCTGGTGACGACGAACAGCCGTAAGATTTCCACGGGAGATATCGGATATCTCAGTGAGCAAGGGAATCTGCGGGTCGTCTCCCGTATGGATGATGTCATTAACGTCTCGGGACTCAAAGTGTTTCCTATGGAGGTGGAAGATGTCCTCTCCAGATGTACAGGAATCAGAGAATCGGTTGTCTATAGAGGACAGCATCCCGTTATGGGAGAAACCGTCAAGGCTCAGATCGTAGCCGAGCCCGCTGTAGCCGCGCAGGAAGTGATGGACTGGTGCATGCAGTGGCTGCCTCCCTACAAAGTTCCGTCGGAGATACGGATCGTCAGTGAAATTCCTAAGAACACCGGGGGAAAAATCAGCCGGAGATTACTGGAAATGGGGGATTTGTCATGAACGGCAAGCAAGATCAAGCAGAACCTGCGGCGCCGCGGGATCTGGAATCTTTGCGGGAAATGCGGCGAGAGAAGCTGAACGCTCTTTTTACAGAAAAGCTGCAGGTGCCCAGGGGAGTTTCCCTTACGGATGATACCCGGCTCCGCGAAGATTTGCGGATTGACTCGGTTATGATTCTTCAACTGCTGGTCCACATTGAGGTCGAATTCGGCCTGCAGGTTCCCGAAGATGAAATCAATCCGAAGGCTTTCCTGACGATCGGTTCTCTGCTCGATTTTATCGGGCGGCTAAGCCCCCTCGCGTCTGGCGGCACCGTATGATCAAAGTTCACTGTCTGATGAGCTGTCTATGCGAAATTATTAAAAGAAACAGCGAGGTCGATCACCGGCCTTATTATTTCGGAATTTGGGATTCCGGGTTCTCGGTGAAAGAGGATGGGACCATTACCTACTATGCCGACGGGCACCGGCATGATTATTTCCTGGCCTGGTACCAGAAGTTCTTCGGGCTTCGCGTGCATGAATGGTATGATCCCGGCCGGAGCAAGCAGCAGAACCTGGACATGTTTCTTCAATTAATAGCGGAGCGGCCGGATCACCGCCATCTGATTGTGCAGATCGATATGTCTGTGCTCCCGGAGCGGGAGAACAAATTTTATCAGAAGCCGTTCCCGCACTATCTCGTACTGTCTGAGACTTCCGATCCGGAAGAATGGTTTATGTTCGACCCGGATTTCCGGTGGGAAGGAAATATCAGGAAAGAACGCGTGATCGAGGCGATCATACAGAATCCTTTTGGCGGAGGATTTTATGTGGATGCTTTGAATATCCAGGCGCCTGCAGCCGATACGATACAGCGGTATTTTCACGCCGGTTTTCATGAGGACAACAATCCGCTGACGTCCCGCATCCGGGAAACGATCCTTCAAATCGCCAGCGGACAAAGCGGCGCTACGCTCGCTATGCTGATGCCTGCTCTCAAACAGATTCATATTCTCGCTATCCGCAAGTACAGCTACGATTATGCGCTGATGGTTTTCAGAGACGCGCTCGGATATCCCGAGGAGCTCTACGAATACTGGGCGCAGCAGATCCGGGATCTCGTTCAGGCTTTCAATACGATCCAGTATATCGCAGCTAAAGTGTCGATTAAGGGGGATCCGGGTCTTGTAGCGGGCCTCCTGGAGTCGGTGGACAAGGCGGACCGGATCGAATTTGATCTCAAAAAGGAGATCGGACGCCAGTTTGCGCAGTGGTGGGACTCTTCCCGCAAAGAACAAAGTTCTGCAGCAACCTCCTAATAGAAAGGGGAGCCATTACCCGATGAATATCTCGCTAGGTACCATTTCGTTTCGTCATGCTCTGATATCGTTCGGTGAACTTGTCCGCTACGCACAGGCACAAGGTTTCAGCGGCATTGAGCTATGGGGGATTCATGCACAGCATTTGTATGACAACAGGCAGGAGCAAGAACTGGAAGAGCTTCACTATCTGCGTACTCATAACATGAACATAACGATGATCAGTGATTATCTGGATATATCGCCGCAAGCGGACTTCGGCCAGACGGCAGCCAAATGCCGCAGTCTTATAGAGCTTGCCGGTGCGTTCGGAACGAACCGCATCCGTACTTTTGCAGGACAAGAACCCAGCGCAGGCGTAACGCCAGCCGCAAGGGAGGGTTACACCCGGCGGTTAAGCGAGCTGTGCGACTTGTGCGGAGAGCACGGAGTAAAGCTGCTTATTGAGACACACCCCAATACCCTTGCCGATACACTCGCCTCCACTTTGGTGGTATTGGAAGAAACGGGGCATGAGCAGCTCGCCATCAATCTCGACTTTCTTCATTTGTGGGAAGCGGGCGAGGATTTGCAGGAATGTATGCGGCTTCTGGAGCCTTGGGTACAGCATTATCATTTGAAAAATATTTCGTCCCCGCAGTATCTGGAAGTTTTTCAGCCTCATAATGTGTATTCCTCCAGCGGTACACGCGAAGGGATTGTGAAGCTTGGAGACGGGGCCGTGGATTACAGGAGTATCCTGAGGTACATACACCGTACCGGGATTCCCGCGTCGCTGGAGTGGTTCGGTCCCGATCCGCTGAACATTCTGAAAGAGGAGATGGATTGGCTGCGGAAGCTGGAATTGGTAAATCATTTACAAATATTTAACGCAGCGCGTAATTTCCCCGAATAATTCTTCGCCATACTAAAGGCAGAACGTATTCTGCCGGAAAGCCGTGGTGACTTATTCGATGAAATCGGGACAATCACTGAAATGGTTGAAAAGCTTGGGAGTTCTCTTGTTTGCCGCAAGTTTGTACAGTCCGTCTGCTTACGCTTCTGTGGAAGAAGGATATCTTCCCTTACGGAGTATGCTCGAACAATCAGGAGCGCGTGTGACCTGGGAGCAGAGTTCGCAGACGGCTTTTTTTACCCTGCACAATGGTGCGTCCGGCTCGGTGACGATCGGCAGCAGCGAGTATGAGTTCGAAGGCACGACCGTTAAACTGAACGGCCGCATTCAGCTTAAGGGGGACTCGACGTATGTTCCCCCGGGATTGATTGAGCTGGTCTTAAGCAGACTTAGCGCGGGGCAATCCCCTGAGCCCGTCCAGCCGGACAAAGAGCGGCCCCAGCTGGCCATAGTGACGGCAGACGGGGAGACCGATTCCGTCGACAGCGGCGATGACGCTGCCGACGATCCTGCCATCTGGCTGCATCCCGATGATCCGTCCAAGAGCCGGATTATCGCTACCAACAAAGGCGGCGGCATTCTCGTCTATGATCTGCTTGGCAAGCAGGTACAATCTTATGAACTTGGCAAAATGAACAACATCGATGTGCGCTACGGTTTTCCGCTTAACGGG
The DNA here is from genome assembly GCF_009757775.1 of Paenibacillus lutrae. GTDB lineage: Bacteria > Bacillota > Bacilli > Paenibacillales > NBRC-103111 > Paenibacillus_F > Paenibacillus_F lutrae. The sequence goes on from NZ_RHLK01000016.1 coordinate 134,822, forward strand.
AAGAAGATAGATATTGCAGCTGCGACGAACCGGTCGGCGAACACGATTGATGTGTTTGCGATCGTCCCGGAAACCGGCGAGCTGAAGAGTATTACATCCCAGCCTATTCAGCCGGCTATGAAAGAAGTGTACGGCTTTAGTCTGTATCACAGTCTGAAGACGGATAAGTTCTACGCGCTGGTTCTCGGCAAAGACGGAGAGTTCGAGCAGATTGAGCTGATACCGGGTACAGACGGCATAACAGGCAAGCGCGTACGGGAATTCAAAGTCAGTTCGCAGGCGGAAGGCATTGTCGCGGACGATGAGTATGCGGTAATCTATCTGGCCGAAGAAGACAAAGCCATCTGGAAGGTCGGCGCGGAGCCAGGCAGCGGCAGCAAGCCGGTAGCCAGTGTCGACGATGTGAACAGTTCGCATTTGACGGCCGATATCGAAGGTCTGACCCTATACTACGCCGCTGACGGCAAAGGATATCTCCTTGCATCCAGCCAGGGAAGCAGCACTTATGCCGTCTATGAGCGTCAAGGGAGCAACCGGTATCTCGGGAGCTTCGCCATTAAGGACGGCGCGATTGACGGAACCTCGGAGACCGATGGGATAGACGTGTTAGGTTTTGGGCTTGGGGATGCGTACCCTAACGGGATTTTCGTCGCTCAGGATGATGAGAATATCGACAACGGCACCGCTGTAAATCAGAATTTTAAAATTGTAGCCTGGGATAAACTGGCGAAATCTTTTAAGAATCCGCTGCTTGTGGACAATGGAATAGATCCGCGTCAGCTGGTAAATCGGCGGAAGTAGTCATAGATGATGGATGGACGAATGCAGAAGACCCCTCGGACGGTGAGGGGTCTTCTGCATTCGTCTGAATGTTCAACAGTTCTTTGAGCGATCGCAGTGGGGGGAGTGGAAGCGTTAGTCCCTGCGCTTTGCTTTCTGCGTGCGAAACTTTTATCATGGGTAAAGATTATAAAAAATGAATCACCGGGAGAAACGGTCCCAAAGGACTTGATTCGTAAGTTTTTACCGGGATTGGACCAGACAGGTGCCGGTGCAGAATGCCTGAAAATAGATAGAGGAAGAATAGTTATAGATACATGGCTGTAGATACATGGTGTAGATATATGGCGTAGATATATGGCGTAGATATATGGCTATAGATATATCGCTATAGATATATCGCTATAGATATATCGCTATAGATATATCGCTATAGATAAGGAATGCCTCTTGGAATGGCTGAATCCAAGTGAAGTTAAGAGATGTTCAATAAAGGAGCTGACCCCTATGTATCTGCCTGGCTTTAATTTGGAAGGGAAAACGGCGCTCGTGACCGGAGCTGGCAAAGGCATCGGAAGAGCGCTGGCCATCGGGCTTGCTGAAGCGGGAGCGGATGTGGTGCTGGTATCCCGGACTCTGAGCGATCTGGAGTCCGTGGCTCAAGAGATTACAAGTCTGACCGGATGCCGGGCCTATCCGATTACGGCGAATGTCGGCGTGCGCGAAGATGTGACGGCGGCGATAGAGGAGGCGGTGCGTCTTGCCGGACGCATTGATGTGCTCGTCAATAACGCGGGCATGAACATCCGTACCCCTGCGCTGGAAGTGACGGAGGATGAATGGGACGTGATCGTGCAGACCAATCTGAAGTCTGCCTTCCTTATGTCCCAGACGGTCGGGCGCCATATGAAGGAGCATGGCAGCGGACGCATCGTGAACGTGGCCTCCGTCGGCGGGCATGTAGCTCTGCGTACAGGCGTCGTATACGGCACCACGAAGGCCGCGCTCGTTCACATGACCCGCATCTTGGCGATGGAGTGGGGGAAGCACGGCATTCTGGTCAATGCCATCGGCCCTTGGTATTTTCATACGCCGCTCACCGAGAAGCTGCTGGCTAACGAAGCATTCATGACTGAGGTGGTCGGACGCACGCCTCTGGGCCGGATCGGACAGCTGGAAGAGCTGGTGGGCCCCGTAGTCTTCCTAGCCTCGGATGCTTCAAGCTATGTAACCGGACAAACCTTGTATGTGGATGGAGGCATGACGATCTATGGCTTCTGAGCGTACAGGCAGAAGCGGAGAAGCGGGGAGGGGACTCCCCCCGCTGAAGCTCAGCGTGCTGGACCTGGTTCCCGTCATGCAGGACGCCGACTCCCCGGCTGCGCTGAAGCAGGCCGTGCTGCTGGCGCGCACTGCGGAGCGGCTCGGGTACACGCGCTACTGGGTGTCCGAGCATCACGATATGGACAAGCTGGCTTCGGCTTGTCCCGAAGTGCTGCTCGCTCATATCGGAGCGCATACCGAGAAGATCCGCATCGGGTCGGGTGCGGTTCTGCTGCCGCACTACCAGCCGATCAAGGTGGCCGAGGCGTTCCATCTGCTGGCGACGCTGCACCCCGGCCGCATCGATCTGGGCATCGGCCGCGCGCCCGGAGGCTCTGCGCACGTCATGATGGCGCTGAGCGGCAACTTCCTGGAGAATATACGGCGGATGCCGGAGAAGATCCAGGATCTCTCGAATCTGCTCGCAGGCGAGTACCGCCTGGAGGGGGAGCTGATCACGGCGCGTCCGGTGCCGTCCGTTTCCCCGGAGCTGTGGCTGCTCGGCACGAACGTCAAAAGTGCCGCTTACGCTGCGGAATACGGCACGGGGTATGTGTTCGGCCACTTCATGAGCGACGCGGACGGAGCCGCCGTGCTGGAGGCATACCGCAGCAAGTTCGAGCCTTCCCGGCTGCTGCCTAAGCCGAGAGCGATTGCTGCGGTCAACGTCATCTGTGCCGAGACGGAAGAGGAGGCCCTGGCGCTTGCGGCTGAAAGCGCCGGTATGCCGCAAGCGCCAGGGGCGGCTGCGGCAGGTTCGGCACCGCGCGGTGCCGCTCCTTCCGGCAGAGGCGCCGATGCCGGGCTTGTCGCTTCTGCGCAGCCGCGGGAGCGGTCCGGAGGGCTCCGGCAGGATCCTGCGTCTCAAGCCGCGCATCCGGGCCAGTCGCCTCGGCATACCGGCCTGTCCGGCAACGCATCCGGCGCTCCAGACGGCGCTCGGGGCAGCACCCCGGACGGCACCCAGTCAGGAGGCAGTTCCCCGGAGCCCGGTGGCTCATCCCGGCGGATTCTTGCGGGAACGCCCGGGCAGATCCGGGAAGAGCTTACGCAGATGCAGCGGGAGTACGGCGTGGATGAATTCATGATTGTAACGAATTTGCCGGATTACGGCAAACGTCTTCAATCCTATGAATTATTAGCTGCCTTTCTACATCAAAGCTAGAATCTGCAGGGCGTGTTATAAACCGGAACAGTTGCACAGCGGAGCTTTTCGTTTTACGATGAATACTTATCCGCCTTTTCAGAACATGTAGAACAATTCATGAAATTAATCTAATAGAAGCAGGTGAACGAACATGCAAATTACGGTACTAAACGCCAGCATGATGTACAGCGAGGACAACGGGTATATCGGCAAAGTGGAATTCAAAGCCACCGAGGGAACAACCGCGTACGAAGTCGCTCTTTTCAGCAAGAAGGGGAAGGAATGGATGTACAGCCTGAACTTTACGAAGGAATCGGGCAGCGAGGAAGAAATTACGTTTATCGAAGAAAAGCTGGAAGAGGATGACGATCTGTTTGATTTTCTGATCGAAACCGCGTTAAGCCGGCTGGAAAGACCCGAATCCGCAGACGAAGACAAGCCGGACGGAGAATAATCAGCCGGCCGTCCGGAAAGCAGTCCCCTCGAAAATGGATCCGAATAAGCCGACTGATTTCGTTTGCCGGCAGGTGAAGCGGTATTCTCTCCGATAGGCAATACACCATGCCTAACATGCCCGCCAGCGACGACGCTGCGGGTATTTGGCCGGCAAGGAACAAGTAAAAGAAGGAGCGTCCAGCCCTAAAACACATGAGCAGAGCGGATCGGATCGGTCTATAAGGCCTGGAAGGAATTATCCGATTCATAATCTGCGTAAATATACAGAGGAGGCCGTCAGATGGAGACAGAAGAGGGACAAGGCCGGGAAGAGCTGGCGACATTTGCGGGAGGCTGCTTCTGGTGTATGGTTACTCCGTTCGAAGAGCTGCCGGGCATACAGGGTATCGTGTCCGGCTATACGGGAGGAACGGAGGAGAATCCGACTTACGAGCAGGTGAAAGCGGGGACCACAGGGCATACCGAAGCCGTTCAGATCCGGTTTAACCCGGAAATTTTCCCCTACACAAGGCTCCTTGAGTTGTTCTGGCAGCAGATTGATCCTACGGATGCTCACGGACAGTTCCAGGACCGCGGATTGTCATACCGCACAGCCATCTTCACTCATACAGAGCAGCAGCGGGAGCTTGCGGAGCAATCCCGGCTTGATCTGGCCCGGAGCGGACGGTTCCATAAGCCGATTGTGACGGAAATCGCGCCTGCCGGTCCTTTTTATGAAGCCGAAGAATATCACCAGGATTACCACCGTAAGAATCCAAAACATTACAAGGAAGATCGTGCTCAGTCGGGCCGGGACGAGTTTATCCGTTCCCATTGGAAGTAGAGCAGGGGGAATATGCCAAGACCGCTGGTATCAATCAGCGGTTTTTGTGTATGCGGGCAGGACGACGCGGCTAGTCGGAGGAGGCTGGGAGTTGGGGGCTGGATGCTGTTCATTAAGTAATCAAGCGGTTTTATCGCACCCGGTCCATTTGCAACATTTCTTTACAAGAAACGTTATCAGGAATGTGACCAGAAAACGTTACAGGAGTGAGAGGAATTAGGAAGGTGGTTGCCATGAAATCTTGTTCTCGGATGCTTTTGGGTATATGGACGGTATGGATTCTTATGGCTTGTCTTATAACCGGTTGTACGCTGGGGTATACGGGGAGGGAAGATGCAGCGGCTGAACCCGTGCAGAGACCGGAAAGTCCCCACCAGACGGTGCAAGGAATTATTGTGAATAAGGAAGTCGTAGACGAACATCATCGTATTCTGGTGGTCACTAATGTCACTAGCAAGGATCTGAGGGAGTATTCATCAGAGGAGATTATTAAGCAAGCGATGGAAGAACGCACGATCGCCTGGTATACCCTTACAGATAAGACGGCTTATGATACATACAGCATAGGAGAGAGAATCCGTGTTACCTCGGGGCCTCTGGTGCTTCTATCTCAGCCGCCGGTCCTTGATGCTGTAAAAATAGAGGTTTCGGACTCCGGAAGCAGCCATCCATAAGAGACTTCCCCGTTCATAAATCAATAGCGGATGTACATACCCGATAACCGGATGGAAGGACGATGGAGAATTTTCTCGGTTGAATGAGTCGATTAGAGACAAAGACGGATGCAGTTCTATTCTTTTTTTCTTTTGGCGTTAAGTTATAAAAATACCCCTTTGGTGTTATTTCAAAATGTGCCTTTATGTCATATATTTAGAAATGTTACCAGTTAAGACCATTCGGTATCATTTACTAAGGGGGATTTATATGACACGTTTTCGCACCGTTCCAAGCCGGAGCTTATCACTCTGGCAGTCGGCCGTAACCGACACTGTCCGCAGCGCCATGAAGGATCAAATGCCGAAGTCCGGGTCCGAGCAGCCTGGGCAGCAGGCGGATCTGCTGGCAGTGGCTGCGCCTGCTGCAGCGGATAACGCGGCCGAGCTGCTTGCCTCATTGCACGAACATATCTTGCAGGAGCAGGGAGCAGACAATCCCGGTCCTCTTCTTAAGGCGTCCGGCAGCGCGTCAGATGCATCGGCAGAAGCGGGTCCGGCTTCAGATGCCGCAAAGGTATCCCGTCTTATGTACGAGGCGGCTATTGCCAAGGCAGAAGGGAAGGAAGAGGAAGCATTCCGTCTGATGGAGGAAGCCCGTAAATATTCAACGGGTGATTATGCCGGATGGGTGACTTGTATCACCACTTTCATTGAATATTATACGAAGTACCGCAATCCGTACTATCGCGACTGGAAAGAACTCGGGCAGCCGATTGGGACGTATGGCGTCATTCCTTACGTTCTGCCGGACGATGCGAAGGTAGGTCTTATCGGTGACTGGGCGACCGGCATGCCGGATGCCAAGGAACTCGTCAAATATATGGTCAATATGGACGTGGATGCGATTATTCATCTGGGCGATATTTATTACTCAGGGACACCGGATGAATGCACCCGCAATTTTAACGCAATTTTTGATGAGGTATTTGCGGAGACGGGCAAACCGAGGATTCCGGTCTTTACGATCCCGGGGAATCACGATTACTACGCATTCGGTTACGGTTTTTACAATGGAGTGATAGATCAGGTTAATGCCAGTCATCCTGACTGGAAGCAGGAAGCCAGTTACTTCAGTCTCCGCACGCAGGACGGTGCCTGGCAGTTCCTCGGGATGGACACCGGACGCCATGATTATAACCCGAAGAACGATATGGACCCGACCTACAACGGGCCCTGGCTGGAAGATTCAGAGGTAGAGTGGCATGCGGATAAGCTTAGAAATTTTGGCGGAAGCACGCTGCTGCTGTCCCATCATCAGCTTTTCTCCCAGCACAGCCCGATTCAAAGCCGCTTCGCGCAGAGACCGTGGATGAATGAGCATTTAATGAGCGCGTTCTCCCCGTATTTTGACCGGATTGCTTGCTGGTTCTGGGGGCATGAACATAACCTGGCGTTATTCCGCGACGGATTGATGGGACTGGCCAAGGGACGGCTGGTCGGCTCCTCCGCTTATGAAGAAACGACGGGAGAAACCCCGTACACCCCGCATAATGCTGATTATGCCGAGCAGGTTCCATACATGGAGGCAATGCCGCTCGTGAGTCAGGCGAACGGTTATTACAATCACGCTTTTGCCGTTCTGGATTTCAAACGTGCAGGCAAGGAAGATCCGATCGCTTGTACCTATTACGAATTCCCTTCCTGGGGATCGCACCAGCCGGATACGATTCAGGCAAAAGTACTGATGACAGAAACCATTCCTTACAAAGTGCCTGCTCCGCCGGTTTCGGGGGCGGTTATCAAATCGGGCGACGTGGTGCTGCTGCGTAATCAGACAGGCGCCTATGTTGCAGGCTTTAAGACAGGGAAGTGGCCCAGTTATCTTAATTTCCCGACAGTAAGCCCGACCGACAAGGTCAAGCTGAAGCTGTCTCTTCTGCAGGGAACCGAGGGCAGCGAGCTTAAAGACGAGGCAGAGATTCGGATTGAGACGACGGAAATGCAACAAGACAACTGCCTGGGTGCATGGAAAGATCGTCACGAACTCTATTATTATCAGAAAGATTACAACAAAGAACAGCAGGGCTGGCGCCTGCGCAAGGTAGATCCTACCGATAGCGCACTGCGGGACGGGGATGTAGTCTACATCTACAACCGGTACTGGACCGACGGAAAAATGTGCCAGGAGGGACAATGGCTGACCACCAAAGCCGATACCCCGGATAAATGGACGATTGTTAAGCTTTAGAGACCGGCGTAAGCTGCGCAGAATAGACGGCCGGGGGCTCGAATCCGGCTCCACCGGACCGCTGGATTTCCAGCGGTCTTTGTGTGCATCGGGATTTGGCAAGCCGCCGGCCAGGATAGAGAGCTTCCGCTGTTTGGACAGGCAGGCGGGGGCGTTACCCGGCAGCCAAGGACGGAGATATCGGGTGCGGAGAAGAGATGAGGTAGACGCGGCTTTATTCATTCGTTATGATACGGGGATACAAGAAACCTCGATCAAGGATGGTACGCGCAATTGACTTCAATTTCTTTCACACTTAACGATCTGACAGCATCGGTGTATTTGTATACTTACGCCTGTCATGAAGATGAACAGTACTTGTGCGCGATGGAGCTGCGCGCTCTATTCGGCTCGGAGCCGGAGAGCCCCCGCTTCACCCGGAGCACGGCCAGGCTGGACCCGAGCCGCAGCCCGTTTATCCGCTTCCGGGTCGCGGCTCAGCTCGAAGCGGCCAGCCTGGATGAGCTGGCTGCCAAGGCGGAATCGCTTGACCTCCAAGGGGAGACGTTCAAGCTTCAGTACGTGGAGGCCGAAGGTGAGGCCTCCTATGACGAGCAGCGCGCGATTGAACGCGCGGTGGGGCTTCATGTCCGGGGCAAGGCGGACATGAAGACTCCGCAGCGCCTGCTTGGTCTGGCGCAGGCGGGCGGCCGCTGGCTGCTCGGCGAGTGCCGCAGGAGCGAAGCGCTCTGGCTGGCGCACAGCCGTAAGCCGCGCCAGTACTCCACCGCGCTTAGCACGCGGGTAGCCCGCGCAGCGGCCAATATCGCGGTGCCCCGGCCGGCGGGCATCCGCGCGATCGATCCGTGCTGCGGCATCGGCACGGTGCTGGTGGAGGCCTTGTCGATGGGCATCGACATCGTCGGCCGCGATCTTAACCCGCTCGCGGTCCGCGGAGCGCGCGAGAATCTTCACCACTTCGGATTCCCGGATGTGGTGAAGATTGCGGACATCCGCAGCCTGGAAGGCGACTACGATGCGCTGATTCTGGATATGCCGTATAACCTGTGCTCCAGAATTAGTGCGGAGGAGCAGCTCGACATGCTGCGGAGCGCCCGGCGGCTTGCGCGGAGGGCTGTCGTCATCACGGCGGAGCCGATTGACGGGCCGCTGGCGCAAGCCGGGTTTGAGGTGGACGACCGGTGCGTCGTCCGCAAAGGCAGCTTCGAGCGGCAGGTTATTCTCTGCCGCCCGAAGCTCTAAGGGAGGGCCTTTCAAATTCATCATTAATATCCTTGTCCTATTCCGGGCCTTTAGCTATAGGGTCTTTCCTGTTACTCACACAACCCAAAAATTCAGTGGATATTTTCCGTTTACCAGTTTTTTTAGGTAATATATGGTAGATTGTGGAACTGTAACAAAGGAGAGGATTCCCCTGAGTATAAGATATCCGCTTAACTTTTTGTTTTTATAGGTGCTTATATTGTGGTAGATAAGTTTGTTTTATTAAGCACGACGTGGAAAATTATTTTATTTTGTTTGCTAATGGCGGGGGTGGATTATGTAATGGATAAGGCGGGAATTAGACAAATTCATATCCCCGTATACGCTGGAGTTGCAGCTATCATCCTGATTGTCTTTGCCCTATCCTACATGGGCCCCATCATACCTGAACGTAATCGAAGGCAACAAGGATAAGCTGCTTCCGGTAATCTGCCGGGAGCAGCTTTATTTAGCTTTGCTATATTTAGCTTTGCTATATTTAGCTTTGCTTTATTTAGGCTCCGCTTAATCCAGCTTAAAGCCCTTGCTTTCTACAAAAGGCTTGATATGAGGCCGGACAGGCAACCGGTATTTATCCGCCATGCTGCGGGACCAGGACAGATCGGTTTGGCCCCCTGTCCGTTCCCTATAGTAGCGCCGGGTTGTTTCATCGTATTCTTGAATTCCTTCGAGGACTGCTCCGGTATCATAGGCGTTCTCATGCACGACAGCCTGCATAGGGAGGCGGGGACGAAGAGACGGCTCCTGATCGGGTACACCGATGCACATGCCAAACACAGGGTAAACCAGCTCCGGCAGGCGCAGCGCTTCGCTTACTTTGTGGGGAACATTACGGATGCCGCCGATGTAGCAGATGCCCAGGCCCAGAGATTCGGCCGCAATGGCTGCATTCTGCGCCGCCAGCGCAGCGTCGAGTGAGGCCACTAGGAAGCTTTCGGTATTCTGGTGAAAAATTTCTCCGCAATTCTCCGTCACGTTCCGTAAACGCGATAAGTCGGCACAGAACACGAGAAACAGTCCGCACTGCTCTACATAAGCTTGATTTCCCGCGAATTCTGCGAGTTCCTTCTTTAAGAGAGGATCTGTAACCGAAATGATGCTGTAGGCTTGAACATTGCTTGAAGTAGACGCCATCTGGGCGGCCCCGAGAATAGCTTTCTTCTGCTCGGGGGCAAGAGGTTCCGGTTTAAATTTGCGTATCGAACGGTGATTCATCAGAAGATCAATAACGGAATTCATGTACGATTTCTCCTTTTGTAATCCGTATGGAAAACTTATGTCTATTATAGATAGAAAAAGGGCTTTTCACAAAGAGTTCCAAGGAAGCGAATGACTTGCCGGATAACTTGGAGTAATCGCCCGTTCAAGTATATGCTGAGATTATTTAATGGGTTATTAATTGTTCTAAAGAATAGTTTTATCTTAATCTGTGGCGATTACCACGGATTTTTTTATGCCCTCCGCATAGGAGTTGCACCTAGGCTCCAAGTCCTATACACGGGATACAGGACTAGTCATCGCGGCTAATCTGCCATAATCAGTTAGGAATTAAACCTTAAATACAAATGGCTTAAGTAGCTGTTGTAACAGGAAATCATAGGTATTAAGATCTACTTCAGGCATTTCCTTTATGGGCAAAATTGGTTTTTATTATATAAAATTTCCTTTAATTTAATTATTATTTAAAATATTTTAACAAAACAAAAACTATATTTTAAAAACAAGATAGAGATAATTTCTTTAAAATAGTTTCGTTTTGGGCAGTTTCTTTTTAGTATTTTAATATTTTATTTAGAGTTGACTTGATATTACTGGTAGAGTTATGATCAAATTGTAATAATTTTCCTTGCATATTTTCCTGTTTCATCTAGTTTTTGAATGATTTGGAGTAGATGACGAACGATGGGAGGGAATTTTTTGACCGATATTGGAGAATGGGAAGCAAAGATAAGAGAGGTTCTACGGCAGCATTTCAAATTGTTTGTTCCAGTTGAAGAACTGGCACCAGATGCCGAGCTGCTTTACAACGGTTTGAATTCAGTGGATTTCATTAACCTGGTCGTAGAGATTGAGAAAGAATTCAGCCTCCGGGTTGATGCGGCGGATTTAAAACTGGACAATTTCAAAAGCATTTCCGAGATTCTGAATTTTATATCTTACCAGAAAGAAAAAGCAGGAATACACGCCGTCGGGGGAAGTGATTAGCTGTCTTTTGGTCTCCCCTTCCTCAAGTGTTTTTATTACTAGGAGAGTGAGAGAATAACGATGCCGTTAACCGTGAATGGAACCGTAAGATCTTTAAGCGATTTTTTAAGTGAACCCGCCAAGAGATGGCCTGACCGGGAAGCCGTTAGCGATGGCAAGCATTCCCTTACTTTTAAAGAGCTGGATCAAGCAAGCCATCATCTGGCCCGGTTTCTGATCAGCGAGGGCGTGGGCGTAAACCAGCATGTGGCGATCCTTGCACCGAAGGAAGTGTCGGTCGTTATTGCGATAGCTGCATGTTTGAAGGCCGGAATTACTTACGTTCCGATTGAGCCGACTAATCCCGTACAACGGATCGAGTATTTGATTTCGGATATAAAACCCGCGTATCTCATTATGCCTTCCTCTTTTAGCGAAAGACTGAATCCGTCTATATTCCAATCCATTCCCGTCATTCATCTGGAGCAGGTTATTCCGGGAGACTGCCCTGTCTGGGGAGAAATCCCGATCCATGAATTAGAGCTTCCGCTAGAACCCGTAGAAGATTCCACATTAGCTTATTGTATGTATACCTCTGGTTCGACCGGCGAGCCTAAGGGTGTGCAAGTTGAACACAAGAGTGTCCTCAGTTTCATTCAGACCTTTCAGGATATCGTGCAGTTTGATGAGTGTTCCGTATGCCTCAATACGTCTGCTTTTAATTTTGATGTGTCCATTGAAGATGTATTCGCTCCTCTGTACTATGGTTCTCGTGTCTTCCTGTATTCCGGATTGATGTATCCGACCCGATTCTTTGACATTCTGGAGCGTGAGAAAATTACACATCTGATCGCGATATCATCCACCATTACTTTGATGGCGGGAGCGGTCGGTGAATTCCAGGAAAGGGATTTATCCCAGTTGAAAGTTCTGCTGACGGGTGGAGAAGTGCTTAACGTGAACGCTATCCAGACATGGCTTCGTGAAGTGCCGGGTATCCGGCTCTACAATGCGTATGGACCGACGGAGACGACATGCGTATGCGTCATTTATCCGATCACGGAGATTGAACCTGATCGTACCGAGTTCTATCCGATCGGCCTACCGCTCCGTGGCGTCTCTTTGCGAATCGTGGACGAGGAGGGAAATACGCTCGGTCCTGATGAAGAGGGCGAACTGCTTATTGGCGGCACCCATGTAATGAGGGGGTACTGGAACAGGCCGGAACTCACGGCATCGAGAACGGTAACGATAGATGGAATCCGGTATTACAAATCCGGTGATGTTGCCAGGATTGATCCGCAGGGAATCTGTCACTATCTGGGGAGAAGAGATGACGAAGTCAAAGTATTCGGCTACCGCATTAATCTGAACGAAGTCAGGAACGCGCTGATCAGCGTGGATCATGTCGCAGACGGAGTTGTAGCGGCCATTGAAGATAAGCAGGGCAAGGTGCTGGTTGCCGCTATCATCTGCAAAGATTCTATGGAGCCGTCGTTCGGGGCCGACGTGATCCGGCAAATTTCGCTGAAGCTGCCGAATTACATGATTCCCAGAGCCGTTCTGTTATGTCGTAATTTCCCTGCCATGACGACGGCTAAGACGGATGTCAAGAAAATAGTCCGTCTCATTCAAAGCAAAATGGCTGAAAGCAGCTCCAGCATCCTTCTTCAAACAGAGGATTGGGACGCTTAAACCGTGTATAAGCGCAAGATGGAAGTGAGTTTGAAACCGGTCAGACGCGTTATTAACTCAGAATAGGCGGTGGTTATTATGAATATCCAGTATGCAAGTAAGGCAGAGACTTCCTACGAATATGGGTGTGACTTAAGAAGGATTTACCCATGGGAGTCGCTTATTGATCCGCTATGGGGAAGTGCGATTGCTTCTGTAAGAGCCGGAGAAAACACTGCGCCCCATGCTCATGACGAACATGAGACGTTCATCATCCTGAAGGGCAGGGGACTGATGACGATCGAGGATGAAACGGCCGAGGTGTCCAGTGGCGATATCATCTATATCCCACCGAATCTTCAACATACGATCCGTAACAGCAGTGAAGAAGAAAGGCTTGAATTCATTACCATTTACTGGGGGATCCCTGAAGCAAATGAACGGATGCTAAGAATGGCAGAGGAGTTGGTAGAGTCCAGAACGTCCAGAATTTGAACAAGAATCCCGGAGGGAACGCTTCTTGTCAGAAGTGAAGGAGGAAGATGATGACAGCTAATCGTGCATTTCATGTAATCGCGCCGCCCCCTACTCCGAATGGGGACCTGCATGTCGGGCACTTATCCGGTCCGTATTTCGGCGCAGATGTATTCTCCCGGTTCCAACGGCTGAGAGGCAGCCAAGTGACAAGTGCACTGAGTATCGATGAGAACCAGTCCTATGTTGTGACAACAGCCGAAAGGCTGCAGGAGGATCCGAAGGAACTCGTTGCAAGAAATTACGATGATATTCGCAGAACCTTGCAAATGGCAGCTATTCATTTTGATACTGTAGGCAGGCCGGACGAGAAGTATACCCGGTTCGTATCGGATTTTTTTGAAACCTTGTATGCGGCAGGCAGTCTCATTGAGAAACAAGTGCAGGTCTATTACAACACAGCGGACGAGCGGTATCTGTTCGAATCCTATATCAAAGGCAGATGTCCGACTTGTTTTGACTCGACTAACGGCAATATTTGCGAAAGCTGCGGCCATCCTAACGATCCGTTCACGCTGATCGATGCGGGACCTGTAAATTCCTCTGCGGGAAAGGACGGGCTGGAGATTAGAACCGTACGTGCCTTGTTCCTGCCCATGGAGTCTTACAGGGCCCGGATCAAGACGTTTTTTGAAGAGAGTGAACAACATATCAGGCCTACCCTCAAATTACTGCTTACTGAACTCCTCCAATCTCCTTTACAGGATTTTCCCGTTACGTACGTCTCGGACTGGGGAATCCGTATTCCTTTTGATGGCTTGGAATCATCGGTTTACAACGTCTGGGCCGAAATGTATCCAGGGCATTTGTATTGGCTGAAGGAAGCGGGTCGTACTGCTACGGAAAAAAGCGCAGACACCCTTTCTTATGTCCAGTTTCTCGGCTTCGACAATTCCTATTTCTATACGATCGCGCATGTGGCTCTGGCAATGGCTGCACAGGATGCGGGTCTCTCCGTTCCGGTAGCCAGTCATTTTATCACCAATGAATTTTACCTTCTGGATAACGATAAGTTTTCTACAAGCAGAGGGCACTTGATCTGGGGAAAAGAACTTCTCTCTAAGTACAATGCGGACGCCGTCCGGTTCTACCTGGCTTATACCAATCCGGAAACACAGCAAACCAATTGTTCACTGGACACGATGACGGCTTGGATTCAGACAAATTTGGTCGATAAGTTTGAAAAAATCCGGTCGGTGTATAACAAACGGGTCGGACAAGGTGTGATAACCGGACAAGGGTCTCCGGAATGGAATTCCTGGATTCAGACATTCCAGCATAGATTTGAGCTCGTGTACAGTCCCGATACGTTCAGTCTGCGGACAGCGGCCCAGACCTTCGTCCACTACATGGATCTGGTGGAAGACCAGCTGGTGAAGACCGAGGCGGATAGAACATCTGCAGGGATCGGCCGGGCAGTAGCCGCCCTTGCCCTGTTTGCGGCTCCTTTGATGCCCACATTCGCATCCCGGCTCGCAGAAGAGTTAGGAATTTCCGGACACTTGTCCTGGAAAGAGCTTCCGGTGATCGGTAACGTACGACCTCTGCCGCCCGGTTTAATTACACTTCAAGCATTGGCAGCAAGCACGGTGTCCAGTTCTTCATAATGGGAGGTATTTATGTCGCACATTTATGACCTGATCGGAATAGGATTCGGCCCATCCAATATCGCACTTGCCATTGCATTGGAAGAAATGGACGTAGATCTGGACTTTCTTTTTCTTGAGAAATCGGCTAACAGAAAATGGCAGGAAGGGATGCTGCTGGACGGTTCCGATATCCAGAATAATCCTCTCCGGGATTTAGTTACTCCGCGTAATCCGCGAAGCCACTATACCTTTATTAACTATTTGAAGGAAGTCGGCCGTTTCTTTGAATACTTGAATCTGGGTATTCACTTTCCGCTGCGTAAAGAATACGCCCTGTATATATCGTGGGTTACGGAACAATTTTCCGAATCCGTTAAATATTCGACACAGGTTACACATGTGGATATGGTTGCGGGGAAGGAAGGGCAGAAGCTGTGGCAGATTAAAACCTCAGCAGGGGAAGAGTACTTGTGCCGCAGCCTGATCGTAGGTCCGGGCAGAACACCTAACATTCCGGCGGAATTCAAACCGCATATCGGTTCCTCGATTTTTCATTTGACGGAGTATATCCAGAAAATCGAATCATTCAACCTGCAGGAGGATACCACGATTGCCGTCATCGGCGCGAGCCAAAGTGCGGTAGAAATACTGTTGGATCTCATGAACCGGACCTCGGCGGCACAAATTTGCTCGATTCACCGGTCGTTCGGCTTCCGCCTCAAAGATACGAGCCCGTTCAGCGATCACGTGTATTTCCCGGAATTTATCGACTATTACTACAGTTTATCCCGCGACTCGAAACAACAGATAGCGGTCCAGCTTAATAACACGAACTACTCATCTGCGGATGGGGATGTCATCAACCAGTTGTATCTCCGCCTGTACGAAGAGAAGCTGGACGGGAAGAACCGATTCCGTTTTATAAATAATACCCGTACTGAAGAGATTACAAAGGCAGACAAGGGCTGGAATTTGTTAACGCAGGAAATCCATACGAAAGCTTTCCGTCAAGTTCAGGCGGATGTTGTCATTCTGGCGACAGGGTTCCTGGATTTCGGAGTCGGGCACAAGGGGGAGAAGTTCCCGCCACTGCTTGAACGGGTCAAGAATGCTTTGCCCGTAGACGAATTCGGAGTCATAAAAGTTCAGAGAGATTACGCCGTGAAGTTAGTGGGAGAGGACGCGCTTCCCCATCTGTATTTGAACGGATTGTGCGAGTCGACCCACGGGCTTGGCGATGCAGGCTCCTTCAGTCTGGTTTCGCTCCGTTCCATGGAAATCGCCAAGAGCGTGGTTCATAACTTGACGAAATCAGACGAAGTTAAGGAACGTTTGTATCAGATGTAAGTCTATTAATGAATGAGGTGAATGTATTGGCCCGAGTTGCTTTTACTACTTTTGCCATCATGAAACAACCGTACGGTCATCAAGAAGTCCAAGGGTTTGAGGATCTGACGCCGCCCGTATTCGAGGTGGCGGAAGACAGCCCCGGTTTTATTGCCAGAGCGAAAGAAACCGACGATTTGACGCACCTCACCAACTTTGAGCGCGACTGGGGAGAATGGGGGGCGTTCAGTGTCCCCCGGTTCTATACGGGAGGGTTTACGATGTCCACCGATACCCGGGCTTCGACTTTATCCCTCTGGGAGAACATTGACTCCGTTTATCAGTTCGTCTACAAGGGTCTTCACCTTACAGCACTCAAGAAGCGCCATGATTGGTTCGTTAAACCGGAATGGCCGACCTATGCCATGTGGTATGCAGAGGAAGGTGAGATTCCGACCTGGGAGGAAGCGAGCAGGAAACTGGAGCTCCTGCATGACAATGGCCCTACGCTGGCCTCATTTGATTTCAAGCAGTTGTTTGATGAAAGCGGCAATCCGTTTCAGATTAGACCCAAAGTTAGCCAGGATAAGTAGAATAGCCCCGAATAATTCAGCGGGTAAAAGGAGTGATAGGAGAATGAATGACTCTACATTTGCAGAGTACGAATCTAATGTGCGCAGCTATTGCCGGAGTTTTCCGGCGGTTTTCAGAAAGGCTTCGGGAGACCTGATCTATGATGAAGCCGGCAACCCTTATCTGGATTTTTTATCGGGCGCGAGTTCGTTAAATTACGGGCATAATAACGGGCTGATCCGGCAAGAAATTACGGCATATCTGCAGGAAGAGGGGATCGTTCATTCCCTGGATATGTATACGGCTGCTAAACGGAGCTTTATCGAGGACTTCGTCACCCATATTCTGAAGCCCCGGGGGCTGGACTACAAACTGCAATTCCCGGGACCGGCCGGCACCAATGCGGTGGAAGCTGCCATGAAGCTTGCCCGCAAAGTGACCGGAAGGACCAACATCATCGCGTTTACGAATGCGTTTCACGGCATGAGTCTCGGAGCGCTGTCGGCTACTACGGACCCGGTCAAACGGTCGGCGGCCGGGATCAGTCTTCCGGGTGTCACTTTCATGCCTTATTGCGGCTCCCTGGGAAGCCCCGATACGACGCTGGAATACATGGAGAAGACCCTGACCAACCGGGGAAGCGGAGTAGAGCCGCCGGCCGGCTTTCTGGTGGAGCTGGTCCAGGGAGAAGGAGGCCTGAACACGGCAACATCCGAATGGCTGCAAGGTCTTGCTTCACTCGCCCGCAGACTGGAAGTGCCGTTAATTGTGGATGACATCCAGGCGGGATGCGGCCGAACCGGGACGTTCTTCAGTTTTGAAGAAATGGGAATCACACCGGATATCGTGTGTCTTGCCAAGTCCTTAAGCGGTTATGGGCTTCCGATGGCTCTTGTCCTGCTTAAACGGGAGCTGGATGTCTGGCAGCCTGGGGAACACAACGGAACTTTCAGAGGGAATAACCTGGGCTTTGTAGGGGCCTCTGCAGCCATACGCAATTATTGGAGAGACAGGCGCTTCCAGGAATCGCTTGCTGTGAAGTCTGCTTATATTCGGCAGACGCTGCAGGATTTGTGCACTCTTTTCCCGGAAGGGGAAGCAGTCGTAAAAGGAAGAGGCTTGATGCTTGGTCTGGATGTGAAGCATGGACTTCTGGCCGAAACGATTTCCAGGCAGGCATTTACGAACGGTCTGATCATTGAAACTTGCGGCCGGTCCGATCAAGTCGTTAAGCTGCTTCCTCCATTGACGATCTCAGATGAGAACCTGAAGGCCGGACTTGGTATTTTAAGACGCTCTATGGAACAAGTCTTGGAAGATACACTTTTGAGTGTTTAAGGAGACGTTATTATGACTAAGCACGCATCATCCGACTGTGCGGATGTAGTCATTATCGGAGGCGGCATCAACGGCACCAGCCTGGCTTTTCATCTTGCGAGAGAAAAGGCGGGGAAAATCGTGGTGCTGGAAAAATCCCAGCTTTCCACAGGTGCAACGGGAAAAAGCGGGGGGCTGGTCCGCTGCAACTATACCAATGAAGCAGAGGCCCGGCTGGCTTTAACGAGCCTGGAATATTTTCAGAATTGGGAAGGGATTGTCGGGGGCAGCTGCGGGTTCGACCCATGCGGACTGGTCGTTATCGTGCCGCCCGGCAAACTTGCCGATTTGAAGCATAATATGAGCTGGCAGCGTGCTATGGGTATCCCGATCCGGCTAATTGCCCGGGATGAAGTCAATCAAATAGACTCTTCGATGTATATGGAAGAGTCTATTGATTATGTGGGCTTTGAAGAATCGGCGGGATATGCAGATCCTAATGCGGCAAATTATTCTTTCATGAAGGCTTCCCGGGATTTGGGTGCTGAATACCGGATCGGGACGGGAGCCGTCAGAATCGTGCACAGCAACAACCAGGTTCAAGGAGTCCTGACCAATCAGGGAATGATCCATTCGCCGGTCGTTGTCGTAGCAGCGGGAATCGGGGCGAATCGTTTGTTTGCACCTTTGGGTCTCGACCTGGGACTGACACCTACTCTGACGCGCATTGTCACTTTCCGCTGGACGCCGGAGCGGACTCAGAGGCACCCGACATGTATGGATTATGTCCATAATACCTGGTTCCGCCCGACGAGCGAGTCCTGTACCCTGATGGGTTCCGAATCCGGTGTCAGGCCCATTCATGGAAGGATCAGGACGTCCGAGAGTGTTCCCGATCATTTGATCAGGGAATACCGGGAGCTGCTGGCCAGGAGGTATCCGGTTATGAATAACGCTAACGCACGCGGGAATTGGGCCGGCTTGTTCATGACAAGTCCGGACTCGCGTCCGGTCATCGGCCCGCTTGAGCCGTATTCGGGGCTATACACGGTTGCGGGAGACAGCGGGACTTCTTTTAAGACGGCTCCTTCCATCGGAAAAGGGCTGAGCGAGCTTATTCTTCACGGAAAAGCTTCCACCGTAGATTTATCCCCTTTCTACGCGTCACGCTTTGACAGGGTGCAGCCTTGGGTTGATTCCCACCGCTATAGCCAGGATAATGCCACTATTTCGAGATAAGGAGGGCTAAGAATGTCTGAATTAACAACCAATGTCCGTGTAATTGCCGCATCTGACAAGCAGATCGACGATCTTGTTCCGCTGTTTGACTCCTATAGACAGTTCTACAAGCAGGACAGTGACCCGGGTCAAGCCAGGAGATTCCTTGAAGATCGGCTCCGGAATGAGGAATCGGTTCTTTTCCTGGCTTACGAGCATGATACCGCAGTGGGGTTTACCCAGCTGTATCCGAGCTTTTCCAGCGTCTCTCTAAAAAAATTATGGATTCTGAATGATCTGTACGTCATCCCGGAAATGCGTGGCAGACGGATCGGAGAAATGCTGATTGGGAAGGCAGCGGAACTTTCACGGAGTACCGGAGGCAAAGGTCTGATTCTGTCGACCTCTGTACATAATCACAGTGCTCAGACGCTGTACGAAAGAGTCGGATTTGAGAAAGATCTGGAATTTTACCATTATTTCATGCCGACCGTCTAACGGGGCGAATATGAGGAGAACGGGAGTGTTCTGATGAACAGCCTAACTACGATAGCCGGTTCCACATCCTTTAACCCGGGGGAACTTCTCAGACTTCCCCGGACCAATAACCGGCGCCCCAAGGTCAGACTGGGAATCAGCAGCAATCTGACCAGTGCGCATGCCAGGGAACTGTGCTTCGGTTGTCTGGCAGGCGCCCAAGAATGGCTGCAAAGCGATCCTCCCTACGAGCTTGAACTGCTGTGGGAAGAGGATACGCTCGATGAAAACGACGACAGTACCGCTCCCAGGCGGCTCGTCAGATCGGGAGCGGATATCGTGATCGGTCACTGCAGCAGCACGGAGGCTCTCCGTGCCGCTCAAGTGTACGAGCAAGCGGGCATCCCCTTCCTTGCGCCGGGTACTTCCAATCCGCTTCTTACGGCGATGGGGCTGCGCAATGTTGTCCGGTATTACGGAAGAGACGACGACTTGGCTGAAGCGATGACGGATGTGGTCGTACGGGGAGGTGCCGGCAAGGTTGCTCTTGTCTGGCAGGATATTCTGTACGGGCGTACTCTGGCCGGATTATTAAGAGGCACTCTTCTGCGCAGCGGGATCGAGGTGGCGACGGAATCGGACGGGAAGGGCCATGCCTTGACCGCCACTAATCTAGCCGGTTTGGACACCGTTGTTTTTGCCGGAACTTATCTGGCCGGGGCAGAACTTCTTGAACAGCTGAAGGAAGCCGATTACCGGGGTTCGGTGGTTCTGGGAGACGATGCTTATCTGGAGGAGTTTCTAGCTGCCGCCCAAGGTTTACGGGGTGATGTATATGTGGTCTCTACGGGAGTTAATACGGACCATTCCGATTATGAAGCGTTTCGCCAAAGGTATGTGAACTTGTCCGGCCTGGAACCCGGAGCCTATTCGGTAACAAGTTATCTGGCCGCCCGTCAAGGTCTGGAGTTCATTCACATCCTGGCTCAAAGAGGGCTGCATGCGTTTATCGACAAGATCCGGATGGAGAGCTTTACGAAGGATTCTCTTGTAGGGAAGCTGCACGTGAACTACAAAGGGGAGCCTATGAATTTTGCCTGGAACACACACCAGGTGAAGGACGGGCGGTTTGTTAAATGGCCGTCACGGGCGTAGGCCCATTTAGTGTACAAGCCGTATGAGCGTACTTTGAGGAACCGAGTCTAAATGGCAGGGGGGTTAAGCGATGCAAGTCATTGATGGGATTGACTGTTTATTTGATCAGAACTTGTATGACGAACATGGACTGAATTGCTTTTATGTGCCCAAGTATATAGCGACTCAAGCGTATGGACAACAGAATCCCGATTTGTTCTATCTGTATTTCTACTTTTATCTCCATTATAATGTCCGGTCCGATCCCCAATTTCCGCAGCCTTACAATAACGATTCTTTAGATTTGACCGAAGCCTTTGTTCTGAAAGAAAAACTGGGTCTGGAGATCGTTGCTTTACCCGCTGATGAGGACCTCGTCCTGAAGATTGAAGAGCAAGTAAGGAACGGATGGCCTGTCTTTGTCCCGGTCAATAAAAAGGCGATTTTCTACTGCGAGGAATATCTAAAGAAAGATCATCCTCATTTGACCCTGATTAAAGGGTTTGACAGCGAAAGAAAGGTATTCGTTATTCAGGATGGCGAGCACAACGTTTCCTTAACCAACAGCAAACCTTATCCTGCCCTGCGCACCCGTACCGGCGATGTATGTTCCCAGTTCTACATGCTCTACGACATGCTGGAATCCGGGTACGGGCTTTATAATGAATCCTTTGAATATATGCGCGGCACCATTAAAGTCCTGAAGCCTCTTACTTCTGTCACCGCCCCTGCTTCCGGCGTATTAACAGATCTGTCCGGTATGATTCTTGAATATGCAGGGCAAGAGGAGCAACTGATCGGGCCCAAATTCGATTATCTTCTGAATCACGATACGGGCCTGGGTATGGCTTATGCGAACACGCAAAAAGTGCTCTTTAAAATGATCTTGAAATTCATGGCAGCAAACGAAGAAGATCCGTCTCGGATAGCACAGATTCAGACGCTTATGAACGATTGCCATGAAGCGTGGAAGAAACTCATCCATTTTGTCATGTTTATCCATAAAAGAGAACAAGGCAGTGCGGAGGAGACGCTGAAAAATCAGACCGTAATCAGCCAATTTCAAGAGGAAATTATTCAGCTTGAGCGGAAGCTGCTGGATCAGCTGGCCCGGATCGGAACTGCGGTGGCCTGAGCCTGGGCCTACCGTAACGGCCCCGGATGCCTGCCTTGTTTTATCAAATAAGAAGCGGTGATGCACAGATGGGAATCATTCAAGTTAATGATTTGAGCAAAAGCTTTAAAGTTTTGAACCGGAGGCAAGGATTGTCGGGAGCTTTCAAAGATTTATTTTCCGGGGATTACAGGATGGTTCATGCCGTCAAGGGGATTTCCCTGGAGGTGGAAGAAGGAGAGATTGTCGGGTTCATGGGGCCCAATGGCGCCGGGAAATCCACGACCATCAAAATGATGACAGGTGTATTGGAACCGACTGAGGGCAGCATTATGGTGAACGGCCAGATTCCGTATAAGAACCGGACCCGGAATATGCAGCAAATTGGCGTTGTATTCGGCCAGAGGAGTCAGCTTTGGTGGGATTTGCCCGTGATTGAGTCTTTAAATATTTTGAAAGAAATCTACAAGGTGGATCAAAAGAGCTTTGACGAGAATATGGATACGTTTAATGAAGTCCTGAATTTGAATAAACTGCATGCGACACCGGTAAGGTTTTTGTCCCTGGGACAACGGATGTTATGCGACATAGCGGCCTCGTTCCTGCACAATCCCAAAGTTATCTTTCTGGACGAACCCACGATTGGTCTGGATGTCTCCATTAAGAATAAAATCAGAAATGTCATAAAAAAATTAAATGAGATTAAGAAAACGACCATTATTTTAACGACGCATGACTTGAGCGATATAGAGGCTTTATGCAAAAGAATCGTTATTATCGATAAAGGGACGATTATTTATGATGGGGGCATTCAGGCAGTAAGCCGCTCTTTCGGGGCGTTCCGGACGCTCAAACTGGAATGTACGGAGAATGATCCGGACCTTCATCTTCAGATCGCGGAGAAAGTACAGGCTAATTTCGGAGCGAAAACCACTATACCTGTCGTTAAAGCGGATGATTACTGGATCAGTCTGACGATCAATCAGGACGAGGTAAAACTGATGGAGGTTCTGAATTTCGTTATCAGTCACTTTCAGGTGAAAGATATCAAAATCGAAGAGGTCGATATCGAACAAATCATCCGGAATATTTATGAGGGCGGTGTATCATGAAACGCTATTTCGTTATTGCCAGAAATAGTTTCATGACGGAATTATCAAGGAGAGCAAGCTTTATCTTTGCTTTCCTGGGCAATATTCTGTATTTGACCGTCATTTATTTCCTGTGGTCCTCTATTTATAAGAACAACACTGAAATCAACGGCATGACCTTCAATGAGGTTTTTGTTTACCTCGCGTTAGCTTCCTCTATGGCCGTGATGTTTCAAGTTTATACGGAATGGTTCATGTCCAGAGACATTATCAGCGGGAACATTATAACCGATATAATTAAGCCTCTTGACTATCAGTTCAACCGGTTCTGTAATTCGCTGGGAGGCGTCTTCTCTAACTTTCTAACGATTACCGTTCCGTCCTTTCTGCTCATTCTTCTTGTATTTCAAGTAGGCATTCAAATCCGTCTGAACTTTCTCTTTTTTATTCTTGCCGTTATTTTTGCCCTGATTATTGCTTTCCTGATCGATTACATGATTGGTTTGCTTTCCTTTTATACCGAATCCATATGGGGGATCAGCATTACCAAAGAAGTGGTCGTTTTATTTTTTTCCGGCGCTTTGGTTCCCTTGGCATTTTTTCCTGAACCATTGCGTGAAGTTGTTCAGCTTTTACCTTTTCAAGCCATCTATAACACTCCGTTAACTATTCTGATTACACCAACCTTACAGGCATCCGATTACCTTACATTCATCTCCGTTCAACTCTTCTGGATCTCTGTTTTATTCATCCTTAGTCGTTTCTTTCATCACAGGGCATTAAAGGTCATCACAATAAACGGGGGTTAATGGCAGTGAGAACACTCTTGTTTTACTTTAAAATTTACTTAAAAATCACTTCTCAATATTTTAAAGTGAAAATGCAATACCGGGCCGACTTTATTATAAGCTCGATCGGGATGCTGGTAACGAATCTTGTGGGGATTCTGCCTTTGTGGATCATTTTCAATTCCGTCTCCAGCCTGGAAGGCTTTACTTATTATGAAATTTTATTTATTTATTCGTTTTCTCTGATTGCCTTATCCCCGCTGCAGCTTTTCTTCGATAACATCTGGAATCTGTGGACCCATCTGATCGACGGAACGTTTATCAAATATTACTTGAAGCCCATTAATGTCATGTTCTACTACATGTCCGAAGTCTTTGACATCAAAGGATTAAGCCAATTAGCTTTCGGGGCTGCCGGATTGATCTATGCCTCCGTCCAACTCGGTCTCTCCTGGAATTTGGTAAGTATCGTTTTATTATTAATTGCTCTGCTGGGCTCATCGTTAATTATGGTTTCTCTAATGATTATGGCAGCGGCAACGGGTTTCTGGATTACGAATCCGTTTCATGTGATCGCTTTTGTTTTCCGGTTCAGAGAAATCGTCAAATACCCCGTAACCATTTTTAATAATTTTTTTAAATTTCTGTTTACGTTTATCCTCCCCATCGGATTTGTCGCTTTTTATCCATCCCAGCTCTTTTTAAAATCCTTCACCGATGCCGATTTGCTGGCTTACTGCTCGCCGTTAGTCGGGGTTCTCTTATTTTCACTGGCTTATCTGGCTTGGAATAAAGCCATCAAAAGCTATTCAGGGACAGGCTCATGATCTTGCAACAAGAAATGAAAAAAGCAGTCCATCCTCATCTGAGGGAGGGCTGCTTTTTGCTCTATTAGCTTCACCTTGTAGAAGCAAAACGACTCCACTCCCTTTCCTTTTTACCGGTAATAGAACAACCCAGTACCGGCGCGGTACTGGATTGTTATTTACAAAAACTGTATTTGTTTTGCAGCGGCCTCTATAAGGAGGACTTTTGTGTGATTAAAACTAAACATGGAGTTGGGACAAATTCCCCAAATAAAAAGCCATCTTTGCGTGGTCTGGGCAAAGATGGCTGTATTAGCGTGTAAGACCTGTGTAGGAAAGCCCTGTCTTGCGCCTAGTGGGTGAAGACGTGATTTCCGATCACAGTTTTGGCAGGGCGCGCTTTACTCCATGCCGATGTGGCAATGTCCGGATTGTAGTAGAATAGCGCGCCTGATGTCGGGTCCGATCCGTTCAGAGCCGCACGGGCCGCCTGGTAGGCACTCGCATTAGGCTTCATGGCATACTGCCCGTCTCTCACGGCAGAGAACTGGCCCCGCTGATGAATGACGCCCGGGATCGAATCCGGGAACGAGTTGGACTGTACGCGGTTAATGACAACGGCGCCAATCGCCACTTGTCCCTGATAGGATTCACCCCGTGCCTCGGCATAAATGATGCGCGCCATTTGCTCCAGGGCATCCGTTTGAGGGGCGGCTGTTTGTTTGAGCTTGGCGATGGTCCGGGAATCCGCCTGCCCGTCAGCAGGAAGACCGTAAGCGCGCTGGAACTTTGCCACGGAATCCTTGGTGACCGCTCCGTAATAACCGGTTACGCCTGCGTTAAAATACCCGAGCGCATCGAGACGCTCCTGTAAATCCAGTACGTGCTCGCTCTGGGTTCCGGTCGACAAAGACATAGCCGAGACGGAAGGAGCGGCGCTTGCAAAGCCGACAGCACAAACTGCGGCAGATAGTACGATAGGTAGTTTCTTCATAAGTATGTGTTCCTCCTCTTAATTTCTGACCACGTTGTTGACGTGACAATATGACTAAGGGGCCTACGATGGTCATAAAAGGCTGCCGCCCACGCTTATCAGCGGCAAACAGGGGAGTGACGGAGCCGGCCAGCTTACCGGTTCGTCTCTATATAGTTCGAAGAGTATGTGCAGATTGCCTCCGTACATGGAGAAAAAAATTCGATTCCCCCCGGCTTGGCGGCTCGAAACAGGGCAGACAAAAAAAAGAGACCCGCAGCAACGGGCTGCAGGTCTAAGGTTTATTTATTAAAAAAGGGGGTCGAATATTAGTATAGGCTACTTACATTAAAAGAAGATGAAAACTGGATTTCATTTGTGTTACAAATGATGACTCCAGCATTTTTTAAAGTGGATCAGGGATGGTATAGTTCTAGTTAGCAGACTTACGAGCAATGAAGGGGAAGACGCAATTGGATACTCATGTACAGCCAGTCAGACAAACACCGCCGGGGGCGGCTGAGAAAGCCGTTCCGCAGGCACCCTTGGCTTCGGCCCAAACCACAGTTCAACTGGTTGGTCCCGGAGAAGAAGATGCGGCGTATTTCCGCCAGCTGGAGAGCAGGGGCACCGAGCTTAACGAACCCCAGCTTCGGGCAGTCCGCCATTTTACAGGCCCTCTGTTAACGATTGCAGGGGCAGGCTCCGGGAAAACCTCCGTCTTAATTTGCCGAACCGGGCATCTGCTTTCGGTCAGGAAAGTGCAGGCGAGGAATATTCTGCTCGTCACTTTCTCGAGTAAAGCCGCCGCCGAAATGAGATCGCGGATCGCTAAATTGCCGGGCATCACGGAACGGGATATCTCGCAGCTTGAGGCGCGGACGTTTCATTCTTTTTTCCTGCAGATTATCCGCAGACAGGGAATCAGCCTGGAGATTTTTAACGAACCGCGCAGACAGCATATTCTGCTGAAACAACTGATGCGGGAACTGGGAACACCGGAGGCTTATCCTCCCGAAACGCTGCTTGCACTGTTATCTTCCTATAAAATAAACCGGATGGCGCTCCGGGATCTGCCGGAGGGGACGAGCCACGAGAAGGCCGTCAGAAGTATTCTGATCCGGTACGAATCCTGGATGCAGGCTAACGGGAAGATGGACTTTGACGACGTGCTTCTGATCGCGTACAACGTTCTTCGAGAGAATTCAGAGCTCCTGCGGATGCTTCAGAACCGTTTTGAATATGTGATGGTGGATGAATTTCAGGATACGAACGGGCTTCAGTACGAACTGATCCGGATGATCGCCGAACCTCAGGGGAATTTGATGGTTGTCGGGGATGATGACCAGACCATTTATACCTTCAATGGGGCGAGGAGCGAGTTTATTCTGGATTTCGAGAAGATGTATCCGGGAGCCAAAGTGATTACACTGGATATCAATTACCGTTCGACGGCTTCGATCGTCGGGCTGGGCAACCAGATTATCCGCCGCAATGTGAAGCGGCGGCCGAAGAAGCTGAAGGCAACCAAGGCTGGCGAGGCGGTGCCCGGGTACTTGCGTCCCAAGTCGGCAGAGGATGAGGCCGAGGCGGTGATCCGCCACATCCAGGGCGAGGTGGAGCAGAAACGCCGGGAGTATGGCGACTTCGCAGTCCTGTTCCGCTCGGCGAGCTCCTGCCGCGCTCTCTTGGAGCAGCTGGTGCTGCGGAATATCCCGTATATCGATTACGGGGACGGGCAGCTGTTGTACCAGCATGGGCTGATCAAGCCCATCATGGATTATTTACGGTTGTCCGTGAACCGGCGTGATTTTGAGGCGATGGAGGGAATTCTGCCCACGATGTATCTGGGCCGCGAGAAGGCAATGGCCCATATCCGCAGGCAGGAAGCGGTACAACCCAAGAAGGGCCCGCTGATTCATTTGATGACGATGCCGGATTGCAAAGACTATCACAAGGAGAAGATCCGGGAGAAGCTGGAGCTGATTCGCGATCTGACTCCTATGAAGCCGGCCGCGGCGATCAAGCTTATCCGCAAGCGGTTCTACGACGCGTATGTGGAGACGGATGAGAAGCAGGCGGTTACCCAGCACAAGGAAATGCTGAAAGAGATGCTGGATGAACTGGAATCATCCGCCGCGCGTTTCGATACGATCCCGGAATTTGTGGAATTCGTAAATGAAATTGCGGCCAAAACCACGATGGGCAGACAAGAGCGGTCACCGGAACAAGGCAGCCGGATCTCGCTCATGACCATTCACCGTTCCAAAGGACTGGAGTTTCCGGTGGTCTTCGTTATCGGAGCGGTCGACGGCAGTCTGCCGCACAGCTCCGCGCTGGATGCCGAAGCGCCGGACAAAGCTGCGGCGCTGGAGGAAGAGCGGCGTCTGGCGTATGTGGCCGTGACGCGGGCGCGCGAGGAGCTGTTCGTGAGCTCTCCCGCCAGCTTCAGAGGCCGCCAGGCGGCGGTCTCCCGCTTCGTGCTCGGCGCATTCGCCGCGCCTTCTGCGGCGGGTACGGAGCCTGCTGCGAAGCGTCCGGCTGCCGCTGCCGCCGCCCGTGCCGGAAGGACATCCGTCACGATCCGGACCGCTGCAGCGGCAAGGCACATACCGGCAGCGTCTTCTGCGGCCGGAGGGAGTTCTCAGGCGGCCACGGAAACAGTGGCCGCCTGGATTTGCGGCGCGGGCGGCTGTCCGGCGTGGTCGCGGATAACCGGGCCCGCGGAAGCGGAGCCCCCGGCCAAGAGCTGCCCGCTGTGCAAGTCCCCTATGAGCCGGGGGAGTAGAGAGGTTCCTGTACGACAATCCAAATAGGCAGGTGAGGAAGATCGTGAAAACGGGCAACGGCAAACGGCAAAGGGGATTTCATAAGCAAGTTCCTGCTTTGGTTTGAATCCGTGCTGGGCACGTTTCTTATGATAGGTACGCTTCATTTACTGTTCAAAAACTTGAAGCCCGCGCCGGAGGACAAATAACTTGCCTGAGCTAAAAAAAAAAGCCGAAACACAGCTGTACCTGGAATACAAAGAACACCCCCTTACGAAAAAAAGCCGGACGGCCGAAGGCCATAGGAACAAGTCCAGCCTTCTCTAAGGGGGTGTTTTACGTCTGCTTCCAGTGAAGAAGCAGAGGCCCGTTCTTACCGTAGACCGGATCGGATGAGGGAACAGGTACTCGCTGGATCCGCTCCAGCGCTTCGGGCCGTTCATCTGCTTGTCCGGTAAGCAGATCGGCTTCCATTCCGTCCGGATAAGCTCCGACTACCCGGAAATCGGCGGTGGCCGATAGTCTCCGGTGGCCGGTACCGGCCGGAAGCACAACCACATCGCCGGTCTCCAGCCCGACCGGCTGTCCATGCTCACCGCCGAGTTGGATAACGGCGGAACCGCTGATGACGCCCAGCACTTCATGAGCCGTGCTGTGATAATGATGGTAGTCGAACACGCCGCCAGTCCAGCTGTTCAACCAGTTATTCCGGTTGAAGATCTTCTCTGCCTCAGCCGCCCGTTCCTCGAATGCCCTTTTATAAAGAAGAGCGGGCAGGGCAGGATTGTTAGGGATCGTTTCCTCATCTTTGAACAATAATGTCTGGATTTCCGGTTTCTTCGGCATAAAAGATTCCTCCGTTCTAAGACTGGGACGCGCTTTACGTCTTATAAAAATGACCCTGCCGCCATTAAAAAGCTGCAGGGTCTATTTATTTTTCTGATGAATCTTAAATTTTATTGAGGGTTGGTTGTCCAAATTCCTGCCGCTTTGACAAAGACCCGCGGCGGAAGTTTCAGAGTGGCCAGGATGAGTTCGGCAACGTCTTCTGGCTGCATCATCCGGTCTTCGTCGCCGATTTTGAGGCCTGCGTTAGTTGCCAGGTCTGTATTGACGGTGCTGGGCGTCAGAGCCGTGACGCGGATATTGGATTTGCGGACTTCCTGCAGAACGGACTCCGTTAAGCCCATTACGCCGAATTTAGAGGCGCAGTAAGCGGAACCTGTCGCAAAACCGCGTTCGCCGGCAGTCGAAGCTACGTTAATAATGCTGCCGCTGTTCTGTTTCACCATAGCCGGAAGGACAGCGCGGGTCACATAGTAAGTTCCCATGAGATTGACTTGAATAATGCGTTCCCACTCGTCCTGCTCCATATCGAGAAGCGTGCCGAATTGGGCAATTCCCGCGTTATTAATGAGGATATCGACTTGCCCCAGTTCGTCCGTAAGAGATTGAATCGCCTGATTCACTTCAGAAGATTTGGAAATATCCGCAGATGCGAAATGTACTTTAACACCATAAGTTGTGGAAAGTTCTTGCTGAAGTGCTTCCAGGTCCGCCGTGCTGCGTGCAAGAAGTCCCAGATGTACGCCTTCCTTAGCGAGGGCGATAGCGGCTGCTTTGCCGATGCCTTTTCCAGCGCCGGTAATGATGGCTGTTTTATTCGTTAGCTGCATGGTTGTCTCTCCTTCTTCACACTTCATAGGGAAATTACAAATTTCCACTTCCTTTTAAAATTACCATACCGGTTCCTGTTTATCAAAATTACAGTCTCCGGCACGCAGTGAAATCGACTTACCAACGGATGACCATTTAGTGCAAAATAGATGGATGTTACAGTCGTTTACTCCGATTTATTAATAGATTAAGAGAGAGGAGGTGTGGAAAAAATGACAGTAACTTTTTTTAATTTGATTACAAACGGGGATTTCGAAACGGGAAATCCATCACCATGGGCCGTTTACGCGAGTTCAGTGGTGAATTCAGTTCAGAAGTCGGGGCAATACGCCATGCAGCTGACCGGTGGACTGGTGGGAGCGGGAATCTTACAGGCTTCTGTTGCAGAACCGGGAGCAAGCTATTCCGTTTCTGCTTCTTTTGCCAAACAAAGTGGTCAAGTCAGTCCGCAGGTTAATTTATCCGTTATTTATTATGATGCGTCCTACACATTCATTTCGGCAGGCTACTCCGAGGTCATTCTTTCCGGCACCTTGCCCGATGCTTCCGAAGGCAATTGGAAAACCCTTCATGCAGTGACCGATCCGGTTCCGGTTAATGCATTCTATGCTACCGTTCTGATTACGCTGACTCCATTAGCCGGCTCGTCGGATGTTGTGGTCGATGAGGTCGTTCTTACAAGAGCAGAGGCAACGGGTATTACCGGGCCAGCAGGTGCTCCGGGTCCTACCGGTGCTGACGGTGCAACAGGTCCAACTGGTGCAACCGGTGCGCAAGGTGACACAGGTCCGGCGGGCCCGACCGGTGGGGCGACAGGCGATACGGGAGCCACTGGACCAACAGGACCGACGGGAGCCACAGGAGCTGATGGAGCGACAGGTGCTACGGGAGCTGATGGAGCGACAGGCGCAACGGGAGCTACAGGAGCTGACGGAGCGACAGGCGCTACCGGAGCTGATGGAGCAACAGGTGCAACGGGAGCTGATGGAGCAACAGGTGCAACGGGAGCTGATGGAGCAACAGGTGCCACGGGAGCCGACGGAGCGACAGGCTCTACCGGAGCCGACGGAGCGACAGGTGCTACCGGAGCCGACGGAGCGACAGGTGCCACAGGAGCTGATGGAGCGACAGGCGCTACAGGAGCTGACGGAGCGACGGGCGCAACGGGAGCTGATGGAGCGACAGGCCCTACGGGAGCCAATGGAGCGACGGGTGCTACAGGAGCTGATGGAGCGACAGGTGCAACGGGAGCCGATGGAGCGACAGGCCCTACGGGTGCCACAGGAGCTGACGGAGCAACAGGCCCTACGGGAGCTGACGGAGCGACAGGCCCTACGGGAGCTGACGGAGCGACAGGTGCCACAGGAGCTGATGGCGCAACAGGCCCTACCGGAGCCGATGGAGCGACGGGTGCTACAGGAGCTGATGGAGCAACGGGTGCCACAGGAGCTGACGGAGCGACAGGCGCAACGGGAGCTGACGGAGCGACAGGTGCCACAGGAGCCGATGGAGCGACAGGTGCCACGGGAGCTGACGGAGCGACAGGCCCTACGGGAGCTGATGGAGCAACAGGCCCTACGGGAGCCGATGGAGAAACAGGCGTCACAGGAGCTGATGGAGCGACAGGTGCTACCGGAGCTGATGGAGCGACAGGTGCTACCGGAGCTGATGGAGCGACAGGTGCTGCCGGAGCTGATGGAACGACAGGTGCTACCGGAGCTGATGGAGCGACAGGTGCTACCGGAGCTGATGGAGCGACAGGTGCCACGGGAGCCGACGGAGCGACAGGTGCTACCGGAGCTGACGGAGCGACAGGTGCAACGGGAGCCGATGGAGCGACAGGCGCTACAGGAGCTGATGGAGCAACAGGCGCTACGGGAGCTGACGGAGCGACAGGTGCCACAGGAGCCGATGGAGCGACAGGAGCAACGGGAGCTGACGGAGCGACAGGTGCAACAGGAGCCGATGGAGCGACAGGTGCCACAGGAGCCGATGGAGCAACAGGTGCCACAGGAGCTGACGGAGCAACAGGCCCTACGGGAGCCGATGGAGCAACAGGTGCCACGGGAACCGATGGAGCAACAGGTGCAACGGGAGCTGATGGAGCAACAGGAGCTACGGGAACCGATGGAGCAACAGGTGCCACGGGAGCCGATGGAGCGACAGGTGCAACAGGAGCTGATGGAGCGACAGGCGCTACCGGAGCCGATGGAGCGACAGGCCCTACGGGAGCCGATGGAGCGACAGGTGCTACAGGAGCTAATGGAGCAACAGGCGCAACGGGAGCTGACGGAGCGACAGGCCCTACGGGAGCTGACGGAGCAACAGGTGCTACAGGAGCTGACGGAGCAACAGGCCCTACGGGAGCCGATGGAGCGACAGGCGTAACAGGTGCCACAGGGGCCGATGGAGCGACAGGAGCAACGGGAGCTGACGGAGCGACAGGTGCTACCGGAGCCACCGGGACAGGACTTTCTGCATTTGCCAGCCGTTCGAATACAGGTGGAACAACTATTACGGCGGGCGGAACAGTTCCGTTCAACACGCCGGGAGTACTATTTGGAACGGATATAACGCCAAGTCCGACAACACCGACTACAACGTTTGTTATCAACACCCCCGGCTATTACCGGGTAAGTTTCAATGTGTACACCGGCACACTTAGTCTCCTTTCTTCGGTGTCTGCCAACTTCACCGGGACAGCTATTCCTCAACCGAGCAGTTCTGTGTTCTCGCTCTTGATTGCCGGCGGCGTTATTACGGGAGATCTTCTGTTCCAGGCTACTACGCCGGGCAATTTGACCCTGAACGTTTCAGGTCTTACGTTGACGCTGAGCGGTGCCGGTACGAATGCCGAAATCATCATCGAGAAGCTGGACTAATCTTATAAGTTTCATGTTTCCCCTCTGCCTTGAGCTTAGGGGACTTTTTTTGCCCCCATTCCTGCAAAAATCCCCTGAAAGCAAACGGTTCTGACACCGGATTGCGCTTCAGGGGATTGCTTCATTTTATTTGGATTCACCGAGCAAATAATTGTAGAACGGCCCGTCTACCCAGAATTTATAGGATTCTACCTCGGAATGCGGGCTGATTTTTTTTAACCCTGCAGCTATAGCCTCGGATTGATCGTTCAATGAGAATGACTGGACGTAGTGATGTCCTTTCGTAATTTTGTTGTTCGTTATGACCTCATAGTCAGCCACTTCCGTTCTGGAATAGTAAAGCGGCTGCCACCAGGAATGAGCGATGAGGCCGGTCTGATCCTCTCTGTCTTTTTTGGCGTATTGAAGGACAATGTCTTGAAAACGGGCTTTCTGTCCGGCCGTCACGAATTCCAAGGACAGATCATATTCCTTCGCGTAGGCGATGAAGTTGCCGTTCTTAATCTGCACGACTTTGTAGTCATCGGTTTGTACAGGTTCTCCCCATTCTTTCAAATAAATAAAGGCGGATGTTTTCGGCTCCAGCTGTACCTTGGCATCGATTCCTTCGCTTCGAAGAAGGCCGATGAGCTGCAGGGCATGGTCAATTTCACTGTGGCCGTAGGTAAGAGTGCGCTGTTTCTCGAAGTTTGGAGTGAACCGGTCGTCTTTTATGTTGTAGCCGGTAATGAGACCTGCTTGGAGAGCTTGATCGGCGGTATCCTGCAGTTCAGGCTGCTGGACAAGGCTCTGGTATCTCCAGGCGTCCCGGACGATACGTGTGATATCCGGATCAGACACACTGCCCAGGTAGTGCTTGTACAATCCTTTAGTCTCCAGCACCTTGCCGAGTACAAGGATTCCGAATGAAGCGGAGGCGGGCTTGTTTAATTCAAAATCGTTATGGAGACTCTCGGGCAGCAAACCCGTATCTACGGCCGCTGCTAATTCCTGCGCCGCTTGAGGGGTAAGTCCCCGGGCAGGAGCTTCGCCGGGCTGAATCTTGGCAAGAGCTTTGGCGGCTTTATCCGCCGGGTATGTATACGCCAGTTCCTTCAGGCCGGCAGCTTTAACCGCGATATACAGCGCAGTGCCTTGTGTCAGAGGCTGGTCTTGATTCAGTATATCCGAGGTTAGAATGCCGCTTTCGTACAGGGCGAGTGCAGGCTTGTAGACCGAGGAAGTCACGCTGATATCCTGGAATGGGTTAGCGATGCCGCTGGACTGTAGACCGAGTACGCCGGCTACTGCCAAGATGAAATCTCCTTTGGTAGGAGAGGGCGGCAGCGAGTAACCGAACTGATCCTTAATAAACTGCTGATAGTCATCAGCAGACTGGGGGGCAGCGGCCGGAGGCGGTACCTGACTTGCCTGCACCGGTCCTGCAGACCATAAGGAGAGAAGCAGTGCCCCCGTTACAGCCAGAGTGCCGATTCGGGATAAACGAGTACGCGAGATTAAGTGCATAGAAATGTCATCCTTTCAGATACCAATTTAATCCTATGAGAAAAGTAGGAAATTAAAAGGATGTTATCACCCTTTAAAGTAGCTGTCAATAGAAGGGATGCCTAACTTGACTTGTCCATTTTCATTCGGGTAAGCTAAAAATATCATCGTAAGAATTAAAGTGAGGCGGTAGAATCGTGAGTGAAGTGAAATCGGGTTTGTTATATTCCAAAGATCATGAGTGGGTAGAGGTGTTGTCCGATACGCAGGTGCGCGTAGGAATGACTCCTTTTGCACAGGAACAGCTGGGAGATATCGTGTTCGTGGAGCTTCCCAAAGTAGGCGCTCCGGTCAAGGCGGACGACATGCTGGGCAGTGTAGAATCGGTCAAAACCGTTTCCGACCTGATCTCACCGGTCATCGGTATCGTAGCGGAGACGAACGGTGCGCTGGAAGACTCTCCGGAGCTCGTCAACAGCGAGCCGTATGGGGCGGGATGGGTTGCCGTTATTGACATTACAGGCAAGGAAGCCATTCAATCGCTGATGACAGCGGAGCAGTACAAAGCCTACATTTCGTCGGAATCCTAAGCGAACCGCAGCAGCAAATCGGCACATTCGTGCGTTAAAGGCATCTTGTCAGGGGAGTAACCGGCAGGATGCCTTTTTCAATGGAGCCAGGCACAGTATAATCCCGCCAGTTCAAAAAGCCTGTGCACCCTTTTCTTCTCAGAAGGGCTCACAGGCTTTTGCACATTAACAAGGGCTAGTTATCTGAACAGCTCCAGCAAAATGCGGTAAGCTTTATCGCTATCCGACTTGTTCTGCTGAGCCAGCAGCTCCAGAATACGCATGGCGGTATCTTTGCTGCTCTGCTGGTACATCGTTTCCTCATAGGTAAATAGTTCTTGTACCGTGGTATCCAGCGCATGAGCGATTTTGTAAAGAGTCTCTACCGTTACATTCTTAGTACCGCGTTCGATTGCGGCGACATAGGAATAAGAAGTCTGCATCGCCTCCGCAAGCTGCTCCTGGGTGTATCCCTTTTCGGCCCGCAAACTTTTAATTCTAGCCCCAAGCATCTTTAAGAACTCATTCTGTTTATCCATCTGCCCACGCTCCTACTACCAGTGTAGACAAATAAATACGGTCACAACATGTTCTTATAAGATAATTTATGACGTTATTTACTCTAAAAGATGCAAACTATATACTGGTGTCAGGGGTTAAAAGTAGGAGATGATCGCCCTGCGGAATTTTAAATTTTTGCGAAAAGCAGCCCAATCTGTCGGTAACGCATTTCTAACGTTATTCCTGCTGTTCTTTCTGGTCTGTATCGTACTGGAAATCTTGTATTTGTATACGATTTTCACCCGGTTGTTTAAATGAGCAGGCTGATTTATAATCCCGCCGATCGCTGCAGCCGCTGTGCAATTTTCATGCTTCGGCAGAAATGCCGGGTGCAAACTCCTCAGGAAGCTCCTCAAGGTCCGGAATCGGCCCGCTGTTCTCTGGAATTCCTTCTATCACTTCAAGAGGCTGCCCGCTTTCGGGATCATTTCCATTCCAAATGTAGCGAATATCTTTGTAATCCGTCTCACTGAATGTATAAAGCCTAAGATACAGTCCCTGGGGCTTCGAATTTGCGCGTGGCATCGAACTTGCTGTTGCTCAAATTCGGAATCGGCAGCCTTTTGGTTACCTCTACACCCGCTGCGACTTCAAGCGCTTTGGCGTAAGCGACGACATGAATGCTGCCGCGGACGAGCAGACAACCGAGCAGACAGCCGATCATTTCCCGGGCGAATAAGTTTCCGAAGCGGCGGGCGGGCCGGCTGTTAGATGGCGTAAAGGTAGAGAAATCCGCGAATGATGCAGAATAATCCTCTCTGTCGTTTGGGACCGGCAGATTTTGGATTAATACAGAGAGAGAAAGTTTGCAGAGGGGAAGATCAGATGAAGATGAGACGCAAGTGGGGGGCGGCTGCAACGGCTGCAGTAATCTGTATGATGATGACAACAGGCTGCAATTCGGGGGAAGGACTGGACGGGCAGGCGGCATCTACACCGGCTCCGATTCAAACACCTGCCGGCCAAGAAAAGGGGAAGGTCGATTACAAAGTTGCTGATTCGAAAGGAAACTCGGAAAATCAGGGCAATCCGGAAGTAACGTTCAGCGGGGACGCAGAATTTACGGCGGATTCAGTCGTTGTGAAAGGAAAGAGTAACCTTCTTCCGACAGCCATCGTGCGTATTTATATGGAGGCGGCGAATCATACCGTCATTGGCTATAGCGATACGGTGAAAGTTGGAGAGGATGGCAGTTTTGAAACGAAGCTCAAAAAGCCTGATTTTAAAGATGTGCTGAAAATTCATGTGGAATTTAAGCCGGATCTCCAAGGCGCCGCGCTGGAACCTGTATATGGCAAGAAAGGGGAGAAGCTCATAGGGTCTCTCGTGTATATAACGGGCAGCGGGGAGCAGACGGAGAAGGTTGCAAGGATAACCGCTGTAGTGGATAACAAGGACAAGGAACCGTCAGGTAAAATCGCATTGGAACAACCAAAGTGGAATAAACCCGCCGACTACGGACAGTCCGCCGTGTGGATCAAGCCCGAATTAACACAGGACGATAAGTATGTGTACATCAAGGGCACGAGTAATCTGCTTGAGGGCAGCAAATTAAGCGGGGATATAGAAATTCCGAATCACTGGACGAGTGGCTATGCCCGCCATACCAAGGTGAGTCCGGATGGCTCTTTTGAACTTGTGCTCCAGAAGCCGAAGGAGAAAAGTAAA
Organism: Paenibacillus lutrae; assembly: GCF_009757775.1. Taxonomy (GTDB): domain Bacteria; phylum Bacillota; class Bacilli; order Paenibacillales; family NBRC-103111; genus Paenibacillus_F; species Paenibacillus_F lutrae. Next base: position 171,926 of record NZ_RHLK01000016.1, read on the forward strand.
TATTCCGTCGTGCTTACTTCCAAAGTGGAGAAGGACAGCTGGAAAATGCTTCAGGATACGTATGGCGCAGAGGGAGAGAAGTTCCAGGGTGATTTGGTCAAGACCTATGACGACAGCGGGAAATTAAAAAAGAAAGTGGAAGTCAAACTGGAAATAGGCAGTTAAACCGGCTAGAGTTCCCTCTAGATATAGAAGACCTGCAGCCATCAGGAGATGGTGTTTGCGGGTCTTTTACGTTGTTAAGAATAAGGAAGTGTCTGTCAATTGTCACGGCTTTGTTACAAATAGGGCCCAGAAGAGCTATCCCGTTTGCGGAGGCTTACAGGTATAATGAATGTGTTTGGTTATAAGAAAGCAGGACTTTCAGAACGCTTGCGTTTATGTACCGCAGGACACGGACTTTCCGTAATGGGAATGTTTAGGAGGCTTTAATGTGAGAACGACAGTTTCAAAAGGACAAGAAACAAGCCGCCGTTACTTCCATCCTTATATCCGGCTGGCCGTTCTGATGATGATCGCGGTTATGGCGCTGACAGGATGCGGAAGCTCTTCCGGAGGGAACGGGCACGAAGGGCATACCGCCGGAGGCAGTCTGCCCGGAGGGGCGGATGCACTTACGCCTATCGAGGCGGAGGTGAAGCTTCCCCAGGAGCCGGTAAAAGCAGGATCGACGGCTATTGTAGAAGTAATTGTCACTCAGGCAGGCAAACCGGTCGACGATGCCGAGGAGGTTCTTTTCGAAGTATGGAAGGAAGGGACACCGGATGACAAGCATGAGAAAATTAAAGCGGAACCTGGCAAAAACGGTGCTTACACGTTGAAAAAGAAGTTTACGGAGCCGGGAAATTACTCGATTATTTCCCATGTTTCCGCCAGGACTATGCATACGATGCCTAAGGTAGAGCTGAAAGTAGAATAAGATGTGAAAGCAAAAGGGAGGGAATTCGCATGGTCTTCAAGTGGGACGGGCATACACATACGAAGTTTTGTTACCATGGCAATCCGGCCGAAACGCCTCTTTATTTGGAACGTGCCATCGAACGGGGCTTCCAGAGGTACACGATCAGCGAGCACCCGCCGCTGCCGGAGCAGTGGGTAGCCGATCCGGAGCTGATGGCGGAATTGGCTATGCCGCTGGAAGAGCTGCCGGTTTACCTGGCTTACGCGGAAGAGATGAAGAAGCGCTACGAAGAGCGGCTGGAGGTAACAGTCGGTCTTGAAATGGATTATCTGCACGGCCGGGAAGATTTCTCCAATGAATTACTGGGACGCTGCGGCGACCGTCTTGAAGATGTACTCGTTTCTGTGCATTACCTCCCCGGTCGAGGCGGCATCCGCTGTCTGGATTACAAAGCGGATGATTTCCGCGACGGACTGCTTTCTTATTACGGCACGATGGATGCCGTCGTGAACGAGTATTACAACCATGTCGAGCAGGCTATCGAATGGGCGGCCGCGCTTCCGATGCGCAAACGGCTCGGACATGTGCAGCTTATCGAGAAGTTCCGGGAGGCGCTGCCGCCAATCGATCCGGAACTGGTCGAGCGCAGGCTGGCCGGGCTGCTGCCTAAGCTGGAGGCTGCCGGTCTGGGCATCGACGTGAACGTCGCGGGCCTGCGCGTACCGACCTGCGGACAAGCCTATACGCCGCAAGGATTCCTTGAGGCATGCGCAGAGCGCGGTATTCCGCTCGTGTACGGGTCCGACACGCACAAGCCGGAGCATGTAGGGGCGGATTGGGCCTGGTTCGAGGCGGCTGTGGGCGGGCTAAAGCGCTAAGCCCCGGCCGGGCCGCCTCCCTGAGCTGCCGCCGCACCCCGAAAAACCTTCAACTCCACCGGATTGTCCGGGGGTTGAAGGTTCTTTGTTCTGCCCCGCTGGATTAGGAAGCTACATCAGGAGCACTAGCGTCAGCAGGTCGAACAAAGCAAGCGTAAGGATGGCGTCATTGTAGCCGGGGTTTCCGAAAGGCGGGAAGAAGGCCCTTGTTTCGAGCTCCGGCCCGGATTCCCGTCCACCGCCGCAGCCGCAGCTTTTTTGGGCTCCGGCATATCCTCCGCTAATTCCCTGTCCGTAACCGGGCTGTCCCTGCAGTTGTACGTGCTGCCCATGGCTGTGTTCTCCTTGCCCGTAGACCGGATAGCCGGGGACCCGGATCTGAACATAATGGAGGTCCACATGAATAAGAGTACCCTCCCACGTTTGACCTGATTTGGTTTGTACCCGAACATAGCGGTTCATGTAGCTTTGACACAGTGAATGCAGATCTTTGGTATGCATAAATTATTCCCTCCGGTTCATTTCTTCTCTTCTCGCTGTAGTATATGTACAGATGCCTTGCCGGGCGTGGGCTGTTGTCTGTTATGGGCGCTGTGCTGCGAGGATAGGGAAAGCACATGCGGGCGGCAGCCCCATACAATACATATAGGACGAATGAGTTATGAAGGAGGCACACGAAATTGGCGATTATTAAAACGAACTCCGAACAGACGAAATTGCTAGCCCGGTTAATGCGTGCGGAGGCTGAAGGAGAAGGGGAACTGGGTATGCTGATGGTCGGTAACGTGGGGGTCAACCGGGTACTGGCTAACTGTCTTGATTTTAAAAACATCCGTAATCTTCAACAAATGGTCTATCAGCGCCCCGGCGGTTTTGAAGCCACGATTAAAGGCTACTTCTATCAGGCGGCAAGAGACCGGGATATCCGCCTGGCCAGACGGGCGATTAACGGGGAACGGACACATCCCGCACGGAATTCCCTCTGGTTCTTCCGGCCGGAAGGCGGCTGCCCTCCTACCTGGTACGATCAGGCGAATTCGGGCCGTTTCAAGAATCATTGCTTCTTCTCGCCGACGGTGGAAGACTGTCCGGCTGTTTTTAATTATTAGTTCGCTTTGCCGGGTTTTTTCTACATTGCAGCTTTACTTGGTGGCACAGACATCATGGCTGATGAAGGACCGTTCGAGACGAACGGTCCTTTGCCGTTTGCCGGGCTGTCCGCGGGCAGCCGGTTTTAGCTGTCCGTCGCTCATTGCTGTAGTACCCGGATACTCTCTTGTGGTAAAATAACACAGACAGGCCCTTAACAAGCGGCTAAGGAACAAGAACGGATTCGGAGGAGATCAGATGTTACTCGAAGTCATTGCAACAACAGTCGGAGATGCCAAGGCAGCCGAGGCGGCCGGAGCGGACAGGCTGGAGCTGGTTACCGGAATGAAAGAAGGCGGTTTAACGCCAAGCGCCGGATTAATCGAAGGAACGGTGAACAGCGTGCGGATCCCGGCAGCGGTCATGGTCAGACCGCACAGCAAATCGTTCGTGTACGATCCGGATGATGTCCGTGCGATGTTGAGGGATATCCGGATGATCCGGGAGATCGGTGCGGCGGGCATTGTCATTGGTCCGCTTACCCCAGACCGTCAGATCGATGTGCCGGTGCTGGAAGCCTTGTTGGCGGAAGCGGGTGATATGGAAGTTGTTTTCCACCGCGCTTTTGATGCCGTTCAAGACCAGCTGGCTGCGTACGATTTTCTGTCGGGCTACCGGCAGATCCGCCGTATTCTGACGTCCGGGGGCAAGCCCAGCGCACTGGATGCGGTAGACCGGATGAGAGAATTGGTGGAGATGAGCCGGAATTCTCACATTACGATCCTGGCCGGCAGCGGACTTGGCGCAGCTTCACTCGCCACTTTTATAAGCGGGACGGGTGTGAAGGAAGTGCATTTCGGCAGTGCGGTCCGTGGGCCCAAAGGTGTAGAAGATGAGATTGATCCCGGCAAAATCAAGGAGCTGCGTGAGATTCTGGCCCCGTTCTCATAAGGAGACGGGCTGTTTTCTCCAAGAGGAGCAGGCGACTGGTTTTCGTCTTCTTTTGGGAAAAACCGGTGCAAGGGACATCTGAAATGAAGACCTGTAATGAAGTTCTATAATGAAGATCTGTAATGAACATCTGTAATGAACATCTGTAATGAACATCAAAAAGACTATCTCACGGGGATGAGATAGTCTTTTTGAGCTATTTGATCAGGCTTCGCGCATAATGGGATGTCCAACTGCTGCCGGAAGACCGGGTGCAGCGTTAGTTTCGCACAACTTATGACTGGAAATTTGTGTATGCCGCTAACAGGCTGACTGTAAGGAGCAGTGCTCTAAAGGCGTACTTGTAAACTCGGGTCTGCGCATTAGACATAATAAATATCTCCTCCTCGCTTTATTCTTTTTCATTATACAATAAACCAAGGAACACAATTGTAAACATTCTGTAATGATTTTAATTAGCGGCCCTTCATTTTCTTCAGCTCGGACAGGGGATAGAATGTCCCCCTCCAGTAGACACCGCCTTGCCTCAGCGTCAAACCAACCGAACGCAGCAGCACATACACGAGCATGACGGCACTGATCGGAATAACCAGTGCGTCAGTCGAAGGCTTGCCGGATACCAGGCGGACCTGCTTCAGATAAAGCCGGATCGTGATCAGCACGGACAGCAGATGTACCAGGCTTCGCCAGTCTCCGTGCAGCAGCATCCCGATCCAGGGGAAGGTGAACAGCAGCAGCTGGCCTGCTCCGGCCGCTGCCGCCAGGAGAGTATGATAGCCGAATCCGGAGAAGAAGTTCTTCTCCAGCCCGCGGACTGCGCTGTGCATATCGGGGTACCATTCCAGCTGCAGCAGGCCGCGGCTGGAGGCCAGGCGCTGGCGGTGCCCGTCCCGCTTAACGGAAGCGCCGAGCTGCAGGTCATCATCCGGACGAAGTGCTATGGCCTTGTGCGTCCCGATAGCTTCGTAGGTTTGCCGCCGGATGAGATTGAACGCACCGATGCCCATCCCGCCGCTAGTCAGATCATCGCGGTTCACGCGCCAGGGGCGTGTGAACAAGGTCATGGAGAAGAGGAAATGATGGATAAAGCTTCGCAGCCAGAATGTCCGGGTCGTCATTGTTGGTGTAAGTGTCAGGTGGTCGGCCTGCTCCAGCCGGGCATAATGGATGGCGTCCCGCACAGTCTCAGGACGGAAGCGGATGTCGGCATCTGTGAACAGCAGCCATTGGCCGCGTGCCTGTAAATATCCTTGATACAAGGCATGATTTTTACCGAGCCAGCCCGCGGGAAGCGCAGTAATATGAATGATTCTCAGAGGAATGCGGATCTCTTCGCGTGTCTGCGACCATTTCTTTAATTCCTCCAAAGTACTTCCGGTCGCATCCTGAGAACGGTCGTTAACCACGATCAGCTCCAGCCGGGGATAGTCTTGGGCGAGCAAGTGGCGGACCGTATCCCGGATCGTGCTTTCTTCTTCTTTAGCGGCGATAATAACGGAAACAAGCGGTAAAGGATCAGATAGCGGACCGGACGGCGGAAGTTCCCGGAGGAGCTTCATTCCGCGGAGATATTCTGCTAACGTGATGAGCCAGTACAGCAGGATTAGAAGTGCGGCAATTCCCGCTATGGACATACACAGCCTCCTTGTGGAACAATATGAGTAGATCAGGCATAGACGCGTGTTTTTCTAACGAATGAAATCCAAAAAATTGAGCCGGGACTCTGATTCTAGAACGTTTACAAACCTAATGATTCATACTTTCAATAAATTTTTATGTAAAGGAGGCTAGGGCAGCATGGATAAACTCCGCTTGCCTTCCGCAGCAGGCTACTGGAAGAAGGTGGCCGGAAGACAGCTGGCCGCCTTCTTGACGGAGCTTCGCGAAGCAGAAGGGGATGCTTCGCACTGGGTGTTCGTGTGCATCGGCACCGATCGTTCCACCGGCGATGCACTCGGCCCCCTCGTCGGCACGATGCTCGCCGAATCGGGATACTCGGTCATCGGCACGCTGGAGCATCCGTGCGATGCGAGCAACTTGACGCAGCGCCTTGCCGAGATTCCGCCGGGATCGGTAGTGATCGGTGTCGACGCATGCCTGGGACAGCCTTCTTCTGTCGGGCTGTATCAGGTGTCGAACCGGCCGATCTTCCCCGGCAAATCCATGGGCAAGGAGCTGCCGGTGGTCGGCGATTACACGATTGCGGCAGTCGTCAACGCAGATGGTCCGCGGCAATATGCGGTCCTCCAAACGACATCGCTCCATCGTGTAATGGGCATGGCCCGTGAAATCGCTGCAGCCGTCCAGGCTGTATTTCCCCGGGAGATATAACCCGGGCAGGCAAGATCACCACGCGTGTGTTTGTCCCGCCGGCCTGTTATCATTATACATGTGCGGTATCAGCGTTGCGAAGCCCGCGCTTTCTGGATACGTCCGCTTTTGCGGTCCGCCAGGGAAGCGGGTTTGTTTGTTTTGAAGTCATGCGGAGCAGTTGCGGCACTAGTCCGTTATCCGCATCGTGCAAGGCTTGCCATGCATGATGCGGCCCGTTGAACAAGGGGAATAAATTAGCGCCTCGCATTTGGATCAAAAGAAGAATAATTCGGGGAGATGAACCATAAAGATGAGAAACGGTTTTGGCGGAGGTTTGCAGGCGGGGGGCCGCATGCGGAAAGCGGGCATCAAGGATGTGTCGCTTCGCCGCATTCTGAGTCTGTTCGCTCCTTATAAAGGACAGCTTACCGTGATTGTGCTGCTGGCACTCGGGGGCGCGGTAATCGGATTGGTTCCCCCCCTGATCATGAAGGAAATTATCGATACGGCCATTCCGCAGCAGAGTGTCCGGCTGCTCGCTTATCTGGCCGGTCTGCTGGTGGCCTTGCCGCTGGTCAGCGGGATGCTCGGGGTTGCGCAGAATCACCTCAACACCAAAGTCGCCCAAGGTGTAATGAGGGATTTGAGAATGTCTCTTTTTCAAAATCTCCAGCGGCAGTCGATGTCGTTCTTTACCGCTTCAAGATCCGGAGAAGTTGTCCAGCGTCTGACAGAGGACATCCAGGCTGTCCAGTCCGTCGTTACGAGCCTTGTCGTCTCGACGCTTACACAAATTGTGATTGTATTCACAACCATCGGGATCTTATTTGCGCTGGATTGGCGCCTGGCCATCGTCGCTTTAATCATTCTGCCGGCTTTTGTACTGCCGGTGCGCAAGGTAGCGGGCGTCAGGAAGCGCCTTCGCACAGAGACGCAGAAGGTAAGGGCGGATATGTCCGCCCAGCTTGCGGAAATATTCGGTGTTTCCGGCGCGATGCTGACCCGTATTTTTACCCGTGAGCAGCAGCAGGAACAAAAATTCGGCGCGATGAACCAGCAGGTGATGGATCTGGAGCTGAGGCTCAATCTGATCGGCCGGTGGTATATGATGTTTCTCGGTGTGCTTGGTCCGCTCGGCACAGCCATTATTTATATCTACGGGGGTTATTCGGTCATACAAGGAACCATGACGATCGGGGCGATTGTTGCATTTGCTGCTTATCTGGGCCGGTTGTACAGTCCGGTAGGGACGCTCCTTAACCTTCATGTCGAGGTTGGAACGGCTTTAGGCGTCTTTCAGCGTATCTTTGAATACCAGGACAGGAAGCCGGAAGTAGTGGATGAGGCCGGGGGCCGGGAGCTTCCGCCGATTCGCGGAGCCATTGCCGTACGGGATGTTTCATTCGCCTATTCGCAGGGTAATGACGTTTTATCCGCGATTTCCTTCGAGGCCCAAGCAGGTGAAGTAATTGCTTTGGTTGGTCCGAGCGGAGCCGGTAAATCTACGTTGATAGGTTTAATGGCGAGGCTCCATGACCCGACGAAGGGAACGATAGAGATAGACGGGTTTGATGTGAAAAAGGTTAGCTTAGAGTCGCTCCGGCGTCAGATCGCTTACGTGACACAAGAGTCCTTCTTGTTTCACGCTACCGTACGTGATAACCTGCTTTTCGCTAAAGAGGATGCAACCGAGGACGAACTCGATGATGCATGCCGCAAAGCGTACATTTACGAGTTTGTCCAGTCTTTGCCCCATGGCTATGACAACATGGTAGGCGAGCGCGGCCATCGGCTCTCCGGGGGTGAGCGCCAGCGTCTGGCTATTGCGAGAGCTCTGCTCAAGAATCCCCGTATTCTTATCCTGGATGAGGCCACCTCACATCTTGATTCCGAATCGGAGGCTTACGTGCAAGCCGCACTGGAGCAGCTCATGCGGGAACGTACGACGCTCGTTATTGCACACCGGTTGTCCACGGTTCTTTCGGCAGACCGTATTCTGGTCTTGGAGAAGGGAACCATTGTGGAAAGTGGGACCCATCAGGAAATGCTGGAGCACAATGGACTTTATGCACGTCTGTACAGGACCCAGTTCGCTGACAAGACAGAGAAGACAGACAAGAGCAATGAAATGGACATGATCAATTAACCAATGATACTCAGTTTCGCTGCCTGTTGTTCATGAGTTGGAAGAGTAAGCTGTACGAACACGAATTCGAAGGAGGAATTTTCGAATGAAGGAGTTCAGTAAGACGCTGACGACGACGACTAAGCCTTTCTCTTTTGTGCATAAGACATTAAGTGACTTTGGGTTTGCCAGCACGAATGACCTGGGTGTCCCCAAATACGTAACGACATTCGCTGACTCCCTGACGAAGCGCAATTATAAACTGGCCATACCGACCCGGTCGCTGGATAACGGCCATACGGAGGTAAGGCTCGGCCAGACTAAGTTTGAATCCGAGGAAGAACCGCCTAACCGGATTATAGAAGCGGCAGTCTGCAAAATGAAAGAACTTGCTGATTATTTGCGTCAGCCAGTCAAGCGTCATCAGACGGTACAAACGGCTAACAACGGGTACATGGCTACGCATGCCCGGGATTTGAAGCGTTTGGGTAACGAAATGAAAAAAATGAAAACGAACAGCGAGTTGAAGCAAACCGGACTGATACCTGATCCTATTCAATAGAAGAAGATGGGGAGAAAGCCCCGCTGCGGCGTGGGCTTTTTACGTTACCGCATAGCAGGAGGTCCATGCTCAACCGCTCTATTACAGGAGATTAAGGAGTGAAGGGAAATGACCTTGATTCATCATATTAATTATCAGAATGCGGATAATGAAGTATACTGCTGCCTGCGTAACAAAGTGGTCCGGCTGGACGATTATCAGAAGAACACATTTTGCGGCGGCTGCAAAATGTTTGCCGGATTTGCCGGCGGCAAGGGTGTAGAATGCGAGTGGGACGATATGCGCGAAGTGTCTAACCCTCTGATCGTGCGTGATCCGGTGAAAGAACTGTTCAGCAATCAGGTCCGCAAGCTTGAGCTTGACGATCCTTCAACTATGCTATTTGGAAGCTAACCGGACTGATTTTACAGATTTGAATGAGATATAATAAATCCGACAGTCCCTTAATCAGGGACTGTTTTAGGTTAAATTTGTATAATTATCCGGATATAGTGGCTAATTATACAAAATAATCACAGATTTTAGCTCCTTTTTGCAACATAAACGGAAATTTTCCGTCTAACTTTAAGTAAGAATCTTTGAAAACTAACAGACTATCGACAGAAGGGAAGACTAACATGAATAACGGAATGAAGAAAAGTCTGGCTGTATTGGCAGCAACGATGGTTATGACCAGTGGAGCCGCGTATGCTTTGCCTGTACAAGCGGCGGATACGAAATTGACTGTACAACCTATTTCACAAGCGGTTAAGCAAAGCCTTGCTATTGAGGTAAACAACCAGCGCTTGGATGAGGGCGGTTATCACAAAGCGGGAGCGAAGGAGCCGATGATTCCGCTTCGTGCCGTTACAGAAGCGCTCGGCATGGAATTGACTTGGAATCAGGCGGATTTATCCGTTGATATCAGCAAGAATCAATTGTGGACAAAAGTAACTACAGGCGAGGACCGCTATGTTATCAATAAGCTGTACAAGCCCCTAGGCACAGCGCCTGAGCTTGTTGACAATAAGCTCTATGTGCCGGCCTCTTTTGCAAACGTAATTCTGCACGGCACAGTAAGCTTGGAGGGAGGTACGATTTCAATTCAGCGCGATGACCAGCAGCAACAGGAGCATGTCACAACCAGCGGTGTTGTTACCTCCATCCAGGATGAAGGCGAATATAAGTCCGTACAGATCCAAGGCTCCGGACGTGATGGTATTGTCCTGAATGTCGGCGATGAAACCGTGTTTGAAGCGGCAGATGGAAAGGCGTTAACCCTTGCTGATCTGACGATCGGCGCTGTAGTAAAGGCGGAACATTCTCTTGCTATGACGATGAGTTTGCCACCACAGACCGGCGCTTATAAAATTACGCTAGTTAAGCCGGCTGCCGATAAAGAAATGTTCGGAACAGCGGGTAAGATTGAGGAAGTAAGCACGTCTACCGATGGCTCCGTCAGCATCCGCATCAAGGGTGAAGGCTTAAGCGAGCAGTCCCAGTCTGAGGTTGTTCTTCATCTGTCCGACAAGACAGTGATCGTGAATAGACAAGGCGAAGCAGTTGATAAGAGTGAAGTTGTAGAAGGTGCTGAAGTAATCGGCTTCTATAACGGAATGCTTACCAGAAGCTTGCCGCCAATCGGCCAGGCTTTGCAAATTGTTGTCAAGCAGGCAGAGAAGTAATCGCATAACGGATCTCATCATTCCAGGTCGGTTTGATGCAGACAGCTGGAAGAACCGCCTTCGAATTCATTCGAAAGCGGTTCTTCTTTGTCATGCTTGGACCGCCGGATTCATAAGACTGTGTGCGAAGGACTCTGCTCTTGGCGAATGAGAATTTGTTTCCACCTTCTCAATACGGTAAACTATTTAGAGGACATCTATTCTAACTAAGAAATGAGGCCGCTCCTATGTATATTGCCGTTAACACGATTGAAGTGCCAAATCCGAAGCAAATGGTCGAAATGTTCCGCATGCAAGCACCGAACATGAAAGAGCTGGAAGGATTTCTGGGTTTGGATGTATGGACGGATGAAACTGCCATTAAAGTGATCACGAAATGGGAGAACAAAGAAGCTTTCGAAGCTTATACGCAGAGCGACGTCTTCAAGCGTTCCCACGGCGGGCATGGCGGCAAGGAAATGAAGCCGAAGGCTCAGCTTTCCTATTTCGAAGGTGAAACGCTTATTTAATGGAATAAGCCCCGGAAGGGGCTTTTTTTGCTGCATCTACTTATGAGCGCGGGAGGAACGGATTCATGTTGAGAACAGCAATCGTTGCCGGAGCAACCGGCCTGGTCGGCAGAGAATTAGTCCGGGAACTGCTTCAAGAGCCAGGCTATGAGAAGATCGTGGCTTTGGTGCGGACTCCGCTTCAACTACAGGATGCCAGGCTGGAGCAGATTACAACGGATTGGAGCGAGAAGCATCTGGATTCCGTGCTGGGCAATTTGCTTAAGGATGCGGATCTTTACTGCGCGCTGGGCACCACCATAAAAAAAGCGAAGTCGAAGCAGCAGTTCAGAGTGGTGGATTACGAATATCCGATGCTGCTGGGAAGATTGGCCCGGAAGTATGGAGCCGCACAACTGCTTGTCGTCTCGGCTATGGGAGCGGACCGGAATTCAAGGTTCTTTTATAGTCAGGTAAAAGGAGAGATGGAGAAGGGATTGGCAGAGTCCGGAGTAGGGACTCTTCACTTGTTCAGACCCTCTCTGCTGCTTGGAGAGCGTGAGGAGTTCAGGCTGGGAGAATCGGTGGGGGCAATGCTCAGCAAACCACTGTCTTTTCTGATGGTGGGCAGCTTCCGCAAATACAAGCCGATATCGGCTTCCAAGGTGGCGAGAGCGATGATTACGGCCGCCCGGAGCCAGTCGGCAGGTATACATATCCACGAGTCGGATCAACTGTCAGAATAGGTTTGACTGAAGCTCTTTTCTTTTTGTATCCATATCATAGAAGGCTGTCCCGATTGTGCCGGACGGTCTTTTTGGCGTTGTCAGCGGACAACCGGAAGCTGCACTTTGCGAGCGACGATGGGCTTATTCCATCTAGAGAAGGTTGTTCTCTCCAGTCGGTTCGTTCGTTTTATTTCCGGGATCGGTTCACTAACTGATTAACCGCAGGTTAAGAAACCCATAAATTCCAGATTTGTTTGCCGATCAAAATAATAGTCATAGCCACGAAGAGAGGCTTAACGAATGAAGCACCTTTACGGATGGCAAAACGGGTTCCGACAAGAGCTCCGCCGATCATTGCAATTCCCATGGGAAGTCCATAAGTCAGACTTACAGAATCAAGCACAAAAAAGGTCGCGAGAGCACCCAGGTTGCTGGCCAGGTTCAGCACCTTCGAGTTAGCGGAAGCGCCGACGAAGTCAAAACCGAGAAGCAGGAACAAGAAAATAAGAAAAGAGCCTGTTCCGGGTCCGAAGAAGCCATCGTAAAATCCGATGACGAAGGCACCGGCGATGAGCCACCCTTTGCTGCGCGCGGTCAGTCCCTTGTAGGTTGAGGCCGCGCCCCAATTTTTCTTCAGCAGAGTGTAGGCGGTCACGGCAACCAGAAGTAGGACAACGAGGGGTTTCAGAAATTCAGAGGGTATCTGATGAACGAGCAGAGCCCCCAGGATAGAGCCGATCAGTGACAGCGGAAATAATCCGGCCGCCAATTTGAAGTTAATTTTACCGGACAGCATAAACGACGCGGTGCTCGTAAGCGAGCACATCGTACCGGATAATTTATTCGTCCCAAGGACCAGGGCAGGAGGGAGACCGGTGAATAATAGAGCAGGAACGGTAATGAGGCCGCCGCCTCCGACTACCGAATCTACAAAAGCCGCAAGAAATCCGACCACAATCAGAAACAGCAGCATCTCCCAGCTTAACATTTCCATGAATCTTGCCTCCATTTGCTATCCTTATTCGCTTCATTCATTGTACATCGGAAGGCTTTCGGATAACAGTTCCATTTCGGAAGGCAGAATGCGCAAGAAAAGCCAAACCCATAGGGGCTGGCTTGTTAATGTCAATGTCAGATTAGGCTGCCGTCTGTTGGCAGATTACTTGGGATTAGCGGGTTTACTTACGCCGCTCGTAGAGCCGCGCAGAGTAATTAATTCCGATACCGTGACGAAACGGTACCCCCGTTTTTGAAGTTCCGGCAAGATTTGCTTAATTGCCGCTACCGTATTCGAAGATCCTTTTACATAGTCGTGAAAAAGGACAATATCGCCCTCCCGCGCATTGCTCAGCACTTTGTTTACGATTTTGCTGACGGGCGGCGATTTCCAGTCTTCCGTGTCCTGATGCCAGGACCACATAACAGGCAAACAGCCTTCGCTGAGTGAAGCATGCACAAGTCTTTCATGGTAATAGCCGCCTGGAGGTCTGAAGAGGGTGGGGGATTTTCCGGTGATGCTCTTCAGCACCTTCTGGGCCGCGGTAATCTCGTCTCTTATTTCATCGGTGGTTCGATTGCTGGTCAGAAAAGGGTGGCTGTATGTATGATTACCAACCTCATGCCCTTCGGCAATCTCCCGTTTAATCAGCTCGGGAAACCTTTCGGCCCGCTTGCCTACAGCGAAGAACGTCGCCTTCGCTCCGTATTTTTTTAATTCATTCAGAATTTGGGCGGTCTGAACAGGATCGGGCCCGTCATCGAACGTCAAGGCAATGACTTGGCCGGCAGATGGAACCTCCCACACAATTTCGCCCCGCTGCTCATAGTACTCCCGCTTCCGGGGTGCCTGCGCGGATGAAACTCTCTCTGCTTCAGCTGGTTCTTCAACGGCCGCTTCCGGGTAGCCGTTCACGGTCTCCCGCACTTCAGGCGAGGGCGGCAATGCCGGTTCTGCGGCAGTATGACCAGCCTGCACGACGGGCTGAGCTCCGGCCGCAGCGGCAGGTTGAACTGGAGCCGGTGTTGCGGCGAGCACGCACACCGTGATCGTACAAGCCGTGTAACGGATGGCCGCTGAGCGTGATGAGAGTATAGATATCATTTGGATAAAACGATGCATGCTGTGAAATCCTCCATTCGCCGGTCCATGCTCCATTAACATTGAAGCGATAACGGAACATGCTGAATAAGGATTAGCCTATGCTTATCCGCGTCTTTTCATCCGATCTCGGTGTGCCATTTATTAGCCGCCATAAGAATGACGGAATGCACCAGCGAGTGCCTCCGCAGGGACATTCCACAGCTCGGCGATCTCGGGTGCAACCTGCTCCTCCCACCAATCCGCCTGAACTTTATGATTATCTGAGTTTTCCACGATGAAGGCGATGTTTTCAGCTACCTTGCGGGCATAGATTTTCTCTGCTTGCTCCACTTTATCGGCAGGAATGAATACCTTGAGCCTTTTGATCGTGCGATAGAGTTCACGACTGCAGGCCCGGCGAATGCCGCGGACACTCGGAAATTGAGTTTTATGTTTCTCATTCTTGTTCTGTCTCAAGCCGGATCAGACTCCTTTCTCATGCTGCATGTTATGCGGATGCACAGCCAGAAGTGAGCGCGTGGCGCGAAAAAGCAGGAGCACGCGGCTCCTGCTTTTATTCAATCACATTAATGTAGGCGATCATCGGCCCGTTGTGCGCAATGTCGGGATGTGTGGTACAAATCAGCCGGTACGTACCGGTCTGATCGGCTTTGAATTGAACGACGGTTTCTTTGCCTTTTTTTACTTCGCCTTTGATATTCAGCCCTTCAATAATAAAAGGGTGGCTTGCCCCGTTCACGCCATAAATGCTAAGTTTTACGTTCTCGCCCTTACGGACCACGATCGTGCCCGGATCCCAGCGGTAGGCTTCAATCTCTTTTCCGTTATCGAGCTTTGCCTTGAACTCTCCGGTAACCAGCTGTATGGTTCTTTCAGCAGACGCTGCCGGCTCGGCAGTGGTCATCAGAATTTGAGGATTGCGGAGAAACAGGAAAGCGGCGAACGCGATGCACAAAAAACCAAGCACCATGACGAAGTGATATTTACGGATAACAAACGATTTGAACATAACAGACAACTCCCCCTAGACCAGTTTGTACACTATATGCTGGGGCTTGTCAGGACATGATGAGAAAATCCGTTTGTCTTTGTTTTTAGCTTCCGTCCCTTCTTCATTCCTTTGCACTACGAGGATAAGAGACAGCGTGGAACTTGTGGTAGACGACAGCAGTCAGCACCAGCACAACGGAACCGGCCAGTACGGGAGTGATAAGGAAGTTCCAGGTGACTCCGCTGCCGCCGGCAATAATCAGCACAGGGTCGGCGCCGGCAGGAGGGTGCAGGGTCCGGGTAAGGAGCATGAGGAACACTGCCAAGCCTGCGGCAATAGCGGCAGTCCACCAGTAGGGGCCCAGACACTTAAGCGCCAAGATGCCGGTAGCGGTACTTAGACAATGACCGCCGATGACATTTCGGGGCTGTGAGAGAGGACTGGCGGGCATTGCGAAGAGCAGCACGCAGGTGGCCCCTAGCGGAGCCATCAGAAGAGGAATACCGCTTAGGATTGTCAAATATCCGGTTAAGGCAACAGCCAGAGCCGTACCTATGGCGGGCTTCAATGCGGCAGAGATTGTCCGGATCAGCCTTTTTACTGTAGAGTCGCTGTGGGGCAAAGGATGCGAAGCGGAAGCTTCGCTATAAGGGTTTCTGGCCATTCGGTTCACCTCTGTAATTTGTAGTAAGAACTATGCTACCATAGAATAAGATATCGTTAAAACAAATGATAATGATGTTAGCTATTAATTTTATTGATATCAGTGATCTGATGGCCGAAGGGGGAATCCACCATGATCGAACAATTGGAGGGGCGTTCTATCCGGACCTTTCTGACCGTGCTCGATACCGGCAGTTTCAGCGGCGCTGCCCAAAGGCTCGGGTATGTGCAGTCTTCCGTCACTGCACAGATCGGCCGCCTTGAGGCTGCTCTGGGCCGCCGGCTCTTCGACAGGCGGCCCAGAGGCGTTTCACTGACGGCGGCAGGCGAACAGTTCGCCGCCGTTGCCCGCCAGTTCGTCCAGTTGGGCGAATCGCTGCAGGCGATGATGGAGAGCTTGGACGAACCTGCGGGGACCGTCCGCCTGCGGGCTCCCGAAGCATTCTGCGCGGCTTATCTGCCCGCTCAGATGCAGCAGTTTCTCCAGCAGTATCCGCGTATCCGGCTGCAGCTGCAGACCGGTTTCCAGGCGGATATTGCCGAAGCTGTTGCGGCAGGCCGCGCAGATCTTGGCATTATCCCCCGGGATCCGGCTAACCAGCGTCTGACCTTTACACCGCTGGCGGAAGTAGAGCTGGTCTGGATCGCTTCGCCGGCTGCGGCCATGCGGGACACAGGCGGCTTGGCTGTATCCGGGGAGACGGCCTACATCGGATTCGGGAGCCGCTGCATGTATCACGGGCTCGGCATACGCCAGCTCGAAGAGCTGGGTGCTGCCCCAGCTGAACTCATGGAGTTCGCCAGTATGGAGATGATCCGGCATACCGTGCGCAGCGGCATGGGCATTGCTCTCGTTCCGCTGCAGGCAGTGGAATCTGATCTTCGCGCAGAACTGCTTGCCCGCCTGCCCGGTCTCCCTTCTGTTCGGCTGCTGCATGGGCTTGTTAAAGCCCGGGACAGAGAACTGCCGATGGCTTCGCGGCTGCTGGAGGAGAACCTGATTACTTTTTTCACAAGCTAGGAAAGTAAGGGGACTGAGGAGGGCTGATCAACCAATTCTTAGGAAATGATTCGGCTCATAAGCTGGTTGAGAGACCTTTTGATATGGTAGAATAGGGGCAATTGCAGTCATTCATTGAAGTTTGTCTGCACCTGGTCTTTACAAATTCAGATGAAGAAAGTGAGCTGAAGATGGGGGAATTTATTCATTCACTTTTGGTTTTTTTCGAAGGCCTCGGGTACTGGGGAGTTATGCTGGGCTTGATGGTGGAGGTGATACCGAGTGAAATTGTGCTGTCTTACGCGGGATATTTGGTGGCCAAAGGCGAAATCGGTATTGCCGGCGCGGTTATTTTCGGTACAATCGGCGGTGTTATTGCGCAGTTATTCGTCTATTGGGTCGGGCGTTACGGCGGGCGTCCCATTCTGGAGAAGTTCGGCAAATACATATTGATTAATAAGCATCATATAGATGTTGCTGAGAACTGGTTTACCAAATACGGAACCGGCGTCATCTTTACCGCGCGTTTTATTCCGGTTGTCCGTCATGCGATTTCTGTACCGGCGGGGATGGCCCGGATGCCGCTTGGAATTTTCACCCTTTACACGACACTAGCGATCATTCCCTGGTCTATCTTGTTTGTTTATTTGGGTATTACGTTAAAAGATAACTGGGAGCATATTGACGAAATTGCCGGTACGTATACGCTTCCGCTCGTTTTTGCTGCTATTGGCCTCCTGGCCGTTTATCTGGCTTTCACAAAATCACGGTCCAAACGCAGCCGCGTTTAATATACCGCTTAGAAGGGAATGGATTTTATGAGCACGAATTTATCCGCTGTAATTGGAAAAGGCTTGAAACCCCAGCAGTTCATCGATGGAATGGAGCGCAATAAAGAAGCGTTTCTCGATTGGTATGAGAAGTTTCAGTGGGAGACAGAAGAGGACCGCGAATTCTTCGAGTCCATGAACAACCGGGACGATCTGCGCTGCGTCATTATTGCAGCTGAGTGGTGCGGGGACGTAGTACGCAATGTTCCGGTCGTATTTAAGGCGCTGGAGGACAGCGGGATTCCGGTCGAGGTTCTGATCATGGAAGAACACACGGATGTTATGGATCAGTTTCTTACTCTGGGAGGACGTTCCATTCCGGTTGTTATTTTCACAGATACAGGCGGTTTCGTCCTGGGCAAATGGGGACCGCGTCCGGAGCAGGTACAGGCTGTCATGAGAGCGTTCAAACAAGAAAATCCGGATCGCGAAGCCCCGGATTATAATGATAAGATCCAGGCGGCCCGTGCCGAAATGGTCCGCCAGTATGGCGAAGGCACCGGTTATCAGTCGGTTATCGTGGGCGAGCTCCGCGAACTGCTGTCGACGTTCTAATCAAGGAGACGTGAATACGATGATCAGAATAGAAACATTCACGCTCGGTCCCATGAGCACCAATGCGTATCTGCTTACCGATGAGAGCGGCAAGCGCGGCGTGGTGATTGATCCGGGCATGAAGCCAGGCCCTCTGCTTAAACGGATCAAGGATATGGAGATTGAAGCTATCCTGCTGACGCATGCACATCTCGATCACATCGGCGGTGTGCAGGAAGTCCGGGAACTGAAAGGCTGCCCCGTCTATCTGCACGATGAGGAGGCCGGCTGGCTGGGCAGTCCGAAACTTAACGGCTCTGCCCGCTGGCCTGAAGTGACCGGACCGATCGTAGTGGAGCCGGCGGAGTTCGCGCTGGACGAAGGACAAGTACTCGATTTTCTCGGCGAGAAAATCCGGGTGTTCCATACGCCCGGGCATTCTCCAGGCAGCGTGAGCTTCCTGCTTGACAAGCACCTGATTGGCGGAGATGTATTGTTCCGTCTATCTGTAGGACGGACCGATCTGCCCGGAGGCGACTGGAATACGCTGCTGGATTCTATCCACGGCAAGCTCTTTAAGCTGGACGATGATATTGTGGTCTACCCGGGCCACGGCCCCAAGACAACCATAGGTTATGAAAAACAAAATAACCCTTACGTGTAGCGGAAGCATATAGGGCTCGCAGGCAAGACCGCCAGCCCCAATCAAAGCCCATTCGGAAGAATAGTTCCGAATGGGCTTTTTTGGTATGTCTCCGCCTCCAGCGCCTCAGCTTCCACCTATTTTAACAGGTATAGGTATATACCGTGTTCCGGCGGAGATTTGCCCCATAGACTGTTGGTGTAAGGCCGAAAGCCTACAGCTTGTTTTCGGAATAAACCAATTTTTGCGCATATATAGGAGGTAACCAACCATGGAATACGGAAAAAAACCTTATACGGGCCCTATTTACAATGCTCCGACAGCTCCGCCTCAAGTCATAAGCCCGGCGCCTATGCCTAAGCCGCTGGCGACGGCTCCAATGCCTCAGCAGTGGGCACCGGCACCCATGCCCCAGCAATGGGCGCCCGCTCCAGTCCCAACCCCGTTGCCTGCTCCGGGCCCGGTTCCTGCTCCGGTCATTCAATCGACCCATGTGTATGTATCCAGTCACAAACCTCACTGTCCGCCGCCTGTACCGTCCTGCTACCCGGTGAAGCATAAACCGGTATGTAAAAAAGGAGATAATTCCGCATCGATTCTCGTCCTTTTCATTTTGCTGGTCATTATCACACGCAGCTTTGGCGGATACAAGAAATGCTAGGTTGACTGACGGTTTCGTCACACAGATGCCGGGTGACTGGGGCATCGTCGTTAGCAACCGGGGCAGAATAAAAATTCCTCTAATATTTTCTTGCTCACAGGTCTAATTTGTGATATTTTGGAAATAGAAGAGTTAAGCAATAGCAACGTTTGCGAAGCACGCAAGCTTTTGGCTGTATAGCCGGAAGTTTGCGTTTTTTTGTTTTCCTTTGCATTGGCCTTCTCCAGCTTTGAGGGAGGCAGCCGTTCCTATCCGTACGGCAAGGAAACAAGAATCTGCTGCACTGACGTGACTGCTCTTGACTTTTGTTTCTCCGCCTTGCCCGCACTAGCTCCCTCTTGGTATGCAAGAGGCTGTGACCACACCTCCCTCTGACCTCCCCGCTGTACCGGAAGACCCCGCCGCCCTGGCAGGGTCTTTCTTGTTGTAGACGGTTTGCATAGACAAACTGCGCGAGTTATGATGGCGATATGCACGAAAGGGAGGGATCGGCCGTGAACGGGAAGGGCAGCTTGCATACCGAATATATGGATAGACAGGGAAGGCTTCAGGAAGTCATGCGGACGAATGGAATCGACGGGTTTCTAGTCAATCATAACGTTGATTTGTTTTATTTTAACGGATCGATGCAGACGGGCTACTTATTCGTGCCCGCTGAGGGGACATCTTTATTTATCGTACGCAGGAGTATAACGCGGGCACGTGAGGAGTCGGCAGCTGAAGTTGAGGAACTCGGCTCCCTGCGGACGTTGAG
This sequence comes from Paenibacillus lutrae, assembly GCF_009757775.1. Taxonomy (GTDB): domain Bacteria; phylum Bacillota; class Bacilli; order Paenibacillales; family NBRC-103111; genus Paenibacillus_F; species Paenibacillus_F lutrae. Next base: position 191,802 of record NZ_RHLK01000016.1, read on the forward strand.
GGACCGGCTGGCACAGCGGTATCCGGGAATCTTTGCACCGGGCCAAGAGGCACTTCTCGCCACGGAGCTTGACGTACTTCCGGTTCAGCAATTCCAGCGCCTGGAGGCGGCATTCGGAGGAGTGAAGTGGAAGGACGGCTCCCTTCTTGTGAAGGAGCTCCGCATGATCAAATCCCCGGCCGAAATCGATTGGATCCGCAAGGCGGCCGTTGTCATCGACCGGACGCTCGAGGCTGCAATCTCCGGGATCCGTGAAGGGATGTCCGAACTGGAGCTGATGACCATCATCGAACGGGAGAACCGGCTGCAGGGACACCTCGGACTGATGAGGATGCGTGCATACAATTCCGAGCTCATCACCGGATGCGTGGCAGCCGGGGCTTCGGCTGCCGAGCCGACCTATTTCGATGGCCCCGCAGGAGGCCGGGGGCTTAGCTCAGCCAGCCCGCAAAGCGCAAGCACTCGGGTGATCGGCCGTAATGAGCCGATTCTGATCGATATCGGCTGCTGCATAGACGGGTACGTCATCGATCAGACCCGGATAGCTGTGATCGGCCGGTTACCCGGACATCTCCAGCGGGCATATGAGGTATCCGAGCGCATTCTGCAAGAAGCGGAAGCGATGCTGAAACCGGGGACTATCGCGGAGCACCTTTATCTGCAATCTCTGGATACGGCTGCCGCCGAAGGGCTTGCAGATCATTACATGGGCTTCGCCGGTGACCAGGTTAAGTTCCTGGGGCACGGCATCGGTTTGGAAATTGATGAATTTCCGGTGCTTGCCAAAGGATTCAAATATCCGCTGCAGCCGGGAATGGTGATTGCCATTGAACCCAAGTTTACTTTTCCCGGTGAAGGCGTCGTAGGGATTGAGAATACCTATGTTATCACGGAAACAGGGTTTGAGAAACTGACCGTCTCACGGGAAGGGATTCTCGCGATATAAGCAAAACCGCCCTATGATCAATTAGGCTGAAAAAGGGATTTTTTCAGGAAAGACGCGTGATGCATGAAGAAGAACGAATAGTAACGGATTGATGGTGCCGGATGATGTCGAACATGGATAAAAACTAGCAGGGGTCCTGTGGACAGCATTCTCTTTTTTTAGTACGATATTACTAATCCATGCTAGATTCAGTGGGAGTGTATGGTTCTATTGTTCATGTTCCATTAGCGGCTTAGACGTTGATAGAACGGGAGCAGGAAACGGCAAGCCGCTCAGCATGTGAAAGGGGGAATCCGTATGCTGTCCTTGGGATCGCGCGTCATTATAGTAGAAGATCATTTAGAGCAGAATCTGCCTATAGGTGAATATGCCTATGTCATTGCCTATGACCGCAACAACGACAACATGTTCGATTATGTCATCCGGGTGCCGAAGATCAATAAACATCTCTTTGTACCGGCTTCCGATATAGAACTGGAAGAAATTCTTCTTCGTCAGGAAGTAGACCGTCTGGAGAAAGAAGCGCTGATTGATTTTGCGCTGGCTACGCGTAATGAGGAATTATTCAACCGGGTGATGAACGGCGAGACCGTTGAAGTGGTTGCTGAGCCAAGCAATGATGTACAAAGTGCGGAAGACTTCATTAAACAGGTGAATTTACGCGCTTGGATATAGATGTATCACGGGCGGTCTTCAGACCGCGGAATATGCAGGTCGAAGAGGGCATCCCGCTGCTCATGCAGAGGGAGCCCTCTTTTTATTGTATCATCCGAACCGGACAGGTCATTACTGCGGGGATAGGAGTCTGGCAATCCGTCCGGTATAGGCGCGACATCTGGCATGCTATAGAACGCTTTATGCCTGACTTTGATTGCCCGGCAGACGGCTCCTGGCTTGGTTACCTTCTTATTCCGGCCCGAAGTTTAGCTGTCCGGCTTGTGCACTGCTTGGTTTTCGGTGCAGCAAAGCCTACATTGACTTCACCGCTGCCCTGGGCTGCAGCGCTCTCCCGCAGGTTGAACGCCCGCTGCTTCATCAGCCGTTTCAGAGCGGCCGGCGTCAGCTCCGGTCGTTTCTGAAGCAGCTGGGCCGCAGCTCCGGCGGCAAGCGGGGTGGACATGCTGGTGCCGGAGAGCCGGAAATAATAAGTTCCTACGCGGCTGCCCGGCAGCAGCCGATCGAGCTGCGATCTCGGGGCCCGGAGCGAGACGATTCCTACGCCCGGGGCGACGAGATCGGGCTTGCTTCCGCCGCCGGTAGCGGGTCCGCGGCCGGAGAATGCGGCGATCGTATCGTCGGCCGGGCTGATCGTGCGATGATCATCGGCAGCGCCGATGGTAACAGCGCTCGGTTCAATGCCGGGCGACTCGATCGTGCCTTTGCCGGGGCCGGAGTTGCCGGCGGCTGCGAATACGGCGATACCTGCCTGCGTGGCTCTGCGGACGGCCTGGCACAGCGGATCGCGGCTTGGCGGTGTCAATGCGGGTCCCCCGAGCGAGAGAACGATCAAGCGGATGCCCAGTTCTTTCTTATGGTCGATACACCACTGGATACCCTGGATGATTGTGGAGTCGAACCCGGAACCGCTGCTATCCAGCACCTTGACTCCGATAATAGCGGCCTCCGGAGCGGGCCCCCTGTATCGTCCGCCGCTTTGCCGCCCGTTACCCGCAGCATCTCCAGCTACATGCGTACCGTGCCCGTTATCGTCATATGGATTTCGGCGGCCCGCAATTAAATCTTGAAAAGCGATGATCCGTTTTTTCGGAAGGGTTAAATCAGGGTGGGGATAGACGCCTGTGTCCAGGACTGCTATGCCGATTCCTTTGCCCGTTAAACCGGCTTTTCGTGCGAGGTCCGATCCGATACTCGGCGTCGCATACTGCAATCTTGTTTGCCGGACCCGGTCCAGATAGACAGCGGCTACATCCCCGCATCCGCACAATTTATAGATGCACTTCGCGGATACACTGGCCGATACAGCGCGGATCAGAGGCAGTCGCCGGTCTACCTTCAGGGAATGAGGATGAACATGTTTTTGGAGAACTTTTACCGATTTAGTGTTCGGTTTTGCATTCAGTTGAATGATAATCCGATAATGTTGGTTCTTCCCTTGAGCCGATTTTTTACTCAATTGGACACGCAAGGGATGATCCGCTTTGGATAGAACGTCGGGGCTGCCCGGGCTTCGTTTTTTCACACAAAGTACCTCCCAATCTATTGCCTCAGGCAGTATATGATTTCTTGAGCCTTAAGGAGAGGCATGGATAGTTAAAAGGGCGCTGCCTTATCTTTATGTGATCGGTTTACTGGCTGCGGGCCACTCGCTTAGGGTGAGGATTTCAGAAAAAGAGCCGGAAACGGCGATATTCTCTTTTTTCGGCTTGTAAAGCGATTGAGATCAAAAAACAACTAGGCTATAATAGGAAGAATGAATTTGACTTGTACAGCGTGTACATTAAAAGGGGTGCGAATCGTCTGTGAGCATTACTATTCAGAATGTAGAACATGTGGCCAAGCTGGCCCGTCTTGATCTTTCCGAGGAAGAGAAAGAGCAGTTTACGGAGCAGCTTAACGCCATTTTGAAATACGCGGAGCAGCTTAATAAGTTGGATACGGATCACGTAGAGCCTACCAGCCATCCGATTTCGGTCAGCAATGTGACGCGCGAGGATCAGGTGAAGCCTTCGCTGTCTTTGGATAAGGTGATGCTGAACGCGCCCGAGGAAGAGGAAGGCCAGTTTAAAGTACCGGCCGTTATGGAGTAGCACAAGGACGTATCCGTGCAGCTAAGCTTGTGTACGGAGGTTCTTCATTATGAGGGGAGGCTTCTTAAGTTGTCTTTATTTGAGCAGAGATTACAGCAATTACATACACAGCTGCTGGACAAAAAGGTATCCGTTGCCGAGCTGGTCGATCAATCATACAAACGGATCGGTGAAGTGGACGGCAAAGTAAAGGCGTTCCTGAAGCTGGACGAGGAACAAGCACGCAGCGCGGCGAAGACGCTGGACGGGCAAATCGCCTCAGGGGGATCGCGCGGCCTGTTATTCGGGCTGCCGGCAGGGATCAAGGACAATATCGTAACCGAGGGTGTTACCACGACTTGCGCAAGCAAGTTCTTGTCGAACTTCACACCGGTTTACGATGCGACCGTCATGCGCAAGCTGAAGGAAGCGCAGGCGGTATCAGTCGGCAAGCTCAACATGGATGAGTTCGCAATGGGCGGTTCCAATGAGAACTCGGCTTTCCATGCTACGCGCAATCCGTGGGACCTGGACCGTGTTCCCGGCGGTTCGAGCGGCGGTTCGGCGGCCGCGGTCGCCGCGGGCGAAGTCTACTTCTCGCTCGGTTCCGACACGGGCGGTTCCATCCGTCAGCCGGCTGCCTATTGCGGCGTTGTCGGCCTGAAGCCGACTTACGGGCTCGTGTCCCGGTTCGGACTTGTCGCATTCGCTTCTTCGCTGGACCAAATCGGTCCGCTGACGAAGAATGTGGAAGACTCCGCTTACGTCCTGCAGACGATTGCAGGTCACGATCCGCAGGACTCCACGTCTGCGAACGTGGAGATTCCCGATTATGTCTCCGCTTTGACCGGAGACGTCCAAGGCCTGCGCATCGCCGTGCCGAAGGAATACCTGGGCTCCGGTGTGGATCCCCAGGTGAAAGCCAAGATTGAAGAAGCGCTGCGCGTGCTTGAAGGCATGGGGGCCGTAGTCGAGGAAGTTTCCCTGCCGCATTCCGAATATGCGGTCGCGGCTTACTACCTGCTGGCTTCTTCGGAAGCCTCTTCGAACCTGGCGCGGTATGACGGCGTACGTTATGGCGTGCGTACGGACAACGCCAATAATCTTCTGGAAATGTACCATATGTCCAGAAGCGAGGGCTTCGGGCCGGAAGTGAAGCGCCGCATTATGCTCGGCACCTACGCGCTCAGCTCCGGCTATTACGATGCGTATTACCTCAAAGCGCAGAAAGTGCGCACGCTGATCAAGCAGGACTTTGACCAGGTTTTTGAGAAATACGATGTGGTCATCGGACCTACTGCGCCGACGACGGCCTTCCGTATCGGGGAACAGGTAGGCGATCCTTTGACTATGTACTTGAACGATATTTTGACCATTCCGGTCAATTTGGCGGGAATTCCGGCCATCAGTGTGCCGTGCGGCCTCGTTGACGGCATGCCTGTCGGTCTGCAAATCATCGGGAAGGCTCTGGATGAAGCAACCGTGCTGCGCGTCGCACACGCCTTCGAACAGAATACCGATCATCACAAGCAGCGCCCGCAGCTATAAATTGTACCAGGAGGGATCATTTTGTCAGCGACTGAAACCAAATATGAAACCGTGATCGGGCTAGAAGTTCACGTGGAATTGCATACAAACTCCAAAATTTTCTGCGGCTGCTCCACGTCGTTCGGCGCACCTCCGAACACTCATACGTGCCCGGTATGCTTAGGACATCCGGGCGTCCTGCCGGTTCTTAACCAGCAGGCCGTAGAGTACGCGATGAAAGCCGCTATGGCCTTGAACTGCGAGATTGCGGACATCACCAAATTTGACCGCAAGAACTACTTTTATCCCGATTCGCCCAAGGCTTATCAGATTTCCCAGTTCGATAAGCCGATCGGCGAGAACGGTTGGATCGATATTGAAGTGAACGGCGTGACCAAACGAATCGGCATTACACGCCTTCATCTGGAAGAGGATGCGGGCAAACTTACGCATGTGGATGGCGGCTATGCTTCGCTTGTCGACTTTAACCGCGTGGGCACTCCGCTTGTTGAGATCGTATCGGAACCGGACCTCCGTTCTCCGGAAGAAGCGCGTGCCTATCTGGAGAAGCTGCGTGCAATCATGCTCTACTGTGACGTTTCAGACGTCAAGATGGAGGAAGGCTCGCTCCGCTGCGATGCGAATATTTCCCTCCGTCCAGCAGGCCGTGAGAAATTCGGCACAAGAGCCGAGCTCAAGAACATGAACTCCTTCCGCGGCGTACAGCGCGGCCTGGAGTATGAAGAAATCCGCCAGGCGGACGTTCTGAACAGCGGCAATGAAGTTGTTCAAGAGACCAGACGCTGGGATGAGGGGCAGAGCAAGACCTTCTCGATGCGCGGCAAGGAAGAATCGCATGATTACCGCTATTTTCCGGACCCGGATCTCGTGAATCTGCATATCGATCAGGCATGGAAGGACCGTGTGAAGTCTACTATTCCAGAGCTGCCGGATGCACGCAAAGCCCGGTATGTCAGTGAGTATGCGCTCCCGGCCTACGATGCGGAAGTCATTACTTCTTCGATGAAGATGGCTAATTTCTTCGAGGAAAGCCTGCGTTATACGCCGGATGCGAAAGCCGTTTCCAACTGGATCATGGGCGATCTGTTAGGCTATCTTAATGCAGGGGGCCTTGATTTTAATGACGTCAAAATAACCGGTCAAGGACTTGGAGAAATGATCGGTTTAATTGAAAAAGGAACGATTTCCAATAAAATCGCTAAGACGGTTTTCAAAGAAATGATAGAAACCGGCAAGCAGCCTCAGCAGATCGTGGAGGAGAAGGGGCTTGTTCAAATTAGCGACGAAGGCGCAATTAAATCCGTCGTGGAACAGGTTGTCGCGAATAATCCGCAATCGGTAGCCGACTATAAAGCAGGTAAAGAAAAAGCAATAGGCTTCCTCGTTGGTCAAGTAATGAAAGAAACCAAAGGCAAAGCCAACCCGGGCTTGGTTAACAAGCTTATCGTAGAGGTTTTGCAGGCACAATAAGAGGATGTATCACCCGCAGAAGGCATATCCGTGTGGATATGCCTTTTTATCACATCTGAACAGGGCTGCTGCTTCTCTTCTCATCACCACAAAAAGGGGGAGAATGATTTCGAATGATCCGGCAAATTCCGAAAGAGGATGTGCAGGCGGTTCTTGAACTGCTGGCACTCCAGACGGCTTCTTACATAGTGGAAGCCCGGTTGATAGGCTACCAAGAGATTCCCCCGCTCAAGGATTCCCCGCTTACTTTAAGGTGTTCCAAAGAAACCTTTAATGGGTATTATCTTACGGAGACAGAAGCGCAGGGGCATTCGGAGGTGCTGGCGGGGGCGATTGCGTGGGAACGATCCGGAAGCATAGTGACGATCACACGCATGATGGTTCATCCGGGACATTTTCGCAAAGGGATCGCATCGCAGCTCATGAGGCATCTGCTGGAGAGACACCCGGATGCGAGCAAATTTGTTGTCTCGACCAGTGAGACTAATGAACCTGCGATCCTCTTGTACAGCAAGTTCGGCTTTCGTCCATCAGGCGCCCGGACAATTGCCCCCTCTGTCACACTGGTAACATTTGCGCGAATGAATGACATATCCTTAACAGAGGAGAAATAACGGTACATAGGAAGGAGTGGCGAGAGAGAATTGAACGATCCTTGGGTAATTGGACAACTAGACTTAACGATCCGGCTAATAATAGCGCTTGTTCTCGGAGGTCTCATCGGGTTTGAGAGGGAGATAAGCAATCAGGCTGCAGGATTTAGAACACATATCCTTGTTTGTGTCGGTTCCGCTCTGATTATGCTTTTATCCATATACGGGTTTAGCGCTTTTGTTAATGAAGCCAACGTACGCATGGACCCCTCCCGCCTTGCTGCGCAGGTTGTCAGCGGGATTGGCTTCCTGGGGGCCGGAACCATTATCCGCAACGGTTTCTCCGTATCCGGTCTGACTACGGCCGCCTCCTTGTGGGTCGTAGCGGCAATCGGCCTTGCAGTAGGTGCCGGTTTTTATTATGCAGCTACACTATCGTGTTTCATGGTCATTATCAGCTTGTGGATTCTAAATAAAGTGGAGCACAAATATTTCGGAGCCAGAAAACGCCATACGATTCGTGTCCACGCACAGGACCAGCCCGGTAATTTAGGAAGTATCTCCACTATTCTGGATAAACGTAAAATCGAAATCCGGAAAATGGGGATTGATGAAGATGAGGAAGATGAGCGTAAGACCGTTTATATTTATCTCAATGTCATCATACCCAAAGCCAGCATTGTGCCCTCTCTGCTTGAAGATATTCAGCAGGTTGAAGGCGTGATTGGTGTTACAATGGAATAGGCCGGAGAAGAGAAACAGGGCGAAAAGCCCTGTTTTAATTTTTTTGAAGGGATCGTTTTAATTTGGGCGTCCAATGAAATAGTAACGAATGCCCGGGCATGATATCTTGGAGAACATAAGACGAAAGGCGGTGATGCAATGGAACACCTGACAGATGAACAGCTGGTAGAAAGGGTCCGGCAGGGGGATGCGGAAGCATACCGTTATTTGGTGGACCGGCACAAAAGCTATGTCTACACGCTGATTTTCCGTATGGTGAACCAACGCGAAACCGCCGAGGATCTGTCCCAGGACGTCTTCCTGAAATTGTTTCGTTCTTTGTCTCACTTCAGAGGAGAAAGCAAATTCACAACATGGCTGTACCGGATGACGGTTAATCTCGTAACCGATTACCTTAGAGCGCAAAGACGCAGGCCTGTGGTCCCGCTGCTGGATAGATTGAAGACATGGCTGGTCGATAGGCGCACGGAGCCGGAAGAGCAGGCTATCCGCCATGAAGAGAGCGATACCGTACACCGGATGCTCGCTGAACTACCGGAGAAGTACCGGCTGGTTATATATTTGTATCATTTTAAACAGTTGTCGTATCAGGAAATAGCCGATGTTACCGATCTTCCGCTCAAAACGATTGAGACCCGCTTGTACCGGGGCAAGGCAATGCTGAAACAAAAATGGTTGGAGGTGTATCCAGATGCGCGAACAAACACCGAGGCGGCCGAATCAACCGCCGCGACACGTGCTTCCCGGTAATGATGAGCTTCCTTCTTCACTTATGGAGGAATTGAACCGCCAGAGGCCGCTCCATCCTTCTGATGATTTTACAGAACGAGTTATGGATCAGATTCTTTCCAAAGATCGCGAGCTTTCCACGGTCGCCTCCCGGGAATGGAAACACAAGCAGAGACGCTCTAGGCTGATTCATCTTTTCGTCGCTACAGCGGCTACCTACATGTTTATTAACTCGGGACTGGTGAAACTGCTGAACTCTCACATGCTGGAATGGTCGGATTTTATTCATCAAGTCTCTAATCGCATTACCTAGTGGATGGCAAGACCAGTACGTTACACAGACAGGAGGCTGTTCAATGACACAGCAGCAATATAAAACGGAAGGCAACCCCGGCAGCAAGGATCATGCAGAAGACTTCTTTTACGGAGAGAGTCACCGGACTTATCCGCCGCCGGAATCCTCTTTTCATATACCGCCCCCATATCCGCCCTACATGCAGCAGGCCCCCAAGAAAAAATGGTTGTCCATGCTTCTTTCCTTTCTTGTTCCAGGGACAGGGCAGTTCTACTTAGGCGCTATGCACCGTGGACTATTCATTATGCTGCTAATCGTCACCGACATTTTCGGAATCGTTTTGTTTGCATCGCGTGAGGGCGCTCCTAATGTGCCTATGATTACGTTGTTCTCTCTCATTTTGCCGGTCATTTACTGCTACAACATTTTTGAATCCCTACAGCTTACAGATGTTGTTAACCGCAGCCGGTATTATGGAGATCCGGGTATGTACAGTGATTCGGTCCATCAGCTTAGTAAGAACAGCAGTTTCGGATTTCTGCTTATTGCCGCCGGCGTCTTTCTTTTCCTGGCGAGCAGTAAACCGGCTTGGCTTGAATCTCTGTTTCAGTTGTTCGCGTCCTACTTTGGAGCGGGTATTTTGATACTTGCAGGGCTAGCGCTTTATATCTGGGAAAGCAAAAGAAAATAACCTGAAAATGTAAAGAAGCTTCAATCAGCCGGAACCAGTCGTTGACAAGTGCATTTTCAGACACGTACAATAGAAGAAAGGTAGTGAATGTGTTTCCTGTAAACACGCACAACTCCTAACAACAGGTGGTGAGAATCATGTCTGAACATTTGGAAGAAGCCCTTGCTAAACTTAAAACGACCGGTGTTCGCATGACTCCGCAGCGGTACGCGATTTTGACGTACTTGTTCGACTCTTTCAACCACCCTACGGCTGATGAGATTTACAAGGCGTTGGAATCTAAATTTCCGAATATGAGCGTTGCCACGGTTTACAACAACCTCAAGGTGTTCATAGATGCGGGGTTAGTGCGTGAATTAACTTATGGCGATGGTTCCAGTCGTTTCGATGCTGACCTGTCCGATCATTATCATGCGCGGTGCGAGCACTGTGGCAAGATTTCTGATTTTGATTACTCTCCGGTGGTGGATGTGGAGCATGTTGCTGCACAGCAGACCGGGTACCGGGTGGCAGGACACAGGCTTGAAGTTGTTGGAATTTGCCCTGATTGCGCTGGATCTATGACCCATTAATAGGGTCCCAATCTTCCATACATGTTTACGCGAACGTATTACCGCTCTTTATTACCGGGCGCGGTGATACGTTTTTCTTTTTTTGGATCGTTTCCTGAGAGGATGTGCACATACATTTGAATAACAGGCAGCCCAGTTCAGCAGGACGCCCTAGAACCCGCAACCGGTTTCGCAATTTTGTGCTCCTCTTTCTCCTTGCAGCCGGTATAGTCTACTTCGTTATGCAAATGCTGCCGAGCAAGGAAGAAGTACAGCCGGATTATATGAAGCTGGACAAACCTGTATTTTATCAAGGACAAGCTTACGAGATTTCTGCAATTGGCCGGCAAAAAGAGCTGAAGCTTCCTTTAGATCTTGTTCAGCGCTGGATAGATCCAAAGGTTCGCAGCGAACCGGGTACAGCTTCCGTTATTCTGACAACAGAGGACAAAGTCGTTCGGCTGCAGACAGATCAAACGACTGCTTCGGTTAACTTGCAGACCGTCCCCCTTACTTCATCTATGCAAAAGCAAGGGGACCAGTTATATGTCCCCATAGACATACTTAAGCAGCTGTACGGTGTAGATCTGCGAGAATCCGCTGATTCAGGAGCCGTTCTGATGTTCACTCCAGGCGAACGTTTGCGCTGGGGGCGTTTAAATAAAGAGGATGGAATAGAACTCCGTACAGGACCCGGCAAGCGTATGCCTATTATTTCAATGATCCCCCGAGATGAGAAGATTCTGATCTGGGAAGAAGTGAAAGGATGGTACAAGGTACAGCGGACCGGCGGGGAGGTGGGCTTCATACCTGCTGCGAACGTGATAGAAGAAACAGAAGAGGTTATTCCGGAGCGCAAGACGGATCCCGTTATCCCCAGATGGAAGCCGCAAGGTAAGCTGAACATGACCTGGGAGCATGTCGTCAAGGGTAATCCCCAAACGGCTTCCATTCCTGCAATGCCCGGCTTGAATGTAATCAGTCCGACTTGGTTTCATCTGGCGGACGGACAAGGCAACTTGAAGAGTCTGGCGGACGCCGACTACGTCAAGTGGGCACGCAGTCGCGGCTATCAGGTTTGGGCCCTGGTCAGTAATTCCTTCGAGCCCGTTATGACAGGAGCAGCCCTTGCATCCTATGAAACCCGCATTCACATGATTGAGCAATTGCTTGCTTTTGCAAAGCAGTATAGTCTTCAGGGGATTAATGTTGATTTTGAGAATATGAATAAGTCTGACGGCCCTCTACTCGTTCAGTTCCTAAGAGAAATGACCCCACTGCTACATGCTGAAGGCTTGATCGTATCGGTTGATGTAACGGCCAAATCGGGGAGTGACTCCTGGAGCCGAATCTATGACCGTCCTGCACTCGCAGCGGTTGCCGATTACATGATATTAATGGCTTATGATGAGCATTGGGCTTCAAGCCCCGAATCCGGTTCGGTCGCTTCTATTCCATGGGTAGAGCGTTCGTTGCGTGGTCTTTTAGAGACAGATAAGATTCCTCCTTCCAAGCTTGTTCTCGGAGTCCCCTTTTACACGCGTATTTGGACAGAGGAGAAAACAGGGGAAGGAATGAAGGTCGGTTCAAAAGCTGTCTTTATGGAAAAACCGCGCAAACTCATAGAGGAAAAAGGGCTCAAGCCCGTATTTGATGCGAAATCCGGTCAGAATTATGTTGAGTATACGGAGAATGGCAAGCTAAATCGTATTTGGCTGGAGGATGCGACCTCGATTCAATCCCGTATAGAGCTTGTGCACAAGTATAACTTGGCGGGTGTTGCGAGTTGGAGACGGGGATTTGAAGAACCGGCTTTATGGCAAATCATACAATCCGATCTTTCGAAGCAGGACTAATTTTCTTATCGGCTAAATAAAATAAAAAAAGCTGCATTCCATTTTTGGAAAGCAGCTTTTTTACTATTAATTCCGTGGGGTGTCTTGTGTAGCTTCTTTTGTATCCGGTTCGTTAACCGTGTCGTCCGTATCCGCTTGCTCTGAAGCCATGGCGGGATCGACCGTAAGAATGGTCTTGCAGAACATGCAGCGGTCCGTCTTGCCGATCATCTTCGTCCGCTTGCCGCATTCTGGACAATCAAGTGCAACAGCTGAAGTTGACATCATGCCGGCCCAGAAATAGATAGCCATGCTTCCGAGCATACTGATTAATCCGATGATGAGGAAAATGCCGGCAATAATACGGCCGATCGTACCCCAATCAAATACGACACCCGCCAGACCGATAATCATAACCAGCATACCACCCATGGTGAGCAGCAGGCCCCACAGTCTGAATTCATTAATTTTGCTTGATTTTAAAAGCATTGGTGTCCCTTCTTTCTCAAACTATTTGTCATAATTAAATTGTATTTTCATCGTATTTTTAAGCAGGAAACTGTCCGGGGAAGTAGAATTACTTGTTTGTAAGGAACTAGAACTACCTGAGGCTCGCGGATGCGTCCTCATTATCGAGCTTAATAAACTTAATAAGATTAATTATCCCAGCCATCCAAGCCTTCACAACTCCATACATCATTATATAGAAGACAACCTTTGTATACAAGAAAGAAGGCGAAATCAACTTTAGTAGGGCAGTAGTGCGGGAGCGGAGTGAACCGTACTATCGTAACGGTCTATTGAAAGGGGAGATCCTGTTGGATCGTCACATGCAGTTAGAAAACAGTGGTGTACAGATGCTTGCTTACGCCAAAGAGCAGCATGAACGGCAGTTGTTGTCTGAGTTCTCGCTATTCCTGCACAAATATATGCAGAGCAAAACTTACATACTGGATGAACACTTGCTCGATGCTTACCAGAATATTCTCGAGGCATTGAAGCAATGGGCACGGATCGTCATTATTGAAGAGGGACAAATTCCTCAGGATGCGGTATGGAACCAGGTTCGGTCAATTAACACAGGGGTCTACAAACTCTACGAAGAGTTAACCACGAGTAAAGAAACGCTCAAACAGCGTATTCAGCTGGTGCTGCTGGCCTGTGAATTTTCCGTTATGTCCAAAATGGCAAGCTGTTGCAAACCGTTAATTGATGTACTGGGTTCCCGCTCAGAACCTTGGAGCATTGAAGAGCTTATGGAACGTTGCGAAATTCAAGGTTTGGGTATTAACCTTTCTCAACTCCTGCATAAGCTTGTCAAAAAAACACTCGTCAAAGAAGTGGCTGTACCGGCGGATGATGAATGTTCGGAATTATTGATGCGATATACGCTCCATCCTTAAGTCCTGCGGAACCACAGACAGCCCTAAAGGGTTGTCTTTTTGGTTGTAATAAGGCCCTTCGTAAAGCATAAGAGCCCTTTTAAAATAAGCAACAAAATTTTATTCGACAAAAGTGTTGACTTCTATCTGGTTTTCATGGTAAATTAAATCTCGCCCCTTCGGAGAACATGTCCTAACGGACAGCTGAAGTAACAAGCATATCGGGCTTAAGAAAAAAAGTGCTTGCATTACAAAGAGTGAATGTGGTACAATAAAAAAGTCGCCGCTAAAAAACGAGTGGATACGACAAAGGTCGACAGACCTTACAAAATTGTCCTTTGAAAACTGAACAACGAGTGATTGAAACGTCTTGAGCAATCAGGACGCTAAATAGAGAAGAAATTCTCGTCAGCATTGAATTTTTGAGCTATTCAGCTTGAGATAAACGTCGGCTTCGGCCGGCACCCTTATCGGAGAGTTTGATCCTGGCTCAGGACGAACGCTGGCGGCGTGCCTAAT
>NZ_RHLK01000017.1 GCF_009757775.1 Paenibacillus lutrae
TCTCTGTCCGACAAGGATTTCCTCGCCTATCCACAAAAGATGCTTGTCCTTCTAGACGATATTTCCTCATCCATTTCCTCACACGATCCTTGTCATGAATCTCCAAATGCTCTGTTATTTTTCTGTAACTCCAACCTTCTTCCGCATGCAGTCTAATTGCTTCTACCTTCAATGATTCTGGATAGTGTTTAAAGGTTTGTCCCTTATGCGCCATGAAAAAATGCACCCCTTAGAATTCATCGGAATCACCAAGGGTTTTTCCAATGTCTATTCTAAGGGGTGCACTTCAATAACCGGGAAGCGGCTTTTTAATTTGCTTCTACACATCCTCTTCCGATGCGGACGAACGTGAAGCCGCGCTTGAAATTATGAATTTGATGAAGAAGAACGCTGTGCCTGCTTTGCTTGCTCCTGCAGCTGTTCTTGTACGATTAGAAGCGCAGCTTCAAGAAGCGATCCGGCGGTCAGATCCGCATTCGTATCGGGGTCGGTCTGTTGACCGGAAAGAATGCGGATCGTACGGGTCCCGGCTAAGCGGCCTGCGGCAGTGTCCGGGGCTCTGTCGCCGATCGTATAGCATTGCGGCAAGTGCACCCGGTGCTTCTGCGCTAAGTCGAGGATCATGCCGGGCTCGGGTTTGCGGCACAGGCACCCCGCTCCCGGGCGGTGCGGACAATAGGCAATATCGTCAATGACCGCACCGTCTTTTTCAAGCAGCTGGAGAAGCTGCCGGTGAACCGCATGGAGCTGAGCTGACGACATATAACCGAGTCCGATCCCTCCTTGATTGGTGACGATAAACACCAGATACCCCGCTTCCTTAAGCGCCTGGACGGCTTGGGGGACTCCCGGCAGCAGGAATACATCTTCCGCTTTATTCACATAATGCACTCTCTGGGACCGGACTTCGTTGATGACCCCGTCTCTATCCAGAAAAACAGCTTTTCGCATATCATTCTGTCCCTCCCGTTTTCCCATTGTAGGATGCTGATCTTTTTCTTTACCCTTCCTACCTGATTTTTACCACAAGTCAACCTGATTTACGGTCTTCTCAGAGGGTTAATAGGCTACATAACATGTACAGGAAAGGAAACGGAGGAAACAAGCATGCAAACGATCTGGAAAGGCGCGATCAGTTTCGGTCTGGTCAACGTCCCCGTCAAAATGTATACGGCTACGGAAGACAATGATATTTCCATGCGAATGCTGCATAAAGAGTATAACGTTCCGATCCAATATCACCGGACTTGTCCTAAATGCGAAGAAGATGTGAGCTGGAGCGATATTGTGAAAGGATACGAGTATGAACCCGGTCATTTTGTGACTTTCGATAAAAAAGAACTGGAAGCTCTTGCCGATGAAAAATCAAGGGAAATCCGGATTGTGGATTTTGTGCACCTGGAAGAAATCGATCCGATTTATTTTCAGAAAACGTACTATCTCGCACCGGATGAAACGGGTTCGCATGCCTATAATCTGCTAGTGTCGGCACTGGAGAAATCGGAGAAGATCGGAATCGCCAATGTGACGATCCGCTCCAAGAGCAGCCTCGCCGCGATCCGGGTCATTGACGGTGTGCTGTCTATGGTGACGATGTGGTATGCGGAAGAAATCCGTCCCAAAGAACAAGTCCCTAATCTTCCAAAACAGCAAAAAGCCGACAAGCGTGAGCTGGATATGGCTCTGATGCTGATTGACCAGTTGACGGGGAGTTTTGAACCGGATAAATACGAGGATGATTACCGGGAAAGGCTGCTCGATGCCATTGACGATAAGGTGGAGGGCAAAGAAGTGAAGGTAGCGCCGGAAGAGAAGAAAACGAATGTAATCGATCTGATGGATGCCCTGCAGCAAAGTCTGAAGCAGATGAAGAGTAATCTGGGACAAGAGGAAGATGAAGGCGAAAGTGAGAAGAAGTCCGCCGGCAGGAAAACGAAACGTTCTACCAAGAGCCGCTCCGGATCCGCTTCCGGCTCTGAGGCCAGAAGTTCATCCAAGAGCAAAGCGAAGAGCCCTTCCAAGAAAAAGCCCGAAGGAACAGGTCCGGCGAAGCGCCGCAGCAAAGCTGCTGCCAAGAAGACAGGGAGCTGACGCATGCAGCGATTTACACCGATGTCCCCGATTCTTTCAACGGATATACCCGGAGGAGATGACTGGGTGTACCAGCTGAAATGGGACGGATTCCGGATCATTGCGCTTGTGGATCAGGGCCGGGTGGAGCTGTTCTCCAAGAAAATGCTGCCTAAAAATCTCAACTATCCCGATCTGGTCAAAGCGTTGGAAAAGCTGGAAGGGAGCTATGTACTGGATGGAGAGGCGGTTATCCTGGATCCGGCCACAGGTAAACCCAGCTTCCAGAAAATGCAGCAGCGCGACAAGCTGACGGGCCTTGGGCTTATTAATCGATCTGCGCAGCGAGAACCGGCGCATTACATGCTTTTTGACCTGATCCAGCTGGGACAGGAGGATCTGCGGCGGGTTTCTTTTCAAGAAAGATACAAGCTGCTTCAGGAAGCAGGCGCTAGCTGGGAACCTCCACTCTATGTAACGGATCTGTATGAGGACGGGCAAGCTCTCTGGGACTGGGCGGAAGCGAACGCATGGGAAGGAATAATATCGAAGCGGCTTAGCAGCCCGTACCGTTCCGGGAAAGATCACCATGATTGGTTTAAGCGTAAAACAGTGCTCCGGGTAGAGGCCCAAGGCGTCGGGGTGCTGGTAAAGGAAGGCCGGGCGGCGAGTCTGGTCATGCGCAGAAGCGGTCGTTATTTCGGCCGTGTTTCTTCGGGTCTGAGCCAGCGCTCCAAGCAGAAATTGCTTAGCTTAGAGGCGGGGCGCAGTCTGGAAGATTATTTCCCGGCTGCTCCGGAAGGCTTAAGGGGCATGGACGTACGGTGGCTGGAGGAGCCGCTTCCCCTGCTCGTGACTGGCCGCGAAGTGACGGAGAATGGAATACTGCGGCATCCTAAACTGCTTTCCATCGGAGGGATTCCCCTATGAGTCCGCAACAAGTCGGCACAGTCGAAGTGGACGGCAACGAAATAAGAGTAACGAATCCGGATAAGCTGCTGTGGCCGGAAGCGGGCATCACCAAAGGGATGTATCTGCAAAAATTGGTCCTGCTGGCTCCCTACCTGCTGCGGTACTGCCGGAATAGATATTTGACGACCATCCGTTATCCGGACGGAGTAGGCGGGAAATCCTTTTATCAGAAAAATGCGCCTTCTCCGCTGCCGCCATACGTACAGACCTCTCAGAAAGAAGGAATTCGCTATATCAATCTGGACTCGGTATCCACTTTGCTGTGGCTGGGCAATTTGGCTGCTTTGGAATTTCATCCTTCCTTTGAATATATCGGAGGCGAAGAGCCGGCGGAGTGGGTCCTGGACATAGACCCGAGTACGGAGGATGAGCCCCGGCTTATGGAAGCTGTCGCGATGATCGGCGAGACTTTAACCGGGATGGGTATTGCATCGGTACCCAAAACATCCGGAGCCACCGGCGTGCAGATTATAGTCCCGATCAAACCCGGTTATACGTTCGGTGAGTTGAGGCGGGTCGGTAAATTTCTAGGCGAATATTTGTCGGAGAAATATCCGGATTTGTTCACGATAGAGCGGCTGCTGAAGGATCGCGGGAACCGGATTTATGTGGACTATGTGCAGCATGCGGCGGGTAAAAGCTTGGCGGCGCCTTATACTCCGCGTGGCAGAGCACAGGCAACCGTGTCTACACCGCTGACATGGGACGAGGTCAGGCAGGGTGTGGATTTGAAGCAGTTTACTTTGTTTACCGTCGATGAACGATTGCATAAATACGGAGATTTAATGGCCAAGCAGAAGAAGCAGTCCTTGGACACGATCTTGGAATTCGTCCGCTGAAGGCGGTTATAAAACCCGGGCTTAACCAGATAGAACGGAACCGGCTGTGATTGTGTAGAAATACCGGACAAGGGGTAATACAACTTAATTCAAAAGGGAAGGTGATCAGCATGTCCGAATCTAACTCCGCATCTGTGCATACAACCCCGAGTCCGCAAGGAGGCTGGGATAACCAGAAAGACGGTGAGAAAATCAGTCATCACGACAAGAAAGAAGAGGCGCAGGCACGCGGCCGTGAAGAAGCGAAGCGGGATGAAACGGAGCATAAAATCCATAACCGGGATGGTAAAATAGCGGAATCCAACAGCTACGGGAACGATCCTTTCCCTCCAAAGGGTTAATATCCTGTGTTATAAATAGGTTGATTTATAAGGAACATTCTTTCTTCTAATAAATAGAAGAAGGAATGTTTTTTTGTAAATACAAGGTAACGATGGAGGCATTAAAAACGAGCAGGCCTGCACCCGCATAAAAGGAGGGCTTAAAAAAATGCTTTGCATATCCGAAAAATCAACGGTAAGTTAGAGAAGAAGGATACAAATCGTGAGGAGTGACCCGGATGACAGAGACAACTAAAGTGAATGCAGCCCGTCTGGACAGCAATATGAATGTTGAGTGCCAAGCGGACCAGACGGTTAAATGGTGGGATCCCCGGCAAGCCCCTATGCATGTGGCAGGTTTCGCTTGGTTGGAGAAGGATGGAAAATATCGCCGTCTCCCGGTGGAGCCGGATTATGAAATTCCGGTTGCCGTAGATATTCTGGCGAATTGTACATCAGGCGGGCAAGTGCGTTTTTACTCGGATACGAAAGAACTCCATGTTCGCGTAAAACTGAGCGGTTCGGCTTATTTGAATAATATGACGCCAATGGGCCAGTGCGGGTTTGACCTCTATGTAGGGCAGCCGGGTAACCAGCAGTACTGCGCTACGGCATCTGTCGGAAGCAGCGTGACGGAATATACGTACCGGTTGTTTAAATTCACGGATCGTGAGCGCAGATGTCTGACTCTGAACTTCCCGCTCTATCAGGGCGTGGAAGAGCTGTGGATCGGTACGGACCAGGATGCCTCTATCTGGGAAGCGCCTGTATATGAGCGGACAGACAAGATTGTGATTTACGGCACGTCCATTACACAGGGCGGCTGTGCGAGCAGACCCGGAATGAGTTATCCGAATATTTTAAGCAGGCAGCTTAATATGGAGTTTATTAATTTGGGTTTTTCCGGTAATGGAAAAGGAGAGCCTAACGTTGCCAAGGTAATCCGTGAAATTCCCGATCCGGCGCTTTTTGTGATGGATTACGAGGCTAACTCGGGATCTGTGGACATGATGGAGTCGACTTTGTCCGTTTTTCTGGATCTGTATCGGGAAAAGCATCCGGAGGTTCCGATTCTTCTCGTATCGTGCATTAAGTTTGCCGGTGAAACGTTCGATCCCGAGGTTAAGCAAAGAAAGCTGGAGCGTAAGCGGCTTCAAAAAGAAGAAGTGGAGAAGCGGATCGCTGCCGGTGACCGTTATATTACGTTTTATGACGGATCCGAAATGCTGGGGGAGAACTGGGCGGAGTGTACTGTAGACGGCATTCATCCGAGCGATTACGGATTTATGCAGATGGCGCAGCAGCTGCTTCCGGTTATCAAGCAGTGTCTGAAATCTTAACGGCGGATGCGATGCTATGATCAACATTTTTAGCAGAAGCTCTCATCAGCCGCTGAAGGGTCTTTGTGTGACGGCGCTGTTTCTCCTGCTCACCGGGTGTATAAATTCGGACGGTTTGTTCCAAACCGAGAAGCCCGGGACGCAGGAGCATACGGGTGCTGAATCACGTATTTCGATTGTGATTAATGATCTCGGATTGACGTTCCCGGCAGGACTGGACGAGAACAACAATCCTTACCTGTCGTATATTGAAGAACATACGAAGCTCGACGTCCAGATCACCATTCCTCCGAAGGATGTCTACGAGGAAAAGTTAAACGTAATCATGGCATCCGGAAGTACACCCGATATGATTAATTATTCGGAGCAGGTATGGATGAATAATTACGCCAAGCAGGACAAGCTCATGCCTCTTGACGATCTGATCGACCGGTTCGGACCTGATTTGAAGAAGAATATTCCCAAGGAAGCTTGGGACCGGGTTACCGTGGAGGGTAAAATTTATGCCATTCCGAGCCTGAACACAGTCAAAGGGCTGGAGCTTATGTATGTGCGCCAAGATTGGCTGGATCGGCTGGGTCTGAAACCGCCAGTCACGCTGGATGAATATTATGAGGTTATCCGCGCCTTTACACAGGATGATCCCGACGGGAACGGAATCGATGATACGATCGGTCTGACCTTCTCCGATTCCTTAGGGCGCAGCGCCCCCTTCTTCGGAGCATTCGGAATCCAGCTTGACCAGTGGATGGACCGGTATGGAGAGCTTGTTTACAGCAGTACCCTGCCTGAAACAAAGGAAGCGCTTGCTTTTCTGAATAAGCTCTATAAAGAAAAACTGCTGGATACGGAGTTTCCATTAAACCGGTACAACAGCATGATCGACAAAATCATCTCCGGCAAAGTCGGTCTGTTCTCCGCCACTTGGTACGATACGCGCGGTCCGATTGCAGCGAATAAGAAAAGAGATCCGCGGGCCGTGTGGATTCCTCTCCCATATCCGGTCGGTCCTTACGGGGATAAGGGCGTGTATGCGACCGAGCTGATCCGATCTTATAACGTAATTCCGGTTCAAAGCAAACAGGCGGAGGATGTGATCCGATTCCTCAACTTCATGGCGGGAGACGGGTATAGAGACCTTAAACTCGGCTTTGAGAATGAAGTATGGCGGATGGAAAACGGCAAGATGATCACGGATTTTGTCGAGCACGACAAACATTTGTACAGGGGGATGTATCAGTCGCTCATAGACCTGGAGAAACCGGACATATCCAAACAGAGGCTGGATTCGCTCGGAGACTTTCAACTCTATGAGAACTTGATGCGGATTGAAGACAATCTAATCCCGAATGCTTTCTACGGGTCACCGACTCCCGCTATGAGCAAATACGTGCAGAAGCAGAAAGAACTGAGGGAGAAATTCGTTCTTATGATTATGGGTGTCAAGCCGCTTGATCAGTTTGGCGGGGTCGTGGAACAGTGGATGAAAGAAGGCGGCGATGAAATGACACAAGAAGTCAATGAGTGGTACCGCGCGCCGGGAAGAGCGCAGGGGGATTAGCATGAGCAGAGTGCTGACATGGATAGTCAACCGGTTCCGTCATAATATACAGGTGCGTTTGACCTGCTACTTCCTGCTGATTCTGCTTCCGCTTGTTCTGGTCAGTTTGTTTGCGAATGAACGCTCCCAGGAAATCTTGGTAGAGCAGGCAACCGAGCGCTCCAGACTGGCACTGGACTCTGCAATGGATTACATTGATTTAACGCTCCAGAGTGCGGAGGAACTTTCCACCCTTATTTCAACGGATGCCGATATGGTTACCTTACTGGAGCGTAACGGCAAAGAATTGACGCCGGAAGCTATTGTTGATTTTGCGCAGCTTATGAAACAGCTCTCGAATCTCAATTCCATTAATAATATTGCTACGCAAATCTCGGTCTATCACCATTCTTCCAATATGCTTCTATCCAATTATTATGGAGGCAGGAAACTCGCCGGCCTTCCTGAACAAGATTTCATGACCAGAACGGCGCAGTCTAACGGGACAGGCATTCTGTATATGCTGCCGAGTGAAATTGTGGACGGGCAGGTTACACTAGGCAAGTTAGTGGTTTCGGACAGTGTGACACTGATCCGGTCCATGGATCTGTACAATCCGGACAGGCAGCCGAACGTTCTGCTTATTTCTTTAAATAAGACCAAACTGCTGAATTTGATTAAGCCTTTGCTGCCCTCGGATAACACCCGGATTTTTCTGACCAATAGCGACGGGGACATGATTGTGGGGGTGGGCAAGAACGGCGAGACGAAGGATATTGTCGTACCTTTCGAGCCGGATATGCTGTCTGTCACGACACATTCCCAATCATCCAAATGGAAGCTGACGATGATGCAGCCGGAAAGCGAATTGTACCGCGATACCGAGCAGGTAGCCCGGTATACCTATGGGATTATCGGGATCAGCATCCTGCTGGCGCTATGGATCTCGTGGGTGATCTATTCCGGAATCGCTTCACCCCTGCAGAAATTATCCCATGGAATCAAAAGATTCGGCAGCGGTAAATTGAATATCCAGCTGGAGAATAAACGCAAGGATGAGTTCGGGTACTTGACGGATTCTTTTAATAAAATGGCGCAGCAGCAAAAGCACTTGATTGAAGATCATTATGAACAGAATTTAAGGCTGGCCCGGACGGAACTTAAGTTCCTTCAATCTCAGATTAATCCGCATTTCTTATACAACACGCTGGATTCCATTTATTGGACGGCGAAAAATTACGAGGCGGACGAAATCAGCGAGATGGTGCTGAATTTGTCGAAATTTTTCAGGCTGAGCTTGAATAAAGGAAGAGACGTGTTCCCGATCGGGGAGAGTATATCGCATTTGCACTTCTATATCCGGATTCAGCAAATTCGTTTTCTGGAAAATTTCGAGGTTGAATATCAGATTGACGAACGGACCCGGGACGTTCCGATTCTGAAGCTGCTGCTGCAGCCTCTTGTTGAGAATGCCATCCTGCACGGGATGGACGGGAAGGAAGACGGCGGCCGGCTCATTATCGAAACCCGGATAGAAGGGGAACTGCTGCTGCTGATCGTACGGGACAACGGGAGCGGCATTAAGGAGGAAAGGCTGCATTATATTCAAGGTGAGCTGGAGCGACTGAATGCCCGCAACTATAAACTGTATTCGCTGGAAGAAGACCAGATAGAAGATCTGTTCGGGCTCCGGAATGTCATAACGAGGGTGAAATTGTATTACGGCAAGGAGGGCTCCCTGTTCATCGAGAGTACGGAAGGGGAAGGGACCCGGACGACACTGAAGCTTCCGCTGAATAAATGCAAGGACGTTTTCTTGCAAAGTGAACAAACTGAGGATGAAATGGAGGCGGGAGCATGAATTTAATGATCGTGGAAGATGAAGTAAGGCTTCGTAATTCACTCGTCAACAACATCCCGTGGGAAGAAAACGGTATTGAGGTCATCGCGCAAGCGGCAAGCGGAGCGGAGGCTCTGTATCTCTTCGAACGGAAGAAACCGGATATTGTACTTTTGGACGTGCAGATGCCGGAAATGGACGGGCTTACCCTCGCCCAAAAGCTGCGCGAGAAAGATGCTTTTATTAAAATGATCATTCTGAGCGGACATGACAATTTCGGGTTTGCGCAGCTTGCGATGGAAGCGGGTGTATCCAATTACCTGCTGAAACCGGCAGGTGACGAGGAAATACTGGCCACGGTTCTAAGCGCGGCCGAGTCCCTGCGGCAGGAGCTGGACCGCTGGCACAGCCAGGCGGAGCTGCAGGAGAAATGGTCGGAGCATCTGCCGCAGCTGCAGACCACGTTCTTCCAGAATCTCATCAGCGGCAAATACGACCTGTGGGAAATCCGCAAGATTAGCCGGGACTATCTGCTGAATCTGGATGAAACCATGCAATACACGGTGGCGCTTGCTGATGTAGATCCGCTGTCGCTGGATGAACCGCGCTACAAGAGCGGGGATATGCCGCTGCTGCGGTTTTCCCTGCAGTGTGTGGCGCGCGAATTCCTGCAGAACCACGGCTGCTGGGTCTTCACGGACAGCAACGGGTTCACGCTGATCCTGTTCGCCATGCCGAGCGGCGAGAGGGCCAACGATGTGATGCTGCGTGTGAATGCGGCCATCGTCAAGCTGCTGTCGCAGGTAAAGGAATGCCTGAAGATTACGTGCAGCGCCGGTATCAGCGGGGGAACGGGCAGCCTGGATGAGGTCAGCAAGTTGTATAGCCAGGCCTATCAGGCCTTGCAGGACCGCATCGTATACGGATCGGATATCGCGATACCTTATCAGGACAAGCCTGCCGGGAGCACGGGCGTACCTCTGTCTAACAATTCGGAGAAGACGCTGGAGATTGCGCTGGAGACAAGTGATGAGAGCAAGGCGCTGGAGGCGCTGGCCGAGCTGTGGTCGCAGGGAATGGAGCAATCGGGGACGGTGGCTGAAATGCACGAGGGACTTATGTATTGGTCCAGTCTCATCATCCGTATCATACACAAACAAGGCTGGCGGGTTCAGGATGTCGTGCGTGAGGATTACATCTATTATCAAGATGTGACCAAGCTGACGACCAAGCAGCAAATCCATTCGTGGCTGGAACGTACCGTCCGTAAATTCATCGCGTATATGCAGGAGCAGCGCAAAACGACCAGCCATCAAGTTGTCAAAACGATTCTGTCGATTGTAGAAGCGGAAATCGACAGCGACATTACTCTGCACAGCGTAGCGGACCGGCTGTACGTGAATTCCTCCTATTTGAGCCGCTTGTTCAAACAGGAAACAGGCGTCGCTTTCTCGGCCTATGTACTGGATCGTAAAATGGACCGGGCGAAATCAGCCCTGCTTGATGGGGCAAAAGTATACGATGCAGCACGTATTGTCGGTTACCGGGATGTCAGTTATTTCACGAAGGTGTTCCGCAAATATTGGGGCGTGACACCGGGAGAGATGAAGCACTGAGTCGTTGCGCAGGAAAAATGAAATTAGAATAAAAATAAAATTAAAATCGCAGAGATCTATGTCTAGCAAAGAACCACAACCGGATGAAACATCCAGGCCGGTGGTTCTTTTTTTATACCTCACTCTGTGACATGATAGCACTGGGGGCGATGTTGTGTTTCGTGATTTTGAACCTGCAGGAGACCGTCCGGTCTATATTCAATTAAAAGATTACATGAAACTTATCATTATAAAAGGTGCCTTACAACCTCACCAGAAGTTGCCGTCTACCCGTGAACTGGGTGTGCAGATGAAGCTTAGCCGCAATACCGTGATTTCGGCATATGCCGGACTGGAAGAAGACGGATTTACCTATACAGTTCGGGGAAAAGGAAATTATGTGGCTGCTGTATCAGGCGGAACAGCTAATCAAGCTTGTCAGATTGATTGGCAGGAGCGGATTAATGATCATGCTCGGCTGGCTGAGCAGCTTGATTTGATGAAGCACGGCATCCGTGCACGGAAGGGAACGATCTCTTTTACCAGTATTGCGCCGGACGAGACGTTGTTTGATATAGGGAATGTAAAACGGGCGTTCATGGATCGGATGTCTGTGGAGGGGGATGTGTTGCTCAACTACGGATATGCCAAAGGCTATAAGCCGCTGATGGACTTTTTATTACGCTATATGCAGCATAAGGGTGTCGATCTGAAAGGCAAGGATATTCTGATCACTAACGGGTTCACAGAGGGGTTGGATATTGTATTGTCGGCACTTGGAAAAAGGAGTGGCAAGGTGCTGTGTGAAAATCCGACCCACCACACGGCCATTAAGAATTTTAAATTACATGGATTTCAAATCACAGGCATCCCGATGGAGGATGACGGGATTAACTTAACAGAGCTTGAGCGGGCTGTGTCTGAACAAACTTACGATTGCGCTTATTTGGTCCCTTCCTATCATAATCCTACCGGGATTGTAATGTCTCCGAAGAAACGTCATGAACTGATGACTCTGATGAATCAGTACGGGATTCCTGTCATCGAGGATGGCTTTAATGAGGAGCTGCGCTACAGCGGATCGCATGTATCTCCATTAATGGCAGGGGCGGGCAGCGGCAATAGTGTAATTTATTTGGGAAGTTTCTCCAAGGTGCTGTTTCCCGGTATACGAGTGGGCTGGGTACTGGCGGATGCTGAACTGATTGACTATTTGGAGAGCATTAAGCGAGCGCGTACGATTCATACATCAACATTGGACCAATCGGTTCTTTATCAATATTTGCACAATGGAAATCTGGAGAAGTACTTAAAGAAAGCACGCACCGAATACAAGCGCAAATATGAATGGACCCTGCAGTGCTGCAGGGAGCATATCCCTTATGCTCAGCTTTCCGGTCATGGGGGACTGCATCTGTTTGTCACTTTTGAGATTGGATTTGATACACGGAAGTTGTTGGAGCTTTGTTCAGATCAGGGGGTAATTTTTACCCCGGGAGATATCTTCTTCACGGATAATCGTGGGAGTAATACGATGCGGCTGGGTTTCTCTCGTGTCACTGATGAGGATATTGGCAGGGGAATTAAAATTATTGGTGATACTGCCAGACAGTTAATCGAGATGGGGACCGGATTGTAACTAAGA
The DNA here is from genome assembly GCF_009757775.1 of Paenibacillus lutrae. Classification (GTDB taxonomy): domain Bacteria; phylum Bacillota; class Bacilli; order Paenibacillales; family NBRC-103111; genus Paenibacillus_F; species Paenibacillus_F lutrae. The sequence goes on from NZ_RHLK01000017.1 coordinate 12,162, forward strand.
ATTAAAATAAGGGAGTGCTGAGTTATGGGTAAGGAGTGGATTTCTCCGTTGGTGCGGGATATCCCGCCATCGGGTATTCGGGCATTTTTTGATAGGAATACTCAGGGTATGATATCGCTAGGAGTAGGAGAGCCGGATTTCACTACACCCGAATCTGTTAGAGAAGCGTGTATTCGTGCTTTGAATCAGGGATTTACTAAATATACATCCAATGCCGGAATCATAGAGCTTCGGGAGGAAATTGCACATTATTTGCAACAGAGCTATGGGCTTCCATATAAACCTGACAGTGAGGTGCTGGTAACGGTGGGGACCAGCGAAGCGGTGGATTTGGCGTTGCGAACTGTTATTCGTCAAGGGGATGAGGTGCTTATTCCTGCTCCAAGCTATATTGCTTACTCACCTATCGTTCATATTAACGGAGGAAAGATTGTCACGGTAAACACCTCTGCACAGAAAGAGTTTAAGCTTACGGCTGAAGCAGTGAAGGAGAAACTGACCTCCCGCTCAAGGGTGTTGATGTTAAACTACCCGAATAATCCCACAGGTGCAATTATGACCTATGAGGACTGGCTGCCGATTGTAGAGCTGGTCAAGGAACATAATCTAATTGTTATCTCCGACGAAGTATATAGTGAATTGACATATGATCGTACACATGTCAGTATCGCATCAGTTCCAGGTATGTTGGACCGGACCCTTGTAATTAATGGATTCTCCAAAGCTTTTGCTATGACAGGCTGGCGGATTGGTTACGCCTGCGGGCAAGGTGAGTTGATCGAAGCCATGTTGAAGATTCACCAGTATACCACAATGTGCGCCCCGGCCCTCGGACAGATTGCGGCTCTGGAATCACTGAGGAGCGGGCTCACGGAGAAGGACCGGATGATCACAGCTTATCGTAAGAGGAGAGATTATTTTGTCAAAGGATTGAGAGAGAGGGGGTTGTCTTGTCATATGCCGGAGGGGACGTTTTACGCCTTTCCTTCCATTGCAGATACGGGATTAAGCTCCGAACAGTTTGCACTTCAGTTGCTAAAAGAAACCGGAGTCGGAGTTGTACCAGGATCCGTGTTTGGAGAAGGCGGGGAAGGATTTGTCCGCTGTTCCTACTCAGGTGCTCCAGAGCAGTTGAATCAGGCGCTGGAGCGGATGGAACATTTTATGCGGAAATTACAGGTTGTTACCGCAGCCTCAAGTTAATTAATGTCTGTTAATTCAAAGATGACCACGATGGAAGGGTCATCTTTTTTTATGCCATTTTACTTTGGCCCCAGCAACCTTATTTACGGATACCCCGTTAGTAGAATGAACAGAACATAAGGGGAGTCCGATATGAGAGTGAAATCAACCCTGCTATTGATTCTTTTCCTATCGATATTATCAGGATCAGGCTGCGCAAGTCGGGATCAGAGAGTAGTGGAAACGAAACTGACACTGGATTCTGTAACAAAAGGGCTTTAGGCAGAAGGCCTTGAATTGTTTGCTGTTAAGGCCGTTAAAGATGCTTTAGTTCTCAATAAGGTAAAACCGGTTATCTATACGGTGGGAAGTCCTACAGAACAAGTTGATCGATTAGAGGAATTGTATATTTATCTATTTAACTCTGAGGATTCTCGTACACAGGGACGCAAGGAATTTAATAACTATTGGATTTTGCCAAAATGGAAGTAAGGCCCTCGGTGTATGAATACAAAAATATTCTGATTGTATATTGGAAGCATAAGGAAAACAATAGATTCGGAGGGCAAATCGACCGGGGGTTGAAAAATGCGCTTCCGCAAGAATAAGGGGGGATTAGGATGATGCTGTTGCGAGTCCCAATGCTGTTCGTGATGCTGCTTCTAGTTCTGTCCGGGTGTACCGACCAAGAGAAGAAAGTGATCGAACCTTTACTGACGATCGGGGATGTTGAAGCAGGACTTGAGGCAGAAGGTCTGAAGATCGATCCTATCCAAGAGCCGGGCAATGAAATTAAACTGCTGGGTGTCGATCCCCTTAAATTTACAGCCTTGGCTGGTGAAGCAGATGCCGCAAGTACCGGCAAAATCTCTGTTTATGTGTTTGATTCAGCGGAGAATAGAAGCATTGGACGCAAGGCTTTTGAAAGTTACGGGCAAACAGCGAAGTTCGCCTATAAACCGATCCTTTTTGAACATAAGAATGTCTTCGTCATCTATTGGTCGCCCCTAGACAGCAGCGGTACGATCCCAGATCTGATCGGTAAAGCTTTGAAGAAACTTTAATCATTACGCGGGGGTTACCTGGTGACATTCCCTGCACATATATCTCCAAGAGGCAGCTCGTCAGCAAATGACGGGCTGTCTTTGTGCTGCGCTTCCTTAAGGCAACATCAAAGTACCACAAATAGTAATGAGAGTCCTCTACTAAGAAAGCCCGGCAAGTTCTAAACTAGATCTATACAAAGCTAGATGAGGGGGAATTCGATGAGACAGTCGGCTTCCGAGGTGAAAGTCTCCAATTCAAAACGCAGTTACGGCCAGCAGCTAAGATCGGACATCCTGAAAGACTGGGATCTGTATCTGCTGCTCATTCCGGGTATCCTGTTCGTTCTCCTGTTCAAATACACCCCGATGTACGGCCTGATTATCGCATTTAAAGATTTCAATATTTTTGATGGGATGGCGGCCAGTCCTTGGGTAGGAATGGACAATTTCAAGAAATTGTTTACTTCCGATGAATTTGGGGTGGTGTTCGTCAATACGCTCATCATCTCTTTGCTCAAAATCTTGATCCTGTTCCCGCTGCCGATCGTGGTCGCTATTCTCATGAACGAAATGAAAAACATGATGTTCAAGCGCACGATACAAACGGTCATTTATTTGCCGCATTTTCTGTCGTGGGTCATCGTTGCAGGTATTTTCATCGATATCCTGTCCGTAAATGGCGGGATGGTGAATAAAGCGCTGGTATGGATCGGCATGGAGCCGATCGCTTTCTTCATGGAAAGCAGCGTATTCCGAAGCGTTCTGGTCAGCTCGGCCGGCTGGAAAGAAACGGGATGGGGCATCATCGTGTATCTCGCCGCTTTCTCCACCATCGATCCGCAGCTGTATGAAGCGGCTAAAATGGACGGCGCAGGGCGCATGAAGCAAATTTGGCACATTACCCTGCCGGGTATTCTGCCGACAATCCTGCTTATGTTTATTCTGCGACTCGGATCTGTGCTCGAAGCGGGTACCGAACAAATTATGGTGATGTATAACCCGACGGTATACAACGTGTCCGACGTCATTGGAACTTTCGTGTACCGGATGGGTCTTGGCAACCAGGATTACAGCTTCACCACAGCTGTCGGTATGTTCGAATCTGTGATTGCCTTCACGTTAGTCGTCACAGGAAACAGCTTGAGCCGCAGATATCTGCAGCGCGGAATTTGGTAAGAGGGGGTAGAGGATATGAGTAGCGGAGCAGCATATGCCGGCACCAAACCGGTCAAAAGAAAAAAACAGACGCCTTGGCCGGAAAAGTTATTTCAATTCGTCAATTATACGGTGTTTATTCTGATCGGCCTGACTACACTTTTGCCGTTCGTGAATTTGATTTCCAAGTCACTCAGCAGTGAGTCAGCCGTTATATCGGGACAAGTCAACCTGTTCCCGGTCGGCTTTCAATTAGAAACGTATGCGTATGTACTGAAGAACGAGATGTTCCTGAACTCGTTCAAAATCTCGATTATTCTAACAATCGTAGGAACGCTGCTTAGCTTGTTTCTAACGACGATTACGGCCTATCCGCTGTCCAAGCCAAGGCTGCGCGGCCGGAAATGGCTGCTGCTTATCTTTATCTTCACGATGCTCTTCAGCGGCGGGTTAATCCCGATGTACCTGCTGATGCAGAATCTGAACTTGATCAACACGTTACCGGTCCTCTTTCTGCCGGCTCTGGTTAATGTGTACAACATGCTGATTATTAAGAACTATTTCGAGGGGCTTCCGGAAAGTCTTGAAGAATCCGCGAAGATCGACGGTGCGAGCAACTTGCGCATTCTGTTCTATGTCATTCTTCCTTTGTCTTTGCCCGTGCTGGCTACGATTGCCTTATTCTTCGCGGTTTATTTCTGGAACGATTATTTTGCGGCGATGATCTATATCACTAATCCGAGTCTGAAGCCGATGCAGCTTTTCCTGAAAGAGCTTCTGGTATCTTCGAGCGGTGAGTTCCTTAAAGAGGGCAATGTGGACGCAGCTATGAATACGACGCCTCAATCCATTCAGGCCGCATCCATTTTACTGGCAACGCTTCCGATTCTGGTCGTGTACCCGTTCCTGCAAAAGTATTTTGTCAAAGGTGTCCTGGTAGGCTCCGTCAAAGGGTAACCGGATGAGGGCTGCCGGATGCAGCCTTCTCCTATAACACTTCAGCTTGAAAGGCGGTGAGGCCCCTTTTGTAAGTCTTTCGATTGATTGCGTGATTGGCTTAACCATTAAAGGGAGGTACGACCATGATTAAAAAAGCAGCTTTATTACTTACGGTCGCTGCACTTGGTGTTACAACTGCGGCATGCGGAGGAAACGACCCGCAAGCGGGGACGGCAACTTCTGCGCCAGGAAATGCAAGCGCAACCAAACCGGTTATCCGGCAGTTGCTGCAGTACAGTAACTTTGATCCGAGCAAAGAATATACAGCTAAAGCCATTACAGAAAAAACTGGCTATGAAGTGAAATACGAAATGCTTCCGGCTGAGAATCCGGACGAGAAGCTGAACCTGCTTATGGCAAACAAAGAAGAATACGATGTCATGAAGCTGGGTGCGCCGCAGTTTGAGAAATTAGCGTCTCAAGGTGCGCTGGAACCGCTCGATGATTTAATCGAGAAATTCGGTCCGAATATCAAAAGCGCCATTGATCCTGCTGCATGGGACAGCGCCAAAGTGAACGGCAAAATCTATGCCATTCCAGAGACGGGTTCCGGTCTTGCCATTGGTGAAGAAACGGTAGTCCGCCAGGATATCATGGATGAGCTGGGGCTGAAAATTCCGACGAATACCGATGAATTTTATACCGTCCTCAAGACCATTAAAGAAAAGAAAAACATTGCGCCGTACACGGGTTCCAAAGATACTAAAGAATCGATTTTCGGCGATATCGGCCCTGCATTCGGCATCACAACCGATTGGGTTGTGCAGGATGGCAAGCTGATTCATCAGATCGAGACCCCGGCAATGAAAGAATTTCTTACTTACATGAATAAGCTGTACAAAGAAGGTCTGATCGATCAGGAAATGCCGATTAACACAAGCGCCAAAGCCATTGAGAAATTTACCAGCGGCAAAGCCGCCGTATACAGATTGGCTTACTGGAACGCCGGTACAACCGATAAAGCTCTGAAGAAGAATCTTCCAGACGCCAAAACTACCATCGTTCCTTTCATGAAGGATAAGAACGGTAAAACGGCTGTGTTTGCAAAAGCAAACATCTCGTGGTATATCTCGGTGCCAAAAGCATCCAAGAACAAGGAAGAAGCGATTAAATTCCTGAATGCCAAGCTGGACCCGGCTGCTCATAAAGAGCTGTCCATCGGTAAAGAAGGCACGCACCATGAAGTGAAAGACGGCAAGTACTATCCGATTCTGCCTATCTTCAACGATGAGCTCAACAACGGAAGCTCTTTCTTGACAGGTGTCGATTACAAGAAATATCCGGATTACTGGAAAGCACGTGTACGTAAAGAACCTGTTCTCCAGAAGTTCTTTGAAGATATTCAAATCAATGCCAAAGATATTATGGTGACGGATCCGCTTGCAAAAGCTCCTCCAATTGCCGATGTCTCCAAGAACAAGCAAAAGCTCGACAAATACCAGACAGACAGTATGCTGAAGTTCATCAGCGGATCCGATCCGCTTACGAACTATGATGCTTTCGTTGCCAAATGGAAAGCCGACGGCGGGGAAGCTATGACGAAGGCGGCAAATGAGTGGTATAAAACAGCCAAAAAATAATAGTGCTCAGCAGGTGCTTGATTAGTTATTTCAGCTAAAAAAGAACTTCGCTCGCTCAGCAGCTGCATAGTTGCAGCTGCTGTTTTTTTTGACCGGCAAGCCCCAATTGAACTCTATATGGAGAACTCCTGTTCACCGTAAACCGTAACCGCAAATCAAGCATCATCATACAGATGAGATCATTACTTTACATAAAGGGGATAAGATTGTGAACGCAGGCGATTTTCAGAATTCTGATCCGGCTTTGACGATTCGTACGGCTTCCGGCTCCACGGTGACTTACAACAATTCCGGGCAGCCTGCCGATGTGATTGAAATCGAAGCGGCTCCGGCCGATATCACCATCTCTCTTGAAGGACCGCGCCACCGGATTTATACTATCGATCAGGATATGACGGACCAGGATGATGTGCTGGCGCTGTATACGTATAATTGGGGAGCGGATCTGGTCATACCGGCAAGCAGTGTTGCCGTCCAGGTAGATGCGGCCAGCCGTGTAACGGCTGTGATCAACCCGTCGGTTAACGGCAAGCCTCCCGTATGGGCCGATCCGACACCGCTGTCTATTCCGGCCGGAGGATATGTACTCGTTGCCCGGGACAGCAGCTATGCCAATCCAACCTCCCAAAAATATTTGGCTGCGAATTTCGAACCCGGAGATACGGTCAAATTACGCAAAAATAATCTTGTGGTCCTCGTCAAAGACTTGGTGGACCTGTCTGGGCCGATCTCGCGTCTGTCGCTGAACAATTATGCCATGTATACGGAAACCAAGCCGGAAGCGGTTCTATCCGGTACCATCAGCAATATGGAAGACCCGGCAGAAATCGAATTTACCGTGAACGGGACCGTGGTTCCTGTCGAAGCGGGCGGTGCATTCCGCTATTCTTATGTCTTGAACCAAGGGATCAATTACTTGAACCTGATCGTTAAGAAAAGCGGCGAGGAGCAAGACTCCAAAGATCTCGTAATTTTCGGCAGACCCGGGTTCGCCTCGGACAAGAAGGTCATTCTGTGGGTAGATCAGGCGGCTAATGCCCGCAAGCTGCAGAGCAGTGAGAATGTACGGGATTTTGTCAAAAAAGCTGCAGATAACGGCACGACTTCCATTGTTTTTGATGTTAAAGGTGTGGAAGGATTTGCTTCGTACAAGAAGAATACGCTGACAGGCCGGCCCTATGTAAGTGAGATTAAGGCGCCGGTGAAAGCCGGCTCTAATCCGGATTTGGATTTGTTGGAAGAATTCGTCCGCTATTCCCGTGAATTCTGTCTGGACATCCATGCGGCTGTTAATATTTTTGCGGAAGGCTCGATTGCGTTCAATGAATTTGCGATCCTGAATGATCATCTGGACTGGGAGGAACGCGTATACAATTCCGCCGATAACGGGCAAATCATGCGTCAGCGCGAATCGGCAAAGCAGGGTGCTGTGGCGTTTATCAATCCTTCCAATGAGGAGGCAAGACAATTCCAGCTCCGAACGATAGAAGAAGTTATTCAAAACTATGATATCGATGGTGTTGTTCTTGACCGGGCCAGATATGATAACGAAACCTCGGATTTTAGTGATCTGACGAAGGGCAAATTCGAATCTTTTGTACAGGAAAAAGGGAAGACCCTTCAGAACTGGCCGGGGGATGTGCTGCGTTATGAGAACAAAGTCCGTGTAAACGGTCCGCTTATTCATGAGTGGTGGGAATTCCGTTCCAAGACGATCAAGAGTTTCACGACGGAGGTAAAAGCACTGGCTGACAGCTATGAAGGAAGCAAAGGCAAACCCGTTCAAGTGTCCGCGTATGTGGGTTCCTGGTTTGAATCGTATTACTTGAACGGTGTTCATTGGGGGAGCACGGAATTCCGTTACGATTCCCGCCTCGGCATGAAGGATGAGGATGTGTACAGGCCGGGTTATTATGAGAGCGGTTATATCGAGAACCTGGATTTTATCATGATTGGTGCGTACCAGACGACAGGACCTGAGGTGGAGCGTCATATTACACTGGGTAACATCGTAATTAATGGCGAGAAACCGCTCTACACCGGGATTGCCCTGACGAATGTACCGGACCCGGCCCTGCAGCGCGAAATACTCCAGGCAGGCCTGGATAACACGCACGGCCTGATGCTTTTTGACGCGTCTCAGGTGAATTGGCCTATAACGAATGCGGCTCTGCGTGATCTTCCCTACGTGAAAGATTATCAGCTCGGCGTATCACTGCCGAACCAGACGGAATCATTCCTGGAAGGCTCTTACTATGATGTCAATGTCATTGAGAACAATATTGATGTACTGACGGATTCGTTCGGGTATTCTACCGGCAACAACCGGTTTGGCGTAGAGGCCGTTATTGACAGCAGCGGTAAAGTAATCAGCGTACCCAATAAAACCAAAGCCATGAACGAGGACTGGTCGAATCCGGATGAAACGAACAGCGTGATCCCTAAGGGCGGATTCGTAGTTTCGGCTAAGGATCTCTCGGGTGTCGGAACGAAACGTCAGCTTATCGCGAATTCTTTTGAGACAGGAGATGCTGTGAGGTCGGCAGTCCTTAGCGGTTTCTTGGCCTACGAAGGTGTCAGAACCGGGGATGACAATCTCGATATCGAAGGACAGGTGAAAGTGCTTGGTCCCGGTAATGCGGAAGTCTATGTGAATGGCCGCACAGCGAAAATTAAAAAAGACGGAAGCTTTACCGGCGAAGTGGATTTGAAAGTTGGCGTTAATGCGGTTACGGTGACCGTAAAAGTAGATGGCTTTAAGACTAATGAGAAGAAGTTTGACATTATCCGTGACGAGAATGTAGCCGAATCCGTCTAGTTCAAGCAAGATGAGCTTAAGCGTTGAATCCACACAGACCACTGTTCTAGCCGAGTATAAAAAAGGCAAGAAAGTGGGTATGGCGAAGTAGGCGAAGGCCGTAAGGCATAGGCAGAAGTGGAAGTAAAGGACAAAGACAAAGATAGGGACTAAAGCACAATCCAGGGTGGAAAGCTGTATCGGTTCGCAGGAGCTTTGTGTGAATGGAAGATTATAATTATCTTAATAAAAACAGATACCCCTATAGGTATCTGTTTTTATTTGTAGACACTGGAGCGGTTCTGGACATTACCATTCATATAAAAATAGCTGTTCAATGGTTTACTTCAAGTAGGAGATTACAATAGAAATTAGCATGCCTAGAAAACCGAATACGAAGAAAAAGGAGCCATAAAACACTTTGAAATTGAAATGGAGCTTTTTCTTATGTTCATGCCTGAGCGCTTCCTGCATTTCCCTGCCTTCATCCCTGTAGTTGATGTTTGTATGATTGATTCGAAAGAAATTAGCACCTTTAAGAGACGCAGCCCAAATGATTAGAGAAACGAGAGAAATCAAAAACAGAATATCGGATAGGTTTTGCATCATATGCCCCCCCTTTTAAATTTATTATACAGGATAGTACCCAAAAGTTACCTGAAAAGGAGAATATTCATAATGGAATTGAATTTAAATCAAAAAATATCGGGCAAAACAAAAAGCTTCCGGAGAACCGGAAGCCTTGTTATAGATCTATACCTATTGCGGTGAATCTCTTATATCTAGTCGAAATAAATTTCTTTGCCCAGTCTGCTGGATTCATAGACGCCGCAAAGGATTTTCATCATTTCTACGCCGTCTGAGACGGGACTGAGCGTCTCTTTCGTGCCTTGGCACACCTCGATAAAATAATCGATCTCATCCTGGAATCCTGCTGCAAAGTCGAACGACAAGTTGTTGATTTGCGGCGTGGTGTTCAGGATCGTATTGTGCTGCTCCGTGATAAGCGTGAGCTTGGGCTCCAGCTCAGCGCCCCCTTTATCACCATATAGTTTCACGGTCAATTCGTCTTCTTTGGCATGCAGGGTGAAGGAAACATCAACAAGCAAAGACGCACCGTTCTCGAAGCGGATCATCGCGTTAGCCATATCTTCGACCGTGTTATGCTCCGCATCATAATCAGCCGCTTTGTAGTAGGCGAGGTTCTCCACGTTGGACCGGTTGCCCAGCTTGGTGTAGGTGTTGCCGCTGATGGATTTTACCTTGGGACGGCCCATGAGGTACCAGCAGAGATCAATGACATGAACGCCCACATCTATCAGCGGCCCGCCGCCGGAGCGTTCGATGTCGGAGAACCAGCCGCCGGGATTACCCAATTTGCGGATGCAAGAAGCCTTGGCATAATAAATCTCGCCGATACTGCCGTTCTCCATAAAAGAACGGACGATACGCGTATTGGAAGCGTACCTGCGGACGAAACCTACTTGCAGTGTTTTGCCGCTTTCCTCTACGGCTTGCTCGACTGCGAGGGCTTCCTCCACGGTTTTGCAAAGCGGCTTCTCCACAAGTACGTTCTTCCCGGCCCGCAGAGCGGCTATGCTGATCTCAGCGTGCGTGTTGTTCCAGGTGCAAATCGAAACGGCATCGATTTCGGGATCGGCGAGTAGCTCCTTGTAGTCGGTATAGACTTTGGCTGCCTGGTAAGTATCTGCTTTTTCGCGTGCGCGTTCTTCGTTAAGGTCGCATACGGCGACAATGATGGCGTCAGGGTTTTTCTGATACGAATTGAAATGCATGCGGGAGATGGTACCCGCTCCAATAACACCGATACGGATTTGACTCATACGAGCAGTCCTTCTTCCTGTAAGTAATCAGAGTATGTGTTTAATGGTCTACACAGGGCGGGTGGCAGGCCACTCCAGCTCAACGCCCGCCTGAACCAGCATTTGCTGAAATTGTTTCAATTCAGCCGTGTTGTTACGCAGCTCGCGGGGGGTGATCCCCTTATCGATGCAGTAGCTTGCGCAGTAAGCCGCCGCCTCGCCGATGTTCCATTCCACCGGATGGAGACGGTAGCAGCCGTTGGTAATGTGTGTGACGCCAAGATTCTTGCAGGCGGCCAGCAGGTTGTTCACCCGTACCGGAATGAGACTGCCGAGCGGGATCTGGAACGGCACGGTCGAGACGTCGATATAGGGACGGTTCTCCGTACTCGGGTGAAGATCGATCCGGTAACAGCCGATTCCAACGCTGTCCGGGAAATGCTCTGCTTTGCCGTCCGGGCGGCACTCGGTCGCGACATGCTGCTCCAGTACGGTGAATTCCGCCTTGATGCGCCGGGATTCACGTATATAGGGATACATGGCCAGACCGTCTTCCGTACCGACGACATCCTTGCGCAGCCTCATGCCGGGATAGCCTTGGCCGCCGCCCGGGCGGGGACATTCGGTCTGCATCCAGTAGAGCAGAGAGAGGCTGAGCTGCTTGGCTTCATAGAGGTGGCGTTCTTTCTCTTCCTCCGTCACCTCTATGATCGAGCCGAGCCAGTAGTCGTTCTGGGGCCAATTCACCAGGGAAATATTGCTGCGATAGGTCCCTTCTTCGAACAGGCCGCTGTCCGCAATCTGCCGGTATTTGAAGAGGGAGAAGCGTTCCGTCCCCGGGAAAATTTCATAGTGGACAGGCTCCATGGTAGCGGGTCTGACGCCGAGCAGGCTGAGCAAATGGTCCGGCCAGAAGTCCGCCCGGTAAGATTTCCAGAAATCATACAGTGCAGGCTTCTCGATCGTATGGTCTTCACCTTCGATGTAATCGATGGCAAAGCAGTAGGTGAAGCCTTGCCAGTCGTTAGGCAGCGCTTCGCCGGAGACGGCATGCGGCTCGCCGGTCTGGGCTATTGACTCGGCCCCTGTCACATACTCGACGCCTGCCAGAGGCAGAACATCGCCGCATTCTGTAGCATCCAGGAAGAAAGGCGCGCTCAGGCGGTATTGTTCACCGGACTCCAGGTTCTTGACTGTAACCGAGGTGATGGAATCTCCTGAAGTTTCGGCTTGCACAGGCACGTGGCGGGTCCATAAGGATAGCAGACCGCTGTGGATATAAGGAGCCAGCATTTGCTGCAGGACAGCCAGAGCTGTTCTCGGTTCATGACACAGACGGCTTACGGATCCGCTGCCGGGATTAAGCTCAGGGTTAGCTCTCGCTCCGGAGGTCATCGGGAAATGGTCCCGGTAATAATCCCGCACGCCTTCGCGGAATTGTCGGTAAGTACGCGTACAGCCGAACGATTCGATCCACGGATGCTCGTCGGGCGGTACAGCCTGGCTTGTCAGCTGGCCTCCGATCCAAGTCGTTTCCTCCGTCATGATTACGGTTTTACCGGACTTACATGCAGCCATAGCTGCTGCGCAGCCTCCGGTGCCGCCTCCGATAATGATTAAATCAGCCTGCTGAACACGTATCATAGTTGTTCGTTCTCCTTTGGAATAGAGTCAATGTTAAAGCGTTTGGACAAGCGCGTTGAAATTGTGGATGCTTCTGCGGATGCCTTCCGCTTCATCGCCCAGTCCTTCATATTCGAGTACAAAAGCTCCCGGATAGCCGGCTTCTTGAAGCTTGGCAAGAATGACAGGCAGATGAACCTGACCTTCTCCGGCAAAGACACCTTCATAAGCTTTTCCGCTAAGCGCTTTGTATCTGCCATCCGCTGTTTCTTCGAAATCTTTAATGTGTACATGTCCGATAGAAGGAAGCAGAACATCCAGAGCATGCAGCGGATTCTCATCAACGAGAAGGAAATTCCCCGTATCAAAGGTAGCCTTCAGAGCCGGAGAGTTGACACGCTCCAGAATGGCAAGAACCTGATCGCCTTTTCCAGCCAGCTTGCCGTGGTTTTCCAGGCAGAGTGTAATTCCGTTTTGTTCTGCGGCTCTGGCGGCTTCGCGAAGTCCTTCTACAATCCAGTCCAGCGCTCTATCAAATGTATACGCATCGGATAAATTGCCGGAGAATACACGCACGACGGATGTGCCTAACTGCTGGGCTACATGAATTCCGTCTGTGATGACCCGGAGCGCTTCGGCGCGTTCTTCCGCTGTGCTTTTGACAAGGTCGTTGCCGACGGCATAGCTGGTGATGGTTATTCCGCTCTGCCGGACGTATTCCAGTACTTGAGGAATTTCGTTCTCAGGGTCCTTCCAGAAAACATCGAGCAGTTCAACACTGCCGATTCCTTCTTTGGAGCAGAAAGCCAGAAAATCGAGTACCGTCCATTTTTCAGCCCTGCTTACCCGGTGCAAACTCCACATACTCAAGGAAAGATTCATTTGTGAGACCTCCAGCGGTGTTTTCTCCATATTTTTAACTTAATAAGATAAGATAGTTCCATTTTAAAAGGAGGCGCGGAGCAAAAGTAGGTCATAGTCATGACCATTTCTGGTACTTTGATGCGGACCTCCGAAGGAAGACTCCCCGAGCCATTTCGGGCTTGTCAAAGATTAGGAGAGAAGGTGGTCGTCTATAATTTTGAGCAAGCCGCTGCATAAGATAGGACATCCCACATAAAGAAAGGGTGTTGAGAATGGGTTATGCAGGTGTTGGAACCAGCACAGGAGTGATTCTGGTTCTGTTTATTCTGTTAGTGATTATTACGCGTTCTTTCTGGGCTTAAGTAAGCAATTGCAAATAAGGAAGGAACTCCTGCCGCATGGCAGGGGTTTTTAATTTTGAAGCGTGGGGAAGGGGGAAAGGTTCTCACCCAACAGACTGTGAAAATTTACAAAGTTGTAAATCCTGTGACAATCGTTTGGTTGTCTGTTGAAAAGGTTACTTACTAAACAGGAGCGTAACGAACTGTTGAAATTTTGCGCTGGCGGAAAGGTTTGGCCAAGCTGATTTTTATTAAACAGAAAGCTCTACATAATTAGCGAACACAATGAAGGAGGCCATAAGAATGAGGAAAGACGATCAACGCGAGCCTGTAAATGAGCAAAGCAAGGATAAGCAGCTAGAGCAGTTCCGGGTGGATGACACCGGGCAGAAAATGACGACGAATCAGGGTTTACGAGTAAGCGAAGACGAGCATTCTTTGAAAGCGGGAGTTCGCGGGCCTACCTTGATGGAAGATTTTCAGTTCCGTGAGAAAATGACTCATTTTGACCATGAGCGGATTCCAGAGCGGATTGTCCATGCACGCGGTTTTGGTGCACATGGTTATTTCCAGGTCTATGAACCGATGTCGGAGTTTACAAAAGCGAAATTCCTTCAAGACCCTTCGGTTAAAACGCCTGTTTTTGTCCGTTTCTCGACAGTAGCAGGATCAAGGGGCAGTGCCGATACCGTACGTGATGTACGCGGATTTGCCACGAAGTTCTATACGGAAGAGGGAAACTACGACCTTGTCGGCAATAACATGCCGGTGTTCTTTATTCAGGATGCGATGAAGTTCCCGGATTTCATCCATGCCGTGAAGCCGGAACCGCATAATGAAATTCCGCAGGCCGCTTCGGCGCATGATACATTCTGGGATTTCGTCATAAGCAACACAGAGACGGCACACATGGTCATGTGGGCGATGTCGGACCGTTCGCTTCCGAGAAGCTTCCGCATGATGGAAGGTTTCGGTGTTAATACCTTCCGTTTTGTCAATGACCGAGGTGAAGCGCATTTCGTCAAATTCCACTGGAAGCCTCTGCTAGGCATGCATTCTCTGGTATGGGACGAGACCCAGAAAATCGCAGGGAAAGACCCGGATTTTAACCGCCGCGATTTGTGGGATGCGATTGAATCAGGCAACTATCCGGAATATGAGTTCGGCGTCCAGCTGATTAAGGAAGAGGACGAGTTCAAGTTCGATTTCGATATTCTCGATCCTACGAAGCTGTGGCCTGAAGAACTTGTGCCGGTTAAAATTATCGGAAAAATGACCTTGACTCAGAATACGGACAACTTCTTCGCCGAAACGGAGCAGATCGCTTTTCATCCGGGACATGTCGTGCCGGGCATTGATTTCTCTAACGATCCGCTGCTGCAGGGAAGATTGTTCTCTTATACCGATACGCAGCTGTCCCGTCTGGGCGGGCCGAATTTCCATGAGATCCCGATCAATCGTTCGGTGGCTCCGGTTCATAACAATCAGCGTGACGGTATGCACCGCATGGCGATTAACCGCGGACCTGTCAGCTACCACAAGAACTCTCTTGCGGGGAATGCTCCCGAACCGGCTTCCGAGCAAGAAGGCGGCTATGTACATTATGCGGAGAAGGTAGAGGGCCGCAAAATTCAGGCGCGCAGCGACAGCTTCAAGGATCACTTCAGCCAGGCGACCTTGTTCTGGAACAGCATGTCTCCGGTGGAGCAGCAGCATATTGTCAATGCGTTCCGTTTTGAGCTGGGCAAAGTGAAGACCAAAGAGATCCGTGAAAATGCGGTTGAAATGTTCAGCCATGTAGACCCGGATTTGGCCGCGCAAATTGCGGCCGGCATTGGTGTGAAGCCTCCCCAGGTTACCAGTCAACCGGCGGCTGAGAGCGAGAACATAGCAACGTCTCCTGCACTCAGTATGATGAATACCATTAAGTCTGCCAAAACCCGTAAAGTCGCTGTACTGGCAGGTACAGGCGTAAACGGAGCTGAGCTGACTTCGGTGTTAACGGCTTTGAAAGAAGCGGGCGCTATCCCGGAAATTGTCAGCACGCAGCTCGGTCCCATCTCCACAGAAGGAGGCGCTACATTTGAGGCGGTTCATACGCTTCTGACAAGCGATTCTCTGCTGTTCGATGCCGTATACGTGGCTGGAGGAGCGCAAAGTGTAGATGAGCTCAAAACCGATCCGAAAGCGGCCAACTTTATCCGTGAAGCGTACCAGCATTATAAAACGATCGCAGTCGTCGGCGAAGGTTCTGAGCTGCTGATCGCCGCTGGAGTAGCGGCACCTGAAAGTGCAGCTGCCGTTGCAAGCGGGACACCGACTGCCGGAGTGCCCGGGGTTATTACGGCTTCGGACGCAGGCGATATGAGTGCTTTCAATGAAGCATTTGTTGCGGCTATTGCCGAACACCGTCACTGGGCAAGACCAATGCATGTTTAAATAAGGTTAGATCGCAGGCACCATTTATCCGGATTCATCGGGTGAATGGTGCTTTTTTTTGCGGAATTCGAAAGGATGAAAGTTGTTAACCGTGTAATTCTTATCGGCAGACTGACTAGAGACCCTGAACACCAATGGGAACAAGAGATTGACAAAAACTAATGATATTAGTTATATTGAAACTAATAGCATTAGTTTTCGAGAAGGAGATTGATTTTATGAGAATGATTCGGGAAGATAAGCTGTTTCAACTCACATTTATGCCGCGATTATTTCCAGTTAATTGTTACCTGGTGGAGGAGGAGAACGGCCTGACGCTGATCGATGCGGGGATGCCTTACAGTGCAGCAGGCATTCTCAAGGCTGCTAGCCGTATAGGGAAGGAAATAACCTCCATCGTCATTTCTCACGCACATGATGATCATGTAGGAGCACTGGACGCGCTCAAGAAGAAGCTCCCCGGTGTTCCAGTGTATATACCGGAGCGGGAGGCCCGCATTCTTAAGGGTGACCGGTCGCTGCAGACCGGGGAGCCGGACTGGCCGCTTCGCGGCGGTATTCCGAGGGGGATCGTCACCCGGCCTGACGTCCTGCTGAAGGAAGGCGACCGGATCGGGTCGCTTCTTGCGGTCTCGACTCCCGGACACTCACCGGGGTTGATGACCTTCCTCGATACCCGTACCCGGGCAATGGTAGCATCGGATGCGATGCAAACCCGCGGAGGAGTGGCCGTCGCCGGGCAGATGCGGATCTGGTTTCCTTTTCCGGCAATGGCGACATGGAACAAACATGCGGCCTTGGCGAGTGTAAAGAAGCTGCGGGAATATTCCCCCTCCCTGCTTGCAGTAGGACACGGCCGAATGCTGCATAATCCTGCTGCAGCCATCGAACAAGCGATTACGGCCGCAGAGCGTAATCTGGAAGCTGCTGCTGGGAAAGAGGGCCGCGCCGATGTCTCCTAGGATAGGACTTCACGAAGAACTGCTGCTACAGACAGCGGCGGAACTTGCGGACGAGCACGGTTTCGAGGCCGTGACCCTCGCTATGCTGGCGCAAAAGCTGGGCATCCGCCCGCCATCTCTTTATAATCATGTGGAAGGATTAAGCGGGCTCCGGTACAAATTGGCGCTGCACGGTCTTAGCCTGCTGCATGATTGTATGTCCAAAGGTGTTGCAGGTCTGACTGGAGATGCCGCGCTGTATTCTCTCGGCCGGGCTTATGTGGAATTTGCCCGCCGACACCCCGGACTGTATGAAGCGACACTTCGGGCGCCCCGTCAAGAGGATACGCTAGCGGCCCGCAAAGCCGGGGAGATTGTGGGTCTGGTCGTGGGCGTGCTTGAGGCTTACGGCCTCAGCGGAGACGAAGCGCTGCACGCGACCCGCGGGCTGCACAGCCTCATGCACGGATTTGCATCGCTGGAACAGCACGGGGGATTCGGGCTGCCGCTGGACATTAATGAAAGCTTGCAGCTGCTGCTCGGAGCCTTTATTGCCGGAATTCATCGGTATCATCGCTAAAATTTAACAAAATCCGCTATAATGAGAGCGGAATGCGATTCTACAAATTCAGATTAGGTGGTGGGGATTCCTGTGGTCATTTACATTGCTTTACTAAGAGGTATCAATGTAGGACGTCATAACAGAATGAGCATGACCGCTCTCAAGGGCGTATTGGAGGATTCGGGCCTGCGCAGCGTACAAACGTACATTCAAAGCGGCAACGTAGTCTTCGAAGCTGACGAAACGGAGGATAAGGCAGCACTGCAGCTTCGTATGGAACAATCGATTCAAGCGGCATTCGGCTTCTCAATTCCGGTTGTGCTAAGAACGGCGGAAGAGTTTGACCGGATTATCCGCAGCTGCCCGTATCCGGTAGATCGGTTGCCGGAAGAGGAAGGCGTACATATTTCCTATCTGGTAGAAACCCCCACACAGGAGAAAATCCAGGCTGTCCGGGATTGTAAGAACGGGGAAGATGAGTTCCATGTCTCCGGGCATGAGGTCTACCTGCTGATCCGCAAGGGACTTAGGGACTCCAAGCTTGCTGCTAATCTTCAAAAGCTGGGTGTCGCCGGGACGCTGCGGAACTGGAATACGGTAACCAAGCTGGACGGGATGGCTAAGGCATTAACTTCTTGATAAAAAGAGAATTGCCGAACGGATCTGGAAATAGAACTGTCTTGCAGTTTATTAGAGGGGTTGTTCTATAAATGAAGGATAACACTGGAATTCATTCAAATGCTCCTGAGCCAGAAAAGCAGTCCGAACCGTCCGCAGTGCCGGGAGCGGAAGCTGGTGGCGCGCGTAAGCGCTGGCAGCGAAT
Organism: Paenibacillus lutrae; assembly: GCF_009757775.1. Taxonomy (GTDB): domain Bacteria; phylum Bacillota; class Bacilli; order Paenibacillales; family NBRC-103111; genus Paenibacillus_F; species Paenibacillus_F lutrae. The sequence continues at coordinate 30,337 of NZ_RHLK01000017.1, forward strand.
AGGAGAGGTTGCCGCAGTATCAACCCGGCTCGGGCTGACATCCTTTGGAGGCCCGGTTGCGCATCTCGGTTATTTTCATGAGGAATATGTGCGCCGCAGGAAATGGCTTGATTCGGATACTTATACCGATCTGGTGGCGTTGTGCCAGTTTCTTCCCGGTCCCGCCTCCAGCCAGGTCGGCATTGGTATTGGCATCTACCGCGCCGGACTGCTCGGCGGCCTGGCCGCCTGGCTCTGCTTTACGCTGCCGTCTGCGCTCGCGCTTGTGTTGTTCGCTTACTTCCTGGAGGGAAGCGGCCTGGCTGGGGCCGGGTGGGTCCATGGCCTTAAAGTCACCGCAGTCGCCATTGTGGCGCACGCGGTACTTGGCATGGGGCAGAAGCTGGCCTCAGACCGGATACTGGCGTCAGCCGCCGCTGCCGCGATGGCAGCCGCGCTGCTGTGGCCGGCAGCGCTGACGCAGGTTACGATCATTGCGGTGTCCGGCGGAGCCGGGTATTTCCTGTACCGCAAGGATCAGGCGGAGCAGCGGACAACGAGCCCGGTGCTGGTCGGCAGGCGGACTGCCGTCGGCAGCCTTATCGTATTCGGTGTCCTGCTGGCGGGTCTGCCTCTGCTCCGCTTTGCGACCGGAGCGGATTGGATCGCCGCTGCCGATACGTTCTTCCGTACCGGAGCCCTGGTATTCGGCGGCGGTCACGTTGTGCTCCCCCTCCTCGAAAGCGAGTTTGTGGCCAGCGGCTGGATCAGCCCCGAGAATTTCCTGGCGGGTTACGGAGCCGCGCAAGCCGTGCCGGGCCCGCTGTTCACCTTCGCTTCTTACCTGGGAGCGATGTGGAATGGTGCAGGCGGCGCGCTGCTTGCTACGATCGCTATCTTCCTGCCGGCTTTTCTGCTTGTTGCAGGTGTGCTCCCGTTCTGGAGTTCTCTGAGGACGAATCCGAACATGCACGGGGCACTCAAAGTTGTTCATGCAGCCGTTGTAGGCATACTGCTTGCGGCTTTATATGATCCGCTGTGGACTTCGGCTATCGTAGGAACAGGTGAATTTATAGTGGCTGTCTGCTTGTTTGTCATGCTTGCCCATTGGAAGCTTCCGCCCTGGCTTGTTGTGGCAGCAGGAATTCTAAGCGGGGCTGCTTTTTTTTAAAACTCGCAGTTTTTCAAATAAAAGATTGACCCTCACGCAGCGTGATCCCTTATTCTGGGGATGAAGGGGGAATGAACGTGAAGCTTATCGTGGAGAACACACTGGAACAGTATGAAAAGCTGTTTACTATGCCTGAGGGGCAAAGAGCCGATTATTTCCGTTATACCATGATGAAGCCTTTTGAGCGCATGTGGAATTTGATGAATATTCCTTTGAAGGCTAAGCAGACGGGGGGCTACGATGTGTTAATGGCGTCCCAAATGTTAGGATTCCTGGACGTGGTGAAGACAGCGGCCGGACTTCAATCTCTGCAAGAGCTGAAGAGCCGGCACATTACGGGGGTAGTTGTAAATACGCTCCATACATGTGTGGAAGTCATGCGCAAGTATGATCTTCATGTCGCAGCACAGGAGCTCAGATTTGGACTCTATTTGGCGGATGAGCAGAAGCTGGAGCTTCAGAAGGGCTACTGCGGATTCGGAGGCATACCGGGTTTTATTCAAGTTACCATTCATCCGAATGCCTATAATATTCCTAGAATACCGGCTGTAATCGCCCATGAATTTCATCATAACATCCGATTTTCTTACATGGACTGGGATTATGGAAATGTGACGGTCGGCGATTACCTGATTATTGAAGGACTGGCCGAATCTTTTGCGAGAGAATTGTACGGAGATGATTTGTTAGGGCCGTGGGTAAGCTCGATGAGTGAAGCGGATGTGCGGCGGTCTATGGAAGTGATTGGAAAGGCGTTGGATGTAAAAGGATTCGGCGAGGTCAGCAGTTATATGTTCGGTGACGAGATTGCCATATCGCAGGGATATCAGCCGGCAGGTTTGGCTCCCTTTGCGGGTTACACGGTCGGTTACCGGACGGTTCAATCCTTCATGAAGGAACAAGGATGCACCATTTATGAGGCCACCCGGTGCTCTGCAGTAGAAATTCTGAACGGCTCTCGATTGTTTTGAGGAACGCTTCTTCCGGCTGGGGAGAAGACTTCAGGAGAGGTGCGGAGATCCGGCAGCCAGACTCAGCTGCATCTTAGGCATCATACGGATACAACACACGGGCATCTTCTGCCCGTACCCTTCAGGAGGACTAATATCCGTGAGCGGATTACATGCCCTGTCACATACTTAGCAAAAAAAGTGTTGACTTCCTTATTTTGGGCTGATAGAATCATTCCAATAAGTGCTGACTGGATGGTCAGTTATTTATTTAAATTTTAATCCGACTAATTAGATGTGTTTATAAGGATATATGAAGTTTCTAACCGACCAGTTAACTGGAGGCACCCTGCAAGGCTCGCTTAGCGCGCTGTCGGGTGTCTTTTTTGATACCTATATTAGTAAGAAAGGGGAACGGGCTGTGAAGACCTTCCGAAAGTCATTAATAGCACTCGCTCTGGTTGCAGGGATAGCCAATCTGACGGGCTGCGGCGCTCAGACTGCCGCTAATTCCGATTCCAGTCCAAGCGGCGGGCAAGCGAAATATACGGTAAATCTGGCTAATAACGGCAGTACCGGCCTGATTCTGCTCGCCAAGGAGAAAGGCTGGTTCGAGGAAGAATTCAGCAAAATCGGCGGCGAAGTGAAATGGTCCGAGTTCCCGAGCGGCCCTGCTCTGGTGGAATCACTGGCTGCCGGCCGCGTCGATTTCTCCTGGCTGGGAGACGGCGCAGCCATTTCCGCACAAGCGAATAACCTGCCGGTGACTACGCTCTCTCTGCTGTCCGAAGGATTGAAGGGACTGAACATTATCATCGTTCCTGCCGAAAGCACCGCCGAGAGCCTTGCTGACCTGAAGGGGAAGAGAATCGCAATCGCGAAAGGGACCACTCTTCATGTCTTCTTCATCAAGGCGATCAAGCAAGCGGGTCTCAAGGAATCGGATTTTCAGCTTATTCAGCTTCAATCGGATGAGGCGATTGCAGCGTTTGAATCGGGGGCGGTGGATGCCTGGGTAGGCCTGGACCCGTATACAAGCATTCAAACCGCGAAGAACGGGGCACGGGTACTCACCAGCGGAGAAACGCTGAAGATTCAAGCCCCTGTTTTGACTATAGGACGTACTGAATTTATCCAAGAGCATCCCGAGGCGGCGGCCGCCTTTCTGAGAGGGTTCCAGAAAGCGATCGACTACCAGAAGGAACACCGGGAAGAAGTGGTTTCTTTTATTGCCAACACTAAGAAGGCGGACAAGTCAACGATTGAGCTGGTCGTTCAAAATTCCGAATATGTGAATCTGCCTATTTCAAAAGAAATTTTGGCGATCCAGCAGGCTTCGGCTGATATTCTTCTGGAGTCCGGCTTTATCAAGAAGAAAATCGACGTGACACAGAATACGGACAGCACAGCAATCGAAACATTGAAACCGACGAAATGAGGAGGTGGCATTTATGTCTGCACTAGGTCAGTTGAACCCGTCTTCACCGGCTGCGAAAGCGAAAGAACTGGAAGAGGAGATCCATCGAGAAGCTGCGCTTCGTAAAGCCTCCTCCAGACGGGGAGAAAAATGGAAAATCGCCTTATGGGGACTCACGCTGCCGCTTCTCGCCTTGTTAATCTGGCAGACGTTAAGCGGACTTGAGCTCGTGTCTCCGACGTTATTTCCTTCACCGCTGAGCATTGCCAAGGAGTTCGCGGCAATGGTGCAGTCGGGTGAGCTCCTTGGCCACCTGCAAGTAAGCGTGAAACGGGCCGCATACGGATTTCTGCTCGGGGGTTCACTGGGGCTTCTGGCCGGACTTCTGGTAGGGCTCAGGAATAAAGCCGAGTATATGCTTGATCCTACTCTGCAGATGCTCCGAACCGTTCCGCATCTGGCCATTACGCCGCTGTTCATCTTGTGGTTCGGATTCGGGGAGATGTCCAAGATCCTGCTGATATCCCTGGGAGCTTTCTTCCCGTTATATGTAAATACGTTTCTGGGTGTCCGCAACGTGGACTCTAAGCTGTTCGATGTATCCAAAGTGCTGGAATTCAGCCGCCTGCAGCAGATTACGAAGCTGGTGCTTCCATCCGCACTGCCCAATGTCCTGCTCGGCCTGCGGTTATCACTGGGCGTCTCCTGGCTGGGTCTGGTTGTTGCCGAGCTGATGGGCTCCAGCGAAGGAATAGGCTACATGATTCAGGATGCGAGGCAATTCTCCAGAACCACTGCCGTATTCGTGGGCATCATTATTTTTGCAGTTGTCGGTAAGCTGGCGGATTCAGTAGTCCGTCAATTGGAAGAGCGGCTGCTCCGATGGCGCGATAATTACAAAGGTTAACTCTCTAGAGCGCCGCTGCCGCTTTCAAGCTTACTGTTAACGATACTGTTACCCAATGTTATCCAATTCAAAGGAGGAGAAAAAATGAGTGAACAAGAACAAGTGAAGGTCACCCCGGCTGCGGGAAGAATCGGTGCTATCATTGAAGGTATTACATTATCCGGTGATTTGGATGCAGGTACAGTGGGTTTTATCCGGGAGCAATTGCTGAAGCACAAAGTTATTTTTTTCCGGGGACAGAATCATCTGGACAATGCGGGTCAGGAAGAGTTCACCAAGCTGCTGGGCACTCCCGTTGCCCATCCGACCGTTAAATCGAAGGAAGGCACGTCTTATGTGCTGGAGCTGGATTCGACTCATGGGGGCCGGGCAAACGTCTGGCATACCGATGTTACTTTTGTAGATGCTTACCCGGCGGCTTCGATTCTCAGAGGGATCGTGATTCCGGAAGCAGGCGGGGATACGGTATGGGCGAACACTGCGGCCGCGTATGAACTTCTTCCGCAAGAGCTGCGGGAGCTGGCCGACAAGCTGTGGGTTCTGCACAGCAACGAATTCGATTATGCGGCCAGCAGCAGAGCAGTAAGCACACTCGGCAAGGAAGGAGCGAAGAAGTATCAGGACAGCTTTACTTCCACGATCTACGAAACGGAGCATCCGCTTGTACGCGTACATCCGGAGACGGGGGAGAGAACGCTCGTGCTGGGGGGATTCGCCAAACGGATCAACGGCTTCTCGGCGGCGGACTCCGCCCGGCTCATTTCTCTGCTGCAGGAACATATTACGAGCCTGGAAAACACCGTCCGCTGGCGCTGGGCCGAAGGCGATGTGGCGGTCTGGGACAATCGCGCCACGCAGCATTACGCCGTGAACGACTACGGCGATCAGCACCGGGTTGTCCGCCGCGTGACGATTGCAGGCGAGGTTCCGGTGAGTATCGATGGCCGCAAGAGTGAAACGAGCGTCATTCCCGGTGCGGTGCCGGCTGCGGCTGTGAGTGCGAAATAGTTCCAGTAGTGAGCGCAGCTCGTGTATTAGGTTGTCCGTCTGTCTGGTACACGAGCCGAATAAATAAAGGTCTGCCGGATTGTAACCAATCCGGCAGACCTTTATTTATTCGCTGATAACCAGAGAGAGAGATTTTCGTTCTTATCCAGACTCTCGAAGTGACTGATAGACGGATTTAATCGATTACCGCCAAATATAATATAAACGGGATAGTCGATTTCAGAGCCGTGATCATTTAAGGTTAGGGTTGCTTTTCCCGCCATCCATCCATCGTCTGCTTCTATATGTACGTCCTTAAATCCGCTAAGATGTATTCCGGCTTTTTTCAAGAATTGAAGATCGTGATCCAATGTCGAGTTATTTTTACTCTGATTAACATACTGCGAAGCTTCATGGTAATTTTCCTGCATGATATCATTCAAATAGTTGTCAGCAATAGATTTTCCTCTAATTAAAGGATAAACATTGAAAAATACACTATACAGAATGAATAGGAAAACACAAATTCCTACAAATGAGCGCTTCATTATTGTCCTCCAATGTAACCGTTGATAAAACTATACTTTTTAATAGAAGATTTATATGGTTTCGTTAAAAGTAAATTTACATCAGTTGCGAAATTTTTGTCAAATAAAGGTAATTTCTCGCAGGTGGGATTTGTAATCAACATCTTTAACTTTAACAGGTCTCTTTCTTAAACAGGCCGACCACCGCCCGAAATAATATTTTATTAAAAATAAAGATATTGAAGTATTATTTCATCGGAAATATAATACAAATAACAGTTACAGTGAAAACGCTTTCTCGAACGGTGTTCCCTTTCAAAATTCCTATTCCGAACCCGGGGGTAAACAGGACGGGATCATATGTGTTTTCATTTATTATCTTGCTTCTTGATCTGGTCTTCTAACCCATAATTGTCCTGTGTGTGACAGTCTAATCAAAGGTGGTGGTCCATATGTTTCCTTTCCCCAAAATGACTTCAATTCGCGCTAATTTATTCTGGCGGCATTATGCCAGCTATTTTGTCCTCATCCTGATTCCGGTCATTGTTGCCTGCACCCTTGCTCATTTTCTTGTTGTCCGGCTGATTGAAGACGATGCCCGTAAGTTAAATAACGTCATTATGGACCGTTTTACCGAGCAGACGGATACGGAATTGGGCGCTCTCAAAACCAATATGATCAACATGCTCAGCACCTCAAATATCCGCAGTCTATTGAAAGAAGCCGGAGATTCCTCGCCGGACAATTATCAGCGTACCGAGCTGATTCATGCTCTGCGGGAGCAGTTGATCAAACTTCAGTCGGATGAACTCGTGTCGAAAGCCTATTTATATTTTGTCCATTATGATCTGGTGATCGATGCGGATACGCATACAGACAAAGCCTACTATTTTAATTCCCGCTATCCATTGAATGAGGAGGAGAAGACTGCTTTTATTTCCCGTCTGACTCATAAAAAAATGATGAATTTCACAGAGCCGCAGGGGGCCATTATTCCCTCTCTGATGAGTTATCCGTTCAATACAAATACACCTGACGTGTACCTGGTAGTCAATGTACAGCAGGATAAACTGCATAATCTCATCGATGTTCAGCAGAACTGGGTGGCGGGTACGGCGATTGTCGGCAGCCAGGGGCAGGTTCTTAGCCAGGCGGGACTAACCATGAATGAAATGAACGTGCTTCCGCAGCAGATTATATCCGGCTCCAAGGATTCGGAATTCTGGGTCAGAGGGGGGAAGGCGCTTTCTCTCGTTCCTTCGAAGTTTGATGATTCCTGGTCGTACCTCAATATTATTGACCTGCAGACTCTAATGAAGCCGGCGGAAATTACGCGTATGATCAGCTGGGGTTTCTTAATCTTCTTCCTGATTCTTGGAAGCGTCGTTTCCTATTATCTAAGCCGGCGTATTTATAAACCGATCATGGAGATCAAGGAAGGACTCGGATCGCACCGGATTGCAGGAGGACACTTACACAGCGGCGGCAATGATTTTGACGTCATCAAACGCTACTCCCGACTGATTATGTCAGAGAACGAGCAATTATCGCAGCTTGTAAACGGGATGATGCCGATTGTACACGAGCATTTTATTACGAAGATTCTGAAAGGGCAGTACCGGGATGCTCTGTCGATCGCAACCTATGCGCAGGAGATTGAATTTACATACAGTCCCAAAACGGCCCGCACGGTACTGTGCATTAGCTTTCATCATGAAAAGGAATTCGAACTGCTCTCCGAATCGTCGAAATCATTCCTTATGGCGGAGCTCAAAGAACGTATTCATCAGCTTGTGCCGTCTACCTTGTGGCTGTGCCAGACCAAACCGGATCAGCTTGCTTGTATTGTCCACCAGGATCCTTTTCTTCATATGAGCCCGGACGAAGATGCGAATATCATCAAGCTTGCGCTGCAGCTGTACGGCAAATATTTTAAAGCAACGATCGGGATCGGGAAAACTGTTCATACCATCGAAGATTTGCACGTGTCCTATGAACATGCGGCAACTGTCCTGCAGCTCAGAAGGCTTCATTCCGATGTGGAAATTTGCAGCGGGGAGAGCCTGCCGGACTCCGCTCATTGCGACAGCTTCTTGTCGGTTCAAGAGGTGAACCATATTCTAAATCAGTATAAGACGAGGGAGTACGGCAAAATTCTGCAATCGGCGGTTCATACTTTGGAAGAAGGCATCCGGATGAACGCTACCGCTGTGCAGGTGAAATCTTTGTGCTCGGATATTCTGAACACATGGATTCGTGCGGTAGAAACCGAACGCAAAGATTTTAATGTTCCGTTCTATGCAAGTCTGTTCCAGAAGCTGAACCGATGCATGACCGCAGAGGAAATGAGAGGCTGTTTTCAGGAAATTCACGGACTCTTATTCCCGGTGAGTGAGAACGAAGATAAGAAGAATAAATTCGCGGACATTCTGACCTATATTCACGAGCATTATGACGAAGAATTATCGATTGAACATTTCGCAAGTACTCTGAATATGTCGATTGGTCATTTCAGCCGGACATTTAAAGAGGAGGTCGGTGAGAAGTATGTGGAGTATATTGCCCGGTACCGGCTCAAGAAGGCCAAAGAACTGCTTCTGGAAACCGATATGAAAATCGAGGATATTGCCGGGAAAGTCGGGTATTGGGGACGGAATTCATTTATCCGCATGTTCCGCAAATACGAAGGCATAACGCCTGCCAAGTACCGCACGATGCATGAGTAACCCTTATTTTCCGGTGTCTCTTTATTTTCCTCTTAGAGCCGGATTTTCCCGTAACGGCGCGGGTTGTAAAAAAAGCAGCAGCCCCCAAATATGACGGCTTTACGCCCCGGTAGCGGGTGCATATAGTTAGACCTACGGTGGTCAAACGTTTATGAAAACGCTACCAAAAAAAGACAGGGGTGGAGGCTGTGTCCAAAAGTTCTCATCTATGGTTCATGCTCAAGAAACATAAAGCCTTGTATCTGCTGATGCTTCCCGGAATTTTATACTACATCATTTTTAAATACGTGCCGATGTACGGGATCATCATTGCCTTTCAGGATTTTTCGGTAGGCAGAGGCATTATGGACAGCAAGTTTGTCGGCTTGAAACACTTCATCGAGTTCTTCTATGTAACACCGGATTCATGGAAGCTGATCCGCAACACCGTTATGCTCAACGTGTATGATCTTATTTTCCACTTTCCGGCACCGATTGTTCTGGCGATTCTCTTTCACGAGCTCCGCAACAAGTTTTTCAAAGGATTCGTGCAGAGTATCAGTTACATGCCGCATTTCTTATCCACGGTCGTAATTGCCGGTATTCTCGTTACCTTCTTATCCCCGACAACCGGGGTTGCGAACCATTTTCTGGTGAAAATTTTCGGGATGGACCCGATTATGTTCCTTGGCATTCCGGAATGGTTCCGGACGATTTACGTCGGTTCGGAAATTTGGCAGAAAGTCGGCTGGGGCACGATTCTGTACCTGGCTGCGATTGCCGGGATCGACCCGACCTTGTATGAAGCAGCCAAAATGGACGGGGCTAACAGGTTTCAGCAGATGCGCCATATTACACTCATCGGTATGCTGCCGGTCATGATCATCTTGTTCGTTCTGAATCTGGGCCATTTTATGGAAACAGGGTTCCAGAAAATTCTGCTCCTCTACAATTCCATGAACTATGAAACCTCGGATGTCATCAATACGTTCGTGTACCGGCGCGGAATCCTGGATGCCGATTTCAGCTTCGCCACTGCGGTAGGGTTGTTCCAATCCGTAATCGGACTGGTTCTGGTCGTTACCGCTAACCGCATCGTACGCAAGTATTCCGAGACTAGTCTGTGGTAGGGGGAGGAAGCGAGATGAAAATCAAAGAAAGCCTGGGCTCGAGAGTGTTTGATATCTGCAACAATATCTTTATGGTGCTGCTTATCCTGGTTATGGTCTATCCGATGGTGTACGTATTCTCTGCTTCCATCTCTAACAATGCGCTCGTAGCGAGCGGAGAAGTACTGCTCTGGCCCAAAGAAATTACACTGATCGCCTACAATAACCTGATTTACAATCCCGATTTGTGGATGAGCTACTGGAATACGGTCCGCTACACGTTCGTGCATGTGGTTCTTACCCTTATTGTAACAGCCGCCATGGCCTATCCTTTGTCCAAAAAGTGGCTTCCCGGACGCCGTTTTATCCTGCTCATGGCTGCATTTACTCTGTTATTCAGCGGGGGGATGATCCCGACCTTCCTCGTGGTACAGAAGCTGGGGATGCTGGATACGATTTGGGCCATTGTTCTGCCAACGCTGATCAGTACCTGGTATTTGTTCATCATGAGGACGTTCTTTGAAGCGCTGCCCGAAGAATTGGAAGATGCGGCTACGATTGACGGGTGCGGATCGTTCCAGGTCCTGCTGCGGATCGTGCTGCCCTTGTCAATGCCTGTTATGGCGACGATCGGCCTCTTCACAGCGGTGAACCAGTGGAATGCGTTCTTCGATGCGCTGATCTATCTGAATGACCGCGACTTGTATCCGCTGCAAATTATGCTTCGCAACATTCTCATTGCCGGTACCAACGTGCAGGGAGAAGGCGATCTGAGCCATCTGGAGACGCTGAAATACGCGATGATTATCATTGCGACGCTGCCTATCCTGTGTGTGTATCCGTTTATCCAGAAGTATTTTATCCAGGGTACGATGATTGGCGGAATCAAAGGGTAGTTATAGATTCTTAGAATCTGTTGCTATAGACAGACGCGTGTGGTTCTCAATCAAAAAGGGAGGTAGGAACATGAAAAAGAGACAATTAGGTGTGATCCTGACTGCGTGTATGTTGACGGGGGTATTGGCGGGCTGTTCCGATAAGGAAGCCGGCGCCGGTGAAGGTGGAGGGACGGATTCCAAGAAGCCGGTTACGTTCTCCTGGCTGGCTTATGACAGAGTAGAGGGCAAAATACGGACGGATTGGGAAATTTTCAAAGAAATCGAAGCCAAGACGGGTGTGAAGGTGAATTTTCAGATCGTAAGTCAGGAGGGCCTGACGGAGAAAAAGCAGATAATGATCGCAACCAACTCTACGACGGATTTCATTCAGGTCAGCACCCAAGAAGGCCGGGAACATGGTCCGGACAAGATTTTTCTCAATCTGAACGATTATCTGGATAAAGCGCCTAATCTGAAAAGTTTCTTCGAGAAGTATCCCGAAGCCAAAGCGGTAGCTACCGGTGCGGACGGCGGAATCTATACGGTCCCGGTCATCGAAGGCGATGCGGAAGGCAAAGGTTTTAACTTCATCTGGTATACACGCAAAGACCTTCTGGACAAATACAGCCTCAAGGCGCCGACTACGATGGATGAGTTCTACCAGTTCCTGAAAGCGTTTAAAGAGAAGGAGCCAACCTCCTATCCGCTGATTCCTAATGCAATCGTGGGAGATACGGGACTGTATACCGTGTTCGGAAGAGCCTTTACGGGCATTCACGGCTTCTATAATATCGATCCGGCTACCGATAAATACGCTTTCGCCCCTTATCACAAAGGCTACAAAGATTCCTTGACGTTCTTGAATAAACTATATACCGAGAAACTGCTCGATCCCGAATATTCGCTGCTCACTCAAGCGCAGTGGGAAGAGCGCATCTTGACAGGCAAATCGCTTGTGACTTATTTCTGGAAAGCGGATCTGGAATCTTTGACTGAAAAAGCCCGTAAAGCGGGAAAGGCCGACTACGAACTCGATGCGATTCCCCAAGTTGCCGCAGACGGCGTGAAGAATTATCAATTCTCCCGTCCGGTAATCGGCGCGGTCGGACGCGCTATTTCGGCCAAAGTGAAAGACAAAGACAGAGCGGTCCAGTTCATGGATTATCTGGTGAGCGAAGAAGGCTCGAATTACCTCTCCCTTGGAATTGAGGGCAAGACGTATACGAAGGAAAACGGCCAACCGATGTTTATGAAGGAATTCGGCGCTTCTCCTTTCAATACACTGCGTAAAGACTGGGGCGTCTGGTATGACCTCATTACGCTCGATAACGCCAAATCACGTGAAGTATGGGAACGCGGGCTAAGCGATAAGAGCAAGGATATTAACAAAAGATACGAGCCGTTCATTATTCCGGCTCCCAAGCAAATCGTCAAGACCCAGGAAGAGCTTGAACTGGAGAAGTCAAAGCTGAACAACCTTAACAAATTCCTGGAGCAGAAACTGACGGAGTTCGTAACCGGCAAGACGCCGATCAATGATACGACTTATCAGCAGTTTATCGATCAGGCCAAGAAGCTCGGTTCGGATGACCTGCTGAATATGTATAACACCGCTTATACCCGCACCTACGGCAAAAAATAATCCATCTACGAAGCGGAGGGAATCCCGTTGACTGAAAGCTTCAAGGTCATTGATGCGGACGTTCACAATGAACAGGACGATGCTGCCCTGGTGCCTTACCTGCCTGAACCCTGGCGCTCCCGGGTAGCCAAATCCGGTATCGGAATGGCAGGCTCGGGCTATTATTCACCCGTCGGGGTCATGAAGAAGGATGCGATACCGCCCGGAGGCGGGAAAGCAGGCTCGGACCCCGATCTGATGGTGAAGCAGCTCGTAGAGCGGTACGATCTGGAGTATGCCATCCTCACAGGTGTCATCTACAATATCTCAGCGACACACGACCCGGATTTTGCAGCCGCGATCTGCTCGGCTTACAATGATTTTCTGATCGCCGAGTGGCTGGGCAAACACCGCGCCTTCAAAGGCGCGATGGCCGTCTCTACACTCGACCCTGTGCTGGCGGCGCGGGAGATTGACCGCATCGGCGGGCATCCCGACATCGTGGAGGTGATTATCTCCAGTGCAGCCAGATCGCCGCTCGGGCACCGCTACTATCATCCGATCTACGAGGCGGCGGAGCGTAATGGTCTGCCCGTAGCTATCCACCCGGGCGCCGAGGGTGCGGGCAGTTCGACTGCCCCGACTTCGGTCGGATACCCGGCGAGGTATATCGAATGGCATACGAACCTGTCGCAGACGTTCATGGCTCATCTGGTGAGCATCGTAACCGAAGGCGTGTTCGTGAAGTACCCCGGACTGAGGCTCGTATTGGTCGAGGGAGGGATTGCCTGGCTGCCGCCTCTGATGTGGCGGCTGGATAAGAACTACAAGGCGCTGCGCTCGACCGTTCCCTGGCTGACCAAGATGCCGAGCGAATATATCCGCGATCACTGCTTCCTGACGACGCAGCCTATTGAGGAGCCGGATAATCCGCAGCATCTCATCGACCTGTTCAACATGTTCGACGCGGAGAACATCATTCTGTATTCCAGCGATTATCCGCACTGGGATTTCGATGCGCCCGACATGATCCTGCGCAGACTCAAACCGGAAGCAAGGCGCAAGATTTTTTATGAAAATGCCAAAAAACTATACAACTTATAACAACGGAGGATCCACATGGCGGTTCACATTGTGCTGGATGCGGCTGATGTTCCGGAAGGCGGACACGCAGTCGTTGAGCTGCAAGGGCGGGAAATCGGCATATACCGGATCGGCGGACACTATTATGCGCTGAACAACTATTGTCCGCATCAGGGTGCGCCCATGTGCGCCGGGTATGTGTCCGGGACCACGATGCCCTCGGATGTATACGAATACGAATATGCGAAGAAGGGTGAAATCATCCGCTGCCCTTGGCATGGCTGGGAATTCGACATTAAGACGGGCAAATCTTTATTCAGTGACAAGGTAAGAGTAAAATCGTATGAGGTCCGGGTGACGGACGGGAAGATCGGGATTGTATTGGGCAAATAAACGAGAGTCAAGCTCATGCCGGCCTATTCGAATAAGCGACAAGATGGTTCCTGAATTCGGCGGAACCATCTTTTTTATATCTTGGGCTGGAATCTTCAAACTTCCATAAAGAAAGGTGAGATCTTTCGCAAACTTTTGCGGTATAATGGAGGAATGTGTTTATGAACGATTTGGAGGCCGCGCACAATTGACAACTTATCCATTTAATTTCGACCCTTCCCGCCCTTTTGTCGAGCAAGCCAGCGACTGGATTGCCGATGTCTTTTATGAACATTTACCCGAAGCGGGATTTGAAGTAAGAGATGAACAAATTTTTATGGCCTTTCAGCTGGAACGTGCCTACAAAGAGAAGAAAACGATATTTGCCGAGGCTGGTGTCGGTACGGGCAAAACGCTCGTGTATTTGCTGTACGCGCTCACCTATGCCAGATATACACGAAAGCCGGCTATCATCGCCTGTGCGGATGAGTCTTTGATTGAACAGCTTGTCAAGCCGGAAGGCGATATCGCCAAATTAGCCCGGCACCTGAACTTCACAATCGATGCGAGACTGGGGAAGTCTCCCGATCAATATATTTGCCTGAACAAACTGGATGAAGCGCGTACCGGTGAGGATGAGGCCGCAGGCTACCGGGATATTTACGAGAGTCTGCCGGAATTCGTCCATTTCTCGAACACCCTGCAGTCATTCCATCCGTACGGAAACCGCAAAGAGTATCCGGATCTCACGGACGAGCAGTGGAACCGGATGGGCTGGGATGTTTTCCAGGATTGCCTCGTATGCAGCCAGAGACACCGCTGCGGACAGACGCTGTCACGGGAGCATTACCGGAAATCAGCCGACCTCATTATCTGCTCGCATGATTTCTATATGGAGCATGTCTGGACCTATGAGGCCCGCAAACGGGAAGGCCAGCTTCCTCTGCTGCCGGATCATAGTTCCGTCGTCTTCGATGAAGGGCACTTGCTGGAGACAGCCGCCCAGAATGCATTGACGTATAAGCTGAAGCATACGCTTTTTGAGAATATTGTCACGCGTCTTTTGCAGGGTGAAATCCGTGAATCACTGGCTGTTGCGATTGAAGAAGCCATTGACCAAAGCGACAATCTGTTTGCGCTACTCGACAAGTGCAGCCATCCAGTAGAGGCATCGGACCGTAAAGATTTCGTGCTGAGTGAGGAACTGATGCGCGAAGTGAACCGGTTCCGTGATGTGATTGATACGATAGAGGAAGAACTTGTCTTCGAGAGCGGCTTATCGACCTTGGACGATTATCAGCTGAAAATCGTGGAAGAGCATCTGGAAATGATCCAGATCGCCCTGGAGCTGTTTAAGCGTCCGGATCATTTGATCTCCTGGGTTACCGAGGGCGTGGACGGACTTACCTTGGTTATTATGCCTAAGCGAGTGAAGGAAGTTCTGAAAGAGCGGGTATTCTCGCAAAAAATGCCGGTGGTCTTCTCTTCCGCGACATTATCTGTCGGAGGTTCTTTTGATTTTATAGCGCAAAATCTCGGCGTGGACCATTATTTGTCCTTCTCGGTACCGTCTCCGTATGATTACAAGGAACAGATGAAGGCGAGCTTGATCCCGGATCCACTTGCTGCGGAGGACAAGTTAAAGCGGGCGATGGAGCTGCTTAAGCAAACCGAGGGCAGAGCCTTGATTCTGTTCCCATCTCGTGAGGAACTGTCCCGTTTCAGGAAGCAGATTGAGAGCAGCGGGCAATCCGCCGCGTACCGCTTCCTGTACGAAGGTTCCGCCGAAATCAGCCACCTCATATCCGCTTTCCAGAATGATGAGCACAGCGTGCTCTGCGCCGTGACCCTGTGGGAGGGACTTGATATTCCCGGCCCGTCCCTGTCGCATGTGATCATCTGGGAACTGCCGTTTCCGCCGAATGATCCCTTGTTCGCTGCCAAACGGAAGGATGCCGAGCATCCATTTGAAGAGGTAGATATGCCCTACATGCTGCTGCGTCTCAAGCAAGGAATCGGACGCTTGATCCGCTCGCGGGATGACAAGGGTTTCATCTCTATTTTCGGCACTAAGCTGAATCAGGATGCCGTCAAGGAACAGGTGCAGGCATTCCTGCCGTAGGACGGCTTGAAAGACTTGTATTTTTCCTCCAGATGAAACCAAATTTCATGAAATCAGTATAGTAGAAGGTATTCATGAAAAGAAGGTAAATCATTAAGGGGGTTCTAAAATGAAAATCAGGTTTTTTCTGACTGCCGCCGCCATTTTTCTACTTCCGGGATGTTCCCTGCTGGACAGCGTTGATCAATCTTTAAACTACACGCAAGAAACGTCAGCTTACATCCAAGATGCGGTCCAATTTGCCCAGACCCTTCCGGCCGCAGCGGAACAAGCGGTAACGAACCCGCAGACGGAAGAAGCGATCAAGAAAGATCTTCAAGAAATGAAAGACAATATCGCGAATTTTAACGGAATGGAAGCACCCGGATTTGCCAAAGATATTCATCAGCAGCTGGTCAGTTATAATGAGACCTTGATGACGAACATTAACGGGACACTTGAGAACTTGAACAATCCCTCGTTTGATCTGAAATCACTTACGGATTCTCCTATGATCCAGCAGATTAATGAGATGTCCAAACTACTTGAGCCGCTTAAACAACTGGGCCAATAAAAAGCATCCGGACAGCTTGCCGGTTATAAGCCTCTGGTACCGCAGGGTATCCATATACGCCGAAAGCCTGAGAAAATCCAAGTTCTAATGGATCTTTCTCAGGTTTTTTATATTAGCTTGCAGAAAATTAATGGAAAGATAAACGCGCAGGACAGATTCGTCCGCAATCATTGTATGAGGTTCACAACAGAATTGGTGTAAAATGGTATGATAAGTCTTTAATGAAATGGAGGGGGAGAAGGAATACGCTGCTGAGATTCAAGTAATCCTTTTCGCACCATGATCTGTAACATCTTGACGATATAACCCGTCTGTAGTTAGAGGTGATATGATGAAGAAAGTACTCTTGGCCGCATGGATAACTGCGGTCATGTTAAACGCCGCCGCTTGTTCGACTGAACCGGAGTCTAACGCCGAGCCTGCGGGTGTTCCTTCCGCCAACCCTGCTGCCGATCAGAATTTCCCGGACCATTTCCCGGACCCGCCTAAGAAATATCCATCCGAAACTGCTGCCCAGAATGGAGAAGTTGTATACAACCGGTCCCGGTTAGCCAACCTGGACAAATGGGATCGTTTTCTAAATAATTTGAAGAATAAGAAAGAGGACCATATCCGGCTCGTTGGTTATACCAAAGAGGGAGATGCGATTCTGGATGAGCTGAATTTTAACGGGACACGGATTAAGTATACACATGATTCGACAAGAGATATGTTTGGCAGCGGGATTAAAGAAACTACTTTTTGCAGAGACTTGAATATAAAGGCAGAAGAATCAATGGATGATGGGTTGGTTTACGTGCTGAACAACTGCGAATCGGAGGAAATCGGTTCATCTTTTAGTTTTTATGCTGCCTCAGACGATAAGAAATGACTCGCGATTGCAGACACCGGAAATAGGGAAGAGAGGCGGAGAGCCCCTCTTCCCGGTTACGAGGACGCTGTCTTATCATGGACGGTGTTCTTAACTCGATACCAATACTTATAAATTTCCGAGTAACCGATTTTTGAATAAAGTTTTAACGCCGGTTCATTATTCGAAACGACCGCTAAATAACTGTATGCTGCTCCATTATCTTTGCCCCAGTGTAACAGATTTAATATCATCTGTTCCGCGAATCCACGGTTTCTGTAACGGATATCAGTCACGATATCATATAACCCTATGTATTCTCTTTCAATAACCCCAAGACCACACGCAACCACTTGTTCTTCGTAGTAAAACGATACAAAACCCTTCTTGGTCCTGATACTCGAAAGCATACGTTTCATAACGTTCTTGTTCTCTTCATTCACTGTATTGAGCCTGCAAAAATTGTCTAACCATTCGGCAGTCATGGTTTCATTGACAGTGACCGAAGTTAATCCGGGCTCATTCAGGCTATCTAACTTCAGAGTCTGGACACTTGTGGCGTCAACCAATGAATAGCCCCTTGCTTCCAATGTGTCATCTAACTCTGCTGGGTGAACAAAAGGGGTGATTTTATAGGTGGTTGGCAAATGATTGGCCGAATACATATGCTCACATTCTTCGATTTTACGATCCAAATCAGAAGTGGAATAATGTATCGGGTTAATGGAGTTGGCCCGCTTGGTATATCCGTCCGCGAAGCGCAGCACCCATCCATCGTATAGCAGGGTAGATAAGGGCTGCCAGTGGTTTAAAGAGAGTTCTTCAATTAATTTGTTATTCATAAGTATCCTCCACATCATTTTTGTATAATAATACGTTATAATGTATAAAAATACAATCTAATGTTAGAGGATCTATACGAAACTAGTTTTATTTCCTGTGAATTCGTTCCTTGGTATACGCAGACGGCGTTTTGCCCGTTATTTTTTTGAACACACGCTGAAAATAAGAGACATCCTGGTAACCTAGAAAATCGGCAATTTCACTAACCGTGAGCAAAGAGTCTACGAGCATATAGACAGCTTTCTTCACCCGGACCGAGTGGACATAGTCGCTGATCGTTTGCCCGGTCACACGCCGGAAGAGCATAGCCGCATAATTCGGACTTGTGGAAATACAAGCTCCCAGCTCTTCCTTAGTCACTTTCTCCCGGTAATTCGTCTGAATATAAAGCTTCATCCGCTGAGCATGCTTTTCAATTTGCGGCGTTACCGGGCCGTTGTCGTGCTCTCTATTTAACAGGGCTATCACTTCTGTCACAATAGCGCTGCTGCGGATGTCGGCGTAAGCATCCTGTTCCAGCCATTCGGTGTAAGCCCGGCGGACTCGTTCCAGCACAAATTCAAGCATGCCTGTTTTCATAGTAATCCACGATGTCAGGTTTAAGAGCGGAAGAGCAAGCGGCTGATCCAGCCGTAGAGTTAGCACGTATTTATCGTGAAGAATGGTTGGAATACTTTTGGCATAAAAGGCAAGGGATGAGGGCAGGAGGAGCAGATCCCCTTTTTCCAGAATAACCTTGTCACCTTCGATCCAATATATACATTTACCGTAAGTAACCAGAATGAGCGCTACTTCCTGCTCGGCAACCGAGGTGTTGTCCAAATACCAGTCTGTGCCGCGATCGTGCCGGATGTCCCGAATTGTCAGCATAGTATCCACTTCCTAAAAGAGTACTAGAGTACATAGAGTGTATTATAGTTTATTTTCTCTCGATTCATTCCGAATTACAATAGGAGCATCACAACCATTTTAATTGCCAAAGGATGGATATGTACAATGCGCAGAACAAAAATTGTTTGCACCATGGGACCTTCCAGCAGTTCTGTTGATGTTTTGAAAAGTATGATTGCAGCAGGCATGAATGTGGCAAGGCTTAACATGGCCCACGGAGAACTGGAGCAGCACAGCGAGCAAATCAAACGGATCCGGCAGGCGGAGAAAGAGACAGGGAGTATCGTTCCCGTTCTGATGGATATTAAAGGACCGGAGATTCGTATTGGCCTATTGAAAGAAGCATCCTGCGAATTAGTGGCCGGGGATACATTAACCTTAACGAGTGACGAGATACAAGGCGATGCGGCAAGAATTTCAGTGAACTACAAAGATCTGCCCGAAGTAATTAAGCCGGGCGACAAAATTCTGATCGACGATGGATTGATTGAATTACGTGTAACTAGCGTAAACGGCACGGAAATTCACTGTCTGATTAGGAATGGCGGTACGCTTAAACCGAGAAAAGGCGTCAATCTCCCGGGGATACGGACCACCCTGCCGGGAGTAACGGACCGGGATATCCGGCATATCGAATTCGGGATCGAAGAGAATATTGATATCATTGCGATGTCTTTCGTTAGAAAAGCGGAGGATGTGCTTACCGTGCGGCAGCTGTTGGAAGAGCGCGGCTGCGGACATATCCAGATTATATCCAAAATCGAGAACCAGGAAGGCGTCGATGAACTGGAAGCCATCGTGGAAGCCTCGGACGGCATTATGGTTGCCCGTGGAGATCTTGGCGTGGAGATTCCGGTGGAGGACGTGCCGGTTATCCAGAAGTGGATGATCGAGACGTGCAGCAAAGCGGGCAAGCCTGTTATTGTGGCTACGCAGATGCTGGATTCGATGCAGCAGAATCCCCGGCCTACCCGCGCAGAAGTAAGCGACGTGGCGAATGCGGTGCTGGAGGGAGCGGACGCCGTGATGCTGTCCGGCGAAACAGCAGCCGGCAGATATCCGGTTGAATCGGTGCTCATGATGGCAACGGTTGCGGTGAAAGCGGAATCGCTGTATCTCCAGAATGAGCAGAGGATCTCCGTCATGCCTCCTTCCGAGCAGACGATCACCGAAATCATCAGCAGCGCAGCAGTCGGTGCAGCGGCCGCGCTTCAGGCGAAAGCGATCCTGATTCCGACGGAGAGCGGTTTTACACCGCGGATGGTATCCAAGCACCGGCCCAAATCGCCGATCCTGGCGGTAACGCGGAGCGAGCAGGTACTGCGCCGGATGTGCCTGCTGTGGGGAGTCACTCCGCTCAAGGGCGAGACCGTGCAGTCTACCGATGATATGTTCGAGCAGGCGGTTAACAGCGGCCTGCAAAGCGGCTTACTTGTAAAGGGAGACTACACCGTTATCACAGCAGGAGTACCGATCGGCGAGTCCGGTTCGACTAACTTGATCAAAATCAAGCAGGTGTAAGAGAGCAAGCAAGAAGAGATACACAGTCGCTTCAGCACGAGTTGCTGCATGAAGCCGCCTTATTTTCCGGGCGGCTCTTTCTTGTGCTTGAATGGTTATTCATACACCATAACCCAGTATTTTTCTTGCGGTGTACCTTCTTCAACAACTTTTTTCCACCCTTGATTCTCATAGAATTTCATTGCTTGGTGATTTTCAGATACACATTTTAGTGTCAACGGTGTATTCATTGTTTCTGCGGCAGCACGAAGCAGCCGGGTGCCGACTCCCTTACCTGAACAATCCGGATGAACGAACAGAAGATGAATAAAGTTATCTGGCAAGTACAAGGAAGTGAAGCCCAGGATGTGATGATCTTCTTCTGCTACAAGAATAGACTCTCCCCCAGTATGTGTATCGAAGTCTCCTAATGACATGTCTTCCTTATTCGCCCATTCAAAACTGTTACGGCGTGATACCAGGTAAATGCCTCTTAATGCGGGATAATCGAATTCATTTGCCAATCGAATTTTCAAAATTTCACCTTACTTTCTTTTATAGAAGTTTTATTTTAATCTTATACATAGAGAGATTGGATGATCATTAGAATCAGGCGGAGTGAATCATCTAAAACAGAGCTGGAATCGAGGACAGATATGAGAATTGAAATCGAAGATATGAGTATAGAGATGAATATTGAATACGGTAATAGAACGAAGATAGCCATTCATATAGATTCGGTAGGTCTGCTGACAGTTAAAGTTCCCAATGATACAAGCCAAGACATCATTGTAAGCACAGTGCAGCGTCACGGGAAACAGATTTTGAAGAAATTACAGAGTATGTCGGCGGCCAGGGAAACACCTAAACCGAGAGAATATCAGGATAAAGGAAAGTTTCTTTACTTAGGGAAAGAATATTTCCTGCATGAGCTGATCGGGACGGACGGGTTAAGTGAGGATGAACTTAAAAAAAATCTCAAGAAGTTTTATTTTACAAGCTGCAAGAACATCGTAGAGAAACAAATCAAACAGTACCAAGGGCTTCTGAAAGTGAAGCCTAAATCGATTGAGGTGATCGAGTCTAAGACCAAGTGGGGAAGCTGCAGTTCGGGTAAAAAGGTATGTTTTAATTACCGGCTGGCCATGGCTCCTATTGAAGTCATCAATTACGTGGTCATTCATGAGCTGTGCCATCTGATTCATATGAATCATGATCGCTCATTTTGGAGACGCGTGGGAAGTATTATGCCTGATTATAAAGAGAAAGAAGCCTATTTAGCAAGGCACGGACAATTTATGACACTTTAAACTAGAATGGCAAAAAGAGGTCTGCGAGACCTCTTTTTCATTTTGGATTAGGCTGTACATGCTCCTCTATCTGGTGATCGAATAGACCGTTCCACACAGTCTGCCTGTTATCCGGTAAACATCCCCCATGGAGACTGCATCAACAGGAGCATCCAGACAATTATTAACGTGAGATAAGGATAGGGGGAAAGGCCTTGTGCCTGCGGCGCCGTTGCCTATGTGAAGCAGGAAGTCTCTGTAACCGGGAGGCAGAACAATGCCGGCTTGCGATTCGAACTGATCCACTTGTTTCTTGGATAGTGTCGGATTCAGCACATAAGGACAATCGCCTTGGAAAAGTTCCCTGTACTTCTCCAGCATGGATGTAACTTTCGGAATAAATTCGTTTGTTGCAGGGGCTGGTCTTGTTGTAAAGAGTTGTGTGAGTTTAGCGAGTGATTTTTTTATGTCGAACACCCCATTGAAGAATTTCATTGTATGAGCATCTTACCATATTCTTCCGAGCGGGGACGATGCCTTTTTCAAGAACGGAATGATCTAGTCACAAACTATTGCCTTTTCGTGTGATTGTAATCACTCAGAGCAAATTTGGGGGCCTCTATACTTAATTTGTAGAGTCTATTCTGCTTGTCGAAAGGGGAAAACCAACCATGCTAAGTGAAAAAACAATTGCCATTATAAAATCGACTGTGCCCGTATTAGAAATTCACGGGGAAGCCATTACTAGACGTTTTTATAAGCTTCTGTTTACTAATCATCCCGAACTGCTGAATGTGTTCAATCATGCCAACCAACTGCAGGGCAGACAGCAGGCAGCCCTTGCCAATGCGGTATATGCCGCCGCTGTTCATATTGATCATTTAGAGGCCATTCTTCCTGCCGTTAAGCAAATTGCCCATAAACACCGCAGTCTGGGAATTAAACCGGAAAGTTATCCGATTGTCGGAGAGAACTTGCTTGCGGCTATTCAGGATGTTCTGGGTGATTCCGCTACGGAAGAAATTTTGCAAGCGTGGGGAGAGGCTTACGGAGTCATTGCGGCGGCTTTTATCGGCGTTGAGTCGGATCTTTATCAGGAATCCGCACAGCAAACCGGTGGATGGAGTGACTATCGTGCTTTTCTGATTGACCGGAAAGTGCAGGAAAGCGATGTAATTACGTCCTTCTATCTCGCTCCACAAGACGGGAAGGCGATTGCAAGCTTTGAACCCGGACAATACGTCAGTGTACGGAT
Source organism: Paenibacillus lutrae (assembly GCF_009757775.1). Classification (GTDB taxonomy): domain Bacteria; phylum Bacillota; class Bacilli; order Paenibacillales; family NBRC-103111; genus Paenibacillus_F; species Paenibacillus_F lutrae. The sequence continues at coordinate 53,346 of NZ_RHLK01000017.1, forward strand.
GAACATTCCCGGAGAACCTTACACACACATTCGGCAGTACAGTCTCTCTGATGCCCCCGGTAAACCTTACTATCGGATTTCTGTCAAAAGAGAGGATGGGCAGGGAACGGTTCCCGCCGGCAAACTATCGGTTTACTTACATGAAAAGATGCAGGAAGGAGACATAGTCTGGTTGTCTGCTCCGGCCGGTGACTTTACTCTTAAACAAAATGATGAAAGACCCGTCGTATTAATTAGCGGGGGTGTAGGACTGACGCCGATGATAAGTATGCTGAATACACTCGTCGAATCAGAGTGCCCAAGGCACATCACGTTCATTCATGCGGCACAGAACGGTACTGTCCACGCCATGAAGGAACATGTAGACAGTCTTTGTAAAGCATATCCGATGTTGTCTGTACACTATTGTTATGAGAAGCCGACTAGTGAAGACATCGAATCAAGCACATTTGCCAAAGAAGGCTATATAGATTCCGCTTGGCTGAAAACAGTTATACCCACGACCGATGCAAACTTTTACTTCTGCGGACCGCAGCCTTTTATGAAAACCGTGCATCATGCCCTTCGTTCCATGAATGTAGCGGCGTCGGATGCCCATTATGAATTTTTCGGTCCAGCCGGAAGTCTGGAGGATTGAGAACGAAGAATCCGGTTTACGGTTTCACGCCGGAGGCCGATTAACTGGCCGATCTCATCTTGGGTGAGCACATCGGTCAATACAGCGGGGAAGATCAGTTTCTCAAGCCATTGCTGCAGCTTCATTATTTTGTCCAAGGGAGTAATTTGCGTTAACTGGTCGATCCGCTGCTGCATCATACGCAGCTTGTCCTGCAGCAGAAGAGCAATTTCCCGGGACTTCGCCGGGTCCTGAGCTACCGCCTGGTACCACTCATTAGGAGAGATAACATCGATCTCGCAGGTTACCAGGGCGATGGCGGTTCCATGATAAGCATTTGGACTTACGAGAGAGTGATGGGGAATGATTTCGTCAGCGACAATTATATTCATAAGAAAGGGACTTCCATCTTCGTGAACCCGGACAATTTTAAGTAAACCTTTCCTGACCTGATAGAGCGGTCCGCTTTCTCCTTGGCGGAACAAAGTTTCGCCCTTATGCAACAACATGGTTAACACCCCGGTTGAATGGTTTTTTCTGAAAAATTAATCGCAACACTGGCAGTGTAATCGTATCAAATGAAGGACGGGGAAGCAATTTGCAGGAAGACAACCTGCCTATTGCTTCCCCGTTCTTTTGAATTTTATATGGGTTAGGGAGAGGTGTATGTTTTTGTTTAAAAGACGTGAAATAAAATATTATACTTTTAAAAAAATATGAAATATTATTTCATTTTTTTAATTATGGCGTATAATAAGAAGAGGTCGTTTTTATAAAAGCTAGATTGTAATCGTTTTCAAAACCAACTAATGACAAGCGGGGTGACCTGAAATGAACACGATTGAATACCGGCATTACTTGCCGGGCGACGAGCAGGAACTTGTATCTCTTTGGAATGTATGCCTGAGTCAAGACCCGATTACCGAGGTGCGTTTTCGCAAGCTGGTGCTGCTTGACCCTAACTTTGATCCGCAGGGAATGCGGATTGCGGCTATAGGCGAGACCATAGTGGGCTGCTTCTACGCGATCCGGAGATTGCTTCCAATGATAGGCACAGAACTGGAGCCGGACAAAGGCTGGATTCCTTTCTTCTTCGTCCATCCTGAGTTTCACAGGCAAGGAATAGCTGCGCGGTTATTGGCGGATGCGGAAGATTTCCTCCGGCAGCATAACCGGGAGAAGATATACTTCTCAGCTTATGCACCCAACTATATTGTGCCGGGAATCGATCCGGACGCCTATGCGTCAGGTGCAGCTTTTCTCCAAAAGTCCGCATTCGGACGCTTATATACCGCTGTTGCGATGGACTATTCGCTTGTGGGCTTCGAATATCCCGAGGAAATACGCAGCCTCAAGCAGCAGCGCATCAGCGAAGGGTATTCCTTCTCGGTGCTGACAGATCGCGATCTCGTTGAGCTGATCGAATTTACAACGAAAGAATTTAATCCCGATTGGGGACGCGCAATCCGTGAGGGACTCCTTCAGAGCTTAAGCATGTCTCAGATTCTGATAGCCAGACAGAATGATAAAATGGTAGGTTTCTGCCTGCACGGTGCTTATGAGGGTGTCCGTGAACGCTTTGGTCCGTTTGGGGTCGATGAGAGCCAGCGCGGTAAAGGCATCGGCAAGATTCTCTTGTACGATTGTCTTCATAACATGAGGGCTCAGGGGCTGCACGGAGCCTGGTTTCTGTGGACCGGAGAGCAAAGTCCGGCGGGACAATTGTACAAGAAAGTCGGATTCAGCGTGACGCGCCGTTTTGATGTCGTCTGCAAGACACTGTAAGGGCATACATTCGAATGCACGAATCCTAACCATCCTAAATGAAGCTGAGACAGGAGAGAACAACTATGAATGATACCAATCAGAAACAGCATATTCTGGCAATCGGGGCACACGCAGGAGATCAGGAGCTGACAGCCGGGGCCGTTCTGGCCAAGTACGTGATGAATGGACATAAGGCGACACTTCTTCATCTGACACCCGGGGAAAAAGGTCACAAAATGCTGTCCGCAGAAGATTATGCAAAGCAAAAAATCGAAGAAGCGCACAAATTCGGAGATACGATCGGAGCCGATGTCCGCTTCCTGGATTACAAAGATGCAGAACTGCCGCTCGACGAAACCGTCAAATATCAGGTTGCGGATATTATCCGGGAGCTGAAACCGAGTATCGTCATTACCCACTGGTCGAGAAGCATGCATAAAGACCACGAGAATACGCATCACATTGTACAGGATGCCCGCCTGTACGCAGCGTTAGAGGCTATCAAACGCGATCTGCCGAACCACCGGATTAAGCAGCTGTACTATTCCGAGAACTGGGAAGACATGTACGGATTTAATCCGGAGGTCTTCATTGATATACCGGAGGATGCTTTTGAGAAATGGATCGCCGGTCTGAACTGCTACGCATTCGCCAGAGGCGAGACCGGATTCCCGTATATCGATTACTACAAAGCGCTTACGGTTGTTCGCGGAGTGGTCAACGGGTTCAAACGCGCTCAGGCGTTTGCGGTAGGCCCGGCGGGCGTGCATCAGCGCCTGCAATATTTTAACTAACAGGCCATCTCATCTGCTAACCGCTGACTAGAGCCCTGTGGCACAGAAGACATAGAGTGTCCTGCGCTAACCAAGACCAGCTTGACAACTGGTCTTCTTTCTCATACGATCTGAGCTGCTGGTGTGTGATAGTGGTGTGTAATAGACAACAGAAGGAGTTGACGACCGTGGAATTGGATATGCTTTGCACCAGGATGAATCTTGACCCGGTACGTATTCGCTGCGCGCTTCAATTGTTAGACAAAGAAGTGGAAGAAGGCAATATACCGGGGGCCGTTGTAGCGATAGGCAGGCAGGGACAATTGCTGGAATACGTGACCGGGAAGGCCATGGATAATAAGGTCAGCAAACACGGTGATTTGCCGGCTGCTGCACATACCTTATACGATACGGCTTCCCTCACGAAAGTTGTGGTTACGCTTCCACTGATCCTTTTTCTCCTGGAAGAAGGAAAGTTGCGGTTGGATGACAAGCTGAGCCTGTTCTTTGACGAATTCAAAGAAGGGGTCAAAGCGGATATAAACGTGCGGCACCTGTTGACCCATACGGCGGGTTTCGTTTCGGCTCCGGATTTGTACTCGCACGGATGGACGCGGGAGGAGATCATTCAATTTGTGCTCCGGCAGCAGCCGGTCACAGCTCCGGGTTCGAAGGTCGAATACAGTGATCTCGGATATATTATCCTCGGTCAACTCATCGAGCTGTTATTCGGGGAGCCGCTTGAACAGCTCGCTTACTCCCGGATATTCGCGCCTCTGGGTATGACGGATTCGATGTTCTGTCCTCCGGCGGAGATTCGGGATCGTGCTGCGGCCACCGAACATTATGCTAACGAGGATGAGCCGCGCTGGGGCGTTGTGCATGATGAGAATGCTTATGCGATGGGCGGAATCGGAGGGCATGCCGGGTTATTCTCAACAGCCCGAGATCTTCACCGCTACGCACAGTTATGGCTGGAGGACGGAGTTCTTAACGGGCACAGGCTGCTTTCCCAAGCTTCGTTAAGGGCCTCCGTCTATAATTTAACTCCAGGCACCCCAGGTGGCAGCAGAGGACTCGGCTGGGCACTAAAAGGAGATAAGTTGGATGCTTCCGGGGATCTTCTTTCTGCGGCAACTTATGGCCATACCGGTTATACGGGTACCAGCCTCTATGTCGATCCCGAATCCAAACTGACCATCGTGCTGCTGACGAACCGGGTTCATTACGGCAGAACCAAATCCGTTGTCCGTCTTCGTGCTTTGTTACATAATTGTATAGCTAGTGCCGTATTGGACTAACGGTTCAAAAAGTTGCAGGTTTACAAATAAAACAAACTCCTGACAGGTTGTTCTGCGTCAGGAGTTTGTTTTATTACGTGTAAGGTGTGCCAATCTAATTATCCTTTGGTGCCGGTCATCGCAATCCCTTCAATAAAGTAGCGCTGGAAGAAGATGAACATGAGAATCATCGGCAGGGTAGCCAGAAGTGCGCCGGCCATGAGAAGCGGATAGTCGGTGCCGTACTGGCCTTGGAACGTGGCGATCCCCACGGGCAGCACCCGCATGCTGTCCGAACTGGTCATAATCAGAGGAAAGAAGAAATCGTTCCACGCCGCAAGAATCGTAAAGATGGCCAGTGCGACTAAAGCCGGCTTGGAGAGCGGCAGATAAATCCGCCAGTAGATGCCGAATAAGCTGCAGCCGTCGATTTTGGCCGCTTCATCCAAATCTTTGGGCAGTCCCATAAAGAACTGCCGCAGCAGGAAAGTGCCGAATGCGCTGAAAATCCCCGGGACGATCAGGGCATAGAAGGTATCCAGCCATCTGAACTGCTGCATCAGAATGAAGTTAGGTATGAGCACGACCTGCGAAGGGACCATGAGTACGCTCAGAATGGCAAAGAACAGGATGTTCTTACCCGGAAAGCGAAGACGGGCGAAAGCAAAAGCTGCCAGGGAGCACAAGATCAGTTGGCCTATGGTCCGGCCGGCGGTCACAAAGATAGAGTTCAGGTAGTACCGCCCGAAGTTATTTTTACTCCACACTTTGGTGAAGTTTTCAAACTGCCATGTGCCGGGAAATATTTCTGGTGGAACTTTTAAAGATTCCGGCAGTGTTTTGAATGAAGTCAGCACCATCCATAAGAATGGGAGAATCATAACCGCGGACCCTAGAAGAAGCAGAATATGAACAGCCGCATGGCCGGATTTTACTTTTACACGGGTAGTAGGGGTCACAGGTATACCTCCTTATTCGTAATGAACCCATTTTTTTTGAAAATACATCTGGACAAGTGTAATGGTCATCAGTACGACGGAAAGTACCCACGCCTGAGCAGAAGCATAGCCCAAATGGAAGAACTTGAAACCCTGTTCCCAAATACTGAAAACGGCCGTGCGTGTATAGGTCAGCATGGATTGGTCCTTGCCCATCATCATGTAAATCAGATCAAAAACCTGAAGCGAATTAATAAATGAAATGATGAGTACGAAGAACAGACTGGGAGAAAGCAGCGGTACCGTAATATGTATAAAGTTGCGCCAGCCTCCGGCGCCGTCCAGGGATGAGGCTTCATAATAGGTTCTTGAAATTCCTTGCAGACCTGAGAGCAGAATAATCGCATTATACCCGATGCCCGACCACACACTGACCAGAATAATGCTAAAAAGAGCGAGTTTGGGATCGAACAGCCAGTTAGGCTGCGGTAGATGAAGGAATCCCAACAGTTGATTGAAGAGCCCGAAATCCGAATTATAGAGCCAGCGCCAAACCATACCGATGGCAACCGGCATCGTGACGACAGGGATAAAGAATAACGTTCGATAAATGGGCAGGCCGCGGATCGGCTGGTTAAGAAGAACGGCCACAATTGTCGCACAGACTATGGATAGGGGAACGGAACCGGCTGTAAACAAGAACGTATTCCACATGGACCGCAGGAAGTCTTCATCCTTTACTAGTGCTGCGAAGTTATCCAAACCGACAAAGCTCGCTCTGGAGAGACCGTCCCAGTCAAAGAACGACAGTACCAGAGAACCGATTGCGGGCACCATATAAAAGACAGCCAGACCGAGTACGACCGGCGCTATGAAAACATAAGCCCATAGAGCTTCCTGTTTGGACATGCTGAAACGTCTTGATTTTGGCAGTGGTTTGGCTGTCATCTTGGTGTCCGGGCCGGTAGTTTGCCTCATTTCGCCACCTCCTTTTCCTTATCCAGCAGGGTATTCATTTTCTCAGCGATTTTATCCGTAGCCGCTTCAATGGTTTTCATGCCCCGCATGGCTTCCTGTATTTCTTTGGTTTCAACGCTTTGCCATTCCGCAGTATATTTGGATATGGGGTAGGGCGCTGCAAACTCAATACTGTCTACGAACACCTTGAGATTTAACGATGGAATGGATTGTAACCATTCTTCCTGAGCGCCTTCATAGGCTGGTATACTGAACCCGGATTGGGCCAATTTCATGGAACCTTCCTCGCCGGCCAGCGTTGTAATGAGATCCCAGGCGGCTTGTTCGTGTGCGGTATTCTCGTTAATGGCCCAGCTCAAGCCGTGGACAATCCCGGCTTTCTCCTTACCTTTCGGAAGCGGAGCGATTCCAAGCTTATCCCCGAGCATTTGATGCAATTCCGGCGCTTTGATTGAGATAGCCTGTGTCATAGCAGCCTTGCCGGAACCGAACATTTCGACATGTCCTGTCTCGAGCTGCTGGCGTGCATCCGGCGATATCCCTTCGTCCATAAGCTGTTTCATCCACTTCAAGGCCGCTTGGGATTCAGGAAGATTGAACCCGGATTTACTTTTGTCTTCATTAATAACATAGCCGCCAGCCTGGTGAATGACGTTATAATATCCGTCCTGATTGGAAATCGGTGCAATAAATCCGTAAATTCCCTTCTCTTGCTGAGTTAAATCACCCGCGATTGCTTTCAGTTTGTCCCAATCCCAGGTTTCGTCCGGATAAGGAATACCAGCCTGATCGAAAATTTCTTTGTTATAAAAGAGACCGACGTTATCCAGGAAATAGGGGAGGCCGTACAATTTATTCTCATAGGAATACATATCGGTTAGTGTTTGTGTGTAATTCTCTTTTTTAATCCCGTCGGCTTCCATCAAAGGGCCGAGATCCTTCAATAAGTTAGCGCTTACATATTGATAAAAATTCGGCCCGTTCATCCAGAAAACATCGGGTCCGCTTTTACCCGCCAAGCTCGTCCGAAGCTTACTCCAATAGTCGCTAAACGGTGTATACGTCACTTTGACCTGTACATTAGGATGTTCTTTCTTATACCGGATTAAGGCTTCGTTCACAACTGCGGACAGATTCTCGTCCCAAAGAGCGAGATCAAGCGTAATTTTACCGGAATTCTGGGTATCAGCTTCTGAACTGCAGCCGGCTATAGGCAGCAAGACCAAATGAGCGGACAAAAGGACCGTTACAGCCCGTTTGTATGGGATCATGGGTGTTCCCCCTTTTCTGGATGTGATGGTTAGATCGGTTCAAGGATTAATTTCTGGTAATAAAATTCATCAAAACTTGAAATTTAGAATAATTAAACCAAAAAACGTAAAAGTGAAACGCTTACATTCCGAAAATCTGTCATTCTATCAAGGGAATCGGATGTTAGCAGATAATAAAAGTAGGGAGATTTTAGGGGGGAGAAGTCAGTAATAGCCGGGGAATTATTCGAACAATTGGCTTGGCATTAAAAAAAGCATAGACAAAGTGATAGACAGGCAGTATCATAAAGTCGATTTGAACAACCAATAATTTCATATTCGTAAGAACGGGTGCGAGCATAAGCTTATGCTTGCTTAAAAGGGAAGTCCGGTGAGAATCCGGCACGGTCCCGCCACTGTAAATGATGAGCGACTCAACCGAGGCCACTGTGTGTCCAGCATGGGAAGGCAATGAGAAGCGATGACTCATAAGTCAGGAGACCTGCCCGCTCTAATGAGCTTCGAATCCTTCGGGGAGTGGGGATTTGAGGCACAACGCTGCGCAGCCTACAGGCGATTCTCTATGCAATCGTGCCGTATGGTCGCAGAATCTTTTGAATGCATGCAGCCACCTTCCCAAGGTGGCTTTTCTTATTCACTCCCCACTATACAGAGAAAGGGTAGTGAGGAGAACTTTGAGTAAGCTTGTCAGGAACAAAAGACTTGTAGCCATTTGGATGACCGTCATGATGGTGTTGTCCATAGCGGGAATACCGGTGAACGGAGGCGGACGGGCATACGCCGATAGCGCTTCCGGTGCATCTGTTACAGTATCGGTGTATGATGCGGTATACTCGGCCGGGAATCAGATTATTCGGGGCGGCGTGGACAGCGACTGGGAAGCGATGGGGCTTGGACGTGCCGGCCGCGAGATTCCAGCCAGCTATGTGTCCAAATTAACCGAACAGGTTACAAACGCAAACGGAACCTACAGCAAAGTGACGGATTATGCGCGCACCTCTCTGGCGATAACCGGAATCGGACTTCGCGCTACGGACTTTGCCGGTCATAACCTCATAGAGAAGATTTATACCAGTACGAACATGACCAAGCAAGGAAATAACGGACCGATCTATGCTCTCCTTGCTTTGGATGCAGGGCAGTATACAATTCCGGCGGGAGCAGCTTGGGACCGTGATAAATTAGTTAATGAAATTGTGTCCAAACAAAATGCGGACGGCGGTTATGGACTGGGCGCTGGCAGAAGTGACCCGGATATGACCGCAGTGGCTCTGACCGCGCTTTCCAGTTATACGGATAAGGCAGAAGTGAAAACAGCCGGTGACCGTGCGGTAGAGTGGCTGGCTGTCAATCAAAATGCCAAGGGCGGGTATGCTTCTTGGGGGACGGAGAACAGCGAAAGCGTATCGCAAGCTATAATCGGTCTCACTACATACGGAATAGACCCGACCGGAGACCGATTTAAGAAGAACGGCATCAGCCTGCTCGACAACCTGATCTCCTATCGTCAGTCCGATGGTGGATTTGCCCACACCCTTTCGGGTAAAACCAATGGCATGGCGACCGAGCAAGCCTTCATGGCCTTGATTGCTTATGATTTATTTACCAAAGGAGAAGGCGGATTTTACACCTTTGTTCCTGTATCTGCACCCGAACCGGAACCCGTGCCTCCGGTTGATGCTCACATTCAGGTAGAAGGACCACAAGGGACGATTGCCGGCGGCGAGACGGAAGCCCTGACGGCACTGGACGGGCTCGAGAATGTACTGGCCGCTAATCAAATCCCTTATGTGGTAGATAATACCGCTTACGGACCGTATCTTAGCTCAGTTAACGGAATAAATGCAGGCCAGTACGGCGGCTGGGATGGCTGGATGTTTGCTGTCCAAAGAGGAGGCTTCTGGGTCTATCCGAATGTCGGCATGTCGGAGTTCAATCTGCAGGAATCCGACAAAGTCGTCGTCTACTACGGAGACTCCGCTACTCAATTCATCCACTCCGTACAGAGTAATCCTGCCGCTCCGCAGGAGAATCAGTCCTTCACCATCCAAGTTTCTAAAGAAACCCTAAACTGGGTGAGCGGACTGGTCGATGTTACTCCTGCAGCGAATGTTGTTGTTACCGTCGGAGGCACTTCCGTTACCACGGACGCGCAGGGGAATGCGGCTTTCACGGCAGGACTGGCAGCGGGCTCTTATGACGGTGCGATTACGGGATACAGGCCAAACCAAAGCCCAGTTGTAGCAGCTGCTGCGTTCAAGTTGAATGTAACAGGGAATCCGGTTACGCCTCCGGTCAGTGGCGGTAACGGTGGTGGCAACAGCGGAGGCGTAACGTCACCAGTTCCATCCGCTGAGTCGGTTACGATATCGGTAACGGGTGACAGCGGCAAAGGTACGATTCTGCCGTCTCAATCGGTTGAATTATTGGCAAATGATCACGTTTCGGATGTGCTGCTGCGTCAAATAGGCAGTCTGGTTGAATATGAAGGTTCGGGACCGACTTTCTATGTTCAGGCGATCGACGGGCTCGGTGAATTTGATCTTGGTCCTCTAAGCGGCTGGATGTACTCCGTAAACGGTACATTCCCGCAAGTAAGTGCGGGTGAGTATTCTTTAGCAAGCGGTGATGTTATCGCCTGGAGGTACACGACCGATGGAGGGAAAGATATCGGAGCGGGAGACTGGACGAGTAAACCTCCGGCTGGAGGCGGCGGTGCTGCAGGTGGAGTACCGGTTCCTTCAGATGTAACCGATCTATCCAAGCAAATCGATGCGATCGGGCTTTCTCCGGACAATAAAAAGCCGATCGGTCAAGTACAGCAGGCCGTCTCTGTCCAGAATGCTTCGCAAATGATGAGTCCGGCTGCCGCTGAGCAGCTGCGCAAGGAAATGGCCGTGAATAAAGTGAACCTGAGTCAACAAATGCCGGCATCGGGACAGGCGACTATGGCAGATCAGGCGGGTGAAGTTTCTCTTCTGGTTCCTTCCGGTTCATTAGCAAGTACGCTTACATTGACGGCACAGAAGATAGAATCAAGCCGTCCCGAACTCTTATCGGGTTTGTATGAATTCGGTCCCGCCGCTACCCGATTTGAAAGTCCGGTTTACTTGTCTATCAAAGTGCCGGTCCACGAAGACAATGTGAACCAGCTGGCGCTTGTGTGGCTGGACGAAGCGGCGAATCAGTGGATCCCGGTACCCGCCGTTGTAGATGCACGTACAGGAATCGTTACCGGCAAAGTCGCTCATTTTACGAAATTTGCCGTCATTGATCGCAGTAAACTGGCTGCACCACCGACTACCCCGGGTAATCCGGTTACCGAACCCGGGAAGAAATATTCAGACGACGTGCAAATATCATCTTGGGCCAGGGCGTACGTATACCAGGCCAGACAGTTCAAGCTGATGGATGGAGTCGCAGATGAAGTTTTCGCTCCGCAAGAATCCATGACGCGGGCGCAGCTGGCTGCGATTCTGGTCAGGCTGATGAATGATGCGGACAGAAGTAAACTTCCGGTCGCCTCAAACGCCCTTACATCGTTTCAAGATGTAAAACCGGGAAGCTGGTATGCGGACATCATTCAGCAGGCGAGTGAGCTGGGCATCGTTCAAGGTGTTTCGGATACCTTATTTATGCCGGATGCGCCAGTAAACCGGCAAGATATGGCTCTTATGATTGCCAGAGCTTACGGAATGAAGGAGCAAAGCTCTACGCCAGTGTTTGCCGACGAAACGGAAATTCGTTCCGATGCGGTATCCTCCGTTAATGCGGTCGCGGCAGCTGGTATCATGGAAGGGTACAATGACCGTTTCTATCCGGAAGGTACGGTAAGCCGTGAGATGGCGGCGGCTGTTGCTGTCAGACTTTATGAGAAGGCTTCGAACTGACAAGAATACGATGATGAAACGGCGGGAACTTATCCCGTCGTTTCTTTTTGATTGCAAGGAAGGGACCGGTTACTACTGGGGATAGACGCACCAACTTACCAACTCAGGCACACGGACATAAATCCAGTTTTGCACCACCGTGCACGGGAGACGGGACGCTGCAATTTGCACTGGCGACGGCACAACCGTACCGTCCCGAGGGCGCATATTCAGAGGAACCTCTCGTATCCGCCGACTTTATCGGATGTTCCAAATGAGCAGTCATAAATGGTCAGACACTGGGTATGCAGGAAATCAGATCAAAGTGCTAGCCTGGTATGACAATGAAATAGGCTTATGCTTGCCGGGTTGATTGACAAGGTCAAAATAACGGAATATTACGTGGAATGTAAGGACGAAGCATGCGTTAGCAGCCGGCCCTGCAAGGTACATTCGGGATTGAAATAATCCTCTTCTGCGATTCGACTTGTCCGCTGTCGTACTTGGGTACGGCATTTTTTTTATTGTTGACCATAAAGCGCTTACAAGTACCGGAAAACCGCAATTTTTTATTCCATTTTTTCACTCTGTGTTCTATTATAAAAAGATATAGAGCAAAGTCATTTTATGTCGAAAAGGAGAGTCGGGAATGAGAATCCGCAGCTTGTCCGGGCCTGCAGCCATCATTTTGCTGCCTTATCTTTTATTTATTTTTTTGAAAAGCCAGCCAGGCTTGGATGCTGTTTTCGTCATGCCCCGGGGACATTTTTATATCGTAAGCTCCGTTGCTTTGCTCGCCTTCGTCATCGCTCTTGCAGTAGGTGCGGCAGGCCGCAGAATGCGTAACACAAAGGTCATTTTTCTGGCCCTGTCTTTTATATCGTTAGCCGGAATTTTCATGGTCCACGGTCTATCCACTCCGGATCTTCTTCTCCATGCTACGCATGTGCCCGGGGTTACGGCCACGCTGAGTGTAATTATGGCAACCTTCTGGCTATGGCTCTCCTCCTATCCTTCCGATAACCGCTTTATCGTATTTTTGTCCCAGCATGATAATATCCTCCTACCTGTATGGACGCTAGCTTTAGCCTTGTTCGGTGTAACTGTGCTAAGCTTTCCTGAGCTGCTCGATTCGGTCCAGACCGGTATGGACTCCTTGAATTGGCTTCTTATAGCGGTGACCGCCTTGTTTAATTTCGTTACCATCTATCGATATTATCACTCTTACCTCTATTCCAGATTCCCGCTTCAAATCGCGATTGTCTATAGTGCAGGCTGTCTTGTTGTGTCCCAGTTAATTATGATTCAGGGGCAGGCCTGGAAAAGCAGCTGGTGGATGTATCATTTCCTGCTGCTGGCATCCATGATTATTATGCTCGCAGGCCTGTATAAACAATATGCGGCCAATCAATCGCTATCCGGTGCGTTACGCGCGTTATTTACAACAGATCCGATTGAAAGAATTACAAATTCCTTGTCACCCAGTGTCAGAGCGCTTATGAATGCAACCGAGAATAAAGACGTGTACACGGCCGGACATAATTTCAGGGTTACGTTCTATGCTCTCAAATTGGCGGAAGAGATGCAGCTGGGTCCTGATAAGCTAAGAGCGCTGGCTCACGGAACGATTGTACATGATGTCGGCAAAATCGATATTCCGGATGCAATTCTGAACAAGCCCGGCAAACTGACGGACAGTGAACGTGAAATCATTAACCAACACACGGTCAGCGGTTATGAGATATGCAGAAGTCTCGGATTTATGGAAGAGGAACTGGGCATTATCCGCTCTCATCATGAAAAATGGAACGGTGAAGGATACCCCGATCGGTTGAAGGCGGACCAAATCCCCTTGATGGCAAGAATCGTATCCGTAACGGACGTATATGATGCGCTGACTTCTAACCGGGCTTACCGGAAGGCTTTATCCCATGAAGCGGCGATGATTTATCTCCGGGACAATAAGGGGATATTCTTTGATCCGGTTTGTGTAGAAGCATGGGAACGCGCTTGCGATAAAGACTCTTCCATTTATCTGTAGAACCGGGTGAACATACATAGCACAGGTTAAGCGTTATACATACAATAAGACAGTCGTTCGTCATAGGACGAAATGCTGTCTTTTTTGCCGTACAAGACTCAGTTCCAAATTTTAATCTTTCTCTATCCGACTAACAGAAGCGATTAGAGGGTATCTATGTCTAGGAAGCGGCTATTCCTGCACAAAACAGGACCGTTGATGAAAGCGAGGATTTTATACGATGGATAAAACATTTCGGAATAAAGCTTATCATCCTACTAAAAATGCCGTTCAGCACGGTAAAAAAGCTGTCCGTGAGAAGGCTTCATGGATTGATAAATTAGCAAGGATAGGCTATGCAGCCAAAGGTACCGTTTATTCGGCGATAGGTGTGCTGGCTCTATTGGCGGCAGCGGGATACGGCGGCGAGGTTACAGATAAGAAAGGGGCACTGGCAGCAATAGGCTCACAGCCTCTGGGCGGATTATTTCTGTTCATACTCGCGGTTGGCTTGACCGGATATCTGCTCTGGTGCATCGTTCAAGCCTTTGTAGATACAGATGGTGAGGGGAACGGCTGGAAAGGGATTGCCGCACGGATCGGTACACTGGCAGGTGGCGTCGTATACGGCGTACTTGCCATTACAGCCTTTCAGACGATGAATCACTCGGAACAGTCTGCTGGAGGCCAGGAACAAAGCATGACCGCCTTGCTGCTGCAGAAGCCTTTTGGAGCAACACTCGTAGCCGCGGCAGGCGCTGCTGTAGCGGGCTATGGTCTCTACCAGATCATCAAAGCTTATAAAGTCTCTTTTACGAAAAGATTCAAGAAAAACGAAATAAGTGCGGCTGTATACCGGAATGCGGTTCGCATTTCTAGATTCGGGCTTGCTGCAAGAGGCGTCGTTTTCGGACTGGTTGCATTTTTTCTGATCCGCACAGCAGTGCTGTCTGACCCCAGCGAGACGAAAGGTGTGGATGAAGCCCTCGCTGAATTGGCGAAACAGCCCTTCGGGAATTGGCTTTTGGGCGCTGCGGCGCTCGGGCTGTTGGCGTATGGTCTGTACCTGTTTGTGCTGGCACGTTATCGTAAGACGATAGCTCATCACAGATAAAAGAGATAGAGGGCATGTCTATTAGCGCGGCCGTTAGCGGCTAGCCTGCCAGCCTGACGCACAAGGACCGCGGAGATTATTTTCCGCGGTCCTTGTGCATGTCAGGCAGGTTTGTTTTTTCTTCTATATTTGTACAGATTCCACTGGTAGTGGACAAAACAGCCTATACAAAACCCGAGGATAGCTACAAAAGCGGCCAGTCCTACCATGGCCGAAAATAGGAAAGCGAATGTGTTCCAGCCAAGCAGGTACCCTATTAATGCAGTAAGCAGGAACATTATTGCCAGGAGCTGGTTGAATGACTGTTGTCCTTTGTCTTCAGGAATATAGGAGGAAGGCTCTTTTCTTAAAAATAATGTAGCTGTACGCATGACAGGATTAAAATTAAAGAGAACGCCCATAACGCCAGAGACCAGAGGAACAGCCAGAATCCAGTACAAACCAGTAAGCAAGGCTGCAAGAACGGATAAAACAATTACCCATTGGTTCGTACGCACCAGTGGCCGGGGAATCGATTGAGAAGCTGCGTGCATATAAACCACCCTTTTCCTATCTGAATATAGTATATATAAATTATAAATCTCCTTGCTCTTAATATCCAGATTCTTTTCACAAAGCGCAAAAGATCTTGGATAGAATAGGCAACAGATGTTATTATGTACTCTAGCTGATATAGAAAGAGGTTATGAGATGATTGATCATATTGTGCTAGTGAAATTTGGCGAAACAACGACAGAAGAACAGCTTCAAGAAGTTGTTCAAAGATTTAAAGCTCTGAAGGGGCGCTTAAGCGGGATCGTAGATCTTCAAGCAGGCATTAACTTTTCTGACAAAAATCAAGGCTACCAAATTGTCTTGTCTGTCCGTTTTGAGAACCAAGAAGCGCTGCAGGCCTACGGGCCCAATCCGGATCACCAGGCCGTAGCGGCGTACATTAGAGAAGTGGGCCGTGTAGACAGCATTGTCGTAGATATCGAGTTGTAATAATCAAATCGTGGTATTCCAGAGAACCGGCTTCTTAATAAGAAGCCGGTTTTTTAGTGAGAGCTTACCATATCGGTAAAAATTATTTTACAGCTAAGGAATATCATTCCTTTTTTAAATTTCTGTGTTATTATAGAATGTATGTTCTGAAAGGGCTTTCGTGAAAATGAAACGTCAAAAGAGGAAAGAGGTGCATGGTATGAATTTTGTAAGTCGGCTGAGTTGGTTTTTTAAATGGAGGTGGGGGTATTACACGCTGGCTATTGTTTTGATGACAGCTGTCAGTTTACTTACAACGATCCCGCCCAAGCTTATCGGCAACACCGTTGACCATATTCGTAACGGGGACTTGACGGCTGCCGGATTAAATCAGACGGTTCTTCTGTTAGTGGGGCTGTCTCTGCTTCAATACGTGCTGGCGTATATTTGGATTACGACCTTGTTCGGCAATTCCGCGCTTCTAGAAAAGCTTCTCAGGGGGAGACTCCTGAATCACTTAACAAGAATGACACCCGGTTTTTTTCAAAAGAACAGTACAGGCCAGTTAATGGCGCTGGCTACCAATGATGTTCTGTCCATCGGACAGACGGCAGGTTATGGAGTAATGACACTGGTCAATACCTTGGTGGGCGCATCGGTGGTCATCATAACCATGATCTCTTTAATCAGCTTTAAGCTTATGATTGCGGCTTTAATTCCGCTGCCTTTTCTGGCACTCGTGATCAGCAAGCTGGGCACCCGGGTAAGGACTCGTTTCCTGTCTGCGCAAGCGGCTTTCGGGCAAATGAACGACCATGCACTGGAATCTATTTCAGGCATCCGTGTAATCCGTTCCTATGTCCAGGAGGAAGATGACCTTCGTGCTTTTGATAGAGTGACTTCTGAAGTGATGGATAAGAATAAGCGGGTCTCGTTCTTAAATGCGCTCTTCCAGCCACTCATTTCTTTGATTGTCGGAGTCAGCTACACGATTGGAATCGGGTACGGATCCTATCTCGTCATTCAAGGGGAAATAACACTCGGGAATCTTATTTCCTTTAACATTTACTTGGGTATGTTGATCTGGCCGATGATTTCATTCGGGGAATTTATTAATGTGCTCCAGCGCGGCAACGCTTCGGCGGACCGTCTGGATACAGCTCTGAGCCAGGAGCCTGAACTTAAAGATGCAGATCCACCGGTCGCCGTTAAGGAGCCCGCGTCCATTGAAATGAAGCAGTTAACGTTTACATATCCTACAGCCAAGCAACCGAGTCTCACGGGTATTTCATTTTTTCTCGAACAAGGGCAGACGCTTGGAATTGTCGGTAAAACAGGCAGCGGCAAAAGCACTCTGCTTAAACAGCTGCTCCGTCAATACTCGGTTGCGCCAGATCAGCTATTTATTGCGGGGGTTCCCATTGAAAGCATTGCACTTGATCAGATGAAGAGCTGGGTCGCTTATGTGCCCCAAGAGCATATGCTTTTATCCAAATCGATCCGGGATAATATCGCTCTCGGTAAACCGGGAGCATCACTGGATGAAATTGCAAGAGCCGTACAAATGGCTTCATTCGCACAAGATATTGAGCAGATGCCTGAGGGACTCGACACGATTGTCGGGGAGAACGGCGTGATGCTTTCCGGCGGACAAAAACAGCGCCTTGCGATATCGAGAGCGCTGCTCATTGATTCAGAAATACTTCTGCTCGACGATTCTTTGTCAGCCGTGGATGCCCGGACAGAAAGCCGTATTCTTCATCAGCTCCGACTGGAGCGCGAAGGGAAGACAACGCTTATAACGACGCACAGACTATCCGCCGTGAGTCATGCGAACTGGATTCTGGTGCTGGATGAGGGACGGATTATCGAGGAAGGTACCCACGAGGAACTTATGCTGCTGGGGGGCTGGTACAAGAACCAGTGGGACCGCCAGCAGATGGAAGCGAGTCTTGCCGACTAAGGACAGATCGGAAGGAGGTTTCATTTTGACTAATCAATCTACAGCGAGAAGACTGCTCGGGTATGCTCTCGCTTACAAATTCAGGATCATGGGCGCACTGTTGATCCTATGTTTTGCGGTAGGTGCGGAACTTACAGGTCCGTTTATTACCAAAACCATTATTGACCAGCACTTGTCTGCGAATACCAAGGATCTTGTGCCCGTTCTGTGGCTTCTGGCTATGTACATGGGGCTTTTATTAACTGCAAGTGTCAGCAACTTCGTTCAATCTTATCTTCTTCAATCCACGGCTCTTCGTATCATTAAGAATATGCGTATGGACTTGATGAAACATATTCAGCGGATTCCCCTTCGTTATTTTGACAATACGCCAATCGGGCAAGTGGTTTCAAGAATAGCGAACGATACGGAAGCGATCCGGGATTTGTTTATAAGCTTTATGGCGACCTTCGTTGTAAGTACGGTACAGATCATCGGTATTTTTATAGCGTTGTACATTCTCGATGTCCGTCTGGCACTTCTATGCTTACTTCTGCTGCCGCTGTTCGTCGTTATTATTCTTATTCATCTCAAATTCTCCAAGAAATATATTACAATCATGCGGGCTCGCCTTAGTGATATGAATGCGATGATTAATGAATCTATTCAGGTAATGCCGATTATCCAGGCTTTCCGGCGTGAGAAAGTGACACAGGATGAATTCGAGACGCTGAATAAAGACCGCTATGTGAACCAGATCAAACAGTTTCGTGTGTTTTCTTTGTCGTCGCGCAACATTGTCGGCACGATCGGCAGTCTGGTTACGGCTGCAGTCCTTTGGTATTTCGGCAGAGAATCACTGCTGACCGTGATTTCGTTCGGAGCCTTTTATGCTTTTATTGACTACTTGGGACGAATCTTTCAACCTATTATTGGATTTTTCGACCAGCTTACTAATGCTCAAAGAGCTTTCGTATCGGCTGATAAAGTGTTTGCTATTCTGGATAAAGAAGGCGTTGAAATCGAGAAAACCGATCATGTTGAACGGCCGGCCGGCATCGTCAAATTCGATCACGTTACATTCGCTTACAAAGCGGGGGAGCCCGTACTTAAAAACATTTCCTTTGAAGCACGAAAAGGCGAAACGATTGCGCTTGTCGGGCACACCGGCTCCGGTAAAAGTTCAATTATGAATCTGCTGCTTGGTTTTTACGAACCGGATTCAGGGACGATCACCATTGACGGGCACGATATTTCCCGGATATCTAAGCAGGCTTTGCGCAAACACATGGCCATTGTCCTGCAGGATCCTTATTTGTTCGCGGGGGATATTAAATTTAATGTAAGCCTGTACAACAAAGATATCACACTTGACCGTGTAAAAAGCGCTGTAGAAGCTGTCGGCGCCGCTTCCTTCATCGAACAGCTTCCGGAGGGTTACGACGAACAGGTAGTTGAGCGCGGGAGTACGTTGTCATCCGGTCAGAGGCAATTAATCTCTTTTGCCAGAGCCTTAGCATTCGATCCCTCTATTCTCATATTAGATGAAGCAACGGCCAGCATCGACAGTGAGACGGAAGGACTCATACAGAAGGCATTGAAGGTAGTCAGCGAAGGACGCACTACACTGGTAATCGCACATAGATTATCCACGATACGCGAAGCGGATCAGATCATTGTCCTCCACCGGGGAGAGATTGTAGAGCGCGGCAGCCATCAAGAGCTGATGGCACTTGAGGGCAGATACTTTAAGATGTATCAGCTTCAAAGCGGCCGTAAATATCCGAATGCAGCGAACAAGGTGCCCGGCTCCCAATTATTCGCTTAATCTACATGTCTCTTCTATGCTACAATGGCTTATGATCACAAGAAGGAGTGGACAGAGGATGAGCGAAGCAGTGAATGAGCAGGAGCTTGTGGACTACATAGCGTTGAAAACAAATGCAGCCCCGGCAGCGATTCGACTAGTGTTACAGCATGAGCAAGTATTTCTGAACAACGCCAAGGCAAATGCAAAAGGCGAAGTGGATATCGATAGCGATGATATCGTAGATTACGTACTAAGCCGGCGGGACGTCAAATTAGACGAACTGACCGTAGAGAGCATTCTGGACACAGAGATGGATTTCTTGATGGACAAAGGCATTGCCGGTTACGTGGATTAAACTTAACTTAGGATCCCTCACCTAATCCATTAGATGCAATAGGATCGAATGATATTTCTTAAGAAGACTGCCAGTTATTCTGGCAGTCTTTCTTTATATAGCGTCATGATCGGCTATTTGAACTTGTATACGACTCCGATTGAAAAATTGTGACCGGAGATCAAGCTGAAGTGTGTTATGTAGGAAAGGGGGGACTAAAGAAGCAATTTTGTAACGTAGGCGAGTATGAAATGTTCTGGTATGAAGGTGGAACATTAACCCTATCCCGCAGGAATATAACTAAAGTGAAAAAATATGCAGAGATAACGATAAGGATTAGAATATAACATTTACAAAAATTACAAAATATGACATAATTGACAATGAGTGATGGCCATCCTCTAAAAAATAATAAAGGAGAGTATTCTGAATGAAAATTTCAAAATTCTTTTCGGCCCTTCTCGTTACTGCCAGTCTATTAGGTGCTACTCAATCTGCATCTGCAGCCGAAGAAGTGATAAAGTCTGGCTTCGGAGGAACATCTCAGCCTATTGCAGCAGAGTCATTATCAAAAAGTGTACAGTCACAATTGCACGGCTGGTTCTACCACAATAATTTATCACCGCAGGCAGGTCTTCAAACAACATATAATTTCTATAAATTCACGGTAACTTACGGTTCTTCATATTATATCGATATCAATCAAACAGCGGCCGGTGACGGAAGCACTCCCAATGTGACTTATCTTGTGTTTAAAGAAAACGGCAGCAATAATGTGGGTTGGCCCAACCTCACAGGTAACGGTTATATGCCTAGACAATACTTTTACCTTGAACCTGGGACCTATTACTTTGGTTACATAAATAACGGTCCAGGCTTGGTGAATATCAATGCAAATGTATATTATAACTAAACTACTGATAAAACTTGCACGCACTTGATTCATCTGAATCAGTTTTAATCGTTTGATCAACCACCACATCTGCAACATCTTAATCAACGGGATGCTTCCAAAATTCAGACGAGACATCCCGTTGATTATTAAGCTGGTACAATAGAGAAGTGAATGTTTCAAATTACTAAAAGGTCTGGCTTATTATATAAGCGGGCCTTTTTGACTTACTGTGGAACAATACGATGTCAATAATGATCGAATAAAGTATAGTCGGCTGCGGTGATTGGAATCTTTCTGTATAATTATTTTTTTCCTACGTATGGTGGATTATGTATGTTAGGGTGTAGATAAAGATGCAGGTGACAGATTCAGTTGTTTGCGAGAGCATTGCGTCACTAGAAAGAGGAGTTCCTTAATGAAGCAGAAATTAGAGAAATGGATCATTGAAGCGGACCTGACTGGTATGCAGTCCGCCATGGAGGCCGGCTGGCTAACCTCGGAAGATTTGGTTGCGGTTTATTTGGAGAGGATCCGCGTTATAGATTCTCAGATCCATTCTATCCTGGAAATAAATCCGGATGCTCTGGAAATTGCAAGAGCTCTCGATCATGAACGCCAAGAACACGGAAGCCGTGGAAGCCTCCACGGGATTCCAATTCTGCTCAAAGATAACATAGACACAGGAGATCGGATGCATACGAGTGCCGGGTCTATCGCTTTGGCGCACTCGTTTGCTTCTCAAGATTCTTTTGTTGCTGCGAAGCTGCGTGCTGCCGGTGCAGTTCTACTTGGTAAAACCAACATGACAGAATGGGCCAACTACATGTCTAATACGATGTGGGCGGGTTACAGTTCACGCGGCGGACAAACGTTAAATCCATATGGCCCCGGAGAATTATTCGTAGGGGGATCAAGTTCCGGATCCGGCGCCGCGATAGCGGCTAATTTGGCTGCCGCTTCGGTAGGGACCGAAACGTCCGGCTCCATTGTAAGTCCGGCAAGCCATAACGCGCTGGTGGGGATCAAGCCAACCGTGGGGCTGGTTTCACGGACAGGTATTATCCCTATCACGAACAGCCAAGACACGGCCGGTCCATTAGCCAGAACCGTTGCGGATGCTGCTATTCTACTGGGAGCTATGACGGGTGCTGACCCCGCAGATTCTGCAACGGAATCAAGCCGGGGTAAGACTTACACCGATTACGCACAGTTCCTGGAGGCGGATTTCTTGAAGCAGGCTCGTATAGGTGTGCCCAGAGCCTATTACGAAGCTCTTGACGAACCGCGCCTTGCGATTATGGAAAGAGCCATCGCTGTTATGAGGGAACGGGGCGCAACAATTATTAATCCGGTAACGCTGCCTTGCGAAGAGACAGACTGGGAACCGCATGTCATGCGTTACGAGTTTAAGAAATACCTTAACGATTATTTATCCGGCTTAAGCGATTCCGTTCCCGTGCATTCCCTTCAAGAAGTCATCGCTTATAATATAGAGCATGCCAACCGTGCTTTGAAATACGGGCAGGATGTGTTGATATGGTCGGAAGAAACAAGCGGTACCCTTACCGAAGAGGAATATTTGAAGAGTCTCGCTAAAGATCGCCTTCATTCTCGTGAATTAGGTATTGATCACGTTCTCTCGGAGCATCAACTGGATGCGCTGCTTTTTCCTGGAGATGATGGATGTGATGTAGCAGCTAGAGCGGGTTACCCGATCATTACGGTACCGGCGGGATTCGCGGAGACTGGCATCGTTGCCCCAGGCGGGTACATAACGAAAGGACCTATGGGGGTAACTTTCTCAGGCCATGCCTATAGTGAACCTACTTTAATCAAACTTGCATACGGATTCGAGCAAGCGACAAAGCACCGGTTTCCACCTGAGGTTTAGGGAGCCTGGGGATAGACCTCGGCATTGTATCCGTGTCAGCCATCTGTCCTATAGAATATCCAAAAGAAAGAGCCCTGTTTATGGAAACAGGGCTCTACTCTACTGAAAAGTTCTATGCATTGTCTGGTCGTTTTACTTGTAGAGGCGGCGGTGTGAGCCAACCTTTATCCTTATTCAGTTTAAGAATTTTCACACCTATAGCCGTTTTAGTTGCATGATATTTAGCAAACAAGGCCCCAATATCTTCTCTGATTGATTGGCCCATTACTTGACTGCATGCAACCAAACCTACAGCCGTATCGGCAGATATTTTGGCAGCTATTTCAGGATCAGTAAATCTTGCTCCAGCTGGAATGTCTTCCAGTTTAACGGGAGGCCTTTCGGGCAATAGAGGGGCAGGAGAAATTCCATTCTCCGTAAGCAGCTTATCGAGCTCTTTACTTTCCAACTCTGCCTGATCAATAAGATCCTCAATTATTTTTTTCAGATCTTTATCGCCAGCATGGTTTAAATAAGCCTGATAGCAGGATATGGCACCTTTTGCTGCCGTCGAAGCTAGCCATACACTACTGATTTCTCCATAATGCATCGGTTCATCTTTTGGATTTCCACTTAAAATTCCCATTATAGTCTGGCTCCTTTACGTGATTTATTTACAAGTTTACTGTTTCCTAAATTCTAGATTTCATGCATAAAAACATCTGATATACAGAACTCGGCTGTCTTCAGCAAGGATTACAGGGATTATGACACGGAAATGTGAACTGTAAAGGTTCTGCCCAAAGAGGCTGATTATGTATGGAGGGATTTTATAGGGCGGAAAATACAAAAAAACGCTGCCTGATTACAGGCGGCGAATAAAAAGTCAGTTTATCATCTATCTACAGATCCATTGATACCCGTAGGACGTCCAAACCCATCCACATGTGGGAGGTGGGGGAGTCATATCAGGTCCAGCAGTTTGCTGAACATTCAGTATGTGCGTACCCTGAATTGTATTTTTGTAAGGAACTCCATTCACGTATTTTAAATAGGTCACTTCGGATTCAATCGGATCTCCGGGAACCGGAGTAACTTCATCGATAACGACGCCTTTAACAACAGTGCCGTTGCTCAAGGTGATATCTACAACGATTCCTTTCCATTTCTCCAATTGATTAGCCGTTTGCAGACGTTGGGCATGAGTATTCGTGTTGTAATAATAATTCATTGACTCTCTCCCTCCAATATGTCTCTGATACAAAATATGAACGTATGCCTAGATATGTTCGGATTGTAGAAGCCCATCATTTACAGCGGATATGAATCTGTGCAAACTCCGCCATCACCTTACAGCATAGGCGGTCCTTCATTTCACAAGGTTCTGATAAATCAAAAGACAAAATAAAAAAGAAAACCATCTTTAAAGATGGTTCAGCCTGTAGACAAAGTTCCGCAAGGAGCAGGGTCTACAGGCTTTTTTATCGAATTAGTAAGTAAAACGGTGAGCCGAGGTGTAAAAAATGCTGAGTAAGAGCAATAACGAAGGTCGCTTTCAAGT
>NZ_RHLK01000018.1 GCF_009757775.1 Paenibacillus lutrae
AACTTGAAAGCGACCTTCGTTATTGCTCTTACTCAGCATTTTTTACACCTCGGCTCACCGTTTTACTTACTAATTCGATAAAAAAGCCTGTAGACCCTGCTCCTTACGGAACTTTGTCTACAGGCTGTTTGACTGATAATATCAGTCAACGTCCTCTCTCGTCCTAGGTAAAAGCGAGTTTTCTTTTCGTTAAACTTTTCTTTTATGCAAAACTCAGCTTCCTTTTTCAGACACTCTAGCAGTTTCGCCTTGTCAACATACATTTGAACACTGATCTCCCTTCTGGCGAACAATCGTATTCATTTTGTTGTATCATTTCCGCATAGTCTGAACATGTGCTTGAATCTTTTTCGCTATCTGCTCGATTTCTACAGCGTGTTTTCCTATGTTCTCTAGTCGATTAGATGGACGTTTCCCCGATCTATTCCGGTTAATAGCATAGTGGTCTATTGACTCTTTATGTTGATCCAGGGCGTCCATTAATTCAAAAAGCTCTATGTTTTTCTTATTAGCCATGAACTCACCCTATTTCATTTTGTTGTATAACCCAACACTTTTGCGAAAGACTCTGTGACCATGATTTTTTTAGAGCCGTTGCAAAGTTTACATTTCACGGGGTCGTCGCCTTTGCAGTTATAGCAAACGATCTCTATCTTCTTGCTCATGTAAAGCCTCCTATTCATGGAATCACTTCGTCTCTGCCTCTTTGTAGTATTGAGCATGTTTTAGATAAACAGAATCTGGATTAAGCCTACTGAGAACAGATTTCGCCCCGCGAATACGCTCCTTATCAGTACTGTAAGCATCGCCTCGTAATATCCTCATACTTGCCATTGTAATTAAATCCTCAAGAGCAGTTTCGAGTGCTGCACGTTCTTCCACGTTGAATAACTCATGTTTAATTTTGTTCAAATCTAGCAAACTGCCTCACCCTTTCTATGAAGATTTGTATTCATTATGTTGCCTTACCATTTTCAAAAGCTTCTCTGATAAATCTCACTATGTGTTGGCAAGTATCTGATTCGCCAGCAGATAACCCGTTCATCGTGCGAGCTTCCGTCTTTGTAAGTTTACGCCCCATGCAACTTTCTGCAGTTTCGACTAAATCTCGATACCTTGGTATTTGCCATTCTTCCAGCTCAAAGCCTTCAAATGGACGTAATTCATCATAATAATCCTTGTCAATCCATATAACACGTTTCCGATGGTTAAGTCCTTTGTACTCCAAGTTCACCCAATACACACTCCCTTATTCATCGAATTACTTGGCTACTATAGTCTTTTTGTTATCTTAGGCATTGACAATTTCACAATATCATTAGGATCCACACCACTTGTATATACTCGGCTATAATGAAGACTACAGTAACCCCTTGCGGCGTACTTGTTTTCGCAGCCGGGAACAGAGCAAGATTTCTGTGGTACCTTGACAAGCTTACGATTGGAAGCACGACGCTGTGCGTAATGGCTTCGACATAAACCATCACTAAAAATTGGATAGTCCATTTTCTTTTCAAATAGACAAATACGACAAATACTTCCTGTCGCTATAGTGTTTAGCTTTTTAATGGCTTCAAGCTTTTCAACATCTGATAGACATGATTCTAAAATCAATGACAATTCGGCAGAAAGTGAGGAAAACCGTTTTTCAGTCTTGAATTTTTTTTTTATTTTTTTCTCATTCAATTGTTTCATTGCTCCCTCAGACCTACTTTACGTGCAACTTTTCATTCTTTTTAACCTGCCGTTTTTTCATATATTCCGCCTCCATTATCGGATGAACCGATCTGTTCATTATGATTCTTCATCGAATAACTCCACTTTAACATCACGTCCGAAAATTAGCCGCATCTTGTGCATGATCTCCGATTCGTGGCAAGAAAGTTTAAGTACAGCTCTCTCATTACCTTCTAGTTCAAATTCGTGTGTATAGGGCAAACTACTAATCATGATCCATTTCATCATGCACACTCCCTTATCCATTAACTATGCACGCTCCTTCATGCTAGTCGGGACTCAAAGGCCCCCGCCGAAATGTAACCTTACCATCAAGATGAATGTTTATATAATAAACAATCCCATATCGACAATAGTTGTATACTAGAAATTCGTTGTAGTAGTAACCCGCGCGACCAAAGAATTCTAATTCCCCTTCTGCTGCTAGGTATGCTTTGGCCTCTTGCCAGGATTTGAAATCCGGAAGATGCAACGTGTTGATTCTCATCCCCTCCTATTTAACGGAATAACTTTCACTTATAAATAAAATTTCTTTGCTTCATCTACTGTCTTTTCGTCAAACTCGCTTTTAATTGCAAGGAGAAGTTTGTTGATTTGCTCTTCTGTTAATCCTGCACGTTTTCCCCCTAGAATTGCATAGCCAAGGCAAGCATGGTTACTCCATTCGCCTGACCACATATCCCGGTTGATGAGATTACGAAGGTACTGAGATCGATTTCCATTTGCTTCTTCATCAACGTGTTTCCACAAGTCTTCAGGAAGAGTGAGCGATACTTTTTTTGTAACTCCGCCTGAAGGTCTTCCCTTCGATCCTACATTCTTCATAAGTTCACCTCTGCTCAGTTCCGATCGACACGGAGCGCATAAGGCGATCTCTACTCCATTTTTGAAAAAGTCCATGACATCATTCTTACCACCACAATTCATACAATTCATAAGTAATCACCTGAAGTTATAGGCAGGTCATAGTTCATTGGAACATGCCTCCGATATATATTTTAAGTTACTTAAATTATATCATTTAAGTAACTTAAAATATATATCCTGGCTAGTCCTTATACATAAAAATTCCATTAAATTTTTCACATAAGGCAGTAAAAAAGCGAGCATGTAAAAAAGAACCGACAGCTGCCGGTTCACTCTTAATAACGCGAAAGCGTACGTATACATCTTGCAAGATAAGGACAAAACTTAAATGTGATGAAGAGTTATCCAGTATAAAAATGTTATCAAACAAAAAAGCTGGCTTCCGATCCAAAAGCAATTTTCCAGTAACCCAACTGATCTCATCTTTCCTGCTGGCTTTTTGAATTTGGAAGTAAATTGTTCACGCTCATAGTTATTATCCATCTGTTATACCTATCTCCTTCCCGATCAATTAAACAAAATATGTAAATAATATATCATTCTGTACTTAAAAGTACAACAAAGTTTGAACTTATATTATTCTGCTATACATCTCAAGCTTGGCCTACACTTGTTATGAACGAGGTGTGAGCATATGAAATCCAGTATAACGAAATTGGTAGGTAATAAAATCAGACACTATAGACTTCAGATGAAAATGACACAAGACCAACTCGCGGAAGCTATTGATACATCTGGTACATATATAGGACGCCTGGAGCGCGGGGAACAAAATATGCAGTTACTGACACTCGAAAAAATCGCCTCCGCCTTACATATCAATGTTTCAGCTCTTTTCGACATCCAAGAATCACAAACAAGTGATCAATTTTTCGATGCAAAAGATAATCAGGTACTCTGGAATATCATTCTCCTGTTAGAAAAACATAGTAAATCCGATCAGCAACGCGCTTATCGTGTCCTCAAAGAAATGTTTACTCCGTAACGCTTGTTAACCCCTACTTACCATCTCCTTGACTTGATTCCATGGCTTCTTGTGTTTTATTTACAAGGAACCCAAGTTACAAATCCTACTCTCGTTTTACCTTTTTCTTCCCTCCCCTTTTACACAACCAAGCTTAAATGAGGCTTTAATTCCGGAAATTTGTAAAAAAATAGGTTACGATAAAAAAAGAGTCGAATCGAATATAGGGAAACGGCCTCATGGACAATCTCCTAAATAATGGATATCTTTATATGCAGCTGGCCAGCTAGTGTTGCATAATTCCTCAAATTAAAGGAGCGTTACTTCGATGAGATCGTTTAAAGTAATTAGCACTTCCGTTCTTGCACTTACTATGGCATTTACAGGTACAATTGTTTCGGCCGCAGACGCCAGCCCTGATATTCCAGTACATTTCGCTAATGGTGTGAAGAACGATTTGTCTCCGCAAGAACTTAAATCACTCACAAAAAACTTGCCTCCGACCGCGACAAACGTGACGATAATGGAATCAACGTCAAGAGTAGATAAAAAGGTATCGTCCAAAATTGCACCTTCCGGAAACGCATGTGAGCCTGGTTATTCTTATACCGACACAACTAAAACAGGCTCTTATGTTTTCAAATTAGCGGAAGCCGGTTCCCGTTATATTAATAGAACTGGATCTAACATAACCTTTACTTCAACTATCGGGACAGCAAAAACGATATCTGGAGAAGGCAGCGCAAAGGGAGAATTCGATTGGAAAGTTATTGAAGCTGAAGTGGGATTTAAAATTTCAGGATCTTACACTTGGACAACATCAGAAGGTATCTCTGTTACGGTACGTCCCCAATATCAAGGTTGGATTGATTACGGAACATCAAATGATTATTGGTCAGGTTATTATACGTACGTTAGATCAGATTGCACAGAGGGTAGCAGTTTCTTCTTAAAAGTCAATGGACCACGGTATAAAGCGACTGTAGCTCACGAAACGCGGGTTTACTAAATGATTGAAGAGACTTATTCACTCTAGTGATATAAGTCTCTTTACATCCATATTCCCAAATAATAAGGATGGTACCCGATGAAGCATGTATTACACAAACTTGTTTTTCTCCTCGCTGTATTTCTTGTTGTTTTACAAGGCTGTTATGAACCTGGTAATGAGGTCGCCCCGGTAACTCCTAATGCTACCGTGGCTCCAATACAATCTGTAATTCCTTCTCCGGAGGGCACAACTCTAAAGGAACTTGTGATAAAAGATGGATCGGCCGGTCACAACATCCTGGATACTGCATTGGAGCAAGTCGAATGGAAATTAACCAATGGAGAAGATGTTCGTCCATCTAAAGCCGATCTATTACTGCATACCGAAATCGGATCTCAGGGGATCGTAGCTTTAAAAATTCCTAAGAGTGGTCAGACCCAATACAACGTTGTAGCTCTTGCAAAGACTGACTCAAAATGGACCATTACAAGCGTCCTGGATATACCCGTTTTTAATCTTCAGAAAAATAAACAAGGATTAGCACTTCCGTTCGATCAGTTTGAAATAGGAAAGCAAAAAATTGCGGATTCGGATATCTGGGCTTTTGCTAGTGATACTAAGCTTGTTTTAATTGGTTTGTATCCAGCAAAAATATTCACTACTCCTGAAGGAGCAGAGAATATAGCAGTCAATAATCACAACGCATGGCTAACAACGACGACTGAAGGAGTCCCGGCGATTTATTATATTGAGAATGAAAAATTAGTGGGTATAACTGGAAATCTCTCTGAAGTAGAACTGAAGAAATTAGCTATGTCTCTACCATCGGCAAACGCAGCCTCTTTCCCGGCCGTTAATCCATAGAACTATTGCTTGCTACTTTCATTTCAAAAAAAATATACGATGCCTAAATCATTATCTTTAGGCATCGTATATTTTTTGGGTATTTGGAGTTTGTTGTGGAATAGCTGTAAAAGATTTTTTGAAGGTGAAAAATGCTCACACTATGGAGAAACAAGTTTGAGAAGAAATTCCTCCCCAAATAACAAAAGCCTCCATCCGAGGACAGAGGCATTTGCAAGTAACCATTTAAGGTTATTTCAATCCACGCTCTCACAAGGAAAGCGACTTTGATTTAATTATAAGGGGTTCTGGGTGGATTTGGCAAGAGGGGATTAATTAATCTTTTAAATAGAGAACAGTCATGGGGGATTTGTCGCCCGAGAAAATAGTTGCGGGTTCCCCGTGAGTCAATCCTTCCGTTTTTATTACAGACGCTGATATCTGTGTCTGTGAAATAAACTCCATGACCTTATCATAAAGCTGGTCATCTACTTTTATGGTGACCCTATGGTGAGTACGATCTTTAAAATGAAGTATGTAATCTAATACATCACCTGTAAAATCTAATTTTTCAGTTAGGTATTCGCCCTGCTCGTCAAGGCTTATACTAGGCGCAGCCGACAGAAGAGTTAAAATATTCCATCCATTGGTGTAGTCATCATATTTATGACAACTCCATCTACTTAATCGTCTGAATCGAAGTTTGTCATAAATGTCAACTTGGTAATCCATGAGCGATGATTCAGTGCCATCTATCCATGTGATTTGTGTACTCTCATCTGCGTAAGAGCCGAGTTTTATCCCGGAGAGTACTTCATGGGCTGCTGTTTTCGACCCATTAAAATCAATTGTGATTGTAAATCTCATGGATTCGTCCTCATCCTCAGAAATAGTTATAACTCGCTCTGAGGTAGGTGTAACGAACTGAATTTCCTTTATATATTCGTTCCCTTCTTCATCTTTGCCAGTAGAGTAAGTCACCTCTGCTGGCATCCAGTTGTAGTCATATTCGCCGCGTTCCCGAGCATTGTCAGCCAAGTATTGGCGGAAACGGGTTAAGTCTGTTCCGTATAATGCGCCATACATCGCTTCCTCCGCTGGGAGGCTTTCAAAAACCTTTGCGATTGCGCGGAAACAACCAGCAATTGCTATAGTTTTAACTTTTAATATTTTCATTATTCTTCATCCTTTTGGTCCTCATCCGCTGTCTGCGGCTTGTTGGATAAAGCGGGGGGGACTACTCCCCCAAGAAGAATTCCTTGCGGCGCTCAAATCGGTCCGGATCAGTAACGATAAGTTCACCATCTTGATAATAGGCAAGGACTTCCCCCATTTTCTCAGCTGCAAGTGCAATTTCCTTATTAAGTTCTTCCCAGGAATCTGTGCCATGCCAGCCGGAGAAGTATTTTCCGGCGTCAGTATCGATATAGTCCCTAAAAACGTCCTTACTAACCTGCAACCAAAACCCGTATCGCAGGAGGATGGCGTCATATCCGTTATTGCTAACATAGAAAGCATCTTTCATTATTTTTCATCCTTTCGGGCCTCATCCGCTGTCTGCGGCTTGTTGGCTGCAAGATTAACCCCTTGGGGTTGAACTGATCAGGCTAGCACCCACTCGTGTTGACACTTTTTATTGTCTGCGCTGGAAGTCCATCGTTGTAGGCAATGTTTGCAATAACGTGTATTGTCGACTGTCATTTCGATTTCATGTGGCTCAAACATATTGAAGACGTTCCAATGAACTTGGTATACATTTCCTTCTTTATCGGTAGCACCCGCATAGTAACGGAGTGCACCAGCAGAAGGTGCAAACTCAACTGGACGATTGATAATCGTTAATGCTTGCCCATTAAATTCAACCTCGCGGTCATAAGGTGCAAATTTGGTGCCGCTGAAGTAATCAATAACACTTTGCTTGCGATCATCGGCGATCTTCGAAACTGCGTGCGGGCTTGGCCACTCGAATGTCCCGGTGGATTCACTTGCAAGGAACTCGTTGAAATCCCACGTTACTGAGAAGTGATTTGGTGATTGGCTAACAGGAACTTGATTGACGTAAAACAGCGATACCTTATTATTATTCTTATCGTAGTTTTTATCACCGCCATAGCCTGCATGCGTGAGCGTCATGCCTTTGTAGTAGACTTCTTTAATACTTTCCCAACTTTTCATAATCATCGCTCCTTCATTATTTTGTGGCACTTTAATAAGCCAAGTTCCATGTTCGAGTTCAGCATCGAGATCGCCACGCTCGCATTGACGTTGTATTTTTCGTATCACCGCTCGATCTGACGGATCGAGGCCGAGGAATATGGCGTACCCGCGAACGGTTGTCACTTTGTTGAGAATAGAAATCTTGACCACTCCTTAATTGTCGCAATTGCGACTTATTAATTTAATAATATCACAATGTCGCAATTGCGTCAATATATAAATGGAAATTATTTGCGTTTCCACCAAAATCAGAAGAGCCTCTTCTCTTTCTTTTCTTTCCATTTAACCACTAGACAAGGCGAGCTCATACT
Source organism: Paenibacillus lutrae (assembly GCF_009757775.1). GTDB lineage: Bacteria > Bacillota > Bacilli > Paenibacillales > NBRC-103111 > Paenibacillus_F > Paenibacillus_F lutrae. Next base: position 7,931 of record NZ_RHLK01000018.1, read on the forward strand.
GACCATTCACTTTCCAGCACGCAGTTATAGAATCCGTACGGGATTGTGCGCAAAGTTCTGGAAGATTCGATTTTACTAGATGATAAGGGATAACAGGGGAAACCGAGTTCCCACAACGTGCAACCTGGGAAGCCTTCGAGTATGCTTTTTTGCCGTTATTTACCCGGTCAATGATATAACCCTTCGGAAATCCCTGGGCCGCGAAAAGTTCGTAAGGCTCCAGCATCCGCATGCCGATGTCTACGATCTGATAAAGAACGCCATCAATAGTGATCAGACCCAGGGTTTCATCCGGCTGGCTCTCGCTGCCATACGCTTTTAAGAAGGTGCGAACCTCTCCAAAATGATTGCCTCCGGCAGTAATCGTGTGAAGAGGCTCCGTTACAGCATGTCCTAAGTTTGTTCCCCGCATTTTAATAATGTGGCTTGCTGCTAGAATATCGTCTTCAGCTGGGGCAAGCCTTGCCTCTGCAACGGCAAACTTGTTGCCACCTGCCGTAATTGTACCAATGGGTTGATGTATATCTAAAACTCGGGGCTTCTGGCCATTGGCTTCGCCGTAACCCATCTGTATAAGGGTAGGAGCAGCTAAGGTTTGACTAACCTGGGACAAGTAAGGCTGAACTAACCCCCACCCATTTTTTGTTGTAATCGTCTGTATGGGCTGGTCGATCGGTTGGCCACGGAATTGTTTGCCTCCGTGATTGACCTTTATGATAAAGGGCTTGTCATTTTTTAGAACAAAACGTTCGATTCCGTAAGCAATCCGCCGCATCGTATTTTGAGAAAGGGGCTTTTTTCTTTTGAAAATGCTCTGGCAGGGACGCGTAAAATCAAGAATTTCAGCAGCTGTTCGGTAGGGCTGCAGCTTGCCTGACTGTACAGCAAGCGAGTCCTTTTTGCCGTGCGTAGCTTTTGGCCAGGCAATCGCTTTGCCATCAGAACGAGCAATGAGGAAAAAGCGTTTGCGTGTTGTCGGTGCCCCATAATCACAGGCTTTTAATTCGCGCCATTCCACTTCATAGCCGTGAAGTTTAAGAGCATTTACAAAAGATCGGAACGTTCGGCCTTTTTGCTTGGGATCCGGTTTACCATTGGCCAGGAGTGGCCCCCATTCCTTAAATTCTTCTACATTTTCTAGCATAATGACCCGCGGTCTTACCGTTGCTGCCCATCGAACAGCTACCCACGCTAGGCCCCGTATATGCTTCTCACGGGGTTTGTCACCCTTCGCCTTACTAAAGTGCTTACAGTCAGGAGAAAACCAGCACAAAGCGATTTTTCGCCCTGCGGTTGCTTCGTAAGGATCTACTTCCCAGACCGATTCACAATAGTGCTTCGTATCCGGATAATTTTCGATATGAAGCACTAAAGCATCTTCATCATGGTTCACCGCAATATCTACGGGGCGTCCGGTAGCCATCTGGACACCTGTCGCCACGCCACCACCACCAGCAAAATGATCAACAATAAGTTCACCCGTATGTAACAATTTCACCAATTAGAAAAACCTCCCGGATATCTATATGTCATATGAACACCGTGTTCATCGGTTTGCTGCCTCCATTCGCCAGGTGTGAGAGGGGATGATGAAGCAATCACCATCCCCTCTCGCCTATCCTTCCAGCCCTAAAATAAAGAGAGCTGACCATAAGAAAATAATCAAGAACACCAGGAGCGCAAGGTACATTTCGTTTCGTTCATGTTTATTCATTCGGAGATTCCACAGGAAGAATTGTAATAAAAGGCTTTAGCAGATATCGGGTAGTAGTCAACCAGTCGATCTTTAACGAGTTCAAATCCTGAAATTTCTCTTGTACTTCTTCCGAGAATCCTACAATGACATGCTCTGGAATTTCATCGTACGTGTACATGTGCCGGATCTTATAGGACTCTTCGAAAATGTAGTCATAGAGCTCTTGGAATCTTTTTTTGATATTATCTTGGCCACACTCATCGCAATAAACGACAAGCCCTTCATGTTCTCCAATTACCTTATTTTCTTTTTTGAGTTCCGGTTCCCATTCGTCATACTGTTCTCTCGGCTCGACATAATAGCGCTTGTCTTGCCAATCCCTGATAATGCCACCTGCTAATCCGTAATCTTCATAGAGTAGAAGGTTTTTGGCGGGGATTCCCGTAAGAAAGGCAACAGCAAGTATCAATCGCGATTCCTTTTCTTCGGTTTCTTGCTCTTGCACAGAAACGGATTCTTCCTCCTGGGTAGGATCTAAAGGCTCCAGGTAATATTCAGCAAGTGATCTCCAATTCAGTAAATTGATGATTTCTTTCTGTACACTATTATCTAGGACTTCCTCCCCCTCAGTGCTGTAGTTCACAACTTCACGTTGAATATCTCGGGTAAAATCTTGTACAACGAACTCTGGTATGTTTTCATATCCATAGCGCTTCCGGAGTTTACTTGCTTTCTCCATGATGAAATCATAAAGATCTTGATTTTCGTTAATCCAATTTTTAATATGGTTGTTCATGCCCTCATCACCTTGACCTTTTCGAATGATTTTAGCGGCCGTCTATGCTTGCCACCTGGCGCAAGCGCACCATATCGAATAAGCTACGGAGGATTACTTCGCGCCCTAGTTCCTCCGGAGGCTCCGCAAAGCCGGGAACCGGCTGCCGGAGTGGAGGAACTTCCCTGTCAAAAGGAAACTGGAATACCGCACAACAAAAAGAGGCTGTTAGGCAGCGTTGTTTGCTGCCTTACAGCCTCTTTTGGTGGAGGATATGCCGGGAAAACTTTTGACGGGGATGGGCGCTATGGTAAGCTGGTACAAGGTGGCACTGTGCCAACCAGGCCGCAAGCTTCCGGCTTGCCGGAAGGTTTCCATCTTCCCTTGAAAAGCAATCAAAGAGCTTCTTTGCGAAGCCCGTTAGAAATTCAATGGAATGCCGGCTTTGGATTGCCTGGGCAAGCCAGGGCCGGTAGTCGCTTGAATTTTAGGGCTGATGAACCGGGGGATCCAAAACCACTTTATTTAAAGCAGTTACATTTTCTTCTGCCGCTTTCCGTTGCCCTAACAAAGCCTTCAAATACAAGAGCCCCGGACCGCCCGGCTAATTTACGGCCATACTCACAACGGTCATCGTGAAATACACGCGATTCCGGACTGGAATAAAAAGTGGCATGTTCACTATACACCCCTGATTGCTTAGCCTTGTTGTACTGGTACATATTTTCGATTAGTTTCTCACGGTCCCACAATTCGATGCCCAGCTGCTCAGCTGTTTCTTTTACCTGTTTGGTAAATCCGCGATTGGTAATGATCCATGCTTTATCACAGCCCCATAGCGTTTTAGCCGTAAAGATTTGCTGGACGGCCTCAAATGTTACATTCTTACTCCAACATTTTGCCTGTACGCAAATACGCATACCGGTAGAAGGTTCGATTAAAATTTTGTCAGCTCCTCTATCCCCTTTACCGCCGGTGTCTTCGACTCGATAATTCAGATCCTCGAAAAAAACCGTTAAATAGTTCTCGAATTCTGATCCCGTCATCCGATCAATCGTATAAATGCCCGACATACGTAGCTGCTTCTTTCTACGAGCTTGCTTGATACGATTCTTTATCGGGGACCAGGCAAAATAAAGGACCAACAATAGACATGGAACTAAGAAAAAAGAGCCACTTAATCGATTCAAGATTGGAAGAGACGACCCTGGATTGATTTGAGGCTGATCGACATTGTTCAGAACAGAAATAAAGAAAAGAAGAACAAGGAGAATAACATAGGTGTGATTTTTCTTCCTCTGTTTGTAAAACTTTCGTTTACTCATAGAAGCCCCCTGATCACAAATACAAATAGCCCAAGAAAATTATCGTTCATAATCGATACCTTTAGCCATCGGCTCAATTTTCCGTTGATTGGACTGATAGCATTTACTCAGATTTTCCAAGTCCTGGCCGTTTGTTTCCAGCGCTTTTTTTAAAGCACTTGAGACAGAATGAAGACGAGGAAATTCACGCTGCGCTGCCTCAATTTGGCCAGCTGAAGGCATGGAGAGCTGTTTCATTTGTATATCCGCATGCTTGATCTCTTCCCGCATCCCTTCAAGCACTTTCTTATGTAAGGATGAAAATTTTTCCAACCAGGATTTAGGCTTCATTTCTTCAAGATCATTGTTCAATTGAAAGATTTTTTCTTTCAACTGGTTAAACTGCTCCACAGGCTGCAGAATCTCCTTCGCCTTGACTAGCTCCTGATCTATGACTTTGAGTTCTTTGTAATACCGGCTTTGATCTTGCTTCAGCGTCTGGATCTGGTTTTTCTGCTCATGCACCCAACTACGAGCAATATCATTTACCCATTTAGGCAGCTGGGGCGCTGCAAAAATGATTTTCCCCTTATCGAACTCCATCATCATCTTATATCCCGTGCTATTGTCAAAAATGAAAGAACGATCCGCAAGAGAAATGGCCTTTGGCACATTCTGAAGAGATCGATCGTACCGCCGGCGAATATCTTCTTCCGGAATATGATGGCCACCTTCTTCAACGCGGCGCGCCACACGTTCAACATGGAAATCCACATTTTTAAGCCCTACATAGAACATCGTAATCGCATAACCGGATTGGGCTGCCCGTTGCATTTGCCTCATGACATTTCCGCCGGCTAATGTTGTCTCGATTGAAAAATCTCTTTTGTGATCGATACAGTTTTGTACGCGTTTGAGCGCTTCACGACCGGCAGCAATCGAAACACTTTCCGGATTCGCAGGATTCATTTGTTTGGCGATCGCATCAGCATCGATGACTTCGCCCACCCGGTCTGCAGCTACCATAACGTCTGTAAGAGTACTTTTTCCGGCTCCGTTTGTTCCCGCGAAAACCGTCATTTTGGGTTTATCGATCGAATTCAATTTCGGAACGCCGTCCTTGTTCATCGCGAACTACCTGTTTTTTAACCCCATAGGCATATTCGCGGATCATCTTTCCATCTTCTTCGTAAATCAAAGAGGTGCCGGCAGCTTTTGCCTTATTTCTCGCGTGCTGGGTTGCTTTTTGGAGGATGTGTTTAAGCTCGTCACGAGTTACGTCCTTCAAGATATTCACTCCCTTAAATCCATTTTAAATAGGCCCTGGATCTCTTCTGAACAAGTCTTTCTGTACTTGTAATTATATCACATCTAAGAAACAGCTTGGATAAGATCCGGACGCGCGCCTAGCGAGTCTGGATCCGAAAATACGTTCAAAATCAAAGACTCGTCTTTGATATCCTTTTCCGGCAGCATTTCAGTTTTCAGCCGGTGGAATACAAAAAGGCCCGAACTTTCGTCCGGGTCCCTCTTTGCTTACAACATTACGACCGACAGTGTTCAGAAACGATGGAGCCACTACGAAGATGCTGTGGCACCCAGTGTCCCCCTCTGTGATGGCCGCGTACCCAGTGGGGGCTGCGTGTATGTTCACACACATGCGTACCCTTCGGGTAACTACAAGATAGCTCATTCATTGAGGTGTCCTCCTTTTACCTTTGTAGGCTAAAGGAGGTTGAGCAGTTAATCATGTTGGTTATGTATTTTGAACGAGCCTTACCTTCAATATTCGTTCCTTTTGGAGGGCAACTTTCAATGAGGAAAGAATGAAACCTTAACTTCTTGTTGCGTTTCCCCCCTGTTATTGGTAGAATAGTGATTGTCGAAATCAATTCAGATACACGCCATCATATGATTTGCGAGATCATATTTTGGATACCAAGAGATTAAAAGCAAACGCTCCCCTAACCTCAAACCCTAGTATAGGGTTTATTTGTCATTCTGTCAACTATTATTTTGAAATAAATCACAATATACGGACAAAATTTCCTTCAATTATGACCATACATACAATATATAGTGTTTAGTGGTTTATCTTTTTCCTTCTAGTGTGTGAGTACATACCGTTTTTTTCTAATATAATATTACATTTTTCTCGTTCATCCTTCCTTCCTCTTATTTTAAGGTTCATCACTAGATATAGATTAAAAAATATTTAGCCCTGGGAACCGAATTCGGTTTCCAAGGCTTTTTTTGTGAAAATTCAAGCTGTTCTACCAATCATAAAACGGTAGTTCATTCAATAGTCTGGCGTCCCGGTCAAGACGTACCCAGTCGCATTCTTTCGCCTGGGCCAGCGTAAGAATTTCCTTCAAGTCTTCAGGAATGTTCATTAGCACAGACTCATGGCCTTCTATATCCTGCGGTACATGGATGAAATATCCGTAAGTATACCCATAGGAAGACAGCTGGCCTTTCAGTAGATCATTTGAAGCCAACCAGTTATTCGTTTCTAACGTAATATGGGCCGTAGAGATATCGAGTAATTGTAAGACAGGACTTCGGGTCTTAGTCATGGTGATTGCCTCTTTAGTCTCTCTTCGCGGTAATTCCGGATCGTTAACGCCATAAAAAAATTTTTCAGATCTGACGGCGGCAGAAAAGTCTTTACAAGAAATAGGTTTCCTTCTCTTCCATTTGGTTAACAAGTGCGTTGAATATATAAAATTCTCTGTGAGAATAGCACCCCAGGTCTTTGCTTTCTTTGTTACTCCCGGTAATACGGGCTTTGGATCACTTACATTAAAATTCATAGGAAGATTGCTGAAATCCTTGCATTCATTTTGGTTTTCAGTACCGGATGTATCATCTTCAAGATCGATTTCACCTTTTTCAGCTAAGTACCGATATTCTGCTTCAGCTTCATGTAAACAGCACCCAGGGAGAAGCCTTAAATTGGCTAAAGCTTCCCCGACTTCATCGGTCCAGCAATTGCTAAGGTCATAAAAAGCGTGACTAATTTTTTCCATAGCACTTCTTTGTTCAGCGGTCAATGTTACCTTTCTCATTTGAACAGCCCCTTTATTATGTTTATTAACTGCGCCTCGGCTGGGAGAAAATTAAAGTATGATCTTGGTAAAGCTCTATCAGATGATAGCTATTAATTCTTTAGGAGGTTATTCGGATTATCGTGTTGAACGCCGAATAACCGTTCTAAATTAGATTCACTGTTATTTGTCGAAAACGAAAAACATCCTTGAAATCTAGCCTATTCGCTCATTTGTTTTTCGTATTCAAGGATGCCTTCATACGTCAGCCATTCCGGTTTTTGCCCTTCAGGGAACGAATTGTGAAGCTCCTTCATCTTCTCAATATGCTCCTTTACGCTCTCGCCGCAAAGACGAGATATATTTCGGTTCCCATACCCAAGGTAATAGTCACAATCGCTTCGTAGCCTGCCCAGCATCATGTAGTTAAACCTAAATGGGTTCTCTTCGTGCTTCGTCTTGAAGGTTACAACCAAGTCGCTCTTGATAGGTGAACAAGGTTCGCCGTCGAAGTCGTTCCCGCAGCTATACAATAGAGGGTTATCGCTTCCCAGCGTTACGTCCTTCCACAACACCCCAGTTTCGATACACTTATAAACGGGTCTGTCCCAGTCGTCAACTCCGACATATTCCATCGTTCTTACATTTTCATTGGTTTCCATATCTCCAGCTCCATTCGTTTGTTTTAGGGGTAGGCTCCCCAATGCGATCAAACCTTTAGTTACTTGCATCCTGAATGATCTCAAGGTGATATATCATCGTTCCGGCGTAGTCCTCCCCTAAAATTTGATCGTGCGCTTCACCAGACTCCAGGCGTTCGTCAAAAAAGAGATAGTCTACATCCGTATAAATCTTAAATTGTTCTCGGGCCATTTCTTCAGCTCGTTTTCCTTCGTAAACCAAAATGTCAGAGACGACATCCTGGAACATCATAACCAGTACGTAAACTTTCATTGTTTAAACCATCCTTTCATGAGTCACAATGGAATGAATCTCTATTGCCTGTACATAGGGTCCCCGGTTAACAAAGCTGAAACAGCTGCGATCCGGACTAATAAAGAAAAGGATGCCGCTGAAGTGGCTTCCGTCCACCAATCGGAAACTTACGTAATCCCCGGTTTCGATAGGTTGAAGCAGTTTAGGAGTAATGGATTGCAAAAGTGGCATTTAGATATTCTCCTTTGGGATAGGTTTCCCGGCCGGACTTAGCCAGCCGGGAGAAATTCTTAGTCGTGCGAGTTGTAAAACGCCTTGCCTTCCTGCCGATCGTGAACCGGAATCGGATACGGGTTAGGGAACCCGGAAACAGACGAATAAATAAAATTTCCTCCGAACATCCAGCCAACATATCCCGAATCAGGAGCATGTACAGGAACGGCTATCAGATGGCCATAATGGCTCCGCAGCTGAAGAGCCGGGTTACGCTCAGAAACCGTACACGCGCGGGGTACGTTCTCCCCGACCAGGATAAAGCTGTTATGCTTTCCGGAAACGCCCCCGTTTGTGCTGTCCCATTCATTCCGAAGAACGTGAACCAGTAAGCCTTTAAGATTGTTTTGAATTTCCATGTTGTAATCACTCCCGATTAAGATTAGCGGCCGTCTATGCTTGCCACCTGGCGCAAGCGCACCATATCGAATAAGCTACAGAGGATTACTTCGCGCCTTAGTTCCTCCGGAGGCTCCGCAAAGCCGGGAACCGGCTGCCGGAGTGGAGGAACTTCCCTGTCAAAAGGAAACTGGAATACCGCACAACAAAAAGAGGCTGTTAGGCAGCGTTGTTTGCTGCCTTACAGCCTCTTTTGTTGGAGGATATGCCGGGAAAACTTTTGACGGGGATGGGCGCTATGGTAAGCTGGTACAAGGTGGCACTGTGCCAACCAGGCCGCAAGCTTCCGGCTTGCCGGAAGGTTTCCATCTTCTACGAATAAATCTTCGATATTCTTTCTTACTTTTCGAAAATAAATCAAAAACAGAGATATATGGAGAAAAGAGTGATATAAACCCGCGATAATCAGGGGAGAAGCTTAATTCACTTAGGTTGTAACAATCGGAATTTCGGTATATTATGGTCTTACACATGGGAGTATCTGGCTCTATCCTCAAAGCAAAAAAGGAGGACGAGCTATGAAAACCAACACAAACCTGCAGGTTGCTACCGTAATTATTCAGTCCTGTACGTTGTTGATTGCACTTCTCACGTTTATCTTCAAATTCAATTGAGCTAATAAACCGGCACCTTATAAACGGATAGAACCTACTCACTGGGGTCCAATCCACGAGTAGGTTCTACAATTCGCTTGGGGAAAAAGCTCAGCCCATGTGTGAAGGACAGTAAATGCTACCAACATTTACTGTTCTTTTTTTCGTTGCAGTGAACGAAACAGTGTGCTACTTGCCACTACGAAGGTAAATGTATAACGTTACTTCCTGTAACTCTTTTATACACTTCATTTACTAAAATGTCCACATGGCTTTTTTTCATATTCTATCGTTAACCTCCGTTTTTTTAAAATCTGTAGACTATTTTTTCCTTTTTCTTTCGTTTTCGCCTGATTACTATCCGATAAGGTTTTCCCGGCAGCTTGAAAAGCTGCTTGCTTTAGCTACGAAGCCAGGCCCGTAAAGAAATTCAATGGAATCTACAGAGTTCTTGGGGGCTAGCCCCCTTAGAACCTGTAAGTCGCTTGGATTTTAGGGCCGATGAACTGCGGGATCCAAAAATTATTCCAGCATGTAAAGCATTTGTCGGATTAGCTGGCTTTGATTCCCCTTTTGAATTGCGGCGATAAAATTCATAAAGAGCAGGGATAGAAGTTCTTCAACGGTCATATAAAAGGACGGATCTAGCCGGTTCAGGTCCATCAAAAAGACTTCGAAACGCAAGGCAGCCTTCCGCAGCATCTTAAAATTCAGCTTACAATACCTCATTTTCACATCCGGAATAGCATGTTCCTGAAGGGTGAGGTGATTATCGTCTATTTCATCTAACCGCTGAATTTTTTTCCGAGGCGTAAGCTCTTTCCGTATTTGCTGCAGCGTACTTATAAAATGAGTCAATTCAGATGAGGACCGGACTTTACTTAGAAAATCCATATAGATCGCACTAAGCAGCTCTTCTAGCGAAAAATCCAGGGAATCGTCTTCAGCAAGCTCCAGCATATCCTCGATAAAAACCTCCGCACGCATAAAATCCAGTTCGGATCCTCGAATGGCCAGAACGACATAGTGCTCCTTCTTTGGCCGGAGTAAAAATTTCAAAAGGGAACCTTCTTCAGCCGGCTTTCGCATGCCTGATAAATAATGACTGATCTCATTTCCCCTACTAAAACGCTTATTCATTTTCCTGTGCCCCCATTCAGATAATTCATGATGAGGCGATGCGTCATGCTTCGGATCGATCGTTCGTCATGATCGATCACCAGCTGCCGGATCTGTTCGTGATAATGTAAGGGTGGTTTTGCATGCATGTAAATACCGGTATCCTGGTAATCAAGGACCGGGAATCGTTCGGGTGAATGCTGCATGAGCTGAAGAGCCTCGATTAAAATCTTCGTGTTGGCAACCGTTTGATTTTTCGCGTCTTCTGAATGCCGGCGCAGCTGCCGCCGCAGCTCGGGCGTAATCGGAAATTTGATGTCTTTAAGCTTGTCACTCCGTTCTTTTCGTCCAGCCGGGTTTCGTTGTGGAACGAACTGTGAATTGAGTCCTAACATTGCCTCTCCCCCTTTTCATCAGCTAGAATCTTGCTTATCGCTAGGGTCAAAATTCCGTTTCGTCTAGAATTCCACGCTAGTACAAGCTATGAAGATAGGGGAGAACTTATGCAGGAGGTATAAAAAAAGAGAGGCTTGGCCAATCTGATAGTAAACAATGGGAATCGGGAGTGATCGGAGTGAATAAGGAAAAGTTGACGAAGGAAGAGGCCCGGAAACTAATTCAACTCGCACAGAAAGCCGGCAAAGAAACTGGCTTGAAACGGATCGGAACTGGGAGAAAGTAACCTCGGTTAATCAATGATTATCACAAATAAAAAAGACGCTTGGAATATATCCAGGTGTCTTTTTTCCTTTACTGCAGTTTACATGAAACCTGTCCCACGTTGTTATTTGACAAGTTGGTTCAAAATTTCATCGGGTTTAGTCACGATATATTTTGTTTCTCCCAGCTGGAATGTTACGTTTCGGCGTATCCCATTGGAAAAGGAAAATCGTAAGACGTGTTCGTTTCGATTGGTGGAACTTGAAACGATATCGATCGATTGCAAGACACCGATAGCTTGTATACTCTCTCCCCATGCTTTCACCCGGCCGTAATAATCCGGGGAACTAAGGTAATCTGAAATGCTTTCTAAATCAAATAAGGAAAACGCATTCGCGTAATCTTTTTTATAGAGAGAAACTGCAAAGGTATGAAAAATATCCTTCTCCCTCATATCCTTCATCCCTTCCCCATCATGACGATTTTCCGATACAACATCCCCGCCCGTAGGTACTTCTATCTTCGCTATGTTGGGAAGTTTCTGCAACGTAGCAGGATCAGATGATCGATCGATGAACTTGGTGTATAGGATGATCGCCAAAATCAATGCAATTATGAGCATTAATTTTCCGTTATTTTTCACGGTGCTTTTCCTCCAGGACGCGAGTTCCAGATATGAGGCAATGGATCGAGAATCTGCCCATTTTTCTTCAGCTCGAAGTGAAGATGTGAGCCAGATCCTACCCCTGTGTGGCCGACTAGGCCGATTTTTGTTCCTTGCTTTACCGTGGAACCTTTACTAATAAGATGCTCCGACATGTGGCAATAGCGAGACTGCCAGCCTTCTTTATGTTCGATACGTACATATTTTCCGCATGTACTGCTATCTTCAACGGCTGTAACAGTGCCGGCTGCCGTAGCATAAATCGGTTTTCCAAAGTCAGCTTCCCCTGGAAGATTAATATCTACGCCGTAGTGAAAATCGGGTTTACCGAAAAGAATACGGCTACCGAAACGATCGGTTACCTGGTTAAGATCCGGAACTGGCCACATAAAAAATGAATCGGTCGGCGGTACAATTTCTTCTTCGGGAGACTCTTCAAAAAACATCGGAAACTGGTCCTTAAAGTTCAGCTGGAGGTTTTTTGCCCATTCCACTTGTGATGCGTCAAAGGGATAGAGACTCATAACCTCATCTAGATCCCGCGTATGACGGACCGAATATTCGTTTCCATCTCCATCCGTGTGCGTTGTGTAATAGACGAAAAATTGAATAGCATCTTCTTTCGAGTACTTTTCTATTTCCATCTCACTACGGACATAATTAAAGATCAGCAGCTCGGACCAGTCAACGGATTGTTCAATCCCATACTTTTTATAGCTTTTTAACATCTCCGTTTCTTCAGGACTCTCTCCTATAAAGAATATGTTGGTCATAAGCGTGACAAACATAGCCGGGAGAGCAAAGAATATTAAAAGCAGCATCAGGATCCCGGAGAGAATCGCTTTTCTTAGCTTGGGATCGGTGACCAGTTTTACTGCAAAGCGAATAGCCGCTAATTTCATGCGGTGTATTCGCCTTTTTTGATGTACTTCTCTTCATGCGCCCAGCGTTTGGTCTGGAACTCTACCTTTTGTGTATCTCCCATAATCATGACGCCTTTACCACGCCCTCTGGAAGAAGACAGAAGTTTCTTTTCACGCTTAGAGAAGGAGTACAAGGAATTAAGCTCCTGCAGGTCAAGTTTACCGATCCGGAAGATCTTTTTAAACCGGCTGTTGTTAATAATGGCTTGTCCGTATTTCGTGATATTGGATTCACGGCGCTGGCCGTCAGGCGATACCGAAACGCCAAGGAAGTCCAGCAAGTTTTGCGTGGCCAGCTGCAGCGCACAAAAATATTTACGACCACGTTTATTAACGTTGTAAAGGAATTCGGCTGCTTCTTCATTCTGTGCATTCATCATCACATGGACCTCATCGGCCTTCAGACTGGTATACAGACCCTTTTGCCTACATTCCTTGATGAACTGCCACGTATGCAGAAGCAGCAAATAATAGATTGAATTCTTCATACGATTGGTTACATCATGTATATCGAACACGATGAGCCGATCGTCAAAATCCCACTGAGTCTGTCCATTCAGAAGGCTGGAATAGATGCCGTCAATGTAAGGATTCAGCGTTACCAAAATACGTTTTCTTCCGGGAATGCCCTCATTGTCGTTCGCGCCGATCTTTGATTCCGCTTTACGCTTGAAGTCCGATAAGGTAGGAAAAAATTCCGGAAAAGACGTCATATTTTCATTGAAATTGGCTTCCATGTATATTTCCCGTACATCTTCTTCTATCATAGAAGCTTCCGTAGAGGTCATTTCTGGCATCCAGAATTTAAATAATGGCAGCACGTTTTGAATATGGAGCTTCGTTGCATCCCAGAAATGTCGTTGTCCATCCACGTTTTCATTGTCAGAATCGACAATCGGGCTTCGAACATGGAATGGATTTGTGCATACCTGGGCGATATTGAATCTTTTTCCGAATGTGAAAAAATACTCGCGCTCCGGATCGAACAGGACGATGAAATCCAGCAGTGGCGCCTCTCGTATAATCTCATTGGTCATATCATAGGACTTTCCGGCTCCGGGAAGACCCAGGGAAAAGCCATGTGGATTATCATGAAGATTGGCGTCAAACCGATTGTAAATGTACGGAGATTGGTTAATCGGATTCTCAGCAAAGTAAATGCCGGATTCCTCCTGAAACTCACCGCTATCGAACGGAATCAAGCTGGCAATCGTTTTAGCCGGCATGTTCCAGGTGTAATACTGATCCGCGATATCACACCGATACAAAAGAGGCATACACGACCAGAAGGAATCAAAGATGTTCTTGCCAGGGAGCATGATTGTTCGGGCATAGCAGTCGGCGCCGCTGAGTGCGGCCTGCAGGTTGTTGAAGGTTTCCCTCATTTCTTCTTCTGTTTCTCCGCTGGCTTCGATAATAATAGTCGTATCATAAATCATTTCATTGTTACTCGTAATACGCTCATACATTTTTCGGGCAGTTAAGTACTCAGTTTCCTTATCCATCCGTTCTTTTTCGTTTCGAGCCTGATCCATTTCACGTTTTAAACGTGTAACCATTTTTCCGACCGAATCCGTTAATTCCTTGCCCTTGGGCCGAGGGTTGAGTATAAAGGATATGGTCTTATTCCCATTCACGCGAAGAAGAGGTGCAAGCCATCGGAATCGCTTATTGGGTCGGATTGGGTAACGCACGACCGCCATATGTAAGTAATAGCGTCCATCGATCTGCATCAAACCCGACGGTGAGCCGGTCATTTTACTCGGGACAAGAAGATGTTCGGGCATCCCCTCTTGGTAAGGCTGGTGAATGGATGTCTGCGGGTTTAAACGTTCGTATAGAATCCGCATGCTTTCGTCACGGGACAGTACTTTTACATCCATACCTTGTTCAAGCATTTGGTTCGTGATCGTTCCAAGGGTATTCCGTAAGTCGGACTCAATCCCTTTTCCCTTTCCTTCAAGAACAATATAAAACCGATTGATCGTCCGGATATTTCGACTCAAAACCTCGAAGGACTGCTTTTGTTCTTCGATCATGTCAATGTAAAGGTCCAGGTCTTCTTGCTGCTGCTTGTTGTTCAGCCACGCGATATTTTTCTCGACCCTTACTTTCTCGGAGTTAACCAGCCACTGCACGCGGCCGCGCCAGGACGTTAGCGATATCCGGAGGGCATCTTCAACGGATTCAAGGTCTTCGGGCTCCATTGATTCTCCGTTGATTGGCTGCACTTGAATGACAAGCTTCTGATAGCCGTCTTTTCCTTGAATTAGGTCATCGACTTTGGAGAAAGGCAGCACATTCATTTTTTGCTTAATTGTCTTGTCCTTCTTGCCTAATCCCAGAATCTCCATCACCACCGGTAATATCTGTGAAGCCAACGATATCCCCCCTTTGTTCATAGAAATAATATTCTTTTTTTGCACGGAACGTGTGATACATATCCAAGGCATATCTCCATATGACTCGGCCAAATAATTGCTGGCTGAAAATGTGACGGAGGAAAAATAGGTAGGCTGCGATAACCCCAAAGCGTATTATTCCTGCCGTATCAGCGTCTTTTGAAAAAATGTAGAAACCCAATACTCCGGCGTTGATTCCCCAAATGATGGCTTCCATCCGAGCCATGCCAAAATATTGTCCCTTGATCGGGGTATTGCGGGGGATCAAGGGATAATCCTCATCATCATAATCATGTGATCTCATGGTTTTCTCCTATATCTTTCGTAGAGAGCCGTATACAGCCATGCGTGTTGCATTTTTCACGCCACCACCGACCGATTTTGTTAATCCGGACGAATAATATGCCCAGCCTTTCAAAAATGCAGGCCCTTTACCAGCTACGATTAGAACCGCAATAGCCAGATAACGATTTAAAAGTCCGTCCCCGCAGGATAAGAAGCCGAACATTAAGTAAATGCAAGTAGCTTGCCAAACCTGGCTAAAAACAACCGCACTCAATTCCTTTGCAAAGACCGGAAATAATTCGCCCTTATAGGCCAATGATGTAGCAATGACCGGGCTAAATAAGTAGAAACCCATAATTTCCACATACCGGATCGTTGCTGTTACGCATAACCAAATAGCTGCAATTAACATGGCTATAGCCATGGCCGTTGTCCAAAGCCCACCGCCACCGGCAATAAAGCATTGCAAGGTATCCATGGGATTGTTAGTGACTTTAAGCGAAAATATGGCTTCAACGAGATAGTTATTGGCCTTGAGCCAAAGGTTATCGATCAGCCATGGAAAAAGATAAATCATTCCATAGGCAGCAATAGCTCTCTGAGCTAACTCACCAATAGATGTCTCCCCAAACACCTGGTCCAAGAAGGCACCTTGTCCTGCTTTAATGACAAGAACGAGTGTAAGCCAAGCCGCAGCAAGAATCTGAGCATAGTGAACGTAATTTGTAAGCAAGAAGACATTATTCAAATTTGTTGGAGTAAAAACCAGATCTTGAAGAGACTGATAAATATTGTTTGCGATATCATCAACCGATTTGGCTAATACTCCAAGCATTCCTTTGTACATGTACTCCGTGATTTTATCTATCATGTCCGCATGAACAACTTGCGATAAAAAAATGGATGAATAAATCATCCAAAGGAATGCTTTGATAAATTTCCTGCTTTTGTTATATAAGGAGTGCGAAATCATACCAGTTGTTCGGTGACAACGTGTGGAATGGTAGGCCCATTTGTCATATCTACATTAGTATCTGCATCGAGTACAAACCAAACGATAATCATGATACCAAAGGCTACAACAAAAGCGTTTCGGATTCTTTTCTTAACACCGTTCTGTTCATCCTCAGTCATGGTATACCAGCCTAGTGCTTGAAAAATGCTATAGATAACGGCCAGTGCTGGGAAAACAGCCATAATTGTGACTCGTTTACCTTCCAGGTACGTAATCATATTGTCTAGTGGATCGATTCCTGTTTCTTTTAAAGCTACGTATACAGCCACCGCGCTTACACTAAACATAGTATGTTGATACTTTTTACTCCAATTTAAAATAGCGTTTTTCAAATCACTTTCCTCCTATGTACTCTTTTAATACCATCCGCAATACAACGACTTCATCACAACCTAATCGACTTGCTTCCGTTCCTAACCATCTCCTCTGTTCTCCCGTGACCAAATAAACACGTTTGTTTAAATGATCACGAATGTCTTCCACTGCTTCGATCGTTGTTCGGGCTGCAACGTCTAAGGCATTACGGACATGTTCGTTTACACTTCTCCCCCCTTTTGACATGTCCAATAATTTGCGATGAAGGTCATCCGGAATATACCAATTGATCTTTGATAGCGGCTCTCTGTCGGAGGGCTTGCTTTCCAATGGTATCAATCCGAACACCTCCTTTAGACCTATAATAACGTCTGTTATCTAAACAGACAATACATTTTGAACCTTTTTCAGAGAAATAATGACATTTTTTTAGATCATTAGACCTAATATTAAAACATGTTTGAATATAAAGTCCTAAAATCAAACCAAATTAAAAAAGGGAAAAGTACTTGATAAGAAAGAGGGCGTTAAATTAGCATTTCGCGTTGAGAGTCGCGTATGGCCTTAATGAGAGAAGACAAACGAGTAGTTTGGTCAATGGTTACAGAAAAAACAGTGAAAGTTATCTTGAATAATGCTCATTTTATTCGATCTGAATCTGCACTGCTGGGCTGCGCCCGCAGGCAGCCGGTTCCCCTGCAGCTCCTTTAGCTCGACCTCCGGTATGGCCAGGCTTCCCTATTGTTCCGGATCCGCACGGTTGGGCTGCGTCCGCAGGCAGCCGGTTCCTTTGCAGCTCCTTCAACTAGCCCTTCGGTATGACCAGGCTTCCCTATTGTTCCGGACCCGCACGGATGGGCCGCGTCCGCAGGCTCCCGGTTCTTCCCGCAGCTCCTTCAGCTCGCCCTCCGGTGACCAGGCTTCCCTATTGTTCCAGACCCGCACGGATGGGCCGCGCCCGCAGGTAGCCGGTTCCCCAAAACGCTCCTGCAATTGACTCTTCGTAGCCAGTCGATCCAGATACGCAAGCCGGGCAGCATCCGCCAAAATCCGGAATTACCATAGTTCTTGCAGTTCACCCTCTATCGCCAGGATGTCAGATCAATCCGGATCTGCACAGAGAGGTTGCCCCCGCCGGCACCCGGTGTCCCAAAACGTTTCTGCAATTGACTCTTCGTGGCCAGTCGATCCAGATACGTAAGCCGGGCAGCATCCGCCAGAATCCGGAATTACCATAGTTCTTGCAGTTAACCCCTCTATCGTCAGGATGTCAGATCAATTCAGATATGCACAGAGAGGTTGCCCCCGCCGGCACCCGGTGTCCCAAAACGCTTCTGCAATTGACTCTTCGTGGCCAATCGATCCAGATACGCATGCCGGGCAGCATCCGCCAGAATCCATCAAATACCAGGCAGCCACAGTGTTCCATAACGGTGCAGCGAGGTTCGCCCCGCCAAAGCCGAACAGCATAAAAAACTCCCGCAGCTGAAAAAAGGCATAAACAACTAAAATTAACTAGAGTCAGAAATGTCCACAACCCCAGAAGCTACCTGAAGGAATCCTGTGGATATCTCTGAAAGAACCAAGGCACGCGCCTTACTAAGAGATGTATAGGAATTTGCACCATTTGCGCGGTTGGTTTCGTTTGGCCGCATTGCTGGCATATTAAGAGCATAACAGTTGATGTTCCCACGGCCATGACCTGCTTGTGTCACTTGAATGCGTTGCTCTAGGATTAATTTCTTGATAGCTGCCTTTACGGTCCGGAGAGCACCGTTAATACGCTTCGCAATATCGACTTGCGACAGCTGCAGCTTATTTTTACTCTCTTTAATGAGGTTGATGATTTTTGCTTCAATATCAGCACTTTTTTGGTATTTTACTTCTCCCTCATACTCTCGGATGATATTTAGACGAAATTCTAGTCCGGAATATCTCTCTACATGCTCTCTGCTAGGTCCACGATATTTCCCACTAAAAGCGCTTTTTACGCATTTACGGACATCTTTTTTTGTAAAGGGCTCTCCCCCTTTCTCATTACGTTCAGACCAAGAATATAGCGCCTCCAAGGTATCCTGCTCTGGCCAATGAAGGGCATAGTAAAGGAGAGCCAGCGTAAAGCAAACGTTATCGCGTTGGCCTTTTATAGTACCTCTTTGTAATTTACGAATCGCAGGATGTCCAAAAATGTCCATCTGAAGGACATTAATTTTTTTAGTGTATATGGTTTGTTCGGTGATTGGATTATCTTCTATGTATAGTTCGTACCAGGATTTGAAGTCATCGTATGTATATAGATTGCATGGGTTTGTAACTTGATAAATATCACTACGCGGGATCCCAAACCAGCGTTCCGCCCCAACGCCTTGAATATCTGCCCCCGTTGCTTTTGCCATAGCCGTAGAGATCCGATCGACATGGGCAACGACATTGGTGTAAGCTGCTATTTTCTGAATCTGCCAATAAACATGCCAGTGTCCGAATGTTTTTGATCGTACGAGAAAATGCGGCAACGGCAAGCCGGCTTCTTCGATAAGTTCAAGAAGATCCAGAGCTGAAGGAATCACAAAATCAAATTCCAGCATGAAGGTATGTATATACTGAAGGTTCCTTTTTGTCCGGCCGCACTTGGCAAGCCTGAAAATACTTGGCGTGTACCAGTTTGTAGACATACAATCGGCATGATACTTCAGCTGCTCTACAGAACGAATCACGCTTTGAGCATCGAATTTTGATCCTTTATGGTTTGTAAATAAGATTCCGTCCATTTGGGGGAATAACGCGTCAAAAAAAACATCCCTCGATACCCGTAGCACCTGTAATCACCTCGTTTGTAGTCATATTGAAGTATTGAAAGCTATGTAATTAACATGTTATAATTGGCAATAAGAAAGCAGGCCCTATACAATCCCATTTTTAAAAATGGACTGCAGAGCTATTTGTTTTATCGATTTGTTTTCGGGAGTTTTCTCGCCAAAGAAAATCCCAACCTTCGCCAAATTGTTTGGAAAAGCATTCTCCGTCAGTTTCGCCAAAAACTGATAGAGTCAAGATCAACACTCACAGACAATCTCTGTTCGCCAAGAACAGAGTTTTTTTCTTTTTTATAATCAAAAAAGAGCGGAAGACATAGAGGTATCTCTACATCACCCACTCATAGTAAACATGTCTGCCGGGGAAGCCGCGGAGCCGATCTTATAGGGCAAGTTAAATAAAACCCTCTAAGAAGGACTTACCATATAGAAATATGGCTCCCCCTATTGATATTCCGAATGAATATCAATATAATGTTTATATGAGTGGAAAGTAGTGAGTGAATTCCCATTACACTTTCAAGGGCCCGAATCCGTGAAAGAGTGTGATGGGAATTTTGCTATTCAGTTGTATTTGCTGCTTGCTACATTATATCAACACAAAGCGTCATCTAGCAACTACAAATTACTATTTTCGCAGTTGTCCACATCTGGATAATATTTTTCGATGAATGCGTTTTACATCAGAAGAACTATTGATTGTTATTCATTTTCGCTAGTCTAGGATTTGCGATAATAAATTCTAATGTACCAGATTCAAGGAAACAACTTTGAAAAATCTTCAGCACATCTTCCTCATTTAATCTTCCTGTCCCACATCCAAGTAACGGTATGGTTATCGATCGTAGCTCGTTCTTATGTGCCAGTCGTATAATATTCTTGATACACTCAGTGATATATTGAAGATCCGACCTTTGCCCAGGTTTCTTCATCGTAACTGCGTGAAAAATATACTTCGCTTTCAATGGTTCTTCACAAGGCGTGATAAAAACATCACCGGGAATGACTTGAATCCGCTTAGCTTCTTGCATGGAAAGCTTCTCTATTTTCCCACTGGTTTTATAATGAAGAGCCTCAGCGACACCTGCCATTTTTATGTACTTACCAAGCCATCCTCCCATCCAGCCTTGTCCATTGGCCGCACATACAATAACATCTGAATCTGCTTCACAAATATCCTCAATAAATCGGAACATAGAGCCCTCCTGTTATCTTATCTGGATAATAATGCCTTCAACTTTTCTGTAACATCTGCATTCGTGTACGGCCTGCTTAAATAAGAGTTGATTTGCAGCTGCTTACACTGCAAATGAAAATGCTGACGTAAAGGACCATTATATATGAAGAGATAGTTCGTATCGTTCCTCTGACCCATATGCTTTTTGATTTCGAAAGCATTAAAGTTAAAGTCCGTTTCGAAGATACAAAGAGCGATATGCTCATCCCTAAGTAACTTTTGTGCTTCCTTGAAAGACTTTACGGGGACAACGTTTAAGTCTGGAAAATCATTCAAGAGGTGTTCGATAGCCGGCTTCGACTCACGAATGAGTACGTTCAATACCCGTTCTTCACGGGGTATCCCTATAATGACCTGGTTTCTCCCCCGATTTTTCGCATCATAAACGGCTTCATCCGCCAGCTTAATAACCTCGGAGATCTGCATGCCTGGTTTCCATTCCGCAACACCCCCAGAAAAGGTTATGAAATGATTTCCTGCCTCACTTTCTGCTACAGGTACGTCATGTAAGGACTGAAGGACTCTTTGTAAGTGGTTCTGTGCCTGGGACTTATTTTCCCCAGGAAACATGACAATAAATTCCTCACCGCCAAAGCGAGCAATTTCATGATGCTTATCTAGGTTAAGTTTTAGCCGGTTATACAAGCCGATTAAGACAAGATCGCCAACCGCGTGGCCATATGTATCGTTGACTTGCTTAAACCGATCAGCATCAATAAAGGCGACAGTAAGGACGCCGCTATTATTTTCCGCTAATCTACATTCTGCAGCTAACCTTTCCAGCATGTATGCTCGGTTATAAGCTTTGGTTAAAGGGTCACGGAAAGACATCGATTCGAACTGTTTGGATCTAGCCAGGAGGTTCTTGATCCGAATGTAGGTTTCATCTGTTGCTCGGATAGCGCTTTCTACGATAATCTCCACACCTGCAAGGAGAAGATCATTTTTCTCTTCGGCTGGTAATCCTGGTGCATGGACAATAATCGGTATCCATTCAAGAAGCATGTTAGCCTTGATAACTCGTAATAATTCAAGAATATTACCTTGAAGAGTAGCCTTTTCTAAAATGATTAAATAATACGTTGATCGCGTGATGAGTTCGATCAGCTGCTGAAATGAGTCTGATTCCTTTACCTGCATGAATATTTCATCATGAAGAGAACGGTAGTATTGATGATAGGTTTCATGAGTTCCTACGTATAGAGCAGTAGATCCATCCAAATGAGGGGGCCTCCTTTCCTTAAAGGTCTTCGATTAAGCCAGCTGTTCTTTCAGCCGGTGGATTCGTGTACGTGCTGATATATCTTTTACTGCGGTGACGAAGCAGCCGCTCTAAATCTTGCTCGGTAACTCCGGGCTTTTTGGCGAGTTCATTGGCAAAAGTGTGTCTTAAATCATGTGGACGTAAAGGAGAAATATGCCTAGAAGTATCCTGAGTTTCTGAGTCGTGCCATTGCCCAATTTGTTCTAAAATCTTATTAATCGTTCGTGGATGCAACCGACCATTCTCATGTCGTTTTGGCCGTCCTGATGCGCTTAGAAAGAGCGCTGTGGTTTCTCCCTTTGCTGCATCACGTTCACGTTCATGTTGAAGGTAGTCTGCTAAAGCATTTCTGGCTTCAGCTGATAAGTACTCCGTTCCCTCAGTTTTGCCTTTACCTCGGATTTTTACAATTCGGGCACTTCTAGCCTGGCGAAGAAGCTCCGGCTCATTTGGAATCACTTGATCGATATCAAGCATGACTAGCTCTTCGCGGCGCAATCCCGTAGACAGAAATACATACACAATTGCTCGATCTCTAATGGGCCTTGCATATTTTTTAAGCTCGATCGTCTTTGTTGTTCGCCGCCGATCGGTTTTAGCATGAAAACGTTCGAGACGGTCGCAAATATTTTTGAGGGAAAGTATTTGCTGCGGCGTTAAAGTGCGTGGTTCCGGAGCCGGAAGCATAATCTCTCGGATACCCTTCATTGGGTCCTTTGGCATCAAATGCGGAGCAGCTGCACGAAGCCATTTTATAAAACCGTTTAACGCGGAATGATGGTTATTTACATAGGAGGCAGCATAGCCGGCTCCCCCATTCTTCTCTGGCTTGTATAAAAAGTTGAGCCAATCCTGAATGTCTCGTTTAACAATCCCTGTCACTTTATCATGGCCGTATCGTTCTATGTAAAAATGATAGAAACGATTTAGACATCGTTCTATTTTCTTGGGATCCTGGCTATCTTCATAAACCCTATCGATGTATGCAGGTAACCATAGACCTAGATGATCATCTTCAGATAGACTGACGACATTTCTTGTTGTTCTCATCTGCATACTTCTCCTTTTCATGGAATGGATTTTTATTGTGAATTTATCTTTTTAGGCATTTCCTTCGGCAGCTGGCTCTCTCACAGTTATTTCAGTCCCACAATTGTATCGATAATATTTTTTTTCAAAATTCATCTTCGTTTCTATTTCTGTTTCTGTTTCTGTTCCAATTAATAAAATAAACAATCGATCCGGCAAAAATAATGTACCCAAGCAAAATATAAGCCATAGCACTGTCCCCCTCATGTTCCTCGTTATTCACCGGTGTTCGTAATTTTCTCAGCCAAGCGTGCCTTAGTGTCGTCACTAACTCTTCTTGCTATTTTTAGAGCATGATGCCGACTAGACGATTCTTTCTGGCCACTGATCGTTGATTCGTCGTGAATTCCCATCATTTTTCCATCGAC
This sequence comes from Paenibacillus lutrae, assembly GCF_009757775.1. GTDB lineage: Bacteria > Bacillota > Bacilli > Paenibacillales > NBRC-103111 > Paenibacillus_F > Paenibacillus_F lutrae. The sequence continues at coordinate 31,108 of NZ_RHLK01000018.1, forward strand.
TTCGATCATCGGTATCCAGGCCGAATGAATTCCCTTACCTTGCTCGTCAAAGAATGATTTATACTTAGCTGTCACTTTATCGCCTATCACTTGAACTGGTTTTTCCTCTATCATCGTGGCCCCCCCCGTTCTGTTAAATTCCTCAATATTCATTTAAGTTTCCTGATAACGGATTTCACTACTATTCAATAACCCCGTAAACGAACGAGCAAATTCTTCTGCTTCTTCTTTAGAATCCTTCACATCGAGGAATTGACGCATTGGAGTGTTTTGATCTTCAAAAAGTTTATATACTAGATAAACTGCGTAATTCTCATCATCGTTTTTAATCCACATATAAGCTTCCATAATACACGCTCCTTTTCATCTTCCGGATCAGGCCGATTCCTCTATCAAATCTCTCGCTATTCTTAACCCGCGTAACCCCACCCAAATAATCGCTATAACAACACCAAACCAATTCACCGGTGGCGCTAACGTAAGCATCCATGAGATGACGCTCAAGGCTAAGGCAAACCATCCACCCCACCAGAAGGCAAACCCAATCCGTTCAGCTTTAGGCTCAGGCTTCAAGTGCAGCTGCTTTCTAAACCAGTATAGAGCACTTCCTATGATAATATAGCTTATTGCTGGTCCAATCATATATCCACACCTTTCTTCATCGGGTTGCTTTATGACAGAACCTCTATTTTTATTAAAACATCTTTATAAGTAATTTCATTTTCATGCACATTTTTGTATAAATTAAATGCTTCATCAAACTGAGCATCCGTTACTTTTATATAGCCATTATCAGTCATTTCTTGGTCCGTTTCATCTGGTTCACTTACCATCTTATATTCTTCATTGTTTATTTTTAAAAAATTTCTTCCCATGATTGGCCTCCTTATGTACGGTTTGGAAAATGACATTAGACATGTTACTACTCCTTTGAACGAGTTTATTCAATGGACTGTATTACTTAATACCAATACGGTCTAAGAGCTGCCATACTTCCTTATGTGTGTACAAGTTACTATCGCTTATCAATTCTCTATAGATGTAAAATCACCATTCAAAGCCTTATCCAAATAAAAGCCCATTCCGATTTTAGGGCGAAGTGTCCATATAAACCCATCTGCAATTAGCTTGCTAATATCATCATATTGTATAATTTCGCGCTCTGCTTGAATTACTTTGAGTTGTCCATCCACTATATCAAATCGGCGCCATTCTCTAAGCCCCATCCTTTTCCCTGGATAAAATTTAACATGAGAAGCTTCCATCAGACTTTCATTATTTTTTTCTAGGTGGAATGGATATGCTTCTTCCGCATATTCAGCAATCTGGAATGGTTCTCCATTTTGAAAGATCAGTGGATTTTTACTATTGAATTCTTCAATTACAGCCTCATCGACATTCATTAAAATTGCATAAGCCACAACTTCTTCATGCGAGTATAATTTACCATTAAAATATTTAGACATGATCCATATCCTCCTTTAATCTTCCGTGCCTTAATTTGTCATTCTTATAGCTATAGAAATGAAACCCTACAAGAATATTATAACACATTACAAGGCACAGAAGGGACATTCTGTGCCTTGTTTTGTTTTAGCTTCTTCAATCGTTACCCTGCGAATGGTATTCCGGAATGTTCCCCTTTTCTCTCACATACTTGATATCTTTTGAAGTATATGATGTCAGTTTACCGAACTCTTTGTTTGATCCTGTCTGATAGCCAACCAATGTTTTATTTAACCAGAAAAAGAACAACCAAAAAAAGATTACTAATATGGAAGACAAAAGGATGGACGAAAGTATTGTTGGCGTAATAATCGGATCATTTCCTAAATAGCTTAGTCCTACTGCAATAAGAGAGCAAAGTGAAACTCCAAGGGCAATAAGTGTTAAACCGTTTAATGTGACATAAACCAATCGAAAAAAATCGGCCAATACAGCAATCAGTGGATTAAAACTATTGATTTTTAAAAACCATTCATGATTACTGTTAGAGATACGCCGATATTCTTTTAAACGGGATTTTACCTGAGAATAAAGGTAATCGATACTAACCCAAAGATAATTATGATTATCTTCACAAGGATCTTCTTTATATTGTATATATCTCTGATCGAAATCCTGAAAGCATATGAATATCTTTGAGTTTGATCCGGTATATAAAGGAGAATAGGCACCTGAGAATTTTTTTTGAAATTTGTCTAGCGCTCTGTTCATTGACTTTCTATGACTTATCAAATTACGAATGTCTTGTATTTCCTGATACATAGGTGCCAGTATCTCTTTAATTTCATAATTAACCTTTAGCAGAAATATTTCATTTTGCTTTTGTTTTCTATTTGAAAAATAGGTCACCCCCCAACCGCATATTAATAGAATTGAAGGTAAAATAAGCAATAAATCCTTTAGATTTAATTCCAATCAATTTCTCCCCTTATAAATTTAATATACATTTCATTCCTTCTATATCGGATAATTATGTTAAGAAATATATATCTGGGCAGTAAATAAGCAAACAAAAAATCCCCTTCAATGAGGGGATTAATCCATTTCTCTAGCTGAATCTTTATCATTGATTCGTGACAGTTCTTCAACTCTTCTTTCAATGAGCTTTTGAATAGTATTTTCTAAACTTAGAACTGAAATTAACCTAAGATCCAATTGTGTCATATCTTCAGGTAACATTTCTCCGACATGCCGTTCAAGATAGTCTCTAGAAATTGTTCTAATTTGTTCTGGCTTAATCAAACTATCATTCATGATAGTTCCTTTAAAAGGAGTGCCTGCATTGTTATAGTCTGTTTTAAATAATTTCAAGTCATTCGGTAAAGTCTGTTTAGGTTGTCCTAACTTATTATTTAAAGAAGTAATCGGTACAACCGTGACTGTTTTTCTTGGGTATGTACTATCGTAAAGGACAACTACTCTATGATCCCCGTGCATAACTTTTGATGTTTCATTACCTATTTGGGGTTCTGGAGGGAGCTTTACAAAATAAACCTCGCCTCTTTTAAAACTACGGCCTTGATTCCACTCTTGTTTTCGAAACGAAGACAAAGTTTCTCCCCCTAATATCAGTTAATCCTCATCGTCATCATGAAAAACAGACTGCTGGTTCTTTAAATCATAACGTTGACGTTCTTTGGCATCACCGGTAATTAGTTTATAAAAATCGATGCCTGAAGAACGAGTTGATTTTTCAATGGCTTTATCGAATGTAACTGTTTCTTTTAAACGAGCTGCAACTCCCTGTTGTTTTAAAGGAAACGCGATTACATGCCCCACTGATATCACCCTTTTCCGTTTCTTCTTTACCATTATTATACTACAAAAGGGGGAGAATTAGTAGATAGTATGCACATAAAAGGCAATTTAGAAACCAGACTTTCTACTTCTGTCTTCCCACCGCTAAGCTTACCAAAACCTCTCTTTCCAAACATAGTTTGTCGATCGTTTGCAAGTCTTACACGGTAAAAAAGCAACAGCACGAGCTGTTGCTTAGACTATAAAATCAATGAAGACTGGTGACCGAAGGAGCCCATTTTTTGTCCAATTTCGGGTTTTAACACGTGCTTTGATAAGGGGTTCCATGTAAACAAAATTATCGTCTTCCTTATAAACTAGCCGTTGCTTAATTCCGTTGAATGCTTTTTTATGAACCGGGGATGCTCCGAGTTCGATGATACCAGCTGGTCGCTTCTGACCATCAGTTGTGTCGATAGCCGTAAGCCAACCAAAATCCTTTTTTCTGTACCCGGATATATAAACCTCCGCATGTATCCAGTTGATTACCTTTTGCCACGCATATGAGCGTCTGTCTACCTCGTAACGTGAATCCTTATCCTTGATTACGATTCCCTCTAGTCCATTTTGCTTAATGATTTTGAAATACTCAGTCGTCAATCCTCTTGCGACTTGTACCCGTTTGTAATGATTTGATTCTATAAATGCCTGTTCCAAGAGTTCCTTGCGTCTCAGTAGTGGAAGGCTAGTCACATCGATGCCGCGGTACTTAATAATGTCAAATGCCACAAACGTTACAGGCGTCTTGATACGTTTTGACTGAAAACGAGCAAGCATACCTTCAAAATCTGGCTTTCCATCCTGGTCGGTTATAATTATTTCGCCATCAAGTATTGTTCCGGCTGGGATAGGCGAATTATGGACCAATTCTGGGAACTTCAAAGTCACATCGTTATTATGACGCGTGTATAATCGAATCTCATCCATGTGAGAGATGATTAGCCGTATACCATCAAATTTAAGCTCTGCGATATGTTTAGTACTGTTGAATGCCATGTTGTCTTTGCTGTACTGCAGAAGCATTGGAGATACAAACATAATTTAATCACCCACCATAAGTATAGCAGTTACAAATGACGGTCGTTTAGTGGGAGTTAGAGGAAGTAAAATACTGCATCGGACTTTCGACGACTTTCCTTGAACGGGACATATCCGTTCGGCCGCACCGCCTGCACCGGCACCGGATCCTCCGCAGCTCCTTCAGCTCAAGTGGCAAGGCTTCCCGATCAATCCGGATACACACGGCCGGGCAGCGCTCGCCGGCAGCCGGTTCCCCTGCAACTCCTTCAGCTCAACCTCCAGTGGCCAGGTTTCCCGATCAATCCGGATACACACCCGCTGGGCCGTGCCCGCCGGCAGCCGATTCCCCCGCAGCTCCTTCAGCTCGCCCTCCGGTGGCCAGGCTTCTCGATCGATCCGGATCCGCACCGGCTGGGCCGCGCCCGCAGGCTCCCGGTTCCCCTGCAGCTCCTTCAGCTCAACCTCCGATGGCCAGGATTTCCGGTCGATCCGGATACACACGGCCGGGGCCGCGCCCGCCGGCAGCCGGTTCCCCTGCAGCTCCTTCAGCTCAGCCTTCGTTGGCCAGGCTTCCAGGTTGTTCCGGATACATACGGCTGGGCCGCGCCCGTAGCCGGTTCCCCAGCAGCTCCTTCAGCTCGCCGTCCGGTGGCCAGGTTTCCCGATCAATCCGGATACACACCGGCTGGGCCGTGCCCGCCGGCAGCCGATTCCCCCGCAGTTCCTTCAGCTCGCCCTCCGGTGGCCAGGCTTCGCGATCGATCCGGATCCGTACCGGCTGGGCCACGCCCGCCGGCTCCCGGTTACACCCCCAGCTCCTTCAGCTCAGCCTTCGTTGGCCAGAATTTCCGATCATTTCGCATCTGTCCGGCCGGGCCGCGTTAGCAGTCAGATTCCGATAGGGTCGCACTGTTCAGAACCGTCCATGTTTTTTTACTGATATAGCTTGTATCTGACCCAAATAGCCACGCTTAATTATGAAAAGCTGTCCCTGCCAAGAACCGAAATTATCTTATCCTTTAGCACTTCTAGTATTGAGCCCAAATAGCCCAATGGCGGCTTTGGGCTTTTTTTGATGCCCTAAAACAAGGCCACCCAGCTCAGGAATTCTTCCTGGGCTTTTTTTATTTCAACTAAAGGAGAGCTATTTATGAAAAAAGATATTAATTGGAGTGAAATTCCCTTCACTGAATACCCCCTTTTCACAAGTCTTTCTCTTGTTCGAACGAATTACATACAGAACAAGGAAAGAGTTTACAGGGATGCTAAAGGTCGTTATTACCATAAGGATCGGCTTCATGGAGAAGTTGAAGTCTATGATAAGAAAGGAAAGCACCTGGATGTATATACACCAGAAGGTAAGTCACATCCTAAAAAAGGAATGGTAAGAGGACGCGATCTTAAACTCTCATAGACTCACATGTAGGATGCCGGGTAACCTATCACAAATAAAAGAAAGCAATCTTGGCAGCGTGTATAGTGCCAAGATTGCTTCAGCTTAATGAGACGGTTTACTTCATTCTTATTTGAGACGGTGGTAACGGTAATAATCGGTCCAATTATCCTGAATGTAAACTTTCACCGTATCGGTTTTCACAGTCCCGTTGTTCCAACGGGCTGTGAAAACAAACGTGTATTCTCCGTCCGGAAGTGAATTGAAGTCTTCATGATACATTTCCCCACTCCATGCGGTTTGTTTCGTATTATCTGCCGTCAGAGGGGTAGAGTACAGATTGTCCATAGAAACCGTTACAGAATCGGCTTTGGTCGCTGTACCCGTATCTGTTGTTTGGGCTGTTAAAACAAATCTTTCGCCCGCCCAGAAGACACTATAAGCCCGAGGTTGTTCCGGATCACCGGACATCTTTACATTATAATTTGTCCGATTGATATTCCAAGCATCCGTGTGTTTCACTTGGCCGGTTACGATCAAAGGATTCACGACTATTTCTTTTGTGATAGATCCTGACGCACCGTAGGGATCATTCGCAGTTAGAGTAACTTGATACGTTCCCACTTTCGATCTCGGAATGAATCCATTGGTCGATGTGTCGTTCGTAATCATTCCATCGGGTGCTTTGATCGTCCACAAGTAGGTTAATTTATCTCCGTCTGGGTCACTAGACTTATTAAGGAGAGTAATATCGTCTCCCTCATACACTGGATTCGGCTGCCAAGTAAAGTCCGCGGTTGGAGCACGGTTAATCAAAAACCATGCCTGCGGCGACCAATTGGACCACACCATGCCATCAAATACCCGGACACGTACTCGTAATTTTTGGCCAGTCGGAAGATCCTTCGCTGCTTTCCAGCTGGCAGATGTGGAAGACGTATTTTGGGAGTGCTGCCCTGAATCCAAAATCATGACATCGTTAGCTTCATTTGTCACCTGGATCTGAAAATTCTTGAAGACGGTGCCAGGATCCGGGTCCGTTTGTCTCCACTGAAATACAGGCTGTACTTCTTTGATTACGGTGGGTGCTTGCTGTGTTCCGTACGGGAATGACATATAAGCTTCGGGCGGTCGATTCGTCACCATCCAGCCTATATTTGAATACGGAGACCAATCTATTCCATCGCTAACCCGTACCGTTACCTGATACTTCTTGCCAAGCTCTAAGGCAGTATCCAACTGCCATTGATTAGAGGTTGCTTTAGTTCCTTGTGGCCGGATTCCTGAATCAAGGACCACAGTCCCGGCTTCATTTTTAATGAGTATTTGGAACGCGCCGAATGTCGTATCCGGATCCGGATCGGTCTGATTCCATTTTATGATCGGGGTTAGCGTATCCACATAACTCGGATTTGATTGCGTACCATCCGGGAAAGTAAGAGCAGCTACAGGTGGCCGATTAGGTGCAGGTTGATCAATATTGATAGTTTGTTCGTACCAATCACTCCATGCTCCATACTCATCCATTACAGTTTCACTTACAGTGTAAACACCCTTTTGGGTAGGACGTGTAATTTTCCCATAAGCTATGGTTCCATCCGGAGCAACATACATATACCTTCGATCTGTGATTCCTCTTGTAGTTCTGTAATCGATTCCGGTGCCTTCTTTTGAATAGTTGTTTTCATCGATGTAGCGATCTGGATCATAACTTGATTCCAGCCAATCAATTGTAAAATCGGGATTTTGTCTTAAAGTGAACTTTGCAATGGGTCTCCGATGAACAATTAACTTTTCCTTATATGGGTCAGAGAACTTTCTGTATTTATCAAAATTTAAACTTGGATATAGGAAATTAGGTTGTGGGTCATCTTTAGTGCGATAAGTGATCTCATATTCGCCGACTCTATCAAAAATAGGAACAGGCTCTTTTAAAGACTTCTTATCGTAGTTTGATAACCCGTAGTACCCGTCTCCAATATCTAAAAACTTACTCGGGTTGATATGATTATACGTCCAGGTTGATAAATCAGCGATTTTAGGGTCATTTTCTGGATCGGTATAATTCACATTGTAGATAGTATTTTCATTTACAATAGTTACGTTATTTTTTAAACTTTTAGGCGGAAGGTCCACCGTGAATAAATCTTTGAATTCTACGTTTCCACGGGAAGAGTACAAACCATATGCTCCAGAAATAAATGTGCTATCTTCTGTTTCTATCAAAGGTACGCCGTTGATGTATACTTTTATTCGGTCTTCAGATGCCCTAACCTTAAAGCTATAAAATTTATTTGAGTCCATTGGATAATCAATCTGATTCAAAACTTTCCTTTTGCCATTTTGGTAAACCGTTAGAAAAGTTGTGAAACGATTACTTTCAAGTCGATAAAAGCTTTTGTCATCTTGCATTCTAAAAGACATTCCAGTTGTCTCTAGGGGATTATATACTCTATAATCCTTTACTCGGAACGAGTAACTAAATTCACTGTTTGTGGCTTTCAAATTGCTATTAGACAATTGGCCATAGTTTTTAAATGGTTCTTTCTTTGCAGATAAAGCCGCGGCCCCTTCTAAGACTTTTAGTTTACGGTTGTAATACCTGTCGTCATCCTCTTCTCTCGTAAATAAATAATATTCATTTAAAATTTTGTTGTCAGATACATGCTGAATAGCAGCTGTAACGAACTGATCCGAATCTAAATCATACATATTTCTCTGTAATGTATCGATTAGCTTACTTCCTAATACTTGTCCAGTTTTTACATTAATACTGGTAAAGTAGACGTCGTAAAATGAATTGTAGCCTTCATTTCTTATAACGGCATCGTTAAATTGAATTACTCCATCTTTTGTTGTTACAAGTTTATTAAATGTGGAACCAGAATTATATGTTGGTGGGCTTGCTTTTAAGGTATACTCCCAAATTTGATTTCCGGAAAAATCATATCCATACAATTTGGATGCTGCACTTTCCAAAATCAGAATTATATCATTATGGAAACCATATAATGCTGACCCTCGTGGTAAAGGCTTGTCGGAAACTATTAGATCTCCTGTGATAGCATCTCTTATTGATAAATATCGTGCCGGGACAGGATCCCATCCTCCATAACTATTATCCCTTGTTAGGTATGCTACCTTGGTTTGACTTTTATTAAAAGCAAGATTGCCGTCAAAAGAGGGCAAGTTCATAAACACTTTCCAGGTCGGGCTTATATTTCTTCTCATAAAACTTTTGTTCATTTGGTCAGCTGGAATCCACTCAGCACCAAAAGTATAAGGTGGGTTGGAATCATAAGGCACTGATTTCGCAATCCGGTCTTTTTCATAATAATCGTCTTCCTCTATACAAACATATGTACTTCCAATATTTGCATTCGGATTAGATATATTATCCACGCCGATAATAAAATAATAATTGGCCCATCCTCCGTTAGGGCTTTCTCTTGTACAGTTACCACTATGGGCAGAACCTTTGTACATTTTTAAATTTCCGCCGTCTACGAACCAGTATCTTCCCGTCCAACCATCGTTAGTATTTCCCGTTTCTTTAATAATTTTCCCGTTTGATTTAATCTGATATTTATCTTTTGCTATTTCAATTTTAATATCCGGTCCTAAGATATCTTTGGAAATATCATCTTTATTTGCATCTCTGATGGTAAAAGTATTAGGATCTATTGCATTATACCCTGACGTTGGACCATCAAGTGTAGGCCAGGGATCCGCCATGGTTTGCAAGTTATTATCAGCATTGACTAACCACAATTTAGGGGCTGCGCCATCTAAATTTGTTGCCTTCCAAAGATCAGTAAGCATCTCAGTTCCGGATATCTTTTTTGGCAAAGCCATTGGGGGTTGAGGTATTTCGCCTTGAACCGCAAACTTTGCTTCAGGGCTTTCATTGAGGACATCTAACTCAAATGTCCCTGTAGCATTACGACCCCAGTCCTCTTTAACGAAAACACTAAATTGATACTTTCCAACTTTAGGCGGATTAAAATCAAATTCGTTATTCGCCATATTTATTGGATACGATTTCTCGCCAGCAAATGAGCCATCATTATTCGAGTCGTATTTATAAGTCACCACATTTTCAACTATCACGTCTCCATCCGGAGAAGAGGAAGTATTTTTTACATTTACATTGACGTTACGAATTGCTTTATCAATAAATTCCAAATTCGGAATTGGGGGAAGATCCGGTTTAACGGTTATTTCCTTTACTGCTTTGTTTAGTGATTTTAGTCCTCTATCATCTATTACTTCAAGAGTGACAATTTCTTTACCAGGAGTAGGGTACATGTCCCTTTTATTTTCCCAAATATACTGACTAATTTTTCCGTACCTATAGGGCGAATAACTTTGATCGCCAGAAATAGGCGGCTTCACTGGTCGGCCTTCAATAACTGTATCCCCCCCTGAGATAATTGGCACTGGATTTGGGTGAACAACTTGTACATTTACCGTTTGACTCGACGATGCTCCCCTGTAATCAATGGCCGTTACATTAATTTGTGCTGGTCCAATCATGTCCGGTGTGAAGTAGGAATGTTTCTCATCGTATTCCCAAAAGCCCTTATCCTCATATGCTTTCTTTATCCAATCATTAATACTGGAACTCCCTTGAAAGTCCCACGAATAGATGAATGGATCACCTTCTGGATCATATGGGGTGTTGGGTACTTTTATGGTGTTGTTGATAATCCGAAGATCGTACATTTCATCCACTACAAGATATGGAAGTGGATCAATAGCAAAGTTATTACCTCGTTCAAAAAAACCGGCTTCAAATACTGGAGGGCTATTGGGTTTGCTACTATCCACATAAATTTCAAATGGTTTTGGCCCCACATCTTTTGTAGTCCCGCAGGTTGATACAATGGTCATCGTTACATATACCGTACCTATCCCCATGGCTTTAGGATATGGCAGCCCCTGAAATCCATATGGGCTCTCTGGGTGATATGACTTCCCGTTTGAAATTTTAGTATCTTGTGTAATTTTCCAACGGGTTTCTTGATAAGCACAACCATTCCCGCCTGTAACTGAAACCTTCTGAGGTTTAAAGGAATTATTTTTTCCATAGGCTAGTCGCGGCGATTCAACTATAAAGTCACCTTTAATTGTTTCTGGCCCACCATTTCCGTTACAGTCTAATTGGGGTTTGAACGTTTTATTAATAGTGTTATTGGTTTCATTTGCCTCATGTATAATATCTTCAGAATCAAGAGAAATAGTAAAACTCTTTTCAGTGGCAGATGTAAATTTATAATCAAATGTACGCCCTAGACCAATATTTGATAAGGCTCCATCCCAAATATCGGTTTTAATAATTTGGCCATCAACACGTATTTCTACCTTGAATGGGGTCTGAATAGAAGTCTGGCCATTGTTTCTAAAAGTATATTCAAAATTAACAGTATCGCCCTCTTTAAAGCACGCAGGAGTAGGAATGATATCTGATGGGGTTAAATCCGCAGGAATGATTTTCTTGTATTCTATATCAATGTAACCTTTGTATAAATTCGTTGTCCCTTCCCAGATCGTATCAATAGTCATGTAATAATTCCGATCTACAGCTGTTGGCTCAGGTTTCCCAGCTGGAGCATCGGTTACATAATCAATACCTTCAATCAAGCTTTCGTCTAAATTTCGAAACATTTTTACCATGCCATAATCAGGATTAGAGCTTGGACCCCAGTCATAAGCAAATACATCGGGAAATTCGCCTTGTTTAGTGCCTGTAATTCGGACGTTTGTGACTTTATCAGTAAATAGAATTTCATCACCATTTCCACCTGTTTTAGAAACTTTAGATTTATCATAAAAAAATTTAAAAGGAGGCTCAGCCTCATAAGCAGCTGTAACAGCTGCTCCAACAAAATTATAGTTAGGTGCTAAACCACTTATACCATCGTATCTTAAATCTCCGGGATAAGTGACTAGATTTTTATCAGAATCAGATTTATCGGCTTGCCTCTCATAGCCCTGTGATGGTATTAAACCTGGATATTGAGATATTCCCTTAGAAAATGTTGAGGCATCTGGTTTAAACTGCATAATGGCAGTTTTTGCACCCTTGTGTTCCCATCTGGATCCAGAAGGTAGTCTGTAAATGTGATGTCCTGGATTTGTGTCTTTTATTCCGTATACAATTGTTTTTTGTCCCTTAACATCAAGTGATAATAAGTTGCCACTTAGTTTGCTCGACAGGACTTGTCCATTAGACATAGTAATTTGATGTGAAGTGATTTCGCCATTAACAAAATTACTAAGATCTAAATTGTCTAAAGATTTCAGATCATCTTTTGTAGCATATAGTTTAGGTTCTTGTAGCGAGACAGTATCACTGCTGAAATCAAAGTACACACGAACAATATCTTTCGCGAAGACTTCTTTCAATCCGTATAAAGGAATAATTAACTCAAAAATCATTAAAAATAAAAAGATTCGCGAGAATCTTTTTAAGTGAACCTTTTTCATTTAATTTTCACCCTTCTCTTCGTTCATGTTAATGAATGATTGAGGAATGTTTAAATCGATACGTGGAACATCATTCCGAGAAAGAATTTCTTCAATATCTTTTTTCGGGACGCAAAATGCTATCCATCCACTATGTAATCCCGTATCATTACCATTGAATATTTGAATATCGTCTGTTCTCGTTAAAGCTCTTGGAAGACTTGTCATTGACATCATAAATGTTGGATAAATAGTGTAATCTCCTTTTTTTGCTAAGTTGTTTATAGTGATATGATAGGCAATAACATAAATATCTGTTCCGGCTTTTGGGTTGGGATCATAGTACAATTCATTGAATGCTGAGTCAGACTTTGTTTTATCAACGATAATCATTTTGTTTATTTGAAGATCTAATCCATCACCTAATTTGTCTTTAATGGGAAATTGTTTTGTTCTCATTCCCCAAACTGTTTCAGCATTCGTTCCCCGCATTTCAACTTCGGCGTAAGCCATCGCATTCTTATCAACTGGCAGCTTCTCACCCTTGTTAATCTTTAAGATGCGCTCGATCATAGTAATAGCCTGGGCACGAGTGGTCGGTTCATCTTTCCCCAGCTGCCCATTGGATAGTCCTTGCATAATTCCGGTCTTTGTCGCGTTAAAGAGAAAACCACTATCCGGCATTTGATATTTTGGATCTTGTAGTTCCTTTTGAGTAGCACGGACAACGATCCTTGACATTTCCATCCGAGTGAGTGAAGTATTCCAGTCTCCGGACGTGAAATCAGACCAGCGGTGCAGACCGCCGTTTACAGCCGTATTAATATAAGGGATATACCATTCGCCTTCGACTTGAGTTGTGGGTAGTTTTAAGGATGTCGTAATCATTTTTACAAATTCTGCCCTACTGATTTTTTGATCCGGACGGAACGTTTGATCATCATAACCGTCTACGTAGCCGGTAGAAACAGCAGCTTTAATGCTCTTTTCTGCCCAATGGTAGGAAATATCGGAAAATGAAATTTGAGCCGCTGCTGCAGTTGCACTTGCTTTCGAAACGGTGTCAATTTCTTCTGCTTTACAACCGGTGGATAACAGAAAGCTCATAGATAAAAATAATGAGATAGATTTTTTAATCATTTAGCTACTCCCCTTGTGGTATAAATTTGGTCAGGCATGCCGAGAAAATATCCTTGTCCAATCGTAATACCAATTTCTCTGCATTGTTCAAGCTGGTTAGCTGTTTCAATACCTTCAGCTATAATCTCAGCTCCATATTGCCGACCCCAGATTACAGTGAAATGGACAAAATCCCGTATGATAGGTGACCGAAGGGACTGAATTAGGGTTTTATCGATTTTGATAAAATTGGGGCTCACGACATCCAAGAGGTTTATTCGGTTATAGCCGTTCCCAAAATCATCAAGCGCTATGTTAATTCCTGATCTTCTCCATCCTTCTATACTTCGGCTTAAATCGAATTGAAATTCAGACTGCTCGGTGATTTCAAAAACGATATCTCCCTCTATATGGAGATATTTGCTCCGATCCACGATAGCTAAATCGGGAACAGAATGTGGATGCACATTGAGGAATATTTTTTTCTCTTTTTCTAGATGTGGCAGGCTTTTTAAAGCCAAATCATGTATGCTGTGGTCCATATCGGCCACAATATTGTTCTTCACTGCATCGGCAATGATTTCAGAAGGCGACTTATTTCCTCTTAGAAGTGCTTCATACCCGTAAAGGCCGCCTGTTTTTAGGTGACGGATAGGTTGATATACTACATAGCAATCGGATAACAAAAAGCCACCTCCTGTTGATTGGTTATCTGTCGGATATCCATATCCATATTATACAATATAATATTATATTATACAATACGGTATTATATTTTTTATATTTTGTTCGGTTTGTATTCATAGATGGCTGGAATCCTCATCGGTTCTGGAACAACAGGTCGATTAATCATTACAGGATGCGGTGTTTCAATGACGGCCACAATTGCTGGACCACTCAAATATTTAGATATTTTGTATGTGGGATTGTCGTACAGATAAGGAAATGAAACATCATCTTCATCGATCTTTTCATAGTAGATAATTTTCACCGGATGCCGCATATGACTGCCGGCTCTGGGGTTAAGGGAAGCATCTAAACCAAGGTTGTCTTGAAGAGATTTTGTGAAGGTAGACCAGGCAATTGCATCTTGTATGATGAGACGACCTTTGCTCTTTTCGATATCATCGATTTCAAGGGCAGCATCATGCACTGCGCTATTAACGGCTCCCTTCATAAAATTCCGCTGCAGATCCCACTGTTGATTTTGTTCCTGAAATAGCCAGGTCATAATGAAAATGATCAAGGCAAATGCTACCTTTATTATAAAATCCATAGGCCCATTCCCCTAATCAAGGTATTCCGACATCGTGTAACTGTGGGCGTAATAATATTTGGGTTGTTCCAGCGATGAAAAATTATATAAAAACATTGGAGGACGATCAGCTTTCACAGTGACATCCAGTCTTTGTTTGCGATTAGCCACAGCGTTTGAATAAGTAATAGATATCTGACTATGAGTGAATCCAACCTTGGTCAAATTAGTAATTAATTCTTGCCGAAGAGAAGGTGTTACCATCCCTTCGGGCGCAGCCTTTTCCGTAATATAGGCGGTATTTTCTTTCACCAACATTTCGAGTAAATAATCTTTATAGCTTATCAGCGGTTGCGCTATGATGATTAAAGCCAGCCACAGATACAAGGCCCGAAGGGTGGTATCTTTCACCTGAGCAATCTCCTTTCAGATTAATAGTTCTCAGATTTTTTTGATACGGTTATGATACCGTCCTGTGTGTAAGTAAATATTGCGACCGCAGTCGTGGTAAGAATACTTGCTGCTAATAAACCAACCGCAAACCACATGGTGATTGCCATTGTCTTATCCTTCATACCGTGAAAGACTGGCCAAGCGAAGTTTTTTCAATATCGATTTCCTGCTGAATGAACGACGTTGGGATTGTTGGTTTTTTCAGATTAGTATCATTTAATGCCCCCTGGAATATGGGCCATAATTTTGTGATCCCCAAACCTAATGCAACTAAACCTAATGCGAGCCAAACTAAATAAGCCATCGTCTTGTCCTTCATGTATGTACCTCTCTCCTTTTATAAAATACTCGGTTTTTTAAATTCCACTGAATCGATAATTCCACTGATAATGGGCCATAAAATTAATGATGCTGTAACAATTACAATGATCCCGATACAAATCCAAAATGCATATGCATAGCCTTCTTGCCCTCGTCCGAATTTCATTTTTAAACCTTCTTTACCAAGTAAGGTTGGTACGAATTATGTTTACGTAAAGCATGATGAGTACTATCATCATCAAAAAGGTTAAAGCTGACGGTAAGGCATTAAAAACATTTGCAATATCCCCTATAAACCCCCACCTCCTTAAATATTGATCGCTTGAAATTTTGGTAATGATCTTCCCTTGTTCCTTCAGAAAATGTACGGCACTTTCGCTATCCAGACCCTCAGTTGTTAAAATAATCGTTCGTACATCGGAAATGAAAAGGTGATCCTCTGGGAATTGTTGAACGAGCCAGGTTAACCCATTTTCAAGGCTTTCTTCATTCGTTCTTTGTCCCAAAATCAAAATTTCCTTTTCAAGATACTGAAAATGACTAGATACTTGATTACAAAAGGCCCAAAACTGGACATGAGCAGATTTTTTCATACGATTGTTCTCGTATAACCGAAGAAAAGAAATAAGTTCACCGTCTTTTCTTATCATCCGCCTCTCATGTAATTTTTTAAGCAGCCAACCACTCGGTAAGTATCTTGATGGGCTAGTTAAGAGCAACGCAACAAGTGCATATATGACAGGTCCTATCGTTATCTCTTCCAACCGTACGTAGTTAGAGATGTACGTCAAAAATAAAAATAGGATAGGAACACCATACCGAAGCATATTGAAGATCTTAGAAGGGATTTTCCACCCTGCGTCTTCTAACAGCTGCTGAAGTCGTTCATCATGAAGTGTGTTGACTAACTTATTGGGATCAAACCGTTGCCTAAATCGGAGTTTCGCTTTAAGAGGATCATCCGAAACGGCGATCAGGATTACCAGGTAAACCAAGCCGGTTAAAGCAGTAATTAATGAAATGGTTTCCATATATAAGCTCCTAATGGTAGTCTAATTTCGGCCTGGACAAGATCGTACTTATCACAAATGAAATAAAGATCCCTAAGAATATCGTTGTAATAAAAGATAAGCCGACCTTTGTCTGGAATTGAAGTTGGATATAAACATTAGGTTTCAGGAGAAATGCCATTGATGCACTCATAATTCCCAGTACAAGAATATTTCCATAACTTCCAAGTGCTATTGCGTCACGTATCCCAGATTTCACCTGCATAATGACGGAGCGTTGTTGCTCCATTGCATCGTTCAAAAATAGAAGAGATTCCCTTAAAAAGCTCCCGCCTTCCCTTTCCAGATATAAGAGATCTGAAGCTAAATTTGCTGCGAAAGTTGTTCCCACAGTTCGGCTGAAACGGTGTACTTCTTGCTGAAGCTCCTTTTCGTTAGCGTAATTGGCAAACGCGTTACTGAGCAGTTCTATAGGACGCTTCAGTACATTTTCAGCGGGTAGTAAATTGGCTGTATAGGTTAGAGCTACATCAATCTGGAAATTGGTGTGTTTAGAAAGAACCTTTACTACATCTAGAAGATCATAGCTACCTTTTATAACGCGCTTTTCATACCTATAACGTAGAAACAAATATGGCACGACAGATAAACAAAGGGCTAAAACCAACGGAAAGATAACAATTAATTTATCGGATGATGTATCGATCGTAACGCCGCCTTGAAAAGGATTATTAAAAGTAACTTTATTAGGGACTTCACCAATGCTTAACAGGCTCACACCAAAAATTGAAATAAATACGATAAGAGTTTGGACAACAAACTTGATAAAACTTATTCCAGGTTCGTAATCTCTTTTGACAATGTATAGAAGATCGTCAATGTGTTGATAAAAACGGCTTTTTTTCCTACGAGTTGCTTGAATTTCAATCTTTCGCATTCTGAGCCTAACTTGGTTATCAAATGCTTTACCTGTTTGTCTTATTGCGGGCTCAATCACCGGACTGATCAATAGCCACAATCCATAAAGCACTATCATATGAAGGGCGGATCTGATAATGAAATTCAGAACAATAATCAAGATAACACCCCTATTCTTTTAAGGCCATTTTAGCCTTCATGCTTTCTTTTATTGGGTTCTGGATTCTCCGAATACTCGCAAGCCGGGTTAACTCGCTTAAAAGCCCTTTAGTAGCCTCGCTGTTTTTTCGGTCCATTTTTTCAAGTAGATCGGCCGACATGAACTGATCATTGTATGCCCACGAGCTCTGATCTTTGTCCCAGCGCATAAGATCGTTCGCATAGACGCTCTCTTTCACTGGATCGTAATAGATCTCAGAAACCTTTGTGAGCTTTTTGGCACCGCCCTTCATCGGCTCCATTACAAAGACCAGTTGACAAGCTTTCAGCGTTGAGATCAGATGACCTTTAAGACTTCCACCTTGCCTCGTGTAGACAGCAAATGCGCCCTGATAAGGGATGTCTTCCGGATCTGTCGTATGGTACGTACCGATAAGACCATCATGGCCTTTTTCCCCTGAATAGTTGTAGAATTCCCACTCGTGATAGCGCATTTCCGTCATGAAAATGATGTTCGGGTCATGCCGCAGAGAGTCGATCCCTACGTTCATCAATTCTTCATTCTGCGCGATAATGGGAATAATTCGATGTCCTTTAACTATGTAGGGCAGGATAGATTCCGGATGTTTTTCAATCATAATAACCCCAGTGGATTGCCGTGCTGATTCCAACTGCTCACCTACGATGGTATTCGCAAACGTTGATTTACCGGAGTCTACCTGGCCGGCTACGATTGTATTCCGATATGTATTAATAAGGTGTTTCAGAGCAGATATAGCTTCTGATGGAATTGCTCCTGTTCCTTCCTGGTCTTCAAGAGATAAATATTCAACGATTTGCCGTCTCATTGTGATGGTCGTAAAACCCTCCCAAACTCTAGGTGGCACCCATACCGCAACCCGGATAAAGCGACCTGGCCACAGGGGATCGTTCATATTCAGCTCAGCAGATGGATGCTCTGCATCAACGTGGATTCTTGGTGCATTCCTCAATATTTGCCGTTGCAGCTGCTCAACGCGTTCTAATGATGACATCGGGTGAGGGAACAACTTGTAGCTGCCTTTGGTTTTAATGAAGATCTGCTGGCCAATAATTTGTAGACCGCTAGAGTTACTATAAGATCGGTCTGAAAACCATTTATACGCGGGTCCATATCCTTTCCACTCCTGATAGATAGCCTCAGTACGGTTTTGGTAAACTTCGGGTAGTTCACCGGAATATAGTTTCGTACGTTGGTACTTTTCAATTTCATTCATGAAGTAGGAAACAGAAACCGGATCTCCGAGCAGAGCATTACTATTTAATTTTAGATAGGCCGAATCTTGTCTTTCTAAGTTGCGTGTCATGTCTTCTCTCATGACTCGGATGTAATCATAAAAATTAGTATTGGAGTAACTTTGGTTTTTTTGTATTCTTGCTTTTAAGGAAAAGGGAGGCTGATTAAACATCAAAATAACATCCCTTTCTTTTTACTTTCTTCATTGATTTTGATTCCAAGACCTGATAGTAAATTATTGGTTTGCTTGTCATAGTCAAGCTGATCCTTTTTCCCAAGAGGGATGGGCAGCTGTGTAAAGTAATCGATCTTTGGAATCTCCATAAGCAGATGCGTACCGATCTGACTTGCAAATGCTTTAGGTGTAAATGAACTCGGTATGGTTGAAAAGTTCATGATGGTCAGAAATTCGATTGGTGAGAGATCCAAATGAGAAACCACGCCCATAATTTGTTCCATTCGGTGAATATGATTTGGCTGGGTAACAAATATACGTGTATTTGCCTTTTGCATCCCTACATACCAGGCAGCACTTTCAGGAATGGCTCCAAAATCAGCTACGATTATATCTGCTTTTTTACTTGCTTCCTGCAGCAAGTATTCAATCTCTTCCTCCTGATAATCTTGAGCATCTAAAAAATCGAAACTACCAGGTAGATAATGGAAATTCTCGATTTTTATAAGCGCTTGAAAGTCTGAGTCTTGCAAGACCTTCCCTGTAAGCCTTGGGCGCCAAAGATCCAGGCTAACCGTTGGCTGTTGATTGTATCCTGGATCGTAAAGGTTAAGGCCGAGCATAATGACGTTTAGTCCTTTATGGGCAAGACTCCGCGCTGTCGTGGCTGCTAGTGTAGTTGTACCGACTCCTGGGGCACTTCCAAAAAAACCAATAATGTTACCAACTGAAACATGTTCGTCTTGGAAAATGAACTTGATTTTGTCCGTAATGGTCGAAGCAGTAGCGCGGGGAGAAATAAAATGTATCCCTTTACTCAGACAAATGGTTTCTACATGTTGGTAACCCCGGACTCCTTTTTCCTTGTACTGGTACAAGACGGTGCAGTCTGTAACATCAATATCATCGATATTTTCGAGTGAAAGAAATTCACTAGTCAAAATTACAACATTTCCGGACCTCTGGTCTCTATCTGGATAAGTAGTTTGTACGATCGCACTATAACCAGCATCTTTTAATGCACTAACGGTAAGCTGATCGATTCCTATACAATAAACTTTCACTGGTCCCCCCCCTATTCCACACGAACTATCCAAAATTTATTTCCATTTTCGATTTCAGTAAGAAGTGCCTGTCCCTGCTCATTTGTTAATTTCAACTCTGGTGAAGAAACACGTCCTGTCGATGTCATACGCTTATTGTTGTTTCCCTTGTCCGAATCCGTGACATCATTGTTATCTTCTGTTCTCACGAAATTGACAGGTGCTTTTTCTATGATTGGTTTCCCTAAACTTTCAAGATCCACCATTTCCGCATCGATCTTTACTTCTGCTTTTGTTGTAGTAGATGTACTTTGCGTTGCAGTAACTTCGCCAGTTACCTTCATTTTCTTGTTGTCTTTGGACTTTACAACATATACATTCACTTTATCCTTTGCACGCAAACTCCCATTGATGGCATAAATTGAATCTTTTGAAATCGCAAAAATACCCTCATTTTCGCCGGGCTCGATTAAATCGGTATCTACGAGATAGCCGGTCAAGATTACCCCATTGGTGATGTTTACATTTGCCTTCTTTCCGATCGCGTCTTCAAGATTAGTCAATGCTGCTTTTGGGACATCCTCACGAGATACCTTATCTAAATAGACATCTGCTTCAGTTAAGGTATAATTCTTGGCCAGATAATCAGTAGATGTTTTTACTTTTACGACTGATTTGGAAAAAATGAATGGTTTTGCGTAGAGATCATAGCCTAGCAAGAGTGTGACACCCATAACCAATACGGATCCTGCCACAATATAGTTTTTTTTAATCTTCATGCTGAGCCTCCCGTTTCCTTCTAAAGAATGAGCTAATTTTCGCTGCCATACTAATCTTTTTATCTGGTTCATCCATTTTTATATCTGGAAACCAACCGTTCATAATTTGATGTAAAGCTACCTTTAATTCTTCATGTTCCTCAACTTCTGCTGTTCCATAAAAAGCAGCACTGCTCATAATTTCGCGTTCGACTTGGGGTAAGAAACTATGTTCCTTAATAGCATCAGCATCAAACGTTTTTCGCAAAAAGTCTTTTGGTGGATGTTCATAGTATTGGTTAAAAATCATGTGTACGGGTTTCTTGATTCCAAGAAGATAATTGTACAAACGACTTGGCTGATAATTGGGATTAAACATTCTTTCAAGCCTTGCCGGCTCACTGGACTGTACCAGGATTAGCTCATCGGCTTCATAATACAATTCATTCACAGCCGGGTTCTTCCAATGTGTACCGACATCTATAATCGTTAAAACAGCCTTCCGTGCGGCTGAAATGAGTTTCCTCGTATGGTCCTTATTCCAGCCTTTAATCTTAATGTCTGGATGAGGGATGTAATACTGAATGCCTTCCTTATATAACGGCTCTTTCGTCAGCATGCCTCCTTCTTTAATAATGTAAGGAATATTTACAAAAGATTGATGAAAATCTTCTTCCTCTTGCTCTGTCATATCTTCTAATATGCCAGGAGTTATTAAAGATCGATCAAAATGATAGGGCTGGTTAATCGGCAACTCAATAAGTGCAGTAAGATTGCCGGTACTCGCTACTGCTGCCGCAAGATTTCTTACTACAAAACTTGCCCCAGCCGATCGATCACAGCTCCCAACCAAAATTAGCTTGCGGTCCATACTAACTGTAGTCGGGCTCATTACTTTTTTTGTATGGTAGACAGTTTCAGTAATTAGCGTTTCTTTAGTAATGATTTGCGGAGCAATTTTAATTTTTGGTTTGGAAAATGCGTCCTTATCTTGTAATCCAAGCAATTTAGGACCTAAAAATGCCCTTATCTCAGAATAATTACCGGAAAAGGGTATTAGAGAATCCCCTAATTGCTCAGATATCTCGGCGAAATCTTCAAAATCGTCATCAACAATAAAATAATCAAGCTCATACTCTACACCGGTTATGAATTGGGCGAAATGATCACTTGTAGAACCGTAGAAGACAACCTCAATATCAACCGGTAATCGGTCTAAAAAACGCTCCTTCTCACTCTTTGAAAAAATCGCTATTCGTAACAATTGCGAACACTCCCTACAGGACTTATTGCCTATGACAATTATACCATGATACAATCATAAATAAAGGGAAATATATGAAATCAGGTATTTAATATATGTAGAAACCCTTTTAAATGGAGTATTTTTGTGTTTTAATAGGTAAAAAAGCGCATCATTAGTAAAACATCTTTGATTTTACACATAGGAAATAAGACCTATTTAAAAGGAGGTGTATTAGTTGCTAGCTGATAATGAAGAAATTAATTTGCTCGTTAATAAATTGAATGAAACAATGTCTAAAGAACGATCGTCAGGGAATTTTTATCTACATAATGCTGTGATGCCTGGGATTCATGCTCTAGCAGCAATTGAACGCATGCAAAAAAATGATTACGTTACCAAAATATTTGTTTTTTGGTTAAAGGAACATCTTCCCTCTTATTACCAAACTCACTTGATTCCTTACATAAAAGATAATCAGACATAAAAAAGAGTCCTAGCGGACTCTTTTTACTTGGTTCAAAGTTTAGGCAGCATTACCTTTAACCTCAAAGTTATGACACCCAGAAAAGTATTCCTTTCTGCGTTTAGAAGGATGAAGATTTTTTAATCAGCGATTGATAACTCGCTGCGTTCTATGACTTTGGACTCTGCTTTAACAAAGCGTTGAATCTCATCCTTAGCTCCTTGCTTCTCCAGCTTATCCTCATCGTATAAAGCTCTCTGCATAGTAGAGTCACGCTCTTCAGGTGTGTAAGGACCATCATAGAGTTTGATTGCTTTAAAATCGTGCTCATTTTTATACCAAAGAGTATCACCTTTAATTCTGAAATCCGAAACCGTGCTGTTTAGTTCTTGATCTGAAGGAAATTTACCTGGTATTTTATCACCGATTTCTTTAAAAAGGACATCTTTTAACGACTGTTTGGAAGAATCGGCAATTCGCTCCTTTTGGATCTCTTGGACCAGCTCAAAGCTTCCTCGGGATGTAGCCCCGATCAGGTTCCTTTTTTCACCAAAACTCATTTCTTCATCCATTACATAAGCCGTGGTTGCCCCTTTAGCAAAATTCTCTATGGCTGATGGGCTCAGCTGGTATTCTCCAAGCTGCTCTTTGAATTGATTCATATAAGCAATATTATTCTCAGGTTCCGGATCTGCTTGCAGCTCATTCACTTGGGCCTTCAGATTAGGCGTCAGACGATTTTCAACCTCTTGTCCAACACTCTCCAGCAACCTGCTATGGTATTGGTTATAAGCTGCATTCTGCTCTTTAGCCGGCTGCTGCAACTCAGGATGCTGACGGTCTTGGCCAATGACAAATTCTTTCAGTTTGACAAGCATTTCAGCCAGGTACTTTATCAGTTTTTCAACGATATCGGAGGTTTCCCGGTCTCTTTTGTGAAGAATTTTTTCAATACCCATTTCTTTGAGTAAGCTGCTGGATTGCTGTCGCAGCTCGTCTGTTACCGGCCCTTTATGATCCAAAATGCGAGTAACGGATTTAAAAAGCTCGGGGCTCATTTTCATTACATGATTAGCATCGTTACCGTTCGCATGATAGTTCTTAAACAAAGTACTGGCCATGTTTGAAATGCTTTTCGTATTTTCGTCTTCCTTACCTTCAGCAAGATCTCCAAGAACTTTATCAATAGCCTGGACATCCATTTCGTTCATACCGATTTTTATAACATCGGCATGGATCTCATCCCAACCGATTTCTTTAAGCTCTTTCATTTCCCAATTAGGCGATTCATGCACACGATGATTTTCTAAGTGCCGAAGTACATTTCCAGCCTCTCTACTTGTAAGCCTGCTGATATCTTGGTTGGCAACCTTATCTAATACAGTCGCCAAACGCAGTGAGTCCTCCGCTTTCAGCGTGATCCCGTTGCTGACCGGTTGTCCCCCTCGTAAATCTCTTAACTGTTTCAAGTTATCTTCAGCTATACGTTGGACGTGTTTAGGGGCTTTACCGATTTGGATATCACGTAACAGTTTTGCGATACCTTGATATGCTTGTTCGTTTAAGTTGATTTGCATGAATGAAGCAGCTCCTTTGATTGGTTATTTGTCGGATTTTTCTCTCTCTATTTCTTTCCTAATAGTTCATCCCAGCTGATATCGTTTTCTGTTTTCACCTCCTTGTCAGAATCTACAGAACTGTCCTTGATCTCTGTATCCAACATAATAGCATCTACCTTATTCGTCTCCTCGGTTTTCATGCTTTCTTCATCAAACTGGATGAGAATCGGTTCTTCAGGAATTTTCTCATGGGCAACATTGGTATCATCCACAATGAAAACTTCATCCTCTTCATAAGCGTCAGGATTAAGTTGATCTTCACGAGCTGCAGCAAGGATTTTCCCCATTATGTTCCCTTCTGTTTCTGTCTCCTGTTCACTCACAAGGATCGGCATCTCAGTCTTCACTTCCTCATTGAAAGGGATGGAAGAATGATCGTTATTTACTTGTTCTCTCAGACCGTTTAATAAAGGGAGATCAAAATACGGGGATGAATCACAAAAACGATATTTCCAATGCTGGTATTGTATTTTGTAAAGGAATACAGGATTCATTCCATTAGGTAATACAATGAGCCTGTCTTTGCCAAAGCGCTGAACCTCATCTGGAGTAAGGAGTTCTCTCTGTTGATATGAATAACTTTCCGTAGAGGATTTTTTTTCAAGTAGCTGGTCCCCATCTTTAGAATGTGAGGTATTCTGTACTTTGACTGTAGTTTTACCAATTTTCTTTGACAAATAGTCAGCTGAAGTATTATCATTGCAACCCAGTACTATCCAGGTATCGCAGTTTCCAGCCAATGTCTCCCAACCTTCACCATATTGATCTTTAGGTTGATTAATATCTTGGTAAACAATATTTATTTTGAGTCCCAAGCTACGCGATGTCGAAAGAACCTCTTTCAATGTACCTATCTTTCCGATGTTAGCCTTTTCCTCAAGAATACATCGTACTTTTGTAGGTAAAGATCCGCTGTGTTCAAATGCGAAATTATAAAGTTTGTCAAACATTTGCTGCCAGAACACGGTTATAAAAGAGGCAAATGTTTTATCGTTAGGTGGTATCATGATAAAAATAGCTGTCTTCTGCTTAGCTAAGTCCTCAAAAGCAAAATCATTCTTGGAGATCATAGCCTTTAATCCCTTTGAAGCAAGCTTACTGAGATTGGTTGCTAGGCTCCCAATGATGCTTGCCCGCATTTTATCCGAATCTGCAGTTAACAGAAAATCATTGTACCAAGAAAGAGGGGCCCCCGTTACACCGTTCATTTCAAATAAATCCTCACTCAACTCAGCGTCTTTAAGAGAATGAAGAACTTTAATGACATTTTCAAATGTATGTTCTTCTTTTGGATATAATTGCAACACATACCCCATAAGAGCAGCTAAAATATTTTCCTCTGCTTCTTCCCAAAGAGGATCACTACTTCCCGATTTTCCCTTTGCAACTTTTGAACCCTGAACGAATGCGTTAGCTGTCTTTCGAATATCGTCTTCTTCATCAGCATGAAGAGACATAATTGCATTCCAATGATTTCCACGCATTCTCTTAATGAAATCAAGGACAAAAACCCGGTATCCATTTTTCTCCAGATCCTTACGTGTCATATCATGCAGCTCACCTTTTAAATCAGTCACTACAATAGATTCACCAAGCATCATCGCCTTCGTTATCATTGGCAGAACAATAGAAACAGTTTTATTACTGCCGGAAGGACCTAATATAAAGACATTCTCATTTTTCCCCTCTTCAGGCGAGAGAGTTGCATATTTCCCTTCTTTCTTGAAGGGTATAAATCGAGTACCTTTTTTGTCTTTAGGTCCCGGTTCGATTGATCCCAATGGTATTCCGCTTTGGGACTGATAATACATATCCTTAATTTCTTCCTTAGTCATCCATCTTGCAGTTCCTCCGGAACCAAACTCAGGTGCTTCCTCATAATTTTCTTGAACGCTTATACGCCCCGACAGGGCATACTTAATTCCACTGAGAGCTGTCCAGCCCATGAGGCCGTAAAGGAGAGCGTTCAGAGGATCTACCTGGAACGTATCTTTATAGTGATCCAACGATAATCCTATCATTGGATCATTTAGTAGATCGCTGAGCTTAGTATCACCATATCTAACGCTGCGGATCATGCCGGCAAGTTGTGCGCCAATTGCAAATTCGAAACTTAAAAAAGCTCCAAGTTGTATCCAACGATGTTTTGACATGCTATTTCTCCTTTACTGATTGAATCGGAGACTTGATTTTACAATCACAGTCAGAGCCGGCGTTAGGGTAGATCAAATCATATACAAAGAAAATGACGAACAAGCCAACAAACGCAAATATCTTGTAACGTAGTGGAATGTTTTTTACCCATTGGATCAAATTCCTATCTCCCCCTATCAGTCTTCTTCTTAATTTTAGATTTTCTTTTCTTCAAAAATTCATCTTCATTTTCATATTGATTTCTCATTTTTTCCAACTCATAACCAAAACTATTGATCGCATTAGCAAGATATTTTAATGCGCCGCTATAACTAGAAGCATAGTCACGCTCCTTGATATTCTCATTATCCAAGTGTGGCTCTACTTCTCTGCTCATCGACTCCTTTATAAAATCAATATCTTCTTGCTCTAATTTGATTCGAGGTGAACGCTGGCCTGGAAGAGCATCACCAACCGCTTTAATAGAAATATGTACATGTGGATTTTTCCCTTTTTCATGAAAAGCTGCAATCCAATCCAGCTTTACGCCTTTACGGGCCTCCAGCTCGGCCATTACTTTCCGAGTAATATGTTTAAAATCCTTACCGGTCTTCTCTAGATATTGCCTATACTCATGTCCTCTCAGAGACAATATAGCTTGATGTACTTTGACTGACTTACTATGCTGTAATGCCGGATGTTCCTTGATACGTTTGAAGTAAGCTTTCCAATCTGCAGAATCTGTTTCTGGACTAAAAAAGCCGGCCCCATTCTTACTCAGCTCTGTGCTGCGGAACCCAATATATTTTAGATGTCCCTCAACACTTCCATGCTTTTGTCCATTCGCTCTATCACTCTTTCCAGCACGATTTAATGTTGTTACATATCGTACTTTAGCAAAAGCGATCACTCTGGAATATCCCTCTTACCAGTGAAGTGTTTAGCTGCCATTGGTCTCATCATTTTAAGTAATACTTCAATATCAACATCGGATTGATCTGGGCTCTTGGTTCGATTAACTTCGCGTGAAAGTAGTGTCATAGTTGTCATCAAAATCATCGCTACATCCATCCCTTGCTTTCCCCACATAGCAGCTAATCTATCTTCAAATTTCTTT
This sequence comes from Paenibacillus lutrae, assembly GCF_009757775.1. GTDB lineage: Bacteria > Bacillota > Bacilli > Paenibacillales > NBRC-103111 > Paenibacillus_F > Paenibacillus_F lutrae. The sequence continues at coordinate 58,357 of NZ_RHLK01000018.1, forward strand.
AATCGCTCTGATATTGCTGCATCTGCACGGACCATTACAATGTCCACATTTTCCGCTGCAAAATGATTGCTTAATATTTCTTCAGCATACTGGCCAATGAACTTATCCTTTAAATCGGCTTCTTCGGATAACTTTTTATATAAATCATCTCGGATTTGGATCGTACTCTTGTGTGTCTTTTTCGTTTTAGGCAATAGGTCCATCTCCTTATTTTAATCTATCCTCATTTTACCATAATAGGACTAATTACTCTATTAAAATATTATTGATGAAAGAGAATTTAATATATTTACAAAAAACATAAATTAAATTACATCATATAAACCCGAGTGCGAAGCACTCTTGAGTGATGATTTACATCACTCTTTATCCTGCTATCCCATCCTAATCCGATAAATCGGACTAGGTGGGTTAAAAGGATCTTGGGGCTAACGCCCCTCGATCCTTCGCTTCGGCTACGTTACTTTTATTCTATACCCATCATTCGGCGGGCCTTTGCGAAACCACACTCACAACGAATTCCGATGAATACCCTCACTTTTCTATCACAAACAAACAAGACATGGTTGTTCCACTGAGTAATATTCATCTTAGCATCAATCAGTTAATTGTTTATCTTTGTTATTCAATGATTATCAAAGATTAACAATGTTTAGCATACAAAACCTGCAACTTTTCAATTGCCCCTGGGTTCACAACTCCTTCAGCTAAACGCTTAACTCTCGATAGTTCCGAACATTCCGACAAGGCCGTTCATAACGGCAGGTGGATTGCCTACAGATAACTCGCTGACCTAAATTTCATATTAGATTGAACTTCGGCCATGAATGCGTATCCCGGCATGCGGTTCTCACGCAACTCCTTCAGTTTCCTAACGATGAACAAATTTCCAGATCGATCCGCATATGGACGGCCGGGCACCGCCCGCTGACACCCGTTCCGATTACCGATATTGCTGCAGTTGGTCATCGCTCACGCGAGAACCCACTTCTCTCGCCTCTTACAGTTCGAATCTGAGGTTAATACTCCAGATTGTTCGGGAAGTATCCTAACCGAGCCGGCTCAATTAAACTTCTATCACAAATAAAAAAGATCCCGATCATAAGACCGAGAATACTTTTTTACCAACCTTCTGTATCATCATCTATCGTTTCATCAACCGCACAGCCAGGCTGCAGATCGACCCTATCCGGACGGCTAGACTGCGCTCGCCGGCACACGGTTTCCCGCGGCTCCTGCAGTTCTTCCTTTGCCAGCCAGGTTTCCGGATCAATCTCCATTCGGACGGCCAGTCTGCGTCTGCCAGCACTCGTTTCCCCCGAACCCTGCTAGGCTACGCTCGCCGGCACCCGGTTTCATCGCGGTTCCTGCAGTTCTACCTTTCGCTGGCCAAAAGCTTCTGGATCGATCCCTGACCACAGCAGCCCAGCTCGCCGCCACGCACACACAGCAATTGTTTCTGTCCCGTCCTCCTGCAATTCGCTTCCTAACCGGTCCGGCAGCTTTCTCAACCTTTATCACAAATAAAAAGATCCCGATCTAAGATCGAGATCCCTTTCTTACCAACCTTCGGTATCACCGTCTATACCAGCAAATGGTTGTAAGCTGTCTTCAATTTTCTCTTCACTTTTTGTTGGTTGAGGTGCTATCTGTAACGGCGAAACTTTTAAAGCTGATTCTATTTTTTCAGGTTCCTCAATCTTTTGAACACTACTAGTTGGTTGAATAATTGCCTGAACAAATGAAACGGCTTCGCTCGGGTTTCCGGGGACGATTGGCGGCCGTTTGCTTGGAATGAAATTTTGAAGGTTGCGTAATCCATGTTGCCGGATTTCTTGTTCCACCAAGTACCGAATAGCATCAGATAAATTCCCTTGATTGTTGTACCAATCAATAACGATCGAGTCTTCCTGATTGCTTGTTCGGATCCCTAGCATCTGGCCAGCGACTATTTCTTTGCGCTTTCCCATGCACGTCCCTCCCTTGTTAAATTAATTCTTTATTAGGAGGCAACCGTTTCTAAGTATTTCTTCTTTAAGTTCTGAAAAATTGGAGACTTCACAAAGATGTAGAGTCCGTCAGCGTTCATGTCTACGGCATATTCTGCCGGTACGTAGAACAGCTCCATTTCTCTTTCCTCGCAGATAGGTTGCAGTCTTTCCTCTAATTCCGGGTAGGAAAGAATGGAACCACCCCCATAAATCATTAGTACGTCGATCTCGCCTCTAGCTTTTTTAATTTGATCGTTAACCCCTTTGACAAAATGCGGGATTTCTTGATCAAGTGGTGTTTTTACAGCCGACAGAGCTCTTGCATGATATTTGTGACTCTTATTTTTGATAACATCACTTAGATACTGACGTGGGCTATCAGGGATGTTAATAGAAACATTAAACTGAAAGAGAGCTTCCTCTAGTGCATGTCCAACACCATGATTGATCCCATGCACAAAAATTGGTTTGTTGCCTTCCGTTATAGGTAGTTCGCTTGTTCCATCCCCAATATCAAGGTGAAGGATTCGTTTGTTTTGAAAATGACTGCCGTCGATCGGTGGCAAATCCTTTGTTTCACGTAATTTATTGATTCGTTCGAAAATGCTATCATTCCGGATCGCTCCGTTTTTATCGTATTGAATGGCAAACGTTGGGGGAGTTCCTTCTTTCGTGCATCTTGTGAAAGCAAATGTGATTTCAATGAATACTTGTTTTCTGCTACCCAAGTAAACTGTAACTCGATGTTTACCTTCCATGAATCGTTTTTCCAAAAGTCTAGCTGCTTCATCGGTGAACTGCGTCACTGGAATAGCAGTTCCCATATCCACCGTGACATTAAACGAATCTTTGGCTAGAATTCCGTCTTTTTGGTTTGTCTCAATTACGTAAGCTGCTATGTTAGCCAAAGTGTTTACTACCGGTAAATCATGAGTCGATTTCTTATCGAGACCAACTTCAAGATTAATTAACGGCCGTCCACTATCTATAGCCTTACGGCCTATAACGTACATTGCATTCTCAGCAGCCACGCTATTGATACTTACACATAGTTGATTCCAAATATCCTTAATAACACTTTCTTCGGTAACCTCATCGTCAAACAATGCTTTGCTCACTTTTACGAAACATGCTGGTTGTACGCGAGCTGGTTCCCCATTAATGACTATTTTGTGTGCGGAGTTTCCGATATCATTTCCAATTTCCAAGTGAATAGCTTTTTCAGCAGCCATTATATTAGCCCCTCTCATGAATTTGTAGCGCGTTTTTCCCGTTTTCTGTTACGAAGTAATAATTAACTCTTGAGTCAACCGCATCTTTCTCGATATCAACAAAACGTGCGCCCAGAAGACGGTGTAAGGTCTTGTCCAGTACAAGTTGAGATACCTTCAGGCGAAGATCTTTGTAAGAAATTCGCTGATTCTCATTGTTGAGGATGTCTTTCAACGTGTCAAAATGGACTTTCTCCAACCCTTCGATTAAATAATTCAAGGTCGGTTCATCATATGTGAATCCCAAACTGCGCCCCCCCTTTTCAGAAAAACGATATAATAATGTATTATATCATATAGTATATTATGTTATACATTATTCGCCTTCCCTGTTCAAGTAAGTTCGCAGAAAATCTTTTGGAATTTCATTCAGCACCGCGAGCCACTTGTATTCATCGTAGGTCACATACTCCTGGTGAGGGATAGCTTTATATTTGGCATAGAGTGATAGCGGATCCTCTTCATCGGGTAGAACAGCTACCGTGGTGGGGATTTTCGCTTGTTTGGCTATTAATTCCCCTGCTTGCAATGCACCATTACGGCCGGCTTTATCACCGTCAAACATAATTTCGATATGTGATACATTAAAGCTTTTCAATTCGTTCAGTTGGTACTCAAATAGCTCGGCTTTCCCACAACAAAAGGGAATGCTGTCTGTGAAGCCATTTAAGTACATTTCATAGCAAGCAAGGTAATCACCTGGTCCTTCTACTAAACGAACCTTACAACCCCTTTTGAGCAAGTGAGCGCCTAATATTTTTCTCGTTCCAAGGCAATAAAAATGCTTTTGATGTCGATCTGATAGATTCCTCCCGTACAAATCGATAATCTTTCGTTTGGAATCAATAATAGGAATGACAACTTGATTATACATCCCATTTAAGACAGATCCGTTAGGCGCAAGGTATGCCAGTCGGTTTTCAAGTAATTCTGCCTGCTCATAGCCCTTTTCTTTTAAATAGTCTACTAGGCTGCGGCCACCCTCGATAAATCCAACTCCGGCTTTCTTTAACGTATTTTCTCTAATGCCGCGTTTATAGAAATAATCAATGGCTGCACTGCGATTATTAAAGCAAAATTGGGCTGCATCCGCGAATATTTTACCGCGGCGCTGTACTTCTTCCCAACAATTATCAGACGTATCAATATTCATGAGTTTGGCCACATACGCAACAGACTCCGGAAAATTAACGCCCTTGGCCATCATTAGGAAATGAAAAAGATTCCCTTTGAACCCGCATGTTGGGCTATTACAGATAAAACTCTTTTTTTCTACGTTGATCTTACAATGAGTTGCATCACGCCCGCACGATGGGCATACCGTCCCTTTATTCCGCAAACCCTTACCGATCAGCTGGTAACCCAGGGACGCTAAGACACTCTCCACGTTTGCTTGGTCTAAAATTGTATCCACAACTTCGGGTTTAAAATATGGCAAAATCAAACACCTCTGACATTTGGAAGTCAAATTAAGAGAAACTTTATTGTGAGGCTCAGTTCATTCCGCTATACTAATAACGAAACCAATTCCTTTGATTGGTTCTCTGTCGGATTGAGGCCGCTATTGCGGCCTCTCTTTTTATTTATCTTTGTTTTTCCGTTGGCGTTCCATGGATTCTGATCGATCAACGAAGTTCATTCCAAAGATTAAATAACCAGTACGAAGTCCTTTCCTGATATCAGAGTATACTGCGTTATATCCTTTCCCTTCAATTTCTGCAGCTTCGTGAAGAGTGATTAAATTGTGTAACTTATCAGCCCTATAGCCGAGACGAAGAAGGTGTACGAGTGAACAAATGGGGCTGGTCGCATAATATTTCTTCGCAGTTCTTTCAAAGTACCACTCAACTCCATCTACAAGATCCGATAACGTCGGATCCTCTTCTTTGCCATAAAAGTATTCGAGCATTCTTCTTACATCCTCTTCTACCTGGTGCGAATAGTTCTGTAGAGCTCTTAGATCACCATCCCCAATAGCGAGTAAATCACGAAGCTTTTGTTCAAATATTCTCATTTCAGTTGAAAAAAAATTCATCTTAAAATTACCTCCTATCATAAAATGATAAACTTTGAATATCAATGATTTTCATTGTTAATCAAAGATAAACTTTGTTAACATAAAAATTACAACAAAATGTTTATCTTTGTTAAACAATGATTAACAATCTCTAATGAATATTATACGATACAATATAATACAATACAATATAAATGTATCAAGTATTTTTGTTAATCTTTGATAAGTTATCAGCCGTTATCAAACAATTCGAATAACCATGATTGCTATCAAATTTTTTCGTCAACTCTTGATAACCATCATTTATTACCTTGTAATAACAAATGATATTTAATGATAGCAAATATTAATAAATATTCTATTGATAGACGTGTAAATGCGTTATACTGATGTTATATAAGTAAAGGAGGTCGGAATTTTGACAATCGCAGCAAATATGGGCGCTCAGATCGAATTAGAGTTTGCTAGTGATCCGTTGTATCGCTTACTTTCTGAAAAATATCCAAAGCATGAAATTATCGATCATTATATGGCGAATCTAAGTGATATCAAAGAATACACCACAGGAGAATTTGAGAGTTGGTATTGTTCTGATCCAGAAAGCGATGAATACTTATGTAACAAATCAACTATGCGCCACTGGCAAACTGAAACAAATGAATATGTAAAAGCAGAACGATCAGGGCCAAGTAAGCGAAATTTTAGTTTAGGCTATCAGAGTATCTTTCGTTTACGGATGATACTGTGGCTTAGAAAATACGAAAATTTAAAAATTGAAAAGATCCAAGAGCTTGTAGGAATTAAAGCAACATTAGTTACAGAAAATGACCAGAAAGCAGCAAATCAAGAGCTCACAGAGCAAGCGTTAAAAGGTATTTTAAGTACTGGGCTTTTTACGATGAATGAAAATGGTGAATGGGCATTGAACAGTCAGAAGTTCGCCGAGATAGTACAGTCCGTTTCACCACCGGCTTTACCTGGACCAACCGAAGATGACCTTGCAGCAATTAAAGAAGAGTTGGCAGAGAAGAACAGGCAGCTGGATAAGTTGACCGAAGAGTTTCAGCTGCAGAAAAGAGAACATGAAAAGCAAAACAGTAAAATGGATATTTTACACGAAATTCTAGAGCTACAGGCAAGCATTCAAAGTCAAGATATTGAGCTTCAAAAGGAAAAACTTTCGGAGCTTAGACGAAAGGATCCCGAGGCATATTTTCAAGCGATGAGCCAATTCGTCAAAAGCCAACGGATCACAAAAAAGAAAAACATATTTCAGCGCTTATTTACCAAGTAAAAAAGGTAGGACCCTTTGGGTCCTACCTTTTTATCATCGTTCACGATCAGAAGCCTGTTCATGAAATAGCTGCGTGAATTTCTTTTCCGGAATTCGGTTTATTAACGCATTCAAAATCACGTCTTTTAAAGGCCCTGTGTCAACTACAGACTGAACAGATGCCTGAAAGGCCACCTTTGGGGGTACATGATCCCAATTCAGCTCATAACCGGCATTCAATGCTAAACAACGAATGAATTCACGTTGTGTCCGTCCATTGCCCTCGCGAAACGGATGAAGCACATTAACCTCGGCCATATAGTGGGCTGCACGTTCGGAAAATGTATGGCAATCAGTGCTGACTAAATAATTCTCGTTTTTTAGATGCTTGAATAAATCCTTAGCCGATGGCTCGATGTATTGACATGAGGCAAAAGAGAAGGTGCCCTTTGCGATATTATCGGTACGGATCCGCCCAGCAAAGGGGTATACATCCTGAAAAAGGTATTTATGTATTTTCCTCAAATGGTCAAGGTCAAAATGGCCATGAATAGGCTGAAGATACAGCCTCGCATTTCTTGCCGTAGTCACGATATTTTCAAATCGAGTTAATTCATCCTGGTTACGAATTCCTGGCTTGTTGATAAGGACGTTCGTACCAGGATAAACGAATGCAGACGTTTTAGATTCCATTTCTTGAAAGTTCTCTGGCTTGTTTTAAAAATTCTCCCAACGAAATCTCGCCAGTCAGTTGCCGCATAATTAGATCACGCTCATTAGCAGCTAAGCCTTCATCTTCGATTGCAAGGGATGCTTCAGCATTTTTTAATGCCACAGAAGCATCATTCGAATTCAATTTCCTCAAGTTGATCGCCTCTTTTTCTTCCCTATACCTTATTTTAACATGATTAGAGCAAAGCTACAGAGAAAAGAAAAAGATTATTCGTAGTTTTCAATCCAACATCTCATGAGACGAACAGAAACGGTCTGTAATGGTCTTTAAAAGCATTAAGCGAACACTATGACTTATGACTATACAAAGGTCTTAGCGAGCGAATTTGAGGCGTCCTTCCTGTTTGTCATAGACTAATGCCGAATCGAATGTTTTATCTTTAGCCGTGAACCCCTTAATAACATCCGTTTTTCCGTTTCTCAGGAGCTTCCGGACCTGAGCTGAAGTTATCGGTTTACCTAAAAAAGTTTTTGGTAGGGTAAATTTACAGCCTTCTTTGTACCCACTGCAACCGTAAAATTTTTCATTTTCACGAACTCCTTTTTGACAAAGAGGACAACTCCCCAGCGACAACTCTTCTAAAGTAGGCTTTCGCGATTGAATTTTCTGATTCTCAAATTTCAGAATAAGGCTATAGGGCCCAAATTTACCTTGTATCCCCTGGAACATGATCTCCTTACCTTCCAAAAGAGCAGCTGCATGCTTTACCGATAACTTAATTTTCATATATTCTTTTGGGATCGTGATTTTGCAGCCCTCTTTGAATCCACTGCAGCCGTAAAACTCTTTCTTCTCGGTGACTGGCTTGTTGCAGGCCGGACACTTGCCGATAAACGCGATGTTTTGAAACAGGGACTTTTCCTTCATCCGTTCACGTATTTTCTGCTGAAGCTCATCCTTTGTTCCCATAATTCGATGCACAAATGATTTAAACTCTTCCCTTGTTTGAGCTGCAGAGCGCCGGCCTTCGGCAACTTCAGTGAGTTTCTTCTCAAATTCTGCTGTTAGCTCGATGCTGGCCAAAGGATGGTCATGAATCAAGCTCATAAAATTCCGACCCTTGTCCGTCAAGTAAATCAAATTCTTTTTACTCTCTATATACTCCCGTTTTTTTAATTCCTGGACAATAGTGGATCGGGTCGCCGGAGTGCCAATTCCTAAATCTTTAAGAACAGCTGCCAGTTCCTCATCATCCTCAATTTTTCGACCGGCCTTCGCCATCTGCTCGATCAGTTCATCCTCAGCTAAACGCTTCGGAGGCGTTGTTTTTCCGATTACCGGCCTCATGTCTTGTGCGCTTGCGACCTGGCCAATCTGGAGGTTTGGCAGGCTCGCAGCTACTTCGTCGGCTCCTTTTTCCTCTGACTCGGGCTTCAAAATTTTCCGCCAACCTTGTTCCAGGATAGAGACTGCCTTCGTTTCAAACGTTTCATCTGCAATTGTGGTTATCGCTGTAATTTCACTGTCCGTTCCTTCCGGATGATGGGCTGCAAGCGTCACACGCAGGATAATTTCGTAAAGCTTCTCCTCATCCTCAGTTAATTCGGCAGGAACTAACCCTGTGGGAACAATAGCATGGTGTTCTGCAGCTTTTTCATCATCAACAAACCGGGGTTTTCCCTTCAGACTATGAATATCTTTGGGAAACAAACTAAAGAATTTGCTTTTGAGGCGAATCGCGGCAAGATCTTTCGCCAGCTTATCGGCAGCATTTGAAGATAAATGCACACTTGCCGTGCGCGGATATGTGCAAAAACCTTTGTCATATATGCTTTGAAGGGTTTTGTCCGTCTTCTCGATGGAAAAGCCCAATTGTTTACGCGCGGCCTTTTTGATCGATGTAGAGTCAAGCAGTTGTGGTGCATAACGCTTCACCTGTTTTTCCTCAAAGTGAGTAACGGTTCCCGGTTGACCGGCTACTTTCTTCAGTAGGGCCTCGGCTTCTTCTATAGTATCCAAACGACTTATCTTTTCGTCTTGAAACCTAAACCATTTCCCCTCGTAATTTCCGGATGACGTAGTAAAGGTGCCTAAGAGCTGGTAAAACGTTTGAGATTTAAACCCTTCAATGGCCATTTCTCGATCATAAACAATCCGTAAGGTAGGCGTCTGTACACGACCTGCAGACAAGAGCGCCTTCTCACCCGATACTTCTTGGGCGACCAAGCTAAAAAAACGAGTCGCCGTGAATCCGATCCAGTAATCTGCGGCCGCCCGTATTCTTGCAGCTGCCGCGAGATTTTCATAATCAGCCGCACTTCGCAGCTGTTGAAAACCCGATTTTATCGTCTCCGAAGTTAAATCCTGAATCCATAGACGCAAAAGATTCCCTTTGAAACCGCATGCGCTGATAATCGTTCGACCTATATGCTCGCCTTCTCTGCCGGGATCTGTCGCAATCACACAGCTGTCAGCTTTGCTAAGCAATTCACGTATGACAAGAAATTGATCCTTCCGATCAGGATCTACTTCAGACAGCATCGGCTCCGGAATAATGGGTAAAGTGTTTAAGCTCCAAGTTTTGTATTCCTCGTACGAATCCGGGGTGCGTAGCCGAATAAGATGTCCAATCGCCCACGTAACAATATTGCCATTCTGAAGTTCTATGTATCCACGGTTCGCCTTTTTCACCCCTAAAACATCCGCAATATTACGAGCCATATCGGGTTTTTCAGCAAGAATTACCTGCATATTCTATACTTCCTCTCAACTTGATAATCTCTAGCAACGAAGTGTTTTAATTTATACTTACGGATATAGCACAAATTGGATGCAGGTATGACCAATTCTACCTATGCTCCTTATCTGTACAGATTAACCAATGATTAATTGTCTGGCGCCGTTCGGCCAGTATTGACCAGGCTTCCTGAATGCTCCGGATCTGCTTGGTCCGCCGTACTTGCTAGGCATCCTGCTCTCCAACAGTCTCCTGCAGCTGCTGGTAGATTTACATGGCCTATCCTTCCTTCAAGGGAAGAGTCCGGTGTCCATATATTTTTCTTTGCAGATGAATGTACTGCAGCCTCTTTACTTGCGTCTTGCCAGCACCAAACATAGGTAGCGATTGCAGAAATGAATAAGATAGCACCAAAAATTGCGTTCAGTATATCTAACATGTGAAGGCAACTCCTTTAGGATAGATTGGGAATATTGTTACTGGGATGGGTAGAGCTGTTCAACTTTACGATTAAGTGCTTGAATTAACAGTTTTCGCATAAGCTGATCGATCCGATCGGGATCAGCAGCTATATAGTCGTTCACGTAGCTTGGATGAACACGGGCCGCAAGTAAATATAGGTCTACCGGTACTTTGATGCAATCGCCTTTACTTAGCTCTCCCAAGTAGTCGCGAATAACCGTGACTTTAGCTTTTTTGGCCCCGTTATTCGTATATTTGCCGATTACAAGAATGGTCTTTCGAGCAGTTGCTCGGTATATAACCCGGATATCATTGGCCAATATGCTTACACTCCTTGTTTATGGGCCGGCTGTTCCGGCCCCCATTTTTTTAAATCCCGTTTCTTTTGCAAAAGTCAGGGTCAAGCTTCCGAAGTCTAAGGATTGCATTATTCAGTGCTTTATAGGGCATCCTCAGCTGATACCCATAACGTCCAGCAGATTTTAATTCTTCCAGTCGCTTCAACCGGGATATGTATTCGTTCCAAGCATTTTCCCAGCATTCAACGGTCGCTGTACCGCAGACGGTTACCGTTTTAGAAACGAAACCGTAAACCATTTCAGTAATCTGTCCGTCTGCCGGGTTCATAAATTTCCAGATATATTCTCGATCATTTTCACTATCGCAAAACCATTCCAATTCATCTTGTTCACTTTTCGAAAAAATCCGATCCAACCTTTTTTCAAGAGCTCTTCTTGCCTGATTTTGTCTTTGCTTCGTTGTCACAATAACCTCTCCTTTGGCTGATGCCCTGAAAGGGCATATTCAATAATTTGGAGGAAACCGCCCCCGATCGGGGAAGGGGCCCCGATTGGGGGCCGCGCATCCTCACCGGTTACGCTACATCTTCAAAGGTCACGCCAAGTATATGATCTGCGGCTTTTTGTGCTTGCCCAGCAGCTTGCACAATCAATCGTTTGTCGTCTTTAAGCTTTCGGAGCCAGCTGGCCACATAGGCGGCACTGTTTTCCATCGTGCTGTTATCTATGCCGGCAATTCCGCAAAGCATTGCCGCGCCGATTTCGGCGACAAGTTCTTCCTTGCTGTAATTCTCGTCACCAAATTCACCAAATTCGGTGATCCCCGGCCGGTTTAAGCGCTTCGAATGGCCGGTGCTATGGACATGTTCATGAAAAAGCGTGCTATAGTATTCCTCTGGCTTCGTATAGTCACACAACGGCGGCACGCTTACAAAATCTTGTGATGGCCGATAAAATGCCCGTCCAGAAGCAAAGCGTACAGGTGGTCCGTCTTGATAGCTGTTACAAATGCGTTCGGCTTCCTCAATTGGATCATGTTCGAAGGTTTGCTCGCTTCGCTTGCTCGATAATCCCTCACACTGTTTGTTAATTTCGAACACTGTATAGTAACGGAGAAATGGAATTTTCCCGATTTTCCCGGTCTTCTCGTCTTTTTTTTCTAACCAGGTCCAAAAAACCACAATGTGTCCTTTTTCATTTTTTTTAACTCTTCCGCCGGCTTCATTTACTTGTTTGAATGAGGCATACTCGCCCGGATCTAGCAAAAGCGTATTGATACCTCGATATGGTTTTTGAGTCTTCCAGTTTACAGCCCCGCCTACTACCCAGGGTCTACGCCACGGAACTACGCCTTGCTCTAAAAGAGCAATCATCCGGTTCGTAATCATGTCATAAATTTTTTCGCTCATATATACCCTCTCCTTGATGTGTTATAGTAGAGGGGCGAAGGCTCCAAAATCTTCGCCCCGGCCGAATTGCTCCCAACAAGCAACTCGGCCTTTTAATATTCTTCTGGAAGTAAAAGAGTGGTTGTGCAAAAAGCAGGGTCCGTAATGATCAAGAACTGTACGCCTGAAGCGCTGGTATAGGAAGACAGAAGCCGGGGTCATGCGTTTAAACGCTCCTCTGTGTAGTAGGCATTTAGCAGAACATCCAGCTTTTGTGATTGTTCAAGCACCTGCGGCGCGGCCGGGCCGTGCAGATTGGCCAGCGCATTCATTTGTTGCCTTTCATCTTCGATTTGCCTTAAAAGATCATCTTTCATACAATCACCCCTCATGCTTTTTTGACTTTTCAATCCGCATGGCATTGTGTCCCGAAAGGGCGTTTTTTCGCCTTTTCATGGCGAAGCTTGTGAACAAGAGCATAGACGGATCGTCAAGGGATCAGCACAAAAACTTTTTTCTTCCGATTGGAACTTCTACTTGGAAGAAAAAAGTTTTTTGCCCCTTGACGAGCCGGCTACGGCACTTAGAAAAAAACGTGTTGGGTCGGGGTCCCAGCGCGTTTTTTTCTTAGTGCCGTTGCTCTTGTTAACATGCGGAGGGAAAAGGCGAAAAAGCGAACAAATAAAAAAGAACCGGCGGTTGCCGGTTCTAACCTTACTTGATCTTTTTTTTTACATCGGAACGCAAAGGAGGAAAAGAGGTCCAATGGAACGTACCGAGACTTGCCTGGGATGATTTTGCCCAGGTTAGTCCCGGTCGTTCGCTTGGCCCTCCCGACTGAACGAACTGGGGGAGCCAAAAAATTTCTAAAAGCTCCTGGTTGCCAGAAGCAACGGTCACCCGTCTGTAAGAAAATTTCTTTTGCCACAATCAAATAAGGGATAGAAAAAGGCCGGGAGTACCCAGCCAGTCCATTTTAAAGTGCCTTTTCGATTACTTCTCTGCCTGAAGAGATAGCTGCATCGGTTAATCTACCGTTAATGTTTCTAAGTTCTGAAAACAACTCCTTATCCGTAGTCCCCGTTGGGAATTTATCTCGAATTTCACTAATGTGCCATGTAGAACCTAAAACCGTGTGCTCCGGCAAACAATCACGGATCCGAAGACCGTTGAACACAGCAGCAAACGGAATTAATCCATTCTCAGCTTTATGGATACCTTCCATAATTGTCTTCAGCACAGAGTAAACACGATCAGCATCTTCCCCTCTCTCAACTAATTGATAACCGAGACGCTTTCCGAATAATTGCTGATAAAGGATCTCGATCTCTCTAATAGCATCATCCCATCCTCCCCCAATATCCCAACCTATTTCACCCGATAATTCGTTGAACTGAATGCAAACATTCGTTTTATAATTACTTTCGTCACGAAAAGTAGCATCATAAAAAAATAGCCATTCTTCTCGATCCGCCTGCCGAACTTCATTTTCACAGAAATCGAAACAGTTTTGTTCCTCGAAAGCACGGGCGAAAGCGATAAAATCTTGATAAGTGAATTTCATGAGTTACCAGCTCCTCTTTTTTAGTTTCCTTTGCACCGTAAACGCACCACGTAAGCGCCGTTCATGCAAGTCTGGACATTGAATAAGGTTCGAGTGGCCGGGCGAATAATCCGGCCGCCGGATCTCTTCAGCGAATTCTCTCCGTCCACCGCGACAGCGGAGCGATAGCGGACTTGCATGAGTAAAGGCGTGGCGTGGTAAGTTGGAGGTGCAAAGGCAAAGAAAGGATTTGATAGGTAGGACAATGGAACGCTTCCGGAGGAAGCGAACCTTTCCAAGACAAATTTATCTCAAATAAAAAAGCCCTGGATAAAGGGCAATTTCATTGTGCATGTCATGCACTTCTTTTTTTACTGAGATGTATCGAATTTCCCTGACTCAATTTGACTGATAATATCAGTCAACCAGATTGCAGACAAACTCCTTTGTTCCGAATGGAACTCAGGAGTTTGTCTTGTTTGGAGAAATAAAAAACTCAAAAATGCAGTAAGTTTCTGTTTTGAGCCACCGGTTCTCCAAAGCCAGGTGGCT
>NZ_RHLK01000019.1 GCF_009757775.1 Paenibacillus lutrae
GCCGTCATCGGAAGCATCGCTTAGGCGGTGCACCACAAGATCTTTGGATGGATCTTTTACATCTTTCGCTGCTAGTTTTCAGGGTACAACCCTGAAATGAGTGGTATGTCCGCAAGGAGATGCTGCGTTTTTCGAAGTCTCTAACACTTCGGAACATCCTGTTTGGTGACGATGGCGGAAGGGAACCACGCGTACCCATCCCGAACACGACCGTTAAGCCTTCCAGCGCCGATGGTACTTGGACCGCAGGGTCCTGGGAGAGTAGGACGTTGCCAAGCGACATAGAAAAGCCTTTTCGAACGAAAGTTCGAGAAGGCTTTTTGTTTTGCAATAAAGGTTATTGCGATTGGGCTGCTCCACTAGATTGACGGAATGTTAATGCACATACAGTTTGTAATTACGTTGTAATAGGGAGATTTATCTGCCAAGGAGTATGAACGGGAATAATGCTTACTTTATACGTTTATACCGGCACTTGAAAATGAAAAAGCATCAGGCTTTTGCTGCTTCAGCCTGATGCTTTCTAAAGAAGTTTTATTGTTTGTAACAGGATGTTTCACTTGAACGCAATCGCAGCCAACCGATTTTGTACTCTTTTCGGAACATAAAGAACAGATAGAATCGCCCGCCCATGATCCAAAGATGCACAAATAAAAAATTCGATATGGAATCGGCAGAAAGCCAAGGGTAAAGCAGCAGAATTCCGGCACAACCGGATACAAGCAGATGAAGATGAAGCCGGATAAAAGTTCGAAGCATTACATATTGGGACGGAATAAATCCGGTCCACAGATGTGCCAGCCGGTACGACCAGCCTTGAAGGCCGGCATTGCGTACAAAATAAAGATAACCCCGAATGACAAGGGCATACAGCAACTGAATAAAGAGATACCCGAAGATAAGCGACAGGAGGCTGCCTGTTAATACAGCTTTAATTCCCCAGACCACGGCAAAAGCATAATAACCGCCGAGCAGCAGGAAATGATGCGGGATTCGTCGAAGTAGGGTGTAGGTATAAATGACCGCATCGCTGGATGATGTATTTTTCACAAAGATAAACCTCCGTAAGATAAGCTAATCTCTCAAAAGAAGACGCAGTGGGGAATGTTCTCTATTAGCTATATCGGTGGCCGGGATGTTCTTTTGAAGGTTTTAGGCCGGTAAGCGCGGAAACATGTGAGTTTATCCGGCTATCTTGTCTAAAAATATCGTAAACCGGACATACTGCTTAATAGAAAAAAGAGTAGAGGTGATCCGTATGGAAGAATCCGTTCAACCTAAATGTATCGTGTGCGGCGAAACCAAGCAAGAAGGCATCCAGATTGTATCGGAATTTATTTGTGAAGCCTGCGAATCTGAAATTGTACATACGGATGTGCTGGATGTTAAATATTCTTTCTTTATCCGGCAGTTAAAACAGATATTTTATAAGAAAAATGCTTAAGTATCTGACTATGTAGAGATGGTTTGACTTGATTCATCGCAGGCAGACAGGTATGCTTGACTTACTTCTATATTTATAGAGATTATACAGGTCTAAAGGATGCTTGGATATGTCGAATAAAAAGCGTAATGAAGCTCCCCTTTTTGAGCGGATGAGGGAGCATTATGATAAATTGCCGGCGAGTTTTCATGTGCCCGGCCATAAATCTGGCAGAGGAGCGGACCCGGCGGCCGCTTCTTTTTTTGAGCCGCTGATGGCGCTCGACTATACCGAGATCAGCGGGCTCGACGATCTTCATCAGCCGGAAGGCGTGATCCGCGAGGCGCAGGAGCTCGCGGCAGACTGCTTCGGGGCGGATGAGACATTCTTCCTCGTCGGTGGCAGCACGGTCGGCAACCTGGCGATGATCATGTCGCTGTGCGGGACTGGCGACATTCTCCTCGTGCAGCGCAATGTACACAAATCCGTGCTTCACGGATTAATGCTGGCTGGCGCGCACGCGGTTTTTATATCCCCGGCACTAGACGGGGATAGCGGAATACCGGCCTCCGTGAGATGGTGCGATGTCGAAGACGCGCTGAATCGCTACCCGGAGGCCAAGGGGCTGCTGCTGACCAATCCCAACTATTATGGGATGGGAGTGAATTTGCGCCCCTATGCGGAGCTTGCGCACAGCCGGGGCATCCCGCTGCTGGTAGACGAAGCCCATGGGGCGCATTACGGGTTTCACCCGGAGCTGCCGGAGTCCGCACTGGCAAGCGGAGCAGATGCGGTGGTTCAGTCCACGCATAAGATGCTCAGTGCGATGACGATGGGAGCGATGCTGCATCTGCAGGGGGACCGTATGGACCGCGGACGGATACGGACGCTGCTGGCAATGCTGCAAAGCTCGAGCCCTTCGTACCCGATTCTTGCATCCCTTGATTTAGCGAGGAAGCAGATGCATACCTGCGGAAGAGAGCTTATTAATCAAGGACTAGATGCAGTAAAGTTGCTGTGCAGCGGTATTCATTCGGTGCATGGTCTAAAGGTTCTCGAACCTCCTGTTGCTCCTGAAGCTTACGATAGTCTGGATCCTTTTAAGATAACCCTATACGATTCAACTGGAACTCTCACAGGCACGGACCTTCAGGAATTGCTGGAAGAGGCGGGCTGCTACGTAGAATTCGCTTCGGGGGCATATGTTCTTCTCTTATTGACGATCTTTACGTCACTTGAGGATGCGCAAAGAGCTCTGGACGTTTGCAGAAGCATTTCAACGCGTTACTTGATTGAAAGGCAGGAACTTCGGGACACCAGCCCGAATAGTATGTATAAGCCTCTCCTTTACTCCGTTTCCAAGCCTGTTCCGATGGGCAGTCCACTTTTTACTAATAACCAAGAACAGAATGTCGTCCTGGCTTCCCTAGATGATTCCACGGGGCAACGTTCCGCTGAGATGGTGATTCCTTACCCGCCAGGAATTCCACTTTTATATCCAGGGGAGATTATTACGGAAGAAACGGCAGATAAGCTCAAAAAGCTCGTAGCATCAGGAGCGAGGTTTCATGGAAGTGTTGAAGTCATGAGAGGATACCTGAAGGTTAGGCAAGAGAGCCCGGAATAGAAGGCTGCAAACACCATAGATTAACTTCCGACCGTCAGGTTGGTTTCGTTTATATTTTTAGGAGGGTAAAGTGAAAGATATATTCCTTACATTTGAGGGTCCGGATGGATCCGGCAAAACAACTCAGCTGCGCCGGTTAGCCGATTCGTTGAGTAAACTCGGATATGATATTGTGGTAACGCGAGAACCGGGAGGCACATCAGTCAGCGACAAAATCCGCAGCTTGATTCTTGATCCGGAGCATACAGAGATGAAAGATCAGACTGAAGTTCTGCTCTACGCAGCTTCCAGGGCTCAGCATGTTCGTGAGCTTATTATTCCGGCTCTTGAAGCAAATCGTATTGTGCTCTGCGATCGCTTCGTCGATGCGAGCATCGCCTACCAGGCTCATGGTCTTGGTTTGGATGTGGAGCAGGTGGCCGCAATCAATACCTTCGCGACCGGCGGATTGAAACCGACACGCACTTATTTGCTTGACGTGCCGGTTGAGACCAGTTTACAGCGCCTATACAGCCGGGCTCAAGCCATCGGCGGTGAGGCGCTTGACCGGATTGAGCTGAAAGGCGAGACGTATCACAGCCGCGTCCGGGATGGTTTTATGACTCTTCTTGAAGAAAACCCGGATCGTATACGGCTTATCAATGCGAATCGTTCGGAAGACGAAATAGCGGCCGATATTTTACGGGACTGTAATGAACTGTTAGATCGTGTCTTTTTTCCACAGCCTGAGGTATAATAAAAGAGGGGGATCTGCGATGAAACTCGTAATCGCCGTTGTTCAGGATAAAGATAGCAACCGTCTATCCAATGCATTGATCAAAGAGGGGTTCCGTGCGACTAAACTGGCCAGTACCGGAGGATTTCTCCGTGCAGGCAATACAACGTTCATGATCGGGATCGAAGATGAACGGGTGCCGGAAGTTTTTAAAGTGATTAAAGCAAATTGCAAAGTACGCGATCAGCTCGTCACACCTGTATCGCCTATGGGTGGCACGACAGATTCATATATTCCGTTCCCGGTTGAAGTGCAGGTCGGCGGCGCAGCTGTATTCCTGCTTCCGGTGGAGCGTTTCGAGCATTACTGATCCGAAAGGGGCTTGTCCCGTATAGTGAAGCACAGGCCATGTAATAAAAGGTAAAGGGGAGCATCTCGTTGAAAATCAATCCGGGTTGGCATCCGATCGGCAAGAACGTTAAAGTTACGGATTCGGCGCCTCCCCTGCAGTCGCCTCCCAAAGATTTTTCTGCCTTTATGCTCAAACAGGATGAAAAGGTCACTATGGAGCAGTTAAACCGGCTGCTTCAACAAATCGGGCTCCAGGGTGACCGGCTTTCCAGATCCATGACACTTCGTGAGCTGAGACAGTATAAACTTCTCATCAAACAGTTTCTGGAAGAGACGGCCCGCCAGGGCGTAACCTTACGGGATACGCGAGGCTGGGACCGGCGCGGACGTACCAAGCGGTACAAACTGCTTGAAGAAGCGGATAGTACACTGCTGGCAATGGCTGACGAACTGCTGGAAACTGAACAAGGCCGTCTGGAAATTCTCCAGCGCATCGGCGAAATAAGAGGCATGCTGATCCACTTATTATTTTAATACCGTGGAGCGTATACAAATGTCTTTTCAAACGATCCCAGGCCAAGAAACGGCCAAACGCATATTGCAAAGCGGCTTGCGGCAGGATAGAATATCGCATGCTTATATATTTAGCGGGCCTGTGGGTACGGGAAGGAAACAAACCGCCCTTGTGCTCGCCAAAGCCATATATTGCACCAAACTGACGGATGACGCCTGCGGTGAATGTCTGGAATGCCGTAAGGTGGAGCATGGCAATCATCCGGATCTTTATTCCATTGAGCCTGATGGCGCTTCTATTAAGATTGATCAGATCCGCGAACTCCAGAAAAAATTCGCTTATCGTTCTTCCGGTTCAGGTACGAAGATTTATATCATGAATCAAGCGGAGAAGATGACCGTTCAGGCGGCCAACAGTCTGCTGAAATTTCTAGAGGAACCCAACTCGAAAGTGGTGGCTATTCTTATTACAGAGAATGGACATGCCCTGCTGCCGACGATCCAATCGCGCTCGCAATGGATTTCTTTCACGCCTATGCCTCGTGCGGACATGGCTCGGATTCTTCTTGAAGAGGGCCACCCTGCTGCGCTTGTTCAGCCCGCGATACATTTGACTGCCGGAATTCAGGCGGCTAAAGAATTAATTGGAAAGAATGGGTTTGCCGAAATACGCAGCACAATGATACAATTGTTGAGGGAAACGCTCACACGCTATCCGTCTTCCTTTGTAACGCTGCAGCAGAAATGGATGAAAGCCGGGCTGGCCGAACATACGGCTCTGCTCTTTGATCTTATGATTTTATGGTTGAAAGACATGGTTTCCCTGCGGATTGGACGCAAGGAAAATTTCGTATATACCGACCAATTAGACTGGATGGCATCCCTGTCGTTTAAGCGGGAGACCGAAGACTGGGTCCGCTTGATGGCAAGGGCGGTGGAGTTGCAGAAGCGCCTTCGTTTTAATGCCAATCCTCAGCTGGTTGTTGAGAAAATGTTAGTGGACATACAGGGGGTGTAACATGTATTCCGTCGTAGGTGTCCGCTTTAAGAAGGCGGGCAAGGTGTATTACTTTGATCCCATTGACCTTCCTGTGGAACAAGAGAATGCTGTAATTGTAGAAACCGCGAGAGGTATTGAGTACGGCAAAGTGGTCATCGGTAAGAAAACGGTACAGGAGAACGATGTTGTTCTTCCTCTTAAAAAGGTAATACGGATCGCGAATCCGTCGGACGCTGAGCTAGTGGAAGAGAACAAGAAAGCCGCTAAAGATGCATTCGGTGTTTGTTTGAACAAAATTAAGGATCATCAGCTCAAAATGAAGCTGGTTGATGTGGAATATACGTTTGACCGCAATAAAATTATTTTCTATTTTACTGCGGAGGGAAGAGTCGATTTCCGCGAGCTGGTCAAAGATTTGGCCAGTATTTTCAGAACACGGATTGAACTCCGTCAAATCGGTGTCAGGGATGAAGCCAAGATGCTTGGCGGAATCGGGCCTTGCGGAAGAATTCTGTGCTGCTCGTCTTTCTTGGGCGACTTTGAACCGGTGTCGATCAAAATGGCGAAGGATCAGAATTTATCTTTGAATCCTACCAAAATTTCAGGCTTATGCGGACGTCTGATGTGCTGCCTGAAGTTCGAACATGACAACTACGAGAGCGCCAAAGACAGTGTGCCTGCCGTAGGAACTTTTGTCATTACCTCGCTTGGAAATGGTAAAGTACTGTCGCTGAACATGAACGAAAGAACTTGCAAAGTCCAGCTTTACGATATTGGCAAGATTATGGATTTGCCTTTTGACGATGTAGCGGAGCAAGATTAAGTTTAACGGAAGCGGGAAGCGTTACTTGAGGTGAGACAGTGGAGAAACACGAAATGTTTGCACAAATCGATGGATTGGAAGAGCAGATCGGTAAAGCGCATGCTGAACTGGGAGATTTGAAGAAGACCATCATTACTTTGCTCGAAGAGAATCAACGGCTAACGATGGAGAATCAGCAGCTGCGCAAACTGCTCAAACAGGGGGATGCTGAACCTGTGGAACTTGAACCTGAGAAGGGCATAGAGCCGGTGATTGGGGAAGGGTACGACAATTTGGCCCGTCTGTATTATGAAGGCTTTCACATCTGCAACGTCTATTACGGACATTTGCGGACGGAAGGAGATTGTTTGTTCTGCCTGTCTTTCTTAAATAAATAACGTGAGCCGTAGGGAGGTTATCTTCTCTACGGTTTTTTCCATATCCATGTGTACCTTTTAAATAGAAGAAACACGATTAAGGAGGATCTATATATGCAGGTTGTACTGCAAAATACGGAACGGATTGATGACCTGCTCACCCACGATCTGCGGATTATTCAAAGTGAAGAGGTATTCGCATTCTCGCTGGATGCTGTTCTGCTTGCACGATTCTGCTCGGTGCCGCCGCGCGGTAAAATTGTAGATTTGTGCTCGGGCAATGGTGTTATTCCGCTGCTGCTGACTACGCGTACCAAGGCAAAGATTTGGGCGGTTGAAATTCAGGAGAGATTAGCCGATATGGGCCGGCGCAATATTGAGTTGAATCGGCTTGAAGACAGCCTTCATATGATACACGGGGATTTGAAAAATGTTCATCGCACATTAGGCGCCTCACAATATGATCTTGTGACGGTAAATCCCCCTTATCTGCCTGTACCAGCTGGAGAGCAAAACCGAAATCAGCATGTAGCTGCTGCCAGACACGAGATTTTCTGTACACTCGAAGATGTAGTAGCGGCTTCGGCCAAATTGCTGCGCCCTGGGGGGAAGATGGCGATGGTCCACCGCCCGAATCGGCTTGTGGACATTGTTGCGCTGATGAGACAATACCGGGTTGAGCCCAAGCGTGTCCGTTTCGTTCATCCGCGTCAGGGTGAAGAAGCTATGATGGTATTAATTGAAGGAATCCGGGACGGCAAACCCGATTTAAAGACTTTGCCTCCGCTTATCGTGCATGGAAAGGACGGCAAATATTGCGGCGAACTCCATTCGGTATTTTATGGAGAGAAGAGTCACTTGGATAACACGGATACTGTAATGAAGAAACCGAGGATAGAGGACCCTAACCATGCAAATACAGAAAAGCTATGAAGCCCTTAATGACCCGGGGATTTTATATCTGGTCGGTACCCCGATCGGTAACCTGGAGGATATGACGTACCGGGCGGTGCGTACGCTGAAGGAAGCGGATCTCATCGCAGCCGAGGATACGCGTCAATCCCGCAAGCTGCTGACCCACTTCGATATTCCGGGCCGTCTCGTCAGTTATCACGAGCATAACAAGCAGGCGAGCGGGCCTGAGCTGATCAGACTGATGAGTGAGGGACAGACTATCGCACTCATCAGCGATGCGGGGCTGCCGGCGATATCCGATCCCGGACATGACCTTGTCCGTCTGGCAATCGAAGCCGGCATCACGGTCGTGCCGATCCCGGGCGCGAATGCGGCCTTGTCTGCGCTCATTGCATCCGGGCTTCCGACCGATGAATTCACATTCATCGGATTCCTGCCCCGGGAGAAGAAAGACATGCAGCGGGAATTGACCCGGCTTATACCGGCACCAGGCACGCTGCTGTTCTACGAGTCCCCCCATAGAGTCATGCGTACGCTCGAGCAAATGCTCGAAGTATGGGGGGACCGCCAGGTCTGCCTCGCGCGTGAACTCACCAAGCGCTTCGAGGAATTCGCGCGCGGCACCGTCAGTCAGGCGCTGGAGTATTTGGGCGAACATCCGCCGCAGGGGGAATACGTGCTGCTGGTCGAGGGGCGCAGCAAGGCGGAAGCGGACGAGGCGGAAGCGGCGTGGTGGCAGGAGCTGTCGCTAGAGGATCACGCCGAGCATTACGTTCAGCAGGGATTGAGCAAGAAGGATGCTATCAAGAAAACCGCATCCGATCGCGGCCTGCCCAAACGGGAGGTATATAACGAACTGTTGCGGGAGTGAAGATTCCAGCTCTCCTCTATCTGCTAATGAACAAAAAAAGGTCTCTAAGTCCGAGAGCAGAGCTACCGGTCTTAGAGACGTAGAGGAGATATGAAAAAGGTTAGAATTACCAAAAGGAACTTTACTAGTTTTTATTATATACTATTTTTCTTATTTTGTCACAGGTATTGGCATTTCATTTAAACATTCGTGACAAACAATTTTTCCTTTGAAATACGTTACGTTCTCCGCGTTTCCGCAGAAGATACAAGCAGGCTCGTATTTCTTAAGCATGATGCGCTCACCATCTACATAAATCTCAAGCGCGTCTTTCTCTCCGATACCGAGCGTACGGCGCAATTCAATCGGGATTACGACACGACCCAATTCATCAACTTTTCTTACAATACCTGTGGACTTCATCATATATGAAAGCTCCTTCCAATCTACTGGGATAATTAATCGTCATTATTCGACATTGTTTTCGATATTCATGATACCAAGAGTTCCCAAAATAGTCAACCCAAAATTGGTCTCTAATTGCAGTTTTTATAATTAATGAATTCTTTGTGAATTGCAGAAATCCTTCTTTATTCGTGAGAAATAAGTGGGTTTTTGAAAATTATTTTATTTTCTTAGTTTGACAAAGGATTTATTTGTGCGACAAAGTAGATCCTGTCTGGAAATCGAAACAAAACATTATTCGACAAAATACCACTAAAACTGATCTGATTTGATGCTTAAATGTCGAAAAAGGAGGTCGAAAATGGATGATAGAAGAAAAAGTTTTCAAAGATCCCGTCCATAAGTATATTTATGTGCAGGACCGGATCGTATGGGATTTAATTAATACCAAGGAATTTCAGAGACTTCGGCGGATTCGGCAGCTCGGCACCTCCTTTTTGACCTTTCATGGGGCGGAACACAGCAGGTTCTCACATTCGCTTGGGGTTTATGAGATCACGAGAAAGATTATTTCTCAGTTCGAACGAAACCAGTACGCTGACTGGCCGGCGGAGGAAAGGCTGCTCTGTCTGTGTGCAGCACTGCTTCACGACGTGGGACACGGGCCCTTTTCGCACTCCATAGAGAAAGTATTCGGAACGAATCACGAAAATTGGTCGTGCCGGATTATTCTAGGAGATACGGATGTTAACAAAGTGCTTTCACAAGTGTCGCCAACCTTTCCTCATGATGTAGCCGGTGTTATATGCAAGACGTATCGCCGTGAGATTGTAACCAGCCTGGTTTCCTCCCAGCTTGACGCGGACCGTATGGATTATTTGCTCAGGGATGCTTATTTTACAGGGGTTAATTACGGCACTTTCGATTTGGAGAGAATATTAAGGGTTCTGCGTCCGTATCAGGGGAAAATTGTCGTGAAAGAAAGCGGAATGCATGCGGTTGAAGACTATTTGATGTCCCGCTATCAGATGTACTGGCAGGTTTATTTTCACCCTGTCACCCGCAGTGCGGAAATTTTGCTTGGTAAAGCTTTGGAATGCGCTAAGGCGCTTTTTGAAGAGGGCTATTCTTTTGAATTTATGCCGGAGCCGATTCTTCATCTGTTTCAGGGTAAACTGTCCTTATCTGATTATTTCCTGCTGGATGAGTCTTTGATGCAAACGGTACTGATGTATTGGACTTTAGAAAAAAACCCCGTACTGGCAGATCTTTCGGGAAGATTCCTGCACCGCCGTTTGTTTAAATTCACCTCAGTGGATGAGCAGGAAATTAGTCTGCTGACGGACTTTCAGGATGCGCTGGAGGAAGCGGGACTTGATCCTAACTATTATATGGAGATGGACTTTCCTTCCGATCAATCCTATGACGTATACAGACCGGGATTCGGCAAAGATGATAAGCTTCCGATCCTGCTTTTGGACAGCCAGGACAGATTGAGTGAAATTACAGAGCGTTCCGAAATCGTCAAGTCGATCTCTGGACTTCATATGGGCCAGCATCGTATCTATTATCCGGTTGAATTATTTGAGACTGGCGGTCCTAAGGTAGACGTTCTAAGGCGGAGACTGTTCGGTTGAAAGAAGATATGTTCATATGTAAGAAGAGATAATGTACCAACGAATAAGATTAGAGGAGCTGTTAAGTTATGTTGACGGATACCCATACTCATATGAACAACGAGGCTTTTGACGAAGACCGGGATGAGGCTATCCTCCGTGCCTGGGAGAATGGGGTTACACGCATTGTTAATGTGGGATTTAACCGGGAGACAATTCCCTCCTCTATCGCACTTGCCGAGAAATATGATTTTATCTGGACAACCGTGGGTTGGCATCCGACCGATGCTATTGATATGAAGCCTGGTGATCTGGAGTGGATCGAAGAGTTATGCAAACATGAGAAAGTCGTTGCCATAGGGGAAATCGGTCTTGACTATCACTGGGACACTTCTCCCAAGGATGTACAAGCCCGCGTCTTCCGTGAACAGATCCGTCTTGCCCGTAAGGTTGGCCTGCCGATTGTTATTCACAACCGGGATGCTCATAAGGATATTGTGGATATTCTGAAGGAAGAAAAAGCCGCCGAAGTCGGCGGCATTATGCACTGTTATTCAGGCAGCTGGGAAACGGCGAAGCAGTGTCTGGATATGAATTTCCATATTTCCTTCGGTGGCCCGATTACTTTCAAGAATGCGAAGCAGCCGAAGGAAGTCCTGCAGCAGGTACCGCTCGACCGCCTGCTGATCGAGACGGATGCGCCTTATCTCACTCCGCATCCTTTTCGCGGGAAGCGCAACGAGACTTCCTATGTGCGGCTGGTAGCCGAAGCGGCTGCGGAACTTCGCGGCATGAGCCTCGAAGAGCTGGCGGGGGCGACTACAGAGAACGCGGTGCGTCTACTCGGTCTCAAATGAAGCGGTGAATTTGCGCTTCATGACGGTTGCGCACAGCAGAAGCCCCACTACAAGAGCGGCCAGCGGCGCTGCCGAGTATACACCTGCTCCGCTTAGCAGCATCAGCAGGGAGAGGATAACTCCTTGGACCGTAAAGGTTGCGGCCACAATCCGGAGTACAGCACCGATTTTCATCCGCTCGTTGACCGGATAGGTCTGCAGCCAGAAGGTATACCGGTGGGACTGCTCCAGGGATGTGAGCTGCATCAGGGTAATGAACATGGCCGCAGCGCTGACTAAGGCTGCCGCCGCGACCGATTGAACGGCGAGTATAACCAAAGCGGCAATCAAAGTGATGCGGACCACAATTCCCAGCAGCTCAGACCTGACGAATGTTTTGGTAAACAGATACAGATAAAGAGACGAAGGCTTGAACCGGTATAGACGAGTTATACCGGCCAGCGCTCTCCGCTGCTTGACCCGGACAGGCAGTTGGGGGACATCGGCAAATCCGCTGAAGAATAAATACAGCCTGTGCTGTTGTCTTCTCTCATTATCAATCAAAAAGTCCCACGCGACTCCGTGAGCCTGGCGTCCGGGCAGCAGTTTATAGATTAGGATCCAGAGAAGGAGAGCGGCGAGCAGAACGATGCCTCCTATAAATGGTCCCTTGCCGAACAACACGTAAAGAACAACTCCCGTCAGAAGCCAGCGGTACCCTTGCGACAGCAATCGCCATCCGGGCGATGAGAAGCGGCCTTCCTGCCACGATCCAAGCAGGTTGGCTGTTTTTATTAGAAGAATGAACAAAAGCATCAGCAGAAGGGGCTGCACATTCTCCCCGGTGCAGTGCTTATAGAGCGGCCAAATGACCAGAGTCAGCACGATGCCCCGCAAACTTTGGATGATTAAACTGTAGCGGAATGCGGGACGGAAAAACGCGCTCATGACAGGTTCAAGCGGGAGCAGGAAAACCCGGTCCGCATTTTTCAACAGCGTTCGTACAGAGCCTGCCGAAAGAGCGGGAATAAGGAGAACCAGAACAATCCACAGGTAAGGGAAAGTTGTCGGAAGCTGATCCAGGGTTTTTGCATAGTAATAGGAAGAAACAATAAAAAGAAGGAAAAGAAAGCCGAAAAACTGGCTTCTTGCGACATAGGCCCAGTACCCGGAAGCTTCCTTGCGGTATTGGTCGAATCTGCGCTTCCATAATTGTCGGACGGCGCTGGCGGTTCCGCCCGGATGCGCAATTGTAGCGTGCTTCATGCCGGATTCCCCCGGATTAAGTGATAGAACAACTCGTCCAGTGTCGCTTCAGGCAGACCCGTCTGCTGCCGGAGTTCAAGAAGCGTTCCTTGCGCCAGGATTTCACCGTGATGAAGCACTACGAACCGGTCACAGTACTTCTCGATAGTCGCCAGAATATGGGAACAAATGAGAAAACTGGCCCCTTCTTTCCTGAACTCATCCATCATATCGAGCAGCGAACGCATGGCTAGCGGATCGAGACCCAAGAACGGCTCATCAATGACGTACAGAGACGGTTTCACCAGGAAGGCATTCATAATCATGACCTTCTGCTTCATGCCTTTGGAGAGCTGACTCGGGAAGCTGGTACGCTTGGCTTGCATCTGGAATTCGTCCATCAGCCTCTGTGAGCGTGCCTGATATTCCGCATCGGAGACACCGTAAGCCATGGCAGTCAGTTCCAGGTGTTCTTCAATAGTAAGTTCATCATAAAGTTCAGGCGATTCCGGTACAAAAGAGTAGGAAGCCCTGTAGCCGAGCGGGTCTTCTTCTAACGTTTTATTGCCGATTCTTACAGATCCTTCCTGCGGTTTCAATAGGCCAAGGATGTGTTTGATCGTCGTGCTTTTACCCGCACCGTTGAGTCCGATCAGGCCGACCATTTCACCTTCTCCGACACGGATATCCAGGTTGCGGATAATGGGTTTGCCCGGGAGGTAACCTCCGCTGAGTTTAGAGATGTCAAGAATGGGATTCATGCTTTCACCTGCTTTTTTCTCATCGATAGTAGCGCTTTTCGATCAGTGAAACGCTATTTTACCGTAAATTTATTATAGTCAAAAAATGCCGGAAAGCCCAATCACACAAGGATTTAGCGGAAGGTCAATAATGAAATGTTCGTAAAGGGGAGTAAAAAGGAGGATTCGTGCAATAAAGTGAGATATACAAGAATCTACTGGTTAAATTTGCTTATTTTTAAGGAATATGCCCCCTTTACAGGTTGGATATTTGAGCGTAATATACTTTCATAATAACTTAATAAAAACGCCAAGTTTTAAACGCTGAGTTTCCGTAACAGGGAAACGGGGGAACCGCTGTCAAGGTCGGCTCAATTCTGAACCGATACAACAGAACAATTTGGGGTGAATCTCAATGGCAGGCGCAGGCAGCGTCGCCGGCGAGTAGGGCAGCTCTCAGGGCCCGAATCCGTCAGCTAACCTCGTAAGCGTACCGGGAGAGGTAACCACTGTCGTGTCATTCTGCTTAACTGCGCTCACACACAGGCCACGGAAGCTTCCTCTTTCCGATGGCCTTTTTGATTATTCTCGGACGGGTATTCGACCCGGCATAAATCCAATTAGCACACGGAGGTGATGTCGAACCCGGCTGATGGTTCCCGTGAAGGGCGTCTGCGGGAAAAGAAGACAAATGCAAGGGTTCCGTTAGGAACCGCCAAATAAACCCTGAGTCACGTCTGAAGTACTATGTGAATCACCAAGGCGGGGCTTCGAAGGAGGACCGAAGAAGTGGGAAATATCTCGCAACCAGATACCCATGTAAAGCGATCATCCAGTATGTCCTTCGCATTGCGATGGAAACATGTAAACTTGCGTATGATCATCCTTGCAGCTATCATTTCATTCGCGTTGATGTTCATGGTATTGGTATTGTTATACGGTACGGCCGGCAAGAGCGTATCTTTGGTAGTGAATGGACAAGAAACCGTTGTCGAAACAAGACAGGGAGTCCTGGAACGCCTACTGGATGAACAAGCCATTACAATTGGAGAGCACGATCAGGTATCTATGCCGCTTGACGGCAAGATTAAAGACGGTCAGCAGATTGTTATTGATCATGCTACACCCGTACAGCTGACTGCCGATGGGCAGACGAAAACTGTACACACCACAGCGAAAACGGTAGAAAAAGTACTGCAGGATTCAAATATTTCGCTTGGAGAGCTTGATAAAGTGACTCCGGCTAAGGACGCATCTCTTGCGGCTAATACCGCCATTGAGGTTGTCCGTGTTAAGAAGGAAACCGAGGATATCTCGGAACCGATCGCTTTTAATGTGGTGAAGAAGACGGACGCTGATCTGCTGAAAGGCAAGGAGCAGGTTGTTCAGGAAGGTAAGGAAGGCGTACTCGTCAAGAAGAAAGAAAAGGTGTTTGAGAACGGCAAGCTCATATCCGAGCAAGTCGTAGATCAAGCGGTGAAGAACGAGAGCGTAGATAAAATCGTGGCAATAGGCACAAAAAATCCGGTCGTTACGGTGGCAGCCGCATCCGAACCGGTTAAACCCAAAACGGTAGCTAAAGCAAGTGCAAAAAGCTCCGAAATGGACGCAAAGAAAATATTGAAGAATGTTACATTGACCGCATATTCGTCGCAAGAACCGGGAGTTGGTAACAGAACCGCTAGCGGAACGAAACCTACACAAGGCCGGACTATTGCAGTTGACACATCCGTTGTTCCTATGGGATGGTGGGTATACATTGAAGGAATCGGCTACCGCCGTGCAGAAGATACAGGTGGCGCCATTAAAGGACAAAAGATGGACGTTTATTTCGATAGCATGAGCTATGCGAAGACGTTCGGTGTGAAGCGTGGTTACACCGTTTATGTCATCGGTCCGAATAAACCGAGTCAAGATTAGGATAACATGTTACCAGGTAGATTGATTTACAAATTGGTAACAAAATGTATGTCAAAAAGAAGAGGCTTGCCTCTTCTTTTTGCGTGTTCAAGAAAGGACAAACTGTATGATTAAAGAAATCATTGTGGTCGAGGGAAAAGACGATACAACCGCGATCAAACGGGCTGTTGTCGCGGATACAATCGAGACCGGCGGGTCGGCGATCAACCGGGAGATACTGGAGCGTATCCGGTTAGCGCAGGAGAGACGCGGTGTTATTGTGTTTACCGATCCGGACCATGCGGGTGAGCGTATCCGCAAAATTATCTCCAGTAAGGTTCCGGGCTGCAAGCATGCTTTTCTCCCTCAGGAGCTTGCTGAACGCCGCGGTGACATTGGTGTCGAGAACGCGTCAACGGAATCGATCCGTATGGCATTGAATAATGTGAAGACGGAGTATGAAGGGGCTGTATCCCAGCTTACCTGGGAAGATTTGATCGAAGCGGGACTCATTGTTCATCCCGATGCGGCCGCAAGACGTCTTGCGGTGGGAAAAAAACTTGGAATCGGGTATTGTAATGGTAAGCAGTTTTATAAACGCTGCGCTGCTTTTCAAATTTCCCGCGAAGAGTTCGAAGCTGCGTTAGAATTAATCCCGCCGCCGGAGCGGTAATTACATGTTAATTGCTTTCAGACAGGAAAGCTTGGAGGAACTGGAATGAATCAGAATGAACAAGGAACCGGCTTGTCCATGTCCGCACAGGACGTTGCGACTCCGGGTAGAACCAAAGAGATTCTGAAGAAGAATCATCTCGTATTGAAAAAAAGCCTCGGCCAGAACTTCCTGACCGATGGCAATGTGCTTCGCAGCATTATTTCCGCGGCGGAACTGGCCCCGGACAAAGGGGCCCTTGAGATCGGGCCTGGAATCGGCGCGCTCACTCAGCAGCTGGCCAAAGAAGCGGGCCGGGTCGTGGCCGTCGAGATCGACCGGCGCTTGCTGCCGATTCTGGAAGAGACGCTGGCGCCCTATGAGACGGCGGAGGTCATTCACGGAGATGTGCTCAAGCTCGACTTGCGCGACATCATCTCTGAGAAATTCGCCGGCATGTCCGGTATCAGTGTGGTCGCCAACCTTCCTTACTACATCACGACGCCCATTATCATGAAGCTTCTGGAAGAGAAGCTTCCTCTTGAGAATATCGTCGTGATGATCCAGAAGGAAGTCGCCGACCGCATGGCGGCCAAGCCGGGCGGCAAAGAGTACGGCAGCCTGAGCATTGCCGTGCAGTATTACTGCGAGGCGCAGCAGGTCGCCATTGTACCGCGCACGGTGTTCGTGCCGCAGCCGAATGTGGATTCGGCTGTGATCCGTCTGCGCCTGCGCAAGGAGCCGGCCGTTGCTGTCACGGATGAGGCTTTCTTCTTCGAGGTTGTTCAGGCCAGTTTCGCGCAGCGCCGCAAAACCATCTACAACAACCTGGCGGCCCGCTTCTTCACGAAAGAGACCAAGCCTGAGCTTGAAGCTCTGCTGCTCGGGGTCGGCATCGAGCCGATCCGCCGCGGTGAGACGCTCAGCATGGAAGAATATGCACGACTGACAGAAGCGCTGCTAAATTGCCCGAGCTGCAACCGGAGCAAATAGCCGGCGTCTAATCACCAAATGCCCATCCCCGCCATACGATAGGCTTAGGAGGGGATGGCTTCATGAGGCAAGGAGATCTGGCGACCCGCAAATCCTACGGCAATGACGTCATCTTTAGGGTCCAGGAGCTGGATGCGACAAGGGCAGTCCTTCGAGGTGTCGATTTTCGGCTTCTGGCAGATGCGCCCATAGCCGATTTATCCTTCATGGCCCCCGCACGCGATTTGGATTTCCCCAGATACGATTTGCCGCGGGTAAATGAAACGATCCGCAGTATGCGGCATTTCCGCCAGCAGCTGCATCGGCAGAACGAAGATATGGTGAGAACTGCGCTTTCCGGCAGTACACAGTATTTTGAGGTGCCCGGCAAGGTGCTTCACCTGGATGGCGACCCGAACTATCTGCGCAAAAGCATGAACTTATACGGGGAGCTGAGAATACCGGCCGACGGTTTTTATGTGACGGAATCCATGATGGCTTCCACCTTGCAACGTCTGCTACCGCAGCTAAAACCGGATATTGTGGTCGTTACCGGCCATGATGGGCTTCTCAAGAACAGGGAAAATAATAATGTTCATGAATTAGAGAGCTATAAGAACTCTGTCCACTTTGTCAAAGCGGTCCAAGTCGCCAGGCAATATCAAAGCAACCGGGATGCTCTGACTATCGTCGCCGGCGCTTGTCAATCCCACTTTGAGGCACTGCTGCAGGCTGGAGCTAATTTTGCCAGTTCTCCCGCGCGCGTGCTCATCCATGCTCTGGATCCACTGTGTATTGCCGCCAAAGTGTCCTACACCTCGATAAGGGATACGGTCTCTATGGTCGATCTGGCAGGAATGACTGTCACAGGCCTGGATGGCATTGGCGGACTGGAGACACGTGGAAGCTACCGGATGGGTGTTCCGCGTCTATCTAACCTGAAGGCGGAGCCAACCGTATAGCCGGATGACGCCGGATGCTCTAATGGGGTTAAGGAGCATAAACCGTTCCCGCGGTGGTTATAAGCTTACTTGCTGCGGGGATGGATGCGCCTCTTTGTAACCTCATATCCGTCATGATTTCTGGAAAAGCTTCTTTGGAAGCTTTTTTTATTTGCCTGAAATCCCCTAATACATTTCCCCTTATTCAACAAACCCCATTGCTTAGAGCTGGATGCCGGCACTTTATGCCTGCTAACTCCCGAACGCTTTTCAGAGGTACAAGCCTTACAAGCTTACAAGCCTTACAAGTGAGATCCACAGCACCAGTTCCAAAGCCCCGGGTTGCCTTGAGAAGCTGTTTAAGCAGCGTCCGAGCCGGAAAGTACCGCTGGCAACCTATAGTTCTATAGAACTTATTCAGAGCGTTAGATGCTTGCAAAAAATGGCTCTCAAGTCACGGAGGCAGCTTTTTATAGCACTCACCTCCTTGTTGTTTGCAGTAAACTCACGGTCTTGCAGGAGGCTTATGGAAGCGTTTAGGGGATGTTTCTTACCCGGGGGTGATGCGTCATTATTCTTGCGTGCATATTTCTACCGGATTTGACAAATGCTTTGAAAAGGGACACGAAAAATTAGGAAGTTATACCGTTGACAACCGCTTAAACAGACTGATATAATATTTGGTTTGTTTGACAAAATGACTTGGATAAGGTATAATAGATTAGGAAAGAGGTGGTAGCTACAATGGCTAAAAATGCGCTGTTGGAAATAAAACGCAGTCTCGAACCTCACGTAGGGCAGAAAATCATGTTGAAAGCAAATGGCGGCCGTCGGAAAACCATTGAGCGTTTCGGTGTTTTGGAAGAGACCTACCCTTCTGTATTTATTGTGAAATTGGACCAAGAACAACAAACATTTAAGAGGGTGTCTTACAGTTATGCGGATATTTTAACTGAGTCCGTTGAAGTTACGGTTTGTGACGATGACGCAGAGCTCCGCATTACGTATATGCACCATTAAGAACAACGGTAGTTCCTCAGGGAACTGCCGTTTTACTTTTTTATAGACTTGTGAGTCTCTGGAAACCAAGGGAAGCCCGCGTCATTAAATGGATGTGTCCGTTAAGGAACTAAGCGGCGCATATGTTAAAATGGATGGACTCTGCACTGGTTTGCTGCCTGCAAAGCACTGTCATACTCCGCCGCGCTGGATCTCTTCTCTCCGGAATGGGCCGAATGAATACGTCCGATTGTTCGCATACTACAACCTGAACGGAATGCTGAACCATGAGGAGGTTTACTTACGTGAGCAGAAGAAGGCGCAGCGTGATGTCGGAGGAGTTTAAATACGAGCTTGCGAAGGATCTCGGCTTCTATGAAACGGTGGAGCGCGAGGGCTGGGGCGGTATACGGAGCAAGGATGCGGGCAATATGGTTAAAAGAGCTCTGCAAATTGCAGAGCAATCGATTAAACGCCGTCCCTGACAGCAGGTACCACCTATTTGGGCTAAAGCGCATTAGCTTTAGCTTTTCTTATGGGCATTTGCTATAATATGTGAAGCAATTATCGGCAAAAGCGCCCAAAAGAAGGTGACCCGCTTATGAAAATATACGAAAGAGCTTCGGCCAAAATTAACCTGTCCCTGGACGTACTCCGTAAACGGGAAGACGGGTACCACGAAGTAGAAATGATTATGACTATGGTCGATCTGGCGGACCGCATAGAAATGCAGGAACTTCCGCGGGATACGATCATCATATCCAGCCAAGCTGGTTACATCCCGCTCGATGAGAAGAACTTGGCCTTTCAGGCTGCAAGGC
Source organism: Paenibacillus lutrae (assembly GCF_009757775.1). Classification (GTDB taxonomy): domain Bacteria; phylum Bacillota; class Bacilli; order Paenibacillales; family NBRC-103111; genus Paenibacillus_F; species Paenibacillus_F lutrae. The sequence continues at coordinate 19,700 of NZ_RHLK01000019.1, forward strand.
TGATCAAAGACCGGTATGATGTACGTAAAGGTGTCTACATACATTTGGATAAGAAAATCCCCGTCGCCGCTGGACTGGCCGGCGGAAGCAGCGATGCGGCCGCAACACTGCGCGGCCTCAACAGGTTGTGGGGCTTAGGAATCCCTACCGAAGAACTACAGGTCCTCGGAGCGGAACTGGGCTCGGATGTTCCGTTCTGTGTTACGGGGGGGACTGCGCTAGCAACCGGAAGAGGGGAAAGGCTGCAGCCCGTGAACAATCCGCTTCAGTGCTGGGTGATTCTGGCCAAGCCTCCCATTAACGTATCTACATCTGAAGTCTACGGGAAGCTGAATGCGGCACACATACGCAATCATCCGGATACGCAGAGTATTCTGGAGGCTATACGCGGCAAACGTTTCGACGAATTGTGCCACAGGCTGGGCAATGTGCTTGAGGAAGTCACGCTGGAGCTGTACCCTCAGGTACGTCAGATGAAGGAAGTCATGGAAAGGCTGGGAGCCGACGGGGTATTGATGTCGGGAAGCGGACCGACCGTGTTCGGCCTGGTGTCTAAAGAAGCCAAAGTAGCCCGGATTTACAACGGACTGCGCGGATTCTGTAAAGATGTATACGCGGTGCGCATGCTTCCTTAATATCTTTGTGTTCACGGCAGATGGGGTTAAAGCAGCAAGAGGCGGTTAAAGCTCCCGAGCGGAGCTTTTTTGCTGCCTGTGATTGCTAGTAAAAGGATGAAGACGTCACGGAGGAGTCTTTAAAGGCACAAATGAAACGCTTTATTTGTATAGCTTGGACAAAGACGTACAAAAATGGTATATTTACTACATAATATTCGGATTTTAGGGGTGCGTCATGAAAAAGTTGAAGCGAAGCGCTCGGTTGGTAGAAATGACGCAATATTTGTTGTTTCGGCCACACACGCTTATACCATTAACCACGTTTGCAGAACGATACAGCTCAGCCAAATCCTCTATAAGTGAAGATCTGGCGATTATAAAGGAAGTTTTCGAGGACGAAGGACTCGGAGAGCTTCATACACTCGCAGGCGCCGCAGGAGGCGTCAAATTTATACCGAAGATCGCCAAAGAAGCTTCGCTGGCTTTTGTGCAGGATCTGTGTGAACAGCTCCGGCAGCCGGAACGGGTCCTTCCTGGCGGTTATTTGTATATGGCCGATATTCTGGGCAGGCCCCAGGTTCTGAACGAGATCGGTAAAACCTTTGCGTCGGCTTTTGCCGGGCGGGATCTTGATGTCGTAATGACCGTGGAAACCAAAGGAATCCCGCTTGCGTATGCAACGGCTTCTTTCATGAATCTGCCAGTCGTTACGGTACGCCGTGACAGTAATGCAACGGAAGGCTCTGCCGTGAGTATTAACTATGTATCCGGCTCAAGCAAAAGAATTCAAACAATGTCTCTGGCCAGACGTTCCCTTCAGGAGGGAGCCCGGGTGTTAATCGTAGATGATTTTAAACGGGCCGGAGGAACTATTCAAGGCATGATTGACCTGCTTGACGAATTCAAAGCCACGATAGGCGGTGTCGCCGTATTCGTGGAATCAAGTGAAGTTGAAGAGCATCTCATTGAGGATTACATCTCCCTTGCTAAGCTGACGGGTGTCGATTCCAAAACGAAGGAAATCAGCGTCGAGCTGGGAAATTACTTTGATAAGGAGTGAATGATTCATGCGTATTATAGCTACTCAAGAAGCACCGGCGGCAATCGGACCATACTCACAGGCCATCCACATCGGAAATATGGTATTTACATCGGGGCAAATTCCGCTGAACGCAGAGGGGCAAGTGGTGGAAGGCGATGTCGTGGAACAGACGCATCAAGTATTCCGTAACCTTCAGGCAGTTCTCCAAGAAGCGGGTACTTCTTTGCAGCACGTTGTGAAAGCGACCGTTTTTATCAAGGACATGAACCAGTTCGGACAAATTAATGAAGTGTATGCTTCTTATTTTGGTGAGCACAAGCCTGCCCGTTCTACCGTAGAAGTGGCAAGACTCCCTAAAGATGTACTTGTCGAAATCGAACTGATTGCGGCGATACCTGTCGAAAACGTTTAAGAAGACATTTATTTTCTGGAAAATCTAATTTTTTCCTCTTTATCCAGAAGGAATTTGCACGAAAATGTGGAAGTATACACCAAGTCCTGCGAATGGAAAAAGGTGGTGAACACAAGTGCAAATTACAGATGTCAGACTTCGCCGGGTGAATTCCGAAGGAAGAATGAAGGCGATTGCTTCTATTACCATCGATAACGAATTCGTCGTACACGATATTCGTGTGATTGATGGCAATAATGGAATGTTCGTGGCAATGCCTAGCAAGCGGACTCCAGATGGGGAGTTTCGCGATATTGCCCATCCGATTTCATCCACAACCCGCGAGAAGATACAGGCTGCGGTCCTGTCCGAGTACGACCGCGCAGCTGCGGAAGAGGAAGTCATCGAAGAAGGCGCTTAATACGGCCGCATTGGCAGAAGGAGTCCTGTTCCGACAGGGCTCTCTTTTCTTTTTTCGGCAGATAAGATATAGTCAGGGATGATAATAGAGGAGAATAAGGAGTGGATTGATCTTGAAGCTTATGGCGATCGTACTGGCGGCAGGACAAGGAAAACGAATGAAATCCAAGCTGTACAAAGTATTGCATTCTGTCTGCGGGAAGCCGATGGTAGGGCATGTAATTGATACGCTTGCACATATAGAAATAGAGAAAACGCTGGTAATTGTTGGGCACGGAGCGGAGGCTGTTCAAGGTTATCTTGGGGATAGAGCAGAGTATGCGCTCCAGGAGAAGCAGCTGGGCACCGGGCATGCGGTTCTGCAAGCTAAAGAGGTTCTGGGCAGCGAAGAAGGCATTACTTTCGTGGTATGCGGTGATACGCCGCTGGTAAGAGCCGAGACGCTGAATAAAATGATGCAGCTGCATAAAGACAGTGGAGCTGCGGGTACCATTCTGACAGCGGAAATGACGGATGCGACGGGCTATGGCCGTATTATCCGCGGCGAAGGCGGTCGTGTAGACCGGATTGTCGAGCAGAAGGATTGCACACCCGATGAGGCGGCTGTACGTGAGATTAATACCGGTACATACTGTTTTGATAATCGTAAATTGTTTGCAGCCCTGGAGAACGTGAAGAATGAAAATGTACAGGGGGAATATTATTTAACAGATGTAATCTCGATCCTCAAGAGTATGGGTGAGAATGTAGAAGCCTACTGCACACCAGATGAGGCCGAAGCTATCGGCGTTAATGACCGAATTGCTCTGTCCGAGGCGGAGCGTCTTATGCGCGAGCGGATCAACAGAGCTCATATGGTGGAAGGCGTGACGATTATTGATCCGGCGCAGACGTATATTGAGAAAGATGTCGTCATTGGCCCGGATACTATTGTGCATCCCGGTACTGTGCTTCGCGGCCGGACGGTAATCGGATCGGACTGTATCCTAGGACCGAATGTGGAAATTACCGATTCCACCGTCCATGATGGAGTGGTGATCAAATACTCGGTTCTGCAAGAAGCATCAGTCGGTAATGAATCGAGTGTAGGTCCTTATGCATATTTGCGCCCGGGGGCGGATCTCGGGGAACACGTAAAAATCGGGGATTTCGTAGAAATCAAGAACGCTAAGCTCGGGGACGGTTCGAAAGTATCCCACCTCAGTTATGTGGGTGACGCTGAAGTGGGCAAGAACGTTAACTTCGGATGCGGGGCCATTACTGTCAACTATGACGGCTTCAATAAGAGTCTGACTGAGATTGGCGATGATGCTTTCGTAGGAAGCAACGTCAATCTGATCGCCCCTGTGAAGATCGGAAAAGGAGCTTATGTCGTGGCAGGTTCTACGATTACAACTAACGTGGAAGAGAACGATCTGGCCATTGCACGTGAGCGTCAAACGAACAAAAAAGGTTACGCGGATCGTATGCGCAGGAAGCTCCAGGCCAAGAAAAACAACGAGAAGTCCTAAAAAGATCATAAAAATGTTTTAAATCTCCTGTTTGTGGGTAATTTATCTTTAGTTATCACAAGGGAGGTCTTTTCTTATGGGAGTAGCTCTAAAAGGAAACACGAGAACACGCAGCACTAAATCAGAGGTGAAGCAACTACGCAAACAAGGTAAAGTGCCTGGCGTGGTATACGGGAAAGATGCAGACAGCTTGACCGTAGTTCTGGAACGTAAGGAGCTTACACCGCTGCTGAGAAGTCACCCCAATGCGGTGATCGATCTTAACATTGAAGGCGTTGGCAAGCGCCCTGTTCTTATAAGTGGTATCCAACGCGACAGCCTTAGTCAGGAAGTCGTTCATATTGATTTTCATCAAATCAAAATGAATGAGCTGGTTAAAGCGACCGTAGCGATTGAAATTATCGGTGAGGCCCCGGGTGTTGAAGCTGGAGGTATTCTCCAAGTGGAGACGGCGGCTCTGGATGTCCGTTGTCTGCCGAACGATATTCCGGATTCCGTGCAAGCGGATATCAGCAAGCTGGGCATCGGGGAGAATATCCTCGTATCCGATCTGAAGCTTCCTAAAGACGTGGAAGTGAAGAATGAGGCAGAGGATGTCGTAGTAACTATTCTTCAACCTCGCTTGGAAGTAGAAGAAACAACGACGGACGAGCCGGCAGCTGAAGCAGCCGGATCGGATGAATCCGCCGAGGATAAGAAGGAATAACCGATCTTATCGGCTGATAAAAAGCTGTTTACCATATATGGTAAACAGCTTTTTTGTACGGCGTTTCGGCAGGTATTACGCAACAATCCATACGTGGGTGGAGGTAAAATGCGGTTAGAATACTCTTTGCCCGGATTGATTGTAAGCGCTTGCGAACAAGCTTTTTAAAATCAGTAGCCTGGTCTGGAGATAAAGGTGAACATGCCCCGGTTGTACAGAATGTTGTTGATTTTGATAAAATGGGGAGAATAGTGGTGTACGAACCCTATATCTTTGTGCGCATCAAGATAGTATACTTGGACTGGAACTTCGGCATCTAAATGATCTTGGAAATGATCGTCTTGGTAGAGAGGTTGGCCATTATCATACATAGATTCATCACCTACTATTCGTATTTTTTCGGCTAAATGACTGTATATGTGTGTGGTTGGATTGTATAAGATAGGGTTTTTGCGTAAAAGAAGACAAACCCGCATATATGTAGACAAGTTTCAACAGGGAATCGTTACGGGGTTTGGTTAAAAAAAGTAAAATTTTTTTGGGAGTGAATGAAACGTGAAGTGTTTTGTCGGTTTAGGCAATCCTGGGAAACAGTATGAACATACACGACATAATATAGGATTTATGGCAATAGACCGTTTTGCACAGAAGTGGGGAGCATCCTCTTTTCAAAATAAATGCAAGGGTCAACTGGCGGAAGTGAGAGTGAATGGGACGAAGGCCTATCTCCTGAAACCGATGACCTACATGAATTTATCGGGGGAATCGATCCGGGCTTTCATGGATTTCTACAAATTCGACGTAAGCGACCTGGTGCTTCTCTACGATGATATGGATACAGCATTCGGCAGCATTAGACTCCGTTATCAGGGGAGCGCTGGCGGCCACAACGGAATCAAGTCGGCTATTGCTCATGCGGGCACGTCGACATTCAACCGGATCCGGATAGGGATTAACCGGCCTGCGCCGGGTTATTCCATTGTCGATTACGTACTGGCTAACTTCAGTAAAGCGGAAACGGCCGAACTCCCGGTTCTGCTCGATAAGACTTGTGACGCAATGGAGCACTGCCTGACCGAGCCTTTCGAGAAGACCATGGCTGTGTTCAACGGAAGCTGAAATCCCGCAGAAGTGCCCGCTCCGCAGATCCAAGACACATTGTATGCTGACAAAGGGAATGAAAATTACTTAATCCGTCTGAGGCTAAATTTTAGAAGAGGCGGCCATACTAAGAAGTAATTGAAACTCGTGAGGAGGCATACATTGATGTCAGTGAAGTATATTTGCCGCCACTGCCAATCCAAGGTGGGGGAAATCAGCCAGGGCGAGATCAGCGAATACCAGCTCGGCTTCCATTTCTTGACCCCCGAAGAGCGGAGCGATATAATAGCGTATAACGTGGACGGAGGCGTTACGGTCAAGGTTGTTTGCGATTACTGCAAACAGGCTCTGGACGCGAATCCGGAGCTGAACTTGATCAGCAGCCCGCTGCAGTGATCCTAATACGGTACTGCGTGCGAGCTGCTGCGGAGCGTTTCTTTATAACAATCCACACCCCGTACCCGTGTAGAAAATTGTCATGACAGCCTAGGCAAGCGCCCAGGCTTCTTTTTGTGAGAGGAGTGTACTTGGATTGCAAGCTTTAATACAAGCTTTTTCAACGGACCGCGATTTTCAAAGTATCACCGAGGGTATTCGTTCCGGCATGAAAGAGCAGTTGATCGCCGGATTAACCGGCTCCTCTCGTCAGGTGATGCTGGCCTCGCTTAAGCAGCAGCTTGAGCGTCCCCTGCTGATCGTTACGCATAATATGTTTTCCGCGCAGAAAATTTATGAAGATTTAAGCGAATGTCTGCCGGAAGACGGCGTTCTCTTATATCCCGCGCAAGAGCTTCTGGCTGCAGAAGCGGCTATCGCCAGTCCCGAAATGCTTGCCCAGCGCATTGATGTACTTACCAAGCTGGCCCAGGGCTACCGCGGGGCTGTTATTGTCCCTTATGCCGGTTTCAGGCGCCTTCTTCCAAGCAAAGAAGTATTCGCCGAAGCGTCGGTTACAGTCAAATTGGGAGATACTGTCGATCTGGACGTGTTCCTGAAACAGCTTAACGAGCTGGGATACGAGCGGGTAGAGAGGGTAGAAGGCAAAGGCGAAATGAGTGTCAGAGGCGGTATTATCGATTTGTATCCGCTGACGTCTTCTACGGCTGTCCGTATTGAGTTGTTTGATGTAGAGGTAGATTCGATCCGTACTTTTGATGTTGCTGACCAACGTTCAATTGATAAATTGGATGCATTTGTGATTGAGCCTTGCAGGGAAGTTCTTGTGAATGGAAAGCGTTTTCAAAGCGCTGCCCAGCATGCCTATGAACTTCTTCAGGCCCAGCTCGCCAAGATGACGGACCGTCAGGCCAAAGATAAGCTTCTGGAAGGTATCGGCGAAGATATCGAGCGTCTCCGCGAAGGCCATACTTTCCAGGGCCTGTTCAAATATGTTTCCCTGCTCTATCCGGAGAAGCAGACGCTCAGCGATTATATGCCGGATGACACCGTCCTGCTGATCGACGAGCCGGCGCGGCTGGTGGAAACCGCCAAGCAGCTGGAGCGGGAGGAATCCGAGTGGATCATGCACTCGCTCCAGGATGGTACTGGACTGCCGGCGCTCACGCTCTCCAAGCAGCTTGAAACGCTGATGATCCGTCACACGTATCCGACGCTGTATATGTCGCTGTTTCTGCGTCAGGTTCCGCAGACTCAACCGCAGAACATCGTCAATTTCATGTCGCGGGTTATGCAGAATTTCCACGGGCAAATGAATCTGCTTAAAGCCGAGATGGAACGCTGGAAAAAAACAGGGAGCCGCGTCATCATTCTGGCCAACGGCGAGGAGCGTATGGAACGTGTCCGTCGCGTGCTGGGGGACTACCAGATCGATGAGCCGGAAATTATGAACGGCAATCTTCAAACCGGGTTTGAACTGCCCTCGATTCATCTTGTCGTCATTACAGAGGGCGAGATGTTCACGCAGAAGCAGCGCAAAGCCCGCAAAGTGGACAAGAAAATCGAGAATGCCGAACGGATCAAAAGCTACCAGGAACTGAAGGTCGGCGATTATGTCGTCCACGTTAATCATGGTATCGGTAAATATGTGGGTATAGGAACACTGGAAGTCGGCGGCATTCATAAAGATTATTTACATATCGTGTATGCCGGGGGCGACAAGTTGTCGGTTCCGATTGATCAGATTGATCTCATTCAGAAATATGTCGGTTCCGAAGAGAAGGAACCGAAGATATATAAGCTGGGCGGAACGGACTGGAACCGTGTCAAGAACAAAGTCCGCACTTCGGTCAAAAATATCGCAGATGATTTGATTAAGCTGTATGCGGACCGTCAGGCGACGACGGGGTACGGTTTTAGCCAGGATTCTGCCTACCAGCAAGAATTTGAGAGCATGTTTCCTTATGACGAAACTACGGATCAACTTCGGGCAATTGGGGAAATTAAGAAGGATATGGAAAAACCCCGTCCTATGGACCGGCTCTTGTGCGGCGACGTCGGTTACGGAAAAACGGAGGTGGCGATCCGGGCTGCCTTTAAATCCGCAATCGATGGCAAACAAGTTGCGGTTCTTGTGCCGACGACTATCCTTGCACAGCAGCACTATGAGACTTTTCGCGAACGTTTCTCGGGCTATCCCTTTAACATCCAGGTGCTCAGCCGGTTCCGCTCCAAAAAAGAGCAGAATGAAACTATTAAGGGTGTGAAAGCCGGCACGGTAGACATTGTTATCGGTACTCATCGTCTGCTGTCGCAGGACTTGAAGTTCAAAGATCTGGGTCTGCTTATCGTCGATGAGGAGCAGCGCTTTGGCGTATCCCACAAAGAAAAGCTGAAGCGCCTGAAAACGAACGTGGACGTGCTGACCCTGACAGCAACGCCTATTCCGCGTACGCTCCACATGTCTATGCTGGGTGTGCGGGATCTCTCCGTTATCGAAACTCCGCCGGAGAATCGCTTCCCGGTTCAAACGTACGTGCTGGAATACAGCGCGTCCCTCGTCCGGGAATCGATTGAGAGGGAGCTTGCCCGGGAGGGACAGGTGTATTATCTGTTCAACCGGGTTCAGGGCATTAATCAGATGGCCGAGCAGATTTCTATGCTCGTGCCGGACGCCCGCGTTACAGTTGCTCATGGGCAAATGTCCGAACAAGAACTGGAAAAAACGATTCTTGATTTTCTCGACGGCGAATTCGATGTCCTGGTCAGCACGAGTATCATTGAAACCGGGGTAGACATCCCGAACGTCAACACACTGATTGTCCATGATGCGGATAAAATGGGGCTGTCCCAGCTCTATCAGCTGCGTGGAAGGGTCGGCCGGTCCAACCGGATCGCATACGCTTATTTTACTTATCAGCGGGACAAAGTGCTGAATGAAGTGGCTGAGAAACGTCTCCAGGCAATAAAAGAATTTACAGAACTTGGATCTGGGTTTAAAATTGCGATGAGGGATTTGTCCATCCGCGGAGCCGGCAACCTGCTCGGTGCCGAGCAGCATGGATTTATCGCTTCGGTCGGTTTTGACCTGTATTCCCAAATGCTGAGTGAGGAAATCGCGAAGCGTAAGCTGGAGCTGGACGGAGAGGCTGCGGAGCCAGAGAAGGAATGGATTACTCAGCTTGATCTCCATCTCGATGCTTATCTGCCTTCGGATTATATTTATGACAGCATGCAGAAAATCGAGATTTACAAGAAAGTGGCAAACATTCGCTCCTTTACAGAAGCAGAAGACCTGCATGAGGAACTGGTGGACCGTTTCGGCGATCTGCCCTCCGCCGTATCCAATCTGCTCGCCGTTGCAAGACTCAAAGTATTCGGGTCGGAGTATAAGATTGAGACGATTTCGCAAAAGGGTGACGACTACAACATTAAGATTCATTCCGACCAGACCGCCTTGCTGGATGGACAGAAGCTGTTTACGATAGCCAGTGGCTTTGACGGACGCGTCAAGCTGATTTCAGGACCCCAGATCCACATCAACATCCGCGGCAAAGGGCTGTCTCCTGAAGACACAATCGCATTGGTGGAACGTTTTCTGTTACAATACAGGGAGGCCTTGAAAACGAAGGGAGAATTGCAAAATGCTACGTAATAAATCAGGATTGGCCAAGAGTAAGTGGCTGATGCTTGTCGTACTGGTCCTTGTCTTGTCCGTGGCCAGCGGATGCGGTAAAGATAAAAAACCTGCGGCAGGAAGCCCCGAAGAAGTAATTGCGACATACAAAGACGGAGGTAAGATTACCCGCGGAGAGTTCGATAAACTGCTGGGCTTTAACCGTCTGCTGTACCCGGAATATAAGCAGTTTGAAGCAGATCCTGCTTACCAGCAGAGCATGCTGGAGCAATATGTCATGCTCAAAGTACTGTCCGGACGCGCATCCGAAGATGTGAAGAAAGAAGCGGACAAGCAGGTCACCGAAGAGGTTACAAAAATTAAGACGTACCTTGGCTCTCAAGAGGGCGGTTTAGAGAAGAAGCTGAAGGATGAGAAGCTCGAAGAGAAAGACGTTGAGAATCTGATTCGTCTGAGCATCTACTCGACTGCACAATTTGAGAAACAAATCACGGATGAAGAAGTGAAGGCCGCTTACGATAAGAATTTGAAGGAAAACCCAAATGCCTACGATCTGGCGACTGTACGCCATGTTCTAGTGGCTACGATGGATCCGGCGACGGGTAAAGAAACACGTACCAAGGAAGAAGCTCTGAAGCGTGCGAAAGAAGTTCAAGCGAAGCTGAAGAGCGGCGGAGATTTTGATGCAATTGCCAAAGAGTTCTCGGACGATCCAGGTTCCAAAGAGAAGGGCGGCAAATACGAGAACGAGAACGTAAACAAATGGATGGAAGGCTTCAAGAAAGCGGCGATCGAGCTGCCGGTCAATACGATCAGCGATCCGGTTGAGACAGAAGTCGGCTACCATGTCATGAAGGTAGAAGAACGTAAGAAGCAAACCCTGGAAGAAGCGAAGCCGGAACTGGTTTCCGTTCTGGTCCAGCCTAAAATGCAGGATTTCGTTGAAAAAGAGCTTCCGAGCCTGATTGAAACGAATACGCTGCCGAAACCGACAGCAACACCTGCTCCGAGTGCTCCTCCTGAGGCGCCTGCGACATCGCCTGAAGCACCAGCTGTATCGCCAAGCGCATCCCCTGAAGCGCCGGCTGCTTCACCGAGTGCGTCTCCTGCTGCAAAGTAAACATGAAGGAATACCTGTGCCAACGTTTCGTTGGTGCGGGTATTTTTTTGTTGGACCGGGGGATCACTAAGGGCATGGCGATGTCTCGACAACAGAATTCGGGCGTGTTGCCCTTGCTCTGCGGCGTTAATTTTACTGGGTGATGGAAACCGGGAAATGTATAAGAATTTGGGCACAGATGAATACTATGGTCAGAATCAAAAAAGAGTTACACTCTCTATTTTTTAAATACAGGCACCTCGGCATCCAGTTCGTATCCAAAACTTCAAGGAAAGTGGGGCAACATGAGTCATGAAAGCAACTGGAATCGTTCGTCGCATCGATGACTTGGGCAGAGTTGTCATCCCGAAGGAAATACGTCGTACACTACGCATTCGGGAAGGCGATCCGCTTGAAATATTCGTCGATCGCGACGGTGAAGTCATCTTAAAGAAGTATTCTCCAATCGGGGAATTAGGCGATTTCGCCAAGGAATATGCCGAGTCTCTCTACGAGAGCACTAACCATATTACGCTGATCACAGATCGTGACAACGTCATTGCCGTGGCAGGCGGCTCCAAGAAAGAGTATATGGACAAGCAGATCGGCCAAATCGTCGAGACGACGATGGAGAACCGCAAAGCGGCGATTGAAACCGGATCAGGTTCGTATGAGATCTCCAAAGACAACCCCGAAAATTACAGCTCTTTTGTAATTGCTCCTATCGTAGCGGGCGGGGATCCTATTGGTTCTGTCATTCTTATGAGCAAGGATGAGGGCGTTGAAATGGGGAACATGGAGTCGAAGATGGTGGAAACGGCAGCAGCATTTTTAGCTAAACAGATGGAACAATGAGTGTAATCATCCCTTACTTGGAAAATTATTTTCCCCGGTAAGGGCCTTTTTTTGTTTTATGCTCATTTTTATATATAATAAAAAGAGTCCTCTTCAAACGCATCTCGATACATCAAGTATATATTTCTTCCATGAAAGTGAGGCAACAAAGAGGTATGAAAGCTACAGGAATTGTTAGACGCATAGACGATTTAGGACGGGTTGTCATTCCGAAAGAAATAAGACGCACCATGCGCATCAAGGAAGGCGACCCGATGGAAATCTTCGTGAATCCGGACGGAGAAGTTATCCTTCAAAAATATTCCCCGGTAGGTGAATTAGGGGATTTTGCTGTAGAATACGCTGAGTCGTTAAGTGAAAGTACGAACCATCAGGCTCTTATCTGTGACCGTGAAACATTCATCGCCGCAGCAGGAAGAGGCCGTAAGGAAATGATCGGCAAACGGGTCGGGGATCTCGTTGACCGTGTGATGAATAAGCAGGAGGTTACCCTCCAGAAAACGTCGGGCAGTTTCGAAATTTGTGGAGGATCTGCTGACACATACAGCTCGTTTGTTATTGCTCCCATCGTAAATGGCGGGGAGTCCGGCGGAGCCGTTCTTCTCCTGAGTAAGGAAGAAGGCGTCGTAATGGGCGAGACAGAACGGGCCATGGTTGAAATGGCGGCTTCGTTCCTGGCCAAGCAGACGCAGTTATAAGTTGGACTGAGGGGTAGCAGGGGGAGAAGCTCATGGAAGAACGGAGGCAGACTAGGCAGGCATCGCCCCGTGGGTCACGATTGCTTAGGGGTGCCGCAATACTTGCCGCCGCAGCCGTTTTTTCCAAGCTGCTCGGAACACTGCAGAAAATACCGCTTCAGAATATAGCGGGGGATGGTGCTTTTGGCATTTACAATGCCGTCTATCCTCTCTATATTCTCATTTTATTTCTGGCTACGGCCGGTTTTCCTACAACCGTTTCGAAATTTGTGCTTGAGAGGGCCGGGGCCGGTGATCATGAAGGGGCGCGAAAGGTCGCAGTGGCATCTGCTGCTTTGCTAACCGGAACCGGACTGATCTGCTTTATTCTTCTTTATTATGGCGCGGATACGCTAGCAGGCTGGATGGGCACGGCTGCGGCAGCTCCTGCCATACGGAGCGTATCGTATGCCCTGCTGCTTGTGCCGGCTCTTTCCGTTCTGCGCGGTTATTTTCAAGGCTACCAGGACATGCTCCCTACAGCTGTATCACAGGTTGTGGAACAAACCGTACGGGTTACGACCATGATTCTACTCTTGGTTGTGCTGACGAGCAGGGGAGCCGATGAAGCGGATATTGCGGCAGGCGCAACCTTCGGCTCGGTTACAGGAGCAGCGGGAGGACTGCTGCTTCTGCTGTTTCATTGGCGGCGGATCAGGAGTAAGGCGCAGCAGGGCGGTTGCACGGCTCCGATTGCAGCCGGAGATGTGATGAATAAGCAGACTGATTCACGCGCAGACTTGGGCGAAGAGAAATTCTCACGGGGTGAAGCTGCCGCTTCTGTACACGGAGCAGAACAAACCGGCTCGCGGACGGGAGTCCAGGTAGCGGATAGCCCTATTGGAATACGCGATGGCTATACCAGTCGGGGACCCGCCAGGGAATCGATGCTCCGGCTCATGAAGCGAATTGCTCTGGTTGCGCTCCCCATTTGCCTCGGCACGATCATGACACCGATTCTCAATCTCATCGATGCTTTTACAGTGCCTAGGCTGCTGCAGAGCCAGGGAATGGCGGCTGCCGAAGCCATGCGGCAGTTCGGGCTCTATAACCACGGGCTGCCGCTGGTGCAGGCCGTTGCGATGGTTGCCTCTTCGCTGACCGCTGTACTCGTGCCTGCGATCGCTTCAGCCAAAGCGCAGCGCGATCCGGGGCTGCTGCTGGCACGTACCGAGCTTACGGTACGGGTCACGGCGGTTTTCGGCCTCGCAGCCGCTGCGGGGCTGGCGGTTCTGGCCGTGCCGGTGAACGCGATGCTCTACATGAGCAGCGAAGCCTCCGGCACGATGGCCATTCTGGCGTTCACCGCGCTGCTCGGCACGCTCAACATCGTGCTCGCCGGCGTGCTGCAGGGTCTGGGCGCCGTGAACGCGCCTGCCTTGCACTTGCTTGCGGCGGCGGCAGTCAAGATCGGCGGCAGCCTGCTGCTCGTGCCGCGTATCGGCATCGCCGGCGCCGGCGTGAGCGCGGTGCTGGCCTTCGCAGCCGCTTCGGCGCTCGGGCTCGCCGAGGTGAGGCGGCTGACCGGCGCCGCCTTCCCGTGGCGCCGCTGCGCGCTTGCGCCGCTTGCGGCCGCTGCGCTGATGAGCGCCGCCCTCGCCGTCCTGCAGCTGGGCGGGGGGCCGCTGCTCGCCGCAGCTGCGCCGGACTGGTCCGGCCGCACTCAGGCGAGCCTGCTGGCGCTCAGCGGTATCGCGCTGGGTGCTGCGGTGTACGCGCTCGCGCTGCTGCGCTTCGGCGCACTGGGCGCTGCGGAACTCGCGCAGCTGCCGGGCGGAGGCAAGCTCGTGCCGGCGCTGGAGAAGCTGCGGCTGCTTCCTCCGCAGAAGCGATAATATCTATCCGGCTCCGCTTGAAGGCGGGCCGCCACTATGAAGGAGGCTAGTCGGCCATGACGCAAGCCATTACGGTCCTCGGACTCGGTTCGGGCGACGAGAACCAGCTTACGCTCGGCGTGCTGCGCAAGCTGCAGCAGGCTACGAAGTTGTATTTGCGGACGGAGAAACATCCGGTGGCGCAATTTTTGCAGGCTGAGGGTATCCGGTACGAGACTTTCGATGCAGTCTATGAATCCAAAGACCGTTTTGATGATACATACGAAGCCATTGTATCGGCGCTGCTGGAGTCGGCGCGGACGGAGAATGTCGTTTATGCCGTACCCGGACACCCGATGGTGGCGGAGTATACCGTCCAGCTGCTTAGGACCCGGTGTCCGGAAGAGGGAATAAAGCTTGATATTATCGGCGGAGAGAGTTTTATCGACCAGGCTTTTCTAAGGTTCGGTTTTGACCCGATTGAGGGGCTCCAGCTGCTGGATGCAACGGACCTGCGGCCCGGCATGCTCAATCCCCGTCTTCATACGATTATTGGACAAGTGTATGATACCTTCACCGCTTCCGATGTGAAGCTGACGCTGATGGACATGTACCCGGATGATTATCCGGTTGTTGTCGGTCATTCGCTTGGTGTGGCAGGAGAAGAGTCGCTGGTGGAGCTTCCCCTGTACGAGCTTGACCGTACGGAGGGCTATGGGAATTTGTCGCTTGTATGGATTCCTAAGAGCGATAGAGACGAACTCCGCAACCGGACCATGGAACGTTTGCATGAGATTGTCGCGATTCTGCGAAGCCCGGAGGGATGCCCTTGGGACCGTGAGCAAACCCATGCAAGCCTGTGCAAAAATTTGATTGAAGAAGCTTACGAGGTGCTGGAAACGATCGATGAAGACGATCCTGACCATATGTGTGAAGAGCTTGGCGATTTGCTTTTGCAGGTAATGCTGCATGCCCAAATGGAAGAGGAAACAGGCGCCTTTACCGTATATGATGTGATTGCCGGATTGAACGAGAAACTCATCCGCCGGCATCCTCATGTTTTCGGAACTCAAGAAGCGGGTAATGCTGAGGAAGCTTTGGCCAATTGGCAGGGGATTAAGGATGAGGAGAAGCGCCGCAAGGGCATTGATCCAAAGAAGCAGTCCGTGCTTGCCGGCATTCCGCGCGATCTGCCAGCGTTAATGAAAGCCTATAAGCTGCAGAAGAAAGCGGCGGGTGTCGGTTTTGACTGGTCGGAGACTGCCGAAGTTTCGGCCAAGATCCAGGAGGAGCTGGCGGAGCTCCAGGAAGCGGTGACGGACGGGACTCCGGAACAGCGGCTCGATGAGCTGGGCGATGTGCTGTTTGCTGTTGTCAACTTGGCCCGTTTCCTGAAAATAGATCCGGAAGAAGCGCTTGCTTCAACGAATCGTAAGTTTACGAACCGATTCCGCTACATCGAGGAAAGTTTGGAAGCCGATGGAAGATCGATTCATAACACGAATCTGGATGAAATGGAAGAATTGTGGCAAGAAGCAAAAAAACTTCCGTAGACTACGGGTTTTCAGCAGGATTTTACGTGCCCATCCAGAATACATAGTGCGAAAGCGGCTATGCACAGAACAGATAAGCTTTAAATTGTCATCCACTTAGGAGGTAACTAATAATGAACAAGACAGATCTGATCAACAACATTTCCACTAAAAGCGGCCTGACCAAAAAGGACGTAGAAACAGTCCTGAATTCATTCCTCGGGGAAATTACGGACGCTCTGTCCACAGGAGATAAAGTACAGCTGATCGGCTTTGGTACTTTCGAAACCCGTAAGCGTTCCGGTCGTACTGGCCGCAACCCGCAAACCGGTCAAGAAATTACAATTCCAGAATCCAATGTTCCTGCTTTCAAAGCAGGTAATAAGCTTAAAGAAGCTGTTAAGTAATGAGACTGGATAAGTTTCTTAAATTATCCCGGCTTATTAAACGCCGTACGGTAGCCAAGGACATTTCGGACCAGGGCCGCGTATGGATTAATGGAAGGGACTCCAAACCGAGTTCGACGGTGAAAGTCGGCGATGAGCTGACGATTCAATTCGGGCAGAAAAAAGTGACGGTTCGCGTAGAACTTCTTACGGAGTCGACGCGCAAGGAAGATGCGGCTCATATGTACACGCTCCTTCGCGAAGAAGCGCTCTGATCAGCAAAGAGACTGAAGCACGGCATTTTGCCGTTCTCAGTCTCTTTTTTATCCAATTTTTTATGCGGAATAGAATGAGAAGGCCTGTATTGGTGTTCTAAAAACGGACATCCCCCCATATCGTAGTGGTAGGAAAAGCTGTAGGGGGGACTTGCCATGATGGAGGCCGGAAAGACCAAGCGGCAGGAAGTTAAGATGCTGAACCGCAAACTGCTCGAGATTTCGGGCGTAAAGAATGTGGAGAGTTTTGACAGTGAAGAATTCCTGCTGGAAACGGACTGCGGATTTCTGCTAATCAAGGGGCAGAATCTGCACATTAAGAACCTCAGTCTGGATCAGGGCCTGGTAGCGATTGAGGGCTATGTAAACTCTCTTGCCTATGTCGATGCGAATTCCCCGGAGAAGTCCAAAGGGTTTTTGGGTAAATTGTTTAAGTGACTCTGAACGTACAATTCGTAACGCTGTGGCTGATGTTCGTCAGCGGGATGGGCCTCGGTGCGCTCTATGACGCCTTCCGGGTGGTGTTCGTGCAGCTGAGGCTGCCGCGCTGGACTTTCCCGCTTGCCGATCTCGCCTATTGGATTATCGGGATCATTCTCGTGTTCGGCACTTTGATCCGCAGTAATCATGGACAAGTCCGTCTCTTTGTATTTATCGGTTTGCTTCTGGGGCTGTTCGTTTATTTGCTTGCCCTGAGCCGTACGGTCCGTAAATTAATCGGAGTTTGCATTCAGGCTGTGAAATGGCTGCTTCGTTTCTGCAGGCGAGCGATGGTGCTTCTGCTTTTCAAACCGGCAGTAGGTCTATACAAGCTGGCTTTGCTTCTCTTGGGAGTTTTGGCGGGCGCTGCTATGTTCCTGTTCCGAGTTGTGGTACAATTAGGTTACCCTGTTTGGAGATTAATGCTCTGGCTGTTACGTCCTCTATACGCTAAGCTTCGTGTACCTGCCCGCATTTTGGGGTGGATCAGCTGGATGAAACAGCTGTTTCAGAAGTGGTTTTCTAAGGGTAAGAAGTGAAGTAAAGGCCGATTAGCGGCCGTAAGATCAGGAGGCTGTAAATTCCCATGCCTGTCCCATCAAAATCATCACAATCTCAAACCAAATCGAATAGCAAAGGCACTCGTCGCAGATTCCGTATTGCTGCAGTGATTTCGCTCGGTGTTTTGACATGGGCTGGAGTGACATACTGGGATCAATCCGGTAAACTAGGCGAGAAGCGTGCTGAAATGCAGCAAGTCGAGCAGCAGTTGGCGGATGAGCAGAAGCGTAAAGCGGATATTACAAAAGAAATTGCCCGCTTGAACGACCCTGAGTATTTGGAACAAGTGATCCGCAGCGAGCTGAACTATGCACGCGAAGGAGAAACACGCTTTATATCACCGGCGCCCAAATCAAAGAATCCGTAAAAATTCCGGATTAATTGGGCTTTTCTCCATGTTGACCGTAGATTCAGCAATGGGGTATAATCGGCGTAGCCGTTCTTTTTGAACAATTTAAGGGAGGAACATTGTATTTTATGGCAATTGAAGTGGGCAGCAAATTAGAAGGAAGAGTGACCGGGATCACTCACTTTGGGGCATTTGTCGAGCTTGAACAGGGTGTTACCGGACTGGTGCACATCTCGGAGATCGCCGACAACTACGTAAAGGATGTCAACGACCATCTCAAACTCGAAGACAAAGTTCTGGTCAAAGTCATCAACGTGGACAAGGACGGGAAAATCGGCTTATCCATCAAGCAGACGATCGAAAAGCCCGCTGAACCTGCTCGCCCTCAAAGACCACCAGGCAATAGTAAGTTCGACTCCTCTCGTTCCGGAGACCGTCCAAGCTTTGGTGGCGGCGGTGGTGGACACGGACGTGGAGATCGCGGTGGACGCGGTGGCGGTTTCCGTAACCCGCCAGGTAAACCGACTTTTGAGGACAAGATGAGTCGCTTTCTCAAAGATAGTGAAGAGCGCATCTCTTCGCTCAAAAAGCAGGATTCCAAACGCGGTGGACGTGGCGGAAGACGCGACTAAATCGTTCCTCTTGCTCTACTTATATGATTACAAGAATTTACAACCACACTCCGTTTCGGCGGATGTGGTTTTTTTGCGTCGACTGGACTAACGTTTTTCGGGGAATCGACACAACCTTACCGCATATGCATGGTAAGCGGCTCGTATGAAGCGAATCCTCCGAGGAACGGGCGTTCGGAACGATGGGGCCAAGCCCCTGATAGGGCTGCGTTTGCGTTAAGCTGACAAGGCCCCCTTTTTTGTCGGAAATTTCTTGGACTCTAGTAACTCATTGTGACAAAATTTATGAGAGAAGGCTCCTATAATAAACCCACTAAGAGAAATGGTGGTGTCTGAACATGGAAAAACGAAATGGTGCACTTTCCATCGGTCTGCAGTGGGCAGGCGCGATGCAGCGGACGAAATCAGCGGCTCATAACCGAGTTGTGGAGAATAGGATGGTTCAATCCATGGTAGCCAAGAAGTGGTCGATACTGCTGCTGATCATGGCCTTCCTGCTCGGAAGAGCCATGATTTTGGAAGAGCTTGCCCCTTTTTCACTGGCCTTTTTTGCCGTCATGTACTTTCAGCGCCGAGACTTACTCTTGTGGACGGGAGCTTTTCTATTTGCAGGCAGTATGCTGGCCGTACAGCCTCAAAGCGGGTATATGCTAACCGAAATGATTGTGTTCGTATTGATCCAGAAAGCACTTGAGAAATATGAGCGGTCGGATCTCTCGCTCGCGCCCGTTCTTGTTTTCATCACTTCGCTGCTGGTCCAAATGTTTGCCCATCTGGTCAACTCGGATCTGACCTGGTTCTCTTTGACCATGACGGGTGTACAGTCACTGTTAAGTCTGGTTCTGACCCTTATTTTTGTCCAAGCTGTTCCTGTCTTTACTCTCACCCGTAAAAACTATCAGCTCAAACATGAAGAAATCATTTGTTTGATCATCTTACTGGCTTCTATGATGACCGGAACGGTCGGCTGGACAATAGGACCCGTTACAGTCGAGCATGTGGTGTCAAGGTATCTGATTCTTCTGTTTGCTCTGGTCGGCGGCGCCCCATTCGGCGCATCAGTCGGAGTTGTCACGGGACTCATTCTCAGCTTGGCCAATGCCAACGCAATCTATCAAATGAGTCTTCTAGCCTTCTCAGGCCTGCTCGCAGGCCTGCTTAAAGAGGGCAGACGGATGGCCGTTGCGTTCGGTATGCTGCTGGGATCCTCCATTCTATCGATCTACATAGGCACACAGGGAGAAGTTATGAATTCCACCTGGGAGTCTGTAGCGGCGGTTGTCCTGTTCCTGCTCACACCGAAGAGCGTGCTTCAGACGCTGGCCAAGTACATTCCCGGCACTCAAGAGAATCTGAAGTCACAGCAGGATTATGCCAAAAGAGTGCGGGATATTACGGCGGGCAGGGTGGAGCAGTTCTCGCAAGTGTTTTTGCAGCTGGCCCGCAGCTTCAAGCAGTTGACTGTTGAGAGCCAGCCTTTGCAGAAGGAGGAAGAAATCAGCCACTTCATGGAAGCGGTCTCTAACCAAACTTGTCAGATGTGCTCCAAAAGAGTCCGCTGTTGGGATCAGCGCTTCTATCAGACCTATCAATATATGACGGGTATGATGACGGAGATTGAACTTAATCCTGATTTTAATAAGAGGCAAATACCGCTGGAATGGAGACAGGCTTGTACGAAGCCCGATCAAGTGCTGGATGTGATGAAGAATCAATATGCGATGTATCAGAATGATATGCATTGGAAAAAACAAATTTCCGACAGCAGGCAGATTGTAGCCGATCAGCTCAGCGGTGTATCTCAAGTCATGGAGGATTTGGCGAAGGAGATCAAGCGGGAGGGACAAGAGCTGTTTTTACAGGAAGAACAAATACGCCAGGCTCTTGAGGATCTGGGACTATCCATACACAGCATTGATGTCGTTTCCTTAGACGAAGGAAATGTGGAAATCGAAATTATCCATCAGTATACCAAAGGTTTCGATGAATGCCGCAAGATCATTGCACCGCTGCTAAGTGAAATCATCGGCGAGCATATCGCTGTCAAGAATGAAGAAATGATGCCTAGGGGTGAGGGGTACAGCATGGTTCAATTCGGCTCGGCTAAGGAATACGAAGTAGAAACGGGAATAGCAGGAGCCGCTAAGGGCGGAGAGCTGCTGTCCGGGGACAGCTTTTCGCTGGCGGAACTGGGGAACGGCAAGTTTGTAGTCGCGCTAAGCGACGGGATGGGGAACGGGGAGCGGGCAAGCGCCGAGAGCTCGGCGGCGTTGAATATTCTGCAGCAGCTCCTTCAGTCCGGCATGGATGAGAAAATTGCCATCAAATCCGTTAACTCCGTTCTGCTGCTCCGCTCCTCCGATGAGGTGTATGCCACCGTGGATATGGCTTTAATTGATCTCTACAGCGCGCAAACGACATTTATGAAAATCGGCTCGACGCCCAGCTTCATTAAGCGTGGCCATGAGGTGATACCGGTCAAAGCAAATAATCTCCCTGTCGGCATTCTACAAGATATCGAGGTGGATCTGGTTTCACAGCCGCTGCAGCATGGGGATCTTCTCATAATGATGACAGATGGCATTTATGACGCGCCGGGTCATGCGGTGAATAAGGAGCTGTGGATGAAGCGGGTTATTCAGGAAATAGAAACGGACATTCCGCAGGATTTTGCCGATTGTCTGCTGGATCGTGTAGTCCGCTGCCATCATGGTGAGATCATTGATGATATGACGGTCGTTGCTGCCCGTATCGAGAAGCACCAGCCCGAGTGGGCGACGTTCCGCTGGCCGGGGGTGAACCGGATCGAGCGTCCTAAGGTGGTGAGCTGATTAAGGAATGGGTTTGTTGTTGCAGGTGACTTGGGATCTTGAGGGGAAGGTGATATCAGCTAGTGACGACTGGAAATAAGCGGGATATAAACTGGAAAAAGAAAGGAGGGATATGGTGGAAAGTAGGTCATGAAGGAAGATATGAAAGAGAGGTATGAAGGAAGATATGAAAAAGTGACATGAAAGAAAGACATGAAAGAAAGACATGAAAGAAAGACATGAAAGAAACTTGAAAGAAGGATAAGGCGCTCCCGTGAGGGGCGCTTTATATTTGGTTTGTATGGCGCTGTGTTTGCCGGTCATCATATAGAGGATCTCCCGCTGCCCAGATGTGTTCCTATGATTAGAATCTCGCATACTTGGCGAAACTAGTAAGAATAATCATAGACTGGAGGCGAAGAGAACATGAAACAAATTCTACTAATCACCGATGGATGCTCTAACGTCGGGATCAGTCCGACAACAGCAGCTGCACAGGCGCGTGCTGAAGGGATTACGGTCAATGTGATCGGCGTGGTTGACCAGGGGGAGCTCGGTCTGCTCGGCGCCGAAGAGATACGTGACATTGCAAGGGCAGGCGGCGGGATGAGCAGGATCGCCACTTCCCAGCAGCTGTCGCAGACCATCCAGATGATGACGCGCAGGACGGTGTCGCAGACGGTGCAGCAGGCAGTCAGCCGCGAGCTGCACAGCATCCTCGGCAGCGGTGACGTGACCGAGCTGCCCCCGGCTCAGCGCTCCGAAGTCGTGCGCGTCATTGACGACCTCGCTGAGACAGGTTCGCTCCGCGTGGCGCTCCTCGTGGATGCCAGCGCCAGCATGAAGCCCAAGATGGCAGCTGTGCGTGTGGCCATCTCGGATCTGCTGCTGAGCCTGCGCGCGAGGTCGGGTCAAAGCGAACTGGCCGTGTTTCATTTTCCCGGCCATCATAGTACGGATCCCGAGGTGGAGATGGACTCGGGGTGGACCGCCAACCTTGCAAATTTGGATAGGATGTTCTATAAATTAAACATGAAGGGTACAACCCCGACTGGCCCCGCCTTGCTTAAGGTTGTGCAATATGTCGCGGAGAAGCCTGCTTATTCAAGCGATGATGAGGACGGGATGCTTCGTGACTACGTCGTATGAGCCCTCGTTGCCTTTCGGCACGACTCTCAGCGGGCGGTGGAATGGCAGAACCTATACGGTAGAACGCAGGCTAGGCTCCGGCTCTAACGGTCAAGTGCTTCTGGTTCGGCGCGGAGGGCGGAGGTATGCCATGAAGATCGGGTATGATCCGCTTGATCACCAGTTCGAGGTGAACGCGCTGCAGTCACTTTCCAAGACCGATACATCGTTTGGACAGTTTCTGCTGGACACCGATGATGCGGAATATGAGGGGAAAAGGCTCTCTTTTTTTGTCATGCCGTATATCGAGGGATCTTCATTATCCAAATACATACGAGCTAACGGTGCTGGCTGGATTTACGCGATTGGCTCTAATTTGCTGAAAAAGCTGGTTGAACTTCACCAAAGCGGTTATATCTACGGGGATCTCAAATCAGATAATCTGGTTGTGATGGAACACGGCCGTGTTGAAATCATTGATTTTGGTGGGATGACCGCCAAGGGCAGAGCGATCAAGCAATTTACGGAGATTTTTGACCGGGGGTATTGGTGCGCGGGAGAGCGGATTGCCGAGGATAGTTACGACTTGTTCTCATTTGCCGTCCTGATCATCAAAACGCTGGATAAGAACGATTCATTCCGCTCTGCCATTCAATCGCTTCCGCAGAATAGATGTATATCTATGCTGGAGGAAATTGTGCAGCGGAATGACCGTTTGAAGGAAATGGCTCCGTTTCTTTTGCGGGCTTTGAGAGGGCAATTCGCAACCTCGAAGGAGGCCTTGATCGCCTGGGGAGAGCAGGGGAAGAGGATCCGGGCGGCTGCACAGGCGCCCGACAGCCACGCATCCCCCTGGATGCTGCTGTCTTTAGCGGCTTCTCTCATTGCTCTCCTTGGCACGCTTGGTTATTTCTACTGGAGATAACCGCAGACCGCAGCTTTGGGGCAATTCAATAGCCGCCAGGCAAGCAGGTTGGCCATGAATGTGCCCGTATGTCCGTTATATCTAAATGCGGCAAGTAATCAGGATGAGTGCATGAGGTCACAATGTACCCGTCTGCACGGAAAGCGGGGGAGTCACAATGAAAGAACCCAAGCAGCCGGATGCTGCGGGAGCGGATAGAGACTATCTGACCGGAGGCCTGGATGCGGGGTTCCGGCTTCGTGCTGCCGTAGAACGTGTCATCCGCGAGGAGAGATTGCTCGAGCGGGGCGATACGATAGTGGTTGGCGTCTCTGGAGGTCCTGATTCGGTGGCGCTTCTACATCTGCTGCACACGCTCTCCGCAGCATGGGCTTGGAAGCTGATCGTCGCTCACGTCAACCACAGGTTCCGCGGTGAGGAGTCCGACCGTGAGGCTGATTTCGTAGTCTCTTTTGCCGAGAAGCTCGAGCTTCCTTGTGAAGTTGGGAATATCGATGTTCCCGCTTATATAGAAGAAACATCTTTGAATTCCCAGGTGGCCGCCCGCAAGAAACGCTATCAGTTTCTATATGAAACTGCCCGGCGGTACGGTGCTAACCGGATCGCGCTTGCCCACCATGCTGATGATCAAGCGGAAACCATCCTTATGCGGATTTTACGGGGGACCGGTCCGGCGGGTTTAACGGGAATTCCTCAGCGAAGATTCGAAAAAAAAGTGGAACTCGTCCGTCCTTTGCTTCGTATATACAAGAAAGAGGTAAGTAACTACTGTCGTTTCGAGGAGCTTGCCTATTGCCGTGACAGCAGCAACGAGTCACGCAAATATAATCGTAACCGCATCCGTCTGGATGCGATGCCATTTTTGCAGCAATTCAACGAACAGCTCCCCGAATCTTTGAACCGGCTTGGTGAGATTATGACGGAAGAGAATGCTTACATGGAGAAAGAAGCGGAAGGTGCATTCGCTTCTATTGCTGCTTTGGAGTCAGGGGCTGTCACCATACAGCGGGCTGACTTCGTTCAATTGCACGTCGCTTTACAAAGGCGTGTGATTAAACTAATATTAAATTATCTTACTTTTCAAGCGGAAAACGTCGATTACGTAAGATTAGAGGCGATTCGTACGGGTATCGTTCAGGAGCAGCCTACTAATTTTAGAATGCCTATTGACGGGGCTTTTCACTTGATTCGTGAGTACGATTGCATCTGCTTTCGGTCCAAGATGTCAGATTCAGCCGATGCGGCTTTTTTGTATCCATTGGATTTAAGCCAGAGTTACCTTCTTATTCCTCAAGCCGATGCTGCCTTAACCTTTAAGACCCTATCTGGTGAGTTGATTACGGAGGAAGCCGATGCTGCAGCGAAAGCTGATGAGGAAGGGGTTTGGTTTGACCTCGATGCCCTTCGGCTGCCCTTGTATGTAAGGAGCCGGCAAGTCGGGGACCGTTTGGAGCCTTTTGGTTTAAACGGGACCAAAAAAGTAAAAGATATTCTCATGGATGCCAAAATACCGCCCAGCCGCAGAGCCAGGCTTCCGCTGCTTGTTGATGCGGAAGGCACTGTACTGTGGATTCCGGGCATTCGCCGTTCCCGTCACGCTTTAATCAGCCCCGGAACTGTACGTTCGCTTTATCTGCGGATTGAACCTGGGGATGGCGCGGCGGAAGGACCTTGAGAATGATTTTTGACTGTTTTCATATTATAAAGTAGGGGGAGCATCCTTGTTTAGAGACATTCAAGAAGTATTCTACTCGGAAGAACAGATTCAGGCTAAAGTACAGGAGCTCGGGCAACAAATATCCAAAGACTTCGAAGGCCGCAATCCGCTGGTCATTTGTGTGCTTAAAGGAGCCTTTATCTTCATGGCGGATTTGGTTAAACAAGTATCGATTCCGCTTGAGATTGATTTTATGGCGGTTTCGAGTTACGGACAATCGACCAAATCTTCAGGGGTCGTCAAAATCATCAAAGATTTAGACGTGTCCGTAGAAGGACGTCATGTCATGATCGTCGAAGATATTATAGATAGCGGCTTAACGCTCAGCTACCTGATCGATGTACTCGAAAGACGGAATGCACAGTCTGTTTCCGTTGTAACGCTTTTCAACAAACCTGCAAGAAGAACGGTGGACTTGCAGCCGGATTATGCCGGCTTCGAAATTCCGGATGCGTTTATTGTCGGCTACGGGCTTGATTATGCGGAGAAATACCGCAATCTACCTTACATCGGCGTTCTTAAACCCGAAATTTATTCCACCTAGGCGTGTCGAGTATGTCCCATGGCCAGCTTTGTTGTGATGCTGAGACATGCTGTGGTAAAATATAAAAAGTGTGCCGTTTGAGAGGAGGTAGCGGATGAATCGCTTTATCCGGAATACCGGTTTTTATTTATTGATTTTCCTGGTAACTGTCGGTATTGTGCATTTCATTAGTACGCAGAACGATCAAAAAGACCCGATTACCTACAACGAGTTCCGGCAGGAAATAGCGGCCAAGAACGTCGAGAAACTACAGATTAAAGTCGACGGGGGTACGTACCTGATTAACGGAAGTTATAAGGCGCCCAAGGAAGCGGATAAGAAAGAATTCGTTACCCGTGGACCCTTTGATTCCAGTGTTGTAAAGTTAGTCGAAACAGCCGGTGTTCAAGAAGAATATCTCAAAATGGAAGGCGATAGCGTCTGGATTTCGTTCCTGACCTCCATCATCCCGTTTGTGATTATCTTTGTTCTCTTCTTCTTCTTGATGAATCAGGCCCAGGGTGGCGGCGGCAAAGTCATGAACTTCGGCAAGAGCCGTGCCCGCTTATATAATGAAGAGAAAAAACGCGTCACGTTTGAGGACGTGGCCGGCGCGGACGAAGAGAAACAGGAATTGATCGAAGTCGTTGAATTCCTTAAAGATCCGCGTAAATTCTCTGCAGTAGGAGCGCGCATTCCTAAAGGCGTACTCCTCAACGGTCCTCCGGGAACCGGTAAAACGCTCCTGGCTCGTGCTGTAGCCGGTGAAGCAGGTGTACCTTTCTTCAGCATCTCGGGTTCCGACTTCGTTGAAATGTTCGTCGGTGTCGGTGCGTCACGTGTACGTGACTTGTTCGAGAACGCTAAGAAGAATGCTCCTTGTATTATCTTTATCGATGAGATTGACGCCGTCGGCCGTCAGCGTGGCGCAGGCCTCGGAGGCGGACATGATGAGCGCGAGCAGACGCTCAATCAATTGCTCGTCGAGATGGACGGATTCGGTGCGAACGAAGGAATCATCATCGTAGCCGCGACTAACCGTCCGGACATTCTGGATCCGGCGCTTCTTCGTCCGGGACGTTTTGACCGTCAAATTACGGTTGACCGCCCGGATGTAAAAGGACGTGAAGCGGTACTTAAAGTACACGCACGGAATAAACCGCTGGCTAAAGATGTGAAGATGGAATCGATCGCCCGCTACACGACCGGATTTACAGGCGCGGACTTAGAGAACCTTCTTAATGAAGCAGCTTTGATCGCAGCCCGCCGTAACCGCAAGGATATTTCGATGGCGGAGATCGAAGAAGCATTCGACCGTGTCATTGTAGGTACGCAGAAGAAAAGCCGCGTAATCAGCGAGCGCGAGAAGCGTACAGTTGCTTACCATGAATCCGGGCACGCGATTATCGGTTATTATGCCGAGAATGCGGATATGGTTCATAAGGTAACGATCGTTCCTCGTGGACGTGCAGGCGGTTATGTAATGATGCTGCCTAAAGAAGGCGAAGACCGGATGATGCAGACCAAGAATGAACTGCTCGACAAAATCACAGGTCTCCTCGGTGGCCGTGTTGCGGAAGAAATCTTCATCGGTGAAATCGCGACAGGTGCGTATAGCGATTTCCAGAAGGCGACTGGCATTGTGCGTAGAATGGTGATGGAGTTCGGTATGAGCGATAAGCTTGGACCGATGCAGTTTGGTAGCAGTCAAGGTCAAGTGTTCTTGGGCCGTGACATTGGTCATGAACAGAACTACAGTGACGCGATTGCTTATGAGATTGATCAGGAAATGCAGCTTATTATTCGCGAATGTTACGACCGTGCGAAGCAGATTCTGAATGAGCACAAGGATAAAGTCCATCTCGTTGCACAGACGCTTCTCGAAAGAGAAACACTGGACAAAGAGCAGATCGTGGAATTGCTTGAGAGTGGTAAAATTTCCGGAGACGACGAAGTGAAAGTAACAATTCAGAGCCAAGGCGACAAACCGGAGCCGACTCCTGAAGTGGAACTTAAAACAGAGACACCGGAACGTACCCCGCTGAACCCACCGGATAAACCGGATGATGACGGTAAAAATCAAGCTTAAACGAAGCGGTTGAAATAGAGAGTAACAGAACCGGAGGTCCTGCTGGACCCCCGGTTTTTCTATATTCAGATAACCAATTACAGATTGACACTTCCGAGCATGTTGTGTAAATTTAGTTGTGAAACTTTAAAACTTATACACATGGTTCAGAATGTAAGAGTAGCTATCGCCAATCACCGCTATAGGCGTGCCGCTTCATATAAGGAGGATGCAATTATGGAGGCATTGGCTCTTGAAAGAAAAGCAGAACAGAATAAGCTGCTTAAAGAGCGGATTATGGAGCTGAAGAAAGAACGTAATGCAATTATTCTAGCTCATTACTACCAGCGTGACGAAATTCAAGAGATTGCTGATTTTCGTGGAGACTCCTTTCTTTTAGCTCAGAAAGCTGCGGAAACCGATGCAGATGTCATCGTTTTCTGCGGTGTACACTTCATGGGAGAAAGCGCTAAGATTCTGGCTCCCGGCAAGACCGTGATCATTCCTGATGAGAGAGCGGGCTGTCCTATGGCGGACATGGTGAATGTAGACGGGCTTCGTGCTCTCAAACAGCAGCATCCCAATGCCAAAGTTGTTGCTTACATCAATACCTCTGCGGAAGTAAAGTCAGAAACGGATATTTGCTGTACTTCTGCTAATGCAAGAAAAGTCATAGAATCTATCGATGCAGAAGAGATTATCTGGGTACCTGATAAAAATTTGGGCGACTATGTATCAAAATTCACAAACAAAAAAATGATTATCTGGGAAGGCTACTGCAACACCCATGATATGCTGACCGTTAAAGATGTGGAAGAGATGAAAGCGGCCCATCCTAACGCACAATTTGTTGTTCATCCGGAATGCCGGCCTGAGGTCGTTCAATTGGGTGACTTTGTGGGAAGCACAACAGCGATCATCAAATATTGCCGTGAATCGGAGTGCCAGGAATTTATTGTGGGCACAGAAGACGGAACCGGCTATCAGTTGCGTATAGACAGTCCGGATAAAACGTTTCATTTTGCAACCAAATATTTGGTTTGTCCGAATATGAAAGTAAATAATCTTAAAAAAGTAGTGCGGTGCCTCGAGACGATGCAGCCGGAGATATATGTAACGCCGGAAACGGCAGAAAAAGCAAGATTGTCCTTAGAGCGCATGTTACAAGTCAAGTAGCATGCGCTACTCTCTTTGTTAAGGTACGGGTGGGACCGAATGATACCTAGATATTTAACAGATACGGATCTAAGCGCGATCCCGCACTACCACACTGATGTTATTGTCATTGGTGCCGGTATTGCAGGGTTATACACGGCTCTGCAGGCTAGTGAGACTAAGCGAGTTCTGCTGATCACAAAAAAGTCACTGCTGGACAGCAATACGAGATATGCCCAAGGCGGGATTGCAGCTGTCATATCGGATGATGATTCACCCGAATACCATTCACAAGACACACTCGTTGCGGGTGCCGGCCTTTGTTCACGTGAAGCCGTTGACATCCTTGTTCATGAGGGTCCTGCGGGTGTGCAGGATCTGATCCGGATGGGAACAAAGTTTGACTTCGAGAATGGCGAAATCGCCTTAACTAAAGAGGGCGCTCATAGCCAGCGCCGAATTTTACACGCCAATGGAGATGCGACGGGCGCCGAAATCGTACGAGCCCTATCGGAGGAAACTAAGCGTAGTGAGAACATTGAGTTGTGGGACGATCACATCGTCATTGATCTGATCACGGTAAATGGCGAATGCATTGGAGCTCTTGTCCAGAAGCCGGATGGCCAGCGTATTTACGTACAGGGCAGCGCTACAGTCTTATGTACGGGCGGAACAGGTCAGCTTTTCCGCTATACGACGAATCCGGATGTGGCTACAGGGGATGGAGTGGCGATAGCTTACCGGGCGGGCGCAGATATTCAAGATATGGAATTTATTCAATTCCATCCGACGGTGCTTTTTTATCCAGGTGCTCCCCGATTCCTCATATCGGAAGCTGTTCGTGGTGAAGGGGCTTATTTGCGTAATATTAAAGGCGAGCGATTTATGGAAAAATATCATCCTCAGCTGGAGCTTGCCCCTCGCGACGTTGTGGCTAGAGCTATTGTCAGTGAAATTGAAGAAACAGGATCAAGCTTTATTTACTTGGATATTACGCATGAGTCCGAGGAAATGATCAAACACCGGTTCCCGACTATTTATGAGACCTGTCTCAGCATAGGCTTGGATCTGACTGCAGATTGGATACCTGTCGCTCCTGCCGCCCATTATATGATGGGGGGAGTGAAGACAGATCTTCATGGAGAGACCAATATCAAGCGGTTATTTGCCTGCGGTGAGGTATCCTCCACCGGTGTTCATGGAGCCAATCGTCTCGCCAGCAACTCGCTTTCGGAAGCAATCGTATTCGGAAAGCGAATCATTCGGCGGATTCAATCGCTTCCTTCACTCGGACCCGTTATACTGGATTACATACCATCGCCCAATCTGCGACTGGAACCTCCCAAGCAGGCTATGGTGGAGAAAAGGTTGAAACTGCAAAAAGTTATGGTTCGTTATGCAGGAGTCCGCAGGGATGAAAGAGGTCTGAAACGGGGCCTGGAGGAGCTGCAACGGCACCTGCCAATGTTTGACTCCTGCTTGTCCCGGAGAGAGGATTATGAATTTGCCAACCTGCTGACATGCGCCTTATTGACGACAGAGGCTGCTCTCCGGCGTGAGGAAAGCCGCGGCGGTCATTATCGTGAAGATTACCCGCTGCGCAGCGATGAGCAGTGGCTGAAGCATACCGTATTCAATCGTGAATGCGGTCTGACGGAGGAGTGGATACTTAATGATGGAATTAAACTTTAAACAAATTAGACAAAGCATTCGGCAGTGGCTCGATGAAGACATAGGAACCGGTGATATGACGACTATGAGTACGATTCCTGCTGATCAACATAGTAAAGCTCTCATTCACCTGAAGGAGTCCGGTTTTGTAGCCGGCCTGCGCATTGCAGCTGAAGTATTTGAGGAAGTGGATTCTTCGCTTCAATTTAGCGCGCAAATCAAAGAAGGTGAATTTGCTCCCAAAGGCACCGTCATTGCGATCGTGACAGGCAATACCCGCAGTATTCTGCTGGGAGAGAGACTTGCACTGAATTTGCTGCAGCGGTTATCGGGTATTGCAACGCGCACCAGGCAGTATGTGAACGCCCTGGAAGGCCTTCCGACCCGTCTTGTGGATACCCGTAAGACAACACCGGGACACAGGCTTTTAGAAAAGTACGCGGTTCGTGTAGGCGGAGGATATAATCACCGTTTCGGTTTGTATGATGCGGTGATGATCAAGGATAATCATATTAAAGGAGCCGGCGGGATTACTCCTGCGATAAGAGCGGCCCGCTCCCGTATTCCGCATACGATGAAAATCGAAGTAGAAGTGGAGAGCTTCGATCAGCTGGACGAGGCAATCGCCGCGGGAGCCGATATTATCATGCTGGACAATATGAAGCCCGCAGTGATGGCCGAGGCAGTCGCTATCATCAAGAGTCAGGCACCTCATATCATAATAGAAGGATCAGGTTCGGTCACATTGGAAACCATTAAAGCAATTGCGGAAACAGGTGTGCATGTCATTTCCGTCGGAAGGCTTACTTATTCGGTCACTTCCCTTGACATCAGCCTCGATCTGAACGAACAGAAAGGGGTTTCCTTGTGATTTTAGTCGTAGACGTCGGCAACACGAATATTGTTCTGGGTATCTACAAAGGCTCGGATTTACTGCATCATTGGAGACTTAGCACAAACCGTTCGGCAACGGTAGATGAGTATGGCATGATGTTCCATAATCTTTTTCAATATGCAGGCATTCGCAACGATCAGATTGAGGGCGTCATTATTTCGTCTGTTGTACCGCCGCTCATGTTTGCGCTCGAACAGCTTTGTTTAAAATATATGAAGAGAGCTCCGCTTATTGTAGGCCCGGGAATTAAGACCGGACTCAACATCCGGGTGGATAACCCTAAAGAGGTCGGGGCCGATCGGATTGTCAACGCTGTGGCGGCTATCGAGCTATATGGCTCTCCTTGCATCATCGTTGATTTCGGCACCGCCACGACTTATGATTATATTGATGCAAACGGGCAGCTGCTCGGTTGTGCAATTGCGCCGGGTATAGGGATTTCTACTGAAGCGCTGTATCAAAGGGCGGCCAAACTGCCCCGCATTGAGCTTATTAAGCCCAAGAGCGTAGTAGGTCGTAATACGATTTCTGCCATGCAGGCGGGAATTATTTACGGTTATGTGGGTCAAGTGGATGGTATTGTAACCCGTATCCGGGAAGAATATAATGTGGCTCCTAAAGTGATTGCAACAGGAGGCCACGCAGAACTCATCGCCAGCGAATCGCGTGTAATTGATGTGGTGGATCCCATGCTTACCCTCGAGGGGCTGCGCTTTATCTATGCCAAGAATGCCAAACAGGATTAACGATCAGGCTCAGCAGACAACTAACAAGAAACGGGGTTATGTGATGAATGATTATATGATCCGCGGTACAGCTCTCGAAGGAAGGGTACGGGCGATTGCCGTTCTGACCACTTCGATTACAGAGGAGCTGCGCCGCCGTCATCATACGACACCTACAGCAACGGCCGCACTGGGAAGAACGGCGGCGGCAGGTCTGATGATGGGTGCCATGCTTAAAGGCGAAGAAAAACTGACTCTACAAATTAAGGGCGGAGGTCCGATCGGCTCGATTGTTGTGGATGCCAACTCCAAGGGAGAAGTACGTGGATACGTAGACAATCCGGATGTGGATTTACCGCTGAATGCCAAAGGAAAGCTGGATGTGGCTGGGGCCGTCGGAACGGACGGGTTTTTGCATGTAATTAAGGATCTCGGCATGAAGGAAGCCTATAGAGGAAGTATTCCGATTGTTTCGGGTGAGCTTGCTGAAGATTTTACTTATTATTTTGCAAAATCCGAACAAACGCCATCTGCAGTAGCGCTTGGAGTACTGGTGGACGTAGACCGGACTGTAAAAGTCTCCGGCGGGTTTATTATTCAACTGCTGCCGGGTTTGACGGATGATGAAATTACAGAAATTGAAACGCAATTATCGACCATTGAGCCGATTACCACATTGCTTGACAGCGGAGCATCGCTGGAAGAAATTCTGAAGGGATTACTCCCGGATGTGGAAATTATGGAGCGTTCGGCGGTTTTCTTCCAGTGTAAATGTTCTGCTGAACGTGTTGAACAGACGCTGATAAGCTTGGGACATGAGGAGTTAGAAGCTATCATGGAAGAAGAAGGACGAGCTGAAGTTGTTTGCCACTTTTGTAACGAGGCCTACCAATTTGAAGGCGAGCAGCTTCAAACTATGGTGAAGAATATAAAGAAATAGTTTTGAGGGAGAGAGCATGCACAACGTAAAAGTGTTGTGGGGAGCCATCCTCGCTTTGACGGTAGGGATTATTGTCCTGTTATCGCTGTATTTGACGGAGATGGGCGGAGCTAAGCAGCCGGGAGCAGACCGTTCACCAGGTGCTGAATCCAGCCAGCACGTCGTGGCCAAGATAGGCGGCCGCGAATTTACACAAGGCGAGTTAGCGGAGGAATTGACCAAACACTATGGTGCGGAAATGCTTAACCGGATGCTCGACCGAGAAGCGCTTCGTTTAGAGGCCAAAGAATTGGGAGTCGAAATAAGCGCAGCGGAGATGGACCGTGAATTAAAACAAATGCAGCAGGGATATGACAATGAAGAAGCCTATTTCGCTTCGATGCAAGAGCAGCTGGGTTTGAGTAAAGAAGAAATTAAAGAAGATCTGCACTACAAGCTTCTGCATGAGAGACTGGCAATCCGTAAGATTGTTGTTTCCGACAAGGAAGTGGACCAGTACATACAAGCAAACCCGGAATTATTTAAACAAGCGGATGAATGGCATTTGCATAAAATAATCTTGTCCACACTGGATCAAGCTAAGAAAGCGATCAAAGCCTACAACAGCGGAGAAGATTTTGCTATATTGGCGCGGGACCGTTCGATTGACGAAAGCGGCAGCCAGGGTGGAGATCTCGGATGGGTGGAAGAGGGGGATCCTTTTCAACCGGCGCCTATTATGGAGGCGGCCCGTAAACTGGAAGTGGGACAAGTAAGCGGACCGATTAAGACCGAGGGCGGATATGCCGTTATTCTTCTCTCAGAGAAAAGAGAAAAGAAGGATCAGGAGAAGCCCGTAATCCGGGAATCGGTCCGTAAAATGCTTGCTTTGCAGGAAGGACCTTCCCTGAACGAATATTTGATTAACATCCGCACCAAATGGCAGGCGGTTATTGTGGAATCCACTTTGAAACCTTAGCTGAAATGTATAGAGTTGACAAGGGTCGTGAGCACTGATAATATTAGGGATATAATACCAACCTAACAACTCGGAATAACTTTCATTTTTTCTTACATTTTGGGAGGGTGACACGCATGGCTAAATTGGTGCAGAACATTACACAATTAATCGGGGATACTCCGCTAGTTAAACTAAACCGGATCGTACCGGAAGACAGTGCGGAAATTTATGTTAAACTGGAGTACCAGAATCCGGGTTCCAGCGTGAAAGACCGGATTGCTATTTCGATGATCGAAACGGCTGAGCAAGAAGGCAAGTTAAAGCCGGGTGATACTATCGTGGAACCAACGAGCGGTAATACAGGTATAGGTCTGGCAATGGTAGCGGCAGCTAAAGGCTATCGCGCTATCCTGGTCATGCCGGAGACGATGAGCATGGAGCGCCGCAACCTTCTTCGCGCTTATGGTGCTGAACTTGTTCTTACTCCTGGAGCAGAAGGCATGAAGGGCGCCATCCGCCGTGCAGAGGAGCTGCAAGCTGAGAATTCCAGTTATTTTGTTCCTCAACAATTCAAGAACCAGGCTAATGTGAAGGTTCACCGCGAAACAACCGGACCGGAAATCGTTGAGGCGATTAAAGGGCATGACGGTAAGCTGGATGCTTTCATTGCAGGGATCGGCACAGGCGGTACCATTACAGGAACAGGCGAAGTGCTTCGCGAGAATTTCCCTGGAATTCGAATTGTAGCGGTTGAGCCAAGTGCATCTCCTGTCCTTTCTGGCGGCAAACCGGGTCCTCATAAAATTCAGGGTATCGGAGCAGGTTTCGTACCGGATATTCTGAACACGGAAATTTACAATGAGATTATTCCGGTCGATAACGACGATGCTTTCGAAACGTCCCGTCGTGTTGCGCGTGAGGAAGGTATCCTGGGTGGTATCTCATCGGGAGCGGCAATTTTTGCAGCACTCAAAGTAGCCAAGGAACTTGGACCTGGCAAGCGTGTAATTGCTGTAGTACCTAGTAACGGAGAGCGTTACCTGAGCACGCCGCTTTACCAGTTCGACGAGCAATAAAGATAGCGATGGACGCAAGCCGTCCTTCCAAGTCTTCAGCTGTAGTCTACAGCTGAAGACTTTTTATTTGCTTGCGATTCAAGTATACTAAGTGACAATCGTGACATTGTCACTACATCAGCACCGGCCTAGCAAGAACAGCATGAGCCAGAAGGGAAGAGAGCATGATCCTCGTCATTGATAATTACGATTCATTTACATACAACTTGGTGCAGTATTTGGACGAACTGGGACATGAGATTGTCGTAAAACGTAATGATGCGATAGACATTCCGGGGATCGCGCAGCTGGCTCCCGACCATATTCTAATATCCCCGGGTCCCGCCGCGCCTAATGATGCAGGAATTAGTCTGGAGGCGATTCGCCGGTTCAAAGGACAAATCCCCATTCTGGGTGTTTGCCTCGGGCATCAAGCGATAGGCCAGGCCTTTGGGGGGCATGTAATCCGAGCAGTCAGGCCGATGCATGGTAAAACTTCGCTCATTCAACACGACGGGAAGACCATTTTTACAGGCATTCCTTCACCTTATACCGCTACCCGCTATCATTCCCTGATTGTTGATAAGGAGACACTTCCTGACTGTCTGAAAATCAGTGCAGTTACACCAGAGGGCGAAATTATGGGATTTCGTCATAGGGAATATGCGATTGAAGGTGTGCAATTTCATCCCGAATCCATTAGTACTGAACATGGTCATGCGCTCCTGAATAATTTTCTGTCTATGAAGGTGTCTGCGGAGGTGAAAGTATGAAAATATGGGTCAATGGTCAAATCATAGAGGAAGAACTAGCGGTGGTTTCAGTCTATGACCACGGCTTTCTATATGGCATGGGGCTGTTCGAGACGTTTCGCACGTACAACGGACATCCCTTTTTGCTGCAAGAACATCTGGATCGGATGCAGGAAGGCTGTCAGGAGCTTGGCATACCTTTGCGGTCAAGCGGGGAGGATATACAACTTCGAGTCCGTGATCTGTTGAAAGTCAATCAGCTTCAGGACGCGTATATCCGGTACACGATTTCTGCCGGAGTAGATCTGCTGGGTCTGCCATCCGGTTCTTCTTATAAGGAGCCTACAGAAATTCTCTATATCAAAGAACTTCCTGCCCGCTTAGCTGGCAGCGTTTCTACCCGTCCGCTTCAGCTTCTGCAGGTCAGAAGAAACTCACCCGAAGGAACGCTGCGCCGCAAGTCCTTTCATTATATGAACAATATTCTCGCCAAAAGGGAACTGATGACCTATCCGTGGGCGGCAGGTGCCGAGGGACTTTTTTTGACAGGTGATGGTCATGTAGCGGAAGGAATTGTGAGCAATTTATTCTGGATCAAAGGCGGAAGATGCTTTACTCCATCCTTAGAGACGGGTATACTGCCTGGTATTACAAGAGCTTACGTGATGAGGCTGGCGGAGGAATGCGGGCTGCAAATAATCGAAGGATGCTTTGATAGGGACGCTCTTTCCGGTGCGGATGAAATTTTCTTGACCAATTCTGTTCAAGAAATAGTGGCCGTGGACCGGCTGCTTGACGAACACGGGCATGAGACCAGCATAGGGACGGGTACACCGGGCAAACTGACCGGACGTCTAGCAGAGTTGTATCAGCAGCATACACAGACAAGCACGGGCGGTTAGGCTTCAATGATCATTGCGAGCTTTTCCTTAAGGTGCTATAGAAGCAAGGAGTGGTGACCTGTGAATCGCGTTTTTTCGATGGGTAAAATAAATTTGGAACTCGGCCGGCGTACTCAAATCATGGGCATCCTTAATGTTACGCCGGATTCTTTCTCCGACGGCGGCGCCTATCTCGCGCAAGAGCAGGCGGTCCGTCATGCGGTTCAGATGGTGGAAGAAGGGGCTGACCTGATTGACATCGGGGGAGAATCCACCCGGCCAGGCCACGAGCCTGTCTCGCTTGAAGAAGAACTGCAGCGGGTTGTGCCTGTAATCAAGGAGTTGGTCAAGCACATTGATGTGCCAATCTCCGTAGACACGTACAAGGCAGAGGTCGCCAGACAGGCGATCGCGGCGGGAGCACACATCATCAATGATGTGTGGGGTTTCAAGGCCGATCCGGATATGGCGCGGGTGGCGGCCGAGGCCTGCTGTCCCGTTATCCTGATGCATAACCGCGAGGAAGCGGTTTACACCGACTTCCTGCCGGATGTGCTTCAAGACCTGCGGGACAGCGTACAGCTCGCTCTGGATGCCGGAGTGGCGCCGGAGAATATCATGCTGGACCCCGGCATCGGCTTTGCGAAAAGCTACGAGCAGAACTTGTGGCTGATGAACCGGCTCCGCGATATAGCGGATCTCGGATATCCGGTTCTGCTCGGCACCTCTCGCAAGA
This sequence comes from Paenibacillus lutrae, assembly GCF_009757775.1. Taxonomy (GTDB): domain Bacteria; phylum Bacillota; class Bacilli; order Paenibacillales; family NBRC-103111; genus Paenibacillus_F; species Paenibacillus_F lutrae. The sequence continues at coordinate 57,162 of NZ_RHLK01000019.1, forward strand.
GTATGATCCGCACCACGCTGGGACTTCCTCCAGAGGATGTTCTGGAGGGGACGGCTGCGACGGTGGTTCTCGGCATAGCACAAGGGTGTGATATTGTGCGCGTGCACGATGTACGGGCGATGAAGCGTACGGCTGTCATGACGGATGCTATAGTCCGCAAGTCGGAGTGCGAGCCCGGCTTTAACGATATTGTAGCTGCTGAATAAATAAAGAATCTAATCACCAGTTGTACGCAACTAATGGAGGACCCAATGGATAAATTGACGCTTACCCGCATGCAGTTTTACGGCTATCACGGTGTCTATGCTGAAGAGAACAAACTAGGTCAGCGGTATTATGTGGACGTGGAGATGCGCCTTCCTCTCGATAAGCCTGGCCGGACCGACAATATCGACGATTCGATCAATTATGCCGATGCGTATGCGGTAATAAAAGAAGTTGTCGAGAAGCGAACGTTCAAATTAATTGAAGCACTTGCCGAGCAGGTTGCATCCTCTCTTCTTGAAACTTATACTAGTATCGATGAAGTTACCGTGAGGGTCATTAAACCGCACCCGCCTTTTGATATCCATTTTGAAGGCGTGACGGTCGAAATCACCCGGAGGCGGGTAATTTCATGAGTAATACCAGGCAAGAAACCACGGCCTATATAGCGCTTGGCTCTAATTTAGGAGACCGCGAGCAATATTTAGCGGACGCGCTCCGTCAGTTGGATGCGCATCCGGATATTTATGTAGCGGCGTGCTCGCATATCTACGAGACCGATCCGGTCGGGTATGTAGATCAGGATGCTTTTCTGAACATGGCGGCCGCTGTCAAGACGAGTTTAACGCCGCAAGAGCTGCTTGCCGTCATGCAGCAGACCGAGCAGCTGCTCGGGCGCGTCCGTGACATCCGCTGGGGTCCGCGCACCATTGATCTGGATTTGCTGCTATACGGGGAACAGGAAGTCCGGCTCCCGGATTTGATCGTACCCCATCCGCGCATGCAGGAGCGAGCGTTTGTGTTAGTCCCCTTAGCAGATATTTTTTCCCATATACCGAACACATCGTTTGCATCCCTAGAGAGACAGCTCGCCAAACTGGATGGGAAGGAAGGTGTTAAGTTATGGAAAAAAATGCATTGGCCCAGCGTATCCGGGCATTCCGCAAGCTGAAAGGATACACCCAGAACGAACTTGCCGAGCTTCTCGGCGTTTCTATAGCCATTCTCGGTTCGATTGAACGGGGAACGCGCAAGCCGGATACGAGAATGATTCAGAAAATTTCCAGTGCCCTAGGCATTGACCCGGAGGAGCTTAATCCGCCCTCCGGCAAATAGGAGGAAAATCGAACATGTTAAAAATAGGCGACGTCGTCGCCCCTAACAATGTAGTCTTGGCACCTATGGCCGGCGTTTGCAATCCTGCTTTCCGTCTAATCGCCAGAGAATTCGGCTGCGGCCTGGTCTGTGCGGAAATGGTCAGCGACAAAGCAATCGTGCATGGCAATTCCCGCACTATGGAAATGCTTTATGTCGATGAACGGGAGAAGCCGCTCAGCCTTCAAATTTTTGGAGGCGATACGGATACACTGGTGCAAGCCGCGAAATATGTCGACCAGAATACGAATGCGGATATTATTGACATCAACATGGGCTGCCCGGTACCGAAAATTACAAAATGCGATGCGGGAGCCCGCTGGCTGCTGGACCCTTCGCGTATTGAAGAAATGATTCGCACGGTGGTAGGCTCTGTAAACAAGCCCGTTACCGTCAAAATGCGTATCGGCTGGGATTCCGAGCACATTTATGTCCTCGATAATGCCAAAGCGGTCGAGCGCGGCGGCGGTGCTGCGGTAAGCGTGCACGGCCGTACGCGCGAACAGCTCTATACCGGCAAAGCGGATTGGGATATTATCCGCCAAGTCAAAGAAACCGTATCGATACCAGTCATCGGTAACGGGGATGTGGTAACACCGGAAGATGCAAAACGTATGATCGATGAGACCGGTGTGGATGGAGTCATGATCGGCCGCGGGGCCCTCGGCAATCCGTGGATGCTGTATCGTACGGTGCAGTACCTGACCAAGGGTGAATTGCCGCCGGAGCCGGAAGCTCAGGAGAAGATGCGCATTGCTGTTCTTCACATGGATCGCTTGATCAAATTGAAGGGCGAGCATGTGGCAATTAAGGAAATGCGCAAACACATGGCCTGGTACCTCAAAGGCATGAAGGGAGCCGCTTCTCTCAAGAATTCCATCATGGAGCAGACGACCCGTCAGGGAATGGTCAGCATACTTGATGATTATTCGGCTTCATTCGACAATAGTCCCGAGAATCAGGAAGAACAGCACACGTTGCACTAAGGAAAGGGGGCACTGGGTTACATTGACATTTGTAATTCGTTGCCCTATAATCAGGCAATAAGTTGGTTATTTTCCGAATTTGTATTAAATTAATCAGTGAATTCGTATAGCATTTCCTTGAATTTACACGACGGGAGATAGGTTTGAATGAGTGAAAAAGAAGTCCTCCTTACCCAAGAAGGCCTCAAGAAACTTGAGGATGAACTCGAACATTTGAAATCAGTGAAGCGCCGCGAGGTGGCCGAACGGATTAAAGTTGCTATCGGTTACGGCGATATTAGTGAGAACTCTGAATACGAAGATGCTAAGAACGAACAGGCTTTTATCGAAGGCCGTGTTATTACACTGGAGAAAATGCTCCGCAACGCTCGCATTGTTAACCTGGACGAGGTCGACACCAGCACCGTTAGTGTAGGTTCAATTGTGACTCTTAAGGATCTGGAGTTCGGCGAACTGGTCGAATACACAATCGTGGGTACGGCAGAATCCGATCCTTTTCAGAACAAAATCTCTAACGAAAGCCCTGTCGGCAAATCGATTATCGGTAAGCAAAAGGGTGCTAAAGTAGACGTGACGGTACCTGCCGGCGTTATTCAATATGAAATTATGGACATCAAAAAATAAAGCATCACCGGGTCACTGCCCGGGAGGTGATTGCAGGAAAAGCTTCCTTTGGAAGCTTTTTTCGCGTAAAATAGACCGTATGATTACAGACAGACAGCGCAGCGGAGCACCCGGAGAATTCGCTTTTGAGCGGTAGTGGAAAGCCTTTGTCTGCGCAGGGAAGCTTTTCGAGGAAGGCTTATCACGGGATAACGTATAGGAGTTGAAAGCATGAGTCAGGAACTCGAATTAAACGAACTGTTACAAATTCGCCGCGACAAACTGGACGAGCTTCGTGGAATGGGCATCGATCCTTTTGGTGATAAATACGTACGTACTCACTCGGCCAAAGAAATTTTGGACGCTTATCAGGAACTGCCCAAGGAAGATCTCGAGCAGCAAACGATAGAGGTTAGCATAGCGGGCCGCATTATGCAGAAACGTGCGATGGGCAAAGCGAGCTTCGCTCACCTTCAGGACCTTTCCGGCAAAATTCAAATTTATGTGCGTGCGGATGCGTTAGGCGATTCGAAGTACCGTGCTTTTGATTTGCTGGATATTGGCGATATGGTTGGTGTCAAGGGAACGGTCTTCAAAACGAAGACGGGTGAAACTTCTATTAAAGTCCTGGAGCTTGAAGTTCTGACGAAGTCACTGCTTCCGCTTCCTGAGAAGTACCATGGCCTCAAAGACGTGGAAATGCGCTACCGTCAGCGTTACGTTGATCTCATTATGAATCAGGAAGTGAAGGACACCTTCATCCTGCGTTCGAGAATAATCCAATCCATGCGCCGTTATTTGGACGGACTGGGTTATTTGGAAGTAGAGACGCCTACCCTTCACTCCATTGCAGGGGGGGCTGCCGCACGTCCGTTTATTACGCATCACAATGCGCTGGACATGCAGCTTTATATGCGTATCGCGATTGAGCTTCACCTGAAGCGTCTGATTGTCGGCGGACTTGAGAAAGTGTATGAGATTGGACGTGTTTACCGGAACGAAGGTATTTCTACGCGCCACAATCCTGAGTTTACGATGATTGAATTGTATGAAGCTTATGCGGATTACAAGGATATTATGGAACTGACTGAGAACATGGTCGCCCATATTGCTCAAGAAGTACTGGGCACCACAAGAGTCCAATATCAGGGCCATGAAGTCGATCTTACCCCTGCATGGAAGCGCGTTTCTATGGTGGATGCCATTAAAGAGGTTGTCGGCGTCGATTTCAGCGTGCAAATGAGCAATGAAGAAGCGCACCGGCTTGCCAAAGAACACAAGGTTCCGGTTGAACCGCATATGTCGTTCGGGCATATCGTGAATCAATTCTTTGAAACCTTTGTTGAAGAAACGCTTATTCAGCCTACATTTGTCTATGGACATCCGCTTGAAATTTCTCCTCTTGCCAAAAAGAACCCGGAAGATCCGCGTTTTACGGATCGCTTCGAGCTCTTTATCGTAGCGCGTGAGCATGCGAATGCTTTCAGCGAATTAAACGATCCGATCGACCAGCGTCAGCGCTTTGAAGCGCAGTTGGTTGAGAAAGAACATGGCAACGACGAGGCTCATGAGATGGACGATGATTTCATCCGCGCACTCGAATATGGAATGCCGCCGACAGGCGGACTCGGTATCGGTATTGACCGTCTGGTTATGCTGCTTACCAATGCGCCTTCCATTCGTGATGTATTATTATTTCCTCATATGCGTGATCGTCAAGGAGAATAAGCTAACAGGAGAAGATGCCTTCGGGCGTCTTCTTTTTTTGTATGCACTAGTCGGCTCGAAGATCAAACGGGTAATAATCTTCCAAAAAAAGAAATGTAAGCTGTTCACCTAAACAATTTTAAAGAAAATTAAACTTGTCCTAAAAATAAGCTTGCATTCTCTTTGCCAGCGTGGTATCTTATTTAAGTCGCCGCTGAAACAAGCGCCAACGACAAGGGCTGACAAGCCTTGATTGTCCTTTGAAAACTGAACAACGAGTGATTGAAACGTCTTGAGCAATCAGGACGCTAAACAGAGAAGAAATTCTCGTCAGCATTGAATTTTTGAGCTATTCAGCTTGAGATAAACGTCGGCTTC
>NZ_RHLK01000002.1 GCF_009757775.1 Paenibacillus lutrae
ATTTATTTTTACAACGAAGACCGGGCACAACGTAAACTAAACAAGCTGACTCCGGTTGAGTACCGAAGCCAGCTTGTTGCCTGAGGCTTTTTCTGATGTCCACTAAAAGGGGTCTTGACCAATAGGAAGGAGGCGGGTTCTTCTATAAGTCCGGTTAGCCGCGCATGTATACGGGCGTCTCATAAATGGCTTCTTTCTCAAATACAAGCTCAAACGATTGTTCATTACCGTCTACAGACGGGCCAATGGAATACACGTGGCCGCCTTGTTTCGGCTGGGCCAAGATTTTGCCTGCAGATTTGGCGGAACGCCGGCGTTTGAGGCCGCTGTTCATTCTGTTTCTGACCGGTTTCATCTTATTCCCCTCCCAGCAGATCATTAATCGAACTAATCAGTTGTCCGTTCACTTCGGTCATGTCATTCAACTGGGCTGCGCTTAACGTAGCCTGACCGATCATATGCACCGTCAGCGCATACTTTCTAGCTACAGGATAACATACCAGATATTCATTTTCAATGGAGGAGGAGTGCAAATGCATGGTGACCCGGTTGTTCAGATGGGCATCCACGACAAGAATTCGTTTGTCCCCGGGCTGAAGATGATCATTCGCTTGGAGCGGATAGGTACGGTTCTTCATACCTATGCCCGAGGTGCCGGCCACTTGTGTAATCGTCGTCTCTCCTGCAAGGTGGACCGTTACGCCCTTCACGGTAAACTGTGCAGGGCATGTATACGATAGCCGGATGCCCTCGCTTAACGTCTGCAGGCTGGCATCATCAGGCTCAAAAGGCACGCCCTTCAATAGAGTACGGAACAGGCGGAGAATTCGTGCGAGCTGCGGGACTGTTGTGCCGTTATGCAGACAGCCGAGTTCCCGCATCTTGCGCTTGATGGAACTGCATGCCGCCGCCGTTGCGGGAACCCACTGCTCATCCGAGCGGCGGATTTCGTAGGTCAGTGCGTTCATACCGAACAAGTCGGAAGGAGTACGCAGCCCTTCGACATCCGCATCATGGACATTCTCGGGCACGTGGTCCGGCAGAAGGAAAAAAACACGCTCCCTGCCAAGCTGGCTCATGAACAGGCCCATTTCAAAAATCGTGTTGTCCCGGGCTGCTGCATACTGTTTCCCGCGGATCTGAACCACATCATCCGTAGCCAGAATAAAAAGTGCGAAGTCGCTGCTTTTGACCTGCTTATCCAAATCTTCCATGGTGTACCGGCCGGGATTGAAGGTGCCTGCGAACCACGGGTTCACCTGGGCAACCGGGGCCAAATTCTCGAGCACGCCTTCTGCAATCGGAATTGCTTCTCTGGAAGAGCCTATAAAGACCTTGGGTTTCAACTGCGGATCCATTAGGTCCCCCCTTTACCGAAAGTTACCTTCCCCTTTTAAAAATAGCGCAACGCAGAAGTTTTGTCCACGCCGGCAATGCGCGATAACAAGAAGACTCTGGCAGCATTCCCGTCAGGTTACCGGCCTGGTACAGGCACTGCGCAAGGAGCTGTCTCAAGAGGAAGAGCGTGAAAGGCTCAAGGAATGGAGGGGGGCGTCTCTTCCAGCGGTCCAGCGATTATAGGATGCATAAACGGCAAGCCGATGACGATGGCTTGTATTAATCTGATCCTAAGGAATCGGTCTTGTTTTTTAAAAGGTAGAAGGATATGGGGTAGAGTTAAAGGAAAATATTCAGGGATACCTGCGGCTAACGGTTAGAATCTTGCAAAGAGCGGATACCTTCGTTAAGGCGTCCGCTCTTTGCATAGGGGCTTGCAGTGTTTCTCGGCTATCCGGCAGCATGAATGAAGGTCTTACTCGCCGCCCCATGCAGCTGCACCCTGCTTGAGCACCTCGGTAACGACCTGTTCGCAAATGCGGTGTGTTTCCAGAGAGTCTTGCGCAGATGGAGAAGGTTGGTGATTCTCACGGATGGATGCCAGGAAATGGTCGATAATCTGGTGGAAGCCTCTCCGGTACAACACGGGGTCCCAGTCGTTGAATTTCAGGAAACTTTCTTCTTTACCTGCGAGAATGGTGGTATTGTTCAAATCTCGGACAATCCATTTTTTTCCCGGGCTCATCAATTCTACTGTTTCTTCACTGCTCCCGCTGTCCCGGTTCATGATGCCGACGGCTGTAAAACCTTCTCCACCGAGTTGAAGCATAACATGATGAAGGCGTCCGTTCTCCTGATGGGAGGTGACGCGGATGTCCTTTATTTCACCCGGAGCCAAGAAGCGCAGCGTATCCACGACATGAATGAAGTCATCGTATACAAAAGGTCTCGCATAGCCCGGTGAAGGGGGTCTGTTCTTCTGCATCAGGATCATACGCGGGTTTTCTTTTTCTTTGAGCGAAGCGTACATAGGCGCAAAACGGCGGTTAAATCCGACCATTAAGGTGCGGCCGGTTGTTTCTGCAAGCTCCACCAGCTCGCGTGATTCCTCGTATGTATAAGACAACGGCTTATCCACATACACATGAACACCGCTGCGGAGGAGCTTGCTGACAAGGGCGGGATGCGATTCCGTAGCCGAGTGGACGAATGCGGCCTGGATCCCGCCGGCGATTAAGTCGTCCACATCCGTAACATGCTCCGCAACGCGGTAGGTGGCGGCCAAGTCTTGCAGGGTGGCGTTATTGCGGGTACAGAAGATCAGTTCGATATCTTGTCTCGCCGTGATCACCGGCAGATAGGCCTTCTGGGCGATGTCGCCAAGCCCGATAATTCCGATTCTCATCGAATTCCTCCTCTATGTGTCTGATTACATTATACAAGAACACAGGTGACAGATTCTATTCCGGTCCGTTGACAGCATTATACGGTACAGTTGCTGCATAAACAAACCGGAATTCATACCAAAAACCTCCCTGTCCATGAGCAAGGACGGGGAGGTTCAGGTAACGCCGGTTTAGCCGGCCGCAGCAATCCGATTTAAGCCTTGGAAATTGCCAGTGGCGGACTTAACCGGACCGTAAACTGTGCTTAGCGGGCGGTAAGCACAAGCTCTTCGCATTCATCCGAGCAGCAGCTGCTGTGAACTTCTTCGCATTCTTCACAGCAGATGTGCTGAAGGTGACAGAAATCATTCGCGCAGTTGATGAAAGTATCGGCAGGCTTGCCGCAATGGTGGCACTTGCCTACGACGATATCCTCGTCTGTGCGGTTAATCGGCACGGAAATCCGCTCATCGAATACGTAGCATTTGCCGTCAAATAATCTTCCTTTGACTTCAGGATCCTGGCCGTATGTGACAATGCCGCCCTCCAGCTGGGCTACGTCCTGGAAGCCTTCCTTGATAAGAAAGCCAGTCAGCTTCTCACAGCGGATGCCTCCGGTGCAATAGGTGAGAATCGGCTTGTCCTTAAGCTCGGCCATGTTCTCCCGGATCCAATCCGGAAATTCCCGGAAAGATTCAATGTCGGGACGGATGGCATTGCGAAAATGGCCCAGATCGTACTCATAGTTGCTGCGGCCGTCGAGGACGATAACGTCTTCTTGCTGGAGCTGCTCGTGAAACTCCGCAGGCGACAGTCTTTTCCCTCCGATGACATTAGGATCAAGCTCCTCTTCGTAACGGAAGGTAACGAGCTCCTTCTTGTGACGGACGAACATTTTCTTGAAAGCATGCTCGTCAGCTTCATCTACTTTGAATACCATGTCGGCAAAAAGAGGGTTCGCGTGCATATCGGCCATATATTGATTCGTCTGCTCGACCGTACCGGATACAGTACCGTTGATGCCTTCGGCTGCAATAAGAATGCGGCCTTTGAGACCGAGGTCTTTGCAGTATTGGCGGTGCTGGGCTGCAAATTGCTCCGGCTCGGGAATAGGGACGAATTTATAGTAAAGGAGGATTCGGAAATCTTTAGCGCTGTTGTTCATTTGAGTACCACCTGTTCTAATGAAAATAAATTAAAAGCACCTTGAAAATAACAGAAACTAGCCGATTAATCAACAACGGTAGAAAAGGGCGATCCCTTTTCTACCGCTATCGAGGAGTATCATGAGGATACCCTAATAAGTATAAAAGATTACAAGTACATAGTAAATACAAACGGCTCATAAATCGTTCGCCGATCCCATGCCGCTCCGCTTCCGGCAACCAGTCTGTGAGCAGAACCGGCGTGCGGATTCTGCTCAAGATGGGTACTGGTTCTACTAATTAATAACCGTCCGTTTGGTGGCCGGACTTCTCGGCGATTTCCGCGCCTTCCTGCGCAGGTACAGTTCCGATATGTTTGGACTCCGCATCGGCTTTTTTGAGTCCCTCCGCCACACGGCGGCCGTAATCCGCATCCGCTTGAGTGAGATTATGAATCATTTTATCCCGGACGACCGGGCTGCTAACGAGGAGGGCGCCGACCAAGTTGGCGATGAGCTCATCTTTCTCCCAGTCTTCGAATTTGCGGTAAGTGTCACCCGCCTGGCCAAAATCATTAGGGCGGCTGATCTTTTGCCGGACCAGTTTGTCGCTGTAGGAAGGCTCATGATCAGCGCCCTGCGGAACTGCTTCCTGGAGGCCTCCGAGTGAGGAAGGCTCGTAGTTCACATGCGGATTCTGACCCGGCGCACGGTCTACGAAATAAGTCATCTGGCCGTCCCGCTGATTCGTGGCTGCGTGTTTCTTGGGTGCATTGACGGGAAGCTGCAGGTAGTTCGTGCCGACCCGGTGACGCTGCGTATCCGAGTAAGAGAAGGTGCGGCCCTGCAGAAGTTTGTCGTCCGAGAAATCCAGACCGTCCACTAGCACCCCGGTACCGAATGCGGCCTGCTCGACTTCCGCAAAATAATCTTCGGGGTTCTTGTTCAGCACCATCTTCCCGACCGGCAGAAACGGGAATTGTTCATGATCCCATAATTTTGTCGGATCGAGCGGATCGAAATCAAGCTCGGGATGTTCATCGTCGCTTAGAATTTGAACGCTGAGTTCCCACTCCGGATGGTCACCGCGTTCAATCGCTTCGTACAAATCCTGGGTAGCGTGGCTGTAATTCTTCGCCTGAATCTCTTCCGCTTCTTTCTGGGTCAGGTTACGGATTTTGTTGTTGATCGGCTCCCAGTGGTACTTGATGAGCACCCCTGTGCCTTCTTGATTAACCCACTTGTAGGTGTTAACCCCTGAGCCCTGCATTTCTCTATAGCTGGCCGGTATTCCCCAAGGCGAGAACAGGAAGGTGGCCATATGGGTGGATTCCGGTGAGTTGCTCAAGAAATCAAACATCCGCTCGATATTTTGAATGTGAGTGACGGGGTCTGGTCTAAAGGCATGCACCATATCCGGGAATTTCAGGGGATCACGGATGAAAAATATTTTCAGATTATTGCCGACCAGATCCCAATTGCCTTCTTCTGTGTAAAACTTCACAGCGAAACCACGCGGATCGCGAAGGGTTTCCGGTGAATGTCCGCCGTGTACGACCGTGGAGAACCGCACGAAGACGGGCGTACGCTTGCCTGCCTCCTGGAAAAGCTTGGCGCGCGTGTATTTGGCGACCGGCTCATTGCCGACTTTGCCGTAGGCTTCAAAATAACCATGAGCTCCTGCACCACGCGCATGTACAACGCGCTCAGGAATTTTCTCCCGGTCGAAGTGCGATATTTTCTCTAGAAAATGGTAATTCTCCAGTGTGGAAGGACCGCGGTCACCGACTGTGCGGATGTTCTGATTATCCGTAATAGGATGGCCTTGACGGTCCGTTAAGGTCATGGACTGTTCACCCGGGGCGAGGCGCTCGTCCGATGGACCGCCTACGCCAGTTACCGCCGTACCATTGCGAACTTCTTCTTTCATAAGGTGTTTCCTCCTGTCTGAAATGAACTGATTCAGTTACCATTATTTTCGAAAAGGAACCATTCTATGCATGTTTTTAAAAGGTCCGGAAATGGGGCTAAAGTAGGAGCTGTGAACGTGGCTGTTTCCAATTAATTCATGATAATTTCCAGAATTGATGGCTAACCTGAACGATTTGATAAGGCGATATTTGCGGCTTTTCGTACTATCCGGAACATGGGAGGCCTGTTTCACGCAAAGAGATACCGACATAAAAAGCATGATCTGTGATGGGAGCTGAAAAGCCGCAGACCCGGAGAAATTGCAGCACCTATTCATAGCTGCCCGGGGGAAGACGGAAGGGCCCGGCGATTCGGTTGACGATATGGAATGACTTCGGGGATGCTTGTCCGGGAAGCTTTGTATTCGTAACCGGAATACGCTCCCAAAGGCACATAATAGATGCTCTGAGTACGAAACGAGGTTAATTTTACGGAGAAATCTATGGCAGCCGAACCTTATTATCAGTCTTCGGAAGATTCGGAATAATCCTTCATCCTGTAGTCTGATCCCATGGACTTTCTTTTGTGCACATCGCAGATAATCCAGGGACTAAAACGTATATATTTAAGACTTTCTTGATTTTGTTGTCGAATGTTTTGTGGTATTATGTACCAAATGGAAAGTGGATTTTTGTTAAACCTATTTGTTAACTTTCTGGCAAAAATGTTCTCTTCTCAGATAAATAAAAAACCGAGACTTTTGGACTATTTTTATGATAAACAAAAGAGGGGAAAACGGACTTGGCGTCGAATAAGGAATTATTAGCATGATAATAAGGACAAAATTAAATGGATAAAGGCAAACTATGTGAAAGCATAGGACGCAAAGCCACGGGTCTTAAGCAGCAGCAAGACAGCCGGGTTACCGAATTTTGGGCGAGTAGAAGTAAAGGCTGCGGTGTTTTTTGTGCGGTCTTTTATTTTTGCCGTTAATCCGGGACGATTCCGGGCGTAGAGAGAACGGAGCGAATCGATTTTCGTACAATTTTCGGCAGAAATGGGGGGCATCCGTGAAACAATTTGCATGGCTGGCAACAAAACAAGCTCGAATGGCGCTTATCTACCTGCTTTGTATCGCACTTGCTTTACTTTTTGAGTATGGCAAGCTGCACCTTATTTATGGAATTACCTTTTCATTTTCAAGTATTTTTCTGTTAGTCGCCGTTTGCCTGTTCGGTGTTCGCTGGGGTCTTATCGCGAGTGTTTTAGTCCAGGTCTGCTCGATCTTTGTTTTTCATAATCCGATGTTCGGCTGGATTTACTGTCTGGAGATTCTTCTAATCGGGCTCGTAAACCGGAGGAAGCCCGGCCAAATGCTCATGTGGGATGCGATCTACTGGTTTGCGCTAGGTTTACCGGTGATGTACGGCATTTATTCGGGGTATTTTAGTTCCGTCTCACATGAACTGATCCTTATGCTGGTCTTGGCACTGTGCAACGGATTGTTCAATGCGCTGATGGCGGAAATCGCACTGAATTATATTCCGTTCAGCCAATGGATAGACCCTTCCCGCAAGAAAGACAGGACGTATTCCTATAGTAAGGTTCTTTTCCACTTGTCTATTGTGGCGGTAGCGGTGCCGTCTCTGATGTACATCGTCATGAACAGCCGTTACTCGGATCGTGTGGCTACGGAAAACTCGTATCAGTTCGCGGTCAATGCAGCGAGCAGAATTCAGCAGGAGCTCAGCGTCTGGGGGAAGGAAGACGTCCTCGGGATTAAACTCAGAAGTAAATTACAAATTGGCTATTTGCAGCAAATTGTACAGAAATATACTTCGGAGACTCTTACCAATATTGTCATTACCGATAATGAGGGCAGAGTGCTCGCTTCCAATGGCAAAGAAACCATACTCAGCGGTAAGTATGACTGGCGAAGCGGCAAAAATGTCCTGGCTTTGCAAAAAGATTTCTACCAGGCACTTCCGAGCAGCAATCATCTCGTATTGCCGGCCCAGCAGTGGAAAGAAGGCAGCTATATCTATAATAGCAGCCTGCCGGGGCTTCCCCTGAAGCTCTATATTGAAATAGAGGTTCGTCATCATCAAGCCAACGTATTTGCTCAGTTTATGAATCAATTGTGGTACTTGCTGCTGTTTGCCGCAGCCGCAGCCGCAGTCGCGCATTTTCTCAGCCGGATGCTCGTGCAGGGGATATCGAAGCTGGCTTCTTCCACCACCGATCTGCCTCAGAAGCTCAAAGAAATGAAAGCGATTGAATGGCCGAGCAGCCGGGTGTTAGAAATCACTTCTTTATCTTATAATTTCCGGCAGATGTCGCTCAATTTAATGCAGATGTTCCATGAATGGAAAACCATGAACGAACAATTGGAGGAGCAGACTTATAAGCTTAGGAAATCGGAGGAAAAGCTTCACCAGCTTGCGTTTTACGATATTTTATCGGGTCTTCCCAACCGGGTGTATTTTACAACGCATTTGCAAGAGCTCATTATGGATTCTACGGTATCCAACCGCTCCATTGCCGTGATGTTCGCCGATTTAAACCGTTTCAAGCAGATCAATGATACGCTTGGGCACGATGTAGGAGACTTGCTCCTCAAAGAAATCAGTGAGCGCTTTGCTTCCAGCCTGACAGAGGGCTGCAAATTGTTCCGTATTGGCGGTGACGAATTCGTCATTCTCATGGAGGATGCGGATGAAGTCCGTGCTTGCGAAGTCATTGAGCGGATTTTCGCTTCGCTGGTGGAGCCTATCCGGCTGCTCAATTCGTCCCTGTACAGCTCCGTCAGTATTGGCATCAGCATGTTCCCCAGAGACGGAGACAGCATGGATGTGATCGTCAAAAATGCGGATATCGCCATGTATTTTGCCAAAGCGCGGGGTGGAAACAGTTTTCACTTCTACGAAAAGAAATTGAATGACATGTTTGAAGAAGAAATGCTTTTGGACCACGGTCTAAGGGAAGCGCTGCTGAAAGATCAGCTCGTTCTTCACTACCAGCCTAAAGTGAATACGTTTACAGGAGCGATTTGCGGAGTCGAGGCTCTGGTCCGGTGGGAGCATCCTGAACTTGGCCGTATTCCTCCTGATAAATTCATTCCGCTTGCCGAAAGTTCCGGCCTGATTCTTAAAATCGATGAGTGGGTGCTGCTGGAAGCATGCAGACAGAACAAAGCCTGGCAGGATGCCGGACTTCCAAAGATTCCGATTGCGGTCAACTTATCCGGCCTGCATTTTTCGCAGACTCATCTCGTGGAGCTGATCCAGCAGGTGCTGGAACAATCGGGATTGGATGAAAAGTATTTGAACCTGGAAATAACCGAAGGCGTCTTTATCAAAAATGTAGATCCGGTCATCGATACCATCACCCGGATCAGAGATATGGGCATACAGCTCTCCATTGATGATTTCGGTACGGGCTATTCTTCCCTCAGTCAATTGCAGCGGCTTCCCATTTCGAATGTAAAGCTGGACCGCTCTTTTATTCATGACATCGCCGATGAACCCAAGAAGGCTGCCGTCGTGAAGGCCATTATTGATCTGGCCCACAGCATGAGGATGACCGTAGTCGCCGAGGGAGTCGAAACCAAGAATGAAATGAACTATCTGAAACAATGCAAATGTGATGAACTGCAAGGCTATTATTTCAGCAGACCACTGCCGGCTGATGAATTCTCAGCTCTGCTTGATTCAGAAGACGACTGGAAGAAGCCTGCAGCTAGAACAGTTTAATGAGGAATAGAAGGAGGGATAAGAATGACCACGAAGCTGACAAGGCTTGCTATTATTTTACTGTTATGTATCGTGACAGCTGCGGGTTGTGCGCCTTTTGCCAAACAAACCGCAATCCAAGAAGGACAGGAGGTTAATTACAATACAAACGCTCCCACAGAGAAACCGGCAGAGAATATCGAACTCACGCTCTGGTCGCATTATAACGGATTTGAAGCGGCAATCGCCAAGTTTCAGGCACTAAATCCGAATGTGAAAATCAACACCAAATTGTTTACTTATGCCGAATATGTATCCGCTTATTTGCAGGCCATCGCGGATGGAACGCCGCCTGATATCATGATGGTTGACAGCGGGGATTTCGGACATTTTACGGCAATCGAAGGTTTGGAGAATTTGCTTGACGCTCCTTATCAAGCTGGTAAATATGCCAAAGAATTTAGCCCTGCACTATGGGACAGCGCGATGGGGGCGGACGGAAAGAGCCTGATTTCGTTCCCGCTTGCGACAGGCCCGACCGTTACTTATTACCGGGCAGATATCTTAGAAAAGCATGGTTTTCCTTCCGAGCCTGAAGAACTGGCCGTATATATGGAGGACCCGGCAAACTGGCTGAA
Source organism: Paenibacillus lutrae (assembly GCF_009757775.1). Classification (GTDB taxonomy): domain Bacteria; phylum Bacillota; class Bacilli; order Paenibacillales; family NBRC-103111; genus Paenibacillus_F; species Paenibacillus_F lutrae. The sequence goes on from NZ_RHLK01000002.1 coordinate 10,148, forward strand.
TATGGCCAGGAAATTAAGGGGTTCGGGTATTTATATCACCCAATGGGATAACGAGACGCTCCTTTTATTTGAGAAGACTATGGGAACGTTCGACCGCAAACTGAATTTTATCCGCAGCAACCAGATCTTCTACAAAGCGGTGAGTATTGCCAAAACGGTTAATGATGACGGACTCGAGGCTCATCTGGACATTTGGACCGATGCAGGGGTGAAGGCGATCCGGGATGGAAATCTTGCGATGATGTATTTGGGGACCTGGGGCGCGGACCAAATAAAAAGCTGGGCTCCCGAGACAGAAGGGAAGTGGAGAGAAACGCGTCTGCCGTTCGGTTTATACGGCTGGCAGAACAGCTCCAATTTTGTTCTTCCTTCGGCTGGCAAGAACAAAGAGATGGCTTGGAAATTTATTGAGTTTGCCGTAACCGAGCAAAGCAAGGAAGGGTTATTCGGCGCGGTGCCCGCCTATTTGCCGGCTCGAGGCAATGCCAAGGAACTTGCGGTCACCAATCCGTTTCTCGGAGGACAAAAAGCTTATGCGCTCCATGAAAAAATGATGGCCAAAGTACAGGAATTTCCGATTACTCCGCTTGACTACAAAGCACAGGAGGTATGGCAGAGGGGAATCATCGAAGGAATTGAACGCAAAAAAGATACTCAAAAAATTGTGGAAGACGCCCGGGCAGAGGTTGAGAAAGCCGTGCAAAGAGATAAAGAAATTCTTCTGGGTAATTTCAAGAATTAATGACAGACACCGGCCATACCTGACAAAAGCCCCCGCAAATTAATGCGGGGGCTTTGTGGTCATTGTTCATGGAAGCAAAGCAGTCTATTTCAGGATCCAGAGAGCCGGAACATTGGCAGGTTCCCAGCCGGATAACGAAGTATGCGGCTGGCGGCAAAGATAGCTCTTGCCGTTATAAGTCACTTCGTCATTGACTTTATAGCTCACGCCCGCCGCCCATGGTGCCGCTCCGCCCGCTTGCGCATCCGTTGTTGCCTGCACGGTCGTGCCTGCGGATACATTGCCGGCAGCATCTTTGGCTTTCACGGTAAACGTATAAGCCGTAGACGGAGTTAATCCCGTGATGACTGCGGTTGTGCCGGATGCATTCACGCTGTTTGAACCGTATGAAACGGTGTAGCCGGTAACGCCTACGTTATCCGCCGAAGCGGTCCAGCTTAGGCTTACAGTATTGGAGGACTTGGCCGTCACCTGCACATTGCCGGGTGCAGAAGGAGCGGTTGTGTCCGTGCCGCCGCCGCTGCCGGCTGTTGTAACGGATAAAGCAGTCCCTGCCGCAGAGACATTGCCTGCCGCATCTCTGGCTTTGACCGTGAACGAATAGGCTGTATTAGCCGTCAGTCCCGTCACGGTATGACTGGTTCCGGTGACGGTTGCGATCTTGGTATTTCCTTGATAGACCTCATATCCTGTTACACCTACATTATCTGAAGAAGCGTTCCAATCGAGTTTAACCCCGCTCGATGTCACATTAGAGGAGCGTAAGGAAGCCGGTACGCTAGGCGCCTGCGTATCGGGTGTTCCGCTTCCGAAGGAGTCCAGATAGGTGCGGTGGTTATTGGAAAACTCGAAATTGTTGAACTGGTCCCAGTTAATCGACCACGTCATCAAGCCGCGGAGTCCCGGCTGAGGCGTACTGCGCATGGTATACTGGCCGCCGAAGGAAGTTCCCTTCATTAAGTAGTTCAGCGCTTTCTGAACTTCAGCAACCGTCGTGAAGCCGCCGCCCGCATTAGCGTTGGCCGGAAGTCCCATCACGACCTGATCCGGACGAAGAGCCGGGAAGACATTGTTGACGTTCTTTCCTACCGGAAAGCCGGTCAGCAGCATGTCGATCATAGCGACGTGGAAATCAGCGGCGCCCATGGTATAGTACTTGTCGTCCAGTGCCGTGATCGGGCCGGAATTATACTGCTGCACCTGGAGCCAGTCCAGAATATCGCGCAGGCCGTGGATAACCGGCAGATAAGCTCCGGCACGGGTGTCGCAGCTGAGGCAGGTGCCGCCGTAGAACGAATAGCCGAGCTGCACGAAGAAAGTCTCCGGTGCCATGGTCAGCATGAAGGAATCTCCGAAGCTGTTATGCAGTTCCCGTACCGCGGAGATCAGATTTGTAATAACGGGCGTCGTCGGATTACGGAAATCGGAATCTCCTGAATTCAAATAGAGGGAGTGGCCTTCGAAGTCGATATCGAGACCGTCAAATCCGTAGGTGGAGATAATATTTTTCATGGAATTGACAAAGTTAGTGCGGGCTTGGGCAGACACAAGCTGAACCTGTCCGTTCGCTCCGCCGATGGAAATGATGACTTTCTTGCCCTGGCTTTGCAGATAAGCCACATCGGCTTTGAAATCGGCTTCCGTATACTTATACGGCGTAAAGCCGATCGTACCTCCGGTCACTCCGGCAGAAGGTTCGGCGAAGGACACATTGATGACATCAAATTTCGGCGAGACGTCCCGTAGCTTGATGAAGCCGGAACCGTTGTCGAAATTGTGCCAGTAACCGACGATTACTTTTTTATTTACAGGCAGAGAAGCCGCGGAAGCCCGGTTGGAGTTCAAACCTAAAGCCGGGAGAATCAGCGACAGCAGAATGGAAACGATCAAAAGCACACGAAGAACGATCTTCACCCGCGTTTTGGACGGTGAGGCTGGTCTCGTTTTGGAAATCATTACATCATTACCTCCTCAATAATAGTAAAATGATAGCGCTTCCAATAATGGTGATTTAAAGCATTCCCAAGTACAAGAGTCTCTTCTTTGTCTGCCCGGCTTCGCCTGGACATACAAGAGCTGCTCTTGCTCTTGCGGGTATTCACCCCCTTTTTGAGGAAGAAGTCCTGCCTAAGAAGAAAAACCTTAATGGATTGTCATCGCAAGGCTAGTTCTCCGTACCATGGAGTTCCTTCCATTTAATTGTAAAAGGTATTCACTCTAAGTATCCGGTAAATAGAGCGCTAACAAAAGGGATAAGATCAGACGATGAGGGAGAAGTTTCTCTTGAAAAAAACTGCGGAGTCAGCATGCCGGGCTTCTGACTCCGCAGTTGCATTCGATTCTGCCCGGGTGAAGTTTAAGAGGCTTCCCGAATCTTGAATTTGCTGATTTCAGCGAAGAGCTGGGCAGCCAGCTCATGGATATTGTCAGCCTGGGCGGAGAGACTCCGTATGGACGAATCGTTCTCTTCGGAGGCTGTCGTCACTTCTTGGACGCCGGCTGATGTCTGCTCGGCGATCCCCGCTACGTGCCGGATATGCCGGGCGAGTCCGGCACTATTGCTGAGAGATTGCCCGATGCGCCCGTTGACGAAGTGAATCTGCTTCGCCACAACGGCCATCGACTCTTCGATGGCCGTGAAAGAGCCGAGCGTACCGCCCATGACAAGCTCCTGCCCGCCGGCGAGATGCCCTGCCTCCGTCACGGCCGCCTGCAGCTCACTCATGCGCTTCTCTACCGATGCGATGGTGCCGGCGGCCCGGCGGGCCTCGTCACTGGACTGCTGCGCGAGCAGACGCACTTCCGAGGCGATGACCGCGAAGCCGCGGCCGTGCACGCCTGCGGTTGCGGCCTCGATGGCGGCATTCAGCGCCAGCAGGTGGGTCTGGGACGCGATCTCGGTGATCGCGCCGAGGATCGCGCTCGTCTGCCGGGAGTCGGCGGCAAGCGTGGACATCGCGGCATGCACCTGATCCAGGACACGCCTGGATTCTTCGCTTGCCCGCTGAAGCGAGGCAAGGGACTCTGCGCCGCGTACCGTGGCCTCGGCCGCCTCCCGGCTTGCCTGGTGCATGAGAGCCGCATATTCGGCGATCTCCCGCGTCTCCCCTTCGAGCAGGGAGACGGCCCCCGAGGCATGCTCGGATTCCGCAGCCTGCTCGGCAGCGCCCTGCGCGATCACGGACATCGCTTGAACGATGTCCCGGTTAGCCGCGGCCGTGTCCGTCGATACGCGGCGGAAGATCTCGGATTGTCCATTCAGAGTGGAGGCAATGCGGCGCGTCTTCTCCAGCATGCCGCGCACCTCCTCGGTCATCCGGTCGAAGCTGCGGCTGAGCTGTCCCAGCTCATCGGGCGCGAGGCTTCCGATGGCATGCCGCAGGTCGCCCGCGGCGATCCGCTCGACAGCCTCCTGCAGCTTGCGGATAGGAAGCAGATAAGAGCGGATGATGAGCAGGGCGATAGCGGAAGCGATCAGCAGTGCCGCAAAGGCAGCTGCGGCTGTAATCCCTGTCGTCTGGCGGATGACAGCGGCAGATTCATCTACGGCAGCCTGTGCTTCTTGGGAATAAGCACTGTAGAACTGGTCCACATGCGAGAAGATGGTCTGCCTGAGCTTCTGCCCCTCTCCATAGAAGTGAATCATACTAAGCTCCAGTTCCCTGGGGCTTACGGTTTTCTCCTGAACGAGTTTAGCAGCCGAATCAAAATTTGTAAGATAGTCGGATGAAGCAACGATAAGCTCGCTGCGCCACCCTATCTGTTCTTCCCGGTCTGCGGTAGCCGCAACCTGCTCCAGCAGACGGTTATAGGCGGCCCGTGTCTCTTGATACCGCTGTATATAAGCAGGATCCTTGGAGAGCTGGAGCCCGGAAGCGATTATACTCAATTCCTGAACGGTCTCTTTGAGTTCCAGGGCTGCCGTTTTCTTGGAGATCCGGTCATTCTGCAAAGAAATTTTAGCCTGAATCTCGCGGATTTGATGCACTTGAAAGGCTGCAAGGATAACAAACAGCAGGATCAGCACAGTGAAGGCCGCAATTAATTTGTGCTTCATGGTTTTTAAATAGAAGTATTTCCGCATGTTCATCCTCCGATAGTCAATTGATGAGAGATCCAATATCCATATATAGGTACTTGGTCCCTTACAATATATGACTTTCGTATTAGGGAAGATGATGAATTATGTAAATGGAGGGTAAAATAGCAGGGTCACGTGTATGTTTCGGCAATCCGCGAAAGTTTTACATGAATTTAACGTAGAGCGGAATCGGAGTTTACATTCGCTTGTTACGATGGTTCAGGAAACACAAACAAAGAAAGATCACGTAAAGGAGGACATGTATAACATGTTCAAGTTCATGCCGAAAAAAGGTTTATCACTCGCACTCGTTGCCATGCTTAGCTTAGGGGTTCTTGCAGGCTGCGGTAAAACAGACGGAGAAACGAATAACCAGGCCAGCGGCGGCAAGAGCGGCGGCGAAACAACTGAAATATCGGGTACGGTAACGGCTTCCGGCTCCAGCGCTATGCTTCCTCTCGTGAAAGAAGCAGCCAAAATGTTCATGGATAAACACGCTAAAGTCACCATTAACCCGACCGCAGGCGGTTCAGGTAAAGGGTTGAAAGACGTAGCCGACGGCATTTCGAATATCGGTAACTCGGATGTGGCTGCAGGCGACGAATACAAAGACAAGAACCTGAAAGAGCACGTCGTAGCGATAGCTCCTTTTGCACTGATTACAAATCCTGACGTAGGCATTGAGAACCTGACGAAGCAGCAAGCTGCCGACATTTTTACGGGTAAAGTTACGAACTGGAAAGAAGTTGGCGGCAAAGATGCTAAAATCGTCGTGATCCATCGTCCTGACAGCTCCGGTTCACGCAAGTTAGTGAAAGAAATCGTTCTCGATAACACGGAGTTCACTAAAGAAGGCGTTGTTCAAGAAAGTACAGGCGCGGTTAAGACGGCTGTCGGCACCCAATCGGGTTCGATCGGTTACATCGACACCCCTTATCTGGACGATACCGTCAAAGCGGTGAAGTTCGACAATGTCGCTTTCTCCAAAGAAACGATCAAGAACGGTACTTATAAGCTGTTCGGTACGGAGCGTATGTATACCAAAGGCGAGCCTACGGGTGCGACCAAAGCCTTTATCGATTATGTAATGAGCCCGGAATTCCAGGATAAGAAAGTGGAAGAGCTGAAATTCCTTCCCGCTGATCTTCTGAAAAAATAATGATTCCGCCCTTCCCGGATGTCCTGAAGCTTAGTAAACTTCGGGGCATCTTTTTTTGTGCGGAAGTTTTACATTGCCTTTACAAAAGCTTAATGCCGTATTTACAAATGAAGCCTATCATAAAAGAGAACGTGCTAGTACTTTGTACTCACCCGCCAGAATACGCAAATGATTGAAGGGGGCTTCCCGCTTGGATACTTACCCGCAGCAAACAGCGGCTACACAGGAGCAGAAGCACAGCGGCTCAGGACCGCCAAAGCCATCGCGCTGGATGAAGCTGCAAAAACGCCAGGATGGCTTGATGAGATTTCTATTCATTGGCAGCGCCGTGCTCGTTTCGATTGTCATATTTTCGATCATCATGTTCGTCGGTATTCAGGGACTTCGTACTTTTAGCGGCGTAAGTCCTATGGAATTCTTCTTTTCTACCGACTGGACACCCAGTGAGGACAAATTCGGAGCGTTTCCGTTTCTGTTCAGCACACTTCTGCTGACACTGCTGGCCATTGTGCTTTCCGTGCCGCTCGCAGTGGCCGGAGCCGTCTTTATGGCCAAAATCGCGCCGAAATGGATGCGCGAGATCATGCGTCCCGCAACGGACCTGTTCGTGGGCATCCCTTCCGTCGTATACGGCCTTATCGGCCTTACGGTCATTGTTCCGTTTATCGGCAAGGTGGTCGGCGGAACCGGCTATGGAATTCTGCCGGCCGGTATCATCCTGGCGATCATGATTCTGCCGACCATTCTCTCTATCTCGGAGGATGCTATCCGCGCCCTGCCGCCAAGGCTGGAGGAAGCATCGCTGGCTCTGGGGGCAACACGCTGGCAGACGATCTGGCGTGTGCTGCTTCCGGCCGCAAGACCCGGCATTCTTACCGGGGTCGTGCTTGGAATCGGCCGGGCCATCGGAGAAACCATGGCCGTCTTTATGGTCATCGGCAACTCGCCGCAAATGCCCAAGTCCCTGATAGATTCTACAACCGTACTGACGACTGCCATTGTCAAAGATATGGGCAATACAAGCTATGGAACCACGTGGAACAATGCGCTTTATATGATGGCCTTTGTCCTGCTTATCATTTCGATGCTCTTGATTGTCATTATCCGTGTCGTGTCCAGAAGGAGTGAAGTGAAATGAACAGTAAAACGACCGACCGCCTGGCGACGCTTTTTTTCTGGATCACAGGGATCTTCATTCTGCTCATCTTGGCATGGTTTCTGATCCGGATTCTGGGAGCCGGGCTGCCGCATCTCAGCTGGGATTTCATAACCGGAGATCCCGAAGATATTGTGGCCGGAGGCGGGGTTGGCCCGCAGCTCTTCAATTCCTTCTATATTTTATTCCTGTCGCTATTATTCTCACTTCCAATCGGTCTGGGAGCCGGTATTTATCTGGCTGTTTACGCCAAGAAATCGCGCTTTACAGAATTGGTCCGGATGTCGGTAGAAACGTTATCTTCCGTTCCGTCGATCGTGTTCGGTTTGTTCGGCTTCCTGTTGTTTGTTGATTTGATGAATTTTAAAATTTCCATTCTGAGCGGTTCCCTTGCCCTGGCGCTTCTGAATTTGCCTGTTCTGGTCCGCGTGACGGAAGAATCGATCCGTACGGTGCCGGAATCATACTGGGAAGCGAGTCTGGCACTGGGCTCTACCAAATGGCAGGCGATCCGTAAAATCTTGATCCCGTCTGCACTTCCGTCTCTCATAACCGGTATTACACTCGTCGCCGGCCGCGCGCTCGGCGAGTCCGCTATTCTGATCTACACATCGGGCTTGTCCGTATCGAGACATACGCCTGACTTTAACCCGATGGCGATGGGGGAGACGCTCTCCACTCACTTGTGGTACATCCAGGCCGAAGCGATCGTACCGGATGCGAAGCAGATCGCAGAGGGAAGCGCCGCGCTGCTGCTTATCGTTGTCTTGATCTTTAATCTGCTTATCGGCATACCGAGCCGTATTATCCAAAAAAGACTTACGGGGGGAAAATAAACGATGGCTGCTCCTGCGATGAATATTCAGACCGACACGAAAATACAAGTAGAAGGACTGGACTTGTTTTATGGAGAAAACCAGGCCCTGCACAGCATAGATCTAAACATCGCGCCTAATTCCGTGACGGCACTGATCGGACCCTCAGGCTGCGGCAAATCCACCTTCCTGCGCACGCTTAATCGGATGAACGATCTGATCGACAGTGTGCGCATTAACGGAAGCATCCTGGTGGACGGGATCAACATCTATTCGCCCGACAGCGACATTGTATCCTTGCGTAAACGAGTCGGCATGGTGTTCCAGCGTCCGAATCCGTTCCCGATGAGCATTTATGATAATATCGCCTATGGCCCCCGTATTCACGGGCAGAAGAACCGGGCTGTACTGGATGAGATCGTCGAGCGCAGTCTTCGGCAGGCAGCCCTGTGGGATGAGGTCAAAGACCGCCTGAAGAAATCGGCGCTCGGCTTGTCGGGAGGCCAGCAGCAGCGGCTTTGCATTGCGAGGCTGCTTGCTGTCGAACCGGAGGTACTGCTGATGGATGAGCCTACCTCTGCGCTTGACCCGATCTCTACTTTGAAAGTCGAAGAACTGACGCAGACGCTCAAAGAGAAATACACCATCATTATCGTGACGCACAATATGCAGCAGGCGGCGCGTATATCGGACCGCACTTCTTTCTTCCTGAACGGAATACTCGTAGAGACCGATCAAACCGACAAAATTTTCACAAACCCGAACGATCAGCGCACCGAAGATTACATTACAGGCCGATTCGGATAACACAAGGGGGCCCTTAACCGGATGAATAATCGTACGAACTTTCAGCAATCTATTGATGACCTGCAGAATGAACTGCTTGATCTGGGCTCGATGGTCGAGAATTCCATCCATCAGGCGGTCGACGCGCTTAAGCGTATTGATACCGATCTGGCCCGCCGGACAGTGGAAGATGACGATGCGATTGACGAGCTGACCTTGCGTATAGAAGAAATGTGCCTGCGTCTTATCGCCTTGCAGCAGCCGATGGCCGGAGATTTGCGCATCATCGGGACGGCGCTCAGTATTGCGACGGACTTGGAGCGGATTGCGGACCATGCGGTAGACATTGCGAAGATTACAATCCGATTGTCCGGCGAAACGCTCGTTAAAGAATTGATCGACATTCCGAAGATGGCGGAGATCTCCAAAGAAATGCTGCGTGAGAGCCTGGTGGCGTACACCAACCGGAATGTGCATATGGCCACTTCTTTAGCCGAAAGAGACGATGAGGTGGACAAAATTTTTAGCCGGATTATGCAGGATGTGATCGGGATGATGAATGCAGACTTCACCCGCAACCGGCAGCTTACCCATCTGATCATGGTAGCCCATTATCTGGAGCGGGTTGCAGACCATGTGACCAACATCGGGGAAAGTGTCATTTATATGGTGACCGGCATAAGAAAAGATTTGAACATCTAGCAGTGTTATAGGAAGAGAAGCGGTTTGCCGGAATGTGCGGTGAACCGCTTTTTATTGTTGTCAGTTCTTCAAGGGGAAGGGAGGATACACGGCGGGCAGGACGTTGAAGGGACCTTTTACAGGGTCCTTTATTTAATGGAGTGAAAAAACCGCCCTCGGGGGCGGCGGGCTACAAAACATGAACCAGCTGTTTGACAGATCGGATGATAACGACCTTCTGGCGGCCGATCCGGCGCTGTGACAGCTTCTTCAGATGGGGAGGATAAATCCAGACGGCATCCAGGCCGCAGCGTGTCGAGCCGATGATGTCGTTCTTCCAGGAGTTGCCTACCATAACGCCTTGACTCGGATTAATGCCGGTTTCCTTAAGTGCCATGCGGTATAAGCCGGGATGAGGTTTGCGCGGCCCATTCTGGACCGAGCTAAAGCGGCGGTTTTCGGGGAAAAATGAGGATAGCCGAAGACGGGTAAGATCCCGTTCCAGTCTCTTGCGGCTGCCGTTGCTGATTATCGCAAGCTGATATCTCTCGCCCAAAGCTGTTAGCGTCTCTTCAACACCCGGGAACAAGCGGACATAGCTGCCTTCTGTTTCCTCTACCTGTTCAAAGAAGATCCGGGCAAAGGTCTCATTGACAGGAAGGGGGTACGTTGCCAGCGCTTTCTCCAGGCAGGCCGTGCGCATTTCTTCACTGGGCCGCTGATTGCGGGGTCTGAGTTTGCGCAGCTTCTGCCATTCCTGCTTGTAGATCTGCAAAGCATCATCCGTGGTCAAGAGGCCGGCGTCCTGCTCCCACCTTCCCGTGTATTCCCCAAGCACTTCTGTGAATGCGGAATCAAAACATTGCCTGCGGTCCACTAGTGTATTATTCATATCGAAGAAAATGATTTTCTTGGGAGCCGGGAAAAAAAAGGGACTCATTTGCAGTCCTCCTTTCCTGCTGAGCCGGAACTTGAAGCGGCCAAAAAAGACGAATTGCCGGCTTTATAACGTATTAACAGTCTATGTGCCTGAATCAGAGAACATCACCCCGGACAGAGCGCCATCGGCGCAAAAATTACCGGGTTGAAACTTTTTCATATTCGTCCTGGCTGTGCTATCATGAACGTATATGTCCAAAATCGGGGTGTAAGTGTGGAAAAAGAAAAATTGATTCTTATAGATGGAAATAGTATCGCCAGCAGGGCTTTCTACGCTCTTCCGCTGCTAAGCAATGCGGCCGGTCTGCATACCAATGCCGTTTACGGATTTACAACGATGCTGCTCAGACTCATAGAAGAGGAGAAGCCGACGCATTTTCTTGTTGCATTTGATGCGGGGAAGGTTACCTTCCGACATAAGGATTATTCCGAATACAAGGGAGGCCGTTCCAAAACGCCTCCTGAACTTTCCGAGCAGTTCCCTTTGCTGAAGGAGCTTCTTCCGGCTTTTGGTATCCGGCAGTTTGAGCTGGAAGGCTATGAGGCCGACGATATTATCGGCACACTGACCCGCACGGCGCAGGAGGAAGGCAAAGAGGTGCTTGTAGTCAGCGGCGATAAAGACATGCTGCAGCTGGTATCGGATAAGGTGACCGTGGCGCTCACCCGCAAAGGAATCAGCGAGGTGGACCGGTACGATCCCGCAGAGATTCAGGAGAAATACGGGCTCACGCCTGCCCAAATTATCGACCTCAAAGGGCTGATGGGGGATTCCTCGGATAATATTCCGGGTATCCCGGGCGTCGGGGAGAAAACGGCTCTTAAGCTGCTGCATGAGTACGGTTCCGTAGAATCCGTACTGGAGCATGCGGACGATATGAAGGGCAAGATGAAGGAGAAGATCCGCGATCATGCGGATTCAGCGCGCATGAGCAAAGAGATCGCGACGATTTTCCGCGAGGTGCCGATGGACACCGAGTGGAACGCGCTCGCCTATTCGGGCGTGCAAGGGCCTGAGCTGGCGGCAATGTTCCGCAAGCTCGAATTCAAATCGCTGCTGGAGAAAATGGATTTCTCCGGCGCGGACTCCGGCGATGCGGCAGAGGATGCCGATGCTCCGCAGGCAGAGCCGCTGGTTGTCCGCCTCATTTCGGAGGACAACATCGGCGATCTCTTGCCCGCACTTCCGGATGTGCGGTCCATCCATGTCGAAGCCGCCGGGGACAATGCCCACACGGCTGTGATCATCGGAGCGGCTCTTCGCACGGGGGATGCGGGGTACTATGTCCCCGCATCCGTTCTCACCGCTCCGAAGGCGCAGCCGCTGCGCGACTGGCTGGCGGACGGCAGCGCGGAGAAAAGCACATGGGACCGCCACCGTGCGGAGCTGGCTCTCGCCTGGAGCGGGATTACGCTGTCCGGCGTGACGTTCGATGTGATGCTTGCCGCGTATCTGCTCGATCCGACAGAGACATCGCTCACGCTCAGCGGCATGGCGGATAAGTACGGCGTGCCTTCTGTAGCGCCGGACGAAGCGGTCTTCGGCAAAGGCGCCAAGTTCAGGCTGCCCGAGACCGAAGTGCTTGCTGCGCACGTCTGCCGCAAGGCGGACCGCATCGAGCGGCTTCATGCGGAACTTCACGAGCGGCTGCAGGAGGTTGAAATGCTCCAGCTGTATTACGAGCTGGAGTTGCCGCTCTCGGGTGTGCTTGCCGACATGGAGCTTCGCGGCATCAAAGTGGACAAGGCTGCTTTGAAGCAGCTTGGAGACGAGCTGGCCGTTCAGATTGACCGGACCATGAGTGAAATTTACCGGCATGCCGGTTTTGAATTCAATATTAATTCACCCAAGCAGCTTGGCGAGGTGCTGTTCGAGAAGCTGCAGCTGCCTGTGCAGAAGAAAACGAAAACCGGTTATTCCACGGATGCGGAAGTGCTGGAGAAGCTGGCGCCTTATCATGATATTGTGAAAGGCATACTTCACTACCGCCAACTTGCTAAGCTTCAGTCCACTTATGTGGAAGGATTGCTGAAGGAAGTGCGTCCGGAGACGGGCAAGGTTCATACCTACTACAGACAGACCATTGCGGCTACGGGAAGACTCAGCAGCCAATATCCGAACCTGCAGAATATTCCGATCCGTCTGGAGGAGGGCCGCAAAATCCGCAAGGTATTCGTTCCCTCGGAGCCGGGCTGGTCGATTCTGGCGGCGGATTACTCACAGATTGAACTGCGCGTTCTTGCCCATATATCCGGAGATGCCAACCTCAAAGAAGCTTTTACGAATAATATGGACATTCACACCAAAACCGCCATGGACGTCTTCGGGGTAGCCGAATCCGAGGTGGATTCCAACATGCGGCGCTCGGCCAAAGCCGTTAACTTCGGGATCGTATACGGAATTAGTGACTACGGCTTGTCGCAGAATCTGTCTATTACCCGCAAAGAAGCGTCGCAGTTTATCGAGCAGTATTTTGCCGTCTTCCAGGGCGTCAGACAATATATGGACGATATCGTGACAGAGGCGCGGGAGAAGGGCTATGTGACCACCTTGCTGAACCGGCGCAGATATTTGCCTGAAATTACGGCATCGAATTTCAATCTGCGTTCGTTTGCCGAAAGAACGGCCATGAATACACCTATTCAGGGAACCGCCGCGGATATCATCAAACTTGCAATGGTTCAGATGGATGAAAGACTGAAGCGTGAGGGCCTTAAGAGCCGCATGCTGCTGCAAGTACACGATGAACTGATTTTTGAGGTTCCGCCTGATGAGCTTGAGGTTATGCGCCGTCTGGTTCCTGAAGTGATGGAAGGGGCACTGAAGCTCGATGTCCCGCTGCTTGCAGAAGTTAACGATGGCTTTAACTGGTACGAAACCAAATAAATTGCTTAACAGCAGCAGAAGAGGTGAACAGCATGCCGGAACTGCCGGAGGTTGAAACGGTCAAACGGACATTGGGGCGTCTGGTTGCCGGTAAGACCATTGAAGAAGTGGAAGTCCGTCTGAGGCGGATCATCCAAAAGCCGCAGGAGCCGGAGCAGTTCGCCGAGCTGCTGCGGGGACAAACGATAATCGGGGTGGAGCGCAGGGGGAAGTTCCTCCGTTTCATCTTATCGGACGGCGTGCTGGTATCCCATCTCAGGATGGAAGGCCGGTACGGACTCTATAAAGCGGGCGACCCGGAAGATACTCATACGCACGTCGTGTTCCATTTTACGGACGGAACGGAGCTGAGGTACCGGGACGTACGCCAGTTCGGCACGATGCATTTATTCGCCAGCGGTGAAGATCTGGTTTCACCCCCGCTTCAGAAGCTGGGGATCGAGCCGCTGGACGAGTCCTTTACCCTCGAAGCTTTCCGCACTGCGGTAGGCAAGCGCAAAGTGAAGATCAAACCGCTGCTGCTGAACCAGGCATACATCGTCGGGATAGGGAATATTTATGTAGACGAGGCCTTGTTCCTGGCAGGCATTCATCCTGAAAGGGAATCATCGAAGCTGACCCGGCCGGAGCTGGAGAGGCTGCATGATGCCATTATCGTGACACTCCGCAATTCCGTAGAAGCCGGGGGTTCTTCGGTTAAGTCGTATGTGAACGGGCAGGGAGAGAGCGGAAGCTTTCAGCATCAGCTCAGAATATACGGCCGTAGTGGAATGCCTTGTGTAAATTGCGGTACATTAATTGACAAGACGGTCGTGGGCGGCAGAGGTACCCATTACTGCTGGAAATGCCAGCCGCTTAAGCGCACCCGGCCTTCGTCCTCTAAGCAAAACTAGGCACATCTCCTCCTGCCCTTCCATATGATGGGGAGTAGAGCATGAAGGCAGGAGGGGATCCGTGTGCTTACCGTTTTTTCTCTGTTAATCTTGGCTCTGGCCGTCAGTTTGGACGGCTTTGGAGTCGGGATGATGTATGGATTGCGTAGAATCCGCATTCCTCTGTTATCCATCGCAATCATATCGCTGTGCTCGGGTATTATCATTTATTTATCCATGAACGCCGGCGTGTGGCTGTCTGTTTATTTGTCGCCAGATTACGCCCGCATCGTTGGGGCCCTGATCCTGGTCGGAATAGGTATCTGGGCGCTCTATCAGTTTCTCACCCAGAAGCAAGGCCAGGAAGACGCCGGGGAAGGCGTGGCTGTGCTGTCCGCCCATGCCGTTCATGCACCATCGGGAATACAGCCTCAGCAGGCCGGAATGTCTCATGAACATCCGGGCGGACCGGCTACGGAGAACACTACTGCTCCCGTATATTCTCCTGCCCACAAGATGCTCTCGATCGAGATCAAACGTCTGGGTCTGGTTATTCAGATACTACGCACACCTTCGGCGGCGGATGTGGACCGTTCGGGCAACATCTCTTCCTATGAAGCTACCCTGCTGGGTGTTGCCCTGTCGCTGGATGCGTTTGGCGCAGGCATAGGTGCCGCCCTAATCGGCTATAAGCCCTTATTGACTTCAGCCGTTATTGCGCTGGCAAGCGGGATCTTTATTGCTTTTGGACTTAGCATCGGTTTCCGTTATTCGGGTAAAAGCTGGGTGCGCTCTGTTTCGGTTCTGCCGGGATGCGTTCTGATCCTGATGGGGATCTTGAAGCTTTGGTCTTAGAGACCCGTTTAAATCAGGTTAAGTAGTCGATCTAATCCTTGAACATAAGCCTTCCGTCGTACGGAAGGCCGTTATATTCCATGTAGGAGTCGAGTGAAATGAATATAGGACTAACGGGAGGGATCGCCTGCGGCAAAAGCACGGTTTCGGCCATGCTTGTCCGCCGCGGCGCGGTTCTGATTGACGCGGATCAAATTGCGCGTGAAGTAGTGGAGCCCGGCAGCCCTGTATTGGCGGAAGTGGCTGCTCATTTCGGACAAGATATCCTGCTTCCGGACGGCTCGCTTCACCGCAAGAAACTGGGGGAATATGTTTTCCGCAGTGAAGAAGCACGAAAGAAACTGGAAAGTTTCCTGCATCCCTCCATCCGGAGGTTAATGAAAGAAAGGATGGAAGCTTCCGAACGTGACTTTCCGGACAAGCTGGTTGTCGTCGACGTTCCTCTTCTTTATGAGTCCGGGCTGGAAGGCATGTTCTCGCATGTCATGGTCGTATACGTACCCAGAGAGGTTCAGCTGAAGCGCCTTATGGTCAGGGACACATTGACGGAAGAGCAGGCGGAGGCCCGGCTTGAGGCGCAATGGCCCATTGAGCGTAAGAAGGAACTTGCAGACATACTCATCGATAATTCGGGAGCATTTGAAGAGACGGAAAAGCAGGTTGAACTTTATATGCTGAATAGGGGCCTGCTATGAGGTTGTTTCGCAAAAAACGGGTGTTTGCTCTGCTGCTGCTCGTTTTCGTGCTTTTTCTGTTCAGTAACGGCACTTATATCGGACAAAAAATATACCCTATCCATTATAGGGAGGAAATCCAGCAGAATGCTGCGGAGTTTAAAGTCGATCCTTTTCTTATTGCCGCTATTATTAAGGTGGAATCCAACTTCAAGCCGGACCGGGAATCCAAGAAAGGCGCCTTTGGAGTTATGCAGCTCATGCCCGACACTGCCGAATGGATTCGCGAGACTTCGGATTCCGGGCAAGCGGACTTCCGGGATCCCGCCCGTAACATCCAGTTCGGTTCCTGGTATCTGGCTTGGCTGAACAAGCAGTACAAAGGCAATTGGCTATACTCCATTGCGGCCTACAATGCCGGGCAGGGAAACGTGAACAAGTGGAAGAACAATGGAGTCTGGGATGGAACTGAGGGTACCATCGAGAATATTCCATTCGGGGAAACCCGTCATTATGTGCAGCGCGTGCTGTTCTATCAGCAGAAATTTACTGAGCTTTATGACGATGAATATAACAAAGGCACCTTTGTACAATAAGAAAAGCACCGGACAAGCCGCGGTGTTAGCCGCCGCCTGAACCGGTACTCCTGTGGTTGACTAGCATTACCCGCAATGAAAATTAACGGGATTGGCCGGATTGGCCTGCCAGTTGTTGCTCAGCGATTTGCACAAGGCGGCGAGTAATGTGTCCTCCGATCGCACCTGTGTCACGAGTAGCCATATTACCGTAGTAACCGTCTTGTGGGATGGCGATCCCAAGCTCTTGTGCTACTTCATATTTCAGTTGATCCAAAGCTTGATTAGCTTGGGGAACCACCAAAACGTTGCTGCCGCGAGATTGTCCTGCACCCATGTCTGTTCACCTCCTTGTCGTTTGTAAATGTATTATGTGCGTTTTCCGGCGCTTGATAACAAGCAACTTATGGGAATGAAAAAGGCAAAGACCTTGAATAGGAAGGAGAGTGAAGAGAGATGAAATGTCCGTTCTGCGAACATAACGGAACCAAGGTACTGGATTCACGTTCAGCTAACGATAATAAATCCATCCGCCGCCGGCGGGAATGTGAGAAATGCCAGCGGCGGTTCACCACCTTCGAAATGGTGGAGGAAACCCCTCTTATTGTGATCAAAAAAGATGGAAGCCGTGAGGAGTTCAGCCGTGATAAGATTCTGCGGGGATTAATCAGAGCTTGTGAGAAAAGACCGGTGTCCGTCGACCGGCTGGAACAAATCGTATCAGTAGTCGAGATGAACGTAAGGAATATGGCCCATGCGGAAGTGGACAGTATGCGGATCGGTGAACTGGTCATGGAACAGCTGTATCCGGTTGATGAGGTAGCGTATATCCGGTTTGCGTCTGTGTACCGGCAGTTTAAAGATATTAATATGTTCCTCAAGGAACTGGAACAGATCTTAGGGAAAACGAATTTGAATAACGGGTTAAATTCAGACACTTAACCGCCAAGAGAACCGGCTGCACCCGTGCAGCCGGTTCTCTTCGGATTTGCAATCGGACAAGTGTTCTTATGTTGACAGTCTTAATTAATCCCGCTTCGCATAGGATGGAGTTGTGAGAACAAAATGGGGGGTGTCAGATTGGCTTATCGGGGTCACACGGGGCAGTATGAGACTGCAGGCTGGGGTGCGGGACCATCCGCCTATCCCTATCAGGATTCAGCCCAGCCGGGGCATTTGCTGCAAGGATATGAGCAGTTGCAGAATCACCGGATCAGAGGCCCTCAGGGAAATCCGTCCTTTCCTGCCGGTCTGCAAACGGGTTCTCCATGGCCCGGAGGCTTTCCGCAGGACGGTGATCTTCTGAATCCCGGGACGCAGCCGGGTGCTCAAGGCCAGCCCATTTCGGGCGGAATCGCGGAGGGGGGTTCTTATCCGCCAAGCACAGGGAATGCCGGAATCCCGGGTGGAGACTTGGCCGGCCTGCCCAATGCCGGAGGAGCTCCGGTTATCCCGCAGCCGGTCTTTAGTATTGATCCTTATGTGTATGCCGCCCTTCAGACGCTGATTGGCACAAGGATCGTGGTGGAAACCGTAAGAGGCAATAACCGGGGGAAACTCGCGCAAGTTAAGCCCGATCATATCGTCGTGCAGGAAGACGGCAAACAGTTCTTTATTCGTACGGCGCAGATCGTCTGGGTAATGCCTGAATAACCTCTTTCCCCTGGAATGATTACATTCCGCATGCCTTGTCTAATCTAGCCTTTGCCGATCAACAGCGACAGCAGGCCTGCCGCGATAAGAGGACCGACCGGAACCCCGCGGAACAAGGCGACTCCCAGCACCGTCCCGATGAGCAGTCCGGCAACTACGTTGGGCTGATGAGTCATGAGGGTTGCTCCGCGGCCGCCCAGATAGGCTACGGCCATGCCGACCCCAACGGCGAGCACGGTTTTCCAGTGAAGAAAGGACTGCATGATCATCGGTACCGACAGTTTGCCGCTTGCGATCGGAGTCATCACCCCGATCGTCAGGATGATGACTCCGACGGTCAGTCCGTATTTTTCGAGAAACGGAAAAGCTTGATGCACATTCATGACCCGCAGCAGCAGCAGAACCAGCATGGCGATCGTAACCGTGGCATTGCTGCTGAGCAGCCCGAGCAGCGCCAAACCGAGCAAGAGAAGAGAAGTCGTATCCACTTGAGTCATTACCATCTGCTCCTTTGATAGAGAGTTATATGTATACCGTGTAATCTCTACACTCCTATATGTCCCGACATGGACCGGAATAAACAAAAAGACCTTAACCCAAATGTTGGATTAAGGTCTTTCGGCATGAATGCGGATGCGGTCGAGAGGACTCGAACCTCCACGGCTGTTACACCACTAGAACCTGAATCTAGCGCGTCTGCCAATTCCGCCACGACCGCACGGTAACTGCTATACTTGACATGATCCGAAGATCAGAATGTATAAAAGCAGTAAGATTATGGTGGAGCCAAGGGGGATCGAACCCCTGACCTCATCGCTGCCAGCGATGCGCTCTCCCAGCTGAGCTATGGCCCCTCAAAAGTCCCGTGATTTGTATTATACATAGATCGTAAAAAGAACGCAAGTCCAAATTTTTTTAAGCTGTTTGGTTGAAAAAAAGTACGATTTTTGCCGCAAACAAGCGCCCTGCGTTTCTTGTATCAGGGCCGCTTTTCATGCTAACCTTATAGACAACATGCGTTCCCGACGGGGAATAGGAAATGGGCAGGAGTGGATACATTTTGTCGAGCAATGCTCTGTATTGGCTGTTTACGCTTCTTGCATTCGGAATTACGCTCCTTATGGGCTTTGTACTGATGCGGCGTACCAAAAAATTGTGGTTATCCTTCGGAATCTCCACCTTATTCAATACTCTGATGACGGTTGTCGTATGTGTATGGTGGGCGAAGGTTACCGATGATTCTTACAAAGTGCTTTTCTACAATATGTTCTATTTACTCGGGTATGTGAATGTGATTATTATTGACTTTTTTGCGCTGCTCAGCATGCGGAAGAAGTCGGAGGGCCCGGTCAAAGCCAGAAAGAAGACCTATGAGGAAGAATATGGCGATTCCTGAATGTGTCTGAAAGAATAGGACCAGGGAAGGAGATTCTGAAATTACATGATGGCGGGAAAAACAAGATCTCGTGCTTACTGGTGGTGGTTTGCCGCCGCTATTGGCTGGATGATCGTTATTTTTGTAAAATCAGCCGAGTCCTACCAGGATCAGGATATGCGCCCTTTTTTTCGCGACTTGATCCCGGAAGAGGTTATCGTGAAATGGGTACCGCAGGTGGAATTCACTTATGACGGCGGGCTGGTTACATGGCGTGAGCCTTATGACTTTGTTGAATTTTTCATCCGTAAAGGTGCCCATATGGCTGAGTTCGGTATTCTTGTGTTTTTGTTTATCCGCATGTTTCTTGCCCGCAGGCTCCCTTATCTGAGAACGGTGCTGCTTGCAAGCGCCTTATCTGTTCTCTACGCGGCTTCGGATGAGTGGCATCAGTCCTTCGTGCCTAACCGCACAGGACATGCTATAGACGTTGCCGTGGATACGCTCGGCATCTTGCTGGTCGTGACCGTGTACAGCGCGGTGAGGTTCCTCCGCAGGCGCGGAAGAACTGGAACCTGACTGGTTTGCAGTCAGGCTCTGCAGACAGTTCTAACAGTGACCCGGGGACTTTGCCGTTATTAAATAGATCCCGGCGCTCGGCGCGGATCACGCCGCAATAATAGCTCTCCAATCGGGCATACTACAGGCAGTGATGTTAACGATTGGGAGGCAGCTATGAACAAAATCAGACATGCTAAGGTACTCAAAGTGACAAAGGATGCCGGAATAAAGGTTGCGGATGTCGAATTCGCCCTGGAGGGCTTTCAGCAGCCTCTTATGGCCCGGCTTAAGCAGTCTTCCTCATCCTTACAAGCAGCCGCCGCTGCCGGGCGGGGTGAGGAAGACTTGGTCATCGGCGATATTTACCGCAGCGAAGGGGATCATTCCTTTGACTGGTATAATAATAACGAGCCGAGTGCTTACAAGGAAATTTCGGCCGAGCTGTTCGCGGCTGCAGGAACAGGGACTGAGGATCAGAGAGAACAGCTCAAGCGGCAATTGCTGGAGTATGGAGACGTCAAGCATGAGCTGCAGTCGGGTTTTGAAGGGGCTCCTTCAGATGTTGCCGGCGAATCCGGCGATTCCTCACTGCTTATATAGTAGAAGAAGAAATGGAACCACCGAACGCAAAAAAGATCGCTGCTTCGTCTTCGACGATAGAAGCGATCTTTTTTGGTATGCCCGGATGTATACCAGACAAGCTGATTAACGAGAGGGCTTGGTTTCAAAAGCGGTAGGAAGTCCGAATCCCGGTGCCGCTTCCAGATACTTTTTGTCTTTGGACTGGAATTGAAACATCCCGATAAAAAAGCCGACAAATCCAAATACGATAATCCGGATCGGCAGCCAGATCGGAATAAGCTCACCGTTTCCTAAAAATTCTACAAGCGTAACCAAGGCGGTTAGAATAAAACTGGCGGGTAAGGCGTAATGCAAAGCGACAAACCGGCCGGGGCCTTTCCTTCTGGTATGGCTCCACTTACGTGCTTGCTCTTCGTTCATGACTGGCAGCAGCCCTTTCCAACTTGGTACGTACAGTTTGTAACTACTGAATCTCATTATACTAAATACAGCGGGAAAACTCACTTCCGCCTCTAGAAAAAAACGGAACCAACCGCTTAATGTCACAAGGCTGTCACAACGGGGACCGTGCCTCAAAAGCTCAGTGAGATTCACGGCAAATTATGGTACCATAGGATGCGTAAGGTCATGTTGGAAGGAGAGATTTCTTTGTTGGGTAAAGTGTTCTTGTTTTCTTTTCTATTATACATCACAAGAAGCCCTATACTGGCACTGCTGATTCTGCTCGTCATTCTATATGTTATTGACCGCCGCTTTATCGGTTTGTCACCCAGTCTGATTCGCCCTATAAAGCGTATGAGGCGTATTTCGCGTCTAAAACAAGAGTTGCGTGCAAATCCTCATCACGCTTCTTCCAAATTGGATCTCGCCAGATCCTTAATGGAATCCGGTAAGTATCGGGATGCGCTCAGCTATCTGCGCGAGGTGGAGCCGGTTATGGAAGAATCCGCCGACGTAGCCTATGAAATCGGGCTTTGTCTGCTGAAACTCGGTGAGTTGGATGAGGGCAAATTATATATGGACAAAGCACTTCAGTTAAATCCCCGGGTCCGATTCGGAGATCCGTATCTCCAGTTGGGCGAGGCGTTTACCCACAAAGACCCGCACAAGGCGGTGGAATGGCTGGAGCGTTTCCGTCAAGAACAATCTTCATCCGTTGAGGCTTATTATAGACTCGGCTTATTATATAAGAAGCTGAACAGAGAGCCGGAAGCGAAAGTGGCTTTTCGTGAATCGCTGGAAGTATACCGCTCCCTTCCAAAGTACAGCAGACGCAAACAGCGGCGATGGGCGATTCTGGCCCGTTTCAAATAAGTAAGAACTCTCCACACGATTACCCATGAAGACAAGGGAAGGAAGACTCCTCTACTTGACGGAGTGGGAGCCTGGGACTACACTTAAACGTAGCTAAGAAGCGGCATTCAGCCGAGAAGAAAGGTCTTGAATAAACGGATGAACCTTATGTATATTGCAGCAGCCGCAGACGGTGCGGAAGAGAAGAAACTGAGCATGGAATATTTAATGCAAAGCGTCCTTCTCGTCGGCATTGTCGTTCTTATGTTTGTCGGCATGCTCATCTGGACGAAATGGAGTAAGAAAAGGAGGCGCAAATAGCCGCCATGTATTATGTGAATGTAGAACAAATTAACCGGAGATTAGCCTTTATTCCCCAGCTTATTCAGGCTTGTGAAGATTTGGATAGTGAATTTGAGAAGGGCAATACTAAAATCGTCACTTATTTTGCCCAGGAAAGAGTGCTTCATCTTGCAATCGAGACCGTTACGGATGTAGGAAGTTTGCTGATTGACGGTTTTATGATGAGGGATGCCAGCAGTTATGAGGACATTGTCGAAATTCTGGGAGGCGAGCGTGTATTCTCGGATGAGATCATGACAACCCTTCTTGAATTGGTAAAATTACGCAAGCCGCTGGTTCAGGAATACGATTCATACACAAGGGAAGGCAAGCATCCGCTGCTTAGCGAACTGCCTCGTATTTTGCCGGTTTTTAAAGAGTCTGTGGACGTCTTTATCCGTAAAGAACTAATCTGATCCGGCTCTCCGGAGACTTACTAAGTTTTCTAAACATGAATGTATCATAATTTACTTATGAGAGATGTTACGATACAATGAGAATATCCAGGCATCAGGCAGGTGATTCTCATGAACCGCGACACAGAGCCGTCCACCCGTAAAGTTGTTATGTCCCTGCTCCGGACTAAAGGTCCGCTTAGCGTTGGCGATTTGGCCAAGGAGCTTGGCATTACGGAGATGGCGGTACGACGTCATTTAAATACGCTTGATCGAGACGGATTGATTCAATCCGAATTGGTCCGGCAGGCAATGGGCCGGCCTTTGCATATGTATTCACTGTCCAAACAGGCGGATGATTTATTTCCCAAGAAATATCATACGCTCACGCTAGATATATTGGAAGAATTGGTTGCAGAAGAAGGCGAAGAGAAGCTGAACAGGCTTTTTGAACGCCGGGAAGACAAACTGGCAGACCGGTATGGCCCTCGTATGGAGGGCAAGTCACTCCCTGAGAAAGTGGAGGAACTGGCCCAGATCCAGAACGAGAACGGGTATATGGTCAGTCTGGAACAGGCAGAGAACGGCGAAATGATTCTCAATGAGCATAACTGCCCTATTTCGCAGGTTGCGGACCAATACTCGACGGCTTGCCGTTGTGAGCTGAATTTGTTCCGTAAGCTGCTTGGCGTTCCGGTTGAAAGGACCGAGTGTCTGGCCAAAGGAGGAACCAAGTGCGTTTACCGGATCCATTCCGGTGGCTGACTTTATACGACATCTTCTGCTGCGTAATGACAACAGGTTGAGCTTCAAGAGGTTGCAGGCCAATCCCGTCCCTCCGGACGATGGATTGGCTTTTTTATGTGGCGGCGTTGTGGGATTCTCAAGCCCGGCTTCGCTTCTTTATAAAGCGGCAAGCACCCGGAGGCCATGGGGATCGTGGGTGGCTCCCGGGTGCTTTTTCAGGAAAAGAAATGGCTTGTGCCCCGACCCGACCTGTCGTCCGGCTTGGTTTCTTAATTATCCAGCATTACCTTCATACCCTGCTGGGCAAACCGGCAGCCTTCCGGCAGCCCATAATCATGGAGGAGATCAATGCCGTGAGACAGGTGAGTGAAAAGAGTCCGGCCCGGCTTGGTTTCCCGGATGAGTTCGAGAGCCTCTGTTACGTCATAGACCGAACGTCCGGCGCCCTCTTCCTTATAGAAGCTTGTACCGAGCGCAAGCAGTTGAACACCGTACATAGGTGCTTTCTCCTGAGGGCTCAGATCAATGGAATCGGGACAATAAACGAAGCTATACTTGCCGCAGCCAGCCCTTTCACTCCGGTCAAAACGCAGCGCAAATGAAGTGCCGTTGGCTCCGTGGGTGACTTTCCACAACCGGATGTTCCAGTTGCCAAACGCAAAGCCGTCATCGACTGCTTCATAGTTGACGTTGCGTTCGATCCACGGGAAAATAGCCCTCAGCCGCTCGATCACTTCCGCAGCGGCGTAGATGGTGCCGCGGATCTTCAGCCAGCGGCAGAGGTCCGCATATTCGGGCAGCCCGCCGATATGGTCGTAGTGGGCATGGGTGATCAGCACATGCCGCAGATCGCGAAGACCCAGCTGCTCCATCTGCGTGCCCCAGGAAGGCCCGCAGTCGATCAGCAGCCGCTCGCCGCTTGTGTGCAGCAGCACCGAGGAACGCAGCCGGCGGTTCACGCCGGTGCCGCGTGCTTCGGTGCATACGGCGCAGTCGCAGTAAACGCGCGGAACACCCAGGGAGTCGCCGGTGCCGAGGAAAGTCAGCGAGTCCATGCTGCTTCTCTCCAGTTCGTAACGGCGGAAGTGAATGCCCGTGCGTTCTCGGTGATGAGGTCATACCGTCCGGCTTCGATATCGCCCAGCTTGCAGATGGAGCTGCCGATCCCGACGGCGCAGCACCCGGCCCCGAGGAAGTCCGCGACGTTGCGGGCCGTTACTCCGCCCACGGCGACCATCGGTACGGCATTCAGCGGTCCCATTAACTCGCGTATGTAAGGGAGGCCCAGGCCCGTGCTCGGGAAAATTTTAACCGCATGGGCACCGGCCTTCCACGCTTTCACAATTTCCGTCGGTGTCATCGCGCCGGGGAATACCGGTATGTTTTGCTGCACGGCGAAGCGGATGACCTCTTCGTCCGTATTCGGGGTGACGAGGAAGGCAGCCCCTGCATCCAGTGCATCATGTGCATCCTGGAGATCAAGTACGGTACCGGCGCCGATATACATGCGGCTTCCGACGGTCTGCTGAAGTTCGCGGATCATATCGAGTGCACCCGCTGAATTCAGCGTTACTTCCATGACCGTAACGCCGCCTGCGAGGAGCGCCTGCGCTGTCCGTGTAATGGCTTCCGGTTTGACGCCCCGGAGAATGGCAATTATTCGGGTGCGCTCCAATTCCTGGAGTCCTTGCTCGCGATTCATTGAGCTCACTTCACTTTCCAAGGTTCATTTAAGCCTGCGGACAGGCGGGATTCTACAGCTATGTTATCACAACTGGCAGGGCGGAGTCATGAGAACAAAGGCTTTTGGAGGACAGCAAAGCTATTTTAAGAATTTGCCCTCATCGGTTACAATAGAGAGAGTCAGCAAAAAACTATGCGAGAAAAAGGTGAAACCCGTGAAAGAAACAGAACGGATTAAATTAACTTCGCTTTCGAGCAAAGGGGGCTGCGGCTGTAAAATCGGTCCGGCCGATTTGAGCCAGGTGCTGCGCAGTATTCCGGCATCGGTCCCTAACCCGAATTTGCTTGTCGGACTGGATACCAGTGACGATGCGGGTGTATATAAACTGAATGATGAGCTGGCGCTGGTCCAGACCGTCGATTTTTTTACTCCGATTGTGGATGACCCGTATTCCTTCGGGCAAGTCGCTGCCGCGAATGCGATCAGTGATATTTATGCGATGGGCGGCAAACCTCTGACGGTCCTGAATATTGTGGCTTTTCCGATCAAAACCTTGGACAAACAAGTGCTCGCCGATATTCTGCGCGGCGCAGCCGACAAAGTACAGGAAGCCGGAGCCACGCTTGTCGGCGGACATTCCATCGACGACAATGAGCCGAAGTTCGGCCTGGCTGTGACGGGTCTGATCCACCCCGACCGTGTCCGCACGAACGCCGGCTCGAAGCCCGGGGATAAGCTGATCCTGACGAAACCGATCGGAGTCGGCATCTTGACGACGTCGATTAAGAAGGATCAGCTTAGCGAGGAGGAAGTGAACCGCGTCACGACGGTCATGTCTACGCTGAACAAAACAGCAGCCGAAGTGATGGACGGCTTTGAGGTTCACGCCTGTACCGACGTGACCGGCTTCGGCTTGCTCGGACACGCTTCCGAAGTTGCCAAAGGAAGCGGTGTAGGGGTCCGTATTGGTGCCGAGCAGGTTCCTTTCCTGCCGCGTGTCCGCGAATTAGCCGAAGCCGGATTCGTACCGGGCGGCACCAAGAACAACTTCGCGCATCTCGAAGGAAGCGTTACATTCGATGCATCGGTCGACCAGATCGGACAGTGGATGCTGTGTGACGCGGTGACCTCCGGCGGGCTGCTCATCTCGGCAGCGGCTGAAGATGCGGACAAGCTTCTGTCGAAGCTTATCGAAGCGGGCGTTGAAGCGGCTATGATCGGCGAGACGACCGACGAGCACCCCGGACACATCGTGGTGGAGCAGAGCATCCGCTAGAACAGGTTTGGCCCGTTGTTCACCTGCGCGGCCGTGCTTGTGCTTGCCGGCCATCGTCTTTTTGTTACAGAAGGAGTGTAAGACATATGTTTCGAGACATAACCGTAGAACAGCTGCTAGAGCTTCAGGAGCAGCGGGGTATTCAGCTCATCGACGTTCGCTCGGAAGGGGAATTCGAAGAATTCACGGTCCCGGGCAGCATGAATATACCGGTTTTTAACAATGAAGAGCGTAAGGAAGTCGGGACGATTTACAAGCAGATCAGCGTCCAGGCCGCCAAAGAGAGAGGGCTGGAGATATTTTCCGCCAAGCTGCCCGCATTCATGAAGCAGTTCGAGGCAATTCCGGGCCAGAAAGCCGTGTTCTGCTGGAGAGGCGGCATGCGGAGCAAGACGGCGGCTACGGTAACCTCCTTGATGGGAATGCAGGTGTACCGGCTTCAGGGCGGAATCCGTTCTTACCGCAAATGGACGGTGGAGCAGCTGGGCCATTTTGATTTCAAACCAGTCTGTGTAGTCATCGGAGGTCCGACCGGCACCGGCAAAACGCACTTGCTCCAAAGGCTGGATGAAGCAGGTTATCCTGTTATAGATTTGGAGAAAATGGCGCAGCACCGGGGATCGATCTTCGGGCAGATCGGGCTGAAGCCGAACAATCAGAAAGCATTCGAGTCTCATCTGATTCATAAGCTTCAGGAAGTGAATGCGCAGCCGTTTGTTCTTATCGAGGCGGAGAGTAAGCGGGTCGGCAAAGCCGTTATGCCCGACTTTCTCTATCAAGCGAAGGAGCAGGGAATACCGCTCTTTATCGATGTTCCGATAGCGGAAAGAGTCCGTCACATTGTAGAAGATTACGAGCCGGAGCTTCACAAAGAGGAATGCGTCGATGCATTCGGTCTTATTGAGAAACGCATTCATTCCCCGATTGCGGCCGATATCAGCCGTTATCTGGCAGCGGATGAATTCGGCAAAGCAGTCGAGTTGATGCTTGAGAATTATTATGATTCCAGATACGAGCATGCCGCGCAAAGTTATACACAGGAAACGGTTACGCTCAAAGCGGAGAATGAGGAGCAGGCTTTCCGGCTTATTGTAGAGGAGCTGCAGAAGCGCTTTCCTGAATACCGCCCTGAACCTAAAGCCGCTTTATCTGGAGCAGAATAAGTGTCCCCCTGCAGCACCCGTACCACCGCTTTTAAGCGGCGGGCGGGTGTTTTTGCATTAGAGGAAGTCCTTTTTACAGGAATCTGTGTCAAAAATGGGCGCTCCTGCTTATACTGTATTATTCCCTGGGCATTCGTCTAACCGGGGCGCTAGACCGCTGCTGATCCCATGCTCCAAGAACACGACATTCGGAGGTGTCCGCTTATGACCTGGATCGAAATGTCCGCAGCAGGCGCGGTCATCGCTTTCTCGCTGCTGGTCTGGCAGACGATTGTTACGCTTCAGGCCTTCCGCCAATCGCTGGAACGGATTGAATCCGCCGTGCTGCAGACCCGGCTCCAGCTGGAGGAAACAGCAGAGCACGCGGCAGAACTGCTCGCCTCGGCGCGCGAGTTGACCGAAGCTGCTGCGGACCGGGTGAGGACGGTTCAGGAAGCGTTCTCCGCCGTGGATAAGGTCAGCCGCACGCTTGACGAGGGAGCGGATGCCATCGGCAAGGCCTCCGCGCTCCTGGTCGATTCGGTTCTGCAGGTGCAGCAAGCCGTACATACTCGGCAGAACCGGATTGCAGATGCTGCGGAGTGGGGAGCGGCCGGTATCGGGCTCTGGAAACGCTGGCAAAGCAGCCGGTCCAAAGAGGATGTGGCCGGGAGTGAGGCCGAGTAGACCGGGCGCAGAAGAACCCGGACTATGGGGAAGAAGCCGGACACCGGCAGGGGACGCGAATAATGGAGAATGATCCTAACGAAGGAGCGATGCAGGATGGCTAGAACGACAAGAGGGAAAGACTTGATTTACGGAGCGGTATTCGGTAGTGTAGCGGGCGCAGTCACGGCGTTGTTATTGGCACCCAAATCAGGCAAAGAGCTCAGAGCGGACATTGCGCAGCAGGCAGCTCAAGTATCGGAGAAGACGCAGGAAATTGCCCGTACGGTAGGGGAGAAAACGTCGGACTTGGTTGATAAGGCAAAGGAAGCGACGGCGAGTGTCACGGCTGAAGTCCGCTCCTGGAGAGACCGCGGCTGTGCGGATGCAGGCAAACGGATCGACGAGGAAATTGCCGCCTCGGAAGCGGCCCAGGATCTTGTCATTATAGGAAAGTGATAACTTTATACGTCCTGTTCCTTAAAAAAACCTTCAATGCCACTTTCCGAGTGGTTTTGAAGGTTTTTAACATCTGAATCTTCAGGAAGTCAGGAAATAAGCATGGCCTTCAAAAAGAATGAAGGAAGGCTGGCCTGCTTCCCGCCAAAGTCATTGGGATGACGGGACGGCAGCAGCGTGCTGCTTACGGAACCTATTGGGGGATACGCCCTCAAGCTTCTTAAAAGCACGGCTGAAATACTTCTCATCCTGATAGCCCACAGCTTCTGCTATCGAGGTGATTTTAAGTTCGGGATCGGCGAGCAGCAGCTTCGCTTTGTTGATCCGCAGACGGGTCATGTAGTCGGTGAGGGTTTCACCGAATTCTGTTTTGAACGAGCGCGAAATATGGCTTGGACTCAGGTGGAAGGTTTCGGACAGCTTCTCCAGAGAAATCTGCTCCCGGTAGTGCAGCCGGACATATTTCTCGATGCTGCGCATGACAGGATTCCGGTCCCCGCGAATGAGGAATCCGGCTATTTCCGTCAGAATCCGCTCCATCCGTTTCGTCCAGATGCTCAGATCCGGCTGACCCTGCTCATTGAGCGGTAGCCTGAAGGACAAGTCATCCGCTTCGCTCAGCAGTTCTTCGCCCTCGTCGTCCACTTCGTTCTCCAGCAGCAGCCGGCTGTGCATGAGGGTGAATTCCTGCCACCACATCTCCAGTTGGCGGATGTGGAGGCAAGGATGCTTACTGGCCTGGCTTTCCCAATCCTTCAGACTGCGTCCGATCTGCATAAGGTCGTTCATTCGAACCGCTAAGACAAGCTGGTCCTCATAGGCCGCAAGCGGAGCCTGCAGCATGTGAGCGGTCTGCTTACGCAGTTCGTAAGGGTGGAGATGGACGGACTGATCCCGCATGTTGCGCAGCTGAAGAGCTGTCTCGGCCTCATGGAAGGTGCGCTGGATGCCGGAAGGGAAAGGCTGGACCGTGCCGTAGCCGATATGAAACTGGCCGCGCAGAGCGGCGTACAGCCCCTCGTTGATCCGCTCCAGCATGGCGCCCGCCATCTCGAACCGGTCGAAGAATAAGAGAACCGCTTCATGACGGTGCCAGTGGCGGAAAGCCAGACCGAGACTTTCCTTGCTCATAAATTCGCTGCATATGTTCGTTACGGCAAAGAGCAGCAGATCCATCGCGCTGGCGAATTTGGCCTGTAATCGCGTATCCAGCGACTGCAGAGAGACGACGGCTGCAAGGACCTGCTTCTGATCGCAGCCGATGCCGAATTCTCTCTGCAGGGTAGCGGCGTGCATCGGGTATTGATCCGGGTCCAGCAGAAGCTGGACGAAGCTTTTGTCGGCGAGCATAGGCCGGTACAGATTGGCCTTGGTCTCGGACTGGAGCCGCTCCGAGCGTTCGTTCTCTTCATCCAGCCAGGCTGCCACGGCTTTACGCACGGCTTCCTCCAGTTCTTCCTCGTCAATGGGTTTGAGCAGGTAGTCAAAGCTGCCGAATTGCAGAGCGCTGCGCACATAGGTGAAATCGTCATAACCGCTAATGACTATCGCTTTACTGCGGATGCCGCTCTCCGCAATCCGGCTGAGCACATCCAGTCCGCTCATGCCGGGCATCATGATGTCTGTGAAGACCAGGCCGGGCTTCTCCTGCTGGAGAAGCGCAATGCCTTCCTCGCCTGAGGCGGCCTCATAAACCTCGGTAATGCCGAACCGGTCCCAGTCTACGAGCAGCCGGATGGTTTCTCGGACATGAGCTTCGTCATCAATAATGAGTGCCTTCATAACGCATCCTCCACCTCCTCCTGCATAATCGGGATCGTTATTCGCACGTGGAAGCCGCCTGATTCACTGCGCTGCACTTCCATCCGGGACTGTTCCCGGTAATAAAGCTTAAGGCGAGACAGGACGTTCACCAGACCGATGTGACTGCCCGGAGAACTCATCTCAGCCACGCTGTTCACAAGACTTGCCTGGAGCTCGTTAAGCTCCGTCTCCCCGATGCCGAAGCCGTTATCCGTTACATCAATATGCAGGACATCCCGGCCGGGAGAAGCGAAGCACTGGACCAGCACCTCATTGTCGCTGCGGGAACCGTCGAAGCCATGCTTGAAATAATTTTCGACCAATGGCTGTATGATCATTTTAGGAATGAGAATGCCTTCCAGTCCCGGCTCCAGCTGCATGTCGCACTCGAATTGATCACGGAAGCGCTGCTTCTGGAGCTTGATGTACGAGCGGGCATAATCCCATTCGCTTTTAAGCGGCACAATCGTTTCCTCGGTTTTCATACTGTAGCGCATCATTTTGCCCAGCGAGGAGATGAGGGAATACACTTCACGGTCCCCTTTCTGAAGAGAACGGGCAGCGATCGACTGAAGGGCGTTATTAATGAAGTGAGGATTGATCTGCGCTTGCAACGCCTTGAGCTCATTTGTTTTATTCGCGACCTCCAGCTTGTATTCCCTTAAAATCAATTCGTTGATCGTATGCATCATGGAGCGGAACCGGCGCGCAAGAATACCGAGCTCATCGTCGGCCTTGACACGGATATCCACATTCATATTGCCGGATTCGATTTTGTTCATATAGCCGATCAGAGCAGAGATTGGAGCCGTCAGGCGGAACGAGAAGAAAACCGTCACCAGCGCAGCCAAACCCAGGAAGATGATGCCGACCAGCGTATTGATACCGGTTAGTTCGCGCTGGCTCTCATACAGGACCGAGTCCGGTATCCCTTTGACGAGCAGCCAGGGTCCACCCGGGGCATCTATCGTTTCATAGATGTGAATCCCGTTAAATGTGCTGTCCTTGGAGCGGAAATAACCGCGCTGGGAATCCGCAGCAGCGGTTCTCAGTTCACTGAGCCAAGGTGCGCGCGCTTTTTGGCCGTCTATGGGATCCGGGTGGGCTTGGAACATAATCTCCCCGTCGGTTCCGACGATAAAGAGCTCCTCGCTTCCCTGCGAGTAGAGCTCGCTGCTGATATTGGCGATGGTATCGGGAGAAAAATCGATTGACATCGACCCGAGTGGAATGTTGTCCACTACATTATATAGCGCAGCCTGGTAAGTAAAAACGTTTGCTGTCGCATAGTTGAAAAAGTATTTTCCATATGTAGAAGGAATATGGGGCGGAAAAATCTTGCTTTCTCCGGGTTGGAGATCCGGCTTAAACGGCCCTATTCCCTGGTCTGTCCGGACAAGCCGGTTATCCGAGAGCAGATAAGATTTCTGAACCTGCTCCACATACAGATACACTTGCCGCACATCCGGTGAAGCATAGATAATGGTCTGCATCGAACGGAGAATCTCCTGCTCTGTCAGGAATAAGCGAGGCTCGGAGAAGTTTTGTTCCACACGATTTTCGAGTATCTCCATTAATTTAGCATTGTGATACAGAAGTTTCAGGTTCTGCTCCATGCTTTTCAAATAAGTCTCCAGATTGAGTTTTCCTTGGTGGATCAAATTGAGATTGTCTCGGATCGCCTTCTCTTCCAGGTTGGTCTTCGTATAGAGGTGAGAGACGAGAATGGAAGTCGCAATCGGCAGAATGGTCGCCGCTAAGATGAATGCGATTAGTTTATTCCGCAGCCTGGAACGCACCGCAACTCCTCCTTTAATGAGCATAAATAGAGAGTAACACGGGAGCGGTCAAAATGTACACGCAGGTTACTCTTTGTCGCCGGGTGCGCAAAATAGTCCACCAAGGGAGCAATTGAAGAAGTGTTTTCGCAATTCCGTCTGGATTACAATAGCCATATAACGAAAAAACCCTCATATGAAAGCGATTGCAAGTTAGAAAGGGGAGGGAATTCATGTCGGCACGCTCCAAGAAACAGGATTGGCTTCAACAATGGGTGTTTGTAGGGCCCGCAGTATTGTTTTTTACGCTGATTGTTGCGGTTCCCTTCATTATGAGTCTGTACTACTCGTTAACCGAGTGGAATGGAGTCAGTAACGGGGTCAAATTCATAGGACTGGATAATTTTAAACGAATTCTTTTCGATGATGCGGATTTCCGCAATGCTTTCTGGTTTACGATCCGTTTCTCGGTCGCTATGATTATTCTAACAAACGCGGTCGGGTTTATACTGGCTCTGCTGCTTACGCAAGCTTTTAAAACAAGAAATATTCTTCGGACTGTGTTCTTCATGCCGAACGTGATCGGCGGACTGCTGCTCGGTTTTATCTGGCAGTTTATCTTCGTCAAAGGCTTCGCGTCGATCGGCGAGATGACCGGCTGGTCCTTCTTCAATCTTCCCTGGCTGGGGGACGCGCCTACTGCTTTCTGGGGGATCGTTATCGTCTCGGTATGGCAGGGAGCGGGTTACTTGATGGTCATTTACATTGCCGCGCTTGCTAACGTACCGCGTGATTTGTTTGAAGCCGCCAGAATCGACGGCGCCGGCAAATGGCAGCTGCTCCGCAGTGTCACGATCCCGCTCATTATGCCCGCATTTACCGTCTGTCTGTTCTTGTCGATCTCATGGGCTTTCAAAATGTTCGATCTGAACTTGTCCCTGACCAAAGGCGGACCGTTCAATTCAACCGAATCGGTCGCCCTGAATATTTACCAGGAGGCATTCCGAAACAACCGGTTAGGTCTGGGTACAGCTAAAGCGCTGGTGTTCTTCTTCGTAGTCGCCTTGATTTCCCTCATCCAGGTCAGCATCACCAAGAAGAAGGAGGTGGAGTCATGAGCGGGAGCAAATACAGAACCGGCACCTTTATACTAGAAGTTTTGACGATAATTCTGGGTATTTTATTCCTGGTACCCTTCTACTTTGTTGTGGTAAATTCATTCAAACCGTTTGGCGAGCTTCTGCAAAATACGGCTTCACTGCCCAAAATGTTTAGTCTGGACAATTACTCGCGGGTCATCGATATTATTAATTTTCCGCGAGTCATGGGTAACTCTCTCATTATTACGGTTCTCTCGAACATCGGATTGGTCCTGTTCTCTTCCATGGCCGCCTATCGGTTCGTACGCAAGCCGTCGAAATTGAACAATCTGCTGTTTCTCATATTCGTAGCGGCCATGGTAATTCCGTTCCAGTCCATTATGATCCCGCTTGTGAAGGTGGCCAATGAATTCGGGTTGATGGACAGCAGACTGGGGCTTGTGATCTGCTACTTCGGATTTGGCGTTTCCCTTAACGTCTTCCTGTTTCATGGTTTTATCAAAAGTATTCCGAAAGAAATCGAAGAATCCGCTACGGTGGATGGCTGCAGCTGGTTCAGCATCTTCTGGAGAATCGTTTTCCCGCTGCTTAAACCGATTGCAGTTACGGTGATTCTTCTGAACAGCTTGTGGATCTGGAACGATTATCTGCTTCCATCGCTCATTCTGAACGACATGAAACTCCAGACTATCCCGCTTGCCACTTACGCGTTCTTCGGCCAGTATACGAAACAGTGGGATCTGGCCATGGCGGCCCTGACACTCGGTGTCCTGCCGATTATCGTATTCTTCCTTATTCTTCAGAAGCACATTATTGAAGGCATCACGGCGGGCTCGGTCAAAGGCTGAGCATAAAGCTGAGAACAAGTGGCGGTTCCCCCGGTTATCCGGGGTTTACGCATAAAGCATTCTTAAAGAACAGATCCGTTTTGCACAAGAAAAGGGAGGTTATTCGAAATGACCCGAAATAGAAAATGGCTTGCACTTGGATTAACGACAGCACTTGTTGGGGGACTTCTTGCAGGTTGCGGTGATAAAGATGCGGGGACTACCCCTGGTTCAACGGCAGACGGCGGAGATAAGAAGACCGTCAAGCTGAAAATGTTCCAGTTTAAAGTAGAGATTGCCGAAGCACTTACGAAATTGATTGCGGAATATGAGAAAGAAACAGGCGTTAAAATCGAAGTTCAGACGGTAGGCGGCGGTGCGGATTACGGCGCTGCGCTGAAAGCCAAGTTCAACTCCGACGATAAACCGGATATTTTCAACAACGGCGGTAACGCGGACATGGAAGTATGGCAGGAGCACCTCGAAGACTTGTCCGACCAGCCTTGGGTGAAGGATCTGGCACAGGGTGCCGGCGATCCGATGACTAAAGACGGTAAAATCTACGGCATGCCGATCGGTTTGGAAGGCTACGGTTACATTTACAATAAAGATCTGTTCCAGCAGGCCGGTATTACAGAATTACCCAAAACAATCACGCAGCTGGAAGAAGCGGCCCAGAAGCTTCAAGCCAAGAACATCACTCCATTCGTAAACGGCTACGGCGAGTGGTGGGTGCTCGGCAACCACTTCGTCAACGTACCGTTTGCTAACCAGGCAGACCCGGACAAATTTATTAAAGATCTCAATGCGGGCACGGCCAAAATTCCCGGCAACGCGGCATTCGACAACTGGGTGAAGCTGTTCGACCTGACGCTGAAATACGGCAACAAAAATCCGCTGCAAACCGACTACAACACACAGGTTACGGAGTTTGCGACCGGCAAAGCGGCTATGACGCAGCAGGGGAACTGGACACAAGTTCAAATTTCCAAAACCAACCCGAACATCAACATCGGTTTCC
The DNA here is from genome assembly GCF_009757775.1 of Paenibacillus lutrae. Taxonomy (GTDB): domain Bacteria; phylum Bacillota; class Bacilli; order Paenibacillales; family NBRC-103111; genus Paenibacillus_F; species Paenibacillus_F lutrae. The sequence goes on from NZ_RHLK01000002.1 coordinate 45,074, forward strand.
TGCCAATGCCGATCTCTGACGATGCGGCCGCTTCCGATAAACTGCTTGTAGGCGTACCGAACAACTGGGTTGTGAACAAGAATTCCGCCAACAAAGAAGAAGCGAAGAAGTTCCTGAACTGGCTCGTGACTTCCGATATGGGCAAGAAATACATCACCAACGAATTCAAATTCATTCCGGCAGTCAAAACCATTCCGGTTGACGAGAAAGTAGTAGGACCGCTGGCAGCTGACATTATGAAATATGTGAAAGAAGACAAGATCCTTTCCTGGAACTGGTTTAAATTCCCTAGCGGTGAAGCGACTTCCAAGAAGTTCGGTGACGTTATGCAAGGTTATGTAGGCAAACAGATCAACAAAGACCAGATGCTTACCGAATTCCAGAAGACCTGGGACAGCCTGAAGAAATAACGGAACCGGGTCAACATCAAATTATTAACAGCAACACCACCTGCAGAAGGATTGGATCAACCACTGGTGATCCGCATGCCTTCCGGGTGGTGTTTTTTTTGTCGGAATTAGTCTTGAATCTGCTTTAATTTTGTAAGATAATTATGCTAGTTCTAACAGAAATTACAACTCGTACGGGTTGAGGCTGCATGGGCTGGCTACCGGATGCCTGACTGGCACTTGTACATGGGTGAGCTGCCGCTCTGATGAGAGCGGAGTCACTAGTGCGGCCGCGGCATATAACCCTGCTTGACGTGCCCTCGATTTGCGTGCGGCAGCCGGTAGAGGTTGGCGGGCAGCCAGAGAAGATGCGATGCTAACCGTTCCAGAATTCTTCCGGGGGGTTTCATAAATCTTCTCTTGTAAGCGCCTACAGGAGGCGGGCCTTCCCTACGCAAGCGAGATAACCGGCTGAGCTCGATCCGGAGGAAGAGCCGTTCCGACGGGAAGCGGCCGCAGGACAGGATGAGGGGGGAATTAATCAGGATGAGGCGTTCTCCCTTGCAGGAAGTGCAGGGGAAGAACAGGCAGCAGTTCGAATGCTTACCGTGGACTTCCGGCAATTCTTTTGATTATAATGATACAAGTTCATGTTTGATCCCGAGAGAGGAGCAATATTCCATTGAAATCGAACTCATTTATCAAAAATAACGCCCTCCATATGGCTTGGGCGGTCTCCCTGGTTGCTACCATCGGCAGCCTGTATTTCTCCGAAATTCTGCAGTATGCGCCTTGCAAGCTCTGCTGGTATCAGCGCATACTGATGTACCCGCTGGTTCTGATTCTCGGAATCGCCGCCGCACGCAAGGACAATAAGCAGGTCCTCTATGCGCTGCCATTTTCCGTATGGGGAATGGGGATTTCCCTGTACCACTATCTGATGCAGAAAACACCGCTGTTTAAAGAAGGAGCGGCCAAGTGCGGCATGGTTCCCTGTGACCAGGATTACATAAACTGGTTAGGGTTTATCACGATCCCGCTGCTGGCTTTCACCGCATTTACCCTGATTACGATCCTATTGGGTCTATTGTGGGCGCAAATGCGCAAGGAAAGATAAGTTTATCGGCGGCTGACCAAAGCGCCCTGAATTCGTAAAGAATTCCAGGGCGCTTTTTTGTAGGTTCAGAGCAATCGTGCGTGTCAATCCGATTCAATTGCAGCTTTTCTGTAGAGAGCTAATGTGAGAGAAATAGCCCGGGGGTGGATTTTATTTTCATGTTTTGTCATAAATAAACAAGGATTTCCCAGTAACGTGTCGAAATATGGAAACAGCTCACATATTACAGGGAAACTAGGGTGATTTCATGAAGAAGACCGCTTCCGCATCGGCAGTTCTCCTGCTTGCGGTTTCTATTGCCGCCGGCTGTTCCGACACTACTCCAGGTACGAATTCAGCGAATACCGCCGTCCAATCAACGTCTCCTAGCCCGTCTGCGGCAGGGACGACAGCACCTGAGCCAACGTCAACGGCACAGCCAAGCACGGAGCCCTCTGTGAAACCGGCTCCTGCCAGCACCCCTGCGCCATCCTTATCGCCGTCGCCATCCGCCAAGCCGTCCTTAGCTCCTTCGGCAAAGCCTACAACGAAACCAACCGCTTCTCCTGACGGGAAAGCACCGGATAAATCACCTTCAAACCAGACCAAGGGAGACCGTAAGGCGCTTTCGTGGTATTACATGAAGAAAGCGACCGGCCAGGTGCCGGGTTTTCCGGGTGAAACCAAATCGTTTACGGATAAGCAGAAAGCCGTCTGGGTCGGTCAAGGCAAGAAAGTGTATCTGACGATTGATAACGGCGGGGATATGGGAGATACCGCGAAGCTTCTGAAGACTTTGAAAGATAATCAGGTCAAAGCGAGCTTTTTCATTCTGGGAAGCAACGTCAAGAAATACCCGGATTTTATTCGTCAATTACTGGCTGACGGGCATCTTGTCGCCAATCATACGATGACCCACCGGGATATGAATACATTGACGGATGAACAGGTGCGCAAAGAAATAACGGATTTCGAGAACTTGTACAAAAAGGTGACCGGGCGGGAAGTGACGAACTACTTCCGTTTTCCTTACGGCAAATACAGCCCGCATCTGTTGAATCTGGTGTCGGATATGGGTTACACGTCCGTGTTCTGGTCGACAGCCATGAGGGATTGGGAGCCTCGCAAGAATGGGGCGGAAGATCCGTATAATGACATAATGGGCAACCTGCATCCGGGCAATGTCATTCTCATGCACCAAGGCTCCAAAGAGAATATAGAGGCGCTCGACAGAATTCTGAAAGATATCAAGAAAGCGGGTTACAGCTTCGGCCTGGTTAATGAAATCAAGCCGTAAGCCGCCCTTTTTTCACGATCGGCCTGCCGGATATATGTCCTGCTATGCGCCTCTTTGCCGCGCCATTCCTAGGATTCAGCTGCGGGGAGCATCTTCCGCTGAAGCTGCTTTCGTTGGCACCAGGCTTGAAATTTGGTATGATACCTAGGTACATTCCGGCATGGGAGATCATATTCTATCCATGTATTTAGGAGTGTATGTAAGAGTAACCAATTCACTGGCAAAGGAAGCGTGTATGTGTGCAGCAAGCGATAGCCATCCTAGACTCCGGCGTTGGAGGTTTAACCGTTGTAAAAGAAGTAATGCGACAGCTTCCACAGGAGAAAATCATTTATTTCGGCGATACGGCGCGGACTCCATACGGTCCCCGGGACGCTGAAGAAGTTAAGTTGTTTACAAACCAGATCGTGGATTATCTGATACAATTTCAACCTAAAATGATCGTGATTGCATGTAATACCGCGACGGCAGTGGCACTGGACGATATCCGCAATCGGCTGGATATACCGGTACTCGGCGTTATTTCACCGGGGGCAAGGGCTGCGATCAAATCGACTCGCAGCGGCATCGTCGGAGTCATCGGCACCGACGGCACTATCCGCAGCAATGCGTACGAACAGGCGCTCAAAACGATTTCGCCTACCATTCAAGTGCATTCCCTGGCTTGTCCGCAGCTTGTACCGCTGGTGGAACAAGGAATCTATAACTCTACCGAAGCGCTGGAAACTGTCCGGGAGTCTCTCAGTCCTCTGCTTAACAAGCCGATAGATTGCTTGATTCTGGGTTGTACCCACTATCCATTCCTGACCCAGGCGATTAAAGAGGTCGTCAGCCCGGATGTTACCCTGCTGTCCTCTGCCGATGAAACAGCGCGGGAAGTCAGTACGATTCTATATCACCAGGGGATGCTGGCTTCAGCAGACGAAGTTCCGGTACATCAATTTTTCTGCAGCGGAGATGCTGAAATTTTTCATAAAATAACCGAATCATGGCTTCATGAACAGCTTTCCGGGATGCTGGTTGTCTGGCAGGTTCCGACTTTTATATAAGCTGTGCTCATCATGTGCCCATAAGCTCAAGAACAGGACCGGGCTTCCCGTCTGAGAATCAAGCGATTCTCAGCGGGAAGCGCCGGTCCTTCTGTTTGGGCAGGGACATGAAGCGCCGCCGCGCCGCATAGACTTATACTCACAACTTGATGCAGGGGAGCGGCAGGACCAGGCTCAAGTCCGCTTATTCCCCCCGCAGCTTGAGGAGGTGCTTGCTTATGTCATTCCGGCATGTTGTCCAGGAAGGGGAGACTCTGCAGCGTATTGCAAGATTCTATGCGGTCAGTCTGCTCTCTCTAAACGCGGTCAATCCCCAGCTGTCCCCGGATGAATACGTTATTCCCGGCCAGGTTATCCTCATTCCTCCCCGGCTGGATCATCAATATATGACGCAATCCGGCGATACTTGGGAAAAGGTGTCTCAGCGGTTTGGCATGACTGTCCAGGAGCTTCGGGATGCAAACTCATGGCTGGACTCCGCACCGCTTAGAACAGGCGTTACGATCGATTTGCCGCCCGCAGGAAGCCGGGCGCTAGTCCGCACGGATCAGGAGTACGGGTATTCAGAATTGCTGACAGACTTGGATAAGCTGAAGGAGCGGTATCCTTTTCTGAAGGAAGTCTGCATAGGTACCAGCGTCTTAGGCCGCAAAATCCCCGCAGTGCGCATCGGCAGCGGCCCGAGGGAAATACACGTCAATGCTTCCTTTCATGCCAACGAGTGGATGACTTCCCTGCTGGCAATGAAATTTCTGGAGGAGTATGCCGGCGCCGTTGACGGGGATGGGACCCTGTGGGGGGTTAATGCCCGGAAGCTGCTGAGCGAGACGAGCTTATGGGTGGTGCCGATGGTCAATCCGGACGGGGTGGAGCTCGTGCTGGGAGGTATTTACCCCGCTCATCCCAGGTGCGACCGGCTCTACGAATGGAACGGAGGCTCCTTTGATTTCCGCCGGTGGAAGGCTAACGTGAACGGCGTCGACTTGAACGACCAATTCCCGGCACATTGGGAGGATGAACGGGAGCGCCGCGCAGTGGCAGGGCCGGGGCCGCGCGATTATACCGGCGAGGGCCCTTTGACTGAACCGGAAGCGCAGGCCATTGCCTCCTTCACGCGCAGCCGTAATTTTGCATGTGTTGTGGCTCTTCATACCCAGGGCCGCGAGATTTACTGGAATTACCGGGATTACGAGCCGGAGGATGCCGAAATGATCGCCCTTCAGCTGTCGCACGCAAGCGGCTATAAGAGCGTGAAGCTGAAAGGAAGCGATGCGGGATATAAGGACTGGTTTATCCAGGAGTTCAGGCGGCCGGGGTTTACCATTGAATCAGGTATGGGATTGAATCCGCTCCCTCTCAGTCAGTTTCCTTATATGTATGAAGAAACAGCCCGGCTGCTGGTGAAGGCGCTGACCTTGCCTTTGTAACGGACCCGGCCGGTTCATGGGCGGATACCTCGTGACAAACGTCCAATCTGAGGCGGGCCCTTCCCCATATACTAAATCAGTTGATGGGGGGAGGGATTCGTTATGGCGGGCAAGGGCGGCAAACCAGCCAAGAAGAAAAAGGATTTACCATCAGGCAGAGAGCAGTACACGATGAGAATCGTGGAATCATCTACCTGTGCGGTATGCAAACAACAGTGTCTCAGGGGAATCCGGTATATGGAACGTATGTCCCAGCCCGGCTCTACGGGCACAGGGGTGCCGTGTATTCTGACTCGGAGAAAAGTAACGTAGATTCTTTCTCGACGGTTGTTCCTGCCAGTTTGTACGAATAAGCCCGGACTCTCTGAGTCCTGGCTTTTTGCTGTCTTAAATAGAAATTTAACATTTAAATGTAATTATAAAGAGAAGGACCTCCTGAAATTAAGAAAGTGTTACGAAACAATAAGTATAAGCTGTAAAAAACGAAGAATATAACCGACAAGATCAAGCAAAACTAAGAATAATATTTATTTTTTTTAAAAGAGTTCAGAATTTGCAGTTTTAAGGAAGGGTGAAGAGAGGGAGTCAATGAGGAGATCCAGTCAGGACGTGACCTTACATTTATAGACAAATTATAGACTGGCAAAAAGGAAGAAATTACAACTGACATTTATCTGTATGAAATTGCATTTTAATGGTAAAATAGAATGTATACCGACATACATATAACATTTTGAAGTTTATTAAGATTTGTTTTATGATTAGAGTAGAAAAGAAACTCACTAGGAGGAATAATATGTCCGGAATTTTGCCACTCGACCAGTTCAAAGAGCTAGAACGCGAAGAACAAGTACGTTTGATTAATCAATGGAAAGAAGACTACTCTGTAGGTGAAATTACTGCAGCGTGGAAACTTAACAATGCGGCAACCTATTATACGATTCTGAAGAAGCTCAATATTTATAATGATACAGTCAGAACTTCGAACAAGTTTATGGGTTTTACGAATTATCGTCCGCAGGGCCGCCCTATGGAGCGTCAGATAGAATCTATGGATATGCGCCGGATGCCGGATCCTATGCAAGAGGGCAACCGTCCGTCCGTATCTGTCCCTTCTATACCCGTATCGGATACGTTCCGCTACAACGTCAATGGAACTTATCCTGCGGAGGAGGTCGCCCAGATTCTGGAGAGACTTAGCCTTTTCTTAAAAGTCCGTAATGTGCCGGCTAATATTGATCTGACTCTCCGCTTTGGCGAATCGGATACTAACACGTACAACGGAGAATAGGAACGGGGAGAGTAACTCTCTGAAGAATCAAGCAGAAATACCCGACTGTCCCAATCAACTTAGACTTTTTTCTGCGCAGCAGTTGATCGTCTACAAATGATTACCGGAGCACCCGCATGCGGGTGCTTTGTTTTTTACAGCCGTATTCGGGTAAAGATACAAGAGGCCGCCATGTTTATCCTCAGCGCGGAAGTTAGATTTATTTCGGATGAAACGGAGCCGGGTTTATTACGTATGAAGTAGCGGCAGGAACGGATGCGGGAAAGGGTAAGTTAAAGCTGGATCCGTTTCGAGCCCAAAGAAATCAGATCGTATATCCGTCCCGAAGGAGGGATTACCTTGAAGAAACTGTTGTCCCTACGGCACTGGAGTCATTTATTTAAACGGGCGGGCAGATTGCTTATGTCGCCTGGAGTTCCGCTTACGAGCAAGCTGCTGTATTTGGTGCCGGTGCTGCTTTATTGGGTTCTGCCGGACGTCCTGCCGTTTATGCCCATTGATGATATAGCCGTTACCATGTTCCTTACCAATGCCTTTACCAAATGGATGGAGAATAAATATCCGCAAGCCTAAGGATATGGGGTTTTGTTAGCCGGGCCTCGAATTTATCAAAGTCAAAGATAGCCGCATCAGAGTCTGGATGAATCCGTCCGTCTTGATCGCGCGCCTCTTAAATGAATCCCAAACGCCTGACCCTCGGCACAGCCGGGAGTCAGGCGTTTGTTTTGCTATTCCGTGTTTAGCATGGCAGAAGCGGAAGACTACCGATAATTCAGGAATTCTTATGGAGGTAAAAGATCAATGTTGACCGTTATGAATAGAACATTTGTTTTCAATAAACGATATCTGATTTTCGATCCGGTTTACTTTTTCCTTGTCCTCCAGAGAGTCGGACGCCGTACTTATTCTCAGATCCTGTAGTTCTTCCTTGAGCTGATGCAAATCCAAGCCTGCGTTGGCGCAGTCATAACTGCTTTCCAGGTTTTCAATCATTCCCAAACAACCTCCCAGCAAAGTGGTATGGAGCGTACAAATGCCTATCATTTCCCTTTGCCGCTGCTGTTTTTACGGTCAGAGGTGCGGGTGGTTGTATTCTGACGGCCGTGACCCTGCTGTTTGTGAGACATGTGAGTTCACCCCCCTCGTCATCCGGATAGATTGTTCATTACGTTCCTTAGTATGGTGTCGGCGCTGGTTTCTATTCAGAACAGCCGTGGACGGGAAGTACGGTCTCACACCGCTTGGCTGTGCCTGCTGGCCATCTCCTCCCTCTAGAGTCGGAGCATGCAAAAAAGACCTTGAAGAGGGGGTTAGGCCCTTTTCAAGGTCTTGCTTATGGATCAAGTGCGGTTTATGAGAAGCGGGTTAATAAACGATCTTCGAGGCTCTTCTTCACCTTTTTGACCGCTTCTGTCTCTACTTGATGATTGGAATGGAATTTCTCGCCGGAAAGCGCCATCGCTTCTTTCACAGTCATTTCAATGAGGATGGTTTCCTCGCCTTGCGGTATTTGAAGATTGGAATTCATGTTCTTCACTCCTCTTATTAGGTAAGGTAGGGGTGCGACTATCGGTATGTCGGAAGCTATGAATTCTTGCAGGGTATTCACGTGAAATCCTTATTCCATCGCCCTTTTAATATAACATATCATGTAAGGTCGTACAATAGGTTGTGACCGTTTTGTGAATAAAAAGAAGAGCCGTGCAGATATGATCTGAGGCTCCGTTTCTTGTGTATAGGTTATGAGGGCGTTCAGTTGATTTTAATTCCCAGCACATGGTCAAGCGGCACAGGACCGATATCGCGGCTGTCCTTGGAATTGTTCCGGTTGTCTCCCATGACAAAAACGTGTCCGCCCGGAACGGTGACGGTTTCTGAAGACTGATAGCTCATAACTCCGTTCACATAAGGTTCTTCCAGCGGCTCGCCGTTGCGGTACACCTTGTTATTCTTGAATTCCAGTGTGTCGCCTGCTTTGCCGATGACTCTTTTCACATACAAATTATCGTCGATTTCTCCGCTGAGCATTGTGAAGAACGGGTGCTCCAGAATGTCGTCTTTGAGCGTACGCTCCCGCTGTACACGGCTATCGATAATCACGATGTCCCCGTAATCCGGCTCGCGCCCCAGCGTATGAGATAGCTTGGACACATAAATGCGCTGATTATCGGCTAGTGTCGGGTCCATGGAATGTCCAAGCACCTTGGTGGGCTGAATTCCGAAAATGCCGATCAATAGCGCAATAGCAAAGGCCATTCCAAGTGACAATGCCCAGCCACCGATTTCTTTTGCGACTTTGTTCATATTGGTCCATGCCTCCCATTTTTAACAATGACTCTCACTTTTGTATTATATCACGTCCCATACAGCCTGCACAAAAAAAGGCCAGCTCCGGATATCGGACTGGCCTGAGTGAGGAAGAGGCCCTGCCGGCCTCTTGCTTGTACTAGTATTCGTTCTCAGGTGAGCGGATCCATTTACGCAAATATCCTTGATCGTAGAGAGCTTTGATCAGAATGATCAGGATAGGGGAAAGGATGACACCGGCTACACCGAATAGGGATAAGGATATAATCATGAAGGATAGCATCGTAAATGCGGAGACGCCAAGTGATTCCCCGGTAATTTTGGGCTCCAGTATTTGCCTCACAAGCACGGTGACGCCTAGAATAACCGTAAGCCAGATCGCTGTTACCGTACTTCCGGCAATAAAATGATAAGCTATCCATGGCACGAAAAGCGCGGATACGCCAAGCAGCGGCAGCACATCGAAGAAAGCGGCCAGCAGCGCGATCGTGAATGCGTTATTCACGCCGAGAATCATAAGCGAAACCAGAATCATCACGAAAGTAATGGAAATTAGAATGGCTTGAGATTTTAAATAAGATACAATTCCTTTAATTACGTTCACTCTTAAGAAATCATAGGCTTTAACGAATGTCTTAGGCGTTTTTTCCCTTGCAGTCCGTTTCCACCAGTTAATTTCGAGACTCAGGAAGAACGCCAGAATGATGCCGGCTACGAAATTGATCATCATGCTGGAGAACGAAGACACCAGACCTGTAATCCCCGTGGTCAAGAAGTGGAGCAGCGTCTGCAGGAAATTAGTAGCAAAGTTAGTCGCCTTGGCTGCCATCTGATTGGCAATTTCCCTTGTTTTATCGATTACATCGGGAGGTAATGCCGCAATACTGTTCTGAAGATCAGCGGTCCGTTTTGTAATTTGTTCTTGCAGCAGCTGGGTGTATTTAGGCAGAACGCTCAGTAAATTATCCAGCTGGGTCGTGAACAGATAACCGGCCCCTGTAAATACGGCAAGGACAATTAAAATGAAAAGCAGGGTAGATATCGTTGTCGCCAGCATTTTTTTGAGGCCTTTCCGGTTCAGGAAGCGGGCCAGCGGTTCGATCATCATGAAGATGGCGAACGCCCAGAAGATGGGCGTCGCTATACGGTACATGAAACTGAACAGTTTCATAAACAGAAAGACCGTCAGCACAATGAGTGCGATGTCTAAGATGGTCTTGTAGTACCGCTTGTAGAACGAGATCATAGCATTCCTCCGTATCCGATTTGAACGCTGCTTATTGGGCTGTCAGAATCAGCGGCCCTTCACTTGTAATCGCAAGCGTATGCTCATACTGAGCGGATAAGCTGCCGTCCACCGTGCGCGCTGTCCATCCATCGAGATCCACGGTGGCAAAATACATGCCCGTGTTCAGCATCGGCTCGATCGTCAGCACCATGCCTTCTTTGAGCCGTGTACCGCGGCCCGCGGGCCCGTAGTGAGGCACCTGAGGCTCCTCATGCATCTTCTGTCCAATTCCGTGACCGGTGAAATCACGGACCACAGAGTAGCCCTTGGCTTCGGCAAAGGCTTGAATAGCATGGGCAATGTCGCCGATCCGGTTGCCGACGACTGCCTGCTCGATCCCTTTGTAGAGCGACTCCTTGGTATCTTTGAGCAGATTGCCGGCTTCCTCCGTAACCGTGCCTACGGCATAGGACCAGGCCGAATCGGCCAGCCAGCCGTCCAGATTGACGACCATGTCGATGGTTACGATATCCCCGTTGTTAAGTGGTTCTTTCTTAGGGAAACCATGGCATATGACGTCATTGACGGAGGCGCAGGTGGCATACGGATAGCCGTTGTAGCCTTTTTGTTCAGGCGTTGCACCGTTCTTAAGCATAAACTCCTCGGCGAACTGGTCAATTTCCCATGTGGTAATGCCAGGTCGGATCATAGTAGCGATTTCCCGGTGGCATGCGGCCAGCAGCTTGCCCGCGGCGTGCATTTTGTTGATTTCGTCTTTCGTTTTGATGGTTACCATACTCATCACATCTCCTCTGCCGATTTGAATGTCTATTTAAACCCTATGACTTTTCGGCAGCTTCTAGTTTCTTTTCTGTTCAAAAGTGTGCTGTTCCGAAGACATAATCTGTTACCTGTCAAATAAAGTCTACCACTAATAGTATAAAATAATGAGACAAATTTCAAATCGGGCGGCGGTTTCTTTTTGGTGAAATTGCCGGTTCCCAATCCTTATCATCAGGCTCTTGCTGCTCTCCGTGGAGTGTTAATGTTGATTTCAGGCGGCGGTTTCTTTACAATATAGATTAAAAGAATTTATACTTTTCAGGAGATGTGACTATGAACGTCAAAATTACTCGCAACGCAGCAAAAGTTTTGAAAATGGAACTGGAGAAAGAAGAGAATGCAGGCCTTCTTGTCCGGGTTCAAATCAGCCATAATCATGGAGATCATGCTCACTACGCGTTAGGACTTGATACACAGACGGACAGCGACGTTGTCGTCAAGACCGATAAAGAAATCGATGTACTGCTGGATAAGAATGAGCCTCTGCTCGACGGAATCCGTATTGATTATTTCTATATGCCTCAAGAAGGATTCATGATTACGAATCCGAGCAAAGGTAACCACGGAGACCATTAATGGCTAACGATATCCGTATTTGTGAGAAATGCAGGCATATGCAAGTGAAGTCCGCGGTTTCCAAACTTAAGAAACTGGTTTCCTCGGAAGAGGAAATTAAGGTCGGCTGCAAGTCTTATTGCGGGCCCTGCAAGCGTTACGCTTTTGTATTCGTCAACGGGCGGTACATAAAGGCTCCTTCAGAAGACGAAGCTATCGAATTAGCCAAGAAGCATCTTAAATAAGGAAAAGTGGGCCCGGACGGTTGTCCGGGCCACTTTTTTATTTTATGGAGGAGATGGGGGATGGCCGTTGCGGCCGGGCTTGCCTGCCAAGTCCAGGAGAGCTTCTTCCAGTACGGGATAGGCGAATTGGAATTCATGTTCCAGCATCTTGCGGGGAAGAACCCGCTGCCCTTCCAGAAGCAGGACAGACAGTTCCCCGAACAATCCTTTCATGACCCAGGAAGGAATGCGGAAGAGGTTCGGACGGTGCAGAACACCGGCAAGCACCTCTCCAAATTCGCGGTTGCGCACAGGATTCGGGGCCGTTGCATTAACGGGCCCTTCGATTTCATCGTTGCGGACACATGTATCGATTAACCGGACCATGTCGTCAATGTGAATCCAAGACATCCACTGATTACCGCTTCCGATCGGGCCGCCTACCCCCAGCTTATAGGGCAAGGCCATTTTAGGGAAGGCGCCTCCATCCGTCCCGAGCACGATGCCAACGCGGACTTTAACGACTCGTGCCGCTGCGATGCGATCAGCCGCTTCCTCCCACTGCTCAACGACTTCAGCCAGAAAATCAGTCAGCCGCGGCGGGCTGAATTCATCATATGTATCGGTTTCCGAGGTGCCGTAAATAGACATCCCGGATGCGTTAATAACGACCGGAGGCTTGTTGTGCAGCGCACTGACAGCGTTAGCCACGGCCGCAGTCGTTTTCATCCGTGATGCGAGAATTTGCCGTTTGGCGGTTTCGCTCCACCGCTGATTAATTGAAGCACCGGCCAGATTAATCCAGGCGTCCAAACCTTCGAGGTTATGCGGGTCCTGTTCGATTTCGGACCAGGTAATTGTGCGGACGCCGGGGAGCGACTTGCCCGGATCAGACCGGGATATGAGAATGAGCTCGTCTTGTCTTTGTGTAAAATACGAGATAAGATGTCCACCGATAAAGCCGGTTCCTCCGCTGATCGCAATTCTCATGAGTCGTCCCACCTTCCATACCTGTATATATCTATTATATGCGTAACCGTTTTTTTCCACAAACTCTACCCGTTTTTTACTCTCAAAGGTGCACCTTGACGTCCCTATATGGGTTTCAGATGGATTCGGCAATATGCTACAATACAAGGAAAAACAAGGTTGGAGAGCGGGGGATCAGACGGTGCTTGTGTTAAAAAGGTTACGTGACTGCTCGGTCCATCAGGCTGTGGAAGTGTGGAATGAAGGATTCGGCGATTATTATATCCCGATGAAGTTAAGTCCGGATGCGTACTTAAGCCGCTTCGTGAACGAGGGGCTTTCTGCCGATCACTCCCTGATCGCTTATGAGGGGGATGAACCGATCGGATTTCTTCTCAACGGGATTCGCAAGGCCGGGGATCAACTTGTTTCGTGGAACGGAGGTACGGCTGTGATTCCTGCTTATCGTGGTCAGGGGGTCGGCCGCCAGTTGTTGGAAGCCTCCCTGGATATATACAGGCAGGAGAATGTCTCCGTTTCAACGATCGAAGCTTTCGGGGTGAATACAGGCGCGATCCGGTTGTATGAATCGCTGGGTTATCGTACGCAGGAAGTTCTGCTTCAGATGAAATCCGGTGACAATACATGTGTACCGGAAGTATGGACTTCGGCGGGGACTGCTCCTTGTGGCACATCCGGCGATCAGGCCGGGGAAGAACAAGGACATCCGCCTGCAGGATCGTTAGAACGGAGCGGCCGAGTCTACACACTTCGGCGGGGTACCGCCCGCGATGCTGCCAAACTGCCTTTTTATCCAAAGATAGAGGCGTGGCAGGGCAGTTGGGCGAGTCTGACCGCAGGAGAGTCGGTGGTGGTGCTCTTGGACGGATATCCGGCAGGTTATGCCCTCTACAAGCACACATTTAACGCAGATGGCCGCCAGACAGGCATCGTATTGTACCAGTGTGAAGCTTCGCCTTCCGCTGAGGATGAAGAAAGCATCCTGACTCTGCTTCTGCAGGCTGTATATGCCAATCCCGCGGGTCTGGATCTGGCCAGGAATGTATCTCACCTTCGGTCCAGCGGAGAGCATCTGGTTCGTTTGCTGAAGGGGGCTGGGTTTGTGACGACCCACGAACTGGTATGGATGACGCAGTCTCTGTAAGAGGAGTTCCGGGCTGGAGGAAGACGAGAGAAAGAAATTACCAAATCCACACAAGATGTTGTGTGGATTTTTTTGTAGGTGCCGAATGGAATTTCGTGTATAATGACTCCAATAAACTTTTATTGACCGAAGGTAAGGGAATTGAACCTGCCGGTTGGATGCTGACAGAAAGGAGAACCACTACACTTGAACCGGATTCGGCATTTTCTATCTTCGTATCATCCGATTGTGCATACCTTGCTGTTTGGTACCGTGATGGCGCGGGCCGCATCTTCGATGAGCATGCCTTTTCTTGCCTTGTATCTGGTTGATACAACGTCCATGAGCAAGGGAATGATCGGGCTTGTTATCGGAGCCAGCTCACTGGCTGGAACTATCGGGGGGTTTATCGGCGGAACCCTGTCCGACCGCATTGGGCGCAAAGCGGTGATGCAGGGAGCGCTGCTTACCTGGGGGGCGGTGTTTATCGGATTTTCACTCGTTTCGCATCCGCTCTTGTTCCTATTGCTGAATCTTATCAGCGGGTTATGCCGTTCTTTCTATGAGCCCGTTTCGCAGGCCCTTATGGCGGATCTGACGGAGAAAGACAAACGGCTGCGCGTATACTCGCTCCGTTACCTGGCCATCAACATAGGAGTAGCGGTCGGGCCGCTGATGGGCGCGTATTTTGGAATGATCAAAGGGTCCCTCCCGTTCCTCATTACCGGATTTGTTTACCTGGCCTATGCGGTATTCCTCTGGGCGATGATGAACAAATTCAGAATCAAGCACGTCGCAGCAGAGGCAAAAGAGCGGATCACATTCTCAGCCGCCTGGCATGTCGTGCGCAAAGATATGACGCTTCGCTACCAGCTGCTTGGCGGCATGATCGGAGCGATCGGTTACTCCCAAATGGCGATTACCTTATCGCAGTACATTAACGAAAGCTTCGCGGACGGGGTGAAGCTCTTTGCCGCTATGATGAGCGTCAACGCTCTAACCGTGATCGTGCTCCAGCTGCCGCTCGCCAGATTAACAGAGAACAGATCCCCTCTGCTCTCTATCGTACTCGGCAACGTTCTTTTTGCACTCGGGGATGTAGGGTTTGCTTTATCGGATCACTGGATACTGATCCTGGTCTCTATGGTTGTGTTCACTGTCGGCGAAACCTTGAACTTCCCGGCCGCTACGATGCTAATGGACCGGATCGCTCCCGAGCATATGAGGGGCACGTATTTCGGAGCTCAGACGCTTACCAGCCTCGGCCACTTCATAGGGCCTTGGGTCGGCGGCATTCTGCTCGCTTCAATGGGTGGTTCCATGTTCCTGGTTATGGCCGTTATTACGATGTCCAGCTCTTTGCTCTATTGGAGAGGGAGCCTGCTGCTTGCAAGAAGGACAGAATCAGATCCAGGCCGGAATCAAGCTCTTTGATAACCGTGACCTCTGATAACGGTGACTCTCTATAAGTCATGTCTACAAATGAGCAAGCAAGATTCTCAAGTTTCGGTACAAGCTCAAAAAACAAAAAACATCCCATTCCGCTTCTTCAAGTGGTTTGGGATGTTGTTATTTCTTCTCTATAAACAGAACATCGGCCTGTAACCCGGCGGGATAAGAGACGAAAAGACTTGCTGCTGCTTGATCTACCGGGCAAATGCGAGCTGTCTACTTGGCGCGGTCCGAATTGAAAGGAGCGCTTGTAATGGAGCTTCTATCTGCATTGGTATGCAGACCGGCATCGGATTTAGGACTAACGGTAATGGCTGTGACAAAAGCGAGCACGGAAAGGAGCGCTGCGGATTTACGCACCAGCGGACGCTGAAGGAACGGAACCTTGGATGGATTGTTGTTGGAATAGACGAAGACGGCGAACATAAGAATGGAAACGGTGAATGAGAAGAGTGCCAGAAACCCTTGCATAATGGTTCCCCCTAGTTAATAGTATGGGTAGTATTTCCTATGTAAATAGTACCATACCCAACTGAAAATGGGAAGATTTTATCAAAAATTTATCAAATTGCAGTTGGAAATGTCTGTTTAGGACCCCTTTATCTAAAAAATCCCCCTAAAACTAGGTCCACTGTATAGGACCTGTTAAGGGGGCTGCTCCGCTGAGAGTACTGCAGGCTACTGGTCAGAAGGTTCTTTATTCACGTTTCTTGGCGGCAGAGGGCCGAAATATTGATACAGCTGACATTCGATCCGTCCGTTAAACAGCTTGCGGCGCTTGTCCGCGGAACGGTTGAAATTATGCTCCAGCTGCTTGCTCGGGCTCAGTACGAATGTGCTCCAGGTCGGGATGGAAGCAGAGAGGTTGCCGAGCTGCCGCAGGGCGCGCTCCACTTCCTTCTGATCCCCCAGACGCTCGCCATAGGGCGGATTCGTAATCAGACAGCCGTAATCGCCGCGCGGGCGGGCTTTGACTACCGGTTCTACATAGAATTTCAGCTCGTTAGCCAGTCCGGCCGCTTTAGCTGCCGCCTGGGCGACTTCGATCGCCTTCGGATCAATATCGGACCCGGCGATCTCAAGGGGCTTGTCATCCTGCAAGGAATCATAAGCTTCCTCGCGTGCCTGTTCCCAGCGGTCTTCGCCGATGGCATCCCAAGCTTCGGAAGGGAAGGAGCGCCGCAGACCGGGAGCAATGTTCCAACCGATCATAGCCGCTTCGATCAGGATCGTACCGGAACCGCAGAACGGATCGTAGAGAGGCCTTTCCGGGCGCCATCGGCTGAGATTGATCATGGCAGCCGCCATCGTTTCTTTGAGCGGCGCCTCCGTCACCAGCTTGCGGTAGCCTCTTTTATGAAGACTAGGGCCGGTTGTATCGAGAGTAAGGGTGGCTATATCGTTAAGCAGAGATACCTCGATGACGTAGAGCGGGCCATCTTCATGAAACCAATCTGTATGATAACGTTCCTTCATTTTCTCAACGATAGCTTTCTTCACAATCCCCTGGCAGGCAGGTACGCTCGACAGCTGGGATTTGTGGGACCGTCCTTCTACAGGGAATTCCCCGTCTCCCGGAATCCAGTCGGGCCAGTCCAGCGCCTTGGTGCCTTCAAAAAGTTCATCGAATGTGAAGGCCTCAAATTGTCCCATTTTGATCAGGATACGGTCGGCTGTACGGAGCCATAAATTGGCCCGGCATACCGCCAGCTCGTCTCCTGTGAATGTAACCCGGCCATTCTCTACGGTGACGTCCTCGTATCCGAGCTCACGTATTTCTCTTGCGACGATCGCTTCAAGTCCCATTGGACATGTGGCAATCAGATCCAGTTTAGCCATGCTTTCAGTTCCTTTCCGGTGGTGTCCGTGTAATTTCTAAGTATAGGGGAAAGAGAGGCAAGTGACAAATCGGACTTGCTGTGAATGAAGATCCCGGTTTGCATCGGTTGAACGGAAGCGTTTTTTGGTTTACAATGACGTCACTGATTCAGGCGGGACCGTTTATATGTACGAATTCGATAGAACCGATTATAAAAGAGTCAGGGATAAAAAGGAATCCCCGCCGGTGTTAGTGCGGGGCAATCGCCAGAAAAGAGGACACCTGCATGACCAACAAACATCAATCAACGACTCCCGCAGAAGCAGCGGGCTCTAGAGTGGAAGATTCTTTGCCGGCCCAAGGCCCGGCTGCAGCTGATGATCTTAATGCAGAGACCTATTTAGAACGCTTATACCCCGATGATGAAGCGCTGGAGCTGGTCAACGCGTCCATCCGCGCGAACAATATGCCGGAGATTTCCGTTGCTCCCGGATATGGCCGGCTGCTGACGATGCTGGTGCGGATGATCGGAGCGAGCAGGGTGCTGGAAATCGGCGCATTGGGGGGCTACAGTGCGATCTGCCTGGCCAGAGGGCTGAGTGAGGGAGGACAAGTCCTGTCGCTTGAAATCAACGAGGCCTTCGCTGAGACGGCCCGGCTTAACGTGCAGGAAGCCGGATTCGGTTCCTTCATCGGCTACCGGATCGGGAATGCTGCCGAGAGTCTGGAGGCGCTGTGCTCGGAGGGTGCCAAGTTTGACTTGTTCTTCATTGATGCGGACAAAGTCAATTACCCGAATTATCTGGAGTATGCGATCCGGCTGGCTAACCCGGGCGCGCTGATTGTCGGCGATAATATTCTGATGAGAGGCCGTACCGTCGATCCGGCTGTGAAGAAGAAATCAGTTGAAGCTATGCGTCAGTTCAACCGGCAGTTTGCATCGGACCCCCGGCTTGAGAGCACGATGCTGCCTGCATATGACGGACTTGCGATTGCCAGGGTGCGCTGATCCGAACAAGCGAAGCGGCTGTAAATACCAAGAGGCGATTATTTCCCACCGTGCTTGACCGGGAAATAATCGCCTCTTTGATTCGGAGTGTCCAGTTGTTATCTCCGCCGCTATTTTCAGTTCCTCATTCGCCGGGTTTGATGGACGGATTCGCGGGTGCTTTCATCAGAGTGCGGTAGGACCACACCGCATTGACCGCCAGCATGAAAGCGGCGAACAGGAAGAGCTGGCGGATGTTAAGGATTCCCGACAGCATACCGCCGGTAACAGGCCCGAGCATGTTGCCCAGGGACAGGGCGCTCGTGTTGAAACTGTATGAGCGGCTCTCCATGCCAACAGGCGTATAGGTCCGGATCAGGGAATTGACGGTCGGCAGCAGACCTCCGATAAAGATTCCGAGACAGAAGCGCGCAGCCATAAGCTGCCAGACATTCTGTACGAATGCCTGCGGGATGAAGAAGATTGCCGCTCCGGCCAGCGAGAAGATCAGAATACGCTGAGGGCCGATTCGGTCGGATAACTTACCGAGCAGCGGAGCCGC
This sequence comes from Paenibacillus lutrae, assembly GCF_009757775.1. Lineage (GTDB taxonomy): Bacteria > Bacillota > Bacilli > Paenibacillales > NBRC-103111 > Paenibacillus_F > Paenibacillus_F lutrae. The sequence goes on from NZ_RHLK01000002.1 coordinate 63,714, forward strand.
GGCCATGTTGGAGAACCCGGTGATGGAACCTACCAGACCCGCGTAGAAAGCCAGGAGCTCCCCCGTTCCATGCAGTTCTTCTACGAATAGAGCCATCAGCGGCATGGAGGATTGGATCGAGAATTGAATCACGAATGTAATCGAGTAGAGGGCAATGAGCTGGCGGATGGGCCGCAGATCCCGATACCCCTGCATGACAGACACTTTGGGCTGCTTCTTCGCTTCCTCGACATTGAATTTTTCTTTAACCAGCAGCATCGTTACGACGGTGGCGATAAAAAGCATAGCTCCGGTCACATAAAAAATATAACGGAACCCGATAAGCTCAGCTAAAAGGCCGCCGATAAGCGGTCCCAAAATGGTACCGGCTACGGCGCCTGACTGAAGAGTGCCCATAGCGAATCCGATTCTATCGCGAGGCGTGTTCGTGGACATGAGCGCTACGGCAGCGGGTGCATAACCCGAGATCGTTCCGTTGACGAGCCTGAGCACCAGGAGAACCCATGGGGCATGTGCGAAGCCCATCGTCGTCATCACAATGGCCATCCCGAACCCCGAACGGAGGAGCATGACTTTACGGCCATAGCGGTCCGCCATACCTCCCCAGAACGGCTGAAAAAGAAAGGAGGTCACAAAGTTGCCTGCAAAAATGATGCCGGTCCACGTTGCGATTTCCTGCGCATCCTGAAGACCCAGTTCCTTCAAATATAAAGGAAGAAAGGGCATGATCATGGTCATGCCGGCCATTACAAAAAACTGTCCGATCCAGAGGACAGCCAGATTAACTTTCCAATTGATCATGCTATCCCTCATTCCTGCTGCGTATAATTTCTGTCCATAAAAAACCCGTCCGTGGAATTCATCCCTTTTATTATATCACAAAAAAAGAAAATTTCTCCTTGGTCAATTAGCTAGGCTTGCTGCCCGTATATTTTTACAAGTTAAAGGGGAGCGGGTTGAAGCTCATCCGATTATGCATAAAATTCCATTTGGGAGGGAAATATAAGTGCATAAGGTCATGTGAAGGAGCTGATCTCCATGCCGTTTGGAGCCCATGAAACTGTCGAAGTACACGAGATACTAACTGAAAAAATGAACATGATCCAGCATTTTTCGCTTTATGCCGGGATGTCCAGCCACCCGCAGGTGGGCGCTCTCGTTCAGCAGCATCTCTACTCCGCTATCCAGCATTATAACGAGCTGGTAGCCTATACGCATGATTACAGTGCTGCCGGTCAGCCGCACGCCTATGGGCAGCCGCCGGCGGTGCCTGTCCAGGATATCGTCTACGGGCTCCGCCATCCGGCTCAGCAGTCGCCGCGTACCGACGGTACGCTGGGGGATGAACAGATCTTGACGGCCGTGCTTTGCTGCCATAAAAACAGTTCCCGCAACCAGATGACTGCCGCTCTGGAATGCGCCGATCCGAACGTCCGCCGGATGCTGCTGACTTTTTCCGTGGCAGCGGCCGATCATGCCTATGAGGTATTCCTGCTCCTGAATGCTCAGGGACAGTACCAGGTACCGACTATGCATGATCATACCGCGAAGACGTACCTGCACACATTTCAAGCCGTGAATGAGCAGCCGGGGAATACTTATGCACCTGCAGGTTCTGATTCTCACTATGCAGCGGGTACCGGATTTGCAGCCTCTTCCGGCAGTGGATACGGAAGTCAGGGACAGTCTTATCGTCCGAATAGTGCTGGTTTGTCTTCCGCGCATCAGACGGGGCCGGCTTATGACAATGGCGGACACACACATTCCTACGCGAACTCCGGCCCGTACACGCAGACGCCCGCCTACCGGGTTCCAGAGCAGCCTGCGCCATCTTCTCCTTATAACGCCTCACATAGAGACGGGGGACATAACCAGGAAGATAGCTTACGCAATGGCACTTCGCCCTACCCGCAATCTGACTACAGAGGATCGTATTCTTCACCGACCGGCAGTGTGAGTAACCACGAACAAGAGAACCGGGGCAACACACACCGGGCTTTCCCGGACTCTAACGCTCACCTGTATGCTTCCGACTCCTATGGCCCAAGGGGGCAGATGAACGCAGAGAGGGTCAGAAACACGGAAGAGCACGGAAAGCCGGAAGAGCACGGAAACACGGACGTATATAAATCACACTGATTTCTTACTATGCTTATAAGAGCAGCGGGTGATGTACTTCCTTGTTAAAAATATTCAAATGAACCCAAATGCCTTGAGGCCCTGCTGCGGAACGTTTATAATCGCAGAAGGGCCTTTTTTCCATTCATGCCCTAATCGGATTTAGGAGTGGATTAACCGATGACAGCCAATACCCGTAACATCTACTGCGTAGGACGCAATTACAAACTGCATGCCGCCGAGCTCGGAAATGCCGTACCGGAAGAGCCGATGATCTTTACTAAACCGACTCATGCACTTGCGCTCATGAACGAAGATAGGCTCGCGCTTCCGCAGGGCCGCGGTGAAATTCATTACGAAGGTGAGCTTGTCCTGCACCTTGCCAAGGACTATAAACCCGGCTTGACCGTGGATGAGCTTGTGGACAGCTTCGGGCTTGGCCTGGATTTTACTCTGCGTGATGTACAGAGCGAATTGAAAAAGAAAGGCCATCCTTGGCTGGCTGCCAAAGGATTCCGCAACTCGGCGGCTCTGACGGAGCTGCGCGCTTTTCCGGGCGCGAAATTACTGGAATCAACTGATTTCCATACCGTACGCAATGGAGAAACCGTTCAGACCGGCAACATCCGCGACATGATTTTCTCTCTACAGACGATTATCGACTATATCGGTTCCAACTATGGTCTGGGAGCGGGAGATCTGATCTATACAGGCACCCCGGCCGGAGTGGGCGCTTGCGCGGACGGCGATGTGTTTGAACTGGCATGGGGCCAGGAAGTATTCGGCCGCTGCACGGTTCAGATATAGGTGGACCTGCAGATGATACGTCAAGCTGTTAGACCCGGAGCCGGCTTATGAAGAAGCGCGAAGTCCGAATTCTGCTGCTTTCTATAATCTCTGCGGTTCTTCTGATGACAGGACTTTATTATGCAAAAGATAGAATCTTCCCGTCATTATCAGCCGAAGGGGTAGAAACCGCCGCTCCGTCACCGTCCGTCAGCCCTGAAGATCCGGTATCTGCTTCCGCGGAACCACGGCCGACGGCATCTCCAGTACCGGCAGCATCTCCTTCCGGCCCAGGATCGGAGTCTGCACCGGACAAGAAGGTGCCCCAGACTTCAGCTCCAGCTGCAAGTACACCCAAGCCGAAATCTACCTCTAAACCGGAGACCGCCGCACCCAAACAGATCGCGCCCCATGAACCGATCGATCTGATTTTTGCAGGCGATGCCCTGATGGACTGGTCGGTCAAAGAAACGATCAAGAAGAAGGGGCCGGATTATCCCTTCCAGTATGTGAAGCAGGAAGTATCCAAGGCTGATTATGCGTTCGTTAACCTGGAGACTTCCGTAACGAATGCGTCTGAGAAAGACACGAATCAGCTTTATAACTTCAAGTCGGATCCCGTTTCGCTTAGAGGTCTCAAGAACGCAGGCTTCGACCTGGTTTCGATTGCTAACAATCATGTGCTGGATTTTGGGCGTCAGGGATTCCTGGATACGCTCGACAATTTGAAACAGGCCGGACTGCCCTATGTAGGCGGGGGACGTAACTCCGAAGAAGCTTATAAAGCCAAGACAGTCAAAATTAACGGGGCTACGGTTAAATATCTCGCTTTTTCCAGATTCATCCCGACTCCTGACTGGTTTGCGGGCCCGGATAAACCCGGCATTGCCCAAGCCTATGACAAATCGGCTGTTCTACCCGTGATCAAACGGGAACAGAAGGATTGCGATTATTTGTTTGTCTATATGCACTGGGGGGTCGAGAAGAACCATAAACCGGAAGAGTGGCAGCGGACTTTTGCCAAAGAAATGATCGATGCGGGTGCGGACGGCATCATAGGCAGTCATGTGCACGTGCTTCAAGGCTTCGAGTATTACAAAGGCAAGTTGATTGCGTATTCGATCGGAAATTTCCTTTTCCCCGATTATGTCAAAGATGCCAAAGCGGATACAGGTCTGCTTAAACTCAAGCTGAAGAATGGCCTCATTACAGCAGATTTTAATCCTTATTACATCCAGAAGGACCAGATTATCAAGCGGGATGCCGCTTATGATCAGAAGCAGTTGAGCTTCCTCCAGTCGATCTCCTACGGTGTCCGGCTGCGCGGAACAGCTATTGAACCGGCGAAATAAGCGGCTGCCTATCTCAGCAGATAAGCATGGCCTGGAACCTGACTTTCGCTTGTAACAGATGTTCTAAAAGAAAATTAGAAAACACACCTCCTAAGGGGGTGTGTTTGGCTTTATACAGTTAGTTCCCAGTCCGAACAGGGTTAGCGACGGGCCTTGCGCTCTGCATCTTCTTCCTGCTCTTGCTGGATCGGATCGGGCAGAAGTCCTTCCTCGGTCAAATCCTCATTGGTCTTCATGGCTTCCATGTCTTTGCCGAGCTGCTTGATTTCAGCCATATCGCCCGCCATGGACCCATTCATGACTTCATTGATATCGCGTTTGGCAGAGTCCTGCCGGGCATCATGCTTTTCGTGCTCCCGCACCGTTTCTAAATCTTCGTTCTCATATTGTTTAGGTATGTTGTTCTTTTGATTGGTAATCGGGTTGTGCGTATTTTCTTCCGTAACCGGATTTGTCTCGTTGCTATTATTAGCCGGGTTGTTATGGTTGGTATCCATTTTAAAAATCTCCCCTCGAGTCACGTTTATTTCTGTCAGCCTTACATGTATCATTACCCTCAGCGTCGAAAACGAAACTATACCGGTTCTGTGCTATCATTAGAAAAAGAAAAAAGAGGAGGGAGGAAGACGGATGGATATTTGGATCGGCTTATTGGGAAGCGTCTTGATAGCGGGTGCCGCTTACGACAAGAAATCATTAACGGCTTCGGGTGCCGCAGCTGCCATTGTGGTAGGAACCGTTCTGTATTCACTGGGAACAGCCGCCTGGTTCGGTACACTGATTGCGTTCTTCTTATCCTCTTCGATGCTGTCGAAATACAAACAAAAGCGCAAAGCCGCCATAGAATCGGGCTATGCCAAAAGCGGGAACCGTGATGCCGGTCAAGTACTTGCCAACGGCGGGCTCGGCATGCTGCTGTGCATCGGGGGAGCGCTCTTCCCTCATCCTGTATGGTGGGCCGCCTTTGTCGGGGTAATGGCCGCTGTAACGGCTGACACCTGGGCCACCGAAATCGGCGGGCTGAGCCGGACTGCGCCGCGGTCGATCCTGACCGGCCGCAAGGTGGCCGCAGGGACTTCCGGCGGCGTCACGGCTCTTGGCCTGCTGGCGACAAGCGCAGGCGGACTCTTCATCGGCGGAGCCGCCTGGGTGTTTGGGCGGCTCGGCAGCGGCGCCGGACTTGCGGCGGCGGGACCGCACCCGCTGGAGATGCTGCTGCCGCTGATCGCGGCAGGGCTCGCAGGCGGGATCGCCGGTTCACTGGCCGATTCCGTAATCGGCGCGAAGTGGCAGGCGATGTACCGCTGCCGCGTCTGCGGCCGCGAGATTGAGCGCCGCACGCATTGCGGCGCAGAGGCTGAGCCGCTGCGGGGCTGGGGCTGGATGACGAACGATGCCGTGAACGTCATCGGTTCGCTCATCGGCGGAGCAGCTGCAGCCGGCGCAGCCTATTTGGCGGGCTGGCTGTAAGGCAAGCCGCTGTCACAGACCAAAAAACCGAACCTGGTAACCGGGTTCGGTTTTTTGGTCTGTGGCTTTTCTGGGAATGGTGGGTGCCGATTGTCTTGGCTCTGCTCGCTCATGTAGAAATATTGTACAGGCTAGAAATACTGTCAATTTACTTTTTGCTCAAAAAAAGCCTCATTTGGTCAAATCATGGCATAAATCTGAGAAATACGGTCAAAATAAGTACGTTTTTATGAATTTCTCGTTCTCACGTTTGGAATGCTTGGTAATCTATGTTAGGGTTTAATAAGGGCGGTCTCAAATTAAAGATGAGGAGGAATTGACGTTGTATGGATCACATGATATTTGAAGTAGGAACGGCGCTGTTGTTAGTCGCCATTGCTTCTGTTCTTGCCAGTAAACTGAAATTTTCAATCATTCCCTTTCTGATCATACTGGGGATGCTTGTTGGCCCCCATGCGCCGACACTCGGAATAATTGATTTGAAATTTATAGAAAGTCAAGATATGATTGATTTTCTGGGACGCATAGGGGTCTTGTTTCTCCTTTTCTATCTGGGGTTAGAATTCTCCGTTCCCAAATTAATTAAATCGGGCCGCAATATTGTGGTCGGCGGAAGCGTGTATGTTCTGCTAAACTTCTCCATTGGACTCGCTTATGGCTTTCTAATCGGCTTTCCTTTGTACGAAACGTTAATTACAGCGGGGATGCTGGCCGTGTCTTCCAGTGCAATTGTAGCGAAGGTGCTGGTTGACCTAAGACGTACAGGAAACAATGAAACCGAACTCATCTTAGGAATGATCTTGTTCGATGACATTTTCCTGGCTGTATTCTTATCCATTATGTCGGGGTTGCTGCTTGGCGGGGCTACATCTGTGGGAGGGACGGTCCTCTCGGTCGGTATCTCCATCGGCTATATGATTTTGTTTTTTATCATCGCCCGAAAAGGCACGAAGATTTTGAACAAGCTGTTAAATATCAAATCCAATGAAATCTTTATCATCGTGGTATTTGCTTCTTTATTCTTTATCGCGGGTTTCTCCGAGACCTTGCATGTGGCTGAAGCCATTGGCGCCCTGCTGTTTGGTCTTGCCTTATCCGAAACCGTACATAGCAAAAGGATTGAACATCTGGTTGTCCCGTTTCGAGATTTCTTCGGTGCCGTTTTCTTCTTCAGTTTCGGTTTGAGTATTGATCCGCTGACACTGGGGAATGCAGCCTGGCTCGCTATAGGCGCAGCAGTGCTGACGATCATCGCGAACATTGTATCGGGGATGATTGCAGGCCGCAGTGCCGGACTATCTCATAAGGCCTCTACGAACATCGGTCTCACGATCATGGCCAGAGGAGAATTTACAATTATTGTAGCGAATCTGGGAATATCAGCCGGATTACTTCCAATTTTAAAGCCGTTCTCAGCGCTTTATGTACTGATCTTAGCGATTGTCGGGCCTTTACTGACGAAAGAGTCGAAACACATATATAACGTCATGAACAAAATGTTTAAATGGAGCAAGCCGCAAGAAAAAGTGAAAATGAACGGAAAATGAGGGGGAGGTTCTCACTATGAGTATTATAAAAGAATCGGATCTGCCGGGTATCGGGAAGAAATATCAGGTGATCACGAGCTCCGGAGACAAAATGGTTATTGTCGTTCATAATGACGGCAGAAGAGAAGTGTATCATTTTGAAGATGATAATCCGGACGAAAGTATTTCAATGGTGACCATGGAAGATGAGGAAGCGCGTCAGGTCGCTGCAATTATCGGAGGAATGACGTACAAACCGACGGCACTGGAAACGATTGAGGTATCCCTGGAAAATCTGATTATCGAATGGAGCAGGATCGAACCCCACTTTATAAGTGTCGGGAAATCCATTGCGGAGCTTCAGGTCCGGGAGAGAACAGGGGCAACCATCCTGGCACTCGTGGAGAAGAAAAACCAGAAAATCACACCGGGCCCGGATGATATCATCTCGGCGGACATGACGGTCGTAATGGCCGGCGAAAGAAAGCAGATTAAACTGCTTAAAGAGCTGCTGCTGCACGGCTGAACAGGCAAGCGTAGTGGTTTCAGCCGTGCCGCATGTCATGGTGCAGCATTCTTTAACGCGGATCCGTGTTATATCCGCATCCATGCAGAATGAACAGCAAAAAGCCGATCCCGGCTGCGGGATCGGCTTTTTGCCGCACGGTTATGGCTGTTCTAGACGTCACCGTCTCCCGAGTCTCTGCGGCTGCCGAACCGTTTGCTCGGCGGATTGTCATTCATAGGAGTCGGCTGATTATCACGATCTAGAGAAGTTGAAGATAACGGCGAGGACGAGGACTCCAAAGTTGCATTTGTGTCCGTGGATGACGGAGAGGTTCCGAGCCTTTTTCTTAATTCACGAATCTCTTTGCTCATCTGCACTTGGCGCAGAATTCCGAATAAACCTACAATAAGTCCGCCTAATACAGTGGAAATGACGATAACGAGAATGAGAGGAGCATTGGTCTCGACGAATAGAAAGTTGACGCGGACACGGTCCATATTAACCACGGCGAATACAGTGGTCAGCAGGGCGAATAGCAAGGCCCCGATGGACAGCCATTGAACACGGCCTGATTTCATGGGCAAATCACTCCTTCCCCTTAAGTCAAGAAAGGGCCGTGACATGTCACCGGCCCTTTCTGATGAAGGTTAACCCCGTGCAGATTACTTTGTCAGCTCTTCCATCTGATCCAGCAGTGAGGAGAATACGCTCATAGCCTGCTTAATCGGTTCGGGAGAGGACATATCCACACCGGCTTTTTTCAGAATGTTAATGGAATAATCGCTTCCGCCGCTCTTCAAGAAGCCCAGGTAGCGTTCGACCGCAGGCTGGCCTTCGTCCAGGATCTGCTTGGAGAAGCTCGTAGCGGCTGAGAAGCCGGTCGCATATTTATAGACATAGAAGCTGTTATAGAAGTGGGGGATGCGCGCCCATTCCATTTCGATGTCTTGATCCACTACCATCTCTTTACCATGATAGAGAGTGTTTAAATCATAATAAATTTTGCTGAATTCCTGAGCGGTCAACGATTCGCCCTGTTCCGTTTTCTCATGGGTGATTTTCTCGAATTCAGCGAACATGGTCTGACGGAACACCGTCGTACGGAACTGATCTGCGTAATAAGTCAGGAGGTAAAGCTTCTTTTTAGGATCATCCGTGTTTTTGAGCAGGTGATCCATCAAGAGAGCCTCATTCAACGTCGAAGCCACTTCAGCCAGGAAAATGGTGTACTGGGCATCGCGGTAAGGCTGGTTCTCATCAGAGAGGTAAGAGTGAATGGCATGACCCATCTCGTGGGCTAAGGTAAACATGCTGTTCAGGTTGTCTTTATGATTCAGCAGCACATAAGGATGCGTGCCGTATGCTCCCCAACTGTAGGCTCCGCTGCGCTTGTTCTGGTTCTCATAAATGTCGATCCAGCCGTTCTTGTAGCCGTCTTCCAGAATGTTCACATAAGTCTGGCCCAGCGGCGCAAGGCTTTCCTTGATGGTTTCTTTCGCTTCATCATACGTAATCTTCATTTGAAGATCGTCGACAAGCGGGACGAACAGGTCATACATGTGGAGTTCGTCTAATTTGAGCAATTTCTTACGCAGCTTCATGTAACGCTGCAGCAGCGGAAGAGACTCATGAATCGTATCAATCAGATTCGTATAGACTTCCGGCTTAATATTGTCTCCGAACAAGGACATTTCCAGCACGGACGGATATTTGCGCGCCTGCGAATAGAACAGGTTCTTGTTGATGTTCGAAGAAAGAGTAGCCGCGATGGTATTCTTCTGTTTCGAATAGGTCTCATAGACCGCTTTAAAAGCCTGCTCGCGCACCTTACGGTCCCGGCTTTCGAGGAACTGGATGTAGCTTCCGTGGGTCAGCTCTGTCTCTTCGCCGTTCTCATTCTTGACTTTGGGGAACTTCATGTCGGCATTGTTAATCATTCCGAAAATGTTGCTCGGAGCCCCGGACATATTGCCGGCCATCGCAAGAAGCGCTTCCTCGTCCTTGGATAGAACGTGCGGTTTCTGCCGGATCATTTCTTCCAGCGTAGATTTATACGGCTTCAGTTCCGGACTGCTTACAAGGGATTTCAACTGATCGTCGGAGAGGCTCAGGATCTCAGGAGAGATGAAGGACAACGCTTGGCTGACTTCCACACTGAGCTTCTGCGCCTTATCTGACAAAGCCTGGTACACCGGATCCGTCATGTCTTCATGGTGCTTCATATTTGAATACACATAAAGTCTTTCGGTATGTAAAGAAATGTCGTCTTCAAGCTGGAAGCATTGTTTTACCGTTGCAGCGTCGCTCAGTTTACCCGCATACTGCTTAATTTTACCGAGTGATTCTTTCGTTTCGTTGTATTCTTTATTCCAAGCCTCTTGACTCGCAAAAAGATCTTGCAGATTCCAGCGGTGTTCAGCCGGTACGTCTTTACGAACGGGAATTCGGTTCATCGGAACCCTCCTGACAGATGATTTCGGATTGGGGGCCGAATGTGCGCCGCTGCCGGGAACCAGCGTAGACGCAAGCAGTCCGGCTAAAGCAAGGATCGGTATGAAACGCATAGAGATCACGCTCCCGGACGGATTTTCCCCGGAGGGAATCTCATCCTAGTATGGCCGATCAGCAAGCTAATTATCATTATAGGGGAATGTGTTTGTGAAGTAAATTCGGCCTATTGTCCCGTACTTCCAAGCTTGAACAAGGAGATGACGACAAGAGAGAACGAACATAGCACCATGATCAGCGCAAAAATAGCCATCGGCCTTTTCATATGATCGGGCAGCCGGCTGCGGGAGAGAAGCACGATACAGGCCAGTGCGAAGCCTGCAATCACAAACAGAAGCACATCATTAAAAAAACTCATACCCGTTATCACCTCCTGTTTAATCGTTTATTTCGCAAAGATCTGCTGGTATGTATTCGGTTTTGAAACGGTGATTTCCTGTCTAAGGGCGGAACCTAACAAGAAAACCCGCCTCCTTTCCGCGAAAGGGGCGGGTTCGGTGATACTAAGTTGTTAGGGAAGAATAAGATCAGCCTGCAGTCTTTGTCGGATCGCTGCCGACTTTGACCAGGACAAGACGGCCATTCGAATCGGCTTGAACCTTGAAGCTGTCTTCAGGAGCGATATTGGCCTCGTGACCCAGTTGTTTGGGCAGGGTAAGCTGGCCGCGGTCGTTAATCTTGACCGAATAGCCCGACAGCTTAACGACGTAGCCCGTTACCAGGACGCCCACCACAATGACGGCGACGAAGAGCCATTTAACGATCGGATTAGCGACGAAATAGTCGTGCATGATAAACTTCTCTTCGGTAAGCATTTTGGCTGCTGTGAAGGCCAGTACACCGGAACCGATGTACATCACGATCGGGAAGCGGTCCACCACTTTAATGAATAGTGTGCTTCCCCATACGATAATCGGCACCGAGATGAGAAGTCCGATGATCACCAGGCCGATATGCCCGTGAGCCGCACCGGCAATTGCGATTACGTTATCGATTCCCATTGCTGCGTCAGCCACAATAATCGTTGTAATCGCAGCACCGACTGTATTCTTTGCCTGGACATTCGTATGGTCGTTCTTATCTGTCAGCAATTTGACAGCAATCCAGATGAGCATCAAGCCCCCGATGAAGAGAAGGCCAGGAACCTTGAGCAGATACACGACGAGCACCGTGGCTACGACACGAATCCCTACCGCACCCGCGGTACCCCATAGAATAACCCGCTTTTGCAGGTTCTTGGGTACGTTCTTGGCTGCCATACCGATGACGATGGCATTATCACCCGCTAGGACCAAGTCAATTACGATGATGTTGAGCAAGGTGATTAATGTTGCTGCTGATAACCAGTCCATGATAGTAGATTCACTCCTTCAACTTATAAGTATGTTTTGCAGGACAGGGACTTCTAATTCGGTCAGAAACTAAAAAATGCCCTACCGAATTTCGGTAAAGGCATTTTCTCAATGGAAAAAACCTTCACCAGTCATGCTGGCAAAGGTCTTGCTAACAACGTTACGTTGCCAATAAAGCCGGGGCTATTAACCCGAACTGACGACTTTACTGTGGCAGCTACTCCCCTTTGAGCGTCCCGAACATTCAGTTTTCTGTGTGATCAGTATAACGCGCATTTTGTCATGACGTCAAGTCCTTGACTAGCCTGATTTTTAAACGCTGCGGAAAGCTTCCATCATGGTGTTATATTCTTCTTCCGTACCTTCGTACTTGTCCTTGGGGAAACGGTCATTGGCCCATTTCATCAAAGCGGGCCGGCTCATAAAGGTGTGTGTGTCCTCGCCCCATTGATCTGATATTTCACGAAGGATCAGGCGGGAGCCGTTTACTTCAACCGTAATCATGTTCCATTTGTCTTTTTTGAAGATAACATGCTTTTTTATCGCGTGTGACATGAGAAATTCTCCTTTAGCTATTAAAGATGAAGGGACGAATGTAAAGGTAAGAATGCCCCAACTGTTCCGATCTTACTTTAGCATAAGGCCAGTAAAATTTCACTAGCCATCCGGGCGATAAGGTGGTAGAATCCTTTCAATATCCTTTATTGGAAAAGTGTGGATATTAAAAAGACCGATTCATGTGGAGTACATGGGTGGTCGGGACAAAGCTGAGAAAAGTTGAGCTGAGATGAGGAGAGTTTGCTATGCAAAACAAAGTAAGATTTTATGAACAAACCGGGGTGGCGATGACTTGCCGTAATTTCAGCGAGTACCTGCATATGTTTGACTTGCAGGAAGAACATCTGCTGGGACGGAAGATTCTCGACACCGGAGCGGGCGCTTCTTCTTTTACCGCGGAAGCTGTCCGAAGAGGCATTGACGCTTATGCCGCCGATCCTTTATACAGCGAGGATGCCGCAGGGCTGGAAGAACGGGGCCGGAATGAAATCGGCAAGTTCGTTGCGAAGCTCACGGAACGGCAGCATCTGTTTAACTGGGATCTGTACGGAGGACCGGAGCAGCTGCGGGCAATTCGTGAACAATCGTTCGAAGCATTTTTGACTCATTACAAAGCCGATAGCCGCTTGAATAGATATACAGCCGCCTCTCTGCCGGCACTGCCCTATGAGAAGGAATCCTTTGATTTAATTCTGTGCAGCCACTTCCTGTTTTTGTATGCAGAGCAGTTTGATCAGGAGTTTCATAGGCAGGCCTTGGAAGAGCTTTTGCGCATATGCCGGCCCGGGGGAGAGGTAAGAATTTATCCGCTGCTGGCTTTTGACGGCAGCCGTTATGAACATCTGCCAGCCCTGATCAAGCAGCTTGGAACCAAGGAGATTTCAGTTGAATTCCGCCCGACAAAATTGGCATTTATCCCCGGTTCATATGACTATTTGACCCTCCGTAAACTTGCTGCGAAAGGGGTTTCAAGTAGTTGAACTGGCAGACAAAGGATGATATAATATCCATATTCGCCAAAGATGGCGATACATTTAGGAGGTTGTTCACTTGAAAGGTACAGTTAAATGGTTTAACGCAGAGAAGGGCTATGGCTTCATCTCAGTAGAAGGCGGCGAAGACGTATTTGTACATTTTTCCGCTATTCAAGGCGATGGATTCAAAACTCTTGACGAAGGCCAAGAAGTAGAATTCGAGATCACGGATGGTAACCGCGGTCCTCAAGCAGCTAACGTCACCAAGTTATAAGATCCAGGGATAACCACCTTCTTATAAATAGTGTCATAGCAAACCGAGACAGCTCCCGATCGCAAGATTGGGAACTGTCTTTTTTGCGTGGATTCGTGTAAACTTAAGAGTACATTCTTAATCGTTAGGAGCGTTACTATTATGAAGTTTAAGCTTTTCAAAGACCGCAAAGGAAAAGCGGATCAGCAGAAAAACAACCAGTTCGTTAAACTGGGCCGGGAGATTTTCGTGGCAGCCAGACAGGGCGGTCCGAACCCGGACGCTAACTTCGCCCTCAAGACGGCAATCGCCAATGCGCGGCAGGTTCAAATGCCTAACGACAATATCGAACGCGCCATTAAGAAGGCGGTAGGCGAACAGGACGGCGATGATTTTGAACAGATCATCTATGAAGGGTACGGTCCCGGCGGCGTAGCGATTATGGTTAAATCCTTGACGGATAACCGCAACCGGACTGCGGCGGATGTTCGTTCTATTTTTAACAAACGCGGTGGGAATATGGGTGAATCCGGCTGTGTATCCTATATGTTCGATGAGAAGGGCGTACTCACGATTGAGCGCGGCGAAGATCCGATTGATGAGGACGAGCTGATGATGCAGGCTGTTGAAGCGGGTGCGGAAGACTTTGTCGCCTATGAGGATCACGTGGAGATTCTGACTCATCCGCATGAGCTTGAGCAGGTAAAGAATGCGCTTGAGGACCAGGGAATCGAGTTCACGGCAGCATCCGTATCGTGGCTTCCGCAGAACACCATCGCAGTTGAGGGTGAGAATGCCCAGAAGCTGATGAAAATGATGGAGTCCTTCCAGGACAACGATGATGTCCAAGATGTATATGCGAACTTTGAGATCAGTGATGAAGAGGTGGAGAAGATCGGGTAAGATTTCTTCGTCTATCCATAATAGAGAGCAAGCCGGAGAGTGCCGGCTTGCTCTTTTTTAATAAGCTACAGGGCTGCCAGGTATCCGTTCACACAGGGGGTTCCTGCTCCAGATCGACAAATTCGCCGGGGTTAAGGCGGATATAGCGCTCAACCTGATCGACCGCCGCCGAGATTCTGTCACGATACCGGGCATGAACAGGTGTCACGGAAGCGAGCAGATCGGGATGGCGGTCGAGATGATCTTTGGCCAGGCTGAACATCTCCAGGCTTACAGGATGAGCCGTTTCAATGAGAAGATTCTCCATCTCCAGAAGAACGGAGTGCAGCACGTCCTCGCCGAAAAACCTCAAACTCCACTTGATTCCCTGCCATTCGGTCCCTTTTGCATAAAAATAAGCGGACCACCAATAAAAATCGGACAACGATTTAGCGGCATGATTCGTATGAACGTAAAACATGAATAAGGCCTGCTGCCCCTTGGACAGCTTGGCGTACGTTCCGGTAAAATCTTGTCCGGCCGCGCGCTCCTTCTTATACGTCTCAATCAGCGGTTTAAAGCAGGCTTGACTGAGCTCACCGGCGTGTAAAGAATGAAATATAGAAGATTTCATTTGAACCAGCAGTATAATCACTCCTTCACGGAATAGTATACTGCATATGAGTTCGTGAAGTAATTATTTCCTAATTATGGGAAGCTGTTGTTCCGATTCCGTTCCACAGCATGTCGATGATTTTAACGGCCGCTTGAGTTTTGTCGGGGTAGGTGAAAGAGCCGTCAGGCTGCTTACTGTGGCCGACCATCAGCAGAGCCATATAGGAACGTGCGGCCAGCCATGAATCTGTGCAGCAGATTTCTCCTTGACGGGCGGCCTCCTCGAATGCGTCGGCCAGTGCTTCCAGCAGGCGATGTTCGGCTTTACGCATCTCTTCGTTCTGCTCGGGTGTTAATACCGCCTCAATTTTATTCATAAAGCCTTCGAATTCAAAGCTTGTCGTTGCCTTGAGATGATTGACGGTTACTTCAGTCAGCCGCTGGCGGAGCGGAAGAGGCTTCTGAAGGATGTTCAGGGTGGCTGTGCGTACGACATTCATAAGGCGGATCGTGGACTGTGTCAGCAGCACGGCTTTGGACGGATAATAGTAATAGATGGACGCTTTGGTCACGCCGCAAGCTTTGGCAATATCGTCCATCGACACGGCATCATAACCATGACGAATAAATTCATGCATGGCGACATAAAGGATACGGTCGGAGACAGGAGCTCC
This sequence comes from Paenibacillus lutrae, assembly GCF_009757775.1. Lineage (GTDB taxonomy): Bacteria > Bacillota > Bacilli > Paenibacillales > NBRC-103111 > Paenibacillus_F > Paenibacillus_F lutrae. Next base: position 79,290 of record NZ_RHLK01000002.1, read on the forward strand.
CTGCTCATTAGAACGCGGTCTTCCAGGTGGTCTGCGGGAGTTTGGATCCATTTGCATTGCTTCCTTTCACACAGGTAATCTGATCCTCATTATAAAATAGTATAGCATAGGCGAACAATGGATCTGAAAAGATGCTCGCAATTTTGCCCGGCAAAACTGAGGGAGGCGATAGACAGAGCCGCCAGTATTGCTTGTTGAAACGGTGTAAACGAACCTGGAGATCAACAAGAAAAGGCGGAATTAAAGCATAAAGAAATTTAGGGTTGATTAATTAACTAACCAGTATATATAATTATAGCAAAAGCCAGATAAGATGTCGTGATCAGATATCAGCCGGGCTTATACATTGAAGATTAAAGGAGCGCGTGTCGTATGAAAAGTCCATCCTTTGTAGAAGGAATTGCATCCCGTGTCGCAGGGCCCAGAAGCAAGTGGGTCACGGTTGCGGCATGGATTCTTGTGACCGTCCTGCTCACGCTGGTGTTTCCCGGAGTAAACAGCCAGGAGAACAATGCGGCAGACCAGCTGCCGCCCGATTCATTATCTGTAAAGGCAGCCCAGCTTCAAAAGGAACAGTTCCCGGGCAGCGGAGGTAATCCTGCGCTTGTTGTATTCTACCGGCAGGCGGGTCTAACCGATAGCGATTTGTCTGCTCTGCAGAAAATCGCCGGTCAGTTGACAGATCAGCCGCTGCCGGAGCAAACGGCAGTGCCTCCCTATCACAAAATGCCTCCGCAAGCTTTGAAGCAGTCGGTCAGCGAAGACGGGACTTCTATCGTTCTTCCCATTACATTCGATGCTGGAGCAGACTCCGATAAGCTGAAGGAAAGTACGCAGAAGCTGAGCGAACTATCCGCATCTGTGATCGGCAGCGATCCCTTTGCGGTTAAGGAACTGAATTCGGATGGGCTGATAGCCCGCGTAACCGGACCGGTCGGTATAGGCATTGATGCCAGCGGCCTGTTCAAAGGCGCCGACTTCTCGCTGCTTATGGCGACGGTTGTACTGGTCCTGGTGCTGCTGATTCTACTGTATCGTTCCCCGGTTATGGCTATCGTACCGCTTATCGGTGTCGGATTCGCTTACGGAGTTATTTCTCCGATACTTGGCAAAATGGCCGAGCTCGGCTGGATTGTGGTGGATGCCCAGACGATCTCGATTATGACAGTGCTGCTATTCGGCGCCGGTACGGACTATTGTTTATTCTTTGCGGCACGCTACCGCACCGCCCTGCTTGAACAAAAAAGTAAGCATCAGGCGGTTAAAGAGGCGCTGCTGGGTTCAGGCGGAGCGATCGGAATGAGCGGACTGACGGTCATTGTATCCATGCTGGCGCTGATATTTGCCCGGTACGGTTCCAATCACCGCTTTGCGATCCCGTTCAGCCTGGCGATTTTTATTATGGTACTGGCCAGCATAACACTTGTTCCTGCCATTCTGGGTATTCTTGGGCGCAAATCTTTCTATCCGTTCGCCCCCCTGACCCCTGAAATGAGAGTGGAGAAGGAAGCCAAACGAGGTAAACCGGTTAAAGAACAGCATGCTGTAGGACGTATGAGCGAGCTGCTGGGCCGGCTGGTCATAACCAAGCCCAAAACGATTCTGGCAGCAAGCCTGATTCTGCTAATCGTGCTGGCTGGTTTCTCTACCCAGATCAAATACACGTACAACCTGCTTGCTTCTTTCCCGGAAACGATGCCTTCGCGTGAAGGGTTTAAACTGCTTTCGGATCATTATTCTCCCGGCTCGCTTGCACCTGTGAAAGTGATGGTGGATACGGAAGGCAAAGCCGTCGATGCCGCAGCTGCGCTTAAGCGGCTACCGTATGTAGAGTCGGTCTCGGACCCCGTGAAAGGAAAGACTTCACCGGATATCGTAGCTTATGAAGTGCTGCTGAAAGAAGATCCGTTCTCGAACGAATCCATTGGACATATCCCGGACATGTATACGGCTTCCGAAGCTGTTCTTAAAGAGGCGGGAGTTGCAGATCCGGGGTCACGTGTGTGGATTTCGGGACAAACCGCTGAACAGTACGATACGGAGCAGATAACGGGGCGGGACACGAAGGTCGTTATTCCGATCGTGATCAGCATTATCGCTCTGCTGCTGCTGGTTTATCTTCGCTCCATTGTAGCTACGATCTATTTGATGGCCACCGTTCTGTTGTCTTACTTCTCGGCACTCGGTGCAGGCTGGCTGATCTTGAATCTGTTCTTCGGGACGGATGCTATCCAAGGCTTGATTCCGCTGTATGCGTTCGTCTTCCTGGTGGCACTCGGAGAAGATTATAATATTTTCATGGTTTCGGGCATCTGGAAGGCAAGCAAGAAGCATCCGCTTAAAGAAGCCATTCGGATCGGCGTTAGTACGACGAGCAGTGTCATTACTTCCGCCGGACTTATTCTGGCAGGAACGTTCGCTGTGTTATCTGTACTGCCGATCCAAGTACTCGTACAATTCGGTGTTATTTGCGCAGTCGGAGTTCTGCTCGACACCTTTATCGTGCGGCCTTTCCTCGTGCCGACGATCACGCTCTTGCTGGGTAAAGCGGCCTTTTGGCCTGCGAAGCCCGAAGGGCCTGCCGCTGCTGCGGAAAAGGGACGCTGACGACAAGAGCAATAGGGAAGGCAGCGGCATCGGCCGCTGGTAGTATCCCCTCACGGTAGGCAGTGAACAAAGACGCCATGTTTTCATGGGGTTTAAGGACATTGTCAGCCGGGAGGGGATTTTTTTTGCTCCCAAAAAAAGCTCGGAAGTTTACGAATTATGAGGCAGAGGCGAAAAGAGAGGCTGTGTGCTTTGGGGATTATCGGGACGGTGGACAATAAAGCGTTTCGGAAGGGATAGGGTAGGAGAAGAGAACAGATATTTGAAAGCGCGGGCTGATATCCAAAGAAGCTGCGCTGAGTCTGTTCAGTTCCTGCAACACAGAACGTTTCAGAAAAAAACCGGAGACCTGTCCCCGGAAGAGCATAGGGATAGGTTGCCGGTTACAAGCAGGAACTCTTCATACTATCTACTTGACGGGGGTATGACTACATCTGCCTTCCTTTTTTGTCCGAGCGGGTGAGGCTACCGCAAGCCGCTACCACGTGCCGCTACCGTGAGGAGCTACCGCGAGCCGCTAGCTGGCCCCAGGTGGCGCGCGTGTATGCGAGCCGCATACCCAGGCGCTCCATGTTGTTCTGGCTCGCCGAGCCGAAGTCCGCTTGAGCGGCCACGATACGGCACCCGGCTTTAGCCGCTTCATGCATCCGCGTCTGAAGCATGGCCGTCTGCAGGCCGCGGCCTCTGAATTCCGGCAGAGTAGCCGCGAGCGTACAAGAAGCGACTTCACCGTCGATATGCATGACACCTACACCTGCCGGCTGACCGTCGATGTAGCCCAGGAAGAAGCGCCAGCCGGGGCGATCAAAGAGCACGATATTGTTGTCGATAAAGTGCTGCGTGCCGCCCGGGTCCATCCCTGTGCCTGCGCAGTGAAGAGCGCCGTAGAGCTCAAACTGCCCTCTCCCGGTAACGGGTTCAATACGAAGGTAGGGCGGGAGTACAGGTGCTGTAGGTTCTGGAAGACCATACAAGCACGAGTGGAACCCTTCCTGGAAGTATCCTCTCTCAGCCAGAGCGCGGGTTACCGCAGCATTCGTTTTCCCGGGAATTAGTTCGAAGGTGCAGATACGTCCGCGTTCCTTATAGAAAGCTAAAAGCGGGTCCAGCTCGTCCAGATCATCCGGTCCCAGCCCCTTTACTGTATTAAAAAGCGGCCAAGGCATCTGCCGGACATAGTAGGCCGTAGCTCCGCCGAATCGGGCGATCTCCGCTCCCATGGGGTTGCCTGCGCGTTCACGGATTCCTTGAATTCTGGAGGTGACAAAGCGGATTTCTGCCAGTTCCAGGCGCTCCGCTAAGGAGTGGGTGACTAACGGGAATTTCATCTCGCATCCTCATTTCTTCTGCCTGCTGATGGATTGATTTCTTGTTCCAAAATAAAGCCTCCCGGTTTCCGCGTTGGAATAGGGGAGGCAGCTATGGATTGAATTTGGCTATACGATATCCAATATTTCATCGATTTCTTTACGGGATAATTTGCCGGGACGTTCCTTAGGATGCCCCAGGGCAATCACCATGTTGATTTGCGCCTCGTCCGGAATCGGCAAAAGCTCACGGAGGCGATGCTGGGCAAGCAGAACGGGCCCTGTCATGGGACAAGTCGCAAGGCCGCGCGCATGAGCGGCAAGCATCAGGTTCTGGGAAGCGAGGCAGGAGCTTTTGATCCCTTCTTCCGCCCAGACAGCCTCCTCCACAAACCCGATCGGATCGAATATCCGTTCACGGAACTTGGATTCATACGGCGTGGCTAAGCAAACGATGACAACTGGAGCGTCGGAGAAGGCGGTGGCGTAAGGACCGAAGGACTTGACGAGGAGCTTGCCTTCACGTGCGAGTCCGCGCTCTTCGGCGGCCGCAGCACGTTTATGGAGCTCGTCCCATGTGGCCTCTTCAATAGCTTTAATGGTATCCCGGTTCATAACAGCGATAAATTTCCAGGTCTGTGAATTCGTATCGCTTGGAGCAAAGCGTGCACAGTCGATTAATTCTCTGACATCCTCTACGGAAACCTCTTCGTCTGTAAACTTGCGTATACTGCGTCTTCCAAGCATAACGGTTTTAAAATCCTCATAATTCATCGGGTTCAGTCCCTACTTTCCACTTGAATGAGTCCGGTTTGTAAGAATTAAGACTAGGTGCTAGTATCTTCTCACAATTATAGATGAATTCAGGCGGTTTGCAAAGAGACAGATCTGTTTGTGCAGAATACATTAATCCGATTTAGCCTATTGGAGTACCACGGTATCTCCTTCGTTCAGTCCGCTTAATATTTCTGTTTTCTCGGCCGTTTCCATTCCGATCGTGATATCTCTGCGTTCTACTCCGCTGCCCGTATCGAGCATGACGAAATGCTTTTCTTTATCCCGCTGTACGGCGATGGTCGGAACCACGAGCGCTTGTGCTTTACGGGAAGTCTCAATGGTTCCGGTCAGGCTGAGACCTGCGATCAGTTTTTCATTCGCTTCAAGAGACACGACGACTTCAAACTGTGCGGACGAGACCGGGTTGGCATCGCTGCTTGTTTTGGCGAATTTGGATACTTGCTTGACGGTGCCTTTAAGAGTTACTCCAGGCAGGGCATCTATTTTGACGGTGACCGGCATTCCGGCTTTAATTTGAAAAACATCAAATTCTCCGACGTAGCAGAGAAGCTCAAGCTTGGACAAATCAACAATTTTACCGATCCGGTCATTTGCCTGCAGAGCTTGCGGGACTTTGGATGAATCTTCGAACAGGAAAATTCCAGCTTCGGGAGCACGGAAGTTCGCTTTTGCCAGCATTTTCTGCTTTTCGTTTAATTGATTCTGAGCGGTTTCACGGTTCATTGTGTTCAATTGAGCCTGAATTTTGGCGCTTTCCGCATCCGCAAAGCGTTTCTTGGCTTCATACTCGGTCATCCCGGCCGGATCTGAGCCTGCAGGAGCTGATCCCGCATTTTCCTGGAATTTGGCAAGCTGGGCCTCCAGATCTTGTTTCTTGAGATTGGCCTGCATTTGGGCGATTTCATTGTCAATCGAAGAGCTGTCCAGGACGAATAAAGAATCGCCTTTTTTAACTTGGGTGCCCTCGCTGACATTCCATTTGACGATATCCCCACTGAAAGGGGCATGCACCCACGTTTCTTTCTCATAAGAGGATTTCCCTTTCACTTCGATGGATCCGATCAATTCTTCACTCACTGCCTTGAAAGAAAGATTTCCCATGTCTCCGGCTACATCTCCAGGTGAAGGTCCTGTTTTGGGGTTGCTCTGTATGTAGAGGAATACGCTAATCCCGATTACGACGACAGCCGCAACCAGAGCCCATATTTTTTTCTTCATCGTGACGATTTTCACTCCTATTCGCGTTTGATTGCGGTTAGCGCGTCCGTGCGGGACGCCTTAACTGCGGGATATATTCCGGACAAGACCCCTGTCATAATGGCAAAGAACATGCCGGTCGGAAGAATCCAGGAAGAGATGAATAAGATTTGGTTGTTCTCTCCGGGCTGGATCTCTCCTGTCATAAACAGGATGGCGTTAATTCCCCAGACCACCCAATAGGACAACAGGATTCCGAGCAATCCGCCAAGCAGTCCCAGCAGAGCGGATTCGACGATGAACATGTTGCGAATCTGCGCAAGATTTGCACCGAGTACTTTCATAATCCCGATCTGCCGCCGGCGCTGGTAGGTTGACATGGTCATCGCTACGACAATGGAAATGGAGGCAATAAAGAGAATAAAAAGTCCGATCCCAAGGAATACGATCCGCATAATGACGAACTGGCCTTCCATACGTTCTTCTTGATGGAGATTGTTTTGTGTGTTCAGCCTGAGTTTCTGGATCTGCTTCTCGACAGCCTCCAAATTGGATGTCTGATCCACTTTCACAAGTACTTCTGAATAAGATTCCTGCATAGAAACAGGGTTGCCGTCAGGAGCTTGTCCCGAGGCTTGGGAAGCTTCCCGGATTTTTTTGGCCAGTGCATGAGAAACATAGGCCTGTTTGTAATACATCACCGTATCACTGGACATTCCGTCCGGTTTCTTAAGGACACCGGTTACGCGAACGGGTATTTGTGTCTGCTGTTTTGCTGTATTAGCGGGGTGTTCTTGCATGACACTGATTTGTTTCTGATAAAGAGGAGTCGGGATTTTCTCCAATTCCCGCATGGCTTTCCACATTTCCTGATCATTCGGATTCTGCTGCATTTGCTTGCGCCGGTTTTTCTCGCCCTGTTCATCGAAAAGCCCCATGGCAGCCCCGGGAGAAATGATGATGGTATTCTCAACGTCCGAAGATCCGCCCTGCTGGAATTCATTTCCGAATTTAACGAGTGTATCGAGATCCGTGGCAATGAGCTCGAAATTACCGATTTTACCGTCATCCAAGGCAAAAAAATAATGTCCCATCCGCTGGAAGCTGGCGACGGCTTTTACATGAGGCAGTCCCCGGATAAGGTCCAGCTTCTGATTGGTAATCGCGTTCGGGGAAGCAGCTGTGGCAGACGCACCGGCAGAACCTTGAGAATCGCCCTCTGGTGCCTGGCCCTGATTATTTTCTTCGTTGCGGATTGTAATCTCATCGGTTTTGAGAAAAGATTTCATTTCTTTGTCTGTGTAATAGGCGGCCGATTCCCCAACGGCCAGAGCGACTATAATGGCTGCCGAACCGATTGATATGCCGAGGGCGCACAAAGCCGTTACCACTTTGCGCCGGTTGAGCTGATCCCAGCTGAGGCGCATGTAATCACGCAGTTTCACCGGGCATCACCTCCAGCTTGGACATTTACGTAAGAAGCGGGTTCAGCCGCAGCAGCGCTCTCATCAGCGTACGAGACGCTTTCCTCGTCGCCATCCTCGTTCTCTTCCACAAGCTTACCGTCCCGCAGCTGGATGACGCGCTGCGTCCGGCCCGCCACTTCGCGCTCATGTGTCACAATGATGAAGGTGATGTCGAGCGTGCGGTTCAAATTCAGCAGTAGATCGATAATTTCCGATTCAGTCTTGGTGTCCAGGTTGCCTGTCGGCTCGTCAGCGAATACGATGGCGGGACGGGTTATCAGCGAGCGGGCTATACTGACCCGCTGCTGCTGCCCTCCGGAGAGCTGGGAGGGGAACAATTCCGTCTTCTCCGCAAGGCCCACCTGGGCCAGCAGAGCTTTGGCGCGGTCCTTCCGTTCGCTTGGCTTGATGCCTTGGAACACGAGCGGAAGCTCTACATTTTCCCGGACTGTCAGGTGGGAGATCAATTCGTAGGACTGAAAAATAAATCCGATATGGTGGCGCCTGAACTCAGCGAGCTTATTCTCGCTCATGCGCTCAATCGGCTGTCCGGCAATCAGAATACTGCCTGTTGTCGGCTTCATGAGACCGGCCATCAGGTTCAGCAGGGTTGATTTACCGGAGCCGGAACTTCCGAGCAGGGCAACGATCTCTCCTTTGTTAACGGTAAAGTTAATGTCTACTAAGACGTGAGACTGTTCCGTACCGCTTTGAAAGGTATGCGAAAGCCCGCTTACCTCAAGCATGCGAATCCTCCTTTGAATTTGGAATGGCAGTTAATTTGGCTTCTAGGGCATTGAGCCGGGCGTGGAACACAAGAAATCCTGCCGCAGCCGTTATGGCGAGCGCCGATCCGATCAAGTACAGCGTTTTGCTGCCGTAATCTGCAAATAGGTATCCTCCGAATCTGCCGCTGATGATTCCTGCGATGCTGGACCAGGTAATGGCGAAAATCGCTTGTCCCGAAGCCCGGTATTGGTCTGGTATTACCCGCGTCAGGTAGCGCAGCGCAGTGACGAGGAACACGCCGAATGTGACGCTGTGCATCATTTGGGCCACCATGACCCAGGCGGTCTGATCGGAGAGGCTGACAATCAGGAACCGGATTGCATACATCAACCCGGCTACAGCCAGAAGCGGCAGTTCTTTGTACTTGTGCCCGTGCTTCCCGAGGAAGAACAGCACCGGAATTTCACTAAGTGCCGAGACCATCATGGCGACGCCGACCGTCATGTCGGATGCGCCCATTTCACGCATATGCAGGGCAAGGAATCCGTCGTTGAAACGGTGGGAGATCGACATAATCAGGATGAGCAGCAGAAAGATGAGCAGACGCGGAGCGGCCAGCACCTTTCCTATCCCTTTGATGTCGATTTTGCTCTGCGCTCCTCTTGTGTCCACAATCCCGAGAGAGAATAGTAACCCGGTCATAATAACCGCTATAGTAATAGACGAAAGCAGACTGATATTAGTTTCTTTGAAAAGCATTCCGAAAAATAAAGCGGAGAAAGCAAACCCGATGGAACCGAAAATCCGGAAGGAGGCGTAGCTTTTGCCCGTATGCCTGGAATACAGGAGAAGCTGGCTGTCATTGAGAGATTGCCCGGGCTGCTGGAAGAAATAAAAGCCGGCCATCAGAATATAAAGCATCGTAAAAGAGTCGGTACGGAACATCGACATTGCAAATACAAGTTGTCCGATATACAAGGTAATGAGGATCGGTTTGATTTTCTGCAGTTTATCGCTGGCAAAACCCCAGATCAGATTCGCAAAAATACTAATCATCGGTCCAATCGAGTACAGCAGACCGATCTGTTCCTTGGTATAACCGCGTGAGTCGAAGTAGAGCGGGAAGAACGAAGCGATCAGAGCCATCATCATATAATAGGAAAAGGTAAATCCGCGCAGGACGAAATCTTGCTGTGTTTTCAACTATATCCACCCATTCTGCCTTCATATAAAAGCGTTCAAAAAGAAAAGACGCCGCTTAAGGGGCGTCCTTCTGCTAGTGCTAGTATAATGAAGGGTTAAGATACGTGCAATTAAGCATACGGGTGTATGAGGCAGATGGAAGGAGTCTATTTCTCTTTTTCCTTTCATTTCCCAATTATATGGACGAATCCGGGTATAAGACCATGATATCTTTCCTAGCCAGCCTGCCGGGATTGAAGTAGGATAGATGTAACGGTCAACTCCAAAGATTACCGACAACTTGTAGTGGAAACGTGACGGCTGCTCATGATAAATTAGAGGGAAGGTTACGTGGTGTGGTATCCAGAAATGCTGGAAGGGGTGTTCTTGTGACCTGCCGTTTTGTGCATGATAAGCGACTGGGGATCCCTTTGCCCGAATTTGATCAAGAGTGGGAAGACTTCTCAGTGGAAGAGAGAGGGGCTATCCTTCTGAAGTGGGAGACCATACGCGGGACAATTCCCGAACGGATCAAACAGTTGGAAGGATTCATCATCGCCAAACAAAATAAATTGAACGTTGAGGACGACTTCCCGACTTCTTGCGCCCTTAACTATGAAATCGCCGATTTGGCGAGTACGATTAATGATCTGCACTTATGGTTTCGTACCCATCAGAATGTGGAGAGCAAACGCCACGGATGACAGCGGACCGCAGGCGGCCTTCCACCTGCAGGCAGGATCAGGCTGTGAGGCTGATGTCCTTGCAACCGCAAGGTGTAAAACCATTGTAATTCTGGTAAGATAGAAAGAAAAAAGAGATTTGATCTGAAGCGCCAGGTCAGAGCCGCAGGAAGGAGTGCTTGAGGTGCCACCAGAAGAAGAGAAACCATCATGGATCAGGCTGATCGCCAAACCTCTGCTCGAAAGACGGCCGTCGCTCTATCCCATAGAGGAATGGGATTCGCTCATTGATGTCCGTATCGGCAAACTCCAGGTTTCCGCATTAAGCGGAAATGATCAAGATAAGGAACCCTACGCACTGGCACTTAAGGCCGGACTGTATCTGCTGAATGAAAGCCTGGACAACAGTCATGAGATTTCTCAGGACATTACAAACGACACGGGCAGTTACTGGCACGGTCTAATGCACCGGATGGAGGGAGATTACAGCAACGCCAAGCACTGGCTGCAAGATGTAGGCAATCATCCCATACATACGGTACTGATGACAGAAGTGCGTGCTTATCTTGAAAAGCAGCCTACCCTGAATGACTTGGATCATGAAGCGATGAAGGCCAAACTGGATGTCCTCCTGACCTCGCCGGAATGGAATTCCTCTGTGTTTACGGATGTGATCGAACTGCAAGTTACACTGCTGCAGAATCCGGAGATCGATACTTGGCTGACCCATATTCAATACCTTGAAATAAAACTGCTGCTCGCATACTGCTATCGTCAATGCTACGGAGGAGAATTGCTTGAACTCGCTGAACCTGCCAATTAACCTTTCCTTGGATGTGCCACGGGGCCCGCTTAGCTTAATGTACTGCATATATAAGTATGTGCTTCCAGGTGTAAGGCAAGAGTTGGAAGGTTGGCGGCGTAAAGCCCGGCAAATTCCCGATGAAGAATTGAGAATGCAGGCGACAGCAAGCCTAACAAACAAACAATTTCACTGTCAGGGCGGCGCAGTTTATGCTGTGGCCAATTTGCCGATGCGGCGTGTATTGATTTCGCTTATTGTTTCCTTTCAGACCATCAGCGATTATTTGGATAATCTATGCGACCGGAGCACATCGCAGGACCCGGAAGATTTCCGGAGTCTCCACCAGGCGATGCTTGATGCCGTTGACCCTGAAGCTCCACTGCATAACTATTACGCCTATCGCAGCCAGCGGGAAGATAATCAATATCTGGCGGATCTTGTGAAGAACTGCCAGGCATGTATCGCCGATCTGCCGTCTTTCGCGATGGTAGAGGCGGATATCCGCTCGCTCGTTTCACTTTACTGCGACCTTCAGGTACATAAACATATTCACCCGGAGTTAAGGGAACAGGCTTTGCTCCAGTGGTGGGAAGAACACAGCGCGGGGTATCCCGAGCTGAGCTGGAACGAGTTCGCAGCAGCAACCGGCTCTACACTCGGTATGTTTATGTTGTTCGTTGCTGCATCAGACTCTTCTCTTACAGAAGAACGTGTAAGGGGAATCCGATCAGCTTATTTTCCTTATGTTTGCGGTCTTCATATTCTGCTTGATTATTTAATTGATCAGGAAGAGGACCGGATCGGCGGGGATTTGAACTTTTGCAGTTATTACCCCGACATGGACCGGACCGTCCAGCGTATCGCCTTCGCTGCTGAGCAGGCGAGGGAAAGGACTTCCCGTCTGGAGGACGCTTCTTTTCACCGGATGATTATCGAGGGTCTGCTCGCACTGTACCTATCTGATCCCAAAGTAAAGAATCAGAAGCAGGTGCGGCAAATTTCCCGCCAGCTAATGAAAGACAGTACAATCAGCAGATTGTTCTTCTGGGTCAACAGCTTATGGATCCGCAGAACCTCTTGATTCCAATAAAGTTTAATTCATGCTTTTACTATTGCTCACAGGCAAGCAAGGAGGAAGTTACATGACAGTTAAATCAATTGCAGTATTAACAAGCGGTGGCGATTCCCAAGGAATGAACGCGGCCGTCCGCGCCGTTGTGCGCAGCGCGCTTTATCATGGTGTTAGAGTGTATGGGGTTCAACGCGGCTACCAGGGACTGATTAATAATGATATTAACGAAATGGATCTCAGAAGCGTCGGAGATATTATCCAGCGTGGGGGAACTATTCTGCAGACAGCCCGTTCCAAGGAGTTCATGACACCCGAAGGGCAGCAGCAAGGAGCAGATAATTTGCGTGCCCATGGGATCGACGGCTTGGTCGTGATCGGAGGGGACGGTTCTTATCAAGGCGCCAACAAGCTCAACAAGCTCGGTATTAAGACGATGTGTCTGCCGGGAACGATTGATAACGACATTCCGTTCACCGATTTCACCATCGGCTTCGACACGGCAGTGTCTATCGTGGTAGATGCAATTAACAAGCTCCGGGATACGATGACTTCGCACGAGCGTTCGTCCGTGGTTGAAGTGATGGGCCGCCACTGCGGCGAAATCGCTCTTTACTCGGGCCTTGCCAGTGGAGCCGAAACGATTCTCGTACCGGAAGTTACGTATGATGTGAACGAAATCGCTACCCGCATGAGTGACAATTTTGCACACGGCAAGCGCCACAGTATTATTCTGGTTGCAGAAGGCGCCGGCAAAGGGGATGACATTGCCCGCCAGATCATGGAACACAACGGAATTGATGCGCGTGTAACGGTACTCGGACATATTCAGCGCGGAGGCACACCGACTCATTCCGACCGTATTCTAGCAAGCCGTCTCGGCGATTTTGCTGTGCGTAAGCTGATTGAAGGCGACTCGGGCAAATCGGTGGGTGTGGTCAAAGGTGAACTTGTTGCCACCGACATTGATCTTGTCGTAAACACGAAGCGTCCTTTTAACATGGAGCTTTACAATCTTGCACTCCGGTTGTCACAATAATCGGTAAGTTCGTCACTCCAATACAATTAGCTGATAAAAGTCTGCTGCATATAAAAAGCCTTCTTTCCCAATCTGTCCCGGACAGCTAAGGAAAAGAAGGCTTTTCATATTCGGAGAGTCTTGGACGAAAGCAAGCGCCCTAGTAGCCCAGCCGCAGGTCAACCAGATTGAGCAGCGGTTCATTGGCCAGGAACCGGAACAAGTTCGGATATACAATCTCTGCGGAGCGCTCGACATATTGAGGAGTATCTCCGGATATATGAGGCGTTATCGTAACCTGCTCCATTTCCCAGAGTAGAGAGGCAGCAGGCAGAGGCTCCTGCTCAAATACATCCAGTGCGGCACCCGCGATGGTCCCGTTTTGGAGAGCTTGAATCAGATCAGCTTCATCAACGACGCTTCCCCGGGCCATATTGATGAGATAAGCGGATTGCTTCATCATAGCGAACTGCCTGGCACTCAACAAGCGGACCGTCTCCTTCGTGCCGGGTACGAGAAGAAGTACAAAATCAGATTCGCGGAGAAGAGATTCGAGCCCGGAGTCACCGGTTCGGATTTCGTCAAAATTCGGCTTGAGACTGCCGGAACGGCTGTAGCCTAAGACGCGCATATCGAAGGCTTTCGCCTTGCGGGCTACTTCCGTCCCAATGCTGCCCGTACCGATGATTCCCAAAGTCTGGCCGTGGAGCTCGCCTGTAATCAGCTTGTGGTTCCAGACCTTATCTCGTTGACTGTCGTTAAAGGCTTTCGTATGCCTTACCCAACCCAGCATAACAGAGAGCGCATATTCGCTCATTTGGATGGCATGTACGCCGCTCATGTTGGTTACGGTTACTTGGCGCTCACCCAATTCCTGCAAAGGCAGCTTGTCCACACCCGCAGACAACGACTGCACCCAGCGGAGCTTGGGGAGCAGGGGGAGCCAAGCCTCGTCAAATTTTCCCGTCGTAATCAATACTTCGGTGTTCTCTAGAGCAGGGCCCGCTTCTTCAGCCGTCTGGAAGGTCTGGAGGTTTACTCGGCCAGCCAAATCGGAAGGAAGGTTCTCCGTTAGATAAGATACGTCCATTTTCGTTAAAGCCGTAACATTCAGCATCACAGTCAGCCTCCTTTTCTTCATTGTAAAGGAATGTGCTGGAGAAAGAAAACGTCAGCGAAGTTAGCGCCTAACTAGGCAAACACCCCACATTTTGGTAACATAAAAGGAATCTTGTAAAAAGAACCGTCAAGAAAGCGGATTGGGGAGGAAATCACATGTTTTTATATAAAATAGAAATGGAATTACAAGAAGGTTTAAGCTATTTGATCGTAGCTGCCGACTCGGATGAGAAAGCATTTGAAGCTGTGGAAGGTCATTTAATCCGGCACTTTACCGTGGCTCCGGAAGTAAAAGAAGCGGCAATCGTGGAGAAGAAACGCCTGAATAGCGGAGCCGGTTACGTGATCGAGACTAGCGTATCCGGCTAAGATATCCGAAAGCGCCTTAAGTATACATATAGGATAATTGCTGGATCGACTTGTTAACTGAATCTAGGATTCTTAAACAGCTGGATTCAAGGGAGGGGGCGATCCGGATGAAACAGAGGATACTCGGATCAACAGGAATGAAAGTCAGTATACTCGGCTTCGGCGGAGCCGAAATCGGCCAGGAACAGGTAGAGCAGCGAACAGTCGATGCTCTGCTGAACGGAGCGCTCGATGCGGGCCTGAATGTCATTGATACCGGAGAATGCTATCAGTATTCCGAAGAACGAATCGGGAAGGCGGTTTCGCACCGCAGGAATGATTTTTATTTGTTCACCAAGATTGGCCATAACCAGGGTTTTGAAGAAGACAACTGGGACCTTGGCATGATGGAGCGCAGTCTTGAACGGAGCTTGAAGCGGCTGAACACAGACTATGTCGATTTGCTGCAGCTCCACAATTGTCCGGAGGAACTGCTGAGAAGCGGCGAAGTAATTTCCCTGCTGCAGAAATTCAAAGAGCAGGGCAAAGCCCGGTTTATCGGCTGCAGTGCCGATGGAGCGGCTGCGCAATACGCCGTGCAGACCGGCTTGTTCGATACGCTTCAGACGTCGCTTAACATTGCCGATCAGGAGGCGATTGAACGGACGATCCCGGAAGCGGCCCGGCGCGGTATGGGCGTCATTGCAAAGCGCCCGATCGCCAATGCCGCTTGGCGTACGGGGGCCAGGCCCGAAGCGGCCTACCACCAGGAATACTGGGAGCGGCTGCGGCGGCTCCGGTATCATTTCCTGAATGCGCCGCTTCCGGAATCTGTCGGGACAGCGCTGCGCTTCACGCTGTCGGTACCGGGGGTGCAGACGGCGATTGTCGGCACGGCCCGTCCCGGCCGCTGGGAAGAGAACGCCGAGCTGATCTCCCAAGGCGCGCTGCCGATGGAGGCCATCGCAGAGATCCGCGGCCGCTGGCAGGAAGCATCGGCAGGGCAGTGGCCCGGGCAGGTATAGCTCGGTCGATCCTGACGCCCTGCTGCCGAAGCGCGGGGTCCGATCGGACCGAGACGGACCCGTGCTCCGGCAGCGGGAATGAGACACCGATAGAAGTTCATTCTTTCTATCTGGTGTATTGATCATCTGATAACATACCAAATCAGTACGCATAGAAGAGCCAGGCTAAGAGGTATGCCCTCTGCCTGGCTCTTCCTGTTGTATGTATATTCTTGCTGCCTTACTTGTAATCAACACCTCTGGTGTAGTTGTTCGCTGCATTCCACAGCAGAAATTCTTCGGTTCCATTTTCTTTCAGCGCCCGGTATTGATCCTGCATTTGTTTGGCTCCGTATCGGATGTGCCCCTGTACCCATGAGGCGGTAAAATCTTGAATCCAGGGACGGACCACAGGGGCTGTCTTCTGCTCTATAAGCGGCAGAAGTTTCTTGTTCGTATCTTTCATGGCTCCGCTGATCGTTGCATAGGGATTGGCATCCGGAACAGCGACACCGTACCAGCCATTTGTATAATGGCTCGGATAGATCATGGGGCTGATCACATCGACGTTCTGCGAGATCGCCTGGAAATCTTGTCCGATTCCTTCTGCTGCGGGTACAGAAACGGCATATCCGAATATATCGACCGAGATACGGACACCCAGCGGCGTAAGCTGTTCATGTGCGTATTGGACAAATTCAGAAACGGCCTGAATGCGGGTCCGGTCGTCTTTGTCATACTTGAGCGTATCGGCGCGCTTCTCGAATCCTTCCGGGAAGCGGACGTAATCGAATTGAATCTCTTTGAAGCCTGCCTTTGCCGCTTCTTTGGCAACGGCAATGTTGTAGTCCCACACTTCTTTTTTATAAGGATTCACGAAACTCTCCGGTGTTTTTTTGCCGTTGGTCCACACGGTTCCGTTGGGATTCAGGAAGGATAATTCCGGCTTGTTGTTGGCAAGCATCGTATCTTTGAAGACGACGATCCGTGCGATAGGATACACATCATGCTGCTTTAGCTTCTCCATCAGAGCGGGCATGTCGCGGATCAGTTTTTTGGTTGTGCCTTTGGCCGCAAGTTCAGCGTTGCCGGTATCGTAGGTGACTTGGCCCCAGTCATCCTTCACATCAATCACCATGGAATTCAGTTCTGTTTCGTCCAGCAGTTGAAGAAGCGAATCAAGCTTGCTTCCGCCTGCGCTGTGTGCGGTCAGATAAATTCCTTTGACCTTAGGTGCATCGGGCTGCGGATCCTTCTTGTTGACAGGGGCGAGACCTCCATCAGGTTTGTCAGTGCCTGAAGTTGCGGCCGTGCTCTTGGTGTTCGTAACGACGGCTTTGGCAAGTGATTCTAAAGCAGGATCCGGACCAGTCCCGGACAAGCTTCCCCACAGCAGCATCATAGCTGCCAAAATTACGTTCATGCTGCTCTCTCCCTTTGCAAAATTTAGTCATGTTGCCATAAATGTAAAATTACCCTCATCGAGTAGGGGTGAAGCAGAATTTCTCAATCTTACCGGAATAAAAAAAAGACCCGGTTCCGGCGGAACCAAGTCTTTGTGTATAAAGTTATTTCCGTGTTTCTTCTTCAACGGAAGAATTGATTTCTTTGCGCGGCGCTGCAGGCTGACTTGAATCATCGGAAGCAAGACCATTCGTAGCGTCCTTGAATTCTCTGAACATCCGGCCGAAGCCGCGTCCGAGTTCGGGCAATTTGCTTGGTCCGAAGAGCAGTAGAGCCACAACGGCAATCAGCAAGATATGCCATGGAGAGAAAACACCCACTAACGTACACCTCCAATTCAATACAGGCGTGTCTACCCGGTTATTTATCGTGGTCCTATCATAACATGGAATTAAGAGGCAATCTAGTTTATTTGCTACTTTTTTGTGAACATAGCGTGTGTATGGATTTAGGAACCAGGGATGCAACAAAAAACGCTTTCCTCCTAGTGGAGGAAAGCGTTGCGGCGGTTTTCTTTTATGCTGTACTGTACAATTTCGATAACATCCTCTTGGTCAAGTGAATCGATGCCATTCACGAGGACGATTTCGGAATTGAGTTCGGTTCGCGTCAAAAAGGTATAAAGTTCAGGCGTATAAGTCTTTACGATATCGGACAGTTTAACGGTTTCCATTTCCATCATCCTTCCTGTCTGGATCTGATGAAGAAACTAGCGGAAATTATACGCAAACCATGCAAATGAGACGACTCTCTAGAAGTATATCATAAAGTTCGCAGCCGCGCATTGGCACTTCGTGGAGGAAACTTCTGTATAACACTAATGTTTCGGACCGGCCCTACAGGCGCCGGAATTCACCGAGCACACCTACCGTCTCCACAATGTTGACGAATGCTTTCGGATCCGCTTCTTTGATCATTTTCTTAAGTTCGACCAATTCATAGCGTGTTGTAACGGTCATTAGAAGATCCTGCTCCTGGCTTGTATAGGCCCCTTCGGTACGGATGACCGTAACGCCCCGGGGGACTGTAAGCAGTTTCTTAAGCATGGCTTCCTTCTGCTTGGTGACGATAAAAGCGGTCACTTTAATATGTCGGATGTGAATCGTATCAATCATTTTACCCGCAATGTAAATGGACAGCATCGAGAACAGAGCAAGGTCCCAGTTATTTTTAAAATAACCGAGAATAAAGATCACGCCGCCGTTCAGGATAAACAAGATTTGTCCCAGCGGAAAATCGCGTTTGCGGGTCAGGATGGAGCCGACAATATCAAAACCGCCTGTGGAGCCTCCGGTGCGCATGGTGATTCCTGCTCCGACACCGACCAGGACACCGCCGAAAACCGCTCCTAGAATAGGCTCCTGGACTAGCTCCCGCACGGGGATGATCTGCATGAACCAAGTTGTCGCAATGACAGAACCGACACTGATAATAATGAAGCGCCGGCCGATTATGACAAGTCCCCATATGATCAAGGGGAGATTCAGGACAAAGTAGAGAATGGAGATGTTCAGGCTGCTCAGATAGCCGATTAGCATAGCAATCCCGGAGACTCCCCCGCTTAGCAGTTCGTGGGGAATAAGAAACATATTAAAGCCGAATGCGATTAATGCCGCGCCTGCTATCACGACGGCAGATGAGATCGCTTTTTTGTCCACAAGATCACCTCAGGAAGTAGTATGCAGATTAAAAGTACCACTCATCCTGCATAAACATCAAGAGAAATTGACCATTGGATAATAAAAAGATCGGACGAAGACTCGGTTGGAATTCAATATTGATTCCATTGCTTCGTCCGATTGCTCGCAAGAGACTATTTAAGAGTAATTGTGGGATTCTTGAACGGTTCCGTCCTTGCGGTGGATAACAGCACTTGTATTACGGTCGGAAGCGAGCTGATTAGCTTTATCGACAGCTTCCGCCTTCGTGTCTGCTTCAAAGCGGGGTTTGTTTTCCCCTTCTGCTTTAACGGCCCAGCCGTCACCGTCCGGAACGACATGCACGGGGGATGATTTCTTGGCGGATGCCCGGCTCGAAGATGAGTTATCTTTGGATGTTTGCTCGGAGTGTTCGTGATCCGGGTGATTCTCAGCCCATTCTTCCGCTTTCGCGGTTGCAATTGCAATGGCGCGGCCTTCTTCATGCCCGTCGTCCAAAAGAGCGTTGGCGATTTCAATAGCTTTATCGCGCACGCGGGAGGGCAGGTTTTTCATGGAAGGCGGGTAATCTCCCTTTCTCCAAGGCATGATAAATTCCTCCTCTCGGTTTTTACCAGTTATATTGCGTGCCGGTATCTCCTTACCCTTTATCTAAATCCGTTAAGCAGTAGCGCACTGTTATGTCGCAATGCTATGTATGGGAGCTACAACGGGTACGGCCCCCTAGCGGGCTCCGTTCTTCCGGTGCCGGTCCTGAGCCGGACAAAAAGTATTTTACCTATCCTTGATGCTACGATTACAATAATGGATATAACTTCTGTAAGGCTTCAGACGGGAGAGAGTATCCATCATTTACTGGATTATTTGTCTCATTGCCTTCGTTTTTCAAATTATGCTGAATATGACCCGGCCCATTCTTGCGCTGTATGCGGTGGACCTGGGCGCGGATGCCTTCCGGATCGGTACGCTTACGGCGGCTTATGCTTTTCTTCCTCTGCTATTTGCCATTCATGCTGGGAAAATCGCTGACCGCATCGGAGATAAGATACCCGTGATGGCGGGAATAACCGGGACAATGGCAGGGCTGCTGCTTCCTTTTCTTTTTCCGGCTATCCCCGTATTGTATGTGTCCCAATTACTGGTGGGAGTTTCTCATATCTTTATTAACATCTCTTTACAAAATGTTCTGGGAAATTCGGCAAGCAAAGAAAATCGTGACCGCTACTTCAGCAGGTTCAGTATGGCTGTCGCTGCCGGAGGCTTTATCGGGCCCCTCGCAGGAGGTTATCTCGCCGAGCATATTTCTTATACCGCGGTGTTCTTGACAGCCGCGACAGCCGGAATAATCCCGGCGGTGCTATCGGGCTTTATTCCAGTCATCATCCGAAGTCTTAAGCCGGGGGGAGAGAAGCGGGCAGAGCCTTTCGCAGCGTTTAAGCTGCTGAGGCAGCCCCTGCTGCGTAAAGCTCTCGCTTCGAGCGCTTTGGTGCTCTATTCCCGTGACGTTTTCGTCGCTTACTTTCCTCTGCTGGCTGTCGGGGCAGGACTCAAAGAGTCCGAAATCGGCTGGGTCATCGCCGTTCAGGGACTTGCCATGGTGGCGGTACGCTTCTTTCTGGTAAAGCTGACTGCTTTAGCAGGAAGGGAGACGGTACTGTTCGGATCGGTCATGACCGCAGGTGCCTCCTTCCTGCTGCTGCCTTTTGCTGATCATTTGGCGGTCTTCATGTTGCTAAGTGCTTGTATGGGCTTTGGGCTCGGCTGCGGTCAGCCTTTGTCCATGACTACGATCTACAACGCATCTCCTAAGAACAGAACAGGAGAAGTCTTAGGAATGCGTATAGCCTCTAACCGGCTCTCTCAGCTTGTAGCTCCGCTGCTGTTCGGGACGGTGGGAGCTGCATCCGGTCTCTTGTCTATTTTTCTGTTAAGCGGATTATTCTTGATCGGAGGGGCTGTGGTGACGCGAGTTCCTCCCGGACAGGGGGACCCATAAGATTCCGAAAGGCAGGACCAAGGAGATTGAATTCAGAGGCTAAGCCGCTTCCGGAACACAGGGAAGTGACATCATCCTCCGGATCGTACTAAAGAAGCGCCCGCAGCAGTTAGCCGCGGGCGCTTCTTTAGTACGATCGGGGAACACATGAAATCAAGCAGCTACCGGCGTCTTCTAAAGGAACCTGAGCGGCCGCTTGTCCCGGGCTTTTTGCCGGTACCGGGTCTCATACGAGTCGACCCGTCGTAACGCCGGTTGCTGGAATCGCTGCCCCGGTTAATTCCACCGGTGTTGCCGGAGGAACTGCCGGGGCTGCGGAAGGAACCCTCGCGCTCTGAGGTAACGGGCGGCTTGGTTTTGCCTGCCCCGGTATTGGTCCCGGGAGATCTCTGATATTGGGGAGTAGACCGGTAGCCCCGGTAATCATCCGCTCTCCGCTGATTGATCCAGCCTCCGCCGAATACCGACTGAAGCATGGCAACGGTCAGGAAGGTCTGCAGAAAAGACGGACTGTAATGCTCGCGGGCATAACCAATGGAATCAATCTGAATTAATGTGTTGGCGCTGTTCTTCTCATCGCGCTGCAGGTTTACCACCCGGTCCCCGTAGATCAGAAACATCTGATCTTCCGAGGGCTGGCTCATTTCCTTCGGGGTCTCCTGCGCCGCTAATTCCTGCGCGGCATCCTGTACGCTGGTGTTCTCAGCCAGATAGACCTTCGATAAATTGCTGCCGCTGCCTTCGGCGCTGATAAGCGGATACGGCTGCTGTACTTGATCCGATCTAGGGTTAACACAGCCTGCAAGCAGAGCGATTACGAGGAGGCAGGCTATCCGGGATGTCCATCTGTTCAATGCGGCGGCACCTCCTGAAACGGTAGGGACTTACGAACTACGGTTCAGGCCTACGTTTGTCCGGAGAGATCTGCGGCTGCAGGAGGGAGCCCGCCGCTGCTGCGGCAGGTTACAGACTTCCCTTCATGAACTTGACCTGGGAAGCCGGTGTGCGGCTGCCTTGCATGGCGACAAACTTGCCATCCTGCCATTGCAGGAAGAAATAGCGGTCATCGGGACCGAAATACCGCCAGATCATGATGTCGTCCCCGCTGCGGAAATCCGTATTTCCTTCAGCGCGGCTGACATCGCTCCGGTAATTCTCCAGTTCAAACGTGGCTTCGCCGTCTAATTCAAGACGGGAGGGGACATCGTTAGGGTCATCCAGCGCCCCCTCCATAAATTCACATAAAAAGCACTCATAGGTACGTCCCTTCTCAACGAGCAGGCAGCGGATTTCTTTGCCGCTTTGAAGGTAGTAAGCATAGCGGTGAGGTGCAAATCCGCGGTCGAAATAAATGACTTTACCCGAAACGACATATTCTTCTAAATCCACGTTGACAATATCGCCTACACGCGACTCCTCCAGGGGATTCGCCTGTTTGACGGGCTCGACGGTTTTGTTGCTTCGCATGATGTTGCCGACACGTTTAAATATAGACATGAATGGATGCTCCCTTACGTTTAATCTGAGGTTCTTATGTCCATTATATACGATGGAAACTGTTGATGGTTTCGAGGGCCTTCGAACTTGAGTTTTGCTTCATGAGTAAATAGTCACTGGAAAACGTTACGCGAAGTATGTTATACTATTCAAGATATTCTTAAGGGCGGCTCTATGAATCAGAAAACAAGTAATTTCGGATTAGGGTTTCCGCACGGTGAACGGGTGTCAGTTAAGAAAAGTCGTGCTTAAGGGTATAAGAAAAGAAGAGCGATCTTCATCGGATAAAAGGAGAATGAACGGATTGAAAAATTTTTCAGAATTTGATTTAGATGCAAAAGTAATCAAAGCGATCACAGAGATGGGCTTTGAAGAATCGACTCCCATTCAGGAGAAGACGATTCCACTTGCGATGGAAGGACACGATCTGATCGGCCAAGCACAGACCGGTACGGGTAAAACCGCCGCTTTCGGTATTCCACTCGTGAGCAAGATCGAGCCAAGCGAAGATAAGATCGTAGCACTTATTATGTGCCCGACTCGTGAGCTGGCCATTCAGGTAGCGGAAGAAGTAGCCAAACTGGGCCGCTTTAAAGGCATTCGCTCCCTGCCGATCTACGGCGGACAAGATATCGGCAAGCAAATTCGCTCCCTTAAGAAGAAGCCGCAGATTATTATCGGTACGCCGGGCCGTCTTCTTGACCACATCAACCGCAAGACCATTAAGCTTGAAGCCGTTCAAACCGTAGTTCTGGACGAAGCGGATGAAATGCTTGATATGGGCTTCATGGATGATATCCAATCCATCCTCAGCCTGGTCCCTGCTGAGCGTCACACGATGCTTTTCTCAGCTACAATGCCTCCGAACATCCAGAAGCTGGCACAACAGTTCCTGACGAACCCGCAGCATGTTTCCGTAATCCCTAAGCACGTAAGCGCGCCGCTGATTGACCAGGCCTATGTTGAAGTACATGAGAAGCAGAAATTCGAAGCTCTCAGCCGTCTGATCGATATGGAAGCACCGGAGCTTGCTATCGTATTCGGACGTACGAAGCGCCGGGTCGATGAGCTTGCAGAAGCTCTCCAGAAGCGCGGTTATGCAGCTGAAGGCCTTCACGGCGACCTGTCCCAGAATCAGCGCGACAACGTTATGCGCAAGTTCCGCGACGGCAGCATTGACGTACTCGTAGCTACAGACGTAGCGGCTCGTGGTCTCGACGTATCGGGTGTTACCCACGTAGTGAACTTTGACCTTCCGCAGGATCCAGAGAGCTACGTTCACCGTATCGGCCGTACCGGCCGTGCTGGTAAAGAAGGTACAGCATGGACGTTCGTTACTCCTCGTGAGATTGACCACCTGCATTTTATCGAGAAAGTAACCCGCCACAAAATTCCTAAGAAGCCAATGCCAAGTCCGGCAGAAGCTATGGAAGGCAAGCAAAAAGTAACGGCAGAGCGCTTGATCAACCTGCTTCAAGAAGAGAAGCACCTTGAATTCAAGGGCGTAGCCATCCAATTGCTCGAAGAGTATGACTCCGTTAACCTTCTGTCCGCAGCCCTTCAGCTTCTGACTGGCGGCGAGAAGAAAGAAGTTAACGTTGAGCTGACTCCGGAAGATCCTATCCGTGCTAAGAAGCGCCGTGTTGACGTACGCAGCTCTGGACGCAAGTTCAGCTATGGCAGCGACCGCAGAAGCGACGGACGCTCTGGCGGCGGCTATAACCGTTCTGGCGGTTCCAGCGGCGGCGGATCCCGCTACGGAAGTTCGTCTTCCTCTTCCCGCGGAAGAGACGGCGGACGCGACTATCGTGACCGTGACGGCGGCAGCCGTTATGGCGGCGGATCCGGCGGATCCCGCAGCACGGGTTCCGACTATAATAAAGACCGTTCCAGCAGCAGCAGCAGCCGTCGCAACGACGACAGCAACGCATAAGGAACATGATCAAAGACGATCCCTATAGGGATCGTCTTTTTTTGTGGGAGATTCGATTTTAATTGGACGATCTAAGATCTGATGGTCTAACGGCATATAAAAGGCTGGCGGATTAGTACAGGAACGATCGTGTGATGATAACCAGCAGGATGAACAGTACCAGAATGGCCCCAGTGGAAGTCCAAACACCCGGAACTTGTGACATGAACAATCGCCTCCTTCAGATGAACGGGAATCCTTCTTGCCTTATTAAGATATGACGATGGTAACGAAACGAAAGGGCGGCTACCTATGGCTATAAAAATAGGCTATAATAGAGATTAACACCACCAGAGGGGGACAAGAGTTTGGAATATCGAGGTTTAATGGGCGGTTTTTACAGAATTTCTGAATGGGTAATGAGGCTGTCCGCCATCAATGTGCTGTGGATAATATGCAGCATTCCATTTTTCTTCTTTGCATTAACGGGGCTGATGTCAGGTGACGTGAATATGCTGATACAGTCTATTTTTCCTATGGCGGCAGTGGCACCGTTTACACTATTCCCAGCTACGGCTGCTATGTATACGGTGGCCCGCAAATGGGTGACCGGCGATGAAGATGTGCCGCTTTTCAAAACCTTTTTTAAAGGTTACAAAGAGAACTTTGTTCAGAGTCTTGTCGGAGGAATTCTATTCGTACTGATTGGAATTCTGCTGTTCGTAAGTTACCGGTTTTATTCAAACTTAGACAACATGCTTGTCCTCTTGTCCTATATGTTTATTGCAATGGGCATTGTGATGGCGGGGGCGTTATTTAACTTTTTCTGCATTATGACCCATCTTCATATGAAGACGTTCCAGGTGGTTAAGAATTCGTTCCTGCTTACAATCGGCAATCCCGTTAGAAGCGTATCGACAATCGTCGGGAATTTGGCGATTCTTATAGTGAGCTATAATTTTTCTTTTCTGCTTGTTTTCTTCGCAGGCAGCATCGGCGCCGCTTTTACTTTCTGGCAGTTCAACCGCAGCTTTGATAAAATAAAGCAGAAGCAGGAAGCGATGGAGGAAGCGGAGAGGGAAAAGGCGGAAGAAGAAGCATCCGAGAACGAAACTTTGGAGCTTGATGGAGATACGAATACGTCGAAAAATGGCGATAAAAGCAACTAGATCTAACAGTATCTGGGTATTGAAATATCTTCTGCTGAGCAGTTAGACCTAATTACACGATAGGCAGTCGATTCCAGTTGAAACGGGACGCGGATTGTCTTATAATAAGAAAAACAGAGAACATCCTGCGATGTGCGTTGCGGTTTTTATTGTTTTAAACCAATGACGGTTTCTAGGGAGATCAACATCGAAGCACGGCTGACATGCCCCCGAAAAGGGACTTCAAATGTGTTTTTGCGGTCACCCACCTGCTAGTGCAGGTTTGAAACTTAAAACTGTACGGCATACGCGGGGGTTCTTTTTTATGTTTAGAAAGCAGCAGCTTGCACAGTAGTGCACAGCTGTTTTTTTGTGTTGTCGAGCCGATGCCGGAGCCGTATCGAACGTAATGAAACTGCGGATGCTTTTGTAATCGTTTTGGGATTGTGATATGTTAAAAAAGTGAAAGCCCGATCTACATAAAAAGAAAATAAAAAAATGATGCCGAAAGTGGTGGAGTGTGTATGAAACTGTTTCTTGATACAGCCAATGTAAACGAGATTAAGGAAGCGCACGAGCTGGGAGTTATTTCGGGAATTACGACGAATCCTTCTCTGATTGCAAAAGAGGGCCGTGACTTTTTTGACACGCTGAAGGAAATTGTGGATATTGTAGGCGATATGCCCATCTCCGCTGAAGTGGTGGCTTCGGATGTGGAAGGAATGGTCAAGCAGGGAGAGAAGCTGGCCAAGATCGGCAGTGGCATTGTCATTAAAGTGCCGATGACTGCGGACGGACTCAAGGCAACCAAGCGTTTCAGCAGCCAAGGGATCAAAACCAACGTGACCCTGGTATTCAGCTCGACACAGGCTCTTCTGGCCGCGCGTGCAGGCGCTACTTATGTATCGCCCTTTATCGGCCGCTTAGACGACATCAATCAGGTCGGCATGAATCTTATTGAAGAGGTCAGTCAGATCATCTCCATTCACGAGCTGCCTACCGAAATTATCGCGGCAAGTGTAAGACATTCGACGCACGTGATTGAGGCGGCTTTGCTCGGATCCCATATCGCTACGGTTCCGTTTAAAGTGATCGAATCCATGATGAAGCACCCTCTCACGGATGCGGGCGTGGAGCGCTTTATGAAGGACTGGGAGAGTGCTAACCAGCAAATCTTCTGATGAGATCTTCTAACGGTGTTCCAGCGCGTTAGGATTAGGTGTATAGAACGATACCGGCCTCTCTGTTGAGAGGCTTTTTTTCTATCGCCGAAGGTCTAATGAGTTTTAATTGCATGCATGAGTTTACTGAACTCTATTGCGCTTCCATATAGATCCGGTGGTAAGAGGACTGAAATTGGGGAAATATCCCCGTTTTTCGGGTTCTCCTCTTTTGCTTCCTGATAAAGAATGGTAAGATTGTTTTTAGTGTGGTTTGGCAAGCATGCATTCAGGATATGCTTCATGAAGGGGGAAAGACTTTGAAACGAACGTTGATCGGTTTGCTTCGCAGTTTTGAGACGACCGGTGAGAAAGCCAAAGATCCGGAACTTAAGACCCGTTACTACAAAATTTCCAAGAATGAAATGTGGGAAGAAACCGTCGGGATGATCAAGAAAACACCTGGCTACAAACTTCTGCACGAAGTTAAAAATGTAGGTGAAATTGTAGTGGAAAAGCGTACTGCACTTGGTCGTACGCAGGATATTACGATTACTTTGTTCGAGGTTAATCCGACAACAAGCGCTGTGGATATCTATTCCGCTTCTCGGGGGAATTTGGGGGACCTGGGTTCTAACTACCGGACCATTCTCGATATTTATAAACAATTGGACAAGAAACTCGCGGCCTACAAACTAAGCCGTTAGGCTGTCAGTAGTCTGCACCAATAAAAAACAGCAGAGGAATCTGATTCCTCTGCTGTTTCCTTATCATACAAGAATCTTCAGTCTAATGATTAAACGAGTTTGTGAACAGCATCCAAAGCTGCTTCGTAATTCGGATGATTCGTCATTTCCTGAAGATATTCCACGTACTGGATTTTGTCGTTAGCATCGATTACGAAAATAGAGCGCATGTCCAGCTGAAGTTCTTTGATTTGTACGCCATATGCCTGGCCGAATGAATTCGATTTGTAATCCGAAAGCAGAACGACTTTATCGATGCCGGCAGCTCCACACCAGCGGCTTTGTGCAAAAGGCAAGTCCGCGCTGATCGTCAGAACGACAACATTATCCCCGAGCTTCGCTGCTTCTTCGTTAAAGCGGCGGGTCTGCGCATCACATACACCTGTGTCGATCGAAGGCACGACGCTAATAAGTTTTACTTTTCCGGCATAATCCGAAAGAGAAGCTTCCGTCATAAGGTCTTTGTTCAATTTGAAATCAGGTGCCGTGTCCCCGACTTTAAGTTCCGGACCGACGAGCGTAATGGGATTCCCCTTAAGTGTGGCAATACCCGTGCGTTCTTGTGACATATGTACTCCTCCTTATCGATTCAACCTAATTTGGTTGGCAATTTCCAACAATCTTTATTATAACGCGCTGTTCCCGGGATTGTCCAATGGTTGTACGAAGGAGCTCGGCAGCAATGAAATACGGTTCTGCGCCATGAGAAAGGATTCTATAATAGATGGTAGCAGGATGACGATGGAACGGAGGAAGACGTGGAGCTAAGACAACTGCAGTATTTCGTAAAAGTGGCCAGAAAGCAACATATGACTCAAGCGGCCGAAGAGCTTCATGTAGCTCAATCTGCCGTCAGCAGGCAGATCCGTCAGCTTGAAGAAGAGCTTGGCGTCCAGCTTTTTGTCCAGAAGGGTCGTAATTTGCAGTTGACCTCAGCCGGACGGCTTTTTTTGAGCCGGGCAGAGGATATTTTGAACGATCTGGACCGGGCCGTCATCGAAATTCAGGAATTTCTGGACCCGGAGGCGGGGGAAATCCGTGTAGGCTTCCCGCATAGCGTCTCGATGTCCATTCTTCCTTCCTTTATTTCATGTTTCAGGCAGGACCATCCGAACGTTAAGTTCCGGTTGAGACAGGGGACCTATACCAGCCTGATCCGGGATGTGATGGACGGAGTCATTGACCTCGCCATTGTTTCACCTTGCCCGGAATCACATGAGCATGTGAAGGGAGAGGTGATGCTGACGGAAGAGTTATTTGCTGTTCTGCCGCCGAGTCACCCCCTGGCCGAATCCGTGAGTATCCGGCTGGAACAGCTCAGGGAGGAGCCGTTCGTCCTATTCGGAGAGCAGTATTCCTTGCGGCCGATTGTGATGAACGCTTGCCAGCAAGCGGGATTCGTGCCCAAGATTGAATTCGAGGGCGACGAAACGGATACGATTCGCGGACTTGTGGCCGCCGGTATGGGGGTTAGTCTTCTTCCGGAGCTTGCGCTCCGGTATAGTACGTTAATCGAGCCTGCTGTCGTGAAAATTATGGACCCTAAAGTAACTAGAACGGTAGGGGTTATAAGGCGAAAAGGCGAGAAACTGCCCCTGGTGACCGATATCTTTAGACAATTTCTGCTCGAATTCAAACCAAGTCGGGCGGATTAGATGGAGATTGGATATGAAAAAAGCTTTCGTGCCAAAGGGCGCGAAAGCTTTTTTCAATAAATCCGGCGGAACATTCCCGAATATATTAGTCGTCGGAACGTCCGGTGAAAATCATAATGTACTTGATAAGTTCCAGCAAGGAAATCAATGCGGCTGCTACATAAGTAAGTGCGGCTGCATTAAGAACTTTGGCAACTCCTGTTTCTTCTTCATTCGTAATGAAACCGCCGGCAATCATCAATTCTCTAGCGCGGTTGCTGGCATTGAATTCCACTGGCAGAGTAACCAGCTGGAACAGTACGGCGGCCGAGAAGAAGACGATACCCAACAGCAGCAAGGAAGGAATCTGTTGGAAGATGAAGCCTGCGATCAGGAGAAGAGGCGCAATACCCGAGGCGATGTTCACGACAGGGAACATCTTGTGACGGGCCACCAGCATCGGATAGGATACTTTATGCTGAATTGCGTGCCCTACTTCGTGACAAGCAACCGAAACGGCAGAGATGGTGCTTTCGTAATAGACGGGTTCTGACAATCTGACTGTTTTGGAAATCGGATCGTAGTGATCTGTCAGAGTGCCTGGAGTCGGTTCGACGGGAATATCATATAAACCTTCGGCATCCAGCATGCGTCTAGCAGCCTCGTATCCTGTCATGCCCGACATAACGGGTACGGCGGACCATTTGTTGAAAGTGCCCCGGACCCGGAAGGATGCCCACATCGATAAGCCGAAGGCAATAATAATTAAAAAGTCCATAGGATGAAAAAACATAGATAGCTGACCTCCAATATTAACGTGTTAATCTAACTAGTTACGTGAACGGACCTTTGCCCAGCAGGTACAGCAGCGCTTCGGCACAAGCTGCTGTCGGCTGCGTGATCAAATTGTAAATTTTCTTAAGCTGATTCGGCTTAAGCTGCTGAATCATAGGATCCAGTTCCTTGATTTCACGCTGCAGTTGTCCGAGCAGTACCTGATAATTCGTCAGTTTATCCGTGACCTGATCATTATGAACAGCTTTATCCAGCGTAAGCATCGTGGTACGGATTTCTTCTAACGTATACTTCTCTTTTTTCATATCTTCAATACGTTTAAGTCGAAGCAAGGTTTCATCGGAATAAAAGCGATAATTATTGTCCGATCGTTTCTCTGGATGCAGGAGACCTAACTTCGTATAGTAATCAATTGTTCGCGGGCTTACGCCGGCAATCCGGGACAATTCACCGATTTTATAAAGCTTCATATCCCCATCGGTTCTCTCTCCTTTACTATAATGTACGCTCATTGGTGCCTTTAGCCTAATGATACCCGATCCTAAACCATACAGTCAAACGTGATGCTTTTGCCTGAATCAGGATAAAAAAGAGAGGCGGAAAAGCGTCAAGTGAGCCATCAGGCCTTGATTTTCAAGAAAGAAGGGCGGCAGTTGCAATATTTGATGTTAGGTTTTATTACATAGTTTACAAAAAAATGAACATTACCTATTGTCATACCCTGAATTGTTCGCGTATAATGACAATAACAAACGAATATGTTAGAAAACCTAACATAAAAGGAGAGGATAACCATGATTAAAAAAACAATGATCGGATTGGGACTATTCGCGATCCTGTTCCCGGCGCTTGCGTTTGCTGAGCCTGCAACGAATGAACAATTACAAGCGGCTATCAATTCAGTATGGGTACTGATTGCCGCGATGCTGGTTATCTTCATGCAAGCCGGCTTCGCTCTGCTTGAGGCGGGTTCAACGCGAATGAAGAATGCAGGCCATGTAGCAGGTAAAACGATTTTGACCTTCGGTATTTGTGCCTTAGCTTTTTGGGCTTTTGGTTTCGGCCTCGCTTTTGGGGATGGTTCTGGTCTCTTCCGCAACAATTTGTTTGGTTTAACCGGATTTTTTATGGACGGTGTCCATGCTGAAGCGTTCACGTCTTTGAGCGCATCTGATGTACCAATCGCGATAAAATTCTTGTTCCAGCTTTCATTTGTAGGGGTTTCCCTTGCGATCGCTTGGGGCGGTTTTGCAGAACGTGCTAAGCTGCCGGTTTATTTCATCTTCGGTGTGTTGTTCACGATCGTAATTTATCCGATTGTTGCGCACTGGGTGTGGGGCGGCGGCTGGTTATCCAAAATCGGTATGCAGGATTTTGCCGGCTCCACAGTCGTACATCTTCAGGGGGCGACTGCCGCTCTGGTAGCTACGATTTTATTGAAGCCGCGCATCGGTAAATACAATAAGGACGGTTCACCTAATAAAATTCCGGGTCATAACCAAGTCTATTCCGTACTGGGTGTTATCATTATCTGGATCGGCTGGTTCGGCTTCAACCCGGGCAGCACGCTAAGCGCAATGGGGGACGGATTCTTCGGATTCATCGCACTTAATACAAATTTGGCAGCCGCTGCGGGTGCAGTGGCAGCAATGATCATCTCCTGGATTTACTTCGGCAAGTCCGACATTCCAAGTATGCTAAACGGTGTTCTGGCGGCTTTTGTGGCGATAACCGCTTCCTGCGCATTCGTAACGCCGCTCGGTGCGATCGCAATCGGCGCTATTGCCGGAATCATTACGTTCTTTACGGCAATCTGGTTTGAGAAACGCGGCATCGATGATCCCGTTTACGCTTTTTCCGTACATGGTGTTGCAGGGATTTGGGGCACGCTGGCTACCGGATTCTTTGCCACTCCGGAACTGGCCAAGACGGTTGGTGTAGGCGGAGCGGGCCTGTTCTATGGAGGCGGACTCCACCAGCTGTGGGTCCAATTTATCGGAGTCGCCGGTGCATTGATCTTTGTCCTCATTCTCTCCTATATTGTTCTTACCCTTATTAATAAAACAGTAGGTCTTCGTGTTACGGAAGAAGAAGAGATTATGGGTCTGGATCTGTCCGAACATGGTACGTACGGATACCCGGAGCAAATGAAGCACAGTACAGAAGAAACGTCAGATGCCGGCCAGGCGGCAGGCAAACCGGATAACCGTTCTGTACCGGCCTCTTCATAACCTGAAATGAAGGAACTCTTGAGTAAGGAGATGCTGCCATGGGAGCGGTAACAAGCTCCGGCTGGGAAAAGCTGCGGCTAGAGATTGCATGCGCAGCAGCTTCAGATGATCTTAGAGCGCTTCGTGAGAAGATGCAGGAGCTTTTCAGCGCGGAGCAGTCAAGCAAACCGACTGCAGAGTTGTATCACAATTTGAATCGTGTTCACGATACGCTGATCAGCCGCACAGTGAAGATGGCGGAGCGCAGGCTGGTCGCGGAGGGGGACGGGGAGCCTCCGCTGCCATATGCCTTCATCCTGGTAGGCAGTGCCGGCAGGAGTGAACAGACACCGTGGAGCGATCAGGATAACGGGCTTGTGTACGCCGATCCGGCCCCGGGTATGGAGGATTCGGCTGCGCTGTACTTCAGCAAGCTGGCCTCCTTAATCCGGCAGGGCTTGGAATCAGCCGGATATCCGCCCTGCAGGGGCAAGGTGCTCGCCGATCAAGCCCTGTGGAGGCATAGTCTAACCGGCTGGAAAAGACTGCTGGACGGGTGGTTTGCCGAGCCGGTATGGGAGAATGTACGCTACCTGCTTATCGCCTCCGACATGCGGGCGGTTAGCGGCAATCCGCAGCTGGCCGATGACATTAAACTTCATTTCAGCAACAGAATTCAGCGTAACCCGGAACTGCTGCTTCCGCTTATGGCTAATACGCTGCATCACAAGGTTCCGCTGGGCCTGCTCGGGAGAATCGTTACGGAGAGATACGGTGAAGATGCCGGAGGGGTCGATATAAAATACGGGCTCTATATCCCGCTTGTTAATGCGATCCGCCTGCTTGCGCTGGAAAGCGGCATTGCAGAGAGTGCAACGCTTATGCGAATAGAGGAACTTGTGAAGAAAAAAGTACTGCCGGATGCGTTCGGGAATGCTTGCCGGGATGTTTTTGAGAAAGCGATGGAATTAAGATTAGCTACGCCTTTCTCCCATAAGAATGGGCATTTCAATGCCAGCGGCGTACTGCCGGCTGAGAAATTAACCAAGGCCTGCAGACTGGAGCTTAGGCGTGACTTTCGTTTTGCCCGGCAGCTTCAGAAGAAGGTTGTCCAGCGGGTCCGCATATCCGTCAAACAACCTTGAATCAGCCGGCTTCCAGTTATCATGAAAAAGCCGGACATTAACGGACTGCGGAAGGAGTAGAGCGATGAAGGAGATGCGTCCGGACGTAGGCATGTGGCGGTTGTATAAGATGGGCGGCATCACTCCGGCGGTTACCTCCATGTTCAATCCGCGGAACGCGCAGCAGATGGCTTTTATCCGGCAGCTGCTCAAAGACCAGCGCAAGCACTCGCTTCTGGATACGTCTGTGCATAATCTGCCGCTCGTTGTATTTGACCTCGAAACGACAGGCTTCACTTCATCAGGCGGGGATGAGATTTTATCGTTCGGTGCTGTGTCGATGACCGGTGCGGAGATAGAGGGGAAAAGTTATTACAGCCTGGTAAACCCGAACCGGGGGATACCCGAACATATCGAGAAGCTGACCGGCATCACCGCAGCAGAGGCGGATCAGGCCCCCGATTTGATCGTAGTTCTTAGAGAATTCTTCGAATTTGTAGGTACGCGCGTTTTGCTGGCGCACGGATCTGCGCATGATAAGGCTTTCCTTAACGCAGCTTTGTGGAAAACATCCAAGACGAGTCTGACGCACCGTGTTATTGATTCAATGATGGTGGCTAAGTGGCTGATACCCGGAAACCGGGAATATTCACTGGATGCTTTACTGAAGAAGTACGATATTCCCGTACTGCGCAGGCATCATGCTTTGGATGATGCGAAGATGACAGCGGTTCTCTGGCAGAAGCTGCTCGGAGAAATCAGAGAGATGGACGTAGATACGCTAGGCGATTTGTACAATTTATTGAGCAAAACCTAGTCACGCGAATGCAGCACTGGGGCCCATTTCCGTATAAAAAAACAGGTTGCGACGGACAGATGCCGTCAGTAACCTGTTTTTTTGTCATGCTGCTGTGGCTCGGATAGAACTTCATACCTCCTATGCATCGAAAGACAAGGGGATCGTGCCGAATGGTTCTCCCGTCAAAACACTTGTGAGGAGGGTAGAGACGGCATAGACAGCTATATCCGGTTCTATGCCGGCAGTACAGGAAACAATCCAATACGTCGGAAGCTGCGGCCATAACCGGATTCCATCCAAGTCTTCTGTGGATGGGACAGGAGGGCCGGGATGGGAGTGAAACATGCCGATGATGAAAGCTTTATTGGGATTCCTGGAAATGGACGCACCAGATTCTGGTGCAGAATCTTCCAGCAAACGCATAATGTCCGCAGGACCCATCTGAAAAGAATGCTCCGGATTGTCTGCGACATTGGGCACCCAGACGAAAGAAGAGACAATTGCCTCCCCTTCGTCCCAATAGCCATATATAAATCCGCATGCCTCCTCCGGCAGGTAATTCTTGAAATGATTTATCCATGTCTTATAAATGGCTCTGTTCACTCGAATCATCATGCGCCCAGTATACCGGAACCGGGATACCGGCTCAACTGATTTCGCCTTTGGGTTTAACCAGGAAGAAGACAAGAGCCAAAGTAATCCCGGCGAGTGAAGCGACTGTAATGAAGATCATCCGGTCCGAAATATCCATCAGCCATCCGAAAATAGGAGGACCGAATGCTACACCGATAAACCGTAGACTGTTATAGATGGAGGTAATCATCCCGCGTTCACTTTTTTCGACAGATCCCGTAATCATCGTATTCAAGCATGGAAGGAGCAACCCGGTTCCGATAGCGCTCAGTGTCAGCAGTCCGATGAACAGATACAATTTATCGAAGGCAAATATAGTGGAAGCAAGAGAAAGCGTCATGATCAAGAGGCCTATGTTGATCAGCCACCGCATGAGTGTACCGTTCTTTTTGATAAGCGCACCGGTCGTATAGGAAGTGACAACCATTCCAAGCAGCGGAATCGCGAGTACAAAACCTTTTCTCACCCCATCAATGTTGTACGGGGCTTCTTCCAGAATGTTGGACAAATAGAAAAGCACGCCAAACAAAATAAAGAGTGCCAGCGAACCAGCGAAGAATGAAGTGATCAGCCAGCGTCCTTTTTCTTTTAGAATCGAGCCGATCTTATGCAGGTATTCCTTAAGCTTGGGCGGCTTTTTCTTGGCCTCCGGTTCTTTGATCAGGAACATCATAGCAAGAAGGGAGAGAAGGCAGAAGACAGGCAGCGCGAAGAAAGGAGCATACCAGACCAAGAGGGCCAGTAAGGCGCCGAAAATCGGACTGACGACTTTGCCGAATCCGTTGGAAGCCTCCGTCAAGCCAAGCGCTTTGCTTTCGGTAGCTCCTTTAAACATATCTCCGACTAAAGCCATTGCAATAGGCGCCGTACCCGCAGCCCCGATTCCTTGAATGCCCCGGGCGATGATCAGAATCGTGTAGGATTTCCACACCGCTCCGAATCCGGCCAGAATTCCGGCTGCCCCGTATATGATTAAGGAAGGAATGATGATGCTTTTGCGGGTAAAACGGTCAGACAAATAACCCGAAATCGGGATTACGAGACCGGCTGTGATGGAAAACAGTGTAATAACCAGACTGCTCTGGAATTTGGTGATGCCCAGCTGCTTCTCCAGGTCCGGAAGAATCGGGACCAGCATCGAATTCCCCAGTACCAGAACCAGGGGGACTGTGGCAATGGCAATAAACTCCCACAAATGTCCTTTGGATTTGTCTTTTTTGGAGCCGGCATCCGATTTGTGACCGGTCTGTTCCGTCTCCTCCGCTTCAATTTCACTTTCAAAAACTATATTCAGCCTGCGGGCTTTTGTTTTCTCCATGAGGACGACCTCTCTTCTGCTTGGTAAGAGTAGGTTTACCCGGTTGTTGAAGTTCATACGGCTGCAGGAGGTACATAATGTTGGAATCCGGTAAATTTGGCGATACTAATGGCATCTGAATTTATTGGGGCTCCTGTGATAAAATAATTAGGAACTAGAAGAAAAGAGGGCTGGAAGTGAAGCGTAACGCAGTTATTGTGGCGATTGTTGTTTTGCTGGCTGTCGCTGCCTTCGTGCAGAATGGAAAATCGGATAATAAGGAGACATCGGCTCCTGCCAAGGTGGGTCCACGGCCCGGGATGATATCCCCGTCTTTTACACTGCCGGATCTCGAAGGCAAACCCTATCAATTCGGAGGAGAACGGAGCAAGCCGGTTATTTTGAATTTCTGGGCATCCTGGTGCGGCCCGTGTAAAGCCGAAGTTCCGGATCTGATCGAACTTTACGGGAAATACGGAGACAAAGTCGACTTGGTGGCGATTAACATTACAAGCCAGGATAGTGAAAAAAGCGCAAGGGCTTTTGCAAAGGAATATGGAATTAATTTTCCCGTTCTGCTTGATGTGCCGGGGGATGTGACCGCCTCCTATAAATTCATGGTCGTTCCGACGAGTTTCCTGGTGGGTAAGGACGGAGTGGTCCGGGAGATGGTGAACGTGCTGCCTAAAGAAGAATGGGAAAAGAAAATCAAGGATTTGATCCGCGACAAGTGAGTGAAACCACATATTAAAAAAAGCCGCACGTCCTTCAGTAAGTCAAACGAACTGAGGCGTGCGGCTTTTTATGGTTTTCGCTTTGTAAGGGGGGTGCCGGTTAGTGATTAATCAATCCGACTGGGCGCGTATCGGAAGTCGTATTCTCCAGAGAAGACTTGCCGATCAAAGCATAGCGGAAGCTGTCGACAAGTGCGAACCAGCTGGCTTCGATGATGTTCGAAGAAACGCCGACCGTATTCCATTCCGACTCGAAATTACGCGATTCGATAAGAACGCGGACTTTGGAAGCCGTGGCCCCTTTGTCGTCCAGAACCCGGACTTTGTAATCCGACAAATGCATAGCAAGCAGATCCGGGTAGAAAGGAATGAGCGCTTTACGAAGCGCATTATCCAGTGCGTTAACCGGGCCGTCGCCTTCCGCGGCCGTGTACATCGTCTGGCCTTTTACGTTGACTTTGACGAAGGCTTCCGAGCTCACCGGTCGGTCAGCGGATTTCTCCACGAAGATCTTAAAGGATTCGAGGACAAAAGGTTCGTTGCTGTCCCCGGCCGCTTCACGCATAAGTAGCTCCAGGGATGCGTCCGCACCTTCAAACTGATATCCTTCATGCTCCAGATTCTTGATCCGAGAAATAATTTCACGTGATCTGCCGTCCTGCTGGTCAAAATTCAGACCAAGCTCTGCAGCTTTGGAGACAAGGTTGCTCTGTCCGGCAAGTTCGGATACCAGAACACGCTGCTTGTTCCCGACTTTCTCCGGAATAATATGCTCGTAAGTGCTGGCGTGCTTGAGAATGGCAGAGACATGAATGCCTCCTTTATGAGCAAAAGCGGCGCTTCCCACATAAGGCTGGTTCATCGGCATAGAGATGTTAGCGATCTCACCGACATAGCGTGCGACTGAAGATAACGATTCCAGCTGCGCTTCGGACACGCAGGAGTAATTCAGCTTCAATTGCAGGTTGGGAATGACCGAACACAAGTTGACGTTGCCGCAGCGCTCGCCATAACCGTTAATGGTGCCTTGAACTTGGCGGGCTCCCGCACGGACTGCTGCCAGGGAGTTAGCAACGGCAAGTTCACAGTCGTTATGGGCGTGAATGCCCAGCGGTACGGAAATATGCTTCTTCACTTCAC
Organism: Paenibacillus lutrae; assembly: GCF_009757775.1. Classification (GTDB taxonomy): domain Bacteria; phylum Bacillota; class Bacilli; order Paenibacillales; family NBRC-103111; genus Paenibacillus_F; species Paenibacillus_F lutrae. The sequence goes on from NZ_RHLK01000002.1 coordinate 116,569, forward strand.
TTACTATAGAAGTAACCTCTTCGGGCATGGACCCGCCGTTCGTGTCACAGAGCACGATCCAATCGGCACCTGCAGCTTCGGCTTTGCGGATAGTCTGCAGGGCGTATTCTGCATTGTTCTTGTAACCGTCAAAAAAATGTTCGCCGTCATAAATGACTTCCAGTCCTTTGTTTTTGAGAAACCGGACAGAGTCGAAAATCATCTCCAGGTTTTCCTCGAGGGTAGTCTGGATAGCTTCGTGAACATGAAAATCCCACGACTTGCCGAAAATAGTCGCAACTTTGACGCCCGATTCAACAAGCGTGTTCAGGTTCACGTCATCTTCTGCACGCGTGTTCTTGCGTCGTGTGCTGCCGAAAGCGGTTACTTTGGCATGCTTCAGATTTAATTCCTGGACACGATTAAAAAATTCAATGTCTTTGCCATTGCTGCCCGGCCAGCCGCCTTCAATATAATGAACACCCAGCTCGTCAAGTTTCTGGGCAATTTTGAGCTTATCTTCAACGGACAAACTAATCCCTTCACCCTGGGTGCCGTCACGAAGCGTGGTGTCGAAGATTTTGATTGAATCGGACATTTCGGTGATCCCCCTCTAAACATGTGGCTATTGTCTGTTCATTTATGCGAATGTATGATTCACGATTATACCATAATATTACGGGTGTAGAAGGAGTTTTCGCAAATTTAAACGTCATGCCGCGTCTTGATTCCTCCTCGTCCGGCAGATAGACTGAATGTAGGGCGTACAGCCGAGTAATAGGCGCCAAGCGGACGCTATACTTGCGGGAGGAGGGAAAGACGTGAATGTACAGGAGAGTTATCCTAAAAAAGGCCGCGTTATTCTTCATATCGATATGAATGCCTTCTATTGCTCGGTACACGAAGTCGCGGAGCCGGAGCTGTATCGCGGCAAGGCGATAGCGGTCTCCGGGAGTGTCGAGCAGCGTAAAGGCATTATCGTCACCTCCTCTTATCCTGCCAGAGCCCGCGGCGTCCGTACCGGCATGCTTGTACGAGAAGCGGTAAAGCTGTGTCCGGAGCTGATCCTGATCAAACCTGATTTTGATATGTACCGGCAATATTCACGCGGATTCCGCCGGATCGTTTATGATTATTCTCCGATGGTTGAAACCATGTCAATAGATGAATGTTTTGTAGATATTACAGGTTCCAAACAGTTCGGAACCCCCCTTGAAATTGCTTCTGAAATCCAGATGCGCATCAGAGAAGAGCTGGGTCTTCCTTGTTCGGTAGGCGTTGCGCCTAACAAGCTGCTTGCCAAAATGGCTTCGGACATGAAGAAACCTAACGGGTTGTTCGTTCTCAGACTCCGGGATGTCCCTTCGGTGCTATGGGACAGACCATGCGGGGAGCTGTACGGAATTGGCAAGAAAACGGCCGATAAGCTCCTTAAGCTGCAAATTCGTACGATTGGCCAGCTTGCGGGTGCAGATCACGACCTGCTGCAGAAAACTTTCGGCATCAGCGGACCTGCGATGAAGCAGGCGGCCAATGGCATTAGTCACTCGGAGGTGAATCCCGAGCGGGAACCGAACAAATCTGTCGGTCATACGACGACGCTGCCCTATAATTATACAGAGCGCCGGGAAATAGCCCGGGTGTTCCTGAATTTATCGGACCAGGTAGGACGGCGCCTGAGGCATCAGAAGCTGGTGGCTTCTACGGTGCAGATTACGATCCGCGATCCGGATATGAAGACCATTACGCGCAGCATCACCCTGCCTGTACCGACTGACCAGCACGATGACATCCACCGCGCCTCCTGCGAACTCTTCGACCGTCACTGGACCCCTGGCAAGCCGATCCGTCTGCTTGGCGTGACCGCCCAGAATCTTGAGCCCAAGGAAGAAGCCGCTATCCAGCTGGATTTGTTCAGCTACGAAGCACAGCCGAAGAAGAACAGACTAAGCGAGATTATGGATACACTACGGGATAAGTTCGGCGAAGATGCGGTTGTAACGGCAGGTATGATCGGTGATGATCCTTCTGCTCTGCTGCGGAATCGCAAAAGAAGGGGAACTTCTCTGGAGAGAGATCCGGATGGCGAAAGCTTCCGTAATGAATCGGATAATCAAAAACAATGAAAACCCGGGGAATTACTCGGAATAATTCGTCCGGACGCCGGAAACACGGGCTGTGCCTGGTTTTTAACCTCTGTGACGCGTTGATGTTTAACCGGCGTTATATTATAGTGGACAATGGAGGATATAATGAGGAGGAATCACGATGGCTAAGTATACATGGGTGGAGAAAGACACTTGCATTGCGTGCGGTGCTTGTGGCGCAACTGCACCTGATATTTATGACTATGACGATGACGGGATTGCGGAAGTTATCTATGAAGGCGACGGCAATCACGGAGTAACGGTAATCCCGGATGAGCTCTATGACGATTTGCAGGATGCTCAGGATGGCTGCCCGACGGATTCAATTAAAGTGGCAGATACTCCTTTTAATATGGAAGGGTAATTAGCCGGCATGCCGGCAGTTATCGAGTAAGACCTTAGAAGCCTTGTTTCCATTAGGAGACAAGGCTTTTTTGCTGTATAGAAGGCGCCTGAGTCTCCATTGGAAGAGAAAGAAAGGGGCGCGGAAACCGTTTGAATCCAGAACATCCAGGTCCTATTAAACGAACAAGTTCATTCTGCCGATAAATAGGGAAAGAAAGCGGAAACCCGAAAGGGGTGAGGGCATGAAGGGAAAACCGGATGAAAAGCTGGCGGAGTTCCTCCGTCATAATCCGATTGACGACCGCTCCTATTTGAAAGATTATATTCGCGAGCATCGAGACCAGCGGATGGCCTGGTATTTGCTTGGAAGAGAATATACATCCCGCGGGGAGCACGGGAAGGCGGCGTACTGTTTCGGACAGTCGGGAGAAATTTTCGAAGCGTTCGAGAAAAAGAAAATCGCCGTCGACTGGTCAGCGCTGGATCCGGCGGCATCGTGGCCGCCGCAGCTGATTGCGGCCGCCAGGCGCCGGCGCCGCCAGAGAATGGCCCGTACGGGGCTGATTCTGCTGCTCCTGGCGCTGTGGCCGACCATCGCCGGCCTGGATCCGGACCGGCGCGCAGCAGTCCGACTCCCGGCCGGGGCTGCATTAGCGGCGGTGGAGCCGGCCGCAGGCGAGAGCACGCTGCGGGCCTACTTGACGGCCGCAGGCGAGGGCAATCCCGTCCAGAGCGCAGGAGCGCTGGAGCGGATGCTGCTGCGCGACAGGAAAGGCGGCGGGGAAGCCGCCCTCTTGTCGGCGAAGAGCCTGGAAGGGCCCGGCGGCAGGTGGCTCGCCTGGCACCGTCCGCTGCAGCCGCTCCTCTCCGTGAGGAGCGGCGAGCCGGGACAGCCGGCAGGCATCTCCTACTATGATGCTGCCGCCTGCGCCTGCCGGCCGGACGATCCGGCCCGGCTGGCGGGCCCGGTCGAAGCTTGGCGGCAGAAGCAGGAGCAACTCCTCGTGCTGCGCTCTGCGATGGAGGCTTACCGCGAAACCCGCGGCAAGGTCCCGCAGAGCCCGGAGGAGCTGCTTGCGCCCTACCCGGACAATGTGCTGCCCGGGATGACGCCGTATATGCGGGAGATGTTCCCGCATGTACGGAAGCAGGCTGAAGCGCCGGGCGGTCTGCGGGGCGCCGCTGGCAGCAGCGCGCCCGGAGATGCGCCCGCAGGCGGCTCGGGGGCGGCGGCCGCTTCCCCGGACCCTGCTCTGCAGGAGCCGATGCGGATCATTATCGACAAGAGCACGCACCGGATGGCGCTTGTAAGCGGAGGGACGATTGTCCGCAGCTACAAGGTCGGGCTGGGCGGGGTTCGGACGCCGGAGGGAGAGTTCGCTATATCGGAGAAGGTGCGCGATCCCAAAGGCAAGTCCCAGGGAGAGTTCGGAACCCGGGGCATGGTGCTCTCGGGAACGAATTATGCGATCCACGGAACCGGCCGTCTTGCTTCCATCGGCAAAGACCAGTCTCTGGGGTGTGTCAGAATGGGGCAGGCGGAGGTTGAGGAACTATTTGATATGGTGCCTCTAGGGACGAAAGTAACTATCGGGAGCGGACTGCTTCCCAAAGGGCTTACGGACGGATCCGGCTCATCGGGCACGGGGAATAATTCTGCCGGAGGATCGATCCCGCGCCAAGCGCCTTTTAAGCTTCCTGCTGAAGTTCAAGAGAAGAACCCCGGCCAAATATACCGCTGGTTGAATTAACGGTTCGGTCTTCCGACCGGACCTGGAGATAACGGTAACAGGTTTGACGGCCTCCCGGCTTTATGCCGGGTGGTCTTTTTGACGGCTGTGAATAGAGGGGTTCAACAAAGATCGGGCCCTCTCCTTCACTTTCCCTAGTCCTAATAGAGGAAACTGCAGAATGTGCTTGCGGAAGCCGCCGAAGGCTGTTTGGTCCAGTTAGATCTGTTCGGTACTAGTCTGCTTTTGGTGGGTACCGGAAAGTTATGACTTTGTCTTTTTGTCCGGCAGATCCATTCCGTAACCACAGGATATCTGTTCAATCATTCAGTGGTCGCGGACCCGTACTATCTCCCCGATTGCTTATGCAGCACCGTTTTCAAACCGTAAGGCCAGAAGAAAAATGTCCAGGTGCGTGATAAAACAAGTTGCACAGGGGGATACGATTTCATACGATTGTAATCGTATTCACTCCAAAATATTTTGCAATATAACGGGGAACAGGATAAACTGACAAATGAGAGTTAAGAGGAACGGAGTGTCGACTGCATGGTATATAAATCGATTGCCAAGCCGGTCTTGTTTCGCATGGATCCGGAAAAGGCGCATCACCTGACTGTCCACGGTCTTGAATTCGCTTCAAAGGTCCCCGGACTCCCCTCCTGCATTCAGGCAGTTTGGGGCTTGCGCAAGGCGGCGGAACTGCAGATGAATTTGTGGAATCTGACCTTCCGGAGCCCGGTAGGTCTTGCTGCGGGACTGGACAAGAATGGAGTTGCCGTTGCCGGATTTTCGCAGATGGGCTTCGGTTTCATGGAAGTGGGTACGGTTACGCCCAAAGCCCAGTCCGGTAATGATAAACCGAGGCTTTTCCGCCTGCCTGAGGACGATGCTCTGATCAACCGTATGGGGTTCAACAACCTGGGAGCGCAAGCAATGGCGGACAGTCTTGCCAAACTGAAGGGAACACCGATCCCTGTAGCCGTCAATATCGGCAAGAATAAAGTGACTCCCAATGAGCATGCAGAAGATGATTACCGCTCGTGTATCCGCACGCTGTATAGCCATGGCGATTTTTTTGTCGTCAATATCAGCTCACCGAATACACCGGATCTGCGTAATTTGCAGCATGGCAATGATTTGCAGCGGCTGCTTGACGCTGTCGTGGGCGAGATGAACGCCCAGCACCAGGTGCATGGAGGAGCTTCGAAGCCTGTTCTTGTTAAGATTGCGCCGGATCTTACGGATATCGAGCTTCAAAGTACGATATCCGTAATCGAGGCCAGCGGCGTATCGGGTATTATTATTTCGAATACCACGCTTAGCCGGGATGGGCTTAGCCATCCGAACCGTGATCAAGCCGGGGGGCTTAGCGGTCGTCCGCTTACAGCCCTTTCTACAGAGCTGATTTCGCGTGTATACGCGATGACCGGAGGGAAGCTGCCGATCATTGGCTCGGGCGGAATTTTCACGGCACAGGACGCTTATGACAAAATTAAAGCGGGAGCCAGTCTCGTTGAAATCTATACGGCACTCATTTATGAAGGGCCGGGGATTTTGAAAAAGCTGAATGAAGGTCTGTTAGCTTTGCTTAAAAAGGATGGCTATACCCATATTTCCCAGGCAATCGGAGCAGATCATCGACCTTGACTGGAAGTGGAGGCAGTTGGAATGGATGGAAGAGATTGGAAAAAGTTTTTGTTTCCTTATGAACAAACCGCAGAAGAACTCAAAATCAAATTCAAAACGTTACGGGCAGAACTGAAAAACAGGGAAGAATATTCCCCTATTGAGTTCGTTACCGGACGCGTTAAGAAAATTTCCAGCATCCTCGAAAAAGCCAAAAAATTAAATGTGTCTATGGACGATTTGGAGACCGGTATCGAAGATATCGCGGGAATCCGCATCATGTGCCAGTTCGTGGAGGATATTGAAACACTCCGTGAGCTGATACACCAGCGTAAAGACATGACCGTCTTATATGAGAAAGATTATGTCGCCAATAAGAAGGAAAGCGGCTACCGAAGTTTCCACATCATTATTGAGTATCCGGTACAAACTTCTCTTGGCATGAAAAAGGTGTTAGCCGAGATTCAGCTGCGGACACTCGCGATGAATTTCTGGGCAACGATCGAGCATTCCTTAAATTATAAATACAAGGAAAGTATGCTGCCTGATGAAGTCCGGATCCGGCTCAGCAGAGCGGCGGAAGCTGCCTACGTACTCGACCAGGAGATGTCGAACATCCGCGGTGAAATCGTAGAAGCACAGAAGCTGTTTGAAGATCACTCCAGCCTGGTAACCGTTGTGCTGAACTGTATTCAAATGCTGTACTTTTACCACCGGGTCCGTGAAGCTGTGCAATTTCAAATGCGGTTTAATGAGATATGGGAAAAAGAGGACACAAGAGCGCTCAGAGCCCTTAAGGAAGAAATCGAGGAAGCGATTGCCCGTGCCAAGAAAGGCGGACGCTAGGGCGGATATCCTATACTTCGTGACAGAGGTATCCTCAGGTATGACAATGACCCGCAACCGGCCTTGCCGCCGACTTGCAAGGGGGAGTTAGCGATGCATGTTTATGATCCTCTATATACAGCTTTTTTGTACGAATTTAATGTCAGCCGGGACTATTATGAATGCCACGAAGTACTGGAGAAGCTCTGGCTGGAGGAAGGCCGTAATCCCTATTATCAGGGGCTGCTGCAAATCGCAGTTGCTCTGTACCACCACGGCAACGGGAATGTAAGGGGAGCGGTTAAACTGCTGGAAGCGGGAATCAATAAGCTGGAACCTTACAAAGAGCAGATTCTGGGCATAGAACTCGGTATTCTATTGGCAGACGCGCGTCTATATCTGCGGAGGCTCCGCAACACCGGGACACAGCCGTTTGAGCCTTATCCCCTTGACATCCATTATACAGACAGGCAGCTTGAAAGGATCATCCGGGAACGGCACAACTCAGAAGGTTAGGTTACCTATGACTAACGCGATCGGGAGTGTGGAACTATGATTATTGGTCTTCATCATGCACAAATTACAATTCCTCCGGATCAGGAAGAGCGAGCGAAGCAGTTTTACTGCGGGGTTCTGGGGCTGGAAGAGATCGCGAAACCGGCGGCTTTGGCCGGACGGGGCGGTTTCTGGGTCATGGCAGGTGACCGGCAGATTCATATCGGCACGGAGAACGGTGTGGACCGTATGCGGACTAAGGCGCATCTTGCCTATCAGGTGGAAGATATTACGGATGCAGGGCGCAAGCTTGCCGAAGCCGGTATCGAGGTACTGGATGCCGTGCCGATTCCCGGCTATGAACGGTTTGAATTCCGGGATCCATTCGGCAACAGAGTGGAACTGATTCAAAAGGCGGATTGAACAATAGAAACGGAGCGGCGGACCATGTGTGGTTTGCCGCTCTTGATTTATGGGGCAGAGGTGTGAATGAGAACGTCTCTTGAGAGGCGGTCTTTTTGTACACAGAAGGAGAGAAAGAGTAGAGTGGGCTGAGCATAAAAAAGGACAGAGACTCAGACGCCATGCTGAATCTCTATCCCGCTCTTTACTATCCGGCTTAGCTTACTTGGTCTTATACTTATTGAAGAACTCCTTGAATTTCTCAGGAGTGTTACCTTCCGTAGCCCCGTTCTCGGGTACGCCGCCTACCATTTTGTCAACCTGGACGCCGTCTTTGTAATACACGAGCGTAGGTGTATACTCGATGTTATACTTCTGCCAGCCTTCTTTGAATTCGAGAAGGTTGAACTGCTTCACATCAACACCCAGTTCCTTCTGTAAAGGAACCAGTACCGGTGTGGTTACTTTACAGTGCGGACAATCCGCGCCGTAGAAATACAGGAAGAAGCTCTCTTTGTCCGCAATACGTTTGTCTAATTCCGCCGGTTTGATCAGATTCTGATAATTAGGATCTTCAAGTATGTCGCGGGTAGCGGGTTGAAGTTTGGAAGCCGGTACGCCGTAAAGTTTGTTCGCGGCTTCGTCGTTGCCTTTATTGGATTGCTTGGTTAACACGAAAATCCCGGCAAAGAGGATAATGATAATCCCCAGGTAAATGCCTAACTTTTTCATAATACACCCCTCTTGAAATGATCAGAATTACTTTATTTACTTCTGGGTTCAGTTGTCAGAATCCTGCTTGTTGTGGCAGAAAAAGTGAGCATTTCGTGAAAAAGTGAAAAAGTTGACGAAAGCTGCGTGTGCAAGAATCGGAGGAATGTACTATAATACGGGTAATTGAGTCGTGCGAATAGGTTGTCCCGACACCTGCCCTATCCCTGATTGCCTGGGGAAAGAGGGCTTTTATTATGGAGAGAATAAGAAATCAAGGAGGTGGAAGAAGGATTGAAACGCACAACGATACGGCTCGACAAATTATTGTCTCATATGGGATGCGGAACCCGCTCCGAGCTCAAGAAGCTTGTGAAGCAGGGGGCTATTGAAGTCAATGGAACCCGCGTGAAGGACAGCGGATTACAGGTTGATCCCGGAGCAGACCGCATCACCGTTAACGGAGATGAGGTACGGTACAGGGAATTTGTTTATCTGCTGCTTAACAAGCCGCAAGGTGTCGTATCGGCAACGGAGGATAACCGGGACCGGACTGTGATCGATTTGCTCGGCGAGGAATACGCGCCTTTCGAGATTTTTCCGGTAGGGCGGCTGGACAAAGATACGGAAGGGCTTCTTCTCTTGACCAACGACGGTAAGCTGGCCCATAATCTGCTCTCCCCGCGCAAACATGTTCCCAAGACCTATTTTGCCCATGTCGAAGGAATGGTTGGAGAAAGTGACCGGCAGGCATTCGCGGCGGGTGTAGAGTTTGACGACGGCTATACCACTCTACCGGCTGAACTGCGTATCCTATCCGCCGGGACGGCCGGGGAAACGCCGATGTCGCATATTGAATTAACGATTCACGAAGGAAAGTTCCATCAAGTGAAACGGATGTTTCAGGCAGTCGGTAAACGAGTCGTTTATCTGAAGCGGATTGCGATGGGCCCCCTGGTACTCGATCCCCGGCTTGGGCTTGGAGAATACCGGGAATTATCGGAGGCCGAGCTGTCTTTGCTCAAAAACTACGGAACGGGCAGTAAGTAAGATAGGAAGCTAGCCTGCTGTATCTGTACGTGTAATGTGCCTGTGGAAGAGGAATCTTACAGGGACAGGCAGTCTACCACCTATAAACGAATGAAGAAGGGAGCCGGCAGCATGGCTTATCAATTAATCGCTCTCGACGTCGACGGCACCCTGCTAAGCGACGATTATGTATTAACGGAACGTACCCGCAATGCGGTAAGGGCTGTACATGAGCAAGGAGGCCGGATCGTCCTATGCACGGGAAGAGGACCGGCAAGCGCCATTCCGGTGCTGGACGAGCTCGGATTGGAAGGAATCGTTATTACTCATAACGGCGGAGCGACGGTTCGAACTCCAGGGCTGGAGCTTCTGCACCAATATGCTTTCCCGGTTGCGCAGATCGCGGAAATGATTGATTACTGCCGCAAGCATAGCGTGCATTTTGATGTGTGTGCGCCGTTTGATATGTATGTGGAGAGCTGGTCCGAGGTAGAGCAGGCGATGTATAAGAAGTTCTTTGTGACCCCGCATCTTGTGGAGGATGTGACGGCTCTTGAAGTATCGCTTGTCAAATTTACTTTGTACAGCGCAGATCCTGCCGTGATGGATGCGGTTGAAAAGGATTGGAGCCTTACAGGATTGTACGGTGAACTGAGGATGATCCGCAGCGGGGAACATTTTATCGATGTCATGCATGAGCAAGCTACCAAAGGTAATGCGCTGCGCCGGTTGTGCGCTCAGCTGCAGGTCCATCCGGAACACGTTCTGGCCATCGGCAATTATTACAATGATTTAGAAATGCTTTCTTTTGCGGGTCTTGGGATTGCCATGGCCAATTCGCCTGCCGGAGTACTCGAACAAGCGGATGACAGTACGGCATCCAATAACGAAGACGGCGTAGCTGAGGCATTGGAGAAACACATTTTAAACGGCTGAGAGAGAAATCACAATTAGAGTCTAATTAAGAAAGGCGGTGCTGCCAATGGTTCAGTCTGGTGACACCCATAAAACCAAAGTTCTGCTTGCCATTATGGTCGTGACATTCTTGTCCTCCATAGAAGGCACAATCGTGTCCACGGCGATCCCTCGTATTGTCGGTGATCTGGGCGGGATGGATCTTATGAGCTGGGTCGTTTCAATTTATCTGCTTACCACTGCCGTAACCACGCCGATTTTCGGCAAATTGTCCGACTTATACGGGCGTAAGAAAATTTTCGTTATCGGGACCGGGCTTTTCCTTATCGGTTCCATGCTGTGCGGTATTGCGCAGACGATGGAGCAGATGATCGTGTACCGTGCCCTGCAAGGCATCGGGGCCGGGGCCATTCTGCCGGTTACCATGATTATTGTCGGAGATATTTATTCATTCGAGGAGCGTGCCAAAATTCAAGGCTGGATCAGCGGAATCTGGGGATTGTCCGGAATTCTGGGTCCTCTGGCAGGCGGTCTGATGGTGGATTACGTTTCCTGGCGCTGGATTTTTTATTTTAATATTCCTTTCGGAATTGTCTCGATTGTGCTGATTACCGCTTATCTGCATGAGAGCAAGGTACGAACGAAACGTCCGATTGATTATCCGGGTATTCTCAGTTTCACGGTCTTTACGACCGCACTCATTTATGCTTTGCTCAGCGGCGGCAGCCAGTATGCCTGGAATTCGCCGGTGATTGTAGGTCTGTTCGTTATTTCGGCTGTTTTTCTCGTGATCTTTATTGCGGTTGAGAAAAAATCCCCCGAGCCTATGCTGCCGCTTGACTTGTTTAAGGACAAGCTGCTGACGCTGATTAACTCGGCAGGCTTCCTGCTGAGCGGGCTGCTGGTTGCCGTCACGATCTACTTGCCCCTGTGGGTACAAAGCGTAAACGGGGAGGGAGCGACAGGCTCCGGACTCGCCCTGGTCCCGCTTTCCCTGTGCTGGACAGCCGGCGCGGCTTACGCGGGCCGGAAGTTCGTGAAACTGGGCGTCCGCACCACTGTTCTAATCGGTGTGGCGGCAATTTCACTGGGCTCTGTCGCACTTGCATTCATGACGCCCGCTACACCGTCCTGGATGCTGATCTTCTACACCGCGCTGTTCGGAATCGGTTTCGGGCTATGCTTCACAGCCTATACCATTACGATGCAGTCGGCCGTCGGCTGGCGCATGCGCGGGGTCGCGATGTCTTCGCATACGTTCATCCGTACGCTGGGTCAGACGCTCGGTATTGCCGTATTCGGGATGCTGTATAACAATGCCCTGCACAAATATCAGGCGGCTCATCCGGATACGGTAGGCGGTCTTGATCTCAACAAGGTGATAGGAGCGGAAGGCCGCGCGACTATCCCTCCCGAGGCCGCAGAAGGCGTCACAGAGCTGTTTGCGTTCGGATTGGAGCGGATTTTCATGTCACTGCTCATCATTGCAGCGGCAAGTGTTCTGCTCAGTTTGTTTCTGCCGCAGCGGTTTCATGTTGTTGAAGAAGAAGAAACTCCGGCTTCCGGCTAAGATTGTACGACCAAGGCTTCTCCATGTTTTCATGGAGGAGCTTTTTTAATTGAAGCCAAGATGTCCCTGCATTTGCTTGCGGTCTAAAAGGATTGGAAGTCATCACATATATTCCCGGTGAACGGGATATTCTATTTACTGACAATGAACCGGGAAAAGCCGGGCACGTTGGCTTTCATCGTCCGGGAATACCGATAAGGGAGGCAGAGCGAATGGCCCATATTGTACTAAGACCCGACTTGAAAACGGCGGGCGGAGAAGTTACGGAAATATTGGTTGACGGCCGTTTTGCCGGAATTATCAGTTTGGTTTACCGTGAAGGAGAGCGGATGGCCGGGGGTATTCAGCTTGAAGATGTGGAGCTAACGAATGAGGATAAGCACGAAGTGGATATTTTTATGCGTGATTATATCCAGTGGCAGGTAGATGCCCTCAATATCCGCGAATGTGATGTTGTGCTGACTTATAGCAGTTACGACTTGATTATCGGTACACCAGGGGATGAATCGGATACGGAAGCCGGTTATGCGGACGATGAAACAGAACTCGAATGGACCCGGGATGAGTTAGAATATGAAGATTATGAACAAGATGAGCTGGAAGACCTGAGTATGGCCGGCGAAGACAATACAGTTGCCTATGATGCCGAGCCGGATTATGAACTGGTTCTTGTGGAAGAAAACCGGGGCAGAGTCCGATATCAGTTGTTTGATCCGGGTTCGCGCCTTGTGGCGGAGGCCTCTTGCCGGATTTACGGTACAGAAGCCGTATGTATGCTGGATTGGGTCTTTGATCCTCTGGAAGAGGAGATGGAGCTGGCCTCCAATCTGATCGTAGCCGATTTCCAGGAGGAGGAGACGGAGAATTTCCTGTTCCACAGCCGGTTTGACGGCGAGATTGTAGACACGCTCGAAATTTCGCTGGAAGAATTCGATGCGGATGAGCTGGATACGGAAGGGGATGAGTTCTCTGTCATCTTATCTCGTGATGATGGGGATACACTAACCTATGAAATATATGATCAGGAGTATGGCGGACTTCCGGTGGGAATCGCCACGATTGATGTCAGCGAAGCCGATTGTACAGGATTTATCGACTTTAGTCAGACCGATAATTCACGGGAGCGTCAAGTGATTGCCGGGCTGCTGATGGAGGAACTGGACAAAGAACAGGACTATGACTCCCTGCATATTTCGATGCTGTACCGGAATAAGCTGATTGATGAAATTATGTTCGAGAATATCCCGGTTCACCATTAGCAGCAATCCAAAGAAGCAAGGGTCCTGAAGAGACCCTTGCTTCTTTTGAATGGTGCATTCAATCCTTAATGTATGGATTGGTTTATTTATGCTCATCAACGAGCGCTTTGAGTGTCTGCATAGATTGTACACCCACAAACGATTTCACTTCCGTACCGTTCTTAAACAGTTTCAAGGTAGGGATGCTCATAACTCCGAATTTAGACGGCGTTTCCGGGTTGTCGTCCACGTTCATTTTAGCGATGGTGACAACTTCTCCGGCTTCGGCATTCAATTCATCCAGAATAGGGCTCTGCATTTTGCAAGGACCGCACCAAGGTGCCCAGAAGTCGACGAGTACGAGGTCGTTGCCGGCGAGTGTTTCCTGGAAATTCTGATCGTTAATTGTAATCAAAGACATAGGTATCCCTCCGTTTATCTATACTATTTATCTAAAAAGCTCCCCAGCCCAAGTGGCGCATAGTTCCCTAGGGACGCTAACCGGAGTTAACGGGGAGGCGTTTTACAAAAAGATAACTGTAACTATTTAAGTTACTATTGTATCTATCATTTTAAATATTACAGTTTAAAATGTCAAGACCAACTTTCCACATTCGACATTTTCAGTCATAATCGAAGTGGAAGGAAGTGGAACGTATATGAGTGTCCTGCAAAATGAATTGACACATCTTATCTTCCTCGCGGAGGTAGTTCTTACCGCACGTAAGAAAGATTTGATGGAAGAGACGCTGCAGTGTCTGCTGTATGTGATCAAATCGCTGCCTGAGGTAGAAGTTCCGGATTCTGTAGGGGACCAAATCGCACAGCTGACACAGAGGATAGAAGATCGTCTGCGTCAGGAGAACGAACGGATTCAAGAAATCCACGCCAACATTGCACTTACAAACAGGCCAGCCCCTTCCAGATAGAAGGGGCCTTTTTTTATTCCTATAATCAGACAATCCCTCTGTATGCGGATGTGTTAATCCGCCCAGAGGGATTGTTCATGTTAAGCAGCCATGTAAAATTATTGCCAGAGGTCTAAGAACCGGATTCGGAATCGGATGGTCTGTTACGTTCTTTCCAGAACAAGGCGCTGAGCATACGTTCAATCCATTCCTTATCCGTATCGGTCAGTTGGATCCCGTCAAATATAAGATCATTGTCGTGCAGAAATCTCCTCAGATTAACGGGCGTCTTGGGTAAGAGCGTCTGCGCATCCGAAGATTCCAGGTAACCTGCGATTTTCATTAGATCCGCGTAAGGAATATTAAGGCCTTCGGACAGTTTCATTAACACTTCGGGAGAGGGTACATTACGGTTTCCGTTCTCGAGTTGCGAAATATAACCGGCTGAAACGCCCGAGCGGTCCGCCAGTTCACGAATCGTGTACCCTTTAAGTTTGCGGAGATCTCTGAGTTTATCATAGAAAAACATAGGAAGCACCTGCGATCTGGTAAACATTAGTTAACATTTTTATCATAGCAGGGAAAATAAGGTTTTTCAATTGGCAAAGGGATGGACCAGGACCGGGATGAAGATTTCAAAAGTGAATATAATTGTTTCCAATAGTGAAATAAAATGATAAAATAGGAATTATAGAGTAAGCGAAAGAGACCGGGCTTAGCCACTCGATAGAGAAAGCGATGGATCGGCCCGTACTGGCGATAGTCGAATAACCCTGGCGATACTTGGCATCCTGGCGCCGTTATCGGTACACCCTCAACATAAACAAGCCGCACCCTTTGACAGATAGAAAGGGGCTTTTTGTGCTTGTAATTAGACAATCCCTCTGGATTTGGATACGTCGATCCGTTGCAGAGGGATTGTTCATGTTAAGCAGCTATGCAGGATTGCTTGAGCTCTAAGAGTCCGATTCGGAATCGGACGGTCTGTTCCGTTGTTTCCAGAACAAGGCACTGAGCATACGCTCCATCCATTCTTTATCCACATCGGTCAGCTGGATACCATCAAAAACAAGATCGTTGTCGTGCAGAAATCTCCGCAGATTAACAGGCGCCTTCGGTAAGTTCTCCTGAGCCTCCGGAGCTTCGAGATAGCCGGCAATCTTCATTAAATCCGCATAAGGAATATTAAGTCCTTCAGACAGTTTCATTAATACGTCCGGGGAAGGTGCATTGCGGTTCCCGTTCTCAAGTTGTGAAATGTAGCCGGCGGATACGCCTGAGCGGTCAGCCAGTTCACGGATTGTGTAGCCTTTAAGCTTGCGGAGATCTCTGAGTTTATCATAAAAAAACATAAGAAAACACCTTCGATCTGGTAAACATTAGTAAACAATTTTATCATAGCAGGGAAAATAAGGTTTTTCAATTGTAAACGGCGGGAAGCATGACAAGACAAATGATTACAATAGTAAATTTATTTGTTTGCAATAGTAAAATAAAATGATAGAATGGGATTTATTAGGAAATGGAAAAGAGGGGACGCTGTGCGAATTACCGCCAAATCGGAGGAACTTATTCGTAGAAGAATGCTGCTGGGCTTGACTCAAAGAGAATTAGCCAGACTAACGGGGCTTAGCCATGCCTATATCTCGCTGGTTGAGAGATCGATGAAATCAATCGGACCAGGCGCTGCCAAGCGCCTCAGCAGTGTTCTCGGTAAACCGGTGGAAGAGCTGTTTACTATTCAATAACGATAAAAAGCGATGCGGGCTGGGGCAGCCTGCATCGCTTTTCTTAAGCAGAGATTCTTTTTTAGAGCGATTGCCTATTGCTCTTCTATGTACGCTGCTAATCAGGCTCCGAAACGGACGACCTTGTTCTTACCGGTTTTTTTGGCTTTGTACATGGCCTCATCTGCCTGTTTAACGAGCTGCTGCGCAGTATTGCCTTTCTTGAAGCTGCTGTATCCCATGCTGACGGTCACAATGGTCTCTTCCTCAATGCGTCTGCGTATATTCTCGGCCAGTTTAGCCGGTGAAGTATCGGGATCTGTAATAAGCACGACAAGCTCTTCTCCGCCATAGCGTCCCACAATTCCGCTGTCCTCCGCTTCCTGCTGCATGATGAGCGCGACCTGCTTGAGCATTTCATCCCCCATGTGATGTCCTTTGGTATCGTTAAGTTTCTTGAAATTGTCGATGTCGCTGAACAGAACGGCCACTTTCTTGTTGAGCCGGATATATTGAGCAACCCGCTTGTCAAAATATTTGCGGGTGTATACTTTGGTTAGTCCGTCCGTAATGGAGGATTGGTAGATCGCCTGCATAAGCTCAACAATCCGGTCAAACAAAAGAAGAAAGAGAATGCATATGTATCCGATAGGGAGAAACCATTCCGCAAGCGTCAGCCACTTATGTTCCCCTGCGAACATGTAGGTGTTAATGGTATGAGCCGTTTGTTTGGCGAAGAAAAGGGTCATGATCGTTTGAAACTTGCCCTGCTGCCCGACCATCGGTGTGATCATATAAGCGCACACAAAGATTAAGACGAACATGTAGAGGTTGATAGGCAGATCGGCAAGTAAGGCCGCCTGCTGCGCATTGCCGCTCGTCGTGGGATAGAAATGAAAGACAGACACGCCCAGCGCAAGAACAATGAGTCCGCAGAAATAAATATACTGGCGTCTTTTAGTCGGATTATAGAGCTGATAAATGCCCAGGTTAACCAAGACGAAAGATACCGCCTGCAGAAGGTCATCGAAGAATCCCGTCAGATCGTTCAATCCACCGGTTGCTTGCCAGTAAAGCCGCAGCATATTATGGATCAGCATGAGGATGATGGAGAGTGTCATAGAAAAGTAGGCTTTTTTACGACGGGTGTAATAGAGCCTTCCAGAAATAAACAGCATAAGAGCCAGAATTACAAGGATCATGGAGGTGGCGGTATCGGGCCCCCATGCTTCAATCGGCGCATTCCACAAGATCAACATTCCTCCGATTTGGTCCGTTCCAGATAACGGAAACAGTCAAATGTACGTTCGTATTTGCAGTTTTTTTCATTATAGCAAAAACCCAATTGCAGCAAAATAGGCTTCTTTCCAAAATGTTACATTTCGTTGATTTGTCTATACGCTGAGGAGGTGGTGTTCCCTTTTCTATTGATCCTGCAGCAGGTACAATAAGAAGAGGTCCAGCGTATCATGATAGAAGCTACAGCTGCACAGAAAAGGCCGCAATAGGAGCAGGAGTGTGCATCAATGAATATTTTGCAAGCGTTATTTTTTCCTCCGGATCAGCCGGGCGGAGTTTCTTCCATGGTTCCTTATACGACGGAAAAATTCAATAAAAGAGGCTGGGAGATGGAATTATTCTCGCTCCCTAAACGGTTGAGAGGCAAAGGGACAGAGCCGGTGGGCTTTACGACTTTCGACTTGTCCCGTTACGGAGAAAATCCAATTATCGATAAATACGTACAAACTTATAAAGACTACATCTGGTGGACAAAGCTCCGCATCCGCAAAAAATATGATCTTATTCATGCCCATCATCCGATTGCCGCATTAGCTATGAAGGAAGTTTTTCCGGATACGCCGGTAATTGTGACCATTCACTCCAGTTATGAGCGCGAGCTTCTCCTCAACGGAAAAATCGCAGATGGAGGACCGGAACAGCTCTTCTTGACCTCGATCTACGGGGAACTGGAATCCAAGCTGGATCAAATTCTGACTGTCTCGAATTCGTTTAAGCAGTACATAAGTGAGTTCATTCAAGATCCCGAACGGGTAGGCGTGATTCCGAACGGTTATGACGAGAAGCGTTTTCGTCCTATTTCTCATGAGAACGAGGTCGCGCAGCTCATTACGGTCTGCCGTCTCGTACCGGCCAAAGGACTGGAGACCCTTCTGGAGGCATGCGCCAAATTGAAGGAACGCGGTCATCCGTTCGTTCTGCATATTATCGGGGACGGCCCTTCGCGTACGGAGCTGGAGGAGCTGGCAAGGGAATTGAATCTGTATGAGGAGATCATTTTCTACGGTTATATGCTGCATCCGGAGGAATTCATGCCTTTCTTTGACATCTTCGTACTTCCTTCAAAAGCGGAAGCGTTCGGCTCCGTATTCGCTGAAGCGGCTCTGTGCCTGCTTGCGCTCGTCGGGACCAATGTAGGCGGGATTGCCGAGCAGATCGAGAACGGGCGCAACGGGCTGTTAGTGGAGCCGGGGGATGCGGCCGGACTCAGCGTTGCCCTGGAGAAGGTGGTGGTCGATCCCTCCTACCGGTACCAGCTGGCAAGAGCTGCATCCGATAAGGCGCGCAAATCGTATTCACTCAACCGCGTGATGCGTCAGCTGCGCAGTGTATACGAGAGGTACGAACAATGAGAATGCCGTCATCGTCTATTCCTCGGATAGGGGAGGAAAAGGAATGAAACCGCTGAAATTTATGCATGCCGCCGACCTTCATTTGGACAGTGCATTCAAAGGCATGCATACCGTTCCAGGTCCGATTCGTGAAGTGATTCGTGAATCGACTTTTACTGCGCTTGGCAGGCTGGTACGTCTGGCAATTCGGGAGAACGTCGATTTTGTAGTCTTTAGCGGCGATATCTACGACACCGCGGACCGTTCATTGCGTGCCCAGCTGCGTTTTCGCAGCGCATTGGCGGAGCTGGACAAGGCGGGAATCCCGTCCTTTGTTATCCACGGGAATCATGATCCGGCAGATGGACGGGCAGCCCGGCTTGATTGGCCTCCATCGGTCCATGTGTATGCGGCCGGCGGAACTGTAGAGACGGTGCCGGTATTCAAAGAAGATCGCGGCACGATTGCTCACGTACATGGCATCTCTTATCCCACAGCAGCTGTCCTGGACAACTATGCGCTGAGATTTAACGGCAAGGATGCTTCGGTATACCAGATTGCTTTACTTCATACGAATGTAGACGGGAACCCGGGCTTTGATAATTATGCACCCTGCAGCAGGCAGGATCTTATCGGCAGAGGAATCGATTATTGGGCCCTGGGGCATATCCATACAAGAGAAGTGCTGAATGAGTCGCCTCTGGCTGTATATCCCGGTAACATTCAAGGTCGCAGTATACGGGAATGCGGGGAAAGGGGCTGTTATATCGTTCATGTCGATGAACACGGCTGCGCCCAACTGGCCTTTCACACGCTCGATGCTGTCCGGTGGGAACAGGCTGATTTGTCCATTGAGGGGATAACTACCGAACAGGAGCTCCATGAGGGTCTTGATGGCCTGCTGGACGAGCTTAGGGCCGGGGCCGGAGGCAGGCCTGTAATTGTGAGGCTTGCTTTGACCGGACGAGGTCCGCTGCATTTGCGGCTTCAGAGTGGAAGTACGCTCACGGATTTGGTGCGTGAGCTGAGGGACAGTGAAGCGGCTAAATTCGGGGCGGGCTCTCTCAGCACGGGTTCGGACCGTGAACAGGAGCAGTCCGGCTATTCGGAGGATAAATACCGGGAGGGGTATGGGTCCGGCGAGACATTCTCTGTGCACAGAGGGAACAGGCAGGAGAGTCACCCGCCCTTTGTCTGGGTGGAGTCCATAGAGTCCCATACGGGACAAGATCTGGATCTGGACCAGCTTCTGACAGAAGAAAGCTTCATGGGTGATCTTCTCCGGCTGGCCGAAGAATTGGCGGCGGATGAGAAGAAGCTGGAAGCCTTCGCGGCGGAAGCACTTCACCCGCTCATGTCACAGCCGGGTGCGGCGAAGCTCTTCGGCGGCAGAGCGGCAGAGGATGAACTTCAAGAATGGCTGCGTGCTGCGCGGGAGCTGGCTCTCGATCTGCTGGTGGCTGGCGGGGGGCGGGAGCGATGATCATCACAGAGATTCGGATCCGAGGCTTCGGCGCGCTGCATGAGCGGGCTTATCGTTTGCATCCGCAGCTGAATGTGCTGTACGGGCCCAATGAAGCGGGGAAAAGTACGCTGCTCGGTTTTATCCGGGCCGTCTTGTTCGGTTTCCCTACGAGAGCTCAGTCAGCCGAGAGGTATGAGCCTGAGGCAGGGGGCCCTCATGGCGGATCTTTAATGCTCGAAGATGAGCTGGGTCGGAGCATTCTGGTGGAAAGGTACGCCGAATCCGGCGGTCCGGGGCGTTCTCCCGCTGCCGGGAGCGTGAAAGTTACGCTATTCGACGGGACCACTGGCGGGGAAGAACTGCTTCGCGACCTGCTTGGAGGCTTGTCCGCCGAGCTGTTTCGCAGCCTGTTTGCTTTCGGTCTGGGAGAGCTTCAGGAGCTCAGGACGCTGCAGAGTGATGAAATCGGAGGCTACCTGTATGGAGCAGGCTTCGGAGTCAGCGGAAGCACGGTTGTGGAAGGGGAGCGTAAGCTCTCGGCCCGTGCAGATACGGTCTATAAGCCAAGGGGACGCAACCAGGAACTCAACCGGAGCATACGCGCTTACGAAGAGCTTCGTGCCGGCAGACTCCGCACCCGGGATGAAATCGCCCGGTACGAAGAGGCGCTCGAAGAAATGCGCGGGCTGGAGCACCGGCTGGAGAGTACAGAGCGGGAGCGCAGGGAGGTCATGGTTCAACTGGATTGGGTGAGCCGCTGTGTGAATGCCTATGAACCGTGGCTGAAATTGCGCCAAACAGCCGAAGAATTGGACAGATTGCCGGAGATTCCGGACTTTCCCGTCCAGGCAGTAGAGCGCTATGAAACGCTTCGGCAGGAACTGGACGCGCTGGAAGACGTGCAGCGAACCGAGCGGGAGAGAATCCGGGAATTCAGCCGGCGTATGCAGAACTTGCAGGCTGATCCGGACCTGCTGGAAGGGGCGACCGAGCTCAGTTCCCTGCAGGAAGGAGCCGCCGAGTACCGTACAGGGCTGCGCGCGGTGATTGAGCTGGAGACGGAGCGGAATCACCACAGCAGCGAGCTGGAGGCGCTGTTGCGGGAACTGGATGAAGACTGGACAGAGGCCGACTTGAAGAACTTTCCGGTATCCGTCGGAATGAAGGAAGAGATCCGTGCGTCCAAAGAAGCTTTTGGGAAGTGGGACGGGGAGCGCCGACTTCTTGACGCGGAACGAAGCCGTTTGTTTAACAGACGGGAAGATCTGGGCCGCGAGCTGGCGGACAAGCAGCTTGAATGGAGTGAGTGGCTGAGGCTTTCAGGTCTGCGCGAAGAGAATCCGGGAGCAAGAACCGCGGAAGAAGCGGCTCTTCTCCGCAGACTGGCGGCAGATTATGCGCAGTGGAAGCTGCTCCAGGGGGAAGCGGAGCAAAGGTTCCGGATGCGCGAGGAAGAGAAGCGGCGGGAGGACGAGCTCCGGAGACTCTCCGAGGAGCGCAGCAGCGAATCGGCCGCCTTGTATCGCCGCATCGCTTCGGCAGCCGCAGCGATGACCGTACTTCTGCCGGCTGCGATGGTGCTGCTGGGCCAATATGCCGCAGCCGCAGTGATCTTTGCTCTGCTCGCAGCTACTACGATCTGGCTGCTGCGGGGCCCGAAGAAACCGAAAGGGCGGGGGGCTGAACGCTCGGAGGGGACTGCCGAGGACGCTCATGCGTCCCGGCGGACCCGAAGCGGAGCGAACAAGCTCCACTCTGATGCAGAGGTTTCCCGCTTAAGCCGTTCAACCCGTTACATGGATGAGGCTGCGTCTGGTGAGGCTGCGGAGATTCATACTGCCGCTCTGCAGACCCGGCTTCAGGAAGCGCTCGGCCTCCTGCTTGGCTCCCGGACCAGGGGCTCGGCGGCCGGGGAGGAGGCGGCAGCGGGGTATTCCCGGATGGGAGCGAGCATGTCGGCTGATGAACATAATCGGCAGGGCTCTGCTGCAGCTACGGCAGCTTCAGGAGCGCGGGAAGCCGCCCTTCCTTCCTGGCCCGATACGCGCCACTGGCTCCAGACAGAGCTGGAGAGCTGGCAGACGGGCACAGATTTATGGGCCCAGCACCGGGCCGAAATGGAGCGCCGCCGCGCCAGGCTCGAAGATCTCAAGCAGGAGCTGCAGGCAGCTCAGCGGCAAGAGACTCTGCTGGAGGAGCGCAGCCGGGAGCTGGAGGAGCACGCTTCAGGCGATCAGGAGCGGTGGAGCCGCTGGCTGCTTGAGCGGAAGCTGAGGCCGCATCTGTCCCCGGAAGCGGCGCTCGACTCGCTGCAGCTGATCAGCCGAGGTCACGCCCTGCAGCAGCGGATGACCGCCCATTCCGCCAAGCTGGCAGCGCTGAAGCAGTCGGCGGAGGCTTTCGAAGAGCGGGCAAGACGGCTCCTCGGCGAAGCCGGGGCTGCCGATCCGCTGCTCGGCCTCAAGCGCCGTGCCGAGCAGATGGCGGAGCAGCGGGAGCTGCTCGCAGAGCGTGAGCGCCTGGCCGCTCAGGCGGCGGAGGCAGCGCGGCTCGAGACGGCTGCGGGCGAGCAGGCGCAGCGGGTCCGCGGACGCCTGCAGTCGCTGCTGCGCGAGGCACATGCGGACGGCGAAGAAGCGCTTCGCCGGGAAGCAGTGCGCCAGGCGCGCCGGGCGGAGCTGTCCGCAGAGGCTAAGCTGCTCGCCGGTGCGGTGGATGCGCATGCCAAGGCGGCAAGCCGGGCGCAGCTAAGCGAAGCGCTGTCCGCCGCCGATAGGGACAAACTGACGGCAAGCGAGGCGGAGCTGTCCGCACGGGCGGCTGCGCTGGAGGCGGAAAGCAATGCCCTGCGGGACCGCCGCGGACGGCTTGCTGGCGAGCTGGAGAAGCTGGAAGACGGCGGAGAGCAGGCCGCCCATCTTCAGCGCTGTGAGGAACAGCTCGCGGAAGTCCGTGAGCTTGGCGGCAGGTACGCCGTGCTGGCTCTGGCTTCGCTGCTTGTGAAGCGGACACGCGAACGCTGTGAGAGCGAGCGCCAGCCGGGCGTGCTGCAGCGCGCGTCCGCGAGCTTCGCCGAGATGACCGGCGGCCGCTTCATCCGTGTGACGGCCCCGCTGGGCCAGCAGAAGCTGTATGCGGTGCGGGCGGACGGGCGGCAGGTGGACACGGGCAAGCTGAGCCGCGGAACGGCGGAGCAGCTATACTTGGCTATGCGCTTTGCGCTGGTCGGGGAATTTGCGGGCAAAGTGGTTTTGCCGCTTGTGTTTGATGATATTTTCGTTAATTTTGACCGTCAGCGTATGGAGGGAGCCCTTCGTTTGTTGGAAGGGATGAGCGCGGGCCGCCAAATTCTTCTGTTTACCTGTCATGAGCATGTTAGCGAAGCTGCTGTAAGCACATCTCCGGCTGCACATCTAATCAAACTATAAACGTTTCATACAAGCCGGAAAAAGACCTCCGGAGATCACCCGCAGGTGGTCCCGGAGGTCTTTTTCGTCTGGTCTTAACCTTGAACAGGACCAGGACTAAGCTTGCTGTACATGAGAACCGTGTGTGCTAATCCCTTTTTCCGGCGGGTGACAGAATATCCAATTTAACTTCCAAGGAGACATCCAGCTTTTTTATTTTTTCTTCCCAGTCGCTTGTGTCCCATCCTCTACTCTGGAATTTTTCTCCCAGCCCAAGAATGTCGAGCCCTTTGGCCTTGGTTCTGTTTATGATGCGGGTTAATTCCTTCTCCCAATAGCGGTTCGCTTTCTCTTCCAGCGCTAGAATATTGGAGTATGGGCTCTTTTCTTTGCTTTCCAATATTTCGCATTGAATGCGGTAAACGAGATGGACCCTCTCGGGGGTTAGGCTGATTTTACGGCGGACTGAACCGATCTGGACAGAGGTTTGGTGTTCGGGGTCCAAATAAAGGATAACCTGCTGGGAGTCTTTTCCGTACAAAATATTAAATAGCCTAGACTCAATTCCATCCAGCTGCGTAACTAGCTTATCTTTCAACAGGAAGCTTTCTCCTTCAAAGTTCAGCTCTCCCTCGATCATTTTGAACCGGTTCAAGTGGATGCTTTTAAATGAACTCGTAGCGTATTTATTTACCTGCCAGAGGCGGGTCGGAATATAAGCGGGCACGAATGCATGGCCTTTGGAAGCAAACCGGTTCAGACTTCCCTGATCCTTCCTGAGAAGTTCCTTCGGATCTGGAGTGATGAGCACATGCACCGTCTGATCAATGTAAGGGGAGCGGACAAGGAAATCCAGGTAAGGCGAAATGCCGCTGCGGGCGAGTTTTTCACCAAAAACAACAAACGTCACCTTATCCAGCGAAAGCTGTTTTTGAAGCCGCATTCTGATCTTACGCAGGCATTCCGGGATGTCTGCTCCTCTTGCTGTACGGATCAGGAACTTCTGCTCTTGGGTTTTGGAGGAGTCTTCCGAGCCCCCACCACTTCCGGACATATCGATTTCCATGAGATTAATCTCCAGCTCGCCTGTATCTGTCCGATCCAGCCCGAAGCCGACGATAAAAGCCTGTTCCCGGATTTCCGTAATATCCATACAGCTTGTAAGGCCAAGGGACAGGAGCAGAGCGGTCAGAACCCGCAGGAGGCGCTTCATGCCGGGTTCTCCTTTTTAAATAAGCTGACCATCCACATATAATTCGGGACCAGAAAGAACAGGATGCCGAACACAATGGCTGTTGACAGGACGAGAAAATCTACATCATGAACGGATAAGGATTGGAGCAAGGTCAGCCCCATCATAATCGTAATCAGAGTCGATACGGTCTTCTCGCGAAGGCGGGGGAACAGGGAACAGATCGCCTGTGTGCAGCAAGATATCGATACGATCAGAATCATAATGGTTACGAGTACGAAAAACAGCGGGGCGATGAAGCTTAATTTTTCAAAAGGAAGAAGATAGAACGGAACGGTTTCCATCGATTCCTGATAAGGAAAAGTGAACGTCTTGGCGGTTTTGGCTCCGAAAACGGTGAGAGGCAGCAGAAAAGCAAAGAGGAGCTCCATGCCCGCCACACCGGTTGCCAGAGCCGATAAACCAAACAGCCTCTTCTCCGTTTTCAGATAAGGATACAGGAAATAAAGAACAGCGAACCCTTTGAACAGGTAAAAGATCGTCAGCGCGTTCATGCCCGCCATTTTGTCGATTCCGAAATTACCCAGAGGAAGCAGATTCGAGAAGTCCGAGTTGACCAGCTGCGGCAGGTTGATGACGATGAGCCAGATGACCAGCACATAACCGAGCAGAAGAAACAGGCGGGCCCAGGCTTCGAGTCCCTGCAGCAGCATATACAGCACGACGGGAAGCATGAGCAGGACAATCAGATAGACAGGTGTTTCCTTCAAGGTGGAGTAAGAAGTCAACAGCCAGTGTTCGGCGAAGGTCAGCATCCCCCAGACAAAAAAGTAAATGGCGATGCACAGCGTGTAGACTGCCGCCAGCGGTTTGCCGAGATAGTGGCGGGACCACTCTGTAATGCTTTCTCCGCTGTGCTTTCTGGATAACGCCACCGCAATGTACGTGTTCCAGAGGGAGATGGACAGTGCGGCCAGCAGCAGAACCCATCCGTGCTGGTCCATCTGCTTGGCCAGGTAGGCCGGAAAACGGATCGGACCCATCGCAATGGAGGAGACCGTTAGAATGACGAACCACTCCGTGGCGGATATTCGAGGGTAGCTCATGAATTCGGATCTCCCTTCTGACGGGTTTTATTACCGGGTTTGAAGGTCTCTTCACGAAGAATGACTTTTCTCAGATCGGGTGGAAAGAAAGTTCCCCGGATATCGCGGAAGACAAGCGGGCTCAGCGGTTTCATATAAGGGACACCGAGTGACTTGCGTCCGGCCAGGTGTCCGAGCAGCAGTACCGAAACTACGGTAATCCCATAGAATCCGAAGAAACCGGCGGCCAGAATTAAAGGATATTTCCACAGGCGCGCAGCGTAGGAAATCTGGTAAGAAGCGATATAGGCGCCGACAGCGGAGATCGAGGCAATAATAATCATGAATTTGCTCGTTAATCCGGCCTGGGCTGCCGCCTGTCCAATAATGAGGGAGCCCACCACGTTCAGGGCCGATCCGACATTCCCCGGTACATAAGTCATGCCTTCATTCAATAAATCCATGACCAGCATCATCATAAGCGTCTCGAACAGGCTTAAATAGGGGATTCCCCGCTGATCCTGCGCGATGGATATCGCAAAAGCAGTGGGCAGCACGGAAGAATCGACGGTTACGAGAGCCAAGTATACCGCTGGTGCGTAGAGAGCGATGATAAAAGCGATGATCCGGATGATCCGCACGAATAAAGGGATGATCGTCCCGTGAATGACTGCTTCCCCGCCAATAAAACTGGTCAGCAGGTTGGTTGGCAGGAAGGCCATAAAGGGGGTGCCGTCAATCATAATGCCGATTCTCCCTTTCTGGAGATAGAGCGCACTGCGTGAGGGCAGCTCGCTTTTCTCGTACATAGGGAAGGGGGTCAGGTTTCTTCCGTTTATAAATTCCATCAGATCCTTAAGAATCAGGATGGAATCGATATCAATTTGGGCTATTTTATTTTGAATTTCCTGTACCCATTCCTCACGGGCAATGTCGTTGATATAAACAAGACAGGTTGCCGTCTTAGTGCGCTGACCGATTTCGTAATAGCGGACGACCATATTCGGATCCCGCAGGCGTTTTCTCAGCAAACCCAAATTTACGCGCAGATCTTCCACATAAGCTTCCTGTGGACCGAGGATAACACGTTCGACCTTGGGCGGTTCAATCGCACGGCCCTTCTGGAATGGAACGGGTACTGCTATCGCACTGCCTCCGAGTGCTTCATGGAGAAGAATGACATCACCGTGCAGCAAGCGTTGGAGCATATCCGAAACTTTACTTACGGCGCTTCCGCTGGGGAATAATTTCTCCCACTCGTTCGAATGGTGTTCCCATCTGCCCAGACGAGGGACAATATCCTGCTGAAAGGCTTGATCATCTATAAAAGTATCCATATACATGCAGCCGGAAATTCCGTCTTCTTCTATGGCCCATTGGAGTTCATCCGTTTGGAGGAGTTCTTGAATTTGCTGGATTTGCTGCTGAATATCGGAAGAAAGGGGGATGTTATAGTGATCCGTATTGACCGTAGGAGCCGAAGCTTCGCTTTGTTTAAATCGTTCATTCTGTTTGTGCGTTTGTCTGTTCATCCTCAAACAACCTCCGTTTCTTATGACTGACAAGATGTACGGGTAGGATACCCTGAAGTCCAAAAGTTTACCAAATTGTTTTCACAAATCAGATAAATTCTTGAGTGATGCTTTCATAAGAGATCCGTTCCTGTATTTCTCTGAACGCAAAAAAACCTTCTCTTCACCGCATGCGCGGGGAGTGAAGGTTTTTGGGCTGTTTCTTCTATGTGATATGTGGATCGAATTCTATATTCTATGGTTCCGAATAATAGGATCTAATAGTCGGTGACCCGGATTTCGCGGTGCAGCCGCTCGACCTCTTCCATCGTCACAACGCCTGCCTGGGCGTGCAAGGCGTTGGCGCTTCCGCATGCGGCACCGAAGCGGACCATATCGGCATCGCTGAATCCTCTGCGGATCGCGGTAATCATGCCCGCGACCATGGCATCCCCGCTGCCGACAGGATTAACGGCGGCGACTGGCGGCAGCTGCACACGCCGCAGACGGCCGCCGCTGCCCGCCAGCGCCCCCCGGCCGCCGAGCGAGACGATGACATGGCGGATCCCGCGGCCCATAAGTTCGCGGATGCAGCCGGCCAAGTCCTCGTCGGAGGAGGCGGCCCTGCCGAGCAGCCGCTCGATTTCGTGCTCGTTCGGCTTGATGAGCAGGGGCCTTGCCTCCAGGCCGGCCGCCAGCGCATCTCCGCTCGCATCGAGCACGGCTTCGGCGCCTGCAAGCCGCGTCAGCCGGATGAGCTCTGCGTACAAGTCCGCAGGGCATCCTGCGGGCAGGCTGCCGGAAAAGCATACGTGCGTAGAAGCGGCCGCCAGTGAAGCGATCCTGGATTTCAGCTCCTCCAGACTAGGGGGCGGAATCCGGGGGCCGGGCTCCAGCAGTTCCGTCTGCGTGCCGTTCTGGGTATCGAGCACGGTCAGGCACAGTCTGGATTCACCCGGAACTTCGATGAAATCATGCCCGATGCCTTCCTCATCCAGACTCTGGCGGATGAATTGCCCGTTAAATCCGGCGGCAAAGCCCGCTGCGGTTACCGGCTCACCCAGAGTGTGAACCACCCGGGCGACATTCACCCCTTTGCCGCCGGCTACGGCAATCATTTCACCGATTCGTAAGACGCGGTTCATCTCGAAAGAGGATACCGTGTAAGTTTTATCGATGGCGGCGTTGAGCGTTACGGTCGTTATCATGACAACAGCATCTCCTGTCTTGGCGGCTAGCGGAAATCTTTGGCGCGGCCAACGCAGCCTGTCAGATGCATTTTGGCCTGCGCCAGTTCTTTTACTGCTGCTTTGGCCGGAACCATGTATTTGCGCGGATCATTTTCTTCCGGATTTGCATCGAATATAGTCTTAATGGCATTTGAGAACGCAATGCGAAGTTCGGTAGCGACGTTCATTTTGGCCATCCCGAGTGCGACACAGCGCTTGACCTGATCGGCAGGAATGCCGGAACCGCCATGAAGGACGAGCGGGAGATCCACTTTGGCGAAAATTTGTTCCAGCTTGCCGAAAGCAATGTTCGGCTCCCCTTTGTAAATGCCGTGAGCGGTACCGATTGCCGGCGCTAGAGTAGGGACGCCGGTGAGCTCTGCGAACTTCACGCATTCGTCCGGGTCGGCAAGCAGCGCGTCTTCGTCGGCGACTACGATATCGTCCTCGACGCCGCCTACTTTGCCCAGCTCCGCTTCTACGTTAACGCCGGCTGCGGCAGCTACTTTAACGACTTCCTGCGTACGGCGGACATTTTCTTCGAAAGGGTGCATGGATGCATCAATCATAACGGAAGTATAACCTTCACGGATACATTGGATAAGCAGATTATAATCGGTACAGTGATCCAAATGAAGCGCGATGGGAACCGTAGAACGTTTGGCTGCTGTAGCGGCGGCGGCAACGATATAGTCGGGTCCGAGATGTTTTACGGTACCAACCGTGGTTTGCAGAATGAGCGGGGCCTGCAGTTCCTCGGCAGCATCGACGACGGCTTGCAGCATTTCAAGGGTATGTACATTAAAAGCCGTAATACCGTATCCGTTCTTGCGGGCAGTTTGAAGCATAGCGGTAGATGAAATCAAATGAGGCATTTTGAAGACCTCCTCCTACAAAATGATTGAAACGATCAAAAAAATGATTTATAATTTCATTATGTTGATTATAAGGGAGGAAAATAGAAGATGTCAAACGAGAATGTTCCAATCACTTATAAAGAAATCAGCGCTCAAGCGGAGGCTATAAAGGCCGCCTGGGAGCAGCTTCAGAAGCAATCAGACTGGGTGAACCGTTATATTGGTAACGAGAAATACGATGAGGTTGTATTTATCGGATCGGGTTCTTCCTACTATCAATCGATCACCATGGCGGCGACCTTCCGCAAATGGACAGGACGCAGCGCATCCGCCCAGCCGTCTTCCGATATCTTTCTTATCCGGGATGCCACTCTTGCCAGAGACAAGCGGATCCTGATTGTCGGCGTATCCCGTTCCGGAGAGTCCCATGAAGTTATTCTTGCTCTGGAATCTGTAAAAGGTTTACCTCATATAGATACATGCGGAATAACTACACATGAAACGAGTACAATGTTCGGCATGACGGAATGCCTGTTGTCGCCGCTCGGCAAGGAAAAGAGCACGGTGATGAGCAAATCGCTCAGCTCGATGACGTTCATGATGCAGGCCGCAATCGCGATGGCATCCGGTCAGGACGCATACTTACAAGAGCTTCAAACTGTGTTAGAATTAGACGAAGAACTGGTCAAAGCCTCGGATACCATCATCAAAGAATGGGTAGCGGCACATGATTGTAACAAGACGGTCTATCTCGGCCTGGGCGCACTCGGCGGTCTTGCTCTTGAAGCTTGTCTCAAGCTGAAGGAAATGACCTACACATGGACAGAAGCGTACGGTACCCTGGAATTCCGTCACGGTCCCAAGTCGATCGTCGATTCCGGTACGCTTGTCTGCCTGCTGCTTTCCGAATCCACACGTGAATACGAGCTGCAAGTAGCCCGTGAGATGAAAGATTACGGGGCACAGGTTCTGCTTATCACCGCGAAGCGCGGAGATGATACGGATTTTGCGGATCTGGTTATTGAAGTCGGCGGCGCAAAAGTCAGCGATGAAGCCCGCAGTGTGCTTTATTTGCCGGCCGTTCAATACAACGGGTATTACAGCGCCATGAAACTGGGCCTTAACCCGGATGATCCGCGCAACCTGACCCAGTTCGTCCAAATTTAACTTGTGTGACGGAGTGACAGCAGAATGAATGAAGCAACTTCTTCCAAGGGAGATCTCAGGCGCCAGCAGATTATGCAGCTGCTTAAGCAGCAGGGACGGATCACGATTCAGGAGATCATCGAGCAATTTCAGTGCTCGGAAGCGACTGCAAGACGTGATTTGGACCTGCTGGAGAAGAAAGGCGATATCGTCCGTACCATTGGCGGTGCCCTCTTTGAAGGGTTATCCGCGGTACGGGAGACTTCATTCGCCGAGAAGAAGCAGCAGCTGTGGCTGGAGAAGGAAGCGATTGCACGGCGGGCAGCCGGTTTAATCGAGGAAGGGGACAGCGTCTGTCTGACCGGCGGAACGACCACCTTCCTGATTGCCCGCGAATTGAAGTGGCGGCAGGGGATTACGGTCGTCACGAACGCCGTGAATATCGCCATGGAGCTGTCCGACAGCGAGGGCCTTCAGGTCGTCGTCGTAGGCGGCGTCATGCGCAGTAAAACCTTTGAGCTGAGCGGCCCGCTGGCTGAGAAGACAATCGAGCATCTCAATATTGAGAAGCTGTTTCTCGGAGTAGACGGGGTGTCGGCGGACAAGGGGATTACGACCTTCTCCGAGCTGGAAGCACAGACAGCCCGCCTGTTAATGAGCCGCGCCCAGCATACGATTGCAGTGTTTGACCATACCAAGGTTGGCAAAACCTCCTTGTTTTCCATTGCCCCGATAGCGGATGTGCATGTTTGTATCACAGATGCCCCGCTGGGGACTGACATGGAGAAGGTTCTGAAGCAGCACGGCATTACCACTTTGTATGCGGATGCATAAGGGAAAGGACGGACGGGTATGAGCTTTTTCGTCGGTGTAGATCTTGGAGGAACGAATATAGTATGCGGGCTGCTGGACCAGGAATTTAATTTACTTGCCAAGAGTAAGCAGCCGACAGAGGCAGCTAACGGCAGCGATTTTGTCCTGGAGAGAATCGCGGTTATGATTGAAGATCTTCTGCGTGAACAGAATATCGACCGGAGTCAGCTTGGCGCAGTCGGTCTGGGCACGCCTGGTTTTATTGACCCGGTGCGGGGAGTATGCACCTTTGCAAGCAATTTGCGCTGGAACAATGTGCCGGTTTCCGACATCCTCGGAGCCAGACTCGGCGTTCCGGTATTTATTGATAATGATGTCCGTATGTACATATTCGGCGAAGCCATGAAGGGGCCTGGACAAGGCTATGCGAACGTACTCGGCATTACGCTGGGTACGGGAATGGCGGCTGCCCTGGTTAATGAGGGGCAGCTCTACTACGGCGGCGGTTTTATGGCCGGCGAGATCGGGCACATCATTGTCGGCGACGGGGAGAGCACACCATGCGGCTGCGGACTGGTCGGCTGCCTGGAGACGGTTGCCTCGGCAACCGGCCTCGCCCGGCAGGCGAGGGAGGCACTTGCCGCCGGACGCGAGAGCGTGCTTGGCGAGTGGTTCCCGGGAGCGGAAGCCGCGAATGTTACAGCGGCTGATGTCTCACGGGCCTATGACGAGGGTGACGCCCTCGCCATCGAGATCATGAACCATACGGGCAAGCTGCTCGGCAGAGGCCTGTCCTATGCCGTCACATTGTACAGCCCGGATGCGCTTATCATCGGCGGCGGTGCTTCGCTCGCTGGCGAGCGGCTGCTGGGGCCGATGCGTGATGAACTCCGGAAGTCCGTCTACCACGGCTACTGGGACCGCCTCACGATTCACCCCGGCGCATTGATCGATGACGGCGGTGTAATCGGCAGTGCGGCATTCGCAGCAAGCCGCGCAGCTCTGCAGCAGGTTGAGAGCGTCCGTTCCGAAGAAGCGTAAACAGACGATTGCTATTCTTTATACAGGAGTATTCCCTGTTTAGAACTTTATGAAAAGGAAAGGCCTTTCCGTCCAGCGAAAGCTACGGAAAGGTCTTTTTATGATGAAAAAAGCAGATATTTGTATTCGGACAGAAACTTCTCCTGGTAAGAAGTCGTCTTATATAGAAGATGGACTCAGGAATTTTTTTCAAATACAGATTGCATTGAAGCCGGGGAGTCGACTAGTATTAATACAGTCACTGCTTGTTTAAACAGAACGATTCTTCCACATCATCATACCGAGCCAGACCGAGCATACCACGCCGAACAGCGGGTAGAGGAAAGTCAGAAGTGATTTGAAGCCGATGAGGCTGACAACGTAACTTAAACCGAGCAGGGCCGGCAGGACAATTCGGATGCTAAGTCCCGTTCGCTGCTGCACCTGCAGAGTAAGGCCATATATATTGCCCAAATAAGTCGTGAAGATTTCACCATATATAACGAGCAGATAGATGAAGGGAATCAGTGTCCCGAGCCCGGTCATGATGCTGGCCATCGGTATGTCGAACTGCCCGATTCCGGGCATCTGCGCACTGAGTGCATAATGGGCCGCCAGCAGGAGCAGCCCGATCACGAGGCCGCCTATAATACCGCCCCGGACGAGTACTTTACGGTCCCGGATTTGGGAGCCGAGCGGTACCAGTACGGCCTGTGCGGTTGCCAGGTTGAATCCCGTATACAAGAGGGGCGCCATCCAGACGCGGATCGGGGAAGAGTCGGTCTCGATCGCGAGCCAGGCCCCGGCTGTAGGAAGCGTGGACGTATACTTAACGAGAATCAGACTGAAAAGGATCATGATCGGCACCACAATCGTATTGACCGTCATTATGGCGCCGATGCCCCGTGAGATCACGATGTAAGACAAGCATAAGGTCACAAGCAGACCGCTTTGGAATGACATCGACAAATGCTCGGAGAATACGGATCCGCCGCCGGCCAGCATGACGGAAGAAATCCCGAATAGAATGATCATAGTAAACATAGAGATCCATTTGCCGGCTTTTGGTCCGAATAGAACTTTGTTTAAATCTTCGTAGGATTCGGCCTGAACATCGTTTGCCATCAGCATCAGTTTGATCCCGAGCCAGACGAACAACAGACTTGCCAGCGCGATAGTGAGGGCGGCTGTCGTACCGTAGCGGGTAAAAAACTGAAGGATTTCCTGGCCGGAGGCAAAGCCGGCACCCACAATTGTTCCCACATAAGTAAATGCCACCTGTGCGGTTTGCGCCCATGGTTTCAAAGCCATGAATCCCCCCTTTGTATCTTTATAGTACAAGGTATGTTCGGGAAGGGACGGGCATGACAGCAATTTGAATCGTACGGGTGTTATCCCGTTAGGAGTGTTATGGAGTGAAAGAAACGGTTTTCGAGCTGATATCTGCTTATGGATATCCGGCTCTTTATGCACTGCTTGCAGCCGGCATTATCGGACTGCCGGTTCCGGATGAGACGTTGATGACATTTATCGGATCCCTCACCCTGGAGAATGGTCCCTTATCTTTTACATACTCCTGGATCGTTTCTTATATGGGGACGATGACGGGGATGATGATCTCCTATACGGTGGGCAAACGTCTCGGCAAACCTTTCCTATATAAAGTGAGCCGCTGGATACGTTTAAAGCCGGAGAAGCTGGAACGAGCCGAAAAGTGGTTTCACAAGCATGGCATGTGGGCGATTTTCTTCGGTTATTTCGTTCCGGGATTACGGCATCTTACTTGCTATTATGCGGGCGTTAGCGGAATTCCGCTCTTGCGCTATGTTCTATTCGCAGGATCGGGAGCGCTGGTGTGGTGTACGGTTTTTCTTTCGCTGGGCCATTTTATCGGGGAGAATTTCGAAATCGTGCTGCAGGCACTTCACAAGTATCTGGGCATCACCATTACGGTGCTCGTTATCGTGGGTGCATTGTGCTTTCTGATTTACTATATCCTGCGCAAGAAAGCGAATAAAACGGAATAAGCGAGATTGGATATAGACAGACATAGAAAAACCGTGCTGGCTGCAGCACGGTTTTCTGTATGCGGGTTAACTGGCCGGAAACAGTTTGATCGATTTGATCGTTCCGCTTCCAGGATCTACATCCAGTTTGAGAATCGTATTCAGCGCTTTGTACGCCAGGACGTAATCGGTCCGGTTATCCGGTTTCCCGAGTACGTTCAAAGCCTCCCCGATCGAATCGCCAAGGTGAAGTCCGCTCAGGCCTGGATCAATATCAGGAGAGAGGACCTGAATGAATTCGAGCCGGTCGAATACGTTAAATCCGATGGAGAAATCCGGGTACTCGTAGACGGTTACTGCCTGCGGATCCTCATCCATAATGAATGTATTCCGGGCTTTCCCGAATAGATTCAACACTTCTTCTTTGGGAGTACCCAGTGTGGCCCCCATTAAAGTAGGTTTTGAAACACGGTAAGCCTTGTCCGGGGATACTTGCGGTTTCTCCTTGACCATATCCGAAGGTTCTTCCCCGTTAGAGGAGACAGCTGCCGAACGATCCGGATCCGGAGTGGACGGCGCAGGTTTATTCGTATTCGAAGTTACTGCCGGAGTAGCAGCAGCGCCGGATTGGTCATTGCTTTGCAGGTTATGTACAGTCTCACAGCCTGTCGCAGCGGGCAGGATGGCGATCGCAAAGCCGATCAGCACGATTCTGTGGAGTTGTTTCTTCATTGCAATCGTTCCTTTCTTACTGTCGCCAACAAATACGTAAAAAGCGACAATCCTTATCATAAGCTTTATGGTCTATGGAGACAACATCAATTTACGTTCAGAATAGAAGGTAATATCTATTTAGGACACGTCTCTATGAACCTGAAACGGACTAAATTAGGATCTTACTATATAAGACTGGTATAGAGGTCAAAAAGTTTCCGCTTACGTGCAGGAATGCTGCAAAATGGGACTTGAAACCTATGTTTGGCTTGTGGTACGTTTACACATATTCAAAGGTGGAGGAGAAGCAATGGAACTGTTGAAAGAGCGTATTATAGAAGCAGGAAGTGTCGTTTCCGACCAAGTCGTTAAATTGGACGCCATCTTGAATCATCAAGTTGACCCGGCATTAATCGTAGAAATGGGCAAGGAATTCGCCCGCCGTTTTATTGAGAGTGCCCCGACTAAAATTTTGACCATAGAGTCTTCAGGAATCCCGCTTGCTTTTGCTGTAGCTAACGAACTCGGTGTTCCATTTGTATTTGCCAGACGCAAAAAATCAGTGACCATGGATGAGAATACGTATTGTGAAAGAGTCCCGTCATTTACGAAAGGGATCGTGACCGACATTATGGTGTCTTCTCAATATATAACCCCGAGTGATCGTGTCCTAATCATTGACGATATTATCGCCAATGGCGATGCAGCCCGCGGTTTGATCCGGATTGTAGAGCGTTCGGGTGCGGTATTGACCGGCGTAGGCATTGCAGTTGAGAAAGCATTTCAGGCAGGCGGACGTTCTATCCGGGAGCAGGGTATCCGCACCGAGTCTCTGGTTACGATCACGTCCCTGGAGAACGGAAAGATTCACTTTGCCGACTGCTAAGAAAATGTCGGGCAATTTATGAAAACATTTTCATTCTGCGTCAATGCTTTCCTGTAGCGGGTATATTCGATATAATAGAGTTACGTAACTGGAGAGGAGGGATCGCTATGGAAAACGGGCCAATTCCGGCTGAGTACTTGCTGGAGAAGCTTTCCGAAGCGAAGAACCATTTCGAACGCGCCCTGGACTGCAAACATACCGAATTTGATGATTTGTACCCGTATATGATTGAGCATCCGCAATTTTTCTGGTATAAACGTTATGTCGCATGGTCTGAACTCCTCACTGTCGTCAAGTTCTCAATGGAACTGTCGGTTGAATGGGAATCTCAGTTTACTGTGCAGCAGGTGGAATATATCAAGAAGCGTGTGATGTCAAGCAAAGTGCTCGACGACTGGTTTGAAAACACCGATTCAAAAGAACACGTTAGTTAGCAGGAATGAACTTGAATAAGACCTGTGGGGACAATATCCCTCAGGTCTTTTGTTTGTTAAGCCATATTATTTAAAGATAATAAAAAAACGACCGCTCAGGCGGCCGTTTCGTCATTGAAGCACATTCATTTTCTGAATATGCTGGCGTGTCTCTTCCGTTCCAAGATTGTACAAGGTCTGGTAAATTTCTTTCAGCTCGTAATCGTACTCATCGTTCTCTTTATCTTTGTGATATTCCTTAAAAGGCAGCAGAGCCCGGAAATGTGTTTTATTGTCGGACTCTTCCAGCACCTCGAATAGTTCTGCAAGCTTGTCGATTTCTTCACTCGTTGCACGGATTTCAAAATCAAAGTTGATTTCACCGGGTTCATCCACGATTTGTCCGGCACTTACGCTCACGAAAAACGTTTTTTTATTATCCACATCCATTATGCCTCGCTCCCTTCTTATGTATGAGATTTCATTTCAGTTTTCTTCGGTTTGTTTCATTTATCAGGATTGCCCAAGTATTTTCGATCTAAAACAGGGGCAAGCCGCATTTTTCATTACCCTATGCCAGGATATGGTGAATCAGCGTAAGACAGATCCCAAGCAGAGAACTTGGCGCAGCGGGCAGTTTTAGGTATGCTAGTAGAGAAGCTTGGCGGGACAGCCGCTATAATGCAGATCGACTAAGGAGGCAGCCTGTTTATGATTAGTGACGAGCAGTTGGATCAATACCGGGTAGAAGGCACCTTGCTTAGAATTGTCAGGGATGCCGACCCCCGTAATGATATACGCGGCTACATAGTAGCCTGGAGCGAGAAGAAGGTAATTGTGCGCAAGAGAACGCGTAAAGTAGTCGAACTGGACCGCGGCTATGTGTATCAGCCGTATATTGAAGCGCGGCCGCCGGAGTTCACACTGCCCAAGGAAGAGGACGGGGAGGGCTAAAGAATTGGCGATCGATAAGCAAGATTCGGCAGAGGTATTCCGTTATGTCTCCGAGCCTGCGGCTGCACTTACAGAGACGCTCCGAAACGGGCAGGGAGACCGGTATTTACTTCTTGAATCGGAGCAGCCTCTGAGAACGCTGAACTCTGCCCCGTGGGGCGGGGGCTTCGGATTTCACAGCAGGCTGATAAACCGTCAAGTGGATAAATCCTACATGTGTGAGGATCCGCTGACCGAAATGGATGATTTTCTGAACCGCTCCGAAATAGAGGCGGCCACAGCAGCCTGCCTGCTGACATCGGTGCATATGAGCGGCGTAGGACGCTGTCATATGCGATGGAGAGAGACAGGTCCCGCCCGATCAGAGGGGTCTTATGAGGCGGGCCCAAGCGGAGACATCGCCGTCAGCGTCTGGGTGACGGTCGGCTACAGCAACAAAGCACGCGCCGGACGCGTACTGGCTCCGGCGGCATTATTTCCCGGTACGATCAACGTAATCGTGGTGATCGAGGGTAAACTTACGGATGCCGCCATGGTCAATGCGGTGATCACCGCGACGGAAGCCAAGGCAGCGGCGCTCCAGGATCTTGGCGTGGCGATGGAGGATGGATCGGCCGCGACCGGCACGACGACCGATGCGGTGCTGATCGCCGCCACGCAGAGCGGCCGTGCCCATCTCTACGCGGGCACGGCGACACTGCTCGGCCATATGATCGGCCGTGCGGTATACGAAGCGGCGATGGAATCCGGCCGCATCTACGCCCAAGTGCTCGCGGGCCCCGGATCAGGCGGGGCCTGATGCGCCTGAAGCGGCGAATGACCTGCCGCTACAGACTATCTCCTGCTTCTATTTTTGCTTACGGCAGCTGTCCCCTGTGGGCAGCTGCTTTTCATATGGAAGCTTTCGTGGATGAAACCGGAACAAGTATCTGCCCGTATAGGTAGCTTAGAAGATGAAGGGAGGGATCGCGGAGATGGACTGGAGCCTGGATATACCTATGCTGATAGTAGCGCTTGGTTTCACTTGCTGGTGGCTGAGTGAGTGGTTCTATACAGCTCCGCCCATGTCTGCATACGGCGTGACTCCGCTGATCCAGACTTCCTATTCGAGCATTCCGGCCGTGCTGCGTACAGTCGGCAGCCGGTTTAGCCGTATACGAAGGAAGATCCCTTCCAGGCAAAGCGATGAAAATGATGATGAAACAGATTCCTCCCATGTTGACGGATATCGTGCTCCACGCCATTCCATCACATATTCCGGGAGGAACTCGTATGACATTCTTACAACCGGTCGTCTCTATTCTGGACGGCGTAATGAAGACTTTATATTCATTCACCCATGATTGGGGACTCAGCATTGTCGTGCTGACACTCCTTATTCGCAGCTTGTTATTCAAGCTGAATCTCAGCAGCGCAAGGCAGCAGGTCAGAAGCTTCAGCGTGCAGCCGATCCTGAGCGATCTTCGCACCCGTTACGCATCCGATCCGGCCAAACTGATCCAGAAAATGACGGAGCTTAATACCCGGTATGGTATCAAGCCCTTCATGCCCTTTGGAGCCGCTTTGATCCAAATGCCTATCTTTATGAGCCTGTACCCGTATTTCACGATGCATGGAGCCGGGATGACAAGCCTGATCGTTCCTTGGATGCAGTCTCTGGGTATCTCGGATCCATCTCATCTGCTGCCTTATCTATACGGTCTGTTAAGCTGGATCGGACTAAGTATTCCTCTCCTGCCGGAACAGGCGGCTTCACAACCGTTTCTTCTGAGAATGGGATTGCCTCTTCTTGTTGTCGCTATCTCGACGGCAGTTATGTGGCGCTCACCGGCAGCACTCGTTTTATACTGGAGTGTGAATGGTGCAGTGACCCTCGCGGAGCGGATCTGGTACAGAACTCCTGCCGGACGTAAGCTTTTGTATCGTGGAGTGACGGTTGAACATCCTGACTCGGGTAATTAATGAGAAGGCCGGATTATACTAAGAACAATTGGAAGGGAATGATTGGCAGTGAATTAAGCCGGGGTGAGGCCAAAAGAGAACGATCGGCTGATCCTGGTTAGCGATCCAACAAGCCGAATCCCGGGGGCCGGTCCCTGTTTAGGCAGGTAAACTGTGCGGGCCTCGGCCCCGGGATTTCTTATTCATAACAGTCATGGTCTCTTGATGAGAAGGAAGTTCTATTTATATTGACAAAGATAGGGCTGCGTGATATATTTAATCTCGTTCTCAACATTCATGCGGACGTGGCGGAATTGGCAGACGCGCTAGATTCAGGTTCTAGTGGGGTAACAGCCGTGGAGGTTCGAGTCCTCTCGTCCGCATCATGCATGACGAAACCACTGCTACCGGACTGCCGGAGCGGTGGTTTTTTTGTATAAAAGAATTTAACTGAATTTTGAAACGGATGCATGTCAGATATCGTATTAACGTTTATAATATAGAAGGATTTTGAATTCTGATGTTATCTAAAGAGGAGTGTGTGTACACTTGGAAAGAACATTAACGTATTCACATCATGGATCACTATCGCACATACTACGGATGTTCGCGCTGTCATTGATGGTTTCATTCGTAGGTATGCTGGTTGGTATGGTTATTGTACCGCCATCTCTGGTTCCATTGTTCATAGTAGTTGAACTGGTTATGCTTGTTGCCGCTATCGTAATACGGATTAAAGGCAAGAACATCGGATACGGTTTCTTGTTCACCTTTACGGCTATTTCGGGCGTAACTCTGTACCCGGTAATTATGGGTTACGGCTCCGCTATCGGTGCGAATCTGGTGTCGGGTTCTTTCTTGGCTACGGCAGCGATCTTCGGAGGACTTTCTCTGTATGCGGCCCGTTCCAAACGTGATTTCAGCTTCCTAGGCGGGTTCCTGCTCGCATCGACAATCGGATTGATTGTTGTCGGACTGATCTCGATGTTCGTCAGCTTCGGTTCAGTAACTAATCTGGTCATTGCTTCCGCAGGTATCCTGATATTCAGCGGATGGGTACTCTATGATGTAGCCCAGTACCGTGACGGAGTGGAGCCTCAGGAAGTTCCGCTGGCCGCTCTGAACTTGTATTTGAACTTTATTAACTTGTTCTTGTACATCCTGCGTTTCGTCGCTTCAATTGTCGGCATCAGCCGTGACTAGTGTGCGATAAGCAGCACCCGAAGACCTCTAAGATTGGGAAGTCAGTCGCTTCAGGCGGCTGGCTTTTTTGTGTTCAGATCATGGACCGTTATATTTGGTTGTGATGAGCGGCGATCCGCTTCCGCGCTTCCGACCCGCCCTGCTCCGTAAGAGTGGTTAACTTATTCCGATAGGGGAAAGAATAGGAGTAGGCAATAGGAAGGTTTAACAAGCAGGCGCGGTAAAGGAGAGGTGCTCGTGGCTAAAGGAAACGATCTTGTAAAGTACATTACGCAGCAAGTCGTCCAATATATCGATACACCAAAGCAGCAAAGGCAAGAAGCGAAGGTCCGGCATAAAGAAAGCCGGGCAAGCTGGACTGTGCGCTGGTTCGGTATGATTCCGATGTCAATAGCGATGTGGATCGGTAAAGTTCGCCGAAGCCGAAAAGCGAAATAGGGTTATAAAAAAGAAGCTTCCATTTCCTGCAATCCGTTACCGGATCGCAGGTATGGAAGCTTTTCTATGGGAAAGAGGAGGAGATACCGAAGGTTAGTGGAAAAATCGGCCCAGTGAGAGGGTATCCTCAAATGCAAGATACCGGGTGCCCTCTTGACCTAAAGCGACATAAGCGGTGCCGCCTGTCCAAATTGCCGTGCCCCTAACCGGAAGCGGGACTGTAAGCCGTCCACCGAAGCTTTCCGACACGAAAGTAACAGGTTCCGCATTCAGGAACAACTGCAAATCGCGGATGCTCCTAACAGGAAGGGAGTCATTCTGAAGCCAGTTCAGACTGCTATAGGGATCAAAAGCCGGGAGCATTGAGACGGATTCGGGCACTGATGATAAAGCGGCTCCACTTAGCTTGTGGTTAACAGCGGGAGTATACTCGTTAAATGTCCGGATTTCTCCGGTTACGGCATCGATGAGGATGGGGAGGCCTGCGGGCGGGTTATCTATCTCCCAAACCGCATGAAGCCCATCCGTATAAAGCCTTGTCAGATCATGAGCGGCTAAGCTTAGCCAAGTATGATAAGTCATAGAGGTATCAATAAGTTCATGCTGCACCAGGGAGCGGTACAGCGTTCCTGTACTGAACAGGGGATGATCTCCGGTTCCATATTCGGCGAGCTGGTAAGAACCGTCCTGAGCCGCCTGAATAATCATATAACCGACTTCGCTGCCTCCAGCGGTCAGGATCACGACCCAGCCATGTGTGCCAGGACCCAGCGGGGCGGAAGTCCATTGTGCACGGCTCCAGGCTTCGAACCCTTTCTGTGAGGAAAGAGCTTCTTTCCA
Source organism: Paenibacillus lutrae (assembly GCF_009757775.1). Lineage (GTDB taxonomy): Bacteria > Bacillota > Bacilli > Paenibacillales > NBRC-103111 > Paenibacillus_F > Paenibacillus_F lutrae. The sequence continues at coordinate 157,969 of NZ_RHLK01000002.1, forward strand.
GCGCTGGATGTGCGTATGGAGTACTGAATTTGATTCGGGCACTGAGGTTTGAATGGATGGTGCGGCTGCGGACTTGAGCGGCACTTCATGTTGGGTATTTTGGGAAAATAAGCTGATGTCCGATTGTACATGAACCGGTTCAGCCTCAGCTAAAGCGGACTGCTGTCCACCTTGCGAGAATGAAAGCGGACCGGCTGTAAACCAGACGGCGCCTGCCAGGAGTAAGGCCGCCCCTATTGCTGCTTGCTTCATCCCATCACCTGCCTGGCAATCATTCTTAAATATATTGTAAGGGACAAGCTTTGAAAAGTTTGTTAGAACGTGTAGCGGAGTGCATAGGAAGTTTTAGCGACTTTCGTCGCATCCTCACCTTCCGTCCGCTTTCAGATGGAATAATCCGCAGTTGATGACGGAAATGAGAATGCGGGGCCGATACTGCCAGTCCACTTCCGCTTGACGCGCTGAATACCGCGTCTCTATTTCTTCACGGGCTTCCGGCTCTGCGGCCGCAAGCATCCCTTCATAATAAAGGCGGACAAGCTGATGTTCCTGCGTCAGTATGTCATTAGCCCGGTCTGCCCAGCTGTGATCTGTACGCCTGATCTTCTGTTCCAGGTAGCTCTCCAGGGCAGAAGCGGCGCGGGAGAGAGTTAAATTATCGCCAAGCAGATGAATATTTGCGGGAAGCTTGGGAGCGAGCTGTTTGGTGAGCATAAGGGGATGAAATTCCTCACAGATGTCCCCGGTTGTCATATTAATAGCGAGAGAATGAATCTCACTTCTTTTCATATCACACGCAAATTCAACTTTGAAGTTCACATTCATCCACGTGCAATAGGTTAACGGAATAGCCCTGCTGTGGAGTTGACCGCTATTATCGGCTGTGACTTCGAAAAGCCGGGTAAACCTGCCGCTGCCGAGGGCAGTCTGGAAAAGCTGCTGCAGTCTGCGGCTGCCGTACGTAACTTCGTCGCGGGGGACCCGGCCAATCGGTGGAGCAGGGGCGGTGCCGAAGTAACGGCCGAGTATACTGTCGGCCGAACGCACGGTGTCCTGCGCCAATCCCGCAGCTGCAGGGCCGGAAGCGCCCCCGGGCGCCGGTGAGCCGGCGGCATAGCCGGGCTGGCCCGCAGCCGCAGGGCCGGAAGCGCCCCCCGGCACCGGTGCGCTGGCGGCGTAGCCGGGCTGGCCCGCAGCCGCAGGGCCGGGAGCGCCCCCGGGCGCTGGTGAGCCGGCGGCGTAGCCGGATTGGCCCGCAGCCGCAGGACCGGGAGCGCCCCCGGGCGCCGGTGCGCCGGCGGCGTAGCCGGGCTGGCCCGCAGCCACAGGGCCGGGAGCGCCCCCGGGCACCGGTGAGCCGGCGGCGTAGCCGGGCTGTCCCGCAGCTGCGGGGCCGCCCGGTGTTGGCCGAGCGGCTGCTGCGGCGGCGGCATCGCCCTCGGGGTCGAACACGAAACGGTAGGTCATCGTTTCGGGTTCGACCCCTGTGCGTTCCACGAAGCTCCAATAGTAGGAGCGGCCGGTCAGCTCTTTGTCTGCCTCAGGTGATAAATTCACCGTAACGGCATGCTGGGTTTTTTCAATGATGCGGCAGTTGTAAGCCTCTAAAAAGCGCATTACAAATCGCTCAATTTGGCCGGTATTCATGAGTCACCTCTACGTTCTGCCCGATTGCGCTTAAGATAGAGCCGATTTTGGCTTTGCGCTCGTTATCCGGTTCGAGATCCTGCTGGATCGTCTGCAAAGAGTCCCCGAGATGATCGATCTGGCGGCGCATGTCGTCATGTGAACGGGATTCCATCATCATCTTGAACAGGGAAGATTCTAACGAAGTCGATTTCTTCTCCAACCGTTCCAGAATAGAGTCCAGCTCGCCAATGACCAGCTCGAACATGTTGATTTTCTCATGGAGCAGACTCAGGATATGTTCTTCAATCGTATTGCGGGTGGAAAGGTTATAGATCCGGACATCATCGGTCTGCCCCAGACGGTGCACCCGGCCGATTCGCTGCTCTACTCTCATCGGATTCCACGGCAGATCAAAATTGATCATATGATGGCAGAATTGAAGGTTAATTCCCTCGCCGCCCGCCTCTGTGGCCACGAGAACTTGAGCACGGGTGCGGAAAAGATCCATCATCCAGTCTTTTTTGCCCCGGTTCATCCCGCCGCGATAAGGTACCGCGCTGATTTTGTGCTCTTTCAAGTAATTCAGAAGATATTCCTGGGAGGCGCGGTACTCGGTGAAAATAATGACCTTGTCATTGATTTCGCGAATGAGCTTCATGGCCGTTTCCGCTTTCGTATTGGCGGTGATACTGCGGATCAGCTCAACCAGACTCCATATTTTCTCCCTCATGGGGGAGTTCTCGTCTGTTTTTTTAAACATATTCACGAGGGTAATAAAAACCGCATCACGGGAACTGCAAACTTCACGCTGAAGGGTAACGAGCGACAGCATCGAATTCGCTTCCCCGCGGGATTCTTCGTACCGCTTACGAATAAAGTCGGTTACTCCGTCGTAGAGTGCCTGTTCTTCGGGTGAGAGCGTAAGCAGAATGTTCTTGACGATTCTTTTCTTAAACTCGACATTGCCGTCTCCTCGTCTGTTGCGGATCATGATTTTGGAGAGCTCCTGTTGAAGAACACCTTCGTTTTTGGGCATTCTTTTGCCCATGACAAAATTGGACTTGAAATTCGTCTGACCGCCCAGCTGCCCCGGCTTGAGCAGGTTAATGAGATTATAAAGTTCCTTGAGATCGTTCTGAACCGGGGTAGCCGTGAGGAGCAGACAATATTTTTTGCGGAGCTGGCCTACGAACTGATAATTGGTTGTCTTCTTGTTCTTGAGTTTGTGGGCTTCGTCAACGATCAGCATGTCATACTCCAGATTAAGTACGATTTCCCGGTGCGGATCCCGCTTGGCTGTATCCATGGAAGCGACTATGACGTCGCATGTCTGCCACATGTAAGATTTTTTCTGGGCGGCGGCATTAATGCCGAATTTCTGGTTAAGCTCCCGGACCCACTGGAGAACCAGGGAAGCGGGAACAAGGATAAGTGCTCTGCGGACAAGGCCCCGGATCATATATTCTTTGAGAATAAGTCCGGCTTCGATGGTTTTCCCCAAGCCCACTTCATCCGCCAGAATAGCACGGCCGCGCATATCGTAGAGCACTTTCTTGGCCGTTTCGATCTGGTGGGTCATCGGCTCAATCTGATTGACATGTTTGAGACAGAGAAGTTCATCGAATTTGTGAATGAGATTGGATTGTTCCGCTTCATAGGCTAGCTGGTACAGAGTCCAGTTATCCCAGGGGCCGTTGCGAAGAACACGCGACTCCCACTCCATAAACCATTCCCGATCCGTGTGCATGTTCAGCCCCTCATGAATCGGGCGGATGTGCTCCGTTTTCTCTTTATTCATCAGGCCTAGCCTCCTTCTCGAAAATGCGGGACGAGGGTATTTCCGCGAATGTGTTTCAATAAGTGACTATTTTAAGTTTAAAACGGGGAGAATGGATCTTTTTTTCTAGTATGAACCAAAGAAGCCGGATTCATAATCAATCCTTGATTAAGCTGTCTGGGGGAAGTATTGTGCTGCGCTTAAGAATGACCGTTCTCAAACGGATATGGTATGATTGAAGAAGATTTGAAGAAGAACGGAAGCTGCCACGCAGGTTTTACACGCAGATTGCACAAGCAGGGACAGAAAGGAAGAAGAACATGACAGCATGGCGATATATACATACAGGAAGCTTGAGCGGTCCTGAGAACATGGCGATAGATGAAGCGATCCTTACCGCGCATAGTGAAGGCAAAGTGCCTCCTACGGTCCGTTTTTACGGCTGGGAGCCTGCAGCGCTTTCGATCGGTTATTTTCAAAAAGCACAGAAAGAAATTGATCTGGCCCGGGTTGCCGAGAAGGGCTTCGGTTTTGTACGCAGGCCTACCGGGGGAAGAGCCGTGCTGCACGATGAAGAGCTGACTTACAGCATCATTGTTGCCGAGAATTACCCGGGAATCCCGACAAGTGTGACAGAAGCGTACCGGGTGTTAAGCGAAGGACTTCTTCGCGGTTTCCGCAAACTGGGGCTTGCCGCCGAAATGGTTAATTTGGCTACGGAGGAAGAAAAGAAGAAGTATGAGTCAATGGGCTCTGCCGCGTGTTTTGACTCTCCTTCTTGGTATGAGCTGGTCGTTGAAGGCCGTAAGGTGGCGGGAAGCGCTCAGGTCAGGCAGAAGAATGTAGTGCTGCAGCACGGCTCTATTCTGCTCGAATTGGACCCGGATCAACTGTTCGATCTTCTGATTTTCTCTAACGAGCGGATTGCCGAGAGGATGAAAAACAGTTTTATCCAGAAAGCGGTTGCGATTAATGATCTGTGCAGAAGAGCGGGTCTGGAGCCGGTTCTGTTGAGTGATGTGGTCCAAGCTTTCCGGGCGGGGATAGCCGAAGGAATGGGTGTAGAGCTGCTCGAAGGTGAGCTGACTCCTTATGAGCGGGAGCTTGCGGAAGTCTTGGCGCGGGATAAATATGCTTCGGATGAGTGGAACCTGAAGCGTTAAGAGGCTAGGCTGTGCCTTGTGAGAAGCGGTGCAGAAAGCGGATAAGAGCGCAGAAAAGCGCAGAAAAGATAATAAGCATTAGAAGATTAACAGATCTGAAAGTAACAGCGGGGTGAAAAAAATGACTATATCAGAACTTATAGCCCGTACAGGGGACCGTCCATTGACGCAGCGGGTAATTGCCGGGGAGCTTAGGATGCTTGGCGTGCAGGAAGGCATGACTTTGTTGGTTCATTCTTCGCTCAGCTCTCTGGGCTGGGTAAACGGGGGCACGCAGGCGGTTATCGCTGCCCTGCAGCAAGTCCTGGGTCCTACCGGCACGCTGATGATGCCTACTCATACCGGTGATTTATCCGATCCGGCCAACTGGTGCAATCCTCCGGTTCCCGAGGAGTGGTGGGATACGATCCGGGAGACCATGCCGGCATATGACCCGGCTGCCACCCGTACGTTCGGGATGGGCGCGCTGCCCGAGGCATTCCGTGCTTATCCCGGCGTGCACAGGAGCGCCCATCCCCAGTTCTCGTTTGCAGCTTACGGGCCGGAGGCGGAGCGATTGACCGCAGGCCATGAACTTCCTTACGGGCTGGGGGAACAATCCCCGCTTGCCCGTTTGTACGAGCTTGGGGGTTATGTGCTGCTAATAGGAGTGGGTCATGACTCCAATACCTCCCTGCATTTAGCTGAATATCGCGGAGAATATTCAGGGAAGCGTACAGCCTCATCGGGCGCGCCCGTAATTAACCGCGAAGGGAAGCGGGAGTGGGCGGTATTCGATGATGTAGCGATGGATTCGGACGATTTCGTGCGGATCGGAGCGGAATTTGAAGCTGCCTGCCCAGATTTGGTGCAGCGCGGACAGATCGGATTGGCGTCATCCCTGCTAACGCCGCAGCGTCCGTTGGTGGACTATGCGGCGGAGTGGATGAAGCTTCACCGTCAGGAGACACCGACAAAGCGGTACTAGGATACTAGGTTCGGCGGAGTGTCGCTGCCAGACGAAGATTAGAAAACCAGCCCCTGCTGCCGATGGGAGAGCAGGGGCTGGTTTTTGTTTGTTCTGCTCCGGCATGCTGTAGATACGACAGATTGGCGCATCTGCATTGGTGGCGCGAGCGGAAATAACGGCAATACTTTTTAGTGAACCAGATAGAACGGTTGCCTGGAATGCGGCTGGATGCAATACATGTATACAGTTCAGACAGAAAGATCTTTAATCAAATAGTATTGCGAGAAGAGCTGCCCGGGAGCCTTGCCACATAGGCTTGCTGCAGCCTGCGGATGATGGGGCCGGGAACACCGGCTCCGACAGGCTGGCCGTCCAGCTTCACGACTGGCGTAAGCTCTGCGCCGGTGCTTGTGAGGAAGATCTCATCGGCAGCCCGCAGATCATCGACCGTATAGAACTGCTCCTTGACCGGGATCTGGAGCTGGCCGGCAAGCTTGAGCGTCACGGCCCGTGTAATGCCGTGCAGGATATGATTGTCGGCGGGGTGCGTCCACAGGACACCGTCCTTGACCATCATGACATTGGAAGAAGACGATTCCGTCACGGTGTCTCCGCGATGAAAGATCGCATCATTAGCCCCGCGATCCATTGCCTCCTGCTTGAGCAGAACGTTAGGCAGCAGGTTCAATGTTTTGATATCGCAGCGGTGCCAGCGGATATCTTCCAGCAGCACGGCTGTGATGCCGTTCTCAAGCTGATCCAGCGGACGTTGGTACTCCGTGCACCAGCCGGTGACGACCGCTTCGGCGTTAAGCGGGAACGGATGGGAACGCGGAGCGGCGCAGCGGGTGATCTGGACATATACGAGTCCGGTGTCCATTCCATTCGCTGCTATGAGCTCTCCAAGCAGCTCCTCCAGGCGCTCAGTCGGGTAGGGAAGGGCTATTCTCACTTCTGAAGCACTTCTCAGGAGACGCTGGAAATGGGCCTCTTTCTCAAATAGAGCCCCGTCATAAATACAGAAAACCTCGTAGATGCCGTCGCCAAAATAGTAACCGCGGTCCAAAGGTGAAATATGTACTTCTTCATCGGGAATAATACGATTGCCGGATAGCATCATGACCTATTGCTCCTTTAACCATCTGATTCAAAACGGCGAACATCCGTTTCTTTTTTTAACAAAGCTGATTCTATTATATAGATGAAATAGAGCTTGCACAAATGGCAGAATGAGCGGCAGAGGTTTGTTCAATAAATCGTTTCAGCTTCCCAGATTTAGGCCCTTTTATTTTGGGAAGGGAGCGTTATAATGAAAGTCTGGCCTTTACCAGAGGTTGATAGAATTTGTTGTAAAATGTCGAATATCATTAAGAATACCCGAATGAAATAGCGAGTAAGTTGAAGAAAAAGTGAGAAAACCGCTCCTAGTATTTTGTTAGAGAGCTGAATTCATAGGCGGTTTATTCGTAACACTAGATGTAGTGCTGTATAATGAATTTTGTATACTAGATGTTGTGCTTATTTACATACCGAGAATGGCGCAGTGGTGCGGGTTCCCGGGTGAAGGATCAATGATTGGGAGGGTGTTGCAGTTTTGAAAACGATGCAGCGGAAAAGTTTGGAAGGTTTAAGCGAGAAAATCTTTTTGGACCGTTATGCTCTGAAAGATGCGGATACGAATAACACTAAAGTGGGTGACGTAGCGCTTGTACTGACGAAGGATGACCCGAAATTCCCTGCCAAAGAAGTGGGGGAAATTATTGCGCGTGACGGACGTAATGTAACCGTGAAGCTGCGCAGTGGTGAAACCATCGAGTCCAACATCGACAGACTGACCCTTAATATAGAGAAGACACCGGATGAGCTCTGGGAGCGTCTTGCCAAAGCAATGGCATCCGTAGAAGCGACACCGGAGAAACAGCAGGAATGGACGGAGAAATTCCGTTATGTGCTGGAAGACTGGAAACTCGTACCGGGCGGACGGATCGCGGCCGGGGCGGATGCAAGCGATGAACTGACTTTGTTCAACTGCTACGTCATTCCATCCCCGCACGACAGCCGCGGCGGAATCATGGAGACCTTGTCGGAGATGACCGAAATTATGTCCCGCGGCGGCGGCGTCGGAATCAATCTGTCCTCGCTTCGTCCGCGCCGTGCCATTGTAAAAGGCGTAAACGGATCTTCGAGCGGCTCGGTATCCTGGGGCGGATTGTTCAGCTACACGACCGGGCTGATTGAGCAAGGCGGAAGCCGCAGGGGCGCGCTCATGCTTATGATGAATGACTGGCACCCGGATGTAATGGACTTCATTACCGTCAAATCGACGATGGGTCAAATTACGAATGCGAACCTGTCTGTTTGCGTAAGCAACGATTTTATGAAAGCCGTCAAAGAAGATCTGGATTGGGATCTTGTGTTCCCGGATACGAAGGATCCTGAGTATGACGAGCTCTGGAACGGTGACCTCGGCGAGTGGAAGAAACTCGGCAAAGAGGTTAAAGTATACCGCACCGTAAAAGCGCGTGAAATCTGGCATACCATCATTGAATCGGCATGGCGTTCCGCGGAGCCGGGCGTTGTATTCATGGAGTATTACAATCAGATGTCGAACAGCTGGTACTTTAACCCGATCATTTGCACGAATCCGTGCGGGGAACAAGGTCTGCCGGCTTGGGGCGTATGCAACCTGTCCGCAGTGAATCTGTCCAAGTTCTATGATGAAGAGAACGATGATGTGGCTTGGGACGAGCTTGGCAAAACCGTCCGTTACTCTACCCGTTTTCTGGACAACGTCATTGATAAGACACCTTATCACTTCGAGGAAAACCGTGAGAATCAGCAGGGTGAACGCCGCGTAGGTTTGGGTACGATGGGCCTTGCTGAACTGATGATCAAACTGCGCATCCGCTACGGCAGTCCGGAATCTCTTGTGTTCCTGGACAAGATTTACGGTTTTATGGCTCGTGAGGCTTATTTGGCTTCCGCTGATATTGCCGCCGAGAAGGGTTCCTTCAAGCACTTCGATGCGGAGAAATTCCTCCAGAGCGGTTTTATGAAAAACATGGAAGAAGTTTACCCGGAAGTTAACGATTCGATCCGTAAAAATGGCATGCGCAACGTGACCGTCATTACTCAGGCGCCTACGGGCAGCACGGGAACTATGGTCGGAACGTCGACAGGGATTGAGCCTTATTTCGCATTCGAATATTTCCGCCAAAGCCGTCTCGGCTATGACAAGCAGTATGTTCCGATTGCGCAGGAATGGAAAGATGCGAATCCGGAGCAGGATCTGCCGGACTACTTCGTCACTTCGATGAGCCTGTCCGCGGAAGATCACATCCGGGTGCAAGCTGCGATTCAGCGCTGGGTAGACAGCTCCATCTCCAAAACGGCGAACTGCCCGGCAGACTTCACCGTCGAGGAGACGGAAAGACTGTATGAGCTGGCGTTCGATCTGGGCTGTAAAGGCGTCACGATTTACCGTGACGGCAGCCGCGATGTGCAGGTTCTGAGCACAGGCGCGGAGAAGAAGGCAGAGGCAGCAGAGGCGGCAGAGGCGGCAGCTCCGGCTAAGCAGGAGAGCGCGGCGGTATCGGCGGAAGCCAAGGCTCCTGTTGATACGCAAGCCCTGACTGCTCAGGATAATAGCGGATCTGTGACGGAGCAGGTCTTCGATAAAGAATACAAGCGCCGTCCGCAGATTCTGCGTGGTGCTACTTATAAAATCAATACGCCTTTCGGCATGGCGTACATTACGATCAACGACATGAACGGCTCGCCGAGCGAGATCTTCCTGAATGTGGGCAAAGCCGGCTCCGACGTCTTCGCGATGGCGGAAGCACTCGGCCGCGTATGCTCCTTGTTCCTGCGCTATGGCGATCACGGGAACAAAGTGAATCTGCTCATCAAGCATCTCAAAGGAATCGGCGGCTCCGGCGCGATCGGATTCGGCGCTAATCGTGTCGAATCCATCGCCGACGCAGTCGCGAAAGCGCTAGAGATGCATGAAGAGGCGATGGCGGGCGAGACCGGCGCGGAAGCTTACGTGACGGCGACGAGGGAAGTCATCGAGGCGCCAGTCAGCTTCAGCACAGATCCGCAGCCTGCGGCTATGCCGGTTGAGCTGACTTCGCTGGACCTGTGTCCGTCCTGCGGCTCCGCTTCGCTCGTGAACAGCGAAGGCTGCAAGAACTGCACGAATTGCGGGTACAGCCGCTGCTCGTAAGAGAGAGATGTCCGTACTTTCTTTATTTTTTCTCAAACTCAACGACTATGTGAAGTAAAAAGTAAAAACCTTCATTTCCACATCAGGTGGAGATGAAGGTTTTTACTTTTATTCCTTCAGTATGGATACGACTCTTCATGCATCGGAATTTGACCGAATAAATCATACATGAGTTGGAAAAAAATATAGGGCACTTGAGGACTTAATGAGAGGAAGTATTTTTTATGTATGAATTTTGGGAGGAACTTTGGAAATCACTTGTTTTAATCCTATTTGGAATGCTTATCCTCCGTATATCGGGGCGGAAATCCATATCTCAGATGACGATCCCTACCACGATAACCATGATTTCAATAGGGACCATTATTGTTCAACCAATCGCTAATGAAAATATATTTCTTACGATTATAGCAGCAATTGTGTTTATTCTTGTGTTGATAGTAGTCGAAACCTTACAGATTCGTTGGAATTGGTTTGAAAAGTGGATTAAGGGACCTGCGGTTATTGTTATTGAGGGCGGTCAACTAAACCTGCATAGTATGAAGAAATTGAGATTATCTGTGGATGCGCTTGAAATGAAATTACGGCAGCAAGGAATATCTAAGTTAAGTGATGTGAAGACGGCTACTATTGAACCAAACGGTCAACTTGGGTACGAACTGAATGATTCTGCAAAACCGTTGACCGTTTCACAAATGGAAAATCTTTTATCAAAATATTTCGCCAATATGGAGAGCGGATGTGTCAATTCAAACCCTAACTCTGAAATCCAAGAGATAAATTTATTTAGCGAGATAAAAATAGGAGATAAACATGTAACGAGCAAACGGCTTCAGTAATTCAAACATCTGCTTCATATGATTAGGAATGTTGATTCAAGGCTTCAAATCGTTAAATCTTTCTTGTTAAAAACAAGGATTCCTAAGACGTACAACACAGTAGCGAGTCCAGCGAAAATACCCATTCCTACATAAGCAAAGCTGTCACCGGCGAATAATCGTTCCGGGTCGAATAAGGCAAACAAGGACAAATTCCCTATCCAGTTTAACTTATCACCGGAGTCACCAAGCATTTGCAACAATACAAACGCTACAGGGAGACCTGCTCCGAGTCCCAGACTAAATTTACTTTCATTGGCCAGGCAAGAAGCGAAGAAACAAATGCCATTAACGGTGTAATACATCAAGAGCGCGTATAGATTCAATAGAATAAACTGCTTGGTATCCATTAATCCGGGAAACATGGCTGCCGAGATGATGAGTGTCAATATCGTAATCCAGCAGAAGATCACCGTTATTGAAATCAAACTAAATACGGCTTGAGTCACTGCAACTCGAAATCTTGAGTTGGAAGTTGACAGCAAGTAGGACATGCTTCCTCTATCCACATGAACGGCGATAAGCCGGTGGTTGATGATAATTGAAACAATCATAGGGAACAGATACAGAAGGAGACTGTAAAGGGTTCCTGAGAGAAAGGTAAGCAAAGTGGACCCGAAATTCATTCCCATTGCGTTTACAAGTTCAGGCGGAAGCATACTCAACATTTCCTGTAATGCATCGCCGCTTTCTGGATTGAACATACTTACCAGGATAATGGAATAAAAAGAGTATACCGATACAATAAGAAGCCAAATGAAACGATTGACTCGTATATTTGCTTTGAATAAGGCCCAAGACATATTCATTCGTGCTCCTTTCCATAGAAACCCATGAAAATTTGTTCAAGCGTTTGGGGTGATGATACCATATGAACGACCTTACATTGAGAAAGTGTGCGGAGCATAGGGTCATAATCTTCTTTAATCATGATCTCAACTACTAGGGGGTCCCGTTGAGTGTAATGTAGACCGCTATTCCGAAGGATCTTCATGTCCTCCCCATCCGCCAGTGTGACTATAAAGCTTTGCGGGAGTGCTCCTTTTAGCGTGCGGATATTCTCAACGGTGACGATTTCCCCTTCGCGTATGATACCTGCCCGCTCACAGGTGTGATCGATTTCATTAAATAGATGGGAAGACATCAGAATCGTTTTTCCCCGGTTTCGTTCGTCGATAATTAGCTCTACAAATCGCTTCTGCATGAGGGGATCTAGCCCGCTAGTCGGCTCATCCAGAATAAGGACGGCAGGATCATGCATAAAGGCTGCAATGAGTCCTACTTTTTGCTTCATGCCCTTAGACATTTTGCGGATTTTTCGGTCAGACTCCAGCTCGAATCTGGCCATTAATTGATCGCGGCGTAAATGATCCTTACGGCCTCTTAATTCATCAATAAACGTTAGAAACTGAATTCCTGTCATGTTATCGTAAAAAGCGATTTCTCCAGGCAAATACCCTAAATTCTTTTGGATCTGTGCTGCGTTTCTCCTGCAGTCTAGGCCATGAATACTGGCCTTACCGCTCGAGGGGTTCACAAAACCCATCAAATGGCGAAGAGTTGTTGTTTTTCCGGCTCCATTAGGCCCAAGAAATCCGAAAACCTCCCCTTCTTTTACATCAAAGCTCACATTCCGTATTCCTTTGCCATTCGAATAGACCTTTGTTAACGATTGGACCTTAATCAATGATCTCAGCCTCCCACGTAAAGATATGTAACAAAGTTGATTTTAGTTACATAATATTACTGTGTTGATCTAAAGTCAATAACAATATAACATATGGGTATATTGTTACATAAATATCGGGGTTAGGCAGGGATTCTACATGAATGGTTTTGAAAAACGCAGGCAGCAGAAGAAAAAACAAATCTTGCATTCGCTGACCGATATGATTATGACGCGCAACTTTAAAGAGATCGGTGTGCGAGAGATTGCACAGCATGCGGGTGTATCGCCCGCATCCATATATAATTTTTTTGGAAATAAAGAAGTATTGGCCAAGGAAGTGTTTTATTATCAGATGGATGAGGCAGGGAAGGATTTCATTAACATGATGAACTCGGATCTCCCTTTTGAAGATAAGATGAATAAGATGTATGAGGTATCCGTTCATAATCAAGAATCATTAAACAGCGAAGGTATGAAGAACTTTATGTTCGAGGATCCGGCGTTTAAGGAGCATATCCAGCAGTACGCTCATACAGTTATCATTCCGGAAGTTATGAAGTTAATCGAACAAGGGAAGGCAGAGGGGAAAGTAACCGGAGGCGTATCTGCTGAAGCCATCATGATTTTTATGAACGGAATTATAGCAATGATGGGCAATCCGTCCATTTCAGAGAAGCTAACGGTTGATTTGCGAAAAGAACTAGGGAATCTTTTCCTGTACGGCATCCTGGGGAAGAAAGAGTAACAACGAAGGATTGTAATATGATCTGAAACTCGAACGGGCAAAAAGGACCTTATCCTCCACGTTATGGTGGAATTTGAGGTCCTCTCGCGTATTTATTGGGGTGTTTCCCTATCCTGCGAACGCTTGTTGGGACAGCCCCGCTTGGTTTATCCGATCAGAATATGATCTTCCGGATAACCGATTTTAGATGAACGCTTTTTCTGAGCCAGGGCAAAAGCCAGCGTTAGCGGACCCAGTCGTCCGGCAAACATTGTAATAATCACAATGACTTTTCCTGGGGCTGACAGTTCACTTGTCAGTCCCATCGACAGCCCGGTTGTACTGAAAGCGGATGTGGCTTCGAACAGTACCTCCAAAAAATGATCCTCCAGCATTCCTTCCGTGATGGTAAGCAGCAGCGAGACACACAGCACAACAACCAGGGAACTCATGACAACGGCCAGTGCACGCATAACGGTTTCTTCGACTATTTTTCGTTTGAAGGCATGAATCTGCCCGCCGCCGCGAAATGTTTGGATCGTTGCCAGAATGAGCACCACGAGTGTGTTGATCTTGATTCCGCCTCCTGTACCCCCTGAGGCAGCTCCGATAAACATCAAAATAATCAGGAGGAATTGAGATGCAGCTAACATACTGCTGATGTCAATTGTGTTGAATCCAGAACTTCGGGGTGTCGTACCTTGGAAGAAAGCGGCCAACACACGCTCGCTTCCGTTCAACTGACCAAGGGTGGATGGATTCCAACTTTCCAACAATAGAATAGCCAGAAAACCGGTTGCTGAAAGGATAACAGTGCCTAAAAGAACGATCTTAGAGTGGATAGACAGTTTCTTCCAGGAACGTTTGCGGAATAGCTCCACAACCACAATATAGCCGAGTCCGCCGATGATGAAAAGCGCAACAATGGTAATATTAACGATCGGATCCCCGACAAAAGGCGAAAGACTGTCTGACCACAGAGAAAATCCAGCATTATTGAAGGCGGAAACGGAATGAAAGAGTGCGTAGTAAGCTGCCTGTCCCCAGCCCCATTCGTAATGCCAACGAATCGTAAGGATAGCTGTAGCCAACGCCTCAAATGCGAATGCGATAAGCACCATATAGAGCGACAGCCTGACTAAACCTTCGGCTGATGTCGAATGGGTCGCTTGTTGAATAACAAGGCGTTGCTTGAGCCCTATTCTTTTTCCTAGTACAATGGCTACCATAACGCCGAAGGTCATAAAGCCGAGTCCGCCAATTTGGATTAAGATCATGATGATGACTTGTCCAAAGGTCGAATAAACACTCCCGGTATCTACAACTACAAGGCCATTCACACATATAGCCGAGGTAGCCGTAAACAATGCATTCAAGAAACCTACTGATTTTCCGCTTGTAGAGGATTGAGGGAGTGCCAGCAATAAGGCGCCTATCCAGATCAGTACAAAAAACACAATCATAATGAGTTGGGGGGGCTCATTTTATTTTTCAGCATTTTTACGGTGGAATCGATTCTGTGAAGAGCGGAGCGTCGTTGGGGATGATTATCGTTTGCTATCATAGTCATTCTCTGTTGCACGGATAAAGTCTAATACGTTTCCTTGGCTGACCTTCAAATATTTGAAGTCATTATTTGTTTTTATCTTCAGTAAACCTGTATCGAAGTCGGTATTAAGCTCTTTGAAAAACAGCCCCTCTGCTACTACAGCTTCCCCTTCAGGCTCTCCGTTGCTGATCCAATAATCATGCCCATCTGTGATAACGGTGACTTGTCTACCTCGTTCGTGGGTTTCGGTGACGTGATGAGCCATTCTTTGGACCGCCACAATATGAAGATCTGTTTCATGTATACGATTCAGAAGTTCATTGACAAAAGAACCTTGAGTAATTTCCTGCCATCGGGTTTGACCCGATTGTCCAATGATTAATTGCGTAATATGATGACTCATAGCAGTCTCTGCTATAATATCAGAGTTCTTACGATCTTCGTTCGTTTTGGCAATGAACATGGCATCATATTCTTCGCATATCGTTTGCCATGCAGCCATAAATTTTTCTTGCTCCTGGTCTAGTTCATTATCTTTAACGGGAATGACGCTTAATACATAAAGCGGACATTTCAGAAGCTTAGCTAGCTCGCCGCCTCGACGAATCAAACGTTCTCCATGGGGGCCATAATAAACGCAAACCATAATTTTTTCTTTATTCATGCAGACTCATTCCTTTCCTGTATTCTTAGGTTGGTCATGAAAAAGCCCGGGAGCAGAGTAACTGCTTCCAGGCTTTGGACAGTGACAAGTCAAAGTGGCAAGAGTATTCCTCTCATGGACGCTGACGAGGTTAGCTGTCGGATTCGGGTCTGAGAGTACCCGTCCTTTCTGAGAAGAAAGAATTCACCCCTGAAGCCACAAGACGGCTTCGATGGTTCCCCCGCTCCCCAAAGAAGGGGATTAAGCGATAGAAATATGTATTTGTCGTACTACATAATAGGCTAGTTCGGTCTAAAAGTAAACTAACGTGCACAAGGAAGTTGTTAGGAACTATTTAACGCACTACTGATTTTCCTGTAATGATTTGCTGAGCCCCAGTTTCTTAACCAATGGTTTGATCGTAAGCCCCTGTACGAGAAGAGAAAAGAGAACGACACTGAAAGTAAGCACGAGGATATTATCTCGACCTTCAAAAGTTGTCGGCAAGCTTAGGGCAAGCGCAATCGACAAGCTCCCCTTCAAACCTCCCCAGTTCAAAATCGCTTTCCAGGAACCAGGGAAGGATGTGAGAAATTTCATGCTGACATAAACAGCTACTGTTCTTCCGATCAGAACAATAAGGATTGCAGCGCAAATAAGTAACCATTTGTCCGCGAAGTCGATATGTTTGATTTCTAGACCGATCATCAGAAAGATCAATGAGTTAGCCACTAAGGTGATGACGTCCCAGAATGAATTAATGTTCATCCTCGTCGTTTCCGACATACCGATACGGCCCCCGTAGCTGCCGAAGATCAAGCCACCCACGACTACAGCAATAACACCGGATACGTGGAAATGCTCAGCGATAAAATAACTTCCGAAAAACAGCAGCATCGAGAATGCAATTTCGAGCGGGTAGTCATCATAAAAACGGATAAGCTGTGAGAAAAGGAATCCTAACACAGCCCCAATGGCAATCCCTCCCAAGCTAAACTTCAGAAAGAGCAATACACCGCTGCCGATTCCCGCCCATCCCATTTCCATATAAGTCAGTAAATATAAAGAAGAAATCTGGAATAACACAACGGCAATGCCGTCATTAAAAAGAGATTCGCCTTCGATAATCGTCACCATTTTTTTGGGAACACCAAGGGATTTAAAGATGGAAATAACACTGATCGGATCCGTGGCGCTCATAAGGGCAGCAAAGGTGAAAGAGACAACCAACGGTAAACCCAACAATCCATACATCGCCAAAGCGATGATCAGGAAGGACAGCATCGTACCCCCGACCGCCAAAGCAATCACTGGCTTGCTCTGCTCACGAAGATGTGAGAATGGAAGCTTTAAGGTCGCATCGCCTAATAAAATAGGGAGAAACAATGAGATTATGATTGCCTGAAAGACATTCGACTGTGTAATGAAAGCTTCAGCTTCTTCTAATACAGGCACATGAATGAGTCCGAGCAGCAAACCAACCATAACGAGGGCAATGGAGTAAGGCTGGTTTATTTTTTTGGCTACTGCGATGACCCCCATCGATAAAGCCAGCAAGATCAGCAGTTGAACGAAAACCTCATTAAAATGATGCATACGGCCTCCTTAGTGGATAAATACTCCAATTATTGTACCCGAAAGTACGTTCAACGCCAAATCGATTGACATTCAAGCGTAAAAGCTGTATTTTTGTGAATATAAAATGGTTTTATTCACACATTCATTATTGATTAGGAGATGGATTTCCTTGCCAAAGAAATTTACCGATCAGGAGCGAGAATGGATTGGTCAAAAGCTTTTAAAAGAGGCTCGCCACAGCTTTGAAACGATGGGACTCAAGAAAACGAGTATTGAAGAGTTAACAAGGGCAGTAGGGATTGCGCAAGGATCCTTCTACATGTTCTATGGTTCGAAAGAAGAGCTTTATTATGAATTAATTCAGGAAGAAGAGAAAAGAATTCGTAACACCCTCCTGGAACTGTTCCCGCCTGGTACAAATGTCAATAAAGAAGGTATAAAACAGTTTCTCAGGCATTCATTTCGGATGATGGATGAAAGTCCGCTGCTGCGCCAAGTGATGAGTCGGGGTGAAATGGAGCAGCTATTCAGGAAATTGCCGCCGCACCTGTTGGAGAACAATTTTTCCCAGGATCAGGATGCACTTCAGCCTGTCATTACCGCCTGGCAGAAGGAGGGTATTTTAGCCGAGGTGGCGCCCGAAATGATTGTCAGCATGATCCGTTCTCTGATGCTGCTGACGCTCCACAAGAATGAGATCGGAGAGGAGCATTTCTCAGCCACGATTGAACTGCTTGTTGAAGTAATGGCTGCAGGCATGCTGTGTATGTCGAAGCAGGCAGGAGAGGGGAACAAACCATGATTCATGTACAAGGGCTTCAATTCACGTACCCCGGGCAAAAAGAGAGAACACTTCACGGGCTTAGCTTTGACATACCACGCGGAGAAATTTTCGGCTTCCTCGGCCCATCGGGTGCAGGCAAGAGTACAACTCAAAAGCTACTGATCGGAGTGCTTAAGGGGTACCAGGGAAGTATGAAAGTAATGGGTAAGGAGATCAGGGAAACGGGTTCAGACTATTATGAACATATTGGGGTAGCTTTCGAGTTTCCTAACTTTTATAACAAGTTTACCGTGTTGGAGAATATGAAGTTGTTTCGTTCTCTTTATAGGGGAAATACAGAGGAGCCCATGCGGCTGCTAGAGCAAGTTGATCTAACAAATGCAGCCGATATGAAGGTTTCGCAGTTATCCAAGGGGATGAAAATGAGATTGAATTTTTGCCGGGTGCTGATGCATGATCCGGATATTCTGTTTCTGGACGAACCCACCTCCGGATTAGACCCAGTGAATGCAAAAATAATGAAGGAAATGATTCTGGCAAAAAAGGCTGCAGGTAAGACGATACTTTTGACGACGCATAATATGCAAGCTGCAGAAGAACTATGCGATCGGGTTGCGTTTATCTTGGACGGCGAGATCAAACTGATTGATTCACCCAGGGAGCTGAAACTCCGTAAAGGGAGGAGAACGATTCGTATTGAATACCGGAGAGACGGCGAATTGCAGGAAGGCATATTTCCTCTTGAAGGTATCGGAGAGAATGATCAATTTCTAACGTTCATTCGGAAATATCCCCCTGAAACCATTCATTCGCAAGAAGCCACATTGGAGCAAATATTCATTGAGGTGACCGGGAGGCAGCTGACATGAAAGGCCTCGCTTTATTTGCTTTCGATATCCGTTTCCAATGGCGGCACGGATTCTATTTCGTTTACCTATTGGTTTGCGCCGTCTATTGGGTACTGTTCTGGTTTGTACCTGAGCCTTATCGGGATGAAACGGCGATTGTTTTAGCTTTTAGCGATCCGTGCGCCCTGGGTCTCATCATGGCAGGCGGGATCGTACTGCTGGAAAGAGATCAAGGGGTTCATGATCCGCTATTCGTCTGCCCGATTGATTTGCGGTCCTATCTACTCGCGAAGGCAGGCTCACTATCGTTGTTATCCCTGATCGCTGGTTGGATTATTCATATGACCTCAGGCAGCATACCGGGTTCACCTTTGACTTTCTCTGCGGGCATCTTGCTTACCTCATCATTGATGACCTTGCTGTCGATCGGCGTGGCGGTACGCTACCGCAGCATCAACAGCTTTATTCTGATGATTCAGGTCTATGCTTTGCCATTCGTCCTTCCACTGCTTGGTTTCTTTGATTTGTGGGATACCGATCTGTTTCTTTTATTGCCGACAGAGGGGACGCTGCGACTGCTCGAATCACTTTCCGGAGGCGTGAATCTATTGGAAGTACTGTATTCTATATTCATCCTATTGATCTGGAATTACGGGGCTTACTTATGGGCGTACCGCTCTTACACACGGTATGTACGGATGAATGTTGGTGAGGAGAGAGGAACGAATGACAAAATATAGGGCGCTGCTCGCGAATGATATCCGGTACGCTTGGCGGGATCCGGTTTTGATGGCAGCCTTGTTCGGCCCCCTACTATTACTTCTATTATCCCGGTATGGGTTTCCCGTTGCTTCCTATTGGCTTGGTTCTTCCTATTCGTTTAATTTGGATGAATACCGCGGATTTGCCGCCTCATTGTTGATGATGATTATTCCATTGCTTATAGGAATGCTTGTAGGTTTGTTAATGCTTGACGAACGCGATGAGAATGTCATTGTCTATTATTCGGTGACACCGTTCATGGGTCGAGGTTATCTGGTTTATAGGTTAACTCTTCCTACGCTGCTATGTATCGTTCTATCTATGTTATTTTTAGTTTTTTCAGGATTCATGCTTTTTCGATTGGGGTATCTTCTAGTTTTGATATTACTTGCTATGGAAGCTCCCTTGTTTGCCTTGTTTCTGGCCGCATTTGCAGCAAATAAGGTTGAAGGGCTAGTGTTATCGAAAATCGGAGGCTTATTTATCATAGGTCCGGCGGTTGCTTACTTCATACCGAATACATGGCAGTTCCTCGGAGCTTGGGTTCCTACCTATTGGCCGGCGAAGGTGCTCCATCTGTTCATGCAGAACGAAATACTTTTAGCCGCTATTTTCTTCTTGATCGGACTACTTATTCATGCGATCTGTTTACTTTTTATGATTTCGATTTTTCACAAAAAACATATATAAGAAGAATAATATTTGAGGACAATCAAGGGAGTCTGCAGCACATCTCGTACCTTATAAATAACCCGGCCGGGATTCGGCCGGGATTAATATGTTTTTTCTAAAATGGATTTAATTAACCTTCGGCAGACATGGCAATTGCTTTGGTTTCATGTACAGTACCATATGGATGTTCAGGCGGCGCATAGATAACGTAAATTTTAAGAGGGGAATTTCCTGTATTGGTTATATTATGCCATTTACCGGCAGGTATCATAATGGCGTAGTCATCGAAAGCCATCGCTTGAAAATCTAAACTGTCTTTTCGATCCCCCATTTGAACAAGTCCCTGACCTTCTTCAATACGTATGAATTGATCCGTTGTCGGATGGACTTCTAGGCCGATATCCTCACCAACATGAATACTCATCAAAGTCACTTGAAAATGTTTTCCTGTCCATAAAGCGGTACGGTAAGTTTTATTTTGTTTTGCTGCCTGGTCAATATTCACTACATAGGGAAGTTGTCCGTAATCTCTTAGTATTATGTCTCCAAATGTCATACAATCGTTATTATACGAATGGGAATAATAAGGGTTAGCTCCTCGATAGTTGTTATTCCAGTTGTTATACATGGGATGAAACCAATGATGGTAATGGCATGGCTTAATGAACATATTCATTCTCCTCATATGATTCAGTGTTTGCTTTTATCCTATGCAGCTGCCTATATAAAGGAGAGCAAAACCTGCATTAATGGGCAAGAGCCTGAACGAAAATTGGTCCTTTTTCTCATTGAAAATGAAATGAATTATCCTGAACTGCAAAGTGATCATGTAAATTCTCAAGAAGTTGTGAAACAAGTTTGGTGGAATCTCTAAGTTCTTGATTAATCTTTTCTCATTTATAATCCGTAAATTCAGTGGGGGGAATCATTTTGAAGCAAATCAGGCTTGTTACTTACTCGTTGATTATGTTAATAGTAACTCAGCTATATGTTCCGTTAATCGCTGGGGCTCAAATGCCCGAAGTACATATTGAGGATCAGGCACTTGAAAAGGTCATCAGGCAGCAACTTCATAAACAGGACGGGCCGATCACGGCCGGGGACATGGAAAGTCTGACAACATTAGGACCTGCCCAATGGCATGGAATTAAAACATTGAATGGTCTGGAGTACGCCAAAAATTTGGTTGAACTAAAGCTCGAACAGAATGAAATTTCAGATATTCGGGCTTTAAGTAATCTCCATTCTTTAGTTAAACTTAATTTTACGGACAATCGTATTACCGATGTAAGTCCTCTCAAAAATCTTAGCAATTTAGAAGTGCTTAACCTGTCAGAAAATCAAATTCAGGACATCGGGCCACTTGAAAAGCTTACTAAATTAAGCACATTCAATGCTTATGACAATCAAATTCAGGATATATCTCCCATGCGTAATTTCCGAAGTTTACGTTTTACTAACTTGCAAGAAAATCAGATTTGGGATGTTGAGCCCTTAAGCAAACTTCCTAATCTTGATTTCATCGGTCTTAAAAACAATTGGGTGGAAGACATCAGCTCGTTAAAAGGCCTCTCCAATTTGACTGGGATCGAGTTGTCGGCGAACCCCATTCAAGATTTAAGTGTGATTAAGAATTTCTCTAAGCTCAATCATCTTAGTATTGGTTCGCTTCACCTTACGGATATAAGCTTTCTTGAGGATCACCTGGACATGAGGTGGCTGCAGCTTGAGAACAATTATATTACAGATATAAGCAGTCTTCGGAAGCTTGCTGATCTGCAGGATCTCAACCTTTCGAATAATCAAATTTCAGACGTCTCCGCATTATCTCACATGACTGAACTAGAGACGTTAAGGTTGGATCAGAATCAGATTTCAGACAGTAAAGCGATTCGTACATTACCGAATTTATGGCTGCTCTCCCTTAGTGGTAATTCGATTTCAGATCCGGGGTCCTTGGGAAGCCTGCCTCAATTACGTTCACTTTTCTTAGGCTCAAACGGGATCACATCTCTACAGTTTCTGAAGAGTCTGCCTCCGCTTGGATTACTTTCTTTAAATGACAATTTGATCACCGATCTAAATGGAATAGAAGTTCAGAATGGTATATCTCAGCTCGATTTAAGCAACAACGCTATCACTGATTTAGAACCCATTAAAGCTTTATCCAAATTAAATGTTGTATATCTGGATGGGAATGATCTTTCGGATATAACAGCGTTATCTCTACTAAATCCGAGAAAGATATCATTGGCCAATAATCAAATCCGTGATAGCAGCTC
This sequence comes from Paenibacillus lutrae, assembly GCF_009757775.1. GTDB lineage: Bacteria > Bacillota > Bacilli > Paenibacillales > NBRC-103111 > Paenibacillus_F > Paenibacillus_F lutrae. The sequence continues at coordinate 180,101 of NZ_RHLK01000002.1, forward strand.
ATTGGATCGTCTAACGAATCTTTGGGAAATTTATTTGGCCAATAATCCTTTAAACGATGAATCTATTCGCAAACTCAAAGACAGGGCGTTAAACGGAGTCGTTGTATCTTACGGCGAGCAAATTTTTGTAAGGATAAATGAAGAAGTACTAGACTACTCCGAAGACGAATCTCCTCGGAATATAGCGGGTTCCGTATATGTTCCTATGAGAACAATTTTTGAAGCGTTGGGCGCTGCAGTAACCTGGGACAGTCATACTCAGACGGTGATAGCCCGCAAATTAAATAGCTCGTTAACCTTGCAAATAGGATCAAGCAAAGCCATCGTAAACGGGAAAGAAATACAGTTGGCTTCCGCTGTCCAAATGATTAATGGATTCACTTTTGTGCCTGTAAGAGTGGCAGGTGAGACATTTGGAGCGGAAGTGGAATGGAACTCAGATACAAAGACAGTTGAGATTAGACGATGATGTACTAGCGGACTGCAGATGAAGCTGGGCTGACAAAATATTTGATAACTATCAGGCAGATGATCTTATATCGTCTGCCTGTTTGCGTGTTCCTTGATTTGCGATGTGAGTAAGTTGTAAGAGGATAAGCGGGCTCCGGGGGATCGTGCGATTCAACCAAGTGGTGCAAGGACTAGGAAGTGAATTTCAGATAAGCGGCAACTTCACCGTATATCCGGTATTTCTTTTTATGAGCGATAACGACCATGCTTTTGCTTTTAAAATTCAGGGTTTGAGCATGAATGATTGTATGGCCTTTCCACTTTTTTGTTTTAGCGGCAACCAGCCAGGCAGGCGCATGAAACACAACGATAAAGGGAGTAGGGCGATCTGCGGAAAGAAGGTCGTCGGCTTGCTTAAATACGGGTTCTGCATAGTCCAAAAATAAAATTCTTATATTATCCTGCGCCGAGGACATTTGTTTGATTTGATTAACGACGGTATTCATTTGGTTATTATCTTCTCTTCTTAGAATAAACAGTACGATCAGACAAGCCGTAAACCAAATTAAATTACAGAGGAACAGCAGGCTGTTCATGGTTACTCCTCCTGTTCCTTCGCTTCCATAAGGATTGGATTATTTCGATTGAAAATGAGAAAGCCGTTACAAAAATGATTGAATTGAGGATCATATACGGATCACGGGCTTCCGACTGCAGCAATAGATTCAGTACCAGCAAACCGATGAGAATCAGATTCCGTAAAACCGGAAATCGGTTAAGAAAGGAGATGTCTCCGTAGCAAGCGCACCCGTCTATACCGGTCATCTTTGTTTTCCTCCAGGAGAAGAGGGCGAATACCGCAAGCAGTGAAGCGGCGGCAAGCTCTTTCCAGCCATCAAGCAGACCTGTGGCAAATAGTACGAAAAGAATAAATTCGACTGTGATCACGACAACCGCAGCTAACGTGAGGAGGGAACGGGGCAGGACGCCGTAGGAAAACATTTCAATCCGGAAACTTGGGAAACGGAACAATTTTATATAAAACGGTATAAAAAATAAAATCGACATCAATAAATCCAAGACGTAGGCTAACCAATGGGTCACGGAACATCACTCTTTCTTTGTAACGGTAACTTCGGATATTAGTACGTCAGGAAACCTGACTTTCTTGTAAGCGGATTGTCAATGGATACCAAGTGGCTGTCTCCCCATTCACCATACATTGAATGTATAGAATACCCGGTTCGGTTATTACGAGGGTAAGAGTTAAATCTTGATCGACCCCAGGGATCTGATCCTCTGCTCTGTAATTGCGCAGCACGCTTGTCGGGGTTTTTCCGATGATTTCACCATTTGAATGTGTGATGGTTAAAACGGTATCGATCGATTCTTCACGGGGCAAATCGAACAGTTTGACTAGAACATGCAGTTCTATAACAAAGGGCAGAACGGGAATCGTCAGATGATTTAATATCGTTCCCAGTGAATGGCCCTTCAATTGCTCATTATTGGAAATCCGATCACAAATAATCAATTGTGCGTTCAAAGATTCTCACTCCCTCATAATGGAATAAAAGAGAAGGGTGGTCCCCTTCTCTTTTATTTACTTACTTAGTTACAACAACCGGCTTTGATTTGACAGACTTCAACGCTGCCGTCCAGGCAACCGACTGTTTTGGTAATAGACATGATTTTCGGATAACTTACTCCGCCATAAGTACAATAAGCTGTAAGACAGACCAATGGAGATTGATCCAGAACAACACCATCCGGGCATCTAGTGCAAGCCATAATATTCCCTTCTTTCTCGTCAATTTTTTGATTTAGGTGTATGGACTCGTAGAGAGCGTCTTGCTTAGTTACAACAACCGGCTTTGATTTGACAGACTTCAACGCTGCCGTCCAGGCAACCGACTGTTTTGGTAATAGACATGATTTTCGGATAACTTACTCCGCCATAAGTACAATAAGCTGTAAGGCAGACCAATGGAGATTGATCCAGAACAACACCATCCGGGCATCTAGTGCAAGCCATAATATTCCCTTCTTTCTCGTCAATTTTTTAATTTAGGTGTATGGACTCGTAGAGAGCGTTGCTTAGTTACAACAACCGGCTTTGATTTGACAGACTTCAACGCTGCCGTCCAGGCAACCGACTGTTTTGGTAATAGACATGATTTTCGGGTAACTTACTCCGCCATAAGTGCAATAAGCTGTAAGGCAGACCAATGGAGATTGATCCAGTACAACGCCATCCGGGCATCTAGTGCAAGCCATAGTATTCACCTCCTTTCATTGTGTATGCCTGCTCATGAGGTGCTTCCGCCTGTTAACAGATTAAGCAGGATATAAAGTTCTGCAGCTTTTCATGATTTGATCAAAGTCATCCGCATTGTAAATGACGCCTTTGGCCGCTACAGTTCCCGTCTGATCTACCAGAATCATAAAAGGCAGAAAAGTGACTTCAAAATAGGCATTCATATCACTTTGATCCATGGAATAAATAGGGAAGTCCCACCCGAAATAATCAGACATGCTTTGGTGATCCCCCTCATCCCCCGTAGAGAAAAGCTGAATGGAGAAGGAAGGATAATTCTCCGCTATCTTATTAAGATGGGGAAGCAGATCAATACAATGAACGCAGTGCACCGATGTATAGAGCAGGAGATGGATTGTATCAGGCTGGATATAGGTATACCCCGCGCCTGCTTGAATGTGCTCCGGCAGTGCAGGAACAGCTGCGCCTAAAGGTAAACCGCTATCTGAAGAGCGGGCGGGTTTGGCAGTTGAAGTCATGTTTTCTCCTCCTTATTCTTTCTTCTATCAGTCATACCATTGTTTCTGCTGGTTCCACATCTCGGAGTAGAGACCTTGGCGTGCAAGCAGCTCCTCATGGGTACCTGTTTCGGCGATTCGTCCACGCTCCATGACAATAATCCGATCGGCATTTCTTGCAACTCCGACACGATGAGAGATGAGCAGGACAGTTTTGCCCTTAAAGTGACCGAGAATGTCATTCATCAGCCGGACTTCACTGAGCGGATCAAGCGCAGCGGTCGGTTCGTCGAAGACGACCAGTTCATCCTCATCGCGAACGAATACACGGGACAACGCGAGTCTTTGCCATTGACCTCCTGAAAGATTCACCGCATCATCTTCAAGAAAACCGAGACGGTTATCCAAACCGTGTTTAAACGTGTCCGACAGTCCCACTCTGGCCAACATACGATTCAGCTTCTCCGAATTGTCAATATCGTCTATATGTCCGGCAGCTATGTTATCCCTTACTTGAGTCATATATCTTATGAAATCTTGAAAAATTGCACTGCTTTTATTCCACATCTGGAATCGGTCGATGTGCTTCAGACTGACCCCATCATACAAAATGGAATCATCATGGGTTCGATACAGTCCCAAAAGCAGTTTAATTAGGGTTGATTTTCCAGACCCGTTCTCGCCCAAGATAGCGACGACTTCTCCCTTTTTGATCTGGGCGTTAATCCCGGCAATTGCCGGTTTATCTTGGTTGGGATAGCGGAAGGTAAGCTCACGGATTTGAATATCATGCTCAAAAATAAACGGTTCAGCTTGTGTTTGTTTCTCTGCGCTTACCGCCACTTGGGTGCTGCCTTCAATAAGTTTCAGCTTCTCAATATGCGTACAAAATTCTTTCAGGCGTGAGAATGAGGAGAACATAGAACTAATATTATTCTCTGTCATACTGAGAGCCATTGTGATCGCGACATAGTCCCCGATGCTGAGGCTTCCTTTATAAATCAGATAGGCGGTTATTACAGAAACCAATCCGGTGTTTACGATCGATAGAAGTTCACCCCGGAAGATCCTCTGATGGTTAATTTTATCGAGCTTGATTTGAAGCTTGGCCCACTCCGTTTTTTTGTCCATCCATCGTTTCCTAAAGTGAGGATATAACTGAAAAAGCATCATTTCTTTCTGGGTTTCTGAAGTTGTCAGGAGGTCATAGTAATAGTGATGACTTCGGGTAATTCTTATCAACTGCTCGTCAATTTCCACCCGCTGCCGTACGGCCCGCAGGTCGTAAATGCCTCTCAATGTTCCGACCAACAGGGCGAGCAGGGCAGTAACCCAATAGGAATGGAGCAGATAGAACAGGCTTAAGGCAGCAAGAACGATCTGTTTCACGAGGCTGATTGCTATTGAATATGTATCATAGTATTTGCTGTTGCTGTAGGACCAGTAGGAGAAATCTCCTTTAAAACGCGGATGTTCCTTCTCGATTAAGTCCGTATCCGCTACGAGGTCAATCAGTTGGTTTTCACATTGTATGGAGAACTCCAGACTCATCTTTCTGCTTTTCAACTGAGCGTACGAGTCTAATCCTACACGGAGCAGTTGAAAGAGAATGAGGAGTGCGATTCCTCCCATAAGCAAATTTAAATTTTGTAGTGTTAGTTGATCGACGATAAATTTGCTGGCATACACGCTGAGATTCGATTGCAGAGCCGATACGATATAGGCAAGGAGTGAAAGAATGACGACGGTTTTGTTGAATCTGTACACCCTGGAAGTGGCGTCATATGTCGTCTTGACGGTTTGGAGAAACGATTTCATGTTCGAATTTTAATAGGTTCATAGACTCGGATCAGAGGGGAGGCCACCCGTTCCAATCTAGCCAGATTATCAAAAATATCCGCTCCAACGGCCTGTCCGATTTTATTAAGTACGATAACATAGGGAACGACATTTACTTTAAGTTGAGCATGCAATTTAACGGTGTCACATGGATAAATCGGAACATTGGAGTCAAGCTCTTTACGATGGTCCTCCAAAGATTGGAGACTTCCTTCGAAAAGAATGCAATAATCAAAGTGCGGGTACTTGTTCATAAATGAAATCACCGGTTCCGTATTGCAGGCTGAACATGTTCCACTCAGTATAAAAACGAGGGTTCCACGCTCTGTATGTCTCAACCAATCGAAGGAAACAGGGTCTGTTTTTGCGAGTAAAATCAGCTTTTCTGGAAAATAAGAGCCTAATTTATAATTCTCAATAGTTTGTTTAAGAAATCTTCTATGATCTTTTTCTTCATGCAAAGATTGCACTTTCTTCCCTCCCGGAATAATCTATTCTAATTATAAGGACTTAAACGTTTCCAAATGATTCCTTTTCTTGAATATATAATAACTTTAAACCAAAAATGTTTCAAGTAGTATTTTATGTCTTATTCTGGAAAATATATAATATTGGCTTTGGAATGTATATAAAACATGATAAAAAAATTTTGCGTGATGGATATGTGATGGATAAAAGAAGGGCATTTTATTAGCGTTTGAAGTCAGAGATCGTGGGTGGTCGCTATAGGATCAAGGGGGATGTGAAGGAAGGCAATCCCTTGTGCAGGATAGAATTACCGAAAATGAATGAAGAAAATCAAGGAATTTATCTCCAAAATGCATGAAAAGGAAGTTGGGGTTTGGAGGAACTGAGAGAGGAGCAAGGAGAGGTACAAGGAGCAGGAAATGAGAGCGATCGCTCTACATTATCATGGAAAATCCAGGGGTTTATCCCGAAGGTAGATAACGAGAAAAAAACGGAGCGCTGCCGGATGGCATGCTCCGTTTTTGTTCTGGGGATTCATGAATTACAAGATATTAGCCGTTTGTTACTGTGTCAATACTGCTGATATACTGCTGAAACTCCTCAACCAGCTGCTTCTCGAATTCTGCCGCTTCCGCGATTTTCTCGCTTATTCGGATCAGGGCCGAGCTTCTCCCGGTAAACATGAATTTGGTAAGCAGTTGTTGAATAACTCCCCATCTATAACCGGCTTCTCGCACGCCATTGGAGAAATAGAGCAGTTGATCATTGTTATACAGATCGGCTAATAAAGCGACAAGCTCGGAATACTTGTATCTTCCTTTTGAGATTTCGGAGAATCTTCTAACGATTAATGGAACTAATCCGTCATTGCCTCTCTCTAATTCATAATCAAATTTATCGAGAATATCTTCGGATAGGCGTTTCATGGCACGGAAAACATCGATGTTCTCTGCGGGGTTGTTAAGGATCAGCAAGGAATTGCTTATGTTACGAACCCAGTCCTTATGCCAAGCAGGCTTTATTCCCGTTTGTACGGTGAAGATAAGATAACCATGAATTCCTTTCATCATAAAGTCGTACGACAATTTCTCCACTTCTTTTGAGAACATAGGATCCATGCAAAGGAAATGTCCATCCGCCTCATCAACACCGACTATGATAAGAAAGTGATCGTCATGCTGTTTTTGAAAAGAGGGAATCCAGGGACACCAATAGGAATCCGTTAAGACTGCTAAAGGTTTGCTGCTGTCTAATTCTTGCCGAACGGATGTTAACATCTGTTCCATTGTAAGAAAAATCTCATAATCAATTTGTAAACCATGGTGAATCTTCATGTAATCGACACACTGAATATATTTTTCATCACCGAGCGTACTGTGTGAAATTCGATCGCCTAATTTAATTTTCTCCGGTCCTGTGGGGGCATTGAAGTGAAAACCCCAGCTATCTATAAACAGCATTTGGTAATCGACTTGGAGCCAGCTGCAGACCGAAGCGATCATACCTTCTTCACAGGTTAACTTTGCATCATAATTAGGTGTTAAATGGAGTGTCTGCACCACTTTAATTCACCTGGCTTCTTTCAATGAGTGCAACGATTTCATCAATGGTAGACAGTTTATCTAAGGCCAGGAACTCATCTGGAATTTCGATGTCAAATTCGTTTTCGATGGAGATTAACAAATGGACGAATTTAAGGGAATCTAGTCCATTGTAGACTAAATCATTATTTAATACGTTATCCGGAGCAGCCTCCAGCAGATCATTTAACAGGCGTTCGACTTTTTGCTTAATAGGATTCATCACTCGGCTCCAATCAGTATAGGGTTTGCTTAGGTGGTTGGTATATGTTTTTCCATTCAAGAGGTGTAATAATATGTTAAGTGAAGCGTGTTTATCGACAAGCATAGTACTTTTTTTACAATTATTTCAACTGAGATATGTAGTCAAACTGACGACGGATGTGAGATATTACTTATGCAAGGAAAGAGATAGAGTGCATAACTAAGCGTTTCGAAGGAATTAATTACTTTAATTCCCTAAATCATATACAGCTATTATCAATTTAAATGGATTTATTTAAAAATACAATATCTAATGTGAAAAATGATCGTATGTTGAAAAAAAATATCGCATTGGTATAATTAGGTAGTGTAATCTTGATAATGGGAATACAAAATTCGAGCAAGTTCTTGATCATACTTGCTGAGGGGTGAGGATTGTGCCTAGTACCCAAACTCGGACGGTTCATGAAATGTTCGAGAAACAAGTGGAACAAACACCAGATAAAGTAGCGGTCGTATATCAGCAAGAATCTCTAACCTATACCGAGTTGAATAGAAGATCTAACCGTCTGGCCCATGAGCTTCGCCATGCAGGTGTCAAGCCTAACGATATTGTAGCGCTTGTGATGAAACGCTCGGTTGATATCATGGTAGGGATGATGGCTATCCTCAAAGCCGGGGGTTGTTATTTACCCATTGATCCCTCATTCCCGCACGATCGAATTCGTTACATGCTCGAGAATAGCCAAGCATCCGTGATGGTTACCCAAACCGAACTTAAATCTTTCCTGGACTTCCGTGGCCAGTTATTTTGTGTGGAGGACTTAGCAGATTCTCATTCTGATCTGAGTCAGAATCCTGAACCGGTTAACGCTCCAAGCGATCTGATTTACGTGCTGTACACCTCCGGATCTACAGGTAAGCCCAAAGGTGTGATGGTGGAGCACAGGGCCGTGCAAAATTTCATCGAAGGCGTAACCGGGCTGATTGATTTTTCGGAACAGAAAACGATTGTCAGTTTAACTACGATTTCCTTCGATATTTTTGTCCTTGAGACGCTTCTTCCATTTTGCAAAGGAAATCGCGTAGTTCTAGCCGATCCGATGTATATGAGGAGGGATATTGGCCAGCATCGCATTGATATGATCCAAACGACGCCCTCAACGATGCAAATGCTGCTAAATGATCAGGCCAATAAGGACGTTATCGAGAGAATGAGCGATATTATGCTGGGAGGCGAGAGCTTTCCAAAGAGTTTGCTGCATAAACTGCGAGCGCTTACACGAGCGAATATTTACAATATGTACGGCCCGACTGAAACAACGGTATGGTCAGCCATTAACAACTTAACACTTGCTCAAACGATTACGATCGGACATCCGATTGCCAATACAGAATTATATATTGTGGATGAACAGATGCAGGCGGCGGCGGAGGGTGAAGTTGGAGAGTTGTGCATTAGCGGTCTTGGGGTTGCCAGGGGCTATCTCCATAACCAGGAGTTAACTGACCAGAAGTTTATCCGCAGTTCCTTATGCCCGGGTCAAATGATGTATAGAACGGGTGACATGGCCAGGCGGTTGGCAAATGGAGAAGTAGAGTTCCTGGGGAGAGTAGACAATCAGATCAAGGTACGGGGATTCCGTATCGAGATGGGGGAAATTGAGGAATGTCTTTCTCAGCATGCTCTTCTACAAGAGTGTGTAGTGGCGGCGAAGACCAATGAATGGGATGAGAAATACCTGGTTGTGTATTATGTGTGCGATCACGAGGTGCCGGTCGCAGAGATTATCGCTTTTCTGGCAAATCAGCTGCCCGAATATATGATCCCCGGATTTTATGTAAGAGTCCCGCAAATACCGCTGACGCCTAACGGCAAAATCGATCGAAATGCCTTGCCCGAGCCTGATCAGAAACGTCCAGTTCTTTCTACGGATTTCGTTCTTCCCAAGACTGAGCTCGAAAGCAGGATAACCGAACTCTGGAGGCAGGTTCTGCATCGTGAGGTAGGAATTCAGGATAATTTCTTTGAACTTGGGGGGAATTCTGTACTGCTATCGATGTTAGCAGTGAGAATGAATGATAATTTTCCGGATCAGATTGGCATCACGGATATTTTTTCGAATCCGACCGTTGAGAAGTTAACACAGCTTTTGCAGAAGAGAATGGGCAATCAGGATGAATGGAAAGGACTGGTCTTCCCCTCCGACTATTACCTTCCCGAAGCCAGCGAAGCCAGCGAGATGACTCTGGAGGTTTCCGTGGATTCAGGAGCCAAGAGCCGTTTGCAAGAAATGGCGAGGAGCAATCAGACGGAACTGCCTGCGCTTCTGCTTACGGTGTATGCCCACCTGCTCTCTGAAATTTCAAATGAGGAGAGAATAGAAATCGCGGCATTAGCCGGCACGCCGTCAAGACGTATACGCGTGGAGATCGATTTCAAAGCGACTCCGGAATTCACCGACATTTTAAAACAGGTGGAAATGCAAATCAATCAAGCGTCCGGGTTAGTGGATCCGGTGCCGGCTAAGGAAGTAGGCAGGTTTGTGGTTCCTTCGTTTTTGTTCACATACCCAGGCGCCAAAGCAGGAGCTATAAACAGCCGTCTCAAACTACAAATCGCGGAAAATCAAGAAGGGCTGACGTGTCAACTACATTTTCGTCCTAGAGATTTCGCCGTCACTAAAATGCGGGAGTTCTTAAATTACTATTCGCAATTGGTTACAGCTGTAGCGCAGTCGGTATAAATAAAGGTTTCTGGACGCGCCGCATTATATTTCCTTATACAAATCTGATGATAAACGCCCGCAAGACTGCTTAGAATTACGGAGGTTTCCTAATGGAGGGGAAGTATGTCACTTAACATAAAAGCTTTGACCAAGCTCATCGTGAGCCAGGAACCTAAAGAAGAATCCAAAGAGGAACTCAGGTTCAGCAGGGATATCGCGATCATCGGGGTTTCATGCAGATTTGCCGACGCAGCGAATAAAGAAGAATATTGGCAATCGCTTGTCCAGGGAAAGGACCACATCCGGCCGTTTCCCGAAGACAGGGAACGGCTCAATCAGCCCTACTTGGCAGCGAAGAAAGCTGTGAGACAAAACGATCCTTATTACGAAGCGGGTTTTCTGGAGCAGGTTGATCGGTTTGACTATGATTTTTTTTCGCTTTCTCCTAAAGAAGCGAGTCTGATGAGTCCCAGTCAGCGGCTTTTTCTGGAATCTGCTTGGGAAGCTATCGAGGATGCGGGGTACGGCGGAGGTCTTCTTCAGAACAGCCTTACGGGAATTTTTTTAGGACATAGTACAGATTTTGGCGTGAGTTACAAAGAATTTATTGAATCGAGTAGCCCGGATGATATGAGTGTCTCGATCTCCGGTAATATCAACTCGATCATAGCCAGCCGCATTTCCTATTTGCTTAACCTGCAAGGCCCGAGCCTGGTTGTGGATACGGCTTGTTCATCTTCTCTAGTCGCGGTTCATCAAGCCTGCCGTTCCATTCGCAGCGGAGATTGCGATCTGGCCCTGGCCGGTTCGGTCAAGGTCGATTTGCTGCCGTTAACGAGTATCAAAGCAAAAGAAGATGAGATTGGCATCACTTCTTCCGACAGCCGGGCAAGAACGTTCGATGACAGTTCTGAGGGCACAGGTCTTGGAGAAGGTGTTGCCGCGATTCTGTTAAAACCATTGTCTCAAGCATTAGCCGACGGGGATCACATATACGCGCTGATCAAAGGAAGTGCAATTAATCAGGATGGTACGTCTGCGGGCTTAACCGCTCCTAATCCTTCCGCTCAATCGGATGTGATCGAAAGAGCCTGGAAAGATGCCGGGATTGATCCGGAAACGATCGGTTATTTTGAGGCTCACGGGACAGGGACGAACCTGGGTGATCCGATTGAAATTAGCGGGATTGAAGAAGCGATGAGCAGGTATACCGACAAAAAACAGTTCTGTGCCATCGGTTCCGTCAAAACGAATCTTGGACATCTCGATCATGCTGCCGGAATTGCCGGAATGGTTAAAGCGATTCTTGCTCTCAAGAAGAGAATGCTTCCTGCGTCGCTTCATTTTCAAAAACCGAACAAGCGAATTAACTTTGAAACATCGCCTGTCTATGTGAATGATCAATTAAGACCCTGGATTGCGGGGGAAAGCCCGAGAAGATGCGGCATCAGTTCATTCGGTCTGAGCGGAACGAACTGTCACGTCATTCTGGAAGAAGCGGCCGCTGAACCGGCAGATGTGCCGGGGCAAATCCATAGCCCGGTGAGAAACCAGGGTCAGAACCTCTTAACGTTATCGGCCAAAGGAAAAGAAGGGCTGCTGGATCTTGTACGGGAATACCAATTGCGTCTCTATACTCATGGCGCTATGGATTTACGCGATATGTGCTACACAGCCAACACAGGAAGAGGCCACTATTCCCACCGGCTGGCTGTTTTGTTCGACAACCAGGCTGACCTTCAGCTTCAATTAGACCGGTTATCCGGCCTTGATGTTAACAAGTGGCAGGATTCCGTTGTGCTTTACGGGGAACACCGGATCGTTTCAGAGAATCAGACGCTTCGGAAGAAAGGCGAGCTGACAAGAACGGAGAAACTGAAGCTGACCCAAACGGGTAAAGAAATGGCTGGCGGCGCTTCTTTATCTATCAAGGAACTGGTTCAAATTTATCTCTCTGGCGGCGATATTAATTGGCAGGTTCTTTATGAAGGAGAGGATCGCAAACGGCTGAGTCTTCCGACGTATCCTTTTGCCAGAACTTCCTGCTGGGTAAAGGCAAGCGAGGAAGCATCGAAGGGAAGAGAAGGGTCGCCTTATATTCTCAAGGATTCGCACCCTCTGTTTGATGCCTGCTTGTCGGAGTCATACGATCGTGTGACTTATCTCAGTGTATTCTCCGCCCAGGACCACTGGGTTCTAAGCGAGCATCTTGTTGCGGGCAGTTGTGTGGCTCCAGGCACGATATATTTGGAAATGGCCCTCGAGCTTGCCAGAAGATATTTTCCGAACCGTACCATTCAGTTGTCGGACGTGCTCTTCCTGACCCCCTTTTCTGTTCAACCGGGAGAGAGGAAAGAGCTTCAAACTATTCTTACAAAAGAAAAGGACCGTTTCCATTTTGCAGTCATGAGCCGTTTCAAGCAGCAATGGACCAAGCATGCAGAGGGAACCATAGTCCCGTCGGCCTTGCAGCAAGGGAAGGCTTTCGAGATCACGACGCTCAAGAAGCAATGCTCAGGCGGCGATATGCCGTATTATCCGTACGAAACCGCCAATCGTATTGAGACCGGACCTCACTGGAACTGTATCAGAGAAGTGAAACAGGGCTCGCGGAGCTTGATCGCCGATCTATCCCTCGAAGAAGCTTACACCACTGAGGCGTTGGAATACAACCTGCATCCTGCTTTGATGGATGAGGCCGTTAATGTCGCCTTGCGCAGCCTTGGAGAAGAGTTGTATCTGCCTTTCTCTTACAAACGTTTAACGATGTACAGAAGCCTGCCCTCCGATATTTATAGCTACATTAAGAAGAAAAGTGCAGACGTGGACAGTCCCGAAATCGCGACGTTTGATGTTCATTTACTGGATAAGTCCGGTAATGAACTCGTATTTATTGAAGATTACTCCATTAAGAAAGTGTCAGGCAGCCTAGTTTATGATCAGCCCCGGGATCACAAGAATACCTATAACCTAAATTGGAAAAAGTCGGAGACTCCACTTCATCAGCAGCAAACAGCATCGTTATCCACGCTTATTATTGAGCAGGGTGATTCGCGCAGTAATCGTATAACGGTGCAGATTCAAAGCATCCGTAAGGACGTTATTGTCGCAGGTGAGAGCTATAGGGATGATTACGACAGCTTGGCGAACCTCTGTAAAGAACGTAAGGTAGAGCAGATTATTCACTTATCAGCGTTTGCAGCACCTAAGGAAGCGGAAACCCTGGATGATTATCAAGTACAGGAAAGCAGGGGAATATACAGCCTCTATCACCTTACGAAGGCGTTGGTCAAGGCGGGTCTGGAGAAGGCCGTCGAGATTGTGCTGGTCGCACCTTCCGTCAGGGAGAATCCTCATCATGCTTCCATGTTTGGCCTTGGTAGAGTAATCGGGCAGGAATATTCCAAGCTTAACTGCCGCTGTATAGAGGTATGCGATTTAACGGATGAGGAAACGATTGTTTCCGAGATTAATAGCATCAGCCGGGATTACTGGACTTTGTATGAAGGCGGAGAGCGGTTCATACAAGAATTGTCTTCTACCGACCTGCAGGAGATCCCGGATCAGCCTGTTGCTATTCAAGACGATGGCGTGTACATCATTACCGGCGGAGCGGGCGGGCTAGGGCTCGAAATCGCCAAGGATCTGGCTTCACGCAATCGAGTCCGTCTTGTTTGTATTAACCGGTCTGCCTTTCCAGCTGAAGAGGATTGGGAGCAGTTATGTAACACGTCCACGGACCAAAAACTTATCTACAAAATTCGCAGAGCCCAAGAGATAAGGGCGAGTGGTTCAACTATCGGATTCTTCCGTGCCGATGTTTCTTCAAGGAGTCAAATGGAAGCGGTGCTTGATACAATCCGGAGCCAATATGGAGCCATCCGTGGAATTATTCATGCCGCAGGCGTTGCCGGAGACGGTTTTATTATCCGCAGAGAACAAGAAATTTTCGATTCCGTGCTCGCTCCCAAAACGAGAGGAACCTGGATTTTAGATACGCTTACGGTAAAGGATAATCTGGATTTTCTGATCCTTTTTTCATCCATTACGTCCTTTTTGGCCGGACAAGGCCAAGGAGATTACTGCGCAGCCAACTCCTACCTCGATGCTTATACCCTATACCGCAATCATCAAGGCAGGCGTACATTGACAATTAATTGGGCTGCATGGGAGGAAGTGGGGATGGCTCATGACTATGGCGTGAGCAGAGATTCCGATATGTTCCTGCCTATTGAGATTAAAGGTGCTCTGGAAGCCTTTCATACGGTATTAACCAAACAGGTACAGAGGGTTATTATTGGCGAACTGAACAGTCATCATCCGTCTTTATTCGACGATTCACTTGGTTTTAAGATAGATCCCTCCATTATGACTTCACATGGCGAGGATAATTTCGGATTCCAGGTAGAAGAAGCGGGCGATGACATGAAAGAAGAATCGTTCCGTATAACATTGACGGGGCGTTCTGTCGATGATCCCTACACGGATTGGGAGCTAAGGATAGCTCAAGTGCTGGGTCATGCTCTCGGACAGAAGGAAATTAATATTTACGATACATTTTATGAGATAGGCGGCAATTCGATCCTGGCGGTTAAAGTGGAGACGCTAATGGAGAAAGCGGATATACCGATTGGCATATTCGAATTATTTGAAAAACAGACCGTAAAGGCGCTCGCAGAGCATGTCTTTGGTCCTAATGATCGAACTCCTGATTCGGAAGAGCCGGCATCCCCAGACGTTAATCTTGCCGACCGGCAGCGGGTAGAGGGGATTGAAGATTCCGGCGTTATCCTGGACAATATAGAGCCTTTTAATGACTTGTTTTATAAAGATTGTTTTCATAACTCTCTGTTCCCAGTGCTTTCATTCTTTGAGAAGAAATTCGATATCTTTTCGGCTAACGATCTATTCTGGTATCAGCAAGACGGGATGACGAATCATTTCGAGAAAACTATTGCTGCTTTGCTGGCGGAGCTGGGAATCGGAGTGAGTACTGCAACGCACTATACCTCTAAACAAAATGAGGAAGTGATAACGGAACAGGACAAAAGATTGCTCGAGGATTTTTCCGGAAACATTGGGATGGAAGCGACTAGGCCTGCTGAAGATATTGAGCAGCTGATCCCTCGTATTAAGAACGCTGTATTACAGGGGAATCCGGTAATTGTGTGGGTGGATTGTTATTATGAGCCCATTCGTCAAGATACCTTTCATCAGGATCATTGGATGCACAGTTTACTTGTTTATGGGTTTGATGATGACAAGAAAATCTTCAACATTATCGAACACAGCTTCCGTGGCAATTTAACTTATAGACCGCAAACGATCGGTTACGAGGATTTACAGCGATCTTATGAAGGCTTTCTTGCGAATTACCTGCCGTACACCAACATGCCGTCCTACTATGAATTTCTGAACAATACGGATAAATCGGGCCAGGAAGAGCGGGATTACCGGGAAGTTTTTAAACGCAATCGGAGGAATCATCAAGATCAGCTAGCCGAGAGTCTGAAGCAGCTTAAAGCAATCACGGACAAGTTCCATCTCGCGGTTTCCGATGAGGAACATTTAAAAGAAGAAGCGGATGGATGTATGGAGATCTTGAACTCGGTCATAGCTTGCAAACAAATCGAGGTGTTTAATATCCGAAAGTTGTTCGGTGATGATGAGCCGTTAACGCAAGAGCTGGAGACTATTCTGAATCATTGGAATTACGTAAGACACCTGATAGTGAGATATACATTTACATCTGACTACAAATTGAAGGATATTACGGAGCGTTTGAATTCCATTTATCCGGCAGAAATAAAGTATTCCGAGCAATTGTCAGCTAAAATGCAGCCCGCCTCTAACATTTAACATCCATCATGGCTAGAAGAGGGGACATATATGCGAAAATGGTATGCGATTTTTGTTCAAGGCGCTAAGGAAGAGGATGTCATGAGACGGATTTTGGAAAGATTCGATCGTTCCTCTGTATATTGTTGTGTACCAAAGCGGAAAGTACCCGAAAAAAAAGACGGGGTTGTAAATGCCGTAATTAAACCGATGTTCCCGGGGTATGTGTTTTTGCAGATTCATATGGATTTTAAAACCTACTATGAAATCCAAGCCATTCCTGAGGTTATCAAAGTATTAAACTATGAGAATAAAAAGGACAAGCAAGTTTCGCAGGGACAGGGTTACGAAGAGATGTACTTTAAATCTATTCCCGATGAAGAGATGGAGCACCTTATCAAGCTTATGGATGACAAGGCTATTGTCGATTATTCTACTGTTCTGATGAACAATAATGTGATAACGATCGTCTCAGGTCCGTTAAAGGGAATGGAAGGAAGCATCAAAAAGATCGACAAACATAAAAAACGTGCCAAGCTGCTGCTGAATTTCCTGGGTTGTGAGAAATTAATTGATCTGGGTATCGAATTATTAGCTCCAACGCCGACCAGTCCTATACGTTAGAAACGAACTGAATTCCGGATAAACGGCCTTTTCGCACGCGGAGAAGGTTAAGAATAATACCACAAAAGTAAAAATTTATGGTATTATTTTAATATGATACATCCATGGTTATTTATTTAAAGAAGGTAAATAACGACTAATATTAAGAATGCCGTTTGAATTGTATTAATATTCGTTGATTATTGCATAACATAATGATTCTTGAAAAAGTTAATCGATGTTCCGGCACGTTAATATTTTTCAAGCGGACATAGCTGTTACGAAGGTAAGTGCTTTCCACTTGTCATGGCGAAGCACTGCCTTTTTTCTGTGCAGATTTTGGAGGGGGTACCCTGCTGCAAGAAGGTACATCATTTTCGTAAGGAGAAGATTGTTATTCGTTCTCTTCATCAGAAAGTCTATTTGGCTGCGCTAAGTATATGGACAGCCCTGTGGTTCTTTTATCCAATCATGGACCGGGTATCCGGTGAAGGCAGCCCCTATCAATCAGGCCAGACCTTTGAATCCGGACAGATTGATTCCTTTGATTCCTTTATCCAAAAGAAAATGGAAGACGGCAAGATTCCGGGACTATCCGTGACCATTGTCGATAAGAAGCAGATTCTCTACCAGAAGGGTTTTGGAATCGCGGATCAGACGAAAGCTCCGGTTACGCCGGAGACCCTGTTCGAGATTGGTTCGACAAGCAAGGCGTTCACCGGGCTGGGGATTCTTCTGCTGCAAGAAAAAGGCAGGCTGCAAATGACAGATGAGATTACCCGGTATCTTCCGTCATTCGCTGCAACCTTCCAAGGAACCAGGCCTAAGCTGACCTTAGAAAATTTCATGTATCAAACCAGCGGAATCCCCTTTCGTACGATTGGGGATATTCCCGTTGCTTCAGGCGAAGATGCCTTGGAACAAACGGTAAAAGTACTGGATAACATTGAACTTGACTTCTTGCCTGGCACCAAATTTTCTTATGCAACGCTCAACTATGATGTACTTGGTTTGGTGATCGAGAAAGTAACGGGGCAGCGTTTTGATGATTTCATTCGAAGCGAGCTGCTTACTCCGCTTGAGATGAACCAGACGTTTACACGGCGGGCAGATGTGGATCAGCAGAAGCTTGCAGCCGGTTATAAACTGCTGTTCGGACAGCCGCAGCCGTATCAGGCACCCGAATATCGTGGCAATACACCCGCCGGGTATTTTATTATAAGCGGGTATGACCTGGCCAAATGGCTGCAAATTCAGCTTGGAGAATCAACGCCGGTCTGGGTACGGACTCTTGTCCATGCTTCGCAGAATCCGAACACGCAAGTCCAGCGGGATTATGACGGATCGCTATATGCCTCCGGCTGGTTCGCTTATCTAAAAGAGAGTACGGAGCTGTCACATGGAGGCGGTAATCCCAACTACTCCTCCTATTTTGTGTTGAATCCGGACAAGGGGCTTGGCGTAGGCATTCTGGCGAATATGAATTCTTCGTATACGCAAGAGATAGGCCAAGGAATCATGGATATGTTGATGGGCCGGGCCGTACAACCGGGTACTTCTGACCAGTTCCTGCAGGTGGACCGGATAGCCGGTATCGTAACTGTAATCACCGGAATCAGCACCCTCGTCCTGTTAATCCTTCTCGCGAAAGGCATCCTACAGATCCGGACCGGAACTAGGAGGTATGCGGGTTTACATGGTCGTTTGATAATGCGTATGCTCGTCATGGCGGTACTGTTGCCGGCTCTCGCGTATTTGCTTTACCGAATAAATGATATCGTCTTTGACGGTTTGAATTGGAGCTTCGTCCAGGTGTGGGCTCCAGCCAGCTTATTCTATGCTTTGTATGGAATATGGGGATGTGCCTTGCTTTTTTGTCTGTATGATCTATTTGCCCGATCTTGCCCGGCAGCTAACAGCCCGAAGCTGACTTTCTAGCTTCGGGTATCTTTGCATCCAAGCAGGACGGATTGGCACGCGATATTAATTTGGAGGAAACAGGCCGATGGAACGAATCAAGTTATTTTGTTTACCCTATGCAGGCGGTTCTGCAATGATGTACAAGCGTTGGAGTAAATTAATGGACAGTGCCATTGAGCTGGCTCCCATTGAACTTGCCAACCGGGGAACACGCTCCAAACATCCCCACTACGATAATCTGAATCAGGCAGTCGACGATTTGTATAAATGGATTCTGCCTTATCTGGACGGAAGTCCGTTTGCTTTTTTTGGACATAGTATGGGTAGTCTTCTTTCATATGAGTTAATTCATAGAATTAAAGAATCCACGGGACAAGAGCCGATTCATGCTTTTTTCTCAGGAAGAAATCCTCCCCATATCCTAAAAGAAGAGAGCGTCTCTTTTGATTCCGGCAAGGAAGAGTTTCTGGAAGATTTGAGGCAGCTTGGCGGAATGCCGGTTGAAATCTTGGAGAGTGAAGCCCTGCTTGATTATGTGCTGCCTATTATTCGCGGGGATTTTAAAATGATGAGCACGTATTCCTATGTTCCCCGTTCAGCGAAATTTGAATTCAATATATCGGCCCTTGGAGGAAAAGAGGACAAGGAAGTACCGGTAGAGGACCTGAGGGAGTGGGCACAATTCACGAATCGTGAATGCAGTACGGTTCTTTTTGAAGGCGGGCATTTCTTTATCAATGAGCTGCCGCAGGAGATTGTGTCATTCATCAACCGGACATTGGTGACAGCTTTGCTGACGGGAAGCGGAAGAGGCGGTTCACTGCATGCTTAATGTGGGTTCCGAAAAGCTGAACAAGCAGGATATCGAAGATATTGTATCCTTGACCTCTATGCAAGAAGGAATACTATTTCATCATCTGAGCGAAACCGGGTCGGATACGTATATCGAGCAGTTTCATTTTAGAATCACGGGTGCGGTTCATTCGCATCATTTTATCGCGGCCTGGAATAGTGTAGCACGAAGCAATGAAATGCTAAGGGCTGTATATCGCTGGAGCGGGCTGGAGAAGCCGGTTCAAATTATTCGCCGTCAGGCAGAATTGCCCATTCGGATTGCCCGATCCGCAGAAGCGGGAGTTAACCGCGAGAATCTGGCACTAGAAGCCCGGAGGCTTGTGCAGCTTACGACCCATCCGTTTCGGATTGATTTGGTGATACTCTCGGAGTCGGAATCGGAGATGATCGTGACGTTTCACCATATTCTGTTCGATGGATGGAGCAGTCATTTATTGCTGCAGGAATTTATTGCGGCTTATACGATTTTGACCGAAGGAATTCAGGCGCACGAATCGGGTAGGAAGACACCTTTTAAACAGTTTGTTCTGTGGAAAAAGAAAAAAGAAACGCCTACGCAGCTTGAATTCTGGAAAAGTTATTTGAAAGGGCACACAGCGCAAACGGAAATTCCCTATGTGGATAAGAATTATAAAGGAAGTCAGGCTCAAAAGGGCCATTCCTATAGGCTTTCAATCCCGGAAGCTGTGACGAGTAAAGTTCATGCTTCGGCCAGTATGAATGAAGCCACTGTTTCGGCACTGTTGTACATGGCATGGGGGATCACGCTGCAGAAGTATAACAGCAATCAGGACGTAATGTTCGGCATTACCCTCTCGGGGCGTCCTCCCGAAATAAGCGGAATAGACCAGATGGCAGGTCTGTTCATCAACACCGTGCCGCTTCGCTTTAATGTGGAGTGCGATCAGAGCGTGTCTTCTATTCTGAAACAGACTCACCGTATGCTGCTGGAGATGAGAGAATTCGAACATACTCCGCTGGCGCGTATCAATACCTGTCTTGACTTTGACCGTCAGCAGAATACGTTCAGTTCCATCGTGGTCGTTGAGAACTATCCGGCTGATGAGCGGATGCCGGCGAACCCGCCCATCCGGATAGATTTAATGAGCAAGAGGGAAACGACTAACTATGACCTCGTTCTGGAGTTTGCGATTAAAGATACCATACAAGTAACCATGCATTACGATGCCGTGCGTATAGCGGAAGAGGATGTAGCCAGAATGGCGGGGCATCTTTATCAAGCGATCGAACAGATTGTAGATGCGCCTTCGATCCACTCATCCGATATCCGGCTGCTATCGGATCAGGAAATTCATGAAATGGATATCTTTAATGAGACAGATCAGCCATTTTCGTTACAAACTACTATCGTTCAACGGTTTGAGGATGCGGCTGCCAAATATCCGGATCATACGGCGGTCGTCTACCGGGATAAGCGGATGACCTATAGAGAGCTCCAGCAGAAATCTGCGGAGCTGGCAGCGCACCTTGCCCATAGAGGCGTCCAGTCTGGCAGTGTTGTCGGACTTATGGTGGAGCAGGATATGCGGCTTGTTGTCGGTATGCTGGGAATCCTCCGGGCAGGGGCGGCTTTTGTACCTGTGGACCCGCACTACCCGGTCGACCGAATTCACTACATGATTAAGGACAGCGGGGCGGATATCATGGTTTCCCATCATCCGTTCATGCATGTACTTCCTGAAATGAATTGTTTGGATATGGATAGCTGTACGGCTGAAGAAAGGCCTGCTTCGCCGACGATTATGCCTGCAGATCTGGCATACGTAATCTATACCTCCGGCACGACGGGGAAACCTAAAGGGGTAATGATCGAGCACATATCTCTGGTAAATCTATGCTGCTGGATGGTCGATTATTTGGAGATCAGGGAGACGGACCGAGCCTCACAGTATGCATCCATGTCGTTCGATGCAGCCGTGATCGAAATCTTCCCTTACCTGATCAGCGGTGCATCCGTTCATATGCTGGAGAAATCGCACCGGCTGGATATTGGCCGGATGAATGCTTATTTTGAAAGCAACAAGATTACGGCGGCATTTCTGCCGCCCCAGGTTTGCGAGCAATTTATGGAGCACCCCAACCATTCCCTGCGATTTCTGCTAACGGGGGGCGATGTACTCCGGATAAGCCGGGAGACGAACTACCGGCTTATTAATTTATACGGCCCGACAGAGAATACGGTTGTTACAACCTATTATCCGGTAGATAAGCCCGCCGGGCCGAATATTCCCATAGGCAGGCCGATTGCCAATGGGCAGGTTTATATTCTTGATCCTCATGGAAACAGGCAGCCTGTGGGTGTTCCGGGTGAACTGCATATTGCCGGCGCGGGATTATCCCGGGGCTATCTCCATCATCCTGAATTAACGTCAAAAGCGTTCGTGAATGCGAGATGGGGGCAGCAGACACGCTTATATCGGAGCGGAGATTTAGCCAAATGGAATAAGAGCGGAAATGTTGAATTTCTGGGCCGCATTGATAATCAAGTCAAAGTTAGAGGCTACCGGATAGAGCTTGGAGAAATCGAAAAGCATCTGCTAGACACCGGGGATATTAAAGAGGCCGTGGTGTTGTCAGCAGGCATGCAGGGTGAAAACTACTTATGCGCATTTTATGTGCCCCGGCACAGTGAAGTAGCAGTCGATACGATCAAAGGATCGCTTGCCGGTGTACTTCCCGCTTATATGATTCCAAAGCAGTTTGTGCAGGTTGAACAATTACCTTTAACGCCGAATGGCAAAATCGACAAACGCCGTCTGCTTGATCAAGCCGGAGAACTGAGCAATGATGAGCCGCAGCGGTATAGTCCCGCCAGTCCCTTAGAGCGTCAGATTTATGAAATCTGGTCTTCTCTGCTTGATAAGAACCAGTTCAGCACAGAGGATAATTTCTTTGAAATTGGCGGGGATTCGATCCTATTGATGCGAATGCACGCTAAAATCGATAAATTGTTTCCGGGGAAAATAACGGTACAACACATTTTTGCCTACCCCACCATTGCTAAGCTGGCTGCATTTATTAGGGGGGACGGGAACCTGAAGATTGGTGCAAGCAAGCTTCCGCAGCTTCTATTGCCGGCTGATTTTTTTGGTTCGCGTGCTTCGAATGAAGGGGACACGACTTTCAAAATAAAGATGGACCCTGCCGTATTGCTTTCCCTTAAAGAGATTATGAGAAAACATACTTTCACCGAAATTGATGTGCTGCTTGCAGCCTATGTGTTTACTATGGCGCAATGGATTAAGCAGCCCGTCGTCGGCTTCCATTTCATTGCTCTTCAAGACAAGCTTTTCTACCCGATTGACTGCGACTTGGGCAAGAAGGAAGAGTTTATTGAGATAATGAACGACATTTCCCGAAGCACAAGCGACAAAGAGTCGGCTGCGCCCCTCCGGCTGCTGCAGAGATCTAATTCCGAGGAGTCACCGGCTTATACGATACATTGCAGTTTTGCCGACTGCAGAGGCGGGATTTATGCAGATATCCCGTCTGTTTATGATCTATCTGTAGGCGTAACGGATGAGGAAGGGCAGACCGGCCTGATATGCCACTACAATTCGACTCTGCTTTTGAAAAGTAAAGTCCGTACGTTCATGAATATGTATGTGGCTGTTCTGAACCAAATATCCCAAAAAATGAAATGATGGAGATGAGATTAGGATGAACAAATTAGCATTTATTTTTCCTGGACAAGGCTCGCAATATGTGGGAATGGGCAAAGATCTGGTTCATAACTATCCCATAGCCAGGGAAGTGTTTGAGGAAGCAAGCGAAGCGCTCGGGTTTAGTCTTGAAAAGTACTGTTTTGACGGCACGATGGAAGAACTGTCTCAAACTGAAATCACACAGCCTGCTATCCTTACGGTGAGCGTAGCGGCTTTCAAAGTTATAACGAATGAAACCGACCTGGTTCCTTCCCTTGTTGCCGGTCACAGTCTGGGTGAGTATTCGGCGCTTGTGAGTGCGGGGGTTATCAGCCTTGCGGATGCTGTCCGTCTGGTGCATAAACGGGGGAGATTCATGCAGGAGGCTGTCGAGCAGAATGTCGGCGCTATGGCTGCCGTGTATGGAATGGATAAGGAAATTGTGAGAGAAGTTTGTCTGTCCGCAAGCAAGGACGGGCATGAGGTCGTCATTTCAAGCTACAACTCGCCGGAGCAAGTAGTGATTTCCGGACATCGTTTAGCAGTGGAGCAAGCCGGCGCAAGTTTGACGGGAATGGGGGCTAAGGTGATCCCTCTTCGAGTCAGCGCACCTTTCCATTGTGCTCTAATGGCGTCTGCGGGAGAACGGATGCGCAAGGAGCTGGAAGGACAGGTGTTCGGCAGCTTCACGTATCCGGTTATCTCCAACGTTACGGGGCGTCCGTATGACCGCAGCGACGAAATCGTTCAGAATCTGACGGATCAGATTACGCTTCCAGTCCTTTGGAGCGAATCCATGAAATATGCGGTAGAGCACGGGATCAGCTCGGTAATCGAATTAGGACCGCAAACCGTTTTGAGGAACTTAATGAAGCAGAATGCGCCCGATATTCATGCTTGTTCTTTTGGCGAAAGCAAGGATCTTAAGGCTGTGCAGGAAGTGATCGCTAAGCAGCAGACCGCTGAACCCGACAAGCTATTGTTTATTATTCGCTGCCTCGCGATTGCGGTTTGTACGAGAAATACGAATTGGGACAATGAGGCGTATACCAAAGGTGTCATCGAGCCGTACAGAAAGGTTCAGCATATGCTGGAAGAGCTGGAAAGCAGCGGCGGGCAGCCGACAATGGAGCAGATGCGCGAAGCTTTGACCATGCTTCAATCCGTGTTTACTACAAAGGGTACGGAGAAGGAAGAGCAGCAGGAAAGATTTGAGCAGATCCAGCGGGAAACACGTACGTGGGAGCTTTTTCCCCAACTGGCTGAAGGGATTTTGGAAGCGGAGCCGGTCGTATTGTAGCCCATCCGGGTTTGATGCAGGAGGCAGGAAGAGATCGTTTAGTGACAGGGGGGCGCTCGGATGAAGTTGGCTGATATTCTGATAGAAGATGTGATGGACGGAGAAAGTATGGAAGAGATTCAAGATAAGGATATCGCCGTAATCGGGATAGCCCTGCAATTTCCGGATGCAGCATCTCCTGCTGAGTTCTGGAATAACCTGATGAACGGTGTCGACAGTATTAAACCCATCCCGCAGCGCAGGAAGAAAGATGTGGATCATCTAAGAAATACGATTAAAAAGGATTTGAAAGGTGAATACCAGGAGGCCGGTTATCTGGAGGAGATCGATGCGTTCGACTATTCGTTCTTTAATATCTCCCCGAAAGAAGCCAGTTTAATGGACCCTGTCCATCGTAAATTTCTGGAGATTGTATGGAGTGCAGTTGAGGATGCCGGTTACAGTACCCGCTGCTTAGCGGGAAAAAATGTGGGAATGTACGTGGGAGTTAGTCCGGACGCGGATTACAAATCCGTGATTGCGCAGCTTGAGCCGGATCATTTATTTATGTCATTGCCGGGCAATTTGCGGCCCATGGTAGGAAGCAGACCTTCGCATATGCTGGATTGGCGGGGTCCCAATATGGTAATCGACACCACCTGTTCTTCTTCGTTAGTGGCTGTACATACCGCATGTCAAGCGATTCGCAGTGGGGAATGCGAGATGGCTGTCGCGGGAGGTGCCCAAGTCCACCTGTTTCCTGTAAGGGATTTCAATGTCGGTATTGAATCTTCCAATAACCGTACTCGGGCATTCGACGATGGTTCCGACGGGACCGGAACAGGGGAAGGAGTGGCGGCGGTACTGTTGAAATCACTCGGACAAGCCCGCAAGGCCGGGGATCACATTTATGCCGTCATTAAAGGAAGCGCCGTCAATCATGACGGGGCTTCGATCGGTATCACGGCACCGAATCCCGTTGCTCAAGAGGCAGTCCTGGTGCAGGCATGGAAAAATGCCAATATTACGCCCGAAACGTTGTCGTATATTGAAGTGCACGGAACCGGAACCAAACTCGGCGACCCCGTGGAGATTGACGGAATTAACAGGGCATTCTCCCGGTATACGAGCAAGAAGCAGTTTTGTGCCATCGGAACCGTCAAAAGCAACATTGGACATTTGGATCAAGCAGCGGGCATTGCCGGTTTTATAAAAGCCGTGCTTGCTCTGCACCATAAGAAACTTCCGCCGTCCCTGCATTTTGTCCGGCCTAACCGCAAAATTAATTTTGAGGATACGGCTATTTATATCAATGACCAACCGGTGAACTGGACCGGCGCTCAGGCTCTTGGCAGATGCGGGGTCAGTTCATTTGGTATAACCGGCACCAACTGTCATATCGTGCTGGAAGAAGCCGCCTTACCTGATGAAATGCAGGCGTATCGCTTTTCAACGAGTGAAGAGGTGCACGCCTTTACAATTTCGGCCAAATCGGCCGATTCCCTGAAACGGCTCGTTGAGCGATATAAGCTTGCGCTTACAGAACACGAATATGATCTTAAAGATCTTTGCTACACGTTAAATACCGGCCGGGACCATCATGACTATCGTTTTGGTGTGGTGCTGACAGGCGAGCAAATGAATAAGCAGGCACTCATAACGTTATTGAACCAAGTATTGTCCACGGAATCCGAAGATCTAGGTACGCAGGACCGTTTTTTTTATGGTGTGAGGGAGAGAGGGCCCGGTAAAGACGAGAGCTTTGCAAAAAATACCGATCGGCTTACAGAGCAATTTATCGCCGGAAATTATCGGGAAGAGTCCGTGTTATCACAGCTGCTGCATTTATACACACAAGGAGCTGAGCTTAACTGGCCATTAATCTACGGGGGGCGTCGCTACTATAAGGTTCCGTTGCCCACCTATCCCTTTACACCAAGCAGGTGCTGGATTTCTGAACCTTCTGACAGTACCGGACATGAGGAGCGGGTTGATTCGGCTTTCTATCGCAAAAAATGGAAGCGGCAGCCGCTAACAGGGCCCGCAGAAGCGCGCAGGGGGCCTGTCCTGTTAATCGACAATGGCACAGCTAAGGGCGGGGAGATCGCCCGGGCCTATAAAGAAGAAGGAACAGTTGTTGTGGAAGTCCGCATCGAGGAACTGGATGATGACAGCTTGGAGAGGATTCTAACAGCGAACCGTATTGGGCAAATCGTGTATGTGCAGCATAACGGGATAAATCGGGTTATGGACAGTGTGCAGGAGCTAGACCGGAATTTGACGGACGGGATTTACCGCTTGTTCGGGATCATGAAGGGAATAAGCCGCTTGGACAAAACCGGAATAGACCTGTTCCTGGTTACGGATTGTGCTCATAAGGTAACGGATGAGGACTCGCTCGTCATCCCGGAGAACGCCATGGCAGTAGGACTCGGGCTAACCTATGCCTTAGAGCACAGAGCTTCGGCCTGCCGCATGATTGACATCGATGAACTAACCGATGCCCGTGTTCTTGTCAAGGAGCTGCTCTCCAGTTCTCAGGACAAGATTGCAGCTTTCCGGAACAATGCCAGATATACAGAGGTCCTGGCTCCCGTCATGGAAACAAATCAATCAGATGACCAGTATCCGATCCGTGATAACGGCGTGTATGTCCTTACAGGCGGGCTCGGCGTTATAGGCCTGCAGATTGCCAGATCATTGGCAGCGCACCATAAAGTGAATCTCGTTCTGCTTGGCCGAACGGAACTGCCGGGGCAGCCTGAATGGGAGGCTATCGTTCAAGGTGTGCAGGAACATCCTGGTTACCGTCAAATCCATGACCTGCTAGAGCTTGAAAAAATGGGCGCCACTGTCTTCTACTACAGTGTGGATGTGACCGATGAACCGCAAATGATGCATACGATGAACGCCGTAAGACAGCGCTTTGGCCGGATTCACGGGGTCGTTCACAGCGCGGGTGTCGGCAGCCGGATGAAGGGGGCTTTTATCCGGGATGAAGATCTTAGCGTTGCCCAGCAAGTGCTGTCTCCTAAGGTCAAGGGGACGTGGATTCTCGACCGCGCTACCCGGCAGGACGCCCTGGATTTCTTCGTGCTGTGCTCTTCGGCAATCACACTGATAGGCGGAGCGGGAAGCGGACACTATACGGCCGCCAATTGCTTCCTTAACGCGTATGCTTCCAAGCGCCGTTTGGAGGGGGCGAACATGACCTCGATAAACTGGTCTGCGTGGCAGGCAGGGATTAGCGAACGTGAGCAAACCGGAATGAGAAGCAGCCAATTATTCGAACTGCTGGGTTCTGATGAAGCGACGCAAGCTTTCTATCACACGCTGAATCTGCCCTACGCTCAAGTGATCGTCGGCAGGATCCATACTGAATCTGCTGTATGGGGCATGGAGGAGTGGCTTCCTTTCGGCTTGTCGGATGAAATTAAGGATGCTCTTGCGGAGCGCTCTTCGGAAGAAAAGCTCAACGAATGGCCCGAATCAGCTCTTGCCTCCCCGGGGAACCGGATCGCAAGCTACGACGAGATTTCCAGATATATAGCATCCGCCTGGAAAGACGTCTTGGGTTATGAGCAGATAAAGGAAACGGACAATTTCTTCGAAATTGGCGGCGACTCGATCATGATCACCAGCATTCAGCGGAAGCTGGAGCAGCTTTTTCCAGGTGTTGTAACGCTTGGGGATCTTTTTTCATTTCCTTCGATTGCATCCCTGGCGGAACATATATTTGGTCAGATTCACCCTTCCAAGCCGAATGATTCAACCATGGAGCGCGATTATGAACCACCCGCTTCCGGTATGCAGATTACGGAGATGTTGAAGCAATTAAAAGAAGGAAAGCTGTCTGTCGATCATGCCATGAAGAATTATAGATCGCTGGGGGACCTTAAATGAATGAGAGATTGACCAAACTTATCTTCGAGAATTGTGCAGCCGGCAGAATCGATGAGGCAGCGGGTGCGGAATTATTATCGGTGTTGATGGAAGAACCCCGAGACCGGGAACATGAGGGCTACGCGATTATTGGAATGTCAGCCCGTCTCGCCTCATTTAATGATATTGGCGAGTATTGGCAGGGGATTGCGGCGGGCAAAGATTCTGTACGGAATTTTCCGGAAAACAGGAAAACGGATAGTCTCGGGTTCATCTCCCACTATACTTCGTTGAATGCGAATGAGGCCCGATACTCGGACGGGGGGTACTTGAACGACATCGATCAATTCGATGCCGCTTTCTTCCGCCTCTCGCAGAGCGAAGCCAGACTTATGGACCCTAGCCAGAGGTTGTTCCTGCAGACTGCCTGGGAAACGATCGAGGATGCAGGCTATGCGAACGGACAATTAAAGAACAGCCGAACGGGCGTATATCTCGGATACGGTAATTGGCCCGCTTATGGGCAATATATCATGAAGCATGCGCCGGAGCTCTCAACCATTGCGATACCGGGCAATCTTGCTTCCATAATAGCAGGGAGAATATCCTATCTTCTTGATTTGAAAGGTCCGAGTTTACTAGTGGATACGGCCTGTTCCTCCTCTCTTGCGGCCGTCCAGCTAGCCTGTCAGTCTCTGAGGAGCGGTGAATGTGACCTCGCAATCGCCGGCGGGGTGAAGATATCGCTGTTTCCGGTCGAGGGCGGAATGCAGGCAGGAATAGAATCGTCTGATTATAAGACAAGAACATTCGACGACAGTGCGCAGGGTACGGTTTGGGGAGAAGGAAGTGCAGCGATCCTCATCAAACCGCTTCGGAAGGCGATCGAAGACGGCGATCGGATCCATGCGATCATTAAAGGGGGGGCCATGAATCAAGACGGCACATCCGTCGGTTTGACAGCCCCCAATATGCATGCACAGGAAGATGTCATCGTATCCGCCTGGAAGGATGCGAACGTTGCGCCCGAATCTATCACCTATATGGAGGCGCATGGCACAGCTACCAAGCTTGGCGATCCGATTGAGATCGAAGCGATAGACCGGGCATTCCGTCGCTACACGGACAAGAAGCAGTTCTGCGCAATCGGTTCGGTCAAGACAAATATCGGACATCTGGATTTTGCTTCAGGGATTGCCGGCTTAATCAAGGTTGTGTTGGCACTCAAGCATAAGAAGCTTCCTCCAGCCCTGCATTTTCAAAGTCCGAATAAAAAAATTAACTTTGCCGATTCACCTGTTTATATAAGCGATACACTGACAGATTGGGAGGCCCAGGCAGGCCCGAGACGATGCGGAGTAAGTTCATTTGGTTTTAGCGGCACGAACTGCCACCTGGTTCTAGAAGAGGCGCCGCCCCATCATGTTCCCAAGAAGGCAGCAGAACGGGCTCAGCATATTTTTGTGCTGTCGGCTAAAAGCGAACGCTCGTTAAAGCAATTATTGCAGAAGTATGCGGGGGTTCTGGATGAACCCGGCGATCTTAAACTCGGCGATGTTTGTTATACGGCATCCGTCCGGAGAGAGCATTTTGATTGCAGACTTGCCTTGATTGTATCTACCCTTCCGGAACTCCGTGAGCATATCCTTACGCTCGCTTCTTCCCTTGATAATTACAAAGAGTCGGAACATGTGTATTACCGGGCTCGGGGAAGTGATTCCGCCTTAAATAAAGATATCCGCAATGAGGCTCCCGCTTATAAGAGTCTTCAGGAAACAGCGGCAAACTATGTCAGCGGCTCCAGGGTTGACTGGGGGAAAATTTATTCCGGCAAAGAGTGGCAAATAGCGGATCTGCCTACCTATGCATTCGATCAGACCCGTATGTGGCTGGAATGGGATGCCGCTTTAACGCAGGCGCAAGATGCTGTGACCGCGTATTCCGTCAGCAGCCGCAGCCCTAAGCCATTTTCCTTAAAAGGCCGGGAGTCA
This sequence comes from Paenibacillus lutrae, assembly GCF_009757775.1. Classification (GTDB taxonomy): domain Bacteria; phylum Bacillota; class Bacilli; order Paenibacillales; family NBRC-103111; genus Paenibacillus_F; species Paenibacillus_F lutrae. The sequence continues at coordinate 210,179 of NZ_RHLK01000002.1, forward strand.
GGCGCATACTCCAAATTCGAACGAATGGCGGCAGCGGCGTGGTCAGAATCTTTTGGAGTCGAAGAACTCGATATCCGTGATAATTTCTTCGAATTAGGCGGAGATTCATTAATGGCTATCCACCTGCTGTCCCGCTTCAATCAAACAAATGGTTATAAGATCGATATTTCTACGGTTTATAATTATCCGGTTTTGGAAGATTTCTCTTCCTATATTGAATCTTGCGACCCTGTACAGATAACCGGCAGTTTCGCTGCGGCAGGTACCCCAGCTTCGGCACAACCTGGCAAGGCTTATGATCCGTTTCCTTTAACAGAGGTACAAATGGCTTATTTAAGAGGACGGAGCGATCATTTTGAACTCGGTGGCGTTTCTACGCATACGTATTTGGAGATCGAGACCCGCCTGGATTTGGCCAGGTTAAACCGCAGCCTTCAGAAGGTCATAGACCGCCATCCGATGCTGCGCACCGTCATTCTGGAGTCGGGAGAACAGCAGGTATGCCGGGACACGGCGCCGTATTCCATTTTCGTGGAAGATATCAGCCGCTTAACGCCTCAAGAGCAGCAAATGCGCATAGAAGATGAGAGAACCATACGATCACACCGGATGTTCCCGATCGGCCAGTGGCCTATGTTTGATTTTGCGGCGCTGAGACTAACGGGCGATACGCATTACTTATTCGTCAGCCTGGATGCCTTAATCATTGATGGAGCAAGCACACAGACCATCTGTAAAGAGCTCATTCATTATTACCAAAATCCCCATATGGAGCTGCCGGCACTGGATTTTACTTTCCGTGATTATATGATGGCGCTCCAAGAGGTTAGAGACAGTCACAAGTATATCGAAGACAAAGCTTATTGGAGCGGGAAAATAAAAGAGTTTCCGATGGCTCCGCAGCTGGGATTGATCCAATCACCCGAGCATATAAAAAAACCTCAGTTTCAGCGCTTGAAAGCCGTATTTCACCAGGAAGACTGGAGCAAAGTTAAGGATTTTGCAAGAAAAAATCAGGTGACGCCATCCGTGCTCCTCTGTACTTTATATGCAGAGGTTTTAGCTTATTGGAGCAATCAGCCCAGATTTGCCATGAATTTGACGATGTTCAACCGGAATCCTTATCATCCGGACGTGTACCGGATCGTGGGTGATTTTACTTCGGTGATACTTCTCGATATAGATATGAGCGCAGAGAATACGTTCCGCAGCCGGGCACAGCGCATCCAGAATGTGCTGGCTGAAGCTTTGGAACATAGAGCTTACGAAGGTATTGAAGTCATAAGAGACTTTGTCAGGCATAATCACCTGCCGGTGGGGAAAGCCGCGATGCCTATCGTTTTTACAAGCATGCTGTTTAATCAGGATCAAGATCAGGAGTATTTAAAGCAGATTGGCCAAGTGAAAATGGGGATTACCCAAACGCCTCAGGTTTATTTGGATAATCAGGTTATGGAACTGGACGGTCAGCTCTCCGTTACATGGGACTATGTGGATCAGCTGTTCGATCCTGTTGTCATCGAAGCCATGTTTAAGCACTATATGCAGCTTGTCGAGGGAATCGTTCAGAACGGCCAGCCGGCTGCGCTTGACATCAGCCCTGAGGATAAGGGCTTTATTCAGGCGTTCAATCTTTCGGATGAGGAGATCGCCCCGGCGTCTTTGAACCGGATGTTCTGTGAACAAGCCCGGATGACTCCCGACTCAGCAGCTGTTATTGAAGGCGACAAGCAGATTACCTATCGCGAGCTGGACGAATGGTCCAACCGGTATGCGAATGCTCTTATCCGGCAAGGCATCGGACAAGGGGACTTTGTCGGCGTACTCGCCTCCAGGCGCAGCGAAACGATCGCTCAACTGCTGGGAGTTATGAAATTGGGGGCCGCTTACATTCCGATTGATCCCGATCATCCGGAGGAACGCAGAAACCACATCGTCTCCGAAAGTGGTTGTAAACTGCTTCTGGATCAGGACTGGAATGCCGATTCCTATTCTTCTACGTTCCCGGGTAAAGGAGCGGACTTCTCGGATGAGGTTGCTTATGTGCTCTATACTTCCGGGAGTACAGGGATGCCGAAAGGGGTCGTTATTACACACAAGGCGGTCAGTAATACGATTCAGGACATGAACCGCAGATTCGCGGTTTCACAGGAAGACCGCATTCTAGCCGTTTCATCCTTATGCTTTGACTTGTCTGTCTATGATGTTTTTGGTGCTCTGAGCAGCGGGGCTGCGGTTGTGCTGGTTGCAGATCAGCGTGATCCCGGTCTGTTGGTTGAGAACCTGATCCGTCATAAGATTACGATCTGGAACTCGGTTCCGGCACTTTTGGAAATGGTATTGGAGTATGGACAAAGCCCGAGTCTGAATGACCTGCGGCTCGTTTTATTAAGCGGCGACTGGATTCCGGTCACACTTCCGGAACGAATTAACAGATTCTGCCCCAAAGCGGAGCTGATAAGTCTCGGCGGTGCTACGGAAGTATCCATCTGGTCCATCTATTATCCGGTTCGGCATGTTTCACCGGACTGGACCAGCATTCCTTACGGTTACCCGCTGGCAAATCAAACCTGGTTCGTACTGAATTATCAGTTGCAGATATGTCCAGTGAACGTTGCAGGGGAACTTTATATCGGCGGAGTCGGCATTGCTGAGAAGTACTGGAATGATCCGGTCAAATCGGCACAAGCTTTTATCGACCATCCAGAGCTCGGCCGTTTATACCGTACGGGCGATTACGGGGTATTGCGCAAGGAAGGTTATATTGAATTTCAAGGAAGAAAAGATACTCAGATCAAAATCCGGGGACACCGGATTGAATTAGGCGAGATCGAACATGCCGTTGCGGGCAGCGGAGGAATTAAGCGTGCTGTCGCTATTGTCAAAGAAAGCCCGGACGGGAAAAAGTATCTGGTTCTGTTCTACTCGGCGGATAAGGCATGGGACAGTGAAGATCTAAGAGAAGTCCTTACCCGCAAGCTGCCGGAGTATATGGTGCCTCGGGTCTTTATACATTTGCAAGATCTTCCTCTAAGCGCTAATGGCAAAATCGATCAGAAAGCGCTGATGAGTATTCCGGTGGAGGCTGTTAATGAGAGTGTGGCTCCGAGGAGCGCAGCTGAACGGCGATTAGCCGAGATTTGGAGGGAAGTTTTATCGGTCGATCATATCGGCGTCACGGACAATTTCTTCGATCTCGGCGGAGATTCGCTTATTATTCAAAGGTTGAAGAACCGGATTGAGAAAGAGTTCGAAACGGAAGTTTCTGTGCGGCAGCTTTTTGAGGAACCGACGATTGAACGTCTTGCCGTAGTTATCACAGGCGAACAGGTGCTGAAGACGGGCAGCTCCGGCGAGTTACAAGGCAGTTCTCTTCCCCATACGATCGGAACCGAAGAAGTGTATTATTGGTCTCCCGTTGTTCATTGGACAAGACAAGACGGGATGATTACCGCCGGTGATTACGCAAACGGTGACCCTCAAATTTGTGCGCTTTTCCCTGATTTATATTTTCATGCACAAAAGGGGGCATCGCTTCAAGAACTTAGCGGGCTTCTGGCCGCTGCAGGTACCGAAGCAGCCAACCGGGTCATTCAAGATTTGATCGACAGCCGTGTGCTGGTTCATTCGATCTTGCCTCCTGCGGAACTATTTTCGGCTCAGGAGAAGCTGTTCCGGCACGAGTACGGAGACGACCTCCTGTACAAAGAAGATGCGCTTCAAGCTTACAAAGAGAAGCAGCTTAACCGCACTCAGCAGCAAGAAGGCGCGTACAGCATCAAACTGGGACAAAGTCAGGATCTGCCCGCTTATGTTCATGATCGAAGAACGTACAGGCAGTTTGATCATGAGCAGGCGATCAGCGGACAATCTTTCGCCGGCTTGTTATCCATTCTCAAGCAGATACGCGAAGACGGAAAGACACGGTACTATTACCCGAGCGCAGGGGGCCTTTATCCGATTGATGTCTATATCAATATCAAAAAGGACCGGGTTGAGAATATTACCGGAGGCCTGTATCTGTACAATCCAGTTTCTCATACGTTAATTAACGTGAAGGATACTGAAATTCCGATGGAGAAAGCGCATCTGCATACGAATATGAAGGCTGGCGAAACCTCGGCCTTTACTATATTCCTGATGTATAATCCGGATGCGAACATGCCTCGTTACGGCTACAGAGGCTACTATTATGCACTGCTCGAAGCAGGCGTCTTAATCGCTATGCTGACTCAAGCAGCGGGATTAAACGGAATCGGTGTATGCTCCGTAGGGGAAATCAAGTATACCGAAATTGAACCTTATTTTGCATTAAAGCATAATCAGCTTCTTCTTCATACGATAGAGGGCGGTTCGATTCCATTGTCAACCCGGCGGGATGCGGCAATTACTGAGCATACACCCCGGATAAAAGCACCGCATAAGTTGATTTCGGAATCCGCGGGCCTGGAACAGGAGTATTATCCGCTGTCCTCTGCACAGAAGCGGGTGTACATTTTACAGCACTTCGAGGGCGGCAGTGAAAGCTACAATACGCCGGCTGCGCTGCTCCTGGAAGGGCGGTTAGACCGGGACCTCTTGCAGCGTGCTTTCCAAGGCATTGTAGAGCGGCATGAAAGCTTAAGAACTTCCTTTCACATGAAGGATGGAGCAATCGTCCAGAAAATACAGAAGGAAGTTCATTTTGGAATGGAATTTGTGCAAGTCGAAGAGAACCGGCTGCCGGAAACGATTACCCGGTTTATTCGGCCGTTTGATTTAGAGCGGGCTCCATTACTGCGTGCACAGCTGGTTCAAACCGGGGAAGACAGGCACATCCTTCTATTCGATCTTCATCATATTGTGACGGATTGGTCTTCGACCGGAATCCTTGTAGGCGAACTGGCGGCTTTATATAATGGATTCCATTTGAAGCCGCTGCCGATTCAGTACAAAGAGTTTGTGGTCTGGCAGGAGGAATTGCTGCGCAGTCCCAAGCTTAAGGAGCAGGAGGACTACTGGATTTCCGAGCTCACGGATCCGCCTGTGCTGCAGCTGCCAATAGATTACCGCCGGCCGCGGGTTCAGAGTTTTGAAGGGGATCGTATCGAGATCAATCTGGACGGCTTTCATAAAAACAAGCTGAAGCAGCTCGCTCAAAAGACCGGGACGACGTTATATATGGTTCTGCTCGCTGCTTTTAATGTATTAATGTCCAAATATACCGGGCAGGAAGACATTATTGTCGGATCTCCAGTTGCAGGCAGAGAGCAGGCGGACTTGGAGAAAGTCGTCGGGATGTTCTTGAATACGCTGGCGCTGCGAAATCAGCCTCGCCGGGATTTAAGTTTCCATGAATTTCTGCAAGCTGTGAGAGAAAATATGATTAAAGCTCTTGATCATCAGGATTTGCCGTTCGAAGAATTGGTGAACCGGCTGGATCTTCCTAGAGAGACGGGAAGAAATCCTTTATTTGACGTTATGTTTGTTTTGCAGGAGAACTGGAACAAGAATATGTCTCTTGACGGGCTGAGCATATCCTCTTACCCGATGGAGTTCAATCAATCCCGGCTGGATCTTACGCTGACAGCTTTTGAAGAAGAAAACGTTCTGAGATTGGAACTGGAATACGGCACCAAACTATTCCGTAAGGACACGATTCAGAGAATGGCGCTGCATCTCTCACAGCTTTTACAGCAAATCGCGCATGATCCCGATCTGTCGCTGGCTGAGCTTGAAATAATGCCGCCGGATGAGAAGAATCGTGTGTTGTATGAATTTAACCGGACGGCGATAGATTTTCCCGCACACTTGTCACTAGCGCATATGTTTGCCCGGCAAGTGAGCCGGACGCCTCTGAGTACGGCCCTCGTCTATAAGGAGAAGCGTTTCACTTATGCGGACCTGGATCGCAGATCGGACTGGTTAGGGCGCCGGCTTCGGGAAGCGGGGGTTAAGGCTAATTCCAAGGTCGGGCTAGTCGCAGACCGCTCGGACAATATGGTGGTGGGAATTTTAGCGATTTTGAAAGCGGGCGGGGCTTTCGTGCCTATCGATCCGAATTTCCCGCAGGAAAGAATCGCATTTATAGTAAAAGACGCTGCTGTGCAGGTTATTTTGGCAGAGAGCTCTTTTACATTCGATTTTACGTTTGACGGGCGAATCGTTGGATGGGAAGCGCAGGAGCAAGAAGAAGTAGAGGTGTCGACTCCGCTTGAATTAGTGAGCACGCCGGATGATCTTGCCTATGTCATGTACACGTCTGGTTCGACAGGGGTTCCGAAAGGAGTCCTTATTGAGCAGAGGAGTGTGGTAAATCTGGTGTGCTGGTTTGCCAGAAACTATGACCTTCGTGAGAACCGCAATGTTCTGCAAATGACGAACTTGACATTTGACGTTGCCGTCGAGGAAATTATGGGCGCTCTGCTAAGCGGCGCCACACTCGTAGTCCCGCATAGGGAAGTTATTTATGATAAGAATGCATTCGCTGCTTTTATTGGGAACAACCATATTCATCTGGCCCAGTTCGTACCGGCAACGCTGAAGGAATACTTGTTCGGGTATGGATACAAGCTCCAAAGCCTGGATGTCGTCATCAGCGGAGGGGAAAAACTCGACGACACGCTAAAGGATGAGCTGCTTGAGATGGGTTACTCCTTGTATGATCATTACGGTCCTACGGAAGCAACGGTCGATGCAATCGTCACCCAATGTCAGAAGGGCAAGCAAGGAATCGGAAGACCCATTGACAATGTGAACGCATACATCATTAGTGAAGACGGACGTCCTCAACCGATCGGTATTATCGGGGAGTTGTGCTTATCGGGAAGCGGCATAGCGAGCGGGTATTTGAATCGGGACGAGTTGACCCGCCAAAAATTCGTCGAGAATCCTTTTGTACCTGCAGGCTCTAAGCGGCGCCATATGTACAAAACAGGCGATCTGGCCCGCTGGAATCCTGACGGTACGATCGAATTGCTGGGGCGTATCGACGATCAGGTTAAGATCCGGGGAATCCGGATCGAGCTTGGCGAGATCGAGGAGCAGATCCGCAGGACCGGGGCCGTCAAAGACGTTGTCGTGATCGGGCTGGAGGATGCAAGGAAGGACAAGTATCTCTGCGCCTATGTCGTATCGGAGGAAGAGCCGGAATACAACGTTTGGCGAAACCGGTTGAATTCAGCATTGCCGGATTCACTGATTCCGTCGGTTTTTTGCAGGCTGGATTCACTGCCCCTTAATGCCAACGGCAAAGTGGATCGCTCTAAACTGCCGGCTCCGGCTGTAATGGCGAAGGCCGAGACTAGAGTGGAGCCCACCAATCATTGGGAGCGTACGCTGCTGGATATTTGGAAAACAGTCTTGAGTGTTCAGGAAATCGGCATTGATGATCAGTTTTTTGATAGGGGAGGCAACTCACTGAAAGTGATCGAGATGTATTCTCTCATCCAGCAAAAGTATCCTGATCAGCTGCAGATTACGGATATTTTTGCGTTTCCGACGGTCCGTAAGCTTGCCAGTATGCTGGAGGAGCACGGCAAAGAGTCCGCTTCGCTGCAAGCGCTCTCGTTTCCGCAATCCTTTTTACTGGACCCTGGCGGCCGGAGGCAGGATAAATTATTACGGATCGGACTGGAGCGCGATCAGCTGATCAAGCTGCAAGGCGGAGCTGACGGGCTGGGGATTGAACTGAAGGACATGCTGCTCGGCGCTTACCTGATCCTGCTGTCGGAAGTTCTCGATGTTCAGGAACTGGGGCTGCAGATGTGTATCGGGAACAGAATCATACCGATTACGATAAATCTGACATCGCCGGATACGCTTGCAGATCTGTTCAGGGAATTGGCGCAGTTGACGAGGGATGCAGCGGACAACAAAGAGGGGCTGCTCTTGGAGAACTTGGGGGCGCATGCCGCCGCGGGGAATGACTTGTACGCGCTCTTTTATTATTCCAGAGCTTCATCGGATTCTTTCAGTCGTTATTTTGATTTGACGCTGCGGTTTCAGGAGGAGCCGGATAAACTTACCGTCCTCTGGGGCTACAATGCCGGCAAGCTGGCGAAGCATAGAATGGAAGAGTGTATCCGAGCCTTTATACGAATTCTAGACCTTGTAATCGAGACCATATCCGAAGAGCAGGAATTAACCGGAAACAGGTGATAATACGTGATCAAGAAATTACTTGAGCTGGATAAAAACGTCATCTTCGCTCCGGATCCGCATGAATTTAAGATTGAAGACGTGGCAACGAATGATTTTGCTGTCATCGGAATGTCGGGAACCGTAGGTAAGATGAACAATCTGGACGAATTCTGGGAATCTCTCATAAACGGCGTGGATAGCATAGATGAGCTGCCGGCAGCGAGAAAAAGGGATTTTAACGATGTATTGTCTGCGGTCGGTTTAGAGGATACGGGCGTGATGGAGGTAGAGGGTGCTTATTTATCCGCTATCGACAAATTCGATCATCAATTTTTTAATATTTCGGCCGCAGAAGCCCGTTATCTGGACCCGCAGCAAAGGCTCTTCCTGGAAACGGTCTGGCACGCTTTAGAAGATGCCGGCTACAGCGGCAATCGTGCAGTCGGCAGCAGAACCGGCATCTATGTAGGCTACAGCGAATCCAGGCCTTCCTACGAGAATCTGATATGGAATGCGGAATCCATGATGAATGCGGCTGCCAAAGCAGGCAACATCAGTTCCATTATCGCGAGCAGAATGGCTTATTTAATGAATTTTAAAGGGCCGTGTTTATTGGTAGATACGGCCTGTTCCTCATCACTCACTGCCATTCACCTGGCTTGTCAGGCACTGAGAGCAGGCGAGGTAGAGATGGCGATCGCAGGCGGAGTGAAGGTGGTCTTGCTGCCTGCCAAGGTAAACGCCAACGAAGAGGTCGGTATTGCATCAACGGATGGCAGAGCGAGAACATTCGATTATTATTCGGATGGAACGGGATCAGGTGAAGGAGTCGCGGCCGTGCTTCTGAAGCCTTTGCACAAGGCGGTAGAGGACAACGACCATATCTATGCGGTCATTAAAGGAAGCATGATCAATAACGATGGAAGTTCGATCGGCATTACCGCTCCCAATGTACTTGCGCAGGAAGATGTTCTTCTGAGAGCTTGGGAAGATGCCGGAATTCATCCGGAGACGATCTCGTATATCGAAGCCCACGGAACGGGGACGAAGCTTGGAGACCCGATAGAAATCGACGGGATTAGGCGGGCTTTCAAAAAATATACCGATAAAAAACAATTCTGCGCCATTGGTTCGGTGAAAACCAATGTCGGCCATTTAGACAGTGCCGCGGGCATTATCAGCTTTATTAAAGCGGTACTAGCTCTTCATCACAAGCAAATTCCGCCGAGCATACATTTCCAGAGACCTAATCCCAAAATCAATCTGGAGGATTCCCCAGTCTATGTCCAAGACAAGATGACAAGCTGGGAACCACAATCTACACCTCGTCGCTGCGGCGTCAGTTCGTTCGGTTTAAGCGGCACGAATTGTCACATCGTACTGGAAGAAGCGCCGGAGAAGAACGCCGTCTTATCGGATAGCACCAGCTTATTTGTTATATCCGGAGCTACAAAAGCTTCTCTGGATGAGCTGATCCAAACGTATATACAGTACTTTGAAGTCCATACAGAACTATCCCTTAAGGATGTCTGTTATACAGCGGGGATCGGAAGAAAACATTTGAACCACCGCTTGGCTATCGTGGCGAGCAGTGTAAGCGAGCTTAGAGACCAGCTTCGGCAATTTGCAGCTTCCGGTGTATCTGAAGGCAATAGAGTGTGGTTCAAACGGCACCAGCTGATCGACGTGAATAAGACGATTAAAGCGGATGGCGAACTTTGGCTGGAGGATAAACAGCAGTTAACGGCCCAGGCGCAATCGGTAACCGATTCCTGCCGGATAAGCGGCTGCGATCAAGCCGAGGTGCTTGTACAATTGGCGCTGCTCTACGTGGAGGGAGCTGATCTCCAGTGGGCGTCTCTCTTCGAGCAGGGTACCGCAAACTCGGTACCGCTGCCGGGCTACGCATTCGACAAGAAGCGAAGCTGGGTCCAAAACAGGCCGGATATGGCCCGGCCTCCAGGTCTTGAAGCGGAATCAGCACAGGGTATTCGGGCGGGCTCCGCTGGCCCTGTTCCTATTCGGACGAAGATCGGTGATCTGTACCTGAGAGCGTTCAGCGAGAAGGATTGGATCATCCGGGATCATCAAATCAACGGGACCGGTCTTCTTGTAGGGACCGCTTATCTTGACATGGCCGTGTCAGCGGCATTACACACAAACCCTGACCGGAGCATAAAGCTGCTAAACGTTACGCTGCTGTCCCCTTTTCTTATTCCAACGGGACAAAGTAAAGAATTACAGACCTTGGTTCAGCGTCAAAAGGACCACAGAATGACATTCTCCATGGCGAGCAGGGAAGACGGGTCGCCACCCGGATGGACGGATCACGCGGTGGGGGAGATGGAAAGCGTGTCTCCGGAAGATGCGCTTGTCCCATCGTACTCCCTGGAACAAATAAAGAATCGGTGTTCTAAGCAGCTGCCAGGGAATATCCGGCAGCCGGAGAGAAGGAGCAGCCTTCAGCTCGGAGAACGCTGGTTCAGCCTGGAGCAAGTGTACGCCGGCGACAATGAACTGCTCGGATATTTCGTGCTTCCGCAGCGATATCAATCGGAAGTTGCGGGGCACATGGCATATCCGCCTCTGCTGGATGCAGCACTTAATATACCGGATCCGGCAGTGAACGAGAAGGATACATTCATCCCTTTTCAGTTCAAAGAGGTTATCTTTCACTCTCCGCTGAAGGCTGTCTTCTACAGCTATCTCAGGAAAGTGGAGGAAACAGAAGGCTCCATTACCTATGACGCATCCATCATGGACGAGCAAGGCAAACTGCTTATCGAGGTCCGCGGTTATGTCTTGAGAAAAGCTGCCCTGTTACCGGAAACGGAAGTTCCATCCGCGTATTATGAATTTGAGTGGCAGCCGATAAAAATCGGAGACAGCCGGAAGGAATGGAAGCCGGGAAGCATCCTGGTATTCAATACCGCGCAGGGGCAAGGAATAGCAAAGCAGTTAAGAGCACTAGGCAGCTCATCCGTGCTGGAGGCTGTCATCGGAGATAGCTATGAACGCCTGGACGAGACAACCTTCAGGATCCGCCCGGACCAGCGGGACATTACACGATTATTGGCAGAGGTACAGGATCAGAAGATCACCCGTTTTGTTCATGCCTGGTCGGCGGCTGACCTTGATTTTGGTGGATTAGCTGTATCGGGAGATCGGCTGGAATTGCGTCTGGCCCGAGGAATTTATTCTTTGTTCCATCTGACAAGGGCGCTGCAGCGTGCATATGCAGGCAAGCCCGTCTTGTTGGATGTCCTCACTCTATGCGGGAACAAGGTTACGGGCAGGGAAGAAAAGCTGATTCCGGAGCACGCGGCAATTCATGCTCTTCTGAACGTGATGAGGCAGGAGATGCCGGACTGGCATGTGCGGTATATGGATATGGATGAAAGCCCCGAATCTCTTGAGACAGCGGCAGCTTGCATGCTGTCTGATTCGGCTGCAGAGGTTTCATTCCGCAGTGGGCTGGCGTATGGCAAGCTGATGAAGGAAGCGGCTCCGGGCAGACATTCGGATATTAGCATCCACTCCGAAGGTGTATACATCATTACAGGGGGAACTGGAGGCGCCGGCCTTCAAATGGCTGCCTACCTTGCTTCGAAGAACCGTGTACAGCTCGCTTTAATAAACCGGAGCCGTTTTCCAAAGCGGGAAATCTGGGAGTCCTTGCTTCAGGAAAGTTCAGATGAAGAACTGATCGGAAAAATCAAGATGATCCGGCAATTGGAAGCTCTGGGAAGCGCGGTATCGGTCTATTCGGCAGATGTATCGGACCACGCGCAGATGACGGAGGTTTTTCATGAATTAAAACGGGAATTCGGGAAAATTAACGGAATCATTCATACAGCCGGGCTTCCTCCAAGCGGATTATTACCTCTGATTCGGGAAGACGATTTTCAAGCGGTACTGAAGCCGAAAGTACAGGGGACACGGGTGCTGGATGAGCTAACGGCATCCGAAGAAATGGATTTTGTCATCTATTTCTCGTCCATAACTACTTTCCTCGGAGGAGTAGGCCAGGGTGATTATGCAGCTGCAAACGCTTACCAGGAGGCTTACTCGGAATTCCGCAATCAGCAGGGAAAACGTACAATAGCGATTGTATGGCCGGCTTGGATCGAGACAGGAATGGCAGCGCGTCATGGTGTCAATCTAAGGGATGTTTTCCGTCCGGTCACGAACGAACAAGCATGGGAAGCGATGGATCGTATACTGACAAGCGGGTCCGGCAGGGTTATAGTCGGCCCGATCCAATATTCGGAAATTGCCGGAATGGATGATCTTCCGTTCATGCTGCATACCGACATACAGCTGCGGCTGGACCGGGAAAAGCAAGTTTCAGCGGTCTCTGCCGCAGAATCGAATTCCGGTGTGCCCGTTACGATTACGGGAAGAACAGACAACCGGTATTCCGAATTGGAGCGGGAAATGGCGAAAGTATGGGCTGAAGCGCTGGGGACCGATGTTATTGACATCTATGATAATTTCTTCAACCTGGGCGGAGATTCGATCTTCGCAATGAAGATCGTCAATGCTTTCGGAAGAAAAGCCGAGCACCAGCTTCAAATAACAGATGTGCTGACTCACCAGAGCATCTATGCGCTAACCGCTTATTTGGAGCAGAGCGCCGGCCTGATCGGGGAGAGCCCGGATATAGGCAGCGAAACTATTGTGCCTTCTGAATCCCGAGTATATTATCCGGTTACGCCGAGCCAGAAACGCATCTTTTTTGTACAGCAAATGGAAGGGGCCGGAACTGCCTATAACATCCCGGAACTGCTTCAGATTGAAGGGGAGCTGGATCTTCAGCGGGTACAGAAGGCTGTCGCCCGGGTCATCGAGCGGCATTCGATCCTACGGACATCCTTTGAATGGGCGGAGGGCGAAATCGTCCAGAAAATTAATCCGGCCCATGAAATAGAACTGCGGCAGTACGAAGCGGCGGATCATGAAGTTCCGGGGATTATCCAGTCGTTTATCAGGCCGTTCGATTTGAGCAAAGCGCCGCTGCTGCGATGTGCCGTTATCAAGCTGGCCTCCGACAGGCATATCTTGTTGTTTGACTTTCATCATATCGTGACCGATTGGACGTCGTATAACGTGTTTGTCCAGGATTTCGGCGCCTTTTACGAAGGGATCGAGCCGGACCCGGCGGTGCTGCAGTATGCGGATTATGCTGTCTGGCTTAAAAAGCACTTGTCTGATTCACGCATGAATGCGCAAGAAAAGTATTGGCTGTCCGTTTTTAACGGGAATCTGCCGGTTCTGAATCTGCCTACGGATTTTCCGAGGCCACAGGTACGCAGTTTTGAAGGAGACCGTCTGGCCTTTGAAATGGATAAAGAACTCAGCGGAAAGTTAAGCCTAATGGCCAAAAAGTCAGGCGCTACCTTATTTATGCTGCTGCTGGCCCTTTATTCTATCCTCTTGTCCAAATACAGCGGCCAGGATGATATAGTGATCGGTTCTGCGATCTCCGGCAGAAGAAACAAGGGAATCGAGCATATAATCGGTATGTTTGTGAATATGCTGGCAATCCGCAATCGGCCTCAGCAAGAGTTGACATTCGAGCAGTATTTAACAGAGGTCAGAGCGCAGGTGCTGGGAGCTTACGAGAGCCAAGATTACCCGGTCGAAGAATTAATCCGCAAATTGCCAATACCGAGAGACACCGGCAGAAATCCGTTGTTTGATACGGTATTCATCTTCGAGAACATTGAAGTGCGGCAAATGCAGCTCCGGGATATGTCTATTTCCGCAGTGGACTACGATTTCCCGATTTCCAAATTTGATTTGTCTCTCTATGCCTTGGAGAAAGAAACGCTGCATTTCAGCTTCGAATTTTCCACCAAATTGTTTAAAAAAGAGACGATTGAACGAATGTCGGCTCATTTTATTCATTTGGCGCAGCAAGTGTCCGACCATCCCGATATCCGAATTGCAGATGTGGAGTTAATGACTCAGCAGGAAAAGCAGCGGATTTTGAGCGGGCTTCAAGTGCGGCACAGCGACAGCGGCAATAACAGCCGTAACGAGCCTGGGGCAGAGATGCTGAAATTAGAGCTGGATGCCGATTTTAATTTCTAGCTAGCCAAAGGAGAAGTTTCCTCATGTCACGTTTGGATTTAAATGTACTGTTAAGTGATCGGAAATATACGGAACAAGAAAAGTTCTGGCTGGATAATTTGGCAGGCGTCTCTTCGGACCATATCGAACTAACGGATATGGCCCGGTTGTCTGATGAGGGAAGAAGGTACTCGGAGAAGTTTCTGGATGCTGCGGCGCAAGAGAGACTCCTTGAGCTATGCAATCACTCTGATATGTCGCTGTACATCGCGTTTACCGCAATGGTTCACATTGTGCTGTACAGGTGTCACGGTGTATCGGAGTGCGTGATAGGGATGCCGGTGCTCAAACTGACGCGTACGGAAGAAACACTGAATGAAACGGTTCTTCTCCGCAGCCATAGCCAAGGTAACATGACGTTCAAAGAACTTCTCATCCAAACGAAGAGAGCGGTTTTGGAAGCCTACCGACATCAGGATTATCCCCTGCCGGTTATTCTGGAAAAGCTGACGGAACGTTCTAATGAATCGCTGCCTGTCATTCCATTGATGTCGTATGCCTGCATGTATGACGGGCTGCATGAACATGCTTTTCGCAAAGAAGCCCAGGTTGAAGTTGTTTTTGGCCTGGAACGGACGGCTGAAGGACTTAAGCTGGTGCTGGACTGCGATTCGGAGCTTTATTCGGAGGAACAAGCGGCCTTATTGCAGACCAGCTTCCATCATGTTCTGGAGCACGTTTCGGCCAATATTCAGACGTCTATCGGGGATGTTCCTATACTCTCGGAAGAAGAGAAGAACCGGATCGTGGTCGGATTTAATGAGAGCGGGGTTCTTACCCCTAAGATGACGACCATCGACCGCTTGTTCGAGGAACAGGTGAACAACAACCCCGGCAGAACCGCCCTTATAGTGGGGGAAAAGTCTTATACCTACGGGGAGCTCAATCAGAAGGCGGATGCGCTGGCAGCCCGGGTGATTGCGGCCGGAGGTAAACCGGATCAAATTATTGCTCTGCTCGCAGACCGGTCATTCGATATGCTTGTCGGTATAATGGGCATTCTCAAATCGGGCTGCGCTTTTTTGCCGGTCGATCCGAATTATCCGGCAAGCCGGATTCAGCATTACATGTCTGACAGTCAAGCCGAAATTATAGTGACAGCAACAGCCAAAACGGATATTGACGGCTTTAAAGGAACGCGAATAGATCTGAAGGATTTACAGCATGTTCAAGGCAGTATCACCGCTGCGGCATCGCACCAATCGTCTAATCTGGCCTATGTGATTTATACGTCCGGGTCAACGGGGAAGCCGAAGGGTGTCATGATCGAGCACCGGTCTGTCATCCACTTTATTGAAGCGATGTGCGACCGGATCGCTTTCGGCGAGGAAGAGACGCTGTTGTCTGTGACAACGTACAGCTTCGATATTTTTTATTTGGAGACGCTGCTTCCGCTTCTGCGGGGGATGACTGTTGTCTTGGCGGATGAAGCCTCGCAGATCGATCCGGGGCAGTTGGCTGCGGTGATCGGGAAGCATCAGCCCGATTATATCCAGACGACACCCTCCCGGTTAAAGCTTATGCTCGAGAATGAGCGCTGTGCAGAGCTGATGGGGAACTTCAAAGCCATCCTGGTAGGCGGGGAAGCGTTCCCTTCTTATTTACTGGAGCAGCTTAAGCCTTATACCGCAGTGAAAATCTACAACATGTATGGGCCAACGGAGACGACCATCTGGTCGGCAATGACAGAACTGAAGCAGGACGCTCCGCTTACGATCGGTTCACCGATTGCTAACACCCAGATTTATATTCTGGACGATAACCGGAATCCAGTTCCTGTATCTGCAATGGGTGAGCTTCATATTAGCGGAGCCGGACTTGCAAGGGGTTATTGGAATCAGCCGGATCTGACGCGGGAGAAATTCGTGGACAATCCGTTTCTTACCGGTTCCAAAATGTATAAAACAGGGGATTATGCCAGATGGCTTCCTAATGGCACAATCGAGTATATCGGCAGAACCGATCAATTGGTCAAGCTGCGCGGTTACCGCATTGAATTAGGAGAAATTGAGCAAGCTCTCAACGAGCTTGAGGGGATTACCGGGGCCGTCGTGCTGGCCAAGCGTGCAGATGACGGAAGCCTGTTCTTATGCGGATATATCGTGACTGCGATACCCCTGCCGACTGCAACGATTAAAGCCTTGTTGAAAGAAAAGCTGCCGGAATATATGATTCCGGCATTTCTTGTTCCCGTCGAAACCATTCCGCTCACCCCTAACGGAAAAGTGGACAGGGAGTCGTTAAGGAAACGATCCCATGAGGCCGTGCTGCCTTCAGATAACGAACTGCCTATGAACGATCTGGAGCAAACGCTGGCAGAAATATGGTCGGAGGTCTTGCAAATGTCCGCCGATCAAATCGGTACCGAGAGCAGTTTCTTTGACGTCGGCGGTGATTCGATTTCCATGGTTCAGATGGTCGCTTTGATCGACAAGCAGTTCCCCGGAAAGGTAACTCTTACAGACCTGTTCGTTCATAAGAATATAAAAATGCTGGCACAGCTGATTCTTAAGGATGAAGAAGCTCCGGAAATTACGCTGCATGACTTAGCGGTTTTTGCGCTCCCGGAGCGATATTTTGCCGGCAATGAAAGTACGTCATCCGAATCGTCGTACCGAATTGCAGCCAGTGCTGAAATGTCAGAACGTATTCAGGAAACGGCTCTGCAGGCAGGCATAACCAAAATGGATGTGCTGCTGGCCGCTTGTTTCTACCTGATGTCAGATATCACGGGCAGTGAGGAATTGCTTATGTATACCGCCCTGGACCGGACGGATGAGGTGACCCCCTTGCACGTAAATCTTTCCGGGATCGAGGATATTTCGGATCTGTTCGGGAATGTCCGTGAAGCCCGGGAAGCTGCGGTGAACGGTTCCGTCCGAATCGGGCATATCCGGGCTATAGAGGAGAGAGGGGATCATTCGGTCGCTGCGCTTATCTATGACAAATCCAAAGTTACAGCGGGTTACGCGCTTTCGGGTTTATTTGATCTTGTGCTGGAACTGGATCCGGATGATGTGAATATTTCGCTTGAGTTCGATAACCGCAGACTGGATGGGGCAAGAATGATCGAGCTCTTAAAAAAATATATGACTTTGCTCCGTATGATGGTTCAGAAGCGGGAGCAAGCTGAGTTGCGATGAATAAGGGAGTGGAGTGCAGATGAGCGGAACAACGATTGGCGTCATCGGGGCGGGAGTAATGGGAATCGGAATAGCCGAGTGCTTCGCCAAAGCAGGCTATAAGATTATATTAATCGATCTGTCGGATGCGATTCTGAAGGAAGCCCGCAAACGTTTGGAAATGAGTATCGGATTCAGCCGGTTATTCCAGAAAAAAGAAGAACCCGCCCCTGACCTTAAAGAGATCATGGAGAAGATTACTTTCTCGACAGATTATGATGACGTTCGAAGCGCTGATTTTCTAATAGAAAACGTAACGGAAAAGTGGGAAATCAAAGAGGAAGTACACCGGAAGCTGGAGCAAATTCTTCAGCCCGGCTGTAAGGTAGCGGCTAACACTTCGGCCATCTCCATTACCCGGATCGGCTCTATCTATTCCGACCCATCCCGCGTGCTGGGGATGCATTTTATGAATCCGGTTCCAATGAAGCCTGCTGTAGAAGTAATTAAGGGTTACCATACGTCGGAGGAAACCATTGCAGAGGCCAATGCCCTCCTGAACGGGGCAGGCAAAGAAGGCATTATCGTCAATGACGTGCCGGGTTTTGTCTCCAACCGGGTGTTGATGCTGACTATCAACGAAGCTATTTTTGAAGTGCAGGATGGAGTAGCCAGCGTAGAAGATATTGACCGGATTTTCAAGCTCTGTTTCGGACATAAGATGGGACCGCTGGAAACTTGCGATTTAATCGGACTGGATACAATCTTGTATTCTCTCGAAGTACTCTTCGACAGTTATAAAGATACTAAATTCAGACCGTGCCCCCTCCTTCAGAAAATGGTGGATGCGGGGCTTCATGGCAGGAAGAGCGGAAAAGGGTTTTACTCGTATGAATAATATCTTTTAGTGGGGGTTCATAGATGGAACAATCAAAAGCAAAGATCAAAATGTTTCTGTCTCGTTTCTTTAAAAGCCGGGAGCTGCAGGATGAGGATGATATTTTTGCGCTGGGGTTCGTGAATTCTTTATTTGCCATGCAGCTGGTCATGTTTCTGGAAAAAGAATTTAACATTGTCATGGAGCCGGGCGATCTGGATATCGATCACTTCCGGACCATTAAGGCCATAGTGAATTTTGTGGACAGTAAAGCGGATGTCAATGTCTCTTAATTATCAATGAAGGAGTTATCTGCATGAATTTCGACTTGACCGCCGAACAGCTGGAAGCTAAAGAAAATTTCGAGTCTTTCGCCAAAACCTGCATTGAACCCTATGCCCGTCAGATGGATAGCAGGCAGGAGACCCCGGATGAAGTTCTCTCCAGTCTTAAGCAAGGAGGGTATTTGGGAGCTAATATTTCTGAGCAATATGGCGGAAAAGGCTGGGATTCGATGATTCTCAGCTTTCTTCATGAAGAGATCGGTAAAAGCTGTTCTTCCATCCGGAGTCTGCTGACGGTTCACGGGATGGTTGCGTATGCGATACAAAAATGGGGATCGCCTGAGCAAAAGAAGCGATGGCTTCCCGATTTGGCGAGCGGAGTAAAGACGGGTGCTTTTGCCCTTACGGAAAAAGACGCAGGCAGCGATGCCAGTGCACTCCGGACAGAAGCCGCCCAGGATGAGCTTGGATATATCATCAATGGAGCAAAGAAATGGACAACCTACGGGCAAACGGCAGACCTGCTGCTCGTCTTTGCGCGCTTGGAAGGTGAAATAACGGCGTTTATAGTGGAGGGTTCCGCCTCTGGCATTACCCGAACAGCCGTAACGGGACTGCTCGGGTTAAGGGGTTCGATGACGGCAGACCTTACGTTTGAGAATTGCCGTATTCCCAAAGAAAATTTACTTGGGCGAAAAGGAGCCGGCTTATCTCATGTCGTGCAATTTTGTCTGGACTATGGCAGATTCTCCATCGCATGCGGCTGCGTGGGCATTGCGCAAGCGAGCCTGGAAGCTTCTCTGCGATACAGCGGGGAACGCAAACAATTTGAACGCACATTAATCGAGCATCAGCTGATCCAGAAGATGATTACAGAGATGGAGGTTCACACTTCCGCCGCCAGGCTTCTTTGCCGCCAAGCGGCTTATTCGCGTGATACCCTGCATCCCGACTGTGTACTGCAGACGTGGAAAGCCAAATATTTTGCTTCGATTACCGCGAGCCAAGCAGCCAAAGACGCCGTCCAGATCCATGGCGCCAACGGATGCAGCTCTCTTTACCCGGTGGAACGATATATGAGGGATGCCAAAATTATGGAGATTATCGAGGGAACCAATCAAATTCATGAATTAATGATTTCTTCCTATACCTTCGGACAATTTAAATAATCGGAAGAAAGGAGGCAGCTATGGACGCCGAAGAAAAAAGAATCAAATGCCTGGTATGGGACCTGGATTTGACTTTGTGGGACGGCATTCTACTGGAGGACGGAGAAGTCCGGCTCCGCGAAGGTGTGCTGGATATCATCCGGACGCTGGATGAACGCGGAATTCTGCAGTCGATTGCCAGCCGTAATGAGTACGCCCATGCAATGGACAAGCTGGAGCAGCTTGGAGTGGCGGAATATTTTATATATCCGCAAATTTCCTGGAACTCCAAGTCTCAGTCAATCCGGGAGATTACGGAACAGATCAACATCGGATTGGATGCGGTCGCGTTTATAGATGATCAGCAGTTCGAGCGGGAAGAGGTAAACTTTCATTTGCCCGAGGTATGGTGTCTGGATGCGGCGGAATTGGAATCGCTTACTGATAAAACAGAGATGATCCCGCGTATTATCTCTCCGGATGCAAGACAGCGGAGGGGATTATACAAGAGTGAGATCGAAAGAAAAAAAGCGGAGGAACACTTCACAGGAGATCAGAATGAGTTTTTGTCCACGCTGGATATGGTCATGCAGATCCATCCTGTAACGGTGGGTGATCTTGAGCGGGCCGAAGAGTTGACCGTCAGAACCCACCAGCTGAATGCGACTGGCTACACCTATTCTTATGAGGAGCTGCTGCATTTCAGCCGCTCGGAATCTCATCTTCTTCTCATCTGCGAGCTGGATGACCGGTTCGGCAGATATGGTAAGATCGGTCTTGCCCTGATTGAATGCATAGAGAAAACATGGGTCCTCAAGCTGATGCTCACTTCCTGCCGGGTCATGTCTCGCGGGGTCGGAACCGTGCTTTTGAATCATATTATCCGCAAATCTATAGAGGCCGATTGCCGGTTGCTGGCCGAATATTTACCGAATGACCGGAACCGTATGATGCACATAACCTATAAATTTGCCGGCTTTAAAGAGATTGGACAAGAAGGAAATACGATAATTTTTGAACATGATGGACGCACGGTTCAACCTGCTGCCGAATATGTCAAGCTGATCGCCACAGGGTAACTACAGAGAAGTGGGGAGGAAACCATTTTGGAGAAAGCCGCCTTTTTATTTCCCGGACAAGGATCCCAGTATATCGGAATGGGCAGCAGCTTATATAAGGAACATGCCGCAGCGAGGCTGGTATTTGAAGAAGCGAGTGATCTTCTTGGCAAAGATTTCGCTCACATTTGTTTTAGCGGAAGTACAGTGAATTTAAATAAAACTGAGCATATGCTGCTTGCAATTTTTCTGGTCAGTGTTGCAACTTTCCGTGCATATATGGAAGAAGTGGGGCAAGAGCCCTCTTACTGCGCAGGACACAGCTTAGGGGAAATTTCTGCGCTCACTTGCTCGGGAGCGATACAATTCGCGGATGCGGTCCATATCGTGCATCAGAGAAGTTTGCTCGCGGAGAGAGTCGCCGATCACGGAGAAGGCGCTATGACCGTTGTAAACGGTATTCAGGAAAATCAAATCCGGAATATATGCGAAATGAGCTCGCGTGTGGGCGAGCCAGTATCGCTGGCTTGTATAAATTCCGATGTCCAGTTTGTGATTGCCGGACATTATTCGGCAGTAGGCAGGGCAGAGGATCAAATCGCTTCAATCGGCGGGCAGATTACTCCCTTGCTAATGAGTCCGCCTTTTCACAGCGCATTAATGGAAGAGGCAGCGGTTGAGCTGGAAACCGTTCTGAAATCTTACACGTTTGAGAAGCCGAGGTGGCCGGTCATAGCCAACGCTACGGTCTCCGTCTATAACGAACCGGACGATATTTACCGCTATCTGAGAATGCAGCTGACACAGCCGGTACGGTGGAAGGAAACGATGGATTTCCTGAAACAGCGGCAAATTACAAAAACCATTGAAATGGGACCCCAGTCGGTTCTTACAAATCTGGTGGCAGCAAATTATCCGGGCGTACAATCGTATTCTTACGGGCAAGCAGACGACCGTCTCCACTTATTGAAGAAAATCGGCAGCGGGCAAGGTGAAATACAAGGGAAAAGCTCCGTTTACAGCAAAGAATCTTTGGTAAAGAGATGTTTGACCGCCGCAGTCTGTACGAGAAACCGGAACATGAATGAGGAAGAATTTTTGGCAGGGGTAATTGGCCCCTATGAGCAGTTAGAAGAAATTGAACGGAAATTGGAACAAGATCACAGCAGCGTCTCACAAGGGGATTTCTTGCAGGTCCTGCAGCTTTTAAATACGATTTTTCATACCAAAAAGGTGCCCGCAGCTATCCAAACGATGCGTTTTGGGCAAATTCTCGAGGAGACGGGAAATCAGGAATTGGCGGATCACCTGCCCTTTTTGCAAATGCGGAAATAAGATGCCGACTTAGGAGGCGAACCATGAAGAGCAAGCTTTTTGACATGGATGCGGAGTCATGGGATGCGGAGGAACAACACTTTCAAATCCAAGAAATATCGAAGCGGGATGTGGCTATTGTCGGCATGTCGTCGAATATTGCCCACGCTCAAAATATACAGCAGTTTTGGGATATTCTGCGAACCGGGCAAGACTGTATAGCTCCGCTGCCCCAGGGGCGGAAACAAGATGTGGATCACTATTTTTCATATATGAATCACATCAATGGCAGGGAAGGCCGCCCGGAATATTCGGAGTTTGCTTATTTAAACGAGATTGACCAGTTCGACTATTCATTCTTCGGTCTTTCGCCCAAAGAAGCCCAGCTGATGGATCCGAATCAACGATTGTTCTTACAGCTTGCCTGGGAGGCAATAGAGGATGCCGGTTACAGCGGCGGCAAGATACGTGGAAGTAAAACGGGCGTATTCGTCGGATTCGGGGGCGATATTCTCTACAAGCAGCTTATTGCCAATGTCGAGCCGGATTCCGCCGCTTTCTCGCTGGCGGGTAATCTCGATGCGATTATTGCAAGCCGCATTTCGTATTTGCTGGACCTGAAGGGTCCGAGCATGTTAATCAACACGGCCTGCTCATCGGCCCTTGTCGCGATCTATATGGCCTGCCAGGAAATCAGAAGCGGCAATTGCGATCTTTTCCTTGTAGGAAGCATTAACATTAACATGCTACCGGTCGAGGGTGAAATCAAGCTCGGACTGGAGTCCTCCAGTAACCGGAGCCGGGCATTCGACGATGGAGCGGACGGCACAGGCGGCGGCGAGGGAGGGGGCGTGCTGGTCTTAAAGCCGCTTCAGAGCGCCCTGCGGGACGGTGACCATATTTATGGCGTGATCAAAGGATGCGCCATTAATCAAGACGGCAGCTCCAACGGAATCACTGCTCCTAATCCGGCTGCGCAGGAAGAGGTTATTGTGCGTGCCTGGGAGGATGCCAGGATTGACCCTCAAACCATCACCTACATGGAGACGCACGGCACGGGAACAAAGCTGGGAGATCCGATCGAGATTGAAGGTCTGCAAAAGGCTTTTCGGAGAACGACGAGCAAGAAGCACTTCTGTGCGATCGGTTCCGTTAAATCCAATGTCGGGCACTTGAATCACGCAGCGGGAATAGCGGGCATTATAAAAGCGGTATTGTCGCTGCATCACAAACAGCTGCCGCCATCTTTGCATATCTTTCGTCCGAATAAAGAAATCGACTTTAAACGGTCTCCTTTATACATCAATGACACCTTGTCCGATTGGGATACGGAAGGGATTCCGCGCCGCTGCGGCGTCAGCTCATTCGGTCTGAGCGGCACCAACTGTCACATTGTGCTGGAAGAAGCGCCCGAGGTTAAGAAGCCGCTCCAGCCTGCCGGCAATGGCCCTTATCTACTGTCCCTCTCGGCCAAAAGCGAAGAGGCGCTTGCGGAGCTGGTCCGCAAATATTCGCTCCAGATCCCTGCTTGGGGTGAAGAACAGCTGGGCGATATTTGCTACACCGCCAATGTAGGCAGGGAGCAGTTTGCATACCGGGCAGCTTTCTGCATCCGTAACCTGGAGGAACTGGCATCGCAGCTAGAGAGTTACCTCGAAGGGTCTTTCCGGTTCTCACCGGACAGCCCGCCCAAGCTAACGGTCCAAGAAAAGCAGGCATTGAGTGCTGAAGCCGTTCTTCTCGTCCGTTCTCATGCGGAGAAGGACACAGCTAGCGATACCGTTCTAAGCCGGTTATGCCAGCTGTACATGAACGGGGCTGATGTTCCTTTTCATGAATTATATGCCAATAAGAAGCATCGTCTGGTAAGCCTGCCTACCTATCCGTTTCAGAAAAAACGCTGCTGGATTGATATTCCGGTCATCGAAACCGGTGAAGAGGCTATGTACCACGGGGTACGGTGGGAGCCTTCCCCGCAAACTTCGGCGAGAGCCGGAGAAGGGGACAACGTTCTAATCATAGGAAGCAGTCCTGCGAATGTCGGTTCACTTGCCGCTTGTTTTGAATCGAACGGTAGTCATGCTGTTCAAGTGTTTCCCGGAGCGGATGGGTTCAGAGCGGTCAGTGAGAATTTGTATACGCTTTCATTTAACGAAGATGATTACAGGGAATTGGCAGATTTTATCGTGAATCGTCACATTACCCGAATTATTCATTTTTATGAAACGGAGGAGATTTCGACGAAAGAGCAGCTGGAGGAAAGCCAGCGGACCGGAGTCTCCCATTTGTTCCAGTTATCCAAGACGCTGATGAACCGGGACCTTGAGAATGATCTGGAAGTCATTCTGATTACTCCTAACGTTAATCCGGTGGACGGTTCCGAGTCACAACTCTATACGCAGTATGCACCCATGCTCGGGTTAGGTAAGGTCGTCAGTCTGGAAAGCTTCCGGATCCGCTGCAGATATATCGATGTCGATCCGGTTACTACCCTCGATGAAATCTATTCGGAAATATGCAGCGAGTTTAGCCAATACGGGACTGCCTACCGCAAGGGGATCCGATATGCGGAAATCTTGGACCGGTTGTCTATAACCGGCAATCAGGACGATGCCGGCATGAAGCTGAAGGAAAATGGCGTGTATGTGATTACAGGCGGCCTGGGCGGTATCGGGCTGGAGATCGCCCAAGATTTCGCCAGCCGCGCTAAAGTGAATCTATGCCTGATCAGCCGCAGTTCCTTGCCTCCAAGGGAGGAATGGGACGCGGTTCTGGCAGGCAGTGATAACCCGAAACTGCTTCGAAGCTTACGCATTATACGGGACATCGAACAATCGGGAAGCGAGGTTCACTGCTACGCAGCCGATATTGCGGAAGAGGGACAAGTCGCCCCGATATTGGATGAGCTCCGGTCCCGGTACGGCGCCATAGACGGAGTTATCCATGGAGCGGGAATTATCGGCGAAGGGTTAATCGTAGGGAAAGGGGACGAGCTGTTTAACCGTGCCCTTTCCCCTAAACTATACGGTACCTGGCTGCTTGACAGGCTGACCCGGTCGGATGATTTAGATTTCTTTGTTCTTTTCTCGTCCGTTACTTCCCTGACGGGAGCGCCCGGTCACGGAGCTTATACCGCAGGGAACAGCTACCTGGACATTTTCGCTGCGAATCGTAGTCTGGAGGGCAAGAAAACAGTTACGGTAAACTGGGCCACCTGGCTGGAAGTCGGGGTTGCTGTAGATTACGGCGTCAATGTGGACGGTTTGTTCAAAGTGCTGACCACTAAAGATGCCATTGGGGCATTTCATCAGTTAATGGAATCGGGAATGTCCAGAGTGATCGTCGGCAAAATCAACTACGAGGACGAAGTCGTCCAATTGAACGACGATTCGCAAATCAGACTATCCGCCGATATTGTACGGACGATCCGGCATAAGAGCAAGGAACTAGAGTCTGCTTCCACATCTCCGGCTCAGTCGATCGCTCCTGTAGAACTGCAGGGCAGAGATGGAGATTCCTATACCGATACGGAGCTTCAAGTCGCATCGATCTTCGGCTTCGTACTGGGATATGAATCTCTGAATATCGACGACAATTTCTATGAACTGGGCGGCGACTCCATTCTCGCCATTAAGATTGTGAATGGCATTCAGCAATGTTTCGATATGAAAGTGGAAATTTCTCAGATCCTGAAAAATCACCCTACCGTATCCGGGCTTGCCGCCTACTTGGATCGGCTTCGCTTGGCGGAAGGAGAGCAGGGCCGCACAGATTCAGCCATGGCCATACAGCCGGCAGACAAAGCCAGTCATTATCCCGTATCCGCTTCTCAGAAAAGATTGTTCACTCTGAATCAGTTCGAGCCGGATAATGTGAGTTATAACATGCCGCTGGTTATGCGGATCGACGGTTCATTGAATTCGGACCGCATTCATCATGCGGTCCATGAGCTGGTCGCGCGTCATGAATCCTTCAGGACTTCATTTACACTGGTAGACGGTGAACCTGTGCAGATTATTCATGAAGAAGCGGGCTTCGGAATAGAGAGTTACCAGTGCCAAGAGCATGAAGTGGATGAAGTGATCCGCAGCTTTGTGCGGCCTTTCGATTTAGAGACGGCCCCGTTATTCCGGGCCGCTCTGATCACTGTATCGGATACGCTGCATCTGCTGCTGATTGACATGCACCATATCATTTCGGACGGCACCTCGATCAGCATCCTTATTCAAGAATTCGCTGATTCTTATCAGGGAAAAGACCTTCCCCCTGTCGGGATTCAGTATAAAGACTACGCGGTGTGGCAGAACGATTTACTGGGGACGCCTTACATCGCAAAGCAGGAGAAATACTGGCTGGACAGCTATTCCGGAGAACTGCCGGATGTTCAGCTTCCTTCGGATTATCCGCGCCCGTCGTCCTTTAATTATGAGGGAGACGTCTATGAATTCGGCATTGATCCCAAGGCGACTCACGAAATGAGAGTGTTTTGCCAAAAAAACGGCACTACCATTTTTCACTTTCTCCTATCCGCCTACTACGTTCTTTTGTCCCGTCTGGCAAAAAGCGAAGATATTGTAGTCGGTGTGCCGGTCATCGGCAGAAGCCAGGAAGAAGTGCAATCCACCATTGGGATGTTCATTAATACAATTGCACTTAGGCAGCACCCGGCGCAGGGCAAAAAATTTACAGATCTCTTGAATGAGGTCAAAGAGAATCTGCTGACTGCTTATGAAAATCAAGATTTTCAATTTGAGATGCTGCTTGAGAAAATTAAAGCAAAGCGGGAAGTTAACCGGACCCCTTTGTTCGACACCGTATTTAATCTGCAGAATACAAGCTTTGATCATGGGGTTGCTGTCGGGGATCTCGTATTTACTCCGCAGCCTTTCGGCGATAACTCGACCAAGTTTGATATGACGATCCATTTGGACGAGTTGGCGGACCGGATTGAGATGAACTGCAACTACCGGACGAGCTTGTACAAGCATGAAAGTATAAAGTACCTGATGGGCGAATACGTGGAGCTGGTACGCCAGCTGTGCGCAGATCCGGGCAAAGTCATTGCCGAATATGACTTGCTGAATTCCACATCACTGAGCAAGTATTGTTCAGCAAAGGTTGTTGAACGCGCAGCGGCAGATACCCTTGTAAAGAGGTTCGAAGACATCGCGGAGCGCTATGAGAATCGGGACGCGGTGATTTCGAATGCCGGATCTTACAGCTATGGGGCGTTAAACCGGCAGGCGAATCAGATCGCACACGCTATACTGGCTGCCCCTATGCATCCGGAGAATGAGGAGGCGGGCAGAAGAGTCGCTCTATTATTCGAGCATGGCGAAGAAATGATTGCAGCTATGCTCGGCACGCTGAAGTCGGGCGCGGCTTATATCCCGCTTGATCCAGGATTCCCGGCAGAGCGGCTGCAGGAGATCCTGGAATCTTGCTCCATCGGAATGATGGTTACCAATGATAAGAACGAAGACTTATCCCGCCAAATTACGGGACAGCGGATCCCGATCCTGAATACGAATGCGATGGAGGAATCCGCGGATCGATCTAACCCGAATGTGTCTATTGACTCTGCACAGACGGCGTACATCATGTACACTTCGGGCTCTACCGGCAAACCGAAAGGTGTCGTTCATACCCATTCCAGTGTGCTGGCGTTCATTGACCGGTTTACGGCGGAGCTGATGATCCGCCCGGAAGACCGGATTTCGCTGTTTACGTCCTACACCCATGCCGTCGGAGTTATCGATATTCTCGGTGCGCTGTTAAGCGGAGCGGCCGTACTTCCTTATGATCTTAAATCGGAGGGCGGTATCGATAAACTACCGGCTTGGCTGAGCTGGCGGCAGATTACGATCTACCATTCGATTCCGTCGATCTTCCGCTATTGTTTCGAGGAGGCTGCAAATACCAGCTCTCTTGAACACATCCGGTTAATTATTCTCGGAGGGGAAGCGGTATACAGCCGCGACGTCGAACTGTTTAATGCCGCATTCTCGCCATCGAGCCAGTTTGTTAATTTGTTCGGTTCTTCCGAGGTGCTGATCGCTACGATAAACATCATCGAATGGGGACAACCGATCAATGGCAAACTCATCCCTGCGGGGCTTCCCGTTCCGGAAATTGAGCTTCGCATCGAGGCCGATAACGGTGAGGAAGCCGGTATTTTTGGAAAAGGCGAAATGGTGTACCGCAGCAGGTATTTAGCGCGTGGATATTGGGACAGCGATGAGAGTACCCGAGCAGCGTTCGGGAGCAGTCTAACGGATGGTGAGTCAGCTGTGTTCCGCAGCGGAGATTTGGCACGAAGACTGCCCGACGGCACGATTGAGTTCCTGGGCCGGAAGGACTTCCAGGTCAAGTTGAGAGGGTATCGTATCGAGCTGAATGAAATTGAGATCCATTTGAATCATATGAACGAAATCGAGAAATGCGTGGTCGGGGTAGCTGAAGGAGAGGAAGACGAGCCGCAGCTTGTGGTCTGCTATGAAACCAAGAACAAGCTGCCTTTGGATAAAGCGGACATTCAGCAGCTGCTGAAGAGCAAACTGCCGATTTATATGGTCCCGTCGCACTATATTCATTATGAAAGCATCCCGCTTACAGCTAATTACAAGATCGACCGGAAAGAATTGCAGAAGAATATTTCTGCCGCAGCGGTGCCGATGGACGGCGGTACCGACCCGGATATCGAAATGAGGCTGATCGAATGCTGGACAGAGCTGCTGAAAGCGGATGAGATCGGTCCACATGCCAACTTTTTTGAACTGGGCGGTCATTCCTTGAAAGCGACAGCGCTGATTTCCAAAATTCACCGGACCTTTGACGTGCATATTTCGATCACGGATATTTTCCAGTACCAGACAGTCAGAGAAATGGCAAAGTTGATTGCGCAAGCCAATATCGAGCGCTACGCAGAAATCGGGAGGGCGGCGCAGGCTCCTTATTACCCGGTTTCTTCTTCGCAGAAGAGAATGTATCTAGTCTGTCAGAATGATCAGGTCGGCACCGGATATAACGTATCCGGAGCTGTCGAGCTGCGCGGTGAACTGGATACGGGCCGCTTTATCGGCGTATTTGAAGAACTGATCCAGCGGCATGAGTCGCTGAGGACTTCTTTTGAAATGGCGGATGGCGATGTCCGGCAGTGGATTCTCGGCCATGTTGACTTTACTGTGGAACAAATGGAATGCGAAGACGATGAAGAGTCGATCCGGCAAAGAGTATCCGGATTTATCCGTCCTTTCAATCTCGGTCAGGCTCCTCTCTTCAGAGCGGCACTTATCCGCATTCATTCCGGCAAGCATCTGTTCATGTACGACATGCACCATATTATTGTGGACGGTACTTCTGTAGGGTTGTTGATCCAGGATGCGATGGATTTGTATGAAGGCCATCGTTTGAATGAACTGAGCATCCAGTACAAGGATTATGCCGTCTGGCAGAATCAAATGTTAAGGAGTGACGCGGCTGGCAGGCAGCGGGAATACTGGTCAGGCGTCTTCTCGGGTGAAATTCCGATCCTTCAGCTCCCCTTGGATTATAACCGTCCGGCGGTAAAAAGCTTTGAAGGATCTGTCTTTACTTTTGAAATCGGCCAAGAGTTATTGAACGGACTCAAACAGCTTGCCCAGCGTGAAAAAGCAACACTTAACATCATCTTGTTAGCGGCATTCCAAATCGTGATGGCGAAATATTCGGGGCAGCAGGACATTGTGGTAGGAACGCTTGTATCCGGAAGAACCCATGTGAATGTCGAACAGGTGATGGGGATGTTCGTGAATACGCTGGCACTGAGGGGGCAACCCGAAGCTGGCAAGCCAGTGGCGGATTTTATTGCTGAGACCAAAGAACGTTTACTGAAAGCGCTGGATCATCAAAACTATCCGTTCGACCATTTGCTGCAGGATCTGAAAGTAAAGACGGATGTAAGCCGGAACCCGTTGTTTGACGTGGCTTTTGTTCTCCAAAACATGGAGAGGCCGGAGCTGCAGCTGCAGGGCCTCACGGCTAGTCCTTATCCGATTCATTCGGTTACGTCTCAGTTTGACTTGAAATTTGAAGCCAACGAGGCGGAAGAAGGCATTTTCGTTAACGTAGAATATGGCACTCTTCTTTTTAAAGAAGAAACGATCCGAAGAATGTCTGCTCACTATACGAATGTATTGGAGTCGATTTGCCGGGATACCGAGCAGAAAATTTCGGAGATTACTCTGTTGACGCAGGAAGAGCAGGAACGGATCCGGGTACTGAACGATACATCGGCCGAGCTTTACGGCGGGGTGGATGTAGTGGATGACTTTGAGAGCAGTGTCCAACGTAATCCGGGTAAAGCCGCCCTGCTCTGCAAGGACCGGAAGGTGACCTATGCGGAGCTGAATGAGCGGGCTAACCGGCTGGCGTGGGTACTGACGGACAAAGGGGTGGGCAAGGACACGATTGTCGGAGTCCTGGCCGAACGGTCCGTCGAAATGGTTGTAGCGATCCTGGCGATCCTGAAATCGGGCGGCGCTTATTTGCCGATCGATCCGCAATTTCCGGATGAGCGCGTAGCTTATATGCTCCGTGACAGCGGAGCGCGGATTATTTTGACTGTAGAGGCGTTGCTCCCCCGGATTGAATATGATGTTGACACTATACTGCTGGACCAAGCACATCCGGGTATAGCGGATAACCTCATAGGATGCCGCCGCCCCGATTCTCTTGCTTATGTCATTTATACGTCAGGTTCTACAGGACAGCCCAAAGGTGTCATGATCGAACACGGATCCTTAAAGAACCGCCTGCACTGGATGCAGCAGAACTATCCCATCGGAGAGAAGGATGTAATCCTGCAAAAAACGAACTATACGTTCGATGTTTCCGTATGGGAGTTCCTCTGGTCCCTGTCAGAGGGAGCGGCTCTCAGCCTGCTGGAGGCGGGCGGCGAGAAGGATCCGGTAACGATTGCAGAGACCGTGGCAGCCCATCAAGTCACGGTTCTTCACTTCGTCCCTTCGATGCTGAGCGTGTTCCTGGCCAGTATAGCTTCGGGCCATTTGTCCTACGGGCAGCTTTCTAGCCTGAAGTACGTTTTTGCCAGCGGAGAAGCTTTACAGAAGAAGACCGTGACCGTGTTTAACGAGAGTATCGGTACCTATGGGGCGTGCAAGCTTATTAACTTATACGGACCGACGGAAGCGACTATCGATGTCACTTATTATAACTGTCCGGCGGATTCACTTCCGGATTCGATTCCTATCGGGAAACCGATCAGTAACACGCAGGTCTATGTGGTTCACGAAGATATGCAGATGCAGCCTATCGGCGTAATCGGCGAGCTATGCATCGGAGGAGCCGGTGTGGCGCGCGGGTATATCAATAAACCGGAGCTGACTCGCGAGAAATTTGTGGACAACCCGTTTGTACCTGGACAAAGGATGTACAGAACAGGCGACCTGGCGAGATGGACAAGCGCCGGAGAGATTGAATATCTGGGCAGAATGGATCATCAATGTAAAGTGCGCGGGTACCGGATCGAGCTCGGCGAAATTGAAAAAACGCTTCTGCTGCATGAATCCGTTACGGATGCTATCGTGCTGGCGAGAGAAGATGCAGACGGTTCCAAGCAGCTATGCGCATACGTTATCGCCGCTCAGACGGAGCTGCTGCCGGGCGATCTGCGGATCTTCTTAGCGGCTAAATTGCCTGAGTACATGATTCCTTCCCATCTGATCATCATGGACAGCTTTCCGCTGACGGCCAATCAGAAGGTAGACCGCAAGAAGCTGCCTGAGCCGCAGGAGTCGGTAACCGGAAGTGCCGAGTACGCGGCACCGGCCGACCACTTGGAAGCTCTGTGCGTCCAAATCCTCATGGATGTTCTGGAAGCTCGCCAGGTCGGGATGAACGATAATTATTTCGAACTGGGCGGTAATTCCATCCATGCGATTCAAATCTCTGCTGCCATGTATCAACAGAATTATAAATTAACGGTCCGTGATATTTTGCGGTCTCCCGATATACGCGGAATAGCCCGGCAGATCACTCCGCTAGAGAAGAAAGCGAATCAAGGTTATGTATCCGGTGAAGTCGTTCTTACTCCGATCCAGAAATGGTTCTTCGGGCAAGAATTTGCAGAGAGTCATTACTGGAATCAAGCTGTGATGCTGCAATTCAACGAGCGAGTAGACCCGGACAAGCTGATTCAGTCCTTTGCCAGCTTAATCGCGCATCATGATGCGCTGAGAATGACGTATAGGCAGGAGGGTGAAGCCATCGCCCAGTTCAACCGCGGCCCGGAAGGTGAGTTTTTCACTTTTGAAAAATTTGATTTCCGCGAAGTATCGGATTTCACGAGCCGGATTACGGAAGAATCGGAGCGTATACAAGGCAGCATCCATCTCGACGGAGGGCAGCTCGTTAAGCTCGGCTTGTTCCAGACCCCGCGGCAGGATCATCTGCTGATTGCCATTCATCATCTGGTTATAGACGCTGTATCGTGGAGGATTCTGCTGGAAGATTTGTATGCGTCCTACTCGCAAGCAAGCGGACAACCGAATATTGGAATGAAAAGCAAAACGCATTCGTTCATGGAATGGGCGAATTGTCTCAATCAATATGCCAATAGCGGTGAGCTGCTGAAGGAAGCGGCTTATTGGCGTGAGCTTGCGGATAAGCCTTGCATGCCTCTTCCGAAGGATTTTCCTGACGAAGTAAATCCGGAGACGGGATCAAACGCGCTCGTTTCAATTGAATTAAACGAGGAAGAAACGAGCCGCTTGCTGCATGGGGTTCATCAAGCCTATAACACGGATATGAACGATATTTTGTTGACGGCTTTAGGACTCGCTCTTAAGGACTGGACGGAGCACACGGCGTTTACCGTTTATTTGGAAGGACACGGCCGGGAGGAGCTTTTTGAAGGCATCTCCGTATCCCGTACGGTGGGATGGTTTACTTCTTTGTATCCGGTTCATCTCGACATGGAGTATGAAGATCTGTCCTACCAGATTAAAACCGTGAAGGAATCGCTCCGGCAAATTCCAGCCAAAGGAATCGGCTTCGGAATTCTGGCTTACATGACGGACCTGACCAGTCAGGATTTAGCGCTTAAAGTGCCTAAGCCGGACATCTGCTTCAATTATTTGGGGGAATTCGGCAAGGAAACCGCTAATGACGTGTTCCAGCTGTCCGCCATTTCTGCAGGAGCAACGCGCAGTCCGCATGCAAAATCGCCTTATTCACTGGATATCAACGGCGTTGTAGCGGAAGGACGCTTATCGATCTCCTTTACTTTCGCGCAGAAGGAATATAAAAGAGGGTCCATCACGAAGCTGTCCGGCATATTCAAAGATCATTTGCATGCCCTTATTGAGCACTGCTCAGCTTCTGACGCACCGCAGAATACACCGTCGGATTATGGGACCAAGGATTTGTCCATTGAAGAAGTGGAGGATATTCTCGAAATCTTCAAAACAATTCAGGAGTGAGGATGGAATGGAGAGGGCAGCTAATGCGAGAAACGCTTGAGGTTCAAAAAATTTACCGGCTTACTCCGATGCAGGAAGGGATTCTGTACCACTCGCTGGTAGCTCCGCAAAGTGATGCATATTTTGAGCTGACCACTTTGAAAATTGAAGGTCCTCTGGATGTCGGATTGTTCCAGGAGAGTTTTAACCAGCTGATTCAGCGTCATGATGTGCTGCGTACGAATTTCGTCTACAGCAAGCTTAAGAAACCCCATCAGGTTATCTGTAAGAAGAGAAGGACAACGGTCAGTTACGAGGATTTGAGCTCCCTTCCGGAAGAGGAACGTTTGGAGAGGCTGGATGCTTTTAAAGCACAGGATAAAGCCAAGGGATTCGATCTGCTAAAAGACATTTTAATGAGGATTTGCATTTTCAAGCTGGGACCTGCGCAGTACACTCTGATAAGAAGTCATCATCATATCATTCTCGACGGCTGGAGCTTAGCCCAGCTTACACGGGAGCATTTTGAAATATACAATTCCCTTTGCACGTCCACAGAGAGCGATTATCCGGCTCCGCGTCCTTTTCAAGAATATGTGGACCGGCTTCAAAAGCAGTCCCCGGAGGATTATCGCAGCTACTGGTCGGACGTGTTACAGGATTATGAGACTTCCGCTTCTGTGCCCAAATATAAAAGCAGCAAATCCGGGACCGACGATCCGTATGCCAGGGCGGAGCTTACCTTTACGTTCGATGCGGAGTCTACTCAGCAATTGAACCGGTTGTCACAGCGGTTTAAATGTACGGTAAGCAATGTGTTTTATACCATTTGGGGCATTCTGCTGCAAAAATATAACCGTTCCGACGATGTTGTATTCGGCTCTGTCGTTTCGGGAAGACCGGCAGACATGCAGGGTATCGACCGGATGGTCGGCTTGTTCGTCAATACGATACCGGTTCGGATACGCTGCGAATCCCGGATGGCTTTCGCTGAGCTTCTGCATAAAGTGCAGGAGGAATCGATAGCCTCCCAGAAATATGATTACGGTTCCCTGGCGGAAATATACAACTTGTCGGTGATGAAGCAGAATCTCTTCAATCACCTCATCGTCTTTGAGAACTTCCCTGTCGGAAAAGATCTCGTCGTATCGGGGGATGCCGATTTTAGAGTTACGGAGTATCACATTGAAGAACAAACGAATTATGAAATGAATATTATGGTTTGTCCTTCGCCGGATTTCACATGGACCTTCGTATATGACGAGCGTCAATACGAGCGGAGCCAGCTGGAAGAGACTGTGGGGCACTTCCAAAAAATACTGGAGCAGGTATCGCTTCATCCGGACACACCGGTTGCGGAAATCGAACTGCTTCGTCCGGAGGAGAAATTGCGGCTGACGGAATGGCCGCAAACGGCTTCTGACGGGCAGGACGAAGCTCTGACCCTATGCCGCCTGATTGAAGAACAAAGTGAGCAGAACCCTTCTCAGCCGGCTGTTGTGTTTGACAACCGGACGATCACTTACGGCGAATTCATGAAGGAGGCAGGCCGCCTGGCTTCGGTACTCAGAAGCAGGGGGATCGGTCCGGGTGATGTCGTCGGACTGCTGGCTGCAAGATCGCCGGATCTGCTGATCAGTTTCATGGCGATCTGGATGACCGGCGCTGCTTTTCTGCCGCTTGATGCGGAGCTGCCGCCCGATAGAATCGGGTATATGCTTACCGATGGCGGAGCCAAGCTGCTTGTAACCGATCTTGACCGGATCGGGGAACGCTGCTCCTGGAAAGGGGCAACTTTGTATCTCAAAGATGCCGATCCGGGTGCAGAAGAGCAAACACGGGCTAGCATCACGGCGCATCCCGAACAGCTTGCTTATATATTGTATACGTCGGGTTCTACCGGTGAACCGAAGGGTGTCCAAATCCGGCATCATTCACTGGTGCATATGTTAAACGGGCTATCCGAAGCCGTCCCGTTCCGTCAAGGCAAGACGATTTTAAGTGTCTCCAGCATCTGCTTCGATGTCTTTCTTGTGGAGACCTTGCTTGCTTTAGCTAACGGTCTGCGGATCGTGATGTCCAGCGAGCGGCAGCAGAAGGACCCGAAACAGCTCAGCAAACTGATTCAGGAACACAGCGTCGAGATTGTCCAGGCAACACCGTCCCGCTTGAAGCTGCTGTTGAATGAAGCTTCTTTTGCTTCCTCTTGCGGGCATTTGGAGTATATCCTGGTTGCCGGGGAACAATTC
Organism: Paenibacillus lutrae; assembly: GCF_009757775.1. GTDB lineage: Bacteria > Bacillota > Bacilli > Paenibacillales > NBRC-103111 > Paenibacillus_F > Paenibacillus_F lutrae. The sequence goes on from NZ_RHLK01000002.1 coordinate 245,946, forward strand.
CCCCCATCCCTGCTGCGCAGGGCGACGGAAATCATTCCCCGGACCGCCGTATACAATGTATACGGGCCTACGGAAGCGACTATATATACGACAATTAAACGGCTGACGGCGGATAAGCCTATTACGATAGGGCAACCTCTTGTCAATTACGGGGTCTATATTGTAGACCGTGCCGACAAGTTGCTTCCTGCCGGTGCGATCGGGGAATTGTGTATTGCAGGCAACGGGCTGGCTCAAGGGTACGTAAACAAAGAAACGCTGACTAACGAGAAATTCGGACTCTTGCGGATTGACAGTGGAAGCGGTTTATTGAAGGAAGAGCGGATTTACCGGACCGGCGATCTTGCCAGACGCCTGCCGGATGGCGATATTGATTTTCTCGGAAGATTGGATCATCAGGAGAAAATACGCGGGTTCCGGATTGAACTGGATGAGGTCAGCAGCCGCTTGCAGTCTTACCCGGGGGTCCGTGATTGTCTCGTTACCGTGAACAATGACGACACAGGGGACAAATTCCTGACGGCTTATTATTTGGCGGAGCGCGAGATGACGGTAGATGATTTAACATCCCATTTATCAAAGTTCCTGCCTTACTATATGATTCCGTCGCATTTCATCTGGCTGGAACAATTCCCGATGACCGCAAGCGGTAAAATAAGCTTGCGTGATCTGCCGCAGCCCGGCGGCCACCGCCCGCATCTGGGTGTCGCTTATATGAAGCCGAGTACCGAAATCGAAACAACCATAGCTGGGTGCTGGTCCGCTGTTCTGAAAATAGACAACATCGGAGCGGGGGACAATTTCTTTGATCTGGGCGGCAATTCGATCAAATTGATTGAACTGCTGTCCCAGATGGATTTGCATTTTCCCGGTGCCGTGCAAATTACCGACTTCTTTGTTCATCCGACAATTGCCAAGCTGGCTAAGCATATTGAGGCAGGCCGGAGGGAGATTACAACCATAGAGCCTATGCAGCTCCCCGGAGAATATTTGAAACAGGCGGACCGGGAACGCGGACAAGAGAACGTTGTGCTGCGCTATAAACTGGGCCCGGCACTAAGCGGCATTCTAAACGAGCAGGCCGATAAAGACGGAGTCGGAACAGACGATGTCCTGATCGGTTTATTTGCGTTTCTGCTGGCTGAAATCACCGGGTCCAAGGCATTTCACATAACGGTTTACCTGAAAGAAAGATTAGGATCCCTGCCTGTTGATTTAGCGGATCTGACGGATTTCACGAGCCTGTACAAGAAGATCAATAATCAACTGCTCGAGGCAGAGGCTTTGAACGATCCGGTAAGCCGGCAAAACAATTCCGGACGGGATCAGGTATATATCGGTTTTTCGAGTTCCACGCGGATGCCGGAATCTCTACGGGCATTGTTTGATCTTGTTTTGGTAGTATCGGGGCAGAACGGCGATCTGTCGCTCTTGCTGGAATATAACAGCCGTATGATGCAGGAAGACAAAATGAACGAAATTTTAGCGGGGATCGGACAGTTAATAGAAGTGGTTCATTCGCCATTGGCCAATCGACCGTAACTTACACCAGTCAGGAAGTGAAGGAACTTGATAAATCAGTTTGAGCATATTCGGCGGTTGACGCAGAGCGGCTCTTTGGGGAAGGATTTCTCGCCCCCCGCAATCGATAAACTCGACAAGAGAGAGATCGCGATTATCGGAATATCAGCCCGGATGGCCGCATGTAATCACGTAGATCAGTTCTGGGAACAGTTGCAAGCCGGGAAGGATTTCATCCGGACGATACCTTCGAACAGGAGGGCAGATCAAGAGAGTTTATTTCGATCCCAAGGAATCCAGGCCGATGCCATTGAATATGCTCAAATTGGTTATTTAGATCAGGTGGATCGTTTTGATCCGCATTTTTTCTCGCTGTCTCCCAAAGAAGCGAGCTTTATTGACCCCAGTCAAAGACTGCTGCTCACAGAAATATGGAAGGCAATCGAAGATGCGGGATATGGAAGAGGCCAACTTGCCGGGTCAAAGACAGGCGTATACGTCGGCTATTCCAATGATCCGCTGAGTGATTATAAAACGCTGATTTTTAATGTTTGCCCGGAACAGGTGAACCAATCCGTTACGGGAAATTTAAAATCGGTCCTTGCAAGCCGGATCTCTTATCTGCTTGATTTGAAGGGACCGGCGATGGTTGTGGATACTTCCTGTTCTTCTTCCCTGGTCGCCGTTCATTTGGCCTGTCAGGCTTTGCGTGTTGGAGAATGCCGGACGGCGATTGCCGGGGGGGTAAACATCCGTCTGCTCAATATAGAGGGCGAGGAACACAACAAGGTCGGAATCGAATCCTCGGACGGAAGAACCCGGACGTTCGACGCCAGTTCTGACGGTACCGGAGCGGGTGAAGGCGTAGCAGCTATAGTCCTGAAACCGCTCAATCAAGCTGTGCTGGACGGGGACCATATCTATGCGGTTATTAAAAGCAGCGCAGTTAATCAAGACGGAAATTCTATCGGTCTAACAGCGCCTAATTCACGCGCTCAGTCGGAGGTTATCGTAACGGCCTGGCAAGAAGCCGGTATTGACCCCGAGACGATTTCATATATCGAAGCTCACGGAACAGCGACGCATTTGGGCGATCCTGTAGAGATTGACGGCTTAAGGCAGGCCTTTGAACAGCACACAGCCAAGCGTCAGTTCTGTGCCATAGGCTCTGTCAAAACCAATATAGGTCATCTGGACAGCTGTGCAGGAATGGCCGGCTTGGTCAAAATGACCCTTGCTTTATACCATAAGCAGATTCCTCCGCACCTTCATTTTAAGCGGCCTAACCGGAGAATTCAGTTCGAAGGTTCACCTTTGTATGTGAACGATAGACTGATTCCGTTCCCTGCATCGGGACACCCCCGCCGGGGAGGTGTAAGTTCCTTCGGTTTAAGCGGAACGAACTGCCACCTGGTACTGGAGGAGGCTCCTCTTGAGGAGCTTTCCGCAGAGCAGCCTTCTACAGAAATCCTGACACTTAGTGCGGATGACGAGGCGATGCTGAAGGTTGTTGCGAGGAGCTATCTGGACATCTTGGATACAGTCGAAGCGGAATGCCGTTTGCGGGATTTCTGCTACAGCGTGAATACAGGCAAGAAGCATCGAAAACACCGGGCCGCCTTGCTTGTTAACAGTATCGGAGCTGCCCGGCAGAAGCTTCAGGCGCTGCTGCTCCCAGAGGGGGCAGGGGCCCCAGAAGCACCAGAAGCACCAGAAGTACCAGAGACAGCCCCGCTTACATACAGGGGCAGCTATGAGATTATTCCGGAAACGGTGACGGACAAAGGTCCTAACCAGCTTTCCGTGCAGGATAAAAAAAGGCTGGACGCGGAGGCGGAGAAGCAAGCCGGACAATATGCACGTTCAGGAGGGAACGGTTCTGAGGCGGAGTTAGCCGAAATCGGCAGATTATATGTCCAAGGAGCAGATATTCCCTGGGAACGTGTCTATGCAGGCGGAAGCAGGCGCCGGATGAGGCTGCCTGTGTATCCGCTCCGGCAGGAGCGGTGCTGGCTGCCCCTGTCCGGTGCCGAAGAGGATCGTGAATCTTCCGGCAGCGGCTATTATACGGTGTCTTGGACACCTGCCGTATCTGACGTATCGGAACACACGAGTGCCCGGCAGGATGCACCGAGTCCCGTCCTGCTCATTACAGGCGAGGGCAGGCTTGGGACTGATCTTGCGGATTTACTCAGAAGTGAAGGCCGGACTGTCCTGACAGCCCGCTTGGGAACGAGTTTCGTCCGGGTAGATGACCACAGCTATCAAATCACAAGCAGCGCAGAAGATTACGGGCGGGTGCTTGAAGATGCTGCGGAGCGGGGGATCGGACAAATCCTGTACATGCCGATGGCATCGCCGCAAGACGAGATCAAGCAGGTCAGCCAGCTTCGGGACAAACTCCGCAGCGGATTTCTGGGCTTGTTCAACCTTAACAAAGCATTGAATGGGACCGCGCTTTCTCATAAAGCGGAACTAGTCGTCATTTCCTTAAGAGCCTCTGTAGTCACCGGCGAAGAGACAAGCGTATTTCCCGAGAATTATATGCTCTATGTGCTCGGCAAATCTATCCGGCTGGAGGGAAGTGCCGCGAAAGTCCGCTGTATCGATATGGATGGAAACGAAGACGCGAAACACATTCAAAGCGAGCTGTACACACCCGGTAGTCACGAGGTGGTGGCGTACCGGGACGGGATCCGGTTCGTTGAGGAGCTTGATTTGTTAACGCACGTACAGCGCAAGGTTCCTGCCGTCTCCCTCAAAGAAGGCGGTGTGTACTTGATAACGGGCGGCTCCGGGGAACTGGGAACGCTTGTTGCCCGCAGCCTTGCATCTGCCTGCAAAGTAAAGCTTGCGCTTCTTCAGCGGTCCGCTTCTCTGGATGAGGATCTTGTACAAGCCGTCAGGGAATCCGGCTCGGAGGTGCATGGCTTCCGCGCGGATATCAGCGATGAGGTGCAAGTCCGGCAGGCCTTAACCGGCATAAAGGAAACATTAGGAGCCATCGATGGTGTTATCCACTGCGCCGGGGCCGGAGTAGGCGAACGTGCGGGCAGCCTTCATGAGCAGAAGGAAGAAGAAGTGATGAAACTGCTTGCCCCGAAGGTGATGGGGACTTGGCTTCTGCATGAAGAGACTAAGCGCGAGCAGCTCGATTTCTTTATCATGTTCTCCTCGATATCCTCGATATCAGGGGGCATCCATGATGGCGGTTACAGTGCGGCCAACGGCTATCTGGATTCTTTTGCGGGTTTCCGTCAGCTGGATGGCAGTCATGGAACAGCCATTCAATGGCCGATGTGGCAGGTCACCGCGGGCAAATACGGAATCAGCGATAACACGCACATGTGCAAGACAATTCCTGACGCGAAGGCATTGTCTGTCTTTCATGATTTGATCAGCGCTTCAGAGAATAGGGTGGTGGCAGGTGAACCCCATCCGGCCGTCATCGACGCTCTCAGCACAGTCAGCATCCGAATGTCGGAGCGCCTGGCTGCTGAAGTCGGCAGACTGATTCCTGACCGGCCCGCCTTCTCTCCTAAAGAGGAGGAGGTCGTCCTCAAGGAAACGCAGCTTTCGTCCATCCAGCCCGTCCATCATAAAATCGCACAAATGTGGGCGAATGTGCTTGGGGTGAAAGCTGTCGGGGTGTATGAAAGTTTTTATGAGCTTGGCGGAGATTCGATCTTAGCGACCCGGTTATTCCGGCTGCTTGAGCAAGAATATCCCGGACTGCTCCATGTTTCAGATATTTTCTCCTATCCGACTATTCACGAAATGGCGGTATACATTGAAAAACTGTCTAAGCATATGTCGCAGCCGGAGGACGATGATGAGCTCGACTCGATATTGAATCGTTTGGCGGAAGGGCAATTGACTTCAGCAGAAGCGTCTAAACTTTTGAAAACGGTGAGTGATAACGAGTGGAAACCATAAAAAATTATATCTTGGAGCAGGTCGCTTCCAGGCAGTTATCGAAAGATGAAGCGAAAAAGCTGCTGAAAGACCTTCATTCGGATACGCCTGAAGTGCAGGCAGAAGATGTCGCAATTATCGGAATCTCCTGCCGTCTGCCGGGCGCCCGTAATAAAGAAGAGTTCTGGAGTATATTGGATAAGGGCGCATCCAGCATAGGGCCATTTCCCACTGGACGCAGAAAAGATGTCGATCATCTATTCGCCGTCACGGACGAAGATCCGTATAAGATCGGCGGCTACTTGGAGGAACTGGATACATTTGATCACACGCATTTCCGAATCTCGCCCCGGGAAGCGGAATTAATGGACCCGGCACAGCGTTTGTTTCTGCAAACAGCATGGGAAGCGCTTGAGGATGCCGGTATCGCAGGCACCCAAACCATGCATACGCTTACGGGTATCTATGTGGGGATCGACACGACCGGCGGCTCCAGTTATGCCAGATTGACGGAAGAGATTGACGATCCGTTAATGCTTGCCGGAGCCAGTACAAGTATAGTCGCGAGCCGGTTGAGTTACATTCTGGATTTGAAAGGTCCGGCACTTGTTGTCGACACGGCCTGCTCGTCCAGCCTTGTTGCCCTGCATATGGCATCCAAAGCCGTAGCATCCGGAGAAGTCGGCATGGCTATCGTCGGAGGTGCTGCACTCTCGTATACACCGCTCGGGACACATATGCTGGATTCGACCGACAGCCGGATCCGCACCTTTGATAAAGAAGCGAGCGGAACTGTCTGGGGTGAAGGTATCAACGCGATCGTCTTAAAGCCGATTAGCGCGGCACTTCGCGACAAGAATAGCATCTATGCTGTCATAAAAGGCAGTGCGGTCAACAATGACGGCGCATCCAACGGGATTACGGCGCCGAATGCGAGATCGCAGGAGGAAGTCATAACGAGGGCCTGGAAGGATGCGGGGATCCAGCCCGATACCATCGATTATGTCGAAGCGCACGGGACCGGTACGAAGCTGGGTGATCCCATCGAAATTAAGGGTCTGACCGATGCCTTCCGGAAGTTCACGGACAGAAGACAGTTTTGCGGCATTGGTTCGGTAAAAACCAATATCGGTCATACCGTCGGCGCTTCCGGTCTTGCCTCCGTAATCAAGATGGCGCTCTCGTTGAAGAAAAAAGCGATTCCTCCGACTTTGAATGTCAGTCAGCCGAACCCGTTCATTCCATTCGATGACTCCCCGCTGTACATCCATGATAAACGCACCGATTGGATAAGAGGAAGTCATGCTAGAAGATGCGGGGTGAGTTCCTTCGGGTTCAGCGGTACGAACTGCCATCTTATTATGGAAGAAGCGCCTTGGTCCGAGAATACGGCTGTACAAGCATCTGAGCCACAAAGCCACCTATTCACTTTATCCGCTAAAAGCCAAGAGGTGCTCAGCGATCTTGTAAGGCTATACTGCGGCTGGCTTGCCGCTCATCCGGCTTCAACTATCGGAGATATATGCAAGACCGTTAATTTAGGACGAACGCACCATCATTACCGTTTGGCCGTCACAGCAAGAAGCACAGCGGATCTGCTTAAGAAGCTGGAAGAACTGCCGAGCATCGGGTCTCTCACGCTTCCCTATCTAGGTCCTGATGTATACTGCGGTGTCCACAGCGTAGTGACTATGAAGACGGAGCATAACCGTGATAGAGTCTTGCTCGAGTCGGAAAAGAACGAGCTGACCCGCAAGGCAAACGAAAGCATCCGTTTAATGGAGTCAACGGGTTCGCTGGAACCATTGATCAGTCAGATTAGCCGGTGGTATATCGAGGGGGCTGATATTCACTGGGGGTCCCTATACAAGAAGCACGATTACCGCACTTTACATCTTCCAACCTACCCCTTTGAGAAGCACAGACATTGGATTGAGCGGAAGACGGCGGACCAGGGAAGCGTATACAAGGGGCAGCTCCCGTCACTGCTGAACCGCCGGGCAGCCGCTTCTTACAAGCAATGTATCTATGAGGCGGCGCTAAGCCCGCTAGAGCATTGGTTTGTCTATGAACACCGGGTATTAGGTCAGTATATTCTTCCCGGCACCGTTTATCTGGAGCTCGCGCTCCAGGCAGCCGGTGATTATTTGGGCACCGGCTGCCTGGTCATAGAGAACTTTCAGATCCTGAGTCCGCTGATCTTCGCGGAAGAGGAGGGGAAGGTAATCCAGACCGTGCTGCAGGAGCAGGGGGATTCCTGTTCTTTTCGTATGGTCAGTTTGGAGAGTCAAGGCGCGAATGCGGCAGCCAGTGAGTGGACGGTTCACGCTTCGGGTGAGATCCGTTTATCGCAACTAGAGCAGTCCGGCCGGAACCATCTGCCAGATCTGCAAGATCTGATGCGCCGGCATGAGGAAGAAGCCGTGCTGCTTCCTGAGCGTAAGGATGACGGACTGGCACTGGGACTCAGGTGGCAGGGATCCGTACGGATAAAGGAACACCAGGGAGCGATTATCGCTAAATTGAGTCTTCCCGGCCAAGTTGCAGCGGAAACCAGCCAGTTTACCCTGCATCCCGCGCTGCTCGATATGGCCACGTCGATCGGAGCGATTAAGGACACGTCCAGCGGATTGTTTCTTCCGGTCTCGTACAGACAGCTTATTGTCCGCCGGGCTCTTCCGGCTGCATGCTACAGCTTAGCCGAGCCGCATGCTTCGAATGATCCGGATAAGGATGTTCTGAAATACAACATCACAATATGGGATGAATCAGGACAAGTCGCTGCTGAAATCCTGGATTATACTCTGATTCGGAAGAAAATCCTTCAGGGGCGTTTAAGCCCGCTAGGCCGCAGAGCCTGGCTGCCGGAGCCTTTAACAGCCGAGATGGGCGGGACTTTGCGGCCAGGCGGCACGGTTGTCATTTTTGCAGATGGACAAGGATGGTCCAACCGTATAGCGGCCTGTCTGGAGGAGCTGGGCGCGAATTGTGTATTCGTATACAGCGGCAGTGAGTATCGGTATGAAGAAGGGAATTATTTTGTAGGCAGTGATGAGCAGGATTATGTCCGGTTATTCGCTGATTTGAAACCTTTACCGGTCACACATATTGTATATATTCATCCGGGAGAAGCTCCTGCTTTTGCAGATATAGATACGGTAGAACGATTTGAGGCAAATCAGAAGGCAGGAGCGGACAGTCTGATTTTTACGACTAAAGCGCTGCTGCATCATCAATATACCCGGCAGATTCAGCTGGTGCTTTTGACCGGAACCGTTCATCCTGTCGATGGTCTTGAACAGACGCTGAACCCGGAAAGTGCTGCTCTGATAGGGCTGGCCAAAGTTATCGGGCAGGAATATGATCACCTTCCAAGCCGCTGCATTGATTTTGATGAAACGACTTCCGCTGAAACGATCCTACGCGAAATGGCAGCGTCCGATCATACTTTTGTGACAGCTTTCCGCAGAGGAGTCCGTTATCTGGAATACTTCGAAGAAGTGGAGGAGACGGAGGAAGCGGAGTCCAAGTTCGCCGAGCTTAAAACCGAGGGTGTGTACGTTGTAACCGGAGGGTTAGGCGGAATCGGTTATGAGACAAGTAAGGATTTCTTCGGGCAGAGCGGAGCGAATGTTGCTTTTGTTCATCGCACCCCGCTTCCAGGTTATCTGGATCTACTGAAGGGTACGGTGGAAGACAAACAGCTGCAGCGGCTGGCAAGACTCGAAGAGCTTAACGGACTTGGCATGCAAGCCGAATATCACGCCGCAGATATCGCCAGCTGGGATGATATGGATCTTTTGTTTTCAGAACTCAGAAGACAGTATGGCAGGATAAACGGCATTATTCATTGTGCGGGCATAGCAGGCAGCGGGTTGATGCTCCGCAAGGATATCCAGTCGTTTTATAAGGTTATGGAGCCCAAAATAAAAGGAACATGGGTCTTGGACCGGTTAACTTTACAGGATGAGCTTGATTTCCTGATTACTTTCTCCTCCGTCGCCTCCCTGATCGGGGGAATCGGACAGAGTGATTATACGGCGGCCAATTACTTCCTGGACCGTTATGCGGATTACCGCACAAAGCAGGGAAGAAGAACGTTGAACCTTAACTGGGCTGCGTGGGGCGAAACGGGAATGGCGGCTGATCACGGCGTCAATAAGGACACCATCTTCAAAACACTCCGTACGGATCAGGCGCTTGAACTCTGGGGGCGCGTCCTGCAAAGCGACTTGTCCCAGGCAGTTGTCGGCGAACTGAATCTTGAAGATACGGGGCTGCTTGGACAGCACAAGCTGATGCGTCTGTCACCGAATGTGAGAGCCGCATTGGAAGCGCAGCGGCACGCAGGGGCTAGCGGGAAGAAGGTTGCGGTGAATAAACAGGCCGCACCTCGCGTCGAGCTAACGGGTAAAGCGGACCATGTTTACAGCGAAACAGAACTTCGTATCGGGCAAATATGGGGCCAGGTCCTGGGTTTAACCCGCATTGATATATACAGCGATATTTACAGCTTGGGGGGTGACTCCATCCTTGCTATCCATATCTGCAATCAGATTTCGGAACAGTTTGATGAGAAGGTGGTAATCAGTCATCTCTTTGAGCACCCTACCATTCACCAGCTGTCCGTATATATGGAAAGTCTGAAACATCCGGACGGGCATGCAGCCGGGGCAGCGACTGCGGAAACGACCGCGGAAACGAAGGGTCCTAGCCAGTTGGAACAACGAACGGAGCCGCTAACAGAGCCGCCAAAAGAACAGGTAAAGGAGCAGCAAGTGTTTCAAGCGGAGCTGAAATCCGAAGAGTATTCCGAGCATGAGCTTACAAGCTCGCAGAAGCGCATCTGGTTCCTGCAGCAATATGACCCTCAGCTTGTTACTTACAATCTTGTGTCCAGCCTTCATCTCTATCATGAGCTTGATCTGGAGAAGCTGGAAGCGGCTATGAACAGTCTCATCATGCGGCACGATATGCTGAGGGCGGTGTTCTCGGATAAAGACGGACAGCCGCAGCAGAAGGTGCTTCCGGACTATTCGATGAAGCTAGAGTATATGGAGCTGACCGGAGAAGCTGCGGAGGAGCGCTTGGAAATGCTGCTTATCGAGGAGCAGCATACCGTATTTGACCTGTCCAAGCCGCTGCTGCGCGGGAAGCTGTTTAAGCTTGGAAGCGAGCACTACTGCTTGTCCGTAAGCTTCCACCATCTCATTATGGATGGCTGGAGCACCCGCATCTTTTTTGAAGAATTAAGAGAATTGTATGTGCAGAATCAGAGTGGTGAAGCGCTCTCGCTGAAGCCGCTTGCCAGACAATATACAGACTACGCGGATGAGCAGAAGAACTGGATCGCCAGTAAGGAAGCGGATCAGATGGAACATTACTGGCTGGAAGAATTGGCTAAACCTCTTCCGGTTCTTAGCATGCCTCTGGACTATAACAGACCGCACATGCAGACATTCGAGGGGAGTCATGTGTCCAAACGAATGGATGCGAACACCTTCATCCGTCTCAAAGAAGTAACGAAGCGTCAAGGCGTTACCATGAACATGATCCTGCTGTCCGCGTATGCTTTCCTGCTGCACAAAGTCAGCGGAGACAAAGATATTATAATCGGTTATCCGGTTGCGGGGAGAGATCGTCATGAGTATGAAAGGGTGCTCGGCCTGTTCATGAACATGACCTGCATCAGATTCAAGATGGGCGAGATGCAGACGCTGGAAGAACTGATCCAGTATACCAAGGCCAAATGTCTGGATGCCTACCGCAACGGTTCTTATCCGTTTGAAAATATTGTCGCGAAGCTCAATCCGGATCGCGATCTCAGCAGAAGTCCGATTTTCTCCACGATGTTCCAGTATTTTGAATACGCGCAGGAGAACCGCGGTTTAAGCCAATTCGACCTGTCCTTGATTTGTAAGGAAGAGAGCGATGAGATAAGCATCCGCTTAGAATACAACATTGCGCTGTTTGAACGGCAATCGGTGGAGCGCTTTCTGGACTATTACCTCAATGTGATCGGGGCCATACTGGAGCGGTCACAAGTCCATTTGGCGCAGGTCAGTTTGTTGTCGGACCGCGAGCTGCTCATGCTGAAATCGTTTAATGAGACGGAGATGACAATTCCGGGAGAAACGGCTCTGGGCATGTTTGAAAGGCAGAGCGTCGTAAATCCCGGGTTGAACGCACTGCGGTTCGGAGAGCATACGCTGACGTACGCGCAATTGAATGCCCAAGCGGAACTGCTTGCTGCGGCGCTGCGCAAGAGGGGCGTCCGGAAAGGCTCCGTTGTCGGGCTGCTTGTGGGCAGGTCGCCGGAACTGCTGGTCAGTATTCTGGCCATCTGGAAAGCGGGGGGAGCTTATTTGCCGCTCGATCCCGCTTATCCTAAGGAGAGACTGCTGTTCATGCTGGAAGACAGCGGGGCCTCGATTCTTGTAACGGATAGTCAAAGGAAAAGCCTGCTCGATTTCACAGGAGAAATCGTTCTGGCGGATATGCCTCATGAGCCGGAGTCTGATTGGACTGGCATTTCGTTATCCTTGCAAGACTTGGCTTATGTCATCTATACATCAGGATCGACCGGCAGGCCGAAGGGTGTTTTACTAGGACATCATTCTCTTTCGAATTTTGTCGCCGGAGTACGGTCTAAGATAGAGTTCGGAGCGGACAAGCCTGTTCTCTGCGTGACGACAAGCTCTTTTGATATCTTCATCCTGGAAGCGATTGTGCCGCTCACCGCAGGGGCTGAGGTCGTTCTTGCAGGCGATGCCGAGCAGCTTGACATGCAGCGGCTTGCCGGGCTTATCGTGAAAGAACAAGTCAGGATGGTTCAGATGACGCCTTCCCGGCTGCAGCTGCTGCTCCAGCATGGAAGCAGAGACTGGCTGCCGGGTGTGACTGAAATTATGGTTGGAGGGGAAGAGTTTCCGCCGAAATTGTTAAGTCTTCTCCAGGATCAGACGACTTCTAAGATTTATAATATGTACGGTCCGACCGAGACGACGATCTGGTCCGGTGTCAAAGAATTAACGGCGGCACGCGTTACGATTGGCGGGCCGATCGCGAATACGGGTTTTTACGTGCTGGATGAGCATCTTCAGCCGTTACCTGTCGGGATAATCGGTGAACTGGGTATTGCCGGTTACGGACTGGCCCAGGGCTACATGAACCTACCGGACATCACGGAGCAAAAGTTCGTGGACGCCCCTTTCCAGGATGGGTCCCGAATGTACTTGACCGGTGATCTGGTGAAACAGCTTCCTGACGGTGATCTGATCTATTTGGGGCGCAAAGATAATCAAGTCAAGCTTAGAGGGCACCGGATCGAATTGAGTGAAATTGAGCAGGTCCTTACGGATTTTACGGGAATATCCGAGGCGGCTGCTGTCATAAGAGAAGAAGCATCGGGTCGAACCATGATATGTGCCTACTATATAGGGGAAGGCGAGTTTAGCGGCTCCAAGCTGCGTGCCTACATAGAAACGAAAGTGCCGGATTACATGATCCCTTCTTTCTTTATCAAGCTGGATGAATTCCCGCTGACCCCTAATCAGAAGATTGATAAAAAGGCGCTGCCAGCTCCACTTCTTCACGCATCTTTGGACGATGAGCGCTATGAAGCTCCGGCAAATTCTATAGAAGAAACTCTGGTCCGGTTATGGCAGGAAGTGCTGGAAGTTCCTAAAGTCGGCATTCATGATAACTTTTTTGATTTAGGGGGCGACTCCCTTATGTCCGTTATGCTCATCGCCAAGATTAAAGACTATTATCCGGAAGTAGAGCTGCAGGACATGTTCAAATATACGAGTATCTCCAAAATGGCCAAGTATTTGGATAAGAGGACTGAGGCGGAAGCATCTGCAGGGCAGGAAACGTTAAATCCGGCTCCTAATGATGATCTCGATAAAATTCTCAGCTTGTTCGACAGTGTAAAAAAAGGAGACGTCAGTATGGACACCGCTCTTAAGAACGTGGAAGACTGGAGAGAATAGCAGATGAACCGAGTCTATCAGTTCGTTTTCGAGAATGTGTTAGCAGAGAAACTGGACCGGAATCTCGGAGCGCAAATCATTTCCCTGCTGAATCAGGAAAGCCGTAAGGAGAAGGACGACATCGCGATTATCGGGATGTCTGTCCGTATGCCGGCTGCCCGGAATGTCGGGCAATTCTGGGAGAACCTGAAATCGGGCAAGGATTGTGTCGGAGAATTTCCGGTTAGCCGGAAAGAAGAGCTGGAGGCCGTCTTGCCGTGGATGCAGGATGACTCCGGCTCTGTTTCTTTCAAAAAAGGGTCGTATCTGGATAAAATTGCAGAGTTCGATGCTGCTTTTTTCCGGATTCCCCCGGCAGAAGCGGCTTTAATGGATCCGAACCAGCGCGAATTTCTGCAGGCAGCCTGGCATGCTTTAGAAGATGCGGGCTATATCGAGAACAGTGTTGGCGGCAAAAATATCGGCATTTATTTGGGTTATAGCTCCGATTTCGGATTGGAGTATAAAAGTATTATCCGTCAGGCACAACCTTCGGCTGTCGGAGTTTCCGTGCCGGGCAACCTGAAGTCCATAATTGCGAGCCGGCTGGCCTACATACTGGATCTGAAAGGACCAAGTATGCTGATAGATACGGCATGTTCATCTTCGCTCGTAGCGTTCCACACCGCTTGTCAGGCGCTGCGGGAAAATCAGTGCGAGATGGCTCTTGCGGGCGGAGTCAAAATTAATTTTTTACCGTTGGATGATACGGGCGGGATCGGGATCGAGTCAACCGACGGCAAAGCGAAATCATTCGATGACAGCTCCAAGGGGACCATTTTCGGAGAAGGTGTGGCGGCTCTCGTCTTAAAGCCTTTGTCGGCGGCTCAGAGAGACGGTGACCAGATTCTTGCCGTGGTTAAAGGCTCCGCGATTAATCAGGATGGGGCCTCGATCGGAATTACGGCGCCTAACGCGGCTGCGCAACAAGAGGTGATGATGAAGGCTTGGAAGCAGGCGGAGATAGATCCGGAGTCGATTTCCTATATAGAAGCGCATGGAACCGGGACGGTATTGGGAGATTCCTTGGAATTGTCGGGAATCGAGAACGCGTTCCGATCCAGTACGAATAAGAAACAATTCTGTGCGATCGGATCCGTGAAATCGAATATCGGTCATCTCGATCATGTGGCCGGATTAGCCGGCATTGTGAAGGCTGTGCTGGCACTACAGCACAGGTATATCCCGCCAACCCTGCATATCCGGCAGCCTAACCGGAAATTTCGATTTGAGCAATCTGCCGTTTATGTGAATGACAAGCTGCTCCCATGGGATTCCCAGGGTGCTCCAAGACGCTGCGGCATCAGTTCCTTCGGATTGAGCGGAACGAATTGCCACGTAGTTCTGGAGGAAGCGCCCCCGGCTAAGGAGGATGCGGCAGTCTCCTCGCCCGAATTCTCCGGTATTTTTACGGTCACGGCAAAAAACGAGAAAGCTCTGCTAACCTTGCTGGCAGAATATGATCAGGTTCTGAGCTTAAGCGGCGGCGTTTCGCTGGAGAACATTTGTTATATGTCCAATATCGGCAGAGGTCATTACAAATACAGGGCTGCGATGCTGGCGGATACGGTGGGAACGCTCCAAGAAAAGGTAGTTAATCTGTTGCATCGCGGTTTGCGCAGTGAGCCGGAAGAGGGGATCTATTACGGAATTGTCCAATCGGATTGGCCTAGGCCCCCTCTTCTGCCTGAGAAGCTGACGCTTGAAGAAATGTGCGCTCAGTACATTGCAGGAGCGGATGTGTTATGGGAGCGGATGCATTCCGGACTGAAGCAGAAGGTGCGTCTGCCGCTGTATCCTTTTGCGGCCACCAGATATTGGGTTGAAATGGACAAGGGGATGAGCAGGAGCCCCGGCAGGGAAAGCGGGCCAAGTCTTCTTCAGTCCGCAGCCGAACCAGCAAGCGTCTATCATCGCATGGTTTGGGAAGCCAGCCCGGAAGAATTACAGGCAGCGCAGCCGGTTGAGGGCTGCACGATTGTGCTGCATGACGGAAATGAGCTTGCGGAAGCCTTCTTGCAGGAGCTGCCGACCTCAGGTGACGTGGTGGAGGTCCGCTGGGGTGAAGGTTATGAAGCCGCAGGTGGCTCCACGTATACGGTCAGCGGCTCCGAGGCTGATTACGTATCGCTGTTTGAAACGCTGCGTGACCGTCGGATCGGCCGCATTGTCCATCTGCTCACGCTTGGAGAGAGCGGCATGGAAAGTTCGGCGGATCTGAGGCTGAATCAGGCCAAGGGAACAAGCAGCCTGTTTCACCTGGTGCGGGCGATGTCCCGTGCATCGGTGCGCGATCCGCTGGAATGTGTCATCGTCACCTTGTGCGCTTACGAGATGACCGGGGAGGAGCAGGTGCTCAGCCCGGGCAGCGCCTCTCTGATCGCCCTGGCTAAAGTCGTGGAGCAAGAAGCGTCGAACGTCAGCTGCCGCTGCATCGATATGGATGAGCGGACACCGCTGTCCGCTTTGCTGAATGAGCTGGCGGCCGCGGCAGACTATCCGGTTGTCGGGTACCGGGACGGCGTCCGTTACCGCCAGCAGTTCCGTGAACTGGATCTGGGGGCGGCCGCGCAAGAACCTATGCCGATCCGCAGTAGCGGCATCTACGTTATTACGGGCGGAACAGGCGGGATCGGGCTGGAAATTGCCCGCTACCTGGCACAGCAGAATAGGGTGCAGCTGTGCCTGATCCACCGGAGCGAGATGCCGGACAAGCCGCTGTGGGACGAGTGGGTAAGCGGCCATGCGGACACACAGACGGCTGCGCGGATACGGTCGATACGCGAGATCGAAGCCGCAGGCAGCGGTGTGACCTGCTACCGGGCGGATGTAGCGGATGAAGAAGCGCTGGCACGCGTACTGGATCAGATCCGGAGCGAGCACGGCGCCATTCACGGTATCGTGCACAGCGCGGGTACGGCGGGAGACGGCATGATGGTGCTGAAGAAGCCGGCCGCCTTCAGCGGGGTAATCGGGCCGAAGATCTACGGGACGTGGCATCTGGACCATCTGACCAGAGGGGATCATCTTGATTTCTTCGTCATGTTCTCCTCCGTAACCGCGTTAACGGGGGGATTGGGCCAAGGAGACTATACCGCAGCCAACGCTTATTTAGATGCTTATGCATCTTACCGGGCGCAAAGGGCGGGCAAAACGGTGACGATCAGCTGGCCGGCCTGGAAAGAAACCGGAATGGCCGTCCGCTATGGCGTACACAATCAGCGAAGCATCTTACAGCCTGTCGCAACGGCGGAAGCGATGGGGATGTTCGCTGAAATTATGAACAGGAACGTCCGTCACGTGATTGCAGGCAAGCTTGATCATGCCGAGGAGCAGAAAGCGGAGCCCGGCATCCGTACCAAACGTCTGGATTTCAAAGGGAAATCAGATGGCAGCTATACGGAAACGGAGCTTTTGGTAGGGCAAATCTGGGGGGAAGTCGCCGGGTTTGACGAGATTCATATCGGAGAAACGCTGTACGAACAGGGAATCGATTCCATTCTAGCGATCCGAATTGCCAATCGGCTGCAGGATGAATGGAATATTCCCGTTACGATCGGCGATTTGTTTGAACACTTGTCCGTATCCGGCTTGTCTGGTTTTATTGATCAAACCTTCACGAACCCGAAGGGAGCCTGCACGGCTGTGCCGCATGAGGACAACCAGGTAAGCAGGGAGCCGGAAGCGGCCGGTTCGTATCCTTTATCTAGTGCACAACGCAGGATCTGGTTCCTGCAAAAAATGAATCCGCAGATGACGGCTTATAATCTGCCTTCCCAAATCTTTATTAACCGGCCGATTCAGCGTGAGGGTTTAAATAAAGCTTTGAGCATCCTGATTCAAAAGCATGAGGCTTTGAGAACCGTTTTCACCGAAGAAAACGGCGAGCCGCGTCAAATCATCCTGCCGCATCTGAACTATGAAGCCGAATTTCATGATTTGACGAATGAGGCTGCGGATCCGGACGAACAACTGCAGTCATGGATAGCGGCCTTGAAGAAGCATCCCTTTGATCTTTCGCAGCGTCTGTTGAACGTGGTTCTATTCAAGCTGGCCGATGAGGAATATTGTCTGTTCCTGAACATTCATCACGTTATTACGGATGGATGGAGCATGGATCTTTTCTTCAAACAGCTTCTTGAAGTCTATGACGGTCACCTGAGCGGACAACCGGTCAGCATTGCCTGGCCGGAGGCCAGATATGTCGATTGTGTACAGCGGGAGCAGGAATGGCTCGATGGGCACGAGTGCCGGATGATGAGCGAGTATTGGCGGCAAGAATTAGCGGGTCCGCTGCCGGTTCTGGAACTTCCTGCCGACTTCTCCAGACCTGCTGTTCAGACTTTTAACGGAAATTATATCAAGTTCAGAATCGATGCCGCTATTGCTGCGGCGCTCAAAGAACGCTCCCGTTCTCTGCAGGCTACCATGCATATGACGCTGTTGTCCGCTTATTTCCTGCTGCTTCATAAATTAACTTCTCAAGATCAGATCATCGTAGGGATACCTATGACAGGACGCGAGAATAAGCTGCAAGAAAACATCTTCGGTTTATTTATTAATACGCTGTGTGTCCGGATTGATTTTGAGCGCCTTTCGACATTCGATGATCTTGTGGCAGAGGTCCGGGATAAGAGTTTGCTCGCTTACAGAAATGGGAAGTTTCCTTTCGAAGCCCTGGTTTCGGAGCTCAATCCGGCCCGTGATTTAAGCCGCAATCCCATTTTTAACACCATGTATCAGTACTACGATGTTGCTTTTCCGGATAACGATGGTTCGAGCCAGTACGATTTAAGTTTTCTGGCTATCCATGTCGGCGATGAAATTGAAGTGAAGCTGGAATATAACAGCGACCTGTTCAAGGAAGAAACGATCCGACGTATATCTCAGCGGTTCTTATGGATGCTGGAACAAGCAGCCGGACAAGGGACTCAAGAGATTCAGGAGATAAGACTGCTAACCTCCCTGCAGGAGGATAAGCTGCTGGAGCAGTTCTCGGCGGAGGATCCTGATTGTGTCAGCCATTTGCCCATTCATACCCGATTTGAAATGCAGGTCGGCCGCACACCTGATGCGATTGCCATCCGAAGCGGGGATTTGGAGCTCACTTATCAACAACTCAACATGAAGTCTAATCGGCTGGCTGAGCGGCTTCGGGAAGAAGGGGTGGAGTGGGGGGATCCGGTTGGCGTTCTGCTTGATCGTGGAGCCCACGCGATCATTGCCATAATAGGTATTCTCAAAGCGGGGGGAGCGTATGTGCCCCTTGATCCGAATTATCCGGCGGAACGGGTCCTGTATGTGATTTCCCATTGCGGGGCCCGGGTTCTGATCACGGAAGAGGGGTTAGCCGAAACTTTTGCAGCTCCTGGCGAGCCGCATTCCAGCCTTCAGAGGATCCTGCTGATGAACGAAAGCAGTGATCCGCACAAGAACTCGCGCTATCGTTACTTGAATCCGGATGAAACCGGGCAAGCGGTACAAGAGGAAGGCGCCCAAATTTCTCCGGATCAGTTGATGTACATTATGTATACCTCAGGTTCGACAGGACAGCCCAAAGGCGTTATGGTCACCCATCGTAACGCGGCTAATTATTTACTATGGAGCATAAAAGAACTTGAAATAAAGTCTCAGGACCGGATGCTGCTGGTCAGCTCCATAAGTTTCGATATCTCCGTCTTTGAAATCTTCGGCGCCTTGCTGAGCGGTGCAAGCTTGCATCTTGCAACCAATGAGATGCTGCTGGATGTACACCAGCTGTATCCGTTTCTGGAGCGCCATAACATTACGATTTGGCACTCTGTACCTGCTCTGATGTCTCAGCTGCTGCTTAACCGGGCACAAAGCCAACATGATCTTTCGGGATTTTTCAAGGGGACCCGAGTGGTTATGCTGGGCGGGGAAGCCTGGAGCACGAAGCTGTATCACGAAGTTCGAGATGCTTTTGGGAAAGCCAGAATCATGAATATGTACGGACCGACGGAGGCGACCATCTGGGTAACAAGCTATACGGTTGAGGAGGAACATGCCCTATCGGAAGGGATCCCGATTGGACGGCCGGTCGCGAATAACCGTATGCTGATTCTGGATCGTTACGGCCGTTTATGCGATATCGGTATCGAGGGAGATTTGTATGTATCCGGCATGAGTGTAACGAAGGGTTACATGAAGGATGAAGAACGGACTCGTCAAGCGTTTATTGCCAGCGCCGGAAAAGACACGATGTACCGAACGGGAGACAGGGCCAAATATTCAGCCGACGGCTTTATTCAATATATGGGCCGTGCAGACAATATGCTCAAAGTCCGGGGATATAGAATTGAGCCGGGCGAGATCGAGAACCTGCTCCTGTCTTTGGACGAAATTCAGGAAGCGGCAGCCGTTGTGCAGACTTGGAACGAAACGCAGCGGTTAGTCTGTTACTATGTTTCTCCGCAGGAAATCAGGCACGAAGAGCTGAGGGCGCGGCTGAGAAGTAAACTGCCAGATTATATGATTCCCGCGTTGTTTATCGGCATGAATCAGCTTCCACTTACGGCTAACGGCAAGGTGGACCGGAAAACATTGTCAAGCTTGGACATTACGGATCGTCTCGCCCTCGAAACCCCTTATGTGGAGCCGGCTACAACGGCCGAACAATTTTTGGCGCAAGCCTGGACCCAGGTGCTGGGTATCGAAGAGATAGGAATCAATGACAGTTTCTTTGAACTGGGCGGCAGCTCTTTGCTGGTCAACCAGCTTCATTCGTTAATTGAGAACCGTTATCCGGGCAAAGTCACCATTATCGATCTTTTCAAAAATCATACGATAGCCGCCATGGCAGCTTATTTGGATGCCTCAGGGAATCCGCCTCCGAAATCCGAATCCGCCGCGGCAAATAATGAAGCGGACACGGCTATAGCCGGCCTTATAGAAGGCATGGAGAGAGGCAGCCTGAATCTGCAGGATATTCTCGACAGCTTAGATGAAATGGAGGTTGAAGATGAATAAGGTCTATGAGTATGTAATTGAGAATGCGGCGTCGGGCTTAATCGAGAAAAACGCGGCTGTACAGATCGTTAAGATGCTCAAGCAACGGGAAAATAAGCAGATCGGAGAAATTGCGATCATCGGCATGTCCGTAAAGTTCCCTAAGGCAGACGGAGTAGAGGAATTCTGGCACAACCTCCGCGAAGGAATCGATTGTGTAAGCGATTACCCGAACGGGAGAAGAGAGAGCATTGAAACGCTGTTGGGTACGAATGCGAAGCAACAACCGATTCAATATTCGTCCGGAAGCTACCTCGATGAAATCGACAACTTCGACTACTCTTTTTTCGGTATGTCACCGAATGAAGCGAGGTTAATGGACCCGAATCAGAGGCTGTTCCTGCAGACGGCCTGGCAAGCGATCGAAGACAGCGGATATTCCATCCCCCTGATGAAAGGCACCCGTACCGGGGTGTATGTCGGGCATAGCTCGGATTTCGGAGAAAGCTACAAGAAATTCGTACAGGAGATCGAGCCGTCCATGCTTGGCGCCTCTCTTACCGGCAACATCAAGTCGGTTATTGCAGGCCGTGTCTCTTACCTGTTGGATCTGAAAGGCCCGAGCATGATGATCGATACCGCCTGCTCTTCGTCTTTGGTTGCTGTGCATACCGCCTGCCAAGGTATTAAAAACGGAGAATGCGAGATGGCTCTTGCCGGAGGCATCAAAATTAACCTGCTTCCTGTTCGGTATGAGGATGAAGTAGAAGTCGGGATTCAATCTTCTGATGGCAAGGCGAGGTCGTTCGATGACAGTTCAAGCGGTACGGGGATGGGAGAAGGAGTTGCGGTCATCCTGCTGAAGCCTCTGAAGAAGGCATTAAGCGACGGAGACTGTATTCATGCCGTCATTAAAGGAAGTGCGATCAACCAAGACGGCGCTTCCATCGGTATGACGGCGCCTAATGTCGAGTCACAGGCCGATGTGATCCGGCGTTCATGGGCTGCGGCCAAAATCGAGCCGGATACCGTCAGTTATATCGAGGCTCACGGTACAGGTACGAAATTAGGAGATCCGATTGAAATAGAAGGCATCGAGATGGCTTTTAAAACCTATTCCGAGCGGAAACAATTCTGCGCTGTCGGATCGATTAAGACGAATCTGGGCCACCTGGATCATGCGGCCGGTATTGCCGGGCTGATCAAGTGTGTGCTGGCGCTTAAGCATAGAGAGCTGCCGCCCAGTCTTCACTTTAGAAGACCGAATCGAAGAATCTCTTTCGACCGGTCGCCGGTTTATGTTCAGGACCGTTTAAGCGGCTGGAGATCGGAGGCGTCCCCGCTCAGATGCGGAGTAAGCTCCTTCGGATTAAGCGGGACGAATTGCCACATCGTGCTGGAGGAAAGTCCGGAACGCTCCATATCCGCTGAGACTTTTGCCGGGGTACCGGCAATATTCACCGTATCGGCTAAAAGTATAAGCGCTTTAAACGCACTGCTGGAAGATTATACGGAATACCTGGAAAAAGCGGGGAGCGCTTCTTTGGTTGAGATATGCGCGACAGCCGCGGCTGGTAGGGACCATTACGGCATCCGGCTGGCTATTGTCGCAGACAGCAAGGAAGCGCTGCTGGATAAACTCAGAAGTTTGCATGGGATTGTAGACGAGCCGCTTGCCGGAGATGACGTGTACTTCGGCCGGCATCAAGTTGTCGTCAACCAGAAGAAGAAAGCTTCGCCCGGTACGATTACGGAAGAGACCAGGAAGCAGCGGAGCCGGGAAGCCGATTCCTTCGTAAGCCAGGTTGGCGAGCAGGACCAGCCCAGCCGGGAACTGCTCAGGAGGATCTGTGATCTGTATGTGGCCGGCGCAGATGTAGACTGGAGCCGCCTGTTTAGCCGTCCGCGCACTCGTAAAGTGAATCTGCCGACGTATCCTTTTGACAAAAGCAGGTGCTGGCTTGCGCCTTCTCCGGTACAGGATTACCAGAAAAAGCTGGATCATCCTTTGCTTGATTACGCCATAGACATGTTCGACCGGACGGTTTATGTAACGCATTTCTCAGCGGACCGCCACTGGGAAATCGGAGAGCACGTTGTCGGCTCATTGTATGTGCTTCCGGGAACGGCATATTTGGAAATGGTCCGGGCCGCCAGTTCACTTATCAGAGAAGAGGCTCCCATCCGTATGGAAGACGTCATGTTCCTCGCGCCCCTTGCGGTAGGAGCCGGCGAAAGCAGGGAAGCCCAGCTTCATCTGATCCGGCAGGACAGCGGTGTCTATGAATTCGTAGTTGTCAGCAAGGAGGAAAGCGGCGCGTGGACCAAACATGCCGAGGGCAAGTTTACATGGGAGGTTCCCGCCTATTCCACAAAGGCCGGCTATGGGCATCTGATCGGACATTATCCGCTTATCTCCATCGATGATTCGTCTCCTAACAAGAACCACTTTATTCAGACAGGGGGTCATTGGAGGACGCTGCGTGAGCTCTACAGCGGTTCTGAGGAGCTGTTCGCATTCTTTCAACTGCCGAAGGATTATGAGGATGAAAGATATTGCTACGGGCTGCATCCGTCGCTGATGGATTGTGCGGTTAACATTGCGATCGACCGTTTATCTTCAGGCGGGTACCTGCCGTTTTACTATAAGCGGATGGATATCTACGAATGCCCGGCCGGCGAAGTTTACAGTTATATAACCAGGATTGCGGGCTCAGGCCATTCGGAAACAGAGACGTATTCGATTGTTCTTATGAACGGTGAAGGGAAATTGCTGGTGCATATCGAGGGCTACACGGTAAAAAAAGTGCCCGACTATGCAGAGTTCGGCACGGCCCCTCCGGTTCAGCCCTACAACGAAGTCATATGGGAAGCAAGCTATGATGAAGCGCAGCCAGCCGAGCCCATTGCAGGCTGCACCCTCGTCCTGCATGACGGCAATGACCGGGCAGAAGCCTTGTGCAGAGAACTGCAGGCGGGCTCAGCCGATGTGGTCGAAGCCCGGTGGAGTGAAGGTTTTGAAGCAAGCGGAGATTCGAAGTATCTCATCAGCGGCTCCGAAGCCGATTACATTGCGTTATTTCGCGCGCTGAAGGGCAGGCGTATCGGCCGCATCGTGCATCTGCTTACGATGGGAGACAGCGGCGCCGAAACGGCAGCGGATCTGAGGCTGAATCAGGCCAAAGGAACAAGCAGCCTGTTCTACCTGGTACGGGCGATGCACCGCGCATCCATGCGCGAACCGCTGGAATGCGTTGTTGTTACTTCGTGCGCATACGAGATAAGCGGAGCCGAACAGGCGCTTAACCCGGGCAGCGCGTCACTGATCGGGCTAGCCAAAGTCGTGGAGCAGGAAACGGGCAGCGTCAGCTGCCGCTGCATTGATCTGGATGAGCAGACCCCGGTGTCAGCTCTTCTGAAAGAACTGTCTGCCGCCGCCACTGAACCGGTTGTCGGATACCGCGGCGGCATCCGCTACCGCCAGCAGTTCCAGGCGCTGGATCTGGGCGCGGCTGAGGAAGATCCTATTCCAATACGAGCCGGTGGTGTCTATATCATTACGGGCGGAACAGGCGGAATCGGCTTGGAAATCGGCCGTTACCTGGCAGCGCAGACTCAGGTGCAGCTATGCCTGATCAACCGGAGCGAGATACCGGACAGGCAGGAGTGGAACGAGTGGCTGGGCAGCCGGGGCGACACGAAGACGGCTGCCCGGATACGGTCGATCATGGAGATTGAAGCGGCAGGCAGCAGGGTGTCCTGCTACCGGGCAGATGTGGCGGATGAAGAGGCGCTGGCCGGGGTCCTGGATGTCATCCGCGAGCAGCATGGAGCCATCCATGGCATTGTACACAGCGCCGGGGTAGCGGGAGACGGCATGATGGTGCTCAGGAAACCTGAAGCGTTCGGGCAGGTTATCGGGCCGAAGATCTACGGAACGTGGAACCTGGATCATCTGACAAGAGGCGATCGTCCCGATTTCTTCATCATGTTCTCTTCGGTCACAGCATTAACCGGAGGGCTGGGCCAGGGCGACTATACGGCAGCCAACACGTATCTGGACGCTTACGCGGCCTACCGCGCGCGTGCAGCGGGTAGAACCGTTACGATCAATTGGCCTGCCTGGAAAGAAACGGGAATGGCTGTCGAGTACGGTGTGCACAATCAGCGGAACATCTTATTTCCGGTAACAACCGCGGAGGCGATTGAGATGTTCGCGGCAATTACCGCCAAGAACGTCCGGCATGTCATTGCGGGGCGAATCGATAATGATTTCCTCCGTCAAACGGAGCCGTTGCCGGAGAGTAACAATAGTCAGCCGTCCGGGGCTGTTTCAACAGATACAGCGGCAAGAAGCTCGATTGAGGCGAAGGTCAGCGGGGCGTGGAGCAGAACGCTGGGCATACCCGATATTGACCTGCACGATCAGTTTAGCGATATCGGGGGAGACTCGATCATGGCTTCTTTGCTGTTGAAGGAAATAGATAAAGAATTCCCGGGTCTTATGGATATTACCGATATATTCGGCTACCCGACCATAGAGCAGATGTCCGCTGTTCTCGAAGAGAGAATGGATCGTTCTGCTGACGCTGCGGTTAATCAGAAGCAAGTTGAGCCCGAGGAACCTGCAGCGCAAGCCGAGCCGGGCGTGGAGCAAATTATGGAGAGGTTGGCGTCCGGGGAAATTTCCATGAATGAAGCGGAATATTTGCTGAGCGTGCTTTCGAAAGGATAGGGTGATGGAGTTGCAGACACAGAAACAGCAAATCGTCCTCAAACTGGTTGCTGATAAAAAAATAACGCCGCAGGAAGCCGCAGTCTTATTAGCAGGGCAGGGTACAGCCGCCAAAGAAGCACCGGACCATCAAATAGCGATCATCGGCATGTCCGGGAAATTTCCCGGTGCCGGTAATCTGGAACAATTCTGGAATAACCTGCACGATGGAGTGAAATCCATCGGTCCTTTTCCGTCTGGACGCCGCAAAGATACCGATCCCTACATCACCAGGATGGGTGAGCCTGACAACGTGTACGGATTGGGCGGCTTTCTGGAAGAAGTCGATAAGTTTGACGCCTCATTCTTCCGGATTTCTCCCAGCGAAGCGAAAGCGATGGACCCGCTCCAGCGGCTTTATCTGGAGACCGCCTGGGAATGCATCGAGGAAGCCGGTTATAGCGCGCACAACATTCACGGGTCCGCAACCGGCGTGTTCGTCGGCAATGATCATGCATTCGGGCAGACCTATAAACAAATGTTGCCGGAAGAAGCTCCCTTTGCTCTTACCGGTTCTTATACGTCGATCCTGGCCAGCAGAATTTCATACGCGCTCAATTTGCGCGGGCCTGCACTTGTCGTGGATACCGCATGTTCCTCAGGGTTATCCGCCGTTCATTTGGCGTGTCAATCGCTGATCGGCAAGGAATGCCAGATGGCGATAGCGGGCGGAGTATATTTGCGATTGCTGCCGCTCCAAATGAGCTCTATGCAGACGGTGGAAACCGAAAGCGCGGATGTACGCGCCTTCGACCGCTATGCGGACGGCACCGTCTGGGGCGAAGGAATGGGAGCGGTGCTGCTTAAGCCGCTGAAACAGGCTCTTCTGGACGGTGACCATATTCATGCGGTCATTAAAGGCAGCTCTATGAACAATGACGGCCAAACCAACGGCATTACCGCGCCGAGCCCTGACGCGCAGCATGACGTACTGCTGGCGGCATGGAACCAGGCGGGTATTTCGCCGGATACACTCGGATACATTGAGGCTCACGGCACAGGCACCGTGCTGGGTGATCCTCTGGAGATCAAAGCCATCTCGCGGGCGATGAGCAAATTCACGAATCGCAAACAATTTTGCGGAATCGGATCTCTAAAACCCAATATCGGACACCTGGTATCCGCTTCGGGGATTGCCTCTCTGCTCAAGGTGGTGCTCGCGCTCAAGCATAAACAAATCCCGGCTAGTCTCAACTTCCGGGAACCGAATCCGTATATTCCGTTTGCGGATACCCCGGTGTATATCAATGACAAGCTGACACCCTGGCCAAAGCAGGAGAACCCCCGGAGGGCGGGAATCTCCTGCTTTGGTTTTAGCGGGACGAATTCTCACATGGTTCTGGAAGAAGCGCCACCCGCTGCGCTGAGTGACAGCACCGGTGTTCGCGCGACGCGGCACCTGTTTACTTTATCCGCCAAAAGCATGACCAGTCTTCAAGCATCCCTTCGCAATTATTCGCGATTCCTACGGGAGAAGGAGCTGCACGTGAGCGATATCTGCTATACCCTGGCGGTCTGCAAAGACCACCATCCTTACCGGATTGCGCTGGTTGTCCGGGATAATGATGAGCTTATCGATTTACTTGCCGAGTATGACACAAACATAGAAAGCCGTCTGGAAAAGCCCGGTCAATCCAGGCTGTTCTTCGGCTACCATAAGCTTGTAACCGAAAACCGCACCTTGAAGGAAACAGGAGATTTGAATAAAGCAGAGAAAGATCGGCTGAGCAGAAGAGCCAATGAGTTAGTCCGCCGGCTCCAAGATGAAGACAAATCGGCTGAGAGCGGAATACTGGATGAAATAGCCCGTCATTATGTAAGCGGAGCGGATGTGGATTGGAATTTTGTGTATGGCGGTTTGTACCGTAAAGGAAGAAAGGTTAGTGTACCTGTTTATCCTCTTGAGCGGCACCGGTTCTGGGTACAGGGAAGCGAATCTCCGCCCGCTGCCTATGAATCACCGCTTGCCGATCATCCGGTTCAGCCTCAACATCTCAAAGCCGTTGCGCTTACCGGTAA
Source organism: Paenibacillus lutrae (assembly GCF_009757775.1). GTDB lineage: Bacteria > Bacillota > Bacilli > Paenibacillales > NBRC-103111 > Paenibacillus_F > Paenibacillus_F lutrae. The sequence continues at coordinate 273,177 of NZ_RHLK01000002.1, forward strand.
ATTACAGGGAGAAGCATACACGGAAACCGAGAAAACGATTGCGGGGGTATGGGGCCGGCTTCTTGAACTGGATACGATCCACATAGAAGATAATTTTTTTGAATTGGGAGGAAACTCAATCCTTTCGCTAGAATTAGAGGTAGAATTAGATAAATGTGGAATAAACTTGGATTTTGAAAGTGTAAACCGGTATCCGACCATCAAGGAACTTGCCCTTTATACGGATAGTCTGAAAATAGATGCCGTGTAAAAATGATGTTATTTGATGAATGGTGTGAAGACACAGGCCAGGGGGCTCAACTATGAATGGTAAAGATATCAGACTGTCCAGGATTTTTCATCCTGAAACCAAGCGGGCTTGCCTTGTCCCATTAGATCACGGGGTTACCATGGGGCCTATAGAAGGAATACGGAATATCTGGCCCCTCATTGAACAAGTGGTGGCTGGGGGCGCGGACGGGATCGTTCTGCATAAGGGATATCTGAATAAAGTGAAGTCTCAAATTCCCGGAACCAGGAGCAGCGGATATATTCTTCATTTATCGGCCTCAACCCTGCTTAGTAAGGACTCTTCTCACAAAGTTATGGTCGGCTCTGTAGAAGAAGCGATCAAGATGGGGGCCGACGCTGTATCCATTCATGTGAATCTGGGAACGGAGCATGAAGCGGATATGATTCAACAGTTTGGAGCCGTCTCCAAGGCGTGCCTGGAGTGGGGAATGCCGCTGCTTGCGATGATGTATTCCAAGAAAGAACCTGTCAGCGGTGCCGACCTCGCCCATGCCGTCAGGTTAGCGGAAGAGTTAGGTGCAGACATCGTAAAAGTGGAATATCCGGGCAGCGAGGAACAAATGGAAAACTTGATGGGCGGGGTTGATATTCCGGTTGTTGTCGCGGGAGGAAGTCTTACAGGAACAAAAGACGTGCTGTCCATGATTAACGAAAGCTTGCTTGCCGGGGCTTCCGGAGTCGCAATCGGGCGTAATGTTTTTCAGAGCGGTAATCCGGAGATGACGATGAGGATCATAAGCAGTCTGGTTCACGGAACCTTAACCTATCAGGAATGTTTATTCGAGTTCAGAAAAATGGAAGATCGAGGATATGTTACGCGGTAAAAATAATGGATAGCGGGTGAACCTATTGAATAAGGGCCACAATGTGGACTTCAGTCTGTTTTTTTTCTCAAGCAGTGACGATCAGAGCAACACGGATAAATATAAATTGGTTTTAGAAGGGGCCAAGTTTGCCGATCAGAACAAGTTTAAGGCCGTCTGGACTCCGGAGAGGCACTTTCACCCGTTCGGGGGGATTTTCCCGAATTCTTCCGTACTGTCGGCGGCACTGGCCATGATCACCCAAGAGGTACAGATCCGGGCCGGGAGCGTCGTGTCTCCGCTTCATCACACGGCCCGGATTGTTGAGGATTGGTCTTTAGTGGACAACTTATCAGGCGGGCGGGTAGGCGTTTCTTTCGCAACGGGTTGGCATGCCGATGATTTTCTGATCAAGCCGGATCATTTTGAGGATAAATCCAGCCATATGCTGGAACAAATTAAACAAGCGAGAGAGTTATGGAGCGGTAAAAGTCTGTCATTCCCTAATGGCGAGAATAAACAGGCCGAAGTCAAAACCTATCCGCGGCCTATTCAGGGGACCCTCCCGGTTTGGATTACAACCTCGGGGCGGGAAGAATCGTTTGTTAACGCAGGCAGACTCGGAACTCATGTCTTGACCCATTTGCTTTATCAGGATGTTGATATGCTGGAACGACACATCAAGGCTTACAGGAAATCGCTCCAAGAGAACGGGTTCGACGCCGATGCGGGATGTGTGACTGTAATGGTGCATACGTTTGTCGGGAAGAACCTCGAGGAGGTAAAGCAGACGGTAAAAGAACCGTTCCTGAATTATTTGACCACCAGCATAGACCTGATGCAGGCACTTAATATGAACGGAAAGAAAAGTAACGACCCCAAAATGATGGAGACTATGCTCAATCTCATATTCGAGAGATATTGGAGCTCGGCTGCCTTATTCGGGACCCCGGAGAGCTGCTCGAAATTTGCGGAGAAATTAGTAGCTATCGGAGTCAATGAAATCGCATGTCTGATCGACTTTGGTGTGGAAACGAACGCGGTTCTGGATAGTTTGAATGAACTTGTCATTCTGAAAGAAAAAGTCAATCATCATTTTACTGCGATGTCTTAACGTCTGGAATGGGGGAGAACGAATGAATATCGAAGAGAAACTTCTGGCGATTGTCCAGGACATGATGCTCTCCAAGGGGCCGGACCCTCAGTTAACGATCAGCCGGACAACTTCGTTCAGGGATGAACTAGGTTTTGATTCGTTTGATTTAGCGGAATTAACCGTGCGGATCGAAGATCTCTATCAGGTTGATATTTTCGAACAGGACAACCGGGTGGACACGGTGGATCAGGTGATAGAGAGGATTCAAGTACATGGCAGCGTGGGATGAACAACACCTGTTTTACTTGGATCACCGCAATCGGCAAGAGATTACCTATTGTGATTTTGTCAAATGCCTGAATGAAATGAGCGAATACCGGACAACGATCTATGTGGATCGAACCAATCCCTATCTTTTCTTCTGTGAACTGATGATCGCTCTTCTAAATGGCAGTGATGTGCAGATTATGGATGCGGAGCAGCGCGAAGCGGCTGCAGAAGGGCCTTTATTCCAGTCAAGAGTACAGCTGCATGAACCTCAGGATATCGTGCTTCTGCTCCGCCAACACGCAAATGCGTCCGTACATATGTTTACATCCGGAACTTCGGGGCAGCCCAAACGAATAACCCATACGATCCGTACGTTACTGCCGCTTAGAAGCAAAAAGAAGCGGGATGTCTGGGCGTTCGCTTACCATCCGTCTCATTTTGCGGGCATTCAAGTCTTCTTCGAAATCGTGTCTAATTTGGATACGCTTATTTACTTCTTTGACTACAGGGCACTTCCGCTGGACGAATTGTTAACCGGCAGGGAGATTACCATAATCTCGGCGACTCCAACCTTCTACAGGTCGCTCCTTCCTTATCTGCACGCGACTTACGGCCAAGTAAGAAGAATCATTTTTGGCGGAGAGAAGTACGAGGAGAGCTTGGCGGATAAACTGAAGATTTTGTTTCCGGCCGCCTTACTCAAAAATATTTATGCGACCACGGAAACGGGGAAACTGCTGGAGTCCCAAACGGATCTATTCACCATCCCGCCTCAGATGCAGGGCTTACTAAAAATCGAGAACGATGAACTGCTGATTCATGAAAGCTTATTAAGAGAAGGCCCTGACTCCAGACTAATTAGACAAGGGTGGTACTATTCCGGAGACTTGATCCAATTTGAGACAGAGGATCAGTTTAAATTTGTCTCCAGAAAAGGGGACGTTGTTAAGGTCGGCGGATATAAAATAAATCTGCAAATAATAGAAGAGAAAATGAAAACGCTGAACGGTATTGATCATATAAGGATCTACTGCAGACCGAATTCAGTCGTAGGTAATATGCTTACAGCCGAAATTGTGACGGATAAATACAGTGAAGTGCAGATTAAACAGCTGTGCCGCAGCGAATTAGGACTTGAACCGTGGGAAATACCGCGGGTTATTTATTTGGTTAACGATATAGCCCAAACCATCACTGGAAAGAAGTTGAGGAATTGAGAACATGTGTATTGGTTACTGGAGATTCCGGGGATCTGGGGCAATCGATATCGGAATGCCTGCTGGAGAGCGGCTATTCCGTAGTAGGGTTGAGCCGGACCGAGAATAACCATATAGCCTCGCTCAGAGATGCATATCCCGATCGCTACGAGCATCAATTTGCGGATTTATCGGACCCGGAAAGCATCGCTTCGCTTTTTCATAATCGGAGCTATAAAGTTACAGGTTTAATTAACAATGCTGCGCTCGCTTATGACGATTTGGTCACCAACGCGAGATTGGATGAACTGGATACGATGTTTAAGGTGAATATAATCTCTCCTATTCTCTTAACGAAGTATTCCATACGGAATATGATCCTTCATAAGACAGCGGGATCGATCGTGAATATTTCATCCATCAGCACGCAAGAAGGCTACAAAGGGTTAAGTATGTACGCCGCCTCCAAAGGGGCGCTGGAGTCTTTCACCAAAGGAGTCGCCAGAGAATGGGGGAGATACGGGATACGCTGCAATTGCGTAAGACCCGGATTTATGGAAACTTCTATGAATAAGAACCTCCCGGAAGCGGATAAGCAGAAAATTTATCGCAGGAACTCTCTTCAAGGCCCTGTTGAAGTAGGAAGCGTAGCCGAAACCACCTTGTTTTTGCTGTCAGAGAAGTCAAGCTCCATTACGGGAGCCATCATTGATGTTCATGCAGGAGCGTAAATGAATCCACAATCGGAAACTGTGCACGATGAGACGGAATATGGGGATTATGATTGCGAAATCAATGCCCTTATTTATTGGCTGCGGCATGACGGTATCGAATACGACTCCCTGCTGCGGAATAACTGGGATTTCAGATTCGACTCTTTGAATGACACGTTCAAGGGAACCATCCCGTTAGAGGATCAGCTGAAGCATCTGGAACTTAATAATCAAATGAACTACAGCCTTATTCGACAACCTGGTGAGCTTGCGGATGAAAGCCGTCTTATTGTAGCTCTCGATGCATTTTCTCTCCCCTATGCCCAGGAACATTTCAGGATACGAAACCAGATCCATTATACGCCGGTGCATTATATAAACCGTGAGCGGATTGAAATAATCGACCCGATTTTCAAAAAAAGGCTGTTCATTAACGGGGATGAGTTAACCGGGTATTGGGAGCATTTCAGCGAGCCTATTATCGAAATTCATGGCATAGGCGCTTCCCGGTTGGAGAAACCGGCCGAAGTATACATTCTTCAACAAGACCTCGATAACTATTATCTGGTTACTGTGGATCAGCTTCAAAAAAGAATAACCTCTTTTCTGTCAACGAATGAATCGCTTAGAAGTCTCCATGAATTCAAGCGTTATTACTCTTTATTCAATGGAATGCTGGTAGCGAGGGAAGTGTTTCTCCGGAAGTGGGGACTCATGGATGCTCACGAGGAAGTCGTTCATAAGTGGAAGAAGTTAATGAAAACCTGGATGGGGATTTGTGTGAATCCGGAGCGGAATACGCCGGTGTTTCAGCGGAATTTAGTTGAACTTGCAGACTATGAAGTTGAATTTTTGAGAAAACTCAGACTCTGACTCTTATATAAAAAGGTGTGTTCCCATTGTTTGACGTTCCGTACGGGGTGTTTGAATGTTTTACAAACGCTACTACCGCTATTTTAAAAAACAGCAAGATCAATCCGGTCGAGCTTTATAAATTCAACTGGGATTTCTTCTACAACAGCCAGTATGACTTTATAAGCGGGAATGTGGATAATTTGGTTTTACTCCAATTTGCCCGCAACCATTACGGGATGGAATTTCAGGAACTGGAGTTTGGCGATATTCCGGACCATGAGTATACCATTGTGGCTCTGAACTCGTTCTATGTCCCTTATATGACGGATCTCTACCAAATTGCCGACCAATTGCATTATGTAATCGCCAGGAAGCAGAAAGATGAGTTTGAAATTATAGATCCCTTCTATAAGATCCAAGAGAAATTTTCTGGCAAAGATGTACATGAACTATGGTCGTTTTATTCAAAGCCAGTCATCCAAATCGATGTGTCTTCAGCCGGAAAACCATCATCTGCAACCGCCGAAGTGGTTCCCTATATCTTAACCTTGGATTATCCCCATCAATATGAATCGGTGTTTCAGTTGCTTAGCAGCAGCTTAGGCGGCATTGATTTCGGAGCTTCGAAGAACTTCTTGGAGAGCCCGCTGTTCAAAAGATATTTTTCCAGTATAAGAACCGTTCTGAAAAATCGGGAAACTTTTTTTGAAGTCGAGAAAATAAACAAGGCCAGTATTACCAATGTGCTGACGGGCTGGCAAGCTGTCCTTAAGGAACTCATTAAACTCTCTTCGACACGCAGAACAAGCGGGTTAGTGGATTCCTTTGAAAGAGCCATACATCATGAGGTTCATTTCCTGAACAGCTTCAAAGCTATTCATATGTAAAGCAAAGGGAGGGGAAACCGCTATGGATGAATCCGCAGTGAAAGAAACAGTAATCAGGTCTTTAGAAGACGTTCTGGAGAAAAAAATCCCTTCCATAGAAGAATGCAACCTGATTAACGAGGGACTGGATTCTTTCAAGCTTTTGAATCTTCTTGTCCTGCTGGAAGAAGAATTGAATTTTGAGTTCGAGGACCATGATTTGGCTCCGGAAAATTTTACGACCCTAGCGGCATTTATGAATATGTTATCCAAATACAACGTGGATACCAGTTGAAATGAAATTTAGGAGGAAATAACCGTGTCTAAAGTCGTCTTCTTTATGCTTACTTTGATTTTGCTTACAAGCTGTGCATCCACGGGGGTAGAAGAGTTTAAATTAAGTAATGTGGCCCCTCAAAATGTAATGGCTATTAACAGTGACTCCTCTGCCGGGCAATCCACAGATCAACAGGATGCAGCCAAAGCTGCAGAGAACTTAGGAGGGAAAGATTTGGAGAAGAGTATCTTGACTATGGAAATGAAGATGTGGGATGCATTTGCTGACGGAAATGCGGAAAAGTTCCTGGAAGTCGTTGCAAATGATGCGGTGATGGTTGTCGGCGGGATTACGGAAACGGGAGCGGACTACGCGAAATTCATTCCTGAAATCGATGTGACGAGTTACAAGATAGAGAAGTTCTCAACGAAAGTCATTCACCCTAACGTTGTTTTAACGAATTACTTTGTTAAAATAGAAGCGCCGAATACGGATGCGGCGGGAACGTTCAATGTGTCGTCATTATGGAAAAAAACAGGCATTCACTGGAAGCTGGTTTTTAATCAAGATGCCCGTATTTATGGAGAGATTCCCCAGTAAACCTGCCGATATGGACAAGAAAGGTCAGCCCGAATAGGGCTGACCTTTTTTTTGTCAGGATAGCATTGCAGCCGAACCTTCTGGAGAAGTATTTGGCTGGGAAGCAGCAATGCCGTAAACATCAACGCCCCACAATGAATAAGTCCAAGGCGATCCTCTTTTAATTCCTAAGACTCTTACGTATCTCCCGCTTTGATGGACGGATTGAATGTCCTCTACCCCGCTTTTGCCACTTGTAGTCGAGTAAACGGACTTCCAATGTTGTCCGTCAGCAGATAAATCAACCTGATATTGCTCGGCGTAAGAATACTCCCAATCCAGAATAATGCGATCAATTGCGTAATGATCCAGTAGATCAATGATGACCCACTCCGTATCACTCCCGGCCTGGCTGCTCCATCTTGTTTTGGAATTGCCGTCCGTGATGTTCTCTTTGACATAAACCGAGTTTTCTTCCGAGGAAGCGGTTACGGGTTTACCGAATGCAACATTACCTTGCAAGGCTTCATATCGGATGGAAATCCGGTCGTTAATCGTAGGGATATAACGGGAAGAGGTTTTTACCTTAATATGGATGTGATAATCTGAACCGGGTATGAGATCTGTTAATTCAAAATAATTAAACAATGTGATTCCGATAAGCTTGTCATTCGAATAAATTTCATACTTTTCAAGATAAAATCCTTCACCGGGTTCTTGCCATCTTAAATGAATTTTATCCGAACCGATTTTCTCATAGTGAAGGCCCATATCAAGCTCCTCAAGGGCGTTTGTCGATGTGAAGTAATGTTCTTGATTATTGGTTGTTTTCGAAAGAATGGCGCTTTGTATATCTTGAATCACTTTAACCTCTAATGTATGTAGTGTGGTTACATAATTTAAAATGTTCAGGCTGCGATTGCCTGTCAATCTGGCCTTAACCACTGTATTTTTTAATTGTTCCGCCAAAGTGACAATAGCCAGCAGCTGGTCTATGACTTTGCTCGGGAAATGGATCCGGGTTAAGAATAGAGACAGATAGTAACGGGAGCCTGCAAGAATAGCGAATATGTTCTCCAGTGTGTCATACGGGACGGGATAATCAGCTTCAGCATGAATCTGCGCAATCATGGCAGGGATTTGTTCATAGAGCAGGAAGTTATCCTCGAAGGCGATAAAGCTCTGCTCGAATTTCTTAATGGCCGCCAGTACGGACGCATCATTAAATGCATAGGTATCATACGACAGATCGACTATGAATCTGAAAGGTTCTTGCAAATGATTGTATGCAGCAGCTATGTCAGATTCAAGGTATTCAACGGCTTCCAGGACGGGGATATCCGAGATGATAAAGGAGTTCTTATCCTGATGGTAGGAATTAAGGATTAAGGCGTGTATACCGGGAAGATGTCTGAGGTGGGGGATGTACTTTTGATAGACATGCATGAATAAGCAGGTGCCTGTCTGTAGCCGCTCTTCTATATAACCCAGGGCGCTCTGAAAGTCCGGGAACATCTTTTTGTCCAGGGTGATGTTCATGATACTTAAATCATCCAGGCTGTTCGTATCCATGTTCCATCTGTTGAATTGCTGCGTAACAATCTGATCCTTGATTTCTTCCGTAGTTACATAAGCGTTGTAGAATAAATAATCGACCGGTACTCCTTTTTGTAATAAATCGTATAGAAACTGGACTTTCAGGCAGTTGATATGCCGGTGCTTGAAGTAGGACAAGATATTTTTGTTTAAAATAACGATCACCTCATCAAATTTTATCCTTACAAAAAAAGTTATACCATCATTATAATAAAGGAGTAAAATATAGTAAATTATTTAGGGCTAAAAAGAAATTTGCGGCTTTATGCAGGAAAGACCGAATAAAGAGAGTGGGACGGATTCCAACAAATGGATTGACAGCTTTGGATAAATACAGGTAATATACAAGTATAAAAATTATGTTCATCGTTTATTGAAACCGTATCCAGCGCAACGTCCCCTTTAAAAACGATCGTTTTACTGGATGTCATGAAAGTCCAGGCAAGGGATTTTATTGTTGACACTCTAATATATATACAGGTAAGTTACAAGTGTGTTTGCCAGAGGAGGATTTATCAATCATGAGGCACATCCAGATATCCAGGCCAACATTGCTAGAGGTCGGAGAATCCAGTCGATTGGCCTTACGGGTAGTGGGTGAGGAAGGTAAGAGCCGGGGGCAGCCGAAAGTACGGCCGCAAGTCCAGTTGTTCAGGGGGAGGCATCTGTACAAGAAGCTGAATGGTTTGCGCAAGGTGAAAGCGCTTCCTTGCACATCTCCCCCTCCGACGCATCTTTGCATGGTTCATACACAATAACAAGGAAGTTCCTGACGTTTTCTGCATCAAAGCGCCGGGTAGCAAGAAGAAAAAATGGGAGTTGTCTCCGGGGTGTACCGTCTGGTGCAGCCTGCAGGGACAAATGAGGGGTGAGCTTTTGAACACGGTAGTGAACAAAATGGGGACCGGCGTGAAGCCGGGAAAATGGAAGCGAATTCAGAACAGACTTTGGAAAGACCGCTATATCTATTTGCTTCTTGCGCCAGGTCTTCTGTATTTTCTCGTATACCGCTATATTCCGATGTTGGGTATTGCCATCGCCTTCAAGGAGTATAGTCCGTTTCTCGGCTTTGCCGACAGTCCATGGGTAGGATTCGATAATTTCGCCCGGATCTTCGAAAGTTCCGAGGTGATCCGCGTACTTGGGAATACACTCATTATTTCCCTTCTGCAGATTATCTTTGCCTTTCCGGCGCCGATTCTGCTGGCCATTATGCTTAATGAAGTCTCGCGGTCGGCAACGAAGCGCATCATTCAATCTGTCGTTTATTTGCCCCACTTCTTATCCTGGGTAGTGGTGGTGGGGATCGTGACGATTTTTTTTCGGAACGATGGTCTGGTCAATGATTTTCTTGTTCTGATCATGGGTATGGAGCAGGGCGTCCCTTTCCTGACGAATCCGGATTTTTTCCGCATCTTCCTGGTTCTTGAAGTGATCTGGAAGGAAGCCGGATGGGGAACGATTATATTCCTGGCCGCTTTGGCCGGTGTGAGTCCTTCGTTGTACGAAGCGGCGGTTATGGACGGCGCCAGCAGACTGCGCCAAATTTGGCACATTACGCTGCCGGCTATCCGCAGCACGATTATCATTCTGCTGATTATCCGTTTGGGCGATGTTCTAGAGGTCGGATTTGAGCAGGTTTTCTTGCAGCTTAATGCGTTTAACATGGAAATCGGCAATACGCTCGATACCTTCGTGTACTACAAGGGGATCCAACAGTCCGATTACAGTTTGTCAACGGCAGTCGGTGTCTTTAAAGGAATCGTCGGGCTGGTGCTCGTTATTACAGCCAATAAGCTGGCCAAACGGTTTGGGGAACAAGGGGTTTATTGAGTGAAGAAAGCTTTCCCGACGGGAAAGCTGTGAGGAGTGAAAACGGAATGAATGCGCTAAAGCATAAATCAATGTTCGACCGGCTGTTTGATACCGTCAATCTGACGATTCTTGTTCTGATTTCCTGCGTGATGATCTTTCCTTTCGTCTATCTGTTCTCTGTATCGTTCTCCTCCTATGAGGATTTTCTGGGCAGCAAGCTGCTCTTATGGCCATCGAACTGGACGACGGATGCTTACGAATATATTCTCCAGTCCAAGGCATTCCGCCAGTCGCTGCTTAATACGGTCTTCGTTACGATAGTCGGAACGGTGGTCAACCTTTTCTTCACGGCGACGATGGCCTACGCGTTATCAAGACCGATCATCGGGCAGCGGGGATTGATGATGATGGTCGTGTTCACGCTGCTGTTCTCAGCAGGCATGATCCCTACCTATCTGGTTGTAAAAGCAACCGGACTGCTCGATTCCATGTGGTCGCTGATTCTGCCTGTGGCGATTACGCCATTTAATCTCATTGTAATGAGACAGTTTTTCTTAGGGATTCCGGATGATTTGAAAGAAGCCGGCGTTATTGACGGGGCGAATGACCTTCAAGTATTCTCGCGGATTATTCTTCCGCTGTCCAAGCCTTCGCTGGCTGCATTCAGTCTGTTCTATGCCGTCACACACTGGAACAATTATTTTGCTCCTATCCTGTATATTAACAATTCGGACAAATGGACGATCCAGGTCATCCTGCGTCAAATCGTTGTAATGGGGGAGACCACGGCGACACTGGCAGATTCTTTCGTGGAAAATCCGCCTCCGCCGGAAACCATCCAGATGGCGGCCATTCTGCTGGCAACCCTGCCTATCCTTGTCGTGTATCCGTTCCTGCAAAAGCACTTCGCTAAAGGCGTTATGCTCGGGGCGGTTAAAGGCTGATTGTGATTCTCAGCAGCGGAGGACGAATCCGCTCTAATGCAAGCTTTGCTGTAACTGACGGTATCAAGGATTCATCCTATACATGAATGAACAATTGGGGGGTAACAGAATGAAAGGAAAACGTCTCACATTAACTGCAGTCGCCGCCGCACTTGCGGTAAGCACAGCTGCCTGTACCAAGGATCCGGCTCCAGCCGCTACCGGTGATCCCAAAGCAAGCGGATCAAACACGAAATACACCATCTCAGCGCTGGATTTCCGGTATGGCGATCCGCCTCCGAACAGCTCTCCCGGACTTAATATGATCAATGAGCGCTTCAACATTGATTACAAAATTACGTATGTTCCGAATACGGCTTACGATGAGAAAATCAATGCCACCTTCGCTTCCGGTGAAATTCCGGATATGGTCGGTTTTATGTCCACAGACTTGAAAAACCGGTATGCCAAATTCGCCAAGCAGGGTGCTTTCCTTCCCCTCGACGATTACATCAAAGACCAGCCGACGCTGAAACTGGTGCCGGATTTCGTCTGGGACTCCATGCGGGTTAACGGCAAAATTTATGCGATTCCGCAGTATTCTCCGAAGTATCAGACGGTGACTGTTATCCGTAAAGACTGGCTTGATGCGGTGGGGATGAAGGTTCCTACCAATTATGAGGAGCTTAAGCAGGTAGCCATTGCCTTTACGAAGAAGGACCCCGATAAGAACGGCAAAGCCGATACGTATGGAGTCGCCATGGGGCTTGATATCAACCCTAACTTCAACCAGGGCCCGTACTGGGACCCCGATGCCTGGTACCACAAGAACGCTTCCGGTGAATTTATTCCGGGTATAATCGGTCCGGGACGCAAGGAAACCGTTCAAATGATGGCGGATTTATATAAAGAAGGGGCCATTACGAAGGATTACGCGATTCTGAACTGGGCCGATACGAATAAGGAATTTTACTCGGGCAAAGCCGGTATCTTCATCGGTACTCCGCGCGGGATGTCTCAAGCTTATATGGACGGTTTGCTCAAAATCCAGCCTAACGCGCAGTTCGTTCATCTGGAGCCGTTCAAAGACGCTTATGGTAATGAAGGTTTGCAGGCGGGAGCGGGCTACAATGGCATGGTCGTTCTGAACGCCAAACTGGCCAAAGAGCCGGATAAGCTGAAGAAAGTGCTGGAACTGCACGAATTCGGGCGTAAGTTCTACGCGGATGCGGACAAGAACGAGAAGAATGCGGATTTTGACTGGTGGTCCGGTAAAGCAGGCACAGGCTATAACATGGAGAACGGCGTAGCTGTGAATACCAAAAACTTCGCCTCAGACGGTCTGGCTCCATCGACTTATTTTGTAGACAATACGGGCTGGGCGCCTAAAGATACGGATGTGAACTATTCCCTCACGTATCAGACGAAGCCGCTGGTGGATCTCGTAAAAGGTATCGAAGATATGTATAAAAAGACGAAGCTCTATGCGAACCCGATCAACGGCCTGGAATCTGCAGCAGATGTATCCAAAGGCCCTGAGCTCAAAAAATACGTCATGAATGAACAAGTGAAAATGATTGCCGGTAATCGCCCGGTATCCGATTGGGATAAGCTTGTACAGGAATATATGGATCGTGGCGGCAAAGAGATTGTGAAAGAATACAACGCGAATATCAAAGTGAAAGATCCGAAAGAATTGTTCAAGTAAATCTGGTCGAAGGGGGGCAGCACCTTGCCCCTTTTCTTTTTTAGAAGGAGGAGTGAATGATGGGACGTTTGGCGAAAATAGGGGTCTGGTTCCAGGAAGACTCCGCTATGAAAAGATGGCAGGTTGGTCAAAATGTTTTTGAGCGGTATCTGGAAGAAATTCTCGCCCATGCTGGAATTCCCTTTGAATTACTTGGGAATTGGGAAGCGCTGGAGGCTTATGCTCCTGATGTGCTGCTGGTTGCTCACAGCGATGAACACGATAGAACACTGGCGAAGCTGAGAGGATTTGTAGAGCAGGGAGGTACACTGATTTCCTATGCGGGTTTGAACCGGCTGGCTGGCTCCCTGGGATGCAAAGAATCCGCATGGAGAGAGGCGGTCTATGCGGATATCCCGGATACAGGGACATCCGCGGACGGAATCCGGCTTCGTGCATTGGGCGCGAAGCCTTGGCAGCCCATAGATTCGAAGGAGAGTGAGCCGAAGCATCAGAGCCGGGGCCTCCTTCACAAGGAACATAAGGACGGTGAAGAGGCCGGGCCTGCTTACATCGAGTTCGCCATTGGAAGCGGCAGACTGATTCGCTGGAATGTCAATATCCCCGAAACGGTCGTCATGCTCCAGCAGGGGAGTACGCCTGTTACCAGCGATGGTCTGCCGGCCCCCGACGGTACAGGGAACCTGGACGAGGGCATTCTGAAGGCGGACGACCGCTGCGAGCTGGATTGGGTGCTGGACCGCTGTGCGACCGAAACAGGAGCCGCGTATTACGGGGTTCCTTACGCGGATTTGTGGCGCGAAGTTCTGCTTGCGCAGCTGATCCGCGAGGCTGCTGCGCTGGGCTTTCCTGCCGCCATCCTTGATTATTGGCCGGAGGGTATCCGTCAGGTTGCTATGATCTCGCATGACAGCGATCTCAATATCGATGAGTCTGCGATGATTACGATGGATGTATTGAAAGAGTTCGGCGTTAAATCGACCTGGTGCATGATCGAGCCCGGTTATTCCAAGGAAGTGTACGACCGGATTCATGCAGAGGGACATGAACTGGCCTTCCACTTCAACGCGCTGGAGAAAGAAAAGGGTGTCTGGAGTGCAGAAGAATTCGAGCGGCAGCTGGCTTTTATCCGTTCCAGTACACAAGCTCCGGTTGTATCGAATAAGAACCATTATACCCGTTATGAAGGATGGGGCGATCTATACCGCTGGTGTGAAGCAGGGGGAATCGAGAGCGACCAGACAAGGGGACCGAGCAAAAAAGGCAACATCGGATTTCCGTTCGGTACGTGTCACCCTTATTATCCCGTCGCATGGGCGGACGAGCGCAACAGAATGTACAACGTGCTGGAAATCGGTTTCCTGACGCAGGACCTGGATCACGCTACCCTGGCCGATCATTCCGTGATCCATCCTTTCCTGGAGCAGGTTAGCCGTGTGAGGGGCGTAGCGCATTTCCTGTTCCATCAGGTGCATATTCTGCAGCAGCCGAAGGTGCGTGAAGCGCTGCGACAAGTAATCAACGAGGCGCAGAAGCGGGAGTTCCGGTTCTGGACAGGCGAGCAGATCACCCGATGGGAACAGTCGCGCCGTGAAGCACGCATGCGTGTAGATGCTGAAGGGAATCTTTCACTGGAGAGTCTCCCGCCGGGAGCGGTCATCCGGGTTTCATTGCTTGAATCCGGAAGCGCAGGCGGAGCGGGAGTTGAAAGACGCTTTGGGTATGATTTCCGGCTCCACACGGTACAGGGCAGTCTGCATGCGGAAACACAATCCTAACGATGGGGTGACAACATGGAAGCATTAGCGGTAAACGGAGGCACGCCGGTCAAAACGACTCCTTTCGGAACCGGGAAAAGATTTGGCCTGGAAGAGGCAAGGCAGCTGCTGGAAGCGCTGGAGCAGAACACCTTGTTTTACCATTTCGGGACGAAGGTGAAGCGGTTTTTAAGTGATTTTAATGAGATCTACGGAATCAAATACAGCGTTGCAGCGTCATCCGGTACGGCGGCTCTGCATGTGGCGATGGGAGCTGCCGGGGTTACGGTCGGGGACGAAGTCATTACGAGTCCGATTACGGATCAGGGGACTTTGATCGGAATCTTGTACCAGAATGCGATTCCGGTCTTTGCCGATCTGGAGCCTCATACGTATAACATGGATCCCCGGTCTATTGAAGCGAGAATCACACCGAAGACCAAAGCGATCGTTGTCGTCCATCTGGCAGGCAATCCTTGTGACATGGACCCGATCATGAATATCGCCCGCAAGCATAACCTGAAGGTGATTGAGGATTGCGCGCAAGCTTATTTAACCCGTTATAAAGGGAAGCTTGTAGGAACGATCGGGGATTACGGCTGCTTCAGCACGAATGATTTCAAGCATATTTCGACGGGTGACGGGGGAATCGTAACGGTTAATTCCGGCGAAGAGTCGGATTATGAGACGACTCATGCTTTTGCCGACAAAAATTACCGCCGGTTCGGTACGACCTTGCAGCGGGACCTGCACGTAGTAGCGCCGAATTACCGGATGACGGAGCTCCAGGGTGCTGTCGGAATCGCTCAGCTGAAGAAGCTGGAGTGGATCTGCTCGCAGCGCCGGAGCTACGGGGACCGCATCAGCGAAGGATTAACCGGTTTGCCTGGTGTCATTCCACCAATCGTAGAGCCTGATAACGAATGCACCTACTGGTTCTACATGTTCCGGCTCGATGAGGATCTTCTGACTTGCAGCCGGGATGCTTTCTGTGAAGCACTGACAGCGGAGGGAATACCGAATCGGGCCGGGTATATTCCGGATGTGTGCTACATGCAGCCGCTTTTTCAGAACAAGCAGGCCTACCACGGAAGTCACTTTCCGTTCGAGTTGAGCGAAGCGACATATGAGCGCGGTCTATGTCCGAATGCGGAGCAGATTCTGGAGACGGCCGTTCAAATTCCTCTCAATGAGTTTTATTCAGATGGCGATGTCGAGGACATTATCCGGGCAGTCCGCAAAGTTGCCGGTTTCTACCTCAAAGGATGAGACACAGTGAACGCTTCGTTTGCCTGGGTTCACCGGTACATGCAGACGAGACCCGGTCCGCAGCCGTATGCAGAGCGCCCTCCGGTGAGGAGCGCCTGGTCATTACGGCGAGGGGCTATGTGCTTATTGTGGATGCCGGAAGCGGACGTTGTACACAGCTTGCCTTTCCGGATGGGCATCTGGATTACCCGTTTGCTTGCATGAGCAGTGAATCCGGACTGCTGTATACGGGCGCCGGTAAAAAAATCATGGTACTCGATCCGTTCCGGGAACGGTTCATTTACTGGGCGGAGCCTGCCCCGGATGAGGAAATTGCCGGCTTTGCCTTTGCCGAAGACGCCGGTGGACATGTTTACTTCACGACTTACCCGGGCTGCGAGTTGTTCCGTATGGATCCGGTATCCATGGAATGCTCAAGGCTTACACGACTCCATACCCGGCAAAAATATGCCATGTCACTTGCCGCAGGCAAAGACGGCTGGGTGTATGCGGGTATCGGTACTGCGGAAGCGGGAGTTGCCGCTTACTGCCTCGCCGACGGCACGCTGCTCCACTGGCAGGGAGAGGGTCTCACGGAGACGGTACGTGGAAGCGGGCAGGTCCGGACCGGCTCTGACGGGCACGTGTATGCGAGCCTGCCGGCCCTTGGCGAAAGCGGGCCTGAGGACCCCTGTTCCGCCGATTGGTTCCGCCTGCAGGACGGTAGAGCCGCAGAGCCAGCAGCCGAGAGTACGACGCATGTTTCTTCGGCTTACAAGGGGACGGGCTATCACAAGCTGCATCGCGATCTGTCCGGCGGAAGAAGCATTACCGGCTACCAGCTCTCAGACGGAGAGCTGGTCATCCGGGAGCCGGATGGCAGCCAGACTGTTGTGCCGCTGGCTTATCAAGGCAATGGGGCTGCACTTTCCCCGATGACCGGGGGACCTGACGGAATGCTGTACGGGACCTCCAATCATCCGCTGCACTTATACCGGTATGACCCACAGCAGCGGAAGCTTGTCAATCTCGGCGGGAAGCTTGTGGAGAACGGCGGCGGCGGCAATATTTGCGCGTATGCCGTGCAGGGCCCGTATCTCATCGGGGCGGCCTATGCCGGAGGATTCGTGCACAGGCTGGACACCCGGCTGCCGCTTGAATCCGGCAGCAGTCCCGGGCGTAACCCGGTGCTGCTGCTCGCCGATGAGCGGATTCACCGGCCTCGCTGCGCTGTAGCGCATCCGGGAGGTGAACACGTACTGATTGGCGGCTTCCCGGGCTATGGAGCAGTAGGAGGCGGACTCGTGGAGCTGAATGTTCATCAAGAGACGTGGACCGTCTATGAGGATCATGAGATCGTCCCCAGTCAGAGTACCTTATGTCTCGGGACGCTAAGCTCCGGTGATGTGATAGGCGGCAGCAGTATTGAAACGCCTGGCGGAGCGGACCCTGCAGCTAAGGAAGCGGCTTTATACCGGCTCGACTGGCGGCAGCGCAGGGTGAGTGAGAGGTGGACTCCTGTGCCGGGGGCGAGGGAAATTTCTCTGCTGCTCGTGGATGCGTCCGACCGGGTCCATGCGCTTACGTCGGATTCGGTCTACTTCGTCTTCGATCCTTCCCGTGGACTTGTATTGCACAGGCAGGATTTATCGGAATGGGGCGGCATAGTGAGGCAGGGGCTCATTCTGATCCGGGATGGGCACGGGCAGGAGCAGATCATCGGGCTTCTCAGCAGAGGGATATTTAAGGTGCAGACGGATTCGATGAAGCCGCAGCTGGTCTCTCTGCTGCCGGATGAAGCAACCAGCGGATTAGCTTTCATGGAGGGCCGGTTGTATTTTGGCTGCGGAAGCCAGTTGTGGAGTTATTTCATGGAGGAAGGAGACAGCAGGGATGAGCTATAAACTTTCTGAGAGAACGCTGGACACACTGCCGAGGCTTCTTGAAGGTATTGCAACAACCCGGCAATGGCAAGCCAAGCGCTCACGGATCGAGGCGCAGTGGCTGCAGCTGCTCGGGAAGGCCCCGGCAGCCGAGGAGTGCCCGCGGGATTACGATATTGTGATGGAGGAGGCGGAAGGCGGCTGCCTCAGACGTGATATCCGCTATCAGACAGCGGATGGGGATCACGTAACCGCAACCCTGCTGCTGCCGGATTCATGCCTCACGGGGAAGAAGCGGCATCCCGCCGTGCTCGCCCTCCATCCGACGGCTGAGGAAGGACGGCTGGATACCGCTTCGCCGTCTGGACGCGAGAACCGGAGGTACGGACTTGAGCTTGCAGCTCGGGGGTACGTGGTGCTGGCACCGGATTCTATCACGTGCGGCAGCCGCATATATCCGGGCTCGGAGGCGTTCCAGACCGCTCCATTCTACGAAGAGCACCCGGAATGGACCGCTGTAGGCAAAATGCTCCTGGATCACATGCGCGCCGTAGATCTGCTCAGCTCTCTGCCGGAGGTGGACGGGGGCCGGATTGGAGCCATCGGACATTCTCTGGGAGGCTACAACGGCTGGTTTCTCGCCGGATTGGACCGGCGGATAAAGGCGGTTGCTTCCAGCTGCGGTTTCTCCATGTTTACGGAGGACCCCGATCCGAACCGGTGGGGGCAGCGGGACTGGTTTTCTCATCTGCCTGCACTGACGGAGAGCATCCGGGAAGACCGGATTCCATTCGAATGGCATGAAATCGCGGCTCTTGCGGCACCGACTCCGCTCTGGATGTGGAGCGGGATGGGGGACACTATTTTTCCGAACTGGCCGGCGATTGGTGCTGGAATGAATGATCTGGCAACTGTGTACGGATTGCTGGGACAAGTTGACGCGTATGAATTCTGGATGGGCCATGGGGGCCATGACTTTCCGGACAAGGCCAGGTCGCTCGCTTATGATTTTCTGGATGCACATTTGAAACAAGGGATGTCAGATTGATGAGACCTGTTTAATGTTGGTAACCTTAGGTCTCACATGGTATACTGTTGCTTAATCACTTGTATAGGAGCGGTATACATTGTTGCGGAGAAGAAATAATTTTCAGGAAAGATATGACCATTTTCTCCAGGAATTACGGGATGAAATTGTCAGCGGAGCGCTTCAGCCGGGTGAGTATATCTTACCGGAGAATACGCTCAGCGCGAACTATCAAATAAGCCGTGTCTCGATTCGGAAGGCTCTGACGGAGCTTGTAGAAGAAGGATTAATTGAGAAAATTGCGGGCAAAGGGAACCGGGTGAAGCCGCCGGGACCGGAACAGACACCTGTCACCTTGCGGCTGGCCTGGTTTTCCAGCTCTTATGAACTAGATATTGTACGCCGGATGATTCATAATTTTGAACGGCAGAATCCTTTTATCAAAGTGGAGCTTACGCTGCTTCCCGTGGACGGCTATACGGATACCTTGACCCGCATGATGGATCAGAAACAGGGGCCGGATGTATTCATGATGTCGGACCACCATTTCCGGGAATGGATTGAAACGGATCGGACCGGCGAGCTCGCCGGCTACGTGCCCTCTCATTTGAACCCGGAGGAAACGAGTTACCCGCAGGTTTTTGATTTGTTTGCCAATGACGGCAGGATGCTTGCCGCGCCTTTTATTTTTTCACCTGTCGTAATTTGTTTCAATCGTTCCATCTTCAGGGAAAACGGGCTGTCGGAACAAACCCCGCTCAAAGATTGGGATGATCTGCTGCGTGTAGCCAAGGTGTGTACGCGGGATGCGAACGAGGATGGATTTACCGAGCATTACGGTTTTTGCTTCTCTTCGTCATCTAACCGCTGGCCCGTGTTTCTGCTGCAGAATGAAGGAGAGATTATGTCCTCCGATCACACCCGGTCTACCATGGCTAAAGAAGAAACGATTCAGGCGCTGGAGTTCTGTACATCCCTGATGTATAAGCACCACGTATCGCCGATATACTCGCACGGGAGCAGTCATCTGGCGGAGCGGTTGTTCATGAAGGAGCGGGTAGCCATGATTATGACCACCTATTACTTCATGAATGAGTTCCGGGACCACTCCATCGAGTGGGATGTGCTCCCCGTTCCGAAGCAGCGCAAACAAGCCACGCTTCTGCTTGGCGGCGGACTTGCCGTGAATGCGGGCAGTCTGCATATCCGCTCAGCTCAGCGTCTCGTTGACTATATGACGGGCACGGAGGCGCAGAACCTGCTCAAAACTTACGGCTGCACGATTCCGGCGCTCAAATCGGCAGCGGAGAACGATCAGCTGCTTAGCCCCGACATTCACCCGCAGCATTACAACCGGTTCCTGGATGTGCTGCCTTACGCGGTGCCGCTTCGCAGCCTTCATCTCAAGCAGCGCGAAATTTCGATGCTGTTTGACGAGCTGAGCTTGCTCTGGGCTTGTATGGAAAGTCCGGAAGAGACTTGCCGCAGAATTGAAGATAAATTTAATGAGAGTTTGATCGGACTGCCGCTTTCCTAATGGAAAAGCGGTTTTTTTATTTGAATGCCGATCAAGGTCGGGTCCATTAAAGACAGATTATACACAATAAATACCTGTATACATCCTGTATTTATTTAATTTTTTGTGCTATAGTGTTTCTACTTAATGAAAGTGCTTTCATTTGTGTTATGAAGCCGATTCCAGGTACGAAACCGGTAAGGACACAGGCTGTTAGAAGGCGGGGTAATCAGCGGAAAGATTTTAAGTCCATCACAGAGGAGGCTTTATCTTGAGTCAGAAAGTTGTTCGTCAGGCAGGTTTACTGCTATTGAGTTTTTGTTTGTTCTTGTCCGGCTGGGGAATGTCCACTCCGGCGCGTGCAGCTGCAGATGTGCTTGTGCCCGTGTCGGCACTTGAGAATGCGGGCTTTGAAATGCCGGTCTCGGCAAATGCGATTCCTGGCTGGACTCAGAATCTTGGGGCCGGGAAAACCGGTACGGTTGGGATTAGTGACAGTATCAAACATAGCGGTGCGGGCAGCCTGAAAGTTACAGACGGGGACAACACCGCTAGCTTCGGTCTGGAAAGCGGCAAAATAAAAGTGCTCCCCGGGGAAACTTACCGGGCCGCCGTTAAAGGATACATAGAAGGCGGAGCGGTGAATATTCAGCTGCGTTTTTATGACAGCGCGGATAAATTGCTGGCCGTCGGCGGGATCGTGGAGGCAGGAGGTTCTGTCTATAAGGAGGGGCCGCTGAATGAATGGCAGACTCTATCCGTTCAGGCGCCAGCGCCGGCTGGAGCAGCCAAAGCTTCGGTCGTTCTCGTAACGGGCAAAACCAAGAAGGGGACTGTGTACTGGGACGATGCCGCATTCACCCGGGTTATGTCCCTTGTGAACAACGGTTTCGAAGAGCCGGCTGCGGGTGCTGCGGTGCCAGGCTGGACACAGAATCTGGGCAGTGGCAGAAGCGGCGGACTGTCCGTATCCGGGGAGAAGTTTGCAGCGGGCAGCTCCAGTCTGCGGATTACGGATCACGATACCGTTAATTTCGGGGCGGAGAGCAGCAGAAGCAGTGTGACGCCGCTGGCTTCGTATACCGTCACGTCGGATGTCTATGTGGAGAGCGGGTCTATTCAGCTCCAGCTGCGGTTCTATAGGGCAGACGGGACGCTAGTCGCATCAAAGGATGGCGGCATCGCCGTCCATGATCCGAATTTTACGAGTGCACCTGCTGGCCAGTGGCAGCGCCTTTCTTTGAAGGCAGCGGCTCCGGCTCAAGCCGCATCGGCGGCGGTTGCTCTTGTCTCCGGCAAGGATTCGCCCGGAACAAGTTACTGGGATGAGGTTTCCCTCGAGGAGGAGGCGTTCGTCATGGCTCCCAAACAGGATCAGGGCGGTCTGCCGGGCCCGGTCCGGTCTCTTTTTCTGGCTAATGGCGGATTTGAACAACCGGCCTCCGGCTCTTCTATACCCGGATGGACCGTGAAATCAGGGAATGTCAGCCTGAGTCAGACGAATACTTTTGAGGGCAAGAACAGTCTCTTTATACAAAATGAGGCGAATACGGGTCCTGCCGTAAATGTAGAGAGTGATCTCATCGATGTAGAAGAAGGCGCAAGCTACTCTCTTACTTCGAGTGTATTCCTGCAAGCGGGCAATCTGGAAGGCTTGTACGTCTATGTCTATGATGCGGGAGGTACTCTTATCCCGGGTCCGACGGGCTCTAGTTTTCATGCCTATGTGAACCTGCTCTCCGCAGCGGCAGACGGCAAATGGGGGTTGGCTGAGGGAACTTTTAAGGTGCAGCCGGGAGGCAAGAAAGCGAAAGTGTCTCTCATAACCGGTACCAAGAAAAGTTTCCAGGTGTATCTCGACGATATCAGTCTGCTGAAAGCTGTTGTGAATGGAGGGTTTGAGCAGGAAGTGACCGGCGGCATCATACCCGGCTGGAGCAAAGTTAACGCAGCAGCCGACGCAGGCTCTTTCGGAGTTACCGGCGAGAAATTCGCGGCGGGAGCCCAGAGCTTGAAGATCCAGAATACACCGGATCAATTTCTTAACGTAATTTCGGAGCTCATTCCGGTTGAAGCGGGCACTACCTATACGGCTAAGGCGCAAACATTCATTGACTACGGAACTGCCGATATGTATGTCCGTTATTTTGATGCGAGCGGGAAATACTTAAACAAACAAAATTACAGCATCAAATCGGAGCCGGCTTCCACCTGGTTTACGATTAACGTCGAAGCGGCAGTTCCGGCAGAGGCAAGTTATGCGGCTGTCATGTTTGCGGGCAGCTCCAAGAAAACCTATTCCTACTATGTGGATGACGTGAAATTGATTAAAGGAAACCACGTCGTACATGAAGTTCCCGTTCCGGATAACGCCCTCTCCAAAGTGGCGCAAGATCTGGGCGTTCAAGTTCGCAAAGCGAATATCATGAGGGGGGATATCGGCAAGTACGGTGACGGACGCGATGTGGTTTACACGGTTGTCCAGGGATCGCCATCCGTATTTACCGTTATCGACATTCAGACAGAGAAAGTGATAACAAGCAAGCCGCTTCCAGATACAGAAGGAGCCTGGTCGGTCAAAGTTTCGAGTGACGGCACTGTCTATCTTGGGGCTTATAACAAAGGCCTGCTGTACCGCTATGATCCTGTATCAGAGAAGCTGAGCAACCTGGGTCATCCGCTGGCTTCCAAAGATGCGGTCCTCTATCCGATGGACAGCGGGCCGGACGGCAAAATGTACGGGGGCACTTACCCTACAGGAAGTGTCTATCAATATGATCCTGTAACGGGGATATTCACGGATTACGGCACGATGGCATCCAAGACGGATGGAGAACGCTGGACACGTGTAACCGTCTATGACGCGGATACGGATAAGATCTATGCAGGCGTCGGCAACCAGGCGCGACTGGTAGAGTATGACATCAAGTCCGGGACCAAACGGGACCTGCTTCCAGAGAAGTACAGAAATATTATTTCGGTCTATGATCTTAATCTCGTAGACGGAAAGCTGTTTGCCCGCAAAGAGGCGAACAACAGTTTCGAAACGTTCGTCCTCGACGCCAAAACAGGCCAGGAGATTTTAATCACGGATGGGGACACGGGAACCCAAAGTTATGAACTAATTAATTACTCGCGCGGCGTTTCTCCTAAATCGCCGATTGCGAACAAGATGTACTATGCCGGGTTGAACGGAATCTTGTTCGAGTATGATCTGAGTACGAATACCTATCGTTCTCTGGGAGTCAGCATCGGGGGAGCGGCGATCGGCTATACCTTCGTACAGCTGAAGGAAGAGGGCTTCCCGGGCTACAGTCTGGTTGGGCTCTCCGGCAACGGCGGCAAGATGTATAAATACAATCTGGAAACCGGTAAAGTCCAGTTGACAGATCTTATGCTGCCTGCTGAAGCCGTAAAGATTCATGATATCGAGAAAGGACCGGACGGCAAAATTTACACGACAGGCTATCTGGCCGGTAATGTGGGCGTGCATACGCCAACGACAGGCAGCAGCATGTATCTGAACGGAATGGGCCAAAGCGAGAGTGTAACGGTCATTGGCGACAGCATGTATTTCGGATTATATCCGGATGCGAAGATCTATGAATATAATCTGAAAAAGCCATGGAACCGCGATGAAACGGATAAGCTGAATCCGAATCTTCTCTTCAGCCTCTCCAAGAATACGCAGATTCCGGGCTATACGCTTCAAGACCGGCCGTTTGGTATAGCCGGTGCCGAGGATCTGAACAAATTGTTCGTCGGAACCGTACCGAAGAACGGACTTTTGGGCGGCGCCTTAGCGGTATACGACCTTAATAAGCGCACAGAGCCGGAAGTCTACTGGAATCTGGTTCCGGACCAGAGCCTGATCACACTTGCCTATAAAGACGGGATCGTATATGGAGGGACCTCTATTCACGGAGGGCAGGGCGGGGCGCCTAAAGCTGCCGAGGCCGTGTTGTTCGGCTGGGATGTGGAAAAGAAGCAGAAGGTATTCGAAGTTGTTCCCGTCGCCGGGAAACAAGCGATTACCGCTCTTCATATAGGACCGGACGGAAACATATGGGGACTTGCAAACGGAGCTTTGTTCATCTTTGATCCGGGGCAGCAAAAAGTCACTTACAGCAAGAACGAGTTCCCGGGTGCGGTCGGCCGATGGATTGACGGATCGATGGTTACCGGTACAGATGGTCATGTTTATGCAACTGTGGGCGGTAATTTCTTTAAAGTAGACGCAGGGACGAAGAAGGTAACGGTACTGGCTTCGCAGGCACAGAAGGTTGCTCAGGATGACTTCGGACATTTTTATTTATATTCCGCAGATGGGATCAATCTATATAAATACACGATACCAGAGCTTATTCTGAAGCTGACGGGGGCAGAGCTGTCCCTGCCGAAGACGACGCTTCGAACCGGTGAACAGCAGCCCATTACGGTGAAGGGTCTCTTGGAAAAGAACCGGAGCACAGAAGAAATGGCGGGGGCTTCCGTCTCTTATACAGTGAGCGACACGGACCTGGCCGTAATTGATCAGGGTGTAATCAAGGCTAAGAAGCCGGGGCGTGTGGATATCCGGGCAGCTGTCGCTCTAGGTGGAAACACAGTACAATCGAATGTTATCCAACTGGTGATTGAAGGGCCGGGATCTGGTACGGGGACTTCTGAACCCGATCACCCGGGCGATACGGATTCGCCGGGAAGCCCCGGTTCACCCGGTGATCCGGTGAACCCTGGCGGACCCGGCTCACCAGGCAGCGGAGGGAGCCCAGGGTCACCCGGTGAAGAGCAGCCGGAAGCCGGAGTGATAGCGGTGGCTCCCGTAAAATCACAGGGAGGTACATGGGAGTATGAGGTGAAGGAAGAATCTTATTCGAAAGCGGCAGCGGAAGCAGCGGCTTCGAAAACGGATAAGCTTCTCATACGGCTGAAGGATGCCGCAGAGGAGGGAAAGATTACTCTTCAGCTTCCATCTTCCACTGTGGATGTCGCTGTGAAGCAAGGTATCTCCAAACTTACAATCGGCACCGGCTTCGCCGATGTGACTCTGCGAGTCGATGCGCTCCAGGAGTATAAGGGAGCTGCTCTTGGACTTGAGTTCGTCAAGACAGATGCAGGCAGCCTGGACCCGGCCATTGCCGGGCAGGCGGGAGGCCGCTCCGTCTATCATTTCAAGCTTTATGCAGATGGCAGCATCATCACGAGTCTCAAAGACCGCAAAGCCGTGGAGATTTCTATGAATTATCGCCTGAATGAATCCGAAGACCCTTCGAAGCTCGCCGCTTATCTGTTGGATGAGGATGGCCGGCTGCGGGTAGTCAAACATTTCAGGTACGACGCAGAGAAGAAACGAGTGACTTTGGTTACCGGTGAATTTAGTCCCTATCTAATTAAACAAGCGGAAGTAAACTTCACGGATGTAAATGAAGAACGGTGGTCCCGTTCTTATATCAATCTGCTTGCTGTCCGTGGAATTATTACAGGCAGAACCGATACTCTCTTTTCTCCGGAAGAGAATGTGACACGGGCTGAGTTTCTGAAGCTGATGATGGAAGCTTTGGATTTAATCGATGAGCATAGTAATGCCGATTTCACTGATGTACACGAAAAAGACTGGTACTACCCGGCAGTCGCGTCTGCTAAGAAGCACGGCATCGTGTCTGGTATAAGCGATACGGAATTCGGACCCGGTCAGAGAATCACAAGAGAGGATATGGCCGTTATTGCCCACCGGGCTTTGCAGGCAGCGGGAATTGAGCTTCCTGAGAAGAATGGCAGCGGTCCATTGGAAGATCAGGACGCAACAAGCGGCTATGCACGCGAGGCTGTGGATGACCTCTATCATGCAGGGGTAATCAGCGGGATGGAGAATCGTCGTTTTGCTCCACAGGAAACAGCCACACGGGAGCAAGCCGCAAAAATTACATGGCTGCTTTTCGAGCTACAATAGCAGCAGGATAATCAGAAGAAGGCAGAGCCTACTCAGCTCTGCCTTTTTTGTGTTTATATCTGGTTAGCGAACGAAATTTTTGTTTGAGATTCGACTTTGCTGACAGCACTGCTTTTGACGACTATTTGCCACAAGGAGAAACCGTATTCCGTAGCCCTTTCCAGACAATTGACTTTCAGAAATCTTCCTCTTCCAGCCGCTTCAATCGTTTCTGTTCCTCCTGAGCCTGTTCTATTCTCGTAAATGTCGGACCAGGTGTGTCCATCGGTGGATACCTGCAGCTGGTAGGCTTTGGCGTAGGCTCCTTCCCATCTTAGCGTTACGGATTCGATATCCGTTATAGTCCCCATATCGACCGATATCCATTGGGGCTCCGAATAGAGACTGCTCCATCTGGTATTAGCATTACCATCTACGGCGTTAGAGGGCTGGTAATTTTGATCCAGGTTATCTTCTTCATAGGAAGAGGCGGTTGTAGGCCTATAGAGAGCTTTATCCAAGTCATTGCCGTAAGTTGCAGTAGTAATCATGATATCCGTGCCAGGAATAGAAATCTCTCCGTAAGCGTTTATGGCTTTTATGTTTACCTCGTAGGTTGTTCCGGGTTCCAGATCTCTTAAGGTGAAAGAAGGAATTTTGGTCGTGTATACCTGGTTATTCACAGATAGTTCGTAGGCAATCACAAATTCTTCTTTGGGTAAGTCGTTCCACTTTATAGTCGCACTGTTTGGTTTGTTGTCCACTAACGTGACTTTGGCTGGATTGGAAAGTTTTGTATGAAGTGCCGGGAAGTCTTCTGATTGATCGTTTGGAGCGAAAAAATGTTTTATTTTTTGTAACGTTAACATTTCAAAGTCTTTTAAAATCAGGGATCTTTCGGCAATGTCATCAAAAAGAACTTTTTCGGGATACATTTTGAGAAGCATTTCTTGTTTTAGTAAAGAATTTTTAATGCTCTCGGCTAAATCAGAGCAATGCAAAATCAGATCGCTTAAATGTAAGCGAGAAGAGGTGGTACTGGCAAAGTTAAGGTGCCGGACATAGCAGCTGAAGTTATATCTGGACCCGGCAATAATTTGAAAAGCTTGTCTCCATGCGCTTAGGGAGTCTTGCATTTCGGTGATCGATGTATTCTTGAAATCCGCTAGAGAATCTACGAAAGATTGGTAAAAAGAAAAGTCGTCCGTATGACGTTTAATCAGTTCTTTAGCACGTTCCAGGTGCGTTTTCCTTACATCTTCTGAAACATGGAATTTTTTGAAATCTACAGCAAATAGCGGCGAGTTAAGTTCTTCCATAATATCAAGTATTCTTCCCCGATCGATCCACTTACCAACGAATTTACTGGCATCATTCAGTTTGTATGTATCCTCTGACTCATTCCATTCTTCAATCATGACAGAGTGCTTGGAATCTGGTGCGAGCAGGTCAAATCCAGGTAAACAACGGGGTTCAATCCCGAAAAACAGAATGTTCCCTTGTTGTAAATTAGAATGTATAAATGCCTCCGTCTGAGAACGGTCTTGTACTTCACATGGAATGGCTAAAATTCCTGTTTCAAACAAATCTTCGTTATTCAAACTCTCTGAAGGATAATTCCAAAACCCTTTGTTTTGAACAATGATATTTTCATAAATCTTATTCGTATTCTCATAACTGTTATAGAACAATTGATAAAAAGCTTCTCCATGATGAATTAAATGTTCGACGAGTTCGATTTTTACGCAGTTCAAATAGTTCTTTCTTAAAAATAAAGCGTCCAAAATAAAACCCCTTTCATGATAAGCAG
This sequence comes from Paenibacillus lutrae, assembly GCF_009757775.1. Classification (GTDB taxonomy): domain Bacteria; phylum Bacillota; class Bacilli; order Paenibacillales; family NBRC-103111; genus Paenibacillus_F; species Paenibacillus_F lutrae. Next base: position 301,335 of record NZ_RHLK01000002.1, read on the forward strand.
CACTAGTCTTATTTTCTGGAAAAATCTTTAGTCATTAGTAAAAAGTCGTATTTATGATATCCATAATTTTATAAAAGAATATAAAAATTAAACAGAAAGAAATTATTTACATATTTAATTGATCTGTATATTATAGGATTATAAGTGCTGCCCAAAATATTTTGTATTATAGGTCTTGAAGCATATTAATACAGTCTTCTCACGAATTAGATAGATATATTATATCAGTAAAAAAAATAAATTAAAGTAAAATTATGTACGTCTGAATAAAATTTTAGAGGATTACATGGTTCGAGTATTCAGGCAAATATATTTGATTAGGTAAATAATTGAGGGGTGAATTACTTGATACGCTCTAAACTTGTCAGCATCATTATTCCAACCTACAACAGGGAAAACTTGCTGCACCGCCCCATTGAATCTGTACTCAACCAGACATACTCTAACTGGGAGCTGCTCATTGTAGATGACGGCAGTCAGGATAATACCAGACAATTAATTGAAAGCTACTCACAAAAGGACAGCCGAATTAAGTACATTGCGAATGATCGCTCGAAAGGTCCCTCAGGCGCGAGAAATAGCGGCATCATTCAGTCGGAAGGCGAATACATTGCTTTTCTGGATTCGGATGATGAGTGGCTGGAGCATCATTTACTGGATAGCATAGAGATTTTGGAGAAAAAGAATGTTGAGGTTTGTTTCTCTTTGTGGATTGAAAAACACGCTGAAAAAGAGATCCGGGTATTTGATCCTTTACACACGCAAAATAATTTAAAACAAAAAGCAAGCCTTTTTGAAACTTACAAAAATGCCATTATATTTGATGATCGTTTTTTTGAGCATTATGCTACGGATGACGGCTGGTTCTATCACATTAATACGATGGTGATCCAGAGACAAGTTCTGAATAGAGTCGGGTTGTTGAATGAGAAGTATTTTACGGGAGAAGATACAGAATTTTTTATCCGATTTTTTGCGGAAAGTAAAATCGCGCTCATCAACAATTATCATTTCCTGTATCACCAAACACCGGACAGCCTGTATAATTTTTTCGACCGAAGCCAAGTTGATATCGAGAGCCTCTGCAAAGATAAAGCCTTGTGCGATAAAATCACCAATTCCGGCATTAACTCCAATGAAATTCGTTTGATGATCAGGAAGCGCGTGCAGCAGAGTAAGAGGATCAAGGACAAGAAAAAGTGCTTCAGAACAATCGATGGAGCCATTGCCAGGAAATATTTGACTTTGAGTTATATTAATAGGGATGATTTTCGAAAATCCGTTTACTTTTGCTTATTATCGCTAAGATATAGATTTAACAAGAATAAAATCTTGTACCTGTTTAATTTGCTTCCATTTAGGAAAACCCGTGCGATCAACCAAATGGAGCTTGATTTTTACTAGAGCAGCAGATGGCCCGGCACTTACTCCTTACACCCATAGAACCAAGGAGAAGATTTTATGATTACTAAGAATAAGCGTGTTGAAGGAGTCGTTTTTGACTTCCGCAGCCTTGATCTTGTCGAGCCGTATGCTTGCTTAACCTTGGATGATGGTCCAGATTCACGGCACACCCTGACCATTCTTGAATTGTTAAGGCAAAATAACTCGAAAGCAACCTTTTTTGTGGTAGGGGAGTTCGTAATAAAGCATCCGGAGATCATAAAACAAATGGCAGAGGAAGGCCATGAAATCGGGAATCACACCTTCGCTCACCCGGATTTAAGATATCTCACTCCAGAGCAAATTAAATATGAAGTCGAGAAAACAGAACATCATATTTTTGAAATTACAGGCAAGAAAACGGTTCTCTTTCGTCCGCCATACGGGAAATATACGCTAGAAACTGTAGATATTATTAAGAAATTGGGTTATGAATTTGTCGTGTGGAGTCACAACCTTTATGTTAGAGATTGGGAACTTCCCGGCGTCGATATTCTCGTCCAGCGGATCATGAATAATACCGTGAAGGGGTCGGTTATCCTTCTGCATGATGGAGGCGGTCACCGGAATGAGACAATCGAAACAATCCGGATAGCGGTTCCGCAGTTAATAGAACAAGGACTCCGCTTCGTCACAGTCAGTGAAATGCTTAACAAGCGAAATACTAGATAGAACAACAAAGCTCGCGAGTTGCCCGTAATGGGCAGCTTGCGAGCTTTGTTGCATACGGATTATTTTAATTTAAACCACACAGGAGTTATAGAGTGAATTGTTCCGGAATGCTTGAATTGGAAACCTTCCATAGTATAATTTCCTTTAGGCTGCTGAGGAAGTTTAATCACGAGAAAACTCTCTCCGTTTAGCGTAATGATATGATTTTGGATGTTACTTGGTTCATAAAGCTTTGTTACGAGTACATTCGAATAATCAAGAGTGCTGCCAGCCGGTACTACACTAGATGGCTTATTCTTCAACTTGATCAGGATAGAATCTGAAGTTGCAGGGGCTGAATCCAGCAAGTAGCCAACAGGAAATTCGTAATCTGTCGCAAGCTGGCCATAGACTTCCCCGGTTACGGAATTGTAGGGACGCAGACTCTCGATATCAAGCGAATAAGGCGCCGTGAAGGAAGTTTGTGCGCGTTCGGGATTACAGCCGATATCATTGCAGGCTTCCACTTCGAACGTGTAGGATTCACCGGGCTTTACCGGAATCTCCAATAAGTTCTGCAGGCCTACGGTTGAATACATAATTTGGTTAACATAAACATTATTGGTCATAGAGTCTGGGTTACCGGACGAATAATCGGATACCCATGCAAGTCTGTAAGTTCCTGTCTCCGAATTGTAAAAGAGGGGATCATGGAACTTTACTTTTCCCGGGACTGTATAGATCGATAGGAACACGGTGTTATAAGTTTGACCAGGTGCTATCTTAAATTCCGGGCTTACTGAAGTTGAATAATTCTGTTTAGTTGCAGTTACCGTGTAGGTGATGCCTGGTTTAACATCTTTAAAACGATAGAAACCATTCTGATTCGTAACGGTTGTCTGATTGGTTCCATTAAGTGTGACGAGTGCACCGCTTACTTTGGAAGGTATAGCCCCGTAGACGTAACCTTCAATAATTCCTGTGACGTTGGACTCGTACTGTTTTACCGTAACCTTGATCTCTTTTGTAGCAGAGTGTACACCATTAAAAACTTTAGCGGTTAACTTTACTTCGGAATCACCTGATCCGGCAGCTGGTCTCTCTAAAGGTCCCCCAGGCGATAGAAACTGGCTGTTGCTTGACCACGTGATCATAAAAGAGCCGTCCCCGGAGGCTTTCGGAAATTCAGGTGTTTGTGTGATAGACTCCGCAGAGTCACCAGGCGCATAAATAAGGTCCACCGTAGGCAGGAAGTCTCTCATTTCGTAGACTTTCTTTTTAAGAGTCGTCTGGAACGTATTTGCATTTCTGATTTCATGCTCTACAGCTCCATGGTAAAGAGCAATGTTATAGAGTCTTTCGGCTTCCTGCACTTTGGCCAAAATATTTTCGAAATCGCCATGCTCATCAAAGGCCGCATACATAGCTAGTTCGGCGTTTGCGATTGCCTGTATTTTAACTGCCGATTGCAGAGAAGGCTCAAGTATCATAGAACCGCTGCCGCTCAATAGTGTCATTGCAATGGCATCAGAAGATCCTTTTAACGCAACTTCATAATCCGTTTGAAGCAGTCCTATTCCTTGCGTAGTACCGGCAAAGTTAATGAGGGTTCCTTGTGCTGCAACTTGCATTTGTTTTATGAAAGTAGGCAATTTATTCCCATTGGAGGGAGGGGACAACTCTATTGATGCATTTGGAGCTTCGATCGTAACTTCACCTGATATTGTCCCTCTAAACGTAATCAGTTTTCCTTCAACTGAAGGAGTAAGTGTAATTTTACCCAGCGTACTTTGCAGGGAAGCTACTTCAAGGATTGCTTTAGAAGAGACTTCAGTTTCGTTTACTGTTGTTCCTTCCAAGGCAACAATTCGCACCGTCTGATCATCACCTGAGTTGGCATTCACTTTTAACTTGTTCACGTTTGTGTTCAATAGCTTGATTGAATTAGAGCTTCCTGAACGAACTTCAAGCAGGGCCGGTTGAATATTCTGAAGCGTTACTTCACCGGCAGGACCCGGGTTCACTATCAAATGTTCCACGGTTGTAACGGGTCCGCTTGAAGGGCCGTACGTTCCGGATACATCGATTGTAAGCGTTGTTTGAGGGGTCCGGCTTGCGAGCTTCTGCGCTACAGTTTGTACAGACCCGCCACCGCCTCCTCCGCCACCGGCAAAACCGCCATCGCCACCGCCAGCAGGTGCAGATCCGGTTACAGTTTTGCCGCTTGCGATACCTTTATAGCTCAGCGCATAAATAGTACCAGAGTTCTGGGAAGTGGTCGTGAGTTCCACAATTCTTTTGCTGCCTGTTTTAAAAGCCGCAGCTGTCACGACTAAATTGTTATCGAACTTGAAATCATCTTTGCTGATCTCTGCCAAATCTGCCGAGAACGTCACTTCAAGCGCAGTAGTGCTCTTAGAGAGAAGAGACTCTATAGCCGGTGCCGCCGCCGGCGGTTCTTGAGAGGTCAGTTCTTTGGCTTTTGCCGTGTATACGGAATGATTCGTTTTAAATTCATAAGCCAGTCTTGCAAGCGCTTGGCGCTCCGAGTTTGTTTTGGGACTAAACCGTATAGTTCCATCCGCATTTTCCATTCCATTGACAAATCCGATTTCATAAGCAAGAGACACATGCGCTTTTGCCCAATCGGCTACAAGTTTCATATCGCTTAACTTAGTGGTTACAGGGTATTTCTTTGCCGTTTGCTCCAGTCCCATAGCCCGAATGAAGAAGACCACCAGTTCTTCGCGGGACACTTTTGCATCCGGTGAGAAAGTACTTGCGGTTGTTCCCTCAGTAATTCCGGAAGCAACAAGTGCTCCGACATAACCGCGGTACCAACTGTCTGGGGCCACATCGTTAAATGCTTCTGCCTGTGCCCTATTTTCTTCCAACCCCATGGCAAGAGCCATAATTTTGGCCAATTCCGCTCTTGTCATTTCATGGGCGGGTTTGAAGGAGCCGTCCGCATACCCTGCAAGTATGCCCTCTTCCGCTAATGCTGCAATTTCTTGCTTGGCATAGGAACCGGCAGTGTCTGTGAACACTACGGGTTGTGCACCCAGTGCCAAACTCGGCAATAAGCTTAGCAAGAGTGCCATAACTAAAGCCAAGCTGATCATACGACGTGCTGATAAATCTTTCATACATAACCTCCATATAGATTAATAAAGCAACGTTTGTCCTGCATGATAGTAGATAAATAGATCTTAAGCACTAACAAACAGCTGCAATAAGTATTATACAAGCTGTTAATGGTAATAAATACATGTATTTTTAAATATACAAAGTTTTTATTATAACGGAATAGAATTTGTTCCCATAATTATATATATGGGAATTATTTCCGACCTGTTGGCCGGGAGATCATTGGATATCGTTAACGTTAAGTGTTTTAGCGTATGGTCAATATTCTGGGGGCTGGGATACAAGTCACCAAGCAGCTCGCTGGTACCATGGTCAGGAAAACAAAGGAATTGACTCGAATGAACATGAACGTCATGGACCGTGAAAGAGTGACCATAAGCTCCAGCGCCCCGAAGCGGGTGGGGACTCTGTATGGAAGGGCGATTGAAGTTGTCCGAACGGGGAACGGAAGGCATCATAGAAACCATAACGGAGCGGCTACAAGCAGACGTACGCGTAGCAATCGGAAAAGATCGCCAGAATATGCAAGAGCTCGGACAGTCTTTCCGCGAGATCCACCCTTCAGTCCTTTTATATACGTGAAAAGAATTTCAGTATGACGGCCCGCCAATGGTTGGGGATGCCCCGCAATACACTCATGTATCGGATGGAACGAATTGAAAATCTGGTAAAAAAGGAATCCAAGGCATAACGATTCTGTTGTATAAATTACACGTTGAGCGGTGCCGGGAATTGTCGGTATAATCGCTATAGATTAAATCAAACGCCGCCAATTGCCGCGCAATAAGCGGAAGCATCTGCCGGCTAAACCGGCTTCAGCTGTTTGATTTCAATAAAACAAGAGGGGTGTTCGCCTGCGGCGAGGGATGCGGCATGACTACAATAGCGCGGTAGAAGGGGAGGAACCAGCATGAAAATCGTAATTGCCCCGGATTCTTATAAGGGAAGCCTTTCAGCGAAGGAAGCCGGTCTGGCTATCGAGAGAGGCATCAATAAAACCGGTTTTGAGAACGTTACCACAATTGTTCCCATGGCCGACGGCGGTGAAGGAACAATGGAATGTCTGATTGATGCCACCGGTGGAAGATTTATTGAAGCTACTGTGAAAAATCCGCTTGGACGTGAAATTAGCTCCGGTTTCGGAATACTTGGAGATGGGAAGACCTGTGTAATTGAGATGGCGATGTCATCCGGTTTATATCTGATCGGAGAAGGCGAGAGGAACCCGCTGGTCACAACTACCTACGGTTTTGGACAGCTAGTCCAAGCGGGTCTTGACCAAGGCTGCAGAACCTTTCTTGTAGGAATCGGCGGGAGCGCTACCAATGATGGCGGCGCAGGTATGCTTCAGGCGCTGGGGGCCAAGCTGCTGGATACGGACGGCCATCCGGTCGGTTTTGGCGGCGGGGAGCTTGCGCGTATCGCAGCAATACATTTGGATGAATTCGACACAAGAATAGCCGAAAGCCAGTTCGTGGTGGCATGTGATGTGGACAATCCTTTCGTGGGTCCGAGGGGCGCTTCGGCTGTATTCGGTCCACAAAAAGGTGCTACACCTGAAGTGGTTAAGCTTCTTGACAGTAATTTGCTTCATTTTGCAAATCTTATTCAAGAGACCACCGGAGTCGCTGTGCAGCAGGTGCCGGGTACCGGTGCAGCGGGAGGTCTTGCCGGCGCTTTGCTGGCTTTTATGAAAGGGCGGCTTGAATCCGGTGTTTCCATAGTAACGAGAGTAACAGGCTTGGAAGAAGAAATTCAGAATGCGGATTTGGTCATTACAGGAGAAGGTCAAGTCGACTTCCAGACCGCAAGCGGCAAAACGCCTGCTGGCGTTGCTCAGGTGGCCCGGATATACGGAGTCCCGGTTATCATTCTTGCGGGCTCGATCGGCACGGAATAGAAAGTCTTTATGAGCATGGCGTCACAGCGGTGGTTAGTATTTTGAATCGGCCCATGCCGCTTGAAGAAGCGATGAGTCAGACAGGTTTACTGCTGGAACAAGCCGCAGAGCAGGTCATACGCATTTATACCAGAGGGGGATTGCTATGAACCAGGTAGCAGGTTAGCGCCTCTACTTATATTCTTGCTCTGGAGACGAATCTGATTGGTCTTATCCGAGGTGTCCAGGGTCCTATCATTAAAGATATCGTTCAACGATCAGTTCAAGGTTCGGCGACATTATGACGAGCATCTGCTTAGTTATTATTTTCGGTCCCATTATCGGTAAAATTTTAGAAAAAACAGAAGCTTTCGTGAAAAGGGCGGAGGTTGTCCTTAAGCTTCTGGGCGACCGTCATCCTGCAATAGCCATGACGATTATGGGCTGGATTGTTTCTATACCCGTCTTCTGCGATTCCGGTTGCGTCATTCTCTCTTCTCTTAAAAAAATCATTGGCCAAAAAGACCGGTGTGAACGTCGCCACATTGTCCTTAGCACCATCTACAGGATTGTACGCAACCATACTCGTTCCCACGACACCGTGTCTCATCGCTGCTACGATTAACCTCCCTCTTAAGAAGAAAAAATAGTTATGTGAAGGGAATGGTACTCAGCCGTTTTTGGAACCAGGAAAGACGGCAACTGCAAACGGGGTAGAATATAGTAAAGCTTGCTTTAAGATTCTTAGCGTTAAGTACCCTGGAGGAAGAGCGTATGAATGATGTTATAAGCGGCCTTCCTTCTAAGTGCACGGGACAACATACAGATATCTTCAAACTTTTTGGGTTGTAAAAAAATACCTGCCTACAAAAGCTTGCTAATCCATGCTTCCGCATGTTAAGTTATTACTCCCGGTGCTGAACAACACAGGGAAGCAAATAAACAATGAATAACAAAAAATGATTTGGAAGATTTTGAGGGTTGCAAGGCTAACGAGAATTATGTTATTATGTAATTCCGGCCGTGAGAGCAGCCGATACAAACGAGTAACACGGAAGAGATTGTCCTTTGAAAACTGAACAACGAGTGATTGAAACGTCTTGAGCAATCAGGACGCTAAACAGAGAAGAAATTCTCGTCAGCATTGAATTTTTGAGCTATTCAGCTTGAGATAAACGTCGGCTTCGGCCGGCACCCTTATCGGAGAGTTTGATCCTGGCTCAGGACGAACGCTGGCGGCGTGCCTAATACATGCAAGTCGAGCGGAATCGATGAAGTGCTTGCACTTCTGAGATTTAGCGGCGGACGGGTGAGTAACACGTAGGTAACCTGCCTGTAAGATCGGGATAACTACCGGAAACGGTAGCTAAGACCGGATAAGTGACCTTCTCGCATGGNCATTGAATTTTTGAGCTATTCAGCTTGAGATAAACGTCGGCTTCGGCCGGCACCCTTATCGGAGAGTTTGATCCTGGCTCAGGACGAACGCTGGCGGCGTGCCTAATACATGCAAGTCGAGCGGAATTGATGAAGTGCTTGCACTTCTGAGATTTAGCGGCGGACGGGTGAGTAACACGTAGGTAACCTGCCTGTAAGATCGGGATAACTACCGGAAACGGTAGCTAAGACCGGATAAGTGACCTTCTCGCATGGGGAGGTCAAGAAAAAGGGTTTACGCTCTTGCTTACAGATGGACCTGCGGCGCATTAGCTAGTTGGTGAGGTAACGGCTCACCAAGGCGACGATGCGTAGCCGACCTGAGAGGGTGAACGGCCACACTGGGACTGAGACACGGCCCAGACTCCTACGGGAGGCAGCAGTAGGGAATCTTCCGCAATGGACGCAAGTCTGACGGAGCAACGCCGCGTGAGTGATGAAGGTTCTCGGATCGTAAAGCTCTGTTGCCAGGGAAGAACGCCAAGGAGAGTAACTGCTCTTTGGGTGACGGTACCTGAGAAGAAAGCCCCGGCTAACTACGTGCCAGCAGCCGCGGTAATACGTAGGGGGCAAGCGTTGTCCGGAATTATTGGGCGTAAAGCGCGCGCAGGCGGTTTTTTAAGTCTGGTGTTTAATCCCGAGGCTCAACCTCGGTTCGCACCGGAAACTGGAAGACTGGAGTGTAGGAGAGGAAAGTGGAATTCCACGTGTAGCGGTGAAATGCGTAGAGATGTGGAGGAACACCAGTGGCGAAGGCGACTTTCTGGCCTATAACTGACGCTGAGGCGCGAAAGCGTGGGGAGCAAACAGGATTAGATACCCTGGTAGTCCACGCCGTAAACGATGCATGCTAGGTGTTAGGGGTTTCGATACCCTTGGTGCCGAAGTTAACACAGTAAGCATGCCGCCTGGGGAGTACGCTCGCAAGAGTGAAACTCAAAGGAATTGACGGGGACCCGCACAAGCAGTGGAGTATGTGGTTTAATTCGAAGCAACGCGAAGAACCTTACCAGGTCTTGACATCCCGGTGTAACACCTAGAGATAGGTGCCCTCTTCGGAGCATCGGAGACAGGTGGTGCATGGTTGTCGTCAGCTCGTGTCGTGAGATGTTGGGTTAAGTCCCGCAACGAGCGCAACCCTTGAACTTAGTTGCCAGCAGGTTGAGCTGGGCACTCTAAGTTGACTGCCGGTGACAAACCGGAGGAAGGCGGGGATGACGTCAAATCATCATGCCCCTTATGACCTGGGCTACACACGTACTACAATGGCCGGTACAACGGGAAGCGAAGGAGCGATCCGGAGCCAATCCTATCAAAGCCGGTCTCAGTTCGGATTGCAGGCTGCAACTCGCCTGCATGAAGTCGGAATTGCTAGTAATCGCGGATCAGCATGCCGCGGTGAATACGTTCCCGGGTCTTGTACACACCGCCCGTCACACCACGAGAGTTTACAACACCCGAAGTCGGTGAGGTAACCGCAAGGAGCCAGCCGCCGAAGGTGGGGTAGATGATTGGGGTGAAGTCGTAACAAGGTAGCCGTATCGGAAGGTGCGGCTGGATCACCTCCTTTCTATGGANACTCGGGTGCCGAAGCGCACCCAGTCAAGAAGGCTTCGGCCTTCACAACTTCAATCACTCGTTGTCAGTTTTGAAAGGAGAATTTCCTCTCTTTTCAAACTTTTTGCTGCCCTGATCTTCTTCGGATTGTCAGTGGCGCGAATCCGTTGTTCCTTGAAAACTAGATAGCGAAATATGTAACTAGAATCATCCAAAAACCTTGATGGTTTGATGAAGCGAAGTTGTATGGCGCATGAGCGATTTGGCAAGCTTGCTTNACAACACCCGAAGTCGGTGAGGTAACCGCAAGGAGCCAGCCGCCGAAGGTGGGGTAGATGATTGGGGTGAAGTCGTAACAAGGTAGCCGTATCGGAAGGTGCGGCTGGATCACCTCCTTTCTATGGAGACTCGGGTGCCGAAGCGCACCCAGTCAAGAAGGCTTCGGCCTTCACAACTTCAATCACTCGTTGTCAGTTTTGAAAGGAGAATTTCCTCTCTTTTCAAACTTTTTGCTGCCCTGATCTTCTTCGGATGTTCAGTGGCGCGAATCCGTTGTTCCTTGAAAACTAGATAGCGAAATATGTAACTAGAATCATCCAAAAACCTTGATGGTTTGATGAAGCGAAGTTGTATGGCGCATGAGCGATTTGGCAAGCTTGCTTGCTAGCGCGAATCGGCATAAAGCGGAGCCTGGTCAAGCTAATAAGGGCACACGGAGGATGCCTAGGCGCTAGGAGCCGAAGAAGGACGTGGCGAACGACGAAATGCCTCGGGGAGCCGTAAGCAGGCTTTGATCCGGGGATGTCCGAANAACTTCAATCACTCGTTGTCAGTTTTGAAAGGAGAATTTCCTCTCTTTTCAAACTTTTTGCTGCCCTGATCTTCTTCGGATGTTCAGTGGCGCGAATCCGTTGTTCCTTGAAAACTAGATAGCGAAAGTTGTAACTAGAATCATCCAAAAACCTTGATGGTTTGATGAAGCGAAGTTGTATGGCGCATGAGCGATTTGGCAAGCTTGCTTGCTAGCGCGAATCGGCATAAAGCGGAGCCTGGTCAAGCTAATAAGGGCACACGGAGGATGCCTAGGCGCTAGGAGCCGAAGAAGGACGTGGCGAACGACGAAATGCCTCGGGGAGCCGTAAGCAGGCTTTGATCCGGGGATGTCCGAATGGGGGAACCCAGCTGTGGTAATGCGCAGTTACCATGCAGTGAATACATAGCTGCATTGGAGGCACACCCAGGGAACTGAAACATCTAAGTACCTGGAGGAAAAGAAAACAATAGTGATTCCGTCAGTAGCGGCGAGCGAACGCGGATTAGCCCAAACCAGAGGGCTTGCTCTCTGGGGTTGTGGGGCGTCGATATGGCAAAAGTTCATTAGGTGAAGTGATCTGGAAAGGTCCGCTGGAAGAGGTAACAGCCCTGTAGCCGAAAGTGAACGTATGCCTAGACCCACCCCGAGTACGGCGGGACACGTGAAACCCCGTCGGAATCCGGCAGGACCATCTGCCAAGGCTAAATACTCCCTAGCGACCGATAGTGAAGCAGTACCGTGAGGGAAAGGTGAAAAGCACCCCGGGAGGGGAGTGAAATAGAACCTGAAACCGTGTGCCTACAAGAAGTCAGAGCCCGTTAATGGGTGATGGCGTGCCTTTTGTAGAATGAACCGGCGAGTTACGTTCACGTGCGAGGTTAAGTTGAAAAGACGGAGCCGCAGCGAAAGCGAGTCTGAATAGGGCGACTATAGTACGTGGGCGTAGACCCGAAACCGTGTGATCTACCCCTGTCCAGGGTGAAGGTGCGGTAACACGCACTGGAGGCCCGAACCCACGCATGTTGAAAAATGCGGGGATGAGGTGGGGGTAGCGGAGAAATTCCAATCGAACTCGGAGATAGCTGGTTCTCCCCGAAATAGCTTTAGGGCTAGCCTCGGGGGATGTGTCGTGGAGGTAAAGCACTGATTGGGTGCGGGGCCCGCCAAGGGTTACCAAGTCCAGTCAAACTCTGAATGCCACAGACATTACCCCGGGAGTCAGACAGTGAGTGCTAAGATCCATTGTCAAGAGGGAAACAGCCCAGATCATCAGCTAAGGTCCCCAAGTGTGTGTTAAGTGGGAAAGGATGTGGAGTTGCACAGACAACCAGGATGTTGGCTTAGAAGCAGCCACCATTTAAAGAGTGCGTAATAGCTCACTGGTCGAGTGACTCTGCGCCGAAAATGTAACGGGGCTAAACACACCACCGAAGCTATGACTTGCATCTATGATGCATGGGTAGGGGAGCGTTCTGTACGGATTGAAGGTAGATCGTGAGGACTGCTGGACTGTACAGAAGTGAGAATGCCGGTATGAGTAACGAAAAGATCAGTGAGAATCTGATCCGCCGAAAGCCTAAGGGTTCCTGAGGAAGGTTCGTCCGCTCAGGGTAAGTCGGGACCTAAGGCGAGGCCGAAAGGCGTAGTCGAAGGACAACAGGTTGAAATTCCTGTACCACCGTAAGCCGTTATGAGCAATGGAGTGACGCAGCAGGGTAGGGACGCGGACTGATGGATGTCCGTCCAAGCAGTGAGGCTGATGTGTAGGCAAATCCGCACATCNTCCGCCGAAAGCCTAAGGGTTCCTGAGGAAGGTTCGTCCGCTCAGGGTAAGTCGGGACCTAAGGCGAGGCCGAAAGGCGTAGTCGAAGGACAACAGGTTGAAATTCCTGTACCACCGTAAGCCGTTACGAGCAATGGAGTGACGCAGCAGGGTAGGGACGCGGACTGATGGATGTCCGTCCAAGCAGTGAGGCTGATGTGTAGGCAAATCCGCACATCGTAAGGCTGGGCTGTGATGGGGAGCGAAAATTACAGTAGCGAAGGTCTTGATCTCACACTGCCAAGAAAAGCTTCTAGCCAGGCGAAGGTGCCCGTACCGCAAACCGACACAGGTGGGCGAGAAGAGANATGGAGTGACGCAGCAGGGTAGGGACGCGGACTGATGGATGTCCGTCCAAGCAGTGAGGCTGATGTGTAGGCAAATCCGCACATCATAAGGCTGGGCTGTGATGGGGAGCGAAAATTACAGTAGCGAAGGTCTTGATCTCACACTGCCAAGAAAAGCTTCTAGCCAGGCGAAGGTGCCCGTACCGCAAACCGACACAGGTGGGCGAGAAGAGAATTCTAAGGCGCGCGGAAGAACTCTCGTTAAGGAACTCGGCAAAATGACCCCGTAACTTCGGGAGAAGGGGTGCCCCGGTAGTGTGAATAGCACGAGGGGGCCGCAGTGAAAAGGCCCAAGCGACTGTTTAGCAAAAACACAGGTCTATGCGAAGCCGTAAGGCGAAGTATATGGGCTGACGCCTGCCCGGTGCTGGAAGGTTAAGGGGAGCGGTTAGGAGCAATCCGAAGCTGTGAACCGAAGCCCCAGTAAACGGCGGCCGTAACTATAACGGTCCTAAGGTAGCGAAATTCCTTGTCAGGTAAATTCTGACCCGCACGAATGGCGTAACGACTTGGGCGCTGTCTCAACNACGAGGGGGCCGCAGTGAAAAGGCCCAAGCGACTGTTTAGCAAAAACACAGGTCTATGCGAAGCCGTAAGGCGAAGTATATGGGCTGACGCCTGCCCGGTGCTGGAAGGTTAAGGGGAGCGGTTAGGGGTAACCCGAAGCTGTGAACCGAAGCCCCAGTAAACGGCGGCCGTAACTATAACGGTCCTAAGGTAGCGAAATTCCTTGTCAGGTAAATTCTGACCCGCACGAATGGCGTAACGACTTGGGCGCTGTCTCAACGAGAGATCCGGTGAAATTTTAATACCTGTGAAGATGCAGGTTACCCGCGACAAGACGGAAAGACCCCATGGAGCTTTACTGCAGCTTGATATTGGACTTTGGTACGATCTGTACAGGATAGGTGGGAGCCTTTGAAGCCTGAGCGCCAGCTTGGGTGGAGGTGCCGTTGGGATACCACCCTGATCGTATCGGAGTTCTAACCTGCTACCGTCTAACCGGTAGAGGGACCGTGTCAGGTGGGCAGTTTGACTGGGGCGGTCGCCTCCTAAAGAGTAACGGAGGCGCCCAAAGGTTCCCTCAGAATGGTTGGAAATCATTCGAAGAGTGCAAAGGCATAAGGGAGCTTGACTGCGAGACATACAGGTCGAGCAGGGACGAAAGTCGGGCTTAGTGATCCGGTGGTACCGCATGGAAGGGCCATCGCTCAACGGATAAAAGCTACCCTGGGGATAACAGGCTTATCTCCCCCAAGAGTCCACATCGACGGGGAGGTTTGGCACCTCGATGTCGGCTCATCGCATCCTGGGGCTGAAGTAGGTCCCAAGGGTTGGGCTGTTCGCCCATTAAAGCGGTACGCGAGCTGGGTTCAGAACGTCGTGAGACAGTTCGGTCCCTATCTGTCGCGGGCGCAGGAAATTTGAGAGGAGCTGTCCTTAGTACGAGAGGACCGGGATGGACGTACCGCTGGTGTACCAGTTGTCTCGCCAGAGGCATAGCTGGGTAGCTATGTACGGAAGGGATAAGCGCTGAAAGCATCTAAGCGTGAAGCCCCCCTCAAGATGAGATTTCCCAGTATGTAAGACCCCTTGAAGACGACGAGGTAGATAGGTTGGAGGTGGAAGCACAGCAATGTGTGGAGCTGACCAATACTAATCGGTCGAGGGCTTGACCTANGACCGGGATGGACGTACCGCTGGTGTACCAGTTGTCTCGCCAGAGGCATAGCTGGGTAGCTATGTACGGAAGGGATAAGCGCTGAAAGCATCTAAGCGTGAAGCCCCCCTCAAGATGAGATTTCCCAATTAGTAAGACCCCTTGAAGACGACGAGGTAGATAGGTTGGAGGTGGAAGCACAGCAATGTGTGGAGCTGACCAATACTAATCGGTCGAGGGCTTGACCTATAGGTCTTTACGAGAGTAGAGGCCGTCATCGGAAGCATCGCTTAGGCGGTGCACCACAAGATCTTTGGATGGATCTTTTACATCTTTCGCTGCTAGTTTTCAGGGTACAACCCTGAAATGAGTGGTATGTCCGCAAGGAGATGCTGCGATTTTCGAAGTCGCTAACACTTCGGAACATCCTGTTTGGTGACGATGGCGGAAGGGAACCACGCGTACCCATCCCGAACACGACCGTTAAGCCTTCCAGCGCCGATGGTACTTGGACCGCAGGGTCCTGGGAGAGTAGGACGTTGCCAAGCAAAGTAAGCCCACTAATGAGTGGGCTTTTTTGTTTGTAATACTTTATGATTTCACCTAAATCATGAGATATTATTAAAGTCCTCTCGGGAATCGGTATGATTGGAAATAAAGATGAGGTCAGGAGGATGAATCCTGACTACGGCCGGGGAAACAGTAACTTTGAATCCTTATGTGTGGGCATATATAGCAATCTAAAGCTACCTGTACTATGACAGGTAGCCTTTTTTATAACATACATACACCAAAATTTCTGACTATATTTCAGTATACTCGATTAGGGTAACTTAATTCTTAAACGAAAGGCTATTGAAGAAATTCGCATGTGACAAAAGGGAACATATGGGATGCTGGTTTGTCTAATAGGATGGAGGTGAGAGAGATGGAAACAGAATATTTAAAAGATATCGATGATGTGGATAGTACGGAGCTGTATAATCTGATGAATCAATACGGGGACGATGTTTGGAGATACGCTTATGCGATAACCAAAAATAAGGAGCAATCGAAGGATATTGCACAGGAGGTCTTTATAAAAGTTCATTCTCATCTGCATACTTACCGGGGTCAATCATCCTTCAAGACATGGCTCTTTGCCATTACAAGGAATATAGCGATTAACGAGATGAGGTCCGGTTATTTTCGCAAGGTTTTACTTTTCGGGAACGTGAGGAATACACGAACTGAGCAGTCTGCCGAGGGGACATATATCGGGATTCAAGGGGCTGCGGTTATTCGCAGTATTATTATGGGCTTGTCCAGAAAGTTACGGGAAGTGCTCATCCTGGATTTGGACCATGAACTAACCATTCAAGAAATGGCGGATGTACTCGGCATACCGCAAGGAACAGTGAAGTCCAGACTCAATAGGGCACGCAAAAAGGTCGAGAAGATATGGAGGGAAATGGAGAATGAGTAACCGGAAACCGAGTTGGTACGGGATAGTCAAAGAAAATGACGCTGATAAGGGAATGTTTACTGAAAAGATGAAGCAAATCGTAATCGAGCGGGTTGAACATAACCGTTACAAGAAAATGAATCATGCCTTTATTAAAGTTTTATTTCCGGTAGCCGCGGCCGGACTCATGCTCAGTATACTGATAGTCCCTCTCACTAATAGCTGGCCCGCTATTTTTCCATTAAAACAAGGGGGAGATTCAAATGGATCAATGAGTCCGCCGGGAGCTTCCGGGAACGATGTAACACTGAATTATGAACCTGCGGCAGATGTGAAAATAATTCCCGAGACAGATAAAGCAATCAGAAGAGACCGATTGGAGCGAATACCGCTATCATCTGTAACGATTAAAGAAGTGGTCGCGAGCGAAGGGATGGGGAAGTACGGGAAGTATGTGGAATATAGGAAAGAAGGAGATCCGAATCCTTTTTTCGGTTACGATTCTACGAACTTTTTAAGCTCCGTAATTGAAGGGGTCTATGAGATCGGATATGGGGCATTGAGCGACGTGAAGTTCAGGAAAAGTGATGCTTTCGGTTTCTCTAATGTCCGGTTAGACGGTAAATGCGGGCCTGAGCGCCGATGTACCTATTGGATTTCTCAAGAGAATAATAATATTATCGCCAACTACCAAATGGATGCAGCAACCATTTATGAGGAGGATCTGGATGGTGATGGAGTGACTGAGGCCGTCGTTCTTACCCATGATCAGGATGTGTATATTTACAAAAATATAGCCGGCGTGATTAAGTCGATTGATGTGCAGGCTGCCCTGCAAGCTACATTTAGAGATACGGTAACGTACGACCCTGTTCAGCGGACTTTTCAGATCAGCAGTACTTTAGAGTCCAGGAAGTATCGATATGCTGCCGGTATGGACAAACTCGAGCTGTTGGAACGAAGGGAATTAACCTATAAAGGCACAATGTGAAAATTTTAACATGACAAAAGTAGATATATTGGTTATGATGACTAAGAAAATCGAATATGTGAACAGGTGCCAATTATGTATGCCAACTACGGAATCATGAATTGGTTAAAAGGGAAGCGGGTGAAAATCCCGCGCGGTCCCGCCGCTGTATAAGAAGAGTCCTTGCAAAATGCCACTGGGAAACTGGGAAGGCTGTAAGGGTGTTGAAGCTTGAGCCAGAAGACCTGCCTGTTTCGTCGTCACACCATAACTCTACGATGGATAGGAAGGTGTTTTAGTGCATGCTTTATTTAGCTATGTATTCTATTAAACCTCTTAACATTTTATGTTAAGGGGTTTTTGCTGCTTAGCGCATTTATTCTTGGAGACTAGATCAGAATGCTGTGAAAGGAAGGAAGACTAAGAATGATGAGAAACAGATTTATAGCTTGGACGCTCGTTTTGTGTATGTTCTTGTCCTTATTCTCAGCAGGGCTTACAGTAACCAGCGCCAATGGGGCGAATCTTGCAACGGCAGGGCTGAAGGACTCGGCAAGCGTTACGACGGATGTGTATCCGGCTTCTTCGGATTCCTCAAAAACTTTTATCCATGCAGACACACAAAAACCGAGTATTACCGTAGAAGGGTTAACGGATAAACAGATCCTATCCACCAAAGAAATCAGTTTTAAAGTCACTGTAACAGACAATGTGTATACAGACATTGTTCCGGAAGTAAAGGTGAACGGCACCACCATTCTGCCAACCCATGCACAGTACCAGGCTTCTCTGGCACCGAGCCGTAATACCGTTACAATCGCAGCGGCAGATGGAGCAGGCAATAGAACAGATGAATCCTATGAGATTAGCTACAAAGCTCTTCCCGCTAACTCCCCGAAAGCACAACTGGATAAGAATCTGGCTTATCTCGTCGGATCGGTAACAGACCCGAGCTTCGGCACAGGTGGAGGAGAATGGTCGATCCTTTCCCTGGCCAGAGCCGATTACCCGGTACCGGCGGGTTATTATGATATTTACTACAAGAATGCGGCTCAAAAAGTTGCAGGGTTGATGCCTAAGTACGGCGATAAACTCGACAAGAATAAAGGTACGGAACATTCCAGATTAATCCTGGGGCTTACTTCTATCGGCAGAGAAATTACGGAAGTCGCTAATTACGATATAAGGAAAGCTCTTGCAGATTATAATTATGTGATCAAGCAAGGGATTAATGGTCCTATCTTTGCCCTGATCGCATTTGACAGCAAGCCTTACGATATTCCTCAAGTATCAGGGACAGCCGTACAGACAACCAAAGAAAAGCTGATCCGCTACATTCTGGACCGGGAGATCAAGAAGGGGACCAGCGAAGCCGGCGGCTGGGCGCTGAGCGGAAGCAATCCCGATCCGGATATTACCGGCATGGCGATTCAGAGCCTTACGCCTTACTACAATCAGCAGGCGGACGTAAGAGAGGCCGTTGACCGCGCTGTTATCTGGCTGGCCAAATCTCAGAAGGATGAAGGCGGCTTTGCTAGCTGGGATACAGTAAACAGTGAAAGTATCGCGCAGGTTATTGTAGCTTTAACCGGGTTAGGAATCGATCCGCACACGGACCCAAGGTTTATTAAGAACGGACAATCCGCTGTCGATGCCCTGATGAGCTTTGCAGTCCCTGAAGGCGGCTTTATGCACATTCTTCCGGGAACTGCCGCTAACGGCGGCGCAGGAGCCGGTGTGGTCGACGGGATGGCTACCGATCAGGGGACTTACGCGCTGGTAGCCTATGACAGGTTCATAAAGGGCAAAACCCGTCTCTATGACATGACGGACGTTAAGGAAGATACGACGAAGGATAAGGTGCTGCCGCTGCCATCGGGCGATCAGCCTCATCTTGCTATACCGCAAGATGAACGGAACTATCTGGTTCCGGTAACAGCCGGTGATAAGCATAAGGAAATACGAGTTGAGATCCCGGGCGATAAACAATCGAAGGTTATCGTTAAGCTTCCTGCCGCACAGGCTTTGCCTCAGTTAGAAGCGGTTAAGGGCAGTGCGTCCGTCCTGCTTCCGAAGGGGGCACAAGTGACGAGCGGAGACGCGTCTGCAATTGAGATGCTCTCGCCTGTCCTTTTCTCAGATGCGGTACTAAGGGATAAGATTAACGAGATTCTTCCCAAGAACAAGAAGCTGGATGCTATTACCCAAGCTTTCTCCGTGGGCGGGCAGGCTAGAGTTGAATTCAGCGAGTATGTCACGCTAACTTTCAAGGGTATGAGCGGCAAAGAGGCCGCTTATATAGAAGGCGGGACTCCGCACGCCATTCACAAGTATGCCAGCGGCAGCGAAGGGGAACTTAGCGGACTCCAGGAGTACGCATACGACAGCGGCAATGATCTGATCGTCAAAACGAAGCATTTTACCGATTATGCGGCTTATGCGGTCAGCACCATTCAAGCGCCTGGCGGCGGGGGAGGCGGAATCACGCCTCAGCCTAAACCTTACGCGACAATCTCTGTCGATAAGGAAACGATTAGTAAAGGCTTTGTGGTTGCCGCTACGGATGTAGAGCTGCAATCCGGCGATACGGCATGGACTTTATTAAAGAGAGTGCTGGATAACAACGGGATACCGTATGAATATGAGTGGACCGAGAAATACGGAAGTGTCTATGTGCAATCGATCGCTGGAGATGGTGAATTCGACCATGGCACCGGCAGCGGCTGGATGTACAGTGTCAACGGGTCCTATCCCAATTATGGAGCCAGCAGCTATGTCCTGCAGAACGGCGATCGCCTGCAGTGGCGCTATACAACAAATCTGGGTGCAGATTTAGGGCAAGATCTCAGTCAGTGGGAGACTGTTAAACCACCGGCTCTTATTAATCCAGATGACCGCACACCTGTAGTAAACGTGCCTAAGGATACTGTAGCGGATTATGTTCTGGATATTACGAAGGAACTTGTAAATACAGACAAGATAACCGTTAATCTGCCGGAATTGACATCGAAATTCATACTTAATTTAAAAGACGTTAAAGATGATATTCCTGGGCTTACCGTTACCAAAGGTAATATTCAAGCGGTCATTGACAAGGGCACCAGGCTTACGGCAGGGGATGATCGATTCGAGCTCCTCACAACAATAGACACGAATAACAGCAGCATTCAAGCGCTTGTTAAAGGCATTCTGAAAGACAACGAGAAGCTGGATATAATCAACCATGCTTTCGTATCAGGCAATCCGGCGAATCCGGCTGTGTTTGATAAACCGATTTCTTATCGATTCAAAGACAGTCAAAAGCAGCACCCCGGGTATTTAACCGACAAAGAGTTCACACCGATTGTCATTTATGAGACAGAGGAAGCGGGCATTCAGGCGAGCAAAGGCTCCGGCAAGACAGCCTATGCTTATAGGAAAGACAACGATCTTGTGGTCAAAATTAACTTTGCGGCGACTCTTATCACGTATACGACCAGCACAACCGCACCGGTTTTGAAGCCGGAGCCGCAACCGGATCCGAAGCCGGGCAAAGTGGATCTTAAAAAGCTGTACAAGGATGCAGGTACAATTTCATCCTGGGCTTATCAAGCGATCGAAGAAGCGACGGCAAATAACATCATTGACGGAAGCGGCGGCAAATTCAATCCGCAGGCCGATGTTACAAGAGCAGAATTCACTAAAATTGTGGCAGCTATGCTGGGACTTGATTTTACAGCGGACAAGGTCATCAGCTTCAAGGATGTTAGTCAGGACGACTGGTTCTATCCAGCAGTCAACGCTGCCTTTAAAGCGGGGATAGTCGGCGGCTTCGGTGAAGAATTCAAGCCTGACGATAAGATTACCCGTGAGCAGATGGCCGTCATAATTATCAGGGCATTGGGAGCTGGCCCGCTGAGAACGGACGCCGGACTTACCGATCTGGATACGGTCTCTTCCTGGGCCCGAACCGATGTGGAAACGATCATCGCCCTGAATTTGATGCAAGGGTATGACAATCAGTTCAAGCCGCAAGATTATGCCACGAGAGAAATGGCAGCGGTGGTTGCGGTAAGAGCTTATACCTACTCGAAGGACTCTAAACCGGGCGGGGGAAAACCGGAGCCTGGGAAGCCGGAACCGGGGAAACCATCTCAAGGCAAGCATGAGGAAGTAGCCGACCAGATCCGGAATACCGCAGCTTTTCTGCAAAAATCAGTGGATGATCCTGTTATAGGCACGGTTGGAGGAGAATGGACGGTCCTTGGACTGGCCCGTTCGGGTGTAGAAGTGCCGGAGGCTTATTATGCTAAATACTATGCCAATGTGGAGAAAACCCTTAAAGAAAAGTCGGGCAAACTACATCACGTCAAATATACGGAATATGATCGGGTCATTCTGGCTCTAACCTCAATAGGCAAAGACATTAAGAATGTAGCCGGATATGACTTAAGAGAACCACTTGCTGATTTTGAGACACTGATCAAACAAGGGATTAATGGTCCTGTCTTTGCTCTTATTGCTCTCGACAGCAATCAGTATGAGATCCCCGTCGTTGGGGGGGTAAAGACGCAGACAACCAGAGAAATGCTGATCCAGTTCATTCTGGGCCGGGAGATTAAAGGCGGAGGATGGGCATTAGGGGCGAATGCCGCTGAATCCGATCCGGATGTTACGTCTATGGTGATTCAAGGACTCACTCCTTACTATAAAACGAATGCCGATGTAAAAGCCGCGGTTGACCGGGGGATCGCGTGGCTGTCCGCCGCTCAGACAGCGGATGGCGGTTACACTAGCTGGGGTTCCGTTAATTCGGAAAGCATAGCCCAGGTCATCGTTGCCTTAAGCGGACTCGGGATAGACCCGCATCAGGACTCCAGGTTTGTCAAAAACGGTCGTTCACCCGTTGATGCTTTACTTAGCTTTGCCGCCAAAGAGGGCGGATTCTATCATATAAAATCCGGAGATAAAAGCAATGGCGGCGCTAATCCCGGAGAGGTAGACCTTATGGCTACCGATCAGGCGATGTACGCTCTAATCGCTTATGACCGATTTGTTCAAGGTCAATCGGGCCTTTATGACATGACAGATATCAACTAGCATTGTGACTTGGAGAGCTAAGCAAGGGTGAATTTCAGTGCCCTTGTTTAGTTATTTAAGGGGGGAAATACCAGTGAAAAATAAGAAATCATGGATAGCCGCACTATTGATCATGAGCGTGCTCGCGATCGCGTTTTTCTGGGGAGGGAATACTCCGAAGGGTCCGGGAGGCCAAGGGGAGTCTGGTGAGGCGCAGTC
Organism: Paenibacillus lutrae; assembly: GCF_009757775.1. Lineage (GTDB taxonomy): Bacteria > Bacillota > Bacilli > Paenibacillales > NBRC-103111 > Paenibacillus_F > Paenibacillus_F lutrae. Next base: position 323,783 of record NZ_RHLK01000002.1, read on the forward strand.
TGTACATGAAAGCAGCCCTTCTCCGGCTGCCGTGAAGCCAAGTGGTCAAGAGAACGGCGGACAAGCAGATGATGCAGGCCCAATCGGCGATAAGGCAGCTGGGACTGACAATAAAGAAGCAAGTGCAGCCCAGGAGACTAAAGCAGCAGGCGAGGCACAGTCAGAGAAACCGGCAGATAAAGAAAAGTCAGCAGATTCTGAGCAAAAAAAGCCGGAAGAGCCCGTGGCTAAAGAGGGCGATAAAGATTCCGCTGCAAAAGAGCAGGACAAGAAAACCAAGCCCGCTCCAACAATTAAGACAGAACCCAAACCGGCGGTTACGGCAGAACCTAAGAAAGATAAGTATATGACCGATCCTGTACCGGAAGGTAAACCCAAACCCGTGGAATGGCAGGATACAAAGGTCAATAAGAATAAGAGTTTGACTGTCACTCTATCTGTATCCGCCAAGACTATCCTGAACAATATGGATCTATTTAATAAGGATAAGCTTGAAGTGCTGCCCAAAGACGGTGTGATTTATAAAACAAAGAAGGTTACCTTCTATGAGGGAGAATCCGTGTTTGATGTCCTGCTTAGAGAAATGAAAGCGAGTAAGATTCATATGGAATTCGAGATGACACCCATCTATAACAGCAATTATATCGAAGGCATTCACAATTTGTATGAATTCGATTGCGGGGAGCTCAGCGGATGGATGTATAAGGTGAACGGATGGTTTCCTAACTACGGGAGCAGCCGTTATATGCTGAAAGACGGTGATGTCGTAGAGTGGCTGTATACGTGTGATCTAGGCCGGGACATCGGCGGAGGTATGGCTGCAACCGGGGAGAAGAAGTGATGCCGGATCATTTTTCTTCCTACCATCCCTTTGTCAATTTGGTTTATTTTACGGGAATACTGCTGTGCAGTATGTTCTTTATGCACCCTGTGTTTCAAGTTATCGCCCTTATCAGTGCCTTTGTTTACTCCATTATGTTACAGGGCATGAGAGCCCTGCGGTTTAATTTGCTTTACATGATTCCTCTGCTGCTGATCGTAGCGTTGATGAATCCTGTTTTTAACCATGCGGGAGTTACGATTCTATTTTATTTGAAGAACGGCAATCCCATTACGCTCGAATCCATTCTCTTTGGCGCGGCGGCAGCCTGTATGTTTGTGACCGTCATCATGTGGTTCTCCTGCTACAACGCCGTAATGACTTCGGATAAATTTATTTATCTATTCGGTAAAATAATGCCCTCGTTATCTTTGATTTTCTCGATGGTGCTCCGTTTTGTACCCAGATATATCGCGCAAATCAAAGTGATTTCGAATGCCCAGAAATGTATAGGCAGAGATGTCACTCAAGGCAATATCCTGAGAAGGGCCCGGAACGGAATGACGATTCTCTCGATTATGACCACATGGGCGCTTGAGAATGCGATTGAAACTGCAGACTCCATGAAGTCCAGGGGGTATGGACTGCCCAATCGCACAAGCTTCTCCATCTTTCGTTTTGACAACCGGGATAAAACGGTGTTCACCATTATGATGGTGCTGCTTGCCGTCCTTCTCCTGGGAGCCATACAGGGGGAGAACACAATCCGGTTCTTCCCCTCTATTAAAGCCGCGAGTATTACACCGTTGAGTATACTGGTCTATACCGCCTACATGCTTCTCTGCATGATGCCCGTAATCATTAACCTGATGGAGGCAGTGAAATGGAAATCTATCAAATCAAAGATCTAGTCTTTACTTTTCCGCAGCAAGATAGAGAGGTGCTGTCTCATCTAAATCTCTCGATTCAGAGCGGAGAGTTTATCACCATTTGCGGCAAATCGGGCTGTGGCAAGAGCACTTTGCTCAGACAGCTCAAAACCGTTCTTACTCCACACGGGAAAAAGAGCGGGGAGATCTATTACAATGGCCAGCCTATTGAAGAGCTGGATCAGCGCACGCAGGCATCTGAAATCGGGTTCGTGCTTCAGAACCCGGACAATCAGATTGTGACCGACAAGGTCTGGCATGAGCTGGCATTCGGACTTGAGAGTCTGGGATTTGATCCCGGTACGATACGTCTGCGCGTAGCCGAAATGGCCAGCTTTTTTGGAATCCAAACCTGGTTTCACAAAAATGTAACCGAGTTGTCCGGAGGGCAGAAGCAGCTTCTGAATCTGGCCTCCATTATGGCCATGCATCCTTCGGTGTTAATTCTGGATGAGCCGACTTCTCAGCTGGATCCGATTGCGGCCGGGGATTTTCTGGAAACCGTGAAGAAAATCAATCAAGAGCTGGGGACGACGATTATTATGACGGAGCACCGTCTGGAAGAGGTACTTCCTGTTTCAGACCGTCTGGTTGTGATGGATGAAGGAAAGATTATAGCGGATGACGTTCCTTACAAGGTTGGTGAACAACTGTACAGGCTGAACCATCCGATGTTTCGCTCCATGCCCTCACCGATGCAGATTTATGCAGGGGTGGGCAGCGAACTGCGCTATCCGGTTACGGTCAAGGAAGGACGCCAGTGGCTGAATGCTTTCCTGAGTGATAGGACGGCAGCGGCAATAGAGGATACGAAGGAAACACCGGACGGGGCGGCCCGTACTGTCGTTAAGTTTAAAGATGTCTGGTTTAAATACGAGAAGAACGGCACGGATATTATCAAAGATCTTTCTTTTGAAGTGAAGAAGGGGCAGTTTTACTGCATAGTCGGCGGCAATGGAACCGGTAAAACATCGACGTTATCTCTGATCAGCGGTATCCTCCAGCCATACCGGGGCAAGGTTCAAGTGAATGGGCAGAATCCTGCCCGGATGAAACCCAAGGAACTCTTCACTCACAATTTGGGGATCCTTCCGCAGAATCCGCAAACGCTGTTCGTAAAAAAAACGGTCAGGCAGGATTTAGCTGAAATGCTGACCGGCACCGATCTGACTCCTCAAGAACAAGCAGGCAAGATTGAGGCGGCGGTAGCTTTTGCGGAGCTCGAAAATTTGCTTGCTATGCACCCTTATGATTTAAGCGGGGGAGAGCAGCAGCGGGCAGCCCTTGCTAAGGTACTCCTGCTGGAGCCGCAAATCTTACTGTTGGATGAGCCGACCAAAGGTCTGGATGGATTTTTCAAAGAGAAACTCGCCGTATTTCTACACAAGCTGAATGCTTCCGGGGTTACCATTATCATGGTCTCGCACGACATCGAGTTTTGCGCCAAGTATGCAGAGGTGTGCGCCATGTTTTTTGATGGACGGATCATCACGACGAACAGGGCGAAGCCGTTTTTCGCGGGCAACAGCTTTTATACGACTGCAGCCAATCGGATGGCACGCCATATATGGCGTGAAGGAGTAACAGTAGAGGATGTGATTGAACGATGCCAGAAAAGCGGCAGGAAAACCGCCGGCTCAGCCGCCGTACTGTATTAGCCGCTCTGCTGATCCTTATTCTTATTCCGGCTACGATCCTGCTGGGCGTATTTGTCTTAAACGACCGGAAATATTATTTCATCAGCTTATTGATTGTCCTCTATACGATGATTCCATTTGCTATGGTGTTTGAGAACCGCAAGCCGCAGGCACGGGAGTTAATCGTGATCGCTGTACTGGCGGCGATTGCAGTCGCCGGACGCGCAGCCTTTTTCATGCTGCCCCAGTTCAAGCCGGTAGTCGCTATCGTTATTATCGCAGGGGTAAGCTTTGGAGCGGAGGCTGGTTTTCTTGTAGGAGCTATTGCCGGCTTTGTATCTAATTTCTACTTTGGACAGGGACCGTGGACCCCATGGCAGATGTTCTGCTTTGGAATCATTGGATTTCTGGCCGGTGTTTTATTTAAAAAAGGGCTTCTTCAAAAATCAAAACTATCGCTATGTATTTTTGGAGGGTTGTCGACGTTTGTGATTTATGGAGGCATTATTAATCTCGGCTCTCTGCTGATGTTCACTCCCCAGTTCTCCTGGCCCGCACTGCTGGCCACCTATGCATCCGGTTTTTGGTTTGATTTGGTGCATGCCATAGCGACGGTATTCTTCCTGTTCGTTCTTTCCCGGCCCATGTTTGATAAGCTGGATCGCATCAAGATCAAGTACGGACTTATCGAACCTTAGATGCTGTTTTAAAAAAATCACCTGCTCTAGAGGTCAACCTGTGCGTTATCGGGGTTGGCCTTTTTTTTGATGGTTATGGGAGCGGCAAAACAGCTGTTTTCCGGGTAATAACGCAGAATTCAAACATAATCAGATTTAGTTTGCGGATCAGCAATCAGACTAAATAAATGTGTGTTTATTTATCATAAAGTTATTAAATTTTAATAAACAATAACATATAATATCTAGTTAATGATAGATGTATGAATGAATTGTTTGGACATATCGTTTTAAAGAAAGGAGGAGAAACCAAGTGCTAAGCAATCGCTATGTGCGGACGATTATCCTTTCACGTGTGCTTCTGCAAATGGGGATATGGATAAGGAACTTTGCTGTGCTTTTATATGTAACGGATTTAACGGATAATGATCCGCTGTATGTCTCGTTGATTTCCGTTGCAGAATTTGCGCCCATTTTTATTTTTGCCATCATTGGAGGAACGATCGCCGACCGCTGGCGCCCGAAGAGAACGATGTTAGGGAGCGATCTGCTCTCTGCGCTCTCTGTCGTGTTTGTTTTGGCGGCAATGCTGAATGGAGCCTGGTATGCGCTCCTGTTAGGAACGTTTGTATCGGCCAGCCTGTCTCAATTCTCGCAGCCATCGGCGATGAAACTCTATAAGAATCATGTGCCGGCTGAGCACCTGCAGGGTGTGATGGCATTGTCTCAATCGCTGGCAGCTGTTTTTATGGTCCTGGGACCGATCATCGGCACCTTTGTCTTTCTTCAGTATGGCATAGAGATTTCTCTCGTTGTGACGACCCTCATGTTCTTAGGCTCAGCCGTTATTCTGTCTCAGCTCCCCCGTGATACGAAGGAAACGTCCATGACGGCAAGGGCCGGATTTATGAAGGAAATGCTGGCCGGTTTCCGGTATGTAAGAGCTAATCGCGCGCTGAGAACGCTGAGCGCTGCATTCGCAGCTTCCGGGTTGGCAGCAGGCTTGGTCCAGCCGTTACTGCTTTTTATTACGATCGAGAAATTAGTACAGGACAAACAATTTCTGCAATGGCTGCTGACGGCTAATGGTACTGCTATGCTGCTGGGCGGAATTATAATTATGGGAGCAGCCAAGAAGGTGCAGCCTCAGGTTATGCTTGCTACCGGCTTAGTAGTGAGTGCCTTCTGCACAATCGGAGCCGGTGCATCTACAGTGACCCTGCTGACTATGATGATCCAAGTCATTAGCGGTTTCTTTTATCCTTGTATCCAAGTCGGTATCCAGACTCTTATTATCAGAAATACGGAAAGCGCGTATATGGGCCGGGTCGGGGGAGCGATCACTCCTATTTTTATGGGAATGATGGTAATAGGCATGTCGGCCGCCGGTTATTTAAAAGCTGTGTTTTCCCTGTTCACGGTCTATGCCGCAAGTGCTGCGCTGCTTCTGCTTGGCGCCCTTCTATTAGCTCCCCTCCTACAGAAGAAGGTCAAACCTGGGGATATGGCCCGGCAGCATTAGGGAAGATATACAAAGGAATTCCTACAGGAGAGAGGTCCGGTTTTCCACATCCAGACTACTCGCGGTAACGAAGCGCAGCCATCTTGGCTGCGTTTTTTTATCCGGTAAGCCGAACATACAGCCGTCCATTTGGTAAACCCGCCGCTTTCTTTGACAGTTACCGGGATTTCGTATTAACTAGAAGTAATAGGCGAGCGGAACAGCTTGCGGTTACAGGTTAGAGAAACAAGATAGAAGGCTCCCGTCAGGAGAAGCCTCTCCCCATTAAACTTCTACAGATTGGAGCGCGGAGCATGTATCGCAGTTTAGAAGAGTGCGTCATCGATTTGGAGAAAAACGGTCATTTGGTTCGTATTCATGAAGAAGTGGATCCCTATCTGGAAATGGCTGCTATTCATATGAGAGTTCACGAAGCAGGGGGGCCTGCTTTATTGTTTGAGAGGGTCAAAGGATCGAAGTTTAGGGCGGTATCCAATCTGTTCGGTACGGTAGAGCGCAGCAAGTTTATTTTCCGGCATACCTGGGAAGCCGTTCAGAACGTAATGGCAGTGCGCAACGACCCGATGCAGGCCTTGAAGCACCCTCTGAAAAATGTCGGAGCGGGGCTGGCGGCGGTAAAGGCTCTGCCGCTTAAGAATAACGGCGGTCAGCCGGTTGCCGCGCAGGAGATTAAGATATCGGATCTTCCCCTGATTCAGCACTGGCCGGACGACGGGGGGGCATTCGTCACTCTGCCTCAAGTATACTCGGAGAATCCGGAGAAGGCCGGAATTATGAATTCCAATCTGGGGATGTACCGTATTCAGCTCAGCGGCAACGAATACGAGATGGACAAAGAGATCGGGCTGCATTATCAGATCCACCGGGGGATCGGAATTCATCAAGAGAAGGCCAACAGACGAGGCCAGTCGCTGAAGGTCAGCTGCTTCATAGGCGGCCCTCCGGCCCACACGCTGTCGGCGGTTATGCCCCTTCCGGAGGGCCTCAGCGAGATGACCTTTGCGGGTCTGCTATCGGGCCGCCGTTTTCGCTACAGCTATATCGATGGCTTCTGCATTAGTAACGAAGCGGATTTCGTTATAACCGGAGAAATTCATCCTGGAGAGACCAAGCCGGAGGGGCCCTTTGGCGACCACCTGGGTTACTACAGCCTGATTCATCCTTTCCCCGTCATGAAAGTACACAAAGTGTATGCCAAACCTAATGCCATATGGCCGTTTACGGTAGTCGGCCGGCCGCCGCAGGAAGATACGGCATTCGGTGAACTCATTCATGAATTAACAGGAGATGCGATCAAGCAGGAAATTCCGGGTGTAAAAGAGGTCCATGCCGTTGATGCCGCGGGTGTACACCCGCTGCTGTTTGCGATCGGCAGTGAGCGCTACACGCCTTATCAGCAGGTTAAGCAGCCCACCGAAATGCTCACGATCGCTAACCGGATCTTAGGGACCGGGCAGCTGAGCCTGGCGAAGTATTTGTTCATCACCGCCGAAGAGAATCAACCGCTCGATACTCACCGGGAAGCGGATTTCTTAACCTACATGATGGAGCGGATTGACCTGCGGCGTGATATTCATTTCTACACCAATACCACCATTGATACATTGGATTATTCGGGTACCGGACTCAACACCGGGAGCAAGGTTGTGTTTGCGGCTTATGGAGATAAACGGAGGGAACTGTGTCTGGAGGTCCCTGAAGCCTTGAAAGAGCTGCGGGTCTTTGAACAGCCACGTTTGATCATGCCGGGCATCGTGGCACTGCAAGGGCCGGCATTTACGACTTATCCGGATGCCGCCAGGGAGATTCAGGAATGGAGTGATGCAATTCAGTCCAGAGGTCAAGTGGCGTCTTGTCCCATGATCATCCTTAGTGATGACAGCAGCTTTATGAGTGAGACCATTTCTAACTTCCTGTGGGCAACCTTTACGCGCAGCAATCCTTCTCACGACATCCATGGCGTGAACGGCTCCTATGAGCATAAGCACTGGGGCTGCGATCAAGTCATCATTGACGCCCGTATTAAGCCTCATCATGCACCCCCATTAATTTCCGATCCGATCGTTGAGAAGAACATCGGACGGTTGTTCGTCCAAGGCGCAAGCCTGGGCGGGATTAAGCTTTAGCTTAAGCTTTATCGTGAATAGCTAGAAGAGACTCCGCAAGTTCCAAACGGGCATAAAGGCGGCAGCAATGCCGTTTTTGTGCTTTAATTGAGGTTAGATGCTGTCAGGTGCAGTATCTGTCTTTTAAATAATGAACCGATCAAAAGTTGTTGTAATTTTACTCAACATTGACTATTTATTTTTATATTAAAACTAGCCTGTCAAATATTCAAAGTTGGATATACAACAGGCAGCAGTAAAAGGTATTCCTAGATTTGTGAAGGAAGTGGCGAAATGACACGGTTAATGGTATTAGGTTTACTAAAGAAACAGCCCATGTCCGGTTATGAGATCCAACGATTTCTGCAGCTGGATCATGTGAATCAATGGGCAGAGATATTACCAGGTTCTATCTACCATGCTCTCAAAAAGCTGGAGAGCGAGAGTTATATTGAAATAGATACTATCGAGCATACAGGTAACCGGGCCAAAGCAACCTACATCATTACAGATCAGGGAGAGCAGGAGTATGCACGTCTTATTGAAGAGTCTTTATCGAGACCTTCACTTGTGTTCCCTACGGATATTTATACGGCGCTTCTTTTTCATGGGGATCTGGCCAGAGAACAGGTGCTTATCGCCGTGGAGAGTCAGATCGACCTCATTCGCAAGAAATACGATGAAACCCGGACTGCTCAAGCGGAACAAAATGACCTGTCTGATGAGGAGGTCCTCATTTTTGATCACATGTATAGTTTATTTAAGGCTCATTTGAAATTATTGAATGGAATCAGGCTGTATATTCAAAGGAACAAAAAGTAGAGGCAGGAGACACCTATTTTTAATATGTAGAGACTCCGTGATGTGGAAGAGCTGTATACAGATAAAAGGAGGGATAAAAGAGCCGGAAATATACAGATAATAACAGTCAAAATTGGTGAAAATAAAAAAGCTTGTATTCTTCTGAATTTCTGTTACAATAATCTTTGTCGCCAAAAACGACAGTCCAAATAAGGCCCGTTGGTCAAGGGGTTAAGACACCTCCCTTTCACGGAGGTAACAGGGGTTCGAATCCCCTACGGGTCATTAAGTAACTTTTATGGAGGCTTAGCTCAGCTGGGAGAGCATCTGCCTTACAAGCAGAGGGTCGGCGGTTCGATCCCGTCAGCCTCCACCATAATTAGTTTACTGACGCGGGGTGGAGCAGCCCGGTAGCTCGTCGGGCTCATAACCCGAAGGCCGCAGGTTCAAATCCTGCCCCCGCAATTAATTACCTGGAGCTGTGGTGTAGAGGCCTAACATGCCTGCCTGTCACGCAGGAGACCGCGGGTTCGAATCCCGTCAGCTCCGCCATTTTTCTTCATTAGATGGATAAGAATGGCCGGAAGTGACCATAATAAGGCTCGGTAGCTCAGTCGGTAGAGCAGAGGACTGAAAATCCTCGTGTCGGCGGTTCGATTCCGTCCCGAGCCACCATTATCATCCACACAACTTCATATGCCGTTGTAGCTCAACTGGTAGAGCAACTGACTTGTAATCAGTAGGTTGGGGGTTCAAGTCCTCTCGACGGCACCATTTTCATGGAGGCTTAGCGAAGTGGCCAAACGCAGCAGACTGTAAATCTGTTCTCTGACGAGTTCGGTGGTTCGAATCCATCAGCCTCCACCAGTTTTTCCAAGAGCCATTAGCTCAGTTGGTAGAGCACCTGACTTTTAATCAGGGTGTCGAAGGTTCGAGTCCTTCATGGCTCACTTTTATAGTGTCATACGCGGTCGTGGTGGAACGGCAGACACGCTATCTTGAGGGGGTAGTGCCCAATGGGCGTGAGGGTTCAAATCCCTCCGACCGCACCATACCTCATGCGGACATGGCGGAATTGGCAGACGCGCTAGATTCAGGTTCTAGTGGTGTAACAGCCGTGGAGGTTCGAGTCCTCTTGTCCGCATCGCAGTTGGAATTAAGGAAAGACCCGGTCAGCATTTGCTGACCGGGTCTTTCCTTTTTTTTGTAATTCATGTATTGGCGCCGACCTCCAACAATGTTATAATGAGCCTCAGAGTTGAGTTTATTTTAGATTAGCTGAGACGAGACAGGTTGAGAAGAGCCGGAGCCGAGATGAGATGTTTATTTGTGTTTCCCTCCTCTATTTACCCCTGTTCTCCTCTGTAGACAAACGGAGGTTAGAAGATGAACAGTATTTTATCCCACCTGACTTACAATCCCGAACAAGAGATTTACATGACACAAGGGCAAGTGAAAGTTCTCCGTACTGTTGAAACATTGGATTACGCACACGCAGTAGACGGAATTCTGGAGCAAATTGATCATACCAAGGGAGCTCTGTATTCCAGTTCTTACGAATATCCGGGCAGATACTCCCGCTGGGATATCGGATTCGTGAATCCGCCTGTACAGCTGCGTTCTTCCGGTAATCGGTTTTCTATGGAGGCGCTTGATCAACGCGGTGAAGTATTAATTCCATTGATGCTCAATGCGCTGTTACATGTGGATTCTATAGATGTGGAGCTGATTTCGGGCCGCATCGAAGGTGTTATTCTGCGTACCGATAAAGTGTTTACGGAAGAGGAGAGGACGTCACAGCCTTCTATTTTTCAAGTGCTGCGGGAACTCAAAAATTTCTTCTATTCGGATGAAGATTCTTTCCTCGGGCTATATGGCGCTTTCGGGTATGACCTGGTGTTCCAGATAGACCCGATCGAATATAAACAGGAGCGCAAGGCGGACACGTCGGAGCTTATCTTGTTTATTCCCGATGAACTGATCGTCGTCGACCACCAGATGTCCTGCGCCTATAAAATGTCCTATGATTTTGAAATGAACGGGAAGACTACGGTCAATATTCCCCGGTCTAAGACAGTGATCCGGGAAGCCGCTGCCGACAAGGCGGTTCTGGACTATGAGTACATTCCGGGGGATTATGCCGGACTGGTCCGCAAAGCCATCGAACAGTTTAGAGCAGGCAATATGTTCGAAGTGGTGCCTTCCCAGTCTTTATATGAGGTATGCCATGATGCCGCTTCCCGGATCTTCCAGCGGCTGAAGAAGCTGAATCCGAGTCCGTATGGATTTATCGTTAATCTGGGGGAGGAGATTCTCGTCGGTTCTTCACCGGAGATGTATGTCCGGGTCGAGGATGGCCGTTTGGAGACGTGCCCGATCTCAGGTACGATCCAACGGGGCAAGAATGCTATTGAAGATGCGGAGAACATCCGCACGCTGCTTAATTCGTCCAAGGATGAAGCGGAACTGACGATGTGTACGGATGTTGACCGTAATGATAAGTCCCGTATTTGCCGCCCGGGCTCTGTCAAGGTGATCGGCAGAAGACAGCTGGAGATGTATTCTCATCTCATCCACACCGTCGATCATGTAGAAGGCTATCTGGAGCCGCAGTTCGATGCGCTGGACGGATTTATGACGCATATGTGGGCGGTAACGGTTACCGGAGCTCCCAAACGCGCTGCGATTCAATGGATCGAGAATAACGAGAAGTCTGCACGCGGCTGGTATGGCGGAGCCGTAGGCATGTACGGTTTCAACGGAAACGTGAATACGGGACTTACTCTGCGGACGATCTCCATCAAGAACGGGATCGCCGAGATCAGAGCGGGCGCGACTCTTCATGTGGATTCCGATCCTGATCTGGAAGAGAAAGAGACGCTGACGAAGGCGGCTGCTCTGCTCAAGGCGATCCGCGGCTGGAATGAGCAGACGGATGCGGTTGAGGAGGTGCCGCTTGCCGGTAAGGGCAAGCGTGTCCTGTTCGTCGATCACGAGGATTCGTTCGTGCATACGCTGGGCAATTATTTCAAGCAGACAGGCGCGGAGATCGTGACCTACCGCTCTTCTGCCGCGAGAGAGCAGCTCCGCAGCGGGCAATACGATCTGGTTGTGCTGTCTCCGGGGCCTGGCCGGCCTGAGGAGTTTCAGCTCAACGAAACGATTGACTTGTGCGTACAGCGACAGATTCCGATCTTCGGTGTCTGTCTGGGGCTTCAAGGAATCGTGGAATATTTCGGAGGGGCCTTGAGCACGTTGTCCTACCCTATGCATGGCAAAAGCTCCAAGATCCGGCTCGTAGAGGAGTGCCAGCTATGGAAGGGACTGCCGGATGAAGTGACGGTCAGCCGGTATCATTCCCTCTACGCGAGTGAAGTGCCGGATGGCCTGAAGGTTACAGCCTTATCCGAGGATGATGTCGTGATGGCTGTGCGTCACGAATCTCTGCCTATTACGGCGGTGCAATTCCACCCGGAATCCATTCTCTCCGCGAGTCAGGATGTGGGAATATCGATCATCCGGAACGTTGTCGCTTCACTATAAAGCTTAACTCATCCCGGAGATGAGTGAGTGAATCAACAGGCAGGCTGCCCTACTGGGAAAGATCTGAGGAACTTACCAGTGGGGCGGCTTTTTTTGTATGGAGAAAAAGAGATCTGGCTGGCGCGCCATTGAGTGTCTTCTATTGTAACGAATGCCGTAACCTATTATGCTAAGAATAGTCTTGGGCGGCATGCCCGGCATGTGCGGTGTGAACAGGAGCGGTGAAGAACCGCGAGTGCAATTTGGAAAAAAAGAAATGGGTATGTCTGCGAACATAAAGACAGGAGTGTTACGTTTGAGAAATGCGCCATCCATCATCATGGATTTCAACCACGAGAGGCTGATATTTGAAAGTCCGCTCCAGGTATGGCAAACCTGCAAGATAGAAGAAGTCAGGGGAATATTCGAAGATGTGCAGGCGGCTATCGACCGGCAGCTCTATATAGTAGGCTACGTCGCCTATGAGTGTGCCCCTGCTTTTCAGGAGCATCAATCCGTCTGTGAACCGGATGCTGACTTTCCGCTGGTATGGTTCGCCAGCTATTCGAAGCCGGTGGAGCAGGCAATTCTTGGAGAAGCTGAGGCTGATCAGAAGAATGCCCGGATGGCTGCTGACTACTGCATATCGGACTGGCAGGCTGATAAAGATCAGGAGAATTATGAGCAGGATATCCGGACGATCCATGAGGCTATCGCTTGGGGAAAGACGTATCAGGTCAACTATACGACTCGTCTGAGAGCCGGATTCACAGGAGATGATCTTGCTTATTACGAGCAGTTAAGAGAAGCTCAGCATGGCGCTTATTCAGCTTATTTGAATCTGGGGTGTTACCGGATCTTATCTGTGTCGCCCGAGCTGTTCTTTCAATGGGACGGGGACGCGATCCGTACAAAGCCGATGAAGGGAACCGCCTCCAAGACGGAGAGCAGGGAGGCTTTGCGTCAATCGCTTAAGAATCGTGCTGAGAACTTAATGATCGTGGATTTGCTGCGTAACGATATGAGCCGGATCGCCCGGAAGGGAACTGTCCGGGTTCCGAAGCTGTTCGAAATCGAGGAATACCCTACCCTGTATCAGATGACTTCTACGGTAGAGGCTAAGACAAAACCGGGCACAACTTTGTTCGATGTGTTCCAAGCGATGTTCCCATGCGGGTCTATTACAGGTGCTCCTAAAATATCGACGATGAATATAATCCGGTCTCTGGAGCGGGAACCGCGGCATATCTATTGCGGGACAATAGGGCTTATCCAGCCTGGCAAAGGCATGACCTTTAATGTCGCCATCCGAACGGTACTGGTTGATTCGGACAAAGAGCAGGCCGTATACGGCGCAGGGGGCGGCATTACCTGGGACTCTAATGCGGGAGACGAGTATGAGGAGCTGCTGACCAAATCCAAAATACTTACGTATCGTGAGCAAACGAACAGGCGGCAGCATTCCTCATCTGCAAATAAATAACGCCTATGTTCCTGCAAAAATACAAGCTGAAATTTGTTGCAATCGAATTTGTTGCCTTGTAGATAACGCTTGTATTATGAAGCCGGAATAATCTGCAAAACCTAGAAGGAAGCGATGTAGAGGTGCATAATGACTAAAATGGACAAGCGGCAGTGCGATGTCAGTCCGGGTACCGGTCCGGATATCGTTACATTCGGTGAATCAATGGCGCTTCTTATGCCTGAGACCGGTAAAGGAATCGAATATTCACCGCAATTGAACACGACCTTTGGCGGAGCGGAGAGTAATGTCGCTATTGGTCTGGCAAGGCTGGGACATCATGCAGGGTGGTTCGGCCAGCTCGGCCATGATCCCTTCGGCAGAATGGTACTCAAGAAAATTAGAGGCGAAGGCGTCGATGTCTCCCGGGCTAAGCTATTGGAGTCTGCGCCGACTGGGCTGATGCTCCGGGAAGCTGTTGCGGGCAAAACGTCCGTATACTATTACCGGCGCTTTTCCGCTATGAGTAAGATGCGTCCGGAAGATCTGGATGAGGCTTACATAGCGCAGGCGCAGATCCTGCATATTACAGGTATAACGCCTGCCCTGAGCGAATCTTGTCTGGCCACGGTAAAAGCAGCGGTGCGCATTGCGAAGCGGCATGGGGTGAAAGTCTGTTTTGACCCCAATCTGAGGTTGAAGCTCTGGGGAATCGAAAGAGCCCGCGAGGCACTCTTGTCGCTTGCCGGAGACGCTGACTACTTCCTGCCGGGTCTGGATGAGTTGAAGCTGCTCTATCAGACCGAAGATTTCGATGAGATTATAAGCAAGCTGGGCCGGCTCTCTGCGGTTTCGGTCGTTAAAGGCGGAGACGAAGAAAGTTATCTTGTCGAGAAAGGACGCGTGACAGCGGTCCCTTTCGTCAAAGCGGAACGTGTCGTCGACACGGTTGGTGCGGGAGACGGTTTCTGCGCGGGTTTCCTCTCGGCAATCGTGCAGGGCTCCGGCCATTTGGAAGCGGTGAAGCTCGGGAGTCTGCTCGGTTCTCTCGTTGTTCAGGCTCCGGGCGACTGGGAAGGGCTTCCGACACGGGAGGAAATAGATGCGGTGCTTCAGGGGAGCGGGCATATTGAGCGCTGAACGCTGAACGGTGAAAGCCGACGGCGGCGAGAAGTCCGGCAGCGGCTGCGCCCGCGGAGTTGACGAATCATGCATAGGGTCATGCACCAGAAGAATAACCGGCCGCCGGTTCGAGCAACTGTCAGCGATTTCTATATAATCAGCCGAGCCCATACTACTACCAGCCGAAAGGATGGAAAGACACAAGCGGGAGCTGCGGCAGTGGGGATCGGCTCCGATCTGACGAACCAGGGCCGCCAAGGCGGGCGACTCTAGTCTGATTGCGAAGAAAGCGGCGCAATTCATGCAGGTTTTCAAGGAGGCTCAAGCAGTCCTGGTATGGTAATGCAAGCGATAATGCCAGCGGGAATACCAGCTGCGATGTTGTGAATTAGTTTCCCCTGATCTTCTTTGCGGATCTCCGGAGGCCTCCCGTTGTAACTGAAATGGCGGCTTCCAGATCACGGGGAGAAATGCTAAAGTGATTCAATTTTCGTGTAAATAATTGGATAGCGATTAATTGCAAAAAAAGTTTGAATTCCGTCTGGATATCTGTTATGATATTCCTTGTCGACTTCGGGAAACATTGCTTTTTACAAAGAAATGCGGAAGTGGCTCAGCGGTAGAGCATCGCCTTGCCAAGGCGAGGGTCGCGGGTTCGATTCCCGTCTTCCGCTCCAATGCGGGTGTAGTTCAATGGTAGAACTTCAGCCTTCCAAGCTGATAGCGTGGGTTCGATTCCCATCACCCGCTTCATGATTGCAGAATAAAAGCCAAGCCTCTTGTAACCAAGGGCTTGGCTTTTTTCTGTTGCTTTGAATGATACAGGGTCAGGGAAGAGATCCCAGCCAAGGGATGCCGGCGGGAGAAAAGCCGAAGCTGCACGAAGCATCACAGAAGCGGGATGCGGGAGGAACGGAGCTGTGATACGATAGGAGCATTGAATCCTGCTTGAGAAGAGGTACACGATGATGACACTAACCAGCAAGAAACCAAGGCGTAAAATTTGGCTCTTTGTGATTCTGGCCGTCCTTCTGGCGGCTTGTATTGAGGCTGTGCTTTATCTGCGTCCTTATGAACCGGACGAACGGGCCGCCCAAGCTATGCAAAGCGGTGGTGGAGTAACTGTCACAGACGCGGAGAAGTGGATGGTTTTTGAAAAGTCAGCGGGTGCGGATCAGTCCGGACCAGGGATCGTTTTCTATCCGGGCGGCTTGGTCAAGCCTGAAAGCTATGCACCCTTGGCGCGAGAGCTTGCCCTGCGCGGCTATCGTACCGTGATTGTGAGAATGCCGCTGAATCTGGCTGTTCTGGGTGGAAACCGGGCCGAGGAGGCACTGGCTGCGGATTCTGGCAGAAGCTACGTGATTGGCGGTCACTCGCTCGGAGGGGTGATGGCAGCCCGCTATGCGGCAGCTCATCCTCAGCAGCTCCAAGGGGTATTTATGCTCGCGGCGTACGCAGATTCTAAAGGCAGCCTGAAGGATAAAGGATTGCCGGTCCTTTCTTTGACAGGTACGGAAGACGGCGTATTGAATAGGGAGAGCTGGGAAGCGGGCAGAAGCAATCTGCCGGCAGATGCCGTAATCGAGATGATTCCCGGAGGCAACCATGCTCAGTTCGGCAGCTATGGCCTTCAGAAAGGGGATCATCCCGCTGCAATCAGCGTACAGGAGCAGACGGCGAAGACTGCTGACGCTATCGCGAACTGGCTGGCTAAGACAGCGGAGTGAGCACGTTAATTATGCGGGGTGGGGTTCTGCTGACAGCAGAGCTCCTCTTGCATATAAAAAACTTGAATGTGATATGAGATAGGAAGAGAAGGGATAATCCAAATGGACAGACGGAAGAAAATCAGCCCGGAGCTTATACGTCTTATTCGGTTCGGGATCGTGGGCGTCAGCAATACACTGGTGGACTGGGCCGTATTCTGGCTGCTGCTGTCCGGATTGGAGATGCACTATGTCGCTGCTCAGACATTTGCCTATTTATGCGGCACGCTGAACAGTTTTTTGTGGAACCGCAGATGGACGTTTGCCAGCAAAGGACCTTTTAAAACGGCGGAGGCAGTCAAATTTTTTCTAGTTAACGGAATATGTCTGGCGTCATCCTATGCCCTGCTATTCGTGTGCATGGATGTGTTCGACTGGAATACGCTGTTCAGCAAACTGGTCGTTACGATCCTGCTGCTGATGGTGAATTATGCGGCAAGCCGGCTGTGGGTGTTCAAGTCCCCGGATTCAGCGAACAAGGCGAGCTCGGAGGGCTGACATCGCGCGAATAAATCAGAGTAAACAAGAGTAAACGAGAGTAAATATGAGGCGTGTTTTCGGAAAAAGGGGACGTTGAAAAATATAAAAATTTCCTTCCGAATTTAACAGACGGGTGGAAATTTTTGCAGTATAATGAACGTATTATTGGATCGAATACGGTAAAATTCATTTACTACTATGTGAGGAAGCCGGAAGACAGCCCCGGCTCAAAGGAGAACAAATGAACGTGCATCTCAAGACACGCTCCTGGCACCGCTTTACCCCGACCCGAAAACATCTGTGGTTCGCAACGCTGGAGGGAGCACCGGCAACGGTCATAACAACGCTCCTGAATGGCCCGTTCTTGACGGGCTATTTGTTGTATCTGGGTGCGACTTCCTCTGAAGTCGGTCTCGTACTCGCCATGACGACAATAGTCAACGTTGGGCAAATTTTAATGGCTTACCTGATGCAAAAATGGAGCAACCGGAAGCTGCTCATTCTGATTTTCGGAAGTATGCACCGAATCTTATGGGCGTGTACGGGTTTGATTCCCTTTGTACTGGAGCGGGATTTATGGATTCCGGCCTATGTGGTCTTATACACACTGGCGTTTTTGTCCAACTCTTTTGCAGGAGTGGTCTGGTCCACCTTGATGGCGGATATGGTTCCCGCATCCGTCAGAGCCCGGCATTTCGGAATAAGAAATATGCTGCTGAATGCTCTTGGCAGCTTGGGGTTGTTCATAGGCGGACAAATTCTGGATCATTACGGAAATGAAACAGGATTCCCGATTCTCTATAGTATCGTCGGTGTTGCGGTCGTATGCAATGTGCTCGGGTATACCTTGTATCCGAATCCGCCTTTTCAGCAGTCCGAGAATACGAAGCTGATGCCGATGCTGACACGCCCTTTTAAGGACCGGACCTATATCCGGGCGACTGCATTCCTTGCTCTCTGGCTGTTTATGCAGGGAATCTCGGTTCCTCTGTTCTCTTATGTGATGCTCAAACCACTGCAGGTCAGCTATCAGACCATCTCGATCCTGACGGTGCTGCAGACGGCTGTTATGATGATGAGCTTCTATGTATGGGGGAACCTGAATGCGCGCTGGAGCAATCGGCAGCTGCTGTTCTGGACGCTGCCTCTTCTTTCTTTGTCCTGCATGCTCTGGGGACTGCTGGCTTGGCTGCCCGTACTGCCGGTGCTAATCATGGTGCATATGTGTCTTGGAGCCGGGACGGGCGGATTTAATCAGCTGGCGTTTAATTTTATTATCGGGGACACGCCAAGGGGAGAACGTCCGATGTTCATTGCGATGTATTCGACTCTAACCGGTTTTGCGGCATTCCTGGGGCCGCTTCTCGGAGGCCGGATGTACGGGTGGGCGGAACGTATGCCGCTCTGGGTTCAGCAGTACGGAATATCATCGGGGATGGGATTCATTATGCTGCTGCTCGCAGTATCTCTGGGGCGCAAGGTCCTGCTGGACAAGGCTCCGAAGTCGCCGCCCGGGCCGGGAATAGAGACATCCGTTTCCTGAGGAATGCACCGAAGGAATGCACCGATGCGGCAAGCTGGTTTTGAAATGGCTGAACGGCGCAGAGGCAGATGGCCGTGGCGATGCCGATGACGGTGAGGATTCAAGCCCATTCTGCTATTTTTAAAGTTTATGGGCCAGAGTATTCCTATTGATTCCTCCCTATTAATTCATTACATATGCAATCATCCATTGTAAGCGGCGGCAGAAATCTCTACAATAAGAGAATGATAACCAAAGGGAGATTTGAATGGATGCTTGGATAGAAAGAGTGGAACGGGAGCTGCTGCCCGGTATCGACTTCGTAAGCGAGGATCCGCATGAACCGGTGGTGGTGCGGCGGCTGCCGGGCGAGTGGAAATTGGTGGGGACGGGCAATTATGCGGCTGTGACGGCTCATCCGGATTTGCCGGACCTGGTTGTAAAGGTGTACGCACCCGGCAGGGCAGGCTGGAAGCAGGAAGTGGAGGTTTACCGGAGGTTAGGTGAACACCCGGCATACTCCCGCTGTTACTACGCGAGCGAGCCTTATCTGATTCTCAAACGATTGAATGGCGTCACCTTGTATGAATGTTTCCGTAAAGGAGTACGCATCCCGCAGCAGGTGATTCATGACATTGAGGATGCACGTGATTATGCGCGCAGACTGGGCCTGAAGCCGCAGGATCTGCACGGGAAGAATGTAATGCTTGAGAGCGGGCGCGGCAAAATCGTGGATGTATCGGATTTTCTGGATGAGAACCCCGACCAGATGTGGGAGGATATGAAGAAGGCCTATTACAAGCTGTATTTGCCTTTTATTTACCGCAATCCGTTTCCTCTGCCTAATTCTATCTTAAACGGAATCCGCAAAAGCTACCGCTGGCTCCGCCGCCGGCCTTCTTAACGTGAGCAGGGAGAGGCGGTTGTCGGATTATCCTAAAAAAAGAACCGCCCCTATCGGATAAGGGCGGTTCTTTCGTTCGCCGGTTCGGCGTGTACCAGGAACTACATAACATCTCTGCGCCGGAAGACGGTCCAGGTAAGCAGGTTGAAGACCAGGAAGTATGCCGCAAGCACCATAATGGAGAAGGTCAGAGTCATGCCTTCAACCAAAGGCTGATTGTGGATGTAGCGGGTTAAATCCATGTTCGAGAAGAGCAGGTACTTGCTCCACTCGTACCGGCTCATCAACATGCTGATCGTATTGCCGAGGAACATGATGCACAGTGAAATTCCGATAGCCAGTGAGTTGCTGCGGAAAAGGGTCGAGATCATAAAAGCCAGGGTCACAATCATGATCAGTTCTACGCATTTATAGCCATAGGAAGTGAGCATTTCAATAATTATATTCTTCTCGACGATGGCTCCCGCATGATTCAGATCCAGAAGTGTAGGGCTCATACCCCCAGTGCCGTATAATGCGAAGTTAATGGCCAGAGCGGATGCGAATAGAATCAACAGCATGACAATCGTAAATTGGAAAGCGGCGATATACTTCGAAAGAACGATTTTGGAGCGGGATACGGGACGGATCAGCAGCAGTTTGATCGTGCCGCTGGAAAACTCCCCCGACATTGCATCCGCTGCTACAACAACCGTAAAGACGGTGATAACCGCGACCAGGGACGACATGAAGGAAACGGACTCCCATACAGCCGAACGTTCCGGTGAAATATCTTTTGCCAAATATTCTTTAGCTAACTGGATTTGGGAATCAAAGCGGGCAGCTTCCTCCGGCATGTGCGTCTTGCTTTCCTCCAGCATTTGAATGCGTTCTGTCTGGGATTGGCGCCAGTCAACCTTATTCGCCTGAGGGGAGTCATGATACATCAGATAAGAAGCTGCGCCGACGAGGCTGACCAGCAGGGCAATCATAACCCAAGTCGTGAGCCGCCGGTAAATTTTCATATTTTCATTACGGATAAGATTAAGCAATTTGATCACTTCCTGTTATCTTCAAGAATTTGTCTTCCAGGGATTGGGTCAGCGGCTTCATCGTATACAGACGAAGCCCCGCTTGCACCAGCAGCGTACCGATATCCGCTGCACGCTCCCGCCCGGCGCTGATTTCAATCCCGTCCGGACGCAGGACTACCGGCAGAGCCGGATCTACTTCCTGCACAATCGCCTGGGCAACCGCGGGATCGTTCACTTCGAAGAAGTAGGAGGTCTGGGCCTCTGCGGCGCCTTCTCCGCGAAGATTCTGGATGTCGATCAGCTTGCCCTGCTGGATGATGGCGACCCGGTCGCACATCAGTTCCATCTCGGACAGCAGATGGCTGGAGACGACGATGGCGATCCCTTCTTCGCGGGCCAGACGGCGCAAGTAATCGCGCAGCTCGCGGATACCCGCCGGGTCGAGGCCGTTCGTCGGCTCATCCAGGATGAGCAGAGAAGGGCGGTGCAGCAGCGCCTGCGCGACTCCAAGGCGTTGGCGCATACCGAGCGAGTAAGTCTTCACCTTCTCGTTGATGCGGTTCTTAAGACCGACCAGCTCTACAACCTCGGAGATCCGGGCCTGCGGGATGCCGCCGGGGAACATGCGGGCGTAGTGGAGCAGGTTTCTTTTGCCGGACAGAAATTTATACATTTCGGGATTTTCTACAATGGCTCCCACATGCCGGATTGCTTCTTCGAAACGGCCCTTGATCGTCTGGCCGTGGATCAGGATGTCGCCTTTGTTCATCTTCATCAGGCCGACAATCATACGGATTAGCGTCGTTTTACCCGCACCGTTGGGGCCGAGGAATCCGAATACTTCTCCCGGGTATACCTCGAAGGACAAATCCTGGATAATTTTTTTGCTGCCGATCGTTTTGCTGACGTGGCGTATTTCAAGTACAGCTTGTTCTTCCATCATTCTTTTCCAACCTCCATAATTCCAAGTCTGACTCTCTGGTTCAGTGCTCTCGGCTTCTCATTATATAGACTTGAACCGGAATGTCACACCGACCGAGGTCTAGGTTTCATACCCGACCTTGGTAGACATGGACCGGACTGGGGCCGGTATTTGCATGCTGGGGGTTGGATTGGACGAAAGTCCGTACCTGTGTAAAAATGAAGAGAGATTCGAAAGGGGGGGACACAGATGATCATCTATGAGAATGGCGCGGTCACCGTGTTTCAGAGCTCGCTGTATCAGACAACCTCAACCGTTATCGTGACGGATGATCTGGTGCTGCTGGCCGATCCCTGCCTGCTTCCGGGGGAAGTTGAGGAGATCCGGCGCTGCATAAATGCCGTGCGCGGGAAAAAGCCGCTCTATCTGCTCTTTACTCATGGAGATTATGATCATATTATCGGATGGGGAGCCTTCCCTGACAGTCTGACAATCGGCAGCCGGGACTTGGTAAGGCGGAAGGACCGGCATGAGCAGGTGAAGCAGGCGCGGGAATTCGACCGCATGTATTATATAGAGAGAGATTACCCGGTGGAGTATCCTGTTATTAACATGCCTGTGGAAAAGGACGGGCAGGCGCTTCGTGTCGGTGATACGACGGTGACCTTCTATTTGGCCCGGGGCCATACGCCGGACGGGGTTTTCGCGGTGGTGGAGGAAGAAGGCGTATTAATCGCAGGCGACTATTTATCCGGGTTCGAGCTCCCTTTTATAGAAGATAGTTACGGGGCATACAGAAACACAATCCGGCTGGCGCAGCGGCTCGCTGATTCGGGAAGAATCCGGCTGCTTATACCCGGTCACGGGACACCTGCCGGGAATCCGGCCGAAATCAACCGCAGGATACAAATGGCGGATACGTATTTAAACGAGCTTGAGGCTGCCGTACGGGCCGGCGATCAGCAGATGCTGCAGGAGCTGGAAGGTCGATTCGCGTTCGCGTCGGATTTTACCGCCGATTGCCATGCAAGCAACATTGATAGGGTAAGAGAAGAATTAGCGGCCGCCGGAATGGATGGCAGAAAAGAGTCTGGGCCGGGGACCGAATAGAAAAGGAAGAGATGAACATGTATTCTTATGAGAACCGGGAGTATATCGATACGGATTTCAGCCCCTCTGATTTAAGCGGAGGGGAGCTTCGCGGCTGCACGTTTGAACGGTGCCGGTTTGTCGGCGCCAGGCTGGAAGAAATATGGACGGAGGGCTGCCGGTTTACCGATTGCGATTTCACGGGAAGCCAGTTGAATGCGTCCCTGCACATCCGATCTGCTTTTACGAACTGCACGTTCAGGGGGGCGAGTCTGTTCGTAGCTAAGTTCGAGTCTTGTAAAATGACCGGCTCCGATTTCAATGAAGCGAATCTGGACGGCATAACAATCTTGGGCGGGGACTGGTCGTACACCAATCTTCGTTTTGCCAATCTGGCTAAGCAGTCTCTGCGGGGAATCCGGTTGAGTGAAGCGGACCTCTATTCTTGTAATCTGGAGAAGGCGGATCTTCGCGATGCGGATCTGACCCGGGCCCAGCTTGGCAAAGTTCGTCTTCAGGGGACGGATTTACGCGGAGCGGTGATGGACGGAGTGGATTTTACCTCGATGGATGTAAAGGGAGCCAAGATGGATTCGCTGCAGGCGGTTGCGTTCCTAAGGGCTTACGGCGCTAAGGTGGAAAACTGAGCAGGGGAAGCGGCGGTTGGAACCAAGCTAAGCAGATCAATAGAAATCCATTAAAGACAAAAGCGGCTATTCTTTTCGGGATAGCCGCTTTTTTGCGTGTGTACCCGAAAACCGTCAAGGTTGTTCCTGCTTCCTGGTTTCTGGTTCTCTATAAAGCAATGCCTCCCCGAACGGCCTAGGACGAGATAGATGTTAGTGGAGAGAAGTTAGCAGCAGACATAAATGACTTTTGGCATATTCGACGATACAGAAGAGACAAGTGATGAATTGCGTAGACATCCGACTATAGAACTATATAGATAAAACGGCGCAGGAGAAAAAAAGGAAAAAAACGACAGGAGAAGCAGTTGTAATCCATTTCGTTTGATGATACAATTTGTATCGAATGACGGAAGCGAGGAGGACCTGTTCTTGAAGATGAAAAAGTGGAAAGCGGCCGCGCTGGGAGTGATTATCGTTGGGGGAGTGGCCGGCGGGTGGGCCTATTGGAGCCTGGATCCGGCCAGACATTTCGAGAATAAAGAATTGCCGGTCCTGGCCCAGCCCGATCCGAATACGGTCTCAACGCCGGAACCTGCGCAAACTGCCAAACCGGATATGAAATCATTCAACATTCTAATTCTTGGCGTAGATTCACTTGGGACTGAGCCTTCCCGTTCCGATGTTATGATGGCCGTGCATGTGATCCCTTCCGAGCGCAAGGTGAACATCGTATCGCTGCCGCGAGATACCCGGGTTTCTATTAAGGGGGTGGGGTATACGAAAATCAATCACGCCCATATTCTGGGGGAATCGAAAGGAGGCAATAAAGAAGGGACCCTTATGGCGACTCAGACGGTAAGCGACTTTTTGGGCGTGCCCATAAATTACTACGCGAAGACGAATTTTGAAGGGTTCAAGCGGATTGTCGACAAAGTAGGCGGGGTGGAACTGAAGCTCGACAAAGACCTGTATCTGAAGTGGCAGAACGCGACGATCCCCAAAGGCACCCGGATTTTTGACGGAGATATGGCGCTGAAAGTGGTTCGCGAGCGTTATGGCGCTGAGGGTGGAGATTTTGCCCGCCAGGAAGAGCAGTCCAAAGTGCTTCGTTCTATCGCAATCGGACTGCTGCAACCGCAGAAAGTGCCTCAGTTAGCGACACTTTTGCCATCTCTCAGACAGGATATTCTGGATACGAATTTCACAGATGCGGATCTGATCAGTCTGGCGTGGTTGTTTAACGGTATTGGAGATGACAATTTCCGCTATGCTCAGCTGCCAGGCCGGAGTGGAAGAGAAATCGATTCCCTTGTGGGTTCCAATCTCTCTTTCTGGATTCCAGATGCGGAAGGGGTCAAAAAAATAAAAGAAGATTATTTCTGATTACTATGATACAATTCGTACCATAAAACAGGCTGATTGAACTAGTTCCCCAGGCATGAAAATAAAGTTTATCTGAGAATAAAGTTGCAGAAAGATACAAAATGGGGCTAGCCGCCCCGCAAAATGATGTGCTATAATTTTTTTGATACAAAATGTATCATAACAGAGAAAATAAAAGAAATATGGAGGGATATTTTACATGCAAGTGGCCCAACCAATTCGTGACCCTGAGAAAATCACCGCTCTTCAGGAAGTGCTGAAGAACCATTCCATGCGGGACTGGCTGCTTTTTACAATCGGAATTAATTCGGGTCTGCACCTCAACGATATCCTGCGGCTTCGCGTGAAGGATCTTAAAGACAAGAATCTCATTCACATTACGGAGGAAAAGACCGGTAAAAGCAAGTCCTTCCAGATCGACGACGATTTAAAGGCGGAAATCAGCGAATATACCCAGTATATGGACGAGGACGACTATATGTTTCCTTCTCAGAAAACAGGCAAACCGATTAAACGTATTCGTGTTTACCGTATTCTGAATGAAGCGGCCAAACATGTAGGACTGAGCGATATAGGGACCCATACTCTTCGTAAAACATTCGGTTACCATTACTACCAGCGGACCAAGAATATATCCGTACTTCGTGATTTATTCAATCATTCGGCTCCTTCTGTTACGTTTAAGTACATAGGAATCGAAAGCAGGAACAGCGGATAGGTCAGAGACGTTCAAAGGAGCCGAAGATCCGGGTATCCGGTTAAGAATATCGTGTATGCGGTTCCATTATAGACCCGAATAGAAAGGCGATTCCGTAAATAACGCCTCAAATCACGGGAACAAAAGATGGGTACAAATTGTACTTGACATGGATACAAGATGTATCATAAATTAAATCCATGAAGACGATTGTATTTTATTACCACTACTACCAGATGGTGAGGGTCCTATGGCCAAAAATGAAAAAATCGAAATCGACATTAAAAAAATTATCGAGCAGTTAGGGTTGAAGCGGAGTACATAGCCGGGATACCGCTGCGGTTTATCCAGCAGATCTTATTCGGACATCGAGCGATCTGCCCTCACAAAAGCGATGAAACGTTTAGCTTCCTCCGCCGTAAGTTTACGCCCGTCTATCGTTAGAGCAAACTTGTCGAGAATTTTGTCATCGGATAAGTCCAAGCTATTCACAAATTCACTTACATCATCGTCAAGTACAGCCTGCGGGTTGTTCGTTCTTCCGAGTAAATAATCCGCAGAAACCTTAAAGAAAGTAGCAATTTTGTTCATTGTTTCGTAATCGGGTTCCCGCCGACTCGTCTCGTAATGTGACAAGGCAGCTCTAGAGATTCCAAGCTTGCCTGCGAGCTCTTCTTGAGTCAAAGCGTGCTTTTCCCGGAGCCCGGCAATACGATCCCCATGTTTGTTCATTGTAGTATTCCTCTCATTTCACTGGAAAGTAGTAACAGTATAACCATGTCGGCTGCTCGTCTAAACCGGAACCACCTCTTCCGGCATGGAAGAAAAAGGGTGGACTCACTGCTTGACTGGAGTAAGAAGGCGAAAGATCGATATATTGAAATTATAATTTTTTTGATACAAAATGCAACTATTTGTCGATAAAATGTTTCTTCATGAACGGACAAAACTCCTTTAAAAAGAAATATTAACCTCTTTCTGGCAAGTTATTCATGTATATTCGCTACTTCAGAACTTATGAAATGTTTGGGATTGTATCATAAAATCTGTCGTTAGGCATACGCTTAACTAGGGTGCCGCCGCTCTCAAACTTGTTTTTTGTCTGTCCATTATTGAAAATAACCGGGCGGCTTTCAAGAAAGACCGCAAACGTGTCCGGTACGGATGCGTGCCGGGCAGCTGAGGAGGGAAGGATTATGGACATTGACCTTCATTGTCACATCCTTCCGGGATTAGACGACGGTGCCCCGGATCTGGCGGCCTCGGTAGCAATGGCGCAGCAGGCAGTCGGAGCCGGCATCTCCCGGGTCGTGGCAACGCCGCATCATGGCGGCGCCTATAACAACGAGGCGCCAGCGGTGATCGGCGCCGTGCAGTGCCTGCAGCATGAGCTGGACAGCCGGGGCATCCCGCTTGCCGTGCTCCCCGGTCACGAGGTCCGAATCTCCGATTCGCTCCTGGGCGACCTAGAGGCCGGCAAGCTCTGCACCCTCGGCGGCTCGCGCTATCTGCTGCTGGAACTGCCGTCCGGCCGGGTGCCGGCCGGATTCGGCGAGCTGCTCCACGAGCTCGGGGTGTGCGGAATCGTCCCGATTCTCGCACACCCCGAGCGGAGCAGCGAAATCCAGCGCGAGCCGGAGCGGCTGCGCGAATGGATCGCAGGCGGCCTGCTGCTGCAGGTGACGGCAGGAGCCGTCACGGGCGCATTCGGCCGCCGTATGCAGGCGTTCGCTCTGCGGCTGTGCCGCACGAACGCGGCACACTTCCTCGCCTCCGACGCGCATGACGTGTCGGCGAGGAAGTGGCAGCTGGCGGAGGCGTACGCCAGCATCGCCCGGAAGCTGAGTCCCGATCTGGTCGGGACGTTCCGGGCGAACGCGGAATATGTCGCCATGAACGAGGCGATTATTCCGGAGGCGGTAGCGCGAGGATTGTCGATTCCGCGGGTGCTGGATGCCTGGCCTTTCAATATTCGAGTAAAAGGGTAGGGATAGGACATTTTGCGCTTGACAAGATACGAATCGTATCATAGAGTTAGAGTTGTTAGATACGAATTGTATCAAATGAGTTATGTGAAATGTATGAATAGAACATTCGCTGCAGCAATATAGCGAAGGCTCTTTCATAAATATGATCCGCAAGGAGTGAAGCGAGTGAAGAAGACGTATACCGCACCGACTGTTCTGAAGCATCAGCAGATCGTGTTCGAGACCCGGCCATCGAAGCCTCATCCGTGTGATAACGGCGGGCACGTCGGCAGTCCAGGATGCGGCAGATGATACCGCCTCTCGTTCGTTTTCTGAACGACCTGTATGTGGATGGCGGTGCATTCTCCTTCACTGAAGAGGAATACACGCTGGTAGCCGCGGACTCCGACTTGTTCTCCATCACGGCCCAGGTGTTCCACATGCTGAAAGAGAAAGGGAGACTTCATGAGCTCCCGCTCTTTCTTCAGGAACATCTGGCCCGTAAGTCGGAAGCGACGCTGTATCAGAACTTGCTCCTGAAGTCCGAGACAGATCGGTTACTCCGCTTGCTGGATGATGAAGAATTGGAAGTCCTGCTTATGAAGGGCGTTCACTTTAGTGAACAATTTTTCGGCGGGACGGGCGCCAGGGGGACGACTGATATCGATATACTGGTTCGTCCGGACGACTTGCTTGCCGTAGTGAAACTGGTCCAGCAGGCAGGGTATTGTGTCTTTGACGGATCGGATGCTTCCCATCATGTTGTCTGTACCAAGGAAGGGGCAGGTCTGCTGCCGATTACGGTGGAGATTCATTGGGGTCTTGTTGAACATCATACGGCCAGAATCGACTATGAGCAGCTCTGGTTGAATTCTCACCTTTTAGAACCTTACCGCTACGCCAGAAGAATGAATGCGGAAGACACTTTGTATTGTATTTGTTTACACGGTTCTCAACACCGGATGAATTCCATACGTTATTTTCTAGATATCGTTCAGATGATGTTGAAGTTAGGGGATGAACTTCAGCTCCAAGAGATTGTTTCGAGGGCCAGGAGAGAGCATACCTATAAGCGGCTGCAGACAGCCCTATCTGCCGTCCGGTTCCTGTTCCCTGGACTCCGGATGCTGGCAGCAGAGAAACCGAAAGTTCCGCTGCTCTGGTCTTACAGGCTGATGCGGACAGTTCAGATGGATTTAAAAGGACCCGGCCAGATGCTGTACAGCATCTTGTATCATCTGATAAAGGTGTATGACCGGCCGGTCTATGTCTGGACCTGGCTCGGTTATTACTTTGTTCCTTATGTCCACCCGGCCCTGCTTGCTCTGAATGAAGAGAAGGAGACCTCGCGCTGGAGGCATATGAAAACAGTCTATACCGAAAGGTGGAAACGCCTGTCTCGTTTCGTCAAATTGAAAAAATATGTTTAGGAGATCGCTGCATGAACACTAAATTTAGGCGTCATCAAGATACCGAAGTCATGCTGCTTGACGGGGAATACGTGATCATGCACATGAACCGGCAGAGCATAACGAAAGTAAATGAAATAGGCGGCATCATATGGTCCCTGCTAACCGAAGCTAAAACAGTGCATGAGCTTGTACTTTGTATGCAGGAACAATACGAGACCACTTACGAGACGGCTGAACATGACATTCGCTTGTTTCTGCAGCAGCTTGGCGAATATGAGCTGGTAGAGGTTACAGAAGCGGTGGAACAAGAGCCGACAGGTCTTCCGTACCGTACTGCATACTCTTGAGCTTGTAAGAACGTATTCTTCGTCGTGAACGAGGAGGAACCTACCTGCGTCTTTTATGATACGAAACGTAACATAGTATCGTCTGTGTGATACGAAACGTTATAAAAAGAAACCCATTCTATCTACACCGGAGGTCAAGTGTTAATGGAACTTGATTTGAAAGAGTACTTCCACATTGTGCGTAAACGAATCTGGCTGATTGCGACCCTTGTTGTTCTTACTTGTCTGGTTACGGGTCTGGTCAGCTATTACTTCATAAAGCCGCAGTATTCAGCGAGTACGAAGCTCGTAGTCAATTCATCCTATCAGGCGGGCGGTATCGCCAGGATCGATTATGGCGAAGTCAGCGCGAGTATTATGCTGGTCAACACGTACAAGGAAATCATCCGGACTCCGGCCATTATGGACAAAGTTGCGGCTGAGCTGCCGGAGCTTGACCTGACGGCAGATCAGATCATATCGATGGTCAAAGTCAGCACGGTTAACGAGACACAGGTGCTCACGATTACAGTGACTGATTACAACCATGAGACGGCGGTAAAACTGGTGAATGCCATTTCGAATGTGTTCAAAACCGACATTCCAAAAATTATGCAGGTGGATAACGTGACCCTTCTCAACCAGGCTAAACAAGAGGAAGTACCGTTTCCGGTATCGCCAAATGCAAAGATGAACATCATTCTTGCTTTGATTTTATCACTTATCGCCGGTATTGGTCTGGCATTCTTAATGGAATATCTGGACGATACGATCAAGTCCGAAAAGGAAATCGAGCAGTATCTGGGGCTCCCTATCTTGTCGGTCATTACACGGATCAAGTCTAACGATTTGAAGCACGATGCTCCCCCATCCAAACCGGAACAGAAAGTTGCAGGTGATTCGGTCTATGCCGGCGTTAACAACTAACCAACGGTTAATTACGCATTCTAATCCTAAATCGCACATTGCAGAGGCTTATCGCACCCTCAGGACTAACATCCAGTTCTCTTCTGTAGATCATGAAATCAAGTGTATCCTGATAACCTCTGCTCAACCGGAGGAAGGCAAGTCTACGACCGCAGCAAACCTTGCTATCGCGTATGCACAGGAGAATAAGAAAGTCCTTCTGATTGATGCGGATCTTAGAAAACCGACCCTTCATAAAACCTTCAATGTATCCAATCGTACCGGACTTACCCATATTCTGGTCAGCCGCCAGGAAGGCGATCAGGCACTGATCGAAACGGAGATTCCTAATCTGACCTTGCTGACTTCGGGCCCGATTCCGCCTAATCCGGCGGAGCTGCTGGGATCTAACCGAATGGAGACTTTCCTGGAAGAAGTCCGCAGTTGGTATGACATTGTCATTGTCGACTCCCCTCCTTTACTTGCCGTAACGGACTCTCAGATTATTGCAGCCAAAACCGACGGTGTCGTTCTTGTCATCAATCACGGCAAAGTAAAACGAGACCGTGCCCAGAAGGCACTTAGTCAGCTCAATTACGTTAATGCGCGTGTTCTCGGGGTGGTTCTAAACAATAAAGCGATCTCCAAGAAAGAATCATCTTATTACTATTATTACGGTGAGAAAGCGTAAGGCTTAACCCTCCGTTTTATTTGAACAAGGTCATGCCTACTGCACCTTTATCACGTGTAGGCACTCGGTCATGCTGTGGGCGCTGCAAGCGCCTTAGACGTTAATCGTCGAGGGTATGATGTGAGGGGGGGTTGAATGCCCCTGATCCTATTTTTATAGAAAGGTGAGTTATGTTGTTTTGCCCTGTAAAACGACATAACTCGCTTTTTTAGTAGATAAACCAGTAATGGAGGAAAGCAAATGAAGAACGCAGGTTGTGTTCCTAATAGTTTGCTGGAGAAAGTGGAGGGAGCCCATGATTTTTAGAAGACGTAAATTGACACTGGTAGCAGTAGACATGTTGATTGTTGCTTTGAGTATTATCGGTTCCTATTTCATACGTTTTGAAGGTGATGTACCGGAAGTTTACAGAACCCAGGCAGGAATCTACATAATAACCGCTTTGCTGATTACGGCGGGAAGCTTTCACTTTTTTAAGTTGTATAGCCGTATTTGGCAGTATGCAAGCGTAGGTGAGTTATATTCTCTCATTAGAGCTTCTCTGGTAGGGGGAACCGTTACTTACATGGTTGTTTATATGGTATCCGGCCTGGCGATCCCTTTATCCGTCTTTGTAGGAGCTGTGCAATCCAGCTTGTTCTTAACGGGAGGAGTGAGATTTGCCTGGCGTATTTTTACGGATTCCTATCAGAGGAAAAAAAATCATCAACATAAGGCGTTAATCATTGGAGCCGGGGATTGTGGAAGTATTATTGCCAAAGAGTTAATTCAGAACCAGGCGGCAATCATAACTCCTGTTGCATTCATTGATGATGATCCAAGAAAACAGACGTTTCAGATTTATGGAATTCCTGTGCTGGGTGACCGGAATTCCATTGCTCAGGTTGTGGAAAAGCATGAAATCAACGACATTATCATTGCAATTCCATCCGCTTCAAAGAGAGAATTATCTGAAATTATCGAGATTTGTAAAGCGACCAAAGCCAAACTGAAAATAATCCCCATTCTGAACGACCTCATTAGCGGTAAGGTGAGTATCAAAGAAATTAGGGATGTTGAAGTGGAGGATTTACTTGGCAGAGAGCCTGTTAAAACAGATTTGCAGGGGATAGCGAATTATGTCGAGAACAAAACGGTGCTGGTTACTGGCGCAGGTGGTTCAATCGGTTCGGAACTCTGCCGCCAGATTGCGCCCTTCCACCCGAATAAGCTGCTGCTGTTGGGTCATGGAGAGAACAGTATTTATAACATTGAAATGGAACTAAGATCGAAGTTTCCCGAGCTGCAGCTGGAGACTCTAATAGCGGATGTCCAAGATCGTGAGCGTATTGATCATATTTTTCAGCGGTACCAGCCACAAGTTATTTTTCATGCAGCAGCTCATAAACATGTCCCATTAATGGAAAGGAATCCGTCGGAGGCTATCAAGAATAATGTTTTTGGGACGAAGAATGTAGCTGAATGCGCCGACCGGTATTCCGCTGAACGTTTTGTTCTTATTTCTACGGATAAAGCGGTGAATCCCACGAGTGTAATGGGAACGACCAAACGGATCGCCGAAATGCTGGTCCAGAGTTTAAATGCCACCAGCACTACCGTATTTGCGGCTGTTCGTTTTGGAAACGTGCTGGGAAGCAGAGGAAGTGTCATACCCAGATTCAAGCAGCAGATTCGAAGCGGGGGGCCTGTTACCGTTACGCATCCGGATATGATCCGTTATTTCATGACGATTCCAGAAGCTGTACAGTTAGTGATTCAGGCCGGTGCGATCGCCAAGGGCGGAGAGGTCTTTATTCTGGATATGGGTGCCCCTGTGAAGATCAGTGATCTGGCTAGGGACTTGATCCGCTTGTCGGGATTTGAGCCCGGAGTGGATATACAGATAGAATACTCAGGGGTAAGGCCGGGAGAGAAGTTGTTCGAGGAGCTGCTTACCAGCGAAGAAGGCATCAGCTCCACCAAACACAATCGGATTTTTATCGGGAAGCCGACAAGTCTTCAAAGAAGTTACTTGGAATTTGAAATCAAAAAGTTGGATAAGGTTATGAAAGAGGAACCGCGAGTAATATGCGAAGTACTCCAGAATATCGTACCTACCTTCAATAGTGAGCAGTTTAAAATAACGGAGACTGAAGAAAAAGAGTTGTCGTTAGTTTAAGGAGAAAAATTTTATGTCAAGCACAGTAGAGAACAATGTTTCTAAAAGGAGTTTATCTTTAAGTAAGAATTTCTCATGGACCTTACTGGGGAATATTATTTATGCACTTTGTCAGTGGGGAATCTTGATGGCCTTGGCAAAATTAGGGGATGCGAGGATGGTAGGGCAGTTTGCTCTGGCACTCGCCATCACTGCTCCAGTATTTATGTTTTTGAATCTTCAGCTAAGAGCCGTATTAGCGACAGATGCGAATAAAAATATGCCTTTTAGTCATTATATAGGACTGCGAATATGTACTACACTTCTTGCCCTGACTGTATTAGGAGGATTTATAATAATCAGCGGTTATGATACGCAGACCCAAATTATTATTCTTCTGATAGCTTTTTCAAAAGCTGCTGAATCAATGAGCGATATCATCTACGGTTTATTACAAAATAACGAGAAAATGGACTTTATATCTATATCCTTAATTGTAAGAGGCATAGCATCTTTATTGGTTACGAGCGGTATGTTGTATGTTACAGGGGATTTAACGATTAGTTTATTGACTTACATGGGATCGTGGCTGTTGATATTAATTGTTTACGATATCCCGAAGAGCAGAATTTTTTCCGTTTTAACACCAACACTTTCTTTAAAATCACTGCTGCCACTTTTACGTATAAGTTTGCCGATGGGATTTGTAATGTTATTAATATCGTTAAATACCAACATCCCCAGATATTTCATTTCCGGTTACGAGGGAACGGAACAACTCGGATACTTTTCTGCATTAGCATACGTGATGGTTGCAGGTACAACTGTTATATCGGCACTCGGGCAAAGTGCTAGTCCCCGATTAGCTAAGTATTATTCCAGTGGTAAGTTGAACAGTTTTTACACGTTATTAATGAAAATAGGTATGCTTTTTATTATTTTGGCTTTAAGTGCAATAAGTATTGTAATGTTCCTAGGTCAACCGATTCTTTCAATTCTATATGGTCCTTCCTATAGCGATTACTCTTACATTTTTACTTTAATCACTATAGGTGCTGGTATCGGATATCTCGGATCTCTTGTCGGATATGGACTTACTTCCGCTAGAATATTTGGGACACAAGTATATTTATTTATATTTATTAATATATCTCTGTTACTCGCGTGTTATCTCCTGATTCCAAGTCTTGGTTTAGAAGGAGCTGCCTATTCGCTGATCGTTGGTAATATAGCTCAGTTAATAGGGAGTTTGTTTATATTCTATTTCCATTTCTACAAAGCTGGAAGTTCAAAAGTTGCAGGGGTAGCAGCTAGTAAAGATTAATTATGGAGGAATTAAGCTGTGCGTATCTTAAAAAATGTAATCTTATTCTCTTTTGTGCTGCTTATACTCCAAATTGTTACATGGAAAGTATCTGAGTATGTGTTAACCATAGGTTTTATGTGTGTCATCTTTTTGGCTATAAATTCAATTTTTTTAATAATCTATATGACTAAGAGAAAACCCGTCTCCATATATAGTGACCTGGTTGTTCTTTTTATGATTTTCTTTACGTTATATGGTGTGGCCTATCCACTAGATTATACGTTGGGATTGCTGAATGATTATTCCTACGAGCAGGTCTATAAATCAATGGTAGTTTATGTTCTGGCAAGTATTTCTCTAATTATCGGTATAAGTTTGAGTCAGGCCTTTTTAAAGAATAGCGTTCCAAAAAATAAACGTGTAGTTAAAAGTTTACCTTACAACAGTTTGAGTTTTGCGGGTATTACAATACTTTCCTTAGGGCTTGTAGCGATGCTGTATGATCTGTACCGATTAGGCGGATTCAATGTATTAGGTGTTGCCAACAGGATGGATTATTTTTATGCTCAGCGTAATCTTGGAGGTTCAACTCTTCCTTTTAAAGAACTCATTGGCGCTGGATTTTTAACACTTGCCGTATCTGTAAATAATGTAAAGCAGGTTAGGTATTTACTGATCGGTTTGATGCTTGTATGTTCCTTTTTATTTTTCGGTATGGGAAGTCGGGCATACATAATAATTGTAGCTCTTCCGGTATTATCAATCTTAATCCATAGGAAACTTATTACAATCAATGCGAAGAAAAGTATCCTGATCATGTTGTTGTATTTAATTATGTTATCTCCAATATTTACAAATGTAAGGGATAGTATCATTACTCAATCGGACTTATTCAATTTGCCGAAAGAAGACTGGGCATTCTCATCAGGAGAAACTGGAGCGTCCTTTCAGATTTCAACTAAAATCATTTCCAATGATAGCTGGAATGGTGCCGACGCTTCATATATTACGGCTATGATGTATATGTTACCGTCCAATATGTATATGGCGATTACTGGACATAGTAAACCGATGAACTTGTCGGAATGGTATGTTTCACAGTATCTTCCCTATACCTATAAAAGCGGCGGGGGAGTAGGTTTTTCTCCCATAGCACAAGCATGGATGAATGGAAAATATGCGGGTATCATCTTGGTGTACATGTTGATTGGCTACTTAATCAGTAGATTTAACAATAAAGGTCTATTGAAGTATATTCTGATCGGGCTTGTGCTCTCATTCCAAAGAAGTTCGTTTCAATCTTTTTTTAGCAGCTTCTTGATAATGTCTCTCACCTTGGGAGGTATCATTGTCATTTCAGTCATCCTGTCTAAAAGGAAAGCTTCCTATCCATACGAAGTTAATCTTATAAAATAAAGAACCAAAGGCGTGATTTCGTTGAACGAAAAGAGCAGCAACCCTAAAAAAATTAGGGTTCTTTTTTTTATCACTTCATTAGCCGGAGGAGGGGCAGAAAAAGTCGTTTCCTTGTTACTTTCTGCTCTGAATCCAAAAGTTTATGATTTACATCTGCTAGTTAATCGGTATGAAGGGCCGTATGTCGATCTTATTCCTTCGCATGTAACAATCACCGAATTGAAATCCGAGCGATTACGAAGTTCATTGAAGCATATAGTAAAGGAATTAAAAGAGATCCAACCGGACGTAGTAATCTCACATTTGTGGGAAATAAACGTGCTTACGATACTGGCAAAAAAAATAGGTAAATTGAAATTTAAAACGATTCTATGTGAACACAGTACGATTAATCGTAAAAGATTTTTTGGGGCAAATACGATTAGGAAGTGGGCATACAGCAAAAGTAATATAATCGTGGGCGTATCAGAAGGTTTGGGGATAGAAATCGAACAAATTCTAAAGGTGGCTAAGAAAAAAATCAGAGTTATTTATAATCCCGTCATCGGAAATGATTTTGCAGCACGGGTAAAGGCCCCATGTACTCATCCCTGGTTTCAGGAAGAAATTCCGGTACTTATTGGTTTAGGGCGGCTTGTACCGGAAAAAAGATTTGATTTATTTGTAGAAGCTATAAAAGAATTGAATAATTCGATGATTCCTGTAAGGGGGATTATTTTAGGAGAAGGTCCACTAAGGAAAGAACTCGAGAATCAAAGAGATTTGTTGAATCTAAATGGAACTATTGATCTCCTGGGATTTGTAGAAAACCCGCTCCCATACTTGAACTTAGGGTCTGTATTTATTCAAACTTCAGATTATGAAGGGTTACCCACCGCGTTGATTGAAGCGGTCGCCTGTGGCATAAAAATTGTAGCCACGAATACTCATACCGGGACGGAAGAAGTGTTGGGAAATGGTCTGTATGGGCGGATCGTAAGCAGAGGCGATTTAAGGGGAATCGTAGAACAAACAAAAGAAATACTTCTAGAGAATGAGTGGAAAAAAAACAAGTGTCTACTTATAGAAAACAGCCCCTTCTCTTTAATTAAAGCAACCAACCAATATTCTCAGCTTATTGCAGAAGTAATGAAGGCGGATAGTGCTTAATTCATGCTTATAAAAACAGTTGAAGGTAGTGGACCATTTGATAGACATTAGCATTATTATGAGTGTGTATAATGATGAGAATTATTTAGAAGAGAGTATAAATTCTATATTGAATCAGACCTTCACTAATTGGGAATGCATCATTATTAATGATGCTTCTAAAGACAGGTCTAGTGAAATAATCGAACATTATAGTGCCATAGAACCGCGTATAAAAGTAATCAACCTCCCAGTGAATCAAGGGTTAGCTAACGCTTTGAATATGGGCATAAAAAAT
Organism: Paenibacillus lutrae; assembly: GCF_009757775.1. Classification (GTDB taxonomy): domain Bacteria; phylum Bacillota; class Bacilli; order Paenibacillales; family NBRC-103111; genus Paenibacillus_F; species Paenibacillus_F lutrae. Next base: position 360,375 of record NZ_RHLK01000002.1, read on the forward strand.
GCTAACGGGACTTATATTGCTAGACACGATAGTGACGACATTATGCTGCCGGATCGATTATCTAAACAATTTGACTTTATGGAGACTCATAAAGAGATTGGCGTTCTAGGCTCATTTGCGAAGATAATTGATGAAGACGGGGTATTGAAGGGGAGCATTATTACTCCACGTATACCAAACTCAAATAATATTTGTAAAGGCAATCCTGTTATCCATCCTTCTGTTTTTATTAGAAAAGAATTATTTAATCAGATCGGAAGCTATGATTCATCTTTGAGAAGATGTCAGGATTATGCGTTATGGTTCCATTTTATTTCGCGCGGTGTTAATTTTTATAATCTGGAGGAAGAATTATTACTATATAGGATTACAAGAAGTTCCTATTCTAAAAAAAAGTTCAGGTACCGTTGGTCTGAAGCTCAAATTATTTGGAAGGGATGTCGGAAATTAAATAAGAAATTTACAGGTTTAGTATACGCGATTAAACCTATTTTAGTTGGGGTGTTGCCAAAAGATATTTACCGCCATATACAATTTAAAAAATCTTTTAGTAAAAGCCATTCGTAACAGGAGGTTAACATGATTCTAATAACAGGGGCAGCGGGCTTTATTGGAGCGCACCTTTCCAGACGCCTTACGCAGGACGGATATGACGTAATAGGCGTGGATAATTTAAACGAATATTATGACGTTCAGTTAAAAAGGGATCGGCTGAAATGGCTGCAAAGTGAAAATTTTAAATTCCATGAACTTGGTCTTGAGAATGGGGCAGAATTAAACGCTGTCTTCGAACGATATAATCCCAGAATCGTGATTAACCTGGCTGCACAAGCGGGGGTAAGATACAGTCTGGAAAATCCCTCGGCCTATATCTCCTCCAATATTACCGGCTTCACAAATATTCTCGAAGCTTGCCGGCACTATAAAGTAGATCATCTGATCTATGCGTCCTCAAGCTCTGTATACGGGGCCAACAAGAAGATTCCTTTCGCCGTCACGGACAGTGTGGATCATCCTGTAAGCTTGTATGCCGCAACCAAGAAATCCAACGAGCTTATGGCACATACATACAGCCATCTGTTCGGGCTTCCGACTACAGGCCTCCGGTTTTTTACGGTTTATGGTCCTTGGGGACGTCCGGACATGGCTTATTTTTCTTTTACGGGAAAAATTCTTGCAGGAAAGCCTATTCAGATCTTCAATCACGGTGAAATGCGGCGCGATTTTACTTATATCGACGATATCGTCGAAGGCATAGTCAGACTGATTGACTGCCCGCCTGCCAATAGACCGGAAAGTGAGCTGAGCAGTTCAACAGCTCCTTATAAAATCTATAATATCGGCAACAATCAACCTGTTGAATTAATGAAGTTTGTCCGCATTCTAGAACAGCACCTGGATAGAAAAGCGGTTATGGAGCTGCTCCCGATGCAGCCGGGCGACGTTAAAGAAACGTTTGCAGACATTGAGGAATTAAAGAAGGATACCGGCTTCTCGCCATCGACGTCCCTGGAGCAGGGCCTCCGGAATTTCGTGAGCTGGTATTTGGATTACTACCAAATAAACGAATCTGCAGTTTCCACCAAAACTAATGATGGTCGGTGAAGCATGAGAACCGTATTATTCGTTACGACTGTTGATACAACTGTGCGGGCCTTCCTCCTGCCGCATATCCGGTATTTTCTGGAGAGGGGCTATCATGTGGAGATCGCGACGGGTGTGCTGGACAGGAATTGGCTTGAGCGGCAGCTTCCTGATGTTCCGTTACACGCTATTTCTTTTCATAGAAGCATTAAGAGCCCCGATAACTTAAAAGCATTCCTGGCGATCAGGAAGCTGCTGCTTACGAATAAATATGATCTTATTCATGTGCACACGCCTATAGCTTCTTTTGTCACAAGGCTGGCGAGCATTTTCACAAGATCTCAAGTGCTGTATACGGCTCATGGATTTCACTTTAACGAGAATGGAAGTTTCCTTGGAAACTTCCTTTTTAAATGGGCGGAGAAACTAGCCGGGTACCGAACGGATAAGCTGATTGTTATTAATACGGACGATAAGAATGCGGCTTCGCAAATTGTCCCTGCCCACAAAATTTCTTATATTAAGGGTGTCGGTATTGACACGGAGCTGTATAAACCGGCAGTGGATGAAGGATCTAGAGCCGCGTTTAAGCATGAACTGGGTATAGCCCCTCGAACCAAGGTCGTCACCCATATTGCTGAATTTAACGGCAACAAGAGGCAGATTGATGTCGTAGAGGCTGTCGATTGTTTGAAGAAGAGCGGTGTAGAAGACTTTATCGTGCTTCTCGTGGGGAACGGAAGCAGTTTGGAAGAAATTCAAGAGATCATCAGATCCAAAAATTTAGAAGACCGAATCCAGTGTTTAGGATACCGAAGCGATATAGCAGAGGTACTGAGCATCTCGGATATCGGTCTTTTGGTTTCTTTAAGGGAAGGTTTGCCCCGATCCATCATGGAGATGATGGCGATGGAGATTCCTGTCATTGCCACCGAGATCCGGGGAAACCGGGATCTTATCCGCGATGGAGAAACGGGGTATTTGGTGCCTGTCAAAAGTCCGGAACTGTTGGCTCAAAAAATGAAGGAGCTCTTGGTGAACGAGGAACGCAGACGATTGTTCGGCCAAAATGCGCGCGAGCGTGTTCTAACAGAGTTCGCACTTCCAAGAATCATTACAAATATGGAACTGGTATATAAGGAGTTGGGGATATGAAGGTATTGGTTACGGGCGGAGCAGGTTTTATCGGTTCTCATGTGGTGGATCAACTGATTCAAGAAAACCATCAGGTTGTTATAACGGATAACCTGAGCACAGGTAATGAAGCATATTTAAACCCCGAAGCGAAGTTCTATCACGTATCCATTGAATCCGATGATATGGGGGCGATATTCGCATCGGAGTCTCCTGAGGTCGTCATTCATCTTGCCGCTCAGATTGATGTTCAGAAATCGCTGCATGATCCCCAGTATGATGCGGCGATTAACATTCTAGGTACAATCCATCTATTGGAACTTTGCAAAACTCATCAAACCCGCAAGTTTATATACTCTTCTTCTGCTGCTGTGTATGGCAATCCGAACTACTTGGCGATTGACGAACAGCATCCCATCCAGCCTTTGTCCTCCTACGGCATTTCCAAATATACGCCTGAGAAATATATCCGCATGTATGCGGATTTAACGGGCCTCGATTACACTATTCTGCGCTACGCGAATGTATACGGGGCGAGGCAGATCCCTAAGGGTGAGGGCGGTGTAGTCTCCATATTCGTAGACAAACTTCTTGCCGGAGAGAGCCCGATCATTTTTGGGGACGGCCTGCAGACCCGGGATTTTATTTATGTAGGAGACGTTGCAAGAGCCAATATAGCAGCCATGTATGAGGGAAGTCGCGAAGTTGTTAATATCAGCACGAATTCACCCACCTCTGTTTCTGATTTGTACAGCATAATCGCAGATATCTATAAGACGGATTTGCGTCCTCAGCTTGCACAAGCGAGAGACGGCGATATTCTGCACAGTTATCTGGATAATGCCAAAGCTGCGCGGGTTCTGGGATGGAAACCGCAGATTAGTCTTCTTGAGGGTCTTAACAAGACAGTCGAGTATTACCAATCCATTCACAAGACGAAGGTACTGCTGTAATCAGTTAGAGATAGGAATTGGAGGGACCGGTATGAAGGTGAAAAAAGCGATAATTCCCGCAGCTGGCTTAGGGACCCGATTTCTCCCGGCAACGAAGGCACAGCCCAAAGAAATGCTGCCCATTGTAGATAAGCCGACGATTCAATATATTGTGGAAGAAGCAATTGAATCCGGAATTGAAGATATTCTAATCATCAGCGGACGCGGGAAAAGAGCGATAGAGGACCATTTCGATAAGTCTTTCGAGCTCGAAGAAACTTTGGAGAACAAAGGGAAATTCGAAGAGCTGGAACGAATCAGGGAAATATCCAATTTGGCTAATATTCATTATATCCGACAAAAAGAGCCTAAGGGATTAGGTCATGCTATATACTGCGCCAAGACATTTATCGGCAATGAACCCTTTGCCGTTCTTCTGGGGGATGATATCGTTCAATCCGCTAAACCATGCACCCGGCAATTGATGGAAGTCTATGAGGAACACCAGTCCACTGTTGTCGGAGTCCAGTGGGTGCCTGACCAGGATGTTCACAAATACGGAATCGTGGATGCGGGAGGGCAGGCGGTACATTCCAATATCATTACCATACGTTCCCTGGTGGAGAAACCTGCCGTAGGAAGCGCGCCATCCAATTATGCGATCATGGGGCGGTACATCTTATGCCCTGAGATTTTTGATATTCTCGAGACCCAAGAGGAAGGTGCAGGGGGAGAAATTCAATTGACGGATGCCATTCGCAAACTGAACGATATTCATCCGGTGCTCGCTTATCAGTTCGATGGAGTCCGTTACGATGTCGGTGATAAATTCGGTTTTATTAAAGCAACGATAGATTTCGCACTTCAGAGAGAAGATCTCAGACAGGAAGTCCGCAGTTATCTTCACCGGATTTTTGAGAAAGAGCTTATGGTTCAGGGAGGAATATTATGAACAGGATCGGTGTGATCGGGACTGGATATGTCGGTTTAGTATCGGGAACATGTTTTGCGGAAGTAGGGCATAAGGTTGTCTGCTGCGACATTGATGAGTCCAAAATAACCCGCTTGAAGCAATTCAATATCCCAATCTTTGAGCCCGGATTAGAGGAACTGGTGAAGAAGAATGCCGCAGAGGGCAGACTTTCCTTCTCTTCTGATATTGCCGGCGTCATTAAGGACTCGGCTGTTATCTTTATTGCAGTCGGCACCCCGATGTCAGCCAGCGGCGAGGCGGATCTTAGTTATGTTAAAGAAGCGGCAAGAATGATAGGCCGCAATATGAATACACATAAGATCATCGTGACCAAAAGTACCGTCCCGGTCGGAACCGGCCGTCTTCTGGAATCCTTAATCCGTGACAATCTCCCGGACTCCTCGCAGACTTTCGACGTTGTCTCGAATCCCGAATTTCTAAGAGAAGGCTCCGCTATCCATGATTGCATGAATATGGAGAGAGCTGTAATAGGAGCCGGCAATGCTCAAGCGGCAGAGGCAATTGCGGAGCTGCATGCCCCCTTTGAAACCACTATTTTCAAGACCAGCCTTGAGAGTGCAGAGATGATTAAATACGCAGCGAATACTTTTCTGGCTACGAAAATTTCCTTCATCAATGCGATCGCCAATATTTGCGGCAAAGTGGGGGCGGATGTAACAGAAGTAGCCGCCGGAATGGGCCTGGACAGCCGGATCGGCAATAAGTTTCTGCAGGCTGGCATCGGGTATGGCGGCTCTTGTTTTCCCAAAGACACGTATGCTCTTAAACATATTGCGGAGGAAGCCGGCTACTCCTTCAAATTACTCGAAGCTGTCATTGAGACGAATGAAAATCAGCGCCTCTTAATTATGGATGGACTGGTTCAGTCACTAGGCAGCTTGCGGGGGAAGAAAATAGCTGTGTTAGGACTCTCATTCAAGCCGAATACCGATGATGTGCGCGAAGCCCCCTCTCTCAGCCTGATTCCAAGAATGCTGGAGATGGGCGCAGACGTGTGCGCTTATGATCCGATTGCGATTAGGGAAGCGGGCCAATATCTGCCTGATGAAGTGGACTATGCCCATGAACTTTACGAATGCGTCACGGATTGTGACGCCTGCGTTATTCTAACGGAATGGAGTGAGATAGTGAATATGGATCTGGAGCGTGTACATCGCCTTCTCCGAAGCCCGGTCATGATCGATGGCCGCAATTGCTTCGAGCTGGATGTCATGCGGGCGCATCAATTTGAGTATCACTCGGTTGGACGGCAGGTGATCCGGACGGCGGTGCCTGCGGCTGTTACTGTATAAAATCCCTGTTTCTATATCGGAAGGGAAATCCAATAACAATAAGTGGTGAAACCATGGTGAAAAGAAGTTTTGATTTGATCGTATCCATAACAGGGCTTCTTCTGCTTCTCCCCTTTATTCTTCTTTTGGCATTACTGATCCGTTCGAAGCTGGGGAGTCCGGTCCTTTTTAAGCAGCAGCGGCCCGGACTGCACGGAGAACCTTTTTATGTATACAAATTTAGGACTATGAATAATGAGAAAGATGAGAACGGTGTTCTGCTGCCGGATCATATCAGGCTCACTGCATTTGGCAAGGTGCTTAGAAAATTAAGTTTGGATGAACTACCCCAGTTGGCGAATGTTCTAAAAGGAGATCTGAGTCTGGTGGGTCCCCGTCCGCTTCTGATGGATTATTTAAATCGCTATACACCTGAGCAAGCGAGAAGACACAGTGTCAAACCAGGGATTACCGGCTGGGCTCAAGTGAATGGAAGAAACGCGATCACCTGGGAGCAGAAGTTTGAACTTGACGTATGGTATGTGGATCATCAATCGTTCTGGCTGGATATGAGAATTTTGCTGCTCACGTTCAAGAAAGTATTCAAGTCGGAAGGAATAAGCCAAGCGGGTCATGTAACGATGCCTGCATTTATGGGGATGGATGATAAAGGGAGTAACGCTCCGTTATGAAGGATCTTATTATCGTTGGTGCGGGAGGACAGGGGCGGGAAACCGTCCAGCTGGTCCGCGACATCAACCGAAATACTAGCGAGTGGAACCTGCTCGGATTTTTGGATGATCGTGAGGAACTTCTGGATAAGCAGGTGATGGGATTCCCTGTCTTAGGAGATTTGAATAAGCTGGCCGATTCGCCTTACAATCAAGCTTATTTCATATGTGCAGTAGGGGACTCCCTGGTAAGACTGGAAATAGTCGGAAGGATGAAAGAAATTCAACCGGCTTGCGCTTTTGCAACATTAATCCATCCTACGGCGGTGATCGGGGATCGAATACATATTGGTGAAGGAACTGTAATCTGTGCTCAATGTGTAGTGACTACGAATATCCGCATCGGGGACCATGTGCTTGTTAATTATTGCTCCAGTATAGGCCATGATTCCGCTTTGGAGGAAGGGGTCACCCTGCTTCCCGGATCCAGAATATCTGGCGGCGCTATACTTGGACAATCTTGCAGTATTGGCTCAGGTGCTGTTGTTCTGCCCGGTATTGATATTGGGCATGGCGCGATTATTGGTGCAGGTGCTGTTGTCAATAGATCGATTCCTTCGTGGAGTACAGCAGTGGGTGTCCCGGCAAAAGTTATCAAATCCCATAATAAGAACTGGCAGGTGCTGTGAAAATGAGTCGTGTTTATTTATCGCCTCCGCATATCGGAGAAAAGGAACAAGAATACGTACGTGAAGCCTTTTCTTCGAACTGGATTGCTCCTCTTGGTCCACACGTGGATGCCTTCGAGCAAGAGATCGCCGCTTATGTTGGAACAGCCGGAGCTGCCGCTTTGAGTTCAGGGACAGCGGCTTTGCATCTTGCTCTCAAATTAGTCGGCGTTAGTCGTGGTGATAGCGTCTTTTGTTCGTCCCTTACTTTTGTAGCAAGTGCCAATCCTATCCTCTATGAGGGCGCCGCTCCCGTATTTATCGATTCCGAGCCGGATAGCTGGAATATGTCCCCTCTGGCATTGGAACGTGCATTCTTACAGGCGGAGAAGAACGGGAAATTGCCTAAAGCCGTTGTCGTTGTAAATTTGTATGGACAGAGTGCGGATTATGACGCAATTCTCGCACTTTGCGACAGCTATCAGGTACCGGTTATTGAAGATGCGGCGGAATCGCTAGGAGCTACATACCAAGGTAAAGCAAGCGGAACGCTCGGTAAGTTCGGCATTTTCTCTTTTAACGGAAACAAAATCATTACCACCTCCGGCGGAGGCATGCTCGTATCCGATGACACGGAAGCTCTGGAGAAGGCGCGCTTTTGGGCGACCCAGGCCAGGGATCAGGCTCCGCATTACCAGCATAGTGAAACAGGGTATAACTATAGACTTAGTAATATACTGGCCGGTGTGGGACGTGGACAGCTGCAGGTTTTGGAGGATAGGGTGAATGCCCGCAGACAAGTTTTTGAGAGATATAACAAAGCGCTGGGTGAAATCGAAGGAATCCGTTTTATGCCGGAGGCTGAGTACGGAAGATCGACCCGCTGGCTGACCACTCTGACAATCGATCCGGACATAACGGGGGTGAGCGCTTCCGAGATCTTGAACAAACTTACCTCTGACAGCATTGAAGCAAGGCCGGTTTGGAAACCGCTGCACCTGCAACCTCTCTTTAAAGAGAGCAGTTACTACTCGCACCTTGAGGAAAATAGTGTGTCCGAACGCTTATTCCAAACGGGAATCTGTATTCCTTCCGGTTCCAGCCTATCTGAGTCGGATCAGAATCGCGTCATTGATCACATATTATCGGTTGTAAAATATGCCGTTCGTTAATTGGCTGGTATGGATGGTATACCCGGGGTGGATGAACGTATGACTTCAGAAAATGAAAGAATGTACCTCATTTGGGAACTGGAACAATTTATCCAAAAGGTAGAGGAGACGAATGAACCTGCAGAGACTCTTCAGCCGTTCATGGATGATATTAGAAGTATTATGATTAAACATGTAAAAGTAGCCGGCAGCATCAATTTGTACCCTGTCGACAGATAGCGATGGTTGGATCAATCCCCTAAGGACTTCATTGTTCTTAGGGGATTTTTTTGTTTGGGCGAAGTGAAGTGGGGATTGGGATGGGAATCATTTATAAAAAACTCTTAAAATGCAAAAAAACATAGATTTTCCTCTTGATTTGTTACATATTGTATCTTATAATAATTTACAATACAGAATGTAACAAGTTGCGACAATAAGCATCAAATGAAGAGGGTGTAGAACGCGCATGAAATCTTTGGATCTGGTCTATTGCATTCACTGTGGATCAATCGTTTCGCGGACGCAGGCAGATAAGATTTTCAAAACCGGTTTTTACCGGGTGTCCATTCCGCTCGCCAGCTGCAAAAGCTGTGTGACTCCAAGCTCGAATTCGCATGCCAGCGGTACTTCACAGCCTAATGGCCGTGCGGAGGATTATGTGGCGCCGCTTCCGTTAATGGCCTGAGCAGCAGCCGTGTAACGAGTGCCGCGTTGGTTAAACAAGAGGAGAGATGGCATACCGCTAGACGGCATCCAAGCCGGAACCGTGGCCGTTGTATGCCTGCTTTATTTGATGCTGAGTATTACCTTGTTATCGGCAGGATTATGATCGCTGTAATAGAATTGAGTGCTCCTGGTCGTTCTTCTTAGCACAAAAACCGCTTCAGCCCCGAATAGGGCTGAGCGGTTTTTTATTGCGGGAAGAAGTAGGGCTATTCTTAGCGAGATATTCCACATGGGATTGATTAGCTCAGCTTGTAAGGGCTCCCCTATTATATAGAAGAAATAAGTCTGCGCATCAGGTGTTAAAGAGGTGTTTGTAGGGCGCATAATCAATCTTTTCTTTCTCCAGAAAAACCATCAGGCTGCGGTAATCCCTCTTCGGGGTCGCAATGATGTAGCCTTTGATGCAGTGATCTCGGGTAACCTCGGATGCCTTCTCCTCAAGCGCCACCTCAGCGATCTTGGCTGCGATCGAATGTTTGGCAATATCACGGAAGGGTCCGGGTACGGGAGAAACTAATTTGTTGAGAAAAGCCTTGGATTCATCCGTCCACATGTGACGGGACTTCTCGACATAATAATTCTGCCAGTCGAGCTTCGATTTTCCATCTGCTTTGGGAAGAACTTTGAGGAACTTACGGAACATAAAAAATCCGCCGATCGCCATCATACCGAGCAGCACGAAGGGCCATATGCTAATAAACCACATAAACAAAGAATTGTTGTTCATGGAAAAAGTTCACCTCTACACGATTATATCCGCGGGCAGCGAGTTTATACTTGTGTGAGCCGCTCAACAGATACTTGAAATTATACCTTATTTCTGGCTTTCTTGCGATATTGCCTGTAAAATAGGGTGAAAAGAATTTACAAAGCAAGGAGCCTTATTATGATAAAAATCGGTTCACACGTTTCGTTTTCCGACAAAGGACTACTAAACGCGGCCCAGGAAGCCGTATCTTACGGCTCCGGCACGTTTATGATTTATACAGGAGCACCTCAGAATACACGACGGAAGCCTATCGAGACTCAGTTTGTCGAAGAGGGACAAGCCCTGATGCAGGAGCATGGAATCGGCGAGATCGTCGTGCATGCCCCTTATATTATTAATCTGGGTTCCTACAAAGACAACACGTACGAGCTCGCCGTTCAATTTCTACAGGACGAAATCCGCCGCACCGACTATCTGGGCGTCAACAATATCGTCCTGCACCCGGGCGCATTTACGGATAAAGATGCCGAATACGGACTTGCCCGCATTTCAGAGGGACTGAATGAAGTGCTTGAAGGGATCAAGGACACGAAGGTTCATATTGCGCTTGAGACGATGGCTGGCAAAGGCACCGAGATGGGCCGCAGCTTCGAGGAAATCGCGCAGATCATCGACAAGGTCGATAATAACGGCCGCCTGACCGTTTGTCTCGATACCTGCCACATTCATGACGCAGGCTATGACATCGTCAATGACCTGGACGGCGTGCTGGATCAATTCGACCGTACCGTAGGACTTGAGCGCATCGGCGTCGTTCACCTGAACGACAGCAAGAACCGCCGCGGCGCTTCCAAAGACCGGCATGCTCCGGTAGGAGCGGGCTGGATTGGTTTTGAAGCGATGAACCGCGTGGTCCATCACGAGAAGCTGCGTCACCTGCCGCTGATTCTCGAGACGCCTTGGATCGGTAAAGACGCCAAGACACAGCGTCCGATGTACGAGATCGAGATCGCGATGCTGAGCGGGACCGTGCTGAGCCGTTTCGGCGAATCGTTCGGTGAGGACCTGGAGCGTCTGACTTTCTTTTTCGACAAGAAAGAAGTGGACCCGCGTGAGTTTGTCCTGTCTACATGGGCTTTGCTCAAAGACGATGCCAAGGCCAAAAAAGCGGACGGCCGCGAGCCGATGGAACGCCTCTACGATATGATCGCAGAAGAGCGTCTCTTCCCGGAATTGACCGAAGAGCAGATCAATCACCGCCTGACCGCGTGGCTTGCCGGTAAAGAATTGCTTAAATCTTTGTAAGTCCAGATTCAGGCCCCGCGCCTGATGAACAATTAAGCATAGGAATAAAGGAGCTTGCGTAATTATGGTTGATATAAAAGCATCCGGCGCGTCCGGTAATCATAACCGAGGCAGAATGCTGATTTCCTGCCCGGACCGGCCGGGAATTGTCGCGGCGGTATCCAAATTTCTGTCCGGGTATGGCGCTAATATCGTGCAATCGGACCAGTACACAATGGACCCGGAAGGCGGGATGTTTTTTATCCGCATCGCGTTCGACTTAACGGACCTGGAGAATCGCCAGGAGAAGCTGAAGCAGGATTTTGCAGAGGTAGCGGCTGAATTCTCCATGGAATGGAGCCTGTCGCTGGCCAGCCGCAGAAAACGCCTTGCCATCTTCGTATCCAAGGAAGATCACTGCCTTCTGGAGCTGCTCTGGCACTGGCGCGCCGGCGACCTGGATGCGGACATTGCCATGGTCATCAGCAATCATCCGGATATGGAGTCGCTCGTAGAATCCTTCGGCATTCCGTATTATCACATACCGGTAACGGCGGACACCAAGGCGGAAGTGGAGAAGCGCCACCTGGAGCTGATGAAGGATCAGGTGGACCTGGTTATTCTGGCGAGATACATGCAGATCATACCCCCGTCCTTTATTGAGCGGTATCATAACCGGATTATTAATATCCATCATTCTTTCTTGCCAGCTTTCGTGGGCGCCAAGCCTTATGCCCAAGCGCAAAACCGCGGCGTGAAGCTCATTGGAGCGACGGCTCATTACGTAACGGAAGAGCTGGATGGCGGCCCTATTATCGAGCAGGACGTTCAGCGTGTGAGTCACCGCGATAATGTCGATGATCTGAAGCGCATTGGCCGTCATATTGAGCGTACGGTGCTGGCGCGTGCAGTTTCCCTGCATACAGAAGACCGTATTCTCGTTCATCAGAACAAGACCGTCGTTTTCAGCAAATAACTTATATGTCGGCTCAAGCAAGCACGCCCTTATCGGAAGACGGGGCGTGCTTGTCTTTTAGGAACCGGTTTGACTTGTTGGCCGTAAAATTTAAAAGCACACAGACACCAAAGACCCCGCTAAGTTTATACCTTACCGGGGTCTTTTGGCGCTTAAATCCGTGGCCAGTCCCTGCTCGTTGAAGCTCAATCAGCCTCCGCGATCATCCCAGGGATCATTTGCGCGGTCCGCTCATGATGCGTCCAAGCAAGCCCAGCAGCAGGCCATAGATGAGATGGCCGGCAACCCACCAGACGAGCGCAGCTCCGTCACTCAGCTCGGGTGTCCGGGCTGACAGCAGCGTCAGCGGGACGAATAGCGGGACAGGGACAAGGCCGAGCAGAAGCCCCGGCAGCCAGGGCCGGGAGTATCTTCTGAGCAGCACGGCGAAGGCCGCACCCAGACCGAGAGAGACGGCAAGATGCAGGGAGAATTCGAACCATTCCGGCAGGTCCTTTTGGAAGCCCGGAATAAAGTCGACATTGAGCAGGAGTGTGTACACACGGGTAAATTGGTAGAACTCGACCGTTTTGAACATGAGGCCGAGAATAATTCCGGGAACCAGACCGTAAATAAGTATTTGGCTCCAAAGAGCCGGTTGTAAATGGGCCGGGACCTTTTTCATTGAAAAACCGCTCCTTCTGCTGGTGGGTTTCTTAGAGAGTATCCGTTGAAGAGGATTACGCAATTTGTTTGCGGTTTCGAATTTTATCTTTATAATGGAGAGAATAGCAATAGTATACCACGAGACTTTTAATAGGAGGATTTACACATGCCTGCAAGCAATACGACTATTCAGCAACTTGCTGTACACACGATCCGTACGCTCGGTATCGATGCGATTGAGAAAGCTAATTCCGGTCATCCCGGTATCGTTATGGGAGCCGCTCCAATGGCTTATACTTTGTTCGCGCACCAGATGAAACATAACCCGCAGAACCCGTCATGGATCAATCGTGACCGTTTTGTTTTGTCCGCAGGACACGGTTCTATGCTGCTCTACGCTATTCTGCATCTGACCGGATATGATCTTCCGATGGAAGAGATCAAGAACTTCCGCCAATGGGGAAGTCTGACTCCAGGACACCCGGAATTCGGCCACACGGCAGGTGTTGACGCAACGACCGGACCGCTCGGACAAGGGATCGGGATGGCAGTCGGTATGGCGATGGCTGAAGCGCACCTGGGCGGTCTCTATAACCGTGATAACTTCCCGGTTATTGATCACTATACCTATGCAATCTGCGGTGACGGCGACATGATGGAAGGCGTGGCTTCCGAGGCGGTCTCTCTAGCGGCTACACTGAAGCTGGGCAAGCTTATCGTGATGTACGATTCCAACGATATTTCACTCGATGGCGATCTGCATGTATCTTTCACAGAGAACGTACATAAGCGCTTTGAAGCCTACGGCTGGCAGGTTATCCGCGTAGAGGAGCAGAACGATCTCGATGCTCTGAACCGTGCGGTTGAAGAAGCCAAAGCGGATACGACCCGCCCGACTCTGATCGAAGTGAAAACGACGATCGGTTATGGCAGCCCGAACAAAGGCGGCATCGGCGGTCATGGAGGCACACACGGTTCACCGCTTGGACTGGATGAAGTGAAACTGACCAAAGAATTCTACGGCTGGTCATTCGAAGAAGATTTCCACGTGCCTGCCGAAGTTCGTGAGCATTATGCAGCTGTGAAGGAAAGAGGCGTTCAAGCCGAGCAAGAATGGACGAGCCTCTTCGAAGACTACCGCAAAGCCTACCCTGAACTTGCCGAGCAGTTTGAACTGGGCCAAAGCGGCAAGCTGCCGGAAGGCTGGGATAAAGACCTGCCGGTGTATACGCCGCAAGACAAGGCGATTGCAACCCGCGCAGCGTCCGGTAATGCACTGAACGCAATCGCCAAGAATATTCCTTACTTCTTCGGCGGATCGGCCGACCTTGCAAGTTCCAACAATACCGAAATCAAAGGCGCAGCGATTTTCAATGCCGAGAACTATGCCGGCCGCAACATCTGGTTCGGCGTGCGTGAGTTCGGCATGGGAACCGCTCTGAACGGCATCAGTCTGCACGGCGGTCTTCGTGTATATGGAGCTACGTTCTTCGTATTCTCGGATTACCTGCGTCCAGCGATCCGTCTGGCTGCCCTGATGAAGCAGCCGGTCGTTTATGTCTTCACGCATGACAGCATCGGCGTCGGCGAAGACGGACCGACCCATGAGCCGGTCGAACAACTGGCGGCGCTTCGCGTGATCCCGGGCATGACTGTTCTCCGTCCGGCGGACGGCAACGAGACATCCGAAGCATGGCGCTATGCGGTTGAGAACCAGGAAGGCCCGGTAGCTCTAATCCTGACCCGTCAGAACTTGCCGCAGCTTGAAGGTACAGCCCAATACGCACGTGAGCAGTTCACTAAAGGCGCGTATGTGGTATCGGATGCACCGAATGGTCAGCCGGATGCCCTGATTCTCGCAACCGGTTCTGAGGTTCAGCACGGTGTAGCGGCTCAGAAATTGCTGGCTGAAGAAGGCATCCACGTTCGTGTAGTCAGCATGCCTAGCTGGGAGCTTTTCGAGAAGCAGTCACAGGAATACAAAGATTCCGTCCTGCTTCCGAATGTCAAGAAGCGTCTTGGCGTAGAAATGGCTTACCCGCTTGGATGGGAACGCTATGTGGGAGACGAAGGTTCCATCCTTGCCATCTCCACATTCGGTGCTTCCGCGCCTGGCGACCTGCTTATCAAGGAATTCGGATTTACAGCAGAGAACGTCGCTTCCCGCGTCAAAGACCTGCTTAAATAAATAGGGTAATGCACCGGGGGCGGTCCTGTCATAGGCCGTCCTTCCGTGCATCCGCTCATCATGAGGAGGAGAAAGTATGTCTAAGTTTGAAAATGTAACGGTAATCAAGCAAGCGAATGTATACTTTGATGGAAAAGTGACGAGCCGTGCGGTTATTTTCGGGGACGGCACTAAAAAAACACTCGGAATTATGCTGCCGGGTGAGTATGAATTCGGTACGGATGCCAAAGAAATTATGGAGATTCTAGCCGGAGATCTGCGCGTTCTTCTGCCGGGCAGTTCGGAATGGATCGAAATACAGGGCCAAGGCGAGTTTACAGTGCCGGCCAACGCCAAATTTAAGCTGGAAATCCGTACGGTGACGGACTATTGCTGCTCCTACATTGCGGAGTAACAACAACTGTTAACACGGTATTGGCCGAGATTGATCCCATACAAATTGCTAGGTCTACACCGGCGCAGTTGCACAAACAACTTGATATTCTTGGCATTCTCCCGATTTCCGTGAATACATAATTCGTGAACACACAATTTCCGTGCATACAAAGAGCCCTCTCAGACTTATGGTCAAGCCCCAATATTGTAGACAATGAAAAAAGCCCTATGAACTGAACTGTTTAATGACAAAGCGGCAGACCATATTCTGGTCCGCCGCTTCAATGATTGAACTATCGTTCCCAGTTAGTTGAAGGTACATGGATCTGTATTTTATGAATTGAATACTTCTCTATTTGCTTTAACAACATCATTAATGGAAAATGTACCACCTGAAGCTACCAGCTTTTCCATCACCTTATCGCGCAGAAATGGTGCTTTTTCTTTATTCGCTTTAGTTAAGGCTATGGTTAGTTGCTCTTTTGTAAGTTCGGTGCAGTACGCAGGGGTTCCTGGCTGTTGTCTCCACGAATCGCTTAAAGAACCACTATCTACAGAGTCGAAGCCTAGATCGTTTGCGATACCCATAATTATTTGTTTATGGGATAGGTCATCACCAGCAATCGCTATGGCAATGCGTCCATGAGTCCCTTCGGGAGTTCCATGATGTTCTAACGTATAGGCTAAGAAATTGTTGAAAGCTTTAATGATAGGTCTACCTAAATGTTTGGATACCCAAACACTTTCAACCATCCCGTTCTCAATTTCTTCGATTTTACCGCTCATTTGAGGATAATAATTTGAAGTGTCTACAACGACTACTTCCTCCCCAACTTTATCTATAATGTTGCGAATGCTTGGTAACGCGTGGAAAGGGATCGATGTTATAAGAACATCAATATTTTTAATCACATCTTCTACAATCACAGGTGTTCCTGTAAGATTTTTCCCTTCCAAGCGTTCAATCCCACGAGCATCTGCAATCTTGACATCATGTCTATTATCAACCAATTTTTTCGCAATATTAGATCCAATTGGTCCTGCACCTATAATTCCAAATCTCATTTCCTTTCCTCCAATATCCTATTTTAGGGTCCCCTGATTGAGTAATCTGTGTACATGTACTAATATATATACGTTGCTCGGAAATTTGAAGAAGGCAATTAAAATTGACATAGTACACTTTTTCGTACCTAACAGCAGAAATGAGTTGACTAAGGTGTCTAGAATAAATGAAGATGGATTTAGTGAAGAATGTAAGAACGATCATAGAGAGGTATATGGCATCGCCTACACTCAAAACATACTTTCGGGACGTTGGAAGTATCTAATACTTTGGTTTTTAAAGTTTAACCCGCATCGATATAATGAAATTAAGACACGTTTATGGGGACTTTCACAAGGATCCCTAACAAAACAACTTCGAGAACTAGAAGCGGATGGCTTAATTAATCGCAAAATTTATCCAGAGGTTCCTCCGCGTGTTGAATATTCATTAACATTAAAAGGAGAGGAATTAATTCCTATTATTGATTTAATGGAAGAATTCGGGAAGAAGTTTGGGGATAAAATAGATTAACCGAAATTGGACATCTTAAATTAATCTGCCCGTTAGCTTAGTGAAGTCCAGTCTAACATTTGATTTATGTCTAATACTCATGCTGTAAATTGTAGTCGATACTCAATTGGCGTCTGTTGTTTTAATTTGTATTCGTTCATTATTGTAAAATCGAATGAGCTCCTCAATTCGTTGTTGAGCCTCGCTAATTGAACTAATATCATAGGGGTAGAGTGCTTCCGTTTTCAGATGCGAGAAAAAACTCTCCATTGCGGCGTTGTCTATACAATTGCCCCGACGTGACATGCTGATTTGAGCGCCGACCTTAGGTAGTAGATCGTGGTATTCGTGGGACGTATATTGGGAACCCTGGTCGCTATGAACGATTAGATCAGCTATCTTACCAGAAGCATCCTTGTGTTGTTTAAAAGCTTTTGCAAAGGTGTTCAGCACCAACTCATTGTCATTTCTAGTGCTTATATGAAACGCTACAATATCATTCCCACACAAATCTTTTATGGCAGACAGATAGAGACGCTGCTCCCCAACGCGGTATTGTGTGATATCTGTAACCCATTTAAGGTTTGGTTTTGTAGCAGTGAATTCTCGATCCAAGAGGTTTGGAGATACTCTGCCATCTGATTGCGCGGTTTGATAATTATTAAAATAGGGACGTTTAACACGAATGATAGATCTAATACCCATTTCTTGCATCAGACGTAATACTTTCTTATGATTCACCTTTTCATTGTACTGACGTTCTAACTCACCTTGGATTCTCCTATAGCCGTACGTTCGCTCACGCTGTAGATAAATCGCCTTTATCCGCTGCTTGATTACGCCATCAGGGTCTGCTTGCTTACGCTTAAGATATCGATAGTATGCGCTCCTCCATACATCAAGTAATTCACATAGCAGAGTCACTGGGTAAAAATCAGATAACTCCTCGATAATTGCATACTTGCCTTTCACACCTCCCGTTTCCAGATTTCTAAGCACTTTTTAGTACCTTATTCTCCCGTTGAAGTTGTTGGTTGTAACGATCCTTATTTATATACTCTTCTCGGCGGCCTCTGTTATCCAATAATCCGTATTCGCCTTGTTTCCTGAATTTATACCCCCATTTACGAACTCTATCTTTATCTTGTATTCCATACTTTTCTGTAATCTGCTTGTACGTCCATTTATCCTCCTCGTGTAAACGAACGGCTTCTTTCCTAACTTCATTTGAATACAATTTATTCGTTTGCTCTCTTTTCCTCATAAAAATACACCCCTAAAGTATCATCGGTTTCCCATATGGGTTTTTCCAATGTCTACTATAAGGGGTGCACTTCATTACGATGAGAGGGCTTTTTGTCGGTCGCAGATATTCTTGTTCATGCAGAAACGATGAAACATTGGAGCGCATATACGCCGGCAAGACCGTTACATTTGGCGGACTTCGCCGCAGCCCCAGGGCGCTCCGGGTTCATCAGCCCTATATGCTGCCTGGCTTACTAAGCTACTTGTCTTTCTTCTCGACGCGTTCGTGCATCCACTCTTCATAGCACTGAATAGCGGCGGCGAGGTCTTCTTCGCCGAGGCCTTTGCTCAGTCCCATCTGGAAGACGGTCGTTGCGGCATGAAGAGCAGGGGCCGGAAGCTGAAACTTTCCGGTCAGTTCCGAAGCGAGCAGCAGGTCTTTCAGCATCAATTTCAGCGAGAACTGGTTGCTGAAATCGCGTTCGATGATCTTAGGTCCTTTGAGCTCAGCCTGCTTGCTGCCGGCAGAGCCGGCTTGTACGATCTGAAGGAACTGCTCAGGCGCGAGCCCGGCTTTGGTCGCGATGGACAAGCCCTCCATCAGTCCGATGGCATTGATGCCGACGATGGTGTTGTGGGCAAGCTTGGCATACGACCCGGAGCCGGAGGGCCCCATGTACAGCACCTTGCTGCCCAGTTCACTCAGCAGCGCATGCTGGCCCTCGAACACATCGCGGTCGCCGCCGACCATGAACACGAGCGTAGCGGCTTCGGCGGCTGGCTTGCTGCCGGTCACTGGCGCGTCGAGGAAGCTTGCATTCCTCGCGCCCAGGTCCGCATGAAGCCGCTGGCTAAGTGAAGGCGAGATTGTGCTGCTGTCGATGACGGTCACTCCGTCTTTGACAGATCGCAGCACACCGTTCTCGCCATAGAACGCGTCTTCTACCACGGAGTCGTTGCTCAGCATGGTGAAGACCACGTCGGCCTGCGCAGCGGCCTCGGCCGGGGTAGCCGCAACCGATGCTCCTGCCCGGGCAAGCTCATCTGTCTTATCCGTGCTGCGGTTATAGACCGTGACGGGATACCCTTTGCGGACCAGATTAAGCGCCATCGGCTTGCCCATGGTTCCCATTCCAATAAATCCGATACGTTTCATGTGTAATCACCTCTTCAAGAGTTGGACGGACATCAACATTTCACTTGCAACTTATCCGGAAAGCTTTTATAGTAAGAAATCAATGCGGGCATGAAGCAGAAGGCGCGGCTGCCGTGAGACAAATACGGCCAATCTGGTCATACTAGCGGAAGTAAGAAGCGCCGGCAGTAGAGAGAACTTTCCCGCGGGTAACCGTTTCCTTCACGACGTTGTAATTTGTACATAGCCAAGAAGAGGAACCGTTTCTTAAGCTCCTTGTGTACAATTACGTGTATGGCTCTAATTGTAGCATGTTTACATGCGGGCGGCACGCGAAAAGCGCCTGTGAGGGGAAGACTTGCAGACAGCGGAGAAGAAAAGTATGCTAGTATAAAAAGTTCAACCGAGGAGGAGAGCAAGTTGACCCAAAAGCTTCAATTTGATTACAGCAAAGCGCTGGGCTTCGTTAACCAGCATGAGATTGATTACTTGGCCGAACCGATTCGTACCGCGCATGACCAGCTTCATAACGGAACCGGTGCCGGCAGTGATTACCTGGGTTGGATCGATTTGCCCGTTAATTATGATCAAGAGGAATTCGCCCGCATCCAGAAAGCGGCTAAGCAAATTCAATCCGATTCCGAAGCTCTGATCGTGATCGGTATCGGCGGCTCCTACCTGGGTGCGCGCGCAGCTATCGAGATGCTGTCCCATTCTTTTTATAACCTGCTTGATAAAGATAAGCGCAAAACGCCGGCTGTTTATTTTGTAGGTCAAAATATCAGTTCTACATATGTCACGCACCTTCTGGAACTTCTGGAAGGCAAAGATTTCTCCGTTAACGTTATTTCCAAATCCGGTACGACAACCGAACCGGCTATCGCCTTCCGTATTTTCCGCGAACTGCTGGAGAAGAAATACGGCAAAGAAGCGGCACGCAAGCGTATTTATGCAACGACTGACCGTGAAAAAGGCGCTTTGAAGCAGCTTGCAAACGGAGAAGGCTACGAATCTTTCGTCATTCCCGATGATGTAGGCGGCCGGTATTCCGTATTGACAGCAGTAGGGCTCCTGCCGATTGCTGTTGCGGGCATCGATATTGATTCCATGATGCAGGGCGCGGCTGAGGCGCGGGAAGCTTTCTCGAATCCGGACCTGAGCGAGAACCTGAGCTATCAATATGCAGCCGTGCGCAACGCCTTGTACCGCAAAGGCAAGACGACCGAAATCCTCGTCAACTATGAGCCGTCCCTGCACTACGTATCGGAGTGGTGGAAGCAGCTGTATGGCGAGAGCGAAGGCAAAGACGGCAAGGGGATTTTCCCGGCGGCTGTCGACTTCACAACAGATCTGCATTCCATGGGCCAGTTCATCCAGGAAGGCAACCGTAATCTGTTCGAGACACTCCTTCTGGTTAACCAGTCCGCAGAAGAGATTGTGATCGGAACCGACGCCGACAATCTGGACGGACTTAATTTCCTGAGCGGCCAGACCATGGATTTCGTGAACAAGAAAGCATTCCAGGGCACCATGCTGGCCCATACCGATGGAGGCGTGCCGAACCTCATCGTGACTCTGCCGGATACATCTGCCCATACTTTCGGCTACATGGTGTATTTCTTTGAGAAAGCTTGCGGCATCAGCGGCTACCTGCTGGGCGTGAATCCATTCGACCAGCCGGGAGTAGAGGCTTACAAGAAGAATATGTTCGCCTTGCTCGGCAAACCGGGTTATGAAGAGGACAAAGCAAGACTGGAAGCCCGTTTGCAAGATTAGGAAGAACTTACAATTATTTTTGTGAAAAACTTCAATAATAACCGGGAATAATCCCCGGTTTAAGCGCCAGCAGGCCTTTTCCCCAGCGGAAAGGCCTGTTTTTTATTGGGAAAAATTTTATAACTAAATTAGCTATTGTACTAATATTCTGATTTGTGTAAAATGTAATGAAACAGAATTGAACATGCTAAGAAATGGAATGAAGAACGATTATGATTGAATCTTACAGAACCGTACAGAAGCTCGCATCGGCTGAAATTACGATCAGGCGTTCTCGTTTTATCGGTCAAGCAATTCCTGTCGCAACCGAGCAGGAAGCGGTTGATTTTATTACAAGCGTTAAGAAACAGCACTCGATGGCGACACACAATTGTTCTGCTTACATGATCGGCGAGCGCTGCGAGATCCAGAAACAATCCGATGACGGAGAGCCGAGCGGAACGGCGGGTAAGCCGATTCTTGAAGTCATCAGAAATATGAATCTAACGAATGTTGCGGTCGTCGTGACTCGTTATTTCGGCGGAATTATGCTGGGAGCGGGAGGACTTATCCGTGCTTACACAGATGGAGCTGTAGCAGGTATTGCGGCGGCTGGGCCCGTCTACAAAGTGAGCCATCAGGAAGTGATGGCCGAGATTGATTATACGTGGTTGGGTAAGCTGGAAAATGAACTGCATAACCGTAACACGCTGATGGGTGATACTGAGTTTACCGATAAGGTGCTGCTTCGCTGTTTCCCGGTTTCTTCGGAATCAGAGGCTTTTGCAGAATGGCTTACCGATCTGACTCAGGGCCAGGGCGTCATTATTCGCGGCGAACATACATATATCGAACATAAAGAACTGCCGTAGACAATTTCATATACCACCGAAGCGGAGGGATTCTTATGGCGAGGAAAGCAGTCGCTCAGGAACTTAGCAGAGAGCGGATTCTTTTGGAGGCCAGAGAGTTATTCGTAACTTGCGGCTATCGCGCTTTAACGATGCGAAGCATCGCTAAAGCAATGGGGTACAGCCATGGCGCATTATACTATCATTTTAAAGAAAAGGCGGAGCTGTTTAACGCACTGATTATGCAGGATTTCAGCGATCTCCTGCAGCGCCAGCGGCAGACTATCGTCGAATCTGCTGTTCTTGGTGTTCCGCTTCTGCAGAAGCTGATGTTGGAGTTCATCCAGTTCGGTCTGGATAACCCGCATCATTACGAAATCATGTTTATGATCCGCGATGAAGAACTACGCCAGTATTCCCGCTCTGAGCAGGCCAAGTGCTTCGACCTGTTCTCGACCGTAGTTCGGCAGATCTTGGCGGGCCAGCCGGACTCGGCGGAGCAGGCTTACCGGATTCCTTGGAATCTCTTTATGTCCATGCACGGCTTTATTTCTTATTCGATTCATTACGGACAGACATTCGAAGAGATGGAGAGAATGGCTGAAGAACATGTTGAGATGCTGTGCACCAACCTGCTCTCCAGCAACTTCTCCGAGCTGCCTGCCGTGAGCAGGCTCAGTCACGAAACAGCTTGACGGTATAAGTGCGGTCGCGCGGTCCGTCGAATTCGCAGAAGTAAATTCCTTGCCATTGTCCCAGATGAAGCTTCCCGTCCGATATAAGAACGGTCTGGGAAGTGCCGACCAGCATAGCCTTCAGATGGGCGGCGGTATTACCTTCGGCATGGCGGTCGCCGGGCTGTTTCCAGGGAAAGACATCGCTCAGACGCATAAGCACATCATGTCTTACATCGGGATCGGCATTTTCATTAATGGCGATACCGGCCGTGGTATGAGGGCAATAGATCACGGCCATCCCGTCTTCCACTGCATACTGTTTGATCAGATCGGCAATGATTGAAGTGATCTCTACCATTTCGTCCTTTTCATGAGTCCGCAGATTAAATGTATACAGGTTCATGGTATTTCCTCCTCTTGGGCGATTCGGCTCCTAAAACATGTTACAATGGAAGCATAACCGGATAATGAGAGGATGAAACGTATGGATTTGGCGGTATGGTCGGAACAGAACGTTGAATACATGTTTGATGAAATCAAAAAAAAGCTCAGGATGGCAACGGGAGGCTCTATCAAAGCCTCGAATGTCACCCATGAACAATATGAAGACCTGAAAGACCTGTACGACCTTGTCATGAGCAAGCCGAATTTCAGCATCAGTGAAATTGATGCGATTACAGTGGAAATCGGTAAGCTGCGCAAGGGGTAGCCCGGGATCGGACCGGAATCTGAGGATTCGCGTCCACGAGTCTGTTTGCTGAAGAGACGTTCTCTTTCTGCGGACAGGCTTTTTTTGCGTGCGGAGAACTGAGGCTGTCTGAACGGGCTGTTTGTTGACTCCTATTTTTTCTTCTACAGGGGACAGCCATCCAATCGCAGAAACCTTGTGAAGCGTATCCTGTTAATGCAGTGGCATTCGTATTCGCTGTAATAGGGAGGTGGACGGCATGAAATCAACACTTCGTAATGATGCGGAAAAACTCGTCGGCCAGAATATTGTGGCAGTCCGCAAAGACGGTTCGATGGTTAGAGGAAAACTGGAGCGTATTAAAGGCAATGAACTGATTCTTACACCGGAAGAAGGCACCGCGCAGACTCGTGCGATCATTCCTCTGGTTCTGTTTGATCTGCTCGCTATAGGAACTTATGGCGGTTATGGCGGCTATGGGGGCTATGGTCCATATGGCGGCGGCTATGGATACGGTCCTTACGGTGGCGGATTTGGAGGCCCGGGTTTCTTCTGGTAATACCGATTTGGATTGGAAAAGGTGTTTGGGCTGCATGTTCCGCAAGGGGCCTGCAGCTTTTTTTTATGCGCGTGCATTTAAGCAGGCAGGGATCCAAGGAAGAGGCGGCTATTGCAGGAGTAGCACCCCCGGCGGATAATCATACACTGAATAAAGCCCAGAGAACTCAGGAAGGGAAGCGAAGCAGCATGGGAGACAGCGGAGATCGGACCCGGCGGGAGTGGGAACGTAAATACGGCTATAGCGAGGGAGGGATGCCTTCCTTTGAATTGATCTTTGGAGGCAGAGACAGTTTATTCGCAGACATGTCCGAGCGTATCCGGCAAGATCCGGTCAATACCGGCTGGCTCGATGAATGGCTGGAACAAATACTCCGGCGGGCCATACCGGACTTCCGTATGCCGGATTGGATGATGACGGATGAAGAAAGGCCTGAAGTTCCGCGGCGGTCTCCTTCGGACGAAATGAAGAAAGATGCGAGCCGGGTAAAGGATCAAGAAAAGCCGCAGGCCGGAAGAACTAGCAGAACGCAGCCACATAAGGTGGAAGGCCTTCTTGCCAATACCCGGACCCTTCCTCCTTTATCCAACAGTACAATTGCGCCTCTGGCTTATGACATAAGTGAAGGAGAAGGCGAACTGATCCTGAAGGTGCATTTGCCCGCTGGAGTTGAAACGGATAAGATTCGTCTGCTGCCGCATCGTACCAGCATGACACTCTCCGGAGGCGACCTCAAAGGTACCCGGAAAATCCGGCTGTTTCGTACGATTCTGCCGGAGCAATGCCGGGTCAGCAGAACTTCGTCGTGTCTGGTAATCCGGGCGCCGTTAGCCGGAAGATGATCCCATTTTGTGGTTAGGGCCGATCATGGTTCGGTATGGTTGTATGGTCCGTTAGCAGTCCGGCACTAGGCGCGATTGGGAGGATCCCAGAGCAAAAAGCCGCAGTCGGTTGAAGGCAAACGACCCGCTACTGCTGATGGGGAGGCTTCTTCAACGAGCTGCGGCTCTGCCTGGTCTCAGGCCTGAGATTCATGCCGCTGGGCGGGCTATGTGCCGGCAAAATGGAATCCAGCGCCAGCTGCAGGGCAACTACTGATGACGGATTGCGGGAATCAGCGTGGTTCTCGGCTTTGGAGCTGCTGCTGTGCCATCCGGACCAGTTCCCGGACCATCCGTCCGCCGATCTGTCCGCCAATCCGGCCGGCATCCTCGGTGCGGAGTTGTCCGTTGCTGCCGGGGACAAGCGGGATACCGAGCGACTGCGCCACTTCATATTTCACCTGATTAGGCTGCTCAGGCGATACCTTGTAGCCGGCCTCACGCATAACTTCCGCCTTGAATCTGTCCAGACTCCGCTCACTTCCGGGAAAGGCAGCTCTGCGGCTGCGTCTTCTAGCCATACTGTCACCTCCTGTGGTTAGTTAGGATACCCAGGAGCTGCAGCGGTATGAGCAGGAGAGGAGGCGGATCGAATTAATTGTAGATCGGTTCTCCTTGGGCGCGAGTCGCATCTGTTTCTTTTACATAAGAACGGGAAGACAAGGTTTTCTCAATTAAGTAGAGCGGGCGGTGTTTGACCTCGCGGTAAATTTTGCCGATATATTCGCCTATCAGTCCCAGGGCAAGCAGCTGTACTCCGCCGATGAACCAGACGGACAGAATAAGCGATGTCCAACCGGACACTGCTGTACCCATTAACTTGGAGATGATGGCATACACGCCTGCGAACACACTGAAGATGGAGAAGAGAAAACCAGTCAGTGTCACAAGCCGGATCGGTTTAACGCTAAAGGAAGTGATGCCGTCCAGTGCAAACGAAACCATTTTGCGAAGCGGGTATTTGGATTCTCCGGCGAAGCGTTCCTTCCGTTCATACATGACTTCAGCCGTACGCAGTCCGAGCAGGGGCACGATGCCGCGCAGGAAGACATTCACTTCTTTGTATTCGGCCAGGTAATCGAGAGCGCGGCGGCTCAGCAGGCGGTAATCGGCATGATTGTATTTAATTTGAACGCCGAGCCGGTGCATGAGTTTGTAGAAAGATTCTGCCGTTGTTTTTTTGAACCAGGTGTCGGTTACACGGGCGCTTCGGATTCCATATACCACTTCGGCTCCCTCATGGTATTTCACCACGAACTCCCGGATCGCATCGGTATCGTCCTGCAGGTCCGCATCAATCGAAATGGTGATATCCGAAGTTTGCCGGGCCGTCATAAGACCGGCCAGCAGAGCGTTCTGGTGTCCTGCATTGCGGGCAAGCTTCACACCCGTTACAAAATCGTGAGAACGGCTGTACTGCTCAATGAGCGCCCAAGTGCGGTCTCTGCTGCCGTCATCCACGAAAAGTACAGTGCTATGGGCGCTGACGAGCTTGTCGTCGATAAGGTCGTGTAGAACCTTGTCGAGCCGGCCCACGGTTTCATGAAGCACTTCCTCCTCGTTATAGCAGGGTACCACTATGATCAGAACGGGAGTAGACATCCACTTTCGTCTCCTTTCTTTGCTGAGAGCTTATTTCTTTTATATTCCGTTCAAGTCACATTTAGTTTTTACAGCTTTCCTTATTGTAAACAAGTCCTTCTTTCTAAACAAGATAAATGATGGGAGAGATTGTCAACCGCTACTGGCGAGTAAAGAGCTGTGGAAAGAGGGCAGATCTTATCGTTGGAGGCGCAGTCCAAATAAACATGCCAAGCGGGATATACAGGAGAAATAATGAAGCGAATCCGCTAATAAACTATCTAGGAGAGACATGAAAAGCTTTGGATCAGCATACAGATTATAATAATTACAAAGTTATAATGATTCTATTGACGAACGCTTTTTCTCGATGATATACTATCTTACATGATATTGATAATCATTTTCAAATAATAATAATGATAAAGAGGTGCTTGAATGAATCCACATCGTCCGAACCTGACCACCAATCAAGGCGCACCTGTAGCCGATAACCAGAACTCAAGAACAGCCGGTACTAACGGCCCTACCTTGCTGGAAGATTATCATTTGCTGGAGAAATTAGCTCACTTTGACCGTGAACGTATTCCGGAGCGTGTCGTTCATGCCAGGGGAGCAGGCGCGTTCGGCGTATTCCGCCCTTATGCAAGCATGAGTGCGTACACGAAGGCTGCATTCCTGCAGGATGCTTCGGTTGAAACCCGGGTACTGGTCCGCTTCTCCACGGTGATTCATCCGAGCGGTTCTCCGGAGACACTTCGCGATCCTCGCGGATTCGCTGTTAAATTCTACACTTCGGAAGGGAATTATGATCTCGTAGGAAACAACCTGCCTGTATTCTTCATTAGAGATGCGATGAAATTCCCGGATATGGTTCATTCTCTGAAGCCGGCTGCGCATACGAATGTACAAACGCCTAATCATTTGTGGGACTTCATGTCGCTCTCGCCGGAATCCACTCATATGCTGACCTGGGTCTTCTCAGACCGCGGGACCCCTGCCAATTATCGTGAAATGGACGGATTCGGGGTTCATGCTTTTAAATGGATCAACGCTGAAGGCAAGGTTGTTTATGTCAAATACACATGGAAGTCTCTCCAAGGCGTCCGCTCGCTAACGCGTAAAGAAGCCGAAGTACAGGGGGGAGAAGACCACAACCACGCCACGCGTGATTTGTACGATTCCATTGAAGCGGGTAACTATCCGGAGTGGGAGCTGCACGTGCAAATGATTGAACCGGAAAGCCTGGATGATTTCAGCTTCAATCCGCTCGATCCGACTAAAGACTGGCCGGAAGATGTGGCTCCGCTTATGAAGGTAGGACGGATGACACTCAATGAGAACCCGAAGAATTATTTCGCTGAGGTGGAGCAGGCTGCTTTTGCCCCCAGCGTACTCGTTCCGGGAATCGAACCTTCCGAAGATAAGCTGCTGCAAGGCCGACTGTTCTCGTACCCGGATACGCAGCGTCATCGTCTGGGAGCGAATTATTTGCAAATTCCGGTAAATTGTCCGTATGCGCCAGTCCGGAATTACCAGCGGGACGGCCAGATGGCCGTTCGCCAGAACACGTCGCCTATCAATTTCGAGCCGAACAGCTACGAGCATGCACCCAAAGAAACAGGCAGTGTCCACGCAGAGAGTGAAACTCCGCTCCATGGGGCTGCAGCACGCCGGAAGATCGAGAAGACGGATGATTTCACGCAGGCGGGCGACCGTTATCGCGGCTTGTCTGAGCAAGAGCAAGCCAATCTGGTTGACAATATCTTGAATGATTTGAAACAAACGGATACCCAAATTCAGCTTCGTGCCGTCTGCAATTTTTTCCGTGCAGATGTTGAATTCGGTACCCGTCTTGCCGGCGGGCTGGGGATCGACCTCAGCGGATTTATACCGCAGGCGCCTGTAGAAGCCAAATAAAGCTGACTATTTGGATTGAGAGAAATATTCTTTTGACAAGTTGCGGTAAAAAGCAACTTTGAAAAGAAGCAGCCATGAAATGTACATCAAAAAAAGCCTGCGATCCGCTTTTTGGGCGGATTCAGGCTTTTTGACGTCAATAGAGAGTTCCTTATAAACAGTTAATCGGTCAGCGGAGAATTGCCGGAACTTATGTCCGTTCGTGTGTCCAATCCCTCAACATTTGGATCAGAGCATCCGAATCTATAGGTTTGGACATGTAGTCCGAAGCGCCGGCCCGGAGACATTCCTGGCGTTCAGTCGCCTGCGCTTTGGCTGTCAGTGCTATAATCGGCAGCGTCTTAAAGGCATCCATACGGCGTATTTGGCGGATGGCGCTCTTGCCGTTCATTTCGGGCATCATAATATCCATCAGGATGATGTCGATATCAGACCGCTGCCCGAGCAGCTTCAGGCATTCCCGCCCGCTGTAAGCTTGGATGATTAAAGCGCCGCGGGATTCGAGTACGGCGGACAAGCTGCGGACGTTATTCGGGTCATCGTCGACTACGAGCACCGTCACACCCTGCAGCAGATCTCGTGTAACCGGCTGCGGAGCTGCTGCGTCCGTCTCTTCGGCATCGGTGTGCGCTGCGGTACCGGGCGAAGGAAGCGGCTTTGGATCTGCCCCCGCCGCTCCAGGGTCTGCTCCAGCCGGATTCGCTGATGTATCCAGCTCTTCGTGCTGAACAGGCGAGAAGGTCATCGGCCGCGGTACTTTCGCTTCTTCGGCAAGGAGCCTCAGCTCTTGATCGCCGCCGCTCAGGGAACTCGAAGGAAGGAGCAGCGTAAACGTGCTGCCGGTTCCTTCTTGGCTGGCCAGGCGGATGTCGCCGCCGAGCAGGATGGCGAATTCGCGGCTGATGGACAGGCCAAGACCCGTACCGCCGAATTTGCGGCTGGTCGTGCCGTCTGCCTGATAGAAGGCCTCAAAGATTTGCTCCAGCTTATCCGGACGGATGCCGATGCCGGTGTCCCGAACACGGACAACGGGATGCTGCTGTCCATTGTCATCCGTTTCAACCAGGAACTCCAGCGTAACACCGCCCCGGACGGTGAATTTAAATGCATTTGAAAGTAAATTTTTCAGAATCTGCTGAAGACGCTGCTCGTCCGTATGGATAATGTCCGGGAATCCGCTGCTGTCAATAGTGAAGGAGAGATTCTTCTGGACGGCAACGGCCTCAAACATCCGGTTCATGGACTCGCTCACTTCACGGACACTCACTTCACCGAGCGAAATGCTCATGCGTCCGGCCTCTATTTTGGACAAATCCAGAATGTCATTAATTAGATTCAACAGATCCTGCCCCGAGGTATGAATGATTCCCGCAAACTCTATTTCTTCCTCCGAAAGAGTGTCATTCGGGTTCTCTGCCAGAAATTGCGATAGAATAAGCATGCTGTTAAGCGGTGTACGAAGCTCATGAGACATATTGGCAAGGAATTCGGATTTGTAACGGGAGGCGAGTATGAGCTCGTGATTTTTCTCCTCCAGCTGCAGGCGGATCCGCTGAAGTTCTTCCGCTTTTTCTTGCGATACACGGAACTGTTCGGCGAGCTTCTGGTTGGTCGAATTGAGCTCCTGGCGCCTCAGGAAGTCGGTTTTGAAATCATGCAGAATAAAGGCAAAGAAGAAGCTGAACAAGAGGCTGGCCGGTGCAGAGAAGGGAGCCATTTCAACGAGATACTTAACGGCGGGATAGACGCCTAGAAAAGCAATATCCACTACATTGACTACATTGACGATCAGAATAATAATGCCGAAATAAACGAGCGGATGCAGCCTGTACCGGGCGAGCACACGGGCGCATAGAGCTGTAACGAATCCGAGTATCAGTGCATTCGCAAAACCCGCCCAGGCTGCATGATTAAGACCGAAGGTAAGACGGACGATGCCGATTCCGGCTCCGATGGTAATAATGTGCGAAGCGCGGGTCAGGAATAAGGGGGCCACAATGATCGGTACAAAACGCAAATCGAAAATCACAGATTGGGAATATTGGGTTCCGTACATCATGGACAGCCAGCCGGCTGCAATGGATAGCACAATATAGAGCCGCCGCATCCAGACGACGGGAAGTTTGTACAAGATAAATTTGTAGGCAAGGCTGGCAATGTAAGTGAAAGCGAGAATGGTGCTGATATTGGCAAAAAAAGATAAGAAATAGCTGGAAAAGTATTCCATTTACATTCCTTTCTAGGTCGGGTGACCGGGGGAAGAGGCCGCTTCGTATTCATAGCGGCATTTATTAGTAGTATAACAAACTATTCACATTATAACGAAAAAAAGGTCCCATTCGGGACCGGATTAAGATGGGATTAGCGGTTGTCTATTTTTTCGGGATAGAGATCATGATTCATGAGACGGTGTTCGGCCATTTGCTCATATTTGGTGCCAGGGCGTCCATAGTTGCAGTAAGGATCGATCGAAATACCTCCGCGAGGGGTGAACTTGCCCCAGACTTCGATATACTTCGGCTCCATCAGCTTGATGAGGTCGTTCATAATGATGTTCATGCAGTCTTCGTGAAAATCGCCATGATTGCGGAAACTGAACAGATAAAGTTTAAGTGACTTGCTTTCCACCATCTTGGCATCTGGAATATAGCTGATATAAATCGTGGCAAAATCGGGCTGGCCTGTGATCGGGCATAGGCTTGTAAATTCCGGGCAGTTAAATTTCACGAAATAATCCCGGTAAGGATGTTTGTTGTCAAAAGACTCGAGCACCTGCGGCGCATAGTCGAACGGGTATTTGTTCTGCTGATTGCCCAGCAGCGTCAAATCGAGTTCGTCCTGATTTCTTCCGGCCATTATGGCACCTCCGGTTGGGTTATAGGTTACGGTATGAGATATAAGAATTGGGACACGGGAACAATAGTTTCTCTTAGGAAAAAGTTAAAGACGGGCACAAGTGTACCGGCTTGCGGTGAGCCCGTCTCTGAGAGCAAGCGGCACCTTGCTTGCCTGCAGGTTGCTGCAAGTACACGCGTTGCCGGCTTGATCCATCCGGCACCGGCCCCGGCAGCGGACAGCGGGCATTCACCCGGCGCTGATTGCAAGCCGGGCCGTGAAAGCCCGGCCCTGGAAGCCGGCCCCGGCAGCCGCGCTGGGCTACACGCCCCGCTTGTTGCCCCACAACAGTGCGTGCAGCTGCGGAAGCACACGCACATCGTTCAGCTCATCGGTGGCCATCGTCAAGTCGACGAGCCACTCGTACTTGCGCAGCAGCTGCTGCCGGAGCAGGTCGTCGTCCGCCGTCCGGACGTCGTCATTGCCGGCCTGCAGATAGAACGGGACGGCGGGATAGCGGCGGTGGATGCCTGTTGCGAACGCGAAATCGCGTTCATCGAATACGACCACCTTAAGGCTGACGCCGCCTTGGCCCAGCTGCCCCAGCAGGAAGTCGAGCTTGGCGAAGTCGGTCTCCATGCCGGAGCTGGGCGGCTTGGGAGAGACGGTGACCTCGTCGATCTCCCGCAGCCAGTCCTGCCAGCGGGAGCCCTGCGTCTCGACGGCGGTGCGGATCCCCTTCTCCCGCAGCAGCCGGACGAGCGGGCCTAACCCGCGCAGCAGCGCCGGATTGCCGCCGGACAGCGTGACGTGGGAGAAGCGGCTGCCGCCGGTGCGGACAAGCTCCTCCCAGACAGCGTCCGCCGACAGCTGACGAATCTCGCCTGCGCCCGATCCGTCCCACGTGAAGGCGGAGTCGCACCAGGAGCAGCGGTAATCACAGCCGGCGGTGCGCACGAACATCGTTTTGCGCCCGATGACCATGCCCTCGCCCTGGACTGTCGGGCCGAAGATTTCGAGCACGGGAATGGCCGGTTCAGCCGTATCCGCCGCAGGGCCCTGGCTGCTGATGTGCATATCTATGTTGGTGCCGGGGGTTGTCGTCTGTGCACCTGCATGCAGGCTGACGCTGTTCATTCGACCATCCACTCCCGTCTGACCTCTGCGAAGCTGGTTGGGGTCTCGTACAAGCGGACGAATTCAACGCGTCCCCCGAGTACTTGATCCGCATATGCTTCCGAAGTTAGTGCGGTCTCCATTTGCTCGAACAGCCATACGACCATGTTTTCCGCCGTTGTGTTCATGGGAGGAAGGGTCTCGTTGAGATAGCGGTGATCCAGATGAGGCTCAATTAGCCGCTTCCAAATTTCTTTGATATCTCCAAAATCGAGCGTCAGCCCGACTTCATTCACATAGCCGCTGATTCCATAGACAGCTTTGTACGTATGACCGTGCAGGTTCTTGCATTTTCCTTCATAAGCATGAAGGTGATGCGCGGCGTCGAAAGTGAATTCTTTGGACACCAGGACGCGTTTATTGTGGTAACGAAGCTGTTCTTTATGAATGTCCTGCCCGTACTGCTGCAGGTTCTCTACGATGCGGAACATACCGGGGGTCTTCACTTGGCGTCAGCTCCTTCGCGTTCACCCAGGTAGGTGTGAAGACCGTGTGAGCGGAGCCGGCAGGCCGGGCATTCCCCGCAGCCGTCCCCGATGACACCGTTGTAGCAGGTGAGGGTCTTCGTGCGTACATAATCAAAAGCTCCGAGTTCGTCGGCAAGCTTCCACGTCTGGGCTTTGCTCAGCCACATGAGCGGCGTATGAATGACGAATGGATAGTCCATCGACAGATTCAGCGTAACGTTCATCGATTTCACAAAAGCATCTCGGCAATCGGGGTAGCCGCTGAAATCCGTCTCGCAGACGCCGGTAACCAGGTGCCTGGCGCCTGCCTGTTTGGCGTACACGCCGGCAAACGACAGGAACAGCAGGTTCCGTCCGTCCACGAACGTAGAGGGAAGCTCTCCCGCCTTCTGTTCAATCTCTATATCTGTGCGCGTCAGAGCGTTGGGCGCCAGCTGGTTGAGCAGGCTCATGTCGAGAACGGTGTTCTTGACACCCAGCTCGCGGGCGATGCTCTGCGCACATTCAATTTCCAGTTTGTGACGCTGGCCGTAATCGAAGGTAAGGGTTTCAACCTCACCGAACTGTTTCTTAGCCCAGAACAGGCACGTCGTGCTGTCTTGGCCGCCGCTGAACACGACAACCGCTTTTTGTTGTTTCATGGCTCTTCCGTCTCCTTTTTAAATGAAAAATAGGTGATGGAGAGAGTTCTTGATCCGTCATTTTAAACAAAACAAAAACAATGCCTCAAGGAAGGGCAATAGACGTGATCCATCCAGCCGTTGTCACCGCGCATACTTGTAGAAAGCACGCCGGCAGAAACGATTGCAGATACGCTGCCCGAATATCCAGGGATATTGTTTTTCCTTAGTTTTTTATAGAGGGAGTTCGCGAACCTCTCCCATACGCGGGCGTATGGAATTGCTATTGAGTTTGGGGAATGGAACCGTAACAGTATATCGTATAACGGCTGACTATGTAAGTAGATAACGGAAATTTCCTGTGAAATCAGATACAGTGAAATTCACTTTCTCCGGGAGCCATTGAGTTTATAGAGGCTTTGGCTCCTGGAATTCAGCAGTAACTCGGGCAGTTTAGCTCATTTGGAAAAGATACAATAGGGAGACATACAAAGAGTCCTGTAAACAGCTTCAGGACTCTTTGGTATGCTTCCTATTGTTCTATTTCTCCTTGTCCGTGGGATTCAATAATTTGTCGTGAATCTTATCCCGGTACTGAGCCAGTGCAGGCGAGAGGTTCATACTGCGCTCTTCCATCAGCATATTGAAGCGGAGCGTTTTTTCATTCAGCCGGCTCCGCAGCTGACCGCGCTCGGTATCATCCTGGCAGCAGCGGATCAGGTCTTCGAGCGTCAGCATATCTTTGCGCAGCTGCATTTCTTCCGGCAAGTAACCTGAATTTTTCATAATTTTATAGGAAAGGCGCAGATCCTCCGGGACGGACGACCAATCTTCCAGGACAAGCGGCTTTCCTTTACCGGTCAGGTTATCGAAGTCTCCATTCTTAATGGCTTCCTGAATGCGCTGTTCAACTAGATCGTGTAAGAAATCCATCGTTATCCTCCCCTGTCAGTAAAATATTGGAATGGTTTAAGGCCGGGGAGCCCATAGAATGATGGATACCCCGGCGAGACATACGGCTGCACCGACCCAGTCATAGAGGTCGGGTGTTTTTTTATCCACAAGCCAGCCCCACAATACAGCGAGTACGACAAAAACTCCGCCGTAAGCGGCATAAACCCGCCCGAAGGAAGGAAACGACTGCAGGGTGGGAAGGATGCCGTATAGGACGAGAATCAGGCTGCCGATTACCCCGTACCAGACGGACTTCGCTTCACGAAGCCAGAGCCAGACGAGATAGCCGCCGCCGATTTCGGCCAGTCCGGCCAGCAGGAATAATAGTATCGACATAACATAGCTCCTTTTGATGAAACTTTAACAGACAATTCTCGTCTAATCTATCCAAATAGGAAAGGAGAGAATCTGCAATGACCAACTTTAAACCATTACTTGCTCTCGTTTTATTCATGTCACTATTATCCGGCTGCAATAAGGAGGCAAATGACAATAAACCATCAGCAAGCCCACAAGAATTACAAACTGACCCCGGAAAGAGACCCATTGAATTCGATAGGATCGCAAGTGACAAGATTTTGCCTGCGAATTTTCATGAAATAGCGTTCGAGAGAACAACCACTCCTTTATTTCAGTATGTAGTAAGAAAAGCCGTTAACCAAACCCAATTAGAAGCAGCCTGGAATTTATATGGATTTAAAAATAAACTGCCGAACATAGACCTGAACAAGAAAAATGTTGTGTTCATTGGACTTCACGAGTCTGGAAGTTGTCCCTACACGTTAAAAAATATTGAGCGAAGCCCGGACGACAAAACCATTACAGTGCCTTTTACAGTGTCCGTATCCGGAACGGATCATACCTGCACTTCTGATGCAACACCGCGAACATTTGTAATCGGGCTCGATAAAGAAATATCCAACGTCCTGGAGAGTGTTGTAATTGTTCAAAGCGAAGTAGAAACAAGCGTACCGTTAGAGAACTAACTGTTGTATAAATGACATTTTACCGGCTCTATAAAATAAAGACATGAAGCAGGAACCTCATGTCTTTTCGTGTGAAACGTATGAACAATCGAAAAGCGTAAGATTAGACACCCATGCGTCTTCTCTGATTGTTTGATTTTTTGGTCTGCTGGCTCTTCATCATCTGGGTTCCGGTAGACTGGTGCTTCTGCTGGCTGTTAGCCTGGGCTTGAGCGGCTTTCTTCTGGGCCATTTTCTGCTTCATAGCTTCTGCAAGGGATACTTTGCGTGGTTCAGCGGCTTCTGTTTCCTCAGCTGTTACTTCAGCAGATTGCGGTGTTTGTTGGTTCTCTGTCATTTTATCACCTCATTTGGTTCATTGCTTCTAGTTTATTGGTTTTGCAGGTGCTTGACAATAGGGGATCACGACTCTTGGACAATTTCCTGTACTCTGCCAACTTGTCCGTCCGTCAGTCTTACTTTAATCCCGTGGGGATGATTAGGGGAGTTGGTTAGAATATCTTTCACAATGCCCCTTGTTCTTTTGCCGGTACGCTGATCCTGTTTGAGAACAATGTCAACCGTCAGGCCCGCGTGGATGTTTTTTCTAGTCTGGCCATTCATGATGGATGTTCCTCCTTCTCCGTTTGCG
This sequence comes from Paenibacillus lutrae, assembly GCF_009757775.1. Classification (GTDB taxonomy): domain Bacteria; phylum Bacillota; class Bacilli; order Paenibacillales; family NBRC-103111; genus Paenibacillus_F; species Paenibacillus_F lutrae. The sequence continues at coordinate 396,205 of NZ_RHLK01000002.1, forward strand.
AGGTTTCAACACGCTGCTTACCGTGATCGGTTACGGCCGATTTGCGGGTCATTTTCTTGATTGAACCTGCCTGCTTGTACCGCAGCGCGGACCAATCGTCGTCCAGAGCGATCTGGCGGACAGGCTCGTAGCCTTCCGCAGCCAGAAGAGCGGCGACGCTTTCGCGGCTGCAATCGGAGCCTTTATATATTCGGGATGTTTTCTTCGGGTAACACAGCCACAGCAGTCCATCCGTGTCGAGAGCGGCTGCGCCCCGGACAGCCCCTTCTCTGATTTCTCCGTTGCTTGTGCCGAATACCTGAACGAATGAATAAGATTCGCTTATAATCTGCGTGTGAATCTCGGCATCGAAAGCGGATAAGATTTCTTTATATTCCGGAGGGGCATTCAAGATCAGGATGGGCCGGCTTTGATCTTTGATCTGCAGTTTGCGTATGACGGACTGCTGTTCACCGGGCATAATGAATATCCTTTCTGCACAAGACCCGCTTATTCTGAGCGGCTGTGAATGGAGAGTTAATTACTCGGACTCAGCTGCTTATTGATCTAATCTGTGCCAGCGTGCTGTATGGACTCAGAGACTTGAGCGCCTCTTAAGCCTTGGGAGCGAATACGCGGAGAAACTTGCCGGGTATGGCCGTCTCAAAGCGCATCAGCTTCCCCGTGGTCGGATGCTCGAATGAAATAACGCGGGCGTGGAGCCCGAGCCGCCCGATTGTATTCCGGGTGGAGCCGTACTTTTTGTCGCCGACAACCGGATGCCCCAAATCCTGCATGTGCACCCGAATCTGGTTTTTGCGTCCGGTCTCAAGCTGCACTTCCAGCAAAGAGTAGTCGGATGAGTTCTGAAGCACCTTGTAGTGGGTAACGGCTTTCAGTCCTCCGTTGTTCACCGGGCTGGAGTACATCAGCAGTGTCTTGCTTTCTTTGAGCCAGGAGGTAATCGTGCCTTCCGGCTGCTTCACTTTTCTTTCGACTAAAGCGACATAGGAACGTTCGTGTACCGCTTCCTGCCACGCATTCTGCAGAGTCTGCTGGGCCTTCTCTGTTTTGGCGAAAAGCATAACGCCGGAAGTGTCGCGGTCAAGCCGGTGAACGACGAAAATCCGGTTCTTCGGATCGGACCGGCGTACATGTTCGGTCAGCTGCCAATAGGCGGTCAGCTCTTTTTCTTCGCCTCCGGCAATAGAAAGCATTCCGGCTTCCTTGTTGATGACGATCATATCTTCATCTTCGTGCAGAATATGGAGCCCGAGCGGTTTATCTTCCTCGGCCGTAATGTTCCACTGGATCGTCAGAACATCCCCGGCGGCAAGTGCGTGGTCATGACGGGTCGTCTTCTTGCCGTTGACGGAAACCTGCCCTCTCGACAGAATTCCTTTAACCGTATTTCTGCCTTTATGAGCCAGCTTCTCCAACAGGAATTTCATCAGCTCATCCGGCTGTTCGATCGTATAGCGCGTGGCTTTATCCGGTTTTGGAGCCGGTGTTTTTGTTTTGGGTGTAAAAGGGGGTCGCTGTTTTCGCATAATACGCTCCTTAGGTTCTACTATCCACTAACTATAGCGTATAACCGGTGGAATTTCATCTCACGGCTTTCGTGATTCGTCCCTCTGCTAGTGATATAATGGTGAAAAGATAAACCTTTATCTATTTTCTGCCAAATGATCCGCTAATCATACTTCACTCGATGAAACATAACAAGCGCGATTCAGATGAGAAGACGTCGTTTTATTCGTAACCGGTTATAGATGTGCATGAAAATCAATTCCAGCTGCTGTCCTTTTCGACGATTACACGGACCTTGCTGCGGAATTTTTTTTATCGCTTTTCCTCAGAACCGTTGAACAAATCCGAGCAAAGAAGGAGAGAGTTATGCCGCAGACGGAAGAGTTTTTAATTGATGTAGACGGTTTGATCAAAAAATACGGCAGCTTTACAGCGGTAAACGGTGTATCGTTCCAGGTCCGTAAAGGTGAAGTGTTCGGTTTACTCGGCCCTAACGGAGCCGGTAAAACGACGACGATAGAAATGATGGAAGGGCTTCGAAAGCCCGACGGAGGAGCGGCGCGGATTGCGGGATACGATACGATGCGCGAGCTGCGGCGGGTGAAGGAAGTGATCGGCGTTCAGCTGCAATCGACTTCTTTGTTCGATCTTCTGAAGGTTAGGGAGATCGTGGAAATGTACGCCAGCTTCTATCCGAAGTCAGTCCCCGTGGATCCGCTGCTGGCGGATATGACGCTCCAGGAGAAGGCCGGGGACCGCGTGAAGAACTTGTCGGGAGGCCAGAAACAGCGTCTTGCGATAGCCATTGCGCTGGTCAACGATCCGCAGGTGCTGTTTCTGGACGAGCCTACCACGGGTCTGGATCCGCAGGCCCGGCGTACGCTGTGGGACATTATTCTGCGGCTGAAGGAGAGAGGCAAGACCATTGTCCTGTCGACTCATTACATGGATGAAGCGCACGTCCTGTGCGACCGGATTTGTCTGATCGACAAAGGCCGGGTCGTGGCGCTCGACACCCCGGCGAATCTGGTGCGCAGTCTGCAGTCCGAGAACGCGATTGAATTCCGGTTGCCGCATATCGAAGCCGCTTCTCAGCAAGTAAAGGCACAGCTGAAGCAGACATTAGGGCAGCTTGAGGGCGTCAAGCAGGTGGATCTGACCCGGGATACCTTGGTACTGTACACGGACCATCTCCAGCTGTCGCTTACGGGCTTGATCCGTGAAGCGGAGAAGCACGGCTGGAAGCTGTCGGATCTGCTGACACGGACGGCGACGCTGGAGGATGTGTTTATTCACATGACGGGAAGGAGCCTGAGAGAAGGATGAAAGCCTATACCCAATTGACACTGGCTCAGCTGAGGATTTTTATCCGCAACCGTCAGGTGCTGCTCTGGACGTTCCTGTTTCCCGTTTTCTTCATGGTGATGTTCGGCACGTTCTTCGGAGGCGGCGGTTCCGTCTCGCTGAGCGGTGTGGTCATTGACCAGGACAGCTCCCGGCAATCGGCCGCGCTCGTTCAGGCGCTGATGAAGACACCGGCCATGAAGCTGGTGCAAGAAGAGCATGCCGCTCCGGGCATGGAGCGGCTCAAAGAAGGCGACCTGCAGATGGTCGTGATTATCCCGCCGGGATATGGCACGAAGCTGCAGGCAGCGGCCCGAGGCGGCGAGGCAGCCGCCCTGAACGTGTACTATGATCAGACGAATGTGATGACGTCTGAACTGGGTACAACCGTCGTTACACAGGTAGCCGACGGTATCTCCAAAGAGATGACCGGGTATCAGCCGGTCATTGCAGTCAAAGCGGAGGGCGTCCAGGCCCTGAAGCTCTCCTACATGGATTTCCTGGTGCCCGGTATCGTGTCGATGATGATTATGTCCAACAACCTGAACGGGGTGGCGGGACAGATCGCTTCCTGGCGGGAGAGAGGGATTCTGCGCCGGATGCAGAGTACGACGTTAACTTCGTCTACTTTTATTGCGTCGCAGATCACAGCGCGCCTGCTGCTTAACGGGATGCAGGCGGTTATCGTCCTGCTGATCGCTTCGCTCATTTTCGGCACCCATGTGAACGGTTCCTGGCTGCTTCTGCTATTATTCGTCATCTTGGGCACACTTGCTTTTATGTCCATCGGGTTCATTGTCGCTTCTTTAGCCAAGACACCGGAGAGCGCCGGACCTATCGCAGGATTTATTTCATTCCCGATGCTGTTCCTCGGCGGTGTATTCTTCTCTGCCGATAACATCCCGTCTTTCCTGCAGCCGATCGTTAACGCGATCCCCATCACGCATTTGTCGACGGCCATGAGACAGGTGATGAATGTGGGAGCCGATTTAACCGTATTATGGCCGCAGGCTCTTATTCTGGGAGGCTGGATGATTGTCGCGTTCGCTATCGCGAGCTTCACTTTCAAATGGGAATAGAGAGCCGGCCCGGATTTTCTGGTAAAGAATCGGAGTAACTTACGGCTCTTCCGGAGGCTAGAGACGCTTTTACTATACAGCTTGCAGACCCATCCTTTAATAAGGGATGGCTCTGTAAGCTTTTTTTGGTAACTTATTTTTGTAAGTGATTATTAAGGGGATATACATTTCGCCGCATTAGACTCTATGAGAGCAAATCGAACAGCAACAGCGGCGAAGCCGGACTGCTGTGGCGGTTTCGGGTTCTTTTCGTGTCCTGCTCTGTTTCCGGGCAGGTGTGTTCATGTCCGCCGCGGGAATTTTTTGCAAGGAACAAAACCGGCCGGCCATCCTCTTGTGTCTATGTGGGATATGATATTTCAGGTATACGTTACACGGAAGGGGGAATGCTGATAAGGAAATAATGAGAGCGCTTTTAAGGAGGATGGGCGATGATTTTATATCAATTGACTCAATGGATGCAGGAGCGTAGTCATATTCGTCAGGCGCTGCTCCAGGGATCCGGTGATGCCCATGAACTGCTTCTTCGTAAAAAGCAGCTGGAGAGGCAGCTTATGGAGCAGGCGGCGCGGTGGAGACACAGGTATCCGGAGGTTACGGCATTGCCGGCGGCTTCCCAGTATACTTCTTGGGCGGATGAACTGAATACCCGGTGGTAAGACAGTGATATTGAATTTGAGCCGATGAAGTAACGGATAGAGCGGAGCGCCTTTGTCAAGACTCCAGGGTTCGTGTAGAATAAGAACGATCCTTGATTTTATTGATAAAAGAGGTTATTCCTAACATGAACATCGTTCTAGCCACGTTGAACGCCAAATATATTCACACCTCGCTTGCGCTGAGGTACTTGAAAGCTTTTAGTGAACCGGAATTCCCGGTTGATATAGCGGAATATACGATTAAAGATCCTGCTATGAATATCGTATCGGATCTGTACGGACGGAATCCCGATGTACTGGGATTCTCCTGCTACATCTGGAACATTGAAGAGACGCTTCGCGTAATCCGGATGATCAAGAAGATCCGTCCGGAGCTGACCATCGTGCTCGGGGGGCCGGAAGTGTCCTACGATACGGAAGAGTGGATGAAAACCGTTCCGGAAGTGGATTTTATCGTGATGGGCGAAGGCGAGGAGACATTCAAGCATTTTCTGCAGGAACTGTCTACAACGAAGAAGTTTCATTTTGTCTACGGCATTGCTTACCGCAAGGGTGAAGAAATCATTCTGACTCCCGGCCGTCCCAAATTGGATCTGAGCAGCATCCCGTCTCCTCATTATTTTGAAGAGGATTTGAAAGACCTGGGGAACCGGGTCGTTTATTTTGAGACAAGCCGCGGCTGTCCTTTTTCCTGCCAATTCTGCCTGTCTTCGATCGAGGTCGGCGTCCGGTACTTTGATATGGAACGAACCAAAGCGGACATTCAGCATCTTATACGAAGCGGAGCCAAGCTGATTAAATTTGTAGACCGGACTTTTAACATTAAGCGTGATTATGCGCTGGAAATTTTCCAGTTCCTCATTGAGAATCACGAGGGCTGCGTCTTCCAGTTTGAAATTACCGCTGACATTATGCGTCCGGAAGTACTGGACTACTTGGCGGAGAATGCCCCCCCGGGTATCTTCCGTTTTGAAATCGGCGTACAGTCTACCAATGACGAGACGAACAACCTGGTCAAACGCCGGCAGAATTTCGCCAAGCTGACCCGTACCGTGACCAAAGTGCGCGAAAGCGGCAAAATCGACCAGCATCTCGATCTCATTGCGGGCTTGCCCGAGGAAGATTATAACTCGTTCCGGAAAACGTTCAACGATGTGTTTGCGCTCGGACCCGAAGAGCTTCAGCTCGGTTTTCTCAAAATGCTGAGGGGTACAGGGCTTCGCCTGGATGCGGAGAAATACGGGTATGTCTTTATGGATCAAGCGCCCTATGAAATTCTCGGCAATGACATTCTGCCTTTCACGGATCTGGTCAGAATTAAACGTGTTGAGGACGTACTGGAGAAGTATTGGAATGCTCACCGCAGCGACCATACCGTCAAATATTTGATCGGTCAGGAGTTCGAATCCGCCTTCGATTTCTTCCAGGAGTTCGGTGACTACTGGGAGGGGAGAGGCTGGCAGAAAATCGGACACCAGCTGGAAGATTTATTTACCCGTCTGCATGCTTTCCTCACCGATCGTTCCACCGCCAATATGGAGGTGATCGAGGGGCTGATGAAGCTGGATTATTTCCTTAATCACAAATACAAACCACGCAAAATCTGGTGGGAATTTAAGCTGGATAAAACCGGACAGGCAGAATTTATGCGCAGAGCCGCCGAGCATCCGGAAGCGTTCTCCGGCAACTTCCGCGCTCTGGGCATGGGAGAGAAGGAACTGCACAAGCATGCGGTTGTCGAAGTGCTGCCATTTGATCTGGAAGCCTATCTCCGGGACGGCAGCCTGGGCCTCGACAAGAGGGAAGAATCACTTCTGCTGGCCGTGTTCCAGCCCGAAGCGGGCGGACGCCCATCGGTATACTCGATGCCGCTGGCATCGGCACCGCAGGCGTAGTCGCGCTAACGTGTTAACATGTATGAGCGGACGGGTCTAAGACATAGAGCGGCAACGAGGGACCGAGTATTCAGTGTCTCCCGCTGCCGCCTTGTATAGCGCCAGTCCTTGGCGACGAGTCACACAAGGCGGATCACTAGAGGCTCCGGCACCCTTATGTTTAGGGCGGCCGGAGCCTGATTGTTTCACGGGGAACGCTGCGTTTGCTTCCGCCCATGGGCTTGCGCGCGAGTGCAGCAGCGACGGTTCCCGCGGCTGCACGGCTTCTTCGCGGGCTGTGTACGCTCAGCGTAACAAAGCCTCCGCGCCGGATGGGCGATTCGCCCAGACAGCAGCCGTGGACACTTGCTCTTGCTGGGGCTTCTCGCGCTGGGCTGCTCGTGGCAGCCGCCGCATGTCTACACTCGCTCTGTACGGAGTCTTGCCGACATGTACCGGTACATGTCGGCAAGCCCCGGCGTTGCTGTAGTTTTAACTTCGCATGTTCTCACAATGATCTTAGTTAAAACACACACAGTCTCTATTGCCAGCTGCCGCGCTGGCTTTCGTAGAGGCCGGCGCAGCAGCTCTTAGGCCGCGTCTCGCGTCAGACTGTCGCCCGCTCGATCAGGCGGAACGGCAGTTCGATGTGACGGACGGGTTCCTCTTGGTTCTGCAGCCGTTCAAGCAGCAGAGAGAAGGCGGTGCGTCCGATCTCGGTGAGCCGGTTATCAATCGTCGTGATATCGAAGAGCCGTGAGATGGGGTGGTTGTCGAACGAGATGACCGCCAGGTCTTCCGGCACCCGGAGGCCGCACTTAATGGCCTCGCCGATCAGTCCCGCTGCGACCTGATCTCCCGCTACGAGAAGAGCCGTCGGCCGCAGCGGCATATCCATGAGCTGCCGCACTACCGCAGCGCCATCTTCGATGGAGTAGCACTGATAGAACATGCAGTCCTCGCGGATGGGCAGATTCATTGAGGCAAGCGCATCCTCATAGGCGCGCCTGCGGTTGGTGCTGTTATAGCTGTGCCCCCGGCCGAGGCAATACCCGATACTGCGGTGGCCTTTGTCCAGCAGCAGCTGCATGGCTTGGCGGAAGCCCGCGTAATGGTCGATGTAAACGGAGGATATTTTATCGTTCTTGGCGTCTTCACAGGCAATAATGGGCCCGTACTGCGCATAAGCTTCGATACTTTTCCAGTCCAGGGAACGGGAACAGATGAGAAGTCCGTCGATCTGTTTGGTTTTCAGCATATTCAGAAGCTCGTTCTCTTTATTAACGGCATAGTTTGTCTGGGAGACAAGCAGGTGTACATTTGCCTTAAGTGCTTCTTCGGCGATTCCTTCCATAATACTGTTAAAATAGGGCAGATTGATGTAAGGTATAATAACGCCAATCATGTTCGTCTTGCCTTTTATGAGGTGAACCGCATTTATATTCGGAGAATAGTTGAGGCTTCGTACCACTTCAAGTACGGCTGCCCGCTTCTCCTCACTGACATAGGGGTGCTCATTCAATACACGGGATACGGTCGCAACGGAGACGCCGGCCATTCTGGCGATATCTTTAATGTTGGCCACAGCTGACGGCCTCCTTTCTGCCTTAAGTGTAAGGGGAATGGGAACTCCGCGTCAAAAAGTTTGCGAGAGAAAGCTTGACGTGAAAAGCATTTCATACTTTAAGCTTATATCGCAAGCCTCGAAGGGGACAGCCGGCGTAACCCGGCGGGGCGTTACGGCTGCCGCCGCGGGGCTTCACTGTAAGATCAGACAGAAAATGACGGGACCTGAAAGGGGTAGAAGAGATGGAGAGAAGCATTGTATTTTTTGATATTGACGGCACTTTACTGGATGAGGACAAGCAGATCCCCGATTCTACGAGGAAAGCTGTCCGCATGCTGCAGGAAAGAGGCGTGTTTACTGCAATTGCTACAGGCCGCAATCCGGTCATGTTTGAGAATATCCTTGAAGAACTCAATATAGACTCCTTTGTCTCCATAAACGGGCAGTACGTCGTGTTTGAAGGACGTGAACTTTACACGCACCCCATGGACACGGATAAGCTGGCAGCGCTTGTCCAGAGGGCTGACGAGCAGGGGCATTCGCTGGCCTACTGCGGGCACCCCGATATCCGGGTGAGCAGCTTGAACCCGCACGTGATGGAGAGCTACGAAGGGCTTAAACTTCCTTGTCCGGACGCTGAACCGGATTTCTATAAACATTCTCCGGTATTTCAGGGACATTTATTCTGCGATGCCGAATCCGAGAAGGAATATGCCAGGCTCTTCCCGCATTACCGGTTCGTCCGCTGGCATGAGCATGCGGTGGATGTGCTGCCTGAAGGAAGCTCCAAGGCAATCGGCATTCTCGAAATGCTTAAGGCAGTCGGCATCCCTAATGAGAATTGCTATGCTTTTGGCGATGGTCTCAATGATATCGAGATGCTGGCCTCTGTCGGAACCGGTATCGCGATGGGGAACGCCGTACCTGAAACGAAGGCGGCTGCAGATTATGTCACCTCTTCTTGTTCGGAAGACGGAATTCTTCGCGGTCTTATCGCCGTAGGACTTCTTCCCCAAGAAGCGCTGGTCTAATAACCCGGGAGGGGCGGATCTGATCTGTCTGCAACCGCAGTAGATACCAGCTATAAAGCCGATTCCTATAAAAAACACCTTTTCCATCAGAAGCGCCTGGTTCACGGGCGCAAAATGAAAAAGGTGTTTTTTGGTATGAGGCGAGAAAACCCAGCCGAAGCGTGGTTTTTAACCTGCTAAGCAAGAGGCATCATTTGCTGGTCCTGGCCGTTATTCCTCTTTTCCTCAGTTGCCTATAAGAGGCGCCATAAATACATGTGTGCTTGCAGGTTAACCCAAGCTACGGCAGGAAGACGCGAAGCAAGGTCATGCTGCCATGCAGGCAGTAGTTTCCCAGCGGAGCGGGCAACAGGTAGCAGTCCGCAGGCTTCACGGGGAGTGTGCCTTCTGTCCACTCCAGCGTTCCGCTGCCTTCGCATCCGATGAGTATAGTAAAGCTGTCGGGATTGGTGCAATTATCCCAAGCGCCGGAAGAAATCCCCTTTTCGACTACGAAATAAGGGGAGTAGGCCAGCGTGAACCATTGATTCGGTGAGGTTTCGGAGGCCGGCAGATAAACGGCGCCACATTCCCCGAAAGAGATGACCTTCAAAGAATCCTCAAGATGCAGCTCACGGGGATTCCCGTCCAGACCGGGGCGATTGTAGTCAAACAGGCGATACGTTGTATCCGAATTCTGCTGAATTTCGAGTACAAGTACGCCTGAACCTAACGCATGAACCGTACCTGCCGGAATATAGAAGCTGTCGCCGGCTTTGGCATCCACTGATTTGGTGATCCCCAGAATACGGTCTTCCGCCACAGCGGCGGTGAATGACTCTCGCGTGATGCCGTCTTGAAGTCCGTAGATAATTCTGGAACCGGGTTTGGCACTCAGAACATACCACATTTCCGTCTTCCCGAGCTCTCCCTCGGCTAACCCTTCGTAATCGTCGCCAGGGTGAACCTGGACGGATAGATTGTCGCTGCAATCTAGAAGCTTGACGAGCAGAGGAAACCTTCCGTTCGGTGATGCAGCTCCTTTGGCACCCAGCCATTTTTTTCCGAATCTCTCACGTATATCTCCGAGCCCGCGGCCTTTAAGTTTACCGTTGGCGGCTGTAGATGTTCCGTTCGTGTGGTCGGCGATCATCCATCCCTCGCCGATGCGGCCGTGCGGAAGCTGATATCTGTACTGCTCTAGGGCGCGGCCTCCCCATACACGATGTTTAAAGTGAGGTTGAAAGCGAACAGGATATGGCCTCATGGTGTACCCCTCTCGACTTTTTCTTCTCGATACCGAGTAAAAAAGGCGAATGAGCGGCATGGTTTAGAAAGCGATAAGAGAGAACCCGGTATCGTTCCTGCGGAAGTGAAGCGGCCCAGGCTTCTACGGCTGAGGCTTCTGTACTCCCCCCTTCATGACCGGGATAGAGGGCGATGGTGACAATACCGTTGTCCCTCAGCAATTGGAGCGCGGCCTCCAGAGCCGGTAAAGTTGATTCCGGTACCGTAATCACTTTGGGATCGGCCCCTGGCAGGTAGCCGAGATTGAACATGACAGCCGCCGTATTTCCGCGGCAGGAGTCCGGGACCGCTGCAGCCATACCCGCATGACTTTGCAGCAGCAGCTTCACGGCTTCTGATTGAGGCAGCTCACGCCCCAGCCGCAGCTGCGCCGCTTCCAGGGCCTGGGGCTGGATATCGAAGCCGTATACCGTTCCGTTTGGGCCGACCAGCCTGGCAAGGAACAGAGTGTCGACACCATTGCCGACAGTCGCGTCGATGACCGTGTCACCCGGACGGACACGCTCTTCCACCCATTTGTGGGCACAGCTCAGAATTGAAAGAAATCCCATAATGCCTCCGTAACAAACCAAGATGATGGTACCCGTTGTTTAACATGTTTCATAGCGGCACGTGTTCGGGTAGCCGGCTGTAGCGCCGCAGCGCTCCCTCCGGATTCTAACCCGCCGGCCTCATGGAAGAGACCCGGCTGCTCTAAGAGCCCGCTGTAAGGATCCTGCCGGGATTTCCGGCCCACAGCTTGCCCTGCCAAGTGCCTCTGCGTTTTAATTCGTCGTCGATGGCATTCAGCACTTCCCACTTCTTCAAACTCCACATCGGCCCGATCAGGAGGTCCCGCGGAGCATCCCCGGTCAGGCGGTGGATGATCATTTCAGGCGGCAGCAGCTCAAGCGTGTCTACAATGAGCTTGATATATTCGTCCTGCTCCAGGAAACGCAGCAGACCGGCTTCGTACTGCTTTACCATCGGCGTCTTGCGCATGAGATGCAGCAGGTGAATCTTGATGCCCTGCACATCCATGGCCGCTACGGCCTTGCCGGTCTCGATCATCATCTCGTGAGACTCCTGCGGAAGTCCGTAGATGATATGGGCGCATGTGCGGATATTGTGCTTGCGCAGCTTCTCGACGGCCTCTAGGTAGCACTCCGTATCGTGGGCGCGGTTAATCAAGGTAGATGTGCTGTCATGGATGGTCTGCAGGCCCATTTCAACCCACAGATAGGTGCGCTCGTTAAGCTCTGCCAGGTACTCGATCACATCATCCGGCAGACAGTCCGGCCGTGTGGCTATGGATAGCCCGACGACACCCGGCTGCTCCAGAATCACTTCATAGTATTCACGAAGCTCCTCAACGGGAGCATAAGTATTGGTATAAGCTTGAAAATAACCGATATATTTGGCTTCCGGCCATTTCTGATGCTGACGGTCCCGGATCGTATTGAACTGTGTAACCAGGTCGTCGCGGCGTCTTCCGGCGAAGTCACCTGAGCCGCGCGCGCTGCAGAATGTACATCCCCCTATGGCGATGGTGCCGTCTCTATTGGGGCAGGTGAAGCCCGCATCGAGCATGACTTTAAAAACCTTCTCCCCGAACTGGTGTCTCATTTCGTGATTCCATGTATGAAACCGTTTATCCCCCCATAGAAGGGGCTCGGTTGTATATGCATTCATTCGTTTACATAAACTCCTTTATTTCAAAGTTAACTTTCCTATTGTAGCCCAAATTAGGGGCGAAAGCGACCTTTTCCCGTTGCCAGTAAACGAAGCAGTTGCCAGTAAGTCCCCCGTTTAAAGGCGGCTGTACCGGACATTATAAGGGGGCACTAACACACCGCTTGAAAGGGGACTGTACATGAAAAAGCTACGCTACGCTACGCTTACCGTTGCTCTGACGTCCATGCTTGCGATCGGGGCTGCATCAACAACCCAGGCTGCCACAACAGGCACGGGGTCCACAATGGAGACGACGAACACCGCAACTACAGGCACAACGACTCCAGGTACGACCCTGAATGGGCCCAATACTAACGGTACAGCGGCAGAGCAAATCCAACGCATGTACAACACCGGCCGTAATGCCTTGACCGGTACGAATCCGGCTACGTACGGGAACGGAACTTACGGAACAGGAACAGGAACAGGAACAGGAACAGGAACAGGAACAGGCACAACTGGAACTGGAACTGGAACTGGAGCAGGAATGAACGCTGTCACAGGAACGAACAACCGCGGAACTGTAGGTACTTACGGGACTACGGGAACGACAGGAACCAACGGCAATCGTATGATGGACCGCATGAGCACCACAGGTACAGGTAACCGCGGAGCCTATGACACATCCACTTATCGTACTTACGGCGCCGACCGTAATGATATTGACTGGGGATGGCTTGGCCTGCTGGGTCTTGTAGGTCTGGCTGGTCTGGGCGGACGCAACAAGAGAGAGAATGGCATCGATAACCGCTAATTTATGTGTTTGAACGAAATGGGGGCATCTCTTCGGGGATGTCCTTTCCACCTTTTCAATTATTCCCCTCATAAAAGGAGGCCGTAAGTTGTGACCACTTACTTTGAATCCCATGCAAATACCGGTGGGGAAGCCGAATTTCTGATAAAGCTTACGTTAAAAGATGCTATGGTTCTATCAGGGGCCCGTTTTCCCTTCGATCCCGCAGCGGCACCGGAAGCAAGAACGAAAATACGGCGTCAACTGGAAGCTGTTCTTTTCAACTGAGTATTCTGCGCTTATCTCTACAGGCACCCGTGGCGTCAGACGGATTTATTGTCGTCAGAATCCTGAATTGTAGAGGAATTCAACCTCTTTCTTTGCGTTTTTTCTTTTGCTTTTTCCCAGGGAATCGTCTATTATTTGAAGCATGTTTCCGACATGAAATGCGGTTTTTTGCCGTTTTTTCAATGATGGACGGACAAGGTATCAGGGGAGGTAACACAAGAAGATGCGTTTAAGAGGAAGAAAAGGAATCCGGGAAGCAATTGAGCGGCAGCGCGATCTGATCGTTCTGGAGCCGGCTATATATAAAGGGAAATGGGCCGAAGTCTTCGGCAACGACAATCCTATTCATGTGGAGCTTGGTATGGGCAAAGGCCGTTTTATTAGTGAAATGAGCAAGCTGAATCCGCATATCAACTTCATTGGTGTCGATATGTACGATGAACTTATCCGGCGTGCCAGTGAAAAGGTCCGTATCGCTCACGGGATAGAAGAGTCTGAAACGGATGTTTCTTTAGAGAATATACGTCTAGCCCTGTTCAACATTGAACGGATTGAAGAGGTGTTTGACGCTAATGAACTGCAGCGCATTTATTTGAACTTTAGCGATCCTTGGCCTAAGAAGAAGCATGCCAGACGCCGTCTGACTCATGCGGGATTCGTGAATAAGTACAAAGAAGTGCTGAACGGCAAAGGCCAGATTCATTTCAAAACCGATTCCCGTTCCCTTTTCGAATTTTCTTTGAATTCGTTCTCCGATCTCGGGCTTCGAATGAGAAACATTTCGCTTGATCTGCACGGAGGTTTTGAAGAAGGATTCAATCCGGATCACGTCATGACCGAATACGAAACGAAATTTGCCGGCAGGGGAATGAATATTTTCCGGTGCGAGGTTGTTATAGGCGAAGAAGCTCTTGCAGAGCATCTGGATTCCCTTCAAGGAGAACAGCAGTCCTAAACGGATTGCTGTTCTTCTTTTTGAAGAAGACTCCAAATGATAGCGGAATAATCGCTTTCCCATCCGGTTTGTGCGTTCCGCCTTTTCATCTCCCTTTGCTCCTGCAGCTCTGCTCCATACTCCGTTAATTCCTTGAAGCGGCGGTGAATCGTCTCTTCGCGCTTAATTAATTCTGCGCACCCGCTTTCAATGAAAAACTGCATGTTCTTCTCTTCCTGCCCCGGTATCGGCTCATAGAACAGCATAGGGATGCCTTTGGCTAGGCCTTCCGAGCAAGTCATGCCGCCGGGTTTCGTGACCAGCAGGTCGGAGACTTCCATCAGCTTATCGATTTCATTGGTATAACCGATCAGTTTAATATTCGGATGTTGAAACCGGCTGTCCTGCATGCATCTTTCCAGTGCTTTGCCGTTATTCCCGAAACAGAAAATAAATTGTAACTCTTCCTTCCACTGGGTCATGCTTGTAAGCAGAGTATCACTGCCGATCAGACCCCAGCCGCCCCCCATGACCATAACAGTAGGGAGTGGATTTAGACCAAGTCTAAGGCGCAGGTCTTCTTTGTCCGGTGATTGGCGAAAGCTGGGATGCACGGGGATGCCGGTAATATCAATCCTTCGCTGATCAACGCCTCGTTTCATCAGCTTTATTTTGACTTGCTGCGAGGAGACGAGATATTTATTCACTTCGGGACTGATCCAAGTCCCATGCACATCATAGTCCGTAATGACCGTGCATAACGGTACATTCAAGCCTGCACGCTTAAGTCTGGAGACAACGATGCTCGGGAATGGATGGGTACACACGATAGTATCGGGCTGGAGCCTGCTGATCAATTGAGAGGTCTGAGCATAGAAAATACGATGAAGGGCCAGCTGCGTTAATGGATTAAGAGGTTTTTTGTATTGAAAACGATACAGTTTCCCATACAACTTAGGCTGTGAACTTACGGTTTTGCGATAAGCGGAAAATACCCACCTGGCTAATGTGGGGTGAAGGAAACTCCCAAGTTCCATCACGCGGGTCTGGATGCCCGGATGAAGCTGCCGCAAATTCTCCGATAAGGCATAGGCAGCCCGAGTGTGCCCGGAGCCGAATCCTTCCGAGAGCAGGAGAACTCTTTTTCTTCGCAAGGGCTTTACACCGTCCTTCCTTTTATAGTGGTGAAGTCAGGGCCATACCGAAACGGATGCTATCGCCGATCCTGTTCCGAGCAGGGCTCCTGCAAGGCAGTCGCTCGGGTAATGGAGTCCCAGATACATGCGAGATAGAGCTACTGCAAGGGCGAGCGGGATCAGGACGAATCCGAGTGGGGGGAAAGCCGCGACAAAGGGGACCGTAACGGCGAAGATCGCGGTAGAATGTCCGGAAGGAAAGCTGTGATCTTCCAGTGGATTCATGGATATTCTGGTATTCGGGATGACAAGATAAGGACGACGACGCGGATAGAATCGTTTGACTAGAGCTACGGGGATGTGACTGACAGCGAGAGCTGCGAGAGCTTGAATCCCGGTTGTTTGCCAGGCTCCGTTGCCGAATAGCGCAAGCAAAAGGGTCACTGTAATGGTGGCAGTCGCTCCCCCGAGATGGGTGAGGGTGCCGACAATGGCGTCCAGTACTTTGCCGCGGAAGCGCTGATTGACGTAAAGGAACATGCGGATCTCGTGTCGGTGCATCCAGTGGATGACTTTCAAGATGAATTCCTCCCTTGTCTTTTTTGACCGCTATTGCTGCAGATTACTTAATTGTAAACTCTTAAGACCGGATTAAAACGGCTGCTGCCTTGACTTACCATTCCTTTTTGAGCTCCTTTTCAGTATAGTGGATATTTGTTAGCGGAGTATCAAGCGCTTTGCTTTTGAATTCTTTGTCCAGCATTTAGTTTAGACGGGATATACCGGCGCGATACATGCGAAACCCGTTTAAACTATAGCGGATTAAAAATTCGGAGTTTTATTGGAAAAAACTGCTTTGGTTTTACCGAATGAGTTTAAGATAGTATGGGCCCGTCTACGCCGATCTGAAGGACAAACAATGCAGGGACTGTGATTTTTACTTTGCCGGGGAAATAACCCACTTCCATAAGGAATAGACTCGGTCTCTCGAAGAACAAAAAAGAAATGTCTGCAAAACGGAACCTTTTGTACTAGAGAATCGTTCTACATGTAGGACGAATAAGCATGCAAAATTCCTTTCGAGGATAGAAACTCTGCAGAAACCGTCGAAAATATGCGGCGGACTTTAACGGATCCGGTACGTAACCAGGTAAGAGGACTCAATTTTAGCTCTGGCTTACGAATGTTATAGGTGCTGACACAGAGCCTGTAACGAGTTGTTTTCCCACTCCGGCCTTAGGGGTTCAGGCGTCCAGCAACGTTTAGATAAAGTTGTTTTTGGCCTTCCGGGTCGATTATAATAGAACGGATGAGTGAGGCAACTAGGGTCATTACCCAAAATATAAAGGCCTTAACCGATTCAATATAGAGGCCAAAGTCACAAAAAGCCAGAAAACCGGGGGAAGAAGCCGTAATCGTGAACCAGAACGAGTGATGTCAAACTTAAAGGGCTCTTTTAACGGTAAAATGGTGGATCTGCCGGAATCACCCCTTTATACGGTTTTGACAAAAGCTTGCAAACCCGTCACAATCAAGAACGATTACATTGGCTTCAATTGGAACAGAATGGGTTACATACAAAGCGATATAGATATAAACAGACTTTGTTGTGAACATTAAAAAGGGGGTTTTACGATGCTGGATACAATTTTGCTGGTCTTGCAAATTGTATTAGTGTTATTCGGTGCGTACCAGTTATTTCTTACGTTCTTTGGCTGGAAGCTTCCGAAAAAGAAAACGCAGCATCCGCCGCAGAAGTCATTTGCAGTACTGGTAGCGGCGCATAATGAAGAAGAAGTTATCGGAGCTTTACTTGAAAATCTCAAGCAACTCGATTATCCGAAAGAAATGTACGATGTATTTGTTATTTGCGACAACTGTACAGACAGCACGGCCGATATTGTACGCAGCCATGGATTAATCGCGTGCGAACGCAATAACCCTAATCTGCGTGGTAAAGGATATGCCATTGAGTGGATGCTCAAAGAGCTTTGGAAGCGTCCGCGTTCTTATGATGCAGTCGTCATGTTTGATGCGGACAACTTAGTCGGCAATGATTATCTCCGCCACATGAATGACGATCTGTGCAGCGGTTCCAGAGTGATCCAGGCATACCTGGATACCAAGAATCCTAACGATTCATGGGTAACAGCTTCGTACGCGATTTCGTACTACTTTGCTAACCGTTTCTGGCAGGTACCGCGTACGAATCTCGGACTGGCCAACTATCTCGGCGGCACGGGTATGTGTTTTGAAGCGAAGCTACTCAAGCAGATCGGCTGGGGAGCGACCAGCCTGGTAGAGGACTTGGAGTTCTCTATGCGCTGCGTTAAACTCGGCATCAAGCCGACCATGAACTATTACGCGAAAGTATACGACGAGAAGCCATTGTCCTTCCGCGCTTCCGCCAAACAGCGTCTACGCTGGATGCAGGGTCACTTCGATGTCTGCCGCCGCTATCTGTTCCCGCTGCTCTGGCAGGGAATCAAGGAGCGCAGCTGGACGAAGATTGACGCCGCGTTTTATTCGGCCAACGTATACAACTACTTCTTCGGTTCGCTTTTGAGCGTGGCTCTCTGGGTTAAGGCTGTCGTACCGGGCGGAGTCGATCTGAACCTGTACGAGTTGGCACCGGTTATCAACGTGGTGGCGATTTCCATCTACATCATGCTGCCTCTTTCTTTGTTTATCGAGAAGGCGTCCATCAAAACTTACAAGTATTTGATTCTTTACCCGATCTTTATGCTCTCTTGGTGGCCGATCACCCTCTATGCTTTCTTCACACAGAACAACAAGCAGTGGAGCCACACGAAACATACACGTGTTATCCGCCTTGAGGATGTACAGAGTAAGCAGGTCAGCTAGATATTAGTTGACATGACACTGTGAAGGTGATAGACTAGTACGAGTGATTGCACAATCGCATAGATCATAAAGAAGAGGCAGCCCGCTTCTCACCTGACCGATTATGTCGGCTGGTTATACGATTCAAACCAATACGTTCTGTTTTTAACACATAAAACGAACCGTGGGGATGTGGGCTGATGAGCCTGCATCCTCTTTTTATGTCCACGCATAAAAGCGTTGGAAACAATGGTTGGAGGTGGAGAATATTAGTAAAGATCACATGGTTAACGATGAGATTCGCGCGAAGGAAGTCCGCCTGATTGGACCTGAAAGCGAACAACTCGGCATCAAACCGATTCGCGAAGCACTCCAAATGGCTATCGACGCCAATTTGGATCTGGTGAACGTAGCGCCTACGGCCAAGCCGCCGGTATGCCGCATCATGGACTATGGGAAATACCGTTACGAAATGCAAAAGAAAGACAAAGAAGCCCGCAAGAACCAGAAAATTGTGGACATCAAAGAGATTCGCTTGAGCGCTACGATCGACGAGCACGATTTCCAGACGAAGCTGCGCAATGCGGTTAAATTTTTGAGTGACGGTGATAAAGTGAAGGCGTCTGTCCGTTTCCGCGGCCGTGAGATCGCTCACGCTGAGAACGGCAGAAGAGTGCTTGAACGTCTTGCGACTGAGACGGCGGAAATCTCCAGCATGGAGCGTGCTCCAAAGCTTGAAGGCCGTAGCATGATCATGATCTTAACACCCAAAGTAACTGTGTAAAATTACTGGGCGCGTATTTACGCGCCCTGCCCTATGAATTTTATTGAGGAGGAACTTCTAGATGCCTAAGATGAAAACCCACAGCAGCTTGAAAGGCCGTTTTAAAATTACTGGTACTGGTAAAGTGAAAAGATACAAAGCTTACAGAAACCACCTGCTCAGCGGCAAATCCGGCCGTCAAAAGCGCGTTCTTGGTACAAACCCGGTTATGGCTCCTGGCGACGTAAAGCGCCTGAAGCAAGGTCTTGCACAAATTAAGTAATTTCATTGCACCCTTACCCAAAATTGTTTAGGAGGTCTTCATTATGGCAAGAGTCAAGGGCGGCTTTACATCCCGTCGTCGTCATAAAAAAGTATTAAAATTAGCAAAAGGTTATTTCGGTTCCAAACACCGTCTGTTTAAAACGGCTAACGAGCAGGTTATGAAATCCCTGCTGTATGCATACCGTGACCGTCGTACAAAGAAACGTGATTTCCGCAGACTGTGGATCGTTCGTATCAACGCAGCAGCACGCGTTAACGGGCTTTCCTACAGCAAACTGATGCACGGCCTTAAGCTGGCTGGTATCGAAGTAAACCGTAAAATCCTGGCTGAGCTGGCTGTCCACGATGCAAAAGCATTCGCTGATCTGGCTACTGCTGCCAAACAAAAAGTTAACGCCTAACAGGTGTTTTTCCGAATCGCCATGCGCATAATAGCGTATGGCGATTTCTTGTATCTGGAGGGTTAAAGGAAAAGGATTCTAAATATTTATCCGAAAGTTGTTGACTATAGTCAGCGGCATGCATATAATTATCTCTAAATCAATATTCTAAATTGTAAGACTCATCAGAAATCGGCTGTGAAGAGGACGAAGTTATAAGGGCCCTTATGCTCAGAGAGCGATAGGAAACGCTGAAACCATCGCCATAATCCCTTTGTACGAGCTCACCTCGGAGCTGTTCTCCTGAAAAGCAAGCGGACGTTGAAGTAAGAACCGCTTGGTGAATAGGGAGAATCGGAGTGGCACACGTTACCGTGCCGAGTGTGCATTATGCTTCGTCATGATGTAACCTGTAAAGGTCGTGTGCTGTGAGGCATGTGACAAACTAGGGTGGTACCACGGAAGAATTCAGACCCCTTTCGTCCCGTAAGACGCCGGATTTCCGGCGCGGGGAGGACTGGGGTTTTTTGCATGTTAACATGACTGGATCAGAATAAGCGAAACGAACGGGAGGAGGATTCTCATGAATGTGGGGACAGCCAAAAGATCAAAGGAAGAATTGATGGAAGCTATGCGGAAGCCGGATCTGATTAACGGATCGGAAATCTTGCTGCGCAGCTTGGTGTTGGAGGGCGTGGAATGCGTCTTCGGTTATCCGGGCGGTTCCGTATTGTATATCTATGACGCCATGCACGGATTTTCCGATTTCAAGCATCTGCTTACGCGTCATGAGCAAGGTGCGATTCATGCGGCAGACGGTTATGCGAGGTCAACCGGCAATGTGGGTGTCTGTATTGCGACATCGGGTCCGGGAGCGACTAACCTGGTTACAGGGATCGCCACGGCATACATGGATTCCGTTCCATTAGTTGTCATTACAGGTAATGTGGCAACGACGGCTATTGGTACTGATGCTTTCCAGGAAGCGGACATTACGGGTATTACAATGCCGATTACGAAGCACAGCTACCTGGTGCGCGATGTTAACGATCTTCCCCGGGTAATCCATGAGGCATTCTATATCGCGAACACAGGCCGCAAAGGACCGGTTCTGATTGATATCCCCAAAGACGTTTCCGCACAAACAGCTGTGTACCAGGCGGTGAGTGAAGTCAATATCCGCGGGTACAACCCGACGGTTCAGCCGAATAAATTGCAGGTAGAGAAATTGATCAAGGCAATCGACGAGGCGGAGCGGCCGATCGTGATCGCCGGCGGAGGCGTTGTGTACTCGAACGCTTCCGAGCAGTTGATCGAATTCATCAACAAAACGAGAATTCCGGTTACGACGACGCTTCTGGGTCTTGGCGGATTTCCGAGCGCACACGAGCTGTGGGTAGGAATGCCCGGCATGCACGGAACCTATACGGCTAACCAAGCGATCCAGAACGCGGATCTCGTAATCTCGATCGGTTCCCGGTTTGATGACCGGGTTACGATGAAACTGGACGGCTTCGCCCCGCAAGCGAAGAAGATTGCGCACATCGATATCGATCCCGCGGAGATCGGCAAGAACGTGAAGACGGACATCCCGGTTGTCGGTGATATCCGCTCCGTACTGGAGTATGCGAATACCAAAGCGAAACCGGCGCATGCGGAAGACTGGATTGTCAGACTTCAAGAGAGCAAGAAGAACTTCCCGCTGCGTTATAAGGATTCGGACACGGTATTGAAACCGCAGTACGTTATTGAGATGATCAACGAGTCGACGCAGGGCGAAGCGATTGTTACAACCGACGTAGGCCAGCACCAGATGTGGGCCGCCCAGTACTATCGCTTCAAGAACCCGCGGTCCTGGGTATCTTCCGGCGGTCTGGGTACGATGGGCTTCGGATTCCCCTCGGCCATCGGAGCGCAAATGGGCAACCCCGATAAGCTGGTTGTCTCGATCAACGGCGACGGCGGTATGCAGATGTGTTCGCAGGAACTTGCCATCTGCGCAATTAATAACATCCCGGTCAAAATCGTAGTCATCAATAACCAGGTGCTCGGCATGGTCCGCCAATGGCAGGAGATCATCTATGACAACCGGTACAGTCATATTGATCTTGCAGGCAGCCCGGACTTCGTGAAACTGGCCGAAGCATACGGCGTCAAAGGCCTTCGCGCTACGAACAAGGAAGAAGCGCAGCGCGCATGGAAAGAAGCGCTCGACACGCCGGGACCGGTTCTGATCGATTTCGTTGTCGCCAAGCATGAGAATGTATTCCCGATGGTTACGCAGGGCAGCACGATCAGCGAAATGCTGATGGGGGAGGACGATTAAGATGATCACCAAGCATACCATTTCCATTCTAGTTAACAATCAGCCAGGCGTCCTCCAGCGTGTATCCGGTTTATTCGGCCGCAGAGGATATAACATTGAAAGCATCACCGTCGGGGAGTCCGAAGAAATCGGACTTTCCCGGATGGTTATCGTAACCAACGGGGACGACAATACGTTGGAACAAATCTCCAAGCAGCTGTACAAACTAGTCGATGTCATCAAAGTCATTGATCTGAGCAAGAACCCGATGGTTGCCCGCGAACTGGCACTCATCAAAGTAAACGCAGAGCCGTCTCAGCGTCCCGAAATTCTGGGAATTGTCGATACGTTCCGCGCAGCAGTCGTTGACATCGGTCCGAGTTCCCTGATTGTTCAGACAATCGGAGACTCGGATAAGATTGACGCTATGATCGAACTGCTCCGTTCCTACGGGATTCGGGAGCTCACAAGAACAGGCGCTACTGCGATGATTCGCGGCGCGATCAAGTAAACGCTCTTTTACAATCCTGATTATTCCAGGCAAGTGCAAGCAAGTCCCCTTGAGTGGGACTTTCAGCTCTCAATTCTTTGCCGCTGCAATCCAGTGATGGCTGAAAGGCCCATTCAATGGGAATTCATACTCGGTTCATTTATTTTAAGGAGGAATTATCCAATGGCAGCAACTATGTATTATGAAAAAGACGCAGATTTCGCATCCCTTCAAGGCAAAACAATCGCAATTATCGGCTACGGTTCCCAAGGGCACGCGCAAGCACAAAACCTTCGTGACAGTGGTCTCAATGTAATTATCGGTCTTCGCCAAGGGAAGTCTTTCCAAACGGCACAAAATGACGGTTTTGAAGTTGTATCCGTTGATGAAGCAGCTTCCCGTGCAGATGTTATCCAAATCCTTATGCCGGACGAAACTCAAGCACGTGTTTACAAAGAATCAATCGAGCCTAACATGAAAAAAGGCGTGGCCCTGATGTTCTCCCACGGCTTTAACATTCATTTCGGACAAATTCAGCCTCCTGCAGATGCAGACGTATTCCTCGTGGCTCCTAAGTCCCCTGGACACATGGTTCGCCGCACGTACGTAGAAGGTTTCGGTGTTCCCGGCCTGATCGCGATTGAGCAGGATGCAACTGGCAACGCGAAGCAAATCGGACTTGCTTATGCAAAAGGTATCGGCTGTACCCGTGCGGGAGTTATCGAAACTTCGTTCAAAGAAGAAACCGAAACAGACCTGTTCGGTGAGCAAGCTGTTCTTTGCGGTGGCGCCAGCGCACTCGTTAAAGCAGGCTTTGAAACACTGGTTGAAGCAGGATATGCGCCTGAAATGGCTTACTTCGAGTGTCTGCATGAACTGAAGCTGATCGTTGACATGATGTATGAAGGCGGCCTGGCTTCGATGCGCAGCTCGATCTCCAACACAGCTGAGTACGGCGACTATGTAACAGGACCTCGCATCATCACCGAAGAAACCAAGAAGGCGATGAAAGACGTTCTGACGGATATCCAACAAGGTAAATTCGCTCGCGACTTCATCCTTGAGAACCAGTCCAACAACGCGTTCATGAACGCTACCCGTAAGAACGAAGCTGAGCATGAACTTGAGAAAGTCGGTTCCCAGCTTCGTGAACTGATGCACTGGATCAAGAATTAATACAAGCTTGATCTAATAAGCAGCACCTCACTATGCCCGATGCGGAAGTGAGGTGTTTTCTTAACACGAAAGGAGCTACATCATGAATTATCGGTTCTCTAAAACTTTGGAGGCATTCTCCTCCTCCGCGGTACGTGAAATCCTCAAGCTCACACAAGGCAGTTCCATCATTTCCTTCGCGGGCGGACTTCCGGCGGAAGAATTCTTCCCGATAGATGCGGTCAAAGAAGCATTGGCCCGTGTTATGGAGGGAGGCACGTCTGCCATGCAGTACGGGCTGACGGAAGGATACGTCCCGCTGCGCCAGAGCATCTGCAAACGGATGGCGGCCAAGGGCATGAACGTAACGCCAGACGATATGATGCTGACGACAGGCTCCCAGCAGACCATTGATCTGCTGACCCGCATTTATGTGGATGAGGGCGATGTCATTCTTGTGGAGCGTCCTACTTATCTGGCTGCCATCCAGGTATTCCAGGCGCGCGGCGCACGAATCGTTTCGGTCCAAAGTGACCGTCACGGTATGGACCTGGACGACCTGGCTGCACAAATCAGAGAGCATAAGCCAAAAATGGTCTATGTAAATCCAAACTTCTCCAACCCGGCAGGACGCGTATGGAGCCTGGAGCGCCGCCAGGGGCTTCTGGAAGCATGCCGCAGCAACGATGTGCTCATCTTGGAAGATGATCCCTACGGTGAGCTCAGATTCGGTACAACCGAAGTGCTGCCGTCTATCTTCTCCCTGGATCAGCACCCGGAAGGAAGCTGCGTGGTCTACACGAGCACTTTCTCCAAAATCGTAGCCCCTGCGCTGCGTACAGGATGGGTTATGGGCGATCGTTCCGTCATCCGTGCAATCGCCCAGGCCAAGCAGGCAGCGGATCTCCAGTCGAGTACACTCGACCAGCAGACGCTTTACCAGCTCATGGAGCACTTTGATATGGATGCGCATATCGAATTGATTTCCACGGAGTACGAGAAGCGGATGCAGTACATGGTGCAGCTGCTCCGTGAGAAGAACTGGCCCGGCGTCGTCTGGAACGATCCGCAGGGCGGCATGTTCATCTGGCTGGAACTCCCGCCGCACATCGATACGCAGGCGCTTCTGCCGACCGCTGTGCAGCACGGGGTCGCTTATGTCCCGGGTGTATCGTTCTATGCGGATCAGCCGCTGCGCAATACGATGCGCCTGAACTTCACATACTCCAGTCCGGAAGTTCTGAAGCTCGGTATGGAGCGTCTGGATGCCGTTCTGAAGCCGGTGCTTGCCGGAACGTCAAGTCTTTAATCCTCCCGTCTTCAGCGTTACTTGGTGCTGACACAAAGCCGCAACGAACCGGCCTGAATCCGCTCTTGATACGAGAGAGCGGGTTCGGGCTTTTTTTATTAACCAAGGAAAAGGCAGGGGCTTGAAGATGTCAGGCAAGATGACAAGAGGACAAGATGACAAGATGGCAGTAGGGGAATAACGGAAGAATATGCAATTCAGGCATGTTATAGGATAAACCTATGAAACTGATAGCTTTTATATCTTAGCCAGGGTTGCCCAGATATGGTACAACAGAAGGTAGAGTAGGGACCCGGTAAGTAAAGGTCCTGTCAGTTACGGACAATCCAAAGGAGTGAACGAACATGTCAGACGTAAAAAAAATCGCCGTTATCGCCGGTGACGGTATCGGACCGGAAGTAGTTGCGGAAGCGGAGAAAGTTCTTAAAAAGACCGAGGAGCTTTTCGGCCACCGTTTTGAAACGGAGCACGGGCTGTTTGGCGGTATCGCGATCGATGAGAAAGGCACGCCGCTGCCGCAGGAAACGCTGGAAATGTGTCAGCGCGCGGATGCCGTGCTGCTCGGAGCGGTGGGCGGTCCCAAGTGGGACAATAACTCGAAGGAGCTTCGCCCGGAAACCGGCCTTCTCGGAATCCGCAAAGCCCTCGGCTTGTTCTCGAATATTCGTCCGGCTGTCGTGTTCGACTGCCTGAAGGATGCATCTACGCTCAAGCCGGAAGTGCTTGACGGAACGGACTTGATCGTGGTCCGTGAGCTGACAGGCGGTATTTATTTCGGCGAGAAATTCCGCCGCGAGACGGAGAACGGCCAGGAAGCGGTAGATACTTGCGCTTACAACGTAAGCGAAATAGAGCGCATTGCCCGCCAAGCGTTCGAAATCGCACGTACGCGCAGCAAGAAGCTGGCGTCGGTAGACAAAGCCAACGTGCTGGAAACTTCCCGTCTGTGGAGAGAAACAGTGATCCGCATCTCGGCGGATTACCCGGATGTTGAGCTGGAGCACGTGCTCGTCGACAACTGCGCGATGCAGCTTCTGCGCCGTCCATCGAGCTTCGATGTCATCGTTACCGAGAACATGTTCGGCGATATTCTGAGTGACGAAGCAGCGATGCTGACCGGCTCGATCGGGATGCTGTCCTCCGCATCCCTGGGCGAAGGAAGCTTCGGTTTGTACGAGCCGGTACACGGCTCTGCGCCGGATATCGCGGGTCAAGGCATCTCGAACCCGATTGCCACGATTCTATCCGTCGCGCTGATGTTCCGTCTGACATTCGGCTATCACGAAGCGGCCGATGCGATCGAACGTGCCGTGAAGGAAGTGTTGGATGCGGGACACCGCACAGGCGACATCGCAGTCGACAAGTCCAAAGCGATCGGCACGACGGCTATGGGCGACCTGATCGTTGCGGCTATCCGTAAGTAAATTCTATCAACAGGCGTGCAGAGAGAGAATTTTGCTTTCTGTACGCCTTCT
This sequence comes from Paenibacillus lutrae, assembly GCF_009757775.1. GTDB lineage: Bacteria > Bacillota > Bacilli > Paenibacillales > NBRC-103111 > Paenibacillus_F > Paenibacillus_F lutrae. The sequence goes on from NZ_RHLK01000002.1 coordinate 422,365, forward strand.
TATTTATAGAAGAAGCTGTTCGGCGGGGTAGATGCTGGGGCTGAGTATCAGGATGAAATCCCCCTTAATAACTTTACATTTAATGGGAAGTATTCATGGTAATTATCATCTAGTATAGCTTATAATATTGACTTTCATATAGGCGGATGATACCATCTTCTCGACTGGGAAACATTTGAAGGAGGAATTATTGCATATGGCAGAACGTTTGGTAGGCAAACCGGCCCCTGATTTTACTATGGAAACAGCATACGGCGACGGAACGGAATTCGGTACAGCATCCCTTTCCGATTACAAGGGAAAATGGCTCGTTCTTTTCTTCTATCCGCTTGATTTTACATTTGTATGCCCGACAGAAATTACTGCCCTGAGCGAAGCTTCTTCCGTTTTCAAAGATTTGAAAACAGAAATCCTCGGTGTATCCGTAGACAGCAAACATTCTCACCGTGCATGGATCAATACTCCACGTAACGATAACGGTCTCGGCCAACTCAATTTCCCTCTCGCAGCTGACCTGACTAAATCCGTGTCCCGCGACTATGGTGTTCTGATCGAAGAAGAAGGCGTAGCACTTCGCGGCCTCTTCATTATTGATCCAGAAGGCGAACTGAAGTATCAGGTTGTCAATCACAACGATGTAGGCCGCAGCGTGGATGAGACTCTTCGCGTCCTGCAAGCACTTCAATCCGGTGGTCTGTGCCCCATGAACTGGAAACCAGGCGACAAGAATCTGACTGTGTAATTATCCCGGTTAATTTTAACCGGATTTGTACAAGCTCCTCATGTTCCGCTTTCGGGCGGAAGCGGGGAGCTTTTATTTACTCTCCACAGCATACGAGCGGCCGGTAGTCCGAGAACTGCGTGAATTCCAGGAGACTGCCGAATCGGCTGTGCCGCAGGCGATGCAGGTCCAAACCGGTGCCGGAGCTGAGGAGGAACATCTAGGATCAAAAGGAGGCGAATGGAGTGGAGGTCCCCAAAGAACTGCTCTATACCCCGAAGCATATGTGGGTAAGGATTGAAGCGGAACGGGCCGTAATCGGGCTGACGGATTATGCCCAGCTTGAGATGGGAATGGTTGTATTTGCAGATTTGCCTCAGGAAGGCGATGAGGTCACAGCGGGTGATTATCTAGGCAGTATGGAGACGGTGACGGATGAGTCGGAACTGTTTGCTCCTATATCCGGCAAAGTGGTATCGGCGAACTGGCTCCTGAGGAAGGAGCCTCATTTTATAAACCGGTTCCCCTATGGTTCCGGCTGGCTGTTTGTGATGGAGTACAATAATCCGCAAGAGCTTGAGCTGCTGTGGACGGCGGAACGCTATGCAGAAATCTATCACGCGCAGGAGTAACAACGGGAAATAACGGAAACGCCCCGAAATGGGCAGGAGAAGCGGGAAGGGACCCTGGAGCGGGTCTGCTCCCGTTTATTTTCGTGCAGCGTTAGGAAGGGGCTTTTCCAGTGCATACAAATCCTCTTCCAGCGAAGCCATCCGTTCCATCATAGTGGCTCGCGCGTCCTTAATGCCCTCATTGTAGAAATGTGGAGAAAGCTTGGATATAACAAATTCAAGAACCCCGTCAGCTGCCAAATCCCCGATCGTTTCACCCCGCTCTTTTTCGAAAAAAAATTGAATATCGTTCCTCATCTGCTGCTTGATTTCCGTGGGAAGCGCGGATGCCCGGAATGTACGCATAACCGATTCCTCCTCTATTCCTATAATCAAATTCGTATAGCCTTCATTATTCCACAACCTTTATTCGAGGTGCAAAAAGTAAATCGTAGAATCGAACATGACAAAAGAAAAAACGTCCGCTATCTACGCGGGAATGCGCAGAATGGGGGACGTTGTACAGAAGAAGAGTGCATCTTGCGTGTTCTATCTGTATGCTGGGTTAACTGTTCGTTTAAGAGGAGGATTTCTCCAGCAGTTCTTCATACTTGTTGAGATACTTCACCACGGATAGAACGAAGGTTGCATGAGACCAGGTGAGAGGAGCTACGGATACAGGCCCGCCGTTGTGAGGGTCAAGCTGCTCCGGCAGGATGCCGCTCTCCATTTGGTGACGGACCACCCACTCCAGGGTTTGTCTCGGTGATTCGAGATCCGCAATGGTCTTGGCACATTCGATTTCCCACTCGGCTATCCAGAGTGTGCAGATAATCCACGGATTACCCGGGATCTGGTTCAGGTCGTGAGAACGCTGGAAGTAATAATCATTATAATAACGGGCTACGCCTCCTGTAGGCGTCTTGATAGAGAGTCCATTCTTGTTGGCAAGCATGGTGCGGACAACCCGGTCATCATCAGCAGGCAGGACGCCGAACTCAAAGATCCCGTAGACGGAACTCTCCAGTGTCATGTCCTTGACCCATACGCCGTCCTTCTGATACAGACCGCGGGCAAAACGCCCTTCCTGCTCATCCCACAGATGATTCAGAATGCCGTTCTTGATCTTCTCTGCCGTATGGCGGTAACGGTTGCTGCGCTCTTCGTCCCCGAACAGATTGCAGAAGTTGGAGGCGGCGATCAATCCGCCGTACACGGCCGAAGCTGTGAACGTGTAGATGCCGTACCGCTCCTCCCACAAGTCGTAGCTTGGCTTGGGCAAGCTCAGCTCCTGATCTATATAAGTGGCCATGAAACGGGCCGCTCTGCGGATCAGATCGCGGTACAGCGATTGGACCAGCTCCAGGTTGCCGTGCTGCTTGTAATCCTCCCACAGGGCAAAAAGGACAAGGGCCGTCTCATCCTCCTGAATAGGTAGCTGTTCCCCGCCGTTGTGAACATACGGATGCCAGCTGGAACCTACGGTACCATCGGGGTTGTATTTGTGATGCAGGTAGCCTTCGGGTGACATGACCCGGGCACAGAAGCGGTAGAAAGGCTCCATCATCCCCTGATGCCCCGCCTTGGACATGGAATAAGCAACGAGGGCGCCGTCACGGGGCCACATGTAGCTGTAATGGTCCCGGTTGCTATGCATGATGTCGGAATCGTTGGCGGCCACGATGGCCCCGTTGACATCCGTCTGCGTCCGCACGATCAGCATGCTGTGTTTGAACAGGCGGATCACGCCTTCATTGAGATCGGCATAAGACCGCTGGGTCTTGTTCACCCAGCGCTGCCAGTAAATCTGGACGCGGTCGAGCAGCTTGCCCGGATGGTTTTCGCGAACATATTGGTCGGAGCTCTTCACTTCCTCAAGCGAATGTCCGGCGCTCATCCAATAGTACATGGTGTGCTCGCCTTCCGGCGGTACGTGCATCCGGAACGAAATTGTGCTGTCGACTGAGCCCTGGGAGATCGGATTGCCCATCAAATGGCCGTCCTCGGCGTCCCGCCACGTTCCTTCGGCATTGTAGAACCGTTTGACCCCTGTCGTGTACTGGTAAATCCCTTCGGTTCCGGTGCTGCCGTTGAACATGAAGTATTTGTCTTTTTTATAATGGAAGACAGTGTGATTGGCCGGGTAATAGGCGGCAGTATCGCCGACTTCTGTCTCGTTAATGACGAGATCCTGATTGAAGAATATCCGGACTTCTCTAACTGTCGAGTAAGGATTGGCTACACTGATTTTCTTCAGAAAAATATCTTCCCGCTGATGCACGCCGTCTTGAATACGCAGCGAAATTCCTAGACCCGGATGAGTGGCTCTGACGTCAGTGACGAGAGAATCCTCGACATAAGCATGCTGAAACTGCCATTCGGGAGCGTCGAGCCATGCAAAAGCGCCGTCCACCCAAATGCCTACCCGGCAATGATACCCGCCGATATGATTGAGCTGCCCTACATAGGGATAGTAGAGATCCCGCATGAAGGAGTGTTCATCAAGGTTGATTAGAAATTTCCCGTTACCGACAACGAAATGTCTGGGCAAAAAATCACTTCCTTACCTGGTTACTGGTAAATCTTATTTTATTCGCCATTAGGTTACCGTTTTAGAGGCGTCAGGTCAATGTTTTTTTGTCGATTCGTGCCAATTTATGGCGTCTTGATAAATTTGCACCGTATCTTCAGCGATTTTGCCCATGAAAAAGCGTGTATGGAGCTTCCGGGAAGCTTTCTTTATGAAGCTTGCAGCAAGCTTTGCGTCTTCAAGAAGACGGCAAATCCGCTCGGACCATGCCTCTGGATGATCCGGAGGCAGTTTGAAGCCGTCTTTGCCGTCTTCGATGAGATCGGCAAGCCCGCCGGTATCGGATGCGACGATCGGTATGCCTGCCTGCATCGCTTCAAGCGCAACGATACCGAACGGCTCGTAGAGGCTCGGGATCACGCAGACACGCGTGCCTGCGAACAGGCGGGCTTTGGCGCCTTCATCGGCGAATCCGGTGAAGAGGACACGATCGCCGTAGGGCAGGGCAAGCCGGCGCAGCTCCTGGAGCATTGGGCCGGTACCGGCGATAACGAGCCGGGCTTCCGGGACGCGCTGCAAGACCCAAGGAAGCGCTCTGATCAGAAGCTGTACATTCTTCTCAGGTACGAGCCGGCCGATAAAGAGAATCTGATTGGAACCGGATACAGATTCCGGAAGGGGAAGCTCCTGGATCTCCCGCTGGCGGGAGTTCTCCTGCGGAAGGCCGTTCGGAATAACCGACAACCTGGCAGGGTCCGGTCCGAATAAAGAGCCCACTTCGCTGCGCATAGCTTCGCTGCACACGAGGATACGGTCGGAGAGGCGGGCAAGCTTACGCTCCGCGGCGTCGATACGCCGGGAGACTTCCTCGTCCAGCTTGCCGAGCTTGCGTCCGTACTCGGTTGCATGCAGCGTGGTAACAAGCGGCAGATCAAACGTCTGCCTGCAGTCCGCAGCAGCGTAATAGACCAGCCAGTCGTGGGCATGCATCAGGTCAAACTGCTGTCCTTGTTCACACAGCTGCTGAAACCGCATAATCATCGCCGTATTCATCGCAAGCACCCAGTCGAGGAAGAATGGGGGCTCGGGGCTTCCCGGTATCTGGACACGGTGGACGTGCACTCCGTTAACGGAAGCGCAGGCCGTTCCGCGGCCGCGGCTGCATGTGACGACATGAACGTCATGACCCTCTTTGGCCAGCTGGGCAGTTAAATCACCGACAGCTTTTCCCAGTCCGCCGATAATGTCAGGGGGATACTCCCAGGCAAGCACAAGGATACTCAGGGATCCCGGGCTTGCGGTAAAAGCTGCAGGGGTCATCTTCTCGGATGATCCGCTGGCGGTTAAAAAATATGGCAGGCGCGGATTCGGATGCGCAGCCCCATATAATTTCCAGTCTATATCTGGAAATAACGGGCTTTCTTTTTCCAGTCTGTCCAAATGCAGCTGATTAGCCGGCGAATCTTCATTTCTATTATCTATCATAGCCAGCAATTGATAGAAGTTATTCAAGTGGGTACGGAAACGTCTTGCCGCGTAGCCGGACATCTCGCCGGAATCTATCATAAAAGCCCAATCGCTGCTCTGCGCAAGCATAAATTCTCGGCTTGCCTGCCTCAGCACTCTTGCGGGAGAGGAATCGGGCGCACTGGTTGGCCGGGCATTTACTCGGGCCGCGGCATGGATCATCTTATCCTCCGCGGCGTGCAGCAGCGGATACATCCAGGCCGTCGCCGGGTTGAGCCATACCTGCGCGCCGCCGCCGCGTCCCCAGCTGGTTAAGGCTGGCGCGCGGCCTGCTGCAAAACGATGGCGCTGTTCATATTCGGACAGCGTTATAAAGAGCACAGGGAAAGACGGCGGGCGGACTGCGGTGTCCGGTTCGACAGGTTCCCGCCAGTTAGCTGACGGATTACGGGGAAATACCGGAAGCGGCTGCCCCATGGCTGATTGCGGCTCCTGCTCCCGGGCCGCTTCACGGAGCAGAGTCTCCAGCCATAATGGACCTTCATGCCACCAATGGCCGAATAATTCGAGATCGAATGCGCAGACGGAAACAGGCCGTGGCGGAGTGATCCGACCAGCAGGAGCGGCAGCCCCGACTGAACGGAATGCCGCAGAGTGCCCGGCGTCCCCCGGGGAACCCTCTGACGGGCGGGAGGACTCCACCGGGCGGGACCGGAGGGCAACTGCCGATTGCAGACCGGGTGCCTCCGTTGTGTGCGGAGCGGATGCGTCCGCCGCGTGCCATTCGGATATATCCGCCGAGCGCGGGCACGGGGAGAGCGCATCCGAGAGGCCCGGGCCGGACGCATCAGCGGAGCGCGAGCCGTGCACACCGGCCGGATGCGCCCGCCGCTGCGCTGCGCGCCTGCGGGATGCGAGGAACTCTCTCGCATGCTGCGCAGCCCGCTCAGCGGCGCGGGCGGGCTCGTACGGGGCCTTCTCCCCGGCCCCGTCAAGCTTCTCTCCGCGCTGTGCAGCGGAGAAAGTGATGCGACAGTACTTGTAGCCTGTCGCAATTCTCGTGCCATCCGGCAGCAGATAGGGCCGGATGTACGCTGCCTCGGCCGGATCGTCCCGGCCGAGTTCATACCCGATATCGCGGTAATATTCGCGATAATCGGGGTGGCCCGGGTAGCCGGATTCCCGGCTCCATACTTGAGCGGAAGCGGCTGCGTCCCGGGTGAAGACCCGGAGACCTCCCGGACTGATGTACGGGACGGCAGGACCGGGCGATTCGCTGCCGGAAGGCTGGCCGCCGCCGGGCTGCCGGGCATCCAGTACTGTGAAGCGCAGGCCAAGCTCGTGCAGCAGAGGCTCCAGCCCGGGGGAATACCCGCATTCGGGCAGCCAGATCCCCGCCGGAGCAAACCCGAAATGCCGCCGGAACTCCGCAGCGGCGGTGTGGAGCTGAACACGGGCAGCTTCCGGGTTTCTGATCAGCGGCAGGAAGCAGTGCGTTGCGGCGCTTGGAATCAGCTCAATCAAGCCTTTTGAGGCGAAATATTTAAGTCTGGCGATTACGCTGCCTTTGATGCGCTTAAAGACACCCAGCATACGCTCATACTGTGCTGCATATCCGCCCGCCGCTTCCGCAAGAACATGATCGTCAGCCAGGCGACGGACTTCCTGTCGTCCCAGCTCGATTTTTTTAACCAATTGCTCTCGGGTCCGTCTCTGCATCCGGGGGTTCTCCCACATGGCAAGCAGGGTAGGACTCACAGAGAGGGTGAGCGGCGTGCGAATGTGCTCTTTATCCAACCGCTCCATAAGATCCAAGAATGGCAGATAGACATCGGCCATAGCTTCATAGAACCAATTCTCTTCCAGCGTCAAAGCTTCTTCGGGATTATACACGAACGGAAGATGAGCGTGCAGGACAAGAGCGGTATAGACGGGTTGTATATGGGGGCTCAAGGAAGTTCTCCCTCCTGTTTGGGCTGCGGATAGATCGTGTAAGTAGAGTACAGGTGGTAATTGGCAGGCAGGAGGGGTTCCTTAACTACATCCGCCTCTGCACTTACTCGGATTGCCGCGGCTCCACCCGTTACATATCCCGTACGGACACTTGCGGAGTGGAGCAGAGGAACGAATCGCTGTTCATTTCCGTTAAAACCAAGCTCAGCCGTCCATAAAGCGTTACAGCTGCAGACTTCAATGAAAGTGGAGTGTTGAGAACGATCGGCCGGTATTTGAGCGTGCCACACGTACTGCACATCGCGGTTCTCAGCTCCGGCAATCGTCCCGTTATCCGGCTCCATCCTTAAACGGATCGCCAGATGGGATACCGCCTTGCCGTCTCCGTAGTTATTAAGCATAGCAAGGAATCTGTCCGACACCATCCAGTATAAAAAAAGCACCGTCGGCTGCTGCACCATCACATGTACATCTCCAAACGGTTCAGGCATAAACGGGCGGGGATACATGTAATTCCGCAGGACGCCTAACCTCTCTTCCGCTGTCCGGCTGCTGCCGATCCTCATAATGATGCATCCATTGTAGCACAGCGTGCAGCAGGACTCTAACAATCGTCCGCGTTCAGGCGGGCATCTGGGATGAGAGGCCTCAATTGGCGGAATAAACAGAATACATGTATACGGGCGCAAGCCGTACCTTAAGTAGTCGTAGAGGGCTGCGGTATCCGCTTGGGATCCGTTAGATGAATCAGCATGTCGTAGCGGTTGGAAGCATCCACAATGGCTTGAAGATCATCCAGATCGAAACCCGAATAGCATTCCACTTTCCCCGTATGATAGTAGACGGATATTTCCCCGGTCTGTCCGTCATACTTCGCGAAGGCAATTTGGCGGGAAATAATAGGGATGATGATCATCGTATGTCCCTCCGATCTATGGTTTGGCGGAGGACTTCAGACGGCGCAAGCGCGCTATGCCGAAGTTCCGTTCCTTCTATATTTATGTGTGCGAAGGGATCGTTAGAAGGCGGCCGGGCAAACCTCAGCCACGGGGAAAATCGGTTTAATTAGCCCGGCTAAACAGGCCTATATTGCTAAAGGTAGTGGAATTTTCCTTTGTGTCAGGGAATAGGTATGTTGTAAAATAAAGCATCACAAGCAACACGCATGTAAACTGTTTCCGGAAGACTTTAAGTCCAGTGGAAGTTCCTTAGGAGGGATTACGATGAGTTTTTGCTGCGGTGCAAGTATGATAGGGTCTAAAGGGACTCTTAAACATATAAGAACAAGTATTCATAATGTGCCTATTCTGTTCTGTCCGGTGTGTCACCGGATCGAGGTTCATCATACGATTGAGAATGAATATGATCTGCTGGCAGAGTACGCGCACGGGGACGGCGCAACCGAGGTCGACTTTATCGATTATGTGGAAGCCAAACAGGGGCCGACTATTTATGAGAATTGTGTCAATCATGAAGACGAAGAGCCTCTGGATGTGGTCAAAAGCCAGATTGATATGGGACTGGATCTGCTGTCGGTTGCCAAAAGCCTCAATGACACAGAATGGGAAGAACAGCTGAAGAAGCGTCTTCAAGTGCTTAGCAAGCGTAAAAGCAAGCTGGCCAAAGGCCGTACCGCTCAGAGCTGATTTTTTTCATTCCAGGGTCCGGGTTAATCGCAATGTGAGGGAATCCTACTTGGCAGGATGTGGGTGCAGATTCGCATAATGCCTAAAGAAGTGTTTTAATAGAAATCCGAGAGACCTGCGGGCCTCCCGGATTTTTGTTTTTTTAGTATGCCGATGTCTATTCTGAGAAAATAGTGTGAAATTGCTTAACTTTTTCGCCGATATTATACCGTGTGCTATAATAGCTAAGATTGACCCCCATAAGAAATAGATGGAAATCGAATTGTTTAAGTGAGGTGGAACAGTGATTCTGGTACTGTTTAAGAAGTTTTTTGGCAGCAAGCGTCAGACCAGCCATCCTCAACAGAATACGCCGCAGCCCGAAGAGGTTGTGAGACAAATTCAAGAAGGTGACCTGCGCCTTCGCAATCAATTTATTTCGGATTATCAGCCGTTTGTCATCAAGGTGGCAAGCCGCTTTTGTAAGAGATATATAGATCCTGCCAGAGATGATGAATTCAGTATAGCTTTAGCTGCATTCAATGAAGCTATTAATCAGTTTTCCCATGATATGGGACGTTCTTTCCTTGGTTTCTCCGAAACGGTCATGCGCCGCCGGCTCATTGACTATCTCCGGAAAGAACAGCGCTTCAAGGGCCAAATCCCTTATAGCGCTTTTGATCAGGAAGACGATGAAGACCATTATGTGAACCCGATTGAAATTCACCAAGCCCTGGAGCAGTATGAGAAACAAAAAGGCGTGGAAGAACGCCGCAGTGAAATTGCGGAATTCAACCGAAAGCTTTCCCACTTTTCGATCCAGTTCACCGATTTGGTGGATGCCTCCCCCAAGCACGAGGATTCCCGCATGATGCTGTTTGGGATCGGCCAGCTTCTCTCCGAAGATTCTGAACTGATGCAGCTGTTATTAAGCAAAAAGCAGCTTCCGATCAAGGAACTTCTAGGCAAGGTTAGCGTATCCCGCAAAACGCTGGAACGGAACCGAAAGTATTTGATTGCTATAGCGCTCATACAAACCGGCTCTTATCCGTATCTCAAAGAATACCTACATATCAAAGAGCAATCAAAGCAAACTTTCCAGGAAAGAAGAGAAGCATATGAGTAAAGGCATCGTCATGGAGCTGAAGGGCAGCAGCATAATTGTCATGACGCAGGAAGGGCGCTTTGAGCGCATTCCTAGAAAGGGACGAACATGCTCTGTTGGGGAAGAGATCACGTATACGAGGAAAGCCATGAGGCGCTCTCGTATCTATGCGGCAGCGTCAGGGCTGGCTGTTGCAGGGATTATTTTCTTTGTTATGATCGGTGGGTTACTAAATACCGGCAGTAACATTCAAGTAGCCGCTTATGTGACCATGGATATCAATCCGAGTGTCGAGCTGGCTCTGGATGACGCCGAAATTGTAAGGGAAGTCCGTGGACTTAATGCAGACGGCAGCAGGATGGCGGAAGCCGTCCGGGTAGAGGGCAAGCCGCTCCCGCAGGCCACATCGGTCATTATGGGCTGGCTCGAACAATCTCATTTGTCTAAAGGTGAAGGGGATATTATTATTTCCAGCACGGTTGTCGGTGATTCACGTAAAGTGAGTGATGTTCTTCTTGCCGACAAGATGGAGAAGCAAGTCATGGAGTATCTTCGCAGTAATCATTCTTCTGAACTGGAGAAATACGTAGTGGCGGCATTTGCCGCTCCTGCCGATGTCCGCAGTGAAGCGAGAACACACCAACTTTCCACAGGTAAATATGCCATTTATTTGAACGCCAAGAGTATGGGAACCCATATAGATCTGGAAGAATTCCGTAACAAATCGCTCTACGTAATTGGTCAACAGACGGGCGGCATTAACAAATTGATCGACCGCAGCAATCCGATTAAGAAGAGCAGCTTGAATGATTGGCTGGCTATGGAGAAGAAAGGGTCATGGAATCAGGATAATACTGCCATGCCTAAAGAATCCGAGGCTGATCCCCAAGCGGAGACTGCGCCTACACCAACACCAACACCGGTGCAGACACCTGTGTCAACGCCTCCTAGTACCGTGAAACCGGAGGAGACTCATAAGCCTGTTTCGTCTGCCAAACCGGCATCTACGCCAACCCCGTCTGACTCCAAATGGGTCAACCCGTATAAGAGCAGCGGGAACGCCGAAATAATGAGAGAACAATGGCTGAAACAACAGGAAGAAAGAAAACAGGAAGCGATTAGAAAACAAAAAGATAAAGAAGAAAAAGAAAAGAAGGAAAAGAAAGAAAGAGAAGAGAAGAAAAAGAAAGAAAAAGAAGAGCGCGACAAAAAGAAACACCAGGATGACGATGATGACCGGGACGACGATGATGACAATGACAAACGGGGCAGATATGATTCTTCTGTTGACTTCCATTCTAAGATAGCCGTCCATAAGCAGCCGGATTCAAAGTCTGTTCAATATGAAATTCGAGCTGCTGTCAAAACCGCAGGGACTTTAACGGGTTCTAAGGGCAATTTTGCAGCTGCTGCGCGGCCATACTTCACCGTTTCCGTATCCTGGGCACCGGATCACAGGAAGGAAAGTAAAACAGCCGCCGGAAGCAGCAATAAATGGCGATAACGTAAACAACATGACCACAATTAAGTGAACCCTGTCATTGACAGGGTTTTTGCATACGGATCAGCAGCTGCCGGAAGTAAACTTGTGGCCAATAAAGGAGCAGAAAACCCCTATGGATCCGGTAAAATCTGCTCCAATTTGTATCGTATTTTAAAGCATTATATGTTACACTATTAATTATTCCGATATTTAACAAATGATTTATAATATGTAAAAAGATGACTGAATGAGAGAGATTTTGACGAACCATGTCGTTTGCGTCGGGTACATAACCTTACGCTATTCTAGGAGGAGTCACATGCCGGATATACAATCGAGCTATCTTCAAGTTTTGCGAGATTTTGTGCGGAGCGGATCCGAGGATTGCCGCCCTTATATGGATGGTCTGAAGCCCGAGCTTCATTCCCTGCTGCCGGAAGATGTGATTACTCTACATGAAAAGTGCATGCTGCGTCTGCTTGAAGATGTAAATTCCACAGATGCGGATCTGTATTACAAGCGGTCTTTTCTATTTTTGACTGAAATGGTTCTGTTATCCCGTGAACGTGAGAATGTAGACCGAAGGGACATCCTAATCGCGCATCTGAAGGACAAGATTTTGAGTAATTCGAATTCATTCCGTACGATGAGCAGCAAATATGAGAATGTTCTTCAACATATGGATAGCGGAATTGCGCTCTTTGATCCAGAGGGTTTTCTTTCGTTTGCAAACGTTAAGCTGGGCCAGTTTCTTGGTCTTCCGCGCAAAAGCATGATCGGCAAAACCTTATATGAGCTGATCCGGATGCGTAAAATTTCTAAAGGGATGCGCAGGCTGCTGATTAAGCTGCACCGCGAGATGTTTCTTTACCGGCTTCCCTTTCAGGAGGTTATTGATGAGAAAGGGCAGCATTTTCTCGTTACGGCCAAATATGATGAAGAGCTGGATGGAGACATTCTGATCAGTGTGAAAGACGTGACGGATTTCAAGCGAATTGAGCAGTCGGCTTATTATAACGATAAACTGGCAATGCTGGGCAAAATAGCGGCATCGATCGCTCATGAGATCCGCAATCCGCTCACCTCGATCCGGGGCTTTATTCAACTGCTGCAGCCCGAGCTGCATAAACTGGGCAAACAGGATTACGCGGAAATTATTTTGAGTGAGATTGACCGGGCTAACGATATTATTTTTGAATTTCTGAACTCCTCTAAACCGACTGCCCCGGTCAAAGAAAAGATCCAGATCTCTTCGCTTATTAAGGAAATCGTCCTTCTTTTCCAAAGCGAAGCCTTGCTGAAAGGCTGTGACATCCAGCTCGGAGATTCGGATCCTAATTTGTATGTCTGGGTGGACGTTAAACAAATCAAACAAGTGCTGCTCAATATTGTAAAGAATGCGATCGAGGTTATTTCCGGGGTACCCGGAAGCTATGGACTTATCCGGATCCGCACGATGCAGGTAGAGAACCAAGTATGGATTTATGTCGAAGACAACGGAGCAGGGATGGATCAGAAAACGCTTTCAAAGTTGTTCGATCCTTTCTTTACCACGAAGCAGGACGGGACGGGGCTTGGATTGTCCGTCTGTTACCGGATCATTAAAAACCACGGGGGGGTTATTCATGTGGAAAGCGAAGTTGGGGAAGGGACTTCATTCCGGATTCAGCTTCCTTTGAACTGACGGGTATCTGTATTCCCGAATCAAAGAATGATACAATAGTAGAGAGAAGTATCCGGGCGTTGTTCCGGCTTGGAACTCCCTGTTCTGCGGTGGTATGAAACTTCCGCGTGATCACGGGAGTTTTTGCTTATGTGACTGGGGAATAATGAGAAGGTACAGAGGGGTTACCGGTCTGCATCGGCGTTATGGTCTGAGTCTTAATGGTAGAAGCTTAAGGGCATTACTTGAGAGGAGCTAGAGGAATAATGACAGATTCCCATTCAACTACATATTCATTTGCTAAGGTGACAGGCTGGCTGGCGGCCGAAGCGGATGTACTGCTGTATTTCGTAACCGGCACGGAAGAGACGCTGTCCGATCTTCCGCCTGATCTCGTGGGCGAGATCACGAGACGCAGGCAGGCCGGACATTTCACCTGCGCAGCCGGTGAAGTAACGGCGCTTCCTACATACGGGCTGCTGCCGGCGCCGTATGTGATCGCTGCCGGGCTCGGCCCGGCTCCGGCTGGGCGCGACGCCTTGCGAGCCGCGGCAGTTCATGCCGCGCGCGAAGCTCAGCGGCTGGGACTGAGCCGCCTGGCTGTGCGCCTGCCGGGGGGCGATTACGCCGCAGCGCCTGTACAGGGCGGCGGCATGTTCACTGCGTCTGTTTGTGGGGCCCCGGCCCCCGCGTCACAAACAGGCACCGGCAGCGCCGCGGGTGCGCTGCCGCAAGACACGGCCGCGCCGGACGCGGCCGGTCTCGCAGCCACCGTGTTCACGGTGACTGAAGGGCTGCTGCTTGGCGCGTACCGCATGGCGACGTACGCGCGCGGCGCGAAGCCGCGGCCCCAGCTGGCCGCGGTGCAGTATTTCGTTCAGCCGGATGGGCTGAACGGGGAAGTGCTGCAGGCGGCGGTGAGCGCCGCCGAAGCGTATGCGGCCGCGACGAACTATGCGCGCGACCTGACGAACATGCCCGGCAACCTGCTGACGCCCTCCGCGCTTGCGGAGGAAGCGGAGCGGCTGGCCGGGCAGTATGGCTTCGCCTGCGAGGTGCTCGGCGAAGAGGAGATCGTGACCCGCGGCATGGGAGCACTCGCTGCCGTAGGTCTGGGCAGCGCGAATCCGCCGCGGATGATCACCCTCCGTTATGACGGCGATCCGTCTTCACAGGAGGTTCTCGGCCTCGTCGGCAAAGGAGTCACCTTCGATACCGGCGGGATTTCCATCAAGCCGGCGGGCGGCATGGAGGAAATGATCAGCGACATGGGCGGTGCGGCTGTGCTGCTCGGAGTCTTGATGGCGGCGGGCCGCTTGAAACCGAAGGTGAATCTGCTTGTCGTCATTCCGGCCGCGGAGAATATGCCTTCCGGCAGCGCTATGCGTCCCGGAGATGTCGTCACCACGCTGAGTGGACGCACCATCGAGGTGTTGAATACCGATGCCGAGGGCCGCATGATACTTGCCGATGGCGTCACCTACGCCCGGCAGCTGGGAGCTACGCGGCTCATTGATGTCGCTACGCTGACAGGGGCCGTGCTGGTTTCCTTTGCAGACCTGGCAACGGGTGCTCTGACGAACGACGATGCGTTCTACGGGGAATTCCTGCAGGCCTCCGTCCGCGCAGGCGAACGAGTATGGCAGCTTCCGAATTACCCGGAATACCGGGAGATGCTGCGCAGTGATGTTGCGGACATCAAGAATGCGGCCGCCCACAAGTTTGCAGGTGCGATTATGGGCGGGTGCTTCGTGGAAGCTTTCGTCGAAGGTTTGCCATGGATTCATCTGGATACAGGCGGTACTGCCTGGCTATGGGGTGAACGAGGCATCGAGCCCAAGGGCGGAACCGGAGCGATGGTGCGTACGATAATTGATTATGTTTGCAGCACTTTGCCGGACAGGTGAATGAATCTCTTAGTTAAGAGATAAGACATGTCGGGTCTTTATAACGAAATTAAACAGCGCGTGTGGATAGAAAATCCAACACGCGTTGTTTGCAGTTTATCGAGATTAGCCGCAGCGGGAGCTGGCTGGAACAGATTCGTTACCGCTATGATTCCTTCTGGGCTAACCGTCTGGAGTCGATCATGATTATACCGATGAATATATTCTTGTTTCTGACCGGGGTCCGGCTGATTCGCTCCGGAGCGTTGGCACCTGATGAGAAGGGCAAGGCGATACGCGGCACCATGCTGCGCTGGGGATTGGGTCTGGGACTGCCGCTAAATCTGCTTATCTTCGTCCCGGGCAGTTTGTTCGCGATTCCGGTACGTTATGTGTTTGCTCCGGTGTTATCGCTGGGGTACATGCTCTTATAGCTAAAATCATGGAGAAAGATAAGGCCGACTGGCTATGGAGGCGTTTTGAGGAGATCGGGAAGACGGCATTGAGCTGCTATGTGCTTCAAAATATTATAGCTTCTTTCATCTTTTATGGGTGGGGGCTCGGTTTGGGAGGCACCTATGGGGCATTTTTTACGCTTCTTATCTGGATTCTCATATCCGGCTTGCTTATGGTTGCTGCCCGCTTGTGGCTGCGCAGGTTTGCCTCTGGACCGGTGGAAAGGCTGTGGAGGCGGTTGTCGGATCTGCCTGTAAGGAAAACTTAACTTTATGCGGCGCAAAGAAACTCCCGGATTCCATGAACTACAGGAACCCGGGAGTTTCTTATGAACCGGACAAGTTTCCGGCTAAAGCCGGCCCCGTCACTTAAGAAGAGGGCGGCAGTTTAGCTGAAAATTGTCCGGTACCGTCTTTATGCAAAGGATGTTTACAGACGGCGGTCATCCAGACGTCCGTCACGGTTTAAGTCAGTTCCATCCAAGGGTGCGGAGGTGTCGGAGTCGCGGAATACACGATCGTCGTAAGAAGAAGCGTTCAGCGAACGATTCGTACGGAACGTATCATACACGTGTTCATCACGGTCAGAATGAGAGTCTACCAATACGAGAATTTTACCCTCGTTAACATAGGAATCATACTGCTGGGCTTCGTCCTCCGGAATTCCCATTCCTACGAGGCCGCCAACCAGACCGCCTGCTCCGGCTCCAACTGCTGCGCCTGTCAGGGTTGCTGCAATCGGTCCCGCTGCCAGGAATGGTCCTACTCCGGGAATCGCGAGAGCTCCGAGGCCTGCCAAGAGGCCAGTTACACCGCCGACTACACCGCCGGTCGCTGCGCCGGTTGCCGCACCTTCCGGTGCTTTCGTACCCGTTCTATCGCCGATTTCGGCAGCTTCATGTTTATCTTTAGTGATAATGGAGATATCATCGGAACTGAATCCTTGCTGTTTTAGACCTTCGATCGATTGAATGGCTTCTCTTTCCGAATCAAAAACACCAACTATTTTCTTTTCCATTTGAATTACCTCCTCAGTATATGTGGTTCTTCCACTTGCTAATGTTGTTCTGTCTCGGTCACAGCATATTCTTACCCCTCATTTCCGCATGTAAACCACTCTTGTAAAGTTTGCTAGAAAAAAGAGCTGCGGGAGGAAGCCGGAGCCCGTTACGTTTGCAGTGCTTTTGTATGTAAGACATCAGTAGCTAGGAAGAGTCAGCTCCATTCAGATCATACTGAATTCAGAGTACTGGCAACGGGCGTTAATCAGAGGCATGACAGTTAAGACCGGTTGAATATCTTTTATATGGCGCAAAAAAATAGCGCAAAAAAAGCAGCCTCGGGGAATAGTTCCCGGGACTGCTTGATTTTGTAGGGACAGTTTGTTTTCACTAAATAAGTTATTTCGGCTGCTGAATCTGAATCCATACATCTCCTAACCAGGTATGAATATGGTACCAGTTGCCGAGCTGTTCGAAAGCCGTTACCGACTGAGGGGACAGCTCCGCCACAATTGCGGAGCCTTCGCGCGGTTCGCGGTGCATGGCTGTTTTCCCGGTCAAAGTCAGCTTCGTTTCCTTTTCTTCGATCTTTCCTGTAATAGGATGCTTCACATGCACCCATGATTTGCCGACCCATGTCTCGACACGGAACCAGTTGCCGATTCTCGCATCGGACTTGAGGGGCTGGGCGGTCAGGGAAGCATTCAGGGGGTACCTGCTATCGGGCTTCGTGTAGACTGCGACAGGCGCCATCAAGATGAGATCCGTATTCTTGGTTTCGACGGGAACCCGCTTCTGCCACAGTTCGAATCCTTTCTCCGCCGCAACAATGCCGACTGCGCGATTCTCTTTCCATATGGATGGAAATTCTGAAAGAGGCAGAGAGTTCTCACCGCCGTAACGTCCAATCTCCGGCGTCAATCCCGGGCGGCCCAGCGCCTGGATGAACCAGTCCGTGTACCCGCCCCCTGATGGATTCGCTGTTGGCTTCACAGGGGTGTAGCCTGTCAGGTTTTCGATTTGTGACATAATGCTGCGGTCTCTCTCCAGATTCTCCTCTAATGTATGGAAGTGCCAGTACAGGATTCTGCCGGATGAGTGGTAAGCGATGCCGATCTCCGGATCGATCTCTTCGGTGAATTTCACCAGTGCTTTGGTTTCGTTGGTCTGCAGGGGTTCAGTTCCTTTATAGTTCTTATAGCCGGGATAGCCGGAATTATAAAGAATGCTGTCCCATTCCGCCGGGTACTGCCTGTTAAGGTCAATGCCCTGCGCATTCGCTTTCCAGCGCGAGAAATCCGTGCTCTTCCCATTCATCGCGATCAGGCTTGAACGTACTTCGGCAGGAAAGGCAGAGGCTCCTTTCTGCTGCAAAGTAACTCCGTCGGGATTCACCATCGGAACGAACCAGATTGAGCTGTTCTTCAGCAGAGTCTGGAGATTACGACCGTTCAGCGAATCGTCATTTGCATACAACTGGGCATAATCGTCGATCATATTCATAACGAGGCTGGTTGTCAGCCACTCTCTGGCATGATGAGAGGCGTTAATGAGCACATTCGCATCGCCGGTGCCGAGCCTTACAGCCCATATGTCGCGTCCGTAAAGCGTTGTGCCTATGGATTTATATTCAATAAGTTCAGGATAAGCTTGGGCAAGCTGCCGGATGTTATCGGTCATCAATTCGTAAGTGTACGTTTGATTCGGATTAACAATATCCGCTGCAGCTGCAGCTTGATTGGGAGATCCGAAAAGGTAAGGAATGAGGACAACGATGAGCAGCAGCGTCCTCCATAATTTTGTTGTCATAGCTGTGCAGTTTCCTTTCAATATAGGGGTGCAAAGATGAATTCATGGTATCAAAACGAAGGTTACAGCAGGGTTACGAAAAATCGGTATAATTCGACATATAAAGGAATATTTTGTTGACCGCCTTCATCTGGCACCTTACACTTATAGGAAAAGAGAACTACCGGACGTTTCTGGAGGAAAAGGATGCTTCTGCAGCTTGAAGACGCTATAACCATACATTACAAAGAAGATTCCGCGGCTGACCAAGCCCTGGAGGTACTTGTTTTCATCCATGATCTGGGTCTGGATCTTACGGTCTGGGATGAAATCATCGGCTTCTTTAAAGGGCATTACCGGATTGTGCTTTACGATTTAAGAGGGCATGGCCGCAGTACGGGAGAGGACAGCGAAGCGGGGTGGAGCGTCTTTGTGGATGATCTTCACCTCCTTATGGAGCGGCTCGGAATCAGGAGGGCTCATATCGCGGGACATGGCGGGGGAGCTGTAATAGCTGTGCAGTTCTGCTCTTCTTATCCGGGAATGGTAGAGAAGCTGATTCTGATTTCGATTCCTGTAAAATTCCCTGCTGCACTCATGCGCGCAAAGATCGCAGAACGTAAAAAACTGGCCGGGGAAGGGCGGCTCTCTCTTGCTGAGGAGCTCGCTGCATTCACGACCGCACTTCCCGATAGTGCTTCTGCATTCCGTATTGTCAGAGACCTGTATAGCAATATGAATACGGATTTATATTTCCGGGCGATGGACATGCTGCTCAGAGAGGACGGCTGGAAAGAACTGAAGCGTATTTCTCACCGGACGCTGGTTCTGGCGGGAGAATACGATCCTCTGTACGTGACGTCGGCTTCGCTCGCCGCATCACGCCTGCCGGATGCTTCCTTCCTGATCGTGCCGGATTCGGCCTATCTGCCTTTTCTTGAGCAGCCGGGGACGACCGCCTCATGGATCAGACGGTTTCTGCAAACGAAACAGACGCGTGCAGTCTCCGATTCTTTACTCGTCCGGGACGTGCGCGGAACGCTGCAGCTCTTCCTGGATGAAGGGGAGAAGAAGGTTGAGCTTGCTCAGATGCTGAAGGTCAATCTGCTCGGCTCTTTCCAAGTGATCCTGAACGGGCAGGAGAAGCCGGACGGCTGGAATCAGCGCTATGCCAAGAGCCTGCTGCTGTATATGATCTTCCATCCGACAGCTTCCCGCGAGGAATTGTGTGATGCGCTATTTCCCCAGGTTCCCAGTAAGACAGCGATGCGGAATATAAAAGTCTACCTGCACTATTTCAAGCGAATGATGCAGGCACAAGAGGGAGGGGCCCCGATCCTCTCGGTTGACCGCGAGCATGTGATGCTAAGATGTGTCATCCGCTGTGATTTGCTTGACTTTTTGGCGGAGATCAAAGATTTGCACCATGCGGACGCTGCCCGCAAATACGAAAGTGCCGGCCGCTTATTAGGGAATCTGCCCGATCCTTTACTGCCAGGCATTTATGATGAATGGTTCATGGACAGGAAAAGCCGTCTGGAGATGGAAGTTGCCGAATTGGCGGTCTGGATGGAGGATCAGGAGAAGCGGCGGGGCAGACACCAGCGTGCCGAAGGGTACCGGCGTATAGCGAGGCGTTTTCTGCATGAAGAAGAGAAGGAGCCCGGCACATTCATTCAGATCTTATAATGGAAGACCCGGTAAGAATCGTCCTTCTTCTGAGAAGAACACAATCTTGTATACAGGGTAGAAGAGATAGAACGGTTTGTATAACCGGTGTGCCTTAGCCATTTATGGTTGCGGGTGCTCCGGTTTTTTTGGCGCCAGTAGGGGAGGGGAAGGGCTATCCGATTCTATGGATGCTGTATACAGGAGATAGGATAATCTTGATGCGGTTTCATCGAATACCACTCGCTGGTTGGAGTCTCTCACCGGCTTAGTCTTGGATGTCTAAGCATGGACATGATGCGTATTCTGTTGACAAAAGGAGTAACCGGGTCTAAAATAATACCCATAGGGGTATATGTATTATCAGTGGAAAAGGAGGGGCTTTAGAAAACGTACTGCGCAGGGCGATGCCTTGTTTTAATCAAATAGTTTTTTTCATGTATGTAACTCTCTTGATGAATTGCATACTAGCAGGGAAAGGAGTGGGAGTATGGACTTGGACTTTGCATGGATTCTTACTTTATTCGCGATTGGTTTTGTCGGTTCTTTCATATCCGGGATGGTTGGAATCGGAGGATCGATCATTAAATATCCGATGCTGCTGTATATACCGCCTGCATTCGGTTTCATCGCTTTTACAGCACAGGAGGTTTCCGCCATTAGTGCGGTGCAGGTTTTCTTCGCTACATTGGCTGGTATTTTCGCTTATCGCAAGGGCAATATGATTAACAAAAAGCTCGTTATCGCGATGGGGATTCCGATTGTTATAGGGAGCTTCGCGGGCGGATACGGCTCGAAATTTCTTCCTGACTCGGCGATCAATCTGACTTATGCCGTTCTGGCGCTTGTCGCGGCGATTATGATGTTTTTGCCTAAAAAGGGGGAAGAGGACGGTGACTTCTCTAACCTGAGTTTCCATGTGCCGGTTGCCGCTATCTCTGCTACCCTGGTTGGTATTCTATCGGGGATCGTCGGGGCTGCGGGTGCTTTTATTACGGTACCGATTATGCTGGTCATTCTCAAAATTCCGACTCGTGTGGCTATCGCTTCTTCGCTGGCAATCACCTTCATCTCCTCCATCGGCTCCAGCGTCGGTAAAGTCATGGGCGGCCATATGCTGCTTATCCCTTCGATTGTTATGGTCGTCGCCAGTATTATTGCATCTCCTCTGGGAGCCAAAGCGGGGCAGAAGATGAATATTAAAGTGCTTCAGTGGATTCTGGCGGGCTTGATTAGCGCGACTGTTCTTAAGATTTGGATCGATATTTTATTCGGGTAATGAAACATTGAAGCGGAAAGCCATGGGAAGTATAATACCTGTAGGGGTATTAGTATGAATTTTGCTTGTGTACGATATTTAGCTATCTTCATATTTGCTGCTATACAAATTTAGGGAGGTTAGAAAGGATGCCAGTTGTCCTATGGGGATTCATACTGACGCTTGCAGCCGCTGCCGTCTGGCTGATAAGAAGTTTCTGGCCGCTTAGCGGGCTGAATATCGTCCGTTCTGCTGCATCAGGAACTCATGCCGCGCAGGAGATTCCTTCAGACCCAAGCCTGAAAATTCTCGATGTCCGCGATTCGCTTGATTATGACCAGTGCCACCTGCCGGGCTCGATTAACATCTCCATCGGCCGTCTGCCGTTCGTCTGGGACAAGGAGTTGTCGCCAGAGGAGCCTGTTCTGATCTTGGCCGACAGCAGACGCAAAATCTTAAAAGCTGCGCGTGTGCTCAAGAATAGAGGCTTTGCCGAAGTATACGCCCTGCGCGGCAACGATCATCCCCGGCACTCCGATATCGGCGGGATTTCGTTATGAACAGGACGTGCCGGCTTGTTTTATCCTAAATGTGAACAAATAAATGTGAACAAACTTGTAAGAGTGTCTGCGGGCACGGAAGGAGACCGAACCAATGGACATGACTCTGATCATTAACATTCTGATCGTTCTGCTAGTTGCGTACTTTGTGTATACGCGTGTCGGGCCTGTCAAAGGACTGAATAATCTGGGTGAGCGGGAGTTCCGTGAAGCGATGCAGCAGAGTAAGAACAAGATACTGATTGATGTGCGGGAGCCTTATGAATTCAAAGACGGATCGATTCCCGGCGCCGCCAACATTCCTTTGTCCCAGCTGCCGCAGAGATTGGCGGAAGTTTCCAAGGACAAAGATGTTTTTCTCTACTGCCGGAGCGGAATGAGGAGCAAGAACGCGGCGAAGATGCTCAAACGCAGCGGGATTAGCAAGGTAAACCATCTTCGTGGCGGTATCGGAGCCTGGAGCGGCAAATTATCCAAATCCAGATAAGCCGATTGTCTGCCGCAGCGCAGGGTCCCTTTCGTTTACTGGCAAGGTATTCGGGTAAACATAGAAGAATGTGATCATACCGGGATTCGTATCTGATGCCGGGTGAATTCAGGAAGCCTAATCAGGTGTAAACGAGGAGCTGAGCATATGAGTGAGCGGAGATTTAATCCGGAGCACTTGCACAAACTGGACAACCCGGAGCGGCGTGCTGCGCTGCCCCCGGAGAAGCTGCTGGCGATGCTTCATATAGAACAGGCCAAGACTGTTCTTGACATAGGCGCGGGCGGCGGATACTTCACCATACCGGCAGCCCGGATGACGTCCGGCACCGTCTACGCGCTCGACGTAGAACCGAAAATGCTCGATGTGATCCGGCATAAGGCAAAGACAGAATCGGGTGCCGAATTAGAGGGAGGCACGATTAACAATCTCTCCTATCTCGAAGGCCAGGTAGAGAAGATTCCGATGGATAACGCAAGCGTGGAGCGGGTTATCGCTTCCATGGTACTGCATGAAGCGGCCACGCTGGACCAAGGCTTATCGGAGGTTGCGAGGGTTATGACTCCGGGTGCGAGCTGCTTCATTCTTGAATGGGAGAAGAAGGAATCCCCGCAGGGACCGCCTCTTGCCCACCGGATTTCTTCCAGCGAGATGAAACAGGCGGCAGAGAAGCACGGTCTTCGTGTACGGGATCTTTCTTTTCCGACGGACGCCCATTACATTATGATCTGTGAGAAATAAATACGTAGCGAAAGCAATGGGAGGATGGTTTACATGTTTCATTACACCGTCAGCACAACCAAAAACCTGGAACAGGCGATAGCCGATTTGCAAGAGAATTTGAAAGAGGAGAAATTCGGTGTTCTCTGGCAGCTGGACATGAAAGAGAAGCTAAGCGAGAAAGGCGTCGATTTCGATCAGCCGTACCATATTCTTGAGGTGTGCAACCCGGTCGAAGCCAAGCGTGTTCTTTCACAGAATTCACTGGTCGGGTATTTCTTGCCCTGTAAAATAGCCGTGTACGAAGAAGAAGGGACGACCCGCATCGGAATGCCGCGTCCTACAGCACTTATCGGACTGATAGAGAACGAAGAAATGCTCGGAGTTGCCAAAGATATCGAGAACCGGCTGATTGCCGTGATCGATAAAAGCCTTTGACCTTGAACTTCAGGACAGCGGGACCCTGTCAGGGAGCCTTTGTTCCACACGCAGGGTCGTATTCGTTCACTTATATCGTTAAAAGGGGCGGCATTCTTGCCGCCTCTTTGTTGTACGTGTCAATATTTTAGACGCTAATTGTCAGCGGAGTTAAAGCTCAAATTTAAGCTTGGTAATAAACCGGGTTGCAATATGGGAAGAGTGCTTCCCTTTAGGGAGAACCCAGCCATAATAGATCGGTTCCCGGGAGGACAACTCAAGCGGGATAATTACGAGACCTTCATTGCCGAAAGAAGGATTGTTCTTGAAAGAATAATCGAGTCCGATGGTCAGGGCAAGCCCTTCATTAACTGCGTTATGGATCGCCTGCGTGTTGTTGGAAATAAACAAAATATCGATGCCGCCATAAACGGCGATGAAATCCGTCACGAATTCACGTATTTGATCATCGTCATACAGCACGAAAGTCTGATGAACCAATTTCTCAGGTGTGATGGATTTTTCACGGGAAAGTGGAGAATTTCTATGAACCCCCGCCACCATTCTCCCCTCCAGCAGACGTTCGAAGGCCAGATCACGGCGTTTCTCCATCACGCTTTCCGTAAGAACAATCAAACCGATATCGATTTTACTGTGCTCGATATCCTTTAAGATTTCCTGAGGCCCTTTCTCGAAAATTTCAATTTTGACCTGCGGATATTCTTTCTTGAACCGTGCCACCACGTCCACGAGCAAATGCATGGGACCGGGAATTGTAGCGATGGTTAACGTGCCGCTTAGCGTGTTGCTGAACGACTCAGCTTCTTCCCGCAGCTCGTTTACTTTGGCGAGGACCTCATGTGCTCTATTGATGATGGCCTGTCCTTCAGCTGTCGGTACCGCCCCCGAGCCCCTTGAGCGTGTGAATAACCTGACACCGAGCTCCGTTTCAAGTGCGGAAATCGACTGGCTGATGGCAGACAGAGTGACGTGAGCATGTTTGGCCGCACTGGTCAGGGAACCGGTTTTGGCTACTTGGATAATGTATTCCATTTGTTCCAGATTCACTGGAGTCACCTCTTTATATTAAGTATAACTTAACTATTTTTAATTAGTTATAAATTTTATTTAATTTAGTGTACGGGTACAATGGGAACTATAGAAGTCAAAGCAGTTCCAAAGCGGAACTTCTTACAAAAGTCTCTTTTTACAAAAGAAATTTTAGGAGGAATCTTAAATGGCTAATAAAAGAGTGGCAGTCATTACAGGTGGAGCTAGCGGAATCGGTAAACAAACGTGTCTGAAATTTGCCCGCAAAGGCGATCAGGTCGTGGTAGCTGATTTTAATGAACAGGCGGGAAATGAAGTTGTGGAAGCGATCAAAGCGGAAGGCGGAGAAGCGATCTTCGTCCAAACAGACGTGACTAAATTCGAAGACGTAGAGGCGCTCGTACAAAAAGCGGTCGATACTTTCGGGAGAATTGACGTGATGTTCAACAATGCGGGAATCGGACGCCTTACACCGGTCTTGGATCAGAAGATGGAAGACTACCACGCGGTTATCAATGTGAATCTGCATGGGGTTACGCACGGAATTGTGGCGGCCGGCAGAAAAATGCGTGAGCTGGGCATCAAAGGCGTGATCATTAATACGACTTCTGTCTTTGGAATCTTGGCATCGCCTGGAACTTATGCTTATCATGCAACCAAAGGTGCGGTTAACATGATGACCAAGTCGGCGGCACTTGATCTGGCCGAATATGGCATTCGTGTCGTGGGCGTGGCTCCCGGAGCAGTAGATACACCGATTATTCAGGGTTATAAGGACAGCGGTCTGATCGATTCCATGAAAGCCAAAGTCATCGGCAACAAATTAACGCAGCCTGAGCAGGTAGCGGATACGGTTTACCTTGTTTCCCTGGATGAAGCCAGCGCGATTAACGGCAGCGTAGTGATGGCGGATGAGGGCTTTGCTTCCTTTAAATAAGGTTCCGCGGCGTGGAAATTCCAATCCCATTATCGTGTAAAAAGTTAGGCTAGAAATAAATCAGCCTGCAAACAAAGCTCCCGGGGAGCAGAGTTTGCAGGCTTTTTGTGTGGAATCGGCGGTGCAGAAAATCAGACAAGCTATGCGCCGGCAAGGAACGGCCGCATCAGGGGGCTCTGCGGCGCTTGAAGCTTCGTGTGCGTGCTGCGGGTCTGGCGCCAGATGGACGAAGGATGGATGGACCGGAATTGAGCGCGGCCTCATCCGGAGAGATTACAGCGGCCCGAGTCGTGGTTATCCGGGCTGGGATCGCCCCCTGGAGCAGTCACCGAGCAGAGCCCCTGAGCAGAGCCCCTGAGCAGAACTCTCGATCAGAGTCCGCTCTCCCAACACTGTGCTCTGCCAGAGGCGCTCTATGAGCCTGCCGGCCTGTAACCGGCAATCTCATACGATCTGTAGCCGCCTGTCAGATTCAGCACAGAGAAGCCGTTCTGAATGAGAATGCGGGACGCCGTATAACCCCGCAGGCCCACCTGGCAGTACACGACGATCTCTCTGGAACGGTCCAGTTCGTCAAGCCGGCCGCGCAGATCATCCACCGGGATGTTGACTGCACCCGGTATGCAGCCTTTGGCGAATTCGCCGGGCGTACGCACGTCGATGAGCAGCGCCTCTTCGGGTAATCCTTCGCCGGCAAGCTGGGCCGCCGTGATGACCGGCGACAGGCCCTGCAGCGCATTCACCGCGACGAAGCCGGCCATATTCACCGGGTCCTTAGCCGATGAATAAGGTGGCGCATAGGCGAGCTCAAGCTCGGCGAGATCGTACACGGTGCCTTTGAGGCGCATGACGGCCGCGATCACGTCGATGCGCTTGTCGGTGCCGCCGCGTCCGAAAGCCTGCGCTCCCAAGATGGCCCCTTCCCGGTCAAAGATCAGCTTGAGCGTGATGGGGGAAGCGCCGGGATAGTAGCCGGCGTGGGAGCCGGGATGCACCGTGACCGTATGATACGGTGTGCCTGCCTTGGCCAGCGCGCGTTCATTCATACCGGTGGAAGCCCCGGTCAGACCGAACACTTTGAGGATGCTCGTCCCTTGCGAGCCCCTGTAGTGTGAATTCATACCGCAGAGATGGTCCGCGGCAATCCGCCCCTGCTTGTTGGCCGGACCCGCAAGCGGGATGGCCACCGGGCTGCCGCTGACGAAGTCAGCGACCTCGACGGCATCGCCGACAGCGTAGATGCCGTCAGCGGTGGTCCGCATGTGCGCGTCGACCCGGATATGACCGCGCGGCCCAAGCTCGATCCCGGTGTCCTTCAGGAAGGCGGTCTCCGGTACGACGCCGATCGACAGGATCACCAGATCCGCGGGTATGGCTTCCCGGCCGGATAGTTCCACGTGGAGTCCGCCGTCTTCCGCCGCGCGGAAAGCTTCCACGGAGGTGCCGAGGATGAGGCGGACGCCGTGGTCCTCCAGCTCCTTCTCCGCCAGGGTCACCATGTCGGCGTCGAAAGGAGCCAGGAGGTGGGGCGCCGCCTCAACCAGGGTTACGTCTAGCCCCCTCTCCCGCAGCACCTCGGTCATCTCGACGCCGATAAATCCGCCACCGATGACGGTGACCCGGCGGACCTGCTCTTCATCGACGAGAGCCTTGATCCGGTCGGTGTCGGGTATGCTGCGAAGTGTAGTGATCCGGGGATGCCCGATCCCTGGAATCTTAGGGCGGATAGGCTTCGCTCCCGGCGAGAGGATCAGCTGATCGAAAGTCTCTTCATAGGTGCCCTGCTCCGCACTGTGCACCGTGACGGTCCGGGCCGCGGTGTTGACGGAAACCGCCTCGCTGCGGGTCCGTACATCGATATTGAACCGTTTCTTCATCATTTCCGGCGTCTGTACAAGCAGCTTGGACCGTTCTTTAATGGTTCCGCCGATATAGTAAGGCAGGCCGCAGTTGGCAAAAGAAATGTGCTCGCCGCGCTCCAGCATAATAATTTCTGCCGTCTCGTCCAGTCGGCGCAGGCGCGCAGCTGCAGATGCTCCCCCCGCAACGCCTCCGATAATAATTACTTTTTTGCTCATAAAGAACCCCTCCGTTGTCCGGTTAAGACCGTTATAATTAGAATAAAATGTCCAGCAGTTCTTTCACTTTCTCCTGCTTCAGCCGGTAGAAGACTTCGAGGCCCCTGCGCGAGCCCTCTATAATTCCGGCGGCCCGAAGTTTCTGCAGATGCATTGATAGCGTGGACTGCTGCAGCTTCAGACATTGCTGCATATCGCTGACCTTGCAGTCTCCTTTGTCCGCAAGACCTTTCACGATGCATAGGCGGACTGGATGGCTTAGAGCTTTGAGCAGTTCCGCATTCGTCTGATATTGCTCCATATAAATTCACCTTTTCCGGTTGTCATTTGATAGGGTAATGACTCTGTATCATAATATCATGATATATTGATACAGACTGTGATTATTCTTACAACAGATTGTGCAAACTTGACCGGGTTTGAATACTCCTACAATCCGTCTACCAAGGGATTCATGGTTTCTATTCGTAAATCTCCGCCCGGAATCGGCATCTGGAAAGGAAGATCGTCCTTTGAAACCTATAGGTAAATCTGTCTTAATCGTGGAAGATGACCGTCAAATCAGACATCTTGTTAAGCTTTATCTGGAAAAAGCGGGTTACGACGTGCAGGAAGCGGCCGACGAGGAAGAAGGTCTGCAGCTGTTCGAGAGCCATGACCCCTGCTTCGTCATTCTGGATCTGATGCTGCCGGGGCTCTCTGGAGAGGAGCTGTGCCGCACGATCAGATCGGACTGCCGCAGCGACATTCCGATCCTGATCCTGACGGGTAAAGCGGAAGAGAAGGACCGGATCAGAGGGCTGCAGATGGGCGCGGATGACTACGTCACCAAGCCTTTTAGCCCGGCTGAACTGGTTGCCAGAGTCGGGACCGTGCTTCGGCGGACTTCGGAGAGGTGCGGGAAAATCAGCTTCCGGGGCCTGACGGCCAAGCTGCACCGCAGGGAAGCCAAATACAAAGGAAAGCTGCTTCCGCTGACGCTGCATGAATTTCATCTGCTCTATTATTTCATGAAGCATCCGAATCAGATCGTGACCCGAGAGCAAATACTGAGCGAGCTTTATCCGAATCATACAAAGCTGGTTATAGAGCGGACAGTCGACGTCCATGTAAGTAAACTGAGGGAGAAACTTGTAGACGCAGCCCCAAACGCAGAGACAGCGGATTTTATTGAGACGATCCGCGGAATGGGGTATCGTTTTGTTTCTTATTAAACAGGCCGGCTATTTATGGATCTGCCGTCTTGCGCCAGAGGTTCTTCATTCAGATGCCTCCCTATAGAGCAAGCGAGATTTGCCTTCTATATTGAATACGAAGAAACTCCGGTAACTTTAATTCAGGTAACTTTATAGAAACTTAACAATCCCCGGCTATACTGATCTCCAGTGGGACGCCCTTGATCAGGCGGGTATACCCGTATTCGCCTCAAGGATATGAAAGGAGGAGAGGCAGCTTGCAAACGATGAAAATAGGTCCTTTTCTCTTGAATATGCAAATCGTGCTATATTTGCTGTTCGGGATTGCGGCCCTGCTGGCCGTGCGGCTTTATTTGAAGAAAGATCCGGACAGGGGAGCTGTCTTCTCATCACTTGAAAATGCATTTCTTATCTGGATTCTCGTCTGGAAAGGAAGCGTACTCGTATTCGATCCTCTCAGCGTGATCCGTTATCCGATGTCCCTTCTTTATTTTACAGCGGGTGAAAAAGGCATCTGGCTGGCATGGGCGGCTGCAGGGGGCTATATGTGGGCCCGGATTGCCAGACGGAAGCACAGCTTCCAGGCTGCCGCTCCCGCTATGGCCGCAGGTCTGCTGGCAGGCTGGACGGTGTACTCCGTTCTGCAGGCTTGGCTGCAGCCGGAGCAGCTGCTCCCTTATGTGCTCCAGGCGGCACTAGCCGGTGCGCTGCTCCTATCACTGGTGGGAGGCAGACTGTCGCCGGTGAATAAGAGTCTTCTAAGCCGGGGCCTGTGGCTTAGTCTCGGGCAGACGGCCATTCTGTTCACGGTAACAGTCCGTGAACCGGTACTGCTCTCATTCAGCAAGGAACAGCTGCTGCTTCTGCTTGCGGCAGCCGGCATCCTGATCATGATGAGAAAACCGGATGAAGATCGTTAGGAGGATGGAATGGATAACATAACTTTATGGGTCGCATTCGCAGCGGGAGTGCTTTCCTTTATGTCGCCGTGTGTGTTTCCGCTCGTACCTGCGTATGTCTCCCATTTGACGGGAGCGAGCGTCGAGGGAGGCCGGATTGATGTTAATAAAAAACTGCTGCTGATCCGTTCCCTGTTTTTCATTGCCGGATTCAGCGCTGTGTTTATTGCAATGGGGACTTCCGCTTCGCTGCTAGGGCGATTTTTTGCCGAATATCGCGAGCTGATCAGTAAACTGAGCGGGCTGCTTATCGTCGTCTTCGGCTTGCAGATGGCAGGTCTTCTTAATTTCCGGATTCTTATGGGCCAGAAGAACTGGGAAGGCAAGCGGCAGGGAGGAGGCGGTAATTTCGTTTCTTTCATGGTCGGACTTGCTTTCGGTACGGGCTGGACGCCCTGCGTCGGTCTCGCTCTCTCCGGCATTCTGCTGCTGGCCGGATCATCGGATACGATGTGGAGCGGGGCGCTCATGCTGCTGATTTATTCAATCGGAATGGGAATTCCCTTCCTGATTATTTCTTTAATGATTACCTGGTCCGTTAAGTTTCTGAAGAAGATCAACCGCTGGCTGCCGCTTCTGACAATTATCAACGGATGGATTTTCATCGTTATGGGGGCGCTGCTTTTTACCGGTCAGCTGCAGAGAATAAGCGCCTATCTGGCCCGTTTCACCTTTTTTGGCGTAACCTTGTAAGCGAAAGGAGAGAGAGGGATGAAGAAAAGCATACTCGGAATGTTGATCCTTGCCGGCCTGATCGCATATGGTTTCTACGACTACTACAATTCTAAGAATGAAGAGCTTTCCCCGGGAGCCCGGGTCGATGTGTCCAATAGGAAGGAAGGAATCCAGAAAGGCCAGATTGCTCCTGACTTCGCCTTGACAGACCTGGCCGGTAATCCCGTTAAACTGTCCGAATACCGCGGCAAAACGGTGTTTGTGAACTTCTGGGCGACATGGTGCCCGCCGTGCCGGGCAGAAATGCCTCATATGCAGAAAGTTCATGACAAGTACAACGATAAGAATGTCGTATTCCTGGCGGTGAACCTGACCCACACCGAAGAAAAACCTGCGGCAGTCCATGAGTTTGCAGACAATTACGGGCTGACTTTTCCTATCGTGCTGGATGAAGAAGGCGCAGTCTCGAAGAAGTATCAGATCGTTGCCTATCCGACCACCTATATTGTGGACAAGCAAGGCGTGATCCGGGAAAAGTACCAGGGCGCCATCAACGACGAAATCATGGAAGATGCCATCAAACGGTTTAAATAAACGGCAAATCCCCCGGGCAGCTCTTCTCCTGTTGAGCTGCCCGGGGGATTTGTACATGATGCAGGGTTTATAGATTGTTCTTGTACAGACGCTTGGCTTTGTACATTTCAGAGTCTGCTGCGTGGATGATATCGTCCACCGTCACTTCCATGCTGGATTGAAATAAGAACAAGCCATGGCTTAGAGATAAGGTGAACGGCTGCCTGTGAAACTGATTCAGCTTTCTGATCTCACCGCGGATCCGGCGCCATATTAGACGGACATCAGCCAGGCTTCTATGGAAAACGATTACAAACTCATCGCCGCCATAGCGGAATAGGTAATCTTGGGGGTCAATGCCGCTTTGCATCACCCGGCAAGCCGCGTGAATCAGCTGATCCCCTTCGGCATGCCCGTATCGGTCGTTGACCTCCTTAAGGTTGTTGATATCGACGAAGCAGACGACGAATTCGGATCCCAGTTCCTTGGCCTGCAGCAGTTCTTCTTGAAGAAGGGCAAGACCGTGTCTTCTGTTCAGAACCCCGGTCATCGCATCGGTTGAGGCATGTTTAGTGAGCTCGATTTCGACCTTTTTCAGCTCCGTAATATCGGTAATTCCCGCGAGTATACAGCTTTCATTCTCAAACTCGATCTGCTCATAGTTTATCATGGCCCATTTGGTAGTCTGCTGAGGCAGAGTAAGCTGGCAAATATGATTCTGGATGCTGCCCGTGCGCGACAGCTCTTCCATAATAGCCTGTTGATCGGCCCGGCTGCGATAAGTAATTCCGGCGTCGATTGTAGATACATTGTCGGAATGAATGTGATAATACTCGGCTGCTTTGGCGTTGAGCAGCAGGATTTTGTCATCGCGGATTCTGGATAGAACAAGCGGATACGGATTTACGGCAAACAGCTTCCGCAGACTTTCCTCCTGCTTATGGAGCATCTCGGTATGGGTGAAATCTTTTTGCCGGAAATGATAGAAGGTACAGACGATAAAGAAAGCGATGACCGCCGTTGCCGTCGTGTTGGTCTGTTTGCTTAACAACGTATACTTATCGTCACTGGTCAGGAAAAGGACAATCAGGAACAAAGGATGAACAGAGAGCAGGAGGAACAGAAAATTCCTGGGCTTGAGAGGAAGGATTATAGCTGTGCTGAGCAAAATGATAATATACGCATCCACGTTTCCTGTCAGACTCTGGCTGTTAATCGAAGAGACTGCACCGATCCCTATATAATAGCCGGCATACAAATGGGTGATAAGAACAGGTCCGATCATTTTTTTAAAAGAAGGCTTCCTGCTGTAGAACCGATATAAACCGAGAAAGAGTACGGACACGGGAAGGCTGGCGCTATGAATCAGGATAGATCCGAGACGGTAACCGGAGAAAGGAAAATCTCTCAGCTGGACAAAGTCGATATAAAAATAGTAGGGATAAGTCAAAATGAGCAGAATCGAAATGAAGCGGATCCGCAGCAGGAGATGGCGTATATGGGATTCGTCAAAAACCGCGCGGGCAACGGACGGTTGCAAGTAAGAAGTCATGGGAGACAAGAGAGATTCATCCTTTATGGAGATACGTTTTATGACTATTCTAACGCACCGGAAAGTTATCCTTCAATATAACATGACGAATAAAGGTTATAGAAAAGGACTGTTTTTGCCTCTTTGTCACAGAAAATTCCATTAGTAAACAGCATTTATCCATATAGGCCGAAACCTTAGGCTGGACAGGAACGTTAAAATGAAATAGGCAGCGAGAAGAATAGGGAAGAAGGGGAAAAGGGAGGAATTCAAAGGAAATACAATCTTTGCTATTTTGACGGATAGGTGGTAGAATTAACGGTTCGTATAAAAATAAGACCCTCTCGCGAATTAACGCAAAAGGGTCTTGAAAAAAAACAGTTTTTATGTTAAAATTACATGTGCTCAATTTTGTATAGGTATTTTAAATATATCATAATTTTACACTAGCGTCAATACTTATACTTTGTAAGGTATTATGAGGGATGGAAGCATCACCTGCGGGCTTATCAACACAGGTTAGCGTATAGAATAGCTTGCTGGAAGCAGGCTGGGCCCGATTTCAGGAAGCAGGGAGCTGAACGAATGGCGAAGGATCAAGCGACGGGAATAGAGATCGAAGCTGTGCTGGGATCGGTGAACAAGGCGTTCACCGGGCAAAGCAGAGGGGGCGCAGCGGGCGAATCTCGGGAGCAGGATGAAGTAGTGGATGATCTCTCTCTGCCTGCAGGCATCAAGATTGATGACCCTGTACGCATGTATTTAAAGGAAATCGGACGTGTCGGACTTCTCACCGCCGAGGAAGAAGTGGATACGGCAAAGAGGATTGAACAAGGGGACGAACAAGCCAAGCAGAGACTGGCAGAGGCCAATCTCAGGCTTGTTGTGAGTATTGCCAGGCGCTACGTTGGGCGCGGCATGCTTTTCCTGGATCTGATCCAGGAAGGCAATATGGGGCTGATGAAAGCCGTAGAGAAGTTCGATCATACGAAAGGCTTCAAATTCAGCACCTATGCGACATGGTGGATCCGCCAGGCAATCACCCGCTCTATTGCGGATCAGGCCCGGACGATTCGTATTCCCGTACATATGGTTGAGACGATCAACAAACTGAACCGCGTTTCCAGAGAACTCCTCCAGGAACTCGGACGGGAGCCCGCGCCTGAAGAGATTGCCGCTTTGATGGAGCTCAGTCCGGAGAAGGTTCGCGAGATTATGAAGATCGCTCAAGAACCGGTGTCGCTCGAAACGCCCGTCGGCGAAGAAAGCGACACGAATCTGGGCGACTTCATTGAGGATCAGGACGCGCTGGCACCGGCGGACGCGGCAGCATTCGAGCTGCTCAAGACGCAGCTGGAGGACGTGCTCGATACGCTCACTGAGCGGGAAGAGAACGTGCTGCGTCTGCGTTTCGGGCTTGACGACGGGCGTACCCGTACGCTGGAGGAAGTCGGTCAAGTCTTCGGCGTGACCCGCGAACGGATTCGCCAGATCGAAGCGAAGGCGCTCCGTAAGCTGAGACATCCGAGCCGCAGCAAGCGACTCAAGGACTTTCTCGAATAATCCGGCAGCTTCCGGACGAGAGAGTGAACCCGGTTGCAGGCGGTTTGTTCGTGCCGCAGCAAGCTTGTTTTTGACTGTCTAAAGTAAAAGGCGTACTCTTGTAGTACGTCTTTTTTTGCGTAAAAGATGGAAATTCAGCTCCCGTTTTGTCAACAATAAAGATGTAATCGTTTTATTAAAAACCGGTTATAAACGTATACAGCTCTAAAATTTAAAAAAGGGTGTGAGCCTATGGCTGTTCAGAAGGAACCGGACTACGCCATTGACTATGGAGATCGGGCTGCTTCCGCGGGGATTTCAGTGTTTTCAGAGCAGTTTGACGATGCTTTTTATTACGACGGGGATGACCTGGGTGCGCGGTATGCACCGGATCGGACCGGCTTCCGGCTATGGGCGCCGACGGCATTCGAGGCCTTCCTGGTGCTCTATGAGAGCTGGCAGGGGGAACCGCAGCAGATTGTGGCTATGGAACGGTCTGTAAAAGGAACTTGGGCAGTGACTGTCCCCGGGGACCTCGAAGGCCTTTATTATACGTACCGGGTCCGGATCGGCGAACAATGGAATGAAGCGGTGGATCCTTATGCGAGAGCGGTCGGCGTCAACGGAGACCGGGGATACTTGATTGACCTGTCCCGGACGAACCCTTCTGATTGGCTAAAGACAGACGGAGGGCTGCGGGGCGCAGGACCGGAACCGGCATCTGCCGTCGATGCCGTTATATACGAAGTGAATATTCGTGACTTTACGGTTCATCCGGCAAGTGGTGCCGCCCATAAAGGGAAATTTCTCGGTTTAAGTGAACCGGGTACACGTGGACCCGGAGGGATTAAGACGGGTCTTGATTATCTGGCGGATCTTGGCGTTACGCATGTGCAGCTTATGCCGGTATACGATTTCAGCACGGAAAGCGTAGATGAGACCCGCCTGGAGAACGGCCAGTATAACTGGGGATACGATCCCAAGAATTACAATGTGCCGGAAGGCTCCTACGCGACGGACCCCTATGATCCGGCCGCCCGTATCCGGGAATTGAAAGAGCTCATCGCTGCGCTCCACAGCCGGGGACTGCGGGTGATTATGGATGTGGTTTATAACCATATGTATGACGCTTACCGCGCTAATTTGACGAAGCTTGTCCCAGGCTACTATTTCCGCTATAAAAGTGACGGCACCCTCTCCGACGGGTCTTTCTGCGGCAACGAAATGGCCTCGGAAAGACGAATGGTGCGGAAATTCATTCTCGATTCCGTACTCTACTGGGCGAAGGAATACCGGATGGACGGTTTCCGCTTCGATCTGATGGGACTTCTCGATGTCGGCACGATGACGGAAATCCGCATGAAGCTGGATGAGATAGACCCTTCTATGATTCTGATAGGGGAAGGCTGGATCATGGAGACCGAGCTTCCTTGGCCGGATAGAGCCAATCAGCAGCAGTCGGCCCGGCTGCCCCGGATCGGCCAATTTAATGATGTGCTCAGAGACGCGGTCAAAGGGAATATTTTTGACGCGCAGTGGAGCCGGGGGTTTATCGGCGGCGATACGCATGCCGCGTTCGGGGTAAAACTGGGTATTGTGGGAGGCATTCCTTATCACGAAGGCATGAAGCTCTTTGCCCAGGAGCCGGGGCAATGTGTGAATTTTGCGGAGTGTCATGACAACCGGACACTGTGGGATGGAATTAGCCTATCGGCCGGAGAACGGCCGGATGAGGTGCGCAGGCAGATGCACCGGCTTGCGTCCGCGATCGTACTGACGAGCCAGGGAATTCCGTTCCTACATGCCGGGCAGGAGTTCATGCGGACCAAGAACGGAGTCGAGAACAGCTACAATTCGCCGGATGAGATTAACCGGATCGACTGGGAGCGGTGCTTCGAGCGGCAGGATGATGTGGCCTATCTGAAAGCGCTGATTGCGCTGCGGGCCGGGCATCCTGCTTTCCGGATGAGAAGCGCGGAGGAGATTCGCAGCAGGCTGTACTTTGAGCATGCAGCCGGGCACTGCATTGCCTACACCCTGCGGGATCATGCGGGTGGCGA
Source organism: Paenibacillus lutrae (assembly GCF_009757775.1). Lineage (GTDB taxonomy): Bacteria > Bacillota > Bacilli > Paenibacillales > NBRC-103111 > Paenibacillus_F > Paenibacillus_F lutrae. Next base: position 458,364 of record NZ_RHLK01000002.1, read on the forward strand.
TGCGGCAGCGCATCTGTACGTGCTGTATCACGCGGGAGAGGGAGATACCACTCTCTACCTGCCGGAGCTTGGCGAATGGAAGATTCTATTCGGCGTGGAGCACGTCAGAAGGCTGGAAGCAGGCGTTCTGGAGGCAGGCGGAATCGGAATGATTGTATTAGCTGTCAGCTGAATAATCGCTATAAGTGAACCCGGTGCCGGAGGCAGCCGGGTTTTTCTATGCCGACAGACAGAGCGGTTCGGGTAACCCCGCCTGTACTTACCAAACTGTACAAAAAGAAAGAATAAGAGATTACAGATTTAACTGGAAGGGTAAATTTATACAGATGGATCTGGAAATCGTCGGTTATTACAGCTTCTTGTCAGGAGATGAGAGTCTATATATTGGGGATAGAGGAGAGATTACTGTGAAGCGGAAAATTCTGATAACCGGTGCTTCCGGCATTATCGGGCAGGCCATTATGGACGGACTGCGCGGAATAAGGAAGTACGAAGTGTTGGGAGCGGATATTGAGGCGGATGAGAAGAAGGGGATTGTTCCACTGGATATCAACGACCCTGTCAGGCTGGAGGAATTGACCAAAGGCGTGCATACGCTGCTGCACATTGCATGGGCCGAGGACGATGAGGATTTTCTGGGCAAAGTACTGCCCGTCAATGTAGCGGGCGCTTATCACGTATACGAGGCTGCGCGTAAGAATGGCGTCAAACGGGTTATTTTCGCCAGCTCCAATCATGCGACAGGCTATTACAAGGTTGGTGAGGATGTGGAGGTAACCGATCCCTACCGGCCTGACAGTTTCTACGGCTTGAGCAAATGTTACATTGAACTGCTTGGCAGGCTTTATGCCGATAAGCATAATATTTCGTCCATTAATATGAGGATCGGGAATTTCCCGGGAGACGACCGGCCTCATTCCGAGCGGTCCGCTCATATTTGGATTTCCTCCCGGGATATGGTGCAGTTGGCCGTACGCTGTATCGAGGCGGATTCTTCGATCAAATTTTTGTGTTTGTACGGCACGTCTAACAACTCGGGGAATTATTACGATATCGGCTATTTGAAGCAGATGATCGGTTATGAACCCCAGGATGACGCTTCCGAGCTTCTGGAAGACGCCCGGCGGCGCAAGAAGAAGATCAAGCAAGACGAGACCTCTTATCAAGGGGGAGGCTATGTGGATAAGCGGCCTTCTTGAGTGCCATTTCCCTGTCAAAAAAGCCCGGAAGAGAACACTTCGCTGAGTGTTCTCTTCCGGGCTTTTCATAGCTGCTAGAAGCCGTCTTTAATCTGCCGGGCTGTTAAGTCGTAGTCCCATCTCGTATAACGGCTTAATTTCTCAATGGTCTGGGTCGCACCGCTGTTTTTAGCTTGCAGGCTTGGGGATGCGAAAACAATCGTGCAGGCGGAAATACCGATTCCGGCAATCATGCCGGATACAAACTTTTTCAATGGAATCACTCCCAGAAGAGGATTAGGGAAGGGAAACTAAAGATGAAGACGTATCAATTCAGGAAATGTTTCCAAATGATAGATCCCGGATTTCCTTTTAAACGTAAACCGGCTTCCTGGTTCCGTCCCCGTTCAGAACGGCTGCCGCATGGACCATGGGAGTCCTTTATTGAGGTTGAAAAAGGGGCTCATTCCGTACCTTGTAAAGTTTTCCATATTATGCTACCATAGCTTTACATGGTACCTTGCAATAATTAGTACCAAGCAAAGTGATGGTGAATAACCATGAATGTACAATTCAAGAAAGGCGTCCTGGAGCTGTGTGTACTCGTATTGACGGCACGGCAGGACCGTTATGGATATGAACTGGTGGAGCACATCTCCCGCAGGTTCGAAATTGCGGAAGGGACCATCTATCCGCTATTGCGCAGATTGACGCTTGACGGTTTGTTCTCTTCTTATCTCAAAGAATCCACGGAAGGGCCGCCTCGCAAATATTACAAGCTCACAGAGCAAGGACACGTAGTCATGAGCGAGCAGATTGCGGAGTGGCGGCTATTTGCCAAAGGCGTGGAGGAAATGATTGAGGAGGGACAATCCGGTGAATAAAGAAACCTACTTGCGCGAATTGGCCCGTTACCTGAAGTCTCTGCCTCAACTCGAACAAGATGAAATTTTGGGCGATTATGAAGCCCATTTCGAACATGCCGCTTACCGGGGCCGCTCGGAGGAAGAAACGGCTCATGGTCTCGGCCAGCCGAAACTAATCGCCAGAGAAGTGCTGGCCCAGCTGCAGGTCCGCAAGGCGGGACTATCGCCAACGCTCGCCACGGTCACCAAAGCGGCGCTTGCTACGGCAGCTCTGGGCACCTTCAATCTGGTGCTGGTGCTGGTGCCGTTCCTCGGGAGCCTCTTCCTGCTCGGCTGCTGCTATCTGCTGGCACTGGCATTGCTCGGATCGCCGGTCATTATGCTTATCCAGCACGGATTTGCGGTATCCCTGCTCAGTGATTTATTCCTGATGCTGGGCTACATCGGGCTCGGAATCATCCTGATTCTGGGTCTGTTCCAACTTACGAAATGGTACTTCAGACAAACGGTACGCTATTTGAACTACAATCTTCAAATGGTGGAAAGGAGATACAAGAATGTCGGTTAGAAAGCTATTCATTCTCGCGGGGTCGTTGATCGGTATTGCCATAATCGGTAACGTCATTCTGTTCTCTATGGGCCAGTCCCCTTTTAATCTCGTTGAATTGAATCAGAAGCAGAGCGTAAGCACCGATGGATTACGGGAAGTGAAGGTCGAGTCCCATATCGGGGAGATCGAGGTTATACCTGCAGACGGGAATGAAATCCAGGTTCAGATGAACGGCAAGGCTACACGCAAATGGGAAAAGGATTATGAGCTGACGGCCGTCAAGAATAACGGTGTGCTGACAGTCGAATTCAAAGAAAAGGGCGGACTGAGAGTGTTCGACTTGTACAGTAAAATCAAGCTTTCGGTAGCGATCCCGGCAAATACGGGAGTAGAGCTGCTGGAAGTCAAAACCGATACGGATCCGATCCGGGTCCACAACATCCGATCCGGTCAATTTGCCTTCAGCAGCGATACGGGCAGCATCGATGCAGATGTGCCAAGCGGCCAGTTCGATGTCAAATCGGACACTGGTAATGTGACCCTCCGGTTGAAGGAGATCGCCGGTCCGATCACCGTCGTTACAGATACCGGTCATATTACCGTCCAGACGAGTACAGCTCCTGCGTCCCTGAGTACGAACCTGCAGACCGATAGCGGAGTAAAGAAAGTGACGCTGCCGGAATCGGCAGGAAGTGCCGGTCCTTTAGTAGAATTGCGATCCGACAGCGGTGATGTAAGTTTGCTGAACGAATAGAAATTTTTATACCTCCTAACGTATTTCCTACTCACAATACGGCTAACAGCCTGCCAAATCTACCTCAATCGTTTAAACCCCTGAACCAGCTGAATCTGCAAGTGACAGTTAAACCGATCCGTTATTAGCTACCTTCTTGTTGTGAGAAATGCCGGAAATGGGCGTCGTGCGTCTAAGTGTATCCATTTTAAGGAGGTAATGAATAATGCTGCAAGTTGTTAATAAAAATGTAATTTTGAATTGCTCCGGTTTAAGAAAAACGTATGCGACCGGGACCGAACTCTTCCATGCCGCTAAAGATATCAATCTGGAGCTTTACGAAGGTGACTTTACCGTTATTATGGGCAGCTCCGGGTCCGGTAAGTCCACCCTGCTGTACATGCTGAGCGGACTCGACAGTGTGACCTCGGGAGAGATTTATTTCAAGGGCAAGCGGATTGATGATTATTCCGAGACGGACTTGGCTCATTTTCGCGCTAAACAAATCGGTTATGTATACCAGTCGATCAATCTCGTACCGGATTTGACACTTTTCGAGAATATCGCTTTTCCGGGATATGTGGCGGGCTTCAGCAAGAGCGAAGTGAAGGGAAAAGCTTTGTCGCTGATGAAAAAAATGGGCATAGACGGCCAGAAGAACAGGCTGCCGTCCCAGGTATCCGGCGGACAGCAGCAGAGAGCGGCCATAGCCCGCGCACTCATTAATTCCCCGGAAATTATTTTTGCCGATGAGCCTACCGGTGCACTAAGCCAGGAGCAGGGAACGGCGATTCTCGACATTCTGACCGGGATGAATCAGCAGGGCCAGTCCGTTGTGATGGTGACGCATGATCTGAAGGCGGCTTGCAGAGCCGACCGGCTCATTGTCGTAAAAGACGGCCGCATTGCGGGTATTCTCGAACTGGATAAATTCCGGGAAGAGAACATAGACGCCCGCGAGAAAATGATTTATGCCTTTGTCTCGGGAAAGGAGTGACGGACGATGTATCCCATTTGGCTGCTTTGCTTATCCAATTTAAAGAGGAAGAAAGTCCAGACGGTATTTATCGGCCTGATCATCATGCTTGCTTCCTTGCTGTTCTCGACAGCAATTGTGGTCATGAACAATACGGGGAGTATTTACTCCGATTTTCACAACCGGGTCAACGGCTCGCATGAACTTCTGAGGCTAGAGGAAGGACTGCATGATCCGGCTGTTGTTCACGAATGGTGGGAGAAGCAGTCGGGCGTGACCGCATCCGAAATGATGCGATACCGCTATATAGCAGGCTATTCCCATGGTGACAAGGCCTATCCCAATACGGATTTGTTTATGATGGATACACCGGCCAGGCCGATGGCTGTCGATCAGCTTGTCTTTGTGCAGGGCAGCCAATCGCCGGTTCCGCAAGCCGGAACGATTTGGATTCCGACTTCCCTCGCTTACGCGAACAAGATCAATGTCGGAGATACGCTTTCGTTCCAGAAAGATGCCGAAACCCTGCAGCTCCAGGTATCTGCCGTGGTAGTCGATATTCCTTACAGTTCACCGTTCACCTCTACATCGAGAATCTGGATGAACACTCAGGACTATAAACAGAGTCTGTCCGTCATGGAGGGGAAAGACCGGCACATGATGGGGCTTAGATTCGATAACTACAGCCAGAGCGCTTCTTATTGGGCGGCTTTCGAGAAGAAACTGGGCACACCTTATCTGGAATCGGTGTCGAGATTTGAAAGTTTATCGTCTTTCTATATGATTACGAATAAAATGATCGGCTTCATCATGATTTTCCTGGCCGTGTTTATGATCATCGTAGCCCTCTACACGGTTGGATTCACTATCTCCGACGCGATCTTATCGAATTACAAGACGATCGGGGTGTTGAAATCGATGGGCTTCACTTCGGGAAAAACCGTCGGGATTTATGTCATTCAGTACGCGCTGCTGGCTGTTGTCGCAGTTGTGCCGGGCATCGTGCTCAGTTATTTCTTCTCGCGGACCGTTGTGGAGATGTCCCTGTCTTATCTGAGGACACCGGATTCAGGAATCGGGATTGAGTTCGGGGCATCGGCGGTTATCGTCGGACTGCTGATCATCGCTACCGTAATTGCGGCGGCGTACTTCTTCTCGAATAAAGCCCGCTCCATCCAGCCGGTTCAGGCCATCCGTTTCGGTATGTCGGAGAAGGATTCTGCTAAAATGACGCTTCGGATGAAGACGTCCAGCGGCAGGCTGTTCGGGTTTGACCGCCTCCCGATTCCGGTCTCGATCGGGCTCAGAGGAGTAATGAAGAATACCCGGGGCTCGCTGCTGATGGCGCTGATCTCGGCTTCGACGACTGCCGTGCTTATCTTCGGATTTGTCTTTATCTTCAGCATTGTGTCCATGAACACGACTATTGCTTCTTGGGGATACGATTCCTCGGATGTCTCGCTAAGAATCGACAATAACTTGCAGGTATCGAACAAGGAGTTTGAGCAGGATGTCCTGGCCGATCCCAGAATTAAGAACCACAGTCGTCTGGGGGAGATTAACGGTGTGCTGCCAGTAGGCTCTGCAGGTAATTCCAAGCCTGGCGAAGATTCGTTAAGTGTAATCATGTCCGTTGTAGAGGGCAAATATGACGATATCGGAGTCGTTAATCTGGAAGGGCGCAATCCCGCCGGGCCGAACGAAATCGCCGTCGGAGTCAATGTGGCCCGGACGCTTAACAAATCCGTCGGCGATTCGCTGGACGTCTATATTCAGGGCGAGAAAACAACGCTGACCCTTACGGGTATCTATCAGGCAATTGCAAATATGTCTTATTCCGCCCGGGTACCGGTAGAGGCGGTACGCAGCATCCAGCCTGACTTTGATGCTATGGACGCGTACTTCATTAATCTCCAGCCCGGTACTTCTCCCGACAGCTTTGTTCAAGAAGTGGAAGGCAAATTCGGCAGTGCCGTATGGGCAGCCACTCACGAATCACTCGTGAAGCAGGTGTTCTCTCAAGCTGTAGCTGTACTTGTACTTCCCATGACGATTATGGGTCTGCTGTTCGTCATCGTGACCCTGGTTATCGTCTACAGCATATGCCGCATCAACATCCGTAAGGAACAGAAAACATATGGAATTTACAAGTCAATCGGGATGACATCCAGAGAGATACGGTCCGCAGTTACGTCGGGTACGCTGGCCCTGTCCGCAGTCGGGGCGTTGGCAGGCATACCGCTGGGCCTATACGGACTGCCCGTTCTGCTGAATTATATTTTGTCGGATTACGGGATTGTTAAAATGCCGCTCATTATGAATTGGGGAGGAATCGGGACTGCTGTACTGTTAAGCTTCTTAGCAGTAGGCTTCGGATCATGGGGAGCTTCCAAAGTAGTCAGAGCCACATCTCCGCGAATTCTCACCGTCGAATAGAATAAGATTCTAAAAGCAAACGATCAGCATTCGCTGCCGTTTGCTTTTTTTTAATTTCATGTAATGATTGTAATTTTACTTAAAAAAGTTTAGAATGGTTAAAAATTGTTAATTTACAAGAACTATATCTTACGAATTATTGACATCTTTTTACCCGTCGATGAAAATAAAGGTAATAATCTTTAGTGATTCATCACTCTTCTCCTCAGACACCTTCAGAGCTCGGCCATGCCAGACTCTAATAGACTCCCAGCTAGAACTCTTTGGCCTTACACAATCCATTCCAGCCGGCCGCCACCATCAATAACAAAATCCCTTGTAATTCAACGCTTTATCGCTTTCTGCGCTATTTTACAACAGAATAGAGGTCATGAATATGGTTAAATCGACTTACTTAATTATTGAACTAAAGTACCAGATGTTGGAATTTTAGCTAAAGTTTATAGGGATATACTCCCAGATGCCAACCGTGTCGTGAGAAAAAGACCATGCTTGAACAAACGCGGATAGGAAGATTGCCTCCGTCAACAAAGGACGACACCCGTCACTTCATAGCAGCCGTATAGGTAGATTGATAGGTATACAGCTCCGGTTCAGGGGCGTTGTATGCTTCTTTATACCCATAAAAAAGAAAATATAGAAACTATTAATAGATTCGGAGGCTAACAAGGGTCTATTTTTGACGCAACTCATCATGAGCGGTAAAGCGCATTCCAAATATTTACATGAGAGAGGGGAATCTATGTTCATAGATCAATTGGAGACATTGGCAGATGTAATCGAAGGAAGAAAAGGGGTCCAGAATAAAGGAATCACATTCATTGAGGGCGATGAGCAGGAGACTTTTCTTTCCTATCAGGCTTTCTATAACGAAGCGATGGGGTTTCTGAATGTTCTGCAGGATCAGGGAATCAGGCGGGGGCAGGAAATCGTCTTTCAACTGGATGATAACCGGAAATTTCTGACGGCTTTCTGGGCCTGTGTGATGGGCGGAATGATCCCGGTGCCCCTTAGCGTAGGCAATAACGAGGAGCACAAAATGAAAGTGTTTAAGATCTGGCAGCTTCTCAAAGAACCGTTCATGCTTGCAACGGGCAAGACACTTGAGAACTTGACGAAGCTCAAAACCAAAGGCGATTCATCGGATCTGCTCCACGCGATGGAGGGCAAGGTTCTGACGATGGAGGATGAATACGGGCATAGGCCTCATGGGGTCTCCTATAGTCCTAAGCCGGAGGACCTGGCTTTTATCCAGTTCTCATCAGGGTCAACGGGAGATCCCAAGGGCGTCATGCTGACCCATGATAATCTCATTCACAATGCTTGCGCGATCAGTCTTAGAGAAGAATTGTCGGAGAACGATTCCACGCTGCAATGGATGCCGTTAACACATGATATGGGACTAATTTGCAACCATTTTTCCCCGTATATCGCTGGGATTACTCAATATATTATGCCGACCAATTTGTTCATCCGGCAGCCGGTGCTCTGGATGAAAAAGACAAGTCAGCATAAAGTGACTCATCTCTCATCGCCCAATTTTGGCTACAACTACTTTTTGACCTTCTTCAAACCGGAAAAAGCGGAAGGCTGGGACTTATCCAGCGTGCGGGTCATTCTGAACGGAGCGGAACCGATTTCGACGGAGTTATGCCACACCTTCCTGGATGTGCTTGCTCCTTATGGTTTAAGCCGCAATGCTATTATTCCCGCATACGGACTGGCGGAAGCCTCGGTTGGTGTTGCCATTGATTCTCCGGATTACCAGTTCGTGACGTACTATCTGAACCGCGACCATCTGAACACGGGGGAGAAAGTAGTGGAAGAGGCTCCGGAAGCTCCTAACGTGGTCAGCTTCGTAGATATCGGTCCTGTTATCGAATATTGCCAGATGAGGATTGCGGATGAGAATAACGAGCCGCTTGCAGAAGACACGATCGGCATGATCCAGATTAAGGGCCGCAATGTGACGCAGGGCTACTACCACAATCCTCAGGCCACAGCAGCTTTGTTCACCCCGGACGGATGGGTCATTACGGGTGATCTCGGGTTTATACGCAAGGGACGACTGATTGTTACGGGCCGTGCCAAAGATATTATTTTTATAAACGGCGGCAATATTTATCCGCATGACATTGAACGGGTAGCAGAGGAAGTGGAAGGGGTCGAGCTTGGACGGGTAGCGGCGTGCGGCGTCAAGAACCCTGAATCCGGAGAAGAAGAAATTGCTGTGTTTGTCGTATCCAAAAGAACGCTGGCTAAATTTGCGCCAATCGCGCTTGCTTTGCAAAAGCTGCTGGCTCGTAGCGGAGGCTGGGCAATTAACAGCATTGTGCCGATCAAACAGCTGCCCAAGACGACTAGCGGGAAAGTACAAAGATATAAGCTGGCCAAGCAGTACGAAGCCGGCGAGTTCTCCGAAGTGATTGCGGAATTAGGGGAGCTTCTTGATCAGTTGGAGGAAAGTGCAGGAAGGAATACGGCGGAAGCGGCGAAGCAGCCGCAGCAGCCGCAGCAGTCTGGAATACAAGAGGCTGGCGAAGCAGCTACGCCTAAGACGCAGGCTGACTCACAGGCGCTTGCCTCCGGGACCGTGAAGGAGCCGGAACCTGCCCCGGAAACAGCGGAATTCGCGCATGGTGAGCACTCGGATAACCCGCGTCCAGCTCAGAAGCATACGGAGGATTCCGCCTCATTCGAGAAGTCTGCCCTCCGCGCGGATGCAGCGTCCGGAACGACCGCAGCCGCAGCACGAGAGATCGAGCAGACTCTGCATGATATTTGCTGTGAAGTACTCCGTAAGCGCCGGATTAATCTCATGGACGGTTATTTCGAAATTGGAGCGACCTCCATCCAGCTCGTGCAAATTCTTGAGAAAATAGAGAATCATTACGGCGTAAGTCTGTCCGTAACGGATTTGTTCGCCTACCCGTCCATAGCCGATCTGGCAGCGCATCTGCTGAAGCGGGGCCAGACAGTAGAACACGCGGGGCGGGATACTGCGCCTGACATTTCCGACAAGGATGTCGCGATTATCGGATTGTCTTTGAACGTTCCTGGAGCCGCAACGGCGGATGAGTTCTGGGACAATCTCGTACACGGTAAAGACAGCATTAGTTCTTACGGCACGGAAAGGCAGAAGGATGCCGCTGCCTACCTGGCTGCAATGGACTGCAATCCTGAGGAGCACGGATTTGTCCAGGGTGGCTATCTGGATGAGATCGACAAGTTCGATTATGCCTTCTTCAAAATCAGTCCGGCGGAAGCGGCTCTCATGGACCCGAATCAACGGCTGTTCCTGCAAACCGCCTGGCATACGGTTGAGGATGCGGGGTATGCGGGCGGCTCGCTGCGGGGAAGCAAGGTCGGCGTCTATGTGGGCTATTCCAAGGTCGGCAACGATTATGAGCGGCTGGTTGCCAAAAGCAGCCCGGGGAAATTCTCCCAGTATATTGTAGGGAATCTTCCTTCTGTACTGGCAAGCAGAATTTCTTATTTTATGGATCTGAAGGGACCAGCCGTGACGGTGGATACCGCCTGTTCTTCGTCCCTGGTATCGGTTCATCTGGCGTGCCGCGCCTTACAGTCCGGAGACTGTGAGATGGCAATTGCCGGAGGCGTTCGCACGATGCTGCTGCCTACAAGGCTGGGTCTGGACATGGAGTCCCGGGACGGCAGAGCCAGGACTTTTGACATGGATGCGGACGGAACGGGTGTGGGCGAGGGGGTCGGAGCGGTTCTGTTGAAGCCGCTCAGCAAAGCCGTGGAAGATGGCGACCACATTTACGCCGTTATCAAGGGAAGCGCCGTGAATCAGGATGGCGCCACCATCGGGATTACGGCACCGAATCCGGTATCACAGGCCGGTGTAGTGGAGGCTGCCTGGCAGGATGCCGGGATTCATCCGAGCACGCTTGCTTTTATCGAAGCTCATGGAACCGGGACGAAGCTGGGCGACCCTATTGAGATTGCCGGTTTGAGCCAAGCGTTTGAAGCGTATACGGATCAGAAGCAGTTTTGTGCAATCGGATCGGTCAAAACCAATATCGGGCATTTATTTGAAGCTGCCGGAATTACAAGTTTGATTAAATCGGTGCTGATGCTTAAGCATCAGGAGAACCCGCCGCTGCTTCATTTTAAGAAACCGAACAAAAATATCCAGTTCCAGGCGTCCCCGTTCTATGTCGATTCCGTCCGGAATCCGCTTCACAAAGGGGAAGCTCCGATCCGGGGAGGCGTAAGCTCCTTCGGGTTTAGCGGGACTAATGCACATGTGGTGGTAGAGCAGTTCAAGGCTGTGAAACCAGCTAAGGGCGCTAACAATCCGGAGCAGGCGTATGTGTTGACATTATCCGCTAAAAGCGAAGCGGCTCTGCATCAGCTGGTTCGTGCTTACGAGAATCTTCTGGCGCATAATGACTCTCTGCCCCTTGATGATGTGTGCTTCACGGCTAATACGGGCCGTTTACATCTGGAGCATCGTGCGGGAATTGCCGCCTCCTCAGCGAATGAACTGCTGGATAAGCTCCGGCTGCTGGCATCCGGGCAGTCTGGACCGGGAATTTATCAAGGCGTGTTCAAAATCGTATCCGATATGGGCCGGGTTAAAGCGCCGGGCGAAGTGACGGACACCGATCTGTTCAACAGCAGGGAAGAAGCGGCTGCCGTAATAGCGCAAGTACTGCTGCAGGGTTATACCGGTGAGAAGCAGGCAAACCAGCTCAGCGAATTGTATGTCCAGGGCGCAGTCATAGACTGGCAAGCACTGCACGCTGCTTCAGGCGGCGCGAGGAGAGTTCCGCTGCCTTTGTATCCTTTTGAACGCAGCAGATGCTGGGCGGATTATAGCCCGAAGTTTGCGCAGAATGCCGGACAAATCGGCCCGCCCGGTCTCAATTCTCACGCGCTGGGCGGTGGCGGCGCATTGAGGCAGGAAACGGCTGCAGCATATGAAGCGGTGCAGGAGCGGAGTCTTCCTTATCTGCGTCAAGCGGCCGCGGATTACCAAGACGGGGTGCCGGATGTATACGAGACTGATCGGAAAAGAGGCATTTCTGCCATCACCGCTGAGGGAATCACAAGAGAGCTGAGGGATATCGTCGCCCGGGCTTCCGGCTTTGAAGCGGACGGGATCGACGATCACCTGCACTTCCTGGAGATGGGGCTGGATTCGATCATGCTTGTGCAGGTGAGAAAAGAGATTGAGGATACGTACAGCGTGGACGTTCCGATGGCTCAGTTCTTCGAGTCCGTCACGAATCTTTCGTTACTTGCCGCTTATGTTGCGGATCATAGTCCGGCTCCGTCTGTCATTAATAGGGCGGAGGCGGCAGCAGGCCGGGATACAGCGCGTCAGCCTGCTTATCTGGGCGAATCAGCCGGCAAGGTAGTGCCGCTGAGGGAGAGCCAGCCGGTACCGCCGAGGGAAGACCGTCAGCAAGTGGGAGCGTGGCAGCCGCTTACGGGTGCACCGGCATTTGCGGGCATGTCCCCGCAGCAGCCTGAATTAGCCGAGCCGTCCACGATTACGGGGAGCGGAGCGGCGAATTATGCGGCTGGCGGGGGAACGATCGAGCGGCTGCTGACTATGCAGCTGGAACTGATGAATGCCCAGCAGCAGAACTTCGCGGGTATTATGAACCGCCAGCTGGATGTTATCAGCGGCGCTGTCCTGCCGGGATCAGATCGTCAGCAGGTGCAGGGAAGTGACCCGGCAATCGGGTTTACAGCAGGTTCAGTAACAGGCAGCGGCACACCGCTTGCAGGTGCCCCCGCTGGCCCGGCCGCCGTTGGCGCAGGAGCGGCGGCGGGGCCCATAAGCGGCCTGCGGGCTACGGAGCCTGCTAAGTCGGCCGGCTCTGCCTCAACTGCCTCAACTGCCTCAACTGCCTCAACTGCTGCAACCGCTGCAACCGCCGAAGCCGGCTCCAAGCCGTTCGTTCCGTACCAGCCTCTCGTCATTGGAGAGGATGGAGGATTTACGCCCAGGCAAAGCCGCTACCTGGCGGACTTCATGCAGCAGTATATCGGGCGGACCCAAGGCTCCAAGCGATTGACGTCCGACACCCGGCATGTTCATGCCAATAACCGGAATGTCTCGGGTTTCCGTTCGTACTGGAAGGAAATGGTATATCCGATCATCGCGCAGAAGTCCACGGGATCGAAAATGTGGGATGTGGATGGCAATGAATATATTGATTTGACGATGGGCTTCGGTGTTAATCTGCTGGGGCACAACCCGGAATTCCTGAATGAGGTCGTACAGGAAAATGCACGCACGGATCTGCCTCCGCTTGGCCCGATGTCGGATATTGCCGGAGAGGTAGCGGGACTGATTTGTGAGTTGACGGGAGCCGAGCGAGTCGCTTTCTACAATTCGGGGACTGAAGCCGTCATGGTCTCGATGCGTCTGGCCAGAGCGGCGACGGGAAGGTCGAAAATTGTCATTTTCTCCGGGTCTTATCATGGGACTTTTGATGGTGTACTTGGTGTTGCGTCTCCGGATTCTCCCGATGCGTTTGCAGTGCCGATGGCACCGGGAATTGCGGATCATTACATGCAGGACGTCATAATGCTGCCTTACAACAATCCGGAGTCACTTGAGGTCATACGGAGACATGCTCACGAGCTGGCGGCCGTGTTAGTGGAGCCGGTCCAGAGCCGCAGGCCGGACCTTCAGCCGAAGAAATTCCTGCAGGAGATCCGCTCCATTACTGCGGCATCCGGCACTGCGCTGATCTTCGACGAAGTGATTACCGGCTTCCGCATCGGCTTGGGCGGGGCCCAAGAGTGGTTTGATATCCGCGCCGACCTGGTCATTTACGGAAAAGTCGTAGGAGGCGGTATGCCGATCGGACTTGTGGCGGGGAAGACGGCTTTCGTCGATCCGGTAGACGGAGGAAGCTGGAATTTCGGAGACAGCTCATATCCGCAAAGCGCGAAGCGCAAAACCTTCGTCGGGGGCACCTTCTGTACGCATCCGCTTACGATGAGGGTCGCCCTGCGGACACTGACCTATTTGAAAGAGGAAGGGGAGCGGCTGTTCAGTGAGTTGAACGATCAGACCGCTTACCTGATGAAAGAACTGAACGCGTACTTTAAGGCGTCAGGCGTTCCGATTCATATGGTGAATTTCGGCTCTTTGTTCCGTTTTGTATCGTTCGGCGACACTGAGTTGTTCTTCTATCACTTGATTCACAAAGGGATTTATATCTGGGAAGGCCGCAACTGCTTCCTGTCGACGGCCCATACCCGTCAAGATATGGAGATCATTATCCGCGCGGTAAAAGAAACCGTAGACGTGCTGCGGGCCGGCGGATTCCTGCCGGAGCCTCCGGGGCGTCCGCCGGGCGGCGGGAAGGATCGCTCCCTGGAAGCGGGGCCAACGGTTTCGGCGGAAGGCGGCAGCCTGGCAGTTTCCGCAGCGGGTCCGGGCAGACATCCGGAACCGATGACTGCGGCTCCTGCCATCACACGGATGAATTCGGAGTTGTCCGTTAAGGCACTGCTAACGGATAACACTCCCTCGTCCGCAGGCACAGCGGAGATCAGACTGCCGCTTACCAATGAGCAGAAGCAGCTTTGGTTCGCCTCGGTGACGGGCAGCGCTGAGTCGGCTGCCTTGAACCAGTCGCTGCTGCTGCGGATGACGGGCCAGCTCAGCGTACCCGTCATGGAGCAGGCTCTTCAAAGACTGGTGGAGCGGCATGAAGCTTTGCGAACGGTTATTGATCCGGGCGGGGAATTTCAAGTTGTCCTGCCCGGGGCAGATGTGCCTATTTATCTGGAAGACATCTCAACCCTCGCTGTACCGCAGCAGGAAGAAAGCTACCGCAGCTGGCTTCTGGAAGACTCGGCAGCATTTGACCCGCGATCGGGTGAACCGCTGTTCCGGGTCCGCATCCTGAAGCGTGGCGCAGGCGAGTACTACATGTCGCTGACCTTCCACCATCTCGCCGTGGACGGCTGGTCTATCGCGCTCCTTGTTGGCGAGCTGCAGCAAGTCTATTCCGCTCTGCTCCAAGGAACCGCTGCCGCACTGCCGGACGCTGTCCCGTTCCGGGCATACATGAACTGGCAGCAGAACCAGCAGCTGCAGGAAGGAAGCCTGGCGGCGGCCGAATTCTGGAAAGAACAATTCCGGAATCCGCTCCCGGTACTGGCGGTTCCTTCGCCTGAAGGCCATGTGCGCCGCAGGCAGCATCACGGCAGCCGGATTACCGTCAGAATAGACGGCCTACTAACCAAGCAGCTTAAGGCGCTGAGTATCCGCTCCAAGAACAGCCTGTTCGTAACGCTGCTTGGCGCATACAAGCTGTTGCTGCACCGGCTGAGCGGAGAGCAGCAGATCACTGTGGGGATTCCGACAGCCGGACAGGCCCAAATGGGCGCCTACTGTCTTGTCGGAAACTGCGTAAACCTGCTTCCGGTCATAACCCGGGCACAGGGATCCGACCGTTTTGCCGATTATCTTGGCCAAGTTAAGCGGAGCATGGCCGCTCTGGAGGCTCATCAGAACTACTCGCTGGCCTCCCTTGCAGAGCGGCTGCCGGGCAGCCACTTGCCTGTGCTTAATCTTTTATTCAATATGGACCGGCCGATACAAAACTTTAGATTCCCGGGTCTGGAGACTGAGATGCTTCCATATCCCGTTCAATATCTGCACTACGATCTTTTTCTGAATGTAACGGAAATCCGCCAAGAACTGTGGCTAGATTTCGATTACAGCACAGATTTGGTGGAACCGGACATTATGAAGCAGTGGTCCGAAGCGTTCATTCATCTCTTACAGCAGTTGAGCCGTGAAGAGACATCACGTTTGTCGGAGCTGTCCCTGCTTTCTCCCGATCAGCTCCGTAAACAGTCCGAATCGGCTGTTCAGAGCGGACAGGCTGTTCTGGACTGTTATTTGCAGCCTGCCGCCGCCGGGACTATGGGGGAATTGTATATACGAAGCGAAGAGAACTGGTCTCCGTCGGGCAAGCTCGCCATGTATAAACCGGATGGGGAGGTCCTTGTAATTGGAGACAAGGACAAGCTTACCCGGATCAGAGGCTTTCAATTTCACGTTCAGCAGCTGGAACAAATTCTGATGAGCGTACCGGGTATCGCCTCTTGCGCGGTTCACCTTACAGGCGGGGATGGCGCCGGCGCTTCTCTGGCCGTATACGCAGCGGGCAAAGCCGGCCAGACCGTCAGCGCGTATGCCGCTAAGGCAGCGATGGCGGCGCTTCTGCCGGATCATCTGATTCCGAGGATGGTCATTCCGGTTGATTCGATTCCGTATTTGCCGGACGGCAGCCTTGATCTGTCGATGCTCCCGCTTCCTTCAGACGACGAGACGATTCAAGCACCGGCAAGTGAGCTGGAGCGGCAGATCCTTGCCTTGTGGGAGGAAATCCTGGGGGTTAGCCCGATTGGGACTCAGGATGATTTTTTCTCGCTGGGCGGCAATTCCCTGAAAGCGACGATTATGCTGTCCCGGATGGATCAGTCCCTCCGCAAACGCGTTCAATTGGGCGAGCTTTTCGGCCATAGTACTGTGCGAGAACTCGCTAAGCTGCTTCACAACGCAGACAAATCGGCTTACAGTCCCATTCTCTCTCTGGCAGAAGGACAAGACAAGTACCCGGTGTCTTCCGCACAGCAGAGAATATACCTTTTGAATGAACTGGAAGGGGACGGACTTGTTTATAACGTGCCGGGGCAATTGGTTATCGAAGGGAAGCTGGATAAGCAGCGCTTAAAGGAATCGTTACGACAGGTAGTGAAGCGCCATGAAGCCTTCCGGACGGTTTTTGAAATGGAAGAGGATGGTCGGATTGTTCAAAAGGTTGTGGATGCTGCGGAATTCGTTATTCCGGAATATACAGCGGCCAAAGAGAGCTGGCAAGCAAGGGTAAGCGAATTTGTCCGGCCATTCGATCTGCGGCAGGCTCCGCTGCTGCGTGCCGAGCTTGCTGTCTTCTCGCAGCAGGAAAGTATCCTGCTGTTCGATATGCACCATATCGTCTCGGACGGGGTATCGGTTTCCATTTTTCTGGATGAGCTGATCCGCCTGTATGAGGGAGAAGAACTGCCGGAACCGACGCTCCAGTTCAAAGACTATGCAGCGTGGCAGACGGAATTGGCCACAGGAGAGCAATTGAAGGCGCAGGAGGCCTACTGGCTGAATGAATTCAAGGGAAGCCTGCCGATTCTGAGCCTGCCGACGGATTATAGCAGGCCTGCGCAGCTGTCTGCCCGGGGCAGCCGGATTACATGGAGTCTGGACGAGGATCTGGCGGCCGGGCTGAATAGGCTCGCGCGCGCTGCAGGCACAACCCTGTTTATGGTGATGCTGTCGGCCTATCAGATCCTGCTTCACAAATATACCGGACAGGACGATCTGATCGTCGGCACGCCTGTATCGGGAAGACTTCATCCGGATACGGAGCAGATGATCGGGATGTTCGTT
This sequence comes from Paenibacillus lutrae, assembly GCF_009757775.1. Lineage (GTDB taxonomy): Bacteria > Bacillota > Bacilli > Paenibacillales > NBRC-103111 > Paenibacillus_F > Paenibacillus_F lutrae. The sequence goes on from NZ_RHLK01000002.1 coordinate 475,559, forward strand.
AACACGGTTGCGATTCGCAGCAGCGTGGACGGAAGTATGAACTGCTTGGATTTCCTGCAGCGTGTCAAAGAATCATGCCTGCTTGCTTTTGAGCATCAGGATTATCCGTTTGATCTGCTGGTTGACAAGCTGGAAGTTCAGAGGGAGCCGGGAAGAAGGCCTCTATTCGACACGATGTTCGTTCTTCAAAATATGGGCATTACGGAGCGGACAGCAGCGGGTGTGAAATTTAGTCCTGCTGAAATCAATCCGGGTGTCTCTCAATTCGATTTACTGTTCACCGCAGAAGACCGGGAAGATCACCTGCTGCTGCATGCGGATTACGCGACGCATTTGTTCGGGGAAGCCACCGTCAGCAGACTGCTTACCCACTATGTCCGGCTGCTGGGTTTGCTTGCAGAGAATACGGATCGGTCCATTGGTGCTATCGAGCTCCTGACAGACGAGGAAAAACAGCTCCAACTGGGGGATTTGAGCCTGGCGCAGGCGGACTATGACCGGAGTGCAACGATACATGGCCTGTTCGAATCACAGGCGGCGCGTACGCCGGAGCGGACGGCCGTAGTGCTGGACGGTTCAGTTGTCACCTACGGACAGCTCAATGAACAGGCCAACCGGATTGCGGGCTGGCTGCGGGAGCAGGGAGCCGGTCCCGACACGATCGTGGGCCTGATGATGGGGCGCTCTACCGAGATGATTGCCGGAATTCTCGGCACGCTCAAAGCAGGAGCCGCTTACCTGCCGATTGACCCGGATTACCCGGAGGAGCGGATCGCATTCATGCTGGAGGACAGCGGCACCCGCCTGCTTTTGACTGGAGGAGCCGGTGGGGAAGTACCTCATGGGGTAACTTTCCAAGGCGTGCTGCTGAATGTATCGGACCGAGAAGCATATGAGAAGTATGAGGGCAGTAACCCGGAGGCGGAAGTCAGCCCCGGACATATGGCTTATATCATTTATACGTCGGGAACGACGGGAAGACCGAAGGGCGTGATGATCGAACACCGGAATGTGGTCCGTCTTCTCTTCAACGACCGGATTCAGTTCGATTTTAACGAGCGGGACGTATGGACGATGTTCCATTCTTACTGCTTCGATTTCTCCGTCTGGGAAATGTACGGGGCGCTGCTGCATGGCGGTAAGCTTGTCATCGTACCGAAGGAGACGGCGCAGAGCCCGGAGGATTGTATCGAACTGCTGATCCGCGAACGGGTTACGGTTCTTAATCAGACACCGACTGCTTTCTACCATCTCATTCAGGAAGAAAAGAAACGTACAAGCAGGCAGCTTGATTCGATCCGTTACGTAATTTTCGGAGGCGAGGCCTTAAAGCCCGGCATGCTGCGCTGGTGGCGGAATTTCTACGCGGATACCCGATTGATTAACATGTATGGCATTACGGAAACAACGGTCCATGTCACGTATAAAGAGATTACAGAACAAGAGCTTCAAACGGATTTGAGTAATATCGGGAAACCGATTTCGACCTTAAGCTGTTACATCTTTGATGATCAGAAGCGTTTCGTACCGATTGGAGTAGTCGGAGAACTGTATGTAGGCGGCGACGGAGTAGCGAGGGGGTATCTGAACCGGGAGGAGCTGACGGCTGAGCGTTTCATTGCGAATCCCCACAGACCGGAGGAGAAGCTGTACAAGACCGGAGACCTTGCCCGGATGCTGCCGAGCGGAGAATTCGAGTACATTGGGAGGATCGACCATCAGGTCAAAATCCGCGGTTTCCGCATCGAACTCGGCGAAATCGAGCATGCTCTCTCCGGTATGTCCGGGATACAGGAAGCAGTCGTGCTCGTCAGAGGAGCCGGAGAAGGAGATAAGCAGCTCTGCGCTTATTATGTGGGAGATCGTGAATTCCGCAGTTCTGAACTGCGCAGCCACCTGCTGGAATCTTTGCCGGAATACATGGTTCCGGCGGCTTTCGTTCCGCTGGAGCGGCTGCCGATTACGTCCAACGGCAAGCTGGACCGCGGTGCCCTGCCTGATCCGCAGAGCTACATGCAGAGCGGGATCGAGTACGTGGCTCCCCGTGACAAGACCGAGGAGGCATTGGCCCGGATCTGGGCAGAAGAGCTGTCGGTGGATCAAGTAGGTGTCCACGATCACTTCTTTGAAATCGGAGGTCACTCGCTCAAAGCTTCCGTCGTAATCGCCCGGATCAACCGGGAGCTGAGTACCGGAATTCCGGTACGGGCCATGTTCGCGAGTCCGACGGTCGCGGGGCTCGCTAAGCTCATTAAGCAGCTGGGAGCAAGCGCCAATGCATATTCGCCTATTCCAGTCAGAGAAAAACAGGAATTCTACCCGGTTTCACCGGCTCAGAAACGTCTTTACCTGCTGCATCAGATTAACGAAGAGCGGAACACTTCTTATAACATGGCAGCTGCTTTTGAAATAAACGGTCTGCTGGATATGGATAGATTGGAAATGACTTTCCAGACTCTTCTCCAGCGGCATGACGCGCTCCAGACATCTTTCCGTTTGGAAGATGACGAGCCCGTGCAGGTCATCCATGACGAGGCGGTTTTTGCCATCCGTCATCTCGGGGAAGCCGCAGAAGAGGAGCTGGCCGTACTTGCGGAAGAGTTCGTCCAGCCGTTCGATCTGGGACAAGCTCCTCTCCTAAGAGTCGGCTTGGTCCGGATTGGAGAGAATCGTCATCTGCTGCTGCTCGATATGCATCACATTATTTCCGACGGTAATTCGGTGGATATTTTTATAAGAGAATTCAATGAAGTATATCGTGGGGGCTCCTTGAGTCCGCTGCCGATTCAATATAAGGACTACACGGATTGGCATAACCGGGCTGTGCGGCATGAAAGCTATAAGAACCAGGAGCTGTTCTGGCTGGAACAGTTTGGCGGCGAACTGCCGGTTCTAACGCTGCCGACAGACTTCTCCCGTCCGCAGAAGCAGAGTTTCGAGGGAGGCAAAACCTCGTTCCATCTGCCTGCGGCTCCTGCTGCGGCTCTGAGAAGACTCGCGCTGGACACCGGCTCCACCCTCTATATGGTGCTGCTTGCGGCCTTGAGCACGGCTTTGTCCAAATACGCCGGTCAGGAAGATATCATTGTCGGTTCTCCGGTCGCAGGCCGGAATCATGCGGACCTGCAGCCGGTTATGGGTATGTTCGTCAACACACTGGCGCTGCGGAATCGGCCGTCCGGGGAGAAGACGTTCCTGGCTTTTCTCGAAGAGGTCAGAGGGAACTGCCTGAACGCTTATGACAATCAGGAATATCAGTTTGAGGATCTGGTAGAACGTCTTCAACTGAAGAGGGACTTGAGCCGGAATCCGTTGTTTGATGTCATGTTTACGATGCTGATTACCGATGCAGCCGAGTTCAGTGCCGAAGGTCTCCGGGTCCGGCCTTACGAGCTGCCATCTTATTCGTCCAAATATGATCTCAGTTTGAATGCGGAGGAAAAAGGCGAAGAAATCCGCTTTGAGCTTGTTTATTCCAAAGCACTGTTCCGGGCAGGCACCATAAAGCGGCTGGCTGATCAACTTCTGCACCTGCTTGCCGCACTTCCGGAGGAAGCAGGTAAGCCCATCCGTGATATCGGGCTGCTGCCCGGTTCGGAAAGAGAGCTTCTGCTTCATACGTTTAACCGGGCTGCCGAGAAGTATCCGTCCGATCAGACGGTAATTGATTTGTTCGAACAGCAGGTGGAGAAGTCCCCGAATGCAGGGGCGCTTGTATATGAAGGCAGCCGATTAACCTTCTCGGAGCTGAACCGCCGTGCGAATCAATTGGCGCGCGTGCTCCTCTCCGAAGGAATGGGAGACAGTGCCAAGATGTCCGCAGCTGCGGGAACCACTCCGATCGTGGCTATTATGGCTGATAGCCGGATGGAGACTATCGTCGGCATTCTGGCGGCACTCAAGATCGGCTGTGCCTATCTGCCGGTAGATCCGGAGTTTCCTGCCGAACGCGTCAATTACATGATTGAAAGCAGCGGAGCTTCCATGCTCCTGAATTACCGCAAATTCACGGACAAAATAAGCCCGGATACCCGGGTGTACTTCCTCGATGATGTGGAGTTCTTCGTCGGGGATGACCTCAATGTAAGGTGCCCGTCCCGGCCGGAAGATCTTGCATATGTCATTTATACGTCAGGCACGACGGGTCTTCCCAAAGGCGTCATGGTGGAGAACCGCAATCTGATTAACTATACAACCTGGTTCAGCCGGCAATATAACATCGGAAGCCGGGACAAGACGATGCTGCTTTCATCGGCAAGCTTTGATCTGGGCTATACGGTGCTGTATTCGGCTCTGCTGAGCGGTTGTGAGCTGCATTTAGTGGATAAGCATGACACGATAGATCCGGTACGGGTGCTGCAATACATCGGGGAAGCCGGCATCACTTACATCAAAGCGACACCTTCGCTGTTTCATATGCTTGTTCACAATGAGCTTTTCGAGAACCGGCCGCCGGTACAGTCCTTAAGATTAATTGTGCTGGGCGGAGAAAAGATGAAGCCTGCGGACATCGAGGCCTTTCATGTTCAGAATCCGGAGACAGTCTTCATCAATCATTATGGGCCTACGGAGGCCACAATCGGGTGCATCACGCACAAGATCGACTTCAGCCGCTTCGAAGAGTTCAAGGAGCAGCCGGTCATCGGACGGCCGATTCATAACGCGCGGGTCTACATTCTGGATCCACACGGGAAGCTGGCGCCGATCGGTGTGCCGGGTGAGCTGGCGGTAGGCGGCCATGGCCTTGCAAGAGGGTACCTGAACCGGATGGATTTGACGCAGGAGAAATTCGTGCCGGATCCGTTCCGCGACGGGAAGCGCATGTATCTCACAGGAGATACGGCAAGATGGCTCCCGGACGGAACGATTGAATATATCGGCCGTGCCGATCATCAGGTCAAAATCCGCGGTTACCGGGTAGAACCGGCTGAAATTGAAAGCAGCCTGATGAGAAACCCGGTCATCCGGGAAGCGGTTGTGGCGGTTAAGGAGGACATGGAGGGGCGCCCGTTCCTGTGTGCGTATGTCTCCGTCCGCACTGAAACGACGGTCGCCGAACTTAGAGAATACGCAGCGGGACGGCTGCCCGACTATATGATTCCAGCTGTATTCATGCTGCTGGAGCAAATGCCTTTAACCGAGAACGGCAAGGTGAACCGGCAAGCGTTGCCGGAGCCGGAGAGCAGACTGCATACGACGACCGCCTATGCGGCGCCTGAGACAGAAACCGAGCAAATTCTTGTTGATATCTGGCAGGATACGCTCGGTATCCAAGGAATCGGCACGAGCCATCATTTCTTTGAGCTTGGCGGCGATTCCATCAAAGCTCTGCAAATTTCATCCCGCCTGCTGAGGCAAGGGTTGAAGATGGAAGTGAGGGCGCTGTTCAAGCATCCGAGAATTAAGGAACTGAGCAGATATGTGATTCCGGCCGTGCGCACCATCGATCAGGGGCTGGTGGAGGCTGTAGTACCGCTCACGCCTATTCAACACCGTTTGTTCGGTCAGAAATGGGAGGCGGTTCAGCATTATAACCACTCTGTGGTGCTAATAAAGCAGGATGGATTCGATCCGGACACAATCAGCCAAGTGTTCCATCATCTAGTGAAGCATCACGATGCCCTGCGCATGAATTACCAGCGTAAAGGCGGGAAGATTGTCCAGCGCAACCGCGGTGTGGAACCGGGTTTATTCCAATTGGCTGTCCATGATGTCAAAGACGTTGCCGACAACCGTGAACTTATCACGGCAGAATGCGCCAAGGTTCAAGCATCTATGAATATCAGCAAAGGTCCGCTGGTGAAGCTGGCACTCTTCCAGACGGCCGAAGGTGACCATCTCCTGATCGTGATCCATCATCTGGTCGTTGATGGAGTATCGTGGAGATTCCTGCTCGAAGACTTCGGAATACTCTATGCCCAGCTGCAGAACGGACAGACTCCTATACTCGCGGACAAGACGGATTCCTTCAAAGTCTGGGCGGAACAGCTCGGTGAGTATGCAGCCGGGAAGGAGATTTTACGGGAGCTTCCGTATTGGCAAAAAATCGAATCCGCCGTAACGGTACCGTTGCCGAGAAAGGGAGGCGCTGCGAGGAGCAACAAGACCGCAGATGCTGCCTCCGTCCGAATAACGCTGGAGCCGGAGCTTACGGGGAAGCTGCTAAAGGATGCCCATTTTGCCTACAATACCGAAATGAACGATCTGCTGCTCAGCGCCCTTGGGATGGCCATCAAAGAGTGGTCCGGCCACCAGCGCGTGCTGATTCAGCTCGAAGGGCACGGCCGGGAGAACATCGGCAGGGAATTGAATATAGCCAGAACCGTCGGCTGGTTCACGTCCTTGTATCCGTTCCTTCTGGAAGGCACGCAGACAGAGACTCTCGCTGATCGGATTAAAGCGACCAAAGACGAGCTGAGAAGAGTGCCGCATAAAGGAATCGGCTATGAGATTTTGAAGCATCTGCACAAGGAACGGGATCAGCTTCCACTCGGATTTCAGCTGAAGCCGGAGATCGTGTTCAATTATCTGGGGCAGTTCGACCGGGATTTTGACTTGGGGAGTATCGGGGTTTCTGACATCCCGGCAGGCGCGGAGATTGGTCCTAAATTCGAGCGGCCTGCTCTTTTCCAAATGAACGGGATGGTCCGTGGCGGATCTTTCGAGCTGGACATTCAGTACAACAAACACGATTACGATGCGGAGACGGCAGAGAAATTAGCCGATCTCTATAAGAAGCATTTGACCGAAGTGATCGAACATTGCTGCGGGAAGGATACCAAGGAATATACGCCGACGGACTATCAATATAACAAATTGTCCCAGAAACAGCTGAGTAAAATAGCCGGTTCCTTGAAGTTAAACCTGTAGCCGGATTGATAGGCCCGGTCAGAGCAAACAGCCGACCAAGGTGGCCCTCCATACAAGCGGGATTTGAGCGGGATATGGGTTAACCGTAAGGCTGGCTAAATCAGCCGGAAAGAGGCTGCCGGTCTGGTCCAATGTGGAAAGCACCGGCAGACCGATTTCTTTAAACTCGGACAGACAGGGCATTTTTTCTAAAAAATAGGGAGTGAGCAGTCATGAGTAGCCCTGAAATTGTGAACATAATCGAGATGACTCCGATGCAGGAGGGCATTCTTTTCCATACTTTAATGGACCAGGAATCGGGTGCTTACTTTGAACAAGTGAACCTGACCCTGGAAGGGGAAATGGACCCGGAGTTATTTGAGAAGAGCTTTAATAAGCTACTGGAGCGCCATGATATTCTGCGGACGGTGTTTATCGCCAAAGATGTAGATCAGCCTCTGCAAATCGTCCTGAAGGAAAGAAAGACAACTCTCAATTATCAAGATATAGCTTTTCTTTCTGAAGAAGAACAAGCAGAGGAAATCCGCAATTACCTGGAGCAGGATAAGAGCAGAAGCTTCCAACTGGAAAAGGATGTACTGATCCGTCTTGCCCTGCTGAAGCTGGGAGAAACCAAATATGCGATGATTCTGAGCTATCACCACATCATTATGGACGGCTGGTGCCTCAGCATCCTCGGCAAGGAGCTCTTCCAGATCTATGCGGCGCTTGTACAGGGGGTGCCTCCGCAATTGGAGGAGGTATACCCGTACAGCGACTATCTCGAATGGCTTGGCAGCCAGAACAAGGAAGAAGCCGTGGCTTACTGGACGGACTATTTGACTGAATATGAGCAGCAGGCGTCGATCCCTTCTTCCGTAGGGGCCGGGAAGGCCTTGGCGGATTATGACTACAAGACTTATACTTTCAAACTTCCAGTAGAGCTCACGTCTGCACTCGAAAAGCTGGCTTCCCGGCAGGGGGTTACTTTGAGCACGGTCGTTCATGCTTTGTGGGGAGTTATTCTTCAAAGATACAATCACTCGGACGATGTTGTGTTCGGATCGGTTGTATCGGGAAGGCCGCCGGAAGTGCCGGGCATTGAGAACATGGTCGGTATTTTTATCAATACCGTCCCGATGAGGGTCAAGAATACATCCGGTAAGACGTTCGGCGGGCTTTTGCAAGAAATGCACCATGCGGTCATTGAAGCGAACCGGTATAACTACGTGTCGCTGGCGGATATCCAGAAGAACACGCCGCTTAAGAACAATCTGATTCATCATATTCTCGTGTTCGAGAACTACCCCATGGATGATGAGACGATTGGGGAAGAGAACGGAATCCGCATTACCGGGACGGAAATGATCCAGTATACCAATTACGATTTTGATATTACGGTGTTTCCGCAGGCAGAGCTGGAGTTCGTGTTCACCTACAATGGACGGCTTTACGGGGAAGCGTTTATCCGCCGGATGGAAGGACATATCCGGCAGGGGGCGCATGCGGTAACGGAACATGAAGATCCCGAACTTAGCGGGATTGATATCCTGACCGCTGAAGAATCGAAGCTGATATTGGACGGATTTAATACGGATGCCGTGGAATATCCGTGGGATAAAACCGTTCATCAGTGGGTGGAGCATCATGCGGAGCAGGACCCGGAACGAACGGCGTTGATCTGCGGGGAAGAGCGGATTTCGTATGGAGAGCTCAACAGGCTCGGCAGCCGACTCGCCAGCTTGTTTATCCGGCAGGGCCTTCAGCCCGGGGATTTTGCCGTTGTTATGCTGGAGCGCTCTCCGCTCATGGTCGCAGCTATTCTGGGGATCTGGAAAGCCGGGGCGGCGTATATTCCGATGGATGTCCACTACCCGCCGGACAGGAAAACAGCGATTATCGGGGATTCGGACGCACGCCTGATTCTGACTTTATCCCGGTACGATAGTAGCGCGCTTGAGAATCTGTACCCGGAAAGATTGCTGCACCTGGACGGATACGGCTTCAGGGATGGAGATCTTGCAGCCGAAGCGATAGGCGCAGATGACACAGCTCCTAATGTACAGGTACAGGTGCACATCGAAGATGCTGCATATGCTTTATTCACTTCGGGCTCTACCGGAAAGCCGAAAGGCGTCGTGATCGAGCACAAAGGCATGCTTAATCATATCTGGGCTGAAAAAGACTTCCTGGGCTTAACCGATGAAATGGTGTTCGCCCAAAATGCGCATCATTGCTTCGATATCTCGGTCTGGCAGTTCTTCGGCGCACTCACGCTTGGCGGAACGACGGTTATCTACCCGGACGAGATTGTTCTGCAGCCGCACATCCTGCTGCAGAAGCTGGCAGCCGACGGCGTCACGCTGCTGGAAGTCGTGCCTTCGTACTTGGCAGTCGTCATGGACGTGCTGGAAATGCAGCCTGCGGCCCTGGAAGGGCTGGGCAGCTTGAAGCACGTGTTTATCACAGGCGAAGCGGGCAGCACCTCGCTGGTTAAGCGCTGGTTCGAGCTCTGCCCGGCGATTCCGATGGTTAACGCCTATGGTCCGGCCGAAGCAGCCGACGATATCAGCCAGGAGCTGATGGAGCGGGCCCCGGAGGAAGGGGAGCCGGTGTCCATCGGCAGGCCGCTGCCGAATATCCGGATGTATATAACGGATGCATCCATGAACTTGTGCCCGGTAGGTGTTCCCGGTGAAATCTCTGTGGCCGGAATTGCCGTAGGCAGAGGCTATCTGAATGATCCGGTGCGTACGGGGCAATCGTTCGGAACGGATCCGTTCTCGCCTGTACCCGGCCAAAGACTATACAAGACCGGGGATTTGGGCCGGTGGCTGCCGGACGGACGGATCGAATTCTTGGGACGCAAGGATCACCAGGTTAAGATCCGTGGCTTCCGCATCGAACTGGGCGAGATTGAGAACGCGCTGGCCGCATGCGAGGCCGTCAGGCAGAATGCCGTCGTAGCGGTAGAGAGCGGACGCAGCAGCGCTTACCTGTGCGCTTACTTCACAGTGACAGGCACTTCTCCTGTATCCGCTCAGGAGCTCAAGGATTTTCTCGCTGCACGGGTACCTGCGTATATGATTCCTATGCACTTCATTCAGCTGGATGAGCTTCCGCTGAACCCGAGCGGTAAGGTCGACCGCAAGCGGCTTCCTGAGCCGGAGGCCGTGAGCAAGGAACCGTACATACCGCCGAGAAACGATCTCGAACAGACACTTTCCTTGATCTGGAAAGAGGTTTTGGGCACAGAAGAAGCGGGAATTCATGATGACTTTTTTGACAGGGGAGGGCACTCGCTTAAAGCTATTCTGTTCGTCTCCAGAATATATTCGGAGCTCGATATGGAGGCGTCGGTCAAGGATGTTTTCACATATCCGACGATTGCTCAGCTGGCCGGACGGTTAGCCGGAAGCAGTCACGCCGAAATGGAAGCGATCCCTGCTGCGCAAATCCGGGAAGCGTATCCGCTCAGTGCGGCGCAGAGAAGACTTTTTATTCTCCATGAACTGGAGGGAAACAGCAGCACGGCTTACAACATGCCCATCGCATATCAGGTTAGCGGACGCCTGGACGTACACAAACTGGAAGATAAGCTGCGCCAGATAATTGCCAGGCATGAGATTTACCGGAGCAGTTTCGTAACAGTAGAGGGAGAACCTGTTCAGATCGTACACGAGGAAGCTGCGTTTACCATCACACAGAGGGAACTTCAAGACGATTTCGATGGCGACATCCGTTCCGTGATGGCAAGTTTTATCCGTCCCTTTGACTTGGGAGAAGCCCCTCTGCTGAGGGCAGAAGCTGTCCGGACACCGGAAGGGAATCATTTGCTGCTGCTGGACATGCATCATATTATTTCGGACGGCATTTCCGGCCAGCTGCTGCTGAAAGAATTGACTGCGCTTTACGAAGGAAAGGAGCTTCCCGCTCCAAGCATCCCGTACAAAGATTACGCCGTATGGCAGCAGGAGCGCATTGCGGGCGACGCGATGAAGGAGCAGGAAGCCTACTGGCTGAATGTCTTCGGAGGCACCGAGCCGCCTGTTCTTCAGCTTCCGCTGGACTTCAAACGGCCTCCGGTGCAGAGTTTCGAGGGCCGTACGATCCGTTTCACCGCAGGGGAAGCATTAACCCGGCAGGTGAACGAGACGGCTGCGGGAACGAAAGCGACCCTGTTCGCCGTCCTGCTTGCCGCTTATCAGGTTCTGCTTATGAAGTATTCCGGGCAAAGCGACATTGTGGTGGGCTCGCCTGTGGCCGGACGCACTCATCCGCAGCTGCAGGATGCGATGGGGATGTTCGTCAGTACGGTAGCGCTGCGTGCCTATCCTTGCCGGGAGAAGACGTTCCGGGAACTGGTGAAGGAAGTATCCGGCAGTGTCCTGGCCGCTATGGAGAACCAGGAGTATCCGTTCGAGAAGCTGGTGGATCAGCTCAATCTCGTACGCGATACAAGCCGGAATCCGCTGTTCGATACGATGTTCAGTCTGTTTGATCCCGAAGAGCAACCGGTTAAGCTTGGCGGGATGCGGCTTGAACCTTGCCCGTTTACAAATACGGCGGCTAAGTTCGACCTCATGCTCGATGCGGCCGAGGAGGATGGCCGGCTTCTATTCGACCTGCAGTACTGCACCGCCTTATTCAAGGAAGACACGGCAGAGCGGATGACCGGGCATTATTTGAATCTGCTGAGAGAGCTTACTATGCACCCGGACAAGCCATTGGGTGAAGTGGAAGTGGTGACGACAAGCGAGCGCCGGCATATTGTGGAGGTATTTAACGGCAGGAAGGGGGACTATGATTTCACACGGACCGTTCATGAACGGTTTGAAGAGACAGCAGCGAATGCGCCTTCCAAAACCGCGCTTTTGTACGAAGATGAGGCAATTTCATACGGAGAGCTGAACGTTTCCGCCAATCGAATCGCCCGGTATTTAAGGCGGATCGGCCTTGGCGAAGAGGATGTTGCGGCCGTTCTGCTGGAGAGGACCCCGCAGTTTGTGGCCGGTGTTCTCGGAATTTGGAAGGCGCAAGGTGCTTACGTTCCGATGGATCCTTCTCATGGCGTGAAGCGCCAAAAAGATATTTTGCTCGATTCCGGTGCCAAAGTACTCCTGACACTGTCTGCGCACTTGGAAGAAGAAGTGGCGGAATCTTTTACGGGTATGATCGTATGCCTGGATAAAATCGTTCAGCAGCTGGAAGCGGAAGAGGCAGAAAATTTAGGTCTGGCTTCAGACATAAACCGGCTGGCTTACATCTTATTTACGTCGGGTTCTACAGGCCGTCCTAAAGGCGTCATGATCGAACATCTCGGGATGCTCAATCACATCCATGCGGAAGCGGAAGAACTGGAACTGGACTCCGGGCTTATCTTCGCGCAGAACGCCAATCAGTGCTTCGATATTTCCGTCTGGCAGTTCTTTGGCGCTTTGGCGCTGGGGGGTACGACCGCAATCTATCCGAAGGAACTTGTGCTCGAAGTGAGCAAGTTTGCAGCCCGGATAGCCAGCGATGGGGTTACGCTGCTGGAAGTCGTTCCTACGTATCTGGCGATGCTGATGGATGCGCTGGAAAGCGGGGCCTATCCGCTTCGGAGTCTGCGTCACCTTATCATAACCGGGGAGTCGGTAAAGCCGGGGACGGCCGAGAGATGGTTCAAGCTATGCCCCGGCATACCGCTGGTTAACGCGTATGGTCCGGCGGAAGCGTCGGATGATGTCAGCCAGTACATGATGACCTCGGCTCCGGCCGGCATGCCTGTCGTTCCGATCGGCAGACCGGTGCCGAACATGAACCTGTATGTCGTGAACGAAGACATGCAGCTGTGCCCGGTCGGCGTCGTCGGCGAATTATGCGTAGCAGGCATCGGTGTAGGACGCGGTTATCTCAACGATCCGGAGAAAACGAGCCGTGCTTTCAGCGAAGATCCGTTCAGGCCCGGCGAAGGATTCCGGCTGTACCGCACCGGCGACCTCGGCAGATGGCTGCCGGACGGCAATCTCGAATTTGCCGGACGAAGTGATTTCCAGGTCAAAGTGCGGGGCTTCCGCATTGAGCTGGAAGAGATCGAGTCGGCGCTTCAGAAGCAGCCGCTCGTGAAGGAAGCGGTCGTGATGGCCAGGGATGACAGCGCCGGGGATAAGTATTTGTGCGCTTACCTGACGGTGCAGGCCGGATTCGATCCCAAGGCTCTGAAGGAGGCGCTTCAGGATGAACTGCCGGATTATATGATCCCGGGCCATCTGGTGGAGCTTGCGGCTTTGCCGCTTCTGGAGAACGGCAAAGTGGACCGCAAATCACTGCCTGAGCCGGTTCGCGATCCGGCTGCAGACAAGGAATACACCGTGGCTGCCAATGAAACCGAGCAGTGCCTGGTGGATGTCTGGGAAGAAGTTCTGGGGACCTCGCCAATCGGTACGCAGCATAACTTTTTTGAACTGGGCGGCGACTCCATCAAGGCCATTCAAATTTCTTCCAAACTGAATGCACGCGGGTATGTAATGAGAATCAAGGATCTCTTCCAGAACCCGCATATTGCGAAGCTGGCCAAGCATGTCCATAAAGCCAGCCGGGAGATCGACCAGGGAATCGTGGAAGGTGAAGTGCTGCTTACCCCGATCCAGAGGTGGTTCTTTGATCGGCAGTTTACGAACAGGCACCACTACAACCAAGGTGTCGTTTTGTTCAAAAAAGACAGGTTCGATCTGGCAGCCCTGAAGGAAGCGTGGACGAAAATCGTGGAACATCACGATGCTCTGAGAATGGTCTTCCGGCTGAAGGCCGAAGGCCCAGACAGCAGGGACGATAGTGCTGACAAGGATATCCGGGTGAATAGCTCCAATCTGGTCAGGCAGATTAACCGTGATGCAGACGGTGAGTTGTTCCATCTGACGATTGCCGACTTTCAAGGCGAAGCCGACCCTGGGGAACGGATCGGCGCGGCCATAAATGAGCTTCAGGCCAGTATAGATCTGGAGAATGGCCCGCTCGTCAAGCTCGGGGTGTTCCGGACAAACGAGGGCGATCATTTCGCAATGGTCATTCATCATCTAGTCATCGACGGGGTGTCCTGGCGGATTTTATTCGAAGATCTGACAACTGCCTATACCCAGGCCGTTCAGAATCAGAGGATCGAGCTTCCGGCCAAAACGGATTCGTATCAGCACTGGGCGCAAGGTCTCACCGAGTATGCAAAGGGCAGGGAAATGAAGCGCGAGAACGACTATTGGAGCCGGTTGGACGCTGTAAAAGCGAAGCCGCTGCCAAGATTCAGCAGCGGTCAGTCGCTTAAGAACCGGGATAACCGGACGTATACGTTCCGGCTACCAAAGGAGGAGACCGATCAGCTCCTTGCCCGCGCTCATACCGCGTATGGGACAGAGATTAACGATCTTCTGATGACCGGCCTCGGAATGGCTGTTCAGCAGTGGACGGGCGAAGACCAAGTCTTCATCTGCCTGGAAGGACACGGCCGTGAGGAAATCATAAGAGAGATGAACGTCAGCAGAACGGTCGGCTGGTTCACTTCCACCTATCCGGTTCTGCTGGATATGGCCAATTCCGAGGATCTGGGCTACGTGATCAAGCAGACGAAAGAGAACCTGAGGCAAATCCCCAGCAAAGGGATCGGCTACGGCATCCGCAAGTATCTGGCCACAAGCGGCAGCGCAGTCAGCGAACCGGAGATCAAATTCAATTATCTGGGCCAGTTCGACACGGATATTAACACGGATGTATTCCAAGCCTCCCCTGTACCGCAGGGACAGACCGTCAGCCCGGAAGCCGACAGGGAAATTCCGCTCGACATCGGAGGCGTTATTGAGGAAGGCGAACTGGTTCTGTTTATCGAGTACAACCTGAATGAGTATACGGAGGCTTCCATGGCGGAATTTGCCGGACTTTTTCAGCAAAGCTTGTCAGCGGTTATCACGCACTGCTCTTCTAAAGATTCCAAAGAAATGACCCCTTCCGACGTTGGGGGAGGAGACCTGTCCATCGACGAACTTGAAGCGATTATGTCTTTTTACGAAAGCTGAACGCGAAGAACGAAGATCAAGGGGGGAAACCATTTGGAACGGACCATGGCGATTCAGGCCATTTACAACTTAAGCCCGATGCAGGAAGGTATGCTGTTCCATCATTTATTGAATAAGGATTCCCAGGCCTACTTCGAGCAGTTTACCTGTGAGGTGACGGGTACCCTGGATGTAGCGGTGCTGCAGCAGAGTTTCAATTTGCTCATTGGTAAATACGAGATTCTGAGAACCAATTTTCTTCATGAAAATGTAAAAAGACCGAAGCAAGTCGTGTTCAAGGAACGGCCTATCACGATTGCTTATGAAGATATCAGCGGGCAGGACGAGCAGGCCCGTAAACAGCTGATTCAGGAACATATCCGGGAGGACAAGAAGAGTGGCTTTCACCTGGCGAAGGATCTGCTGCTCAGGCTGGCTGTCTGGAAGACGGGCAGCGGGGCTTACACGCTGAACTGGAGCTACCATCATATTCTGATGGATGGCTGGTGCCTGAAGACGATTGTCGATGAGCTTTTTGACACGTACCGGGAACTGAGACAAGGGCTGCCAGTAACGCTGACGCTGACGGATGCGGCTCCCTATGCGAATTACATCAAGTGGCTGGATGCACAGGATCAGGAGGAAGCCCGGGCTTTCTGGAAAGAATACCTGGCAGGCTATGAGACTAAATCCGCTTTGCCCGGGAACAAAGGCAATCTCAAAGAGAACGGCTATACGCAGCGGGATGACGTATTTGCCATCCCCGAAGAGACGGCCCTCCTGCTTGAACGAACCGCAACCGAGAACCAGGTGACTCTGAATACGGTGCTTCAAACGGCCTGGGGTGTTCTCTTGGGACGATATAGCGGATCCGATGATGTCGTCTTCGGGACGGTTTCATCGGGACGACCGGCCGAAGTGGAAGGAATTGACACCATGGTCGGGCTGTTTATCAATACGATTCCGACCCGCATCCGCCTCCGGGAAGAGCAGACTTTTGCGGAGCTGATCCGGCAGGTTCAGGCGGCTTCCGGTGAAACCAAAGAGTATGACTATTTTCCGCTGGCGGAAGTTCAGGCTCTTTCGGTAATGAAGCAGGGTCTGATTGATCACTTGTACGGCTTTCAGAATTATCCGGTCCGTGATGAAGCGGCAGAACCTCTTCGTACGGAAGAATTCCGGATGACCGAGATTGAGGATTACGAGCAGTCCAATTATGACTTTAATGTCATTCTGACACACAGCAGAGGGTTAGAAGTTTTATTCAAATACAACACCTGTGTCTACGACGAAGAGTGGGTTTCCCGTATTGCGGGGCATTATCTGAATGTGCTGCGCGCTGTCGCCGGCAATGCTTCCCTGGAGCTGAAGGATATCGAAATCCTCACACCTGATGAGAAGAAACACCTGCTGGAAAATTTCAACGGGAAGGAAGTTTCCCTTCCTGCGGACACGACAGTGCTAGATTTATTCGAGGCAAAAGTGGAAGATATTCCCGGTAATACGGCAGTTGTCTTCAAGGGGGAGAGCCTTACTTACCGGGAGCTGAACGAACAGGCGAACGTTATGGCCGCTTATCTTCGCGAGCAGGGAGTCGGTCCGGAGAAGATTGTTGCCATCATGCTGGAGCACTCCATCGGAATGATCGTGGGGGTGCTGGCTGTTCTGAAGGCCGGTGCGGCCTATCTGCCTGTAGACCCCGAGTACCCGGCAGAACGCATCAGCTATATGGTTCAGGACAGCGGAGCTGCGCTCCTGCTGACCCGCCGTCAGCATGTGCGGGGACGGGGGATGAACCTGCAGGTGCCCACGCTGGATACAGGCAGTCTGGAACCTGCTCTTGACGCGCATAAATCATCCAATCCGCTGCGCGCAGCGGAGCCCGGTCATCTGGCTTATGTGATCTACACATCCGGTTCTACGGGTAAGCCCAAAGGCGTCATGATCGAGCATCATACTCTCGTTAACATGTCTCTGTGGCACAAGTCATACTACGGTCTCAACGAGCTGGACCGCTGCACCAAATATTTGGGCTTCGGATTCGATGCTTCGGTCAGTGAAATCTTTCCCTGTCTCATTGCAGGCAGTGCGCTGCACATCATCCCGGATGAGATCCGTCTGGATGTGGAGCGGCTCAATGCTTATTACGAAGAGAACGGAATCACGATTACTTCTTTTCCGGCAGCGATTGCCGAGCAATTTATGCGTCTGGAGAACCATTCGCTGACCCGCCTTATTACGGGCGGAGACAAATTGAATTTCTACCGGAAGACCCCGTATAAACTCTACAACAATTACGGTCCGACGGAGAATACGGTTTGCTCCACGTCGTTTGAAGTGATTGGTGAATACCCGAATATTCCAATTGGCAAACCTGTAAATAATGTTAGAGCTTACGTCCTGGATTCCCGCAAACGTCTGCTGCCGGCCGGTGTGCCCGGCGAGCTGTGGCTGGCGGGAGCAAGTGTGGCCCGGGGGTACAGGAACAGTCCGGAGCTGACGGAGGAGAAGTTCACGGCCGATCCGTTCAAACCGGGTGAGCGTATGTACCGAACCGGCGATCTTGTAAGCTGGCTGCCGGACGGGAATCTGGAGTTCCTGGGACGTGTGGACCAGCAAGTGAAGATCAGGGGCTACCGGATCGAACTGGGTGAAATCGAGTCCCTTCTTCTGAAGCAGAAGGAAACCCGGGAGGCTGTCGTTACGGCTTGCGCCAATACACTCGGAGACAAGTTCCTGTGTGCCTATCTCGTGCTGAACAGCGGGATGACGACTCGTGAGCTCAAGGCCAGACTGGCTGCAGAGCTGCCGGAGTACATGATCCCGGCACATTTTATTGTGCTGGATAAGCTGCCGTTGACACCGCATGGCAAAGTAGACCGCAAGGCGCTGCCGGAGCCGGACCAAGCCGCAAGCCCGGGGGCCGACTATGTGGCTCCCCGCAGCGAGGCTGAACACAAGCTGGCTGTAATCTGGCATGAGATTCTCGGTATAGACGTAAGCGGAATCGGGGTAAACAGTCACTTCTTCGAAATGGGAGGCCACTCCCTGCATGCGGTAAAGCTCGTGTCGGCCGTCCGCAAAACCTTCCAGAGTGATCTGCCTCTGACGGGTGTATTCGAGTCGCCGCTACTCGGAGAGATGGCCCGGCTGATCAGCGGCGGTGCAGAAACGCATCAGGCTTACTCTTCCATTGAACGGGTGCACCGGGCCGAGTATTATCCGGTGTCGCCGGCACAAAGAAGGCTCTTTATTCTGGAGCAGCTGGAAGAGCATAGTACGGTTTACAACACGCCATCCGCTATCCGGATCAGCGGAGAGCTGGATGTGGAGCGTCTAAACCAAGTGTTCCAGACGCTTGTTGACCGGCATGAAGCCTTCCGAACTTCGTTCGAACTTGTGGACGCGGAACCTGTCCAGAAAATTAAGGACGAGGTCGAATTTGCAGTCCGTTTCATGGGACAGACGGATGAATCCGGGCTTCCGGTAATGCTGGAAGGGTTTGTTACTCCGTTTGACATAAGCAAAGCGCCTCTCTTCCGCGCCGGTCTTGTCCAAATCACGGAGCGTGAACATGTGCTGCTGCTTGATTTCCATCACCTGATTGCGGACGGTTCCTCCGTCTCCATCCTGGTGGATGAATGGAACGCGCTGTATGCAGGCCAATCTCTGCCTGAGCTGAGCCTGCAGTACAAAGATTACGCGGTCTGGCATCATAAACTCGCGAAGGACGGAATTCTGAAGAAGCAGGAGGAGTACTGGCTGGAGCAGTTCCAAGGTGAGCTTCCGGTGCTGAACCTCCCGGCGGACGGCCCCCGGACACAGGTGCGCAGCTTCGAAGGAGGCAGCCTGTCTGTGAGGCTTGCGCCTGAACTGCTAAAGCGGCTGCATCAGCTTGCCGCTGAGACCGGCACGACTTTCTATATGGTTATGCTGGCAGCTTACGGAATTGTGCTCTCCAAATATACCGGACAAGAAGATGTTATCGTCGGGTCTCCGGCGGCGGGGCGCGCTCATGCGGATCTGGAGCCGATTATCGGAATGTTCGTGAATACGCTGGCGATGCGCAGTTATCCGGCAGCGGGCAAGAATTTCAGTGATTACCTCTCAGAGGTCAAAACAAGCACCTTAGGGGCTTTTCAGAATCAGGATTATCCGTTCGATGAACTCATCGAGCTGCTGGATATTCCGCGGGATTTGGGACGCAACCCTTTATTCGATACGATGCTGGTTGTACAAAATCTGGAATCCGGGGACGTCCGGCTTGAAGGCCTTGAATTAAAACCCTTCGACCTGGAAGCGAACGTGTCTAAATTTGAACTTACCCTTACCGTCATCGAGGATGCGGAAGGCGCCGAGCTTGATACGGAATATGCCGCTAAGCTGTTTCGTCCCGACACGGTCAAAAGATTGATCGGACACTATGTCCGGGTTCTTGAAGAAGTCACCGCAGATCCGTCCGTCAAGCTGGGGGATATTGATCTGCTGACGGCGGATGAGCAGGATGAAATCGTATTTGCCTTCAACCGCAGTGCAGCTGCGTACGACCGAAGCGGGACAATTCCCGGACTGTTCGAGGAACAGGCGGCAAAATCTCCGGATGCGGCAGCGGTTGTAAGCGGAGGAACACAGCTTACTTACGGGGAGCTGAACCGCCTCGCGAACAGACAGGCCCGCGTGCTCAGAGAGCGGGGCGTCCGGCCGGGTACCGTAGCGGCGATCACAGGTGAACGCACCCCCGGCACCATAGCCGCCATCCTGGCGATTCTCAAGGCCGGGGGAGCCTATCTCCCGATTGACCCGTCCTATCCGGCCGACCGGATTGCCCATATGCTCCGGGACAGCGGAGCGGAACTGGTGCTCTGCCCGGCCGAGTTGGCCCCGCAGGCCCGGGAGTGGACGGCGCAGGCGCAGTCAAACGCGCTTATCCTGGAGCTTGATGCGCTCACGGGCCCGGCCGGTACTGCATATGCTAATGACGATTATGGGGCTGCGGACGCAAGCAACCTGCCGCCGCTCGGCTCCAGTCAAGATCTCGCCTATCTGATCTATACTTCCGGCTCGACCGGAGTTCCCAAAGGCGTCATGCTCGAGCATCAAGGCATTCTCAACCTGCAGGTGTTCTTCCGGGAGCAGCTCGGCATCCTGCCGGAAGACCGCATCGTGCAGTTTGCGAGCTTGTCTTTCGATGCCTCTGCCTGGGAGATGTTCATGGCCTTACTGACAGGCGCATCCCTGCATCTGGTTCCGCAGGATACGATCCGGGATATCCCGCTCTTCCAGAGATTTGTGGCTGGTAGCGGCATTACGGTTGCTACACTTCCGCCTACATACGTGGTACATCTGGACCCGGAAGCTATGCCTTCTTTGAGAAAGCTCATTACAGCCGGCTCCGAAACGAACCGAGATCTGGTAGAGGAGTGGAGCCGCAGGCTATCGTACATCAATGCGTACGGCCCGACCGAGTCCACTATCTGCGCAACGATCTGGGAGGCTCCGCAGGATGGGCGGCTGCCGGAGGGCCCGATTCCGATCGGCAAACCGATTGTGAACACCCGCGTCTACATTGTGGACGCAGGCAACCGGCCGGTGCCGATCGGCGTCACCGGGGAGCTGTGTCTCGCGGGAGACGGACTTGCCCGCGGTTACCGCGGCAACGAGTCGCTGACCGCCGAGAAGTTCGTCCCGGATCCGTTCTATCCGGGGGAGCGCATGTACCGGACCGGGGATCTTGCACGCTGGAGCCGGGACGGCAGCGTCGAGTACCTGGGCCGGTCCGACCATCAGGTCAAAATCCGCGGCTTCCGGATTGAAACCGGGGAGATTGAAGCGCAGCTTCTGCGGCATGAAGCGGTCGAAGAAGTTCTGATCCTCGCCCGCAGGGACAGCCTTCATCAAGATTATTTATGCGCCTATGTCGTGTCCGGAGCGGATTGGGCACCTTCGGTCCTGCGTTCTTATTTGGCGAAGTCTCTGCCCGACTATATGATTCCGTCCTTCTTCATCGGGCTGGACCGCATGCCGCTGACACCCAACGGCAAGCCGGACCGCAAGGCTCTGCCGGAGCCGAATACACTTCTTCACAGTGGGGCGGAGTATGTGGCACCCCGTACGGAGACCGAGCGGAGGCTTGCAGCCGTCTGGCAGCACGTCTTGAGACTGGAGCGCATCGGCGTGTACGACAATTTCTTCGACCTCGGCGGCCATTCGCTCAAAGCGGCCTCTCTGATCGCCGGAATTAGCCGGGAGTTCCAGACCAGCTTGCCGCTTAGAGAAGTATTCCAGTCCCCGCTGCTCGGGGAAATGGCGGACAAGATTGGAGCCGCCGCTTCGGCGGGTCTAAGATATGCACCCGTGGAAAGATTGCAGGAAGCGGACTTTTATCCGGTCTCTTCCGCGCAGAAACGGCTGCTGATCCTGAACTCGCTTGATGAAGCCGGCATCGCGTACAACATGCCTACGATTCTCACACTCAGCGGCGAACTCGATTTAAGCAGGCTGAAGGAAGCGTTCCATACCTTAGTCCAGCGGCATGAATCCCTGCGTACATCGTTCCGGCTGGAAGAGGGGGAACCCGTTCAAATCATTCACCAGCAAGTTCCTTTCGCCGTTCAATTTAGTGAGCTGGAAACCGGATCGGAGAGGGAGATCGAACAGGCTGCCGAGGAATTCGTGACTCCGTTTCAGTTGAGCCAGGCTCCGCTGTTTCGGGTTTCTCTTATCAGGGTCAGCAGCGGCAAGCATCTGCTTCTGATTGATATGCACCATATTGTGTCCGATGGGGCCTCGGTGGGACTGCTGGTGAGTGAATTCAACCGGCTTTACCGCGGAGAGCCGCTGCCCGAGCTGACGCTTACCTACAAGGATTACGCGGGATGGCAGGCCAGACAGCTGCAGGACGGCAGTCTGGCGCTGCAGGAGCAGTTCTGGAAGCGGCAGTTTGAGGGTGAGATTCCCGTGTTGAATCTTCCGACCGATGATCCGCGGCCCAAGACTCAGAGTTTCGAGGGAGGGAGTCTTTCCATCCGCTTGGACGGAAGCGCAGGCGCCGCGGTTAAGCAGCTCGTCTCTGAGACGCGCAGCACACTGTACATGGTCATACTGACCGCATACAATGTGCTGCTCTCCAAATATAGCGGTCAGGAAGATATCATCGTAGGCTCTCCTGTTGCCGGCAGGCCGCAGGCAGAGCTGGAGCAGGTGATCGGGATGTTCGTCAATACGCTTGCCTTGCGGAATTACCCTGCAGGCACGAAGACGTTCCGGGCTTTCCTGGATGAGGTGAAGGATCGCACGTTAAGTGCTTTTGAGAACCAGGACTTCCAGTATGAAGAACTGGTGGACAAGCTGAAACTCAAACGTGATCTCAGCCGCAACCCGCTTTTTGATGTGATGCTGGAAGTGCAGAACATCGACATCGGAGACATGGAAATGGAGGGCCTGCATGTAACGCCGTATTCATTTGAATCGACTGTCTCCAAATTTGATATGACCGTCTCGGTTTATGAGGATGCGGAGGGCTTTACGCTGAGTGTCGAATATGCGGCGAAGCTGTTCCGCAGGGGAACGATGGAGCGCCTGCTTCATCACCTTACGAGAATTCTTCAGACTGTAACAGCAAATCCTGATATCCGCCTTGCCAATATCAACATGCTGACGGAGAACGAGGAAAAGGTTCTCCTGACGGATTTCAACGACACGAAGGCCAGTTATCCCCAGAATGCGACCTTGCAGGAGCTGTTCCGGGAACAGGCAGCCCGAACGCCTGACAGCACGGCTCTGGTATATAAGGAAACCACGCTTACGTACCGGGAGCTGAGTGAGAAGACTAATCAGCTGGCGGCTGTTCTGCGGGATAACGGGGTGCAGAGCGGGAGCGTGGTAGCCATTGTGGGTGACCGTTCCTCCGATATGGTAATCGGAATGCTGGGAGTCATGAAGGCAGGAGGAGCTTACCTTCCTATCGATCCGGAGTATCCGCAGGACCGGCTGGATTATGTGCTGGAAGACAGCGGCGCTCAAATTGTGCTGTATCAGTCGATCTATGAAGATAAAGTGCCTGCGGGCATGAAGGCGATGGCTCTGGAGGATAAGGCTACTTACCGGGCAGGGAAGGAGGATCTTCCGGACTGGAATACGTCCTCGGATCTGGCCTATGTGATGTATACGTCGGGTTCTACCGGCAAGCCCAAGGGAGTGATGGTAGAGCACAGAGGTATTGTGAGGCTGGTGCGCAATACGAACTATGTAGAGTTCAAGCCGGAGGATAAGATTCTGCAGACGGCGGCCCAAGTGTTCGATGTAAGTGTTTTTGAAATTTGGGGTGCTCTGTTGAACGGCTCGGAGCTGTACGTAGTGGATAAGTTCACACTGCTGGATCCCTACAAGCTGGGTGAAGCCATCAAGGAATACGGCATCACGATGATGTGGCTGACTTCACCGCTGTTCAACCAGTTATCGCAGCAGAAGCCGGACATGTTCCGTCCGCTGCGTTACCTGATCGTCGGCGGAGATGCGTTGTCCCCCGTGCGGATTAATACCGTCCGCCGTATTTGTCCGAAGCTGACCGTTGTTAACGGGTATGGGCCTACGGAGAACACGACGTTCTCCTGCTGCTTTGAGATTAGCGAAGATTACCCGGACAATATTCCGATCGGATACCCGATCAGCAACTCTACGGCGTATATCCTGAACGCGCACGGAAAGCTGAATCCGATCGGCGTACCGGGCGAACTGTGGGTCGGCGGAGACGGGGTTGCGAGAGGGTATATTAACAAGCCGGAGCTGACGGCGGAGAAATTCATCCCGAATCCGTTCGCGCCCGGTGAACAGCTGTACGGGACAGGAGATTTGGCTAGATGGCTTCCGGGCGGTGCTATCGAGTATCTTGGCCGCATAGACAATCAGGTGAAGATCCGCGGCTTCCGCATCGAAATCGGAGAAATTGAAACCCAGATCCTGCGCCATGAAGCCGTGAAGGAAGCGGCTGT
Source organism: Paenibacillus lutrae (assembly GCF_009757775.1). Lineage (GTDB taxonomy): Bacteria > Bacillota > Bacilli > Paenibacillales > NBRC-103111 > Paenibacillus_F > Paenibacillus_F lutrae. The sequence continues at coordinate 499,422 of NZ_RHLK01000002.1, forward strand.
TCTGGTCAAAGAGCAGGGGGACCAGCACAAGTTCCTGTGCGCCTACATTGTGTCGGAGCGGGCCGTAACTGACCGGGAGCTGAAGGATTATTTAGCCGAGCAGCTGCCGGATTATATGATCCCGGCCGTCTTCCTCTTCATGGATAAGCTTCCGCTTACCCAGAACGGCAAAGTGGATAAAAAGGCGCTTCCCGAACCGGAGCATGGCGGTTGGAATGAGAGCGGGTATACGGCGCCGAGAAACCGCGTGGAAAGGACCATTGCGGATGTGTACAGCGAACTGCTCGGCGTAGAGCGTATCAGTATAAGGGCGAATTTCTTCGAGCTTGGAGGCCACTCACTCAAAGCGATCCGCCTGATTGCCAGATTCGCCGAGCTTGGCTGGCCGGTCTCCATCCAGGATGTCTTCACGCATCAGACACCGGAGGATATGGCTGCCCTGATCAGCAGATCAGCAGGCGAACAGGCGCAGAAGATCAGGCAGAAGGCCGAGGCAGCCCAGTTCCTCACCGGACGTCTGGGCAAACCGGTCCGGTATCTGCACTATTACTCCGGGACGAGACAATATGACCTGCTGTCTGTTGAGGAACTGGATGAAAGTATCCGCAGGCAGGCCGAGCAGCTGATTGCCGCGAATATCGGAGCCGAGATTCAGCCTCATTACATTGTGAGAGGGATCAAGGCGGACCTGGGCCCGCAAATTGGCGAAGAGCAGTTTAAGGCGCTGACCGCGCTCCAGGAGCCGGAGGAAGCGGGAATCGCCGGAATTCTGGCGGAAATCGACCAGAGCCAGACACAGTTTGCCGAAGGGATCACGGGTGGAGATGTCGTGGCTCACTACGGAATTTCTCCTTCACAACGGTACCATCTGGCGCACAAGGACATCTCCGGGACGCATATCAGCTTCGATCACTTTGTGGACACGGACCTTCTCCGCAGCGTGATTCATCACCTCATTTGTGCGCAGGAAGTGATGAGAAGTGTTCTGACGGAGGAAGGGGATGAGGGCAGCTGGATGCTTCTGGACAAACCGGAGGCGATTACCCTGCCTTACCTGGACCTCTCGGGTTACGGAGCGGATACCCGAAGACAGGTGCTGCAAGCTGTGATGGAGAACTTCTTCATCCGTACGCATGATCTTGTGGGCTCCTTGATGTACCGAATCCTTCTGGTGAAAGAAAATCTGAAAGAGTATACCCTGCTGCTGCCGTTCTCCCATGCCGGATTTGATTATATGAGCGGGGAAATTCTTCAGAACAAAGTGCGTCGTCTCTATGAGCAGTTCGAGAATGGGGAACAGCTTCGAGAAGAGAAGGGGCACACTTACCTGGATTATATCGCGCAAATATCGAAAGGTCCGTCCGAAACGACGGATGAGCAGCTGGTTTCCAGTCTTGCTCTGGAAAGCTTCCAATTGCAAACGGAGAAGCTTCACCAGTTCTCCCGCCATTTTGACAGCAGCGGTTATACGGTCGTCAACTTCGAGAAGGATGCGGATCAAGCGGCCGGCGGCGATACGGAAGAGCTGTGGAAAGTGGCGATTGGAATAACCCGCGACTTTTTCAGCGAATACTTCGGTGTCCGTCAATTACCTGTCTGGCTTACCAATTATGGCAGGAAATATGGAAGTGAGTCTTTCTTTGAAACTGTCGGGGAATGCATTGATTACATCCCGGTGCTTCTGAATGCGGCCGATGACATCTCTTACTCGGTGAAAGACATCAAGTTCCGACTCGATAAAGCGTCCAGACAAAATATCAACTATGCCAATCTGATGTATAACGGCGCCATGTCAGAAGCATTCGGACAAACCCAGCTGCTTCTCAAAGCAGCCTTCGAGAAATTCCCGCTGAACGTCAACTATCTGGGGGAAATGCCAGAGCTGGAAGATACGGTAAGCGGACTGGATCTTGGAGGAGTAAACTGCGACGAGAAGGATCGTGTGGTCTGCATGGCCTGGCACAGTAAAGGCAAGATCTCGCTGACGATCGTTTTTCCTTACTTGGAGAATCAGGAGAAAGTCAGGAGTCTGCTCGAGCAAGTTTCCCGCGGCTATCTGCTTGCTCTCAGTACGGCCGAGTAGGCAGGGAGGATGCAGGGGCAAATACCGGCAGGTAATCCTTGCAGCAGCGCTTCTAATCTACGTGTATGAGTGTGCTATCTGTTCAGGCGGCGCAGCAAAAGCTAGGGCAAGCTGTTCCGCCAGTCGCTTGATATGTATATAAACCGATCCATGCCGCTTGATTTCTTATCGGGCAGGCAGAAAGGTGTAGAACATGAGAGATACCTCTAACATTATTCTGTTCAGCATAAGCCGTCTGATTTCCGAGCTGGGGACTGCCGTTTTCAAATTCGCCCTCAGCCTCTACGTTCTGGATATTACAGGTTCCGCCAGCTTGTTTGCGACCGTGCTCGGCTTTACGTTTCTCCCCGGCATACTGGTTAATATTTTTGCAGGGGTGTATGTCGACCGGAGCAACAAGAAGAAAGTGATGATCATAAGCGATTTTGCCAGCGGGATATTGATTCTGATCTGTATGGTCATTTTCAGCTACTATCCGGAGAATATCTTTACACTGATTCTATATGCAATCGCGCTTTCAACGATTCAGGCTTTCTTCTCTCTGGCTGTGAACGCCTGTATCCCTGATCTGGTTTCAAAAGACCGCGTTAATGCGATGAATTCCAGCCATCAGGGCATCAATGCTCTATTAAGTATTTTCGGACCGGTCGTCGGGGCGATCGCGTACAGCATGATCGGATTTCACATGATTTTCCTGATCGACGGAATTTCTTTTATCGTCTCCGGAATTCTCATTCTTTTTCTGAAATTCAGACCGAGAAGCACGCCCGCAGAAAAGCACAAGCCGTATTTCGAAAGTCTCCGGGAAATCCGGACGTATATCCGGGACCGGGCCGCCATCAAAAATATCCTGCTTGTTTTCCTGGCTACGAATTTTGTCATCGGACCGGCGATTTCTCTTGTGCTGCCTTATATTATTTACAAACAGTTCCAGATGTCCGCGGAGCAGCTTTCTCTGATTGAAGCGGCCTTGGCTGTCGGGTTTATTGTAGGGGCCATTACCATTGCTATGAAAAGGGTCCATTCGTTCTTTATCAACAAAATTTTTGTCCTTATTCAGCTTCAGGCTCTCATGTTCACCTTATGGATCTTTCCGAAACTGCCGTTTATCGGCCTGGAGGCCAAGTGGGGACTGACTTTCGGCTATATGCTGCTGCTGGCCTTCACGGGGATTTTCCTGGCTATGGGGAACATTCCGATGACCTCGTATGCACAACTGTACATTCCGGAGAAAATCAGGGCGAGTTTCTTCGGAGTGGTGGGAACGGTGACGACTTTGGCCGTGCCTGTCGGGATGTGGATCTACGGTGTCTTGATTGATCTGATTAATTTCTCCTTTATCGTGATCGGATCGGGACTTCTTCTCTTTATTGTAGGCACCATTGCTCACCGGAACAAAGATCTTAGGGAATTCTTCAAGCAGGATCTTGAACCGGAACCGGATGACATCACAGGAACAACTAAGACCAAAACCATAGAGGCTTAATCGTTCGTGCAAGTCCAAATTCGGAGCATGGGGAGGCAATTGAGATGAGTATTTTTGAAGAGTTGGAATCAAATGTGAGGTCCTATTGCAGAAGTTTTCCGGTTGTGTTCGATAAGGCGAAGGACGAGTATCTGTATGCGGATAACGGCCGTGAGTATCTTGATTTTTTTGCGGGAGCGGGAGCCTTGAATTACGGGCACAACAATGAGTTTATCAAGGAAAAAATCATTGATTACTTAAAATCGGATCGTATCATGCATGGTCTGGATATGTATACGAAGGCGAAGGAAGATTTCATCCAGTCCTTTTCCAGTCTTATCCTGAAGCCCCGCGAGCTGGACTACAAGCTGCAGTTCTGCGGACCGACCGGAACGAATGCGGTTGAAGCGGCTTTGAAGCTGGCTCGTAAAGTCACGGGCCGGACCGGCGTGTTTACCTTCATGGGAAGCTTCCACGGCATGTCCATGGGAAGCTTGGCGGTCACCAGCAACAAGGAGAGCCGGGCCGGGGCGGGTCTGCCTCTGGGCAACGCCACGTTCTTCCCGTACGATGGCGGCCCGTTCGCTGAGCTGGACACGATCTGGTATCTGGAGCAGGTTCTCCGCGATACGCATTCCGGGATAGATACACCGGCCGCCATTATTCTCGAAACGGTCCAGGCAGAGGGAGGAATCAACGTAGCCGGTGTAGAATGGCTCAGAAGACTGCGGAACTTATGCACCGAGCACGGAATTCTGCTTATTGCCGATGATATTCAGGTTGGCTGCGGCAGAACGGGCCCGTTCTTCTCTTTCGAGAGAGCGGGAATTACACCGGACATGGTCGTCCTGTCCAAATCAATCAGCGGATATGGCCTGCCGATGTCTCTGCTCTTGCTGAAGCCGGAGCTCGATCAATGGGCCCCGGGTGAGCATAACGGGACTTTCCGAGGCAATCAGCTCGCGTTTGTAGCGGCTAAAGCCGCACTCGAGTACCGGAGGGAATCTCTCCTTGAGGAGCAAGTTATGCACAAGGAGGCTTACATCCGACAGTTCCTGGAGCAGCAGATCATGCCGCTTCACCCCGCTCTTACAATGAGGGGAATCGGTCTCATTTGGGGAATCGATATGGCGGGAGTACCCGATCCGGAAGCGCCGCGGAAGATTGCCAAGCTGTGCTTTGAGAATGGGCTTATTATCGAAAGAGCGGGCAGAAACGACACCGTAATCAAAATCATGCCTCCGCTGATGATTAGTCCGGCTGCACTTAAAGAGGGCTGCGAGATTATCCTCGCAGGTATGCAGACGGTGCTCGGCACCTATAATCTCGTTGCCAATTAATTCAGGAAGAACGGCAAGAACGACACGATAAACACGAGCGGCAATACAAAAGAGCGGTAAGAAATCGAGCAGATTGCGGCAATTGCCCGCAGTCTGCTCTCTGAGCATTCTAAGCGATATCTGCGGTCTCTTCAGTCAAGCGACTGAGAGCGGGCTTGAAGCGCTATCGAAGCGGAAACCTTCCGGATCGTTCGGTAGTCCGGCAAGCTCCGGCTAGAAAAGGTTTTCGTACTATTATATAGAAGGAGTGGAGTAAATGAAGCTGTTCTGTATGCCTTACTCAGGAGCCTCCGCCACGATTTTTACTCCGTGGATCAAGGAAGCTTCGCCGCAGCTGCAAATTGAGCCGGTGGAGCTTCCCGGCAGGGGACGGAGATTCAACAGTCCATTGCTGGATGACATGGACGAGCTCTCGGAGGATGTCGTAAATACCATTGAACGCTCCTTGCAAGATGCGGTACCGTATGCCCTCTTTGGGCACAGCTTGGGATCGCACCTGGCATTTGAAGCGGCTCATCGGTTAATCAAGAGAGGCCAGAAGCCTCCACGGCATGTCTTCTTCTCCGGAGCGCTTCCCCCTAACGTGGAGCGAAGCTGCCGAATTAACCATGAACAGTCTGATCCGGATCTGGTCCGCCAGCTCATTGATCTGGGCGGCCTTACGGATGAGGTCAGTGAAAATAAGGATCTGATGGACATTTTCCTGCCAATAATCCGTTCGGACCTCAAAGCGGTCAATACCCACCGGTATGCCGATAATCCGGCGCCTCTTGCTCTTAATATCTCGGTCATTTATGGAACAGAAGATGAACTGACCACGGGGGACCTCGGGGGTTATCACAAGCTTACGCGGCAGAATTGCAGCATGTATCCGTTAGAAGGCGGGCATTTTTTTATCCGGGACCGAACCCGGGAGATTCTTGAGATCGTCCGTACGGAGCTGCTGCAACCAGTGGGGTAAGGTGAGATTTTGAAGGATTATTTGTGTATATGTGACTAATTGTCTAATTTTTGTAGGTCTATATAACTATCCGTTGGGATATGGTACTATATTTTACGGGAAAAGATTGGTAATTATTATGAATCTTTTTTACGTGAAATAAAACGGAGTGGAAAACATGGATTGTCCTAAATGCGGGGGATTAAATTCGGAGTCATCCAAATTCTGCAATCATTGCGGTCAAAGCTTACTTGAGCCCGTTCAAGAGAATGCCAAGATGGATGGCAGTTCGAAGAAAATAGGCTGGATTGCGGGCGGGATACTGCTGGTTTGTGCAGCTGTTTTTCTGATGATTATGTTATTAAACACCGATGTTGCTAAATTCAAACGAGCAATCAATGATGGAAGCTATAAGGAAGCGGTAGGCATTTACGAGGATAAGATCATGGAAAAGCCGGATGATAAGAAAAAGGCAGAAGACTTTATTCAGAATGAAATCGATAAAATCGTGGCAAGTTTTAAAGAAAAAAAGACAGATTACGAGACAGCGAATTCTGAATTGGAAGCTCTAAAAAGTGCCAAAGTGATCTCTGGTAAAGTATCAGAAGCCTCATCTGCAGTTACCCGGTTAAATGACTCCCGGACAGCCTATGCAAAAGGGGCGGCATTCCTAAATGAGAAAAATATCAAGGCTGCGATTCCCGAATTTAAAAAAGTGATCCAAGAGGACGCGGATTACAATGCGGCTCAGGAATCGATGAAGAATTCGATACAAACCTATAAGGAAGCAATCCTGAAGGAAATCGATGAATCAGCTCAAAGTAATGACTTTGCCAAAGCAATAACTATGATTGGGGAAAGCCTGTCTTTAATTCCTGATGATCCGGAGATTTCAGCTAAGAAAGCTGTGTATGAAAAAGCTAACGAAGAGAAAAAAGCGGCGGAACGGAAAGAAAAGCTGGAAGATGCCAAAAAGAAGCAGGAAGTAACCGTGGAAAGCTCAACCATCATCGCTCAAAGCTCAGAGTACAAGACACTCTATCCGGATATGATACAAGTCCATGTCAGAAACAACACGGAAAAGACGGTGAAAAATATCAAAGTCGCTTCTTTAGGTTATGACGGTAATGGTTTGCCTATCAAAATTAAATCCCAATTTGGCAGTGCGGACTCTGAATTTAAGGGCATTGCTGAAAATGTGAATATCATCCCTAACGCCACTTACGGAAAAGGAAAAGGGTGGTCGCTGGATGACCCGCATGGAATCAAAACGGTTCTGTCTTGTGTAAGCGAAGTAGAATACTACGATGGATCTAAATGGATGAACCCCTATTATGAATATTGGCTGGAAGAATATAAAGAAAAACCCCTGAAACAATAGAGATCAAGAGTATATCCAAAACAGGCAGTGCCGAGTAAGTGTTGACTCGGCACTGCCTGTTTTTTAATAGGCTCAAAGATTTAGGCTGCTGCTTATAGCTCTGTGCTTAAGAAGCAGGCATGATCTCAATAATCGTAAAGGTGCAGCGGTGTATAAAATTATGCGCATCCTCTGCAAGGGGTCAGATCCCGGCGCCCTTCTCGCCAAGCACCTGCTCGACCTTGGCGATGTGCAGCTCCATGCGCGCCGAGGCTTCGGCGCCGTTGCGGGCGGCTATCGCGTCATAGATAGCCTGGTGCTCGCGCAGCAGACGCTCCGCGGACGAGCGCTCTGCGTAGAACCAGAGCGCCCGCGTGTCCCTCATGCTGTCGTGCAGCTTCTGCGACAGCGAGCCCATCAAATCGGCGAGCACCGGGTTGTGGGTGGCGGCAGCCATTTGCTGGTGAAACCGGACATCGGCCTGCTCGCTGCGCGTTTCGTCGCCCAGATGAGCCTCCATCTCGCGAAGGGTACCCGCGAGATCGCTCAGGTCGGCTTCCGACCGGTTCCGCGCGGCAAGAGAAGCGCATCCGGTCTCCAGCACGCGCCGGACTTCGAGAATCTGGCGGAGTGAGGCCGCCCGGTCTACCCATGATTCGGGGTGCAGGAGGCCGGGATGCTGCGGCTCTGCCGCGGCAGCTTTCACGAAGGTTCCGCCGCCCTGCCGGATATCGAGCATGCCCATGGCCTTCAGCGCACTAAGCGCTTCCCGCACGGTCGAGCGCCCCACGCCATACTGCGCGGCCAGATCAACCACGGAGGGAAGCCGCTGCCCGGTCGCAAGACGGCCCTCTTCGAGCTGCTTCCGGATATCGCTCATGACCCATTCATGGCTTTTCAAAGGCCGTCCGCTGCTGTTCGTCTCCATGTAATTGCCTCCATACCTTATTTTTAAAAAATCCGCTTCCGGTTGATTTATTTTAGTGTATACTTATTCGTAAAGAAAGTCATCAGATGACCTGACTAATTTTTATATAATTAAATGAAAACGCTTATCATTGATTAAGTTGTACCGGTGGGCTTACCACCTGAAATCCGCCTATTCTTATGTTCATCTAATGATTGTACTTCCATTAAAGGGGTGTCTGATTGTGCTGCAGGAAGAAGTTAAACAGAAGCTGACCGCTATTCTCGGGCCCGGTAGATTCAAAGACGATCCGCAATCGCTCGTTACCCATTCGTATGACGGGACTCCGATGCTGCAGTCTCTGCCGGATGCGGTTATCTACCCGGAACGGACGGCCCAAGTGTCGGAAGTCATGAAAGTGCTGAGTGAATACCAGGTTCCGCTTATCAGCCGGGGATCGGGTACGAATTTGTGCGGGGGAACTGTGCCTGTCGAAGGCGGGATCGTGATGGTCATGCACCGGATGAACCGTATTCTTGAAGTCGATATGGAGAATCTGACGGCTATCGTGCAGCCGGGACTGAACACCAAGGAGTTCATTCTGCACGTGGAGTCGCTGGGGCTTTTCTATCCGCCGGATCCGAGCAGTATGTCGATTTCGACGATCGGCGGAAATATTGCCGAATGCTCAGGCGGGCTGCGCGGTTTGAAATACGGCACGACCAAAGACTACGTCATCGGACTGGAAGCCGTGCTGGCAAGCGGGGAAGTGATCCGTACCGGCGGCAAGCTGATGAAGGACGTAGCTGGTTATGACTTGACGAAGCTGCTGGTCGGTTCGGAGGGCACGCTCGCCGTTATTACGGAAGCGACCCTTAAGCTGATCCCGCCGCCGAAGGCGAAGAAAACGATGCTGGCGATGTATAAGGATTTGTACGGTGCCGCGCGTACGGTATCGAAGATTATCGAGAATCAGATTATTCCCGCCACGCTGGAGTTTCTCGATAATTCGACGATCCGCGTGGTGGATGATTTTGCGAAGCTGGGTCTGCCGCTGGATATGGAGGCGATTCTGCTAATCGAACAGGATGGCGACCCGGAGGCGGTCGAGCGTGACATCGCGCTGATCGAATCGATCTGCCGCAGCGAGAATGCCGACCGGGTTGAGGTAGCTGCGAGCGAGGAGGAAGCGCTCAAGCTGCTGACGGCAAGGCGGAGCGCTTTTACGGCGCTGGCCAGGCTCAGACCGACCACGATTCTGGAGGATGCTACCGTTCCGCGCTCCAAAATCGCCGATATGGTCATGGAGATTAACCGCATCGCGAAGAAACATCAAGTAACCATCTGTACTTTCGGCCACGCCGGTGACGGCAACCTGCACCCGACAGCGACGACCGATGCAAGGGATGCGGAGGAAGTGCACCGGGTCGAGGCCGCGTTCGCGGAGATCTTCGAAGCCGCCATCAAACTTGGGGGCACAATTACCGGAGAGCACGGTGTCGGACTCGTTAAAGCGCCTTTCCTGGAATGGAAAGTGGGCGCGGCAGGCATTCAGGTAATGAAGGGGATCAAACAGGCGTTTGATCCGCTGAATCTGCTTAATCCGGGCAAAGTATTCGCCAAAGAATCCCGCAAAAGGGTGGTGATCGACCGTGGCTGAACAGGCAGCATGCACCACGAATAATCCGCTGACAGAGAAGCTGAAGCTGCGCCTCGACCAGGATCAATTAACGAATTGTATGCGCTGCGGGTTCTGTCTGCCGGCCTGTCCGACTTTCCGGGAAACCGGAATCGAAGCGGAATCGCCGCGGGGCAGAATCGCATTGATGAAAGCCGTCACCGACGGAATCATGGAGCCGGACGCGGCGTTCGAAGAACAGATGAACCACTGTCTCGGATGTAGAGCCTGCGAGCCTGCTTGTCCGGCGGATGTGAAATACGGACAGCTGATCGAGCAGGCCCGAGACGCGATCGAAGATCATACCAGCTCCCACCGCGGTTGGGTGAAGCTGGCGAGGAACACGGCGTTCAAGGCCGTGTTCCCCAAGCAGAGCCGCATGCGTCTGGTAGGAGGAGCGCTGGGCTTGTACCAACGCTCGGGCCTTCAGAAGCTGACGCGTGCCGCCGGCATCATGAAGATGTTCCCGGCGCATATGCGCGATATGGAAGCGATTCTGCCGGAAGCTTCCGCTAGCGGCGTCATCGACCGGATCGGCGCGCGCCATGCAGCCGCCGGGGAGAAGATCGCCACGGTCGGGCTGTTCCGGGGCTGCATCATGGACGTGATGTTCACGGACACCAACGTGCATACGGTGGAACTGCTGACCCGCGCAGGTTTCGAGGTGTTCATTCCTGAGGCGCAGAACTGCTGCGGCGCTCTGCATGCGCACAGCGGGGAAACCGGCGGAGCCCAGTCGCTGGCCCGGGGCAATATCCGGGCTTTCCGGGATGCAGGCGTAGACTACATCGTGTCCAATGCAGGCGGCTGCGGAGCTATCCTGACGGAATACGATCACCTGCTGCATGATGATGCGGAGTGGAAGGAAGGCGCAGCCTGGTTTGCCGAGCGGGTCAAAGACATCAGCGACCTGCTTGTGAACGCCGGCCGGCTGCCGGAATTCGCCGAGCAGGGCTGCGCCGCCGCTGCGGCGGGCCGCACAGAGCAGCTCTCCGGCACGGTGCAGTCTGCTCCGGCAGGAGCAGCGGACATGGGCGGCGCAGGAAGCGGAGCGGCTGGCATCGGCAACACTGCCGCCGCTTCTGAAGCGGCCGCAGCTGCATCCGCCGAGGCCGCTGCCAGTGCAACCGGCTCCCGGGCAGCCGTTGCCGGTTCTTCAACGGCCGCCGCTGAGGATGCCAGCACGGCCGCCCAGACGGAGGGGCAGCCGGTTACTCCGTCCGCCCCGGCCGAGAAGATTCGCATCACTTACCAGGATTCCTGTCATTTGCGCAATGTGATGCGCTCGTCCGATGCTCCTCGGCGTCTGATGCGCCAGGTTGCCGGCGTTGACTACGTCGAGATGGTGGAATCGGACCGTTGCTGCGGTTCGGCGGGCATTTATAATTTGACGCAGCCGGAGATGGCGGATCAGATCCTTGGCCACAAGATGGAGCATGCGAATGCGACGCAGGCTCAGATTATGCTGACGAGTAATCCGGGCTGCCTTCTGCAGATGAAGCTGGGGGTAGAGCGGTACGGAAACGGCAGTATGAAAGTCATGCATGTGGTAGACTTTCTTCACGAACGGATGCAGGAGAAACAAGGCTCCAAGTAAGGCCTCCAAGTAAGGTCATTTCAGAGCAAGCCTATCGCAAGACAGCCCAAAATGGCTCAGCATAGGAGCAGGCAAGAGAAGAAGAGCGGGAGGATTGTCTCTCCGTTCTTTTTTTGCGTGAGCGGATGAGGAGTCTTTACTGGAGTTTGACGACTGGATAAATAAGGGTTGACATTGTAAATGTAAGCGCTTATATTTTAGTTGAAGATTACAAACATCAATGGCTGCGGGTATGCTGCAAAAAAATTCGTTAACGGATTTGTGGTGGCAGGGCGGTTATTTTTTATGCACAAAAGTTAAAGCGCTTTAATATTTGTAAAATGCTGATGCCGATGCCGATGCCGATGCCATGCCAATGCCGATGTCAGTGTCAGTGCCAGTGCCAGTGCCAGTGCGAGTGCGTAAAGCAGCTGGAACCAAGCCGCGGCCGTTATTTTATAAAGGAGGCGATGCGTACCCGGGATTACTGGAATGAACCGGTTTGTGCCTATGCATGTAAAAATGAGAGGAGCATGAATGATGAAAAAGAAATGGCTTACCCTATCCTTAAACACTTGTCTCTTGTGCAGTCTGGCTGCTTCCGCAGTGGCAGGTCCGGCCCTTGAAGGGTCAGCGGCTTCGGTATCCGCATCAGCTAATGGGAGCGGCCCGCTGGTACAAAATCCGGCCGCCGTCAATGCTGCCGCAGCCTTGAAGCCTTTTCCGCAGCATGTATCCTACACCCCGGGGACGATTAAGCCCGGTAACTATACGCAGGCTCAGATGGATCAGCAGGTTCAGCAGAAATATAACGAGTGGAAAGCGGGGTATTTGGTCAAGCATCCGAAGATTTCGAATCAATACTACGTTTTTTATAACAAAGAAAACATCGTCACGGAACCGGCTAATGTCGTTTCCTGCTCGGAAGGTCACGGGTACGGCATGATAATTACCGCCTATATGGCGGGCTATGATGCTAATGCGCAGTCGTATTTTGACGGCTTGTACCGTTTCTATAAGGCTCACCCGAGCTCCATAGATCCGGCTCTGATGGCCTGGCAGCAGGCCAAGGACTCCAGCGGTAACATTGTGGATACCTCAGGCAGTGATGCCGCAACGGACGGTGATATGGATATCGCGTACGCACTCCTCCTTGCCGACAAGCAGTGGGGAAGCACCGGCGGAATCAATTATAAGAGTGAGGCGCTTAAAGTTATTAATGCCATTCTGAAAAGGGAAGTTCATGCGGCTTACTATCATCTGAAGCTGGGCGACTGGGCGTCCGACAGCGATACCAAATACGGCCCGGGCACACGGCCTTCCGACTACATGCTGAATCACCTCAAAGCTTTCAAAAGCGCCAGCGGTAATGCCAAGTGGGATCAAGTTGCGGACCGGACATACTCTATTATTAATACGATCTTCGCGAGTCACAGTCCGAACACGGGGCTGATGCCGGATTTCGTCGTCCGTAAATCAAACGGAACGTATGCCCCGGCTCCCGAGATGTATCTGGAAGAGGCGACAGATAACGACTACAGCTGGAACTCCTCGCGTACGCCTTGGAGAATTGCAACCGATTACCTCGTCAGCGGGGATTCGCGAGCTCTGAGCCAGCTCCGTAAGATGAACAACTGGATCCAGACCAAGACGGGCGGCAACCCCGCCAAAATCGGATCAGGATATACACTCAGCGGCGGTGTTCTCGATTCCAGCCATGCGATCGCCTTTACGGCTCCTTTCGCGGTCAGCGCAATGGTTGATGCCTCCAACCAGCAGTGGCTGAACAAGGTGTGGAGCGATATCGTCAATTCGCCGACCTCCGACAGCTACTATTTCGACAACAGCATCCGTTTGCTCAGTATGATCACCGTTTCCGGCAACTGGTGGAAGCCTTATTGATGAATGGGCAGGAGCAGGAAGAGAAACCGGTTCTTTTTACTTGAGTAAAATAACAGGGCAGCCCTCAGAAAAGAAACAGATTTAACCTTCTTTCCGGGTTAATTCCGTTCCTCTGAGGGCTGCTTGTTGTAAGGAGGGAGACGATTGCGTTTATCGCGCTCTTTACAGCTCCAAAGTCCGGGAGCCAAGCTTACGTGTATAGGGTTTAGAAAACCGGGAGTGGCCCCTCCCGGCAGCGGACATCGGGATCGAATTATTTAGCGGAATAAGCTAAAATAGATAGAAGCAACCGTTAGACTGGAAAGCAGGAGGCGCATCAAGTGAATGTAGAAATGGATTTATACAAAGATTGGATTGAAACGGTCCGTGAAATTTTCCGGGGTTCGGGTGCTCCGCTGCCGCCGGATTTGACCGATGCGGAAGTGGGCAGGGAGTATTATTGCCAGACCTCGCCTTCGGAAGAGGCGGCCGAAGAACGCAGAGAAGCCAATGAAGAGAGAATCCGGCAGCTGCAGCAGACTCTCCTCGACAATATGGATAGCGTAGTCATACCGGACATTCGCGCGAAGACGAACTACACCGGCAGCCATTACCGCTTCCGCTGGGTATATTCGCAGGGCGAGCATATTGTGGAAGAGTGTTCGCAATACCGGATTACATTAGGCCCTTCTCCGGATTAAGCCGCTCCGGAGATTTTTGTATACAAGAGTGGCAGATGGGCTTGACACCTCGTTTAAAGAGGTGTATATTTATCTTAAATTAAAGATATTTAAATTTGAGATAAATTAATCCGGTGGTGATACAGGTGAAGGATGTAGAAGACATGAGCGAACTCGATTTGTCGCTGAAGCTGTTCGTAGTGCTTTCCAAAGCACAGAAGGTCATTATGGACCGCTCCGTCAAGGATATGAAGAGGCACAACCTGTCACCGTCGGAATTCGCGGTTCTGGAACTGCTGTATCACAAGGGGAAGTTCCCGCTACAGCAGATCGGGGATAAGATTCTGGTGACCAGCGGCAGCATCACGTACAATATCGACAAGCTGGAGAAGAAAGGGCTGCTCAAACGGGTCCCATGTCCTGAAGACCGCAGGGTGACTTATGCGCAGATTACGGAAGAGGGGACAGAGTTGTTCAACGTGATTTTCCCCGAACATACGAAGGTTGTGGAGTCGAGCATGAGCGGTCTGACAGCTGAAGAGAAAATACAGGCGATCGAGTTGATCAAGAAACTCGGTTTGGGCGCACAAAAGCAGGACTAAAAATTTTTAGCATATATCTTAAATTTAAGATTCTTAATCTAAAAGAGATGCTTCTACAGGGATTCTATCCCATTATTGAGCCATACTAACTTATAAAGAAGAGGTGCAGAGCCATGACACAAAGAACAGCCGGAATTCATCACATAACCGCATTTGTAAAACACGCACAGGAGAATGTAGATTTCTACGCCGGAGTACTGGGGCTTCGTCTCGTGAAGAAAACGATCAATTTTGACGCTCCGGAAGTGTATCACTTGTATTTTGGAAATGAATCAGGAAGTCCCGGGACGGCCATTACTTTCTTCCCGTGGTCGGCTTCGCGTAAAGGCCGGGTCGGTGGAGGCCAGGTAGGGGTGACGACTTATGCGATTCCGGAGGGCTCGTTTGATTTCTGGGAACAACGCCTGAAAAAGCTGAACGTTGCTTATACGGTGACGGAGCGTTTCGGCGAATCCTATCTCAGGCTGCAGGATCATGACGGGCTGCAGATCGAGCTTGTGCAGCGGAGCGAAGGCACGCCGAGCAAATGGACGTTTGGCGGGGTTCCGGCGGACAAAGCCATCAAAGGTTTCGGGGGAGCTGTGCTGTTTAGTCTGGCGCCTGAGAAAACCATGGACACACTGGAGCATGTAATGGGACTTACGAAGGTTGGACAGGACGGGGAGTTTATCCGCTTCAAATCCGAAGGCGATATCGGCAATGTTATTGATGTGAAGGCACAAGCAGTGCCCCGCGGAGCGGATGGGGCCGGAGTGGTCCATCATATCGCTTGGCGGGCCAAAGATTTCGAGGACCATGAAGCTTGGAGAAGCCGCGTGCAGGAAAGCGGATTTGATCCTACCCCGGTCATCGACCGGCAGTACTTCAATGCGGTATACTTCAGAGAAGAGGGTGGAATTCTGTTTGAAATTGCGACAGATCCACCGGGATTTACACGTGATGAGGCTTTGGATCAACTAGGCGGGAAACTGGTGCTGCCGGACTGGTACGAACCGCACCGTGCGGCAATTGAGAAGGGACTGCCGCCTATTGAAGTCCGTGTACTGGAGGAGGACAAATCATGAAACATGTATATCGTCAAGGGACGAACAGGGAGCAGCCTACGCTAGTGCTTTTTCATGGAACAGGCGGTACCGAAGAAGATCTGCTTCCGCTTGCCGACAGGATTTCACCCGAATCTTCCGTGCTGAGCCTTAGAGGTAATGTGCTTGAGAACGGCATGCCGAGGTTTTTCAGACGGCTGGCGGAAGGCGTCTTTGATGAGCAGGATCTCATCTTCCGAACGAAGGAAATTTATGATTTTATCAATAAAGCCGCTATGGATTACGGTTTTGACCGGAATAATCTCGTAGCCGTAGGGTATTCCAACGGAGCTAATATAGCCGGCAGCCTGCTTTTCCATTATCAGAATGCTCTGAAAGGCGCTGCTTTGCATCATCCGATGGTCCCGCTCCGCGGAATTGAGCTGCCCGATCTGTCAAGTGTGCAGGTGTTTATCGGGGCCGGTTCCAACGATCCGCTTTGTACGCCGGAGGAGACGGAGGAATTGCAGGAGATGCTCACCGCGGCAGGCGCCGGGGTGGACGTGAAATGGGAGAACAGGGGCCACCAGTTGACAGCTTCTGAGGTGAATGCGGCAGCGGAATGGTTCGCGAAGCACTACAAGGGCTGACCACAGCCGCATCTCCAAGCCTGATCCGGGACTTGCGCTGCCTTACAACACGATGAAAAGCTTGGTGGAGATGGTGGAGGCACAGACAGGGGTACGGGCTGATCTTGAAACACCAAGGAGGAGAGAGCTTGATCTCTATTGATCCAGAAAATCAGAGTGAGCACGATACGTATAAGCTGCTAATCGGAAGTATTATTCCAAGACCGATCGCGTTCGTGACGACACGCTCCCTGGATGGAGTGGTAAACGCCGCTCCGTTCAGCTATTTCAACATCATAGCGGCGAATCCCCCTCTTCTGTCCGTATCGGTTCAGCGGAAGAACGGGGAGCCGAAGGATACCGCCCGCAATGCGCTGGACATTGGTGCGTTCGTCGTACACATCAGCGATGAGTCCTATATCGAGGCGATTAATGTGACCGCGGCTAGTCTGCCCCCGGACGAGAGCGAGATCGACTTGACCGGACTTCAACTGATCGAGAGCGACAAAGTGCAGGTCCCCGGCGTGGCGGAGGCCAAGATCCGGATGGAATGCGTGCTGGAGCGTTCCATCCCGCTTGGCGGCGTAGTCACAGCGCCCGCCTGCGATTTGTTAATCGGGCGGGTCGTCCGCTTTCACGTTGCCCGCGAGCTGTACCGGGACGGGAAGATCGACCCGGAGCTGCTGCGTCCGGTCAGCCGTCTGGCGGGGAACAGCTACAGCCGTCTCGGGGAGATTTTCTCGCTGGAGAGGCCTGAGTAAGGCATGTAAGCGTGAGAAAGTAAGGATTATTGAAACAAACTTAGGCGTTCTGTGCGGTGTGTTCCGTGCAGGACGCTTTTTTGGCTGGGGCAAGCGAATGGTTGATTTTTATCGATGCTAAGAACGGTGAGGGGCCTCACCAAGGTGAAATTGTTAGAGGGAGCGGCAGAGCGACTAATGCTAATATATTCATGAAGGTGAATGACGGGCAGTGGAAAGGACTCTGTCCAAACCGGGAAATCGCATTTGCTGCCGGCTGATAATAGATGTATTTAAGTCTTCGGAGGTTCGGTCTATAATCGTAGGAATAGTGATCCGGCAGCTATGCTGATAATTGCTGATGTGTCTATAACGTGCTGATTCTTGTTAGGAGTGTTATGTTTTGAGTATCCAATTATCTTTACAGGGGATCGGGAAAAAGCGGCACGGCGAATCCCCGGCCTATTTATTCAGGGAGATCACGGCTGAAGTCCGGTCCGGCCAGCGTATTGTGCTTCTGGGAACGTCGGGACAGGGCAAAACGACGCTGCTGCGGATCTTGTCCCGCCTGGAGAAGCCCGATGAGGGGACGCTGAGCCTAAACGGCCGGCCTTTTCTGGAATGGAAGCCGCAGGAGTGGCGCCGCAGGGTGTGTTACGTGGCCCAGCAGCCCGTCATGCTGACAGGGACGGTTGAGGCCAATCTCAGGGCAGTGAGTGAGCTGCACGGAGCGGCATTTGATAAGCGGCTGGCTGAGGAATGCATGGCCGCGTTGGGACTGGAGAGCCTGGACTGGTCTAAGCAGGCTGCGGATTTGTCGGGCGGCGAGAAGCAGCGCACCGCGCTTGTGCGGGCACTGCTGCTGCAATCGGAGGTGCTGCTGTTAGATGAAGTAACCGCTTCGCTCGACCCCGCCAGTAAACGGGCGGCTGAGCGGCTGCTCTCGGATTGGGCTCAGAAGCGCGGAACCGCGCTGATTTGGATCACGCACGATCTGGATCAGGCCGCGCAGGTCAGCGATTTCATCTGGTTCATGGATGAGGGAAGGCTGCTGGAAACCGCGCCGGCGGAGGAGTTTTTCCGGGAGCCGTCAACCCGGCAGGCAAGAAGCTTTATCCGGCGTACGGATTCGGAAGGGAGCCTGCTCTGATGTCCAATATTTCCCTGATGAGTACGGCCGTCTTTGTTGCGGTCACTATCCTTTTATCTATGAAGCAGAAGCTTGGACTGGAAAAGGAAATTATCATAGGTACGATCCGGTCTGCGGTTCAGCTGCTTTTTGTAGGTTACGTGCTTCATTTTGTTTTTGATGCGGAGAATCCGCTCTTCATTGTGTTGATTATTGCCGTGATGATCCTGGTCGCTTCCTGGAATGTCAGCAGCCGCGCACGGGATATACCGGGCATCCGGCTGAGAATTGCTCTTGCCCTGTGCTGCACGGAGGCGGTGACGATGGCTCTGCTGCTTACGCTGGGGATTGTGGAGGCTACGCCTCAGTTCATTGTTCCGATCAGCGGCATTACAATCGGCAGTTCCATGATCGTAGCAGGCCTTTTCCTGAATAGCATGAAAAGAGAAATGGAAGCCGCCAGAGGCGAGATCGAAGCGCTGCTCGCCCTGGGGGCAACCTCCAAGCAGGCGATTCAGAACTCGATTAAGCGGTCCATCCGCTCGGGTATGATTCCGACTCTGGATGGGATGAAAACCACCGGGCTGGTTCAACTGCCGGGAATGATGACGGGGATGATTGCGGCAGGCGCCGATCCTATCGAAGCGGTGCGCTATCAGATTCTGATTATGTTCGTGCTGTCCTCGGCTGCGGCTTTAACGGCAATGCTGCTGGGACTGTTAAGTGCTCCCCTCTGGTTTACGAAGGATGGGCGGCTGCGGTCCACAGGGGAATGAGCGGGATGGCGGGGCAAGCTTAAATGTGTTGCCCGTGCGGGTTTCCTTTGAAGAAATAATAAGAGGCAATCGATTAGCGATTGTCTCTTATTATTTGTGATTCTTATAAGCCATTTTGTGGGCACGTATAATTCATACCATTTTTAAGTTAGGCTGTGATTCATCAGGCCTATTTAATCGTTGCTTCTGTCAACCCTCCGATAATGTATCTTTGCGTAAACACATACAAAATGGCAATAGAAGCCATAGATAGTGTGAAGGCTGCGAAAGCCAGATTGTAATCGAAGCTTACCTTCCTGCCAAATCGAGCCGTTGGTGGAGGGTCGGCGATGCAGGAACGGGCTTAATGCCAAGAGCCTTGGTGAAAAACTTATCTTCGCGGAAAGGCACAATATGATCGAAATTGCTTTTACCTTGACACATCAGATCAAGGTAAGCGTACAAAATCTCGGGGTGGGTGACCGCTGGATTATGAACGCCAGGGCCACCGGACGCTTTTATTCTATTATTTTCATAGTCAGCTATCACGGATTTAAGTACATATCAAAAAACATTATATTGATAAAAAACCAATAAATGGTATAATTGATATAGGGAATGGCCATTCTTAATAAGTTATCTTGGAGGTTTTGTATAAATGAAGAAGTTAGCGAAAGGTTTAACTTTAACAACTTTAGCTCTAAGTATGTTAATACCAATAAATGCATATGGAAGTGCCAAACCAAAACTCAAAAAACAAATAATTGTCATCAGTGATAGTGCTGAAACCACTATTAGTAATATTAAAAAACGTGATTCTGATGAAACGATAAAGAAAATTAAGGAAATGTATAATTTTGATAAGATTACACTATCAACTCTTAAGCAAAATAATTTTACCATAAAACATTCTGAAGATTCTATTATAGTAGTTTCATTTGAAAATATTTCCTCAAATAAAGATTTATTAAATAATATTATTAATGAGATCAATAAACAGAATCTTGTCTATATTTACGGAAAAGGGTTTACTACCCAAGATGTAGAGCAACTAACAGGGTTAAAGATAGAGAAGCGAAGTAAAGAAAAATTAGAAGAATCATCTGTGAAAAATCAAGAGTGGCAATATTTAGGTGTTGGTAAAGAGGTAGATGGAAAATTTAATTTTGATTTTGGTCAAGTAACATATAAAGAAGCTGATGGAACCTACATTATTCCGGACGACAGCTTTATTTTACAATCAGTTATAAATTCAAATAAGAGATTGGAGTTAAAGAATGAAAAAAACAAATTAGCTCCGACGGGATATGGTGATGATCCAATCGTTACTAGAGATAGTTTAAGCAAAGATGGATATGCCTTCAACGAGCTTAAAGCAAATTTAAGTGTAGACTGGTTTTTGCACAAAGCCAGTGATAATGATGCTGAATACGACTATTTCTATCTTGAAGATTCTGTGGAGTTAAATGGATATAACGGCTACACCACGGGCTATGATTTAAAGACGTGGCACAGCCTCCCTTCGGCTTCTGACATTATAAAAGATTGGGGTCCTGATTCTAATTCGGGAAGTACTTTTGCTGTTTCATTACCATGGGGGGTGCAATGGCAATTTTCTACGAATGCAGCAATTAGCCTTACTACAGAGGGCAGTCAAGCTGACGACAAAGTATTTTGGAATGTGGATGAAAGGTGGTATCAATATGGAATATCCTTACCTCTACGAATTAGACCTGGTACTGCATGGGCATCTAAAGGAACCTATGCCATGATTAATACACAGCACTATGGTGCAGTTCGTAAAAATGGAGGTTTTGACTTAGTTGAACTTTCAATTGATCCACAAGTTAGGTATGATTATAATTAGTGCATACAGAAAAGGCTTAGGATATCCTAAGCCTTTTCTTATGAAAGGAGTAGCAAATGAATACCATTAAGATCATAATATTCCTTATTTTTTTTGTTGCTATTTATTCACTCATTACAGTCAGTCTTTCTGATGGCAAGATTAGTCCAGAGATCAATCAAGTTAATTTTGGATTTATTATCGGGATTTTGTTCCTCATTTTAGCGAATCAATTAAAAAAGTGAAGTTTTTATCCGCGCAGTAAAGACTCTGCCCCGTCAGTATAAATCTCGGTACCGGTAATATGAGTCGATTCGTTCGATGCAAGGAAAGCACCAGATCGGCGACCTGTCTGGGCTTGTCTGGAGCCTCCCTCAGAGGATGACCGCCTGCAGCCAATTGGAATTTCAACTTCCTTCAAATTATCTCTCCGGCTTCGGAATATGACATTTGATCACGATGGTCTCGCCGCCAGCTTGCTCGATCGCCGATGTTTGGCCGATTCCTAAGCTGCCTCTCGATACCACAGCAACGTTACCTTCTAATCGTTTATTGACATGATATCCGTCTTTAGCTTGTTTAAGTTCGTTAGGTCTTTCGTGAGTCTGCCTTACGGCTAGGTGTCTGAACCAGTTAATAAGGAGCAGGTTGTCATCAACCTGAGCTGGCAGTTCAAGTTACAAATTACTAGCGGGATCGTCTTTTCGGTATCCTCCACAATTCAAAACTACGACTAATACACAGTAAAGAGCCGTTAGCTGGAATCGTCGTATGCGTTCTAAGCCTACGTTCATCTTTCAAATATTTTTGATGAATCGTGCTATAGGCGATTCAAACAAAACAGAGTGATCCCTGGACATTAAAATGATCGGGGTTTCTCTATACTTGGATGCAATATAAGGTGCGAATTTATCTGCTGACCAATTTACCGCGCAGCACCGCCCGCAAACGGGTGGCGGGCGCTTCCTTGACGGCCGGGCGGGCGACTACCGCGCTGCGGCTGGCTTCGAGCTCCTTGAGGTAATCCGCCAGCGCTTCGTAAGCCTGGTAATACGGAAATAGCCGGGCTATTTCCTCCTGTCCGGGATTACGCGTCATGCGGGATGGCCTCAGAGCGCGAAGCAGCAGGCCCAGGGGCAGCCGCCGGCCATGCAGTGTCATTCGTTCCTGCCCCCGAATGACGATTGCGAGGGCCTGTATCAGGCGCGCCGCTTCGGGATGCGCCGCATCTGCCTTCTGCAGCGCCTTGACTAGATCGCGGATGCGTTCGGCCATAGTCTCATAGGAGCGGAACAGCTCTCCCGCACCCCCATCGCTGCCGCGGGTCAGCCAGCGGTCTTCGCGGACAAGCTGGGATACGCTTTTGCCGCTTTCGATATAGGTACGGACTTCTTCGATTTGTAGCCGCATGACAGGTTTGTAAGGAGTCATCTGCTCTGCCTGCAAGTCGATTTGGATGTAATGGAGCAGAACGCGCAGCATCGTTTCGGACTTGGCCAGCAGCACATCTTCCCGTTCGCGGTGGATAGGCTTGCTGATCAAATTGACGGCCGTGCCGACTGTCATACCCACAAGCACGAGCAGGAACTGATTGTAGGCCGCCATCCCGCCTATCAGCTCATCGGAAGTGCCGATGGTGTTGATGGCAACGATGACCGCAAGCGTCAGAGAGGCCGTCCGCTTCAGACGGACATGCATCATCATGACGATAAAGGCCACTGCCGCAATTACGAGAGAACTGCTGCCGAGTACAAGTGCAGCGGTAATTCCCAGAGCCGATGCCGCCAGTGCGCTGGCCATATGGGAGAGCGTATGATGGAGCGAGCGGTAGACGGAAGGCTGGACGGCAAGCATCGAGATGATGCCGGCAAAGTGATCCGGTTCCAAATGGAGCAGCCGCGCAATCCAGATGGAGAAGGCAATGGCGACTGAGGTTTTGACAACACGAAGACCGACGAACATAGCGGGCAGCTCCTTTTTATTATCTTTTGTTAACTATACTAACATAAAAATAATAAAAAAGATCCGAATGAGGATAAAAAAGTGATAAAATAGCTATTATATAACATAAATATAACATTAATATTACATCAATATAACGTAAATGAGTGATCGTTAATTATTAAGAGTTTAACGCTACCGCTTTAACGCTACCGCTTTAACGCTACCGCTTTAACGCTACCGCTTTAACGCTACCGCTTTAACGCTACCGCTTTAACGCTACCGCTTTAACGCCACCGCTTTAAACTTTCCATTTTAAGCCCGAGTATTTAACCGCAGGGTTAAGAATTTAGCGAAAATCCTATCCGCATGATAAACTGGACGTAATCTTTCAGACGGAAGGAAGACAAGACTTATGACACGATTTGCAGTAATCGGTACGAACTGGATTACGGAAGAACTGATCCGGGCCGCGCAGGAGTCCCCGCAATTCACTCTGACGGCGGTGTACTCGCGGAAAGAAGAAACGGCCCGGGCCTTTGCAGATAAATTTGGAGCTGCGCATATCTTTACGGATTTGGAGAAGATGGCGCAGAGTGATCAGTTTGACGCGGTCTATATCGCCAGCCCGAATTCTTTGCACGCGGAGCAGGCGGTTCTTCTGATGAATCAGGGCAAACATGTCCTGTGTGAGAAGCCGATCGCTTCCAATACGGGGGAGCTCGACAAGATGATTGCCGCGGCTAAGAAGAATAACGTGCTGCTCATGGAAGCGCTAAAGTCCACCTTCTTGCCCAATTTCCAGGCGATCCGGGATCACTTGCATAAAATCGGGCCGGTGCGCCGGTATTTCGCAAGCTACTGCCAATATTCATCCCGCTATGACGCGTACAAAAGCGGCACGGTGCTGAACGCGTTTAACCCTATTTTCTCGAACGGTGCGATGATGGATCTGGGCGTGTACTGCATCTATCCGATGGTCGTTCTTTTCGGCAAGCCGGTGCAGGTAGCGGCCAATGCAGTCTTGCTCGAATCCGGTGTGGACGGTGAAGGAAGCATTCTGGCCAAATATGGGGAGATGGATGGGGTCCTCATGTACTCCAAAATCACACAATCCCATCTGCCCTCCGAAATTCAAGGAGAGAACGGCACCATTGTGATCGATAAGATCAGTCAGCCGGAGAAGATCGAAATCCGCTACAGAGACGGTTCGGTGGAAGATTTGAGTCAGCCTCAGCAAGCGAGAAATATGGTATACGAGGTGGAACATTTTATCGGTTTACTGGAAAAAGGGATCTTGGAATCTCCTGTTAATTCGTACGAAAATTCTAGAATTGCAATGGGAATCATGGACGAGGCAAGAAAACAGTTCGGGCTTGTTTATCCGGCAGATCACAAAAATGATCAATAATTTTAAACGAAAAATTCCACTTTTATAATTTTAAAAACAGGAAAAGCCTTTCAAAAATTCCCCAAATCCTTGATAATAGGAAGAGGGGCTTTTTTTTATCCCTAATATAAAGCGCTTACATGTAATCTTGAGCCAGCAAATCTTTACAAAATCTCAAATTGTTTAGGAGGTGGATTTTACAAGCGGCCCGTATACTTTCCTGATGTAAGACATAGGTTGAAGAATCTTATTGGGAAGACGATCACTTCATTAATGTAAGGGAGGCATTCTGACGGAATGGTAAAAAACAAAAAAATATTGCCATCTTTGCTGAGCGGCGTTCTGCTCTTTTCATTACTTTTGCCGGCAGGGCAGGGGCTGGCAGCAGCTTCGGGCCCATCATCGTTAGGAAACGTAGTGGACAAGCGGGAAATGGAGATCGGCCCCGGAGCTACATACAGTTGGATGAACATGAAGCTGGACCGCGGTTCCCAGCAAATGCACTTCGTTGAATTCGATCCGAAGAACGCTGCGCTGGGGCTGCAGCCGGGTCTGACCGACGGCAAAGTGTACGGCATGCAGGGGGTCTCCAAGATGGCAGCCGATGCGGATAAAGAAGGCAACCGGGTAATTGCCGCCGTTAACGGAGATTTCTATGACATGTCGACTGGTGTTCCGATGGGCATGTTCATGGGGGATGGGGAGATTCTGAGCAGTCCTCCGGACGGATGGTTTGCTTTTGGGATGAAGAAGGACGGCTCATCGCTGTACGGGCAGAGCCCGAAGCTGACGAGAACCTTGACTGTTGCGGGCAAAACAAGTCCGGTTTCGGCAATCAACCGGATGCGTGCAGCGGAGGGGCTGAACCTCTACACAGCCGCGTTCCATACTTCGACGATGACCAACGATCTCGGAGATGAGATTGTGTTGGATGTGCTGGACGGAGAAGTGAAAAGCGGCCGGACGCTGAAGCTGAAAGTGTCCGCGATCCACAAGGACAAAGGCAACACGCCGCTTGCGGCCGGTCAAGTCGTGCTGTCCGCATCCGGCAAGCACCGGGACGCTCTCGCAGGGCTTGCGGTCGGCGATGAAGTGACGGCAGACTTCGCCTTTGAAGGCGAGTGGAAGGACGTCACGATGTCCATCGGAGGATCCGCCCTGCTGGTGAAGGACGGCGTCGCCCAGCCAAACAGCGATCCGGCGGCTCATCCGCGGACGGCCATCGGCACGAAGGCCGACGGCTCGGTGATCATGCTGGAGCTGGACGGCCGGCAGCCCGGCTTCAGCGAAGGCGTCACGCTCCAGGAGCTGGGCGTGATCATGAAGGACCTGGGCGCCGTCAATGCCCTGAACCTCGACGGGGGCGGCTCGTCAACGTTCGTAGCCCGTCTGCCGGGGGAGAAGACGCGCAAGATGCTGAACAGCCCTTCCGACGGCGGCGAACGTAAGACGGCGAACGGCATTCTGCTCGTCAACAAAGCACCGGAGGGAGCTGCGGACAAGCTGGTGGTTCAGCCGCAGCAGGAGCGCGTGTTGGCAGGCTCCAAGGCCGCCTTCAAAGCGGCGGCGGTAGATGCTAACCTGCATCCGGCTGCTTTGTCAGGCGATGTGCAGTGGAGCATCGATCCGGCGCTCGGCAGCATAGCCGCTGACGGTACGTTCACGGCAGGCAGGGTTGACGGCACAGCCGAGATCAAGGCTGCTGCGGGCAGCCTCAGCGGAACGGGAAGTGTGGAAGTCGTCACGGAGCTGACCGAGCTTAAATTCCCGGGTGAAGTGGCGACGGTTGCCTCCGGCGCTTCACAGACGATGAAGGTGACGGCTATCCGCGACGGTAAAGTCATTCAGGCGGACAACAGCCAGCTTCAGTGGCGGGTGGAAGGCCCGGTCGGCACGATTGACGCCAGCGGTGTTTTCACTGCCGCCAATGTGCAGGAGAAGAACGGCAAGATTTTTGCGACATACAAGAATGTCGAAACTTCAATCGATGTGACGGTGGGACTGCCGCCGGTCATTCTGGAAGACTTCGAGAACGGGCTGGACCGCTATAAGCCGAGCTCGGGGGCGCAGGCCAAGTCAACGAAGGTCAGCATTGAAACCGATGAGGACCTGGTCCGGTTCGGCAAAAGCTCGCTGAAGCTGGAATATGATTTTACAGGCATGCCGGGTACGTCAGGAGCTTATTTGCAGACAACAGGCACCGACAAGAACATTGAAATCCCCGGATATCCGGAGAAGATCAGCATGTGGGTGTACGGGGACGGCAAGAAGCATTGGCTCCGCGCCCAGCTGCGGGACAGTAAGGGAGCGATTCCGCTTGATTTCGTCGATCAGACCGTCGGCGTAGATTTCACAGGCTGGAAGTATCTCGAGGCTGCCGTTCCCAAGGGCCGGACTCTTCCTTTAACAATTGATATGCCGGTCCGATATATGGAAACGAAAGCGGCGAATAAGGACGCGGGAGCGATTTATATCGACGGGATCCGCGCTATTTACGGGCCTGTTCAGGATGATATGGACCCTCCTGTCCTGAAAAAGCTGGCTCCGGCAGAGAACGCGGTAATCCAGACGAACACGCCGGTGATTACAGCCTACGGAGAGGATGCGGGTTACGATCCGGTCAAGCATCCGGGCACGACGCTGATTGATCCGGACAAAATCCGGTTCTACCTCGACGGCAGTCTGGTACCGCACACGCTGTATCCTCCGGAGGGGAAGATCTACTATACGCCGGGCGTTCCGCTGGCGGACGGAATTCACCAGGCCAAGATTTCCATTAAAGATTTATCCGGAAATCAGACGACCAAAGAGTGGACGTTTAACGTAAATACAGGCTCATCCAAGATCGTCTATGATACGCCGGAGAAGGTCTATGCAGGCGGTACGTACACCGTTGATCTGAAAGCGGTAAAGGCGGCGGATATTAAGAAAGGGCAGGTTGAATTTGCGTTTGATCCGTCCAAAGTGGAGAATGTGAAGCTGATCAGGGGCGGCAAGTTAAGCGAAGCCCAGATGACAGCGGACATCGATGGAAGTAAAGGGACGGTTAAGATCACGATGCAGGAGCTCAGCTCCGCACTTCTTACCGACGGGGATCTTTTCGGCCAGATCCAGTATCAGGTGAAGAAGGACGCGACCGGGACGAACGCAATTTCATTCAAATCGGGTTCCGTCTCGTTCGTAAGCAAGGGGGATACCAGCTTCACGTTCTTCGGCCTCCCGCTCTCTTCGGAGATCAAGAATCACTTCCAGCTCGGCTGGAATGAAGAAGGGATGATCCAGGGCTATTCCACTGAGCTTACGGTAAAAGATGAAAGCGGAGCTGCCGTGGCAGGGGCGCAGATCCTGGCCGACGGTGCCGAAGTCGGGGTGACGGATGCAAGCGGTGTGCTCAAAACGGATCAATTGACGTCTGCGCTGAAGACCTACAATCTGCAAGCGGTCAAAGGAGATTTCTTGAGCGCTGTCGTGGTGTTCAAGGTATCACCGCTCAGCGGGTCCGCAGCCCCGCATAACATCAGTGTCGGCATGGGGGCGGATCCTGCGGTTTCTCGTTCTTTCCAGTGGCATACGAATCCGGGTACGCAGCCGACGGTCGTCGAGATCGTGAAGGAGTCGGAATTCACGGATTTTGCCGCTGGGAATGTGAAGGAAATAACCGGTGACAGTTATTTGTATCACACGCTTGATCTCGGATCGGTACGCGTGCATAAAGCGGTGGCGGACGGACTGCTGCCTGGAACGGGCTATGTGTACCGGGTCGGGGACGGGCAAGGGAATTACAGCGGGCAGGGGAAATTCCGCACTACAGAAGCTTCGGGAGATGCGTCGAAATTCTTATATTTCGCGGATTCTCAAGCGTCTGACGCCGCCGGTTTCAAGCTGTGGGGCAACACGATCAAGAAAGCGGCCTCCGAGAACCCGGATGCCGAGTTTATGCTCCATGCCGGCGATATGGTGGATAAAGGATTTAACGAAAAAGAGTGGAACCTGTGGTTCTCTGAAGCGCAGGCTGAGCTGATGAAGACGACGCTTGTCTCTGTCATCGGTAATCATGAAGTGATGGGCAATAAGGAGAACGGTGATTTCCTGGCCCATTTTAATCAGCCGGGCAACGGTCTGGATAGTCTGAAGGGAAGCAATTTCTCTATTGACTACAAGGATATGCATTTCGTCGTTCTGAACAGTGAGTACCAGTATGAAGAGCAGGCGCAGTGGCTGCGCAAGGATCTTGCGCAAACGGATAAAAAGTGGAAGGTCGTCGCTTTTCACAGAGGTCCTTACGGCAGTATCTATGACGAGAAAATCGTGCGCGACACCTGGACACCGGTGTTCGATGAATTTAAGGTCGATCTCGTCCTGAACGGACATGACCATATTTACAGCCGCACGTTCCCGATGAAAGGGAATAAACCGGCCCTCGAGGGAGAGGGCACGACGTATGTCATTGCCGGCTCTACAGGGCCCAAGTTCTACTCCCGCACGGTGCGGGAATGGCAGAAGGTCATTGATGAAGAACAGACGCAGATGTACGCGGCAGTGGAGATTGCAGGAGATCAGCTCCAGGTTGTGACCAAGACGGTTGGCGGCCGGGTGGTCGATGAATTTACGCTGAGCAAAAATGTTGTGCCGCCCGGGTCCGTCGAGATAGAGCCTAAGAGCGCGCTGCTTGCCGTGGGTGAGAGCATTGCGCTCACCGCTGCGGTGAAGCCGGATAACGCTTCGGACAAAAGTGTAACGTGGTCCGTCCAAAGCTCCACGCCTGATGGGGCAGCAGCGGTGTCGGCTGATGGTGTCGTAACAGCCCGCAAGCTGGGAACCGCGGTCATCCGGGCGACCAGCAAGGCTTCCCCGAATGTCTATGCGGACGTAACGGTGGAAGTCAACCGGATCCCGCAGGGCAAGATCGAATCCGTTACCCTAGCGGGACTTCCGAGCCTGCTGGTTGGCGATACAGACAAGACCGTTACGAAGGGCGTCTACACGGACGGGACAGCGGTTCTTCTATTGGAGAATGTCGCTTATGACAGCAGCGATAAGAAGGTAGCCACGATCGGGGCGACGGGGCGGATCAACGCGCTTGCTGAAGGCCGGACCGTTATCTCCGCTACTTACGGGGGACACAGCGCGCAGTATGATTTGACGGTTCTCTCCAAGGATTCGCCGCTTCCGGTGCTGGAGAGAATTACCCTGGACGGACTCCGCTCCGAAATGGAGCAGGGACAGACCGCGCAGGCGGCTGTGACCGGAACTTACAGCGATCAGAGCTCCACTCTTCTGACCGAGGGTGTGCGGTACACGAGTAGTGAGCCGTCGGTTGCTCCGGTTAATGCTAACGGACAGGTTCGAGCGGTCAGGGAGGGTCAGACGGTCATCACCGCGACTTACGGGGGCAAATCCGCCCAGTTCGATATCCGGGTGAAAGCATCCGGAGGTTCGGGCGGCTCTGACGGCGGCAGCGGTAACGGAGGCGGCTCAGGCGGCAATCCGCCGGTTCAGCCGCCGGTGACACCGGAAGAGCCGAAGCCGGATACGACCGGCCGGATCGAGATCAGCGCAAGCGAGCTTGCGGATAAGATCGCCGGAGGAGGCGCCGCAGCGCTGCACACAAGCGCAGCGCTGCAGGAGCTGACCCTGCCCGGCAACGCAGCCGAGCTGCTGCAGGGCAAGCCGGTCAGCATCACGTCTGCCGGCCTTGCGGTCACGATACCGGCAGACGTGCTGAGTGAGCTTAGCGCGCTGGTGCCGGCCGGAGAACGTGCCGGCAGTACGATCACGCTAAGCGTGAGCAAGCTTGCCGCAGCACAGGCGCAGGCGCTGCTTAATAGCGCAGAACGTGCAGCAGGCGCAGAGCTTGCTGCCGCAGGGGATCTGCTGGCTTTCCGTCTCACGGTCACCACGAAGGACGGTAAGACCAGCGAGTTGTCCGCGTTCGGCAAGCCGATCACGCTCGAGTTTGCGGTCCTTCCGGCAGCGGATCGTGATCTGTCGGGCCTCTACCACATAGCGGACAGCGGCAAGCTCGAATATGTCGGCGGAACGTGGCAGGACGGCAAGCTGACTGCACAGGTCCGTCACTTCAGCACATACGCCGTGCTGGAATACAGCAAGTCGTTCGCCGATGTGCCGGAGAACCACTGGGCTGCCAGAGTCATCCAGGTGCTGGCAGCCAAAGGATTGATCGACGGAGTGTCCGGCGATCAGTTCGCTCCCGGGCAGAAGGTCACGCGGGCGGAATTCGCCGCCATGCTGGTGCGTCTGCTCGGTCTCCAGGCGCAAGGCGCAGCGCCGTTCGCCGATGTGCCTGCGCAGCAGTGGTACGCGGGCGCCGTAGCCGCAGCCGCCGAAGCGGGGCTGGTGAGCGGAGTCAGCGCCACCGAGTTTGCGCCTGACGCTGCTATTAAGCGCCAGGAGATGGCGGCGATGATCGTGCGCGCGTACCGGCACGCCAGCGCTCAGCGGAGCGGTACCGGCGCCGATGCAGGCGGAGCAGGCTTCGCGGACGTGGAGACGGCTCCTGCCTGGGCGAAGGAAGCCATCGCGTCCGCCTATAGCCTTGGGCTGGTGGACGGACGCACGGACAGCCTGTTCCAGCCGCAAGGCGTTACGACGCGGGCGGAGAGCGCACAGGTGATTTTCAAGCTGATGAACAAATTAGCGGAATAGCGGGTATTCCTGTGCCGCATCACGGCTGACGGCTCCAAGCTAGGCGCCGTCAGCGTCATTAAAGCCTATCTTCTTTGGCCTCCAGTGCCGGGGAGATAGGCTTTTTGCGTGCCGGGTTCCATTACCGCACGGCGATTGGAATGGCCGATCCGCAGGAGAAGCATCTGTTCGGACGTGCCCGAACATGATAAGCTTTTTCTAGATGAAAATTCTTGCAGGAGTGGTGGATGAAGGCATGCAGCCGTTAATTTTACTGGTGGAAGATGATGTCGCGATTAGTGACATGGTAAATGACTATTTGATTAAGGAAGGCTTTACTGTTGTAAGGGCCTATGACGGCGAAGAAGCCGTCCGGCTGTTCGGGGAGTACGCGTTTGATCTGATTCTGCTTGACCTTATGCTCCCTAAGCTGAGCGGGATGGATTTGTTGCAGGTCATCAGGGAGCGGAGCCTGATTCCGATTCTGATTACTTCCGCCAAAGACGGCGACGTGGATAAAGCGCTCGGTCTCGGTTTCGGGGCGGATGATTACATCGCGAAGCCTTTCTCGATGATCGAACTCGCTGCAAGAATCAAGGCCGCTATCCGGCGTGCCACTAAATATACAGCGGGTTCACTGGCGGAAGCGGTCAAGCAGCCGCAGCAGATCCGCTTGGACGACCTGCTCATTGACCTCGATAACTTTTCGGTGAGCCGCAGCAACCGGGAGATCAAGCTGACGGCCAAAGAATTTCACCTGCTGAAACTATTTGCCGCGAATCCGAAGAAGGTGTTTACCAAAGCCAACATTTTCCGCTCGGTCTGGGAGGACGACTATCTCGGCGATGAGAATGTCATTAACGTACATATGCGGAGATTGAGAGAGAAAATCGAAGAAGATCCCTCCAAACCGCGTTATATTCTGACTCTATGGGGAATCGGCTATAAGCTGGGGGAGTTTTGACATGATAGGGGCAGGAGTCTGGGCGCTTATTTTGCTGGCAGCCGTATCGGTCCTCTTCAATCTGCTGCAATTTCAATCGAGAAGGAAAAGGGACGAGGGTCTGGGATACATCTCCGGGAAGGTAAGAACGATTCTGGAGTCGCATTCATCCGAGAAAGTGCTTCATCTGACGGATGATCGTGAGCTGAAGCTTTTGCTGGCTGAGCTGAATGCCTTGTTGGAGGATAATCATGCGATTCACGCCGAGTATGCGAGATCGGAGAATGCGATGAGAAGAATGCTGTCCAATATCTCTCACGATCTCAAGACACCGCTTACCGTAGTACTCGGTTATATCGAGACCATCCGGCAGAACCCTCAGATGGACGATACCGAGAAAAACCGGCTACTGGCGAATGTCCACGGCAAGGCGCTGGAAGTCGTAGGACTGATGAACAAGTTCTTTGACCTGGCCCGTCTGGAATCCGGGGATAAAGAACTGCATCTTACACGAGTCGATCTGGCCGAAGTTTGTTCGAATGCGATCTTGGCTTTTTATGATGTGATTACGGCTAAAGGCATGGAGGTCCGGATCGAACTGCCGCAGACGCCGGTTTATGTGGCCGGCAATGAAGAAGCGCTGACGCGTATTCTGAACAATTTGCTCTTTAATGCGGTCCAGTATGGCAGTGACGGGGGCGTTATCGGCCTGAAAGTCCGCCAGGATGAAGGGCAGGCTTACGCCGAGGTCTGGGACAGAGGCAAAGGAATTACCGAGCTGCACAAAGACCGTGTCTTTGAAAGGATGTATACGCTGGAAGATTCCCGCAACGTTCTATATCAGGGAAGCGGACTCGGGCTGACGATTACCAAACGGCTGGTACAGATTATGGGCGGTGAAATCACCTTGTACAGCAAGCCTTATGAGAAGACGATCTTTACCATCCGGCTATCAAAATTCGCGGTTGGCACAGCTTAAGAATTTCGTAAGAAACGAGTAATAAAAAAGAAAATCGCTCCGTTTACACTTAGAGATAAGAAAGCGAGAAGGAAGGGGCACAGGCAATGAGCGCGATTCTGACAACGACACGGCTGACCAAAGCTTTTGACGGCCATGAAGTCGTATCTAATGTGAACATGTCCATTCAACAAGGAGAGATCTACGGGTTTCTCGGACTGAACGGAGCCGGCAAAACAACGGTCATGAGAATGATGATGAATCTGGTCAAACCGACGGAGGGTGAGATCGAGATTTTCGGAGAAAAGCTGACGGATCACTCTTATGATGTTTTCAAAAGAATGGGCAGTATTATCGAATACCCGGTCTTCTATGATAAGTTGACGGGGAGAGAAAATTTGGAGCTGCACTGCGAATACATGGGCTATCACAACCTTAAGGCGATTGACGAAGCGCTGGATCTGGTTCAATTGAAAGTGAGTGATTCCAAACCGGTCAGAGAATATTCCCTGGGAATGAAGCAGCGGCTGGGAATTGCCAGAGCGATTACAACCAAGCCCGAGCTGCTGCTGCTGGATGAGCCTATTAACGGCCTTGACCCGGTCGGGATCAAAGAGCTTAGAAAATTATTCAAGCTGCTGAGCAAAGAATATGGAATGACCTTATTGATCTCTTCTCACATTCTAGGCGAAATTGAGCAGTTTGCCGATACGATTGGTGTAATTAGCGAGGGGAGGCTGATTGAGCAAGTTACGATGGAAGAAGTGCGGGGCAGAAGCTCCGATTATCTGGAGATCGTAACCCCGGACTTGACCAAAGCCGTAATGATTCTGGACAGCAAACTGGGATTGCGTAATTACAAAATAATCGGGGAGCAGATTGTCCGGATTTATGAGCCGGGTGTGGCCGCTTCCGATATTTCGAGAACGCTTCTCATGAACGGAGTGGACATTGATTCGATCAATAAGAAAACAAGTTCCCTGGAAGATTATTTCCTGGAATCCATTCATGGGGGTGGCGTGAGTGCTTAAGCTAATGAAGCTGGAACTCAAGAAGCATAAATTCGGCAGGTATTGGTACCCGGCGGCCATTGCCAATGCAGTGATCCTGGTACTCATCGGCGTTATGCTTGTGGCGCAGCGGACGGAGCAAGATCTTGATTTCATGCGGTCATACTCGGGTGTTTTTGATACCGCCGGAACGATGGTGAAGGCAACTTTCATTATTTTCGCTTCGGTGCTTCTGGCCAGACTCGTCATTGGCGAATACAAGAACAAAACCATTACCCTTATGTACACCTATCCGATTAAAAGGAAAAAGATCTTAACGGCAAAGCTGCTGATTGTAAGTCTCTGGACATTCATGATGATGATCTTGTCACATGTCGTAGTTATCGGTATCTTCCTCGCAGCAGATGCGATGATCGGAATTGTAAATGAGCCTTTGTCCGGTGAGCTGATCCGGGATTTGGCCGCATCGGTGCTGTTCAAAGCCGTGACAGCCAGCGGGATCTGCCTGATTCCCCTTCTGCTGGGCATGAAGAAGCAGTCCACTCCTGCCACGATTCTTTCCGCCGTGATTCTCGTTTCGATTACAGATTCCAATAACGGCGGTTATTCCCTGAACGCTTTCATTCTTGCCCCGGTTCTTCTCGCAATCGCCGGGATCGTCATTGCCTACTTCTGTATCCGTAATGTCGAGAAAGCAGATGTGCTGTAAAAGATCCCCCCGGCGCTGCCCTTGTATCTTCTGGGAATGTTGGTGTATGATGTCCAAAAAGACGAAGGGTGGCTGCTGAGATTTGTTTAGTCTGCAAAGAGAGAAACCGGCAATAAGAAATACGCTGTTTATTTTAATGGCTCTGGTACTGGTAGTTTCTGTGGCGACTGTGCTGTTCTACGGGGACCGCTTCCTGCTGGGGACGTATGCTAAATTGAATAATGATGATGTAGGATATATGTATGCCGCGAAGGTTCTATTGGAGGAAGGCACACTCGTCTACAAAAGCTACCCGGATCCGACTCTGTTCATTATGCCTGGTTTGCCGATCATCCTTGCATTCTTCATGCTGATCTTTGGGGATTATGAGACGACGGCTGCGGCCTTCCGGCTGTTTCAGTGCGTTTTGCAGACTGCGATGATTTATTTTCTTTTCGTGATCGGACGACAACTGTTTAATTCCAAGGTTGCGCTGGCCGCCTGCATAATAGCCGCTGTTTATTTGCCTAATTACTACACAAGCGGTGTTATTTTATCCGAATCTATTTTTCAGTTCATATTCTTTTTGATCATTTGTATGACTTTGTGGGCATTGAATAAGCCTTCAACAGGCCGATATATCGTGATTGGGATTCTGATCGCCCTGGCCTGCTATTTTAAACCCCAGATCGTCCTGTTTCCATTAATTATCGGAATTACCTGGTTAACCCGTAAATATTCCTGGAAAAAGATGATCCTGTACACGATCACAATCGTGATGACCGTCTGTGTCGTTATGAGCCCCTGGTGGGTGCGGAACTATGTGGATTTCGGCAAGTTTATTCCCTTTACTACGTCCAGCGGGAATCCGATGCTGATGGGAATACTGCCGGGAGGGATACCGCCCGAATTTTACAACAAATACCCCCAGTATTCGCCTGATGTCTATGATGACTCGACGGAGACTGTAGGCAAAATTATCGGGTTTAATTTCGAAACCAAGCCTTTTGAAAGCATCAAGTGGTATGTATTCGACAAAGTCCTCCTCTCTTTCGAACATGATTTTTATTGGATGGATTTGTGGGGGATCGCTCAGGAACCGGCGCGTGTCGGGCACGTCATTCTGACTCTGTTGGGAGCGGCCGGCCTACTGCTTGTCTGGTTCAGGCGCAAGCACGATTTTACTGTTCTGACCCTTACACTGCTGTATTTTATCGGTGTTCACATCCCGTTCGTCGCGTTCTCCAGGTACATGTATCCGATTATGTTTATACTGACATTAACGGGCGCCTACTTAATCGTGTATCTATTCGAGCTTGGCTCCAATCTGTCTTCTTCCAGAAGTAAGAAATCGACAGGAACGGGCATGAAGCTGGAAGGCTGACGGATGAAGGTTGACGAACGCAGATCGGCATTTGACCCGGTTTGAAGGTGCAGGCGGAACGTACGGCTGCACAGCAAAAGGACATTTCCTCCCCGGTACTTATGGGCATTAGCCAGTAAGTACGGCCCAGGAAATGTCCTTTTTGTTGTATGCGGGTTCATCGCAGATGGGATAGAGCAGGTGATTGCGGAGCAGGCGGGTGAACTGCAAGCATTGAAGCCATGTGACTGCAGCATATAAGCTCATCAGCCTACAAGCCTAGCAGCACTAAGCTCAGTAGTCTACAAGCCCGGCAGCACACAAGTTCATCAGCACACAAACTCAGCAGCTTACAAGCCTGGCAGTACATAAGCTCAGCAGCTTACAAGCCTGGCAGTACATAAGCTCAGCAGCACACAAGCTCATCAGCACATAAGCTCGGCAGCACACAAGCTCAGCAGTCTATGCGCTGCGCGTGCGTTCTCCAGCCGGTTTCTGCGGCCTACCGCTGCCGGATACGGATAGCCGATGTCTGCCCATCAGCGGCATTGGTACCGCATGCAGAGCCTTACGGCTGCATACCGCTGACTTCCACCGTATAGGCCGGATATCGCTTGTCTCCCAGGGAGACTTCACTCTTGCCCTTATACTTACCGGTTACGGTGACCGCTTTACCAGGCTTCCAGGTAAATTTACCAGTCAGCCGGATGAAGTAGCCTTCATACTCGGCAAGGGCTGTTCCGCTCCTGACCTGCGAGATCTGGACGGACAGCCGGACGGCTGTGCCCGGCTGCTGCCGGGAGAGTTCCGACGCGTCGATATCCTGGTAAGCTCCGGCGGAGTCCGGCGCCGGCGCCGGTACCTCTACGCTGCCGTCCGAACTGCCCTGGGAACCGTCTTGACTGTCCCCGGGCTGGCTGCTGCCGTCAGCAGGTTCCTCCGGTTCCTCGGTGTGATCCGTAAGGGAACTGGCATCCAGGCTGTATTTGCCTTTGCCGTAGCGGTACAGCACTTCCCTGCCGGCCCCTTCGCCGCTTGGATTGTTGACCCGCAGGACGCCAGGGCTTGCAACCGTGTAGCCGTCCGCTTCCACATCCAGGAGGATTTGAAGTTGAGAGCCCTTGGTCTGCTCATAGACGGTGTAGCGGGCTTTACGTGTACGTGACTCGCTTTCAACCTGTACGACAGGAAGCTTATTCATACCGAGCTCGTCGGCGATCCGGATGTTCGTCACGGACAAGCCTTCGCCGATGTCCGCTTCTGTCCTGGCAAGCGACTGGTCAGACATTAGACGGACGAAGACCAGCTTGCCGCTTTCAGTCAGCCCTGCAGCCGCATACTCGGCGCCCCATAGTCCTTTCCCTCCGGCCGTGTGCGTGAATTTGGCGTTCTCCACCGCTTTATTCAGGATCAGTTCCGGGCTGGATGTCATCCATTTGAGTTCAAGCTCGCGGATCTCTTTGCTGGTATCCCGGTATTCGCCGAGTTTCTTATACAAATCGGCCGCTTCCTGAAATTTACCCGATGAAGCAAGCTGCTCGGCACGGGCCGTCTGCTTCCGGATCGATGTTTGGATAAAGGTATTCACTTTGGATGAAGCGCCGGCGATTTCCTTCGTGCCTTGGTACAGTTTGGCATGAGTTATGAACGTTTCGATGTCTCCGGCATTCAGGAGCTTCGTTAGTGCGCTTTGAATATAGATCTCCAGTTTGGGAAGTACCCAAGCCGCTTCGAGACTGCGCTCTGTGTAGAATTGACGCAGACGCACGCCTTCCTGGATGACCTCATTGAATGGTTTTTCCTTGAACCAATAATCCATCCGGGCCGTATCGTATTTCTGGAACAAGGCATTCAATTCTTTTTTCTTCGTCTTCTCGTCTTTGTACGCGGAGGCCGGGAGCTGAAGCAGGTAGGTGATCGTTTCATCGTTATCGAACGTTTGGGCGCTCATTGCTTCTTGCAGGCTTTTCATCAGCACTTGTCTGGCCTGTGCCAGTGCGGCTGTAAATTGTTCGTCCAATTTGTACGCGGCACTCAGCTCGGCGAATTTTTGCTTGGCGTTCTCATCCTGAGTGCTGATTTCGGATTTCTTGGCCTGGTAGGTGGCAAAGGCCTGAATCAGGCGGCCGAAATCCTGACTGCCTCCTGCGGTCTGGGACAAGTCCGAAGACAGGGAGGTCATCAGCCGCTTCAGCTCTGTTACCGGACGGAGGGCGGCAAGCGCGGCATCAATCTCGTTTTCCTTGTAGTCGAAGGAGCTGATTCCCTGCGCCCGGGAGTACCAGTCTTCGGCTTCTATATCCCGTCCGGCTGCCTGCTCGGCAGCTGCTTTGCCATAGAAGCTGACCTTCTGCCAGACGGCATAGGACTTGTAGCCGGCGAGAACGATCATGGCCGCAAGGACGAAGGCGGCCGCATTTCTGTAACGGATGGCGCGGCGATACGTAGAACCTAACATAGCCTATCGTCCTTTCTATATGAAGCCCTGAAATTCAGGGTCAAACTCATATTTCCGGCGGGCGGTCTCCTGCGCTTTCTCGTGCAGCTGAGCAGCGCGGTCATGATGCTCGCCGAGGAGGCGGCACAGTCTCAGTAGGCGCTCCCGGGGGAGATCATCCACGAAATCATAGAGGAGTGAGGAATATTCGAAGACATACTCCTTTACACGCAGAGCGGCGGCAGCCACAAGTGCAAGGGTAGCGCGCCCTTCAATCATCCCGCCGATCTGGATGCGGTGCTTCATGACGTAATCCAGCGTATCTCGCTTAACCAGCTGCGGGCTGACTTTGCAAATTTCGTTCAAATAGTAAACAAAACTCGGCTCAAATTCGTCAGGAATAAGGGAGCTGAGTTCCAGCTCCATATCGCTGCGCAGAATGAACCGGTTCAGGCAGAATGCCTTCAGCACACGGATGTGATTGCCCGTGATCAGGAAGCCGATTTCGCGGAGCTTCTCGTAAGCCTCCTTGAAATTCTCCGATTCAATATCACTCGCGGCATCCTGCACATCGAGCAGCAGACCTTCCCGGATGGCGAAACTCTCGCGCTGGAGAAGCTTCCGGAGCGTTACAAGCCGGAGCGTCTGTGAATAGCGCCTGCGCAGCAGCACGTACAAGACGATCAGGAGGACGCCGCCGGCAATCGCAGCTGCCATCTGCTCGAAGGAGCGTGCCAGGAAGTAGGCGGCCAGCGATCCAGCGGCCATGAGCAGCAGATCCCGCTGGAGATTGCGCCTGAGAATGCCCCGCACAATATCGTGCACGGACAGGAACTTGCGCTGCGAGCCGCATTCGAGGCAGCTTTCATGCCAGAGAACGGAATACGTTCCGCAACGCGAGCACTGTTTTAATCGTTCATAGGTATGGACGGTCTGAGTTGTGGGCCGAAGCAGTACCGGCATTTTATCGGTCATGGCTTCTCACCGTTGTTAAGGCGGTTCATAAATTCAAGGTCAATGTCACTGGAAGACAGAGCTTTCCGCTTCGCGGCGGCCCAAGAAATCCACTGGGAGGCGACAAAGATGACCAGAAGGGCAAGTGGGATAAAGGTCAGCATAAGAGTCTCCTAAACAATATTGTGCGTTACCCGGAATGACGCCTGGGGTCCGGTCCCCATATAAAGTGGAATTAACTGACTGAAAAAGTTAGAATGTGAAGTAGATATCCAAATATTCTACCACCTTTTACATTTTACTACAAAAGAAGCAGGACGGTGTCCCTATACCGGGCTCCGCCGTGCAAACTATAAAGTTTTGGAGGAAGAAACCCGTGATAAACGTTAAAAAAATGACCCTTGGGGCCCTGGCCCTGCTTCTCGTGCTGCTGACGATTCCTGTCGCTGCTATAGCCGCACCGGCAGCTACCGATACGAAGATTGATGCGGTGCTCACGACAGACGTCAGTACTTCTATGAACGAAAGCGACGTCAATAAAGTTAGTTATGAAGCGATGAAAATGTTTGTTGATATGGCATCGGTGTCGGGAGATAAGATCGGTGTCGTGGCTTATACCGACCAGATTCTCAGAGAGAAGGCTCTGCTGAAGATAGGCAGCGCCGAGGACAAACAGAACCTCAAAACCTTCATTGACCAGCTGACCCGGGGGCCTTATACGGATATCGCGGTCGGCCTGGATGAAGCTGTGAAGGTACTGGAGTCAGGGTCCGAGAAGGATCATGTCCCGATGATCGTCCTCCTGACCGACGGCAATAACTCACTGAATCCGTCCAAGACCCAAGAGCAGTCGGATAAGGTGCTGAGTGCCGCCATCCAGAAGGCCAAAGACAAGGGTTACCCGGTGTACACAATCGGGCTTAATGCCGACGGCAAGCTCAACAAAGATAAGCTGCAGAAAATTTCCGATGAAACGGGCGGCAAGCTGTTTGTTACCAGTACAGCGGATAAACTGCCCCAGATTCTGAGTGAGATCTATGCCAGTCATTTGAAGCTTAGAGTTGTTCCGCTTAACGGGTTTACGGCAAACGGCCAGTTTCAGGATGTGGCGGTGAATATTCCCAACGGCAGTGTGCTTGAAGCGAATATTTCGATTATGTCGTCCCAGCCTGTAGAG
Source organism: Paenibacillus lutrae (assembly GCF_009757775.1). Lineage (GTDB taxonomy): Bacteria > Bacillota > Bacilli > Paenibacillales > NBRC-103111 > Paenibacillus_F > Paenibacillus_F lutrae. The sequence goes on from NZ_RHLK01000002.1 coordinate 539,561, forward strand.
GTGAAGCTTGTCGATCCGGCGGGCAAGGAGCAGAACATTCCATCGGATAAAATCGTCTATACCTCGTCTAGCGCGTATTCGCTCATTAAAATTCTGAATCCGACGCAGGGCGACTGGACACTCAAAGTCAAAGGCGTTCCGCAGGAAAAGATTGATATCAATCTGGTTTATAATTATGATTTGCAGGTTGTCATGGACCCTCTCGTGTCCAAAACATATAAGGCCGGTGATGGAGTATCCATTAAAGCGCATCTGGAATCCGGCGGACAGAAGGCAGCGGATGCGGAGCTGTACAAGGATGCCAAAGCGGCGCTGATTGTGACCGACACCGATACGAATAAAACGTCGGAGGTTCCGCTTAAGATTTCGGATAAGGGGATCGAAGGGTCCTGGAAGGTTGCGGACGCTCATTCCTACGAACTGAAGGTTAAGGTGGAGAACACAAACTTCTCGCGTGAATCTAGGCCCGTAGTACTGAATGCCAAAGGCGGAAGTGCTGCGGCTCCGGCTCCGGGCGGCGACCAGGGCAAGGAAGGGACGAATTGGGTCACAACCGGTTCGTGGATAGCCGGCCTGCTTGTTCTGGTAATCGGGGCGCTGTTCGCGCTTGCCTACTGGAAGAAAGCGAACAAAGGATTCTTCGGTCAAGTGGTCCTGGAAATCAAGGACGAGGAGACGGGAGAGCGTACGAATCCTCAGTACAAGAAGCTCAATGCGTTCAAGGGGAAGGTGCAGCTGCACCAGCTGCTGTCGCTGGCTCCCGAGTTTGCCGAGACCAAGGGCATTGTATTCAAGCCGGGTCCCGGCGATACTCTTATCATGTATAATCAGTCGGACTGCACGATAGAGAAGGGCGGCCGGGTCTTTGACGCTTCGCAGGGCAAGGAAGTCAAGAAGAACGACCGGATCCGGATTACACTTCAGAACGTGAACAAGTCCATATCATTGGAGTATTTAAAATAAAATCAAAAATATAAGAACCATGGGGGGCTTATTCCATGAAAGCAACAGTCAGGGAACATATTCAACAGCTTGACGTTTCACTCGGAGGCGGCATCATCAGTGATAAAATCCGTGTCGATACCATCGACAACCCGATGCTCGTCATCGGGCTCGGGGGTACCGGAATCGACGCGCTTCTGCGTCTGAAATACCAGATTAACCGCAGATTCAAACTGCCGGAAGATCCTTTTACCAAGAAAAAGAAGGAAAAGCCGAATAACGTAGAATTTCTTGCCCTCGAAACCAATGAACATGACCGCAATAAGAAATACAAGGGGATCGGGCTTGACCCGTTGACTGAATTCGTCCTGTTGTCCAATCCGGAAATCGGCAGCGTTCTTCAGAACCGCAGTATTCTGGAGCCTTACATCAAGGAATGGCTTTCCCCGGAGCTGACGATTACAGACGGGATCAACGGTGCATCGGGTGTCCGCCAGGCGGGCCGTCTGCTGTTGTTCACCAAGATCGTCCAAGTTGTACAAACGATTGAACGCAAAATCAAAACGCTCTCGGTCGGCACGAACAAGAAGCTAATGGTGTTCATACTGACCGGATTGTCCGGCGGTACGGGAAGCGGCTGCTTCCTCGATATCTCTTATATCGTACGCGGTATTATGGAACGTGACTACGGCTCTGCCGGCGTCGATAAAGTCAGCCTGCTCGGCTATCTGTTCACCCCGGATGTGAACTTGGCGAACAAGAGTCTGACGGAGCATTCCCGGGAGTATATCAAGAAGAACGGATATGCCGCGCTGAAGGAACTCGACTACTGGATGAACGTAGACGAGCGTACGGAGCGCTTCAAGCAGCAGTATGCGAATATCCTGACGGTCAATTCGCCTATGCCTCCCTATAATCTCGCCCATCTGATCTCGGCCACGAATTTGGAAGGCAAACTGCTCGACAACGCTTACGATTATTGCATGAACGTTACGGCAGAGAACATTACGAACTTCATGGCAAGTGAAGATAAGCAGTCAGGCGAAGAATTCGCCATCCATGACTATATCAGCAACATCCGTACGAACATCAACCAGATGCCTAAGGCGTACGCAGCCAACTATCAGTACAACATTCTGGGCGCTTCGTCTGCGGTGCTGCCCATTGAGGAAATGACGACTTATCTGGCCTATAAGGTTTTCCAGCGGATGGATAAAATGTTCGAAGCGGGTCCTTCCCAGGAAGAAGTCGAGAAGCTGGCGCACAAGCTGGCCATTGATCCCGACTCTCTGCACCGGGAATTCGACAAGCGCGTGCCGGAGCCGCTGCCGGGCTATCAGAACAGCGAACGGCTGAGCTACGCGAATGTAGTCAAGCAGCAGGTTGTAAACATCGATACCGAACTGGAGCAGAGTTTCCTCTCCCGGGCGCGCGAAGAGTATATCAAATCACGCAAGCAGCTGCCGGGTCAGGTGAAAGAAGCTTTCTCCGAGCAAGTGACCAAGATCTTCCGGAATCCGGAGCAGGGACCGTTCTATGTCTCGCGTATTATTTTGCAGGACAAAGGATTCTGCCTGCTGAAGCTGCTCTCTTCTTATATTGAAGCGCTCAAGGAGAGCATCTATCGTGTGCCGCGCGATATTCAGTCGGCCGAAGAAAATTCAGAGCAGAAAATGGCCGAAGCGCGCAGTGCGTTCATTTCCAAAGACCGCAAAAAGGATGCCTATATCGAAGCCAAAATTCAGGAATATTTGCTGCACGCCGACCGTGAGCGGATGGAGCAGATGGTGGAATTCTACGAGGATTTATATAACCTGATCAATCAGGAGAATTCACGCATTTATACGGTGTTTACCGAGCTGCTTGGCGAGCTTAACAAGATTTTCGAGAAGAACGGCGACATTCTGACCCGCGGTGACGAAGAGATCGACCACAAAGGGAACCGGACGTATTACTGGAACGTAGTCAGTGTGCCGGATATCGCGAAGCTGATCGGACAAGTGACGGAGGAAAGAAATGCGGATGAGCTGATCCGGGACTTTACGAATGAGCTGCTTGTCAAATCGAATCAGTGGATTAAAGAGCAGGAAGTGGATGTCATCGGCTCGGTTTCCGAGTTCCTGACCGATCATTTCGGAGAGCTGATTACGAAGTCGATGGAAGAATATCTCGTCATCAAATACGGGCATGAAGATTCCATTGAGAAGCTTGTGGAGGGCCGTATTGCGAATCGCCTGTATGAAGAGGCGAAGCCGGTGTTCCATTTGACGAACAGCTCTGGTCACTTCAACTTCCCTTCTTGGGGTTTCGTGTCCGTCCCTGTAGGGGCGCCGAATATTTTCAAGGGAATCCGGAACTTCCAGGATAATGCGATTGCGAACTCCCGTTTTACGATCAAAGAAAGCCAAGTGAAGAACCGGATTTTCTGGCTGAACACACAGAACGGGATTCCGCTTTTCCTGTACACGCCTCTGCGGGTCTATGAGGAAAGCTACGAAAGAACCATTCTGGAGCCGGAAGGCATCGGACGTCACCTAGTGCAGACAGACCGGGTCAACTGGACGTATCTGCCTTCGCCGATTCCAGAGAAGTCATGGGGCGAGACGTATGATAACGGCCGCGTCAAATCGTACAATGCGCAAGTCCGCGGATTGTTCGACCGTGCGGCGGCGTACGGCGCCGTCCGTCTGAAGGGCGAAGACAGCGGGACGATTAACCGCTACGAAAGCATATGGACGAAGCCGTTCGATGTGGAGAAGCATATTGCGTCATACAATTTGCAGCTGAATACGCAGCGTCCTAACTTCGGAGAGCTGCAGCGCTGCGTGAACGAGCTCAGAACAATCGTTCAGAATGGCCTCGAGATCGAGCGCACGAAGGACATATTCGGCAGTGTGAACGAGGAGATGGCGAAGGAGAATCTGATCCGTTCCCCGGAGCTGCTGAAGCAGGTAAGAGACGAGGTACGCAAGTACGACAGTATTGTGCGTAAAATCGAGGAGCTGGAGATGGCGCTGAGCTCGTACAAAGATGAAGAGAAGTTCATCGCCCAGTTCATCGAAGCGATGTATACGTCCACGATTGCCAAGAAAGGCGCCCTGTACGTGTACGACCATGACGGGGATGAGGATCCGTGGGAAGCGTTTGTGAATCTGATGCAGACCAATAAATTCGTCGAGTATGAGATTTACAGCAAAATGCGCGAACTGGACGCGAAGAAGCAAGCCATGCTGCAGCGCAAAGCTTCGAAACGGAGCCAGCAGATGATTGCTTCCGAAGATATTGAAGCGCTCGTGGAAACACTCCGCTCAATGAGTGTCTCCTACCAGGAGACAAAATCGTCGCTTGACTATGACCGTTCGGAGTATGAGAACGGAGAAGAGCTGTACCAGTTCTATAAGCAGGTAGCCGGCAAAGTGAACGATATGGTGAAAAGCCTCCGGTAAGGCGGCATAAGAGAAAAAGATACGGCAGAGGGTGTTAACAGCAGCGGGACGGCTCAGATCTATATGACCGTCTCGCTCTGCCGTATCGTCCTTAGAAAGGAGCATGAGAATCATGCGGGAGAAGTTGGTGGCGTTCGCAAACGAATATGCCGCGGCAACAGACAGCACGGGACTTATCGGAGATGAACAGCGCAGCATTCACCATCCGCTCGTTTTTCTGTTCCTGGGCGATACGTCGGCGGAAGCCCTTCATGAAATGGTGGAAATCAACCGCCGCAGGTGGGATAACAGTGCGGGGGTGGTTTACCTTCATATAGGATCGAAGCCGGTAGAGAAAGATTTGGGAGACAACGTATACGTCTGGACCCTTCCTGAAGTGCCGGAGAATGCGAGAACGGTAAGACCGGATACTCAGCGCAGTTTCCATAACGACCAAGAGAAACTGCTGGAGCTTAATGTGCTGCTGCGCAGAATGAACAGCCGGATTTCGGAATACGGCCGGGTGTACTCGAATTTACAGAGGTTGAACGTGGCTGTCGTTACACGGCTGGATGACCCGGGCAGCGTGCTGGTGCCGGAGCTGACCGCCCTGATGGAGACAATCTTCGGCGAGCATTTCCGCTCTGTAATCGTGGATCTGTACGGCCTGCTGGAGGAGAAACAGGTTGGCGAAGCGTTTGCTCTGAGGGCCTCCCTCAGCTTCAGCTTCCTGCGGGAGCTCGATGTTCTCCAGAGCCGGGATTACCATTATTCCGGTCCGCTTCAGGTGACGGGCGAAGGCATTACCTTACCGGCCGAGCACGGGCCCGCTCCTTTGTTTGATACCGTTTATCTGCTGAGCGACAAAGATGAACGGGGGATCTTCACCGAAAGCGGGATCCGCAGCAGCTGCGAAACGATCGCTTCACTGAACCTGCTCAAGTACCGGAATGTCCGGGACGAGAAGGATTCCTTGAAGCAGGGCGCTTATAACCATCAGCATTTCAAGCAGAATGTAGCGCCGCCGGGCGAAGAAGGCGGAGGCTACGCATCTGCCGGATATGCGAGGGTCAGCCGGCCGAATCAGGCGATCGCTCTGACCGTGCTGTATCACCTGTACCGCCATGTGCGCGGGCGGATGGAGGAACAGTGCGCGGGCGGGGCGCGCGCACTGCCGGACTTGCTGCGGATGGAGCCGCAGCTGTGGGACCGCGCGATAGACGCGGTACTGCCGGAGCGGGAGAAGGCGGCGGATGAGATGTACGGCTTGATGCATGAGCCGGTTTCATACGGCCAGCTGAAGTCGATGACGCTCAAGGAGGCTGAGTCGGCTCTCTACGGCAGCGCAGCGGGCTTGTTCTTTGACATGAACGTCAAAGACAAGGCGGTGCAAGCATTCGCCGACCAGAATTTCGCGAAGAGGCTGGAGAAGCTTCTGCTGGAGCGCGTGGTAGCCGAGCCGACGTACGGGTATTGTGCCGTCAGAACGTGGCTGTCTGACGAGAGCAGTTCCGGCCTGCTCGGCGAACTGCGCCAGCACTTGAGAGATGCTGCAGCGCGTGCCGACGCTGTGCGGGGCGAGCTGGAAAGCTTTTACGGGGAAAGAGTGGACCGTCAGCCCTTCTCCAAAGGCTCTCTCTTCGGATTTAAGTCGGATAAAGCTTCGGTGAAGAACTTTATCCGCTATTTACTCGATGAAGTGTACGGGATGAAGCGGGATCTGCTTTTCCTGGAATTGAAGCAGAAGCTGATGTCGTTGTATCTGGATGTTCTGGAAGATATGCGCGAACGCGCCAAGCTGGCTGTCGACAAGATGGACCGTCTGGAGAAGCTGCTGCTGGATACGAGCCGCAGCGGAATCTCGGCTGCCCGTGATTATCTGGGACGCAACATCAACGAATATTATGAGCACGTCGTGAAGCAGATTGCGGCAGAGATGGAAGGGCGCCGGGAGGCGCGGTTTTATTACGACGACCGGTTCCTCGGCAATGTGTCCGTTCAGATTGATGAAGATACCGGGCAATGGCTGGAGAAGCTGATGGCGATGGCGCGCAGGGATGTGCTCGTCCACCCGCTGTTCCATCAATCGTTCGAGGATGAACTGCTTCAGCGGGCTAATGTCGCCGCAAGCTATGACAACCAGGATGTGTTGTCGAAGGAAGACCTTTTCCGCGACCTCTACGTAACCCTGGAGAACGAAGCGGCGATCCGCACGGATGTGTACCATTCTACCCACCGGAACCGTCACGAAGAGAAATATTTTTTCGGCGATGCGGGGAGTGAATTTATCCAGTACGCGTTCGCTGTGGACGGGGGGAGCCGCACTTATAAGCTCGGCTGTGTTCATGAGAACAAACCCGGAGGGATCGAGAAGCTGCGCTTGATGGGCGGCTTCCGGCTGGATGATCTGATGGTTTACCGCAACGGCCGGCGTTATTATGAGACGTACCTGGAGAACGGTTACTCGTTTCACGGGATGAGCATGCCGGAGGAGACATAACCGGTAAGTCATTTTATATCTATAGAAGAATTGAGTAAAAGGGGGGAGAACGGTGAAACAGAGAAAATGGAGTCCGCTGCTGACGCTGTTCAGTGTAATTGGAGGGTTCGTCGGTTTTTTTGTCGGCGAGTATATGCTGAGCCGGTGGGGTGGCAGCCTGCACGAAATCGTACTGATGGGCCTGTACTTCGGCCAGTTCGCCTTGTTCGTCGGCTTGTTCTGCCTGGTGGCCGAGATGATTTCGCCCGAGCTGAACGGAAGAAACTGGCGGCTGCGCTATGCCGGTGACGGCTGGAAATTTCTTGTGCCCGCTACACTGGTCATGCTCTTCGTGGCCGGGGCTTTGTTCCAGCTCTTATACGGGCTGCAGTTTGTCGGCAAGCAGGCTCCGAGAGATTATGTGCTTGTTCTCGACAAGTCTGAAAGTATGGTTCAGAACGACCCCGACAAGCAGAGCCTGCAGGCCGCCAAATCACTCATCGGGAGGATGAACGGCGGCAACCGGGTGGCATTGTTTACTTTCAATGAAGATACTCAGCTGGTATCTCCGCTTACCAGCCTCAAGTCATCCGGGGCAAGAGAAGAGCTTCAATCCCGGCTGGATAAGTTCGGGGAGCCGGTCGGTATGACGGATATCGGCAAAGCTTTGACTACCGTCATGGATGAGCTCAAGAAAGAAGGCGCCGCGAGCAGCAAAGCTGCCGTCATTCTGATCTCCGACGGCTACAGCGATGTGAACACGGCCCAGGTGCTGGCTCCTTACCTGGAAGCGGGCATTCCGGTGCATACGGTCGGAATCGACGGCTCTCAGGTGGAAGGCATTGAGCTGCTCCAGCGTATTGCGGGCGAGACGAATGCGAGCTTCCACGATGTGAAAAGCGCCGACCAGATTACAGGCGCGTTCGAGCAGATTTACGCCAGCGAGCAGCAGTGGAATCTGGTCAGCGAACGGCTGGGTCCGGCAGCGTCAGACAACTTCCACGGCATTCTCCGGGTTGCGCTGATCCTGCTGATCGGCACACTTATCGGTTTGTCGCTCGGAATTATTTTCGACAACCGTCATTTGGCGCTCAGCTTTGCCATCGGCGGCACGATCGCCGGTCTTATTGCCGGTCTCGTGCTGGAGCTGAGCTTGCCTGGAACGAGCATTCCGGCATTCTACCGGGCGGTTGCGGCGGTAACACTGGCCTTCGTGCTGTCCCTGGCTACACTGATTATCCCGGTCAACAATAACGACTCGAATCCGGGACTGCGGGCCGGTTCACGCCAGAAGGCAAGACCGGGGGCAAGCAGCCGCCTGGGTGACCGCAGCAGCCAGCTGCCCGGCAAGCAATTCCGTTAATGTATTGCTCTAATGTATTGCTCTAACGAGAACGTATGAAACAAACGTATGAGGCATCCCATCAAGTGAGGCGATAGATCATGAACTGGCAAGAAATGGGTGAATATTCCCGGATTGAGAAGCTTGCCGCCCAGCCCGTCCGGGACGGGGAATGCGTATTGACCTGGCAGTGGCCCAAAGACATTCAGGCCGTGTATGTATACAGCTTCGAGGCAGGAGCAGAGAAGCCTCCGGAGCTTCTCGCTCCGCAGCAGATGAAGCTGTTTACCCGGGAAGAATACAAGGCCAAGTCCGGTTACCGCGAGCGTATCGATTACATCGGGAGCCGGGGATACCGGATTTTCCCTTGTATGATTAAGGATGGTGCCGTCACGGCACTGCTGCAGAAGGACGAACACAATGTGGTGCGGGTAAACGGAGGCAAAGCCGGCATCCGGTATTCCGTTCATTACGGGAGAAAGCTGTTCGGTAAATTCAAGACAGCGCGGATTCAGTTGTTCTGTGAAATTCCGGTACCCCAGGAAGCGCTCTGTTATGTAAAAAAAGAAGGCGCTCCCCCGTCCGGCAGACAAGACGGCACGGCCTATCCGTTCCGGCGGGACTTTGACGCAGGTAGCCAGTCGCTGCCCGAAATCGAGATCGGCAGGAACGATTATCTCCGGCTTTTTCTGACTGATCCTTCCCGTTACGGGGAGATTTTCGAATTAATTCAAGAATAGGAGGGGCGCATATGCTAGGGTATCTGAAAAGTCTGTTCGAGAAAAAGCCGCCCGAAAAAGAGCGGCCTCCATTTTACAGCATCGTATGCCCTTACTGCTTCAGTAAGTTTGAGCCTGAGGAGGTTGTTTTCCGGGCGGCTCACGTTAAAGATACGGATGATGATTTCATGCTGCAGGAAGATGCGAAGCTGAACAATTGGCGGCGTAAGTTCAACCTGTCCGAGAACGATATGGAGGCGGTTATTAGTCCTTCTTCCATCCCGGATGAGCACAAGTCATACATCCAGAATGTGCTGGTTGCCGTGACCGACCGATACGGGGAGACCACCAGGCGCCGCTTGTGCCCGAATTGTCACAATGAGCTGCCGATTTCGGCCGGCAAGGTGCCAAGCAATATTATTTCGATTGTCGGAGCGTCCCAAGTCGGGAAGTCGGTATACATGACATCGCTGATCCATACGCTCCAGCATACGACGGCTTCTAACTTCAATGCCGCCTGCATGCCGCTCAGCGCCGAGATCAGCCGCAAATTCCGGCAGTATTATCACGAGCCGATTTTTGAGCGGGGCAGCATGCTTCAGTCGACGAATCCGAATGAGCAGCAGGAGCCGTTTATTTTTCAGTTTGTGTTTAAAGATGAGCGGGAAGCGCCGCTTACGATTGTATTCTTCGATGTGGCCGGCGAAGGAATGGTCCAGCGGGAATACCTCGATATTTATGCGTCGCACATTAAAAATTCATCAGGGATCTTGTTCCTGGTCGATCCGCTGCAGATCCGCAGCATCCGGGACAAAATTCAGATTAATGTAGGCGGAGAACAGGGAGAATTCGCTAACCGCTATGACGAGCCCCGTGAAGTCGTGATTTCCCTGTTTGAGAATTTCATCGCCCACCAGCAGAACAGCAAGACCGATATCCCGACGGCCATCGTCTTGACCAAGAGTGATATGCTGCAATATTTAAAAGAAGAAGACAGCGAATATATTCAGCCTAACAGCAACGTGTTCCGCAACGTCGTTCACCGGGGATTTCTGGATAACACGGAATTCGAGAACATTGACGGCGAAATCGGCCGTTTCATCGACAAGGTGGACCGGCCGTTTAAGGACGCTGTGGATGTTTATTTCTCCAACACGGCTTATTTCGCCGTCTCGGCGCTGGGCACGAATCCTGTGAACAAGCAGGTCAGCGGGGTCATCAATCCGACTCGTGTTGACGAGCCGTTCATTTGGCTGCTGCATAAGCTGGGTTACATAGCGAGGAGAGATGCGACGTGACCGGGAGAAAATTACAGCAGCAGCTGTTTACACGCGACCGGGAAGGCATCTTCCGGACAAGCGAAGGGTTTGATACGGTAGCCAAGTCCCCGGGGCTGGACGGTTCGTTTATCAAATCGGCGCTGCATCCTTATTGCGTCTATAAGCCGCCGCAGGAACTGCTGGAGCGGGGAGAAGAGAACAGCAGCCTGTACCCGGAATCGCTGGTGTCCTATCAGGCGGAGAACGGGGATCTGGTCATCGGGCGCAGCGTATATGTGGCGACGGATTTTACCGGCCAGCGGAGCGCATCGTTCACGCACCAGTTTGTAGTCCCCAAGGAAAGCAAAGAAGCGTTCATCCGGGAGCCGCGGCGTATTTTCGGTATCCGGGCATTCCGGAGCCGTTACGATATCCGGGAAGGCAAGTCGGTGCCGGAGCTGGAATTGGATGAGCTCGCCTACGACGGGATGATTCAGGCGAATCAGGAGAAGGAACTGCTCGAAGAGCTGGGCATCGGCCGCGAGTTGTTCCGTCAGCTGGTATATGCCGTGCTGTCGGCGGCCGCGGGGAAAAAGAAGGTGTACATCGCCCTGGATACCGGCGTATCCCGCAGCGGGGAGTATGCCGGACGACTGCTTGAAATTATCTACCGCTGCCTGCCTTATGCGGCTCGGCGTCTGCTCGGTTTCATGACGTTCAACAGCGAACCGGAGGCCAAGCAGAACCTGCATGTGGTCTTCACGGAAAAGGGCAGCATCCGTCTGCCGGACCGCCGCCTGGAGAAGGACTATATCTTTGATTTTCCGAACGCGCGGTTTATGAATGCGGAGCTGCCTGCCCAGGAGCTGGCTTATCTGGACTTCGTCTGGGATCACCGAAGTGAACCGAGGCAGCTGCAAGGGCTGCTGGACTTCTGCGACGAGGCGCTCGCGGGTATGGATGCGGGCACGTCACTTAGCCCTGCCGCCTATTCGAAGCTGTGCACGCTGTATGATATCGAGCAGGGGAATGAGAAGAAATACGAAGGCGGGCGCGCCGCGACGATGAATGCGATCCTGTCGTTCCTCAGCGCGGATACAGTTCCGCTCAAGCCGCGGCTGAATCAGCTGTTCCTGCGTCTGCTGAGCAGGGAAGCATCGGACCGGCACAGCGTGCTTGATGCCGAGTATCTGGAGGCGGTCATCCGTTATGAGAAGATCGCCGATACCTCCGCCAGGACGCTTCTTGTGCGCTGCCTGGGGATCTTCATCTCCAGGGCTGCGGCTGCGGTAAGCAGCGGAGGCACGGATGGAAGCGTACCGCTGCTGGATCTGCTCGCGAAGCACGCGGGTGTCTTCAGCGCGGTACTGCGCGAGGTGCTGCAGGGCCAGCCGCAAATCGCGGAGAACTACGTCCGCGTGCGTATGAAGCGGGTCTCATCCGTACAGGATTTCACGGATGAGATCAGCTTCTGGCTTGCGGCCGGCGAGTCTTTCGCGACGGGGGAATTCTTCCTTCAAGAGGCCTATGAGCCTATGAAGCGGATTATGCGCGGGGACGTCCGCAGGAAGATCGGTCAGGCCAAGCTGCTTGCCGGATATTTCGACGGCTTGTCCCGCAGCGGGAAGCAGGCCGGAGCCGGCGCGGTACCGGCACCTGGAGGAGGGCAGTCCAGACCGGACGCCTCCCGCCAGTCGCCGCTTGCCGGCTTCAGCCGCTGGATGAAGCTGGCGGTGCAGCTGGAGCTGCTGGACGATCTCCAGCCTGCGCATCTCGGCTGGGAGGACCTGAGCGGCCTCGGCTTCCTGCTGGAGCCGCTGAGTCCGGATCTGCGGCGGCATGCCGATGCCCGCCAGAACGGCGCGCTGCGCGTCCTGCTGCCGCTCTACAAAGCGCTTGCGCGCAGCGGAGAGGACCAGCGCGAAGCGGAGGAGGAGCTCGGGCATCTGGACACGGTCGATCTCGACCGCGTGCAGGGCCTGCTCCGCAAGCTGCTGCAGACGCAGCTTACGTCCGCTTCCTTCGGCCGCATCGCGACAGCGTTCTACCGCCCCGGTAACGGCACAGGGGGGCAGGATCTCAGCTATCAGCCTGCCTATGATTATGAAGGCATGCTGAATTATGTCGCTGATCATACGAGGGGTACCGAGACGCTCTATGATTTCCTGCTCTGGTCTGCGGACGACAGCCGATTCCTGATTGCGCAGACGCAGGCTGCTGCCGGGGATCGGGGTATTCATCCGCATTATAAGGCAGCCGTCAGCCGGACGTTCGATGTCCATGCGCCGCAGGCTTTCAAGAATAAAGGGCTGGCCCGCAGGCTGCTTGCCGTGAATAACGACACGTTCCGCGCTTTATTCGAGACCATTAAACTGCGGCAATCGGGCAAGCTCGCCCGGATCTGGGCGAAGAATAAACGCAGAATTATTCTGCGCGGATCGATTCTGCTGGTTCTGCTCGTTGCGGTAACAGCGCTCATCTGGAAGCCGGTCGCCGCATGGCTGACGCCGCCTCCTGTCCTGGTCATCGAAGCGCCGGAGAAAGCCGGGGAACAGACCGTCTCCGTTAAGATGAGTCTGCAAGAGCCGGATCAAGAAACGAAATTATATGTGAATGATAAAGAAGTGGGCAAAGGAACCGCGCAAGCCGAGGTTCCGCTGAGCGAAGGCCCGAATGAAGTGGTATTCAAGGCGGTAAACGCAGGCGGCAAAGAGTCCGGGGTCGTCCGCAAGACGATTACGCTTGTTGCGGCTCCCCTCCTTAAAGTGGAGCCGCTGCCCGCTTCTGTGCGCACAAGCTCAGTCGTTGTTGCGGTCAAGGCGGAGGATTCTACCGACCCGAGTCCGGAAATATTCATCAACGGGCAGTCAGTCGGCTTTGGCAGCGTATCGAGAACGGTCGAGCTTAATCCCGGCGAGAACGAGATTGAGATTACCGCCAAAAACAAATACGGCCGCACAAGTGAGCCGATGCTGTATAAAGTGAAAGCACCCGGCAGCGGAAGTAAAAAAGCGGACAGCAATGCTGCGGACGCAGCAGGCAATACAGCGGGCGCAGCCGGTAATTCCGGGAGTGCAGCCGGTAATGCGGCAGGCAGCGCAAACTCAAAACCAGAGTTGAATACCAGGTGATATAAGCGCAATAAGAATAGATTACAAAGATGGCCATGCGGGAATACGCATAATCTGAACGGCTGAATATCAGGATTATTGTGGATAAGCGGCAAGATGTTCATTCAACTTATCCAGCCTGTCTAAAAGAATCTTCAAAAGGCGTTTACAAGGCCGGCGGACATGCGGAGTGAGTACGGCCAGAAAATGAACAAGAAGCGGATGCTGATGCCGGAGGTTGACCCGGCAGCTTGCATCCGCTTTTTTTATATGAAGAGATGATCCAGGGAGGCATAAACGTGATTCTTTAAACGATTAGGTACCGTGAAACGCTTGATTCGTTGTTGTGTTCTATATGCGTCTGCACGTTCACTTCTCTTTTGAAAAACGGATGAACCCTTCCGGAGGCCCGTTGGCCAACATTCATCTTGTCCCCTTCCAGTCTCCAGATCCCCTTCATGTTACAGGTCATGCCCGTCCGTCCGCAGCTTCCGCTCTTTCCTGACTTCCTCAAGCGGTATCGCATTAGGATCGACCATACCCGTAAACTGATCCTCGCAAGTTAAATCCACAAGTGCCGTTCTTCGCTGTCCATCCTTGTAGTAAATTACCTCTACCGTTTCTTTACTTCCCGCACAGCGGCAAAGCGCTTTTACAAACTCCGAGTAGGTAGGAACAGGCATCTTCCCCAGATGAGTCACAATGCTCCCGTCTGTGAGACCGGCTCTATGTGCAGGCCCGCCGGGATATACCTTCTTGATGTAATTGCCGCCCAAGCCGGCAGCGTCCAAATTCTGTTCTTTCAGCTGCCCGCTAGACGCCGTATAGTTCAGCACACCGAGCCGGGGATAGCCGAAAATCGAATTCCGGAGATCCAGCCCGAGTTCGATCGTGTTTTGCAGATGAAAAAGCGACTGTCTCCAGCCGAGCTCCGTGCATTCCTTCACCCACTGCATCATCTCATCATCCGTAAATCCGTCGACCGTAACTGTCACTTTGGTGCAGCCATTGCGGTGCTCAAACGAAAAAGCAGTATTCAGCTTATACTCCCAGAGGGTTCCATCCGGAAAAATAGAAGAATACTGCTCTTCAAAAGTAATCAGCCGCAGCCGGATGCATGCGGTACACACCGCCCGATTCGTCAATTCCCCGATCACAAGTGTCATTTCATCGCCTTCCGAGATTTCCGGCCAGGTCCCTGAATAAGTAGCGATATCGCTCAGGAAATGGTTCCAGCCCTCCGCAGTTGCTATGTACCACCAAGCTTTCTCGACAGGACCATCGATGTAAACTGAGTTTACTGTCCGTCCGATTTCGGTGCTTCCCATCTGTAATCCCCCTTTGCATGCTCAGCCTTTGTTCTTAGTATAGGCAGCATTGCGAACGAATGATCGTGTTTTTGTGTCCGGTTTGAAGATGGAAAAGCCGAGCGCCTTCCGCAGCCGTTATTCTATACTGCTCTAAACAGACGGACTTCAACGTCCACTACACTGTTCAGAGGTGATTGCTATTACGGAAATCAATGTGATTCTGCCTGTTCACAACCAGGCCTATCCGTTATCCCTGACACTCGGCGGCTTTGCAAGGCAGACGATCCCCTCCGCTTCCTTCCGTCTTATTATTGTCGATGACGGATCAGAGGAACCGGTCGGAGCGGTTGCGGAGGCTTATAATGAACAGCTTCGCATCACGTATATCCGGATTCCGAAGAGCGGGAGAGCTGCCGCAAGAAATGCAGGCGTGGAGCTGGTCGATGAGGGACTTGTTATTTTCTGCGATGCGGACCGGATACCAAGGCCGGGCTTCATCGAAGGGCACGTGAAGGCCCACGGGCAGGCCCACGGGCAGGCTGACGGGCAGGCTCATGGGCGGCAAGGAGAGCGCCTGAGCGTAGGGCAGGTCCGTGAGCTGTACATACCAGATCCGGAGCACAAAAGGGAGCTGGTTCTGCAGCGCTTCGATCAGGGAAAATACGACCGGATTCCGCAATTCTGCCGGCTTGTGTACCGACTGTTCCGTGATGACGGCTTAACAGATTCAGCCGTAGCCTGGATTGCGGCACTAAGCGGCAACATGGCGATTCCTGCCGGGTTATTCCGCCAGCTTGGCGGCTTCGATGAACAGTTCCGGGAATGGGGATTCGAGCACATGGAATTTGGTTATCGGGCTCATTTGGCCGGAATTCCTTTCGTATATGCCAAAGAAGCGGTTAACGTGCATGTGGCTCATCCGCGCAGGGGCGCATCCTATGCCGAGTATATCCGGCAGAGTCATGCTTATTTTTACCGGAAACATCCTCATCCTGTCATCGGCTGTTTTCAGCCCTTCATGATGGGCCGGATCAGCAGGCTTCAGCTGGAAGCCGCAGCCGCAACCGGCATTGCGGGCGAAGCGGGAATCAGCCATCCGGATGATTATGTGCGGATTCTGAATTTCAAACCATAAGAACGGACTGCCACTACAGGAAGCGAAACGGGGGGAACAATCGCATGCGTGAACGTTCACAGACCGAGATTCGTCATTTCATGCACGAGACGAATCATGAGCTGCAGGGGCTGTATACCAACATGATGGACTCTCTCTGGCATGTCATTACAACGGGAGAAATCGGGTATCTGCACGAGAATGAACGATTTGAGCAAGCCTATCAAGAAGCGCTCGCTTCCCCTGACCTGGGCAGGAAAATGGAGGCAGGGCTCGCGGGGATGGAAGATGACCGCATCCTCCGGCGCCAGTTCCAGATGCTGAGGGGAGAAATGCTGGAGTACCAGGCGAAGCCGGAGGAGCGCAGGGAAATCACCTCGCTCTGGAACGAGCTTCACTATATGCACAGCACTTTCAGAGCCAGAGTCGATGGAGCGCTGATGTCGGGGAATACGGTTCTCGTGCTGCTCCGAAGGCTCAAAGACGAGAGGCAGCGCAAGAAGATCTGGCAGGCATCCATGGAGGTGGGCGGGCAGGCTGCGCCCAAGCTGATCCGGCTGGTCAAGCTGCGCAACCAAATCGCCAGGGATCACGGATACCCGCATTATTTTGCGATGAAGCTGGAGACCCAAGGCATCAGTCCAGACATGCTGAGAGGCGTTATCAGGCAGCTGCGGAGCGGGCTTGAGGCAGTTTACAGAAAGGTGAAGGGGGAGATGGATGAGGAGACCGCAGCGCGCTTTCGAATTCATAGAAGCGAGCTTCGCTCCTGGCACTATGCCCATCCTTTTGTCCAAACCGCCCAGAAGCGGGAGCAGCCCGGCCAAGTGGATATAAACGGGCTGCTCCCTCAGCTTGCCAGGTGGTTCGATGAACGCGGCCTTGATATTAAGCCCCTTCTGGGCCGGGCGGACCTGACCGGACGGCCGGGAAAGGGTCAGGCCAACTGCTGCCTGAATATCGACCGGGGCGGGGATATCCGGATGTCCTGCAACCTTACGCAGGATACGGAAGGGCTGCCGATCCTCCTGCATGAGCTCGGACATGCGATATTCGAGCAGGGCATAGACCCGGAGCTGCCCTTCGTACTGCGCCAGCCGGCCCATCCTTTCGTAAGCGAAGGGGTAGCTCTTCTGCTGGAGAGACTGGCGTCGGAGCCGGCTTGGCAGCAGCAGCTGCAGCTCGGGCGATCTAAGGCGCGACGCCGGACGCGAAGAAACCCGCAGCTGCGCAGGGAGCTGCTCATCAAGTTGTACTGGACCCTGACGGTAATTGAATTCGAGAGAGAATTGTATACGGACCCGTCCAGGCCGCTTAACCGGCTGTGGTGGGACATTGTCGAGGACGTGCAGGGAATCCAGAGGCCGGACGACTGGGATTATCCATACTGGGCCGCCAAGTCCCACCTCTCCACCCTTCCCGTGTATTACTACAATTATCTGCTGGGAGAAGTGGCAGCTTCGCAGTTTCAATTCTCGCTGCAGAAGGAATTCGGGCAGTGGCATAGCAGAGAAGCGCTGCAGCATTTGAACCGTCAAGTGTTCAAGCCGGGCGCTTCCTGTACATGGAACGAGATTATCGCGTCCTGCACATCTTGTGACCTTAATCCCGTTTTTCTCATCCAGCAGCTTCGCAATTAAAAAGGAGGTATTTTCTGCATGGCGACTATCCATATTCAGAAGAGAACCATTGTTTCCCGGGCGGAGTATAACACGGAGGCACCGAACCCGGCTAACAGTGAAGTGAAGACTTATTTACTGAGCCCGGAGGAACTTGCTTATTACAGGAATTTACCGATGTCGGAGGCGGATAAAGCATTTAAACCGAGTCTGAAGGTGGTGGCTATGGAAAAGAGGGAAGAGCATGCGGACAGCGGCCCAGCTCCTGATTCTGCATCTTGACCGTCTGGCCGCCGAGGTTAGAGGAACTTTTACACCGGATAAACTGGAGGGAATTGATGACTGGTTCCGATTGGAAGCATATGAGGCGGCGGAGAAGGCCTCTTTGCTGCCGGCGCCTTACAACGAGCGCATTCTGAAGCACTTTCACCTCTTGAGGCAAAAAGAGCGGCCTTTGCAGGCGATGGCCTGTTTTATTAGGGATGGAATGGATGAAATTTACGATATTCTTCATGATTACTATATAGAGCATAACGAAATAGATCATAACGAATTAGAGCATAACGAATAATATTTTGGCATAAATTGTTTGAATAAGCAAAATAATCCGAATATTATGCAAAATAAACTGATCGTTCATATGGAGCATTTTGATACCATGACGGCACCGGAAACAAATCGTATTAGGAGGAATGGTGCCAGTGGACGTGCTTCTGATCATCAGCCATCAGCTCAAAGAGGATGAGTTTCAACGGGTACAAGGGATGTTTTCCAATATGACTATTATTGCCGAATCGGACTTTAAAGCTGCAGCCGCAAGGATTCAGGAGGAAAAGAGTTCTTATAAATTGTTCGTTTTCCTGTCGTTTGATGAGTCGCTGCCGGAAGACTGGAAAATTGAAGAACTGCATCTGGAAAGTCCGGTCATGGTGCTTCTAAATGTCAGCAAGCGCGATTTGTTCGTGTTCTACTCTTTCCTGGATTCGGTGGGCCTGCTTGCCCAATCCCCGGCCGTTTCGGACAAGCGGGAAATTTCTCCGCTGCTGCATCAGTCGCTTGAATATATCGAGCAAAATTTGTGCGAGAATGATTTGTCGCTGGAGAAGGTCGCATCGAGCATATTCGTAAGCCGCTGCCATTACTCCCGGGTGTTCAAGGAGTATTTTGGCTTCGGGTTCAAAGAATACATTATGAACAAACGCATTCAAAAAGCGAAAGTCATGCTTCAGAACGGTGTTCCGGTTACGGATGTTTGCTATGCAGTCGGTTATGGGGATTTGACGCATTTCGGCAGGGTGTTTAAAAAGCTGGTGGGAACGAACCCTTCGGTTTACCGGGGACACAGGCGTGAGAAACCGTCCTGCGGATAACGATGAACAGATCGGAGAGACAAACGCTATGGATGCATCCACAATCCGGACGAGGTACTTTAATCGACTGACCTTTAGCGGGGACCGCCGGACCGTCTGCAAAACAAGCAGCTGTGACCGCAAGCTTAAAGATGAGATCAGCTGGTATCTGGGGCTGCCGGGAGAGCTTAAGGGCTATACGCCTGAAGTGATAAGTTACTCGATGGAAGAGGAAGTCCATCTGACGATGGAGTACATCCATTCGCCGACCTTAGCTGAGTTGTATGTTCAAGACTCGATGAGGCCGGATGAATGGGTTGCAGTTTTTAATCAGATCACGGATATTCTGGCACAATTTGCCCGTTACACAGCGGAAGTTCATCCGGATGCTCTCTATGACATGTATCTTTCCAAAACGAAAGCGCGCATAGCGGCTTTTCTGGCCCGCAATGAGCTGGCGGGGAAATTCTACAGGAGAGGGTTTTACCGGCTGAATGACCGTACGGTCGTGTGCCCGTTCCGTATTTTTGAAAGTCACCTGGACGATTTCCTCCAGTTGCTCGACAAACCGGATAGGACTCTGCTTCATGGCGATCTGTGTTTTTCTAATATACTTTATGACGCGAAGACCCCCGCCATTAAACTGATTGATCCCCGGGGACGCTTCGGTGAACAGGGGATCTATGGCGACGAGAGGTATGACCTGGCCAAACTCAGACACAGCTTAAGCGGGTACGAGCATATCGTTCAGAACTCCTATACGCTGGATATCCGGGACAGCGGGCTTCACCTGCACATTCCGTTTACATCAGGGCAGCAGCAGGTTCGCGAAAGCTGGGATGCTGTTCTGGGGGATAAACTCGGTGATACAGCCAAAATTGAAGCGCTGCTGTTCCTGTCGCTGCTCCCGCTGCACCGCGAAGATCCGCATCGCCAATTGGCCTTATATGGCCTGGCTACCCGCCTGATGTACGATATTTTCGCAGAATAGATTCTCTATGGAAAGCCGAGAGGGAATGAGTGGATTTCCTTATACTGAAAGAGTAAGCCCATCATCCACAATAGGAGAGTGAAGAAAAATGAAACAAACAGCTTCGAAATTTATGATTGCCACCGCAATACTCGCCTCACCGGTTGCAGGAACTGCACTGGAAGCAAGCGCGCAATCCATCCCGGTCCAGAGCCAGCCGGCCGCAACTGCGGGCGTCTCGCACACAGCTACGGCCGTTTCTTCCCAAGCCGCGCAGTCGGAAGCTCTGCTTGAGAGCAGCCCGGTCCGCTCCGCTCCTAAGGACAACATCGGGGAATACAAGGGTCCTTCTCTTACCATCTCACCGTTTATGCTAAAATGCTAAGCGTGCAGTAGATGAAACACAATGCATCGAGGTTTATGATTGCTGCCGCAATACTAGCTTCACCGGCTGCGGGAACCGCTTTGGAAACAAGCGTGTACTCCATCCCGGTCGAGAGTCAGCCAGGCGCTCCGGCAGACATCTCTCAAACAGCCACAGCCGCCGGCAAACAGGCGCAAGCCCTGCTTGAGAGCAGTCCGGTCCGCTTCGCTCCTCAGGACAGCTTCCGGGAAAATTACGGGCCCTCAATTACTGCCTTACCGTTCTGCGTAAAATGTTAATCTGGCTGTTTAGGAAAAGAGGCAAGCGGGATTCCCGCTTGCTTCTTTTTTGCAAAAATCGGGCAGATGTTTGTAAGGAATCCAGATAAGAATAACGCCGAAAGCCGAGAGAAGTTATGAACAATTTCCTATACTGGAATGGTAAGGCTCATACCAGATTAAAGGAGGTGAAACTCATAAAGCAAACGGCAATGAAATTTGTTACTATCGCAATCCTGGCTGCTCCCGCTCCCGTAACGACCGTGGAGGCAAGCGCATAGACCGTACACGTTCAGAACCGGCATACAGCCCCGGCACAGAGCGGATCTGTTATCCGAGCTTCCGCCACCGCCACCGCTCAGCTGGAGTCTGCTAATGTGTATGCGCCTGCTTCACAAAGCGGCCGTATACAGGAATTTACCTTTGGAGCCCCGTCATTTACGATTAATGGCCCGGCTACTAAAACGTTCACTTAAACCAAATTACGGACCTTCCTGTACATGGAAGATGAAAAGGAGAGTGTTGAAGCGATGAATGAAAAAGTCTCCAAGTTTGCGATCGCCACAGCGATCCTGATCGCTCCGGCGGCAGGCACAGCTCTAGAGGCAAGTGCCCAGGTCGCCGCTGTCCAGAGTCAGTCTGCGGCACATACGGAAAGTGAAAGAGCTGCAACTGCTGCGCTCGAAGATACTGCCAAGCTGGACTCAACCGTCCGGGCTTCTTCGATTCCGGGCCCGATTCAGGAATTAACTTACGCGAGTCCCGGGTTCAGCCCGAACGTTATAGCCAAGACTCCTATGTAAAACATCCGGAAGAGACGGTACGAATGTATTTCGACCGACAAGAGGAAGCGAATACCTGATCCTTGTCTCCAACAGGACGAATCATTTTCTATTATTAAGAAGAGATAAGCAGAATGATGCTTATCTCTTTCTCTCATCTTCCTAACAGATATGGAGTGAATGAATGAATACTCAACCGTTTATTTGTCTGGATATGACGTCCTGTCTGAATAATTGCGGCACGACGGACAACAGCAGCTATCAGCACGGATATTTGAGTTCTTCCGGCGTCTCACTTCCGAGAGAAAACATCCTTTTTCATACTCCATTTGAGTTCAATGACATTCCCTTTGTCCTCTTCAGGCAAAACTACCGGGACAACATGGTGACCGAAGGTCAAGCCATTCAGTTTCCCGAAGCCCGTATCTCCAAAATCCATGTACTCGGTGCCTCCAGCGACGTAAATATGTCAGATTATATGTATCTGAAGCACAATGAGACGCTCCTCTCCAAAGAGAAAATGATGCTGTCGCATTTCGCTTCCGAAGCTCCTTTTGCCCGTAACGTCTGCATCCTTGAAACCGCCGGTCTGAATACGTTAGACGGCCCCTTGGCGCACAGAACCGGCCGGCTCTGGCTCGATATCCTTCATCTGACAGAACCTCTGGAGATTAACCAGCTTACATTCGAAGATAATCCGTGCATGCATATTTTCGGTATTACTTTGGAGCGATAGGCAGAAGGCAACCGGATAAGACACAAGAGGAAAGAGAGATTCATACTATTTTACGGGTAGGGAGGAACCAATGACGTTTACCTTGTACAAAGAAGCCCGATTGAATTGCCTTTATGTCAATATTGCAGCCGCTCTGCTGAGGCTTCCGGTACTTAAAGAGTCTTTACCGTTCTTGTTTAACCAAGCAGGTTTGTATTACCAGGACACGCAGGATGAAGACGAATTTGTCCTCAGTCCTTATTACAGGGAGCTTGATGATTATATCGGGGAGTTGTTCGGGGCCCGTGTATGCCGGAAAGGATATGCAGGGGGAGAATCGTATATGGGCGCGCTGAAGAACGTGCTGGGAACGGGCAGGAGCGCAATTATTGAAGCGGACATTTTTTATTTGCCGCACAGCGGATTTTATAACCGGTCTCATTTTCCCCATGCGCTTGAGGTTATCGGATATAAAGACGGCGTTTTTGAAATCTGCGATCATTATTATGTGTATCACGGTACTCTGACGGATGCGGAATTCCGGTTTATTTTTGAGTCGTCGCTGCAGAGTCCTTTCTATAAGCTTCTGAACCTTTGGAACCTGGAGCGGCATGTGACAAAAGGGGCTGGAGTACCGGATGCGGCCTTCCACAGTGGGGTCATCCGCGACAATTACCGCAATATGTCCGGTCAAGCCCTCTATGATTGTCCTGCGGGGAGCCGGGCGGGTCTGGAGGCATTCGAACCTATTTGCAGGCAAATAACCCGGCTCAAAACGATGGACCAGGATGCTTCCAAATTCAAAGCGGCCAGTTATTTGTATGAAGGGTTCAGAGAGATTGCCAATTCCCGGTTCCAGCACCATAACTTTCTGAAAGCCATTGGTGAGAATGAATTGGCGGAATCTTATCTGGAAGCCGACCAAAGCTGGATGGTGGCAGCCAATCTGCTGATGAGGGCGGCGACGGCTAATCAGTTCCAGCATTTTGAGGAACGGATTCTAAATCGGATGCAGCGGGTTCGCGAGAAGGAAGCGGACCATCTGGAACTGCTGAGACAATGGCTTGAACGGGCGGAGCCGGAGGGCTGCGGAAGGAGCTTCATGACGCAATATTCTCCTAGAAGCGGGCAATAGAATCTGATTCCGGACGGACAGACTTTGGTACCATAGCAGCAGGAAATCATGATCGGAGGAGATAGCATGCGTGTTGTAATCGATCTGGACGGAACCATCTGTACGTTCAGGGGAGAAGGCCAGACCTATGCCGATGTAACGCCGATTCCGGGTGCTCTGGACGCCCTGCGCCGGATGAAATCGGAAGGGCATTATTTGATCATTCATACAGCCCGCCATATGAAGACCTGCGGAGGGAATGTCGGGGAGGTAGTAGCGAAGGTCGGGGCTATAACGCTGGACTGGCTGCGGATTCACGAAGTGCCGTACGATGAAATCGTATTCGGCAAGCCGCAGGGAGACTTGTATGTGGATGATCTTGCGCTGGCTTACCGCAACTGGGACGAGGTTCTGCAGACCTTGGATATCCGATGAGGAATCGCACGCAGATCGTCATCCCCATGGCGGGAAGGGGGCAGCGGTTCCGCAATGCCGGCTTCCACGGGCCCAAGATGCTGCTGGAAGCCGCCGGGAAGCCTATGCTCTACTGGGCGCTGGACAGCCTGAAGCCGCATTTTCCGATGGAAAAGGTGATCTTCGTCTGCCTTCAAGAGCATTTGGAGCAAACCCGGCTGAAGTCGGTCATATCCGCCTACTGCAAGAATCCTGTTATAGTGCCGATTCAGTCAGTGACGGGAGGACAGGCCGAGACCGTATTAAAAGCGCAGTCGTTCATCGACCCGGACGAGCCTCTCTTGATCTACAACTGCGATACCTACATGGAATCTTCAATCGGAACTACGATTGCGGATCAGGGCAGCAAGGCGGATGGAATCATCTCTGTTTTCCCGTCATATGACCCGGCATACAGCTACGCACAAATCGATGGGCGCAACCGGGTGGTGCGGGTGAAGGAAAAAGAGGTGATCTCGTCCATGGCGACAACGGGCCTGTATTATTTCCACCGTTCCCGGCTGTTCACCGAATTTGCGGAAGAAGCGGCCGCACGGGGAAGCGGAGAGGGCGAGTTGTATGTCGCCCCGCTGTATAACCGTCTAATTGCCCAAGGATACACATGCCTCGCCGATGCGGCACATTACTGCTGTCCGTTAGGTACGCCGGAAGAAATCAGACATTTCGAGTACGAGCAAGCCGGGAGGGGAGTGCAGTGTGACTAAACGTATTTTTTTCGGTTTAAGCGGCGGACTCGGCCCTGTGCTGCGCAGCATGCCGGTTGCGGAGATGTTCCGCAATGCAGGAGAGGACGTTTCTTTCAGCGTCTATGGTACGGGAAGCGCCTCTTTTATCCAGAGCAGAGGATATAGACATCTTCCTGACGATGATCCGACTGTGCCTTGCGAAGACCTTGTCGTCCGGCCCGGCAACGTTTTCTACAACTTGGATCATTACTACGCTAGCGCAGGGCTGCTCGACGAGTCGTTCGTACACGCGTGGATTCAGCACCGCATCCGTATGCTGGAGAAGTGGAATGCCGATCTTGTGGTTGCCGATATGAGTCCCCAGACGGTTATTGCAGCCCGTTATTTGGGGATTCCGGTCCTCTCCATTACACAGTCTTGCTTTTACCCGGACGGTGACGGCATGTATTTCTGGGGACAGCCGCCCCGTAATACTCCTAAAGTAACACCGGTGGTCAACAAGATACTGAAACGGCTCGGTCTGCCGGTTGTCAGCAGGATGGAACAGCTGAACGTGGGAAGGCTTAACTTCATTCCCGGTATCCCTGAACTAGATCCGGTCTACAGCAACAGTGTCCGCTATGTAGGCCCGATCGAGTATCCGGCTGTGGAAGAGGCCGGCCATCCGGTGCCGGGAGAGCCGTATATTCTCGTGTATCCGGGCAGACTGGAGGATACGTCGGGGCCATCCGGCCTGCAGCTGCTGGAGTTCGTTGTGCAGGCATACCGGAACACGAAGGATACAGTCGTCATTGCCTGCAGCCAGACACTTCCGGCCGCACTGAGGGCCCGGATGAGCGGCAATATGACGGTCATCCCACATTTCGGCCCGGGTCTGTTAGCCCGCAGCCGTCTGTTCATTCATCACGGCGGGCACGGAAGCTGCATGTCGGCACTGAGGCGCGGAGTGCCGTCGCTGATCATACCGACCCACACGGAGCGGGAGTTCAATGCCCGCAAGGTGCATGGTCTGGGAGCAGGCGAATATGTGCTCCCCGGTACGCTTACGGCGGCTCAATTGTATCAGTTGGGAGAGTATGTCATGGAAGACAGATATAGGGAGCATGCGGAGGAAATCGCAGCTCTCATCCACAACCGGAATTACGGCGGTGCCGGGGAGATCTACACCTGCGGAAGCACACTGATGAAGCGCCTGACAATGTCCCGGGAGGAGCTGTGACGAAGGATGATTTATGGCATCGGGATAGATATCCAGGAAATTACTCAATTTGAGGAAATTCTGCATCGGCAGCAGGATCGTTTCTTGCGCAGAATATTTACGGACCAGGAGTTGTCCTACTGCAGCCGTTACAACAGTCCGGCCCAGCATCTGGCTGCCAGATGGGCCGTGAAAGAGGCTTTCCTGAAAGCGGCGGGTACCGGGCTGAGGGGCGGCTACCGGCTGGCGGATCTGGAAGTGTCGAATCTTCCCTCCGGAAAGCCGGAACTGATTCTGCACGGACAGGTCCGGGAAGACATGGAACGGGCTGGTGTGAATGTGTACATAAGCCTGTCCCATTCCGGTGATTATGCGGCAGGTCAGGTTGTCCTTTGGACAACGGTATCTGTTTCTTGTCCGTGCACCGGGTGAAGTGCACAGCTGGTTGATGCGGTAACAGGTTATCCGGTTATAGTCCGGATGGCCTTTTTTGCGTCTGCGGATGGAACGTGAGGGGGGCTGGCGTGAGACTGGACAATCTTGACGTGTCATCCATATGGGGATACGATGAAACGGTATGTATTTTCTGGAATATAATTCCTTATTTTGACGAAGGAGCTGATCTCTTGACTCAGGGTTTGATAACCGGTATTGATCATGTCCAACTGCCTGCTGCTGATCTGGAGGAAACGATTGCGTGGTACTGCAGAGTGTTCGGCTTCTCCCTCTTGGAGAATTACGGGGAATTTGCCATGCTTACATTAAATGATCGTTCACCGAATCTGATGCTGTGGCAGTCGAAGAATTATTCTTCCGCTCATTTTGAGAAAGACGGGGAGACTTTGCCGGTCCTATTTTTCAGGAGTTCCGAAATCGACAAGCTGGCCCGGAAACTGCAGGAAGAAAATGCGCGAATCGTCAGCCTGGATGACGGGGGTTTTGCCAAGTTTCTGAAATTTTACGATCTCAATGACAATTTTATCGGTGTGATGCAGCTGATGGAAGGCTGACGATGAGTTCATGAGAAGACCGGTGCCCGGTGAGGCGCCGGTTTTTTTGGTTCCTATGAAGCTGTCTGCCTGCTTTAACAGACAGGATGCCGCATGGAACGCCGAGAGCGGACGCTGCCGGAAGCCTACAATGAACGTATGCAGGAATTAATCAATGAGATGAAAGGTGCAGGTACATGACCGTATATTTCGGACGTTCCCCCGTCTCCTGCCAGCTGACGCCCTGGGGAAAAGAATATGGGCGGGGCCTCGGAGAACTGGCCGCTCTGGATGTCCGCTTCGTGGAAATCGGCAGCCGGCTGCTGCTGCCCTATGAAGGGCGGATTGCCCAGTGGAAAGAAAAGCTGGAGAAAGAATACCAGGCCGTATCGGGAGTATTTGAATTCGGCCATTTTGCGAACTGGGCCAAACGCAGAGAAATTTATTTGCACCACGACCGGCTGGCCAGATTGCTCCTCGCAGCCGGTATCGACATGGTCATTCTGGGCCCGGGTATCCGGTTAAGCCGGAGCTGCGGCATAGAAGACCAGAGGAATATGCTGGCGATGATTACGGAAATTCACAAGCGTTACAGCTACTACGGCATCCGGGCGGGTATTCATCCTCACCGCTCGCACTGTATCTGTACCAGTGAAGAAGTGGAATACGTCATGGAGCGGACACCTCCCGATCTCGGATTAGTCCCGGATACCGGTCATCTCGCGGAAGCGGGTGCAGATATCAGAGAGCTGATGGGGCGGTATGTTTCGCGTACCCTTGCCGTACATCTGAAGGATGCCAGGGAAGTCCGGGAAGATGAAGAAAGCCGGACTTCTTCCGGCCGAAGGATGCGTTATACAGAGCTTGGAGGCGGGGAACTGCCGCTGTCCTCCATTCTGCGGACTCTCCGGGAGTACAAGTACGCGGGTTATATGACGCTGGAAATGGACGAGACGCTCCTGCCTCCGGCAGAAGCGGTAAAAGTTTCTCTGTCCGTGCTGAACAAAGCATAACTTAAAAAAATCAAGTCAAGAAAGGAAGAAAGCACCCGGATATGTGGACCAAGATACCGATTCTCCCGTATTTCCGCCTGGTCGGCCCTTATTTAAAGCAGCATAAGAGAGACCTCGTTCTGCTGGTTCTGCTGCTGATCCTCAGCATCGGAGCCCAGATCACCATTCCATGGCTGCTGAAAACTTATTTCGACTCCCCGTCAGATGCTTCGCTGCAGTCGCTGCTGCTTCTGATCGGGCTGATTATGGTGCTGGGCACCGCATATCAGCTTCTGGTGCTGGTATCGGATTATATCGGCGAGCATGTGGGCTGGTCGGCAGCCAACCGGCTCCGCAGCCGCTTGATGCGGCACTGTCTGAGCCAGGACATCTCGTTCTTTCACCGTTATAATCCCGGAGAGCTTCTGGACCGCGTCGATGGGGCGGTTAACGGGCTGGCTGAATTTTTTTACAAGTTTGTCGTAAGGTTTACGAATAATGTAGTTCTTCTGCTGGTTGCGCTGGGACTTTTGTATACGATTCATTGGAGTATCGGAGCCGTCATGACCGCTTTTATAGGATTGGCTGCCGTTGTCTACTACAGGCTCCGCGACTATGCCCTCCCTTACTGGGTCCGGGTAGGTGAAATGTCGTCCGCTTTTTTCGGTTTTATCGGAGAGCAGTTAACCAACACAGAGGATACGCGCTCCAGCGGGGCTTCCGGTTACGCCATGGGGCGTCTCAAAACGCTGCTGAGGAATTGGTTTCCGCTGCATATGGAGGCGGGTTACGCTTTCTCCGTCATGTGGATGCAGTCTATGATGCTGCTTGGCCTGAGCACCATTCTGACGTTTGCTGTGAGCGCCTGGCTCTGGCATACCGGAACCGTATCGGCCGGCACTCTTTATATGCTGATGCTGTATGCCGTGATGCTGGTCGGGCCCATAGATACGATTCGGATCGAGCTGGGCGCTCTTCAGCGTGCTTCCGCCAACATAGAGCGAATCCGCCAGTTGTTTGACATCCGCCCGGCGATTGAAGAGGGGGCGGGGGAAGAAGTACTGCAGGAAGGACCGCTGTCCGCCGAGTTCCGGGAAGTTACGTTCGGTTATAGTCCGCATGAACCGGTTCTTCACGGAATCGGACTCCGGCTTGCGGCCGGGCAATCGCTGGGGATTGTCGGCCGCACCGGAAGCGGCAAAAGCTCGCTCGCCCGCCTGCTGCTGCGCTTGTATGATCCGCAGCAGGGAAGCGTTCTGCTGGACGGGACGGACATCCGACGGGTCAAGCTCACTCAGTTGAGACAGCGGGTGGGGATCGTGACGCAGGATGTGCAGATTTTCAAAGGCAGCGTGAGGGACAACCTCACTTTCTTCAATCCGGCCGTTCCGGATGACAAGATAGAAGCTGTGCTGGAAGACCTCGGGCTGGCGTCCTGGTACGCAGAGCTGCCGGAGAAGCTGGATACGCAGCTTGAAGCCGGGGGAGGAGGACTGTCTGCCGGAGAAGCGCAGCTGCTGGCGTTTGCCCGGGTATTTCTGAAAGAACCGGGCCTTGTTATTCTCGACGAGGCCTCATCACGGCTTGACCCAGTGACGGAGGAGAAGCTGGAGCAGGCAGTGAGGAAGCTGCTCAGCGGGAGAACGGCGATTGTGATTGCCCACCGTCTCCAGACCCTGCGGCATGTGGACCGTATTCTTGTAGTGGAAGACGGCCGGATCATCGAGCACGACAGTCAGGCGGCTCTTCTGGAGAATCCGGACTCGCGCTACTCTCAGCTTCTGCGCCAGAGCTTCAGAAACTCCAGCCGATGAGCACACCCCGGTTCCTGCGCCAGATGGCCGCTCTGCATCCCCGGCTGTTCTGGAAAGGGGTGCTTCTCTGGCTGCCGTTTAATCTGTCACCGGTTATAGCCGGGCTGCTCATGAAGCAGGTCTTTGACAATCTGGCGGGTTCCGCGGAAGAGGCTGGCGGCACCGGTATCGGCACAGGTATCGGCACAGGAATGCTCTGTATGCTGCTTGCGGCCAATATATTGGCCTCTGCCGGCTCCATTCTGTGGGGAGGCCGGATTGAGACGGAACTCAATTTCCGTATCAAAGGAATCATCCGGCACAATATGCTCGAGTCTATCCTGAAGCAGCCTGGTGCCCGGGCTCTGCCGTGTGCGCCGGGGGAAGCGATTTCCACGTTCCGCGAGGATGTGGAACAGCTCGCCGACATGCTCCGCTTCTATAACCTTCTCCCGGTTAAAGTAACGTTCACGGCTGCTGCGGCCGTGATCTTATGGGCGGTCTCCCCGGAGATTACGCTTCTCGTGTTCGTGCCTCTGACGGTTATTCTTATATCCGCTCAGGTTGCAGGGACGAGGCTGCAACAACTGCGGGAAGCGTCGCGTAAAGCCGAAAGCGGAATTGCCGGGTTTATCGGCGAAATGTGCAATTCTGCGCAGGCAGTCAAATTATTCAATGCGGAGGAAGCGGTGAGCGCCCGGTTCCGGAGTCTCGGGGATTCGCGGATGAGTACCGTGCTCAAGGAAAGACTGCTCGATCAGAGCACCAGCGCCTTTGTCAGCCATACCCTGCAAATCGGAACGGGTCTGATCCTTCTGGCCGCCGCTATTTTTATGAAGCAGGGGCAGTTCACGATCGGAAATTTTGCCCTCTTCGTCACCTATATCGGGATAGTGACCTCTTTTATTCAATATTGCGGTTTCTTCCTGACCAAATACAGGCAGACCAGCGTTGCGGTGCAAAGATTGCGGCAGCTGCTGCCGGACACTCCGGAGAGTGCATTACTGGAATACCGGCAGGTATATACCGAGGAGGACTACCCGCCTTCGCCTTTGGCCGGGCCGCTGTCTGCCGTACAGGCGGAGAGGCTCAGAGTGCTGGAGACCCGGGGGCTGACCTGTCTTCACGGACACACGGACCAAGGGGTCCGGGACATCAGCCTGCACATAGCCGGGGGTTCTTTTGTCGTCATTACCGGACGGATGGGTTCCGGCAAAACGACACTGCTCCGCGCGATTCTCGGGCTGCTTCCGGCCTCATCCGGCACCATCTGCTGGAACGGGCGGAAGGTGGAGAATCCGGGCAGCTTCTTTATCCCGCCCCGGGCGGCTTATACGGCTCAGGCAGCGAATCTGTATAATCTGACGCTGAGAGAAAATATCCTGCTCGGTCTGCCGGAGAACCGTCTGGAGCGGGCCATTTACTCGGCGGTGCTGGAAGAAGATATCCAGTGGTTAGAGGATGGGGCGGACACCATGATCGGAGTTAAGGGGGTCAAGCTGTCGGGAGGACAGATCCAGCGGACGGCAGTCGCCCGGATGTTCGCGCGCCAAAGTGATCTGATGGTGCTTGACGATGTGTCCAGCGCACTTGACGCAGAGACGGAGAGCCGCCTTTGGGAGCGGCTTTAGAGGTCGAAGGATACGACCTTCCTGGTCGTGTCCCACAGAAAAGCGGTACTGGAGCGGGCGGATCATATCGTCTTGCTCAAAGATGGCCGGCTCGAAGCGCAGGGAACGCTGGCGGAACTGCTCCAGTCTTCGGAAGAAATGCGCTTTCTGTGGGCGCAGACATGAGAAATATTTAGCCTGACAGGAGGAAATGAAATTCAATGTCTCCTTTGTCGTTCTCCCGTGTTCCGGTTTACCGGTACTATTTGCTGCTTAGAGCCTACCTGATTGATCTGTGGAAAGGGATCCTGTTTCTGGCTGTCCTGGTAGCGCTGAACATTGCCCTTCAACTCGTAAATCCGCAGATATTACGCTTTTTTATCGATTCGGCCACAGACCGGCAGTCTTCCGTCCTCTTGTATTCCGCTCTGTTGTTTGCAGGGCTTGCTGCGGCACAGCTGCTGCTTTCCGTCACAGCGGACTATACCGGCGAGAAAATCGGATGGACGGCTGCGAACCGGCTGCGGACGCATCTTCTCCGCCACTGCCTCTCTCTGGATCTTGCTTTTTTCAAAACCCGTTCCGGCGGAGAACTGATCGATCGCATAGACGGCGATGTAAAAGGACTGTCCGGCTTTTTTTCTACCCTGACGGTTTCCCTGCTTGGCAATATCGGTCTTATACTCGGTGTGCTCGCCGTCGTGTTCTATGAGAATTTGGTCATGGGCGCATTGATGTCCGTCTATGTAGGACTAGCCTTGTCCGTATTCAACAAAATGAGAGAGTACAGCATTCCGCTCTGGGTAAGGTTCGGAGACGCCAGAGCTGATTTTTTCGCTTTTGTAGGAGAACAGCTCTCCGCTGCGGAGGATGCACGCTCAAGCGGAGCCGTCCCATACTCGCTCTACCGGTTCCGCCAGCTTATGCGAAGCTGGTTTCCCCTGCATATGAAGGCCGGCTTCGGTTTTTCTTTCATGTGGGCCAGCTCTGTCATTCTTGTTGGGATTGGGACGCTCCTTATCCTTGTTCCCGGCTTCTACTTGCGCGGGCAGGGGCTTGTGACGACAGGCACCCTTTATATGATGATCTTTTATATGGGACTTCTTGCCGGACCTCTGGATGCCATCCGTGAACTTATTGAAAATTTACAGCGGGCCGAAGCGAATATCGAGGGGGTCGGTCAGCTTCTCGATCTGGCTCCCGAAATTCGGGAAAGCTCTGATGCAGCTGAGCTGGCTGACGGGCCGATCTCCGTTCAATGCAGAAGCTTGACATTTGGTTACAGCAAGGAAGAAACAGTGCTCCGGGAGATTCAATTCAGTCTGGAAGCAGGGGAGTCCCTTGGCATCGTCGGTAGAAGCGGAAGCGGGAAAACGTCGCTGGCGCGTCTCCTGGTCCGTTTGTACGACCCTGTGGAGGGAGATGTTCTGCTAGGGGATATGGATATCCGCAGAATAAAACTGAGCCATCTGCGGGAACGGGTCGGACTCATTACGCAGGATGTGCAGATTTTTAACGGAACAGTGCGTGAGAACCTGACGCTTTTCAAAAGGGATATTCCGGATGACCAAATAATGCCGCTTCTCGAGGAAACGGGGCTCGGAGCCTGGTTCAGCACGCTTCCGGACGGACTGGATACGGTTCTTCCGTCAGGAGGAGGGGGCCTGTCGGCAGGGGAAGCCCAACTGCTGGCTTATGTCCGGGTGTTCCTCAAAGACCCGGGGCTGGTCATTCTGGACGAGGCTTCCTCCCGGCTTGATCCGGTTACGGAGAAACGTTTGGAACGGACGGCCCGCAGGCTGCTGCAAGGACGGACATCGATTCTCATCAGCCACCGCCTTGGCATGCTGAAGCACGCCGACCGCATTCTGGTGATGGACAGCGGCCGGATTGCCGAACAGGGCAGCCGGGAACAGCTCCTTAAGCAGACGGATTCACGCTTTTCACAGCTTATACGACAAGGTACAGGAAAGGAGAGTCTATGAGTACGAGACCGTTTTTGTGGAGGATGGCGGCGTATCATCCCCGTTTGTTTTGGACAGGAGTTCTGCAATGGCTCCCGTTTAATTTGTCGCCGATCTTCATCGGGCTGCTGATGAAATTATTTTTTGACAACCTTACCGGTTACACGGATACACCTTTGAGTCCTTGGATTATCGTCGTGCTGTTTGCGGTTAACGTGCTGGTGACGCTGATATCGATCCGTCTGGCCTCCCGGACGGAGACCGAGCTGAATTTCCGCATGAAGGGACTCATCCGGCAGAATCTGCTCGCACATATTTTGCGGCAGCCGGGGGCGCGGGCTGTGCCCGGCTCTCC
Organism: Paenibacillus lutrae; assembly: GCF_009757775.1. Lineage (GTDB taxonomy): Bacteria > Bacillota > Bacilli > Paenibacillales > NBRC-103111 > Paenibacillus_F > Paenibacillus_F lutrae. The sequence continues at coordinate 572,513 of NZ_RHLK01000002.1, forward strand.
GGGCGAGGCCGTCAGCCAGTTCCGGGACGATGTGGAGCAGCTTGCGGATACGTTCCGGAATTTCAATCTGCTGATCGTCAAGACGATTTCTTTTATCTCAGCCGTAGCGGTTTTATTCTACATGAACACGGCGATGACGCTGGGGGTTATACTGCCGCTCCTGGTCGTTTTTTACCTGATCCAGTACAGCGTGGTCCGCATGCATTCCAGGTTCAGGCCCAGAGGGAACGGGCGCCGGGAACTGTCCGGCTTTATGAGCGAGGTATTCCAGTCGGTTCTGGCCGTTAAGGCCGCAGGTGCCGAGGACAGCGTGGTTGAGGAATTCGCCCGGCTCTCGGACGACCGCAGGAGGCAGGTGGTGCGGGAAAGAATGATGAGCCAGCTTATGTATGCGCTTCTGCCTAATCTGGTGCAGATCGGATCGGGCCTGCTGCTGCTGTCAGGCGCCGTCTATTTGCAGCCTGGATCGTTCTCAATGGGGGAATTCGCGCTGTTCGTCCATCTGCTGCTTCACATGAGCAAATATATTGAATACAGCGGTACGGCAGTAACGCAGATCCGGCAGGTGAAAGGGTATCTGAAGCGGCTTAGCTGGCTGCTGCAGAGATCTCAGGCCGTCAGTGCGATCGACTTGAGGCCCCTGGACATGTCTCAGGAGCCCTCTCTAACGGAGGTGCCGGCTGTGTCAGAGAAGAGGCAGTTTAAACAGCTGGAGGCAAAGAACTTGAGCTATCTCTACCCGGGGAGTACCAAAGGAGTCCGGCATATCAATCTCCGGATTGAAAGAGGCTCATTTGTCGTCATCGCGGGAAGGATCGGCTCGGGCAAAACAACTCTGCTGCGGGTTATTCTTGGTCTACTGCCCTCTCTGGGCGGTGAAGTCCGCTGGAATAACCGGCGTATCGGCAACCCGGATGAATTTTTTGTTCCTCCGCGTACAGCCTATATTCCCCAGGTCCCCAATCTGTATAACGGGACACTGAAGGAGAATATTTTGCTGGGGCTGGCGGAGGAAGGATTGGAGGAGGCGATCTACAGCGCTGTACTCGAAGACGACATTACCGCGCTCCCCGACGGGCTCGATACGGTGGTCGGCGTGAAGGGAGTCAAGCTCTCCAATGGACAGATTCAGCGGGCTGCGGCTGCCCGGATGTTCGTACGCCGCAGCGAGCTGCTGGTGTTCGACGATATGTCGAGCGCACTCGACGTCGAGACAGAGAGCAAACTGTGGGAACGGCTTACGGGCCGCAAAGAAGCGACCTGTCTGGTGGTTACGCACCGGATGGCTGCGCTTCGGCGGGCGGATCACATCCTTGTTCTGAAAGATGGCGGTATCGAATCCCAGGGTTCGTTCGAGGAACTGATGGAGTCTTCGGAGGAATTCAGAAGTCTGGTGAATGAGAATGCTGGAGTCCGGCCCGGTTAAGTCCAGGCACCAGAGGGCATTTATACCTCACAACAGCAGACCGGCCGTGCCAAATCGGGGGATTTATCGTACCAAAAGCCGAGTCCCGCGCGCCTGGTCTTCCTTACACTGGAATAGAGCCGAAGGAGTCCTTATCTCCTGAACAAGAAGGCATGGGGACACTTGGCCGGGAAGAAGGTGAGCGTATGAATTCGGATCGGATCAAGAAGATACTCGGGAAACTGCAGAGGAGATCAGGGGCGGCGGTTGTCGTAATGGGGGATATCATCCTGGATGAATATACGCAGTGCGAACAGGATTATTCGCCTAACGAAGATTGCACGGTGCTTCGCAGACAGAACAGCCTGTTGTTTCCGGGCAATGCGCTGAATGTTTGTCTTAATATCGATGCTATGGAGGGAAAAGCGGCGGTTCTCGGCACCCTTGGCATAGACAGGGAGGCGGATGAGCTCCGCCGGTTGACCGGAGGCAGGGTGAATCTGGACGGCTTGCTCGCAGACAGCGGGCGGAGCACCACGGTCAAATCCCGTCTGTGTCTTCGGGATGGCAGTCTTATCCGTGTGGACCGGGAGGATAACACACCCGTGTCGCCGCAGACGGCAGCCGGTCTGCTTGCGCAGGCGGAAGCTTGCGGGGATGTCCGCTGCGCCGTTGTATCCGATCTGGGGAAGGGTCTGTTCCCCGGCTCCTGCATTGGCAGCTTTATCGGCTGGGCCCGCAGGAAAGGAATCCCGGCGCTCGTTGACCCGGCAGGGAGTAAGCTTGAACGCTATGCGGGAGCGTCGGTCCTTTTTCCGAATCTGCTGGAGTTCAACCGGCTTACATCTTCTGCATTCCAGCATCCGGCAGAAGCTGTGCAGAAGGCCAGGGAGCAGATGCGCAAATATGATATCGGGGCCATCGTCCTCAAAGCGGGCGAAAATGGAAGCTGCTGGATCACGAACCGGGAGGCGCTGCATCTGCCCGCTCTGGGGAAGCAGCCCGTCTGCGAAGTCGGGGCCGGCGATTCGTGCATCGCTGCCTTCGCCGTCGGAACCGGGTGCGGGCTCTCCGAGGAGGAATGCTTCCTGCTCGGCAGTGCCGCCGCAGCCGTTTCCATCTCGAAGGCGTATACATCGGCCGTGAGCCTTAGCGAACTGATCCGTTTCAGTACAGCGATGGAACCGGTGTCCGTCTACCGTCTATGACGAGAATGTGAGGCGCAGATGGAGCAAGTAAGTACAGCGACACGCATAAGTGAGAGGGGGAGCTGGCGTTCGATCCTATATTTCTGGAAAAGGTGAGAAAAAGAAGAAGCTACAGAAGCAGTCCGCGAACTACATTTCTTGTTCTGGCCGCGCAAGGGCTAGAAGAAGCTGTCGGCGAGCTGCTCCTGAAGCGGACGGAAATCCTGGCTGCTGTAAAAGTCTATGCGGATGAGCTTCCAGTCTTTAAGGAAAAAGGCTTGCGGATTATTTCCATTGTAAATGCCGTGGAGATGAGATTTGTTACAAAAATTCTGGATGAAGCAGAGGCGGTAGATCCGCCAGGAATGCCGGAAGCAAGAAGGCCCGAAGCGGCAGCGGTGTCCGAGGAAACCGTGGAAACTCTGATGATACCGGAGACCAGGGAAATCCGGGAAATCCGGGGAATATGGGAACCCAAAGATACTAAAGATACCGAAAATACCAAAGATAACAAAGATAACAAAGATAACAAAGATAACAAAGATACCGAAGATACCGAAGATACCGAAGATACCAAGGATACCAAAGGTAGCTTTGAAACCCCGGAAACCCCGGAAACCCCGGAAACCCCGGAAACCCCGGAAACCCCGGAAACCCCGAGTGGATATACACAGTCAGGCTCTTGTACTGAAGCGGCGATGATAGGGTTTGTGCTTCAGATCTCCTCCGGAGATGCTGCGGACTTTAGCAGCCTTATCAGCGAATTGCCGCACGGCTATGAGCCGTGCGAGGTTTTTTTCGGTGAAGGGGAAACCTGCCTTCCACTCTTCTGCAAGCATGCTGAGAAGTTGGATCTGCGTTCTGCACCGAAACCGAAAGCCGTACTTACCGATGAGCTGCACGGTTTTGGGGACGCGGTACTGCTTTTTCCGGTACTGCAGCAGTTTATCGACAAAGAAGCGCGTCTGGGTCATGAGGTTCACCTCATTACAAAGAGGAAACTGGTCCCGTTCTTCCAGACGGTTCTCAAACGCTGCCGCATATTGGAAGGCGCTCACACACACGTGATGTATGAAGCGGTTATGCGTTCTTCCGTTTACGGAAAAGTCTTTCTTCTTCCGGTATCCGTGTCCGCTCCGCCTCTGCATCATATCCGCGATTTGTTTGCGAAGGCGCTGGGATTCCAGCGGCCTCCCGGACAGCCTGATCGTGAGAAAATGGATTTTCCGCAACTTCCGTCAGCATTGGAACAAGAGATGGCTTCCCTGAGAGAGACCGGAGCTCCCGTTGTAGGTGTCCAGTTTCATACGGGGGACCCTAAACGCTCCTGGCCGCAGTCTTATGCGCAGCAGTTTGTCCGGCTCTGCAAGGAGCGGAACATCCATCTCATCAACCTTTCGCCGCTCCCCTATGATCTACAACCGGAGGGCTGCAGAGACTGGAGCGGACTTGCCGTTACCGGGCTGTTTGCCGCCCTTGAAGGAATGGACGCTATGGTCGGAATCGACAGTGTGTGCGGGCATGTTGCAGGCTTCCTGGGGGTGCCGAATCTGACTCTATGGGGCAGAAGCTTTCCCGGGTTGCAGTTTCCCGGCAGCCGGGATGAGTCTCATGTAAGCTTCCGCACGCTCAGCGCGAATTACAGCCTCGTACCCCGAAGCGCGGATATTCGGGACATCAGTCCCGAGCTGGCTTTTGCAAGGCTGAAGGAACTTCTCGACGGACGTATTTGCCTTTCCGCGGAAGTAATTACGGCCCATGACACGTTAAACGAAATAGGAATCGAATGGGTGGACGGAGCATGAGCCGGATTATGTATTTTGCTGTAAGGACTTCCCGTTGTTCTTCCAATTTGGAAGAGATACTGGAAAACACCCGGCAGGGCTTCCAGTCGCTTGGCTATACGGCTTCTTTGTCCTTATCGGATGAGAACAAGGCGGATTTCCTGCTCCTGCGGGAAGCAGAGATGACACCGGGAAACCGGGAGAACCAAGGGGTAGTCATCATCACCGATGACGAGAGTGTGCTTGCCGACACGAACAGTTTCCGCAGTGCGGCGGAATGCTGGGAAATGCCTTATGACATAGGAGCGGTCGTTCTGCTGGGAGAACGGAAGCTTTTTTCTTCCAGGTTTACGGGATTCGCTTTTTCCCCTCTATGTCTGGTACACATTGAATCACATTCTTCGTCCTATAAACGCCTGGCTTCCTATTGGATACATAAATCAGGCAGAAAGGGCTGAATGACAAAGTATGAAAGGCAAACAGTCGGATATTCAAGAATTGGCCGGTTTCCTTGAACGGAAGCGGATTACGAATTCGAAGATTGTGCTGGCAGGAGGCTGCTTCGATATTTTTCATATCGGTCATCTGGATTATTTGGAGGCGGCCCGCAAACTGGGTGATGTTCTGATTGTAGGGGTCAATTCGGATGAATCTATAACCAGAATTAAGGCGCGTCCGCCGGTTTTTCAAGCAAAAGCGCGTACAGCCGTATTGGCCGCCCTGACCGTCGTCGACTATGTGTTCGAGTTCGGCGAGGATACGCTGTCGGAGCAGCTGGTGAGGCTCCGGCCTCATATTTTTGCCAAGGGCTCCGATTACCGGGACCGCTGGTTTCCCGAGATGGAAGCCGCCCTGGAAATCGGCTGTGAAATCCGGATTGCGGGTGAGGCCAAAATTTCCTCGTCCTCGCAGCTGCGGCATCTGCTGGCACCCGAAAGGAGGAGGCAATGAACGTACTTGGAATAGGCGGCTCCATTCATGACTTTTCGGCCTGTCTCGTTCGTGGGGGAGAGGTTCGTTATGCAGTAGAGGAGGAACGTTTGACCCGGGTAAAACACTGTCTCGGGATGGGGGGTAAATTATTCCGGTGCAAGGCCGCGGAATACTGCCTCGAAACGGAGGGGCTGCACGCCCGTTCCCTGGATCTGATTGTCGGCAACGACTTGATTGAGCCCGTCTACTTTATGAAATACGGTAAAGAGATCAAGCTGATTAATCATCATCTCGCACACGCGTCAAGCGCATTCTATCCTTCGCCATACAAGCAGGCGGCAGTGCTCGTGGCCGATGGAAGAGGCAGCTTTACCGGCTCTGCACCACGCCAGCGGGAAACGGTTACTTATTATTGGGGGGATTCTACGGAGATCCGGGAGATTAAGAAGCTGACCGGAGAAGACCGTCTCGATTTTACTATCGACCATGAGTCCGAGAAAGAGCTGACCGATGCGGATATGTCTCATTCGATCGGAGGCTTCTATGAGCGGGTGACGTCTGAGCTTGGGTTCGGCCTGCTGCAGGAGGGGAAGACAATGGGGCTTTCCGCTTATGGAACTCCGCGGTTCGTCGAAGCATTCTATGCCTTCTATTCCATGGACAGAGAGGGGAATTTCAGTCAGACCCTGGAGCAGTTAAGCGATCTCAGAAATTATATCCGGCAAGGATTAAGTCAGATCAAGGATGCGAGGCAGCTTCTGCAGACCAAGGCTGATTTGGCTTATGCCGCGCAGCATCATATCGAACGCATCCTGATTATGGCGTGCCGGTATCTTCATGAGGTTACCGGGAGCCGTAATCTGTGCCTTGCGGGCGGTGTGTTTCTGAACAGTGTGGCGAATTACAGAATCCTGCGGGAAACCCCTTTTGAGAATGTGTTCATACAGCCCGCTGCCGGAGATGCGGGAACGGCTGTCGGCAGTGCGCTGTATGGTGCGCACATGCTGGGGGGCGAAGCGCGCACGGTGACGAACATTCCGTTCTCCCCGTATCTGGGCAAAGCTTACGGGGAGAAGGAATGCCTGGAAGCGGCTCTTGCTTGTCAGGATCAGCTGGAGAGAGTGGAGACGGACGACGTGTACCGCACAGCGGCCGGACTGCTGAGCGAAGGCTGCATCATCGGCTGGTTCCAGGGCCGCTCGGAGATCGGCCCCCGCGCTCTCGGCAACCGAAGCATTATCGCCGATCCACGGCACTCTGGCATGAAGGACACCATCAACGATAGAATCAAGCACCGTGAGGCTTTTCGTCCTTTTGCTCCGGCTGTATTAAGGGAGCGGCAGGGGGACTATTTTGAGTTGGAGTGTCCGTCGCCCTACATGCTGATGGTGTCTCCCTTCCGGGAAGGAAAAGGAGCGGAAGCAGGGGCAGTCTGCCACGAGGACGGGACAGGCCGTGTTCAGACCGTCACCGAGGAGATGAATGCCCCGTTCTACCGGCTTATCTCGGCATTCGACGAAATAACAGGCGTTCCGGTTCTGCTCAATACTTCCTTCAATGATAACGGAGAGCCGATAGTGGAAACACCCTCCGATGCCATCTCTTGTTTTTTGCGGATAGATCTGGATTATCTGGTGATGAATCAGATGATTTTCAAAAAACGAGCAAGGGTGTTGAGGACTGATGATGAGAAATAGTGTCCGCAGTTGTATGCACACCCGGCTGCTCTCGCATGAGCACCTGCAGGGCTGCGAGACAGTGCTTGCAGAAGCTTTTGACCTGCTTACGCACTGCTTTGAAAGCGGAGGAAAGCTGCTCATATGCGGCAACGGGGGAAGCGCCTCGGATGCGGAGCATATGGTGGGAGAACTGATGAAAGGGTTCCGTCTGAAACGGCCCCTGCGGGAATCACAGTGGAAACGGCTCGGACGGCGGCTTCCACCGCTGCTTGGACCAAAAGGCTTTGGCAGGCTGCAGAGCGCCCTTCCGGCGCTTTCGCTCGTCAGCCAGACCTCGCTTATCTCTGCGATTATGAATGATATTTCCGCCGAAGCGGTGTACGCCCAGCAAGTTCTAGGCTACGGCGCGGAGGGCGATGTGCTGATCGGGATCAGCACATCGGGCGGTGCCGAGAATGTGTGCTGCGCGATGGAACTCGGCCAAGCGATGGGCCTTAGAACCATTGCGCTGACCGGCGCGGCGCAGGGGCGTATCCGGTTGTTCAGCGATGTTGTGATTGCCTCCCCGTCAATCATCACGGATGAGATTCAAGAGGATCATGTCAGGCTGTACCACACTCTGTGCATGATGCTGGAAGAAGAATTTTTCGGACACGAGATGGAAACGGAGGGATAGCATGCGGGACGGCTACTATTTGTCCGCTTATTTGCATATAGATCCGCTGGATCACATGCTTGGCACCATTATCCGGCACGATCAGAACGCTTCGCTGTTTCACAAATCCGGCAGTGAGGTGCGGCTGGTCCGCATGTGGGAGCTGGAGAGAGTGACCGGCATCAAAGAGCATTACGTATCGTTTTACAGTGTGGAACAGGCGCAAGAGGTCCTGAACAAACTTCTGGGGGCTCTTGGCCTGTCGCTTGACGACATGGTTGAAATCTGGGGGACACCCGGCCTGCAGACGACAGAGGACTATCACTGCGCCGAGCTCTACAGTTCCTTGTCCTATCACAGTATTTCTCATTTATTCTCGGCTATGATGATGGATTCGCAGGTGTTCTATAACGGGAATATTCTGGGACTGGCCGTGGACGGGGGGCCGGACGGAATCGTGGACCGGAGGGAACGATCGGAGAAATGCTTTTTTGCGGGCGGCTACGCGCGGCAGGGGAAGCTGGATCTATTTGCCGTAGAGTCTCCGGGGATGTTGTGGGGATGGGCCAAGTTTTATTTCAAAATGCGTGAAGGCACGCTGATGGCGCTTGCTTCGGCAAGCACCAGTACGATCCTGTGGGAAGCGGGGGGGACGCTGCCTGTGCTGGACGGACGTCACGATATTTGGGAATCCGCGTATATCCGGGACCTCGTCGATCAGGTGAACAACTTGACGGACCAGGATGCAGGGACATTATTCAGCGGTTTTGATCCCCGGTTTACCGAGCGGGAGAACAAGATCAGCATGATCATGAAGCAGGTTCAGCAGGCATCCATAAAAATCATGGATACCAACATCGAACGCATTCTTCATGATTATAAGATTGATCCCGGGGAAACCTGCCTGGCTATGGCCGGAGGATATACCTTGAACTGCCCGACGAACAGCCATCTTATGAGAAAATACGGATTCCGGAGCTTTATGGCTCCTCCGTGCGTGGGCGATTCGGGTCTTTCTCTGGGTATGGGACTCTACGCTTTCCATAAAAAGCTGCAGGGCGGAGCGTTCCGCTTTGCCCTCCCGCATGCCTATTTCGGGGAACCCGACACGACTCTGCACAGCATCCTCACAGGAGGAGAATATGCTTCCTTTATCCGGAGCACGGCCCCGCTTGACTGCTCGCAAGCGGCTCGTGACATTCAAGAAGGGCCTATCGTCTGGTTCGATGGCGAAGCGGAAATCGGTCCGCGCGCACTGGGTCACCGGTCGCTGATTGCCGATCCGCGTCATGAAAGCTCCAAGAAGCGGATCAACGAAATAAAGGAGCGGCAGTGGTGGAGACCCGTTGCGCCGATCATTCTGGAGGAAGAGACGGGCTTATGGTTCGATACCTGTTATCCTTCCCGCTTTATGCTGCATACCTTCCAGGCCCGGGCGGAGAAGGCGCATCTGATCCCGTCCGTGCTTCATCTGGACGGAAGCGCGCGGGTCCAGAGCCTCGGGCGGGAGGAGAATCCCGTGTTATACCGTATTCTGTCTGAATTTTACGAGCAGACCGGCGTACCCATTGTGGGCAATACTTCTTTGAATGACCGGGGAGAACCGATCATCCATACGGTTCATGAGGCGTTCAACTTCGCTTTGCGCAAGGGATTACGTATTCTCTATGTGAATGGGATAAGGATTGAGCTTCACAATCATCAGGCGTACGCCGTAACCGCGCCGCATCCCAGGAGTATTTCGATGCAGATACTGGATGAGGAAGCCCGGCTAGATGCCTGGAACAGACTGAACCCATGCGGCATTCCTCAAGATGTGCTCTATCATTACCGCGATCCTAACGAAAGTGAGCCGGCGGGCTCATTCGATCTGACGAACCCGCAGGATGCGGAGCGGCTCTGCAGAGAAGTCCGTGCAGTCCAGCGGCATAAGAAGCTGTTCAGAACCATTTAGGGCAGCAATAAAAGGGTGTGGTGGAGATTGTTCATATTAGGCTTGGGAGGTTCCATTCATGATTTCTCCGCCTGCCTCCTCCAGGAGGGAGAAATAGTCTGCGCGATTGAGGAGGAACGCTTATCCCGCCATAAGCAGGCATTCGTCGATGCTTCGACGTTCCGCTGCAAAGCGGCCCGTTACTGTCTGGAGACAGCGGGAATCACGGAGAAAGACGTGGGCCTGATTATCGGAGGAGACAATATCGAAAGCCGCTACTATGCCAAATTCGGGCCGCGAATCCGCTTGATGAATCATCACTTGGCTCATGCCGCCAGTTCTTTTTATCCCTCTCCTTTTACAGAAGCGGCCGTTCTGGTTGCGGATGGCAGAGGGAGCTATTTGGACAAGCCCGGCAAGATTGTGGAAACGGTCACTTATTACACGGCACAAGGGACGTCCATCCGGGAAATACAGAAACGGCAAGGGCTGGAAAGTGCCGATTTCCGCAACGTTTCCAATTCAATCGGCCTTTTCTATCTGGCGGTGACCGAAGAGTTGGGTTTCGGGCCGATGCATGATGACAAAACAATGGCGCTGGCAGCTTACGGGACAGACCGTTACGTCGAGGCTTTCCGCGCGTTCTATTCCATGGACGACGAGGGGGGATTCAAGCAGACACTCGGGCAGCTGGAACGGCAGCGGGAATATATCCGCGCCGAGCTGAATGGGGCAGCACGCGAGGCAGCAGATTCAAGCGGGGGTTATGCTGCTAAAGCCGATCTGGCTTATGCCGCGCAATATCATCTGGAGGAAGTTCTTATCCGGGCCTGCCGATATTTGTATGCGGCAAGCGGCTGCGAGAATCTGTGTCTCGCCGGGGGAGTTTTCTCAAACCGTAAGGCTGTCAGCAGGCTGCTTAAGGAAATTCCATTCAAGCGGATGTATATTCCGCCTACTCCGGGAGATGCAGGGACAGCCATCGGCAGCGCCTTGTACGCGCACTATGTACTCGGCGGGCATACTCGCCGTGTACCGCCCATGCCGCCGGTGCCATCCGTGCCGCCCGCAACAACCGTACCAACCGTACCAACCGTACCGCCCGAGTCACCCGTACTGCCCGCACCATCCGTACCGCCTGCACCATCCGTACCGCTCGCACCATCCGTACCGCCTGCACCATCCGTACCATCCGTACCGCCCGAGTCACCCGTACCGCCTGCACCAACCGCCCCATCCGTACCAACCGAACCGTCCGCACCATCCGTACCGTCATCTCGCGATTCGCCCTATTTGGGCAGGGACTACGGGGAAGAAGATTACGCAAGGGCGGTCCGCACCTACCGGGAACAGCTGGAAGAGATTCCCGCCGCCGGCAATCCGAACCGTGCAGTGGCCGAGCTGCTGGTTGAGGGGCGCATCGTCGGCGTGTTCCGCGGCCGCTCCGAGTTCGGATCGCAGTCGCTCGGCAACCGCAGCATTGTGGCGGATGCCCGCAGCGCCCGGATGAAAGAGCGGCTTGATGCGGCCAAGGGGCGAGAAGCCTTCCGCCCTCTTAGCGCTGCAGCGCTGGCGGGAGACCCTTGGCTGTCCGCAGATCCGGGAATGGCTGTCCCCTATGGCTGCCGGATTCCCCGGCAGATCAAAGGCGAGCGCATCAGCTGCGTCCCGGCGATTCTCCAGGCGGACGGAACCGCCGATGTCCAGGCTGTAACGGCCGGTCTCAGCACGGGGCTGACCTCGCTGCTGGAGGCATACAGGCGTCTTGCGGATTCATCTCTGCTGGTGAATACGTCCTTCAATGCGGATGGTGAGCCGATGGTGGAAACGCCCGAAGAAGCGATCCGGTGCTTTTTGAAGCTCGGACTGGATTATCTTGTGCTGGATAACCGGCTGTTTACAAAACGCTGAGGAGGAACCGTTATGAGATACCTGGACGAAGAGAGGCTCCGCGAGTTTCGCCGGTTTTACGAAGAGCTGGATGAGCGTGAGAACGTATTTTATTTATTTTTCACAACAGGACTGCTGCACTGGGTATGTAAATCGCTCCAGTTTGTGCCCGCCTCCATTCCGGTTGTGCTGATCGGCTCGGGGCTTTCACGGGAGGAACGGGAATGGGTGGACGAGTCTCTCGGCCGTCCTTTCTTCTGTTTTCCCGAAAACGTAGATGAGGGAATTGTCTGGGACTACCTTTTTGCGGTCAACACATCTGATTTCGGCTGGCTCGATATTGACTGTTTTGTGCTGAACCCGGACATCTTCGATGAAATGGCGGAGATCCGAAAATCCGACTCGATGAACTGCATCTGGTCTTATGATTACGGTTTGCGAACGGAACCCCGCTCACGATTTTCTTTTCCGGTCGTCCGGACATTTTTCCTGTTCGTGAACCAGCATGTGATTCAGCGGTTGAACCGTACACGGCAGTTCTGGTCTCCGCGTCCGTTTCTGTGGGAAGAAGCCCCGGCCTCCTCTTCTTTCAAAAGGTACTCGACCTTCCACCTTCTGCCGGAAGCCCACAAAGAAAACCTGGCCCGGATTCTGCCTATGGATTCTTGTGGAAATGCCATTTTCCCGGTCCAGGAAATCAAGAAAGACGGGGTAGTGACCCGCCATCTCGATACGATGGTGCTCTACCAGCTGCTGGCTCATGAAGCCGGGTACCGCTTACGCCAGGTAAGACGGCTGGATGAGAACGGAACGGCAATGACCGATGAAGTCATTCATGTCGGCTCTATCTCCTACTACCGTTCCTTCGGGAATCCGGATTACGAGACCGTGAACGAAGAGGAGCGCAGCAAATACCGGGAAATCTATGAAAGGGTTCTACTTCTTGACTATCTGATTGCCGGTCAATTTCAACAAGAGCTGCCAAAGTCCTATTCTGTTTATAAAAGAATGCTGGAAAGAGAGATCAGGCAGATAGGCAAGCCGCTGGAAGGGGTGCTTGAGGAGGCGGTGTCGAGGATGACCGATGAGGGATTAAGCCGGGAATCGGCTCTGCGAATATGCAGCGGTGGCCGGCCATGACAAGTCCCCTTCGTACCGTTCTTGTTACGGGAGCGGGAGGCTATATCGGATGTGTACTGGTGCCGGAGCTGATCAGACGGGGGTATGAGGTCCGGGCGCTGGATAAGTATACCCGTTCCAGCGGAGCCGCTTATATCCATCCGAATCTTACCCGCATTTATGCGGATACCCGCACCTGGGGAGGCGAAGGACTGGAGGGCGCCGATGCCGTCATAGACCTGGCGGCTATTTCGCATGACCGAAGAGGAGAGGTTACTCCGCACGAGACGCTGGATATCAACCAGTTCGCACGCCACCGCACCGCCGTCAAGGCTAGAGAATCGGGCGTCCGGCGTTATCTTCTGATGTCCACTTGCGGCGTATACGGGCTTCGGGATTCAAGCTGCATGGCAAGCGAAGAATCCGATATAGCGCCCGTGACGACTTACGCCAGAGCCGCTGGCCAGTCAGAGCGCGACATTCTGCGGATGAATAGCGCCTCATTCGAGGTGGCAGCGGTCCGTCCGGCAATTCTGTACGGGTATTCTCCACGGATGCGCTTTGATCTGGCGGTGAATGCCATGGTACTCGCCGCCTGGCGGGAAGGTGTCATCCGGGTTGCCGGAACAGGCGGACAATGGAGGCCGTTTGTCCACATCACGGACGCCGTCGAAGCTTTCTGCCGGCTGCTGGATGCTCCCGCCGACCAGGTGGCGGGCGAGATTTTCAACATTGGCTCCAATGAGGGGAATATCCGGATCCGCGCTCTAGCCCAGCTTATTGCGGACACTCTTCCTGTTCCGGTGCAAATCATCACAGATGGCGCTGAAGATAGCCGTTCTTACCGGATTGACTTCACGAAGATACAAGACCGGCTCGGGTGGCAGGCCGTGCACGGGCTCAGGCAAGGTATTGCCGAAATATACGGACAACTGGAACGAGGCGTGATTCTGCCGGATCTTAAATAAGATAGCCGGAGTGAGGAGTGGTTGTTAATCGTTCACGGAGCCACCGGTGGTTGAACGATCACGAGGCTTACAACGAAGCTTGCCGCTGGCAAACGCAGAAAGACCTTCAGCAGCACCCTGACGGGTAGGGCTGAAGGTCTTTTCTGTGTGCCCGCTCGGCTTGCGGGGCCGGCACCGAGAATCCGGCGCAGTCCAGACCGGGACGCGTGCGCCTGCGGTTATGGCGTTATACCCTGCTGTAAGCCAGCGGGTTATAGGGACTTGCCGCCTTCTCGCCGATCTGCTGGCCGCCGAAATACTGGCTGAGGTGAGCCGACGGGTCCGTCCCGAATGGATTGACGATGGAAGCGCCATCCTCGTAATACATGATGGTCATCGCCTCCCGGGTCTGGGCGGTCTCGTTCGCGGGTGCATCATGAAGCGTCCAGCCGGCATGCAGCGTGATGTCCCCGAGTGCCACCCCGCCGTAGGTGTGTTCCTTGAGTGCCAGTCTGTAAGCCGTTTTAAGATTCTGCTTGGCGGTTTTGCCCCGGTTATCTAACAAGTGGGAACCGGACAAAAAGCGGAGCGAACCGGTTGCAGCCGTTACATCCTGGAGAGGAATCCAGGCCGTAATCGAATTGTCCCGGTCAAGCAGCATGTAGTTGTTATCCTGATGCATGGGGGTGGCTGCTGCTCCGGGCTGCTTGAAGAAAGCGGAGTCCCGGTAAATACGGACTCCGCTGACGCCCATCAGGTCAGCGGAAATCTTAGCCAGGCGGCGGGACATAACGAATGCGCTGACCTTGGCGTAGCGCAGGCGCAGGTTGACCGTGCCGTAATCGTCCGGACCGGAAGAAGGAATGTGACGGGTCCGGAAATCGCGGACAGCCTCCAGAATGGAGGGGCGGTAAGCAAGCACCTCTTCGGGACGGAATACATCTTTGAGGTAGATGTGGCCGTTTTCTTGAAAGAAGCGGATCTGCTCGCGGGTCAAAACATATTCCGAGGAAAGATCCGGCAATACATGGTTATCGAGTTCCAATTCGGGCCCCCCTTGTAGGACAGACTTTTTTCTATTATAAGACTGCGGTTTCCCGGCGCCTCTTGTTTTTTTGTCTGCTTGAGGCTAGTCGGTTTATCTGCTAAAGAAACCCCGATTAATACGCAAGAAGCTCAGATTGTCTGCCGGAAGCCGTTGATAGAATGAAAGTAAGTTCAAGTAGAGGGGGGAGAACATGCAGGACGGATACTACCTTTCGACTTATTTGCACATCGGAACTCTCGATTATTTGTACGAAACCTGCATCCGCCATGACCCGAATATGGCCTTGTTTCGCAAAACGGGCAGCCGTATCAAGCTCGTGAGGTATTGGGAATTAGAGCGGTTTACGGGGATGAAGCAGCACAGGCAGTCTTTCTTCAACCGGGATCATGCGGTGAACGTAATCAATGAATTGCTCCGGCCGCTGGGATTGACCATGGATGACATGGAGGAAATTTGGGGGACGCCGGGCCTGTCGACATGCGAAGATTATCATTCTCTTGCCGATTATCCGGGACTTGCTTATCACAGTATTTCTCATTTGTTTTCCGCCGTTATGAGCGACAGCAGGCTGTTCTACGGCGAGAACATCATCGGACTGGCCGTGGACGGGATACCGGACGATGTTATCGACCGGGAAGTCGGCAAGAAAAATTTTTTTGCAGGCTGTGTGGTGAGAAGAGGGGAGCTTGAGCTGTTTCCGGTAGAGTCCCCGGGTCCGTTATGGGACTGGGCCAGCTCCCGCTTTAAGCTGAGAGAAGGTACGCTGATGGCGCTGGCTTCCGCATGCGGGAGTGAGGCTCCCAAGCAGAATTTGTATCTGCCGCCGATAACGGACGGTTCTTTTAACATTTGGGAACAAGATTACTTGCGTCCTCTTCTTGAAAGCGTCCATGCCCTTATGGAGAAAGAAAGCGAAGGGAATTCCGCCGCTTTAGATCCCCGCTTCACCCGGCAGGAGAATGAAATTTCGATGGTGATGAAGCAGGTTCAAGCCGAGTCCATCTCCATCATGGAGAAGAATGTTGAGGCTATACTCGGCCGCTATGGGCTTGCGCCCGGCGACACTTATCTGGCTTTGGCAGGCGGTTATGCGCTGAACTGCCCGACGAACAGCCATTTGATGGACAAATACGGCTTTAAAGGCTTCATCGCACCGCCCTGTGTGAATGATTCGGGTCTCTCGCTCGGTATGGGCCTGTATGCGTTCTACCGCAAAATGTCCCCGCAGCGGCTCCGGTTTCAGCTCGGTCACGCCTATCACGGCAGCAGCGGGAAGACGCTGGAGGAGGTGCTCGGGGCCGGCACTTTCGAGGGCTGTATCGGCAAAGTCAGCCCGATCCGGTACAAGCGTGCTGTCGAAGATCTGATCCGCAGTCCGCTGATCTGGTTTGACGGAGCCGCAGAAATCGGCCCCCGGGCTCTGGGCCACCGCTCTCTGCTCGGAGATCCCAGGCGGCAGAGGACCAAGGATATCCTCAATGACATTAAAAGCAGGGAGTGGTGGCGCCCGGTCGCGCCGATCATTCTGGAAGGGCAGACGCAGCGGTGGTTCGGGCAGGATCAGGCCTCTCCGTATATGCTGCATACCTACACCGTTCAGGACGGCATGCGGGAGCTTGTGCCCGCCGCTCTTCATCTGGACGGAACAGCCAGGGTGCAGACCGTCTCCGGAAGAGGGCCTGCGAAGCGGCTGCATAAACTGCTCCGGCAGTTTCAGGAGACAACCGGCGTGCCGATGCTCTGCAACACCTCCCTGAACGATAAGGGCGAACCGATCATCCAGGATGTGGAGGAGGCGCTCCATTTTGCGCTGGTGAAAGGGATTCCGGTTGCCTATATCGACGGTATGCGTGTGGAGCTGCTCAATCACGACCGCTATAAGTCCCGCTGGGGGAAGCGCCCCTACACACGCTTCATTTCGTTTGAATTATTCAACGCGCGGGAGAGGCAGGAAATTGCCCGGCTCCACAATCCATGCGGAATCCCGGACGATGTGCTTAAGTTCTACAAGGAAAGAATCCAGCGCAGCGGGATTACCCGTTATGACATCTCGAATCCGGCGGATGCCAGGCGTCTGACCCGTGAGGTTAATTACATCAGGCAAAGCCGAGGAACACGGAATCGTCTGAAGTACAATAATCCCGACTAAAGGAAAGAGGAGGCAATTATGACCTTGTATACACTCAGCGGGCTGGAGAAAACGTTTTTTGAAGAGGAAGGGTACGTGGTCTTGAAAGGGGTGTATTCCCTGGAGGAAGTCAGAGCGCTGAAGGAAGAGTATCACAACATCTGGCTGGACTCGGTCGCCGGTAAAACCATTGTCCAGGACCCCGGCAAACCATTAACGAGCCTGTTCCCGCGAATGAAAGATCTCCACAAGGAGAATGAAGCAGTCCGCAGGTTTGTCTGGCAGGAGACTGCGATTGCCTGCCTGGAGGAGCTGATCGGCGAGCAAGCCCTGCTTGTATCGACCAACTATTATTTCAAGCCGCCGGGCGCCAAGGGGATGCCGTATCACCAGGACAATTACGGAATCGGCGTGCTGCCCGGCACTTGTTATGCGATCTGGGCCGGCCTCGATAAGGCTGGCGTTCATAACGGCGGCATGCGCCTGATCCGGCATACGCATACTTCTGAACTGCAGGAGCCGGGGAAGGTCTATACAGCGTCCGAGGATACGTTCGCGGGCTATGTGCAGACGCTGGAAGTTCCCGAAGGACATCAAGTGATCGAACTGGAAACGGAGCCCGGGGATATTGTCATCTACCATGGCAATCTTATCCACGATTCGGCGGACAACAACAGCGAGGTGCAGTTCCGTCATTCGATTATTAGTCATTTTGCGGCAGAGAGTGCGGAGAAAACGACCCTTAATTTTAATTATCTGATGGACAAAGAGGGCCGTCGCGTCCGCAAGCGGATGAATGCCGGAGCCAATATTTTGAGAAGAGGGGAGTGATCTTATGACTGAACAAGTGCTGCCGGCTTCAGATCTGGAACATTTTAACGAGCTGGGCTATCTGGTCGTCAAAGACCTGTATAACAGTCAAGAGGTAGAGGAGCTTATCCGGCAGTTTGATCTTCACTGGGTTAAGCTGACCTCCGGGGGAGAGATTATCCAGAACGGGGAGCGGCCGCTGGAAAGCTTGTATCCCCGGCTGAGGGATTACCACCGGAAGAATGAAATCATTAAAGGGCTGTCCCTGAAGCCGGCTTTGTTCGCCTATCTGGAGCAGCTGATCGGCGAAGAGGTGCTGATTATCTCGACGAGCTATTACTTTAAGTCGCCGACGACAAGGGGTCTGCCTCTGCATCAGGACAATTACGCTTTCGGCGTATCGCCCGGAACCACTTATGCGGCCTGGATCTCTCTTGATCCCTCGGATGAGGAGAACGGCGGCATGCAGTTCGTGCCGGGTACGCATTCGCTTGATCTGCAAGTGCCCGAAGGGGATAAGTCGAATGTACAGTCTTATTTTTCGGATGAGGGGCAGTGGCTGAAGGAATACGAGTCCGGAGAAATCAGGGAAGTGGCGACTGAGCCGGGGGACGTGATTTTTTTCAACGGGAATATTGTGCACGGTTCTTCGGATAATGGGTCCAGGCACCGATTCCGCCGTTCTTTGCTCATTCATTTTACAGGAGTGAGTGTGGAGAAACTCGCGCTGAATTTTAATCAGCTTATGGACAAAACCGGAACCAGGGTGCGCAGAAGACTCAATACGGATACGAAGATTGCGGAAGGCCAGGCGTCTGTATTCTCTATTCAGGAGGCGGATTATTTTGCCGGATGGAGGTAAGGCTGGCGATGCAGGAAAGGCCGGTGAGCGTATGAGGATACAGGTACCGATGGATAGAGTGAAGCGGGCGGGTGATCTCTCTCAGCTTGCGGAGAAAGTCTACTACCTGTCTGTAGACATTAAACATGTCAGCTGGGACGCTGGCGGGATGAACATAGAGTACACCGGCGCAGACGGGGAAGAGCTGCTGCTGAGGCTTGATGCGCTCTGCACTGCGCTGGCCGCCGGACGCAAGCTCCCGTACAAGAGGCTGAGGGACAACCGCAGTCCTCGCCGGCCAAAGCTGCGGGAAGCGTCCGCGGAGCCTCTGTACGCAGGCAGCCCTGTGCTGCAAGGAGCGCAGGTGCTGCTGGAGCAGGCCGTCGTCCGCCTGCTCAGAACGAGGGCGGATGCTGCAGGAGCGGTCCTGCGCAAGTATCCCACGCTGATTCCGGAAGAGGTCATCCGCAAAAGCGGTTATCTGCGCAACTTCCCGCAGAATGTGTATGCCGTGTCCGAATTCCGGCATCAATTCGACACGCTGGAGGGGGTGCGCTCCAGTCTGTCCGCAGGGGAGCCGCTGGACAGTCTGATGCAGCCCAGCGGTGCTTACATGCAGCCCTGCGTCTGCTATCACGTGTATGAAGAGTGCAGCCGGGACGGCCTTCCTCAGACGGATCCAGGCAGCGAGGCGGGGGCAGCCGGCTGCGACTTTGCAGCTGCGGGCGGCAGCGGGCGGGAACCGGATGAGCGGATGCCGGGGCCGGAGCGGGGACGGGAGCCGGTGCCCGAACCGTTCCCGTTCCGGTTGTTCTCGGCGTACGGGACGTGCTACCGGCATGAGCATGACAGCAGGATCAGCGAGTCCCGCCTGAGGGAATTCGGGATGTTCGAGATGGTGTATATCGGGGCAGCGGAAGCTGTGAAACAGATGCGCGCCGATCTGCTGGAAGATACTTGGGCGCTGTTTGGGGCGCTTGGTCTCCAAGGCTATGTCGAATCCGCCTCCGATCCGTTCTTCCTGCCGGAAGACGGCGACCGGCGCATGTTCCAGCTGGCCGCCGAGTCGAAGTTCGAGCTGCGCTGCACGACCTCAGGCGGAGACGATTTTGCCGTCACGTCCTTCAATGTGTGCGGGGATGTCCTGTGCCGGGCGTTCGGCATTGGCGGCAGCGGTTCGTATCCGCACTCGGGTTGCACAGCCTTCGGTGTGGACCGGTGGGTGCAGGCGATTCTGGATGCGTGGGGGCCTGATCCCGCCGGCTGGCCGGCGCTGATCAGGGGGCATCTGTGAACAGGGGCAGGATGAATCACCTGCCCGTTGTGGAAGCACCGGGATTTGAGACCGAATGCTACCACAACATCCGGCTTAGCATCGTTCAGGCTCACCGTGAACTGATGCCCTGGTATTATAGTCATTTTATGAATTTGACTTTGAAGACTGCGGGTGAGGATCTTTTTCCGGTCATCCGGTTCGAGGAGCACCTGGAGGTATACTCGGACATCATCGAAGAGACACCGCTGCCGGACTGTGAAGACTGGGTAGAGCAGGTCCGCAATTGTATAGATAAAGGCCGGTATCTCGTCGTTTACTTTAACTGGCGGCATATTCCGACTTCCCGTTACTTTAAGAAACAGGATATATATCACGAAGCGCTTGTGTATGGTTATGACGATTCCAGGCAGACGCTGCAATTTGTGGCTTTTGACGTAGAGGACAAAGGCTATGGAAGCTCGGAAGTGCCGTATTCTCTGTTCAACGACGAAATGAAGAGACTGGTGGCGGAGGACATGCACTCGCAGCGCTGGTTTGCTTTCTACGGTTTTCCCGCCTCGGTTATTTCCCTCAGAGATTCGCAGCGGACCCGTCCGGATACCCGCAGCATGTATTTTGCTTTGGACCGGGGACGTGTACGGGCGAGCCGTACGGAGAAGGATACGTTTGCAGCCGGATACTATGTGAACGAATATTTGGCGGGTTATTTCCGCCAGCTGGCGGAGGGCAGACCTCTGCAAGTGAAGGAGTTCGTCTATTGGAATATTATCGTACACAAGATGATTCTCCATAAAAGTCTGATGCTGCAGAGGATCGACTACATGAGGGGTTCATCCGGCTCTAAACAGCTGGAGCTTCTCAAAGCTCTGTATGTCAAGGTTAAGACGGAGATGGACCGAGTCAAGTGGACGAGCATCAAATACCAGCGGACGAAAGCGTCCGTATATCTGCATCAGCTGGCGGACCATTTCCATACGCTTTATGAGCTGGAGAAGAGGGCCGCCGCCATGATGATGGAGTTTCTTACCTTGTCTCATCTGAATCAAAATCTGGGTCACTGAGGTGCGAGAATGAATACTTCGGAAATGGAAGCCATTATTATCGACAATGTTAAACAGATTCTGCCCGAGAAGTTCGAAATTGAACCCGGGACCAAGCTGCTGGAGACGGGAATTGATTCCATGAGCTTTATCCGCCTAGTGGTCCTCTTGGAAGAATCTTTCGGCGTTGTAATTGAAGATGAGGAAATTCTTCTGGAGAATTTCGCGAATGTAGGGACGATCCGCTCCTTGATCGAACGCTGCCTTCCGAATAAAAGTTAGACCAGCGGGCACGGGATGCCAACAGAAGACGAAGAGTTCGTGGTCAAAAGCAGAGTATTAGGGCGCAGGGATATGAGATAGTAAAAGTACCCCGGGGAAACAAATAACAAGCCAACTCTAGGAGGAATGACCATGAAAACCGAACTTTCCAAGAACGCGAAGAATGCAAAGAAAGTGACCATGACGCTTGAAAACTCCAACAGCAAAACCTACTTGGAGATGCTGGACGGACGCTCCGAAGAGCTCCACTTTGCTCAAGTGGCACCGACGCAGTTCACGGTTGACGATTCCGAATTCAGCCTGAAGTCAGGCATCAACGTCGAGCTGGGAATCCTCAACGTAGACCTGGTGGCCACTTCCAGCGTGATCTGGCCCGGACAAACCATCCGCGTACGCGGAGGCCTGCAAGGACAGGGTGCTGCGATGAAAGCTCAGGCAACCATTCCTTTCAACAAGAAGATGGCGGACGGTGTCCAGGGTGAGTCTTGGCTGTACTGGGTTATCGAGACCCCGGAAGGTGAGCTTCACAATAAACAGCCGATTCACATGAAAGGCGTCCTGAAGGGGCTTCCTCCGAAGAATGCAACTTTCTATTCGGACAGCGTAACTCCGCTGTTCGACCGTGAAAACAATCAGGCGGGTACGGTTTACGGCTGCCTGCAATCCAACTAATCGCAAAGCACACGGAGGCACGGAGGGGTCATTTCTATGGACCCCTCTTTCCATACGTTAGAAGTCTGTATACGACAGGAGAATGCGATGTATGACGTTATTATCGTAGGCGCAAGGTGCGCGGGTGCGGCTCTTGCCGCTTTTCTGGGAAGCAGGGGACACCGTATTTTGCTGGTGGATCAATTTCCGTTCCCGAGCGGAACCAATTCGACTCACATTCTGGGTGAAAGCGGGGTCTACGAGCGTCTCGGAATTCTTCAGAAGATGGAGTCGGCGGGAGCGCCCGCATTAACGCGCATGAGGATCGATCTGCTGGGCACTGTATTTGAATCTGACATCACCGTAACCCAAAGAGCGCTCGGACTGCGCAGAGAGATTCTGGACCCGCTGCTTCTGCAGAGTGCGGCCCGCAGCGGCCGGGTCGATATTCAGCTGAATACCAGGGTTACGAAGGTCTTGATCAGAAGCGGACAAGCAGCAGGAATCCAGTGCAGCCGCAAAGACGGAACGAACGTCCGCTTCTATGGCAGGATCATAGTGGGGGCGGACGGACGGAATTCCATGGTGGCCCGTCAAGTTCAGGCTCCTGTGACAGCGGAATCGCAGCAGCCGCTGCATGGCGTAACCTACGCCTATTTCTCCAGGGTCGAACCTCTGCCTATTCCGGCGGTCGAATGGTACTGGCACGGCTCTTCTATCGTCATCAACAGCCCGATTGACGGACTTATGCACTGTATCGCCTATATGTACCCTCCGGCAGAGCGTCAGGCGATGGCGGGAATCAGCCCGGACAGCTTTCTTGAGAAACTCAGAGCCATCCGGACGCTGCAGCCGAGGCTTGGGAGGAGTGAAGTCGAGGGTGCGATTAGAGGGATACCGCCTCTTAAAAGCATCATCCGTAAAGCATGGGGTCCCGGCTGGGCGTTAGCGGGCGATGCGGGAGCTTTTCTTCATCCTGCTGCGGGTGTGGGAATCGACAATGCGGTCTGTACGGCGGAATACCTGGCGGAAGAGCTGCATGCTTTTCTGCAAGGGCGCAAAACCTGGGAATACGCTATGGAAACCTACGAAAAACAGCGTAATAAGCGGATATTCCCCCAATATGATCATTCTTTGGCTACTTTGGATTTCTCTCTCCAGCCTGTCCCCGAAGCTTCCCTGGACACGCTCGCAATGCTCGCCACTTTCCCCAGTCTCGTTAAGAAGGTCGGCCTTCAGGCCGGAGAGATTCTTTCAATAATTTCTGGAGGCAAAAATCATGAATAATGCTCACGCAGATTCTTCACTGAATGTTATCTATCTGGAGTCTTCACTAGAGAAGGTATGGTGGTCGGTTGCCACGGTGGAAGGGACCAATACTTATCTCACCTACGCGTCTTCAACCACCGGAATGTCCGGGGAGCCGGCGGTCGGAGATATCTACCTGTTAAATTACGGGGATATCGAGAACCGCGCACAGGTTACAGAATGCCAGCCCTGCCGCCGGTTTGCGCTGTCCGATGCTTACAACTCCCTGGCTCCGGACGGAGACAGGGAGGCGTTCCGCGTCAGCACTTCTTTTACGCTGGAAGAAATGGGGCCGTTCGTTAAGCTGAGTCTGTCGGTTCGGGGCTTCTCCGGGGACACAAGCGGGCAGTGGCTGCGCGAGTGTCTTGAAATGGGCTGGCGCCGGTCGCTTATGAATCTGAAATCGGTGCTGGAACTGGGTCTTGACTTGCGCACCGAGCTGTTCAGTTATCCGAGGCTCGGCGTTACCAACTGCACGGTAAACACGGAGCAAAGCCTGGAAACGGGTGTTCAGGCGGGTGGAGGGAACTATTTGCTTGAAGTCTTCCCGGGCAGTCCCGCCGGACAGGCGGGGCTAAGAGCAGGAGATGTCGTAACAGCGCTGGGCGGTTTGGAGACAGGTACTTACAGCGACTTCGTCCGGGTGATTTCGTCCTTCTATGGCACTCAAGGACTTGTATCCGTCACATTCGTACGGGAAGGCAGAGAGCAGGAAACAGAAGTCCGGCTGTCGGTAGAGGAGCAGTTTACGGGGCTGAACAAGGACAGCCTGACATTGGATCAGATTCAATCCAGGCGCGAGCAAATGGCCAGGAGCCGCTCGGCATCCGGGGCGTTCTGGTCAGAAGAACGGCCGCTCCCGCAAGAATAACCTTATTCGTCAGGAAAGGAGACATAAGATGAGTGAGAATGAGGAAGCCCTGCTGCCGGGTCTTGAAGAGGAATACAGCCTGACGAGCCGGCAGATCCAGGAGTATCAGGCGGACGGACATATCTACCTCAAGGGTGTCTGTTCGGCTGCAGAAACGGCAGTTTACCGTCAGGCAATCACGGAGATATACCCGGCGTTCACACCGGAATCTTATCCGCCCGGTGAACGGGAGTTTTACGGTGTGGAACGGGCTTTTCCGACAGTGATGAATATGTGGGAAAGAAGCCGGAAGGTAAGAAAGTTTTCTTTGGCCAGACGATTCGCCAAAATCGCCGCCGATCTGATGGGTGTGGACAGGCTGAGGCTGTATCATGATTCCGCTATCTTTCTTGAAAAGGGCGGGGGAGCCATCCCGTGGCACCAGGATAGCCCGTACATGCTCCAGACAGACCCCGATATGACCATGACCATGTGGATGCCGCTCGTCGACTTGCCCGCAGAGCTGGGCTCCATGAGGTTTATGTCGGGCTCTCATCTCCTGAAGGCGGATAAGCATACGAATCTGCTTCTCCAATCGTACCGGAAAGGGCTGTCTGAAGTACATTACGGAGCCATGCCCGCAGGAGATGCCACGTTTCATTCCGGTCTTACGCTTCATTATGCGGCGGCCAATACCACGAATATCGTGAGGGAAGTCGCCACAATCATTTATATTGCCGACAATCTGAAGATTGTGGAGCCGGATACGGAGGCCAGAGCCTACCATTTAAAACGGATATTCCCCGGTATGAAAGCCGGCGATCCTGCAGTCAGCCCATGGACACCTCTTGTGTTCGACAGGGATACGGAAGCGGAGGCGGATGTCCACCCGGTTGCCCAGTCGGATGCCCAGCCGGATGCCCAGCAGGAAAGGAAGGAGGATTAAGGATGGAGAACCAGACCGTATTCCACGCGCTTGAGCGTGAACGTGCACTGAGCCCGGAAGAACTCGGACAATTCCAGAGAGATGGCCGTCTGATGCTCCGGCAGCTCGCCCAATCAGAAGATATCGCCCGAATCCGCCCGGCACTCCTGGAGGAAGTCGGGAAGCTGGGGGAAGGGCTCCGGTTACAGGTGATGAATGTATGGAAGAAATCACCTGTCGTGCAGGCATTTGTGTTCGCCCATCTGTATTCCCAGATAGCCGCCGACCTGCTCGGAGTCGACGGTGTCCGGCTTTATTTTGATCAGATCTTCGTCAAAAAGCCAGGAGCCGGCGCAATGCCTTTGCATCAGGCGAACCAGTTTATGCTTCCGCTTGATCCGAGCAAGGTCATCTCGATGTGGATGCCGCTGACGGACATACCGGATGAATCCGGGCCGCTGTCTTATGTGCCGCAGTCCCATCTGCACGAGAAGCTGCGCAGCGCGAAGAATCCGCTGCTTGCGGCAATGCGGCTGGGTCTGGCAGAGGAGGCATGCGGTCCGATGATGGCCGGTGACGCTGCGTTTCATACCGGCTGGACGCTGCACGGGGCTTACGCGAACAACGCCGATACAGCGCGGGAAATGCTGATCATTACCTGGTTTGCGGATGAGGCCAGAGCCGTAGACCCTCAGGATACAGAGAATAAGAATCCGCAGCTGAAGAGCCTGTTCCAGGGCCTGGAGCCCGGTGATCCCGTGAAGGGGCGTAATTTCCCTTTGCTGTTCTACCGCCATTACAGAGACATCATGCGGATCGTGCATGAACGTGGGGAGGATCAGCGATGAGCAGCCCGTATCCCGGCGCTATGCCTGACCTGGCGGACAGTTATTATCTGGATGACAGCCTTCTGGAGCAGTACAGGGTCAAGGGCCATATCTGTCTAAGACAAGCCGCCTTTGTGGATGAAATTAGCGCTTACCGGCCTCACATCATCCACGCCGTCCAGAACTATATCGGAGACCGGAGTGTCCGCCCGCACAGGCAGCTTTATATGAATGTATGGGAGGAGAATGAGCAGGTACGCCGGTTTGTATTTGCACGCCGCTTTGCCAAAATGGCTGCCGAGCTGATGGGGGTGAGCGGTGTGAGGCTGTATCTCGATCAGGCCAGCTTCATCGAACCGGGAGCAAGCATCACACCGTGGCACAGGGCCGATGCTTATATGCTGGAGCTAGATCCCGACCGGATCATCACGATGTGGATGCCTCTGGTTGATGTTCCTGAACCGGAGGGCCCCGTCTCCTATATTACGGGCTCCCATCTGCTCGAACATTCTCCTTCCAAGAACAGTTTACTGGAGGCCAAACGTGCGGGCCTGCCGGAGGAAAGCTGCGGCCCGCTGAGGCTGGGAGATGCGGTCTTTCATTCCGGCCGCATTCTACACGGCGCACCGGGCAATAACGGTGTCATGATGCGGGAAATGATGACGATCACTTATTTTGCCGAAGACGCCTGCATTATAGACCCGGAGGATAAATCCGGGCGGGCGCCTCATCTGCGGAGACTCTTCTCGGGAATAGGGCCGGGACAGCCGGCGGCAGGTCCTCTGACCCCTGTGCTGTACAGCAATAAGGCTTGAATACATGGGAGGTAGGCGGAAATGGAAAACGGGATTTTCTCATCCGATCTGGAGAAGGAAATGATTCTGCTGCCGCAGCAGATCGAAGAATATCGCAGCCAAGGTCACCTTTATGTCGGACAGGCGGCCTCAAGGGAAGATATCGCAGCCGTCCGGCCTTCTATCACGGAATTGGTGCAGGCTTGCAGCAGGGATGTTCGGCCGCTTGCGGAGCGGGATGATTTCGGCAAGGCTTTTCTACAGATCATTAACCTCTGGCAAAAAAATGAACAGGTGAAGAAATTCGTGTATGCGCGCAAATTCGCCCGCATGGCGGCGGACCTGATGGAAGTAGACGGGGTCCGGTTGTACCTGGACCAGGTATTTTTTAAAGAACCGGGAGGAGGTCCCACCCCGTGGCATCAGGATGGCACCTACATGCTCCGCTTCCGGCCGGACAAGCTGATCACCCTGTGGATGCCGCTCGTCGACATCCCGGATGAGGTAGGCTCACTGCGGTTTCTGTCGCGGGCTCACGACATTGAAGCGATGAAGGGCTCGGACAATGTACTGCTGGACGCCCTCCGCAGAGGGCTGCCTGAGGCAGGATACGGCGGCATGAAAGCCGGCTGCGCAACTTTCCATGCAGGATGGACGCCCCACAGTGCTCTAAGCAATCCTACTTCTTCGATGAGAGAAGTGCTGACTATTACGTATATCCCGGACGAAGCTGTCGTGGCCGACCCGGCCGGCAATCCGGCACGAGAGAACCACTTGAGGATATATTTCCCCGGCGTGCTTCCCGGTGCAGTGGCGGCAAGCCCGCTGAATCCCGTGCTGTACCGCAGATAAAAGTGCCCAAGCATGAACGATGGTGCGGCTCAACAAAGGAAGAATGAACCGCAAGCGAAGCAGAGAGAAGGAAAGGGGAGCCCTATACAATGAAGATAAATGCACGGGATTGGAAGGTGAAGGACAGTGTCTGTTAAAAAGCAAGTCTGCGTGTTATTGAGCGATCAGGGCTGCGGCGTTCTGCCGGTTGATGAGATCGGGGAGGACATGGGACTTTTCGAGATAGGGTTTGACTCACTCCGTTATATGGAGTTTATCGTTCTGCTGGAAGAGCATTATGGCATCCAGTGGCCCGATGATGCGCTGGAAATCAGCAGTGCAACGAAAGTTAAGGACATGATCGGTGTGCTGGAAGGCTGTTTATGAGTCAGGCTCCCGATTGGTCCGCTCTCTTGACCATGCTCCCCCACCAGTATCCGCTGCGCCTTATTGACGAGGTCAGAGACTACAGTCCGGGGGAGTTTCTTACAGCTTCTTTCCGTCCTGCCAAACTGCGGCCTTATTGTGGAGACAAGGATGAAATTCCTCCCACGATTCTGATTGAAGGGCTGGCACAGACCTGCGTGATCATGACCCAGCTGGAAACGGAGCCGCTTGCCGATGGGGAAATGCCCCTGCTGGGTGCCGTGAAGGCGCGGATAGCCTGTCCCGTCTATTGGGATCAGCTTCTTTTATACAAGGTGAATCCGGTACGGATCTGGGCCAAGAAAGCGATCTTCAGCGGAGTTTTGTATGGCCCGGACGGGAAGATTGCCGTGACCGCGGACCTGAGTGTGGCGGTAACGAATGAAGCAACTATCAAATAGGCGGGGGATCATCGTATGTCAGCAGATGTTTATTCGCTCTATCCGAAGCCCTGGATCATGGTGGATCGGATTATCGACCGCAGCGCTGCCCGGATTACAACGGTGAAACTTATATCGGCCAGCGATTTCTACCTCCAGGGGCATTTTCCTTCCTACAGCGTCTATCCCGGCATGCTGATGGTCGAGTGCATTCTGCAATCGGCGGAGCTGTTATTGGGGCAGCGGCAGGGAGTTGGAAGCGTCGGACCCTCCTACATAGTGAGTGAAATCGCTTCCCGCTTCCTTAGTCCGGTCACGCCGGGAGATACCGTCGTTTTTGAGACGGGTTTGAGCGTCTCGGGGCTGGAAGTCACCGCTGTAGGCAGGGCCGGAAGCCGGACGGTTATCCATGCCAGAATGAAGCTGGCGAAGGGGGAGGAATATGCTTGAGAATGAAGAGTTCGTGGACTTGTACGATCAGGGAAAATTAGCGGGAATCCTGCATCTTCCGCCAAAGCATCTGAGACCGTGCCCGGTTGTGATCTACTGCCCCGGCAAGAACGGGGAGAGATATGAGGTGCACCGGCTGGCAGTAAAATTCGCGCGGAGGCTCGCGGAGCGCGGAATTGCCTTTCTCCGGTTCGACTATTACGGAATCGGGCTCAGCGACGGCAATTATTATGATATGACAACCTCAGGTAAAGTTTCCAATGTTGTGAAGGCGTATGAATTCGTGTCCCGGCATCCCGACCTGGATGCGTCACGCACGGTGTTTCTAGGCTTCAGTGACGGGGCGCGCATCGCCCTGATGTCCGCTTTGCGGACCCGGGTCAGGCGAACGGTTCTCTGGAGCCCGCTTTTCTACGAATTCGGGGGGAACTATCCGGGCGGCAGACATCCCCGTTTCACGAGGCACCGGAATGAGCGGGGAAAGCTGGTCATGCCATGGGCGGGACTGTGGGTCGGCATGGAGTTTTACCGGGATTTGCAGAGTCTGGATACCGAAACGGCACTTACATCCTATGCAGGCAGTTCTCTTCTGATTTACGGGGATAACGATCCGCTCATTCAGGAGGAAATGCGTCTGTCGTATACAGATCAATATGCCATCTACAGCGGGACAGACAGAAACCGGGTGGTCGAGGTTCCGGAAGCAGGCCATCTGTTTACTTCCCGGCCGCTGGAAGAAACGCTGATGGAACAGACTGAAGCTTGGCTGAGATCCGAGCAGCTTGTTCAGGGAGGGTAGAGCATGTGGAAACAAAGGCGGTTCGGCAAAGGCGGGGAAATTTGCGGTATCGCAGTTGAACCCCGCAGGGCGTCTCCCGTTCTCGTAATCACTTTGCCCGGATTGGGTCAGGCGATGAGCGAGAAAAATTACATGTTCTCCGGGCTGAGAAAGATTCTGGCGGGACACGGACAACGGGTCGTCCAGTTTGATTACCGGGGCCACGGGGACAGCATCGGCGAGTTAGGGGACGCTACGGTCACCACGATGAAGCGGGATGCCCTTGAGGTCCTGTCGGAAGTTACCGAGGAACACCCGGCAGAGCGGATTTACCTGATCGGCCATGCCCTCGGTGCCGTCGTTGCCCTGCTCGTGGCTGACCAGTGGGAAAGAGAGTACGGCACTCCATGCGTTCTGGTCCTGCTGGCCCCGCCTCTAGCCGCATTTCCGTCCAAGGAAACACTGTTTCCTCCGGAAGTTCTCGGCAGGCTGGAACAAGAAGGCGTACTGGATTCCCAGCAGCTGGTTCCGGGGTTCGATTACTATACGCTAAGCGACTTCGACCGCCGGCAGTACGACTATTTCAGCGCTTGGGGCGCTCATATGCTGTATCTGCACGGGCAGTGCCTTTCAGCCGGTATGATCCATGAATTGGATGGACTCCGGCCCGTGCAGCTAATACAAGAATACGGCAGAGAAGTCCATATCATTTGCAGTACCGAAGATGCGCAGACCCAGGCAGCGGTCCGTGGGCTATCGCATGTATTCCTGCATCCGGTGGAAGGATACCGGTATTTTTACCAGCATCCCGAAGCGATGGACAGGTGGATAGAAGCTGCAGCCGGGATTGTGTTAAACCGCAAACAGGGAGAGTGAGAAGGATTTTATGGAACCAAGCCAAAAGACGATAGCCCAAACGATTCTGTCCCGGAATACGGACTGGCGTTTCCCGGATGGGGAAGGCTTGTCACAGCGGACGCTGGACTGCAGGCAGCTGTGTATGATGGAGGTGCTCAAATGGAAGGGTGTCTCCCGTTTGACGCCTATCTTTCTGAACGCGTTCGATTGCGAGTCGGCCGGCATGCTTTTGAGGAGGCAAGAACCGCAGCTTAATCTCGGCTGGAAGCTGACGCGGTATTCCCCCTCGAATCCGGAAGGATTATTTCCTCTGATTCAATCGATTTTTGATCACGAAGGTTATGTTCTTCTATTCTATAAAGCTCATGAGGCACCCTTTTCCGGCTATTACGAGAAATACGATATCGTTCACTGGTCCCTGCTGATCGGTTGTGACGAACAGGGTGTCGATCTCGTGGACGATGAGGGAGCACCGGCGTATTTTAATGGTTACATCGGAAGAGTTCCCCGGGAGGTTCTGCAGGATACTCTCGGCGCTTCCGGCTTCGGAGGTGCCGCCATTATCAAAGAAGACCCGGCCTACACGCGCAGCTGGGAAGAAGATTTCAGGTCGCTTGTGCAGATGTCCGTCGACAACATGATCAACCGGGAGGGACTTAAGAATCTGGCAAGTTTCGTTCAGGCTGTGGAAACCGCTCCTCTGGAAGAGCTTACCGGCAATCTGGAACGGCTGGAGTTCGACATCCATTACTACCGCAGATTGAGAGAGCTGTGGAAGACGGCGGTGGAGAAGCAGGTTGTTCCGGAAAGGTGTGTCGCCCCGGGATGGGTGGAGGAACTTCTGTATGTATGCAAATCCTGGTCTCTCGTGATGGGAGTGCTGGCGAAGTGGAAAAGGCAGCCTCAGCGGGATTACCGGCTCAAATTAACCGATTACCTGAACCAGACGCTGGAAAGTGAGCGCGGCTTTTTCAGGGAGCTGCAGCGGATACTGTGAGGTGGGAGATGGAGAAGCGGTATAAACAAATCGCGGATAGGGTTGTCGCGCATTCCCTCGGGCTGAGGCCCGGGCATAAGGTTGTACTTAAAGTACGCGGACAAGCGGACGGATTGACCGAGTGCCTGATTCCGCGAATCTACGAGGCCGGAGCGGTTCCTTTTCTGCAGCAAACCAGAACCGAGGAACTGAAGTGGCTGCTGAGCGGAGCGTCGGAAGAGCAGATCCGGCTGTGGGCGAAGCATGATCTGGAGCTTATCAAGGAAATGGATGCGTATATCGGTATTCATGCGGAAGAGAACATTTATGAGATGGAAGACGTGGACAGCGCGAAGTACAGCCTCTACGTTAAGCATTATTTGCAGCCCCTTATGATGGCCATGGCTTCCAAAGAACAATGGACTCTTCTGCGTTATCCGACCGGGGGAATGGCCCAGCAGGCAGGGCTGGGATCGGATAAGCTTCAGAATCTTTATTTCCGGAGCTGTACGATGGATTACGGCCGGTTGAAGGAGCAGGCCGAACCTTTGGCCAGGCTGCTGGAGAGGACCGAATCGGTCCGGATCGTATCTCCGGGCACTGATCTGAGCTTCTCCGTCAAGAACATTCCCGTATTCCTGTGCGACGGCCGTTACAACCTGCCGGACGGGGAACTGTTCACGGCCCCGGTGGCCGGTTCGGCGGAAGGGCGGATCCGGTTCAATGTGCCGACCAGCTATATGGGCCGGCAGTTTCATTCCGTCTCTCTGGAATTCCGTGAAGGCAGGCTCGCCGATGCCGCATGCAGCGATACGGCCGGATTGTTGGAGATTCTGAATTCCGATCCGGGCGCATCGAGGCTGGGGGAATTCGGAATCGGCTTTAATCCACATCTTACCGTGCCCATCAACAACTTATTGTTCGATGAGAAGATGGCCGGAAGCATCCATTTGGCGTTCGGGCAGGCCTATGAGATGGCGGACAACGGCAATACATCCGTCATTCATCTGGATCTGGTGCTCTGCCAGCTGGAAGCTTATGGCGGGGGAAAACTTTATTTTGACGGGGTGCTGGTGAGAAAGGATGGCATGTTCGTGCTGCCGGAACTGGCGCCTTTGAATCCATAGCGGGGAGAGAAGCGGATGGCCAAGGTTTATATAGCCGTGCAGCGGGTGCTGGGTCACGTCTATCCGGCACTTGGCATCGGGCAGCAGCTGCAGAAGAGGGGGCACGTGGTAACCATTCTGACCCACTCTTCGAACGAAATGCTGGTCCGCAGAGCCGGTCTGGATTTCCTGCCGGCCCAGTGGGGCAAATTTCCGGAGAAATTTGTATACGAGCAGACAATGGAAATCCATGCGTACGCTGCGGGCGGATCACCCGATCTGCTGATCTGCGATTCTTCCCAGGCGGCTCCGGCTTATGCCGCCGAGATGCTGGGGATGCCATGGATCAGTCTGCAGACGACGGTCCCTTACCCCGACTTTCTGCTGCCGGGAAGCAGAACCGTGCAGGAGCGCATGCGCAAAGTATACGAGGCGGAGCTTAATCATGTCCGGCAGAGGCTGGGTCTGGCTCCTCTCTCCGATCCGCTGCGCACGCGGGGGGATTTGGCCGGACTGTCCCCCCGGCTGCATCTGGTTAATGCAGTTTCCCTGCTGTTTCCCGGCGTGGAGAGTCTGCCGGCACAAACGAAGTTTGCCGGGAACTGCGTGCCGGACACCGGGGGGCAGCGGGAGGCAGTCCCGCTTCTGGAACCGGCGCGCGGGAAACCGGTCGTGCTCGTCTGCGCCTCCTCCACCGGGCGGCATGATTCCAGGGAAATCATGAACCGGTATATCTGGGCGGCCGCCTGGCTTGCCGGAGAAGGCGCGTTCGAGCTTATTGTATCGGAGCATCAGCCTTATCAAGGCCGGCAGCCCCTGCCCGCGAATGTCCATTGGATCAGCGAGTATCCGAATCATGATCGTCTGATGCCCATGGCTGATGCCGTTCTTACCCACGGGGGCTGCGGCACGCTGCAGACGGTCATGAAGCATGGGCTCCCGATGCTGATCGTGCCGCTGGCGTCCGATCAGGAGCTGCTTGCTTCGCGCTGCGTCGAGCTCGGTTTTGCCCGGGCCATGGGAGCAGAAGAAATCTCCAGGCAGCGGATACTCACCGAACTGGAGGCCCTGCTGCTTCCGGGCAGCCCGCTCAGGTACAGGGCGAAGCAAACCGCTGAGCTTGCGGAGCTGCGAAGCCCGGGTGATGTGGCTGCGGATGAGATCGAAAGCTTTTTGACAAATACAGTGTAGAGGGTGAAGCGAATGTTAACGGGCGAAGCGGCATTAGAGGTGATCGGTAAAATCGGCGGACTGGACTCTGTTGAACTGGATACTCATTTGCTGGAACAAGGAATTGACTCGGTCAAAGTTGTCGAAATTCTGATTGAATTTGAAATGATGTTCAATATTGATGTTCTCGATGATCAGCTGAATCTGGATGAGCTGACCACACCCGGGCGCATTCAAGCTTATATTAACGGCATACTTGCCAAGTAACGCAGAGCCGTGACGAAAGCCGAGTCATGCAGCGGGGTTCCTTTTATGCTTAAAAGAGACGAAAGCTAACGAGCAGGACATGATCTATTGTCAGATATGGACAGCGGGATTCGTCAGGAGAGGAGGGATCATGAATGACGACACAATGGGTTTCCCCGGAGCAGCTCCTTCAGTACAAGCAGCAGGGATATGCTGTTATTCCGGGAATGTTTGCAGAGCATGAGGTTGCCCGGCTGAAGCAGGGACTGAGGGAAGTGTGGACAGAAGGCATCCGGAGGCGGACGATCTTGCAGAGCATGCTGTTTCCTGTGGAAAGTCTTTTTCCGCCTTTGCGCAACGTCCACCAGGGACATAAGGATCTCCTGAATTGGGCGCTGGACCGCAGAACATTCGGTACAGCTTCGGAGCTTCTCGGCGAAGGGGCTCTGCTCGTCGGATCAACAGGCTTCTATAAATGTCCGGGAGCCAAGCAGCTTCCGCTGCACCAGGACAATTATGACATCGGTGCCGATCCTTCGGCAGGCTGTGCCTTCTGGATCTCCCTGGACGGGGCGGACCCCGGCAACGGCGGGTTGAAGATGGTGCCCCGCAGCCACCGTCTCGGCCTGCTGAAGCCGAGAATGCCGGGCAGCCGCTCCACCTACGGGCAGTCGGTTCCGGTCCCCGATCATCACGAAGCGGTCGATGTCGTTACCGCCCCCGGCGATGTTGTCGTGTTCCACGGCTTTACGGTGCACGGCTCCCATGCGAACCGGACACGCTATGATTTCCGCAATTCGCTGGTCCTGCATTTTGTAGGGGAGAGCGTTAAAAGTCTCTTTGTCCAGAACAGGGAACTGTTAAACTCGGCGGGGGATAAAATATTCAGGCCCGTCAACAAATCACACAGTGTTAAAAGGTTGTTTCTGACCTCCGATTCCAACTGAAACGGGAGGGAAGGCTATGGATAGCAGGCAGTTTTTCTCCGAATTATACAAGCATGGCGGAGTATGCGCAGCGGACGGGACCGGGGGCTTCATGACGTATAAGCAGCTGCGGGAGCGGATGGAACAGAACGCGCAGATCCTCACCCGGCTGGGTTTCGGCAAGAGCAACAGCAAGGGCCAGCAGCTGCTGGCGGTTGACGTCTCGCTGGGCTTTAGAGTGGTGCCGGTTTACTTGGCTGCCCTGCTCCTTAACATCACGCTTATCCCTGTGGATCCGCTCAGAAATCCCGCCTTGTCGGACAAAATCCTCCGGTGGACGAAGGCGGAGCTTTATATCACGGACAGCAGCCTGGACAGTCTGGGTAAGATTCTGCCGGGAAGTCTTCCCGGGACGATCCCTTCGCACAGGCAGGAACTGAGCGAGGTAGCCGTTGTGCTGTACACATCGGGAACGACGGGGCGTCCCAAAGGCGTAATGTTGACCTACGGCAACATTTGGTCGAATCTCCGCAGTATTCTGGATTATTTTACGCTAACCCCGAAGGACAGGCTGTATTTGTTCCGTCCTCTGACTTACGCGTCGGCCTTCACCGGTGAACTGCTGCCTGCCTTGTACAAAGGAGCAGCCGTTTACTTCAAGCCAGGAGATATCAACCCGATCGGCACGATGAAGAGTCTGGCCCGGGACGGGATTACGGCCTTGGGCGTCACCCCGACCGTGGCTGCCGCTTTTGCCCGTTTCCGCAGCCGTTATGATTTCTCGGGGCTGCGCTATCTGATTCTGAGCGGGGAATGCCTGAGCGCCGCACATGCCGAGCAAATTACGGCCGCCTTTCCGGCAGCCGGGATTTGGAACGCATACGGATTGACCGAGGCTTCTCCGAGAATAAGCTGTCTGACGGAGGCGGGTGCGGTAATCCGCAAGAAAGGCTGCGTGGGCAGACCGCTGGCGGGTGTAAAGGTGAAGGTAGCGGATTCTCAGGGGCGCCCTGTACCGGAAGGGCAGGAAGGCATCCTTTACGCTGCCGGCCCCAATATCATGAAGGGCTATTATGGGGATCCGGAAGCGACCGCCCGCAAAATAACGGATGGCTGGCTGTGCACCGGCGACCGGGCGGTAATCCGGGAGGGCGAAATTTATGTACTGGGAAGAAGTGACTTTCTTTTGATCCGGGGCGGAATCAACATGGATCCGAGTGAAATCGAAAGCGAGCTGACCCGAATTCCCCAAATCCGCGAAGCATTGGTATTCGGAGAAACCAGCGAAGGAAGAACGCGGGTTCATGCCTGGATCACTTGTGACAGCGGAGCGGAGATTCCCCAGATCCGTTCGACTATCATACGGACGATCAGGGACTCCAGACTCTGGCCCGATGTGATCGAAATCAAGCAGGAGCTTCCCAAGACCGCAAGCGGCAAGTTGATTCGACCTATTAATCCTTAGAGGTGAGAATATGCAAACAAGCTATCCGGTCATTCACCCGTTCACGTGGATGCCGCCGAGCGGGTCGCTGACCCCGGAAGCATGGTACGGGCAGTATACGTGTCTGGAGAGGGGGGAAGGATCGTGGGTGTACGACACACACGGCAACGCCTATCTGTATACGACAACGGCTGTGCCTGCAGTGGGTCTCGGGCATTGGCAGGTAATCCGGGCGATGAAGGAGCAGATGGAGAAGCTTAGCTTTGCTTCAACCTGTGCCCAGACGCACAATCTTGTTCAAGCTCTGGCGGAAAAACTGATCTCGCTGTGCAGCCGCCGATATTCCAAGGTATTCTTCGCCAACGATGGGTCGGGAGCCGTT
Organism: Paenibacillus lutrae; assembly: GCF_009757775.1. Taxonomy (GTDB): domain Bacteria; phylum Bacillota; class Bacilli; order Paenibacillales; family NBRC-103111; genus Paenibacillus_F; species Paenibacillus_F lutrae. The sequence continues at coordinate 608,798 of NZ_RHLK01000002.1, forward strand.
GAAACCGCCATGCGGATGGTCCGTCAGCACTTTATTACCCGTGGGGAAAGCAGGCGGGAGATGTTCATTTCCCTGGATGGCAGCTATCACGGAACCACATACGGGTCAGGTTCCGTGACTCATCTGGGCATCCGGGAAATGTTCGGCAAAGGTCTGGAAGGCTGCTTGTGCGCGCCGACTCCGAATCTGTACCGGCCCCCGGCCGGCACAGATTCCCCGGAAAGCGCCGCAGCTTTCTGTCTGAAAGAACTGGAGCGGATAATCACGGAGGCCGGACCGGAGAACATCGCAGCCGTACTCGTCGAGCCCATTCAAGCGGTCAATGGGATTGTTCTCATGCCGGAGTCGTTTTTTAAGCAGCTCAGGGCTCTGACACGGCAGTACGGTATTCTGGTCATCGCCGACGAAGTAACGACCGGGCTCGGCAGAGCGGGATATTGGTCGCTCAGCGAGCATTACGGCCTGGAACCGGATGTACTGGCTGTATCCAAGGGTTTGACCGGCGGTTACTTCCCTATGGGAGCGGCTCTGATATCGGATGCTCTGGACAGCAGCCTGTTCGGCGAAGGAGGCATCCTGCTTCATGGCTCGACCCAGTGCGGCCATCCCGTAGGGTGTGCGGCCGCTCTTGCGGTACTGGACATCATCGAGCAAGAGCGGCTGCCGGACAATGCGCTCCTCCGGGGCAAAGACCTCATCAACGGATTCAGGGAATCGCTTGACGATCATCCTTGCGTAGGTGACATACGGGGTCAAGGACTTATGCTCGCCCTGGAGTTTGTGAAGGACAAGCAGACGAAGGAACCGGTAGATTACGAATGGGGCAAGAAGCTGACCAAGTTACTGCACGGGGAGGGTATTCTGGGCAACTACTTTAACGGAATCCTGCTCATGTATCCCCCATTGAACGTAAGTGAAGAAGAATGTGACTTTCTTATCCATGGCGTATCAAGAGCGCTGAGAAGAATGAGGTGAGTCTATTGGCGGACAGAGAGCATTGGCATGATTTTTTCGGTGCAGATTATCTGCTTTTCTCCGAAGTGATATTGCATGAAGAGCGGACGGCCTTCGAGGTGGATCAGCTCCTCCAGCTGCTCCGGCTCCCGCAGGGTGCCCGCATACTGGATCTGGGCTGCGGACAGGGACGGATTAGCGTGCCGCTGGCGCGAAGAGGCTACAAGGTGACAGGGATGGATGCATCCCGGACGCTGCTGGCAGCAGCGCGGAAGAGGGCGGAGTCCGCTGGAACGGCCGGGAATGCCGAGTTTGTAGAGCTTGATATGCGGGGGCTGGAGGCTGTGGAAGAGTTCGATGCGGTCATCAACCTGGGAACGGCCTTCGGCTATCTCCAGCATGAAGAAGAAGACCGGGACATTGTCCGCCGGATTGTCCGCAGTCTGAAGCCGGGCGGACAGTTCATCCAGGAAACGGAGAACCGGGAGTTTAAGCTTATGCACAGCGCGAAGAAAACGTGGGACATGATGAATGGCCAGCCTGTCTGGTCCCAGCGCGAGTTCGACAGCGTGAGCGGCAGATGGAATGAAGTGATGAACTGGCTGGAAGCCGGCAATCTCAAGACATCGCGCCTGAATCTCAGACTGTATGCGGCTACCGAGCTGCTCGGCATGCATACCGAAGCAGGTCTGATCCGTGAAGGGGTATACGGCGGTTTCGACTTCTCCCCCCTTACCACGAACAGTCCCCGACTTCTGATTCATTTGAAGAAAAAACAGGATGCATAACTTGCACAGTGGCACTTTAAGCCGGGAAAATATCCGATGAGCAGGGGGAGAACGGATGGATAACGTTAACAAGCACAAGCTGATCAAATGGGATGAAATGAAGTGGGAGCCCGGGATTTATGAGAATACGGAGATGAGTTATCTGTACGAAGATGAGCAGGGCCGGCTCTGTTTTCTGGTGAAGCTGCATCCGGGCAGTTTTATCCCGATGCACGATCACCCGCGCCGGGAATTCGCCTACTTGATTAAGGGTGATTTGATTCTCAATGAGGATGAAGTGATGAAGGAAGGGGATTTTCTGACAGCGGGGCTGGCCGAATCCCATGACGTGCGTACGGAGAACGGGGCTCTTCTATACGTCTTTATTGACTACCATGTAATCCGGCAGCAAATCGTTGAAATCGAAGCTACTTCGTAAGCCGAGGAGGAAATGGAAGTGACCGGTGTTGCAACAGTCAAGACGGCTCTATTCAATGAAGCCTATCATGCTTCCTATGATTATGTGTCTGATTATACGGCCTTTACCATCCTGCAGGTTTTGAAGGAGGAGGGCTTGCTCTCCTCAGCTCTTGCCGGAGAGCAAGAAATCATCTCCCGGCTAGGCGGCACGGATGCCAACATCCCTTTGGTCCGGTGGGCCCTGTTATTTCTGGAGCAGCAATTGTTTATCCGGAAGACGGATCCGGGCGTTTGGGAAACGACGGACAAAGGAAAACACTGGACGGATCGCGGCAATCCGTTCCCGGCCGTTCATGTCACTCCTTCCCTGGATCTGATCCGGTATGTCGGCTCATTCTGGCTGAAAGCGCTGCGGGATGAAGTGGAGCCCCGGCAAGTTCTTTTTAACCGGAGCGGAGCCGCTTTGTGGGAACGTTATTTTCATAACGCCCATGATTTGTATGCGGTTCACAACCAATGGGCGGCTGAGGAACTGGCGGACCTGATGACAGGACCTTGCGAAGTATTGGAGCTGGGTACCGGCTTCGGATCGGCAACCCGGGCTCTTCTGACGGAGATGAGGCTCCGGTCTAAGAAACTCCTCCGCTACACGGTTACGGATGCCAGTACGCTTCTGGCCGTCAAAGCCAGAAGGTCTCTGGAGACAGAGCTTGCATCCGACAAGCTGAGGCACAAGAAGCTGGATCTTAACGATATACCGGCCGGAGAAGGGGAGCATGATTTTATTTTCGCCGTGAATGTGATGCACTGTGCGGATCAGCCGGTCCATGCTCTAAGCAGACTGCGCGAGCATCTGAAGCCCGGCGGCTCTATTCTCCTGTCCGAGTGCGTCCGGAGGGACTACAGGAGCAAGCTGCAGCAGGAATTTATTTTCTCCATGCTGCCGGACTTCCGGGAGGTTGGTACCGGAAGCGGCGATCTCACCTGTTTCGGCTTATTAAGGCCGGAAGACTGGTGGGACATTATGCAGGCTGCCGGCTTCGGGCAAGTTGAGGTCAAAGTCAACGAGGGGCCTGTGCGTGGCGCCATAATCACAGGAACCAGGGAGAAATAGAGGGCCGTCCGATGATTATTGTTGTAGAGCTATTTATTTATTATCTGGCCTCCATTCAGCTTCATGGGGTCTCCATACCTTTATTTACCAGCCCGGACAGTGAAGAGTTAAAGACGGTGCGGATAGAACAGGATTACAGCCAATTTAAACGGTGAATAACCCAGGACAAGGGAGAATCCCGTCCTTTCCTGATTCAAGTGAGAGGGGTGCTTTATGAAAAAAAGATGGCAGTTTTTTCTTGCTTTGCTGATTACAGCCGGCCTGCTGACAGGGGCTTACTTGTACTGGAATAAACCTTATAAGCTTCCCCCTGTCTCGGATGAGATGAAGCTGGCTGAATTCAACCTGGTCTTTGATCAGGAGAGAAGCGTGCAGATTGCAGGCGATGCTTCGGTCGACGAGCTGAAAAGGCTCGTAACGAATAATCCCGATAATCTGGCTTACAGCAATGAGCTTCGTTTGAAAATGGGAAAAAGCGAGCAGACGGAGGCTTTTATTTCTTTTATGACAGAAATGAATAACCCGCCGGCGAGGGCCAAGCTTCAGCTGGCATTGGGGTATATCGACAGGATGCAGAACCAGTCTCTGGGGACCGCTTCGCTCGGGCAGATTTCCGTACACTCCATCAACCAGTTGAACGAAATTCTGGAGAAAGATCCTTATGACTGGCTGGCACATTACGCCCGGGGGATCAATAATCTCTACTGGCCGGTCGGGCTGCAGCGGATCGACAAATCCATCCAGGATTTATCGTTCTGTCTGGCTGTCACCAAGAAATTCGAGCAAGAAACCCCTTTTTATATGTGGGCCCTGGCTTACACGGCTCTTGGAGATGCACTGGTTAAAAAAGGGGAGGTCGGCGATGGAATCGACATCTGGAAACAGGGATACAAGTCGCATCCGGATGACGCCGGTTTGAAGGAAAGAGCAGCCGCCTCCAGGGAGCAGGCGCTGGAGATCGTCATCCGTGACAGAGGAATGGATCAGTTCCAGCGGCCGTCTCCGGACATCGGCGATTTGAGCCCGATCTGGAAGCCTTCCAAAGAAGGGCAAATTCAATGAAAACGGGGAGTGCAGCAATTGCCGGCAATGGCAATACAAGGATTGCGGGGGAAGGGGGACGGATTATGATGAAGCCGCCCGGCAGGCAAGCCGTTGTAACCGGTCTGGGAGTCGTTACTTCTATCGGCAGCGGGGAAGAAACGTTCTGGCGGAATCTGCTGGAAGGATCTACAGGGCTTAAACCGGTCACGGTATTCGATACGAGCGGGCATACGAATAAGCTGGCCTGCCAGATCGATGAGATTCCGCTGTCGCTGTACAACCAGGAAGAGATCCGCGCTTCGGGAAGAGCGACCCGGATTCTGGTCCCGGCAATCGAGCAGGCACTGAGAAGCGCGGGTCTGGACCAGGAAGCGTCCGCAGACTGCCGGATCGGTCTCTGCGTCGGCACCACGATGGGGGACATCGATCCGCTGGAGAACGCTTTGCACGGGCAGAGAAGCCGGGCGTTCGGCGGTCCTCACGAAATTACGGGGCAGATCCAGAAGATGATGCGCCTGCAAGGGCCCGTCTGGACGTTCACGAATGCCTGTGCCGCCGGGAACTTCGCCATCGCCCGAGCCGTGGACGAGATTGCGGCAGGCCGGGCCGACATCATGATCGCGTGCGGAGTCGATTCGCTCTCCTGGGTCGCATTCACGGGCTTCAGCACCCTGCGGGCCATGGCGCCCGACAAGTGCCGTCCCTTCGATGCGGCCCGCAAAGGGCTCATCCTCGGCGAAGGCGCCGGTGTGCTTGTGATCGAATCGCTGGAGCATGCGATATTAAGAAAGGCCCGGCCCCGCGCCCGGCTGCTCGGATACGGGATGAGCTGCGACGCTCATCATATTACGCAGCCGGACCCGGCAGGCCGGGGCGCCGCCCGTGCCATGGAGGCTGCGCTGCGGATGGCGGGCCTGGCACCCGGCGCCGTAGATTACGTGAGCTTGCACGGTACGGGCACGATGGCTAACGACAGGATGGAGGCAAGGGCGCAAGAGGCGGTATTCAGCGAAGGAAGCCTTCCGCCCGCCAGCTCCATCAAGGGCCATCTCGGCCACACCCTGGGGGCGGCCAGTGCGATTGAAGCCGTGATGAGCGTCAAGTGTCTGGAGACCGGGATAGCTCCGATGACGCTCAATCTGGAGCAAATGGACCCCGAATGCTCCATTCCGGTTATCAGGGGACAGTCCAGGCCCGGAAAGTACCGGACGATTCTTTCCAATTCTTATGCTTTCGGGGGCGTGAATTCCTCTATCCTGCTGGCCGCTTGTACTTCCGACTGACGGCCGCCCGGCTATGATGATATGCAGCGGTACATTCACGGCGGTGAGCGGTCCACATCAAGCGAGTAAGGAGAGATTGGCATGGAACCGGTATATATAACGGGGGCAGGATGTCTAAGAGCCCCTGGCTTCAGAAGTCTGGCAGAGATGCTCGGGGGAGGCTTATCTCCTGAGCGCGAGAACAAATTCCTGAGGATTGAAGACATTCCGCCAGCTCCCCCGACCCTCAAAAGATTTAAAAGGCAGTCCAGAGCGGTGCAGCTGGCCGCTCTCGTGACAGGCGAGGCGCTGGGTGAGGCGGGGATTCCCGTTCCCTGCCCGGACGGGGATAAGGTCGCCATGGTGGTGGGAACCGATGACGCAAATCTGGATGCCATTTACAAGCTTAATCAGGAAGCGGAGGCTTATGGGGTCAACAACACGAGTCCGGGCTTGTTCCCGGATACCGTCCTGAACGTAACCGCCGGACAAACGGCCATTTATTATGGCCTGAGCGGGCCCAATGTGACGATTTCGAGCGGCAGCGCAACGTCTATCCGATCCTTGCAGTATGCTGTGGATCTGCTGGCTTCCGGAAGTGTTTCCCATGTGGTCGTTTGTGCCGTTCATCTCGCTGTGCCTGAAATTTTCCGGGATAATCTCCGGTATCAGACGCACATCGAATCTGCTGCGAGCCTGGTACTGTCTAAGCAGCCTCTTAACGGAACCGGCCTTAGAATGAGCATGAAAACCAGAGTAAATGAGAGCAGGGCAGATATAATCGAGATAGAAGATGAAGAACTCATTGCCTTTGCCGCTCTTGCGCTGAAAGAAAACGATGGGGCCCAGCCCTGCCGGCTTAAGATCGGATCGGCGGCCGAACGCCAGTATACGGTAGAGCTCGATAACGACGTACTGACGGAGGATGCATAGTGGGAAAAGGGGCTTTGGTAACAGGGACAAATATGCTTTGTTCACTGGGAGTAACGAACGGGGAAGTCTGGAAAGCAGCCCTTGCGGGAGCGGAGGGACCCCGGCAGCGCTCATACCGCTTCTCTGACAATTCCTGCGTGGAATACCCGGTCTACACCCTCCCGGACTGGAGACCTGCCGAATGGCTGGGGCGGCAGACGGCTGCCTGGCTGTCCGAGAACCGGCTCCTTGAAGACGCAGATTTCTGCATGCTGCTGGTCTCTGTCCGGCAGGCTCTGGAGGATGCCGGCTTTAGTCCGGGAGGATCATCGAGGGTCGGATTGGTTATCGGTCATGAGAATCTGGGCGTTGTAAGGCTGACGGACAAATTTGTGCAGCACCAGCCTGAATTAGGGAGAAGAGAGCGGGAAATGCCGCTTTTCAAGCAGTACCAGCACGAGTTTTTCAATCTTCAGACATTTCCGTATTTGTTCTATCTGGCCCAGCTTCTCGGCATTAACGGTCCCAGCTATGCGGTTAACAATGCCTGTGCCTCGGGGCTCTATGCCTTGGAACTGGGCAGGATGATGATCGAGACAGGGAGCGCCGACCTGATGATCGTCTCGTGCTCTGATTACGCCCATGTATCCGAGTACTTATGGCTGCAGGAGAAGGGATTTGTCTCAGGGCGGAATATGATCCGTCCGTTCGATCTGCACCGGGACGGTTCCATTCTCGGGGATGGGGCGGCTACAATTGTGCTGGAATCGGAAGAGCATGCTGCAAGAAGAGGCGCCTCACCCATAGGCCTGTACAGGGGCGGACGTTTTGTGCAGGATCACTGGCATATGACGCTGCCCGACGTATCCAGGCATTCCTATGCCAGTGTCATCAGCGGGGCTGCAGAGCTGGAACCGGATCGCGAGATTGATATTCTGGTTCCTCACGGTTCGGGAAGTACGCTCTGGGACCGCTATGAGGCCGCCGAGATTCAGAGGGCCTTTGCCGGCCTGGAGCGTCCGCTGCCCGCAGTTACGGCGTTCAAGGGATATTTCGGGCACCTGCTGGGAGCGAGTGCCATGATCGAAACGGTGCTGATGCTTCACTGTATGAAGCATAATACGCTGCTGCCTGCACTTAATCATGAGTATCCCGATCCGAAAATAAAGATTCGGGTTCAGACTCAGGCGGTGTCCCGGACTATCCGCTCAGCAGTAAAATCTGTACCCGCGTATGGCGGATTTCATGCGGCTGTTTTATTCAATAAGCTGGAATAGAGGGATGCATGTGGGAGCAATCACATACCATTTTACCGGACGCACAGTCCTTGTAACCGGAGGTTCGCGGGGGATTGGACGCTCTGTGGTCAAGCAGCTGGCTGCGGCGGGGGCTCAGGTGGTTTTTACTTACTCCAGGGACCGGGCGGCTGCCGAATCGCTGCTGGCTGAGACGGGGAAAGACGGATGCTCCGTCTCCTGTATACAGACAGACTTTACCGATCCAGGCTCAATCCGTCATCTGCTGGATGTTGTGTCCGAGAACGGGCCCCTTCACGGAGTTGTGAATAATGCAGGAATTATCCGGGATACGCCGGTTTACAAAATGTCGGATGAACAGTGGAACAGTGTCATTCAAGTCAACCTGACATCCATGTTCGCGATCATACGGGGGTTGATCCGGCCGCTGGGGCTAAGCCGGGGCAGTGTGGTGAATGTCTCCTCCGTCTCAGGCTTAGCCGGAGCTTCCGGCCAGGCGAATTATGCCGCTTCCAAGGCAGGAGTGATCGGCCTCACCAAGGCGCTGGCCAAGGAACTGGGTTCGCTGGGTATCCGGGTGAACGCAGTGGCTCCCGGCTATATCGGAACCGAGATGCTGAATGATATCGCGGACCGCCGGAAACTTGCTTTAGCGAAGAGCATTCCGCTCAAAAGGCTCGGGACTCCCGAAGAGGCGGCCGCCGCTGTATTATTTCTGCTATCCGGTGAAGCCTCGTACGTGAACGGTTCCGTGCTGGTTGTGGACGGAGGATTACTATGAAAAGGAGGAAGGCTATGAATCCGAAGCAAATTAAGTCGCGCATCATCGAAGTTACCCTGGATCTTATCGATTCTCCGGAAGTGCTGGAGGAAGTGGATAAAGACATCTTCTTAGACACGCCTCTAATGGATATCGGGATCGATTCCCTGGCCGTTCTGGAGCTGGTCGTTACCCTGGAGCGTGAGTATGGCGTACGCCTGTCGGAGGAAGAACTGGTTGAGATCACCTGTCTCCAGGATATCCTTAAGCTCCTGCTCAACAAGCAGGCCGGTTAAGGCAGAGAGCACCGTCTAAATCAGAAGGATGAGGAGATGAGAACTTCATGCGGCTGCAATCAATTAACCGAGCGTTCATCGGCGTCACCGCGCTGCTTCTGGTCACCGCCGGCTGCGGTAACCAGACCGTCCGGTCGGATTACGGTTTTACTTTGAAGGAAGCGACAGATGCCACCGGCATTACATTTACTCATACGAAACCGACTTTTGATGCCAAACTGGCCAATATCATGCCATGGATGGCTTCCACGGGAGCCGGTGTGTTTACAGCGGATTATGATCAAGACGGGTTGATGGATCTGTACTTCGTCAATTCCGCCAAGGGGTCCAAGAATGCGCTCTACCATAACAACGGGGATGGCACTTACACGGAAACAGCCGGGAAGCTCGGCCTGGCGGATGTGAATACGGACGGCATCTCGGAAGCGGCCGTCTGGTTTGATTATAACAACAGCGGATACCCCAGTCTGTTCGTCGGGTCATGGGGCAAAAGCCGCCTGTTCCATAACAACGGAGACGGGACGTTCAAAGAGATTACGGATCAGGCTGGAGTCGGGTACCGCGGATATGTGAACAAGGCGATCGTGCTGGATTACAACCGGGACGGGAACCTGGATTTGTATTTGTCGTGTTATTTTCATGAAAAGAACGACCTCTGGAATCTCACCACCACGAAAATCATGCACAATGATTTTGAAAGGGCGAGGAACGGGGGACGCAACGTCCTCTACAAGAACAACGGGGACGGAACGTTCACCGATGTAACCCAAGAACTTGGAGTTGGCGATACAGGCTGGACCCTTGCTTCGGGCACCTGGGACGTAAATAATGACGGCTGGCCCGATATTTACAATGCCAACGATTTCGGGCCGGACACGCTTTATTTGAATGAGGAAGGGAAGCAATTCAAAGCTGTCGTTCAGCCCCGCGGTGTCGGCGATGATACCTTCAAGGGCATGAATGTCGATTTTGCGGATGTGTTCCATGACGGGAATCCCGCCATGTATATCAGCAACGTAAGCAAATCGCAGTACATTCTGGAAGGGAATCAATTATGGCATGAGAAAGACGGACAGTTTGTAGACCGAAGCGAGGAAATGGGCATTAATATCGCCGGTTTTTCCTGGGGTGCCAGGTTCGCGGATCTCGATAACAGCGGGAATCCGAGCTTAGTGGTGCAGACAGGTTTCGTCTCCGCGAGCAAGAAGCGGGATTATTGGTTTGATCTGGGTACGCTGGCTACGACACCCGGCAATGTAGTGGAGGATGCGAAGAACTGGCCGGCTTTTGCGGATAAGAGTCTCTCCGGGTATGAGAAGAAGTTTCTGTTCTTCCGGGAGGGCAACAAATTCAAGAATATAGCCGAGCAGGCCGGTCTTGATTTCGTAGAGGACGGACGCGGAGTCGCAGCTGTCGACATCGACAATAAAGGAACGCTCGATCTGGTCTTTGCCAACCAAGGCGGGCCGGCGAAAGTGTATAAGAATGTAATCTCAAACCGCAACAATTGGATCAAACTCGACCTGACCGGAAGCGCGCCGAGCACCCGGGATGCCGTCGGAGCGAGAGTCACTTTTGAAGTGAATGGCGTGAAGACGGTCATGGAAAAGGACGGGGCGAACAGTTTCGGTGGACAGAGCGATCCGCGTCTGCATATGGGCCTGGGTCAGGCGGAGAAAGTCGATAAAATCACCATTCGCTGGCCGAGCGGACGAGTGGAAGAGCTCACGGATGTTCCGGGGAACAGGATCGTAAAGCTTGTGGAGAAAGCGGATTAGATGTTCAAAGATCCGCGGATGTATATCCTTGTTTTTCTGCTGTCTTTTGTAGCTGCCGGGCAGGTCTTCCTCGGTTTTTTTCAGAAGTGGGACGCCTTCTTTATTTCCGTGGGCACAGCCGCAGGACTGGAGTTTCTTATCGTCGGTATACGGAAGAAACAGTGGGTGTTTCCGCTCAGCGCCCTGATTACCGGGATCGGCATCAGTCTGCTGCTCAGTTCTTATGCGTTATGGCCTTACGCGCTGACGGCCGCACTGGCTATCCTCATCAAGCAGTTCGTGCGGCTTGGAGGCAGCCATATATTCAATCCCAACAATGTCGCCATGGTCATTATGTTGATCGGACTGCCTGCTTATGCCGTCAGTACGCCGAAGCAGTGGACCAACGGAATCGAAGTGATGATTCTCATTATGGCGCTCGGATTCTTGGCGGCCTACAAGGCCAAGCGTCTGGATTCCGTGCTGGCTTTTATCGGAGGCTTCGCGGTGTTCGCATGGCTGCGGGTGGAGTTGTTCGGCGAGCCCGTGTTCTATTCATACGGTCCTATGATGGGAGCGTCCTTTCAATTATTTGCTTTCTTCATGATCACAGACCCCAAGACAACACCTCCTACGAGGCGGGCAAGAATCTTGTTCGCCTTCCTGATCGCATTTGCGGATGCCTGGCTTCGGATTCTCCATATTACGAATTCGCAGTTCTATGCCTCTTTCCTTATTACGCTGCTGGTAGGAATCCCCTACAGGTTTAGGGGCGGCAAACAGATGAGGGAACCCGGATAATGCAAAGCCCGGCAGTACGGCTGAATGGACACCTTTCAGCCGCCTGCCGGGCTTATTTGCACTTCTCTTTCGATCACTGCGCATAGCGCTTATGAGCGCCCATGTGCCTGGCGATACAGGAGGGGCTGCAGAACCATTCCTGATCGAAATCCCAGTTCTTCTCGCCTTCGTAAATCGGATTCCTGCACCTGTCGTAGGCGCACTCGGCAATTTGGGCCGGCTCGTCGGCCTGCGGGTCACGCGGTCCCGTTTCAAATCGGTCCAGCGACGGCAAGGTTAACTCCTCCATTCGTCTGTTATGCAACTAGCATACGACGGTCTGAGAGGGGCCGACTCTTCTTTTGTTGCTGCCGATCCTGCAGGTTGTGACAGGATCGGCTGCCGCTTCTTCGCCGGGACTTTATTCCGCGTCCCTTAGCACACTGACTACTCTGCCGAGAATACTTACATCATTCTCCGGAAGGAGCGGCTGAAAAGCGTCGTTGGCGGGCTGCAGCCGTATATGATCCGCTTCCTTGTAGAACGTCTTCACGGTCGCTTCTTCGCCGTCGATCAGAGCTACGACCACATCGCCGTTATCTGCCGATGACTGCTGGCGCACCAGAACGAGATCTCCGTTCTTGATCCCTTTATTCACCATGCTCTCTCCGAGAATCCGCAGAATAAAATATTTGCCCGCCCCCACGAGGCTTTTAGGGACACTGAAATATTCTTCGATGTTCTCCGCAGCGAGAATCGGACTGCCTGCCGTTACCTTGCCTAAGAGGGGAAGACGGACATAGTACTCGGCGGAGAGGGAAGTTTCGCGAAGCTGGCTGTTGTCTGCCGGAATAGAGGTCTGCCTGATTCTTCCCGTTCTATATGGATCACCCGTTGAGGCTTCTGTGTTCTTGCGGGCCAGATGGTCGGCTAGTGTCTGAAGCATGAGCAGGTCATCTTCCATCAGCTGCCCGGCTAAGACTTGTAATGCTTCCATATAAGGACTGTAAGGAGCACTGGATTTGTTTTGGATATTTGTAGGAGTCTCCGGTTCCGAACCGGTCATGAGCCAATCGAGGGACACATTAAATTGTTTGGAAATGGAAATTAAAGCTTTTGCGGTGGGGGTTGATTTTTTCTTTCCATTTTCCCAGTCACTGATATTACCAGGAGAGACTCCTATCATTGCGGCTAGTTTGGCCATCGTTAATTTGTGTTTCAGCCGAAGCTCTTTGATGCGAATGTTAATTTCATTCATTAATTAGCCCCCAATCGGCATATTCCCGCCCCATTCAAACACGGCATGCAACAAACATACGTTCTAATAGTATAACAAACATTCGTTCTAGATCATAGTCGTTTCCATTCGAAAAATAACGCATATGCGTTATTGTTATTTGAATTCATACGCATATGCGGTTATAATGATGGTACTAGATATATCCATATATGTAATCAAGTATGTAAGGAGCAATCGCATGACAAAAAAATATGAATAAGTGACAAGGTCAGCAGATCGAATACAAACCTCTATGGTTACAATTAATAATAAGGATATTTATTTATCAATTTAATATAAATATACTTTTTGTAATTTTTTTGCTTATTCATTTAATTTTAAAAGGGGATGAAGAAATGATGAATTTGCTTGTTTTCGTCCACAAGGCTGACAAATGTAAGGACTATATTACCGAATTGCTACTGCTTTCCAAAAAGGTCAAGCTGATCGAGTTCGTGGATTTGAGTTCGGCTATTCGCATCGTCAAGCAAACCCATTACAAACTGGTTGTCTTCCTTACTTTCGAACAGACATTTCCGGAAAATTGGAATGTCCATAAGCTTCAGTTCGGCAGTCCTCTCATAGCACTGGCCGGAGCAGACCGGATCAGCTTCACCTCTTTGATCTCGCTCATCGATATGGTTGCCCAGAATCAGGAGCCTTCCTGTGATAACCGCCTGTTTGCCGAATCACTCGCGTTTATTGACGAGAATCTTTGTGAGAACGATTTGAATCTGGAAAAGGTGGCTTCAACCATTTTTGTGAGCCGGTGTCATTATTCCCGGATGTTCCAGAAGTATGTCGGTACAGGCTTCAAAGAATATGTGATGAACAAACGTATCCAGAAAGCAAAGCTGCTGCTGCAAAAGGGAGATCCGGTCACGGATGTCTGTTTCTCTGTGGGGTATAACGATTTGACCCATTTCGGCAGAGTGTTCAAAAGAAAGGTGGGGGTAAATCCATCGGTATACCGCCTGAATAAGGCAGCTTCTCAATAAAACAGGAAATGGGGCCTAATGTCACATAACCAGGCAATCGGCAAATTAAATTTATAAGCAGGAGCATTCCTGCCACGAAAGCTGAGGGTTGATCATGGAAACGAGTATAACAGCAGCCGGACTTATTGCAGGTACAGCTTTAATCTTTCCGTTTCTCTACCTTGGATTATTCAGGCAGAATATCTCCAAGACGATTAAAAGATTCAGCTTTTCGCAAGATCAAGCGTTTAACCGGAAGTTTCATCAGGTTTTGAAAGCGTTTTTAACGGGAAGCAACGGAGTCTTGAAACCGGTACTGAGAATGGCGGATGTGAGGGAGGAATTGGCTCATCAATTCCCGCCTTTTTACAGAGGTTTTGCCTATGAAGGAGTGGGCCTGGGGCTCGGAGTGAAAGCTTCCTTGTCACTTGGCAAGGGCAGGCGGTTCGAATCGTATCTGCACCAATTGTCGCCTGGGCATCTTTATCAATATTACGTGGGCTTGGGCTGGTATCTCAGTATCCGGCACCGGTTCGATTATGAGGCAATGGCAGGCTGGTTAAGGCAGCTTGATTCCAGATATGCGCCCATCGTGTTCGACGGAGTCGGCTTTAAAACCGCTTTATATCATTACCGGGAAAATAAACAGATTATTCAGAAATTGACGAGCTTCCCTTATCCGTACCAGCGTGTTTGTTACCAGGGACTTGGACGCTCTCTATGGTTTCTGCATGAATTTGACCTTAAGGAGGTCAGTGCCGAGATCGAGACTCTGCCCTCATCCTTCCGTAACGATGCATTCAGCGGGGCGGGAATTGCGGTTGCTTACAGCATGTTCGATCAGGTAGCGCATACGGCAGAGGCAGACTTACAAATTCCACTCGCTTACCGGGCTTCCTTCCGTCAGGGACTGGCTTTCGGCTGGGAGGCTCGCAAGCTGCAGGACCCGGCATATTGGCAGCGTCAAATGCAGATCTGCCCCTCTTCTGTCAGCACCAAAGTGAATCATTATGTAGACTGTGTGCATCAAGCCGAGCAGCGTATAGAGGCGGGCGCAGCTGAATCTTACTATTTTAAGTGGATAGAAGAGGCGCGCCGTATCTTGCAAGAGAAGCAAGCGTGAAGGAGAAGCGGTAATTGCGTCACAGGAGCAAAAAAGAACGAAAACACAGCTATTTTACAACGGGTAGGGAATCCGGAGCCAGGTTACGATAGTGTTGAAGAAATCCTGAATCGGAGGAGGGGTACGATGCCTGCCAAATTAGTAGTGAACACCCGGGCTATTTCGCATGAAGAATGGCTGTCCTGGCGCCGGAAAGGAGTCGGGGGAAGCGATGCGGCAGCGATATGCGGGAAGGACCGCTGGAAGACTGCGATGGAGGTATACCTCGACAAAATCGGGGAACTGCCGGAGACGGAAGAGACGGAGCCTGCCCGTTTTGGAGGCAAGCTGAAAGAGTTTATTGCCCGGGAGTTCTCGGAAGCAACCGGATTTAAAGTGATGCGCAGGAACTGGATCTTCCAGCACCCGCAGCACCCCTTTATGCTGGCCACCATTGACCGGTGGATTGTCGGCAGCAGCGCCGGTCTGCTGTGCAAAACGACAGGCGAGTATTTGAAGGACGAATGGAAGGACGGCCGGGTGCCGGATCGGGTGGCTGTCCAGTGTCAGCATTATATGGCGGTGACCGGTGCGGACCACTGGTGGGTAGCCGTTCTCATCGGCGGCAATAAATTCCGTACCGTACGGCTGGAGCGGGACGATAACCGGATCGAGCAGCTCATCAAGACGGAGTCCAGCTTCTGGAACGAGCATGTGCTGCCGAGAAAGCCGCCGGCCTTCGACGGGACGGAAGCATCTGCGAGCCTGCTGAAGCGGATGTATCCTCCCGGAGATTCTCCGGCAACTCCTTTGAAGCTTCCGGGGAAGGCAGAGGAATGGATCCGCCGATACCTGGAGGGAGCCCGGGACGAGAAAGAAGCCTCAGCGCGCAAGACAGAGGCGGAGAATATGCTCAAAGGCCTCCTGGGAACGAGCGAGCAGGGGATTCTGGGCAGTTATAAAGTGGAGTGGAAGAGCATTTACCGCAAATCGGGCCGCAATGCTTCCTACAGACGATTTGATGTCGTAACCATGTCCAATTGACGGAGGGGTTTCATGCGCAATGAGTTAAGAACCGATCTGAGGCCGGTCGTTTCCTGGCGGGATTACCGCCTTGATCCCAGGTATTTTATTCTTCTGTTTCTGAGCAGCTTCGCGATTGCCGGACAAGTCTATCTCGGTTTTTTTCAAAAATGGGACGCTGTCCTTATATCGGTTGCCTGCACCACGATTACCGAGCTTATTTTGTGCCGCTGTACAACTAAAACCTGGCAGTTTCCGCTCAGCGCAGTGATAACCGGGATTGGGATTTCCCTGCTGCTCAGCTCCAACCTGCTCTGGCCTTATGCGCTTGCGTCATTTTTAGCGATTGCCCTTAAGTACATGATCCGTTTTAAAGGCGGTCATGTGTTTAATCCGAATAACGTGGCGATGGTTCTTATGCTGTTCTTTCTGCCGCAGTATGCGGTCAGCACACCCAAGCAGTGGACGAACGGGATCGGCGTTATGCTCACTATTCTCTGTTTGGGCATTCTCGTCTGTTACATGGCGAACCGGTTGGATTCGGTGTTAGCCTTCCTTGGAAGTTTTACCCTGTTTGCACTGGTCAGGCACTTCCTGTTCGGGGCTCCGCTCCTGGCGGCACTGGGACCCCTGATGGGAGCTTCCCTGCAGCTGTTTGCCTTTTTTATGATCACCGATCCCAAATCCACCCCTTCGACCCGGAAAGCCCGTATCCTGTTCGCCTTCCTGGTAGCCCTGCTGGACGCTGTTTTCCGGATTAACCGGATTGCCAATCCGCAGTTCTACGCGTTGTTCCTGGTTTGTCTTATCCTGGTGATTCCTTACCGGATATGGGCATCTCGTCAAATCTCACTTGCACAGTAAACGTGTCTCTTCATCTTGCTGGAAATAGAGGTGAATTATTTTGTGTAAGAATGGAAATTGCACGGGTTCTGTGCCGGGCGGCACAGCAAGAACGGATGGTGACTCGGGTCAGCCGTCTGTCAAGGATTCATGCGCCGGACGGGCCTCTGCCAGTCACTCGTGCGCTAAGCGGTCATGTGCCAAGCAATCAGGTGCCCAGCGGCTGTGCGCCGACAGCGGCGAGCAGAAGTTCCCTGATGCGCAGAGGCCCGAAGAAGTGGATCCGACGACGTATAAATTGCCGCCGGATCACCTGCAGATGCGTTATTTTCTGCGTACACCGTACTCGAAGTACTGGGATTTCTGGGATCATTTCAACTAAGAGATTCATCCGGGAGTAAAGAGAACCGCCTGACAGGTTGTCCTGGTAATCAGTCCGATCATTTACCGCTGATCTGTACCCGTTCATGGGGGCGGAGAACGGATTGGAACTACACTTGGATCTGTGGATCTGGTTGGCCGGGAACAGCCGGCCGGAATACGCGCAGAAACCGCAAAAAACATAGCTGCCCGCACGGAAGCAGGTGCTTCTGTACGGGCAGCTATGTTTTCTTCGTGAATATAGGCAGATTCCGCTGCCGTTTAAACTTTCAATTACTTGATTTCGATTCCTTTGGTCCAGGTGTTTACTTTATCTGCGTTAGCTTCGACCCATTCCTTGGCGGCATCTTCGGGAGATTTGCCTTCCTGGATGGCTACCATGACCTGAGCCATGTCCTCAGCTGTCCACTCGAACTGGTCGAGGAACTGATGAGCAGCAGGCTGGTCTTCTTTGAGTCCTTTACGTGCCATTGTATGGATCTGCTCGGCACCGCCGTAGACGTTCTTCGGATCCTCCAGGTATTTCAGATCCATTTTGGCGAATTTCCAGTGAGGTGTCCAGCCGGTTACGACGATCGGTTTCTTCTGATCATAGGCTTTTTGAAGCTCCTGGGCCATGGCGGCCGACGAGCTCTCTACGAGCTTGTACTCGGACAGCGCATAATCTTTAACGGCTTGTTCGGTTGCCATCATAATGCCTGCGCCGGGTTCAATTCCGATCAGCTGGTTGTTTAAAGATTTGGCAACCTCAGGTTTTTTCAAATCCTCGATGGACTTGATATCCATATAAGCCGGTACGGCTAATCCTGTCTTGGTTCCGTCCAGATTCGGGCCCAGATCTTCCATGCTGCTCTTGTATTTCTCTACATAAGAGGCATGGGTGCTCGGCAGCCAGGCGGCTACCATGGCATCCGCACTGCCGTCGGCAACACCGGCCCACATCGGTCCTGCGTCAACCTGAAGCATCTCCACTTTGTAGTTCATTTTAGTTTCGAGAACGTGCTTAACCACATTCGTACTCGCGATTTCCGAGTCCCAGGCAACGTAAGCAAGCTTAATCGTCTTCTGTTTCTCTCCGCTTCCTCCACCATTCGAACAGCCTGCCACGAGGGCCACTGCTAACACGACGGACAACAATACACTCCACTTTTTAAAAGTAATCCTAAACACCCCTGTCATTTTAGTTGGTTTTCTTCTTGAACATATTTTGCGTCAAACGGTCCAGCAGGATGGCCATAATGACGATGGCGATCCCGGCTTCAAAGCCTATGCCGGTCTTGGCTTGCGTGACTGCCCGGTATACATGGGCGCCGACACCTTGAGCGCCGATCATGGAAGAGATCACGACCATGGACAGCGACAGCATGATGGTCTGGTTCACACCAGCCATAATGGTAGGCATCGCTATCGGCAGCTGGAGCTTAAACAGCTTCTGCGCCGGTGTGGAGCCGAATGCATCGGCAGCTTCCACAAGCTCTTCCGGCACTTGCCGGATACCAAGATTGGTCAGGCGGATGGTTGGCGGAATCGCGAAAATAACGGATGCGATTACACCGGGTACAACGCCGAGCGAGAAGAAAGAGACAGCCGGCAGCAAGTAGACGAATGCCGGCATCGTCTGCATGAAATCAAGCACAGGCGTGATGATGTTCTGCATCAGCGTGTTGCGCGAACATAGAATTCCGATCGGCACGCCTATCACGATGGAGAGAATGGAGGCGGTTAAGACCAGCGCCAGCGATTGCATCGAGAGCTCCCAGAAACCCAGGTTATCGATGAGCAGCAGTCCGATCAGCGCAAATAGCGCGATTCTCCATTTGCCGATCCAGTAGGCCAGAGCGGTGATGATCAGAATGAGCACGAGAGCAGGAAGAGCCGTTAGCGCGGATTCAATGGTTCCGACCATGAATCCGATGACGGCTTTGATCGCATCAAATAATGGAGCGAAATTCGTAGTAAGCCAGTCTTCCAGCGCTTCGACCCAGCTGCCAAGCGGCAGTTTCGGGAAATTCATGTTCCGTCACCTGCTCCCGGATCGGCATTGCCGGCCAGAGCGGATAGAACGGCGCCTTTAATGACAATTCCTTTTAATTTCTCATTCTCATCGACTACCGCAACCGGAAGCCTGGCTTCCCCCATCATCTCGAACAACTCGTTGAGGTGGGTGTCCGGCTTTGCTTTGGGAATGGTGCGCTGCATAACAGCTTCCAGTGTCTGATTATCTTTAATGGCCTGGGATGCATCATCTGCCGTAACGATACCCAGAAGCTTCATCCCTTTATCGGTTATGTACAAGCTGGATACTCCGCTGTCGCGCATCAGCTGCAGGGCTACCCGGGGACCGCGTTCCAAGGCGATCGTCTCCGGCTTCTTCATCACATGTGAGGCTGTGAGCACTTTGGATAAATCCACGTCCTCCACAAACCTTTCCACATATTTGTTCGCCGGCTGAATCAAGATTTCTTCGGGCGTACCGATTTGTACGATCGCGCCGTCTTTCATCAATGCGATCCGGTCACCGATTCGCAGGGCTTCGTCCAGATCGTGCGTAATGAACACGATGGTCTTCTTCAGGCGTGCCTGAAGCTCCAATAATTCGACCTGCATATCTTTGCGGATAAGCGGGTCCAGCGCACTGAATGCTTCATCCATGAGCAGAATCTCGGGATCATTGGCAAGCACACGTGCCAGGCCAACGCGCTGCTGCATCCCTCCGCTAAGCTGATCGGGCTTGCTGTTCTCCCAGCCTTCCAGGCCGACTGATTTGAGTGCGGTCTTGGCCAGCTCCGTCCTTTTTTTCGATTCAACGCCTTGAATCTCCAAGCCGTATTCGGCATTCTCCAGGACGGTCCGATGGGGAAACAATCCGAATTTCTGAAACACCATGCCGATATTTTTTCTTCTGAACTGGCGCAGCTGCTCTTGATTCATTTTCAGAACATCGGTCCCGTTAAACAGAATCTGACCCCCGGTCGGTTCGATCAATCGGTTCAACAAGCGAACCAGTGTAGACTTACCACTTCCCGAGAGTCCCATAATGACAAAGATTTCTCCTTGTTCAATCGCAAACTCCGCCTTGTTCACTCCGACAGTCAGCTTGTGTTCTTTCAGAATCTTCTCTTTAGACCAGCCGTCCTTCAGCAATGGCAAAGCTCGTTTGGGATCTTGCCCGAAAACTTTGGTAAGCTCTTTTACCTCGATAATAGGCATGTGGACCTCCTTTCATGGGTCTAATGAACTTGTTTACTAACTTCTCACAAGTGTATAGGGTTCACTTTTTAACCGTCAAACTTCATATACGCTTATAATTGTACGTACAGTTTTAACTTTACGTACAATACGTATCGTATGCTCTGTATTACTCGGAATCCCTTCCGGGCTTCTTCTTTACTTCTAAAGGGTAGTTTGATTACAATACAGAATAGAGGTTTGCAGGCTTAGACCTAATCCTCGGGAGGGAACCCCATGAACGATCTTAATGGCTTTACAGCAGAGCAAATTCAAAGAATTCAAAAAAACCGCGAGCGGGTAATCGACTCAATCGGCAAAAATATGGACCTGTATGGAATTACCTTGTCCATCGGGCATCTATACGGGTATATGTACTTTAACAACGGGCCGGTAACATTAGATGAACTGAGTCAATCGATGGGGATGAGCAAGACATCCATGAGCACGGGCGTGCGGACCTTGATGGATTTGAAAATGATCGATAAAGTATGGGGCAAAGGAACTCGGAAAGACCTTTACGAAGTTGAACCGGACTGGTACCAGAACTTTAGTGATTATTTCTCGATTAAATGGCGCAAGGCCATTGAGGGAAATATGAATGTGTTAAATAAAGCATTGCGCGAAATTGAAGAGATGAAGACGGAGAACGAAGCCAATGAACCGTTTCTTGGCGTGCTGCGGGAGGATGAGATCAAAATCATTCAGGCGCTTGATTATTACAAGTGGCTGATCCGGCTGATTGAGACGCTGGAGACAGGCAGGATCTTCGATTTTATCCCCAAAGAGAGCGATGGCGCCAAGGGAGAGTAATCGGGCTGTCGTGTACATACATGTATCGAACCAAAGACTGGTGTAAGCGTAGAGCTTACCCAGTTTTTTTAAATCATGAAAGATCCGGGAACCTGAATTTTTTGTCGAAAAATAAACTTTTTATACGTCCGCCAGCAGGTTTTCACCCTATCCAAAATGGATTAAAATAATGGAAAAGATCTATTTTCCGGGTAGGAGCAGGTGCGTATGTTGACTAATGAAAGACTTGCAGATTATATCGTGCTTATGAACGAAGCCAGAGAGCTTTCCAACAAGGCGAACAGCAAAGCGTATGAACTCCGGCAGGATGCTATTCGTCTTGGATTCGAAGCAACCGCTGCAGCGGATCATGCGGTCTTAATAGCGGATGTCGTGCAGGAGAACACAGATCCGTCGAGCATGCCTAAGCTTATCCATGCCAGCCGGGACGCCGCCGCCAAGGCCGCTGAAGCTACCTTGAAAGCTCTCGAAGCCATTAAGAAGGCCAATGAGGCGGATCATGAATCGACCGAAGCTTTTGAACGTACACGTATCGCTGCCGAGAATTTAACGGAAGCTTTAAATAGGGAAGGCTATTGACAGGCCGCCGCGGCTGCAGACACCCGCATGGGTCACAGTCAAACCCTGATTAGAGAATATAGTATAAGGTGATTTAAATAAGGGGACGCGCTACTTTCTGGGAGGAAGAGTCGATGTTAAAAAGTTTGACGATCCTAAAGGAAAAAATGGTTGATTTTCAAAGTTATCCGTTCTCTCTGCCACTAATAAACAGAATGAACTCCATGAATTTCTCAAATCATGTTACGTTTTTTGTAGGTGAGAATGGTTCGGGAAAATCGACACTGCTTGAGGCAATTGCCTATCAATGCGGATTCAATACAGCCGGCGGGGGGAGAAACAATACCTATTATGTGGAATCTTCCGAGGCCGCACTGGGAAACTACGTGAGACTATCCTGGTATCCCAAGATAACGACCGGATTCTTTATGAGAGCAGAATCTTTTTATGAATTTGCTACACACATTGATCATTTAGGAAGATACGATTCATATGGCGGTCGTTCCCTACACAATCAGTCCCACGGCGAATCATTTCTTAGTCTGTTTAAGCACAGATTTAAAGGCAACGGGATATATTTATTAGACGAGCCTGAGGCGGCACTATCACCGGCCAGGCAGCTGTCACTGCTTAGAATTATTAAGGATCTATCTGAATCTTCACAATTTATTATTGCTACTCATTCGCCCATCTTGCTGGGTTACCCGGATGCTCAAATTATTAGTTTCGATAGTAACCCGATATCACAGATTGCTTATGAAGACACGGATCATTATCAGATAACCCGAAGATTTTTAGAAAACCGGGCAGCCGTGTTTAGGCATTTATTTGAGGATTCAGATGATGATATGGACCAATAATATAAATAGGGCAAACGGAGCTAGGATGCTTTGTTTGCTCTTTTTATACCCTTATGTCGTTTCTTGTATTTTTCACTATTTCCAAAATTTACAATATCATTTATACTAGGATTTGAGACCTGCCCCTCCAGCAACATTCCGCAATACCCATCGGATTTCATGCTTCTTCTTTCTTTGCCGCCTTCCTGCTTTCTAATCCTTTCAAGCCATTCTTAATACCCCCTCTCTGTTAAAATCATTTTTCCTATCTCAAAAAGAACCATGGAAGGAGTTGTCGCCAGGTTTATTTGGATTTCCGTAAAACAGTAACCTGAGCAGTAAACTTATGAACATTCTATTCCAGTTAGGAGAACCCTACATATGAACAAAAGGATTTTAGGTACAATTATCACCGGACTTATTTGCGGTGGAGCAATTGTATACGGGTCAGAGGCAGATCCGGCACCCCATGTAACAAATGCCGCGAGCAACCTTTCACTTGCAGCCGCATCATTCAGCGATATATCCAGTGATTACTGGGCAGCGGCCGAGATTAAGAAAGCCCGGGAGCAGGGTTATATTGACGGCTATGCCGACGGAACTTTTCTGCCGGGCCGGAACGTAACGCGGGCTGAATTTGTCAAAATGGCCGTTAGCGCGCTTGGGATTGAAGCGGGGCAAGCTGACGGTGCGCAGTGGTACGCGCCTGCTATGGATGCTGCGGCAGCGGCGGGGATTTACCGGGCCGGAGACTTCGCGGATGACGACCTTAACGCTCCCATGAGCCGTCAGGAAATGGCGAAAGTCGCCGTGCGGGCTATCGGGCAGGATACTCCTATTGAGGAGAAGTGGATGTACCTGGCAACCAGGGCAGGATTGATTCAGGGGATGGACCATGCCGGAAAACTTGGCTTGGAAGAGAACACGAATCGGGCGCAATCCGTCACGATTATCAGCCGCATTCAGACCGTCCGAAGCGGAGGTACCCTGCCGACCGACAAGTACGCGATATCGAGTGCAGAGATTGCTTGGCATAAGACGAATATTGTGACGATGCTTCCGCGGTATTTTAGTGCTGCACAGGCATACTCGGATATCGACTACAAGAACCTCAAAGTTTCGGGCGGGGCCGGAAATTTTACTTGTGAAGTGGAGAAGTTTGTAGTGATAGATATGGAGGATCCTAATGATCCGAACCGTCATTTGCTGCCGGAAGGGACCAAGTGGTTTGATGCAATAGATCGGCAAACTTATCCTATTCCTAGCAAATCTTTCGTCGTTTTGTCCTTGAATAGGTTGGTGGTTAAAGATAACCCTTACGGGATTACTAGAGCTAGAGCTTGTACATTGGCGCTCCGTAACCAGACTTTAAAGGATCCTAACCTAACTCCAAAAGCTGGAGTACTCTATCAACTAACGGCATTAAATATTAAAGATGGCTACGGATATGATACTGGGTCTTCTGGGATAGTGACTATAAAAGGAGCAGGGATTTATGAATATGTGAACGGTCATATACTTCCCAAAGGAAACTTGGTTAGCTCTGAAATAAATCCTATTACTTTCTATGGATTAGCGGATTTTGGTATATCTCCAATCAAAGTTTACGGATCTAAAACTGATGAAAGTATTTAAGCACAAGATTTTGAAAAAGTATTTAGGTTTATCGATTATAACATTGTCACTTTTCAATTATATAATTACTCCTGCTCAAGCAAATACCACGCCAAATGAAAAGATATTAGGAGACTTTTGGTATGATACTTCAATTTCTATTGCAAATGAAGGAAGTGCACAGACTAAAGATTTAATTTACTACTTTTCAATAAATAAAATGGATTACGGGTTACAAAAAGTAGAGATTCCGTTAGGTAAGAAATTAAAGAGGGTTGTTGTAAGAAATAAATTTGATAAGCAAGAAATAAGTGATTTAACAATAACATCTCCCGATACATATTATTTAAAGGTCGAGGGAGAAGCATATGATCTTAAAGAAGTGGAAGAAAGTGAGCTAGGATATTTCGAGTGGTTTCGTGCACCTCAGCGAAAGCGTTTATGGCAATATGATTATGATGGGATCCGATTTTATCACTGGAATAAAGATATCAATGATACTCCGCAGCCCGAAGCACTAATACATTCGGTACCTTTTTTAGGTAGTTATCCTCCTAGATATCCTACTGACAATGAATTAAACAACGGACTTTCCTCAATGGAGGGTCATATTGCATGGGATATAAGAAAAATCAATATTCATATTAACTCACTACTGTTTGCGGACAGGCACAAAAATCAAAACATCCAATTTCCGATAGATAAGGTCGCAACCTTAACAGCGGATGTAGAATATTTTGATCCGCTTCAGGGTGGATCTCTACGTTCAATAGATGTTCTTGATGTTCCTGAAGATAGAAAGAAATTTGATCTTCAGAACAAATTATTTAACTTTTCCTATAAAGCCCAGTATGTCATTCCACCGGAACAACCGCCTAGAAGAAGTCCTGATGGAGATCTTGTCATTCGGTATTATAACCAGTGGAAAATCACCTACAAAGCCAAAGTCTACGGCTACCCGCAGATGGAGCTGGTCGCCTATTTCGATGATGACAGTGGCGGTTCCCCGCCGACTACAACTGATTGCGATATCAGAATAGGCGTGCCTGCCAGAGGAACCGTTAACTCGGGAGGTGTAATGGACCCGGCAGCTTCAGCGGTACTGCTTGCAGACCGGCGCGGGGCAGAGGCATTTAATGTCCGGCAGGGCATTCCCACTTCGGAGAGCCTTTATGCGAATGTTTTCGGGATGAGCTACTTATTTCAGAACAAGTTCGCCAACATGACGGGCGAAGTGACTTATAAAGTCAACGTCCGGCAGACGTATGTCATTTTCGTTCCGCCCGCCCCTGGCGGTCCCGCGCCTCCTCCGATCCGAATTCCGGTTGAACGCATGATGACAGTTAAAAGGCCATATTCCTATTGGCAGATTGACAACCTCGAAGTATATCGGCTCCAGCAGGCGACTCTCCGAAATTACGCATTGGGCGGCTATGGGGGCGCAATCACTTTACAACCTAACGGTTACGATGTTCCTACGCTGCAAAGTGACAACAAAGACAGTGTGGAGCAGCATGTCAGGGCCGCTTCCTGCCGGAATGTTAATCTGCCGGATGCATCGGGGCCTGTGCCCAGTCATGTGGAACAGATTTTTCAATCCGCTGCCGAATCTGTTGTGGGCACGAACCTAGTGAACAACGACCTCGTTATTTTCAACAAAACCACGATTATGGACAACAAGCCACAGAATGCGGCTGCTCCGGCGCCGATATCCATACCCAATCCGAACCCCATTTCCCCGGATGCTCTTTATGGAAGCGGCTATATCGTCAACAAATCCCTCATGAATCAAGCCAACCAGCCCACAACCGGGCAAATCAACTACAATTTGCTCCCAGGAAACATTAAAGGCGGCGCCGATAAGGAATTCGGCATCTCTGGCATCAACCCCGTTACTGTTCATACCCCAGTCGTGATGTACGCATCCGTATCGGATGACCGCGAGCACAACCAGAAAACCACGCCAGCCTACGATCGTTCCGCTCTCATACTAGATCGCCCTTTCACCGTTACGCTTCCGACTACAGGACAGCACCGGGATTTACCCGGCTACGGAAATCGTGATTATGCGAAGTATATCCGGTTTAAGCAGGTTTGGTTCCCGTTTGACGTCTATGATGCTGCTATGAAGTTTATCCCCCAACAGACTTGGGTGGACATTCCGGCGGGCCAGCTGACAGCAACCTTTTTTATGCCGGTTTGGGTAGATGAAGGATTCTATGATGTTATGTTCCGATCCATTGCGGAGAATGCTCCCGGTTCATTCACAACAGAGCGTGATGCGAATTTCAATCTGCTGAATCATGCAGCAACCGATATCATCCCGGTAGATGTAATCGGACGGGTGTATGATTTCAAGATTACGGACATCGCCGATTATAATTGGGAAACCGTATTCCGTACGGGAAAAGGAAGTTCCGTGCCGACCGGCACGAAATATTGGACAGGTAATCAGGGGATTGACGGTCAGCCGCGCTCTACCGGATATCCGTTTACTCTGCCAATCCATCCCGGCAGCCATACAGAGAAGGGCTACCAGAATATTGCGGTCAAAACCGGTTACCATTTCAAATTTGACTTGAAAACAAAAGGCAATATGTTTGATCTTCGGGACGGCGTCCGTATAACACCGACTATTACCTTTGTGAGCAAAGACGGCTCCTTGCGCCAGCCGATTGATCTCTACTATCATGCCCAGGGGCGGCCATTCATCCGGATTGGCTCCCGGGAGGACCAGGAGCAACGGTTTGTCATTCTGAATGAACGGCTGCGCAATGTGACGAAGCAGGAGATAGAGCAGACAGCAGGGTATATTTACGATCATGACTCTTCCGCTCAAAAGGGAGGTCTCAGCCGTGCGGGCTTCATCGCCGAATACCTTAAGAAAGCGGGTCAGTCGACCCGAGTGGGTAAGTATGACTGGATGATGCTTCCCTACACCTTGCGGACGCTGATTGGCAGCACACAGAATATCCCGCAGGGAGTTAATAAAGCACGCGTGCTTGCCTCGGATCAAAAATGGTACGGAGAATACAGTCTGCCTTCAGCTGTGTATGCAGTGCCGGCGGGGACCAATCTCGCCGAGTACGGCCGGAAGCATACGCTCGATGACCGGTCGTCAATTTTTCTGCGGAACGGATATATCATCGTGAACTTCAATATAGAGACAATCCGTAACGCCGATGTCAATCAGCCTCATCTGCAGTACATCAACGGACCGCTCAACAACCAATGGCGGATGGAGGGCTTCCAGTCCAGGATTCAAGACAGGCAAGGAAACCTGTTCCAATTGATGGATGGCGATGTTGTTTTTTACCACGGAGATCGATCCAGTTATGATGATTTCAGATCAAGTGGGACCCACTAATACAAGGAAGGAAAGAGACGAGGCAAGTATCCCCAAATGGCCCAAGATAATTTTTGTCTATTTTAGAATATACAAATATCCGCTATAGTAAAGCCAGCAGAAAAACTGGAGGTACATGATATGAAGCAGACCGAAGGCAGCTCCCCTGTCAGATTCCAGGAAGGAAGAGCCGTTTACTTACGCCCCATCGAGCTGGAAGACGCCGAAATGTATCATGCCAGCTTGTATCATTCCAGAATCCGCGAGCTAACGGGGACCCAGAAAATTTACTCCAGAGAGCAAATCCGCCGGTATCTTGAAGGGAAGATGCAGGATTCATCGAGCCTGCTTCTGCTGATTGCCCTGAGGGATACGGATGAGGTTATAGGTGACATAGCCCTGCAGGATATCGATTTGCTGAACCGGAGCGCGAATCTCCGGATTGCTTTGTTCGGAGACGAGGTGCTGGGCAAAGGCTACGGCAGTGAAGCCATTGCGCTTCTGCTGGATTACGCATTCGGTATTCTTCAATTGCACCGCATTGAGCTGAATGTGTTTGACTTCAATCCGCGCGCGCAGCATGTCTACGAGAAGCTGGGCTTCCGCAAAGAAGGTGTGCAGCGAGACGCGCTGTTCTATAACCACAAGTACCATGACTCGATCACGATGAGCATTCTGGAAGAGGAATACAGAGCGCTCTATGGCGCGAAGTAAACGAGCGGAGATGGGGCGCAGACCCTGACGTCAGAAGCCGGCTAACCCTTGGGGGGATAGCCGGCTTCTGACGGTTAGCCGTATTAGTTAGAAACAGCGGTTGAATTAAAATATTCTTCCATGGTCGTGTTCTTGCTGTGAATTTCTTTGGCGATCTTCGTACCGACATAGCGCATGTGCCATGGCTCATACTGGTAGCCTGTAATGTTTTCTTTTCCCTTAGGATAACGCACGATAAAACCGTAGTTCTGCGCGTTGTCCGCCAGCCACTTTGCTTCCGGTGTGCCGGCAAAGCAGTCATCGGCGGCACAGGCGCCTGTACTTCCCGAGATATCGATGGACAGGCCGGTTTCATGCTCGCTGTGTCCCGGAACAGCGCTGTATTTCTTGGCGGCTTCTTCCCCGTCTTTCTGCACATAGCGGTTAAACAGGGTGGTCTGAGTAGCATGCGAGCGATAAGCTGAGACACCCGCCAGATTAATACCGTCTTTTTTAGCTCCGGCAAACATCTTCTCAAGCGCACCGGCAGCTTCCTGACGCATCATCCGTTTCTCGATCTTTTCTTTGAAAAGAAAAGGGACGTCCGGGTAGGTAAGATCGGCAGGCTTATAATTGTCAGGCAGTTTATATTCTTTATTAACGAGAACAGATACGCTCTGCGGATCGGCTGACGCCGGAGAAGAACCGCCGCCGGCAGCAGGTGCGGTTGCTTTGGGTGAAGCGGTAGCTGCAGGTTTCCCGGATTCGGACGGTGAAGTGCTTGGTTTGTCGGATGGCGAAGATGAAGGTGAAGGTGTTGGTGACGCCGTGGCTGTAGTGTCCGGTGTGGCTGACGGATTAGTAGAAGATGCGGTTCCGCCCGTTTCCTTATTGTCGGAGCAGCCTGCGAATAGAGCGATTGCAGCGGTAAGCAGCAGGGTACGAACCATGATTTTTCCTGATTTCATCGTATTTCCTCCTTGATTGCAAAGCTGGTCTGGCATGAATAGAATAGCTGTGTTACTGGCAACTCTTCTATTATACCCCATGAGGGACTGCTATGCATTTGTGACTAAGCAGTGACAGCACTATTAACTTCACGAATGATTCGTTACAATGTGAGTAATTGAGAGGAGGCAGCGCACAATGATGATTGCATCTTTGATAATTGGGCTGGCATTAGCCGGGCTTATATTATGGGCTACGATATGGGTCACCAACAAGGCATACTCCAGAAAATGGGATAATCCGGATCAGGACTAACAGCGGATAATCACATAATAATTTAAACGCCCGCACTTAATTTCCGTTATAAGGGTTATTAACCAAGGGTATAATAAGTTTTTAGGAAAAAAATTCCCCCAAGCAGTTTCGATTTCGGATAAATAGGTTAATCTCAAACTGGGATATGATTTCATCATTTTCCTGCATTATACAAATCACTGCTTTGCTTCAGATACGATTTGTATTATAATGGTTCTTCGTGCTCCACTAAAAAGAAGGTTAGAGAGAGGGGAAATGGGTTTGAGTAAGAAAGTATGGATGTCCTTATTTGTTATTATGCTAGCGATTTCTGTAGTATTAACGGGTTGCGGAAGCAAAGAAACTCCGAAGCAGGCTATGGAGGAAGCATCAACTACGGCAGCGGCAATGACTTCTGCTGATTTTAACATGAAGATGACGCTGAATCTGGAATTCCCGGAAGCCGCCGTCAAAGCGGATCCAAGCTTGAACATGGCTGCCAATCTCATGAAGAACATGGAATTGACCGCTAAAGGTGTTTACCAGGCTGATCCTATGCAGACAGAAATGACCCTGGAGGCTCATATTAAAGGCGATATGCAGACTACAATCACCGTTCCTATGGTCATGACTGCAGATAAAATTTACATTAAAGTTCCTAAAACGCCATTTTTGCCGCTTCCGGATGACGTGACGAGCAAATACCTGGTGATGGATATGAACGAACTCAACAAGAACAGCGATGTGAAAGTCGATATTAAATCGCTTGATATGAAGAAACAGCAGGAATTCAGCCAAGATGCCATGAAAATCTTTACAGCTAACTTTGACGAGAAGACTTATTTCGTTGATGTAGACAAGAAAGATGCCGGCATTCCGGATACCGCTGACGCTAAGCAGGTTGTTAAGTTCCAGATCACGAACGAGACACTGGAGCCGGCACTGATGGCTATTATCGAGAAAGTGGCTCCTCAGATTCTTGATCTTGTAGGAAGCGACAAATATAAAGACATGTTCCAAGTCGACCCGGCAGAGCTTGAGAAAGCGAAGAAAGAAGTGGCGGCAACCGATACAGAACAAGCAAAGAAAGATATTGCTGAAATCAAGAAAGCTCTGAACATCAATGAAATGAACATCATCACAGCGATTAATAAAGATAACTACCCGACTTATCAAGCTATCAACGCTAATCTTGACATCAAAGACGAGAAGTCCGGTAACTTTAAAGTCGGCACTAAAATAACCAATGAGTATACGAACATCAACCAGAAGGCTAATTTCAAAATTGGCATTCCGGCTGAAACCCTTACTATGGAAGAGTTCAATAAAAAAATGCAGGGATCCGGTCTTCAGTAATCGGCTTGCATGATCATACGAAGAAATCCCGGGCATGCTCTATCAGCCTGGGATTTCTTCTTTATAGGGGATTGCTCAATAAAAATGCCCGAGAAACAATAAGCGTTCCGGATATAAAATCCGGAACGCTTATTGTGAAGATTTCGGGTATTTTTATAGGAATATCCTAATAGGATGTTGGTAGCTAACCAGGAGATCAACAGTTAAAAAGCAGGCGCGCGTACTGCATGATGAGCTGCATGACGGCCTTCTGTTCCTCTGTCTTGGCCAGAAGGCAGTGGCGGCGCCAATCAAGGAGTCGGATGGCCGCATCGCGATTTCCGCTGCGGGCTGCCTGCCAGGTTTGCTCCACCTCTGTCATAGAGGGGATCACCTGATGTCTGCGGTAAAAGCCGACTTGTCTGGAAAGAGCGGCAAAATCATCTCTCATGGAGAAGGTGCCCGTCCCTAACTGCTTTTCTTGGGGGCATTGGTTTCTTCAAATCCCGACCAGAAGAAAAACGTGCCGCTTATAACGATCAGCAGAGGACCCCACTGCAGAAGCTGATTCCAGCCTTCCGAGGATATCAAATATACGCCATATCCGGATAGCAGGATTCCGTATACCAGAAGAAGATAGCCCAGCAGCAGTTTTGTTTTCAGTTTTTTGACGGCCCAATTCGGCATTGTTTTCTTCCTCCTGTTTCCTTGTGACTACTCCTTATTACCTCGTTCTTTTTTAAAGGAATCACCTATTTCCATAAATTTAGTCACGAATAGCGAGAAAGAAGAAACCGGAGTGGAAAGAATGTCCAACATTCGCCGTAAGCGGGATGATAAGGGGCTAAAAAAGCGCAATTAGGGGGATATACGCGAATTATGCTGAATTATGCGAAATCAAGAAGGTTGCTTCTTGCCGAGGGGTTTTCTATGATACAGGTGTAGTTATTTCATTCATACAGAGAAACGAGGCGGCCCAATTGAAAATCGGCTTAAGCTCCTACAGTTTGTACCGCGCGATTACGGCAGGAGAATTGGACTATGTCAGCGCACTCGAATGGATCGCAGCTAACGGCGGCGAGCACATGGAGGTGGTTCCGCTTGGAATCGATTTCACCCAGGAACCTCAGCTGGTGCAGGATATTCGCGAGAAAGCGGCTGAGCTGGGCATAGAGCTGTCCAACTATGCTGTCGGCGCCAACTTCCTGACAGAAAATGATGAAGCATACCAGCAGGAGATCGAACGCGTAAAACGTGAAGTGGATGTGGCGAATGCCCTTGGCGTTAAACTGATGCGTCATGATGTTGCCCGTCACGAAGATGTGTCCATGCGTACCTTCAATGCGAATGTGGACCGGATGATCGAAGCCTGCCGCACAATTGCAGACTATGCAGCCCAGTATGGCATTACGACGAGCATTGAGAACCACGGTTATCTCGTTCAGGCAAGCGATCGTGTGCTGACAGTCGTACAAGGAGTAGACCGTCCTAATTTCAAAACGACTTTGGATATCGGAAACTTCATGTGCGCTGACGAGAATCCGGTTGCATCGGTGAAGAAAAACTTGCCGCTGGCATCGATTGTGCATATTAAAGACTTCTACCTCCGTCCGTCCTACCGGGATCCGGGTGAAGGCTGGTTCAAGACGACAGCCGGCAATTACCTGCGCGGTGCCATTGCGGGACAAGGCGATATTGATATGTGGGAAGTGCTTCGTGTTGTGAAGGAGTCCGGCTACGACGGTTACCTTTCGATCGAATTCGAAGGCATGGAGGAATGCAAGCAGGGCTCCCGCATCGCTTTGGAGAATGTGAAGCGCATCTGGGCCGAAGTGTAATTAGCATGCGTTATTTCCGTACAAAACAATAAACAGATATGCCCGTAAGAGGAGGATACAGCCCCTTGCGGGTTTTTTGCGTCCTCTGCTAATGAATTCTTGATGGAACCGTGGAACTAACTTATACTAATAAGGATGTTTTTCCGGAGGTGTGTAATGAACAGTTATTTGAACTTGCTGCGTGATATAAGGGACAACGGAATCCGCAAAGAGGACCGTACGGGTACGGGGACGATCTCGGTATTCGGACGCCAGATGCGGATGAATTTAGCGGAAGGATTTCCGCTTCTGACTACGAAGAAGCTCCATACAAGATCCATTATTCACGAACTGCTGTGGTTTCTTAAAGGCGAGACCAACATACAATATCTGCATGACAATAAAGTAACGATCTGGGATGAGTGGGCCGACGAGGACGGCAACCTGGGGCGTGTATACGGCGCTCAGTGGCGTACATGGCTCGCGCCGGACGGCCGCACCATCGACCAGATCTCGAAGCTGATCGACCAGATCAAGAACAATCCGGACTCACGCCGGCATCTGGTCAGTGCCTGGAATGTTGCGGAAGTGGACTCGATGGCTCTGCCTCCTTGCCACTATGCGTTCCAGTTCTATGTAGCGGACGGGAAGCTGTCCTGCATGTTCCAGATGAGATCCGTAGACACATTCCTTGGTCTGCCGTTCAATCTGGCCTCCTACGCCCTCCTGACGCACATGATCGCTCAGCAGTGTGATCTTGAAGCGGGAGACCTTGTGTGGACAGGCGGCGACGTACACATCTACCTCAACCACCTGGAACAGGTAGAAACGCAGCTCACCCGCGAGCCGTTCCCGCTTCCCAAGCTCGTAATAAAACGCAAGCCGGATTCGATCTTTGATTATACTTTTGAAGATTTCGAATTTACCGGCTATGAATCCCATCCCGGGATCAAGGCTCCGATTGCGATTTAGACCCGCTGTATTTACCGACATTTTATTGCCAGGGAGGTTCGTTTATCTCCATGGCAATTTTTATTTTGGGGTGTTATGCTAAGATGGAATTTTCCATCCGGACAACAAGAAGTCAACACGGGCCGATTTCGCGCATGGGCCCAAAATTTGAATAATGAGGTGAGAGTATGAGCGTATCGTTCCTATTTGCTATGGATCGCCAGAATGCGATTGGCATTGATAACAAGCTTCCATGGCACCTGCCTGCAGATCTTAAGTTTTTCAAAAAAATGACAACCGGTCATTCCGTCCTGATGGGGCGCAAGACATATGATTCGATCGGACGGCCGCTGCCGAACCGGAACAATATTGTGCTGACCAGACAGCCGGATTATAAGCTGGAAGGCTGCGAGGTTGTTCATAGTGTGGAAGAGGCGCTTGCCGGCTTCCAGGAGGAAGAAGTGTTCGTGATCGGGGGCACGGAAGTATTCAAGCTGTTCTGGCCCTATGCAGATAAGCTGTATGTAACGTTTATCGACGATATTTTCGAAGCGGATACGTATTTTCCGGTCATTGAGCCGCAGGAATGGTCGCTTGTTTCAGAGGAACAAGGAATCAAAGATGAGAAGAATCCCTACGACTATTATTTCCGTACTTATGAACGCACAGGGAAATAGCAACGAACCGATGCGCAAATCACGGCAGCCGGACGAGGCTAAGCTAAGCTTCATCTACATAGGAGACGGTACTTACACAACTACAAGGCTTTGAGGAATAGAGAAATAAGCATCACGACTTTTCTCATGAAGCCTATGGGGAGCGGGGAACGTTGATGAACAAGGTGTTGCGTATTGGGATGATCGGGCTGGATACATCACATGCCGTTGAATTTACGAAGCTGCTGAATGATCCGGCTAATCCCTATCATGTGCCAGGCGGCAAGGTCGTTATCGCTTATCCGGGCGGATCGGATGATTTCGAGCTCAGCCGGTCCCGGGTTGAAGGGTTCACGAATAAGCTGCGGGACGATTTCGGTGTCGAAATTGTCGATTCCCCTGCTGCGGTTGCGGCGGCGTGTGATGCCATTCTGCTGGAATCGGCGGATGGGCGGGTGCATGCGGAGCAGTTCCGCCAGATCGCCCCTTTCGGCAAGCCGGTCTTTATCGACAAGCCGTTGGCGGTATCTTCCAAGGAAGCGGCCGACATCGCGGCTTTAGCGAAATCCGGAGGGATACCGCTTATGAGCAGCTCATCGCTCCGCTTCGCAGAAGAAGTGACCCGGGCGCTCGCGGACACCTCCAAGGGCGCGCTGCTGGGCGCCGACTGCTACGGTCCGATGGCGCTGGAGCCTACGCAGCCGGGGCTATTCTGGTACGGCATCCACATGGTGGAGATGCTGTACGCTGCGCTGGGCCCGGGCTGCGTGCGGGTCACCGCGTTCACGCAGGATGCGCATGACGTGGTGGTGGGCGTCTGGGCGGACGGACGCATCGGCACCGTCCGGGGTAACCGCGCCGGAAGCTTCGGCTTCGGCGCCCAGATCCACCGCGAGAAGGGTACGATCGCGGTAGACGTGGCCGCCTCGGCGAAGCCTTTCTACGCGAGCCTGCTGGAGCGCGTCATGGAGATGTTCGCCGGCGGCCCCGCTGTCCGGCTGGAGGAGACGCTGGAAGTAATCCGCTTCATCGAAGCGGCCAACGAAAGCCGTGAGACGGGGCTGCCGGTACGCTTGTAGCCGCTGCTGGCTTGCCTGGGCGGTTCTTGCAGCGGGTTAACGAAGGAGCTTACCCGATGAAGTAAGCCTCGAAGTCGGATGGCTTTCGATTTCGATTGCCCGCAATCTGCTCATAACAGCAGCAGTGGATGTCAAAAACAAAGGAGCTAAGCATATTCCAGCCGCTTAGCTCCTTTTCGTTTACACGATCACTTATTTATAATAACGGGTAGTGCCCGTACATCTGCCTATTATTACTTTTGGGACAGCCCCAGGTCCCAGGTTCGGTCCCGCCGCCCTTCAGGCAGCGGCACTAGTTGCCGGGATATAGAGACCAGGCGGCGTGCGCCTAAGTACGTTTACGGAAAAGTGTAAGCAAGAGCGATGCTGCGCTCAGAACAACCGCTGCGATGGACAGGATCAGGGGCGTGCTGCTGGTTTCAGCACCGGCGGCTGCTTTAGGCGCTTCGGCTGCCTGATTAGGCGCGGCCGCTGTATTGCCGTGGCTGTCTTTGGCGCCCTCGGCAGGCTTGGCGCTTATTTTCGTAACGGAAGCGGGCTTGTCGGAACCTTCCGCGCCGGTCCATTCGACGACGCTGCCGTCTTTGTAGGTCTGGTAAGCTTTCCATACGATGCTGGAAGCATTGTCGGCCACTTTGCCCTGCATGCTGAATTCGGCAAATTCTGTTTTACTGAGTCCTTCGCCTTCGGAAGTCCAGGTGACGCCGGTTATTTTCTCGGCGGCATCCTTGGCAATCTCGTATTTCCAGCCCGGTTTCGGTTCGAATCTGGAAACAGCCACCGAATCAATTGGGAATTTCACTTCGACTTTGACAGTCGGGATGTCTTTTTCAACCGGAACCCGGACCGTGAACTTCTGGTAGGAGCCGGCTGGCGCCTCAGCGGGATTTACGGTTACGTGTGCGCTGGCGACTCCTGCGAAGAGCATCATCCCCGCCATTAAGGCGGCAGCTTTGACTGCGATTTTGTTCATTATTAAACATCCTCTCTCCTGCGTTTTCTATACTTCTACTGTATCTAATCTGCGCGGGAGAAAGAATGACTCAGGTGGGCTATTTTTATACAGAATTTGTAGATTAGTTATGTAAATTTCGTGTCAAACCCTGTTTGACGGCATAGGCAGTGAGCTGGACGCGGTTATCGATCTGAAGTTTCTCGAAAATATTCTTCATATGATTCTTAACGGTATTCTCGGATATCAGCAGCTTGCCCGCGATTTGTCGGTTATTATATCCTTCGGCAACATGCAGGACGATCTCGTGCTCCCTGTTGGTCAGCGGGGGGAGAGACTGGCCGGAGTGAGGCGGAGCCCCCGACATACGGAAGCGCTGCATCAGCCTGTCGGCCATTTGCCGGGCAACCAGGGAATTGTCATCGAGAAGGGCATGCAAATACTGCATCCACTCGTCGGGATCCATATTCTTAAGAAGATAACCCTGGGCTCCGAATTGAATAGCCGTGAACAAATCCGCCACGTCATCGGATACCGTAAGCATAACGATCCGAATATGCGGGTAGAGCTGTTTAATCTGCCGGGTGGCTTCAAGTCCGTTCACCGGGCTCATATGGATGTCCATCAGAACTACATCCGGCTGCAGGTTTCCGCACATGGATACGACTTCCTCGCCGTTATAGGCTTCACCTACTACAGTAAAAGCCGGATCATCCTCCAGCAGACTCTGCACGGCTTGCCGTGCCAGCGGATGATCATCCGCGATGATGACGCGGTACGGAATCTTTGCCATTTGACTTCCTCCTTACTGAATGAACGGACAGCTCTGTCCCGCCTTCAGGCGGAGAGTGGAACTTCCAGACCGCGTTCAATTCCGCTGCCCGTTTCTGCATCATGGCGAGGCCATAACGGTATCTGCCCGGATCCCCTTCAGCGAATCCGAGCCCGTTATCCGATATTCTCAGGGACCAGCTTGTCCCCGAAGCTTCCAGCTCGATCGAAGCCTGGCTGGCGCGGGAGTGCTTGCGTATATTCGTGAACGCTTCCTGGATAATCGCGAACAGCTGGACTTCTTCCGCAGGCGTGAATACTTTGTCGGCGATGCTCAGCTCCTGCAAGGTTTCGATCCCGGTCAACAGCTCCCAGTCCTGAAGCCATTTCACAGCGCGCAGCGTGAAGGAGCTTCCTTCTTCGGGAAGAGTGCGCAGATTATAGATCGCCTGCCTCAGGTGGTGATCAATCTCCGATACAGCAGCGGTGGCCTCCTCGGTCTTGCCCTGCTTTAACTTTACATGGATAAAAAACAACGTTTGCGCCAAGTTATCGTGAAGTTCTCTGGCAAGTCTTTCGCGTTCTTCGTAAACGGCCCGTTTGGATGTTTCCCGTGCAAGCCGGTCGTTGGTCCTCTCGATGTTGCGGAACATCCAGGTGGCGAAGAAATAAGAGAGGAGCAGGGTCAGCAGCGTAATGTACCAATTGCCCGCTTCCATGGATAAATAGCTTAGGATAAGCTCGTGCCGGATAAACTCGAACCCTCCGATAATAAGTGCGGGCGTAATCACGGCGAGCCATTTTAATGTTTTGAGCGACATAAAAGTTCCGTCCTTTACCTCCGACTCAATCTGTTCCCACTATACCCCAACGGGCAGCTGTCAACAAGGCGGGGCAGGCAATACACCGCTTTGCCGTCCCATAAGGAATCATGCCGGCAGACTACCGGGCACAGTTCTTTTCGCCGTATAGTAAGCGTTTACAATACCTTCGGGTTAACAGAATCCGCCGACAGAAAATAAGCCGGCCTGTAATCGCGCTGGCCGACTTCTTCTTATTAATAGAGCATTTCCGAGTAGGAAGCTCCTTTATTCGGATGATGCAGCGGTAAAGCAGCGTGATCGAATGGATCATGATCCTCTATGATTTCAATCATGCGGACATGTTCTAAAGGAAGCAAGACGTTATTGACTTTAATTAAACCGAATTGTTCATAATGATTGGTGATGGTACCTGTAATCGTATCTTTGCCGCAGCTGACTTTAACTTTTTTCTTTTGATAGATAAGAATATCGAACATGAACTCACCTCTCTAATAAGTTATGACATGTCTGCAAGGATATTCGTCACACTTTTAATAAAAAAAAGTTAAAAAAAATTTAACATAAGGACAATTTAAGGACTTGTCTGTAATAGGGGTGTTAGGTAAAATGTGAAGTGTGTAAACGTTTGCTGAAAACGCCGTGCACCTTCCGGCACATTCGCTTACTAAGGAGTAGAATCGGAAAAGGGGATGCAAGATGGAACTGAATGTGGCGGGCAGCCGGGATGAGATACCGATTGGAGTTATCGGACCGGAAGAGCTTCTGGATAAATTATTGGAAGCGATTAAAGCGTTTCCCTCTTTTCGTCCGCTGCCGTTAGTCTGGCGCGGAGAAGGACAGGATGCCGCTCAAACTCTTCAAATTATGGAGCAGGCAGAAGTGTTGCTTTTTACGGATCCGATTACGTTCAAATGGGCTAAGAAAAAAATAATGTTCCGTATCCCGGTACATTATGTCCCTCTTACGGGAACGGGGCTGTATCGTGCCCTTTACCTGGCGCGCAGCGGAGGGGCTCCCGTATGCTTGACGGTTGACGGCCTTAACGAGCCGGCGGCAGCCAAGGCGCTCCGCGAGCTGGGGGAAAGCAGCATGGAAGTTGTATGCTACAGCGGTCCCAGTGACGATCCGGTCACGGAACTTGTCAGATTCCATAGAGAAGCGGCTCAGAAGCCGGGCACGATTGCTTTGACGGGGATGAAAGCCGTGTACGATGAGTTGACATTGGCCGGGCTCCGGACAGAATGGCTTTCACCAACGGAGCACGATATGACTTTATCGCTGCAGCGCGCGCTGTTGTCCACAGAGACAAGACGCAGCAAGGAAGGCCAGATTGTGATCGGCTTTATTAATATAGACGGGTTTCAGCGCCTTACCGAGCGATCCGGATCGGAGCATGAAGTGCAGCGGATGAAGCTTGATCTTCACCGGATGGTTCTTGATTACGTCGAGCATCTGGACGGGTATATGAATACGCTTGGCGGGGATGAATTCTTGTTCATGACGACCCGGGGAATATTCGAGCGCGAGACGGGCGGCTACAAATCTATCCCGCTTGCCAGAGATATCTCCGCTATGCACGACTTGACGATGAGCATCGGTATCGGATTCGGGCGCTCGGCGAACGAAGCGGGTACGCATGCACGTCTGGCGCTTAGACGCGCCAAAGAAGCCGGGGGCAACATCACGTTCATTGTCCGCGAAGACCGCAGTGTCATCGGTCCTTTGGAGATGACGGAGCCGAATCGCTTTGACTTGTCCCTGATCGATGCGGATCTGATCGGGGAAGCAAGCCGGGCGGGCATGACGCCTGCATACTTGAGCAGGCTTGTTGCTTATGTGACGCGCTTCGGCAAGCTTGATTATACGGCTCAGGAGCTTTCCTCTGTCCTGGATGTGACCGTCCGCAGCACGCACCGGTTCCTGCTTGCCTGGCAGGACGCGGGTCTCGTCGACGTGATCGGGGAAGAGCGGGGCGTGTCCAAGGGCAGACCGAAGCAGATTTTCCGGCTGTCTTTTCTGGAAGAAAGACTGCGAACTTAGCAGACTTCGCAATTTGACGCATAAGCGGCCATAAAAAGGCAAACAATGTATACGAATCGTTTTAACACTATCCAATTCAGCACTTACACTAATAAAGAAAAAAAGCCCCGTAAGGAGCTTTTTTCTTTATATCGGGGTCCGAAGGGGAGCGGCTGCATAAAAGCCGCCTAATCGCGGTGCATGCGGTTTTCCACCTTCTTGCCTAGAAGCCACAGGATGAGAATGACGACTAACATAACGAGGAACTTCCAGGGCTGCCGGACAAACGACATGATATCGTAACCGACGAAAGCCATCATAAAGACCATAACGGCTTTACCGGATATGATGGCGGGGAGGAAAACCCATTTGTCCATTCGGGAAAGCGCCGCCACAATAACGACCAGGGATGAGGGCGTGAACGGGAAACAGCTCAGCAGGAAGATCGTACCGAACCCGTGGTTGTGAATCCATTTCATCCCGTTGCTTACTTTGGGCCGCTGTACGAATCGCAGCATGAAAGGGACACTGGAGAGCTTACGGAATAGAAGGAACAAGGAAGTCGCCCCGAGGCTTGTCCCCAGCCAGGAGTAAAGAAAGCCCAATCCTAAGCCGTAGGCG
Organism: Paenibacillus lutrae; assembly: GCF_009757775.1. Lineage (GTDB taxonomy): Bacteria > Bacillota > Bacilli > Paenibacillales > NBRC-103111 > Paenibacillus_F > Paenibacillus_F lutrae. The sequence continues at coordinate 649,083 of NZ_RHLK01000002.1, forward strand.
GCCGCATTTCCGACTACAATGGCGAACAGCGGCAGGATTGGGAGGAACGCTTCTATGAAAGTCATGAAGATTCCAGGCAGCGGTCCAAGTGATTCGTATTGGGACAACAGCTGCATAATTTTTTCTTCGGTAAGCATATTTTTTAGCGATTCCCAGTTCACGATAGTTTCAAGGGCTCCTTTTTCGGGTAGTGATGTTCAATTGGATTTTTTATTCTAGATGGAAAAGGATTTCTTCTATAGTATAACGAATGAAAATCACAATGGTTTCTTGCACCCGGATAATCCATTGTTGAATGTACATGCGTTACTCCTTTTACATCAAATTATACTTTCGTCAGCATGGAAGGAGAATGGGATTTATGTTGAACCGCAATCATAACGGAGGTGGCCCTTTGAAAGCTGACCTGACTCGTATGCAAGATTATCTCGAATGGCTCAAAACAAAAATTTATCTGGACTCTTTGTCCGATAAAGCGAAGACGCGATCTTTACGCCGCGGTGAAGTATACAAATGTAACTTGGGCAAAGGTATTGGCAGTGAAGAGGAGAAGGAACGCCCTTGTATCGTTCTGCAGAATGATGTAGGCAATAAACATTCCGGAAATACGATTATTGCGCCGATCACCCATACAGCGGGTATTCCCAGTGTATCCGTAGAACTTAAGGGAGAATACACTTATCTGGAAGCAGGCAAAGAAAAAAAGCTTTCAGGTTACGTGCTGCTGGCCAATGTGATGACAATCAGCAAATCTCGCATCTCTGGAAGCTGTCTGGCTAATATCCGCAGCGAAATGGATGAAATCGAAGAAAAACTGATGGTTTCACTGGGAATGTATAAGAAATACAAAGACCTGCTCGACAAAAAAGAACGGGATAAAGCGTTTATTAAACGCCTGCTGCAGGAAAATTACGCTCTCAAAGAAAAGCTGGATTTGTATGAGCGTCCGGACAGCGCTTCGGAAATACATGGTTGACAACTCTTATTTGGTATGGTTTAATTGGTTTAACGACTTACAAATATGTTTGGTCGGTCGATCGAATCGTACTGATAGGTCCATTACAAGTTCAAATATAAGGAGTCCGTTGATTCCTTCGCTTCTTTCGAAAAAAGATCTCCCGCCAGAGGTCTTTTTTTCATGTCTACATACTAATAAACGGTACAGCTATTTTTGAAACCGGGAGGCACAAAAAGTGGGTACGTTTCCAAAGTTCTTGCTGGAACCCTTGGGAGATCAGGCTCTGCTCGTAAGATTCGGTGAGTCCTTCTCGGAGGAACTGAGCCAGCAGGTGCTTGCAGCTGAAGCTGTGCTGGTACGGAATCCGTTCCCCGGACTGGTGGAGACAGTCCCTACATATCACACGCTCACGATCTGGTACAGTGTGCCCGATGTACTGGCTGCGCAGTCTGCGGAGCGGGCGAGAAACGCTGGAAATGACTTGTTCCATACAGAAATGCCGGTCTTCGATTGGGTCAGCAGGCAAGTGGAGAAGCTTCTGACGCCTGCTCCGCTGGAGAGGAATTACCCGGATGCTAGTGCTGGACCCGCCGGAGGAAGAGTCAAGATCATCCCGGTGTGTTACGGAGGCGAGTACGGGCCCGACCTCGAAGAAGTTGCCCAGATCCACGGACTTACAGCGGAAGAAGTAATCCGGCTGCACAGCGGTGCCTGCTACCGGGTCTATATGATCGGTTTCATCCCGGGATTTCCTTACATGGGCGGCCTTCCTTCCGCTTTGGCCACGCCAAGGCGCAGTAATCCGCGCGTGCAGATTCCCGCCGGCTCAGTCGGTATCGGGGGTACGCAGACCGGTGTGTATCCGCTCGCATCCCCGGGAGGGTGGCATCTTATCGGGCGCACTCCTTATGAATTATTTACGCCCGACCACGATACCCCGACTCTGCTACAAGCTGGAGACCGTGTCCGCTTCGAGCCGGTTACGGCAGCGGACTATGAGCGGATACGGCGCATCCTATAAAGGAGAAGAGGTGGAACAACGATGGCACTTCTGGTGAATCAGGCAGGTCTGTATACGACGGTGCAGGATCAGGGGCGAACCGGTCTGCGCCGGTACGGCATGGTACAAAGCGGAGCTATGGACCGGAGGTCTGCCCGGATAGCCAATATGCTGGTAGGGAATCCTCCCGATGCGGCTGTATTGGAATGGACCCTCCGCGGCCCGAAGCTGACCGTCGGCAGGGATATGCTGATGGCTTTCTGCGGGGCCCAGTCCGTTATCAAAGCGGACGGTCACCCCGTAAACGGGTGGCAGGCCGTATATATTCCGGCCGGTACGGTGCTCGATCTCGGCAATGCGTCCGAAGGATGCCGAGGCTACCTTGCTGCAGCAGGCGGCATAGACGTGCCCGAGGTGATGGGCAGCCGCAGCACCTACGTGCGGGCAGCCCTTGGCGGCCTCGAGGGCCGGCCGCTTGCTGCGGGCGACAGACTGCCGATTGGCGAGCCTGGCCCGACAGCTGACCGGATGCTGGGGCTCCTCGCAGCGGATGGAAGGAGCGAGCGTGCTGCTGCTGCGCTGCCAGCAGGCCCTGCCGTCAAGGCTGCGCCGTGGAGCGTATCCCACTCCTTGAGGCCCGCCTCAGCCAAGGCAGCGGTGCTCCGCATGGTCCGCGGACACGAAGCGGACCGGTTCGTGCCCGGGCCTCACGGCCTTGCCGGACTGCTGGGCGGCGTATACCGCGTGCTTCCGCAGTCCGACCGGATGGGGTGCAGGCTGCTGGGCGCTCAGCTGAAGCTCGTAGAGCGGACCCAGATGGTGTCGGAGAGTGTCGTGCCCGGCACCATTCAAGTGCCGCCGGACGGACAGCCTATCGTGCTTGGAGCAGACAGCCAGACGACAGGCGGGTATCCCCGGATCGGGCATGTGATCTCGGCCGATCTGCCCATACTTGCGCAGCTGCCGCCGGGAGCATCGGTAAGGTTCAGCGAAGTTACGCTGGAAGAAGCGCACGCTGCCATTACACGCGAGGAAACGGATCTGCGCCGGCTTGAGGCTGCTCTACATATGCGGATGGTGAGAATCGGAAGGGGCAGCGTGTCATGACTTCTATTAGAAGAATCGACCTCAATTGTGATATGGGCGAGAGCTTCGGCGCTTACCGGTTCGGCTTAGACGAGGAGCTGCTGGACTGCATCAGCTCAGCCAATGTTGCCTGCGGATTTCACGCAGGAGACCCTGGCGTGATGCGCCGGACTGTCCACCTTTGTCTAAGCAAAGGTGTTGCGATTGGCGCACACCCGGGCCTGCCCGACCTTGCAGGCTTCGGGCGGCGTGAGCTTGCGGTCAGCGCGGACGAGACGTATGAGCTGACGCTGTATCAGCTCGGCGCGCTGCATGCGTTCGTACGCGCCGAAGGGGGGAGCATGCGGCATGTGAAGCCGCACGGCGCGCTTTACCATATGGCGTCGGTGCGTCCGGAGCTTGCCGATGCCATTGCCCTGGCCGCCTTGCGGGTGAGCGGCGAGCTCGTGCTGCTGGGCCCGCCGGGGAGCGAGCTGCTCCGTGCCGGCAGGGCGCACGGCCTGCGAGTAGCGGCGGAAGCTTTCGCCGACCGCACATACAGGCCGGACGGCAGTCTGACGCCGCGAACGCAGCCAGGCGCGCTGCTGGCCGATCCGGCCCAGGCTTGCGAGCAGGTGCTCCGCCTCGTTCAAGACGGGACGGTACCCGTCGAGGGGGGCGGGGCGCTGCCGCTTGAGGCTGACACCGTCTGCATTCACGGCGATGGGCCGCATGCCGCCGCGATCGCCCGTGCGGTACGAGATAGGCTCGTACGCAGCGGTGTAAGCGTGCGGCCTGTCGGCAGTTGAAGATTTGCCGCCGCAGTGATCCATCCTTGCTAGTCTGGCAAAGTTAATTAATAGGCGAAAAATAATACGGGCGTACTAGGTGCTTACACCCTGATTGCTTATGTGTCTGCTGATCTTTTTCTTGACCACTGGAAAGAACGACTATAATGAATCTCCCCCTTGTGAATGCGTGTTCATATATGCGTTAATAGAGTTGTAGCCGGCCGGCTTCACTCTCTAAGGAAAGGAGTGATTCGGAACAATGAACACAACTATGGAGGTGGCTTCCGCCTAGCGGGAGCCCGTCAGACCGGAGGCCGCAATGCCTCCGGTTTTTATTTTTCCTAAAGAAGAGACCCAATTTGGGCGTGACAAGATGAGGCCGACTCCCATATAATTGAAAATAGCAACTTAAAAAAACATTTGGTGAAAGGAGATGCTTTTCCATGCAAAAAGAATTAAGAATTGTGAACGTCACCGTAGAGGTGCTCATTTCTTAACTGCATATCGTTCATGGAAGTACCAATCACCTGTTTGTATATACATACATACAAGCTGCGCGATAGAGCTTATCGTGCTTATTCTTTCCTCTGAATGATAGCAGGTGCGGAGATGAAGACCCTCTACGGTAGACGATGCGGTACGGAACACACACGACCAAATCGAGGAGGTATTCAATCCGATGAGTTATAAGAACGGCAAAGACATTCTTCCGGCTCACTTGCTACAAGAACTGCAGAAGTATATCCAGGGAGAAATCATATATGTACCTAAGAAAGAAAAGAAGCGTGCAGGCTGGGGCGAGAACAACGGCACACGGCTGATTATCGAACGCCGCAACCGGGAAATCTTCCGGCTGTACCAGAACGGTTCTTCTGTTATGGAACTGATCCGGACGTTTCATCTTTCTGAGGACAGCATACGCAAAATCATCGGCAAAACCCGCGAACGGCTCAAACAAGCCGCAGCGACCCCATAAAACGGCGGCCCAACAGGTCGCCGTTTTTCTGTATAATCTGATGAGTTTAGTGTTCTCTGTAATTGTAATGTGATAACATAGGTTAATTATACGAAATGTGCCTTTTGAAGCAGGATTCTATGAAGTTAAAAGAGAAAATGAAGCTACAGAAATAGTAAACGGAACGGCTGTGCGCGAAGTTACGTAGTGTCAGGGAGCCTAATCCCGGATGCCCGGATGCATGAAGGCCGTTAGGGTGAGGATCCGGAGAATCCGGTACGCTGCTCGCCTTTCGTATGACAAGACAGGAGGAAGAGGCTTGAATCCCTATCGTATTCTACTGGCGGATGATGAAGCCGCGCTCCGGTTTTTGCTGACTGAAACACTTGTGGATGAGGGTTATGAGATCACGGAAGTCATGGATGGGCAGGAAGCTGTTAATAAGCTTCAACAGGAAACGTATGACCTGATTATATTGGATTATATGATGCCGGAGAAAACGGGCGTAGAAGTGTGCGAATGGCTGCGCTCGGAAGCGGTGGCGAACCGGGACGTCCCCGTGATCCTGCTCACGGCCAAGGCGCTGGAGAAGGACCGGGAGAAAGCAAATGCTGCCGGTGTCACTACATATATCGTAAAGCCGTTTAGCCCCCTGCAGCTGGTGGACACCGTGGAGGAATTAATCCGTGTACACAACAAGACTGTAGATAACTCGCAATAACGAACGGATGTGAATCTGAGCTATGAATCAATCGGGCTCCCGGTGGCAGGGCGACAAGGCCCTGGGAAAGGATGAGCGGCTTCTAAAGCAGGGCAGGAAGCTGTTCATCAAAGAGCTAGGCAACCAAATCAAGCAAATGGACGAACTGCTGGTCCTCATTGCCTCTTCGTCCCCTGTACAGGATCTTCAGGATATGTACAGGATTGTTCATATGCTCAAAGGCAGCGCCCCCATGTTCCAGTTTGCCAGAGTCGGCAAAATTGCCGAAGAATTGGTGCGGATATGGGAATGGACGCAGGCTTTACAGCCTTCTGTAGCTTTGAGCGAAGATTTTGCCCCGCTTGTGAATGAAAGTGTGAATCAGACAAGCCTTTATTTAAGACATTTACGGATGGAGCATGATGTGTCCGTCATCGAACTTGACGTGGATGATCAGAAAGAGCAGGGCATCGTTCTTAACCTGGGTACCAGACGAAGACTGCTTATCATTGACGACGACGATGTGCTGCGTTCTTACCTTGTACGTCGTTTGGAGCTTGATGGTTATACGGTTGACGAAGCGAACAATGTTACGTCTGCCCAGCTTCTTCTGCGTGAGCATGTGTATGATCTGGTGACTTTGGATTTGATGATGTATCCCCAATCCGGATACGAACTGTTTGACTTTCTCAAGGACGATCCTACCCTGAAATGGGTTCCTCTCATCGTACTCTCCGGACGGGATGATTTGAGTGACAAAGTCCGCTGCTTTCATCTGGGCGCAGATGATTATGTGACGAAGCCCTTCCAATATGAGGAGCTGGCTGCGCGCATTTACGGGATCGTCAAACGGACCAAGAATTTCGAAGAAATGGCGTTTCGCGACCCGCTGACGGCCGTCTTCAACCGGAGATATTTCGATCATCAGATTCAACTGGAACTGGAAAGGGTGCAGCGGTATCCTTCGTCTATATCGCTTGCCTTCATTGATATCGACGGTTTCAAGAAAATTAATGATGTCTACGGTCACCATATTGGCGATCTTGTTCTACAAGGGCTGTCTCATCTGCTTCAGACCCGGATGCGTTCTACAGATCTTGTTTTCCGTTTCGGCGGTGAAGAATTCGTCGTCGTTATGCCCGGAACGGATGCGGACGGAGCGGCAGCGTCTGTACAATCTCTGCTGGAAATAGCCCGCAGTCAGCCGATTGTGTCGGATGAAGGCAAGAACTACTGGATCACCTTCTCTGCAGGAATATCCGCCTGGAACACCGGACTTACCATCGATGAATGGATTCTTCGCGCGGACAAAACGATGTACCGGGCCAAGCAGGAAGGGAAAGACCGGGTACTGGTCTCGGAGGAATCGTGCCAGAGTCAGTCTCTTTCGGATGCGGATAAACGGGGGCGGCATAAGCTGCTGGTCGTCGATGATGATAAAATTTTGCGGGCGATCGTCATGTCAGGTCTCAATCATCTTAATCTTCTCATCGAAGAAGCCCAGGATGGGGAAGAAGCGTATCACAGGCTGATGAAAGGGGATATCGATTTGTGCATCCTCGACGGAATTATGCCTAGAATGAGCGGGCTTGAGCTGCTGGAGCGGATTAAAGCCGAGCCTCCTCATACCCGTCCCATGAGTAAGGTTATGATGCTGTCCGGACGCCGCAAGGATGAGAATATGGAGAGACTCCAGGAGCTTGGAGTCAGTGAGTACATGACCAAACCTTTCTCCATGGTAGAGCTGGAGATGAACGTAAAGAGGCTGCTTGGCATGGAGCAGCTGAGCGCAAAGGTTACCCAGTAACTACGTCCAAAGCATTTCGATCCCGGGAATCGAAATGCTTTTTTATTATGAATTTTGTCGGCTGTGCAGTTAGCTTCCGAGTGGACGGACCAAAGGGACCGCTTGTTTCCCGTTTTGATTTTCGGGGTAAATTCCTTTGCAGATGCAGGTTACATATGTCGATGACAGAGGAAGTCTTTGTGAGACGGGTCTCTTTCGAATAATTGCATGGCTAATAACGAATAATTGCACCGCTAATAACGACCGTTTATTCCGCGCTGTCTTATCCTATAGGAAGTAGCCGAGACAGCACGTTCGATTGAACGGTTATTTTCTGATACACTCAAAAGGGGTGGAGTCGATGTCCAAACGGTATTTTACAATCCAAGAGGCTAATGCCCTGCTGCCTACGGTTGAAGATCAGCTTGATCGCTTGCAGGATATCAAGACGGATTTTGAATTCAAGTACATCGAATTGCGGGAGAAAAGGCAGCAGATCCGCCAACAGCTGCAAAGCAGCAAACGGGACCCTCTGTTTGAACTGGAATGTGAGCTGGAATTTTTGCAGATTGAAGCACGCGGAATTATTCATCATTTTTACCATCAAGGCATTGAACTCAAGAATATCGAACACGGTTTAGTCGACTTTCCATCGATAATCGGCGGAGAGGAAGTGCTTCTGTGCTGGCGCAGCGGTGAAGAACGGGTAAGTTTCTATCACAGCAGGCAGGATGGTTTCCAAGGCCGCAGACCGCTCCCCGAGGAGTAAGAGTGTCTTGTGCATATGCACAGATGCATGGGGAGCAGGCCGTTACCAGATCTCCCCGGCAGCCTCTGCGATGACCTCTAATCCTTAAGTTTGTCGTATGCTGACCGGGCGCTGTACAGAAAGATTAACAGTTGAGGGAGAGTAGAGTACTGGTGGCCATTGTCTTAAAGCGTTACGGCCGTGTATTGGCCGGCATATTCATGATTCTGAGCTTGCTGGGCGGACTGTTTCCGCGAGAAGCGTCCGCTCATGCGGCTCTGATTAGCACCGAACCGGCACCGAACAGCAGGATGGAGCAAGGGCCGGAGCAAATCCGTCTCACCTTTAATGAAGCGCTGGAGGAGAGTGTCTTTTACATCCATGTGCTGGATCAGAGCGGTAATAAGATAACAAGTGAAGAGGCAAGCATGACTCAAGACCGGACGGCGATTGTGCTGAAGCTGCCGAAGCTCGGCGAGGGTTTGTATGTGGTTTCGTATCACGTCATCTCGGGGGATGGGCATCCGGTCGGCGGCAGTTATCCGATTACAGTGGGGGATCCGCCTGCTTCGGGAGAAGCGGCTGCGGCAGAGGCGCCGCATGAACACGGAATCGGGAGCTCGGGCGTTGACGGGCTGCTTCAGTTCATTGCCCGCGGCTTCTGGTATGCGGCGATGCTCTCGCTGACAGGCTGGCTGTTCTGGAGGCGCAGTGCTTCTATCCAGAGGCTTCCTGAGGCTGTATCGTCCAGATGGACGAGAATGCTGCAGCTGTTCTATCTGATTACGCTGCTTTTTGTAGTCGCTACACATTTGGAGTCTCTCCTTGGCGGGGGCGGTCTTTCGCAGCTCGGCAATCTCCTGACCCGTACCGGCATCGGAATTTCGTGGCTGGTCTCATTGGCGCTTTCGCTGCTGGGCTTTATGCTTCTAACCCGCAGGGCTTGGCTGGATTATACCTGGGCCGCCGCGCTGCTGCTAACCAAGAGCCTATCGGGACACGCGGTAACATTCTCACCGGAATGGGCAAGTGTTCTCTCGGATGCGGTCCATTTGGCAGCTGCTGCCTTGTGGGTCGGCGGACTGTTTGCCGCAGCGGTTATTTACACAAAGAAACGGGATGAGTTTACCGGTTTCTTGGCGGCCTTTTCTAGGGCGGCTCTGGCGTCTATCGTTGTTCTGACCGTCAGCGGGATTATCCTTGTGCTGCTCTTCCTGCCGGATCTGACGTATATTTTCGATACGCAGTGGGGTATCCTTCTCCTTATTAAATTAGGATTGGTTCTTGTTGTTGCAGGGACAGGAGCACTTCTTCGGTATTATATGAAAAAGAACAACGAGCAGGCCGTTCGCAGCTGGTATAAGGTGGATTTCAGCGCGATGCTGCTTATCTTACTGGCTGTGGGCTTTCTGACCTACTTGTCGCCTGCGCCGCCTAACCAGCCGCTTAACTGGCATGAAATGGGCAAGACGGCGCATATGACCGCTGTCGTTACCCCTAATGCGCCAGGAACCAATTCGTTCGCGGTAACGGTGTGGCTGCCTGAGAATACGGGCGCTCCCAAACACGTTCAAATGAACGTTCAGTATCAGCCCGCGGCAGGGAATGAGGAGGCTCTGGCTCCTATTCAGATACCTTTGGAGCTGCAAAGCGGCTCTAAGAACGAAATGAAGATAGCGGGCTTCACTGCTTACAGTTATGCCGTGCAGGGTCCATTCCTTCCGCTCCCGGGCCAATGTGTGCTTGAAGTAAGGATTATGGACAGCAATGACGACGAGACTGTATTTAAAAAAGAAATGAAGCTGTATTGAACACGGAACGCGGCTTCACGCAGTTATTTGTCGTTCTGTGTAAATGAATAGAACACCGCATGTTGATGTGTGATAAGCCATTGAAAAGGACCTTCTGGAGAGACAGAAGGTCCTTTTTGATGTACGGAGGTAAGGGTTGAGGCGCCTAAGACTGCTGTTTGCCGGGTTTGTTTGCCGTACCGGCGTAAGTAAGGCGCCGCCATACCCACTCTGCCGGTCCATAGCGGAAATGCCGCAGCCAGAATGCGGAGAAGGCAATCTGCACGGGGTAAATCGCAAGGCAGATCAGGGTTCCTTGCCATATATTCACATGACCGTACAGCCGGAAGCCCAGGAAGAGGACTGTGCACAGGACCGTCTGGGTCAAATAGTTGGTCAGCGCCATACGGCCGTACGGTTGCAGGAAACGGAGCCTGCGCTGCCACACGGGCTTATGAAGCAGCAGAGCCAGCTGGGAGATGTATACAAAAGCAAGGGTGTAGCCGCTTATGTAAGTGATGAAATAGACAACAGCGCTGAGGCTGGACTCCTCTCCGAATGCATAAATGGCGGCAATGCATGCCAGCAGCGGTACGCTTGCGGCCAGATTCCGGCGGCGGATCCGCTCCCACTGGGTACGGTGGGCTTCTACGTTCTGAAGCATGCCGCTTTTGCCGACCGCAAGTCCCAGCAGGAACATGCCGAGAATAATTGGCAGCATCGTCAGCTGGTTGCCAAGCGATTCGAAAACTTCCACTTGCCAGTGCCAAGCCAGCCATTCGGACCATGGAAGTGTCTGGAAAGCGTGGAGGGCGCTCTGTATCTCGCTGGCGGTAAACAAAGAGCCCCCAAAAGCCGGATTAATGCGGCCTGCCAGGAGCGCATCAACTAGAACGACTAGGGCGGAGAGGCCCAGAGTCAGCAGAAGGTAGCCGATTACGAGCAGGCGTCCCCAGAACCATAAAGCTTCGGTGCGCATCGGATAGAAAGCGGGCAGAAGCAATCCGGTGAGGGCGTACAGCGTCAGGATATCCCCCTTCCAGAGGAAGATAAGATGCGCAAGTCCGATCACCAGGAGAATAAGTAATCTTCGGAAGAACAGGCTTTTGCCGAATCCTTTCTGTTCCGCGCGTGACATGAAGAGATAGAAGCCGAGTCCGAACAAAAAAGAAAAGATCAGGTAAAATTTTCCTTGAACAAATAGATCGAAAAACATCCGGATATACCGGTCCGCTCCGTCATAGGTTAGAAATTCGCTGCCGCTGAAGGTCGGCATATTCACGAGGAAGATGCCCAGAAGAGCAAATCCGCGGATGATGTCCACGCTGATAATACGTTCTTTTCCGGCGGCTGGGCCGATCATAGGTGGAAAACTCCTTCCGGTTGGGCCATGTACACCTCATCATACCGGGAAAAAGAATCCCGTGCAATAAGCGCATACCCGGCTCGGATTGGAGGAATCAAGCCGGATCCGGGTCATATAAACAAGGGTGTTTGTACGATATGATTTCCCCGGACGGTAATAAAAATCAATGATTTCCCGGTTGAGCGCTTTAAATTTAACCGGTACTTCCCGAAGAGTATCCGCCTGTTCTTGTTGCCAAACGGATTGGGATATACCAGCTGTCCAAAGAGATACGCGCCAAGATGTTTTTCAGGTAAGCTGTGCATGGGCGGAGCCCCTCCTTTTTTCTAGAGGTATGAAAGAAGAGAAGGACAATGCCTGTCCGCACAAGCAAGAGTCCTTAATACAAGGAAAGCGTCCAGCGTATAAAAGCGGCGGCAGGAACAAGCAGCACTTGTGCAAGGATCGTTCCGGCAAGGCGGGAAAGCATCAGCAGGCCGAACATTTTGTTCATGGATTCCTGGCTTGCTTTGCCGCTCATTGCCCGGTCCGTCAAGAGAGCGACCCGCGGATCAAGGAAAAGCGTCATGATGATTGTCGCAATGCCATTGATCAGAGCGGAAGACATTGTCGCTTGCGATTTGCCGTCCGGAGTAAATGCCGAAGCATACAGGGCGGCCAGAACACCGACGGTGTAAATAGCGGTAACAGCTACATTCAGCACAATCAGACGTTTGGGCACGCCCCCGACCCGGAGGCGGGACAGCATCTCCAGCCGAGGCAGGCGGATATGCCGCTTGGCTCTTTTGACGCTATGAATATTCGCGGTTGCTTTGAGCATCAGGGGAATAGAGCCCGTCACTTCAAAATGAGCAATCATCCGCGCGGACAAAGCTACTAGTGTAGGGAAGAGCAGGATTGCGATAGCCGTTCCTACGGAGGAGGAAATGAGCACATAGCGGAACGGCGCCAGAGCCAGATGAGGATCTGTCAAACCTGCGTTGTCGGCTATTCCTGCCGTCAGCATTCCTTGAAACATATTGGAAGTACGGGATACGAGAACAATCATTCCGGCAAGCGATAGCGCCACAGCGAGCTTGCCTATCCGGATACCGGCCAGCCGGACTGCATAGGCAGCCGTTTCGGATGCATGGATCAATAGAGTGAATAAGCAAGCGAGAAGCAGCATAGTCAAGGAAATCGACGCTCCTTAGGTTGTAATCAGCGGAATAGGTAAGAGGATTATAGCGGTAAGTTGTCATGAAAGGATACAAGTGTTTGATCTTGTCCCTCACTTTAAATGTATATGCGGAGATACTCTGCCGGAAACCAGTTTTTGATATAAAAGCACAGGTGAAAATGGAAGAAGGGGTGAAGCGGATGTAATGTAATGGTTGACAAGCCGGCATTTAGAAGGTATATTTCTCTGGTGAATGATAATCATTATCATTCGTTGTCATCTAGAATACATACACGACAGGAGAGAATAGATCGATGAAATCAGCAGCACGTAAAGCATACGTACTCGGAATGATCGTTCTTGCCATGGTGCTGGTTTTGGCGGCATGCGGCAAGAATACGGATACCTCTGGGGGCACGGCAACCCCTGGGGCGGGAGAAACAGCGTCAACCGTTAAGATTAAGCATGCCATGGGCGAATCCGATGTGCCGGCCGCTCCCAAACGCGTCGTTATTTTGACGAATGAAGGGACGGAAGCTCTGCTGGCACTAGGCATTAAGCCGGTTGGCGCGGTTAAATCATTTACCGGCAACCCTTGGTATGATCATATTAAAGCAAATATGGAAGGCGTAACAGTCGTCGGGGACGAGCAGCAGCCCAACCTTGAGCTGATTGCCAGCCTGAAGCCGGATCTTATTATCGGCAATAAAATGCGTCAGGAAAAAGTATATGAGCAGCTCAAAGCGATTGCTCCTACGGTCTTCTCGGAGACGCTGCGCGGGGAATGGAAGAACAATTTCAGTCTGTATGCGGATGCGCTCGGCAAAAAATCAGAAGGCGAGAAAGTAATCGCCGACTTCGATAAGCGTATTGAAGATTTCAAAGGTAAAGCCGGAGACAAACTGAAGGAGAAAGTATCGGTTGTCCGCTTTATGGCAGGGAAGACACGTATTTACCTGGAAGACACCTTTACCGGAATCATTTTCAAACAGATCGGCATTGCCCGGACTCCGGTGAAAGCGAAGGATACATTCGTGGAGGAAATCACCAAGGAACGTGTTCCTGAGGTGGATGCGGACCGTTTGTTCTACTTTACGTATGAAACCGGCAACGGGGATGGAGTCAAGCAGGAGGAAGCGATCACCCAAGATCCGCTTTGGCAGAACCTTAACGTAGTGAAGAACGGCAAGACCCAGAAGGTCAACGACGCAATCTGGAATACGGCCGGCGGCGTGAAAGCAGCTAATCTGCTGCTGGACGATCTGTATAAGTTCTACGAAGTTAAATAAGCCGGAGAATCAACAACTCCGCTTTCCTGGCAGCAGCCGGGGAAGCGGAGTTTTTTTGCCTCGTTGATCTGCGGCATATGCCGGATAAAGCCTGAGCGCAGAGGGGCTGGCGGGACAGGTCTAGCGTAAACCTGCGATAACTGCGGAAAAAAATGTTAACAATGAAAAAATAAATACTAGGAAGTTATATTATTATTTTTTGAAATATAGTTGGGAATATGGTAATATATACATGTAATTAAATCCCTTATAAGGAGGTTTATTATGAAAAAGAAAGTTGTATCCCTTGCCCTGACCGGTATAATGTCTATTACGATGGCTGCTTCCGCTTTTGCTTATCCGGAGAGCAACAACCGGTTCGTAACGGAATCCGGCCAGCGGACGGGGTCCATACACGGTGATCACCAGTATGGTCGGATGACACTCAAGCTGGATACGATTGTGTGGTACGACAATTACGCTTATGCAAGTCTATATGAGGTTTGCCCAGGCAAACCTAGGAATAATTTGGGGACGGTAACTGTAGGTATGTATAACCGCGAGGCTTCGAATAATTTCTATATGAGCGGAGCTTGTACGTATTACGCGGAATATACGAAGGTCAGTCCGGAGGGCGCAGCCGTCTTTTCAAATCTACGAATTCAGAATTTTCCTTGAAAAAACGAAAGAAGCACGGTCTGATAATAAAGAAGCACGAGAAGATAATTTGACCTAAACAGTACCCATAGACTTACACGTCCGGAAAATGCGGCTGTGTCTATGGGTACGTTATAACAGCGGCGCTGATAGGACCAAAGGGGCTGTCTCAAAAGGGTAAACCTGAGTGAGGCAATCCTATAATAGGTGCAAAAGAACCTTCAAACCCACTATAAAAGTGGATCTGAAGGTTCTTTTTTAAGCGAATATCGCATGAAAAGTGGGACTGAATTTTCTTGAAATGACTCTTGGGACAGCCCCTTTGTCGTCAGCCTGCTAACTTCTGTTTGTGTTCTCGTTACCGCAGTCTCTATCATCTTCGCGGGAGAGCGCTGAGCCTTGCGGTGCCGCCAGCCGCTCTAGCCAGCCTGCTCCTCTGTCCACGCCTGCACATGGTTGCTGCTCAAGTAATCCGCCGCTTTGGCGTTGCTTTCCACTTGAGCGGTGTTCTTGCAGCCCGGAATGACGGCGGTGACCGCGTCATGCTTCAGGCACCAGGCGAGCGCCCATGTCGCCATGTCCATGCCTTCGGGCACCTCATGCGCCTGAATGTGCTGCACTTCCTCCAGCTTGCGCAGCGTAGCTTCGGGATCGTGGCGGTGCCGCGTATCCGTCTGGGCGAAAGTTGCGCCCGGCTTGTACTTGCCGCTGAGGTAGCCGCTTGCCAGCGGAACGCGGGCCAGTACGCCGAGATTCTGCTCCAGGCAGGAATCGAATACACCCTGCTCCGGCGCGCGGTCCAAGCGGTTGTAGACGACTTGAATGACTTCGGAGCCAACGCTGCTTGATGCGGCTACCTGGTGAAGATTGTCATTCTTCGCGATGGAAGTCCCGATATGACGGATCTTGCCCGCCTGCTTCTGCTTATCCAGCGCCGTCCACAATGCATCGTTGTCAAAGGCGGAGTCCGGGCCTGAATGGAATTGATAGAGGTCGACATAATCCACACGAAGTGCTTTGAGTGAAGCGTCCAATTGGGTCAGCACGTCTTCAGCGGAGTACCGGTCATCGCGCTTGAAACGATCATGGAAATGATGGCCGAATTTCGTAGCCACTACCCAACTCTCGCGGTCGCGGCGGCTCAAATAGTCGCCGATGAAAGATTCGGACAAATGATCGCCGTAGCACTCTGCCGTGTCGATCAGATTAATCCCGAGCTCCCGCGCCTTGTCGAGAATAGCGTCCACCTCGGGCTGGGTAAAATCCACGCCCCATTCACCGCCGAACTGCCAGGTGCCTACGCCGATCACGGATACTTTTAATCCGGTTGTACCAAGTTTGCGGTATTTCATCGTTTAGCCTCCTACGTTTCTAGTTAACCGCCAGCCGACTCTGCTGCAGACGGTATATTCTCTTCCATTTAACGCAAAAATGAAGGCAAAGTCAAAAATTCGGAGAAGGCTCTTGATATCACAAGCCGAGTGTGAGATACTTACCTAACTAATGTTAGTTAGGAGAATCTTACTCATGAATACCTCCGCGCGTATCAAAACCGCAGCTCTGGATCTTTTTGCCGCACAAGGTTATGAGGGGACATCGATGGCTCAAATCGCAGAAGAAGTCGGCATCAAGACCCCTTCCATCTATGCGCACTTCAAAGGAAAAGAAGAGCTTTTTCTCAGCGTCTTGCAGGACGCCTCCAAAGAGGAGCTTGCTTTTGCAACGGCGCACTTGGACGCAGACCCGGATCAGCCTCTTCACGGCAAACTCTATAATCTGCTGCTGTATTTTCGCGATAAATATGAGCACGATAACGGGGCGAAGTTCTGGATCCGGATGATGTATTTTCCGCCGACGGCTCTTTATAAGGAAAGCATGGAACTGGCCTATGTCTATCTGGGCAAGCTCGAAGAGCTCCTTACAGCGGTTTTTGAGAACAACCGGATCTCTATAGCTGTGGACGCCGGTACAGCCGCTGCAGCCTACCTCTGTTTGATGGATGGTATGATCGTTGAGCTGCTATACGGGACGCCGGCAAGCTTCGAGAGAAGACTGGATGCGTCATGGGAAGTATTTAAGAGAGGAATTTCTCCTTCATCATAAATGACAGAAAGTCTGGAGGCGGAGGCAGTGAACAAACATTGGATTTACGTATTGGCCGCAGGATTTCTTGAAATTGGCTGGGTATCGGGGTTAAAACACGCGGACAGCGCCCTTACGTGGGGGATGACGGCGCTCGCCATCCTTATCAGTTTCTGGGTGCTGCTGGAGGCGACGAGAAGACTGCCGGTCGGAACGGTGTATGCGGTTTTTACCGGGATCGGCACAGCAGGTACGGTTATTGCGGAAACTGTTTTTTTCCAGGAACCGTTCAGCTGGCTGAAAGTGCTCTTTATTCTTATTCTTCTTGGCGGCGTGGTTGGACTTAAATTAACGACAACGGAACCGGATAATCCGGAACCGGCGGAAGGAGCGAATCGATAATGGCCTGGGTTTCACTGATTCTAGCAGGTTGTACAGAAGTGCTCGGCGTATATTCGATGAACAAAATTAGTCAAAAGCGTACCTTAACCTGGTTCTTGATGCTTATTATCGGTTTCGGTTTGAGTTTCTCGCTTCTGTCTAACGCGATGGAGACGATTCCGATGGGAACCGCCTACGCCGTATGGACCGGAATCGGTACGAGTGGAGGGACACTCCTGGGCATGTTCGTGTTCGGGGAATCCAAAGACTGGCGGCGGATCGTGTTTATCGCGATGATTATCTCAGCGGCCGTAGGGCTCAAGCTTTTGACCTAGTTGATCTTCTGCTGAGCAAGAAATAAGCATTCACCACAGCCGCAAGCTCTCCCGCTGCGCACAGATACGCGATTAGGCTTGCAACGCCGGGGTGTTTTTCATATAATAGAGGGCATAACTAAAGCAAGAAGCTTCACTAACCGCATACCAAATGCGCTGAAGGAGAAGAGTACGCAGTGCTTCCGGACAGGGAGGCGACACCGGAGATTGAGAGTGTCCCCATGGAACCAGGCTGCCGAAGTTCGCTCCCGAGCAGTCTCTTGAACACGGGCACAGGGCCCGGACCAGTAGAGAGCACCGGCTACGAACCGTTATTCGAATGAAGTGAGACCGTACACGAACTTGAGCGACAACCCGTCGCCGTGCGCGTGCAGGTCTAACAAGGGTGGTACCACGGCTTTCTCGTCCCTTACCGGGCGGGAGGGCTTTTTTTGTTGGGCGGAAAACCCGTTAGCATGGACAGATTCAAAGGAGGGATTACCGATGAGAGAACGATTGGAAGCGTTAAAGGATACAGCTTTGCAGGAGTTAGCCGCTGTCGGCAGCCAGCAGGAGCTAAATGAGCTTAGAATTAAGTATTTGGGCAAAAAAGGCCCGCTTACCGAGATTTTGCGCGGCATGGGTGCATTAAGCGCAGAAGAGCGCCCGGTGATCGGTCAGGTAGCCAATGATGTGCGCGGGGCTATTGAAGAGGTTATTGCCCGCAAACAGGAAGAGTACGACCGCCTGGAGACGGAGAAGCGTCTGAGCGCGGAAACCATCGATGTAACACTGCCGGGACGTCCGTCCGAGCAGGGCGCTGTGCATCCGCTGAACAAGATTACTCAGGAAATCGAAGATATTTTTATCGGAATGGGTTTCACGATTGCAGAAGGTCCGGAAGTGGAGCGTGATTATTATAATTTCGAAGCTCTGAATCTCCCCAAAGATCATCCGGCCCGCGACATGCAGGATTCTTTCTATATTACCGATGAAATTCTGCTGAGAACCCAGACCTCCCCTGTTCAGGTGCGGACGATGGAAGCGCGTAAAGGCGCCGTGCCGATTCGTATCATTTCTCCGGGCAGAGTATACCGGCGCGACGACGATGACGCTACTCACTCCCATCAATTCACACAGATTGAAGGACTTGTGATCGATAAAGGTATCCGCATGACGGATCTGAAAGGGACCCTCCTGCAATTCATGCAAGAGATGTACGGCCCGGATACACAGATTCGGATGCGCCCGAGCTTCTTCCCGTTCACGGAACCGAGCGCGGAGGTCGATGTCAGCTGTATGATGTGCAGCGGCAAGGGCTGCCGGACCTGCAAGCAAACAGGCTGGATTGAAATCTTGGGATCCGGTATGGTGCATCCGCGCGTCCTTGAAATGTCAGGTTACGATCCGAATGAATACAGCGGATTTGCTTTCGGTATGGGTGTCGAACGTGTTGCGATGCTGAAATACGGTGTGGAAGATATCCGCCATTTTTATACAAACGACCTGCGTTTCCTGAAGCAGTTTATTCATCTATAGAATCGGAAGAGGAGGGAATAAGACGATGAAAGTTTCTTATAAATGGCTGTCGGAATACGTGGATCTGCAAGGATTCACAGCGGAAGAGCTTGCTGAAAAATTGACGAGAAGCGGCATTGAGGTCGATATTGTCGAATCGCTCAACAAAGGTGTGTCGGGTGTTGTTGTCGGTTATGTCAAAGCAAAGACGAAGCATCCCGATGCGGATAAACTGAATGTATGTACCGTAGATGTCGGAAGCGGGGAAGATCTGCAGATCGTCTGTGGAGCGAAGAATGTGGATGCCGGTCAAAAAGTGCCGGTTGCCGTAATCGGCGCAGTCCTTCCGGGAGATTTCAAAATCAAACGCGCCAAGCTGCGCGGTGTGGAGTCCCAGGGGATGATCTGCTCGGCCAAGGAACTTGGCATGAACGATAAGCTGCTGCCCAAAGAAATTCAGGAAGGTATTCTGGTTCTGCCGGCATCCACCGAAGTTGGTCTATCCATTCTGGATGTGCTGACGCTCGATGACCAAGTGCTTGAAATGGAACTGACTCCGAACCGTTCGGACTGTCTGAGCATGATCGGAACCGCCTATGAAATCGGTGCAATTCTGGGCCGTCCTGTCCAATTGCCGGAAGATAAACGGCATCCGAATGTCGAGATGAGCACAACCAAAGCGGAAGACCGCATCAGCGTAAAGATTGATGCGCAGGAAGCGTGCACGCAGTATGCGGCTCGTCTCATTGAAGGGGTAACCGTAGGCACCTCGCCGCTGTGGATGCAGAGCCGCCTCATGGCAGCCGGCGTGCGTCCGATCAATAACATCGTCGATGTGACGAACTATGTCATGCTTGAATACGGACAGCCGCTGCATGCGTTCGATGCCGATCAGGTTGATTCCGGCCGCATCGTTGTAAGGCTCGCTCATGAAGGGGAGAAGATGGTCACCCTGGATGACATAGAGCGTACACTGGAGCCGCACATGCTGCTTGTAACGGACGGCATCAAGCCGATTGCGATCGCGGGCGTTATGGGCGGAGCCAACTCGGAAGTTACCGAGGGCACGACGAATATTTTGCTTGAATCGGCACGTTTTGCAGGTCCTTCCGTCCGTAAAACATCCCGTCAGCTGGGCCTTCGTTCCGAAGCGAGCCTTCGTTTCGAGAAAGAAGTGAATCCGGAAGCGGTTATCTCGGCTCTGGACCGCGCAGCTGCGCTTCTCGTCCTTTGCTGCGGCGGAAAAGTAGCACAGGGTATCGTCCAGGAGATCGGTGCTACTTATACGCATGCTAAGATCGCCCTTAAGCTCGACCGCGTAAATCATTACCTCGGCACCGATCTTTCTATCCAGCAGGTCAAAGAAATTCTGGACCGTCTGGGACTGGAATACGGTCTGCTTGACGGCGGTTCTCTGATTGTTCAAATTCCGGGACGCCGCGGGGATATTACCCGGGATGTGGATCTTATTGAAGAAATCGCCCGTCTCTACGGTTATGATAATATCCCGACCACCCTGATGACAGGAGTAACGACTCCGGGTTCCTTGACACGCGAACAGGCGCTTCGCCGCACGATTTCACGTCTTCTGACCGGCAGCGGACTTCATGAGGTAATTACCTATACTTTATCGCATCGCGAAAGTACGGCAGATTATCCGGGATTGTATCCGCAATACACGCCGATTCCGCTGGCCATGCCAATGAGTGAAGACCGTAGTGTGCTGCGTACCACGATTGTGCCGCATCTGCTTGAAACTGTTACGTATAACCGCAACCGCAAGAATGACGATGTAGCTATTTTTGAAGCCGGCACAGTCTTCCTGTCAGAAGAAGCCGAAGCCGGGTTAACTAAACAGCCGCAGGAGAAACGCGTTCTGGGGATCGCGATGACGGGCAGCCGTACAGGCAGTCACTGGCAGCAAAAGCAGAAAAAAGTTGATTTCTATGATATCAAAGGAGTTTTTGAACGGATAACTTCTTATCTGGGACTTCATGTAGAATATCGCTCGGCCCAAAAAGAAGGCTTTCACCCGGGCCGTACCGCCGAGCTCATTCTGGTAACTTCTTCCGGAGAGCGTCAGCCGATCGGATATATGGGGCAGCTTCATCCGACTCTGCAGAAAAAGCGCGATCTGGAAGACACGTATGTACTGGAAGCAGAGCTGGGTCCGATTCTTCAACATGCGGATTATGAAGCGGACTACAAGCTGCTGCCTCGTTACCCGTCGGCAAGCCGGGATATGGCGCTGGTTGTAGACGCTGCTGTGCCGGTAGGCGAATTGGAGAAACTGGCCGCAGAGACCGCAGGAGAGCTCCTGGAGTCTATCCGTGTGTTCGATGTATACACCGGAGAACGTCTGGGCGAAGGGAAGAAAAGTATTGCGTTTGCACTTGTATACCGGCATCCGGATCGTACTTTGCAGGACGAAGAAGTTGCTCAATTGCACGAGGGCGTTGTGAAGGCGCTGGAGACCGCTTTCGGAGCGGAACTGCGTAAGTGATCTTTCGCTGAAAAATCAGGGCATGCAGAAGGAAATAGGGCGGGTCACATCGAATTCTTACTCGATGGACCGGCCCTTCATTTTTATGTTAACGTGTATAGGCAGGGTTAAATTTGTCTGAACCGCTGCTGCCGTTACATGCGGCCGATTCGAATGTTGTACAACCGAAGGAGGATTTATCGTGAATTCGGAAGAAAGAGCGAATATTACCGTTGACATATATGGAAATGAATACAAATTAAGAGGGAATTCCAACCCGTCTTATGTAAGAAAAGTGGCAGCTGAGGTTAATGAACAAATGGTTCAGATCGCCTCCAGTTACCCGCGTCTGGATACATATAAAATTGCGGTGCTCGCTGCCGTTAATCTGACGGACGAGAAAGCCCAGCTGGCTCAGCGGTTCGATCAGTCCGAAGGAAAGCTGGGAGATTTGAATAAAGCCGTTGCTCAAGCCGAATCCGCCGTCGAGAAGGCCAGGCAGGAGCTGGAAAAAGCGAAGCAGGAAGAGCAGCAGCTCAGTCAGGAACTGACGCAAGCCCGTGAACAGGGAGAACTGTCTGCCAGACGTGAGCAAGAAATGAAAGCTGAGCTCCAGCAGGCCAAACAGAGAAGTGAGCAAATTCAGCGTGAGCTGAGCACAGCTCGCGAGAAGTCGCAGCAGGCTGCTAAGCGGGAAGAGCAGCTGCGCAGTGAGCTTCAGCAGGCTAAGCAGCATGGGGAGAAACTCCAGAATGTGCAGAATACGTTAAAGCAGCAAATGGAGAAAGATGCGGCACAAGCCCAGCAGATGAAGCACAAATTAGATGAAACTGTTGAGCGTGAGAAGAAACTCCAGGCTGAAGCAGACCGGACTAAACAAAATGTAGAATCTCTGCGCAAGGAACTTGAGAAAGAAAAACAAGCCGCTCAGCAGCTTCGAAGTGACGCCAAGGCATCTCTGGCTCAGATCCAGGAAGCGGCCGAGAAGGAACAGACTTTAAGGGCGGAGCTCGCCCTGCTTAAGCAGCGCAGTGAGCAAGTCCAGCGTGAGCTCAGCGGATTCAAGGAGCGGACTAAGCAGCAGGAGCAGCAGCTGCAAGATCTGAAGTCTGAGCTTAAGCAGCTTGCGGAGCGGGAGAGCAGCGTACGCAAGGAAGCGGAGCAAGCCCGGCAGGATGCGGAAGCGCTTCTGGAAGATCTGGAGCGTGAGAAGGCTGCTGCAGAAGCCAGGCAGCAGCAATCGGATGCAGAGTTTGCAAGGCTGCAAGAAGAGAATAAATCTGCAGACGCACAGCTCGCTGCGATTAAGTCTGAGCTGGAACTGGCGCATGTTAGCGTACAGGAAAGCAAAGAACGGGAAGAACAATTAAATGAGGCTGCCCAGCTTGCCGCCGAGCGTGAAGAGATGCTTCGCAGTGAGCTTCAGCAGGCTCAGCGCGATGCGGAAGCACTGCTGGAAGAAGTAGAGCGTGAGAAAGCCGAGGCAGAGGCTGTACGCGAGGAGCTGCGTGAAGCGGCTGAACGGGAGCAGACCCAGCGCGCCGAGCTTGCCCTGATTAAGCAGCGTTCCGAAGAGACCCAGCGTGAGCTTGCTGAGAGCCGGGAACATGTACAGCAGCAGGAACAGCAGCTGCTTGATACCGCTGAACGGGTGGAAGAAGTGCGCCGGGAATTGGCGCAGGCCCGAAGCGATGCGGAAGCGTTGCTTGAAGACCTGGAACTGGGTAAAGCGGCAGCCGATGAAGAGCTGCGTGAATCAACCGAGGCTTTGAAATCGGCCCGTTTGGAAGCGAAAGCGGCCAAGGAGTCGGCTGAGGCCGAGAGATCCTCGCGTGAAGCGGTACAGCAGGAGAAAGCTTCGGTGGAAGCGAAACTGGAAGAAACCGCAGCAGCGCTGGAAGCGGCCGAGCAGCGTCATGCTTCGGCTGAGGCGAAGCTGAGCGAGACAAGCGCGGCGCTGGAGCAAGCGAAGCAGGAAGCGGCGGTAGCGCGAGAATCTGCCGAGACTGAGCTTCTGGAAGCGCTGGAGGCCGCGGAGAGCGAGAAGGCAGCGCGTGAAGCGGAGCAGGAGCAGCGGGCTTCGGTGGAAGCGAAACTGGAAGAAACCGCAGCAGCGCTGGAAACGGCCGAGCAGCGTCATGCTTCGGCTGAGGCGAAGCTGAGCGAGACAAGCGCGGCGCTGGAGCAAGCGAAGCAGGAAGCGGCGG
Organism: Paenibacillus lutrae; assembly: GCF_009757775.1. Lineage (GTDB taxonomy): Bacteria > Bacillota > Bacilli > Paenibacillales > NBRC-103111 > Paenibacillus_F > Paenibacillus_F lutrae. The sequence goes on from NZ_RHLK01000002.1 coordinate 672,310, forward strand.
CAGCACGTGAAGCTGCCGAGACCGAGCTTCTGGAAGCGCTGGAGGCTGCGGAGAGCGAGAAGGCAGCGCGTGAAGCGGTACAGCAGGAGAAAGCTTCGGTGGAAGCGAAGCTGGAAGAAACCGCAGCAGCGTTGGAAGCGGCCGAGCGGCGTCATGCTTCGGCTGAGGCGAAGCTGAGCGAGACAAGCGCGGCGCTGGAGAAGGCGAAGCAGGAAGCAACGTCTGCGCGAGAATCCGCCGAGACGGAGCTTCTGGAAGCGCTGGAGGCCGCGGAGAGCGAGAAGGCAGCGCGTGAAGCGGAGCAGGAGCAGCGGGCTTCGGTTGAAGCGAAGCTGGAAGAAACTGCAGCAGCGCTGGAAGCGGCCGAGCAGCGTCATGCTTCGGCTGCGGCGAAGCTGAGCGAGACGAACGCGGCGCTGGAGAAGGCGAAGCAGGAAGCGGCGTCAGCACGTGAAGCTGCTGAGTCTGAGCTTCTGGAAGCGCTGGAGGCCGCGGAGAGCGAGAAGGCAGCGCGTGAAGCGGAACAGCAGCAGCGGGCATCGGTGGAAGCGCAGCTGGAAGAAACTGCAGCAGCGCTGGAAGCGGCCGAGCAGCGTCGTGCTTCGGCTGCGGCGAAGCTGAGCGAGACGAACGCGGCGCTGGAGAAGGCGAAGCAGGAAGCGGCGTCAGCACGTGAAGCTGCTGAGTCTGAGCTTCTGGAAGCGCTGGAGGCCGCGGAGAGCGAGAAGGCGGCGCGTGAATCAGAGCAGCAGCAGCGGGCTTCGGTTGAAGCGAAGCTGGAAGAAACCGCAGCAGCGCTGGAAGCGGCCGAGCAGCGTCATGCTTCGGCTGAGGCGAAGCTTAGCGAAACGAACGCGGCGCTGGAGAAGGCGAAGCAGGAAGCGGCGGCAGCACGTGAAGCTGCCGAGACAGAGCTTCTGGAAGCGCTGGAGGCCGCTGAGAGCGAGAAGGCGGCGCGTGAATCAGAGCAGCAGCAGCGGGCATCGGTGGAAGCGAAGCTGGAAGAAACCGCAGCAGCGCTGGAAGCGGCCGAGCGGCGTCATGCTTCGGCTGAGGCGAAGCTGAGCGAGACAAGCGCGGCGCTAGAAGCTTCTGAGCAGCGCCGGGTAGGGTCCGAAGTGAAGCTGAGCGAAACGTATGCAGTACTGGAGCAAACAAATCAGGAAGCGCAGCAGCAGATTGCTGCGCTGCAAGCCGAGCTGGCAGCTGAGCGTGAACGTTTGGCGCGGGAGAAGGCGGAAGCGGCCGGACTTGCCGGCGAGCTTCAGGCTGCTGCAGCGCGTGAAGAGGCGCTTGGCGCAGATTTGGCGCGGTCCCGGCAAGACGCAGATGCTCTGCTGGCGGATATCGAGCAGCAAGAAGCGGCCAAAAACAGGTTATCTGAATCCGCGCAGGCGCTTGAGAGAGCGCTTCAGCAGGAGGCGGATGCCCGTCAGTCTGCTCAAAATGAATTGACTGAAGCTAAAGAAGCCGTACAGAGAAATGAAGAATGGGTTCGAACACTTGAGTTGGAGAAGTCGACTTTACAGGCGGAACTTCATGACTCTAAAAAAATGCTGGAGATGGCCCTTCAGGAAGCGGCTGAGGCAGAGGGTGCGGCTGCAAAGGCAGCCGAACAAGCCGAAGTTCTTATTACCGGACTGCGCCAAGATCTCTCTGAGGCTCACAGGGAACATGAAACGGGCCGGAGTGAAATGGCTCAGACCGTCAGCAGGCTGAAAACGGCGCTGGAAGCGGCCGAGAGCGACTTGTCCGCAGAGCGGGAACGCGTTATGCAGGAAAATGCCGTTTCCTCGGATTTGTCGGTGAAGCTTAAATCTGCCGAAGCGCGTGAAGAAGCACTTCGTGGGGAATTGGCTCAAGCGAAGCAGGACGCTGAAGCATTGCTGGAAGATCTGGAGCGCCATCAATCTGATGCGGAGAGCAGACTGCGTGAGCTTACGTTATCGCTGGAGGAAGCCCATAAGGAAACGGTTGCCGCTCATCAGAGAAGAGCGGAGCTGGAAGCGTCTTTCCATACTCAGCTCGCAGAGGCGTTAATTCAGAGTGAGAAAATGTTCACGGAAGTGGCGGCTGCAAGAGAGAAGGCGGAGCGCGAACTGGTATCGGAGAAGGGAAGATCCGCCCAGGAACAACTTGCGGCCACAGAGCTGGCGGAGGCGCTGAAACTGGCAACAGAACGTGAAGAAACGCTTGCCAGGGAACTGACCGAGGCACTTCTGAATGCTGAAGCCTTATTCGAGCAACTGGAGCTCGGACAACGGGAAGCTCAGGCCAAATTGAACGAATCAACGGCTGCTCTTGAAGAAGCGCGTGAAGCGGCGAAGCTTGAGCTGGCTGCCGAACGCCAGCGGGCAGCGCAGGAGATCCGCTCCATGGAAGGCCTCGTTGCCAAGCTCGAAGAAGCGGAAGCAGCCCGCGTGGAAGCCGTGAAGCGGGAAGCGCAGCTTCGTGAGGAGCTGGACCGGGTCAAAGCGGCGGGTGAAGCAAGCAATGCCGAACTGACCTCCGCGCTGCGTGAAGTAGCCGCTACCCAGCAAATGGCTCATGAGCAGGTTCTTCAGGAGCAGAATATCCGCAGGGAGCTGGAGAAGGCGCTGACGGAGAGGCGCTCTTTACAGGAAGAATTGGACGCTTATCGCCAGCTGATGGATGAGCAGGCGGATCAGGAAAGGGCGAGCCTGGGCGAAATGGGTACGCTGCGCAGCGAGACCGGCAAGCTCAGCCAGGAACTGGCGAAGCTTCAGGAAGCGCTGGAAGCCGAAAGCAAACGGAGCGGCTTGCTGCAGCATCAGCTGGAAGAGCTGGAACAGACCCATCTTCAGACCCAGCAAAGCTTGACAGAGCTCCGCCGGCGTGACGAGCAGGCAAGCGGGCGCTGGGAAACGCTTCAGGAGGAACATAGCAAGCTGCTCGACGAATATTCCAAGCTTCAGAGCGAGTATAACGAGTGGGTTCAACTCGTCATGGAAGAGCCGAAGGAGTAATGGCTCTGCCTCCATGGAATGTGCTTGACTGGTCCATCCTGGTCATTCTGGCGGGAGGGCTCTTCCTGGGATATGCAAGGGGACTGATCAGCGGGCTTGTTTCGATGGCGGGATTATTGATCGCGTTATTCGTGGCGGCCCGCTATCACCGTCCTGTTGCCGAATATTTACTGGAATGGCTTTCCCTTTCTTCTTTTTCCGGTTATGATAAATATGAGTTTTTGGTAAAAGGACTGAATTTGGAGTTTTATATCGCAGGTGCTTTGGCATTTGCCTTTCTGTTCATTCTGGTCAAGCTGCTGCTGGGTATTGCGGGAAGAATGCTGAACCTCATCGCACGCCTGCCTGGTTTGAATTTGATAAATCGAATAACGGGCGCTGCTCTCGGAGGAATAGAGGCGTTTGTCCTTCTCGTCATTGCCGTTCATATGATGGTTATTCTGCCTTCCGATTATGTCCAGGACATGCTTGGCAGCTCGCGTATAGCTCCCTATCTGCTTGACGACGTACTCGAATGGGCACGCGGCATTTGGGAACGGTATACGTAACTTTAGTGAAACCTATCCTCCCGCAAGGGAGGTTTTTTTACCGGATTGGAAGAAATTCGTATACATAATCCGATCGTTTAAAAAGCAAAGAGATATGCACCCGTACATACGTACCAGGCAAGCGTGCGCAGATGCCAGGCGGTTACAGCCGCAACACCTGCTTTCGTTCCAGCCGGATAAATCGGTATGCGACCGTGGAGCGAGAGGAGGAGAACCAGACAATGGAACAAACGTTAGCCGCAGGAAACGTCGTTATCGCCGCTTTTATTATGATCTCAGCTTGTCTCGGGTGGTTCTATGTATGGATTCGTAAAAAGCAGAAAGCAGAGGGAGCGGCACAAGTCCAGTCGATCATTACCGCGATAGCGGTTACGTTCTTTTTCCTCCTTCCGCTGCTGATTATGTTCGTGTGCATGTACGCCGCGCTGCTCAGTGCAGGAACCTTCCTCACGGATAGTATCTGGTATGAAAGATCCGAGGATCTGCTCAGCCTGGCCTTGCTGTTGGTATTCGGGCAGGTGGTGCTTAGTTTCCCGGTCCGGCTGCTGCTGCGCCTGGGAGCCCTCGAACCGCTCAAGCGCCTGCGCAGCAAACTGGGGATGCCGCTCCTCCCGCTTCAGCTCAGCCTGACGATGCTGACGTTTGCGATCGGTTACTCTGCCGCAAGGGCATGGAGCCTGACATCCGTGGAGCTGAATGAACAGGGATTGTTTTATATAGCGGTTCTTCCCCCGCTGGCCGCCTTCGGTATCTTCGCCTTACTCCGCCGTAAACGGCAGAAATCCGATCAGTAGGAATCCGCCCCTGAACACACCAAAAAGCTTGCGTCTACGTATCGGCCGATACGAATGACGCAAGCTTTTTTAAATCTGCAAGTCTATTGGCGGTCAGAGATTACTCAACTACCAGTTTAGCTGTCATAGTGGAGTGACCGGAGCCGCAAGGAATACTGCACTGGATGGTATAAGTGCCGGCTTTATCAGGCGTGAAGACTTTGCTTTTACCGCCGTCTACACTTACTTTTAAATCCGGAATTTGAAGCGCGTGCATGCCCTCTTTATTGTTAAGGCTGATTTTGAGCGGCTCGCCTTTTTTGACCGTATATACGTCTTTATCGAATTTCCAGTTGGAAGCTTCTACGGAAATCTCCTGGGTAGGCGTAACTGTGGTTTCGCCTGCCTTTTCTTCGGTTTTGCCGCATGCAGCCAATGCCAGAATCAATACGACAGACATGATCAGCAGTAAGGCTGATTTTTTCATAGATTTGTCCCCTCCGTGTAACCATATTCGCACAAGGCAGTCCAACATCACATACCATGTACGAATTAATCATACACCTGCCGGGAGAGGAAGTCAGTGGCAAATTGGTGAACCCTTTATGACAATTTCCTTTGTATTCCAATTTTATTTATATAATTGGAAAGACCGGCCCAGCTAAGTAAAGCTGACGGCCGGTTTTTTCAGCATCCTGCAGGGAAAAACAGGTCAGCGCGCACCATGCGATTGATCCGATTTGTCAAACGGACTGGAGATGGGAATAAACAAATCGATAATGCCGATTACAAGCGCGGCAAGGATGGCGCCTATAATCGAGACGGATACGCCGGAGACCAGGAATTGAGAAAGCCAGATAACAAGCGCACTCGTCAGAAAACCGACGATTCCACGTCCGAACGGTGTTATTCTTCTGCCGAATACGCTCTCGATGATCCAGGCGATTACAGCAATAACAAGGGCGAGCAGCAGGGCGCTGAAGAATCCCCCGACCGTAAAGCCCGGAACAAGCCAACCGACAACCATCAAAACCAGCGCAGAAACGATAAACCTGACCAGATGTCCAAGAAACCGCATCGCTTTGGTACCCCCTTGATTTGTTGGCTGAACATGGGAATCGCCGTTCTGCCTTCTTGCGTTTTCTTCCCTGTTGTGATCTGCGGACTTTCATCTGCAAGATGCCTGACATAGCATACCCTGTTTTGCAACTTTGCATTTTAAAAGAACTCTCCATAGCTTCGGTCGTGAGGATTGGATATAATAAAGGGATCATTCAAATGTGAGGGAGAATGCATTGAAGAACTCGAAAATTTTGCAAACGATGGAATTTCATAAAATCACACATAAATTAGGGACTCATGCGGCAACCTCGTTAGGAATCGCGAAAGCAGAAGAGGTGCGTCCTTCAGGCGATTATACAGAAGTAAAGCTTCGCCTTCAGGCAACGGATGAAGCCTTTGCAGTCGACCGCCTTAAGGGAGGCGCTCCGTTCGGAGGCATCCGCGATATTCGTGCAGCCATACACCGGGCGAGGGTGGGAGGTATGCTGAACCCGAGTGAGCTTCTTGATATTTCGACGACCATTTACGGAGGAAGGCGGCTGCGCAAGTTCCTCGAGACGATGAACGAGCAGCATCCCATTCCGATGCTTACGGGTTGGGCCGAGCTGTTGAGCGATAACAAAGAGATGGAAGACCGAATCAAAAGCTGCATCGACGATAACGCATCGGTGATGGACAGCGCAAGCAGCGATTTGGCGCGTATCCGCAGCGAGCTAAGAAGCGGAGAGGCGCGTGTGCGTGAGAAGCTGGAGCAGATGATCCGCAGCACGTCCGTCCAGAAAATGCTCCAGGATGCGCTCGTAACGATGCGTGGAGACCGGTATGTGATTCCGGTCAAGCAGGAATATCGTTCTTCGTTCGGCGGGATGATCCACGACCAGTCCGCTTCGGGCGCTACTTTATTCATCGAGCCGGAGGCGGTCGTGACGCTCAACAACCGCATTCGTGAGCTGAAGCTCAAGGAAGAGGCGGAGGTTGAGAAAATTCTGCGCATGCTGACGGCTCAAGTGGCCGAGATATCGGAGGAACTGCTCGCCGATGTCGAGCTGCTTGCCCAGCTGGACTTTACGTTCGCCAAGGCGGGCCTTGCCCGCGAACTGAAGGCGACCCTCCCGCGGCTGAACGACCGGGGATTCCTGAAGCTTAAGCGGGCACGCCATCCGCTGATTCCGATGGATAAGGTCGTCCCGATCGATCTGGAGCTTGGCGCAAGCTTTACGACTATTATCGTGACCGGTCCGAACACCGGGGGGAAGACGGTTTCTTTGAAAACAGTCGGACTTCTCAGCCTGATGGCCATGTCCGGATTATTTATCCCGGCTGAAGAAGAAAGCGAGCTTTGTGTGTTCGACGGCATTTATGCCGATATCGGCGATGAGCAGAGCATTGAACAGAGCCTCAGTACGTTCTCCAGCCATATGACCAATATCATCGGAATTCTGAAGGATATGACGCCCAAAAGCCTGGTGCTCCTGGATGAGCTTGGGGCGGGTACGGATCCTGCAGAAGGTTCGGCGCTCGCCATCTCCCTTCTGGAGAACATCCACAGGATGGGCTGCCGGATGATCGCGACCACTCACTACAGCGAGCTCAAAGCGTATGCGTACGAACGGCGCGGCGTCATTAACGCCAGCATGGAGTTCGATGTCCAGACGCTGAGCCCGACATACCGCCTGCTGGTCGGGGTTCCCGGCCGAAGCAACGCGTTCGCGATTGCGGAGCGTCTGGGCCTCCCGCGCGCGATTATCGACAGCGCCCGCGTACAGGTCAGCGACGAGGATCAGCGCGTCGAGACCATGATCGCCTCGCTGGAGGAGAATCGTCTGACCGCCGAGGCCGAGCGCAACAGCGCGGAGCAGATCCGCCGCGAGACCGAGCAGCTTCGCACGGTCCTGACCAAAGAGCGGGAGCGTCTCGAGGAGCAGCGCGACAAGGTGCTGCTCAAGGCGCAGCAGGAAGCGCAGGACGCCGTAGCCAAAGCCCGCCGCGAAGCGGAAGAGATCATCGCGGACCTGCGCAGGCTCGCGAAGGAAGAGGCCGGCGCCATCAAGGAGCATAAGCTCATTGATGCGCGCCGCCGCCTGGATGAAGCGGAGCCTAACCTCCGCAAGTCCGGAGCGAAGCAGCCGCAGCGCACCAGGCAGGCCGATGCCGAGCCGGGTGATGAGGTCCGGGTCATCAGTCTGGGCCAGAAAGGTCATGTCGTTGACATTGTGAACGGCACCGAGGTGACTGTCCAGCTTGGGATTATGAAGATGAAGGTCAAAAAATCCGATCTTGAAGTGATCAAAGCGGCTCCTCAGAAAAAACCGGTTCAACAAGCCGCGGCTACGGTTAAACGTACTCGTGACGACAATATCCGGATGGAGCTGGATTTACGGGGCGCTAATGTCGAGGAAGGAATTCTGGACCTTGACCAGTTCCTGGATGAGTCGTTCCTGAACAATTTCGGCCAAGTCTTCGTCATTCACGGTAAAGGCACAGGAGTACTCCGGGCAGGGATCCAAGATTACTTGCGCAAGCACAAACATGTCAAAAGTTTCCGCATTGGTGCCTATAATGAAGGCGGCAACGGGGTTACGGTAGTCGAGCTTAACTAGTGTTCATTACGATCAGGATTGATTTAGCGAGGCGAGGCTCAGACTTGGCCAGAGAGGCCTGAAGCTGAGCGATTTGGCCCGCATACTAAGATTTCTTCCGGATGGGTGCAAAAATATTTTAGGAATGAATGAAACGTAATTGTGGGTCCCGCGTATGAAAAAGTATGGAAAAACAAAATAAGACATTTAAGCGAAAGCGGGAGGTATAACCATTATGGGGATTTTTAAACGACTGAGAGACTTAACGATGGCTTCAATGAACGACCTGCTTGACAAAGCAGAGGACCCGGTCAAGATGTTGAACCAGTTCCTTAGAGATATGGAGCAAGACATTCAAGAAGCGGAAGTTGCGGTAGCCAAGCAGATCGCGATCGAGAAGAAATTCAAGCAGCAGTACGAAGAAGCGGAAGAAATGGTAGAAAAGCGGACCGAGCAGGCTATGAAAGCTCTGGAGCAGGGCAATGAAGACCTCGCCCGCCGCGCGCTTGAAGACAAGAAGGAACATCAGATCAAGTTTGACGAGATGAAGCGCCAGTTTGATGTCGCCAAAACCAATGCGGATCAGCTTCGCAGCCAACTGTCTGAGATGAAAGATGAGTTCACGAAACTGAAGAACAAGAAAGACCTGCTGATCGCGCGCGCTGAAGCTGCTAAAGCTCAGAAGCATATCAACCAGGCGCTGTCGGGCTTCGGTTCGGACAACGCAGCCAAAGGCTTTGACCGCATGTCCGAGAAGGTTCTCCAAATGGAAGCCGAGGCACAGGCAAGCAATGAGCTCCGTTCCAAGAGCAAGAGCCTGGATGACGAACTTGACAAGCTCGGTGCGACTGACGGAATCGCAGATGAACTGGCAGCTATGAAAGCAAAGCTGGCTGAAAAAAATAAATAACCGTGCTATAATGGCGGTATGCCTTAACACAGAGACTGGGATTTATTCTCAGTCTTTTCCCTTGTTCACTACTTTCACACCGGAGGGGGCATACACTTGCATGAAGAGGTGAATCAATTGCTTAGCAATCCTTATTTGGGGGCGCTTGCTTTTTTTTCTGTCGCGGTTGTTACGGTTGTCGTGTTCCTGACACTATTTGAGATTGTAACGAAGTACAATGACTGGGAAGAAATCAAACGCGGGAATGTATCTGTGGCAATGGCCACCGGAGGTAAAATATTCGGAATTTGCAACGTATTCCGTTTTGCCATCCTCAACAACGATTCGCTGATCCGTTCTTTGATGTGGGCGGGGTTCGGATTCATCCTGCTGATGGCCGCTTATTTTATCTTTGAGTTTTTGACTCCTTATTTTAAAATAGACGACGAAATAAAAAAGGACAACCGCGCGGTCGGATTGCTCTCTATGATGATCTCTGTCTCCCTTTCCTATGTGATTGGAGCTTGCGTTACTTAAGATACAGGGACGCTAAAGAGCGGGCCTGGCGTTGTGCTCGGGTACCGGGAGGGTTACGGGAAAATGAAATATTTATGGGGAATTCTGCTTGCGCTGGCCATCTTGTTCATGGGGCTGGGTGTGCGCTACCTGATGGTGCAATAGGCAGGAGAAGATGTTGGATGAGGAAAGTCAGCCAGGAGGTATGAAGTATGACCGAAATACGAAGAGAAGAAGAGAAAGAGACGTTCTGTCCCTGGTGTCAGACGGAAATCGTATGGGACCCTGAGATCGGGCCTGAGGAATCTTGCCCTCACTGCTACAATGAACTGGGCAATTATCGCAGCCTGACCCTCGGATCCGAATTGAACGAGGAAGACGACGAAGACGAAGACGAGAAACCGCCGGTTGCCGATTCCGGAGAAGATTTGCTCTGGGAAGAGGACGCCGGATACACGGATGCGTATGCCGAAGCGGTAATGAGCTGCCTGGATACGCAGGAAGAAGCGCCCGAGTGCTCCTCCTGCCGTGAACTGATGCTGCATGCCGGTACGCAGTCGCCTGGCGCCGATTATAAAGCCGCGATCCCGGCTGCATTAGGCAAACCGTTCCTGGACGACGGTTACAAATTAAATGTGTATGTCTGTCCTTCTTGCTTTAAAGTGGAGACGTTCCTAGATGATGCGGCAAGAGAGCGTATGCTGGCTGCATTCGGTGTCGAGAAAGATCCGCAGGCCTAAGCCTGCCCAAAGAAAGTTCAATGAACCGCACGTCCATTACGGACGGAGCGGTTTTTTTTGTTTTTTTGTCAGGCACGAAAGCGGAAGAAATTTGCTTCATTGAAGAGAGCCTCTTTTGGAAACGATAAGGAAGATGAGTTGCCCGAAAGGAAGGGATTTCTAAGTGCAGCAGAACAAAACCCGGCGTCGCTCCCGGTTTATGGCCTGGTTCAGCGGGCAGGGGAGCGGGCAGACAACCGCATCAAGCCCTGCGGCGTACGCCGAATCACTCAAGCCGGCCGATGAGCCTGCTGCAGCATCGAGACTGGATCGCCAAACGATCCTGCTGCTGCTTGAGAATGCTTTTTACGGGGCGGCCCATGCGCTCTCCGGAACTTTTGTCAGTATTTATTTGTGGAAGGCAAAGAATGATTTCGCGATGATCGGCTGGTTTGCACTTATTCATCAGCTTAGTACGGCACTGACATTCTGGCTGGCAGGCAAGTGGGTGAAAGAGCATAACAAGATGAACTGTCTGCGGACAGGTGTAGCTTTATCCGCTTCCTTTTACATACTCGTTCTTCTGCTGGGGACCAAAAGTGTCGATTACATTATGCTGCTGGGTATGGTGCAGGGACTAGCCGCGGGTTTCTTCTGGCTGGCCTTTAATATCGTCTATTTTGAAGTCACAAGCAGGGAAACGAGAGACAAGTTTAATGGGCTGGCCGGGCTTATGGGCGCGGGAGTCGGCATGCTGGCACCATGGGCTTCGGGTTTAATCATTGTGCAGATGTCCGGAAATCTCGGTTATAAGGTAATTTTCTCCATATCGCTGACTATATTCCTGCTGGGAGTTGTCGTTAGCTTTTTTCTCAAAAAACGCAAAATTGAAGGGACCTATGACTGGACGTATGGACTGCGATGCTTGCGAAGCCCCGGGAATGTCTGGCGGCCTGTATGCGCGGCTCTTGTCGCTCAAGGTTTCCGGGAAGGGGTATTCGGCTTCCTGATCGCCCTTATGGTCTATATCGCGACAACCAGCGAACAGAAACTTGGCAACTTTGCGCTTATTACGTCGGGGGTATCTTTCGTCAGTTTCTGGTTTGCAGGCCGATTCCTGAAGCCGAAGTTCCGGAGCAGGGGGATGCTGGTTGGCGTGATTATGGTCATAGTGGTGATTCTTCCATTTTACTGGAAAGTAAACTACATGACGCTGCTGCTTTTCGGCGTAGGAACGGCCTTGTTTCTTCCGCTCTATACCATCCCGATGACTTCGTCCGTTTTTGATCTGATCGGTATGAATGCGGAAAGTGTGAGCAGACGGGAAGAATTCGTAGTGCTGCGCGAAATTTCCATTAATACGGGGAGAATGCTGGGTACGCTGCTGTTTATTATCGTGATTTCCCGCAGCACGGCCCCTGCCGTGGTCAATACACTGCTTCTCCTGCTGGGCAGCGCTCCCTTGATCTCCTGGTTTTTCATGAGAAAAGTGCTCCGGCTCAAAAACTCTTGACAAGGCCTTAAATTCCTATAAAAATAGTAGGTATAGGAACCGGGTCCGGCAGCAAGATTTCAGTCCGGTTGGAATGGAACGGCAGTATGCATCAGGGAGGAAACGATCATGGGGAAAAAATTAGTGAACAGTATTGCGGAGTTAATCGGGGATACACCGGCCGTCAGGCTGAACCGTCTGACAGGCGATGAACATGCGGAAGTCTATGTGAAGCTCGAATATTTCAATCCGAGCGGCAGTGTAAAAGACCGCGCCGCTTATAATTTAATCGTGCAGGCGGAGAAAGACGGCCTCCTGCAGCCCGGAGCTACGATCATAGAGCCGACGAGCGGCAACACGGGTATCGGGCTGGCGATGAACGCAGCGGCCAAGGGCTATAAGGCTATCCTGGTCATGCCGGACAATATGACCAAGGAGCGGATCAATCTGCTCAAGGCCTATGGAGCCGATGTTGTGCTGACTCCGGCCGCGCAGCGGATGCCGGGTGCGATTGCGAAGGCGCTGGAGCTGCAGCAGGACATTCCCGGCAGCTACATCCCGCAGCAGTTCGAGAACAAGGCGAACCCCGATATTCACCGGGTGACGACGGCGCTTGAGATCATCGAGCAGACGGATGGACGTCTGGACGCGTTCGTCGCTTCCTCCGGAACGGGCGGTACGATTACCGGGACGGGCGAAGTGCTCCGGGAGCGCATTCCCGGAATCAAGATCTACGTGGTCGAGCCGGCGGGCTCACCCGTGCTTTCGGGCGGAGAGCCCGGACCGCACAAGCTTGTCGGGACGAGCCCGGGCTTTGTGCCCGCCATCCTCAACACGGACGTGTACGATGAAATCGTACAAGTATCGGATGAGGATGCGGTGCGCACGACGCGCGAGCTGGCCGCCCAAGAAGGCATCTTGGTCGGGCCTTCCGCGGGCGCGACGGTCTGGACGGCCATTCAGATTGCCCGCAGGCTCGGACCGGGCAAGAGGGTGCTGTGCATAGCGCCGGACACCGGGGAGCGGTATTTGAGCTCCGGAGTATTCGGAGAGTAGAACGGCGGCACATCCGGCACCATTGCGAGTAAACTTGCGAGGAACCGAGCTTTATCCTGCAACAAGACAGAACAGCCTTACGGTTCGTCACGCCCATCATGCTGATTATCGGCATGAAGGAGGTGGCGTCTGGAGGGCTTTTTTTTATAGCAAGAAAATAAATAGGGGGTTAAGCGGAATAGTTATTCGTATCATTGAATAAAAATACATAATGATGTATAATTATCGAAGAGGTATTGTGCGAAGAAAGGTGGATTACGAAAATGATTTCCTTGATGTGTGAAATTCCAAAACCATGGATTCTAAATCCCTTCATACAATCGTATACGGAACTGACTCAGCTCAGTGTGGACTACAGACATTTGAAAGAAATCCCCGCCAGTCAATTTATTTCCGCTTATGAGGATCAGGAGTTGGTAGGGATCGCTTTCGTGGCGGCGGCCGGTCAGGCGGAGACGGAGACGGAGACGGAGACGGAGTCCTCCTTATCGGTGATGATTCTGCCTTCCTATCACAAGCGGGGAATTGAAAGCTCCATGCTGCGCCTTTTGAAAGGCAAGCAGAGCCGGGGAGCCTGAAAGCAAGCGGGGTGCCCGCGGCAGCGAAAATTGCATAAGATGTTAAAGGCTGTAGAGCGGAGGAGCTCCCGGCCTTTTTGTGATTGTGCTTTTTATTGAATTCATACCGGGCTGGGTGTAATATGATAAATAAAGATTTTATGCTTAAACAAGTTGGGCACGACCATTAAGCTGGATGCGTAAGTGATCATGATCCAAGCAGGAGGTTCGAAGATGAACGAACTTAATCACCAAATTCTTGAAATCCTCAAAGAAGATTCCCGCCGTAATCCGGCCCTTGTGGCTACTATGCTCGGAATTACAGAGGAAGAGGCGGCATCTGCGATACGTCAGATGGAAGAAGATCACATTATTGTTAAATATGCCACTGTTTTGAACTGGAGCAAGGTAGATAGCGAGAAAGTAAACGCGCTTATCGAAGTGCAGATCACGCCTGAACGCGGAACGGGTTTTGACGCCATTGCGGAGCGCATCTATTTATATCCCGAAGTGAAGTCCGTTTATCTGATGTCGGGCGCGTATGATCTGCTTGTCGAAATCGAAGGCCGGACACTTAGAGAAGTATCTTCGTTCGTTTCCAATAAGCTCTCCACGCTGGACCGGGTGCTTTCGACCAAGACTCATTTTATTCTAAAAAAATACAAACAGGACGGGATCATTTTTGATGACCATGAGGATGATCATCGGATGCTGGTCTCGCCATAAAGGACGATGACGATGATAAACCAGGATGAAATCGGACGTAAACAAAAGTCCATGCAGGACTATTTATCGCCGCTGGTCCGGGATATTCCTCCTTCGGGCATCCGGCGTTTTTTTGATTTAGTCAGCGGAAGCAAAGACATTATTTCTCTGGGGGTCGGTGAACCGGACTTTATTACCCCATGGCATGTGCGTGAAGCATGCGTGTACTCTCTGGAGAGAGGCCGCACCAACTATACGCCTAATGCCGGTCTTCCCGAGCTTCGCGAAGCGATTGCCGAATATTTGTACAGCGGCTTCCAAGTCAAATACGAGCCTTCTAATGAAATTGTCGTGACAGTGGGAGGAAGCGAAGCGATCGATCTGGCGCTGCGCGCCCTGATTTCGCCGGGTGACGAAGTGCTTGTGCCGGAGCCGTGTTACATCGCCTACAGTCCGATCGTTACGATCGGAGGCGGCGTATCCGTTGGTCTGGAGACCTTCGCCGAGGACAATTTCAAGCTGAAGCCGGAAGCGCTGCGCGCTAAGCTGACGCCCAAATCGAAGGTGCTGATCTTAAGTTACCCGAGCAATCCTACGGGCGGGATTATGACTTACGAGGATTGGCTGCCAATCGCCAAAATCGTGGAAGAGAACGACCTCATTGTCATCGCCGATGAGATTTATGCGGAACTGACCTACGGCAGCAAGCATGTCTCTTTTGCTTCATTGCCGGGGATGCATGACCGCACGATTCTCGTCAGCGGATTTGCCAAAGCCTTCGCCATGACAGGCTGGCGTGTCGGTTACATGTGCGGGCATCCCGACCTAATCTCGGCTATGCTCAAAATTCACCAGTACACGGTGATGTGCGCCCCGATCATGGGCCAGATCGCAGCGCTTGAAGCACTGCGGAACGGACTGGGGGAAAAAGACCGGATGGTGGATTCGTACAACCAGCGCCGCCGGTTAGTCGTTCAGGGCTTCCGGCAGATCGGTCTGGAATGCCACGAGCCGGAAGGAGCGTTCTATGCTTTCCCGTCTATTAAATCAACGGGATTATCTTCCGAAGAGTTCGCACAGAGACTTCTTGTCGAAGCTAAAGTTGCCGCTGTTCCGGGAGCCGTATTCGGTAACGGAGGAGAAGGTTTTGTCCGCTGTTCTTATGCGACTTCGGTATCTCAGCTCAATGAAGCTTTAGACCGTATTGGAACTTTTATGAAAAAATTGTAAAGGTTTGTCCAAAAAATAGTTTTCAGATTCGGAAAAAACTGATATCTTTAGGGTAAAGGAGGGATCATGATGGCTTTTGAATATCATTTGGCAGATCCGGGAAATTGGTACAGCCATGATGCTCCTGAGCAGCGCTGGTTGTCGAAACGAACTGTAAAGCTAGCATCCCTCTTTCACCTGGAAGAAGAAATTCAGTTTATGCGCAGGCGTTTGGAGCAGTTGGTTCAGTCAGGCGAAGCCATGACATCCAACACGGTTATTGAAATGAGCGTATCTCTTGATCATAAAATCAACGAATATATGAATCTAGTTCAGAAAAGCCGGTAGAGTGCCGGCTTTTTTGCAGCGTTTGGATGGACGATCACATCGGAGGGGTTTTAATGACACAAAAACGCTGGTTACCGGCTGCTTTACTCTTGTTGCTGATTACCGTTCTGGCGGCCGGTTGCGGCAAAGATGAGGCCAAAGCGGATGTTTCTGTTTTCTTTATGAACAAGGAAGGTACTTCGACCGAGAACGCGGTCAAGCTTCAGGAGTCTCTGATCGCGCTGGTCGGACCCGCGCCTAGTATCAGTATTTCGACATCTCCTATTTTTTCCGCGGAGAAAATGATCGTTGAGCTGGGCTATGGCGGACACGGTATCTTTATTCTGCCGGAAGAACAGTTCAAGAATTTTGCCAAGAGCGGATCATTTCTGTCTTTGGACGAGCACTTTAAGCCGGAAGACTATTCCGAGGGAATCGTGGAAGCTGAAATTCAGCCTCCGGACGGCCAGAAAGTGGATAAGAACGCGCCGCCCAAGATGGAAAAGCACTTATACGGCATTCCGCTGAAACATTCCAAGTGGTTTAAAGACAATGGTTTTAACGGTAGCGGCCTGGTCGCCTTTATGGCGGAGAACAGCCGGAACCCGGAATTGTCGCTGGAAGTTCTTAAGAAAATTGCAGGCAAATAGCAGGTAAAGGGCGACTTAGTTTACTTTACTGGTTGTCATGACGGCGGGAGTTCGCCTATAATTGTTGAAAGAACTTGAAGGTTTAAACCAAATACGTCTACCGCCAGGTCCCGCAGATTCTTCTTGCTTCATTGGAAGAGCACGGGTTAATAGGGAAGCCGGTGTAAATCCGGCACGGTCCCGCCACTGTATAACGGAGATGTTCTTACGACGCCACTGTCCAAGGGGATGGGAAGGCAAGGACAGTTAATCATCCGTAAGTCAGGAGACCTGCCTGCCGGTCTTGCAGCACAACATCCTTCGAGGAGAGGATTGCGCGAAACCGGAAATGGCTTCCTGTGAAGCCACAGCCAACTCGTGTTTTCTGAAATCGTCCCCTCTATCTTCGGATAGGGGGTTTTTTGTGTGACGTGCCCAGTTATTATGTAACCCAGCTTCAAGTCAAACTTAAGAATCAAGGGAGAGAAAATGATGAGAAACCCCCAAGAAAGTAAACAATCCAAAAGATATTTGCAGCTGATTCTTGTATTCATGCTTGCCCTGCTGCTAACCGCCTGCGGTAAAAATGAACAACCGCCGGCCGGGACAGCCGCTCCGTCTTCATCCAGTCCGGCACCGCAAACCGCGGACAGTAAGAAAACGCAGTATCCGCTCAAAGTTAAAGATGCAACGGGTAAAGAATTTACTTTTGATAAAGCACCGCAGAAAATTATTTCGGTATCTCCGGCAGAAACCGAAGCTTTGTTTGCAATCGGTCTGGGAGATAAGATCGTAGGCGTCTCGGATTATGACGATTATCCGGCAGAAGCCAAATCGAAACCCAAAATGGGCGGCATCGTACAGCCTAACCAGGAATCTATCATTGCTTCAGGGGCTGAAATCGTCTTTACAGGCGTCTCGATGAAAAGTGAATCCGTCGAGAAACTTCGTGCGATGAATATCAATGTCTTTAAGGTAGAACCCAAGACTGTGGATGATGTGATCCAGAACGTGCTGCTATACGGTAAAATAACCGACCATCAGGAGCAGGCGGAGAAAGTAGTGTCAAAAATGAAAGAAGAACTCAAGAAAGTGACGGATGCTGTCAAAACTGTAGCTGCCGATCAGAAGAAAAAGGTGTACATTGAGTTTTCGCCCGGCTGGACCGTCGGTAAAGGCGAATTCATGGACGAGCTTATTTCGCTGTCAGGCGGCGTTAATGCAGCATCGGATATCACCGGCTGGAAACAGATCAGTGAAGAGAAAATCATCCAGGCGAATCCGGATGTCATTCTATTCGCAAATGATGTCGTCGACGATAAAACAAAGAAAAGTCTGGAACAGCTTATTCGTGAGCGCAGCGGCTGGGGGGAAATCAAAGCGGTCAAAGACAACCGTGTAATCGGACTGGATCAGAATAAACTAAGCCGCCCGGGTCCGAGACTTACTGAAGGTCTGCTGGAAATGGCAAAAGCGATTTATCCGGATCTGGTGAAATAGATGAGAAATAAATGGGGGCTTTGGGGAGGAGTAGGAGTTATACTCCTTCTTCTTTCTATTGTACTCAGCCTTTCGATGGGCTCGGCCCGTCTTCCGGTTGGACATATTACCTCGATTCTGATAAGCAAACTGCCGTTCATAGGGGAAGGGATGGCCGTCACATGGCCAGCCTCATCCGAGCAAATCATTATGAATGTACGCATGCCGCGTGTGGCATTGGCTATTCTGGTAGGCGCGTCATTATCCGTTGCAGGAGCGGCCTTTCAAGGTGTGCTGCGTAATCCGCTGGCTGATCCATATACACTTGGCGTCTCCAGTGGAACGAGTGTGGGCGCGGCTTTTATTATTTATTTCGGTCTGCAGACCGCCTATTTCGGTTCCTGGACGGTACCTATTGTCGGTTTTGTCACAGGAGCCATCTCTTTGTGGATTGTACTCCGTCTGGCTCAAACAGATGGTAAAATCCGCATGGAAACGCTGCTGCTGGCGGGAGTGGTTATGCAGGCTTTTCTCGGAGCCGTCGTGTCTTTCCTTGTTTCCATCTCGAATAAAGTGGTCAACGAAATCGTTTTCTGGCTCATGGGAAGCCTGGCTATGAAGGGCTGGAGTTATTCCGGCGTCCTGCTCCCGTATTTCCTGCTCGCTTTCCTGGTGCTGTTCAGCTACACGAGAACGCTGAATCTGCTGGCTCTGGGAGAGCGTCAGGCAGCGCATCTGGGCATCCATGTTGAACGAACCAAGCTGGTCGTGCTCATTACGGCCACGCTTGTAACGGCCGCAGCCGTTTCCGTATCGGGCGTAATCGGCTTCGTCGGCCTGATCGTTCCCCATCTGGTCCGTCTGCTGGCAGGGCCGGATTATAGGCTGATCGTACCCTTATCTGCGCTCGGCGGCGCGATTTATGTGCTGTGGGCGGATACGCTGGCCCGTACGGTGCTCAGTCCGACCGAAATTCCGCTCGGCGTGATTACCGCATTCCTGGGTGCGCCTTTTTTTGCCTATTTGCTGCGCAAACAGAAGAAATGGGGAAGAGGCTGATGGAACCGATCATTCAGGTAAAACATGCCGCCAAGGCATTTGACGGCACAAAGGTGCTGAGGGACATTAATATAGAGGTGGCTGCCGGTGAATTCTTCGGAATCATCGGCCCCAATGGCAGCGGGAAATCCACGCTGCTGCGCCTCATCTCCGGTGTGGAGCCGGCGACAGAGGGTCAGATCCTGCTGAAAGGCAAAGATGCAAGGGGCTACCCGCGCAGGGAGCTGGCGAGGTGGCTGGCCGTTCTCCAGCAGGATGCTCTGCCGCCACTGGGCTACACGGTACGGGAAGTCGTGGAGATGGGGAGATTCCCTTTCCAGAGCTGGCTGGGTACAGACCGGCCGGATGCGGGAAAGCTGATTGATTCGATCATGCTGCGGCTCGATCTCGAATCGCTGGCGGATCGTACCGTCGAGAACTTAAGCGGCGGACAGCGCCAGCGGGTCGCGCTGGCCAAGGTGATGGCTCAGGAGCCTCGTCTGCTGCTTCTAGACGAGCCCACAACCTTCCTCGACATCGGCTATCAGGTACAGCTTATGGACTATGTGAGCGCTTGGCAGCGTGAGGAAGGGCTGACAGTTGTGGCCGTCCTTCACGACCTGAATCTGGCGTCGCAGTATTGTGACCGGCTGCTTGTCGTCAGTGAAGGACAGGAGGTATCGACCGGGACTCCGGATCGAGTCATGAACATCGAGATGATCCGGAGTGTATATGGAACGGAACCGGTCGTTCTTAAGCATCCAGCCAACGGAAAGCCGCAAATCCTGCTGAAGCGGGGAGAATAGCTATTAGAATCATAAGGCTGGAACATGTATGCTAGTATGTAGATGTTCCGGCTTTTTTTATGGCACAATGGAGTTTCATGTTAAGAATAGAGACCGGATACCGTGAAAGACCGGATACAGTGAAATACAGTAAATACAGGCAGCAAGAGCATTAACGAAGTTCCAACACTAGGAGAGATTACAATGAGTGAGTTAAAAAGAATCGAAGATTTGATCGGGGATATTCATTCCCTGAATCAAGATGCGATAGATGCGGCATCCGCCCACTTGGACAGTCTGACTAAACCGCCCGGGAGCCTGGGGAAACTTGAGGACATTTCGAAGCAGCTGGCCGGTATTATGGGAGAGGTTATTCCGGATGTATCGCATAAAGCGATCGTTGTCATGGCTGCCGACCACGGGGTATGCGAAGAAGGAGTCAGTGCGTTTCCGCAGGAAGTGACGCCTCAGATGGTGCTGAATTTCCTGGAAGGCGGAGCAGCGGTAAATGTTCTGGCCCGCCATGCAGGCGCAGAGGTCGTCTGTGTGGATATCGGCGTGAATGCAGATCTGGAGCATGAGGCTCTTGTAGCCCGCAAAGTGCGGTACGGCACGGCCAATATGGCGCAAGGCCCTGCTATGACCAGAGAGGAGGCAATCCGCGCGATTCTTGTCGGCACAGAGGTCGTGGATGAGCTCGTCGCACGCGGTGTGCGAATTCTGGCAACCGGCGAGATGGGAATCGGCAACACCACCGCCAGTTCTGCTCTGCTCCATGTTCTGGGCGGTGTGGATCTTGAAGCCGGTGTCGGAAGAGGAACCGGCATTGACGATGCAAGGTGGCGCCACAAGCAGGAAGTCATCCGCAGGTCGATTCAAATGAACCGGCCGGATGATCAGGACCCGATTGATGTGCTTGCCAAGGTCGGAGGACTTGAGATTGCAGGCTTGACCGGCGTAATACTGGGAGCGGCCAAGCACTCTTGCGCCGTCGTGATTGACGGCTTCATCTCCTCGGCAGCGGCTCTGATCGCCGCAAGGCTGGCTCCGGTGTCGGTCCAGTATATGATCGGCTCCCATCAGTCCCATGAACAGGGACACGCCAGGATGCTGGAAGCCGTCGGCTTGAAGCCGATGCTGCATATGGACATGAGGCTGGGCGAAGGAACGGGAGCCGCACTCTGCTTTACGCTTATCGATGCGGCCGGTAAAATCATGCGGGAAATGGCTTCGTTCGAAAGTGCCGGTGTCTCACGCGGTTAGATGAAGCCAAGAAGGAGAACAACTCTAATGACCGATCCTATCGTACAAAGCCCCATTCTGGTGACAGGGGGAGCCCGCAGCGGCAAAAGTTCATTCGCGGAACAGCTGTCCGCCAGACTGGCGGATGGGGGCACGTACATCGCGACCGCCCAGATCTGGGACGAGGAGATGAGGGAGCGCGTCGGTCTGCACCGGCGGCAGCGTGAGGTGTCCGGGTTCGCCTGGACGACTCTCGAAGAGCCGCTGGAGCTGCCCGCACTGCTGCGGACCTGCAGCGCCAAAGAAGCGCACTCAGGCGTCGTACTTGTCGACTGCCTGACGCTGTGGCTCTCCAACTGCCTTCTGCGGGTGGAGGGGCAGGCGGATGCTGCGTCTTTGACCAGCGCAGCAGTAGATGAGCTTGTGCGGGCGGTACAAGCTCATGAGGGTCCCCTCGTTCTCGTGACGAACGAGGTCGGCAGCGGTATTGTGCCGGAGTATCCTCTCGGGCGGCTGTACCGGGATCTCGCCGGACGGATGAACCAGCGTCTGGCCTCCGTCTGCGGGCAGGTCTTCCTCGTAACGGCCGGCATTCCGGTTGAATTGAAGAGCCGGGCATTCCGGTTCGAATAGGAGCGGCTTAATGCTTATATACACATGGAATGAAATCATATGCATGGTGCTTGCGGCTATTGCCATTGATCTTGTGATCGGCGATCCCAAATGGCCGACGCATCCTGTTATTCGGATCGGTCGCTGGATCAGTTGGATGGAAAAGCGGCTCCGCCGCCGCACATCCATCACGCCGCACGCCCTCAAATGGAGGGGCGTGGTGCTGGCCTTGTCCACGATGCTGGCCGCCTGCGGCATCATGCTTGCCCTGACATGGGCAGCGGGCGAGATTCACCCCTGGCTCGGCTATGCCGTCACCACGTGGTTCATCTCGACCACGATTGCGGTCAAAGGGCTAAAGGATGCGGCGATGCTGGTAGCGGTGCCGCTGGCTGCCGGGAATCTGGCGGATGCCCGCAAGTACACCGGCTACATTGTAGGCCGGGATACGGCGCAGCTGGACGAAGGGGAGCTGACCCGGGCCGTCGTGGAGACTGTAGCCGAAAATACGGTCGACGGGGTCATCTCGCCGTTAATCTTCGCTCTGATCGGCGGGGCTCCTCTGGCGATGCTGTATCGCGCGGCGAACACCCTGGATTCCATGGTGGGCTATAAGAACGAGCGATACCTGCACTTCGGCTGGGCTTCTGCCCGCTGGGACGATGTGATGAACTGGATTCCGGCCAGGCTGACGGGTCTGCTGCTTGTGCTGTCTGCCGCTGTGCAGCCTCGTATGGACGCGCTCCGGGCCGCACGGTCCATCAGCCGGTTCGCCAGGCTGCATCCGAGCCCTAACAGCGGCATTCCCGAGTCCGCCGTAGCGGGTGCGCTGGGCATTGAGCTGGGCGGCCGCAATGTTTACGGCACGGTCATAAGCGAGCGTGCCCGCATGGGCTGGCCGCTGCGTCCGCTTAGCCGCAAAGATATTAACGCAGCGGTGCGCCTCTTGTACGGGGCTACCGGCTGGATGGCGGGAGGGCTTCTATGCGCACTCTGGGTACTGAATTAAAAAGCTGGCTGCTGGGCTTAACCGCCGCGCTGCAGTTTCTCACTCGTCTGCCGGTTCCCGTGCAGATTGAGTGGACGCCGGCTGTCCTGCGCAGAAGTCTGGCCTTCTACCCGCTCGTCGGCGCTCTGCTGGGCTATGTGCTGCTGGGTTCTGCCTGGCTGCTGGGCATCGTCCTGCCGGAGCTGCCTGCCTCGGTCCTGCTTCTGTGCATCTGGATCGGCCTTACGGGGGCTCTGCATCTGGACGGCCTGATGGATACGGCCGATGGAGTCTTGAGCCACCGCCCGCGGGAGCGTATGCTGGAGATCATGAAAGACAGCCGGGTCGGAGCCATGGGCGTCATTGTATGTGTGCTCGTCATTCTGCTGAAATGGAGCGCACTGTACACGATTCTTCACTCATCCGGGAAGGCCGCTTGCGCCTTACTCGTTCTGGTACCCGTCTGGAGCCGGGCGTTTATGACGGCCGCCGTCGCTTTCTGGCCGTATGCAAGGCGTGAGGGGGGCATGGGCGGCTTCTTTTCAGGAGGGAAAAAGCCGTTTGCTGCCGCTGCCGCGGCTTTCGCATTCGGAATCAGTCTGGCAGTTCTAGGCATCTTTCAACTGCTGGGCCGCCAGATACCGTACGATGTGCTATGGGGAACCTCGCTCGGAATCGTATGGCAGGTTATCCTGACTGCGGTGGTTTTGTTGTCCCTCACATTTGCTGCGGGGTGGGTACTGGCTTCGATGATCGCACGCAAACTTGGCGGTTTGACCGGCGACACGTACGGGGCTTTGAATGAACTGCTGGAGACCGTGCTGCTCCTTGCCATAGCGGCCCTGGTTCAATTTGGCTTCTAGCTTGGCAGCAGTCAGGTGAAGCTGCATTGCTTAGTTTTCGGTGAGGCGGGTTGAGTCCGAATGGAGGACTCCCAGCCTTTTTTCCTATAAATGGGATCGGTATCTATTGAAAAAATGGACAAGGGAAGAGGGATGGACGTTGCTTGAGCGTTACGGACACGGTGGAGATTTGCTGACAGCGGAGGAGAAATTCGGGAGAAGCAGGGGAGAGTTTCTGGATTTCTCATCGAATATGAATCCGCTGGGACCGCCGGAAGCGGTGGAGAATATTCTGCACAATCAGTGGCGGGATATTGTGAAATATCCGGACCCGGCTGTCAGAGAGCTGCGCGGGAAAATCGCAGTCAAGTACGGCGTGCCTATGGAATCCATTCTGGTGGGGAACGGAGCTGCTGAGCTGATCGATCTGATCGTTCGCGTGCTTAAACCAGGCGTAACGGCGCTGGCGAGGCCGTCTTTTAGCGAATATGAGGATGCGGTACATAAAGCTGGCGGACGTGTTCACAATATTCCGCTTCATGCACGCCATAATTTTGTGCTTCAAAGGGAAGATGTGCAGGAAGCGTTCAAGCAATCGGACGCGCTGTTCCTGGGTCAGCCGAACAATCCGACGGGCCGTATTCTGCCCCGTGCACTGCTGCATGAAATAGCGGACACTGGGCATCCGCTCATTCTGGATGAGGCCTTCCTTGATTTTGTGCCTCAAGAGTCGGAGTTGACCATGCTGCGGAGGGCGGCAGCCAGCCCGCATCTGTATGTGATTCGCTCCATGACCAAGTTCTATGCCGTCCCGGGTATCCGCCTCGGTTTTGTCGTGGCGCATCCGGATGTTATCCGCCAGATGGGTCAGCTGCAGGTACCGTGGAGCGTGAATTTCCTGGCGCAATTGATCGGGAGTGCCGTTCTGAATGATGAGGTTTTCGCAGAGCGGACGATTGCGTGGCTCCGGGAGGAGAATCCCTGGCTTCGCGGGAAGCTTGCCTCTCTGGGGCTCACCGTTACGCCCAGTGACATCAATTATGTTCTCTGCAGTCTTCCGCAGGAATCTGCCCTTACGGCACGGGACCTTCAGCAAAAAATGGGCGAGCACGGCATTCTGATCCGCGACGCTTCGCTTTTCGAAGGATTAACCGATTCTTACTTCCGTGTTGCCGTGAAGCTCCGCGAAGATAATGAGCGCCTGATTTCAGTGCTGGCAGAAGTATTGGCGCCGAAATAACGGGGAGATGGCTGCATGATAGGAAAGCAGCTTGACGGCTGTGTGAAAGGCGTATGAAAGCCCCATGAAGGCCCCATGAAGGCTGCGTGAAAGCCGTATGAAAGTCGCATGAAAGTTGCATGGAAGCTGCATGAAAGCCGCATGAAAGCTGCATGGATGCCCCATGAAAACCGCATGGCAGTTTTTAATGAGGCTGTGAGGATGGTTCGGACACCGGAGGGAGGGAAGAGCAGATGAGTAATAACGAAGCGGCAGAAAGCAGGATGGGTTCGGTCAATTCTTCTATGTCGGAGGGCGGTCTGAATTCAACGGAAGGCGGATCTTCAACGGCCCTTCGTCTGGCGAGGACGCTTATGATACAAGGAACTGCATCCGATGTCGGGAAAAGTATTGTTACGGCAGCCTTATGCCGTATTTTCGTCCAGGACGGTAAGCGTGTGGCGCCGTTCAAGTCGCAGAACATGTCACTTAACTCTTATGTCACTCCAGACGGCCGTGAGATTGGGCGTGCGCAGGGTGTGCAGGCGGATGCCTGCCGGATTGCGGCTACGACTGATATGAATCCGATTCTGCTAAAACCGACTGGTGATATGCGCTCACAGGTTGTCGTCCATGGCAAGCCTCTGATGGATATGGATGCGGGTGAGTATCGGGAATCCTATCTGCCTGTTGCGGAGGGAATTGTCCGGGGAGCTCTGGATAGACTGCGCCAAAGCAGCGAACTCGTCATTCTTGAAGGGGCTGGCAGCCCGGCCGAGATTAATCTGAAGGATCGCGATATTGTTAATATGCGGATGGCGGGATGGGCGGATGCGCCTGTTGTTCTCGTAGCGGATATTGACCGCGGCGGGGTTTTTGCGGCGATTGTCGGTACGCTGGAGCTGCTGGAACCTGATGAAAGAGACCGGGTGAAGGGCTTTATTATTAACAAATTCCGCGGTGACATCGGACTGCTGCGGCCTGGGCTGGACTGGCTGGAGCGGCGGACAGGAAAACCTGTGCTCGGCGTGATTCCGTACTATCCGAAGCTGGGAATCGAGGATGAAGATTCGGCTTCGCTGGATTCCAAAAAACGACTGGAGACGCAGACGCTGCATTCCTCCAGCCGGGATCGGACAGATGTACTGGAAATCGGTATCCTTCGTCTGCCGCGAATCTCTAATTTTACCGATATCGATCCGCTGCATGAGGAGCCTGATGTCCATGTCCGCTATATTACCGGACCGGACGACTGGGGAAGTCCCGATATTCTGATTATCCCCGGAAGCAAAAACACGATAGGGGACCTGCTTTTTCTGCGTGAAAGCGGACTGGCTGCCCGGATCGGCACGTATGCCCGGAAGAACGGATATATAGCCGGGATATGCGGCGGTTACCAGATACTCGGGGAAAGTCTCTCCGATTGTTCCGGAGCCGAATCCGGTTTCACCGGAGAGCTGGAAGGACTGGGACTGCTTCCTGTAAGAACGGAATTCACGGCTGTGAAGAAAACGGTCCGGGCCGAGGGAATCTGCCGCTTGTTCGCCAGTAATTGCGGGCTGCCGGTAGAGGGCTACGAAATCCATATGGGGGAAACGCATGTGACCAAAGCGGATGTGGAGCGTCCTTTCCGGCTTCGTGTGTGTGTTCAGTCTCCGGGCGGCACCCGGCAAGCAGCTGCCGAATATCACCCCGACGGAGCTTCCGCCGATGGTGGACGCATATGGGGAACATATTTGCATGGGGTGCTGCACAACGATGATTTCCGCCGGGCCTGGTTAAATGAGGTCAGACTCGGCAAAGGCTGGGAGCCGCTGCAGGCGGAGCTTCGTTACCGGGAGAAAAGAGAAGAGGCCTTCGACCGGCTTGCAGTGCATGTCCGTGCCCATCTCGATATGGCGAAGCTGTATGAGATTGCAGGACTCTCCGACTAGCAAGTAGAACTCTATTAGACTTACAATTAAGGACGGCCGGTATGTACGGTCAGGGCGAATGAGTGAATCAAGGAGTTACCCATGTATAGGGACGCGAAGAAGGCGCAATTGCTTGTTACAAGAAAAGCATGTTTGCGCTGTTAGTTCGTGGGCGCTATGATGAAGAGAAGGTTTGAAACGGGTTTAATGGCCTATGGAGAGTCTCCTTGCAGCTAAGCGGAAATGAAGCGTGAAGCCGGATGCGTAATTCGGGGCTCATGAATAAGAATCAATGATAAAGACTGGGGGAATTTTCCTTGAAAATTTATACAAGAACCGGTGATGCGGGAAAAACAGGCGTCATCGGAGGACGGGTCGATAAAGATGACGATCGCGTAGAAGCATACGGTACCGTGGATGAGCTGAACAGCTTTGTGGGTCAGGCGATGGGCTTCCTTGATCCGGCCAAATTCGCCGATATGCTCGATGATCTGCTTACGATTCAGCATGAGTTGTTTGACTGCGGCTCCGACCTTGCACTGCTTAAGCAGGATAAGAGGCCGTATAAGGTTAATTCGGACATGGTCGAGAACCTCGAAACATGGATCGATAAGTATGATGCCGAAACGCCGGATATTACCCGCTTTATTCTGCCGGGCGGGAGCCAATCCTCTCCGGCTATGCACGTGTGCCGGACGGTATGCCGCCGTGCGGAAAGACGCGTTGTAACACTGGCCCGTACGCAAGAGATTAATTCCGATGTCCGTCACTATCTGAATCGCTTATCGGATCTGTTCTTTACTCTGGCAAGAACGGCTAATTTCCGCGAAGGGCAGTCTGATGTGGAATACCTGCGCAGTGCTGAAGTGTTCCGCAGGAAATCATGAACTACTACGCACCTATAATCTATCAGGTCCCTCCCGAAGAGGAGGGTTTTTATCTGAAGACGATTCTGCACAACAAGCTGGGTTTATCACGCAAGCTGGTTTCCCGTCTGAAACAGACGGAGCAAGGGATTACGGTCAATGGACGAAGAGAATACATCTCGATCAAAGTACAGAGCGGAGACCGGATCGAATTGCGGATGGAAGAAGAAGAGTCCGAAGATATTCTGCCGCAGGATATTCCTCTGGAGATTCTGTATGAGGATGAGCATTTGCTTATCGTAAACAAAGAACCCGGCATGATTGTCCATCCGACGCACGGCCATTACGTCAATACAATCGCTAACGGGGTTGTTCATCACTGGAAACAGCGCGGTGAGAATGTCCGGTTCCGGCCGATTCACCGGCTCGATCAGGAAACGTCCGGGGTACTGGCGATTGCCAAAAATCCGTATGTGCACCAGCAAATTTCGGAGCAGATGATCGCCCGCACGATCCATAAGGAGTACCTTGCGCTTGTGCACGGAAGCGTAGCGGAAGATAAAGGGACGATTGATGCGCCTATCGACCGGGATCCCGAAGAGCCGCATGTCCGCATTGTAACGCCGGATGGCTACCGCGCGGTCACGCACTACGAAGTCGTGCAGCGCTATGCCGGCCTTACTCTGGTGCGGCTCATGCTCGAAACCGGCAGGACGCATCAGATTCGCGTCCATATGAAACACCTCGGACATCCGCTTCTTGGTGACAAGATGTACGGGGCGGGCAGCGGCGAAGCGGCGGAGGCCTGTGACCGCTTGCGCACGGAGGCGGAAGGAGACCCTTCCGCCCACCTCCCGGCGGCCGCCGCCGCCGGATGCGAACTCTCACGCCAGGCGCTGCATGCGTACCGCCTGGCGTTCGACCACCCGGGCACAAGGAACCGGGTGGAGTTCACCGCTCCGCTGCCGGCGGATATGCAGGCAGTTATCGACGCCTGCGGCTGATCATGCGGAGCGGCATAATCTTGACCGGCCGCGTACAAGAGCGGCCCGCTGCCCTTATTTGCCTTCTGGCGGAGTGGAACTTTTCGCGCTGGGTTGCGTATAAAGACGTGCTGCTGGAAAGCTGAGGTTCCACCGTTTGTTGTTCTGACCTCCCGCCGGCTCGGCAGCGGAGGTTTTTGAATATATAGAGTGCTCGCCGCATCAGGGAAGCCGCATAGTGCGGCGCGCAATTATTTATGGAAAGGGTGTTTCTTCTGATGAAAGTAACCGTGTATGAATACAGCAAGTGCAGTACTTGCCGCAATGCTGTGAAATGGCTGAGAAATAAAGGATTGGAGCCGAGCACCGTTCCTCTGTTCGAACAGCCGCCGACTGCAGATGAACTTCGGGAATTAGTCCGTAACAGCGGGCTCGACATTAAGAAATTCTTCAATACTTCCGGTGAAGTGTACAGAGAGATGGCGCTGAAAGATAAGCTGGATTCCATGTCAGAAGATGAGAAGCTGGCTTTGCTGGCATCCAATGGCAGATTGATTAAGCGTCCGATCGTAACGGATGGCCGCCAAGTAACGGTCGGATTCAAAGAAACTGATTTTGAGCAGGTTTGGGGCTGACAATCCTCGGCTGTATCAGGCCAATCATCTGGAAAGGAGTGAATGCAGTTGTCTCAGAACCCTTCTTCTAAAACGAAAAAGAAAAACCCGCTGTGGGTTTTTGGAGCTATCCTCGCCTTCCTGCTGACGCAGCTCAAAGTGCTGATTCCTCTTCTGAAACTGAGCAAGTTCGGAGCGACCTTCATCTCGATTGCGATTACGATTGCCGGCTATGCGCTTATAGCACCGCTACCGTTCGCGATCGGACTTGTGACGATGATTTTCATCCATGAGTTAGGCCATGTTTTTGCCGCTAAGCGCAAAGGATTGCCTGTGTCCGCGCCCTTATTCATCCCGTTTCTCGGCGCGCTGATTACGATGAAGCGCAACCCCAGAGACGCGGTAACCGAAGCTTACATCGCGTATGGAGGACCTTTGCTGGGAACGATAGGAGCTACAGCGGCCTTCGGATTAGGTATGTATCTGGATTCCGGTATTCTGATCTCCATCGCTTATACGGGACTTTTTCTGAATCTGATTAATTTACTGCCGATTCATCCGCTGGATGGAGGACGGATTTCCACAGCTGTGACCCGGTGGCTATGGCTGGTGGGATTAATTGGAGGTCTTGCGGTTATTATCTATTTGCGCAGCTTCCTGTTCCTGATCATCTGGATTATGTTCGCTTGGGATTTATACAAAAAGTTCGTCAAATACCGCAACAAACCGCAGCTGTTCCATTTTCATCCGCGCTTTGATATGACGGCGCAGCATTTGCTGGAGCAAGGATATATGATTCCGGGGGAAGACCATAAGCGGAATCTGGATTTTACGACTTATTCGGATACCAGCGAAGAAAACGCAGGCGCGCAGATGCTCCAGGTTTCATGGGACGCGATTGATTTTGAAACCAAGTTCCTTCTGCCTCGTCAATCCATTGTCCACCGTGTCCAGGTTACCAAAATCGAAAGGGCTAACCGTGAGGATGGCCTCCATCTTATCCTTCATTGCGATGTGGAACTGGAGCCATACGACAACGATGCTTATTATGAGGTTCCGACCGCTTCCCGCTGGAAGTTCGGCATCGCGTATGCAGGGCTTGCCATTTACCTGCTCGCGATGATGAACTGGATTCATGGCGTGCTGCCTCCTAGCTAACCCGGGCGAATAAACCCGCGGTGAGTGTACTATTCATCATGAGAACTCATGGAAAACAGAACTCATAAGTCGACACGGGCTTATGAGTTCTTTTATTTACAGGCAGGAAAGGAAGAGAAGAAGGGGGAATGATGAAGTAGAGTAAGAAACATCCGTGAGTAATAGATTCTAAGAACAGGGGAGAAGCGTGCTATGACAATTACAGGATCCAAAAGAATTGGAAGTCTGGGTTCAGCCATCTTTGCGGAGGTGGCCCGGTGGAGACGGGAGGCGGAGGAGAAAGGGATGGAGGTTATCGATCTTGGAATCGGCAGTCCGGATCTCCCGCCCTCTCCCAAAGTGATGAAGGCGCTGTCCGAAGCGGTCCTCAGCCCCCACGCGTACGGCTATCCGGGGTCGGAAGGAACTCCGGAATTCCGCAGGGCAGCTGCCGGCTGGATGCAGCGCCGCTTCGGCGTGGAGGTAGACCCGGACCGCGAAGTGCTGGCTCTGCTCGGCTCGCAGGATGGCCTGGCCCATCTGGCTATGTCGCTGTGCGACCCGGGCGACACTGCACTGGTACCGGACCCCGGTTATCCGATCTACGCGGCGAGTCTGGTACTTGCTGGTGTGGAGCCCATCCTGCTCCCGCTCAAGGAAGCGGAAGGCTTCCTTCCGCAGCTGGACCAGATTCCGCCGTATGTAGCGGATCAAGCCTCGTTCCTGCTGCTCAGTTATCCGGGCAATCCCATTCCCGAGGCGGCTGACCGTGCTTTCTATGAGAAAGCACTGGCTTTCGCGGAGCGTCATGATCTGCTTATCGTGCATGATCTGGCTTATTCGGAGCTTGCGTTCGACGGCTACAAGCCGATGAGTATTCTGGAGCTGCCGGGCGCCAAGTCCCGCGCAGTCGAATTTCATTCGTTATCCAAAAGCTTCAATATGGCCGGATGCCGGATTGCCTTTCTTGCCGGCAATGCGGAGGCGATAGCAGCACTGCGGACTTTGAAGTCAAACATCGACTATGGCATTTTTCTTCCTATTCAGCAGGCTGGGGTACTCGCTCTGGAAGAGGAAGCTGATTTCCCGGCAGCTATCTCTGCCGTCTATGAACGCAGACGCAATGTGCTGGTGAACGGACTACGGGCAATGGGCTGGAACGTGCCTTTGCCTAAGGCGACGATGTTCGTCTGGGCCCCTATTCCTGAGGGCTGGACGTCCCGGCATTTTGCCCGCAGCCTGCTGGAGCGTGCTGGAGTTGCTGTAATTCCGGGAGATGCTTTTGGAGCGGAGGGAGAGGGGTACGTCCGTATGGCCCTTGTTCAGCCGGAGGAAAGACTGGGCGAAGCCGTGTCAAGAATCGGGGAAATATGGAAGTCTATTGGCGAAATTGAAAGAAATACATAAAATTTTCCAATATACCCGTTTCAAAGAAGGAAAAAGTGCTAACAATGAGTAAAGTAGTAGAGATTGAAATTGATAGGAAACCGATAGGATCCTGTCCTACCCAAGCCGTACCCGCATTGCTTAATTTCATGCAGGTTTGACGGGAACCGTGCAGGTCTATCCTTCTACTGCCGGACAAGCAGTCCGGCATCCTTTAAAACAGGTTTGAAAGGAGTTAATTATGGATTCTATCTTTTCGCTATCCGAGCTGTTGTCGCAGCAGAAGCCTTCTTCCCTGGTGGAAATTCCGGGTGCGCTCGGGCAGACCTTCGGACAAGCGACGCTCTCAACAACTTTACCCATTTCTAAGCTTTTTTCTATCTATGAGGTTGACCTGGAAGTTCAGCGTTCCATCATTCCCCGCAATCTGTCCAAGCTGATGGATTATGTATCCCTCTATCTGGATAACCATCAGCCGATTTATTTCCCGGGCGTTATTTTCTCTGCAAGGGGAGCGGGAAGCTACGATTCGGAGCAGCATGTTTTTCAGCTTCAGCCCATTGAGAAATTGTATGTGGTCGACGGTCAGCACCGTCTGGCTGCTTTTCAGCGTTTAATGGAAACCCTGCAAAGTCAGATGGCCAGAGCAAAAGACCGCAGGGAGTATGACCGCATGGAAGAAATAACGGAGAAATTAAGCAGACTGTACGCGTTCCCTGTATCGACGATGATTTATCTCGATATCGATGCCAAACAGGAAAGGCAGCTATTCTCCGATATTAATAAGCTGCCCCGCAAAATCGGCGGTAACTTGGCCGTGCTTCGCGATCAGCGCCGGTTCTACCATGTGACGGCTTCCCAGCTTGTGGAGAAGGCTCCGGTCATGCAGCATATTCCGGTGGACATGTTCTCGGAACGCGGGAAAGGGCCGGAATTTCTGTTTACATACCACCTGCTCATCGAGATTCTGGTAGCGCTCTTCGAAGGACGGATGAAGTCGGGTGCACGCAATAACGGGTATCATTATGATGAGGAAGCGGTAGCGGAGCATTTGTCCCACAGCTCCTTCTATTTTCAGCAGCTGCTGAAATATTTGCCGGCGCCCGTCAAAGGGGAAGCGGCCTGGTCGGAGAATATCCAGATCGCGCTGGCCTTGTTCTTCCACGAGGAAGCGACCAAGAGTGCGAAGTTCAACCGTTACGGCTTGGAGTATGCGACTAAAATACTGCCTCATATCGATTGGTCCGCGATCTTCAGCGGAGATGAGAAGGATCGCCTGCCGCGCCGCTCGCGAATTATGAAAGCGTATCAATATATCCGCTCTTTCTACCAGGAGCAGCATTTGTTCCTGATCAGCGATAAGGAGGATGTCGGCTAATGGACGGTTTATGCCTGCGGATGACGATTCATCCTTTCTGTGAGCGTTTTGGCCTTGCGACCGTGGCTCTTAAGGCGCAGGATCTGCTCAATTACACAACCATTGATACCATCGTACAGCGGAAGCTGAGTAAAATGCAGCGCCGCAAAATTTCGACTTATCTCCAGGAGCGGGAGCTCGATCAGGTATTCTTCGGACCGGTCACCCTGTCGCTGCGCGATGTAAGCCAGCTGTCGCGTGTGAAGGAGGATCTGTTCCTGCGCCACGGCTCTAAGCTGAGTATCCTCGATGGTCAGCACCGCATTCTGGCGCTCGGGTTCGTCAATGAACAGATGCAGAAGGAAGTGAAGCGCATCGAGCGCAAGCTGGCTTCTCTGCGAGTGCGCCACCGCAAGGAAGCGGACAATCCGGAATTGGCTGACGAGATTACGCAGGTGAACGGGCTTTTGGAACAGATGGAGGCTAGACGTCTGGGTCTGATGGAAAGCGAGCTGGCTGTGCAGATTTATATCGGACTCGGTGAGGTGGAGGAGCAGCAGCTGTTCGGGGACATCAATTCCAAAGTGCAGCTTGTAAGCAAGGAGCTGGGTCATTCTTTCGATTCGGTCGATCCGCTTAATCTGGTCATCCAGCAGGTGGTCGATCATAATATGCTGCTGAAGAATGCAGGTGTGGAGAGACGCAGCAACTTGACGGCTTTTAACCGCAACTTCACTTGCTTGTCCTGGATGTACTCGACGGCCGTCATGCTGTTCTCCGGTAAAATGCAGTCGTCCTACGAGCTGCAGCGTAAAATCCGCAAAGACATGTCGACGTATGTGGAAATTCTGCACCAGTTCTTCAACACGATTCTGCCGATGATGCCGGAGCAGCCCGGACTTGTGCAGGTCACGTCCGCGAACCGGGTTATGCAGGAAAGCATTGCGCTGTATGCGAATTCGTTCCTGTTCCAGAATGGGGAATACAATCCGGAGTGGACCGAGTGTCTGCGGATGTTTGAAGGGTTCGACTGGTCCCATGATAACGAGGAGCTGATCTACATTTTTGGCTCGCTGGATAACGGGAAGCTGAATCTGATTCACGAGAAGTCTCTGCGTAAGCACGGGAAACTGGTGAGCTTCTTCATGGAGGGCATCGAGCCGGAAGAGGGAATGAAATCCGCTTCACCGGCTTAATGCAGTAACGGGCAGCGCTGCTGTCCGCCTGAAGGCTGGTTATAACCGGACAAGCTAAAGGGATTCTGCTGGACATTCCGCTTTTGGGAGGGTCCGGCGGAGTCCTTTTTTTGTATGCCGGACAGAGCCTCCGGAGACATCATGCAGGATAAGCTCAAGCGATACACCGTAAGCGGCCTGTTGAAGCATAAACAGGCTGTTTATGCTGTATAGATTAGTTACAGTCTTTATCTAGTTAAAGGCGACAGTTGGAAATGTGTTTGCCAATCGTGCAAGCCTTCCCCCATAATAAGAACTGACAAGAAAAGCATAGAAAGCTGCAAAGGAGTGGACGCATGCAAATCGGTGAAACGATGCCGGGAACGGCCCGTAACCGGCACACTTTATTCGCGCTCGTGCTGGCAGCAGCCGTCGTGATCCGTTTACTCGTAGCGCCGAATGTATTTGGCTATGAAGCGGATGTGCGTACGTTTATGGCCTGGGCGGACCGGGCATACACAGTAGGGTTCGGCGAGCTGTATTCCGATCCTGATTATTTTCTGGATTACCCGCCGGGGTATATGTATGTGCTGTATATCATTGGTGCTTTATGCGGCGGTCTTCAAATCGGCTGGGAGTCAGGCTGGTCTCTGCTGATACTCAAAACGGTACCGATGGCAGCGGATCTGCTGTCTTCTGTTCTCCTATATAAGCTGGCAGCCCGGACATTCCCGTCGTCCAGGGCGGCCCTGCTGTCTTCCCTTTATATGCTGAATCCCGCTATCTGGATCAATTCGGCCGGGTGGGGGCAGGTGGATTCCGTATTCATGCTGTTTGTGCTGATTTTCCTGCTGCAGCTGGAGAAGAAGCGCTTTGTTTCGGCGGCGGTTATTCTTGCCGTTGCCGTGCTGCTGAAGCCGCAGGGACTGTTGTTCGGTCCGTTCTTCCTGGTTGCCTTGTTCCAGCAAGCGAGGGAAAAGGGCTGGTGGCGGACACTCTCCGCGAGTTTTGCTGCGGGTGCGGCGGCTTTCCTGCTTCCGGCTCTGCCTTTTGCATGGAAGCTGGAGCCGCTCTGGCTCTTTAAGCTGTACTTCGGTACGCTGGCCTCGTACCCGTACGCCTCGCTTAACGCGTTCAATCTCATGGCGCTGCTCGGAGGTAACTTCCAGACGGCTGACGGACAATTGTTTTCGATGAATTATACGGGGTGGGGCACGATCTTTTTTGTGCTGGCCCTGCTGTTCTCCTTGGTCCTTTATGCAAGAACCTCTCACAAAAAAGGCGCAGGCTTCTATATGGGCTTTCTGTTCGCCACGTCCGCTTTTATGCTGATGACCAAAATGCACGAACGTTACCTGTTCTACGGGCTGCTTTTGCTGCTTGCTGCTTATTTGTATTTGAAGGATAAGCGTCTGCTTCTGCTGTTCGGAGGTTTCAGCCTGACCAGCTTCCTCAACGTAGGGTATGTCCTCTGGCAGAGCTCGAACGATATTTACCATATTGCTGTAAAAGATCCTGTTCTGGTCGCAGTGTCGGCCGTGAACCTGATATTGTTCGTATTCGCGTGGAGGTATGCTTTTCTGCTGGCGTCCGGCACAGACAACGAGCGGAATACGGAAGGAAGCGTTCACACGCAAAGGGGCCTGCTTGCCGGTCTGACGACCAGAGGCTCTGTGGTCCGGGACCGGGACGGCGCACTGGCTGCCCGCGAACCGTTGTGGACGAGGAAGGATGTAGGGCTTGCGGGTCTTATCACCGCTGTCTATACGGTTATCGCGCTGATTAATCTGGGGTCTTCCCAGGCGCCGGAGACCTTCTGGAAACCGGCAACGGCCACATCCGATGAGATCGTAGCGGATTTCGGTGAATCCAGGCACATCGCCCGGATTCATAATTATGCGGGCGCCGGAGACGGTTCGTTCCGGTTCGAATTCTCCGACGATGGAGTGGTGTGGGACCGGCCGGTGGATGTGAAATCGGACTACGTCAAAGTGTTTACATGGAACGTCGTTAAGACCGAAGTGAATACCCGGTATGTCAAAATCATTCCGATGGACACCGGGTTTCGTCTGCACGAGGTGGCATTCTTCGATGGCGTGTCGGATATACCGCTCCCGGTTAAGGTGCTTCCAGCCGGCGAGCAGGACTCGGCATCGGGTGAATCTGGAGCAGCCGCCAGTTCGGCCGAGCATGCTAACTTGTTTGACGAGCAGGCGATCGTGCCTGCTGCTCCAACTTATCTGGATGGCACTTATTTTGATGAAATTTATCATGCGCGAACAGCCTATGAGCATTTATATCGGATCGAACCTTATGAGAGCACCCATCCTCCGCTGGGCAAAGTCCTCATTTCGGCGGGGATCGCTCTCTTCGGAATGAATCCTTTCGGCTGGCGCATTGTAGGCACGCTGTTCGGGGCAGCCATGCTTCCGCTCATGTATATGATGGCGAAGCGGCTGCTGGGCCGTACGGAATATGCGGCAATTGCGACTTTCCTGTTCGCTTTTGATTTTATGCACTTTGCGCAGACGAGAATCTCTACGATTGATGTGTATGGCGTGTTTTTCATCATGCTGATGTTCGCGCTGATGTACCGGTATACGACGATGAACTTCTACGAGGTTTCATGGCGCCGGACGCTGGTGCCGTTAGGCCTTGCGGGAGTAGTCTTCGGGATTGGAGCCGCCTCCAAATGGATTGTGCTCTACGGAGGCGCAGGCCTTGCCGTACTGCTTGCCCTGAGCTTGTGGGAGCGCTATGGGGAGTATAGGGAAGCTAAGCGTAAACTAAAAGAATGGGCAAGAGAGCAGGCTCAGAGCGAAGCATCTGAAAGCGGAGATCCGAAGCTGACATGGGAGGAGCATAACGGGGGGGAGAGCGACCGCTCGTCCGGCGGATCTGCCTCGAATATGCTCATCCAGCAAGAAGCGGCAGCCCGCGACAGTCTGGGGGCCATTGTAAGCATGAGCACGGCTGAGAGCAGGCAGGAGGAAGTGCAGCGATGGACCGCAAAGGTACGTAAGTTCCCGCGCTATACGATCTACACGCTGCTGTTCTGCGTCGTCTTCTACGTGCTGATTCCGGCGGGCATTTACG
This sequence comes from Paenibacillus lutrae, assembly GCF_009757775.1. Lineage (GTDB taxonomy): Bacteria > Bacillota > Bacilli > Paenibacillales > NBRC-103111 > Paenibacillus_F > Paenibacillus_F lutrae. The sequence continues at coordinate 709,090 of NZ_RHLK01000002.1, forward strand.
TGGCCTCTTACATTCCGTTCATGATGGTGCCGGGACCGGGGCATGGTCTGGCTGATGTCATTACCTACCAGAAGCATATGTACAGCTACCACAGTGAGCTCGTTGCGACGCATCCATTCTCTTCAAGCTGGTGGGAATGGCCGCTGATGCTCAGGCCGATCTGGTACTACAAAGGGGAATTCGTTCCCCTGGATAGTGTATCGAGTATTGTATCGTTCGGCAATCCGCTCATCTGGTGGCCGGGGTTGATCTGTGTTCTGCTTGCCGTCTGGCTGGCTTTCAGGACACGCAACAAGCCGCTGCGGTTCCTGCTTATCGCTTACGCGTCCCAGTACTTGCCTTGGATGCTCGTGCCGAGACTGACATTTATATACCACTACTTTGCGATGGTTCCCTTCATGATTCTGATCATCACGTTCTTTATCCGGCATCTTTTCGAAACCAAACCGCACTGGAGACGCTGGGGGTACGTGTATCTGGCGGCAGTCGCACTGCTGTTCGTCATTTTCTATCCTCTGCTTTCTGGCTTGGTGGTCGATAAATCTTATACCGAATGGCTGCGCTGGCTGCCGGGATGGAATTATTTCTAGGGCGGCTGGCGATATGTACCCGGTAATTGTGTGAAATTCGATAGGACTGTCTCTTGGCGTAACAGGGGACAGTCTTTTTTAACTCCGTATTTCAATAAATAGTTACGCTTCTATGCAATCCGTGAAGACTGGAACCCTTTGTCTGCCATGGAGTCCTATTCGTAAAAGTGTTAAAATAAATAGATCATGTTTTGGATTGGGGAGAAGTGTAGTGTTAAATCAAAATAAGGTTATGATTGTAGACGGGATGGCCATTCTTTTTAGAGCTTTCTATGCAACTTCCTATAGCGGATATATAAGAAAAACCAGCTCAGGTTTGCCTACAAATGCTGTATATGGCTTTATTCAATATTTTTTTGATGCAATAAATACGTTCAAACCTTCCCATGTCATTTGCTGTTGGGATATGGGAAGCACAACATTCCGGACCGAACAGTACAGCGATTATAAGGGGAATCGTCCTAAACCCCCTGTTGAGCTAATTCCGCAATTCGATCTGATTAAGGAAGTCGTGGCGGAAATGGGGATTCCCAATATCGGACTGGTAGGTTATGAGGCGGATGACTGCATGGGGACGTTGGCCAATCAACTGAGCATCGACTCCGAAGTCTATATTTTGACCGGGGACCATGATATGCTCCAATTGGTAAGTGAGCGTGTGAAAGTGGTCATCATGAAAAAAGGAAAATTAAATTATGCGGTCTACGACTCGGATTTATTAATGGCGGAGAAGCAGCTTAAACCTTTGCAAGTGATTGACTTGAAAGGGTTCATGGGAGATACCAGTGACAATTATCCGGGAGTAAGGGGGATTGGTGAGAAGATTGCCCTGAAATTACTTCTCGAATATCAATCCGTTGAGGGTGTTCTTGAAAACCTGGATAAGCTGCCGAAGGGTGTCCGGACAAAAATCGAAGAGAATTTGGAAATGCTGCACTTATCCAGAAATTTAGCAACGATTAAAGTGGATGTACCGATTAAATGTGACTTGAATGAATGTATGTGGAGCTTACGCAAAGAAGCAGCCATCCGCAAGTTCGAGGAATTAGAATTTGGCGGTCTTGTTAAAGTGCTGGAGAGTGCCCATTGTATAGCTTGATAAACAGACATGACAGGAGAACATCTTTACACGGCGACCGACTCGGGGTTTATTTCACCGGGACGGTCGCTTTTTTGTATTTTTATAAGCCATTAATATTTCAAAAAAAGCGGATTTTTTTCAAAATAACCCGATATCCTTTACAAATAAAAGAGGTCAGATTAAAATTCGTGGTAAATATAGGGATGAAAACTAAATTGAGGATGATGCATATGGTCATAAATAGATTCAAAAAACCAGAGGGTAAACAACTTATCTTTGAATCCTATGAGAGACTTGTGAGCCTGTGGGGAGTCGAAGTGGAAGAAAGCGATATTCCTACAACCTATGGTCATACACATATCCTTACTGCCGGTAACCGGAACAATCCTCCATTGATGTTATTTCACGGGGTGGGTGACAATTCCGCTTTGATGTGGCTATTTAATATGTCCGAGCTGAGCCAACATTTTTTTGTAATCGCTGTGGATACATTAGGGGGACCCGGGAAAAGCGAACCCAATGCCAATTATATGAAAACCTTCGATCAGTCGCTGTGGATTGACGAGATCCTGCGGTGGTTCGACTTGGAAACGGTTAATCTTGCAGGTGTCTCCAACGGTTCTTACATAGCCAGCTACTATACGATTACGAATCCTGACAGGGTGAATAAAGTAATCTCATTAGCGGGCAGTACCAAAGTCAATATGCTTCGAATGGCCATGCTGTTCCTGCCGGAAGCTCTGCTGCCTGCCTCCGAGAAGAATACAAAGAAGCTGCTGAGAAAGTTATGTGCCCCAACCTCTACCGTTTTTGAGAGTAACCAAGAGCTTATGACCCACTGGACGTATTTGCGCAAATACTTTAATAACAAGTCGATGATGTACCACAAATATAAGAAATTTACGAACGAAGACATTTCCGTTTTGAAAGGGAAAGCGCTGTTCCTAATCGGGCAATATGATCGGTTATCCAATTATCCTGCTGCGATTAAGGATTTAGAGATGAACAAGGTTCCTTATAAAATTATTCCAGATGCAGGGCATGGCATTAATCATGAACAAGCATATCATATTAACCGTGAAATGATCCGATTTTTAACAGTGGATGCCTAGTTAAACGTGCTGGATCAGTATCGTCCATGCGTATGGAAGATTTACCCTACTGTATCGGCATGTCTGGGCGGAGCCATGCTTTTCCATGCGAAAGTCGGGTAGATGGGATGTCCTTCTGTCTTTTTAAGGACACGACTGAAATACAGCGGATCGTCAGCTTAAGCTGCGGTCCGCTTTTTGTCTTTTTAGGACAAAAGTCATAAAAAGGGTTCCCTCTATTTCTTGAATTTGGTATGGTAGGGGATGAAACATTCCTGGGTATTCACAAAAAAATGAAACAAAATCCCTGCTCAAACGTTAGAAAGAGCATGAATATTTTCCAATACGAAGTTTGAAAGGATGATACCCCATGGAAGCAAGTGTGCGTATTATTGAAAAATTAGAGAACGGTGATTTGAAAACAATCGACGAGAGAGCCTGGAGCCAGGCTATGTTCACGATGATGGAGCAAGCTAACTTCCTGCTGGTCGGCGGGAAAGAATACGAGATGATCGAAGGCAGACTCGATGTAGAGAACGAGAAGCTGGAAGTACTGGTTATCCCGGTCAAGAAAGACAGTGAATAAATTCAAGCTTAGAAAGTCAGACAATGGAGGGATTCGCAATGAAGGTGAGGAGTAAACATAGCGGACAGAAGCCACCGGAACTTCAGGCCATCGAATGGAACACCGCTGAATTTCAGGCAGACGCGCTGCAGCAAGTCAAGCTGCCTGCTGTGACGGAAGTTATTTCGGCTTCCATAGAAGCCGGGGCAGCACAGGCGGCGCATGAAGTCCACCCTGCTGCTGATCAAGCAGAGAGCAGCCAAGCCGATGGAGCCGGATCGGTGCCTGCCGAAGCGGCAGTGGATGACGCCAGACGCAGGACAACTGCGGGCCCGGCCCGTTCTTCCCGGACAGCGAAGCCGCTCCGCGTACTGAGCACCTCGCTGGGTATGGTGCTGGCGGCTAATCTGCTGCTCGTCCCGGCCGCATTCTCGGAGAGCAAGCCGGAGCCGAAGCTGATTGAATGGTCGAACGAAGATGTGAAGACCTATTTTGATCCGAATATGGACTGGAACATTCCGCTCCCGGATCAGGCAGGCCAAGCGAGCCCGACTCCAACCCCAACCAATGGCGGATCTGCAGGTACGGGCTCCAGTGCTCCGATCGTATATAACAACGGACTCGACTGGACAGATTTAATGCTGTACCATCTTATTTTCAACAGCGGCGGATCCTATTCATCACGAGGATGGAGCAGTTCGCGGCCGGCTTATGATTACAAGACTAAGAAACCATATTCGGTTCCGACCTATGATTCGACCAAATTCCAGAACAAACAAACTTCGAATTCGACGGTCAAACCCAAGACTTCGAATACAACGGGCGCGTTTAATAGTAAGTCTACGATTAATTCCCGGAATAATAGCTCATCGAATTCTTCAGGCAGTACCAAATCGGGGTCAACGAGCACCAAATCCGGAAGTGTTTCCGGTTCATCCGGCTCCAGCTCATCAAGCAAATCCAGTTCATCATCGTCCGGCAGCATCGGCGGTAAATCGAGCGGCTTCAGCTCGTCCGGCAGTTCTTCCAGCGGCAGCTAATGAATAATCGAGCGTTTCGTGTGGTCGGACAGCCGCTTGAAGACCGCAAAGCCCGTGTGGCTGAACTGGCCGGGATGGGATTTACATGGGCCGATATCGGGGCCGAAGAGTACTGGATCGATCAGCTCGTCGTTATGAATGGAGAAGTCTACGAAGACGTAAAGCAGGCTTCCAGGATGCTCTGGTCCGTCTTCGATAAAGGAGCGCGTTTTGTATTCGGCAGGCGTGATCTGTATGAGATGCTGAGCATTCCCGAGGTACTCTGGGATGGGCTCGATCAGCTCGAACCGGGGCCGCCCGGCCTTATCAGCCGGTACGCCCGGTTTGACTTCAGCGTGTCCGAGGACGGCAGGGTGAAGCTGCTTGAATTGAATGCGGATACACCGACCGGGTACGTGGAATCTTCTATCGTGACGCCATGGATGTCCCGTCAATACGGGTACTGCAGTCCGAACGCCGTCATGGGGGAGTTGGTGCGCCAGGCCTGGTCGGTAGAGCAGCCGGAAGCAGCCGCTTGCATCGATTACGGCAAGCATCTGGAGGATTCCGGAACCATCGATGCGCTGGTGAAGCATAGCGGGCGACAGATGCGCTGTGTGGATTGCCTCGATTTGTGGGTAGACGAAGGGATTCTCAAAGATTCGGATAACCGGGCGATCTCCGGCATGTTTGCTCTGTACCCCAAAGAATGGATGGGCGTGGATGACGGCGGGGAAGCTCTCGCGTATGCGATTGAAACAGGCCGCCTGAATTTGTTCAATCCTATTCATGCCATTATTTTGCAGTCCAAAGGGCTGCAGGCTGTGATCTGGGGGCTGCATGAAATGGGTGTGCAGCTGTTCACCCGTGAAGAACACGAAGCGATAGAACGCTATATGCTTCCGACCTATAACCAGCCGGTTTTTGAGGGCAGTTACGTGTCCAAATCGATGTTTGGTCGTGAAGGCGGTTCCGTGCGCATGTATGCCTCTTCCGGGGATATGGATATCCAGGACGAAGAAGGCTTTGATACAAGCACGCTGTTCGAGAATGTGTACCAGGAGCGGGCCGATTTGCCGAGGGTTCAGCTTGCCCAAGGCGAATACCGGCTGCTCACCGGCATGTTCGTGATTAACGGCGAGCCTTGCGGACTTCTGGGCCGCGCGGGCGGCTTGATTACGGGCAATGCGAGTCATTTTGTGGCGATTGGAGTTGACCAAATTGAATAAGAATTCTATGACCGGCAGGTCCCAGCAGCGCAAAATGCGCAACCGGATCGTCATCGGCATCATTGTAGCCTTTGTGCTGCTTGGTTTGATTGCTTCATGCGCCGGGGATAAAACGAATGTGCTAGATCCGTCCAAGAACTCTTCAAGTTCAGCGGAATCTTCTGTAGTTCCATGGGACTATAAAATCGAGCAGTCCAAAGTAGGGGATCTGATCGGGGGAGATATGACCCTGCAGCCTAACAATCAGATGCTGCCTAACGATAACAACTACGCGACAGGCGATAATGTCTGGGTGCTCAGCTTTATGACGGCCGAGATGAAGACCGCTTCAGACGGGAAGAACGATGTGACGCTCTCCGCCTGGACGCCTCTCAAGACCTTCAAAACCGAAAAAGAAGCAAAGACCGATATGGATCAGTTAAAGCTTCAAATCGAGACAGAGGTTGATCTGATCGGCGTGTACAAGACCCAGTATGAAAGCAAAGAGCGCGATTTCGCAGTCGTGAAGCTCCCTTCGGGACATAACATCAAGCAGCCGATTTCCAAAGAACGGTATGCGGAATTAAAAGATAAAAAGCGGGTTAAAGTGGTGCTCGAAGAAGTACATGATTTCTCCGATTATGATTTAGCGATGTCGAAGTTCAGGGGGTGGGCCAATTGATCGGTTTTGATTTATTAATCAGTTTTATCGTAATTCTTGTTCTGCAGTTTGCCGGTATGGTGATATTCAGCTTCATAACGCCGTTCAACGATCTGGAAGAGCTCAGCAAAGGAAATAACGCGGTGGGCCTGGCTTTTGGCGGTAAATTTATGGGGACGGCCATTATTCTGGGAGTCGCGGCGTATACCAATTCCTCTATCCTGCATATGGCGCTTTGGTTTGGAATCGGCTATCTCTGCCTGCTGCTTACCTATGTCATTTTCGACTGGCTGACGCCGGGCGTCAAGCTGTCCGAACATCTTAAGAACGGCAATACAGCCGTCGGTATTCTACTGCTTACGGTTTATGTAGGCGTTGCTTTTGCGATGAGCAGTCTGATTATTTAAAAAAAGATGGCTGCATCTGCAGCGGATGATCTTTGCAGAAGAACCCCCTGGAAGACGACCCGAATAGGGACGCCGCAGGGGGTTCTTCTTGTAGGGACTGAAGGCAGGGACTTGTTCAGGAAACCGGGTGGAGCCGCTGTAAATCAAACGGCAAGTTCCTACAACTCCTCGGTCTGATCATCCCCGGGATAGTCACGTTCGATCCCTTCGTGCAGATCTCGGTTTTCATAGCGGAAGCGGTTCGTTGGACGCTGGTCTTCACGCCAAGGAGTGCTTTTGCCCAGTGCTACAGATGCCACCGGCGATCCGTAAGGTCCTTCGGGAAATTCCTCCGGTATGGTATCGTTTCGCTGGGATTCGACCGTGGACAGATCGGTGCCCCGGTGCTCTTCTTCGATAAACCCTTCAGTCATGACAGTCCCTCCTGGGAAAAGCGGCGCAGTGCCGCGGTAATTGTTCTTTTCCCAGTTTTCCCGCAGGCTGGTTCAAATATCCGTAAAATTCACGGTGCCGACGATTTGGTACAAGAATGAACGGAGTTCTTCGGCTTCTTCTTCCCCCAGCTTAAACACATGCTCCAGATAGCCTTCCTCATCGAGATCATCGGGGCCGATAACGGCCGATTTGCCGGATTGCAGATCGATAATAAGCTTTTTGCCATAAAAACGGTTCGTGTTCAGGATGGCCAGATCAAAACGGCACATGGACGGGCTGATAAAGCAGACAAAGCGGGTCGAGGTGTCCTCGGTATGATCATATAAGAAATCGAAATCAGACATGTCCGTCACTCCATTTTCCATTTGATACTCCCGATTATAGCCGAAGGAAGGGCTGCCGTCCAAGAGAGGAGCCGTACAGATTCAAGTCGGGCCCCGGGGCTGTTGTTAGCAAACGTAAACAAATACCCATGAAAGTTTTGCCAATGCATCGGAATACGCGATAAGATGAAGCCAGGAGCAGGGAAGGATGAATCGTGTCCCCAAACTTGCATCTTGAAAGCTCTATAGCTGTGAAGGATGTCTTGCCGGAGTTGTGATTGGATTTGAAAGTGAAGAAAATGATAGGGGGAGAAGCCGTGATGACTAATAAAGTGGTGCAGAATGTACAAGTCGCCCTGCCGACCGGAATACTCTGTTCAGCTGCTGTCTGGATAAAAAATGGTAAAATCGAACGAATTGAGGAAGGGAATTCCTCCGCTCCGGTTCACATTCAGAATGAAGGTTACGAGCCGATCGACGGCGGGGGCCGGCTGCTTATCCCGGGAATGATCGATGTACATATTCATGGCGCGAGCGGCTTGGATATGATGGATGGAACTCAAGAAAGCATTCAAGCCGTATCGCTTGCCTGCGCAGCTACAGGCTGCACCCGATTTCTGGCGACTTCTGTAACTTCCGATATGGACGATCTTCTGCGCATGATCCGCAGTGTGAAAGGGGCTGCCGGACAGGAGAGAGGGGCCAGAATTGCAGGCATCCATCTGGAAGGGCCTTATTTGAATCCGAAGCGCAAAGGCATGCAGAATGAAAAGCATTTACGTCATCCGGACCTTGAGGAAATGACCCTGATTCTTAACGAAGCCGGATCGCTTGTCAAAATGGTCACGATAGCTCCAGAGCTGCCAGGGGGAATGGAGCTTATCGCCCTGCTCAAAGAACGGAATATCGTGATCGCGCTCGCGCACTCGGATGCGACTTATGAGGAGGCCAAACTGGCTTTTGCAGCCGGAGCGAGTCATGTCACTCACTGTTTCAACGGCATGCGGCCGATTCATCATCGCGATCCCGGGCTGGTTGCCGCAGCTTTTGAAGAAGAGCAGGTGAGTCTCCAGGCGATTGTGGACGGCGTACATCTTCATCCTGCGATCGTCCGGCTTATGCACAGGATCAAAGGACCGGAGGGTATGGTACTCATTACGGACGCTCTCCAGGCGATGGGGCTTGGGGACGGAACGTATGAATTCGGCGGGCATCAGGTTGCGGTTAAAGATGGCGTGGCCCGGCTGAAGGACGGGACGCTTGCTTCAAGCACGGTGACTATGAACGAAGCGCTGCGGCTGACAAATGAACTCGGAATTTCACTGGAGGACGCGGTCCGGATGGCAGCGACGACTCCCGCCGATATTCTGGGGCTATTTGAGGCGGGCAGGATCGAAGCCGGCTGTGAGGCGGATTTAGTGCTTCTTGATGAGCGGTTTCAAGTGGTCTGGACGATGATTGAAGGTGAAATGATCCACGGGTAAGCTCAGACGGGATCGGGTCCTGCTGAAATGGCTGGAGAGATGCTGCATCCGTTAACAGAAGAGCTGCATGATGGCTGGTTGGGATAGAGTTTCCTGCCGGCTTCAATATAGAATGTTTGGGGGAATGCTCGTGCAGAGAGGAATTACAGCCGAGACGCTGCTGCGTCAAGGCCAGGGCGTCTGCAACGAGGACGCCCTTATCACGCTGCCGGAGCGCAGCATGTACGGCGTCGCCGACGGCGTCTCCGGCCTGACGCCGTTCCGGGACGCGAGCGGCCGCACAGCCGGCTGCATCGCGTCAGGGCTCGTGGCGGCATGCTTCGCTGATGCCGCCGGGGATGACCTCGAGCGCATCACACTCGAGGCGAATATGCGGCTGCACGGGGTGATGGAGCGCCACGGAGTAGGCTCCGGAGATACCGGCAGCCTGTGGGGTGCCGTCCACGGCGTAGTGCGCGTGGACGAAGACCGTATCGCCTGGGTGCAGACAGGCGACTGCATGCTCTACGCCGTCTACACGGACGGCGGGGTGCGCACGCTGACACGGGACTCGGTAGAGTCCCATGATGCGCGTGCGATCGCGCTCTGGCGCCGGGATTACCCCGGCGACTGGGAGCGCGGACACCGGCCGCCGGAGGTGGACGAGGCGCTGCGGGCTAACCGTAGGCGCGCCAACCGCTCCGGCGGCTACAGCGTCGTTAACGGGGACGCTGAGCTGGCGCGGCACCTGGAGAGCGGGACGATGGCCCGCTCCGGCCTCGCGCACCTGCTGCTCGTTACCGACGGCATATACCCGTGGCGGGAGGAACATAGAGCGGACCTGGCTGAGTGGGTCCGGGGGATTGCCGCCACGGGACTCGCCTCCGCTGTAGAGGAGCTGGAGGCGTTCGAGCGGCAGGATGCGGCCTGCCGCCAAGTTGCAAGGTTCAAGCAGTCGGACGATAAAGCAGGGGTCTTGTTAACCTTTGCGCCAGAGTAAACGTCTGGGTGAAGCCGGCAAGGTTTTAATTTATGGCTGCTGCTGTTTTCCATAGGAGAAAGTTCTTATTTCAAGGCGCGTAACAATAACCCGGATTTGCTGCTTGTAACTTTAAGCTAATAATGGTACAATTTGGGTAAGTCCAGTACAGAGGAAGCACCTCTCCGCATGCTATTTCAGCATGGAGGAGAGGTGCTTTTTGCGTATCCGGGCCTATTAGATAGAGGAGGTCGCGTGGATGAATGTTATTTATTTAACGACGTTAGAGAAGCCCCTTGGAGAAGGACGCGTGAGGCAGGCCCAGTTTTTTGCAGGGGAGAAGGTTGGCATTTGGCAGGCCCTGTGGAACGAGATCCAGGCGGATGGCAAACAGGTACAAGATATCTGGTATGAGGGAGAAGTATGGAGCGAGCTGCTTGAAGCCATCAGACTGGGGCTCCAGAACAAGCTGGCGGAAGGCTACAAGCCCCTCTTGAAAGGGATCGGGGAAGAGGCCGCCGTATTATCGGCAAAGGCAGAATCGACCCAAATGCTGCATTTTTACGGAGAATGTAATGCGGATGAAGGGATTTATGAGCAGCTTCGGAGCTGGAGGCGGGAACAGTCGTTCAAAGAAGGCCGTTCCCCGTTTATTCTCGCTTCGAACCGCATGCTGCAAATGATTGCCGCTTTTTGCCCGAAATCCGTCGAAGAGCTGCTTCATATTCCCGGTTTCGGTCAGAACCGCGCCACCAAATACGGCGGCGATGTTCTTCGCATTACCAAAGATGTGCAGCGCAGCACTGATTTCCCCCTCGATTGGGTAGCGGAGCGGACAGACCGGCCGGCGTTTGATGTCTGGTTGAACCGTCAGAAAGAACGCCGTGTCCAGAAGGAGGCGGCCCGTCAGAGCGGCAAGCGCAAGCTGCTTGAAGCGATGGCGGAGGGCAGCGGGCTGGGGAAGCTTCGTGCAGAGCTTGCATTCAGTTCCCGTGAGCTGGTGGACTTGCTGGAAGAACTCGAAAGAGAGGGCTATGATGTACTCGCTTCGGTGGAGAAAGAGCTCATGAATGTTCCTGCGGATCAGCTGGCCGAAGCGGAGAAATTATTTGCCGATCTGGGAGACCGATATTTGAAACCGGTCCTGCAAGGACTCTATGGTGAGAACCTGCCGGATGCACCGACTGCGGATCAGGTTTATGAATGGCTGCGTCTGCTGCGTTTTAAAGTCCGGAAGGAGCAGGCTAATGTTCGGCAGGAACAAGCCGGGTGACGATTAACGTCTGATACAAAACGTACGTACCTCTCAGGATGCAGCACTCCTCACAAGAGGCTATCCATCTGCTTCCCTCTCCATTCCGCCCTAAGAACCCCATTAACCTGAATGGTATCATCCGCTAGTTCTTTCACAACGACAATCCCTGTCTGCGCGGTCTCTGTTATCTGGCGTCACTTCCGTCATTCTGCCTATTTTTTGTTTCTAGATACCCTCACTGTCCGGAAGATCAAAAAGAGTAAAGAACGATTGGTATGAATTGTAAATAAGAAGCCCGTTTGCTAAACTGAAGCTATAGATTTTCTAAGAGAGGGCTGTTTATGAGACAGACATTTTCAGGGGATGACCCGCAGAAGAAGGAGACCGACAGAAGACTGCATTTTACCCTTCGGATTAACTTTTTTTTCTTTGCCACCTTTCTTTTGTTTTGTGTTCTGATTGCCCGTTTATCGTATCTTCAATTTGTTGAAAGCGCTGCTTATCAGAAAGATAAAATGGATGTTATGCATGATTCAACCGTGCTTCCGCCAATCCGGGGGAATATTCTCAGCCGGGACGGCGTTGTGCTTGCGAATTCCCAGTCGATCCAGTCGCTTTATTTTCGCGTGGAGGGCGGAGTTAAGAAGGATACGCTGATTAAACAGAGTATCGAGAAGGCCCGCAGGCTTGAAAGTATCTTTGCTGAATATGGCAACCCTAACCTGCCGAAGATGACGGCAGAGGCGATTGTGAAGGCAATGGATCTGGAATATGATATCACCATGTCCAAAGAGCTTAATCCCAAGCTGCCGTATTCGGAGCCAAGACGGATTAAAGCCAATCTCACTAAAGAAGAAATAGCCTTTTTGCTCTCCAACCGGGATGAATTCCCGGGACTTGAAGTTGTGGAGGAAAGTATCCGGCAATATGATCCCCGCACCATAGCCGCCCAGCTTGTCGGATATATGAGGAAATATGATACGGCCCACAGCTTGAACTTCTATAAAAAACGGGAGGATCAGGAATATCTGCTCCGTGAAATGGTCGGTTATGACGGTCTTGAAATGATGTATCAGGATGAGCTGAGGGGTCTGCCCGGACGCAAAGTGTATCCGGTTAACGCTCAGGGCAAAATTGTAGGTAACCCTGCGATCGAGAAACCGGAGAAGGGCAAGAATCTGCGTCTGACGATTGATTCCAAGATCCAGCTGGATGCGGAGCAGGCTATTGTGGATCAGCTCAAATGGCTTCACAATCCTCCGGCCGGCTATGGCAAATTTGCCGCTCCCTATGCCCGTTCCGGTTACGCGGTAGCGATGGAGGTCGATACGGGCAAGGTGGTAGCGATGGCTTCGATGCCGGATTACGACACGAATATCTGGTCTGACGGAGTATACTCACCAGAGGAGCAGGCGGCAACGGAGAATTTCGTCAATAATGGAGCCATTCGCAATGCTCCGGCGAATTTTCCGAAAGATCAGCAGAAGAAGCATCCGTCCTCACTCGTTTACCTCGGCTCCACTATTAAACCGCTGACCGTTTTGGTCGGTTTGAAGGAAAGATTATTGTCGACGGGCAGCACTTTTTACGATGGCGGTTCCTTCTCGTTCGGTAAAGATAACAGTACGATCAGCAACTCGGATGGGGCAAGTTACGGCTCCCTATCGCCGACAAGAGCGATTCAAGTATCTTCGAACACGTTTATGTCAGCCAAGATCGGAATTCCTTTCTATAACAAATACCAGAAAAAATCCGGCGAAGCCTGGGAGAAGCATCTGGCAGAATTCGGACTTGGCGTGGTGACGGGCAGCGGTTTGCCATGGGAATACGACGGGATGTCCGAGATTGATGCGGCTGCCAAAACAAGCAGTTATCAATCTGCCATGGTCTATGCTTCCTGGGGGCAGAACGGGAAGTACACCACCCTCCAGCTTACGCAATACGCAGCTACTCTGGCAAGCCGCGGCAAACGCATGAAGCCTCAGTTTGTGGAGCAGATGCTAAGCGATAAAGGCGAAGTGGTTCAGGATTACAAGCCTGAAGTCCTTAACGAGATAGATCTGCCGGATTCGTATTGGAACACGGTCATTAACGGAATGAAGAGCGGGGCGGAGGGCATTGACAAACTGCCTTATGCCGTCGCACGCAAGACAGGGACATCCACGCAGCAAGTTTCGGGCGGTCATATCGACAACGCCGTCTTTATTGCCTTCGCCCCGGAGAAAGATCCCAAGCTTGCTGTCGCAGTCATTGTTCCGGAGGGAGGATTCGGTAAGTATGGGGCTGCCCCGATCGCATCCAAAATCTTCGAATCCTACGACCAGCATATCGGCGGTCTCAGCGGACCCAGGAAATAAGAAGCTTACACGGACTGACTTAGACCAACCGGCATCTTCTGCTGCCTAAGCGTTGTGGTGCGCTCCTGCATAAATCCAAACAGCCGCGCTGTTAGTGCTCCCACCGGGAACAATAACAGCGCGGCTGTTTAGGCGTATATCGGTATCTGGTCCATGGTCAGATCCAGCCTTTTTTACGGAATAGAATAAACATGCATAAGCCGAGAATGCCCATTAAGCCGAAAATATAAATGTCTGCGTGCGGAATCTCCAGGATGCCGAGAACATTCGTAAAATTCATCCCGAACAGGCCGGTAACGAAGGTGAGCGGCATAAAGATGGTGGTCAATGCGGTAAAGATTCTCATAATTTCGTTGGCCCGGTTGGCTACGCTGGCCTGATAGGCTTCCCGCAAGTTGCCCATCAGATCGCGCAGGGTATCGAAGGTATCGACGATTTTAACCGCATTATCATGAATATCATCAAAATACTTCTGCAGCTGGTTATCGATCAGCCGAAGCTCCTTGCGGTTCAAGGTGGCGACGACATCACGCTGGGGAACCAGCATTTTCTTGAGCCACAGAATTTCCCCGCGGAGTCCGATAATCTCATTCAGATGAGTTTTCTTTGTATTCATCAGAATATCTTCTTCGAGCTTCTCGATTTTATCTTCGATCCGGTCACCTACGCTGACATAATTATCAATCACCAGGTCGACCAGATGGTATAGAAAACGGTCCGGACTGTTCACTTCTTCGTTCCACAGCTGAGGTTTGATAGCGCGAAGCTCCTGGATTTTCTGTCTGGTTACGGTGATGATGTAATGCTTGCCTAAAAATATATTGAGGGCGCGCAAGAAAATTTCTTCGTCATCGAACCGGATACTGTTCAAAACGATAAAATAGTGCGTATCGTAAATTTCAAGCGCAGGCCGCTGTTCTTCTTCACTTAAACAGTCTTCGACAGCCAGATCATGCAGGTGGAAAAGGGGCTGGAGCAGCACCAGATCATCCACGTCCGCATCGATCCAATAAAAGCCGGACTCGGGTGGTGTCAGCGTCTCATGAATATCTTCCACCATTGTAAAATCGCCTTTCTGTACCAGGCGTGTTTTCATCCGTTTCACCTCTTGGAGCGAAACAGCTCAGAGCACACCTGTCCACAGGAGTCCTAAGGAAACCTACGGATGCTGGAGTGCCGGCTGCGCTTCGCTGTATTTGATTTTGTAAGGCTTTGCCTCATTCCGTTGCCACTTCCGAAGCTGCACCTTCTCGGTCGGTCCCCGTCCATCCGTATGTTTCCCCCCTTTATTATTCCGTGTCGAACACTTGTCTAGTATATACCTACAAATTCCCCGATTCAAGCAGGAACTCCCGGGAATTTATCGCTTTAAAAGTGTTCATTTATCGTATGCGTCAAGCTTTTTATGGTGAAAGGCGCAAAGCTGGATTTCCCCTTTATTTTTACAGGGCTTGTTAGATTATGGAGAAAATTTATTCGTAAAAGCCTTGACTTTTACCCGGCAGCCTTTAAGATAGAAGATAACTGAATAAACTTTCTTATCAAGAGTAGGTGGAGGGACTGGCCCGATGATACCCGGCAACCGACATTGTATCCCCGAGGAACAATGCACGGTGCTAATTCTTGCGGGAGCTGCTTGTGCAGCTTCTGGGAGATGAGAGAGAGCATGTTTGCATAAGGATGAACAGGCCTTTCTCAACTTTTTTGAGAAGGCCTTTTTATTTTCTTTCCAAGGAGGAACGACAGATGCCTATTAAAATTCCCGATAATCTTCCAGCAAAAGAAGTGTTGACCCATGAGAATATTTTTGCCATGGATGAGACCGTCGCTTACCACCAGGACATCCGCCCGCTGCGGATTGTCATTCTCAATCTCATGCCGACTAAGGAAACCACGGAGACGCAGCTGCTTCGTCTGCTCTCCAATACGGCACTGCAAGTCGAATTCGTTCTGCTCCATCCCAAGACCCATACTTCCAAAAACACTTCTCCGGAGCACTTGGAGATGTTCTATAAAACATTCGAAGATATTCGTGACGAGAAATTCGACGGGATGATCATTACGGGGGCCCCGGTCGAACAGATGGAATTCGAAGATGTCCACTATTGGGAGGAACTCAAGGAAATTATGGATTGGTCCTCCGATAACGTGACTTCGACGCTTCATATCTGCTGGGCTTCCCAGGCCGGTCTTTACCACCATTTCGATATTCCTAAATATTCGGTGGACAAAAAGCTGTTCGGCGTCTTCCCTCATACAATCAGCGAGGAGAACGTGGAGCTGCTCAGAGGGTTCGACGAAGTCTTCTTCGTCCCGCAATCCCGGCATACCGAAGTACGCCGCGAAGATATTGAAAAAGACGACCGGCTGATTATTTTGTCCGAGTCGGATGAAGCGGGAATTTACATTGTGTCAACGAAAGACGGCAAGCAAATTTTCGTGACGGGGCACTCCGAATATGATCCGCTGACTCTGAAATGGGAATATGAGCGGGATGTAAACAAAGGGATGGACGTTGAAATTCCCCGAAATTATTACCCGGGCAACGATCCAAGCAAAAAGCCGCGCATCACGTGGCGGGCCCATGCCAACCTGCTGTTTTCCAACTGGCTGAACTATTATGTCTACCAGGAAACGCCATATGATCTGAATGCGGGAAGAGAGCTCAGCGCACTTAGTGCCTGTCTATAGATACCTTATATATTGGAGGAGAGAAGCCTGTGAATATCGAGAGTCGTTTGGCGCAAATCGGTTCAGTATCTGAACCCGTTACAGGGGCGGTAAGTTTCCCGGTATATCAAGCAACTGCATTTCGTCACCCTAAACTAGGAGAAAGTACGGGATTTGATTATGCGCGAACCAAGAGCCCCACGCGTAAAGTGCTGGAGGACGCAATAGCGGATCTGGAATCGGGCGATGCCGGATTTGCCTGTTCGTCCGGAATGGCTGCGCTGCAGACGATTTTTACCCTATTCAGCCAAGGAGATCATCTAATCGTTTCTCTTGAT
Organism: Paenibacillus lutrae; assembly: GCF_009757775.1. Taxonomy (GTDB): domain Bacteria; phylum Bacillota; class Bacilli; order Paenibacillales; family NBRC-103111; genus Paenibacillus_F; species Paenibacillus_F lutrae. The sequence goes on from NZ_RHLK01000002.1 coordinate 725,532, forward strand.
CTATACGGGGGCACTTACCGGCTGCTTGAGCAAATTATGTCCCGCTTTGGCGTAAGCGCTTCTTACGTGGATACCAATGATGTGGAAGCGCTGGAAGAGGCCTATCTGCCGAATACGAAGGCTGTGCTGATCGAAACTCCTACGAATCCCCTTATGATGGTGACCGACCTGGAACTGGTCTGCAGCTGGGCGAAGAGTAAGAACGTGCTGACTATTGTGGACAACACGCTGCTTACACCTTATCTGCAGCGCCCTATCGAGCTGGGTGCCGACATCGTTATCCACAGTGCAAGCAAATACCTGGGCGGCCATAACGATGTTCTCGCAGGGCTGATCGTAACCAAAGGACAGGAATTGTCCGAACAAATGGCCTTCCTGCATAATTCCATCGGAGCGGTGCTCGGGCCGCAGGACAGCTGGCTGCTTATGCGCGGCATGAAGACGCTGGCGCTGCGCATGGAGCGTCATGAGCAGAATGCGACGGCGATCGCGCTATACCTCGATGAGCATCCGCTCGTTGCGGAAGTTTTCTATCCGGGACTGGAATCCCACCCGGGTCATGCCGTGCAGAAGAAGCAATCATCCGGCAACACGGGGATCTTCTCCTTTAAAATGAAAGATGCCCGCCTGATCGAGCCGATTCTGCGTCATGTCAAGCTGATCGCTTTCGCGGAAAGCCTCGGCGGTGTCGAGTCTCTCATGACGTATCCCGCGGTTCAGACGCATGCGGACATTCCGCTTGAAATCCGGGAGAAGGTCGGCGTGGATGACCGGCTGCTCCGCTTCTCTGTAGGCATCGAGCATGTGGATGATCTGATAACCGATCTGGCTCAAGCGATAGAGAAAGCGCAGGCGGAGCTGGACGGAGGTGCCGGGGCATGACGGACGAACGCGGATTCGGCACCAAGCTTCTTCACTTCGGCGGAGAAATCGATAAGACTACTGGGGCTTCCAGCACGCCGATCTACCAGGCCTCTACGTTCCATCACTTCTCGCTGGATAACCCGCCGCAGTTTGACTATTCCCGCTCCGGCAATCCGACGCGTCAAGCGCTGGAAAATTACATAAACGTGCTGGAAGGAGGCGCGCGCGGATTTGCTTTTGCATCGGGCATGGCGGCGATTTCGTCCGCGTTCTTCCTCTTGTCGAGCGGAGATCACGTCATCTGTACGGAAGACGTATATGGAGGTACCTACCGGCTGTTGACCGCTATTCTCACAAGGATGAATATAGAGACGACATTCGTGGATATGACCGATCCGGAGAAGGTGAAGGCGGCACTGAAGCCGAATACGGCAGCGGTCTTCCTGGAGACGCCTTCGAACCCTACGCTCAAAATTACCGATATCGCGGTTATTTGCAGCTGGGCGAAGGAGAACGGGCTGCTCACGATGCTCGACAACACGTTCATGACGCCGTACTATCAGCGTCCGATTGAACTCGGTGTCGATATCGTGCTGCACAGTGCGACCAAGTTCCTCGGCGGGCACAGCGATGTGCTCGCAGGGCTCGCCGTTGTCGCAAGCGACACTCTCGGAGACCGGATGAAGCAGATCCAGAACGGTCTCGGCAATGTACTCGGGCCGCAGGACAGCTGGCTGCTCATGCGCGGCATGAAGACGCTGAAGACGCGGATGGAAGCGCACGAGCTGAATGCCCGGCGCCTGGCCGAGTGGCTGAGCAGCCATCCGGCGGTCGAGCGGGTCTATTACCCCGGGCTGCCGGGTCATCCGGGCCGTGAGATTCACGAGAAGCAGTCGCGCGGCTACGGCGCGGTCGTATCGTTCGACGTAGGTGGCGGCGATCGTGCGAAGAAGCTGCTCGGAGCCGTGAGCATTCCGCTGGTAGCGGTGAGCCTCGGCGCGGTGGAGAGCATTCTGTCCTATCCTGCGATGATGTCCCATGCGGCCATGCCTCTGGAGGTCCGGCTGGAACGCGGCATCACCGATGGGCTGGTCCGATACTCGGTCGGCCTGGAAGATATCGACGACATTTTGGGAGATCTGGATACGGCTTTGCGGCAGTTGTAAAGATCCTCAAGGGGAGAAGCCACAGGGCTGCTCTATAAAATAAAGGAAAAAGTCTCCGGGCTGGTTGCCGGAGACTTTTTTGTGCTGTATATCTTATTTCTTGGAAGAGCTGGATTTGGAGGAAGAAGAGGAACCGCTGCTCGATGAACTGGAAGAGCTGCCGGAGGAACTGCTCTTGCTTGAACTTCCGGAGGAGCTGTAGCTTCCGGAGGAGCCGGAACCGCTGCTCTTGCTGGAGCTTCCTGAAGAACTGGAACCACTGCTCTTGCTTGAGCTTGAGCTGCCTGTTGAGCTCGAACCGCTGCTCTTGGAAGAGCCGCTTCCGGAAGAAGCGGAACTGCTGCCGGAGCTGCTTTTGGACGGAGCTGCCGTAGGGCTCGACTTGGTTGTGAATGAACCGGAACCGCTTGAAGTCGTCGGCGGTTTGGCGGTTGCTCCGGTCGCCGGGCTCTTCTCTTTGGCGGAGCCGGAAGCTTTGCCGGAAGGGCTGGAAGCAGGTTTTGAGCTTGGAGAACTGTTCGGAGCCGAATCCTTCTTGGACTTAAATGCGCCGGTGCCGCTTGAAGTGGTGGGCGCCTTTGCCCCGGGTGCCGGTGAAGATGAAGCAGCCGGCTTAGTTGCCGTCTTGGCTGCAGACGTATTAGTTGTATTATTTTTGTAGGAGTTATATTTTTTCTTCTTTGCCGTGTCCTCCATGATATCATCCAGAAGATCGGCGGCAATAAATCCCGCGAGCAAGGCACCTGCTTCATCGAAGTTATCATGAACATACTCGTAAGTATCTACCTCGACATCCGATCCGTCTTCCCCTTGTGTGATCGTGATGATCTCATCTTGATACACCAGCACCATTTTCTCTTCGGATACAGGGCTGATCTCTTTAGGGGCTTTTTCGGACTGGAGTGCGCCGGCAACTTCGGATACTTTTAATTGTGGGGCGTGGTAGGTGGTGGAAAGACTATTGTCCGCACCTTCTGTTTTTACCAGCTCATACTGATTTTGTACATACTTGGCAGGATCGGGAAGAATAGAGATAATGCCGTACAGAATCCACACTAGAAAACCAAGAGTGACTAGGGTCGCTATAGAACTTTTTGCATATTTAGACATACAGTCCGGACCTCACGGATGCGTATCCATCCCATGTCTGACGAGTGCAATCATAACCCATTTTATTCATTTTATTCTGACCACCTTATTAAAAAATAGCTTCAAAATAGTTCTTAATTTACACTATATTTGAATAATAAGGTAATGCGCAAGAACTTTAATAATTTTATTCATCAAGGCTTATTGATAGCGGGCCCATGGTGGCAGGATCAGGTGCAGCATGGCCGACGCACGCAATTTCCGTAGCAGGATCATCTGGCGTATGTTACAATGGGATAAAGTTTATTTTTTTATGTAATTTTTTTCACATAGTATAGGAATGCCGCGGGCGGATATGCGCTGACAGGCTAGTTTTCGCACACGGAAAGACAGAGAGGAGTGAATGCGATGAACCCGATTGACCGCATTCTGGACAAATCGCTAGCCGGTGAACGCATAGATCTAGAGGATTGTGTGACGCTGCTTGAATCAAATGAAATTGAAAAGATGGGGCATACCGCTAATAAAATTATGCTGAAGCACCATCCTGAGCCTATTACGACCTTTGTAATCGGAAGAAACATTAATTATACGAACGTCTGTGACGTGTATTGCAGATTCTGTGCTTTCTATAGAAGACCCGGCTCCACGGAAGGATATGTGCTTACCAATGAGGATATCTTCCGCAAAATCCAGGAGACACTGGACGTAGGCGGTACGGAAATTCTGATGCAGGGCGGTACGAACCCTGACCTGCCATTCAGCTATTACACGAATTTGCTGCGCGAAATCAAGCAGCGTTTTGATATTACCATGCATTCTTTCTCCCCGGCCGAGATTTGGAAAATGAAGGATGTATCGGAAGGCCTCTCTCTGGAAGAGGTTATCCGCGATCTGCGTGATGCCGGGCTGGATTCTCTTCCGGGAGGAGGAGCTGAAATTCTGGATGACCGCATCCGTATGAAAATCAGCAAGAAGAAAGGTTCCTGGCGCGATTGGATGGATGCTATGGAAACCGCTCATCGCCTCGGTATGAGCACGTCCGCTACCATGGTGTACGGTTTTGGTGAAACGATGGAAGAGCGTGCCCTTCACTTACAGCGTATCCGGGACGCCCAGGACAAATGCATTCAGAACGGATATGATTCCAAAGGCTTCCTGGCGATGATTCTGTGGCCGGTACAGCCGGACAATACGAACCTGAATGTCGAGAAAAGCAAGCCGGAAGAATATTTGAAAATGCTTGCCATCAGCCGCATCATGCTGGACAATATTCCGAACTTCCAGTCTTCTTGGGTAACCATGGGACCTGAGATCGGCCGCCAGTCGCTGCATTATGGCTGCAATGACTTCGGCAGCACGATGATCGAGGAGAACGTAGTGTCGGCAGCGGGTACGACGCACAAAGTTAACATCGGCTCGACCCTCGATATGATCCGCCAAGCCGGTAAAATCCCGGCTCAGCGCAATACACGCTATGATATTCTGCGCGTGTTCGATAATGAGAACGAGAAGATCGAGAAAGACTTCGTTATGCAGAACTAACCAATCTGGCAGATGCAGCGAATCATATAGGAACAACAAAAAAACCGGAATCCGCCTCAGGCGATTCCGGTTTTTCTGCTGCATCCGGGGCTAAGCCGGCAAGCGCCTCCGCCCGATCAATTCAGGGACGGAGCAGCCGCACATGGAAGGACAGCTTGCTGCCGCTGCTCTCCGCCCATATCCGGCCGCCGTGAGCCTCCGCAATGCTGCGGGCGATAGACAGGCCCAGACCAGAGCCTCCGGTCTCTGAGGAGCGCGCGGTATCCATCCGGTAGAAGCGCTCGAACATCTGGTCAAGCCGGGATGAATCCGGCACTTCTGTGAGGTTGGTGACCGTAACCCGGATGGGACGGCCTTCCGTTTGTTCCTCCCGGAAGGTGATTTCAATAGTGCTAGGACTCCGGCTGTACTTGACGGCATTAGTCAGCAGGTTCTCGAATACCCGGATCATCTGGTCCGCATCAATGGAGACGAAGTATTTCTCCGCCGGGATAGACAGTTGGATCGTTAAATGGTTCTGCTCGGCCAGACCGACATACTCCTCGGTTAGTTGGTGGAGTAGATCATTCAGGCAGACGGTCGTTTTGACTAAAGGCACTCCCTTGCTGGACATCCGCGTAAATTCAAACAGCTCTTCAATGAGCAGTTTTAACTTCTCCGCACGCCCGTAGGCAAGCTGGGTATAGTGTTCGGCCTGCTGGGGATTCTGATAATCGCGGTCTTTCAGCAGCCTGAGATAGCCGATGATGATAGTCAGCGGAGTCCGCAGGTCATGAGAGACGTTGGTGATCAGCTCCGTCTTCAGCCGCTGTGCTTTGCGCTCTTCCTCAATCGATAGCTGCAGCTCGTTCGCCATCGTGTTCATATGGCCTGCAAGCGCTCCAAGCTCATCCCGGCTCCGCTCCTTAACCCGGTAGTCGAGGTTGCCGCGCGACATCTGAACCAGTCCGTGCGCCAATTCTTCCAGATAGCGGATTTTACGCCGGGTAACCCAATAGAACAGCAGAATGAATATAATGACGGCGGCAAAAATAGAGACGGTTCCTGATTTTTTGGCAAGGGGGACAGATGGGCCTGCCGGATAGACCGTATGAGTCTTCATTACCACAAAAGCTTCTGTCCCGTTAAGTTCAAACGGGTACATGGCCGTGAGGCCCTGCAGGGTCAGATTGACGTTACGGGACTGCGATTCTACAGAGCCTGCGATCAGCTGCGCCAAATTAAACCGGGTCTCAGGGCTGGACAAAGACCGGTGCAGAACTTCTCCGTCGTGATCGATAATATAGAAATTACTTTTCATTCTTTGCGCGTGATCGTTCAGAATCTGTTCAATTTCCTCGTTCTTCAGCGGGTGGATTAAATCGCCGGGAGGTTTAGCCCCGGTACCCGGCTTGCCCTGCCCCGCTCCGCTCTCCGGCCGGGCAGCAGGGTTGTTCTGCAGCAGCTCCAGGACATACGCGATGTTGTAGACCTCGTACTTGGCATCCTTTACATCCATCGAATAGTTGGTTTCCGCGTCACGCAGCGGCTTGGTCAGATCGTGGATGTAGCGGCCGGCAAAGATAGAGGCTGTCATGCACAAAATAAAAGCCAGGATCAACTGAAGCTGCAGGCTCCGGGTCAGGCTGTTCCTGAACAGAACAGCGGCATGGACAGATCCTTTGAGAAGCAGGCTTCCTATGCGGTTCAAACCATTACGATTCAATTTTGTATCCTACTCCCCAGACCGTCTTAATAAATTTCGGCTGACGCGGATTACTCTCGATTTTCTCACGGATTTTACGGATATGAACCATAACAGTATTGTCCGATTCAAAATAAGGATTGTTCCAGACCGATTCGTAGATGCGCTCGGTACTAAAGACGATTCCGCGGTTACGGGCCAGCATTTCCAGAATAGAGAACTCGCGAGGCGTTAATTTGACCTCCCGTCCTTCCGCATAAACCTCGTGAGTAGCAGTGTCGATGATCAGGTCATCGAGCTCGATTCGGCTCGGGGGCGTTTCGCCGGGTATGGGAGCGTTTAATCTTTTATAGCGGCGAAGTTGAGATTTGACTCTTGCCAGCAGTTCAAGCGGATTGAACGGCTTCGTCAAATAATCGTCCGCACCTGTGGTCAATCCGAGAATTTTATCCATATCCTCGCTTTTGGCGGATAACATAATGATGGGCATGTTCTTTGCTTTGCGGATTTCCAGGCAGGCCTCCAGGCCGTTCATATTCGGCATCATAATATCCAGCAGGATCAGATCAATTTCCGTGGTTTTCAGCACTTCAAGAGCTTCCAGGCCGTCACCGGCCGAAACCGTCAAATAGCCCTCGTTCGTCAAATAAATTCCGATGAGCTCCACAATTTCTTTCTCATTATCTACAATGAGGATCGTTTCATTTCTCATTCCAGGTTCTCCTTTAAGCAGGCATGCTTTATGTAATCCGTTAATTAGGACAGTAACACGGTCTTAAGAGCCAGGCAACGGCTTATTCAGCCCAGGCCCCGCCCCGGTCAAAAGAATTGGAGCAGGACTGGCCATTATCCATCAGGTCCGCCTACAGCAGTATAGGAAAAGAATCTTAATACTAGCATGCACAATTTCTTAAGGAATGCTTAAGAATCCGCTGCCAGCAGCGGAAGGATGCCTGCGCCGGAAACCTGTCCAAGAGTTGGTTGTATATCCGCCATCTGCGGGCCATATACTTTTAGAAGGAATCCACCGTCAGGAAGGAGTGAGCCCATGTCATTCGTTACGTTTGTTTTCAGCAACTCCGCTGCTTTTGATATTATGGCGCTTCAGCACAGGCTGGACAGCAGGCTGACGCCTTTTCAAAGCAAGCATCTGCATATAAGCACGACCCTCGATCACTTGAAGGACAGCACGGAGCTTCACATACATGTCGAGCAGGCAGGCAAACAGCACGTGAAGAAGGATGTCCTTCTGGAAGCGGCAGCTGAAGCCTGTGCGGAGCAAATTGTGGAAGTTGAAGAAGAGAAACTGATCCGCAGGCTTCTCGTACATAGCTTTAACTATGAGGATGAGGCCGAAATTAAGCAAATCGGGCGTTATTGCAGCCAGTTCTTGAACGGGGAAGCGACGGCGGGGAGCGAAGGGGATCCGGAGACTTACGCAGACATGCTTACGTGGGAGCAGGGGGACGGGGTGCAACTGCGGAGAAGCAAAATAAGTGAGCCGCTGGCGGCCTATCTGAAGGAAACTCCCATAATTAATTTACCGGGATTTATTGCATTTCGTCTCCAGGCGTATACCGAGGAGATTAGAGAAGTGATTGAATACGCGATTGATGAATACGTCATGGACCGGCAGTATCAGGAATTCATATCGCTGCTTCAATATTTCGTCTATATTCAGGAAACGAAAACCGAAGCGGCGCATTTGATACATAAGGGCGGGGCGGAGTTTATCATTCTGGACGAACATATGAAGCCGATTGATACGGATAAGCTGGAATCTTCGTTCACGCTGGAAATGCTTGAGAAGGATATCAGCTTTGAAGATATGATTGTGAGTACGTTGATTTCGGTCTCTCCCGCAACTATTTATATCCATACCTCGGAGCCGGATTTGCCGGTCATTCGCACGATTACGCAAATTTTCGAGTCCCGGACTTCCATCTGCTCGTATTGCAGCGTATGCCGCGCCCTGCTTGCCGGCAATTCCCATTCGGGCCCGGTGATTCCCTTGACCTGAGCAGGTAATCGCCTTATAATTGTTATTCAAAGGCACTGACCGAAGATACGGACTGCCAGTAAAGCTGCTCTAGAGAATGGGGACCCGGCTGCAAGCCCCTGCAGATTTACGGCATGTTTACCCCTTCGAGAGCCGCGGAGCGGAACCTGTACGGTTGACAGTCCTGAGCGAATGCTCATGACCGGATGTACAGAAGTATGTTTACGCCGATTCATTCCCGTTACCGGATGCTGAATGAGGATTCAGTCCCGCTGCAACGAAGCAGCGGCGACGAATCGAATTAGGGTGGAACCACGAGCCAAGCGCACTCGTCCCTTCGGGATGTGTGTGCTTTTTTGCGCTTTTTTCTAATAGCTGCGACTTATTTATTCCAAACCATATCGCCCAAGGAGGCTGACTACACATGATGAAATTGACTTTTCCAGACGGTGCCGTCAAAGAATACGCGCCGGGCACTACAGTGGAGCAGATAGCGGAATCTATCTCCTCCGGTCTTAGAAAAAATGCCGTCATCGGCGTTGTGAACGGCCAGCAGGTTGATCTTAACCGTCCGATCGAAGGGGATGCCGATCTTAAGATCGTTACCCTGGATTCGGAAGAAGGCGTAGAAGTGCTGCGTCACAGTACCGCCCACTTGATGGCACAGGCGATCAAACGCCTCTATGGCGAGAAAGCCGTTAAACTCGGAATCGGACCGGTTATTGAGGACGGGTTCTACTACGACATTGACATTGAGAATCCGCTCACTCCAGAGGATCTGGGCAAGATCGAGAAGGAAATGTCCCGCATCGTGTCCGAGAATCTGCCTATTACACGTAGAGTGGTCAGCCGGGAGGAGGCTATTTCCATTTTCGAGAAAATGGAAGACCCGCTGAAGCTGGAGCTGATCCGGGACCTGCCGGAGGATTCCGTTCTGACGATCTATGATCAGGGCGAATTTTTTGACCTGTGCCGCGGTCCTCACCTGCCTTCTACCGGCAAGATCAAAGCGTTCAAACTGCTCAGCGTAGCTGGGGCATACTGGCGCGGGGATTCCAAGAATAAAATGCTGCAGCGCATCTACGGCACGGCTTTCCCTAAGAAAGCGGAGCTTGATGAGCATTTGCACCTGCTGGAAGAAGCGAAGAAGCGCGACCATCGTAAGCTGGGCAAGGAGCTCAAAATGTTCACCTTCTCCAAAGAAGTTGGACAAGGTCTGCCGATCTGGCTGCCTGCCGGTGCTAAAGTGCGCCGCATTATGGAGCGCTACATCGTCGATCTGGAAGAGCGTCTGGGCTACCAGCATGTGTATACCCCTGTGCTCGCTAACGTAGAGCTCTACAAAACCAGCGGACACTGGGAGCACTACCAGGAGGACATGTTCCCCAAAATGGTGCTAGATAACGAAGAACTCGTGCTTCGCCCGATGAACTGCCCGCACCATATGATGGTGTATAAAAGCGACATGCGCAGCTATCGCGAGCTGCCTGTACGGATCGCGGAGCTTGGCACGATGCACCGCTACGAAATGTCCGGCGCCCTGACAGGCCTTCACCGCGTACGCGCGATGACGCTGAACGATGCGCATATCTTCTGCCGTCCGGATCAGATCAAGGAAGAGTTTGCCCGCGTCATCAACTTGATTCGTCATGTGTATGAAGATTTCGGAATCAACGATTACCGGTTCCGTCTATCCTACCGCGATCCGAAGGATACCGAGAAGTATTTCCAGAACGATGAGATGTGGGAAATGTCGCAGCGTATGCTGCGTGAGGTTGTGGAAGAGATGAATCTTCCGTTCTACGAAGCGGAAGGGGAAGCCGCTTTCTACGGACCGAAGCTCGATGTCCAGATCCGTACCGCACTCAAGAAGGAAGAGACGCTGTCCACTGTACAGCTGGACTTCCTGCTGCCGGAACGCTTCGAGCTTGAGTATATCGGCGAAGATGGCCAGAAGCACCGTCCGGTCGTTATTCACCGCGGTATCATCTCGACAATGGAGCGTATGACCGCCTTCTTGCTTGAGAATTATGCTGGCGCTCTGCCGACTTGGCTGATGCCGGTTCAGGCCAAAGTAATTCCGGTTTCGCCTTCTTATGAGGCTTACGCGAATGACGTGACGGAGAAGCTCCTGCTTGCCGGAATACGTGCTGAAGCCGATAACCGTAATGAGAAGCTCGGCTACAAGATCCGTGAAGCTCAGCTGGAGAAAATGCCTTACATGCTCGTCGTGGGAGAGAATGAGATGAACTCCGGCTCACTGTCTGTCCGCAAACGCGGTGAAGGTGATCTGGGTGTGCACAGTCTGGCTCATGTTGTCGGCCTCATTCAGCAGGATATCGCCAATAAATCCAAAGTGGCATCTACGGAAGAGTAAGGCTTTTATAAGAATCGAATAAAAGAACGTCAAAAAGGAGAACCTGAGGGTTCTCCTTTTTATATGGGAGGAGAGAGAATAGACGGTTCTAGACAAGATCCTATACAAAGGTTATAATCAACTTACTAAAAGTAATTAAATAAATTTTATATAACAATATAGCCAAAAGGAAGGACGGTACTAAAATGCCTGTTATACACCCTGAAACTCATATCGGGTACGTACAGATTAAAGTAAGCCATTTAGCTGAATCGGTTGCTTTTTACCGGGATGTAATCGGACTGAAAGTACTCGGACAGAACGCTTCAACAGCTGAAATGAGCGCGGACGGAAAGAGCCCTCTCGTTATTCTGGAGGAAGTGCCCGGTGCCGTCCGGATACCGGAAAGAAGCGCGGCAGGTCTGTATCATTTTGCTATTCTTTTGCCCAGCCGCAAAGAATTGGGTTTTGCACTCCGTCATCTGGCGGAGCACCGCGTCCCGATCGGGCAGGGGGATCATCTTGTCAGTGAAGCGCTTTACTTGAACGATCCGGACGGGAACGGAATTGAAATTTACGCAGACCGGCCGCGCGATACGTGGCAGAAGGATAAAAGTGGTCATTACATTATGGCGACAGATCCTGTAGACTGGGAGAGTCTCCTGGCACTGGCAGGAGATGAAGCATGGAGCGGAATGCCGGCTGGTGCCGTAATCGGCCATGTGCATTTTCATGTGGGGGATTTGAAAGAAGCGGAGCGTTTCTACTGTGAGCTGCTCGGCTTTGAAATCACACTGCGCTTCGGGCCATCGGCTCTGTTCATAGCGGCTGGCGGGTATCATCACCATATCGGCCTGAATACATGGGCGGGTTCCGGTGTCCGGCCTGCCCCTGCCAACGGGACCGGCTTGCGCTGGTTCACTCTGGTGCTGCCTGACGAAGGCGAACTAAAGCGGGTGATTGGCCTTCTGCAACAAAATGGGATTGTTGTAGAAGAGCGGCCTGACGGTTTCTTCGTACAGGACCCCTGGCAGATCGGTATTGTATTAACGGTCTAGGCTCTTAAGGAAAAGCTGGGACGGGGCTCAAGTGAGAGTACCACTCTGCCTGAGATCCCGCTTAATGGCTTTAGAATATGCGATCACACACAAAAAAATCGGCCGGGCATTCGCCACAGCCGATTTTTAATTTTTTTACATCGAGATGTCGTTCGATTTATCCTGCTTCTTATCCCAGTAGCGTTTGACGGCCGGGATGCTGCCGATACCTACAGAGATAATGAAGGCTGCGGCAAGGGCAATCATAACAACCAGGTAGCCGGATGTAATAATGATAGAGCCCAGACCGATTTCGGTTAGTCCGATTACAACGGCCAGAACGATAATGACCGGTTGAACGAAGCCTTTCAGCGGATTGCTCGGAGAAATCATACGCTCTGCGAAGCCGGCAAGTACAATGCCGATGCACACGATGATCACAACCAGGATCACTTTAGGAAGCATAACCATCAGAGCGGCAAAGGTTGTGGATATAAAGCCCAAGTCGAGTACATTGGTGGCCTCGACAAGGAAGAAACCGAAGACGAATACGGCAATCAGGGTCCCGATCCATTTGGTAAGCGGGAAAGCCGGTGTAGAAGCATTGGCAGAAACTGCGCCCTGCATACCCATCTCCGAACCGGTTGCCGCGGCTTTGCGGCGGAAAGCCGGCATAAGATCATTTACTTTACGGTCGAGGCCCATAGGAGACAGAACCGTAATGATCAGGTTGCGGACGATTTTGGCGAGAATGTAGCCCAAGTACAGCAGGAAGGCTGCAACGAGGATTTTCGGAATCCAAGCCATTACCAGGTTCAAGATATTCTGAGCCGGCATGCGGATCGATTCGATCTGCAGCAAGTTCAGCGCTTGGACCGCGATTGGGAACAAGATCAGGAAGTATACAACGCTGTATACAAACTGCGATGCATTCAAGCTGTCTCCGATCCAGCGCTGAAGATTAGCCGAAGCCGTCAGCGTGGAAGCCAGACGAGCGACGAATTTGGCGATCAGATGTCCGATAATAATCAGAATCGCAGCACCTGCAAGCAGAGGCAGATAGCTGATGATCAAATTAATAACGGAAGAGATCGGTTCCGAAATAGCCGGAATCTGCAGTGTCTTCAGAATCGTTGGCGCGAAGAGCAGAATGACGATGGCATAAGCAATCGTGCCGGCTACTTCACGGTAATGGACAAGCGCAGGCATTTTACTCTTAATCGTATGAGAACCGAAGAAGCCGGATACGATACTTTTGAGCATGGTGCCGAGAATATGAGCGACTGCTGCCAGCAGGGCCGCAGCCAGTAAATGCGGTATGTAAGACGTAATACTTCCAATGAATCCGACAAACGGGTTCAAGACATTGCTGAAATTCAGCATTTCAAGAACAATCAGCAGCGTAATGAGAATAAGGAAATATTTTAGTACCTGTGAAATAATACGGCTGATTGAACTGTCTGGAGGGAAGAACTTTCTGCCTCTCGCATCGACATTTGATTTAAGCAGACCTTTATATACAGCTTTAGAGACAGCGTTCGCTATCCAGAGACCAATGATCAGAACAAGGATGGCTCCAATAAGCCGCCAAATGGAGTCTCCATTAAGCATAAATAAGTTCCAATCGTCCCAATTTCTAACGTTCATTCGACCATCCGCCTTTCAATTTGAGTTCTGTGATGATTTTGCTCTCCAAGTATTTACCCCGCTACTTGCAAATTAAACAGCCTGATCTATCCCCCTGTTATTACCATTTATTAAGCCGAATAGATTCGTGAGCAGACGGATAACCTGACCTTGACAAGTTTTTCCAATGTTTAGACTTTCTCGAAATTGGACAAACTCATATATTAGGGGGAGGTATTTAAATCTATGTTGCCTGATTCAAGCAATCAATCCAAATGGTTCAGTATGGTTATGATGTTGAACATCGCTATCGTTTTAAGCGGCCAAGATCAAACAAGTCTGACGGGAATAAAAGATGTTGCGGCCATCAAGGAAACACTCGCTCCCGTAGTAACAGAATTAACACAACGCCCGCTTGAAGAAGCCAAGGCTGAACCTGATAAACCAGAAGCGGATAAGCCAGAACCTGAGACCAAAGAGGTTCGTGCTGCTTCCAGTGAAGCAAAAAAAGTAAGCTACAAGCTGTCGCCTGACGGCAGCCAGGATTTAGCCCAGTACAAGGCCGTCGAAGTTGTTGCGACCGGTTACTACTCCGGAATCGAGTCCACCGGTAAGAACCCGGGCCATCCCGGATACGGCATTACGAAGTCGGGTATGAAGGTTAAGCGTGATGAGCATTCCTTGTCTACGATCGCCGCCGATCCTAAAGTATTTCCGATTGGCACGGTTCTCTATATTCCGGGTTACGGATATGGGATTGTAGCGGATACCGGAAGTGCCATTAAGGGGAAGAAGATTGACCTCTACTACGAAACAAAAGACCAGATATACAAAGAATGGGGCAAGAAGAAAGTGAATGTCTTTGTGGTCAAACAAGGAAGCGGCAAAGTGACCCAAGTTATCTGGAATCAGCTTGTCCAAGAAATTTTCCGTCAGAATCCCGTCGATACACCTGAGGCTTAATCGCATCGCATATAGACAACAAGCGCCTGCAAATCTGCAGGCGCTTGTTTTTGCGAAGTGCAGCTTAAAGCTATCCATGATAAAACCCTTTTTTAGGAGAATGATCCTGAATATGTAGTTTTATCTATTCGCCATCCAGTCCATATTATATAGAAGAAAAAAATCAGAATGCGCTTAATTCCTAACGACAGGAAGCTATTTCCTTCATAGCCTGGCGCCTTCCGGCAAACCCTACTAATGAAATGCGGGAGGTGAACGACATGGCCAAGAACAAACAGAACAAGCCGAATAAGAAAGCGGCACAGCAAACCGAATTCTCAACCGAAGTAGCAGTGCCGAGCAGCCAGCAGGCAAAAGACGGGCAAAACCTGAATAACAACCAATAAGCACAGAACAACTGAATGGTCCAGTGACAAACAAGGGAGCCTCCCAAACCGGGGGCTCCTTTCTTTTGCCTAAAGATTCATCTGCTTTTCTCCGTCTTGAGACCGAGGAAACAATCAACCCTTCGTCTCTTTTCAGTCATGACGGCACGAAGTAAACTAAAGATAGAATGAAAGGACACGAAGGCGGGGAATGAACGATGAATAGTTCTAGGGTAGGACGGCTGACGGGTGGTCTGGTACTTATTGCAGTCGGTATTCTGTTTTTTCTGAACATGATGGGGTGGATCACAATCAGTATTCGCCAGTTATTTGCGACTTTTTGGCCGGTTCTGCTTATCTTTTCAGGTCTTATGAGTCTGATCTTCAGACATTCGAAGCAGCGGGGGGAAGAATTCGGAGGAATTATTCTGCTGTGCGTGGGCACGATCTTCCTGCTGCGCAACCTAGATATGACTCCGTTCTCTACCGGTCAAATGTTTCAATTTATGATCCCGGTTGTGCTGGTGTATGCCGGCATCCAAATGATTTTTAGCCGCAAAAGTAAAGATGCCGGATCGGACTTTGGCTCCCGTTACAACTCCCGGTATGGATCTGATTATGATTCAGACTACGGTTCTAAATACGAGTCTGATTACAGTGCTGGTGCTCCAAACTCTGACGATAATTGGCAAGAAGAAGGCAAGAGTTGGAGCGAGAAGAAAAGAGCTTTCGAACGCAAAATGAAAGAATGGGAGCAGCATTCTTCCGCATCGCCGCACTCCGAATCCAGTGCTCACGATCCTTATCATCAAGCTGCCGGAAGACCGGGAGACATGGAGTATCACTATGTGAACAATTACACGAAAACGCAGCACAAATCAGGCTTTATCGGGGATTTCTACATCGGGAAAGATTACTGGGAGCTGACTCCGATGAATATTTCCTCCTTTATCGGCGATACCTTCATAGATTTGACCAAAGCCAGTATTCCGGCGGGTGAAACTAAAATTACCGTGTCGGCTTTTATCGGAGATGTTAAAATTATTGTTCCGGCTGATCTGGACATTGAAATTAAAGTGACGGCGTCTTCCTTTATCGGCGACATGAAAGTGCTGGATCGCCATGAGGACGGAATGATGCGTTCGATGTCCATGCAGACTCCGTATTATCAGGAAGGCATCAAGAAAATTAAACTAAATGTATCCATGTTCATCGGAGATGTTGTGGTGAAGAAGATCGGGTAAGAGGAGACGGTGTTAAATGAGAAGATTATGGAGCATGAAGTGGCAGCTGATGCTGTATTTTCTCGCCTCTAGCCTGCTTACTCTGGGGGTTCTGGGATTCGCCCAGCTGTACATTCCATGGGAAACGGTGAATGATACCTGGAAGCTGATGTTCGGACTTCTTACAGTTCTGATCGGACAGGCGGTCGGCTTTATAGCCGCCCGCTCTTTTCAGCGCAAAGTGGATGTGCTGCACATGGCGATGCTCCAGCTGGCTCAGGGGAATCTGAAGGACCGGCTTCCTGTCGATCCCATGGATTCTTTCCGGCCTGTCTACGAGGCTTTCAATAAGATGGCAGGTTCCCTGGAAGAACGGACTCATCTTCTGCAGGAAATGGGAGAAGAGCGCGCTTATATGGAGCGCAGCTCTGTGGAGACGGCGGTTGTGGAAGAGCGCAGACGTCTGGCAAGGGACCTGCATGACACGGTCAGTCAGGAGCTCTTCGCTATCCATATGTCGGCTTCTTCCCTGCCGAAGGTCATCGGACACAACCCGGATGTAGCCGGGCAGCTGATGGAGCAGCTGATCCAGATGTCGCATCATGCCCAGAAGCAGATGCGCGGTCTGATCTCCCAGCTGCGGCCGATTGAGCTCGACGGCAGCACGCTGGAGGAAGCGCTGGAGAAATGGTTCCCCGAGTACTGCAGGGCCCACGAGCTGCGAGGCAGTCTGGATGTGGAGACGCAGCAGCCGATCTCGGAGACGATTGAGCATCAGCTGTTCCTGATCATCCAGGAGGGGATGGCGAACATCGTCAAGCATGCTTCCGCGAGCCGGATTGAGCTGAAGCTGCATGACTCCGGCCGTCAGTATGTACTTCAGCTCATTGATGACGGCAAAGGTTTCGAACGGAGCGCGATCTCCTCAGCGTCCCACGGCCTGTCTACGATGAGGGAGAGAGCGCAGAAGCTGGGGGGCGAAGCGGAAGTCATTAGTGGAGCGGGCACGGGGACGACCGTGCGGGTGAGAATACCCAAATTTACCAAAGTGGCGAAAGGGGACGCAGCTGAGTGAAACAGCAGGTAAAAGTAATGCTCGTGGACGATCACGATATGGTGCGGGTCGGATTGCGCACCTATATTATGCTGGAGGAAGAGCTGACCGTTGTGGCCGAAGCGGCAAACGGGCACGAAGCTTTACGGACGCTGGAAGGACTGGACGCAGAGAAGGTGCCGGATGTTATCCTGATGGACCTGACTATGCCCGTTATGGACGGAATCGAAGCGACCCGTCAAATTACACAGCAGCATGCCTCCATTAAAATTATCATGCTCACCAGTTTCCTGGAGGAAGATAAAGTCGTCCAGGCGATAGAGGCTGGCGCCGTCTCGTACGTGCTTAAGACGATTTCTTCCGACCAGCTTGCCCTGGCGATCAAAGGAGCGGCAGACGGAATGCCGGTCATGAATCCGGAAGTATCGCTAGCCTTGACCAGGGGACTCAGGCAGCGGTCGGCGCAGCCCGGCGATGAGCATCTGACTTCCCGCGAGCGGGAGGTTCTTGCTCTGATTTCGGACGGGAAGTCCAACAAGGACATCTCCGAGGAGCTTCACATCAGCATCAAGACGGTCAAGACGCATGTCAGCAATCTCTTGATGAAATGTGAGCTGGAAGACAGGACTCAGCTCGCTATCTATGCGCACCGCAAAGGGTGGGCGGGTACCAAGGCATAATAGATTTCATCAGAAGGAGAGCGGCCGCTGAGGCCGTTTTTTTCTCATTTGGAACGCTGTAACGTTTATAAGAGCGGCTGCTAATAAAAACAGGAAAATGGAGGCAACCTAACCGTAATTGATCTACATTTACAAGAAGACTGGGAGGCTGCCTCGGATGAAAGCATTACATTCTTCGCTCGATCAGACCGAAGAGGCATTTGACAATGTGCGGGATTATTTACACCAGTTCGAATTTACACTCGGAGGCAACTGGGATTATGACCATGGTTCATTTGACCGGTACCTGGATGAAGCGCACAAGGTATGGCTGCGGATTCCTTTTGAAGTGACGCTGGGCCAGCTTGGCGGAGATACAGACGAAACAGATGCGATGGTGAGGATCGGGACTCCTTATGTTCTGAAGCATGTCTATAATGAAGGGGTGGATCACTCGGCTCACTTGATGACCGCATCCGCACTGATCAATCAGTTCCAGGCCCCGCTGGACGAAGATGCCGAGATCGAGAGCGAATGGATAGGCAAAGCAGAGAAGCTCCTGCGTGAAGTGGAGCGGAAATGGTTAAATTAAGAGAAGAAGCCCGTCTGTGATTCAAGCAAAACTTGCGGTATTTCATCAAAAGCCGGTGCTAAAGCCGGCTTTTTTAGCTTCCTTTTATAGAATTTTAAGGTTTGTTTAAGGATGGAAGTCCATTATATACATACAGAGACGGTTAAACATCACCTACAAATATACATCATCGCAACCGTCCTTCATTTATCCTTTACCAGACCTTATATGACTATTAATTAATGGAGGAATGAGCCATGGATGATAAGAAAAAAGAGTTTGACCCGCAGTCTCCGCAGTCCGGTTACCGTGAGGACAACTATGATTCGGAACTAAAGCGCGAGGAGGCGGCTGCACAAGATAATCAGGATGCGGAGAACCAGGAAAAGCCTTCTTATTACTACTCTTATGGACCTTATAAAACAGGGATGAAGGGCGAAGAACAGACGGCCGAATCCGAAGTAGCGACCACGTATTCCCATGCGGATGAATCGGCTGCTCCGGTAGAGGTGACACCGCCTAGACCGGTCCGCTCCTTCTCCTTTAACAACCGCAGCGATAACAAATCATCATCCGGCGGAGGATGGGACGGCTCGGGCAAGAAACGCGGTTCTTCCATACGCAGCGGGTTCGTTGCATTCCTCGCCGGTGCTGTGGTCGTGGCGTCACTGATGTTTGCGGCCGATACAACCAACTTGTTCACGAACAAGCAGGCACTGTCCTTACCGGGTGCCCAGCCGAACAGCTCGAATACGGCAGCAGCGGGAACCGCGAACAAAGCTGCTTTGGATACGGCCCGCCCGGCTAATATCGCACAGATTTTCCAGCAGGCGAGTCCGGCTACCGTCAAAATCGAATCGTTCGTGAAGAAGAAAACAAGTCAGGGAAATTCCAGACAAAATGATCCGTTCTACCGTTTCTTCTTCGGTGACCAGGATTCCGCTACACCTGAATCGGGTACGGGTTCCGGAACCATGCAGAAGACCGGAAGCGGAACGGGCTTTATTTTCGAGAAAGACGGCTATATTCTGACGAATGAGCACGTAGTGGAAGGCGCCGATGAAATTCAGGTAACTGTCCAGGGATACGAGAAGCCGTTTACGGCCAAACTGCTGGGCAACAGCTACGATCTTGATCTGGCCGCACTGAAAATCGAAGGGGAGAAAGATTTCCCGACCCTGCCTATCGGAAGCGCGGATAGCTTGAACGTCGGCGACTGGGTTGTCGCAATCGGGAACCCGTATGGATTTGACCACACCGTAACAGTCGGGGTGCTCAGTGCCAAGGAGCGTCCGATCTCCATTCAGGATGAGCAGGGAACACGCAACTACAAGCACTTGCTGCAGACAGATGCTTCGATTAACCCGGGGAACTCCGGCGGCCCTCTGCTGAACATGAACGGTGAAGTGATCGGCATCAACACGGCCGTTAGTTCGCAGGCTCAAGGTATCGGTTTTGCGATTCCGGAGAGCACCTTCTCCCAAGTGCTGGACAATCTGAAGAACAACGTGAAGATTCCCAAAGAGCCAGCACCGTTTATCGGTGTCAGTCTTCAGGATGTCGATAAAGAGTTAGCTGCCGAACTGAAGCTTGGGAACACCGAAGGGGCTATGATTGCCGAAGTTACACGTAAAAGCCCTGCTTTCCAAGCCGGTATGCGTCCTTATGACGTCATCGTGGACATTAATGACCAGAAGGTTCAGAATGCCGCGGCCGTCACGGAGAGAATCAAGACACTCAAAGTAGGCGACAAAGCCAAGATCGGGGTCATGAGAGACGGGAAGCGCGTCGAGCTGGATCTGACTATCGGGGACCGTAATGAACTGGAAACCGAGCAGCAGAAGAAGTAACCCTATAGACCGATCCGTGAAGGAGCAGAGAAAAGGCAGAATTCATGCTGAATCTCTGCTTCTTTTTCTGGTAAAAAGATAAGGAACGGCTGGGAATATGCAGGAAAAATTTTATCCGCAAGATGGATTTGATACAATAGAGGGATAGAAGCCTCGGCTTGCAGGCGCTGGAAAGTTAATGGAGAAGGGTGCAGATGAAGAGCAATGAGAGAAACAATCCTGGTGATTGACGATGATGAGAAAATTACATCCATGCTTCGGCGCAGCCTTGCTTTTGAAGGCTATACCATCGTGACGGCGAATAACGGCAATGAAGGGCTTAAAAGAATGCTCGAACAGGAGCCCGGGCTCGTGGTGCTGGACATTATGATGCCGGTAATGGATGGATGGGAAGTGTGCCGGCGGATCCGCGAAAGCGGAAGCCTCGTGCCGATCTTGATGCTGACAGCCAAAGATGAAGTGACCGACCGTGTAAAAGGGCTGGATCTGGGAGCGGATGATTACCTCATCAAACCTTTTGCGCTCGAAGAACTGTTAGCCCGTGTCCGCGTGCTCCTAAGGCGGCGTGTAGAGCGGGCCGAGCAGCCGACGAACCGCCTTCATTACGATAACGTGACGCTGGATCTCGACACCCGTGAAGTTTTCCGGGAAGAGCAGCTCATTGAATTGACGACGAAGGAATTCGATTTGCTTCATTTGTTTATGCAGAACCCGAAGAGAGTGCTTTCACGCGACATTATTATGGAAAAAATCTGGGGTTACGATTACAGCGGGGAATCCAATGTACTAGAGGTCTATATCGCCCTGCTGCGGCAAAAGACAGAAGAGTACGGACACAAGCGTATCATACAGACGGTGCGTGGAGCGGGGTATGTCCTGAGAGGAGAGAGTTAGATGTCTATCCGCCTCCGGTTGACACTGTGGTACTCCGGTATTTTGGCGGTTACCCTGCTGTTGTTCGGCTTTGGCCTTTATCTTTTTCTCTCGTTCTATATATACAGTGATTTGGAGAAACAGCTTAATGACACATGGAAGCAGACCTACGAACGTAAAAAGACGGTAGGCATCCCGACGTTTCGCGGGGGTTACCAGCTCAAACTGGAACTGGATAATCTGGATACGTTCTCGGAAAATTATTTTTTCCAGTTATCCAGTTTGAATGAGGAAGAGGCACCGCTCATCCACGACCGCTCTTCTCTTCTGAAGGGTTACGGACTGTCGCTGCCGATCTCGGAATCCGCCAGGCAGAAGATCGTACAGACGGACCAGTTTATTGTCGAGCGTTTGAATTTAACGGTAAGCAACCGGTCAGTGCCGATCATACTGGTCAGCAAAGGGTTTAATATATCGGAGAACGGCCAGCTGATATCGCGGGGCGTGCTTCAAGTAGGGGCTCCCATTTATTATTATCAGAATTTCTTTAACCTTCTCCAGTATTCACTTGCCATCCTTGCGCTTGTTACCGTTCTCATCGCGGCAACGCTGGGCTGGTTCCTGGCACGCAAAGCGCTCCGGCCGATTGAGCAGGTGATCGTCGCCACGCAGAAGATCGAGAAGGGAGCGGATCTCGATAAGCGGATCATCTATGACGGGCCGGAGGATGAAATCGGCCGGCTGACGGTGACGATCAACAATATGCTCGGCCGCCTGCAGCTCGTCTACAGTGAGCTTGAGGAGGCTTACCGGGCGCAGCGCAGATTCGTCTCCGACGCCTCCCACGAGCTCCGGACGCCGCTTACGACGATCCGCGGCAACGTGGAGCTGCTGGAGAAGATGTGGAGCAAGTCGCTCACATCCGGACAGGGTGCTCCAGCCAATCCGGAGCATGTCGAGATGTCGATCGAGGCTATGCAGGATATTGCCGGTGAGGCACACCGGATGAGCCGGCTCGTCAACGATATGCTGTCGCTTGCCAGGGCGGACGCGGGCTTCGAGATGGAGCTGCGGCCTATCGAGCTGAAGCCGCTTGTCGAAGAAGTCGCCCGCAGGGCTCTGTTCCTGCCCCGCCAGGCGGAATGGATCGTTGGCGATCTGGATGTTCTGGATGGTCTGACGGTGCGCGGCAACAAGGATTATATGCAGCAGCTGCTTTTTATTTTCATCGAGAATGCGTTCAAGTTTACGTCCGAAGGAAGTGTCCGTCTGGATGCGCTCCGCTCCAGGGAGCAGATCGGTCTGCGGATTGCCGATACGGGTATGGGCATGGACAAGGAGGAAGTGCCGCACATCTTCGACCGCTTCTACAGGGCGGATGTTTCCAGGGGCAAAACGGCGGGAACCGGCCTGGGGCTGTCGATCGCCAAATGGATTATTGACGAGCACGGCGGGTCCATCGAAGTCATTACCCGGGAGGGTGAAGGCACTACCTTCGTCATCTGGCTGCCTGTCGTCTTTCTTCCCAGCGCGTGATGGGCTATAATAGAATCAACACGACGAAAAGTAGGTGCTTGTTATGAAAGTCGTTAAAATTTCCCCCAGGGGCTATTGTTACGGCGTAGTAGATGCGATGGCACTGGCCATGCAAACGGCCAAGAACCTCGATCTGCCCCGGCCGATTTATATACTCGGTATGATTGTGCACAACGCTCATGTAACTTCTTTCTTCGAGGAAGAAGGCGTAATTACGCTGGACGGACCTAACCGTCTTGAAATTCTGGATCAGGTGACGACCGGGACAGTGATCTTCACGGCACACGGCGTGTCGCCTGAAGTCCGCCGCATCGCGCGCGAGAAAGGCTTGACGGTTGTAGATGCGACTTGCCCGGATGTGACCAAGACGCATGACCTGATCCGTGAGAAGACGGCCGAGGGCTATGAAATTATTTATATCGGTAAAAAACACCATCCGGAGCCGGAAGGCGCCATCGGGATCGCTCCCGACCGCGTTCATCTGATCGAGACGCTCGAAGACGCGGATGTACTGGAGCTTGCGCTGCAGAACTCCCGCGTGCTGATCACGAATCAGACAACGATGAGTCAATGGGACATTAAGCACATTATGAAGAAGCTGCTGGAGCGGTTTCCGAAAGCGGAGATTCATAATGAAATTTGTCTGGCGACCCAGGTTCGTCAAGAGGCTGTGGCTGAGCAGGCCAAAGAGGTCGATCTGGTCATCGTCGTCGGCGATCCGAAGAGCAACAACTCCAACCGTCTGGCGCAGGTTTCCGAGGATATTGCGGGGGTAAAAGCATACCGCATATCCGATGTATCCGAAATCCGCCGGGACTGGCTGATGACGGTTCGTAACGTAGGAGTGACGTCCGGCGCATCGACGCCGACTCCTATTACGAAGGAAGCGATCGCTTATCTGGAGCAGTTCGATCCTGCGGATGAGTCGACATGGGAAATTAACCGGACCATCAACATGAAGAAACTCATCCCGATGCCCAAAGCACGGGCCGGCATTAAATCCTAGCCGATCCGGTTCGCTTAATTCGGCAGGCCGTTTCTAAACGTATTTAGATTGCCGCCATTAATTAAAGAAATAGATACGCTAAAGACTGTTCGATAGTTAAAAAGCCGGATTCCTGTTCTAAGGAATCCGGCTTTTGATTGTTAAATAAGCTGAGATGCTGTTTAGATGTTGCTTCAGGCGTCCTGACTTGTTATTTCTTCGGGGATGGTTCATTTTTGTGTTCAATAACTTGCACTACTTTAGGTTCAATGGCTCTTAACTGTTGTTCATAGGAAATCGTGCTTTTGGGAACATCGCCATTATTTTCACCTTGAATTTGTGCATCCACCTGGGTTTTTGAAATGACATCAATCACTTGTTGTTTAGAGATATTTTTAGATGCTGCTATCTCCACAACAGAGTTCCCTTGTGCTAATTCTTCTTTTAATTCCTCCGGGCTAATTTTTAGTAAAGCAAACAGATCTGCATCATTTAAAAAGTCTCGGGCTTGACGAAACTGAAATAGAGTTGTATATTTACTTTATCGAATAAAAGCATAAAAGCTTAGACGTATAAAAGCTAAAAAGCATAGAAGCTTAAAAGCTCGAAAGTGAAATAGTGAGGAAGCACGGCCGGCATTAGCAAATACAAACCCATAGGAGTGGTGAATGAAATGATCGCAATTCTTTCTAATAAGGTGGAGCAAGGCCGAATTGATGATATCGTCCAAATTATCCAAAGCCATGGTGTGCAGGCTCATGTATCCCGCGGCGATGACCGGACGGTCATCGGAATTATCGGCCAAGCCGATCCTGTACTTGCAGAACAGCTGCGTCAGCAGAAAGGCGTCGAGCAAGTGGTGAAGATCTCGAAATCCTACAAACTGGCAAGCCGTGACTTTCATCCGGCGGATACCGTAATTCGAATCAAGGATGTCGAAATCGGCGGCGACCAACTGGTTGTTATGGGCGGCCCCTGCGCGGTAGAAACCCCTGAGCAAATGGATGAAATCGCACGTCTGGTCAAAGCGGCCGGAGGCCAAGTGCTCCGCGGCGGAGCCTTTAAACCTCGTACAGGTCCATACAGCTTCCAGGGCGTTGGAGTGGAAGGTCTGGTTATGATGGCTGAAGCGGGACGCAAGCATGGGCTTCTGACGATCACAGAAGTCATGACACCGGAATACGTCGATATATGCGCCGAGTACACGGACATTCTGCAGGTCGGTACCCGCAACATGCAGAACTTTGATCTGCTCCGTAAGCTCGGTACGATTCAAACGCCAGTGCTGCTTAAGCGCGGTTTCAGCTCCACTTACGATGAGTTCCTCAATGCGGCCGAGTACATTCTGGCGGGCGGGAATCCGAACGTTATGCTGTGCGAACGCGGAATCCGAACATTCGAGACGTACACGCGCAACACGCTGGATCTTACCGCGATTCCGGTACTCCAAAGCTTGAGCCATCTGCCGGTCATCTCGGACCCGAGCCACGGAACAGGACGCCGGGAACTTGTCGAACCGATGACCAAAGCATCCGTAGCGGCGGGAGCGGACGGCCTCATTATCGAAATGCATACAGATCCGGACAATTCGATGACCGGAGACGGAGTTCAATCGCTTTTCCCGGAACAATTCGCCAAATTGCTTCGCGATCTGGAGCAGCTGGCCCCGCTTTGCGGCAAACGTTTCGACACATCCAAGGAAGCTGTACTAGTATAATTCCACCAATAATTCCATTATTAAATCCACTGAAAACCGGAGAAATCCGGTTTTTTTCGTTTCATGTGATGAAACCTTACACAATTTAAAAAAATACCTGACATGACTATTGACGATATTTCCGGCAGCGCTATATAATATGTAAAAAGATGAGTTGAAAACTTGAACATTACACAGAGAATCCAATGTGAATGTACGGAATTAGGAGGGTTTACACATGTCAGTTAAGAACGTATTAGACCTTATCAAGGAAAAAGGCATTGAATGGGTTGATTTTCGTTTCGTAGATCTACTGGGTAAAGCGCACCACATTTCTTTGCCGGCTTGCGAAGTTGAGGAAGAAACATTCGAGAACGGGGTCGCTTTTGACGGTTCCTCCATTCAAGGTTTCCGCGGTATTGAAGAATCGGACATGGTTATGATGCCGGATACGGAATCCGTCTATGTGGATCCTTTTACCGCTCATCCGACACTGATCGTTATGTGCAACATCCACACTCCTGACGGCGAGCGTTATGAGCGCGATCCGCGCAGCATCGCACACAAAGCAGAAGAATTCCTGCAAACGGCCGGCGTAGGCACAACGGCATTCTTTGCTCCTGAATCCGAGTTTTTCATTTTCGACGACGTTCGTTACGAGAGCAGCATGAATACTTCCTTCTATTCGGTCGATTCCGAAGAAGGGGCATGGAACACTTCCCGCAAAGAAGAAGGCGGCAACCTGGGCTTCAAAATCGGAGTCAAAGGCGGCTACGTGCCTGTACAACCCGTGGACAGCCAGCAGGATATCCGCAGTGAAATGTGTAAACTTCTCCAAGAAGCAGGTCTTCGCATCGAGCGTCATCACCACGAAGTAGCAACAGCAGGTCAAGCCGAGATTAACTTCCGTTTTGACACCCTCACTAAAACCGCAGACAATTTGATGAAATACAAATATATTGTACACAACACAGCCAGACAGTATGGAAAAGTAGCGACTTTCATGCCTAAGCCACTCTTTGGAGACAATGGTTCCGGTATGCACGTTCACCAAAGTATCTTCGATGGCGACACGCCTCTGTTCTTCGACAAGAACGGCTACGCGAATCTGAGTGAAATGGCTATGCACTACATCGGCGGTATTCTGTATCATGCTCCCGCACTGATCGCGCTGACTAACCCGTCCACCAACTCGTTCAAACGCCTTGTTCCGGGTTATGAAGCACCGGTTAACCTGGTGTTCTCCAAAGGAAACCGTTCCGCGGCTGTCCGTATTCCGGTTGCTGCTGTGACACCGAAGGGCTGTCGGATCGAATTCCGTACACCGGACTCCACGGCTAACCCATACCTTGCTTTTGCAGCTATGCTGATGGCGGGTCTGGACGGCATCAAGAAGAAGATCGATCCTCGCGAACTCGGCTACGGCCCGCTGGATAAGAACATTTATGAGCTGTCCGATGCAGACAAATCCGAAATCCGCAGCGTTCCAGGCACACTGGAAGAAGCTCTTGACGCTCTGGAAGCGGATCATGAATTCTTGCTCCAAGGCGAAGTGTTCACGAAAGACTTCATTGCGAACTATGTCGATATCAAACGCGGCGAAGCGAAAGCTGTTGCAATCCGCATCCACCCGCACGAGTACTCCCTGTACTTCGGCTGCTAACAGCCTTCCTTGCCGGTTATTTTAAATGATGTCTTACAGACTCCCGAAACAGTTTCCAAATGTTTCGGGAGTTTTTGTTTTCTTAACACAGGCTTAGCATGTTCCTGAACTCTATGTCATATTTTGGTTGTATGATAGAAGGAATGAAGGAGTAAGGTGGTGCCACACATGAAAGATTGGAGCGAGAAGGAAGTGCTTCACCTATTGGGGAGAACGTCCTTTTCTGCTGTCCCGTCAGAAGTTCAAGAATGCTTGAAACTGGGAAAGGAAGAATCGGTCCGAAGGCTGACTTCCGGAATTCCTTTAATAGATGGATCACAGGATGTACTGCCATTCGGGCAGGTAAAAGCGGATGACAAACCGCTTATCGAGAAGGGGCTCGGCGACCAGCAAACCTACTGGCTTTACCGGATGATCGCGTCTCCGACTCCTTTGATCGAGAAAATGACCTTGTTCTGGCATAGTCATTTTGCCTCGTCCTATTACAAAGTGAGCGACATGATGCTGATGGTGCGGCAAAATGAGCTTCTGCGCAAGCATGCGCTGGGCAGCTTCCGTTCACTGCTCGATGCGATCCGGCAGGACCCGGCTATGATGCTGTATCTGGATGTTTCCACGAACCGCAAAGGGTCTCCGAATGAGAATTATGCCCGTGAGATGATGGAGCTTTTTACACTCGGAATCGGCAATTACAAGGAGGAAGATGTGAAGGAGGCGGCGCGGGCTCTCACCGGCTGGAGCTACGACCGCAAAGCGGATAAGGTACAGTTTGTCGACAAGCAGCATGACGAAGGCGGCAAAGTGCTGCTGGGGGAGAGCGGCAGATTCAATGCGGAAGATACCGTGATTATCCTGATGAGGCAGACGGCTCTGCCGAAGTTCATCGCTTCGAAGCTTCTGACATACTTCGGTACGGAGAATCCTCCGGAAGCATGGATCGATAAGGTGGCGCGGAACATCAAGAAATTAAATACGATCGGGGACGTTCTCTACGAACTGCTGATCTCCGATGAGTTCTATGAACCGGCATACCGGATGTCGCTGGTCAAAACTCCCGCGGAATACGTGGCCGGCGCTATGCGCTCGCTGGATATTCCGCTGACGGCAGCCATGCGCGCATCCATGGGCCTGATGGGCATGGATCTGTACGCCCCGCCGGATATATCCGGCTGGAAGGGCGGAGCATCCTGGCTGTCCACCAGCCGCCTGCTTGCCCGCTATCAATTCGCGGACAAAGTGTCCAAGCGGGTTACGGACAGCCAGATCCAGGCGATGTCGCCCGCAGAATCAGGGGCGGGCGGGGAGGCTTATGTCGAGCGCTGGAGCCGGAGCGTCGGCATTCCAAGTCTTGGCCGCAATACGGCGGCTGTATTGTCCCGGTATGCGTCCGAAACCATTGTAGCCTCCAAGAAACCGGCAGGGGGCAAAAGAAGTCTGCTTCAGCTTCTGCTCATTAGTCCGGAAGCGCAGATGAAGTAACCGGAGGGTGAGAATATGAATCTGACACGAAGAGAGTTTCTGATTAAAGGGACGGCGCTGGTCGCGGCGCTCGGGCTTGGAGGACCGCTGCTCTATGCGGACAGCAAGAAGCTGCTTACGCCGGGACCGTCCCGCGATACGGGCAAGGCACTGGTTGTCGTGCAGCTGTCGGGCGGCAGCGACGGGCTTAATACGCTGATTCCGTATGGAATCGGGGCTTACCATGACGCAAGGCCGACTCTTAAGCTCAAACAGCATGAAGTGTTTGAGATCAATGGGCAGCTGGGGCTGCACCCGAGCCTCAGCGAGCTGAATGAGCTGTACAAGCGGGGCAAGCTGGCGATTGTTCAAGGCGTCGGCTATCCGAAGCAGGATTATTCGCATTTCAGATCCATGGAGATCTGGCATACGGCGGAGCCGGAGAAGCGGATAACCAATGGCTGGGTAGCCCGGTATGCCGCCGCTTCGCTGGACGCCGGCAATCCGCTTCGGGCCGTGCAGCTCGGTAAGACACAATGCAGGGCACTGATGCATGATTCTATGTCGCTTCCATTGGTATCGACAATTGATTCTTACAAAATTTTTACGAACAAAACATCCGATCCCGACCGGAACCGTCTCAACAAGGCTTTCCTGGATATGTACGATCCGGGCAAGCAGATTACGCCGCTGCGCGTCATTTGCAGCAGCGGGATGGAAGCCTACCGCAGTGTGGAGGCTGTGCAGGCACTGGCTCCCCGGTACCGGGAAGGGGTGATTTATCCGGATACGGCTTTTGCCAGGGAACTGCAATTGGCTGTG
This sequence comes from Paenibacillus lutrae, assembly GCF_009757775.1. GTDB lineage: Bacteria > Bacillota > Bacilli > Paenibacillales > NBRC-103111 > Paenibacillus_F > Paenibacillus_F lutrae. The sequence goes on from NZ_RHLK01000002.1 coordinate 754,616, forward strand.
AGATTGCTGGCGTCAGGTTCGGATACGCGCGTGTTCTATACGCAGGTAGGGCCTTTCGACGACCATGCCCATGAGAAGGCGAATCACGGCAAAATGCTGCGGACCGTAGACGCGGCTCTGGGAGCCTTCTACCGTGACCTGGAGGCGCACGGGCTTCAGGATAAAGTTATGACGATGGCATTCTCGGAGTTTGGCCGCAGGGTCAAGGAGAATGGCAGCGGAGGAACCGACCATGGAACGGCCGGGCCTGTCTTCCTGTTGGGAGGAAGCGTCAGCGGGGGACTGTATGGAGCTTATCCGAGTCTTACGAAGCTGATCAAGGGCGATCTTGAATCTCAGGTGGATTTCCGCTCCATCTATTACACCATTGTGGAAGATTGGCTCCAAGGCGATGCCAAGAGCACGCTGGGCCGGACATACGAGAAATTGTCGTTTATTTAGTGACCAAGAAGGCCAGTCCTGACGGAATGGCCTTTTTTTATTCTACCCTGCGTTCAATGTACGGTCTTATAATGGAGATGAAAAGACTTTGTTGTCAGCAATTTATTTGAAGTGACAGCCTTGCATTAGACTAAATGGTGAGAAAATTCGCTATTAAAGGGGGAGAATAAAGTTGAAAAAGTTTATCCTGTTATGCCTTTTCTTAATCACTGCGGCAGGCTGTTCTCAGAATCCTCCTCCGTACTCTTATGCGGCGCTTGATGTTTCGAAAGTCTATACATCGTTTGAAGAGATCGCCGAAGCTTCTCCAATCATCGCCGAAGTAAAGATAACGGATCATCAAGAAACCATTCATCACCTGAATGCGGATTTTGCCAAAACACAGATAGAAATCGTTACAGTCTTTAAGGGGAAACAGCAACTGGAGCGCACCCGCCTTAATCTGCTAGAGCTTGCGACACTGAATATTACCAAAGACACTCACAAAGGGAACTATGTGCTTTTTTTGCGGCCTTATGAAGGGCCGATCGCTCAAAATGCCTACACGATCGCCGGCGTATACCAAGGCAAGTTTAAAGTAGCCGACAATCATCAACTTATGTATGATGCAGAAAAATACGATGCCGTGAACACTTTTCAAAAAGAGTTTGTACAAACAATGAAGACAAATAAGCTGAGCGCAAAAATTGAAGCTTCTGTCTCCACCGGAAATTTGGAATGAATGAAGTGGATTTCTATCCACTATGCTCAACGTATTCTTGCTGAGCCAATAAGGCTGCTGCCACCAACAAAGAGAAGGCCAATCCCAAAGGGATGGCCTTCTCTTTGTTTAAAGCTTCATGCACGCCGGATTAGTACAAGAAAGCGCGGCTGATGATTACCAGAAGGATGAAGAGAACCAGAATGGCACCCGTGCTTGTGAAACCGCCGTATCCAACTCCTGACATTTCGCATGACCTCCTTCGTAATGGAGTACACGATATCCTATGCGGCGGGTTCCGGGTTGGTCTGGGTGGGCGCGCCTAATCTGCCGAGGATGGGATGCACGTTTTACCCGGCTCTGCCGTACACTATACAAGAGATGAAGCTTCGGCTGCGCCGGCTTCCACGGCAGCTGCTGCGCCTGGAGAACATGGGAGGATGACCATGGATTCACAGAATGTTCTGCCTAACAACAAGCTGGGTAAAACCCAATACCTTAACCGGCATCCGGAGCTAAAGAAGTTTCTTCCCGATTCAGCTTCGGAATCCAAAGAGCACATCCGGGATTGGCTGAAGCGATACAATGTGGTGTATGTCAAACCCAATAATGGAACCGGGGGCCGGGGGATTCTGCGCGTAGATATTCTGACCAAAGGTAAATACCGCTATCAGATCGGCAAGCGCAAGAAGGTGTTTGACAGCTACGAGGATCTGTACCGTTCTATGTTCCCTTACCTGAAGGAACGGAAGCATCTCGTTCAGCGCGGTATCCGGCTTCTAACCAGCAAAGGACGCCCGTTTGACATTCGGATTATGGTTCAGAAGAACTTCGACGGGGAGTGGGAAAACACCGGAATTATCGGGAGAGTCGCACACCCGGACAAAATCGTAACAAACTATCACAGCGGAGGGACGCCAACTGCCCTCCCGAGGCTGCTTGAAGAGTATTTGAAACCGGATCAAGTGGAAGAATACGTGAAAAAGCTGAACGGGCTCGGTTTAGAAATCGCGGAATATATGCATACCGGATATCCGAAAGTAACCGCCTTCGGGGTGGATATCGCGATCGATAGAGATCTTAAGCCATGGATTCTGGAAGTGAACACCAAGCCCGATCCGTTTATTTTCAAGAAGCTCCAAGATAAAACGGTTTTTCGCAAAATATGGCGGTACATCCGGGCCAATCACTCACCGCTCCCTGTATATAAAGGTAAAAAGCGGCACCGTAAACTTTCTTACGGCAAAGCATAGGGTAGAGGTTGTAAGGGGCGGGTGAGCTTCTCCAGTGGATACAACAAAAAGAATGGTTCTGCTAAGACACGGGAAGGCAACTTCCTGTGTCTTTTCGTCATCTTCGGTTCAGCCGGTCACAAGCTTCCTGCAGCGGTTACCTGTCAAGAAGAAGATGCTAAGTACATATAAAAAAACCTCTAATGCAGGGGCATTAAAGGCAATATGAAAATCATGGGATTATTCTTTCACGCTCTCTTCCTTCAGGTGCATGGCGTATTGGATAGGGCGGCGGATCGCTCTGACGTACAGATCGCTGCGCCCCATTTTCTTGAACAGTTCCCGGCCTGGCTTGGGATTCACTTCAATGAGCCAGACGCGGCCGCGTGTATCGATTCCGATATCGAGGCCGAATTCGAGCATGCTGCCGTACTGCTTCTCAATGGCCGATACGATCCCGTGAGCAAGCTCGCGGCACTCGGCTACGATTTCTTCCGTTTTTTTGACGCCAAACCGTTTGTGCAGAACATCGGCCACACTGGCCGCTCTGCCGCCGCCGTGAAGGTTGGAGGTCGGATTGTTCACGCCTCCGATCCTCATACCTTCACCGGTCACTTCCCAGTTTCCGTTCTCATTCTTCTGGATCAGGAGCCTCATGTCAGATACGTGACCCGGAATCAGTTCGAGGTCCAATCCCTGCTGGATCATGAAGCTGCCTTTACGGATTCTTTCCTGCTGGACCCACCGGTTGAGCCAGTTGCCGAGCGATGAAATGTCTTTGAAAAGCAGATTCCGCCTGCCGTATCCTCTCGTACGTCCCAGCAGCCGGTAACCGTCTTTTGTTTTGGAGACTTTCACGATACTTTTGCCTCCGGTCCCGTTACCCGGTTTAATATACAGGATCGTATGTTTTTTGAACATTCGTGTCAGGTTGTCTAGGCTGTAATCCACGGTAGCGGGAATCCATTTGATAAGATTCTCGTTATTGGTAAAAAGCCGGGTTGCGCTCATTTTATTCGTAAACGTGTTGTTGGCATATATAAAATGTTTTTGTTTGCGGAACTCGCGATATCCGTCTTGAGCCGTTCTGCAGCGGTCGATCACCACGTCGGGCCAAGGAAACGTCCGATGAGTCCAGCCGCCTTTCTCAAGTGGTACGTAGCCCCGCACCTGCTTTTTATCCGGGAACGCATCTTTATGCGAGAAGATAAACACAGTGGCACCTAATTTCTGGCCTTCCTTTACAAGTGAGCGGAAGTACCCCGGTTCTTTGAAGGAATGCCCCTCCCTCCAAGTGAGGATGCCGATTACGGGCTTTGCCATAACAACTACCATTCCCTTCCCTTAGACTGTAATATCATATGGTCCCTTAGGGAAGATGGTGTGCTGTGCCGCACCCAAAAGCGGCGTACTTGCCCCTATAGGGTGAGGGTAGTGAGGGTACATAGCTCGTCGAAGTTCATGCTTCCCTGCATTAAAAAAATCCGGGAGTATATCTCCCGGATTAAGACAGTTATGCAATTTATTTAAGAACGCGCGCCGCAGCGACAAAATGTTTCTGCTGCCAGCTTGCGTTCATATCACCAATAACAACATCATCCTTAGGGTTAACGTTGTGAATAAACTTGCCATTGCCCATATAGAGGCCTACATGTCCGATTTTTTGAACCTTATCGGTGTATTTGTATGTAGCATTGGTGGAGAAGAACACGAGATCTCCTTTGCGGAGTTCGCTTTTACTGATTGGAGTCGCGGCCTTATACTGGGATCTTGCTCCCCATTTCAGGTTGATGCCTTCCTTGGCAAATACATATTTGGTGAAGGAAGAACAGTCAAACAGTAATTTGTTCGTATCGTTCTTACCGTACTGATACTGCACTTTACCTTCCAGACTCTTGGCAAAAGCAATAATGTTGTCGGCTTTTTTGGCTAACGTAATGTTAGAGGATGACGAACTGCCGGATTCCGGTTTCGTAGTGGTACCGCCGCTTACCTTTTTGAAGAAAAGGGTAGAGATGTAACCGGTCTGTCCCTTGTAATTGACTTTTACGAAGTAACGGTTTGTTTCTTCCAGAAGTTTCAGCTCCGTACCTTTTGGAACGGTGCCGTAAATTTTACCTTTTCCGGAAACAGGTTCCTGTTTTAAGTAAGGGGTTCCGGTGGTAATAATAATGGATGTAGTACTTGATTTAACAGCGGGAGCCGTCTCTGCAAAGGCGGCTCCTGCTACAGAATAACTGCTGCCTAGTACGGCAAGGCTTAGTACTAGTTTAGATAGACGCTTCATTCGATTAATCATCTCCTGGTGTAAATTACTTGATGACTCGTACCGCTGTCACGTAGTGCTTGTCCCACCAGCCGGAACCCATGTTGCTGTATTTCACGCCTCCCTTACCGAAAGTGTGCAGGACTTTATTATTACCGGCATAAATACCGACGTGACCAATACGTTTAATGGAGTTCTTCGAATATTTCAGCGTAGCTGTCGTAGAGAAGAAGACCAGATCGCCTCTTTTAAGCTGGCTGCGTTTAATCGGCTTGCCGTTCTCATATTGACCGCGTGCTCCGCGTGCCAGTTTGATTCCGTTCTTCTGGTATACGAACTGTACCAGTGAAGAGCAGTCGAATGAGCTGGTGTTACCGGTTTTCGCTCCCAATTTGTAAGGTCTGCCCATATAATTATCGGCCAGATCAATAATCTTGTTGGCTTTGTTTGCAAAAGCTGCATTGGAGATCGCGGCCTCGGTTTGTGTAGGTAGAGCAGTTAATCCACCCGAGAGGGCTATTGTGGCGCTCAGACTTGCGATGATGAGTTTCTTTCCTAGTTGTAGTTTCATGTCTTGTACCTCCATCTCGTTGATGTTTCCCAGTATAGCATAGGAGAAGATGGAGTTTTTTGGATAAAAAAACGCAAACCCAGACGAGTACTGGGTTTGCGCGCTTTAATTAGAAAACAATTAGAATTGGCGGAAAGCATGATGTGCAGCAGATGAATAGGCTTCCACAGCCGATTTCCTTCGATTATCTCTTCCTATCTTTTATTTACGGCCAAAGTTAAGTTTGGGCGGCCAAATACTTGGAATACCGGATAACCCTGCGGACAGACGGGCGAATTTTGCCTTCACTGCTGTCCAGCGGGGTATTGTCGTTCTTGGAGGGCTTGGAGTTGACCTCCAGCAGCCACACTCTGCCGCTCGTATCCACAGCGAGATCAACACCCAGCTCGCCAAATAAAGAAGGGATGTTCGTCTGGATGCCGGCGGCGACAGCTACGGCAGCCTTACGGATTTGTTCCGAGATTTTCTTGAGGTCCGCTGCCGGAAGCGAAGTGCGGGCGAGTGTTTCCTTGACCGTGCCCAGTGATCCCCCGCGGGCGAGATTGGACACGAAGTGATTGGCCCCGGCAATGCGGGCGACCACGGAGGTTACGGCCCATTCTCCTTTTTGATCCTTTTGCACGAGGGCCCGGAAATCGACGGGGCGTCCGCCCACATGAATGAGCGTAAGCCCCTGCTGAATCTGGTAGCGGCTTGTTTTGAGTTTGCCCAGTTGGGCGCTGAACAGCTTGGATAAGCTTCTGTACACTCTCCGGTTCGTACCGTTAACCGTTGGAATCTCACAGCTGTACGTTTTATCTCCAAGGTCTGTAATGCGGAGAATGCCTTTGCCGAGGCTGCCCAGAACGGGTTTGAGGAACACAACCGGGTATTTACCGCACATCGTCTGGAGCATGGCATAGTTTTTAAAAGGATGAGACTCCGGCAGGAAACTTTTGCAGGCCTCATCATTTTTGAGGGCTTGAAATACTTCGGTTTTGTTCAAATATTTCTCGTTAAAGACTTTTGCCCCGTGAGACTTTGCTTCGCGAAAAAACTGCTGGACCTTCGGGCGCGCTTCGAGTACCCGGGAAGTCAGCCGGTTGTAAATGACCGAAGGGATAGGGAACGTCCCCCGCTTCCAGGAACCCTCCGAGTAATGCCACCCGCTTACCTGGGAACTGCCAGACGTAATTCCTTCTACCGTGAAGATGAACACACGCGCGTTCTGCTGCCTGCTTGCTTCATCAAGTTCCTGGCAGAAGGCCGTGATCGCGCCGAACAGCCCCTTGGACGAATCCGGGTACACGTTTTTGATCAGCACGCCGATCAGGGGATTCGTCTTGGGGGCTTTGGTGCCGCGGATTGTGGCGGTGGCGGTATCATCTTCAGCTCCGGACAATGCCGGCTGACTAGTGGAGTCCGCTGCAGAGGCCCCGTTTACCTCTAGCGGGAGATCTCCTTGTGATCCCGGACAGGCGCGGTCCGAGCGATTCTTACTGCGTGACGGACGCTCAGTTCCCCGGACCAGTCCGGCCGGGTGTGCAGATGCTTGCCGCGCTTGGCGGGACGGAACAAGTCTGGCCATAAACAAACCCCTTCTCCAAACGAATCTCCTGCAAGCATTTTATTAGAAGGGGACGCTTGTTGTGCCTGTACCTGTGAGGGAATTACCAGAAGTAATGGCGGAACAGGAAGTACATCAGGAAGATAAGCAGACCCGCTAGGATCTCGAACCAGCCAAGCCACATCGCCCAGGTTTTTTCTTTGTCCCAGCCGCTTATTTCGCAGATACGCTTCTCTACCAAGAGCAGCCCGAGACCGGCAAGCAGGAAGAAGGAAGCCAGGTAATGCAGATAGCCTAAATACATAACCTCTCCTCCTATTTGTATTCCATCCCGGTGCGGTTCAGATGAACTTTGGTGCTGACTTCTATCGGTAAGGTACGGTATGCCTGATGCCATTTCTCTTTCGTCTTGATGTGTGTGTTCCAATATCCGGGTTCCTTCGCTCTGACATATTCCCCTAATCCGAAAATATCGGACTACTTGGCCTGGGTTTTACGGATCAGGGCTTCAATAACACGTTTGGTTTCTTTGGCTACGCTTGATTCAATTTGGCCGATTGTCCGCTCTGTGATTTCAATGTCTTCGTCGTATTTTTCCTCAAGATCCTGCTCCAGATGCACCATGATGTGAAAATGCGGCTGCCCATCCTTCATATTCACCTGGATTCTCGATTTCCTCTCCGTCGTATTCGTCATGACAGGCCCTATACCCGGCACATTGACCAGAGGCGTATAGCCGCCCGGATTAATCTGCTTGACCGCCATGTAGGCGCCGATTTCCAGAGGTTCCGTAGTGCCTACCATTTTATTGTTTCTAAAAAGAGCCATGCCTCCGATCAGGATGTTTTCTTTCTGCCGGATGTCGACAAAGGGAAGATAGGCATCCTGTCCATGCTTGGACAATTTGCTCCAGAATACACCGATGTAATCGGGAGGGAATTTGCCGAGCTTTACCGATTTCTCCAGCATAGACAAGACGTAGAGCGTCGGCACTCTTTCGAGTGGAGGTGCTACATTCAGGAACCGGGCGGCTTCTCCATTGGAGACGAGCAGCCACGTTCTTCTGCGGACTTCCGAATTGCGGCGGAAGTAGTCGTTGAGATGCTCCATATGTTCGCGGGCCACCTCTTCACTAATAACGATCACGCGGAGATGAATGAGATAGGTAGGATCGGCAATCTGCTGCTGCAAATTGTTCAGGGCATCGTCGACGGTGTGCCCGTATACACGGACGACCCATACCGGTTTATCTTTTCCCTGTCCGCCGCCCCCTTCGCTGGGTCCTAACGGAATCCGTCCGGGGACCGCAATGGACGTGGTGACGCGGATCAATTTGCTGCCCGGTATCGGATTGGGGCTGGAATGATTGACGCGGTCGAGCTTGCTCTCTACCATGGATTGATCGGTCAGGTCGATCGCCATGCCGAGAATAAGCGACCGGTCTTCAATCTCCAGGCGGTCCCAGCATCCAGCCAACACCAAAGGGAAAGAGAGCCAAACGGCTAGAATCAGAAAGAGTTTACACGGATTCGGTTTCAACCCGGCCTCCTCCTTTCTTACGGATATAAGCGACCACGAGCAGGATGCAGGGATAACCCATTAAGAGAAGCAGTCCTCCCGGAACCATAACGGAGGAGATTCTGTACAACTGAAGCAGGTTTTGCGGCAGCATGCTGAGCAGAAAAAGAAAAGGAAGCAGCAGAGTCGCGATCATCCTGTGGTCTTTCAGTCCGAGCTGTTCTTTCAGTGTCAGAACGATAAAGTAATAACCGCTGAGAAGGGAATTAAATACCGAGATAACCCACACGATGAGAAATGTGGCATCCAGCCTCTCCAGGAATTCTCCCGGAATAATGGTTGCCCGCCCTAACTCAAGTGTCGGCCACAGCAGCAGTTTGATTTCCTGCGGTCCGAATACACCGACTGATGCAATGACCAGCAGAAGATACAGCCCCCCGGATATACTTGTGCTGATTAACCCGATCCGCATTGCGGTACGGGGATTCTCCATCCGGGGGATGATATAGGTGTAAATAAGAGCGTTGCGGAACAAAGCCGCTATGCCCAGTGAGCCCATCCAGAATTTCATATCCGGCGTTCTCAGAACCGGCTGGAGATTAAGCCACTCTACATTGCCCAGCGAAAGCATAACGATGAACAGCACAGGGAAGATAACAAACGGCATGTAGAAGGAGTGGATGAGCGAGAATGAATAGATATCTTTGCGTGCGGTAACGGCAACCAGGAGCAGCATCATCATAATAATGATCTCAAGGGGAGTCCGGCGAAGTACAAAGGTATTCGTAACCTCTCCGAATTCGCGGAATGTGATAGACGTCGTTACAATAAAATAAGCCGTAATCACGACAATAAACAGGCCCGACAGCCATTTACCCATAATCGTTTTGCCGTAGGTCACGAGGGATTGTTTGGGGAATCTCATCCCGAGCAAGCTCCAGGCCGTCACAAAGAGGGCAGCCACAGCGATTGCAATCAGGGTTGCCAGAGGAGCGGCGTTTTCTCCGGCTTGTACGGCGGCCCGCGGAAGCGGAAGAACGCCAATTCCGATCAAAGTCGTGACGAGGATGGAGCCTGCCTGCAGGTTTGAGATTTGCGGATGCTTGTTCATGACTTAGCCCCTTCTTGTTCTTCCGTTGCCTCGGGTGTAGAGTCCCAGGCAGATGAGTAGGAACGGAAATATTTGTCCGTCTGGTTCCGGCGGTTCCGGTTCATTGTCTGCAGATGGTCGGGACGTTTCTTCATTCCCCATAGAGGACCTCTTACTAAAGCATCCTTCCATCCCTGAGCGTTAAAGGGTACCAGTGGAGCGAGATAAGGAATCCCGAATGAACGGATACTCAGCATATGATTAACAATCAGGATAACTCCCAGCATCACGCCATAAAGGCCGAAGCAGCCTGCCAGAATGATCAGTGGAAACCGGAGCATGCGCAGGGCAATAGCGGCATTGTATGCAGGAGTGGCGAACGAACCTACTGTGGTTAAAGCGATAATTACAACGGTAATGGGGCTTGAGAAGCCCGCGGATACGGCAGCTTGTCCGATTACCAGGACCCCGACGATCGATAAGGCTCCGCCAATGAGCTGCGGCAGCCGAATCGTTGCTTCGCGGAGGATTTCCATGGATATTTCCATGATCAACACTTCAAGCATGGCCGGGAAAGGCACGCCCGCTCTTGCGCCTGCTACAGCTACCGCGAAGTCGGTCGGAATCAGCTCCGGGTTGAAAGAGATGACAGAGACATAGAGAGCCGGAAACAGCAGCGAGAAGACCAAGGCAATAAGCCGGATGATCCGAATCATGCTGGCGATGAGGAAGCGCTCGGTATAATCGTCTACCGTCTGATAGAATTGGGTGAACACAGTGGGCGCAATCAAGGCGAAAGGAGAACCGTCTACCATAATAATGACTCTTCCCTCAAGCAGGGCGGCGACGGTTTTGTCCGGGCGTTCGGTATTCTGTATCTGCGGAAAAGGGGAGAGCGGATGATCCTCAATAAACTGCTCCAGAAACCCTGCATCCAGAATGGCATCCGTATCTATAGAAGAAAGACGTTTTTTGGCTTCGTCGATTAAGACAGGATTTGTAATGCCTTGAATGTAGCAGAGAGCCACCTCCGACTTCGTTAAACGCCCGATTTGCATCGCCTCTACGCGGAAATCCGGGGTCTGCAGCCGGTAGCGGAGAAGAGACAAGTTCGTCTCCAACTGTTCGATAAATCCTTCACGGGGACCGCGGATGACCTGCTCGGTCTGCGGCTGCTCGATCGCGCGCTTCTGGATATGACGGGTATCGGTCAGGAAATAATGGGGAATCCCTTCGACGAGCAGAATAGTCTGACCTCTTGTAAGGTTATCAACCAGCTGTTTAATTTCAGAAGCGGTCTTAATGTGACTGACTTGAATCACCTGATTAACAATATAGTCGGATAACTGTTCTCCGGTCTGGATTTCGGGTGCAGGCCCGCCATCTTTTAAATGGGTCATCAACGGCTTAAGGAGATAGGAACGGATCACTTCCTGGTCAGATAAAGAAGTCAAGAAGACCAGAGAGGCAGGTGTGCTGTCAAATAAATGGAAATGACGGACGACAAGGTCCTCATTATTCTTCATTAATTCCTGAATGAGCCAGATATCATCGCCCAGGATGCCGCTTATTTCCCGGGGATGTCCGGACTCTTGCAAATATTCGCTGGGAATGATCCCTCTACCGCTTGTACTTGTCTGGCTGCTGTCACCCGTTCCTGTTTTCTTCATCCATTTCCACACGGATTCCGCCTCCTCTCTTGGCCCGGTCATTTCAATATAACTCTGCTTAATATGGGTCAAATAGGTTTGGATCATTCGTGAAAAAGGAAACGCCTGTCAGTAATCTGTCAGAAAGGTCTCCTTCTTTTTACAAGCAAAAGAGGTTAATTGGGAGCAAGAGGCTGAGACAAGGACGAAACTGCTGGAGAAAACGGAAATGACCCAAAGTTATGTCACTTGTCGGTCGGTGTATTGACAATGGACCCATGGAAGCCTTCTGGGGAACCTTGAAATGCGAGATGTATTACATGCATACATACAGCACGTTTGAAAAGCTCGAGAAGGCCATTGAAGCCTACATCTACTTTTACAACAACGAACGTTTACAGGCAAAATTAAACGGCCTCAGTCCCATGCAGTTCAGGACTAAGGCCGCCTAGTGTCTTTTACTTATTTATAGTGTCTACTTGATGGGGTGCAGTTCACATCATGCCTGCAAAGATCGGCTTATTTGTAAGGCTTGTCCTGGTAAAAAAAATTCGGAGTCTTCCAGGTATTCTCATACTGGTTATGGAAAATAGGGGTGACGGCGGGAGACACCGGAGGAATGAGCCACGTCCAGTCTCCGGTGACAGGACGCCCGCACTGCTTCTCCTGCTGCTCGAAAAGCTGAAACTGCTGCGCCGCGGTGTGATGATCGACGATGCTGACGCCTGCCTCGCGGAAGGAGTGATGCACCGCATGATTCAGCTCCAGCAGGGCGCGGTCTTTCCAGAACGATGCATTCGTTCCGGTATCGAGCCCCATGCAGGAGGCAACCTTCGGGAGCATATGGTAACGCTGTTCATCCGCCAAGTTACGGGCGCCGATTTCCGTTGCCATGTACCAGCCGTTGAAGGGAGCAGCCCCATACGTGATGCCGCCGATCTCCAGGCGCATGTCCGAGATGATCGGGACGGCGTACCACTGCAGCTTCAAATCTTCAAACCACGATAAATCCGGATGCTTCAGCGGAACTTGCAGAACATCTTCTTGAGGGATTTCAAACCAGACAGGCTCAGCAGCATCACCTGTTTGTATGACGAGCGGGAGGACGTCAAATGCGGTACCTTGACCCCGCCAGCCAAGCTCCATACATGTACGGGTGAAAGCCAGGGAATGCGGATCACCCAGGACACCGGCACCGGTCTCATAGCCGGCATACCGGATTAACTGGTGATTCCAGAGGTGGATGCGGCGGTTGTTCGTACCTTCCGCAGCGGAGTCTGGGGCGAATACCGTAATAGTCGGCCGGATTTTGCCTTCATTGGTACCGTAACGGATATGACGAAGCAGAGCATCGCGTATCCCTTCGGGCGCAGCCGTATCCCGCTCATCGAACACCTGCAGCGTATTCCAGAATAACCTGCCGATGCAGCGGTTGCTGTTGCGCCAGGCCATTTTGGCCCCATGCTGGAGTTCCTCATAGTGATGGGTATAAGTTCCGGTCTGCGATACTTCTCTGCTGATTTCTTCGAATCGGGAGGCTGCTTCTTCCTCGCTCCTGCCCCATTCACTGTAACATGTATAAATGAAAGCCCGCGCTTCTTCAAGTAATTTGGAATTCATCTGGATGGGAAGCCTCCTCTGCTCAAGGATCGGGACGGCACCCGGAAGTCCCTTGGTCCTTGCTACTTATGAGCGTATCACAAAATGGCCGGGACAAATCTGAAAGTTTTGAGAACGGAATATGACAGGCAGGTATGGCATTCAGTATGTCTTGATTCGGGCCGGTTAAACCTATAAAAAAGATCCGAAGATTATCTCTTCGGACCCTGGAACGAGTCAGCTATTCTTCATGCGTTACGATTCTGACGTTAACCGGATTCGATAACTGTTCAGCGGATACCGATCTACCGTCCGGTAGAAGCACATCGAATAGGAGCAGAACGCGATTATTCACGAGGGAGCCGGCCGAACCGGTAACCCGCACGATAAAGGTAATCGTAATGGAAGCGCCGGCGGCAATTTCCCCAAGCAGGAAACCTTCAATTAAATCGGCTCCCGGCACAGGAAGTCCGTTGATCCGGACACTGCCAGGCAAGAAGGTAAAGCCCTCCGGCAGGATATCCTTCAGGAAAGCCCGGGTAATGGGCAATCCGCTCGTATTAACGATCGTGACGGTAAAGGTGAGCTGATCTCCCCTTGCCGCTTCACTGCTGTCGACCTGCAAATCAATTTGCACGGTAGAAGAGTAGACCGGCAGGGTTACTTCATTGGAAGCGATGGCTGCCGGATATATGGTTTCCTGATTCGGAAGCCGGTACGTGTAGCGGACCACGGCACGATTATGCAGAATGCCACCTGGTGGCAGAGCCGTAATTTTCAGACGGAATGCGGCTGAGATGGATTGGCCAGGCGCTAGAGAGCCAAGCGCGAGTGAAGACGGATTGGCACCGGTCCGCGATTCCCCGTTTATTGTCAAGGAGTCAAGAACCCAAGCGGTTCCGGGCGGAAGCGGGTCCTGGATCGTAAGATCGGCTGGCAGTGTGCCGCTGTTACGGATCACCAGCGTATATTCCACGGTATCTCCAACCGTATACGAACCTGCGGCGGCTGATTTGACGGCACTCAGTACAGGTGCCAATGTTTGCAGCAGGGACACGTTGCTTCGAGATATTGCGGTTTCGATCTCGCCGGTTGGAGTCCGGTAGCTGCCAGAGACTTCGGCCTGGTTCTCAATTTCCCCGGATGGCGGCAGCGACACCACTGCGAGGGAATAGGTGACACTGGCCGATGCTTCCGGATTCAGCGGCGGCAGGAGTACGCCTTGCGCCAAATCTGCCGCCGGATTCAGGCTGCCGTTCACCCGCAGGCTGTCTGGCTGCAGCTCAGTTCCGGCAGGAAGGACATCTCGGAGAAGAAGAGACTCGGCAATAACGGTGCCCCTGTTGATGATGGAAACGGTATACGGGATGATGCTGCCCACTGTTGCCAGTGATATATCGGTTCGTTTGGATACTTCGACTCCAAAGGCGTATACGGGAACCGTAACCGTATTGGATGCAATTGTGTACGGACTCTCTGCATATACGAAACTGGCTTCCGCCGTATTTACGACAGATCCGGACGCAGGTACAGCGGTGATTGTGAGCGTGTAGCCCACTTGAACGGAACGTTGAGCCGGAACCTCGCCGAGTGTAATCCCGCTTTGCGGATGGAGATCAGGTGCAGGTATCCCGTTAATGGTCACACTTCCTGCCGCGAAGCTTGTGCCGTCCGGCAGCAGATCGCGGATCGTAACGGAAGTGGCCGCAGACTGTCCGGAATTGGTCAGCGTGATACCGTAAGGCACGCTGTCGCCAAGGGCAGCCGCCGAAGCGGTGCTGACTTTCACGGCGGATACGGAGTGGTCGGTAACCGGAATGATTACGGGATCCGAGACGGCTGCGCCTCCATGCGTCCGCCCGTCCGGCGTCTGGAAGGCATAGGCCGCCGAAGCCTGATTGGTAATCGTTCCGTCAGCAGGATCGCCTGAAACGGTGGTCTGGAAAGAGATAATAGTGGAAGATCCGGGTGTCAGGGTGCCCACTGTTATTCCTGCAGCCGGATTTAAGCCGGGTATGGCGGTCCCGTTGACCGTAACGCTGCCGGCAATGAATGTAGAGCCTTCAGGCAGCTCATCGGTTACGGTGACAAAAGCGCCGGTTGAGCCGCTGTTGCTTGCGGTTAAGGTATAGGTTACCTGCTCGCCAAACGAAATGCTGGAGGTGCTCCCTTGTTTATCAAGCGTGATGATTGGCTGGAGAACCGGAATTCCGACCGTATTCGAGAAAATCGTGCCCGGGACCGTTCCGCTGGTAAAGGAGACGGCAGCGCTGTTCGTCAGAACAGGAGGTGCGGGCAGCGCCGCTATTGCAGCGCTAAATGAGATTAGCACAGATTCACCGGGTTCCAGCGTTCCAACCGGGATGCCTGAAACGGGGTTGGCTTCCGGAACATCAGCTCCGTTTATGAGCACACTTCCCGGTATAAATACGGCTTCCGGCTCAAGCTCATCGGTCAGAACAACTTCCTGAATGGCTTCCGAATCGTTATTGGTAATCTCTACGGTATACACGATGATGTCATTTATAACGGCACTCGTTAAGCTGGCCTGTTTGACAGCCGTTACAGGAACATCCGACACAGCCACAGCAACTGTATTAGAGAAGTTCGCTCCTGACCCTGTTCGGCCGCCGGGAGTCACAAAGGTGAATGCGGCATCTGCCGTATCCAGCAGCAGCGGTGGAGCCGGGACGGAAGTGACGAGTACCTGGAAGGTGACGACCGCCGAAGTACCGGGTGCAATAGGGCCTGTTGCAACGCCTGTCACGGGATCCGCCCCGGGAACGGGGATGCCGCCAAGCGCTACACTATTCGCAAGGAAAGCGGAACCCGGCGGAATCGGATCCGTCACGATGGTGCTTGCTGACAGGTTGCCCGAGTTGTTCACCGTGATGGTATACGTGATGACATCTCCGACTGTCGCGTTGTCAGAACTGCCTGTTTTGGTCAGAACCAAGACGGGCTGATAGACGGGAACCGCGACCGTATTCGAAGCGGAAGTGAACGTAAAAGGTCCGCTTGTAAATGCGGCGTTTGCCTGGTTGAGAAGCTGGGCAGGCGCGGGCAGAGACTGCACCGTTACCTGGAAAGTCACAACGGTTGTTGCTCCGGGAGCGAGGGTTCCGATGGCGATCCCTGATGCGGGATTTGCACCGGGAATGCTTGTTCCCGAAGCGGTAACACTGCCGGGCACGAAGGAACTTCCGGTCGGGATCGGATCGGATACCACGACATTCGTCACGGCAGCTATGCCGCTGTTAGTGACCGCAACCGAATAAGTAAGGATGTCTCCGATGATGGCATCGGCAGCTGTAGTTCCTTTTACCAGCGTCACGTTGGGTGAAGATACAGGAATCGTAACCGGATTGGAGACGGCCGATCCGCTCACTGTCCTTCCATCCGGAGGCTGGAAGGTGAATACGGCGGATGCCTGGTCCGTTAGCTGCTGCGGGATCGGCACGGACGTGACGAGCGCCTGGAAAACCAAGGTGGCGGTGCTTCCGGGTTGAATGGTTCCGGCATCTATGCCTGCGGCGGGATTAGCTCCCGGCAGGGGATTGCCGCTAACGATGACACTGTTGGCGATCAACTCAGAACCGGCCGGGATCGCATCGGTCAGTATGACTTGGGCCGCAATATTCCCCGTATTGGCGGCCTGAATGGTATAGGTCAGCGTATCCCCGACTGTAGCATTGGCGGTGTTGGCGCTTTTAGCCAGCTGCAGCAAGGGCTGGTACACGGGAATGCTGATTTGCTGGGAGTAAGAGGTTCCCGAGAAAACACCGGAAGTAAAGCTGACTGCGGCCTGATTCACAAAAAACGGCGGCACAGGCAGCGAGATGACGCTGACTTGAAAAGTAACCGCAGTCGAAGAGCCTGGTGCGATCCCGCCGACACTGACACCGGATGCCGGATTAGATACCGGCGACGGAGCCCCGTTGATGGTCACACTTCCCGGTACGAAAGCCGTTCCCTCAGGGATCGGATCGGTTACGATCACATTGGCGATGGCCTCAATGCCGTTATTCGCTGCGACGATCGTGTAAGTCAGGACATCGCCGAAGACGGCGTCCGCTGCACTTACGCTTTTGACTGCGGACACATTAGGGGCGGAGACCGGGATCGTGACCACATTAGACACCGCGGAACCGGTAAGTATTCTTCCGTCAGGATGCTGGAAGGTAAAAGCGGCTGCTGCTTGATTGCTGAGTACAGCGGGTGCGGGCAGAGAGGTTGCCACGATCTGGAAAGTTACGGCGGAAACAGCCCCAGGTGCAATGGGCCCAAGTGCAATGCCCGCTGCAGGAGAGGCGCCGGGAACGGGGACTCCGTTAATATTGACGCTGTTAGGAACGAAATCCGAGCCTGCCGGAATCGGATCAGAGAGAGAGGTAGTGGCGGCAATATTTCCTGTATTCTCCACAAGGACCGTATAGACGATCGTATCCCCGATCGTAGCATTCGTTGAATTGGCGCTTTTGGTCAGGTTAAGAATCGCCTGGTAGAGAGGGAGGACAAGGGTGTCCGAGAACGAGCTTCCGGAGAAGGCTCCTGAAGTAAAGCTAACCCTCGCCTGATTCGATAATTGGGGCGGTGCCGGCAGTGAAGTAACGGTTACCTGGAAAGAGACTGTAGCTAAGGCTCCCGGAGCTATCGTACCGGCGGGCACTCCATTGACCGGATTGGCGGCGGGCAGCGGTGTTCCATTGAGACGGACGCTTCCTGGAACGAAAGTGGAACCGGCAGGTATAGGATCGGTTACGATGACGCTGGTAACGTTCGTGATCCCGTTATTCAGGGCGGTGATCGAATATGTGATGACGTCGCCGACAGAGGCATCCGGCGCATCGGCTGTTTTAACGACCGTTACGTCCGGAGCCGAGACGGGGATCGCAACCGTGTTGGAAACAGCGGAGCCGGTAACCGTGCGGCCGTCGGGCGGAATGAAGGAGAAGTTCGCCGCAGCCTGATTCGTAAGGGATGCCGGGACAGGTACAGAAGTTACAATAACCTGGAAAGTTACGAGTACGGACGTTCCCGGTGAGAGGGTGCCGACTACGATGCCCGCAGCGGGATTCGAGCCGGGAAAGGCCGTTCCGTTTACCGCAACGCTATTTTCAAAGAAAGCTGTCCCGGAAGGGATAAGGTCCGATATCACCGTTAAGGCGGCAATATTTCCCGAATTCACCGCTTCAATCGAATAGGTGATCGTATCGCCTACGCTTACACGGGTTGAATTGCCGCTTTTGACGAGTGAGAGAATAGGCTGGTAGACCGGAATGAGAAGCGGTGATGAAACGGATGATCCTGTAAAAGCGCCGGAAGTAAAGCTGACGGTTGCCTGATCCAGTAATTGTGGAGGAGCGGGCAGCTCGGTGACCGTTACTTGAAAACTCAACACGGCCGAAGCTCCCGGAGCTATGGTGCCCGCAGGTATTCCGGCAGCCGGATTTCCGAGTGGAACAACAGTCCCGTTAAGGGTGGGGCTTCCCGGCACGAGAGCAGAACCGGCCGGAATAGGATCGGAAATGACGACGCTGGTTACATTCTCGATGCCGCTGTTCGTTGCGGTTATGGTGTACGTAATCGTATCGCCTACAACCACATTGGCGGCGCTGGCGGTCTTGGTCACATTCACGTTCGGAGCCGAGACGGGGATGGAGAGAATGTTCGATAGAACGGATTGCTGGATAATGCGCCCGTCCGGCGGCTGGAAACTGAAGGCAACTGAAGCTTGATCGGTCAGGCGGGAAGATGGCGGTACGGCGGTCACAACCGTCTGGAAAGAGACTGTTGCGGTTGCCCCTGGAGCAAGAACTCCTCCTGAGAATCCCGCAGCCGGATCTGCCCCCGGCAGCGGCACGGCATTCAGGAGTACGCTATTGGGAACAAATACGGACCCGTCCGGTAACGGATCGGTAATTGTCAGGTTGGCGTTAATATTGCCATTGTTCGTAATGGAGATCGAGTAAGAAACCGTATCCCCGACTGTGGCGTTGGAATAATCGGCGGTTTTGAGAGCGGACAGTAGCGGCTGATAGACCGGCACGAGCACGGTATTCGACAGGCTCGATCCGGTAAAGGCGCCGGAAGTAAAGCTGACGACAGCCCGGCTGTCCAGTACCGGAGGAAACGGCAGGGAAGTAACCCGGGTCTGGAACGTAAGAACGGCCGAGGCTCCTGGCGCAATAATGCCTACGGGGACTCCGGTTGCAGGGTCCGCGCTCGGCAGCGGAATTCCGTTTAAGAGAACAGTGCCCGGAATAAATACAGATCCTGCCGGGATGGAGTCGGTGGCCAGGACTCCTGTCACATTCTCAATTCCGTTGTTAGCGGCCGTGATGGTGTACGAGACGATATCTCCCAGAACGGCATCCGTTGAAGGAGTGGTGAGAGTTACCGTAACGTCAGGAGCCGAGACTGGAATGGCCAAGGGATTCGATGCAGCCGTGCCGGTAATCGTTCGTCCATCGGGCGGAGTAAATTCGAAATCAGCCGTTGCCTGATCCAAGAGGAGCGAGGAGGGCGGAATCGAAGTAATCACCGTTTGAAAAGTGACCGTAACCGGAGAGCCTGGAGCTACGGCACCGACAGGTATGCCGGCCGCCGGATCGGCCCCGGCCAGAGGTGCGCCGTTAATCGTGACGCTGTTGGGTGTGAAAACAGAACCGGCCGGTACCAGGTCTGTCACGGTCGCAGAGGCTGGTATATTCCCGCTGTTAACGAGCTGGAGAGTATAGGTTACGGTATCGCCGAGTGTGGCATTGGAAGTGCTGGCACTTTTGGCAAAGCCCAGAATAGACTGGTAAACCGGAATTGTGACCGTATTGGACAAGGAAGAGAAGGACAGCGCTCCGCTCGTGAAGCTGACGGAAGCGCGGTTGACCAGATTCTGCCCGGCCGGCAGTGACTGGACGAGTACACGGAACGTAATGGCGGCAGCGCCGCCGGGAACGATAAGTCCGGCCGGTATCCCGGCGGCCGGGGAAGAAGTTACCGGGCTGCTGTTTACGGTAACACTCCCCGGGACGAGGATCGTTCCGTCCGGAATGGCATCGGTTACGATGACATTGGTCACATTCCCGACGCCGTTGTTGGTGGCCACGATGGAGTAAGTAATCGTGTCGCCGACCACGGCATCTGTCCGGCTTGCGCTTTTGCTGGCCGTTACATTCGGGGACGATACCGGAATGACGACCGTGTTCGATGAAGCCGAGCCGTTAATGGTACGCCCGTCAGGGGGCTGGAATGTATACGAAACAGCTGCCTGGTCGACCAATTGGGGAGGGGTTGGCACGGAAGTAATCACCACCTGGAATGTCATGGTTGTTGATGCGCCGGGCGCAAGGAAGCCTCCCGCAAAACCATCTGCTGGGCTTGCTCCGGGCAGCGGGACTTGATTAACAATTACACTGTTGGGCACAAAGGCGGAACCGCTGGCAATCGGATCTGTAACGGTTGTTAAGGCACCGATATTGCCGCTGTTCTGCAGGACAATCGTATAAGTTACGAGATCGCCGATGGTTCCGATAGGGCTACTAGTGCTTTTGCTGGCTGTAATAACCGGCTGATAGACCGGAATGACAAGGGTATTCGAAGCGGCAGAGCCCGAGAAAGAGCCGCTGGTAAACGAAAGGGAAGCTTGATTAGCGAGCTGCGGAGGCGAGGGCAGAGACGTCACTTGTACGGAAAAAGTAACCGTCGAGGATTCTCCGGCCGCCACTGTTCCAAGCGTGATCCCCAGGGCCGGATTCGCGCCAGGAACCGTAATGCCGCCTGCGGTTACGGATCCGGGTATGAATACGGAACCGTCCGGAATCGGATCGGTAAGGACGACATTTGTGATTGGCGAAGAACCGCTGTTTAGCACAGTGACACGGTACGAAACCGTATCGCCGGGAACGGCATCCGCTGCAAGCGAGCTTTTAAGGAGAGTAACGCTCGGTAAAGAGACGGGAAGCGTAACCGTATTGGACAAAGCCGAGCCGTTCAATAAACGTCCGTCCGGCGGCTGGTAGCTGTAGGATGCTTGAGCCCGATTGGTCAGGAAGGCAGGATCAGGCAGGGTGGCGACAATGGTTTGAAACGTGACTTCTACAGAGGCGCCCGCTGCCAGCGATCCGGCTGCAATTCCGGCAGCAGGGTCCGCTCCCGGAACAGGTGAACCGCCTACCGTCACGCTATTATTCAGAAAAGATGAACCGGACGGAATTGCGTCCGTGATGGTCAGAGCCGCAGCCAGGTTTCCCGTGTTCGTTGCAAGGATGGTGTAGGTGACGGTATCTCCGACCGTGACGCGGGTGGTACTGGCTGTTTTGACGGCACTAATGATGGGCTGATACACAGGCAGAGTCAGCGTATCGGAGTGCGTCGTGCCCGAGAAAGCTCCGCTCGAATAGCTGGCGGTTGCCTGGTTGCTCAGCTGCGGAGGCGAGGGCAGGCCGGTAACGTTAACGGAGAAGGTGACGGCGGCGGCGGCACCCGGCCCGAGACTGCCGACTGTGATGCCGGCAGCCGGATTGGCACCGGGGACGGGCGCACCTCGGACCGTTACGCTGCCGGGGTTAAAAACGGAGCCTGCCGGAATCGGATCGTTGAGAAGAATATTGTTAACGGGGCTGATCCCGTTATTGGTCACGATTATCGTATACGTAACTGTGTCTCCCACCACCGCATCCGCAAGCGGCGTTGATTTGGTCACGGTCACATTAGGTGCGGATACAGGCACAGATAATGTGTTGGATAGAGCTGACCCTGCCAGCGTGCGCCCGTCCGGAAGCGTATAGGTGAATGAAATGGCTGCCTGATCGATCAATTGGGCCGGATTAGGAACGGAGTTGACGACCGTAACAAATGTAACGACGGAAGCCCCGCCCGGAGAAATTGTACCTACCGTGATTCCCGTCCTGGGATCGGCCCCCGCTAGAGGAAGGCCGTTAACCGTCACGCTGTTGCCGGCGAATTCCGAACCTGCAGGGATCGCTTC
Organism: Paenibacillus lutrae; assembly: GCF_009757775.1. GTDB lineage: Bacteria > Bacillota > Bacilli > Paenibacillales > NBRC-103111 > Paenibacillus_F > Paenibacillus_F lutrae. The sequence continues at coordinate 776,214 of NZ_RHLK01000002.1, forward strand.
GGTTAAGGTAGCCGAGCCGTTATAGTTCCCGCTGTTGGTAATTCGGATGGTATAGGTGACGCTGTCACCTACCGTGGCGGCTGTAGTATCGGCGCTTTTAACAGCCTGGAGAATGGGCTGGTAGACTGGAATTGTGACTGTGTTGGAACTGGATGAGCCTGTAAAAGTGCCTGCCGTAAAGCTCACCGCTGCTTGATTGACTAAAGTGGAAGGGGCGGCCGGCAGCTCATTGACACGGACGGAGAAGACGAGTGCAGCAGAAGCCCCGGCAGCAATAGGGCCAGCTGGCACACCTGCTGCCGGGTTGGCATTCGCTATAACGGAACCGTTAAGGGTGACACTCCCCGCAATTAAAGAGGTTCCTGCCGGAATGGGATCTGAGATAACGACACCCGTTACAGGAGCTCCGCCGTTGTTCGTTGCCGTAAGGGTATAAACAACGGTGTCGCCGACAGCGGCTGCGGTGGCCGATGCGCTTTTGGCCACAGTGACGTTAGGAGCGGATACCGTTACGACAATTTCGTTGGACTGGGCGCTTCCGGATAAAGTCCGCCCGTCGGGCGGCTGGTACGTATAGGAGACCGCAGCTTGATCGGTTAGCCGGCCGGAAGCGGGTACCGTGTTCACGACCGTTTGGAAAGTAAGGACGGAAGTTCCGCCTGCGCCTATTCCCCCTATGGGTATGCCGGTTGAAGGATTTGCGGCCGGCTGGTTCACTCCGTTCACGGTTACACTACCGGGCAGGAAAGCGGAGCCTGCCGGGATTTGCTCGGAGACGGCTGCATTTACGGCGATATTGCCCGTGTTACGGACTGTAACGGTATAAGTTAACGCGGCACCGACCGTTGCGCTGGGTGTATTCACGCTTTTTACGGCTGAGATAATAGGCTGAAAAACCGGCAGAGTAATCGTACCCGAGAGACTGGAGCCGGTGAATGCGCCGGAAGTAAAGCTTACGGTCGCTTGATCCGTGAGCTGTGCGGGCGACGGCAGACTTGTGACGTTAACGCTGAACGTGACGACGGCGGAAGCTCCGGCTGCAATCGTGCCGACAGGGACCCCGTTGGCGGGGCTCGCGGCCGGTACGGCGATGCCGTTGACGGTTACGCTCCCGGCTGCCAGTACCGAACCCGCCGGAATCGGGTCCGTTACGACAACACTGGTAACGGCTGCTATACCGTTATTCACGGCTGTTATCGTGTAGGTGACCGTATCCCCGACAACAGCATCTGTGGAGCTGGCAGTCTTGGTTACCGTTACATTGGGAGCGGATACCGGAATTGAAGTCGTATTCGAAGCAGCCGAACCGGACAGCGTACGCCCGTCAGGCGGCGTATACGTATAGCTCGCCGCCGCCTGATTAAGGAGCCTTCCGCCTGAGGGAATGGCGTTTACCACCGTTTGGAACGTCACGATGGCAGAGCCGCCGCCGGCATCTAGATTGCCGATAGAGAATCCGGCGGTAGGATTGGCGGCCGGCTGCGACACTCCCCTGACTGTTACGCTTCCGGCTACGAAAGAAGAACCCGCCGGAATCGCATCGCTAAAAGCAGCGGCTGCGCGGATGCTGCCGGAATTCGTCAGGGTGACGGTATACGTGACGGTGTCCCCGATGGTAGCCGAGCTTGTGCTTGCGGATTTGGCAAGACTGATCACTGGCCGGTACACCGGGATCGTGACGGTGTTGGACGGCACACTTCCGGAAATGACAGGACCGCCGGGAACACTTTGGAAGGAGAAGCTTGCCGTTGCCAGGTTTGAAATCTGAGCAGGTGACGGAAGCGACGTAACCGTCACCCGGAAGACGACGGTTGTCGTGCTCCCGGCGCCGACTGTCCCCAGCAGGATGCCGGTAGACGGATCGGCTCCTGTACGGACGGTGCCGTTCACGGTCACGCTGTTTGCAACGAGTGTCGTTCCTGCCGGGATGGCATCCGTGAAAACGGTGCTTCCTGCATCCACCAGCCCGGTATTCTGAACGGCGACCGTGAAAGTAATCGGATCTCCCACGATGGCCCCTGTCACATTGGCTGTTTTGGTCACCGTTACAAGCGGGGCATTAATATCGATCTGGATAGCGTTCGCATTGACGAGATAGGCATCCCCGGAAGTCGTCAGGCGAAGTATTCCCGTCGTCTGGGAGTTGCGCAGGGTGGCGGAAATGTCGACGTTCGTAATATCCCAGCCCTGCCTGCCTGCACTGATTAGCGTTCCGGGGGCGCCGTTGATGGCATTGCGCGTCCCGAAAGTTCCGCTGGTATCCAGCGTTCCGTCGTCCTTATTGATTTGGGACGCGAAGAAGTTGGCCGCAAAATTATTGGGTCCCGACAGCGCCTGCAAGGTAGAGTTAGAAGGGCCGAATAGAGCCTGGTCGCCCGTCCGGTTCGCGTCTCCTTCCTGAGCGCTAATCAGTGCTCGCCCTCTAAGCGTACCTTGGGCGGGGGTGGCAAACCCGGAAATTACGACGTTAACCGGACCGGAAGTCGACTGGACAAGCTCGGCGCCCACATTAAACGACAAATTACGGAAGGGCAGAGCGGGATTCTCGTACACCACAGCCAGCGTCCATCCGGCATGATTGGAGGTCGGGTCAGGGACGGTCAAGGTTCCTACAATTCCTCTGGCTGTGTAGGTGCCTGCTCCTCCGGCAGCGACGAGAGAGGTCACATTAGCGGTACGGACATAGGCCAGAACCGTATTTGTGGTAAGCACGACGTTATAGACGGTTAAGGGGTCCTGCGTAACACTGGAGGTGCCGGCAGGGGTCGTCAACGTGATCGGGTTGTTGATAAAGGCTGAGTTATCGACGGTTAAATCGACGTAGGTTCCGCCCCAGATCAGTTCTGCATAAAGAACAGTGCTTCCGGCCGGCAGATTGAGCACGGCAGAAGAACTGTTTGATGTGAACAGGCTGGTCGTACCGGCAGGATAAGAGCCGAACTGAGTCGCTGTATTCGTTGTAATGTACGCTCCGATACTGTCGATCGTCCCCGGCACGCCTGCCGTATCGGAGCGGCTCAGTCCGAGTGTATTGCCCGTGAAGGTAATCGCACCCGTCCGATTGGTGGCATAACGCTGAAGAAAGGCCATTTCATTGTTTCCTCCGTCAGATAAAAAATGGAAAACAAATACGGCTGGAATTTTTCTAAGTGTATGTGCATGCGGAGTGAACATTCCAATGGATAAGCTAAGAAAATGAAGGAAGTTCAGAGGGACGGGCATGGGAGGAGGGTAAAAAGAAGTTTGGTAAACCGGGATAATTGTAAGTAAATGCAATTAAATTTGCATAAGGGAAGGTCTATTTAGGAGCAAGGGATGTTGCAATTACGTTAAAGCAAGGAATGCGGTTGGCGTATCATGAATTGTGAATTCGGAATAACCGTTATTTATTCTCTTATTCTCTTATTCCTTTTCCTTTATGCCTATATTCCCTGATGCGCACCATAAAGCATTGGACCCGCCTCAATCTTCCCGAGGCGGGTCCAATGCGTCTACCCGCGCAGCTCAAAATCCGCTGCGCGCTCATACATCGGTGACCGGCCCATATGGGTCCGGTACACCGCGATCTTGTCCGCCTCCCAGGAGGCGGACGGCAGATCCCCCGGCGCGGGAAGCAGCTCCCGCGTCCAATGCAGCCCGCCGCTATATCGGCGGGCCAGCGTGATGTGCGGCCGGTACGGCCGGTCCTCCGGCTCGAAGCCGAGGGACGCGCAGGCCGCCTCCACATCACGCTGCAGGGCTTGCAGGGCGTCCAGATCGCCCTGCACTCCGGCCCAGAGGATGCTCGGGGCATCCTTTGGGCCGAAGGTCCCTGTGCCCGCCGCGCTCAGGCGCAGCGGGGGATGGCTGCTCGCCGCCGCAGCGAGCAGAGGTGCCAGCTCCGGCAGCGTGGACGCCGGAGTGTTGCCGATGAACTTGAGCGTAATGTGGTAATCGGCGGAATGAAGCCACTTCTGGAACCTTAAGCCGGACGATTCCAGCTCCTGGCGCCAGCCGCTAACAAGCTGCTTCGCTGACTCGGCAAGCGGGACTGCGATGAATAGACGGTCTTCGGAAGGGCTGGTCATGTATCGTATTCTCCTTGTTGGAACGGATATCGTTAATGTAGACAAGTTATAGAAGAAGCATACAGAAGTGCAGCACGTTCCGTGAATAATAGGAAGGCTCAACAAGCTGCTTCACAGGTTCCTATGCTTGTGAACGGCTGCAGGAATGCAGGCATCTATGCGGCCGGGATTTCCAGCACCGTAATCGACACACCCGGAGCGACCTCGATTTCCCTGACTTCCACAAATCCGAGTGACTTGTACAAGCTTAAGGCGGGCGTATTAAGAGTACCGGTACTTACAACGGTTTTTCGTCCTTGTGCAATCTTCAGCAGAACATGCAAGGCAAGCTTGCGGGCAATCCCTTTGCGGAAATGACGGGGATGCACAACAAGCCTGCAAATATCCACTTCCCCGCTGTCTTCCGTATAAGAAATAAACGCCGCAAGCTCATCCTCCTCCCAGAAGCCGACAAAATTTTCACCGGATTCTTGTAATTTCTCCACGGTATCTCTCAGCTGCGGGATTCCTTGGAATCCGATCAGGTCAGCCTCTATCTGATACGAGGGGATCTGAACGCTCAGCATCATGCGGGCCGTTTCTTCCTGCTGTACATCTAAAATGGTTATCATACGGGATCTACGCTCCTTGCAATCAATCTAGTCTGTCTCTTCATTAAACCACGCCGGGGAAAAGGTTCAAGACTTGAAACTTTCATTTGATTTGATCTTGGAGTTTTTTTGTCGATGAAAAAGAGAAAAAATCATTCCGGTCTGTTCTTTAAAGAGTCCATAAATCGGGGGCGAGCAGGTGCAAAGCGGCCGTATTCATGGAAGTTTCACTTGATGGCTATGGAGAATACTGCTATCATAGCGATAAAACAAATGAAGCAAGAGGGTGTGGGGAGACAATGGGAAACCGTGCTTACAATTTTAATGCCGGCCCTGCGGCACTGCCGCTGGAGGTATTGGAGCAAGCTCAGCAGGAATTTGTCGATTTCCGCGGTATCGGGATGTCGATTATGGAAATTTCGCACCGAAGCGCACAGTATGAGCAAGTTCACCAGGAGACGCAGAATCTGCTCAAGGAATTATTCAATATTCCGCAAGGCTACAAAGTACTGTTTCTTACAGGCGGAGCCAGCACGCAGTTCGCTATGGTTCCCATGAATTTTCTACAGCCCGGCAGTGTAGGCGCGTACTCTCTCAGCGGCGCTTGGGCGGACAAAGCGATCAAAGAAGCCAAGCTCTTTGGAGAAACGGTTATTGCGGCCAGCTCCAAAGAACAGAAATACATGCGTATGCCGGATCTTAGCAACTTGTCTCTGCCGGAAAATACAGCGTATCTCCATGTCACTTCGAATGAAACGATTGAAGGCTCGCAGCTTCAGAGCTACCCGGACACAGGAAACATTCCGCTGATCGCGGATATGTCCAGTGACATCCTGAGCCGTCAAGTCGATGTGTCCAAGTTCGGCATGATTTATGCAGGCGCTCAGAAGAATCTGGGACCTTCAGGCGTGACGGTCGTGATCGTCCGTGAGGACATGCTGGAGAAAGCGAATCAGAGCGTGCCGACGATGCTTCGCTACGATACGCACGTGAAGAACGATTCGCTGTACAACACGCCTCCTTCCTATTCGATCTACATGATCAATCTCGTTCTTCAATGGATCAAACGTCAAGGTGGGCTGGATGTCTTGTCGAAGATCAACCGGGATAAGACTTCGCTTATTTACGACACAATTGATAACAGTGCCGGATTCTACAAAGGCTGTGTAGATGTTGACAGTCGTTCGATTATGAACATTACGTTCCGTCTGCAGACAGAAGAGCTGGAGAAGCAGTTTGCCAAAGAATCCGAACAGCAAGGCTTTGTCGGACTCAAAGGCCACCGCAGCGTAGGCGGATTGAGAGCTTCCACTTATAATGCTGTGCCTTACGAATCGTGTAAAGCACTGGCTGATTTCATGAATGATTTCAGTAAGCGCAACGGGTAACGGCAACCGTTCTAGAATAGTGAAGAAAGGACCCCCTGGAGGGTCCTTTTCTATTGGCGGAAATAGGGATGAAAGACATCCCACCGAAGAGGTAGGGGACCGTACCTGGCGATTACTCTTGGCAGAGGGAGCGCCTACGAGTGGAAGGGGGCAAGTTAGGGAGGTCCCCCAGAGATACTGCGGTTAAAGCTTTACCTCTGGGGTGTTATGCAGGCTGTATTCAGGCGAGGCTTTCTTTTACAACCGGCTCCGTTAATTTGTAACCGACATTGCGTATGGTGAGGATATAGGCGGGGGTCCGGGCGTTGTTTTCGATTTTATCCCGCAGGTGCGAGATATGGACATCGACGATTCGTGTGTCGCCGAGGAAGTGATAATCCCAGACGCCGTGCAGCAGCTGTTGGCGGCTGAGAACTTTGCCCCGGTGCTTGACCAGGAACACGAGAAGCTCGAATTCTTTGGGGGTCAGTTCAACCTGTTCTCCCGCCAGCATGACTTCACGCTGCTCGGGCCTGATACTGAGCTGTCCGATGGTAATGACCGCTTCATCCCCGGTAGAGGGGAGTGTCTGAATGCGCCGGATGATGGCTTGAATGCGTGAAACCAGCTCCTGCGGCGAGAAAGGTTTCGTCATATAGTCGTCAGCCCCGTTATCGAGTCCGGCGATTTTGTCCGATAAGTCCTGCATAGCGGTTAACATAATGATCGGGACGAGGTTATTCTGCTCCCGCAGCTTGCGGCATACCTGGAGCCCGTCCATCTTAGGGAGCATCAGGTCCAGGACAATAATGTCCGGACGGAATTGTCCGATTGCTTCGAACACCGCCTCGCCATCATAGACACAATGAACTTCGAAGCCGACGAGCTTCAGATTGAACTCGATCAGCATGGAGATCGAAGGTTCGTCATCGACGATCAGCACTTTTTTCTTCATGAATCGGTCTCCTTTGGGTTCGGTTATTATCCTCATTATCGCCGGGTAGTATCACGGACATATTAAGATGAAGTAAAACGTATGTAAAAATTGCGGCTCGCATCCAAAGTGGTATAATACTTTAAAGAAAGAGGTGAACGTGCAAGAATGGCTTTTCATATTGTGTTAGTTGAACCCGAAATACCGGCCAATACCGGCAATATTTCCCGCACCTGTGCGGCGACAGGGACGTATCTGCATCTGGTTCGCCCGCTGGGCTTCTCTACCGATGACCGGACACTGAAACGGGCCGGGCTGGATTATTGGCATTCCGTCAAACTTGAATACCACGATTCTTTTGCTGAGGTCCAGGAGAAGTATGCGGGTCACCGGTTTTTTTATTCCACAACCAAGACGGACAGACGTTATTCAGACATTGAATTCCGGGATGGGGATTTTCTCGTGTTCGGGAAAGAAACCAAGGGACTTCCTGCAGAGCTGCTTGAGGCAAATCCCGGGCAGACCATGCGTATGCCGATGACGGATGCGGTACGCTCGCTGAATTTATCGAACTCGGCAGCTATCGTGTTGTTCGAGGCGCTTCGTCAGAACGGCTTCCCCGGTTTATCTTAATTGCTCGGATACACAAGAAAAAGAGGCCTGAGCCCCTTTTGCGGTGCAGCTAAAAAATACCCAAACGTTTTGACGTGCCTTCACATAAATTGTGCTGTGCGAATCATCTTATCTCTGTGAAAACGGCCTTCTTAGGAAGGTCGTTTTTTCTAATAGAGCCAGGATACCCAGTAACCGAGCACAATCAGCGTAAAGAATAGAGTGACCGGGATAACGGTAAACGTTACTTTCATATACTGGCCCCAGGTGATCCGGACATTGCCTTGTTTGATCATATGAAGCCAGATTAAAGTTGCGAGAGTGCCTATAGGCAGAAGCAAGGAGCCTAAGTCACTGCCGATTACACTGGACAAATAAGAGATTTTCAGTGTCATGGGATCGAGATTCATGTTGGTTAGAGTCAAGGTTCCAATCATTAAGGCAGGGTGGTTGTTGAACAGATTGGAGAGAACGGTAAGTAGTGACCCCATCGCGATACTTGCAAGCAGGTAGCCTTGCGTTAGGAGAGGTTCCATGAATTTCATCAGCCACTGGGTTAATCCGATGTTGTGCAGGCCATAAATAATGACGTACATACTGAAAGCAAACAAGAGAATATACCAAGGTGTCTTCTTAACCATATCTGTGGGAGGGATTCTGAGATAAATCCAACGCCAGCCCAGCAGAGCCATAGAACCGATGACGGCCATGAGCGGAACGGGGAAGTGTACGTAGGAAGCGGCGAAGAGGGAAAGCCGGACAGCGAGTACAAAGAGGAGAATGTTGCGCATAAATTTCGGGCGATTCTCAGGAATGACCGGCACCGGCACGGTTTTGAGCGGATGATTGCCGGGTGTAGGGGGATAACTCCATTGTCCCGGCTTAAGCTTAGAAATTGTACGCGGAATCTGATTGAAAAAGTAGGCAAACAGGAGCAAAGCCAGGAGAAGCAGTCCTGCTGAAGCGGGAATGAACATCATTGCCGTATGCATGTAGAGGTCCATATTTACCATTTTTAATGCAATCAGATTCACAATATTGCTCACTCCGATCGGGGCGCTGGACGCCGTTGCGATTAAGGCTCCCGACAGCAGGTAGGGGATTTTTTGGTGATTTTTAAGTTTCATGTGGTGAAGCAGCATGAGAAGGATCGGGGTCGTGATAAGAATACTGCCGTCGTTGTTGACGAACAGGGTCATAAGAAAACAAAACAGGTTCGTATACCAGAATAACCGGATTCCCGAGCCGCCCGCTTTTTCTGACAGCTTCTCGGCCGCCCAGTGGAAGAAACCGAAGCTTTCGAGGACGATGGCCATAACAATCGTAGCAATAATGGTAACGGCCGCGCCCCCTATCGTCTCTGTAATGATGATCAAATCCGATAAGGATACACTGCCGCTCAGGAGGACAAGCACTGCACCTACCGACGCCGGTATGGCTTCATTGACCTGTGGGCGCCAGAAGATGAAAGACAGTGTACCGAGAAATATTAGAATTGTGATCGGCATCAAGTACTCGTTCATCATCTCACCTCCTTCCCAACTAAACGAATTCGCCTAACCGTTATAGAATTCAAACGAAGACACCGGGTGGATTCTATCACCTCCTTTATATTTGTCTGCTAGATTTAGTTGTAATGTATGGTATGTGATTTTACTCGGCAGTGAACTAAGCGAACTCCTAATTTCTATGAGATTCAACGGGTTGCTAGGATTGATATATGGCTACGAATGATAGGAAGCATCCCAGGCAAGGTACCTATATATTCAGATGGGGGTATGTCCCTTTGTCCCGGAAAGGACCTAGATCCTTTGAAATGTGACATTCCCGGCATGGGAAATTCGTCTAGTCTGGAGCGGGTCTGAAGTTCTACTTATGAAGGGCTCGAAATGAGCGTGTGCCTGGGATATTTGCGAAGCCGGGTTATGACCTGAGAATCAGGTTAAACAAAGGACTTACCAATGGTTAATTAAAAAACTGGAAATTTTGTTATCAGATTTTACAGGTACGCCTAGATCTGAGCAAACCAAAGGGTTCCAGTATTGACAAAGTTGTGGAATGTTCAATTATCTCTAAATTTTCAAAATTAAACAGCTGAAAATAAAAGATTTTACCGAAATAAGAAGGAATCGTACGAAACTTGGCGAATAAAAATGGGTAATGTTACTTATGCCGATTTGAATTTCGGATGAAAGAGGTGAGTGGAAATGATGAAACCTGCTGGAGTTGTACGTAAAGTTGACCAATTAGGTCGTATTGTTTTACCCAAATCGCTGCGCAAAAGATACCAAATGAACGAGGGCGATCCAGTCGAAATACTAGTTCAAGGGGACCATATCATCTTAGAGAGATACCGCCCCAAATGCGTATTTTGTGGAGAAATGGACCATGTGAACGAATTCAAAGAACGTCACATCTGTGCCAGTTGTCTGTCGGAAATGAACGCGATGAAACAACCAAGATCGTAGGTCTCCTTTCCTATCCATTCGGACTGGAAATCAGGACAACAGCAAACAGAGGCATCGCTTCCATCGGAGCGGTGCTTTTGACGTTTTATAGGGAAATATTCACCTCCCAAGACAAAACGCTTGTGGTAATATAAGGGAGGCAATTGGAAATGCGGTGAAGATCGTAAGGGGCAAGGTAGTGCGATCCATAAGAATTTTCCGCAGAGAAAAGGAGGGGGCTGGCATGGACTTTGAACCGCCAGGGTTTGGAGATTTTGAAGGAGTCGCAGGAAACGGATTTCCTTTAGACGCATTCGGATTGTTCGGAATTGTTTTTATGATCGTGTTCCTGCTGATCGCCGGACTCATTATTTTTTCGATTATAAAAGCAATCGGTCAGTGGAGTCATAACAACAAGCAGCCCGTACTGTCCGTCTACGCGGTAATAACGGCGAAGCGCACTCATGTATCCCGCAGGAGCAATTCCAATAGCAACGATTCTTTCTCCAATTCCGGCTCGACAAGTACGACGTATTACGCGACATTCGAGGTGGAGAGCGGAGACCGTCTGGAGTTCGCCATCAGCGGCCAGGAGTACGGTCAGCTTATGGAAGGCGATACCGGCAAGTTGACCTTCCAAGGGACGCGCTATCTGGGCTACGAAAGAAGCAGAGCCGTTGAGTAAAGCCGGACTGGCCGCGGGCCCTCCCCGTCTGGGACCTTCAGCAGGCGGCCAAGCGGGCGCGGCGGCGGGATTTGTCGGAGCCATGCTGCTCGTTCAACTGACGCCCGCCTGGGCCGGACTTACGGCAGCGGCCCTCCTCATAGGGCTGGCCCTGTTCCAGCAGCGTGCCGGACGCATCCTGCTGCTGACGATCGCCTCCATATTGACGGGCTACTGGTTGTCCGCGTGGCTGGGTGCGTGGCTAAGGGCGGAATCTTTAACGGGATTCGCCGAACCGGCTCGGATTGCTCTGTCCAGGCTTGGTTTGATCGGTTACGTCATCCCGCTGTCTCTTCTTTACATATGCGTCAAGCCTGACAATTCCTATCTGGCTGCCGGCCGGTTCGGGAACATCATTTATTTCCCGTTGGTCTGGCGGGGAATTAAAGATCCGGTTTGGCGCTCTCTTCTGATCTCCTCGGCTGTTGTGACGGTTTCATTCCTCTTCGTGATTGATTTCGGACAGGATCGGTTGCTGCAAATTCTCGGCTACTCCGTTTTATTTGCAGGCATAAATGCTGCGCTGGAAGAAGTGGTCTGGCGGGGCTATCTGCTGAGCAGGCTGGTTGATCTCATGGGCGAACTCAAAGGAGTTCTCGTTTGCTCGGCCGCTTTCGGCTTCTATCACTATTCCATCGGATTTCCGTGGGCGATCTGCATCCTCTTCGGAGTGCTGGGCATCTGGCTGAGCGGTTTGGCGATCCGCGCGCAGGGGCTGCTGCCAGTATTTCTGCTTCATTTCGTTATGAATATCCTTTTCGGATTATCCGGAATGATATTCTAATGCAGCGCAACAGCATACAAATTCCATGAAAAAAAGCCCTGAGTCATCAGGGCTTTTAAACATTGCGCGCAACGGTACCTGGCTTACAGGCCTTTCGTCTTATCCTCGTTGTACGAGGATGTGAAGATGGCCACAATAAACATGAGCAGGACCGTGTTAATAATCCAGAAAGCAGCTGACATCTGACACACCTCCAGAAAGCATACGTTATGCTTATTATACCCAACTGCCGGGCAAAAGAAAAGGATATATAAAGTTTTTTGAATGCGATGGTCCAGGATAAAACCACAGGAACCAGATCGTCTCTGTTGAATACAGGTAGAAATAAATAATTTACACATCATGTAAATATTGGTATTTTAAAAAGTGTTGTTGAAAATAAAATTACAGGAGGCGATGGTCTATACAGAGAACGTGCACGGGGAATTTGCTGATGGAATAGGGACTATCACACACTTGTGAACATATAGAAAAGAGGGATTCATAGTTTGAAGGAGCTCGGACCGGTATTAGTTTTCTCAGGATTAATGTTAATTGGATTAGGATTATTTGAAAAAATTCTAATGTATATAACCCCCGCTGGAAACAGCAATTTCAATGGCATTGAAGGTGTCACTTATAGGTACATCTGGAGCTTGTCTAATGTAACATTATTTATTGGCGGAACAGTCCTGTTATTAGCATTTTTAATGTATTTGTTTATAAATGAGAAAAAGCAATAAAAGCATAAATTTCTTTTGGAGCTATCGCCGCTTAGGCGGTAGCTTTTTATTTGCTTTTTGGGACAGATTATCTTGATGATGCCGCGAGTTGTTTCGCTTCTTCCTTCGGCCGGTTCAATTATGCTGCGCCTTAACAGTGCCTTAACATGATGCTTTGCAGACGTTGAGCGGTGTATACGAGGACGATCTGAAGGAGTGAAATCAGCTAAGGTCTAAGATTACAGGGGGCTTACTTCGGGTAAGTTAACCGGAGAAGATCTACCCATTATTTACTACAAGAAGGTGAGCTGAAGCGAATGAACTATGACGGAATTATTATCGGCGGCGGCATTGCCGGACTCCAGGCAGCCGTTCAGCTTGGCCGCTATGGTCATAAGGTGCTGGTCATTGATGCAGGCTACGGGCGTTCGACCCTATGTGCGCGTTATCATAACGTGCTCGGCTTCCCGGATGGCGTCTCCGGGGAGGAGCTCAGGAAGACGGGGCGCAAGCAGGCGCAGGCGCTCGGCGTGGAATTCGCGGACGGCCTGGCGATCCGTGCAGCCGGGAATCTGGACACCGGCTTCCGCGTCGGTATCCGCAGGCTTGCGCAGCAGGAGAGCGGCGGGAATCACCCGCTCGCAGCGCATGAACCCGGCGGCCGGGGATTGTCCGCCGAAGCGGAAGCCGATCCGGATACGGAGTACACCGGCTCGACCCTGCTGCTTGCCACCGGCGTAATGGACCGGTTCCCGGAACTGCCTGGGCTGCGCGAATGCCTGGGACATACGATCTACGTATGTCCGGACTGCGACAGCCACGAGGTGGCGGGCCGCCGGACGGTAGTGCTTGGTGCGGGCGATCCTGGAGCCCGCATGGCTTTGACGCTGCGCCCTCGTACCGACAAGCTTACGCTGCTGAACCATGAACGTAAGCCTATCAGCCCTGCGGTGCAGCAGGAACTGGATCTTGCCGGGATCCAGACAATCCCGGGACCGATTGCCGCCATCCAGGCCGAGGAAGGCGGCAGGCTGGTCCGCGTGCAGCTGGAGGACGGCCGCACGGTTGAAGCCGAGCGGGGATTCCTCGCTTTCGGAGGCAATGCGGTGCACTCGGATCTGGCGGTACAGCTCGGCGCCGAGCGGATGGAGAACCGCCATGTATTGGCGGACCCGCGCAGCAAGGAAACGAACATTCCCGGCGTCTATGCGGCCGGAGATATCGGCGTGCATGCCGAGCAGCTTACCGTCGCCATGGGTGAGGGAGCGATGGCCGCCATCTGGATGAACAAGGCCATTGAAGCGAAGAAACGGAAGAGTCAGCAGGGGTAAACCCGCTGGCTCTTTTTTTATACAACGTGGCAGGATGGAGGCCGGAGCCTATCTCTATTCATTCTTTTGCCGCTCCTCATCCCCAGTCCAAGTATCCTTGACTGCTGCTGCTTTTCTCTCCTCCAGAATTCTTTTATATTGTCGCAGCAGCCTGACTTTCCTCTGCTCGAAAAGCCTGGCCACTATGGAAGTTCCGCACAACTGCGCATTTTCACTGAAAAGACTGGCCGAGGGACATGGAGCAGAGTCGTCTAGCAGCACGAGGGCCTTCTCCGTCAGCCGATACAAGTAAGCAGGTCTTCCGGGTGATTGCCGCCGTATGGTCTGCTGCACATAATGGTTCTGCATGAGGGCGTTCAGATGACGCCGAATGCCCGCAGGCGTCATTTTGAGTTCATGGGCGATATGCTTAATGTCAGAGGTTCCCAACCTCTCGAGGCAGAACAAAATTTCTTTGCGCGTGGGTTGGTCCAGAGGATGGAAATGCGCTGCTTTCACATGTGTGCCCACCTTTCCCTTAATAGCCGGATTCTATGATATATAGTTTACAATAAATACCATTTATACCTTTAGATTATAAGGAGTGAGAAAAGTTTTGTCTATATGCAAAAATTTTTGCTAAAGTGAAGTTTTGGTGAACGGAGTATGTCCATTCTGTGAACTGCCTTTGTTTGCAGGCTTAAGAAAGAGGAAGAGCCTTACATTTGAAAGTGCCGGGGTGCGCAAACAAAGCCCGGATTTCCTCTGGCATCAAGAAGGAAATCCGGGCTTATTGAGTGAGGGACTTATATCTGCGCGGCTGAATTCGGGAGTCAGACTCGCTTCATGTCTGCGCAGCCGAATTCTGGAGGCAGACTCGCTTCATGTCTGCGCAGCCGAATTCTGGAGGCAGACTCGCTTCATGTCTGCGCGGCCGAATCCTGGAGGTAGACGCCTCCTATGCCGCCATTAAAATTTGCGGATGTTTATTGGAGAAATCACCGGAACTCTTCCGGTTTCATCCTGAGTGTGCAGGCCGCCGCTTGCGCGCTGCCTTCCCAGGCTGCGAAGCAGCTCGTTCCTGCAGGGCAGGAGGCTGCGGCGTTGATGCCTCCGGACTCCCATCTGCCGGCTGCTCCGCTTGGATTGAAGCATCTGCGGCATGATCGGCTATGAGGAGCGCAGAGGCATGACGCCCGCGTGTTCCGCGCTTTGTAGCGGGCTTCGGCTCAGCCCCGGGCAGAGAAGCAAGAGGCTCAGCGCCGGCAGTACTTGAGTCTGCAAGTTTGGCCACCTCACCGCCTGTGCTCTCCAGAGGAGCGACCACGTGCGCGAAGGCCGCGAGCGCTTCCGCACCCTGCGGCGTCAAGCTGTAGACACCGCGATTCACGCGGGCGAACCAGCCGTAGACGTTGCGCTGCAGGAGCGCCGCCGTCTTCGTGTTGCCGGTGAGCTCCCGCAGCTTGCGCGGACTGAGCGGCCCCTGCTGCCGGAGGAGCAGGGCGCAGTGGAGCGCCTTCTCGCGGTAGGCGGTCACCAGTTTGCGGCGAGTGCTGCCGCCCACGTTGTAGTCTGCGCTGCGCTCGCGGAATTCGCCGAGCAGGCGGTCGGCCTTGCGCTTGCGCGCGGGAGTGACCCGGGCAGGCGACTCCAGCCCGGGAGGATCGCAGACGATATCCACGGCCGGCTTCTTCGTCTTGTAGAACTGCACCGTTATGAGGCCGAGTCCCAGACGCCCGCACAGCTTGCGGATGTCGCCCCATGTCATGCGGTGGGGAACTCTTCCTTTGGCCGGAAGCTCGATGGCGATATAGACCTGCTCCGTCACGTCCTGCCTGCGCAAACCCTGGATGAGCAGCGGCACGGTGAGGCTGCGCTTCAGCTCTACGATGACCGGCGCTTCCCCTTCCCGCACAGCGACAAGATCGCAGTGGCGCACCTCGCCGCGGACTTCATAGCCAAGCTGCTCCCAGTATGCTTTGACGGGGGCGTACAGCTCGGTTTCGCTTTGGATGGGCATGTCCGTGGCTCCTTTCAGGCCTTACGATGACCGGTTCTTGTGGTACATTCTTTCAAGTATACCATAAGGCATCTTCGTATGAAGGAAGGCATTTTTGCAAGAGATTCTGGAAATTTTTGACGGATGCATGCTAAGATAGGCGACAAGTTGATCCATTTTTTGCATCGGATGAACATTTTATAAGGAGGAGTTCTGAATAGTGGAGGAGTTGTACAAGGATTATCATCTTCTGCTCGTTTCTATTGCTTACCGGATGCTGGGTTCACTCGCGGATGCCGAAGATATCGTGCAGGATGTATTTGCAGATGTGGAGCCCCGCATGCTGGCACATATAGTGAACAGGAAAGCCTACTTGTGCAGGTCGGTGACGAACCGATGCATCAATTATCTTAAATCTGCGCGAAAAAGAAGGGAAGTCTACGTCGGCACCTGGCTGCCGGAACCTCTTGTGACGCTTGCTGAGGGAGACCCGATGGACACCATAGTGAAGCAGGAAAGCATCTCTTACGCTTTGCTCGTTACGCTCGAACAGCTGAATCCGGTAGAGCGGGCCGTCTTTATTCTGAGGGAGACTCTTCATTATACCTACAAAGAGATTGCAGAGGTGCTGGAGCGGACAGAAGGCAGCTGCCGCAAGGTCTACAGCCGTGCCAAAGCCAAGCTGCCCGCGCCGGGGGAACTGCCCTTGGCGGCACTTCCGGCAAGAACGGAGCAGGAGGAGAAGTTCGTGAAGCTGTTTCTGCATGCGGTGTCATCGGGGCATTTCGAAGAATGTTTGTCCATGCTGACCAGGGAAGCTGTCCTGTATACGGATGGCGGGGGCAAGGTACGCTGCGCCCTGCGTCCCATTCTCGGGACGCAGCGCATTCAAGCTCTGTGGTCGGGGATCGCTCCAAGAGGTTATTTTGAAGGACGTATGCTTCCCGTGTATGTGAATGGCCGGAGAGGATTCGTACTGCTGAGAGCAGGCAGGCCAGTCATGGCCGTCAGTATGCAGTGGGACCCCGAGCAGGATCGCATCCGTAAGCTTTTTATCGTATCCAATCCGGATAAACTTCAGCGTATTCCGCTGTTATAAGCTCCTTGCTGCTCCGGTGTCCAGGCTTCAAAGTTGTTTTTGTTTGCCCGTTACCCGGTGTCACAAATTCCTTCGCTGCCTTGTTCTATCCTTGAGATTATCTATTTGAAGGAGGAAGAACGATGGAAGAGAGAATGAATATGGTAACGGCGGTGCCAGCCGGATACGCGGCAATGGCCGAACTGGAGAAGTATGTGAAATCAACCAGTCTGAATCCCGAATTAAAGGAATTGATCAAAATTCGCGCTTCCCAAATAAACGGCTGCGCCTTCTGCCTGGATATGCACACCAAGGCTGCCCGCAAGCTGGGGGAGACGGAGCAAAGATTGTATACGCTGAGCGCATGGCGCGAGACGCCCTTCTTTACGCCGGAGGAACGTGCGGCTCTCGCCTTCACTGAAGCCGTTACGCTGGTAACGGAAGGACACGTGCCGGATGATGTGTATCAGCAGGTGCGCGTTTATTACGATGAAGTCCAGACTTTTGAAATCCTTATGTCAATCGTGGTCATCAACGCTTGGAATCGTCTTGTGATTTCCACGAGAAGAATGCCCGCAGCAGACTGAATCCATCCCTAATAGAAAGCTAGTCCCTGCCATGGAAGTGCTCCTTTGCTGCCATCTCATGTAAGGCTTGTTTTTCCTTTGTTCCTGTACAAATTTACAGGCAAGTATTGCGCCGGGGCCGCATAGGATTGTAGTACCCTAAATCACCATCACGAGCTATCCGCTCTTTCGAGGCAATGGCAGTGAGAGGAGGTACCCATGGATATTTTCAAACGCATCACGGAGCATCGGACTGAGAAGGAACAACTGGCATGGACGGGTTCGTTCCGGGAGTATCTGGAGCTGGTCCGTCAAAATCCGAGCCTGGCGATGACAGCCCACGCACGTGTATACGAGATGATTGCTTCTCACGGCATCGAAAAGAATGATGGGCCTACCCGCTACAACTTTTTTGACCAGGAAATTTTTGGGCTCGACCGTGCGGTAGAAAAGCTGGTGGAAGAATATTTTCATTCGGCTGCCAGAAGACTGGACGTCCGAAAACGTATTTTGCTGCTGATGGGGCCGGTAAGCGGAGGGAAGTCAACGATTGTAACGCTGCTCAAAAAAGGGCTGGAGCAGTTTTCGCGGACGGATGCAGGGGCCGTCTATGCGATTAAAGGGTGCCCGATGCATGAGGATCCGTTCCATCTCATTCCCTCTGAGCTGAGGCCGGAAATTGAAGGGGAACTGGGCATCCGCATCGAGGGGAATTTGTGTCCTTCCTGCCAGCTCAGGCTCAGGACCCAGTACGAAGGACGCATTGAAGAGGTCGAAGTGGAACGCGTCCTGATTTCAGAGGATGACCGCATCGGGATCGGTACGTTCAGTCCGTCCGATCCTAAATCGCAGGATATTGCGGATTTAACAGGCAGTATTGATTTTTCCACGATTACGGAATATGGCTCCGAGTCGGACCCGCGCGCCTACCGTTTCGACGGCGAATTGAATAAAGCCAACCGCGGACTGATGGAATTCCAGGAGATGCTGAAGTGTGACGAGAAGTTTCTGTGGAATTTGCTGTCCCTGACGCAGGAAGGCAACTTCAAGGCCGGGCGGTTTGCTCTTATATCGGCGGATGAGTTAATCGTCGCCCATACGAACGAATCGGAGTATAAATCTTTTATCGCGAACAAGAAGAACGAAGCTCTTCAATCGCGTATGATTGTGATGCCGATTCCTTATAACCTGAAAGTGTCGGATGAAGAGAAGATCTACAAGAAATTGATCAAGCAGAGCGACATGTCGCATGTGCATATTTCCCCGCATTCCTTAAAAGCAGCGGCGATTTTCTCCATTCTGACCCGATTGAAGGAAACGAAGAAGCAGGGCATGGATCTGGTGAAGAAAATGCGCATGTACGACGGGGAAGCGATAGAAGGCTACAAGGATGCCGATTTGAAGGAGATGCAGAACGAGTATCTCGAAGAGGGGATGAGCGGGATCGATCCCCGGTATATCATCAACCGCATTTCGAGTGCTCTGATCCGCCATGATCTTCAGTGCATTAATGCGCTGGATGTGCTGCGGGCCCTTAAAGACGGGCTGGATCAGCATCCGTCCATTACCAAAGATGAGCGGGAACGCTACCTCAATTTCATTTCGGTGGCTCGTAAAGAGTACGATGATCTTGCTAAGAAAGAAGTGCAGAAAGCGTTCGTGTACTCGTTCGAGGAATCGGCCAAAACGTTGTTTGATAATTACCTGGACAATATAGAAGCTTATTCGAATTGGGGTAAAATCAAAGATCCGTTGACTGGGGAAGAGATGGACCCCGATGAGCGGCTTATGCGTTCCATTGAGGAACAGATCGGGATTTCGGAGAATGCGAAAAAAGCGTTTCGCGAAGAAATTCTGATCCGTATTTCGTCTTATTCCCGCAAAGGGCGCCGGTTCGATTACAGCACGCATGAACGGCTGCGCGAAGCGATTGAGAAGAAGCTGTTCACGGACTTGAAAGATATCGTCAAAATCACGACCTCCACGAAGACACCGGATGAGCGGCAGCTTAAGAAGATCAATGAGGTGACGAGACAACTCATTGATGCCCACGGATACTGCCCGGTCTGTGCGAATGAATTGCTGCGCTATGTCGGCAGTCTCCTGAACCGTTAGGACCGCGACTTTCTACAACTGCCCGTCCGTCTGTTAGTCAAGACGGACAGGGCTTTTTTTCATTTGCCAAACAAGGGATCGCATCTTGCAGAGGGGGTGTGATAAAATAGGGCAATATGGAATTTTTTTTTAATATTATTAGGCGAAATTGAATAAAAAGTTCCGGTCATTCATTCCCGATTGGTCCAGGAGGATTTACACCATCATGTCCAAACAAGATCCGAAGATGAATTTGACAGAAGGACCGATAGCGCGCAAACTGCTACTCTTCTCCCTTCCTGTTCTGTATGGGAATGTCCTTCAGTCCCTCAATGGAACGGTTAACAGCATATGGGTAGGTAAATTTCTCGGTGAGAGCGCTTTCGCCGCTACCTCTAATGCGAATAATGTGATGTTTCTGATGTTAAGCTCGATCTTCGGAATCGGGATGGCGTCCACGATTATGATCGGACAGAGCATTGGCTCGGGCGATATAAGGCAAGCCAAGAGAGTAGTCGGGACAAGCACCTTGTTCTTTTTTACGCTGTCCATGTTCGTTGCTGCGGCCGGCTTTTTCTTGTCTCCTCAAATCCTGGGCTGGATGAATACGCCGCCGGATGCGATAGAGATGGCCAATGCGTATCTCCGAATTATTTTTATGAGCATGCCGTTCATGTTCTGCTTCAGCCTGATTATGACGATTCTCCGCGGTGCGGGGGATTCCAAGACGCCTTTTAAATTTCTGGTCATGGCCATTATCCTCGATATCGTGCTGAATCCGCTGCTGATCTTCGGCTGGGGGCCGATCCCGGCATTTCATATTTCGGGTTCGGCGCTTGCGACAGCGATCTCTCAATTGGTCGCGCTTGCCGCCATTCTCCTCTCGCTGTACCGCAAAAAACATTTTCTGCGGATTACGCGTGATGACCGCCGGCTCCTTCGCTACGATCGGGAAATTATAGGTTCCCTGGTGAAGAAAGGGGTTCCCATGGGCCTGCAGATGATCGTCGTTTCGACGAGCGCGCTTGCGATGATTAATCTCGTCAATCGTTTCGGTTCGGAGGCGACGGCTGCTTTCGGCGCGGCTATGCAGCTGTCCTCTTATATTCAGATGCCGGCGATGGCCATCGGGGGCGCCGTATCCTCCTTTGCGGCTCAGAATGTCGGCGCAGGCAAATGGGATCGGGTCCACCGGGTTACGTGGCTTGGGGTTGTCTTTAACTTTGTAATGACGGGCGTGCTTGTCGTTCTCATTTATCTGTTTAACCGCCAGGCGCTGGGTCTGTTTCTTCCGGAAGGCCGGGCGATTGAAATCGGCATGACGATCAATACGATCACTTTATGGAGTTTTGTTATTTTCGGCATCACTTTCGTTGTGTCGGGTGTAGTCCGTTCGACCGGGGCTGTCATGGTCCCGCTGCTGATTACGTTCCTCGCCCTATGGTGTATGCGTATTCCGCTGTCCTATTACTTGGCCGATTCTTACGGGTTAGATGCGGTCTGGTGGAGCTTCCCGATCGGGTTTACGGCGGGTTCGCTCCTCTCCGTTGCTTATTATTTCTGGGGAAATTGGAAAAAGGCGAGTATGCTTACGTACGGTGCCCCGAAGTCTTAAGCGGCTTTATTCGCGCATGCTGATCTTAAAAGGCGCCCAATCATGGGCGTCTTTATGCACCTTCTGGGCATTCGTACATACGATGTGGTAGATGCAAGGAGCTACACCATAATCTACCGAATGCGAGGGAATAAGCCATGACTTTCGAGGGACAGAATCAGGAAGCTTTTTTGAATCAGGAGAACTTTTTTGAGCAGCAGCAAAATGAATGGAATCAAGGAACTGCCTTGATCAGCAGTGAAGAAGAGGAAGCAAGGAAAAATCAGTTTGGCGGGCCTGGAGGCAATCCGGGTGGTTATCACGGGGGCAATCCCGGCGGTTTCCACGGAGGTTATCCGGGAGGCGGAGGCTATCATCATGGAGGAGGCTACCATCACGGCGGCTATCCGAATTATCCTTTCTACCCTTACTATCCGCAGCAGCCGTATTATCCTTATTATCCTCCTTATTACAACTATCCCTACCAGTACCCGTACCCGTACCCGTACTATCCGTACAAAAGATAACGATCCATTAGGAACAGGTCCGGCCTTTGGCCGGACTTTTCCTTTGGATGCGTGCGGTAACTTTGGGCGCGTGCGGTAAGGGAAGGGGAGCCAGGTGAAGCGGGGTTCGATGCCGGATGATTTTGTTCAGCGGGAAAATAAGCTATAATAGAAAAGCCGATGGACAACCCGGAATCGCAAGATCCGGGTCAACAAATAGACGATAAGACAAGGATGGTTCCGGTGCTTAGAAATATTTCAGATACACTTTTTTTGATTTCTTTGGCTGTTCTTATGGTCTCCGCCATTTTGAACGGAATTAATTTTCAATCTTTCCTGCTCAAAAGAAAAGACGATGACCCGCGCAAACTTGAAGTTCCTGTAAAAAGCACCCAGCTTGAGAAACAGAACAAGGGCTTAACGGCTTTTTTTCGTTCCAAACTGACTTGGATTGGTCTGGCGTGTGTGTTTATCTCGGTTGCACTCTCGTATATCGAACGTTATGTATAGAACTTGAAAGACGGCCGCAGTCTTGGAAGACAGGCCGTTTTTAACTGTTTAGTTATAGGTATATCCTATAATATAAGAGAAAATTAAGTATTGGATTTTATAAAGGTTTGCGTACATACTTGGTCTATATCGATATTCTGTTAAACCGGAGGCGGTATAGATGTTGAAACGTACGGAAGGTGTAGACTGGGATGCGGGGCACTATGACAAACAGATGGATTTTGTGGCCAAACACGGAAGATCCGTGCTGGAGCTGCTGGGTCCGGTTCAAGGAGAGTCGGTGCTGGATCTGGGCTGCGGGACAGGCAGCTTGAGTGTGGAGTTAGCGGAGCTGGGAGCGGATGTGACCGGAGTTGATCTGTCGGAGACGATGATCGAACAGGCTCGGCTGAAGTATCCCGGACTCCGGTTTGAGGTGGGAGATATGCGCAGCTACCGCTCTCACCGTCCATTCGATGCCGTATTCTCGAACGCGGCGCTGCACTGGGTTCCACAGGCGGACGAGGCTGCCCGCACGGTAGCAGAGGCACTGAAGCCAGGCGGCCGCCTGGTGGCCGAGTTCGGCGGCTTCGGCAATGTGGCCCGGATTGAGCGGGCACTGGCCGAAGCGCTTGCCGGAGCGGGGATTGATCCGGCAGGGCGCAACCCCTGGTATTTCCCGACGATCGGGGAATACTCGGCGCTTCTGGAGCGCGCGGGACTGGATGTTCGCTACGCGGAAAGATTCGACCGCCCGACGCCGCTTCCGGAAGGGGAGCTTGGGCTGCGCCACTGGCTTCATGCGTTCGCCGGAAGCTATTACGCGGGCCTCGGCGGCGAGGTGCAGGAGCGCGTGACGGCTGCCGTGGAGGAGCGTCTGCGGCCGGAGCTGTACGCGGACGGCACCTGGAGCGCCGACTACAGCCGCATCCGCGTTCTGGCGGTGAAGCCGCGGTAAGCAGGAGGGTGAATCTCCTGCCAGAGGAATAAGGGCGCGGGCTGCTGCGGCGCCCTTATTGTACGGGGCTGCGCCACGGACGGCAAAGATGGCTCTGGCAGCTCTGGCAGTTGCTGCCGCTCAGCGGCTGGCCCGGGCTGCTCAGGATGCAACCATGGCTCGTGTGGATGCTAATCGCAGGCTTTGCGTATTAAAGCGACCTGGCCCGGCCCAAACGATGCCTGATTGGCGGGTAGCTGCTCCAGCAGGATGTAAACCGAAGCATGCAGACGCTAATGACACTCTCAGCGTTCAGCCAGGGGCCCGGGACGCAGCAACGGCTGGCTGCCTGGAGAGCCGGTTACCGCAGGACGGTGCGGCTGTTATCCCGATGCACGGGCGATAAACTCAGGCGCGAGCACCACTTTCTCATTCGCCCGTCCGGGGTGCTGCTTCCGGTAGAGGAGTGTCTCTACCGCGCGGATACCCAGCAGCTCCTTGCTCAGCTCAACGGTGCTGAGCGGAGGGGATGCGGCGGCAGCGGCTTCAATGTTATCGAAGCCGATTACCCGGCACTGCTCCGGAATGCTGCATCCGCGCCGCTTGAGCAGTGTGAGCAGCTCCAGTGCTATGTAATCGTCCGCGCAAATAAAACCATCGGGCAGTTCTCCGTTCTTGAGCAGGTTGACCCGGACCGCTAAATCTTGCGCCCAGGTGGGACTCGTCATATAGGGAACCGTCCATCTGGACAACGCGACCGGACGGCCTTGTTCTGCAGCGGCTTCCGCGGCCAGACGACAACCCAGCGCACGTTCCCGGAAGCTCAGGGAATAGGAATCGCTGCCGATAAAAACCAGGGAGTCGCAGCCTTCGCGCAGGAGCTGCTTGCAGGCTGCAATGGCTCCATCCATGTTGCTGTTAACGACACAGTCTACATTAACAAGCGGTTCCTCATGGTCGACCAGTACGAGGGGAAGAGTTGTCTGCTGCAAAGAAATAACCGCACGAGTCGAGAAGGTACCGAGCAGAATATGTCCTGTGCATAGAGCAGGATCCAGGTAATCGGGTATATTCAGCTCATTTTCCTGATGGGTAGGAACCGGAACGATCCAATAAGAGATTTTTTTCTCGCGGCATGTTTGAGTAAGTCCTCCCAGCACCTTAGACCAGAAAAAAGGGTCCAGCTGTTTGATGGTGTGGATCCAGACCAGAATATAGGTTTCGCCCGGCAACCCGTAATTAGCGAAAGAATGGATACGTGTCCTAAGCTCAGCTGCAGCTGAGCTTTTGGTGATTTTTTTACGGTACCCCATGGATTTTGCCGTTTCAATGATTTTGTGCCTTGTTTCTTCGCTGACCCCGTACTTGCCGGAAAGCGCTTGCGAAACTGTGTATTTAGAAATGCCAAGCCGATCGGCAATATTCTGCATGGAGACATGTTTACTCATCGTGCACCGCCTTTTCGGTTCGTATCCGCAGGACTTTTTATCATTTTTCCCTCATTCAGCCATTCTGTCAATACTTTCTTTTTGCATCCCTTCCTGTCATTTCCTTTCTTCTTATATAGACCTTTTGCTTCATCGGAATTATGCTAAACTAACAAAGACATACATAATCTTGATTAAATGGGATCAGGAAAAAGCAGTGTGAACTGCAGATGAACGGAGGGGCAGGTTGTTGGTCAAAACCTTACAGCTGCAAACCGGACAACTTTTTATGTTCGGCTATCAACAGGCATTGTCTTGTTTGTTTCCGGCTCTCATTTTTGCGAGTCTGGCGATTTTAAAAGTATTCGATGTCCCTTATACGTATGATGTCATGCTCGTGGTCTGTCTTCTGATTCAATGGATCATGGTTAAAACCGGACTTGAAACGAGGGATGAGTTGAAAGTCATTTGCTTGTTTCATTTGATCGGGCTTGCCTTAGAGATTTTTAAAGTCAACATGGGCTCATGGTCTTATCCCCAGGAAGCCTGGACCAAAGTATGGGGCGTCCCGCTCTACAGCGGATTTATGTATGCCAGTGTAGCCAGTTATTTATGCCAGGCATGGCGCAGACTTCATGTTCAGATTCATCATTGGCCTTCTTCCTGGCTGACTGTACCGACCGGAGCGGCTATTTACTTGAATTTTATGACGCATCATTATATAGCGGATCTGCGCTGGGTGCTGACTGCGCTTTTATTCATCATCTTCTTCAGATCGGCCGTCACGTTCCGGGTAAGAGCGATCACTTACCGTATGCCGGTTATCCTTTCTTTTTTCCTGATCGGATTCTTTGTGTGGCTGGCTGAGAACATAGCGACTTATTTGGGCGCGTGGCAGTACCCCAATCAGAGGGAAGCTTGGAGCATGGTGTCTTTGGGTAAAATGAGCTCCTGGTTTCTACTCGTTATTGTGAGTTTCCTGATCGTTGCCCAGCTTAAGCATGTGAAATCCAGTGAAAGCCGCGGGCAGGAGCCGCCAGTTTCGGCATCGGACTAGAGAAGGAAGGGCTGCAACGATTTCTATGCCAGCAGAAGGGGTAAAGGAACGTATACTTTGCTTCGCCATGGGGGGATTCGGATGGTAATGGGGTGGTTGTGGGCCGTACAAGTGGTTTTGTTCATAGCGGGCACCGGCTCGGGTATTCGCAGAAATAACAAGGAAGGCTCCGGGCTGAGTCTCCCACTGTGGGCCAGAATGTGCATAAGCCTGACATTGACGGCGGCAGCCTTTGCACTCTGGAGAGGGAACCAGGACTCGCCGTATGCCGAATGGGTATTCTGGGGCATGGCCTGGTCTTTTATCGGTGATTTAACGATGGCGGGACTGATCCCTATGCGCCATAGGCTCATAGGGGGAATGGCTACATTCGCAGTGGCTCACGGCTTTTATATTGCGGCTTTTACAGCGGCTCTGAATAATGAAGGAATGCCGGTTCTTAATGCAGGCCTGGTAGCGGCAGCAGTGATTTATCTGATTCTGCTGATTGTCGGCTGGCTGAGATATATCCGGAACCTGCAGGCCCCTTACGGTTACAATGCCGGCGCATTGGTGTACGGCATATGGATCAGTGTGATGGCATCCGTGGCGGTCGCTCTTGCCTGGGGACTGGGTGGGACGCATTGGGTGACTGCGCTTGGCGGGTTGCTCTTTGTAATTTCGGACTTTATTATTGCAGTTGTCACAATAGGAGCTAAGCCGTTACGGCATAACGGTTATTGGGTCTGGTTAACGTATGTCGGCGCACAGATGTGTATCGTGTACGCATCTGTTCTTGTTCTCTGAAGAACGCTTGTGAGAGTGTGAGAGTAAATGGTGTCATAAGCAGGCTAACGCTGACACAACATTTCCCGGGCAATGTCGGATGTTGTATGCCGGATGAACACGCATAGGGGAAACGATCTTGTCGAATGCTAGAGAAGCGGAGCGGATGATCGCCTGGTCGATCGAACCGTTTACCCCTGAATAAAGGAGCTGACGTTTCGTGACACACTCGAAAAGCCGCAGAGAAAGTATGGTCAAAAGCCGTAAACAAAGGCAAAATCCGCACGGTAAGGTTCCCTCGCTCAAAGAAATTGCCGCTGAAACGAACCAGGGGATCGAGTAACACGCTTCGACTTCGATGTAAAGCCGCGGCAGACAACAAGGAGCCCGCTATATACGCGGGCTCCTGTTTTCAATTCTTAACGAAATTCCTGCATGACTATCCGATTTACACTTTTAGCTCCGCATGCTGCAGATGCTCGGTTTCCACTTGGATAGTCGCATGCTGGATGTTGAACCGTTCTTCCATCAGACGGATCGCTTGCTGGAGAATACCCTGGCTGTCAGCCGGGTCTTCAATTAAAAGGTGGCAGCTGAAGGAGTCTAGACCGGACGTGATGGTCCATACATGCAGGTCATGAACGTCACGTACGCCGGAGATGCTGAGCAGCGACTGCTTGATTTCTTCGCAGTTTATTCGGCTGGGCGCGCCTTCAAGCAGAATGTGCGTAGTCGCTTTAAGCACTCCCCAGGCGCTGCGCAGGATAAGGAGAGCGACAAGGACGCTGATAATCGGATCGGCCTGGTACCACTGGAAGACCAGCATGAGCAGTCCGGCAACGATGGCACCTACGGAGCCTAAGGCATCTCCGAGCACGTGTAAGTAAGCGCTTCTTACATTCAAATTGTCCTTGGCATCTCCCATCCGGGTAAGAAACCATGCACTTGCCAGATTAGCAAGAAGACCGATGGCTGCGATAATCATCATCGAGCCGCTGGCAACCACCGGGGGATTAGCGAACCGTTCAATCGCTTCCCAGATAATGAAACCGGCGATAACAAATAAGGTAGCCGCATTAAACAGCGCGGTTAAAATTTCAACGCGGTGGTAACCATAGGTGCGTTTGGGCGAAGCGGGTCTGGCTGCAAACCACATGGCAACGAGGCTGAGCAGCAGAGAGGCTGTATCGCTGAACATGTGGCCGGCATCTGAAAGAAGGGCCAGCGAATTGGTGACAATTCCCCCGGCAAATTCCAGCAGCATAATGCCGGAAGTAATGATGAAGGCAATGAGGAGCCCTTTCTTGTTGTTCGGACCGTGATGATGTCCTAAAGCATGGTCGTGGCCATGGTCGTGCCCGTGATGATCATGCCCCTGGTGATCATGCCCTTGGTGGTCGTGACCGTCATCGTGACTGTGCCCGCTATGACGGTGGCTGTGAGGAACCTGGGTCTTGGATGTTCCCGACGGTCCGGGTGAATCATCGGTTCTTCGCGTAGATTTAAAGGTACTCATGGAACACATCTCCTTTGCTATTCATGTTCAATATGCTGAATCGTTTGTTTAAGAAGAGAAAGAACATGCTCATCGTCGCAAGAGTAGTATAACGTCTTGCCGTCACGGCGGAATTTGACCAGCCGCAGTACTTTAAGCAGGCTGAGCTGGTGTGACACGGCAGAGGGGGTCATATTCAGCAGCTCTGCAATGTGATTGACGGAGCACTCTTCCTGGGAGAGCAGGTAAAGAATTTTGATACGCGAAGGATCGGACAGAGCTTTGAAAATTTGGGAGACAGAATCGACTGTCTGGGGGGGAAGAAAAGTATGGTCGCAAGATTCCATGCGAATTGTCATCTCCAATCATCTGAACAACTGTTCATATGTTAATTTGATCTTAACTCAGACTGGAACACATTTCAAGTGACGGACGATACTTTTTTCCTTAAGCCGGAGTGGACCAGGGGATAATAATCTTTTTCATAAATACTTGAAGTACCCTACGGGGGTATGTTATTGTATAAGTATGGAGGCGACGCAGATGGAACCAATCAGCTCCAAGGAATATCAGAATGATGAAGGAATATCCGCTATACCAACGGAAGTTGCCGTTTCTGGAGCAGATTGTCATACATCTAGCGGCAATTCTGAAAGACACAGCCATCATAGTGATAAGGTGAAAAGCAATTTGATTTCCCGCCTGAATCGCATTGAAGGTCAGATTCGTGGAGTAAAGGGCATGATTGAGAAAGATACTTATTGTGATGATGTATTGAATCAGATTGCTGCCGCTCAATCCGCCCTGAATAGTGTGGGTAAATTATTGCTTGAAGGTCATCTCAAGAGCTGTGTTATGGAACGTATTCAGGAAGGTGACACGGATGTTATTGATGAACTGCTTATTACGGTCAATAAATTAATGAAATAAAACAAACAAAGGAGAGAGTACAGTGGAACGAATCCAATTGAAAGTAGAAGGAATGTCCTGCCAGCATTGTGTCAACTCTATAGAAAAAGCCGCCAGCGAACTGGGAGCCAAAGCCCAGGTCCATCTCAACGAAGGCCGTGTAGAAGTGGAATACGATCCTGCCACCGTGAAACCGGAGCAAATTAAAGAAGCTATCGAAGAACAGGGCTATGAAGTAACAGCTTGATTGTTCGATTGTTTAACCTTACTTGAATTACCGCAAAATCGCTTAACGGCTTATTTTCAGCCGATAGGCGATTTTTTTTTGATGCCGGTCAAGCGATGGATTGCGTTAAAACCGGATTACCAAACGGATGAAGGAATATCCATTTTTGCCGGCGTAATAGGAAGGCGATAATTAAATTTGTAAAAAAGTAAATAAAAGCAAACATATATTCGAGACACCTTACTGTCAATAAGGAGTGATATCCTAAATAATGTAAGTGATTATATTCCATTTACATAGGAGTGAGGGAATGAATCGTGTACAATCCGGGAAAGCACTGCAGGTGGACATCGGAAAAATCTGCGCACAGCTGGGACTGGATTCGAACATCATGAAGGATCTCAAAGTACGACATTATACAGTGCCAGCAGAGAGAAATGAACCAGAATCCGGTGAACGAGTGCTGCGGAGCAGAGAAGGAACGAAAAAGATCTTTTTATCGGGCAAAAGAAGTAGGAATTAGGCACTTGATGCTTAGTTCCTATTTTTTTATAACTGAGATGATAATTTATGAAAAATTTAGAACGAATGGATGGTTAAATGTACTAAAATAGGAAATAAGCCCTAAATAAGAGGAGAACAAGTTTATGATCGAAAAAGTGATCCGCTTGCTGAATATTATTCAGGCCATTCAGGCTAATCCGGGAATATCGGCTTCTGATATAGCGTTCAAATGTGACATTCATCTGCGAACCGTGTACCGTGACCTCGATACGCTCAGTCTGATCGCTCCGGTAACGAACGACGGGCGCGGTACCGGCTATCGTTTTATGGGGAAGTTCTTCCTGTATCCACTCAATTTTACAGAGCAGGAGGCGCTGGTATTTTCCCTTCTTCCTTCGGTGGTGGATAGGAGTAAGCTGCCTCCGGGCTTTGATCGGGCCTACCACAAAGTGATGGCCACTCATTTTAAAGAAAAAGCGCATCATAAAGATATCATTCAGAATATTGCCGAAATTATTCAGATGGGGACACCGGCCTACCGGCAAAAGCATCCGAATTTTCTCCAGCCGATCATCCAGGCTATCTTGGACCACAAAACCATACGGACCGTGTACCATACGCAGTCCCGTAACGAGACAACGGAGCGGCAGATCGATCCCTACTATCTCGTGCCGCGCGAGCAGCGGTTTTATTTGATCGGTTTCTGCCATTTGAAACAAGAAATCCGTACCTTCCGTATGAGCCGGTTTCAGGCGGTTGAGCAGACGGAGCTGAACTTTGATAAAGGGGACTTCAACATTAAGCACTATCTCAAAAATACATGGTCCATTGAACGCGGGGATCGGAATATTACGTTCAAGGTAAAATTCAACGCAGAAGTTGCCCGCTATATCCGGGAGGAAGAGCTGTTTGTGCACCCGAGAATGAGGGACCAGAAGGATGGCAGCCTGATATTTGAAGTTACGGTGAATAACGAGAGGGAATTCCTGAATTGGGTTATGCAGTATGGTCCCGCGGCAGAAATCCTGGAACCTAAGGCTGTGAGGGAAAAGTTGAAGCAGCAGCTTCACCAGTGGGTGGGCATGTACGGGTGAGAACGTCCGGAGATTGGATAACAAAAGAGCGCAAACGATTTGAAAATCGTTCTGCGCTCTTTTGTTGTTAGTTGGGAAGGAAGGTGAAGCTGTCCAGAATCTCCAGCACCTCGGGGGTGTGGGCGTCTTTGTAGTCTTTCAGTACAGAGTACGAGACTTCGTACCACTGTTCTTCGGTTTCGAATACAATCGAATTGATCCAATGAGTATCAAATCCACTCTCATAGAGTGAAGTAATTTGCTTGGCTTTATGACCATGGAAATTCGTATCGGCTTGTTTTATGATCGTGATCCCATCGCCTGCGGAGAGATTATCCTTAACCAGATTCACATACTCATCTAATGAAGTGATCTCCGGATATTCTTTTTTGTCTTCGGTTATTACAGCCAATTCATTGAGGTTAAAGGATTTCATGGCTAACTGGATAAAACCTTCATCGGTCTCCAGCTGCTTCCACTTCCCATAAGTCGTGAGCTGGGCCTTGTTATCCGCTGTCGTAAAGACCTGTTTGCTCTTGACTATAGCCTGATTAAGGTGCGCATCCCACTCGACCCGGCACCCGGTAGATTCCGCAAGGAAACGGAGGGGCACAAACGTATAGTCCGCTATTAATGCGGGCGCAGCCGGAAGCGTGACCTCCTTACCGTCTAGATATGCTTGAGTACTACCAATCCGCATTTGGATTTGGATGTCGTCTTTGACGGCAAAGATCGTCTGAGTCTCTTCTTCCCAGGTGACCGTAAGGCCAAGCTCCTCATAGAAAGGTCTGGCTTGTACAAGCGTGGAGCCGTTAGTAAGAACAGGTGCGGCATCAAAGTTCAGTGTCTCGGCGTCCAGAAGCACACTTACCGAAGACGGCTGGGCTGGTGTATCTGTCGTTTCTTCAACGATTTTCACACCCTTGCGTTTAAGTGCCTCCAGAGTAGATTGTGCCGTGTCATCCAAAGGATTGTTATGAACGGACACTTGTTTCAGTTGAGGCAAACTAGTTAAGACACGGATATCTTGGATCTGATTGTTGTCGAGATAGAGATGGGTAAGGGTCGGATGAGCCCGCAAAGGCTCGAGATTTATAATTTGATTATGGTCCGCATTGAGCCATTCGAGCTTCAAATCAGCCAGAGGGGTTAAGTTCTCAATCCGGTTATGGCTGGCCAGCAAATCGGTCAAAGAATCCAGCTTAGCCAGAGGCAACAGATCCCGGATTTGATTGTTGCTGACTATAAGCTTCTCCAGACGGGTCAGGCTGCTCAAAGGAGTCAGATTCTCAACTTGATTACCGTTTATAGCTAGAAAGTTAAGGTTCGTTAAAGTTTTAAGAGGCTCCAGATCCGTGATAACCTGAGCAGGCAGCATTAAGCTTCTCAGCATGCCGGCATGCTCCAGACCTTCCAGGCTGCTGATCTCATGGAGCGGAGTCTGCACGTACAGGGAGGTTAACTCCTCGAAGTCGGCTTTCGTTAAAGGATCGGCAAATTTGTTGATCTCAGATCGAATGCTCTCTTCAAGCACGCTGTCCTTGATTGGAATCGTCTGGGCAAACGCTGCTGCCGGCTGGATCAGAAGAAACATGAGAAGAAATACAAATCCCAGCGTTAATCTGGATGACGCCTTAGGTAGATGCAAAGCGGTACTCACTCCTTGAGGAATATTTTGTCATACGGTAATTCGTGAGAGCGGATTCGAATTCCTTTTTTATATAATCCTCCCCCTAAACTTCCTTTCGGCAGCTTATTAGGACAACTAAGAAAGCATGTACTGACAAATACGATGGAATTCAAATATGGTAAAATTCAGTAAAATGTATGCGTTTACATATTTGTGGGTGCTGCATAATAACTGTCAAAGTGAAGGGAGAAATGCAATTTTGCGTAGACAATCACTGCTGTCCTGTTTGCTTATTCTAACGATGATCGGCAGTCTATTCGGATTCGGAACGGCTGCCTCTGCCAATGTTCCGGCAGGAACAGGGGCTGGGGCCTTTACGCCGGAGGATTTGGGAGCTCCGGTTCAGCCTGCACAGACGCTTGATATTGTATTCGGCCAAGAGGACGGGACGAATGTTGCCTATACGACCGTAACGGGGAGCCCGTCCGCAGGTGAATCCGCCGTTTTTAACGTCATTGATTTGGACCAGAATCGATTAGTGCGCGAGCTTCCTCTACCGGATGCAGCTAACGCATGGTCCCATGCCATCGACGCGCAGGGACGCGTATTCATTGGAGCAAGCTCCAAGATGTTTATGTACGATCCTGCAACCAAGAAAATAACCGATCTGGGCGTTCCAGTGCCCGGTACTTCCTCAATCTGGTCGCTTACAGCAGGGGATGACGGCAATGTGTATGGCGGTATTTATTCCAGCACGGTTGGCGGCCGCGTTTTCAAAATCGACGGTCAGACTTTGAAGGTGACGGATCTGCTCGGCAAGCCGGTGGACGACGGCTCGGCGCCGGGAGATGACGGCAAGACGGAGCAGTATATCCGCTCGATAGCTTTTTATAAAGGGTATTTGTATGCGGGAACGGGCTCTATCAACGGCCGCGTCTGGAAGATTGATCCGGTGACGAAGTCGGCAGCCTCGCTTGAGCTTCCAGGAGCGCCATCGGACGCTATTTATAAGGGCAAATATAACGAGATGGGCTTCGTGTACGGGATGAATATTGTGGATCACTATCTGTTTGCATTCTATAACGGCCCGCTGATGATGCAGGTGTACGATCTGGATGCAGAGCAGTGGACGAGTGCCTCCTTTGATAATATCCGCGGGGTTCAAGCCGTAAGCGGGTATAAGAACGGTAAAGTCTACACGAGTAAAAAAGACGGCCAAATGTGGGAAATCGATCTTGCCACCATGACGGAAAAAGCAGCAATGCCGTTCAACGGCAATATCCGCACCAGTGAATGGATGAACCTGCCTAATCATCCGGAATTCACGGCCGGTGCGATGGTTTCCGTTTCGTTCGACGGTAAAATCGTTCTCTATGATCCGGTTCAGAACAAGAGTAAATCACTGCCTCAGGTAGTCAGGGGCCAAGGAATCAATATCCAGGCTCTTGAAACCGGCCCGGACGGCAAAATTTATTTGAGTACGTACATGGGCTCCGAAGGGTCCCGGTTCGATCCGGCTACAGATAAGTTTACGAACTTCCCGCTCGGGCAGGCGGAAGGAATCGGATATGTAGGCGATACGGTCTACTTCGGCATGTACCCGAAAGCGGATATTGAAGCGTACGATACGAAGACACCTCTGCCGACGCAGACTGGCGCTAAGCATGTCTTCAATATCGGCAATCATCAGGACAGACCCTTTATCCTGAGTGAAGGCGCGGGCAAGCTGTACATCGGTACGATTTCGGGCTACGGCTCCAACACCGGGGCGATTACGGTGTACGATCCGGAAGCGTCCAAGGCAAGCGGCCAGGCACAATTCGAAGTATTTACCGATATTGTGGCGGAGCAGAGCATTACAGGCCTTCTGTACAAGGACGGGCTTGTATACGGATCTACCAGCATCAAGGGAGGACTTGGCGGAGAACCGGCGCCGGGAGCTGCCGCGAAGCTTTTCATATGGGATACGAAAACGAAGAAAGTGATCAAAACGTGGGAACCCGAGGTTCCGAATATCGGCAAATCCACCATGATCAGCGGTCTGACATTAGGACAAGACGGAATGATTTGGGCATCTGTGAACGGGATCGTGTTCTCGTTTGATCCCCTTACGCACGAAGTCGTCAAATCGTTGAATCTCTATCCGGAAGTAAACGGGTACGGCCAATGGCGCCCCATTCACCAGCGCTGGACACAGGACGGACTGCTGCTGACGGATACGGCAGGCAGACTGGCTGTCATTGATCCGCTGACCATGGCTTATAAGACACTGCTTGATAAAGCGACCCTGTTTACACTGGATTCGCAGGACAGATTGTATGTGGCAAGTGCGACCAAGCTCATGCGCTACCCGAAGCCGGAGAAACCGGTAAAAGCGCCGGAATTGATCGTCTCTTACTTGAATGTTCCAAACAGCGGATTCGAGCAAAAGAACCCGGATGGCTCCATTCCGGGCTGGACAATTGAAACGCCGCTGGACAACCCTTCTTTATTCTCTGTTTCCACCGAACAGAAGAAGAGCGGAAGCAGCAGTCTGAAGCTGATTGACAACAGCACAACCGTCTCAAGCTCGGTCTACTCGGATCTTATCCCGGTAGCGGGCGGCAGAGATTATGTGGCAACGGCTCAATTGTTCCACGGGGAACCTCCGGCTAAGCCGGCAGGCGGCAATTACAGCAGCAGCCGCTCCTCGGCAGCCGTCCGCTATTATGATGCTGCCGGCAAAGAAATTGCAGGAGCTGGTGTGACCAAGCATGTAGACTCCTCCCCCAAGAAATGGACGCAGGTAGAATTGGCCAGCAAAGCTCCGGCGAATGCCGTAACCATGCGTGTTGTTCTCTTTGCTTCGGCCTTGTGGGTAACGACAGCGTATTATGACGATGTAACGGTCTATACGAAAATTTACGACAATGAGATTCCGACTCTAACATTGGAATCCGATCAATTACATATAGCGGCAGAAGCGGAAGCCGTTATCAAAGCTGCTGCTCCTGTAAACACAGAAATCGTACTGACGCAAGGTTCTAATGTAATCAGCCGCGCAGCAGGCAAGGGTACGGAGCCTGCTCTCTTTACCCTTCCTGCTGTAAGCGAGGGCAGTCATGAGTACACGGTAACGGCTCACTTGCCCGGAACCGGGGAGAAAAGTGTTTCCCGGAACATAACGGTGAGGGCCTATCCTTACACGGGGCTGGAAATTGAAGCAGATCGTATTAAATTGAATATAAACGATACGGTAACGGCTGTTACCTACGCGGTATACGGACCGGTCAAAGTAAATGTATCGGATCAAATTCAGTTAACGGCCGATCCGTCACACCGGGTAACGATAACGGGCAGCCAGATTACGGCAAAAGAGGCGGGATCGGTACGGCTTAATACGTTGTATGAAGGAAAGCAGGGGACACTGCTGCTGGAAGTAACTTCAGCCGATTCGGGTGGAGGCACATCTCCGGAACCGCCGGTAACGCCACCGGTAACACCACCAGTAACGCCAGAGCCGCCAGCCACACCTAACCCGGTCGACCCTAACCCGGTCGACCCTAAGCCGGAAGACTGGAAATCCGAGCAGACGGCCGGCAACCAGACCACGATCAGCGTGAACACAGATACGCTTGAGAAGTGGCTTGCTGAGCAAGGGAACCTGGACACCCTGGTGCTGGCGGCTGATTCCAAATCCGGTCAGGTACAGGTGAAACTGACAGCAGCAGCAGCGGAGCTTCTTGCGAAGCACAACCCGGCTATGACCGTCCGTGTTCAGACCCTGAACGGGACCTTCACTCTGCCGGTAAAAGTCTTGGCTTCCCGCTTGGCGGGAAGCGATTCGAATGCGGCCACAGTTCACGTGAACAAGCTTACTTCGGATCAGGCAGCACCTTATGTTCAAACTATCGCCGGCTACAATCTGGCAGCTGATCTGGTTGATTACAGAGTCGAAGCGACCGTTAACGGCCGGACTTCGGTGATCGGTTCGCTGAATGGATATGCCGCCAGAACGATTGCAGTCAAAGAAGGCATCAACCCGGATCATCTCGTTGCGGTCATCATTGACCCTATAACCGGCAGTATACGGCCGGTGCCCGCTGCCTTCACTTCCTCGGGGGCGAAGCTCTGGTCTATGAGCGGCAGCGGCGTATTCACCGTCCTCGAGAACAAGCAGAGCTTCTCTGACGCTGCCGGCCACTGGGCTGCTGCCGACATCGGGAAGCTGGCTTCGAAGCTGATTGTCAACGGGTTGAGCGACAATGTGTTCGGCACGGAGGCTAAGCTGACGCGCGCGCAGCTGACCGCAATGCTGGTCCGTGCGCTGGGTATCGCCGATCTCGCGGGAAGCTCATCGGGCTACAGCGATATCGGTGCATCCGCCTGGTACAGCAGCGATGTCAAAGCCGCCGCTCAGGCTGGCCTCATCCAAGGCTATGAG
Organism: Paenibacillus lutrae; assembly: GCF_009757775.1. Lineage (GTDB taxonomy): Bacteria > Bacillota > Bacilli > Paenibacillales > NBRC-103111 > Paenibacillus_F > Paenibacillus_F lutrae. The sequence continues at coordinate 812,522 of NZ_RHLK01000002.1, forward strand.
GACGGCACGTTCCGGCCGGAGCAAGAAATCAACCGGGAAGAAGCCGCTGTTATTATCCGGCGTGCCATTGCATTCACTAAGCAGTCCGCAAGCCGCAATGCGGGGGGACCGGCTGCTTTTGAAGATGTGCAGACCGTATCGGGCTGGGCACAGGATGCTGTAGCCGAGCTTCAGCAGATCGGTATTCTGAACGGCAAGAACGGCAATGAATTCGAGCCCAAAGATGATGTGACTCGCGCAGAAACCGCGGCAATGATCACCCGTTTGCTGAAGTCGATCCAATTCATGAACTAAATCTTAACTTGCGTTTCCCTCAAACAGCTCCAAATGAAAGGCCTCCTGATCCCGCCTGAGCGGTGAGAGCAGGAGGCCTTATTTCATTTGACGGCCCTGAGAGCGGCTGCGGCCAGATCATCCGTATCTAAGTATTCGCGACTTTCACAGAAATTTCCGGTGATTTTTCTTCCCGTCATAAGAGAACAGCACAGGTTTTTCCTCCACGACGCTCTGCAAATAGACCGGTTTGTTCCATAGGCGGTATAAGTAAGGCAGTGTTCTCTCCACATACTTCAGGTCCAGCTCCACGCCCTCGTAGGAATGACGAATATAGAGCTCACCGTTGCGCTGGTAATCGCCATCGAATATTTCCAGATAAGGAAATCCGCCGTTTACCCGGGAATAGACGAGCTGGTCCCGTATGTTTTTCCAGGCTTTGTCGGTAATTTTCCATTCCGGGCCTTTTTTCTCAAACACATAGAGATCCAGATCTTCAACCAGTTCCTTGGTCATGTAATTGCGGATAAAAGAAGTATCGGAGTCGAATTCGCGTACCTCGAACATTTTACTGCGGCCTTCGCCACCCGGCCGGCCGTACTTTTCCCGGTCTTCCTGCGAAGGTTTATCCCAGCGCTTTTCAATATCCTCGAAGATTTTGAGTCCGAGATAATAAGGGTTGAGCGTATGGGTGGAAGGCTGCACAACCCCCGAATTCAGCTTCGAGTATTCGATGGTTTCCTCTTCGGTCAGATCCAGTTCCCGCAGGATGCGCTGATGCCAATACGAAGCCCAGCCTTCGTTCATGATCTTCGTCTCCATCTGCGGCCAGAAGTAGAGCATTTCATCCCGCAGCATCGTCAGAATATCGCGCTGCCACTCTTCCAGATGGGGAGCGTGTTCCTGGATAAAATGAAGAATGTCTTTTTCCGGCCGGTCCGGAAACCGGCTGTTCTCCCGGCTCTCCTGGTTGTCCAGCGGCTGATTGGGATGCTCGAGGTCCCACAAGTCCTCGTAGCCCGTCCGGGGCTTCCCGTCTCTGCCCAGATGCCGCCGGTCCTTGTCGGCCTTAGTGTCTTTGCGAACACGATAAGGCTTCGTCAGACTCGGATCGACATGCTCCTGCACAGCCAGCACGCAGTCAAGGAATTCCTCGACACGGTGAGCCCCGTATTCAATTTCATACTGCCGAACACGCTCGGCGGTAGCGGACATGCTTTCGACCATGTTGCGGTTCGTCCGTGAGAAGCGTGCATTATTCTTGAAAAAATCGCAGTGCGCCAGAACGTGCGCGACGATCAGCTTATTCTGAATAAGCGAATTGCCGTCCAGCAGGAAGGCATAGCACGGATCAGAGTTGATAACGAGTTCATAAATTTTGCTGAGGCCAAAATCATACTGGGTCTTCATTTTGTGGAAAGTTTTACCAAAGCTCCAGTGTGAGAACCGGGTCGGCATGCCGTAAGCGCCGAATGTATAAATAATGTCAGCGGGGCATATTTCGTACCGCATCGGATAGAAGTCGAGTCCGAAGCCTTCGGCGACTTCCGTAATTTCCGCAATCGCATATTCGAGCTGGCGGATCTCATCAGGGGTCATGCCAATTCGCCTCCCTCGGTCCGGGGTGAGAAGAACGACCGGAGTGCTTTATACACTTCTGTTTTTTCACGGATAATGTAGTGCATGAATTTGGGATGATGAATATTCCGGTACGCGGACATCAGCGTGCTGCTCCGGTTGTATTGGTTGACCTCGCCGTATCCGAACATGTTGCTGCGCTCCATAAGCTGGGCAATCAGCTTCACACAGCGCTCATTATCCGAGGTCAAATTATCTCCGTCCGAGAAGTGGAACGGATAAATATTGTACTGCTCGGGCGGATACCGGCTGTCGATAATATCAAGGGCGGTCTGGTAGGCCGAGGAACAGATCGTCCCGCCGCTTTCGCCCTTCGTGAAAAACTCTTCTTCCGTGACCTCTCTGGCTTCGGTGTGGTGCGCAATAAAGACGATTTCGACATGCTCATATTTCGTCCGCAGGAAGCGGGTCATCCAGAAGAAGAAGCTGCGGGCAATGAACTTCTCGAACGATCCCATGGAGCCCGACGTATCCATCATCGCGATGATCAGCGCATTGGAATGGGGCTTCTCGACTTCGTTCCACGTCTTGAAACGCAGGTCATCGGGAGAGATGCCGTGGATTCCAGGGTCTCCCTGCGAGGCATTGCGCCTGAGATTCTCGAGAATGGTGCGCTTCTTATCGATGTTGGACATAATTCCTTTTTTGCGGATATCGTTAAAAAGGACCTCCTTGGCGCTGAAGTTCCGTTTGTCCTTGCGCTGCAGGAAAGGAAGCTCCAGCTCTTCGAAGAGCATCGCCTGCAGCTCCTCGAACGAGACTTCGGCTTCGTAGTAGTCCTCGCCGGGCTTTTCTCCTGCCCCTTCGCCCTTGCCGCCTTTGGCGGGCTGGGGATCTACGCCGAGCACATCGCCGACTTCGCTGTCGCCGTCACCCTGACCGACATGTTTGCTTTTCTGATAGTTATATCGGAACCTGTACTCATCGAGTGAGCGAATGGGTACCTTCACGACTTGTTTGCCATTCGACAGAATGATGCTCTCATCGGACACGATATCGGGAAGATTCTGTTTGATGGCATCGCGGACTTTTTCCTGGTGTCTCGTCTGGTCCTGGTAGCCTTTGCGGTGCAGGGACCAGTCCTCCCTGGAGACGATAAACGAAGGGTCTGTCATGAGGGGCACCTCCTGTTTGCGTTCGTTGGACGAGCATAAAAAACGCTTGTTACTAAATATATTCAAGGAGAGCTCGGATATGTGAGGGCAAGTGTAAAATGCTAGAGCATACAGAATGATGTGCAAATTGGAAAAAGCGTTTTTCACTGAGTAGTACGGACCCTTTGAGATAAATAGTTAGGATTGGTCGGCGATCTACATCAAGGTTTAAGACTGAAAGTTATATAATCAATCTTAGTAATCTCTAATGTAGAAAATAAGAAGGAAAAATAGGGAAGATGTCGAAATTTATTGAATGCTATTAATGCAAAGGGGCTAAGTTATTTGAGAAAACACCATTTATATGCAGTTAAGTTAAGTATTAATGAAACCCTTTTTTCTCGTCCGTTAAAAGAATCGAAGATGCATTTTTTAAGTGCTATAAATACTTCAGGAATCTTTTTGAAAAAGTATAACTCACTTTGGAATTTTATTGATATTGCCAAAGAGGATATAGCCGGACGGAATATCGTTGCTGGTAGAATATTAAGAGGTAAAGATGAAGGTACAAATGTTGTAGATACAACGGACGTAAAGATAAAGAGGAATAACGTTGAAAATGTAGCTAGTTGGTCTAACTTTATTTTTGATTTTGCGACCGAAATAGTTATTTTTGAGGAAAGGGTAGGAAAAATATCCAAAAATCAATTTATCGAAGTTTTTAAGCAAATGATCGAAATAAACGCGCCAGAATTAGGCGAGTTAAAATATGAATTTTTACCTGCCGCAGAAAATCTTAAGGGTGAACTGAAAAAATTGAAGGTAATTAACTACGCCCGATTTCAATTAATTCCTGCAAATTGGGATGATGATGATGATTTTAATGAACTCGATAAAGAGCTGAAGAACCTTGGGACATCAGAAGCAGTGCATGAATATAAAGCGAAGGGAACAGGCCTTAACCCAGACTCGATATTAATTAAAAAGCCAGTCAATATGAGTTTAGCAGGGTATGGACACTTCGATGTAAGAGGTACTGACAAAGATGGGATGAATAAACAAGTCATTTCTAATCAAGAATTGTTATTTGAGTCTGTTCAATCCGGTGACGATATAATTGAAGATTTTACAAGAAATTATCTCTCGTTTTTGAAAAAAGCAATCGAGCAACATATAGGAGCATCTAAAAATGAGTAACGTAAAAAATAAGTTTGATTTTTTTGAAATGTTAAAGATTTACGGATATTCAAAACTTTTTTTGTGTAAGGAATTATATATTTCAATTCTCATACCGACTATTTACTTTTACCTATTGTATTTTATAGATAAAGAGCAAATGCGTAATCTTATTTTAGAAATTTGCAAACTATTATTTGCTGCAGATGCTGCTGTATTAGCCATAGTTATATCGGGGTTTGCAATACTACTTTCAGTAAGTGACAGTAACTTTTTGTTTTTTTTGAATAGAAGAAATTTGAATATTAAATTCTTCTTTCCATTTTATTTATCAAGCATTTTATGGGCATGGCATGCAATTTTTTCTTTAGATGTATTCTTAATTGCATCAATTAATATAAAAAATGAAATATTTCAAGTGATATTAAATTTTATCCTTTATTTATATATAGCCTTTTTTATTTATTGCTTATTAAATACAGTATCTCTAGTCAGAATGATTCTTCGGTTAGGATTTGAAAAAGTAAGATTAGATGAAACTTTAGGAAACATTAATTCAAAATTAATAACCTTAACTCATGAACAAGATATTAAAAAGCAAGAAAATGCATAAAAGATTCATTATATTAAGTTTCTGGCGCAGTAGATTTTTGATATATCTCAATTTGACTCCGATATGTGAGGGCAATCGGGTGCCGGAAGAAAAAAGCGCCCGGATAGAGGGGAATGGCTCCCGTCTGTCCGGACGTTTTTGCAGAAGAATTAACTATCGGTCTGGCTTCGCTTGGGGGTTACTCTGGCTTTGAATTCATCTCCGAATGGAATATGAACAACATCAATGCCGAAGATCTGCTGTAAATCCTCGTAATGAATCTGTACTTTGCGCGACTTAATCTTAGCCGGATGTTTGAGCGGTATCTCGGCGCCACTCAGCTCGATCGTGGAAGTGTCCGGCTTAATTTTGCCGTGTTTTCCCCGTACGTGGAAGGAGACTGTCCGGTCCTTGGCCACGTCCACAGTGCCGTCCAGATCTTCAACGATTTTGCGGAAAGACACGTAATCGGCCGGTTTCTTGCCGTCTATGACACTTCGCTGGATGGCCCGGTCCAGACTTTTGGGCTTGACCCAGGGGCTGCCTCCCGTAATTCGCGCAATCTGCATCGGATCGTCCTCTTTGGTCGTGATTTCGCTTACGACAGTAAAGCCATACCGGAACCCGGCTTTCTGAAGAAGGGAGGAGGCGTGCTTGTTGTAGAACCCGTACGGGTAAGCGTACGCATCCGGCTCGCTTGAGCCGTTGCTTCTGAGCTTGTCGGAGCACAGCTTCGCATCACGGAGAACGCGTTCATCGTACTGGGTGTCCGTTTCGGGCTGACCGTCGATAACAAGATTCGTGATCAGCAGCGGATTGCCGTCCTGCTTATTGTGCATGCCGTCGGAATGGCATTGGCAGTCAATGTTAACTTCTTTGCTTGAAGCCAGGGCTTGCAGCTCCTCCTGATTCATAAACTTCAGGCTTCCGGCAGGCGGATTGTCCAGTGTTTCCGTAATAACGAAATTCACGGCCGGAATCTGCAGTTCCTTCAGAATCGGATAGCCTTTCTCATAGAGGCTTTCGTAGCCGTCATCGAAGGTGACGAGCACCGCCTTGTCCGGCACCTCACCGCCTGCCATGAACTCTTTGAACTGCTGCATGGTAATAAACTGGTAATTGCGCTCCCGTAAATAAGTCAGTTGTTCCCGGAACAGAGCGGGTGTAATGGTTACGCTGCTCGTATCCATATCGCTGATGTGATGGTACAGAAGAACCGCAACCTGATCTTTGTAGGACACATTCGGGGTATACGTGCGAACCATGTAAAGCGTACCTGCGATGACGAGCAAGGGCAGGAGAAAGAAAGGGGCGAGCTTTAGAACTTTTTGCATACCGTAAATTGAACTCCTTTAATGTAGCTTAATCTATCCCCCCATATATTCGTTCTCATGAAAAATTTTCCTTTTAATTTTAGATGGTATAGGAAAATATTATTTTTATTTACAAATCCATCAGAGAAGGACAAACAACGTAAAAAGAATGGCCAGTACGATACGGTAATAAGCGAATGGAGTGAGACCCCATTTCTCAAGCAGCTTCAGGAATGTGACAACGGCCAGCATGGCCACGGCAAAAGAGGTGAGAAATCCGATAGCAAACATCGGAATATCACTTGCAGTCAGGAGATCCCGGCTTTTGTACAAATCCAGGCCTGTAACCCCGACCATAATCGGAATCGCGATAAGAAAGGAGAACTCAGAAGCTGTCTTGTAGCTCGCTTTGGCGAGTAAACCGCCGGATATGGTGGAACCGGCTCTGGAGAAGCCAGGGAAAGCAGCCAGACATTGGAACAGGCCGATCGTCAGGGCCTGCTTATACGTCAATTCATCCAGGGAAAATGAGACAGGCTCCGGTTTTTTCTTCTCGGCGAACAGGATAAGAATCGCGCCGGCAACGAGCCCGATGACGACCGTGTAGGGCTGGAAAAGGTACATTTTCACAAGGTCAAGCGTTAAGACGCCGACAATTCCTGCTGGAAGCACACCGAGTATGACATGAAGGGCATTGAACTTTTTCTCTTGATTAAGAAGGGGCTTGATATTGAACAGGGACACAAGACGCTCCTGGTATAAGACGGTAATGGCCAGAATAGCGCCCAGCTGGATCACGATCTCGAATGTTTTGGCCCGCTCTCCTTCAAAGCCCAGCAAATGTCCGACCAAGATCAGGTGACCGGTAGAAGAGATCGGAAGAAATTCCGCCAAACCTTCCACAATTCCCAGTATAAAAGCAATTAGTAACTCACTCATCGTAACCCTCCCGAATCTGGTAGTACATGCAGCAGCCTGCCGTGCTTCTTCTATATACTGGAACTTATATGATGACTTATTCTCAGTGAATATCCGTCCGGCGGAAATAAATGAGAATGGCGGCCAGTCCGCCTAATGATGCAGCGGCGATCAGGGCATAGGTGTAGAACGCCGGATAAGTGGGGAGCAGGCTCTGATTCGTAATATCTTGAACCGCCGCCCAGGGAAACAAGTCCCGGTGTTCCGAATTGGCTCCCATTATATTTATCATCGTGATGACGATGGTGAAAATAATGGTCGGCACGTAATTTTTGAGTACGAGCGTAATCAGAACGGTAGGCATGGACAAGATGAACAGCAGCAGCCCGCCCGTCACAAAACGCTGCAGGGATTGCAGGACCAGCGCTCCGCTGAAGCCATCGAATCGCGTAAGGAGGCCAAGAACCAGTGTGAGGGACCAGGCGACGAGCGTCAGCGCGATGATCCACATCAGCAGCATAAGCAGCTTGCTGAGGAGATAGCTCATCCGGGATACAGGGATGGTCAGCAGATTCTTGAGGGTATCTTCCTGGTACTCCCGGCTGAATAAATACGCGGTAACGACGCCGTAGAGCGGAACGCCTATGACCAGGACCACATACAGATTCGTCTCGTAGAAAAGCTGCTCGAACAGCACTACAGGCGGATTCGCTTTCGTCTGAAGCTGCACCCAGGTGGCGACGACCACCATAAAAGGAGCCACAGCCGCTCCGAGGATGCTGATCAGGAACATCTTGGAGCGTTTGAGCTTGAGAAACTCGGTGAAAAGCAGACTAGCCAATCGTCCCACCTCCAACCAGCTTCGTAAAGTATTCTTCGAGCTTGTCCTCGCTCATGGAGATTCGGGACACTTCGATATCGTGCTGGACGAACATCCGGTTAATCTTGCCCTGCTGCCCGAGGTGAGAGTAGACTCGGATGTGCCCGTCATCATGAACTTCGTAATCATGAATATCGAAATGTTTTTCCAGCAGGAGGACGGCTTTATTATCGTTGGATACCTGGAACTCCAAGTACTTGCGGTTTCTTGCACGGAGCTGGTCAAAGGACATTTCCTCCAGCAGCCTGCCCTGGTGGATAATTCCGAGCTGATCCACTAGCTGCTCCACCTCGGAGAGAATATGGCTGGACACGAGGATCGTGATCTTTCTTTCCTCGGCCAGGGCTTTGATCAGTTTGCGCATTTCCTTGATGCCGATCGGATCGAGCCCGTTGGTAGGCTCATCGAGGATGAGCAGCTCGGGGTAGTGCAGGAGCGCGCGGGCGATTCCAAGCCGCTGCTTCATCCCGAGGGAATATTTCCCGACGAGTTTCTTCGTTTCATGCTGAAGACCGACGGTTTCCAGCGCTTCTTCCAGCGCGGTTTTCTTGTGGATGCCCATGATCCGGGCATTGATCTGCAGATTTTCCCGGGCGGTCAGATTCTCGTAGAATCCGGGGACTTCGACAATCGAACCGATTCGTCTCAGAATTTCCTTGTGTCGGGCGGGCAGACTCTCACCGAAAATTTCGATATCTCCCTCCGTCGGCTTGATGAGGCCGAGCAGCATACGGATGGTGGTCGTTTTGCCGGCACCGTTGCGGCCGAGGAAGCCATAGATCTGGCCCTGCTTCACGGTCATATGGAGACGGTCTACGGACTTCTGTGTCCCGTAGACCTTCGTCAGATTGGTGGTCTTGATCACCACACTCATGTCGGGTGCACCTCTTTCCATAAGTTCATTGGCTCATGGCTTAAGGATAAGGAGCCGGGCTTAACTGCTGCTTATCTATTTCTTAATTGTTTCTTAAAAGAGCGGGCCGGGCCAGCTGCGGAAAAATGAGCGTGAACGCCGTCCGGCTCCATGGCACGCTGCTAACCCCGATCCGGCCTCCGTTCTTCTCCGTCAATGCCCGGGCAATGGACAGCCCGAGCCCGCTCCCGCCGGAAGAAGGGCTGCGCGCGGCATCGCTCCGGTACATTCTCTGGAACACATGACCGATGTCCCCGGGCGCAATACCCGGCCCCTGATCCCACAGGGACAATTGGTAATCGCCGCCCTTGATCTCGGTAAGCTCGATCCCGAGAACGCCGCCTTCTTTCCCGTAATGAATGGCATTCTTGATGAGGTTGCCCAGAATCCGGTTCAGACTTAAACGGTCGGCGGCAATCATGAACCGCTTCTCTTCCGGGATGCGGATGATCAGTTCCATTCCCGCTTGTTTCAGCTCCGGCAGAAACTCAATCAGCGATTCCCTCGCCGCCTCGGCCAAGTCCAGAGGCTCCGCTGCGATCGGGAACTCGTCGGCATCCAGCTTGGCCATGTTGAACATTTCATCGGTCAGGTGCTTCAAAGCGCCGGCTTTCCGGGACAGGATATCCAGATAGTCGCGCTGCTCTTGCTGCGTTACTGCGGCCCCGTCCTTAAGAGCATCCACATAGCCGATAATCGAGGTCAGCGGAGTACGTATGTCGTGAGAAATGCTCGATAGGAGACTTTTGCGGGCCGCTTGGGATTGTACGGCCTCGATTTGTACTTGTTCCAGCTCATGGATGAGTTCATTGATGGTGAAGATCACTTCATTCATAGAGGGACTGTCCTTGGCCAGCAGCCGGGTTGTCCGGTTGCCGTCCAGGACGCGTCTAAGTTCCTGCTGTATCTGATGGAGACGGGCGCGGGTACGCAGTTGTTCGTACAGATACAGCCAGGACAGAAGGAATAAGGTCAGCAGACAGGCCCATCTCAGCCAGCCGGGAGGAGGGCCTGCCAATTCAGCCAAGATAAGCGCGCTGATAACGAGAAGCTGTAGGAGCTGCAGGGATAGAGTCTTATCAAGTTTCATCTTTCTCACCTACGAACTTATAGCCGATCCCCCATACGGTCTGGATCCACTGCGGGTTGGACGGGTCCCTTTCAATCTTTTTACGCAGCTTGCGGATATGAACCATCACGGTATTGTCATCTTCTAAATAATCGCTGTCCCATACGTTCCGGAAAAGCTGAGTTTTAGTAAACACCTGTTCGGGATGCGAGACCAGGAATTTCAACAGCTGAAGTTCCTTGCCTGTTAATGGAATTTCTTCACCGTCACGAGTGACCGTGTACTTCTGCAGATCCATAATAAGTCCTTTGAACTTGACGATATTGGGCTCCGCGCGATGCACAGAATCCAGTTCGCTGCTGCTTCCCAGCACCAGGAAACGCCTCATCAAAGCTTTCACCCGGGCGATTACTTCGTGAATGCTGAAAGGTTTGGTCATATAATCATCGGCGCCTATATTCAGGCCTACGATTTTATCCGCCTCATGATCCTTGGCCGTCAGCATCAGAACCGGGACATTGCTCCTGTTCCGGATAACCCGGCACACCTCGATTCCGTCCACTCCGGGCATCATCAGATCGAGAATAACAAGATCGTAACGGCTGCGTTCAAAATAAGCGATCGCTTCCTCGCCGTCTACCGCGGTATCCACCCGGTACCATTCTCTTTCCAGATAAATCTTCACTAAATCCCGGATTTCTTTATCGTCGTCGGCTACTAGAATGCGCACATTTTTCATAAGTCCACCTGCTTTTTCTGCATTTAAAAAAGAAACCAGACCGCGAAGAGGCGCGGATATGTCCTTCTAAAAGTAATACAAAGCGCAAAGTAAATCAAAGTCGGAGCCTGACATCATTCTTTCAAAAAGAGGCGCTGTGCCCGCTGCATTTACTTCTACTTGTGCATAAGATGTACAAGAAAGCAGGAGTGGAGCTGTGGATAAGTTTCTGGTTACTCTGGGTGGAGTTCTTGGCGGATATGCGATGGTAAAAACACCTGTTGACGGAACAGTCTTGACCAGCCTGGAACCTGTACTGGATCTGGTGGGATCGCTGTCGATGATCGTATTTGCCGGTGTGTTTATTGTACGCGGTGTACGTTCGCTTTTTGGTAAATAAGAGGTTGGCTCCTATACGAATACAAGCAACTGCGGGATTCTCGAATCCGGTAGTTTTTTTAATGAAAAAGAGGCAGAAAATCATTAAACTTCCGTGTACGGCTGCATACACAATAGAGCCCTCCTTTCAGTCAGCTTGATGACTGGAGGAGGGCCCTGCCCGTTTATTAAGATTGTCCCCACTTTTCGTGGTAGATAAGATCGTCCATTGTCCGGCGTTTCTCCCACCCGGTAGACTCCAGAATGGGTTTGTCCGGATACTGGTCCGTATACCCGATGGAGATTAAAGCAATGGGATCGATGTGCGGAGGGATTTCCAGGATATCTCTTACATCATTTTTCTTATAAAAGCTCACCCAGCCGGCGGCCAATCCTTCCGCGCATGCGGCCAGCCATAAGTTCTGGATTGCGCAGGCGACCGACAACATATCGGTTTCCGGGATCGAGTTGCGTCCCAAGACGTGCGATCCGCCACGTGTAGGATCGCACGTGATACAAACCGTGAGAGGCGCCTGCTTAATTCCTTGAATTTTGAGTTCCAGGAACTGGTCCTGACGCTCTCCTTCATAGTGAATGGCAAGTGCCCTCCGTTCTTTGTCCGCGGCCCAGGCCAGGCGCTGTTTGACTTCGTCCGATGTGACGAGGACGAAATTCCACGGCTGCATAAAGCCGACTGATGGCGCATGATGCGCTGCGCTTAACAGATTCATGACGGTGTCATCCGGAATCGGATCGGATCGGAAAGTTCGGACGTCTCTTCGGGTATAAATGACTTTATAAACGGCCTCTTTTTCTTCTGGAGTAAACATGTCCATCACCTCCCTTCTATTATATGTCTTCCATTAGCAGATTTCCTCTTAATATCTCCCGTTAAAAAGAAAGATTCTTACGTTAGCAATAGTAAGCAGAAGGGAGTACTTGCAACATTATCCTATTTTTCACCGTTAAAATTATGAATTATAGGAGAGGGCGGCTGTCCATGTTACATCAAAAACGGATATACAGTACGATTCTTGGAATCGTTATAGTCGGAGGCATGGCATTAGCCGGTAATCAATTTATTAGACCCGCCAAGCCAGCTAATGAGCCGGCTCACCAGAACCAGGAAGGAGTACTATTATCAACCGCCCAAGCAGACCATAAAGTATTTAATCATCTCCAAGAACTCGAGTCATTCTCGGATGTTATTATCGAAGCGAGTGTAGCATCTCCCGGTACAGTTGAGGAATTTTTTCAGAATGGTCATAAGATTGATGCGGCTAATAAGGTACAAGTAAAAGTTAACCGTTCTTATAAGGGAGACCTTAAAGAAGGGAATGAAATTACCGTCTATGAACCCGGGTATATGAAAGACGGCTTGTATGTAAATATTGAGGGATATAAGACAATGAATACGAGTGGAAAGTATATGCTTTTCTTATCCAAGGCACCGACAGGCACTTATGCAGTTGAAGGAGTGTATCAGGGAAAATTTGATCTGAATATACAACAGGAAGCGAAATTAACGGATTATAAAACTTCGCCGTATACCATGCAAGAATTCGAAAAGCTTGATTATGTAGGTTATGAAATGGAAACATTCAATTCTTTAAAGAAAGAAGTTCTTTCAAAATACGGTTCTCAATAAAATAGCTATGAATAAGGTCACAAACTGGTAAAAAAACCTTGCCAATGGAAGCACTTCCGTGTAAGATAGAGTCAAATTCAATAAGTACGTGATGTTGGCTAGAGATGATGAGAAGCCTCCGCATACCCTTCCTTTCGAGGAAGTGTTTTATGCTGGAGGCTTCTTTTATTTTTGCCTTATTTTAGGCGGCAAATTAGGGCCCGTGTGCCTAATCTCCAGCCTTTTTCACGACTTAAGAACTTGTATCAGAGCCTGATTGTGTGGCCGTCCGTTGTTACGCACTTACGGAGTTCCGTCTGCATCGTTCACCGAGTGAAGGCAGAATGGTCCCGATCGCCAAGGTCTGTGCAGCGCAGGACCGTAGCGGCGGCCACCTTTGGCGCTCAGCCATCGCTTGCCTGGTACATTTGGGCAGGATCAAACTAGCCGTGAGCAGCTCTATGTAAGGGGCATCCAGTAGGGGGAACAGATGGATCTTATATTGTTGGGGACGGCATGCGCCGCTTCGGGACAAGAAAGGGACAACACGTACTTACTTCTTCGTGAAGCAAGCGGGAGTACGCTGATTGACATCGGCGGCAATCCTCTAGGCAAGCTGAAGAAATTAAACTTATCCACACATGATGTCAAAAGAGTGCTGTTCACGCATTTTCACACCGACCATATTTACGGTCTGCCTTCATTACTCTGGGGGATGTGGATTGATAAGCGCACAGAACCGTTTGATATTTATTGCGAGGCCGCAGAGAAGCAGTGGCTGGAGAGCTGGCTAAGCCTGATGAGAACCGGAGAGTGGCCGGTCGCTTTTGAGATACGGATCCATACCTTCGACTGGCAGACGCCTTCAACCGTGTGGGAAGAAGGAGATGTATCGCTCAGCGTTTTCCCGGGCTTGCACGGGGGTGTGCCTACGGTAGGAATCCGGGCGGTCTGCGGGGAGAAAGTGCTGGTCTATTCCGCAGATACGACTCCTAATCCGCTGATCAGGGGGATGGGGCCCATCGATGTGCTTGTGCATGAAGCAACCACGGCTGAACAAGGATTGCCGGCGCACAGTACATTATCCGAAGTTGCGGATTACTATGATTGGAGCCGGGTCGGTCAAGGAATACTGGTTCATCTGTCTGACGGAGAGCCTTACGAAGCCGTTATGGCCCAGCTGCCTGTAAGTGTTTCTTCCAAGTTGACGCTCGGGCAGGATATGGCCGTAATTTCGATCGATTAAACAGATAAAGGGAGAGACAGAAGTGGAACAATACGCAGGTTATATTTTCGATTTGGATGGAACGATTTATTTGGGCGATCACGCCATCGAAGGTGCCGTAGAGACCATCCAGCATCTGCAGGCGCAGGGCAAGAAGCTTCTTTTCCTTACAAACAAAACGATTGACTCACGCGAGAGCTATGTGAAGAAATTAAATAAATTTGGCATCCAGATCGGCATGGAACATATGCTTAATCCAGCCCTTGTCACCATTCACTATCTCCAGAAGAACTATGCAGGCAAGAAGGTTTATGTAATCGGAGAGCCGGTACTGAAGGAAGAGTTCCTGGATAACGGCATCGAGTTTGCAACGACCCCTCAAGAGACCGATATTATTGTCGTATCTTGGGATCGCGAGTTCCATTACAGACATCTGGATTTCGCGTACCAGGCTATTAAGCACGGTGCCGAAGTAATCGCGACCCACCCGGATAGAACTTGTCCGATGCCAGGGGGCGATGTGCCGGATTGCGCAGGCATGATGGGAGCTATCGAAGGCGTGACGGGCAAGAAAATCGAGACCATTATGGGCAAGCCGTCCGTAATGACGATTATGGCGGCTCTTGATATTTTACAGCTGGAAGCGAAGGATTGTCTGATGTCAGGCGACCGTCTGGAGACAGATATCCGTATGGGCGCCCTGGCAGGAATGAGCACCGCTCTGGTTCTGTCCGGAATAACACAGGAAGAAGACTTGGCTGCATCGGATGTAACCCCTACTTACGTAGTTCCGTCCGTTCATGCTATCCTTAGAGAGAGTGTTTCTTCCAAATAAATGAGCTAGTTACCGGAATAACTGACTGACCGTTTGATTGGACCGGAGACCTGGAGATGTTTAATCAACGATGAGGTGATCAGAAATGAAAGAAGTATCAGAACGTGCACAGAGAGTGGCTTATTGCCTGAAAAAGAAACCCGTGATTACCAGTCTGATGAATGCGGAGGAGCTGCCTGCCCTTTTGCAGACCTCCTCCAACATTGTATTTATTCTCAAATCCGATATTTTCATGATCGAGTCCATTGTCGAGAAAATCAGAGAAGCCGGCAAACTATCTTTTGTCCATTTTGATTTGATTGACGGGATCGGCAAGGACAAGGCCGGAGTCGCTTATATGGCGGAGAAAATCGGAATTGACGGGATCGTAACGACCAAGAACAATATTATTGCAGAAGGTAAAAAGTACGGTCTTATCACCGTTCAGCGGTTATTTGTTTTTGATTCGGTGTCGCTGGATAACGGGATTCGGATGACCAAAAGCTCCCAGCCGGACGCGATTGAAGTTCTGCCGGGCATGGTATGCTCGCGCATTATGAAGCGGATCCGTTCCGAAGTGGATGTTCCCGTCATTGCAGGGGGACTGATGACAGACCTGGAAGATTTCAATGAAGCCCTTAGAAGCGGCGTCATCGGCATTTCAACATCCAGCAAGGAATTATGGAAATGGCAGGATGCAAACCGCTAGAGCCTTCCGTCAGGAGGCAAGCGGATGGCAAGCTTATTCCGAAGTTCAACCAAGGCAAGGAGATGGACAGGGAAGGCAGGGGAACGGTTTTGGGAGGGGCGCTACCAGGTAAGGGGGTGAATGTAATGGGTTGAGAATAGATCAGCTCAATAGGAGAAGGTTGAACGAATAGGAGACAGCTGCAGTTTGTATGAATGGAAATTTCCAGATAAAGCGGATGAACGAATAAAGTTTTTCGGCAAAAATCGTTTATTACTATTTTGTAAACGCTTACATATTATCTGGATGAATTGGGAAATAACGGTTATCCCTTGCAGAATGCTATGATGCTCGCTTGGTTTACCGTTTTTCATAGATAGACACACTAGAGGAGGATGTTCGAATGCGTAAACTTTTGAGAAAACAGATGGTGGGTGCCTTATCCTTGGTCCTGGCAGCAACTCCCCTCCTGCTCGTCACGCCCAAATCGGCGGAAGCGGCGGTAACAAGCACGGCTATCCCGCAGCTGTTGATTACGGAGCTGATCCCGGATACGAGCAACTTCGCAGGCTACGACGCTTTTGAGTATGTAGAAGTGTACAACAACAGCTCGGCTACCGTCGATCTCAAGAATTATGCGATTAAAGCCGGCAGCTGGTCATCCAAAATCTCGGAATCTTACAAGCTCGGGCCGTGGGAAACAGGCGTAGTCTGGACCCGGAGAGGCGAAATCAGCCCGCTGGGCAAAGATGCTTTTAACAGCTATTACTTCCTCTCCTATGCAAGCAAGCATGTACCGGACAATCGTCTCTATGTCATGGAGGATGTCGGCGGTTTTACGAACAGCGGTACCCAGACCGTGACGATTATAAATCCGGACGGAACCAATGCGGTTACGGCTTCTTACACGGCAACGGATGTAAAAGAAGGTAAAACCATCACATACCGCTACCCGGCATCGGGCGGGACCGCTATGCAGAAGATTGCGGGCAGCCAGGAGCCGACTCCAGGCAGAGTTGATCCCGGACAAGCGCCTGCTAAGCCTAAGCTGGACCAGCTTGCGCCTCAAGCGCCTGCAGGTTTAGCGGCGGCAGCCGGCGGAGGGGAAGCGGCTCTAACCTGGGCTGCGAATCCGGAATCCGATGTGCTGCAGTACAACATCTATAAGAACGGCAGCCTGGAGTACACCGTTCCGGCCGCTCAAACCCAGTTTACCGCGTCACTGCTGACAGGTAACGTGCCGGTTACGTTTGAAGTCAGCGCAGTGGATACGTCGGACAACGAATCCGCACGTTCTGCCGCGGTGCCGGTCACGCCGTCTCATCAGCAGATTACTCAATCCGAGAGATCGGTTAATCCGGAAAGCAGCAAATACCAAGCTTTGTGGAACATTTCCTCAGACGGTCCTGTTATTCCGGGACTGGCGCAGGATGCAGTTCCGCAAGGAATCGGTTATTATGCGGCGAATAACTGGATTCTTACCGTCTCCTATATGGAAGATGGCCGCCCGGGCCCGCTGTCTATCGTAGACAACACGACAGGACAGCTGGTTAAGACAGTCCATCTGTACAACGAAGACGGCACTCCGTACGTCGGACATGCCGGCGGGATATCCGTAAGCCGGGATAACGCGTGGATTGCTTCCGGCAAGAACGTATTCCAGGTTAGATTGGCTGACCTGATTAATGCACAGGACAATTCGGAAGTCCGTTTTGCCGGACGTGTGCCTCTTCCGGTGAAGGCTTCTTACAATTCCTTTGCCGATGGCGTCCTCTGGGTAGGTGAGTTCTATGAAAGCAAGAGCTATCCGACCGATCCGAGCCATCATATCACCAACCGTGACGGCGTGCAGCAGTACGCTTGGACAGCAGGCTTCAGACTGGACCCTGTAACAGACACGTTCCGCAGCGAGAAATGGAACGGAGATGCCGCAACGCCTGCGGTGCCGGACTACCTCTTGTCCACGACCGATAAGGTCCAGGGGATCTCGTTCATGGAGAACTCCATCGTGCTGAGCCAGTCCTACGGACGCAACAATGACAGTGCACTCTATCGTTACAACAACCCGCTGCAAGAGCCTGCTCATGCAACAGGTACAGTAGGCACGACAAGTGTTCCGCTCTGGTTCCTTGACGGGCAGTCGGCTAAGGCGACCAACAGCAAGCTGACGATTGTGCCGATGTCCGAAAGCATCGTTCCAATCGGTAACGAGCTGTTCGTGCTGCTGGAATCCGGCGCTAATACTTACCGCTATACGACTACTTATGTAATGGATCGTATGCTGAAGATCAACTGGAACCAATGGGACCAGATGTAAGATAAGAAGCCGGAACGTTTGGCTATGACAAGAACCCGCCAGATCTCCTATTGGTCAAGACCCCTTTTAGTGGACATCAGAAAAAGCCTCAGGCAACAAGCTGGCTTCGGTACTCAACCGGAGTCAGCTTGTTTAGTTTACGTTGTGCCCGGTCTTCGTTGTAAAAATAAATGAATTC
>NZ_RHLK01000020.1 GCF_009757775.1 Paenibacillus lutrae
GNCCATGCGAGGAGGTCACTTATCCGGTCTTAGCTACCGTTTCCGGTAGTTATCCCGATCTTACAGGCAGGTTACCTACGTGTTACTCACCCGTCCGCCGCTAAATCTCAGAAGTGCAAGCACTTCATCAATTCCGCTCGACTTGCATGTATTAGGCACGCCGCCAGCGTTCGTCCTGAGCCAGGATCAAACTCTCCGATAAGGGTGTCGGCCGAAGCCGACGTTTATCTCAAGCTGAATAGCTCAAAAATTTCAATGCTGACGAGAATTTCTTCTCTGTTTAGCGTCCTGATTGCTCAAGACGTTTCAATCACTCGTTGTTCAGTTTTCAAAGGACAATTTTGAACTTTGTCAGTTCTTGTCGTTTCCACTAATGTCTCAGCGGCGACTTTTTTAATATAACACAGATCAGTTATTCATTGCAAGCTTTTTTTAAAATTTATTTTTCTTAATCAGCTTGTCCGAATAAGTACTGAATCAGCGAATTAGAATTTACCATGAATCGTTCTCTGGTGTCAAGGATAATTTAATGCTGTACCCGATTACGTGCATATTTGGATATTTCCCTAGGCGAAGCAAGTCTTGCATACATCCGAAAGATAACTTTGTAACGGGATTCAATGGCTTTCTTTATTTCTTGATCCATTCTTTTATCATTGAGATCAAACAACATTTCATCCAATTCTTTGCGGAGGACGTAATCAAGCTCTCTACACTCCCGTTCGTTAAAAAGAAAACCTAGCATCAATGTAATCCGAACCCCTCTCAACATATGCTAACAGAAGAAAATAACCGGAACGCCGCCAGAATTTTAGTTTGTTGATCCGGCATCCGTTCCGCTTTACTGTTATGCTCATGTTTTGAGCATTTTATGACGGGGTCCAAGAAATATTTTACAATTTTTATTTACTTAATAGCCAGAGAGTAACCGTACTTTCAACTAACGCTGCGAACAGAAGCGTCCCTACTACAAGAAGAATAAGCGGTTTGGTAAGTCCCAGGACGCGCTTAAACTCGGCAGCAATCTTCCCGTTTTTGCTTGGTGTGAACATCGTTCCGAGCATTTGGATCACCAGCATCCCTAATCGAATTCCATATGCGCAGGCCACAATAATGGCCGGAATTTCAAAAATTCCGTGGGGAAGCAATCCTTTTAGAATAAATGAAATGCTTTGCTCTTGAAGTTGATAATCGATGACATACCCCAAAATAAGTCCATTCACTAACAGGACCATTAAAGGAATAATACCAAAGAAAAGCCCCAGATATACAAACATCAACGATTTGATGGCGTTATTCAGAAAAATAATGATAAACAGCCAGAGGCTTTGATTGTCCTTCTCTTTAACTAAACCTACAAGCTGTTCCATCCCAGCCAATTGCTGATCAAGAAACACCTGAAACCGGTCTGAATATTGGACGCCAAGCACTAAACCTGCCACAAAAACTAACGTCGAGGCAATTAGATAATGCTTCATCTCCCCCATGTGGCGGAATAACGCCTTCCATTGCAATTTCTTCAAATCCTTAATCCTCCTTTCCATATTCACGCATAAGTTATTGGTACGAGCATACATTTTACTAAGCCGGAATACAAGCCCAGGACGAAGGAGGCTGTTGAAGCGTGAGTCATTTTTATGTGTATAGCGGAAAAAAAATGAAACAAACCGTTTTTATAACGGTGGCCGTTATGTTCGCTGCAGGTATTGTTTATTCGGAACGTGAAAACATGACTGTTTTCTCAAGCGGCGCTCCCGCGGCTATTTACAACGTAAAGACGGAAAAGAAACAGATCGCGCTGACTTTTGACATCTCATGGGGAGAAGTCCGTACGGATCCTATTCTGGACATTCTCGAACAAAAAGGAGTTAAGAACGCCACTTTCTTCTTGTCTTCTCCTTGGAGTAAAAGTCACCCCGACACCGTCAACCGTATCGTTAAAAGCGGGTATGAGATTGGAAGCCACGGTCATAAGCACGTTAACTACAGCAGTCTTGGAGACGAAGAAATCCGGAAGCAAATCCAAACTGCTCACGGAGTCCTTGAAGATATAACCGGAAAAGCGCCCAATTTGATCCGCTTGCCTAATGGTGATTTTGATAAACGCGTTCTTTCTATTGCTGATCAGCTTGGCTACAGGGTCATTCAGTGGGATACCGACTCATTGGACTGGAAGAACCCTGGTGTTGACCAAATTATTAACCGTGTCGTAAACAAAGCACATCCAGGTGATATTGTTCTGCTGCACGCCAGCGATTCCTGCAAGCAGACTCATGAAGCCTTACCCGCTATTATTGAACAACTGCGCAGTAAGGGTTATGAGTTTGTAACCGTAAGCGAGCTGATGAAACAGGCCCAAACGGAAAACAAGCCGGTGGAAGAAAAGTCTTTTAAGCAGGTCTATTGATAAAGGCATCGGAAAGATGTTAATTAACCTCGGATACCGGCCATAATTGACCATCATTCTCAGTAATCAACCATCCCGTTTAATGATGAAAAACCTCCCCCCCACGCATACTAAGTCCATTAACAGAGGGGAAGGGAGTTTGTGTGCGCCATGAACAGAAAACGGATGCGTTTTGTTCCTGTCTTAACCGCCGTCATCCTGCTCTTATCTTCATGCGGATCGGAGACCTCTTCACAGGGGTCTTCATCTTCCCAAAGCAATTATAAAGAAACCAAATCGATGGTACTCGATATTCTGAAATCTGATGAGGGCCGGGCGGCTATAGAAAAAGCCGGTGCCGGTGCCAGTGGCGGATCTTCACTGAAGGCGATGTCAGAAGGAGACAAGCTTCAGATGCAGACAGCCGTTAAAGATGTACTGACAAACACGGAGAGCAGCAAGTTTATCCGGGATATGATGAAGGATCCTAAATTTGCCGGTGATTTCGCAAAAGCGGTCAGCACCCAGGATAAGCAGCTCCATAAGGATTTGATGAAGGATCCTGAATATCAGAAACAACTGCTTCAAGTCATGAAGAATCCGGAGTACGAGCAGCTGATGATGGATATGACCCGCTCGGCCCAATACCGTCAGCAGATGATGAATGTGATCCAGGAATCTTTCCAGAGTCCTATATTCCAAGCTCAGGTGTTCACCATGATGAAGAAAGTCATGGAAGAAGGGATTATACCTAAGAGTTCGGGCGGAGAGAGCGGAAAAGGCGAACAAGGCGGTCAGGGCGGTCAGGGCGGTCAGGGTGGCCAAGGCGGCGGCCAAGGAGGACAAAGCGGCCAGGGGGATCAACAGAACAAGCAGGAACAGAGCCAGGATAGCGGTCAGAGTGATAAAAGCAAAGATGATGAATCCAGCCAGGAAGAAAAGGATAAGAAAAAGGAAGATGATCAGTAACCCCGGATTATACCCGATTAAATGAAATCCGGCAGAGCGGTACAAGCAGAAATAAAAAAGAACTGATGCAGATGCATCAGTTCTTTTGCAATTCTTCAATAACATTAGCTGCCAGTTCCAGATAAATACCGCCTGACTTTGAATCAGCTTTATAAACCGAAGGAGAGAAGTCCGCTTCGGATACGTGATTAACTGGAGCTCCGAGCGGGATTTGAGCGAGCAGTTTAGTATGAAGCTGTTCGGCGAGCATTGCACCGCCGCCCCGGCCGAATACATAATCCTTCTCGCCACATTTCGAACATTCGTAATAGGCCATGTTCTCTACTACGCCAATAATATCATGCTGCGTCTGTACCGCCATTGCGCCAGCCCTTGCAGCCACGAATGCTGCTGTAGCATGCGGGGTCGTAACCAAGATTTCTTTGCTTTGAGGCAGCAACTGATGAAGATCCAGCGCAATATCCCCTGTGCCTGGCGGCAAATCGAGAAGAAGGTAATCCAGTTCTCCCCAATCCACTTCGTGGAAGAAATTATGGAGCATTTTGCCCAGCATAGGGCCGCGCCATATAACCGGTGAATTATCTTCTACAAAGAATCCCATTGAGATTACTTTTACACCGAATTTCACAACGGGATGGATCCTGTTATCGATTAACTGAGGCTGCTCTTCGATCCCCATCATGTCCGGGATGCTAAATCCATATATATCAGCATCCATGATGCCGACTTTCTTACCCAGACGAGCAAGAGCGACAGCTAAATTAGCGGTTACCGTAGATTTGCCGACGCCCCCTTTACCGCTGGCTATCGCGATAAATTGCACAGGAGATTGCGGATCCAGAAGAGGGGCCGCTGCATGTTGACTCTGCGCCGCGTCACTTCCCTCGGATTCCCCATTCCCAGGGGCATTTCCTAGTTCTGCAAGCTGGTTCTTCTCATAATCCGTAATTTCGCGAAACCGGATATGAATCTGATCCGCCCCAACTGAAGCAAGGGCATCCTGGATTTGGCTCTGCAGTGAGGCTTTATAGGCTTCATCTGAAGAGGTCAGGACACAGGTCAGAGAGATTCTGTTTTCCTTAATGACCACGTCTTTGACGAAGTTTAGATCTACGACTGATGCTTTGTACTCAGGGTCTATAATCGGCTGGAGTGCTTGCCGGATAAGCTCTTTGGTCACCATGCATTCCACCTCGGTAGGCTTATTTCTATTCAGATTATTATAGCATACCCATTAGGAGGAACGCACTTTCTCCCCTGAAAAATACCTTAAAACTCCCTGATAAATAGATGCCGCCACTTTCTTCTGATATTTATCATCTGCCAGCATACGTGACTCCTCCGGATTGGATAAAAATCCGACTTCCACAAGTGCACTTGGCATCTTCAGTGTTTTTAGTAAGTAAACTCCTTTGTCCGCCTGCTTTGGCACCCGCTCGGTATTCTCCAGATTTTTTTTTAATTCTTCTTGGATCAGCTTGGATAGAGAAGCGTTATCGGGATGATTGGGATAGTAAAAGGTTTGGGCGCCGCTCCATTTGGGAGAAGGATAGCTGTTTAAATGAATACTTACAAACATATCGGCCTTTTTACTGTTGATATATTCGGCGCGAGTAAGTAAATCTTCGGTCTTGCGACGGCTAAGACCCTTAGTTCCTTCCTGTGCTAGATCCGTGTCTGTTTCTCGGGTTAACACAACCAGCGCCCCCGCCTGCTGCAAATAATCGCGTAAATAGAGCGTAATGGCCAAATTAATATCTTTCTCAATAACACCGGATTGACTGACTGCACCCCCATCAGGCCCGCCGTGGCCAGCATCCAAAGCAATCGTTTTTCCGGAGAGAGGCATGGACCATTCACTCCATGTTCTTGTAGAGGGAAGTTCATAGGTATACATGAAGGTCATAAGGACGACCAGCAGAGCGGCCATCACAATTCTAATACTGCTATCCCAAGTCAACCACACGACTAATCTTTTTCTAGGTCTCCGCATGAAAAATCCACCTCTGTTCCCATAGATTCTTTTCATCTATATGGGACAGGGTGGACAATTATACCTTATGAACTTAAGCCGTATATGAGAGCGCGAATATAGACTGTTTAGAAAACAATTATGTCGTTAAAGCAGTTTGCTCTGACATCCCTTCAATAAGAACACGGGCAACTTCAGGCCGTGTAAATTCCTTAGGAGGGCATTGCCCGTCTCTAAGCAGCGCACGGACTTTGGTACCCGATAAATGCATATGATCCACCTTATCGTGAGGACAAGTCTTACTCGAGGCCATATTACCGCACTTCGTGCAAAAGAAACTGTGTTCAAAGAAAAGAGGGGTTATCCCAATCTCTTCTGCCGTGAAGTTACGGAATATATCTTGGGCTTCGTAGGTTCCATAGTAATCCCCTACACCAGCATGATCTCTACCTACGATAAAGTGGGTACAGCCATAGTTTTTACGGACAAGCGCATGGAAGATGGCTTCTCTAGGACCAGCGTAACGCATAGCGGCAGGAAATACGCCTAAGAACGCGCGATCTTGCGGATAGTAATTTTCTAGAAGAACAAGGTAGCTTTTCATTCTTACATCCGCAGATATATCATCCGACTTCGTTTCCCCCACCAGAGGGTTAAGGAATAAAGCATCCACAATTTCCATTGCGGACTTTTGAATATATTCATGAGCTCTGTGTACAGGATTACGCGTCTGGAAGCCGACGATCGTTCTCCAATTCTTCTCCGCAAAGATACGGCGTGTCTCGGCGGGATCAAAGTAAAATTCGTCAAACTTCTCCGGACGGGGTCTGTTCAGCATACGAATAGGCCCACCGATATAAGTTGCTGGCCTGGATAACAGTTTCTGAACACCCGGATGTTCTTGATCATGGGTTCCAAATACGCGCAACGATTCACGCTCTTGATCGGCTTTATATATGCTGTTCACATCGAGGATGGCATAAGTCGTATTGTCTTCCCCTACAAGGGCCACCTGAGAGCCGATAACTAGGCTCTGAGCTATTGTTTCTTCAACAGCCAAGGTTATAGGTATACTCCATACTGTACCGTCTGCCAGGCGCATATTCTCTACTACCGACAGATAGTCGTTTTCTTCAAGGAATCCGGTTAATGGAGAGAATGCACCAACAGCTATAAGATCCAAATCGGACAGTGTCCAAGCATTTACTTTTAGCTGTGGGAGGTCTAATGCTATTCTCAGCAAATCATCACGATCTGTTCCTACCACAATGCGATTAATTAAAGAGCCTCCGTGTGGAGCAATTGGAGATGTCATCGTATATTCTCCTTTGTCTTGGTTCGATTTGTTTATTTATGAAGTCCGCACTCGGTCTTCTCATTACCAGCCCAGCGTCCTGCCCTTGGGTCCTCACCAGGTGCGACCTCTTTGGTACAATGGCTGCAACCGATACTCGGGTAATTTCGATCATGGAGTGCATTGTAAATAATACCGTTAGCGCGTATATATTCCCAAACATCCTCGGATGTCCAGTTCGCGATAGGATTAAATTTGATTAATCCGAACTTTACATCATATTCCACTTTTTTAGCATTTGCCCTGGTAGGCGCTTGATCCCGGCGAATTCCGGTAATCCAGGCATCGTAATTCTTCAGAATATCCGTCAGAGGATCGACTTTGCGAATCCCGCAGCATTCATTGGGCTTAGAAAGCCACAGATCCGCCCCATATTGAGCAGCTTGCTCTTCAAGAGTAAGTTTAGGAAGAACCTGAATAAAGGACTTCTGATAATGGTTCTGAAGACGATCCCTAGTTTCGTAGGTCTCTTGAAAATGTACGTTTGTATCCAAATAAAAAATATCGGTCTCAGGACTTACTTTCTGAAGCATATCCACTAACACGACATCTTCAGCACCAAAGCTGCAGGCTAATGTGATGTTAGGAAATGTTTGTACAGCCCAGCGGATAAGCTCTTCTGGTGATTGATTTTCAAATTCTATTGCAGCCTTAGCTACCAAAGACTCTTTCTCCAATAAGTTCATATCTAATGTCCTCCCGTTAGTTAAATCCGAGTATACGTATATGTTTTATTATTTACCATTATTATAATTCACTTCCTGATGAAGTCAATAACTATTTTCATGGCTTTATATCATATTGAATAAAAGATCGGATTGTTCCTATAGATAGGGAGGTAAAAAAGAGGATTTGTTGGGTCTGATATGCGCATAAATTATAAATTGAGAAAAAGCGTGGTGTAATCCATGCAAGCTGGGCTGTTCGATATTGTAACGAGTATTGAAACTGTATTTTGGACATACCTATTGATATAAGGACTAATTGATTGGGTGCTATGCGCTTTACTTACAGACACTTATCTTGCAATGAAAAAGTGATCGATAAGCCATCATTACAATTGAGGGCTTAAAAATATAAAAACCCTTCCCTGCACACCATGAAAGTGTACAAAGAAGGGTTGTTTGTATACCGATCTTAACGTTTCGAGAACTGAGGTGCACGACGAGCTGCTTTCAAGCCGTACTTCTTACGTTCCTTCATACGAGGATCACGAGTCAGGAATCCTGCACGCTTCAGAGATCCGCGGAACTCAGGATCTGCTTTAAGCAATGCGCGGGAAATGCCATGGCGGATTGCGCCGGCTTGTCCGCTCATTCCACCGCCGTTAGTCAGTACGAGTACATCGTACTTACCGATTGTTTCAGTCAGCGCCAAAGGTTGTTTCACGATCAGTTTCAGCGTCTCCAGACCGAAGTATTCGTTCAGGTCACGCTTGTTGATGACGATGCGTCCTTCGCCCGGTACGAGACGTACACGTGCTACCGAATGCTTACGACGACCGGTTCCGTAGTATTGAACTTGTGCCACAAGTCAGTCCTCCCTTTCAATTAACCCTGAAGTTCCCAAACTTCTGGTTGTTGTGCTTGGTGTGGATGCTCCGCACCTGCATATACTTTCAACTTCAACTTCATTGCGTTACCCAGACGAGTCTTTGGAAGCATGCCATGAATAGCAAGTTCCAGTACACGTTCAGGCTTTTTATTCAGCATTTCCTGCGCCGTTGTAACTTTCAGACCACCTGGGTGCATGGAGTGACGGTAGTATTTCTTATCCTGAAGTTTGTTACCAGTCAGATGAATCTTCTCTGCATTGATAATAACAACAAAATCACCAGTATCCACGTGCGGTGTGAATTGCGGCTTATGCTTGCCGCGGATAATGCTTGCAGCTTCGCTTGCAAGACGTCCGAGCGTCTTGCCGGTAGCATCAATGATGTACCATTTGCGTTCTACTTCATTGGACTTAGCCATATATGTGGTACGCATGCTTTGATCCTCCTAGAAAATATATCTAAAACCTTATTAACTAACACATTCATAGGTTAAATTACGTCATGTCAATGGCGACTTGAAGACGGGGCCGTGGGGTAGCCCTTCAAGAAACACCATCACATATTTTACAGCATAGTCCAGGGAATAGCAAGAATTAAATTAAACTAATCTGCATATTCTACATTCCACAGCATCAGTCCTTGAGCCACTGCTGTCGGTCCCGCGAGTGCCCGGTTACGTCCCCTCAAAATCGCAGCCATGTCATCAGCTGAGCGTTTGCCTTCTCCGACTTGTATTAATGTTCCCACAAGAATCCTTACCATATTGTACAAGAAGCCGTTTCCACAGAAATAAAACTTAAGCTGCCCTGTTCCCTCGGCTCCTCCAGACATTAGATCGGGCTCTTCATCAATCCAAGCGTCGTATATCGTGCGTATGCGCGATTCGGTTACGGTTCTGATCGAACAGAACGAGGAAAAATCATGCTGGCCTATAATAGCCGCTAGCGCGTCTCTCATGGCCTCCACGTTGAGTGGACTGTGATGATGGTATTGATAGCGGCGGTTAAAAACATCCGGCATCCGTGCAATACGGATGGTATATGTGTATGTTTTTCGTTTAGCAGATCTGCGGGAATGAAAAGACAGGGGCACTTCATCCGCACAAAGTGCCACGATGTCTTTCGGAAGCCTGGAATTAAGAGCAAGGCACCAGCGTTCCGCGGGTATTTGGGAAGCCGTAGTGAAATTGATCACCTGAGCACGAGCGTGAACGCCAGCGTCCGTACGCCCCGAAGAGGTGATCTTCACCGTTTCCCCGGACAACATCCAAATGGCTCGCTCCAGATGATCCTGGACCGTTTTCCCATGCGGCTGTGTCTGAAATCCCGAGTACGAGGTGCCATCATAACTTACCGTTAAGCGTATATTTCTCACGAACAAGACCCTCCGTATGAACAAACGGACAGGTGAGCGGGTAACCCAAGGACTGTAATCGAATCAGATTACAAAAAAAGGGCTTCAGCAGAATCATACGATTCTGTCCACCCTTTCCCATCCTTTGTTACGCCCGGTCTACCAGTTCCAGATATACCATAGGAGCAGCATCGCCGCGACGAGGTCCTAGTTTAAGGATACGAGTGTATCCACCTGGACGCTCAGCATAGCGAGTAGCAAGCTCAGAGAATAATTTCTGGATAGCATCCTGATCCCCTGCAGATTCACGACGAACAAATGCAGCCGCTTGACGACGAGCATGCAGATCTCCGCGTTTAGCTAATGTAATAAGCTTCTCGGCGATAGAACGAACTTCCTTCGCTTTTGCTTCTGTTGTTTGAATGCGTTCGTTTATGAACAGGTCCGTTACCAAGTCACGGAACAATGCTTTCCGTGCGCTAGAATCACGACCCAACTTTTGGTATGCCATGTCTTAACCCTCCTTCTGAGGTGATTATTCTTCAGTACGCAGGCCAAGACCAAGCTCTTCGAGCTTCTCTTGAACTTCTTCAAGAGATTTACGGCCGAGGTTACGCACTTTCATCATATCTTCTTCGGTTTTGGTGATGAGCTCTTGCACGGTATTAATACCGGCACGCTTCAAACAGTTATAAGAACGAACAGAAAGATCGAGTTCTTCAATGGTCATCTCCAGAACTTTTTCTTTCTTATCTTCTTCTTTTTCGACCATAATTTCAGCGTCTTTAGCTTCATCGGTTAATCCAACAAAGAGCATTAGGTGTTCCGTCAGGATCTTCGCTCCTAGACTAACTGCTTCCTCAGGGCGAATACTTCCGTCCGACCACACTTCGAGGGTTAGTTTGTCGTAGTTTGTTACCTGGCCTACACGTGTGTTCTCCACACTGTAGTTTACACGGGTAATCGGAGTGTAGATCGAATCAACCGGAATAAGGCCAATCAGCTGCTCATCCCGTTTGTTCTTATCAGCCGGCACATAACCGCGGCCTCTGTTCGCATGGATTCTCATATGAAGACGAGAATCCGACGAAAGAGTGGCGATATGAAGATCCGGGTTCAAGATCTCCACATCACTATCTGCGCGAATATCAGCGGCTGTGATTCTACCTTCTCCTTCGGCGTCGATCTCCAATACTTTTTCTTCATCTGAATGGATTTTCAAAGAAAGTCCTTTCAGGTTCAGAATAATCTCGGTTACGTCCTCCATAACTCCCGGAATAGTCGAGAATTCATGAAGAACTCCGTCGATTTGTACGGAGCTGACCGCAGCACCCGGCAGCGAGGACAATAAGATACGACGTAGTGAGTTACCTAATGTGGTTCCGTATCCGCGTTCCAGCGGTTCTACGACGAATTTGCCGTAAGCCCCGTCTTCACTTAAAGATACGGTCTCTATTTTTGGTTTTTCGATTTCGATCATGAAATTAACCCTCCTTCAAAACGTCGTTACCCTGGAACAATCCATAAACGATGTAGTATGCCAATCCTTCAACATCATTATTCACATGTTTAGAATATTTATACCACATGCCGACTTCTAAATTATACGCGACGACGTTTTGGAGGACGGCAACCGTTATGAGGAATTGGTGTTACGTCCTTAATCAGGTTGACTTCTAGACCAGCTGCCTGCAAAGAACGGATTGCTGCTTCACGGCCGGCACCAGGACCTTTAACCATGACTTCAACAACTTTCAGACCGTGCTCCATTGCTGCTCTAGCAGCAGATTCAGCTGCCATTTGTGCTGCAAATGGTGTGCTTTTACGGGAACCTTTGAATCCCAGGTTACCTGCGCTTGCCCAAGACAGCGCATTACCATGTGGATCCGTAATGGTTACGATTGTATTGTTGAATGTGGAGCGGATGTGCGCCACACCGGATTCAATATTCTTACGGTCACGACGTTTCGTACGGACGACCTTTTTAGGTTTAGCCATTGTTCACTCTAACCCCCTTTATTATTTCTTCTTGTTAGCTACAGTACGACGAGGACCTTTACGCGTACGTGCGTTTGTTTTCGTACGTTGACCACGAACAGGCAGGCCACGGCGATGACGGATACCACGATAGCAGCCGATTTCTACCAGGCGCTTAATGTTCAGGGCGATTTCACGACGTAGGTCGCCTTCTACTTTAATCGTTTTGTCGATGACTTCACGAATTTTGCTTACTTCTTCTTCAGTGAGGTCGCGAACACGAGTAGATGCGTCAACGCCAGTTTGACTCAGAACTTTCTGAGAAGTGGTTTTACCGATACCGAAAATGTACGTCAATGCGATTTCAACGCGTTTGTCGCGTGGTAAGTCTACACCAGCAATACGTGCCATTGTTGAACGTGCACCTCCTTTTAGCCTTGTTTTTGTTTATGTTTCGGATTTTCGCAAATTACCATAACATTGCCTTTGCGGCGAATGACTTTGCATTTCTCGCAAATTGGCTTGACCGACGGTCTTACCTTCATGTTTATTACCTCCTGAGAGTTTGCCACCGCAAACTTGCTTCGTAAGGGTTGGCCGCGATGTCGGTTAAGACTGCGGCGTCTCTTGCTATTTATTTGAACCGATAGGTTATGCGACCTCTCGTCAAGTCATAAGGGGATAGTTCTACGGTAACCTTATCACCAGGTAGAATACGAATGAAATGCATTCTGATTTTACCTGAAACGTGGGCCAGTATCTTATGTCCGTTCTCAAGTTCTACCTTAAACATTGCATTCGGAAGGGGTTCAATTACTGTACCTTCCACCTCAATAACATCTTCTTTTGCCACGGTCATTCTCCTTTCTCATCTGCATCAGATTGTAGACTGTCGATAAATATATTCACCGCATGTCTTAACTTAGCATTCGTAACACGGCTGCTTTCCGTTAAACTTCTGGATACTTCTCCACTGATCGCAAGCTGAAGTTGAAGATGTTGAACATTCTTCTTCTTCGGCTGGTCGAATCTGCGCTTATCCCCGTCAGCAATCCATACGAATTTACTGTCTTCAACGCGGATAATAACTGCATACTGACCTTGATCTTTGCCTCGAAGTATCTTTACGATTTGACCGGTTTGGGGCAGCGATCCCTGATCCACCGATTTCTCCATTCTAAACCTTCAGTTGGGTTAGTATTTCATAACCGTTTACCGTAATGGCGATAGTATGTTCAAAATGGGCGCATAAAGAGCTGTCCGTGGTAACAACGGTCCAATCATCATCAAGTGTCTTTACGTAACGCTGTCCGACGTTGACCATAGGTTCGATCGCAAGAACCATCCCCGGCTTGAGGCGAGGGCCCTTGTCTCGAATTCCATAGTTCGGAATTTGTGGGGCTTCATGCAGCTCAGTGCCGATACCGTGACCGACATATTCGCGCACCACTGAAAATCCGGCGTCTTCTATGACTTGCTGTATGGCATGTGAGATCGTATACAGCCGAGCATCCGGTCTGGCTTCCGCCAATCCGGCATACAGCGATCGTTCAGTAACTTCCAGAAGCTTCTGTGCGGTTTCAGAAATCTCCCCGACTCCATAGGTCCAGGCGGAATCACCATGATATCCCTTATATTGTGCCCCGATATCAATGCTGATAATGTCACCCTCGACCAGTTTACGGTTACCGGGAATACCGTGCACCAATTCTTCGTTGACTGAAGTGCAGATGCTGCCAGAGAAACCATTGTAGCCTTTGAAAGATGGTACGGCTCCTTGACTGCGGATGTATTCCTCAGCGATTTTATCAAGTTCCTTCGTGGTTATACCGGGACGAATAGCTTGCTTCAACCTAACGTGCGTATCTGCTACAATCCGACCGGCTTCCCGCATAAGGTCCAATTCAACTTCGGACTTACAAATGATCATTAAGAATGACCCCGCAGCAATGAACTGATTTGGGAAGTTACATCATGGATATCCTGTTCCCCATCAACCTCACGCAGTACATTGCGTTTCTGGTAGTACTCAAGAAGCGGTGCTGTCTTCGACGTGTATTCGTCCAAGCGGGTTCCGACTTTTTCTTCCGTATCATCAGATCTTTGATACAATTCACCGGAGCATTTATCGCATACGCCTTCCTGCTTCGGAGGATTGAACAATACGTGATACGTAGCGCCACACGATTTACAGATGCGACGGCCGGTCAGTCTGGCCAGCAAGAAGCTGCGGTCAACCGTCAAATTAATGACATGGTCGATGCGCTTACCGAGCGAATCCAGAATCTCTTCAAGTGCTTCCGCTTGAGCAATTGTTCTAGGGAAGCCATCCAGAAGAAATCCTTTATCGCAATCCGGCTGCTGAAGACGTTCACGAACGATACCATTCGTGATTTCGTCTGGAACAAGTTTGCCTTGATCGACATAGGATTTTGCTTCTAAGCCGAGTGGCGTCCCTTGACTCATTGCCAGCCTAAAGGCATCACCGGTTGAAATGTGAGGAATGTTGAATTCACTAACAATTTTCTCCGCCTGAGTACCTTTACCCGCACCAGGAGGACCCATAAATAAAATGTTCATGTTTACCCCTCCTTCGGCACTTGATAGTACGAACAGCACAATAGGTGCTGATGCCGCAACAAAGTGCCTACATCAGAACCTATTGCTATTTGTTGATAAATCCTTTGTAATGACGTTTGATCAGTTGACTTTCGACAGTTTTCAAAGTCTCCAGTGCAACACCCACAAGAATCAGGAGCGAAGTACCGCCAATTTGAACCGAACTTGGAAGTCCAGCCAGAGATCCGAAGATCATTGGAAGAATGGAGATGAAAGCTAAGAAGAAAGCACCAGACAAGGTTATTCTCGACATAATTCTTGTCAGATAAGAAGAGGTTGGTTTACCAGGACGAACGCCAGGAATGTACCCTCCGTTCTTCTTCATTTGATCGGCCATTTGCACCGGATTAATCTGCACAAACGTGTAGAAATAGGTGAAACCTACAATCAGTAATACGTATAGTACAAGCGCTAGCGGCGCTGATGTGCTGATGTTTAAGTTGGTGCTGATCCAGTCCGCCACGGGATTCCCAAGCCAGAAGCTGGCAAGAATCGTAGGGAACTGAAGAAGCGAAACAGCAAAGATTACTGGGATTACACCTGCAGCATTCACTTTCAAAGGAATGTGCGTACTCTGTCCACCGTACATTTTGCGTCCTACAACACGTTTAGCGTATTGAACAGGAATCTTACGAATCCCCTGCTGGACGTATATGACACCAATAACAATGGCAATCAATACGAGCAGAATAAGAACGACTTTCAAAATGTTAAGGAACAGGGCATCTCCAGCATTCGCAAACTGTGTCTGATAAATCTGACTGATTCCTGTAGGAATCGCAGCCACGATACCAGCGAAGATAATAATCGATATTCCGTTACCGATTCCCTTTTCGGTGATCTGCTCGCCCAACCACATCAGGAACATAGTTCCCGCGGTAAGAACAATAGCGATCATCGCATAGGTTGCGAAGCTTGGATTGATTACTAGTCCAGCATTCATGTTGTTAAACCCGATTGCGAATCCGAATGCTTGAATCAAACCAAGGACAACCGTTAAGTAACGAGTGAACTGTGTGGACTTCTTTCTCCCCACTTCTCCCTCTTTCGCCCACTGTGTGAACTTAGGAACAACATCCATGGACAGTAGTTGTACGATAATCGAAGCCGTAATATACGGGAAAATCGACATCGAGAAGATGGAGAACTGGAACAGCGCTCCGCCGGAGAAAGTGTTCAACAGTCCAAAGATACTATTCTGGCTTGCCTGATCCTGCATCTTCAGGAGCTCCGTATTGATGTTGGGTACCGGAATAAAGGCACCGATCCTGTAGATGATTAACACGAGAAGCGTGAAGATGATTCTCTTTCGCAAATCTTCTACTTTAAAGATGTTGGATAGGGTGCGGAACATTAAATCACCTCGGATTGACCGCCGGCAGCCTGGATTTTATCCACCGCAGATTGAGAGAACTTGTTCGCCTTAACTGTAAGCTTTACAGTGATTTCGCCATTCCCAAGAATCTTGATCCCATCTTTTTGTGCTTTGACAATACCTGTTTCCATAAGAAGCTCAGGAGTTACTTCCGTACCAGCTTCAAATCTGTTCAGGTCCTCAAGGTTTACGATTGCGAATTCCTTACGGGTTGGATTAACAAAACCACGTTTCGGAAGACGACGGTAAAGTGGATTTTGACCACCCTCAAAGCCTGGACGAACACCACCGCCGGAGCGAGCGTTCTGGCCTTTATGACCACGTCCGGATGTTTTTCCAAGTCCGCTACCTACACCGCGACCTATACGCTTACGAGTGTGACGGGAGCCTTCTGCAGAGCTAAGCTCATGTAATTTCATAGTTGCACCTCCTCCAGTTTGAGTATGGTTATTATGCTTGAATTTCTTTAACTTCTACCAGGTGGCTGACTTGATTAATCATGCCGCGAATGGCTTCGTTGTCGTTTTGAACAACAGAGTGGTTCAGCTTTCTAAGACCCAATGCCTGAACCGTCTTCTTTTGTGTTTCTGGACGTCCGATCAGACTACGCTTAAGGGTAATTTGAAGTTTAGACATGTTTATCCTCCTTAACCCATCAACTCTTCAACGGTTTTGCCGCGAAGTTTGGCTACTTCTTCCGCTTTCTTTAGACGGGAAAGACCTTCTAAAGTAGCGTTCACCATGTTCATGGAGTTCGAAGAACCCAGGGATTTTGTTAAAATGTCGCCAACGCCAGCAAGTTCGAGAACTGCACGAACAGGGCCGCCAGCAATAACACCAGTACCTTCAGATGCTGGTTTCAACAGCACACGTCCAGCGCCGAAATGACCAGTTACAAGGTGAGGAATCGTAGTTCCAACGATAGGAACGTGGACGAGGTTCTTCTTAGCATCTTCAATTCCTTTGCGAATCGCATCAGGAACTTCAGAAGCTTTACCGATACCAGCGCCGACATAGCCGTTACCGTCGCCTACTACGACAAGAGCGCTAAAGCTAAAGCGACGTCCGCCCTTTACAACTTTAGCAACGCGATTAATATGAACAACTTTTTCAGTCAGCTCTAAAGTGTTAGGATCTACACGCAAGTCGTTAACCTCCTTATGAGATGGATTTCTTAAAATTTAAGGCCTGCTTCACGAGCTGCATCAGCCAAAGCTTGAACACGCCCATGGTAAAGGTAACCGCTACGGTCGAATACGACGTCACTTACACCTTTTTCTTTTGCACGATTCGCAACCAGTTCGCCGACTTTACGAGCAGCTTCGACGTTACCGCCGTTGCCAACCTCTGTAAGTTCTTTGTCCTGAGTGGAAGCCGATACCAGTGTTACTCCGTTCACATCATCGATCAGTTGTGCATACATATGCTTAGCTGAGCGGAAAATATTCAAGCGAGGACGCGCTGGTGTTCCTTGAATTTTCTTGCGAACACGCAGATGTCTTTTGAGACGCGCTTTATTCTTATCGCTTTTAGTAATCATGGATTGTACTCCTTTCATCTGTATTCGGAAGTTAGGCAGTGTTTAGGCCGCCTTACTTCTTCTTACCGGCTTTACCTTCTTTGCGAATAATGCGTTCGCCTTCGTATTTAATACCTTTACCTTTATACGGTTCAGGTTCACGTACGGCACGAATTTTAGCTGCAGTTGCACCAACAAGTTCTTTGTCGATGCCTTTTACAGTAATCTTAGTGTTGCTTGGTACATCAAATTCAATGCCGGACTCAGGATTGAACTCAACTGGGTGGGAGTAACCTACGTTCAGGACAAGTTTGTCACCTGTTTTGTTAGCACGGTAACCCACGCCAACAAGCTCAAGGTTTTTCGCAAATCCTTCCGTTACTCCTGTTACCATGTTGTTCAATACGCTGCGGGTCGTACCGTGCAGGGAACGATGCAGTTTATGGTCAGAAGGTCTTTCTACCGTAATGACGTTGTCTTGTACGGATACCTTCATTTCTTTATGAAGTTCGCGGGACAGGGTTCCTTTCGGACCTTTTACCGTGATCGTTGTGTTCTCAAGTGTTACATCAACACCACTTGGAACAGTAATTGGCTTGCGACCAATACGAGACATGTTTGCACCTCCATTCAAATGTTTCTATATTACCAAATGTAGCAGAGAACTTCTCCGCCGGATTTCGCTTGACGAGCGTCTTTGTCTGTCATTACTCCACCTGAAGTGGAGATGATAGCAATACCAAGACCGCCAAGTACCCGAGGGATCTCTTGTGATTTTGTGTATACGCGCAGACCAGGCTTGCTGATACGCTTCAAACCGGTGATTACGCGTTCGTTGTTAGGACCATATTTCAGGAACAAGCGAATGATACCTTGCTTGTTGTCTTCAACGAATTCAGCGTCACGAATGAAACCTTCTTTTTTGAGGATTTCAGCAATCTCTTTCTTGATCTTCGATGCCGGGATTTCTACCGTTTCGTGACGAACAATGTTTGCATTACGAATGCGTGTAAGCATATCTGCAATTGGATCAGACATAACCATGGATGTGAACCTCCTTCCCGAAAATAAGTGGATTACCAGCTTGCTTTACGCACACCAGGAATCTGGCCTTTATATGCTAGTTCACGGAAACAAATTCTGCAAATTTTAAATTTGCGGAGAACGGAATGCGGGCGGCCGCAACGTTCGCAGCGTGTGTACGCCTGCACTTTGAACTTAGGGGGACGTTGTTGCTTGATTTTCATCGAAGTTTTTGCCACTTAAATTACACCTCCTACAAGTTTTCGCTTGAAAACTCTCTCCGATCTTTTATCGGCTAAGGGGCTCTCTTCCGAAAGCTCCGTGATGGTTGTTTCTTACTTCACAAACGGCATTCCGAGTTGGGTAAGCAGTTCACGAGCTTCTTCGTCAGACTTAGCAGTAGTTACGATAACGATATCCATACCGCGTACTTTGTCAATTTGATCGTATTCGATTTCCGGGAAAATAAGCTGTTCTTTCAGACCCAGCGTATAGTTACCACGGCCGTCGAATGCTTTCGACGATACGCCACGGAAGTCACGTACACGAGGAAGCGATACATTGAACAATTTATCCAGGAACTGATACATGCGTTGTCCACGCAGCGTTACTTTCACACCGATCGGCATGTTTTCACGCAGTTTGAAACCTGCAATGGATTTTTTAGCACGAGTGATTACTGGTTTTTGACCTGCAATTTTTTGCAGATCCTCTACTGCACTGTCGAGCACCTTGGAGTTCGATACTGCTTCACCAACCCCCATGTTGATGACGACTTTCTCGATCTTTGGTACTTGCATAACAGTCGTATAGTTAAACTTCTGCATCAGAGCAGGAGTAATTTCGTTTAAGAAACGATCCTTCATTCTCGCTGTCATACTGGTGCCTCCTTTCCGCACTTTTCGATTAATCGATAGCTTCGCCGGATTTTTTCGCGATGCGTACTTTCTTGCCGTTTTCCAGGACCTTGTAACCTACACGAGTCGGTTTGCCGCTCTTAGGATCCACTAGCATAACGTTGGATGCGTGGATTGTAGCTTCCTGATTGATGATTCCGCCTTGCGGATTCGCCTGAGAAGGTTTTGCATGCTTCTTGATCATGTTGATTCCTTCAACCAGAACACGATTCTCACGCGGGTAAGCTGCGATAACGCGGCCTTTCTTGCCTTTGTCTTTGCCGGAGATAACAAAAACCGTGTCATCTTTCTTTACATGCAGTTTATTGTTATGAGATTCAAGTCTCTTTTTCGTTCTTGGCATGTTGATTACACCTCCTAAGCTTTCGATGGAAAGCTAACTTCGTAAGAGCTGCCGAACTTTCATAAGAAAGTTGCGCCGCAATTATTACTACGCTGCCTGTGTTAGATAACTTCAGGAGCAAGAGAAACGATCTTCATGAAGTCTTTATCACGAAGTTCACGAGCAACTGGTCCGAAAATACGAGTTCCACGAGGGCTCTTATCATCTTTTACGATAACTGCCGCGTTCTCATCAAATGTGATGTAAGAACCGTCTTTACGACGAGCACCGCTCTTCGTACGTACGATTACCGCCTTAACAACATCACCTTTTTTGACAACGCCCCCTGGTGTTGCTTCTTTCACAGAGCAGATGATCAAATCACCGATACTGCCTACACGACGTCCAGTACCACCAAGTACACGAATGCACATCAGTTGTTTCGCACCGGAATTGTCCGCAACCTTTAAACGAGATAATGGTTGGATCATGTTAGTCCCTCCTTTCGGAATATATCTGTTGTTTAAACAATAACAGCTTTTTCAACGATCTCAACGAGACGGAAACGCTTGTCTTTGGACAATGGGCGAGTTTCCATGATTTTCACGGTGTCGCCGATTTGCGCTTCGTTGTTCTCATCGTGAGCTTTAAACTTCTTCGTATATTTAATCCGCTTGTGGTACAGATCGTGTTTTTTGTATGTTTCCACGGCAACAACAATGGTTTTTTCCATTTTGTCGCTGACCACTTTACCGACCTGGACTTTACGTTCGTTACGCTCTGCCATATACGAGCCCTCCCTTCTGAATTTGCTTAACCAATCCCGAGTTCTCTTTCACGCAAAACAGTTTTCGCACGGGCGATCTCTTTGCGCAGCTTCTGAATTTGAACCGGGTTATCCAGTTGTCCGGTAGCTAGTTGAAAACGGAGGTTAAAGAGTTCTTCCTTAAAGCCGGAAATTCTTTGTTCGATTTCAGCAGTGGTTAAGTTGCGGAATTCACTAGCCTTCATGTGCTTCACCACCCACTTCTTCTTTCTTCACGAACTTACATTTAACCGGGAGCTTGTGCATAGCAAGACGCATAGCTTCGCGAGCAACTTCTTCGCTAACACCAGCCAGTTCGAACATTACCTTGCCGGGCTTTACAACAGCTACCCACTTCTCAACGTTACCTTTACCACTACCCATCCGGACTTCAAGAGGCTTTTGAGTGATTGGTTTCGCAGGGAAGATTTTGATCCATACTTTACCGCCACGTTTGATGTAACGTGTCATAGCAATACGAGCAGCCTCGATTTGACGGTTAGTAATCCATGCAGGCTCAAGAGCTTGCAGACCGAATTCACCGAATGCAACTTCAGTGCCGCCTTTAGCGCGACCTTTCATTTTACCGCGGTGTTCTTTGCGGTGTTTTACACGTTTAGGTACTAACATGATTAGTTGCCTCCTTCCGATTGAGCCTTTTTCTTAGCTGTCGGAAGTACCTCTCCACGATAGATCCATACTTTAACGCCGATCCGTCCGTAGGTCGTATGCGCTTCAGCTGTACCATAATCGATATCCGCACGAAGCGTGTGGAGTGGAACTGTTCCTTCGCTGTATCCTTCCGTACGGGCGATTTCCGCTCCGCCCAAACGTCCGCTGGTCGAAACTTTAATACCTTTAGCTCCCGCTCTTTGCGTTCTTTGCATCGCTTGTTTCATAGCACGACGGAAAGATACGCGACGCTCTAACTGTTGTGCAATGCTTTCTGCAACGAGGACAGCGTCGAGCTCAGGGTTTTTCACTTCAGCGATGTTGATGTGAACTTTTTTCCCTGTCATTGTAGCAATGTAGTTGCGGATAATTTCTACTTCCGCTCCACCTTTACCGATAACCATACCAGGCTTAGCGGTATGAATCGTCACGTTCACGCGATTAGCCGCGCGCTCGATGT
Source organism: Paenibacillus lutrae (assembly GCF_009757775.1). Taxonomy (GTDB): domain Bacteria; phylum Bacillota; class Bacilli; order Paenibacillales; family NBRC-103111; genus Paenibacillus_F; species Paenibacillus_F lutrae. The sequence continues at coordinate 21,279 of NZ_RHLK01000020.1, forward strand.
CGATATGAGAAAGTGCAGAATCTTTCAGTTTGTTCTTCAGATACTCACGAATTTTAACGTCTTCCATTAGCAGATCGCCGAAATCTTTCTCAGCGTACCATTTGGATTCCCAATCGCGAATAATACCAATTCTCAGACCTACCGGGTTTACTTTTTGACCCACACGTTATCCCTCCTTATTTCTCAGATACCACAACAGTAATGTGGCTGGTACGTTTATTAATGCGGCTCGCGCGACCCATGGCACGAGGGCGGAATCTCTTCATGATCGGACCGTGGTTTACATACACTTCACTGATCACGAGTTTGTTAGGATCCATCGAATAATTGTGCTCTGCGTTGGCAATTGCTGAGTTCAAAACCTTCTCCACGATAGGAGAAGCTGATTTAGGAGTATGGCGTAGGATTGCAACCGCATCGCCTACTTGTTTGCCCCGAATCAAATCAACTACCAGTTGCACTTTGCGAGGAGCGATCCGAACGAATTTAGCAGCAGCTTTAGCTTGCATAGTAGTACCTCCTCTCACTAAAAATAACGATTAGCGTTTTCCGGTTTTCTTATCGTCATCATGACCTTTGTACGTACGAGTTGGTGCAAACTCACCTAGTTTGTGTCCAACCATATCTTCTGTAACGTATACAGGCACATGCTTTCTTCCGTCATAAACCGCGATAGTGTGACCCACGAACTGAGGGAAAATAGTAGAACGGCGAGACCAAGTTTTGATTACGGTCTTTTTGCTGCCTTCGGTTTGCTCCTCAACTTTTTTCATGAGGTGTCCATCGATAAATGGACCTTTTTTCAAACTGCGACCCATAGAAGCGCCTCCCTTCTCTGAACATTGAGATATTCAGATGTGTATAAATTACTTCGTACGACGACGTACAATGTACTTGTCAGAAGCTTTGCCTTTTTTACGAGTTTTATAACCGAGTGTCGGTTTACCCCAAGGGGACAACGGAGACTTACGGCCGATAGGAGCGCGACCTTCACCACCACCGTGTGGGTGATCGTTCGGATTCATTACTACCCCGCGGACTTCTGGTCTCTTGCCAAGCCAACGATTACGTCCGGCTTTACCGATCTTAACGAGTTCGTGATCACCGTTACCAACGGATCCGATAGTCGCACGGCAAGTTTTCAGCACTTTGCGAACTTCTCCGGAGGAAAGACGAATTGTCACGTACACATCTTCTTTACCAAGCAGTTGGGCTTCGGTACCAGCAGCACGTACCATTTGTCCGCCTTTACCAGGCTTCAACTCGATGTTGTGGATAACTGTACCGACCGGAATGTTCTCCAGTGCAAGCGCGTTACCAACTTTGATATCAGAACCAAGTCCGGATTGGATTTGATCATCAACCTTCAAGCCTTTTGGTGCCAGAATGTATCTTTTTTCACCGTCTGCGTAGTGGATCAGAGCGATGTTAGCGGAACGGTTCGGATCATACTCGATTGTAGCAACGCGACCTGGAATGCCGTCTTTGTTGCGCTTAAAGTCGATGATACGATATTTACGCTTATGACCGCCACCATGATGACGAGTCGTGATTTTACCTTGGTTGTTACGACCAGCTTGTTTACTCAGAGGAGCAAGCAAAGATTTCTCCGGTGTGGATGTCGTGATCTCTTCAAAAGTAGATACGGACATTGCACGTCTTGCTGGAGAGGTCGGTTTATACTTTTTAATTGGCATCTGTGTTACCTCCTTACTTTAGAGATTTTATTATACCGTTTCAAAGAACTCCAGTTCCTTGCTGTCTGCACTCAGTGTCACGAAAGCTTTCTTCCAAGCGGAAGTATAACCGGAATGACGACCTTGACGCTTCGGCTTAGCTGGCATTCTCAGCGTGTTTACGCTACTCACTTTAACTTTGAAGATCTCTTCGATCGCTTGTTTGATTTCCGTTTTGTTCGCACGGAGTTCAACTTCGAATACATACTTCTTGTCAGCCATCATTTCAGTAGAACGTTCTGTGATGACTGGGCGCTTGATTATATCGCGTGGGTTTTTCATTGCGCAAGCACCTCCTCTACCTTCTGAACCGCATCCTTCGTAATGATCAATTTGTCATGAACCATTACGTCGAGTACGTTGATTCCATCAGCAACAACGAACTTCACTCCCGGAATGTTACGAGCGGAAAGTGCTACGCTGTCTTCGTAAGATGCAGCAACAACGAGTGCCTTACGGTCTACGTTGAGGTTCTTCAGAATCGCTACGAATTCTTTCGTTTTCGGAGCATTCATTTGAAGCTGATCTAATACGATAATGTCATTCTCAATCACTTTAGATGAAAGAGCCGACTTAATTGCAAGACGACGAACTTTCTTAGGCAATTTGTAACCATAGCTGCGAGGAGTCGGTCCGAATACTACACCGCCACCCTTCCATTGTGGAGCACGGATACTACCTTGACGTGCACGTCCGGTTCCTTTTTGTTTCCAAGGCTTACGTCCGCCGCCGCGTACTTCAGAACGTCCTTTTACCTTGTGGGTACCTTGACGAACAGATGCTTGTTGCAATAGAACCGCTTCATGCAGAGCATGTACGTGAGGTTCGATACCGAACACAGCATCAGACAGTTCAACTTCACCGACCTGAGAGCCGGATACGTTATATAGCGCTACTTTTGGCATCAGTCTTCCTCCTTTCTTACTTTTTCACCGCGGATTTCACGCTTACGTAGCTGTTTCTAGGACCCGGAATGGAGCCTTTAACCAGGATTACGTTACGATCCGCATCGACTTTAATAACTTGCAGGTTTTGCAGGGTTACTGTCTCGCTACCCATATGTCCTGGCAATTTCTTGCCCTTCATAACACGGTTAGCTGCGATGGAACCCATGGAACCCGGACCACGATGATAACGGGAACCGTGAGACATCGGACCAGTGTGTTGATTATGTCTTTTGATTACGCCCTGGAATCCTTTACCTTTGGATGTACCAGACACGTCAACAAATTCACCTTCGCTGAACAGATCTGCTTTCAGCTCTTGGCCTACTTCATATTCTCCAAGTGTCACACCACGAAATTCTTTAATGTAGCGCTTAGGAGCAGTGTTAGCCTTCTTTGCATGACCAATTGCAGGCTTAGTTGCATTCTTTTCTTTCTTGTCGGCAAAACCGATCTGGATCGATTCGTAACCGTCGTTATCGATATCTTTCTTCTGCAGAACCACACATGGTCCAACTTCGATAACAGTTACAGGCACGACGTTTCCTTCTGGTGTAAATACTTGAGTCATTCCAAGTTTTTTACCTAAGATACCTTTCATTCGTTGACACCTCTCTTCCTTATCGTTTCTTCTATTTAATCTTACAATTTAATTTCAATGTCAACACCGGACGGCAAGTCCAGTCTCATCAAAGCGTCCACAGTTTGTGGTGTAGGATTCACGATATCGATCAAACGCTTGTGTGTGCGTTGCTCGAATTGCTCACGAGAATCTTTGTATTTGTGTACCGCACGTAGAATCGTAACAATTTGCTTCTCAGTTGGAAGCGGAATCGGACCGGAAACACTTGCTCCGGAACGCTTGGCAGTTTCTACGATTTTCTCAGCTGATTGATCGATCACTCTGTGATCATAAGCTTTTAAACGAATACGAATCTTTTGCTTTGCCATATAAGTCCCTCCTTCTATCGCCCAATTTATTATCGGACATACTCCGTGAAAATCCCCTGACAACCTTTCCCATGGCAAAGGGGCCGGGTGTGTCAGCAACCTCTCACATCATCGCAACGTCACAGACCAACGCTAACTATTATATCGAATACAATTGATAAATGCAACATTTTTATAAGACAAATATCTAGAAACTTTTAAGTCAATAGGATCTGTCTTAAAAACGGCATTCGATTTATTGTTTCTACTATTATAGTGAGATCCGTTCTGAGTTGACGCCGCGCATACATCCGGAACTTATTTCGGCAATGTATTACTGTATACAACTATGTTTATTAGAAAAGCCCTGCCACCAAGGGCAGGGCCTTCGTCTTACTCCGTTACAGTACAGGGGTCTCGTTACAGTACGTGTTGCTTATGAAATCGTCCGAGGACGATAAATTACTTAATGATTGTTGCTACTGCACCGGCACCAACAGTACGTCCGCCTTCACGGATCGCGAACTTAGTACCTTGCTCGATAGCGATTGGGTTGATCAGTTCAACCGTTACAGTGATGTTATCACCAGGCATAACCATCTCAGTGCCTTCTGGCAGGTTGATGATACCTGTTACATCAGTTGTACGGAAGTAGAACTGTGGACGGTAACCAGTGAAGAAAGGCTTGTGACGGCCACCCTCTTCTTTAGTCAGTACGTAGATTTGAGCTGTAAAGCTAGTGTGCGGCTTAACCGAACCCGGCTTCGAAAGAACTTGTCCACGCTCGATGTCATTACGGTCAACACCACGAAGCAGTGCGCCGATGTTGTCACCAGCTTGAGCGGAATCAAGAAGCTTACGGAACATTTCTACGCCTGTAACTACGCATTTGCGAGTTTCTTCAGCGATACCAACGATTTCAACTTCGTCTTGTACTTTAACAGTACCACGCTCTACACGGCCTGTAGCAACTGTACCACGACCTGTGATGGAGAATACGTCCTCGACAGGCATAAGGAAAGGCTTGTCAGTTTCGCGTTCTGGTTGCGGGATGTAAGTATCAACTTGCTCGAAGAGCTCGATGATTTTGTCAGCCCACTCGCCATCTGGGTTTTGAAGAGCTTCACGAGCGGAACCACGAATGATCGGAGTGTCGTCGCCTGGGAACTCATACTCAGAAAGAAGGTCACGGATTTCCATTTCAACCAGTTCAAGAAGCTCTTCGTCTTCAACCATGTCACACTTGTTCATGAATACGACGATGTAAGGAACGCCTACTTGACGGGAAAGAAGGATGTGCTCGCGAGTTTGCGGCATAGGGCCGTCAGCTGCGGATACAACCAGGATAGCTCCGTCCATTTGCGCAGCGCCTGTGATCATGTTTTTAACATAGTCGGCGTGACCTGGGCAGTCTACGTGTGCGTAGTGACGGTTAGGAGTTTCGTACTCAACGTGTGCAGTGGAGATTGTGATACCACGCTCGCGCTCTTCTGGTGCTTTATCGATTTGGTCGAATGCTACTGCAGCTCCACCATATCTTTTGGACAGTACAGTTGTGATTGCAGCTGTCAGGGTTGTTTTACCGTGGTCGACGTGACCGATAGTACCGATATTAACGTGCGGTTTATTACGTTCGAATTTAGCCTTTGCCATGTTAAACAATTCCTCCTTGAAATAAATTTTAAAACTAGTTTTATATTAAGCGCCTTTGTGCTTTGTGATAATTTCTTCAGCAATGGACTTAGGCACTTCTTCATAATGAGAGAGTTCCATGGAGTATACGCCGCGACCTTGTGTTCTAGAACGAAGAGTCGTGGAGTAACCGAACATTTCGGAAAGAGGTACTTTAGCGCGGATGACTTGTGCACCCGAACGAGAGTCCATACCTTCGATGCGTCCACGGCGGGAGTTCAGGTCACCCATTACATCGCCCATGTACTCTTCTGGTACAGTTACTTCTACCTTCATGATCGGCTCAAGCAGAGCAGGGTTACATTTGTCCTTAGCTGCTTTAAGAGCCATGGAGCCGGCAATTTTAAACGCCATCTCATTGGAGTCAACATCATGATAGGAACCGTCAACGACAGTCGCTTTGATATCAACAACAGGGAAACCGGCGATTACACCGTTCTTCAGGGATTCTTCAATACCAGCTTGAATTGGCGCGATGTATTCACGTGGAATAGCACCACCGACGATTTTGCTTTCGAAGACAAAACCTGAACCTGGTTCAAGCGGTTCGAACTCAACCCAACAATGTCCGTATTGACCACGGCCACCGGATTGACGAACGAATTTACCTTCAACTTTAGCACCCGATTTGAAAGTTTCGCGATAAGCAACTTGAGGCTTACCTACATTGGTGTCCACTTTGAACTCGCGACGCATACGGTCAACGATAATTTCCAAGTGAAGCTCACCCATACCTGCAAGAATCGTTTGACCGGTTTCTTCATCAGTATGTGCGCGCAGTGTAGGATCTTCTTCAGTAAGCTTAGAAAGCGCGATACCCATTTTATCTTGGTCTGCTTTAGTCTTAGGCTCAACTGCGATTTCGATAACCGGATCAGGGAAGTTCATGGACTCCAAGATTACCGCATTCTTCTCATCACAGAGGGTGTCGCCTGTACCTGTATCTTTCAAACCTACAGCTGCCGCGATATCCCCGGAGTGAACTTCGGAAATCTCTTGACGGCTGTTAGCGTGCATTTGAAGAATACGGCCTACGCGCTCACGCTTACCTTTAGTTGCATTCAATACATAAGAACCGGATTGCAATACGCCGGAATACACACGGAAGAACGTGAGTTTACCTACGTAAGGGTCGGTCATGATTTTGAATGCAAGTGCAGCAAACGGTTCGGAATCGGAAGATTTGCGAGTTGTTTCAGTTCCATCTTCAAGCAAGCCCTTGATGTCAGGAACGTCAATTGGAGCAGGCAAATAATCGATTACAGCGTCCAACATAGGCTGAACGCCTTTATTACGGTAAGAAGATCCGCAGATAACCGGGAAGATTTGAACGTTTACTACACCTTTGCGGAGAGCCGCTTTCAGTTCAGCAACCGTAATTTCTTCACCTTCCAGGTATTTCATTGTAAGCTCTTCATCAAGCTCAGCGACCTTCTCAACGAGTTCCAAGCGGAGTTCGGCAACTTTATCCTTGTACTCTGCAGGGATCTCGATATCTTCAACATCTTTACCCATGTCATCCTTATAAAGGATGGCCTTCTCTTCTACGATATCGATGATACCGACAAAGTCGTTCTCAGCACCAATCGGCAGCTGAATAGCTACGGCATTGGCACCCAACTTTTCGCGCATCGAATCGACAACTCCCAAGAAGTCGGCACCGATGATATCCATTTTGTTAACATATGCAATACGTGGAACGCTGTACTTATCAGCCTGTCTCCATACGGTTTCAGACTGAGGCTCTACGCCTTCCTTCGCACTGAATACACCAACAGCTCCATCCAATACACGCAGGGAACGTTCAACTTCAACAGTGAAGTCAACGTGCCCCGGGGTATCAATGATATTGATGCGGTGACCTCTCCACGCAGCAGTGGTAGCGGCGGAAGTAATCGTAATTCCGCGCTCCTGCTCCTGCTCCATCCAGTCCATCGTAGCTGCACCTTCGTGCACCTCTCCGATTTTGTGGGTACGGCCTGTATAGTACAGAATCCGTTCGGTTGTGGTAGTCTTACCGGCATCAATATGTGCCATGATCCCGATGTTACGTGTATCTTTTAAGGAGAACTCTCTAGCCATGGTTATGTCTCCTTCCTAATTCGAGGATCTAAATCCTACCAACGGTAGTGAGCAAACGCTTTGTTCGCTTCTGCCATTTTGTGTACATCTTCACGTTTCTTCACAGAAGAACCTGTGTTGTTACTAGCATCAATAATTTCAAATGCCAGTCTCTCTTCCATGGTTTTCTCACCACGAAGACGAGAGTAGTTTACGAGCCAGCGAAGACCAAGTGTCGTGCGACGCTCTGGTTTAACTTCGATTGGAACCTGGTAGTTAGCACCACCGACACGGCGGGATTTAACTTCAAGCACCGGCATGATGTTCTTGATGGCTTGTTCGAAAACTTCCATCGGCTCCTTACCGGTACGTTCCTGAATCATTTCAAACGCGTTATATAGAATAGATTGTGCTACCCCTCTTTTACCATCGATCATGATGCGATTGATGAGACGAGTAACTAATTTGCTGCTATATATCGGATCTGGCAATACGTCTCTGCGTGTTACTGGACCTTTACGAGGCATAGTGATCCCCCTTTCCCAAAAAATAAATACTTTCTTTCATACAAAAGACAGATTACTTCTTAACTTTCGGACGCTTCGTACCATATTTGGAACGAGCTTGCATACGGTTGTTAACACCGGAAGTATCCAGTGCACCACGAACGATGTGGTAACGTACCCCTGGAAGGTCTTTCACTCTACCTCCGCGAATCAGAACAACGCTGTGTTCTTGAAGGTTGTGTCCGATACCTGGAATGTATGCTGTAACCTCTACACGGTTCGTCAAACGCACACGAGCGTATTTACGAAGTGCGGAGTTTGGCTTCTTCGGAGTCATTGTACCTACACGAGTACATACACCGCGTTTTTGCGGAGCGCTGAGTTCCGTAGATTCTCTTTTCAAAGCGTTAAAACCTCTTTGAAGAGCCGGGGATTTCGACTTAACAACTTTAGCTTGACGTCCTTTACGGACTAACTGGTTAATTGTTGGCATGCTGCCACCTCCTCTCTAGTGTATACATCTTACCTTTATTGCAAGCCCACAGATCCAGGCGAGTCATAAATAAGCAAAGGGAAGTTTTTGTTTTTAGACTCAGCAAAAAGTAAGCTGTTTCTCGCATGAGATCTAGAAACAAAAACATCCGGCCTTGCTATTCATTTATGATTGCAGCCACCGCGGCCCCAACATCAATTCCGCATGCTTTCCCAAGCAATTTCATAGAATCTACGTAGGTTATCTCTATTCCAGATTTCAAACAGAGATTTACAATCTTATCTATCATACGTGGATCTGCATCTTTGGCAACAATAACTTCTAGTGCTTTACCAAGTTCAACACTTTTCGTAGCTTGCTTTGTGCCGACACTTAATTTCGACGCCTGCTTGACTTTGTCATATGTCATATTCCACATCCTCCAAAGTACAGGTAAAGATATTAATTTAGGCACACTTCGATATATTAGCATCTTGCCAGGGCAGTGTCAAGAAAATTGCCTAACAATCAACAGATTTATTTTAATTGTTGATTGTCAGGCGCCTTATCTTTTAACTAATTTCGTTAACGGCTATTCAACCGTCACCGTTTCTTTTTCTGCATGACCTTCAGCAACCGGCTCGGAATTAGGATCTACAACCCGAATGTTCCGGTAGCGCGGCATACCTGTACCCGCCGGAATCAGCTTACCAATGATAACATTCTCCTTAAGGCCAAGCAACTGGTCCACTTTACCTTTGATCGCTGCATCTGTCAGGACACGCGTTGTTTCCTGGAAGGATGCCGCCGAAAGGAAGGAGTCTGTCTCGAGTGATGCCTTCGTAATACCAAGAAGGATCGGTTTCGCAACTGCAGGCTCATTGTCCGCAAACAAAGCTACTTTGTTCGCTTCTTCGTATTCATGCATGTCAACGAATGATCCAGGCAGCAGTGTAGTATCACCCGCATCTACGATACGGATTTTACGAAGCATCTGACGAATCATTACTTCCACGTGCTTATCATTGATCTCTACGCCCTGGTTCCGGTATACACGCTGAACTTCCTGAAGGATATAGTTCTGAACGCCTCGGATACCTTTAATGCGCAGCATTTCTTTAGGGTCAATCGAACCCTCGGTTAATTCATCGCCCGCCTCGATCGTCTGTCCTACAACAGCCCTTACACGGGAACCATAAGGAACAGCGTATACACGGGACTCTGCTTCGCCTTGGACTTCAATTTCACGGCGGTCCTTAGCTTCGCGAATTTCTTTGACGAGACCATCAATTTCCGAAATAATCGCTTGCCCTTTAGGATTACGCGCTTCGAACAACTCCTGAATACGCGGCAAACCTTGTGTGATATCATCCCCTGCAACACCACCGGTATGGAACGTACGCATAGTGAGCTGTGTTCCTGGTTCACCAATGGATTGTGCTGCGATAATACCTACAGCTTCACCGATTTCAACATGCTGTCCTGTCGCAAGGTTACGACCGTAACACTTCTTACATACCCCATGACGGGAACGACAGCTAAGAACAGAACGAATCTGCAGACGTTCAATCCCTGCGTCAATGATTGAATTCGCGATATTAGCTTCAATCAATTCATTACGATTGACGATTACATCCCCGGATTGCGGATGACGAATCGTTTCGAATGCATAGCGGCCTTCAATACGGTCAAAGAGGTCTTCAATTACTTCTTTGCCGTCTTGAATTTTACTCACGATAAATCCTTTATCGGTTCCGCAATCATCTTCACGAACAATTACATCCTGCGCAACGTCTACCAGACGTCTGGTCAGATAACCGGAGTCAGCTGTACGAAGGGCTGTATCGGCAAGACCTTTACGAGCACCGTGGGTGGAAATAAAGTATTCCAATACGGTGAGGCCTTCACGGAAGTTCGATTTAATTGGAAGCTCGATAATTTTACCGGACGGGTTGGCCATCAATCCACGCATACCACCAAGTTGTGTGATTTGGGATTTGTTACCCCGTGCTTTGGATTCTACCATCATGTTAATGGAATTGTATTTATCGAGGGACTTCATCAGGATATCCGTGATTTCATCCTTCGTTTTACTCCAAATTGCAATTACACGATCGTAACGCTCTTCATCCGTAATCAAGCCGCGGCGGTATTGATTCGTGACCGTGCGTACTTTTTCCTCTGAATCCTCTAGAATCTTCTTCTTCTCTAAAGGCACGACAACGTCTGCTACAGCTACAGTAATACCCGCTTTAGTGGAGTATGTGAAGCCGAGCTCTTTAATCTTATCGAGAATTACAGAAGTTTTAGTTGTATGGTAATTACGGAAACACTCCGCAATAATCGATCCTAAATAGTCTTTACCGACTGCTTTGGCTTCCGGCAACTCTTCCATTCTAGCGCGAATATCTGCGCCTTTCTCGAACACGAAGTAATCGTCGGATGGACCGTTAAGCAGGTTTGCTTTGGTAGCGTCGTTGATGTACGGGAAATCTTCCGGGAAAATTTCATTGAAAATGATTTTTCCGATCGTCGTAATCAAATAGGCTTCCTGTTGAACTGCGCTAAAGTTATTCTTATTAAGAACTCTTGCCGGGATAGCTACACGCGCATGCAGTTCAGCTGTTCCGTTCTGGTACACAGATACGGCTTCGTTCACAGAGCGAAGAATCAGGTTAGCGCCTTTACCGTACTTGTTATCTGTAGTCAGATAGAAGCTTCCCAAGACCATATCCTGTGATGGCGTTACAACTGGCTTGCCGTCTTTCGGGTTCAAAATGTTACCGGATGCAAGCATCAATACACGCGCCTCTGCTTGTGCTTCAGCAGATAACGGTACGTGAACAGCCATTTGGTCACCGTCAAAGTCAGCGTTGTAGGCTGTACACACGAGTGGATGCAGCTTGATAGCACGACCTTCAACCAAGATGGGCTCAAACGCCTGGATACCCAGTCTATGCAGCGTAGGGGCCCGGTTCAGAAGAACTGGATGCTCTTTAATAACTTCCTCGAGAACGTCCCATACTTCCGGACTTACACGTTCAACTTTACGCTTGGCACTCTTAATGTTATGCGCAAGACCTTTGTTGACCAATTCTTTCATAACGAAAGGTTTGAACAACTCAAGGGCCATTTCTTTAGGCAGACCACATTGATACATTTTCAGGCTAGGACCTACAACGATAACGGAACGACCGGAATAGTCGACACGTTTACCGAGCAAGTTCTGACGGAAACGTCCCTGTTTACCTTTGAGCATGTGGCTCAATGATTTCAGCGGGCGGTTACCAGGACCTGTTACCGGACGTCCACGACGGCCGTTATCGATCAGAGCGTCAACTGCTTCTTGAAGCATCCGTTTCTCATTCTGAACAATGATATCAGGAGCGCCAAGATCCAACAGACGTTTCAGACGGTTATTACGGTTAATAACACGACGATACAGATCGTTAAGGTCGGACGTTGCAAAACGGCCACCATCCAGCTGAACCATCGGACGGAGCTCTGGCGGAATAACCGGCAGTACATCAAGAACCATCCAATCCGGCAGGTTCTTGGAATTACGGAACGCTTCCATCACTTCTAGACGCTTGATCGCGCGGTTACGGCGTTGACCTTGGGCGGTTTTAAGCTCTTCCTTCAGCATCTCAACATCTTTGTCGATTTCGATATCCTGAAGAAGTTTCTTAACTGCCTCAGCACCCATACCCGCTTGGAAGGCATAACCATACTTCTCACGGTAGCTGCGGTATTCCTTCTCAGACAGAAGCTGCTTCTTCTCAAGAGGCGTGTCTCCTGGATCCGTAACAACATAGGAAGCAAAGTATATGATCTCCTCAAGCGAGCGCGGAGACATGTCCAGTGCTAGCCCCATGCGGCTAGGTATACCTTTGAAGTACCAAATATGAGAGACAGGCGCAGCAAGTTCAATGTGACCCATACGCTCACGACGAACCTTCTGACGCGTTACTTCAACGCCACAGCGATCACATACGACGCCTTTGTAGCGAACACGCTTATACTTACCGCAATGACATTCCCAGTCTTTCGTCGGGCCAAAGATTTTCTCACAGAACAAGCCTTCTTTTTCGGGCTTCAGTGTTCTGTAGTTAATTGTCTCCGGTTTTTTAACTTCCCCACGGGACCATGAACGGATTTTCTCAGGTGAAGCCAATCCGATTTTCATAAATTCGAAATTGTTTACGTCCAACAAGGAGCAACCCTCCTTAGAATATGCTAATTATGGGAAGGAGGCGGACTCTTATGTCCGCCTTTCCTGTATCAATTGCAGTTATTCGGCTCCAATTTCTGCCCCTTCAAGGTTCAGATTAAGCTTATCACTCGTAGTGTCTTCTTCATCATCGAGTTCTTTCATCTCGATCTCTTGCTCATCTCCGGATAGGATCTTAACATCCATACCCAAGCTCTGAAGCTCTTTGATCAATACTTTAAACGACTCAGGAACACCAGGTTCCGGTACGTTCTCGCCTTTGACAATGGATTCGTAGGTTTTGACACGACCCACCACGTCATCAGACTTAACAGTAAGAATTTCCTGCAGAGTGTATGCAGCGCCATAAGCCTCAAGCGCCCATACTTCCATCTCCCCGAAACGTTGTCCGCCGAACTGAGCTTTACCACCCAGAGGCTGTTGAGTAACGAGTGAGTATGGACCTGTGGAGCGGGCATGGATTTTGTCATCGACCATGTGCGCCAGTTTGATCATATACATGACCCCAACTGTAACTTCACGTTCAAAGGAATCTCCGGTACGTCCATCATACAGTTTCGTTTTACCGTTACGCTGCATGCCGGCCTCTTCCATGGTGTCAAACACATCATACTCGTGCGCTCCGTCGAATACCGGCGTTGCCACATGAATACCAAGTGCTCTTGAAGCCATACCCAAGTGAACTTCCAGTACCTGACCGATGTTCATACGAGAAGGTACGCCCAACGGGTTCAGAACAACCTCTACAGGCGTTCCATCCGGCATGAACGGCATGTCTTCTTCCGGTAAAATACGGGCGATAACACCCTTGTTACCGTGACGTCCAGCCATTTTGTCACCCTCGGAAATCTTACGCTTCTGAGCGATGTAAACACGAACCAGCTGATTAACGCCCGGCGGCAATTCGTCACCGTTCTCTCGTGTAAATACTTTCACGTCAACGACAATACCGTCTGTTCCGTGAGGAACCCGCAGCGACGTATCGCGAACTTCACGCGCCTTCTCACCGAAGATGGCATGAAGCAGACGTTCTTCAGCGGTCAGTTCCGTCACACCCTTAGGCGTAACTTTACCAACAAGAATATCTCCAGCGCCTATCTCCGCACCGACACGAATGATTCCACGCTCATCGAGGTTCTTCAGAGCATCTTCGCCAACGTTCGGAATATCGCGCGTAATTTCTTCTGGGCCGAGTTTCGTGTCACGAGCCTCGGATTCATATTCTTCAATGTGAATAGATGTATACACATCTTCCTTCACAAGTCTTTCACTCAGCAGAATCGCATCCTCGTAGTTGTAACCTTCCCAAGTCATGAAGGCTACTACAACGTTGCGGCCAAGAGCCAATTCGCCTTGCTCTGTGGAAGGACCATCAGCCAGAATGTCTCCAGCTTTGACCAATTGGCCCTTTTGAACGATCGGACGCTGGTTAATGCACGTTCCTTGGTTAGAACGCATAAACTTGTGAAGCTTATGTTTAATCAAGTTGCCGTTCACTAGTCTGCCTTCAATCATCTCTTGACGACGAAGCCAAATTTCATTACCCGCAACTTTTTCGATAATTCCGTCATGTTTGGCAACAATACAAACACCGGAGTCTTTCGCAGACTTGTGCTCCATACCCGTACCAACCAACGGAGCTTTCGGGATAAGAAGCGGAACGGCTTGACGTTGCATGTTGGATCCCATGAGCGCACGGTTGGAGTCATCGTTTTCCAAGAAAGGAATTAACGCTGTTGCAACCGATACAACCTGCTTAGGAGATACGTCCATGTAGTCGACACGTTCTTTAGGTAGCGTCAGAATATCATCCTTATAACGGACAATAACACTGTCGTTCACGAAGAATCCTTCTTCTGACAGCTCGGCATTCGCTTGAGCAACAACGTAGTTATCCTCTTCATCGGCTGTCATGTAGACGATTTCTTCCGTAACAACGCCTGTTTTGGGATCAACATGACGGTATGGGGCTTCAATAAAGCCATACTCATTAATCCGTGCGAACGTTGACAAGGAGTTAATCAAACCAATGTTCGGACCTTCCGGTGTTTCAATCGGACACATCCGCCCATAGTGGGAGTGATGGACGTCACGAACTTCAAAGCCGGCACGCTCACGCGTCAAACCGCCGGGTCCGAGTGCGGAGAGACGACGTTTGTGCGTCAGCTCAGCAAGCGGGTTCGTCTGATCCATAAACTGCGAAAGCTGGGAGCTTCCGAAGAACTCCTTGATAGCCGCGATAACCGGGCGTATGTTAATCAAAGCCTGCGGCGTAATTACGTTCGCATCCTGAATGGACATACGCTCACGAACAACACGTTCCATCCGAGAAAGACCGATACGGAACTGATTCTGCAGCAGCTCGCCAACGGAGCGAAGACGACGATTACCAAGGTGATCGATATCATCGGTGTTTCCGATTCCGTGCAGAAGGTTTATAAAATAGTTAATGGACGAAATGATGTCCGCAGGTGTAATGTTCTTAACGGATTTATCAATAACCCCGTTAGAAATCACTTTTATTACCTTGCCGTCTTCAATCGGTGAATACACATCAATCGTCTGGACAGGAATGATCTCTTCTCCGGCAACTCCGTTAGGTACAGAGTAGTCTTTGAATCCGATGCTCTTCTCCAGGAATGGAAGGACTTCATCCAAAAGACGACGATCAAGGACTTGGCCCGCCTCTGCAACGATTTCACCCGTTTCCGGGTCAATCAGTGTTTCTGCAAGACGTTGGTTAAACAACCGGTTCTTAATATGAAGCTTTTTAT
Source organism: Paenibacillus lutrae (assembly GCF_009757775.1). Taxonomy (GTDB): domain Bacteria; phylum Bacillota; class Bacilli; order Paenibacillales; family NBRC-103111; genus Paenibacillus_F; species Paenibacillus_F lutrae. The sequence goes on from NZ_RHLK01000020.1 coordinate 36,625, forward strand.
TGATTTTGTAACGACCCACATTCGCCAGATCGTAACGTTTTGGATCAAAGAAACGAGCTACAAGCAAGCTTCTCGCATTATCAAGCGTTGGTGGTTCGCCCGGACGAAGACGTTCATAGATTTCAATCAAAGCTTTATCCGTAGAATCCGTGTTGTCTTTGTCCAGCGTATTCCGAATATATTCATTGTCACCAAGCAAATCAAGAATCTCAGCGTCAGTACCAAATCCGAGCGCACGCAGCAGAACGGTTACCGGAATTTTACGTGTGCGATCAATACGTACATAGACGATATCCTTCGCATCTGTTTCCAATTCCAACCAAGCACCGCGGTTCGGAATCACTGTTGCTGTGTAAGTCTTTTTACCGTTCTTATCTACTTTGGTGCTATAATAGACGCTAGGAGAACGAACGAGCTGGGAGACAATTACACGTTCAGCACCGTTAATAATGAAGGTTCCGGTTTCGGTCATGATCGGGAAATCTCCCATAAACACTTCCTGTTCCTTCACTTCTCCGGTTTCCTTATTGATCAGACGTACCTTCACCCGAAGCGGCGCAGCGTAGGTGACGTCACGCTCTTTGGATTCGTCTACGGAATACTTAGGCTCTCCTAAGCTGTAGTCAATAAATTCAAGTACTAGATTCCCCGTGAAATCCTGAATAGGTGAAATGTCCAAAAGCATCTCACGTAGTCCTTCATCCAAAAATCCTTCATAGGATTTTTGTTGAATTTCGATCAGGTTGGGGATGTCAAGCACCTCATTAATTCGAGCATAAGTCCTGCGTTTGCGTCGTCCAAATTGAACAAGATGTCCCGCCAACTTCATTCACCCCTTAAGTCTACTCAGTTCATAAAAATAAATAAGAAAAACTTCTATCGACGTACACTTCATGGGCACCTCGTTGTTTGGGCACCCCCTTAAGGAAGGGCGTCTACGCCGAGCGCACGCTAACGGTGGAATTCTCCGATCTGATCAGAGAGCCCGTCCGAGGAAGCGACTGCAATGGATGGAGGTTTTTCTTGTTGATCCGCACAGTTATGGCATATAATACTACTTATCCTGTTAGAATTTCCTAAAATTTCAACATTATACTCAACGTTAGAAATTTTATTCATTTCTCTTCAAAAAAACGCTTGACATTTTCGTTAAGGAAACACATCAAGCCCATCTTAATACTGACATTTTTTAATGATATCATATTTGTGATGTCAAGTCAAAAGTTTTTTGCTTATGCGTATATTATTTGATTGCTTTCAAAATGCGATAGCCTTTATCTTTTGTAATTTCATCTGCCTCTGTAAAAAGTTCCTCCATCTTAGCTAATGCAGATGGCGAACCTTGCTTTTTTTGAATTACAACCCACAATTCACCGCCTGGAAGCAAGCATTCCCAGGCCTGCTCGAATATCTCGTGAACTGTTTGTTTACCTGCGCGAATCGGAGGATTAGTGAGCACCACATTGAATTTTTGTTCCTTAACCGCTTCTAGTTTGTCACTCTGCAGGACGGTCACATTAGTAATGCCATTATTCTTTGCATTTTCTTTCGCAAGTTCAATAGCCCGCTCATTAATATCGACCATCGTTACAAATCCTTCCGGACATTGTAGCGCAGCACTTAATCCGATAGGTCCATATCCACAACCTACATCTAATACCTTTGCTTTGGAATCCATTGTCATAGTCTCGATCAGAAGACGACTTCCGAAATCGACGCCGCCTTTGGAGAAGACACCGGCATCCGTCTTCAAATCAAGTTTACGTCCAGCCAACCGCAACTCGACTTGCTGAGCCTTATGCTTTACCGTCGGCTTCTGCGTGTAATAGTGATCCGTCAACTGCATTCTCTCCTTTTCTGCCATGCTGCATAAATTATACCCTTCGCCAGATGATTCTTGAAGTTAGCTTAAGCCAAACACATTTCTTTTATTAAATCCAAAAGAACCTCTTGAAGCCAGGCTTCAAGAGGTTCCCCGTTTAACCAATATTATTTCACTTCTACGGAAGCGCCAGCTTCAGCAAGCTTCGCTTGAACTGCTTCTGCTTCTTCTTTGCTTACTTTTTCTTTGATTGGCTTTGGTGCGTTGTCAACCAGGTCTTTTGCTTCTTTCAGACCAAGACCAGTGATTTCGCGAACAACTTTGATAACGTTGATTTTGGAAGCACCAGCGTTGTTCAAAATTACGTCGAACTCGGATTGCTCAGCAGCTTCAGCACCGCCAGCAGCGCCGCCCATTACTGCAACTGGAGCTGCAGCAGTTACGCCAAATTCTTCTTCAATTGCTTTAACCAGATCATTCAGTTCAAGAACTGTCATGCCTTTAATGGCTTCCAAGATTTGCTCGTTACTCATGGTTAAACCTCCATTATATTCATTCGAATTATTTGTGGGTAAAAATTAAGCTTCTGCTCCGGTCTCTTGCTTATCAGCCACAGCTTTAACTGCAAGAGCGAAGTTGCGAACAGGTGCTTGAAGCACGCTGAGGAGCATGGACAGAAGACCTTCGCGGGAAGGCAGGTCTGCCAGCGCTTTGATTTGTGCAACATCAACAACTTTACCTTCTACCACACCAGCTTTGATGCTAAGGCTGTCGTTTTTCTTCGCAAAATCGTTAAGGATCTTGGCTGGAGAAACAACATCATCTTTACTGAATGCAATTGCAGTAGGACCAGTCAGATGTGCATCAAGTTCAGTCAACTCTGTATTAGCAGTTGCACGTCTTACCATCGAGTTCTTAAGAACTGCGAATTCAATGCCAGCTTCACGGAGTTTCTTACGAAGTTCCGTTACTTGAGCAACGTTCAGACCACGATAGTCTGCTACGATTGTACAGGAGCTCTCACGCAGTTTGTCCGACAAGTCGGATACGATCTGCTCTTTTTCTGCTAAAATCTTCGCGTTTGCCATAGGTTACACCTCACTTCTTGTCAATCTTGTTTTCACCGAATCTATCGCAAGCATTTCTACCGCCTAAGCATAAGAAATGCCTTCGTAGACTCTACGAAGGCATGACATTTACGGATGAACCGATTTATATCATAACACCTCGGCGGGATATTAAGCATTCAGGTAAACCCTCATGCACCTGCTGTCTACGGTCTATATATTCGACTGTTAACTAACAACCTCAGTTATTTTAACACGTTCGACATGATATGTCAATCGCAATTAACTTATCTGAAGGATTGGAGATTCACGCGAACGCTCGGGCCCATTGTCGAGGAAATCGCAACGCTCTTCAGGTATACACCTTTAGCAGCTGCAGGTTTCGCTCTGAGCAGTGCGTCGATCAGCGCTTTAAAGTTCTCAGAGAGCTTGTCAGCGTCGAAAGATACTTTGCCGAGTGGAGCATGAATTTGTCCCGCTTTGTCCAAACGGTATTCGATTTTACCAGCTTTGATCTCTTGAACAGCTTTAGTAACGTCGAAAGTTACGGTACCTGCTTTAGGGTTAGGCATAAGGCCTTTACCACCGAGCAGACGTCCGAGCTTACCAACTTCACTCATCATGTCAGGAGTAGCTACGCAAACATCGAAATCGAACCAGCCTTGCTGGATTTTGTTGATCATGTCTAGATCGCCTACAAAATCAGCGCCTGCCGCTTCTGCTTCTTTAGCTTTGTCACCCTTCGCGAATACGAGAACGCGCTTGGTTTTACCAGTTCCGTGCGGAAGTACTACTACGCCGCGGACAGCCTGGTCTTGTTTTCTAGGGTCTACACCCAGACGAACAGCGATATCAACCGTTTCGTCGAATTTTGCCGGAGCTGATTTCTTAACAAGCTCAATTGCTTCAGCTGGCTCATAAAGTGCTTCAGCAGTGATCTGCTTAGCTACTTCGTTATATTTCTTACCGTGTTTAGCCATGTGTAATCCTCCTCTGTGGTCGTAACGGATTGCCCTCCCACTGTATTGCGGCTTCTGAAAGAAGCCAACGAATCGAATTAATCTTCGATCGTGATGCCCATGCTGCGAGCAGTACCTTCAACCATCAGCATTGCAGCCTCTACGGTTGCAGCGTTCAGGTCAGGCATTTTAGTTTCAGCGATTTCACGAACTTTCGCACGTTTAACCGTTGCAACTTTCTTCTTGTTCGGTTCGCCGGAACCTTTTTCGACACCAGCTGCGATACGAAGAAGTACTGCTGCCGGAGGCGTTTTAGTTTCGAATGTGAACGAACGGTCTTCGAATACAGTGATAACAACCGGAATGATCAGACCTGCTTGATCAGCAGTCTTAGCATTGAACTCCTTACAGAAAGCCATAATGTTCACGCCAGCTTGACCCAGTGCAGGACCGATCGGCGGAGCCGGATTCGCTTTCCCTGCAGGAACCTGCAGTTTCACCATTTTAATAACCTTTTTTGCCATTGTGTGTGACACCTCCTTGCACGTAGTGTGGTTCGACGGGATCATTTCCCTCCCACCAGCAAAAGCCTATCCGCGAAAGAGACAGATCTGGCTAAGCTTTTCTTAAGGAACCAGCCAGAATCAGCAATCTGATTCCGCAAGAGAAACTTCCTCAAATAGAGGGATTTGAATCGATGCTGTCTACAGTTTCTCCACTTGATGGAAATCGAGTTCCAGTGGAGTCTCTCGACCAAACATGTTGACATGAACCTTAAGCTTACTTTTGTCTGCAATAATTTCTTCGACAGTGCCGACGAAATTCGCAAACGGACCTACCTTCACGCGAACCGTTTCTTTCAGATCGAAATCGATCTTCGGTTTCGGTTCTTCCATTCCCATGTGCTTCAGAATAGATTCGACTTCTTCCGGAAGCAGTGCTGTCGGTTTAGAGCCGGAACCCGTAGAGCCAACAAAACCAGTAACACCAGGCGTGTTGCGAACAACGTACCAGGAATCATCTGTCTGGATCATCTCAACGAGCACGTATCCGGGGTAAACTTTACGCATAACGGTTTTCTTCTTGCCGTCTTTGTTTACCAGCTCTTCCTCCATGGGTACAAGTACACGAAAGATCTTGTCCGTCATATCCATGGATTCAACACGCTTCTCTAAATTGGCTTTGACTTTGTTCTCGTAACCTGAATAGGTATGAACGACGTACCATCTTTTTTCCATATTTGCCACCTAGTTCCTGAATTTATTTGAAGACAAGACGAAGCAACTCAGAGATCCCCAGGTCGAGCAAGTAAAAATAGACAGTCACGAAAGCCACCGTCACAAGGGTAACGGTCGTATAGCTGATCATTTCCTTGCGAGTTGGCCATTTGACCTTCTTCAGTTCGCTCCAGCTTTCGGTGAAAAACGAGAACGAGGAGCCGAAACCCTGCTTCATTTTAGCTAAGAAAGCCACGCACTACACCTCCACAGACTATCTGGTTTCGCGATGAGCGGTATGTTCATTGCAGAATTTGCAGAATTTCTTGAACTCCATACGGTCTGGATGGTTACGCTTGTTCTTGTTGGACGTATAGTTCCGTTGCTTGCAGCTTGTGCATGCCAGCGTAATGATAACGCGCATGTTGTACACCTCCCGAGATCAGGATCAAATACGCCCTTTTTTGCGCATAAAAAAAAAGCGATAGGGCTACCTGCAATACTTTAACATAACCGGTATAGGGTGTCAAGGATAAGATCCTGCGCTGTGCATAGCAAAAAGCCCCTTGCCGGATCCTGGGTTGTTCTCATTATCGGCCTTGTCTCCACTGTTTAAACCTGATAAGTTCCCTGTTAAAAAATCAATTGCCATCAGCCGTGAGGGAATAAAATACCCCCGCATAATAATGTGTTTGCGATCGGGAAGGAAAACAATAGCCTTGGAATCAATGAAACTGTCTTTAATAAAATAAAAAAACACCCAATCACTGAAGGGTGCCTTGTCTATAAATCCCGCACTTCCAAATAACGCTCAAGCTTGCGTTTGACTCGCTGCAGAGCATTGTCTATCGACTTCACATGGCGGTCCAGATCAACAGCTATTTCCTGATAGGATCTACCATCAAGATAAAGCATCAGTACACGGCGTTCGAGATCACTAAGAATCTCACCCATTTTGTCTTCGAGTCCGCTGAATTCTTCCTGATTAATAATCAATTCTTCAGGATCGGTTACCTTGGAGCCGCAGATCACATCGAGAAGCGTACGATCTGAATCCTCGTCGTAAATCGGCTTGTCCAATGAAACGTAAGAGTTAAGCGGAATATGCTTCTGACGGGTTGCCGTCTTAATAGCCGTAATAATCTGCCGCGTAATGCACAGTTCTGCAAAAGCCTTAAACGAGGAGAGCTTGTCTCCGCGGAAATCCCGGATTGATTTGTATAACCCGATCATTCCCTCTTGCACGATATCTTCGCGGTCAGCACCTATAAGAAAGTAAGAACGGGCTTTGGCGCGTACAAAATTGCGGTACTTATTGATCAGAAACTCCAGTGCATCGCTATTACCACTATGGACAGCGTCGACGATATCCTCGTCGGTCTTGAGTTCGTAATCCGTCATTCTGAGCTCTCTGAGGTCGACACTCACCAAAAATCCCTCCGGCCTGCAAAACTCCCATGTTTGCTTAAAAGGATAGGTCAAGTATACATTATGTAATCTTACATCGTCAATGCAAATGAGAGATTAATTTCCAGAGTTTTTCAAAAGTTCCTGATGTTACTTCCCTCTTCTCCACCGCTCGAAGATTTCCCGCATCTCCTCATTCAACTTGCTATCGAAAGAGTTCCGGCCAGTTTCAGCCTCTTCCCGAATACGATTACGTATCTCACCGCGATTCTGCTTGATCTTAACGAGCAGTTCAGAAGCTGGAAGCCTCAGCGCCCCTTTGCCGAAAATCACATGCTGCTCGGTCATATCGGAAGTAGCTACGTAAATTTGACGACGGCGGCCCGCCAGTTGGAAGACCAGCCGTTCGATCAATTCGTCGGCTGTCTCCTTTTCCTTCGTGTAAAGAACGCTGAGCTTACTCTGGACGTAGGTTTTGCCAAGCCCCGGCACCTGATAGGCATCAAACACAAGATAAACCTTAACACCCGAAAACGATTGATATTCCGCAAGTATCGCGATCAGCCTGTCCCTCGCTTCTTCCAGACTGCGGTCACGCAGTACTTGAAGTTCCGCCCAGGCGCCGATAATATTGTAGCCGTCTACAATCAAGAATTCCTTCATGAGCGGTTAGCCTGTCGTGCGCTGTCTGACGACCTCGTACATCAGAACACCCGCTGCTACAGAGGCATTCAGCGAATTAATGCGGCCATGCATAGGCAGCTTCACCAGGAAATCGCACGATTCCTTGATCAGACGGCCTACGCCGCGAGCTTCATTGCCGATCACGAGGGCGAGCGGCAGCTTAAAGTTACTGCGGTATACATCGTCCGCAGCCGTTACATCCGTGCCCGCTACCCATACGCCGCGTTCCTTGAGCTCACCGATCGTTTGGGTGATATTGGTTACGCGGGCTACGGGCACATATTCAATCGCTCCCGCGGACGTCTTGGACACGGTCGCGGTCAAGCCGACGGAACGGCGTTTGGGAATGATGACGCCGTGAACGCCCGTGCAATCCGCGGTGCGGAGAATGGAGCCGAGATTGTGAGGATCCTCGATTTCGTCGAGGATCAGAATGAACGGCTCCTCGCCTTTACGCTCCGCACGCGCGAGAATGTCGTCGATCGTGGCATAGTCATATGCCGCCACCTGTGCGACGACTCCCTGGTGCTGGACTTCCGGGGCCAGCTGGTCGAGTTTGCGCTTGTCGGCCGTCTGCACGACGATGCCTTGCTTCTTAGCCTCAGCCACTATAGGCTGTGCAAGCTGTTTCTGCGCGGATTCAGCCAGCCAGATTTTATGAATGGTTCGGCCGGAACGGAGTGCTTCGAGCACTGAATGTTTGCCACCGATGTATTCTTCTTCCATGTTGAGTCCTCCTAAAGGTTGTTCTTCTTATTGTCCGCATCGGACAGAGCTGCCCGTTGTGAAGAACCGGGCGCCGCCGGTTCCATCATTCAGGCCCTTACTGACTGGATGCATCTTCCGCCGCCTGATCTGCTGCGGGCCCACTCTCCAAAGAAGCCGCAGCCGCTTCAGCCGCCTTCTCAGGTGTAAGCGAAACCTCCATCAGATACCTCAGTCTTTCCGAGGACTGCTTGTAATACAAATAGCCGATTAGACATTCAAAAGCTGTGCTGTGGCGATATTCCAGTACATCCGCATTCTTGGGGATAGTTCCGGATTTAGCATTGCGTCCCCGCTTTACAATAGCAGCCTCTTCTTCTGTAAGCAGCGGCAACATATGCTGCAGTGCCCGGGACTGCCCCTTAGCCGATACATAGCGGGTTGTGGTGCGGTGCAGATGGTTAGGCCGCTGATTGGGCAGGGAGATGACGTACTGTCTGACAAACATCTCATAGACGGCATCTCCGATGTAAGCCAGCACAAGCGGGTTGAGCAGTTCCGGCTTCTGGGCTGGCGGGTAGCTAAACAACTGGGCATTCACCGGTAAAGAGGGCTGGTTCATTTCCTGCGCCAGCGAATACCCTGTGGTGTATCCTCAAGATATATGCCCTTCTCAGTCAGTAAGTCCCGGATTTCATCTGCTCGCGTCCAGTCCTTAGCCCGTCTCGCTTCATTTCTTTCCCCTATCAGCTTATCGATTTCCTCATCAAGCAGTTCCTCTCTCTCCTCCGCCAGAATACCCAGCACGGAATCAAAAGCACGGAAGCGGCCCATCAGGAATCTTAGTGTAGGTGCCGATACACGATCCTGCTGTAGTACCCGGTTAGCTTCAGACACAAGATCGAACACAGCCGTGATGGCGTCAGGCGTGTTGAAATCATCATCCATTTTGGCAATAAACTGAGCCTCAATATCTTTAACACGTTTCTCCACCTGATCGTCTAGCACATCTTCCTGCGCAATGGTTAAACGATGCTTCAAGTTAGTCACACTGTTCTGAATGCGATCAAGCCCGTTCGTAGCCTGCGTCAGGCCATCTTCACTAAAGTTAAGCGGATTGCGGTAATGGGAAGAAAGCATGAAGAACCGGAGTGCCTCCGGACGAACCTGCTTAACCACTTCCCTAATCAGAACCCCGTTACCAAGTGATTTGGACATTTTTTCATTATCAATGTTAAGAAATTCATTGTGGAGCCAATATTTAGCCATCGGCTTGCCTGTCAGAACTTCCGTCTGGGCAATTTCACACTCGTGATGCGGGAACGTCAAATCGACACCCCCACCATGAATATCAATCGTGGCACCTAGATACTTGTGTACGAGAGCCGAACATTCGATATGCCAACCGGGACGGCCGTTCCCCCACGTACTACTCCAGAAGATCTCTCCAGGCTTAGCCGCTTTCCAGAGAACGAAGTCCTGCGGATTTTCTTTGCGTTCATCGACTTCAATACGGATACCATACTGAAGCTCATCCAGATTCTGATGCGAGAGCTTGCCGTAGTCTTTAAAGCGGGAAGTACGGAAATAAACGTCTCCGCCTTTTTCATAAGCAAATCCTTGCTGAACGAGCGAATTGATAAACGTAATAATCACTTCCATGTTGTCGGTAACACGCGGATTAATGGAAGCCGGTTCAATACGCAAAGTCTCCATATCTTCCTTGTACGCCGCGATAAAGCGATCTGCCAGTTCCTGCACCGTTTCGCCGGTTTCTTCCGCCTTGCGGATCATTTTATCGTCCACATCTGTGAAGTTAACCACATAATTGACTTCATAGCCGATATACGTCAAATAGCGCCGGACGACGTCAAAGAAAATAGCGGGACGACCGTTCCCGATGTGAATGTAATTGTATACGGTCGGACCGCAGACATACATTTTTACTTTACCTGATTCAAGGGGCTCGAATACTTCCTTTTCCCTCGTCATGGTATTAAACATTCTGAGTGTCATGCTCCCTGAGTCCTCCATTCTTTATCTTTTCTTTTTCCAACTCTTTTTTTAGATCGTCGATCTGCAGCTGTAAAGAGCGGCAGATATCACCCACAGGGTCTGACACGTTACCATGATCCAGCCGGTTTACCCGGATGCCGTCCCGTTTCACTATTTTACCCGGTATTCCGACGACCGTACTGTTTGCGGGAACTTCTTTTAGAACAACGGAATTAGCTCCGATTAGAGATTGGTCTCCCACCTTAAAAGAACCGAGCACCTTAGCCCCGGAGGAAATCACGACTTTGTTGCCGATCGTCGGATGACGCTTGCCCTTCTCTTTCCCCGTACCGCCAAGCGTTACTCCTTGATAAAGAATAACGTCATCCCCGATTTCACAGGTTTCGCCAATCACTACCCCCATCCCGTGATCAATAAACAGTCTATGTCCGATCGTGGCTCCAGGGTGAATCTCAATGCCTGTCATAAAACGGCTGAACTGAGAAACGATTCGGGCAATGACAAACCATCTTCTGATGTAAAACCAGTGCGCAATCCGGTGTGCCCATATGGCATGGAGCCCGGAGTAAGTAAAGACGACTTCAAACCAACTGCGGGCAGCGGGGTCGTTCTCAAATACCGCCTTGATATCGGAACGTAAAAATTTCCACAAGGTTCATCACCTTCTTATTCGTTCTAAAAAGCTTAGCTCCTACCTCTACTCTCTGCAAAAAAAGAGAAAAACTATACGCTTCTTCCTTAAAGAGAAAAAGCCTCCGCAGCCCGAAAGGCTGCAGAGGCGTGTTATCGCGGTTCCACTCTGCTTGGTGACTCTGAAGTCTCCCAACTTATTCGTTATTAACGGGAACGACCCGGCGGCACCTACGGACGATGAACGTCACTTCGGTGCAGCAGCTCGCAGGTGCATTTCCTCATAAAAGGATCGGATAACTTGCAGCCTGGCGGCCAATAAGCCTGCCTGGTTATCCTCTCTGAAGGTCCTTCTTATGTGTACTCTCCTGTTCAATGCTGTTCATGTACATATAAAGTTGGTTACAGTATAGCCCAAAACAGCCCGGTTTACAATAAGCTGCTTAGACGCGCCAGCACTTTGTCACGACCCAGCAGGTGGATCGTCATGTTCAAGTCTCTTCCGTGCATCTGGCCTGTCAAAGCCACACGTATAGACATGAAGAGCTGCTTGCCCTTATAGCCGGTCTCGGCCTGGACATTCTTGAGCAGCTTCTGCACATTGCCCGGCTCCAGATCTGCCGCGTTCTCCACCTGCTTCAGGAAGCTTTGAAGAACAGCCGGCACATGCTCTTCCGCCAGAAGAGCGGACGCTTCTTCGTCGAAGGCCAGTTGTTCGCGGAAGAACAGCTCGGACAAGTCAACGATCTCCGCCGCGTAGCGGAGCTGCTCCTGGTACAAGCCCACGAGCTCGGTTGCCCAGCGGAGCTGGTCCTCGGTCGGCTCGGCCGCTACAAGACCGGCCTTCTGCAGGTGCGGGATTGCTAAGCCGGCTACTTGTTCCAGCGGGGCTTTTTTCAAATAATGATTGTTCATCCAGTTAAGCTTGTCCATATCGAACACGGCCGGACTCTTCGATACACGATCAAGATCGAATTGTTCCACAAGCTCTTCGAGCGTGAACATTTCCTCTTCCCCTACCGGAGACCATCCAAGCAGGGCAATGAAGTTAACAACCGCTTCCGGTAAGTAACCGAGCTCGTTGTACTGCTGGACGAACTGAATTATCGATTCGTCGCGCTTGCTCATTTTTTTGCGGTCCGGATTCAGAATAAGCGATAAATGCGCAAATTCCGGGAGCGGAAGCTTCAAAGCCTCGTACAGCATAATCTGACGCGGTGTATTGGTCAGATGCTCTTCGCCGCGGATAACCAGCGATATTCTCATCAGATGATCGTCAAGAACAACCCCGAAATTATAGGTCGGGATACCATCCGGGCGGACGATAATAAAGTCGCCGATCCCGTTGGTCTCGAACTCGACCCCTTCTCTTACTTTATCCGTGAAAGAAATTATTTTATCCTTAGGGACATGAAAACGAATAGATGGCTTACGGCCGTCCACTTCAAGCTGGGCTTTTTGTTCATCGGTCAGATGGCGGCATTTGCCGGAATACTGAGGCGTCTCACCGCGTGCTTCCTGCTCTTCACGCTCCTGCTCGATTTCTTGTTCGGAGCAATAGCAGGGGTAAGCATTCTTGTCCTGAAGCAGCTGATCAATGAAAGGACGGTATAGATCAAGGCGTTCCATCTGCCGATAAGGCGCATAAGGACCACCCACATCAACAGACTCATCCCAATTCAAACCGAGCCAGCTTAGGCCATCCAGCTGGTTTTGTACGCCGGATTCCACATGACGTGTCTGATCCGTATCTTCAAAACGGACAATAAATTGTCCGCCATTCTTACGAGCCAGTAAATAATCGAATAGTGCGGTACGCGCTCCACCGATATGCAGATGCCCAGTCGGACTTGGCGCATAACGAACGCGGATTGGGGTACTCATGTAGGTCAAACCTCTCTTCCGTCTTCCCTTTGGGGGTCATATAAATAATAGTCTATGATAGCATACCTTTCACCAAACAAACAACAGATTGAGCTGCAATCCCTTCGCCTCTGCCGGTAAAACCAAGCTGTTCTGTTGTGGTTGCTTTAACATTAACCTGTTCGAGCTCAGCCTCAAGCGCCTCTGCAATAATTTCAGCCATTTGAGGAATATAAGGTGCCATTTTAGGCTTCTGTGCGATGATCGTTGAATCCACGTTCCCGAGCTTGTAACCCCGCTCCTTGGCTAGTCCCCAGACTTTTTTAAGGAGAACCAGGCTATCCGCGTCTTTAAATTCTGCCGCCGTATCCGGAAAATGCTTGCCGATGTCGCCCAAACCGAGCGCACCAAGGATCGCATCCGTAATCGCATGCAGCAGCACATCCGCATCTGAGTGGCCCAGCAGACCCTTCTCATAAGGAATCGTAACTCCTCCAATAATACACTTCCGGCCTTCTGTTAATTGATGAACGTCAAATCCATTCCCGACACGAATCATTTGCTGCCGTCTCCTCTCCTGCTGCCCATGATCCATTCCGCCCAGGGCAGATCTTCTGGTGTTGTGATTTTGATATTATAGTAATCCCCTTCAACTACATGAACGGTAACGCCTGTTCTTTCGACCAGCATAGCATCGTCTGTCCCGACAAACCCATCCTGCCCGGCCATTTGGTGCGCCTGCAGAAGCAGCGAAAGCCGAAAAGCCTGCGGCGTTTGTATCGCCCACAAGCTTTTGCGGTCCGGTGTTGACACGATATGCCCCTTGTCGTTTACAACTTTGATCGTATCTTTAACGGGCACGGCTAGAACAGCCGCTTCCGTAACGGCAGCCTTATCCAGACAGGCTAGCACTTGCTGCTCGGACACCAGCGGGCGCACACCGTCATGCACAAGTACCCACTCTGTGCCGTCGGGCAAAGCCTTAAGTCCCAAGCTCACGGAATCCTGCCGCTCTCCACCTCCCGCTACAATGCGGGTGACCTTGTCCAATCCATATTGAGTTTTATAAGATTCGCAGCGGCTGACATCCCCTTCCCCTACAACAAGGACGACCGAGTCCACCTCCCGAATCCTTTCGAACAGCTCCAGCGTATGCACCAGTATCGGTTTTCCCGCCAGCTCCAAGTACTGCTTACTCTCCGCCGTCCGCATCCGCGAGCCTTTACCGGCGGCGACGACAATAGCGCCGACTTTGTTCACTGCATTCCCTCCGGTTATCAACGGGCCTAATTCAGCAGCGACTGCACATGCGACTGCACATGCAGCAGTCAAACCGAACCCGGTGTAAATACTCTCCCTATGATAACCGTTTATTGCGCTTTTTCCAATAGCTTCGGCTTGGCGAAGATCATCCGTCCCGCAGATGTCTGCAGAACACTCGTCACCATGACTTCAAGCAGGGAACCTATAAAGTCACGTCCGCCCTCAACCACAATCATTGTACCGTCATCAAGGTAGGCCACTCCTTGGCCGTGTTCCTTACCGTCTTTGATCACCTGCACCAGAATCTCTTCGCCCGGCAGAACAACGGGCTTCACCGCGTTAGCGAGGTCATTGATGTTCAGAACCGAAACTCCCTGAAGCTCACAAACTTTGTTCAAGTTAAAGTCATTGGTAATGACTTTACCCTGGAGCACTTTTGCCAGACGTACAAGCTTGCTGTCAACTTCAGAGATTTCTTCGAAATCTCCTTCATAAATCAGCACCTTTACATCGAGCTCTTTCTGAATCTTGTTCAGAATGTCCAAACCTCGGCGTCCGCGGTTGCGCTTAAGCAGGTCGGATGAATCCGCTATATGCTGCAGCTCTTCTAGTACGAATTCAGGAATAACCAAAGTTCCTTCAATAAACCCGGTTTTGCATATATCCGCAATACGTCCATCTATGATGACACTTGTATCAAGAATTTTATGTTCCTCCGGGTGCTTTCCCCGTCCGCCTCCCCCGCCTTTTTGGCTGGAAAACAAGTCGGCTAGTTCATCTCTTTTCTGGTAACCGATCCGGTATCCCATCATTCCGAGTAAGACCGTAACGGTACCCGCCAAAATCACATGAATCCGTTCCAAGGCAGGAAACACAAGCACAGACACCAGCAAACCGATGACCATGCCAAAAGCGGCAGGCAGTAAATCTTCCGCTGGAAGCTGAGATAACTTGCTCTCTCCCCTCCTCAAAAGATTCAAAATCAGTCCCATTCCTATTAGCGTCAAGAGAAACATTCCAAGAGCACTTGCACCTGCTACTGTATAACTCATCTCCTTGGTGTCTGTAATTCCCAATAATCGTATAATGGCATCACTCCACCCGTAACCGAGCGCACCACCCAAAACGGCCACAATCCATTGAATCCATCTCATCCTACGGATTCACCTCCATCAATGCAATGTATGAGGATAAATTCCCCTTCTACCAGTATGTTCCAAATAATGATCGATTAAACGCCCTGCCTCACTTTGATTGCCTGATCTGCTGATCTTCTATATAATAAAGATGAGATGAAATTCAAAATGAGGTGCATGAGATGAATGCCCTATCCCTTAAAGATTTCCAAGACCAGGTTGGCGAGCTGCTTCTTCGTCACCGTAGTTTGCTTGATGTCCTTTCCAAGGTTCAACAATCCAGCGCCGGTGTGAACCGTTCCGTGACCAAGTCCATCACAGAATGCGGTTGTATCGAAGTAAATGCCAAGAAACAATCTTATTCACCCGAAATGACTCTGGATCAAGCTAAAGATGAACTGCAAACTCATTTGGAAGGCAACCTGTGTGAGCATTGCATGGATGCCGTTGCAGCCGAAATCGGGAAGCACCTGTTCTACTTATCCGCGCTTTCTAACCTGCTTGACGTTAATCTTGAGAAGGTCCTGGAAGATGAGTCCAAGAAATGTACGACGCTCGGTTTTTTTAATTTGTCTTAGATATGAGTCCGAATAAAAAAAGCATTTATTCTCCTCCGTTTCTTTACGGAAGAAAATAAATGCTTTTTTAAACCGAATATACAGCACTATTTGGTGACCTATGAGAATTCCCGAACTTTATTATGATAAAGATTAGGGATGATCATGCCTTATAAAGGGGGGCTGTTGATATAAAAAAGGAAGCCCTCCGGCTTCCCATTACAGATGAGTCTTGGAATTTGCTAATTCTTCGACTTCCACGCCTTTGCCTTTACGCTTCCTGCGGCGGAGAGTAAAGAGGCGATCAACGTTTTTTTTTAAGCCATACAGGGCATAAATGACCAGCGGAATAAAAATCATTTTAGAAATAAAGGATGGTTCCTTAATGGCGATAACTACAGCTACAAGAACAATAATTGGCGTAACCCAGATTGCCGCTTTGGGAATGCCTGCTTTCTTGAAGTTAGGGTATTTCACATTGCTGACCATCAGATAGGAAAGCAAGATGGTACTGACAAGAAGAACAAACACGTTAATTTCGTTATGGAACAACGCCAGTGTTGCAAGAATGCCCCCAGCTGCTGGAATAGGAAGTCCGATGAAATACCCGGGTGTTCCGGCAACTACGTTGAAGCGTGCAAGACGAAGGGCTCCGCAAATTGGGAACAATGCCGTCACGATCCAGGCAGCCGCAGCAGGTCTGATATCGCCAAAAGCTACTACGTACATAATAAACGCGGGTGCTACCCCGAAAGAAATAACATCCGACAGAGAGTCCAGCTCTTTACCAAACTCACTTTGTGCATTCAATGCACGTGCAACTCGCCCGTCCAACCCGTCAAGAAGCATAGCCACAATAACGAGTACTGCCGCCATATCCGGATTCTCGTTAAAGACAAGGATAATGGCAAGAACACCTAAAAACAGATTCCCAACAGTAAACAGGCTAGGAAGCGATTTTGTTATCATATTAGTTTAGTCCACCTCTAAGTATACTTTACCCCATTAATACAAACAACGCGACTTCTCTCTTTAATTACCCTATGATTGTATGCAATTTAAATATGTCTGTCAATTAGTACTTGTTCCTGAATTCTTCGTAGACCCTGCTTAATAGCTCTGGCCCGGACTTCTCCAATTCCGTCAACCTCATCCAATTCTTCAATGGAAGCCACCGTTATATGAGGCAAGCGACCGAATTTTTCAACCAGATTATGAATGATGATGGATGGCAGTCTCGGGATTTTATTCAAGACCCGGAAACCCCGCGGAGAGACCAATTCCTCCACAATAGAACTTGTATGAGGGTAGCCAAGCAGTCTGATAATATGATGCGGGTCAAGCAGTTCTTCAGAGGACAGTCGCTTGAGTCCCAGAAGAATGTCTTTGATCTTATCCTCACTGAGCTCTCTGACGTAGTCTTTGAGCAGCAGCCTTTCTTCAAGTTCGGTATTCCCGACAAGTTCCTCCAGCTGCATAGAAATAAGCCGGCCCTCTGTTCCGAGTTCCGTGATATAACGGTTAAGTTCATTCTTAATTCTTAGCACCATCTCAACCCGCTGGATGGCATTGGTGACATCATGCAGGGTAACGAGTTCCTCGAATTCAGAAGCACCGAGATTAATTAAAGACTGGTCCAGTTCTGTCTTGTACCGGTCCAGTGTTTGAATGGCCTGGTTAGCCTTCGTAAGAATGACACCAATATCCTTTAGTGAGTAGCGCAAGTTCCCTTGATATAGGGTAATGATATTGCGCCGCTGGGAAATCGAGACCACTAACTTATTCGTTTGTTTGGCTACCCGTTCCGCTGTACGATGACGAATTCCGGTTTCGATCGAAGGAATCGACGAACTGGGTACCAGTTGGGTATTCGCATAAAGAATCTTCTTGCCGTCTTCGTTTAAGATGATGGCGCCGTCCATTTTGGCCAGTTCATATAAGTAATTCGGTGAAAAATCGCAATTAATGCTAAAGCCCCCGTCTACTACTTCCATGACTTCCGGACTGCATCCGACTACGATTAAAGCACCCGTCTTAGCGCGAAGCACATTCTCAAGCCCATCGCGGAATGGCGTACCGGGAGCGACCAGCTGGAGCAGTTGGCTCATCACATCTCGTTTGGTTTCTTCTTTACTCATGTTAATCCTCCTGAAGCATATCCGTTCTGTACAGTCTTGATGGCATTATCGCTTGTATCCTTGGTAGGAGGGAGATGCCAATCTAAGCTTTCTCACGCCTGGCTCCTGCTCCGTCAGCCCAGTGCCGCGGATAAAGCTTCCGATACCGTGCTGACGCCAATCACTTCAATACCTTGCGGGGGCGTCCAGCCCTTAAGACTTTTCTCCGGCATAATAACACGCCTGAATCCGAGTTTCTGGGCCTCCTTGACCCGCTGATCAATGCGCGATACGCCACGCACTTCGCCGGTTAAGCCGATTTCACCGAACACGACATCGTAGGCTTGGGTCGGCATTTCTTTGAAGCTGGATGCTATACTGATTGCCACAGCGAGATCAACAGCCGGTTCATCCAGCTTTACACCTCCTGCCACATTCAGATAGGCATCCTGGCTTTGGAGAAACATGCCCACGCGTTTCTCCAGAACCGCCATGATGAGGGACAGCCGGTTATGATCTACCCCTGTTGCCATCCGCCGCGGAGAGGGAAAGTTGGTCGTCGACACAAGTGCCTGTATCTCAACAAGAACCGGCCGGGTACCTTCCATGCTTGCGACGACGGTCGAACCTGCTACGCCCAGAGGCCTCTCGGACAAGAACAGCTCCGAGGGGTTGCTTACTTCGGCTAAGCCGCTCTCCAGCATTTCGAAAATACCGATTTCATTGGTTGAACCGAAACGGTTCTTCACCGCACGAAGCACCCGGTAAGTATGGTGCCGTTCTCCTTCGAAATAGAGCACACAGTCCACCATATGTTCGAGCAGACGGGGACCGGCAATGGCTCCTTCTTTCGTTACATGGCCCACCAGGACGGTGGCAATGTTCTTAAGTTTAGCTATGCGCATGAAGTGACTCGTGCATTCACGTACTTGTGAAACTGTTCCTGGTGCTGAGGAAACACTCGGGTGATATACGGTTTGAATGGAATCGATGACCAGGAAATCAGGCTGCACATCCTGGATAGCCTCTTCCACAACTTCCATATTCGTCTCGCACAGCACATATAAGTTCGGAGAAACGGCATTCAGACGATCTGCCCGCAGCTTTGTCTGCCGGATCGATTCCTCACCGGAGATATACAGCACTTTACGCCCTTCTTTCGTGAGCGAATGTGAAGTTTGCAACAGCAGAGTAGACTTGCCGATACCTGGATCTCCACCAACCAGAATTAGGGAACCTGGAACAAATCCTCCGCCTAGAACGCGGTTAAGCTCTCCATTGTCGGTTAGCACGCGCTGTTCAGAGGTACTCTCTATGTTTATGATCGGAGTTGGTTTCTCTTTCGTCCGCAGAAAGGTTGAATTCATCCCCTGCGTCTTAATAACCGTTTCAACTTCTTCGGAGAAACTGTTCCATGCTCCGCAGCCGGGACATTTGCCGAGCCATTTGGGGGTCTCGTACCCGCACTGCTGGCAGATGAATTTTGTTTTCGTTTTGCTCATGGCGCGAAGGTCCTTTCTCTTTCTACGCTAAAACAAGGAACAGGTTCCAGCGTCATTCAAAGTTTACCATTTTTGCGAATGCTATGAAAGTACTTTCAAAAGAAAAAGCATTTTGCAGTACTCTTACAGTACCACAAAATGCTTACAAATTTTATTACGATTATGACATAGCGTTCTCGTTCTTCAGAACAACTAACGCTCCTTCTTTTTCGTCTATAGTAAGGGAGTCTCCCTTTGAAATGCTGCCTTTCAGCAGCTCTTCGGACAGGCGGTCCTCAATATGTTTCTGGATGGCTCTACGCAGAGGCCGCGCTCCATAGCTTGGATCGAATCCCTCTTTTGCCAAGAAATTCTTAGCATTTTCGGTGAGCTTGAAGTCCACTTCCTGGTCTTTGAGACGCTTGCGCAATTCCTCCGCCATGAGACTGACGATTTCTGCGATATGCTTCTCATCCAGAGAATGGAATACAATGATTTCATCGATCCGGTTTAAGAACTCAGGACGGAAGCTTTTCTTGAGCTCGTTCATGACTTTATCCTTCATGTTGTTATAATCTTTACCGGAATCCTGAACTGCCGTGAAACCAAGCGTAGAATTCTTCTTGATCATATCAGCGCCCACATTAGACGTCATAATAATCAGCGTATTGCGGAAGTCAACCGTACGGCCCTTGGAATCTGTCAAACGTCCGTCTTCCAGCACTTGAAGCAGAATATTAAAGACTTCCGGGTGTGCTTTCTCGATTTCATCAAGCAGGACAACCGAGTAAGGTTTACGGCGTACTTTCTCAGTCAGCTGTCCGCCTTCCTCATAGCCCACATACCCTGGAGGCGCTCCGACCAGACGGGAAGTGGAGTGTTTCTCCATGTACTCCGACATATCGATACGGATAACCGCATTCTCATCGCCGAATAGGGATTCAGCCAGTGCACGGGCAAGCTCCGTTTTACCAACACCGGTAGGTCCCAGGAAAATGAAGGAGCCCATCGGACGCTTCGGATCCTTTAGACCCGCTCTAGCCCGGCGTATTGCCCTGGAGACAGCCTTAACGGCTTCTTCTTGACCGATTACACGATTGTGGAGGATATCCTCCATTTTCAGCAATCGCTCGGTCTCTTCTTCTGCCAACTTGCGAACCGGGATTCCTGTCCAGCTAGCTACAATTTGGGCGATGTCATCCGGAGTAACCTCCGTGTCCATACGTCCCTGTTTTTCTTTCCACTCGTTCTTTGTGCTGTCCAGCTCTTCACGAAGCTTCTGTTCCGTATCGCGGAGGGAAGCAGCCTTTTCGAATTCCTGGCTCTGCACAGCAGCGTCTTTTTCCTTACGGATATTCTCAAGCTTCTGTTCCAGCTCTTTCAGACTAGGCGGTACCGTGTAAGAGTGGAGTCTTACCTTCGAACCCGCCTCATCGATCAAATCGATTGCTTTATCTGGCAGGAAGCGATCTGTGATATAGCGGTCCGATAATTTAACAGCTTCTTCAATAGCGGCATCCGTAATCTTAACCCGGTGATGCGCCTCATACCGGTCACGAAGACCATGGAGAATCTGGATAGCTTCCTCCGGGGTCGGCTGATCGACAGTGATTGGCTGGAAACGGCGTTCCAGTGCCGCGTCTTTCTCGATATATTTGCGATATTCATCTAAAGTCGTGGCACCAATACATTGCAGTTCGCCGCGTGCTAGAGCCGGCTTCAGAATATTCGAAGCGTCAATTGCCCCTTCAGCACCACCTGCACCGATTAGTGTGTGAAGCTCATCGATGAAGAGAATGATATTGCCTGCCTGACGAATCTCATCCATGATCTTCTTGAGACGATCCTCAAATTCACCGCGGTATTTAGTGCCTGCAACGACGGAACCCATATCGAGCGTCATAACACGCTTATCTTTTAATGTCTCTGGAATCTCATTGTTGATAATTTTCTGAGCGAGACCTTCGGCAATAGCCGTTTTACCTACGCCAGGTTCTCCGATCAATACCGGATTATTTTTGGTCCGGCGGCTCAGAACTTGAATAACACGTTCAATTTCCTTCGAGCGGCCAATTACCGGGTCCAGGTTGTTTTCCTTCGCAAAGGAAGTCAAATCCCTCGCCAGACTGTCTAGGGTAGGCGTATTGACATTGTTGCCACTCCCGTGATTGCTTGATACCACTTCACTGCTGCCTAACAGCTGCAGAACTTGCTGGCGGGCCTTGTTAAGAGAGATGCCGAGGTTGTTTAGCACTCTGGCGGCGACTCCCTCACCTTCACGGATCAGACCAAGCAGGATATGCTCCGTACCGACGTAGGTATGGCCAAGCTTTCTCGCTTCGTCCATAGAAAGTTCAATGACCTTTTTGGCACGTGGTGTGTAAGCGATATTGGAGGGCTGCTCTTGTCCACGGCCGATCAGGGATTCTACCTCGTCTTGAATTTTCTCAAGTCCGAGTCCGAGAGCCACCAGCGCTTTGGCAGCAATTCCTTCCCCTTCACGAATAAGGCCGAGCAGAATATGCTCTGTGCCGATATTATTGTGACCCAAACGTACTGCTTCTTCCTGCGCAAGAGAAAGAACTTTCTGAGCGCGTTCCGTAAATCTTCCAAACATCATACTTAGCACCTCCATTGTAATTTCGAACGAAAACCGTATAGTAGCATTAAACGTTATGACACGGCATTGAATCGGCTGCGTATAATTTGTGCCCGCCGTATATCCCGATCATCAGGTGACAGGAGTGTTCCGGCGATTTGCTGCAGAAAACCAGGTTGTGTCATCACGAGAAGTTCATTCATCGTATGTGTGGGAACATGTTCAATTACTTGAAGGTCAATTCCCAGACGGACATCCGAAAGCCTTTGGGCGGCTTCTTTGGAGTCTATGATAGATGCATGCGTTAAAATCCCATAGGACCGCATAACCCGGTCTGTAATCCTGATCTGGGATTCCTGCATCAGCTGTTTGCGTGCAGCACGCTCATGTTCAATGATCTGTCTGGCTACACTATAAAGATTATCGATGATTTCCTCTTCAGACTGCCCTAAGGTGATCTGATTAGAAATTTGAAACAAATTCCCCAGCGCTTCGCTGCCCTCGCCATATAATCCGCGAACTGTCAAACCAACCTGAGAAACAGCGGATAAGATGCGGTTGATCTGCTGGGTAAGCACAAGCGCCGGTAAATGCATCATAACCGATGCGCGGATACCTGTTCCCACATTAGTCGGACAGCTGGTAAGATAACCTCTCGTTTCGTCAAATCCGTAATCCAAATGGGACTCGAAAATATCATCAAGCTGATTGGCCAAATCCCACGCTTCCTTAATTTGAAAACCCGGGCATAAACATTGGATACGAAGATGATCTTCTTCATTAACCATAATGGAGATCGATTCGTTCTCATTTAGAATAACAGCACCATTACGAGACTCTGTTGCCAGGTTCGGGCTGATCAAATGCTTTTCAACCAGAATTCTTCTCTCCAGTTCATTTAACTCATGAAGCGGCACAAGTGTGAATTCACTAATTGTTTTTAAATCTTCATTCTGAAGTACGGCTGATACTTGCTCTAGCACTTCCGCAGACTGCTGGATCGTGGCCAACATCGGATAAGGATAATCCTTCAAGTTCCGTGCAATACGAACACGGCTGCTTATCACAATGTCCGTATCCGGCCCGTCCCCTTTCATCCATTCGCTCAGTGCTTCTTCTACAAAATGTTTCAAAGGGAACCCCTCCTTTATTCCATCATTCAAAGGCATGAGGCAAAGCGATTAACCGCTGCTGTCAGCTGGTTTCTTGTCAAGGTCTCGAATGCGGTCCCTTAATTGGGCAGCCTTCTCGAACTCTTCCTGCTCAATAAGTCCCTGCAGTTCCTTTTTGAGCCGCTCGATCTCACGTTTCTGTTCAATCTCTTGACCGGATCTTTTGGGCACCTTGCCGACATGGAGGGTATTGCCGTGAACCCTTCTAAAAAGAGGGTCCAATTTTTCCTTGAAACTTTGATAACAGTTGCTGCAGCCGAAACGCCCGAGTTTGCTGAACTGGGAATAAGTAAGCCCGCAGTGCTCGCAGCGTATAGGGCGGGCCTTGCTCATGGCTCCTGAGGATGGATCAAAGTCCAACAGCCCAGAAAGCAGGTTGTGAATCGAGAATCCTCCGGGTGTACCCGGGATCAGTTCGCCTTTCTCTTTGGCGCATGATTCACAGAAGTGAAATTCCGTCTTTTCCCCATTTACGATTTTCGTAAAATGTAGGCTTGCGGGTCGTTGACCGCATTCCTGGCATGTCATACTACCCCTCCTTATTTGCTCAGTAAGGATATCAGCATGGCTTTCAAAATCCGGGCGCGCACTTCATCGCGCAGGGGAAGCTTAAACTGGAGCACATCCCGTGATATAGCTGCCTTAATAATAGCAGCTTCCCGGCGGCTAATAATTCTTCCTTCTTCCAGCCGGTAGATTAATCCTTCAGAAGAAGCTTGATCTATACTATCACGAACGGTTGTCATGATGGTATCAAGCAGTGTACCATAGGCGTTTAATTCGATCTTCTGAATGCGAATATATCCACCGCCGCCGCGCTTACTTTCAACCACATATCCTTTTTCAAGGGTAAACCGCGTACTGATGACATAATTAATCTGAGATGGCACGCATTGAAATTGATCAGCAAGTTCATTGCGCTGAATTTCAACCGATCCCTCAGCACTTTGCTGAAGAATGTGCTTTAAGTACTGCTCAATAATCTCGGAAACATTACGCATCAATTCATCCTCCCCGTTACTTGAGAAGTAAATTGACTTTGACTTTCTTTGACCTTAACTCAATTATAATCAGTTCCTGTAAATTATGCAAGTGCCTGATAAGGGCTACTCTTTAATTGCCCCTCTCTATAGTTTTAACGCTATCCTGCATTTTATGCAAATAAAGCAAAAACCCCTACGAATTTTTCATTCGTAGGGGTTTGATTTGTACCCTGAAAACTAGCAGCGAAAGATGTAAAAGATCCATCCAAAGATCTTGTGGTGCACCGCCTAAGCGATGCTTCCGATGACGGCCTCTACTCTCGTAAAGACCTATAGGTCAAGCCCTCGACCGA
>NZ_RHLK01000021.1 GCF_009757775.1 Paenibacillus lutrae
TTGAAAGCGACCTTCGTTATTGCTCTTACTCAGCATTTTTTACACCTCGGCTCACCGTTTTACTTACTAATTCGATAAAAAAGCCTGTAGACCCTGCTCCTTACGGAACTTTGTCTACAGGCTGAAGCAGGCACCTGTATGGGTGCCTGCTTGTTTATTTTCCAACCTTTACAGTTGGCTGAATTCATCCCTTTCGATGGCTCTATCCAGCACTTTCACTCTTCTTATCCTCTTAAATTGTCATAGAGCGGCCCGCCCATTCATAGAATGACTGTACCTTCTTTTTCTAAGCCGTTTTATCCGCTTCTGACTAAATATCGTCTTGCAAGGAGGAACATTTGTGTTAACAAGAAATCGAGTGGTTTTGCCCCTGATCATTCTGATAACCGCGGCTCTCGCTTTGTACGTATTCGGGCGGATGGATGACCGCAAAACTCTCCAAGCCGGTTCTTTCCTTACGGCATCCGGCGATGAAGTCAAAGATGCGGAACAGGTGAAACCTATTCAGCGGTCCGCGGACAGGCAGCTTAGAGCCGTCTGGATTGCAACAGCCTGGAATATCGACTGGCCTTCATCACCCGGACTCAAGAAGGAGAAACAGCAGCAAGAAATGATCTCCCTCTTAGATGAAGCTAAGAATCTGGGCATGAATGCCGTTATTGTACAAGTCAAACCGGGCGCAGATGCCTTATACCCGTCCCAGTATGGGCCCTGGTCGGATGTGCTCACCGGGAAGCAAGGACAATCTCCCGGCTATGATCCGCTCGCTTTTATGGTGGAAGAAGCACACAAACGCAACCTGGAATTCCACGCCTGGTTCAATCCCTACCGGATCGGCTCTGTGAAAGACTCGGACAAGCTGACACGGGATCATCCGGCCCGCCAAAATCCAGGCTGGGTCGCTTCCTATGCGGGGAAACTGTATTTCAACCCCGGAATCCCCGAAGTCCGCAGTTTCGTAACCGCCAGTATCGCAGAAGTCGTCAAGAACTATGATATCGATGCTGTGCATATGGACGATTATTTCTACCCCTATCCGGAGAAAGGCAAAGACTTCCCGGATGACGCCGCTTATCAGCGCTATGGTAAGTCCGGATATCCATCCAAACCCGCCTGGCGGCGCGATAACGTCAACAAGCTGGTGCAAGATATTCATGCCGCGATCAAAAAAGAAAAGCCGTACGTAAAATTCGGCATTTCCCCATTCGGCGTCTGGCGCAACCAGAACATGGATCCTTCCGGTTCCGCCACAACTGCCGGAACGACGAACTATGACACGCTCTTCGCAGATACGAGAGCCTGGATTAACGCCGGCTGGATTGATTATATCGCTCCACAGCTCTACTGGAGCTTCGGTTATAAGCCGGCCGCCTACGACAAGCTCGCCGATTGGTGGGTCCAAGAAACGGCGGGCAAGCCCGTGCAGCTTTACATCGGGCACGCTCCTTTCAAAATCGGGTCGGACTCCCCCGATTGGAACAACCCGAGCGAGCTGCCCGATCAGCTCCGCTACAATACCGAGCGCGCCGGTCAAATCGGCGGCAGCATCCTGTTCAGCCTTAAGGACATCCGGCGCAATCCGCTCGGATTGAAGACCCGGCTGAACGAAGAGATCTACGCCAGCCCCGCGCTGGTGCCGCCCATGCCGTGGCTGGACAGCACGCCGCCGGAGCCGCCGGCGGATCTGCAGGCCGCAAGCACGGCAGACGGTATCCGGCTCAACTGGCAGGCCGCAGGCAGCGAGGCCGCCTACTTCGCGGTCTACCGTGTGGACGAAGGCGGCGGGGCCCGGCTGCTGGACACCGTCCGGAGCACCGGCGGGGAAGCCGCTTCCTACACGGACAAGACTGCGCCCGGGGATCAGACGGTCCGTTATGTCGTGACTGCGCTCGATCGTCTCCATAACGAGAGCACAACCAGCCGCATCGCGGCGGCTGCCGGCCCGAGCCGAGTGGCCGTCCAGTGAACGGGCGTGAATATTTCAATTCCGCCCAGCCGATAGCGTAAGGCTTACCGTATGCTTGTACTGCAAAAGCATCTTCCAGCCTCACAAATTAACCCCTTGGATTCACACACGATGAAAAAGCCGGGCGTAACACATGTGCTCCAGCAGCACTGTGTTACGCCCGGCTTTTCCAGGTATTGGTTCATGCCTTAGGCAGCTATTCCAACATTTCTTCTCTTTCTTCTAATCATTACTGCTCTTCCGCTTTCTCTTCCAGTTTGCTGATAATAAATCTGCGTTCCATAACTTCGAACAAATGGAGCCCAGCCAAGCATATCAACATCGCTAACGGAGCCCTGAACAGCATGATCCATCCTTCATAATAAAGGAGAACCAGCATGAGGAAGACTGTTCCTATGAGGTATCCCCACGTATTCTTCTTTGGAGGATCAGGTTCTTTTTCTACCAACTTACTCACGGGTCTGAGATTTATCCCGATCAATAAACCGAGCAGAAATATACTGCTGGTGAACCCATCCATAAACCCGGGTATTAAGAGCAAATACATCGAATAGATCGCTAGTCCGGTAGTGCCCACGAACAGCAAGTTATGAATCAGACGAAGCTTTAAAGACATAGCCGCCTCCTGAACTCAAACCCGATTAGAAGCGTTCTGTCTACGAATCACTTTGTTGCAGATTAAGGTAATCAAGGCACCGGCAAGCATAAACAAGGCGATTTCCACAAGCAGTAAATAAGGCATAGAGGCGCTGCTATCGAAAGAGACCTGCTGATTAAGAACTTCTACATTCTCATAGGCTCGTGTAACATCGGGCACGTAAGTCAGGGTGAGCACCATCCCTTGAATGAGTTGAATCAGGTAATAAACAACGGCAACGACAGCTGAAAATAAACCAAACAAGATTACATTTCTTTTTCTAGTATTCCCCAATGACATATCCCCCCAGATTATAACAATCACTGTGTGCGGATGAAATGAACAATTCCCGTCGTTACTAAAATCACAACCAAAAATACAACAAAACCGATAACAAACGGCCACACATAAGAAGAAAAGATACTCCGCTGCTGATTCATTCCGGATTCAATAGCGCTTAGCCTAGCCTTAATGTCTTGCAGTTCCTTATCTACATCCATGTACAAACCTCCTGTTAAACATGTCAAGTATACCACAATATGGAATTCCTTACCTACACCAATCTCCATAAAAAAGGCATACCGCCGTACAACAAAAAGGCCGCCTTAAGGCGTCACGGGACACCTTAAGGCGGCTTTTTATACTGCTCCAGTTAAAGGTGCATCAGAAACCTTTATATTGCGGCTCTTCATTTTCCAGCTCGTTTACTCTACCCTGAACCTGATCCACGATTTGCTGCGTTTGACTTGCAGCATTGGTGAACAGCGTCTTGGCCTGTTCATTCTGAGTGGACAAAGCAAACTGCTCCAGGCTTGCCTGGGCACTTTTTAAAGAAGCCACACATGTTTTCACATCGGATGCTACTGTCATTTTCACACCTCCGCTCCCTTTTTATCTATCCGCAAGGACTACTTTACTATTTACCAATTTCCCGTTAAAACATTCCGGGTCAAAAAAATGTTCCGGTTGTCATAAATTTCCCCACTGTAGCTCAGAATAACAACAGAAGGATACAGAAATTATTTTTAGAGGAGGAGTATGGATGGCAGAGGGATTTGAAGTCGCGTTACGCACCTTGATCTCCGTCGTAGTTCTGTTTATCTTGACCAAACTGCTAGGCAAAAGGCAAGTATCACAGCTCTCCATGTTCGAATATATTACCGGAATCACAATCGGGAGTCTCGCTGCCTATATCTCACTGGACCTGCAATCGAATTGGTATTTGGGGCTCATTTCCTTAAGTGTCTGGGTTGCTGTTTCATTCGCCATGGAGTTTTTACAAATCAAAAGCAAAAAAGTACGTGATTTTGTCGACAGCACAGGAACCGTCCTTATTCAGAACGGGAAAGTCTTGGAGGAGAATCTTAAGAAGGAACGCCTGACCACCGATGAACTTATGGAGCAATTACGCAAGAAGAATGCTTTTCGGTTTGCCGATGTAGAATTCGCGATTATGGAACCCAGCGGGGATATCAATATTCTCTTAACCCGGGAAAACCAGCCGCTCACAGCCAAACATTTGGGTATTAAAGTCTCACCGGAGGAAGCGCCCCAAACCGTTATCATGGATGGTAAAATGCTCGATGAACCGTTGGCTGAAATCGGCTTCAGCAGAGGGTGGGTAAACACGGAACTGGAGAAGCTGGGCTTGACCGTTGATAATGTATTCCTGGGTCAAATAGATGCATTCGGCCAATTATTTGTCGACATCTATGATGACAAAATTACGGTTCCGGCACCGCAAGAGAAGACCAAGCTGTTTATTTCTTTAAAAAAATGCGAAGCGGACATCACTTCATTCGGGCTTTCCACCCGCGACAAATCAGCAAAGCGCATGTATGAACAGTGTTCCCGGGAGCTCACGAAGATGATTAAAGAACTGGAACCTGTCCTCAAAAGATAATAGGAAAACCCGCCATACTCCCTCTTGCAACTTGATCAAAGGGAGTTTTTGTGCATGTTTTGGGTTGTCCGTCATATAAATCAGAACATGCCCTTAACGAGGAGCGGTCTGATATGATATCTGCCAGGAAATTCTCAGCCATAGTAATAGGAAGCTTGTTTCTTGCTGCGGGGATTAATTTTTTCCTAGTCCCTTTTACCGTGTTGGACGGGGGAATTATTGGCATCTCACTGATTTTCAACTATTTGACCGGCCTTAAAATCGGGATCGGTATTATGCTGTGCAGTGTTCCGGTATTTATCGTAGCTTGGTTCAGCAGCCGGGCCATCTTCTATAACAGTATAATCGGGCTCATTGTTTCCTCTTTTTTTATCGACTTCCTGGAACCTTATCAGTATTATTTTTTGTATTATATCGAGCTCAGTTCGTTTTCCAGTGCCATTCTGGGAGGCTTCATGGTGGGGACAGGTCTTGGCATTATGCTGCGGCACGAGACAAGTACCGGCGGCACCGACCTGCTGGCTCAGTTTATATCGAAGTATGTGCCTCTCAATGTAGGGTTTATTATTTTCCTGATGGACGGTCTGATTATCGGAATTGGCGGTCTGCTGCTGTCGGGCGAGATCTTCCTGCACTCCCTGCTTACGATTGTCGCCGGAGGGGTCGCCACCGGACTCTGCACCATGGGAAGAATTTCAATCATCCCTATAAATCATAAAGAATAAGAATAAAGAGACCAAACACAATAGAAGTCAATGCCGAGCGGGCCCTAAACTTCATTTCCTCGCGTTTGATCATCGAATTAAGCGTAAGGAGGAAACAAAACATAACTAACATCGCGAATAAAGCCGCGACGATTTCCAAATACATCACCCCCTCTTTTAATAACCGACATGCAGGATCAGTCTCTTCAAACTCCTAACATATTCTTAAGATCCCCTAAGCTATAAACTGTATAAGCCGGCTTCGGGTGCTGATCGTAATGAAGTCTGCGGGGGTTGTACAGGCAGAAATCCATTCCCATCCGCACGGCCCCCGCAAAATCATCATGGATGGAATCCCCCACAAACAGAGCCTCGGAAGCATCCACATCCAGCCGGTCTAGCGCTTCCTGGAAAATCCGGTTCTCGGGTTTCCAGCTGCCTACCTCATCGGATATAATCAGCGCATCGAAGTAGTCGAAAATCGCTCCGGCCTGAAGCCTTCTTCTCTGGGCTTCCCCGATCCCGTTCGTAATAATCCCCAATTTAACTTTCCCATGAAGATAAGCCAGAATATCCTCGGCGTGCGGCTCCAAATGACAGCTGCTGCAGAACAGTTCCCAGTATGTCTCCGTAATTAACTTGGACACGGATGTGTCTTGCTGCATTTGTGTGAATGTATCGGTAAAAGAATATTCCAGCACTTCGCGAATGTGATGATTATTCCGGTTCCTATCGGTCCAGTAGCGGAAGTTGATCGGTCTGAATGTATCCCAGAACTCTTCCCAGATTAAATCATTATGCAGATTGTGGACCGCCAGGGCTTGCTTCATTGAGGCTAATTCACTTAAATCATAATTGAGCAGGGTATTATCGATATCAAATAATATAGCTTTATACACGCGGACCCTCTCCTATGCGCTGTAATATGCAATATCTCCGCGATCCCGGTGACCTTGCACCCCGGTTCAGGACATATGAAATGATTATAAATCATTTCCAGTCCTTAGGGGAAGTTTGCACGGAATATTGAACCTGCTAGTGGAGCAGAACCCGCCTGCAACCGCAATAAACAAGCCTCCTGTCTTGTTGTCCAGGAGACTTGTTTATTCGATAAGGCCCAGCTTCTCATAGACTTTCGGGGAGACCACCCCATCCTCCTGCAGCCCCTGGTCCCGCTGAAATTTTCTCACGGCAATCGTTGTGGATGACTGGAACTTCCCGTTGCATACCCCTTTATAATAACCCGCGCTCTGCAGCCGTGTCTGGATAAGCTGGACGTCGGCACCTGCCAGTCCTTGGGCAAGCCTTCTCGGTTCATGATCCGGGTCCCCGAGCACATGTCCGAATATCACAACCTTCGTCCCTACCGGAATCATTTCGAACAGTTCTTCCACATCCCGGTTACGCATGCGGATACACCCGTGGCTCAAATGCTGTCCGATCGAATGAGGTTTATTGGTTCCATGAATACCGTAAGCTCCCCACGGCACATTAAGTCCCAGCCATCGCGGCCCGAACGAGGCTCCCCAATCTTTCCCTTTATAAACAATTTTGTATTCTCCCACCGGGGTTGGCGTTTCCAGCTCTCCCACGGCAACAGGATACGTTTTGAACGGCCTCTGGTGCATCATTACCACTAACTTATGGCGCTGCGGGTACACCTCGATGGAAAACAATCCTTGATCCGCAACGATAGGAATCGTTGGAACCGCGCGAGCTTGGCCCACCAGTCCAGGAACGGTGCTCACCGCCGCCCCCAGTAAAGCTATGCTGAGCAGCAGCTTACAACTGTGCCGGCTGATCACGGCTTCTGTTCCTTTTGATGGTCCCCGGTGCTTATTTCCGTAATACGCCAAGGCATGTCTGACTTATCCCGGCTGATCGTAAAGCTAAACATCCCTTTACGAGCCCGGCTGCTGCCTTCTCGTGTGACGGCCAGCTCCTCCTTTATTTGCACCATGAGCAGTCCGGGATCAGGAGCCGGCATTTCTTGCCGGTTCTTCGTCTTAGTCACTTTCGTGACCGCGTCTATGTCCTGCATCTGTGTATGCAGGTCTTGAACGAAGTGCGCATTGTGCGGATACGTGATGAGATCCAGCACCTGAGGATCATTCTGGTTCATCGCTAGAACAAACGCATCCACCAGTTGAGCAGGTGAGGCCTGATTGATATAGTCCCTTAAAAGTCCGGCAGCCCGGTATGTCATAAGCTGATGCCCGGTATCCTCGGAGTGTGAACCGTGAGTCGTGCTGCCTGCAAAGTGAATGCAGGAATGCCCGTCAAATTCGTTGCCCGGTATTCCGTCTCCGCCATGCGGCATTCCGTTCATGGAAGCCGCATAATACCGGTTGCCTGCCCGGACAAGAATAGCCCTTCGCTTCCAGCTCCAGCTTCCTTTATAAATCTCTTTCATGATTCTGGTATCCTCTTTGGTAAGGGGCTGGACATCCGCGTGATCCTGCCCCGCTCTGCGCTGAACATGGAACCTCAGACCCGTCTCCAAATCGATCACTTCGACCTTATCTTTGCGCGGAATAACTTGCCGGGCTACCTTCCAAGGAAGTAGTTCCCCGTAGTGCCGGCTTCGAAGTGCCTCAATGTGCCTGCGTAATTTCTCTTTCTTCTTCTCAGTAAGCGTCAGAATCTTCTGCCCGGCAGGGTCGTACAGGTTATAATCCTTATCCACGATATAGGTTGTTCCGTTATCGGCTGATCCCGCTTGTTTAAGCGTGGCATACGTATCCGACACCGGCATGGCATCGGCTGACTTCACAACGCTTCCCGCCAATATTTTTTCCCGGGAAGCGGGATAAATGGTGAGCTCCGATTGGAAGTCCGAAACCGGTGTGGATTGTATGGTAAAGGTGATGGTTTCGAGAACCTTCGCCGGGGCTGCCGACACAGAAACACTTATCGAGGTCAGGGACAGCAGACAGAAGATGATGAATCCTTTTCTTTTCATGCTGAACGTTACCTCCGTATCCAATAAGCAGTAGCCCTTATTTTTCGCCAAAATGATATAATCATGCAAGCTTCCAGACCAGCGGTCCCTCTCCTTTTTCTGGATGGAATCGGGCGGCTGCATTCTTGTCCTTACAACACGACATGCACAACAAAAAACCGTTTTCGGTATATAAAATACAAAAACGGTCTATCCCAGCATTCACTTGCGCTATGGGCTTTGTGTTGAAACAACGAACTCCCCGGTGCGATGGGATTCCAGACGCATTAGGGAGTTCGTTTGCTTGTAATAGATGACAAAATACCACACAGCCTGGCTTATTATGGCTTATTCGTATATTCGGCTGGCGAGAAAATGACAAGAATCGTAAGATCTTCTGTAATCGTATGAAACCGGTGCTCCGCATGGGCTTCGACATAGACCAGAGAGCCTTTCCCGACCGAAACACTCTCCCCGGCTATCTGCAGCTCCGCTCTGCCTTCGGCGATATAGTACAGCTCATCCTCTGTATGAGGAAGCTGCCGGTCGGTATCTCCGGCACGAAGCCGGTAAATACCTGCACTCATAGAAGGCACCCGAAGGAACTCCAGCCAGTTCTTCTCTGCCGACATCTGTTCCGCAAGCTCGCTTAATTGATAGCTTTTTATCATTTGCATCTGCACTCCTGTCATTTCAATTTAGGATTAGGGGACGCCCCGGGTAACGGGACAATCAATCGAACAAGGAAGGACCGGAAGATTCGTCATATTGTTCGAACATCGTATGAAGCTGCGCAGCCGTATTGCGCTCCAATGAAAGCTCCGGAAGTTCATTTCTTCCGAAAAACCGTACTTCACTTGTCTCCAGCCCTACCTTAGCGCTTCCGCCGGTAATCTCACATAGAATAAACATTTTGTACACATGAAAAGGAGAGGGCGGGTGCTCATGAAACTTCTTGTCCCATACGGCGAGCAGACGACCCGCTTTTACTTCGAATCCCGCTTCCTCCCTCACTTCCTTGACGGCAACCTCCGATGGAGACAGGCCGATATCCGCCCAGCCGCCGGGCAGAGCCCATGCCCCATCCGACTTTTCACGGACAAGCAGCAGCTTGTGTTCCCGGAATACGACAGCCCGTATATCGACCTTCGGCGTCGCATACCCGGTTTCACCGGCAAAAAGCTCTCTGACTTTGACCGGTTCTATATCCGTATACTCACTCATAATTGCTATACTCAAATCCCGGAGCATTTCATAGCGTTCCAGATCATATTCGTCCTTGCCGTAAGCCAATCCTGTCTGAGCGATCGATTGGATCTGCTTCGCCCATTCCAGCCATTTTTCTTGCATGATGGGTCCCTCCCTTTCATCACGGATCGCGAACTTTCGATTCCAAGGTATCGTTTAAGCCAATCCGGTTTGTCTATCCGCTTGTCACCATCTTATCACGCCTTATTTGGAATGGAAAATATTCCTTTTTTAAACCCATTTGAATCTTTCTAATATCTTCCAACTCAAAATTGCACAAAAAAGCACCTTAAACCCAGGGGGTTTAAGGTGCTTCGTGAGCGAGGAAGATAAATGCCGGCAGCCGGAAAGGAGGCTTCCGCTTTTCACCACAGTGATTCCGTCATTTACGAATACATAGTCGATCAGAAGCCTCGCAAGCAAGGCTGCATACACATACTTGCACTCATAGCACACGCGTAATGCATCTTACACATTTTACATACGACTGATGGCTCTCTGATATAACTCACTATCTAGCGCGGCTTCATACTCCCTGAAGCAGATATACCCTTGCTTCATACGGACGGAGCTGGATATCCGCTTCGAGTCCGCTCGTTGCTCCGCCCTCTCCGACTGCATAATTCGCTATAAGCAAATCCCCATGACCGGACGCCAGCAGCGGATAGGGACTAGCGAAAGATTGGGTGTCATTCGAGAAGTTCAGCATCACCAGCAGCTTGTCCTCTCCGAGCGTGCGCACATAGGCAAATACGTTCTCGTCTTCTTCTGCCAGCAGCTCGTAGGACCCGTACACGATGACCGGATGGGCTTTACGCAGCGCAATCAGCTTCCGGTAGTAGTGATAGACCGAGTTCGGATCCGATACGGCCGCTTCAGCGTTAATCTCCTTGTAATTCGGATTCACAAGCAGCCACGGTTCTCCGGTCGTGAAGCCTGCGTTCTCATCCGCATTCCACTGCATCGGGGTACGGGCATTATCCCTTCCTTTGGCGCGGATAGCGTTCATGATTTCATCCGCGCTGCCCCCGCCTTCCACATGCTCGCGGTACACATTATGCGATTCGATATCCCGGCAGTCCTCGATTGTGGCGAACGGCATGTTCGTCATCCCGATTTCTTCGCCTTGATAAATATAAGGCGTACCCTGCAGGGTATGAAGGAAAGTCGCCAGCATTTTAGCGGATTCTACGCGGTACTTCCGGTCATCGCCGAAACGGGATACCATCCGAGGCTGGTCATGGTTATTCAGGTAAAGGCTGTTCCATGCCTTGCCTTCCAGCCCGGTCTGCCAGTTGGAAATAGACCGTTTCAATTCGCGCAAGTTTACTTGACCAGGGTCCCATTTGCCGCCGCGGCCGTTATCCAGTTCCATATGCTCAAACTGGAAAACCATGTTCAGCTCGGTTCCTTCCGCATTCGCATACTGCACGGCTTCTTCAGGAGAAACGCCCGGCATTTCACCTACCGTCATAATGTCGTAGCGGGATAAGACTTGTTCATTCATTTCACGCAAATACTCATGAATTCTGGGTCCGTTCATGAAATATTCTCCTCCCCATGCGTAACGCTCTCCGCCCGCACTGGGAAGCCCGTCGACTTTGGAGATCAGGTTGATCACGTCCATACGGAAACCGTCGATTCCTTTGTCCAGCCACCAGGTCATCATCTCATACACTTCTTCGCGCACCTTGGGATTCTCCCAGTTCAGGTCCGGCTGCTTGCGGGTGAACAGATGCAAGTAATACTCGTCTGTCGCTTCGTCATACTCCCAGGCCGGCCCCCTGAAGAAGCTCGTCCAGTTATTCGGCTCCCTGCCCTCTTGGCCGGGGCGCCAAATGTAATAGTCGCGGTATTCGCTATCCTTGGAGGAGCGGGACTCCAGGAACCACGGATGCTCGTCCGAAGAATGATTCACGACCAGATCCATGATCAGCTTCATCCCCCGCTGGTGTACTTCGCCAAGCAGCTGATCCCAGTCGGACATCGTGCCGAAATCATCCATAATATCCCGGTAATCGCTGATATCGTAGCCGTTATCGTCGTTCGGCGATTTATACACCGGAGAAAGCCAGATGACGTCTACACCCAGCTCCTTCAAATAATCGAGCTTGGAAATAATACCTTGCAGATCGCCGATTCCATCTCCGTTACTATCCATAAAGCTCCGCGGATAAATCTGATAAACGACACTTTCTTTCCACCAGCTACGGGCTGTCGGTTTACCAGCGGCTGAGCTTGAATCCCGGTATTCCTGCTCAGCCGGGATCTCTGTAAGGCTGTTCGCAAGAACATGAGCCTTCTCGGGCTGCTGCGCTTCATACAGGTCTTGACTGGCCTGCTGAGAATCTGCCTGCCGCTGCCGCTCGGCTTCCTCACTGGCTGACTGCCGCTGGTTAGCCGCATGGACCGATTCGTCGATCAGCTCCTGATACAGGGACTTATACTGCTGGGCCGATCTTTTCCAGCTGTAATCGTTCTTTCTCATATTCGCGAGCAGCTTCTTCCAGGCCTGCTGGTCATGCAGGAAGAAATCCACCGCGCGTCTTACCGTGTGCAGCATATCGTGGGCGTTATAAGCCGAGAAGCTGAAGCCGGTACCCTCGCCCGTGAATTCATTATACGGCTGCACCGTATCTTTGAGGCCGCCGGTCTCCCGCACGATCGGCACCGTACGGTACCTCATCGCAATCAGCTGGCCAATCCCGCAAGGCTCAAACAGCGAAGGCATCAGGAACAAATCTGAACCCGCGTACACCTGCCTTGCCAACCCGTCGTCAAAAGCGATGTAAGCCGCCAGTTTGTCCGGATAGCGGGCTGCCGCGTCTCTGAACAGCTGCTCATATTCGGAATCGCCGGTTCCGACGATAACCCACTGCGCTTCAAGCGACAAGAGCTCTGGCAGCACATGCCGGATAAGATCGATCCCTTTCTGTTCGACCAGTCTCGTCACCAGAGAAATAACCGGTACATCGTCACGAACCGGCAAACCCAGCTTCTGCTGAAGGTGCGTCTTGTTCAGCCTCTTTTTGGGCAACGAATCCCGGTATTGGACAGCGAGATGTGAATCCGTCATCGGATTAAACTGGTCGTAGTCAATTCCATTGACGATACCCACGGTCGATTGGCTCCGGTAGCGGAGGAGACTGTCCATGTTCTCTCCGAAGAACGGGGTCCGGATTTCTTCCGCATAGGTAGGGCTTACTGCCGTAATGCGGTCCGTATAAAGCAGCCCACCCTTGAGGAAGCTGCCTCCATCGTACATTTCAAGCTGCTCGCCCGAGAAATAACCGGGATCGAGTCCGAAAAAGTCCATCATTGAATCTTTGGAGAATATGCCCTGATATCTTAAGTTATGGATCGTCAGAACCGTCTTGATGTTCTCATAGAACGGATAATACGGGCTGTACTGGGCACGGAGAAGAACCGGTATCATACCTGCCTGCCAATCGTGACAGTGTATGACATCAGGCCGGAAGCCGATATGAGGAAGCGCATCAATTACCGCACGGCAGTAAAAAGCAAACCGTTCCGCATCGTCTCCATAGCCGTAATGGCCCGGGCGGCGGAAATAAAATTCATTATCTACGAAATAGAAGGTCACACCCTCATATTCCAAAGTCTGAATACCGCAATACTGTGTACGCCAGCCCAGGTTTACACCGAAAGTGATTAAGGTTTGCATTTGTTCCTTAAATAGGCCGGGTATCTCATCATACTTCGGCATGATTACCCGGACGTCAGCCCCGCTGCGCCGCAGTTCTTGCGGTAGGGAGCCGATTACATCTCCCAATCCGCCCGTTTTGGCAAACGGTGCCGCTTCCGAAGCCGCAAAAAGAATGTTCATTCCATTCTCCACTCCCGTCTCTTTAAGTTTACCTCTATCAAAAATCGGGACCGAACGCATAAGCGCCCGGCCTGATGTACGTTCATTAAATAACTTTCATTTTGGCCGCAATAAACGGTGCTCTCACATCTCCGGTCAATACCCGCCCGCGGCTTATAAATACGTCTTTGTCCAGAATAGCATTCTCAATCACGACATTCTCTTCAATGTCACAGTTCTGGAGAATAATACTGTTCTTGACGGTGGCGCCTTTGCTGATTTTGACCCCGCGGGACAAAATACTGTTCTCCACTTTTCCCTCGATCACACAGCCGTTCGCGACCAACGAGTTGCGTACGTTCGCACTCGCCTCATATCTCGCCGGCGGCTCATCCTTGACTTTCGTATAGATCCGATCCTTGCGGAAAAACAAATCACGCAGAATCTCAGGATCCAGGAGTTCCCTGCTGTGATGGTAATAGCCCGCAATGGAGTTGACGATACCCAGATAGCCCTCATGCTTGTATCCGTATACATTGAGCTTGTCAACGTTCTTCATGATCCCGTCGCGTACGAGATGGTCATAACCCTGTGCCAGACAAGTCTCAACCATATCAAGCAGCAGTGCCTTACTCATGATGTACATTTCCATGGAAACGTTATTGGTTCTCAGGCGGCCGGATTGATCTTCTATCACGGTAACGCGGCCATCCGGACGGATTGCCAGCCTGCGGAAACTGCCGGAGTATTCTTCCTCCGCTTCTTTATACATGACGGTTATATCCGCCTTGGTTTCTTCATGATACCGTACCGCATCTTCAAAATTAATGTTGCACACCATATGGCTGCGCGCGATAATAACCAGTTCTTCCCGCCCGCGGTAGAAATAATCCCGGTGGGAATAGAATTGGAACAAATCCCCCCGCGACATTCCGTTCGGATCATCCTGAACGGAAGGGAGGACGAACAGCCCGCCGCGTTTACGGTCCAGATCCCACTCTTTCCCGGAGCCGAGGTGATCCATCAGAGAGCGGTATTTGTGCTGGGTAAAAACAGCCACGTTATCGATCGAGGAATTCACCATGCTCGATAATATAAAATCAATCAATCTGTACCGTCCGCCGAACGGAACGGACCCGGCACAGCGGTGTAAGGTAAGTTCCTCTAAATCATCAGGCTCATTGACCAGATTGATAACACCCATTACATGCTTCATACGTTCTCATCCTTTCAACTCCGAAGTGGCCCGAATGTGTTCCCCTGATCCGATCAGCACGATTTCTTCCCCATTGCCGACCACTGCGCCGTCCTCAACGACGGTGTTCTCACCGATTATCGCCTTACGGATGGTCACATTATTGCCGATTCGCGCTCCCGGCATCAGAACCGAGTCACGAATAACACTGCCCTCGCCGATATGAACGCCGTAGAAGAGAACGGAGTGATCCACATCCCCGAACACCGAGCAGCCCTCGTTGACGAGAGAGCGTATGACTTTGGCCCCGGATGAAATAAACTGCGCAGGCTGATAAGGCGTGACCGAATAAATACGCCACGACTTGTCATTGAGATTAAGCTGCGTCGGATCGTCAAGCAGATCCATGTTCGCTTCCCACAGGCTCTCAATTGTACCGACATCCTTCCAGTAGCTCTGGAAAGGGTACGCCACCAGATTGGCGCCGTCTCTGAGCATGGATGGAATAATATTTTTACCGAAATCATTGCTCGATTCCTTATCCGCTTCATCCAGTTCCAAATATCTTTTCAGAGCTTTCCAGTTAAACATATAGACACCCATGGAAGCCAGGTTGCTCTTAGGTTCCTTCGGCTTCTCGGCAAATTCCGTGATCTCATTGTCTTCATTGACGCTCAGAAGCCCGAAGCGTGACGCCTCTTCCCACTTTACCTCAATGACGGCTATGGTTGCGTCGGCTCCTCTGGCTTTATGGTACGTAAGCATCCGGTCATAATCCATTTTATAAATATGATCCCCCGAAATAATAAGCACGTACTCAGGGTCATACCGTTCAATAAAGCCGATATTGCGGTAGATGGCGTTAGCCGTTCCTTTATACCATTCTCCGCCGCCCTGCTCGATAAAAGGAGGAAGGACGGTAACTCCGCCGTTCTTGCGGTCCAGATCCCAGGCGCTGCCAATCCCGATATATGAATTCAGTACCAGCGGCTGGTATTGGGTCAGAACCCCGACTGTATTAATACCTGAATTCGTGCAGTTGCTCAAAGTGAAATCGATAATGCGGTATTTGCCGCCGAAATGAACGGCTGGTTTGGCTAACTGCCGGGTTAAGAGACCTAATCTTTTGCCTTCTCCCCCGGCTAGCAGCATGGCTACACAAGATTTACTACGCATTCTTCGACTTCCCCTTTCGGCCCGATTTTACTGGCGAAGCTGGTTGAAGCTTAGTCCGTTTGAGATAAACGGCTGCAAGCGGCGGTACGCGAAGCGACAAGCTGTTCTCGAAACCGTGCATCGGGATTTCCTCGCTGATCAGGGGCTCGGAATTTTTTTGCCCCGAGCCTCCGTAAGCGGGATCATCGCTGTTGAAGACTTCGGCATAGGCTCCCGCCTTAGGAATCCCGATACGGTAATCCGGATGAACGACCGGGGTGAAGTTGCAGACGACGATCAGATCGTCCTTCTGCTTCTTCCCCTTCCGGATAAAGGCTACGACGCTTTGCTCATTGTCATCGGGAGAAATCCACTGGAAACCTTCCATCTCATGATCCGCCTGCCACAGCGCGGGCTCCTGCAGATAGAAGGTATTCAATGCCTGATTATATGTATGCATTTTGCCGTGCATCTCATAATCAAGAAGGAACCAGTCCAGATCCTCCAGGTCTTTCCATTCATCAAATTGGCCGAATTCTCCTCCCATGAAGAGAAGTTTTTTACCGGGGTGACCGGTCATATAACCGTAAAGAACACGGGTATTAGCGAATTTTTGCCAGTAATCCCCCGGCATTTTATGAAGAATGGAGCGTTTGCCGTGTACCACTTCGTCGTGCGACAGAGGGAGCACATAATTCTCATTAAACGCGTACATAAACGAGAACGTAATCAAGTTATGGTGATGCTTGCGGTGAACCGGGTCTAGTTTCATATATTTCAGCATGTCATTCATCCAGCCCATATTCCACTTATAATTAAAACCAAGCCCGCCCTGATCGACCGGGGACGTCACCATAGGCCAATTCGTGGAGTCCTCAGCCATCATCAGGGCGTGAGGATAGGAGCCGAATACCGCGGTGTTCAGCTTCTTCAAGAATTCAATTGCAGCCAGATTCTCTTCCCCGCCCTGTGCGTTACGCGTCCATTGATGCTCAGGTTTGCCGAAATTAAGAGACAACATGCTGGCTACAGCATCTACCCGGATTCCGTCAATATGGAACTCTTCCATCCAGAACATAGCATTGGAAATCAGGAAGCTGTGAACCTCCGGCTTATCAAAATCGAAAGCGAGTGTCCCCCACTCCGGTTTCTCAGCAAGCTTCGGGTCGTCCGGTTCATACAAAGGCTGTCCGTCGAACTGTCTGAGTCCCTGGGCATCCTTGCAAAAATGTCCCGGTACCCAGTCCAGTATGACGCCAATTCCTCGCTGATGACAGCGGTCTACAAAATACATGAAATCCTTGGGCTCGCCAAAACGGCTTGTAGCCGCAAAATATCCGGTAGACTGATACCCCCATGAACGGTCAAAAGGGTGCTCCGATATCGGCATCAGCTCGATGTGGGTATAGCCCATCTGGACCACATAGTCCACCAAGTCATCCGCAAGCTCACGATATGTAAGCAGCTCGTCCTCTTCCCGGCTTCTCTTCTTCCACGTGCCCAAATGAACTTCATAGATCGACATCGGCTGGTCATAAGAACGTTTGCGCCCCCGTTGACGGCGCCAATTCCCGTCTTTCCATTTATAGCCGTCGAGATTAT
The DNA here is from genome assembly GCF_009757775.1 of Paenibacillus lutrae. Classification (GTDB taxonomy): domain Bacteria; phylum Bacillota; class Bacilli; order Paenibacillales; family NBRC-103111; genus Paenibacillus_F; species Paenibacillus_F lutrae. Next base: position 17,178 of record NZ_RHLK01000021.1, read on the forward strand.
ATAAGCGTGAGGCCGTTCCGGGTCTTAGCTCCGAATAGAAGGCATAGGGGTCTGCTTTCAGAATAACTCTTCCGTCGGCCGTATGAATTTCGTATTTGTACAAGATGCCCTCGTCCAGGTCAGGTATCTCCAAAGACCAGATGCCTCCGGAATCCGGCACGGCCTGCATCAGGTGCGCCTCGCCGTTCCATTCGTTAAAGTCACCTACGACTCTTACTTCCCGGGCATGAGGAGCCCATACGGTAAAACGTACAACCTTGGACTTTCCTTTTTTCTCCACGTGTGCTCCGAATAGGCGATAGCTATAATAATGTGTCCCTTCATGGAACAGATAGATGTCTTCAGAGCCGGGGATCTGTTTTCCTGCCATTTATGCGTTTACCCCTTCCCCTTCTTAACTATACTCATATTCTTGTACCCCGATAAGCCTTGTGTGAAACGATAAATGCCTGTTTATGAGGCGGGAATTTGCTTTATTCCACAACCCTTATGTTGTACAATAGATGCTTAGAATGCAGCTTCTGCATGTAAGCTTCCGCTAAGCGGAGTTCGGACTTTGTGCGGGAAGAGATTTGGTGCCGAATCTTTGAATACAAGCGAAGAGATCGGCAGATGTTTAGCAGCAGATGTACCTATCATGAGTAATGACGCACATTTTGATGCGAAGAAAGAAGGAAAACAACCTATGTATATAGCTAACCGTTGGAACGATTATGAACTGCTGGACACCGGGGGAGGAGAAAAACTGGAACGCTGGGGTTCCTATGTACTGCGTCGTCCCGATCCGCAAATCATTTGGCCGCTCCACATGGAGACGGCGCAGTGGAAACAGGCTGCCGGGCGTTATCAGCGCAGCTCTTCAGGCGGAGGCAGCTGGGATTTCCGCCAGACACTCCCCGAGCGCTGGACCATAGCCTATGATAACAAGCTGCGTTTTCACATTAAGCCGACCGGCTTTAAGCATACCGGCCTTTTCCCTGAGCAAGCGGCGAATTGGGACTGGATGATCGAGAAAATCCAGAATGCGGGCAGACCGATCAAGGTACTTAATTTGTTTGCCTATACAGGCGGGGCAACTGTAGCCTGCGCCTACGCCGGAGCTTCCGTCGTACATGTGGATGCTTCCAAAGGCGTCGTGCAGTGGGCCAAAGAAAACGTGGAGCTTTCCGGACTCGCGGACCGGCATGTACGTTTTATTACCGACGATGTCTTTAAGTTCGTCCAGCGTGAGCAGCGCCGCGGCAATAAATATGACGCGATAATTATGGACCCCCCGTCTTACGGACGCGGACCGAGCGGTGAAACATGGAAACTGGAAGACGACCTGTATCCTTTTGTGGAGACATGTACTTCTATCCTGTCGGACAATCCTCTGTTCCTGCTCGTCAATTCTTATACAACCGGGATCTCTTCCACCGTGCTTAAGAATATCCTGACAATGGCGATGCATCATAGATACGGCGGCAGCATCTCCTCCGGCGAAATCGGCCTGCCGATTACCGCCAGCGGGCTTACGCTGCCGTGCGGTATTCTCGGACGCTGGGAGGCCTAGAAGATGGCAGGACCCCAACATGCCGAAGACGGGGCGGCAATTCCCGTCTTGTATGAGGACAACCATGTGCTGGTCGTGGAGAAACCCGTCAACATGCCCACGCAGGAGGACAGTTCACGTGATCCGGACCTTTTGAGTGTGCTCAAGGAAGACTTGAAGCGCCGCCACCGGAAGCCCGGCAACGTCTTCCTCGGTCTGGTTCACCGGCTCGACCGCCCTGTAGGCGGCGTGATGGTGTTCGCCAAGACATCCAAAGCCGCTTCGCGGCTGTCGGACAGCGTACGCACCCGGACGTTCGACAAGACGTACGTCGCGGTGGTGCGCGGCAAGCCGAAGGAGCCGCAGGGCTCCCTCCGGCACTGGCTGCTGAAAGATACGCGGACGAATACCGTCAGCGTAGTCAAGCCCGGCCTCGATGGGGCCAAAGAAGCGCTGCTTGACTACCGGGTGCTGGGCAGCGCCGAAGGGCTGAGCCTCATCCTGGTCAAGCTGCATACAGGCCGGCCCCATCAGATCCGCGTACAGCTCGCGGCCATCGGCTGCCCGCTGTACGGGGACCAGCGCTACGGTGCGGGGATCAACGAGCCGGGCCAGCAGCTTGCGCTGTGGTCGGCCCGCTTGTCATTCCCGCACCCCACACTGCCAGAGACGCTGACCTTCATGTCCGCTCCCCCGGAGCGGCATCCCTGGTTCCTCTGGCAGGAACTAATTCGCAACCTTCCCCAGCAGATACACGAGTAACTGCTGATTATGAGCGGAAATGCGGCCCAGATACGATTCGAGCACTTCCTGGCGAATTTGTAATCCGCGGTCTCTTTCCGCTTTTCCTTTATCTGTAGACACTACCCAGACCACTCTGCGGTCCTTCTCATCCCGGCTCCGGGTAATCAGCCCCGCTCGTTCCATCCGGTCCAGCAAAGTCGTAACCGCTGCTGGCGTTGTAGTCAAATATTCAATAAAGTCAGAAGGTTTCATGGTTCCATGGGCTTCCAATACCTCCAGCACATGCAGCTGTCCTTCTGTAATCGTTGGTGCCAATTGGTCATCCATATTGGATTTGAGCTCCTTGGAAAGTTTCGTCCATAGTTTCGCAAATTCGACTGAATACAATGCAATCACTCCTCCGATTTCAAGGCTCATCCATATCTTCCTTTTCAAGTATAGCATGGGTGCAATGGCGAAATATAGGTTAATGACGTTAATACTTTAAGACAGCAAAGGGGGCGTTTCGCGCCGTTTCGCTAAGTTACCGCAGCCGCAAAAAGAAAAGTTGTCCGAATTTCGGATAAGAAAGAGTCCCGGATGCAGAACTTAAGTCCGGAGGAAAATCCAGTCGCTCCTCTACTCGTATGAAACCCTTATTTCATATCCCTTCGGAATACACTCACTTCCCCGCAGGGCGGCTCCGGCACTTTTCTGGGCTCCCTGACATACAATAAAACGAAACAAATGTTGTTTAATCCTGATCCGTTAAGGGGGTTTGCCATATGGACGCAAAAAAAAGCGCGCTTGGTCAGCGCGCTCTCGATCTTGGTTTACTGAAAGACTCCGGGTGGCTCAATCGTCTCGATGAAGAGGTCCCCCTGTGGGTCGTACTGGAAATTGCATTTCGGCTCATGGATACCATGGATCCGCCTACCACCAGCTATGATTAAACTCGGTTAAACAAAGGGGCGCTCAGCCCCTGCCGGATACTCCGGCCCGATCAGGATCAGGACATCAGGACTGGGGACTGCGGAGAATCACGGGAATCGTGTCGCCTTTGGAGACCGGAACCAGCTGTTTACCAACCGATTTGCGGTCATCTAGCGGTGCCTGATTAGTCATGAATACGGTTTTCTCCCCGCGGCTGTCATAAGCAATGATTTCGTAATCCTGCTTCACGAAGAACATTCCGACAAGCTCGCTTCCGTTGGATCTTACCCGTCTGCCTTCTTTAAATTCAAACGTCACAATTCCTTTTCCCCCGCGTCCTTGCTGCGGATAATCGACGAGCAGGGTACGTTTGGCATAGCCCAGATCCGAGATTACAAGCACTTCTCCCTCGTCACCATACACCCAGTCCGCACCGATGACTTCATCACCGTCACGCAGTTGCAGCCCTCTCACTCCGGCAGCTGCACGTCCCATTGAATTAATTTCTTCTTCGCGGAAACGGATGCTCATTCCCTGCTTGGTTACCAGCAGAATATCTTTCGTGCCGTCACTCAGCTGGACATGCAGGATTTCGTCCCCAGCCCCGACTTTAGCCGCTACGAGTCCGCCGGACCGGTTCGTGCTGTACTCCTTCAAGTCCGTTCTTTTAATCTGGCCCTTGCGGGTGACAAAGACTAATGATTTGCCTGGCTCATCAAAATGCTTAACCGGAATTACATTTACAATCCGGTCTTCTTTGGCGATCGGAATCACATTCACGATAGCGGTTCCGTTTTCTTTCCACTTGTATTCCGGAATTTGATGAACCGGAAGCAGGAAATACTGGCCTTTATTTGTAAAAATAAGCATGCTTTCAATGGTGTTAATTTCCTTAACATGGCGTAAATAGTCGCCTTCCTTCAGGCCGGTAGTGTTAATATCCCCGCCCGAACGAGTAAAGGAAAGCATGCTTGTGCGCTTAATATAACCGTCATTGGACAACGTCACCAGCACATCTTCGGGTGTCACCATAACTTCGAGATTGACTTTAATTTCTTCCACTTCGTTCTGGATCTCACAACGGCGGTCGATTCCGAACTTGCTGCGGATTTCGTTCATCTCTTCTTTAATGACACCCATGAGCTTCTTGGCGCTGCCCAGAATGCCTCTTAAATACGCTACGGTTTTCATCACGTCTTTGAGTTCTTTATCCAGCGTCGTTATTTCCAGGTTCGTCAGACGGTACAATTGCAAGACTAGAATGGCATCTGCCTGACGCTCTGTAAAACCGAAACTCGTCACGAGATTTTTCTGGGCATCCAGACGGTTCTTGGAAGCCTTGATCGTCGCAATCACTTCATCCAGAATGTTGAGAGCTTTAACAAGCCCTTCCAGAACATGCGCGCGGTCTTCCGCTCTCTCCAGATCATACTGGGAACGGAAGGTGACGACTTCTTTCTGGTGCTCAATGTAAGCGGACAGCATGTCTTTGACGCCCAATTGTTTCGGGGTCTTGTTTACAATGGCGACCATGTTGAAGTTATATGTCACCTGCAAATCAGTTTTTTTCAATAAATAAGCGAGAATCCCCTGGGCATCTGCTTCTTTTTTGAGTTCGACGACGATTCTGAGGCCAAGACGGCCGCTTTCGTCCCGAACTTCCGCGATTCCTTCGACCTTCTTCTCCAGCCGGATATTCTCAATGGCCGTAACAAGGCGGGATTTGACGACCTGATAAGGAATCTCCGTCACCACGATTTGCTGGCGGCCGGCTTTAAGATCCTCAATGGCGGTCTTGGAGCGGAGATAAATACGGCCTTTACCGGTGCGGTAAGCATCGCGTATTCCTTCTTCGCCCATGATGATGCCACCGGTCGGGAAATCCGGCCCTTTCATGTACTTCATCAGATCCTCAACGTCCAGATCCGGAGAATCCATCAGCGCCACACAAGCATCAATAACCTCGCGGAGGTTATGCGGTGGTATCTCAGTGGCAAAGCCCGATGATATTCCGCTGACTCCGTTGACGAGCAAGTTAGGATAACGGGCCGGCAATACAACCGGTTCTTTGGTCGTATTGTCGAAGTTATCCTTGAAAGCCACCGTACGCTTCTCAATATCGCGCAGCAGCTCCATCGCAATCTGCGACAGCCTGGCTTCCGTATAACGCATAGCTGCGGCAGGGTCATCATCAATCGAACCCCAGTTGCCGTGACCGTCAACGAGCATATGGCCCATCTTCCACGGCTGGGTCATCCGGACCATTCCCTCGTAAATCGAGGAATCCCCGTGAGGATGGTAATTACCCATAACGTCACCGACGGTTTTGGCTGACTTGCGGTACGTCTTGTCCGGCGTATTCCCTGCATCGTACATCGCGTACAGAATCCGGCGCTGTACAGGTTTCAGGCCGTCCCGAACGTCGGGAATCGCCCGGTCTTGAATAATATACTTGGAATAGCGGCCGAATCTGTCCCCGACCACCTCTTCGAGAAATGCTGGTAAAAACTGTTCCAAACTGCTCAACTTGGTTCACCTCTAACCGTTCAGGTCACTCTTCATATTCGGTAAAGTCCACATTCTCGATAATCCAGCGCTTCCGCGGATCCACCTTGTCACCCATCAGCGTCGATACCCTGCGCTCCGCTTTGGCCGCATCTTCGATCTGCACCTTAAGCAGCGTACGTGTCTCCGGGTCCATCGTCGTTTCCCATAGCTGATCCGGATTCATCTCGCCTAGACCTTTGTAGCGCTGAAGTTCCAGTCCTTTACCCAATTCTTTATTCAGTGCCTGAAGCTGATCTTCTGTCCACGCATAGTGCACCGTGTTCTTCTTATTGGATTTTTTGGTCACTTTAAAAAGCGGCGGCTGTGCAATATAGATTTTCCCGTTGTCGATCAAAGGCTTCATGTAGCGGTAGAAAAACGTCAGCAGCAGCACTTGAATGTGCGCCCCGTCCGTATCCGCATCCGTCATAATGATAATCTTGCCGTAATTGCTCTCATCCACGGCAAATTCCGAGCCTACACCCGCCCCGATCGTCGCGATGATCGCCTTGTATTCGTCGTTCTTCAAAATATCCGCCAGCTTGGCCTTCTCCGGATTCATCGGCTTGCCTTTGAGCGGCAAAATCGCCTGGTGTTTCGAATCCCTTCCCTGCTTAGCCGAGCCGCCTGCGGAATCTCCCTCCACGATGAAAAGCTCATTGCGCGCATAATCTTTGGACTGTGCCGGTGTCAGCTTCCCGCCAAGATTGGAGCTTTCACTGCGGCCTTTCTTGCCGCTGCGCACTTCCTCGCGGGCTTTGCGCGCGGCTTCGCGGGCTCTGGCCGACTGGACGGCTTTCTTCAGCATCATCTGTGCGATCTGGGGGTTCTCCTCCAGGAAGACAGCCATTTTCTCGGTCACGATGGCGTCCACCGCGCTTCTTGCTGAAGCACTGCCGAGCTGGTCCTTGGTCTGCCCGACGAACTCCACTTCGCTCATCTTGATGTTAATGACCGCCATCATGCCTTCACGAAGGTCCGTACCGTCGAGATTCTTGTCTTTTTCCTTCAAAATTGCCGTTTTACGGGCATACTCGTTCATTGCGCGCGTGTAAGCAGTCTTAAACCCGGTCTCATGGGTACCGCCGCCGCGTGTCGGAATCGAGTTGACGAACGATGCCAGCGTCTCCGTATAGCCATCGTTGTACTGCAAAGCCACCTCGACTTCAATATCGTCTCTTTCCGCCGCAAAATGAACAACATCGTGAAGTACGGTCTTGTTCTCATTGAGAAACTTCACAAACTCACTCGCGCCGCCGTCGTATTTGAACGTCTGGGATGCATCGGTTCTTTCGTCCTTCACAAGCACTTCCAGTCCTGAATTCAGGAAAGCAATTTCCTGCAGACGCTCCGAAAGCGTATCGTAACTGATAGATATTCCATTCTGGAAGACTCTCCGGTCAGGCTTGAACGTAACCCGGGTACCCGTTTTGTTCGTTGTACCCGTCACTTCAAGACCTGTGGACGGCTCGCCTACATGTTCGATGCCCTTCTCGTCAATCCAGTACTCGAAGCGCTGTTTATGTATTTTGCCGTCGCGGAAAATCGTCACTTCCAGCCATTCCGACAGAGCATTCGTTACCGATGCTCCTACTCCGTGAAGTCCCCCCGATTTCTTGTAGCCTCCGCCGCCGAACTTGCCGCCGGCGTGCAAAATCGTAAATACAACCTGCGGTGTCGGAATGCCCATTTTGTGCATGCCGGTTGGAATACCGCGTCCATTGTCCTGAACCGTGACTGCTCCGTCTTTATGGAGAATCACTTCAATTTTGGAACCATGTTTCGCGAGGTGTTCATCGACCGCATTATCGACGATTTCCCAAACCAGATGATGCAGTCCTGAAGAGCTGGTACTGCCGATATACATGCCAGGTCTTTTCCTGACGGCAGTCAGCCCCTCCAGTACCTGAATCGCGTCCGCATCGTAATCCGACGTCTGGTTGGATTGATTCGTCATGATCTCTAGCTGCTCGGTCATCGAAGAGCCTCCTTCTTTCCTTTTCCATTCCCGGTTGGGTCCATACGTATCCTGTTAATTTAAAATATCTTTACGGGTGAATACCCCGAACGAAATAATAAGCGATGCCAAAGTCCATACGGATAGAACCGTCAGCGAGAAGCCAAGGCTCATTCCTTTGATCGGCGGCAGAGCCCCCGTCATGTAATCCGTCAGCTTCAGATTCACCATAAACAAGTATTTGGCAGTTTCCCAGGATGATACCATATTCGTCAGAATATTGCCCGAAATTAAAACCGCCAGCATGATGCCCATACCTGCTGCCGTTGAACGGACAAGTACAGAAAACATCAAGGAAAGCATCGCAACCACGATCCCTACAAACCAGACAAGGCCGGTTTGCATCAACAAATATTTCCACTGGCTGATTGCATGAACGCCGCTCAGATCAACTTCTCCACCGCTCGCTTTAAAGCCGGTAAAGACCGGCATATTCCATCCCCCATACCCGAAAATAAGGCCGGATATGAGATAACAGAGCGCTGCGGTGGACAAAACAATCAAGGAAACAAAAAGGATAAGCGTGATCAACTTGCTCATTAGGATTTTCCATCGCTTTACCGGTCTTGTCAACAACAATTTAATCGTCCCGGTCGAATGTTCCGAAGACATGATGTCGGCAGCAACCACCATAATGATTAACGGAATGAACAGAGAAATCGAGTTATTCAGGAACTCGCGCGTGAATGTCACCCCGCTCGGAGACACCGGATTTATATTATGATCGAGATAATATTGGGATATTTTTATTTGTGCCCGCCTGAACTCTTTCCATTCCTCCGGTACGCGTGCAGACCCCAGACTCCGCTGGTAATCTACGATCTTCTGCCTCTCCTGCGCTTTCCAGTCCGTCGTTCCAAACTGCTTAAGCGTATTCTGCGAAACACGCATTTGTGCATATGTAAACATCGGAATAAGTGCGACAAGAATAAGGATGACGACCATAAACCGCCTTTTTTTGATCATTTTGATGCTTTCGTTTTGGACGAGCGCCGTCATATTACCCAATTTTCTCACCCTCCGTCAGACTCAGGAACAGATCTTCCAAGGTCGGATGTTTCATTTCGATAGCGTAGACACGCATTCCTGCATCGACCAAATCCCGATTGATTCCGGGGATCGCTTCATCGCTTAGCTGCGTAACAATCGTGCCGGCCCGGCCGGCTGCCCCGCTTTGGCTCATCCGCTCAGGTTCGTCCTCTTCCAGTGTGAGCGTTTCTTTGTGCCCGAGCACCGTTATGTCCTGCCGGGCCCGCATCCATGCCTCCGCCTGCTCGGCCGGCTCTACCGTCCAAAGCACTTTACTGCCGGACTGGACAAGCAGCTCGTTCACTTCACCGACCGAGATAACCTGCCCCTTGCTGATAATCGCGACACGATCACAGAGCTGCTGAATCTCGCTCAGCAGATGGCTCGACACGAAGAGGCTGAGCCCGCCTTTAGCCAGCTTGCGGATAAACGCGCGCATTTCCTTGATCCCCTGGGGATCAAGCCCGTTCGTCGGCTCGTCGAGAATAAGCAGCTTAGGTCTGGCCAGCAGCGCTTGAGCGATGCCCAGACGCTGCCTCATCCCGAGCGAGTAGGTCTTGACCTTGTCATGGATGCGCGCATCCATCCCGACCAGCTCCACCACCTCACGAATGCGGTCTTCCCCTGCATCCGGGAGCATTCTCGCAAAGTGCTCCAGGTTCTCCCAGCCCGTCAAATACCCGTACAATTCGGGATTCTCAACAATACATCCCACATAACGCATGGCCTCGTCATGATCCCGCTGCACATCATACCCGCAGATGGTAATCTCACCCGCTGTCGGCTTGATGAGATCCACGAGCATCCGGATCGTGGTGGTTTTGCCGGAGCCGTTAGGTCCGAGGAATCCGAAAATTTCACCGCTGTATACGTCAAAAGAGATGCCCTTGATAATTTCTTTGCCACGGATATTTTTCTTCACATTCTTGACAGATAAAATCGTCTCACGCCCGGTCCCCAAATCCAATCCCTCCCGTTATTTTAAAATTTGCGCCATCCGCTCCGCAATCCGCTCATACCCGTCCTGATTGGGGTGGAAATGGTCGGTGAACAGATACTTGTTCAGGTTCCGCTCGAACAAATCATAGGTCGGGACAAAAATCATGTTCGGATATTGGTTCGTAAGCGCGAAGGCCGCGTCGTTATATTTCTGCACGATGAGCGAACCTGCTTTTTTCTCGTCAAGATCAAGAAAAGGATGATAAAGACCTATGTACATCACCGTAGCGTCCGGGTTAGCCTGGTGAATATCGGCAAGAATCTTTTTGAGATTCGCGAGAGCTGGTTCCACACGCTCGGCCGCGGCATCCGGGTTAAACTCCTGGGTAGCGTTGTCAAAGATTCCCGTTCCGCCTTGAAAAATATCGTTGCCCCCGATGGTCAGCAAAATAAGATCCGCCTCTTTCAGCGCATCCGTCGTCTTCTTCTGATCCCACTCCTTGAGCAAAGCCGTCGTCGTCGCACCGGGGATGGCCAGATTGTTCAGCACATATACGGGTTTATTGAGCTGCGTCTGTAGCTTCTCGCGGAATCGTCCCACGTAGCCTTTGCCGGTACCGTCGCCGGTTCCCGCCGTAAGCGAGTCCCCAAGCGTTACCAGCTGTACTTTCTCCTTCGTCTCGATACTCCCGCTTGGTGCAGCAGTTTCCTGCGGAGCTGTGACGATCGGATTCTGAACGGCTGAAGGAAACAGCACATCTTTGACTGCATATCCGAAACCGCCGGCAAAGACCAGGGTCGAGATCAGACCGGTCGTACCGACTGTCCACCATATCGTTCGCGATTTCATCCGCTGAGCGGCCCCCTTGTTTACACTGGATTTACTTACTTTCAAGAGTATCTTTTCACAAAGCGTTTTGCAAATCGGCAGGAAAGGATTACATTCATTATAGAACAAACGTTCGTTTAATAAAAGTTTTTTAACCGTAACGTGTTAATACGCTGCTTATGTAGATGGAATTTCCGATATATGGTAGTTTAAATACATCTAATCAACTACTTAGAAATGAGGGTTTTGATGAAACACAGAACAAGTACCTCCATCCTTCTCGTTATTACCTGTCTTGCTCCTCTATTCATTTCTTCCTGCACCTCTTCTTCTCCTTCTACTTCTCCTTCTCCGTCAAGTGTTCCTTCCCCCTCTTCCGCAAGCGGACAGCCGGCCGTCCTTAAATCCGGAGGGCTGACAGCAACTCCTATTGATATTTTTCAAGGGCCCGGCCAGAAATTCAGGCCTTTTCTCGGTTCTACTGCCGGAGGTGTCTCGCTGGCCTATAAAGGGAAAATATCCACGATAACAATAGTGGCTGAAAGTTGGGAGAACGGTAAACCGGCCGAAGTCAAGAATGCCAGTTTTGGAGTCATGCTGAATACAAATCCGGACAATGAAGGATTATTTCAATGTGATTTCACCGCCTCCGTGAAAGAAATCCGTGAAAATGACTCCTTGCAGTTTGAAATCACAACAAGCCTGTTGAGCGGAAGCTCCCAATCGTCTAATACAGTATGGATACCCGCCGGCACAATGTTTAATTTAACTTCTCCGCTCCATCTCACCGAGCCTATCCTGATTACAAAAGAAACTCCTGAAGCGGTCTGGGGATTCCAGGCCACAACCAAGGAGCAAATAGAAGATTCTTATAATATGGCCAAAAGCGCTGCGGAAGCCGAGTACGCTATCCTCTTCAAGATCAAAATAGATTAGGAATCCGGGCCGAATCTGGGCACCAAGGCCTTTCCAAGCAAAAAACACGTCCTCAGGGGACGTGTTTTCTTTGCTGCATTCAGCCTCCGGCTGTTACCCGGCCTCCTGCAGCAGATTTTGGCTTGGATCGTTTGATGCTCTGGGCTGCTTTCCGGTATATAAAGGCGGCAATCAGAGAACCGATCAGCGCCGTCAGGAAGCTGGCCAGAACATAGATGTTATAGCTCAGAATATTTCCCGGAGCGCTAATTTTGTGTTTAAACGCAGACAGGATAACCGGATGAACCAGGTAAATCCCGAAGGAGTAGGCACCCAGAGGGAGCAGCCAGCCCGCAATACGAGGCAGACGCTTAAGCAGGACGTTGCCTGCGCCCAGCAGCACTACAGCGGTTGAGATGGCATAGACGAGCATCGTTACGACATACCAGGTATTCTCGAACATCTGTCCTTGATACCGGTTCAGCAGGAACATCGCTATATTAGCACCCCCGGTGAGGAGCATAAGGGCAGATGCAGCTGCTGTGAACGATTTTATTTTACTGCGGAAAGTATCGTAATATAGGCCCAGAAAACCACCGGCCAAGAAGTACGCGAAGTAAGTCGGTGCCAGCGAAGCCGTATGCTCGACTTCCGCGAACCAGTGGTGATAGGAATAAAACCCTAACTGAATCACCAGACCCAGCGGCAGCATCGACACGCGGAACCATTTGTAACGGACAAGAGTCATGAGCAGCGGGAACAGTAAGTAGAACTGGAAAATAATAATCATAAAATACAAGTGATACCCGGTGTCCGCCCATTTTATCTTCTCCAGAAAATCGCCTGCGCTCAGGTTCATAGGCACACCAGCGAGCCAAGGATTATAAATATAATAAATAAATGACCAGATCAAATAAGGGATAACGACACTCCATAAACGTTTGTAGTAAAATTGTACAGCTGTTTTGAAAGTCCAGTTCCCCGAATACCGGTAGAAAAGAACGAGTCCGCTGATCAGAATAAACATGGGAACCGCAAATTGGCTCAACCGGTTAAGCGTAAACATGATGATTTGAGATAGGCTTCCTTCATCCGGAACGACCGTTCCCTGCCACGAATACATGGCAGCTTCAGGCGTTGAATGAATCAGCACGACGGCTATGATTGCGACAGCGCGGACTATATCGATCTCATTGATTTTTATTTTTCTTCCAAGAGCCTTTGGTGTCTGCTGTTTCAAAAAAATCCTCCTCGCGCTGTGTCTTTCAATTAATCACCCTAACATGACTGAACCTGTCTGTCCAGAGTGGATTTCGCCATTTTTTTCATCATTTCCCAGCCTGTGAGCACGCAGCAAAAAGGAACTCCCGCAGGAGTTCCCATTCACTCAAGGTTCAGCAGCTAGCCGACATCTTGCAAAAACTTATACTGGGCCTGAATAAGCCCGTAATAGATCCCCTGCTGGCGCATCAGATCGTCATGATCTCCAGACTCCATAATACGCCCGTGATCGAGAACGATAATTTTATCCGCTCCGCGAATTGTCGATAAACGGTGGGCGACCATGAACGAAGTTCTGCCCTTCAGAAGTGTCTTAAGCGCTTCTTGAATACGCAGCTCCGTCTCCGTGTCTATACTCGCTGTAGCTTCATCCAGGATCAGAATTCTCGGATCGGCAAGCAGAGCCCGCGCGAAAGAAATGAGCTGACGCTGCCCCATAGACAGGGCATTGCCCCGTTCCTGAACTTCCGTGTCGTACCCGAAAGGCAGATTTATAATGAAATCATGGGCATGTACGGCTTTTGCGGCCTGCTCCACTTCCTCGTCTGTCGCCTCCAGTTTACCGAACCGGATATTATCGCGGATGGTTCCCGAGAAAATAAAAGTATCCTGCATAACAATACCGATTTGCGAGCGCAAGCTGTGCAGCTTTACATCCCGGATGTCTATACCGTCAATCCGCACTCGTCCTTCTGTCGGATCATAAAAACGGCACAGCAAATTAATAATCGTACTCTTGCCGGAGCCCGTATGCCCTACGAGCGCTATGCTCTGACCGGGCCCTGCATCCAGATTAATCCGGTGAAGCGCCCTGCGGCCAGGCTCATATTCGAAGATGATATCCTCAAAGTGCACTTCGCCCTTAATCGGGGGCATATCTGCCGCATCTTCTTTCTCCCGGACTGTAGGCTGCTCATCCATGAATTCAAAAATCCGTTCGGCAGATGCCATCGCAACGAGCAGCTGCGAATACATTTGCACGAGCCGGTTGATCGGTTCCCAGAAGTTGCCGATGTAACTGGCAAAAGCGAACAGTAATCCGATCGTAATTTCACCGCTTTGAAAGAGCGAAGCCCCATACCAGAACAAGATGAAATAGCCGATCGCGCCCGTAATCTCAATGATCGGACCAAAGCTCTGGTTCAGCCTGGAAGCCCGGTTCCAAGCCTGCTTGTTGTCCCCGTTCATCTGCTCGAAGAACTCGATATTCTCCTTCTCCTGCGTGTACGCTTGTGTGACCCGGATGCCCTGAATACATTCATTCAGATGGGCATTCAGGCGGGACTGCTTAATGTTCACCGTCTGCCAGGAACGGCGGACTCTTTTACGCAGCTGGGACGACACAACGAACATGAGCGGCACGGTAATAATAATAGCTGTGCCCAGCTTGAAGTTAATCGTCAGTAAGATGATGATAATTCCTATCAGCTGCACGCAGTCGATCATCATATTAACGACACCGTTTGTAAACAAATCTTGCAGAGAATTCACATAGTTGGTGACACGCACCAGTACGGAACCGGCCGGCCTTTTATCAAAAAATTCAAACGACAACCGCTGGATATGACGGAACAAATCGTGACGCAGGTCGAAGATAACACGCTGTCCGATCATGCTCGTATACCGGATCCGGTGTTTATTCGCCAGCCACTGAATCATATATACGCCCAGCATAATAGCGACCATGGTAAAAAGAAACTGCGCGTCCCCGCCGATAACGAGTGCCTCGTCAATGGTCGTACTGATAATTAACGGAATCGTAAGTTTGGTAATCGCCCCTACAATCATCATCACGACGACAACCGGAATAAACTGCTTGCTGTAAGGCTTCACATATACGGCAAGGCGCTTGAATTGTCCCCAGTCGAACGATTTCTCCAGCATCTCGTCGTCCTGGTAGACAAACCGTGGCTGCGCATCCGCCTGCTTCCCGTTCCCCTGCGTACCCGTCCTCTGTTCCCGCTCGCTCTGGTTCATTGGACTGCCCTTCTTTCCTGTGAACTTGAAGACTCAGCAACATCCGGATGATCCGCATATTGAATCCGGTACGTGTCCAGATAAGGACCTTCCTGCCGGATGAGTTCATCGTGAGTGCCTCTTTGCACAACATGTCCCTTGTCCAGGACAATAATTTCGTCCGCATGCTTCAGGGAGGAGATGCGGTGTGCGATGATGAAGGTCGTTCTTCCCTTCATTACTTCTTTAAAACCCGCCTGGATCTCCTGTTCGGTTTCCATATCTACCGCGCTTGTCGCATCATCGAGAATAAGAATTTTGGGATCCTTAATCAGAGCGCGGGCGATTGCAATACGCTGCTTCTGTCCGCCTGAGAGCCCCATGCCTCTTTCCCCTACCACCGTATCGTATCCGAGCGGCATTTCCATAATAAAATCATGGGCTTTGACGAGTTTGGCCACTCTTATGATCTCTTCCATCGTAACGTCCTTACGCCCGTATGAAATATTACCGCGGATCGTAGAGGAGAAGAGGAATGTCTCTTGAAATACCGTAGCAATTTGATTGCGCAGACTTTGCAGATGAATATCTCTAATATCCGTACCATCCAGCGTTACACTGCCGTCCTTTACATTGTAAGCGCGCATCAGCAAGCTGATAATCGTGGATTTACCGGACCCGGTACCTCCAAGAAAGCCGATGACTTTACCGGGCCGAGCATCCAATGTTAAGTCGTGCAGGGCGGGCTGGGCATCCGGGTAGGCGAAGGTAACCTGATTAAACCGGACCCGGCCTTGCACTACATCGGGGCTTAATACGACCGGATGTTCGACATCTTTTACATGAATATATTGATGCAGAATCTCCAGAATCTTCTCACCCGACGCTTTGGACTGCGTATAGTTGTTAATGTGAAAACCGATCCCCCACATCGGACCGATGATATACCAGACGAGGCTGAAGAAAGCTACAAGCTCGCCGACCGTCAGCGTCCCCTTGATTACCATATAACCGCCGGCACCGAGCAGGATGACAGCGCTCAAATTCGCAATCAGCTCCATTACGGGAAAATATTTGGACCAGATTTGAGAAGTAGCCACATTGTTCATGCGGTAATCTTCGTTGCGGATGGTAAACTTCTCTACCTCATAGGGCTCCCGGGCAAATGATTTAACCGTCCTCACCCCGGTGATGTTCTCCTGTACCGCCGTTGTCATACTGCTCATGGAGGCCCGTACCGAGCGAAATGCCGGATGAATTTTGCCTTCAAAACGGATTGCCGCAAAAGCCAGAAACGGCATCGTAATCATCGTGAGCAGAGATAGTTTCCAGTTGATCGAGAACATCATAATCGTACCAAATCCGATCATCAGGAAGACGTTCAGAATTTGGGCGAAACCAAAGCCGATGAAGATGCGGATCGCTTCCAGATCGGCGGTTAAGCGTGACATCAGATCTCCCGTTCTCGCCTGGTCGTAATACTGGAAAGACAAATACTGCAGCTTCTCATACATCGCTTCCCGCATGTTGTAAGCGACCTTGTTGCCGAGCCTGCCCCCGCTGAAGCCATGCAGAAACTGGAACACGGCTTTAACCGAAATAACCGCTACAACAAGCAGCGCCAGCATCGGAACTTGATCGAATTTTTTCAGTGCAATGATGTCGTCGATCAAGTAGCGGAGCAGGTTCGGATACACCAGTCCAAGTGCCGTCGTACAAATCAAACAAAAGATGGAAGCAAACAGCAGCTTCCGCTCGGGCCAGTAAAACCTCTTGAGCCCCTTAAAGACCTCCATAATATCCTCCCTGGTTTTTGGCTAAGTTCACCGATTTTGTAACAGCTTTACCCAGCAAACCTTTATGAATCTTAACACCATACCTATAGGTCGGCAACGAGTGGAAACGGGCTTAATTCCCCTCCAGGATGCGTACCTCAACGAAATGGGGAAGTAACAGTTCCCATGCTTCTAAATCATAGGTTTAAGATCGTATGTAAGCGCTACCATAACAAACCTAACTAATGGCTGTTTTTTCTTTAATGCGTCCTTAAATACGTGTCAGAATCCGATACCCGGAAAGCCTTGATACGCTTTGGAAAAACGCATTTTGCCCCCAACGGGATTATGCCATAACTGTATTCGCTGCTTCTTCTATTTTGTGTCACTCCGCCCGTGTATTTGATGATTTGCCGCAAATATTTCCGGGTATTCGTCTACCCGTTCTATCCCATCAAAAAAATGCCACCCGGATTTTCCGGATGGCATTTCATTGTGTCATGTGGGTTGGCGGTCGACCGCCAAATGGCAACAGACCTTATTTCCCGCCTAGCTGCATAGCCAGTGCATCGCGTTTGGAGACGAGCACTTCGACATCTGTACGCATTTGAAGGGCATCCCGCATTCCTTCCAGGTGCTCCCGACTGCTTTCGAGGTGTCTGTCTTCCAGCATTCGGAATGTGTCCTCTATATGCTGCGCATATTTGGTAGTCAATCCACTGACAGCCGCTTCTACAAAACGGGCTACAGGATCCGCCAGACGGCCTTCCAGCTCCGTACGCAGCTTGCTCTTGCCCTCCCCCTCAAAGAATTGCTTGGCATTCTTAAAATAAGAAGTAAGAACCTTATCCGGGATGTCAATGCTCTCCAAAGAAACGAATTGATCCGGCGTTCCGAATGCGGATGCTTCATAGGCTTCGAAATCATACCCTTCCAGCAGCTTTTGCAGTTCAGCGCCCCAGCTGTCGTAGGTTTCTTTGGCCAGCTTGTTAAGCTGCTGCTCAATCCGCAGACTGGTAGCCAATACCTCCTGCTGAAGATCAAATTCGATCATCCGGATCAGATCCCGCACGCTTTCACGCAGCGCCGCCTTCGCATCACGCTCTCCCCCCCGGAAAGAACCCGGATTAAACGCGATATTATATAGCTCGCCAAAGCGGTACAGTGTCCGCTGCTTCACATAATACAGCAGCTCGCTAATTTCCTTACTCAGCTCCCGGTTGGCAGGAGCATGGTCGGTGCTGCTGAGCAGCTGAACGGCCTTCTCCCCGGCCTCTTCCAAGGCAATCAGCTTGGCTTTCCTGGCTTCTTCGCCCTGCCGGGCCCCCTGTATCCGTTCACCCAGCACATGAACGGCCCGCTGCAGCTCCTGATCGGCCGAACGCAGAGAAATATCGGTTAATTCTTCCAGCGTAAACTGGATAAAATCACGTTCGAAAGGAAGAATGCCGGATGCTTCAAGATCCGCTTGATCCTGATGCAGCTTTCCTTCCGAAGCAAGATGGCTGGACACGGGATATATCCGCGGATGGCGGATTCCATGCTGCAGCAGGTTCGTCTCCACATGGCGCACGACACCTTGAAGCTCTTCTTCACTGGCAGCCAAATCAGCCGCATTGACCAGGAAGAACATTTTATCGAGCTCAAAGCTGTCCTTTACACGTCCGAGCTGAAGCAGGAACTCCCGGTCTGCTTGAGAAAATGCATGATTATAATACGTAACGAACAGTATGGCGTCCGCATTCTTAATATAGTCAAAAGCTACCCCCGTATGGCGCGCATTAATGGAATCGGCACCCGGGGTATCTACAAATACAATTCCCTGTTCCGTCAAAGGAGTGGAATAGTGCAGTTCAATGTAATCCACAAAACAGGATTTGGATTCTTCCGCGACATAGGCGGCAAATGCCTCTTCCCCAACCCTCTGCTCCGTCCCGAGCAGCGGTGAAGCCTCGGCCCAGCCTCTGGCTACCGCCTTGAGGAATGAGAAGTGAGGCTTCCCCTTGGCGCTCACGTGCTCCGGTGTCAGCTTGCGTATAGCATCCAGCGCCGCTTCCATCCCGGATAGCCGGACTCCCAGCACTTCCAGCGAGTAGAGTACATCTTGAAGGATCGCTTCGGCTGCCTTCATTTTGACTCTCGCGGTCCCGTGCGGCCAATCCGCTGTCGGCGGCACGATCTTATTAATCGCCGCGGTTGTCGGATTCGGCGATACAGGCAGGACGCGCTTGCCGATCAGCGCGTTAGTGAACGACGACTTGCCGGCACTGAACGCGCCGAACAAGGCGACTGTGAACGTCTTGTGGCGCAGACGTTCGGCTTTCTCCCGCAGCGAGCGCACAATGGACTTCATCGAGGGCATATCCGCGATGAGATCCGCTGCGGCGGAGAGCTCCTGCGCGCGGCGTTCCGCACGCTTGGCGCCCTGCTGCCCCGGCTGCGGCAAGCCAGCCTCCGCGGCGCTGCTGCGGGCTCCCGCTACCGCGGAGACTCCCGGCTGCCGCAGAGGCGCCGCTGCGCTGTCTGCGGCAGCATCCGCGGCGGCGGATGTGTGCGCGGCGCGCAGAATCGTCTCCATCGCGGATGAATGGAGCACGCCGGTCAGCTCGCCGGGCGTCTCCGCTTCGCGATAAGCGCCGAGGTCCGGCAGATCCGGCTCTTCCGCGTGCGGCCAATCGGCTGCCTGCCGGAGGCTCTCGCCGCGGGCGGCTTCCGCCTGCTCGAAGCGCTCCAGCTCCCGTACCGCCTCCAGGCGGTGCTCCAGCTGCCTAAGCTGCGGCGACAGCTCTGCATGCACTTGCCGGGCCCGCTGCCCTGCCAGCCCCGCCAGACGGTCTGTAAGCGCAAGCGCGGAGCGGCGTGCAGCGGACTTGAGCTCGCCGGCCGCTTGCTTCATATATGTCAGCGTATATTCACTGTTAAAAACCGCTTCGGTATTCACCTGCGAAGCCAGCCACTGCGGCGTTACATCCACAGTGAATGCATCGATATCCGCGAGAAGTCCTTCATCGCTTATACCGATACCCGCATAAGCTTTGCGGAGAGCGTCACGCAGATGCCAGTCCATCTGCGCATGAACCTGCTCGGCGAAATCTTCTCCGAAAACGGAGAGCCGCCTGTCGATCTCGGCAGCCGTCTGCGCGGCACGTCCGAACAAGCCGACTTTAAAACCCGGCTTGCGGCTGAGCAGATAATCGTGCGCTTTATCGCGCGTTAATGCCGGTGTTACATTGGCATTCTCGATAATGCCGGTTATTTCTTTGCGCAGCCGGTCTGTCAGGCGCTGAGGGAGAGCTTCCGCTTCAGCAAGTACTTGCCGCTTCTCTTCATATTGAGACAAATAGAGCGCTGCTTCGTCTTCATCGATCCTATCCCGCAACACAGCTTTCTCGGATTCGTTTTGCTCCTGCAGCCACAGAATGTGCTCGCCGATCAGGTGATCGGCCGCCGCATCCACACTTGCTTCTCTAAGCTGCTTTTGCATACCGATCAGATTAGACAGAAGCCATTTAAGCTTCGCAGATTCATTTGCAGGATGCTGCGGCTGTTTCATCGTGACGAACAACATCCCGTCCGGCTCAATTCCCCAACTGCGGAACGCATCGTAAGCACTTTCTTGGTAAGCGGTAAACGCAAGCTCTTCTTCACGGTGCTTATCAATCTGATTCACGATGAGGTACAGCGGTTTGCCGCGTTCCTTCATCTGTTTGGTAAAAGCCAGATTGATCTCCGACTGCACATGGTTATAATCCATGACATAGAACACCGCATCCGCCAGATGGAGAGCGGATTCCGTAGCCATGTGGTGCGCATCATCCGTCGAATCAATTCCTGGTGTATCCAGCAGCATTGCGTGCTCACCCAGGAAAGGAAGCGGATAACGAATCCGTACTTCCTCTATATCGGTTCCGTTTACACAGTACGCGTCGAGTTCTTCCAGCTGGATCGTTTGAGCTCTAGCCTCGCCATTCTCTTCCGTGCGGTGAATCACTTCCGCACCTGCTGTCCCGCTTTCGATGCTCACAATATTGGCGCTTGTCGGAATAGGGCTCGATGGCAGCAGCCTATGTCCGCAGAGCGTATTGATCAGCGTTGATTTGCCTGCCGAGAAATGTCCGCAGAACGCAATAACTGACTTTTCCAGACGGAGCTTCGCTTCCAGCTGGTCCAGCTTTCTTACCCTGGCGCTATCCCCGGCCAGGCGCATTTCTTCTCTCAGTTTGCCGAAAGCCTCTAAAATCGTATCCTGTTTCTTCTCCATGAGCTTCACATTCATCCGTTTCGATCTCCCATGCCTTATGATCTCGGTTCTCTTTAAAGAGATATCCGTCCGTTACTGTTCCTATCTTACTACGATACAGCCTCGTCTGTTCAACTTGCCCTTAAAGTTTAATGCCCGATCGGGTGGAAGTCAATTTATGTTTGTACGCAAAAAACCCGTCTTGATTGCTTCCGGGAAACTTCCCTGCTCATGCAGTGAAGTTTCCCGGGCACTCAGACGGGTGTCATGCTGAAGATCGGGCTGCCGCGAAGCGATTAAGAAACGACAGCGCTCGTGCTCAGGTTTTCTTCCGGTACAAAAATTTCGAACACATCACCGTGCTGAAGAATCGTAATGTCGCCCTCTTTCACTTTCATAACGACAACTTCGGGCTTTACTTTCATTTTCTCCAGGTAATTCTCCGGCACTTCGCCGGACTCGCTGACGACGATTCCCTCGATTTCCTTTTCTTCATTCTCGGAAAGAGGCGTGTTCATGATCGTTTCGTACAGATCGGAAAATAATTCAAAATTCTTCGTATACACCGCTATGCATTTCATTCCTATTCATCCCTCACTACACATTCTTTTTGACTAGTCTTGCGTACTTTCTTGATTTTCATACGTTTCCTGCCTTCAGGACATTCCAGAAGCAGCGGACAGATGTCACACTTGGGAGCCTGAGCCTTGCAATGGTATCTTCCAAAAAAAATAAGCCGGTGATGAGTTAAGGTCCATTCATCTCGAGGCACTTTGCTCATCAATTTCTTCTCGACTTCCAGTACCGAATCGTCCTTGCCGGCTATTCCCAGACGCTTCGATACTCTTTCCACATGTGTATCAACTGCAATGGCCGGAACACCAAAAGCATTAGAGACGACGACATTGGCAGTCTTGCGTCCGACACCAGGAAGCTCTACTAGCTGCTCATGTTTTTCAGGAATCTGACCGTCATAACGTTCTAGAATAAGCTGGCACAGCTTCTGAATGTTTTTCGCCTTGTTGCGGAACAAACCGATTCGACGTATATCCTGCTCAAGTTCCTCTAAAGGAACGGACAAATAATCTTCAGGCGTCTTATATTTCTGAAACAGCGTCTGGGTGACTTTGTTCACGGTTTCGTCCGTACATTGGGCGGAAAGCAGCACCGCTATGGTCAATTCAAACGGATTCGAATGAACCAGTTCACAGTGCGCGTCGGGATACATATCGCCGATCGTGTCCAAAATGTGCCTTACCTGCTTCTTATTCATGGTAACCCTCTTTTTCAGTTCCCCGTTTTCTTTTACAAGTTTAGCCGAATGTGTCCCCGGTTGCAATGGAAAGGACCAATCAATTGCGAACATTTTGCAAAAACTTTCGAACAAAGTAAAAACCGCCCCTGCTTCCGGGGCGGTCTTGGAGGAAATGCCGGATTACTTTTCCATCTCAACAATTTTATTATCCACTACGTACACCTTTACACTGTCTCCCTTGTTAAAAGAAGAAGCGCTGAGCGTTTCGCTGCCTTTATGGTAGTAGGCACTGCGATGAATGTTGTAGCGTTCTGTAGAACCTTCGGTACCGAATTCGATCTGATTGACGTTGTATTCGTAGCTGCCGAAAGTTTTGGTCATGGCCGTAGCCAGCTGTACGCTTACTTTGTCGTTTGATTGCGATACGACTTGGACACGGTCTCCCGCTTTAATCGCATTCAAGCTAATGACCGAGGAACCGTTCTTAACCACATCATCCGTTCCGAGTGTAAACATTTGAATTCTGCCTGTCGGCTCCTGAATGGTCAAATTCCCGTTGACCGGGTCAACATTCGTCACCTGACCGCGGGCAGGACTCACGATTTCAGCTCTGATGACCACGCCGCCCTTGAACGAAACGAACAAATAATCATCCGCTTGAATATCGGCTGCCACCGCTGCCGTACCATCGCTCTTGACGATCTTAGCGTTCGTCAGAGAGTAAGTGGACCCGCTGCCCTGTTCATTGACGGCAGTAACCTGCTGGGAACTGTTTACATATTGTACGCGCATCAAGCTGGAGCTGTCCACGGTCACCTTCGTTACACCGGTTTGATTATAATCAATCGCCGCCGTAACCTGATCTCCGATTTTGAGATCGGCTATCGTAGCTCCGCTCTTATTCGGAATTTCCACTTGAGGAGAATACATTTTGAATGTAAACGACTGCCCGTTGCTTGCGCGAATGCTCATTTCGTTCGTAACCGTATTTATTTGAGTAATAACACCCGAAACATCAAGGGAAAGCTGGATAGCTGTGACCTTGTTTTTCGACACTTTCAGGTCAACTTTTTTCCCTTCGGTAAAGAGGCTGCCAAAGCCGGGATAATTCTTGAACGGAAGTGAATTTCCGGCAAAGGTAATGATCGTATTATCCGAAATGGTATAGGCGCCTGGTGTGCCATCGGCATGCTGTACATTAAACTGGTTGTATTTCGAGTCAAAACGGATAAATGTCGCAAACAGCACACTGGAAATGGAACGGTTCGTCACCGTGATTTTCACGATTTGATCGTTCGCGATATCCATACTGAGCTGGTCGCCCTCTTCGAGATCGTACAGGCTCGGGGAAGCGACGCCGTCAATAATAACCTGGACATTCGGCGCAAGATTGCCCGCTGCGTAACCATCCTTCTCGTCTCTGTAGAAAATACCGGTCTTGTCGCTGCTCAGACTCGAAAACTTTCCTTGAACGGTTTTGCTCACGCCCGTTTGGGTTTTTACGATTCGCAGCTGGGTAATCTGACTCGCTTCTACCGTATACGATATGGAGTCACCGACACGAATCGCCGATTTCTCAACAAGGCGGTTGTCCGCATCTACAATCGTAGAGCTTTTGGACAGCGTATAAGTCTCTGCCTTGCCTGTTTGAGCATCCACAATGGCGACAGAATCTCCGCTAATGCTTTGAACCGTGCCCGTAGATGCTTTATTGACCGGTATTTCTTTCACGATGACTTGTCCGTATTCTTTGCCGCCTGTAATGGAATTACGGCGCAGTTCAAGCTTGCTTCCGATTACGAGAGAAGATAAGCTAGATTCGGCTCCAGCTGCATCCAATACGAGCGCATTGCTTCCGATCTCATAAACTTCGAAGTTATCCATCGTCATTTTGCGGTCTTTGATATGAAGAAGCGTACCGGTTACTTTCTCGGAACGATCGTCATCTTTTAAAATTTCCGCATAATAGGCTGTACCGCCCTGCTGCACGAGAGAAACTTGATACGTATAAGCCAGTCCGGAGGATTCGATCGCCTGGTCATTTTTATTGCCGTAGAAAACCGTTTCCGGTTTAATTGTGTAAGTAGACGTTCTGCCCTTGTCATCAAACAAGGAGATCTTGTCGGAAGAAATATGGTTCACATAGCCCCGCACTACGCGCGGAGATAAGTTCTTGCTGTGCCGCTCGGCTCTGCTCAGGAAAGTCGCCATCTGCGCACGTGTCACTTCGCCTTTGGGACGGAACGTGTTATCTTCAAATCCATCCACGATACCGAGTACACTTGCCGCACTGATATAAGGCTTGGCCCAGTCGGAAATGCTCTTAAGGTCCGTGTAAGCAGGGGATTCGGTCCCCAGATTGTCCGCCGTTTCCTGCTGCCCGATAGCTCGGATAGTCAGTTTGGCTACCCATTCACGGGAAGCTGTTTTACTTCCCCAATTCTTGGAAGCGGCCGCTTTGTCCGTCTCTTCTTCGACCGAGATTAGTTTGTGCTCGATAGCGGCGGCTACATAAGCTTGTGCATAAGTATCTACTTTTAAAGGCAGGTTGTAGGTTGCTTTACTGTCAATGGAAGAATCCAAACCTAATGTACGCACAGCCATAATGATGACATCCTGCTGGGAAATAGAGGCCTCAGGACGGTAATTGCCAAACTCATCGCCTTCAACAATGCCCTCTAGAGTGAGCTTTGTAATATGACGCAGCGCCCAATGGGTATTGACTACATCGGGAAAGTTCATTTTCAGTGCAGCCGCTATCGATTCCTGCGCGGAACTGCTCGTTTCACCTGACGTTTGATCCGCATAAGCCGGACTTAAAGAAATGCTGGAGGCGATTAAAGCGCCAGCCAGCAGCATTGCAGTCTTATTCTTTTTCATACTTACCTGTATTCTCCTCTCGATTGCACGTTCTCTCTTTATTTGCGTTTAATCGGGTAAGGCAGATCGACGTGTCCCATCAGAGACTCGACTTGACTGCCGTCTTTGGTGAGGTAAATGGCTTTCACTTCAGGGAATTGGAACAACGTTTTCTCCAGGGCTTCTACGAAGAACATTTCTCCGCCTGCACCGAACTGGGCGTTCTGTCCCAATTTCAAATCAATTCTGAGTTCTTCTTTGTCGAACTTCACATTCTGGAACTGCACGTCTTCAAACAAAGAGACGGCTTGTTCATCCACACTTTTCTTTAAGGCTTCCAGGGTCGATTTATACTTGTCCCCTTCATTCTTATAAGAAATTTTAACCGTTTTCTCAACGATCTTTGTGAGATCCGGATCAGAATAATAGGCTTTAATGCTCTTCTCGTTAACTTCCGGAGACGGAGACGGTGATGGTGACGGCTTCACGGAAGTCGTCGGTACAGGTGTCGGGCTCACGGTCTGAACCGGTTCAGTAGTTGCTGAGCTGGCACCCGGATTGAGAGGCTGTTCCTTCTGCCCGCAGCCTGTTGCTGCAACTAATACCAACGATCCGATTACCAATCCCTGCATCCAAAGTTTTTTCTTCATCCTTCCACCCACTCCTTGCTTCTTACTGGATCTTTAAATACTCTTTGATTGACTTAACAAAAGATGCAGCGACCTTATCTTGAAAAGCCGGCGTGTACATAGCCGCTTCGTCTCCTGCATTGGATAAGAAACCGACTTCAGCCAAAGCGGCTGGCATGGTGGTTTCACGAATGACGCTGAAATTACCTTCCTTGACCTTACGATCCTTGAAACCCGTTGCATTCAGCAAATGCTTCTGGACAATAGTTGCAAAAGCTTTACTTTCCGGACGCTTATAATAATAAGTTTCCGTTCCGCTTGCAGACGGGATCGCTTTATTGGCGTGAATTGAAAGGAACAAATCGGCATCCAGCTTGTTGGCAAATTCCGAACGGCCGTCCAGGGTAATGAACGTGTCCGTCGAGCGGGTCGTATACGTTTGGATGTTTGGTTCTTTCTCCAGAAGTTTCACAACCTTATTCGCTACAGCCAGAGCAAAGTCCTTTTCCTTCTTGTTCGTAATGGAGATTGCGCCTGGATCGGTTCCGCCGTGACCTGCGTCAATAACGACTTTGTATTTGGTTTTACCCGGTTCCGGAGCTTTTAAAACTCCGATTAGCTTATTGGCCTGACCTGCCGCAGCAGCGATTGCCAATTCAGCGTTCGCTTTCATATCAAGCGTGATACGTACGGTACTCGGATCATTGTTGAAATTCGAGAACCTTACCTTCTCTACCATCGGATGCAGGGAAGGAATTTCACCGACATTAGCAACCAGCTTGCTTGCCAACGCTTCGTTCAGCTCGGTTCCAGGCAGATCAATGACGATCCGGTCGGGTCCGGTTAGTTTGAAGACATTGGGCTTAGGTGCATTCTTGTCCGTTCCGATCAGCAGCTGATCTTTGGTAAGCTGAATGGATTGTACAAGTACGCTTGCCGGATTAGGCTTCACAGGGTCCGGGTTGACGTTGTTACCCGCTCCTGGTCCTTGACCGCTCTTTGCTGTAAGCAGCACGGTGCTCGTTTTCTGGTTCCATTCGACGTTGTAGCCGATCTTCTCGCCGACGAATCTCAGCGGAACAACTGTGTTCCCCGGGTAAACATTCATCGGGGCGACTTCGAGCGCTTTTTCTTTGACGCCATTAACGATCGGATAGGAATCACCGATTGTCAAATCAATCTTTGTAGAATTACGCACGATCGTTGCCTTTTGTTTCGACTGATCCCAGGTAACAGAAGCACCCAGTTTCTCGAAAATCTCCCGAACGGGAACCATCACGGTACCTGCACCAACATTGAGCGGGTCCACTTCGGTTGTCAGCGGCTTGCCATCCAGCACGATTTTGGCTGTGGGCGTCACCGCCGCACCGAGAGCCAGTGAGGGCAATAGCAAAGCAATCATGAGCAGCGTGGCGACAGTGGACCAAAGTTTCATCATACACCTCTTACACGTATTTTTCAGCGTTCGTCTCTATACCCGAGCTGCCCGCCTCCTCTCTATTCTACCAAATTATGCTACAGACAGACAACGAGAGCATAGATTCGATGCAGCCGAACATAGAGTTAGACGCAGAGATATTGCCAAAAGTTGCACATTTCAGCCGAATTTCGCGTATTTCCAGACTTTGGGCGGTAATTTGCCTATTAGCATGGTGTCTGTTCATAAAGCTGCCTTAATTCATAGTGAGCGATAGTATTGCTAGTTTTTAAGAGCTGCATGCACTTAATATTTAGCCGCCACCGAGTATAGTCCCCATATCGTAAAAAAGAACCGCCTCCCTGAAGTGAGAGACGGTCCTTCTTGAACACATTCAAATCCAAATCGGAATCAAACCGATTCTATTTAAGCTTTGACAACGAGACGATCCAGGTGCTTAGCTTCGTAAGCAGAGATCTTATCTTCATGCTGCAGCGTAAGCCCGATATCATCAAGACCTTGCAGCAGGAACTGACGGCGGTGCTCATCCAGATCAAAGGACAGCTGAAGACCGTAGTCGTCAGAGATGGTTTTGTTCTCCAGGTCTACATTCAGCTTGTAGCCTTCGTGCTGCGCTGTGCGCTGGAACAAATCTTCAACCTGCTCTTCGCTGAGCTTAATCGGCAGAATGCCGTTCTTAAAGCAGTTGTTATAGAAGATATCCGCATAAGAAGGTGCGATAATCACTTTGAAGCCATAGTCCAGAATGGCCCAGGGAGCGTGCTCACGGGATGATCCGCAGCCAAAGTT
Source organism: Paenibacillus lutrae (assembly GCF_009757775.1). GTDB lineage: Bacteria > Bacillota > Bacilli > Paenibacillales > NBRC-103111 > Paenibacillus_F > Paenibacillus_F lutrae. The sequence goes on from NZ_RHLK01000021.1 coordinate 44,863, forward strand.
AGCGCGGGAAATCAGTACCGATGCACCCTGGTAGCGAGGCTTATTCAGATCAAATGAAGGAATTTCGGCTCCCTCTTCTGTAAATCTCCATTCGAAGAACAGAAATTGTCCGAAGCCGGTGCGCTCAATGCGCTTTAGAAACTGTTTAGGGATAATTGCGTCTGTATCTACGTTGACACGGTCAACCGGACCGACTAGTCCAGTATGCTGTTTGAATGCTTCCATGGATGTTCTCCTCGCTTCCTGATCGGTTAATTACGCTTCCTGTGCCACTTTATACTTCCAGCCGCGGACGTCTACAAAATGTCCTTCAATAGCGGCGGCTGCCGCCATTTCCGGAGAAACGAGGTGCGTTCTGCCTCCGCGTCCCTGACGGCCTTCGAAGTTACGGTTGGATGTAGATGCACAGCGCTCACCAGGGCTAAGCACGTCCGGATTCATTGCCAGACACATACTGCAGCCCGCATCACGCCATTCGAATCCGGCTTCGACAAAGATTTTGTCGAGTCCTTCTTTTTCGGCCTGAAGCTTGACGCGTCCGGAACCCGGGACGACGATGGCATTCACGCCCGGATTAACCTTATAACCGCTGGCAACAGCTGCCGCACGGCGGAGATCTTCTATCCGTCCGTTCGTGCAGGAACCGATAAATACGCGGTCAATGCTCAATTCGGTCATTGGAGTGCCCGGCTCAAGACCCATATATTCAAGCGCCTTCTCGGCTGCTTTGCGTTCGTTCTCGGTTTCCATTTCCGCAGGATTCGGAACATTGCTGGTTACGCCAGTTCCCATGCCCGGGCTGGTTCCCCAAGTCACCTGCGGTACGAGAGTAGTCGCGTCGAAGTCCAGAATAAGGTCATATTCTGCGCCCTCATCCGTCTGAAGAAGCTTCCAGGCCTCAACTGCCTCGTCAAAAGCAGCATCTTGCGGAACGTACTGACGTCCGCGCAGATAATTGAAAGTAGTCTCGTCGGGAGCGATAAGTCCTGCTCTCGCGCCGCCTTCAATGGACATATTACAAACCGTCATCCGCTCTTCCATCGTCAGGTTGCGGATAGCTTCGCCTGTGTATTCAATAACGTAGCCAGTTGCAAAATCTGTCCCGTACTTGGCGATAATGCCAAGAATAAGATCTTTAGCCGTAATGCCGACCGGCAGAGCGCCGTTAACGCGGACTTCAAGCGTCTTCGCTTTGGACTGCTGCAGGGTTTGTGTAGCAAGCACGTGCTCCACTTCACTTGTACCGATTCCGAAAGCAAGTGCGCCGAACGCACCGTGTGTCGACGTATGGCTGTCGCCGCAGACAATCGTCTTACCCGGATGGGTAAGTCCAAGTTCCGGACCCATAACGTGTACAACGCCTTGATCCACGTGGTTGAGATCGAACAGCGTAACGCCGAAATCACTGCAGTTCTTTGACAGCGTATCAATCTGCTGCTTGGAAATCGGATCTTTGATATTGAAACGATCTTGTGTAGGTACATTGTGGTCCATCGTCGCGAAAGTAAGTTCCGGACGGCGTACCGGACGGCCGCTTAAGCGGAGTCCTTCGAATGCTTGCGGCGAAGTAACCTCATGGACCAGATGGAGGTCGATATAAAGAATGCTCGGCTTGCCTTCTTCTTGATTAATAACGTGGTTATCCCAAATCTTCTCGAATAATGTTCTTTTGCTCATGTCGTCACCCCAGATAAAGATTCCGTTTATCTAACTTTGAATAACTCCATGCTACCATTTCCTTCTTCATTGTTCCAAGATATAATAACTATAGCCTTGATAGGTAAAACCAATAAACTCACCGGGGGGATTCCCGCATGGAACTTCGTCAACTTCAATATGCCGTTCAAATCGCGATTGAACGTAATTTTTCTCGTGCAGCCGAAAAACTTCATATAGCTCAGCCCTCTCTGAGCCAGCAGCTATCCAAACTAGAGCGCGAAATTGGCGTTTTACTTTTCCAGCGCAGTACAAATTCCGTTGAACTCACGCATGCGGGTTCGATTTTTGTAGAGAAAGCCCAGAGCATTCTAGACAGCCTGGAGCAGTTAAAGCAGGAAATGGAAGACATCTCCCTTATGAAGAAAGGACGGCTGGTGGTCGGCAGTATGCCGATTACCGGCTCGACTATCATGCCTTATGTGCTGCCGGCTTTCCAGGCAGCCTATCCCGATATTGAAGTCATCCTTGTGGAAGAAACATCATCCAATCTGGAGAAGCTAACCTTAAGCGGGCAGACGGACATTTCGCTGCTTGCTCTCCCCATGCAGGAAGATACGCTTGTCTACACCCCGCTTCTGGATGAAGAAATCGTCATTGCTTTCCCGCCGAACCATCCGCTGGCGATCCGTCACTTAAACAGCGGGAAACCGGTTGATATCGCGGATCTGGAGAATGAATCATTCATCGCATTAAAAAAAGGCCAGGGATTCCGCAAGATCAACGTGAAATTGTGTCAGGATGCAGGCTTCACTCCCCGCATTGTCTTTGAAAGCAGCAACATGGAAACCGTTCAATCCCTCGTCGCCGCGGGAATGGGGATTGCATTCGTCCCGTATCTCATTTCCAAACGCAATCGCAGTGAATTGTCGCCGGTACATTTGCCTTTGCACAATCATCCTTCCCGCACGCTGGTTATCGCTCATCGCAAGGGCCGCTACTTGTCTAAAGCCTCCGAGGCGTTTATCCAAACCATGCAGAAAGTGATGCTTGAGCAAGGCACTCATCTGTAAGGAGTTCCAGCCCTTCTTTCCCTTCTTTTGTTTCATCTCTCCCCCTGCCGGGTACAAATTGGTACGGCAAGTTAATTAAGACAAGAGGAGAGTGGAACCATGATTGGACTGATTATTACCATCATAATGGCCGTGGTCATCGGGATAATTGGTGATGCAATTGTGAGAAGCAATATGCCCGGAGGCATTATCGGCTCCATGATCGCTGGTTTTGTGGGAGCTTGGCTCGGAGCTTTATTACTGGGCAATTGGGGTCCCCAAATCGGTGGCTTCGCAGTAATCCCGGCTATAATCGGCGCAGCCCTCTTTGTTTTCCTGATCGGTATGATCAGCCGTGCTTTCAACCGTAGTAACGCTTAATCCAAGAACACTTCCACATTTAGTATAAATGTACCAGTGTTATAACACTTTAACTTAAAAGGAGATGGATCAAAATGTCTAACGAATCCAAAGGAACCGGTTTATTGCTAGGTACTCTTGTAGGTGCAGGTGTCGGTGCGCTGACTGCTTTGCTGCTTGCCCCGAAATCAGGTCGTGAATTCAGAGACGATTTATCCATCAAATGTTCCGAATGGGTAGCGAAGGGTCAAGAAATGGCTGCTGAAGCCAAAACAAAAGTTGCGGATGTAGCTACACGCGTTAACGAACAAACAAGCACACTGGTTGACCGCTCCAAGGAAATGGTTAGTAGTGCAGCCAGCACATCCAAAGATTTGTTGAGCAGCGCTGAATCGTCCGCTCAGAATAAACTTGATGATGTCAAAGACATGAATGATAAAAGCACAAATCAACTGGTTAACGGAACGGATCATAACTCGAACAAACCGATGAATTAAGCGACTTGTGAGAACGTGCATCGCATCCGTTCCTCCAACATCGGCAGCCAGCTTCTCTGCGGAGAGCTGGCTGTTTTTGTTAGAGGCCGCAATAGCGCCCCATACCAACTTAACGACAGAGGTGAACCTTGATGAACATGTCCCCACCCACCCGTAAGCATCCGGTTCCTGGAGAGGTCCCTATTCCTTCGCAGGAGCCTTCTAAGAAAGAACTGGCGCTGGAACGGCTTGCGACTACATTGGAACGCTCCGAGTACAAGGATCTGATTGAGAATTACCTCAATCCGCGCAAACGCATTATAACGAACTTCACAGCCGGCCTTGCCAGAGGGCTAGGGTTAACGATCGGGACTACAGTTGTCATTGCTCTCCTCGGCTGGCTCGTCTCCCAGTTCGTCTCCATGCCGATCATTGGTGAGTTTATTGCCAAAATCGTTTCATATGTGGATATGTATAAGTAAGAGAGAACAAATTTCTCATCCTATAAAACAGCCCTATCGGCAGCCGGCTTAGCGGGTTTCGGATAGGGCTGTTTCTTCTTGAGAGGAAGTTCCTGCATTCTGTGAAGCTCCATTACAAAAGGCCAGCAATAGATCTGCTGGCCTTTAATGAAACTTATTCTTAGACAAAAAGAGCATCGACTTGTTCCCGCTTCATTTCTTCATTCAAAATCGCTGCTACCGGAATTGGTTCTTTATCCGGTTTGACCAGGAAGGTCTCCTGCAAATAAAAACCATGTTCCTTGGCTTGGGCGTAAGATTGGCAAAAGTGATCCGCTGCACGTATGGCACGATTGTATTCCGAATACGTCTCTAACAGGTTTCCTTTACTCAGCGGATTGGATGAAGCTCTTATACACAACTGATAATTTGTGCTGTCTACTTCTCGAACCAGAATCTCGCTGCCTTCGCATTCGATCGTATATTTGACTGTCATACGGTTCACCGCCTTTATTGTAATGGGATTTGTGTGAATTGGTTATACCTTTATAATACCCATATAGACGAGCCCTTGAAACCGGTTCCTTCCAGAGACAGCACGAGTTTTTTAGAACAGGAGGGTCATGCAAGCTTATTTCAGGTTCGAATCCCTTCGTTTACCTTTGATAATATCCCCTGTCCAACCTTTATAGTACAACCAGCCCAATACGATCACCGGAAGAATGGCTATCAGACCAAGAGCAATGAAATAGCCCGTCTCCCACTCGAGTTCCGGCATTTTCTCGAAGTTCATCCCCCATATCCCAGCCAATAAAGTCGGCGGCGCAAATACGGTCGTAAAGACCGTCAGCGTCTTCGTAATCTCATTACCGCGGTAATTTGCGATACTGGTGTCCAACGCAAGAAGAGCTTCTACCTCCTCTTTATAGAGATCCAGCCTTGTTGTGATCCGTTCGATCTTAATTGACGTCCTGCGGTGTTCAATCCCTTCCTCCATATCCTCCACGAAGAGCTCTTTCGTTGTCATAATGGTATCCTTAAGGGGTCTGAACCACTTGCTTATATCCAGCAGTTCATACCGTCGGTCGAGAATGCGATCAAGGAGTTTGGCATTGTTCTTATTGCGCATCTCTTCTCCTACCTCATGCATTCTTTTCTCATAATCCGTTAATTCGTGGAGGAGCCTCTCCGCAATATAACCGAGCAGTACAAAAAGCCCCTCTAAAGCATTATTTGCACTCAAGACTTGTTCTTCGATCGTCTCAGCTTTAAAAGGTTCCAGCAAGGAGAGATCAAAATTAATGGTGACCAAGTGATCTACATTCACCAGAAAATGAAACAGCGGAGTACCTTCTCTACACTTAGCATCGAAATCATAGTAAAAAGCCCCTTCCAGCAATTCACTCTGCTCGTGACGGTAAATACGGGCTTCAAACGGCTCCTGGGCCGCCTCCTTAACGGAAGATTTGACTTCATCAGGAAGTTTGTCCAGAGCAGCTCTTAAATCTCCCTCTTTGTCCTGCAGGTTATGCCAGATCCATTGCTTATCGGATTGAAGATCTTTATCTTTCTGCTCAGCCACTGATTATCCCCCTTCTGATCCAAATTTGAAATCATTGTCCAAACAAAAAGAACACGTCTCGCAACGTGTTCTTTTGTGCAATCATGCTTGCCGTCAATCCGCATTAGGTTTGTTCTTCTCAAAATACTTCCGAAGTTTATCTAATGCTCTACGCTGAATACGTGACACGCTCATCTGGGAGACACCGAGATCTTGCGCTATTGTACGTTGCGAATAACCATCCACATAGGCAAGCATCAGTACTTTCTGTTCCTCGGGCTTCAGATGACTCATGGCTTCTTGCAAGTCGAGCTTATTGTCGACGTTCAAATACTCATCAATCTGCGTACCTAGCACATCTCCAATAGTTGATCCGTTCTCTTCAGTGGATAAAGGCATGTCTAAGGATACATAATGATAGCATTCCCGTCCTGCCAAGATTTCAATCGTTTCTTCGGCGGTCAGACCTAACTCTTCCGCAATTTCATTCACATTAGGCGAACGTTCCAAACGCATGGTTAAATGATCGATTGCCTGCTGAATTTGAAATCCCTTTTCTTTAATCCGCCGCGGAACTTGAATATACCAGGACTTGTCACGAAGGTAATTCTTCATATGACCAATAATACTTTTCATCATATAAGCATCAAACTGCACACCCAGTGTAGGATCAAACTGCTTAAACAGCTTAAGCAGAGAAATGTTGCCGATCTGGACCAGATCCTCATGAAGATCCGGCCGGTTTCGGGACATTTTCGATGCTGCCATTTTTACAGTAGACTCATATTGGATAAGCAAAGAGGTAGCGATATCATTGCATTCAGTCTCCTGATACTGTCGAATCAGATCATGGATATGCTCCATCTCTTTCCTCTCGGATTGTAATTTCATACCATTTCCTCACTTTTGCTGACCATCTTCGTTAAAATAACAACTGTGCCTTGTTCCCCTTTCACTTCCACATGGTCCATTAAGGCCTGCATCAAATATAACCCTAGGCCTCCGCTGCTCACTTCATCCAGCGATTTGTTGTGAAGTGAATCGGCTGAGCGCACTTTTCTGTCATGGTCAAAGCTAAGTCCTTGGTCTTGTACAAGAATTCTCAGTCCATTGTCGATATCTTCGAAATGAACTTCCATATTCCCGCCTTGACCAGGCTCATAGGCATGAACAACCACGTTGTTACATGCTTCTGAAACTGCTACTTTCATATCTTCGATATCTTCATAAGAGAAGCCCATTTTGGAGCTGATCCCGTACAACGTTAAACGAACGAGGTCGATATAGTCAGCTTCCGCAGGCAGTGTCAAACGTACAGTTCGATTATTCGATTCCATATACCCTTTTCTATCCTTTCTTAATTAACAGTATTAGCTACAGCGGACAAGAACGGGGTTAACCCGGTCAGATCAAACAACTTCTGTACTTTGGGAGGAATATTCTCCACTCCAAAAGGAGCTTTGAGAGCATGACGGGTTTTGATAATCGTCAAAATCACTCCAATGCCCGTGCTGTCGATATATGTCAATTCTTTAAGGTTAAGAATAAGCTTGCGATTGGTTTCTTGAACGAACGGATCAATCGCTGAATTGAATTCGGAAGCTTTGGAGAGGTCTAACTCTCCGATCAAGGAGATGATATTATCATCATCCGTGAGTTGTTTTTCCATTCTAAATTTGTTCTCTTGCACCATTGAATTGGCCTCCTTAGTAAATGACCCGCCTATATAAGATTAAAGCATACTCCTACATTACCCTATTCCAGGGCTTATGAAACAACTTTTTTTTGTTCCGCTTTCTAATTTGTAAGAGCCGTCTTATTTGACGGCTACGCTTTTGTTCTCCGTAGAGCGTACTTGCTTGATTCTCTTCCACATATCCAAAGCAACGGGAACAAGTGGAGCAATCCGATTCACGATACTTTTAGGAGAGTTGAGTTCCTTCTCTACCTTATTTCTCATAGTGCTTGTTACGGTTGCTGACGTCTGGCGGACAGATGTTGAAATCTCATTCACCACATCGCCGACATTCTTAATGGTATAGAACGTTTTGTCCAAAGCCTGCAGTTTATTGCGCACATCCACACTAACTTCATTGGTATGACGTATTAACTCATTGGCTTCTTGGCTTACTACTGTCAGCTGCTGCTGCACCTGCTGAATGGTCTGGTTCGTTTGAGCGACCAGCTCCGTTACCGAACGAAGAGTTTTTACTAAGAAAACAACGAGTACCACAAACGCGATTGCAATGAGAGCTACACTTATTTGCCAAATCATGAACATTCCTCCTTCTTATGCCTGCACCTAATTTGATAGGTTTCATCCGTGTTCTATCATTAGTAACCATTGCGGCAGAGCATTGAAACAGTTATTTGAACTTGTTTCGGCGAAGGTGCCACCGGGTAATCAACATGTAGAACACCATTACAAGATTGATCCCAAAGATCGATATTTAAGGAGGAACTATTCCATGGCTAAAACAGCAACCAAAGAACAGCAAACCGTAACTCTTTTGAATAAACAGGTCGCAAACTGGGCGGTCATGTACGTCAAGCTTCATCAGTTCCATTGGTACTTGAAAGGTCCTTCCTTCTTTGTACTGCACGTTAAATTCGAAGAACTGTATAAAGAAGCAGACCTATACTTAGATCAAATTGCAGAGCGTATTCTTCAATTGAAAGGCAAACCGTTATCTACAACGAAAGAATTCCAAGCTAACTCTTCGATTAAAGAAGTTTCACCTGAACGTAACGCCGGACAAATGGTCGAGGAACTTGTTCAAGATTTCAAGACCATTACCGAAGAATCCAAAGAGCTCATTGAAGCAGCTGAAGAAAGCGGCGATCACGGCACGGCGGATATGATTACTGAAATTTGCATGAACCTTGAGAAACACATTTGGATGCTGGAATCTTATATGAACGACTAAGAGATAACTTGCATCGGCAATACCCCTAGGAAGGAGGGATTCCCATGGATCAAGACAAGAATGTCGAAATTGAAAAGCGGCATATTGAGAAAAGGTCAGACTCCAGTGCAGTCGCTTCTACCTTTATCAAATATGCAGCTTATATGATTATCTTCTTTGGCTTCCTTTACTTCCTAGTGCAATATGTATTCCCTAAATTCTAATAGGTATAGAATATAAATGACCAGCCTTATAGGCTGGTTCAGCCTGTAGACAAAGTTCCGTAAGGAGCAGGGTCTACAGGCTTTTTTATCGAATTAGTAAGTAAAACGGTGAGCCGAGGTGTAAAAAATGCTGAGTAAGAGCAATAACGAAGGTCGCTTTCAAATTTCCGTTCATTCCTTGGACGAGTTAGTACCTAAGCATCATTTAGTACGTAAAATCGAGAATGCCATCGACTTCACTTTCATCTACGATCTGGTTCGAGACAAATATAGCGCCGAAATGGGACGACC
>NZ_RHLK01000022.1 GCF_009757775.1 Paenibacillus lutrae
CGTCCTTCGGACAGATCACCATCGTTCCGCCGTTATACAGCGTGCGCGCGATGTCCCCGACGAAGACGTCGAAGGAGAAGCTCGCCAGCTGCAGCAGCCGGACCGGGAACTGGTCCAGGCGGTACTCGCGGCGGTAAGCCGCTGCCGTATTGACGAGGCTGCGGTGCTCGATCATGACGCCTTTGGGGCGTCCCGTCGTTCCCGACGTATAGATCACGTAGGCCAGATCTTCCATGCGCGCTGCGCTGTCATTATCGTCAGCTGCACTCACACCAGCTGCGCCGTACGCTGCATTGCCACCAGCATCCACACCAGCTGCGCTGTTCGCTGCATTCGCTCCAGCAGCATTCACGCCAGTTGCGCTGTACGCTGCACTCACGCCAGCTGCATACGCCCCGTCTCCGCTGTACAATTCCTCGTCGTCCAGGCACAGCACGCTTTGCAGCGGCAGCGCCACTCCTTCCTCCAGCCAGGCGCGGGTGCGCTCCAGCAGATGGCTCTGCGTCAGCAGCACGGATGCGCCGCTGTCTTCCAGCATGAACCAGATACGGTCCTGCGGATAATCCGGATCAATCGGCACGTACGCGCCTCCGGCTTTCCACACCCCGAGGACGCCGACCAGCAGCTCCACCGAACGATCGGCCAGGATGCCGACGATGCTTTCGCTGCCAATACCGCCCGCCCGCAGCACGGCTGCCAGGCGACTGGCCCGTTCGTTCAGCTCGCCGTACGTCAACCGCGTATCTTCGTACACCACCGCCGTTTGCGCAGGCATAAGTACGGCCTGTTCTTCGAACAACCGGTAGAGCGGCTGTTCCGGCACCGTTTCGGTGTTCGAATCGTTAAACCCAGCCGTAATTTGTTCTTTCTCAGCCGCAGTGAGCAGTTCCAGCTTGTCCACACGGATGTTCGGATTCGCTGCAACCTGCTCAATTATTCTGGAGAAATGTCCGTAGATCTGGCGGATCCCCGCTTCGTCAAATGCAAGCTCATTGTAGCTGAAACGCAGCAGCATACGATCATCCGGGATAACCGTAATGTTAAAATCATAGTTCGTTTGCTCCGGCGCATGTACGCCTGAAATAGTCAGCGCTTCTTTGCCTCCGCCAACCAATTGTTCGATTCTCTGCTCTGCAGGATAATTCTCGAACACCATAATATGGTGGATCAGTTCCCGTTTCTGCTCGCTCAGAGCCTGAATCTCATAGAGCGGATACGTGTCATAAGCTCCTGCAGCCAGCGCCTGGTCCTGGGTTCTTCTCATCACATCCGCAAAAGTATCCCCTGCCTGGCTTTGAATACGCACCGGAATCGTATTGATGAACAGTCCGATCATGCTTTCCACGCCTTGGATGTCCGCCGGACGACCCGATACGACGCAGCCGAATACGACATCCGGAGAGTTGTTGTAGGTTTGCAGCATAAGGCCCCAGGCCGTTTGAATCAGCGTATTGATAGTGACCTGATTTTGCCTTGCTGTCCGTTCGACCCGTTCACTCAGCTCCCGGCTCAGTTCAAAATCCAAATCAATGGATATGTAGCTGTCCGTTTTGTTCGCCGTCTTTTCTTGAGGCAGCCTCGTCTGCTGTTCGCAGCCGGCCAGATATTGACTCCAAAAGTCCGATGCCGCATCCAAGTCCTGCTTATCCAGCCACTGGATATACGAGGCAAACGGCGTGACGGGAGCAAGCTCAGGCTGCCGGTTTTCATGAAACGCGAAATAGCTGTCGAACACTTCCTGGATCATGAAGAACATACACCAGCCGTCCATCAGAATATGATGGTGACTCCATATAAAATGGAACGTTTGGGCTCCGGTACGCAGAATCGACACCCGCATTAATGAATCTTGGGCAAGATGGAACCCTTTGGCCTTATCTAAGCTTGTAAACTCGGCAATATACTTCACCCGATCCGGCTCTGCCAGCCCGCTCACATCTTCGTAATAAAACTCGCAGCTTCGCTTGCGAAACACGACCTGAACCGGTTCATCCTTCCAGCCGCTTATAAAATTAGTCCGCAGCGCTTCGTGGCGATCCACCAGTAAGTCCAAGCTTTTGGAGAAAGCTCCGGCATCGAAACTTCCTTCCAGATCGAATGTGACCTGTTCGAAGTAAGCCCCCGATTGGGCGTCCATGAGGTTGTGGAACAGCATCCCCTTCTGCATCGGAGTGAGCGTATACACATTCTCCAGCTCGCCGGCTGAACCGGTTAGCTGCGTCAACTGCTCGAGTTCCTCCACGGTCAGCCCTTTGAGGAGGACATCGCTTGGTGTCAGCTCGGGCCGCTCTACGGCTATGCAGTGGGCAATCACTTCTCTTAGAGCCGACTGGAGAAGTCCGCCCAAACGTTCTACCGTTTCCCGCTTGAACTGGGTGGTTCCATACCGGATCGTCAGTTCAAGCACGCCTTTCGCAACCAATCCGTTAATATCCAGGACAAAATCCATGGCGGCGTTCTTGCTGACATCAGAACCGGTGGAGTATGAAGAAGGTGCCAGCCCGTTATTCTCGTAGTCCTGATCAAATTGCCCCAAATAGTTAAAGCTGATTTCAGGCTCTGCAGCAAAGCGATCGTTCTCTTGAGAGGAAGATAAATATCTCAGAATGCCGTAACCGATTCCTTTCTTCGGTATACCGCGCAGCCCTTCCTTGACCCCTTTGATCTGCTGCGAGAAGGTATTGCTTGGGCCATTCTCCAGAACTACCGGGAATTGGCTCGTGAACCACCCTACCGTCCGTGTTATATCGACATCCGGTATAATATCTTCCCGCCCGTGTCCTTCCAAATTCACAAGCACCCGTCCCAAACCGCTCCATTCCTGCACGGCCATACCCAGGGCGGTAAGCAGCAGATCGTTCATTTCCGTATTGTAGGCCCGGTGCGCCTGTTTCAATAGCTGCTTCGTTTCCTCCGCCGTCCATCTTACCGTCACAACATCGCTGTCTTGAAGAAGCGCTCGGTCCCCTTCGTAATCCTTAGGCAGCAGGCTTTGCTCGCCCTGCTCGATCTGACGCCAGTAAGCCCGTTCGCTGTCCATAGCTGAACTGTCCGCATAGCGGGATAACTGCTCGGCCCAAATCCGGAACGAGTCCGTTTTGTGGGGAAAACGGATTTCTTGTCCGCTGAGGGCCTGTTCGTAGCCGGAGGCAAGATCCTCGAAAAGAATACGCCAGGACACACCGTCAACGACCAGATGATGAATGGCGATCAGCAGATGATCTCCATCCGTGCAGCGGAACAGACCCAGTTTCACCAAAGGCCCGCTGGCGAGGTCAATGCTTCCCTGAATTTCACTTGCCTTCGCTTCGATGGCCGCGCCGCAGTCTTCTGTTCCCCGGAAGTCCACGACTTCCAGTGTGTACAGCTCTCCTTCGCCGGCACTGCGATTCCAGGCTGCAATCCCGCCATCTGCAGCTGGGCGGTATACGGTACGCAGCGCATCATGATGCTCTACGATCTTCGTCATCGCTTGGCGCAGCGCCTCTTCATCGAAGCCCTGCTTGCGGACCTGCATGAACGCTTGGTTGCTGTGGTGCAGATCCGCCGGATTCTGTTCGAAGAACCACCGCTGAATCGGCGTGAGTGTCACGCCGCCCGTCACTTCTTCCTGGCTCGCCGTTCTGCCGGCTGTCTGAAGATGCGGACTGAGCGCCGCTATCGTCGGATGATGGAACAAATCCTTCATCACCAGCTTATAGCCGGTCTGAAGAAGCCTTGAAGAAACCTGCAGCGCTTTAATCGAGTCTCCTCCCAGGGAGAAGAAATTATCGAGTATGCCGACTCTGTCAACACCGAGAACAGATTGCCATACGGAGGCCAGCGTCTGCTCTGCCGGTGTACGTGGAGCCGCATATTTCACTCCCGCTTGTATGCTTCCTTCCGGTTCGGGCAGCGCTTTACGGTCGACCTTCCCGTTGGGCGTAAGAGGCAGCTGCTCCAGGCGCATTAGACGCGACGGCACCATATGCGGCGGCAGCGTCTGCTCCAGATAAGCCTGAAGTTCTTCCAGGCTCAGGCCTGAAGACGCCGCCGCATAACCGCACAAATATTTTTGCCCGCGTTCATCGGTCCGGTCGGTCACGACGGCTTGGCGAACACCGGCGTAGCGCAGCATTGCCGACTCAATCTCGCCCAGCTCAATCCGGTACCCCCGGATTTTCACTTGATAGTCGATCCGGCCGATGAAATCGACGCTGCCGTCTTCCATCCAGCGCGCCAGATCGCCCGTACGGTACAGCCGTTCACCGGGAACGAACGGATTGTCCGCGAACTTCTCTTCATTCAGTTCGGGACGGTTTAAGTACCCCCGGGCCACTCCGGGGCCCCCGACACATAACTCGCCGAGCACGCCAACCGGAACCGGATTCATACGGGAATCCACTATATAGAAACGGGCGTTCAGCCAAGCCTTGCCGATCGGCACATTCCCGGCCTCCGGCAGCTTAGCCAGCGGCTCGTCATAGAAACTCGAATCGATGGCCGCTTCCGTCACGCCATAGCTGTTAATGATTCTGAACTGCGAGCCAAAGCGCTCCTGCAGCAGCCGGTAATCCGCCACGCTGCAGCTGTCGGAGCTCGTGATGAGCAGCTTCATGGAACTCATATCCAGACCCTGCTCCGCCGCATGCTCCATGAACGGCACGATCAGCGCCGGAGTAGATTCGAAGACATTGATTCCGCAGTCGCGAATCCAGCCGTACAACCGGGAAGGATCGATTCGGTCGTCTTTGGGACATATCACCATCGTTCCGCCGTTATACAGCGTTCTTGCGATATCACCGACGAATACGTCAAAAGAAAAGCTCGCCAGCTGAAGCAGCCTTACCGGGAATTGATCCAGCCGGTATTCCCGCCGGTAAGCCGCTGCCGTATTCATCAGGCTGCGATGCTCGATCATAACGCCTTTGGGACGTCCTGTCGTTCCCGATGTATAGATCACGTAAGCAAGATCATGCGGCTTGCTCTCTACTATCTCGCTTGCCTCTGTCGCTCCTTCAACAGAAGCTCCCGCTTCCGGCTCCATGTACGACTTCTCGTCATCGAGACAAAGTACACATTGCAGCGGCAGCCCGTCTTCCAGCCACTCTTTGGTGCGCTCCTTGAGATGGTTTTGCGTCAGAAGCACCGACGCTGAGCTGTCCTCCAGCATGAAGCGGATGCGATCCGCCGGATAATCCGGGTCAAGAGGCACATAGGCTCCTCCCGATTTCCATACCGCCAAGACGCCGACGAGCAAGTCCACAGACCGGTCAGCCAGAATTCCCACCAGCCGTCCGGGCTGCACGCCTTGAACCCGCAAGGTGCGCGCCAGACGATCAGCCCGATCATTAAGCTCCCGGTACGACAACTGATTGTTTTCGTATCTTACCGCGACTGTTTCAGGTGAACGCACTGCCTGCTCCTCGAAAAACCTGTGGAATGTCGTTTCCAGCGGGATACCCGGAAGCTCTGGATTGAATTCAGTCAGAATCCTGCTTTTCTCTTCTTCACTGAGCATAGACAACTCGCTCACTGTCTTGTGAGGATCCTGCATAATCTGTTCAATAATCGCAACCAGTTGTCCGGCAATCCGTAAAATTTCATTCTCTTCAAATAGTTGGACACGGTAATCGATGTTCAGATCAATACGCCCGTCATCGATCAGGTCCACAACGTGTATAGCAAAATCCCCCACTTCATGACCGCAAAAAGAACTGTTTTGCAGAACGCTGAGGTTATCGTAATGGGACCAGGTTAGCGGCAAATATTCAATATCTACACGGAATAACTCCTGGATATCCTGCTGCTTGTTTTGTTTTCTTAAGTCCTGGATGAGCTGATTGTACGGATATTTCTGATGACGCAAGTTAGACTTCTGTTCTTTGGATACATGCTGAAGAAAAGAGGCGGCGCTTTGATCCGGATCAAGCTGCATGCGCGTCGCTACCGTGCTCACAAACATACCAAGTGTATCTTTTTCTTGCTTGGACGTCCGGTTTGCATAAATCGTCCCTACCGTAAGGTCTTGATTGCCGGTTACTTTATGAAGAAGAATGTACAGAGACGCTAGAAACAACGTAAACAGACTCACCCTATACTGTTCACTAAAATCCCTCAGCTGCTCGTACTGTTTGCCCGCAATGGGAACGTTCGCTCTCTTGGCCTCCGTGCTTATTGCGTAAGGGGTATTCGGCTTCAAAGCCGTAATTTCCGTGAAGGATTCGAACTTTTCGAGCCAGTAAGCCTTGTCTTTCTGATAACGTTCTGATCTCTCGTATTCCTGCTCCGCATAGATATAATCCAAATAAGTGCTTGCCGCTTTATGATCCGGCTGGGCTTCATTCATCAAATCCATGTAGTTCTGCATAATGGCATTGACGATCAGATGCGAGGCTACACCGTCCGCAATAATATGATTGATTTTCAAATGAAACCAAAATTCTTCGTTGTTGATGTTAAACAAACAGAAATGATACATTTTCTCATCGAAAATGCTGATCGGGATCTTATTCACACGCTCCAGCCATTCCTTAGCTTCCTGAGCGCTCCCCATTTCGAGATACTCGCATTCCGGCTTAATGTTCGATTCCTCTTCAAACCATTGTGCCGGCTGATCGGCACCGGATGAAACTATCCGGATACGGAAAGCATCGTGTTCTTGTACGACTTTATAAATGGACCGCAGCAAAACATCGGTATGAACGTGCCCCCGTATGAACATCGTTCCCGCAATGGCACCAACGTTCGTATTCGGGTACATCATTTCCATATTCCATATTCTTCGCTGTGCCTGAGTTAAAGGAAATCTTTGGTTCGTTTTCTCGCTCACATCGACACTCTCCCGGCATAGAGATTGGTAAATTAAGCACACAGCCTGAATAGCGGGATAATAAAAAATGGCACTCGTTTCTCGAACTCCCGTTATACGAAGCCGTTCCATCTATCAACATTTATGAGATAGAGAAGCGCACATCGACGAACATCCGGAAATCCATCCATGGACGGATTTCCTTCAACTTCGCCCGCCTCTCTGATTTGTAAGGTTTAGTCGGTGTATCGGTTAAAAAAGATTAGACCAGTTCCGGCTGAAGTACACCTGCCGGCGCACAGCATTCCGTCACAGCCTGTTTGAGAATAGCGCAGCCTTGCGCCAGTTCCTCCATCGGAATCGTCAGAGCCGGCATTAACTTAACGACCGCATCACGGCGTCCAGCCCGTTCCACGATAAGCCCAAGCTCATAGCAGCGCGAGGCAATCGTTTTGGATAGATGCTCATCTTCACAGGCGGATACATCGATCCCCCAGATGAGTCCTATACCGCGAATTGTAAGACGCGGATCAATCGGCAGAATCTGCTCCCGCAGAAATTGTTCCACAAACTGCGCTTTATGCGCCGCAGCTAACTCCAGCCCCGTCTGCTCGCGGAATTCGAGAGCTGCCGTCGCCCCGACGAATGCAAGCTGGTTGCCACGGAAGGTGCCATTGTGCTCTGCAGGCTCCCAGATGTCTAGCTGCGGTTTCAGCAGCAGCAAGGACATCGGCAGACCATAACCGCTGATCGATTTGGAGAGCACGACAAGATCAGGAACAATGCCCGCCCGTTCGAATGAGAAGAACGCGCCTGCCCGTCCGCACCCGACTTGGATTTCGTCGCAAATAAGTAAAATATCATGACGATCACACAGCTCGCGGAGCTGACGGAGCCACTCGGCAGAAGCCACATTGAGGCCTCCCTCCGCCTGTATCGTCTCGAGAATGATCGCAGCCGGTTTGGCGATACCGGCATGATCATCCGTAAGAATCGCCTCCATATACCCGATGGTATCCAAGCCGTCGATAAATCCGGCGGGATACGGCATGAACGTAACGTCATGCAGCGGAACGCCTCCCGCTTCCCGGTGATACAAGCTGCTGGTAGCTGCCAGACTGCCGAGCGACATGCCGTGGAACGCACCGATAAAGGCAAATATCCCTGTCCGGCCTTTGACTTTTCGGGCCAGCTTCAAAGCCGCTTCAACCGCATTGGTGCCCGTCGGTCCGCAGAATTGTACCTTATACTCCAGACCCCGGGGCTTCAAAATCTTGTCCGACAACGTCTGGAGAAACGTATCCTTGGCTAAGGTATACATATCTAAAGCGTGGCTGAGCTGATCGGATTCGAGATAATCAATGAGCCGCCGTTTAATAAACTCGTTGTTATGTCCGTAATTCAGCGCCCCGGCACCTGCAAAAAAATCTAGATATGCCTTACCGGACTGGGCATACATAACTGATCCTTTCGCTCTTACGAAAACATCCGGGAACGACCGGCA
The DNA here is from genome assembly GCF_009757775.1 of Paenibacillus lutrae. Lineage (GTDB taxonomy): Bacteria > Bacillota > Bacilli > Paenibacillales > NBRC-103111 > Paenibacillus_F > Paenibacillus_F lutrae. Next base: position 8,295 of record NZ_RHLK01000022.1, read on the forward strand.
ATAAGACCTTACATTGGATTCCAAAGCTTCAAAAGTATTCATTAACTTATCCCTCCTCAATTTATTAAATCCCATTAACCTTATAGGCAATATAGGAATTACATCCGTAATATGGCGACGTTACCTCTCCCTTCTTATGAGCTCGACCCCTCTCCGCATATAAAAAATACACGATGGCCACAAGAGAGCTCATCTTCATTGGGTCTTTTCTCCCCGCGAGAGTAATTTATTGGAATGTATGTTCCTGTACATTCCTTTCACAAACTTACAGAATTCCCCAACAATTACTAATTATATATAAAAGACAGATAGAACAATATGGTAGTTATGAACTATTTTGTGTTGTATAATTAATAATTGGTCAATAAATAGCCGTTTTTGAGAGAATATCAAACCTGCCAACCGAATAAACAGTCTTAGATTCACGAAAAGCAGGGACCAAGCTTGGTTTGATATAGGTATATGGACTCATTCCGGGCAGGCATCTTCATCATAATTTAATATAGAATGGGGCCGATTTTAATCGTTTGGAAGCCTTAAGTGCTTAGAAGATCTTCTTGATAAGAGGTGAATCCGGGAAATTTAACGGAATCCCTCCTTGTATTAATGGGATTATTATCCCCTTTTATCAGGTAGCAAAAAAATTATTTCCACCCTTAATTATGAACGGGAGAGCTCCTATTTCGAGAAAAAAAAGAACCCTGCATAAAAAACATAGGGTTCTAAGGATATAAGACTGATTGTGTGCCTAACCTTTACAAGCCGCTGAGAAAGGTTTGAAGCGCGTCATCCAAATATGCGGGATTGTCTGCCTCCAGCCATTTTTGCGGAATAAGCAGATGCTTAACTCTATTGCTCTGAAGGTAGCTGTATATAATCTGGGCCTCATCGATTTCATGACGGTTAACATCTATGGCTGGCCGCATTTCGTCTTCTCCGAAGCTTTTATGAATCATTCTGTTGATCTTGGCCTTCATCTGTTTCTTGCGTGCTGTAGTACATTTGCCGCTGTAGAGAACCTTGCTGCGCTTGATCAGAAAGAACTTAAACGTATTCTCATCTAAAGATTCAACAACCGCAATATTCAAATTTTCTTCCGTGAATCCGATCACTTTTTCTTTTTTCAGAAGAAAGTCGGCCGCCCCGATATAATCTCTGTACTTCATCGCCTTTTCAAACTCATAGTTCTCCGAAGCCGCCAGCATTTTTTGCTTCATTTCTTCATAGAGGCTCCGGTCCGTTCCTTGGAACAGAGCAATAAAACGATCCATGATCCTGTTGTATTCCTCGATTGCATTTCCTCCGAGGCACATTCCCAGACTTAATCCCAACGAATGATTTATACAGGGACTTTTTACAGGAAGAGAATGATTGCAATAGAGGTTAAAACAATCCTGAATCCCCCGGACGGCTCCTTCCACTGAGCTCTTACTGGCGGTATAGGGCCCAAACTTAAATTGTCCGCCGGCAAGATCTGGAGCATGGGTTACTTTTATATGCTGCATCCCTCCTGCCTCCGTAATCACTATATAGGTATAGGCATTCGGATTTTTCATTTTTTTATTATACATGGGCTTTATCTCACGGATTAACTTGCACTCCAGCATAAAGGCTTCAAACTCTGTATCTGTCTGGATATGCTCAATATCCTTGATATGATGAACCAGCTTCTTGATCTTCGGTGCGTGTGTCTTGGAATGATAAAAGTAGGACTGCACTCTCTTTTTAAGATTTTTGGATTTGCCGACATAGAGAATACCGCCTAGAGAATCTTTCATAAGATAAACGCCGGGCACGGTGGGTAGACTGCGTATCTTTTCATGCAGTTGCAGTGAGGGTTCCTCCCTTCTATCAATTGGAGCAGCGATCCATGTGACTCGATTTGCTAGACATGCCTCTATTTAATTGTACATATACATGCGGCAAAAAGACACTGACTTCTTGTCAGTGCCTCCTGCATCCAAGCTTCGGGGATATTATCTTACTTCATACTATCTTTATGCTTACTTCATGCTATCTTCAACTTCAACGACGTTCTCTTTCTCTTCCTTGGAAAGGAACCAGCCGGCAACCGCGATCAGCACCAGAACGATGTAGAAGGTATACTTCCATGCCGGCAGTTTAGCAAAACCTTCCGGAAGAATGGAAAGCGCCGGGTGGGAAAGCGTGTAGACCGTTAATTTGACGCCAACCCATCCTACGATTGCAAAAGCTGCTATCTCAAGACCGGGCTTGCGCTGCAAAAGTTTGACGAAGAACGATGCGGCAAAACGCATAATGACGAGTCCGATCAGGCCGCCCGCAAAGATCACAAGAAACTGCCCGCCGTCCATCCCGCCGATAGCGGGAAGTCCGCTTGGCGGCAGTGCGACCGCCAAAGCCACTGCTGCAAGGATGGAATCTACTGCAAAAGCGATGTCGGCCAGTTCGACCTTAAAGACGGTCGTCCAGAATGACGATCCCTTCTTAACCGGGATGGCTCCTGTAGCTGCCACGTCTTTATCCGCTTTTTTGACAAGCAGCTTGCGGAAAATATGGTTGAGCGCAATAAAGATTAAATAGACGGCGCCGATGGCCTGTACCTGCCAAACATCCACCAGAAAGGAGATAACAAACAGGGAAAGGAACCGAAACACGAAAGCGCCGGCTAATCCATAGAAAAGCGCCCTTTTTCTCTCTTTCTCAGGCAAGTGCTTCACCATAATCGCCAGCACCAACGCGTTATCCGCCGCCAAAAGACCTTCCAGACCGATCAGCACCAACAATACCCAGCTGTATTCCATTAAAATTGAAAAGTCCATTCTCCATCCTCCTGCATCTTGTATATTCGCCGTACGGGTAAACGTGTTCTCCCTCTCTTCATTCTCTTCATGGCAAACCGATATTATGCTCCTTCCCTGATTGGTGAAAAAAATAAGCAGCCTTTGCCGGGTGCCGGCAAAGGCTGCTTAAACAATAAAAGACCATTGCCGAAAAGGCAAAGGTCTCGCTAACAACGTATTCAAGCTACGTCGCATACAAAGCCGGAGGCAATTAAGCCACGTAATGACGACTTTGAATGTTAAGCTACTCCCCTTTGAGGGATATGAAATTTAACTAGAATATAGCAGAGAGATTCGCAGTTGTCAAGCTATTTTCGCAAGGTTCTTTCGTAATCTTCGAAACGGATTTTTCTGATTTGCTGCCGATCCGGCGTGCGGACAATAATTCCTTCCGATTTGCCGGTAGAATCAATGCCTACTTGTGTTTGTTCAAACCGTTTCAGGTAGGCGAATGTTTCTTCCAAAGATTGAGGGAAGTCACTCCCCTTATCCCGTGTCAGCAGCGGTGCCGCTTGCAGGTCAAATCGCTGAACAAATCTTTCTTTGTCCTCTTCGTTATAAAACGGCTGATTTCCATGTTCACGCCACTGCGCAATTTTCTCCTGCGATAAGGAAAGCAAGGAATCGAGCTCTTCCTGTCTCAACGAGAATACATCAAAAACGCGATAACCTTGGATTTTAGCGCTTGTATAATTTTTGGCTGCTTTCGTCTTTCCTCCATAAGATTCCTGATACAAGACAGTTAATGCCCAATCATTATGATCAAAAATAGTTTCGCTGATTGATTCGGCGAGCGGTTTAAGGAAATCAGCAATATTCCCATAGGGATTCCCGATTCTATCTCCTTTTGCGAATAATAATTCCTCTCTTGAACCAATTAAATAATCCATTCCCCCGTCAGCTTGCTTAAACAAAATGATTCTTGAATTCTCCCCATCCACTTTCTCATAAACAAAAACATCGTCCGAATCCTTGAAGCCTCTTGACTCTGATAAGTCATCATTCAAACGGCCTCGCTCACCCAATTGATGATACGTAAGAATACTTGGATATTTCGTTAATGAATTTAATTTCTTAAGATCCATTTCTGCACAGCCTCCAAGTTATCATTTATTTCTATCTATTATACTTGGAAAGATGTAAATTTCATCCTGTTATTTGGGATTGAAACTAATAGGAAGCAGTCCGATCGACAAAAAGCATTCCTTTATTGATAGATACTCAATAAAGGAATGCTCTACACGATCATTTTATCATAAATTATCCATGGGTCTGAAATACCCGCTTAGAAATGAATGCTAAAGCTTCCACCCAAATTACCGGTCCATGTTAACTGGTAAGTACCGTAAGGCAGATTAGTAAATGTTCCGTTAAGCGATTCAACGACTACAGTGTTCCCGAGAGGCGCCGAGTAGTGGGCTGAATAGACCGTTCTTCCGCTGGTTATTTCTTTAAGAATCAAATCTCCGCCATGAAAATTCGCAACACTGCCCGTTACGATTAGATTGCCTTGTCCTTGTGCGGTATTAGAGGAGACTGCAGCAGACGCGGTTAAGGGAATGATTGCGAGCAGCAGCATACAAAGCATAGCCGTTACCATCGTTCTTTTCATTTTCACTTAAATCCATCCCTTTCAACTCGTTAATTAGGGGAGTCGTGTCTATAAAGAGTGAATGCTGGCCAGCTATTCTATGCTTTAACCCCAAACCAAAAATACCATAGACATGAATATATGGCAATATTAGTTTTATTATTCCAATACAGTCAAGTCATGTTACCAGATCGGAATTATGAAAGTAGAATATGCTTCTAAACAAACGTATGTAATGTCCACCTACGCCGGTAACCAGGATCGTTTCTTGTGTGCGCACAGCTTCCCGTATTGATAACAATGCCGGAAGACATTCTGTCACACACAAATAGAACTGCCGGAAATATCCGGCAGCTCTATCGGCATGCTATTCTTTAACGGCCCCAATCGATATGCCGCGAGTGAAGTATTGCTGGAACAGGATGAAGATCAGAAGCATAGGGATTGCTGCAACCGTTGCTCCCGCCATTTTGTAGGCAAAGTTCGGGTTGAGATCCTGCATCAGAGTCGCGATTCCGACCATGAGTGTCTTCATTTCCTTATCTTGTCCGATAACGAGCTGCCACAGGTAGTCATTCCAAACTTGTACGAAGTTGAGAATGAACAGGGCGCCGATACCCGGTTTAACGATCGGAAGCATAATCTGGAGGAAGGTTCTGACTTCCCCTGCCCCGTCAATCCTGGAGGCTTCCCTCAGCGCATCCGGCGCGGAATCAAAAAATCCTTTGAGCAGGAATACACCGAAGGCCGTGGCAACGTTAGGCCAGATCATTCCGAACAGATTGTTCACGAGACCGAGATCCTGGGAGATGCGGAACAACGGGACAATCATGACCTCCTTGGGAACCATCATACTGGAAATAAAAACAATGAAGAGTACATTTTTACCGGTAAACTTCAACTTGGAGAATGCGTACGCCGCCATTGCACTGAACACGACGACGAGAATCGTAGAAACCCCTGCGACAAACAAACTGTTGAACGTCCAGCGCAGAGCCGGCTGGCTCTGGAACACCTCGACATAGTTCGAGAACGTTATGCTGGCTGGCCACCAGTCCGGCGGCATCTTCAGTACATCGGAACTATTCTTAAGTGAACTTGTAAACAACCAATAAAGAGGGAACAAGTTTAGGATCGCGAAGAAAATGACGATTGCATTCGCACCCACATCGAACTTTTCCCGCTTTTTCCTGGATTTAAGTAGCTGCATGTTTGATCCCTCACTTATCCTTGAACATCGCTCTCAACTGAGGAACGGACAGTAACAAAGTGATGATGAACATAATGACCCCTACGGCAGAAGCGACACCGATCTGGTTATACTTGAACGCATTGTTATAGAGGTAGTACATCATGGTTACCGAGGCATTGTTCGGCCCTCCGCCGGTTAACAGTTGAATGACGACGAAAATTTTCAATACCGCAATAATGTTGATAATCAGAATATAGATGGTTGTAGGCTTAACGAGCGGAATCAGAATTTTGAAAATAACATCCAGCCGGCTTGCGCCGTCAACTTCTGCCGCTTCAAATAGATCTTTCGGAACACCGATCATGGCCGCAATATAAAGGATAATAGCCTGACCCACATTGGTCGCAAACGTAACGAAAATGATCACCGGCAGTACGGTCGTTTTGTTCCCCAGCAAGTTGACGGTACTGAATTCCATCTCTCGGGCAAAGTAGGAAATAAGCCCGTTGGCCGGATTAAGCAGAAAGCTCCATACCATACTCATGACAACCATGGAGACCATAACCGGAATGTAATAGCTTCCACGTATAAACGAAACGTATTTCGCATTCTTATCGAAAACAGATGACGCCACGAACAAGGAAAAACCTACAGTCAAGATGACGATGAAGACGACAAAGATGACCGTATTAAAAATGGATTTATAAAATACGGGATCCTGAAATAACATCACATAGTTATCCAGGCCGACAAAAGTTTCATTCTGATAATCGACCCGGTACAGGCTCAGCCGAATCCCTTCGAGGATCGGATACACAATAAATAGAAGAAAGAGAAGGAACTGAGGCAGAATAAACAGATAGCCCGTAATATTTTCTCTCCACTGTCGTTGGCGTAGTTTCATGGATACCTTTACCTTTCTTATTCGGCCACCTGAGACCGCAGCCGGCCTCAGGCACCGAATCATTTTGTCGGCTTAGGCGAAAGTTATTTTTTATAAACCGTCGAACTTTCCTTCGCCTTTTGAATCACCGCATTGCCTTTGCTCTGATAGTCTTTTACGGCTTGTGCAGGCGTCTTCTCACCGATGTACATGGCTTGAAGCTCCGGATAGAGCTGCTGACGCAGTTGGCTGTATCCCGGTACATTGCCCGTGAAGTTAAACAAAGATTTGGAGTTAGCGTCATAAGCGGCAAAGATCGGGAACTTATCTTTCAGCTCAGATGCAACCGAACTTCTGACTGGAACGCTGTTCTTGGAAGCTTTCACAAGCTCCGGATCCGACGAGTAGAATTTTACAAATTCCTTAGCTACTTCCGTTCTTTTCTCGTCCCCGGTGTTGAATACATTGGAACCGACTACATAAGTGAAGGACAGCGGATCGCCGCTCTCAGAAGGAATGTTCGCAAGACGGAGATCGAATTTAGGCGCTTTGCCGCTCTGCATATCCATCTTGGCGTTGTTGAACAAGACCGCATTGGTGAAGCTGATACCCAGCTTCTGGTTCTGGAACATCGCGTTGGCATCATTAGAAGATACGGACTCGGCGCCCGGGTTGGTGTAACCGGCCTTGTAAATTTTCTGGAGCCATTCCGCTGCTTTGACACCGCTCGCATCATCGGTTACCAGATTGCCTTGATCGTCGAAGAATTTGTTGCCGAACATACGCAGGTAAGCAAGATTCCAAGTGTCCCCCTGGTTGTTCAGAGCATACAGCGCCATTGGCTTGGCATTCGGGTATTTATCCTTTGGAAGTTTAGTTTTGAGCCCTTCCAGAATTTGCTCGTATTCGCTGAGTGTCCAGGTTTTGATTTCTTTCTCTCCACCGACAAAGCTCTCAAGTCCGGCTGCTTTAAACATATCTGCGTTGTAAGCCAGTGTGCCCGGGTTATGGGAGAACGGATAGAAATAGATGTTCTCTCCGAATGTTACATTGTCCCAGTAGCTTTGAGGAATATCCTTCTTCGCATTCTCGTCGACGATGTCGTTCAGCGGCACTAGAGCCCCGCGGTGAGCATAGTCTCCCATAGCGAAGACACTCTCAAAGAAAATATCCGGCGGAGTTCCGCCATTCAAATTGACGTTCAGCAGCTCATCGCGCTGATCGCCTGCAACAACCTGAACTTTTACTTTGACGTTGTATTTATCGTATTGCTTGGCGAATTTGTCAGCGGCATATTTGAAGAAAGAGTCATTATCCGCATTCTGTTCGGTAGCGTCGAATACGCCCTTCCATTGAGGAGTTAACCACAAGGAAATCTCAACATTTTCTTTGCCGTTAGCTCCTGTGCCCCCACTGCCGCCAGATGCGGAATCTTTGCTGCTGCAACCGGCAGCAACCGTGAGAACCATAACCGATGCCATCATCACGGACAGCAAACGTTTCTTGAACATGGATAGAACCCCCTTAAGATAGTGAACATTTTCATAGAATACATTTCAAGCATGTGAATCGGCTGTGAAGCCCGTTTAAAAATCAGAATAAATCCTTGTTAATTTTGACAACAACCTTCCGTACTTGCGCCGCGGCGCCTTCGGTGAGCAGAGGCCGGTGAATATCCTCCGGGAACAAGACGACATACATCCCGGGGGTAACTCTGATGTTCATTTCTCCGGTCATCTCGCCAAAGAGAGCCGTGTCCTGCTCCGGATTGTAAGGCTCTGCCGGAGTGAGGTTGCCCTGCTGGATACACCAGCCGATCGTTTCTTCCCCTTGCAGCAAATAATGGATGTCGAAGAATTGCTCATGCTTCTCGGCAGGCTGCTCGTCGCGGTGCCGGGTAACCGGCTCCATGAGTCTGGCGAACATTTCCTCGCCTTGAATCGGGTATTGCCCTGCCCCCAGGCGGGTGAAATCTGTTGTCAGCAAATAATCAAGCGCTTTCTTAATCACGGGATGGGCAAACGCCCGCTCCGATTCCCAATTGCAGCTGTGTCCAATGATCATCGCTCTTATCCTTCCCCTGCTTCTGCCGAATTTTGCATGGGCTCCCAAAGCTGCAGAGCAGCGCCTATCATTCCGCTCCAGTTGCCTTGATGAGCCGGTACAATTTGTACATTCTCCATAAAGGACGCCATGCACCGTCTGGACGTTTCCTCGCGGACCCGCGTAAAGAAAGATTCTCCCGCTTCGGCTACACCGCCGCCTATAACCACGACTTCCGGATTAAAAGTATGGATCAGCGAGGAGAGTGCGGCTCCCAGTGCAGCGAACGTTTCATCCATTACTGCCGCCGCTTCGGAGTCACCTGCTTGCCAGCGTGTGAACACTTCCCTGGAATCGACCGTCGAGCCGGCTTCCATTCCGAGCGCCTGCAGGCGAGTCTGCATCCGCTTGGCAATGCCGGTGCCGGAAGCATACTGTTCCAGGCACCCGATACCGCCGCACACGCAGGGCAGCCCGTGGAAATCGACCGACATATGGCCGAGTTCGCCGGCACCGCCCCAGGCACCGTGCAGAAGCTTGCCTTCCGCGAGGACCGCACCGCCGACTCCCGTGCCGAGAGCCAGACACAGCATGTGCTCAGCCCCCTGGGCGGCACCGATCGTCTTCTCTGTCAAGACGAGAACGTTTACATCATTGTCTACGCGGACCGGAAGCCCGAAACGCTCTTCGACCAGCCGCTTGAGAGGAACTCCGGTATATCCGGGAAGCAGATCGGAAGCATAACGAATGCTTCCGTCCGACCGGTCAACCTGTCCGGCAGTGCCGATTCCGATGCCCGCAAGCGGATAATGTTCGCCTGAAGCGGCTGCTTCCGCCTGCAGCTTCTCGATAGCCGCAACAATCCGGCTCAGTACTTCTTCCTCTCCGGCAAGGGTAGGGACACCGACTGAGCGGAACACTTCTCCATGCCTTCCCACGATTCCCGCGTGGATCTTGGTACCGCCTACGTCTACTCCTATGGCAAACTCCTGAAGCGGATTATGTTCCCTCTCCATCTTTTCGCCCTCCTTTAACCGACGACTTTCTGAACCGCTTCCACATAACGGGCCGTTATAAGCTGCGGCCTCGTGATTGCACTGCCTACGACGACATAGGTCGCTCCCGCTTCAAGAGCCTTAGCGGCTTCTTCGGGTGTCCATATGCGCCCCTCGGCGACCACCGGAACCTGAACGGCTTCGCTAAGTCTGCGGATGAGATCAAAATCAGGACCTTTAAGCTGGGTGCTGTAAGGCGTATACCCCGACAAGGTTGTACCGATGAAATCAGCGCCGAGTTTCTCTGCCGCGATTCCTTCCTCGAAAGTGGATACATCGGCCATAACTGCCGCACCGGCCAGATGCGCATATTCGATCAGGAGAGCCGCTTGCGCAAGCCGGTCCTCGCGATCGGTAATATCGAGCGCCACAATTTCTGCGCCGGCTTCGATAATCGCTTTAACTTCGTCCAGTGTCGGAGTAATGAAGACATCCGAACCCGGGATATTCCGTTTGATCAATCCGATCACGGGCAGATCTACCGCTTCTTTGATGGCGAGAATATCGGCCACACCGTTCGTGCGGATGCCGATTGCTCCGGATTGATGCGCCGCTTTGGCCATCTTGGCCATAGCGTCACCTCCGTGCAAGGGTTCATCTTCGAGGGCCTGACAAGAAACGATTAGACCCCGCTTGCCAAAAATCCGTTCAATTTGTTGGTTGGACATGATGTTCGTCTCCTTATGCCTGGGCCTGTGCAATATATCCCATCAGCTTCTCGTGCAGTGCATTCACCGCATCCTGATTCTGCTCCGTAACAGGCAGCAGCGGAAGCCGCGGCTCACCGATTTCCAGCCCGCGGAGTTTCAAGAGGGCTTTGCAGCCGCCATACAGGGAAGGGAATTTAAGCAGCGCTGTAATAACCTCGTTGATCTTGTACTGCCACTGGCGCGCTTCTTCGAATGAATGGTCTCTTATGCATTGTTCCAGTTTCAGGAACAGCTCCGGCATCACACCGTAGGTGCCGCCGATTCCTCCGTCCGCTCCTACACTGCGTCCTGCCAGATACTGTTCATCCGGTCCGTTCAGAACGAGGAAATCAGAGCCTCCCGCTTCCTTAAACTGCTGAAGTTCATATGTGCTTTCCGAGGAGATCTTCACTCCGATCACATTCTCATGGGCCGCAAGTTTCTTCAGCATGTCCGTAGACAGGTGGAAACCGGTCAGCTGCGGGATATGATAGATGATGAAGGGCAGCGATGTACTGTCAATCATCGCTCTCCAGTGGCGCTCTACACTGTCCGGCGACAGCCGGTAGTAGATGGAAGGGACTGCCGATACCGCATCTGCCCCTACAGACTCAGCATGGATAGCAAGCTCAACGCTTTCCCGGGTAGAAGGTGCCCCCACATGGGCGATGATGGTCATGTCTCCGCCCACTTCTTGCATTACGGCTTCGAGCACAAGCTTGCGCTCCGCCGCTGACTGCAGCATGCCTTCTCCGCTGCTGCCCCCAACGTATAAGCCTTTTACACCGGCGTTCTTATAAAAACGGGCCAGTTCGCGCACAGCTGTCGGATTAATATCTCCTTTGTTATCGTAGCAGCCGTAAAAAGCTACAATGACACCCCTGAATTTATCCAAATCATGTTTTCCCATTTCCTGCGCTCCCCTTCTGTTTAACACTAAGTTGTGAGTCGTTGTTGTCAGTCGTTGTTGAAAGTGCTTACAAGTGATTATATCCCCTGCTCCCGCGGGACGACAGGAACGGAATTTAGCATTTTATTCACAATGTTTTGATAGCGGTTACATGTTCACGATTTCACGTTCGACTGTTCACAATTTTACGATTTCCGTGCAAATAAAAAAGCCGGCTTCAGAAAAGCCGGACATTCTTACTTCCCATCTCTATCCGATTACTTAAATTGATTCCGATATTTCTGAGGACTTACGCCTTTGATTTTCTTGAAAATACGCCCGAAATAATTAATATTCTCATACCCGACCTGAAGGGAAATCTCATAAATGGGCAGATGAGTATGCAGCAGACTATGCGCGGCCTTGTCGATGCGGAGCATATTCAGACAGTCGGTAAAGCCTGTTCCGGTTTCCTTCTTGAAAATATAACTCAGATAGCTTTCGCTGATGTTGATCATCTCCGCCGCTTGCTTAAGTGAAATATCTTGGGCGTAATTCTCCTTCATGTAATCCAGCAGACGTTTGATATCGTCCCGGCTGGTTTCCAGAACTTGATGATTAGAGATCTCTTCTCTCGCCTGCGCGTAAGCTCTGCTGAATTCGTGCCAACTGCCGAGGACACCGCTGAGTGCAACATTGAGCGTTATGCCAAGCAGCCGGTTCGACGAGCTGGCCAGATTAGCGGCAAGAAGAGCCGCATCGGGTGTTTTTTGATCTGCCCCGCCTCTGATGAGCAGAATCATTTCATGCTTATGCCCCGTCCCGAGGGGCGGACATGCCAGCAGTTCACCGAGCTCCGACTGAAAAAGATGAGACAGCATCTGCATCGCGGACGCTTCCGGCACTCCTTCGCGAAGCTGCTGCGGCTGGAGCAGCAGGAAGAAGCTGCCCGGCGGCAGCTCCTCCTCCGGTTCGGACGGCTCCTGAGGAGCAGCTGTCTGTCCGGCGCATCTTGCCAGCCATAAGCTCAGCTTGCGGCCGGCAGCTTCTTCGCGGGAAATCGCCCGCCCCTCCCGATTCGAACCTATGGCGGGCTGTTCCCTCTTCCTTGCTATCTTCTTCGATGTCTCTACCAGAATATCCAGGAGCTCGGACGGCTTCAGGGATGTCTTCAGAATATAATCCTCAACACCGAGCTTCATTGCCTTGCGTACATAATCAAACTCATTATGACTGCTGAGTACGATGATCAGCATATCCGGATAGAGCAGCTTCACTCTGTCAATGAGTTCAAGACCGTTCATTCTGGGCATGACAATGTCTGTCAGCAGAATATCCGGAGGCTCATGCTGCATCAGCTCAAGCGCTTTCTCACCGTCCGGTGCGTCTCCCAGGTAAGTAAATCCGTGTTGTTCCCACTCAATTAACGATTTGATCCCTAAGCGGACCAGAAGCTCGTCATCTACCAGCATCACTTTTAAAGTCATCGCTACTCACTTCCCGCATTTTCTTAATAGGCAGCCACAATTCAACGGTTGTTCCTTCACTTAGACCGCTGAAGATTCGTATGCCAAATTCTTCTCCGTACTGCAGACGGATCCGGTCATGTACATTCTTAACGCCGATCCGCTGCGGAGATTCTTGCGAATGCTCCGCCAATCTCGCATTAACCTCCTGCAGCCGATGAGGGGAAATACCGACTCCGTTGTCCTCCACTTTCAGAAGAAACATCTCTTGCTCTATTGCAGCCGAGATGACGATTCTGCCTGCTCCGGGCAGGGGTTCGATCCCGTGCATTAAGCTGTTCTCGATAATCGGCTGCAGCATGATCTTGATCACTTCTTGATCCATGAGTGCTTCCGGGATATGGATCTCCACGGAAAGCCGCTCACTAAATTTCATTTTCATCAGCTCAATGTAATTCTCGATATAATCAACTTCCTGCTTCAGCGGAATCAGGGTGCCGCCGCGCCCGATGCTCTGTTCGAGAATTCCTCCCAGATTAGAGAGCATATCGCCGACTTCCTTATCATTGCGAATGTAAGCCATCCATTTGATATTGTTCAGCGTATTCAAAATAAAATGAGGATTTATTTGCGCTTGCAGCGCACGGAACCGCATATCTTCCTTCTGCTGGTACTCTTCTTTAAGTCTTTGCAGAAGTTTGCGGATCTCCGTCACCATTTTATTATACGTCTCAATCAGTGAGGAAATTTCCTTAGGACCGCTGACCGACAAGACCGAATGAAAATCCTTCTCTTCCAGCACCTGCATCCGCTTACGGAGCAGCTTGAGCGGTCTGGAAATCCCATACGAGATCGACAGCGTAATAATCGTGAATATCACAAAGATCAGGAATATGATGCTTGCGTTCGTTTTGCGTAAATCAAAAATCTCTTTAAAGATGGTATCGTAAGGAACCAGCTGCACAATTCGCCAGCCGTTCAGATCCACCGTGTCAAAATTGACAATCCATTTCCCGTCATCCTTCTCCAGAATGACTTGGCCGCTGTTTTTGCTCCAGAGCTGCGGCATGTAGGATTCCTGGGACACACTTTTACCGATCATTTCTTTGCGGGGACTTGAGGCGATCGTTCCATTCTTGTCCACGAGATATACTTCGCCTTCAAGCCCCGTCAAATATTTACGGATATCTTCTTCTGTTACGCTGAACACGATTAATCCGTAAATTTCATTCGTCTGGAGCTCCGATATCGTTTTGACCAGCGAAATAATCGGCTTCCGGTCCGTGTATAGAAACTGTTGATCGTTGAACATCCATTTATTCTGATAGGGCGTGTTTATCATTTTTTTATACCAATCCGAAGAGACATAGTCCTGATACAGGCTTTCTTCCAGGTAACGCGTACTGTGCCAATTTCCATGCTTATCGAAAAGGGTTACATAGGTGTTTGTAAAATACGAACTGAATGACCTGTTCAGGTATTGGTCGTTTAACCGCAGCCGTTCAAAGTGCGAAAGAGCTTCCGGTGTTTGAAGCATTTTTTTGATATCCGGATTGATCGAAATATTAACGGCCGAGTTCAGCATATCCTCAAGAAACAGCTGCAAGTTGAAGGTCATGAGAACAAGCGCGTCTTGGGCCGAGCTTCCGATCTTCTTTTCAATGACTCGTTCCAGAGGCTTGTCCAGCAAATAATTTGCAAGGAAGAACGGAAGTACCAGGAATAACAAGATGGAGAAAAATATCCGGTTACGAATCGAGTTTATACGTCCCGCCAGCTGTCTAATTCGCCCCATTCCGCTTCTCCTCCCTGATGCTTTGCAAAGCAATACTCTTAAGTCTAGACCCTCCAATACGGATTTGTAAAGGTCTCGTAGAACGCTTTCAAACTTAAGAACTACCCATCTATACCAGGTATTACCGGGTTAATCTCAAAATTACTCCACTTATTCCCATCCTGCTTTCGTTATTCTGTCCAAGTTCATCTCTGTGCCAGTAACACCGCTTATGGCAGATGGAAACTGATACAAACCGCAACAAACTACACAATTTACATACGAGTCATAATTTTACATTTACGGAATATACTGTTGTGTACTACAATAAGAAAAAGACTCCAAGTAAGAAAGGAGGTGAACATAATGAGAATGAAAAAATGGGTACTCACCATGCTGATGCTGACGGTTCTGGCACTGAGTCTTTCTGTAGGAGCAACAGCTGCCCCTGCTACCAGTGTACATAGCATCTGGTCCGTGAAACCGATCGGGATTAAGGATAACGGAACTTCTTATCCGGCTACGAAAGGCAACGTCATTATCAGCTGGACCAATCTTCCTCTTAATTCGGGAGACAGCGGTTTTTTCAACGCTAAGGTGTATGCGAACAATGCGGAGTATGAATTCCGCCTGGTCTCTTTCGGCTCAAGCACAGACGATCAGATATTCGGCAAATTCGATATCTACAAGAACTCCGTCTTAGTCGCTTCTTCTATAGCCGGTACCGCTTACGGGTTGAGCCAGCCTGTAAACAGCTACTTCAAATTCTATGATACTTCCCAGCAATGGCATGTATCCGCTTACATCACGAGCAGAAAAGATTATTAATGTCTAACGAATAAGAAGGAGACTGGAGTCATCCAGCTCCTTTTTTTTTCATGGATGATCCGATTCAAAGTCAACTCCTCTACTCCTCTGTCAGGAACCATTCTTCCCCCTGCTCAAGAATCGCCGCTAATTCCGGAAACTTCACTTTCTTGATTACCGGCTCTTCCTCACCGCTATGGAACAGAAGCGATTCGTACACGCCTTTTGACTTTCTTCTTAACTGAACTTTTCCTTCCGCTGACTGAAACGTAATCATCTTTCCTTCGTTTATCAATTTCATGGCTTCGATTTTAGTCTCGATTGGTCCGGACATGGTTGTTCCTCCGTTCATTTCCTCTTAATAGGGTTATAAATTATTGTTCCCCGATCCTACAAATTGTATGGCAGCCGCTTCACCGGACATCAAAACTATTGCCCGGCCAACACGAAAAAACTCCCAAGTTTCAAAGGAAATTTGGAAGTCTCATTTCATTCCCGGAAATCATGGGCGCTAGGATTAATAATTCTTTAAGGCTCTGCCTTTGTCATCCAGGCTGAACTTTGCTTTTCTAACGGTGTCCTCTTTGACCATTTCCACAATTCTTACAGACGGGTCCGATGCGTCAATCGTTGTGGTCCATCCGTTCGTGTTCACGAGTGCAAGTATTTCATCGAATTCCATGGATTTATATCCGTAAAAGCCGCTAAAACCAGCCCATTCTTTCAGTAATACTTTCACTCTAAAATCAAGTTTACTCAGTTCCGTATCGCCCTTGCTCTTTCTCTTTGCCATTTCCGTTAACCCCTCTGCTTGTATAAAATCGATGTCGGCACAATGTCCTATTAGAATTATAGCCTCTTATCCCGCCTCATACAATGTTGTAACCTTCCCATTCTCGCATTCCTTTATTTTACGGCTCCATGCCGCATCTTCCAGAGGCACAATTTCATCCATTCTGCCCAATAAAAGATCGAACCCCGTGGCATTGTCACAGATTTCCACGTATTCCCCATATTCATAATCGAAAATGAGACATCTGTCAGACCGCTGCTCATTCTCGTATTTGGAATAATGTACGCGGAATATTTCATTCCATCGAATAGCCCGCAAAATATGTCCGGTTTGATCATCGATCAGAAGGATGGATACCGGATCCACTTGAATTCTATGCATATGCTCCATACTAAACGCCTCCAATACGATTTAAATGAATGAAAGGGCGAATCAGTTCATGACAGATTTATGATCCGAATAACGGCGGATCTGACCGCTTCATGCACCTATTACCTATGAGAGTATAGGAATGGATGGTTATAAGATGCCTGCAGCAATGTGTTCATCCGCAGTGGCCACCAGATATACCCAGACAATGAGATAGAGCGTCATAATAAGGAGTAAATAACCTAACCACCGCAAGCTCAAACGTTTAGTAACCGATCTGGACCGCAGGATCAGCATCACCCCGACGCCAGACAGCAAAACAAGGATTACACTGACGGATAAGTAATTTCCCACTGAATCTCTCCTTTCCAAAAGCCTTTCCCTGTGAGAGTACTCGAGAAGGTACCGCTTCCATTATTATAACCTTCTTCTCCAATTACTGGAAAGAAACAAAATTCACGCTGATCTTATTCCTCTGCGGCGTATTCTTTTTTCAACATTCCAGCTAAAGCGATGCACTCTTTGCCTATAGCGGCACATATACTTGAGTGAGATGAAGATCGGGCGTTCGTCCAGGCAAACAAGCTTTGCATGAAAGGCTGTTTCTGCCCGTTAAGTTTTGCCCTACAGAAAAACTTTGTTGACAACTAAAAACTCTTTCTCCTATACTACTCTTATAACCACACGCCAGAAGAGTTCGTTTTGCATAAAAATTGCCTAGGGCAAACATATTGTCCTACAGGAAAGATAGGATGGTGTTTCGAATGGTCTCGTATGGGATAGCCTTATCCGATGCTAAGATGGGAAGTCGCATAAGACTGAACCGTATAGATATTCAAGGCGTGATGCGCAGAAGGCTGCTTGATCTTGGTTTTGTGCCCGGCAATGTCGTGGAAGTGATTCAGAAAAGTCCGCTGGGCGACCCGACCGCTTACCGGATCAGCGGTACGACAATTGCGCTCAGAAAAGAAGAAAGCTCCCTGATTTACGGCGAGCTGGAAGGAGAGGATGCAGAATGAACACCTACACGATTGCGCTGGCCGGCAACCCCAATACAGGCAAAAGCACCCTGTTCAACACCCTCACGGGTCTGAGACAACACACAGGCAACTGGGCAGGGAAGACTGTTGTGAAGGCAGAAGGCGAATTCGTTCATAACAGCTCTTCCTTCAGAATCATCGACTTACCCGGTACGTACTCGTTATATTCGAATTCAGCGGATGAAGAAACCGCGCGGGACTATATTATTTTTGAACAGCCGGATGTCACGATTGTCGTTCTGGATGCCACTTCACTGGAGAGAAACTTGAATCTGGCGCTGCAGGTGCTTGAAATGACCCACCGGGTAGTCGTGTGCATTAACCTGATGGATGAAGCGGAGAAACTCGGCATAGACATTGATCTTGCTGCAATAAGCCGAAAGCTCGGTGTTCCGGTTGCGGCCATATCCGCCCGCAGCAGGCAGGGAATCCCCCCGCTTCTGGACCTGGTCGAGAAGGTGGCCGCGGGCATCCTTGTGCCCCAGCCCTTGATGGTGCGTTACAGCGATGAAACAGAACGGCAGCTGGCTGAACTGGAGCCTCAAGTCCGCTGCATCCTGGGAACCCGCTTTCCTTCCCGCTGGGTTGCTCTGCGGCTGCTTGACGGAGACGAGAACCTCCTCTCTTCCATCAAAGCACGGATGAATGAAGAAGGCATCCGTCCGGAACAGGAGGTTGTCAGCTATGGCCGCACCGCTTGCCACTAACTCGCCGGACCCGCTCGATTCCCTGCTCGAAGCGGCCCGGAGCGCTGCGCACGGAACCGCTATCCGCGACGGTATTGTCAGCGACATCTATAGAACAAGCCGCGAAATCTGCAGCGATGCGGTCAAGGTCAGAGACAAACAGAAGCTGGCTGGCACGCACAAGCTGGATAAGGTACTGACCTCCAAGCTCTGGGGCTTCCCCATCATGCTGGCCATACTTGGAGCGATTTTCTGGATCACCATTGCGGGTGCGAACGTTCCATCAGGATGGATTGCGGATTTCTTCGGGATCATCGAAGGGTATTTGACAGCCGGGTTCCAGGCGCTTCATGCCCCTGCCTGGCTCCACGGGATTCTGGTTCTCGGGTTCTTCCGCGGAACTTCCTGGGTGATCAGCGTGATGCTGCCGCCGATGCTCATCTTCTTTCCGATTTTTGCTTTGCTTGAGAATTTCGGTTACTTGCCGCGGGTTGCCTTTAATATGGACCGTCTGTTCAAAAAATCCGGCGGCCACGGCAAGCAGGCTCTCACCATGTCTATGGGCTTCGGCTGTAATGCGGCCGCGATTATGTCTACGCGGATCATCGAGTCTCCGCGCGAGAGGATGCTGGCCATCCTGACGAACAATTTCGTGCCCTGCAACGGACGCTGGCCGACCCTGATTCTACTGTCCTCCTTGTTCATGGCAGTCGGAGCTGTAGGAGGGCTTCATACTTTCGTCACGGCCATGGTCGTAATGGGCATCGTCATGTTCGGGATCGCGGTGACCCTGACGGTATCTTGGGTCTTGTCCAAGACTGCCCTGCGCGGCGTCCCTACGCACTATACACTGGAGCTGCCGCCTTACCGCCGGCCGCAAATGTTCAAAACGATTCTGCTCGCCACCAGGGATAAATCGTGGAATGTTCTGAAACGGGCTGTCATCGTTGCCGCTCCCGCCGGGATTCTGACCTGGATCCTGGGAAATATTATGATTTCGGGTACGAGTATACTGGCCCATATTGCAGCTTTCTTCGATCCGTTCGCCCATATGATCGGACTGGACGGTTACATTATCATGGCCTTCGTCCTCGGCCTGCCAGCCAACGAGATCGTACTGCCGATCCTGCTCATGGGCTACATGTCATCAGGGGCTATGGTAGATGCGGATGGATTGGATAATATTAAAGACCTCTTCCTCCAGCATGGATGGACATGGCTGACAGCTCTGAATATGATGCTGTTCTCGCTGCTCCATTACCCGTGCGGCACTACGCTTTTCAACATCTATAAGGAAACCAAAAGTACCAAATGGACGGTGCTCTCAGCTGTTATCCCTCTGGTAATTGCCATTACAGTCACTTTCATAACCGCTCAGGTCTTCCGGGCGTTGGGGTGGGTATGAGAAGTTGTCGGTAATCAAAAAACGTTTGTACGAAGCCTGCCGCGGCAGCTGTACAAACGTTTTATTGTTTTCGCGAATATCAAAAGATGCTTCTATTGGTGCTGCAAGTCCCTTGCACTAACTATGTGAATCCGTCAGCCCAATAAGTCACCGTATCGCTGATGCCGAGAAGAAGAAACAGAAGCCCGGCCAGCTTCTGGACAATCCCTCCCCATCGCTTGGCTCTGCGCATCAGCAAGCGGTCTGCTCCGAAACCGACGGTAAGCGCCAAGAACAAGAGGAAGGGCATGGCGGTGCCGGCCGCAAATACGGAGGGCAGGAGCGCGCCATAGGCCGACTGAACCGCCATAGGCATAAGCATGCCGAAGAACAGGACGAACATGGTCGGACAGAAACCAAGCGAGAAGGCCATTCCCATCAGGAAGGCTCCGGTTCTTGCTCCGGCACGTCTTGCCGCCTGTTCCAGAGATGCCGTGAAACGTGTCCCCAGCCCGAAAGGCAATCGGAACAACCCCAGCATAAACAAGCCGATTAAAACAAGCAGAGGCCCCTGCAGCTTCCTCGCATACTCAAACAGCGGAATCAGCTCTCTCGAAACCGGATTGCCGAACAGCCAGAACAAACCGCCCAGCAGGCTGAAAAGAACAATTTTCCCCGTAATGTACAGAAGAACCTCTACACCTGACATCCGCCCCTGAGCCTGCTTTTTGCCGAAATACGTAATAACCGCCACATTGGCCGATAGCTGGCAAGGCGCGACAGATCCGATAAAACCTAAGAATAAGGCCGCAATCAAAGCCACATCCGACCTGGAGGCCGCCAGAAAAGGTTCACTCAAATAAGAACTGATTCCGCTGAAAAACGAGTACATCCTCACAATCCTCCGCGATTCTTCTCCATAATAAAAAAGAAACCTGTCTTTTCCTAATCGTATCAAGTTTGACGCAAAAAGGACACCCTCATCTTAAGATGAGCGTGCCCTTCCTTGCAGGAATAGACGTGTCCTTCAAATCGGACGGTTATTTCGCGGAATATCCGCCGTCTACCGGAAGTTCAACCCCTGTAATATAAGAAGATTCATCGGATGCCAGGAAGAGAACAGCCTTCGCGATATCCTCTGCTTCACCAAGACGGGGCAGCGGAGTCATCGAAAGGAACCAGCCTCTCATTTTCTCGTCTTCCATCATATCCACCGTCATCGGTGTGCGGATGAAACCAGGGTGAACGGAGTTGCAGCGAATGTTATCTTTCGCGAAGTCTACAGCCGTTGCTTTGGTAAGCAGGCGTACAGCGCCTTTACTTGCGGTATAGGCGCCTGCGCCGCTTCCGCCTGTCAGGCCGGCGATGGAGGAAATGTTTACGATGGAACCGCCGCCGTTATTTTTCATATGAGGAATAACGTGCTTTTGACCCAGGAAAGTTCCTGTCAGGTTGATGGACATCACTCTCTCGAACTGCTCAACGGTCATTTCCAGCATAGGAGTTGCGGCGGAAATTCCCGCGTTGTTCACGAGGACATCGATTTTACCGAAAGCTTTAATTGCTTCATCGACAACTTTGATCCATTCATCCTCGGACGCAACGTTATGTTTGAAACCGATGGCTTCGCCGCCGTTTGCTTTAATTTCCTGGACGACTTCCTGTACCTTGTCCTCCTGAATATCGGTTACGACAACTTTGGCCCCTTCTTTGGCTAAAAGAAGAGCGTCAGCTTTACCCATCCCGCCGCCGGCACCTGTTACGATCGCTACTTTATCCGTCATCTTAGCCATGTGGATTCCTCCTCGGATTCTGCTTGTTCTAGTAAGTGATATCAGGCCGCTTGCGACTCCAGGCACTAGTCAGAGCGATTCCGCGCACGGGTTCAAATCTGCGGCCGGTTTAACCGCCAGCCTGTCCCGGGCCATCATTTCTGCTGACAGGATCTGCTGGAATCACTCAACATGTTCATTCTAGGAAATGTGACAAGACGGGTCAACTTTAAATCAATAATATCTCCCTTTATTTGGGCATTATCCGAAAATAAGCCACAAAAATTTATTCGAAAGTTCACATTTAAGAAGAAGGATTTTCAGGCAAAAAAGACGTCCCTTCCATTACAAGGAACGTCTCTTTATTCACGGAATTCAATTGAAATTCCTCCTACGTTAAGGCAATGCGAGTTTGCCCATAACTGTCGGGCGGCTTGCTCCTGTTGCTGCGGGAAGATTATTGGGAACCCCGCACAAGAAATCGTGGCCAAGCAGAGCAAAAATAACAGCTTCCTTGGCGTCATCGTCTACATCAAACTCGCGGGATGTCATCACCCGCTGATCCGGCAGAAGGGCAGCGAGCCCTGCCAAGAGAGTCCGGTTGCGGGCCCCTCCCCCGCTGACGATGACTTCGTCGATACGGAAGCGGGGAAACACAAACTCCCGGTAGCCTGCCGCGATCGTCCGCGCAGTAAAAGCGGTGGCCGTCGCAACAATGTCTGCATCTGCGAGGCCCAGACTCTTGGCGCGGGCAATAAACTCCGCAGCATAGGCTTTGCCGAACACTTCGCGTCCGGTTGACTTGGGAGGCGCCATCCCGAAATACGGATGGGCCATCATCTCCGCAACAAGCTGCTCATCTGGCTGACCCTGCGCGGCCCACTTTCCTCCGTCATCGTACGATTCACGGCCCTCCGACAACTGGTAGACGACCTGGTCGATCACCATATTGCCGGGCCCTGTATCAAAGGCGAATACGTCGTGCGGCCCGGCACCGGGCGCCAGCGCCGTACAGTTGCCGATTCCGCCGATATTCTGAAGCAGCCGCCCCTTATCCGGGTGGTGGAAGAGAATCAGGTCGCCGTAAGGCGCAAGCGGCGCGCCCTGCCCTCCGACCGCCATATCGGCAGGCCTGAAGTCGCCGACAACCAGAACCCCGGTGCGCTTAGCGAGCACCGACAGATCGCCGAGCTGCAGCGTGGACCGGGTCAAATACGGGTCTGCGCTGTCCGCTTCGGGAATGTGCCACACGGTCTGCCCGTGTGACGAGATAAAATCGACGGAATCCATCCCGATTCCGGCTTCTCTGGCCGCCTCCAGAGCCGCTTCCGCGAAGCGTTCGGCCAGGTAGGCATTCATTCCGCAGACGAGCGCAACATTGGACTGCCCGGTCGTGCAGAGCTCTTTCAGCCGCTCCCTGAGCTGCTCCGGGTAAGGCCGGCTGTAGAAATGGAGCAGCTCCACCCGGGACTGGAGCCCGCTCCCCGTAATCCTCACTACCGCTGCGTCAATGCCGTCCAGCGACGTGCCGGACATAAGGCCGATCGCGATCACCGGCCTGTCTTTGCCAATCCCGAATAACATGCTAATCATTCCTCCCGGCGTTGGTTGGCCCCTCAGATAAACTTCGTCTCACCAATAAGCTAAGCGCAGAACGCCTGCCGGACCAGAGGTCGGACAGGCGCATGGTATGAACCGTATACAATTACAGCGAGTTTCCATTCTTTAATAAAGCAGGTAAGGCTTTCGCTGGTTTTCCCAGGCTTCCGCTTCCTCCCGCCAGTTCCGGGTGATGCTGCGCAGTCCCTCGCTGCCCGCAAGAGTCATACGCACATCGGTCCCCCCTGTCAGCAGATCAATGAAATAGCGGGAACCTTCTTTGGGAGGCGTGAGCCATTCGAAGCTGTCCGGGTGCAGAGAGATAACTTCATGCAAGAGTCTCAGCCCAGTATGGACCGGCTGGAACTGCTCCCGGTCTGTGACGAACAGCCTGACGCCGCTGCACAGCTCCCCCTGATGCTTGGAGAACGCAGGTGTTGCATACACCGGATGTGCATGAACGCCCGGCAGGCCGCTGGCATTCATGCGCCTTGCAAGCTCTACCCCATGTAGCCAAGGGGCCCCGATCCATTCGAAAGGACGGGTAGTGCCGCGTCCCTCCGACAAATTCGTCCCCTCGAAGAAACAGGTTCCCCCGTATACACGGGCAGAATCGATCGTTGGAATATTCGGTGACGGAACCATCCAGGGCAGGCCGGTGTCGGTATACTCCATCTTCCGGTCCCATCCCTCCAGCCGAATCACATCGATGTCGCAGCGGACTCCCTTCACATCATTAACCATCAGGGCTAACTCTCCGAGCGTCATCCCGCTGCGGATCGGCATCTGCCAGGCGCCGACCATGGACTCATAGCCGGGCCTTAGCATTCCGCCTTCGGCGATGCTGCCTCCAAGCGGATTCGGCCGGTCCAGAACGAGCAGACTTTTGCCATGCTCCGCGCATGCCTCAAGGGTATACAACAGCGTTGACAGATACGTATAGAAGCGGATGCCCAGATCCTGTATGTCAAACAAGACCGTGTCGACATTCTGAAGCATCTCGGCGGTTGGGCGCTTGTGTTTGCCGTACAAGCTGTAGACCGGGATGCCAAGCTCGGGATCCGTTTCATCCTCGAACAAGACCCCCGCCTGCCGCTGCCCGTACAGTCCGTGTTCACAAGCGTACAGGGCAGTCAGCTGCGAATCCTGAAGCGACGCGCATACCTCAACCGTTGTCCTGAAATCCGCTGTTATCCCGGTTGGATTCGTGACGAGCCCGATTCTGCGGCCTGTCAGAAGAGGATGCTTCATCGCGTGAAGGCGGTCAACTCCGGACCGCACCACGGCGCTCATCGTGCTTCTCCATTCGTCAGAAGTATACCGGCTTCTTCAACCTCAGCCTCTTCGTCTCTGCTCAGGACATTGTGAACCGCTTTGTACTGATATACACCCAGGATGCCGCTGAACAAGGCAATGAAACCAACCACCGTCAGCATGAGCGGAAACGTAAAACAGACCATTTGGAAGAAAGCTCCGATCGTATAACCCGGAAAGCGGAAGAACAGCTTCACACTCTCAGCCATCGCCCGGAAAATCCCCATGCCCTTCTGCAGGACAAGCTGGAGTGTGTAGAACTGGGAAACGAGCGCCATCAGAACGAAATACGTTTGAAAAACCGCAATCGACATATAGAACATTCCGCCTTTAGACCCGTAATACCACCAAGTCGACCAGAGGATGAACAAGAGGGAAACGATGAGCAGGCCGAATATCAATGCCGGAAAGAATCCTTTGACCGCTCCGGTAAACAGCAGGCGAACCTGGCTCGGCTTCCCTTCCGCCTTCTGCTGAAACACATACATGACTCCATACAGCAGCGGCATGTACAAGAGAGCAATCAGAATCGGGACGAACGGAATCGGGACCATCAGGATCATCGGGATCAGTACGAGAGAGCTGATGATGCTAGTCAGCGCTACGGGAACGATCTCCCGGAACACCTCGGCACCGGCTACTTTCAATACGGCATTCAGCTTGCGCATCGGTAATCACTCCTTGCAGTCTTTTGTGTTGCAGTCTTTGTGAAATCGGAACCTTATAGAACGATCCGCTGTTCGGTCTCCGGATCGAAGAAATGAGCTTTGCTCATATCGAGGATAAACGTCTTGTCTTGGCCGACGAATGTATGCGTCTCCGGATGTACCTTCGCCGTAATCAAACGTTTGCCGACATTGAAATATACCAGATTCTCGGAGCCCAGATGCTCCACGACTTGAACGCGTGCTTGCAGCTTGTGGTCATGCGGCACATTAAGAGAGAAATCTTCGCCGAAGATATGCTCCGGACGAATGCCCATAATCAGGCGCTGGCCTTGATATTTCTTCAAACCGGCTGCGATTGCATCCGGAACTGCAAATTCGGCGCTTTCCGTAATAACCCGGTTGCCCTCCATACGCGCGTCCATGAAGTTCATCGCAGGCGAACCGATGAAGCCGGCTACGAACATATTCTGCGGAGTCGCATAGAGATCCTTGGGTGAAGCGATCTGTTGAATGTGGCCCTTGTTCATGACCACAATCCGTTCACCTAGCGTCATGGCTTCCACCTGATCGTGGGTTACATACACGATGGTAGCGCCCAGCCGCTTGTGAAGCTCGCCGAGCTCAACCCGCATCTGGATACGGAGTTTCGCATCCAAGTTAGAGAGGGGCTCATCGAACAAGAATACTTGCGGATCGCGGACGATTGCACGGCCTACCGCAACACGCTGGCGCTGTCCGCCGGACAGCTCGCGCGGTTTGCGCTCCAGCATGTCTTCCAGCCCGAGAATAGCGGCCGCCGACTGTACTTTCTCATCGATGACGTTTTTCGGCTTCTTCAAGTTCTTCAGGCCGAATGACAAGTTCTCACGGATCGACATATGCGGATACAGCGCGTAATCCTGGAAAACCATCGCGATATCGCGGTCTTTGGGATGCAGATCATTCACAACCCGGTCGCCGATAATAATATCGCCGCTCGATTGTTTCTCCAGTCCCGCGATCATCCGCAGGGAAGTTGTCTTGCCGCAGCCGGAAGGCCCTACGAAAACAACAAACTCTTTATCATTAATGACGAAATCCGAATCGGACACGGCCACAAACGGATCTTTCTTGTCGTCGGTAAATTCTTTACGCACTTTACGAAACTCTACGCGTGCCATAGTCGTTCCCTCCTAGCCTTTAACGGCTCCAATCGTAATGCCTTGCAAGAAGTAGCGTTGCAGTGAGAAGAATAGAACCAGCATAGGCAGTGCGCCGATAGTTGCCCCGGCCATAATGGCTCCGAAGTCCGTCGCTTCCGCGAATACGAATGAAGCAAGCCCTACCTGAATCGTGCGCATGCTGTCGGAATTCGTAATAAGAAACGGCCAGAAGAATTCATTCCATGAAGCTACGAAAGTGAAAATGGCTAATACGGCAAGACCTGGCTTAGCCATCGGTAAAATTACTTTCCAGAAGATCCCGAATTCACTGCAGGCATCGATCCGGGCCGCATGAATCAACGAAGTCGGGAGGGTGGACATGTACTGCTTCATTAAGAAAATATTCCCCACACTGATGGCCGCCGGTAAAATAATAGCCGTATAGGTGTCTCCGATATTAAAGACATTTACCATCAGAATGTAGAGCGGGATCAGTGTGACTTGAGCCGGAATCATCATCGTGCTGAGCAGAACCCAGAACGCTGCCTTGCTTCCCGGGAATTTCAGTTTCGCAAACGCATAGCCTGCAAGCGACGCGAAAAATACGTTGGTCACGGTCAGTACGCTGGATACGAAGAAAGAGTTGAATAACCAGCGCCAAGCTGACGTTTTGGCGAAGAAACGCTCATAAGGCGTCATGGACCATATTTCCGGAATCATTTGCGGCCGGTATGTAGCCGACATTTTTGTATCCTGGAACGAGCCGATGACCATCCAGTACAAGGGCAGAATCGAGATCAGGCCCCAGATGAGCAAAGTAAGGGTCGCGGCGCCGAACAGGAACATTTTAGATTTTGAAGACACAACAACTCACCTCCAGATTATGCAGGCCTAGCTATTAGAACGAAGAAACTAGTACTCGATATCACTTGAGAAATATTTGAACTGGATGACCGATATGATAATAATCATAATCGCCAGTACAAAGGACTGAGCCGATGCAAGCCCGAATTCATAAAATTTAAACGCTGTCTCGTAAATGAGATAAGCGATGGTTGTCGTCGCAAAGTTTGGACCGCCCTGGGTCATCAAGTAAACCGAAATGAATACCTGGAACGAGGTGATTACACCGGTTACCAAGAGGTATAGGGTTGTCGGTTTGAGCAGCGGCCACGTGATGCGCGAGAATTTAGTCCAGCCGCTGGCATGATCGATGTCAGCCGCTTCATAAAGCGATTTCGGAATACCGCCCATTGCCGCCAGATACAGAATAATACCTGCGCCATGTGAGCCGAGCCAGTTCATCAACATCAGTGAGAATAAAGCCGTGCCTGTCTGCCCGAGCCAAATGACCGGGTCAAGACCAAACAATCCGATAAAGCGGTTAAGAAGACCGGAATCCGTAGGGTCGAAGATAGCGAGCCATACGATGGAGATCGTAACGCCGGATGCTACTGTCGGCAAATAAAGGGTTGCTTTGAAGAAGGTCTGCCATGTGCTTTTCATTTGAAAAATAAAGAACGACAGAACAAAAGTAATGATGATATTAATCGGCACCGTACCCAGGGTGAAAATTGCCGTGTTCTTCATGGATTTCCAGAAAATCTCGTCTTTGACCAGACGCTCATAATTATCCAGGCCAATCCACGAGGAATTCAGAATGTTATACTGCTGGAAACTCATAACGAGTGCCGTAAACACGGGATACAATGTGAACACCAGGAAAAGAAGAATCGGCGCTAATATGAATAAGTACGCCCAGCCATAATCTTTCCAGAAACGCGATACTGGCGACCTTTTACGGTTCGGTGCCATTGAAGCTGAAGTCTGCATCTCCTCATCCTCCTTCTAAAGAAAAAGGGAGCGGCCTCGATCCGCTAAGATGGAACGCTCCCCTGGTTCTATTACTGACCAAACATCTGTTTACCTTTGGCCTTGAAATCTTCCAAGATATCTTTCGGTGCTTTCTCGCCCGAGAATAGAGCCTGCATGTTCGGTTTAACAACTTGTTCTTTAAACTGCTTTTGCTTGGCTGCTTTGTCAATGTCAAGGTTCAGCGTAACCGGTTTGATCATGTTCTTAGCAAGAAGTTTACCTGCTTCCAGGTTCTCCGGTTTGCCCATTTCTTTGCCTTTGAACTCTTCAGCCTGGGATTTACGGACGAAAGGAAGTACGAGTTCGTTAGCGGAGTTACCTGCTTTGGCACCGCTAAGCGCTTCCATTACGAGGAAGGTGTTCTTCGCATGCTCTTCGCCTTTATCGTTCTTTTGTTTGAAAGCTACGTAACCTTCGCCGAACATGGTCGTGCCCGGCTTGGCGCTGTCATTGTGCGGCACCGGCAGAAGAACGAAGTCGATTTTCTCGCCCTTGATTTTACCCGCATCGATATCTTTGTTCCGGTTCTGGATCATCACATCGTAGTAAGGAATCGCTTTGGAGATGATTGCCGCCTGACCGCCATAGAACATTTCAGTCCGTTTAGCAGGTGTAAGCGCGGAAGTTTCTTTCGGCATATTTCCTTTCTTTATGAGATCGCTTACAAAGGTCATTGTATTAAGAACACGGTCATCGTTCCATTGGAACGCGCCTTTCTCATCGAGCACATCCGGCATCCCGTTGTTGCGTGTCATCATTTCGATGAAATCAAGGGAAGTGCCGTCCGTAACAAGCGCGTACTGCTGAGAGCCGTTATCCAGCTTCTTGGTCAGCTTGGCGGAAGCTTCGTTAAACTCGGTCCAGGTCCAACCGTCTTTCTGGATCTTCTTCCAGTCGATACCCGCTTCTTCCAGTATGCGTTTGTTGCCGCCCCAAGCCCACTGGGACTGATACAACGGCATTCCGTACTGTTTACCTTGAATTTGTCCGAGTTCGAGTACGCCCGGCAAGTAATCCGCTTTAATTTCCGGAGTCAGGTAGTTAGTGAGTTCCAGAGCAAGACCCGTATTCACGTAAGCGCCATCAACACCGTGGAAATAAAGATCCGGCGGGTTACCCGCGTTCAGAGCGACGTCGAATTTCTTAGGACCTTCTGCCCAGGAGAGCATTTCCGTTTGTACTTTAATGTGAGGATACTTCTTATTGAAATCTTCGATTAATCCCGGAAGGTCCTTCTCGTAAGTCCCGTGTACCGGATACGTCCACACGACAACCGTGTCTGACTTAGCTTCCGGCGAGGTACTAGATCCTGCACCTGCGTTATTTGTTTCTTTGCTGCAAGCGCTTCCCATTGTAAGAACAGCTGCCGTTAAAAGAATGAGCCCCTTTTTCTTCATACCCTTCATCTCCCTTTAGATTGTTAGGATTATGGTAAATCACAACTCCACACGATGGTTCTTTGTCTATAAATGCCAGGCTGTTTTTTTTATATTCCTCTAATAGCCTGCCTGGTCTGCTCCAAATATTTGACCGACTGCTCATAGTTGCGGCTCGCAACGCTGAGATAAAGAATGTCGATCACGTTCAATTGAGTAATACGTGACGCCATTGCCCCGCTTCGAATTTCATTCTCGGTAGAAGAATTGAACAAAGCGATATCCACAATCGAACTAAGACTTGTGTTTCCGTACCGGGTTAAGCTGATCGTCGTGCAGCCGTTCTTCTTGGCGATGGATGCGGAACGAATCACTTCATCTGTCTCACCGGAGTAGGATATGCATACAGCGGCATCCTCGGGGGTCAGTGTAACAGCGGAAGTCAGCTGAACATGCGGATCGGCAAAGGAAAAGCTGGTCTTGTTAATCCTCATAAATTTCTGCTGGGCATCCATAGCAATTAAATTGGAAGCTCCCAAACCGAAGAAATAGATCCTCTTCGCATTAGTAAGCGCTGTCACAGAACGTTCAACCGCTTCTTCATCCAATATTTTGAGCGTATCCCTAATGGATTGGATATTGTTATTGGATACACTTTGAATAATGGAACTGATCGTATCGTTCGGCCTGATTTCCTGATATCCGGTCGTCTCGGCTCCCCGTAAATCTCCGGCTACCTTCAATTTCAAATCTTGATAACTTTTGATTTCCAATGTCTTGCACAACCTGATGATAGCCGCTTGGCTTGCTCCGCTCCTCGTAGCCAGTTCAGCCACAGACAGGTGGATCATCTCATCCGGATTCTGCAGAATGAAGGTTGCGATCTTATGTTCGGAAGGATTGAGTGTGTTGTACACTTCACGTAATCGCACCAAACCGCCATTCATACTCACCACTCCTGTTCTAAACAAGTTCATGTGTAGGACTGACCGCCTATCTCCCCCTCAATCAAACAACATGAGATGTGATCCCTACAGCTGATTCGGTTCCTTTGTACTACATGAATCCACCGGATTGAGTTCATTATATGTGTTGTGAAATATAATTTCAACATTTTTTTTATAATTAAAATTTTATTTTACAAGCACACCAAATTCCCATATACTGATTAAAAAAACCGAAATGGTGATTCTATGTATACTTATCTCGGAATCGATGGAGGAGGCACTAAAACGGAGGGATCGGTCGTTGATTCCGAAGGCCGGCTTCTAATAGAAGCAAGAGTCGGAACGACCAATCCTCATGCCGTAACGTTTCCATCTGCAATCCGTGAACTGGAGAACCTGCTGGATCAATTGCTGGATCATCTTCAATCTGCGCAGACGATACCCAAGGGTATTTGTCTGGGCATGTCGGGTATATCTACCGATGAAGAGAAGGAACGATTGACGGAATCCCTGGCGCTCTACCAGCAAAGACGCGTAGTTTCTTTCCCGGTCGCCATAAAATCTGAAGGTGAAATTTCTTTGATGGCTGCGCTTCAACAAGATTACGGTGTGCTCGTTATTTCGGGAACCGGCTCCATCGTATACGGCTTTATGCCGGATGGACGTCAATTCCGTTCGGGCGGCTGGGGGCATTATCTCGGCGACGAAGGCAGCGGATATGCAATCGGTCTGCAGGCGCTAAAAGCCGTGATGCAGAGTTACGATGGCGTCCTGCCTGCCACGCTGCTCACTCCAGCAATCATGGAAGCGCTAACACTTCAACGTATTACGGACCTCAAAGGAGTGGTTTATCGGCCGGATGTCGATAAAGCCGTGATCGCTTCCTTTGCTTCTCATTGTATACGCGCTGCCGAATCCGGTGATGGCATTGCCTGTCACATTATTAAAGAAGAAGCCGGTAAACTTGTAAGAACAACGTCAGCCCTGCTGGAGCGGCAGCCCGAACTGCAGCAGATGAATATTGTCATGGCCGGCTCCGTCTTTACTCATTCGCATTTATTCCGTCAAGTATACAGCCAAGGTTTGTCGGCCAATTTCCCGGAGCTGCGTATGATAGAAGCAACAGGCGGATTCACGGCTGCCACCGGCGCCGCTCTTCTTGCCCGTAAATTATTTGCTTAGCCTCCCTGCCTACACCTCTGTGCTCTACAAATGAATTTTAACACAAGGAGAATGAACTCATATGAACCATATTCTGAGCAATTTGATCACGGAGCAGCCCAATGCAAAAACCAGTCACATTGATCAGCTGGATTCGCAGCAGATCATGTATCTGATCAATGAACAGGATCAGGGCGTTGCAAGCTGTGTACATGAGCTGATCCCCCTCATCGCCAAAGCCGCGGATTGGGTCGTCGACGCCTTCAATGAGGGAGGCCGCCTGTTCTACGTCGGTGCTGGTACCAGCGGACGGATCGGTATCCTGGATGCATCGGAATGTCCGCCGACATACGGCACCGATCCATCGATGGTTCAAGGCCTCATTGCAGGCGGTTTCAAAGCCATTAAAGACCCCGTCGAAGGCGCGGAGGACAGTGCGGAGCTTGGGGCGCAAAATATCGACGAGCATGGCATTACCAGCAAAGATGTGGTCATCGGGATTGCCGCGAGCGGCCGGACGCCTTATGTGCTCGGTGCAATGAAGCGGGCCGGCGAACTCGGTGCCCGGGTTGTCGGCATCTGCAACAATCATGGCACCCCGATGGCGCTGCATGCACAACTGCTGATCGAAGCTGTTGTAGGACCGGAAGCGATTATGGGATCGACCCGAATGAAGTCGGCGACAGCCCAGAAGCTGATCCTGAATATGCTGACGACAACTTCAATGATTCGCATCGGTAAAGTGTACCGGAATCTAATGGTGGATCTCAATCCTTCCAATGAGAAGCTCGTTTACCGCGCCAAACGTATTATCGAAATGGCGACTGACGCTCCGGAGGATCAGGTTGAACAAGCTTTTCAGGAAGCGGCCGGCCACGTTAAGACAGCTATCGTGATGATTAGGGCAGGTGTCGATGCCGAAGAAGCGAAGAAACTCCTCGAACTCTCAGGAGGTTTTGTCAGTCAGGCCATTGAGAAGAACGGTGCGAAGAAAATTTAAAATTCCGGCTAATTCAAAAAAGACTGCTCTCCCTTACACAGGGTGAGTAGTCTTTTTAATTGGGCTCTTGCGAATAGCTAATAATGCACCGTACCTTTTATGAAGCTCGGCCATAGAAGGTTATCGTATGCCTCGCCGTGAACGAAGTCCGGTGCTATACCGAACCTTTCTCCCGGGCAAATCGAATTGTCAGTATGCATGTGACCCCGGCAGTTAACGTGATCACAAAACCGAGCATGAGCCCGACAATCTGAATCTGCCCTTCGGGTGTATCGGCCGGAACCTGGAAGATTTGAAGAAATAAATAAATCATGACAGCGAAATAAAAAATACTGCCAATCACACCCGTGATCCACTTGTCTTTGGTCTTGCCGCCCCGGGAAATGGATGCTTGAATCCATACGAACATACTCAAACTGATTCCGATGAGAAGGAAGAGAATGAATGCTCCTGCAAAACTGACGGTAATAGAAGCAACAAACAGGCCCGCAAGCGTAATGAAAATAATCATGTTGAGCAGGAACACGAACCCTCCATACGCGAAGGGTCCCCTAAATCTCCGGACGGCGGACATTTTGACAAACCAGGGGAGCGGTCTGAAAGAAGTCCTGCGAAGAATCACAACACAGATAAGCACAAGTAAAAAGGAAATCGCGAGTAAAATAATCAACTTGGACAATCCTCCTGAGCGGGTTCTTTATATGGGCTGTCCAAATTATAACAAACAAAGACTCTCTCTGAAAGAATAATTGCGGGGATTGCTCCCGGCGTTGACTTTTATAGTTGCTTATCATATAGTTGTTTAAACAACTAATTAGGAGAGGAGCCTACTTTTGCATCCCAATCACCCCGATTTTAAAAGCGCCTTGGATGACTCGATCGGCTTCCTGCTTGGAATCACCTATCGTAAAATTTCGAACCTGCTTACTCAGCGGTTAAAAGACTACGATATTACACCCGAACAATGGTCGGTCTTGTACCGGGTTTACGAACAGGACGGATTGATTCAGAGAGAAATCGCAGAACGGGCCGGTAAAGACAAACCTACCACGACCCGGATTCTGGATAGCCTTGAGGCCAAGGGCTTTATACACAAAAAAGCCGGTCAAGGCGACCGGAGATCTTTTCATGTCCATATTACGGAAAAAGGGCAGTCGCTGATTCAAATTGCGGAGCCCATTGAGAAAAAAACCGTGCAGGACGCAGTGAAACATATCAGTCCGGATGAGTATGATCTGCTCATCAAACTGCTGCACCGGATCGGAGCTAACATCCAAGAGCTTACAGAATGAATAGGAGTGTCTTTCACCATGTCTCAACAAGAATTAGAAGATACGCGAGCACATTTAAATTCAGGCATCGGTCCTTCAGTCCATCGACTCCAGGCAGAATTAACAGGAAGCGTTGAACTCAGTGGAGATGCGGACAGCACGGCCAAGCTGTGGACCAAATCTTTCATCATTCTCACCCTTTCGTATTTCCTGTTATTCCTCTGCCTGCAAATGTTATTATCCCCCTTCCCTGCTTATGTCAAAGAGCAGTTCGGTTCGGGGGATTTTGTCCTAAGTCTGGTCACGAGCATCTTCGCAATCTCGGCGATTATCTCGCGCTTCGCAACGGCCGCGCTGCTGCGCCGCGTGCACCGCAATACGCTGCTGATTTGCGGTGTGGCAATCGCCACGGCGTCGACAGCGGCGTATTCGTTTGCCGGCTCCGTCGGCATGCTGCTCTTCCTTCGCGCATGCTTCGGGGTCGGCTTCGGCATGACAAGCACGGTTATGCCGACGCTGGTCTCGCAAATCATCCCTCCCCGCCGCATCGGGGAAGGGATTGGCTATTTTGGCCTATCCAGCAGCCTGGCGATGTCGGTAGGACCGACCATCGGCTTAGCCGTGATAGGCGGGTACGGCTTCGGGCCGCTGACGGTGCTGGGCACTGCGGCGGCCGCTCTCATCCTGCCGCTGTTGCTGTTCACCCGCAGCATCCCGCCTCAACCTGCCGCAGCCATGGCTCCGCCAGCGGCCGAAGCCGCGTCTGCTGGCTCAGCAGCGGACCCGTCACCGGCGAAGAACGGCAGAAAACGCAGCGGCCTGGGCCGCAAACTGCTGCTGCCCGCGCTGCTTAACACGCTGCTCTCCCTCACCTATGGAGGACTGCTGAGTTTTATCGCGCTTTACGGCAAGGAGGTCCATTTGGAACAAATCGGTCTGTTCTTCCTGTTTAATGCGATCACGGTATTGGTCGTCCGCCCGATATCCGGACGCCTGTTCGACAGCAAAGGCCATGCGGCAGTTATGATACCGGGAGCCCTGCTGCTGATTGCCAGTCTGTTTATTCTCTCGATGGCCACTTCCATGCCTATGCTTATTGTATCGGCATTGCTGTACGGCCTTGGCTTCGGTGCCGTTCAGCCGACGACCCAGGCATGGATGCTGAGTGAGACGCCTGCGGAGCAGCACGGAACTGCGAATAGTATGTTTTACAATTCCATAGATTTCGGTGTAGCAGTCGGATCGATGCTGCTCGGCGTCATCGCTTCGAGCACCAGCTACGCTGTCATGTACCGGTATGCGGCCGGGGTTATGGTGTTATTTCTCGTTGTTTATGCACTTTACAGAATAACAAACTCTAACAATAAACATGATCTTGAGACTTCATCAGGCAGTTCCGGAGCCGGGTCCGGGGTCCGTACTTCCGATCTCCAAGGCTAACAGATCCCCCTGTACGATCCGCTTGACGATGGCTTGGTCGTCGTGTAGACTAAGCGAACAACCAACTTTACCCATCTTTACCAAGCAAGGAGGGTCGCGTCATCAATCGGCTGAGCAACCAACTCGTATTTGATGTCACTGTCTTGTCGTTTCTTTCCAGTATACTCGTATCCTTCTTTTCTGCGAGTCTTGAAAGCCGACTTTTCAGCGAGGAATGGTTTTTCTGTGGCTTTTCTCTATCCTTCTCTTCTATCCGCTTAATGTTGTAGCAAGCGGAATGAATTATTTGCTCGGCAAGTATTGTTCCCGTTCGTTTACCCGGTTCACCTTCTTTAATCTTCTCGGAGCTATACTCAGTGGAACACTGGCTTACACATTAGAGCTCAGGTTCGATTATTTTTTAGTTTTGTTTGCTGCATTCCCGCTGTTCTCGATTGTAACCGGGCTCTTCCTATGGGCTCGCAGCAGGAACGCAGCTATCCTTTGAATACCGCGCTTCTGGCTCTGGTCTTATAAAGGCAAGGATGACCTCTAGTGAGGTCATCCTTTTTTGCATTCTTCCCTAGTAACGGCACCTCGTACGCTAGGCAAAATCGTTACCGGGCCATCCGAAGCTTGCAAACCACATGCCGTCCCGCGGCATTTCGATCGCCTTTCTTACAAAAGGAACCATGTTCACAGGAAGCTTATTGGCGTTATGCCAGAAGAGCTCCTCACATTTATGCGGTTCCTTATTTACAATCTCCCTTTGCCAACTGCTTGCGGTAAAGAAAAAATCGATCCATTCGGAATCGACGTTTTTGCGATGCATCACACCGATCATCTTGAGGTCATCCGGAGCAAGCTCAATACCCGCCTCTTCCCTGGCTTCCCTGATCGCCGCGGCTGACAACCTCCTCCTCTCCATCGATTCTTCCTGCGATTACACTCCATTTATCGTCCTCAAAGCCGGTATTCTTTCTTTTTAAAAGAAGCACTTCCTCTCCCCGTTCTAAAAAAACATGTACCGATCCGTAAAAAATGGCTTTCTTCATCCCGATCTCCTCCTGTCTTTGAAAAACGCGAAAAGCTCAAAAAAACGTTTCAATCTACGAAAATCGGTTTATAAGATGTATGGATATTTTCGTATAGGCCTAAATTTAAGTAAGCAAATTGTTTTCTTTGCCACTAAATGGGCACCAAACAACAAGTTTCATCCGAATTCTCTAAAAAAAAAGGGCTGACACCCTCCAAATTTCAAACATTCTGTGGCGAAGGAGGAATTTTTCTTTATAAAACACGCAGAATTCTTCATTTTTTAAGTTTCCTTTAATATTCGTAACCTATACTATTAAAAAGATTGATCTATCTTACAGGAGGTAGAAATCATAATGAAAACTATCATTATTTTTAACAACCAAAAAATACCCGTCTTTTATACAGATGCGAGCAAAAAAGCGTTAAGCTTACTCAAAATTGCTTTGGAATCCAAATGGAACAACGGTAAACGTGCCGTGAAGACTTGTCTGGAAAGCTTGATCAGCATTGAAATCGACGGTACGGAAGCCATTCTTCATGCAAGACGTGAAAGTGACACACTAGCGCTGTCTCTCTATTAAACCGGAGCACAGCCATTCATAGAGTTCACAAAAAAGGATCCCTTCGGGGATCTTTTTTTGTGAACTCTATGAATTTTTGCAGAAGGTTAGCATCACCGTTTTTCATTAATCGCTTCATTGCGCAGAGCCTGCTCGAAATCTTCGATAGTTTTGCGCAGCAGCGGACCTTTATTCCCCGAAAGCAGGCGCCTGTTCTCCTTCTTCAGCACTTCGAGGATAAGCCTTTTCTGATCGCGAGATAATAACATGCCGGAAACACCTTTCTTTCCTATCTACCTTTTTATGTAGTTTAACATGACGCCGCTCAGAAGGTACAGCGCGCTGCCCGGACTGCCTCGACAACCAGATCTAGTCATATTTCTCAGCCCCTTCTTAATATAGATACAGTAATGCGGGTGACAAGCTATCGCAGTAAGGTCCGAAGACTTTCACCCAAGCTAGAAGGAGGCTTTTGGCTTATGAATGAATCCACCTTGACAATCCGGCCTAAGGTCCAGCGGTTTCTTACGGGAACGAAGCGTCTGTTTATTGAAGGCGACTTTGTAGACTCCGTATACGGACGTACGTTTACGACACCGAACCCGGCCACAGGCGACATCCTCGCCGTAGTGAGCGAAGCAGTTGAAGAAGACATAGATCTGGCTGTAAAGGCGGCACGCCGGGCTTTTGATCACGGGCCGTGGACGAAGATGAGTGCAGCAGACCGGAGCCGGCTCATCTATCGACTGGCCGAGCTAATCGAAGACAACCTGGAAGAACTTGCCCAGCTGGAGACACTCGATAACGGCAAGCCGATCGCAGAGACACGCGCAGTGGATTTACCGCTCGCTGTCGAGCATCTGCGGTACTTTGCAGGTTGGGCTACGAAGATCGTCGGGCAGACAATTCCGGTCAGCGGCGGCTATTTTAACTATACCCGGCATGAGCCTGTCGGCGTTGTCGGGCAGATTATCCCGTGGAACTTCCCCCTCTTGATGGCCATGTGGAAGATTGGCGCGGCGCTTGCCACGGGCTGCACCGTCGTGCTCAAACCGGCTGAGCAGACTCCGCTGTCCGCACTGTATCTCGCCGGGCTCATTCAAGAGGCGGGCTTCCCTGCCGGTGTGGTCAATATTGTGCCGGGCTTCGGTGAAACTGCCGGGCAGGCACTCGTCCAGCATCCACAGGTGGACAAAATTGCATTCACCGGCTCCACCGAGGTCGGCCGCGCAATTATGAAAGGGGCTGCCGACAGCCTGAAGCGCGTCACACTGGAGCTCGGCGGCAAGTCGCCGAACATTATTTTGCCGGATGCTGATTTGTCGCGCGCCATTCCGGGGGCTTTGTCCGGGGTTATGTTTAATCAGGGACAGGTATGCTGCGCCGGTTCACGTCTTTTTATCCAGAAAAAAATGTTCGACAATGTTGTGGCCGATCTTGTCCTTCACTCACGCAAGCTCAAGCAAGGAGCGGGCCTTGTGCCCGACACCCAGATCGGGCCTCTCGTCTCCGAAGAACAGCAGAAACGGGTACTCGGCTACATTGAACGAGGAGTGGAGGAGGGCGCTGAGCTTCTGACCGGCGGAATCAATCCGCTTCAGGAAGGATACTTTATTGCTCCAACCGTCTTTGCTGGTGTCCAGGATAACATGACCATTGCCAAAGAAGAAATTTTTGGTCCCGTTGTGACCGCTCTGCCTTATGATGACCTCGACGACTTCATTGCGCGTGCCAACGATACGAATTACGGACTCGCGGCCGGACTGTGGACAGAGAACGTCAAGAACGCCCATTATATTGCGAATCGCCTTCGTGCAGGCACCGTCTGGGTAAACTGCTACAATGTCTTCGATGCCGCTTCTCCATTCGGGGGTTATAAACAATCCGGGATCGGGCGTGAAATGGGCTCCTACGCGCTCAGCAATTATACCGAAGTCAAAAGTGTATGGATTAACCTGGATTAAAGCGCGTAAGACAAGACATCGCGGTCTTTAAACATCCGCGGCCTGTCTGCGTGAATAACCGCAACCTTCCCCTCTCTCCCAAGTTCCACTGGAGTGCGGGGATTTTTGCGTCCGCTGTTTCTTTTACCGGATATTCGCCATACTAAGCCCAGATAAACGTGGCTCCACAGATGATTTTTGATATAATGATCGAAGCGAAACAACTGCCGTTCTTATTGCGGGAAGCGGATGCTTCTTATGTTTCGAGGGTGGGCCGAGGGATCTTATCAGAAAGAAGGATAAATGTGATTCAATTTCTCGATCGCCGGTTCCAGCTCCGCAGCAACGGAACGACCGTGCGCCGCGAGCTTATGGCCGGACTGGTTTCCTTTGTCACCAGCGTCTATATTGTGATCGTCAATTCTGCGATACTAGCCGATGCGGGAATTCCCGTTCAAGCCGGCATGCTGGCTACCATAGCAGCTTCCTTCGCAGGCTGCCTGCTGGTCGGACTATGGAGCAATACCCCGCTTATTATCGTGCCCGGGATGGGTATCAACGCCCTATTCTCGTACACCATCGTCCACACGATGGGTCTAACCTGGCAGGAAGCGCTTGCTGCCGTTTTCGTATCCGGGCTGCTGTTTATGCTTGTAGCCTTCAGCGGTCTCGGGGTCCGGATATCCGCGGCCGTGCCCCATCCGCTCAAAGAGGCCATATCTGTCGGACTCGGATTATTCCTGACTTTTATCGGCCTGCAGAAAAGCGGACTGGTCGTCTCTCATCCGACTACATTCGTGGCCCTGGGCGATCTTGGCAGTCCTCAAGCGATCGTTACCATGGCGACGCTTGCCGTTATGCTGATCCTGTACATCCGGCAAGTGAGCGGCAGTTTCCTCATAGCGATTGCCGCAGGAACAGCGCTTGCCTGGTTTCTCGGGATCGTGAAGCCGGCAAGCGCAGCGGCTGGCGTTAGTCTTCACGAGACCGCGGTTGTCGTTGGCGCTCTCTCGTTCGAGCGTCTCTGGTCGCTTCCGTTCTGGGTAGCGGCCTTCTCACTGGCGATGGTAATCGTCTTCGAGAATCTCGGCCTCATTCACAGCCAGACCGCCAGCTTCGGAAGACCGGAGACTTACCGCCGAGCATTCCAGGCTACCGCGGTTTCCAGCGCAGCGGCGGGACTGCTCGGATCGAGCCCGACTGTATCCGCGGTGGAAAGCTCCGCCGGCATCGCCTCAGGCGGACGAACAGGGCTTACGGCAATCTTTGCCGGATTGCTGTTTCTCGGCTCCTACTTCGCGGTGCCGCTCCTGCAGAGCATTCCGGATAGTGCGATCGCTCCGGTTCTTATCATTCTCGGATCGTTCATGCTCAGCAGCATCCGTGCGATACCGTTCGATGATTTCACCGAGGCGTTCCCCGCCTTTCTTGTGGCGGCGTTCATTCCGCTGACTTACAGCATTGTGGACGGCATCGCCTTCGGCTTTATCGCCTACCCGCTCGTCAAACTAGCGGCAGGGAAACATAAGGACGTCTCCATCACGATGTACATCATCGCCCTGCTTTTCTTGTTATACGAAATTTTGCAGGCGGCCGGCAGGTAAGTCTTGCGTGTGCCCCTCAGTCATTTTATTTCGCATAACGTGCACCTTGGTTGAAAAAAAGCCTGTCAGGTTCTCTCCGTTCTAAATGGTCAAGACCCCTTTTAGTGGACATCAGAAAAAGCCTCAGGCAACAAGCTGGCTTCGGTACTCAACCGGAGTCAGCTTGTTTAGTTTACGTTGTGCCCGGTCTTCGTTGTAAAAATAAATGAATT
>NZ_RHLK01000023.1 GCF_009757775.1 Paenibacillus lutrae
CTTGAAAGCGACCTTCGTTATTGCTCTTACTCAGCATTTTTTACACCTCGGCTCACCGTTTTACTTACTAATTCGATAAAAAAGCCTGTAGACCCTGCTCCTTGCGGAACTTTGTCTACAGGCTGAGGCCAAACTCCAAAGTTCGGTCTTTTTTTATACCTATGGAATGTACACCTGATATCCACGTAAAGATTTACCATTTTATAAAAGGGGAGATATATGTTAAAATTTATAAAGAAAACGATTACATTGGTTATGGGAGTGATTGTGTTTCAAGTCTGTAAGTACCGTGTAATTATTTAACAAACTAACCATATACATAAAAGCGGTCAGAAGGTTCTTTACTGATTGTAGCCGCATTGTTGCCAAAGAGGGGGATGCCATGATTAATTTTCGGGAAGTTAACAAGTACTACGGCTCTTTTCACGTACTCCAGAATATTAATCTCGAAGTTAAGCAGGGCGAGGTAGTGGTCGTAATCGGGCCTTCCGGATCGGGGAAAAGCACGATGCTGCGCTGCATAAACCGCCTGGAAACGATTCAGAATGGCGAGCTGACGGTTGAAGGTCTGGCTGTGAATGACAAGAAAACCGATATCAATAAGCTCCGCCGGGAAATCGGAATGGTGTTCCAGCACTTTAATCTGTATCCTCACAAAAAAGTAATCGACAACATTACCCTGGCTCCTATCAAAGTCCTCGGGTTGTCCAAGAAAGAAGCGGAAGAACGTGCGATGTTCTTTCTGGAGAAGGTCGGAATTCCAGACAAGGCCCAGACTTATCCGTCTAACCTGTCCGGAGGTCAGCAGCAGCGTGTGGCGATAGCCAGAGGGCTTGCGATGAAGCCAAAGATCATGCTGTTCGACGAGCCTACCTCGGCCTTGGATCCCGAAATGATCGGCGAAGTTCTGGACGTTATGAAAGCCCTTGCACGTGAGGGGATGACTATGGTCGTCGTCACGCATGAGATGGGGTTTGCCAGAGAAGTCGCGGACCGGGTCGTCTTTATGGATCAGGGACAAATTGTGGAAGAAGCACTGCCGGAACAATTTTTCGCAAATCCGAGGGAAGAAAGAGCAAAATTGTTCTTGAGCCGCCTGTTTGCGCATTAATTGGGTAGTGGGCGATTATAAATAGGAGATTGAAAGGGGTCTTGATATGAAAAGTCGGAAATTATTTAAACTGGGGTTCATTATGCTGTCTCTGATGCTGGTTCTTGCTGCATGCGGCAAAGCAAAGGAGCCGGAAGGCGGCGGGAACGCATCGGACGCACCCGGCGGAGAGGCCAAGACCCTGGAAGCTATTAAGAAGCGCGATAAACTGGTGGTCGGTGTCAAATACGATACGAACTTATTCGGTCTGAAAGACCCGGGTACCGGTCAGGTTAACGGCTTCGATATCGATATCGCCAAAGCCATCGCCAAAAAACTGCTGGGCGACGAGAACAAAATCGAGTTGAAAGAAGTGACTTCCAAGACCCGTATTCCGATGCTGAATAAGGGAGATATCGATGCGATTATCGCGACGATGACCATCTCCGAAGAGCGCAAGAAGGAAGTGGATTTCACGGATGTTTACTTCAAGGCAGGCCAGTCTCTGCTGGTGAAGAAAGGAAGCCCGATCAAATCCATCGACGATGTGAAGGGCAAGAAGGGAATCAAAGTATTGGCGGTTAAAGGCTCCACTTCCGCGAAGAACATCCGCGAGAAAGCGCCTGATGCGCAAGTTCTTGAATTCGAGAACTACCAGGAAGCCTTCACCGCACTCAAATCCGGTAAGGGAGAAGCTTTGACGACGGATAACGCTATCCTGTTCGGGATGATGAAGCAGGACGCCAACTATGAAGTCGTTGGAGGCACGTTCACCGATGAGCCTTATGGCATCGCGATTCGCAAAGGCGATGCGGAATTCGTCAAAGCCGTCAACGATACACTGAAAGAAATGAAGGACAGCGGCGAATACGCTAAAATACACGAAAAGTGGATCGGCGAGAAACCAGCGCAGTAATCAAGGCGGGATAAGCGGTCATCCGCTTGTCCCGTTTTATTCCCTAAACAAGGGTCACATAGACGGATAGAATTGAGGTGCTGCCGGTGGACTTGAGCGTAATCGTTGAACATTGGGACAGATACATAGAAGGATTCGGCAATACCGTCTTGGTCAGCTTACTTTCACTCGTGCTCAGTTTTCTGCTCGGGTCGCTGATTGCCGTTCTCCGCATTTCGCCTATTAAGATTCTGCGGATTGTAAGTGCGGCTTATGTGGAATTCGTCAAGAACATTCCGCTGCTGTTAATCATCTTTTTCTTTTATTACGGATCATCCGAATTGGGGCTGTCGCTGGATGGGTTTACAGCAGGTACGATCGGACTCACCATTTATACATCGGCTTTTATCGCCGAAGCGATCCGTGCCGGTATCCTTGCCGTGCCCAAGGGCCAGACAGAAGCCGCGCGTTCATCAGGCCTTACCTATGGGCAGACAATGATCCATATCGTATTGCCGCAGGCGATCAAGATTGTTGTTCCCCCGCTCGGCAACCAGTTTCTGAATCTCATTAAGAATTCTTCCATTCTTGGCGTAATTGCGGGTATGGACCTGATGTATTTCGGCGATCTGATTAACTCCGATACACTCGATACCGTCAACG
The DNA here is from genome assembly GCF_009757775.1 of Paenibacillus lutrae. GTDB lineage: Bacteria > Bacillota > Bacilli > Paenibacillales > NBRC-103111 > Paenibacillus_F > Paenibacillus_F lutrae. The sequence continues at coordinate 2,649 of NZ_RHLK01000023.1, forward strand.
TATATATCGGGGTAGCGCTCTTCTACCTGGTGCTTACCGTGCCGCTCAGTTTTGGTGTGAGATATCTGGAGATACGGATGGCGCGTACTTAATGGAAGCGGGCCTATGAACAGGAACACGATTCGGTGAATGTAAAAGTGGGGTGTCGGAATGGACTTTGCTGGAGCTTATACAAGCGACCATCTTATTTATTTGCTTAAAGGCTTTCTGGTCACACTTGAAATGGCGGCCATTGCCATTGTCCTCAGTTTTGTGATCGGCAGCTTGATCGGTGTGATCCGGTATTCCAAAATCCCGGTGCTGAGTCAGCTTATGGGTGTGTGGGTCGAATTAATCCGCAATCTGCCGCTGCTGCTAATTATTTTCTTCGTTTATTTCGCGGTTCCCGAGATCACAGGCTGGAACATGAGCATCCTTACCTCGGCTATTATTTCTCTGACGATTTTCGAGTCAGCCATGATTGCGGAAATTATACGAGGGGGGCTCAATTCAATCGATAAAGGTCAAATTGAGGCTTCGCGCTCTTCAGGCTTGTCCTACGTGCAAACCTTGTGGCATATCGTCTTCCCTCAGGCTCTGCGGCGTATGGTTCCACCGATGGTCAGCCAGTTTATTTCCCTGCTCAAAGACACATCGCTTACGGTTATTATCGCGGCTCCGGAGCTGGTGCATAACGCGCAGATCATTAACGGAGCTTCACAGCAATATGTCATTCCAATATTCCTGCTTGTCGCGCTTATGTACTTCACGGTGAACTACTGTATCGCCTTATTCGCGCAGCGGTTTGAGCTTAAGCGTACCTGAGTTAATCGTAGGGATGAACCCTGCCGGATAGGCGGCTGCGGCAACTTATTGTCATTGGCGGCGCGCAAAAAAAACCGCTTCAAACGGAGGATGAAACCTCGTTTGAAGCGGTTTTTATTATGACTTCGCATTCGTAATGGAACGCTGAAATTCCTCTTTGATTTCCAAGAGAAGCTCAGGATGCGTCATGACATCATAAGCGGTAACGGCCAGCATTTTGGCCGTGAAGATCATCGCATCCAGAGCCTGCTGCCGCATAGCCCCGTCCCGGAACTCAGGCGTATGAAGCAGATGCCGTTCATCAATCACCTTCATATAAGGGTGGATGGTGGGACAATGCAGGGATACGTTGCCCAGATCCAGGGAACCGTGGTCCTTGCCGGACTGGATCTGATCTTCGGTGATTCCGAAAGCTTCCAAATTGCGGTTGAAGACGGCCGACAAAGTTTCATTCGTGTTCAGTTCATCGTAGGAATACTCATAGTTAGACGTTTGCAGCGTGCAGCCTGTCTGCAGCGCAGCTCCTTCGGCACACTTGAGCACCTTGGTGACGACTTCATCCGTATACGCCCGCGTCGAGGAGCGCACATAGAATTGTGCGACGGCATAGTCGGGAATGATATTCGCGGCCTTGCCTCCCTCGGTGATCACGCCATGAATGCGCACGTCGCTGCGCAGCTGCTGTCTAAGCGCGTTAATGGAGCTGAACAGCAGGAGTACGGCGTCCAGCGCGTTCACGCCTTCATAGGGAGAAGCGGCGGCGTGCGCGGCTTTGCCGAAGTATTCGAACTGAATCGCATCCAGCGCCAGCGATTCGCCTGAACGCTCATACGTGTAATACGGATGAGCCATTAGAGCAAAGTCCACGTCATCGAACAATCCCGCCTTGGACATCGGGACTTTGGCTCCTTTGGTCTCCTCGGCGGGCGTCCCGTACACGCGGATTACGCCTCCAATCTCATCGAGTACCGATTTGAGGCCGACGGCGGCGCCTATACTCATCATGCAGATGAGATGATGGCCGCAGGCATGGCCAAGCTCCGGCAGGGCGTCATACTCGGCCAGAAATGCCACAGTAGGGCCGGGCTTGCCCGAGTCGTATACGGCGATAAAACTCGTCGGAATATCGAGAACGCCCCGTTCGACTTGAAAACCGTGACTTTCGAGTTCCTTGGTCAGCCGGTCCGCGGCCAAATATTCTTCATGGCCAAGCTCAGGGTTCTGGCCGATATAGGTTGAAATGGACTGGAAGTCGGAAGCGTGTCCATCGATCGTTGTATAAATGAGTTCTTTCATAGTGCAGCTCCTCCGGATTTATGCGATAAAGTCTGTTGGGGTCCAGCATGGGGTAGGGAAAGCATCACATTTATTGTAATACAAACAGGCTTCAGCTACCACTCCAGCACCCTTTCGGTTACAATAAACCGGCAGGGCGGTTTTTATACATGCCTCTTCACGATTCCAATCACATAAGAAACACATATAGGGGGAACGGATATGAACAAATATGGCGCGGAACATTTGCAGGACCACCGTTTTACACTGGAATTGGGGGAAATAGAGCGCAGAGGGCTTTGGATTGACGTGCGCCTTAACCTGCAGGCGGAGCCGGGTCAAGTGCTGCCCGAGGATCTGAGCGATCCCAGCGTGTATGTCATTTGCAATCTGGAAGGAACGATCGTTCAATATATTCTTCTCGATGAAGGCTGCGATAGTGAATTTATGTTTACCCCTGCGGAAAAAGAGCAGATTGCCGCCTTTATTCGGCAACACTGCGGCGCCTCTATTAAATCTTTAAGCGGAGCTTAAAAGCTGAGACCTTTCGGGATGGAATTTAATATACTGGAGTAAACAACGCCAAGACAGGGGGAGTTCCTATGGGTGAAGCGATTCGTTACTGCGCTTTCGGAGATTCGCTCACGGTAGGCACCGGTGATAATACAGGCCGGGGCTTTACCGGACGCTATCGTGATTATGCCGAAGAGGTGCTGAAACGCCCCGTTACGCTGCGCAACGCCGGTACCAAGGGAGCCACTTCCGGCGAGCTGCTCCAGTTTCTCCGCAACGAAGGTGAGCTCAGACGCGGGCTGGGAAGCGCCGGCATCGTCACTCTTACCGCGGGCGGCAATGATCTGATCCGGGCGGCTCAGCCTTACATTGCGGGCCGCGATACGGCCGTTCTCAAGAACAGCCTGCGCGCGTACGGTTCTAATCTGCGGCAGATGGTCCGCTGGATTCAGCATTCGGCCCCTGCGGGCTCGGCGGGTCCGTTAATCATTGTGATTGGCCTGTACAATCCGATCCCGATGCTGCCCGAGGCAGAATTCTGGATTAAGCGCTTTAATTCCGCGACAGCCAAGCTGCAATCGGATTCAGTATGCTACGTCGATATTTATGACGCTTTTAAAGGGTCGGAAAACCGCCTCATCTCATCCGACTTGTTTCACCCGAATACAGAGGGGTATAAGGTCATTGGCGCACAGGTCGCCCGTTCGGTAAAGCTTCCCTCCTACTCGAATAAATGGGATTAAAAAACAGTGAAGCCTAATCGCCTCACTGTTTTTGTTTGGAATCCTTAATGGGGGACAGGCAGTACTTGAAGGACGGCAAAGAAATGACAGACACTGCCTCCGATAACAAAGGAATGCCAGATAGCATGGTGGTATGGAATACGTCTCCACAAATAGAAGACCGTCCCGATCGTGTACACGACACCGCCGGCAACCAGCCACGCAACTCCTCCTATAGAAAGGTTCTCCGCCAGAGGCTTGATGGCCAGTACAATAATCCAGCCCATGCCGATGTAGCAAATGGTAGAGAGCACGATGAATTTTTTGACGAAGAAGATCTTCAAGATAATTCCCAGGATAGCAAGTCCCCAGACGATTCCGAAAATCGTCCATCCGAGCGCTCCGCGGAGAGTGACCAGCATAAACGGGGTGTATGATCCCGCTATTAACAAATAAATCGCCGAGTGATCCATGATTTCAAAAATATCTTTCAAGCGGCCTCCCGGCGCACTATGTACAAGAGTCGAACAGAGATAGAGAACGATCAGGGAAATACCAAAAATACTGAAGCTGACGATGTGCCAGGCGTCTCCGTATCTCGTTGCTTGAATGAGCAGAAGCACAAAGGCGGCTATGCTGAGCAGGGTGCCGATACCATGTGAGACTGCGTTTGCGACTTCCTCGCGCGGTGAATATTCCATTCTAATCCTCCTTGCCTATTGAGGGGTCCTTGACCCGTACAGGTTCTTTGTTTACAAAGTTTGTTTTGAGTTGATATAGTCTTAGACGCTGCTTTGAACCGATACCCTTCAAATAAATAATCCCCACTATGATTTACCCCGTTTGCAGGAATTAAATTCGGGAATGTTAGCTCTAAAACGAAAGAGGAGGAAAACCCCCGAATACAAATCCTGTATATTTATGCACCAAAAGCGTGAAATCATTACCATACAGAGCATGAACGCAAATATCCTTGCATAAAATGTGAGTATTCGGTATACTAATTCATGTTCTTCACATTATTGACCCTACGTTAATTAAAAAAATGATCATAAAAGGAGCTTTTATCATGAAAAAATGGGGACTAACACTCATCGCACTTGTCCTTTCCCTGAGCCTCATTGCTGCTTGCGGCCAAAAGCCTGAAGCACAGCCTGGAGAAAGCGGCGGCGCCGACGCTCAGAAGAAAACAATCACACTCGGAACGAGCGCAGATTATCCGCCATATGAATTTCATAAATCCATTGACGGCAAGGATCAGATTATCGGATTTGACATTATGATTGCGCAAGAAATCGCGAAAGACATGGGCGCGGAGCTGGTTGTCCGCGATATGAAATTCGACGGTCTTCTTCCAGCCCTTCAAACCGGTAATGTGGATATGATTCTATCCGGTATGACACCGACGGAGGAACGTAAAAAGAGTGTGGATTTCTCCAAAACTTACTACACCGCAAAGCAGATGATCGTAGTTCGTGCGGAAGATAAAGAGCAGTACAAGACCATGGAAAGCTTGACCGGCAAAAGAATCGTCGTTCAGAAAGCTTCTATTCAAGAAACCGTAGCTAAAGAACAAATTAAAGATGCCAAGATTAAAACATTAAGCAAAATTACGGATATCGTTCTGGAGCTGAAGAATAAAAATGCCGACGCGGCTATTATTGAACTTCCGGTAGCGACTTCTCATGTGAACAAAGACAAGACGATCGTAATCGCTGAAGCCACTCCTTCTGTGGAAGAAGCAGGTTCCGCGGTGGCCTTTAAGAAAGGCAGCCAGGAGATGGTCGATCAGGCCAATAAAACGATTGACCGCCTCATCGCCGAGAAGAAAATCGAACAATTCGTTACGGAAGCGTCGAATCAGGTCGAAGCCGAATAACACGGTATGAAATGCAGGATCTTGCATGAGATCGGGATAGCGGAGAAACCTCCGCTATTTTCTTTTTTCAAGGGATGGTCACGGGGGTACTAGGAAGGTATAATAATCGTTGTCCATCCGCATCTAAAGGAGGAACAGGCAGCCCATGAATTTTGAATTTTTAGGTGAATATTGGCATTATTTTGTGGATGGCACGAAGGTGACGCTTCTGCTTTCTATTTTTACAGTGGTCCTGGGGGCTATTTTCGGTACCTTACTAAGCTTGATGAGACTCTCCGGCCTCACTCCCGTCCGGTTGCTGGCAACCGCATATATTGAGTTTTTTCGCGGAACTCCGATTATTATTCAAGTGTTCCTTGTTTACTATTCTTTGCCGCAGTTAATAGAAGGATTCCGTTTTCCCCCTTTTCCATTCCTGGAACAATACGGCGGGGAATTTACGGCAGCGGTCATTACACTGGCCCTGAACAGTACGGCTTATGTGGCCGAGATTATGCGTGCGGGTATCCAGTCTGTTGACAAAGGCCAGATGGAGGCGGCACGCTCCCTGGGTATGAAGCCTTGGATGTCTCTGCGCCTCATTATTATCCCGCAGGCGTTCCGTACCGTTCTTCCCGCACTCGGGAATGAGCTGATTGTGATCATCAAAGAGACTTCCATCGTATCGGTTATCGGTCTGGGTGAGCTCATGTTCAACGCGGATACGGTAAAAGGAAGTCTAAGCAAGCCGTTTGAACCTCTTATTATCGCCGCTCTAATTTACCTGGTTATCACCTTTACCCTGTCCAAGCTGGTTGGCAGACTTGAGAGGAGGTTGAAGAGATCCCATGCTTAACATCAAGAATCTACACAAACACTTCGGCAAACTGAATGTCTTGAACGGTATCGACATGGAGGTAGACAAAGGTGAAGTGGTCGTAGTCATCGGCCCGTCCGGTTCTGGCAAAAGCACGTTTCTCCGCTGCTTAAACCTGCTGGAAGTGCCGACCGACGGGGAAATTATGTTCGAAGGCATCTCGATCACGGATAAGAAAACCGACATCAATGCCGTACGCCAAAAAATGGGCATGGTGTTCCAGCAGTTTAATCTGTTCCCGCACCTGTCTGTGCAGGACAATATTACACTGGCGCCGCGCAAACTTAAAAATTATTCGGCCCAGCAGGCAAATGAAACCGCGGCCGATCTCTTGCGTAAAGTAGGTTTGTCCGAGAAGGCCAAATCGTATCCGGATCAGCTGTCCGGCGGACAGAAGCAGCGTATCGCCATAGCGCGTGCTCTGGCGATGTCTCCGGACGTGATGTTGTTCGATGAACCGACATCCGCACTCGATCCCGAAATGGTCGGGGAAGTGCTGGATGTCATGAAGAAACTTGCCAAGGACGGAATGACTATGGTTGTGGTTACGCATGAGATGGGCTTTGCCCGGGAGGTAGGCGACCGAGTTGTCTTTATGGACGGCGGGGTTATCGTTGAACAAGGTCCTCCGGCCGAAGTCTTTACGAATCCTAAGCATGAGCGCACCAGGGAGTTCTTAGGTAAAGTTTTGTAGTGTACATTTGCACGTGAGCGCAAGAAATTGTTGCAAAGAGACCAGGAGGTTGTCTAGTGGCACCCATCAAAATCTTTACTGACAGCACAAACGATTTAAATCAGAAGTATCTCGATGAGAATGAAATCGGCGTGGTCCCTTTATACGTAATTTTTGGTGAGGATTCCTACCGGGATGGTGTCGATATTACGACAGAAGAGCTTTACCGTAAGGTGGAGCAGACAGGCAAGCTGCCGAAGACGGCAGCGCCTTCACCTGCTGATTTCGACCGTGCTTTCCGTCCTTTTATCGAACAAGGTTATGATATCGTGTATATCGGCCTCTCATCTGAAATGTCTTCGACCTACCAGAATGCGAAACTGGCCGCTGAATTACTGGAAGAAGACCGCATTACGATTATTGACTCCCGGAATCTGGCAACAGGCATCGGCATACTCGTCTGCAAAGCTGTAGAAGCTGTCAAACAGGGACAATCACCGGCTGAGATCGAAGCCCTTATCTATTCATGCATTCCGCGTGTGAGTACCGAATTTATTATCGACACGCTTGATTACTTGCATAAGGGCGGCCGCTGTTCCGGGGTGCAAGCTTTTTTCGGCAGTCTGCTCAAGATCCGGCCTGTTGTACAGGTCAAGGAAGGCAAGATGATCCTGACTTCCAAAGTACGCGGCAAAAGGGAAAAAGCGCTGGAGCAATTGATTAACAATACGCTGGATTTCAAACACGCGATGGATCCGGATGTTCTGTTCGTGACGCATTCCATGGCTAGAGAAGAAGCTGAGCTTGTCCGGAAACAGCTGCTGGAACAGACGGGTGTCAAGCGGGTGGAAATCACGGAAACCGGTTGTGTGGTCTCCAGTCATTGCGGTCCTCAAACCGTCGGAATCGTATATATTAAATCTTAGAAATGAGGGTCCTCGTTGACAATCAAGATTATAACAGACGGCACTTCCGATTTGCCTAAAGAGCTGGCACAGGAACTGGACATCACGGTGGTCCCTCTGCTTGTCAGGTTCGGAGAGAAAGAAATGACATCGGATATGAGCAACAGCTTGTTCTATGAGATGATGCGCAGTGAGCCGAAGCTGCCTCAGACAGCGAGTCCTTCCCCCCATACATTTATGGAGGAATACAGCAAGGCTGGGGGAGATATTCTCGTGGTTTGTGTTTCTTCCAACTTGAGCAGCACCTATCACCACGCCACTATGGCCAAAGAGCAAATGCTTGAAGAAGGCTATACAGGAAGAATCGAAGTGCTGGATTCCCGCTCGGCTTCGCTTGGTCAGGGCATTCTGGCTGTTAAGGCTGCCAAGCTCGCGCAAGAAGGCGTACCTTTCGAAGAACTGGTCGTACAGATGCAGCATACGATAAAGAATCATCATACGTACTTCTTCCTGGATACGCTTGAGAATGTCATTAAGGGAGGACGGCTGGACCGTGTCCGCGGAGCGGTGGCATCCGTACTTAATATCAAGCTGCTTATGAAAGCAAGCGAAGAAGGCACGCTGGAGCCGTTCGAGAAAGTCCGTGGAACGCAGAACGCTCTCAAACGGCTGCTTGAAAGAGTAGGCGAGAAGGTGAGCGAGACACGCAGCGATTTCGAGAAAATCATTCTCGGCATAGCACACAGCAATTGTGAGGAACGTGCGCGTGATGTTAAGGATCAGATGCTGAAATTGTTTCCTTTCGGCACTGTCGTTATTTCGGAGATGGGTCCGGTCATCGGTACTTATGCCGGTGAAGGCGGTATTCTGATTACGTGCTGAAGCGGTGTGATTCAAATAAACAGGACATCTCAGGAGCTTCATGCTGCCGGAACTATACAGTCTGAAGCTCCGGAGATGTCCACACATAAGCCCCCGCGCTTATGTGCGAACAAAAGAAGGGAAGTCATGCCGCCGGGCAGGAACTTCCCTTCTTTTGCTGCTCAATCAGGTCTGGAGCGGAGCGGGGGCCTCCAGAGAGACGATCTCGGGGTCGTCGGTGCAGACAAGCGGAGAAGCCTCTCCGCTGTAGAGGACCCACAGTTCATGCAGGGCGCGCGTGCAGCCGACATACAGCAGTTTGGCGTCCTGTACATTGGCGCCATAGTGCTCAGCGTCTGCATCCACCAGCAGGGCCGCATCGAACTCGAGTCCTTTGGTCAAGTACACCGGCACGACCGAGATGCCTCCGGCATACTGCTTCTGATCCGCCGTAATCCGGCTGGCTTCTATGCCGAGTGCTTGGAGCGCGCCATGCAGTATGGCGGCGGCGTCTTCGGTACGCGTGATGACAGCGACCGTGTCGTAGCTTTGCTGCAGAAGGTGAGAGATCGCATCGCGCAGAAACTCTGCCCGATGCTCCTTGCCGGTCTGCAGCACTTTAACCCGCTCGCCGCTTCGGAACACCGGCTCGGCGAGCAGACCCGTTCCCACACCGGTGGTGAGAACATGGTTGGCGAACCGGATGATTTCCATGGTGGAACGGTAGCTCCGTTCCAGCTCGAAATAAGCCGTTTCGCCCTCGCCGAACAGCGAGGTGAACTCCGCCCAGTCCGTCGTTCCCCGGTAGGCATGGATGCCTTGGGACAAGTCGCCCAGAATCGTAAACGAATGCTGGCGGGTATAATTGTCCAGTACGGCGATCTGGAAAGGGGAGGCATCCTGCGCTTCATCAATGACGACATGGTCGAAGCGCTCGGCACTTTCAATGCCGTACAAGGCGGAATGAATGTAGACAAGGGCGGGCAAATCCTCTGTGCGAACCTTTTTACGCTTGAGCAGGGCTAATGTTTCCTTGACTAATGCAGGAGGAATCTGGTTGCGCTGTTCTTCTGTAAACCAGGAGACGTCTGCCTTGGGATCGAACACGTTTTTGTAAAAGGACAGCGCATCCGGCTCCGGCCAAGCTTTCAGGAACGTTTTCAAACGCTGGGCAGATTTCGTCTTGCGTTCTTTTTTCTGCTTGGCATCCCATAGTTTATCGAGCTCCATCCCCAGCCAGCGTTTGATGCGGGCGACAACCCGTTCTCTGCGTTTGGCGGGAGGAAGATGCTTGTATTCATCCGAGTACCACGTACGGATCATCTCGGAAGAAAGCCGTTTGCCGTCCCAGGGAAGAAAGTCTGCTTCGGGCAGACAGGAGCTTTCGTATTTCAGGAAGCAGTCGCCCAGCAGATTCATGAACGCTCTAGAGCCTTTCCAGCGTCCGGATACCTGGTCGTTCAATTCCGGTCTTTTGGGGCCGACAGCGAACCATACCGCACTTTCTTCACCTGGATCAGCAAGCTCGGCTGCAAGGCCCGTCAGTTCAAAAGCCCAGTCCGAGAACGTAGTCTGGCGGATATGCCCGACACCGAGTTCCGGAAGTACGCCGGATATATAATCCAGGAACATCCGGTTAGGCGCGAAAATAATCATGTTCTCCGCCTTGACCTGATCCCGGTACTGATAGAGAAGAAAAGCGAGACGGTGCAGCGCAACCGTCGTTTTGCCGCTTCCGGCAACACCTTGAATAATGAGGGCGGCATTCTTGGCGGAACGGATAATGCGGTCCTGCTCCGCCTGGATCGTAGAAACAATATCACGCAGCTTGTTGTCTTTATTCTCGCCGAGCCGGTACAGCAGGAATTCATCTCCGCCTGCACTCGACAGCAAATCGCTGTCTCTCTCAAACGTATCGACGACTCTTTGTAGAATCTGTTTGCGAATGACCAGGTTCCGCTTGAGATAAACCAGTCCCTCGACCATTCCTTCGGGAGAATCGTAAGAAGCCTTCTCCTCTCCGCCTGTAAACGAATAAAACATGCTGGCAACCGGTGCGCGCCAGTCAATAACAAGCGGTTCACCGCCTTCTTCGTCGTCGACGCCGAATTTACCTATATAAAGAGGGGCTGCTCCGTCTTTATCATCCGGATGAAAATCGAGCCGCCCGAAATATGGCTCGTCAGAAGCCTGGGATAAGGATTTGCGGCTGCTCTCACGGACAGCCTCCAGCGCCTGCTCGGTAAAATCGGGACCCCTGTAGACGGGAATCGCGCGAAGTTCCTCTAAGCGGCGGTCCACTTTTTGTAAAAGCCCGTTTAAACGGTTTTGTTCTTCCTGATAGGCACTTTGATTCTTGTCCAAAATCAGTTACCTCCTTATGGGAATCGAATTTGTAAAGCTTCACTATGTAGAATGGGCAAGCGTCCATTCATTGTACCTCTATTACGTCTTTTTTCAAACAAAGAGATTCGTCCAGACCAATGAAGATGAGAAGTAGGAATCTTCTAGAAGATAATTTTCTTGTTATTTTTGTCTGGATTCAATATTTTATAGCCTAGAAAAACAGAAATCCTTTTGATATTCATAATTTTTCGTATTGACAGCGCCTCCAAATCAACTTAATCTATACATACTATATTTTATCGCTTAGAAAAAAATTTCTAGGCGACAAAACTGGAGGCTGGTCTTTTTGAAGTGGAGAAAGCTCTTATCCGCTGCACTGAGTGCGGCACTTGTCCTTCCTGCGATAGCTATACCTGCTCCAACCGCTCATGCGGCAGATTTTGAGTATACGCCCCTTCTTGTGCAGAATCCCGGTTTCGAGGAGTCAGACGATCTGCCAATGCCCGGCTGGAACGTTACCCCTGCAATGCCTGTGGATAACCTGGAGGTCAAAGTAGCTAAGGATCGTAAATTCTCAGGGAACAACAGTGTCAAGATTGTAGACAACAACGCTAAGTCTGCTCTTGAGGTCAGCAGCTCACTTATTCCTGTGGAGGGGGGACAAGCTTACCGTTTGTCGGCTCAAATCTATGTGGAGAGCAAAAGCGTACGCGCCTATCTCCGTTTTAAGAAAGACGGGAAAGAGCTGTCCAGTGTCAACTTCCTGGCCAATACCTTGAACAGCTGGAAAGAGCTGAACCTGGAAGGAACGGCACCGGATCAAGCGGATACGGCTGAGATTGCTTTTTATATGGGCGGATCGGGAGTAGGTACCTCTGCTTATGTCGATGATATTAAGCTCCAAAAGAAGAAAACGCTTTCCCCGCTTCCTCTTCCATATGATGCGCCTGTTATGATCGGAGATGCGGTCCAGTTCGCACTCTCGCAAGCGGCTGCTTACGGTACCGGACCTGACGGATTATCCGAACAGTATGTTACCACACATGGTACCCCGGTCGGTTTTCATGTGGTAGATACGGCGACAGGGAAACTGAAATTTTCCCAGTCCATCAAAAGCTCGGCGGATACGATCTGGGGAGTTGCCCAAGGTTCAGACGGGAATATGTACTTCAGCACAGGCGGTGTCCTTTACCGCTATCTGGTTCAAGAGAAACGCATTGAAGAGCTGGGCGATAACCCGTCCAATAAGCAGGTGTTCGATCTCAAAGCCAGCAAAGACGGCAAGATTTATGGCTCCACGTATTCCGCAACGAATATGAGCCGCGTTTTTGAATATGACATCCAGAGCAGTAAGTTCCGTGATCTTGGTGTGATGAAGGAAGGACAGCAATATGCACGTGGTATTGGTGTGACCGATGATGCCCTTTATGTAGGGATTGGAACAAGCGCCCACCTGATGCGTTATGACCGCAGGACCGAGCAGATTACGGAGATAACGATTCCAGGCGTCACCGGCACGACCAAGACAATTTCGGAAGTGGATATTAACAATGGCAAGCTGTTCGCCTACAGTGGAGAGGATTTGTATGTGATTGATGAGCAGACTGGAAATTTCATCCGCACCATTACCTTTCAATCCAAGCTGTCTCCTCCGTCCCCTCACAATCCGGATCTGGTCTATTACAAGCTGAAGGGGGATCTGTACAGCTACAATATAGCCAGGGATGAAATAACGAAGATTGAAGGCATCCCGGCACTTCCCGATGATACAGCTGTAAAAAGTCATGCTTGGGTCACGCCTGCAAGCGGTAAATTTGCAGGGAAGCAGGTATTGGCCGGTATGGCGGCATTCGGTGAATCCTTCCTGTATGATCCCGTTGCGGGCGAGTACGAAGTGCATGCCGCGGATCTGCCGACATCGGCGACTTCCGTTAATGCCCTCGAGGAATCCGGCGGGTATCTGTTCATGGGCGGATATCAGCGCGGCATGAGCATCTATGATACGAAGACGGGCAAATTTGTGTATGAGAACAAACAGTTCCACCAGCCGGAGGGTATCGGATTCCTGAATGATAGGGTTTATTTCGGTACTTACAGCGGAGCGCGCATGTATCGCCTGGATATGACGAAGCCTTTGGATTACAAAGAGCTGGAATCAAGCGGAAATCCGGGTCTGGCTCTTGATATCGAAGATTATCAGGACCGGCCGTTTGCGATGACGAGTGGCGATAATAAATTGTTCATCGGAACTTTCCCGGGATATGGCCAGACAGGCGGTGCGATTACGATTCTGGAAGAAAAACAGAATCCGGACGGTTCTTTTGCCGGAGTGAACTCCGAAACTTTCCGTCATGTAGTTCCGGACCAAAGTATTTTTGGGCTGGCGTATTTAAACGGCAAAGTGTATGGGGGAACCTCCCTCAACGGGGGACTGGGGACTACCCCTCCGGTAACGAACGCGGAATTATTCGTATTTGATACAGCGACCAAGAAAGTCACTTCCAGACTTACGCCCCAAATACCAGGCCTGCAGGGCAGAACCCGGTTGATCGGTAATCTCTCGATCGGTCCGGATGGTCTTCTCTGGGGGATTATGGACAATACGAAAGATCCGGCAGGAACCGAAGACGCCGGGTATCAGGCGGCGATTTTTGCTATGAAGCCTGACACGCTGGAAATGGTTAAAAGTAAGATTGTCACAGAATCACCTTATAACACAAGTAAGTTCCGTCCTTATTATTTGCGCTGGGGGCAGGACGGGCTGCTCTATACGACGATCGGCCGTCAATTGTTCGCGATAGATCCTGCCGATATGCGCGCCCAAAAAGTTATTGACGGGACCGTTAATCTCATGACATTGGGACAAGACGGCAGCATCTACTATGTCGTCGGTACTAAGCTCTATAAGCTCCCGGTAAAAGTTGCGTCTGCTTCTGTGGAGTCTGAGTCCGCAGTTCTTGCGGCCGGCGATAAGTCTGCACTTACCGTGAAGCTTACTTATGCTAACGGCAAAGACACATCTATAGAAGGAGCCGGAAACCATTTTGTCTCCAGTAATCCGGATATAGCAACGGTCGAGGGCGGAGTAGTTACGGCTCACCAGCCAGGAACTGCGCAAATCAAAGCAGTTGTAAGTCTCGATGGGAGAATAGTAGAGGCTTCTCCTGTCACAATCACAGTAGTTGAGAATTATTTCACTCAGACGGAGTTTAACACGGACGGTACGGTAAGCGGGAATGTGTATTTCTTAGAGCCGCAGGCTGGAAGAGACGTTACAGTTGAAGCCCATTCTTCTGATGACAAGGTACTTGCTGCCCATTCGGTACAAACCGCTACTTATTCGGTATACGAGGACGGAAAATACCAATACGGTTTTAATTTCCGGCTTAACTCGGACGACAGAAAAATTCGTTTGCAGGTTAATCAGGACAGCAAGCTGTACAGCAAGTCATCTTGGCTTGATCGCAGCTCGGACGCCGGTAACGGTGGAGGGACTGGCCCCGGTGAAGGCGGAGGAACCGGTCCGGGCGGTGGCGGAGGAACCGGTCCGGGCGGTGGCGGAGGAACGGACCCTGGTGCTGGAGGCGGAACGAATCCCGGTACTGGAGGGGGAACTAATCCTGGCGACAGCGGAGGAAGCAGCCCGGGTAATGGCAATGGAACCGGTCCGGGCAGCGGCGGAGGAACGGACTCCGGTACCATGCCGGATGCATCAAAGATTTTGAAGGTAAACGACAATCAAGGTGTCACAGCGAATGATCTTAAGCAAGCGCTCGCTACTCCTGCGCCGGTTACTATCCTGGCGGAAACCGGAGCTTTGGTGCCTGCCGCCGGCTTGCAGGGAGCGGCAGCCAACCTTTTGACGATCCAAACGGATAAAGGAACCTTCGAGCTGGAGCCATCCAAGCTTCCGCTTAAGGAGTGGGCTGGCAAACTCGGAGTTTCTATCGAAGAGCTCCAGCTCCGTTTTAGTCTAACCGAGCCGGCAAAAGCTGTATCGGATGAAGCCGCCCGGGCTGCAAAGGAGAATGACATTGAATTGCAATCGCCTCTTTACGAGTATAGGTTGACACTCGAAAGCAAGGGGGCCCGGCTGGACATCACTGATTTTGCTCCACTTTATATGAAGCGGACGTTGAAGCTTAGCCGGCCGGCTGAGGTCGGCTCCGTTGCAGCGATGTACAATGCCGATAAGGAAGAGTTCCGTTTTGTTCCCGGCCATGTTGACGGTACAGAGGCTTCATTCTGGAGAACGGGGATGAGCGTTTATGCGATTATCAAGTCGGACAAGACATTTGCGGACCTTAACGGCCACTGGGCTGAGAAATCCGTTACGGATGCTGCCCGTAAACTAATCGTTAACGGCGTATTCGCGAATACGTTTGCTCCTGAAGAGAATGTAACACGCGCAGAATTCGCTGCCATGCTGAGCCGGGCGCTTGGTCTGAGCACCGGAACTGATCCCTTTCACGGCTTTACGGATCTGGCGGCAAATGCTTGGTATACCGGTGAAATTTCTTCTGCAGTCCGTGCTGGGCTCGTGGACGGCTATGAGAATGGAACCTTCCGTCCCGAGCACCCTGTGACCCGTGCCGAAGCGGCGGCGATGGCTGTCCGTGCGCTCAGCTTCACAGGGAAGACGGTCCGCCTGAACCCGGGCGAGGCCGAGCAACTGCTTCATACGTTCGCAGACGTTAGTGAAGCCGGATGGGCCCGGAATGAACTGGCGGCAGCTGTAAAAGCAAAGCTGCTGGAAGGCCGCGGTGAGGGCCGCTTGCAGCCTGCGCAAACCATCAAGAGAGCAGAAGCTGCCGTAGTCCTCCAGCGTGTGCTGGAGGGTGCAGGCTTTACAGGCAGCCTGCGTTAATCCGGTTCCTGAAACGACTTTCCGAGAGGAAGTCGTTTCTTTTTATTGACAACTTTAAGCATGGAATTGCCGTGTAGAGCATATGCACTCATTTAAGCCATGTGTCTTCCTATGTTATAATGTCGGAAAATAGAGAAAACTGTCTCCTGGGATACAGTGAATCAAGTCTGGAGTGAACTTTGATGGCCAAAGCCAAGGAATCAGGCGCTGTCCTGAGCGCTGTTCTGATTGCAGATCAAGAGGGGTCTTTCATTACAAGAGAATTAGATTTGGCAGAGCTGCAGTTCGGGGGATTGCCCGGAGACCGGCATTTCGGTGTAACGAGCCGTGCCGATGTTCGGCAGCCTATGTATCCGCGCGGAACTGAGATTATGAACCGGAGGCAGATCAGCATTGTCTCGGAAGAAGAGTGTGAGCAAATCGCTGCGGCCTTGGGTATTGAGAAAGTACTTCCTCAGTGGCTGGGGGCTAATATGGCGGTTCGCGGATTTGAGGAGCTTACACACCTTCCCGCAGGCTCACGGATTTTGTTTTCTTCTGGCGCGGGACTGATCTGTGAAGGTGAGAATGAACCGTGCGTCTTCCCCGGCAAGGTCATCGCCGAACATTCAGGCAATCCCAAACTGGCCGCGAAGTTTGTCAAAGCGGCGTGGAAGCGCCGCGGTATAGTTGCTTCTGTCGAATGTCCGGGACTTGTACAACCGGGTGAGACGATCCGGATTCTTTTCCCGCCCGCAACCTGAATAGAGCAGCAGCCGAATCAAGCTATAGTCTTCTGGAAGGGGAGAGTCCCATGCGAATTGGAATTTTGTCGGATACGCATATGAGACGAGCGGCGGGCAAACTGCCCGAAGCAGTCATACAAGGGTTAAGCGGAGTTGATCTTATTCTCCATGCCGGAGATTGGACAAGTCCCGAGGTCATCGAATGGGTGAAGGAAATCGCTCCGGTCGAATCGGTCCTTGGAAATAATGACGGTCCTGATATTGCGGAATATTTTGGAAGAACGAAGATTGTTTCCGCTGGAGGAAAGCGGATCGGCCTTGTTCATGGTGACCGCGGACCAGGCAAATCGACGGAGCAGCGAGCGCTCCTCACGTTTCGCGACGAGCAGCCGGATATTATCGTATTCGGGCATTCCCATATTCCGCACCACGAATATGTAGACGGAATTCTGCTTTTTAACCCGGGCTCTCCCTGGGATAAAAGATGGCAGCCCCGGTTCTCCTACGGCATAATCGCGATCGAAAGCGAGAAGATTGAAGCGCGGCATGTCTTTTTTGACAGCAGGGATTAAAGAAGATCATGAATGGTGGATCGAGTAAGCTCCGGGCCTGTGGACAGGTTCGGGGCTTTTCGGGCCGTGCTTGAATCATACGGGTTTATTTCCATTTGGTTATGACGAAGCCGAGGACCACAACTGTTAATCCGGCATACGTTTTCCAGGAGGGAATTTCCTTCATGAAGATGTACCCCATCAGCACACAAATAAAGATCTCTATTCCCTTTGAAATACCAAGCGAGAACGTTAAGCTGCCGGTCGTCTTATAACTAAACTTCACTCCGTAGCCGATCATCACGTTAGCTGCAAAAACGAGCGGAATCATTTTAAGCTGGAACCACAGCGTGCTCAGGAGTGCCGGGTCAATATGCTTGCTTTGATAAGAGAAAATGCTGTTAATCGTCAAAAGTCCTCCAAGCAGCAGAGCTATTCCGCCGATCAAATACATAGTGAATCTTCTCCTCTCGGGATCTGATTTAGGGTGTTTCACACTTAATGTTTCCTGCGAGCAACAATTTAAACAGAACCAAACTTATACAGTCATGTGCAAAAAATCGGGCGGAAGAAAAAGGGGATTATGAAAACGCGTTCTCGCTATATCTGTTTTTTTCCTGCTGAACAAAGACGTATCCAATATACAACATTCAGGAGGGTCAAAATCCGCATAACAGAGGGGCTCTGTTGGGCTTGGAGCGCTTCCGGGAGAGGGAGGAGCAGCATCCGTTTCCCTTGCGAAGCTTCTCCGGGGCCGATATACTGAGGAATACATGGCAAGCGTATGCCGCCGAATCGTGGTACAAAATAAGTCAATCTCCTAACAGAAATCCAGACAGATTGATAGATTGGAAGAGATAGCCTGTGAAAACTCTTGTGATAGCCGAAAAGCCGGATATGGGCCGCACGATTGCGGCTGTTATCGAGCCCCGTGCGGTGAACAAGCGGACTTATATCGAAGGAACGGACTATATCATTACGTGGGCCATCGGACATCTGATTGAGCTTGCCGAACCGGACAAATATGATGACAAATACAAAAAATGGCGGTTTGAGCATTTGCCCATTATCCCCGATGAGTTCAAGCTGCTCCCGAACCCCCGTACCAAGGACCAGCTGAAGGTCATTGCCGGGCTGGCAAAAGAGTGCGGCAGCATCGTAAACGCCTGTGATGCGGGGCGTGAAGGCCAGCATATTTTCTCGCTGATCCAGAGGCACCTGAAGCTTAGACACCCCGTCAAACGTCTGTGGATCTCCGACTTGACAGCAGAGACGATCCGGCAGGGATTCGCCCAGCTTAGGGCCGGCTCCGACTTTGATAACCTGACCAGAGCCGCCAAAGCCCGCAGCGAAGCGGACTGGATTATCGGGATGAACGGGTCACGCGCTTTTACGACCAAGCACAACGTGCTTTTATCCGTAGGCCGGGTGCAGACGCCTGTACTTGCGCTGATCTATGACCGGCAGAAGATTATCGAGGAGTTCTCGTCCCTGAAGTTCTATGAGGTAGAGGCGTTTTTTACGCAGGAGCAGACCGAATACCGCGGCGTGTGGCAGGGAGAACGGATTACGGACGGGGCCAAGGCGGAAGCCATAGCAGCGAAGGTGAAAGGTAAGACAGCGAAGATCGCTTCTTATGAAGTGAAGGATACTAAAGAATATCCGTTTAAACTGTATGACTTGACGCTGCTTCAGCGCGAATCGAATGCAAAGCTCGGTTTCTCGGCCAAAAAGACGCTGGATATCGCGCAGGCGCTGTATGAGAAGCACAAAGTCATCTCATACCCGAGAACGAACTCGAACTATGTAACGGAGCAGAACATCCCGGAGATGCACAAGACGCTAACCGCACTTCAAGGGACCTCCTACGATGAATGGGTTAAGCAGGCCAACCGCAATCTGGTTCATAAAAACAACAAAGCGATCTGCAACCCATCCAAGGTGGAGGATCACCATGCGATTCTCCCGACGGGTAAGAAAGCGGCCGGTTTATCGGGCGATGAACAAAAAGTATATGATTTGATTGTTCGGCGGTTTCTGTCTCAATTCTATCCGGCTGCCCAGTACAAAGTGCATACCGTTCTGACGGAAGCCGAGAAGGAAACGTTCAAAACGACAGTCAAAGAGCTGCTGCATCTGGGCTGGAAGGTGCTGTATCCGGATTCCAAAAAAGAGAGCAAGCGGAGCAAAGCCAAGGACGACAAGAGCAAAGAAGAAGAGGAAACGGAAGAAGAGGAAGTGAGCGAGCCCTTTTCATTGGACGCCTCAAAGCCCGCTCACTGCAAAGATTCTTCTGCCAAAGAAAAAGAAACCCAGCCGCCCAAAGCTTTTACCGAAGGCACCCTGCTTAAAGCGATGGAAAGCGCGGGTAAACAAATAGAGGATGAAGAGCTCCGGGATGCGATGAAGGATTCCGGACTCGGAACGCCTGCAACGAGAGCGGCAACTATTGAGCGGCTTAAACATGTCGGCTACGTGACGATGCAGGGCAAGCGGATCACGCTGACGCTCAAAGGAAGAACCGCTGTCGAACTGATCCGCGGGGCGGGCATTGAGCTGCTGACATCTCCCGAGATGACCGGACAGTGGGAGAGAAGACTCAATGAAATCTCACGCGGACAGGCATCGGACGAAACCTTCATGCTTAACGTGAAGAAATTCGCCTCGCTTATTGTGGACAAAGTGCGTGTACAGCACAGGGCTTCCCGCACGGCCTTCGAGAACGAGGAGCCCGCTCAGAAGTCCCCAGGCAGAGGTGCGGGCGGGAAAACCACCCGTGCCGCAAGCAAGTCGGCTCCCGGCAGAGGGAGACCTGAGGCGGCAGGAAGGGGCGCAAGAGCGTCTTCCCGTGTGGACAGTGTAGCTGCCGCCGGCGGCAGGAATGCCGCTTCAGGCGCTACGGCAGCGCGGGAGACAGGCCGCCGCTCTCCACAGACCGCGCAAAACGCTGCCAGCCAGGCAGGAACCTCCGTCAATTACGGAGGGAGACTCGCCGGTGAGCGCGGAAGCACTGCGGTCTCGGACAGTTCTGCCGCCGCAAGCGCAGACGGCGGCCGCCGGGGGCCGGAAGGTCCGCGCGTTGTCGGGGCTTGTCCGAGACAAGGCTGCGGCGGGACGATTTTTATGGGGAAGAAAGGCTATGGCTGCTCGCATTACAAGAAGGGCTGCGGCTTTGTTATATGGAAGGACAGTTTCGGACGGAGCTTGACGGATGTGCAGGTGAAATCGCTGCTGGAGAAAGGCAAAACGGCGAAGCTGAAAATCGTCCTGGAAGGCAGGGGGGAAATTTCGGCCCGGCTTGTTCTGGCTGATCCGGCTACCGGAAGGCTTGCCGCCGAGGAATAGGAGGAATCGCTATGAGTGAGCTGATTAATGACTGGAGGGAATATCTCCAGGCTGAATTCGAGAAGCCTTACTACGGCGACTTGATGCAATTTCTTGCGGAGGAATACAGGGAGCATACGATTTATCCGGAGAGAAAAGATATCTTTAACGCGCTGAATTATACACCGTTTAAGAGTGTTAAAGTCGTTATTCTGGGGCAGGATCCGTATCACGGGCCGGGACAGGCTCATGGTTTGAGCTTTTCCGTTAAACCCGGCATACCCTTGCCTCCTTCCCTGAGGAATATGTTCAAGGAGCTGCGAGAGGACCTCGGCTGTGATTTGCCTGGCAGCGGTTATTTGAAGCCATGGGCGGATCAGGGCGTGCTGCTGCTGAATACGGTCATGACTGTGCGTGCAGGTGAGGCTAACTCCCACAAAGGCAAAGGCTGGGAGACTTTTACGGATAAAGTGATCGAAACGATCAGCCTGAAGACGGACCCTGTATTATTTATTTTATGGGGCAGCCATGCCCAGTCCAAAATAAAGCTTATCGATACAAGCAGACATGGAGTTCTTCGTTCTCCTCATCCGAGTCCGCTTTCCGCGCACCGCGGATTTCTTGGCAGCCGGCCCTACTCCAAGGCGAATGCCTGGCTGGAAGAGAAGGGCTTGTCTCCGGTCGACTGGTGTCTGGAGTAATGGGATAAACGGACTGTGATATGCAGGCTTGTACTATCCGGGCTGAGATGCACGAGCAGAACAGCAGCAACAGAACAGCAACAACAGAGCAGCAACAACAGAGCAGCAACAACATAACAGCAGTAACAGAACAGCGACAACAGAACAGCAACAAAAGAACAACAACAACCAGAACAGCAACAACAGAACTGCAGCAACAGAACTACAACAACAACTTACAAGGCACCTCCTTTGAAAGCGGAGGTGCCTTTAAGCTTTTCACAGGTCAAATCAGGAAGATGGCGACCACAGTCGTAACCGCTAGACCGATTAAGACCGGTTTGAGGTTGCGGCGCGCGAGATCGAACGGATCGACGCCGCAAATAGCAGCGGCCGGGATGAGCGCCCATGGAATGAGCGTGCCGCCCCCCACCCAAATAGCGGCTACCTGGCCGAGCGCGGTAAGAGTCTCTGCCCCGGCTCCAAGGGCCGCCGAGAACAGGCGGGCGACAGAGCCGGCCAGCGAGATTCCCGAGAAACCGGAGCCGTCGAGGCCGGTAATCGCGCCGACCGCAGTCAGTGTGACAGCACTGACTGCCGGCTGCAGCGGCACAAGGTGTGCCAGCGCTAAGCCCAGGTCATTGACAATGCCCTGGGAGCCTGCCGGCAGGACGTTGCCGAACAGCTCCGGCAGCGCGGCGTCTCCGAGATAGAAGAACGCTGCGATGGGAATAACGGGACCGAATACTTTAAATCCGAAATGGAAACCGTCCACCAGATAAGAGGTGGATTTGCCGAACCCGTCCTGCCGGTGAGACAGCAACGCGACCACGAGCAGGATGAGGGCCGCCGTTCCGCCGATCAAAGCGGTTGCTTCTCCGCCCTGAAGCCGGTAAGCGTACATGGCTGTAATATCGGCTAGGAAGAGAAGCGGAATAAGAACTGCGAGTGTTCTCCGTTTCTTCACAGGAAGGAGCGGGGCTCCTTTCATGGAAGAGCCGCTGATTCCGGGAACCGCTGACTTCATGGAGCTGGCTGGCTTAAGAACACCTCGCTTGAGGTCGCTGCGCAGAAACCAGAACGCAAGCGCCGTCGTAACCGTTCCCATCACAATTACGAGGGGGATGGAGGCAGTGATAACGCTGCCGACAGGAAGGCCGGCTGCATCAGCCGTTAATTTGGGAGCCGCCTGTATGACGAAATCGCCGGAAAGTGCTATGCCGTGGCCGAAGAGATTCATGGCAACTGCAACTCCTATCGCAGGCAAACCGACGCGAATGGCAGCGGGGAGGAGGACTGCGCCGATCAATGCGACAGCAGGGGAGGGCCAGAAGAACCACGACACGACCATCATGACGATACCGATGATCCAGTAGGCGGCTCCGGGACTGCGGATGAGCCTGGTTACCGGAGAAATCATGGTATCGCTTACCCCCGATAGGGAAAGCACCTGGCTCATGCCGACAATGATTGAGATGACGAGGATCGTAGGCAGCAGTTCTTTCATGGCATAGATTAAGCTTGTGAAAATCCCCCCGACGGATTGGCTCACCGATCCGGTGGCGGCCAGACCGATGAGCAGAATACCGGCTAGACAAATCGGCGTTGTATCTTTACGGAAAATCATAAATCCGATGATAAGCGCAATAAACAGCACGTAGACACCATGCACACCCATCAGCTCTACACCCACGAGAATCCCTCCGTCATTGGGCTGATATCCTGCATTGCTACAATGTATGCATCCTTGCAGCAAAGGTTCACGCCAGCGGGGGCTAACCATATAAGGCTAAGATGCGGCTGTGCAAAGGCGTAGAAAGGGCCTTTAAAATATAAACAAACCGGTCATGAAAGCCTTGCGGGGCTTCAAACCGGTTTGCTTTTGTTTTTATATAGGGTCAGCTATTTTTCTCTATTGGTGTGGGCAGGAATATAGAAGCGGGGGTTATCTCGGCATTTCGTTGTTGCTTTCGACTTTGGAGCTGAATTCACATTTTTCACGGGAGTATACGGTTGAACCGTTCTGGATGCTGGAGCGGATTTTCACTTGCTCCTTGTTGTATTTTTCAATGTAGCCGCATCCGATTTGGACGTACACGTCATTGCCATCCATTCCCCAAATATACACTTCACTTCGAGTTAATGCAGCAGCAAACAATTCAATATCGGTTTCCAGTAGTCTCGTTCCATAAATCATCTCATCCTACACCCCAACTTCTTAGTCAGTCCTATTAGTAATGGTTCTATGTATATAGACAGTGCCATTAGATGATTTATCACATCTCTGTGTAAAGTTTTTTCGGGCATTCGAGTTTCTTTTGTCAAAAAACACAGGATTCGCTACAATCAATAGAGGTTAGACAACAGGTTAACGAATAAAGGGGACTTTTACATGAATTTTGATGTGCAATACATCTCATTTTTTGTCATAAAGGACGACGGGACAGGCAAAGCCTACCGTCATTTCCAGACGCTGGACGGCTATGCTTATGAAGGCAGTTCGCTGGAACAATTCCTGGGGGGAGAATTCGCCAGACTCGCCAAACGCAAGGTGGAGCGCAATCCGCAATCCGAACAGGTACCGACCAAAATCGGGCGTTTCATTACAGAGCCGGGCTGCGGACTGGAGACGAATCCGAATTATAATATGTTTGCCAGGCTGAGAGCGGCTACGAACCGGGATGATTTCTTCAAGGAAAGCGATGAAGTGGCCAGAGCTTATATTCAGACGAGTTCCGTGCGGACAGGAGCTTTAATTATTGCGAGCGCGAAGCTGCCGCAGTATTTTGACGAGCCGTTTGTCTTTGTCATGAAATGTGATTTCGAGCCCAAAATTGCAAGGATTACGGATGAGTCAAGCCTGCTGCATGAGGTGGAAATGGCTGTGAACGCGAAGAATATGAAGGCGATCCAGTATCCGTATATGCCGGAAGCGGGGATGCTGGAAGAATGGGAGCTTAAGATTCATCAGCCTTCTCATGCCAAATATTTTGAGGATCTGCTTAAATTCGTTGAATACGAGAAATCCATGCCCGAACTGCTTAATCATCAGGTATACAACATGGTTCAGCAGCACATTGAAGAAACGCTCGTAGCCCAGCCGGAGCTCAGGGAGACGGAGGAGCGTGATCTGGAGCTGTGGGCAGCGAGTGACAAACGCGAGCTTCAGGAGAAGTGGACGCCGGAACTTGTGATGGAAGCAGCCAATCATCTGGTCGACCAGCAGCCGGATCTGGGGATGGCATTCAAGCTGGATCACCTGGCCGTCAAGGGCAAGCTCGCGGACTACGGGCGCAAAGTACATTTTGCCAAATTCGGAGATCAATATGTAGTCTTGTTAAGCGGAAGCTCCCTGCACTTCGAAAAAGGTGTATCTCCTATTGAATTGCTTCAACCGGAAGATTTGCATTCTGTACTGGCTAAGCTGGAGCAGCTGGCAGCTGAGGGAGATTAAATCCGGCCCTTTAAAGCAAGGGGGATTCTAGATAGGGGAAGCTGATGATACAATTAGATAAACCCTTTATTTAGGAGATGGATGAACCATGGGCTTGCTGGATGCTTTATTAGGAAATGCAACGGAATTAACGCCGGATAAGCTGCAAAAGGAGCTCGAACCGTTTCTGCTGGCGAATGAACGAGTGGAGCGGGCATATAAAGTTATCCGGGACGGATTTGTGTTTACGAACAAGCGGCTAATTTTAATTGATAAACAGGGAGTGACGGGATCGAAGGTCGAATACCAATCCATTCCTTACAGAAGCATTATCCGTTTCGCCAAAGAAAGCGCGGGTACTTTTGATCTGGACGCCGAGCTTAAAATTTGGCTGACAGGAAGCGCGGAACCGATCGTCAAAAAGTTTAATAAAAGCGCGAACATCAATGAAGTGTATTTCGTTCTAAGTCAGCATATTCTGGGTTAAGTTAGAATCGGCATTCCTTTTATAAATTCTTGAGGTAACAACACTTGAGTTAACAACAAAAGAAGCCGCGCGCCAATGGCGTGCAGGCTTCTTTTGCCTTGTGAAGAAGCGAATCATGCTGGCTGGAATCAGTTTATTCCCCGCAAACGTTCTCTGGCTTTGGCTCCGGGCCTTTGCTATCCGACAATTTGTCGCCGAACTGGTCCAGTCGGCCGGGCTGACTGGCTGGACCGCGATTTTTGGGCTTACTGTTTCTTCCTGACATAGCATCCACCTCCGATATTAGTTTGCTTGAGTGCGGTCAAATTCATACCATAGCCGTTCAGTCGGCCGGATTGATGGATCATCCATTATATGTACATGTGCAGCCGATTTTTATTCGACTGGATTTGATGGACTGCGCTCTTATATTCTTGCAGAAAATGTTTGTGAGTGTAAAATCTTTATATACAAAATGTATAGTTGTTGATACAATATGTATCGAAAGAGTTTTGGAAAAATATCGCAGGTAGGTAGACAGGAGGTCGGGAATGGGAGGATCGGAGAAACGATTTTCGCATCCTTTGGAACCGCAGCTTGTGCGCTTGAATAAAAACTTGCTCATCAGCAAGGGAGATCCGCAGTATTTCGATAAAGTCATCCGCTATGCGGACAAGACCTCTCCGGAAGCCCATTTCAAAATGGGCGAGCGTGCCCGTGAACAGGGTAATACCAGCCGGGCGATGTTTCATTATCAGGAAGTAATGAAAACCTCTCCGTCACCGTATTACTACGAAGCCAACAGAGCGCTTCGCGATCTGGCGCTTCAGGAGCAAGCAGATTTGGAGGAGGCCAGAACGGAACTGGAAGTGGTGACCAGAGGCAAGTTCAACCGGTTCCTGCGGATGTTTTTGTATGCGCTTATTCTTATTAATCTCATTCTGCTGGCAGCTCTGCTGGGCAGTGCGGGGGAGGACAGCTCTGTTGCGGCATCGGCCCCAGCCTCTGCGGCTGCTTCCTCACTTGCCGCAGGCAGTGATTCCGGCAAACCCGCTCAAGAAACAGGAAGCAGCTTCTCCACAGAAGCTGCTTCTGTGCGTGGTGATGCCTCTATGCCGGCGCCCGATAAGGATATACCTTATGTCATGTATTTTCCGGCGGGTGCTGGTGCGGAGTGGATCGAGTCCGAGCTGCTGCGTGAAATGAACCGGCTTGTACAAGAGAATTCTCGCCAGAACCGTGTACTATACGGGTTTCATGCAGATGGTAAGCAATCCGGCAGTGCAGTTACACAAGGGTTGTCAGGCGGACAAGTTATCGGCGAAGAGTTGGGACCGAGGCAAGCTTATCCGCTAAGCAGCCTGGCAAACCCTGAGAATGCATTCGTTGCTGCTGAATATGTACCGCAGCTTCGTTCATCCATTCAGATTTCTTACATAGGTGAAGGAGTTCCGCAGGCGCAGGCACTTACGGTGGCAGGTGCTCAGATTATCCGGACCGCTTTGCAAGCTTATGCTGCAGACCATGGCGGCACTTATCCGGCATCTCTTGATTTGCTATTACGAAGCTACCCGGATAATTATTTAAGCTTTCTGCCAAAAGAAGTCTTGACGGGCTCGAATCGCGTAAGCCCTTATTATGACGGCGGAGGCGGATGGGTGTACACACCTGCCGCTGATGATCCAGGTTCGGCGCTGCGCCCGAACCTGCCGGCTGCCGCTCTGGCGGTCGCCCAGCCCGTCAGAGCAGCGCTATCCGCACCGGCGAACGTTCCGCTGGAGCCGGTGCAGGTGTACGTAAGCAAGCGGGAGCGCCGCTTGCTGCTGCAAGCCGGCAGTGGGACGGTACTAACGTCCCGCGCGGGAATCGGCCGCCCGGAGTCTCCGACGCCAGGCGGCACGTACACGGTGCTGGAGCGGGTACTCGCTCCGGCGGGCAGGGCGCCGGGAGTGTACGGCGCCGCGGCTCTCGGGCTCGGCAGCATCGCGGTGCACGGCACGGCGGACGCTGCCTCCGTGGGCGCCGCCCGCTCACTTGGCTGCGTCCGTGTGGACGACGCCGAGATGCTGGCGCTCTTCGCCCTCGTGCCGAAGGGAGCCGCCGTGCACGTGGTCGCCTCGCTGGACGAGCCCGGCGGGCCGGCCTTGAAGCGGCCGGTCTCCGGGCACGGAGGCGAGCTTGCGGCCGCTGCGGCTGCTCTGGGGCCTGCTCAGCTCCCTCCGGTGAAGGAGCAGGCCCCAGGCAAAGTTTTTCACTGGCTGGGTTAGCGTACACTCACGCATGCCTGACAACACCTGGTCAGCGGCGGGAGGCAAACGCTAGTAAGGAATTGCTGAATGAAAGAGACAGAGACTGTGCAGGAAAAGGAGCAAGTTTACACACCGCTTCCTTTTCTGCACTTTTTATGGAGCAAATTTATGATAAAGCTGATTGGAATGAACAGATTGTTCTCCAAATTGATCTCTGATGGGTGTGGGATACTTTCCAATAATACAAGGTCACTGTGGACTCCTGCTGGCCGTATTTGTAACTATCTTTTGTTTTTAACCGGCAAATCCACTAAAATACAAAGAGTTCCTATTTCTATACTGAAATTCCAAGCACAAACAGCAGATCTTTGTATGTCCAGCACGTATTATTGGAGGTCACCTATGATTACAAATGAAAAAATCAAAGCCGCTGAGGTTCTGCTAACCGGATTAAACGGAGAAGAGCTCGGGATTGTATCACGAGAAGAAGCGCTGCAGGCTGCTAAAGAAGCAAAAGCGGATTTAGTTTGTACCTCGCTAATGTCGAGTCCACCCCCTTGCCAGCTTGTTGCCCGCGGAATGGCTAAACAAACGGCACAGAAGGAAAAGCAAGCTCAGCGTCAGGGCGGGGCACCCCTCAAGGTAAAAGAACTTCGTCTGACTGTAAATATCGAGGACCACGATTACGAAACGAAGCAAAGGCAGGCGGAGAAACTGCTGATTTCGGGTAACGCTGTACAGCTGGTGGTCCGTATTCAAGGGAAAGAAGGACCGAAAGCTAAAGCTTTACTGGAGCGTTTGCTTAAAGATTTGGCAGCTGCAGGCACTAAAGAAACAGGGATTCAGGTGAGCGGCAAACAGGCTGCGGTTAAAATTAATCCGATACGAACATGATTCAATACAATTTCTGTGTGGATGGTTCAAGAAAGTAATCTTAGCCGGGGGGTGACGATTCTGAAGAAACGTATAAGGATATCCTTGGTCATACTATTCATTTTTATAGGGGGCATAATTTATGTTCTGAAGGATTCTGTTCCCCCATCCTCAAACATGACCAAGAATGACAGGGAAGAAATGCCAGTGTATGAAAGTGAAGATATGGTTAAGAAAAACGATATTAAATCTGAAGCAGCCCCGGCTGGTTCCGTACAAAATTACCCGATAAAAAACAATGAATTTGTCTCCACATTTATTACAGCAAGTTATATTAATAATACATTAATTGCTTTTGAATATGATCAAAGTGAGGAGGCACAAAGTTCAATCGGAGTAATGAATAGAGGGGAAGAAACGTTCAATAAAATTTACGATGCCCCTAATAAAAAAATCATTAATTCACTGGTTGGGGTCAAAGATAATCTTTACTGGGTCGAATATAATAGAAGTAACGAAAAGAAAAAGGAATGGGAAATCAAAACCTTACATTTGGATACTAAACAAGTTAAAGTCGTGGATCAAGGATACCTTGATCTTGAACTCCAGCCTCCTGTCTTAAGAATGGAAGATAACATGGTTACATGGATTAAAAAAACAATTGAGGACAAAATCATTACAAGCAGTTTAGTCGTATTTGATCCCATTAAGGGAAAGATGGATACCATTGCTTCAGAACAACTAAACGATCAATCGGATAAACGAGATGGAATATTCATGGTGCTCCAACGCCCTGTAAAAGAAGGAATTCTGGTGCAGCAAACGTCCTTCAATAAAGAATCAGCATCGGCAGACGATAAACAAATTGAGATTGTCTTCTATCCGTATGATCTTAGTCAAAAGTCCAAAATATTAAAAGAAGGAACAGGCGTTGTAGATTTTACGGCGGATGATAAGTGGTTTGTTTGGACAGAAATAGGGAAATTATACGTAGCAGATAAAAATAGCGGAGAAATCAAACATTTCATTGAGGCGCAGGACAAGGATCTTACGTTAGACACCCCTTTTATACGCGGGAACAAACTTTATTATAGATATTCTATGTACCAAATTTTTTCTTTAGATCTTGAGAGTGGTAAAGTACTGGAAATATCAAGTCATCAATTAACTACTTCCAAATTGTTTAATAGCGAGAATTACCTTGGTTTCTCCGTGATGGATCCTCTGAAACATGAAGGTGAAGCTCAATTAAATGTAATTGAATTGAATTAGCTGTAATCGAATAGAAAGGAAGAGCGGGCGTAGATGGAGGATCTAGGATCTAGGATCATCCTCTCTTAGTCCCGCTCTTTTTTTGAAGTAATTACATGTGATGGATTCTGTGATGGATTCTATACTTACCTTACGCTTGTAGTTTCCTTTTGGTCCTCATGAGCAGCAAGGGACAACAACCAGCTGCCTGCAAAGCCCATGGAAACGAAAAAAGAGCCGTCGCAGTAAGGATGCGGGCTCTTGTGAAACAGGGTGAAGTCTATTTCAAATTCTCCGGATTCAGACATTGCAGTTCTGGAAGAACAAAAATGCCGTCTTTACGGATCAGAACATCGTCAAACCAGATTTCGCCGCCGCCGTATTCAGGACGCTGAATCAGCACGATATCCCAGTGAACGGAAGAACGGTTGCTGTTGTCGGCAATTTCATAGGCCTGGCCGGGGGTGAAGTGGATGGAACCGTCGATTTTCTCATCGAATAACGTATCCTTCATCGGATGCTGGATATAAGGATTCACGCCGATGGCAAATTCGCCGATATAACGTGCGCCTTCATCCGTATCGAGAATGTCATTCATACGCGCGGTATTGTTGCTTGTCGCCTCCACAATTTTGCCGTTCTCCAGCTTCAGGACTACATTCTCAAATGAAGTACCCGAGTAAACGGTTGGCGTATTGTAAGAGATAACTCCGTTAACGGAATTGAGAACGGGAGCTGTGTAAACTTCTCCATCGGGAATATTGCGTTTGCCGCAGCATTTGATTGCAGGAATGTCCTTGATTGAGAAAGTCAAATCTGTACCTGGGGATACAAGACGGACCTTGTCTGTACGGTTCATCAGCTCGACCAGGGGTTCCATCGCTTCTTCCATTTTGCTGTAGTCCAGATTGCAGACTTGGAAGTAGAAATCTTCGAAGGCTTCCGTGCTTGTATTGGCAAGCTGAGCCATCGATCCGTTCGGGTAACGCATCACAACCCATTTGGTATGGTTAACACGCTG
The DNA here is from genome assembly GCF_009757775.1 of Paenibacillus lutrae. Lineage (GTDB taxonomy): Bacteria > Bacillota > Bacilli > Paenibacillales > NBRC-103111 > Paenibacillus_F > Paenibacillus_F lutrae. The sequence continues at coordinate 32,923 of NZ_RHLK01000023.1, forward strand.
ATTGGTTACAGGTCTGGAATAGACGCTCATATAGAGCTTGAGACGGTCTTCGGGCACATCAGCAGTTTCGGTCACGTTATCTCCGCCTCTGACAGCGACATACGCCTGCATTTCTTTCATGCGGTTAAGCTCCAGCTCGGCTTTCTTCTCCAGTGTCTGGCGCGTAGCTCCGAGCATCATGCTGCGGTTAATGGCCGGATCGCGCAGCTCGATAATCGGATTGCCCCCAACTGCGTATACTTCTTCAATAAAGCATTTCGCAAGCTCGGGATCTTTAATTCCAATGAGTTCGATCAAAATATTTTCGCCCGCTTTCAGTTCAACCGAGTAGCGGATAATATTGCGTGCAAATGTAACCATTCGTGGATCTCTCATGTACAGGAACTCCTTATTAGTTGGGATAAGCACTGCATTCGCGGTCATGCTTCACATCTATTATAGTACATTTGGTACAGATGATGAAGCTTCGTTCCGGTTGTAGAGTGCCTCTTGGAATAATTATTCTACCATTGGTCGAAAAAATCCTTTTTCCTAATTGAATATCATTTATGTGTCCTTCTCTTCACTTCGGGGTAAAATGAAAAAAAGAAAAGGAGGCGGTCTGATGGCTCGCGGCAACAGTATGGTTCCGTTTGGTTATGAGGAAGAGCAGCCAAAACGGCGCGGCACACTTCTTGTGTTTGAGACTTTTGAGGATTGGACAGATCACGAATTGACAATCGTTCTGGAATTAGCCCGGCAGCGCCAATTTAACAAAATTGTTCTGTATCCCCAGCACGAAGATAGTCTCCGCCGGATGAGTATCGCCTGCGCCGTTCCTTATTATAAGCGGGTGAAGAACCTGGAGAAGCTGGTGGAAGAAGCAGGCGGGAAAGGTGCCGGAGAAAGCAGGATTACAATCGATACCTGGGAAGGAAAGCGCAAGAAATACACCCCGGTGGATACTTCGCTCCGCTTTCTGACGGACAAATACACCTCTCCCTATTTTGTCATGATGAATGATCATTATGCAGTTTTGTTTGCCGGTTACAAAGGGTTTGAAGACTGGATCAGGGAAGTCCGTTTGCTTGTATGGAAAAGATTTGGCGTACCTCTTCCGTCCAAATTGCTTTCGTACTCAGACCGGATGGATTTCATGGAAGAAAATGGAGAAGAAGCTGGCGGGAATTAATAAACCATAGGTTGATTCACAATCGCAGCAGCAGATGGTACAATAGTCGAGTTGTTTTCATTACGCATGGGGGGTAGGCATCATGACAGGATCGTCCTCAGAGACGATGACACCGACACGCCGCCTGCTTATTCTGCTGCTGGTTGTCATAATTTCAGGTTTAAGCCAGGGACTATTGCTTCCTCTGCTTGCGATCATGCTGGAATCCAGCGGGGTTTCTCCGGGGTTGAACGGTTTTAATGCCGCTTCCATGTATATTGGCAGTTTCGTGTCGATGTTCGTTGTGGAACGGATATTGCTTGCACTTGGCTTCAAAAGAATTCTCATTGCGTGCATCCTGCTCGAGACGGCGGCATTAGTGCTGCTTCCTGTGTGGGAAAATCTCGCGTTCTGGTTTCTTCTCCGGTTTATCATCGGATTCGGCAATTCCATCCTGCATTATACGACGCAGCTGTGGATCCTGACATCCGCACCGCCCGATCGCAGAGGACGATATATCTCCTACTACGGAATGGCATACGGAATCGGATTCAGTTTAGGTCCCGCAGGGATTAATCTGCTATCGTTTGGGCGGTTTGCCCCTTTCGTTATCGTGGCCTTGTTCTACCTGCTGGTCGCTTTGCTGCTTACGAAGCTTCCTAAGCAGCCACTTCAGACAGGAGGCAAGCAGGCGCCTGCTAAGAAAAGATACGGAACTGCGGTCCGGATAGCCTGGTTTGCACTCATCCCGACTTTTCTATACGGGTATACGGAAGCCGTATTGAACGGAAGTTTCCCGCTGTATGGTTTGCGGATGGGCCTTACCGATACGTCGGTGTCGATGCTTCTGCCGCTTGTCGGCATAGGCGGCCTGATTCTTCAGCTGCCTCTTGGAATACTCAGCGACCGGATCGGCCGCAAGCCAGTGCTGCTGGCCGCTGCAGTTGGCGGGGGCACAGCTTTCATGGCTGTGCCTCTAGCAGGCAATTCCATGCTCGGAATCGGACTTCTTCTATTCGCCGCGGGAGGAATGATCGGGTCCTTCTTCTCGCTGGGCCTGGCTTATGCGGCGGATTTGCTGCCGCGTGATCTGCTGCCGTCCGCGAATGTGATCGGCTCCATTCTGTTCAGCCTGGGCAGTGTAATCGGGCCCAATCTGGGCGGACTGGGCTTGCAGTATATCTCGCTTGGCAGCCTGTTCTACACACTGGGCTCGGTTTTTCTAATCTTCGTGATTAGCGGATTTGCTTTCAAAGGTAAGCGAAGACGGGGGACAGGGGGAGAGATGGAGGGCAGCGCTCTATAGCTGTCTTCAGTTGACACCTACCATTCGACTCACCGGGAGAACAACAAACAAAAAGAAGACCTGAATTCGCAAAAACTGCGTCCAGGTCTTCTTTTTTGTTTATATCGAAATCAGACTAATTCTTGTGAAGGTGCTGAGGTCAGTCTATTTCCGCCAAAAGTGTATCCATGTAGCTCTCCGTCAGTGTGGTCAGAAGCCGGATGCCGATTTCATTTTCCCCACCTTCGGGAATGATGATGTCGGCGTATTTCTTGGATGGCTCGATGAAGGCATCATGCATCGGTTTGACCGTCGTCAAATACTGGTCGAATACGGATTGCAGCGAGCGTCCTCTTTCCTGAGTATCACGCATGATGCGGCGCAGAATTCGGACATCGGGGTCGGTGTCGACAAATACTTTGATGTCCAGAGCCCCGCGCAGATCTTCGTCCGTCAGAACATGTATGCCCTCAATAATGATGATGGGAGTCCCCTGCACAAGCAGAGTCTCTGAGGAACGGGCATGACGGGTGAAATCGTATATCGGAACCTCAATTTCGCGGCCGAGGCGCAGCTCGCCGAGATGCTTGAGCAGCAGTTTGTTCTCAAATGCATGCGGATGATCGTAGTTGATCTTAACTCGCTCTTCCATGGTTAATTCACTGCGGTCCGCATAATAATTATCTTGACAGATTAAGGTGACATTCTTTGTCCCGAGTTCGTGTATGATAGAACGGGCGACCGTAGATTTTCCCGAGCCGGTTCCCCCGGCTATTCCAATGACTAACATAAATGATGATGGCCCTCCCTGATAAGCATTTGTACCTGAATAGTTTATCACAGTATGGGCTTTTTTCAATAAAGAAAAGCTCCTTTCGGAGCCAATGCTTAACGAATTTGCCGCGGTGTATGGAATTTGTCTTCGGACGCTTCCAGATCTTGTGCAGCCTGATGAAGCTGTTGGATTGTTTGTTCCAATTGCTGGCCGTATTTCTGTGAATCATAAGATTGAATCTGGCCCTGGGCTTCTCTGACCTGCCGCTTCGCTGAACCCAGTTTCGCCTGAGCCCGCTGTATGGCGACGGGGTCTGCAAGCGTAATAGCGCCCTGCAGTTCGTGTTCGGCCTCTTGTGCGTTCAGAATTGCGGCATCCGCGGCTTCTACTGCGTGCTCGATATATTGTTGATGCTGCTGACTTTCTACCATATTGAATCAACCTCCTTTGTTCTTTACGATGCGCAATTCGCATCCTCTTCATGCTTCAATCGTCTATTTCCCGCAGCAGAAATATTTCCTGGGTAAGCGCAGAAAATGATAAAGCAAGCGCTTTTTCGACAGAAATTCTGGCGGTTGATCGTACTCAATCATCTGTTATTGTTTGGGCATGTAATGGAGGGGTAGCTTTTGGGACACCCTATTAGCAATGTGGCGGACCGGGGGTGATTCTCAATGCCGTTTAACAAATCCAGCAAAATTGACGACAAGCAGAACAAAAGCCGATTAAAAGAAGAAATCGTGACTTTGAATGCACGTAAAGCATCGGTTTATCCGCCCAATCTCAATGAAATCGATAAAAACGAACAGACTTAGATATTCTTTGCTGAAACAGACGCTATCCTTTAGTGGGTAGTGTCTGTATTTGTTTGTAAAAGTAAATTTGTACGAAAGAAAGAGAGATCCTATGAGGATAGCCAGGTATGCTTAGCTGGATTCACTCCCTGCGTGTCCATCGGATTTTGTTTATAACTAAAATTGTTGTATGCTAATCATATTGGATAATAATTGGGTTCGACAGGAGGGTGAGAAGAGATGAACTCACTTGGTTTAGTGCTTGAAGGAGGAGGCATGCGGGGAGTCTATACCGCTGGTGTTCTGGAATATTTTATGGAGAACGACTGGTACGTTCCTTATGTAATCGGAGTATCGGCAGGCGCGTGCAACGCGGCCTCTTATCTATCCCGGCAGCCTGGACGGAATAAACAAGTAACCATCGGCTTCGTTACGGACAAAAGATATATCAGTTACCGGAATTTAATGCGGGAGCGCAGTATTTTCGGGATGAATTTTATTTTTAATGAAATTCCCCAGAATTTGGTGCCGTTTGATTTTGAAACATTCTACGGCAGAGGTAACGAGCTGGTGATTGGCACAACAGATGCTATCAGCGGGGAGGCGGTATTTTACCGGAAAAATGAAGCGCTGGATATGACGCTGTCCCTTATCCGTGCTTCCTCCTCACTGCCGTTTGTTTCCCAGCCGGTACAACATGATAATCGTACGTTGTTTGATGGGGGAATCTCGGCGCCTATCCCGATTCATCAATCGATAAGAGACGGCAATGAACGCAATATCATTATATTGACGCGTCCGAGAGGCTACCGCAAGAAACCGTTCAAACAGCAGTGGTTTGCTCAGCGGTTCTATCCGGGATACCCCGGGCTGGTCCGTGCTCTTGTTGAGCGCAGTCTCGTGTACAACCGGACTCTGGAAGATATCGAGCGGATGGAAGATGAGGGGAAAGTACTCGTCATCCGCCCTTCTGCCCAGGTTAAAGTGGGTCGCATGGAGAAAGATTCCTCCAAGCTGGAAGCCCTTCACGATCTCGGCTACAAAGATGCCAGCCAGACGGCGGGCAGGCTGCGCGAATGGCTGGCGTAACTGCCTTAGTCTGCGGGCGGCAAGCAGGATGCTTGGTTAAATTGTCTAGACAAACCCGGGTGGTATGCTATAATTAACCCAGCAAATGCGGACAACTGAATAAAAGCAGGGGTGCTGGAATTGGCCGGCTGAGATTGTATCCCATAAGATACTGACCCTTACAACCTGATCTGGATAATGCCAGCGTAGGAAAACGTACGATTTCTCGTAGTCTTTGAGTGCGCTCCCGGTCAGGGGGCGCTTTTTGATGTTTGCTCCGCAAGAATGAGGGGGAGAAGACTATGAAACGGTTATACCGAACAACAGCAATTGCAGCAGCATTCCTGGTCGCACTATCGGGCTGCGGAGCCAAAGAAAGTCAGCCAACTCCGGGAACTACGCCGTCAGCGGCAGCACCTGCCACGAATATTAAGATCGTGTTGGATTGGACACCGAACACGAATCACACGGGCTTGTATGTAGCCCAAGCCAAGGGGTATTTTGCGGAGCAGGGTCTTAATGTGGACATCATTCAACCCGGGGCCGGCGGAGCGGATGCTATGGTTGCTTCCGGAGCGGCCGAGTTCGGCGTCAGCAACCAGGAAGGAATTACTCTGGCAAGAACCGCACAGGTGCCGATTGTTTCCATCGCGGCAGTTATTCAGCATAACACGTCCGGTTTTGCTTCACCGCAAGCCAAGAATATTACGAAGCCCAAAGACTTTGAGGGCAAAGTATATGGAGGATGGGGTTCTCCGAACGAGAATGCCATGATTGAATCTCTTATGAAAAATAATCAGGCGGACCCTTCCAAAGTTAAGATCGTTAACATTGGGGAAGCTGATTTCTTCACAGCGGTAAAACGGGATATTGATTTTGCCTGGATTTATTACGGATGGACGGGCATTGAGTCGGAGCTCCGCAAAGAACCGATCAACATGGTATATCTCACGGAGTATTCCAAGCAGTTGGATTTCTATACACCTGTTCTGGCTACAAGTGAGAAAATTATCGGAGATAAACCTGAACTCGTGAAATCATTCCTCGCAGCTGCATCCAAAGGCTACCAGTTTGCAATCGACCAACCGGAAGAGGCGGCTGCCGTACTCTCGGAAGCCGTTCCGGAACTGGATAAGAATCTCGTGCTTGCCAGCCAGAAGTGGCTGAGTCCCAAGTATAAGGACGATGCGCCGCGGTGGGGGGAACAGAAGAAAGAAGTTTGGGAGAACTATGCCAAATGGATGCAGGACTACAATCTTCTGGAGAAGGCTCTGGATGCGGATAAAGCTTACACAAACCAGTTCCTGCCGTCCGGTTCATAGTATCAAGCAGTAAAATTCATCAATTTCAGCTAGGAGGAATTTCACAGTGGCTAATGCACTAGTCAGCATTCAAATTATTCCTAAAACCAAGAACGGCGAGGACGTCATTCCTTATGTAGACCGCGCTATAGAAGTTATTCAGCAGTCCGGCGTTCCGTATGAAGTTCATCCTCTAGAAACGACGATGGAAGGCGAGCTTGGCGAGCTGCTCGACATTGTCAAAAGAATGAATGAAGCTATGATGGAGATCGGAAGCGTGAGTGTTATTTCTCAAGTCAAAATTTATTACAATCCTGAAGGCGCATCGATGGATCGCTTAACGGAAAAATACCGTTCATGATCCGTTCGATCTGGAACAAAGGATGGCCGCCTTTTCTTACGGCCATCCTTCTGCTGCTTCTATGGCAGTTTGGCGTCATGATAGCAGGCACACCAACATGGAGACTTCCAGCTCCGCTTACGATCATAGAAGAAGGTATTCGCCAGGCTCCTTTGCTGGGCAAGCATATCAGTCACACGGTCACGGTAACGCTGCTCGGCTTCTCGATTGGTTCGGTCCTCGGGCTTATTATCGCTTGTGTACTTCATGTGATACCCGGGATGAAATCAGCTTTTTATCCGCTGCTAGTATTGTCGCAGAACATCCCAACGATTGCGCTTGCCCCTCTGCTTATGATCTGGTTCGGCTTCGGAATCCTGCCTAAGCTTATTGTCATTGCACTCGTTTGTTTCTTTCCGGTAACGGTGGCCACCCTCGGGGGATTATCCAATCCGGATCCAGGCATGCACCGGTATTTGCAAATGATTGGAGCCAGCCGGAGCCAATTGTTCTGGAAGCTCGAACTTCCTTACGCGCTTCCGTCTGTCTTCTCGGGCCTGAAAATCTCGGCGACGTACAGTGTTATGGGCGGCGTAATCGCGGAATGGCTTGGCTCGGATAGAGGGATCGGTGTATTTATGCTCTTATCGAAGTCATCTTTTCGTACCGACCGGGTATTCGTCGCGATAGTCCTGATCGTCGTCCTTAGTCTTCTGCTGTTCGGTGCAATTGCTCTGCTTGAGAAATGGATTGTTCGCTGGAAGACGGCTAAATCATGACAGGGGTGAGCAAGCATGACCAAGCTTCAATTAAAGAACCTTTCTAAGTCTTTCCCGGTACAAGGCAAACGCGAAGTGAGAGTGCTGGACGGGATTGATCTTCATGTGAAAGAAGGCGAGTTCGTTACCATTCTGGGACCATCCGGCAGCGGTAAGACTACCTTGTTCCACTTGATTGGCGGTTTGATCCAGCCGACGTCCGGCGCCATCTGCCTCGATGGCAGAGAAGTAACGGGAATGAAGGGGCTGGTCAGCTACATGCCCCAGCAGGCTTCTCTGTTTCCTTGGAGAAGCGTCGAGGAGAATGTCATTATGACACGCGAAATAGCCGGCTTGCCCAAGCACGAATCACTGCGGTTGGCCAGAGAATGGCTGGGCAAGGTTGGACTTCAAGGCTATGAACGTGAATTCCCGGGCGTACTGTCCGGTGGTATGCAGCAGCGTGTGTCCTTCCTGCGCGCTTTATTAAGTCCGCAAGAACTCATGTGCCTGGATGAACCGTTCGGGGCGCTGGACGCTCTTACCCGTGAGGATATGCAGCGCTGGCTGCTCAATATATGGGAACGGAATAAACGCTCGGTATTGTTTATCACACACAGTCTGGAGGAAGCGCTGCTGCTCTCCGACCGGATTTATGTGCTTTCTAACAAACCGACTCGAATTGTGAGAGAAGTCCAGGTGCCTTTCGAGAGGCCGCGTTCAGAGCATCTTCCGGAAAAGCCCGAATTTATCCGCATGAGAAGAGAATTATATGACTTGCTGAAAACCGTGGATAGTGGAGGCTGATAGATCAGACTCCGCGTTCCGCGGTTTTTTGTACATGGAACAGAGAAAAGAATATTAGGAAGGAGGAGACTGCATTATGAAAGATAGGTTAAGTGGTCAAGACCTCACGACGAATGAAAAGATGCATTTCATTGATTCTCATCTTCACCTTGATCTCTATGAAGAGGTGCAGAGAAAAGTCATGATTCAAGACATTGCAGACAATCCGGCCTTACGCGCTGTTATCGCTGTCTCAATGAATCTTGCTTCCAGTCTCACAACTAAAGAGCTTGCGGAGAACTATCCGAACCTGATTCGGCCAGCTTATGGCTTTCATCCTGAGCAGGAGCTCCCTGACGGAGCAGAGCAGCAGGAACTTCTGGTATGGATGGAGAAACATATTAGGAATGCTGTGGCGGTAGGCGAAGTGGGACTGCCTTACTATAGGAGGAAGGAAGCCGAATCACAAAAGCGTTCATTTGAGCTCCAGCCTTACTATGATTTGCTGGAGAAGTTTGTTCGTTTGGCAGCCAGCCATCATAAGCCTATTATTCTTCATGCCGTATATGAGGACGCCGAACGCGTAATAGACTTGCTGCAGCAGTATCACATACAACGTGCACATTTTCATTGGTTTAAAGGGCCGGTTGAGACGGTTAACCGGATGATAGATTCGGGGTACTCTATATCCGTTACTCCGGATATTGCCTATGAAGAGGACATTCAAAAACTCGTCTCGGTTTATCCGCTGGATTTGATTATGGTAGAAACCGACGGACCTTGGCCTTTTGAAGGTCCGTACAAAGGCAGAATGACTCATCCTGTTATGGTGGCGGATGTTGTAAGGCATGTTGCCGCCATTAAAGGAATGGGCGTCAAAGAAACGGCAGCCCGTATTTATTCAAATACCAGCCGATTTTACAGGATCGGTGAGTATAGGGATTAGCAGAAAAAGTTAAACCGGAGGTACTGAGTGGAGATGGAAATGAACCGCTGCGGATGGGTAAATAAAGACCAGTTGTATATAGATTATCACGATCATGAGTGGGGCATACCGGAGAAAGATGACCGGAAGTTGTTCGAAATGCTCTGCTTAGAAGGAGCACAGGCCGGTTTAAGCTGGTATACGGTCCTGAAGAAGCGAGCGTATTATCAGCAAGTATTCGATGGGTTTGATGCAGCTATAATTGCACAATATAATGAAGAGAAAATCGCTGAATTATTGGATGACCCGGGTATCATTCGTAATCGTCTTAAGGTACGGGGATTCGTTAAGAATGCGCAGGCGTTTTTGAATATTCAAGAGAAATATGGAAGTTTCTCCTTATATATTTGGCAGTTTGTCGGTGGTGAACCCGTAAAGAATCATTGGAAATCCCTTCAGGAAGTTCCTGTATCAACAGCTCAATCAGATGCTATGAGCAAAGCGCTCAAAAAAGAAGGGTTTACGTTTGTCGGTACAACAATCTGTTATGCCTATATGCAGGCTACAGGGATGGTCGACGACCATTTGACATCTTGTTTCAGATATTCGGAATGAAAAGCAGGAAATTGGCAGGGGATAGACGGGGGCAAAGCTCGGATGAATGTAGATAAGAAGGATCGAAAGGGAACCAGGATAGAGTGCCGGGTTCCCTTTCTTTATCACCGGAACAGCGATGAAGTAATCAAGCGTACAACAGGATTTTCTCTTCCAAGCTGGCCTTAATAAATTCAATGCGTTTGCGGATGTAGAAATCGAGCGCTGCTCCTTTCAGCTCACGGGGTGAGACTCGGCTGTCTGTATCGTTATCTATTATTGTGACGGAACCGTCAGCAAAAAATTTGAAAGTCAGGTCATCCCATTGAGCATTCGTCTCACCGAGCAAGCTGTCGATCTGCCATGGACGAAGAGAATCTGTATCATTCAACATTTTCTGAAACCAAAAATCGCGTTCGATGAAGCGGACATTTTTCCACAGACTCATAGCAAGACCCTCCTTGGGCCGCTTATCTTCAGATAAGCGAACGAATGTTTGTTATAAGTATACCAAACGTTTGTTCGGATGTGAAGATCTTTTTCCATATTTTTTCTTAAAAGGGCAATTATTTATAGGCAAGAAAGTCCGTATAATTCTCCGGATCGGAGACCGAATCCCCCTGCAAGTTCCAGCTTGTGTATAAAACAAAACAGCACTTCTTCCCGCACGGGAAAGGAGTGCTGTTTTTGTTTGAGCCCGACTTTGGTCCAGGTGCAGGATGGACTGGAGATGGTTGTTCCCCTTGACTTGCGTTCGTATAATCAACTTTATCGCGCAGATGTTCATATCCATAAATGGGAGGAACATGAATATAAGGGGCATGGCGACAATTCGGACACCGCCACCTCAGTTCGGCAGTCATTAAGCAGTTTCATTAAATCGCCCAGAGAAGAGAATGTGCTGAGACGAAGCTTTAAAAATAGTTTACGAGGAGATGTAAGAAGTGAAAAAGTTAATCGAATTTAAAAAAGTAACGAAAGAATACACAATAGGAGAAGTGCCGATTAAGGCATTGGATGGTGTTGATTTATCTATATCAGAGGGGGAATTCGTCGTTATTTTGGGCGCAAGCGGTGCGGGTAAAAGTACGATTCTGAATATACTCGGCGGTATGGATACGGCTTCTTCAGGAAGTAGTTGTTGGTGATCAAGAAATTACTACATTCAATGAAAAAAAGTTAACAGAGTATCGGGGTGAGAAAGTAGGTTTTGTATTTCAATTCTATAACTTAATTCCGAATTTAAACGCTCTGGAAAATGTTGAATTCGCCACTGAAGTATGTACGAATCATCTGGATGCTCAAGATATTTTACATAAAGTCGGATTACAGGAGCGGCTCCGCAACTTCCCTTCCCAGCTCTCCGGAGGAGAACAACAAAGAGTGGCGATCGCCAGAGCCGTTGCCAAAAATCCTCTGCTTCTGCTCTGTGACGAACCGACAGGTGCTTTGGATTATGTGACCGGCAAGGCCGTCTTAAAGCTTCTTCAGGATTTGAACAGGGAAACGAAAAAATGCGTTGTGTTGGTCACACATAATTCCGCTATTGCTCCTATGGCCGATAAAGTGATTAAGGTGAAGAGCGGGAGGATCGAAAGCGTTACGATCAACGAGAACAAACAAAGTGTTGAAGGGATTGAGTGGTGATGATGAAATTATTTGTGAAATTACTTAGGGATATTAAACAATCGCTCGGACAATTTATGGCCTTGGTTTTGATAATCGCAGTAGGAGCTTTTTTCTATGCGGGGCTGGTAACTTACAGTGATAAGCTTAGCGCTTATACAAAGGCTTACTTTCAAGAACATAATTTAAGCGACTTGAATGTATATTATAAGCAAATTACGAAAGATGATGTGGCGGACTTGAGCGGAATTGAAGGGATTACGAAAATTGAAGAACGTTATACCTTTGATGCCGTACAGGTCTTTGAAGATTACAAAGCTTCCTTAAAAATTCATTCGATCCCGGTGCAAAATGAAATTAATACGCTTTTTAGGATGGAGGGGCGGATCCCGGCAAAAAAGGATGAGATCTTCGTAGATTCCCGCTATGCCAATGAACATCAGTATCGTGTCGGCGACCAGATCCGCATAAGTGCGAATGAGAAGGATTTTACGTTTACAATCAGCGCCTTGGGTGAAAATGTCGAACATGTAAAAAAGAACGAAACGCAAGACCATAAAACCTACGGGGTAGCTTATATAGCCGAAGAAGCTATACCCCTAATCGCAGGGAGTTTATCCTATAATGAACTCATCATTGATGCTGCAGAAGGTACGGATATTGACCAACTGGGTAAAACCGTTGAAGCACAAACCAAGCACCTTACCTATTTGGATCAAGTAAGTAAAGAACGGAGTTTCGCTTACTCCAAAATCAATCAAACGATTCAAAATAATGGGTTGATGAGTAAGGTTGTCCCTTTCGTTCTGTTTTTAATTTCAGCTGTTATCCTGTTTCTTACCATGTCCATGATTATAGATTCGCAAAGAAATCAAGTAGGGATTATGAAGGCTTTGGGTATAAAAGACCGAAATATCATGCTTCATTACATGGGCTACCCTGTGCTTGCCGGTATCGCAGGCTCACTTCTGGGCTCTATCGTTGCTGCGTTTGTATTTATTCCTTTTGTAACTACGTCCAGTGCAAGGTCTTTCTCTCTGCCGGACGTTACATACTCACTTTCTATTTTTTCTTTCCTTCCTCCTATCCTATTCTCCAGCGCCTTTGGACTCCTGTCCTGTTATTTAAGCGGCAGAAAAATACTGAAAGAACGTGCAGCCCAGGCTATGCGTCCTAAACCGCCCAAGACGATGAAAAAGATATGGATTGAGCGAATTCCGGGTTTATGGACGCGCATTTCCTATAGTTATAAACTTATTTTGAGAAATATATTTTTAAATAAACAAAAAGCATTAGTGAGCTCAGTCGGTATTGTAGTAAGCACGGCTTTGTTAATAACTGCTCTGGGTACGCAATCAGCCTTGTTAAAAGTAGCTGGCCAGGTTGAAGATGTTTATTCCTATGATTTGCGAGTCGATTATACGAGGGGAACATCTTTTGACTCGATTAAACGGCCTTCCGGGATTTCAAATCGTTATGATTTAGCAGCCTTTCCAGTTGAATTCTTAAAAGATGGTAACAAAGAAAAAGCCACGTTAGTCGTTACGGAAAAAGAAAACAATCTCATTCATTTCTTTGACGAACATGACAAGAAGTTGTTTTTGGAAAATCATGGTGTGCTGGTTCCCAAATCTTACGCCGACAAATATCAGATTGCAGAAGGGGATACCATCCAGGTAAAGTTCACAGCACCGGAGCTTGATAATAAAACGATAGATATGAACGTTCTACATATATCTACCCAGTATTCAAATCCCGCGTTCTATTCCACACCCGCCTACTTAAAGAGTTTTGACATCAATTACAGTCCCACCTCGCTTTTAGTAGAAGCAGAGAGCCCGCAAGATCTTGCGAACGTTCGTGCCTATTTTGAACAAGATCCTCAAGTAGACACAATTACAGACAAGAATGATCTGAAGAAATCCGCTCAATATATAGTGAATCAAAACAGTTTTGTGTTTATTATGTTCATCATTTGTGCCATCGTACTCTCCTTTGGCGCCATATATACGATTTCTTCCATAAATATTTATGAGAGGAACCGTGAACTTGCAACCCTTAAAGTGTTAGGCTACCAAAAATACAAAATAAACAGACTTATATTTTTTGAAAACATCATACTGACCACGTTTGCAGTAGTTGTAGCTTTACCGATAAGCGGGTATATGTATACAAATGTCGTAAAGGCACTGTCCAGCAGCCATCAACAAATACCGGATCAATTAAATATTTTCATTCTATTGATTTCGGTTCTTCTTGCGTTCTTCCTTACGATTGTATCTAACCTGCTGCTGAGGAGAAAAGTAGCCAACATAAGTATGATCGAATCATTAAAAAGTATCGAATAATAAAGCAGAAGTTTTATTGATCTCTATACGGAAGGGACAAGCAAGAACGATATTTTTATAAGAAGTAAAGCATACCTGATAAATCGGGTGTGCTTTCAGCCTGTAGACAAAGTTCCGCAAGGAGCAGGGTCTACAGGCTTTTTTATCGAATTAGTAAGTAAAACGGTGAGCCGAGGTGTAAAAAATGCTGAGTAAGAGCAATAACGAAGGTCGCTTTCAAG
>NZ_RHLK01000024.1:0-40021 GCF_009757775.1 Paenibacillus lutrae
GGGCGACTGCGCGGGATATTTTTAGTGCAGCGGGGGCTTTAACCGGTTCGGTCCGGTTTACTTATGACGCTGCAGGCAAAGTACTCACCATGAGCGATGGGGCAGGAAGCAGCGCCGGAGATGTACAAACTACGCAGTATAGCTATGACGCTATGGGCAGGCTGTTATCTGTCACGGATGCAGAGGCCAATACGACACGCTACACGTACAGCAAAGCGAGCAAATTGACGCAAATTGAGTATCCCGATCGTAACAAAAAGTTGAAAAGCTACGACCAGATGGGAAGAGTGATTCAAGAAACAGATCCGCTGGGTCAGATTGAAACTTACTTTTATGATCCAAACAGCAATGTAACGAAGAGTATCGATCGGAAGGGAAATGCACATACCTTCACGTACAATGCAGTCAATTTGCTCACGGCAAGCGAGACGACGGATGAAAGAATAGCCTTCTCGTATGATGCGGCAGGCCGCCGCTTGTCTATGCAGGATGGGACCGGTACAACGAATTATACCTACGAGCCTTCAACCGGTTGGTTAACACAAGTCAAATATCCGGATCAACGGACCCTGCAATATGCCTACGACCCGCAAGGAAAACGCACGAAGATGACCGATCCATTCGGTGTCGTCACCAATTATCAGTATGATGTACAGAACCGGATAACCGCGGTCGGTACGGAGCCGGCTGATTGGGATGCTGCGTATCAATATAAGAAGAATGGATTACTGTCTACCACACAAGCGAAGAATGGGGTCCAGGCTGCATTCACCTATGAAGGTGTAAATCTGACTGCGCTAACCCAAGCCAAATCAGGAACAGCGGTTCAGTCCTTCTCTTATGGCTATGACCTTCATGCTAACCAAACAAGTAAAGTGGAGAATGGAGTCACCCAATCATTCTCATATGATGCCTTAAACCGGATTGCCACTTCATCGGAATACAACGAAAATTACAGCTATGATAATCGGGGCAACCGACTTACCTTGCAAAGCGACAAGCCTATAACTCCCGTAGATACCGGCTACACGTATGACAATCGGAACCGGCTGAATGCCGTACAACTGGACGGATCAAGCCATGTGAATTACAAGTACAATGGCGATAATCTGCTGACAGAACGGACAGAGAACGGAATTACAACCCGTTATTATTATGATGGCGATCAGATGATTGCCGAAGGCACAGTTACCAATGGGGTGGCCGCTCATAAAGCTAGCTACCTGCGTGGGAATCAATTGGTAGCCCGTGTTGATGCAACGGGCAGTAAAGCGTACTATGTTCATAACGGACATGGAGATGTCGTAGAGCTGAGAGATGCAAACGGGAATGTAGTCAATCAGTACGCTTATGACCTATGGGGCAATCCAACTACCGTACTCCAAGGAGTAGACAATCCGTTCCTGTATAGCGGGGAATATTGGGATGAAAGTGTGAAGCTTCAGTACCTTCGTGCCCGCTGGTACGATCCGAGTATGGGGCGGTTTATTAATGAGGATACGTATGAAGGACAACTGGATAACCCGCTGAGTTTGAATTTGTATACGTATGTGAGTAATAATCCTTTGAAGTATGTTGATCCGAGTGGTCATGCTGAAATGTCTACAGGTAGTGGGGGTTTTGATATAAACTCATTACGATGGGACACTAGCATTANAGAAAAGAGATTATTGGGCTGCAGAAGCTGAAAAATTGAGAAATCAAATGAGAAGATCGGGAATAGCTAATGATAATATTATGCAAAGCTCAGATGACATGCTCTCAAAAGAATTGGTTCTTTTAATCTCGAGACAAAACTCTCCCATACTACATGGTATGGAAGAAATTGTCGATGCTTCCTGGGATTATGTTGGTCATGGTGCTCCTGGTATCAAGTATTATGTTGCAGGTATTGCGAAAACGGGTGAAACTATTGGTAAATTTGGGACTCTAGTGAAAAATCCGAATCTAAAGGTCGATTGGGCAAAGTCAATGGGACACGCTGGGGAAAGAATGGCTGAAAGAGGTGCAACCCAATCGATGGTTAATTCTTATGTAGCTAATGGAAGGGTATTTTCACAAAATAATGGTAGCAAATATCTTTTCTTTTCTAGAGAGGGAGCCGCCGTCGTAGCAAAGGATGGTAAATTAATCACCGTTATACCTAAAACTAACTATGATGGTGGATATAGAGAACTTACAAAGATTTTATTTGGTAAATGAGGAGGATAAAAGTGGACAAAAATTTAAATGAAATTAAAGAAATAATTAATGAATGGAATCCAATCAAAATTGAGCCATTACTTGATGATGAATATACAGTAGAAGTTCAGTTGATTAATGACTACCTTCAGAAACATGAAGACATTACATTCAGTGATCTTGGTGAAAAAATAAACGATATCTTCGATAATAAGTTTAAAGGCTATTTTATTAAAACGGAAGAGTCATTTTATATTGCCAAAAAGATTTTAAAAACGAAGTAAACATACCTAGACCGGATTCTTTTAGAAAAATTCATCTAGATGTGATGAGAATCTTTTTCCAGGACTTTGAGAAATATGTTTCTCTCAAAAAGTTTAGTTTTCATTTAAAAACCCACATTGTGATTTATATAATGTGGGTTTTTATCTTGATTTAACAATGTTAAATGGTTATAGTTAATTTAACAAAGTTAAGGAGTTGGGTTATGTTTGGTCTTAAATACATTCTGGAAACCTATCATATGTCAAATACGGATTTAGCAAATAAGCTTGGGATTAATCGAGCCAATATTTCTATGTGGCTTAAAAACAAGGAGATTCCTGCTGTTCGTATCCAGGACTTGAAAAAAATCTTTCCTCAAATCCCTGATCCATTATTCAATAAAGAACTAAAAAAATCGGAACAATTATCTATCCAACAAATCTATTTTACGGTAACGGATCAGTTTGAGTCGGTTCGGTCTCAACATATTGATTCGGAAACCGGGAAAGAAATATGGTTTACTGAAACGGTAAGTGAAAATGAGGGGCTTATCAGGTTTCTTGAACATGAACATGAAAAAGTGAGTTTACTCGAGAAATATGAAACGTTGATTGAAGAAAATGACATGGGGAACAGTAGAATAAAATTGTTAGAGGAATTCGCTGATATTGTCCAAAAAAATGAATCGAGTTCATCTAAACTGCTGGACATGGTTTTTTACTATCTCCAAGATAAGCACAAATGGGATTTTGACCCTGTATTTTGGAATGTTGTGGAGCAAAGTGATACATACAAAGAATTTTACGCCTTTCTAGAAAAGCACAAATTCATCGGCTAATGTCCGTAAAAGTGGTGAACGTTAGCAAGTATTCTTATAACATGTCTAATTTGGTCTAAAATTTTAGAAGTGAATAAATTCAAGGGGTAATTGAATGTTATAAGGCATTTGGAGACGGTAGTACTTAAAAACAAGAGCAGTTAGATTATTTTTTACATAAGCAAAAAGAGTTTTATATATAAAAGAAAGTATAGGGCAATCGGATGGAGATACGTCCTAGCTCATTAGTTGAAGATTTAGAATGATCTTGTTGTACGTCGATTATAGATTGGAAGGCCCGGCATATCACAATCTAACGCTAAAACAACCCCGACCCAGATAAAACCTGGATCGGGGTTGCTCTCTTTTACCATAGAATAATCTTATTTAAAATTCACATGGAAGTGATCGTCATGATCGGCACGGATCACGATTTTGCTGCTGGTCAGTCCATGGTTCGTATAATAGAGAATGGAAGATATATTCGGATTGTCAACAGCGAGCTGCAGGACTTTCTTCTGCTGGTCCACTGTTAACCCGGCGTTGCGGATATCCACGCCTTTGCCGTCTTGGTGGGTGCTATGTTCAGGTGTATCGTCTCCATCGATGAGACTCCCATCGTTTATCTCTAGTTTTTTACTGTAGGTGGAGTAAAAGCCCTGGGCAAACGAATTTAATGTCGTCACAGAGCCGGAGGTAAGCCAGCTGTGATCCAGTTTATATGTGTTATCAGCGGAAAGACCGGTTGCGGTATCGTTATAGTTGATATAATAGCTAGTGTCTTTGATGCGGACAAATCCTTTAGGAGAGCTGCCGATGGCGGCATGCATGGCGTTCCGGCTTCCAGCTCCGTAAATGCCGTCTGCGGTAAGGCCTTTCACGTTCTGAAAGACGATTAAATTATTCTTAGTGGCTTGATCGAAAGTGCCGTCCGTGCTCGTAATCGCAGCGACCCCGGTAAAATAGGAACTGTTGCTGCCGTAAGCTCTCCAGTCTTTGAGATTCTGCTTGAGCTTCGCGATTTGAGCATGAGTTTGTCCGAGTGAGTACGAGCCTTGATAGTTGGTGCCGTACTTCGTGTTGGAGGCGGCGGTTCCGACAGCGGCGACATTGTTATGTCCGGAAGCGGCGAAAGCGGATGTGGATAGCGCAGCTGCGAGAGCTCCTGTCACAATTACACTTGCCAGATATCTTTTTCTATTCTTCATAAACGCATAACCTCCACATAAATAAGAGTTATCATACTATGAAATAGCAGATACTTATAAAACCTTAACATGGTATTTATGGAAAATGAATAGCAAAATATAATAAGTTTAGTCGATTATAGTCGAATTGAGTTAAATAAATTTAAATAGCGCATGAAATGAGCCTAAGTGACAGAACATTTGAATAAGATCGGTTAATTGACACAGAAGCACCTGGAAGAAAATTATGTAATTTTTTTACATGCGAGATATATTATTTTTGGTGTATTAAAAGCATTACAATCGATCTAACTTTCGTCTTGATCTTACCCGATTTAGAATCACATGCGATCTTCGAGAGTAAATTAATCGCGGAGTCTATTTGTCTATGTTTTCGGCAGGCAGGCATATAAAAAGCCCTCAGCGTCTCCAACTGGGAGGGGACTGAGGACTAACTGTTCTATCGTGCACAATGATTAGATTGTTCAAGCTAACGCTCTACGGCCACTTCACAATCTGAATCTTATCCACCGGGTAGGTCGATGAAGACCGGTACAAGTTCGCTCCGGACTCGAACAGGACGTACAGCTCATCCTTGACGGTGACGAGTCCTTCGGACATCGGCGGCGCTTCGAGCTTGCCTTTCTCGTTCTTGCTGTCGAGGAACCACAGAGGCACTTTGTCGGCTCCGATGGTGACGGTCTTATGCGGCTGCTCCGTCTTCATGCTGTTCGCATAGTGAAGCAGGGTGCTGGCATTGTTGCGGCCGTAAGACTGGCTGAGCAGGATGCCGTCCTTGCTGAATTCCATACCCTGGATGGTATCCGGGATGGAGAGGATGGCATCCGGCGTCACCGGGCCTTTGGCCGAAGCGGTCTTGGCTGCCGGCAGCAGGTCGGTGGCCGGGTCCAGCTTGAACCCGGTGACCCAGGCTTTGTGCAGCTTCTCGTCACGGTTGTTCATGTGATGGCTGGGTTCTGTCGGATAATCCTTCACATAGGAGAACTCCCCGGACCAGATCATACCGTCCGCATAGGTGGCAAAGGATGAGCGGGTATCGGTCGCTACCGAGCCTGTGAAGGTAAGTTTTCCTTTGTCCGCTGCGGCAGCGATCTCTTCAATCGGCACGTAGAAAAGCGTGCTGTCCGAAGAAATCCACACATGCTTCTCGCTCACGGTTACGCCGCCGGCATGGCCGACGTAGGGCTTGGTCTCATTCTCGTACAGCTCCAGGGCTTTGACCATTTTGCCGGATGCGGCGTCGATGACGGTCAGCAGGCTGCTTTTGCCTTCTTTGCGGTAGTGGGAGACCAGAATCCAGTTCTTGTCTTTCACATAGCCGATTCCTTGCGGCACGTATTCTTGCAGAAGGGCTGGAACGACCGGTCCTTCTTTGCGCATGTCGAGGAAGGTTTTGAGTTCTTTCATTTCGACCTGGAACTTGATGCCTGCAGGTTCCTGTGTAATTTCTCCGCTTGCCTTGGCTTTGGCATCAGGCGAAGCGGAAGGGGCTGTTGTTGCTGCAGGCGCAGAAGAAGGTGCGCCGGCTTCTTTGCTGTCTCCGCATCCTGCTGCGGTTACAGCCAGCAGGCTTCCGATCATGGCGGCTGCCACTATTTTCAGGCCATGATTCCGTTGTTGTCTGCTCATGAACTAGTTCCTCGCAATCAGAGCTTGGAGTCTGCCCGGGTAATCGGTGATAATGCCGTCCGCGCCGGATTTAAGCGCAAGCGCCATTTGTTCTTCCGTATTGACAGTCCAGACATAGACTTCAAGATTAGCTGCCTGCGCACGCTGAATATCTTCGGGATCGAGCTTGGCGCCATTGGGATGCAGGGAGAAGATATCCGTCCCGGCTGCTTCAGCGAGCTTCTCATGGTGCTGCAGACGCAGATTATAGAGGAGACCGACCTTGATTTGAGGGTCCAGTTCTTTGATGAGCTGAAGGCTTTTCCAGTCAAAAGATGAAATGACGACGGTGTCTACACGATTCGTTTTTCTTAATAATTCGACGAGAACGGGCTCCAACTGTCCGTTATAGGAACCTTTGATTTCGATATTAATGATGATGTGCCCGGGGGTGATCGCAAACACTTCTTCGAGGAGAGGGAGGCGTTCGCCTGTGTAGGTCTCGCTGAACCAGGAGCCGGCGTCGAACGCTTTCAGTTCTTCTACGGTCATCTCGTTAACGGCACCTGTGCCGTCAGTCGTACGGTCAATCGTCGCATCGTGAATCACGACAATTTGTCCGTCTTTGGAGAGATGAACGTCCAGCTCGTAAGCTCCGCAGCCTTGCTCCAGACCGAGTTTAAAAGCGGCGAGTGTGTTCTCCGGTGCTTCTCCGGAAGCACCGCGATGTGCGATATTAAGAGGCTGTTTGGCTTGAGACATAGAAGATTCACTCCTTAGGTGAGGTTAGTGGTTAATTAGATCCCATCCGGAAGTACTTGGCCGAACTGGCGGATCATGGACTCCGCCATCAGCTTGTAGCCTTCGGCATCGGGATGAAGCTTATCCGGTAAATGGTGGTTATATTCCTGGCCGAATACATCGAGGCCGTCCACATAATACAGGCGGCTGTCGCCGTTCTCACGAAGTGTGCCAACGGCTTCACGGATGAGCAGCCTCATGCCTTCAAGGGTAAGTCCGACTTTGTTGGGCGCACTCTCGCGCTCCGACGCATAGATCGGGGACTGTACCACGATTGGAATGTCCGCATGCTTCTCCCGTACAATCTGTACGAAACCGATCAGCGCCGGCTGGAAAGTCCGCTCATTCAGGGAACCGCCGCCCATAATATTGACCCCGACGCACAGGGAAATAAAATCCGCCGGCATGTCCCGGATCATCCGGGCGACCATCGGCTCCATGTGGCAGTTGGCCGAATAGCCGAGGTTGGTCCCGTGCCAGCCTTTGCGCTGCGCAACGATTGCCGGCCAAGTCTGTGAAGGGCTGGCCGCCGCTTCGCACTGGGTGATGGAGCTGCCGTAGGCGATCCAGCGCGGACGCTTGTCGTCCGGGACGGAGTAGGTGGCATCCGTGCCGAGCTCCAGATGACGCACGGTAACCGGGTGTCTCTGGGACAAGAACAGCTCGATCGACTTCTCGCCTTCGGGCAGCCCTTCGAACCGGTACACGCTTTCACCGGGTGCCAGTACCGCTGTCGCGAACAGCTCGCCGTCAATGACGCAGTCCATCAGCCGCTCGGCATCCATGGGTTCTACTTCTACGGCTGCAGAGCGGGTGTCGCTTGCGAATCGGATCCGCACCCCTGCCGGCACTCCGGCTTTGCCGTTAATGGCATCCGGCATGAAGAGGGTCCGCTGCGCATGGGGAATGCGCCACGGCTTAGAGCCGTCAACCTGGGATTCCAGACTGACGGCTCCATCGAAACAAAGTTCGTTCGCATGTATTTTATGCATCGTGATCATCCTTCCGATGGCCTATCATTACTTGAATGTCGAGTTAGACATGGCCGTAACGATATGTTTTTGGGCAAAGATGAAGATAATTACTATGGGTAGAATAATCATCATGCTCGCTGCCATAATCAGGTGGAAGTTAAGCGCCTCGTCCCCGGCAACGGAATCTCTCATCATGGCAATACCTACAGTAAGGACGCGCATGTTGTTCGTGTTGGTCATGATGAGCGGCCAGAAGTAAGAGTTCCAGCTGCTGATAAAGCTCAAGATTCCCATGGTGGCGATCGTCGGGAAAGCCATAGGGGTTAAGATACGGTAGAGCACCTGCATACGGCTCGCGCCGTCCACTTTAGCCGCTTCGATGACGTCATTGTTAATGGACTTAAACGTCTGACGCAGCAGGAAAATCGAATAAGCGGATGCCGCATGCGGAATGATCAGCGCGTAGAAGCTGTTGATCCAGCCCAGATTCGACATCATCACGTATACCGGTACGAAAGTAACCTGATCCGGTACGATGAGTGCTGCGAGTACAAGCAGGAAGAGTTTCTCTCTTCCAGGGAAATTACCTTTTGCGAACGCGTAAGCGGCCATAATACCCAGGTTGATCTGCAGAAACAGGATACCGGCTGTCTGAATGACCGTATTAATCGCATATCGGCCAAATGGCGCAGCATTAAACGCATCCACGTAGTTGCCCCACATAAATTTATCCGGCCAGAACGTAGGCATGGCTAGCCTTAATTCGCTTGAGGTTTTGAGCGACGTAATGAACATCCAGTAGACCGGAAAAACCATGATGAGGGTTACCAGGATCGCTGCGATGATTCTAATGGTTTTCCAAACCGGTTTTGACATCAGACGAACCTACCCTTCATAGTGAACTTTCTTCCTGGACACCAGCATCTGAACGGCAGTCAGAGCAATGATGATGAAGAAGAAGATAATGACTAATGCGGAAGCCCGGCCTGTCCGGAAGTTCACGAATGCCATCTCGTAAATCCAATAAACAATCGCTTTCGTCGAGTCGAGCGGGCCGCCGTTGGTCATAATGTCTACGGATTGGAATACCTGCATCGAAGAAATAAAGTTCGTGATAACCAGGAACAAAGTCGTCGGCGACAGCAATGGAAGCGTAATGTGCAGGAACTGCCAGAACTTATTCGCTCCATCCAGGCTGGATGCCTCATAGTACTCAAGTGGAATACTGCGGAGACCCGCGATGAAGATCAGCATAGCGAAGCCGATTCCTTTCCAGATGGATACGGCAAGCAGTGTCCAGATCGCCGTATCCGGGTCCTGCAGCCAGTTGATTGGCGCAATACCGAATAGGCCCGTGATTTTGTTCAGCAAACCGTACTGGTTGTTGAAGATCCACAAGAAGATCATGGATGCGATAACCATGGAAATGTAGTACGGCATAAAGATAGCGGAACGCATAAAGTTGAAGAGTTTGGTAGATTTGTTAAGCAGCAGGGCAAGTCCGAGGCCCAGAGCCAGGGTAAGGAATACGTCCAGGACCGTATAGGTGAACGTAATACGCAGTACCTTGTAGAACAAAGGATCGCTCAGCAGCTTGTCGTAGTTCTCCAAACCGATGAATTTCTTCACCGGTTTGGTCATGTTCCAGTTCGTAAAGCTGATATAGAATGAAAAGAGCAGCGGATAGTAAATGAATACGCCTAGTACTAACAGGGCAGGAGCTGCGAATGCAAAATCTTTCAGACTTTCCATTCTGCGGCTTGGGCCTTTTCTCTTAGACGTCTTTGGATCAGTGACGGCAGTGGATGCCTGATTCATTCTCGTTCCTCACTTCCTTTATTGACTAAGAATCAGACAGAACATCGTTCATTTTCTGAATGTTCTCTTTGAGCAGCGGTACAGGGTCTTTGCCGTTCAAAGACATTTCACCGACGATATCTTTATAGATATTGCTCATTTCCGGATAAGCCGGGTGCTGTGGACGAGGTCCTACGTTGTCGAAGTTGTCGAATACAGCTTTATATTGAGGCCATTTCTCGAAATACTTTTTGCCTTCATCGGTGTTAATAACGGATTTGTGAGTTGGCAGGTAACCTGTTTCGTCTGCCCATTTGATGTTGTTCTCCGCATTCGTCATGAACTGGATGAATTTCCAAGCGGCTTCTTTCTGGTTGTCTTTCGCGCCTTTCATCATCACGATACCGGCACCGCCGATATGGGACTTGCGTTCTTTGTCCCCCGGGATAAAGGAGACGCCGACTTCGAACTTAGCGTTTTGCACGTAAGTTTTGATGATCGCGGAGGAGTGCTGAACCATGCCGACTTTTTCTTCCAGGAACATCTGACGCATCGTGTCGGAAGCGCCTTTACCGAAACCGACCATCAGGGAACCGTCATCTATCCATTTCTTGAAGTTGGCAGCCCAGCGCTGGCTTTCCGGTTTGTCGAAGCCAACTTTGTCGTCAGCCGCCAGGACTGAACCGCCGCCGTTGGAAACCCAAGGATCGTAGTACCAAGTATCCCAGCCGGGAACCGAGAATGCGTAACGGCTTGTTTTGCCGCCTTCTTTAACCGTAACCTTCTTGTTGAACTCTTCGATCTCGTCCCACTTCTGTGGAGGCTGCACGCCGAGCTTGTCGAACATCGTCTTGTTGTACACCATCACGCTTGTGCTGACGATCAGCGGGAATCCGTACTGCTTGTCTTTGTATGCGTACGCTTGAAGCATACCTTTGGAGAAGTCTTCCATGTCTACTTTATCGCGCTTGATGTAAGGCGTCAGTTCTTCGAACAGTCCGCCATCGGCAAAGTTCGGTACGACCGAGACTTCTACGTTTGTAACGGCAGGAACATCGTTAGCAGCAACTGCTGCGCTGAGCTTCTTCTGAAGATCGGTGTAACCGCCCTGGAAGACCGGCTCAACCGTGATGTGCGGATATTTCTTTTTAAATTCCGCGATCATGTAGTTCACGCCGCCCATTTGAGCTTCAGCGTGTGAATGCCAATATTGAATCGTAACCGGAGTAGTATCGTTCGGGTCGCCTTTAGGCACTTCCGCTGTTTCGCCGCCAGTTCCGCCAGTGGAGCAGCCTACCAGGGTTGTTGCGGCAAGTAGTGTAGCCATAGCAGTGCTTAGCCATTTTTTCTTAACCATTTGTGAATTCCCCTTTCCATAATAAGCAATTTCAAAACAACAAAAAATGGAGACAGAGATACAGCATGTCCCGTGTTTAATAGACTGCCGACCTATGCAGCTAAGCATAAGACGCAAACGAATAAACGTAGGCACATGGGTATTCTCGTAGTCTCCACCCAATGTAAGTATGAAATTAAGCGTTTTCAGTTGTAATTATGACATCCATCACATGCAGTGTCAACACTGTTCATCGTTAAGATCCCGTAAATCTGGAGTTTATTTTACAGAAAATTTAGGAAGGGTGGAAAAAGGCATCTTTCCTTAACATAATTAGAAGAAATCCCCAAAATGATCTTTTTCTGCGTCAAAAGTCCTGCTCGTCACTTAGAGGAATAAGTAGCAATTGTTCGAACGCGACTTCCTTTTATTATGTGAAAAACAAGAAATTGACAGTTCTTATCTGCTGGATTAAACTTTAACTAAGTTAGTACCAGATACTAATATTTAGTACTATCCGAAGGGAGAGTTACTGCTATGCTGACGGATAAAATAATCGTGATTATAGGGGGAAGTTCCGGAATCGGATATGCGGCTGCGAGAATGGCGTACGCTTCTGGAGCGCAGGTTGTGATTGCAGGGCGCTCGCAGGAGAAGCTCCAAGCTGCGGCCGGGGGGATCGGCAGCGGAATTCGCACGTTTGCCGTCGAGATCGCGAATGAGGCCAGTGTAGAGGGCTTGTTTAACCAGTTCTCCCATGTGGATCATCTGTTTATAACCGCTTCCGATGTTGTGCTGGGTCCGATTCTGGACACGGACAGCTCCAGGCTGCAATCTACCATGGACAGCCGGTTCTGGGGTTCTTACTATGCGGCCAAACACGCGGCTCCCCGAATGGGCCCAGGGGGATCCATCACTTTCATGTCCGGTACGGCTTCGCAGAGACCTTCACCCGGCGGAGCCGTAGCTGCCGCATCCGGCGCTGCGGTTGAATCTCTCGCCCGGACGCTGGCTCTTGAGCTTGCCCCGATCCGCGTCAATACGATTAGTGCGGGCGCGGTAGATACGCCGCTGCTCGATGTGTTTTTTGGCGAGCAGCGGGCGGCCGTTGTGGAGAACTTGACCCATACTCTTCCTGTAAGGCGGATGGGCGCACCGGAAGATGTTGCGGAAGCGGCCTTGTATCTCATGAATAATGCTTACACCACAGGAACGGTTCTGTCCGTAGACGGAGGCATCGTGCTTATTTAGAAGAAGAAACAAGCCTATCGGAATCTCGATAGACTTAAGCAATAGAAAGCAGGAGCAGGAAGCACCTTCATGTGCGGATTGCTTTTGCTTTTTTGATGTGAAAAAATGAAAAAATCAGGTGTCGGTCCTCACGTCATCCCAATCCGCATCCATGTAGCGGATGAGCCAGTTAAGAGCACGGTGTCTTTCGATGACAACCTCGTCATTCAATCCGGCCGGAGCAGGCTCACCGTTCACTCTCGCATTGACGCACGCCCAGTCATAGCGGTAAATCAGATCGGCTTCATCCAGAATTTCTTGCCTGGTCCGTATACGGGCATTCTCTGCAAAGCCGTCATAGTGTCCAGACTCCCGCAGAATATCCACCGCAGTCTGTACGTCGCAGATTTCCCCGGGGAATTGCAGCTCTTCTACATAGCCAAGCGCCCACAAAAGCACCCAGTAGCATTCATACATCCAGGCAAATTGGACGGCGTCGGTCAGACCGGGGTGCTCCCGGGCCAGAAATTCTTGTTCTCGCGGGGTGAAGAAATCATCGGCCTGGTAGAGTCCGATCAAACGGGCCGTAAAAGCTTTCTCCTCTCCGACATCCACTTCTTCGGAGGAAAAGCTGGCGCCATACATGGCAAGGATGCACAAGGCAACGGCCCGCCTGGCAATCTCTTCCCTGGTCCGTATGGTGATGTGCTCATCTCCCGGAAGAACAGGCAAATGCGGGATAGCGGGCACGCCTTGCTCCTTCAACAGCTCCATGCTGCGGCGTTTGCGGGCTTCTCCCGCCTCCGTTACGAGAATATGCCCGTCGATCAGACCGGAACTAACCGTAACTTGATAATCGTCCAGCTCGGATTCACCTTCAGGGTTCATAAGCAGTTTGCCCTGTGTAAGGATGGCTCCCGAAGGAAAGAAGATGAGCCCGTTTACTTCGGCAGCGGCGGTCCATACTTTGTCCATCGTATCCGGGTCCAGCTCTTTACTGGATACAAGGCCAACAGCGGAATTGAGCGCGGTAATCTGCATAAGCAGCTTTTCTTTGATGTGAGGATGATCGGTTTCGACCGGGTAATAGAATGCGTACATGCCTTTAAGCATGTCTTCGAATTCCGCCGGATGGCTCTCTGAAGTCATTAAGGTAAAGGTAAGGGTGTGCTTGGCAAACAGCTTCTTGTAGGTCACCGTCAGTTGACTCCGGTCATCCGACAACCTGGGGGTTCCGTCCCGGAACGCTGCGGCAATGGCCTCCATGATTTTGCCGGTATCTTGGATAGATACATACATTGTGCACTGCTTCAAGTTAACGACACCTCGCTGCTGGGATATAGTGTACAGAATCTTTCCTATCCTACTGAATTTTCTTCGGCATGTAAAATAGGGTATGGTAAATGGAGCAGAGATGCAGATGATAGAACGTTACTAGAGAGGTGAAGAAAAGTGCCGAATGTTTTGCTGGAGGAATTTTCCCCCTTATGCAATATCCAGGCCTTCGTTGAAGAAGATGAGAATAGTGTGCATTTCTATTTGTGGGATTATCCGGGACAGGAGCATGCATCTATTCGCTCTTGCTGGGTCCGCAATTATGGCGCAGCTCCGGGGGAGATAAACGCAGCAGCTATGGAGGAGGGACATGCTCCCATGCTGCCGGCGGACTTCTGCGCACATCCCGAGGGTGCAGAGCGGCTTGATCCGCAGCGGCTGTCCCTCGTCTGGTTCGAGGAAGGCGATGCGGCGGCCCTGCTCTATGAGGGAGAGATTCTCAGTGTGATCCCAGGCTGGGCGGGACAATCCGGAGAAGAGAGATTTCCGGGTTACGCCAGAGATTGCACGGAAGTATCGGATCTGTGTCTTCCACTCGGAACGCCGGACAGCAATGTCCTGCATGAGAGAGTAAAGGCGGCCTTGGAATTCTGGCAGAGCTGGGAAGATAATCCCTGGCCCCGGCTCCAGGAGCAGTTTATCCAGCGGATCGAGTCCTGTGCAGCGCCTGTGGATACGTATTATGCGATTGATGGAGGGAACTGGCCGCCCAAGGCACTGGTTAAAACCAAGGCCAGGGATGGAATCGTCTACGTCTTTACCATCGGAGCCTCGATAGCGCCACAGCCCAAAGTGGAGCTGTACTCCGAAACGCCGGAGCAGCTGAGGCGGTTCGAGCTAGCTTTTGCGATCGAAGAAGAGTGGTTGTCCCGCAATGAAATGAAGCTGCTTCAATATATAAGCGCCCAAACGAATCTGCCTTGGTCTCATATGACCTTTCTGGCCGAAGGACACACCATTCCGTGTGAAGAAATCAGTTCAATCGATTCTGCTTTCGATTATGTGCTGATGACCAGACCGGCGGATGCGCCGCAGATGGACTATCCTAACTTGACTAACGAAAGAGTAAACGTACTGTGGCTCGTACCGATCACGGCCGCAGAAAGGCGGCATGCGGAAGAATTCAGTTCTGAGGATTTAATGAAGCGGGCGGGAAGCGCCAAGCTTTGGATTTTTGACGGTACTCCTAAGTTCATGCCCGTTTCAAAGGACTAAGGAGCCCGGCAGAAGCAGAATAAGAAGCAGGAATGGTAACAGCAGCAGGAACCGCAGCAGGAACGGTGCAGCAACAGCAACAGAAACCGGAACATTAATTAAGGTGTCTCTTAGGAGATGCCTTTATTTTGTTTCTGCCGCACAGTTTTTTCAAAGAAATAGAAAGTTTTCAGAAGGAGGGATGCCCCGGTGCGGCGAATATATCCAATCTGAAAATTCGACATATAATTTCAAATTTTGACAGCGTGATACGTTAGGCAGGGGAGATCTGATATGAGAAAAAGCCGGCTTCTGATGATAACAAGTCTCATCTTGTTTATCCTGATGCCTGTCTATTGGTTTATAACAACGGTGGAGTCGGACCGTAACAGGCTGGTTTCCAGCGAAGGGTTCCTGGATCTGAGCAGTTGGAACTTCAAGGACAAGGGAGCGGTGAAACTAAGCGGGGAATGGGAGTTCTACAGAGACCGGCTGCTGACACCCGAAGATTTCCGGCTCAGGCAGGGAGGAGAACCGCCGGTGCCGACAGCGCTGGTGCAGGTGCCCGGCCGTTGGAACGATTATGTATCGGCCAGCGGAGAATATGAGGCAACCGGATACGGGACCTATCGCCTGCGTATCCGGGTAAGCCATCAGGAACAAGCGGTATACGGAATCCGTACCACCAATATCCGGACAGCCAACCGCATATTCATCAACGGCCAGGATGTCGGAACGGGAGGGATTCCCGGACAGTCGGCGGAGACCACTGTACCTGAGAACGTTCCGTACACCGGCTTTGCTTCCGTAAGCGGGGATACGGTGGAGCTTATCGTTCAGGTATCGAATTTCAGCTATTCATCCGGTGGGATGATCTATACGGTCATGTTCGGCGACCAGCAGTCGATTATTCATAACAGGGAGTTTGCCCTGCTGGGCGATCTTGTCATTCTGGCAGCCTACTTAATCCCTGCGCTTTATTTTTTCGTTCTGTTTAATCTGCGCAAGAAGGAGCGCTCGCTGCTCTATCTCGGCTTGTTCTGCCTGTCTGCCTTTATCTATGTGCTGACGCAGGGGGAAAAGCTCATGGCTGCCGCCCTTCCGGGTATGTCTTATGAGCTTTTTTTGAAAATCCAGCTGCTCTCCTCTTCCTTTATTTATTTCTTTCTTCTCCGTTATGTGGCTGTTTCGCTGCCGGGGGTAGTTCACCGGGCGGTGCTGAGGCTCTCGGAAGCGAGCACCGTTATTCAAGTGCTGATTTCACTCCTGCTGCCGCCCCTTATTTTCTCCAGATTGGAAGTACCGCTGCTATTATACGGGTTTATAAGTGTATGTTATGTGCTGTACGCCCTGCTTAAAAGTACGTTCCGGCGGGATTCCGGCAGCTTTCTGATGTGGATGAGTATCCAGAGCATCCTGGTCATCATCGTTATTAATCTGCTGAATCTGATCGGATGGATGCAGGGGAGAGCGGTCATCCATTATGAAATGCTGCTGTTCGTCAGTGCCCAGGTGCTGCTGCTTGCGAAGCGTTTTGCAACGGCGTTCCACGAGGTGGAACAATTGTCGGACAAGCTGCTCACGCTGGATGGGATGAAAGATGAGTTCATGGCGAGCACTTCCCATGAGCTTAGAACCCCGCTCAACGGGATCGTGAATCTGGCGGAAGCGATGATCGCGGGCTCAAGCGGGGAGCTAAGCGAGCCGCAGAAGCGCAATCTGGCGATGGTCGTCTCCACAGGCAAGCGCCTCTCGTCGCTGGTCAACGATATTCTTGATTTCTCCAAGCTGCGCAAGGGTGACATCAAGCTTCAGCGTAAAGCCGTCGATCTGAATTCGGCCGCCCAATCGGTCATGGAAGTAATCGGGTACACGGCGGGCAAGAAGGATATCCGGCTTGTACTGGATCTACCGGAGGGACTTCCGCTGCTTGATACCGATGAAGACCGGCTGCGCCAGATTTTGTATAATCTGCTCGGGAATGCTCTGAAGTTCACCAGTCAGGGGGAAGTTCGCCTAAGCGCCCGTACAGACAGGAAACAGGTTGTGATTTCGGTAGCGGACACGGGAATCGGAATCAGAAGGGAACGGTTCCGGCATATCTTCAAATCGTATGACCAGTCCGGTTCTGCCGTTCACCGTCAGTATGAAGGAACGGGTCTGGGGCTGAGCATTACCAAAAAACTCGTTGAACTCAACGGGGGCACGATCTGGGTAGAGTCAGAGCCCGGGATCGGCTCCGTGTTCCACTTCACGCTTCCTTCTATAGAAGGAACCTCATGGCCTGAGATGGATGCACGGGATAAACCGGTTGTCCTGTTCCCCGATGAATTCCTGGGTCCTGCGGTACATCCGGCAGAGGAAGCGGAATATACGGTACTGATCGTGGACGATGACCGGATTAACCTGCATGTACTGATTAATCTGCTCTCGCTTGAGAATTACGAAGTGATCGCTGTCGATAACGGACAAGAAGCACTTGAAGAAATCTTCCGCAATCCGAGCATAGATCTGGTCATCTCGGACTGGATGATGCCGGGAATGTCGGGGCTTGAACTGAGCCGTAAGATCCGGGAGAGGTATCTGCCGTTCGAACTGCCGATTCTTCTCATAACGGCAAGAAGCTTGACGGAGGATATCCAGGCCGGTTTCCAGGCGGGCATCAATGATTTCCTCAGTAAACCGGTGGATGCGGGAGAACTGCGGGCGCGGGTGCGCACCCTGCTCGAACTGCGCAAATCCATCCGGACCACCATTCAGACGGAGATGGCTTTTCTGCAGGCCCAGATTAAACCGCATTTTCTGTACAATGCGCTCAATACGATTATCGCCATCTGCCCGGTGGACCCTATGAAGGGAACCGATCTTCTCATTGAGCTTAGCCAATACTTGCGGAGCTCATTCGATTTCCAGAACCGGGACCGTCTGACCTCGGTCGCCAGGGAGCTGGATCTGGTGAAGTCTTATCTGGCTATCGAGAAAGCCCGCTTCGACGAACGTCTTCAGGTTGTTATCGATGCGGACGGCAGCGGCCATGCGCAGATCCCTCCACTGAGTATCCAGCCGATCGTAGAGAATGCGGTCCGGCACGGTATTATGCAGAAGTCAAGCGGAGGCACGATCACCCTGCATATATCGGAGACCCGGGAGAGCGTAAAAGTCGTGGTAGAGGATGATGGAGTCGGAATTAAGCCGGAACGAATGAAGGAGATTTTGTCCGAAGTTTCTCTGCCTGATAGGGGAGTCGGCCTGCGGAATATTCACAAGCGTCTGCTGACGCTTTATGGAAACGGTCTTCGTATCGAAAGTAAAGAAAGCGGAGGGACGAAGATCAGTTTCGAAGTTCCTAAAAAAATTCCTGTACAATCCGATAAGAAACTTAAGGGGGGATAATAAAGAAACGATGAAAGCCATTTTAATTGACGATGAAAAACCGGCATTGCTCCATTTGGAGCGGTTAATCGAACAGGACGGCCGGATCGGGGTAGCGGCCACATTCACTTCGGCTAAAGCAGGACTGGATTATTTGTCCGGACATCCGGTGGATATTGTGTTCCTGGATATCGGGATGCCGGAGATGAACGGTCTGGAAGCGGCGGAACAGATCCAGCAGTTAAACCGGGACGTGCGGATCGTGTACATTACCGCAAGCTCGGACCATGCCATTGAGGCATTTGAACTCTATGCGCTGGATTATCTGCTGAAGCCCGTACATGCGGCCCGTTTTGCCAAAACGCTGGACAGGATCGAGGATTCCTTGGGAGGGCAAAATCCGAAGTCTGCAGCCCGAAAAGAATGGAACAAGCCGGCAGTACTCAGCTTTCAGAGACTCACACCTCTTTACGGCGATCCGAAAGCAAGCGGGACGAAGAAATGGAGAACGCTCAAGGCACAGGAACTGTTCGCTTATCTGCTTCATTATAAAGGGCAGTGGGTGCCCAAAACCCGTATTCTCGATACGGTCTGGCCTGAATACGCTCCCGACAAAGCGATGACCCATCTGCACACTTCCATTTACCAGATACGCAAGCAGCTTAAGGAATGGGGCGTACTGTCCACCGTAGAATTCGGCTTGAACAGCTACCGGCTTAAGCAGGAGGGCATGCTGACGGACGCCGATCTGTTTGAGCGGGTATCGGAAGAGCCCATCCGGACCGAGCAGGAGAGGGAGCAGGCGGAATCGGTACTGGCCCTGTATAAGGGGGACTATCTGGAAGAGCATGATTATTCCTGGGCCCAGCCCAGAAAAGACGAACTGCATCAGAGGTATGTGCAGCTGGTTCATGCTCTGGCTGAGTACGATCTGGATCACGGGCGCGCAAAAGAAGCTATCCAGCGGCTTTCTGTCCTGCAGAAAGAAGATCCGTACTCCGATGAGGTCTGCCGGCTTTTCCTGCACGCCTACGCGCAGCTCAAAGATATGCACTTGCTTCGCCATCATTATGAATCATTCCAAGAGCTGCTTGATGCGGATTTGGGCGTTGCACCCGCACCTCAAACGATACAATGCTTCCGGAAATTGACGTCGGAGAGCTAAACGAATGCCCGGATAACCTTCTACTATTCTACGGGAATAATAGGGGTTTTTTTTTGATAAAAAAAGGTTGAACAATATCCCTGAAAATGGTACATTGTTTAAAACTTACTATTCCGCTTTGAATTATATGTATTTTCTTCCGGACAACCGGGGAAGTCGCGAAACTGTGGCCTCTCCGGTTTTTTTGTTGTCTGGGAGAAGGCGGAGTATAGGCCTGAATATGCCGGAAGCCGGCATCTATGCCAGGGAGTTACAGAAGGAGCGTGTCAGCTATGGGAAGCCAGCTGGACCTATGCGTCCGGGAAGCGGCGGATTCAGACCGCGATGCCGTGCTTGCCGTTATGCTGGATGCCTATGGGGAGTATGCGGGCCAAATGGCTGCAGACAGATGGCAGCAGTACCGGGAAGCTATTGTGCAGTCGGTTCAAGGCCCGGGTCCGGTTGCAAGGATCGTGGCTGAACTGGCCGGACAAATTGTGGGCAGCGTGCAGCTATTCGTCTCATCGGAAGCGGCATACGGAAGACCGGAGCTGGAGATTGATACGCCCATCATCCGGTATTTATCCGTATCCCCCCGAGCAAGAGGCAGAGGAATTGCAACGCTGCTGATTAAGGAAAGCGTCAGGCGGTCTCTGGCACTGGGATCTGCGACCCTGCATCTGCATACGTCCGATATGATGGCGCCTGCGATCCGTCTGTACGAGAGGCTCGGTTTCGAGCGTGCGCCGGATAAAGAGTTCTATAACGGGGACATCCTGGTCAAAAGTTACCGTCTGCATCTGCAGGGGCCGTCTTTTTTTACCGCATTCTGATTCTCGGAAACGGGTATACGTTTGTTCCATTATGTGAAAAGGAGTGAACTGGCATGATCAAGCTGGCCGGGATATCCAAAGCATTCGGTAAGCAGCTCGTCTTGCAAAACATTGATTTGACCGTGCGTAAAGGAGAAGTTGTCGTCATTCTGGGCCCGAGCGGGTCCGGCAAAACGACTCTCTTGCGCTGCATGAACTTCCTGGAGAGGCCATCCAGCGGCGAGGTGACGATTGGAGACTTTACGGTGAACTGCAAGCGTCCCGCCAAAAAAGATATCCACACCCTGCGCGGAAAGACGGCTATGGTGTTCCAGCAGTACAATTTGTTCAAGCACAAGACGGTTCTGGAGAATGTGATGGAAGGGCTGATCGTCGCCCAGAAAATGCCCAAAGAAGAAGCCCGGGCCAGAAGCGCAGAGGTTCTGCTGAAGGTAGGGTTGTCCGGCAAGCTGGATGCCTATCCGAGTCAGCTCTCCGGCGGACAGCAGCAGCGTGTCGGCATTGCCCGCGCGCTGGTGCTGAACCCGGAGGTTATCTTGTTTGATGAGCCTACTTCCGCTCTGGACCCTGAGCTGGTTGGCGAGGTGCTGGCCGTGATCCGCAAAATCGCCAAAGAAGGCATCACGATGATCATCGTGACCCATGAAATGAGCTTTGCCCGCGAAGTATCGAACCACGTCGTGTTCATGGACGGCGGGGTAATCGTCGAAGAAGGGAAGCCGGGCGAGTTGTTTCATTCACCGAAGGAAGAGCGGACGAAGCAGTTCCTGAAGCGGATTACACCGGAGCTGAATTACTCGATCTAAGCGGCTGGGCGATGCGCGCACAGACAATGAAGGCCGCAGTTTGCTGCGGCAGCCGCAGGAGCATAACAACAGACAGGAGGAATCGCGTTGGCGATCAAATTAAGTATTCTGGATCAGACCCCGATTTATGAAGGTGAAACGGCTGCGGAGGCCTTTCAGAGAACCGTCCGGCTTGCGCAGAAAGCGGAGGAACTCGGCTACACCCGCTTCTGGGTGTCCGAACACCATGATTCGGGTGTGGTAGCGGGTTCCTCTCCCGAAGTGCTTATTGCCCATCTGTTGGCCAAAACGGATCGGATCCGGCTCGGGTCCGGCGGCGTCATGCTGCAGCATTACAGCCCCTACAAGGTAGCGGAGAATTTTAACGTTCTGGCTTCGCTCGGTCCCGGGAGGATTGATCTTGGCATCGGGCGCGCTCCGGGAGGCTTGCCGAGATCGACTCAGGCACTGCAGCAGGGCGGAGCGGACACGGCTTCTCTTACGGATAAAATTACTGAGCTGCGCCAGTACATACACAACCGGCTGGAAGAGGATCATCCGCTCTTCGGACTGCGGGCCAATCCCGTTACGGATCATCCCGCGGACCTGTATGTGCTCGGAACCAGTACAGCCAGCGCCGAAATCGCGGCAGAGCTTGGTTTGCCCTACGTGTTTTCTTTATTCATTAACGGCGACCCGGATACGGCCATTCAGGCTTTGCAGGCTTACCGGTCGAATTTCAATGACGCGTTTGGGACGGAGCCGCAGGCGATTCTGGGCGTTTCTGTGATCGCCGCCGAAAGCGATGAAGAAGCGCAGAGACTTGCCGGCGATCACAAACTTGTCAAAATCCACCTCGAAAGCGGCAGAACGATTACCGTAAGCAACTTGGAGCATGCGCAGGAATTCGGCAGTCAGTCTAAGGAGAAATTTACAATTGAAGTAAAAGAGCCGCAGGTAACCAAAGGCTCGATAGAGAAAGTAAAAAAAGAGCTGCTGGAGCTTCAGCGGGCTACCGGGGTTGACGAGTTTATCGTCATCACGGCAGTTGAAGATTTCAACCGAAGACTCCGCTCCTTCGAGCTGCTCAAAGAAGCGTTCAACGACGCGTCCAATGGCGATGAAATAGAAGCAAACGTATCGGCAGGGAACCCGTCGTCAGGTAAGGGAGAAGCGGATGATGGCGGCGGCAAACACCGGATCGTTGAACCGGTCATCTAGCTGCTGCATGACCTGCTGAACAGAAGGAGGCGAAAGAGAATGGGAAGAGAGTCCACACTTACGCGTCCGGAAGCGAGTGAGCTGCTGCCGAAATTGGTCTCGATCCGGCGCCATCTGCATCAGTATCCGGAATTATCACATGAAGAATTCGAAACAACCGCGTCCATCAGGGGCTGGCTGGAGGAAGCGGGCATCCGTATTGCGCCGTACAGCCTACGCACAGGATTAGTTGCGGAAGTGGGAGGCGTAAAGCCCGGCCCCGTCGTCGCGGTCCGCGCCGATATTGACGCGCTGCCGATCCAGGAGGAGACGGGACTCCCGTACGCCTCCCGGTTCCCCGGCAGAATGCATGCGTGCGGCCACGATTTTCATACGGCGTCCGCGATCGGCGCAGCCTACCTGCTCAAAGAGAGGGAGCAGGAGCTGGAAGGCACCGTCCGCTTCCTGTTCCAGCCGGCGGAAGAGAAAGCCAGCGGAGCGCTGAAGGTGATCGCCAGCGGCGCCCTGGAGAATGTGCAGGCCATCTTCGGCCTGCACAATAAGCCTGATCTGCCGGTGGGAACACTCGGCATCAAAGAGGGGCCGCTGATGGCCGCCGCCGATGGCTTCATCGTCGAACTGACGGGCCTCGGCTCCCATGCCGCGGTGCCGGAGGCCGGCATCGACCCGATCGTGGCGGCCGCCCAGATCGTCTCGGCCGTGCAGGCGATCGTCAGCCGCAGCGTAAGTCCGCTGCACAGCGCCGTCATCAGCGTAACCAAGCTGCACAGCGGCACCGCCTGGAATGTGATCCCGGACAAGGCGGTACTCGAAGGCACGGTCCGCACTTTCGACGAGCCTGTCCGGCTCCGGGTGCTGGAGCGGTTCCGCGAGGTGGTCGAAGGTGTGGCTTCCGCGTACGGCACGAAGGCTTCCATTCACTGGGTACAGGGGCCGCCGCCTGTCATTAATGACGCCGGCCTGGCGGAGCTCGCGGAAGAAGAGACCGCGAGTCTGGGCTACACAGCGGTGAAGCCGGTGCCGTCACCTGCCGGAGAGGACTTCGCCTTCTACCAGCGGCAGGTGCCGGGTCTCTTTGTGTTCGCAGGCACCGCTGGCAGCCGCGAATGGCACCACCCGGCCTTTGACCTCGATGAAGCCGCTTTGCCGGTCAGCGCGCGGTTTTTGGCCAGGGTGGCCGAGCGGGCGCTCCGGCAGGGGAAGACCATACCCGTCGGTTCTTCCGGAGCAGAGCGGCCCCGGCAGGCTGAGAGGCTTGCGGCCGCCAGGCATCCCAAGGCCGCGGAGCAGGTCGTACCGGCGGATTCCGTAGAAGCCGGCACAGCCGGGGCTCCTGCTGGCGCCGCCAGACCTGCC
This sequence comes from Paenibacillus lutrae, assembly GCF_009757775.1. Classification (GTDB taxonomy): domain Bacteria; phylum Bacillota; class Bacilli; order Paenibacillales; family NBRC-103111; genus Paenibacillus_F; species Paenibacillus_F lutrae. The sequence continues at coordinate 23,457 of NZ_RHLK01000024.1, forward strand.
GGAGCCGGGACAAGCGGATGATCGCGGGAGTCGCTTACGATGTCATCGTTGTCGGTGCAGGCTCCATGGGGATGAGCGCGGGGTACCACCTTGCTCTCAGTGGTGTGCGCACGCTGCTGCTTGACGCGTATGACCCTCCGCACGGTGAGGGGAGCCATCACGGTGAACCGAGGCTCATCCGACATGCCTATAGCGGAGGCTCTACGTATATTAAGATGGCGCTGCGTGCACAGCAGCTGTGGCAGCAGCTGGAGGAAGAGTCAGGGGCGAAGCTGTTTGCCGCTTCCGGCGTAATCAATGCGGCGAGCGCGGATTCTTTCAAATTCCCTTCTCGGTTGAAGGATGCGAGGTCGTTTGGCGTAGCGGTCGAAACGCTGGATGCCGCCGAAATTTGCAGGCGCTGGCCCGGATTCAGGCTGCCCGAGCATTATACCGGCATGTATGAGCCGGATGCGGGCTACCTCTTCAGCGAGCAGTGTGTTGCGGCGCTGCGCAAGCTCGCTGTGGATGCAGGCGCAGAGCTGTTGACATATACGCCTGTGAACCGGATTGAAGTCCGGCAGGGAGGCGTAGCTGTTCATACGAAGAATGGCATCTATTATGCCCAGCATGCCATTCTTAGTGCGGGCGCATGGTTCCGGACGCTGGAGCCGTTCATTACTCTCCCCGTCCGCTCCGTCCGCAAAGCCATCGGCTGGTTTAACCCGCTGGTCCCGCTGTATGAAGCGGGTTCTTTTCCGGGTTTTACATTGGCGGATGCCGGGGGCACTTATTACGGGTTTCCCAGTATCGGAGGTGCGGGCCTGAAAATCGGGCGGCACGATACGGGGCACGACTGGACTGCGGGGGAAGCACTGGAGCCTTTCGGCCGCTATGCGGAGGATGAGGGAGACCTTCGGGCTGCCCTTGAGAATTACATGCCCCAAGCGGCAGGGGTCCTCAATAAGGGGGCCGTCTGCAAATATGAGCTGACGCCGGACGATGATTTTATTATAGACCGGCATCCGTTGCATCCGAATGTTCTTCTGGCGGGCGGTTTTTCCGGGCATGGCTTTAAGTTTTCGAGTGTCGTGGGAGAGATTCTGACCGAGCTGATCCTTTACGGACGTTCTAGTCTCAATCTGGAGCCTTTTGCATTATCGAGGTTTGGGGCAGGGGCCTGCGTGCCTCAGCCCATCTGAAAAAGGAGGAAGTGCGATGAGTGAAACGGTTGTGGATATCGGACGTTATCTGGCTACTTATGCACAATTGAAGGAAGCGATTGAAGGATTAAGCGAGGAGCAGCTGACTTGGAAGCCCGCACCGGACAAATGGAGCATCACGGAGGTGCTGGCTCATCTGGCCGACCACAATTTGATTGTGACCTTCCGGATTCGTGAAATCCTTGCAGGTTCCGATAAGCCGCTGCCGTCCTTTAACCAGGATGAATGGGTGGGCGGGCAGAAGGCGAACGAGGGGGATGCTTCTGAATATCTGGATCTATTCGATGCCCTGCTGCGATACAACAGTTTCTTGTTCTACCGGCTGTCTAAAGAAGATTGGGAGAAAACGAGTGATTTCCGCGGGAATCCCGTCACTGTCGGGTGGTTTGTGGAGGCATTTACGAATCATGTCGGCAAGCATCTGGGACAAATCGAGCGCAATAAATCGGCTTATGTGCCGGTCTGATTATCGATAGTGTGCTGCTTTCTTACAAAATACAAAGAGCAAGCTTTCCGGGCAAAGCCGTGAAAGCTTGCTTTTTAGCGTTCGCAGTGTATGCTTGGAAGTTTAAAAGCGGGGTTAGTTTGTGCAGCACCAGCCTTGAGCACGGCCGCGTCATGCCGCGTTAAGAATAAGTTTGGTGCTTCTTAGCGGGGGGATAACATCTCATTGGAGCGCCTGATTAGCGCTCAGCAGCAGCCGGGTCTGCTCCTCCCAGCCCTGCTCATCGAGAACTCCGAGAACGGTGCCCGTCACCTTCCCGTTCTTATCTACGAAAAAAGTGGAGGGGATAGGCTGAATCCGGTAGGCGGCTGAGGCATCCCCTTCCGTATCGAGCAGGACGGGGAACTTGAATCCGTAGTGTGTGCTGAAGGCCTGCGCTTTCTCGGGGGAATCCATCAAGGTGAGGTTAACGGCCAGGATCTGAACGTCTGATCCGTATCGGTCATGCAGCTTGGCGAGAGCGGGAGCTTCCTCCTTGCAAGGAGCGCACCAGGATGCCCAGAAGTTAATAATGACCGGTTTGCCGCGATACTGCTCCAGGTTATAGGTCTTCTGATCCTGCCCGGCGAGCGAGAATTCAGGAGCAAGAAGACCGACCTGCGGGCCGTAGTCTGCCTCGGCTCCACTCAGCCGAACCGGCTGCTGATACAAGCATAGGCCGGCCAGCAGGAGGACTGCGGTTAGAATGCCCCACTGGGCTTGTGCTTTCATGCCGGATCTCATCTCCTTCTAATGAACCTCGAACGATTCCATTTTCATTTCATGCGTCTGGGCGGTCGTTACATGGATAACAACCGAGTAAGCTCCTTTGTCGGTAAAGGAGCCCTTCAGGCGGTAGCTTCCTTGGTTATCGGGCTCCGCCGCCTGCTGCAGATGTTCCCCGTCCGGTTCATCTTGTCTCCAGATCTCAAAGCCGACTGAAGCGTCCTTAATGGGCGTGCTTCCCCGGGTGATCTTCGCAGTTAATTGAGCCGTCTGATTGGCCGTAATTGTCTGAGGGATAGTGGAGAACGTAATCGTGAGCTCTTCGCTCTCCGGCGCGGGACTTTCTGCGCTGTAAGAGGCGGTTCCGGGTTTGCCGCAGGCAGGAAGCATAGCTGTCAGAAGCAGCAGAAGACTAAAGAGCCGGGCTATTCCGATCGGCTTCCGGAATCTGTTCCAATATGTGCTTCCTGTATAGTAATCTCGTGAATGACGGGGCACCATTTAGCCTCATTTCTTTAAAAACTGAAAAATGCGAATCCAGTCCGTTGTGATAAAACGTAAATACCGGCCGTAAACGTACAGCGTGTATAAAGCTGTTTATGGGAGCAAATGAAGAATCTCCAGAATTTCGGAACGGTAACGGAAAAATTCCGGGCTGTTGCGCTGGCGGGGACGGGGGAGCCGGATCTCCAGTATCTCGCGGATTTCGGCAGGTCTGGGCGTCATGACAATGACCCGGTCGCTCATGTAGACGGCCTCATCGATATCATGGGTGACGAACACCATCGTGGTGCCGCGCTCCCGCCAGATCCGGATCATCTCATCCTGTAAATTCATTCTTGTAAAAGCATCCAGAGCCCCGAGAGGTTCATCCAGCAGCAAGACCTTCGGGTGGTTGACCAGCGCCCGGGCCAGTGCAGCCCGCTGGGCCATCCCCCCGGAGAGGGTGTGCGGGTACGCCTTTTCGAAGCCTTTTAATCCTACCAGTTCGATATATGTATCCACCTCGGAAGCAAGCTCCTTCACGATTCCTCTGGCTTCGAGGCCGCTGGCCACGTTGTCCCATACATTTTTCCATGGAAAAAGGGTCGGGTCCTGGAAAACCAGCCCCCGGGTATAGTGGGGATGGCGGATGGGCTCCCCGTCGAGCAGCAGATCCCCTGAGGTAGGCTGGTCAAGACCGGCTATAAGCCTCAGCAGCGTAGACTTCCCGCAGCCGCTGGGGCCGATCAGCGATACAAACTCACCCGGATGGATATCCAGGTTAACGTTCTGAAGAGCGGTGACGGCTTTCTCTTCCGTATCCAGGAAAATACGGCTGACCTCCCGGATGGCAATCCGGCCCTCCACTTCAGCGGTTGTTACCATTTGATCAATCCTTTCTGCCAGATGAGCACTTTATCTTTGAATTTGAACAGCAGCGTAATGATGCCGGAGAACAGCAGCGCCATAATGAACAGAGCGGCATACACCTTATAGTATTCGCCCCAGCCCTGCGCCCAGGTGATATAGAAACCGAGACCTGCCTTAACTCCGAGCATTTCCGCAACGATCAGGGTGACGAAAGAGGTGCCTGTTCCCATGAACAGACCGATAAAGATTTGCGGAAATGCTGCCGGGATGGCTACTTTGCGGATCAGATAGCTTTCGCCCGCACCGAGGGTTCTGGCTACTTCGAAGAAGGAGTTATTCACATTGGCTATTCCTGTCCATGTCATAACCGTGACGGGAAACCAGACGGCCAGGACGATCAGGAAGACGCTGGCGGAGAAACTCGTAGGGAAGATCACCAGCACGATCGGAATCCAGGCTGTCGACGGGATCGGGCCGAGCACCCGCAGGAAGGGGTTCACCCAGTAGCGGAACCGGTGATACCAGCCCATCAGAATGCCGGTCGCAAGGCCCAGGACCGTACCGATGATATACCCGATGGCGAGCAGGCGGAAAGAATAAAGTGTGCTGACGGCCAGGCTTGAGGCTTCACCGATTAGAGCATCCAGAATCTTGACCTGAGACGGGAAATACGGCATCGGGAAGAGATCCAGCTTCTGGGTCAAGAGCTGCCAGATGCCGAGCAGTACAAGAACCAGCGTTACGAGCGGCGCCTGCTCCCGGAGCCTGCGCCCGAGGGCGGGGCGCAGGACTCCTCCGGCGATCAGCGCTGCATAGATGAGGAGGAACAAGGCAAGCAGTCCGGTATAAACTCCATTGCTTGCCGCAGGCTGTTTGTCTGGCAGACCCAGATGCACAAAGAAAGAAGCGCCGGTGATCAGAACGGGCAGCAGGGTCTGCCAGGTCCATAACCAGCTGGGGCTGGATACATGTGAATGAGGAAGAACTGCCTTCTCAGCGGAATACAAACTCATTGGAATGGGCCTCCTTCAGGTATATCAGGTATAGATAAAGAAAAAGACACAGCCGCATTCATAATGGGCATGTGTCTCCAGTGGACCAGTAAACACAAACTAGATTAATCCGATAAGATTAGGTTGAATTTACCATTTAAGGATATCGGTGTCAATGGAAAAAGAATTAAAAAAGAGAGCTTGACAAATTTACATATAGAACCTAATATTTTCCATATCATAAAGTGAATAAACTTAATAGGTTTACTCGGAATTAGTTGACCGGTTATCTGGAAACTAAACGCGATCCTTCCCCTGGGAAAGAACGTGTTTAGTTTTTTTTATGGCTATTTTACGGCTGGGAGGAGGTTAGAAAGCTTGTGAACTGCACCTGAGAATCGGAATGGCAGCCTGAATCAGAAGTTGCGGATCGGATCACTGAATATGTACGGACGGGAGTGGATTGGGATGAAAAAATTAACGTTAATCGGCGCGGTATCCGTGATTATGGCAGTCAGCTTAACGACGGGCTGTTCCAACAAACCGGCAGAGAAAGCGGCTGGTACTCCGGAACCTGCGGCCACAACCGCTGGGGGTGGAGCACCGTCAGGAAGCTCTTCGCAAGACCCCGCCGTCAAGAAAGCTGCTTTCAAAACCGGAAACAAAATTAATGTGGCTTATTCCGGGGGAACATGCGATGCGCCTACTTTCGTAGCTTGGAAGAAAGGCTTCTTCGAAGCCGAGGGGCTCGATCCCCAGATGACCAAAATGGATTTCAACACGCTGAAGAACGGGATCGCAACGGGTAAAATAGACGGAACCCAGGGGAACTTCTCCTGGTTTAAGCCTGCCGAGCAGGGACTGGACGTTAAGCTGACCGGCGGCCTGCACGCAGGCTGCATACAAGCGGTTGCTCCCAAGAACTCCAATGTAAAGGCCGTTAAGGATCTCAAAGGAAAAACAGTCGGTGTCGATGTGATCGGCGGGGGTCCTATGATTACCCTGTCGATTGAGCTGAAGAAGCATGGTATTGATCCGAAGAAGGATGTGCAGTGGCGGGTATACCCGTCCGATCAGCTGGTTACGGCAGCGGAGAAACGAGAAATTGATGCGTTTATCGTCTGGGATCCGGTGGGGGAGAAAGCCATTAATGAGAAGGATTATACGCTCCTGCTCAGCAATGCCAGTGACGAGCCTTACAAATCGGGATTCTGCTGCTACGCTTTTGTCAGCGGCGAATTGGCCAAGAAAGACCCGGAGAAGGCTGCGGCATATACCCGGGCCATGCTGAAGGCGGCCGAGTATGTAGGCACTCACCAGAAGGAGGTCGCCCAGCTTGAGGTGGACAACAAATTTGTCGGGGCGGATGTCGCTACCAATGAGAGACTGCTTAACAATTACGTGTGGAGACCGGGTGTGAACAATGCGATAGAGAATGCGAATTTCTTTATTAAAGAGCAGAAAGAACAGGGGATTCTCGATGCAGCCACGGACGAGAAAGCTTTGGCAGAACGGCTTATTTTCAAGGCCATACCGGATTATAACGGCAAATAAGCAGACGGATGGAGGTGCTTGACTTGAGAATGACCAAAGTACCGGCCGCCCTGCTTCTTGGATGGGCGCTTCTGAGTCATACCGCCTACTCACCGGGTTCAGCACAGGCGGAGGGAACCCGGACTCAGCAGGAGCTGCCGTCCTGCCATCTTCCGGCTGCCGGGACTGCCGGAGGCAGCGCAGCGCCGGACGCCGAGGGCGTCGGAGCGGTACCGGCGGGATGGACGAACATTACCTTTGCCGGGCAGCCAGATGCAGGCAGCCCGTCCGAAGAATCTGCGGATGATAGAGCGGAAGGAGAATAGTATGAGCGGATTAAACGATTACTTGGCCGCCAAAAAACAAGCGATTGATAAGCGCGAAGAAGAGCGCCACCGGAATTCCCATGTTCCATCGGAGGTGCTGAAGGCACGCGTGAGCGCTAAGGACCGGAGCGGAATCCGTGAAATCCGCATCCGGAATTTCCAGATCATCAGCGACAGCCCTCCGGATTACGCCGGGTATGATCTCGGGCCGAGTTCTCCGGAGCTGCAGCTCGGTGTTCTGGGCAGCTGCCTGACTCACATCACCCTCATACAAGCGGCGATCCGGGGGGTTCAGCTGGATTCGCTCGAGGTAGAAGTCGAGGGTGACCAGCACAAATACGCGGGCAAACCCGGCTATGAGGAGATTCCATTCTGGCCGCACAATCTGCGCTATACGCTGCACATCGAATCTCCTGCATCGGAGGAAGAGATTACGGAGCTCTATGAGGCGGTGGAGAAGGTGTGCCCCATCCTGAATTTGTTGGCCAATCCGCAGAAAATCACGGGGCGTATTCTACATACGGCCGGCAGCGGGCAAGCGAAGGAAATTACCGTCGAATCCTGAGAATAGACCCATTTGGAGGAAAAGGAGGAGAGCAGATGAGGAAGCAGATTCTGCCTGCCGGAACTCCTTCCGTGCTAGGTTTGAGTTCCAGGCTGGCTGGCAGTGTTCTGGAACTGATCGGGGACACTCCCGCCGTGAAGATCAGGCGCCTCCTTGGGGAGGACGATGCAGACCTGTATGTGAAGCTGGAATATTTCAACCCCGGCGGAAGTGTGAAGGACCGGGCGGCACGCTATATGATCGAGCAGGCCGAGCGGGAAGGAAGGCTGCATCCCGGCGGCACCATTATTGAAGTGACCAGCGGGAATACCGGGATCGGGCTGGCGATCGTGGCGGCGGCAAGAGGCTACCGGCTGGTCGTGATCATGTCGGATAATATGTCAGTGGAGCGTGTGAAGCTGCTGAAGGCTTACGGGGCGGAGGTCGTCCTATATCCGGCCGATGAGAAGATTGAGGGAGGACTCCGCCGGGCAAAGGAACTGGAGAGCCGTATTCCCGGCAGCTTCGTCCCTGTCCAGTTCGATAACAGGGGGAATGCGGATATCCACCGGTTTACAACGGCACTGGAAATTTGGGAGCAGATGGATGGCAGATTGGATGCATTCGTTTCTACATCCGGTACCGGCGGTACGATTACGGGCACGGGGGAGGCGCTGCGAGAGAAGCTGCCGGACTTGCAGATTATTGTGGTGGAATCCAGCTGCTCGCCGCTGCTGTCCGGAGGAGAGGCCGGCCCGCACCGGATTCCCGGGACAAGTCCGAGCTTCATCCCGTCCATTCTGAATACCTCTCTTTATGATGAGGTGCTGCAGATTGAGGATGAGGACGCCCATCATACGGCAAGAGAGCTGGTCCGCAAAGAGGGTCTGCTTCTCGGACCTTCTTCAGGGGCGGCCGTCTGGGCGGGCATTCAGGTTGCGAGGAAGCTCGGCAGGGGGAAGAAAGTGCTGTGCATCGCCCCGGATACCGGGGAGAGATATTTGAGCACGGAGCTGTTCGAGCCTGCGGTGAAATAACTTACCGGGCATTGACGGTATTGCAGCAGCATTGGAGCATTGAAGTATTGCCAGATTGATATCTATGATGATGTTCATTAAATGGAATGGAAGATAATGTATATCGAATGGAAGAAGTTTGTTATACTTGAAAGGAGTGAGGGATAAGGAGGATCAGCGATGCAAAAGCATGGTACTCAGCAGACGAAAGAAGAAGAGGAACATTTAATTCTCCGGTCAGAAATTCAATCTTTTAACGATGCAACGGAGCATAACCGCACAATACTGGGTGTCCCCGATAAAAAAGTCGATTTAAAAAGCATGCCAACACCTCTCCGCTGGTTCGCTTATTGTGTAGGAACTCTATTTGTTCTGATGGCCATTGGCATGCTCGTCCAATATTTGAACGGCTAGGACGATGATTGCCTGCGATGTTTAGTAGGGGAATGATTTCGTTAGGGATATAGAAAAGGCGCGCAAGCCGGTAATCCGGCTGGCAGCGTCTTTTTTGCGCTTGTACAGCGTGGAATAATATTCCGGCAGCAAGCTTTACAAGTTAGAAACATTCTGAAATGTCTGCGAAACAAGTGTCCTTTAAGCTCGGAAGAATGTAAACGAAACTATTAAGTAAAGGACTGACGGCGCTATGAACATAATGGAATTGCTGAAACCTCTGCGAAATAAGCAGATAGAGAGCTATACAGATACCGACATAACCGGACTAAGCGCCAATTCGGATACAATTCGTCCAGGGGACATGTTCGTATGTTTGCCCGGAACGAAGTCGGACGGGCATATATTTATTCAGGATGCGGCACAGAAAGGGTGCTCGGCTATTCTTGCTGAAAGGATCGTAGAGAATAGACCTCCCGGGATTCCTTATATCATCGTTCCGGACACCCGTAAAGCCATGGCAATCTTGGCGGATCAATTTTACGAGCATCCTTCTTATGGAATGAAATTGATCGGGGTCACGGGTACGAACGGCAAAACGACTACGTCTCATCTGATTGAACGCATTTTGAGCGACTATGGTCATAGTACCGGGCTGATCGGTACCTTAACCATGAAGATAGATGCGTATGTGGAGAAGACGACACATACGACACCGGATGCTATTGAGCTGCAGGCATTTCTTCGCAAGATGAAAGACCGGGGAGCGGAATACGCCGTCCTGGAAGTGTCCTCGCATGCTCTTGCCATGGGAAGAACAAGAGGCTGCGATTTCAAAACGGCGGTCTTTACGAATCTTACGCATGATCATCTGGATTATCACCGGGACATGGGCCGTTATCTGGAGGATAAAGCCCTCTTGTTCACGGGACTCGGCAATTCCTATGCCGGTGAGGAAGAGAAGACCGCGATCCTTAATGCGGACGATCCTGCCTCGGCGTATTTAGCGGCCCGGACTGCGGTACAAACGTTTACGTACGGAATACGCGAACAGGCGGATGTCCGGGCCCGTGACATTGAAATACGGCCGGACGGGACATATTTCCGCGTAAAGACGCCTGTCGGGGAGGCTGACATACGCCTTCGTATTTCCGGCGAATTCAACGTGTACAACGCGCTGGCGGCCATAGCGGCCTGTCTGGCAGAGGATATTCCGCTCGAAGATATCCGCAGGAGCCTGGCTTCCTTTGAAGGCCTCGCAGGCCGGTTCCAGCGGATCGATGACGGGCAGCCGTTTCATGTGATTGTTGACTATGCCCACAATCCGGACGGTCTTGAGAAAGCGATCGAGACTGCTCGCCGAATCAGCCGAGGCGGGGTTATCACAGTAGCGGGCTGTGAGGGAGACCGTGACAAAGCGAAACGGCCGTTAATGGCGTCCATAGCGGCGGGTCTGTCGGACTGGGCCATACTCACATCCGATAACCCCCGCTCAGAGAATCCCGAGGCGATTCTGGCTGATATGACGAAGGGAATTCCTCCTCAGGATGAACCGCGGTGGGAAGGCATCGTGGAGCGGCGAGAAGCGATTTACCGGGCGCTTTCTTATGCACGGGAAGGAGATTGTGTGCTTATAACAGGTAAAGGCCATGAACAGCGGCAAATCTTTGCGGAGAACCGGTCCGTCCCCTTTGACGATGCCGAAGTGGCCCTGGAATGGCTGAAGGCCGCCAAGTTTGAATCCGAACCGTCCGGAAAAAGGAGGAAGCATTAACATGAAGTTTACCGATCAAATAGATGCAGGCGCATTCGACAATTTTGTATTGAATTCGTATTCGGCGCATTTTATGCAGACCACCGCCTGGGCGGAGCTGAAACGTGCTTCGGGCTGGCAGATGCGAAGAGTGGGCGTCATGAACGGCGATAGAATTGTGGGGGCGTCGCTGGTGCTGCTGCGGTCGATCCCGAAGACCCGCTATAGCATCGGCTACGCACCCCGCGGTTATCTCCTCGATTACAACGATGCTGGGGTTGTGGAGACAATGACCCGGGGAATTCGTGACTGGGCCCGCAAGCAGCGGATCGTATTCCTGATCTTGGATCCCGAGCTTGCCGTAGCTGTGCGTGACAATCAACAAGCAGACATTGAGCTTGGAGGAAAGCCGGGTCAAGCTGTAGAACGGATGAAGAAGCTGGGCTATCTTCATAACGGGGAAGAACTTGATTTTAACGGCGTTCAGCCCCGGTTTACTTTTCAACTGCCGCTGGAGCATGAAGAATCGGTTCTTATGGACGGTTTTCACCGCAAAACCTTATACAATATCCGGCTGGCTGCCCGCAAAGGGGTAGAGATCGTTAAAGGCACAGAGGCTGATATCGGCACCTTTGCCCGGATTATGGCGGTGACGGGGAAAAGAGACGGTTTCGTTACCCGGGATGCCGACTATTTCAAGCGCTTGTACAGGGAACTGCATCCAGCCGGATTAGCTGAACTTTATGTAGCCAAGATCAACCCGTCACGGGCAATTGAACATCTGAAGAAGGGGCTTGAGCAGGTCAGGCAGGAAGCTGGAAACCTGGAGAAACGGCTCGCGAAAGATGCGGAGAATCTTGTGGAAGAAGATAAATTTGTAGAAATATCCAGTAAATTGGAAGTTTACAAGAGCAGAATAGCCAAATATTCGCAATCGATTGCCGAGATGGAAGAAATGAAAGTTTCTCATCCGGAGGGGCTCATCGTGTCTGGAGCCATTGAGACGTTTGCCGGCACAACAGCCTGGTATGTATACGGCGCGAGCGACAACGTATTCCGCGACTATATGCCGAACTATTTGCTGCAATGGGAAATGATCCGTGAAGCCAAACGCAGAGGCTGTACGACATACGATTTCGGAGGTATTTCGGGGGATGTATCTCCGGACAATCCCCTTTGGGGGCTTTACGCATTCAAGAAGGGATTCGGGGGTCAATTCGTTGAGTTTGCAGGGGAATTCACGTATGTGTTCAACAAGCCGCTGTACAAGCTGTGGACAACCGTGTTTCCTATGCTGCGCAGCGTCCGGAAGCGGCTGAGGAGCCTCCGCAGGAGTTAGAGAAAAAGCGCACAGACCCGGTATCCATCCGATACGTAGTCTGCACGTAAACTTCTTGTCCCCTCTTCAGTTAGCTGTTACGGGATATGAATGGTTTTTACATGGCTGGTGTGCATAAATAAATGTTTGCCATTGGCTGTGATGAGTTCGAGCATGTTGTTCTCAACCGCATTTAAACGTCCGATCTTATTGGAATCTTCACCGAGGTCGAACACGACCAATTCACCGATGAGCTTTTTGAGCTGTTGCTCGAACGTCCTGGATAACGTTGTTCCTGTCGGCTGGAGCGGGAAGCGGTCCTGGCTTAAATAATAAGGTGTTGTATTGGTTTCATAAGGGGTAATGGTTTTGACATGTTCAAGAGATACGTAAACCGTGCGGTATACCGGGGAGAAGAAAACGAAGAAATCATTCATGATGCTGGTGACATAACCATGGACGGATTGCGTTCCCGAAATGTAGATTTCTGCAAAAATACCTTTAGCATTCATTAGAATTTTGCGGTAAGCGATATCCGAATGATCGAACGGCATTTCCGGTTTCACGGTAAGGTTGTTAGCCGGATCTTCGCTTAACGTCATATGCTGCAAATGGATCGTCGGGATGTAAATGAATTGTGCGCCATTATGAACGACGAGAATATCATTCCCTACATCGATTAAACAGCCCCGGATGGGCAGTTTTTTGCCGGACAACCCAATATCTACGTATTTGCTTATAAAAGAGTGCAGCAGCTTCACCCTAAGTCCTCCTTTCAGTTCAAATGTTCAGATTGAAGGCTCGGTCTCTTTCCAACGTTACTTTCTTCATAGTTCTCTGCCTAACCTCGGGAAGCCGAACGGTTTTAGCAGGGAGGGCGGCCGTTATTGTGCGGCCGCCATTGTAATTCGGATGGGATTGTGCGGTGGGGATTGGAATGCAGGTCGAGGAGGTTGATTGGCATCAATCAACGTTCATCCCTTAGAAGAACATCCGGAAAATACTGTTGCTGTGTGCACCATGTGATTGATTCCCGCGGGTTTGGTTTCCGCGGGTTTGATTTCCCCGAGTCTGGTTTCCTCTGGTCTGATTTCCGCGAGTTTGATTTCCCCGAGTCTGGTTTCCTCTGGTTTGATTTCCGCGAGTTTGATTTCCACGAGTTTGATTTCCGCGGGTCTGGTTGCCTTTGGATTGGTTCCCTTTGCTTTGGTTATTGTTGTTGCCTTTGCTTCCATCTTTTTTGTTGCCGCCGCTTTTATTGCCTGCGAGGCTGATGCTTTTAATGTGGAAAACCGAGATTCGGACGACTTCGTTCTTAACGACCAGCACAACATAGTCTTTTCTGACCTCAACAATGACACCTTCGATTTTCTCAGGGCCGCCCCGGTTGATTTGTACAAATTTCTGATGAAACTTCTTAAGAAGATCATAGAAATCATAAGCGGATATGGATTTCGGATTCTCGGCATAAACGTTGCTGCTTCCACCTTCGGTCACGCTTTTGACATGAGAAGCGTTGATATATACGACTCCTTCATTGGTTTGTACAGTAAGGTAGTCAGAGTGCACGTGAATCAATTTACCTGTAATGGAATCCGGACCGCCCCGGTTTACTTTGACTTCTTCGCCAATCAACTTCGTAGCATATCCCAATTCGTTAGCAGACATATACGCTTTCCCCTCTCAATAATAAGTTTGTGGTTGACTCGTTTACGTATTTCTCATATAGAGACTTGGTGCCGGCAGCGCGAGATGATCCGCCTCCTTTCATTTGTCATTTCGCTCTATCTGTAATCTATTTATATGTGCCGTATATCAATTGGTACTGGTTGTCTATCTATTTATTATTGAATCCGCTTATACTCCCTGAGCAAAAGGTAACGGATAATCTCTCATTTGATGAAAGAGTAAACCTATGACTATACCGCTCTGAAAATAAAAGAATAGGATGTACTATCTTAATAGAGGGAGGCAAATCATATGGAGCAATTCCCGGATTTGTTCGAAGAATGGTGGAAAGAGGAAGAGAAGAAAGCGCAGGCCGTTACAAGTAAAAGAAAACACGGGTCGCACGGAACGAGAGGAGACCGCACCGGCGGTAACCGCACGCACGGAACAAGAGGAGACCGCACCGGCGGCGACCGTACGCACGGAACGAGAGGAGACCGCACCGGCGGTAACCGCACGCACGGAACGAGAGGAGACCGCACCGGCGGTAACCGTACGCACGGAACGAGAGGAGACCGCACCGGCGGCGACCGCACGCACGGAAAGAGAGGAGACCGCACCGGCGGTAACCGCACGCACGGAACGAGAGGAGACCGCACTGGCGGCAACCGCACGCACGGAACAAGAGGAGACCGTACCTGCGGCGACCGCACGCACGGAACGAGTGATGAAACGATCCTGGTCAGTGTCATGCATGTGANCGGAACGAGAGGAGACCGCACCGGCGGCGACCGCACGCACGGAACGAGAGGAGACCGCACCGGCGGCGACCGCACGCACGGAACGAGAGGAGACCGCACCGGCGGCGACCGCACGCACGGAACGAGAGGAGACCGCACCGGCGGCAACCGCACGCACGGAACGAGAGGAGACCGCACCGGCGGTAACCGCACGCACGGAACGAGAGGAGACCGCACTGGCGGCAACCGTACGCACGGAACCAAAGGGAACCGTTCCTACGGCAAATGCATCCGGCCTATTCGCTGGATCTGACAGCGAAGTGAATGATAGATGACCGGTGCCAGCCGGAACCCGTTCTAAAGGATGACAACCGCCGTGCCGTCCTGCATTCGTATCGAATATGGTAACTTACAAGAACAGCCTATCCCTAGGGATAGGCTGTTTGCTTTTAGCGAAAGGTGGAAAAAACCTATGTCGCTTCCTAAGTTCCATATTACGATCGGGACGGAAGAGAAACAGCAGCTGAGCCGGAATATATGGAGCCGCGAGTTTGTCAAAGCCTCACTTTCAGACGGACGCAGCGCGATACCTATTCAGATCAGATACCGGGGAGGACATACCCGCGAGTACGCTAAGAAATCGTATGAGATCCGGTTACAAGGAAAGACCTATCATTTGAACGCGGAATATGACGATCCTTCCTTGATCCGCAACGCACTGTCGTTTCGTTACTTCCAGATGATCGGAGTACCCAGCCCGCATACCCGTCATATCGTTATTTGGATCAATGGAAGAAATGAAGGGATCTATTTACTTATAGAAGCGGTCAAACGCTCTTTTTTCCGGAGAAGGGGAATAATCGCGCGATCGTTGATGTATGCCAGTAATGATCGTGCAGGCTTCTCGCCTACCGATCCCGAAACGGGAAAGCCGAAGCGCTCGTTATTCGAAGGATATAATCTTATTAAAGGCTCGGCAGAAGACCGTACGCGTCTGGAACTGTTCATCCGCTCTTTAAATACATTCAAGGGGGAGCGGCTGCAGCGGCTGTTAACGAAACAGATGGATGTCAATAATTACTTGCGCTGGCTGGCCGGGGCCGTTATGACCGGGAATTACGACGGTTTTGAACATAATTATGCGATATACGAGCACAAGGCTACCCGGCGTTACCGGATGATCCCTTGGGATTATGAAGGAACCTGGGGGAGGAATTGCTACGGCAAGCGGGTGGACAGCGATCTTGTCCGGATTACCGGTTACAACACGCTAACACGGAAGCTGCTCTCGTACCCGGCCATTCGTAAACAGTACAAAACCGTACTGTCTAATCTATTGGAAACTTCTTTCACTACAGACGCCATTATGCCGATCGTTCATCGTCTTCACAGCCGGCTTATTCCCGATATTTATGAGGACCGCAGCCGCAAATGGCCTATATCCGTATTTGAATCCGAGCCGGGCATCATTAAGAAGTATATAGAAGACAGACGTAAAGACATGAAGGAAGGGATAAGATCGTTATAACTTGTTTGTCTTCTGTGCCAAAAGCCGATAGGACCCCGCAGCCGGTACATGCGGGGTCCTATTTTGCCCGTACCGGCCCTCTTCGGCCGGGCGGCCTGTTACCGGACGGAAGTCATGGAAGAGGGGTGAAGATTTGCCTCATCGCCGCCAAATCCGCGGACCGGCGCGGGTTGTTCTGATGTAAGCGGGCACGGAGGAAGCCTCAGGCAATCTTTCTGTCAGGAAAGGGTCTGCGGGCTTTTTTGACGAATAGAAATGAGAGAGCAGGAGGATGAATAGGGAGGTGCCCGCAATGTTATTTGCAGAATTGGAGCCTTTTCTGGATAAGAAACGGAAGGAACTGCTGGAAGCCTTGTCGGCATTCGGCAAGAATGAACGCGAGTATACCGAATATGAAGGCGGATGGAATATAAGTGAAATAGTGGAGCATTTGTGTATCGTGGAAGAGCAGGTGATTCACACGGTCGGCCAAATGCTGCGGGATGCTCCATCAAAGCCGTCTGAGAGTGAAGAGGACAAAATCGTCGATATTACGGAGATTTTCCGGCGGAACGGGCTGCTCGGTACCAAGAAGCAGTCACCGCCGCAAGCGGTTCCTGCCGGAACTTGGGGACTAGACGAGGGATTGTGCAGGTTAGCGGAGGTTCGAAGCCGGCTGAAAGCATGCCTGCCGGAGCTGGCCGGCCGGGCAACCAACGGCATCACCGCCAGGCATCCGCTCGGTGTAGAGCTTAACGTCTGCCAGTGGGTGCTTTTCAGCGCTTTTCATGAGTGGGCTCATCTCCATCAAATAAAACGAATCCGTCAGGCGCATGACCCGGCCTTGTAGTCCGGATACACAAATAAACCCGCTTCCTTCAATATGAAGTGCACCCCTTAGAATAGACATTGGAAAAACCCTTGGTTATTCCGATGAATTCTAAGGGGTGCATTTTTTCATGGCGCATAAGGGACAAACCTTTAAACACTATCCAGAATCATTGAAGGTA
>NZ_RHLK01000024.1:40044-44425 GCF_009757775.1 Paenibacillus lutrae
TACCTTCAATGATTCTGGATAGTGTTTAAAGGTTTGTCCCTTATGCGCCATGAAAAAATGCACCCCTTAGAATTCATCGGAATAACCAAGGGTTTTTCCAATGTCTATTCTAAGGGGTGCACTTCAAAACGGACCTGACAGGCTTTTTTGATTACACACGCAAACATAATTAACGGAAAATAGCCCGAGTTCGAAAGGGCTCAACTGGCTTCCCAGCCGGATGCCATCATAATGAACACGGCAAGCGCGATAATGGCAATCGCTAAGTACACAAAGCCTTTCACTTTCTTCTTCTGGAAGAACTGCATGATGCTTACGCTGGCCATAGAGCCGATTAATAGAATGAAAACCAGACTGATCATAAACATGTTTAAAGTTAAGGCGTCCAGAGATTGACCGACCAAAGCAAACTTCCTCCCCATTTATAAACGGATGCTTAAATTACACCTTCGAAAGAAAACCTTCATCAATTATAACCGGAAATACGGCAAAAAAAGCAATTTCATTCTACATTTCTATGAACAAACTTTGAATCTGTAAAAGTTTTCTAGTGATCAAAGCAGAGCTACGGCTGTAAAAATATTATTGAAATATTATTTCAATTCTAGAAAATCTATTGAAATATTATTTCAAACTAGATAGAATGGACATGTGCATCAATTGTAAGCGCTATCTAAATTAAAGGAGGTGCAGGGTTTACTCTCCAATCAAGCTACATAATCTGGACCTCATTTCATCTCATCCGTTCACACACTGAATTTTCGCCTGCCCCTGCCAAGAATGAAAACCACTAGATTTCTACAAGGAGTGAAGATATGAGCGTGTCGAAGACCCCGGGTACACAGCGTAAAATGATGGTTTTGTTATCTTCTGCTTTGATTTGCAGTACCTTTACTGCCGGGATTCCCGGTGCAGCAGGTTTGGCAAGAGCCGAGACCTCCAGTGTCTCCGTTATGGGGAATACAGCCCAGCCGGTCCATGTCTTATCCGGTTCATCGCCTTTATTTACGCAACCGCTTACAGAAAAAATCATGGCTAAAAGCACAACGGACAAAACACTGGAACTGGAGCTTGCAGGAACGCTGCAGCTTGCAGATTCATACACCGTGGAACAAACATTGAACGGGCAGATTTATACCAGAAATCTGAGTGATGTTAGGGTTGGTGCAGCTAATGTAACTGTCTATCCGGACAGCTCGGGTAAGATCCAAAAAATTGTGATCCAGGAAGCTACTCCCTCTGACCGGATGCGTGTAGGAATACGCCGGGATATTTCAAATATCGCAGACAATTCAACCTTTGAACACAGCCAATTGGATATCAAATCTGCTGACGGCTTCCGGTTGAGTGACAAGAAAAGCAGCTGGACTCATGAAATTTCCTCAGATAAAACCGTAACGTTCTCTGTCTATGAGAATCAGACGGTTGTCAAACAGGACGGAACGGAACTGTACCGGACTCCTAACCGCCTTTATGCCGAGCAAATCACTCCGGAGTCCTCCCTGATGCAGATTATGACTTTTAAGCGGGGACAAGGAAATCCGCTCTATAGAGGATCACTTGAACTAACACGCAGTCCTGTACAAGATAAACTGAGACTGGTGAACGATATTACACTGGAACAGTATTTGTATCAGGTTGTTCCAAGCGAAATGCCTGCCAGTTTCGGTAAAGAAGCTCTCAAGGCCCAGGCCATTGCAGCCCGGACCTATGCTCTCACCGACTATTTCAGCAGCCGGTTCTCCGACCGCGGAATGCATATCGATGACAGTACGCTGAGTCAGGTATTTAACAACAGTGCAGAGAATGAGCTGACGACCCAAGCCGTCAATGAAACAGCGGGATTAATTATGAAGAGCGGCAATGAACTGGTGGATGCGCGTTTCTATTCGACTTCCGGCGGCTTCGGCGCTTCCAAGCATGAAGTATGGTCCGACAGTCTGGGCGGTTCGTTCCCGGGGACTCCCATCCCTTATCTGGTTGCGAAGAGCTACACCTACGATAAAACGGACCCGTCTAAAATGCTCGACATCGACACTTCCGATGAAGAAGCGATCCGCGCCTTGTACAAGGATTTGTCCTATACCGGTTACGATTCCGAGTCGCTTTATTTCCGCTGGAAAATCGATATGACGAAGCAGCACCTGGAAAAAACGATCAATATTAACCTTCCTCTGCGTTTTAATGCGGATCCGACTGCCATCTTGACCAAAGAAGGCGACCGTTTTGTAAGCAAACCTATTCCGGCTGACGGAATCGGCACCCTTACGAATATGTATGCGGCCAAGCGCGGGGCAGGCGGTAACATCACGGAACTGGTAATTGAAGGTTCCACAGGGACTTATAAAATTTTAAAAGAATTCAATATCCGCTTCACCATCAAGCCGGTCGATGGAAGGACAGGCGACATCTATGCCGAACGCGCAAAAGGCGGTTCGCTGAACTATGATGCAAAGTCGACAGTCAAAAATCCAAGCATTCTTTTCTCCGCCTTCTTTACTTTTGATCTGGCAAAAGATCCAAACGGCGAGCTCACGAATGTCACCTTTTACGGCGGCGGCAACGGACATGCGGTTGGTATGAGCCAATATGGCGCCTCCATGCTGGGAGGAAAAGGCTGGAAGTATGATCAGATTCTAAACGCCTACTACTCCAATATGCAGCTGGAAAAAGCGACCGGCGAGCCGTTTGAAATTCAGAAGCTCGAACTAACGGGGCTTGCGGACATGAATGCGGGTGATAACAAGCAGGCCGGCGTTAAAGCGACTTATACGGACGGCAGCAGTGCGGTCTGGACGGCGGGGATTACATTCAGCAGCAGCGACCCGGCTGTCGCAACGATTGACCCCAGCGGACTCGTGAAAGCACACAAGCGGGGGCAGACAGACCTTAAAGTTCACTATGGGAATCAGACGGGCACTTATACATTGACCGTATCCGCTCCGGAGACAGGTGGTTCAGACGGCGGATCCGGCAGTGGTTCGGTCGGCGGATCGAATGGCGGATCTGGCGGCGGTCCCGGCCCTGTAACTCCACCTGCTCCTGAAACCGGAAACGGACAGCACGAATTTAAGGAATCCGATCTGCAGAAGCCCCCGGTAGACGGTAAAGTAACTTTACCTGTACCGGCAGCGGCTAAACAGATCTCCATCCCTGCCAGCGCTGCAGAACTTCTCGGTGAGAGCAAACTGGCTGTTCAGAGGGAAGATCTTACCCTTGAAATCCCGGCTGAACTGCTCAAACGTTTGTCGGATAAGGTCTCAGCCGATCAGCGGAAGGACAGCACGTTCACAATCGGGATGAACACCTTAAGCGCCTCGGATGCCCAGACACTTCTCGCCGGCTCTCAAACGGCAAGCACCCGGATCCGTCCTGCCGGTGCCGTCGCCAGTCTCAGCCTGTCGATTCTCACTAAAGACGGCGTAAAAACCGACCTCACCACATTTGAGAAACCGGTGACGGTCCACTTCACAACCGGAACAATGACCGATCCGGCCCTCACAGGCGTCTATTATATTGCAGATAACGGTACACTGGAATATATCGGAGGCAAGCACAGCCCAGGTAAAATCACGGCAGAGCTTCATCATTTCAGTACTTTCGCCGCTCTGGAATGGAAACAGACCTTCGCTGATCTTCCTGGAACGCACTGGGCTTTCAAAACCGTTGAAGAGCTGACAGCCAATCATATGATTAACGGCACCAGCGAGAGCACCTTCGAGCCGCAGCGCTCCATTACCCGTGCCGAGTTCACAGCCCTGCTCGTCCGGGCAATGAAGCTATCCGCATCCGGCATGCATACATTCACGGATGTTCGTGCGGATGAATGGTACGCGGATTCTATTGCCATCGCATTTCAGGCCGGAATTGTCGAAGGCAAGACCAGTACGACCTTTGAGCCAAAGGCGAACATCACCCGTCAGGAAATGGTCGCCATGATGATGCGTGCCTATAATAAAGCAGCGGCGGGAAGTGCTTCGGCGGCAGCTTCTTTCACCGATGAATCAGAGGTAGCCGATTGGGCGCTTCCTTATGTAAAAATAGCAGCCGAACTTAACCTTATCGATGGCCGGGAGAATGGCAAATTCGTTCCGAACGGTATGTCGACAAGGGCTGAAGCAGCCACTATTATTAAGCGAATTACAGCGGAGTAGAGCACTCAGAAGCCGAGGCAGATAAATCATCCTGTCGACCTGAACAATACTGAACAATACTGAACATGATTGAACAAGCAGGCACCTGTATGGGTGCCTGCTTCAGATTGCAGACAAACTCCTTTGTTCCGAATGGAACTCAGGAGTTTGTCTTGTTTGGAGAAATAAAAAACTCAAAAATGCAGTAAGTTTCTGTTTTGAGCCACCGGTTCTCCAAAGCCAGGTGG
>NZ_RHLK01000025.1:0-330 GCF_009757775.1 Paenibacillus lutrae
TGAAGACGACGAGGTAGATAGGTTGGAGGTGGAAGCACAGCAATGTGTGGAGCTGACCAATACTAATCGGTCGAGGGCTTGACCTATAGGTCTTTACGAGAGTAGAGGCCGTCATCGGAAGCATCGCGTAGGCGGTGCACCACAAGATCTTTGGATGGATCTTTTACATCTTTCGCTGCTAGTTTTCAGGGTACAACCCTGATATGAGTGGTATGTCCGCAAGGAGATGCTGCGTTTTTCGAAGTCTCTAACACTTCGGAACATCCTGTTTGGTGACGATGGCGGAAGGGAACCACGCGTACCCATCCCGAACACGACCGTTAAGCCTTC
>NZ_RHLK01000025.1:335-38228 GCF_009757775.1 Paenibacillus lutrae
ATGAGTGGTATGTCCGCAAGGAGATGCTGCGTTTTTCGAAGTCTCTAACACTTCGGAACATCCTGTTTGGTGACGATGGCGGAAGGGAACCACGCGTACCCATCCCGAACACGACCGTTAAGCCTTCCAGCGCCGATGGTACTTGGACCGCAGGGTCCTGGGAGAGTAGGACGTTGCCAAGCGAGATAGAAAAGCCTTTTCGAACGAAAGTTCGAGAAGGCTTTTTGCTATAAGTGAGATTTTTAGGGAAAGATAGGGAATCCAAAGTTGTGGGGAGTCTTCTTCTTGACATGAAAAATGCGCTTATGTATGATTGCAATAATATCTATAGACCTAAAGACCGAATAGGAGGGCTAACCCTGTGTGGGATGCTAAGTTTGAAAAAGAAGGTTTAACATTTGATGACGTATTGTTGGTGCCTCGTAAGTCCCAAGTATTTGGGAAAGAAATTAATGTTGCAACAAAATTGGCACCAAACGTAAAGCTTAATATTCCTTTCCTGAGTTCTGCGATGGACACGGTAACGGAAGCCGCTCTGGCCATTGCTATTGCTCGTGAAGGCGGAATTGGGATTATTCATAAAAACATGTCAATTGAGCAGCAAGCCGGTGAAGTGGACCGGGTAAAGCGCTCGGAATCCGGCGTTATTACAAATCCGTTTCATCTGACTCCAGATCACCATGTATACGATGCGGAAGCACTGATGGCTAAATTCAGAATTTCCGGTGTACCCATCGTAGACAATAATAAGAAGCTGGTCGGAATTCTAACGAACCGTGACTTACGTTTTGTCCATGACTATTCCATTAAAATCTCGGATGTTATGACTAAAGAAAATCTCGTTACGGCTCCGGTTGGGACAACCCTTGAACAGGCAGAAGGAATTCTTCAGAAGCACAAAATCGAGAAGCTTCCTTTGGTGGATGATTCTTTTGAACTTAAAGGCCTTATTACCATTAAGGATATTGAGAAAGCTATTCAGTTCCCTAACGCCGGTAAAGACCCGATAGGTCGCCTCTTGTGCGGCGCAGCAGTTGGGGTATCCAAGGATGTTATGGAACGCACAGCGGCTCTGGTAGAGGCAGGGATCGACATTCTAGTCGTAGACTCCGCTCACGGGCATCACATTAACATCCTAGAAACGGTTGCAAAAATTCGCAGCCAGTATCCTGATCTTCCGATTATTGCGGGTAATGTGGCAACGGCAGACGGCACACGTGACCTGATCAAAGCCGGAGCTTCGGTCGTCAAGGTTGGTATTGGCCCAGGGTCAATTTGTACAACCCGTGTAATTGCAGGTATCGGCGTTCCACAAGTTACAGCCATTTATGATTGTGCAACGGCTGCTCGTGAGTACAATGTACCCATCATCGCTGATGGAGGGATTAAGTACTCCGGTGACGTAGTTAAAGCCATCGCTGCGGGCGCAAGTGCCGTTATGCTCGGCAGTCTATTCGCAGGTACAGAAGAAAGCCCGGGCGAACAGGAGATCTACCAAGGCAGACGCTTTAAAGTATATCGTGGAATGGGCTCGCTGGGAGCTATGAAGGAAGGCAGTAAAGACCGTTACTTCCAAGAGAATGAAACGAAGCTTGTACCAGAGGGTATTGAAGGCCGCGTCGCCTATAAAGGGCCGTTGGCAGATACGATTTATCAACTAGTGGGAGGACTTCGTTCAGGCATGGGATACTGCGGTGCTCCTAACATCGAGTCTCTCATTAACGATACCAGTTTTGTACGTATCTCGGGTGCTGGTCTTCGCGAAAGTCATCCTCATGATGTACAGATCACCAAAGAAGCACCTAACTACTCGCTGTAAGCTATGTTTGAAGTCCAAAGGAGAGCCCAGTACCCCGTACTGGAGTCTCCTTTTTTTTATAAGCTGATGATGTTACAATAATACAGATCATGGACTAACAAATGGGAGTGTGGGAATTGAAAACATTTGGTTTTTGGAAAAGAAAAGTGTCGTTGGCCCTCGTAATTGCAATGCTGCAAATATCTATCCTTAACATATTCGCTGTAACGGCCTTGGCGGCTGAAGGTGAACCTGATTTGCAAGTGAAATCAGCTATCCTTATGGAAGCAAGTACAGGTCAGATCCTCTATGAAAATAATGCAGATGAAGCATTTCCTCCGGCAAGTATGGCTAAAATGATGACCGAGTATCTTGTCATGGAAGCAGTACAGGAAGGGAAACTGAAATGGGAAGATAAAGTAACGGCTAGTAAATACGCGGCCGATGTTATCGGATCCGGACAATTGATCGCCGAAGGGGAGCAGTTAACGGTTAAAGACATGTTCTATGCGATGTCCATCTACTCCTCCAATGATGCTTCTGTTGCCTTAGCCGAAAGAATAGGAGGCTCCGAAGAAGGGTTCTCCAAAATGATGAATGAGAAAGCAAAAGAGCTCGGCATGTCGGACAAGGCTCATTTTATCAATGCTACCGGCTTGTCGAGAGCAGATATCAAAGAAATGGCTCCTGCAAGTATTCCAGGCGAAACGATGATGTCCGCCAAGGATGCGGCTATACTGGCACGCAGTTTGATAAACGACCACAAAGAAGTACTTGAATATACAAAAATTCCATCCAAAAAGTTGAGAGAAACGGATAAGGCTCCGATGATTAACTATAACTGGATGCTTGAAGGAAACAGCAGCAATATTAACTTCAAAAAATTCGCTTACCAAGGGTTGGATGGTCTTAAGACAGGTCATACAGATGAAGCTAAATATTGTTTCACAGGCACTGCCGAGCGTAATGGAATGCGCCTGATTTCGGTTGTAATGGGCGCAGCGACAGATCCGGAACGTTTCAATCAGACAAGGAAGGTGCTCGACTACGGGTTTACTAATTTTGAATTCAAAACCATCGCTAAAGCGGGCACAGCCATTGATGCACAGAAAACCGTTCCGATTACAAAAGGTGTTGAGCTGGAAGCTCCGGCGGTACTGAAAAACGATGTCGCTTTTGCTGTAAAAAAAGGAACGCAGGATGTTAAGGTGGAAACTAAAGTAGAGGCTATTGCTGCGGACAAGCTCGTTGCTCCGGTTAAGAAAGATACGAAGCTAGGAACAGCAACGATCACTTACGGCAAGAATACGGAAACGGTAGATCTGGTCGCTGCAGAAGAAATGGAGAAGGCCAGCTGGTTCCGGATGCTTTTCAGAGGGATCAAGAATTTGTTCGTTGATCTGTTCAATGGGGTAAAAGGCCTGTTCTAATGCGTTTTATGTATGGAAAAGTTATTGTTTTAATGTACTCCATCATGTAAAATGTTAGCTTAGAAGTTAATGAACGATAATTCGGATAAAAGATACGAAATCGGGAGGATTATGATGGAAACGGGAACTTCACGCGTTAAAAGAGGTATGGCCGAAATGCAAAAAGGCGGCGTCATTATGGACGTCATGAATGCGGAACAAGCTAAGATCGCAGAAGCAGCAGGCGCTTGCGCTGTTATGGCACTTGAAAGAGTACCGTCCGACATCCGTGCAGCAGGCGGAGTAGCTCGTATGGCAGATCCGACAATCCTTGAAGAAGTTATGAAAGTGGTCTCCATCCCTGTTATGGCTAAAGCTCGTATCGGCCATATCGTAGAAGCTCGTGTACTGGAAGCGCTGGGAGCTGACTATATTGACGAGAGTGAAGTTCTGACTCCGGCCGATGAAGTATTCCATATCAATAAGAATGAATTTACCGTGCCGTTCGTATGCGGTGCGAAAGATATCGGTGAAGCGCTTCGCCGAATTAACGAAGGAGCTTCCATGCTCCGCACCAAAGGCGAGCCAGGAACGGGCAACATTGTAGAAGCCGTCCGTCACATGCGTGTGATTCAATCCCAAATCCGTAAGCTGCAAAGCTTGTCCAAGGATGAGCTGTACGCGGAAGCTAAGAATCTGGGCGCTCCTTACGATTTGGTGCTCTACATTCATGAGAACGGCAAACTGCCGGTTGTTAACTTTGCCGCGGGCGGTGTAGCAACTCCTTCCGATGCAGCCCTGATGATGGAACTTGGAGCAGACGGAGTATTCGTAGGCTCGGGTATTTTCAAATCGGACAGCCCCGAGAAATTTGCACGTGCCATTGTTGAAGCGACTACGCATTACAAAGACTATAAATTGATCGCGGAAGTTTCCAAGAACCTCGGAGCTCCGATGAAAGGCATTGAGATTTCCAAACTTCATGCTTCCGAGCGTATGCAGGATCGCGGCTGGTAATTAGCAGCCGTCTGATGGCAGGAAGAGGGGAACGACCATGAAAGTTGGGGTATTGGCTCTTCAGGGGGCCGTGGCAGAGCATATACGCCTTATAGAAGCCGCTGGCGGCGAAGGTGTCGTTGTGAAACGGACCGAGCAGCTGGATGAGCTGGACGGCCTCATTATCCCTGGCGGTGAAAGCACTACGATTGGCAAGCTCATGAGAACTTATGGTTTTATTGAGGCCATTCAGAATTTTTCCCGCGAGGGGAAGGCTGTTTTTGGAACTTGCGCAGGCATGATCCTGGTGGCTGACCACATCGCTGGACAAGCAGAGGCTCATCTCGGCTTGATGAACATGACGGTTCAGAGAAACGCTTTTGGGCGTCAGCGTGAAAGCTTTGAGACGGATCTGGATGTAAAGGGGATTCAAGAGCCTATACGTGCTGTGTTCATCCGCGCTCCGCTGATCGATGAAGTTGGAGACCGTGTGGACGTGCTGAGCACCTATAACGGCCAGATTGTAGCGGCCCGTCAAGGTCAGGTATTGGCGGCGTCCTTCCATCCGGAGCTGACAGATGACTCGCGTATGCACGCTTATTTCCTGGATATGATACGACAAAACCGCTAGAATGAAAGCAATAAGCAGAAGCACCTCTTTTGCTCCATATGAGAGAAGGGTGCTTTTGTTCGATTTTTAACACTATAAAGAGGAGGAGTCTCCTTGTTTGATTTGAAGTTAATTAGAACTGATATAGCAGCCGTTGAGACAGCCATGGCGAACCGTGGCAAACAGACTGATGAAGTTGCCCGCATTGCTGATCTGGATGTGCAGCGCAGAGAGCTGCTGCAAGAAGTGGAGCAGCTTAAAAACCGCCGTAATACCGTATCCCAAGAAGTGGCGATGCGTAAAAAGGCAAAAGAAGATGCAGATGACCTTATCGCTGAAATGAAAGGCGTAGGCGATCGGATTAAAGAGCTGGACGAGGAAGTCCGTACAGTAGAAACCGAGCTTAACCAATTGCTGCTTTCGATTCCGAATATGCCGCATGAAAGCGTGCCGATCGGAGCGTCTGAGGATGACAATGTGGAGATTCGCCGGAATGGGGATGTGAAGACATTCGATTTCGAGACGAAGGCTCATTGGGATATTGCGACGGATCTAGGCATTCTTGATTTTGAAGCCGCGGGCAAGGTGACCGGCTCCCGATTTGTTTTCTATAAAGGTTTGGGGGCACGCTTGGAACGTGCATTGATGAACTTCATGATGGATCTGCACAGCACGGAGCATGGTTATGAGGAGATGCTGCCGCCGTATATCGTCAACCGCGACAGTCTGACAGGAACCGGACAACTTCCGAAGTTCGAAGAGGATGTGTTCCATATCGAGAATTCGGAATACTTCCTTATTCCGACGGCCGAGGTGCCGGTGACCAACTATCACCGGGATGACATTCTTGCCGCGGAGCAGGTTCCGAGCAATTTCGTCGCATTCAGCGCATGCTTCCGCTCTGAAGCAGGTGCAGCCGGCCGGGATACCCGCGGCCTGATCCGCCAGCACCAGTTCAACAAGGTCGAACTGGTGAAGCTCGTGAAGCCCGAGGATTCCTACGAGGAGCTTGAGAAGCTCACTCAGCATGCAGAGCGCGTACTTCAGCTGCTAAAGCTGCCATATCGCGTGCTGGTGCTCTGTACGGGGGACGTAGGATTTACGTCCGCCAAGACGTACGACCTCGAAGTATGGCTGCCAAGCTCGGAATCGTACCGCGAGATTTCCTCGTGCAGTAATTTCGAGGACTTCCAGGCGCGCCGCGCGAATATCCGTTTCCGCCGCGATGCGAAGTCGAAGCCGGAATTCGTTCATACGCTGAACGGATCGGGGCTTGCCATCGGCCGGACGGTTGCCGCAATACTTGAGAATTATCAGCAGGAAGACGGCTCCGTCCTTATTCCGGATGTGCTGGTTCCTTACATGAATGGCGTAAGCGCGATTCGCAAAAAATAACACTTGATTAACCCTAAGGAAGTATGTTAATATCTTTCTGTTACAGTTATCGTCTTCTAAGTATTTGGAAGCCGGTAGCTCATGGAGAGGTGGTCGAGTGGTTTAAGGCAGCGGTCTTGAAAACCGCCGTGTCTGTGAGGGCACCGTGGGTTCGAATCCCACCCTCTCCGTACTCCAAAGATTAAGACTGCAGGGATTATCCCTGCAGTCTTTTTTGTTATTTTAGAGATACGACGCGGACCAAGTACCGGGAACTCATACGGCGCCCATCATTTTAACCCTATGTGTCAGAGAAAAATCAGCGGGCTTTAATGCCAGCTTTTGATGAAAAGGAAACGGAATAAGGGCACCCTACAATGACACATGTTAAAGGTATGGAGGTGTTGAATATGATCAATATGGAGAAACCAGCCATTGAGCGAGAAGAATTGGCTAAAGCATGGATGGAGCAGCTTCCGCGGACGCTCCCTGAATCGGATCACGCGCGAGTTTGGCCCGATGAGGCCGATCCTCAAGCGATTCGAATCCATATCACCAATGCAGGGAGATCCAGCTATACGTTTGATTTTAAATGCACCTATGTCGATTCACGTGAGGTACGGGTGGAACTGGTCGATGTGGAGAGGGATGATGTGCACGTCGATGAAACGACGGATATCATTCAAAACCTCGTTGGGGATTATATCCGGCATATTCACGAATGTGCCCAAACGCTTCAGGATTTGACTCACGTTTAATTGTTCCCTAGGGGAAATGGAGGAAATGCCATGACAAGACAGAAGAGCAGGGATAAGAATCTCCAGAATGTGGCAAAGGATTTCGATAAGACGATCGTAAACAGTCATCAAGCTCAGCAGGTACAGCAGCAAACGAATGATCGTCGCCATCAAGACGCCTTAAATCACGAAGAGTAGGTCAGATAAATCCAGATAGATTGAGGTGATTCATCATGTCCAAGCCCAAAACGCAGCCTGTTGGTGAGAGTATGGTGCAAGAACAGCGCGAAGAATATGAAGGACCGGTAAACGCGCCTTTATCCGGTTCCAAAAAGGTGAAGAAAAGAAATCACAGTCGTCAAAATCATGGTGAAGGCAGCTAAGCGTACAATTTTTATATAAATTAATAAAGTTTTCGTGAATCATGAATACTTCGTTATGAAATGGTCATACTAGTAAGGTCGGTGAGCACAGAGAGGTGTGGTTCCGTTGGAAAATTCCGCTGAACAGCTTTTAGAAGGTCATTCGAGCTTGTGAAAATCCAAACTGGAGGAGATGTGCCAAAGACACTTATGTGTTCCAGAAGCCGTTTCACTGTGAAGGTTTGCGAACCAACAAGAAATTGAAGATCATCCACGTAATCACCGACAAAAAGAACCCTTCAGGGTTCTTTTTTTATGCCTTATACAAGACAGGCCAGTTCTAAATATAAGACCGAAGATTCGAAAGGGGCTCATTTGAGGTACTTTAACGTATAGACAGGAGGGATTCACAATGGGTTTTACTTTATCGATTGGAGATACCGCGCCGGATTTTAACTTGCCTGGAACGGATGGAGATACTTACAGCCTGGACAGCTTCCGTCATGCCAAAGTGCTGGTGATTTTTTTTGCAAGCAATGTATGCCCGTATGTCCGGGGCTCGGAAGATATTACTCGCAGAACCGCAGAACAATTTACAGAGCAGGGTGCCGCATTCGTCGCGATTAATAGTAACAGTGCTTCTACGAATCCGGATGATTCGTTTGATAAGATGGTGGAGCGGATGGAAGAGAAGAAGTTCCCATGGGCCTATCTTCACGATGCGGACCAGCAAACCGCCCTTGCCTATGGAGCATTACGGACTCCCCATTTCTTCGTGTTCGATGAACAGCGCAGGCTCGTCTATACGGGCCGGGGAGTAGATAATCCTAAGGAGATATCGGAAATAAAGGAAAACAACCTGCAGGAGGCACTGGGGGCCGTTATAAACGGCAAGCCAGTCTCTACACCGCTTACTAATCCTATCGGATGCAATGTGAAGTGGGAAGGTAAGGATAAGGATTGGATGCCGGCAGAAGCTTGTGACCTCGTGTAGAGAAGGTTATGATCAGGTTCTGCTGTCATAGTTCTTCAGATAAGACTTGGCCAACATTGAAAGACCATGCTGCAAGCTGTCTACGGTATTATGCCGGCGCCAGCTTGTTTAGCTTTGCCAGCTTTCTTTATGCAGAAAACAATAATACGAATGTATCCGTACAAAATGGAACTTTTGATACTCTTGGCAAAAAGCCGGGGCCCTTCAGAGGCAAAATGACACGAAGATACCAACAAGCGTCGGTTTGGGGTTTGTATTCTTTCCTGTACAATTTTATGTAAACGCTCTCTTTACGAGCAGGAACAATGAATTCAAGGTGCAAAGGGGGCAGCAATTATGAAGCTCAATCTGTCTGTAGTTCCATTCAGCCGCTATGGTTCCTATTTTGCCCTATCTAGACTGCCGCGAAGCGAAAAGCGCAGCGAAGGGCTCTACTTACGTATGATTCGCGGAGGTGACGAGCAGGCCGGTGTTCTATTCGGCATCACTCCCATTGATCCGGAGAGCAGAGAACCTCTGCCGGATTATCGGGTAGAGGCAACTCCTGTCAAGATACGGCTGGAGACCCGAACCGGCTGGATGGAATGGTGCATACCGGAGCCGGACTGTATCCGCGTCAGGGGCGCAGGAATCGGATTGAAGTTGACGGCGGAGCTAAGCGCTTACGATTATGCCCTCCCTTACCAAGAAAGAGGCTGGGAGCTCAACAGTTTTTCTAGGGAAGTCCGGATTCTGCTGTCCCCGCTGGGCGGGCATTTCGAACCCGATGTAGTCTGGGGGGGACTTCGTGCCAAGCATATTTCCTTTGAGATGATACCCGGCGGAGAAACCCGTTCATTCGATCTGTCTCTCGAGGAATACCGGACGGTTCCCGGACAGCGGGACCGATATTCGTATGAGGAAGCCGAAGCTATGGTAAGCCAGGACTGGGAACAGTGGCTGGCCCGCACAATCCGGACTCAGGACGACTGGGAGGAAGCGCGGACGCTAGCCGCATATATTACGTGGTCCTGCGTCGTGCGGGCGGACGGGTATTTATCACGGGCCGCCATGTACATGTCCAAGAATTGGATGACGAACATATGGAGCTGGGATCACTGTTTCAATGCGATGGCACTGGCCGGGACGAACCCGGACTTGGCTTGGGATCAATTTGCGATATTTTTTGACCGGCAGGACGAAAGCGGTGTGCTGCCGGACTTTTTAAACGATAAATATGCACTCTGGAACTGCTGCAAACCCCCTATTCACGGCTGGACATTGAAATGGATGATGGAAAATTCATCGGCGGTAACGGATGCGC
The DNA here is from genome assembly GCF_009757775.1 of Paenibacillus lutrae. Classification (GTDB taxonomy): domain Bacteria; phylum Bacillota; class Bacilli; order Paenibacillales; family NBRC-103111; genus Paenibacillus_F; species Paenibacillus_F lutrae. Next base: position 9,919 of record NZ_RHLK01000025.1, read on the forward strand.
GGCTTCAGGAGATTTATGAACCGCTCGGCAAATGGACGACATGGTGGTTCCGGTATCGTGATGACGATGGGGACGGAATCCCGCAGTACAATCACGGCAATGACAGCGGATGGGACAACAGCACGGCGTTCCTGACGGATATTCCGGTAGAGAGTCCGGATCTTTCGGCATTCCTCGTCATTCAAATGGAGGTGCTGGCCACCGCGGCGCTGAGACTCGGCCTAAGCGAAGAGTCCGAGCGTTGGTCGGTGCGGGCACGGGAGCTGCTCCAGAAGCTGATCGGGCACTTCTGGGACGAGAAGGAGGGCCGTTTCACGGCCATGCGTTCCGGCTCCCACGAGCGTTCGGCCGGTGACAGCTTGCTGACGTTCGTCCCAATCGTGCTGGGAAACCGGCTTCCCGTTCCTATTCGCGAGAAGTTGATCGCGGATTTGAAACAGCCGGGCCGGTTCCTGACCGGCAACGGGCTGGCGACGGAGAGTACGTCCAGCCCGTACTACTCGGCTGACGGTTACTGGCGCGGGCCCATTTGGGCTCCTTCCACCATGCTGATCGTGGAAGGGATCCGCGGAGCGGGTGACGAGGAGTTTGCCTCGGAGCTGGCCCGCAGGTTCTGCCGCATGGCGGCAAAGTCCGGTATGGCGGAGAATTTCGATGCCGTAACAGGTGAAGGGCTGCGTGACCGTGCGTTCACCTGGACCTCGAGCGTATTTCTTCTGCTGGCCGGCAAATGCAGGGAAGAAGCGAATTTTAAGATGCTGGCAGAGAAATCGGAGAAGTAAAGCGGCAGGTGGCGACAAGCGATAGAGGTAACAAGCGATAGATGTAACAAGAGATAGAAGTAACAAACGATAGAGTAACAAGCGATAGATGTAACAAGAGATAGAAGTAACAAACGATAGAGGCAGCAAGCATACCAAGGGGGTATATCAGATGACTACGAACACTTCTCCGCTCGATTTAACCGGACAAACGGCACTCGTCACGGGAGCCGCTTCGGGAATCGGTCTCGCGGCGGCTCAAACCTTGGCGGCCCACGGGGCAAAGGTGATGCTGCTCGACATGAACGAAGCCGGAGGACGCGAAACTGAGCGTCTCCTCACGTTACAAGGACACTCGGTCCGCTATATTCCATGCAATGTTACTCGGGCGGAAGATTGCCAAGCGGCAGTCGAAGCGGCAGTCCGGGAGACAGGCCGGATCGATATTGTTTTCAACAACGCCGGCGTAATCCGGCGAAAAACCGTTGTGGAACTGACGGAAGAACAGTGGGACCTCGTAATCGACGTTTCCTTAAAAGGTACTTTCCTTCTGTCCAAGTATGCCATCCCGGTCATGGAGAAGAATGGCGGTGGAAGCATCATCAACACGGGCTCGGGCTGGGGGCTCAAGGGTGGCGATCAGGCGGCCGCTTACTGCGCGGCCAAAGCCGGCGTGGTCAATCTGACCCGCGGGATGGCTATTGACCATGGCCCTGCCGGTATCCGCGTCAACTGTGTCTGTCCGGGTGACACGGACACGCCGCTTCTGCGCGACGAAGCCAAGCAGTTGCGCCGGGAGGAGGCCAGCTTCCTCATAGCCTCAGCGGAACGACCGCTGAACAGGCTGGGTACGCCTCAGGATATAGCCAATGCGGTGCTGTTCCTGGCAAGCGGGATGTCCGCATGGATCACAGGTTCGGTTCTCGTCGTGGACGGCGGAGGCTTGGCGTAAGCTGGTTAAGCATCACGGAGAGAACTTGGTCCTGCGTAAAGACAGATGCGGGAGCAGTAAGGACGATGGGGTTATTGAACGCCGGATGACCGGCAGGGAAAGAAGCCGCAAGCACCGATTTTGTTAATTATCTTACGCAAATCGGATTACGCAAGTCGGGAAAGGAACAGCCGTTTTGCTTTTCTTTTCATCAAGATCATAATTTCAATTTCAGCACACACAGGGAGGTAATCCGATGGCAACCAGGAAGTCTTCATCCCATCCATATATACCGAACACGGTACCCGGCGTACAAAAGGACATGCTCGAAGTGATCGGAGTCACGAATATAGAAGAGCTGTACCGCATGGTACCGGAATCTTTGCGCTACCGCGATAAGCTTCAGATTGGTCCGGCCTTGAACGAATACGAGCTTCAGCGCCACATTGAAACGCTGCTGAACCGCAATCTTCACAGCCGGGAACGGCTTAATTTTCTCGGAGCGGGCTGCTGGCAGCATTATGTGCCCGCTGTGTGCGACGAAATCAGCCAGCGTTCGGAGTTCGTGACCGCGTATGCGGGAGAGCCGTACGAGGATCATGGCCGTTTCCAGGCGCTGTTCGAATACCAGAGCCTTCTGGCCGAGTTGATCGACATGGACGTCGTTAACGTGCCGACGTTCGATTGGGCACAGGCGGCTTCTACCGCACTCCGGATGGCCGCACGCATGAACGGGCGCAGCGAGGTGCTGCTGCCGGCGACGACCCATCCGGACCGCCTGCTCATTATCCGCAACTACTTGTCGCCGCAAATCCGCTGCACTCTAATCGGCTGCGATCCTGCGACAGGATTGCTGGATCTGGACGATTTGAAGAACAAGCTAAGCCCGAATACTGCCGCCGTCTACATTGAGAATCCTTCGTATCTCGGTCACATTGAGGTTCAGGGGGAAGAGATCGGGAAGCTCGCGAAGGAAGCGGGGGCCGTGTTTGTAGTCGGCGTGGACCCCATCTCGCTGGGTGTATTGAAGCCGCCGTCCCACTATGGCGCGGACCTTGTCTGCGGAGATTTGCAGCCTCTTGGAATCCGCATGAATTACGGGGGCGGACATGCCGGGTTTATCGCTTCGCGCGACGAAGAAGCTTACGTGATGGAATACCCGTCACGTCTGTTCGGTATCGCGCCGACTTCCGTGGAAGGCGAATACGGCTTCGGCGATGTGGCGTATGAGCGGACTTCTTTTGCGAAGCGAGAAAAAGGGAAGGAGTCCGTCGGCACGCAGACCGCGTTGTGGGGGATCACAGCAGGCGTCTATCTGGCTCTGATGGGCCCGCAAGGCATGCTTGAGGTAGGCCAGACCATCGTGCAGCAGGCGGAATACGCCAAAAAGCGGCTGTCCGAAATCGGGGGAGTCAGCATAAAATTCACGGCGTCCACGTTCAAAGAATTTGTCGTTGATTTTAATTCTTCAGGCAAAAGTGTGACGGAGATCAACAAGCTTCTGCTTGATCAACATATTTTTGGAGGCAAGGACTTGTCTGCCGAATTTGCAGAGTGGGGACAGTGTGCCCTCTATTGTGTAACGGAAATCCACACCAAGCAGGATATCGATACTCTCGTTGCTGCACTGAAGAAAGTGCTGGGTTGATGTTCCTCTTGAATGAAATGACGGGGGAATACCGCAAAGATAAGAAGCCGGGACGACAAAACGAATCTGAAAAAGCATGAATGTATAGAACTAACCAATAGAACCAGCCACCGATGAGAGGGGATATCGGCACCATGATCAAACGAATCGAACGCAACAGCAAGGTCCGCAAGTTCCACCAGGCGAAATGGGATGAGCCGGTTATATTTGAACTGCACCGTCCGGGCGAACGCGGGATTCTGGTACCGGCGGCGGAGCCGGAAGTTGAATCCGAGGTAGGCGACGGTTTATCCGCCTTGCCGGCGGCGATGCGCAGAGAGACAGCCCCGGCTCTGCCGGAGATAGGTCAAGCCAAAGTGCTGCGGCATTATCTGCGCCTGTCTCAGGAAACGCTGGGGTCGGATTTTAACGTTGAAATCGGCCAGGGCACTTGTACCATGAAATATATTCCACGGATTAACGAAATGCTCATCCGGAGCCCCAAAATGATGGATCTCCACCCGCTGCAGGACCCGGATACGGTACAGGGTATGCTCGAAGTCTATCACGGCCTGGACTTGGCGATGAGGGAGATATCGGGATTGGACCGGTTCTCGTTCCAGCCGAGCAGCGGAACGCAGGCACTATTCGCTATGGCGTCCATCGTCCGGGCTTATCATGAGGCGAACGGGGAAGGGGAGAAACGCGACGAGATCATCACGACGATCTTCTCGCATCCGTCCCAGGCCGCTACCGCTGCTGTGAAAGGATACAAGATCATTACGCTGTACCCGGACAAAGACGGGTTCCCCGATCTGGAAGCGCTCAAGAACGCGGTATCCGAGCGGACGGCAGGCTTTGTCGTAGCCAATCCGGAGGATACCGGTATCTTCAATCCCCGGATCCGCGAGTTTACGGACATTGTGCATGAAGCGGGCGGACTCTGCTTCTACGATCAGGCGAACGCAAACGGGCTTCTGGGTATTGCGAGAGCCAAAGAAGCGGGTTTCGACATGTGCTTCTTCAACCTGCACAAGACATTTGCGGCGCCCCATATGTGCGGAGGACCCGCAACCGGAGCTCTGGGAGTGACGGCTGAGCTGGCGCCTTTCCTACCGGGTCCCATTGTGGAATACGATGGCAGCCGCTACGGGCTGAGTAAGGAAACCAAGGAAAGCATCGGCAAAGTGAGGATGTTCCACGGTGTGGCTCAAACGGTGCTCCGCTCTTACGCCTGGATACGCGCACTGGGTCCGGAGGGACTGCTTGATGTGGCCAAGACAGCCGTTCTCAACAACAATTATTTGTACGCAAATATTTTGAAAATCAAAGGTGCGAGCGCTCCATACGTGGAAGGCGGACGCCTGGAGCAGGTGCGTTACAGCTGGGAGCAGCTGACCAAGGATACCGGAGTGACGACCGAGGATATTCAGCGCAGAATGTGCGATTTCGGGCTGCACTACTGGACCAGCCATCATCCGTATATCGTTCCGCAGCCTTTCACACTGGAGCCGACGGAGTCATACTCCAGAGAAGATCTTGACGAATATCTGGACGCGCTGCGGCACATCTCACAGGAGGCTTATGAAAATCCGGAGATCGTAAAAAGTGCGCCGCACAACAGCACCGTTCACCGCATCGACGAATCCAGCTTCGACGATCCCAAAGAATGGTGCATCACGTGGCGGGTCTATCTCAAAAAAACGCAGCCGTCCGGAGCCGCTTTATAGAGGGTTTCGCGCACGGGAACGGACGGTATCGTTCTGACAACGTTCTGACAAGTTCAGTCACGGGGCGTAACTAGATTATATTTCAAATCAGCAGAGCACGGGGAGGCATGTGTATACAGCCTTCCCGTGCTATAATCATTTTACGGAAGCGCTTACTTTACTGCATGCGGAGGAGATAACGTTGTTTAGACACCTGGGCCTACTACCGATGCGTTTACGCCGGAGCCTGCAGGGGAAGCTGGTGCTGCTGATTTTGCTGGTCGCTATTATTCCTCTGTTAACGCTGGGATATGTGCTGTATAACAAGTCTTCCCATACGATAAACGAGCAGTTCGGTCGTTACGGGGAAAATACGGTGTCCCAGCTCCAGGTGCAGATCGACTCGACACTGGCTCAGATGAAATATACCGTAGAGGATATTTTATCCTACCTGCTTGACCCTAACTTTACCGTTTTGCATGAGGAAATCCCGACGACTTATTTGGGCTTTAAAGAGGAGCAGCAGCTCGAACAATATATAGAAGCTCACAAAACGCTGGATACGAAAGGTATTTTTATACTAACGAAGTCCGGCTATTATTACGGGGAGCGAATTGCCAATACGAATCTCGTAGAGGAAAGCCCCTGGTTTGGAGAAGAGCGTACGGGATATCTGTTCAGTATTTACGAGCCCAAACAGTACAGCGGCACATCCAATATTCCGGGAGAAAAAGTGATCGGGCTGCTTTTCCGGATACACAATCAGGTCGGGGCATTGGAGGATGCCAGAGTGCTCATTGAAGTAAAAGCGGACAAGCTGCTGGATATGTTCCAAGAGTATGAACGGGATACGGGGGCTTTCCTGAATATAACGGATCAGGGACGCGTTCTGTATCAGACGGCGAAGCCCTATTCAAAGCGTGACAATGATGTTGTCTGGACGAAACAGTCGGAGGAAACCGATTGGAAGATCGAAGTGCGGACGCCGCACAGCCAGTTTTACCAGTCGTCTTTGCTGATCCGGACATTTACGTTTACGGCCGTCAGCTTGTCCATTCTGTTGGCTTTTGTTCTGTCGTATTTCAGTTCCATGCGTTTCTTGAGCCGGATTAAAAAAATGAAGGATTCCATCAGAGACGTATCACTCGGACGGCTGCATACCCGGATTGCAGTCGATTCCGAAGATGAGATCGGACGTCTGGGCCGCAGCTTCAATCATATGGTGGTTCAGCTTCAGGATTTGTTCGGAGAAGTCAAACGTGTGGAGCGGCAGAAAAAAGAAGCGGAGCTTAGAGCGCTTCATCATCAGATTAATCCCCATCTGCTGATTAATACGCTCGCCTCTATCCAGTGGAAAGCGCGCATAGCCGGCAACTCCGAGGTACAGCAGATGATTCTGCATTTGACCAAGGTACTCGACGGTAACTTGAATTATACGCGCGAGCTGGTCACCTTAAGGGAAGAGCTGGATGTGATCCATCATTACATGAATCTCCAGGAATATCGATTCGGTCATGTGTTCACCTACCGAATCGATCCGGGAGATATTCCTCTGGAAGAGGTCCGCATACCGCGGATGACCCTGCAGCCCTTGGTGGAGAATATTTTCTTCCATGCATTCGAGGATGGAGAAGGTATGATCGAAATCAAGGTGCGGCAGCAGGGAACGGCAATCCGGCTCAGTGTATGCGATGACGGGAAGGGAATGGACCCGGCTGCGGCCGGTGATCTTCTGGCGGAACAGGGAGAAGAAACGGACGGCCGCAAGAAGCGCAGTATCGGCATCTATAACGTCGATCAGCGGATCAAGCTTCATTTTGGTGACAAGTATGGACTGGATGTGGAATCGGAACCGGGAAAAGGAACATGCATCGGGATTATGCTTCCGAAGGAGGAAACGTGATGAGTGATACGTCTATACGGGTACTGATTGCCGACGATGAAGTGATTATCCGCAGGGGTCTGGTCAGCACTGTGCCCTGGGCCCGCTACGGGATGGAGGTCGTTGCGGATGCACCGAACGGAACCCGGGCCTGGGAAGCTTTCCTGGAGCATAAGCCGGAGGTTGTCATTACGGATATCGTAATGCCGGGGATGACGGGAATTGAGCTGATCCGCAAGATTAAGGAACACGCTCCGCGGACAAAAGCGCTGCTGCTCAGCTGCCATCGTGATTTTGAGTATGCAAAGCAGGGCATCAAGTACGGCGCATCCGGCTATCTGCTCAAAACCGAGTTCAGTGACGAGGAGCTGGGGGAGTATCTGGAAGGCTTCCGCAGCGAGCTCACAAAGTTCCGCGGGCAGCCGTTCCCTCATTCCGGGGGAGAGGAGGCATCCGGCGCAGACAAATCCGCCGGTGTGGAAGGAGCGCTCCGCGAATGGCTGCACGGAATCCGCGACCGCTTCCTCGCCGAGCTGGAGAGGTTGCTCGAAGGGGAGTGGAGATGGATGCGCGAGCCGACGGTGCCTTATCTGATCGGCTGCGGAGACAGCGGAGGTTCTAGCGGCGGAGGCGCGCGTGCAGGTGAGTCCGGAGGAAATGTCTTCCCTGACGCCAGCAGTCTAAGCACCGGCATCCCGCCCGAACCGGGCCCTGCCACCTGTGCCGCACGGCTGGCCACAGGGCTTGCCTCCGCCGGTCTATGCGCGGCAGTGGCCCTCAGCGGGCAGCATGTGCTGCTGCTCGTCCCGCAGGGGGAGCGGCAGGCATGGAATGCCCGCCTGTGCGCGCGTAAAGCGGCGGACCCGCAGCTGCGCTGGGCGGAGGGTGCAGCGTTCGCCGGCGGCGAAGGATGGCTGGCGGAGGTACGCCGCCTGCACGGCCGCATCGAGCTGGAGACGCGCCACCGCGTGCGCATAGGCGAATGGCCCGAGCCCATTGCCGCAGCTGTGCGCCTGATCATCGAGCAGGCGGATTCACAGCTCTCCGTCGCGGAAGCGGCCCATGAGGTCGGACTGAGCCGCAGCCATTTCAGCACGCTCTTCAAGCGCGTGGTGGGCGAAAGCTTCGTGGCATTCACCTGCCGCACGAAGCTTGGGATCGCTTCAGAGCTGCTGAGCACCTCGAAGCTGACCGTGCAGGATATTGCGGAGCGGGTGGGCATGCCGGATGCGAAATATTTCAGCAAGTGGTTCAAGCGCTGCACGGGTCAGACCCCGAGTCATTATCGCACGGAGCGGAGAACGACATCTATTCGCTAGCTCTCAGCCAGTACGGTTTCCCGGAGGGGAAACCTTCTTTTTTTCCTGGGGAACAGATCGCCGTATAAAAACACCCCCTTGCGCCGGACGTAGTGGCACCTTCACCGGAAGTCGGCGGAATAGTGGGCAAAGCAGCACTTTTTTTCGGACATTCTTCCGTTTTGAAAACGCTTTATTTACCGTAAACTGAAATCAATTCAAAGCATTCATCGCATCACACCTAAGATGTCTATGGGGGGAACTTTATGAAAAAGACGCTTGTTCTCGCGCTTACAGGATCGATCGTTACCGCTCTTGCCCTGTCGGGCTGCAGCACCAAGCAGGGAGAGGCCCAGGGGGGAGGGAGCTCCGACGCCGGCGGCGGCAAAGTGACTCTGCGCTTCGCTACCTGGGATACCGGCGATCTGCTCAAAATTCAGGAAACGATCGCCAGGAACTTCGAAGCCAAGCATCCGAATGTGAAGGTGCAGGTCGAGGCTTACGGGGACGGATTCGACCAGAAGCTGGCTGCTTCGATTGGGGCCAACAATGCGCCGGATGTGATGTATATGTGGGATTTTCCGACGTATCACAAAAATCTTGAGCCTCTCGAAGAGCGGATGAAAAACGATAGTTCGTTGAAGCTGGATGATTTTTATCCAGGCCTGCTCAATTACGTCAAGATTGATGGAACCGCTTACGGAGTACCGGCGGGGTTTACGACAAGAGTGATGTATTACAACAAAAAACTGTTCGACGAAGCAGGCGTTCCCCAGCCCAAAGAAGGCTGGACGTGGGATGAATTCAAAACCGCCGCCCAGAAGCTGACGAACCCGGCCAAAAAGCAGTACGGCTTCGGGGTCCGGGCGGAGAACGATCCGTACGATCTTCAAGGAATTGTCTGGAGCAACGGCGGCAGCTTTATCTCGGAAGACGGCAAAACGATTGAAGGCTACATGAACGGCAAGCCGGCGGTAGAGGCGGTCGGAATGATCGGCGACCTCGTCAAATCCAAGTCGGCCGTGATTGTAGGCGGCAAGAACCAGCAATCGGGAGACGATATTTTCAAAGCTGGCAAAATCGCCATGTGGGAGAGCGGCATCTGGCCGTTGGACGGATTCAAGGAAGCCAAGGTTGATGTCGGTACGGTTTCGATGCCGGTCTTTGCCGGCAAGCCGGTTAAAGGCGTAATCGCCGAGTCTGCGGTCTCGATGTCCAAAAACTCCAAGCACAAAGAAGAAGCGTGGGAATTCATCAAATACTATGCTTCCGAGGACGCGATCAAGCTCCGGACGAGTGACCTGCCGGTGCGCAAAAGCATTGTGGAAGGCAACAAGCTCGACCAGGATCCGGTATATAAAGCTTTCTACACGATGCTCGAAGCAAGCGACAATACCCCGGCTTTCCTGCTCAGCCCCAAGTGGAACGAGGTCAATCGCAACTTAACTTCGGCCATCAACGCCATTATGCTTGGACAAGACGCTCAGGATTCAATGGATACGGCCGTGCGTGATTCACAAAAGTTTTTCAAATAATTTTCTCAAATAACCCGTTAGGGAAACGGAAGTGAGCCTATGCAACCAAACACCTTGCAGCTTCAAAAAGGCGTGCGGCGCAGCATCTGGAGAAGAGGAAGGCTAACCCCCTACCTCTTCATTCTTCCCTGGATGATCGGGTTCGTGGCCTTTACGCTCGGACCCCTCTTGTTCTCGCTCGTCATTTCCTTTTTCGATTGGCCCATTGTCGGCGAACGAACCTTTATCGGCTTTCAAAACTATGTGAATATGTTCACAAATGATCCTTTATTCTGGCACTCCCTGGGCGTAACGATCCGGTTTGCCGCCATTTTCGTGCCGCTCAACCTCGCTGTCGCCCTTCTGCTGGCTGTTCTGCTCAATCAGAACGTCCGGGGAAGCGGCATTTTCCGGACCGTGTTCTACTTGCCATCGGTCATCTCGGGCGTTGCCTTAGCCATGATCTGGGCCTGGGTATACAGCGGAGAATACGGCATCCTCAATTATTTCTTGTCCCTGATCGGGATTACCGGACCGGATTGGCTGCGTGAGCCCAGCTGGTCGATGATCGCGATGGTCGCTGCCAGTCTGTGGGCACAAGGGTCCATGATGCTGATTTTTCTGGCGGGGCTGAAAAATATTCCCGGCGATCTGTACGAAGCCGCCGAGCTGGACGGTGCGGGCGCGTTCAAACGGTTTATCCGAATCACACTTCCCATGCTGGGTCCGACTCTGCTTTTCAACCTGATTACATCAATCATAGCCGCTTTCCAGCAGCTCACCCTCGCGTTGACGCTTACAGGCGGAGGGCCGCTGAATTCCACTTATTTTTACGCTATGTATGTATATGAGAACGCCTTTAAATATTTCAAAATGGGCTATTCCGCAGCGAACGCCTGGGTTATGTTCTTGATCGTGCTCGTACTGACGATGTTGGTCTTCCGCTCGACCTCCATGTTCGTCTATTACGAAGGTGAACTGAAGAAGACCAAAGCCCGGAAAACGAAGCGCAAAGCGCTGTAAAGACGATTGTGAGGTAATGACATGAAGAAAGTGCTCACATATGCCCTGCTGCTGTTTTTCTCGCTGCTGTTCCTGATGCCGTTCTTCTGGCTGGTTACAACCGCTCTCAAAAGCCCGGAAGAAGTATACATGTATCCGCCTAAATGGATTCCGTCTGAGCTTCACTGGGAGAACTTCGCCAAGGCATGGACCATACAGCCCTTTACCTTATTTCTGAAAAACTCCCTGACCGTTACTGTGCTGTGCAACATCGGCCAACTGATTTCATCGTCCTTGGTTGCGTACGGTTTTGCACGGTTCCGTTTCAAAGGCCGGGATACCCTGTTCATGGTCGTACTGGCTACAATGATGATTCCCTGGGACGTTACGATGATTCCGCTGTATATGGAGTTTAACTTCCTGGGCTGGATCAATACGCTTAAGCCTCTGATTGTTCCGTCCTGGTTCGGCTCGGCGTTTTATATTTTTCTGCTGAGGCAGTTTATTATGACCATTCCTACGGAACTTGAGGAAGCCGCTAAAATCGACGGTGCGGGGGATCTGAAGATTTTCACGAAAATTATTATTCCCCTCATGTTCCCGGCACTTGTGCTTGTCAGTGTCTTTAATATGCTGGACACGTGGAACGATTATCTCGGACCGCTCATTTTCCTGAACGATGCGAGTATGTATACGCTGACGCTGGGCCTGGCTCAATTCAAAGGGATGTTCGGTGTCGACATGACTTCGGTTATGGCCGTAACGACGATCATTTGTCTGCCTCCGCTTACCGTGTTTTTCCTGGCTCAAAAGTATATCGTTGAGGGCATTTCGACGACGGGCATCAAGTAAAGCCGACGCTGACGTGCAGTCGGTATTCCGGGGAGCAAGGGTTGAACCATCAGCAAACAAAAGGCACCAAGGTGGCTAAACCGCAAGTTTGGACAGCAAGGAGATTGGAGAGATGTGTTTAGTTTACGAAGCAGCAACAGAAGCATGACAATCGGGGTCCGGCGGTTCCTTGCAACAGAGGCGCTGTACGGGATCGGAATCGGGCTGTATTCGCTGGCCCTGAATCTTCACCTGCTCGCGCTTGGCGCGAGCGGCGGCCAGATCGCAAGCATATCTGCTGTGGGCATTCTGATCATGGGAATCGGAGCCCTGCCCGCCGGCATGCTTGCGGGGAAAGTCGGGCGTAAGTCGATGCTGGTGGCGGGCTCCATGCTGGTTGCCGCAGGAGCGGCTCTATTCGCTACCGGCCGCAGCCTGCCGGTCTGGTATGCGGCACAAGCGGTGGCTTCCGCCGGATTTATGTGTATCGAGACGACAGAAATCCAGCTTCTGTTCCGCTACTGTCACTCCCGCCGGGAGGAGAGCCGGGCTTTTCACGGGATGTTTGCGGTCTTCACCGCATTCACGGGAATAGGCAACCTGATCGGGGGTATCCTCTCCCGGGCGGATATTTCGGCCGCAGGCCACGCACCGTCGCTCTATGCTTCCGCCGTGTGCATCGCAGTGCTCTCACTGCTGCGTTTGCGGCTTCTCCCGGCGGAACGGGTAGCGGATGGCGGTGCCGGGGAAGCCTTGCCGGATGAAGCCGGGACGAAGGAAGATGTCCGTGCGGAATCTGCGGCAGCCCCGGCTTCATTCGTAAGCGGAGTGCATGCCCGCGGGAAGAAGCAAACGCCTGGCGAGGGCCCGGCGAAGCCGCCCGGACTAGACGGGAGGCGCGGGGCAGCCCGGCACCTGCATTTGCCGCCGGGAATCCGCCGGCTGCTTCGTGTCCGGTCGCTCTGGCTGCTGGCCGCTAACGCCTGCCTGATCGGATTTGTGTTTTCTTTCATCGGGCCGTTCATGAACGTGTATCTGAAGTTCCGGGCAGAGTGGCCGGATGATCTGATTTCCTATGTGTATACGGTCAATGGGCTTGTCCTGTTTATCGCCTCACTGGCTGCTCCCAAAATAATGGAGCGCTGGGGTGCCAAAGCGGCCTTTACAGGTGCGTTCCTCGGCAACGCGGGTCTGGCACTGCTGCTCTTGATATCGCAGCCGGCACCGGTATTTGCCGCCCTGCTTGTTCTCCGCAGCGGAAGCTTTTCCCTGCTGGGCAATCTGGTCGACAGCGAGACCATGTCTTCGCTGCGCGAGGAGGACCGCAACCTGTATGCGGGAATGAAGGCTGTTTTCCGCTGTATCGGCTCGTCTTTATCGACGGTGACAGCGGGTTTTTTTATGAATGCAGGCGATTATTATACACCGTTTTTCATTGCGGCCGTCCTTCTCATCGTTAATTTTATATATTTCCGCAGCCGGGTGCTGCCTTTGATTACTAAGCGGGATGACAATCTAGGGGGTAAGCCCCAAGCAGGAGGAGCATAAACATGAAGCAACTACATTTGCAGCGCCGGGATTGGGATAACCTGGAGGTGCTGGAGCGGAACCGCATGCTGGCCCGGGCCAGCTTTATTCCTTATGGAAAAGAAGAGGAGGCTCTGACTTATGCCCGGGAACGTTCGGACCGGACGCTGCCGCTTAACGGAACGTGGGCTTTTCGGTATACCGGGTCGCCGGAAGAGGCGCCGGAAGGTTTTTATCTGCCGGAGTTCGATGCGGCCGCCTGGGACCGGATCCCTGTGCCGAGCTGCTGGCAGCTTCAAGGGTATGGCGCTCCCCATTACACGGATTTGTACTATCCTTTCCCGGTTGACCCTCCACGCGTGCCGACAGCCAATCCGACGGGGAGTTACCGGAGGGAATTTACCCTTCCAGCCGATTGGACGGAGAAAGATGTAGTTATCCAGTTTCATGGAGTTGACAGCGCCTATAACGTCTGGCTGAACGGAGAGTATGTCGGATACAGCGAAGGGAGCAGGCTTACGGCGGAATTCGATTTGACGCCTTTTGTACGGGACGGTCGTAATGTTCTTGCCGTGCAGGTGTATCAGTGGTCGGCCGGAAGTTATCTGGAGGATCAAGATATGTGGTGGCTGAGCGGCATATTCCGCGATGTTATTCTTGTGGCCCGTCCCAAGCTGTCTCTGCATAATATCCGGGTACACGCCGGGCTGGATGACACATACGCCGATGGGCTCTTGAATGTGGATGTGACGGTGGCAGGAGAAGCTGATTCGTTCACTTTATTATGGAAGCTGCTGGACCGGAAAGGGGAGCTTATCGTTTCAGGTCAGGAGAGCGGGACGGACGGCAGCGGCGGAATTACCGGAACGGGGAAAGAGCAGTCCATTGCGATTGCAGCGCAAATCAAGGAGCCCCGCCAATGGTCAGCGGAAACGCCTTATTTGTACGATCTGATCGTTACTCTGCTGGATGAAGAGGGCCAGCTTCTTGAAACAACGGCACTAAAAGCCGGTTTCCGCCGCATTGAGGTCAAAGAGGGCCTTATGCTCGTAAACGGCAAAGCGGTTCGTCTGCGCGGGGTGAATCGTCACGATCATCATCCCGATACAGGCAGAACGGTCACGCTGGAAACGATGGAGAAGGACATCTTGATGATGAAGCAGCATAACATCAATGCGGTACGGACAGCCCACTATCCGAATGACCCGCGCTTTTACGACCTGTGCGACCGGTATGGCCTATATGTTATGGATGAGACTGACCTGGAGACGCACGGATTCGAGCTGATCGGTGACGCTAACCGTCTAAGCGATGACCCCGCCTGGGAGCATGCCTATGTGGACAGAATGCGGAGAATGGTGTTGCGTGATGAGAATCACCCTTCGATTATTATGTGGTCTCTCGGTAATGAATCGGGCTTTGGATGCAATCACGAGGCGATGTATGAGTGGTGCCGTTCCTACGATTCTTCCAGGCTCGTTCATTACGAGGGAGACCGGGAAGGAAAGGCTTGCGATGTGTTCAGCACTATGTACTCGTCACCTGAGAAAATGCGCGGATTCGGAGAAATGAAGGATTTGGATAAGCCCCATATTTTATGCGAATACGCCCATGCTATGGGGAACGGTCCCGGCGGGCTTCAGCACTATGAAGAACTGTTCCGAACCTACCCGAGGCTCCAAGGCGGATTCGTCTGGGAGTGGATTGATCACGGATTGCGTCGGAAAAAAGCGGACGGCCGCGAATATTTCGCTTACGGCGGAGATTACGGCGACCAGCCGAACAACGGCAACTTTTGTATCGACGGACTTGTAACCCCGGACCGTACACCGTCTCCGGGTCTCATGGAATACAAGAAAACAATCGAGCCGATATCGGTAGAGATCGCTGGATGGGGGCCGGGTACAAACCAAAAGGCCGTTGATCTGGTTATCCGGAACCATTACGATTTTATCTCGCTTCAAAATTTCCGCTGCACGTGGCAGCTGGAATGTGACGGCCGCCTCATTGGCGGAGGGCCGGTCGACCTGCCGGACCTGGCTGCCGGAGACAAGGGCATCTGTCGTATTCAGATTCCCGGACTGCAGGGAGATGTCAGCGGCGCAGGCGAATATTGGCTGACGGTGCGCTTTGTGCTGGCCTCCCCGACATCATGGGCGGCAGAGGGTCACGAGATTGCATGGTCGCAGTTTCCGCTTCATGCCGGCGCCGAGAACGAGAAGGTGGAGAACACCGGGATAAATGCGGGCGATCCGGAACCGTTATCCGCCCCGGCAGCAGGAATGACGGATGCTGCAACCGCCGGGGCGGCCGCCCCGAGCGCAACCTCAACCGAGGCCGAGCGGGCCGGTGCATCGCAGCAGCCGCCCGCAGGGGCAGTAGACCCCGAGGCCGCTATCCGGGTTGAAGAAGCGGACAATCTGTTCACCTTGACGGGGCCGGACTTCAGGCTTGTCTTCGACCGATTCCGGGGCCGCATGGTCTCCTGGCAGCAAGCGGGGACCCCGGTAATCGCCGAGGGCGGTGGACCGCGGCTCGCCTTGTGGCGCGCCCCTATCGATAACGACATGTACGTTGTCGCCGATTGGCGCAAGGCTTGCGTGCATATGGCGGCCGACGATGTGCGCGGCAGCGGCTGGGAGCGTCTTGCGGACGGGGCCGTCCGCGTGAGCGTCTCCATCCGCACGGCACCGCCCGTGTACGCCTGGGGATTCTCCTGCACGTGGGTCTACACCGTCCGTCCCGATGGAACGGTAGACTTGTCTGTGCAGGGCGATCCGGACGGCACACCGCCGGATATGCTCCCACGCATCGGCCTGAGGATGGAGCTGCCCGGCAGCACGGAGCGCGTGACCTGGTACGGGCTTGGTCCGGGAGAGTCTTATCCGGACAGCAGACAAGCCGCACGGATGGGGCTGTACGACACCGCGGTCGATGACCTGCGCTTCCCCTACGTGAAGCCGCAGGAAAGCGGTAACCGCTCCGACGTGCGCTGGGCCTGCCTGCGCGGTGTCCACGGCTCCGGGCTCCTGGTTGCGGGCCAGCCGGCCTTCGACTTTGGGGCCAGCCGTTACACGCCGGAAGACCTGGAAACCGCCTCTCACGAGTGCGATCTGGTTCCGCGTGATTTTGTAACGCTTCATCTGGATTACAAGCAGAACGGGCTGGGCAGCAACAGCTGCGGGCCCAAGCAGCTTCCTCCGCATGTGCTGAAGCCACAGGCATTTCAGTTTACAGTTCGACTCAAGCCTGTAACGGATGATGCTCATCCTGCCCAGACGGCGATGGCGCTTCGTTCCGGCGGCATAAGTTGAGCAAGAAGCAGCAACATTTAGAAAACGTCACGCACTCCTTTGACCAAGGCCCTTAAGCGGTCAATGACTTCAAGCTCCTAAACAAACAAGCTGGCAACGGTAGATTACCGTCGCCAGCTTGTTTATTTGAGCTTTTTCATCGTTATAAGAACGAGTGTATTCTAATCCGCTTTGTGCAGCTCGTACGTCCTACCGGTCCGGGCGGTTAAAGAGGAGAGTTAAGCCCCCTCCGATCAAAATCATGGCCACGATAAAGGTCTGAAAGTACGATGAAAGTGAATAGGGCCAGTCATGAGACGGGAAATATTTATGCAGCACATCCAGTAGGACTTCATTCGTCAGGTAGTAGATGCCCACAATGATGATGAGGAAACCGATTTTACGCTGGTGCCGCTTCAACCCCTTAAACAAAGGGCGGTCATCGAGGAATTCATAGTCCTGTTTCGAAATATATTGAAGAGCATCGAAGAAGCTGTAGAACCAGAAAATCGGGATCAAAAACAGGAACAGCGATAGCCTTAGTACGTCCATTATATAGATCGAGAATAAGAATCCCGCCATAAGCTGCAGTCCTCTTGTTTGTAGGCCCAAGTAAAGATGGGCAGCTCCCGGGAAGACAGCCAGAATGGTGGCGATTGTTTTGCTGCGTCTGCCTTCATGACGGCTCTCATGAAAATCATCGAAAAAGCTGCGGTCAATCAGTTCATAGCCTTCCTGCTTCTTCTCGAGCTGACGGAGAGCATCGAAAATGATGTAAATCCACAGAACCGGAAGGCCCAGGATGAAGAAGAAGAACTCTTCCATATGGGTCAAGGACCCGGCGAAGAAAATCAGAATGGCCGCTCCTACGAAGAAGATCATAGCCGATAAACCGCGGTACATCAGTCCGAGCTGATAATGGCCGAGTCCGGGGATAAAGGAGGCCAGCATAATTCTGCGGCGCTCCTGCTTACGCTGCCATTCGTAGGCGCCCGGATGATAACGGGAAGCGGGTCCTACCGGACCATTGGCCATCTCCGGTCCTATCGGACCGTGAGCATCCGGACCGCTTACGTGACCGTAACCCTCAGCGCTATGGGGGATATAATCGGTCGAGTAACCCGGCTGTCCCGTTGGCCTGCGGTGGCCCAAAGTGACAAACATATCAATCAGATTGATGATCCAGACAACTCCAGCCACAAAGAGCATGAGCAGGGCAATTTCCTCATCTATATTGTTGGAAATGGCCAATAGGAAGAGCAGACCGAGCGGCCCGAAAAATCCCGCTCCGTACAGGAAGGCTCGGAAATATCGGTATAAGTAGAAGTGGCCAAGTCCGGGTATGAGAGAAAGGAGCAGCGCAGCGGTATTGGATCTAGGGTTCAAGAGAATTTCCTCCTTTGGATTTCTGGGCATGCAGGGTGTCGAAGAACGTGAAGGTCTGCTCCATGATCTTCTCGGATACGGGCGCATGCTGTGTTTTCTGCGCTTCGGCGCGGATTCCTGCCACGTCATCCTTCATTTTATCGAAAATGCCGGTTGTCATGAGTAAGAGTGTGGCCGCTGCCGCTATAGAGTAGTGGATAAAAGCTAACCGCCTCGGTGACCGGGCTTTCTGTTTGTGGATCCTTCTGGAGGATTTAGAACGTTTGCTGTCTTCCTCCGCTGTACCTGCAGTAACCGGAGGAGTTGATTGTTCTCTTTCTTCTCCCGTTCTAATGCCCGCAATCTGGTGCAGAACCCGGTCGGTCAGGCTATCGGCATCGGGCTGGTCCGGAAGGGGAAGAGCAGTTGCCATGGCTTCTATACATTCTGTATAAATTTCCAAACAGACATCACAATCGTACAGGTGTGTCTCCAGAAGGTTCCGCTGGCGGCCATCTGTGAGCTCTCCGGTAATATACCGCAGCCATTCCTTGCGTTGAACATGATTCTCAAGGTTCATTTAAACTCTTCCTCCTTCCAGTGCTGCTTGATCCATTGTTTGGCCCGATACAGCTTGGATTTGATGGTTTGTACCGTTACTTCCTGTTCGTCTGCAATTTGCTGGTATGATTTGTCTTCATAATAAAAGGCAATAAGGACGTCTCTATAGTTTTCGGGAAGCTCATTCAATTTGCGCATCACGAGTTCCCGAAATTCCTTGTGAATGAGCGGATCTTCCGTATCGGAGCGGAGCATGGAGGGAGGGGGCATGGTTTCTTCCATGCCGTCGGTGGCCATCTCACGCTGCCGGTACGCTTTTCTTTTATAATCTATCGCCTTATTGACGGCAACGCGGGAGAGCCAGGCCTTAAGACCTTTTACCTCGGTGTGGGGGAGGGAGGTAAACATCTTGAGAAAGACTTCCTGCATCACATCTTCGGCATCTTTAGGATGCCGGACGACTGAGAAAACGATCTGAAATACATAGTTCCGATAGGCACGGACAATTTCACGAAAGGATTCCTCATCGCCGGCGATCATCCCTTGGACGAGCTGCTCCTCTTGGTACGTTAAAATGTCTTTCTCCCTCCCCTCTCCAACAGTATAGACGAAGCAAATAGCAGCGAGTTCTGCACTTCGGGCAAAAATATCTTCCTATGCAAAAAAAACCGCTATTCCTGGTCAGAAATAGCGGGTTTAAGGATGTCTCTTCTTATTCAAGCCGCCGGGAGCGTATAAAATACGCATCTTCGATGGTAGTCCCGACTTCCTCGAAACCAGGACCGGGACAATCGCGGCCGAATACACGCCATTGCAAGTCATTGTTTCCTATAGGCTTCTTCACCATTACATAAGCTTCCTTCCAGGAAGTTCGGGCATCGGCAGGAAGAATCCCTTGCCATACCCGGAGCGTGGTCTGCCTCCAAAGCTGGGGCGTTCCGTAAAACGCAGGTCTGCCCTCATCCAGCCAGAGCAGTTGATCCGCTTCATTCCATTCGGAAAGCTCATGCGCGGCCACCACAATTACACAGGATCTGGCATGCCGGTACAGAATGCGGGTGACCGCTTTGCGCTGGAAGGAGTCCAGGTAATTAAGCGGCTCATCCAGCAGCAAATACCGGGGCGAGCCGAGCAGTGCCTGGCAGATGGCCAGCCGCTGCTGCATCCCCTGGGAGAGGGTTCCGATTCGCTTGCGGTTCACGTCCAGCAGCTCGAATTCACCCAGCAGCCGATCGGCTTGCACAGGGTCTGCACCTTTGAGCAGACACATATATTTCAGCAGCCGCAGCGGCGTCATGTCTTCATGCAGTTCCACATCGGAGGGCACGTAGCCGATCCGGCTGCGGATAAGCGGGAGCTGCTCACGCGGACTTCCTTCCCGGTAGCTGATTTCGCCGGCGTCCGGGAAATCGGCGGTCGCAAGCAGCCGAAGCAGCGTGGATTTGCCTGAGCCGTTCCGGCCGACGAGCAGGGTCAGACCGGTGCTTAGCAGCAGATCATCTGCCTGCAGCCGGATCTGCCCTTCATAGGAGCGGGATACACGATGCAGGCGGATCATATAGACTGCCAGCCCCGCACCGTTGCCAGCCGCAGGCTGCTGCGGTAAGCGGATAATAGCAGCAGCAGCCCTGCCGCTATTAAGGAGACCTGCAGGATGAACGTCCAGTTCCACGCCGCATCCTGGAATTCACGGCGCAGCCAGCCTTCCGCAGCCAGTTCCGCTCCCCATCCGGTTCCGGCTGCAATGACCGCGGCGGACATGCCTTTTTTCATCAGAACAAGAGCAGTTAGTCCACTTACGAGAAGTAGCGGGGCAATCCAGTCGAACACGAAAGGCAGTATAGCGAATGTTCGGGAGTCTTCATTCAGGGTCGTAAAGGTGTAAAGAGACCCCGCGATTCCCAGAATGGCAATCATAAAAAGCAGTACCACCAGACGGCTGAACATCAGCAGAGCGGGCGGATAAGGCGTAACGCTCTCAATCATCCGCATCCCTTCATTCCAGCTCCGGTATTGATACAGGAAGCCGCATACGAGCAGAAGGGGGAAAGCCAAGGAATAGGAGGAGCGGGCGGGAAGCGGACCATTCATAGGAAGTGTCGAATTAATCATGAGAAGCATGGCGAACAGCACAATGCTCAGGAGCCAGAACCACTTGTTGTACATAGTGAACTGATGCTTGCACAGAACCAGCAGAGAAGGCCTGACAGCAGCAGCGGGTTCAGGGTCCGCTTCGTACCCGGCATTTTCCCGTATGACATCAAAGTGGACCTGCAAGCGCCCAAGCAGAGCGGAGGTATCTGTGCGGGTCGGTGTTGTAACCAAATAGCCTCTTAAGAGAGTGGAGGTGCTTTTCTCAAGTTCATCCAGTTGTTTATCGTCCGTGTCATGCATGCGGTTTTCCCTCCCTAGGTGCGCGTCTTAATGGATTATCTTCGGAGTTACCTTGTGGCAGCAAGTCCCCCATACTCGTTCCTAACAGAACCTTTAGCTTGCGAAGTGCGCTGTACAGATGGGTCTTCGTTGTGCTGAGGGGAAGGTCGAGGACTTCGGTAATCTCCTGCAGCTTAAGGTCATGGAAGAAGCGGAGCACGACAATATTATTCTGGACCTCCGGCAAAGACCGGAGCGCCGCTATCATTTCTTTCCTTGCTTCCTGACGTTCGTATATCTCTACGACGGAAGCTTGAAGATCCGGAGTTTCGGGCAGTTCAGCCGTCAGATGATTTTCATTCCGGTAGGCAAGGCTTTTCCAGTAATCGCGGCATAAATTCAGCGCGACCCGGTACATCCAAGGCCGGATGTTATCCGGGACTTTGTGTTGTTGAAGCTGCTTGAGAAGCCGTACAAACACTTCTTGTACGAGATCCTCGGCCTTGCGGGCATCATACAGCATGCGTTCCAGGTAATTCTGCAGCGGAGCGTGGTAGCGGTAAACGAAGGCTTCGAAGGCAGCTTGATCGCCACGCGCCATTGCTTCCACCAGATGTTCATCGGTGAGCATGTCCAGCCTCCTTTTTTAAGATACGATGCGGCCCTTTGCTACTCTTCTTCCTCATGGCCGATCCATCTGCTGCGGTTAGCTGCAACGAATAGTGTAAGGGCTAGGAGCAAGCAAGCGGCCGCTGCAAGCAGAAGCCGGTTAATGAGGAACAGTCCCGGAAGGTCGCGGGAGTGCTCTTCTATAAAAGAGGTATGAAGAGTCAGATACGGCATCCAGGAGCCGTGAGAAAGCATATCCAGCATCCAGATCCCTAAGCCTGCCAGCAGTCCGGTATATATTTTTTTCGTAAGGAGGAGCAGGCTAATGACGAGCAGACACATGAACAGGTGGGCAGGAAGCTGCTGAAGCAGCAGAGAACTTATTCCGGTATCCGTTTGGGGCTGCGGCTTACCGGGGCTGCCGTAAGAAAACACAAGGGTGGAGACAGTGCTGAATTTAGCCCGGTAAGCCGTATGCCAACTTATTTGATACAGGACCGTGAAAAGAGCGAGAAGCCCTATTTTACGCAAGACCATTCCCTTCATGGATATCGGAAAAGTTGCAAAGATCTCCATTGCCCCGCCGAGCTCACGCTGAAACATGCCGATCGTGAGCATGATGAGCAAGGGATAGAAGGCCGTTTCCGCATAAAAAAGCGGATTGTTCGGGTATTCGGGATCAGCCGTAAAGAAAGTGACGGCGAGCATGAGCAGGTAGAGAAAAGGCATGATCCCCCACATGCTCTTATAATTCAAAAGGTCATGACGGATTATACTCATGGGCCGACTATCCTGTTCCATGTCTCGTTCCAGTCATCCAGCGTATACACCGGATATTGAAAAGGAGCTTCCGGCGCGCTCAATCCCTTTTGGTAGAAGGAGGCCAGCACCTGTTTGGTTTGTTCGGTCTTGCCCTCGTTCAGTGCTTTCTGTACTTGAAGCAGGATCTGATTGCGGGCCCTATCCTGATTAGGATGGAGGGGATCGGCGTTAGTGCTGGGCAGTAAGACTTGAGAAAAAGCAACTTTACGTATCTCTTCATCGGTCATTTTGACGCCATCCTTGTAGAAAAGGTACAAAAAGGCGGCACGGATTTCCATAAATATGGAAGGCCTGTTTTCGTGTAAGTTTTTATCATTCTGCGCGTCTTCGTTGATATCAACATCAGCAAAACTGATCTGCCTCTTGTCATCTCCGAACAAGACTGCATTCATGGCATTGACGAGTTGATAATCATCCAAATTGTGGGATTTGGTTTCGCCGATCAGGTAGCTGGAACCCGATAGTCCACTGATCCTCGTATCATGTATCCGAAGATTCTCTAAAGGAAAGTAGAACAGGGTCCGGATACTTAATAATTCAGTTTTAAGAAGAGGCTTGTAATAAGCTTTAAATTTGAGCAGCTCGGACCAGAACTTCTCCGCTTCCAGTCGGTTTCCGGGCGTGGTGACCATTTTCATCGGGCTGGCGGGGTCCCGCAGCTCAATGAAGTTTCCTGCATAGAAAGAGGCTTCTTTTACATGACTTTGCGTAAAGTGCTGCCTGCTGATGGCACTGCCGTCTTCCTCCGCAAGATTTCCATAGATCCGGCCTGAAAAGCCCTGCCAGGTAACATCAAAATCAGAAGGATATGGAAGGTGCTCTCCGCCGGATGGGTAAACTCGGTTGCTGTCGCTGCCATATTTTACAAACATAGGTTTATTCGTTGCCGCAGGATACCAGCCGCTAACGCCCGGCAAGTAAATCGAAGGATCCTTTATAAAAGAGACAAACTGTTCCATATTGTTGTGCGGATCTAATCTCCAGTTAATCCCTTCATCCTTGTAGACGAATGTAAGATTTTGCAGCGTTTTATTCCGGTCGAACTGATTACTGTCTATTGTAATTAAGCTGCCCGTTCTTTGAAAGGGGAGCGACTTTTGATCTATCAACAATTGTTCCACGTGAAAATGTGGGTGAAGCGAGAAGAACGTCTGCTCTTCCGGAAGATCTGTCGTTTTGAAAGCAAGCTGGGCCTTAATCTTAACTTCCTCAGAATTTTGTTTCGTCAATTCCAATCGATAAGACGAGACGGGAAAGGTCACATAACTGTCTATGCTGCCCTCGGCAGTTTGTACCGCATGTTGGATCAGCTCGTTGCTTGCGGCGATTCGCGGCACCCAAATTTGAGCGTAGGAATAATAACATCCAACCGACAAACCCGAGAATGCCAGCAGGGCAAGCCCCCATTTGCCGCGGGTATTGCTGGGGCGTACTGTTTTCAGAACGAATACGCAGGCGGTAAGCATAAGAAGAGTGAAACTGAGTACGAAGAAACGTGATGACCAAGTCTCCGGTTTTAACAGCCCAATCCCCCAAGCCTCATTAGCATAAAAAGAATCCAGCATCAGTTGACTGAGGTGAAAAGGCCTCAGCATCTCTAGCTGTATAAGGCCTAATCTGCGGATCAGGAAGATGTCGATAAAAAAAGTACCAAAAATCCAGGCGCAAAAGCCGATTAAATAGATAATACGGTTGCGGATGGCAACCGCCAGCAGCATAGCCAGCGCTAGCGTAACCATATAAGACCACTCGTATTGGATAGCAAAGAATAACAGCTCTTGGAGAAGAACGTCTGTGCTTATCTTATATTGAACAGCAAAATAGACATATACGGCTGACATAGCTGCTGTAAATAAGGACAGATAAATAAATCCGACCGCGTATTTGGCGCTTAAGGGCACGGCTGCCGACACGGGGAGCCCGCCCATCCATTCGCAGGAAGGTTTCGAAATATCGCGGCGTATCATCAGAATCCCGATCAAGACGGCTACTCCGAGACTCAGGGTGTGTTTGACCTTGTGGAAATCGTAGACATACATATATAAATCTTGAGACACCGGAGGAGCGATTCCAGCTAACGATACTGCCATCCAAACACCGAACAACAAAGGGAGGATTAGAAGAAAAGGACTGTTGATCAGAAGCCGCAGCTCCAGCAGAAAAGCACGCTGCCACTTAATCACGTCGGTCACCTCCGATTAGAGCCAGGTAGCCGTCTTCCAAAGTGGGCCGCACCGGGATGGAGTCTCCCGCAGGCCGGGACTCGGAGACGATGCGGCACAGCATACCGTGACCGGTACGGCGCGCCGATACAATCTCGTGAGGCTTATAAGCAGCGAACTCCCGTTCGCCGAGCTCCGCCTCCCACACCTTGCCTTCGGCGCAAGCCTGCAGCTCCGTCAAGCTTCCGGCGAAAGCCACCTGCCCGCGGCTGAGTACCGCTACGCGGCTGCAGCTGCTCTCGATATCGGCCACGATATGGGTCGAGAGCAGCACAGTGCGGCTCAAGCTGGATTGGTTCAGCAGATTGCGAAACCGCACCCGCTCCTCGGGATCCAGGCCCGCGGTCGGTTCATCGACGATGAGTACGCGCGGATCGCCAAGCAGTGCCTGTGCAATTCCCAAGCGCTGCTTCATGCCGCCGGAGAAAGTCCGGATCTTGGCGCGTGCTTTATCGGTCAGATTAACCTGCTCCAGCAGATACAGGATCTGCTCACGCCGCTCGGAGGGACGGTTCATTCCTTTCATAACGGCTACATAGTCAAGGAATTCAAGCGCCGTCAACTGGGGATAGAGGTGAAAGTACTGCGGCAGATACCCGATGATGGGGCGGATCTGCTCCGCATCGGCGAGGTCAATACCGCCCATGCGAACGGAACCTTTCGTAGGTGTAAGAAGGGTGGCCAGTATTCGCATCAGCGTTGTTTTGCCAGCGCCATTGGGACCGAGCAGGCCAAACATCTCCTGCTTAATATCCAAAGAAACATCCTGGAGAGCCGTGTGTTTTTTATAGGATTTGGTTAAATTTCTGATTTCAATCATTTCGTTCTTCCTTTGCCAAGGTTTACTCTACGCGTATGTACTTGTTCAACGACAAGGGTTTAATAAAAGTTTGAGAAGGACCAAAGAAATAAATGGGAACCAGACGGATTCCGCTAAAAATGTTAGGATAGAAAATATCAATACGAAAATATGTTCGTGTGTCCGTCTGCATATTCTTACGCAGTTAGTTTGCAAAGAAAGAGAGGTTTTACCCATGAAGGCAGAGGTGCGGTATAAGCAGCCGAAGCGGCTGTTAAACCCGGCGAGCGGGTTCCTAAGCGGCTACACGCATACGTTAAACCCTTATACAGGCTGCGCTTATGCCTGCTCTTACTGTTATGTCCGCCGCATGCCTGTTGGGTTGTTCGCCGGCCAGCCCTGGGGATCGTGGGTCGATGTCAAGGAGGGGGCGGCCGACTTGCTGCGCAAGGAGCTTGTGCGGGCGCGCAAGAAAGGGCCGGTGACGATCTTCATGTCATCGAGCACCGACCCTTACCAGCCCGCTGAAGCCCGCGAAGGCATCACACGGTCGCTGCTTGAAGTCATGGCGGACGACCCGCCGGACTTCCTCTTCTTGCAGACGCGCAGCCCCCACGTCACACGTGATGCGGATCTGCTGCTGCGATTCGGGAGTCGCGTGCTCGTGAGCGTCACGGTCGAGACGGACCGCGATGATATCCGCCGGGCATTCGCTCCGTCAGCACCTCCGATTCCCGCCCGGCTGAAGGCACTGCGCGAGTTGACGGCGCTCGGCGTGCCTACGCAGGCGGCGATCGCACCGCTGCTGCCATGCACAGACGGGTTCGGCGCGCGGCTTGCCGAAGTGACTGCGAACGTGTGTCTGGACACATTCGCCATGGGAGACGGCAGCGGCGGCAGGCGGACGGAGCAGCTGCGCATCTCGGAGATCCACGAGCAGCTCGGTCTCAGCGAGTGGTACCGGCCGGAAGCGTATTTGCACGTTCGCGAGCAGCTCACCGGCGCGTTTGATCCGGGCCGCATCCGGATCAGCCGCGATGGCTTCTTGCCCCTGCCAGCCGAAGCGGGGGCAGGGGATGCCCCCGGCGGCGGGCCGGAGGGATGAAGCGATTATCGCGGCCGTTTCCTCCCCTGGCAGGCTCTGAAGCCCCGCAATTCAGCCTGACAGAATAAGATTTGTATCCGTCTTCGAGCTGCTTCCTATGCGGGAAATGCAAGCATATTAAAGAAGAATGAATATGTACTCAGCAATTTCTAATTGAAGCTTGCTAAACCTAGAGCTTACACGGTTTTAGCGGTGTAACCACCTGTCTTATGGTGGATCGGCCAATTTACCGGATCGTTCTTTTCAGCTAGAATGATAGAGAAATTTGATAGAGAAGCAGTCGTGTGGTACGGCAGAATCCAATCGATCCAATACAAGGAGTGAGCATATGATACGAAGAAACACGAAGATGCTGATCGGCGGTCTGTTGACTTGCGCATTGTTAGTATCGGGGTCTCCTGTACCTAACCAGGCGGCCGTTGCGGCTCAAGCGTCATCTGCCCAAGCCGTATTTACAGATATTCAAGGCCACTGGGCTTCGGAAACAATTCGTTGGGCGTATGGAAAAAATATGACTGACGGTTACTCAGACGGCACTTTCAAACCCGACAAATCGGTGACTGAACCAGAGTTTCTGGCTCTTCTGCTCCGTGCCTATAACAAAGTAAGCCCGGATGCGGCAGCTGATGGCGGCAAGTGGTTTGATTCTTATTATACAAAAGCAGAAAGTTATAACTGGCCTTTATTAAAAGCGGGAAATGCTCCTTATCTCCGCGGTGATGCAGCCAAATTGATTGCTGCGACTCAAGGCAAGAAGCTGTCGACTGAGGATGCGATTAAGCAGTTGATTTCACAGGGTTTATCCCAAGGCAAAACAAATGCCAGCGAGGACGGATTCGCAGCAGGCGATACTTTAACGCGTGCGGAAGCTTTGACTTTCCTGCAGAATCTGCTGCGTAAGCAGAATGATCTTATAGGCGTTCCTTCCGAGCCTTCTAAAGAACCGGTTCCTTCCAATCCTCCAGGTGGAGAAGGCGAGTCAGACAAAGAGCCTGCTCCGGGAGGCGGCACCAAGCCGGATACAGGCACAGAGAAACCCGATACAGATGACTCTGCATCTACACCTCAGTCAGACCAAGCATTTGCGATAGAAGGCGTAGCTGTAGGGGAGACGGAGAACGCTTTGATTCAGAAGCTGGGAAATCCGGCACGTAAAGACCTTAGCGGCTATGGATATACCTGGTATATTTACAACACCGATTATAAACATTATGTGCAGGTAGGTGTGCAGGACGGTAAAGTTGTCGCGCTCTACACGAATACAGGCAATTGGACTAAAGCAGGTGGCGTAACGGTTGATTCAACTGCTGCCGATGTGGAAAGCGGTATGGCCGGAGCCCAGAAAACAGGAGGAAGCGGCGGGAAGTCTGCTGTTTATAAAAGCGGCTCGCTGAACATCACGTTCTACTTTGATGCCAATGATGGCGGTAAAGTGATGGGACTTCTCGTGCGTGACGCGGCAGCCAGCACAAGCGCCAGCAAAGCGGACACTGCCGGCACGGAACTGCGGACTGCATACGAGAAACAGACCTTCGATATCACGAATGCACACCGTGTACGTATAGGGAAAGCACCATTTGTGTGGGATGACAAAATCGCCGGAACAGCGCGCAAGCACAGTCAGGACATGGCTGCGGGCGGATACTTTGATCATACCAACAAGCAGGGGCAATCCCCGTTTGACCGGATGAAGAACGATGGGCTGCAGTATAGCAGTGCAGCTGAGAATATCGCGGCCGGATATTCCGATCCGATTGAAGTCGTCAACGGCTGGATGAATTCGTCCGGACACCGCACGAACATCTTGGGCGGCACTACACATCTTGGCGTCGGTATTTATTTCGGCGGTTCGATGAAAGTGTACTACACCCAGAATTTCTACACCCCGCGTTAATCAATGATTGTTTAAAGAATAGCAAGAGATAAGAAGCGGATCTCCATTAGGGAGATCCGTTCAGATTGCAGACAAACTCCTTTGTTCCGAATGGAACTCAGGAGTTTGTCTTGTTTGGAGAAATAAAAAACTCAAAAATGCAGTAAGTTTCTGTTTTGAGCCACCGGTTCTCCAAAGCCAGGTGG
>NZ_RHLK01000026.1 GCF_009757775.1 Paenibacillus lutrae
CCTGGCTTTGGAGAACCGGTGGCTCAAAACAGAAACTTACTGCATTTTTGAGTTTTTTATTTCTCCAAACAAGACAAACTCCTGAGTTCCATTCGGAACAAAGGAGTTTGTCTGCAATCTGAAAGCACCTCCTAAGAGGTGCTTCGAAGGTAAATCTCCTTATTTGATAACCAGAACGGGAATCTTGGCATGCTGCACCACATAATGGCTCACGCTGCCCAGCACCCATTCTCTGACTCCGTTCAAACCGCGGCTGCCGATAATAATCAGGTCTCTATTCGTGCGTTCCGCATGTTCGATGATCATCCGGCCGGGATTGCCGTTCAGAATATGTACATCCGCGGGCTGGGAGAGTGAGAGAAGACGCTGTCTGGCTTCCTCCGCGATCTCTTCGGCAGCTTCATAATATTCGCCCGACATAACAGCCGGAGTTGCGATCAGAGCTTCACCGACAACCAGGGAAGGCATGCTTGCCACATGTACGACGTCCAGCACGGCACCCGGATTGCTCTTTGCCAGTGCTGCGGCTTTTTCAAGCGCCTGTTTCGAAATCTTAGAACCGTCATATGCGCATAAAATATTCATGAATTGCATGATTCTCACCTCTTTGGCATAATAGAAAAGGGAATCTGTCGAATGTTTAACTATTTTGTAACTCTTTCCTCTCCTTACCTTATATATAATTATACCATCTGAATTTCCTGCTTATACATTTCTACCAACAGTTTAATTATACTCAAGAATTGAGGTCTTCTCCTATGTCTGATGTCACCAACCCGAATTCATCCCCAATTTCCGCTGGTATTGGTCCGAAGCGCAAGCTAAGAAAGAAACCCAAATGGCCCCTCTGGAAAAAAATAACCGTCACCAGCGGTATCCTGATCCTAATGTTTATTATCGGGATCGGTACCTATGTCGGTTTCCTATATTCGAAGACGGACTCTCTCATCAAGAAAGTCGGAACAACGGAAGTCGTTCCCGCTGCACAGTCAGCAAAAGTTAAGCCGCTCAGCATCCTGCTGATGGGTGTCGATTCCCGTGAAGAAACCGGTACACTGAACAGTGATGTCATTATGGCGGTTACACTCAACCCGGAGACGAAGTCTGCGACGGTCGTTTCTCTGCCGCGCGACGTGGAAATGAAGCTGAAAAAGAACGGCGAATCCCATAAAGCTAACTATTTTTACCCACATTTTACCCTGACTGAACCGGAAACAGCGATGAAAAAAACGAAAGAATTTTTCGGCGGTTTTTTCGAAGTGAAGTTTGATTATATGGCAACCATCGATTTTGACGGATTCAAGCAGATTGTTGATGAACTGGGCGGTTTGACCTTGAATGTGGATATGGATATGAGATACGTAGACAACTGGGACGGCACGGACATTAATTTGAAAAAAGGCGTGCAGACGCTGAACGGTAAGCAGACGCTGGACTTCATCCGTTATCGTAAATCAAACCGCAATACAGCGGAGTCCACGGATATTGCACGTAATGAACGACAGCAGCAAGTTCTGAATGAAATTGTAAAAGAACTGAAGAGTGTCGGCGGAGTTGCAAGCATCGGGGGGATTCTGGATGCGGTCGGCAACAATATGAAAACGGATATTCCATCCAGCCAGATTTATGACCTGATTACGAAATACATTACCATTGATACTCAGAACATCGAGTTTATCAGTCTCACCGGTGATTGGGTAAGTCCGTATATCGTGCTGGTTGACGAAGAGGTGGAGAAAGCAAAAGCGGCCCTCAACCTGCGTCTGGATCCGAGCTGGATACCTAGCATGAATCCAAGTCATACACCTAAGAATAGTTCCGGGATTGGCAGTCAGGAGGATGGACGCTCCGTGAAGCCTACACCGACTAAGACACCTAAGCAGAGTGTAAGACCGTCCGAATCTCCTGCACCGACAAGGACACCTTCCTTCAATCCGAGCATAAAGCCTTCTCCAACAATAAGCGTTAACAAGGAGACGCCTAACAACACTCAGAGGCCGACTGGGTCGCCTAAGCCTACCGCTAAGCCTGCTGATAAGCCGGATGCGGGTAAGCCTCCTGTTGAGACGACGCCAAAGCCGACAGAAGTGCCTAAGGAAACCGTCAAACCGGATGGAGGAGGGAAGAGCGCGTCTACCCCTAAACCTACACCGGCGCCAGACTCTTCGAATTAATTCCTGGATTCAAGTTTAGAACGCTGCTGATTTCATTAGCAGCGTTCTTTGTTGCGATTTTGTTGTGCCCGAAGGCGGTTTGGACAGGATGAAAAATATTTCCTATTGAGAACCTGTGTTATTTTTCGGAAGCGGGGGTAATATCAGCAGGAGAACGATTCTAGTATTGGAGGTGTTCGTAATGAGCAAACATATACAAGCTTATTTTCGTACAGAGAACGATGCAGAAGATGTTCGGATCCGGCTCCAAACCTATCAGGCTGAACAGATTGAGGTTGGAGAAACGGAAGGATTAGATCGTCAGACGGGTATTCTGGCTCCATTTGGATATGCAGGTACCTCTGGCAATATAGCTGTTCCCGGAACGCCAGTCGGAACTTCATCGGGGCCTGCCGGTTTCGCTGCTGTAAATAACGGCGAAGCAGAGCATGATCCCGACAAAATAGTCCGGGGCCAGGATAGTGGTTTGTTGGGCGGAGACGATGACAATGAGAACCTGCGTTATGTTTTGTCGGCCAAAGTGCCGGAGAACGATTATCAAGAAATCGTCGAGTTAATTCGCAACAACAACGGTTATGTGGAACAAATGGATGAAATCTAAGCGAAATAAGGAATATACATCAAGAATAACTAAAGGAGTGGAAGTATCATGAGTAAAAAAATCGCATTTCTGCTGGCATCGCAATTTGAAGATTCCGAAATGAAGGAACCTTATGATAAGTTAAAGGAAGAAGGCCATGAAGTCGTCATTGTCGGTCTTAAAAAGGGTGAATTGCTGACCGGAAAGAATCAAAAAGCAGAATATACGGCAGACCAGGGCATTGATGATGTGAAGCCCGATGAATTCGATGCCGTGGTTATTCCGGGAGGATCATCCCCTGAAGCGCTGCGCATGAATCCAGGAATTCAGAATTTCGTCAAGAAATTCGATGAAGCGGGTAAAACGATCGCGGCCATTTGTCACGGTCCGCAGATTCTAATGAGCGCGGATCTATTAAAGGGCCGCACTCTTACCAGTTATCCTCCGCTTCAGGACGATGTTCAGAATGCGGGAGGAAAGTTCGTCGATGAAGAAGTTGTGGTCGACAAGAATCTGATTACGTCCCGTACTCCCAAAGATGAGCCCGCTTTTATTGCCGAAATCAAACGTGCTCTTCAATAAAGCTGAGAACGCCCGCAGGCCAAAGGCTTGCGGGCGTTCTTGTATTTCCATTATGATTAGGGTATCCCACTATTGAAGGAGATTATTGACTCCCATGCTGTTTGTCCGAAATGAAAGCTTCAAGGAATACATAAGAAGATACCCGGTAACGAGTCTGATTGCGCTTGTGCATGTGGTTTTGTTTATCTTAATGGAAATCAAAGGGTCTTCCGTGAATACGAAGACACTGCTTGATTTCGGGGCTTTATATTCGGTGCCTGGTTATTTGCCGCCGGAGTGGTGGCGTTTCTTCACGGCGATGTTCCTTCATATCGGGTTGTCTCATCTTTTGTTCAATACCTTCGCGCTGATCATTTTTGCTCCACCTTTGGAGAGAATGCTCGGAAGCGCCCGCTATGCCGCTTTTTACATCATTAGCGGAGCGCTGGGAAGCGCCATCTCCTTTATGCTTCATACGGATAAGTATGTGGCAGCAGGAGCTTCTGGGGCCATTTACGGCCTGTATGCGGCCTACTTGTACCTGTCTATTTTCCGCAGACAGTTCCTGGATCAGGGAACGAGACAGACGATTGTTATCATTCTCGTAAGCGGTCTGCTGTTCTCACTCATCGTGCCTAACGTTGATTTGTATACCCATCTGGGCGGTTTCGCGGTCGGCTTTGTGCTGTTCGCACTGATTGTTGAGATATTGAAGCGCAAAGACAGAAGGTAAGTGATAGAAGACCATGACTCCCATCCGGAAAAGAATAGGGAGCATGGTCTTCTGCATTCATTCACATAATACCCGTCACAGGCAGCATAGACAGAGGCCTCAGTATCTTTACTCTTCGTTCCCGAAGGTTTCGGGAGTTTAGAGTCCGGTTTGGGAGCGGGAAGCCGGCCGTGTTATGATAAGAGGATCGGTACACGAAAATTAACAGTTATAAAACGAATGAAAAGGGGATTGAAATGAACGAGAGATTACAGCAATTAACGGGATATATGGAACAAAATTCACTGGATGCAGTTATCGTTACGCTGCCTAGACATGTGTATTATTTGACGGGATTTGCGTCGGATCCGCATGAACGCTTCCTCGGACTGGTCTTGGTCAACGGTCAAGATCCGTTTCTGCTCGTACCTGCTCTGGATGAAGAAGCGGCTGTCCAGGCTTCCTCCGTCAAACGGGTTTATACTCATCAAGATACGGATTCCGCGTATGAAATTCTTCAAGGTTTGCTGCCTGCGGGACTTAATGCGGTTGGGATCGAATCCGAGCACTGGACACTCAGCCGTTATGAACAGCTGCGCGGTTTCGTGCAGGCCGGCCGTTTTACTGCCGTGGATGAACAGCTTCGCAATATGCGGGTGATTAAGACACCGGAAGAGGTCGTCCTTATGCGCCGGGCAGCAGAGGTTGTCGAGGAAGTACTGCGGCGGGGCCTGGAGAAAGTAAAGATCGGCACAGCGGAGATCGATATTGTCGCCGAACTGGAATATCAAATGAAGAAATTAGGTGCACAAGGCCCGTCTTTCTCAACGATGGTATTGACTGGAGCGGCCTCAGCTCTGCCGCATGGTGTACCATGTTCACGTACCATTAGCCGGGGGGACTTGCTGCTCTTTGATCTTGGAGTCTACCTGAACGGGTACGCTTCGGACATCACCCGGACGTTCATTGTCGGAGAAGCTTCTGAAGAGCAGCGGCGGATTTACGAAACGGTTCTTGCAGGCAACCGTGCCGGGATCGAAGCGGTCCGTCCGGGTGCCACATTCGCATCTGTGGATGCGGCTGCCCGCAGCACGATCGAAGAGGCGGGTTACGGTGTTTATTTTAACCACAGGCTCGGTCATGGACTCGGGCTAGATGTTCACGAATATCCTTCCGTGCATGGCCGCAATGAAGAGGTTCTTAGAGCGGGTATGACTTTTACAATTGAGCCGGGAGTTTATGTACAGGGAACAGGCGGCGTAAGGATCGAAGATGAGGTGCTGGTTACCGCTTCGGGTGTAGATGTGCTAACTTCATTCCCCAAAGATCTTACGATAATAAGCGGGTAGCGCGATTTAATTATCACCCGGCCAGGCTTCTTCATCCGGATTAATTCTTTCCTCATACGGTTAAACATAAAATAGAAACGAATGAGATGGGAGGAGAGACCGGGATGGAGAAGACAAGAAAAGTACTCAATATTATCGCACTTCTGGCAGTGCTTGTCGTAAACACGCTGGCGCAGACACTTCCGATCAATGGGGTGACCCCCGGGGATGTATCGGATCGTTATCCTACTTTAGTCACACCGGCCGGATATGTGTTCTCGATATGGTCTTTGATTTATATCGGGTTAGCCGGATTTATCGTGTATCAAGCACGCCGCGATACAGGCTCGAGACCGCCGGTAGAACGGATTAGCTACTGGTTTATACTCAGCTGCATTCTGAATATAACGTGGATCTTCGTCTGGCACCACTTTCTTATCGGCTGGAGTGTCGTAGTCATGCTCGCCCTTCTGGTTACCTTGATTTCGTTGTACCACCGGATCCGGTACGGAAGAGAATCAAGAGCTATCGGAGAGTATTGGCTCGTGCAGGTTCCGTTCAGCCTGTATTTGGCTTGGATCTGCGTGGCGACTATTGTGAATGTTACTGTGTTTCTCAAAAATTCTGGTTGGGACGGCTGGGGAATTTCATCAGAAACCTGGGCTGTTATCCTGCTTATCTTCGCAACCGGGCTTGCTTTAACGTTTAGTTTTATACGGAAAGATGTTCCTTTTGTACTCGTGTTCATTTGGGCGTTTATCGGAATTGGTATCGAACATGGGAATGTCCCTCTGGTGCGCAACACAGCATGGATATTAGCTGGAATCCTCGGGGTGTATGCGGTATTCTTGCTATTCAAAGCTTTGCGGGACCGGAAGCGGTGGGATCAGTCCTATGTTCATTCCCAATAGCATCGTTATTCACCAGAAAAAGCTTCCTTCGGGAGGCTTTTTTTGGTGTGAATTAGAAGATGGTTACGCGATTAAACGGCTGGAAGAAGGAATTAATCGGATTGGGAATCTGCGGGGACAATAAGTGGGAAGGTTAAACGGGTAAACCAATACTCAGTTGCCATACCCCCGGTCGAACCTTGCAAAAATGGTGTGCTGAATGCTGCTTAATTCTGAGCAAGGAAGAAGGAGGAAGATGAGGTTGAAGTATGGCGAATTACAGCGATACCGCCGGGTCAGGCGCTTTGCACATTCGTTATTAACGGTTCTGGTGATGCTGTCCGTATGGAATATATGTTCGAGAGCTTATGGCGCATCTAACGATGAGAGTGGCGCCGACGGACTCCTATTGCAGAGCCGGGCATATCCCGGATTTGATGTGCCGCCGGACAGCCCGAAAGCAGGCCGCTCATATAAGGACATGTTACCGCCTCGCCCCGAATCGAAGCGGCCGCCGGTTCCGGGTAAACATGAGGCCGCGACGGTGAATGAATCCGTATACGGGCCTCATGTGAAACTGCCTGATGGAACCTTCCTGCCCGTAGCGGGTGTGGATCAAACGCGTGAGCAGAACAAGCTTTCCGTCTTTACAAACACTTATGGCACTTATACGACCTCTTTTGACACGAATACAATAGAACTGATCCTGACCGGTGGCATCGTAGCCGATAAAGTCTCGGTTGGGACCAAAGGCACCTATATTCCAAGGAACGGTTACGTTTTATCCGGAAGCGGGAATGTTAAAGGGCTGCTCCAAGCACTGAATATCGGGGATAGCGTGCAGACGGTCCATATGCAGATTCCCGTGCTTCCCGAGAAATACGTGCGTATCGGTGATCTGGTTCTTCCGATTGACAAAGTGAACGGAACCAGATACGAAGGAGAAGCGGTCCTGTATCATTCTTCCTACGGGACAAAGACACGCACGAATGCCTGGGGGTTGGAGGCAACTATTCTGAACGGGATGATTGTAAGTGTCAGAGACATGCGAATGGATGGCAGCGGACAGTTCGCAGACAATAACTCTCCAATCCCTCCGGAGGGCTATGTCTTATCTGTCCAGTCGCTTAATCCCTGCTACCAAGAGCTGCTCAAACGTGCAGTGCCGGGTACAGCCGTTATAATCGAGCTTGAGAACGATTACTTGTATCAGGCATCGACAATCGGCTTTGATGCATTTAATCCGCGCAAGCGTGAAGATAATCCGGCTGGTTGGGATGATGGCAATCGTAAGCCTCTCCCGGGAATGAGGGGAGCTGAACAATTCATAGTTTATGACAGCGGCTATGGCTCTTCAAGCGGGACCAATCCTTGGGGAAGCGAAGTTGTCGTAAATGCAGCCGGTAAAATTATCGGCATCGGGGGCAACAACCGGTCCATTCCTGCCGGCGGTTATGTTCTTTCGGGACACGGCTCCTATAGAACATGGCTTACCCGTTATGCGGCTATAGGAGCGAGGGTTGTGGTTAATCGGGCAGAGAAGCAGGTAATGATTTTGTGGACGCCTCAGTCTTTGCTGGACAAAGCGCAAATTACGGCAGCGAAGGCGGAACTGGCACTGGAGGAATCCAAACGCCTGTTTCTGGATGTGCCGTATGATAAGTTGCGCAAACAAATTGATACCGTGAAGAAACTCCGTGAGGAAGCGGGCAGGCATTTATCGGAGAAAGGAATCGTAGGTCTGGCTCAAATCTTGAAAGATCTGGACCGGACAGCGACCAGCGTGCGCTCCATGAACGTTGAATCAAGGTCTGTGGAAAACCGGGGCATATGGCTTCGGCCCAAGGAGAACTCCATAGAAGAGGTGCGGCAGGCTATGGATAAAATTGAAGGGGCTCATATCAATCAAGTATTCGTGGAGACATTCTGGAACGGATATACCATCTTCCCGACGAAAAATAAAATTACTATGCATAATCCCGTGTACAACGGGTTCGATGTTCTGGCAGCTTATTTGGCTGAAGGCAAAAAAAGAGGAATCGAAATTCATGCATGGGTGGAAAATTTCTTCGCAGGAGGTCCGGAGCCGGGTCCCGTTATTAAGAACAAACCGGAATGGTCCCTATTAAGCCGCAAAGGTTTGACTTATCAGGAGGATGTGTCCAGCGGCTTCCGCTATTATTATA
Organism: Paenibacillus lutrae; assembly: GCF_009757775.1. Taxonomy (GTDB): domain Bacteria; phylum Bacillota; class Bacilli; order Paenibacillales; family NBRC-103111; genus Paenibacillus_F; species Paenibacillus_F lutrae. The sequence goes on from NZ_RHLK01000026.1 coordinate 8,432, forward strand.
TCAATCCCGCGTTGAACGAAGTGCATGATTTTCTCATAAACGTGTATCAAGAGATCCTATCGAGCTATGATGTCGATGGTCTGCATCTTGACTATGCGCGTTATCCGGGTTCAGGAGATTATACGAACGATTTTGGATATGATCTTTATACCCGGGGGCTTTTTAAGAAGCGGTACGGGGCAGATCCGCTAACCTTGAAGCCCGGCGATAAGCTGTGGGAGGAATGGGTGACCATGAGAGTCGGATTTGTAAATAAATTCGTACTACGCCTTACCGATGAGGTGAAGAAAATAAAGCCGGGTGTAAAAGTGACTGCTGCTGTCTGGCCAGAGTATGAACTCGCCCGTGAGGATGTGCTTCAAGATTCGATGAACTGGGTCGCGAATAACCGTATTGACAACGTGTATCCGATGTCCTATAAGCTGGATACTTCTCTTGTCCTGGAGGATGCCCGTCGAACGTTTGAATTAGTTAAGAATAAAGCTTATGTCACCATCGGTGTAGGCTCTTTCATCCATTTGACAAAGGAAGCCTTTGTAGATCAGATCGTTTCGAGCCATGTGCTTGGTATTAGCGGAAGTGCGATTTTCGAATACGAGTCGTTTATTGAAGGGGGCTATGATAAAGAAACGGCAGTTGGTGTCTACCGCCAGCAAGCGATTGTGCCAGACGCCAGTCCAGCTCATTCCTTAGTCCGGATTCTGCAGGATCAGAAGTCTAAAATCAACCGCATCTATGTGCCGCTTGGCGGGATGAACCACACTGCGGAGAAGTGGTATTCCAAACAATTGGATGAAGTGGTGCAAAAGCTGGGCGGTGACAAGAAGCCAAAGCTGAATCCGGGGCGGATTAAAGAGATAAAGAAAAGTCTGCTTCGCGTGATAGATACCATTCAACAAAACAGGGGAATGCATGAGGAAGTGAAAGCACGTGCGCTGTATGATCTTAGAGGTGCTCTGCAAATCGTGGAAGTGACCATAAGCAAAATGGGGCAAAAGATGTAAGCCACACTTTGCTGACCGTACGGATTCGTGCAAGCTAGTTCACGGGTAGTAGAGCGGCAAACATCCCAACCCTGCATATCCAACGGGTTGGGATGTTTGCTTACTCTGCCTGAATGAAAGTGCCGGGAGGTCAGGCTTTGTTATTGCGTGTCCTAGAGAGCGGTAATGACCGGCCAGGATAATTCCACACCGTTCCATGACAAAATGTTTTGCAGATCCGTGAGCTTCGCCTGATCCGCTCGAACTTGCCGCGGCTGCACGCCTTGCTGGACGCAATAGCCTGCCAGATAGCCCGCGGCCTCTCCAATGTTCCACTCTACAGGGTGGAGGCGGTAACAGCCGTTCGTAATGTGAGTGGTGCCGATGTTCTTGCAAGCCGGGAGCAGATTATTAATCCGTACCGGAATCAAACTGCCCAGAGGAATCTGGAAAGGCAGCGACGATACGTCCAGATAGGTGCGCCCGGTCATACTCGGATGCAAGTCGATCCGGTAACTGCCGATTCCTACCGAGTCGGGGAACACTTCCGCGCCTTGATCACCGCGAATCGCGGCACTGACATGCTGCTCGGCAACCGTAAATTCAGCCTTGATCCGGCGGGATTCACGAATATAAGGAGCCATTGCCATGCCGTCCTCTGTTCCGGTCACATCCGGACGAAGGCGAAGTCCCGGATATCCGGCTTTGCCATCGGGGCGCGGAGCTTCCGTCTGCAGCCAGTACAGCAGCGAGTAACTCAACTGTTTAGCCTGTTCTAAGTTCTTCTTGGCTTCCTTCTCCGGAACATCGTAAATATTGCCGAGCCAGTAATCATTCTGCGGCCAGTTAACAATCGAAATATCACTCGGGTATGTACCCGGCTTGAAATTCGACTTATCAATGACCCTGCGGTAATTAAAAAGAGGATATTTATCCGTTCCCGGCAGGAGGGTATCTTCCATCGGCTCAAGAGTCACAGGATTAGGGGAAACCCAGCTGAGCAGCTTGTCCGGCCAGAAATCCGGCTTGTAATCGCGCCAGAACGAATAGTCCTTCGGCCGCTTAATGACATGATTCTCTCCTTCAAAATAGTCCATCGCAAAACAAACCGTAAATGCCTGGATATCTTTGGGGTCTGCAACATCAGGGGCGCTGGGTTCACCGGTCATGGCTTTGGATTCGGCGCCGGTTACGTACTCCGCTTTGGTAAGCGGCAGCATGTCCCCGCATTCCGTTGCATCCAGGAAATAGGAGGCATGAATCGTGTGTTTGTGCCCCTGATCCAGATGTTTGATTGTGACCGCCCGGACCTGATCTCCGTCCATTTCAGCGCCGGTGATCCGGTGCCGAGTCAGGATAATCAGCTTCCCGCTGTTTACATAAGGTGCGAGCATGGCGGTCAGAACGGCCAGATAAGCACGCGGTTCGGCACAGAGCCGGCTGACTCCGCCGTTGCCCGGATTAAGATTGACTACGGAGCGGGCTTCAGCCGTCAGTGGAAAAGTAGTGCGGTAATAATCCCGGACTCCATTGCGGAACTGCCTGAAGCTTCGGGTACATCCGAATTGTTCGATCCATTTGTGCTCGTCCGGCGGTACGGCTTGGCTTGTCAGCTGACCCCCGATCCATTCGGTTTCTTCCGTCATAATTACGTTCATTCCCATTTTGGCGGCGGACAGGGCGGCAGCACATCCCCCCACTCCTCCGCCGATAATTGCTACATCTGCTTGAAATTCTTTATTCATAGTGTGTTCTCTCCTCTTTTTCTATTTTCCTGATATTGGAATACAATCTATTTTAGCAAACATGTGTTCGTATATTAATATGTCTAAAGTCTCATTTCTTAGTTTTGGATGCCCGCACAGACATCGGAATTATGGAATATTTCTTCGATAAAATGATCTAAAATGTTATATTCGTTCCTTATTTCTGCTTGCATTCTACAAAAATCTCCGTAATTCTACATTCTTTTTAAAAGAATCGTGTCGAATATTTCCCATTTGGATATATGGATTGCATACATAGATTTCCATTATTTAGACAGGTCGAAAGATCGCTATACACAGTATTACAGCATGTTTCTAGTAAGATTCTAGACAGTTCGAGAGAGTAATTTTACTATTTTGTTCCTTATTCATCATCTTATAACTGGAAAAAATGTTGGCGCAGCTAGTAAAATATTGAAAAATATGGCGTTATGGACTAGGCAAATCGACATGTTTCAAGTACTATTCAAAGAAGAGACTAGAAAAGATAAACGTGAACTGATTGCCTGACCGCGCAGAATGACGAAAAGGAGTACCATCTATGAGCAAAATCGCCGATTTGAACAACTCGCTGTTGCTGCTCAACAGTATCTATTCCTCCCTTACCAAATCTGAGCAAAAAGTGGCCGATACCGTACTGAAAGACCCGGAGGCAACGGTATTCTATACGATCACGGACTTGGCGGAAAAGGCTGAAGTCGGAGAAACTTCTGTAATCCGGTTGTGCCGTAAACTAGGTTACAAGGGATATCAAGAGTTTAAACTTTCTCTCGTCCAAGTCTTGGCAACGCCAAGTGAACAGGTACACGGCAAGATTGAGGAGACGGATGATCTTGACCAGATCATGAAAAAGATGACCTCCCAGAATTCCCAAGCTGTTCAGAACGCAACATCTCTATTGAATGTGCAGGAACTTCAGAAAGCCATTGATGCTATCTTATCCGCCCGCAAAATTTTATTTTTTGGAGTCGGATCGTCCGGAATTACGGCGCAGGATGCCAAGTACCGATTCATGCGTCTTGGCTTTAATGTAGATGCCGGCTCGGACGGGCATATTATTGCGATGACAGCATCTCTGGCTGAGAAGGGTGACGTGGTCGTCGCGGTATCTTCAACAGGCAGTACCAAAGATCTCGTTGACGCTATCCGGCTGGCCAAAGCGAAAGGGGCATTTATCATCTGTCTGACCAATCATGCCCGTTCTCCGATTGCTAACCAGAGTGATGTTGTTCTTCTTGCAACAGCCAAAGAAACACCGCTTCAGGGAGGCGCTTTCTCATCCAAGCTGGCCCAAATCCATTTGCTCGATATTTTATCCACGGCCGTAGCAATCCAGATGAAGGATCAGACTTACCGGGCGCTGGAATATACGGCAAAATCAGTCTTGGATAAATTGTACTGAAAGATCCGTACTAGCTAGACTCATCATGCGCGCAGCCGGGGCCGGGAGGCCCCGGCTTTTTGCTTTTTAATAACAGGAAGTCTGGTGTACAAACCATTCTCATTCTATTCATCCATTCACTCATGTATGAACCCTCCTATACAGAGCTTGAACCTGCAAAAGGGTGAAAGGACTCTCCATCAGTCATGATCCATTTGCTGTATCCGTATAGTTAAGAAGTGACTCCACTTTCGAATTGCGGGAGGTAGGATGTGATCGCGAAACGTAAAGAGAGCCTGGCTCAAGAGAGAATGTTGTCCTCGGCACGGTTTATGGCCTCCTGGGTAGTTTGGGGTGCAAGCTTCCTTTCATTAGCTGCGGGCATGCTGGCACATGCCTTATGGCTGGCGGCTTTAGGCGAGACAGAGCCGCTTGGATACGTAAGTAAGTCTGAATGGTTCTTTTTTCTGCTGTATACTTTGGCGTATTTAGCATTCTGCCTCTATTTTCTGCGATATCGGTCAGGGAGCCTCAAGTGGGAAAAGTTTCGGGTTCTGCCGGTTATGCTGCTTCTCGTGCTATACGTGTTTTATTGCGGTGCCGGGTGGATGAGCGCAAAGGAATTCGACTATCCGGGTGCAGGCAAATCGTTCCTGATGGAATGCAGAGCAGCAGCTTTAGGTTGTTCAGCAGCAGCAGGCGTTTATGCCGTGTGGAAATGGCTGCGGGTTCTATGAACGGACGCTCGCAGGATCGGTTGTTGGGATGATAACGACAAAAAGGACCGCTGCATGAGCGGTCCTTTTTGGTGTTCTATTCTTGTACAGGCCGGGAGTCATCAATCCAGATTAATGCTGCGTATGTGCAGCTTCTTTCTTGGTTAACTGGATTGTTCTCGCTGTATTTTCCCATTTCACATCCCATCCGAACAACTCGGCAATGAAACGGACAGGTACTTGCGTGCGCCCTCCTTCAAGGAAAACAGGAGTGCCGATTTCCATTTTCTTACCGTTTAGTTCCATATAATTTTTACCCACCCAGAAGGTTGCCATATCTTTGCCCGCTTTAACCCAAGCGGTTTGAGTTGCCGCATCCCAAGTGACTTCAGCACCGATGCCTTCGGCAAGGTAGCGGAGGGGAATGAAACTCCACTCTTGTTTGATGAAAGGAGCTACGTCCATCATGACAGCTTTTTGATCCAACATAAGAGTTTGGCTGCCGATCTGGAATTTCACAACAGGAGTCATCGAGCCTTGATCTCCTCCATGGAACTTATCGGGGAACTGTGCAACAATTCCCGATGCAAGCATGGCGCCCGTTGGAATCATGTGTGCATAAGCTTCGCGTGCATTCTTGTGGGCGTTGTCATAATCTTTAGCTGCATAGCTGTCAAAAGCTGCAAGCAGGTGGCGGATATGAGTTTTGAGGCCCTCAGCAATGACATCTTTCTTGAAATACTCTGGATTCGCATCCTCAAAAAACTTGGCTTGCTTCATCCGGTAAGCTTCCAAATCGGAAAGTGCCTTCTGGCGCGCAGTTTCGTCCTTGGCCGCTGTTGCTTTCACATAATCAACGAAGTAACCGATGTGGGACGACCAGATGGTCTTGAAGGCTTGACCTGCTTCATCTCCATAGACAGAGCTTACCGCTCGGGTCAGTTCATCCGTGTTCGCATTCAGACTTCCGGCTGCTTGGTTAAAGTCTGCAGCGCCATCAATTCCTTTCTGCATCGCGATAACGGCCAGTGTCGCATGTTCGCCTAGAACTCTTTCCAGCAGGGAACGTACATCTGAAGCAGGGTTCTTGACACTTGCCGGCGCGAATTTGTCCGGGAACTGTGCGGCAATAGCTCCTGCAATGGTGTCGCCTGTCTCGAACATATGAACGTAAGCGGTATGAATTTGTTCGTAGGCTTTGTCGTAATCTTTGGCTGCATAGCTGTCAAAAGCAACGAGCAGATGGTTGATGTGAATTTTGAGTGAAGAGGCTACCGCTTCTTTAGGAAGGTTAGGATTGGCGGAAGCAAAGAACTCGGCCTGTTTCATCCGGTAAACTTCCAAATCGGCAAGCGCCTTCTGACGTGCGGCTTCGTCTTTGGCGCCGGTCGCTTTTACATAATCGACGAAAAAACCGATGTGTGAAGCCCAGATAGGCTTAAATGCTGTACCGGCTTCCTTGCCGTATACCGAAGCGATGGCCGCTGTAATTTCGTCGGTATTCGCATTCAAAGCAGCTGCAGACTGGTTGAAGTCGGCTTTGCCGTCGATCCCCTTTTGCATCGTGAAGGCGGCTAACAGGGCGTGATCGCCGAACATTTGGCCCAGACTGGAGCGGAGATCTGCGCCGGCTCCTCCCGGGGATGGCGTGTGCGCAAATGCTGCTGAAGGAAGCAGCAGGACTAGCGCGAGCAGAGTAGCTATCCATTTGGTACGAAATGATTTCATGTGAAGACACGTCCTTTCGAATGGTGGGCTGCCGTTTGCGTTGCGTTTCAAACGGTTCTATTCAGTGAAACGCAGTAGGAGGTCATTTGGATCACTCTTTTATATAACTTTCTAAAAAACTTTTTTTTCAACAAATCCAAGCGATCCCCTGTTACGAAAGTTATAATGAAGGGAATCTAGATAGGAAGGGGTCCCTTGATGAACGAAAAGCTGGATGATACGCAGCTTATTCGCTCGATTATGGACAAAGATGCAGCATCTCTCGAACAACTTTATGACCGTTACGAACGGCCCATATATGCATTCGCTTACCGTATTGTTAAAGACACCATGATGGCGGAAGAAGTGGTTCAGGAGCTGTTTATGCGCATTTGGAATCATGCAGAGCGATATGAGGATACACACGGTAAATTAACGACTTGGATGTTCGCGATTACGAGGAATATAGCCATCGATATCCTGCGCAAAAAACATACCCGTACAGCCAGTCAGTTGGCGGAGCCGGATCAGATTCTTCAGATGGCTGACACAGGCAGAGGCACAGAGGAGCAGGCGGAGCTTCATCTGATGGGGTTAGAAATTGCAGCTGCCATGGAGCATTTGAACGCAGATCAGAAGCAGGTCATTGATCTTATTTATTTTGAGGGATACACCCAGCAGGAAGTATCCGATAATCAGAGTATTCCGCTCGGAACCGTCAAAAGTAGGGTGAGGCTGGCGATGAAACAGCTCAAAGAAAGGTTATCCGGCCATAGAAGGAGGGAGAATGCGCATGAATAATCAACAGACTCCGCAAACCTGCGAATGGGTGGAACTTTACGTGCTGGGGGGACTAGCCGATTCGGAAAGAAAGCTATTCGAACAGCATCTGAGCACATGCTTGCATTGTCAGGCCGAGGTGGCTGAACTGCAAAGTGTCTTAGAACATCTCCCCTTGGCGGCAGAACCGGTTGCAGTTCCTGCGGGAATGAAGCAGCGTGTATTAGGTCAAGTGCTGGGAACGGGTAAGGCGGTTTCGGAGGAAAGCGCTGGTGATCAGACGGAGAAAATTAACAAGCAAGATACAAATAAGCAAGATACAAATAAGGATGTTAAAAGGGTTGCTCAGGCAGCGAAGGAATGGGTACCCTTGGCACGATCTGAAGGACCAACAGGCTTCGAATCCGGAGAGAACCAGCGTTCAGCGGACAAGGCGCAGAATCAAAATAATGGAGATACGGCGCGGGGTATTGCCGGGAACGGCAACATCAGAACGCTGGATGAAGCGGGTGTTACAAGAGGTATACGGAAACGAGGTTCTTTGATTCGAAAAGCAGTGATAACAGGTGTATCTGCTGCTGCAGTACTGCTCGGACTGATGAATATCCAGCTCCGTAATGATATAGATTCATTGAAGGAACTTAATGTTCAGCTTCAACAGAATGTAAATTCGCTTCAAGGCAGCCTGGAAGCGAATGTTCTTCCTGCCAGAGCATTGAAGCCAGATCAAATTGTTAAGCTTGATCCCGCAGCAGAAGGAATTGTTGCGCAAGGTCTGGCCACAATCGTCATAGACAATAAAGGAACACATTTGGTTGTCCAAGCGGAGAAATTGCCTGAGCTCAAGAACAGTGAGGCGTTCCAGGTCTGGCTCATTAAAGGCGAAGAGAAAGTAAACGCGGGCACGTTCCTGACTCGTGACGGGAAAGGCGCTCTTTATTACACATTCGAGCCTCGTGACTACGACACGGTTGCGATTACTCTTGAGCCTGACGCGTCAGGCAACCAGCCCCGCGGAACGATCGTACTGGCGTCACCGATTAAATCGAACGGGTAGAGCAAGAGTAAGGCGCAAGAGCAGGTGCGAGTGCAAGAGCAAGTGCAAGTGCGAGAGCGAGAGCAAGTGCAAGTACGAGAGCAAGTACAAGTACAAGAGCAAGGCGGCATGTGGGGATTTGCCTGTTTCCGGCAAGCCGTCACCAGCCGCAAGCTGCCGCAGCAAGAACAAAGCCCCAATTACGCTCGGGAGAACCGTCAGCGAAATTGGGGCTTTGCGTCGTGCCTACAGCGCCTTACGGAATTCTTCCGTCAGCAGCGGCACGACTTCGAACAGGTCGCCTACAATGCCGTAGTCGGCGACCTTGAAGATAGGCGCCTCCGGGTCCTTGTTGATCGCGATGATCACCCGCGATCCGCTCATCCCGGCCAGATGCTGGATGGCGCCGCTGATTCCGCATGCGATGTAAATCTCGGGCGTGACCACCTTGCCGGTCTGCCCGATCTGCAGCGCATAGTCGCAGTACCCGGCGTCACATGCTCCGCGGGACGCCCCGACCGCTCCGCCGAGGACGCCGGCCAGTTCCTCGAGCGGCTTGAAGCCGCCGGGGCTCTTGACGCCGCGGCCGCCGGAGATCACGACCTTGGCTTCGGCAAGGTCGATCTTGCCCGAGGTCTTCCGGACGACCTCGAGGATAACGGTACGAAGAGACGGAGCTTCGTACGCGATGTTCACCACCTCGCCGGAACGGTCCTCCTGTGCCTCTTGCACGGCTATATTGCTCGGTCTGACCGTAACGACCCACGGAAACGATGTGAATGCTTTCTTTTCAATAGCTTTGCCCGCATAAATCGGTCTGGTGAAGACCGCACGGCCGTCTTTTTGCTCGACACCCGTTATATCCGATATTTGACCTGCGCCTAGTATGGCTGCGGTTCTCGGTGCCAAATCTTTGCCTATAGCCGTGTGGCCGAACAAGAGTGCATCAGGCAGGGCGGCCCCAATAACGGATTGGAGAGCCTTCGAATAAGCCTCGGGGTTATAGTTAGCCAGACCGGCGTGGTCAACGACATAGACTTTGTCCGCTCCATGAGAAATCAGCTCACCGGCCAAAGAAGATAAGCCGGAACCGATAAGAACAGCGGCAACATGATCTCCATCTTCAGCAGCCGTTTTAGCGGCCGCGATTGTTTCGAAGGATACTTGGCGGAGCAAGCCGCCTTTGCTTTCAGCAACAACCAGATAAGAATGGGACATGACAGGATGCCTCCTCGATCTATAAGATAGATACGTATAGCAGATCCCTGCGCTTGCGGTTTAGATGACTTTGGCTTCGGAGCGCAGGAGCTGAACCAGTTCGCGCGCAGCGGCAGCCGGCTCTCCCTTAATCGTTTTGCCGGCTTGCCTGGCAGGGGGGAGGAAGAGATCTACGCGCTCGGTACGTCCTTCGACAGGAGTCAGGCCGATATCATCAAGCGTAAGCTGGCGGAATGGTTTTTTCTTAGCTTTCATGATACCCTGCAGCGAAGGATAGCGGGGCTCGTTCAAGCCCTGCTGGGCGGTGAACAGCGCGGGCAGTGTAACTTCGGCCACTTCAAGATCCCCCTCCGCATCCCGGTGGACTGTGGCTTGCCCGTCTTTAAGCTCCAGTTTGGTGATGGAACTGACATGAGGGATTTCGAGAAGTGCGGCCAGGCGTATGGCGACTTGACCGGAACCGTTATCGACTGAGAAATTCCCGCCCAGATACAAATCAAAAGATTCCCGGGATGCAAAAGCATGGAGGACCTGTGCAACCGCATATTCATCGGCCCCGATCCGCTCATCAGAGATGAGTACCGCTTCGTCCGCGCCCATGGCAAGCGCGCTTCGGAGTGCTTCGGCGCTCCGCTCCGGTCCGATCGAGACGACCGTTACTTTGCCGCCCTGCCCGTCACGGATCTGGATGGCCTGCTCGACCGCATACTCATCATAAGGATTGATGACGAACTTGACGTCATCTTCCGAAATCCGGCCCTCTTCGAGAATGATTTTCTCCTCCGTATCAAACGTTTGTTTCAAGAGCACACATACATTCATTGTCATTGTCCCCTTTCGGATAATCAGATGAACGGAAAGAATGAAGCAGAGGATCGTAATGAAATACTTCAGCTGTGATCGGATCAGGCCCGGATTCCTTGCAGAAAGAAATTAACCGTGCCTTCAACCTGTGCAGAGAGGGAGTACTTGCGGCCGGAAATTAACCAGGAAGTCACAACCTCATCCATAGCGCCAAAAATGAGCAGACGCGTTAATTTAACATCGAGGTCGGCCCGGAACACTTTCTCTTCCACACCTCTAATGAGCAATTGCTCAATTAATGTAATATATGGCTTTACAGCTTTTCCAATCTCCCGGCGCAGTTCCAAAGAACTTTGGCGCAGCTCGATTTGGGTAACAAAAGCGAGGTCCACATTGTTCTCGAGCTCCGTGTAATGAATTTCGCAGACCTTGCGCAATGCTTCTTTGGCGCTTGTAGTTTCTTCAATGTTCGCGTGAAATTTCGCTACCAGCTCGCCAAGCTTCTCCTGAAGAAGGGAAATCAGAATATCCTCCTTCCGCTTGAAATACAAATAGATGGTGCCGTCCGCCACTCCTGCGGCTTTGGCAATCTTAGAAACCTGTGAACGGTGATACCCGTGCTCGGCAAAGACTTTCAGCGCTGCTTCGATAATTAAATCGTATTTTTCTTTTTTTTTGCTTGTCATGGAATCACCCCGGTGCTAATATATGAATAAATCGTGAATGAATACTCATTCATTTTTATACAGCCATCATAAAATAGATCCAGGGCAATGTCAATGAAAGAAATAGGCGGTATTCCTGCTCATGTCAACATGGTTATTGTAAATATTGCTCCCTGACAAAGCATGATTCATTCTGCGGCAACATATAAGATGAACGATGCTTTTATTTGTACAACTCATGTAAGCGCTTTATATGGTGGAAAAGAAAATCATTGTTAATCACCTTAGAGAGGGGTTGTTTCCGGTGCCGGGAGCGATTGTACAGTTGATTCTGTTTATAGGTGTAACAGGTCTGGGAATATATCTGTTCGCCAAAGCGGTATATCACCGGTATTCCTACGTTAAACTCGGTCAGCCCGTTAATCTGGGAGGACAACTGAAAAAGCGGATCGGGCCCTTTCTTATCGAGGTGTTCGGACAGACCAAACTGCTCAAAGACACGAAAAGCGGCATCATGCACCTCGTTATTTTTTACGGATTCATTATTCTGCAGTTCGGTGCCATAGACATTATTGTAAAAGGATTAAGCGGCCATCCGCTCCCGATTCCGGGTTACGAAGCTTTCGGCTTACTTCAGGAAATTACCGTTGCTGCGATTCTGCTGGCCATGGGATATGCGGCTTATCGCCGGTACGGCGAGAAGATCAAGCGCTTAAAGAAAGGCTGGAAACCCAGCCTGGTCGTATTTTTTATCTGCGGCCTGATGTTGTCCGTCCTGTTTACGTTGGGGTTTGACCGGATCCGGGAAGGATTGGAGGCTTCAGCCTTGGCTCCTGTTTCATCGCTGATTGCTTCTGCTTTCGGGTGGCTCTCTCCCGGGTCGGCGGTTGTTCTGTACGGGATTTGCTGGTGGCTGCACCTGGTTATTCTGCTTTCCTTCCTGGTATACGTACCGCAATCCAAGCATTTTCATCTGATCACGGCTCCGCTGAATATCATGCTCAAACGGCAGGAGCCCGCAGGCAGATTACGCAGGCTGGATCTGGAAGATGAAGAGGCGGAATCGCTGGGGCTGAGCAAGATTGAAGATTTGACGCAGAAGCAAATGCTTGATTTGTATGCTTGTGTCGAGTGCGGGCGCTGTACGAATGCGTGCCCTGCTTCAAGCACTGGGAAGATGCTGTCTCCGATGCATCTCATTGTAAAACTGCGCGATCATTTGACGGAAAAGGGGGCGGCGGTTACCGGCAAATCTCCCTGGGTTCCCGCTTTTGTGTTTGGCGAAGGCAGTGCTCATGCCATGAAGGCCTCAGAGCATCAACCGGGCGCCTGGAGCGGCTCGGGGACGACCGACATCGGCCCTACTATGAACGCACAGAAGCAGTCTTGGGTACAGACCGATAAAAAGCCGGAAGACATGGAGCTGGTCGGGGATGTAATGACCGAAGAGGAAATCTGGTCCTGCACGACGTGCCGCAACTGTGAAGATCAGTGTCCGGTAGCCAATGAGCATGTGGATAAAATCATCGATCTGCGCCGTCAGCTGGTCCTGATGCAGGGAAGTATGCCTCATGACGGACAAAGGGCGATGCAGAATATCGAGAGGCAGGGAAATCCGTGGGGCATCAGCCGCAATGACCGAGTGAAATGGGTTCAGGAGATGGATCAGCAAGGACAGCAATGTGTCCCTACGGTACAAGAGAACCCGGATTTTGAAGTTCTGCTTTTTGTCGGTTCGATGGGTTCTTATGACAACCGCAGCCGTAAAATTATGCGTTCGCTCGTTCGTCTCATGAATCAGGCGCAGGTGAATTTTGCGATCCTCGGCAATGAAGAGAAGAATTCAGGGGATACCCCGCGCCGCCTGGGCAACGAATTTCTTTTCCAGCAGCTGTGCGAGGAAAATATTAAAATTTTCCGGAAATACGGGGTGAGGCAAATTGTGACCGCATGTCCGCATACGTACAACACACTGAAGAATGAATACCCGGAGTTCGGGTTCGAAGCACAAGTGCTGCATCATTCCGAGCTGCTGGATCAATTAGTCCGTGAACGAAAGCTGATACCGAGCCATGAGGTTAAAGAGAGGATCACGTACCACGATTCGTGCTACCTCGGCCGTTACAATAACGTCTATAATCAGCCCCGTAATGTATTAAAGGCAATCCCGGGCGTTGAGCTTGTTGAAATGGAGCGCAGCCGGGAGAACGGGATGTGCTGCGGTGCAGGCGGCGGCATGATGTGGATGGAAGAAACAGCCGGCAAGAGGGTCAATCTCGCGCGGACCGAGCAGGCGCTAGAAGTGAAGCCGGCAGTGATTTCGTCTGCCTGTCCGTACTGCCTGACGATGATAGAAGACGGTACCAAGATGAAGGAAGTCGAAGAAACGGTCAAGGCGAGGGATATCGCTGAATTACTTGAAGAATCCGTATTCGGCGCAAGCGCGCAAGTCCCGGGATCAGCCGTCAGCTAGCAGACTATTGCAGCAGAGCCATCAGAAGATCAGGAGGTATAGGACATGGTGAAACCGATTGAGAAAGCGGCCGTGATCGGCTCCGGTGTTATGGGCGCGGCGATTGCGGCGCATTTGGCGGGCGCAGGCATTTCTTGTCTGCTGCTGGATATCGTACCTGAGCATTTAACGGAAAATGAGAAGAAAGCAGGTCTGACGCTGGAACATCCGCAATTCCGTAACCGCCTGGCGTCTTCAGCCATTGAGCGGCTTACGAAGACGAATCCGCCACCCCTGTACAGTGAAGCATTTGCTTCCCGGATAACACCGGGGAATCTTGATGATGATCTGGGTAAATTGGCAGATTCGGATTGGATTATTGAGGTCGTCGTAGAGCGTCTGGATGTTAAGAAAAGCCTGTTTGCCCGAATTGAGAAGGTATGGAAAGCTGGAACGATTGTAACGTCCAATACTTCGGGCATTTCCATTCGTGCGATGGTGGAAGAGCGCGGAGCTGATTTTAAACGGCACTTTCTCGGCACGCATTTCTTTAATCCCCCGCGTTACATGAAACTGCTGGAGGTCATCCCGGGTGAGACGACCGATCCGGCTATCGTGTCTTACATGACTGAATTTTGTGAGAAACGGCTCGGCAAGGGGGTTGTAAGAGCCAAAGATACACCGAACTTTATTGCGAACTGCATTGGAACATACGGGCTGCTTGTAACACTGCGTGAAATGCTAGAGAAGGGCTTTACGGTGGAGGAGATCGATGCGGTAACGGGCCCGGCTTTGGGAAGACCGAAGAGTGCAACGCTGCGTACGCTGGATTTGGTCGGACTGGACACTTTTGTCCACGTGGCCCGGAATGTTTACGATCTGGTAGACGGCGAAGCGGAGAAGAACGTTTTTGAAGTTCCTGAAGTGCTGAAAAGTATGGTGAACCAAGGATGGACCGGAGAAAAGAGCGGGCAGGGCTTTTACAAGAAAGTCCGAACGCAGAAGGGAAAGGAAATTCAGGCTCTGAACCTGCAGTCGCTGGAATACGCGCCTGCGCGCAAAATAACTTCGGCCTCACTTGAAGCGGCTAAGAGCGCCAAAGGAGCGGCGGCCAAGATCAAGGCGCTGCTGTCGGCGCAGGATAAATATTCCGAACTCGCCTGGAATGTCCTCAAGCCAGTCCTGCTGTATTCGGCTGATAAACTGGGAGAGATTGCGGATTCCATTGTCGAGATCGACCGTGCCATGAAATGGGGCTTTAACTGGGATCTCGGACCTTTTGAATTATGGGATGCCATCGGCCTGCAGCGATCGGCAGAGCGGATGGAGAAGGAAGGGGATACAGTTGCTGACTGGGTTAAGGAGTGGATCGCGTCCGGTCATACTCATTTCTATGAGCAGCGGGAAGAAGCGACTTTTTATTACCTGAAGAATGCTTATACCGAGCTGAAGACGCGTCCCGAGCATATCTCGCTCCAGACGCTTAAGCGGCAGAACAAGGTTGTGCTGGGCAACAGCGGCGCCAGCCTGATTGATATCGGAGACGGAGTGGCTTGTCTGGAGTTTCATTCCCCGAACAATGCGATCGGTGCGGATATTCTGACGATGATTCAGAAGAGTACGGACGAGGTGCGCCGTAATTTCCGAGGACTGGTGATCGCCAATGAAGGGAAGCATTTCTGCGTGGGAGCTAACGTAATGCTGCTCCTGATGGAAGCCCAGGATGGGGAGTGGGACGAAGTCGACGGGATCATCCGCTTATTCCAGAACAGCATGATGACTCTCAAAAGACTGGAGAAGCCGGTCGTAGCGGCACCTCACAGCATGACGCTTGGCGGCGGTGTGGAAGCTTGCCTGCCGGCAGACCGGGTTATCTTCTCGCCGGAAACCTATTACGGGCTCGTTGAGGTTGGCGTGGGCCTTATTCCGGCGGGGGGCGGATGCAAAGAAATGGCGCTGCGCACAAGCCGGATAGCGGCGGGGAATCCGGATATTGATCTGCAGCCAATCATAAATCAATATTTCGAGACAATCGGAATGGCCAAAGTATCGACTAGCGGCTTTGATACGAAACGGATCGGCTATATGGGGCCGCACGATTCTGTCGTTCTGAGCGGCGATCACCGCATTTATGCGGCCAAGCAAGCCGTGCTTGCCATGGATCGTGAAGGCTATGTGCTCCCGGAGGAAGAGCGGATCCGCGTCGTTGGCGACACGGGCAAGGCGGTGCTCCAGGTCGCTTCTTATTCGATGCAGCTCGGCGGATATATCAGTGAGCATGACCGTTTGATTGCAGGTAAGCTTGCACACGTGCTGGCGGGCGGAGATGTTCCGGCGGGCACCCTGGTATCGGAGCAGTATATGCTTGACCTGGAGCGGGAAGCGTTCCTGAGTTTGTGCGGAGAGCCGAAGACCCAGCAGCGGATGCAGCACATGCTGACCCATGGCAAACCGCTGCGCAACTAAAACGGGACGAAGCGAGGGGAGAACACAATGAAAGAAGCAGTCATTGTATCGATCGTGCGTACGCCGGCGGGAAAAGCGAAGAAGGGCAGCTTGTCACAGACGAGGGCGGAAGATCTCGGACGCATTGTCCTCGAAGAAGCGGTGCGCCGGGCACCGGGGCTCCTCAAAGAAGATGTGGAGGACATAATTATCGGCTGCGCCATGCCGGAGGGCGAACAGGGGCTGAATTTTGCCCGGACGATGGCGCTGTATGCCGGATTTTCCCATACAGTCCCGGCTGTTACGGTCAACCGGTTCTGCTCCTCCGGCCTGCAGGCTATTGCTTATGCCGCAGACCGGATCATGCTGGGGCACGCGGAAGTTATCATCGCCGGCGGGGTAGAAAGCATGAGTCATGTGCCGATGACCGGCTTCAAACTGTCGCCTCACCCCAAACTGGCGACCCAGATGCCCGAAGTCTATATGGGCATGGGTCATACGGCCGAGAATGTCGCCCGGCAGTTCGGCATCACCCGCGAGGATCAAGACCACTTCGCGGCCGAGAGTCACCGCAAAGCGGCGGCTGCTATTGCTGCCGGGAAGTTCAAGGAAGAAATCGTGCCTGTCGCAACCCGGCTCGTGGGCGTAGATGCCGGCAGCAACAGGTGGGAGAAGCCGATCGTGCTGGATACGGACGAAGGCGTCCGCCCGGACACCACCCTTGAAGTGCTCGGCAGGCTGCGTCCCGCCTTCACGCAGGGCGGCAGCGTCACAGCGGGCAACGCTTCGCAGGTAAGCGACGGCGCAGCGGCGGCCGTTGTGATGAGCCGCGAACGGGCAGAGGAGCTGGGCCTCAAGCCGCTGGCTGCGCTACGCTCCTTCGCACTGGCAGGCGTGGCGCCCGAGATCATGGGCGTCGGGCCGGTCGAAGCGATTCCGAAGGCGCTTAAGCTGGCCGGAATCACGCAGGATCAGGTTGATCTGTACGAGATCAACGAAGCGTTCGCGTCCCAGTGCGTGCACATCATCCGGGAGCTGAACCTCGAAGAAGAGAAGGTGAACGTGAACGGGGGCGCCATTGCGCTGGGTCATCCGCTCGGCTGCACGGGCACGAAGCTGACAGCGAGCCTTGTGCATGAACTTAGGCGCAGGGGCGGAGGGATCGGCGTCGTGTCCATGTGTATCGGGGGCGGTATGGGAGCCGCAGGAGTCTTTGAAGTATTCGGTCCTTAATGCATGCTTCCCGGCGATTTACATGAACTAAAGCAAGCTCCTATCCGCATATGAATCCATTAAAGGAGAGATCAGAGATGCTTGAGACGATAATCGTAAAAGGCGGAAGCTTTGTCATTGAGGATTTGGATGT
The DNA here is from genome assembly GCF_009757775.1 of Paenibacillus lutrae. Lineage (GTDB taxonomy): Bacteria > Bacillota > Bacilli > Paenibacillales > NBRC-103111 > Paenibacillus_F > Paenibacillus_F lutrae. Next base: position 25,751 of record NZ_RHLK01000026.1, read on the forward strand.
AAATGCCCTGGTTACTCCGGAGGACTTTACGGAAGAACAGCGAATGATGATGGAGACGACAAGGGATTTCGTGGAGAGGGAAGTGCTTCCGAGGGATGAAGAAATCGAGAAGCTGGACTACGGGCTTACCGTGAAATTGATGCGCAAAGCCGGGGAACTCGGCCTGCTTGGGGCAGATGTGCCGGAGGAGTACGGGGGACTCGGCCTGGACAAAATCAGCTCCACCGTCATTAACGAGACTCTGTCCAAAGCCTCCTCTTTCGCGTTATCGATCGGCGCGCATGTAGGGATCGGCACATTGCCGATTGTGTTCTTCGGGACGCAAGAACAGAAGAATAAATATTTGCCTGAACTCGCCACCGGCGAGAAAATCGCGGCCTACTGCCTGACGGAGCCAACCTCGGGATCAGATGCGCTCGGCGCCAAAACGACGGCAAAGCTCTCGGAAGACGGGGAATCTTATATTCTGAACGGCTCCAAGCTGTATATTACGAATGCGGGCTTCGCGGATATCTTTATTGTGTATGCCAAAGTGGACGGCAAAGATTTTACGGCTTTTATCGTGGAGAGGAATATGGAAGGCTTATCGGTGGGACCGGAAGAGAAGAAGATGGGAATCAAAGGATCATCGACGTGTCCGCTGTATTTTGAAGATGTCCGCGTTCCTGCCGGCAATGTACTGGGGGAAATCGGACGCGGGCATATTATTGCCTTTAATATTTTGAACATAGGTCGATTCAAGCTTGGAGCCGGTTGTCTGGGAGCATCCAAAGAAGCGATAGAACTCAGTTCGAAATATGCCAATACGAGAACGCAATTCGGTCAGCCGATTTCTTCGTTCCCTCTGATCGGGAAAAAACTGGCCGAAATGAATATCCGCACGTATGTCACCGAAAGCATGGTGTACCGGACATCCGGCATGATTGACAAGGCGCTTCAGAATCTGGACCATGCCAGCGATGAAGCGGGTCAACAGTCAGCCAAGGCGATTGCGGAATATGCGCTTGAATGCTCCATCAATAAAGTATTCGCCTCTGAAGCACTTGATTTCATCGCGGATGAAGGTGTTCAGATTCACGGAGGCTACGGCTTTATTCAAGAATATAAAATCGAACGGATTTATCGCGACTCGCGGATCAACCGTATTTTTGAAGGAACCAATGAAATCAACCGTCTTCTGATTCCGGGCACCTTGCTCAAGAAAGCAATGAAAGGGGAAATCGATTTACTGGGCAGAGCACAAGCCCTCCAATCCGAACTGCTGCAGCTGGTTCCAGGCCAGACGTTTGACGGCGTATTAGAGCAAGAAGCTCATCTGGTCAGTATGGCCAAAAAAGTGTTTCTGATGGCTGGCGGATCGGCCGTACAGAAATACGGCATGAATCTGGAAAAACAGCAGGAAGTGCTGAGCAACCTGGCGGATATGATGATCCAGATCTTTGCGATGGAAACGGTTCTTATCCGTACCCGTAAGCTTACGGGGAAATCCGGAGAAACCAAAGCGCAGAATGCGATCCAGATGACCGAGGTTTACGTGCACGAAGCTTTCTCTGAAATCGAACGTCTTGCCAAAGATACGCTGGCTGCGATGGAAACCGGCGATGTGCTGCGGACCCAATTGTCTGTGCTTAAGAAGCTGACCCGCAGCATACCGGCAGACGCAGTCGGCCTCAAACGGCAAATTGCCGCTCGTGTCATCGCCTCTGAGAAATACGTCATTTGACGATCCGGCTCCCGGGAAAGGGATGATCTTGTATGGATTCAGCTAAGCCTTGGCTGCATCACTACGAAAACGAAGTCGCCTCGACTTACGAATATCCCAAGCACAATCTTGCACATTTTCTCGTTCAAGCGGCTGGGAAATATCCGCAGAAGCCCGCAATCTATTTTATGGGAAAGAGAATGAACTACGCCAAGCTGCTGGATGCCTGTTACCGGTTTGCGAACGGGCTGAAGCAGCTCGGTGTCAAACAGGGGGAAAGGGTGGCGATCATGCTGCCCAATTGCCCCCAATGCATCATTGCTTATTACGGAGCATTAATGGCAGGAGCCATTGTTGTGCAGACCAACCCGCTGTATATGGAAAGGGAGCTGGAGCATCAACTGGTGGATTCCGGTTCCGTAGTCATGGTTACTCTGGATCTTTTACATCCTAAAGTTGTACCGTTGATGTCCAGAACGAACCTGCGCCACATGCTTGTGACTTCCATTAAGGACTATCTGCCTTTTCCGAAAAATGTCCTGTATCCGATTAAAGCGAAGCGGGACGGGGCAGATTTAAACGTAGACTGGAGCGATCAAATCCGCTCTTTCCGCACGCATTTATCTTATGCTTCGTCTGATCCCGTGATGGCTGAAGTGGATGCGGCAGAGGATGTTGCCCTGCTGCAGTATACAGGGGGCACTACCGGGCTGTCCAAAGGCGTGATGTTGACACATCATAACCTGGTGGTGAATACCGTGCAGGCAGCCAAGTGGTGTTACCGGTCCAAGGACGGTGAAGAAATATATTTGGCAGCGCTTCCATTTTTTCATGTCTTTGGAATGACTGTTCTCATGAATCAAGCGATATTGAAGTCAGGGATGCTCGTACTTATACCTAAGTTTGATATTGAAGTAATTCTCCGGATGATTGCGAAGCTGAAGCCTACTATATTTCCGGGTGCGCCCACCATGTATATCGCACTGATCAATCACGCCCGAATCCGGGATTATGATCTTTCTTCTATTAATGTGTGTCTTAGCGGCTCGGCTCCCCTTCCGCTTGAGGTCCAGGAGCGGTTTGAAGAACTAACCGGAGGAAGACTCATTGAAGGATACGGACTGACGGAAGCTTCACCGGCCACACATGTCAATCCAATCTGGGGGGACCGCAAAATCGGAACGATCGGGCTTCCTTTTCCAGATACGGAATCCAAAGTGATTGATCCGGCCACCGGAGAAGAAGCGGCTGCAGGCGAGATCGGGGAACTGGTTGTCCGGGGTCCGCAAGTTATGAAAGGATACTGGAACCGCCCTCATGAGACGGCAGCGGTTCTCCGCGATGGCTGGCTCTATACAGGCGATATGGCAAGGATGGACGAAGAGGGTTACTTCTCTATTGTTGACCGGAAGAAGGATATCATTATTGCGGGCGGATTTAATATCTATCCGCGTGAAATCGAGGAAGTGCTGTTCGAGCATCCAGCCGTCAAAGAGGCTGTAGCAATTGGTGTTCCCGACCCCTACCGCGGTGAGACGGTGAAAGCCTTCATTATTATCCGTGACGGTGAAAGTCTGTCGGCTAAGGAAATGGATGTCTGGTGCCGTGAACGCCTTGCAGCCTTTAAAGTTCCCCGTCGTTACGAATTCCGGACCCAGCTGCCCAAGACGATGGTGGGTAAAGTGCTCCGGCGCAAACTTCTCGAAGAAGAGATGGAACTGCTCAGCAGGGACAGGGAGCACGAGAATCACGAGAAGCACGAGAAGCACGGGAAGCACGAGGTTCCGGGGGACTCCGTTAGAGAGCAGGCCCCGGGAAGCCGGAATCCGAGTCCGTCCAAGGTAGACGAAGAAGAGGAAAAGGAAAAGGCATGAGGAAGCGGGCCGCGGGCGGATTCCGCTCTGCTGCCCATCCACTAATGAAAAGTCCCTGACCGGGACTTTTTCTTTCCAGTATGTCCCGTTATAATGTCGCTATAGAGAAGGGAGGGAGACTGGTGGAACAAGAAAGCTTGCTGCACCCCCGCTATCAAGAGATGATCGATCAGGCAAAAGACACATTCTGGGACTATTTGGGCTGTGAACTGCTGGAAGCTAGTACGGAGAAGGTCGTCATTCGCCTGAACGCGCAGCAGCACCATTTGAATCTCATCGGCATTGTCCACGGAGGCGTTACCTCGTCTCTGCTCGATAATGCGATGGGTATCGTGCTCATGCTGGCGAGACCGGACGAGAAGATTGTCACAACTAATTTGAACGTACAATTCGTTGCGCCTATGCAGCCGGGCGAGCTGATTGTGACGGCTGAGCTCGTGCATCAGACGCGCAAGATGCTGACGGCCAGCGGCCGGGTGACCGATGCACAGGGGCGTCTGGGGACGCTGGGTACGGGTACGTTCCGGGTCATCTAATGAAAAGAAGCTTGTAAGGGCGCTGCGTTAGCGCCTTTTCTGGCGGGAGACCTGGCCGATTGTTGTCAGGTCTTTTCCTGCGGTACCGGAGTATCCGTCAGAAACTTTTTCCCGTGTGTGGATGATTTTGGGGTATACTAGGAATAAATTTTGAAAGCCTAGCAAGGACAGGAGTGGCAGATGACAGTGATGAAGCTGTGGGAATTGTTTGTGGCCTTCGGCCGTTCTACCATGCTTGGCTACGGGGGCGGCCCCTCCATCATTCCGCTTTATGAGAACGAGGTGGTAAGCCGGTTCGGCTGGATGAACAAAGAGGAGTTCGGACAAGCGCTTGCCTTCGGCAATGCTCTTCCCGGACCTATTGCGACTAAGCTGGCGGCCTATATCGGGTTTAAAGTCGGAGGCTGGATGGGAGCCGCAGTCGCCATAGGAGCCGTGGTACTGCCAACGGCTATTCTTATGGTGGCCCTGGTCGGCGTAATGAGCAAACTGAACGGGAACCCGGTGATCCGGGGAATGATCAAAGGCGTACAGCCGATTATTTTTGTCATGCTGGCTATGCTGGCGTATGACTTCGCGAAGTTCGGCTTCGGTACGACAGAAGGTCCGGTGAAATTTCTTCCATTTCTGCTGGCGGCCGGATATTTTATCATGGTACAGTATTTAAACATAAATCCGGTATGGGGAATTATCGGCGCGCTAATTATCGGCGCTCTATTTATCCGGTAGGTTGCTGCACAAGATGAACGCTGCATTTGTACATACGGATTGATTTCTTTATAATGACTAGTATCCCGATAAAAGAACGAGGAAGGAAGCGGTGCTAAGTGGCTAACTGGACTGAAATAACGACCGTAGAAGAATGGACCAATCTCCTGGAGAATTCCACAGACAAACCTCTCGTCATCTTGAAGCATAGTACGACTTGCCCGGTAAGTGCGAGTGCGCTGGAAGAATACGACGATTATCTGGGCAAACAGCCCAATCAGGAGGTCGGCTACTATCTCGTTAAAGTGATTGAGTCCCGCCCTGTTTCGAACAAAATTGCCGAAGACATCGGTGTCAAACACGCATCTCCGCAAATTTTGTATGTGAAGAACAAAGAATCCTACTGGAACACGTCTCACTGGTCGGTGACGGCTAAACACATTGCGGCGGTTCTTGATTAACAACCAGAGCTGCAATACCAATATATACATCTAGTATTGATAAAATCATATACGATATACTGTGGCTACGGATGATTATCGTGGAAAGTAGTCATCCGTCGGATCTTTTTTTCATAACCTTTACTCCTTTGCGGGTAAAGGTTATTTTTTTGCGCGTGATACTAGAAAATAATGGAAGGAAAATGCCGTACACAGAGGAGGTTAAATCAGGTATACTTGTTCGGGATTCATAAAATTGACCATTGGAAGAGGATTACTGAACATGACAGCACAAACGACTGACAAACCGCTTTTTCCTGTATGGATTGCTTTTGTTGTAGGGATCATAGGAATTTCTTTCTCCGCTATTTTCGTCCGCTGGAGTTCCGCTCCGGTAGCTGTAACCGCTATGTACCGTTTGCTTCTGACTACCCTAATCATGCTTCCGTTTTTGTTCCGGTACACACAGGAAATTAGGAACATTCGCTGGAAATCCCTAGCCTGGTTAATCAGCTCCGGTTTTTTCCTTGGGCTTCATTTTCTGCTCTGGATGGCCTCGCTTTCCTATACAACGGTTGCTTCGTCGACTGCTCTACTGACACTGGAGCCTATTTTTGTTATGGGCGGCGCCTATCTGATTTTCCGGCAGAAAAGCAGTTTGGGAACGATAGCCGGTATTCTGATCGCGATGATCGGAGCGGCTATGATCGGCTGGGGGGACTTCCGCTTCTCCGGTGAAGCACTGCGCGGGGACATCCTGTCCGTGGTGAGTGCCGCGGCCGTAGCCGTGCATATGCTGATCGGTAAATCGATGAGAGAGTCGATGTCTGCGTTTGTCTACAGTTTCTTTGTTTTTCTAGCCGCAGGCGCTGTGCTCGGCCTCTATAATATCGCGCAGGGAACTCCTCTGACTGGCTACAGCCAGACAGACTGGACTATGTTCCTGCTGCTTGCGATCGTACCGACTCTGTTCGGTCATTATTTATTTAACTGGCTGCTTAAATATATGAAGGCCGCCACAGTGTCGATGAGTGTGCTCGGGGAACCCCTTGGCTCTACGATCTTGGCTTATTACCTGCTGAGTGAAGCGATTACAGGCATCCAGGTCGGCGCAGGTTTGCTGCTGCTGTCCGGCATATGGCTGTTTATCCGCAGTCAGGGCAGAGAAACCGGACAGGATGAGCTGCTTGCGACTCCTGCGGTTCCTGCGCCTCTTCCCGAGAAGCCGGTCGCTTCCGGTGATGCGGCGGCATCAACCGTTAACCAGCCGTCAACATCCAGGTGAGAGAAACCGCACAAAATCTTAAAAGCAGGCCGAACTCATAAGTTCGGTCTCAGATTGCAGACAAACTCCTTTGTTCCGAATGGAACTCAGGAGTTTGTCTTGTTTGGAGAAATAAAAAACTCAAAAATGCAGTAAGTTTCTGTTTTGAGCCACCGGTTCTCCAAAGCCAGGTGGCT
>NZ_RHLK01000027.1 GCF_009757775.1 Paenibacillus lutrae
GTTTAGCGTCCTGATTGCTCAAGACGTTTCAATCACTCGTTGTTCAGTTTTCAAAGGACAATCAAGGCTTGTCAGCCCTTGTCGTTGGCGCTTGTTTCAGCGGCGACTTAAATAAGATACCACGCTGAAAAGTTGAAGTCAACCTTTTTATAAAATCTTTTTAAAGACGAGGATAATCAAGGTAACTATTCAAATTAGTGTCAGCTTCAAAGCGCCCAAAAGCAGTAATCCCGGCATCCCGAGCACCGCCACTAAACCTACTGTCCATGGGTTTATAGGAAGAACAATCTGTGTATAACCGCTGAGCAAATGTGCTCCATAGAGCAGGAAAGCAGCGACCACGACATGAACACCAATAGCAGACAAAACTCTTCGTGTACCAGGCTGCCTTATAAGTAAAAACAGCAAAGCGCCGACGGACAGAACCAACAAAGCCCACATCGCAGCTTTCAACCTACTGTACCTCCTTAACCACATGAATGTATGTAGTTACGATCTTGAGTGTTTTGGCTTGTCTTAGCAGCATTTCATAGCGTTTCTCGGCTGCCTCCATCGCATAGATCGCATAATCGATCTCGTCTTGCTCCAAGGCATGTTCGAAATGATGCTGCGCGGATACCCATTGGAGATGGGCCTTGCGGATTTCCTTCAGCAGGTCCTGCTTATCCTCTTCCTCTGTGCGGCCCTTACGCTGAAACAACTGTGGGCTGATCTTTAATTCACTCATACCGTCCCTCCCTCTCTCGACAACTTGACCCTTAATACTTATGGCGGGAAAGGAAGGTTTTAGAACGCGGTCATGCAAAAAAAGCCGCTGTTCCCAAGACTGGGAATGCGACTTTTAGGCAAATGAATACATGAATCGGCTTAAATAAGAATTTCGTTCAAATTTCCCTGCGGCCTTCAAGCGCTTTAGTTAAAGTCACTTCATCCGCATATTCCAGATCTCCGCCAACAGGTAATCCATGCGCTATACGCGTAACTTTAAGGCCAAAGCCTTTTACCAGCCGTGACAAATACATCGCTGTGGCTTCGCCTTCAATGTTCGGATTGGTTGCGAGAATCATTTCCTGCACGCCTTCATCCCCAAGCCTTTTCAGAAGCTCCGCAATGTGGATCTGATCGGGACCGATACCTTCCATCGGTGATATGGCACCATGAAGCACGTGGTAATAACCGTCAAACTCCCGCGTCCGCTCCATAGCGACCAGATCCTTAGGCTCCTGCACCACACAAATGACAGAAGCATCTCTGCTCTTGTCTTGGCAAATCCGGCAGGGATCGATATCCGTAATATTACAGCAGACGGAACAGTAGTGCAGGTTGCGTTTCACGTTAACAAGGGCCTTGGCAAAATCTAATACATCTTCTTCCTTCATCCGAAGAACATGAAAAGCGAGGCGGCCGGCCGTTTTGGGACCGACTCCAGGCAAGCGGGTGAAAGCGTCGATCAACTTCGATATGGGTTCTGGATAATGCAACGCCAGGTTCTCCTTTTGCAAACAAAGATGGAAAAAAGGCTTCTTTACGAAGCCCTTTCATTAAAACAAGCCCGGGATGTTCATGCCGCCCGTAAATTTACCCATGTCTTTGCCAGCCAGCTCTTCCGCTTTGTTCAAAGCATCGTTAACGGCTGTCTGGATCAAATCTTGCAGCATTTCAACATCTTCCGGATCTACCGCTTCGGGCTTGATCGCTATAGCCGTAATTTTCTTATGACCGTTGGCTGTTACCGTTACGACACCGCCGCCAGCAGTTCCTTCAACGGATTTGCTTCCGAGCTCTTCCTGCACCTTGAGCATTTGCTCCTGCATTTTCTTCACTTGCTTCATCATTTGGTTCATGTTGTTCATCGTTAACAACTCCTTAGTCTATTTAATTAGGCTCCAAACGAACGATAGACGGGATTTATTCATCTTTAATGCTGACCAGGTCTTCTCCGAACAGACGGATAGCTTCATCCACCCATGGTTCCTTCTCCGGTTCAGTTTCCTCAGCTTGAAGAGTCAACTCTTCCCGCGCAGGTTCAGCAGCACCTTCACGCGCTTCTTTCCATTCTTTCTGCATGACGGTGGCAAGCTTAACCGCAGACTGTCCAAGCACTTCAGACATAACCTGCTCGATCAGCTGCTTGTTCGCAGGCTTCTCCGTTGTATCCCGGTGCATGGCGCTCTTGAAGGCAACTAGCACCGTATCATTGTGAAAAGCAACCGGTTCACCATCCACCAGCCAAGCGTGCACGGTAATCTTGCGCTCCTTGACGGTAGCAAGAATCTGCGTCCACTTGCCAATGAGCGCTCGCGTATCGGAGCTGTCTACGGCCGATGTAAAGTCATCAAGCCGAACAGCCGATTTCCTGACAGGGGCGCTTGATGATCTTGGCGCCACCGGAGATCTGGCTGGCGTAGCAGCCGCAGCAGGAACACCACCCTGAAGCAGCTTGCCGAGCTGTTCTTCCAGCTGCTGAATCCGCCGGCTCAGCTGTCCGAGCGCATCCGAGTCAGGTTGAGCTATGCTCGGAGATACTTGTTTGGACGCATCCGCAAAAGCAGTCCCCACCTCGAATGAAACCGCCGGAACTGCTCCGCACGCTTTCATTACAGCTACTTCCAGAATGGTCTGGGGCTGCGCCGAATATTTCATTTCACCCTGGTACTGGTTAAGCACATCGATGATGCTCATCAACTGATCGATGCCAAACCGGGAGGCTACCTGCTGCATTCTGCCGATGTCAAAAACCCGTTCGGTCAGAATGGATGAATCCGGTACGAGCCGGACCATTAGCAAGTCGCGGAAATAATGGATAAGATTCTCCATGCATTTGTCCGCGCTTTTGCCTTCCTGCATAAATTGGTCGATCAGCTCAAGCGCCGCTCCGATATCGGTTTCCTTAATCGCTCCGACCAGCTTCTCGAACTGGTCGGAGGCGAGGCCGCCCGTCATCGCTACTACATCGCTGGCCGTTATGGAGCCGACGGCAAATGAAGATGCCTGATCCAGCAGACTCAGCGCGTCCCTCATGCCACCTTCTGATAAGCGGGCGATGTAGTGAAGCGCCTCTTCCTCGATCTGGATATTCTCCTCACGGCAGACGTAGGCTAATCGCCCTACCTGCTCCTCCATCGATACCCGTCTGAAGTCGAAACGCTGACAGCGGGAAATAATCGTTGCCGGAAGTTTATGCGGCTCCGTTGTGGCCAGGATGAATATCACATGAGCCGGGGGTTCCTCAAGCGTCTTGAGCAGCGCATTAAAAGCCTCCGTGGTCAGCATATGGACTTCATCAATGATATAGACTTTATACCGAACTTCAGTCGGCGCATATTTCACTTTGTCCCGTATATCACGAATTTCTTCTACACCACGGTTGGATGCCGCATCGATTTCAACTACATCCATAACCGATCCTTCGGTTATCCGGATGCAGGCTTCACATTCGTTGCAGGGCTCCTCGGCAGGTCCGTGCAGACAATTGACAGCTTTGGCCAGAATTTTGGCCGCGCTGGTTTTCCCCGTCCCCCGGGGACCGCTGAATAAATAAGCGTGTGTAAATCTATTCTCACGAAGTGAGTTTTGCAGCGTTTGAACGATCGGCTTCTGGCCGACCAGCTCACGGAATGCTTGGGATCTCCAAGTCCGGTATAAGGCAATATGTGTCATATGTTTACTCTCCAATAATTCGTCCTGAATTATTGCACTTATTATACTATAACCCGGGCGGGATTAAAACTCGTAAGCTAGAGGCTATACGCAGGGGATGCTGACGGTGAAGGTCGTGCCGAAGCCTTTGGATGATACACGTATATTTCCACCCATATCATGAATGATCCGCTGACACACAGAAAGTCCTAGCCCTGTTCCCTCTTGCTTGGTCGTAAAAAACGGGTCGAATATTTTATCAATGACATACGGAGGTATTCCGGGACCCGTATCATGTACCTCAATATGGACGCATTTTGTTTCCTCGTCCAGCTTTTCCGTAATCGTAAGCTGCCCGCCTTCGGTCAGGGCTTCGATTCCATTTTTACAAATGTTAAGAAACACTTGTTTAAGCAGTTCTTGGTCCGCAATAACGTGCGGGAGTCCCGGAGCCGCTTCATACCGCAGCTGCACCTCGTGTAAGATGGCTTCATTGTTCATGATAGGCAGAATCCCTTTGATCACAGAAGAGATGTCTACTTTTTGTAAAAGGACATTCTTGGGTTTGCCCAGAAGCAGAAATTCATTAACCAACTCGTTCACCCGGTTAATTTCATCCAGCATAATTTCAATATAGCCCTGTTCTTTCTCCAGGTCTTTCATCTCGAACGTTTTTTTCAACACCTGCAAGAAGCCCTTGATGGATGTCAACGGATTCCGGATTTCGTGAGCTGTCCCCGCTGCAATTTGACCGATCATCGCCAGCCTGTCACTACGCTGTACCTGCGCCTCAAGCGATCTTATATTCGTGACATCTTTAAATATGATGTACGCCCCTACAATTTGATTGTCGACGTCTCTAAGCAAATTAGAATCCAGCAAAAGCTCATAACGGCTTTGGTTATTCATCCAGGAAACCGCGTGATTGCGGACGACCCGCCCCTCCAGTACAGACCTTTCTACCAGTCTATGTTCCGGCGGCACGGAAGCAAAAATATCATCCATGGGTTTGTATAAAATCGATTCTTTCCTAAAACCGAGTATCCGACAGGCCATATCACTGATATCTAATAATCTAAAATTCGTGTCAATCAAAAGGATGCCCAAGTTCACGTCTCTTAAAAAAGTCCCCGAAAATTGCTGAATTAAATTCTGCTCGCCCATTTCATCCAGATCATCAAGCAGCATCAAATAAAGAGGCTGTCCTTCTTTTTCGGCCCGAATAATGGAGCACTTTTGTAGAAATATAAAACCATGCCTGTCTTTGACGACAGTAACCGGTTTTCGTGTATTGGATTCATGAGCCGACTCGCTAAAATGCTGCTTATAGAAAAGCTCAAGCGAATCGGGAAGTTGGATAACGTCCGAAAAGGGTCTGTGAATCAATTCTTCAGCTGTAAATCCCGCGCGTTTCAGGAAAGGTCTGTTCACATAAACAATATCACCCTGGCCGTCTGCCACAATCAAGCAGCTTTGAGAAAATAATTCTACTCTCTCTCCCAGTTCTGCTGTAGAAATATACACCCCGAATTGATGAAGGCTGGCATCCGACATAATCCTTCCCCCTCATTAAACCAGCTTAACCATCGGCAGTCCCGATGGAATACGGATGTTAACCTATTCTATTCGCGATTTCATTTTCCTTCTATTGGAAAACAAAAATCGACTTTATCCCTTTTTACCCAGAAATTCTCAGAAATCTGCCCTACAAAAAAGCCCTCGTCTTAACGACGAAGGCTTGTTATTGTCCTATATAAGGTACCGTGCACCTGTTATTGATAAAGCGATACGAACGTACCTTTATCGTTAGCTCAAGTTAGGCAACCCCTCGGCACATGGGCGCTCCTGCTTACGGCTGCTTCCTTCCGGACCTGACCGGGTTCACTGGTGCTCATTGCGAAGGACCCGACTCTCAACACCACGTGTAAAAGCCGAACCTCACATCGGCAGTACCTCTAACAGGGATTCAACCCCGCTACAGCGGATTGCGGGCAACAGGGCACCGCTACCTCCCCGTCTAGCACGGCAGAATTAAGTATAGCGGATTGTGAAGCAAAGTGCAACCTCGCGGACAAACTTACCATTTCCTAAGCGGACGGTTTCTCAGCCTTAACGCATAATGATGACGATAAACCGGTATCTCGGCAGGCTCGTATGCAAATCCTGCTCGGCCTGAGCTCTAATTCCCGCAGCCATGTCCGGCGGCATTCCAGGCGGCAGACGAAGCTTAACATAACCGATGGGTCCGTCTAAACGGACATGAACATCTGAAACATAGGGCAGTTTCTTCATTTGGTGATGGACAATGTCCGAATCCGTCTGATACGTATGGTACCCAGGATTGAGCGCCAGATTGGGATTGGCACTGGTGGTGCCCAAATAACCATCCTTGGCGTATTGATAGGTCCTCGGACCCGCAGCCTGTCCCGGACTGCATGCGGTCACGGATAAAGCTGCAACAAGCAGAGCTGTCCATACCCCGGCAGCCTTCTTACTCCTTAGCTTTTCCAAAAGCAAAAACCCCCCTTGGCATCCTGCTTCGTGTTAGAACACGATATTAGGATGACCCGGGGGGGTTGTGTTATGCGATCTGAAATAATGGCTTAGATGCCATATTTTTTCTTGAATTTATCCACGCGGCCGCCGGCATCAATAAACTTCTGTTTGCCAGTGAAGAACGGATGGCAGCTGGAGCAAATCTCTACACGGAGGTTCTCTCTAACCGAACCACTTTCGAAAGTGCTACCACATGCGCAAGTTACCGTAGTCTCGTGATATTTGGGATGGATCCCTTGTTTCATTCCCATTCACCTCTTTCCGCCCTGGATCTGTTTGTCGAACCAGAGTTAAATTGACACATAAAAGATTATAGCACGGGCTCATCCCATATTGCAATGGCGCTTTTTTATAAGATGTACGTCAGCCGTTCGATCGATTCTTAAAAAAAGCAGGCACATGGGTATAAGAACCGATTACCACATCCGGAAGTTCTTCCCTGTAGATCTCAAGCATCTGCTTCATACCCAAAATCTCTCCCCGGGCAGGAGGAATGAGATTCAAATAGCTCTCCGGGTCAATATTCAAATTCCTCATTTGAATCAGACGAAGTCCCGTACGGCGGACAAACTCAATCATGGCTTCCACTTCTTCTTCGCGGTCCGTTACCCCCGGGAAGATCAAATAATTGATCGAAGTTATAACCCCTTGGCTTGATGCATACTTAATGGATTTCTCCACATTCGCAAGCGTATAGCCGCGCGGTTTGTAATAGGCATTATAATGATCATCCAGCGCACTGATGGTACTGACCCGCATTAAATCCAGACCGGCATCGACGATACCGCGGATAAAATCGTTAAGACCTGCGTTTGTATTGATATTAATATATCCCATATCCGTTCTGCTCCGGACTTCACGCATAGCTTCTATAATCAGTTTGGCCTGGGTTGAAGGCTCACCTTCACAGCCCTGTCCGAAGCTGATAATGCTGTCGGGGGTTTTCAAATGTTCCATCATGATTTCCACAAGCTCCTGAGCCTTCGGCTTGAAATTCATCCGAGTCTGAGGGGCAGGAAATCCGCTATCATCCGGCTGTTCCGAAATGCAGCCGAAACAGCCGGCATTGCAGGAGTATGAAACGGGCACAGCCCCTTCCCAGCGGTTTAAGAAGGTGTTAGAAGCAGTCAGACATTCATATTCAAGGGCACATTTGGACAAATGCTCATAGAGACGATTGTCCGGATACTGGGCCCTGATACGGCTCACACTAACTTCTAGTTCATCCGGATCACAGTTGCGCGGATTCCAAGGTTCGGGATCATCGCACTGCTCGGCGGCGACATAGAATCCCCCATCTTTCCATACTACTGCGGTATAGCCAAAGAGCGGGAACTTCTCCTCTTTGTTCGTTTTAACATAGCCCGGGAGCATCAAACGGGTAAAACCTTGGGGAAGCAGAGCCCCTACGGCCGCGTAATCTCCAGGAAGCACTTCCATCTCACCGGTATCTCGGTTGATGCCTATCGCACGCGTGTGCGGAAGGCTCACGAGTGTAGCTCCTTCCGGTAATGGAATTAATTCATCATCCAACAGCTCAACAATTTGATCGGCACTCCGTCCGAGCGCATCATATTCGGGATGATCGAACACGTTGCCGGACAAGTCCGAATAAACCACATTCATGATTAGGTACTCCTTTAATGCCGGGTATTACGATATTTCAGATGTCCAGATTGGCTGAAACGGCCTCAGGAGGCAGAGTTTTTCATCTTCCCTTTGCCAAGCGTAACATTGCCGTTATTCGTTTCGAGGGAGTCGAGGAATTCTTGGTTCGTCTTCGCCTCACCCAGCTTCTTGATAAAAGCTTCTGTATATTCATAAGTATCGCTCATGCTTTTACGCAATCCCCATACCTTCTCAAGTTCTTCTTTGGTTAACAAACTTTCCTCGCGCCGGGTTCCGGAACGGCGGATATCAATCGCAGGGAACGTGCGGCGCTCAGCCAGCTTACGGTCAAGATGAAGCTCCATGTTTCCTGTTCCTTTAAACTCTTCATAAATAACGTCATCCATACGCGATCCTGTTTCGACAAGCGTAGTTGCCAGAATCGTCAAGCTGCCGCCTTCCTCGATATTCCGTGCAGCGCCGAAGAAGCGCTTGGGGCGGTGAAAGGCCCCCGGATCGATACCGCCCGAAAGGGTGCGGCCAGATGGCGGAACAACCAGGTTGTACGCTCTTGCCAGACGCGTAATACTGTCCAGCAGGATAACAACGTCCTTCTTGTGCTCGACAAGACGCTGTGCACGCTCGAGAACAAGCTCGGCCACTTTGATATGATTCTCGGGCAGCTCATCGAACGTAGAAGCAATAACCTCGCCTTTGACTGAGCGCTGCATATCCGTTACTTCCTCCGGGCGCTCATCAATCAAAAGGACAAAAAGTTCGATTTCCGGATAGTTCGTGGAGATGCTATTCGCAATTTCTTTGAGCAGCAGCGTCTTACCGGCTTTGGGCGGCGCCACGATGAGACCACGCTGTCCAAGACCGACAGGAGCCAGCAGATCCATGATTCTTGTCGATAGTTTATGAGGCGTTGTCTCCAGCACCATCTTCTTCTGCGGATAAAGAGGTGTAAGTGCCGGGAAGTGAAGACGCTCAGAGGCGGTATCGGGGCTTTCTCCGTTCACCGCTTCTACATGCAGCAGCCCGAAATAACGCTCATTCTCTTTGGGAGGGCGGCATTTACCGGATACCAGATCTCCCGAGCGAAGATCGAATTTCCGAATCTGAGAAGCTGAAATGTAAATGTCCTCCGTGCTCGGAAGGTAATTAATAGGACGCAGGAAACCAAAGCCCTCCTGGAGGACCTCAAGCACCCCCTCCATGAACATAAGGCCGCTTTCCGCTGCCTGGGCGCGCAGAATAGAGAAAATAAGTTCTTTCTTTTTGAGCTGCCCGTAATAAGCAATTTGATATTTTTTGGCGAGCTTATAAAGCTCCGTTAATTTGAGGGCCTCCAATTGCGCGAGGTGCATATCCATTCTATTCAACCACCAAACTAGTAAGTTATTTTCTTATAATCTAGAAAGCTAGCACCTGGTACTAGTACCAGTGTAGCCTAAAGGTCTCGAGCTTATTCTTCTCTGTCCTCACGCCAAACTTCCGCGCCCAAGAGAGTCAAATTCGTTACGAGGTTGTCGTAGCCCCGGTCTATAAACTCGACACCGGCCACTTCTGTCACATCGGAAGGAACCGTCAAGCCTGCAATGACAAGTGCCGCTCCGGCACGCAAATCTGTAGCCTTAACTTTAGCGGCACTCAGCTCACTGCCCTCAATAACGGCGGTACGGCCTTCGACTTTAATTTTAGCACCCATACGTACCAGCTCCGGCACATGCTTGAACCGGTTGCTGTAAACCAGATCAGTCAGCATGCTCACCCCGATAGCTTGAGTAAGAAGACTGGTCATCGGTGACTGCAAGTCAGTCGGGAAGCCCGGGTATACAAGCGCTTTGACATCCACACTTTCATAGAGCAGCTTGCCCACTACACGGATGGACTCGTCCATCTCATGAATCTCAACGCCCATTTCCTGAAGCTTGGCTGTCATGGCTTCCATATGCTTGGGAATAACATTGTCTATTGTAACATCGCCGCGGGTTGCCGCTGCAGCAATCATGTACGTTCCGGCCTGTATACGGTCCGGTATAATGGAATGACGGCAGCCGTGCATATGCTCGACGCCCTCAATACGGATTGTTTCGGTCCCGGCACCCTTGATCTTGGCGCCCATGGAGTTAAGCAGTGTAGCCACATCTATGATTTCAGGCTCTTTGGCCGCATTTTCAATCAAAGTAGATCCTTTGGCCCGTGAGGCCGCGAGCATAATATTAATGGTTGCGCCTACACTTACCATATCCAGATAAATCTTAGCTCCGCGCAGCTGCTTAGCACGAATATGAAGCGCGCCGTTCTCATTTGAAATTTGAGCACCCAGTGCTTCAAATCCTTTGATATGCTGATCAATCGGGCGGGGCTCAAAATTACAACCGCCGGGCAGGCCGATAATAGCCTCACCGAATCTTCCGAGCATAGCCCCCATCAAATAGTACGAGGCTCTTAATTTCTTCACATTGCCGTTAGGCATAGGCTTGCTTCTCATGGCGCTCGGATCTATAACCATCTGATCCCCGTTCCACTGAATAGATGCGCCCAACTCACTAAGAATTTCCGTATAAATAGCCACATCACTTAAATGCGGCAAGTTGTCCAAGGTTACCGTCGACTCGGCCAGTATGGCGGCAGGTATCAAAGCCACTGCACTGTTCTTGGCCCCGCTGATCGTTACTGTTCCTCTAAGCGGGCGACCGCCGGCGATCATTAACTTTTCCATAATGCGTTATCTTCCCCCTACATCCGGTAGATAGCTTTAGTTGTGCTGCAGCTTGAATAAAGCCGCGTGATTATGTGACAGCCGACTATTAGATCTTTAAAATAATGGAGCTCACTTACAATTTATAAAACAGAAAAGCTTCGTACAATCCCGATAATCTCAAGACTTCTAAACGAGCACGTAGCAAAACAAAACGCGAGAACTGCGTTTTCTGTGTAGCTATCATTTTATAAAGAACGGAGCATATAATACAACAGAAGGGAAATGCATCAATTAAGATGCACTTCCCGTTAATTATACAAGGAATGTTAGGCTTGATTGGAGCTTCCGAACAGTTGAATTTTGGATTTAACCACTTCAACCATTGCTTTGCGAGCTGGAGTGAGGTATTTGCGGGGATCGTATACTTTAGCGTCTGCACCAAGAACTTCGCGGATAGCTGCAGTAGCGGCCACTTGGTTCTCTGTGTTCACGTTGATTTTGCCTACGCCAGCTTCGATCGCCTTGCGGATCATTTCGTCAGGTACACCGGAACCACCGTGAAGTACAACCGGTACCGGAACAGCCTTGGAAACTTGCTCGATGATATCAAAGTGAATGTTCGGCTCACCCGCATACATGCCGTGTGCAGTTCCGACAGCGATTGCCAGGCAATCGACACCGGTTTCTTCGTAGTAACGAATCGCTTCTTCCGGCTTCGCCAGGTTAGCATCCGCTTCATCAACCGAGATGTCGTCTTCTACGCCGCCGATTGTTCCAAGCTCACCCTCAACGGAAACGCCCATTGCGTGTGCGGCTCTAACAACTTCTTTGGTCAGACGTACATTCTCTTCATACGAATAGTGGGAACCGTCAAACATAACGGAGCTGAAGCCCGCACGGATACATTTCATAGCTACTTCAAAAGAGCTACCGTGGTCCAGGTGAAGCGCAATTGGAAGACCGGATTGTTTCGCTGCCGCTTCTGCAATTGCTACTGTGTACTCAATCCCCATATACTTGAGCGCGCCCTCGCTTACGCCGAAAATGAACGGTGAGTTCAGTTCCATTGCCGCTTCCGTGATCGATTGTGCAAACTCAAGGTTGTTCATGTTGAACTGGCCTACAGCAAATTTATTTGCTTTAGCCCTAGGCAAAAATTCATTCATTGATACCAATGGCATGATTTCTTCCTCCTATATGTGTGTGTTGGCTTGATCGTTTTTAAGATGCGCTGCCGCTCTTTTTGTCATACCGTGCTATTATAGCATACTCAAACATAAAACGTAACTGAACCCGATCATAGACGTGAAAGTTTTCACAAAAAGAAGAAACCTGACTTTACGATCAGGTTCCCAGAGTAGTCGGAGTTTCATGAAGCTCCGTATTTACAGCCAGTCTCAGTTCGTCAATATCGAACGGTTTTGTAAAGTGCATAATGGCACCGAGTTCCGTCGCTTCTTTGATCATATCCAATTCTCCGTATGCCGTCATCATGATTACTTTAATCGAGGAGTCAATCTTCTTGACGTGCTTGAGAATATCCAGGCCGTCCATTCCCGGTATTTTCATGTCTAACAGAACTAGATCAGGAGCATGCTCCCTAACAATCTCCAAGGCAATCTTGCCATTCGGAGCCTGATAAGTCTGGTATCCCTCACTGCTGAACACTTCTGTCAAAAGCATCCGAATCCCATTCTGATCATCTACTATTAAAATCTTTTTATCCACGGGAATGCCTCCTTCCACAAACTTCCGGCTGAGATTTTCCGATACGACTGCGGCACCTACAACTTCACCATACTTCGCTGCGCGTCCGTCAATTTCCTCCCTATTTTCCGAGAGAATTATCAATTTATTGAAAAAAAGAAGAATCCCGGCTGTTAGGCCTGGGATCCTTGTTGTTTATAAGTGAATGCAGCTTTGACGAATTCACGGAAAAGCGGCTGCGGACGATTCGGACGGGATGTAAATTCCGGATGGAATTGAACGGCCAGGAACCATGGATGGTCCGGAAGCTCAACGATTTCCACCAAACGTCCATCCGGGGATGTTCCGGAAATACGCAGGCCGGCGGATTCGATCATTTCGCGGTATTCGTTGTTGAACTCATACCGGTGACGGTGACGCTCGTATACCAGCTCATCATTGTAGCAGCTCATTGCAAGCGAACCTTCCGCGATTTTACAAGGATAAAGGCCCAGACGCATCGTACCGCCAAGGTTCTCGATATCCTTCTGCTCAGGCAGCAGGTCGATGACCGGATAAGGAGTCACCGGGTTAATCTCTGAACTGTTGGCACCCTCCAGATTAGCAAGGGCACGCGCATACTCGATAACCGCGACTTGCATACCCAGGCAAATACCAAAGAACGGAACCTGCTTCTGCCGCGCATAACCGATCGCAATTACTTTACCCTCAATACCCCGGTCGCCGAAGCCTCCCGGCACGAGAATGCCGTCTACGCCGCCAAGAAGCTCGTCCACGTTGTGGTCGTACACTTCTTCCGCATTGACCCAGCGGATCTTGACTTCAGCTCCGTTGTCAATGCCCGCATGTCCCAGCGATTCCACAATACTCAAATAAGCATCATGAAGAGCAACATACTTACCCACGATAGCAATCTCCGTTGTTTCTTTAAGACCCTTAACGCGTCGAACGAGCTGTTCCCATTCAACCATATCCGGCTCTGGGGCTCCGCCAAGCTTCAGATGATTCACAACGATATCGTCAAGTCCTTGCTCTCTAAGCATCATCGGTACTTCGTAAAGCGTCTCTGCATCCAGGCACTCGATTACAGCTTCGGGATCCGTATCGCAGAATTGTGCGATTTTGCGCTTCATGTCTTCCGTCAGTGCATGCTCCGTACGGCAGACGATGACATGCGGCTGGATTCCCAGACTGCGGAGCTCTTTTACACTATGCTGGGTCGGCTTCGTTTTGACCTCACCGGCAGCTTTGATGTAAGGAATCAGCGTGACGTGAATGTACATGACGTTCTCGCGGCCGATATCACTTTTGATCTGACGGATTGCTTCAAGGAAAGGCAGACTTTCGATGTCGCCGACAGTACCGCCGATTTCAGTAATGACGACATCGGATCCGGCTTCACGGCCGGCACGGAAGACGCGGTCTTTAATCTCGTTTGTAATGTGTGGAATAACCTGTACCGTCCCGCCCAGATATTCGCCTCTGCGTTCTTTGGTGATAACAGAAGAATAGACTTTACCCGTCGTGACGTTCGAGTTCTTGGACAAGTTGATGTCGATAAAACGTTCGTAGTGACCCAGATCCAGATCCGTCTCCGCGCCATCATCCGTTACGAATACCTCACCGTGCTGGTACGGACTCATCGTCCCCGGATCAATGTTAATATAAGGGTCAAACTTCTGGATGGTCACCTTCAGCCCCCGGTTCTTGAGCAACCGGCCGAGTGAGGCCGCTGTAATGCCTTTACCGAGCGAGGATACGACGCCCCCCGTTACAAAAATGTATTTAGTCATCTGAGAACTCCTTCCGAGCTTTTCTGTATTCAAGTTGCATTAGGGTAGCCCTACAAGAAACCGCACAAATCGTCCAAAACTGCAAACCGGCCAATATAACTTACACGATCAAACGCCGTACAGGCACACAAGACAGCTAAGCTTTTGCTTGTATGTTTCCACTAAAACCTCCGGGTCATCAATATCTCCCGAAAATAAAAAAAAGTGACACCCGTGGTATACGGGGGCACTTTTAATTCAAGTCAAATTGGTCGTTCTTTTTGAAGCCCATGCAATAGTTTACTAAGAACGACATCGGCTGTCAAGAACGTTAGAGCGAATTATTTAAGGTCTTTGTCTCCATCCTCAAAATCTTCCTCACTATCGTCCGAGTCCTCATCCGAATCGTCGTCCGAGTCGTCTAATTCGCCGTCCTCAAGTTCTTCATCGATTTCTTCTTCTTCGAAGAATTCGGTCTCTTCTTCTTCCTCTTCTTCTTCCTCTTCTTCCTTATCGGCACTATCGAATCCACGATCCGCATCGAGGGCTGTGTACTCTTCTTCTTTGTACTCTTCCTCGTCCGAGTAATCTTCGTCCAGATCGTCGTCTTCATCGTTGATAATGCGCGGACGTTTCGCATTGCCTACAGCATCATCCGATTTCTCCACCGGATACCAGCGTTTCAGGCCCCACAGGTTCGTACCGACACAAGCAAATCGTCCATCAATATTGATCTCTGTATATAATTGGGCAATGACATTCATCATTTCGTTCTCGGCTAAGCCTTTGATTTTCGCGATTTCATGCATCAGATCACGATAATAAAATGGCGTGTTGGCCGCTTTCAGCACCTCAAACGCCAGATCCACCATTGGCATTTCTGCGGCTTTATCCGGCTTGATTTTAAGTGTGTATGGGCTACTCATTTGTGGCACTTCCCTTCACCGTAATAACAATACTTTAACTACCTTATCCCATTTCATCATTAAGTAAAACCTATTTTATGTAAAAATGCAACTCTTGCTGTCAAGCCCTTTAGAACAAAGGCAAAAGCGAAGGTCTCCCTTCGCTTTCTGACTGTATCCTGCGGTCTGATGGAGCAGCCTGGCTGTATCCATTACCGCCCCCTATTTTGGAAACGAGAGACGATTTTACCTCTCCCTTCATCCTATGTAGGCAGAAGCACGTTGACACGGCCGCGCACCTATTTATTTGGAAAAAGGCCAATCTCTCAGTCGGGCCCCCCGACCTGTACATATAATGGCTCAGAATTGCACCACCTTGTTATGGGGGGAATGGGGCTTTGGACTCGATCAAATGGTTGGAGATGCTGCATGCAGAGATCCAGGCGTCAGAAGGGCGACGCAAGTATATCATACTTTTTCAGAGCCACCGGGATTACAAAAATATCTCCAATCTCATCGGCCTCCATATACATTCTCTTCCCGGTCTGTCTGCTGTACAAGATTTGAAGCTCATTCACGCGATTTCATGTCCGGTGCGTTCTTACTCGGATCTTGCGAAGCACCCCGCCATATTATCCATTGAGGAAGATTCGGCCGTTAATATTCAGCTGGTTCCCCGTAAGAAGGCCAGAACGTCCGATGACAGCGACACATCCTATGAAAGCACCCAAATCATCCCATGGGGCGTCCAGCAGATTAAAGCGCCTGATGCCTGGAAAAAGTCCAAGGGAAGCCGTGTGAGCGTAGGTGTCATTGATACCGGCATTGACTTCTACCATCCCGACTTGCAGGCATCCGTCGCAAGGGGGATTAATATCCTGAACCGGCACCAGCTTCCCATAGATGATAACGGTCACGGAACGCATATTGCCGGCACCATTGCGGCAGCGGGCAAACGGATGGGGATCATGGGCGTTGCCCCCAAAGCAGTCATTCATGCAGTCAAAGCTTTCGATATGAACGGAAGCGCTTATGTCTCAGACATCGTCGCAGGGATAGACTGGTGTGTACGCAATGATTTGGATGTCATCAACATGAGTTTCGGCATGAGAACATACAGTCAAGCTCTGGAGGATGCCGTAACCAATGCTTATCAGGCAGGGACCGTGGTCGTGGCCTCTTCCGGTAACGACGGGAAAAGTGCACAAATCGATTATCCCGCCCGCTTCTCCAACGTTTTCTCAGTCGGAGCAACCACGAAGACGAATAAGGTCGCGCCTTTCAGCAACCAGGGGAAGCGTATTGATATTTATGCGCCCGGTGAAAGCATCTATTCCTGCTGGCTGCAAGGAAAATACAATGAGTTAAGCGGCACGTCCATGGCAACCGCTCATGTCAGCGGAGTCATAGCGCTCATGCTGTCGGTACGGGCGAGACTCCGGCCGAACCAGATCAAGCAGATCCTGCGGCGGAGCTCTACGCCGCTGAAGAAATCCAAGTCCGCGGATACAGACGCTCCGGGACTGATCCACGCGAGGCGTGCGGTAGCCTCGCTGCTCAAAACAAATAAATCCTGATCCCAGGGGGCATCAGGATTTATTTGTCAGGCCAACCTGTCCGTCTATTGCGGACAGGCTGGGCGGCCGTGCGGCACACAAGGCGTGCCGCGCCAAGAGCTGGTCGCGCGCGCAAGTCGTGTGCCGCGGTACTGACGCGGGCACGAGGCGCGGCCCGCGCGTAGGGCATCCGCGCGGTACTGCCCTGCGGCTAGAAGCGCTCAAGCGGAGCGCTTCTCCTGCGGCGTCGCCATTATCCGCTAGGGAGCGCTTCCTCCTGCCGCATCTCTATTATCCGCAGCAGGAAGTACCCCGAGCCCGCCGGGGGAGGGAGAATCAGCCTATGCAGCAGGGAAGCCCCTGCATGCATAGGCTGATTAAGAGGCGGTGAGCAATAGCTACATCCGATCCGGCGCAGATACGCCCACAGAAGCGAGTACATTGCGGATCACGATGCGAAGCGCCGATAGAAGCGCAAGGCGCGCTTGAGTCTGCTCCGCATCTTCCGTGATGACGCGTTCCGCTCTGTAGTAGCTGTGGAAGAGTCCTGCCAGATCATATACATAGCGGATCAAACGGTGCGGCGCATACAGATCGGCGGCAACAGCCACTTCTTCCGGCAGCTCGCCCATTTTGCGGAGCAGCTCGAATTCCGCTTCCGTATTCAGATGGGAGAGATCTACTTGCGCAAGTTCACGAATCTCCACTCCCTGTTCCTCCGCCTGGCGGAAAATGCTGCAGATACGTGCATGTGCATACTGCACATAGAACACCGGATTCTCATTCGATTTGGAAATCGCGAGATCCATATCAAAATCAAGATGAGAGTCCATACTCCGCATCGTGAAGAAATAACGGATCGCATCCACGCCGACTTCGTCCATCAAATCTTCCATCGTAACGGCTTTGCCCGTACGCTTGGACATTTTGACTTTCTCGCCGTCCTGGAACAGGCTTACCATCTGGGCGATAAGAACCGTCAGTCGGTCCGCCTCATAGCCAAGTGCCGTCATGGCCGCTTTCATACGCGGAATGTAGCCGTGGTGATCAGCTCCCCAAATGTTGATCAGCTGATCATATCCGCGTTCGAATTTGTTCCGGTGGTAAGCCACATCCGGGGTCAAGTAAGTGAATGACCCGTCATTTTTAATCAAGACGCGATCCTTATCGTCACCCAGCTCCGTCGTACGCAGCCACGTAGCACCTTCGTGCTCGAATACATAGCCGGATTCGCGGAGTTTGCCCAGCACGTCCTCGATGAGTCCTTTTTCATAAATGGACGTTTCGGAGAACCACTCATCGAAGTGAACACCGAAGCGTCCAAGATCGCGTTTGATTTTATCAAGCTCTTTCTGGAGCCCATACTGGCGGAAATAAGCAAGGCGCTCTTCTTCACCCAGATTAACCAGACGGTCACCCTCTGCAGCAGCCAGATCCTGTGCAAATCCTTTGATGTCTTCCCCGTGGTAGCCGTCTTCCGGCATCTCGGCTTGTTGTCCAAGAGCCTGAAGGTAACGTGCTTCGATCGACTTCGCCAGATTCATCACCTGATTGCCGGCATCGTTGATGTAATATTCGCGCGTAACATCATAGCCCGCCAATGTCAGCAGGTTACAGAGCGCATCGCCTACGGCTGCTCCGCGTGCATGTCCCAGATGCAAGGAGCCTGTAGGGTTCGCGCTAACGAACTCGACTTGAACTTTCCGTCCTTGTCCAATATTAACCTCACCGTATTTGTCGCCCTTGTCCGCTACACCGGCAAGAATCGGATACAGGTAGCTCTTATCCATGCGGAAGTTAATGAAGCCGGGTCCGGCAATCTCAACATCCGCGATTTGGGCCTTGGCCTTATCCAGCCTGGCAACAAGCTGATCGGCAATGGCACGCGGGTTCTGCTTGGCTATACGGGATAGCTGCATGGCCAGGTTAGTTGCAAAATCTCCATGTGCCTTGTCTTTGGGCACCTCCAGTACAATCTCCGGCAGCTCCGATGCCTGAACAAGCCCTGCTGTAACCGCCGCTTCACCAATCGCTTCTTTGAGCGTATGTTTTACTTGCTCCAACACATTCATGTTACATCCTCCTGAATCGTTAACGTTAATGTATATAAACCTGCATGTTCTTCTTCCACATACAGGTCATAGCTCCACTGAATCCGGCCTATTCCCTCGACAAGCTGGCGCGTATACGTTCGCGTGTGTATATCAATCGGAAGGGAACCTCCAGCTGCACGGTACCAGCCTCTCCTCGATTGCCCGGGAACAAATGTCTGCTCCGCCCCGACTTCGCCGCTTCGCATAATTTTGAGCTCACCCGGGGCTATTTTCACCATTGTGAGCGTCTTTCCCATCTCGGCCGATGTCTCTTCGTAGCGGACATAGACTTTATCCTCCCGAAGGTACAGCTCACCATGCGCTTCTTGTGTTATCCGTTCCTCCCCCGCGATACTGCTGATGGAGACCTTGACGTTCTTTTTATTAGACATAATCGTTAAACGCTCCGTTCCGTCCTGACGGCCGCCAGAGGGCTGAAGCAGGAAAAGAAAAGTTAGCTATAAGTGTATAGCATCGCACCGGGATTTTCAATGGACCTTTGCAAGACCGTGTCTTACGGGCGGATCGGGATTGTGCCCACTAAAAAAATCCCCCAGAGCGGACCGGCCCCGGGGGATTCTCATACTTATTGGCTAAGGTATACGAAACACCTTTATAACTACTTCACCAGTCCGAGCAGCATTTCGCGGATAAGCTTGGCCGCAACAATCTGCGTCTGCTCCGACGGGTCATAAACCGGAGCTACCTCAACTACGTCAGCTCCTACAACGTTGACGTCGGAACCGGCGATAGCGTGAACGGCCGCGAGCAGTTCCTTGCTCGTAATGCCGCCCGCTTCAGCGGTACCTGTGCCCGGCGCTGCCGAAGGATCGAGCACATCGATGTCGATAGTCAGGTACACGGGACGGCCTGCCAGATCCGGCAGCACCTTCTTCAGCGGTTCCAAGACTTCGAACGGATGGAAGTTCAGGTTCTTGCGCGCATATTCGAACTCTTCGCGCATACCGGAACGGATACCGAACTGGTACACATTCTTGCCTCCGATAAGCTCAGCGGCTTTGCGGATCGGCGTCGAATGTGAGAGCGGCTCGCCTTCGTATTGCTCGCGAAGGTCGGTATGCGCATCGAAATGGATGAGCACGAGGTCGGGATATTTCGCATATACTTCGCGGATGACCGGCCAGGATACGAGATGTTCGCCGCCTATTCCGAGCGGGAACTTGCCGTCATCCAACAGGCCGCGCACGTACTCGCCTATGATCTCTAGGCTGCGGCCGGCGTTACCGAACGGCAGCATCAGGTCGCCTGCGTCGAAATAGTTCACTTCGTCCAGGCTCTTATCCAGATACGGGCTGTATTCCTCAAGCCCGATGGATACTTCGCGAATGCGGGCAGGACCGAAGCGGGAGCCCGGGCGGAAGCTGACGGTATAATCCATCGGCATTCCGTATAACACGGCGCGGGAAGCCGCGTAATCTTCTGAAGCGGCAATAAAAATATTGCCGGAGTATGCTTGATCTAATCGCATGCTATCGTCGCTCCTTCTTTATAGGAAGAGAATTTATTTAACGAGATCTTCTACGAACTTAGGCAGTACAAACGCTGCTTTATGAAGGCGCGGAGTGTAGTACTTCGTCTCGAATTCTGGAATCGATGCTTCTTCCACCTGAAGCGGATCGTACTTTTTGCTGCCCATAGTAAAAGTCCATAGACCACTCGGATAAGTAGGAATATTCGCTCCGTATACACGGACGATCGGGAAGATTTCACGAACATCGCGGTTAACGGTCTGGATCAGATCCGCCTTGAACCATGGGTTGTCCGTTTGCGCAACGAAGATGCCGTCTTCTTTCAATGATTCGTAGATTCCTTGATAGAAGCCTTTGGAGAAGAGTTCAACTGCGGGGCCGACAGGCTCCGTAGAATCCACCATAATCACATCGTACGTATTTTTATGATCATGAATGTGCATGTAGCCATCGTTCACGATGACTTCTACACGAGGGTTGTCCAGTTCGCCGGCAATTTCCGGCAAGTATTTTTTCGAATACTCGATTACTTTACCGTCGATTTCCACGAGAACGGCTTTTTCCACTTCAGGATGCTTCAGCACCTCACGGATGACACCGCCGTCGCCGCCCCCTACTACAAGGACGTTCTTAGGGTTCGGATGCGTTGAAAGTGCAGGATGCGCCACCATCTCGTGGTATACGAATTCATCTCTTACACTAGTCATAACCATGCCGTCCAGGACAAGCATGCGGCCCCATTCGTTCGTATCAATCATGGCGAGATCTTGAAAATCTGTTTTCTCAGTCACCAGCGTCTCTTTAATTTTGGACGTAATGCCGAAGTTCTCCGTCTGTTTCTCGGTGTACCAAAGTTCCATATTCCCAGCCTCTTTTCTTCGTTATTGGTTGAGTAAGGAGTGCATACAGTGAGGTGGTCTTGAGACCGCCGCCCCGTTGTTCCGTACTAATTAATAGCTTCATCATGGTCTTGCGGGCAGATCATTCCATTCACGGGACAAGCCCTGTGTCTTGAAGGTTTGCTCACACAAATTGTATTATAGAGGATTGAACCCGAAATGCAAGAAAATTGCAGGACGGAATGGGGCAGGTTTACGAAATTTTAGGACCCTGGCGGGAAAATGATTGAATAGCGTCCGGCAAGCTTTTCCATACTGATAGTAAGGATGCCAAGCAAACCAAGCGCAGAAGCAATCTGTCCCGATCCCTAGTCCGATGCCCCCAGAAGAAAGGAGAGTGAGGGACTTTGGCCGAACAGCCTGCTACACCCGAACAACCAGCCGCCCCCGCGAGCAAAAAGAAGGAAGGTCCAGCCGGATCACCATCGCCCTGGCAGCGCCGCCTGAAACGGGGATTCTCTTTCTTCTTTGCAGCTTTCCTGGTTATTTGTGTACTCACCGGATTTTCCCTGCTTTACCTACGGTCGCAGGCACTTCCGGTCACCAAAGTACTACAGACTTCTCAAATTTTCGATGTGAACGGCGAATTGATTGAGACGCTCGATTCCGGTCAGAACCGTAAAATCGTGCCGATTAATGAAATTTCCGTCTACGTCGTGAAAGCAACCCTGGCGATTGAAGACCAGAACTTTTATAATCACCCCGGCTTTGATGTGAAAAGTATTGCGCGAGCGGCGGTTGTTAATTTAAAAAACATGTCCAAGGTGCAGGGTGCTGGAACGATTACGCAGCAGCTCGCCCGTAACTTATATTTAAATCACGACCGGACCTGGACACGTAAAATAAAAGAAACGGTCTATGCCGTGCAGATGGAAATGCAGCTGGATAAGGATCAGATATTGGAAAGTTATCTCAATCAGATCTATTACGGGCATTCCACGTACGGTATCGAAGCGGCTTCGCAGTTATTCTTTGGCAAGCATGCCAAAGACCTGACCCTCGCAGAGAGCGCTCTGCTTGTGGGAGTTCCGAAAGGGCCCAAGTATTATTCACCCTATTACAATATGGAAAATGCGCTGGACCGTAAAAATGTCGTCCTGAAGACGATGGTTAATGAAGGATTTGTTACTCAACAGGAGGCGGATGCGGCGGCGGCGCAGAAGCTGGACATCAAGCCGCTGGCCGAGAAGAAACCTTCACCGGCCCCTTATTTCCGGGACTATATTAAAAACCAGGCGATCCAGAAACTTGGGATCACAGAGGAACAGTTTGAACAGGGCGGTCATAATATATACACCACTCTGGATCTCCAAGCACAGAAAATCGCCGAGCAGCAGGTCAGCAAGCATATTCCCAAAGACAGCGAGCTGCAGGGCGCCCTTATCTCGATTGATCCGAGAAACGGGTACATCAAAGCGATGGTCGGCGGTAAAAATTATGAAGCGAATCAGTTTAACCGCGTATTCGCAACGTCCCGGCAGCCCGGGTCCAGTTTTAAGCCTTTTGTGTATTTGACCGCTCTGCAGAATGGTTTCACTCCCTTGAGTAAAGTTCGGAGTGAGCCTAGGACATTCACTTACGATGA
This sequence comes from Paenibacillus lutrae, assembly GCF_009757775.1. Lineage (GTDB taxonomy): Bacteria > Bacillota > Bacilli > Paenibacillales > NBRC-103111 > Paenibacillus_F > Paenibacillus_F lutrae. The sequence goes on from NZ_RHLK01000027.1 coordinate 22,521, forward strand.
CGGCAGGAAAACGTACACGCCGCGCAATTTCAACGATCAATACGAAAATGCGGATATCGATATGCGCCGAGCCATTGCCAAATCGGATAACATTTATGCGGTGGATACTATTCTCAAGGTAGGCCCGCAGCAAGTTGTAGATACCGCCCGCCGTTTCGGAATCAACGGAGACTTGCAGCCTCTCCCGTCACTGGCCCTGGGTACCTACCCCGCGAGCCCCTTCGAGATGGTCTCCGCCTTCGCGGCCCTCGCGAATCAGGGCGTTCGGGTGGAGCCGACCGCCATCATTAAGATCGAGGACATGGCCGGCCTCCAGCTCTACAAGGCGGAGCCCAAGAGCGAACGGGTCGCCGACGCGGCTCCATCCTATGTACTCACCCATATGATGGAGAGTGTGTTCGAGACAGGCGGTACCGCCAGCCGGGTCGCGGCAACGATCAAGAGGCCGGTGGCCGGCAAGACCGGCACAACCGATGCCGATGCCTGGATGGTCGGCTATACACCCGAGCTGGCTACGGCCGTATGGGTCGGCTATGACAAGGGACGGGCCATCAACACCGCGGAATCGCACTTGGCCTCACCGATCTTCGCCGGGTATACCGAAGGAGCGCTTGAGGCGATTCCCCCGAAGCTCTTCCCGGTGCCCGAGGGCGTCACGACCGTCTATATCGATCCGGTCAGCGGCAAGCTCGCAAATGAAGATTGTTCGACTGAAGCACGCGTCGAAGCGTTCCTGACAGGTACGGAACCGAAGGAATACTGCACGAACCGCTCATCGCGCGACAAAGGATTCGGAAGCGGTGCGCGTTCCTGGTGGAATGATGTGAAACGCTGGTGGAATGACTAGCTAGCTCACTAACTGCTTGACCGAAATTCCATGCATGGAAGAAATCAAAAGGCCGGTGCGGTTTATATCCCGCATCGGCCTTTTGATTGTTTCGGCTGAACCGCCGGCAAAGGTACCTTATCGATAATTCCTGTGCGTATCGGTTAGTAGAACATACCTCTTATATGGAACAAATCCACTGCCGTAACCACTCGCATTCCGTTCCTCTTGTTTCATCTATTTGCACGCAAAAAGGCAGAAACGGGCGTCCCCCATCTGCCTTTTTGCTGTCCTAGTATATGAGCGTAACATACACTAGTGATAGTATACTCGCTTCCCATTATCCTAACAATGGATGACACAATTTGTACATATTTGGCTGAAAATTAAGCCAAAGCCGCTTTCAGCTCGTCAGTTGAGCGGTCCCACCACTCTTCATTATGATCGACCAAAGCCTTGCGGAGCAAGGCTTTTTCCTGGTCATCCAGGTTGTCGACCATGATCTTGCGCTTCATAGCGGCATCCATCCGGTTCACATGGTCGGCGAGGATTTTCCAGCCCCGGCGGGCTTCGGTATCGACCAGCATTTCACAGGCCGTCACGCCCGCGTAATAGGTTCCTTCGGGAGTACGGTCCACAGCCACCCATACGATCCAGCATTTGCGTCCATTAGGAACGTCCTCTTTATTCGTCGAGAAACGGATTCTCTTCTCTACTGCGCTCTTGGCATGCAGAGCGCCCATATCGAGGTAAGCCTCGTCTCCGTCAATAATGAGGCTGGATACGTTGCTGAGGTCAATCGAGCCCGCGCCGAATCCTTTGTGATTGATCTTGGTGCTGACGATATTCAGCGCCGCAGGTTTTTTCTTTGGTGTTTCTTCTTTATTTGAATCCATGAAAGGCACCTTCGCTTTCCTGAAAATAATTCTTCTCTACTTCCTTCATTTTAGCTAATAATCCCCGGAATGCAAACATATACATGCTTTAGATGCTTGTCAACGGGGTGAAAAACATGAATTTAAAGTTGGCTAACCGAAAAACAGCTTGGTTCGCAACAGCCGCCACGCTTCTCAGCGCCGTCCTTCTTACGAATCTGCTCCTTTCGTCCCCTGAAGAACGGACGGGCCTGACAAGCAGGGTCCTTCTAACCGACACGGCTCCAAATGACGCTGCTCCGGCACAGTCAGAACCTGTTCCACCGATTATGCAGCAGCCATCCTCAAGCGGAACCGTACACCCGCAGCTGAGCAAACGAATCGTCGAATACCACATCAATGTTGAATACAACCCGGAGAACGAAACCCTTCTCGGACAGCAAACCATGACCTGGAAGAATCCCGGTTCCCAGCCTGTTCAAGAACTGTACATGCACCTGTATCCGAATGCGTTCGCATCGGAGAAGACTACCTTTATGAAAGAGTCCGGGGGCAAATTGAGAGGAGACGAGGCCAAAAAGGGAAGCTTCGGCGAAATGGAGCTCCGCAGCATCAAAACCGGCGAAGAAATAGACCTCAGCTCCACCATGCAATATGTCCAGCCGGATGACGGCAATCCCGATGACCGCACCCTGCTCAAAGTCACCCTGCCCAAACCCGTAGCCGCAGGCGGGGCCGTAACGCTGCATACGAATTTTGCGGTCAAGCTCCCGCAGGCTTTCGCGCGCATGGGCGTCACTAAGGACTATGTCATGGCCGGCCAATGGTTTCCTAAGCTTGCGGTGTACGAGCCCTCAGGCACACGCGGCCGCCAAGCCGAAGGCTGGAATCTGCACCAATATCATGGCAATTCCGAGTTTTATGCGGATTTCGGCATCTTTGATGTCCGGATTAAGGTTCCTTCTAATTATATCGTCGCCGCCACAGGATTTCAGACCAAGAATCCCATCGAAGGCAACGGAACGAAAACTTACCAATACTATGCCGATGACGTTCATGATTTTGCCTGGGCCGCTTCTCCCCATTTTAAAACATACGAGGAACCGTATTCCGCTCCTAACCTGCCTGGTGTCAAAATTAAACTGTATCTGGACCCTAAACATGAGCCCTATAAAGCCAGATACATGATAGCCGCCAAAAAAGCGCTTAGCCGCTATTCCCAGTGGTACGGGGCTTATCCTTACTCGACGTTATCCATCGTAGTGCCTCCTGAAGAAGCAAACGGTACGGGAGGCATGGAATATCCCACCCTTATTACCGCCTGGGGAGCTTCTGAAGGTCCCCCCGATCTTGAGCTGGAACGGGTTGTCGTCCATGAGATCGGCCACCAGTTCTGGTATGGGCTGGTCGCCTCCAATGAATTCGAGGAGGCCTGGCTTGATGAAGGATTTACATCCTATACCGAAGATAAGTTAATGGAGCTGGAGTACGGAGCGAAGCCTAATCTTCCCGTGGAGGCCAGCTACATTACCTCCCCCGCCGATCTCAAAAAGAATGCCTGGGCCTACCGGGATCACAGCGAGTACGCAGACAACGTCTATACCAGGGCCAAATTGGTGCTCAAAGAGATAGAGAACCGTGTAGGACTGAACACGATGGATCGGGTTATGAAAACATACTTTCAGAAGTGGAAATTCAAGCATCCCGGCACCCGGGACTTCCAGACTGTTCTCGAGGACGTAACCAAGAGTAAATGGAACGAGTTTTTCGATCAATATGTATACGGGAATAGCATGTCCGATTACGCCGTTGACCGTATCCACGTCAACCAGACCGAGAAATCCGGACAACTTCTGTATGAAAGCAGTATACTGATCCGTAAGCTTGGCGGAACCGCCCCCGCCGTCCCGATTCATTTCCATTTCTCCGATGGCTCTACCATAGAGAAAACCTGGGATGGTCAGGGCGAGCAGATTGAATATAAGCTGACCAATCAAACGCCTGTAAACTGGGTTTCCGTTGATCCTAAGCATTCCCTCGTTCTGGAGAACCGGCATATTAACAATTACATGAAAGCCGAGATTGACTCACGGTGGCAGATCCGCTGGACCTTAAGCGTGGTCAAAGTATTGGAAACCTTATTCGAATCTGTGGCATGGTGAGGTGCTGAAATGCTTCATTTTCTACGGCAGGGCCTAATGGCCGCGTTTAAGCAGCCGTTCGCAGTCTGTATCCTGTATGTGTATCAATTCGCTTGGGGGATTCTGCTGTACAAATTCGTCCAGTCCGTCGTGGTCCCCCTGCTCCACCGCTATCCAGGCAGCGATCAGCCTCAATCCGCCGTTCATCTTTTCTTGGCCGAAGGACAATTCCGGCTATTTAAAACGGACTTGATTCAACCCTACCTCTGGTGGATCATCCTCCTTCTTGGCATCCGTATGCTCCTCAGCCCTATGCTGAGTGCAGGAGTTTTCTATTCACTAGAGCATCCGAACATGAATGCAGGCTACCGTTTTGTAAAAGGAATCCGCCAACTGCTGCTGCCATTCTTCGGATTCTACCTGCTGCAGACCCTCCTGACACTTGCGCCGCTCTACTTTCTCGCTCCCAAAGCGGTTCATTTATTCCGGGAGGCGATTAGTTATCAGGAAATCTTGATCTCTTTGCTTCCGGCAGTTTTCCTTTATATCCTCTATGCCTTCCTTATTCAGCTCTTTTTCCTTTTCCTCCAGTTCAACCAGACATCGGATACGCGGACCGGCTTTTTCAATGTGATAGCCGTTATAATGAAGCAAGGACTTCGAATAGCCGGGAATGCCCTGCTGATTGCAATCCTCGGAGGCATTCTGGCTGTGGCCACTACAACAGTGTCTTATGTATGGGCGGGGTTTACAGCCTTGATTATCCAGCAGATGTATCCTTTCCTCCGCATGTTCCTCAAAATGTGGTCGATCGCCGCGCAGCATCAGCTGTGGCGCAGCAGCCGGTACTCGGGCTGATCCGGAGTCATTTCCCGATCCCTTCCGTGATTTACGGAGGGGATCTTTTATTCCCATTTGGGTCTATTTCAGCTATCATGGAAAGATAGAATATAAAGGAGGCATCACCGATGAAATCCCCACGGACCAACACCGTCGTGGCGGCAGTAATTGGCCTGTGCATTGCCGCCGGGTCGTTTGTATACGGTCAGTCCGACGCCAAAACCAAAAATGTTGTAGCTATCGGGCCTGACGTCCGCATTACCGCTACCGCTTTCGACAAATTGAAGAAAGATGTCGACCTTGCCTATCAAATGCAGGGCGCTCAGAATAATTTGACCGATGAGCAGATCCTGGATTTGATGCTCAGAGACGAGCTATTCGTCCGCTACGGGCAAAAGCTGGGGGTTAAAGTGAAAGAAGCGGAGGTCAAGAAAGTTATTGAGCAGCAGCGCGAGGCATTGAAGCAAGCTGGAGCACAGGCCGAGCAGCTGCAGGAGATGCTTTACAAAAATTCAGGGCTGACCGCCGAGACGTATTGGACTGATTATTCTACCGTCAATCAGTACGCCAAATATCTGTTGCAGGAAAAAACGATTGAATACCTCGTTAAAAAAGGCGAGCTGAAGACCCAGGAAGATCTGCAGGCCCTTCAGGAGAAACTTCTGGCCGAAGTGAAGCCGGAGCTGCGCGTTAATTTTGCAGCGGACAAGCCCCAAACCTAATCCGGTAGGCAACCTGTAAAAGCCTTAGTCCGATCTGGTCAAGACCCCTTTTAGTGGACATCAGAAAAAGCCTCAGGCAACAAGCTGGCTTCGGTACTCAACCGGAGTCAGCTTGTTTAGTTTACGTTGTGCCCGGTCTTCGTTGTAAAAATAAATGAATT
>NZ_RHLK01000028.1 GCF_009757775.1 Paenibacillus lutrae
GTCGAGGGCTTGACCTATAGGTCTTTACGAGAGTAGAGGCCGTCATCGGAAGCATCGCTTAGGCGGTGCACCACAAGATCTTTGGATGGATCTTTTACATCTTTCGCTGCTAGTTTTCAGGGTACAACCCTGATCGAAGTGGTATATCCGCAAGGAGATGCTGCGATTTTCGAAGTCTCTATCACTTCGGAACATCCTGTTTGGTGACGATGGCGGAAGGGAACCACGCGTACCCATCCCGAACACGACCGTTAAGCCTTCCAGCGCCGATGGTACTTGGACCGCAGGGTCCTGGGAGAGTAGGACGTTGCCAAGCGGGCCCACTACAGTGGGTTTTTTTATGGGGATTTAACTGGCCTCACACGATGGAGAGGTGTCCGAGCTGGCCGAAGGAGCACGATTGGAAATCGTGTAGGCGCCAAAAGCGTCTCGAGGGTTCGAATCCCTCTCTCTCCGCCAGATTATTATGAGGCGGCGTAGCTCAGCTGGCTAGAGCGTACGGTTCATACCCGTGAGGTCGTGGGTTCGAGTCCCTCCGCCGCTATAGATACATACAAGGCCCGTTGGTCAAGGGGTTAAGACACCTCCCTTTCACGGAGGTAACAGGGGTTCGAATCCCCTACGGGTCATACTATTCCTTATTGGGTAACAGCTAGGAATAGGCAACTAGAATCAGCATCATGGACGCTTAGCTCAGCTGGGAGAGCATCTGCCTTACAAGCAGAGGGTCGGCGGTTCGATCCCGTCAGCGTCCACCATATGTAGCTTTAACTGACGCGGGGTGGAGCAGCCCGGTAGCTCGTCGGGCTCATAACCCGAAGGCCGCAGGTTCAAATCCTGCCCCCGCAATTAATTACCTGGAGCTGTGGTGTAGAGGCCTAACATGCCTGCCTGTCACGCAGGAGACCGCGGGTTCGAATCCCGTCAGCTCCGCCATTTAGTTTTTTATAACAAGCGTTATGTCCGTGTGGCGGTCGTGGCGAAGTGGTTAACGCATCGGTTTGTGGATCCGACACTCGGGGGTTCAATTCCCCTCGTCCGCCCCATTCCTTAATTAAGAATGTTAGATGTTGGGGATTAGCCAAGCGGTAAGGCAACGGACTTTGACTCCGTCATGCATAGGTTCAAATCCTATATCCCCAGCCATTTATTTCGAGCCATTAGCTCAGTTGGTAGAGCACCTGACTTTTAATCAGGGTGTCGAAGGTTCGAGTCCTTCATGGCTCACCATTTTCACTTATGTGCGCGTGTGGCGGAATTGGCAGACGCACTAGACTTAGGATCTAGCGTCTTTGACGTGGGGGTTCAAGTCCCTCCACGCGCACCATTTATTATGCGGAAGTGGCTCAGCGGTAGAGCATCGCCTTGCCAAGGCGAGGGTCGCGGGTTCGATTCCCGTCTTCCGCTCCAACTTCATACGTGCCCTTAGCTCAGCTGGATAGAGCGTTTGACTACGAATCAAAAGGCCGGGAGTTCGAATCTCTCAGGGCACGCCATATTTTTTGTCGGGACGTAGCTCAGCTTGGTAGAGCACCTGGTTTGGGACCAGGGGGTCGCATGTTCAAATCGTGTCGTCCCGATACGTTTGTCCCAGTAGCTCAGTTGGATAGAGCACTCGCCTTCTAAGCGAGTTGTCGGGGGTTCGAATCCCTCCTGGGACGTAATCTAATTCGCATTAGATACCGTTAGAATCGCTTAATTCCTTGTTTATCAAGGGGTTGAGCGATTTTTTCGTTATGAACGAATAACATAGTATGTCATATAATTTTAAAACTAAATGCACAAAAAATGCACACGCACACGTTTCATTACTACATTGCCATTTCTTCAAAAATGGTCGTCGTAGTTTTCTCATCTTGTTCTCTCAGCTCTTTTACGATATGTACATAATATTGCATTGTTGTATCAATATCACCATGCCCTAATCTTTCGGATACATAATAAATAGTAGCTTTTCTATAAGAAGAATACTTGTATGTGTATGCCGCAAACCATGAATGGAGATCGGTTGTATATTTAATTTCTCTAAAATATTTTCAAAGGCTTTGTTAGCTCTATTTTTGCTAAGGACCTTGTACTTGGATACTGGGCTTCTTGGTGTGATGAGAGATACTTTCTTGACCTGCGATGACAATCACGAAGTGATACATGAAATTACAAAGCCAACACATCAGGAATAACAAAACACATGCTAAAGAAGAAACACGCAAATTGAACACACATAAGAGCGTGTGTTAAAGATGTAATTGACGAGGGTGTAATTAAAATAGATTTACTCGTGGGACAGTTCTTGCGGGTTCAGTCCCAGCAAAACGAAGATATCTAGGGACTCTTTAACAGTTATACAACTCCAGCAACCAGGATGGGTTTAATAACAGTGAAAGATAGAGAAAGAGGCTGTCGGAAGTCACAGGACTTCACGACAGCCTCTTTTGTGCACAGGTAGAATATCGGTATAGGATTTAGATTTACGATTTATCTGCATTCGGATCATTATCATCGGTGTTGATTTCAAACTCGATCATGTCTGAGCTTTCTTTTATTTCATTTACCTTAATCCCATTACGCTCCAGAGAGGTTGTAATAAGATTCCTGTCCTGTGTCGGAAACACATATGAAGGCTTATGCCGGTTGCTGATCAGGTCTTGAGCTACTTGTATCAGTCGTTCCATGGTGAATGGCTTTCGCATAAACTTCTCAATGTCTTTCTCATGATAGTCCATAGGAGGTTCCAGAGCCGTAGAGACGATGACAGGCGTTCTGTTGTAGATAGGGTGATGATAAAGCTCAGCAAGGAAGTCCCAGCCCGTCTGAGCGCCTTCCAGATGAATATCCACGATAAAGAGAAGCGGAGCTTCTGTCGTTTTACGGTGCAGGGAGAGAATGCCCTCTTCCGCGGAACGAAGCTGTACAGACGGCAGCTGGAGTTTAGTCAGCGCAACTTGAATAAGTTTGGCCAGGTTATCATCGTCTTCGAAAATAACGATCCGGCCGTTCAAGGAAACCATCTCAAAGGGTTCTAAAGCAATCGTAAACGTCGATCCCCTGCCCATCTCCGACTGGAACGTCAGCATTCCGTTATGACCTTCTACGATTTCTTTGACAATTGCAAGGCCAAGTCCAGTACCGCCGATCTGTCTGCGGTCCGAGTTGTCCACCCGGTAAAATTTCGAGAACAAATACTCTTTGGCTTCATTTGGGATTCCTAGTCCATAATCCCTAATATCAATCAAAACGGAGCCATCGACTTGACGGATACGGATATCCACCTCTTGCGCTCCAGGGGAGTATTTAATCGCATTGCTGAGCAAGTTCTGGATCACCTGACGCAGTCTGTCACTATCCCCACGAACCCAGTTCTCAGCGGACTCGCTGTACACTTTAATTTCGTGATTCTGCTTGTCCTGCCATTTATCGACTACGTCGTTCACAAGTTCTTTAATATCGACCGGGGCAAAATGATAAATTTGCCGCCCTGATTCCATCCGCTGCAGATCCAGGAAATCATTAATCAAGTTGGAGAGGCGGGTAGCCTCTTTAAAGATGGTATCCAGGTATTTCTGCTGTTTCTCCCGCGATAGTTCTCTATGAATCAGAATTTCGATAAAGCCAAGTACACTGGCCAGCGGTGTACGCAGCTCATGAGAAACGATGCTGACGAATTCATTCTTCATGGCATCAATGCGTTCTTCCTCGGTCCGGTCACGGAAAACAAACAAGAAGCCGGAATCGGCGTTGCCATTCTCGCCAACCGAAGTTGCGTAAATCTCTGTGAAGAGAGGCTCCTCACCATTCATAAACGTAAACCGTTCGATTAAACGGTCAATGTCTCCTTCAAATAAGGCTTTGATCGATTGGGAGACGTTGATAAACCCGTTTGAAGTTGCCGCAATTTCTTTGCATGACTCCACAAAATCCTGGCCGATTTGGTGATTGAGGTGAAAGTACTTCTCCATCTGTCTGTTGGCGATCAGAATTTTACCGTTACGGTCACACATCATCATCCCTTCATGTGCAGATTCAAGGATACCCTTGATCAGATCGCGCTGGGATTCTATGTTTTGCTTCTCCTGAATAAGCTGTTCATTCAATTCGCTTAAATTCAGGGATTGCTTCCGGCGGTCATCATTGGTCATCTGTGCGTAGAAGGCGAGATCAAACTGGCGGATAAGGCCTTGGGTCAACCGTTCTTTATCTTCATGACGATCAAGCTCATGATAGTTGGTCAGCAGAAGATAACCAATAATCCGTTGCTGCTCATCCTGGAGAGGGAAGTAATGGTCGATAGCGACCGAGATCCCATCGTGCAGGCCGCGCTCATTCTCGCTGGCTTCACGTTTCTGCACGAAGGAACGTCCCTCATCGAACAAGCGCCGTGCAGGACCATAGAGCTCTTGTCTGACCCGGTAAGTAAAGTTCTGCGGATAGCCGCTTGAGAAGAGTACTTCGAACTGTTCGGCTTCTTTATCTTCCACCACAACTAACGCGGCGTCATAACTCAAAGAATCAAGCAGGGCGGGAATAGAATGGCGGAGAAATTGTTTAAGCTCAGTAAAGCCCGTCAATTTCTCCTGATAGTTTGAAATTAGTTCAAGCTCCCGCTCCCGGTCCGATAATTTGGATAACGTGATTTGCTGCTCTTCCTGCTGGGCAATGATTTCTTCGTTCTGAGCTTCCAAACTTTCGGCCATAAAACGGTATGTTTCTTCACTTTTGCGAAGCTGTCGTTCCGCCCGGCTTGCTCTTAGAAGAATAAAGCCCGAGAACACACCGAGAATAATCCCCAGGAGACCTCCGCTCAAAATAATGAAACGGGAAACGGAACCTGCTTTCTTGATGGACTCATGCGAATTGTCGCTGACCGTCTGCAGGACATCCGCTACTTTTACATGAATGGTCCTATACTCATCCATGTATTCCTTCCCTTTACTGATCCGCTTGCGTGCCTCTTCTATTTTACCGGTTTGCACCAGTTCGATTTGAGAGGAGTAGAAGCTAACCATTTTGTCAATCTGAGGCGTGACTTCAGTCTGGATAACGGCCCTGAGATCCGCATGTCCCGCTTCGAGTTTATGAATGGTTTCGAGATCCTGCTTAAGCTGGGTTTTACCTTTCTCGTAAGGTTCGAGAAAAGACTCATCGGCAGTTATCAGGTAGCCCCGTATTCCAGTTTCCTGATTAAGCAGATCCTGAAGTAAGTTATTAGCGGCAGATATAACGGGCATAGCGTCTTCAATAACGGCATCACTCTGTTTTTCCATGTTTAAAGAAGAGATATAACTAGAAGTCCCGACAAGGGCGAGAAGCAGAACAATAGCAAAAACATAGGACATCGATAACCGAGAACGTGTCGTTTTCAAATACCTTCACCTGGTTTCTAAAAAGTTGGCGCTGGAAAAATTCAGCAACTTTCAACATTCGACACCAGCTGACGGAATCCTCCATGAAACGATCAAAACGAGGATTGTTTTCAGTCGTCTTTTAATGTAAGATAATGGTAGGACGAGCTGACTTGTCTGACTCGTCCCACAATCAGCATCACAAAGTTTTGATTATAATTTGCTGATGCACTGTGTTAAAATACGGGTAACCAACGTATAGATATTTATGTGTCTTCGGAGCAATGGTGCCGGGTTAAGCATCAGCTGAATACACTAAAGCGTGTTCCTACGCAAAAAAGACCGCTGATGCGGGGGCATCAAAGCGGTCAGTTCCAATAGCTCGCCCTTCAAGGGTGATCAGCTGTATACTTTGTGACGAAGATAGACCTCCAAGGCCGCTAGCCCAAGGGAGGTCTATTTCTTTTTCTGTGAAAGAATGAGAACCACTAAGCTCGCGAATGAAATCATTAGCGTCAAAGCGTCTTTAACTTCCACAGGGCATCACCTCCACTTAAAGAAGGTTAGCCGACCACCCTCGAATGCCTAGTCTATTGTAAGTATAGTATACCACCGATATGGGAAAAGTTATAGCATTTTTTACCAATTCATGCATGGTGTCATCCATTCATCCATTCCATCCGCAAGGATAGCATATCCTTGAGCTCGTCCGTGGAAAGTTCCGTAATCCAGTTCTCTCCGCTGCCTACAATTTGTTCGCTGAGTCCAAGCTTGCGCTCAATCATTTCGTCGATTCTTTCCTCCAGCGTGCCCAAGGATACAAACTTGTGAACCTGAACATCGCGGGTCTGACCGATGCGAAAAGCCCGGTCGGTAGCCTGGTTCTCAACGGCAGGATTCCACCAGCGGTCGAAATGGAACACATGATTAGCGGCCGTGAGGTTAAGGCCGGTTCCTCCCGCTTTGAGCGAGAGTATGAAGACCGAGAACTGTTCTTCCGGTGCAATTTCTCCATCCGCGTTCTGAAACCTGGCGATCATCGCATCGCGTGTCTGACGGGGGGTACCCCCGTGAAGGAAAGAAACGGGTTCACCGAGTTCATTCTGAAGAATTTCCTGGAGCAGATGTCCGGTCTCTACGAATTGGGTAAAGATCAGGCACTTATCTCCCTGCTGGCGCAGTTCCTGGATCATATCCAGGAGGCGCTCGACTTTGCCTGAGCGGTTCTGCCAGTTGGCACGGGATCCCTCACGCAGAATAAGAGCAGGATGGTTGCAAATCTGCTTCAGCTTCGTTAGAGCTGCGAGGATGTGTCCCCTGCGTTCCATAGGAGACATGGCATCCACTTTCTGAAATAATTCTTGTATATAATGCTCATAGAGCGTGCCTTGTTCGGCGGTTAGCGTAACAAAGGTTTTGGATTCGTTCTTCTCGGGCAAATCGAGCTGAATGGCAGGGTCTTTCTTAATTCTGCGCATCAGAAAAGGTCTCACGAGACGCTGGACGCCGCTAATTAAGCCGCTGTCCCGGGTTTTCTCGATAGGTGTGACGAAGCGGCGTGTGAACTGCGCTAACGTCCCCAGATAGCCGGGATTCAAGAAGTCAAAAATCGACCAGAGTTCGGTAAGCCTGTTCTCCATAGGAGTACCCGTTAATGCTATCCGGTGCTGTGCCTGGAAACTTCGTATGGCGGCAGCCTGCTTCGTATACGGATTCTTTACATTCTGAGCCTCATCGAGACAAATGGAACTCCATGTGATTTCACGGATCTCTTCTTCATCCAGGTGGGACAAGGTATACGAAGTAATCACCAGATCCGCTTTTTGCAGGGATTCTTCAAAGAAAGATCCCTTGGCGCGCTGAGGGCCGTAATGCACATGGACCCGCAAATTCGGCGCAAAGCGGCGAAGCTCCATTTGCCAGTTGCCGATTACAGAGGTAGGGCAGATAAGCAGCGAAGGCTGGCCGGGATTCTCGCTAGCTTTCACCTGCAGCAGGTAGGTGATGTATTGGATCGTCTTGCCTAAACCCATGTCATCGGCCAGACAGGCTCCGAGGCCGAACTGCCTCAGGAAGAGCAGCCACGTACTGCCTTCCAGCTGATAGGGGCGCAGGGTCCCCTTAAAAGACGCAGGAGGCTCGATACGCGGCAGTTCGGCTGTGCGGGTCAGCTGCTGGAATAAGCGCCGCAGCTGACCCGTCAGCTCGATCTCGACGGAAGGAGGGCGGCTCTCATCCGGATCGGCATCACCGTCCGCAGCTTCCGCCACGCCCTCGTCGGCAGTTCCGCTAAGGAGCTGCAGCTCAAGCACTTCGCGCAGCGTAAGACCCTGCTGGCGGTTCGAGCGCGCCAGCAGTTCCTCCGCCTGCCGCAGAAACTGCGGGTCCAGCTGGACCCAGCGGCCGCGGATGCGGATCAGCTTGCGCTTCTCTTCGAGCAATTGGAGGAATTCCTCCTCGCTTAGCTCGAGATCGTCGATGGCGACCCTCCAGTCAAACTGCATCAGCTGACCGAGACCGAACATCGACTCGCCTCCACCGCCAAGCGAAGATTTGAGCTTGGCTTGCAGTTTCGGGCGGAGCTTGCGCGCCCGTTCCCACCAGGCAGGCAGCATAACAGCGTAGCCTGCCTCGACGAGCCGCACGCTGCCTTCCGTGAGGAAGCGCCAGGCTTCCTCTTCGCTGAGCTGCGTGCGCAGCCGCGCGGGGCCCCCGCCATCCGCCGCGTTCAGCCAGGGCAGAAGGCGCAGCCATCTGCCGATATCGCGCTGGACTCGTCCGAGGTCCGGCGTCCAAGACTCCGGCAGGGGCTGCTCGCCGCTTTGCAGCCCTCCGGCCGGAGTCACAGCGCGCAGGACCGTGTCGTCGGCACGGTCCTGCAGAAGCACCTGCAGTGACCAGCTGGAGTCGCCTTCGGGCTCAAGCAGCTGGAGGCTGCAGCGGAATGGCGTCGGATCGTGTTTCCAGCCGATCGCGACCAGCCAGTCCTCTTCGTCCAGCCAGGTGTCGGCCGGACGGGAACCGAGGCGCAGCAGCGGATGCGCCTCTTCAAGACGGCGCAGCGCCGCTTTGCGGCTGCCGTCGGCTTCGACCCAGGCTGGAATAAGCTGATCCAGCCAGAGCTCCGACTGGGAGGTGACAGAAGCGGCTGCTTCTCCTTCCAGCTGGAGCTTCCAGCTCAGATTGCCGGCCTTCCACTGCTCATAGTCGGGGACGAATCGTCCTTCACTAAGCGCTTCGCGAATGGAAGGGGCCAGGCGCCGCAGAGCGGAAGTTTCCGCATCCCAGCGTATGGCCAGATGTTGAACCGTTTGGGGTTTGCCAAAGAAATCCAGGGCCGTCAAAGCGGGGATGGCTAGACCTTCCCTGTGGCCCCAGTCTATGGATTCTATAAAAGTGCCGTAAAAAGAGGGTGCATGCCATGCGAAAAGCAGGCCCTTCAAATCATGAGCATCCCAGATGCCGCCGTTTTCCCGTGTTCCCCATACAAAGAAGGAACCGGAGGGCATCCAGACGGCGTGAACAGTCAGCGGGCTTGTTTCTATCATGGAATCCAATGTCCTTTCTGCAGTTCTTCCTGAAACGCGCGGAGCCGGGAGAAGTGGTCTGCCAAGCGGTTGATGTAGATATCCCACTCCCGCTCACGCCCCAGCGCAAGGTAACAGCTCTCAAGTTTCTTCAGCATGCGGACAGCGGTTTTATAGGAGGTGCGGTTCTTCTCAAGAACAGACCGCTCAACCGCCTGGTGATACAGCGGAAGAAGCAGTGCGGGATCGGCTTCTTCTACGGCCCGCAGTTCCAGCGCGTATAGATTCTGCGGTCCGATCCGGTTAGCGAGCTGCAGGTCAATCCACTGCCGGTACCGTTTGGTCTGCAGCAAATAGCCGGTATAGACATAATAGGAGCGGGGCAGCAGAGTCTCCATAAGCTGAACCCATTCGGCATCGGCGTCCGCGTGTTTGGCGGAATCGGTCCAATATTGGCAGAGCAGCCGGAAGTCTTCCTGCGAAGCCGATTGCATAGTAGGAGCGAGCCAGCGCAGCCATGCGAGCAGCTGCTCCCACTGTGCTTGCTCATGACAGCGTTTCATATAGAGGAGGAAGTTCTGGGCTCTTCTTTTATGAAGCTTCTCCAGACGCTCAATGGCTTCATCCGTACGGTTCTCTATAAAGTCAAAATGCGCCCGCGCAATAAGCAGAGCATCCTGTTTACGCGGCTTTGCTTCTGAATCTGTCAGCAGCTTATCAAGCCGGACCTTTTCTTTCTGGATCCATGCGGGTCGTTCTGACAAACTCCACCATACGGTCCGGTAGACATAGAGCCAGTCAATAGGACTATCCTGTCCTTCCAGTGCAAGTGCACCCAACCGGCGCAGAGCTTCCTGCCACAGCTTGGGATGCTTCTTAAGGGAGTCCTCCAGTCCAGGGGATTGCATAAGATTGTCCAACCTGGTGAGACACTCGGTTGCTGCAGTTTTGGCATTGGACTCATGGTAGCCGGATAAATAAGAGTTCTTCGTGTCGGTAAAAAACTGTTCCATGCGGTGCATGACAAACAGGATGACGTGCAGGTCGTACAGCAATCTTATATCGTCTGCCCAGCTCGCGGCATAGGCTCTGAATCTTTCGAATGCCGAGGATACGAATAGATCAAATGAGTATTGATGGGAAATCGAGAAGCCATGATATTGGGCTTCAAAAAAACGATGCCACTCCGCTGAAGCACCGTTAGGGACGGGCTCTGTAGCGCGGGAGCTTTCTTTGTTGCGGTCCCGGGATGATTTCTTCTTGGTAAGCATAGCTCTTTTGAGCTCCTGCACAAGCAGTTCCGGCCGGCCGTGCGGCGTATACAGCGCAAAAATAACCGCGCCCATATGCTTACAGGGCTTGTCAAAGGGACAATTGCAGCTTCCAGCCGAGAAGTTCTCCAGATTAATAGTCGTCGTATACCGTTCCTTGCCCCGTACAGAAGCCTGGACGACAGCCCCTACAAGTTCAGCACCTGTGACGCGACCCTTGTGAAAATACATCCAACCCCGTTCAACGTCCTCGGGGTCCATGTGGATCTGCATCTGCTTGATCAAGTAGTTCATTCTGTTCTTGGGGATTTGCAGTTTGAGCATCCGTCTGAACCTCCGAGTTGATCCTTACTCTCCATAGTACCAGATTTTTTCCTGTTTTGCCCATTGGTTTAGGATCGGCTAATGGAAGAAATTTTAGACATGCTCTGCCAGTCAATGTGTTAAGGAATCGCTTTCAAGCCGGCAGGCAAAAGGTACTGCAAGAATAGGAGCTTTGTTTTAGTTTATGAATCCGAGCTGTACCTGAGTCCGTTTAGTAACAAACGTATTTAGGCACAGCAGCTTTTATCAGATAAGCAAAGGCTTTAGTGAATCAGGCTGTGCGCTCAGCGGGTCTGTCTTCGTAATTCGTTGACAATCGAACACATAAGAATTAATTTCAAGAAAGAACAGACAGCTGCGGAGCACAATACCGCTTCCTATTGAATGTAATAGGTACAGTCTATCTATTTTACCACATAAGGTCTGTCTGATTTGAAAAAGGGGTAAACTAGCACAAAAACGAACGCAAGTTTGGATTTGGAATCAGGCGATGGTATACTTAAAGACACATGAATAAGCTCCAGAGCAGGAGCTTTTTCCAATTCAAGGAGGCGCTCAAAGCGTATGGGAATCAAGTTCGGCAGGGAATACGAGGACATTATTGTGGATCTGGTGAAGGGGCTTGACCGTGTGGACGGAATTTATGATTTTTTTGAAATGGCTCAGACCGACTGGGAAGAACTCCCGGAGGAGGAGCGGCAGGAATGTCTCCGCACGCTGGCAGATGATATTTTCTATGGACTCGGGTCAGAGCCGCTGCTGCAGGTAGCGGATGCGAAGGTACGCTATTTGAAAGATAAGCATCTGATTCAGATTGATCACGAGGATCAGGTCGTTACGATTGTACGGCTGATATCGGCATAACCCCTGCAAGTAAAATTGTCCTGTACTTTTTTGCCGTGCTTAGGAAAAGAACAAGAGGTGCAACCAAACATGCTAGCCAAAGCGAAAGAGCTTCTGCAGCAATATTACGGATACCCGGAGTTTAGGGAAGGGCAGACACGGATCATTACCGCACTGATGGAAGGGCGGGATACGCTCGGCATTATGCCGACGGGCGGAGGCAAATCGATCTGCTACCAGATTCCTGCGCTGATGATGGACGGAGTTACATTAGTGGTCTCGCCGCTCATTTCATTGATGAAGGATCAGGTCGATGCTCTGCATACGGTAGGAATACCGGCGACGTTCCTTAACAGTACGCTGGAATCGGGCGAGGCCGGGAGACGAATCCGCGAAGCCATGCAGGGCAAATATAAACTGCTGTATATTGCTCCGGAGCGTCTGGAGTCGGATTGGTTCCGCCAATGGATGCATTCGATGAACATTTCGTTCGTTGCGATAGATGAAGCACACTGTGTCTCGCAGTGGGGACATGACTTCCGTCCCAGTTATGTCAATATTGCGCCGTTCGTGCGCGATTTGCCGACCCGTCCGCTGGTCGCCGCTTTTACGGCTACAGCGACGACAGAGGTGACGAGAGATATCGCCCGTCTGCTCGATTTGGATCAGCCCGAGGTTGTCGTGACCGGCTTCGGCCGGGACAACCTGGAGTTATCCGTCCTGCGCGGTGTGAACAAGCGGGACTTCGTATTCGACTATGCGAAGGCTCACACGCATCAGCCGGGCATTATCTATGCGGCAACGCGCAAAGATGTGGACGAGCTGTACGAGCAGCTGCGCCGCAAAGGGCTGGCTGCCGGTCGTTATCATGCGGGGCTGTCAGACGAGGAAAGGGGCCGTAATCAGGAGGCGTTCCTCTACGATGACGTCCGCGTGATGGTAGCCACTAACGCATTCGGCATGGGAATCGACAAATCAAACGTCCGCTATGTCATTCACTATAATATGCCTAAGAATATGGAGGCGTATTATCAGGAAGCGGGACGTGCGGGGAGAGACGGGGACCCGAGTGAATGCATGCTTCTGTTCAGCGCACAGGATATTCTGACACAGAAGTTCCTGATTGAGCAGAATCAGCTCTCGCCGGAGCGTAAGAGCAATGAGTACAAGAAGCTGCAGACGATGATTGATTACTGCCATACGCCCCGCTGCCTGCAGAATCATATTCTGCACTACTTCGGCGATGAGGGGGAGCAGACGCCTTGCGGCAACTGCAGCTCGTGCAAAGACGACCGGGAGACGGTCGATATTACCGTCGAAGCCCAGAAGATCTTCTCCTGTGTCCGGCGGATGCAGGAGCGCTTCGGTATCTCCATGGTGGCCGGAGTGCTGAAGGGCTCGCGCAATAAGAAGGTGCTGCAATACAAATTCGACCGGCTGCCGACGTACGGGATCATGAAGGACCGGACCGAGAAAGAGATAGCGGATCTCATCAACGTACTCATTGCCGAAGGCTACATGGGCTTGTCGGAAGGGCAGTACCCGGTGGTGAGACTCCAGGCTCCGGCGGTAGAAGTCCTGCAGGGGCGTGTGCAGGTGTACCAGAAGGTCGCCCCGAGCCAGCCGCTGGAATCGGCTGTGGACAACGCGCTCTTCGAGCAGCTTCGTCTGCTTCGCCGCGATATGGCAGCAACGGAGAAAGTGCCGCCGTATATTATCTTCAACGACAGCACCCTGCGTGAGATGAGTGAGCGCTGCCCGACTACCGAAGCGCAAATGCTTAAGATCAAGGGAGTTGGCGAAGTGAAGTTTCGCAACTACGGTCTCCCGTTCCTGGAGCTTCTGCAAACCTATGTGCGCGAGCAGGAGGCGCACGCGGGAGAGTTTTAAGTGTACGGCCGCTCTTATAACCGCATAATGGATTTTATAGAACGTGAACAAACGGTTCCTGCTGAGGGGGCCGTTTGTTTTATTTTTATATTGAGTTGGATGGTAGGGTCTAGGGGTAGGTGAGAAACTATACATATAAAGTAAAAAATGGTAGAATAGGGTTGGTTGATAGACTTTAATTTACTCCATTATTTGGTGTTGTTCTAGATAGTATTAAAGATGGTCTGCCTGAATGTCCTTTTCACTCTTGGTCAGGAAGTCAAAGGAGGAAAACAGATGAAGACGCAGGAACAGCTTTATCTTCAGGAGATTACCCGCTTCAAAACAAAGGAGCAGTTCTGGAATCCTTATCCCTGGTACAAGGAAATGCGGGAGAATTCCCCTGTTTTTTATGATGAGCAGCAGGATACCTGGAATGTGTTTTTGTATAAAGACGCGAAGCAGGTGGCGGGTGACTACCAGCTCTTTTCAAGTGCAAGAGACCGCAGTCTGATTCCTGTCCCGCTTCAGGACAACAAGGTTAACCTAATATTTGCTGATCCGCCGGATCATCGGAAACGCCGGGGCCTGCTCGCCAAAGCATTTACGCCGCGCAGTCTGGAAACCTGGAAGCCCCGTATACAAAATCTTGTTCATGAACTGATTGAGCGTGTTGCTGCAGGCAAGGCTGTAGATATTGTGGAAGAGCTCGCTGTTCCGCTACCGGTAACGGTTATTGCAAAGCTGCTCGGGGTTCCCACCGGAGATTGGAAACAAATTAAAGAGTGGTCCGACATTCTCTTCATGAGCCATGATTACAACCGTATCGAAGAACTGAACAGGCTTAAAGAGCAGGCAGGCCGGGAGTTCAGCGAATATTTATATCCGATCGTGATGGAGAAGCGCCTCAATCTTGAAGATGATCTTTTGTCGGATCTGATTCAAGCTGAATACGAAGGTGCTTTCTTCAATGATACGGAAATCGTCCAAACCGTTATGGGGCTTCTCGGAGCGGGTAATGAAACGACAACTACGCTGATCACGAACATGTTCTACTGTTTAGCCGAGGATCAGCCGGATGCTTACGGGCAGCTGCGTAAAGATCCAGGTCTTGTGCCTCAAACCGTTGAGGAAGTACTGCGTTACCGGTTTAACATAGCTCTGGATCGGCGGATTGCGTCCGATACCGATGTCTTTGGCCCGCTGATGCGGAAGGACCAGCTTATCATCGCCTGGGTTTCTTCTGCGAATCGTGATGAGAGCCAGTTCCCGAATGGTGAAATCTTCGATATTCACAGAGAGGGAGCGGGCAAACACCTGACGTTCGGTAGCGGCAATCACTTCTGCCTCGGCGCCCCCCTTGCGAGAATGGAGGCTGTGTACGCGTTAGAGGCTTTTGTTAAGCGCTTTGCCAGGTACCGGCTGGCCGATGATTTTATACCGAAGGATCATTTGGGACCCAACAGCCATGAGCTGAAATCGTTGTCGATTGTGGTGGAGGAGTAAGGCGTCCGGCTACATGGATTGAATTTAAAATAATAAATGATCAAAAATGCCCTTCCAAGTTATTGGAGGGCATTTTTTTATTTTTCCACTCTTGTAATAAATGAGGAAAAAAATGATAATTAAAACATGTT
Source organism: Paenibacillus lutrae (assembly GCF_009757775.1). Classification (GTDB taxonomy): domain Bacteria; phylum Bacillota; class Bacilli; order Paenibacillales; family NBRC-103111; genus Paenibacillus_F; species Paenibacillus_F lutrae. The sequence goes on from NZ_RHLK01000028.1 coordinate 14,811, forward strand.
TAAATATCTATTAGCCCCAATAGTTTCTTTCAAGAGGTTTTTTTTGCGAAAAAGATTTCTCTAATGATGTTTTTTCTAATTCGCTTAATTTCTCTGCGGACTGTATGCCTGCTTTTTTCATGTTACGAATGACTTCTTTGATCTCCGGGGACCAGACAATTGTATTTGTTAGCATAACTATCACCTCATATTTTAGATTAAATGCTATTACTATTATATTACTGGAGTGGATATTTATGAAAGAGAAAAAAGTGTTTTTTATAATATTTTTTTTATTATGTCTCATTCAAACTCATTTTTTATGGCTTGTTTACGCCTATCCATATATCGGAGCAGTTATTACCCCTGATAACAACGGAAGCTGGGTAGTCTCAGATTTCGAAAAACTGGGAAAAGGAAAGGCATTGGGGATCGAGATTGGTGATATAGTTGAGAAGATCAACGGAGAAGAGTTACAAAAACATCAACAATGGAGATTGTGGAATAATATAGAGCAGGCCGAACAAATCGAAGTTAAGCGTGATGGGGAATACGTACAAATACATATCCCCAAAAGTGCCACGTTATACGCTAACGATTTAGGGGCGTTTATTATTGAAGTGCTCAGTTTTTTTCTTGCTACATTTTTATATGTGAAAGCAAAGCAATCTCAATCCGCTAAGTATTTAATTTTAGTTTTTTTTACGATCGGGCTGGAGTTTATGGTGTTAGGTGCCTCAAGCAGAGGAGACATTTGGGGCAAATATCTTATTACGACTGTAATTGTTATTGTGCCTGTAGCATTTCTCCACTTTCTAATTACTTTTTTCAATGAAAGAGCGCCCGTGGTATTTCCCAAGCGTATCTTGCACGTTTTATATGGACTAGCCGGAATCGGTGCCGTTCTTAGAATTGTTTATTTTTCTGAAAAACATGCGCATACATACTATGAATACAGTAATTACACGGTTATTCCCTTATTCTTAGTTGGGATTATATCCAATATCTATTTTTTGTTTCAAGCTTACCGACAACTGAGGACTAATCTATATATGAGGTCCCTCATTAAAAGTATTTTATACTCTCTGATCATTTGTTTCTTTCCCTTTTCCTTTTTATCTTTACTGCCGATGTTGATTTTTAATAAAGAATTAGTAAGTGCATTTTATACAAGTTGGTTTATTCTTATTCTTCCGTTGTCATTTGCTTACTTTATATTATCCAAAAAATTGTATGATATTGATCTTTATCTAAGACGCGTTTTGTTTACCATGCTGGTTTCTACACTGCCAAGTTTACTGACAGTAGGGTTTATTCTATTTGTTTATCAACATTCCATTACATGGATCGAAGTAACGTTTATTTTCATCATTGTCTTAGTGATATTCTCAATTTTCGCTTACTCCATGGAATACTTTGCTACTAGGCTCGAAAAGGTTATGTTTCCGCGTAAATATTTTTTGCAGCAGTCGCTCAAAAAAATCTCCAAAGCCTTGGGCACGGTTAGCAACTTCAATGCACTTAAAGAAATTATACTTAACGACATAGTGAATACTTTAGAGATTCACGGGGGTGCTATTGTTTTTGTTGAAACGGATGGGATCCAGGTCATTACGGCAGGCAATATTGATGAGCAAGAGGTTTGTAGAATGTTAGAAAAGGGAGTAAACGAGGACGACCGATACACAGCTTTCAAAATCAATGAAAATGAAGAATACAAAAGCTTTCTGGTTCTGACCGGCAAAAAATCAAACACTTATCTCGGTATGGAGGATCGCCAGTGGATTCATCTGATCATCACATACCTTTCTGCCAGTCTGGAAAATGTATATCTTCTCCGAAAGCTAACGCTCAAAATGTATGAATTGATGGCCAACATCCCCAATTCGGAAGCAACGGAAGAGTTCGTTTGGCTGCGTAAAACGATGTTCGAGATTCAGGAGAAAGAGCGGATGCGGATAGCTATGGATCTTCACGATACAACGATGCAGGATTTATTCCTGCTAAAGCGGCGATTGCATCCGATTCTGCAGCGGTTTCCTCATATGACGGATGAATACGGGCAGCTTACTACGATTTTGACACACATTGATCTGATCAATGAGAACCTTCGTCAGAACTGCTTCGAGCTGAATCCGTATTTGCTGCAGAAAGCAGGGCTGATAGGCAGTATCCAGAAGCTGGTCGATGTAGAAAGTGCCTACTGTGAATTCCAGCTGGAGTTTCAGGGGAACTGCTCCGCTCATATCGAATTACTGGATGTAGAACGTAAAAAGCATCTTTTCCGGGTGGTACAGGAGCTCCTGAACAATGCCAAAAAGCATTCCCATGCAGAGAATGTTCGGATCTGTCTCTCTGAAGATGGCGGCTGCATTGAACTTTCCTATGAAGATGACGGAGTTGGTTTTGAGCTGCTCCAGAAGGAGGGCTCCCTTAATAAAAGGGTTGCGAGCCGATCCGGCATCGGACTTGATCAAATGCAGGGGCGTGTACTGCTGATGGATGGCGATTTTGCAATCCATACGAATACCGGACAAGGGGTTCGTATTGAGATTCGGATCCCCTTCTTAGAGGGTATGATTGCATAGAGGGAAAGGAGGGATATACAGATGGCTTCTGCAGATAAACTTTCTCATGATCAAATTGCTGTAAAGTTGGCAGGTCTTAACGGATGGAATTTACGGGATGAGCGCACGATCGAAAAGACGTATGAATGCGGAAATTTTCGGAATGCTATTGATTTTGTAAGCCGCGTAGCGGATGTGGCGGAGTCGCTTGAACATCATCCCTTGATTAAAGTGGATGGCAAGCGGGTTACGATGCAGCTTAGTACCCATGATGTGAGTGGACTGTCGGATATGGATTTTACTTCCGCGGTTCAATATGACGGTGTACTCCCGGCACGGGGGTAACAGTTACATGACTAGCGTCAGAAGGAATTAGAAGGGGGCCGCAAGGAAGACAGGCCCTTTTTTTCGTATGAGCAAAAGTGGATAATTTAAACCGGCTCTACTTCTTCCGCAGGCTGATACACCATACAATGCATAGATGCCATTCCCGACGGAGTCATCCGCTCATAAGTGTCGGTAATTGCGAATCCGGCGCGGATGTAGGTTTTAATGGCCCGTTCATTACGCACAAGAACTTCCAAGTCGATTTCCTGTCCGGGTCTGCGTTTCTGCGCTTCCGTAATGAGCAGTTGGACGAATGCTTCACCCGTGCCGCGTCCGCATAAATCAGGCCGGAGGCCAAGGCCCAGACGAATGACCTCCGTTAACGGAAAGAACTGGACGAATCCGCACAGTGTGCCTTCTTCATTCTCAAGAGCTGCATACTGCTGGTTTCGGATATCGGAATCAGCAAATTCATCAGGGCCTGCTGATAGTTGGTCCCAACTGGGCCAATTATAGACATCATAGGGAGCGGGATAGGACCAAGTGCAGATTTCCATACCATCTTGCTCCGTTAAGGGACGTATGCACCATTTTAATGGGTTGTTCATTCTCTCGCTTCCTTTCTCTGAAGAATATCGGTCGGTACTATGCTTGTTCATTATAAAATAGATCTCCACAATATGACACAAGAGCTTGTGGATTTTCTGGAGATCCGGATAACGCAAAAAGGCCCTCCCCTCCGGTATCCGGAAAAGAAAGGGCCGAGATTTAGCATAGGAGTAAAACCTGGAGCGTTACTTTTTATCGGACGGTTCGTCCGCATCGAGATTGTTAATCATATGAGAAAAAATCCGCGTCATGTTGCTCATGTCTTCATCTGTCAAACCTTGAAGCATACGCTCAATGATATTATGCCGGTAAGCTCCCATTGAGGCAACCATCTGTCTGCCTTCCTCCGTTATGGCGAGGTAGACGCAGCGCCGGTCTTCTTCCGTGCGGATACGCTCGGAAAAGCCGCTGGCGATTAATTTATCCGACATGCCGGTAACAGCCCCGGCGGTAATAAACAAAGCATCGGCCAGACTCGAAATTTTCTGGGGGCCTTCTTTACTTAGTATCTCAAGGATAAGAAATTGCGACTTGGAGAAGGAACGGTCTACACATTTTGTCCATTCATTGGACATTTTCCGCAGAAGCTGCCTGAAAGCAGTATCCATTTCGATATGTTCTCGATTGGGCATAGTGGGGGTCTCCTCTGGAGTCAAAGTCGTGGATTACAGCTGCTATTTTAGATGTAAAATTTATAGAATCTAAATCATATACAACTATAGGGTTTTTCAATAAGGGTGTCAATATGGTAAACTGAGTCTTATAATCCTTCGTGTATTTCATGAAAAATTCCTTGAATAATCGAACCTGCATAAATAACAACCTGCTTCTATCGAAAAAACAAAGTGACAAAATTGGTAAAACAAGGGAAGATGAGAGGGAAGAGGAGGCTGCGTATGCGTATTGAAATTAGAGAGGCGGAGTTAGCGGATCGCGATGCTCTGCGTGAATTAATGAACCGGTACATTTTTGACTTTTACCATTATCCGCGTCCGGAAGAAGTTAGACTTGAGGCACTTTTGGATGTGTTGATGGAGAAGCAGGCCGGTATTCAGTTCGTAGCCGTTCACGAAGGGGAACTGGTCGGCTTTGCTACCTTATATTTTACATATAGTACACTCCGCAGCGGTAAGGTTGTTATTATGAATGATCTTTTTGTAACGGACAAATGCCGGTCTCAAGGGGTCGGCACCAAGTTGTTCCGCGCATGCAGCCAATATGCCGCTTATAAAGGTTACCGGGCCATGCTGTGGGAAACTTCTAAGGATAATGTGGAAGCCCAGCAATTCTACGAAAAAATGGGCGGAGAGCGCGATGAGTGGTACCCATACTCCATAAAACCAAGGATCGGCATCGGCGACTAACTTTTAAAGGCAATTTCCGCCATTTTATTTTATAATTGAATGCAGTTATTTGGTTATAACATGATAGGAGCTCTTCGGGGCTGGGAGGTAGGACTATTGATGAAGAATATCGTCGGCTTGGAATGGCTTTACGATCACCTGCAGGACCCTGATCTTATTATTGCGGATTGCCGTTTCGTTCTGGGCGAGCCTTGGAGCGGCCGTCAAAGTTACGGAACCGATCATATTCCCGGTGCTTTTTTCATGGATCTTGAAGACGATATGTCTGCTGACAAGCGCGAGCATGGCGGCCGTCATCCGCTGCCTGACCTGGGCACGTTCTCCATGCGTGTGAGCGCGATCGGAGTAGATGCGTCGAAGACGGTTGTTGCCTATGACGACCAAGGCGGCGCAATGGCCTCCCGGTTGTGGTGGATGCTGCGCTTCCTGGGCCACGAGCGCGTGTACGTGCTTGACGGAGGCTACGCCCGTTGGAAGGCAGCAGGCTATCCGGTGTCTTCCGTTATACCGGAGGCGCATGCTGCCGTATTCTCGCCCAAGGTGCAGAGGCATATGCTGGCCAGCATGGACGAGGTGAAAGCCAAGCTCAACACGCCTCAAACGATTCTCATCGATTCTCGTGATGGAGGCCGTTATCGGGGCGAGCAGGAAACGATTGATCCGGTTGCCGGACATATTCCGGGCGCGCGCAATCGTTTCTGGAAGGATGGGCTGGATGCGGAAGGCTCTTGGCGCAGTCCCGAAGAACAGCGTGAACGGTTCAGCGGGCTTGAAGACGCAGAAGAGCTCATCGTCTACTGCGGTTCCGGCGTAACCGCCTGTCCGAATGTGATCGCGCTGAGCGAGGCGGGATTCCGCAACGTGAAGATGTATGCGGGAAGCTGGAGCGACTGGGTCAGTTATCCTGAGAATCCAGTGGCGACTGGAGAAGAATAAGAGCCAAGAGGCCGCGCCGGACGCGGGTTTGGGGGCTGTGACAGGTTAGGAGCAAGTGACCTGTTGCGGCCCTTTTTGGGCTTTCACTCAAAGGTTTGTCAATATGTGCTGCAGTAGTCCCGCAGCCAACTGCAGCTTGAGCAATCTTAAAGAACGGCCAGCAGACGGCTTTGTCGGCTCACGGTATATCAGCTTCGCAACGGAGATGCGCACCTCTATTGCATCAAAGCTGCGTACATTTGCGGATCCACTCCCGGGCACCGAAAGCAATCACACGGTTCTGAATCTTTGGTGTCGTTAACGTACAGCAATTAAGTAATTCAGGTAAAGCGTGCCTTTCGAGGGCCTCCCTCGCAGCTTCCATATAGCCTTTGTAGGTCGGTGTACTTCCGCCAACCACGATGACATCCGGGTTATACATGTGCAGCAAATTAGTTAAAGCATACCCGAAGTACTCCCCTGCTTGGTTTATAAGACCAGTAACTTGCTCATCATCTGCTTCCAGATGTTTGCGCAGCGCAGCATCATCCATACCCGTTTGATCCATAATGGCCTGGCCGCTGGCTAGAGTGTCAAGCAGTACTGCTTCCCCGTCCACAGTAAGGATCATATAGCCCATCTCACCGCTCCAACCCTTCGCGCCAAGCAGTAATTCACCGGAGGCTACAACGCCTGCCGCGATATAAGCATCGGACATGATGACGATAACCGTTTCGTTGTCGGTGAAGTAGGCGGCTTCAGCCATTGTGGCTGCCTTCACATCATTAATAAATGCTACAGGAATGTTTGCTGACGTTTCGAACATAGCGGCTGTAACGCCGTTTAACGCAGGCAATACATGACTTAGCTCTACTTTGTCGCTTCCGATGACCAGTCCCGGCATGCCCATTCCGATTCCGCGTGGAGTGTAGGGCAGCTTTGATACAAAGGCCTCGACCTCCTGCTGAAGTTGAAGCAGCGTACAATCGGCACCTGTTGGTACTGTATGTTCTAGAGATCCTTCTGCTGTCTCCGCCATCATAAACATCTGCCCGCCATCTATTTCAATGCCTACATATGTATTCATATTGTTATCTCCTTTTTTCATTTTCGTGGTACGCTGCGTATTGCAGGTGATAGAGTTGCAGGATGTCTGATTTTTGCAATTAAGAGGTCCGATCAGTTGGTATGAACTTGGCTTCACTTTCTATGATTTTATATTGTTCTTTGAAATCCTTGCCGTCATTTAATTCGCTGATTAATCGATTCAATCCGGGTTCACCTACGAGTGTATACCACCTGTTCACTTCATAACTTGCCAAATTATAATGATTCCAAGCTTCTTTAGTTCCGTAACTGAATGCTTGATGTGAATTTAATTCATCGTAATTTATAGGTTTCGTTCCATCGTTCGTTAACTGTTTCCATACGGATTCGTTAGTCGTGTATCTTCCATCAATCATGGCGGCTAATCCTTCATCAAACCACACGGGTACTTTGTTCTTGTTATTCAATCTCTCCCTCAATTCTGCATGAGCAAATTCATGAGAGATGACATTCTCATTGAGACCCTTAGGTCCAATGACGATGTAATTTTTCCAGGGGTAGTAATAAGTCTGTCCGGTCGGATTTTTAGCATATTTCTTCTGTTCATTTTGTGATTCTACATAGATCAGATAGGGTGTAGATGTTCTTTTGCCGAAGACAGCTGCGATTTTTTTATCCGAGGAATGCAGATGGCTCATTAACTCATCTTGGGTTTCACCGAGTAAGCCAGGCTCAACATAAACATCTGGTGCTATCAAGTTAAGATTAGAGTAATTAACCATAACAGCACGGGCGGGCTCGGCATACATGGTTAGTTGAATGAGTACTGCTGCGGCTAGCAACAAGCTGGCGAAGAGAACGAATTTGTCTCGCTTCTTACTAAATTTCATAGGCAATCCTCCTGAATTCATTTGATTTAATTAGAAGCAAATTATAAATCCTGCAATTAAAATACCATAAATTAGGATGTGGGGAAAATGCTTATATCAAATCGGCCTTAAACAAGCAAAAGCCAGATGACTTTTAAAACGATACTTGGTTTATATGTGATGCATTTAAGTTATTCTATCCGCTTGTAAAATTTTGTTTAAATAAAATTTTACATGATATAAAATTTGTAAAATCATGGATCAAATCAATGTCTGGTCAAGAGTTATACGCTTTCATTGAATACTATAACATTTCATTGATTAGGCAAGTAGGCGGCGTACCCCTTTCGCTATAAGATTAAACGTATCAACAACGAAATACGAAAGGGTGGTCGGTTTGAAAGAAACCGCTACATCGATCCGGACGGGTCGCCCTGCGGCAAAGCCTAGAGAATCCCGAACTAAGACATGGTTGAAACAGTGGGATCTTCAGCTGATGGTACTGCCCGCACTCGTCTTAATTCTGGTGTTCAGCTATTTTCCGATGTATGGTGTTATCATCGCATTTCAAGACTACAACGTCTTTAAAGGGTACGGAGACAGCCCTTGGGTAGGTTTTAAGCATTTCATCGACTTTTTCCAATCACCGGAACTGCCTATGGTTATGCGTAACACGCTCGTTATCAGTTTCCTGAAGCTGGCAATTGGTTTCCCGGCTCCAATCATTCTGGCTATTCTGCTGAATGAGGTCCGGAATATGTTCTTCAAACGAATCGTACAAACGGTTAGTTATCTGCCGTACTTCTTGTCTTGGGTAATCGTTGCTAACTTCGCAATAGCTATGCTCTCGACAGATAATGGCAGTATTAACATGTTACTGGAGAGCATGCGACTTACAGATGAACCGATACCGTTCATGTCTATCCCGGACTATTTCTGGACGATTCTGGTCACTACAAACGTATGGAAAGAAATCGGATTTGGATCGATTGTTTATCTGGCTGCTATTTCCTCTATTGATCCAAGTCTTTACGAATCCGCAGCAATTGACGGAGCTAGCCGGTTCCGCATGACCTATCTGATTACGCTTCCATGTATCCTGCCTGTTGTCATGATTTTCTCCATTCTGGCTATCGGCAACTTGCTTAATGCAGGTTTCGAGGATCTCTTGCTTCTTGGTGTCAATCCGGCACTTCAAGACGTATCAGACGTTATTGATACCTATGTGTATCGAATGGGGATTAGATTAAACCGGTATTCATTCGCAACGGCGGTAGGTTTGTTCAAAGCAGTTGTGAGCGTCGTACTGCTGACAACGGCCAACTATCTTGCGAGAAAAACCGGCAACAGCTTGTGGTAGGGAGGAAATAGCATGAAGATGGGTTTGGAAGATCGCATTTTCGGTATTGTCATATACATTTTACTTACGCTTCTCGCTTTTGTTACTTTTTACCCCTTCTGGAATTCGGCCGTTGTATCTTTTAACCAGGGGATGGATACAGCCTTGGGCGGGGTTACATTCTGGCCTCGTGAATTCACTCTGGAGAACTACAAGATTGTTTTAGCCGATGACCGTATTCTTTCAGGTTTCGTGGTCTCGATTGCACGTACCATCGTGGGAACATTCATGACAATTGCGGTAACGGCATTATTTGCATACGGAATGTCGAGAAAAGAACTTGTAGGCCGCAATTACTACATGACATTTGCTATCATTACCATGTATTTTAGCGGTGGACTCATTCCGACTTACTTGCTGATTAAGAGCTTGGGATTGTTCAACTCATTCTGGGTATTTATTATTCCATCCATGGTCAGCGTATGGAGCATGATTATCTTCCGAACATTTTTTAAAGAAATTCCTGCGGGTTTGGAAGATGCGGCACGCATTGACGGCTGTGGCTACTGGTCTACTTTTCTTAGAATTGTAGTTCCATTATCAGGTCCAGTAGTTGCTACTCTTTCTCTCTTTACGGCGATTGCCCACTGGAACGATTGGTTCGTGGCTTCCATCTACATTTCTACTCCGGATTTACTCCCGGTTCAGACCATACTCAAACAGACACTGGATTCCAACATCGCTACGGAGTTGAATGCCGACACGGCAGCGGCAAGTCATCTTGCTAAGAGACAAGAGTATACAACGAAGTCATTGATGATGGCGACAATGATGGTTACCTCGCTTCCGATCATCATGGTATACCCGTTCTTACAGCGTTATTTTGTCAAAGGCGTACTTGTAGGTTCTCTGAAAGAATAGGTCTGGCTTCAAAGCGATCAGCTTTAAGCATATAATCTCAAAGAATGGGAAGGGGCATAAAAACATGAGCAATAAGCTTAAAAAAGGGTCGGCTCCACTCGCAGCGGCTTTAGCGCTGGCTATGGTTGTAACAGGATGTAGCGGAGGCGATACTACTGCAACGAGCGATCCTAAAACTACAGATAAACCTGATGGTAACTCTTCAGCAGCTTGGAAATTAGGTAGTGAGCCATTCAGTTTCTCACTATTTGGTAACTACGATTGGTATACAATGCCTGTATGGGGCAAAGACCTTTTTACAAAAGAAGTTAAAGAAAAAATGAAATTGGACATTGTTCCGGTTCAATCTCAAGGTAACGCAAACTCTAAGTTGAATACCCTCATTGTTGGTAACGAGCTTCCGGACGTAGTATGGGGAGACCGTGATAAATTCGACCGTCTGCGCGATAACGGCGCACTAGTGCCTCTAGACCCTTATCTGGATAAATATCCGAACCTTAAAAAATGGGCAGGCGATGAAATCCTTAATATGCTTCGCGCCCCAGACGGAAAATTGTACCTGTTCCCGAACTGGTACACCAATAAACCTACTGGTAATGCCGGTTATGTTGTAAACAAGAAAATCTACAACGAATTGGGCAAGCCAAAACTTGAGACGACGGATGATCTGTACAACTACCTGAAGCTTGTAAAGGAAAAATACCCGAATATTATTCCGTTTGAGCCTGGTCAAGCACAAGAAGGAAAAGGTGTAGATATTCTGTTATCCGCATTCGCAGAAGAAACACCTGCAAGTTACGCAGGTACATTGCGTGCTATGCCTAAGGATGGCAAATTTACGTCCTTGTTCGCAGATCCGGTTTACAGAGAATCATTGGTATATGTGAATAAATTACACCGCGAGAAGCTGATGACTCAAGATGCATTAACACAAACAGTGGATCAAGTTCGTGAGAAATTGAACACTGGCCGTGTTGCTGTCTATGCGGACGTTACCGCAATTGAATATGCTTCAAAAGCAGATGCTGAACTCGTGAAGAAAGATCCAAATGATGGCTACTTCATGATCTGGCCGATTCACAAAGCAGGTCTTGATAAGACTAAAATCACAGTTGCCCACTACGATCGTCTTGGATGGAACGCAGCGGCTATTACGACCAAAGCCAAAGATCCAGAAAAAATCTTTGCAACTTTGGATTGGATGACAAGTCCAGAAGGTATGAACGCTGTTGTATGGGGACCTGAAGGTATGTACTGGCAAGGTGTGGATAAAGATGGTATGCCTAACCTAACTGAGAAGTTCTTCAACGAGCCGGAAGAGCGCACCAAGAATATGAATGCTACGAATGATCTTCAATTCGTCGGCAATTCCACTTATAATGACGCAATCAAATTAAAAGCGGAAATGTCGCTGCCAGAAGAAAAACAATCATGGGAAACAAAATATCAGCAAACGATCACTTGGAAAACACACAAAGACTTGACTGCAATGCGCGGTATCGAGCCAGCTCCGGATAGCTCGGAAGGTCTTATCCGTGAGCGTTGGATCGAGCTTTACAAGAAAGTACGCGCTCAAGCTATCCTAGCTAAGAGCGAAGAAGAAGTTATCGCTATCCTTGATAAAGGCGAGAAAGATGCCCAAACTCTCGGAATCGAGAAACTCAACACTTATTTGACTAAGAAATGGAAAGAAAACGAAGAGAAAATGAAGAAGAAGTAATTCTTTATTACAATTCGGAAATTCAATCGGTTAAAAAGGATGCACATTTGTGCATCCTTTCAGATTGCAGACAAACTCCTTTGTTCCGAATGGAACTCAGGAGTTTGTCTTGTTTGGAGAAATAAAAAACTCAAAAATGCAGTAAGTTTCTGTTTTGAGCCACCGGTTCTCCAAAGCCAGGTG
>NZ_RHLK01000029.1 GCF_009757775.1 Paenibacillus lutrae
GGGCGACTGCGCGGGATATTTTTAGTGCAGCGGGGGCTTTAACCGGTTCGGTCCGGTTTACTTATGACGCTGCAGGCAAAGTACTCACCATGAGCGATGGGGCAGGAAGCAGCGCCGGAGATGTACAGACTACGCAGTATAGCTATGACGCTATGGGCAGGCTGGTATCCGTCACGGATACAGAGGCCAATACGACTCGCTACACGTATAGCAAAGCGAGCAACTTGACCCAAATTGAGTATCCCGATCGTAACAAAAAGTTGAAGAGCTACGACCAGATGGGAAGAGTGATTCAAGAAACAGATCCGCTGGGTCAGATTGAAACTTACTTTTATGACCCAAACAGCAATGTAACGAAAAGTATCGATCGGAAGGGAAATGCACACACCTTCACATACAATGCAGTCAATCTGCTCACGGCAAGCGAGACGACGGATGAAAGAATAGCCTTCTCGTATGATGCGGCAGGCCGCCGCTTGTCTATGCAGGATGGGACCGGTACAACGAATTATACCTACGAGCCTTCAACCGGTTGGCTGACACAAGTCAAATATCCGGATCAACGGACCCTGCAATATGCCTACGACCCGCAAGGAAAACGCACGAAGATGACCGATCCATTCGGTGTTGTCACCAATTATCAGTATGATGTACAGAACCGGATAACCGCGGTCGGTACGGAGCCGGCAGATTGGGATGCTGCGTATCAATATAAGAAGAATGGATTACTGTCTACCACACAAGCGAAGAATGGGGTCCAGGCTGCATTCACCTATGAAGGTGTAAATCTGACTAGGCTAACCCAAGCTAAATCAGGAACAGCGGTTCAGTCCTTCTCTTATAACTATGACCTTCATGCTAACCAAACAAGTAAAGTGGAGAATGGAGTTACCCAATCCTTTTCATATGATGCTTTAAACCGGATTGCCACTTCATCGGAATACAACGAAAATTACAGCTATGATAATCGGGGCAATCGGCTTACCTTGGAAAGCGACAAGCCTATAACACCCGTAGATACCAGCTACACGTATGACAATCGGAACCGGCTGAATGCCGTACAACTGGACGGATCAAGCCATGTAAATTACAAATACAATGGCGATAATCTGCTGACAGAGCGGATAGAGAACGGAATCACAACCCGTTATTATTATGACGGCGATCAGATGATTGCCGAAGGCACAGTTACCAATGGGGTGGCCGCTCATAAGGCCAGTTACCTGCGTGGGAGTCAATTGGTAGCCCGGGTTGATGCAACTGGCAGTAAAGCGTACTATGTTCATAACGGACATGGAGATGTCGTAGAGCTCAGAGATGCAAATGGGAATGTAATCAATCAGTACGCCTATGATCTATGGGGCAATCCAACTACCGTACTCCAAGGAGTAGACAATCCGTTCCTGTATAGCGGGGAATATTGGGATGAAAGTGTGAAGCTTCAGTACCTTCGTGCCCGCTGGTACGATCCGAGTATGGGGCGGTTTATTAATGAGGATACGTATGAAGGGGATATTACAAATCCGTTGAGTTTGAATTTGTATACGTACGTGCATAACAATCCATTGACTTATATTGATCCGACGGGTCATTGGTGTGAGTCAGCTAATGGAAAGTGGGCACACCCAGGCGCATGTAATGACTCGACTTCAACTTATTCTGATGATATGTACCATGATGGTGATCATTATAGGTATGATGGAGTAGAGCCGCCTCCAGCTGTTTATTATTATCCTATTGAAGATCGGTTCGTTAGGTGGGTCGCTGGAGACAACGAAGCATATTCTATTGCGAGTGTTTCAACACAGAAGGAAATGAGAACACAACTATTTAAAAATGCTACTTCAGAGTTAGGTTTGGATTATTTTGTTAATGGTTTTTTATTTGGTGCATCATTAGCATCAGGGACTGCAGAATTGAATTTACTCAGAGCAGGTGGACTAGCATTAAGGAGTGGAAGTTTAAGTAGTGCGGCTGCAAGAGCATGGTATTTAGAGCAAGAGTTACTTATTGCCAGTCGGATAGATTCTACCTTGAAGTTAGAACAGCAAGCATTCCAAGCTTTTAAATTTAGAAATCAAATTAGATCACAAGCACGTAATTTAATGTCAGACAGGACACTGGCTGAATCACTTGCAAAAACTGATCCTAATTTATCATGGGAACAAGTTGTTCAAAAACAAATTAAAAAAGGCTATACTGGTGATGATATCTGGAGAGCTATAATTGAAAGTTCCCAGCGATCCAGAAAAAGTGTTAATGATAAATTTGGATTATAATGTAGGAGGAAACATGGTCACGCTTAAAGATTCCTTAATATATTTAATAAAAGATGTGATAAATGAAATTGATGTAGAATCTACTGATGTCACTTGGTCAAAATATGATTGTACAGAAGAATTATTGAACGAATTAAGAACGTATATTGATAAAATATTAACAAATGATGATTCTGTACTCCAAGAACTCAAACTTTGTTTTGCTCCTACTAGTTCTTTACAGGAGATCTCAATAGAAAATGGATGGGAGGATAAATTTCTGGAATTCGCAAAGAAATTTGAAACCATTGTTTTTGTAGATTAAAGATAAGCCTATTTCACATGCGTCTGTGAATTTGTAACCCGCAAGATGGACACTTGAAAAGTGACCTCTTACGGGTTTTTTTGTTTAACCATACTATCAAGAGTAGACGAGTAATGAACATCATGAGCAGGGGATTTACTGAAGCAGAGGTCAGGGTGTTGGAGCCAATCCGAACGTAAGCTGTGTATCGGAAAGAAACATTTCGTATGATCTAGCTTTTAACTCACGGCAGCGCAAGCCAACCATGCTGGAGAGCCGCTGATGGAAGCAGGTGCAAGCCTTCTCTTTATTATACTTCTTCATGGGTAACAACAAACTATAGGAGGAATAGAAGACTGAATTATTTACTAGAAGAGGATGCGTTTGAAGAAAGAAGACTGAATCATATTTTTGTAGGTGTGGATTTACATAAAAGGCATCATACAGCCGTTTTTATGAACGGATTCAAACGTAAATTAGGCGAAATCAAATTCGATAATCGGCCCAGTGCGTTTCCTGAATTAATAAAAGTAGCCAGTAAGGTTTCCAAGGGTAAGGGGATCGTTTACGGGTTAGAGGACACGGGGGGCTATGGAAGATCGCTAGCCGCTTTCCTGGTGGATTACAAACAAGAGGTGAAAGAGGTTAATCCTTCTCTAGCAAGCGCAATAAGAAAAGCAAATCCCATTATCCATAAGTCTGATTCCTGGGATGCTGAGTGCGTGGGCTATGTGCTGGTTGATCAATTGGAGAAGTGCCGGATGCCAATCCTATCGACCACTACTGGGCGATTAGCCAATTGGTTACATCAAGAAATTCAATTGTCCGTGAACATATCACACTGTTAAATCAATTTCATGTACAAATCTCACATCATTATCCAAGTTATAAGAAATTTTTCAGCCAGATAGATGGGAAAACGGCTCTTGCATTTTTCGAGCGATATCCGGCTCCTCATCATGTAATGGGAACCTCGGTAGATGAATTAAGGTTATTCTTACTAAAGCCGAGTAACTACGCTTGTTCCTTCAAAACGGCAGAAAAAATCCTGAAACTGATTCATTCAGATGGAGCAACCAAAAGAGACTATCAGGAAGAGCGGGATTGTATCATCCAAAGCACCATTAGGCGAATTCAGTCATGTAAGAACGAATTGGAATCTCTTGAACAAAGGTTAGCGTTGTTGCTTCCACAAACAGGCTATAGGCTAGAAACCATGTATGGTATTGATACGGTAACGGCAGCTAATTTCATTGCGGAGATTGGGGCCATTTCACGATTTAGCAGCAGTGACAAATTAGCCCGCTACGCAGGTATTGCTCCTGTTGTAATCGGTTCAGGGGATAAACATACCAATCACAAGTGCGGACAAGGAAACAGGCAATTGCATCAGCTTTTCTACCAGCTTGCCTGTCAGCAGATCGGGGTGAAGAGAGGAAGCAAGGAGCCGAACCATCCCCAATTCTATGCCTATTACCAGCGGAAACAATCAGAAGGAAAGACCAAAATCCAGGCACTGGTTTGCCTCATGCGAAAGTTAACCAATATCATCTATTCTCTTTTGAAAAATAAAAGCGAATACATCATGCCTCCTTCAGCTAATTTGCAAGCCGGATAAGCAGCGGGACAGGCAGAACCGTACGTATCAAGAACTTTAGGGAGGTGGTATACTAATGGATATCTATATCAGGCAGGGAGGATTTCAAATGCTCAGAAAGCTTGAAGGCTTGAATGCCGAATTATTTAAAACATGGGTACAGGAGGATGACTCCACCATTGTAGATATCGAGGGAAAGCACTACTTAGTAAAGCCGCTTCATAACATCGTCCAAGAGGAGATTGAGAGCGACGAGGAATTGAAAATGCTGATTAAACAGGCCAAAATGGACATCGCAGGCAACAAGACATATACAACTGAAGAAATCCTGGAGGCCATCGAAAAGGGAGACCTATGAACATCCAATGGACCCAAGCAGCCAGGGATAGTTTAAAGCAAATTCAGAGCCTTCACTACACGCGGGAAGAGACGAAACGCTATCAGATTGAACTTGTCCGCAAAATCCAACATAAGATTCTTCTTCTGTCCACCACAATGCCGACAAACGAGCCTTCGTGGGCAGGTACATACCGCATATTTATAGACCGCTACAAAATCTATTATTCCTTCTCCGCAGATCATCAAACCGTTTATATCGAAGCCCTACGACACCAACATCAAAAGTCAGACTAGCCAAGGCGAGGAGCAAACCCTGTCTTTTTGTTTTGAAAGGAACGCTTTATAAATTAGGATACGTATGAAGGGCAGTTGGATAACCCGCTGAGTTTGAATTTGTATACGTATGTTAAAAACAATCCTTTAAAGTTTGTTGATCCTAGTGGGCATGCTGAAATGGCTGCTGGAGCAGGAGATGACCGAGTTTTTGATTCTAATCAATGGACATACTTAACCAATCTTGCACGAGGTGCTAATCCTGGGTGGGCAAATGAACAAATAAAAAAAACGTTGTATTATAAAGGCACTAGTACTGATGTGAAAAAAAGCAGGTACTCTTGTATTGCCAGCCCCTGGTGTTAGTGCAGGATCTGCAGCCTCTGCAGCTTCTGTAACTGCTTTTGCAAGACTGACTGCTTCAATAGGAATGCTGCTTACAATAAGTGGAAGTGAAGCTAAAGATAGAAAAAATAAGGTCTACAGAGCACTGACCTCAAATGACGTTGCCTCGTTGAAAAGCGGAAAGGGGATTTCGGCTAAGAATCCAGAAGGTCTATGGTCTCCTATGGATCATATTTTAAATGGAAGTCAAACTAGTGCTCTTACGAACGATCCCTGGATTTCTACCACAACAAGTTTAACTGTTGCACGAGGATATGATAGTGGAAATGGTATAGTGGCCATTGATTTAAGTAAAGTTCCCTCTCCTAAAGTACATCAAGGAGCACTATATAACAAAAATTCTGATAACTTCGATGAAAGATTAGCGTATAATAGAGGGGTATGGTCACAAGAAATATCAATATTTCAATTTATACCACAGGGAGCTATAACAGGATATGTTAAATAACAAGCAAGAAGAACCTTATAATGAAATAATGGTAAGGCTAGAAGAGATTATATTAGAAGTAAGTATAATCTTGTTAACTAAGAAAGATTTAACAGAAGAAGTAATGCAAAGAGTGTACTCCATTCTGGAAGAAATTCAGTCCATACTGAAGGATGAAAACACAATACCTAAGAGCCTTACAAGTATGCTATTTACATTTTATAAAAGAGCAGAAGCTGAGATGTCATATCGAAAACCAATAAATTCATCTCAAAGTAATTTTATAGGACATTTACAAATCTACATCGGTCGGATTTTCGGTGAAAATTAAACTAAGTTTACTAGGAGATCAGAACCCTTTCCTCAAAGATGAGATTAATAAACGCAAAATTTTACTTCAAAGCCAAATTAATAAGGGATGATGCAATGACAATAAAATTTTATAAAGTAAGTGATGAATACGGATGTTTTTCAAATTTTTCACCTCATGGGTTTATTAAGGACAATAGGTATTGGCTAACGAGTGAACATTATTTTCAAGCTCAAAAGTTTCAGGATCTAGATATTCAGGAGACAATAAGACTAGCAGAGAGCCCTATGATAGCTGCGAAAATGGGACGAAATAAAAATAATCCACTAAGAAGTGATTGGGAATCTATTAAAGATGATGTTATGAGAAGTGCAGTTTATAGCAAGTTTCTAAATAACGAGGATATTAAAGCTGTTTTATTATCAACTAGGGAGAAAGAAATAATTGAAGACACAACGAAAGATTATTATTGGGGATGTGGAAAAGATGGATCTGGGAAGAATATGTTAGGGAGAATTTTAATGGAAGTTAGAGAGAAGTTAAAATAGGTTTGCAACTTTTACTAATGAATAATAACGAAGATGGTTGCTTTCATTTAATGCATCCAAGTATAAATGCAGCATCAAAGCTACAAACTAAGGCGGGGAGCAAACCCTGTCTTTTTGTTTTGAAAGGAACGCTTTATAAATTAGGATACATATGAAGGGCAGCTCGATAATCCGCTGAGTTTGAATTTGTATACGTATGTTAAAAACAATCCGTTAAAGTATGTGGATCCTAGTGGTCATGCTCAGCAAGCTATTGATAATAGTGGTGGTGGAAATTATGTTGATGTAAGTGGCTATACACACCCTAATTCTATGAGCAATCTATTAAAGACGATTAACTACGCTAAAAGGGTGAAAAAAGGAGATAATGATTATTGGGATTTAAGATCAAGTTCGGGAACTAAATTCAGAAATGGCAGAATGATTCCTGGGGATTCCGATAACAACCAATTTATATATTTATTTGAGATGGCTACCATGACAAGTCCGTACGAAAACTCTGAGGGCAATTCACAATGGGCCACTATTCAATTGTTAAATTATTATGATGCTGCATTGTCAGGGTATGGAATTGATTTTTTGGCGGCTTTGTCGGGTGGTGGAGCTAAGGGCATCAGCAATGTTATGAGTTCCTCTCAAGCAGCAAAGAAAATCATCAATGCAGAGCGAACAGGCACTGCTTTAAACAAATCAGATCCAGGGCATAGAGCTGCTAGCTTTTTATCACAATCACAATTATCCAAGGGGTCAACTTTTAATATCACAGGTGGAGACGGCGTTCAGAGAACATTACTCCAAGTTAGAGGTGAATTGGACAGAAAATCTGGTATATACGAATATATATTACAACTAAATGGCACTGTATCGCATCAAAGATTTATAGAGGGTGGTATAATAAATGGAATTCCAAATCAAAAGTCAAATAGGTTCTGAGGAGATAGTAAATGAATACTTTTAAAATCATATTTTCTTATGACTATGCTTCAAAATTGATAAGTATAGGTTGGAAGGATCTTATTTTTGCAATTGATCATGGCTTTATGGCTCAGGAATCACTTATTGAGTACGCAATTCATCTTGTTAACACTGAGCTAGAACCAGCTCAAATTGTTATTGATATAGCTTGCTTAAATAAAGGCGACTCAATCTATCCTTATCTTGATAAATTGAAAATTGAGACGGGTAATAAAAATGGTAAGGAGCCATGTAATAAATTTCTTTATTTATTATTAAATTGGGTCTATACACATAAAGAATCTTATTCTGACCCTTTTGATGTAGTTGAAGTTATCTATGGGGATTTCGATTATCCAGAAGAGATTGCTGGATTTGTTCGTTATATGCCTACCGCGGAACCAGTCTATCAATCACTACAATTAAATAGAGAACGCATGTATAGAAATTGGGAACAATATTTGAAAGAGCAAAGGGCGAAATACTCTTTAGCTGGTAATTTAAGAGGGGAGAGCTAAGCTGATATTAAATAAACTTGTTGTATGGATATTTTTGGACAGGTATATATCGTATTTATATAGATTTTTATAAAATCTCTTATTCCTACTGCAGTTCATCAAAACCGGTAATGAATCTCCACGACAAGGCGGGAGTAAAACCCCGTCTTTTTGTTTTGTTTGGAGCGCATTATAAATTAGGATACGTATGAAGGGCAACTCGATAACCCGCTTAGTTTGAATTTGTATACGTATGTGAGTAATAATCCTTTGAAGTATGTTGATCCGAGTGGTCATGCTGAAATGTCTACAGGTAGTGGGGGTTTTGATATAAACTCATTACGATGGGACACTAGCATTACAGCTAATTGGACTATTAACGAGATGAAACAACAGTGGCATGCTAACCCTAAGAAAAGAGATTATTGGGCTGCAGAAGCTGAAAAATTGAGAAATCAAATGAGAAGATCGGGAATAGCTAATGATAATATTATGCAAAGCTCAGATGACATGCTCTCAAAAGAATTGGTTCTTTTAATTTCAAGAAAAAATTCCCCGGTTTTACATGGAATAGAGGAGATAGCTAATGCCTCTTGGGATTATGCTGGTCACGGGGCTCCTGGTTTAACATACTTTACTGCAGCTAGCAATCTAGTAAAAAATACAGGTAATGCTTCAAAAAATATAGCAAACTTAAGATCATGGGCTAAGACGAATGGTTGGGAACGGAAATACACGGAAGGAGGAGTTGAAATGTGGGGAGTCAATAATAATGGTGTATTTAGTTGGCGATTAAAATTAAAGCAAGAAGCAAGTACTAGAGAGGGATTAAAAGCAGGAAGCAATCAATCAAGGTTTGACGCTAGATTGGATGACAAAGGAACTTATATAAACCCATTTACTGGTGAAATAGGTGGCAGAAATGTTGGGACTCATATTCCATTAGGGAAGTGATAACATGGAGAAAAAATTATTAATGGAGATTTTGCTTGATCCCCATGCAACCGATGCTGAAAAAGATGATGCGGTCATTGATTTAGGTGAAAACTTTGAAAATGAAGAAACAATTGATTTTTTATTAAAAATTTCGAATCTAAATAGTACCAATGAGATGATAGCTGCTAGCTGTGGTGAATCTTTGGGGTATATATGGTTAAGAAAAGAAGAAATCAACTATGACAAGTTATTTTATCTTAAAGGAATAGCCCTAATTGAAGCACTCTCATTGATACAAGCAAGAAGACCAGAATGGTTCGAAGAGTATAAAAGATTATTGAATAATAAAGAATAAGAAGAACCTGATAGGTTAAAATTCTATATGCTTTTTCAAAAGAGATTTCGAGGGAAAACAATTAGCTTAATAAGTTACGGAGGATAGGTCAAGGTATTCATAGATTGCTTTAAGGACAACTGCACAATTTATAAGGAATACCCACAAGCGAAGGTTTTCGTTTGTGGGTATTTTAATTCAAATCACTTGAATTAACAATGTTAAACGATTATAGTAGATTTAACAAAGTTAAGGAGTTGGGTTATGTTTGGTCTTAATACATTCTGGAAACCTATCATATCTCGAATGCGGATTTAGCAAATAAGCTTGGGATTAATCGAGCGAATATTTCTATGTGGCTTAAAAACAAGGAGATTCCTGCTGTTCGTATCCAGGACTTGAAAAAATTCTTTCCTCAAATCCCTGAGCCATTATTCAACAAAGAACTAAAAAAATCGGAGCAATTGTCTATCCAACAAATCTATTTTACTGTAACGGATCAATTTGAAAGCGTTCAATCTCTCCATATTGATTCAGAAACAGGGGAAGAAATTTGGTTCACCGAAACCGTAAGCGAAAATGAGGGATTTATCCAATTTCTTGAACATGAACATGAAAAAGTAAGTTTACTGGAAAAATATGAAATGTTGATCGAGGCCAATGACACGGGGAACAGTAGAATAAAATTGTTAGAAGAATTCGCTGATATTGTCGAGCGAAATGAATCGAGGTCACTTGAACTGCTGGACATGGTTTTTTACTATCTTCAAGATAAGCACAAATCGGATTTTGACTCTGTCTTCTGGAATGTTGGAGAAGAAAGTGAAACCTACAAAGAATTTCACAGCTTTCTGGAAAAGTATAAATTCATCGGCTAATGTCCGTAAAAGTGGTGAACGTTAGCAAGTATTCTTATAACACCAACATCAAAAGTAAGACTAGCTAAGGCGGGGAGCAGACCCTGTCTTTTGTTTTGCTTGGAGCGCTTTATAAATTAGGGTACGTATGAAGGGCAGTTAGATAATCCGCTGAGTTTGAATTTGTGGTGGAAATTTATTTGACACAAGTTGGATACCTTGGAATTTGAAAATTGCTGCAAACTGGACCATCAATGAAATGAAATGGATGTGGCAAGCAGCTACCACCCAAGTTGAGAGGAGTTACTGGGGAAACAAGCTGACAGTTGAAGAAGTGGCCTTAGGGAAAAAGGATATTCTAATAGTGAAATTATGCAATCTAGTGCTGACACAATTTCAAGAGAAATGTATACAGAATATCTAGGGAGACACATCCATTTTTAGCGTTTATTAAAGATTTTGTAGGTGCAGCAGCTCTTGATTATCCAGGCGAAGCTGCAACAATTAAGTTTTCTTCTTTATTTTATGCGGCTCGAGTAGGGAAAAAATTTGAGAAAGAACTAAATTTTAATACAACTACAACTATAACTACAACTAAACGAATGGAACAAGCAGGAAGGTGTGTACCAGTCCAAACATTGAAATCGGCTATTAAGTTTGGACAAGAGATGCCTGATCCACAAGGAACCTCAGCCAAAATGTACTACACTGTTATGTATAAAACTCAAAAAGAATATAATTTAGAAGTTCTGTATAATAAGTACAAAGACTGTTCTCCACTTTATGTATACTAGAGACCCATTAGGCCCTTTACAATCTAAAAAATAGAAAGAGGTTAGCGTGTGAATCGGACCCCAAAGGAACGTTTGTATTGGTTATTACTTCTTTATAAAAATAGTCAAATTGATACTGAAACATTTTGTAATGAATTTCATATAACTTTTGATCATCATTTAAATGAACATTTATCCGATATAGAATATGCTCTTTTTAAAGAGATATCTGTAGTATCAGCTAGATACTCTGGATTCGAAGAAGATCATTTGAAATACCCAGGAGTGTATTCTACATCCATTGATGTAGATAAGGCTGTCAAACTAAATGTAGAACTAAATTAGACAATTGATTAGATATCGAGGAAAAAGGGAAAGCACGACTTAGCAAAGTGCTTCATAACATCGTTCAAGAGGAAATTGAGAGCGATGAGGAATTGAAAATACTGATTAAACAGGCCAAAATGAATATTTCAGGCAACAAGACGTATACGGCCGACGAAATTCTGGAGGCCATGGAAAAGGGTGACCTATGAACATTAAATGGACCCAAGCAGCTAGGGATAGTTTAAAGCAAATTCAGAGCCTCTGCTGCAGAAGAGACGAAACGCTATCACAGATGGAACTTGCCCGCAAAATCCAACATAAAATTCTTCTTCTGTCCACCGCGATGCCCACCAAGTGAATAGGAAGGAAATATACGTGAATAAAAAACAAACCGGGATTGAATGGATCAATATTGACTCTGAACTCAACGAAGGCTCGGGAAAATTATCTTTGTCAGCCTATGATAACCTCGTTCTTTTAACTCTAATGCAAACACATGAGTATGGAATGGATGCAGAAATAGAATTAAATACTTTAGAATTTGCTAAGTTAATTGATATTTTAAAAAGGGCTCATAGGATGATTTGCAATAAGGAAATGCCTCAAAAGAGAAATTGTGTGGGTTTAATTCGTTTGAATAATTCATCACCAACAAAACAAGGAATAATTATAATTAACTTATTCAAAAATTATATTATTTTCGGGGTCTCATTAAAGACTGGTGGAGACCCGGAAATTAAAATGAACCAAGATCAAACGCTTGCTCTATTAGAGTTATTTATTAAAATGAGTAAGGGCACTGGTTAGTTAGCGAAGTTGATTCTGAGATACAATAAATATGACGAGAGAAAGTCATTTTATACTTCGACTTAATTTATATTTAAAGGAAAAGATATATCTGTAAGTGTAGTTCATTCAAATGATTAAAAAACTGCTTGTGAGCGCCTGGGTTAAAACATTTAAAATCAATGGGAGGTTAAGATGGGTGACAAATTATTATTTGCACTATTCGTTCTTCCAGGAATAAGTTGGGGGATTGTCAGTATTATGAATCCTGAATTTTCTTTTAAATACACAAAAGGTAGTTCAAAAAGGGAAGAAAGACCTTTAAAATTATACCTGATTAATATTAGGATATCAGGTATTATATCCATAATATTTTGTGCTTATCTACTTTATATGCTTTTTTCGGATCAATTCGGAATTTGATGCTTATATTTGTCGAAAGTTCCGAAGCTAAAGTGTTAACTAAATGCGAAACAGCGTAAAATTAGATCTGTTGAATTGCCCCCCTTTTATGGAGGTTGGGAAAATTTCACTGTCATTATCTATCTTGTCGGCTTATGATAGAAGATTTTTTATAGATTAATCCCCCTCTAGTATATAATTTTCTCCCTTTAATTTAACCACTGGTCAATTGACAAAAGTCGATAACCGATAGTATGATCAAATTGTAAAAATTAACATTTTAATTACAAATTTACCACTCTGTTACATTCGTTGTGATTAATGATTTAAAGGTTGTTAGGTACCATTCGATGCGTGCATCCGGTTCAACTATCATAGAGATTTAAGTAATCGGTCATTTTGAAAGGGGAGATTTTTGAAAGCGTTATCATTTAGTGGTTTAAAGCCTGTAAACAAAAAAATGACGGGAGATGAATGATTAGTGAAAAAGAAATTAACCGTGATTGTACTAAGTACGATGATGGCACTGTCCGCAATTCCTGTAGGTGCAGCCGACGGCAATTCCGGTTCGGGTCCGCAGACTGATCTGGCCGCCCCGCGTTTTATCGGTGAGAAGTGGATTGCACCGCAGGGAGCTTCGTTGGAAGCGAAAGTGTGGGCCTACTTGAACGCCAAGAAGGGGCTTTTGAATCTGACGGGCGATGCGGAGCGGAGCATCCGGATTACGGATCAGGCGACGGACGCCGAAACAGGAACTCAGCACGTGCGTCTGAAGCAGTACATCCAGGGAGTTCCGGTGTTCGGCACGGATCAGACGCTGCATTTTGACAAGGAGGGCAATGTCTCGTCGTATCTGGGCAGTACGGTTGCCGACAACGGACAGCAGTCGCTCACGAATGTCGCGCCAAAGATCAGTGCGGAGAAGGCGGTCGCGATCGCGAACAAGGATATGGAGAAACGGATCGGCAAGCTGGGCGCCCAGCAGCGGGAGCAGAAAGCGGAGCTGAACTTCTATCCGGTCAAAGGACAGAACGTGCTGGTATACATCACGGAAGTGAATGTGCTGGAGCCTTCTCCGCAGCGCGAGACGTATTTTATCGATGCGGCTACGGGTAGAATCGTTAACCAGTATGGCATGCTGGACCATGCGACCGGTACGGGCGTCGGCGTGCTCGGTGACACCAAAACGTTCACCACAACACAAAGCGGCACCCAGTACGTGCTGCAGGATACGACGCGCGGCGGCGGTATCGTGACCTATACGGCGGGTAATGCCCAATCGCTCCCGGGTACGCTGCTCAGGGATGCGGACAATGTATGGACGGATCCGGCGGCTGTTGATGCGCATGCTTATGCGGGAATCGTTTATGACTATTTTAAAAATAATTTTAACCGGAACAGCCTGGATGGCAATGGTATGGCAATCAAGTCGACGGTGCACTACGGCAGTCTCTATAACAATGCCTTCTGGAACGGGGCGCAAATCGCTTACGGCGACGGGGACGGCTCAACGTTCCGCGCTTTCTCCGGCGATCTCGATGTAATCGGACATGAGCTGACGCACGGAATTACCGAGCATTCGGCGGGGCTTGTGTATCAGGGAGAGTCAGGAGCGCTCAATGAATCGATTTCCGACGTTTTCGGCAACAGCATTCAAGGAAAGAATTGGCTGATCGGGGATGATATCTACACACCATACACACCTGGCGATGCGCTGCGCTCGATGGAAAACCCGACGCTGTTCAAACAGCCGGACCATTACAGCAACCTTTACCGGGGTACCAGCGATAACGGCGGCGTGCATATAAACAGCGGGATTCCCAACAAAGCGTTCTACCTGCTGGCTCAAGGCGGTACGCACAGCGGTGTTAGCATCACCGGTATTGGTCGAAACGATGCTGCCAAGATTATTTATAAAGCGCTTACTTACTATTTGACGAGCACATCCAATTTTACGGCCATGCGTCAAGCGGCTATCAGCTCGGCCACCGATCTGTTCGGTGCTAACTCGGCACAGGTTAACTCGGTAAAAGCGGCTTACGCCGCCGTCGGCATCGGAAGTCCTCCGCCTGTTCAAGATACACAAGCGCCTGCCGCACCGGCGAACCTGGTCTCGACAGGCAAGACTTCAAGCAGCGTAACTTTGTCATGGAACGCGTCGACGGATAATGTGGGCGTGACCGGCTATGACGTGTATAGAGGCACTGTACTGGCGGCATCCGTAACCGGCACAAGCGCGACCGTCAGCGGTCTGAGCCCCGGCACAGCTTACACCTTCACAGTGAAAGCGAAGGATGCGGCAGGCAATGTATCGCCGGCGAGCAGCGCCGTGACGGTGACGACCAGCTCGTCGACCAACCCGACGGATACGCAGCCGCCGACGGCTCCCGGCAACCTCGTGTCGACAGGCCAAACGTCCAGCAGTGCATCCTTGTCGTGGAGCGCATCCACAGACAATACGGGCGTAGCGGGCTATGATGTGTACAACGGCTCGACACTTGCCGCTACGGTTACGGGAACGAGTGCGACCGTTAGCAACCTGCAGGGCGGAACGTCCTACACCTTTACCGTCAAAGCGAGAGATGCGGCGGGCAACGTATCGCCGGCGAGCAACGCGGTCACCGTCGTTACTGATCCAGGGACCGGCGCAGCTGCCTGGGCTGCGTATACCAACTACCCAATCAACGCTCTCGTCACTTATCAAGGGAAAACCTACAGAGCTATCCAGGCTCACACGGCTATGCCAGGCTGGGAACCGGCTAACGTTCCGGCTCTGTGGGCCGTAGTTAGTTAGTAAGTCTTCATATAAGGTGGGCCTCAGGGAAACTGATTTAGGAATGAACAGGCGGCCTCTTCTCGGAAATTCAACCGGGGAGAGGCTTTTTTGTGGGCTTCTTGCTTAGCTCGATCTTCTTTTTTTCCTCGGCCTTCTAGGAGACGGTCGTGGCCGCAAGAGGAATAGGGTTTGCCGGGAACAAGTAATAAATTCCAATTAACATTATACCTATTTTAATCAAATTCTCTGTTGGAAGATGTGTTTAGTGTAAGTTATTATGTCTACTGTTTTTATTAAAAATAAAGATATACTTAACCTGCAGTTAAGTATTAAAATGGAAAGCGTGTGGAAAAAATAGTGGGATGAAGGTGAGGTTATTGTGAATTAAATGGTAAAATTTATTGTTTAATTGTTGGAGTAAATTATAGTTCTAATTAGAAAATTATTAAATCACTAGAAGAAAGAAGATGATATTTTTGAGAATAAAGAATTATTCACTTTTTATTTTATTGATCTTATTTGTAATTGTCAGTCCGTTGCCCGCTTCAGCTTCTCTAAATGAGTCTTACAATCCTGGGTTTGAAAAGGACCTGAATCACAATCAAATCCCAGACTTTTGGGAAATTAACTGGCTGAATGGAAACAGCAACTCAGCTTATGTTAAACAGGCTCCGTATGAGCCTGCTGAAGGCAGTTATCATAACCGCTTGTACAATGGTATTGGCGATATAAACGCGTATCAGTATGTCATATCAAATCCTATCCCTATTAATGGTGGTGTCATATATAAGGCCCAGGCTTATATGAGGTATACAGTGGCTGCGGGGGGGCGTGCAGAGTTTACTATTATTCAATTTGATGCACATGGTAACAATATTTCTGAAAACCACGCAGCTTATACAAACGGAGGCTGGACTTGGCATGATCAGACTCTGACATTTAGTACGAAGCCGAATGCTGCATATATTAACATCCGATTTGCTATTGGCGGGGAAGAGGATGCATATCTGGACGTGGATAAAGTACGGTTAGAAGCTTTCGATTACAATGGAGGTTTTGAGCAGGATGAGGATTTAACGAGCAAGCCGGACTTTTGGGAAGTGTTCTGGCGCAATGGGAGCAGTATAGACGCATATGCTAAACAGGCTCCTTATGAACCATTTGATGGTCAATTACATTATCGATTATTCAGCGGAGCCGGGGATCCTTCCTCTGAAGTATTTGCTGTATCATCTCCTATTCCGGTACCTCAAGGTTTTTCTTACCTTTTGAATGCTCAGATGAGATACACCTTGGCTTCTGGCGGAAAGTGCACCTTCAGTATTTTGGAACAGGATGCTTCAGGTGCCATTATAAACGAAATCCATCATGATTATAAGGATGGAGGCTGGCAATGGAATGATAAGCACATTTTATATCAGCCTTTGCCTGCCACGCATTCGATTGTGATTCGCTTTGGTATAGGAGGCGAGAGTGAAAGTTATCTTGATATTGATCAATTCAGGTTAACACCCATACAGTCTGGATCTAAGTTTCAATATCTTTACGATAATAACGGTAGAATTACTTATACACTTTTACCCCAGGGAAAAATAATACACTATTTATACGATCGTAATGGGAATCTTTTTAAAAAACATGGAGTTGTTTAGAATTAGATTCTTATCAACCAGACGGGCAAATGGGAGACTGATCCTATGATACTGGGGAGTGATAGGTAGGGAAATCATTTGATGCTACAGGAAAAGGAAAAGAAAATATATCAGTTAAAAAGGTAGTAAGTCAGTGTTTTGCAATTTAACTATTATGAGGAACGGTGAAGTTTTTAATGAAAAAGAAAG
Organism: Paenibacillus lutrae; assembly: GCF_009757775.1. Classification (GTDB taxonomy): domain Bacteria; phylum Bacillota; class Bacilli; order Paenibacillales; family NBRC-103111; genus Paenibacillus_F; species Paenibacillus_F lutrae. The sequence continues at coordinate 16,945 of NZ_RHLK01000029.1, forward strand.
TGAATTATTTGGTGTTGGTTTGTCTGCTTATTCAAATGCTGGCTCCCTTAAATGTTATAAATGCTATGAAAGCGGAGCGGCCGCCTACTAGCACTATAAACTCTAATCAGAATCTTCTTACGGTGGAATCCCTAAGTAAAGCGTATGGAATAGCAGAGACAGAAATTCTAGCCGAATTAACCAAGGGCTACACCTTTCTTGAAGTTCATACAGCTTTGCAGCAAGAAGATGCTGGCCAACCTTTGGGAGAGCTTCTCAAGCAACTTAATCCGAAAGTTGAAGAGAAACTGGAACAGATGGATTATTCGGCTGAGCGTTTCATAGAGCAGGTAGATGAGAAGACTAACCAGGTACAGACCGTGACAGCTCAAACGTACGGAGAGTTTGTAGAAGATAGTGGAAAGACAACATTCGTACATCCGTCTTTACTGAATCTCTCAGACTTACCGACAGTAACGGATTCTGCATATGGTATGCTGAGTTCCCGGACTGCTTCTTCGGATAAATTTCCGCAGAGTTATGATGAATTTGCTGTAAAGCGGTTGAACATGAATGCTGATCGTGCTCCTTATGGGGGTTCGATTAATGATAACGTGTCTACTATCAATGGTACTTTACAAATGCAATCGACAGATATGTCGCTGCCGGGTCGCAACGGGATGTCTTTTACTCTCAACCGCAATTACAATAGCTCAGATGCAATCTATTACAACAAAAAAGTTATCCAGGATAACGTTTTTGAGGTGATATATTACCCGAAACTGACTGCAAAACTCTTTTATAAGTATTCGGGTGACCCTGTTACGCATGGAAGTGCGTCGGATTTTTACTTTCAGCCGTACTATTTTTCATGGTTGTATCATTCCTTTGTACAATTTAACGGCCAATATACTTACTGGTCCTATCCTTTGAATCGGGCCCCTATAGAAGATTTTAACAATCAATTCCGTGAAGAACTTGAAAGTACGTATAAATTTGATCCAGCTAACCCGGATGCTTCGCTATTCATGATAAAGGATGATCTATATCTTAGCGGCACTCCTCTTATGGCTAAAGCCTACACCACAGGAAAGGTGGAAGAATATCCAAATAGTAAGAAGCCGGTCTGTTATTATACTGATAATTTTGGAAATTGCGGCGAATTTAAATATGCCTACGGCAATCAAGTCAGCGAGATGAGTCAAGAGAAAAGATTCCCGATCGGTAAGGGCTGGAGCTGGGATATTCCCTATATAGAGACCAAAAGCGACAACAAGAAATACATTACTCTATTCGGAGGTTCGACATACGAGTTAGACGGACTCCATATAAAAGGCTACCCTTGGAAAGATCTGAAGTTAACCTATGATGGCTCAGTCACCGTAAACGATTTAACTTCCTCCTATGTTCTTACTGCTTTGGATGGTCAGAAGCAGTACTTCAGTTCAGAAGGCAAGCTGCTGCAAATATCAGATTCATACCAAAACAACATTCAATTCGAATATTCTTACGTTTCACGTTACGGAACGGTTTTAACCAAAATTAAAGACGCGTTACAAAATGAAATTAAAATCCAGTACTCAAGTTCAGAAGTAACTCTTAGTCAAGGGGATCGCACGGTAAAATATGAAAAAACGAAAGATCCGCAAGGAAATAAAGAGCTGCTATCTCAAGTGACTGACCCTGCTGGTCGCAAAACGCAATATGTATACGAGGTTGCTTCAGCCCCTTTTGATCTTGTCGGTTCCTACAAGAAAAAAGATAATTACGTAGCTCTGTTGAAGCAGGTGTACCACCCGACAAACGCACGGACTGATTTCAGTTATGATTCCTATAACCGCAGTTTAGGCACCACTGCTTCCGAAACGGTTTACCGTGTCAAAGCCCGTGAAGATGTGATCACCTATGCCGGCGGCACAGAAAGTAAATCTGGTCGTGTGGATTACACCTATCAAGGTGATGGCGGATCGGTTCAAAAGGCGAACTCATCCTTCGCTACCACTATCAACAACGGTAGAACCCAAACGACGTACAGCTACGACAAAGTATATATCGACGACAATACACCGGAAGTCTTCTACAACACCCAGATCAAACAAGACGACGGGGTGACGCAAACGACCACGGCCATGGAGTACAACCGGACAAACCGCTGGCCGTCTCCAACGAAAACCACCACGAAGACGGTGCAGGGTGCTTCCAGCTCGACGGAACAAGTGAGTCAGCGTACGTATGATGAATACGGGAATGTGCTCACAGAGACGGATCCTGCCAATGCGGTGAGCACATATCAGTATGATGCAGCTACTCATTTGCTCAGCAGTGTAACAGCACCGGCTACGAGCGGGCTAAACAGCTACATGGAACTGGAACGTTATCCGGTGACCCATGGAATCAAGGAAGTACGGGTAAAGGAGAACAATGCGGCAGGTGCCCTGCAAGCCCACACGAGTTATACGTATGATGCTTTCGGTAACCCTACACGCATTACCATTAAAGACGATGCGCAGGATATTGTCGTTACCAATGGGTACGGTACTCAATACCAATCCGCGTTTCCGACTGAGCAATCCGTACAAGTTACGGATGCAGCCAAACAAAACACGACGGTGACTCAGCGGTTCGAGTATAACCCGGCTACAGGTGCTATGACGAAGTTTACAGATGGCAAAGGCCTTGTGACTCAGTACGAGTACGATAGATTAGGCCGAGCCACCAAAGTAACCCAGCCGGATTCAAGTACGTTTAGGTATACCTATAACGATGCAGCGAATGAAATCACCACCGTAGATCCAACAGGAGTCACACAGATTACGAAGTGGAATCCACTGGGGTGGAAAA
>NZ_RHLK01000003.1:0-373005 GCF_009757775.1 Paenibacillus lutrae
AACTTGAAAGCGACCTTCGTTATTGCTCTTACTCAGCATTTTTTACACCTCGGCTCACCGTTTTACTTACTAATTCGATAAAAAAGCCTGTAGACCCTGCTCCTTGCGGAACTTTGTCTACAGGCTGGAAGCACCTCTTAGGAGGTGCTTTTTCCGTATAATAGATTTCGATATGTTTTCCGGTGCTCCTCCTTATTCCGCTTTCTCATCTAGCATTCTATAAATCTATAGTGGCTGTCAAATAAAAAAAGAACCCGGATCGGGTTCTTTATGTTTAGATCATTTAAGAGGCCATTCCGCGGCAGACCTCTGCACAACTGCGGCAAGCCTTGGCACATTCCTGGCAATGCTCATGGTCATGCTGGGCACACTGCTTCGCGCAAATTTCACAAATGGTCGCACACAGGTTACAAATCTCTACGACAAAAGGACTCTGCCGGGACATCGCAGATGCTGCGTATGCGCAAATATCGGCACATTCGCGAGTCAGCCGGATGCATTCGGCCATGTGAGAAGCATTCTCTTCCTGAAGACAAGCGGTGAAGCAATAATTGCATGCCTTGAGGCAGAGCAAACATTCTTCTATACACCTTTGAATTTCTTCATTATTCGCTTCGTGGGTCATATCATAGCGCATGTGAATACTCCTCCTTCGTTGTTAACCTAAGGAATATTAACCTAATTAAACGCTCTTGACCCTTCCGGACTTCATTTTATTCTTACACCTATCCACTTCCTAGCTGTGAACCCAATAGGCGCTGCAATCATCCTGCCGTTTCATAAATCCGTATTCGATCAGATACCTTCTAAGCGTGACGTAGTCATCCCAGGCTTCTTTGAGGATCGCGTTTACTTCCTTCTCGCTATACTGCTTGCCGGCTTCAAATCGTGTAATGAGCTGGCGGAGAATCGCTACCTTGCGTTTCTCTTTCTTAGGGAATTTCGAAAGACGTCCGTCTACTCCATCCGGAAAATACGTCCGCATGAATTCTTCATTCTCCTGCTCCGTAATGGCAAATCTTTCATCAAGCACCGTGGCGGTCTTTGGGACCGGGATAAAGGAGGTGTCACGCCCATTCTCTACTTTCTTATCAAGCAGACCCATAAGGGCTAAGTAAACCTTTGCCTGTTTCTCTCTTTCCCGCATCGTGAACCGGTGATTCCGGATCGTTGAGGTACTGCCGCCCCCCAGTTCCTTTACAATCTCTTTATCCGACAAACCGCTGTGAAATAATCCAATCAGCTGTTTCTGCAAATCCGTTAAACCCGTCAATTTTTTATTCATATTCAGCAAATAATGAAACATCGATTCGTGTTCAAGGGTAATATGCAAGGAAGCGAACTTCTCAGCTTCGTAGAAGATACCCGCTTCCTGATAAATGATACCTTTGGTAAAAGCTCTCCCGCAAACTAGGCATACGAAGGACTCTTCTTTATCCATATAGACGTACCCTCTTTGTATTTCATCCGAAGACGCCTTCCAGAACAATTCCGAAACATCTTTCAAAACAAACACCCACATTCTTTGTTTATATTTATATAAACAATTTAATATAATGTTTGTTCAATGTCAATGTATATCCTTACTAGGAACATTTATTCAATCGGATACATAAAAACCGCTCCCGGTGAGGGAACGGTTTTGGCGGTATTATTCACTGCAGGTAGAAGGTGGCGGTGTTTCACCGGCTTCTACATTAATCTTGTCCGCAATCGTATCCCGGATAACGGACATGACCAATTGCAGCTGGTAGTTGATATCGACTTGCGATTGCTGGAATTCCCTGACGATGGGAATATTGTCGAGTTCATCCTGAAGATCTTCAATTTCCTTCTCGATCTTCTTCACCATCACTTCATTATCGAACTTTTCAAAAGCGACGATTTCTTTCTGTTTTTTCTTAATCGCTGAGATCAGTGTCTGAATATGCTCGTTGGTTGCGATCTGACGCTCAGCCTGCTGATAAAATTGCACTTCGGTCGATGTCGTCAGCAGTTGCGCCAATTCTTTAGTTTTTGCCAGAATATCTTCCCTTACTACCATTTCTGTGTTGGTGAAGTGCTCCATGGTACACGCTCCGATTCTTATAGTGGCGTTCCTAAATCGATATTTGTAAAGGTTTCTCAACAAGCTCGCCCTTGACTAACCAGGTCTGAGGCTCCGTTACAAGCACATGAGCAAACGATCCGATCAGCTCCTTGGGACCTGTGAAATGTACCAGCTTATTGGTACGGGTACGGCCGGACAGAACTTCGGAATTGCGCTTGCTTTCGCTTTCAACGAGCACTTCGACAATCTGGCCGCGCAGCTTCTCATTGCCTTCCTTGCCATAAGTAGCGATGGCGTCGTTCAGACGCTGCAAACGCTCTTTCTTTACTTCCATCGGCACATTGTCTTCCATTGCGGCGGCAGGGGTGCCTTCCCGAGGGGAATAAATGAACGAATAGGCAAAGTCATACTGAACTTCCTTGACGAGGCTGAGGGTGTCCTCGAACTGCTCGTCCGTTTCGCCCGGGAATCCTACGATGATATCGGTGCTGAGCACTACATCCGGAATCGCCGCTTTGATTTTGCCTACAAGCTCAAGATAACGTTCCCGCGTATATTTACGGCTCATTTTTTTGAGCACTTCGCTGCTTCCCGATTGAACAGGGAGATGAATGTGCTCCATCAGATTCCCTTTATGCGCCAGAACCTCGATCAGGCGATCGTCAAAATCACGCGGATGCGAAGTCGTAAAACGGATTCTAGGGACATCGATTTTGCGGATATCATCCATAAGATCACCGAAGCCATATGTAAGATCCTCAAAATCTTTGCCGTAAGCATTCACGTTCTGGCCGAGCAGGGTAACTTCCTTAAATCCTTGACGGGCAAGATCTCTTACCTCTGCCAGTACGTCCTGTGGACGGCGGCTGCGCTCTTTTCCACGTGTATAAGGAACGATACAGTACGTGCAGAACTTATCGCAACCGTACATAATGTTTACCCACGCACGCATTCCTTCGCGCTTCTTCGGAAGGTTCTCAATGATGTCCCCTTCTTTGGACCATACCTCAACGACCATTTCCTTGCTTAGATAAGCATCGTGCAGCAGGGCCGGCAAGCGGTGAATATTATGCGTTCCAAAAATCAGATCCACATGCCCGTGCTTTTGTAAAATACGTTTGACAACGCCTTCCTCCTGGGACATACACCCGCAAACACCAAGAACCAGATGCGGTTTCTCGATTTTGAGATGCTTGAGGTGACCCAGCTCGCCAAACACCTTGTCTTCCGCGTTCTCCCGGATGGCACACGTATTCAGCAGAATGACATCTGCCTCCTGTTTGTCCTCCGTAGAAGTATATCCAAGCTGCTCCAGCAGGCCCTTCATAGTCTCCGTGTCATGTTCGTTCATCTGGCAGCCATAGGTCCGGATCATGTACCGCTTCCCCTGGCCGAACTCCTTCATCTCTACCGGAATATTGAAATCATACAGCACTTCAATGTCTTCTTTGCCGCGCTTTTTCGCATCCTTATAGGAAGGAGGTTGAAAATAGATCGAAAAATCCTTGTCGGATTTACCGGATTTCACCGTCATTTCGTCATTCCTCCTGAGTATTCCATGCTAGACTCATAACTCTCATTATACCATGCACATGCCGGGCAGACAAAGAAAAAAGAGCCGGATTCAAGGCTTGCTGCCCTGTTCCAAGGCTCCTTTTTACTTGGGCTGCTCGTCAGTTCTTAATCTACGATGAGGCCCACATCGCCCGTTCTCAGACCGGCTGCATTGCCTTCATCGGTGTCGATATGCATATCCAGAGCAAATTGATCGGATACACGTGCAATGACATCTTCAAAAATAACCGGGCGGTCTGTCTCTACACGCACCCGAAGGCGCTGCTTGTCCTCAATGCCCCATTTTCTCGCATCTTCGGTATGAAAGTGAATATGACGGGCAGCCACGATTACGCCTTCTTCAAGTACCACTTCACCTTTAGGACCGATCACTTTAATTCCAGGAGTGCCTTCGATATTGCCGGATTCGCGAACCGGAGGCTGCAGACCCAGAGTGAAAGCATCGGTACGGGAAATTTCAAGCTGGGAGTTCTTACGTGCAGGCCCCAGAATACGGACTTTATCAAAACGGCCCTTGGCACCTTCTACGGCTACTGTCTCATTCGCAGCAAATTGACCAGGCTGGGACAGATCTTTCATCGCGCTCAGCTCGTAGCCTTCACCGAATAATATGTGAATGTGGTCTTCACTTAAATGAACATGCCTTGCCGAAATTCCAATCGGTATCTGCTTCATCTGTGTCATCCTCCTGTATTCTGCTCGTCTCTGTGCCCAATCTGAGGTTTATTCTGTTATAAATTAATAGTACCCTTTTTTGACCGAAAAAAAAAGCGCGCAGCCTCGCTGCGCACCTTATTTAACAGAGTTATCTAAATTCAGCAACTAATTTGTCAAAATCAGCCTGACTGATTTTCATATCCTGCTTGGCAAGGCCTTCTTCTTTGAAACCTGGAACCAGATTCTCGTAGCTCGGCTTCACTTTATCTTGATAAATGATACCAGTCAGCATACCGCCTGTTTCCATCAGCTTCGTCATAGCCATCACACGGTTGCTCGAATCATAGTCAGGAATTTCTTCCAGATCAATGATATTTTCTTTGAACCAGTCGTACGTGTTCACTTTGTTGAAGGTTACGCAAGGACTAAATACGTTGATTAACGAGAAGCCCTGATGCTTTATTCCTTCTTCAATAATATGGGTCAACTGCTTAAGATTGCTGGAGAAAGATTGGGCTACGAAAGTAGCTCCGGCAGCCAGAGCCATCTCAAGCGGCGCCAAAGCGGTCTCAATCGATCCGCTCGGCGTACTCTTGGTCTTGAACCCTTCGCTGCTGCGCGGTGATGTCTGGCCCTTGGTAAGACCGTAAATCTGGTTGTCCATGACGATGTAGGTCATGTCGATGTTACGGCGGATCGCATGAACCGTATGGCCCATCCCGATTGCAAAACCGTCTCCATCGCCACCGGATGCGAGCACGGTCAGCTCACGATTGGCCATTTTGAGGCCCTGCGCGATCGGAAGGGAGCGGCCGTGGATGCCGTGGAATCCATAGCAGTTCACATACCCGGAAATGCGGCCGGAACAGCCGATACCCGAGACGATGGCTAATTGTTCCGGCTCCAGACCGACATTCGCTGCTGCCCGCTGTATCGAAGCTTGCACAGAGAAGTCGCCGCATCCCGGACACCAGTTAGGCTTTACGTTGTTGCGGAAATCTTTTAATGTTGCCATGCTACAGTCAACTCCTTGCATTCTTGATAAATTTCAGACGGCAGGAACGGTGTTCCATCATATTTAAGCATATTTTTAATTTTATCTGCACTTCCTGCATTCAACTTAATCAGGTTGGCAAGCTGAGCCGTCGCGTTATTTTCTACGACGATCACATTCTTGGCTTTCTCCAGATAAGGTTTCAGAGCTTCACCCGGGAACGGATGCAGCAGACGGACATGGATATGGCTCGTCTTCAAACCTTCCTGCTCAAGTCTTACTCTTGCTTCTTCGATAGTTCCGCCTGTAGAGCTCATGCCGATGATCAGTACATCGGGTTCCTCATGAGGAGCGTTCACCAGAATCGGGTTCGCCACTTCTACATGATTCAGCTTCTCCAGACGCTTATCCATCATCTTTTTGCGGTTCACGGGACTTTCGGAAGGACGGCCTTCCTGGTCATGCTCGACACCGGTGACATGGTGCAGGCCATTCTTAACACCCGGCAGAACGCGTGGAGATACGCCGTCAGCTGTAAATTCATACCGCTTGAACAGCTGTTTGGCGTCTTCGGCAGCTTCAGGCTGGTCGACCAGATTACCACGGTCAATGACAATTTTATTATAATCCAGCACCTCGGAGGATTGCTTACCGAGTGACAGCTGAAGATCAGTCAATAGGATAACGGGAAGCTGCAGCTTCTCCGCAATATTGAACGCTTCGATTGTATCATAGAAGCATTCTTCGATTGTGCTTGGAGCAAGCACAACTTTGGGGATCTCGCCATGAGTTCCATAAATCATTGCATTAAGATCACTTTGCTCTTGCTTAGTCGGAAGCCCTGTACTAGGACCTCCACGCTGCGTATCCACGATGACGACAGGCGTCTCTGTAATTCCGGACAGGCCGATCGCTTCCATCATGAGGGATAGTCCGGGACCTGCCGAAGCAGTCATGGCACGTACGCCGCCGTAGCTTGCGCCAATAGCCATTGTGCAGGCTGCGATCTCATCTTCGGTCTGAATAACCGCACCGCCGAATTTCGGCAGAACTTTGGTCAAGTATTCCATGATTTCCGAAGCAGGTGTAATCGGATACGCAGGCATGAAGCGGCATCCCGCCGCCACGGCGCCCAGGGCAATCGCATCGTTGCCGATCATAAACAGCTTCTGTTTGCCGTCTGCAGGGTCCAGCTGCAGTTCCTTAATAGGACCGCCCGCAAGCTCGAGAACCGATTCCGCACCCTTACGTACCGCTTCGATATTCTTCTCTACAACCGCTGCGCCTTTGCGGCCGAATTCTTCCTCTACCGCTTTATTAAATACGTCCAAAGGCAGGCCAAGAAGCGCCCAGGATGCGCCTGAAGCTGCCATGTTCTTGAATAGGGACGTGCCGAGTTCTTCCGCTATAGCGGTAATAGGTACGGGGAAAAGGCGCGCAGTGACACCTTCAGGGAGCGTAGGATTGAACTTCGCATCCGCCACGATTACACCATGTCCGCCCAATTCATGAGAGTTCAGGTCTATAGTTTCCTGATCAAAAGCTACGAGAATGTCCAAATCGTCCGAGATCGAACGAATAGGTCTGGTGCTGATTCTGATCTTGTTGTTTGTATGTCCCCCTTTAATACGCGAAGAGAAGTGGCGGTATCCGTATAGGTAGTAACCAAGACGGTTAAGCGCCGTCGAGAAAATACGGTCCGTACTTTCTACCCCCTCCCCTTGCTGTCCCCCGATCTTCCACGATAACTGACTAATCACCTTGCGTCCACTCCTTTTGATGGTAGCTGCTCTTCCTTGGTCTAGAGCCGTGTGTGAGACATATCTGTACAATTCAGTATGATTGCCTTATAGGTTATATATAAAAAAATTTTTTCAAGCTTAACCCAAATTCTATTCCTACCGAATGTAAATTGCAAGAGTTTTTGACAAAGGGAAAGATAGCTTTTTTAGATGATACTCATATCAAAAAGAGATCGTTCGCTACGAAACAGGCAAACTTCTTTCCAGAAATCGGTTCCAGTTCCTGGAAAGAAATTTATGAACCTGGCTTAGCGAGTATCTTTTACATAATTCATTTGCCAGGTTGGTGTACATGCCTGCATCTTCCAGTCCTGTTATGTATCGGTCAATTCCGTCAAAATCAGAACCGAATCCGACATAATCTTCTCCGCCAAGCGCACATACATGATCAAGATGACGAAGCAGATCCGAGATCGATACAGGATCCGACTTATGAACAAACCAGGGGACAAAGGTCAGCCCGATCATTCCTTGCTGATTAATGAGCTGTTTAATTTGATCATCGGTTAAATTTCTCGGATGTTCACATACCGATTTGGCATTGGAATGAGAAGCAAATACAGACAAATCCGGGTATTCCATCAGGTCCCAAAAACCTTTTACAGACAAATGGGACACATCTAACATAAGGTTCAAGTGATTACTTTCTTTTATCAGCATCCTGCCGCGGGCTGTTAGCCCCCCGCCCCTTGCCTCCATAATGCCGTCTGCCGACCAGTTAGCGAAATTCCAGGTCAGTCCCACACTTCTAAGCCCTAAGCGATGCAGAATTCTTAAATGCCCCAAATTGGCCTGCAGCCCTTCTACCCCTTCCAATGTCAAAATCACGCCCTTGCGGCTGCTGTTCATCACACCGTTAAGATCCGAACGGCTTTGGATCAGGCAAATTTCGGGGTTCGATAAAATTCTCTGGTAGAGAATATCCACATATTCCAGCACGTGTTCTATTCCAGGTGTACGGATCTCTTCAGGCAAATAAATGGCAAGAAACTGTATTTTTATCCCGCCCGTTTTCATCAAAGGATAATTAACATCGAGTTCCACAGAAGGCGTCTGGAAGTCCAGCCGCCGGTTCCGGTACATTTTCATTAAAGCGTCGCAATGAGCATCTATAATCATGGGATCCTCCCGATTTGTGTGGCTTGTCCGGATTTGATGCGAAAAAAACCTGTCTACAGTGTAAACAGGCCCGTTCATTTATGCTCAACCCTGAGGCATTGCTTTCAAATTATCTCGGCTCGACAATGAGCTTGATCGCGGTGCGATCCTCCCCGTCAATCACGATGTCTGTAAAAGCCGGTACACAAATGAGATCGACTCCACTAGGTGCGACAAATCCTCTTGCGATCGCTACTGCTTTAATAGCTTGATTTAAAGCACCGGCTCCAATGGCCTGGAGCTCGGCCGCTCCGCGCTCCCGTAACACGCCCGCAAGCGCCCCTGCTACGGAGTTTGGATTGGATTTTGCTGAAACTTTTAATACTTCCATGGAAAAGTACCTCCTTGGGTTGTTGGATAAAGGTTTTCCTTCTTCATCCTATTCGGACATGTGCCCAAACATTCCTAACCCGTGAGGTACGTTAACCAGGCGTAAGCAATGGAACAACTATTCGAAGAGAAGATCCTCTTCATTGATCCGGATGAGCTCGATTTTCTTCGCGAGGCCCGTCGTGTCGTCAAGCTCCACGACAACACCGTGAAAATGCCACTGGCCCTCGTCTACAACAAACCGGACCGGGAGCTGTGTAATAAACTTACGCAGCACTGCCGAACGCTCCATTCCCAGGACTCCGTCCCTCGGTCCAACCATACCTACATCCGTTACATACGCTGTACCGCCAGGAAGCACACGGTGATCGTTAGTCTGTACGTGTGTGTGCGTCCCGACAACTGCGGATACACGGCCGTCCAGGTGCCAACCCATCGCTATTTTCTCAGAAGTCGTTTCCGCGTGGAAATCAACGAAAATGTACTTGTATTTCTTTTTGGCCTCGCCCAATATCTCATCCACCTTATTAAATGGACAATCGATAGGCGGCAGGAACGTACGCCCTTGAAGATTTATCAGTAAGATTTCCTGATTTTTCACTTTCAGAACCGTATATCCCAGACCGGGAGTACCCTCCGGAAAGTTAGCCGGACGTACCATCTTCACCTCGTCATCAATGAAATCAAAAATTTCTTTCTGGTCCCAGGTGTGATTTCCAAGTGTAATGCCGTCTATGCCGAGCTGATACAGCTCTTTAGTTATTTGTGCGGTAATTCCCCGGCCGCCGGCTGCATTCTCGCCATTGGCGATAAATACGGCATTCGGGTATTTCAATTTAAGCTTTGGAACCATCGTCTTAACGGCCTGACGGCCGACAGAGCCAACTATATCTCCAATAAATACGATTTTAATAATCTCTCACCCTGCCTATCTCTCTATATTTGCGGCTACAAAAAGGAAAAGTGGCTTGGCAGCCACTTTTCCTAAGTATACTTCTTTTATTTAGCGTATTCAACCGCTCGTGTTTCACGGATGACCGTAACTTTGATATGACCCGGATAGTCCAGTTCATTCTCGATCTTCTTCGTGATGTCACGTGCAAGTCTAAACGCCTCTGCGTCATCGACTTTCTCAGGTTGAACCATGACACGAACTTCACGTCCTGCTTGAATCGCGTACGATTTCTCTACGCCTTCAAACGATTCGGAAATGCCTTCCAGCTTCTCCAGACGCTTGATGTACGTTTCGAGTGTTTCACGACGTGCCCCAGGTCTTGCTGCAGACAGAGCATCTGCCGCACCTACGAGCATCGCAATGACGGAAGTAGCTTCCACATCGCCGTGATGAGAAGCAATCGCATTGATAACAACCGGATGCTCCTTGTACTTCTTGCCGATCTCTACACCGATCTCAACGTGCGACCCTTCAACTTCATGATCAAGTGCTTTACCGATGTCATGAAGAAGGCCTGCACGTTTGGCCAGCGTTACGTCCTGGCCAAGCTCCCCGGCCATGAGTCCGGAGAGATAAGCAACTTCCATGGAGTGCTTGAGCACGTTCTGACCGTAGCTTGTACGGAATTTGAGACGGCCCAGAATCTTGATCAGATCCGGATGCAGCCCATGCACACCCACTTCAAACGTAGCTTGTTCTCCATATTCGCGAATCCGCTCATCGACTTCTTTACGCGACTTCTCCACCATCTCTTCGATACGAGCCGGATGAATGCGGCCGTCAGCAACCAGTTTCTCTAGTGAGGTACGGGCAATCTCCCTGCGGATCGGATCAAAGCCGGAGAGGATAACTGCTTCAGGAGTATCATCGATAATAAGATCAATCCCGGTCAGTGTCTCCAGGGCGCGGATGTTGCGGCCTTCACGGCCGATAATACGGCCCTTCATTTCTTCATTCGGCAGACTTACAACAGATACCGTAGTCTCTGCCACATGATCAGCAGCACAGCGTTGAATGGCCAGCGTGATAATCTCACGCGCTTTCTTGTCGCCTTCTTCTTTGGCTTGCTGTTCAATTTCTTTAATAAGCTGTGCGGTTTCATGACGAACTTCCTGCTCGACTCCAGTAAGGATAATATTCTTAGCCTCTTCCATTGTCATACCGGAGATCCGCTCGAGTTCAGAGACTTGTTTGCGATACAATTCATCAATCTGATTCTGCGTCTCTTCAATTCTCTTCTCTTTGTTGGCTACTTGCTCTTCTTTACGCTCAAGAGATTCTAATTTTTTATCCAGCGATTCCTCTTTTTGCAACAATCGTCTTTCATGTCGTTGTGCTTCATTTCGACGTTCACGAGTGTCTTTTTCAGCTTCGGCCCGGAGCTTATGAACTTCATCTTTGGCTTCCAGAACCGTTTCTTTCTTCAGCGCTTCCGCTTCTTTGCGAGCACTTTCGACAATTTGTTCAGCGGCTGTTTCAGCACTGGAAATTTTCGCTTCTGCAAGAGACTTGCGGATAAAATAACCAATCCCTAAGCAAATAAAGCCAACAACGAGAATGATCAGGATCCAGATAATTGGATTCATCATGTCCACCTCCTCGTTGGTTACTCCAAGGTGTTAGCTTGGGATGATTCGGTTTTTTTAATCCGATATTCTTTTGTTCAAGCCCTAAGGACCACATTCCCCAGTAGGAAATGGTTCGGTTGGTTCATCCGTACAACGGGGGTTGTTCGGAATTACATGATGCAGAAGCAATCTTGGCGGAAATTGCTTCAGTCATTTGCCTCATAGAAAATCTGCATGATTTTTTATGAAAATATACACTTGTATTTTATCTTTTCCCAAATAACATTGTCAAGCTATGCCTGCTACTAATCCATCGCAGGGAAGCGAATTTATGGACTATTCGTCCAAGATGTCAAAATCCTCATTGGATAGTGTGCGTACCACTTGGCTCGTTACAGAGGATGTATACCCCCGCCTAAGTAAAAAAGATGCGGTTTTCCGTTTGCGATCCATCGTTTCGCCAGAAGTTGCCTTCCATTTTTTACGGCCGACTACCATAGCGCCTTCAAGCTCTTCATTTTCGTCTACGCTGGACAGCGCTTTCGAAATTTCGTCTTTTGATAGTCCTTTCTGGGCAAGCTCGTATCTCACCGCGTTGCGGCCTTTACGCTGATACTGGATACGCTGCTCCGTCCAGATCTTAGCGAACTCTGCATCGTCCAAATACTTCTGATCCAGCAGCCGGTTTATTGTCAGTTCGATAAGTTCGTCTTCATAACCGATTTCCTTAAGCTTACGGCGGACCTCGTGTTGAGACCTCGGCCTGACGGCGACAAAGCGGACTGCCCGAAGGTAAGCATCATGCCGTTCGTCTTCACGGATTGCTTCCTCAAGCCACTTAGCATCCACTTGTTCGCCTTTCAGAAGCCGATATTTAATCAGCACATCCTCATGAACGGAACAGGAGTACTCCCCATCCACATGAACATTATATCTCCGCTTGTTTCTCTTTTGCTTCTCGATCATCGTAATGACAGAAGTGAGACTGTTTTGTTCCACTGGTACTCTCCCCTATCCTTATCCTCATCGTTGTGTTTAATCGTTAAGAATAAAAGAAAAAGCTCCTAAAAGGAGCTCTATCCCAGGCTGCCGCGACACCATTCATGCCCGACCCGACAGCCGTTCGGTTCTATTCTTCATCTTCAGAGAAAAGTGCAATTTCTTCATTCGGATCGTCTACATCCACGCCACTATCAGGAACCTTCGTTGTCAGGTTGCTCGCTTCCCGGATCTTCAATTCGATTTCTCCGGCCATTTCCTTGTTTTCCTTGAGGAACTGCTTCGCATTCTCACGACCTTGACCCAGACGTTCGCCGTTGTAGGAGTACCAGGCGCCGCTCTTGTTGACAATATCAAGTTCTGTCCCGATATCAATGATACTGCCCTCGCGGGAAATACCTTCACCATACATGATATCGATCTCCGCTTGTTTGAAAGGAGGAGCGACCTTATTCTTTACAACTTTAACACGAGTACGGTTACCAACCATGTCATTGCCTTGTTTAATTGTTTCAATACGCCGAACGTCAAGACGGACCGTCGAGTAGAATTTAAGCGCGCGTCCGCCTGGAGTCGTCTCCGGATTACCGAACATAACGCCGACCTTCTCACGAAGCTGGTTGATGAAAATTGCAATAACTTTCGATTTGTTGATCGCTCCGGACAGCTTACGCAGGGCCTGGGACATCAGACGTGCTTGCAGACCCACGTGAGCATCGCCCATCTCGCCCTCAATTTCAGCTTTTGGTACCAGTGCTGCTACCGAGTCGATAACGATAATATCGACCGCTCCGCTTCGAACGAGCGCTTCAGCAATCTCAAGAGCCTGTTCGCCGGTATCCGGCTGGGAGAGCAGCAGTTCATCGATGTTGATCCCAAGCTTGCTCGCATAAAGAGGGTCAAGCGCGTGCTCCGCATCAATAAAGGCTGCTTGTCCGCCGGTTTTCTGCACTTCGGCGATCGCATGCAGGGCAACGGTTGTTTTACCGGATGATTCCGGGCCATAGATTTCGATAATTCTGCCCCGAGGGAATCCTCCGGTTCCGAGTGCTATATCCAAAGCAAGCGAGCCGCTAGGTATGGTCTCCACCTGCATATGTGTTGATTCTCCGAGTTTCATGATCGAACCCTTACCAAATTGTTTCTCAATTTGGCGTAATGCCATTTCTAATGCGGCACGACGATCTGACAAAACACTCACTTCCTTTTACTTTGATAGGTCTATCATACCTTCTTTTTGACGCGTTGCCAAGCATTTTTTCGAACATACATTCGTTTATTTTGTGACACGCATTTATCCGGCCGCTAAAAAAATAAAAACCGCAGCAAAGATAAATTCTTCGCTACGGTTCTTCCGTTAACATACGCTCATTATACTGCACAGCCGGTTTGAATTCAACACTATTCTGCAATTAACCGTCTGATTTGACAAGTTTCCACAATTCATACAGCGCGCTCTTCGCGGCACGCAGCTTAATCGTCTCGCGCAGACCCGGCAGCTGCAATCGGCGTATATGAATATCGCCGTTCTTGCAGCCGACGCCGACATAGACGAGTCCGATCGGCTTCCCCTCAGACATCGTGGGCCCCGCTACACCGGTAACGGATACCGCATAATCGCAGTCCGTCTTCTCCAGTAAGCCGCGAACCATAGCTTCCGCGGTTTCAGGACTAACCGCCCCAGGCGCGTCTTCCCCTTCAAGGGTCTCTACCGGTACGTTCAGCATACTGTGCTTAAGCTCATTGGAATAGCTTACAACGCCTCCCAAGAAGACAGAAGAACGACCGGGCACGGAAGTGATCAGATCACTGAGAAGGCCGCCTGTACAGCTCTCGGCTGTCGTGAGTGTCTGATTGCGGGATTGCAGCGCGGCCAGCACCACCTCTTCGATAGGCACATCTTCCTGTGCGTAGATGTGTTCACCGACTCTGCTTCGGATCTCTTCCTCAATCTCAGCCATTTTGCGCCATGCCTCTTCTTCAGAATGCGCTTTGGTCGCTAAACGGATCGTCACTTCCCCTTCTTTGGCATAGGGGGCAATCGTAGGGTCCGTCTGTTTCTCTATCAGATCGAATAGTTTGTGCTCCAGCGTTGATTCCCCTATGCCTGCAAATTTAAGCATTTTAGAGTGGAGAGGAAGCTCGTCCGTCATAATACCGCTGAGCCAGTGCTTCGCATATCTTTCAAACATCGGCTTCATTTCCTTTGGAGGACCCGGGAGAAGCAAATAACGCGTTTCTTCATGAACAAGCCCTAATCCGATCGCGAGACCCGTGTCATTGGGAATCGGCTCCGCTCCTTCAATCATATTCGCTTGCCTGGAGTTGCTTTCCACCATATGCAGCCCCTGAGAATTAAAGAGTTCCTGGATTTTCACCATGGTAGCTTCATCCAGGTACAATTTCCTTCCCGTCATATCGGCAAGAACATCCTTAGTCAGATCGTCGAGCGTAGGGCCGAGACCGCCGGTCATAATAACAAGATCGGCCCGGTTACCCGCCTGCTCCAGCGCTTCACGAATACGTGCGGGATTGTCACCGACAACCGTCTGAAAATAAACATCAATGCCTAAAAGAGCGCATTCCTGCGCCAAATATTGTGCATTCGTATTCAAAATCTGTCCCAAAAGCAGTTCAGTGCCGACAGCAATAATTTCCGCCTTCATGAGCAATCCTCCTCCTCTGATTGTACAGCAGCGCTTATTCAATTCAACGCTTGTTAGCATTGGAGACGAAGAAAACACAGCAGCATCACTGTGTTTTTTCGGTAAAATCAATCACATGCTTATTTTTCACAAAATAGTCAATTCCAGAGTATACCGTAATAATAGCCGCAACCCATGTTGCGATTAAATCGAACGGTACGTCGATGAAAGCAAACGGGAAGTTATTGATCAGCAGGGCAATAATGGCCGTAATCTGGGCGGCTGTTTTAGCCTTCCCCCACTTACTCGCCATGATGACGGAGCCTTCCAACAAGGCAATTTGCCTGAGCCCTGTAACAGCCCATTCCCGGCTAATAATGACGATAACGATCCAAGCATCAACCTTGTCCATCTCAACCAGAGAAACGAGAACAGCCGTTACCAGAAGTTTGTCCGCAAGAGGATCAAGCAGCTTCCCTAGATTCGTTACCTGCTTGTTCTTACGGGCTATATACCCGTCCAGACTGTCTGTGCTCGCCGCGATGATAAAAATCAGCGCAGCAATAATCTGATTATACGTAATGGTAAACGACGAAATCTCAATGTGCGGAAACTGGACGTTAATCAGCATGAAAAACATGATGATCGGCACTAAGAATATACGTGCCAGTGTTATTTTGTTGGCCAGATTCAAGCGATAACCTCCCCTGATAAATCGAATTCCAGGGAGTGGGTGACACGAACTTTAACCACCCCTCCGATCGGAACGTTGCGTCCGGAAACGAACACCTCTCCGTCAATCTCCGGGGCATCGTACTGGGAACGCCCGATATAGATATCGTTGCGCCCGTCATATCGTTCGATCAGTACGTCCACGTTCTCGCCGAGACGGCGCCCTCCGCGCAAATTAGAAATTTCACGTTGAATTTCCATAAGCGTAGCGGCCCGGAATTCTTTGACTTCGTCCGGCACCTGATCAGGCAGCCGTGAAGCCGGTGTATCTTCTTCCATGGAATATGTAAACACACCTAAACGGTCGAATTGCATGTCCTTCACAAAGGCAACCAGGTGTTCAAAATCTTCTTCACTTTCTCCGGGAAACCCGACGATAAGTGAAGTCCGCAGGGCCGCACCGGGCATTCTGCCGCGTATTTTATGAATAAGCTCCCGGGCATCCTTTTCTCTACCGGGGCGCCTCATACGCTTCAAAATGGAATCGGAGCTGTGCTGCAGAGGCATATCTATGTACTCGCAAATCTTTGGATTAGAAGCAATCGTATCGATTAATTCATCCGTAAAAAATCCGGGATAAGCATAATGGAGACGGACCCATTCTATTCCTTCCACTTCACTGACACGATTAAGGAGTTCCGGAAGCATGAATTTGTCATACAGATCCGTTCCATAGTTCGTCGAATCCTGGGCGATCAGACTGATCTCCTTGACGCCCTGTGCAGCAAGCTGACGTGTCTCTGCAAGAATCGAATCGACAGATCGGCTGCGGAATTTCCCCCGCATAATCGGAATCGAACAGAAGGTACAGGCATTATCGCATCCTTCTGCAATTTTGACATAGGCGGTATAACGTGGAGTCGACACTTTACGCGGAAGAGCCTGCTCATAATTAAAGACAGGGTTACCTACATAGACCGGTTTCTTCCCTCTAAGCGCTTCATCTACGATGGTATTGATATTGTGAAAATCCCCAGTGCCCACAATCCCGTCTATCTCTGGCATTTCCAGCATCAGTTCTTCTTTGTAGCGCTGCGTCAGACAGCCCGATACGATCAGCGCTTTCAGATTCCCTGTTCTTTTAAGATCAGCCATATCCAGAATTGTATTCACGGATTCTTCTTTTGCCGCATCGATAAATCCACACGTGTTCACAATGATTATCGTAGCTTCTTCGTTAGTCTCCACCAGGTTGTAGCCACGCTGATCAATCAAGCCGGACATAATCTCCGAATCGACCAAATTCTTCTCACAGCCAAGCGTTACTACCCTAACCTTCTCCGTCATTCCGAAACCTCCAAACGTCATAGCGAAGCTATCCTAGACAAGTATAATACATGCGGATTCGGAGTGTCAAAACAACGAAACCCCCAGCATAACCCCTGCTAGACAAGGATCACCTGGGGGTTTCTTCGCTTTACCGGAAATTATCGAACTGTAGGTCGATTGCCAAATCTGCTCCTTTAAGCATCTGCATGACTTTCTGCAAATCGTCCTTACTTTTGCCTGTTACCCGTATAGAGTCGCCTTGAATCTGGCTTTTAACTTTGAGCTTGGAATCACGGATCATGATGTTAATTTTTTTTGCAATGTCTCCTTCGATTCCCTGCTTGAGCTTAACCCTTTGACGGACTGCCCCTAAGGAAGCGGGCTCGATTTTGCCGTATTCCAGGTTCTTGAGGGCAATGCCCCGCTTAGCCATTTTGCCATGAAGAATATCTATTACGTTCTGAAGTTTGAAATCATCGTCGGAAAGCAGCACTAATTCGTCTTTCTCTAAAGTGATTTCACTTTTACTGTTCTTAAAGTCAAAGCGGGTCTCGATCTCCCGTCTGGCCTGCGAAATAGCGTTGTTCAGTTCCGGCATATCTAATTTCGATACAATATCAAATGAACTCTCTGAACTCATAACTCCCGTCCTTCCCTTACATGTAAAATTTATGAAATAACGTGAATCGTTTATTGTAAATTGATTTTGATGTTTTTAGGATTAGACGTATCCCCTACGGTCAATTCTTGGCCGTTTACGGTGATTTTGGCCGCCATGGCAGAACCGACACGAATTTGAGCCGAGGATGTCAAAGAGAACGTTGCATTTGCGCCCTGCTTAAGGGTGTCCTGTTTTTCCATTTTCTTGGCTCCGTTAACAATAGAGTCTACCCTGTACCAGCACTGGGCACCGGAAGCCGTGACGACAATATCCAGTTTCCCGCCTGTCGCAGTGTACGTATCCAGCGATTTCTCGCTACTGACAAGCGTCAGGGATGTCGCCGGTGTCGGAGTAGGCGTTGGCGTTGGCGTAACCGTTGGTGTCGGAGACGCAGAAGCTGTCGGCGTTCCTGCATTCGGGGCTGCGGTCGCGTTAGGATCCGCTTTATCCGTTACACGGACCGGATCGCTTATACTTCCTTCATTCGGTCCTTTATTGTTCACGACGACGAAATAATAGACGATCGCCCCAATCAATACGACAAAAGATATGACCATGACAGTGGAAGCCCAGCGGCTCAATCTGTCCGTATTTCTGGCAGACGAGCTGCGCCTCGGTGTACGGATGGTTTCGACGGCCGGCTCTGGAGGAGCCGCGGGTATCGTTCCCTGGTACATGTTCAGCACCTCGTTCGGATCGAGACCTACCGCTTCAGCGTAACTTTTAATAAACGCTCTTACATAAAAACTGCCGGGTAATACTTTATAATTGCCCTCTTCGATTGCTTCAAGATATCGGGTTCTAATCTTGGTAATCTCCTGCAAATCGTCGAGTGACATCTTCTTCTCTAATCGGGCCTGTTTCAATCTTTGACCGAGTTCCGACATGTTCTCACCTCCACAAATTCAGCGTCTTTTCAGTAGACGAATGAAACCTTAAAAGGGTTCCGTATTATAAGTAAAACTGTCATAATTGATTTCTTCATCCGGATTGTTTCTGAGCTCAATAATATAGTTGAAATCGTTGTACGTGTAATGAGACTCTTTGATAAAGATATCGGGATGTTCAATAACTTTGGTAGATGGCATCGCCATAATTTCCTGCAGCAAGGCAAAATGTTTCTCGTTAGAGCGGATGGTAGATACGATCCCGTCGATAATAAATACGTTATTATTCGACATTTCATCTTCGGACATCTGGCTTCTTACAGTCTGTCTTAATAAAGTGGAGGAGACAAAAGACCAGCGTTTATTGGAGCAGACGCTCCCCGCAATAATGGACTCTGTTTTGCCGACACGAGGCATTCCCCGCAGACCGATCACCTGGTTGCCTTCACGTTTAAATACTTCTCCGAGAAAATCAACAAGTAAACCGAGTTCATCTCGGGTAAACCGGAAAGTCTTACGGTCATCTGAATCCCTTTCGATATATCTTCCATGCCTGACGGCAAGAATATCAACTAATTTGGGAGTGCGGAAAGCGGTTATTGTGATATTATCCACTTTTTTCAACATTTTACCCATTAATTCAATTTTCTCATCATCATTCGTTTGCAGAAGCATGCCCCGTGTCCGGTCTTCAACACCGTTAATCGTGACAATGTTAATATCGAGCATACCCATCAGTGAAGCGATATCCCCCAGCAGACCCGGGCGGTTCTTATGTATTCGGTATTCCATGTACCATTCTTTGACTTCCAACAACAAACACCTCTTTATGGTACGATTTTAACATTCCGAGATAATAATTCTACAACGTTTGACAAAGTCCTGCCACTTTATTTGTAAGAACAGCTTTTTTACCCATCCAAATTGTACCTGAAGGGTTGAACAGGTTTCTATACCCCCCTGGCTCCTTCTTGAATCAATCCAGCTCTTTGCGAGAATACGTCCGACTTAATATCCGGGTATCGCAAGGCATGGAAAAGCCCCGCATCAAAGGGGGCTTTTTTATGTCCATTCATCTATTCTACTCTTTATTGACCAGTTTGACCATTAAACGCGCCATAACTTTGCGCTCACTTTCATCGCCTGCATCCCAGAGCTCTTTGAGCACGCGCTCCTCGCCGTTCTCCGGATCTACTTTATCTGCAAGAAACTCACCGATCTGGTAAGCAAGCTTGGAGATTTTCTCATCATCCAGACCGACTTTCTCAGCCTGATCCACACGCTGTGCAAGGAACTCTTTCCACTTATCGAATACGGTCAGTACAGTAGACATGGGCTTACCTCCTTTAGTTGATCAAGACGTGCATCTGTAATATCTGCATCCTGACAATCAAATATTCGGAAGGTACGCCCGCCGGCTTAGGGAAATCAGGGAAATAGGATTTTTTAAAAAGCCGAAATCAGCTCAGGTAAGCCAGCCGCCATTGGGACTGATGATCTGGCCGTTGATGTAACCTGACTCGGGCAGAGCCAGGAAGTACACGAGCGATGCGATTTCATCAGGGACCGCAAAGCGTCCTGCAGGAATTTCGCTTGCGATCGCTTCTTTGTCAGCTGCATCGAAGCCTGACATCATATCCGTATCCACGGCGCCGGGCGCAACCGCATTAACCGTTATGCCCGATGGGGCCAGCTCTTTGGCCAGCGCTTTTGTAAAGGAATTAACTCCGCCTTTGGCGGTGGAATATAGTACTTCGCAGGATGCCCCGGAAATTCCCCATATGGAAGAGACGTTAATGATCCGGCCATATTTCTGCCGGACCATCCGCTCCATAAACACCTGGCTGCACAGGAATGTGCCTTTCAGGTTCACCGCCATCACTTCTTCCCAATCCTCATCCGTAACGTCCGATAAGAGGCCGTAGTGGGATATTCCTGCATTATTGACAAGCACATCGGGCATGAAGCCCCGCGCCTCTAATTTATCGCGCATAGCTTCGATTTGTTCCCGGGATTTCAGGTCCGCACTCACTGTCATCACCTTAGCCCCGTGATTCATACAGCGGCGGGCTACCTCATTGGCTGACTCATGGGAATGCAAGTAATGAATGACCACGTTCAATCCAAGTGTAGCGAACCGCTGGGCAATCGCGGCTCCGATGCCGCGACTGCCTCCCGTAACCAATACAGTCTGCCGGGTGAACGGCCTTACCGCACTCAAGTCTCCCCGCTTCGGACGATCGATACGGCGAAGCGGCTCCAATCCAAATGTTCGCGCAGCCGCTGCTCCGCTTCTTCTTTCGTTATGGATTCATACGTCTGAAGGATATTGAACATATCCGCACCTTTGAACAAATAACGGGTAAACTCGTTCGTAATGGCTTCAGGCGAATTGAGCATGCGGAGGAATCCGCCTATTTTCTTGCGGCGGCTTCTTTCGAACGACTCCTCGTTCAATCCTTCTTCCTTGACCCGGTTCATCTCTTCCTTGAACCGCGCCAGAAGCAAATCCGGATCTTTCGTATCGCCGCCCATTGCGGAGAAAGCATATTCAGGCGATGAGTTATACTCATGACTGAAGCTGTCCGATATCAAGCCTTCGTTATACAGTTGCTGATAGATCGGTGAGCTCGCACCCAGAACCACTTCCAGGACCAGCTTCGTGGTCAGCTCTCGTCTGAGGATCGCTTGCCCTTCCTCATTCAACGCCTTTTCTTTAAACCCGAATAAGCACTTAGGCAAAGAAACAGGCAGCAGTGTCTCTTTCCGTTCTTGGAAAACGGCTTCCGGTTCATTCTCAAAATAGCGGTGAATTTCACCCTGCGGCTCAAATGTTTTGGACGCTTGGTTTTTCTTAATATGCTCGATTACTTCCTCGGCCTTAACTCCCCCTGCTATGAACACGGTCATATTGCTGGGGTGGTAGAACGTATGGTAGCAATCATACAAGGTATCCTTCGTGATTTGAGAGATGGATTCGATTGTCCCCGCAATATCTATCCGGACCGGATGCTTGCTGTACAAAGCTTCGATCAGCCCGTAATAGGCCCGCCAATCCGGATTGTCGCGGTACATATTGATTTCCTGGCCGATAATCCCTTTTTCCTTTTCTACATTCTCCTCTGTAAAATAAGGGTTCTGAACAAAATCGATCAAGGTCGTTATGTTCTCATAAATGCTCTCCGTTGCGGAGAAAAGGTACACGGTTCTCTCAAAGCTGGTAAAAGCGTTCGCCGAAGCTCCGCGTGAAGCAAAGGTGGCAAAAATATCACCCGTGGGCTCTTCAAACATTTTGTGCTCCAGGAAATGTGCAATTCCGTCCGGCACCCGTATTTCGGGACCGCCTTCCACTTGAAAATGATTGTCAATCGAACCGTAGCGAGTTGAAAATGTGGCATAGGTTTTTTGAAATCCTTCTTTGGGCAGGACGTACACGTGAAGACCGTTCGGAAGCTTCTCTTCATAAATGGTTTCGTTTAAATGGGGATAGGGAATGATGTTCACTTCGCTTCCTCCTTTTCATCCCGCAGAAAATAAATGGTGTCCAGGAAGACCCCTTCAGCTGCCTGCTGAATCTCCGAAATATTTACACGGTTAATTTCATCAATTAAACCTTGAACCGAACGCTCGCGTCCGGAAAGTACTGCGTTGAAGTCAAAAGCAATCTGCTCGAATGCAGAGTCATCAATTTCCCGGAGTTGATTTGAGATCATTGCGCGAGTCTGGCTAAGCTCGATATCGCTAATAACTCCCGCTTTCATGTCTTCCAGTTGTTTGCGGATAATAGTGACGGCCTGCTCGTAATTCTGAACTTCAATCCCTGATTGAATCGTTAAAATACCTTTGTGCCCATCGAGCCGGGATGACGCGTAGTACGCAAGACTCGCCCTTTCGCGCACATTAAGAAACAGTTTAGAATGCGGGTAACCGCCGAGTATACCGTTATACATAAGTGCTGCAGCATAGGCGTCATCCCCGTAGGTTATTGACGTGCGAAGACCCATATTCAGCTTACCCTGACTGACGGGGAGCTTCTCCACGACAACATTCGTGTCGCCGCTTCTTCTGACAGGTGTGCTGCGGCGGTAGCTCGGATTGGTTTCCCTGTCCAGCCGGAAAGAGTTCTTGACCATCGCTTCCACTTTAGCAAGCGTTGTATTGCCTACGACATACAGATCAATAGGGGCTTCGGCAAGCCAGTTCTGGAAGTGAGTATACAGAGATTCGGGCGAGATACCTGCTATCTCGTCTAACTGTCCTAACGGATGCAGCCTGTACGGTTCATCCTTGCACATTTCGGCGATACACCGCTCAGCAGCATAACGAATTTTATCATTCACGATCGATTCAATTCTTTTGCGAAGCGTCTCCTTCTCAGCATCGACATATTTAGGGAGCAGTGCATCTCCCTCCGTAACGGGCTTCGTTATAACTTCACCGAGAAAATGAAGTGCCTGCTCTAGAAGCGGCTCATCCGAGGATACGAACCGGTCATTAATGATGTCCATACGAAATTGGACGATCTGGTAATCGCCCCTCTTGTAAATATCAAAACCGAAACCAGCCCCATACAGATCATCCAGACGTTCCCGGAATTGCCTGGTGTCCGGATAACGATCGGTTCCCCGTCGTAGTACAAATGGAACCAGCGCAGTCGGCGTCACCTCTTCTTCGGAAAGCGGCCGGCCTATGTAAGCAGAAATCGCAAATGTTTTATATCGGTCTGTCGGCAGCACATGTAGACGTATCTGATTAAGGGTACTGCGCTCAAATTGTGGTTTTTTCAATGCTGGCATTCTCCCTTCACAACCTTCGATGGTCTACCTTATTCAGGCAACCATCCGGCTATAACCATTATATTGCCGGGTAAACAGAAGAAGCAACCCAACGGTCACTTCTCCTATCGTTCTATTCGATTTCACAGCTTTTATTTACAGAAAATATGTTTGCCGATTGTTTTCACTTGCGGTCTTGTCCAAATCCATTTGGATGTCGCCGTTTCCGGATTAAAGTAATATTCACAGCCGCCGGTAGGGTCCATACCATTAATCGCGTCTCTGACTGCTTTACGTGCCGTTTCATTTGGTTTGAGCCAGATCTGGCCGTCATCCACAGCTGTAAAAGCACCCGGCTGGAAAATAACGCCCGAAACGGTATTAGGGAAGCTCGCGGAGTCTACCCGGTTTAAAATAACCGCCGCTACGGCAATTTGGCCGATGTAAGGCTCACCACGGGCTTCGCCGTATACGGCATTTGCCATCAAGTCCAGGTCTGCTTTTGAGTATCCTTTGTGACTGGTTGGAGTCAAATTGGAATTGGATGAAGCTGCGCCCTGCCCACCGGACTCAGGTTTGACCTTATTTGCTTGGCCAGTTTCTGGTGCAGTTGGTTTCCAGCTTTTCGTAGCTTCCCACAGTTTCAGCTTCGTTTTGGGTCCGACATGCCCGTCGACCTTTAATCCAAAATCACCTTGGAACCACTTCACTGAGCGAAGCGTCCTCCAGCCGTAATCTCCATCAACTTTCCCCGTATAGAATCCGAGAAACTTAAGGCGCCCTTGCAGTTCATACACGTCGGAGCCCTTAGCTCCGTATTTGATGTTGTTCTTGCTGAACGTCGCCTCGGACGTTACATGCTGTTTAACCTGAAAACCTGCAAACAAGGTAAGCATCACGCATACGGTAATCAAGATCAATCGCTTATTCATGCTCCATAATCAACCTTTCTCTCATGATGACTGACTGTTAGTGATTATTATGAGAAAGGAGGAAACGTTCTATACACAGAAGAAAGCTCTGCCTGTGATCAGGCAGAGCTTTCCAATTCGCTTAGTGGTCAGGAAGATATCCGGTTGTGCTGGTGTTGTTCTTGGGATATCAGAACCTCGCGCGGCTTGCTTCCTTCGTGAGGACCGACGATACCATTAGATTCCATGGAATCGATGAGCCTTCCCGCTCGGGCGTAACCGATCCTCATACGACGCTGTAGCAGAGAAGCCGATGCCTGCTTCGCATCAATGACAATTTGAACGGCCTGCTCATACAATTCGTCACCGAATTCATCCTGGGATTCCGGCTGCTCTTCGATCTGAGGGACCATTTCTTCCGAATAATTCGCTTCCTGCTGCGTTCTTACGAAGTTAACAACTGTCTCCACCTCTTGGTCGGACAGAAAAGCTCCCTGCACACGAACCGGCTTGGAAGCCCCTACAGGCAAGTACAGCATATCCCCACGGCCCAGCAGCTTCTCCGCTCCCACCATATCGAGAATAGTACGGGAATCAACCTGCGAGGAGACTCCAAACGCAATACGCGATGGAATGTTCGCCTTGATAACACCTGTAATGACGTCGACAGACGGCCGCTGCGTTGCAATAATCAAGTGAATTCCCGCCGCCCTGGCCATCTGGGCTAACCGGCATATGGCATCTTCCACATCATTGGCGGCAACCATCATAAGATCGGCTAACTCATCTACAATGACGACAATGTAAGGAAGAGGAGCCTCAGTGCCATGCTCTATGAGCATGGCGTTATACCCTTCTATATTCCGTGTCCCGCTTTTGGAAAACAACTCATACCGTTTTTCCATTTCGACCACGACCTTCTTGAGTGCAAGCGAAGCTCTGCGCGGGTCCGTGACAACGGGAGCCATCAAATGGGGAATACCATTGTAGACGTTAAGCTCAACCATTTTGGGATCTACCATCAGAAATTTCACTTCGTTCGGTTTGGCCTTGTACAGAATACTTGTGATGATGCCGTTAATACATACCGATTTACCGGAACCGGTTGCTCCGGCTACCAGCAAGTGAGGCATTTTGGCGAGATTGCCGACTATCGGTTGTCCGGAGATATCTCGGCCGAGAGTAACGGATAACCGGGAACTTGCCTCCTGAAAAGCCGAAGTCTCCATCACTTCCCGCATCGTTACGACGGACACTTCGGAGTTAGGCACTTCAATCCCTATCGCGGATTTACCCGGGATCGGCGCCTCCATCCTTATATCTTTTGCGGCCAGAGCAAGCGCAATATCATCTGTCAGGCTGACGATGCGGCTGACCTTCACACCTACATCCGGCTGGATCTCATATCGGGTAACAGCAGGACCGCGCACAACTTCCAGCACTTTGGCCCTCACACCGAAGCTTTCGAGTGTAGCTTCCAGCTTGCGGGCATTCGATTTATAATCGGCCATCTCGGACCCTTTGCCTGCAATAGGCTTGGACAAAAGCGTTAAAGACGGCAAGTCGTACGGAGGCAGGACAGGCGGTGCGGTGCTCGCTCCGACATTTAAGTCCAGCGGCTCCTCAAGCCCTTCTTCAATAGAGGCAGCCTTATTGCCACCTGCCGCTGAAGGAGCGGCTGCAGCACCCGCCGCCGCGGGCACAGCAGAAGAAGCGGATGGAATCACCTTTTCTTCTCGCTGTACCTGCTCCTGGAAATCGCGAAACACCGTTGAAAATTCCCTGTCTTGCGGAATTGAGGTATCCTCATTTTTATCCATGCCTGCATCTGGCTTGTAGAGCACCTGATCGGCAGATTGCGGTGACGCAGCCGCACCGTTTACAGGAATGTCTTGATCATCTTCGTATCCGTACTCTTCCGTTTCCTCCTTAGGTTGCTTGAGAAGCTGAAGGAACCTCGGTTTCTTGCGTTTGGATTCGGGACGATACGTTTCTTCATCAAACTCATCATCGTACGGAATCTCCGCTTCCCTGCTGACTTTCCCCTTACTTTTGGAAACGGAAGCAGAAACCGATCTGCTGTTTTCTCTGGCAGCCGCTTTATGCTCTTTCTGCCAAACTTCCAGCTTTTTACCCAGCAACGTAAAAAAACGTTTGAAACGCGCCCGTACTTTTTGCACGAAATCGACATAAGACAAATTTGTAATAAGAATCAATCCAATTGCAAACAATGCGATTTGTACGAGACTTGCGCCCACCTCATCAAATAAGAAGTAGAGCAGGCTGTAAATCACCGCACCGATCATGCCGCCGCCGACATCGTTTACGAGTATGTTCCCGCCCGCCGGCTGCAAACCCTGCTTAAGAGCTTCCCAAGTCAGAGTAAGTACAGATGAGGCTGTATAGTCTTTATTAGGAAACAGCTGCGAGAATAGACGGATATGATTCATGACAAGAAGACCCGCGACAATTAACAACACCCCTGTTTTGCGGGTTGTCCATCGTGAGGGCCAGGAACGCTTTACCATAACATGAAGGGCTATGTATATACAGATCAGCGGGATCAGAAAATCCCACGTACCGATGAAAAAGCGGCAGACATAATGAAAAGCTCGTCCTACATGACCTTCCCGTGCCAGTGCAATCACCGAGAAAATCAGAATCAAAATACCATATAGCTCGTACATCAAATTCGCTTTAATCGTCTTACTTTTTTTACGGCGTTTTGCCACTCTATTCCACCTCCGATATGTCATTATACCATAGTTTCGGGAGGCGGAATACGGGCGGCAGTTCCTAGACGAAAGGGAAAGCAGGCTTACTCTCCAGTACAATTCCGGGTGCCAGGCCCGGGTTCAGGTAATGGCTGGGATCGGGGCTGTAAAGGCGGATAATGCGAACACGGCCTTCCTCCACCGGCTCCACCTGCATAAGCACGCCCCCTACTTCAATATCGCGAAAAGCGGGCTTGTTATCCTCCCACCCTTCATATACCAGTTCTTCCGGCAATATCGAATAATGCGTCATGCCTTTGAACCTCCTTGGGAAGACTTACGCTCTTCAATACGGCGGTTTAACTCGGCAATAGCCTGTCCGATTCCGCCGACCTCATCAATCAAGCCATACTTTACAGCATCGGAACCGATTACGGTTGTTCCTATATCTCTTGTGAGTTCCCCAGTTTTAAACATCAGTTCTTTAAACTGCTCTTCCGATATTCGCGAATGCTTGATAACGAAGCGAGTCACACGTTCCTGCATCTTCTCCAAATATTCGAACGTTTGCAGGACGCCGATGACAAGCCCGGTCAGACGTATCGGGTGAATCGTCATGGTTGCCGTTTCCGCAATAAAGGATTTATTGGAGCTGACCGCAATCGGCACCCCTATACTGTGGCCCCCGCCAAGTACAAGTGTTACAGTCGGCTTAGATATCGTCGCAAGCATTTCTGCAATAGCCAGTCCCGCTTCCACATCCCCGCCGACCGTATTTAAAATAACAAGAATGCCTTCGATTTTGGGATTCTGCTCCGCGGCAACCAGCTGCGGGATCAAATGCTCATACTTGGTCGTTTTATTCTGCGGAGGAAGCACAATATGACCTTCAACCTGCCCGATAATCGTCATGCAGAAAATATTAGACTCACCGGCAGGGGTACTCGTTTGTCCAAGCTGCTGTATGGTCTCCACAACTGCAAGCTTTTTTTGCTCTTCCGTGATTTGATCTTCCGATTTGGGAGGAGGTTCAGCATTCGAAAACGACTCCCGCTGATAAGGAAGCGATTCATTCGAAGTACGATTGGCAGCCGTAGCCGCATAAGAAGATCCGCTTTGATTCATAGGTTCATGAGTACTTAAGTTAGGTGCGTACCCCAAACCCATGTAGGCATGCTCCTCTTCGGCAAAATTCTGAGCTTGAGTATTACCATTAACAGCATGATTCCGCTGGCTAATCAAGCTCCCGCCACCATTCCCATTCGGCATTGACCTGTTTACGGCATTGCCCGGGATTAATGAATTAGGAGAAAAACCCGCATGGCCTCCGGGATTATTTCGTGGATCGTACGTTAAGTTATCGGTTGAACCGTAATCCTGACTCCGCCCTTCATTACCTGAAACGGGATTTGAGTGATAAATTGTCCCGCTCGAGTAAGAAGCTGGATTTGTGTTGTTCATCCCGTTCACCAAGCTTCCCGTATTGGCTCTATAAGCTTGGCTGCCGTTTGAATACGGATCGGAATGAAGCGAATTTTGCACCTGATTCCTGTCTATCCTGTTTGGGTTGCTTCCTTGTCTTTCCCCTCGGTAACCTGCTGAATAAGGCTGACCGTCACGCTGATTTTCATATCCCATGCCCATTCCTCCTAGTCGTAATCCATCCTAGTGTAGGCTTTAGAAGCACCAATTTATTCATTTTTTTAAACCCATTTCGTTTTACCGGGGAAAAACATTAAAAAAGCCCTCTCCAATTAAGGAGAGAGCTTGTTGGGTTTTGGGTTAAGTGACTAGCTTTGAGAGACTAGACTTCCATAATGATTGGAAGAATCATTGGTCTTCTTCTGGTTTGTTCATATAAAAATCGTCCAAGTGCGTCCTTCACATGTGTTTTCAGTGAAGCCCATTCATTTACGTTATCATTCATTAATTTGTTAAGCGTACTTGTCACAATACGGTTCGCTTCATCGAGTAAACCTTCGGATTCGCGGACGTATACAAATCCGCGGGAAATAATGTCCGGACCGGATAGAATGGTTCCATCCTGCTTGCTGAGTGTTACCACGACGACCAGAATGCCGTCCTGGGAAAGCAGTTTACGATCACGCAGAACGATGTTTCCTACATCACCAACACCAAGTCCGTCGATCAGAATGTTACCTGCTTGTACTCTCGCTCCCTTGCGAGCCACTCCGCCTTGAATTTCAACAGTGTCTCCATTGTCCAAGATAAAGATATCTTCTTGTGCAACGCCGACCGATTCGGCTAGCTGTCCGTGTAGACGAAGCATACGGTACTCACCGTGAATCGGAATAAAGTATTTAGGCTTCATCAGGTTGAGCATCAATTTCAGTTCTTCCTGACTACCGTGTCCGGATACGTGAACACCCGTTTTGGAACCTGGTCCGTAGATGACATCGGCTCCAAGGCGGAACAGTTCATCTACCGTGCGACCTACATAACGCTCATTGCCTGGAATAGGAGTGGCCGCAATAATTACTGTATCACCGGGCAGAATATCTACTTTGCGGTGAGTCGAGCGGGCCATGCGGGTTAGAGCAGACATCGGCTCTCCCTGGCTTCCCGTACAAAGAACAACTACGCGGTCGGCAGCCATGCGATTTACTTCCTCGGGCTCTATCAGCATTCCGTCCGGAACTCGCAGGTATCCAAGCTCTGATGCGATGGAAACCACATTAACCATACTACGGCCAATTACCGTTACTTTACGGCGAGTCGCTTCAGCCGCGTCAATAACCTGCTGAACACGGTGAATGTTAGATGCGAAAGTCGCAATAACGACACGCTGCTTCGCTTTACGGAATACTTCCTCGATGGTAACGCCTACGCTTTTCTCAGAGCCGGTAAACCCTGGTTTCTCGGCATTCGTACTGTCGGAAAGAAGGGCAAGTACGCCTTTCTGACCGATTTCGGCCATCCGGTGCAGATCAGCATACTGATCATTAACCGGTGTCTGGTCGAATTTAAAGTCTCCGGTGTGCACTACGACGCCTTCGGGAGTTTCAAGTGCAATCCCTACGGAATCCGGAATACTGTGGTTGGTTCTAAAGAATGTAGCTGTAATCGTTCCCAAATTAAGCTCTGAGTCCGCATTGATCAAAATCCGCTTGGTTTCCCCGAGCAAATTGGCTTCCCTCAGCTTATTCTCCACTAGTCCAAGTGTCAGCTTAGTGCCATATACCGGCACATTCAGATGTCTCAGTACGTAAGGGAGTCCGCCGATATGGTCTTCATGACCATGGGTTAACAAAATGCCGCGAACTTTGTCTTTGTTTTCCAACAGATAATTGATATCCGGGATCACAATGTCGATTCCTAGCATATCTTCCTCTGGGAACTTCAAACCGCTATCGACCACCACAATATCATTCGCATACTGCACCACATACATATTTTTACCGATTTCACCCACGCCGCCGAGGGCAAAAATCAGAACTTTATCGTTATTTTTCTTAGACAACAAACTTACCTCCTCGAGTTGTTTTGACGACGATTTTTATAATGAAACCGAACCAGTCACTTGCCACCATTATACAGGAAAGAACTACCCGATTACAAGTTCGCTCGTATGTGAAATGTATTGTCTCCCAAAATAATAAAACCGATGCCCCATGGCACCGGTTTTTTATGGCTATATTACTTGATAAGGGAGGCGACAAAATTCTCGTCTTCTTCATTCAAATGTACCAGCGGCAAACGCACTCCGCCTGCGTCAAAACCTTTTAATTTAAGCGCATACTTAACTGGAGCTGGACTTGGGGCACAGAACATGCCCGTCAGTACTGGAAGCAGTTCAGCGTTGATTTCCGCTGCTCGTTTGATATTACCCGAGGTGTATGCTGCAATCAGTTCCTGCATTTCCTTGCCGATGACATGGCTGGCTACGCTAATAATCCCGTGGCAGCCTACAGCAACCGCAGGCAGTGTCATACTGTCCTCACCGCTGTATACCGTAAAACCCTCTGCCGCTCCAAACACAATTCGGGACAATTGATTCGTGTCCGAACAGTCTTTGGTCGCGACAATATTCGGAATCCGGGACAAACGGATTGTCGTATCCGCATCAATATTAACACCGGTACGTCCTGGAACGTTGTACAGGATAACCGGTAACTCCACCGCTTCAGCGACCGTCTTGAAATGCTGATACAAGCCTTCCTGAGTGGGCCTGTTATAGTAAGGAGCGACGAGCAATAGGGCATCAATTCCGCCCTGTTTGACCACTTCTTTAGAAAACTCTATGGTATGAGCTGTGCTGTTGCTTCCTGTACCCGCAATGATTCTACATCGCCCTTGGGCATGTTTAGCGACTGCGGCAATCAGCTTCAGCTTCTCGTCTTCCGTAAGCGTAGGCGATTCGCCCGTTGTTCCGCATACAACTATTCCGTCACTTTTCTGCTCATTAATAAGATAGTCGACCAGCGGTTCCACACGAGTCCAATCTATTTCAAGTTGATCATTAAATGGAGTTACCATCGCTGTAATTACTCTGCCGAAATCCACAACTTCCGCCCCCTACATTGACTACTTATGCAAATTAAAAGAATTGTGCAGTGCCCGTACAGCGCCAACCATGTCTTCTCCATGAACGAGAATCCATATGGTGGTATTCGAATCAGCCGATTGCAGGATACGAATGTTCTGCTGCGTAAGCGACTCTACGATCCGTGCCATAACTCCCGGCACACCGTTCATTCCGCCGCCAATCACAGAGACTTTAGCGCATCCACTCAGTAAAGTGGGTTTAAAACCTAAACCGCGAAGGAGCTCGAGCGCCCTATCCGCAACATGATCAAATACGGTATAAACCACTCCCGAAGGATTAACATTAATAAAATCCACACTAATGGAGTGCTGAGCCATGGTTTTGAAGACTTGCAGCTGCAAATCATACTGGCCTTCGACTGCCGGCACCTGAATTTGTGTAATTAGTCCGAAATGCGCAATTCCTGTCACATGACGGTCTTCCACTTTCTTCTCAGATGCATACAAAGATTCCGGATTCGTAACCAGCGTTCCTTCTTCTTTGGAAAAAGTCGAACGTACCCGGATCGGTACATTAGCCTGCATGGCAACTTCCACTGCCCGCGGGTGAATCACTTTGGCCCCATTATGAGCCATATTGCAAATTTCAATATAACTGACGCGCGACAATGGCTTGGCGTCTTCTACAATCCGCGGATCCGCCGTCAGAATACCATTGACATCGGTAAAAATATCGACGACTTCCGCTTTAAGGGCCGCACCAAGTGCAGTAGCGGACGTGTCGCTGCCGCCTCTGCCAAGCGTCGTAAATTCATGATCAGCTGTCTGCCCCTGGAAGCCTGCGACAATTACGACCTCACTGCGTTCCAGGTGCTCTACAATACGTTTGGGCTGTACCGAAACGATCTGGGCATTCCCATATGCGGCATTGGTCTCTATCCCCGCCTGCCCTCCGGTAAGTACAACGGAAGAAATGCCCGCAGCTTGAAGCATGCTGCACAAATTGGCTGCGGAGATCCATTCTCCGCAGCACATCAGCAAGTCTTTTTCCCTTGCGGGAAGTGTATCTCCATTCTGCCGGATTAATCCGAGCAGAGTGTCAGTCGCATAAGGCTCGCCCTGCCGGCCCATTGCTGAAACAACGACAACCAACCGGCAATCTTCATTACGAGCATCTTGAATATGTGCCAACACATGCTGCCTTGCTTCAGGTGTGGACAGGGAAGTTCCACCAAATTTTTGAACACGAATACGCATGTCCTTCCCCCGTTCCTATTCGCTTTGTCTAGTTGTTATTCATGCTGTGCCAAGGAATAAAAATTTTGAAAAGATGCCTTCGTTCACTTACTTCTGTTCTTGAGCGATATGTTCAGCAATCTGAACGGCATTCCAAGCTGCACCTTTAAGAAGGTTGTCGGATACGATCCACATGTTAAGTGCACGCGTGTTGTTCAAATCACGGCGAACACGGCCCACGAAAGTTTCAAGCTTGCCTGCAGCATCAGTTGCCAGCGGGTATTGCTGTTCTTGCGGGTTATCTTGAAGAACGATACCCGGCGCATCCGCTATAAGTCTAAGAACTTCTTCCATCTCGAAGTCTTCTTTAAGTTCCACATAGACGGATTCGGAATGTCCGTACACAACCGGAATCCGCACGCATGTAGCTGTAACTTGGATGGATTCGTCCTGCATGATTTTCTTGGTTTCATTGATCATTTTCATTTCTTCATTCGTAAACCCATTATCGAGGAATTTATCGATCTGCGGGATCGCATTGAAAGCAATCTGATGTTTAACCGGCAATGATCCTACCGGCAGAATATCCGGGTTGACCGGATTTCCGGCTAATACTTCACGGGACTGGCGCAGCATCTCATCGATTGCCTTGCTGCCTGATCCGGATACGGCTTGATATGTAGATACGATGATTTTGGAGATGCCGTAACGGTCATAGAGAGGTTTGAGCGCTGCAACCATTTGAATCGTAGAGCAGTTAGGGTTCGCGATGATGCCTTTATGCTCTTGGATAGCATCAATATTAACTTCCGGAACGACCAGCGGAGTGTTAGGATCCATACGGAAAGCACTCGTATTGTCGATACATACCGTACCGCCGGCAGCAGCGAGAGGAGCAAGCTCCTTACTCACATCGCCGCCCGCGCTGAATAAAGCGATATCTACACCCTCGAAGCTTTGAGCTGTTGCCGCTTCGACGGTAACTTCTTTATCTTTGAATTTAATCTTAGTTCCTGCTGAACGAGGAGAAGAAAGAAGCTTCAACTCATTGATCGGAAAATCACGTGTTTCCAGCAAACGAATAATTTGTTCACCGACTGCGCCGGTCGCGCCAACTACTGCAACATTAAACTTTTTCTGATTCGACATATCGTTCTCTCCCCATTTGTACGAATAATCTATGTTTAAGTATAAAGGAACCGCTCAATGATCATCGGTTGCAGCTGCTTTCCCCGGAGAGCCGCCTCGCATGTTTCGAGAGTCAAATCCATTCTAGCTACGAGCGAATTCGGCTTAGCTTCAGGCGCATCCTGTCCGAACGGCACAAAATAAATGTTCTTCGTAATTAGCAGTTTCGCAATATTCATCGAATTAAGTCCAAGACCGTCATTGGTAGAAATGGCCAGAACAAGTGGTCGCTGGTTGCGCATCTGTGCCTTGGCCGCCATCAATACGGGACTTTCGGTCATTGCATTAGCGAGCTTACTTGTTGTATTGCCTGTACATGGCGCAATCAACATCACATCGAGCTTCTTCGAAGGTCCTAGCGGCTCCGCATCTACAATGGTCGTAATGAGATCACTGCCCGTCATATCTTTGAGCTGTTTCTGCCAATCTGCCGCTTTGCCGAATCTTGTATCCGTAGTCAACACCGACTGGGAGACGATGGGCACGACTTTGGCCCCAACATCTACGAATCTTTGAATCTGCGGCATGATCTCTTCTAATGTGCAGTGTGAGCCTGTCAGCGCAAAACCTACCGTTATCCCATGCCAGTTCAAACTTCATCACTCCTGTCCCTGAATTCTTCCACCATCAACTGACTTAGCGTATTCGCCAAAATCCGACCAGCTGTTTTCGGTGCAACGATTCCAGGTAGACCAGGAGCAAGCATCGCCTTAATTCCTCTTTTCTCGGCGAAGCGGAAATCGGTTCCGCCAGGCTTAGAAGCGAGGTCGATTATAACGGCACGATGCGGGATATTTGTTATTATTTGCGCTGTGACTATCATAGTCGGAATTGTGTTAAAAAGCAAGTCAATATTCCCCACTTCCTGATACAAATCCCTGGTGTAGAAAGGCGTGAAGCCCATCTCCAGTGCCCTTGCGAAATGCTCTGGTTTACGCACCCCGACCTTCACTTTTGCGCCGAGTCCCTGTAATGATCGTGCCATCGTAAACCCGGTTCTGCCGAATCCGAGCACCATGGATTGAGAACCGTGTATCGTAATATCGGTGTTCTGAATCGCGATCATCAATGCACCCTCGGCTGTAGGGATCGAATTATATATCGCAATGTCATCTCGCTGCAGCAGTTCGACTAGGCGGAGACTTTGGGAGTCGCACAAATCTTTCAAATAAGGCTTAGCCATACCTGTATAGATCACGGCATGTTTTGGCAGCGCTGAGAGCAATTCTCCGGTCAAGACCATTTCTGAACTTGAAAAGACCGATTCAACACGACCTTGGTCGTCGGTCCCTATAACCGGCAGAACGAGTGCGTCTGCACATTGAAGAACTTCAGACGTGAGAATTCCCATTGCTGCTCCTGTAAATGGTTTCTGCAGATTATCAAATCCGATCAAAGTAACAGACGCATCAAGTTCGACCAGCTTCTGAACAACTTCAAGCTGGCGTGCATCTCCACCAATAATGATAATTTCGGCTCCGGTGAGCATTCTGCTCTGTACCCCCTTATCTGCATCCGTTTCTGTAAAATATCGTATGCCGATGCCTAAGAAAGGGTGACTAACCCGGAGGCTGTTTTACCAGTTACCTTCCCATCCTAACAAAGCCTTTAGCCTAAACCGGCGCTAAGCCCAGTTCATACAGCAAGTTGTGAGTTAACCAATAAGTATCTCTTGTCGCTGGGGGCAAAAAAAGCCCTGATTCGGCGGAATCCGCTGAATCAGGGCTTGCTTATGTGCTGCAATCTATCTTCCACATAGTGGAATAGAAACCAGACAGCGCGCCGGAACGTGGTTCATTCTACTGCAAAGCCAATAAAGCGGCGGCCGTTCACTACTGGCTTTGGCCGCTCGCGGCCAGGCCGGTATGACCGAAGCCTCCGCTGCCGCGGGACGTGTCATCCAGCTCGTCCACTTCTGCCAGACGGACAGAAGGCACGAGCTGGAACACCATCTGCGCAATCCGCTCTCCGCGCAAGACGGTGAACGCCTCCTGACCATGATTGATCAGGAGGACTTTTACTTCGCCGCGGTAATCCGCATCGATCGTGCCCGGCGAATTCAGCGTAGTGATGCCGTGCTTGTAAGCCAGTCCGCTGCGCGGACGTATCTGGGCTTCAAGCTCTACAGGCATCGCCAGCGCGAACCCGGTCGGTACGAGCGCCCGTTCACCGGGCGCAAGAACGACGGGCTCGGTATTCGCCGCATGCAGATCGAAACCCGCCGCCGCGGCGGACATTCTCTCGGGCAGCGGAAGATTGTCGCTGCCCGGCAGGCGCTTTATTCTAACTTCGTATGCGTTATTTGCCGACAAGTTCGTCACCTCTTAAAGACTGCAAAGCTTCATCACGGCTGCCGACCATTGCTACAGCGAACGGTTTGGCGAAAAGCTTGCGGGTCAGATCATGGATATGTTCCATCTCTACGCTCTCAATGCGATTGATCATTTCATCAAGTGTGTAGTGTCTCCCTGTCATTAACTCGTTTTTACCGATCCGGTTCATCCGGCTGCTCGTGCTCTCAAGGCTAAGAATCAGGCTTCCCTTCAGCTGTTCTTTTCCTTTTCGCAGCTCCGCTTCCGTCATGCCCTTCTCAGCAATTTCATTCAGCAGCTCCAGGGTGACTTTCAGCACTTCTTCGGTTTGTTTAGGCGCAGTTCCGGTATATATCGTAAATACTCCGTTATCGATATGAGAAGAGTGGTACGAATAAACCGAATAAGCCAGACCCCGCTTTTCCCGGATTTCCTGGAATAATCTTGAACTCATGCCGCCGCCTATTGCATTATTCAGCAGCACCATCGGGTACAGGTTATCTTCCCGAAGCGACAAGCCCGGTAGAGATAGACAAATATGATTCTGTTCTGTCTGCTTGGACTGAAAAACACGCTCACTCATAAATGCAGGC
Organism: Paenibacillus lutrae; assembly: GCF_009757775.1. Classification (GTDB taxonomy): domain Bacteria; phylum Bacillota; class Bacilli; order Paenibacillales; family NBRC-103111; genus Paenibacillus_F; species Paenibacillus_F lutrae. Next base: position 36,518 of record NZ_RHLK01000003.1, read on the forward strand.
TCTTCTTGGGCAGCCGGGGCACCTGAGTTGGCGAAACCGCCGAAATGCTTTTCAAGCAGATCATAGACACTGGCGTCAATGTTTCCAGCAACGGCGATTACGGTATTTTCAATCGTATAACAGGTTCTCATATAATCCCGGAGATCCTGCGGCTTCATACCTGATAATTGATCTTGCGTACCAAGAATCGTATAACCCAGCGGATGATTCCCGTAAGCGGCTTTGGCTACAAGATCATGAACGAGATCGTCCGGCGTATCTTCGTACATCGAAATTTCTTCGAAGATAACGTTTTTTTCTTTCTCCATTTCTTTCTCGTTGAAAACAGAGTTGAAGAACATGTCCGACAGAATATCTACGGCAATACTGAGATGATCGTCGAGCACTTTAGCATAATAGCACGTATATTCTTTGGATGTGAAAGCATTCACATTCCCGCCAATACCATCGAATACTTCCGCGATCTCTTTGGCTGTATAACGTTCCGTGCCTTTAAAAAGCATATGTTCGATAAAATGCGAAATCCCATTGCTCTGTTCCGTTTCGTTGCGGGAACCGGTTTTGACCCAAATTCCTATCGCAACGGAGCGGCAAGTGGGAATGCTTTCGGTTACTACTCTCAGACCGTTTTTTAAATGGGTTTTGTTCACCAAGCAGTTCCTCCTCGTAAGTACACACAAATCAGGTCCGTAAGTGAGGACCTTATGAAGTTTATAACTGATTCTAACAAAAATGAGCCTTTGACTCAACTAATCTGTATTTGATCCGCTCCCCGGTACAGGTTTGCTTGGGTCGGATAGGCGCTCCGGCGATATCGTCTGGCTTACCGTACCGAGCTGCAAGCCTTTTCCCTTAATAATGCGGATCATTTCAGGCATGGCGGCACGAGAAGAAGCAGTAGGATGCATCAGAATGAGAGTGCCCGGCTCGATATTTTTGCGTACCTTTGCCAGGATCGCCGGTGCCCCGGGGTTTTTCCAATCCACTGTATCCAGTGTCCAGAGTACGGTTTTCAACTTCAGTTCCGCCGCAATTTTCACTGTTTCTTTATCAAAGTCTCCGGATGGAGGCGCAAATAGCGTATTCGTCACTCCAAGCTCATGCTTCAAGAGTTCTTCTGTCTTCACTATTTCTTCATAAGCTTTCGAGCGGCTGAGCGTACTCATATTTTTGTGTGAATAGGCGTGGTTCGATAGTTCGTGTCCTTCGGCTTGAATTACTTTTGCCAATTCCACATTCTTTTTAAGCCAGCTCCCGTCAAAAAAGAAAGTCGCTTTAACATGTTCATTTCTCAAGGATTCGAGAATGCCCGGTATAAACTCATCGCCCCAAGCGACATTGATCATAAAGGAGACCATAGGCTTAGCTGGATTTCCCTTGTAAATCGGCTCCGGACCCAGTTGATCCAAATGGACTTCAGGTGCGACTTGCTTCATTAAGAATGGGAGCGGGGCCGAACCCCTCTGCTTACGGGCCGCTTCATAAGTGCGGTCAATATCTACCTCAAGTCCATTGTAACCCGGAATGGCTTTCCAGATTCGATCCACTTTGGCATCCACCGGCGGTACGTATAATTTGGGGGCTTCCTCCCGGATCTGTTTCATGAGTTCGTCTTCTTCCTTGCTGGAATCTTCCCCCGACAAAGTGAACGTGGAACCGGTGTGGGCTCGGCTTTCCGGAATTGGAGAATTCGACTTTCCCTGCTGTACGTTCTGCACAAATACGTGAATACTCTCACTTTGCAAAAGCCAGACATGGCCTATAGCCACCAAGCCCAGCAGGAGCAGCTTCTTTTTTTGCATCACCCAGACTCCTCTGTACGGAATTATGTCTGAGTTTATGCATAACAGGACAAGGTTATGACTTCCTCTTATGATTATTTCCGGACATGCAAAAAAGAGACAGAAAAATCTGGCTCTTTGTAGGGTAAATGGTATTATGTTCTCTAGGATTGTGCAGGAACTTCGTTAGTAACAAGTGTTGCTTTACGGGAAAGATTAACGCGACCTTGTCCATCAATCTCGGTCACTTTAACCGTGATCGTATCTCCGATTTTGACAACATCCTCTACTTTGGCTACACGTTCAGTGGAAAGCTGGGAAATATGAACCAAGCCTTCTTTGCCCGGAAGCACTTCAACGAAAGCGCCGAATTTCTCTACGCGTTTAACTGTACCGAGGTAAGTTTCGCCTACTACCACATCGCGAACGATACCTTCGATGATTTGTTTCGCACGCTCGTTCATTTCGGCATTCGAGGAAGCGATGAACACTTTACCATCCTGCTCAATGTCGATCTTAACGCCCGTTTCTTCGATAATCTTGTTAATAATTTTACCGCCGGCTCCGATCACATCACGGATTTTATCCGGATTAATCTGCATGACCACGATCTTCGGTGCATATGCGGAAAGCTCTTTCTTAGGTTCCGAAATGCGGCTCAGCATCTTGTTCATGATCGTCATACGGCCTTCTTTGGCTTGCTCCAGCGCTTGCTTAAGGATATCGCGGTTAATCCCGTCGATTTTAATATCCATTTGCAGGGCGGTTACGCCTTTTGCAGTTCCTGCAACTTTGAAGTCCATATCGCCCAGGTGATCTTCCATGCCCTGGATATCCGTCAAAATCGAGAAGTGATCCCCGTCTTTGATGAGACCCATCGCTATACCGGAAACAGGAGCCTTAATCGGAACACCCGCATCCATCATGGCCAGCGTGGAAGCACAGATACTTGCTTGCGAGCTCGAACCGTTGGATTCCAACACTTCCGATACGAGACGGATGGTGTAAGGGAAATCAGCTTCACTCGGGATCACATACGAAAGCGCGCGCTCACCTAAAGCGCCATGTCCGATTTCACGACGTCCGGGTGCGCGAAGCGGTCTTGCTTCACCAACGCTGAACGGCGGGAAATTATAATGGTGCATGAAGCGCTTTGTTTCTACGAGGTCCAGACCGTCGAGAATTTGAACATCGCCGAGGGCGCCTAGTGTACATACGCTGAGTGCTTGTGTTTGTCCACGAGTGAACAATCCTGTTCCGTGCGTACGTGGCAGCAGATTGATGTCGCAATCAATCGGACGAATTTCTTCAAGGGCACGTCCGTCAGGTCTAACTTTATCGTGAGTAATCAGGCGGCGCACTTCATCTTTTACGATATCGTGCAGCACTTCTTTCACGTCTTTAAGCTTCTCGGGCGTTTCAGACAGAAGCGGTGTGAAGTGTTCGATCGCATCCGCGTTCACGGCATCGATCGCTTCCTGGCGCGCATGCTTCTCTTGTACTTTAATCGCCTCAACGAGACGAGCCTCTGCATACTCACGAACGGACTTATTGATCTCTGCATCTACTGTATGCAGCTTCACTTCCATCTTCGGTACGCCCGCTTGCTCTACAAGCTCTTCTTGAAGAACGATGACTTTCTTGATCTCCTCGTGACCGAACATGATGGCTTCCAGCATAACTTCTTCCGGCACTTCATCCGCGCCAGCTTCTACCATCATGATTGCATCCTTCGTTCCGGCTACGACCAGGTTGATATCGCTAAGCTCGTCCTGTGCAGGCGTCGGATTAACGATGAACTTGCCGTCAACACGGCCAACGATGACACCGCCGACCGGGCCGCTGAAAGGTACATTTGAAATCGACAACGCAGCCGATACCCCGATCATAGCGGTAATTTCCGGAGGACATTCCTGATCCACACTCATAACCATAGCTACGATCTGAACATCATTCCGGAATCCTTCCGGGAAAAGTGGACGAATCGGGCGGTCCGTCAAGCGGCTGGACAAAATCGCCTTTTCACTGGGACGTCCTTCTCTTTTAATGAAGCCCCCTGGAATTTTACCTACCGCATATAAACGCTCTTCATAGTTGACTGTCAGCGGAAAAAAATCAAGATCTTTAGGCTCGCTGGAAGCAGTCACGGTGCAGAGCACTACTGTTTCGCCATAACGAGCAAGAACTGCTCCGTTGGCTTGTTTGGCAAGCCGGCCTGTCTCAAGAATCAACGGACGTCCGGCAAAATCCATTTGCACACGTTTTTCCATACTCAACCTCCTAGTGGATTTCTCTAAATGAAACGCGGAAACAACCAACCTACACCGCGCAAAATGGTTCTCTATGGGAAAACGCAAGGATGAACGGAATTTCTAGCTCGCTTCCGCATCTCCTAGTAATTCTGCGTATGTATAGTATTTCCTTCTTTTCAGCAATTTAAAAAATACACAAAAAGCAACCCGTAGCCGCTGCGGAAGCTCGGCTCCGAGCCCACCACAGAGAACAGCAGGGGTTGCTTATTGATTGTAGATATTATCTACGCAGTCCAAGCTTTTCGATCAAAGCACTGTAGCGTTTAACATCTTTCTTCTTCAGGTATGCCAGCAAGCTGCGGCGCTGACCAACCATTTTCAGAAGTCCGCGACGGGAGTGATGATCTTTCTTGTGTGCACGGAAATGGCTCGTAAGGTTTACGATGTTCTCCGTCAGGATTGCTACCTGTACTTCAGGAGATCCTGTGTCACTTTCATGCGTCTTGTGTGTTTGAATAATTTCCTGTTTGCGTTCTTGAGTTAATGCCATCAAAAACACCTCCGATTTCATATAATCGCCTATGGCCTAGAGAGCGTCGGTGAAGCGCGGCTCCACGCCAAGGTTCGTTATCGCTGCAATTCGGCTAGTACCGAAGCAACGTAAACCAGTATAGCATAAGTGGATGGCAGAAGTAAATGCCATGCCCTATTCGATCTGCCCCAACTTGATCCGTGCGGTATCCACGTCACGCTTGAGCTGTGTAATGAGCTCATCCATACCACTGAATTTACGCTCCGGACGCAGGTAATCGATAAATTTAACAAAGATAGTGCTGCCATAAATATCGGCGTCAAAATCGAGCAGATGAGCCTCCAGGCTAAGTACTTTACCGCTATGAAATGTCGGTTTCGTTCCGATGTTCATAACGCCTTGGTACCAGCTGCCATCCAGCAGCACCTGCACGGCGTAGACACCCGGCGCGGGAATAACGAAGTTTTCCGTCAAATCCATGTTGGCTGTCGGAAAACCCAGCTGTCTGCCCCGCTTATCTCCCGAGACGACAACACCGCGTACACCGTAGCTGCGACCCAGCAGCTCGGTCGCAGCAGGAGGTCTGCCATCCAGCAGAGCCTCACGAATGGCCGTGGAGCTTACCTTAACTCCGTTCATCCGGAATGGGCGCACAACTTCAACAGCGAAGCGGCCTTGACCAAGTTCACATAACGTATCTGGTGTTCCTTGACCTTTGTAGCCGAAAGTGAAGTCGAAGCCGACAACAACCATCTCAACGCCGAGTGCGGCAAGCACCCGGTCTACAAACTGTTGAGGAGAAGCCTGCATAAGCGCTTTGTCAAACCGGAGGACATAAGTACAGTCTACACCTAGCTCTTCAAATACTTCCAGCTTATAAGACGTGGGTGAAAGCAGCCGTGAGTACTTGTCCTGTCCAAGCAGCTCACGCGGGTGAGGATCAAAGGTCATAATAGCCGCAGGAACACCAAGCCTTCTTGCATTCTCGACAGCACGGCCGATTACTTCCCGATGACCCAAATGCACACCGTCAAAATCACCGATTGCGATTACTTTCCTGCCGGCAAAAGGCAGAATGTCAGCATTCTGAATCGGATAGGACAAATGTATCGTTTGCATGAGTACGAGTTCACCTACTATTCCTTGAACCGCTATATGCTTGCTCTGTTATCCCTGCTTATCTTGAAAATGAATCGAGAAGCAGCAGTCTGGTTTAAGAGTTTATGAAAAAACTTTAACGGGAACAAGTAGCCGTTCATCATAGTTCCATTGAAAAAGACCAATAAACAGATTGCTTGGCCCGTATATCCGGTAAAGACCGCCATCCTCAGCAGGTGTATCAAGACCTTGATCTCCGCGCGATACCAGCGGCGCTTCGAAGATGCGGACCTTACGTCCCTGCAGTGCGAAGACGGCAAACTGTTCGTTCAATGTAACAGCTGGCAGATGATCTACCGCTTGATCTGCCGCGATGATGTGGCGATCCAGCTGATTTTCTTCGCGAAGCCGCGGAAGATCTTCCAGCTTGACGCATGCTTGCAGTCCGATCTTGCCTGAAGAAGAACGAATCAGTTCCTTCATAACGGCCGGTACACCGAGTGCCTTCCCTATATCTACACAAAGGGTGCGGATGTAGGTTCCTTTGGAGCAGAGTACGCGAAAACGAATCTCGGGATGACGCTTCTCAAGATCAAGTTCCATGATCTCGATTTCATAGATCGTGACTTCCCGCGCCTTGCGCTCCACTTCAACACCTGCGCGTGCCAGTTCATACAGTCTTTTGCCGTCCACCTTAACGGCTGAATACATAGGAGGGACTTGAGAAATCTCGCCTCTAAAAGAATCGATCACTTGCAGAACACGATCCTTTTCCAGAGCAACATGATCCCGTTCTTCGAGAACAGTACCGCTCATGTCTTCCGTATCCGTTGCAAGTCCGAATACCATGGTTGCCACATATTCTTTGGGCAAGTCCTGAATGTACTCAACCATACGAGTCGCCCGGCCGATACAAAGCGGCAACACGCCGGTCACTTCAGGATCAAGCGTGCCGGTGTGTCCGATCCGTTTGATACCAAGGTGACGGCGTGCTTTGGCTACTACATCATGAGAAGTCATTCCCTTAGGCTTGAGTATTGGAAGTATTCCTTCTAACGTCATGATAGTTTGTTCCCTACTTCCTCGACAACCAGCCGGATCGCTTCCTCCAACGTACCTTTAATTGTACAGCCTGCGGCGCGGACATGACCTCCGCCTCCAAAGGTTTGTGCAATTCTAGCTACATCCACATTACCAGCCGAGCGGAAACTGACTTTAACGGTAGAAGAATCTCTCTGTTTGAACAACAAACCCACTTCTACCCCTTCCACATTACGGGCATAATTCACCAGACCATCCATATCTTCATTCGATGCGCCTATTTCAGCTACATCTTCTGTATTTACGGAAATCGAGCTGATTTTACCTTGTTTATGGAAGTTTAATGTGGACAAACCCCGTTGAAGAATACGAATCTGCTCAAATGTCATTCTTTCCAAATAGGCCTCGGCCAACAAAGAGCCTTTGACGCCCAGCTCAAGTAAATCTGCCGCTGTTTTCATTACTTTTGGAGTTGTGCTCGAATATCTGAAACCCCCCGTATCCGTGAGCAGTCCCGTATATATACAGGTGCCGAAATCAAGATCAGCCTCAAATGGAAAAAGTTTGGCTAAATCATAGATGATTTCAACCGTTGCCGCCGCTTGAGCCTGGATGACCGCGCAGCTTCCATATCTGTCATTGGTTGCGTGATGGTCTATATTCAGAAGTTCGAACGATTCGGCGAACCGCTGGCTAACTTGTCCGATTCGCGAGAAATCCGCACAATCTACACTAATCACATGTGAAAAATGTCTATTTTCAGGCAATTGGGACAATGTTTGAATATCTTCAAACCCCCAAAGCTGATTAAATTTAGCCGGGATATCACCTTCATTGGCAAGCGTATAACGCTTGCCAAGACGGTGAAGCAGCCAACCGATTGCGAGCGTAGAGCTAATTGCATCCCCATCGGGCTGAACATGGGAAACAACCAGAAAGTCATCATATTGTTCGATGAATTGCTTGGCTGCCTCCAACTGCTCATTATAACTGCCGTTGCATTCAGGTGCAGCCGCCGTCATTCAGCGGACTTCCCATCATTAAGCTGATGGAGAAGATTCTCAATGCGGCTGCCGTAGTCAATGGATGTGTCGAACTTGAAAATCAATTCCGGTACCTTACGAAGCCGGATTCTTTTGCCCAGTTCGGAGCGAATATAGCCGCTGGCACTTCCTAGCGCCTTCAGGGTACCTTCCTTTTGTTCGTCGGTACCCAGTACGCTCAGATAAACCTTTGCCTGCGACAAATCGTTCGTAACATCTACACCTGTAACAGTTAGAAAACCGATGCGCGGATCTTTAATTTCACTCTGCAAAATTTGGCTGATCTCTTTTTTGACTTGCTCGCCCACTCGTCCTACGCGGACTCTAGCCATAGCTGATCACCTCTCTACTGTTTCCATGACGAAGGCTTCAATAATGTCCCCTTCTTTGATGTCATTAAACTTCTCAAGGGAAATACCGCATTCGTAGCCTTGTGCTACTTCTTTGACATCGTCCTTAAACCGTTTCAGAGCATCAACCTTGCCTTCAAGGATAACAATGCTGTTGCGGATCAAGCGTACTTCTGCGTTACGAGAAATTTTACCCGAAGTAACCATACAACCTGCAATGGTACCAACGCCTGTAATCTTAAACGTGTTACGCACTTCCGCATGTCCGATAATATTTTCTTTAAAGATCGGATCAAGTATACCTTTCATAGCCTGCTCGATCTCTTCAATGACGTTATAAATAATCCGGTGCAGACGAATATCTACTTTCTCCTGGTCAGCCGTAACTTGAGCGGCCGGTTCCGGACGAACGTTGAAACCGATAATAATCGCATTAGAAGCGGATGCCAGAATGATGTCCGACTCCGTGATCGCGCCTACGCCTGTATGAATCATTTTCACACGCGCGCCTTCAACTTCGATCTTCTCCAAAGAGCCTCTAAGAGCTTCCAGAGATCCCTGTACGTCTGCTTTGATAATGACATTGAGATCTTTGATCTCGCCTTCTTTGATATGCTTGTACAGATCGTCCAGAGTTACGCGGGAATTAGCCGTAATTTCGGACTGGCGAAGTGTAATCGCACGCTTCTCCGCGATATCGCGAGCTTTGCGCTCATCTTCGAAGACGAGGAACGGATCGCCCGCTTGCGGCACCTCGGTTAAACCGGTAATCTCAACCGGAGTGGAAGGACCCGCTTCTTTAAGACGCTTGCCTTTGTCGCTTACCATGGCACGGATCCGGCCGAAGCATACACCAGCAACAAAGCTGTCGCCGACTTTGAGCGTCCCGTGCTGGACGAGAATGCGCGCAACCGGGCCGCGGCCTTTGTCAAGCTCCGCTTCAATTACCGTACCTCTTGCACGTTTGTCCGGATTCGCTTTATATTCCTGCACTTCCGCTACGAGAAGGATCATTTCAAGCAGGTTCTCAAGGCCGATACGCTGTTTGGCGGATACTTCGCAGAAAATCGTATCGCCGCCCCACTCTTCCGGTACCAGCTCATACTCGGTAAGTGCTTGCTTAATTTTCTCGACATTCGCTTCCGGTTTGTCGATTTTGTTCACAGCTACGATAATCGGAACCCCTGCCGCTTTGGCATGAGAGATCGCTTCTACTGTTTGCGGCATAACGCCGTCGTCAGCAGCAACCACAATGATGGTAATGTCTGTAACTTGGGCTCCGCGTGCACGCATCGTTGTGAAAGCTTCGTGACCCGGAGTATCCAGGAACGTTACTTTCTTACCGCTGGCTTCAACCTGGTAGGCACCGATATGCTGCGTGATACCCCCTGCTTCGCCTTCGGTAACGCTTGTATGACGGATAGCATCGAGCAGGGTCGTTTTCCCGTGATCGACGTGACCCATAATGGTAACGACCGGCGGGCGTTCTTTGAGATCGGCTTCGTCGTCCTTTTCTTCTTCGAGCTCAAAACGGTCGTCTTCGACGCGAATCTTCAGATCCACTTCGACACCATATTCTGTCGCTACCAGCTGAATCGTATCCAGATCAAGCTCCTGGTTGATGGTTGCCATAACTCCCAGGAAGAGAAGCTTCTTGATTACTTCCGACACGTCTTTATGAAGCAATTTAGCGAGCTCGCCTACTGTCATATTGCCACGAACAATAATCTTCTTAGGTGTGTTGTCGATCTTCTCTTTCTTAACGAGATCCTGACCGCGTCCGCGTCCGTTATTACGTCCGCCGCGGTTATTGCCGCCGCTGCGTCCGCCGCGACCGCCGCGGCCGTCATCATAACGGCTTGAGTTCTTGCTGCGGTCATCACGGGTGCCTGGCTTGTTCTCGCCAGGACGCTGGCCGCTGCGTGCCGAATCAAACGCCGGGCGTCCATCGGTTCTGCGTTGTCCTTGGCCTGCGCTTGTGCCAGCAGGTCTGCCGGCAGTGCTAGCGCCCCCGCGGTTTTGACCGCCTTGGCCGCTGCCTTGCGGACGTTGGCCGCCGCCGCTTTGAGGACCGCGGTTAAAGCCGCCCTGACCGCCGCCTTGAGGGCGTTGTCCGCCGCCTTGGCCCTGACTGCGCGGAGCGCCGCCTTGACCTTGCGGACGCTGTCCGCTGCTCTGGCCTTGAGGGCGTTGTCCGCCGCTGCCTTGGCCCTGTGGACGCTGTCCACTGCCTTGTCCTTGCGGACGCGGGCCGCTGCCTTGCGGGCGTTGTCCGCTGCCTTGAGGACGCTGGCCGGTACCCTGGCTGCGTGGCGCTCCGCTTTGACCGCTCGGTCTGTTGTCCGTACGAGGTGCACGGTTATCTGGAGAGCCTTGAGGACGAGTGTCCTCTCTTTTCGGCTGCTCCTGCCCAGCTTGTGCTGCAGGCTGCTTAGCACTCACCTCTGCTTTGGGTGCTGGCTGGTTGGTCTTATCTTGTTTGGGTTGGTTTGAATTGGTAGAACTCACGTTACCTCCATCTGATCCTGCCCGTTTGGCAGCCGCATTTGCTTTAATGTCATGAAAGAATTTCTCAACGCTGCTGACAGCATTGTTCTCCATGACGCTCATGTGGTTGTTTACGGGGATATTCAAACGCTTCAGGATCGTTATAATTTCCTTGCTGCTCATATTCAAAGATTTGGCATATTCATAAACCCGAAGTTTATCCTTAGGATCTTGTTTATTTGTCAAACCCATTCACCTCCGCGGGTCGTTAAACCCGATACTTTTGCAGCATCTTTGCGAAGCCGGCGTCAACGACGGCAATCGTGACTCGCGCTTCCTTACCAATGCTGGCTCCAAGTTCCTCGCGGTTGCCTAGCACCAGCAAAGGGACGTCGTATGAACGGCATTTGTCCTGAAACTTCTTGTTCGTATTATCAGCCGCGTCTTCCGCTATGATAACCAATTTGGCGTTACCCGATCGAATCGCTTTAAGAACGGTTTCTTCTCCGGTAACAAGTTTGCCGGCTCTCATCGCCAGCCCTAAATTCGAAAAATATTTAGAATTCGTCATCGTCCATCCCATCTTTACCTGCATGAAATTCTTCTTCCACTTGGATAAAATCCTGCTCAAGCTGGTCGTAAATGGGGGCGCCTACGGGCTGTTTAAGCGCGCGGTCCAGCGCCTTGGATTTCTTGGCAAGTTTAAAGCAAGCCACTTTACCGCACAAATAAGCACCTCTGCCGGATTTTTTGCCTTTCAAATCGATCTGTGTTTCGCCTTCCGGCGTACGGACAACACGAATCAATTCTTTCTTGGGCATCATTTCCTGGCAGGCTACGCATTTGCGCATAGGGATTTTCCGCGTTTTCACGTCATCTTCACCTCGCCCCGCCGGCGTCAGTCAATGCTGACGGAATCTTGATGCATTTCCTCGACTTGCGTTCTCGGACGGCCGTATTCCTGCTCCGCCTGAGCCTCGCTTTTAATATCGATTTTCCAGCCTGTCAGTTTGGCTGCCAGACGTGCATTCTGGCCTTTAATCCCGATAGCGAGGGAAAGCTGATAGTCAGGAACGATCACGCGGGCCATTTTCTCGTTCTCGAACACGTTGACTTCCAAGACTTTAGAAGGGCTTAGCGCGTTAGCAACATACTCTTCCACGCTTTCCATCCAACGTACGATATCGATTTTCTCTCCGCGCAATTCGCCGACGATCGTCTGTACGCGCAAGCCTTTAGGGCCTACACAGGAACCCACCGGATCCACTTCGTCATTGCGCGAATGAACGGCAATCTTGGAACGGAAGCCCGCTTCGCGTGCGACGGATTTAATTTCAACGACACCCTCATAGATTTCAGGAACCTCGAGTTCGAATAGCCGCTTCAATAAACCAGGGTGAGTACGCGAAAGAATGATTTGAGGGCCTTTGGTCGTATTTTCCACTTTCGTGATATACGCCTTAACCCGTTCCCCTTGTTTGAACTTCTCGTTCGGCATAACTTCAGTGAGCGGAAGAACCGCTTCCACTTTACCAAGATCGATATAATAGTGACGCTGATCTTGACGCTGGACGATCCCTGTTACAATATCTTCTTCTTTTTCAATAAAAGCATTGTAAATAAGTCCCCGTTCCGCTTCACGTATGCGTTGTGTAACCACTTGTTTAGCGGTTTGCGCGGCAATACGTCCAAAATCGCGCGGTGTCACTTCAATCTCTACGATATCATCAAGCACATAGTTCTGATTTATTTCACGTGCAGCATGAAGCGAAATTTCAAGCCTCGCATCAAGTACATCCTCCACGACGGTTTTACGAGCATAGACGCGGATGACGCCTGTTTGTCTGTTAATATCAACGCGGACGTTCTGCGCCGTATTAAAATTTCGTTTATAGCTGGAAATCATCGCGGCTTCAATCGCATCAATGAGAAGTTCCTTTGAAATCCCTTTCTCTCTTTCGATCTCAGCCAACGCTTCGATAAAATCCATGTTCATTTGAACCCAATTCCCCCTTTCAATGCTTCGCAGACGCGATAAATCGCATCAGAATACGATGGCAAGCCTCGCGCTGGCCACTTTGCCGTATGGGATCGCGCTTCGTGTTTTGCCGGTCTGCACGACTAGTTCTTCATCGTCGAACGACAGAAGCTCGCCTTCGAATTCCTTGCTATTGTCAATTGGCTCGTATGTAGTGATAAACACATGTTTGCCAACAGCCTTCTTAATATCTTCCGGTTTTTTAAGCGGCCTCTCGGCTCCCGGTGAAGAGACTTCCAGGAAATAAGCCGTCGATATCGGATCGTTGTCATCAAGTTTTGAGCTGAGATATTCGCTGACACGGCCGCAATCATCTATGTCAATGCCGCCTTCTTTGTCTACGAATACACGAAGAAACCAGTTGCTTCCCTCTTTAACATATTCGATGTCAACCAGCTCAAAGCCTTGTTCGTTTAAGTAATCCTGGAGCATATCTTCTATGACGGTTTTAATTGGTGAATTCATTTTCTCTCTACCCTCCTGTATGACCTTCCCGGTAAACCTGCCAAAAAGTCTAAGCAAAATGTAAAGAGTGGGTCGCCCCACTCTCCGGTTCACAGTCGATATCCTCATTATTGCCAAGAAAAATTATACCATAACCATGTAAACCTTGACAATAGCAAGAAAATGATAGGACACTGCCGCAAAAGGCTTCATGACCGATTAAAACAGCGATAGCTGGTTAGATTCGGGCAGTCCACGGAAACAACCCATACTGCCGAGCAGTTCAACGACGGTCTTGGAAGCTTTGGATTTCGTCTGGAAATCTTCTATCGAAAGGAAGTCGCCGTTTTCCTTGGAAGCGGCGATATTACGCGCAGCATTTTCACCAATACCCGGAACGGCTGAGAATGGAGGAATGAGAGAATCTCCATCAATAATAAATTTCGTCGCCTCTGACCGATACAAGTCGATCGGCTTGAAGCTGAAACCTCTCGCCGTCATCTCCAGAGCCATCTCCAAAATCGAGACCATCGCTTTCTCTTTCGGAAGTGCCTGGAAGCCTTTGTCCTCGATCTCAATCAGTTTTTTCATGATCGCATCATAGCCCTGACAAAGAAGTTCGAGGTCAAAGTCTTCTGCCCGGACCGTAAAATAAGTCGCATAGTACGCGATTGGATAATAGACTTTGAAATACGCCGTTCTTACAGCTGAAATAACATACGCTGCGGCATGGGCTTTCGGGAACATATACTCGATCCGCTCACAGGATTCAATGTACCAGTCCGGAACATTATGCTTCTTCATATCCTGCTTCCACTCGTCAGTCAGCCCTTTACCTTTACGTACACTCTCCGTAATTTTAAAGGCAAGACCGGCATCCATACCCGCTTTATAGATGAGAAACAGCATAATATCATCCCGGCAGCCGATAACCGTCTTAATGTTGCAGATTCCTTTGCGGATGAGTTCCTGAGCATTCCCCAGCCAGACTCCCGTACCGTGAGAAAGTCCCGAAATCTGAAGTAAATCCGCAAAGCTGGTCGGGTTGGTTTCATGAAGCATTTGACGAACGAATTTCGTTCCCATCTCGGGAACTCCGTAGGTCGCGACAGGGGTGCGGATCTTGTCCGGAGTGACCTCAATGGCGTCCGTGGAATGGAAGATGCTCATTACCTTCGTGTCATTCATCGGAATGGTCGTCGGATCAACACCCGTCAAATCCTGAAGCATCCGCATCATGGTCGGATCGTCGTGTCCAAGGATATCGAGCTTAAGCAAGTTGGCGTCAAAAGCATGATAGTCAAAGTGCGTCGTTTTCCATTCCGAGGTTTTGTCATCCGCCGGAAACTGGACGGGCGTAATATCATCCACTTCCATATAATCCGGAACGACAACAATCCCGCCCGGATGCTGGCCCGTACTCCGCTTCACACCTGTGCAGCCGGATGCCAGTCTGACGATCTCCGCATTCCGCCATTTCTGGCCTTGGCTTTCTTCATACTTCTTTACGTAGCCAAAAGCTGTTTTCTCGGCAATCGTACCGATCGTTCCCGCTCGGAATACACTTTTCTCACCGAACAATTCTTTGGTATAGTTATGGGCTACAGGCTGATATTCGCCTGAAAAGTTCAAGTCAATATCCGGAACTTTGTCCCCCTTGAAGCCTAGGAACGTTTCAAACGGAATGTCCTGGCCTTCCCCTTTGAGCTTGTGGCCGCAGGCCGGACAGACTTTATCCGGCAAATCGAAGCCGCTCGGTATACTACCGTCCATGATCCATTCACTATGCTTGCAGCTTCCGCAAATATAATGCGGCGGCAGCGGATTTACTTCCGAAATACCGAGGAAAGTCGCGACGACAGAAGAACCTACCGATCCCCGCGAGCCGACAAGATACCCGTCTTCATTAGATTTTTTGACAAGTCTTTCTGAAATCAGGTAGTTGGCGGAGAAGCCGTATTTGATGATCGGAACGAGTTCCTTCTCCAAGCGGGCTACTACAACTTCCGGCAGTTCTTCTCCATAAATGCTGCGGGCCGTTGCATAGCAGGTATTCCTAATCTCCTCGTCCGCTCCTTCAATGATCGGCGTAAAGAGTTTGCTCGGAAATAATTCGATCTCCTCAAACCGTTCTGCCAATTCATTGGTATTCGTTACTACAACTTCCTTGGCTTTGCTCTCCCCCAGAAATTTGAATTCCTCCAACATTTCACGGGTTGTGCGGAAGTGGGCATCCGGCTTTTTCATATCCTTAAGCGGACTAAAGCCTGTAATCCCGTTAATCGTAATGTCACGCGACATTTTCTCACGGGGCTCCAGGTAGTGAACATTGCCTGTAGCAATAACAGGCTTGCCCTGCTTCATTCCTATGGCAACTACACGCTTAACCGCATCTTCCAGGTCCGCCCTGCTGCCCACAAGGCCCTTGTCCACCAGATGCATGTTGTAGCTGACCGGCTGGATTTCGAGAACGTCATAGAATTCAGCTACCGTTTCCGCTTCTTCTTCTGACTTATTCAGAACCGTTTCGAAAAACTCACCTTTCTCGCAACCCGATGCTATCAGAAGTCCCTCACGGAGCTCAACGAGCTTGCTTTTGGGAATACGGGCGACTTTGTTGAAATATTCCGTATGGGAAAGCGAGATCAGCTTGAATAAATTCTTCTTGCCAACCGCATTCGTGGCGTAAATACAGCAGTGAAACGGCCTTTGATTGGAGAGATCCTTGCCGACGTGATCGTTCAGCCGCATTACATTAGTGATTTGACGCTCATAACCTTCATTAATCAAATGATAAAGGACGTGGCCGAGTGCAATGGAGTCATCAATCGCGCGGTGATGATTCTCCAGAGAAACTTTGAATTTATCGGATAAAGTATTCAACCGGTGATTCTTCATGGAAGGAAAAAGAAGACGCGCCATCTCCAAAGTGTCCACAACGGCGTTGGTCAGTTCCGGATGGCCGAGTTTTTTCAGATTCGCTTGAATGAACCCGATATCAAACCTGGCATTGTGCGCAACGAGAACGGCATCCTCAATAAATTCAATGAATTTAGGAAGCTCATCTTCAAGCTCGGGTGCATTTACAACCATATCATCCGAAATATTCGTCAACTGCTGGATGTGATAAGGAATCTTCTCGTGCGGGTTAATGAAAGTGGCGAAACGCCCGATTTCCTTACCTTCCTGCATTTTAACGCCTGCGATTTCAATGATTTTGTTATTCATGACAGAAAGACCCGTCGTCTCAATATCAAAAACTACATAAGTCGCCGTTTTTAAATCGGCATCTATCGGATTCAAGACGATGGGAACGGAATCGTTCACCACGTTGGCCTCTACTCCGTAAATCACCTTCACTCCGTGTTTCTTGCCTGCTTTATTCGCATCTGGAAAACACTGCACCCCGCTGTGATCGGTTACCGCGATAGCTTTATGTCCCCATTTGGCTGCTGTTTTAATATATTGATCGATGGGAGTGATCCCGTCCATCGTGCTCATGGAAGTGTGTAAATGAAATTCAACCCGCTTCTCTTCCGCATCATCCATGCGTCCTTTGGGCGCCAGCACTTCATTGATGTCAGAAGGAATCATTACCAGCTCGGGCACCATCATAAAACGGTCATACTCAACCCGGCCTCTTGCCCTAATCCACGTTCCGTTGGACAGCAAATTCAAGATACGGACATCCTCTTTCGTTTTGCCAAAACATTTCAGCATGATCGAGTCGGTGTAGTCCGTTACATTAAAGGAATAGAGTGTGCTGCCGTTCCGGAGTTCTTTAACTTCCAGACCGAATACGGTCCCTTGAATCGTCACTTTCTTCTCTTCTTCTACAACGTTCTGAATCGGGACCGGCACGTCCTTAATGTCATAACCGACCATTAAGCGCACATCGGCATCCGGTATCGCGGAAGTCATCTCCTGCTCGATGGACTGCATGATTTCTTGGGTAACCTGCTTTTCTTCTTCTACGATCTTTTTAGCGAAACGTTCGAATTCTTCCCCGTTCTTCTCACTCACGGCATACTTAACCGTAAACTCCGTTTTAAAATAATCCATGAAGAAAGACTTTACCCATGCGTCCATGTTTTTCTTTTTGGCCAGCTCAAAACCGATTTGATCAAGAAGGATAAGGGTCAACTGATTGCCGCTGACTTCAATCTGGGCTTTGCTGAGCCATCCGTTTACCGTTACCGCTTCACGCTGAACCCATTCAAGAAAGAGACTCCAGTACTCCTCTACCAATTTTGCCGGATCCGCTTGCTCCATGTGCAGCACGAAGCGGGTTTTGGCTATGTGAGCAAATTTTTCCTGTATATGACGACAAAAAGAGCGATAAACATCCTGAGGCACAAAATCTTGTTTCACTAAGTGAAACTTCCACTCGCGGTTTTTACGACTGATTTCGACCTTATCGATATAGCCGTCGGCAAAATATGTCGAAGCCATATCGACAGAAATATCAGCCTGCTTCATTAAAAGCTCAAACCGCTGTCTCTGGTCTGGTGTATGACTCATAATATCCTCCTCCAAGCTTTCCGAGTGAAAGCTGCTAAGCACAAGCCCGGAAAAAGAAAAGGGCAAAAGAGAGTATCTCGTTTGCCCTTCATTCAAGATCTAAAAAACGTAATCAAACACAATAAAATTAGTATGATTTACCGAAGACTACGGTGTGCTTGGCTGCTTCTCCGCAAACCAGGCATGTTGGCTTCGTCTGCTCAGGAGCAAACGGAATGTTGCGGCTGGTTGCACCCGCTTCTTCCTTAACCTGGGCTTCACAAGCAGCCGAACCGCACCAGCCGGCAAGCGCGAACCCGCGCTTTACTTCTAGCTCTTGCTTAAATTCATCCAGCGTATCTACAGCGAACATATGATCATCCAGGTGCTGCTTCGCACGATTGAACATATCTTGATGGATTTGCTCCAGCAGCTGCTTAACTTCTTCAACGAAGTTTTCCTGAAGGACAACTTTCTTCTCACCCGATATACGGGAAACAAGTACAACTTGTCCTTTCTCCATGTCACGAGGTCCCAGTTCTACACGAATAGGTACGCCGCGCATTTCGTATTCGTTGAATTTCCAGCCGGGGCTCTGATCCGGACGATCGTCAACGCGAACCCGGACACCCGCTCCTTTAAGCTCAGCGAACAATTCATCTGTTCTTGCCACTACTTGTTCGCGAGTCTTCGGCGGTCCGATCGGGATCATAATCACTTGCGTAGGAGCTACTTTAGGCGGCAGTGCCAGACCGCGATCATCACCGTGCACCATAATGGTAGCGCCGATTAGACGGGTGCTTACTCCCCATGAAGTCGTGTGTACAAACTGGTGCTGGTTCTCACGATTCAGGAATTTGATGTCAAAAGCAACCGCGAAATTCGTACCCAGGTAATGGGAAGTACCGGCTTGGACCGCTTTGCCGTCTTTCATCATCGCTTCGATGGAGAATGTGTCTACAGCCCCGGCGAATTTCTCTGAAGGCGTCTTCTGTCCCATAATAACCGGCATGGCCAGGAAGTTCTCCGCGAAATCACGGTAAATATCCAGCATTTGCATCGTTTCACGGCGAGCATCTTCCTCATCCTCATGCGCTGTGTGTCCTTCCTGCCACAAGAACTCGCTTGTACGAAGGAACGGAAGCGTACGCTTCTCCCAGCGGACTACGTTCGCCCACTGGTTAATAAGGAGCGGGAGGTCACGGTAAGAGTTAATCCATTCCGCATACATGTGACCGATCATCGTTTCGGAAGTCGGACGGATAGCCAGACGCTCTTCGAGCTTCTCGCCGCCCGCTTCGGTTACCCACGGCAGCTCAGGATTGAAGCCCTCAACGTGCTCTTTTTCTTTCTGGAAAAAGCTCTCTGGAATAAAAAGAGGGAAATAAGCATTACGATGGCCGGTTTCTTTGAATCGGGCGTCAAGCTCACGTTGAATGTTCTCCCACATTTCATAGCCGTCCGGCTTGAACACGATACATCCGCGAACGGGGGAATAACTCATTAGATCGGCTTTTTTAATGACATCAATATACCATTGCGAGAAATCCTCACCCTGCGGTGTAATTTCGCGCACAAACTGTTTCTCTTTTGACATACGGATCCTCCTACGAAGTCCAGGCAGTATCGCGTGAAATGCGGAGCCAATACCGCCGCTGGACAGGCATCGTTTCAACAAGATGGTTACAACTTACTATGATAATACAGATCAGCCTTTTATTAAACGTAAAATATCGTTATAGGTTACGGCAACCATCAGAAGCATCAGCATTGCAAATCCGATAAAATGTACCATGCTCTCCCTGCTCGGGTCAACCGGTTTCCCTCGAACTCCCTCGATTGCCAGAAAAACAAGGCGGCTTCCGTCCAG
Source organism: Paenibacillus lutrae (assembly GCF_009757775.1). Taxonomy (GTDB): domain Bacteria; phylum Bacillota; class Bacilli; order Paenibacillales; family NBRC-103111; genus Paenibacillus_F; species Paenibacillus_F lutrae. The sequence continues at coordinate 55,954 of NZ_RHLK01000003.1, forward strand.
AGCCGGGAACGGCAGCAGGTTAAACAGACCCAGATACAAGCTAAGCAAGGCAACCCAATAAATGTATGATTCAAGACCGTGGCTGGCAAATTCACCCGTTACTTGAACGATACGGACTGGTCCTCCAAGATCATCCATTTTGAATTGGCCGAGAACCAGCTTCTTGAAGCCGTCCAGAATCCCTATCGTGGAAGTCGATATAATATCATACGTACCGGTAATGGTCTCACTGAAAGTTGCATTACGGGTATCTCCCGTGATATAGACACCGACTTTACCCGTCTGATCGGGAGTAATCGTAATTTCCTTGTCTTGACCGCCACGTTCGATGATCCAGTTCATCTTCTGATTGGCGGATGCACCTACGAGCTTCATGAACTTCTCACGGTCATCCCCGATTGCCTGCTGGTTCACGGACTTGATCACATCGCCTGCAACTAGTCCAGCCTGCTCCGAAGGACGTCCCGGCTCGAGCTTATCCACTTTAACGTTCGTAGGAATCCCTTGCATAATGACCAGACCTAAGAACAGAACCGCTGCAAGCAGGAAGTTCATGACAGGTCCCATGAGGATGGCCAGGAATCTTTGACCGACGGTCTTACTGCCGAACTGGCGGTCATAAGGGGCGATTTGTGTCTCAGCGCCTCTTGCAACCATGATGGCTGCGGGCTGAATCGGATAACGCACCTTCTCGTCTCCGACTTCCAGCCTTACATAAAGCTCTTTCTCCAGATCAATACTTTCTACTGCTCCCTGTACAACGCCTCCGCGCTGTTCAAGCTGATCCAAATAAATTTTGGATACGCGGTTATCGGGAGTCAGTTTGACTGCGATCGTCTGGCCTTGCTGAATTTGTACAATCTCGGGATCTTCTCCGGCCATTCTTACATAGCCGCCAAAAGGCAGCAATCTCAGTGTAAAGCGGGTTTCACCTTTTTTATATGAAAACAATTTTGGTCCGAACCCGATAGCGAATTCACGCACCAAAATTCCGGCCCGTTTCGCAAAGTAAAAATGCCCCCACTCGTGAATCGTGACGAGGACGAAGAACATGAGGACAATTTTCAGTCCCGTCTCAATACTTCCCAACCGTATCTGCCTCCTCAAAATGCTTTCTCATGAAAGCTGATTCGTTTCTGCTTGCGTATGCTTTTAATGTACCATTATTGAGCAGGCTAATACAAGCTGATCGCCTATGACAGTATACGCAGATGCATGGAGCCGCTAGACTAAAAAAACCGGCCGACCGGAAACTTTTCCGGGCCGGTCGGTTTCACGGTTGCTATAGATCAGCTTATCGCCGCAGCCGCTTCTCTTGCCCGCCTGTCCGCTTCCAGAATGTCTCCGATTTGCGGATTCGGCTGTGCGGAATGACGGTTCAGGCATTCCTCAATAACCGATTCGATCTGCAGAAACGTAATTTCGCCCCGCAGAAAACGTGCCACTGCAACTTCATTGGCTGCATTAAACACCGTTGGCGCGGTTCCTCCCAGACGGCCGCACTCAAAGGCCATCCGCAGACAAGGAAAGCGGACATAATCCATAGGCCTGAAGTGTAAAGAGGCAATTTCAGCGAGATCGAGCGGTTTGGCGGGCGATGACAACCGGTTCGGGTAAGATAAAGCATACTGGATCGGAACGCGCATGTCCGGATTCCCCAGCTGCGCAATAATACTGCTGTCTTTGAATTCCACATAAGAGTGGATTATGCTCTCGGGATGCAGCAGTACATTTATCTGATCGTAGGGCATGTCGAACAGCCAGTGGGCTTCTATGACTTCGAGTCCTTTGTTAACCATGGTGGCGGAATCAATGGTAATTTTGGCCCCCATCGACCAATTCGGATGATTAAGGGCCTGCTCTACAGTAACTCCTTCGAGCTGTTCTCTTGTCCGGTCCCGGAAGGAACCACCCGATGCCGTAATTGTAATTTTCTTGACCTCGTCGCGCCGCTCTCCATTCAAACACTGGAAAATCGCAGAGTGCTCGCTGTCAACCGGCAGAAGGCTTGTGCCCATCCGCCGCGCAGCCGCAGTAACAAGATGACCTGCACTCACCAAGGGCTCTTTATTGGCCAATCCTATATGCTTGCCTGCCTCAATAGCAGAAAGAGTCGGCCGCAGTCCTTGATTGCCGACAACCGCAGTGACAACGAAGTCGGCGTCGTTCGCTGAAGCAACTTCAATCAATCCTTCTTCACCGTATACGACACGCGTGCCTGCCGGAACGAGAGTCTTAAGCTTGTCAGCAAGGTCACGTGTTGCAACCGAAGCCAGCTTCGGGCGAAACTGCCGGATCTGCTCCGCGAGTAACTCCACATTATGTCCACCCGCAATTGCCTCAAGCGAAAATAATTCAGGATGGTGCGCAATGACATCAAGTGTTTGAGTACCGATTGAGCCGGTAGAGCCTAGTACTGCTATTCGTTTATTCATGCGTTACCCCGTCTATCTGTATGGATTTATCGGATCATCGAGTAGGAACATTGATTTAATAAGGTATAAGGGCCAACCAGTGAACGAGCGGGAAGACGATAAGCCAGCTGTCCACACGGTCTAGAATTCCGCCATGTCCCGGAAGAATTGTACCCGTATCTTTGATACCTTTCACCCTCTTATACGCCGACTGCATTAAATCCCCTAACTGTCCTGACACGGCTACCACTACACCCAAAAGAACAGCTCTGGCAGGCTCAAGCAGGTCCGGACGATAAAGGGAGAAGCATAACGCTACGACAATAGCGACCAGAACGCCTCCCAGAGCGCCTTCAACCGACTTTTTAGGGCTGATTACCGGCCATAACAGTCTTTTCCCGAATTTGGAACCGATAAAATAAGCCCCGGAATCCGTAGCCCAGATACAGACGAAAATAAGCAGCGTCCAAAAAAGTCCGTGATCTTCAATCCAGCGAGTCATGATCATATAGTGAAAACCTACACCTATGTACACAACGCCCAAGAAAAGAAGAGATATCATATCTATAGTAATCTTATTCTTAGAAAATACGGTTGCAGACAACAGCACAAATGCTGCACCCCATATCAGGCCGATTTCATTCAGTTCGTATGTAAACCGATGCGTTTCCCACGGCAAAGTGAGAAGGACCAGTGCAACCATCCCCAGCAGCCACGTAATCCGGTGCTGTTTCAAGTTATTCATACGTACAAATTCATCATAGCCAATTACAGCCATAAGTAAAATAAGAGCGGCAAACCAATTGCCACCGGCTGCAAGCAGCCCCAAAAAACCAGCTCCTGCAATAGCGCCTGTCAAGATACGCTGCTTCAAAGTTTCATTCCTCCAAACCGATGCTTATAAGCCTCCGTATCGTCTTGCCCTTCGTTGGTATTCGGCAACGGCCCGGAAAAAATGCTCCTCTGAAAACTCCGGCCAATAAGCGTCCGTGAACCATAATTCGGAGTAGGCAAGCTGCCACAGCAAAAAGTTGCTCAGCCTGAGCTCTCCGCTCGTCCGGATCAATAGATCGGGATCAGGCAGCTCGGAAGTAAGCATATAGGCAGAAAATTTGTCTTCCGTTAACTCTTCAGGACGAAGGTTTCCTTGTAAAGCATCCTGCATGGCTTCCTGCACACCAGCAAGAACCTCTTTGCGGCCCCCGTAGTTCAGCGCAAAATTGAGCACCAATCCGGTGTTGTTCTTCGTACGCTCAATAGCGTCCTCGATTGCCTTAAGTGTGTAATCCGGCAGGCCTTCTTTCCAGCCTGTCATTCGAATCCTCACATTCCGTTCCACGAGTTCCTGGATTTCAAGCGGGAAAAATTCCTGTGGAAGTTTCATTAAGAATTCAACTTCTTCTTTGGGACGCTTCCAATTCTCCGTAGAAAAAGCATACAGCGTCAGTACCTTGACACCGATACTGTCCGCTGCGATCGTTATTTTCTTCACATTCTTCATCCCGGAATGATGTCCGGCCACACGCGGAAGTCCCCGCTGATTCGCCCACCGTCCGTTTCCGTCCATAATAATCGCAATATGAGACGGAACGTTGTCCAACTCCAAATGGGGAGACTTCTCGTCCTGTGCAGACTCGTTACCAAGCCATTTTTTCAGTTGATTGAACATCTCTTTTCCCCCACTTTGGAAAGATGAAAAGCCCCCGGTATTTCAGGGGGCGACGACAGTTGTTACACTTCCATAATTTCTTTTTCTTTTACAGCAAGAACTTTCTCGACCTCAGCCGTGTACTTATCTGTAAACTTCTGAATGTCATCTTGGTGCCGGCGGGATTCATCCTCGGAGATGCCGTTCTTCTCCTCTTTCTTGATGTCGTCGTTAGCATCGCGGCGGATGTTGCGAATGGCTACTTTAGCTTCTTCGCCGTATTTGCGGGTCAGTTTAACCAGTTCGGCACGACGTTCTTCAGTCAGCGCAGGAATCACAAGGCGGATGATCGTGCCATCGTTAGCAGGAGTCAATCCAAGCTCGGATTTCATAATGGCTTTCTCAATTGCCGACATGGAGCTCTTATCCCAAGGTTGAATAATCAGCGTACGCGTATCAGGTGTGGAGATATTCGCCAGCTGATTGACCGGGGTCATCGCACCGTAATATTCAACTTGTATTTTATCGAGCAAAGCAGGTGTTGCGCGTCCGGCGCGCAAAGTAGCAAAATCACGTTTCAACGCGTCGATTGCTTTGCCCATCCGCTCTTCTGCATTCTTCTTAATCGATTGCGGCATGTATTATACACTCCCTTTGACAATGGTACCGATTTTTTCGCCGAGGACAACACGTTTAATATTGCCGTTCTCTGTAATCGAAAATACGATAAGCGGGATATTGTTATCCATACAAAGTGAGGAAGCAGTGGAGTCCATCACGCCGAGATTCTTGTTAAGAACCTCCATGTAAGTGAGGGTTTCATACTTCTCTGCAGTCGCATCCTTGAAAGGATCCGCTGAATAAACGCCATCCACTTTATTCTTGGCCATTAAGATAACTTCCGCTTCAATCTCAGCAGCTCTTAGAGCCGCAGTCGTATCTGTGGAAAAGTAAGGGTTACCCGTACCAGCAGCAAAAATAACGACACGGCCCTTCTCCAAATGACGAATCGCTCTTCTCCGGATATAAGGCTCCGCTACCTGCTGCATAGAGATGGAGCTTTGCACACGGGTTGGCACGCCGATGTTCTCAAGCGCGTCCTGCATAGCCAGCGAGTTCATTACTGTAGCCAGCATGCCCATATAGTCGGCCGTAGCCCGGTCGATGCCCTTGGCACTTCCGGCGATTCCACGCCAGATGTTGCCCCCGCCTACGACGATCGCAACTTCTACGCCGAGGTCCACTACGTCTTTTACCTGCAGGGCAATAGAAGAAATGATGTCCGATTCGATCCCGAATCCTTGCTGGCCTGCCAGGGCCTCACCGCTCAGTTTCAAGATTACTCGTTTATACAAAGGTCGCTCCAACTTGGTACCCTCCGTTCTAACAAATCAACGTACTTCTATCTTTATTATAACCGTTTACTTATTCTTGTCTAAAAAAGAAGGAACACTACGTGTTCCCGCTCTTGTCAATCGGTATTAGGCATTGCCTTTAGCTTGTGCCATTACTTCTTCAACGAAGTTGTCCACTTTCTTCTCAAGACCTTCTCCAAGCTCAAAACGTGCGAAACGGCGAATGGAGATATTCTCTCCGATCGTGCTGATCATTTCGTTGAGCAGAACGGATACTGTTTTGTCCGGATCTTTGATGTAAGATTGTTCCATCAGACAAACTTCTTCATAATACTTGCTGATACGGCCTTCTACCATTTTGTCTACGATATGAGCCGGTTTGCCTTCATTCAGAGCTTGAGCACGAAGAATTTCTTTCTCCTTGTCAAGTGCTTCAGTCGGCACTTCTTCGCGGCGAACGTAAGAAGGATTAGCTGCAGCGATCTGCATCGCAATACCTCTTACGAAATCTTTGAAGTTATCCGTTTTAGCAACGAAATCGGTCTCGCAGTTCACTTCTACAAGAACGCCGATACGGCCGCCGGCATGAATGTAAGATTCAACCACGCCTTCAGTTGCGATACGACCCGCTTTGTTTGCTGCTGCTGCAAGGCCTTTCTCACGAAGAAGTTCGCTAGCTTTCGACAAATCACCGTTTGCTTCATCCAGTGCTTTTTTGCAATCTAGCATACCGGCGCCTGTTTTTTCACGCAATTCTTTTACCATAGCTGCTGTAACTGCCATTATAGGGGCCTCCCTAATTATCTAAGTATTTTAAAAAAAGGGCGGTGATAGGCTCAAGCGCCTTCAGACCACCCTTTTCCTGTTACGTTCGTTTTTTATGTCGATTAAGCGGTTGTTTGTTCGCCTTGGTTCGCTTCGATCACAGCATCAGCCATTTTACCGGTGAGCAGTTTCACTGCGCGAATCGCGTCGTCGTTACCCGGAATCACATAATCGATTTCATCCGGATCACAGTTAGTATCTACGATACCTACGATTGGAATACCAAGTTTGCGAGCTTCAGCAACAGCGATACGTTCTTTACGAGGATCAATGATGAACAAAGCGCTAGGCAGGCCTTTCATGCCTTTGATGCCGCCGAGGAACTTATCAAGGCGATCTTTTTCTTTGTTCAGAATGATAACTTCTTTCTTAGGAAGAAGTTCGAACGTGCCATCCGCTTCCATCTTCTCAAGCTCTTTCAGACGGTTGATACGCTTTTGGATCGTTTGGAAGTTAGTCAGCGTTCCGCCGAGCCAACGTTGGTTGATGTAGAACATGCCGCAACGTTCCGCTTCTTCTTTAACGGAATCTTGAGCTTGTTTCTTAGTACCTACGAACATGATCGTACCGTTCTCAGCTGAGACCGATTTAACGAAGTTGTAAGCTTCCTCAACCTTTTTGACCGTTTTTTGTAGGTCGATAATGTAAATGCCGTTTCTTTCAGTGAAGATGTATTTGTCCATTTTCGGGTTCCAACGACGGGTCTGGTGACCGAAGTGTACCCCAGCTTCTAAAAGCTGCTTCATGGAAATTACTGCCATCCTCACACACCTCCTCAATAAAATGGTTTTTGGTCGTGCTCCTCCGCCGGCCGCATCTCCGCATAAAACTCGCTTCGCACAAGGCTTAGCAAGCACCGTTATCCGGATTAACCGACGTGTGTTATCAACACCGTCAATAACTATACCACAACTCCTATAGAGGATGCAACAACCTTTGGAGACAAGTTCCGCCAGTATTTTCAGCTAATTCGTATGTTCCTCCGGACATCGATATGCTGCTTTTGAAAGCCGCCTCATTAACTTAAAAAAGACCCGAGCCGGACGGCTGAGTCTTTGCATTATTCGGGCTTGGTAATAAGATTCTGAATGAGTTCATCCAGTGTCGGGGTCCCTACGAATTTGTGGACACCGGATTTAATCTTCCCTGTCGCCTTTTTGGCAGCCATCGCTTGTTCAAAGCCCGCTTGATTCTGGACAAGACCGCTTATACTGACAATCTTCGCGACATTGCTGGACTGCATCCCCGGTGCAATATAAATCGCCGTAACTTGAGGCGGCTGAGGTGCCGGCGGTACCGCTGCCAACTTGTCTTTCTCCAGCTGGAGTTGTTTCTGCAGCTCCTGGTCAAACTGTTCTTTCGTAAAGAGCACCTGGTTCTTGTCGAAAACTTGATAATAATTGCCCGCCTCTGTCTTAAGTTTATCTATATCCATCCCTTCAACAGAAACCGTCGTGCTTGTAGTCAGAGGCTGAACCGTCTGCTGGGCGGATACCATTAGTTGCAGAAGACCTGCACCTGTCATCATACCGATTCCAATGCCTAGGAGTAATGTTCTATTTAGTTTCACGGGCAGAGTCCTCCTGTCTGGCAAGCTGCAGAATAAGCATGACCTCACCTTTGTTCATGCCAAACTGCTTGGCGATTTGCTCGGTCGATCTCCCTTTGCTGTACATCTCGAGAAGTTCTGCATATCTCAAGCGAACAGATGCAACAGGGTCCACATTTGCTACGGCTTCTTCTGAAGCAGCAGCCGTGGACCAAATGGGTTCAACAGCTCCCGGCGAGTCCAAGCTGTGCGGCTTTGGATCCTCATGCCGCGCATCAACCGGCATCTTAATACCGGCGGATGTAAAGACGGCGGATTGCCCCCGGCTGGCCGATGCTTGAGACGCAGCCAGTTGATCAGCCGCGGGTACGGGTGCAGCCGGTTCTCTCCGCTGCTGTTCCAGCACCTCAAGTCTTGCATGGAGTTTGGCCACTTCAATCTGATGTTCCTGTTTTGTATTTTTAAATAACTCAATCAGTGCGTTGTTCTGTTCTTCCAAGTCAGACGCAAAACTATCCATCGTTTCTTCCATTTCACGGACAAGTTCTTTAGATCCGCCGGCTTCGCCGTTCTTGCTCCGGGACCTCGGAATTAGCCCGGCAAATACAACAATAACCAGTCCTAAGAGTGCAATCATCATCCACGGTGCCATATATACTCACCTGCACTTTCCACTTCAAAGCATTTATACCTGCTGTTTACAAACTATAGTCGATATGAGAGCCTTTATACGGATGTACGGCTTTCACAGGCTGCGCTTCCTCTACCTGTCTTTCTTTTGCAGACTTATTGCCGTTATGACCGCTGCCATTATTCGGGTGCCCCTCTTTTCTTACATGTACTTCATCTGTATCCGATATCCGCTCGCTTGATCTGCGGCTGCGTTCCGCCTTCTTTTCGGCTTCAGCCCCAAGCAGCGCCTGATCCATTTCGGGTTTATGGTTCAGCATCTGCTGGCGGATTCCAGCTTCATCGTTTTTATGTATAGCAAACTGCAGATCGATGGCTTTCATATCCATATGAGGATTCCTCCTTAGCTGCTGCAGGAATTATATCTGGCCCTGTGTTATCTGGGCGTGTAAGTCCCAAAACCAATATCCCCCGCCGTAAAATGGAACACAACGCGGTTCATTGGATCTTTAATGAATTTGGTATAGCGGCCAATGACGATTTTGGCACCGCCATAAATAGTCGAAATCACTTCGACTCTGGCACGGTCGCTATCCTCCAGGGACTTTTCAATCTCGTAAACCCGTTCTCTTAATTCTTTATGTTCTTCGTTCGCCTGTTTTTTAGTATGATTCAGCTTAATTCGCAGCGCTACTTTGTCAGGTGACAGCTGGCCGGATGCAGCCAACTGATCCAGTAAAATAAGAGCCTTGTCCGTTTTTGAACGGTTCTCTGTGATCTCCATGAGCTGGGAACGAAGCTGAATCAGTTCATTGCGCAGTTCGGGCAGTACGCCGACTTCAATAATGGTGGTATTGGACAGCGAATTACCTACCGTACGTGCTATCACTTTTTCCCCTGCCTGAACTGTACCTCCTACAATTAACCCCTTAGGACCGTTACACGAAATCACTTTTCCTGCGCGGATTGTAGAATGCATAATACTTTGCGAAACCGCAATTATTTCCCCCGCTTCCACAATGGCATCTTGTATAAATGAAGTTTTCACATTCTTGCCGGCACGGATTAATGCTTTATTGCGGCCGACTATGCCCGCTGTAATATCAATAGAGCCGCTAGCCTCGAGTTCGGCAGCTTCCACGCCGCCGATAATTCGGATATCGCCGGAGGCTTTGATTTTGAAGCCCGGGCTTACATTCCCCCGAATAACCACCGTACCGACGAAATCGATGTTACCTGTCCGGTAGTCCACATCCCCATTGACTTCATATACAGGAAAGACGTTAACCTTATTCCGGTCGGTATAAGTAACCAAACCGTCTATCGCAGCATAAATGGCCGTTTCTTCGGCATCTGTGACGACATTTTTGCCGAGTTTAAAACGCGCTTCTTTACCCGAACGCGTCGGAATCTCTTCGCCTGTAACGGCTCTGCCCGGCGTTCCGGCAGTTGGAGGAATCTTTTTACCGATCAGCTGGCCTTTTTTGACGTTGTTTAAGGTCGATACTTCTTTAAAATCCACACGGCCATCTTCCGTTTCCAACGGCTTGCCTGTGTTATTATTCGTCTCAAAGAGATAGGCGATGTAACCGTCCTTGCCCTGAACAGGAGGCGTCCCCCGTGCAATAACCGTTTCACTCAGCAAATACGCTTCCGGATTAACCGCGACACGAAGTATAACCTCACTGTCGAGACCGTGGACAATACTGTTCGCGCGTGCTAACCCGTGCAGTTCATCTGGTGTTACATGAAAATCTTCCCGAACGTCCGAAAATTTAAGCAGAGAAGTTAACTTGTCATCGGAGACGGATATGTTAATTACCTGATCTAATTCCAAAATCCGATCCATCAAAATCGACAACCTTTCCGACATCGATTATTTTTCAAAAAGTTGAACTTTATAACGACTTAAAGCACCTCTCAAACGAAGCATCGCTTTGGAATGCAGCTGAGATATTCTAGAGGGAGATAAACTCATAACCTCCGCAATCTCACTCAGGGACAGCTCTTCAAAATAAAACAGGGAAACCACGATGCGTTCTTTTTCCGTTAAACGTTCTATTGCACGTGACAAGGTTTCTTTCAGGTAAAATTCATTGACGGTAAATTCCGGATTTTTGGCACGTTCATCTACCAGAAGAGATAAACGTGTCTCTGACTCTTCTTCCCGGATAGGCTCATCTATGGATGTAATGGAAGTTACCGCAATTTCCTGCAGCATGTGTTGAAACTCATCTTCCGTCACTTGGAGGTAATCGCTAATTTCAGAATCTGACACGCTCCGCAAATATTTTTGCTCTAATTTCTGATACGCCTCTTCAATCTTCTTGGCCTTCTCTCGAACAGAACGGGGAACCCAGTCTCCTTGTCTTAATCCGTCAATGATTGCACCACGAATTCTCCACGAAGCATACGTTTCGAATTGAAGACCGCGTTCGTAATCAAACTTCTCAACCGCATCGATGAGACCCATGATCCCAAAGCTGCCCAAGTCTTCCTTGGAAACGTTCTTTGGAAGGCCTATGGCCAACCGCCCTGATACATATTCAACTAGGGGCAGGTACGTTTCGATCAGAATCTGCTTGGCATCTTTTGAACCCGCTTGTTTCCACTGCCTCCAAGTTTCAAAATGGGCCAGATTCGGTTTTTTTTCAATCATGGCAGTTCACCGTCCTATTCTTCAGACATTTGTCTCAGGGCTCTAACTGACTGCTCCGTATCAGGCTGCTTCCGGGTAACGAGTTTAGGCGGCGCCAGCGGTGCAAATCCGTCTTCTTCTCTAGCTGTCGAGTCGGTTGTGGGGATAGCGGCCTCATCCGGAGTAGACAGGTCCAGATGCTGTCCTACTTTGTTCTCATCCAGCGGTTCCCCAGGCTGTTCAGTCGGGTCCACTGCAGGTGCTGCCCCCATCGCGGAAACAAGGTTTATAATGAAGCGAAAAATAAAAGTAAGTATAAAAAGGATAACGAAACTATAGAAACTCCGAAGCAGAGTCGTCTGCCATACGTTGTCAGAGAAGGACAGAAAAAAAGTAAAAATGAACGAGGCTGCACCAACAATAAAATTCCAACGAAGATTACCTACCATGGCTACAATTCCTTTATTCCCTGCAAGACACTCCGGATCGTAAGAGCTCCGCTGTCGCAGTTTAATTCGATCGTTCTTCCGTAGTTCCCGCCTGTGTCTTCACCTTTAATTCCAATATGGTACCGGATCAGCATGGCTTTGCAAGATTCTACATTACGCGGCCCAATTCTCATCGTATCGCTGCTGCCCGCAAAGGCGAACATTTGCGCCCCTCCTGCCAGTTTCGCTTCCATGCGTGTGATCGAGGCGCCGAGCAGGGTCATCCGTTCGATCAATTCCGGAATGGCGGTATTCGCATACTTCGCAATGTTGAGTGAGCCTTCACGGGCGATGTCCGATGTCGGAAGCATGACATGAGCCATCCCTCCGATCTTGGCGACACCGTCAAAAAGTGTGAGACCAACGCAGGAACCCAGTCCGGTCGTTTTTAAGACGCCTTCCTGTGTGCCTACATTTAAATCCGCCATACCGACTTTAATGATCGTTTGTTGAATCATAGGCTTTCTACCCCTAGTGCCGCAAATAATTTCCCGAATGACTCCGGATCCGGAATAAGAAAGAAATGTCCCTGAACTTCCTCGGAACCTTCCAGAAATTTCGTGTCGATCAAGAGAGCCTGGTCCCCCATCTCACCGAACTGCAGGAGTCCGTAGCTAAGAATAGCGCCTGCCATATCAATGGCTAATGCCGGAACCGTCGGATACATCGTTAAACGGGTGAAATCAGCCAAGGATGATAAATAGGAACCCGCTAAAATGTTGCCGATTTCGTTCAGAGCAGATAACTCCAGTTCGCTGTAATCCCCGTTATCCGATAGATCCATTCCGATCAGCTTGGACAGCATATTCCTTGCCGATTCAAGATTCAGAATAAAAAACATGTTACCGGGCGCTTCTCCGACCACCCGAAGAAAGATGGCAAGCACGACTTCCTCGGCACCGCCGACAATGTCAGGAATTTCTTCAAACGGCAGCACCACCACTTTCGGAACAAGCATATCAACCGGTTTGTCCAATAGAGTAGAGAGAGCAGTAGCCGCATGGCCGGCACCGATATTACCGATTTCTTTCAGTACATCTAATTGATAATCTGCTAGTCCCTTTATGGTATCCACTCGATCAAGCCTCGATTTTTTCGAGTTGCATGATTTCGTCTTTATTCAGCACTTCATTAAGATTCATGAGAACCAGCAGACGTTCATCGCCGATTTTGGCTATCCCGTGCAGATACTTCGCTTTAATTCCCCCAACAACCTCGGGAGGATTCTCAATGCTGTCTTCATTGAGGTCGATAACATCGTTCGCTGAGTCTACAACAAGTCCTACTTCTATATCATTGACGGCTACGATAATTATTCTCGTATTCTCGGTATAAGAAGATTCCGGCAGCCCGAAGCGTGAACGAAGATCGATAATCGGCACCACCACACCGCGCAAATTAATAACTCCTTTAACAAAAACAGGTGTTTTGGGTACGCGTGTCATCGGCTGCATCCGCTCAATTGTTTTGACCTTATCTACTTCTACGCCGTATTCTTCATGGGCCAGTGCAAATACAATAATTTTCTTGTCTTCAGCCATTGGAATTGCCTCCCTGTATAGGTTATTTAATCAGTTCATTCGTATCCAGAATCAGAGCCACCTGACCATCACCCAGAATAGTTGCTCCGGAGATAGCAAATAGATTCTTCAAATATTTTCCGAGGGACTTAAGAACGATTTCCTGCTGTCCGATAAATTCTTCCACCATCAGCGCAGCCATTTTCTCTCCCTTACGGATAATCACAACCTCTGTCTCTTCTTCCTCTGCATCACTATAGTCGGGCACATCCAGCACGGAGGACAGGGACAGGAGCGGGATCATGCTTCCACGGTAATCGATCATCCGGTTGCCTTGAACGGAGCGGATTTGAGAGTTCTGCACAAGTGATGTTTCCACAATGGACGACAATGGAATCGCGTACTTCTCACTTCCCAGTTTGACCAGCATAGCCGAAATGATAGAGAGTGTAAGAGGAAGCTTAATGGAGAAAATGGATCCGCTCCCTGGTACGGATTCCACATGAATATGACCGCCAAGGGAATGGATTTTGGTCTTGACGACATCCAGCCCGACACCGCGCCCGGAGATGTCCGAAATCTTATCTGCCGTACTGAAGCCGGATTCGAAAAGCAGCTGATCGATATCGGAATCCGTCATTTTATCCGCCAGTTCCGGCTTAACGATTCCTTTGCTCACAGCAGCGGCCAATACTTTCTCTCTATTGATGCCGTTGCCGTTATCCTCAATTTCAATAAATACGTTATTGCCGCTATGGTAAGCGCGTAAATGAACGGTGCCGTTCTCGCTCTTCCCTTTTTCAATCCGTTTAGCGATGGTTTCAACACCATGGTCGACTGCATTGCGCAGCAAGTGAACGAGGGGATCGCCGATTTCATCGATAACCGTACGGTCCAGTTCCGTTTCTGCCCCGGTAATAATCAAATCCACTTTCTTGTCCAAAGATTTGGCGATGTCGCGAATCATTCGCGGGAAACGGTTAAATACGGTATCTACCGGAACCATGCGAAGCTTAAGGACTATGCTCTGCAAATCGCTGCTGACCCGTGACATATGCTCCACCGTTTCAGTCAAGGCACTGTTCTTGATCTCACTTGCCAGCTGCTCCAGGCGCACCCGGTCAATCAGCAGCTCACTAAACAGATTCATCAGAGTATCCAGACGTTCAATGTCAACACGGATGGTGCGTCCGCCGACCTGACCTCCGCCTTGGGACGCAGCAGGCTTGGAAGGAGCAGATCCGCCCGCCAGTTTGGCAGCTGACTCAACAGAAGTCGGAGCAGCCGGTGCGGCATACAGAGCTGCGGCGGCTGCCTGGGCTTCACTGGCTTGAATCTCTGCTTTGGCAGCTGAATTCCCTGTCATTTCATCCAGAGATTCGCGGTCGAGAACGATGATCTGAGCATGCTCAATTTCAGACACATTCAGAATTTCATTTTCCAGAGCCTCTTTTTCCGCATTTGCTATGTAATACACAGAGAAGGAGCGGTCAAATTTCTCTTGTTCGATATCCTGCACCGAAGGGGTAGCTTTTACGACTTCACCGCAGCGTTCGAGAATTTCAAAAACCATATAAGCTCTGACCGCTTTCAGAACACAGTCCTCACGAACCGTTACTTCAACATAGAAAACCTGAAGTCCCGCTTCAATAGACTGCTGCAGAACAGACTGCTGAAACTGGTCAAGGGCAATCGCACTATCGCCTTGAGCACTTGTACCCTGCGCAGCAGCTGATGGTTGTGCCGCTTTGAGATAGTCGCCGCTTACAATTGCCTTCAAAGAAACTACGATATGAGTAACATCGGCCTTGCCTGTTCCACCCTGTACGATATCCTCTACCATCGATTCAAGGGCGTCCAGACTCTGGAACAGACTGTCGAAAATAAAAGAATCCATTTTGAGTTTATGATTACGGACCAAATCGAGTACATTTTCCATTTCGTGTGTAAGGGATGCCAAGTCTTCGAAGCCCATGGTGGCAGACATCCCTTTAAGCGTATGAGCCGAGCGGAAAATATTATGAACGATATCAATATCGTCCGGACTGTTTTCCAAGCTGAGCATATTATCATTGAGCGCTTGCAGATGTTCTTTTGATTCGTCGATGAACATCGATAAATATTGATTCATATCCACAAATCCACACCTCCGTGAAATAGTGATTACTTTCGTTACCGGCCTCCGCTATCTTTCATCACCCGCTCGATTAATTTGCCGGCAATACTTCCCTGCGGGAGAACAAACATAGCCGCTTCATTCTCAACAGCCACTCTCGGCATCCCGTACACGACGCAGGTTTCCTCCGATTCCGCAATGGTTGTAGTGGCCCCATCCCGGCGCAGCTCCGCAAGTGTACGGGCACCATCACTCCCCATCCCGGTCATAATGACAGCATGCCTTGACAGATTCTTGAGCGGGAGGAGCGATGCGAACATCTTATCCACGGACGGCCTGTGTCCGGAGAGCGGTTCGCTTTTACTAAGAGCAATACGGTAATCCCCGGCATCCGATTGGACAACCGTCATGTGCAAGCCCCCCGGAGCAACATAAGCGGTTCCGTTGGTAAGTATCTGTCCTTCTTCCGCTTCCACTACCCGAATGGCACATTGATCGTTCAACCTCAGCGAAAGTGACTTTGTGAAATTAGGCGGCATATGCTGGACAATCAGAACGGGAGCTGCGAAATTGGCCGGCAGTGCACTTAAGACACACTGCAGAGCCCGCGGACCGCCAGTCGAAGTCCCGATGGCCACCAGATCACGGATAACGCGGGCAGTTTTATCCCCCCCTGATTCCTCTTGGCTCGGCCGGGGTCTCTCAACAAGCGGCTCAGCCGTCGTTCGCCAGGACCTGTCTGCTGCAGGGGCGGGTGCCGATCCCGGTTTAGGTGAGATTTCATACGGCCTTGAGCTTCTGACAGGAGGCAGCGCTCTAAGCCTGGTTTGGACAGCGATACGAAGTTTCTCATGAAGCAGCAGCTTCACTTTATACAAATCAAGCGAGATGGACCCGGACGGCTTCCGGATAAAATCAATGGCGCCAAGCTCCAGCGCCCGTATGGTCTCTAAAGCCCCTGCTTCCGTCAGGGAACTGAGCATAATAACAGGCGTCGGCTGCACTTCCATAATCCGCTCCAGAGCCTGTAACCCGTTCATTACGGGCATTTCAATGTCCATGGTTATGGCATGCGGCTTCAGTTCCAGCGCTTTCTCGATGGCCTCAATACCGTTTTTAGCTACTGCAGTGACTTGAAACTCTGATTTTTCTTCGATTAGATCAGTGATGATCTTCCTCATAAAAACCGAATCGTCGACGACAAGAATACGGTATGGTTCCATAGCCCCTCCAGACTTTGCTCTAGGATGTTAGTGTGTTCGGCCGATTAGGCGCTTCAGGAACTTCTTCATCCCCCCGCCTAAGTCCGCTTTGGACGGCTGGCCTAAAAATTGGTCAACGAGGACCTTCATGCTTCTGGCTGCTGCTGAATGCGGATACGCGATGATAAAAGGAGTCTGCTCCTTAACCGCCCGGGAAACGAGATGATCGTCCTCGACGTGACCGATTGAAGCGATTTCGATATCGAGAAAACGTCTTGCAACCATCCGGATTTTATCTGCTGTAGCCTTGGCTTCTCTAGTACTGGTAGCACGGTTAACAACGAGACGGAACGTAACATCGGGATCTTCGTTTCGAACCATTTTAATTAAAGCGTACGCATCTGTTATCGCGGTAGGCTCAGGTGTAGTAACAACAATGGTCTCTTGGGCCGCCGCAATAAATTGCTGCGTTTCCTTTGACAATCCTGCCCCTGTATCAAATAAAATGAAATCAGCCATCCCGCAAAGTTCCTCAATCTGATTCGTAAAAGAAGCGGTCTCTTCATCGGTCAGCCGGAGTAAATCGAACATACCTGAACCGCCCGCAATAAATTGAATCCCACCGGGTCCTGTCTGTACCAGCTCGGAGATCGTTTTCTCCCCTTTTATCAGATGCAGCAGATTAGTTTGTGCCGTTATCCCCATCAGAACATCAATGTTGGCAAATCCGATGTCCGCATCGATAATGAGGGTACGGTACCCTCTCTCCAGTAAACAAAGGGCAAAGTTCAAGGTGAAGTTGGATTTGCCTACTCCGCCCTTACCGCTAGTCACCGTAATAATTCTGGCGTTTGATTGCGGAGCGGCTTCGGACAACGGTGTTGCCGCCCCTTCTCGCTGACGGATCAGATTCCGCAACTTCTGCGCCTGGTCACTCATAAATATATTCCTCCAAAATCGCATCCACGATTTTAGCCTCATCTATGATCATAATATCGTCCGGTACATTCTGACCGTCCGTCACATAAGAGAGTTTAACCGGAAAATCATGCAGCAGATTCAAGATAGCACCGTAAGAATGCGTCTCGTCCATTTTAGTGAATAGAACTTTATCTACTTTATATTTTGAAAAATTAGCCGTGATGGCTTTCATATCGCTATATTTAGAAGTCAGGCTGAGTACAAGAAGAGTCTCGCTCGGACCTTGGTGACGAAGCAGCGTACTGAGCTCCGAAACATACATCTCATTACGGAAATTGCGGCCGGCTGTATCCATGAAAATCACATCGGAGTCCTGCAGCTTATGAAGAGCTTTGGTTAAATCCGCCGGCGAGAAAACCACTTCAACCGGGATATCCAAAATATTGGCATAAGTTCTTAACTGCTCAATTGCTGCGATCCGATAAGTATCCGAAGTTATCAGTCCGACCTTGCGGCGCTGCTTGAGCACCTGATCGGCAGCGAGCTTCGCGATCGTTGTCGTCTTGCCGACACCCGTCGGACCGACGATGTGAACGATCCTCGACTCCACCGAGATCGGCTTGCCGTGCGGAGGCGGGAATAGCGCGAGCATCCGCTTGCGCACCGCCTCCGCAGCTTCCTGCGGCCCGGGCTCTATACCCGCCGCAGAAAGATCAATCCTGGCGCCCTGAGTCCACTGCCGGACCAGGTCCGGCAGCACTTCCTGCGCCAGAAGATGTTCCTCCAGCCGCCTCCAGACCGGCGGCAGCTGAGGCTCAGCCGATGGCCGGGCCAGATCGGCCATCATGCGCTTGAGATGCTGGAGTTCCGCCAGCATCAGGTCATCGCGCTCCGCGTCCTTGGAAGCGGGCGCTTCAGGCGCTGCCTCCGCGGAGCGGGCGGCGGCCAGAGCGGCGCGCAGCGCCTCGGCCTGCGCATCGGCAAAGCCGCGCTCCGCCGGCGCTTCGTCCGGCTGCGGCTCAGCCGGAGCGGCTGCGGGCTGCCGCCGTACGCCAGGCGCGGGTGGAGCCGCCGGCATCGGCTTCGCCTGCGCATATGCGGCAGCGGCGGCCGATTGCGGCATATGCGCAGGCGGCGGGACTTCGCGCGGCGCTGCGGGCCGCTGCTTGTCCAGCGCCTGCCGGCTCTGATCCGGCTGTCCCGAGGGCTTCAGCCGGTCTTGCGTATCAAGATGCTGATCGGCATCCCGCTGAGCGCCTGAAGTGTTGGTCATGGCTGGCTGTAGAGCAGCAGCTTCTTCCCGGCTGCCATAAGCTGGCAAATCACCATGCTGCTGATCATTTCTATCCCTCTGCAAAAATTGATCCATGGTGTGCAGTTCCTGATTTTTTATAAGACTCGGCTGTATCGGCCTGGCGGGTACAGGAGGTTTCGCTAATTCCGGCTGCGGAACCGTCTGCCCTGCGGCATTACCGGTTTGACCATTCCGTATTGGCGAAGGGTCAACTGAAGCATGAGCCGCATCCTCTTCGGCTTGCTGCGCTGCCCGTGCCACTGCCGTTACGGCAGCGGCTGCCGCCGCTTTGGAGGATGGCCGGGCCGGTTCTGCTTTACTCTCAGAGTACCCGGCTCCGGCAGGTGCAGGTTGACCTTCCTCTACCGCAGCGATCACCTCGATCCTCTTTTTACCGAAAAAACCGAGAAAGCCGCCTGTCCGCACTTCTTTCGTATTTAAAATAACGGCATCCTTGCCGAGATCGGACCGGATTTTGTTAAGAGCATCCGGCATCGAATCGACAATATAACGTTTCACCCTCATAGGTTAACAACCCCCATGCTTTGAATTTCTACATTCGGCTCTAATTCACTGTAAGAAAGAACCGGGATGTCCTGCATGGTACGCTCTAGCAGCTGGCGGAGATACATACGGATCGTCGGAGACGCCAGAATAACCGGCTGATGGCCTGACTGGACCATTTTACTGACTTGTTCCCCTAATTTGTGATAGATCATCTGTGAAGATGTAGGATCAATCGCGAGGTAAGAACCTTGGTCAGTCTGTTGAACCGATTCCGCAATCTTCTTCTCTAATCCCGGACCTACCGTAATGACACGAAGCGATTCTTCCTGCGACGTGTATTGCTGGGTGATTTGTCTCGACAAGGCTTGTCTGACATACTCCGTCAGAATGTCATGATCTTTGGAATAGGTTCCGTAATCAGCCAGTGTCTCCAGAATAGTAACCAGATCCCGGACGGAAATTTTCTCCTTCAGCAGCTTCACCAGTACCTTCTGGATATCCCCGATTGCCAGAACATTCGGAATAAGGTCATCGACCAGAGCCGGATACGTTTCGCGCACATTGTCGATGAGCAGTTTCGTTTCCTGACGTCCAAGAAGCTCATGTGCATGTTTCTTAATTATTTCTGTGAGATGCGTAGCAACCACGGAAGGCGGATCCACAACCGTATAACCGGATAGCTCGGCACGCTCTTTGGTGACTTCATCAATCCATAATGCGGGAAGTCCGAAAGCAGGCTCCGTTGTTTCGATGCCCGTTACCGAATCATCGTCATATCCGGGGCTCATCGCCAAATAGTGGTTAAGCAGCAATTCGCCGCCCGCAACGGTATTGCCTTTAATTTTGATGATATACTCGTTAGGCCGCAGCTGAATGTTATCCCGTATCCGGATAACCGGCACTACGATTCCAAGCTCAAGCGCGCATTGTCTCCGGATCAGGATAATACGGTCCAGCAGATCTCCTCCCTGCTGTGTATCCGCCAGCGGTATAAGGCCATACCCGAATTCGAACTCGATCGGGTCTACTTGAAGAAGACTAATTACGCTTTCCGGACTGCGGACTTCCTCAATCTGCTGCTCCTCCACCATTTGCTCTTCTTCAACCTGTTTGCGGTTAAGATTTTTCTGCATTTTCAAAGCGGCAAATATAAGCACGGCCGAGATCGGCAACGTTGTAAACCAATGGATTGGAGTGAAGATTCCGAGAAAGCCGACGGTTCCAGCGGCTATGTAGAGAAGCTTCGGATAGGCGGTCAACTGCGACATGATATCGTTACTGAATGTACCTTCCGAGGAAGCTCTGGTTACGATAATGCCGGCCGCTGTCGAAATAAGGAGCGCCGGAATCTGACTGACCAGACCGTCGCCGATGGTCAAGATGGAGTAAGTAGCGGCCGCATCTCCGAAGGACATATCTTTCATAGTCATTCCAATGATGAACCCGCCGATGAGATTAATAAGCAGGATAATGATCCCCGCGATGGCATCTCCCTTGACGAATTTACTCGCCCCGTCCATAGCCCCGTAGAAATCGGATTCCCGCTCTACTTTGCGGCGCCTGTCTCTTGCCTGCTGTTCATTAATCATGCCCGCGTTAAGATCGGCATCAATGCTCATCTGTTTACCCGGCATCGCATCGAGGGTGAACCGGGCCGCTACTTCAGCTACCCGTTCGGAACCCTTCGTGATTACGATGAATTGGACGATAACCAGAATGAGGAACACGATGAAACCGACCACAATGTTGCCAGCCGCAACAAAGTTTCCGAACGTCTCAACTACTTCCCCTGCTTCCGCATGTGCCAGAATATTACGGGACGTGGAGACGTTGAGTGCCAGACGAAACAAGGTGGTTACGAGCAGCAAGGACGGAAACACGGAGAACTGGAGTGCCTCTTGCGTGTTCATGCCGACAAGCACGATCATTACCGAGATGGTAATGTTAATAATGAGTAAAAAATCCAGCAGAACGATCGGGATGGGAATAACCATCATCAATACGATTCCGATAATCCCAATCAGCACAACTAAATCTTTTGCTTTCATGAACGGCTCCTCCTTTCTTATGCTCTCTTAGTTCGGCCCTTTATTTTGTATACATATGCCAGCACTTCAGCTACCGCCTGAAACAGATCCCCGGGTATCGCTTCCTCCAGTTCGACCTGAGCATGCAGAGCTCGTGCGAGCGGCTTGTTTTCCATAATTAAAATGCCATGTTCTTTAGCAATTTCTCTAATCTTCAGCGCTACGAAATCGGTCCCCTTGGCAACCACAGTCGGCGCCTGCATATTGGCCGCATCATATCTTATCGCGACCGCATAGTGCGTCGGGTTGGTAATAATGACGTCCGCTTTAGGTATTTCCTGCATCATCCGCTGCATAGCCATTCTGCGCTGCTTCTCACGGATTTTGCCTTTAATGAAGGGATCGCCTTCCGTCTTTTTGTACTCATCTTTGATATCCTGTTTGGACATGCGAATGCTTTTTTCAAATTCATAGCGTTGGTATAAATAATCAAATACGGCAAGCACGACGAGAATAATCGCGATTTTGATGCCAAGCATGAGAGTCATAGACCATACATACTGCAGCGCCTTTTCCAGCGGCACATGACTAAGTGCGAGGAGTTTTTCTTTCTCGCCCCACAGGGTTAAGTAAACGACGACACCGATAATGACAATCTTTAGAATAGACTTGAGAAAATCAATAAAGGAACGCATCGAGAAAATCTTTTTGAAGCCTTCAATGGGATTAATTTTGTTCAGCTTCATCTTAAGAGGGTCGCCTGTCAGCAGAAAACCGATCTGCATGTAGTTAGCAGCCAGAGCAGTGACCATAGTTAAAATCATAATAGGGGCCAGTAAGATAAGAAACTGCACGAGTATCCGGTAAGAGAGCATTTGTATATTAGACATAGTGACATCCATTAATAAATCGTGCCTCAGTGATCCGGTAAATAAATCAACCAGTTTTTCTTTCATAAACCCGCCGATCATGTAGAAGGACAAGAACGAGAAGAACAGGATAAACGCCGCCGGCAGTTCCATACTCTTGGCCACCTGACCCTTTTTCCGGGAGTCTTGGCGTTTTTTGGGTGTCGCCGATTCAGTTTTCTCCTGGGAGAACAACTGTAAATCCAGCTTCAACCTAAGCGATTCCATATACATCTTTTCCTTTCTCGCACAAACTAAGATCCCTCTACCGGCCCGCCGGCGACGATATTAAGAAATTTCTGCATAGCGGCAAATATCCGGTCAAATAATCCATGAAACAGTCCCAGAAGTTCCGGCATCAACAGTGCAATAAGCAGAAAACCCACCATAAGCTTCAGCGGAACCCCAATGACGAATATATTAAACTGGGGGGCTACTCTCGTCAGCAGGCCAAGTCCTAGATCAGTCAGGAACATAGCGGCTACAATAGGTGCTGCGAGCTGCATCGAAAGCGCGAACATCGTAGAGAAAGTCCGGATCATAAACTCTGAAATTTGACCCTTATAAACTTGCGCAAACATCTCATTGGACAGCGGAATCCATTCGTAACTGTTCATGATGCCTTGTATCAGAAAATGATGGCCGTTAAAGCTGAGCAGCAGCAGGATGGCAACCATGTATTTCAAGTTGCCGAGTATAGGAACGGATGTTCCGGTCATTGGATCCAAGACGTTCGCTATACCAAGGCCGATCTGAACATCAATAAAGGAACCTGCGATCTGAACCGCTGTAAAAAACATATAAGCGATAAAACCGAGTGTAATTCCCACAAGAATTTCTCTTAGGATCAGAAGCACAAATTGTGCGTCCATGACCACCAGTTGAGTCGTTCCCTGCGTAGCCGTGACAATCAAAGTTAAAAATAGCGCCAAGCCTATTTTAAAAACATTCGGCACATTTTTAGATGAAAACAACGGAACCACGACAAAGAATGAGGTCATTCGACAAAATATCAACATAGCGTTAGGCAAAAGTTGGACGAACAGCTCCATATGGTCGCCTACCCGATATATTGGTGCAGATTATTAAGTAAATTAAAGGTATAATCCACCAGTGTATTAAGCATCCACGGACCAAACACAAGCACAGCCAGAAGCACGGCAACGATCTTGGGAACAAAGGCAAGTGTCTGCTCCTGAATCTGTGTAGTTGCTTGGAAAATACTGATCGCCAGACCCACGACAAGGGCAATAATGAGTATGGGTGCGCTAGCCTTCAGTACCGTATAGACCGCTTCGCCGGCCAGCTTGATGACAAATTCGGCATTCATGTTAAGTGACCTCCCGCTTCTGCGTTCATGTACTGTAGCTGAGTAGCAGCGACTTGACGACAAGATACCATCCGTCCACCAGAATAAAGAGCAATATCTTAAACGGCAGCGATATCATGACAGGCGGCAGCATCATCATCCCCATGGCCATTAGGGCGCTTGCAATAATCATGTCGATGACCAGAAAGGGAATAAAGATCATAAATCCCATTTGAAAGGCCGTTTTAAGCTCGCTGATCGCAAAGGCCGGTACAAGTGCTGTTAATGGAGTGTCCTCGTATCCGGTTGGTGCATCCGCTTTTGTATAGTCCAAAAATAGCTTTAAATCTTTAGGCCTCGTATGTTTCCACATAAATTCCTTAACGGGAAGTGAGGCTTGCTGCAGTGCAGCCGTCTGATTCATTTCACCTTTCAAAAAAGGCTGCAGTGCCGTATCGTTGATTTGACCTAGAGTCGGCGACATGATGAATAGGGTCAAAAACAAACTCAATCCGATCAGTACCTGATTCGGCGGCATTTGCTGTGTTCCCAGAGAGGTTCGGACAAAACCCATTACGATTACGATACGTGTAAAGCTCGTCATCAAGATAAGGAACGACGGCGCCAAACTCAGGACGGTCAGCAATAAGATGACTGTAATGGTGTTGGATGCGCCCGTTGTCCCGCTTCCCGCATCAATATTCACATTGAGTCCGGGGATCAAATTACCACTCGGAGCAGCGAACGCAGTATCGCCCGAGTAAACTGAGAGCAGGAATACAGCTGCAAACAATAGGGCCAGTCTTTTATTTATGCTCATTTGATTTCAACCGTTCTTGTTCATTTTCTTCCTGCAGCCATTCTTCTACATGCTTGTTGCGCTTGGTCGCCTGCTGCAGTTTATCATGAAAAACTTGCTGGAATGTAGGTGTGAGCTCTTCTTCCTCTACAGTCCCTGCACTTGGCTTCCGCCGGATCTTATCGAATAGTTTGCCTACCGGGACGAAATCCATTGCAGACTGGGTTTGTGCGGTTATTTTTTCTTTTAATTGAGCGGCTTCCACAGGGTCTGCAATTTTCTCGAGCAGTTGAATGTCATCCCCTACCCCGACTACATATAGGGCGTTTCCGATTTCAACGACTTGAATGGATTTGTTCTGACCGAGCGGTACTCCTCCGAGCGACTGCATGGTACGATGAGGACGTAGGCTGTTTTTTTTGGCCAACACCTTCATAATGCCGTAAAAAAGACCGATGATAAGGATAAGGAAGAAAATAACCTTCCCTATCATCAGAACCGAATCAATTGCCCCGTTACCTGGCGTTCCTTGCCCAGATTGAAATCCCGGACTAGGATTGCCGTAACACACGGCAGACCAGAACGGCAGCTGTACCAACAGACCTGCCGTTACCAGAAGCAGCTTACCTGCCTTTTTCTTCAAACTTCACATTCCTTTCCTTTTAAAACTTCCGCTTAACCCAGCGTCTTCTTGATAGCTTCAATTACACGGTCAGCCTGGAAAGGTTTTACGATAAAATCTTTAGCACCGGCTTGAATGGCATCAATAACCATTGCTTGCTGGCCCATTGCTGAGCACATAATGACCTTAGCATTAGGATCAATCTTCTTAATTTCCTTCAAAGCATTAATTCCGTCCATCTCCGGCATCGTAATATCCATCGTCACCAGGTCAGGGCGCAGTTCTTTAAACTTCTCGACAGCTTGAACGCCGTCATTGCCTTCCCCTACTACCTCGTAGCCATTTTTGCTCAAAATATCGCGAATCATCATTCTCATAAAAGCTGCATCGTCCACAATCAGAATTCGGTTAGCCATGTTAAAATAGTCCTCCTAGGATAATGATTATTGTATTTTCTGAATGCGATCCCACTGACTGACGATATCGGTGACACGAACTCCAAAGTTCTCGTCAATAACGACAACTTCACCTTTAGCAATGAGTTTGTTATTGACTAGAATATCTACCGGTTCACCCGCCAATTTATCCAGCTCAATAATAGAGCCTTGTGACAATTCCAGAATATCTTTAATGACCTTCTGAGTTCTGCCAAGTTCGACAGTTACCTTTAAAGGAATATCCAGCAAAAGATTCAGGTTCGTGTCATCGGCTTGACCGTAACCGCCGGACTGGAGACTGGAGAATTGTACCGGCTGTACATTCACATTGCGGTTAATGCTTCCTCCGCCAGGCGCTCCTTGAGGAACGCTATGCTGAGGCTGCTGAACATACGGCTCGGAATAAGGCGGTTGAACGGGCGGCTGATTGACCGGCATTGGATTTCCTCCCATAGAAGGACTGGAATGAGGTGCTTGCTGCGGCTCCTGATATGTAGTTTCCGCAGGCTGTTCATACACGGGAGCCGGTATTTCCTCGGCAATCGTCGGAGCAACCTCATTGTATGAATCTTCAGAGCCGCCGCCCAACAAAGTTCTTACCATTTCTTTGGAGAAATCTACCGGAAGCAGCTGCATAATAGTTGAATCGATTAAATCTCCGATTGTCAGTCTGAAGGATATCTTTATAAATACGTCTTCGTTCGGCAGTTTTCCTTCTCCATTCGACAGATTCAAAATATCTATTCCTGGAGGAGAAATATTAACGAAGCGATTAAAGATAGCGGACATGGACGTAGCCGATGATCCCATCATCTGATTCATGGCTTCCTGCACAGCGCTAATATGAATTTCCGTCAACTCATCATTCGGTGCATGTCCGTCTCCACCCATCATAAGATCGGCAATGACTTGTGCATCACGAGTTTTGATGACGAGCAGATTAATGCCATGAAAACCATCTACATAATTTACATGGACCGCAACATGAGGCTGTGGAAATTCTTTCACAAGCTCATCTCTAAGGATGATCGATACTTTAGGTGTCGTGATATCTACTTTCTTACCAAGCAATGTCGAGAGTGCTGTCGCTGCACTGCCAAACGTAATATTGCCGATTTCTCCTAATGCATCCTGTTCGAGGGGAGTCAGATAATCATCAATTACCGGAGCAAGAGAAGCCGCTTGATCGTCGTCATAACGCTCATCCGAAGTCTGTCTTAACAGGGCGTCAATTTCCTCCTGCGACAAATAATCTTTATTATTCGTCAATTTCTTCTACTCCTTCGTGTACAATTTCACCGATTTGAACAGCCATCCGTGATTTAACTGTTCCGGCACTTCCCGTAAATTTCAATTTTTCGCCGACTTTGATATGCAGCGGATCATTTACGGGCTTGTTTAGTGTAATAACGTCTCCAGGCTGAAGATTCAAAAACTCGTGAATCGTAATCTGTGATTCTCCCAGTTCTGTAATGATCGGCAGCTTCGCTTGAGTCAGTCTTTCCTGCAGGATTTCCATTTCTTCAGGAGCCCGGTTTTTCTTCTGCGACACAAACCAATGATGAACGGACAAGCGAGGCATGATAGGCTCGATAACAACATGAGGGATACAAAGATTGATCATCCCTGTGGTATCCCCTATCTTGGTACTGAGCGATATCAGCGCAATCGTCTCATTCGGAGACACAATTTGCATGAACTGCGGATTCGTCTCTAGTGCTTCTAAGCGAGGAGACAGATCGATAATCGTCTTCCAGGCTTCTTGAAGGCTTTCAAACGCTCGGCTGAAAATCCGTTCCATGACAATCGTTTCGATTTCTGTCAGGGCACCGGTCTTTTGAGGAGAGTTACCGACACCGCCAAGAAGTCTGTCGAGCATCGCATAAGCAACGTTCGGGTGCACTTCAAGCACCATCCTGCCCTCAAGCGGCTCCGCTTCAAAAATGTTTAGAATCGTCATCTTCGGAATTGAACGGATGAACTCATCATAGGGCAGTTGTTCCACTTGAACTACGCTAATTTGTACGAACGTCCTGAGCTGAGCCGAGAAGTACGTGGTCAAGTACCGGGCAAAATTCTCATGTATCCTCGTAAGACTTCGGATATGATCTTTGGAAAAACGCACGGCTCTTTTAAAATCATATACCCGCACTTTTTTCTGGGTATCTTCTTTTTTGAGCTCCTCCGCATCCATTTCACCCGATGAGAGGGCTGCCAGCAGCGCATCAATTTCATTCTGAGACATAACATCAACCATAAGAGTCACCCCCTTTGTGCGTATCCGATCTATGTTAAAGGCTACTCAAGTGCAAAATCGGTAATATTTATTCGCCTTATTTTTCCTTCGTTGAGATGCGTATTTAATTTGCTGATTAAAGTGCTGGTCAGGTTGTCCTGTCCTTTACTGCCTTGGATCTGCTCCGCTTTCATATCGGCAAGTGTACGGATAATCGTGCCTTTGATGCGGGAATCAATCAAATTTTCGAAATCCGCTTTTGCTTTTTTGTTTTCAAGTTCAAATGCCAAACTGATTTTGATGAAACTGCCTGGCTCCGCCAGATTCGTTATAATGTCTTTCATGATGACTGTGTTTTCTTTTATTTCCAATGTTGTTATCGGTTTGCTATCTTCTGAACCAGAAGTTTCCGCTTTGTTGTCCATGAAGGTCCATAGAACAAATGCAGCGGTTAGTATTAAAGTAATGGCAACCAGAATGGAGACAGTCAATAGAAAAAATCGGTTTTTAAGCACTACAAGCCCTCCGTATTCGTCGACTTGATCGTTGCTTGAACCGCACCGATCCGTTGTAAAAATTGTACAACCTGTTCCATGATCACTGCTTCTGCTTCAAGAACCATAATCTTTTTTCCGTTGATCAAGGTAATGATCGTATCGGGCGTTTCCTCCATACTTTCAATCATCAAAGCATTAATGACTAGCGGCTTGCCGTTCATGCGGGTTAAACGTACCATGATACCCTCCATTAGTTACAGCAGGGGAGCAAGCTTGCCCCCCTACCCTTTATAACCGACTATTAACGCTTCAGGTTTACGATTTCTTGTAAAATTTCATCTGAAGTCGTAATGATACGGGAGTTAGCCTGGAAACCACGCTGGGAAACGATCATTTCGGAAAATTCTTCCGTCAAATCTACATTAGACATCTCTAGCTGGCCGGAAATAATAGAGCCAGTTCCAGTTGCCGGATCAGCAGGAAGAGCGGAACTGAGGAATCCTATATCTACAACATTGTTTAAATCAGCATTAAGCGTATATTCATATAAATTTCCGCCTGCTTTGTTAAGTCCTGCTGGGTTAGCCACTTTAACAACCGCGATCTTATACGTGGATGGGGTTGCTACACCGCCGATAACTTGCATTACGGTGCCATCTTGAGCAATTGAGAACTTTGTAGCTGTCGGATCAAGTTGAATGGGTTCCCCATCTGTAGACATCAGATACATGCCCTCAGGATTAACGATGTAGTTGTCACCATCCACATAAAAGTTCCCTGCACGAGTTAAAAAGACGGGTTCTGCTCCAGCTTGAGTAACTGCAAAAAATCCATTTCCATCTATACGTAAATCGGTTGGGACATTTGTAGTCATCGCACTGCCACCGGTATGAACCGTATCGATAGCGGCTGTTCCCACACCCAGACCAATTTGTTTAGAATTGACCCCGCCTTGTGTTGTTGAAGCCGGTGCCGTTTCACCCGATACTGTCTGGCTGAGTATATCTTGGAACATTACCCGACCCTTTTTAAACCCGGCAGTGTTTACGTTAGCGATGTTATTACCAATAACGTCAAGCTTGGTTTGAAAACCGCGCATACCCGAAATTCCGGAATACATGGATCTTAACATTTTTATGTTCCTCCTCTTGGTTGTTGCAGAATAGATACAATCTTTCAGTTGAACCGCTTCAATCGATCGGCGGTACAAGGGCTTCCTGATAGGTCCAGCCCGTTACATTGCTTCAAGTAATAATGACTGCACTGTCAATTTGCGTAAACACTTGCTCTTTCATAGACGCTCCATCAAGAGCTGTGACAACGGTCCGGTTAGGTACATTTACAATTAAAGCTGTCCCGCCCAGCATCATCAATGTATCTTTAGCACCTTTGGCAGCTGCTTTATCAATGGCACTCTCCAGTTTGCAGAGTTGTTCGCTGTCCAGCTTAATTCCTCTTTGCTGAAGCCGCATCTCTGCATGGTGGCTGAACTTGACAATCTGATTTTGTAATAAACGGTCAAAATCCGATGAACCGTTCGTCTGCTTTGCAGCCTGATTTCTTTGAAGGGGAGCTGCTGGAGTCGGGTACAGCCTGCCGACTGTTAACCGCTCATTCATGGTGTCTGATTACCGGGTGCCGGAGTTTCAGGTTTGGGTTCCTCTGGTTTAGGTTCTTCCGGCTTAGGAACATCCGGTTTCACGTTCTCGATGCTTAGAACATCTTCCAGCACAACTTCTCTCTTTCCGACTACCGCATACTGGACGCCGTCACGGATAATGATCGACTCTACCTTGCCTGACATGGTACTCGTTTCACCTTTATCGTTTAACCCGATCCAGCTTATGTTTTTGTCAATCAGGCTAGAGGTAAAACCGAGTGAAGAACGAAGCAGTTTCATCTCAGCTGCCATATTGGACAATTGCTCGACAGAGGTGAATTGCGCCATTTGAGCAATAAATTCTTTATCCTGCATAGGTTGCATAGGATCCTGATTACGGAGTTGAGCGATCATGATCTTCAAGAAGTCATCTTTGCCTAATA
The DNA here is from genome assembly GCF_009757775.1 of Paenibacillus lutrae. GTDB lineage: Bacteria > Bacillota > Bacilli > Paenibacillales > NBRC-103111 > Paenibacillus_F > Paenibacillus_F lutrae. The sequence goes on from NZ_RHLK01000003.1 coordinate 85,939, forward strand.
TTGAACCATCTTTTTCTTTTGCCTTTTTGGTAGATGCTGTGTTAGTTGTTCCTGTTTTAGTAACATCCTGCCATAATTCTGCCATTGTGCACCTCCATTCTTCTATGAACGTGTATAGCTTAAGCTGACGTCTCAAACGAGTTGCCTAAAGCCGCTTTACGCGTCTCCGTAAGTGCGTGCAGTTCCTCGTTCCATTCGGTCACTTCTTCAGCTACGCTACCGCTCTCTCTTCCCTCGTGCTGCTGTAGAAATTGCTGGGAAGACTGCTGCTGTCTTGAGTCTTGAAACATACTGGAGGACATGCTGCTTTGACTTACTTCCATTTTATCGACCTGAACTCCCTGACTTTGCAAAGACTGTCTGAGACTCGAAAGCTGGCTGTCCAGAAGCTCTTTGCCTACGGCAGAATCCGCTGTAAAGATTGCCATCAATTGACCGTTCTGAATCTTCAGCGTGATTTCAATGTTACCCAAATGCTGTGGACGAAGCGAAAGCTTGGCTTCAGCAAAACCATCGCCTACCTTAACGTTCATCCGTTTAACCATAAACTCGCTTAATTCCTGAGTCAGGTTGCTGGCTTGGATGGTAGGCAGCGCAGTTTTAGCTGCTTGTTCCGTGCCCGCTGTCTTAGGCATTTCCTGCATTCCCGTCATTAATGTCGTATCCGCTTGTTCACTTGGTATGGAATTCTGCGGGCTTACCGGTTCTGCAGTAAGTTCAGCAGTCTGTCTGACGACGTTCCACGCACTACTTTTAGCAGCTAACGCTTCTAATGAGGTTTTGATCGGATTCGTTTTGGTTACCGTAACGACGGGTGTATCCAACCCCGGTTCACCGGTTGATGCCGGAAGCTTAGATGCATGGTCTGTAACAGCATTCAAAGCGGATTTCGGTTTCTCCGTGTTTACCGCTAAAGAAGCTGCTTGCGGTAGCACTTTTTCAAGAAGCTGTGTAAACTCCTTCGATAAATGCTGGAGAATCGGATGATCCGGCTGCTGTTTCAACATAGCAGTAAGATCCAGAAGTGTTTTTTGTAGTTTCAGGGAAGCATCTTGCGGCTGATTGACGGCTTGAGTTGACAGTGCGGTTGTTCCCTGTAAAACGCTGAGCATAGCGGAAGCTTCCGTCAGCCAGCTCTGCATCGTTTCCGATTGAACCAACTGCTGCAGGACTTCCGGATTCTGCTGAATATTCTGAAGTAAGGCATCAATCATTCCTTCAGCATCGGCTTCTGTACCGGCCAGTGCCTCCTGGATCGCTGGCGGCAGTAAAGGAATCACTTGCATTAAACCGGATAAAAGGGCATCCAATGGTGCTTGTTCTTCCTCAGCAACCGCTGTTGACAGTTGGTTTCCCATGATCTCTGCAAAAACAGCTCCGTCTACAACCGTTTTACTCTGCACTGTCCCCGCTGTACCGGCCGCCGAAACAGCAGTACCGGTTCCTGTACCCATACTGGCAAACGCCATTTCCATATTGTTGTTCACCCCCTTTCAAGTCACACGATGCTCACTCACCTTAAGGCAGAAGAAGATTTCCTGTAATAGAAGCGGCTGTTTCTTTACTGATTACAGCAATCTCATTCATTAATGAAGCACGGCTGGTATTGTCCATTTCCCTTAAAATGTTCAGAACTTGTGTTGAGTTTTTACCGTACATATCCGTCAAAACTTTCGCTGCCTGATTCGCCTTCATAGCTGCAAATGTCTGACTCAATTCAACTTTGGTCATCTTGGCGGTATCGGCATTCGGACTGTTCTGGATTTCCAAACGTTCCTGCAATGCAGCGATTTTCTGATTCTCCGCGCTTGTTAAATCTTTCAAGGCAATAGAAGCATCTGCCGCTTTTTTAGGGTCCATTTTCTCAAGAATCTTGACCCTTTCATCCGTTTTCATAGCATTTAAAACCAGAATCGTCTCTTTAGGACTTAAATTTTGTATGATTTTTGCAGCTTTGCTAGGCATCATCCTAGCGTAGACCGTAGCGAGCTCCCGGACTTTCTTATCATATTCTGCATCCTGCTCAGCCAGCTGCTTGTTAGAAAGTTCGGCTTGTTCTTGTTTAAGCTCCGCAATTCTTTCATCCTGCTTGGCGATCATTTGATCAGCCTTACCCAGTTCTGCTTCCAATTCCTCTACCTTGCTGTTCAGTTGTTCCACTTCTTTGGTTTTTTCCTTCTCTGTATCAGCTGCGCTAGGAGTTTTAGCAGATTCCGCTTGGGCATCTTCTTTGGGCTGAGGAATCATTTCACCCACAACGGGAAGTTTGTGCATGGTCCGCTGAACGGTTTTCATAATATCGTAATCGAATACCGATAATAGAACCCCGAGTAGAACAGCGGTAAACACGAACGGGATGAGAAACCAGACCAGAAAACGCTCTAATCCACCACCTGAGGATGATTCTGCGCCTGATTGTTCCATGACGTTACCTCCTTTCGTGTGGTTAGGAATAAGACAGTCGGGTGTGTCGGTTTGTAGCAATCTCATCCAGCGCTTCTTGTTCTTTCTTAAGAACAAAGCTGCTGAATTGTTCATAGGCTTTATCTCTTGCTTTCGTCCATACTTTTTCATCGACCATTTTGTCCGTTAAAACTTCCCGGTTTTGCGTAACTTGATACTGGGCCTTCGCAATATCACGGCGTTTGATAGCGATCAGCTGATCAATGTGCTCCACATAATACTGCAGTTGTCTGATCTCAGACATTGAGACAGGACGTTCGGATGACTCCATCAGTTTTTCCTGGGCCTCACTCTTCATCCTCGTCAGATCATGAAGACTGCTTTCTTCTATATTCAGCCTGCCTATCGCCGAGGATAAATTCCATTCCGCCTGCGAGCGCTCATTATTTTTTAGATTAACGATTTGTTGGAACGCATATTGAAATTTCATATGACCCTCACCCTAAAGAAAATTGATGAATCAGGCGGTGCTGAGCTTCTTCCAATGTCACTTTCTCATCCGTCTTCTGTTTTACATAATCAAGGATTGCATCCATATATTCGAGGGATAGATCAATTTCTTGATTTGAACCTCTCTGGTACGCCCCCAAATTAATCAAATCTTCCGAATCTTTATAAACAGACATCATTCGTTTAAGATGCGCTGCTGCATCGAGCTGTTCGCGGGATACAATTTCTTTCATTACCCGGCTTACACTCGCCAGGACATTAATAGCAGGATACTGGCCTTTATTGGCGATATTCCGATCCAACACGATGTGACCATCTAGAATCCCCCGGACAGCATCCGCAATAGGTTCATTCATATCGTCCCCGTCTACAAGCACGGTGTAGAAAGCTGTGATAGAGCCTTTAAGCCCTGTACCCGATCGTTCAAGCAGTTTGGGCAGGAGGGCGAAAACGGAAGGCGTATACCCTCTCGTAGCAGGCGGTTCGCCAACAGCAAGCCCGACTTCCCGCTGAGCCATCGCAAAACGTGTGACAGAGTCCATCATCAGCATGACGTTCAAACCGCGGTCACGGAAATATTCCGCAATACTCGTTGCGATAAAAGCGCCTTTGATCCTTACCATCGCCGGTTGATCAGACGTCGCTACGATGACAACGGAACGCGCCAAACCTTCAGGACCCAGATCTTTTTCTACAAATTCGAGCACTTCGCGTCCCCGCTCGCCTATTAGAGCGATAACATTGACATCCGCCGAAGTATTCCGGGCAATCATTCCCAGCAGTGTGCTTTTACCTACCCCGGATCCGGCGAATATACCAACACGCTGGCCCTTGCCAACGGATAAAAGCCCATCGATGGCTCTTACACCTACACCAAGCGGTTCCTGAACACGCGGTCTTGAAAGCGGATTACTGGGTACATTGTTCGTAGACACCTGTGTCATCCTCGATGGAAGAAACGAACCGTCAAGCGGCTGACCTAACCCGTCCAGAACTTTGCCTAGAAGTTCATGCCCTACTTGTACGCTAAGCGGCTTGCCTGTTCCGACAACGTCGCATCCAGGTCCGATGGCTTCAAGTTCGCCAAGCGGCATTAGAATAACTTTGTTGCCCCGGAACCCCACGACTTCCGCCATTAACGGCCGGTTCGACTTATGGGGATAGATGTGGCACAACTCTCCGATACTGACATCCGGACCTTCGGATTCTACCGTCAAACCAATGACCTGGGTTACTTTACCGTTTACCCGAACGGGATCGATCTGCCGGAGATAGTCTGTATACTTGCCGGCGTTCGGGATCTGGGAAGACTGGCTCATGTTTCATCACCTTCACCGTGAAGAGCAATGCGCTGCAGAGCGATTTTGATCTCGTGCAGTTGTGTATCAATTCTGGCATCAATGCTTCCAAAAGTGGATCGTACTACACAGCCTTGATCCTGCACGCTCGCATCGGGTATGATTTGCAGTTCTGCCTGAGAATCAATCGATGATAACAGCTCTTCTCTTGCATCTTGGATATAGGAGAATTGTTTAGGCGCGACACAAAGCGTAATTACGCCCGTTTCTTTACGCCTTGAGAGTACACTTCGGATCGTATCCAGCACCCAATCGGGAGTAAGCGTGAGCTGCTTGGAAATAATTTTTTCAGCAATCGAACAGCTGAGTTCAATCAGAAAAGGCTCCGATTCCTGAATGATTTGTTGTTTGACCTGATAAGCCTGCTGTAAAACGTTCTGAGCTTCTTGAAGCATTTCAGCATGCTGCTCATGGATATCTTCCTGAGCTTTCATTAACCCATCTTTGTAACCCGTGTCATAACCAGTCTCTCTGGATGCTTCGAATTGTTGTTCATCTTCTTCACGCCGCTGGTTCCACCATGCTTCAATCTCGGCTTCCGCTTGACTTCTAAGTTCGGATGTTTCCTGAAAAGCTTCCTGGATTTGAGTCTGAGCAAACGATTCAGCATCGCTTATGATTTGCCGCTTTAAAGCTTCCGCTTCACTAATCACAGCTTCTTCTTCTGGCGTAAATCCCGATGCCTCATCTTCAAAATGTGCAGACGGGAAAGACAATGGTTTAACCGGTACTTGAAAAGCCTTGGATTGTTCAGCAGGTACATAATGGGCAGGTTTAAGGATATTAGACAATAATATCGTCTCCTCCACCACGCGCGATTATAATCTCGCCCGCTTCTTCTAAGCGACGAATAGTAGATACGATTCGAGTCTGAGCTTCTTCCACATCCCGCAAACGTACCGGGCCCATAAATTCCATCTCTTCTCTGAATGTTTCCGACATCCGTTTGGACATATTGCGGAATATTGCTTCGCGGACTTCTTCGCTGGCCACTTTGAGTGCAAGCTGCAAATCCGCATTCTCAATGTCGCGAATAATTCGCTGAATAGAACGGTTATCCACATTGACGATATCTTCGAATACGAACATCCGCTTCTTAATTTCTTCAGCAAGCTCCGGATCTTGAATTTCGAGTGAGTCGAGAATGGTACGTTCCGTCCCACGGTCAACCCCGTTCAGAATCTGTACGATTGAGGAAATACCTCCGGCTGAAGTGTAGTCTTGCGTTACGGTAGCCGATAATTTCTGTTCCAGAATCCGCTCCACTTGACTAATGACTTCGGGTGATGTGCTGTCCATGAGCGCAATCCTCTTCGCTACATCTGCCTGCTTTTCTTGTGGAAGTGACGATAAGATAATGGATGCTTGTTCAGATTGCAGGTAAGAAAGGACCAGTGCGATCGTTTGTGAATTCTCGTTCTGGATAAAGTTCAAGATTTGTGCGGGATCTGCTTTTCTTGCAAAATCAAAGGGTCTGACCTGCAGATTAGCTGTTAGGCGATTAATGATATCGACTGCCCGATTGGATCCGAGCGCTTTCTCAAGGATCTCTTTCGCATATGCGATACCGCCTTGGGAAATATATTCCTGTGCACGGCATATTTGATGAAACTCACCTAGAATGGAATCCTTCTCAATCGCATCCACTTTTCTCACATTAGCAATTTCCAGTGTCAGCTGTTCGATTTCATCCTCACGCAAATGTTTGAATATTTGAGCGGAAACTTCCGGCCCTAAACTGATTAGTAAGATAGCCGCTTTTTGCCGGCCTGTTAATCCCTGCTGATATGCTGCTCTTGCCAATCACTCACACCTCTATTCATCGACAAGCCATGTCCGTAACAAATTAACGAATTCATCCGGTTTCTTTTTGGCTAATGTCTCTAATTGCTTGCGCACCTGGTTCTCGTTCGATGCGTTCTCAATATCAATGGTCGGGTACTCTACCTTAGCAGGTGCAAGATCCAATTCTTCTTCTTCCGCCGCTTTTTTCTTTCTTCGAATCGCATACATGCCGAGCGCACCTAACAGCAAGGCAGCAAGTCCGATTCCGCCATACATCAAATAATTGTTCCAATCCGTTCCGGTTAAGCCCGGCTGTGCCGCAAAACTCTGAGGAGTAACGGTTACTCTTCCTCTAATCTGATCGGCTGTATATTCTTGTTTGTTATCGGCCAGCGCCGTCCGTACGATATTCGCCATCTGATCTGTAATCAATCTTTGTAAATTATCATTTGCAGCCTGATCTCTGCCTGTGGAATCAAACGCAATGTTAATACCCAAATCTTTGACTACATAAGGTGTCTGGATAATGTCATTCGTGATTTTATTCACTTCGTAATTAACCGTTTTGGAGCTTTCCTCCGAATTAGCGTTTCCGGAACCAGCTGCCCCCGGGTAGCCCGGTACATCGGTTTGTCCTGTTCCGGCAACTCCTCCGGCGGCCCCGCCAGCACTGGTTGAGCTTTTACTTGATTCCTGAGTGGAAATTTCCAGCCCTCTGTTATCTTGAACGTTCGGAGCTGTTACAAGCTGCTCGACCGATTTCTTCTGATCGAAGTTCATTGTCGAGAATACACTCACGACCGCTTTATCAGCGCCAAGCATTTTATTCAGCAGATTCGTTACACTGCTTTGAACTTTCGCTTCAAACTTACGCTCAATTTCAAGATGGCTCTGAGCCAGATTCGAAGACTGTCCCATGTTCGATTCTTTGGAAAAAGCAAGGAACTGACCGTACTGGTCAGAAATTGTAATATTCTGGATCGGCAAGTTCCTCACGCTATGAGAAACCAAATTGTAAATGGTATCAACCTGAGCTTGATCCAGTGTATATCCTTTTTTAACGTTCAGCATGACGGAAGCAGTAGCTTCTTGTTTCTCTTTGGCAAGAAAAACGGTTTCGTCCGGCATCGAAATCAAGACTTTTGATTTCTCAATCGATTGATTCGAGTTAATCAACTGCTGGAGTTCGCCTTGTACAGCACTTAAATGTTTGACTCTAAACTCGTTATCCGTCATTCCGAATGCACTATCGGTAGCGAAAGACTCATATCCGATTGAGCTGCCTTTGTTAAGGCCTTGCGACTCAACCCCCAGCTTGACGCTGGCTACTTCGCTCTTCGGCACTTCGATGCTTTTCCCATCCGGGCTCAGTACATATGGAATAGCTGCCGTATCCAAGTACCCTTTGATCGCAGCTGCGTCAGCCGGTTGCAAGTCCGTATAAGCGAGTGCATATTCTGTCTTGGCCAGATTGTAACTGATGATTCCAATCGTCAGAATCAGAACGACCAACGTGCCGATGAAAGCAAGTTTTGTCGTTTTATTATATTGATTCCAATATTGTTTGGCCTTCTCCCAATACTGGAGCAATCTTTCGTTCACAATGTCACCCCATCCGATTCAATCAATGTCCTCACGTGGCCGTCTGTTATAACTGCATCCGCATGATTTCCTGATAAGCTTCCATCGCTTTATTGCGCACCTGTACGGTGAACTCCAAACCGAGTGATGCTTTCTCGGATGCGATCATCAATTGATGGACGTCCGATAACTCCCCTTTGGCAAACTGCTGGTTCAACTTGTCAACGGCCTGCTGGTCACCATTCAATCCGTTAATGGCATTATTCAGAAATGAAGAAAATTGATTCGTCACATCTGATGCACTTACTGTCTGGCTTACAGCCGGCTGTTTTAGATTGCCTACCGGACTAAATGCGTTCAAATAGGTATTGTTAATCAAATGAATATCCCCTTTGTGCTATTATCTGCCAATTTCGAGCGCCTTCATGATCATACTCTTGCTTGCATTGAGCGCAGTCACGTTTGCTTCGTAAGAACGGGTTGCTGAGATCATATCAATCATTTCTTTCGCAACGTCTACATTCGGCATCATGACGTATCCGTCTTGGTTTGCATCAGGATGAGTCGGATTGTACACTTGCTTGAATGGTGTTGTATCTCCGGTAATGCTGGATACCCGAACCCCTTGTCCGGTTCCATCGGTCATTGCCGTGTTCAACATTTGCGCAAAGGAAGGCTGCCCTTTCGGTTCAACGGATACGACTTTTCTCTGATATGGCGTCCATTGCCCGTCTACAAAAGAAGCTCTCGTTGTATCCGCATTAGCAATGTTGGAGGAAATAACATCCATCCTCAATCGTTGAGCCGTCAAAGCCGATGAACTGATGTCAAAACTGTTCGTTATTCTCATCTGTTACCTTCTCCCATCCATGGCGATTTTAAGCTTGCGGAACTCGTTGCTCATCTCTTGTATGATCGTGTTGTATTTTAGCTGATTTTTGGCCATCAATGACATCTCGTAGTCCATGTCGACATTGTTTAAATTGTTGTTCATAACGGACGTCTGCCCTGTTTCAACTATTGGATTAGCGGGTAAGTTGGTATTGGGCGGGATTCTGAAATGTTTCGAATTTGTACGAACGCCTTCCAAAACTGGCTGTGAACCATTCATTGTCCCTTTCAGCAGTTCTTCGAACACAACGTCTGACCTTTTAAAATGAGGAGTGTCGGCGTTGGCCACGTTGTTAGCAATCACACGCTGCCGGAGTGCGGATGCATCTAATGATTTCTCCATCCACTGAAACCCGGTCTGATTTAGCAAAAACATGGTTACCCCACCTTCGTTATCTTTATGAAACTTTATTCCATAACGAAACTTCACATTCCTCCTAACTTCGACACAAGAATATTCAGAGTGTATACATTATGTAGAATAATGTTGCTAAAATTATCATGAAGAAAACAATGGAAATAGACAATAAGAAAAAAGCCCTATCTTTAGGAGAAAGGGCTTTGTTTTGCACGAAGTAAAACTATGAGAATTTTGTTACATTTTGGATTTCACTTGATCAATAGCACGCATAAGCTGGTCGTTCAATATGCGAATGTACGTTCCTTTCATGCCAAGCGAACGAGTTTCGATGACTCCAGCACTTTCCAACTTTCGTAGAGCATTTACAATAACGGAACGAGTGATTCCAACACGGTCTGCAATTTTGCTCGCCACGAGAAGTCCTTCTTTTCCTTCTAGTTCTTCAAAAATATGCTCTACAGCTTCCAGCTCACTGAAAGAAAGCGATCCGATTGCTACCTGTACAACCGCTTTACTTCTAGCTTCCTGCTCCACTTCTTCTGCACGCATATGGAGAATTTCCATCGCCACAACAGTTGATCCATATTCTGCCAAAATCAGATCATCATCGATAAATTCAGAATGGGTCCGACATAGGACCAAAGTCCCTAGTCTGTCTCCCCCTCCTAAAATAGGTACAATGGTGAAGTGGGTATATTCTCTCAAAATTTTCATTTCTTCTACAAATGTCGGAAACATTTCTACCGCTTCTTTATCCGAAGTCGTTTCATCCGCCCGTAATAAAAAATGATTGAATTCGGAAGAAAAACGGCGATCTTCCTCTACAATACGGTTTAATGCCGATGCCGGGAGTTCATTGGTGGTAGCGAAGCCCAGAATTTTACCGCGCCTGCTGGCGACGTAAACATTCGCGTGAATCGTATCACGAAGTACCTCGGCCATATCCATAAAACTGACGGCGCTTACTGCTTCTTTCTGCAGCAAACGGTTCAGCCTTCTCGTCTTATTCAACAAGGTCATTGGCTAGCCTCCTACAATCATACAAAAGAATCACAAACCGAAGACCATACGCCATCCGGTTTATAAAATATATTGGCTTAAATCGCGGTTCCGGACGATATCGCCCAGCTTCTCACGAACATATTCCGGTGTTATAACGATCTCTTCCAGACTAAGCTCCGGTGCCTCGAAAGACAAATCTTCCAGAAGCTTCTCCAGAATAGTATGGAGTCTGCGCGCTCCTATATTTTCTGTGCTCTGATTTACATCTACTGCAATCCGTGCAATTTCTTCAATGGCAGCCTCACTGAACTCCACTTTGATGCCCTCGGTTTCAAGTAAAGCCGTATACTGCTTCGTCAGAGCGTTTTTAGGCTCTTTCAGAATCAGCACAAAATCATCAAGCGTCAAATTACTGAGCTCAACCCGAATCGGAAAACGCCCCTGCAGTTCCGGAATCAAATCGGAAGGTTTGGAAACATGAAAAGCACCTGCGGCTATAAACAGCACGTAGTCGGTTTTAACGGGGCCGTATTTGGTCATAACCGTAGAACCTTCCACGATAGGCAGAATGTCCCTCTGGACGCCCTCACGGGACACATCCGGGCCTCCGCTGCCGCGTCCGCCACCCGCTATTTTATCAATCTCATCCAGGAAGATGATACCGGATTGCTCCGCTCTTTGGACTGATTCCTGTACCACTTCATCCATATCAATTAATTTCTGCGCCTCGTCTTGTGTCAGGACTTTACGGGCTTCCTTGACCGGAAGCTTGCGCTTCTTCGTCTTTTTGGGCAATAAGCTGCCAAACATCTCCTGCATGTTCATGCCGGCCTGATCATTGCCTTGACCGGATAACATATCCAGCATCGAAGGAGAATTATCTTCCACGTCCACTTCAATCATCACATTCTCGAGTTCGCCGCGCTTTAACTGCTCCATGATTTGCGAACGTTTAGTGGCAAGAGCCGGGTCCTTGTCTTCTTCATCCGGTTCAGGCTGCGACTGCTGATTGCCGAAGAACATTTCAAGCGGGTTGCGCTGGAACTTCTGCCGGGCTGCGCTGGGAGCTAGAATCGCCACCAGACGCTCATTGGCAAGCTCCTCCGCCTTGTCCTTGACCTTCTCGGTCCGCTCACTTTTAACCATACGAATAGACGTCTCCACGAGATCACGGACCATCGATTCCACATCACGGCCCACATAACCGACCTCTGTGAATTTTGTAGCCTCCAGCTTGACGAAAGGAGCGCCTACAAGCTTGGCCAGGCGGCGCGCTATCTCTGTCTTACCGACACCTGTCGGCCCGATCATCAGAATATTCTTCGGAACAATTTCATCACGCATGGACTCATCAAGTCTGCTGCGGCGGTAGCGGTTGCGCAGGGCAACCGCTACCGATTTCTTAGCCTGCTTCTGGCCGACAATATAGCGGTCCAATTCCTGAACGATTTGTCTTGGAGTAAGTGAGCTTGTGCTCAAATGAACCCCTCCTTCATGATTACTTGTTCCACTTCGATGCGCCGGCAGACCGCATACGAATGCTTCTGGTCCCGGCAGTACCTATATTTCTTCCACGATAATATTGTGGTTCGTATAAACGCATATGTCAGCGGCCATTTCAAGGGCGGCTTTTGCGATTTCCGTCGGGTTCATTTCTGGAGCATACCTGGACAACGCCCGTCCTGCCGCCAGAGCAAAACTTCCGCCTGAACCAATCGCTACGATTCCGTCATCCGGTTCAATAATTTCACCGTTACCGGATATAAGCAGCAGCCCGGATTCATCCATTACGATCATCATTGCTTCCAGTTTACGCAGCACACGGTCAGAACGCCATTCCTTTGCCAGTTCTACTGCCGCCCGCTGAAGATTGCCGTGATGTTCCTCCAGTTTACCTTCAAACTTCTCAAACAAAGTAATCGCATCCGCAACAGAACCCGCGAAGCCGGAAATGACTTTGCCCCGGTATAACCTGCGGACCTTCTTGGCGGTATTCTTCATAATCATACTGTTACCGAAGGTCACCTGGCCATCGCCTGCAATCGCACCCCGCCCATCCTTACGGATGGCAAAAATAGTCGTTGCATGAAATGTAGCATTCGTAGGATCCATAAGTCACCCCTCAATTCTTTCCTGTACAGCCTGCATTTAGCAGAGCGGAAAATAAGAAGCAGCAGCAAAAGGTCGTTTTGATGCTGCTTCCATTGTTAATTTCATATATAGGCACATTCAAAGCGTTCAAAACAATTTTATCGTAACACAGCCGAGGTTTCAGTTACAAGGCGGTTGTACATGATTTTGCGAAAAATTCTGAATACTTTCAATCGCACGCTCAGCCAGCTTTTCAATCTTCAATTTTTTGTTGCGGATTTTCTCAGCCAGCGGCGGGTAAAGCCCGAAGTTAGCGTTCATCGGTTGAAAATGCTTTGTATCGGCGGTTGTGATGTACTGCGCCATACCGCCGAGGGTCGTTTCACTCGGGAAAACGAGACACTCCAACCCGCGTGCAAGTCTGCCTGCATTAATACCTGCAATAAGGCCGGAAGCGGCTGATTCCACATACCCTTCCACACCCGTCATCTGACCGGCGAAAAACAACTGATCCCGGTTTTTGAACTGGTAGGTTGGCCGGAGCTGGCTGGGCGAATTGATAAATGTATTCCGGTGCATAACGCCATATCTTACGAATTCGGCATTCTCAAGACCCGGAATCATGGAGAGGACACGCTTCTGCTCGCCCCATTTCAGATGAGTCTGAAATCCTACGAGATTATACAACGTACCCGCCGCGTTATCCTGACGGAGCTGGACGACCGCATGAGGCAGCTCGCCTGTATGCGGGTTCACCAGGCCTACCGGTTTCATCGGGCCGTACAAGGCCGTTTGCTTGCCTCTTCTTGCCATGACTTCGATCGGCATACAGCCTTCAAAGTAAATTTCCTTCTCAAACTCCTTAATCGGTGCCGTTTCGGCATGAATCAAAGCATCGTAGAAGGCATCGAACTCTTCTTCGGTCATCGGGCAGTTCAGATAAGCCGCTTCGCCTTTGTCGTACCTGGAGGCCAGATATACTTTGCTCATGTCAATCGAGTCTTTCTCGATAATCGGAGCTGCCGCATCGTAGAAATAAAGGTACTCCTCACCCATCAGCTCCTGAAGTCTTGCCGACAATGCCGGCGAAGTTAAAGGGCCTGAAGCTACGATGGTAATACCATCGGGAAGCTCAGTCAGCTCTTCATTACGAACTTCAATCAGCGGATGATTTCTCAGCGTATCCGTGATTTCGCCCGAGAAGCCGTCCCGGTCCACGGCAAGCGCTCCTCCCGCCGGTACGGAGTGCTTATCGGCACTGGCAAGAATGAGAGAGTTGAGTACTCTCATCTCTTGCTTAAGGACGCCGACCGCATTCGTTAAGCCATTGGAGCGCAGAGAATTACTGCATACGAGCTCGGCAAATTTATCCGTAATATGCGCGGGTGTTTTGCGTACGGGACGCATTTCATATAAAGTTACGGGCACGCCCTGACTGGCGATTTGAAATGCGGCTTCACTGCCTGCCAGGCCGGCACCGATTATAGTTACTCTTTGTCCTGCTGTCAATTTCTACACCTCGAATTTAATCATTTACTTCTTCATCTTTGAGTTCTTCTTTAAAACCGCACTCGACGCACTGGTGATTTACAGCTGTCTTCGTACGTTTCTCGATCATCATCGAGCCGCAGCTGGGACAAGGCTGTGCAACCGGTTTGTCCCATGAGACAAAGTCACATTCAGGATAGTGGTCACAACCGTAAAAAATACGGCCTTTCTTACTGCGCCGCTCCACAACTTTGCCTTCTTTACATTTCGGGCACGTTACACCGATATCTTTAATAATCGGCTTCGTATTCCGGCAGTCGGGGAACCCGGAACATGCCAGAAATTTGCCGAACCGGCCCATCTTGTAAACGAGATGCTTACCGCATTTCTCACAAATTTCGTCCGAGACTTCGTCTTGAATCTCAATCTCTTTCATTTCTTCCTCTGCGAACTCAAGCCTCTTCTCGAAAGAAGTGTAAAATTCATCGAGCACCTTGACCCAGTTCTCTTTACCTTCACCTACATGGTCAAGCTCTTCTTCCATCTGGGCCGTAAATTCAACATCGAGAATCTCAGGAAAGAATTCGACCATCAGTTGAATGACCAGATCCCCCAGTTCGGTAGGAACGAACTTCTTCTCTTCAATGGCCACATAACCGCGCTTCTGAATGGTCTCCAACGTAGGCGCATAAGTAGACGGACGCCCTATACCCAGCTCCTCGAGAGATCGGACCAGCCGAGCTTCCGTATAGCGCGGAGGCGGCTGGGTGAAATGCTGCTTCGGCTCGACGTCATTGGAAGCCACCTCATCTCCCGATGAAAGCGGAGGAAGGAGTTTGTCTTCTTCCGTAGTACCGTCATCATTGCCTTCTACATACACTTTCATAAAACCCGGGAATTTCAATTTGGAGCCAACCGCACGGAACACAGCATTATTGACATTCAAATCAATCGTCATCGTGTCCAGCACAGCAGAAGACATTTGGCTTGCTACGAAGCGTTCCCAAACCAGCTTATAGAGACGGAATTGGTCTCTCGACAGGAATTCCTTAACTGAATCCGGATCGCGCAGAACAGATGAAGGACGAATGCCCTCATGCGCATCTTGGGTGTTCGAGCCTTTTTTGACATAGACACGAGGAGTTTCAGGATAGAAGTTCTCCCCGTACTTGCCTACGATAAATTCCTTTGCTTCCTCTTGGGCGACCGGGGAAATTCTCGTAGAATCGGTACGCATATATGTAATAAGACCGACAGTACCCTCTTTCCCCAGATCAATTCCTTCATATAACTGCTGAGCCACGGACATGGTCTTGGCTGCCCTGAAATTCAGCTTGCGCGCGGCTTCCTGCTGCATGGAGCTTGTTATAAAAGGCGGAGAAGGGTTGCGAAGACGTTCCTTTTCCTTGACTTCCTTTACAATAAAAGGAGCGCCTTCAATCGCTTTTAGAATAGCATTGACTTCTTCTTCCGAACCCAATTCTTTCTTCGAACCGTCGATGCCATAGAATTTGGCTTCGAAATTCGCTTTGCCCGCTTGCAGCATCGCTGTAATCGTCCAATATTCCTCGGGTACAAAAGCTTTAATTTCATTCTCGCGGTCCATGATGAGCTTAACCGCTACCGATTGGACCCGTCCTGCCGACAAGCCTTTCTTTACTTTCTTCCAGAGTAGCGGGCTGATCTTGTAACCAACGAGCCGGTCAAGAATACGGCGAGCCTGCTGTGCATTAACCAGGTCGATGTTAATCGGACGCGGAGTTTTGAAAGCGTCTTTAACCGCCTGCTTCGTAATTTCATTAAACACAACGCGGCAATTTTCGGTTTCGTTTAACTCTAAATAATGAGCCAAGTGCCAGGCAATAGCTTCCCCTTCACGATCCGGGTCAGCTGCGAGGTACACTTTTTTCACTTTCTTGCTGGCATCTTTCAGTTCCTTTAAGATGGAGCCTTTGCCGCGGATCGTTATATATTTCGGTTCAAAACCGCGTTCCACTTCAACACCGATCTGGCTCTTCGGAAGGTCGCGGATATGACCCATCGATGCTTTGACGATATATTTACTTCCCAAATATTTCCCAATCGTTTTGGCTTTTGCCGGTGATTCTACAATTACTAATGAGTCTGCCATCGACCGAATGCTCCTCCCTTCAACGTCATCTAATGCTGCATGTATATCACTTTAATGGTTATGGTATTTTCATATGGATACGTATGTGGAGCCGGGCTGCTCCGCTATCTTGTTTTTCAATAGCAAGGATAGCAGAACTGAATGCAAATGTCCAAACGTAAATTGAGTCTGCTCCAGGAGGACGTCGGCAGTCACCGGTACGCTCGACAAGAATCGATAAAGAACGACTTCGTCTGCAGACATGCCTTCTTCAGGAGATTGAGTTGCCGATTTCGTAAGAGGCTCCACGAAATGTCCACTGGAGGGGGACAAATGAGTATATTCTTCAAGGATATCTTCGGGACTAATTACCATCTTAGCCCCCTGTTTAATCAGGTACAGAGCTCCTCTGCTTTTGGGGGAATGAATCGGACCCGGCACCGCGAATACGTCACGCGACTCTTCCAGAGCCAAATCTGCCGTAATCAGAGAACCGCTGCGCTCGGCAGCTTCGACTACGACAATCCCCAGGCTCAGTCCCGCAATGATGCGGTTGCGCAGTGGAAACAGCCCCGGATGCGGAAGAGTTCCAACCGGATACTCCGATAGAAGGAGCCCTCCGCTGCCGATAATTTCGTCCTGAAGCCGGCCATGTTCCGGCGGGTAGATCCGATCAGGAGATACGCCGAGAACTGCTATCGTTCCGCCAGTTTTGCCTATTGCGCCCCGATGAGCCTGGGCATCGATTCCCCGTGCTAACCCGCTTACTACGGTTATCCCGGATCCCGACAAAGCAGCAGCCAGTTCCTCCGCGATTTTCTTCCCGTAGGCGGTGGGTGTTCGGGTGCCGACTATTCCTATCTTAGGATACTCCAAGGCTTTGAGCGAACCCCTGTAGTAAAGCACCCACGGCGGCTGTGCGGTTTCTGCGAGCAAATCAGGATAATCACTATCAAATCGTGTCAAAAATCCAATACCGAGCCTTCTGGCGAGCTCTACTCGCTCCTGAAGCTTACCTTCATCTAAACCTTCTATAATACATTCTGCTTTGGCCGCTGGGATTCCGGTTCTTGTGTAATCTGCAAATGACCATTCTCTCAGTTCCCTCAAATCGGAACAGGAATCGATCACACGTTTAATGGTTTTCCAGCCGACTCCGGTTATTCCATGAAGTCCGATGAGCATGCTTCGATTCTCCATCAGTATAAAGCACTCCCTTTGCATTCACAAATTTTGAACCTGTGAAACAAAAAAACCTCCCAATTCCCCTAAGGGAACCGGAAGGTTGCTTACCATTCCAACGTTTGATTTATATCCATGCATGAATATAAACTTATTTTTTAGTTATGCATTTCTCCAACAGGCCTTTTTCTTCCAAGACTTCGACAAGTGTCGAACCCATCTCAGAAGGAGTAGCTGCTACCTTGATACCACAAGCTTCAAGAGTAGCTACTTTCTCAGCCGCTGTACCTTTACCGCCGGAAATAATAGCGCCTGCATGGCCCATACGTTTTCCTGGAGGAGCTGTTTTACCGCCGATGAAACCTACTACAGGCTTCTTCATGTTAGCTTTGACCCATTCAGCCGCTTCCTCTTCAGCCGAACCGCCGATCTCACCAATCATAATGACGGCATAAGTATCCGGATCTTCATTGAACATATGAAGGACATCGATAAACTCGGAACCTTTAACAGGGTCTCCACCGATACCTACTGCAGAGGATTGACCGATACCGCGGGTCGTAAGCTGATGAACCGCTTCATACGTCAAAGTTCCGGAGCGGGAAACAACGCCCACGTGACCTGGTGTATGGATGTAGCCCGGCATAATACCGATTTTGCATTCGCCCGGTGTGATGACGCCCGGACAGTTAGGTCCGATCAGACGAGTACGTTTGCCTTCCATATAACGGGTAACTTTAACCATGTCCAGAACCGGAATGCCTTCTGTGATACAGATGACCAGATCAAGATCCGCATCTACTGCTTCCATGATGGAATCAGCTGCAAAAGCGGGCGGGACATAAATGACGGATGCGGTAGCACCCGTTGCTTCTTTTGCCTGCTCGACCGTATCAAAAACCGGTAAGGAAACAGTCTCGCCGTTCTCGAGGGTAATGTCGACGTTCGTGCCGCCTTTACCAGGGGTTACGCCTCCGACCATTTGCGTGCCGTAATCGAGCGCGCCCTTCGTATGGAACAAGCCGGTAGAACCGGTAATACCTTGTGTGATCACTTTTGTGTCTTTATTCACCAAAATACTCATGATCTTTGTTCACATCCCTTTACAAATTGAAAAGCGTATAACATATAAAGAACGTACGTTCACATGCAATTAAACAAGCGCAACAATTTTCTGAGCGCCGTCTGCCATGGAATCTGCAGAAACGATGTTCAGACCGGACTCGTTCAAGATTTTCTTGCCAAGCTCAACGTTAGTACCTTCCAGGCGCACAACGAGCGGACGGTCCAGACCGAGTTCCTTCGCTGCTGCTACTACACCCTCGGCAATAACGTCACAACGCATAATTCCGCCGAAAATATTAACGAAAATACCTTTAACTTTGGAATCGGACAGAATGATTTTGAAGGCTTCGGTAACTTTCTCTTTGGTAGCACCGCCACCTACGTCGAGGAAGTTCGCAGGATCTCCGCTATAGTGCTTGATGATATCCATCGTTGCCATAGCAAGGCCGGCACCGTTAACCATACAGCCGATATTTCCGTCAAGGGCAATGTAGCTGAGGTCATACTTGGAAGCTTCAATTTCTTTCTCATCTTCTTCTTCCAGGTCACGAAGCGCCAGAATATCTTTGTGACGGTAAAGCGCGTTGGAATCGAAGTTGAGTTTAGCGTCCAGAGCCATAACATCTCCGCCGCCGGTTACAACAAGCGGATTGATTTCAGCAATGGAGCAGTCTTTATCAACAAAAGCCGTGTACAGAGCGATCATGAACTTAACCGCTTTGTTAACCAGCTCTTTAGGAATGTTGATGGCATAAGCCAGTTTGCGGGCTTGGAACACTTGCAGACCGATTGCCGGATCAATAACTTCCTTGAAAATTTTCTCCGGAGTGTTGGCAGCAACTTCTTCAATGTCCATGCCGCCTTCTTCGGAGCCCATCATGACGACGCGGCCCGTATCACGGTCAACAACTACGCCTATGTAGTACTCTTTCTTAATATCACAGCCTTGCTCGATCAGCAGGCGTTTAACTTCCTTACCTTCAGGACCGGTCTGATGAGTAACCAGTACTTTGCCCAGAATTTCTTGTGCATAAGTACGGACTTCATCCAGATTCTTGGCAACTTTCACGCCGCCCGCTTTACCACGGCCGCCTGCATGAATTTGCGCTTTGACTACAACGACCTGAGTGCCTAGCTCTTTGGCTGCTTCAACCGCTTCATCCACGGAAAACGCCACTTTGCCCTGGGGTACATTCACTCCGTACTGTCTCAGGACTTCTTTGCCTTGATACTCATGGATATTCATTTGCAAATCCTCCTAAACGTATTGTTTCTCCCTGTATGCACGAAACCATGTTCAAGTTTCGATTCTTTTCGCACAACCAACGTAGGGTATTCGCCGTTTGACAGGGGAAATCCTGCCCGTCTTTTAGCGGGTTCGGACAAACTTTTGCCACGAATTATTGTATCACTTTTTGTCGACAGTTTCCTCTTCTTTTTAAAAAGAAATCGTTTTTTATTATTGCGCAGGAAATATAAAAAAGAAAAGGCCCCGGAAACATCGGTCCCGGGGCGCTTTATGCATTTTATCACTACCATTTTTCGTGCAGCTGCTCAATCGCTTTGCCTAAGTATAAGAGGGATTCGTCTCCGTCGTCACTCGCGGCTCCCTTTCCGCCTGCTTGACAAACCTCATTTCATTGCCGACATAGCTGCACACGAGACACTGAATGGTCGGTTCACTCTCAGAGACGGGGCTGGGATCTTGTGTTTCTTTTACTTCACCTGTAAGCGCATCTTTCAGAAAAGACTGAGAATAACTCGCAATTACACTGAATTTAACCCGGTTGGAACGACAATTGGGGCAAAAATACGGTTTTTCCTGCATGTTGATCACCTCGCCTATAGTATGACCAATTTGCAAGAAACAAAAAGTCATTTTAAAGATCTGACCCTTTTGTTATACTGGATATACGAGTAAGGCATAAGGAAGCACCTTTGTCCATTTACATGAGGAGAGAGGTGTTTTTTGATGTACGGAAAAGTAACCAGCGGCTGTCTGCATGGCATTGACGGTACCTGTATCGATGTTGAAGTGGATATCACGAATGGCCTGCCCCAAATCAATGTAGTCGGTCTGCCCGATACGGCCGTGCGTGAATCCATTGACAGAGTGCGGTCCGCGATTAAAAATTGTTCATTCCAGTTCCCGCTTGAGCGGATTACGGTGAACTTGGCTCCTGCTGATTTGCGAAAAGAAGGAGCCTCTTTCGACCTGGCTATAGCGGCAGGCATACTTCTCACAAGCGGACAAATCCAGGCTGAAGAAGTAGAGGACACACTTATACTCGGCGAGCTTGCTCTGGACGGGAGCCTGCGGTCTGTGCCTGGCGTGCTGGCTATGGTAGATGCGGCACGCAAACAAGGCTTGCGGCGTGTTCTTGTGCCTCAGGGCAATATCGAAGAAGCTCAATTAATTGCCGGTATGAAAGTCAGCGGTCTAACCAAATTAGATCAATTAAGCTCTTCCATATACGAGGAAAACTTGCGGAATGCTCGGGATTCTACTACGCGGAACCGTCCCGATTCAACCAGCCTCATTCCCCACCATGAAACCCAAGTAACAGTCCATGGCATCGAAGATGCAGGAATCCAGCAGCCGGTTGAAGATTTTGCCGATGTAATCGGGCAGCATCATGTCAAAAGAGCATTGATGATCGCCGCATCGGGCATGCACAATATTTTGCTAATCGGACCTCCAGGCACCGGAAAAACCATGCTGGCAAGACGAATCCCGGGGATTCTCCCGCCACTTGCAGATGAAGAGGCGCTGGAAGTTACTAAGATTCTCAGTGTGTCGGGTAAGTTGGCGCAGTCCGACCGTTTCATGCGAATCAGGCCTTACCGTTCTCCCCATCACACCGTAAGCGCGGCAGGCTTAATCGGAGGAGGTTCCATCCCCAAACCGGGGGAAGTCAGCCTGGCTCATCACGGGGTACTCTTTCTTGACGAACTCCCCGAATTCTCCAGAAGTGTGCTGGAAGTTCTGCGGCAGCCGCTTGAAGACCGGAAAGTAACGATCAGCAGAGCCAGAGCCACCTTCACCTTCCCTGCCGGATTTCTTCTGGCAGCCTCCATGAATCCCTGTCCTTGCGGGTTCTGGGGCTCTGATTCGAACCCCAATCAAAGTTGTATCTGCAGTCCGCTTAAAATACGCCAATACCGAGCCAGAATCTCAGGTCCTCTGCTCGACCGTATTGATTTGCACGTTGAGGTGCCTAGACTCGATTATTCCGCTATGACGGACAAGCGGCAATCTATGTCCTCTTCCCAAATGAAAGAACGTGTACGGGAAGCTCATCAGATCCAACAGCGCCGCTATGCACAAACTCCCGTTCGTTTTAATGCGGAACTCAGCGGCAAATGGCTGCGGCAGTTTTGCCGCCTTCCCTCTGATGCCGAAGAGCTCCTTCGCCGAACCTTTGATCGCCTTCATTTGAGTGCGAGGTCTCATGACCGCATTCTCAAGCTTGCCAGAACGATAGCAGATCTTGAAGGCGAAGAACATTTGGCCGCCCAGCACCTGGCTGAAGCGATACAGTACCGGAATTTAGATAAATCAGGTATGCTGTGACTCCTATGAAAAAACTTGATTTACATCGATAATGAAACTCAAGACCTTATATAAAAACGAACCAAACAGACTCCTTGTTCCAGGGAGTCTGTTTGGTTCGGAAAGAAAAGAACTACCCTAGAGAAGCAATCGGTACAGAAGATTTCCATCGGAGGAGTTATGCTCGCAAGGCTGTCTACTCTGTCTACTCGGTATAGGAGACAAATCAGCCTGACAGAAAAAGCCTTGTAAAAATAAGAGGAAGCGTGCAAGGAAGAAAACGGGGAAATCATTTAAAATGCGCCGCACAAATGTTCAAGCTTGACGAATTCGGAAAGAGCAGACATTTCAACTGTAATAACATCAAAGCGCAGCTTGCGTTCCTGCTGTTTAACGGAATGCAGATACATTTGCGAAATCTGACGTACTTTCGTCTGTTTCCGGCCATCAACCGATTCTTTGGCATACCCGAACCGGCCGGTTAATCTCCGCGTCCGGACTTCGATAAACACGACAACATCTTCATGCTCGGCAATCAGATCAAGCTCACCGTACCTGCACCGCCAATTGCGTGCGAGAATACGGTAGCCCAGACCTTGCAAATGCTCTTCTGCCTTATTTTCCCCGTATTTACCCAGTGATTGTCTGGTAGAGGGTACGCCGGCCATCCTACAGCTCCCTTCGCTCTTGCTGCCGCATTTCTTTCATACGGTTATCCGAGCGGTAAATGTAACTTAAAACTTCTGCGACCAGCTGATACAGTTCGGCCGGAATTTCCTGGTCTATTTCCAGCTTGGACAATACCTCGACCAGAGAGGCGTCTTCCTGGACAGGGATACCGTTTTCTTTTGCTTTATCTACAATCGCCTCGGCAACTTTCCCTTTCCCCTTGGCTATAACCGACGGTGCTTTCTGCTCACTTGGAGCATACCTCAGGGCTACCGCTTTTCGGATTGCTTTACCCTCGTTTTGATTGCCGGGAACCGCAGGTTTGCCTGACGGGTCCCTATCCTCTGATAACGTCATATACGAAAATCAACTCCCTGGTACGGTACACTTGGTGCTATGGTGTCGATCATCGTACGGCTTAACGGTAAAGAATTCGCAGAATCTTTCTTGGCAGCCGTATCAGGAAAAGGAGAAGCTTTCAATGATAGGAACTGATACCCTAATTTGCCCAGTGCCTCGCCAACTTCCTCCCTTGAATTATTGAGCAGCTCACCTATAAAAGGCATATCGTTAAACACTTGCAAGCTTACAATCCTGTTCATTACCTGAACATCTACAAGCGTACTTCCCAGTGATTTCATATCAAGATCAAATAAGAGGCGGCAATTCTCCGCATCAAGCTCGCCACGCTTACCTTTGCGCGACTGTATGTGGATAGCTGCCGTAGGCTGACCCTCCGCATTCAAAAGCGGCACGAACAGCGTCATGTGAGTGAACATACCGCTTTTGTCCTGCGACATCAGAAGCTGCTGCCCGGTTATGTGCTGCACCGCCTGCTGGACAGAATCCCGCAGCGATGCAGGGAGCCCGTCCGCAGTAGACAGCTGCAGAAGCAGGCTTTTGAGCGTCTCTGCCGCTTCGGGCTTCCAAGCGGCAAGCGGCATATCGCCTGCCGCCCGCGCTCCTCCCGGCAGCCCGGCTCCGGCAGCCGCCTGAGATCCGCCAAGCTGCTTAAGCAGCCGGCTCTCATGATCTACGCCGACTGCGCGCAGCAATTCGCGCACCCATCCGTTGTCAGTGGCAGCAGCCTGGCTGCCACTAATTGGCTGCGCGCTGCGGGCCGGCCCCGCTTCCGCCGGAGCTGTGCCGGCAGGCGCGGCAGAAGCGCCCCCTGCGGGGTTCCTGCCAGGCGCCTCCGCGCCAGTGCCGCTGGCAGCCTGCTGCGCCTGGACGGCGCCAGGGGCGGCGCCGGGGCCTGGCGCCTGGCCGCCACGGGCAGCAGATGCCGAGCCTGCGCCAAGCGCTGCCGGCGGGGTGCTCCCCTGTCCTGCGCCTGAGGCAGGCAGCGCGCTTGCCGTGTTGCTGCCCTGCGCAGCACCAGCGGCTGTCCCTGCTGCGCCAGTAGAACTGCCGGCGTGCACAGCCGCCTGTGCCGGCTGCCCTGCGGCAGCGGGACCAGAAGACTGGCCGCTTGCGCGGGCTGCAGGACCCTGCCCAGGGGCACCTGACCCCTGGGGCAGTGTACCGGCTCCCGGACCCGGGCCAGGGCCGCCGGTACCAGCAGCGGACCCGCCGAGCTGCACCTGCGCGTTTGCCGCTCCGCCTCCATGCGCGGCTCCGGAAGCTGTCCCGGCGGCGGGGATGGTGCCGCCAGCCGGAGAGCCCCCTTGTGCCGGCTGTCCTGTGCCAGCAGAGACAACTGCTTGACCGCCAGTACTTGCCGGAGCCTGACCGCTCATGTTTGCCGCTCCCTGGCCCAGTAGAGCGGCTCCCGGGCCAGGGGCAGCGCTTCCTGCAGCCTGTCCGCCTGCACCGCTTCCTGCGGAAGCATTCTTCCCTGCTGCGCTGCCGGCTGTTTGCTCTAACGTTCGCAGAACATCGCCCAGCTGCCGGAGCAGTTTATCCGCAGAGCCGCCGGAGGCTTCTCCCATTCCTTTGTTCAAGGCGCTTTGGATAGCCTGCGACAAGTCTTTGAGAGTATCCCCGAAGGGTTTGCCGAATAAAGTCTGATGAAGGGCGCTAACCGTGTCCGTCGTCATAGGCAGCCCCTTGGAAAGAGCGACGCCTATTGTTTGCAGCCATTGTTCCGGCTTTGCGGATGCAGGCATCCGGCTGATGATATCTTGGATCGGAGCTGCTGATTCCTTCGTGAGAGGCAGACCATTTTGGCGCATGAGCTGCACAAGTTCCCGGTTCACTGGTGTATCTTTTAAACCCGTTTGCCGCAGCATTTGTCCCAGCTCTTCATCCGTTACAGGTACAGCAGCAGCTGCCGCAGGCTTAAGAACGATCTGCCCGCCGGGACTTTCTGGCTGAACCTGAAGCCATGCAGTCTGACCCTGTGACATCTGGGCTTCTAATTTTACACGGACCTGAACGCCGTCTATCGACATCTGGGCTTCCTGATTATCATATACTTGGAGGACAACGCCTTTCACGACCTGTCCTGGTTTTAACTCGAGAGCTTTAGGCTCTGCCGCACGCACATTCCCGGCCAAACCCCGGATCATTCCGCTGATATTCATGCCGACCGCCTCCGTTTACACGTTCTTTTATGTATATATCGGCTGGAGCCCCTTTTAAAATAACTCCTGCTGCACCAGCATGACATTGCGGATAAACAATTTGCGGTGCAAATGGGTAGGCCCGTACTCGATCAGCATTTCACGATGTTGTTTAGTCGCATACCCTTTGTGCCTCGCAATCCCGTACTCCGGATACAGCATGTCCCACTCCTGGCACATCCGGTCCCGGGTTACTTTTGCAATAATGGATGCCGCCGCGATCGTTTGACTTACAGCATCCCCGTGAATTAGGGGCATTTGAGGTATGGATGTATCTATATTTTCAGCATCTACCAGTATAAAATCAGGATCGGGAGTCAGCTGCCTGACGGCAGTCCGCATCGCAAGCCTGGATGCCTGCTTTATATTGATTTCGTTAATGGTTGGCACATCAATGATACCGATGCCTACCGAAATGGCTTCATTCATAATAACCGTGTATAGTTCTTCACGCTTTTTCTCAGACAATTTCTTCGAATCATTGACCCCTTCGAGAATAAGTCCTTTAGGCAGTATAACGGCAGCAGCCACGACGTCACCAAACAAGCAGCCGCGTCCGACTTCATCAACGCCAGCGACATGCTCGAAGCCCTGCTGCCACAAATGTGTTTCTTCCTGAAGCATGTTCTGTATTCCCCTCCCGCTCTCCATTATAACGGAAGAACTAACTTTATCCCATGAAAACCGTCTAAAGAAACCTGCTCTTTCTCATAAAAAACATTTCCATCCGGGCTTTTTTGTACCGTTCCTGCTCCTTTGGACAAAAACAAAAAACGTGATGCCTTATTCACTTGTACTAGTGAATACTAGACATCACATTTTCGAAAAAAATATTTACTTACTCAATAAGGTAAGCGCAGCCTACCTCAATATTCCGGCGGTACTTCCAGACTGACACGTCCCAGTTTGCCGGAACGAAGTTCACGCAGGAACAGCAGGGAGGTTTTATCCAAGTCCACACGTCCCCCGCTTACGATACAGCCGCGTTTACGTCCGATCGTCTCCATGACCTCGATCACTTCATTCGGATTCTCTGTATCCTCCGGCAGGTCTCCAATGCCGAAACGGTCCATTAGACGCTCTCCGTAGTAATCGATCATATAACGGATCGTATGAAAGGCGATATCGTCCAGATGAAGAATCTCTTCTTTAATCGCTCCGGTAGCAGCCAGTTTCATCCCGACATTCTGATCGTCAAATTTAGGCCACAGAATACCGGGTGTATCCAGCAAATCCATATCTGTTCCGAATTTAATCCACTGCTGCCCCTTCGTAACACCCGGCTTATCACCTGTGTTCGCGATTTTACGTCCAGCCAGTTGATTAATCAATGTAGATTTCCCAACATTCGGGATTCCAACAATCAGCGCCCGTATTGCCCGGGGATTGATCCCTTTACGAAGCTGGGCTTCGATCTTGTGGCTCAATAGCTCCTTGCAGCGGGGCAAAATTTCTTTAATTCCCGTTCCTGTTGACGCGTCCATCGGCAGCGCCTTCAGACCTTGATCCGCAAAATATTGCACCCATTCCGCTGTAATAGCCGGATCGGCCAAATCTGCTTTATTAAGCAGAACCAGTCGCGGCTTGCCTTGAAGGATGTCATCCACCATGGGATTCCGGCTCGATAAAGGAATGCGGGCATCGAGCAATTCGATCGCGACATCAATCAATTTGAGCTTATCTTCGATCTGTCTTCTTGCCCGGGTCATATGACCGGGGAACCACTGTATCGTCATCTTATCACCTCTGTATACAAAACGAGCACTTCTTCATCAGAAGTGCACGAAACCTGCTTTATTGATGGGCCAGAACACTAAGTCTGCCCGCCCGATAATTTTATCATAAGGAACGAATCCCACTTCTGAGAAACGGCTGTCTTTACTGTCGGAACGGTTATCTCCCATTACGAATACGGAGTCAGCCGGTACTTTCACTTCTGTACCCGGGTCCGCCCCCAGCTCTGGGAAGTTTCTTCTATTATAAGCATGCCCTTCTTTCAGAGCATTATCAATCGCTTCTTTAAGATAAGGCTCGTCTATGGCCTCATTATTAACGAAGACTTTGTCTCCATTCACCCGAATCGTTTCACCGGGAAGCGCTACAATCCGCTTGATATAATCTATCCCTTCAGGGGCGCGGAGGACAATGACTTCTCCACGTTTCGGTTCACTGAACTTGTATGTAACTTTGTTGACAATTAACCGCTCGCCTGTGTGAAAGTTAGGTTCCATCGAAGGGCCTTCGACGATAAACGGAGCAAATAACAGCCAACGAATCACAAACACAAGAACGGCTGCAATAAGCAAAGCCTTCGCCCATTCCCATATTTCTTTCTTGACCGGGCTGGTAGTTTGGACCGTTTGGCTTCCTGCTTCAGCCACCGGCTCCCGCTCTTTTCTCTCCATGATCCAGACCCCATTTCCTGTTCAAATGAAATGTTTATCGGAAAACTAAAAGGGGACTTGAAAACAAGCCCCCCAGGTCTTTATTAACGAATTTCTTTAATTCTAGCTTTCTTACCGCGAAGTCCGCGCAGATAGTAAAGTTTCGCACGACGAACTTTACCGCGACGAGCAACTTCAATTTTCTCAATCTTCGGAGAATGAAGCGGAAGAGTTCTTTCCACGCCAACGCCGTAAGAAATTTTACGAACGGTAAATGTTTCGCTGATTCCGCCGCCGTGACGCTTGATCACAACACCTTCAAACAGCTGAACACGCTCACGGGATCCCTCGATAACCTTTACGTACACTTTCAATGTATCGCCTGGGCGAAAGTTTGGAAGATCTGTACGAATTTGATCTTTGGTAATTTCCTGAATGATATTCATTTAAGATTCACTCCTTTCACAATAGGTGTTCATTCCGTCTTCTCTTAAGATGTACTCTTGCTGCATACGTAGAGGACCACCCGATTCAAACAACACAACATTGGATAGTTTACCATATACCCAGAAGAAACACAACTAAAATCCCGACTTTCTAGAGAAATGCCGATAATTTTGAAAGCTCCACCTGAACCCGAAGCCCCTAGAGCTTTAAGCCGGGTTCCAAGAACTTCTCCATTACTCCTTGCGGCTCTCTTCCAGCCTTTTTTCCTTGAGCCAGCGCTTTTCCTTATCTGTTAGCTCCACCCTGTCCAGAAGCTCAGGGCGGCGCTTGTAGGTACGATAAAGAGACTGCATGCGCCTCCACTCAGTAATGTTGGCATGGTGCCCCGAGACGAGCACATCCGGCACCGTCCAGCCCCTGAATTCCACAGGGCGGGTATAGTGCGGATATTCGAGCAGTCCCGTGCTGAAGGAGTCGGTTACGGCGGACTGTTCATTGCCAAGTACCCCTGGCAGCAGACGCACGACGCTGTCTATGACGACCATAGCCGGCAGTTCTCCCCCGGTAAGAACATAGTCGCCGATTGACAACTCATCCGTTACTAGAAACTCACGGATACGCTCGTCATAGCCCTCATAATGCCCGCAGATGAAGATCAGGTGATCTTCTTTCGCCAGCTCCTCTGCCTTTTTCTGCGTAAAGGTTTCTCCTTGGGGACACATCAGAATAACCCGCGGCTTTCCGCTTCCTGGTCCTGCAGCAGGATGAGGAACGTTTGGTCCGGCAGCGGGGTCCGCATCCGCCACATGACCATCAGCCGGCAGAATGGACTCTACAGCCGCAAAGATGGGATCTGGCTTCAGCACCATCCCGCCGCCGCCGCCGTACGGATAATCATCCACCGTATTATGCTTGTTGGTCGCAAAATCCCGAAAGTTAACCGTGGACAAACGGACAAGACCCTTGTCCCGGGCCTTGCCCAGAATACTCGATGAAAAGACACCTTCGAACATAGCGGGAAATAAAGTCAGCACATCGATGTTCATAAGTCGAGAAGTCCCTCCAGCAGATGCACGGTCACTATCTTGTCCTTCACATTGACATCCAGCACCACATCATCTATAACTGGCAGAAGCAGCTGTTTCTTGTTCGGCCTGCCTACTACCCAGACATGGTTGGCCCCAGGGGTCAAAATCTCCTGAATGAGGCCAAGCTCTTCGCCCTCTTCCGTAACAACACGGCATCCGATAATCTCATGATAGTAATATTCATCATCTTCCAGGTCGTCCAGATAACGTTCTTCCACTTTCAAAAGAGAACCTTTAAGAGATTCAACCTCGTTTATATTAGCAAACTCTTTGAACTGTACGATATACATATTTTTATGCAGGCGCGATGTTTTCACTGTCACCGGAATGTGCTTTCCTTTGGCGTCCTCAATAATAAGCTTGCTTCCATCCGCATATCGCTGCTCCGGAAAATCCGTATGGGGCACGATTTTAAGTTCACCGCGCAAGCCGTGGGTGTTAACGATCGTTCCAACCGTATACAATTTATCGCTCATCTTTATATGTTTCCACCTCCGTACTGATTTCAAACCCTTGCATCTATTAAAAACAGGTGCTCACAGACTCGTTTCTGTTCACCTCAACGAGCTCTGCCTCATTCCTGTAAAGACCATTTCTCAAGAAACCGGTTACCGGCCAAGATGAAAGAAAAAGGCTAGGAATGATCCCAACCTTTTCCTCTATGACATTATTTCTACCGTAACACGTTTGCTTTCCTTCACTGCTGCCGACGTGACGACTGTGCGAAGAGCTTTGGCAATACGTCCCTGTTTGCCGATAACTTTACCAACATCTTCGGGATGAACCGACAGCTCGTAAACGATGCTGCTCTCGCCTTCCACTGCATTCACACGCACGTCTTCCGGATGATCCACGAGTGCCTTAGCGATAACGGTAATGACCTCTTTCATAAAGACCTCCGAAAATGAGCAGGATTACTTCTTCAGCTTAAGCTCGTGATGCTTAGTCATAAGACCTGCTTTGCTGAACAGGGAACGAACGGTATCAGACGCTTGCGCGCCGTTTTGGAGCCATTTCAGTGCTTTTTCCTCGTCGATTTTAACGACTGCAGGTTGAGCAACCGGGTTATAGTAACCGATCTCCTCGATAAAACGTCCGTCACGCGGAGAGCGGGAATCGGAAACAACTACACGATAAAAAGGAGCTTTGTGAGCACCCATACGCTTCAAACGAATGCGAACTGCCATGAACTATCACCTCCATCATAGAATAAACAAATGTGTGCCGCCAATAACGGACACTTATATGTGGATCCCGCCGGTTTAGCCGAACGGGAACTTAAAACCTTTACCCATTTTCTTCATCTTATTCATTGCTTTGGGATTCATCATACCCGAGAACTGCTTCATCATCTTGCGCATATCATCAAACTGCTTGATGAGCCGGTTCACATCCTGCACAGAATTCCCGCTCCCTAAAGCAATGCGTTTACGACGGCTGGCGTTAATGATCTCAGGCTTGCGCTTCTCTTCCTTCGTCATCGCCTTGACGATCGCTTCGACGCGTCCCATCTGCTTATCGTCTACCTTCACATCTTTGATGCCTTTCATCTTGCCGGCACCCGGAAGCATATCCAGCAGCTGGTCCAGCGGACCGAGCTTCTTGACCTGGTCCATCTGCTCAAGGAAGTCCTCGAATGTGAACTCCGCATTGCGCATTTTGCGTTCCATTTCTTTGGCCTTGTCCGTATCGATACCGGCCTGCGCTTTCTCGATTAGGGTGAGCATGTCCCCCATTCCGAGAATCCGTGAAGCCATCCGCTCCGGATAGAAAGGTTCAAGCGCGTCCATCTTTTCGCCCATTGCGGCGAATTTAATCGGACAGCCTGTAACCGCTTTGACTGACAGAGCCGCGCCGCCGCGCGTATCGCCATCGAGCTTCGTCAGAACGACGCCCGTCAGCTCAAGCTGCTTATGGAAGCTTTCCGCGACATTGACCGCGTCTTGACCCGTCATCGCGTCAACTACGAGCAGTGTCTCATGCGGTCCCACTGCTGCGCGTACCTGTTGGAGCTCTTCCATCAGCGTTTCGTCAATGTGCAGCCGACCTGCCGTATCGACAATAACATAATCGTTATTGTTGTCTTTGGCATGCTGGAGACCATTCTTAGCAATCTCCACCGGGCTTACTTGATCTCCCATAGAGAAAACCGGAACTTTGAGCTGTTCACCCAGAACCTGCAGCTGCTTAATCGCAGCGGGACGGTAAACGTCACATGCTACAAGCAAAGGTCTGTGATTCTGCTTCTGAAGCATTTTGGCCAATTTCCCGGACGAAGTTGTTTTACCTGCGCCCTGAAGACCGACCATCATAATAACCGTAGGCGGTTTGTTCGCTTTGGCCAGCTTC
Source organism: Paenibacillus lutrae (assembly GCF_009757775.1). Taxonomy (GTDB): domain Bacteria; phylum Bacillota; class Bacilli; order Paenibacillales; family NBRC-103111; genus Paenibacillus_F; species Paenibacillus_F lutrae. The sequence continues at coordinate 116,820 of NZ_RHLK01000003.1, forward strand.
GTGTGTGTTCCGCCCATCAGCTCGGTCAATTCTTTGTTCACAATATCAATGACGACCATGCCGGGGGTGAAGCTTTTCATTACGTCTTGTCCGATTGCGCGTTCTTTAACTTTGGCAATGAATTCCTTCACGACCTTGAAGTTAACATCCGCCTCAAGCAAGGCAAGCCGCACTTCGCGAAGCGCTTCGCTGACATCCTCTTCCGTCAGTTTGCCTTTGCCTCTCAGCCTGTCGAAAACACCCTGGAGCCTGTTGCTCAAACCTTCAAATGCCACGTAAACCGCCTCCTTTCATGCCCGTCATCTATCTATATCTCTGTTCTAAACGTTCTCATTCCCACATTCACAAGGGTTATTCCATATGAACGATCCGGCGCAAATAATCCGAAGCGCAGCCGGCGAGATCTTCAGGCGAATCCTTCAGCTTCTCTTCCGCTTCACCCAGCAGCTTCAGCCGCCGTTCGTGTTTGCTCAGCAAGGCAAGCTTGCTCTCATAGTCTTCAAGCGTAACCTCGGCACGCTTCACATGTTCATAAACGGCCTGCCGGCTAATCTTAAACTGCTCTGCGATTTCTCCCAAGGAGTAATCATCGTGAAAATACAGTTTCAAGACGGTCTGTTGTTTATCCGTCAGCATAGGCTCGTAAAAATCGAACAGAAGATTGATTCGGTTCGTTTTCTCCAGAATTTGATCTTCCGTCATAGCCCAACCTCCGTCAAGGTTCTACACTTTACACCTGCAACAACAGTCCTTATGATAACGGATGCCGGAGAGGATGTCAAGCGTCTGACCTTGTCAGCAGTAAAAAGATAAAAATCCGCTGGATTACTCCGCCTTTTCCTTCTCTTCCGCTATCCATTTACCGAAAAGCGCATGAACAAACTGCTCGGAATCAAACGCTTGAAGATCGTCCATTTTCTCGCCAAGACCTACGAATTTAACCGGGATGTTAAGTTCCTGGCGAATCGCAACGACAATTCCGCCTTTGGCAGTACCGTCAAGCTTGGTAAGCACCAGGCCTGTAAGACCCGTTTTGTCACCGAACATTTTGGCCTGCTGGAGCGCATTTTGACCGGTCGTAGCATCAAGCACCAACAGAACTTCATGAGGACCTTCGGGTACTTCACGGCGGATAACCCGGTAGATCTTATTGAGTTCTTCCATTAAGTTCACTTTATTCTGCAAACGTCCTGCCGTGTCACACAGCAGAATATCTGCGCCGCGGTTTTTAGCCGCCTGCACAGCGTCGAACATAACAGCCGCCGGATCTGAACCGGCCTGCTGTTTGATCACATCCACTCCAACCCGCTGTCCCCACGTCTCCAGCTGCTCGATAGCACCGGCACGGAACGTATCCCCGGCAGCCAAAAGCACTTTCTTGCCCTGGGACTTGTACAGGTGCGCCAGCTTACCGATTGTGGTGGTCTTGCCGACACCGTTAACGCCGACAAAAAGAATAATGGTCGGACCCGACGCAGCCATACTCATGGAACTGTCCTCACTGCCTTTTAGCAGCTCCGTCAGTTTCTCCGATAGAACCGGCTGGAGATCATTCGGATCTTCGATTTTCCGTTTGCGCACTTCGCTGCGCAGTTGTTCAATCAGTTCCATTACGGTATTAACGCCAACATCGGCGCCGATCAGAATTTCTTCCAGCTCTTCGTAAAATTCTTCATCGATTTTTTTGCGGCGGCTGAACAAATCGTCTACCCGGTCAACAAATACGTCGCGGGTCTTCGTCAGACCCTCTTTGAATTTATTCGTAACGGCCTCCGTTTTACTGGAGATGCTTTCTTTTAATTTTTTAAAAAAACTCATACTCAGTTGTTCCTCGCTTTCCTATTTCCATAGTTTGTCAGAGTTTATCCTGCTCATCTACTAAGTTATAACCGATGCCGGGCTTTAAGCGCTTCAGACCAAAGTCCGGGAATTGTTCCCGCACAGCTCAGATATGCATTTTATGAAGCAGAAATCATTGCTTCCTCATCCTCAAGACGCACGGAAACAAGCTTCGATACGCCGCCTTCCTCCATCGTAACTCCATATAAGACGTCGGCTTCTTCCATCGTACCTTTGCGGTGGGTAACGACAATAAACTGTGTCGTTTCCGAGAATTCACGCAAATATTCAGCGAAACGGGTAACGTTGGCTTCATCCAGCGCAGCCTCAACCTCGTCAAGGACACAGAACGGTACCGGCTTGACGCACAGAATGGAGAACAGCAGCGCAAGCGCGGTCAAAGCCCGTTCGCCGCCGGAAAGCAGCTGCAGGTTTTGAAGCTTTTTGCCCGGCGGCTGCGCTACGATCTCGATCCCCGTCTCCAGGAGGTTCTCCGGATCCGACAAAATCAGATCGGCTCTGCCGCCGCCGAACAGCTTCACGAAAACGACGACAAAGTGGGAGCGAATCGCATCGAAGGTCGTTTTGAACCGTTTCGACATCTCCAGATCCATTTCACGGATGACTTGATACAAAGTAGTTTTGGCCTCAACCAGATCATCCTTCTGAACAGACAGGAAGTCATAGCGCTCAGACACCCGGGCAAATTCCTCGATTGCGCCCAGATTGACATCACCGAGTGCTGAGATCGAGCGCCTAAGCTCACGGACCTTGTTCTGGGCACCGGTAATATCCTCGGGTACCGGGTAGCGCTCTTTGGCAAGCTCGTAGCTCATCTCATAATCTTCGCCAAGCTTCTTAAGCAAGTTCTCCAGCTCCACATCGAGACGGTTCACGCGAACTTCATGCTGAACAGACTGCTCCTCCACCTGTTTAAGGCGTGTCCTCTGCTCACGGGTTTCGTTCTCTGCCTGTTCGAGCTTGTCCGCCCAAACCGTGCGCTCGGAGCGTTTGAATTCAATCTCCTCCGTGCATTTCTGCTTGCGGAGTCTTAAGGAGTTCATCAGTTCGACCTGCTTTACGGATTCCTCGGTGTGGTATTCCATCTCGGCGCGAAGCTGCCAGAGCTGGCGGCGGTTCATCTCCAGTTCCTCCTTGGCATCGGAGAGATCCTGCTGGAGGCGCCTCTGCTGATCCTGCAGCGATTGTTTCTGCTGTGAAGCGGAAGCCACGCGCACCTTCAGATCGGTAAGCTGATTCTGAAGTTCCTCCTTAGCAGATTCATTCGCTCGGCGCGATAGTTCCGCATCACGAATCGCCTGCTGGAGCGCTTCTTCCTCCTGCTGCAGCTCATCAAGCTGCCGCTTGTTATCTTCAGCGCGGCGCAGGTACTGGCTGCGCTCTTCAAGAAGGGTGGAGCGGTCGTCCTGCTCCAGGGTCAGCTGTTCTTCGATGCGGCGGACTTCCGCTTCAAGCGGCGTCAAATCCGCACGGATCTGCTGTTCCTCAATCCGCTTCTGCTCACCGCGCTCACGCAGCTCTTCAAGTTTGGCATTGTCTTCGACAATCTCCTTGCGGGCTTGTGCGGCGCGCGATTTCAACTGCTGCAGCTGAGTTTCGGAGGTCAGAATGTCTTTATCCATCTCCTCGATCTGACGCTGGCGTCCCAGGAGATTAGAGGTCTTCTTCTGCAGACTGCCCCCTGTCATCGAGCCGCCGGGATTGACAATATCCCCTTCAAGCGTTACGACCCGGTAACGGTAGTTTGCTTTTGCCGCGATCCGGTTCGCATCTTCCAGACTATTCGCGATAATGACCGTCCCAAGCAGGCTTGAGAAGATATTGTGGTACTGCGGATCGAATTTGATGAGATCGACACCGATCCCGACGAATCCGCTTGCTGAATGCAAGGAACTGCGCTCTCCGTCTCCGATAGACCGGCCCCGTATAACATCCATAGGCAGAAAAGTAGCACGCCCGAGCTGACGCCGTTTGAGGAAGGCAATGGCCTCACGGCCGTAAGCTTCCGTCTCTACGACGACATTCTGCAGCGCCCCGCCGAGAGCTGTTTCAATCGCAACCTCGATCTCAGCCGGCACTTTTACCAGCTCGGCGATAGCCCCGTGTATGCCCTTCAGACCGTCAGACCGGCTTTTGGCCTTGAGCACCTCTTTGACGCCATGCATGAAGCCGTCGTAATCGTTCTGCATTTCTTTCATTGTATCTCGCCTGGATGTCAGCGCATCGATCTTCTGCTCCCACTTGCGCAGCATGCCTGCCGACTCTTCCAGCAGATTCTGTTTCTTTTTGAGACTCTCGCTCAGATCAAGGTAAGCGGAACGGATCTTCTCGACTTCCTTACGTGTCTGATCCAGTTTTTTTTGCAGATCTTTGCGCCGGGTGGCGATGTCCGTCTGCATAGCAGCACGCTTCTGCCCTTCTTCTTCCAGACGGTCAAGGCGCTTAGTCAGGCTCTCAAGCTGCTGCTCCGCATATCGAATTTCATTGCGGCACTGCGCCATCGCATTCATTTTATCCAGGAGTTCCGACTTAAGCTGGTCTTCTACCCCTGATTTAAGGCCGCCGCTCACGCCAAGCAGTCGGTTCTCTTCTTCCGACAATTTAGCCTGGTATTCAAAAAGCTGCGCGCCGATATGTACGATTTTGTCCCGGTGCTCCGAAAGCTCCGTTTCCTTCTCAGCAAGCCTGCTTTCTTGAAGCGTAATCGTCTGATCTAACTGCTGCTCATTGGCGGCAAAATTCTTCTTCCGCTCTTTGAGTACTTCGCCGTGTCCTTCGCACTTCTCCAGATTCTCACTAATATCGAGCAGTGTCCCCTGAAGCCTCTCCAGCTCTTCCTCCAGCCGCTTCGTTTCCCAGCGGTGTTTCTCCAGCTTCGCATCATGCTGGCTTACAAACGTAGACAAGCTAAGTTGTTCCTTCTTCAGCACCGTCAGCTTCTCATTCGTCTCCGACCAGGATACATAAATCTGATCAATCTGATGAACGTAGACCGCGATCTCGCTATGTTTCAGCTCTTCCTTCAGCTCTTTGTAGCGGACAGCTTTCTCCGCCTGCTCTCTTAAAGGGTTAATCTGATCTTCAAGCTCGGTAATCAAGTCATGAATCCGCAGCAAATTCTGCTCCGTTTCATTTAGCTTCTTTTCCGATTCTTTCTTCCGTGATTTATATTTGACAATTCCGGACGCTTCTTCAAAAATACTGCGCCGCTCTTCAGACTTCGTACTCAAAATCTCTTCAATACGGCCCTGCCCGATAATCGAATAGGCTTCTTTACCGATCCCGGTGTCCATAAACAATTCTGTAATATCTTTCAGACGGCAGGACTGCTTGTTTATAAAATACTCACTGTCGCCGCTGCGGTGTACCCGCCGGCTGACCGTGACTTCATTATAGTCAAGAGGAAGGGCCTGGGAGGTATTGTCGAGAGTCAGGGAAACCTCTCCGTAGTTAACCGCCCGGCGCGCATCACTTCCAGCAAAAATAACATCCTCCATCTTACCGCCGCGTAAACTGCGGGCGCTCGTTTCACCAAGCACCCAACGGATGCCGTCTGAGATATTGCTCTTGCCGCTTCCGTTAGGACCGACGACCGCTGTTATCCCTTTTACGAACTCCAGCTCCGTCCGGTCTGCAAATGATTTAAACCCGGATAATTCAATCCGCTTCAAGAACATATCTATTTTTCACCTCAAAACTTTTCATAGGAAAAGTTACTTCGTAGACTATCCGATCCTTCACAAGGATCAACAAACCGGCCACCCTAAGATAGCCCAGGCTCTATTGTATCATAACCCGCGTTCAAAGCAGAGGGCAAAAGAAAAGAGCAGCTCGGCTGCTCTTCATCTCATTTATATCTTGCCGCTTCGAACTGTGCCGGGGCACAGCTGTCGCTAAACTGCATAGCGGCTAGTTGTCCATTAAGACGTTCAACTTGGTTAATGCCTGTGAAGCTGCCTGCTGCTCTGCTTCTTTCTTAGAGCGTCCAGCGCCTTTGCCAAGCTGCTTCCCGTCCATACATACCTCAGAGAGAAATTCTCTCTCATGAGCAGGTCCGCGCTCTTCCACAATCCGGTATTCAAGCGAACCCATGTTGTGGTGCTGGGTGTATTCCTGTAATTGGGTCTTATAATCAATGATCAGCAATTTGCCTTCTGCCGAAACATAAGGGAAAACGTGCTGATTTAAAAATGATTTGACCGCTTCAAGCCCCTGATCCAGGTACAGTGCTCCGATAAAACCTTCGAACACATCGGCGAGTAGAGCAGGACGCGAACGTCCACCGGTCATCTCTTCACCTTTGCCTAACTGTACATAGATGCCAAAATTAAGTTTCTCTGCAAAATTCACTAGTGAAGGCTCACACACAATCGATGCCCTCAGTTTCGTGAGCTCCCCCTCCGTACGGTGGGGATACTTGAAATACAAGTATTCGGAAACGGTCAGCTCCAGGACAGCATCTCCCAGAAACTCCAGGCGCTCATTATCCTGATAGTTGGCCATACGATGCTCATTCACATAAGAAGAATGAGTAAACGCCTGCCTTAGCAAATCGTGATCTTGAAAACGGATATTGACGTCGGCTTGAAGCTGGTTAACATCTCGGTTCATGTTCTCACCACCGGCCGCTTGTTAGGCTTCGAATTTTCTGAAAATAAGCGTAGCATTGTGCCCGCCGAATCCAAAGGAATTGGACATGGCTATCCGTACATCGCTTTTACGCGGAACGTTTGGAACGTAATCCAAATCCAGTTCAGGATCTGGATTATCCAGATTAACCGTTGCGGGAATGATGCCGTTCTGCAGAGTCAAACCGCAAATAACGGCTTCAACACCGCCGGCTGCTCCAAGCAGATGACCGGTCATCGACTTCGTTGAGCTCACCGCTACTTTATAAGCGTGATCGCCGAACGCCTTCTTAATGGCCATTGTCTCTGACTTGTCGCCAACTGGTGTACTGGTTCCATGCGCATTAATATAGTCGACTTCTTCGGGCGCAATGCCTGCATCCTTGATAGCCTTGACCATACAGCGCGCTGCACCTGCGGGATCGGGCTCTGTCATGTGATGAGCGTCGCCGCTCATGCCATATCCGATGACTTCGGCATAGATGTGGGCACCGCGCTTCTGCGCGTGTTCCAGCGATTCAAGAATAAGAATGCCTGCTCCCTCACCCATAATAAATCCGTCCCGGTCCTTATCGAAAGGCCGGCTTGCTTTCTCCGGCTCGTCATTGCGGGTAGACATCGCACGCATGGCACAGAAGCCGGCCACTCCCGTAGGGCTGATGGTCGCTTCCGCACCGCCGCAGATCATGACATCGGCTTCACCGTACTTGATAAGCTTGTAGGAGTCTCCGATGGAATGTGTGCCTGTGGCACAGGCGGTTACTGCCGTGGAGTTCGGCCCCTTCGCTCCGGTAATCATCGAGATTTGGCCGGAAGCCATATTCGCGATCATCATCGGAATGAAGAACGGGCTAACCCGCTTAGGACCCTTCTCAAGCAGAATTTTGTGCTGCTCCTCCCAAGTCGACAAACCGCCGATCCCGGAACCCACATACACGCCAACCCGCTCCGGATCCGCGTCTTCTTGTATGTTCAGCCCGGAGCTTTTCAAAGCATTAAGGCTTGCTGCCACAGCTAACTGTACAAAACGGTCCATTCTTCTTGCTTCACGTTTATCTATATAATCTTCGGGGTTAAAATCTTTGACGGATGAGGCGATTTTTGTCGGATACTGGCTTACATCGAAACTTTCGATTTCGCTGATACCGGACTTGCCTGCAAGCAGATTACCCCAGAACGTATCCACATCTTGACCTAAGGAGCTGATAACTCCTACACCAGTAATTACGACTCTATTCACGTGTACCACCTCTGAAGTTTAAGGGTGTTCTCTCGTTTTTCTAGGATCAGAAAATGAGGAGAAGTCCCGCCTTTGAGAACGGGACTCTTTTAGAACGGGACTTGAAGGAATGTTACGTATGAGATTTTATGTAATTCACTACTTCTCCCACAGTCGTAATCTTCTCAGCATCTTCGTCGGAAATCTCCAGATCAAATTCATCTTCCAATTCCATAACTAATTCTACAACATCGAGAGAATCAGCACCTAAATCATCTTTGAAAGACGCTTCGAGGGTAACTTCAGACTCTTCTACCCCTAAGCGGTCGATGATAATTTTATTCACGCGATCCAGTACGTCGGACATCCGGCTCACCTCCTCCTTGGTATTATACGAGAATCCCAAACAAATTGCCATACTTGTCTAACCGGGTGCAGCACGCTCTGAGCGGCGCCCTTCGAAAAGAGCCCTGCTACATGTACATGCCCCCGTCGACATGAATCGTCTGGCCTGTCATATAGGCAGCTTCCTCTGATGCGAGGAAACGGACGATCGTGGCAATATCCTCCGGCTTGCCCAGCTTGCCCAAAGGAATTTGCTGCAATAAAGCAGCCTTCTGCTCCTCAGGAAGCTTGTCGGTCATGTCGGTTGAGATAAAGCCCGGCGCTACCGCATTCACCGTGATACCCCGTGAAGCAAGCTCGCGCGCAGAAGCTTTGGTCAGCCCGATGACGCCTGCTTTGGCGGCCACATAGTTCGCTTGGCCCGGGTTGCCCAAAACACCGACAACGGAGGATATATTGATAATCCGCCCTGAACGCTGTTTCATCAGAGGTCGGGTTGCTGCCTTGATACAATTAAAAACGCCCTTCAAATTCGTGTTAATCACGGCATCAAAATCTTCCTCTTTCATGCGCATGATAAGATTATCTCTTGTAATGCCCGCATTATTCACGAGGATATCCAAATTACCCAGTGCTTCAATCGTTTGTTTGACGAGATCCTCGGCTTCTGCCGACTTGCTGACATCCGCACGGATTTTAACCGCCCGCTGTCCAAGAGCCTCGATCTCTTTGACAACCTCTTCAGCAGCCTGTTCGCTGCCTGAGTAGTTAACGGCTACATCGGCTCCCTTGGCAGCAAGTTCCAGAGCGATTGCCCGGCCTATGCCGCGGGAAGCTCCCGTAACGAGCGCTACTTTACCTTTAAGCATCCCTTATCCCCCCATCCATTTATTGAACTGTAAAAGGCTACATTCCGGCCTGCAAGGCAGCTTCCAGACTGTTAATTGAAATCACCTTGACGCTGCGGTCCACTTTCTTGATCAGACCGGCGAGCACGCTGCCGGAGCCGATTTCGTAGAATGTATCCGTCCCCTGCTCAATCAGCCAGACAACGGTATCTTCCCACAGAACGGGGGAGTACACTTGACGGACCAGCAGTTCCCGGATTTCATCGGGAGCTGATACGGGTCTTGCTGTAACGTTCGCCACTACAGGAACTGCCGCCTCTGCTAACGATATATCCGACAAAACATGCGCCAGTTGCTCAGAGGCCGTCTTCATCAGCGAGGAGTGAAAAGGTCCGCTCACATCAAGCGCTATAGCACGTTTGGCTCCCGCTTCTTTGGCGCGCTCGATGACAGACTGCACACCTTCACGTGTGCCGGAGACCACGATCTGCCCCGGGCAGTTTACGTTAGCAAGCTCAACAACGCTTCCTTCACTGCTGATCCGCCGGCACAGCTCGTCCAAAGCCGCACGATCTGCTCCCAGAACTGCCGCCATGGCTCCGCGTCCGTTAGGCACCGCCTGTTCCATAAATTCTCCACGGGCACGGACCACACGGACCGCTTCTTCGAAGCTTAGGACACCCGAGGCCACAAGCGCCGAATATTCCCCCAGGCTGTGACCGGCCGTGTAATCCGGCTGGATGCCCTTCTCACGAAGCACTTCCAGGTATGCCATGCTCGTGGTTAACAGCGCAGGCTGCGTGTGATACGTCATTTTCAGTTCTTCTTCGGGTCCGTCAAAAATTAATGAAGACAACGAATAGCCTAACGCCTTGTCGGCTTCATCGAATATGTACTTAGCTCCGGCATGAGCGGAATAAGCATCCTTGCCCATTCCGACAGCCTGGGCCCCTTGACCCGGAAATACGAAAGCGATTTTACTCATGTGTGTCAGGTTCCTCTCTGTCTATTACCAGACCAATACGGATGCGCCCCAGGTAAGACCGCCGCCGAAACCAACGAGAACCGTGGTGTCGCCTTCTTTGAGCCTTCCCTGCTCTACGGCTTCAGCCAGAGCCACCGGAACGGAGGCCGCGGACATGTTGCCGTAGCTATCCAGATTGATCATGCACTTGTCTTCCGTAAGCCCCAGCCTGTTAAGCGCGGATTGAATAATCCGGATATTCGCCTGATGCGGAATGAGCAGATCGATGTCACTCTTCTCAAGCCCCGCTTTGGCCAGCGCATCTTCAGCAGCCGAACCCATAATGCGGACTGCGAATTTGAACACTTCATTGCCCGCCATATGGATGTAATGCAGGCGTTGATCAATGCTTTCGGCTGATGCCGGGAAGCGGGATCCGCCGCCTGCGATCTTAAGCAGATTCCCCCCTGAGCCATCTGCGCCCAGTTCAAAGGAACGAAACCCGCGTCCTTCCGGTACAGCACCGATAACCACAGCGCCCGCACCGTCACCGAATAAAATACAGGTATTGCGATCGGTATAATCCGTAATCCGCGAAAGCGTGTCCGCTCCCACTACAAGTGCATATTTATAAGTTCCCGTTGCGATAAAATTAGCCGCATTGGCCAGGCCGTAAATAAATCCGGCACAAGCTGCCGCCAGATCAAAGGCAGCTGCATTCTTGGCTCCCAGTTTGTCCTGCAGGATGCAGGATGCAGAAGGGAAAGCCATATCCGGGGAGATGGTAGCCACGATGATCAGATCAATCTGGTCCGCTGTGATGCCCGCGTTCTCTATAGCGATGCGGGAAGCTTCCAGAGCCAAGTCGGAAGTCGCCTGATCAGGGGCGGCCACTCTCCGTTCCCGGATGCCGGTCCGCGTAACGATCCACTCGTCGTTTGTTTCTACCATCGTCTCCAGTTCTTTGTTAGTTAAAACCCGCTCGGGTACATATTTACCGGTTCCTAGAACGCCTACTGGAATGCCATACATGTCGTTCCACTCACTTCCCGTTCTTGATTTCCACAGCAATTGCTCCAACCAAATTGTTCTGCAGTGCCGTTCTAGCCTGTCGTACCGCGTTCTTGAAGGCGTTAGCATCGGAAGAGCCGTGGCTCTTGAGCACTAACCCTCCTAGTCCGAGCAGAGGGGCGGCGCCGTGCTCCGTATAATCAAACTTATTCTTGAACGCGGCGAGTCCCGGTTTAAGAATAGCGGCACTCAATTTAGTCAGTGTGCTTCGTGTGAATTCTGTCTTCAAAGCGGAGAAAATGACCGAAGCGGTTCCCTCCAAAGTTTTGAGCATAATATTGCCGGCAAAGCCGTCACAAACAATGACATCGCACTCCGCTTGCAAAATATCACGGGATTCAATGTTCCCGACGAAATGAATAGGTGCCCCTTCCAACAATGGATACGCCGCTTTCGTCAGCTCATTCCCCTTCATAGCTTCTGTTCCGATATTGAGCAAACCAACCCGCGGACGCTCAATTCCATGCACCTTGCTCCGGTAAATACTGCCCATAATGGCGTATTGGAGCAGATGTTCCGGGGTAGCATCCATATTCGCCCCCAGATCCAGGGCAAGCACCCCGACTCCATCAAGAGTCGGGATCATCGGCGCCAGTGCGGGTCTGTCGATACCTGGGATGCGCCCGACAATAAGCAGGCCTGTCGTCATCAAGGCGCCCGTATTGCCCGCTGAGATCATGGCATCGGCTGCGCCTTCCTTGACGAGACGGCCTGCAACCACCATGGACGCGTCTTTCTTCCTGCGTACGGCCTTGACCGGCTCATCATCCGCTTCGATTACTTCCGAAGCGTGCATAATGTGCAGATTGGGCAACTGCTCGGTTAAGAGCGGCTCAATTCTGGCTTTGTCGCCGACAAGTGTCAGCTCCACATCCTTGTATTCCTTGGCTGCCGCGACCGCCCCTTCAACGACGACTCCGGGGGCATGGTCACCGCCCATTGCGTCAATTGCGATCCGCATGTGTCGTTCCTCCTTCTGTCCGGTGCTGTTCTTTTCTGGAATGAAAAATAACAAAGCTGCCTTCGAACACCACTTCATCGCCAATAAAAGTCTGTACGTCCACCTTAGCCTTGCCTTTGGAAAGAGAACGCACATATGCTTTCGCGATACACTTCTCTCCAAGCATGGCGGATCGTATAAAACGGATATCTGCTGAGGCGGTTAATGCAATCGGATCGTCGATTACCGCTACTGCAAGAGAGTTAGCCTGAGCGAAAAGATGATGTCCGCGGGCTATTTGAGTTCTTGAAAATACATGCTCTTCATTAAGCTGGAACATGGAAATACCGCTTTTATCGAGCTGAAGATCAATAACTTCCCCAAAAACTTCATCAATCGGCAGTGAACGCACCTGATCATAGGAACGTTCAGCCATATGTTTGATCCGTTCGCGAAGCTCGGGAATTCCAAGCTCCAGCCTATCCAGGCGAACAGTTTGAATACTCACTTGAAACTTCTTCATCAGTTCATCATCCGTCAGAAACGGATTATCTTCAATAGCTTCCAGCAGCTGCTGCTGGCGGCTGCGCTTAGGAAGACGTTCGATGACAAGCACCACCCTGCTTGTAGAGTCGACTTTAAAGGTATAGCCTCCTCTTATTACCTAGTACTAAATGTAGTATATATAATTTGCGGGCAAAAGGGAAGCCATCTCAACCTAAAACTGTTAAAACAAACCTTGCGGGCAAAAAAAATAGCACTTCACCAAAGATGAAGTACTATCTGTACCTGAAACGAAATTAAGCTTGTACGATTTCTCTGCCTTTGTAAGTTCCGCAGTTCTTGCAAACGCGGTGAGACAGTTTAAGCTCTGCACACTGCTCGCATTTAACCATGCCCGGAACTTCCAATTTGAAGTGGGTACGGCGCTTGTCGCGGCGGGTTTTGGATGTCTTTCTAAACGGTACTGCCATGAATTCCACCTCCTTAACGTAATTCCAATCTTCCTTATGATTTGAAAAAGTCAGCCAAACCGGCCAATCGCGGATCAATCCGCTCATTCTTGCAGCCGCATGGATTCTGGTTGCGGTTCGTTCCGCATTCAGGGCACAGCCCCTCGCAGTCTTCCCGGCAAACCGGCACCTGCGGCAGCTCCAGCTCGATCGTCTCTTCAATAAAAGGTTTCAAATCTACTTTATCTTCGTGAACCAGATGAATATCATCTTCATCACTCTCCGGAGCTTGAGCCACGATGTCCGGTTTCGAAGTAAAAATTTCCCTGAAGGGAATGTTCAGCGTCTGCTTGAACGGCTCCAAACAACGGGAACAGCCAAACTCAATCTCGACGGAAAGCTTGCCGGTAACTTCCACAGCGTCAACCGCCGCAGTTGCTTCCAGATCTGTCACTATCGGTCCTGCTGACAATATATCCTTGCGGCCCTTCAGCAGGAAGTCGCTGCTCAGCGATTCTTGACTGACGGATTGTCCTTTGGCAGTAATGTCCTTTAAATAAATCCACATGTTTTATCACCTCAAACAAACAAAGATAATTATAGCCACTATTGCTTACTCTTGTCAATCATTTCGGCGGCAAGGATGCTAAATATTTAAGAGCGTCCTCCATTGTAGCCACGGGAACAATCTTCATCTTCGAGTCGATTTCCTTGGCGCGCTCTACCGCAGCGGTATAATTATAAATCGTCCCTTTATCGGTTTTGAGATCCTGCGGGGCAAAAAAGATTTCGGCACCTTCTTTGTCGGCGGCGATAATTTTGTGTTTGATCCCGCCGATTACTCCTACCGTGCCATCCGGGTTAATCGTTCCGGTTCCGGCTATCTTATGTCCTTTGGTGATGTCCCCCGGCATCAGCTGATTGTAAATTTCAAGGGAAAACATCAGACCGGCCGATGGACCCCCGATCTCGCCCGCCTTGATGACCACCTGCTTATCTTCCTTCTCGGCCTGGACGCTTTGCATTTCAGCCAGTGAAATCCCGATTCCGACCCGTCTTGTGCCCGTATCTTTATCAGGAGGGAGAACGCCAAGCGGCATGGAAGCCTTCATCGTTTTATCTCCCCGAAGGTAAGTGATCTCAATCATCTCGCCTTCCTTTTTGCCTTCGATGTAGCTCAGTAAATCCTTGGAACTCAGGATCTCTTTATCATCCGCTTTCAGAATCTTATCGCCGGTTTGAAGATGCTTCTCTGCAGGCATTCCTGCCGTTAATCCGGTAACCAGGATTCCTTCTCCCTTTATACGGTAAGGGATATTCGCCTTGCGGTAAGCAGCCTGGATCGCTTCGCTTTGAGAAGTCAGCATAACGAACTGCTGCTGCTGGGAGTAATCACGTTCCGACATTCCTTTGAGAACATCCTTCTTGAGCTGGAGCTCATCGTACGGATTCGCCAGCGACCAGAGATAAGTGACAATATTCGCGTTAGCCACCCGCACGGTAACCAGCATAAGATCTCCCTTCTCTTCCGTATTCGTCTCATCGGGAACTTGAACCATCGGGTGAATGGCCTCAGCGGTACCCGGCATGTAAATAAAGAAGGGAAGCGGCACATAGAACAACACAGAAAAAGTAATTAAGCCAATAAGCAGTGAAGTGACGAACCTTTTGGAACGTCTGGGGGGGCGCCTTCGCACCATATCCTTATCGTTTAAATCGTTCTCGGTCATCTCAAGGGTTCCCTCCCGTACGGTCCTGATAAATTTATGGATGCAGATTAGTGTATGCTTGCCAGGCTTGGTCTAAACATCCCCGCTCAGGCGTACACATGTACCAAATGAATTATTGAGGTGTTAATTATGCCCAGATCCATGACGCGCCAGACCAACGGCAGCGGCTACCGGACTACGCTGCTGCTCGGGGCTATGGCCGCCGCACTGGTTATTTCCATTATTGCTTTTCCCGACAAAGCCCTCCAGGCTTCCTTGGAAGGCATTACGATTTGGTGGAATATCGTTTTCCCGGCTTTGCTGCCGTTCCTGATTCTTTCCGAACTACTGACTGGCCTGGGAGTCGTCCATGCACTCGGAACTCTGCTGGACCCGCTTACGAAGCTTCTACTGCGTCTCCCCGGCGTAAGCGGGTGGGTACTGGCTGCGGGAACCCTAGGCGGCTTCCCGGCAGGAGCGACCCTCACAGCCCGGCTGCGAAGAGAGCAGCTCATCACGCGCCGCGAGGGAGAACGGCTGCTCGCGCTGTCGCATCTGGCAAGCCCGGTGCTGATCATTACCGTGATCGGCACCGGCTTCCTGCACAGCCCGCGGCTGGGCCTAATGCTCGCTGCAGTCCATTACGGAGCCGCGCTGCTTCTGGCTTTGGCCTTACCAGGGGCGCCCAAAGGGAAAACGGATCGCTCTGATGCCAGCGCTCAGGGGGATTCCGCTGGCGCAGACGGGCCCGCTGGCGCCAGTCAGCCGCGCGGCGGCGGGCCTCAAGTACCGCCGCTGTGGAAAAGATCGGCCCGCACCCTGCTCCGCGCACGCCAAGAAGACGGCCGGGCCTTCGGCCAATTGCTGGGAGATTCCGTGGTGAACTCCGTACAATCTCTGATGATTGTGGGGGGCTACATGATGATCTTCTCCGTCCTCATCCATATGATTACATTCCCGGAAATAACGGACGGGGTCAGCCGCTGGACCGGAATCACGTTTGCCTCTGACCTTGTTCACCATCTCGCCTCGGGTTTCTTCGAGATTCATTTGGGCACTTACGGGCTTGCAGGCCCGGAGGCAGGCAAAGTACCTGCGGGAGTCATTTTTGCCTCTATTGCGGCTTTGCTCGGATTCGGCGGGCTTGCTTCCCACGCTCAGGCAGTAAGTGCCCTGCAAGACACGGGTCTGCGCTACCTGCCGTTTCTTATCGCCCGTTTGCTCCATGCATCAATCTCGTACGTGCTTGCCCTCCTGCTGTGGAGAACGATCCAAGGTCCGCTCCTAAGCGGCACACCTCAGCTTATCGAGGTATCCGGAGCCCCTTATGTGCCGTCCGCAGGCAACTTGTATCCATTTCCTTCTGCCAGCCTGCTGGCCTTTTCCGGAATCCAGCTCGGCATGCTGCTCGTTCTTATTACGAGCGCCTGCCTGATCTCTGCAGCAATCTATCGCTTCAAATACACAGCCAGACGATAACGGCAAGGGGACCTTCCTGCACTTATACATATGCAGCCGGATGTTCCAGCAAATTTATGATTGAACCGAACCTGCAGCGAATTTAAGTTTCAGTTCCTTCTCCACTTCCTGCGGGACAAAATGCGAAACCGGTCCGTGGAAGCGCGCGATTTCTTTTACAATACTGGAACTAAGGAATGAATATTGCGGCGATGACGTCATAAAGAACGTTTCCACATCATCATTCAATTTCGTATTCATCGTCGCAAGCTGCAATTCATATTCAAAATCAGAGACCGCGCGCAGCCCCCGGACAATGATATGAACATCCTTGGACTTCATATAACTGATCAGCAGATCGCGAAACCCGTCCACCTCAACGTTCGGAATATCCCGCGTCACTTGCGTTAATAACTGAATACGCTCTTCCAGAGAAAAAAGCGGGTTTTTGGACGTATTATTCAAAACCGCGACGATTAACTTGTCAAACACTTTAGCAGATCTGCGGATAATATCCAGATGGCCGTTGGTTACGGGATCGAAACTACCCGGGTAGACAGCAATTTTCAAATTAGGTTTTTCCTGAAGCACAGCTGTGTCAGCTCCTTTTATAAGTCGGTCTCCACCAGATTAGTCTCTTCACAAACATAAATCGTAATAGCCGTATCCCCATAATCGGAGCGCCTCTGCAGGACAAAACCTTCTATAACCTCCGGAAGCACATCATCGGCGTCATGTTCGACCACGATCGTTGCGCTCTCTTCCAGCAGGCTTAATTCCCGCATCGTTTCCATCAGTTCTTGTATGATTTTAAACCGGTAAGGCGGATCCAGAAAAACGAGATCAAACTTTATGCCCCGTTTTCCGAGCGCTTTAAGCGCTCTTCCCGCATCATTACGGTAAATCTCTGCCCGTTCCGCAAGCTTAGTCACTTCCAGATTGTAACGGATCGTATCTAAGCTTTTTTTCTCACGGTCAATAAAAATGCAACTATCCAGCCCGCGGCTCAGCGCCTCGATGCCCAGGCCACCGGTACCGGCAAACAAATCCAGCGCCTTCCCACCGTCAAAGTAAGGGCCGATCATAGAAAAGATCGCTTCCTTCACCTTATCGGTCGTCGGGCGCGTGCTCATGCCAGGTACGGATTTTAGTGCCCGACCCCGGGCGTTTCCTGATATGACTCTCATACTTTCCCCACCATTTACTTGTGTCAGTTTTCTGTTATCGTACCACAATCTAACTTCTCTGCACAAAAGGGACGAAAAATTTTCCAAAGTTTACGTATAAACTTCCTGATTGAGGGACATCATGGAATTATCGACATCGAAAGTGTCGTAGACAACCGCGGAGAAGACTTACGTTTCCCCATAAGCTCTTCGTCCGGTTTCTCCTCTCCCATGAAAGGCCCTCGTTGCGAAACGGGGGCCGATTTTTTTTGGTAGTACAGTCTTAATGATTTATTATCGCCAACAATGTCTCATTTGGTTTAATTCAGGTGGTTCGACTATCATTTTTTGATAATTAACAAGAAGCCCAAGGGTTATACTTTGGGCCTTTTTGTTTCCCCTTGAACGGGTTTATGTTGTTTTTATCAAACTAGACCAAAGCTGTGCCCTTTCTAATTTTTTGCACTTCACTAGCGGTCCCAAACAACGAATTTAACACGCACTTTACCATTTAAAGACTAATCCTTACATATCTCGCCCCCGAGCTTGCAACTTTTTAAGCAGTTTTTGAATATCATTCCTAACCTCATTTAGTTCTGTTCATGTTTTATACCTTGGAGGCGGACTACTCCTAACACTAAGTATTTATCTTGAGATGCTAATGGAATGATTGCCTAAAAATTTGTGATTTCTTAATACTTCATATGATACATTACGTATCAGAGGAGTGAATAAGCGAATGAAGTCAAGAAATGTTATGTCCATCATTTTGGGTATTTGTGTGTTTGTAATTCTTTGTATCATCTTTGGCTTCACAAATGCGTTCTCGTTTATCGGATTATTGTTATTCTTTTTTGTACTAAACACATTTGATGACTTCTTTGAACTATTAATAAATAGAGGTGATGACACTTAATGATTGCATTAAATATTCTCAACCTATCTTTTATGGCCTTACTTGCGTTTGTTTTAGGCGTGAAGTTTTTTAAGAAGAAGCTATTTACAGCGTTTGATTTCTTCGTTATCGGTATTATTGTGTACTACCTTATTCCTTTCTCAGCAACAGAAATTTTTCTGCCTGACAGAAATACATTTCAAACAACAGTAGAGACAAAAGTTTACACATTCCTCGTGATCTTTGTATCAACTTTGATAGCCTTAGTCGGTTATAAAATGACCAATAAAGTGAAGCTATTAAGGGTTGCAGATTTGAAACTGTTTCCGGTGTTTAAGCAGTTTATTGGGGTTATAAGCATAGCAATCTTTTTCTACATAATCTGGATCTACATCACAAAAATTGATTTTTCGAATTTAGAACACAACATGCAATTACGGGAGTTATTGAGTGGACTTGGACCATTCGCAGTATTGCTCCAGATACCAAACGGTTTAGCCTTGTATTACATATATCGGGCTGCCAAATACAAAGAAAATTACAAGCTGGCTACAATTTGGATGATCGTTGCTCTTATGACAACGTTTATACGGGGCGAACGGACTGACTTAGTTTTTATCGCCTTATTCCCATTCCTGGCTTGGTACTTTTACAAAAAGACCGCAAAACCCATCATCGTTGGCATTGTTGTTATTTCAATCATCTTGTCCATATACTCGGCTAATTTTAAAGTCACCCACATAAACAATGACGAAGGATACGGTCAAACCGCTATAAAAATGATCGAAGATGACTTTGATCGTAATTGGGTAACATGGGCCGCTATTGATAACGCGAGTCTAACTAAATCAGAATTACTCCCTTATCGGGGATCGGGCTATGTGTATACACTCTTAGGCTATGTGCCGCGGAGCATAGCACCATTCAAGGGTTACAATTCTCCTCAATGGTTCACGCTTAATATATCGCCACAAATGGGATACACGCTCTATGGGGTATCTGATGTGTCGGAGCTTGACTGGGGATATGCTTTTGGATTCCAAGTAGAATCAATTTTAAATTTCGGATTCATTGGTTTAGTGGTCGTATCATTTTTTGTAGGTGTTGCCCTGCGTTTCCTTCAAAATTTACTTGTTCGTTTTGAAGTGCTTTATCCCATAATCGCCATTATGGCCCTTCAATTCTCTGCTCTCACTTCTTTCACACTAATGACAATCCATTTACCAATTTTAGTAACGGCGCTAATTATATACATGAGTAGTGATAGAAAAGAAACTTCTACGCACTCAGCATTTGCAAATGCAGCTTTAGCAAGATGAATTAAGCCCGAAGGAATTCTCTTCGGGCTTTTTTATTTCGTGACCTGATTAGGTAGTAACGCCATTGTTTCGAGCGGCAATGATTATGTTTAACCAAGCAAGCTCAGACTTAGGGAGCTTCGGAGTATAAGCTTTTAGGCCCAGCTATAGTCAGATATGACCTTCTTTCTGTATAGACCATGACGGATCGCCTGGATTCACAACCTATAGACCAACGTCCACTACATGCGGAAGGATCTGGCATAGAATACAGTATCCTGATAGCGGAGAGGAGGTTTCTCATATGGGAGATAACCGTCATAACCGTCGTCATAAGCACAAACCTGTTGTGGTTTTCCTTAAACCCGGTCAAAAGGCTATTATCATCAGTAAACGTCATAACCGTCGCCGCCCCGTTTAATCAGCTGATTCTATAGAAATAAGGTCAGACCCTCTGGGGCCTGACCTTATTTCGTTCCTCTGAATTTCAAGCCCCGCGCAATCAGCACGTCTCGTACAGAGCAGGACCCCGCCATTTGTTCATCCGGCGCTGCTCGACTACTTCAAAGTGATAAATGGTATTGCGGGTCAGCACCCGGAAATCCTGGCCGTCCCGATCTATGGCTTGAACACGGGTTGTCTGAAAGGAGCGATAATCGTCTACCCGGCTGAGCAGCATCGAGCTTCCGACTTCCGTAGGTTTCATTTCCTGAAGCAGACTGCCGGTCAGCTGATCGTAACTGAAGGAAGTGTGCCGCTTGGGCGTCATTCCGTCATTCTCGTAAATTTGCAGAAGCTTAAGATATCTCATCGTCGTCCCTCCTGTCTGAAGGTATGCCGCTGTATTGGCTAATTATTATTGCGTTTGTGAAAAAATAGGCAGCCTCACGGTAAAAGTTACCCCACGGCCTACCGCACTGGCCGCGGAAACGCTCCCGTTGTGGGCTTCGACATACTGTTTTACGATGGCCAGCCCGAATCCAAGACCCGGCTGAGCAGCTGCGGCCGCGCCATCGTATGCGGTCCTATAAAAACGTTCAAATAGATGCGGTATTTCTTCACCCGTCAAGCCTGCCCCGTCATCCCGCACGGTAACGACTACTTCCAGATCATTGGCCGTAACGGATACAACGGTTTCCGAGCGGGCTTGACGGAGAGCATTCCCGAGCAGATGGATAAATACTTGCTCCAGCTTGTATCGGTCGCCATAGATGCTCACCTCTCTGGAAGCGGCGTAGCGGAGATGGATTCCGGCTGCTCCAGCCTCCTGCGTATGCTGCTCAATTAGCGGGTCTAGGATGCTTCTGAGCGAGAACCACTGCTTCTCCATCTCCAGACGGCCCGCTTCTGCCAGCATGAGCTGCTGCATATCCGTGACGAGAAACGACATTCGGCTCACTTCCTCGAACAGGACAGCTGCCTTATCGGTCGTTAACCGCGCCTCGTCTATACAAGCCTGCTCAAGCTGGGACTTCAGCAGCGTAAGCGGCCGCCGGAGCTCTTGAGTCAGATCCGCAATCATGCGGGGACGCACACTCTCCATTTGACGAAGTTTATCTTCGATCCCCTTCAAAAGTTCATCCGCCTCAGCGGCTCTTGCTTCCCAATCCAAGAACCCTGTCTCTCTGCTTCGTCTAGATGGCTCTTCCCCGCCATTTCCTCTTGCCAGGATAGCCAAGCGAAACGAGATCCGTTCGAGCAGCGCCTGAATTCTTCTATTTCCCCGTTTGAGGGATAGGCCGACAATCAATCCTACCACGAGCGAGCCTACGGCTGCGGCTGCCCAAAAAGGCGGTTCCGGGTGCAGGAGCCCCGGTTCATCAATGCTATAGAAGCCGATTGTAACATCGCCGCTTTTTAACGGACGCACATTCAAGGGCTTCGAGGCATCTCCCCCAACTGCACTTTGTGTACGAGCGTCAAATAAGAGTCTCTGGTCCGCATTATACAGGCGTAAGCCCGAATTATTCCCCGTCTGCTGCGGATCGGCATCATCCTTCAACCGCTTAATAACCGGGGACCAGCTTTTATCAACACCGTACATGGCGTTTAAATACGAATCCCAGAACAAATGGTTTCTACTATTCAGCTTCTGCTGCTCTGTCCATAGAAAAGCATACGCTTGTCCGAGAATCATGCAGCCGGTCAACAGTGCCAGTAGAGAGCCGATCCATACGGGTTTCCTGTGTGGGTTTATTGTCCTTCTCATCTCTACCTCCGCAAGCTAGTCCGCTCTTTTTATTGTATCACATCGGCTCTTTAAAAAGCTTCTTTTCTCCCTGGCAGGGACGGATAGTTTTTGTTCCGTTTCTTATCAAGGGTTGAAGAGGGGATCATTGACTTTTTTTTACGCAGCACTTAATATTTAAGTGTATTTAAATACTCATTAGTAAAATATACCTTTAGCCGAAGGGAGGAGCGACTCTTCATGACGGATAACGAAATGATTGTCAATCGTATTCTGAAGACAACCATGTCCTTTTACCGGAAGATTGGTCCGCAAACGTCTCACTTCAAAGAAATGGGGCTAACCCCGCCTCAATTTCATGTACTCAACTGGATTGCCGAAGAAGGACCCGGTAAGATTACACAGCTGGCCGAAATAATGGAAGTCAAACCGAGTGCGATTACGGTCATGATTGACCGGATGGAAAATAACCAGCTCGTGACCCGGCATCATGATGAAACAGACCGGCGGGTGGTGATGGTTTCCATAACCGAGCATGGCCTCAAAATCCTCAAAGAAGCGCGGAAGCGGGCTACAGAGAGTATCAGGAACTATTACTTTCGTCTGGACCCAAGCGAGCTGGAAGTCCTTCTGGCTATCTATGAGAAGCTCGAGAATATTGCCGACACGGCCGAACCCTCTCCGAAACTAGACTAATCGTTTGTATAAAGAAAAGCCGGGATCCTGAAGAAGGATATCGGCTTTTTGTGCTCGTACTTTGGAATAAGAAACGAAAGCGGCAGAGCATCCCTTCATTCATTCCTCTAGAACAGCCAGCTTTGCTGGATAGGGCCCCCGGTCTTCGTAGGCTCCCCTCCCCGCGAATCAGTCCCTCCAGGAGATGCGTTCAGGTCTATCCGTGCAACTAATTCGGGACTATCATTGCGGACACTACCGACCAGCGGAGAGACTGGATAAGCCTCCATTTCTTCGGCATCATAGGCACGGAGCAGCGGAAGCAGGGGCTCCGGCTCCCGAACGCCCCGGTTCAGCCATAATCCTTCGTCCTCCGGGCGAAGAATAACCGGCATACGGTCGTGGATATCGGCGACGAGACGGTTCGGAGCTGTTGTCAGAACCGTGCAGGTGCTGACCTTCCTGCCCTCCGGGGATGTCCATGTATCGTACAGCCCTGCCATCGCAAACAATCCGCCGTGTTTCAGCGTAATCCGCAGCGGCTGCTTACCTCCTGCCGTACGCTTCCATTCGTAGAAGCCATCCGCGGGAATCAGACAGCGCCTGCGCCGCAGCGGAACGCGGTAGGCAGGCTTATCCGCAGCCGTTTCGGCACGGGCATTGATCATTTTGGAGCCCATTCCTTCGTCCTGGCTCCATTCGGGAACAAGCCCCCATTTCAGTTCACCGATACGGCGGCGGCTCCCGTCGTGAATAACGGCAAGCACCATCTGGCCCGGAGCCACGTTATATTTGGGTATGTGATAAGGGATGTGAGAGCCGTCGAGATCAAACCGGGCCATCAATTCCTCCAGCGTAACCGTTATCGTATATCTTCCGCACATCCGGGGAGCCTCCTTGCGTTTCGTTTCTGCTTCTTTCATTGTACAGGATCCGGCTGTGCCCCGCATCCCTCAACCGACATCTTGATGAGATTGGCGGTTAGATTTTTAAACGGCATCAACATACTTCTCCCGTATTATTACAACTACCGTTGCAATGATTCCGATAACGGCAACGAAGCCGCATACGATAACCTCCGGCGCATCAAATCTGCCATAGATCGTATTGAAAACGATGTTATTATACGATAATGCCATGTTGATGGAAAGTACGGCTATTCCCGCAACCGCAACAACGACCGGAACGGTCTTAATCAGCATCATCACAATATTCGTACTGAACCTCGCAAGTATAAACGCGAAACATGCCGTACCGACACTTAGTGCAAGGATCATTCCCGCAAGTATGAGAGCATACTGCCCGAAGGTAATGTTATACAGCTGCATTTCCGAAATAGTAAACGACATGATAGGCGTATTCCAATAATCCCCTGCGCCCGCTGCAAGGAACGGAATATAGGCGGTAGCAATCAAAAGGATAGCTAAAACGAGGGTGCTTACCATAGTTGCAGCAAATTGCAGCCTAAAAATCCTGCGGCCGATCGTTGACGAATACTGCATTAGGTTTACCTTCCGCATGCGATCGGTTGTCAGCAAGGGTGCAATAAGAATGAGTACGGCAACTACGGTAAACACCCCAATAGTAGCGGTATAAAGCGAAAAGCCCGTAATAAGGTCGTATCGGATCAAGTTTGCATTGCGCATTTGCAGTAATTTCTCAGCGGTGCGGACGACCACAGGGCGGGAATCGTTGTCTATATAGCGGCTAAGAGAAGCCTCATAGTCGACATAGGTGTGTTCGAGCGCCCCCAGCGTCTGCAACCTTATTAGCGGCGAAGCATACCATTCATCCAGGGTTTGTACGCTGGTGCCATAATCAAGCTTGCTCCGCATGGCGGAATTGGTATCATTGAAGATTTCCCTTTCCTCCTCGCTTAGGTCGGTGGAGTTGCCGTTATCGGCAAAATCTTCATAATCAGCGTAGCTATAGATATTGTTTTCGGTAAAAATCGCCTCGTTTGAGATAATTTCATCCATTTTAGAAATGAGGGCATTCTTTTTGCCGGGAATATCATAATCGGCCAGTTCTTCCGGTTCAAGCGTATCGCCGTAAAGTGCAAACATTTCATTCTGATAGGAACCGTATTTACCATGGGTGGTTAGACTATCATAGGAGCGTATTGCTTCGCTCAAGAATGCAAACCATGTCAAGGCAGCCATCGCAGTGATCAGCGCAACAATGCGCCAATTCCATAATTTCTTGAGTTCATTTACAAAGACTCTCATAATAGCTCCCTCTTCTTAAATAGTTGGGTGGAAATGAATGCGGCGACGGAAAGTACAGCAAGGGAGACAACAAGCCCCAAGCTCTCAAAGTTCGCCCATATAATATCCACTCCGCCGTCGGTAAACCATGCTCCGCTATTTTCCCATAACCAGACGGGAGTAAGGGTAAAAATGCCCCGTGAAACCGAGCCGATCGGAAAAAGGGGTTTCGCAAGAAATGTGACACCGACTACCGATGCAGCGATAATAAATGCTCCGTATCCGTTACGGACAAATACCCCCGCTGCGTATCCTAACAAAACAAAGCAAACTGCCAGACCAAAAGTGGCTCCGATTGTGGCCCAAAGATATCCCCCGACCGTGAAGCTGTGCCATGTGATGAATGGCTTGCCGTATTCATTCACAGCGTAGTTAAACGTACTTGATACGTTATCGTTCCATACATCCCCAAAATTGAATCGGAGGAAAAAAACGCACAGACTCACTCCCAGGATTACGACAGTCATGGCTGCTGCCGCCATCAGTGAGGCACACAGTTTTGTTCGGAGTATCCCTCTTCCAATTTTTGAAGCGTAAATAATAGGTTCGGTCCCTCTCAAGTTTTCGTAAGTTACCGATATGAGCGCGGCAAATAACGCCAGCAAACAGCTTTCCGCGATAATGGCCATAAACAGGGTCTCGAACAACAGGCTGTGGCGGTAATAAGTCTGTCCGCCGAAGTAAGTGGACAAAGCGTCGCCGTTAGCGGCTTTCTCATCAATGACAGGTTGCAGTTTTGTATACTTGCTGCGTATATTCTCGGCGTTTTCGCCCGTGATGTTGTACTTCCTTATATATCCCTCACCGATTTCGCTTGCCTTCAATCCCTCGAAGATATTGACAGCTTCTGCTTCGTAATCCGGGCGGTAATCGTTGTAGCCGACTATCGCAATAACAGCGTTAAAAACGATGCAGAGGGCAACGATTCCAACCATCGCGGGTGAAAACACAAGTTTTCTCAGCTCGTACCCGAGTAGCATAACTCTCACCTCACATGGCCTCATCCCGATATATGTATAGAAACACGTCCTCCAGGTTGGGGCTGACGCTTCGCGCGACATCGCCGCAGTCGATCTCACTCGCGAAGCGAGTAACGGTTTTGCCGTTCTCCTGGTGTTCAGTTAGCACTAGATAAGGCGTATGGATATCGGCTATGTCGTCTGTTTCATAGACTTTGCCCATGAGCGTACTGCATATCGATGCAGGTGACTCGTTGGTAAACAATCTGTGATTTTTGAACATAATAACCCTGCTTGCAATCGTCTCAATGTCCGACACAATATGCGTTGAAAGTATGACAATGCGGTCTTTGGATAGGGACGAGATCAGGTTGCGGAAGCGGACGCGTTCTTTTGGGTCAAGCCCTGCGGTAGGTTCGTCGAGAATCAGGATTTTGGGATCGTTCAGCATAGCCTGGGCGATTCCGACGCGCTGAATCATACCACCTGAGAACTTCTTCATCTTCTTGTCTCTCACGTCCGACAAGCCCACAAGATCAATGAGTTCGTCAGTCTTGCGCTTTGATTTGTCCCGATCGAGACACTTTAACGCTGACATATATAGAAGGAACTCTCTCGGCGAGTGGTTCCTATAATAGCCGAAGTCCTGCGGCAAATAGCCGATAATGTCGCGGTACGAAGCATCAAGCCCGACGATTTCATCTCCGTTCCAAAGGATTTCCCCCTTTGTGGGGAAGATGAGTGTCGTGAGCATTTTGATCAATGTAGTCTTGCCCGCGCCGTTTGGGGCAAGCAAGGCGTAGACACCGCCAGAGAATTCGAGGTTAATATCCTCCAATGCAGTGAAATCCCCATATTTCTTAGTCACATTGTTAAGCAATAGCATATTTCTTTACCCCCGCCATCATTTTTGAGATTTGATAAGAGAGTGCTGCCCCTCCGAGAACGGCAAGCACAACCGAAAAAGCAATCGGCATTTCTCGTAGTGTTGTCTCCCATTTTTCCCCTAACGAGAATGGGATTACGATATTTACGAACACCCACACCGCGGAGAACAACGCATTTACCCATTTGCCGTGAAGAAAACGCAGAAAGGATATACTCAAGGTAGCGCAGAGAAACAGGGCGGACAGGCAAATCGGAAACAATGAAAGAAATTCATAGCCGCTGTCTGTGCTGATTGTCGTGATGACCGTAGTGAACACAAAGCCAAGGACCGAGTAACAAATCACCCGCAGTGCGGTTATCTGCCGGATGGTGTACCGGCAAGTCTGTTTTAATTCGTATAGCCCGCCTGTCCGCTCCGTTGTTTCGGCAAACATGGTTATCAGCAGGAAGACTAGCGGGGCAACAGCGATGGCAGCGGAGAAGCGGTAATCATCAGGCGCAAAGCCGAACAGCACGAGAACAACTGCGAGAGTGACAGCGGAGAAAACCAAGCTGTACCCCGTATCCCAAAATATGGTGCGCAGGCCCAGGGTGCGCAGCATTTCCACAATCCGTTCTATCGTCGTTTGCGGCTTGACTAAGCCTTGCGAAAGAATGTATTCAATGCTTGCACTCTTTGTTTTCTTATCCATAATCAGCAAATTCCTTTCTAATCAGGTTGATAAGGCGGTAATACTTGGATTTCACGCTTCCCTCGGGAAGTCCTTCGATACCTGCGATTTCAGAGAACGTGTACCCGCCGAAGATGTGAAGCCGGAAGATTTTCTGCGTATCCGGAGGCAAACCGCCCACAAAAGCGCATATCTTCTCCGTGAAGTCCCTGTCTTCAAATTGCCGAATAAAGTCTGCTTCATCAATGGGCTCCACCTCGTCAAGCGATATGGTTCTGGTCATCGTGCGGTAGGCGCGTGAGCGGAACCAATCAACAACCTTATTTGCGGCAATCCTGTACAGCCACGTCCGGAATCCCGCACCCCGCTTCCTATCGTAAAACCCGATTGTCCTGAGCATGGAGATAAATATCTCCTGTGTCAGTTCAATAGCAATATCTGCATTTGAAACTTGTTTCCTCACGAAGCCGTAAATCTCGTCATAGTAGCCTTGCACCAGTTCATCGGCGGCGGCGCGGTCGCCGTTTCGCTGGATTTTCTTTATCAGGCGCAGCTCGTCCAGGCGGCACCACCTCCTTTTTGTCTATCCGTTTATATATTCGTAGCGGATAGAGAAATAGTTTCAACGCCACAATGTTAAACATGTTAAGATCGCATTCAAACCAAACTAAATAACCAGTCGCCGGTTGATTTCCGACGACTGGCCGCATACAATTGCAAGGTGTTTTGATTTCAGGACGGGAGCGGGGAATGAATATCTCCTCTCAAGACTTCCCCCTTGCAGACAGCTGTTGAGCTATCTCTTCAATATATCTTTGGATCTTAATGGATATCTCCGACTTGACTACGTCCCGGACAATGGCAATATCATCCTCGTACCCCCGGCAAATAAACTTAACCCGCAGGTTCCCGTCTATTTTCTCATCCTCATAGACCTTAATCCCCTGCTCGCGAAGTAATTTCTTCGTTTCGGAAATATCCCGCACAATCCGGTCGATCAGAATATTGGCAGCTACTAAATACAACTTCTTCAGGGCATTATCCGTTACTTGGGTTTGAGTTTTACGCAGGCTCGTTTCCACGACCGTCAGCATAATCGGAAGAATGGCATAGTTCTTTATGAGCACGAGCTCTTCCAATACAGCCATCTGGCTCCTTTGCTCGGGGTGCTCCTTTCTTCTTTGTATAAGAGCTTCACGGTGCTCAGGCAAAAGCATTCTACTGGATTCCCATAATCCATTTCCCGATAATTTTTTGCTGTTCACTTGTAATGCCCCCCAATTTTGTGCGACCGTTCTATCGCCTGACCGGATGCCTGGTAAGAGGAAGCCCTCAGAATCGAAGTCGTTCCAAACCGATTTTTGATTTCGTCTGTTGCATGCTCAAGTTTACGGGTCTTCTCCCTGTTCCCGAAAAAAGTAAGCTGGTACACATTATCCGGCGTAAGATCCGATAAAGTGACGGATAGTTTACGTACAGGATGCCCGTTCCAATGCTTATAAAATATACGCCGGACACCTTCATAGACCTCGCGGGTCATGTTGGTAGGATCCGGCAGTGTAGCCTGGCGATGAAAGCCCGTGGGCATGTCATAGTCCGCCCCCATCGCTCCAGTATGTATCACTCTTCCTGCGAAGCCTTTGGATCTGCAGCGCCGGCATACTTCTTCCGCCAATTCAAGCAGGACGACATCAATCTCTTCTCTCTTCGTATAATCCCTCGGCAGCGTCATGCCATGGCCGATTGCCTGCTGGGATTGATCGAAGGTTCCCGGCGATACCGGTGAATCATCAAGTCCGTGCGCAGTGCGCCAGTAAACTTCCGCCTGGATATCGCTGTTCTTCCCCAGACGTACTTTCATTTTCTTCTTAAACTCGGGCAGAGACAGCTTGGCGATATCTCCTATTGTATAAATGCCCATCCGTGCAAAATGCGCCGTCATCCGGCTGGCTACCCCGTACATCTTGTTCACCGGCTGGTGCCACAGCAAATCGGCGATCTCCGATCGGGGCAGGACGAAGATTCCTTCGTCTGATTTCTTGGCATAAATATCTGTCGCCATTTTGGCCAGAATCTTCGTTTCGGAAATGCCCACCCTCGCAAACACACCCGTCGATACCAGCACCCGTTCCTGTATTTGTTTGGCAATCTCGACAGCCGTACCGAATATTCCCGTACTGTCTGTAATGTCAATGAACTGCTCATCACAGCTGAACGGCTCCACCAGATCCGAAAACTTCTCATAAATCTCCGTAATCAGCAAAGAACAGTTGATGTACGTTTGCATCCGCGGCTTTAGGACGACAACGTCGGGACATTTGGCTACAGCAGTCCCCACTGTCTCGGCCGTCGTAATCCCCCATGACTTGGCCATCGGGCAGGCCGCAAGCACAATTCCGGCTCTCCTCTCCGGGTCTCCCGCTACAATGACCGGATATTCCGCATATTCCGGATGCGCAGCCTTCTCCACGCTTGCATAGAATGACTGACAATCCGATAGCAATACCAAGCGTGACATAAGATCACTCCAATAAGAATGTATGTTCCCTTATCTATTATACTCATAATACCGAACATATATTCGTTAATCAAGCGGTTAATCTTGTAAAAAAACCGGCTTTTATTGCACACTTCCGGAATATGTAAATAAAATAAAAAAAAACACCGTTCACCCTCATGCAGCATCTGCACAAAGACAGTTGGCGTTAATAAGCGGACTCCATCAAAAAAAGCTTGCAAGATTCTTTTCTGTTTAACGAAACATCCCCCACAGTTTGAGCAGATGAAACGTATTGTTCGGGTCTATTTTCTGTGCAATAACGAAATCAATCAGTACGGCTGCCTGCCCTTGAGTAAGCGGTTCTCCCACGATCTTAGACAGTTGAGACACGAACGAAGCTACCTTCTGCCGGTTCTGCAAATCGGATTTTGTGACGCCTTGCAGCAGTCCTTTAACCCGCTCTTTGACTTCCGGTTTTTTCATTTTCGTTTTAATCCGCTCCACCAGAGCCGGGTCTATTCCGTATTGCTGATAGCTCACTTTAACACCTCCCGATATCCCATCCGTGCTAGCATATGTGGGAACCTGCCTAATCGTGCCTGTCTTAATCCAATTTCTCTCTCACAAAAAGAAAACCGACCGGCCCGAGGCCGATCGGTACAGACTTAATCCATAACATCCCCATCAAAAATAAGCTCGCGCTGCAGGAAGTCCCGCAGGGGCATATACTCCGCAGCCGTCCAGAATTCCGGCCGGGCTACCAGCTCGGCCGCATCGTCGCGGGCCAGCTCCATCGTTTCGAAATCGACCATCATATCGGCGATCCGAAAATCCGGCAGACCGCTCTGTTTCGTCCCGAAGAAGTCTCCCGGACCGCGAAGCTCCAAATCCCGGCGGGCGATTTCGAAGCCGTCTACCGTGTCTGTCATCGCCTGCATCCGCTCCTTGCCGACCTCTGTCTTCGGATCGGCAATCAGGACGCAGAAAGACTGATGCTCTCCGCGTCCCACTCGTCCGCGAAGCTGATGCAGTTGGGACAATCCGAACCGGTCCGCATCGTAGATCACCATCAGCGTCGCATTCGGCACATCAACTCCGACCTCGATGACCGTAGTCGAGACAAGGGTATGGATTTCGCCGTCCTTGAACCGGCGCATCACATCCTCCTTCTCGGCCGCGCTCATCCGCCCGTGCAGCAGGCCTACCCGCAGATCAGGAAATGCTTGCTGCAGCTGCACGTGGACGTCAATGGCATTCTGCACGTCCAGCTTCTCGGATTCCTCGATAAGCGGACAAATCACGTACGCTTGTCTGCCTTCATCGGCTTCGCGGCGAATGAAACCAAGCACACGGTCGAACATCTCGTGACGGACCCAGTATGTCTTGATCGGCTTACGGCCTTTGGGCAGCTCACGGAGCGTCGAGACGTCCAGATCGCCGAAGGCCGTAATCGCAAGCGTCCGTGGAATCGGCGTCGCCGTCATCGTCAGCACATCGGGGTTCATTCCTTTGCGCCGCAGGATGCTGCGCTGATTGACTCCGAACCGGTGCTGCTCGTCGGTAACGACAAGCCCCAGCTTGCGGAAATACACATCCTCCTGAATGAGGGCATGCGTGCCGACAATAATGTCGATCATCCCCATTTGGAGGGAGGCCAGAATTTCCCTCCGCTGCCGGGCGGTCGTGCTGCCTGTAAGCAGAGCCACCTGGAAACCGTAAGGCTCGAACATCGCTTTGAGCGAGCGAGAGTGCTGTTCGGCCAGAATCTCCGTCGGCACCATCAGCGAGCCCTGGCAGCCGGCTGTTACGGCCGCATACAGCGCAGCTGCCGCGACAACCGTCTTGCCGGCGCCCACATCGCCTTGAAGCAGCCGGTTCATCGTGAAAGGCTCCTGCATATCATGCAGGATCTCCGCGATAACCTTCTTCTGCGAAGGCGTCAGAGTGAACGGCAGAGCGCGGACAAAAGCGCGGACCTTAGGCAGGTCCACTTCCTGGGCAAGCCCGCTCATGCGCTCACGGGTGATCGCGCGAAAAGCGTGCATTTTGAGCTGGAACAGGAACAGCTCCTCATACACCATCCGTTTCCGCGCTTCGTTCCCGTCTTCCATCCCCTCGGGCCGGTGGATAATCTCCATCGCCCTTCTGCGTGGAAGCAGCCTGTATTTGCGCAGAAACTCGGCAGGAATGATTTCACTTACCATCGCGCTGTACTGCGCAAGCGCCTGAGCAGTAGCCTTGCGCATCCATTTCTGCGTAAGGGACCCGCCAATCGAATAAACCGGCTGCAATGTGCCGGTTTTGGTCGTTCCCTTATCCGGAAATTCGGAATCCGCCACCGTCATCTGATGACGGCGCTGATCCCATTTTCCAGTCAATACAATATCACGGTTAGGAATCAGCTGATCTTTGAGAAACTGCCGGTTAAACCACACGGCGGTAACAAAAAAGTGGTCAATGACCACTTTACAGCTGAGTCTATTTTTGCGGCCGAACCGCTGTAAGACGGGCTGGGACATGATTTTACCCTGCACCGTAATCTTTTCCCCGTCTTTAACCAGCGTCAAATCGCGGATGGAATAGTCTTCATAACGATACGGGTAGTACTCAAGCAGATCGGCAACGCGGGTAATGCCAAGAGCCTGCAATTCTTCGGCCTTCTGTCCGCCGATACCACGGACATCTGTCACCGGTATATGATTTAAATCCATGACTAGGCAGGACTCACGAATGCAGCGACCGTACCCGGACCTGCATGGGCACCGATAACCGGACCGATTGAGATGTACTGCATGCTTTTAACCGTAAAGTTCTGCTCAATCAGGCGATGCAGCTCTTCCGCCGCTTCCATATTGTTAGCATGTGCCACACTGACATGAAGAGCGCCGCTCGGTACGTCCCGGCGCAGCATGTCAATGATGCGGGCCATTGCCTTCTTCTGCCCCCGCACCTTATCTACGGATGCAATTTCCCCTTCGGGGTCAACCGATAGAATAGGTTTAATATTGAGCAGAGAACCGATCAAAGCGGATGCCTTGCCGATTCTCCCGCCCTTTTGCAGAAATTCAAGCGTATCTACTAAAAAATAAATAGCGAACGTTTCCCGCATGCTGCGTACGATCTTCGTACATTCTTCCACGCTCTTGC
The DNA here is from genome assembly GCF_009757775.1 of Paenibacillus lutrae. Lineage (GTDB taxonomy): Bacteria > Bacillota > Bacilli > Paenibacillales > NBRC-103111 > Paenibacillus_F > Paenibacillus_F lutrae. The sequence goes on from NZ_RHLK01000003.1 coordinate 149,469, forward strand.
CTTCTCGGGCCGCTTCGGCTGCGGCGACTGCGAGTGCTCCTATGCCGTAACAAGCCGACTTGGAATCAATCACTTCCACTCTGTCCGTTTCAAGCATGGATTTGGCAAGCAGCGCGGACTGGTACGTTCCGCTCATGGCCGAAGACAGGTGGATGGATATAATTTGAACCTCCGGGTCTTCCGCAAGCAGCTTTTCATAGAGAGTAAGAAACTCCGCCGGTGACGGCTGGGAAGTGGAAGGCATGCTTTTGGCGGTAACCAGCTTATGATAGAAATGGTCAGGCTGAAGCGTGACCGCATCCAAATACGTCTCTCCATCGAGATGAATTTTGAGCGGAACCATTTCAATACCCAGCTTTTCACGTGTGGCTGCGGGAATATCTGATGTGCTGTCCGTTACAATGCGAACACGGCTCATATGCGTACCCCTCTCTTACTCTACGGAAAATATATAGGCGTAAAGCGGCTGCCCGCCCGGATGGAGCTCGATTTCAATCTGAGGATGACGCTCTTCAATGTACGCGGTAAGACGGGCTGTGTGTTCCTCATCCGCATCCTCACCCGTCAGAATCGTGGCGATCTCTGCGTCTTCGCCGATCATATGGTCCATGAGCTTGCAGCTCGCTTCAATAAGATCCTGCTCGGACACAACGATTTTCCCGTCCTGAATACCGATAAAATGCCCTTCCTTGATCTCAATGCCATCAATGGAAGTATCACGGACCGCAAATGTAACTTGTCCGGACCGGACATTCTGAATAGCTTCGTTCATGGTCTGTTCGTTCTCTTCGGCATCCGCTTTCTCCTGGAAAGCAAGAATAGAAGCAAGCCCCTGCGGAATCGATTTCGTCGGTATGACGACGATCCGCTTGTCCTCTACAAGATCTTTGGCTTGTTTGGCAGCCATAATGATATTGGAGTTATTGGGGAGAATAAAGACCGTTTCCGCATGAATCTGCTCGATCGCTTTGACGATGTCCTCGGTACTCGGATTCATGGTCTGGCCGCCGGACAAGACAACATCCACACCCACGCTCGTCAGAATCTCATTGATTCCTTGGCCGAGTGCGACGGCTACGAATCCGTAAGGCTTCAACTCAACAGGCGCTTGAACAACGGAGCGTTCCGCCTCCGCTTCCGCTTCGCGTTCGTAAACCTCAGCAGCCTCTTCAAGAATATGCGAATGCTGGTCCCGCATGTTCTCGATTTTGATGCGTGTCAGATCGCCATAGCCCATAGCCAGATTCATGACTTCACCCGGATATTCCGCATGAATATGAACTTTCACCAGTTCGTCATCCGCTACAACGAGCAGGGAGTCCCCGTGATCCCCCAGCTGGCTGCGGAAATTGATTTCATTGAAATCAAGGCCTTTTGTCTTGCCCGGCACTATTTTCAAAAGAAACTCGGTACAATAGCCGAATTCAATATCATCGGTAGACATGTGAAGTTGAGCAGGGCTCGTTCTGTCCATATGATGCGCTTCGTGCGCAAGCTGTAAAGACTCGATGTTCTTATCCTTGGTCAGCTGCTCCAGTACGGGAGCATCCCCCGCCATTAACGATGCCGAGTCTTCCTGTTCACCTTTGAGCGCCGTTACGAAGCCTTCATAAATACAAACCAGCCCTTGACCGCCGGCATCAACAACACCGACCTGCTTAAGAACGGGAAGAAGGTCCGGAGTCTTGGACAGCGTCTCATTGGCCTGCTTCAGCACCTCTTCGACCAGTTCCGTTATATCCGAGGTGCGTCTTGCTATCTGCACGGCGTGCTTGGCGGCTTCTTTGGAGACCGTGAGAACGGTACCCTCCACAGGTTTGACAACCGCCTTGTAGGCCGTATCCACCCCCTGCTGAAGCGCCGCTGCAAACTGCTGCATATCCACTTCTTCGAGATCGTGTGCATATTTAGCAAAGCCTCTGAATAGTTGGGACAGAATAACGCCGGAGTTTCCTCTTGCGCCCATCAATAGTCCCTTAGACAACGCCTCAGCGGCTTTGCCGATATGCGTAGAAGGCTTGCGTTTCAGTTCCTCGACGCCTGAAGTTAGAGTGAGGTTCATATTCGTTCCGGTATCACCGTCAGGAACCGGGAAAACGTTCAATCCGTTCACCCGTTCCACATTTCTGCGCAGGTTGTCAGCTCCAGCAAACACCATCTGCATAAAATCATTGCCATTTATTGTGTTAAAGCGCTTACTCAATGGTATTCTCCTTCCTGATTACCGGGATACCCTAACCCCTTGAACAAATATGTGAACCTCGTCAACATGGAGACCAACAACTTCATTCAGCACGTACTTCACTTTGGTCTGAACGTTGTGGGCTACGACAGATATTTTAGTTCCGTAGCTTACAATAATGTATAAATCAATCTCTACGCGGTCCTGTTCTCGGCGAACCTCTACACCACGCCCCAGATTATCACGTCCGAGCAGCTCAGCAATACCGTCTTTAAGCTGTTTGCGTGAGGCCATCCCTACCAAGCCGTAGCAATCCAGCGCGGCAGAACCGGCAAGTACTGCGACAACTTCGTCGGTTACATGTATTTTCCCTAACTCATTCGTAACTTCGATTGGCATGGAAATACCAACTCCTTCAAAAAAGGTCAATAGGACTAATCCTCATTGTACTATAACCGATGAAATAAATAAATGACAAAAATGGCGTCTATTCGTTGACTATCTCTTTTTCGCTATGCTATTATGTTTAAGTGTGTTTATTGAATGCGGTAGAACGAACCCAAACCGATGCCCTGAATTTACAGGCGACGAGCCACATGTTTACAACAAGCTGCCTTGCTTGTACTAGGCTTATGCTTACCATGCTGGCGGTTTCGTATACTTATAAGGAGGTGTCATTCATGTCTCGCAAATGCTTTATTACTGGCAAATCCCCGAAGACCGGAAACCATGTTTCTCACGCAAACAACAAGAACAAGCGTACATGGGGCGTTAACGTACAAAAAGTACGCATCCTGGTGGACGGTAAACCAAAGCGCGTTTACGTTAGCACCCGTGCCCTGAAATCCGGCAAAGTGGAGCGCGTATAATCGATTGCTCATCAAAGACAAAAAGCACCTTGAGGGGTGCTTTTTTTCGTGCCTTCATAGAGCTGGAACGGAAGCTTCATATTAGTTCTTGCTGAAGGTGTTTAGTATCGCTTTGACAAATCCGCCCAGAAATTTCGGCAGTTTGACTGTGTAGAATTTCATCCTCTACCCCTCCTTCATGTTTGCCAGCAAGCCGTGTCTCGTCATCATCTCTAGTATATTCGCACATGGGCAAAAACGTGCTTGGCCAAGAACGAATATGCTGCTCCGTTCCTTGCTGCATCGGCACCACTTCCTTCTTATAACCCGACAAAAAAAGGGCTACAAGAATTCTTGAATTCTCGTAACCCAGTGTATGCTCCTACTCGGAGTTATATGACGCTTCGGCGCATTGTTGCCGTCACGGACGAAAGGGAAGACCTGCGCGAATCAGGCTTCAGAAGCTTCCCGGATTGCGCGTATGGCTTCGGTACGGTCCGGACGACCGAACACCGCATTGCCCGCTACAGCCATCGTAGCGCCCGCCTCATGGACCAGAGGAGCGGTCTGGACATTAATGCCGCCGTCCACTTCAATCACAACATGATTCAGCCCCCGTTCACTCAGGCTGCTCCGGAGCGCACGGATTTTGGCGAGCATGCCCGGAATGAATACTTGGCCGCCAAAACCCGGATTCACCGTCATAATCAATACCAGATCCAGGCTTTCTTCCAGGACGTGCTCGATCGCAGTCAGGGGAGTCGCCGGATTCAGTACAACCCCGGCCTTAACCCCCTGTTCCTTGATCTGATGCAGCGTCCGGTGCAGGTGTGGACAGGTTTCTGCATGAACCGAGATATAATCGGCGCCCGCTTTTGCAAAATCCGCAATATAGCGTTCAGGCTTCTCGATCATGAGATGAACGTCCAAAGGCAGAGACGTGTGGGGACGAATGGCCGATACGATAGGCGGTCCCAGCGTAATGTTGGGCACGAAATGCCCGTCCATCACATCGACATGTATCCAATCTGCACCCGCTTGTTCTACCTCCCGTATTTCCTCACCCAATTTGGCAAAATCGGCAGATAGGATGGATGGAGCTATTCGCAGCATCTCAGTACCTCCTTTTCTTTTCTTTCATTTCATTCAGAAACAGCAGATAATGCTCATAGCGCGTAAGAGCTATCTCCCCACGCTCGCTTGCTTCGCGTACTTTGCAGTCCGGTTCATGGAGATGCACGCAGCCACGGAATTTGCATTTCTCTGCAAAAGGCTGGAACTCACGGAAACAGGATCCGAGATACTCAGCCTCCAGTTCAACAAAATCCAGCTGGCTGAACCCCGGCGTATCCGCTACATAGCCGCCTTTGACAAGAGGAATCAATTCAACATGGCGGGTGGTATGTTTACCTCGTCCGAGTCTATGACTGATCTCGTTCGTCTGGAGATCCAGGCCGGCGACGATGGCATTGAGCAGTGAAGACTTGCCCACGCCGGATTGACCGGCGAATACGCTGATTTTGCCGTTGAGATACTCCGCGACCTGCTCCACGCCTTCCGCCCGTCTTGAGCTGGTCAAGAGAACAGGGTAGCCGATGCGGCGGTACAAACCGATCGCCTCCTGCAGCCACTCTGGCATAGAAGCAAGCAGGGCCGCCTCGTCTTCCTTGCCCGCTGTTAAGGATTCAGGAGAGTCATCCCCTGAATCCGCTTCGCTGCCGGTTTCGGCCGTTCCGTTGATAAGATCGGCCTTGGTCAGGCAGATGGCCGCTTCGAGTCCGGTATTCTCAATGTGCACGAGAAATTTATCCAGAAGCTGTAAGTTCAGTACCGGCTCCACTATCGAGAAAACGAGCATGGCCGTATCTACATTGGCAATCGGAGGCCGGATCATCTCGGAGGAACGTTTATCAATCTCCGTTACCGTACCTTCACCGTTCTCCGTCAATTCGAACTTCACGCTGTCACCGACTAGAGGAGAGATCCCTCTTTTTTTGAAAACTCCTCTTGCCCGGCACTGGACAAGATCATCCTGTCCCAGTTTACTGCCCTCCGGCAGCACATAATAATATCCGCTGAGCGCTTTGACGATCAATCCCTGAGGCATTAAATCTGTATCCCCCTTCAATTACTCGTCATGGTCTTCCTTTTCTTTGTCCTTGTCTTTGTCCTTATTCTTGTCTCCCTTGTCCTTGCCGCCGGATTCCGTTACAAGCTTCCCGGGCGGCTGCTGAGAAGTTGCGCTGCTGGACGGTGTGGGAGAAGGACTGCCGTTCTGTTGATTCAGATAATCCTGATACGTCTTTGTTGTAACGCTAACGATTTTGTCATCTTCCTTAACCGTTATTACGGCGTTTTTCTCGGGTGAGACAATGACCGTGACATCTACAGCCAATGCCTGGCTGATCGTTTCAGCCCGGTACTGTTCATTGTCCCTTTGTGCATCCGTAACAATGACCTTAAACGTAGAGGTTTTGCCGGGAGCAGCAGGAACAAGCGGCAGGTTTACGACCATTTTCCCGGCTTCCTGCGGCATTCCGGAGCTGACGATCAAACCGATGGTTTGACCGATTGGCACATCATTATCCGCTTCGTATGGGAATTGTTTGATTACTTTGCCTTTGGCAACCTTGTAATTCGGCTCTTCCGTGATAGCACCGACCTTGAGTTTGCTTACACTGATCCGGCTGACCGCTTCCTCTTTGGAAAGACCGACCAAGTTAGGCATTTTGATTGTTTCCTTGCCCTTACTGGCTACGAGCTTCACGGATATTGCCGCCGCATCGAACTCTTCATTCTCCTTCGGAGTCTGCTCCAAGACCGTGTTCGGCTCCGCCTTGTCGGAGAAATCGTACGTGATCTTAATTTGCTCTTCTTTAAGCCCGAATCCCTGCATCAGCTGCGCTTTCGCATCTTCCGCATTGAGTCCCGTCAAAGCCGGCATTTTCTTAAGCTCAGGCCCCTTGCTTACTTTAAGCCGTACCTGGGACTGTTCTTTCAGCTTAATTCCGTCGCCCCTCGGGGTCTGGTCCGTCACCGTGCCTGCGGCTTTAGGGTCAAAGACCTCTTCCACCTCGAAACCAAGCTTGGCTGCCGTCAATTTGGCTTTGGCCTGTTCTACCGTACTGCCAATCACATCAGGCACGGGTACCTCGGCAATAACCGCTTTGTCTTGAATAAAATAGATGGCGGCCCCGAGAAGGACGGCGATAACCAGCAGGATTCCGATCCATATCCCAGCTTTTTTACTGTTTTTTTTGTTAGGCAATGAGTCTGTCCTGGAAGAGGCCGCCGCTTTGGGGACCTCCTGTCGGCTTTCTTCCTCATCGTCTTCGTCATCAAAAACATGCACGCTCTGGTTAGGACGGATAGCGGGGATGACAATTGTATTCTCATCATCGTCATGATGAATGTCGTTATAAAAGCTGATTTTAGGCTCATTGCGGCGATTCGGCTGCAAGCAAGTCTCCAGATCCTCCGTCATCTGACGGGCTGACTGGTAGCGCTCCTCCGGCTTCTTCCGCACAGCCTTCAGAATGATATTCTCCACGCTCTGAGGAAGAGTCGGGTTCAGATTCCGAGGATCCTGTATATCTTCCTGCAGATGCTTGAGCGCAACACTGATCGGGCTTTCCCCGTGAAACGGCAGTTCTCCGGTAAGCATCTGATAGAGAACGATGCCAAGAGAATACAGGTCTGATTTCTCTCCTGTATTCGTTCCTTTCGCATGCTCCGGTGAAAAATAATGAACCGAGCCGACGACCGAACCGGTTTGTGTAATCGTCGAAGAAGTCGCCGCTCTTGCGATTCCGAAATCCGTCACCTTCACGCGCCCGTTCTTGCCGATTAAAATATTGTGCGGTTTAATATCGCGATGAATAATTTCATTCTGGTGTGCGTGCTCAAGCGCATCCGAAATTTGAGCGCCGTAGTGGACCGCTTCCTCAACAGGCAGCGGTGCCCGCTCTTTGATCAGCTCATTGAGCGTACTGCCTTCTACATATTCCATAACGATGTAATGAACATCGCCTTCCTGCCCTACGTCATAAATACTTACTACGTTCGGGTGAGACAAGGAAGCAGCCGCCTGCGCCTCCCGGCGGAATCTTCTTATGAATTCTTCGTCGTTCACATACTGCTGGCGGAGCATTTTGACGGCGACTTTGCGGTGCAGCAGAATATCGAGCCCTTTGTAAACAAGGGCCATTCCGCCGCCGCCGATTCGTTCCAGAATTTCATAGCGGCCGCCAAGTTTGGTTCCGATCATGCCTCATCCCCCCCTGAAGCCGGCTCGGGTTCATTGGCTATAAGAATGAGCGTAATGTTATCGTCTCCGCCGGCATCCAGAGCAGCCTGCAGCAGCCCCTGCGCCATCGTTTCCAGATCCGGCCCCTGGCGGATAATGGACAGCATCGTCTGATCATCGACCATTCCGCTGAGTCCATCCGAACATAAAAGAATGATATCTCCTTCTTCCCACAGCAAATGCTGAATGTCCGGTTGTGCATCCGGTTCGGTACCGAGCGCCCTTGTAATTACATTGCGCCGCGGATGACGATCCGCTTCGTCCGGAGTCAATTGACCGTTCTTGAGCAGTTCATTGACAAGCGAATGATCCTCCGTCAAACGCAGGATGGAAGGTCCGCTAATTTTGTAGGCGCGGCTGTCTCCGATATGGCCCACAATAGCGATCTGCCGCGAAGCCAGCAGAACAACCGCAGTGGTACCCATCCCCTGCAAATCATCGCTCCCGGACGCATACTCGAACACCTTGCGGTTAGTCTGGCGGATTGCCTCTTGCACAGCTTCTTCGCATTCCTGTACCGACATCGCCGCATTCAGAGACTGAAGCTCTTCCAGGATCATATCGATCGTCATCTGACTGGCGACGTCGCCAGCCTGATGGCCTCCCATCCCGTCAGCCACTATAGCCAGGGAAAAGCCGTCTATGCCCTGCTGAAAAACGGCCCGATCTTCATTAACCGACCGGACGCGTCCGATATCGGTTGCACTTACCATTCTCATCGGCAATCACCCCGTTACTTCGTTTCCATATGCTTTGCCCGCAGTTGACCGCAGGCTGCAGCAATGTCGCTGCCTTGTTCCCGGCGTATGGTCGCGTTGATTTTGTTGCGTTCCAGAATGCGCTGAAAGTTAAAAATATCGTCACGGGTCGTCCGGACATAATTACGTTCCTGCACATAATTGACCGGAATCAAGTTTACGTGGCACATCGGCATTTCTTTAAGCACCTGCGCCAGTTCCTCGGCATGTTCCGCCTGGTCGTTTACATTGCCCATCAAGGCGTATTCGAACGTAATACGGCGGCCCGTCTTGGCCATATAGTACTTGCAGGATTCAATCAGGTCCTCAAACGGAAAACGTACGTTAACCGGCATCAGCTTCGTACGCAAAGCATTGTTCGGCGCATGAATGGAGATGGCCAGGTTAATCTGGGTATCCTCATCCGCAAAACGATAAATATTCGGGACGATCCCGCTCGTAGAAACCGTAATGTGGCGTTGACCGATGTTCAGCCCTTTCGGATGGATCATGATGTTCAAGAACTTCATCATCGCATCATAATTCTCAAACGGCTCGCCGATTCCCATAATGACGATTGAGCTTACACGTTCGCCTTTGGCATCAAGCAGCTGCTGCGCTTTTACGATCTGGGCGACAATTTCGCCAGGACGCAGGTCGCGTTTGAGCCCGCCCAGTGTAGATGCACAGAACGTACAGCCGACCCGGCAGCCGACCTGTGTAGTCACACATACGCTGTTCCCGTAACTGTGTTTCATAATGACCGTTTCGATCGCATTCTTATCGGCAAGCTCGAACAAGAATTTCACTGTTCCGTCCTTGGACTCATACTTAGCGATTTCCGACAAAGTCACGAAAGAAAAACTGGCTTTCAATTTCTCGCGCAGCGCTTTGGACAGATTCGTCATCTCCTCAAAGTCCGTGACACGTTTCACATACAGCCAATCAAAAATTTGTCCGGCCCGGAAAGCCGGCTCTCTATTCTCCTCTGTCCACTGCTTCCAGTCTTCAAGACTATAGTCGTAAACAAAAGGTTTATCTACCTGTAAAGTTTTGTTTCTCATAGTTTCACACCTAACTTATATGCAAATGAAGATCCGAATTATATCCGAATCCTACCTATTTTATCATAAAAAAAAGCGGAACACACTATACATGCCCTTCTGCCCTAAGAAGCAGGGCCTGTCTCTATAATAAAGACCACCTCCTTGCAGAGATGAACAGGGCCTGACCTGACAACTACGACACTTCCAAACCGCCTGAACTTGCTAGCCTGCGGCACGCTGCAGGCCAGCTTCTATTCCCGGCACCCTTATTCTTTTCTCAAACGGGCAATAAAAAAGCCGTCCGTACCATATTGATCCGGTGTAATCCGGATCATACCGGATGGTGCCTGCACGCCCAGCCCGGAATCCGGCCAATTTTCTGCGGGAATCGGATCGAGTTTGAATTCGGCGTGAGCCTTTAGAAACTGCTCGACCGCCGCTTCGTTCTCTTCTCTTTCAATCGTGCAGGTGCTGTATACGAGAATCCCGCCGGGCTTCAGCAGCCCGTGCACCGCTTCGAGAATGCTCTTCTGGACACTGCGGATCTCCTTGATGTCCGATTCCTGCTTGCTCCACTTCAAGTCGGGTTTGCGGCGGATAACGCCGAATCCCGAGCAAGGGGCATCGAGCAGAATGCGGTCAAATGACTCCGGAGCGAACTCCTCGCGCAGCTCCCTCGCATCCTTCACGAAAGTGCGGACCGACTCCAGGCCAAGACGCTCAGCCTGCTCGTCGATCAGCTTCTGCTTGTGAGGATGCAGATCGCAGGCCCACACTTCGCCGGTGTCGCCCATCTTCTCGGCGATATGGGCCGTTTTGCCGCCGGGCGCGGCGCAGCAGTCCAGAACCTTCATGCCCGGCTTCGGTTCAAGGGCCTCCGCAACGAGCATGGAGCTCTCGTCCTGGACGGAATAGTCGCCCTTGGCGAAGCCTGCCGCAAGCGCCATGTTGCCGCCCGAAGAGACGACGATCCCGGCCGGCGACAGAGCCGACAGCTGCGCGTCCAGTCCTTCTCCGCGCAGCTGCTCCAGCAGACCGGCGGCTTCGCCGCGCAGGACGTTCGCGCGTATGCTCACGTGAGGCGCCTCGTTGTTCGCGGCGCATATGCGTTCACACGCATCCACGCCGTGCTGCGCGATCCAGCGGCGGACCAGCCACTCCGGATGGGAATACTGCAGCGCGATACGCTTAGTATCATCTAATCCCTCCGGGAGAATGAGCTCCTCACGGCGTCTAATTGCGCTGCGCAATACGCCGTTCACCATTCCCGATATTCCCTGATGGCCTTTGCGCTTGGCAATATTAACAGCCTCGCTCACAATCGCATGATCCGGGACTCTTTCCAGGTAGAGCAGCTGATACAGACTCATTCTGAGCAAGCTCAGCACCCATGGCTGGAGTTTACTAAGGCCCTTGTCCCCCTTTGTTACCAGTTTCGCCAAATAATAGTCAATTGTATTCCGCCTTTGAATAGTTCCGTATACAATCTCGGTTGCCAGCGCGGCATCTTGACGCGGCAAATCGCTTTCCTTCAATATCTGATTCAATTTAAGATTGCTGTAAGCCCCCGCTTCCTCAACATGAGTCAGCACTTTCAGCGCCGCATCGCGCGCCGTAGGTTTGAGTGCAGCGCGTCCGGAAGCGGAACCGCTTCCCCCTAATCCCGGTTTCTTCGAAGCCGGCTTAGGGGTCCCGGCAGGCCTGGAAGCAGGGTAAGCCGCTTTATTCGCAGCACGGCGGCTGTCTGCTTTAGATTTCTGGCCGTTCTCTGTGGTCTCCCGTTTCATAGGTTCAGCCACATCCTTTGCTGTATAGTAGTGGTTCATCTCATCCTGGTCTTACCATCTATTTTTCACGGAAAAACGCAGGAACAGACGGTACAAGCACCGAAAATTCCTGCGTATCGCTAATTGTCGACTTATTCACCAAGCTTCGTACCGGGCGCAATAGAGGTCCCCCGCACGAGCTGCGCAACGTCCATCGCTTTTTTGCCGGAAGGCTGTACGGTTAACAGCACCACGCTGCCGTCACCCGTTGCTACTTCGATGCCGTTCTCGTCTGCACGAATAATCGTGCCCGCCGCTGCAGCTGCTGACCCGGCTTCTCCGTCTTCCGGTTTCGCGCAGGACCACACTTTGAGAACTTCGCCGTTCCATGTCGTGTACGCACCCGGAAACGGATTCAGGCCTCTTACCTGATTCCAGATTGCCCTGGAAGGCTTCGTCCAGTCAATCCGCTCATCTTCACGGCCGATGTTCGGAGAATAGATCGCTTCCTCTTCGTTCTGAACGACCGGGGTAACCGTCCCCGCTGACAGTTCGGGAAGGGTCCGCTTAAGCAGATCCGCACCCGCCCGGCTAAGCTTCTCGAACATGGTGCCAGTCGTATCTTCGTCACCGATGGCAACTTCGATCTTGGAAATCATATCTCCTGTATCCAGGCCCACCGCCATATACATAATCGTCACGCCGGTTACCTGTTCACCTCGGATAATCGCATGATGGATCGGAGCTCCGCCCCGGTATTTCGGCAGCAGAGATGCATGGATATTAATACAGCCCAGACGCGGAATATCCAGCACGGCTTTGGGCAGAATTTGGCCGTAAGCGGCTGTTACGATCAGATCGGGCTGAATCCGGCGGATTTCATCTACGGTATCGGATGTACGGAGCTTTTCGGGCTGAAATACCGGAATTCCGTGCTTTTCAGCTTCTACCTTGACGGGAGGAGGCGTCAAAATACGCTTACGGCCTTTGGGACGATCAGGCTGCGTAATGACGGCTGCTACCTCGTACCCGCCCTCTAGCAATGTTTGAAGCGGCAGCACTGCAAAGTCCGGCGTTCCCATAAAAACTATTTTCACTTGCCGCTACCTTCATTTTCTTCAAGCTCCGGCCGGTATAGGCGGATAGCAAGATCAGTGAAAAGAACACCGTTCAAATGATCCACTTCATGCATCATGCAGCGCGCAAGAAGTCCTTCCCCCTCATAAACCACTTCCTCGCCGTTGCGGTCCTGTCCTTTGATGGTAACATGCAGAGGGCGCTTCACTTCCCCTTCCAGACCCGGGATGCTCAGGCAGCCCTCCGGTCCGATCTGCTCCCCGCTTTTCGCAACGATTTCGGGATTCACAAGCTCGATCAAGCCGTTATCGTCCCCTACATCCATTACAATCACGCGCTTAAGAATGCCGACCTGCGGTGCAGCCAGACCTACGCCCGGAGCGTCGTACATTGTATCCGCCATATCATCCAGCAATTTATGCAGATTGGAATTGAACTTCGTCACCTGCTTGGCGGTTTCGCGCAGGACTGAATCTCCTTCTTTTACAATCATTCGAATGGCCATACCATTTACCTGCCTTTTTTTGTAGTTAAGGGAATAAACTCCTCAAGAAGTTCACCCCAGATTAAAACGATAAGCGGAAAGTGCCGCTTCTCTCTTTACACGCAGTAAAATCTTCAAGTCGACTCGGACATCATTTCCGATATCATCAGAGTCCATTTCTGCTTATGTGACGTCGATGGAAAGTATTCCTATCCTCTATTTGAAAGGGTCAGTGCCACCTTCTATATACGTATTCCGGCTTAAGCTACATCAGCATTTGAGGGTCCACATCTACGCTGATGAGCATTTTTTCCTTTGCCGCTCGCTCGGCGAATTCATCCAGGACACGGCTTACAATACGGGAGGCTGATGCCTCTCCACGATATTTTACCACGCATTGGAACCGATATCTATCCTTGATCCGAGGAATGGGCGAAGCGACGGGACCCAGCACATCCATGAAAAAATCTTCTCCGCAGGATGCGGCCCTCCCCTGCTCCATAGCGCCCAGTTCCCGCAAGCGCATAGTCAAGGCCTCAGCCGTACGGACCAGAAGCGGAATCTGCTCATGGGTAATCGTCACCAGGATCAGCCGGCAGTAAGGCGGGTATCCAAGCTGCCTGCGGTGGGGCAGCTCCTCCGCTATAAACGCGTCATAATCATGTCTGCTGGCTGTGATGACGCTGTAATGCTCCGGCGTATACGTCTGCACGAACACTTCGCCCGGCAGTGTATGCCGGCCTGCCCGGCCCGCTACCTGTGTCAGCAGCTGGAATGTCCGCTCGGCCGAGCGGAAATCCGGAAGGTTAAGCACCGTATCGGCTGCAATAACACCGACCAGTGTCACATCCGGGAAGTCCAGCCCTTTGGCGACCATTTGGGTGCCCAGCAGGACATCCGCTTGCTTGTTGCGGAACATGGTGAGCCATTTCTCGTGAGAGCCTTTCTCAGTCGTTGTGTCGACATCCATGCGGATGACCCGGATCCCGGGAAAGAGCTTCACGAGTTCTTCCTCTACCCGCTGGGTGCCGGTTCCGAAATGCCGGATATGCTCGGACCCGCAGTCGGGACAAAGCTCCATCTGTCTCTCCGCATAGCCGCAGTAATGGCAGCGGAGCGTACGCGATACCTGATGGTACGTGAGCGATATGTCGCAGTGCGGACAACCCGCCACAAAGCCGCACGTCCTGCACATAACGAACGTGGCATAACCGCGCCGGTTGAGCAGCAGCACCGTCTGCTCCCCTTTTTGGAGCCGCTGCTCCAATCCCCGGTGAAGAGCCCGGCTAAACATAGAGCGGTTGCCGCTCCTAAGCTCCTCCCGCATATCTACGATATGCACGGGAGGAAGCGGACGTCCCGCGACGCGCGAGGGCATCATGAGAAGCTTATATTCGCTTCCGGCCCCCGCAGCAGGCCGTGTGCGCTGAATGCTCTCGAGCGAAGGGGTCGCCGAGCCCAGCACAACAGCCGCACCGTGATAGCGTGCTCTCCATGCAGCGACATCTCTTGCATGATATTTCGGGCTTTCTTCCTGTTTATAGGAAGACTCGTGTTCTTCGTCGATAATAATCAGGCCGATTTTACGAAACGGTACAAACACCGCCGAGCGGGCGCCAATAACGACGCGCACCTGCCTGCGCATAATTTTGCGCCATTCATCGTAGCGTTCACCGGCGGATAGACGGCTGTGCATAACGGCTACTTCGTCCCCGAACCGCCCCTTAAATCTCTCTACCATTTGGGGAGTAAGCGAAATTTCAGGCACAAGTACAATCGCTTCACGCCCCTGCTCCAGACACCGGCTGATCGCCTGCAAATAAACTTCCGTCTTGCCGCTTCCCGTCACTCCTTGAAGCAGATACACTTGATGCTCTCGTCTGTCGAGCGTTGCCGCGATTGTATCGTATACAGACTGCTGCTCATCGGTTAAAGGAAGCGGTTTGGTTTCCTCAAAATGCCGATTGGCGTATGGATCCCGCATAACCTCCACTTCCCGAAGTTCGATCCAACCCCGGTCAGCCAATCCTTTGACGGTACTGGCCCCAACCTGGAGTTTATCCATCAGCTCGGTCAAACGGATCGGCTTCAAATTTTCACTGAGGTAGAGGAGCACCTCTTTCTGCTTATGCGAGCGGGCAGGAAGTTCGTCCGCCAACCGGGCGAGATTTAAAGGCTCCCGCGAAGCAGCAGAGTCTGCGGGAGACTCTGCTGCGGGCACAGGACTGCCGGCCTCGCTCCGGGTTTCTTCGTGGTGGGACACGGAAGCTGCCTCATTCTGCTTTATTTTGATACCCGGTGGGAAGACGGTCAGAGCCTTCTTAGCTGAACCGCGATCCTTCATACCCTGCTTTTCAAGAAGAAGGCCTTCCTCGAGCATATCGCGGATTAATCCGCCGTCTTCCGGAAAAGCTTCCAGCAAATCTTCCATTTTCACTTTCGTTTTACGTTGCAAATAGTCTATTATCCGTTCCTGTGAAGGGAGCAACAGCAGCATAGAAGGACTTCCGTCCGCTTCGATGTCCGCAACCTGAACATACCGTTCATATTTAGCCTTCAACGCACCTGGAAGCATCGCCTGCAGCGCTGTTACTTCATGACATAAATAGGTTTCACTCATCCAGTGTCCCAGTTCGACAAGCTCTTCTGTCAGAGGCGGAGCAGGGTCCAGAATATGCCGTACGGCCTTGAGCCGTTTGGGATCCACCGATGTCGTATCGTGCAGTTCCACGACGAAGCCCTGAAGAACCCTGGGGCCGAACGGCACTCCTACACGGCTTCCTACTTCAATCCATCCCTTCATAGAGGAAGGCACCGAATAATCGAATGCCCGGTTTGTTTGTTTGGCAGGGACATCCACTATTACCTTTGCGTACATGAAGCGTCCCCTTGATGTTCCTCTTGATGTTCCTTTGCTCCTGGAACCTGGCCGACTCCCGCTGCCTCAACATTTTCAGTGGATGCAGGAATGGCTGCGGCTTGTTTACGGCTGGCAGCAAGACGCACGATGTACTCGGCAACTTCTCTCTTGCTCATAACCGGCAGTGCTTCTACCAGCCCATCGCGGTCAAACACCCGCACGATATTGGTATCCGTCCCGAATCCGGCCCCTTCGAGCGACACATTGTTCGCCACGAGAAGGTCGCAATTTTTACGGATCAGCTTATCGAGCGCATACTCATCGACTTTCTCCGTCTCCGCTGCGAATCCTACGAGGAACTGGTGCTTTTTAATCTTGCCGAGCGTTTGCAAGATATCCGGGTTCTTAACCAGGTCGATCGTAAGGGTCTCCCCTGTTTTCTTCATTTTCTGCGGCCGCTGCTGAGCAGGACGGTAATCCGCAACGGCTGCGGCCTTAAAAACGAAGTCCATTGTGTCATAACGGGCCATGACTTCCTGAAGCATGTCCTCGGCAGATATAACCGTTATCCGCTCTACTCCAGCCGGTACCGGCAGAGCTGTCGGTCCGCTGATCAGCGTAACGGACGCTCCTAAAGCTTGGGCGGCTTCCGCAAGGGCGTAGCCCATTTTGCCGGAGGAATCATTGGTGATGTACCGCACGGGATCTATCCGCTCCACCGTGCCTCCGGCCGTAACGATCACCCGCTTTCCTTGCAAAGGCGCATCCGCTTTGAAGAAAGCGGCAATCCGGTCAAAAATTTCTTCCGGCTCCGCCAGCCGGCCTTGGCCTACATATCCGCATGCCAATTGACCCGTACCGGGCTCCACGAACCGGACTCCGCGTTCTCTGAGCTTATTCATATTATCGATAACGGCAGGATGCGTGTACATATGCACATTCATGGCAGGAGCTACCATCACGGGAGCCGTCGTGGCCAGAAGGGTAGTGCTCAGCATATCATCCGCTAATCCATGTGCCATTTTTCCTATCATATTAGCTGTCGCCGGTGCAACGACAACCAGATCGGCACGATCGGCCAGATCAATGTGAGAGATTACAGCCGCATCTTTTTCATCAAACGTATCTATAGCTACAGGCTTACGAGTTAAGGATTGAAAAGTCAAGGGTGTTATGAACTGGGCTGCAGACCTAGTCATAATGACGCGAACATCAGCGCCAGCCTGACTTAATTTACTGCAGAGCGCTGCCGCCTTGTAAGCGGCAATCCCGCCGCACACGCCCACTACAACCGTTTTCCCTGTTAACATCTGCGCTTCCCTCCAGATTAGAAAAAAATAACAACCACTAAGGGTTGTCCGATTATTCGCGTTCCAGAGTTCCCGCTTAGGGCCTCCCGGATGCCGCTGTATAAACAGCGGCAGTCACAAGGACTGCCGCCGCTGCCAAATAATCCTGCGGATTATTCAGCGTCTTCTTTGTTTTCGATCTTCTCGTACTTCACATAATCCCCGTACAATTCCTCAAGCGCTACCCCGACTTGCTTATGGGATTTAGCATCATGAAGCTGTGTGTGGGTACCATCTCTGAGCATTCTTGCACGTTTGGCAGCAGCCACAACCAGCGAATATTTACTATCCACTTTATCGAGCAGTTTATCAATTGAAGGATACAGCATGTTTGTTTCACTCTCCGATCCATTGTTCCAATCTAGGTAAAATCCGATCGCACTTGCAATGTTCCGCAGTAAGAATGGACTGGATTTTGTAGCAGGCTTTATGTACCTCGTCATTGACGATACCATAATCGTAGTGCCGCATCAAACGAATCTCATCGAGAGCTACTGACATCCGGCTGCGTATGATCTCGTTCGTCTCTGTACCCCGGGTTACAATCCGATTCTCCAGCTCAGCCAAAGAAGGGGGGATCAGGAAAATAAAAGTCGCTTCGGGGAATTTTTCTTTCACCTTCAGCGCGCCCTGCACTTCAATCTCAAGGATAACATCCTTGCCCGAAGCAAGCGTTTCTTCAACAAACCGGCGTGGAGTTCCATAATAATTACCGACATACTCCGCATGTTCCAGCATTTCGTCAGCCGAGATCAATTGTTCGAATTGTTCCCTTGTTTTGAAAAAATAATTAAGACCCTCTACTTCGCCTTCACGAGGCTTACGGGTTGTTGCTGAAACGGAATAGACCAGTTCCGGCGACATTTTGCGAAGCGCCGAACATACTGTACCTTTGCCGACACCTGAAGGGCCGGAAAGTACGATCAGAATTCCTCTATCCCGCTCCAAAGTGTTTGTGCTACTCGTCATGATCATCGTCCTTGTTCGAAAGTCGGTGTGCAACAGTCTCCGGTTGAACCGCAGACAGGATCACGTGGTCGCTGTCGGTAATGATGACGGCACGAGTTCTTCTTCCATACGTCGCGTCAATCAGCATGTGACGGTCGCGCGCCTCCTGGATAATTCTTTTGATAGGAGCAGATTCGGGGCTAACAATGGAAATGATGCGATTAGCCGAAACGATATTTCCGAATCCGATGTTGATTAGTTTGATGGCCATTACGTTTCCTCCTCGTGATACCGTCAGCGGTTCACTCGATATTCTGTATTTGTTCTCTCATTTTTTCTAACTCGGCTTTCAGCTCGATTACTCTATTGGACACTTCTATATGCCCAGCTTTGGAGCCGATGGTGTTTGCTTCACGATTCATTTCTTGAATGAGAAAATCGAGCTTGCGTCCGACAGGTTCCCGGGAACCGAGCAGCTGTCTGAATTGGTTGATATGGCTTTGCAGCCGTGTCATCTCTTCGTCAACGTTGGAACGATCTGCAAACAGCGCGATTTCTGCTGCAAGCCTCTGTTCGTCAGCGGGAATCTGATCAGATAAAAGATCCTGAATACGCTGACGCAGCTTAGCGGCATAGTCCCGCACAACTTCAGGCGCATACCGCATCATTTCGTTGTTCAAGCTATCAATTAACGACAGTCTGGCGGTCAAATCTCCAGCAAGGTGGGCTCCCTCGCTTTCCCTCATGCCGTTGAGGCTCTTCAAAGCCTCTTCCATGCAGGAAGTCAGGAGGTCAACAAGCGCATCGTCGGCAGCCGCCCGCTGTTCCGATATGGAAAGCAGATCCGGCAATCTGAGCAGGTCTGACACAACCAGCCCGCCAGCAATGCCATGGCGCTTCTGAATCTGCTCAGCTGCCTGCATATATCCGTCAACAAGTGCCCAATCCACAGACACCGATTTATTCGATACGGTTTCCCGTTCAATCGTCACAAAACAATCCGCGCGTCCACGCTTAATGTAGCGAAGCACCGCTTTCTTGACGGTATCTTCATATGCCATCCATTCTTTCGGCATGCGAACGGAGATGTCGCAATATCTGTGGTTCACAGTCTTGATATCGAGCGACACCCGGTAGCCATGCGAAGAAAGCGAGGCATGTCCGAATCCGGTCATACTTCGTATCATTATCGGTTCACATCCATTAACCTATTGTAATTCATTTTACTAGGGGGGACAAGAGTAAATCCCGGCGCCCCGCTTTTTCCCATACATACTTGGTCAACTGGACACTCATATCATAGAAAAGGAATGGCGTCATGAAATAGATGCCGTTAAAGAGCGGCATGGCAGCATCCAGAAGCTCTTGAGAAATAGCCACACCTTCACGCCGGCCTTCCTCTCCTTCGAGACCCGCCATGCGCGCGCGCACCTCATCCGACAATTGAATGCCCGGCACCTCATTATGAAGGTATTCGGCATTCCGTCCGCTTGCCAGCGGCATAATACCTATAAACAATGGTGCTTTCAAATGCTTGGTCGCTTCGTACATACGCTCGATCAGAAGCGGATCGTATACCGGCTGCGTCATAATATAATCGGCGCCCGCTTCGATTTTGCGCTCTAACCGGTGCACAGCCTTGTCCAGGTGTTTGACATTCGGGTTAAAGGCGGCACCGATAATGAAGTTCGCTTTCTTCTTGAGCGGTTTCCCGGAGAAAGCAATCCCCTCATTCAACTGCTTGATCATCCGGATCATTTCAAACGATGTCAGATCGTAGACGGAGCTCGATCCCGGCAAATCACCGAACCGGGCCGGATCGCCTGTAACCGCCAGGACATGATCGATCCCCAGCGCGTGCAGTCCCATCAGATGAGACTGGGTACCGATGCTGTTGCGGTCTCGGCAGGCAATGTGTATGAGCGGACGGGCCTTCAGCTGTTCTTTAACCAGCATGCCCATAGCGAGGTTGCTCATCCTCGTCACAGCAAGAGAATTGTCCGCCATCGTAATGGCGTCAACTCCCATATCCTGGAGCGCCTTGCTGCCCTCCATGAATTTCGCGATATCCAGATCTCTCGGCGGGTCCAGCTCCACAATGACGGTATGGCGCTTCTTGACCAGGTCTACGAGGCTCGGCTCGCTTGCGGGCTGGCTCGTGCTGCCCTGCGGCGCGTTCTCGGTCACGACCGCCTGCGCGGCGGCGCGGAGCTCGTTGATCGCCTCTTCGGCAGGCGTATAATCTTGCAGCACTTTAGCCATAGCTGCAATGTGCTCCGGCGTGGTGCCGCAGCAGCCGCCGATTATTCTGGCTCCGAGATTGGCGAAGCGCAGTGCGCTCTCGGCAAAATATTCCGGGGTGGCCGCATACGAATAACGGCCATCCACGTAATCCGGTATTCCCGCATTAGGGAATACCGAGAACGGCATGTCAACGAGCGGCGCAACGTTCTGCAGCGAACGAAGAATACCGTTGGGACCGGTCCGGCAGTTAAAGCCGATCACATCGGCTCCTTCGTCCCGGACACGGAGGAACGCTTCGTGGAGCGGCACACCGTCCTGTGTGGCATCCGTGCCTTCCGTTGCGAACTGGCAGATAACAGGCAAAGGACTCAGCTGGCGAATCAGCTTCAGTGCGATGAGCAGCTCATCGAGGTCATAGAACGTCTCAAGGAGCAGCCCATCCACAGGTGTATCCAGCAGCACGAGAATCTGCTCCCGCAGCGCAACTTCGACTTCCGATGTGCGCACATTCTTCCGCTTGCCTGCACGGATCGATCCGATTGCTCCTACGACATAAGCGTCTTCGCCTACGGAACTGCGGGCAAGCTCTACACCTGCGCGGTTAATGGAATCCACTTCCTGCTCGAGTCCGTATTTGGATAATTTTTCCCTATTTGCGGAGAAAGTATTCGTTTCGATAATCCGTGCGCCTGCTTCGTAATATCGGCGGTGCACGTCAGCAATTACTTCGGATTGGACTAGGTTAAGCTCCTCATAGGAGATCCCGACGGGGAAGCCCTGCTGATACAAATAGGTTCCCATCGCTCCGTCCCCGATTAATACATTCTGTTTCAACGCCTGGCGGAGTTCCGGTTTCATGTTCTTCCCACCCATCAAAATAGTACATTTACTTTAACACAAACCACCTGCAAACTTAAAGGCAATTCTAAGAACGCAAATAATCTCGTATACAGCCGGATGTCTTGCAATTGGAGAAGTAAAATCTAAAGACTAATTATTCCCCGGTACACTTCTTCGGCAGGACCCGTCATATATACCCGGTTGTTGCTTTCGTTCCATTCGATAGCCAGCTCTCCGCCTTTTAGGGAAATGACGGCTGTGCGCTCTGTGTAGCCGTTCAGCACGGAAGCGACAAGGGTTGCACATGCCCCCGTCCCGCAGGCCAGCGTAGGACCCGCTCCCCGTTCCCATACGCGCATATCCGCATACTCCCGGGACCGGACAGTCACGAACTCAACATTCGTACGATTCGGGAACAGCGGATGTTTCTCAAGTTTAGGACCCCACTCACCCAGATCGAAATTCGGAGCGTCTTCCACATAAATAATGCAGTGCGGATTCCCCATAGAAACGGCCGTGAAACGGAAAGTTACGCCATCGACTTCCACCGGCTCGTTCAGGACAACGTCAGCATCGATAGTCGTCGGCACTTCAAGCCCTTGCAGGACCGGCTCTCCCATATCCACCCGAATGGCGGCCGCTTTGCCGCTCTCTCCTTCTACCTGCACTTCCTGCACACCCGCTCCAAGGGTTTCCACGGTAATGGCAGCCCGTTTATTCTCATCGCGGTCATACACATATTTAGCTACGCAGCGGACCGCATTGCCGCACTGCTCGGCTTCGGTACCGTCGGAGTTGATAATCCGCATCTGGACATCGGCCCGGTCGGACGGAAGAATGAAGACCAGTCCATCCGCTCCGATGCCGAAAAACCGGTTGCACCACTGGACTGCCAGCTGCGATGCATTCTCCGGAAGCTCGCTATACCCCGATATCACAACAAAATCATTGCCGAGTCCGTTCATTTTCGTAAATTCCATATGTGTCCACACACCTTGCTTAAGATAGTCATTGTTCATATCATAGCGTAAATGAAAATCGGTGCCTAGCGTAATTTGCCCGCTGAAAAAGAAAACACCCGGCAGGACGCCGGGGCGCCGCACACGGATGTTAAGAACGAGCATGGAAAGTTCTGAAACTGATCTCTTTCCTCACGCTAACTTCTCCAGAATTTTAACGGGTTAACGTAAGCTTGGTTTTGAGCTGTACTTCATCGTTTTTTTCTTGGATGGGGACTGCATAATGCTGCCGATGCCCATCAGGAATGTCGGAATTCCTGCGGCAATCAGAACGATAATCCATTCTTCCAGACCGAGCGGAACCGTCTTGAAGATTGGCTGCAGCTGCTCGATATACATCACGCCCAGCATAAGAACGAGTGAGGATAAGACAGCGAGCACAAGGTATTTGTTCTGGAACGGATTGCGGTGAAAAATCGAGCGTGAGCTGCGGCAGTCGAATACATGAATAAGCTGCGCCATAACCAGCGTCGCAAAAGCTACGCTCTGCGCCTTGACAAGATGTTCGGCATCTCCCGGGTTTTGCCGCAGGACAAGCCAGAAAGCTCCCAACGTACAAATGCCGATCAAAAATCCTCTGGAAATAATTTTCCACCCGAGCCTTCGTGCGAATATGTTTTCCTTGGCCGAACGAGGTTTGTGCTGCATAAGATCCTTCTCGGCGGGATCAACCCCAAGGGCCATGGCGGGAAGACCATCCGTCACCAGATTAACCCACAAAATCTGAATCGGGATCAGAGGCATCGGCAGGCCAGCCATCATAGCCAGGAACATAGTTAAAATCTCACCGACGTTCGAGGCCAGCAGATAGCGGATAAATTTACGGATGTTCTCGTAGATGCCCCGCCCTTCCTCGATAGCCGCTACAATCGTCGCAAAATTATCATCGCTGAGTATGAGCGAGGAAGCTTCTTTGGAGACATCCGTTCCGCTGATGCCCATTGCAATTCCAATATCCGCCGCCTTGATCGCCGGGGCGTCATTTACGCCGTCGCCGGTCATGGCTACGACGTGCCCTTTCTTCTGCAGCGCCTTGACTATGCGCAGTTTGTGCTCCGGCGATACCCGGGCGTAGACATAAATCTCGTCCACTCTGTTCTCCAGCGCTTCATCATCCATAACGGCCAATTGATGTCCGCTGATGCACAGACCGCCAGCCGGGAGCATACCCAACTGTTTGGCAATGGCTTCAGCAGTTGTGAGATGATCCCCTGTGATCATCACCGTTTTGATACCGGCTTTGCGGCACTTAGCCATGGCTTCGCGCACTTCCCGGCGAGGAGGATCAATCATGCCGCCGAGTCCGACGAATACAAGGCCGCATTCGGCATCTTCCTGCTCTTCGCACTTGTCCGTTGACTTCAGCTCCCGGTAAGCTGTCCCGAGCACACGAAGAGCCGAGCGGGCCATTCCTTCATTAGCGGCCATAACTTTGGCCTTGAGCGTCGAAGTGAACGGAATAATTTTGTCGTCCCACAAAATATACGAGCAGTTCTGCATGAGCACATCCGGTGCTCCTTTGGTTAGGACCAGCCGGCGTCCCGCGTGGTTAACGACGACGGACATCATTTTTCTATCGGAATCAAAAGGAAATTCCGCTACCCGCTGAAATTGCGGACCCAGCGTTTCAGCAGTCATGCCCGCTTTTGCCGCAAGCACGACCAAAGCCCCTTCCGTAGGATCACCCTTGATACTCCACACCGTATCCGGTCGCTCCTCCTTGGTTTTTTTCTTCTTGGAGGACGAGGACTCCAGCTCTTCCTGATACAGGACGGCATTGCTGCACAAAGCTGAGATCTGAAGAAATTGACGGAGCATCGCGTTCTTGGCGGGAACGACCCGCGCGCTGCCGCTGCTGATTTCCCCTTCCGGGGTATATCCGTCGCCGCTGACTTCAAGCAGCTCCCCGCCCACCCACAAATGAGTGACGGTCATTTTATTCTGAGTCAGGGTGCCTGTTTTGTCTGAGCAGATCACCGACGCACACCCGAGCGTTTCGACCGACGGAAGTTTGCGGACAATGGCTTTGCGTTTGATCATCCGCTGTACACCCATAGCGAGCGCTATCGTAACAATAGCCGGAAGGCCTTCCGGAATCGCCGCAACAGCAAGAGAAACGCCGGCGAGGAACATCGTATATGGAGGCTGTCCATGCGCTATCCCCGCAATAACGACCATAACGGTCAGGCAGACGGCGACAATGATCAGAATTTTACCGAGCTGCTCCAGCCGATGCTGGAGCGGAGTCTGCAGCACGTCTGTGTTCTGAATAAGATCCGCGATTTTCCCCATCTCTGTCGCCATTCCGATCCGAACTACGGTCCCTTTGGCAGTTCCACGGGTAACCATGGTCCCCATGAAACTGATATTGCGCTGATCGCCGAGCGTAATGGCCTCCGCTCCCAGAGGAGCTACCGTTTTGCCGACAGGTACGGATTCTCCGGTTAAGGCGGATTCTTCCACATAGAAGCTGTTTGTTTCAATCAGCCTGATATCAGCCGGAACCCGGTCTCCGCTCTCGAGATAAATGATATCTCCGGGTACAAGATTACGCGCGGGTACCGCATGAATCTCCCCTCCCCTGCATACCTTCGCATTCGGTGCCGAAAGTTCTTTCAATGCACGCAGGGAACGCTCCGCCCGAAATTCCTGTATAAAGCCCAAAATTCCGTTCATGATGATAATGGCTACAATCGTTATGGCATCCAGGTATTCGCCGAGCAGTCCCGAGACAAGAGTAGCTCCCATCAATACAAGGACCATGAAATCTTTGAACTGGTTTAAAAACAGCGTGATCGGCGAAACACTCTTGCCTTCGGACAACTCATTGCGGCCGGATTCGGCTTGCCTGCTGTCCGCTTCCTCCCAGGACAGCCCCTCGGCCAGGACAACTTGCTGTGCCTGGAGAACTTCATCCGCCGTCATCTGGTACCACTCTTTGTGACTCATCTCCGTTTTTCCCTCCCGGTTACTATCATCGCAAGACTGCTCCACAAGCTAAATGTATTCAGACAAGCCGCAAAATATCACAGCTTGGACGATGCGGATTTCAGAAAGAAATTTAAATTTCATCCGGTTTATGGCATGATAGAGGGTAATGAACTTGAATAGGAGTGTCCACCATGGCCTTAGACGGACTGGTCCTTCACGCAATCGTGCACGAACTGCAGGAATGCGTCGGAGGCCGGATTAATAAAATACATCAACCTACCGGCAGTGATATCGTTATGCAAATACGCGCGAGGGGGCGCTCGCTTAAGCTTCTGCTTTCTGCGAATCCGACCTATCCGCGCATGAATGTGACCGAACAATCCTATTCGAACCCCCAAGAAGCACCCATGTTTTGTATGCTGCTTCGCAAGCATTGCGAGGGCGGGATTATCGATTCAATCGAACAGGTAGGACTTGAGCGGATCGTGCATTTTCGCATCCGTCAGCGGGACGAACTCGGAGACGTCAGTACAAAAACGATCGTGGTCGAGATTATGGGACGGCACAGCAATCTGATCCTGATGGACCCTTCGACAGGAACGATACTGGACGGCATTCATCACGTTACGCCTGCAATCAGTTCTTACCGCATTATCATGCCTGGAAGTGCCTATGTAGAGCCTCCGGAGCAGGACAAAGCCAACCCGCTCGATACAAGCGAAGCGGTATTCCGCCGTCATATGACTTCCGGGATGGAGGAAGGGAATCCGCCGGAACAGCAGATTCTCCGCTCCTTTAGCGGAATGAGCCCGCTTGCCTCGCGTGAAATCGTACACCGGAGCGGCGTAAAAGCCGGCGAAGCTTATACAGAGACAGATTTAACTCCTCTGTGGCAATCTTTCCGAAGTGTAACGGATGCCGTACGCGAACGAAATTATACACCGGTCATTGTGGAAGATAGTCAATCCGGCAAACTGTTTTTTTCCGTAACGGAGTTAACGCATATAGACGGCGAAGTTCAAACATTCCCTACGATCAGTGAATGCCTGGAGAGCTATTACGGAGATAAAGCGGAGCGAGATACCGTCAAGCAGCGCGCGGCAGATCTGGTTAAGCTGCTGCAGAATGAGAAAGCCAAAAATCTCAAAAAAATAGAAAAGCTTCGTGAAACAAAGGAAGCAGCCCAAGGCGCAGACCGTTTCCGGATCATGGGCGAATTATTAACCGCACACCTGCATGAAATCCGTAAAGGAGACAAAAAGGCAGCGGTGACCAATTACTATGAAGAAGACCAGCCCCAGCAAACCATTGCGCTGGATCCTCTTCTGACGCCTTCAGAGAACGCGCAGCGTTATTTTAAAAAGTATACGAAAAGCAAGAACAGTCTCGCTTATGTAGAGCAGCAGCTCGCACAGGCAGAAATGGAAATCGGATATTTATCCTCGCTGCTTCAGCAGCTCGGCACGGCTTCTCTGCGGGATATCGAAGAGATCCGGGATGAACTTGCCGAGCAAGGATATGTGAGGCAGCGCAGCGGCAAAGGCAAACGCAAGAAAAAGACGGATAAGCCGTCTGTGTCCTGCTTCACCTCAAGCGAAGGCCTGCCGATCTATGTGGGTAAAAACAACACACAGAACGATTACGTAACAAACCGTTTGGCCAGTTCAGGTGACACATGGCTGCATACCAAGGACATTCCCGGCTCCCATGTCGTGATCCGCAGCCAGTCCTTTGGAGAAGCTACCCTTCACGAAGCCGCTCAACTGGCCGCTTATTATAGCCAGGCAAGAGAATCCAGCTCTGTTCCGGTGGATTACACCCTGGTCCGTCACGTGCATAAGCCAAGCGGCGCTAAACCCGGGTTCGTCATATACGAGCAGCAGAAAACGTTGTTCGTCACACCGGATACGATGCTGATCAAGCAGCTTCCCCAGGCAGTTAAAGCTTAGCATCAGCGGATGTCCGCAGTCTGTAGTGAATCATAGTCTAGCAGATTAATAACATAATAAAAAAGCTGATCAGCTCTTAATTCGCTGTCAGCTTTTTTACTTTACTCATAGCTTCCCTGGCGTCACCAGAGAGCAGATAGATACGCTTCGTTCCAGGCAGAATCGCATCTTCTTCTATCACACTTCCGCCGATAAAAACTCTAGTGTCTAGCCCCTGTTCTACGATGGACCGGTCCAATTTCATATAGAAGGGAACCGACTCTTGAAGCATAGACTTCATTGTGGTGCCAAAAGCGAAAGCAGCCGGCTGCTGCTGCCGCAGGCAATCGAAAATGCCTTTCTCTGAAGGAGTGGCCCCCAGATAGATGGTTTCGAAACCATTCTGCAGCGCAAAATAGCCAAGAAACAAAATTCCGAGCTCATGCCGTTCGAACGGCGAGCAAGCCGTGATCAGCTTCGGACTGCCGGTAGGAATAGAAAATAAGTTCTTTAACGCAAGCAGCCTTTCCCGTATAAAATGACTGCCAAAGTGCTCCTGATACTCCGAAATTTCCCCCTGCTCCCACATCGTGCCGATTTCAATAAGCGTGGGCTGCAGTACTTTCAGTAGGATGAAGTCCATCTGATGCAGCGCTACAAGCTGGTCAAAAAACCGCTGCGCTCCCGTATGATCAAGCTGAAGGAACAGCGAGACAAGTCTCTGCTGGTATTCTTTCAGCTCGCTGCGCTCCAGCACTGACTCCGGTTCAGCCTGTTCTGCGAGCATGATCTCAGCGGACGCGGAGCTATTCAGCAGCAGCTGCTCCTGCACAGCGAGACCAATCGGCATTCCCTGATCCGCTTTACTTTTCAGCCAGATCAGCGTCTCAACATCCTTCTTCGTATATCCCCTGTAGCCGTTAGGGAACCGCGCCGGCTTCACCGCTTCATAACGTTCTTCCCATTTCCTGATGAGCTGGGTGGAAAGACCCGAACGCATGGAAACCTCTTTAATCGTATAAAGTCGATTCATTATGCGTACCCCCGACTTGCCATAAACATGACCTCATTATAAACCATTTACAAAGGTTGTACAACGAGTTGCCGCCTGATTTCAGCCGGAAAGTAAGGATATCGGCCTCATCGTATACCTGCTCTATCAGCCAACTGAATCACTTACTTAGGAGTCGCTCTCGGATAAATGACCGCTCTTTTTATGAGCCAAACCGCTCTTGGACTAAAGCCTTCAAATAAATTCCCAGCTCTTCTTTCAGCTCTTCACGGCCCAAAGCCATCTCAATTGTCGCCTGGATGTAACCAAACTTGTCGCCTACATCGTATCTTCTGCCCTGGATCGGGTAGGCGACCATCGGGCTGCGCCGGTTTAGAATACGCAGCGCGTCCGTCAGCTGAATTTCTCCGCCTCTGCCCGGTTCGCAATTTTCCAGAATTCCAAAAATTTCCGGGGCAATGATGTAACGTCCGATAACCGCCAAATTGGAAGGAGCATCTTCTTGGGACGGTTTTTCCATGAGATCTGCAATCGTTTTGTACCTTGTAATTTCGTCGGATGGAGCCACGATGCCGTATTTACTCACATCCTCCCAAGGTACTTCCCTGACCCCGATAACGGAAGTTTGCGTTTCTTCGAACACATCCATCATCTGGCGAAGGGCCGGTTTCTCCGATTGGAGAATGTCGTCACCCAGCATGACGGCGAAAGGTTCATTGCCGATGAATTTGCGTGCGCAATAGACGGCATGTCCAAGACCTAGCGGCTGTTTCTGTCTTATGTAATGAACATCGGCGAGACTCGACACAGAGCGGACAAGTGCCAGCAGTTCATCGCTTCCCTTTTCTTCCAGCATTAACTCCAGCTCAACGGATTTATCGAAATGATCCTCGATCGCGCGCTTATTGCGTCCGGTTACGATGAGAATGTCCTCAATCCCGGATTCGATCGCTTCTTCTACGATATATTGGATCGCCGGCTTATCCACAATCGGGAGCATTTCCTTGGGCTGCGCTTTGGTTGCCGGTAAAAATCGTGTACCTAGACCTGCCGCAGGAATAATGGCTTTGCGTACTTTCACCGGCTGTCCCTCCGCTTCTGGAGCATCCGGACAGTATTTAGACCGGTACGCCGTGATCCAAGCGGCGCGTGGAACACTTTACCCGCCCTCACTCCGTGAAAATCGGAGCCTGCTGTTTCGATCAGGCCATGCTCACGTGCAATCGTTTCGTAATGGGCGACCTGTTCGGGCGTATGATCCGCATGCCGGGTCTCAATCCCATCCAGCCCGTAGCGGATAAGTTCCGCAACAACATCATCATCCCCGTAAAGACCCGGATGGGCCAGAACAGCAACACCGCCCGCTTCCCGGATCCAGTCAATGGCCTGGGTCGGATAAATACGCGGCGGATTCACATAAGCGGCTCCCTGCTTGCCTAAATACCGCTCAAACGCTTCCCCCATCGTGCTTAC
This sequence comes from Paenibacillus lutrae, assembly GCF_009757775.1. GTDB lineage: Bacteria > Bacillota > Bacilli > Paenibacillales > NBRC-103111 > Paenibacillus_F > Paenibacillus_F lutrae. Next base: position 178,519 of record NZ_RHLK01000003.1, read on the forward strand.
GTACCCTTTTGCAAGAAGAACATTCGCAATATGAGGCCTACCGATCGTATCCTCCAGCTGCTTGTCCGACTCAAGATGCTCCAGCACTTCCGCCATCGTCACGGATATCCCCAGCTCCCCCAGCCGTTCAAGTATCATTGCATTCCGCTTGTTCCGCGTGCCGCGCAGCTCCTCCAAACGGCTTAGAAACAGCGGATCCTGGATATCCATGTAATAACCCAGCACATGGATGTCCTGGCCTCCCGCCACTGTACTAATCTCTATACCGGGAACGACCTCAATACCGATACGTTCCCCCTCCTTTATAGCTGCCGGAATACCCGCCACGGTATCATGATCCGTAATTCCAACGGCAGACAAGCCTGCCTCCCTGGCAATCCTCACGTTTTCTTCCGGGGGCAAAGTCCCGTCTGACGCCGTCGTGTGTGTGTGTAAATCGGCCCATTGTTCCATTCTTCCAGTTCCTCCTTCAAGACAATCTTCTAGTCATTCCGTCCCTTCACAGCCATTTGTCCAGATCATCCCGCCTCATAAAATTAAGGAAGCTGACGGCGGACAAAGGCAGCAAAGTGGAGTTTAAATAGATCGCATGAAAGCTCCGTCTGAAAGAAATCCCTTCGATTTTCTTCAATTTCAAAATTCCCAGACTCACTTCGTGCTTAACGGAGCTTTGAGACAGGATGGATATCCCTAGTCCTGCTTCTACCGCGGATTTAATCGCTCCTGTGCTCCCTAACTCCATCACTATATTCAAAGGAGAGCTTATGCCTCTGCGCTCCAATTCTTCTTCCATTACCCTCCTCGTTCCCGATCCTTCCTCACGCAGCACAAAAGGAAAGCGGAATACATCATCCATTTGAATGCTCTCTTGTTCGGCAAGAGGATGTTCTGCAGGCACGATGAGCTTGAGCTCGTCACTCAAAATAGCCTCCGTGTGGACATCGGGATGCTGAATGGGCGCCTCCACCAGACCGAAGGTCAGCTGATGAGCGAATACTTCATCCAGGATTTGGGTTGTATTCATCACTTTCATAGATACCGATATATGAGGATATTCTTTGCTGAAAGGCCCCAGAAGCCGCGGAAGAATATACTCTCCCATCGTCAGTGAAGCACCAAGCTGCAGGCGCCCTTCCGCCATAGCGCTATAACCCGTCATAGCACCTTCGGTTTGGCGGATCAATTCCACACACTTGCGTGCGTAAGGAATAAGCGCTTTGCCGGCTTCGGTCAGCTCGATTTTTTTGGTGGAACGATGAAAGAGTTTAATCCCAAAGTGATCCTCAAGCGATTGAACCTGCATCGTTACGGCGGGCTGCGTCATATGCAGTGCCTGTGCGGCATGCGAGAAGCTACCCTTTTCGGCAACGGTATAAAAAATATGTAGCTGATGAAAATTCAGAGCCAAATCATCGCCGCCTTTCTTTGCCCTTATTATACCAGAACTTCGTGTACGAAAAAGAGCATGCCTGCAATAGCAAGCATGCTCTCCGCAAGACAATGAAGCTAAGGAGCGGCTTCCTGTTATCTGCGCTTGCGGCTGTTCTTAATTAATGTCATACGGCGGGAATGACGCAGCCATGAATAGTACGATTTGAGGTCCCGAAGTTCAATGGTCTCCGACATCCGGCCCAGGAAGGTCACGATAATCATTTTGTGCAAAGGATTGCCTGCAATATCCGTTTCATTCTCGATGACAGAGAATTCAGCCACCATCACGAGGTCGTCCTCAACCAGATAAACATCCTGCTCGTTTCTATAATAAGAAGCGATTTGGCCGTCCTTCAGCTTCTCCCATAAATAATCGCAGATGTCTTCAAATCCGGTTTTCTCACTTTCAATCCGGTCTGCCCAACGGAGCCGAGCATGATTCGTGATGACAATGTCCGCAATTTTTTTGTCATTCAGGATAACATAAAAAGGTTCGTACGTGCTCCAGCGGTCCATTATTTTGTCCCTCATGAATCACAACTCCTCTCCACACGCTGTTAGGTCTTTATACCTACGCCATCTATTGTAACCGATCTATTAAATATTTCCAAATAAAAATTATCACTTACCTTATTCATATGGCCGTGATCCCGGAAAAATGTCACACAAATGTAGAAAATTCAAAATAAACTAAAAAATCAAACTTTTAAATGGTGTTCTGCCTGATGAATAAGAGACCTGCTTGATCTAGTAAGCATCAGAACACACACGAGGGCATAACAAGAAGCGCAAACATCGTAACATTTGCGCTTTTGCCCTACAGTGTGTAAAATTTTGATTTGTCTGGTCCATTGCTGTCATACTCGGTTTTGATCTCGGCCCGGTATGAACGCTCCACTTTGCGGACATAAGCCAGCTTCTGCAGTTGGCGGATTGTCTCATCGTAGCGGCTTGCATTAATATAAAGAACCACGTATTGCATTTTTTTGGACATGTAGTGGACCGATCCGAAACGTTCCAAATTTTTGGCCGCCTTCAGGTCAGTCACCCATATGATTAATCCGGTTCGATCCGTTATCATGGCGGTTGACCCCTTTAGCTAAAAATTCATACATTGGTTAATAATCTAGGTTGGAGATGATTTTATGGTTCAGTCAGCTTCTGCTTCTTCAGCTGTTATCGCCCGAGTCGACCGCGGGCCCATTACCGAAAGCATTCACCGCGGGCACATCGCCGTCGTTAATAACGAAGGCCGCCTGCTCCATAGTCTGGGCGATCCGCAAGCGGTTACGTTTGCACGATCGACGGCCAAGCTGATTCAAGCGCTGCCGGTGCTTGAATCCGGCGCTGCATCCGACTTCGGGTTGTCGGATCAAGAAATCGCCCTGATCTGCGCATCCCATAACGGCGAGCCGGCGCACGTACAAACGGCGCGCTCCTTACTCGCCAAAGCGGGCGCAGATCCCGGGGATCTGCAGTGCGGCGCACATTTCCCCTTCCATAGACCAACCGCGAAGCGGATGAAAGAAGAAGGAGAAGCGCCAACGCCGCTGCATAACAACTGCTCCGGCAAGCATGCGGGCATGCTTACGCTTGCCGCCAAGCTTGGCCAGTCCGCCGATAACTATATGTCGCCTGATCACCCCGTTCAGCGGGAGATGCTGCTCGCGGTTGCCGACATGGCCGGCCTCGCGCCAGAAGACATTCCGCTCGGTACCGACGGCTGCGGCGTGCCCGTGTTCGGGCTCGCCATTGACCGCCTGGCACTGGCCTACGCCAGGCTCGGCAAGCCGTACGGCTTGCCTGCGGCACGCACAGAAGCCTGCGGACGCATTATTGGCGCGATCCGGCGCGAACCCGCTTACCTCGCGGGAGAAGACCGCTTCGATACACAACTGATCGAAGCGACAGGCGGGCGCATCATCGGCAAGATGGGCGCCGAGGGCTTGTTTGCGCTGACCGTACCGGAGGAAAGCCTGGGCCTCGTCCTCAAAATCGAGGACGGCGCGCAGCGTGCGCTCTACTGTGCGGTGCTGGAAGCGCTCAACCAGCTCGGACTCCTGAGGCCGTCCGAATTGAAAGCCCTTGCGGCATTTCGTGAACCAAAGGTAACGAACTGGCGCGGAACTGAAGTCGGCGTAATCAGACCTGACTTCCGCCTCTCTTGAAATGCAGCCGTGTTCCCGGAATCAAATTCCGGGAACACGGCTTTTTGGTTCATTATGCCTTCCGGCATAAAGCGGGAGGTCATACGGCGCGATGTACCTGCGCGTGTGATACCTGGACTATTCCGCTTCCGTCATTCATGCACAGGTTGCCAGCTTCTTCCGCGGGTCAAAGACCCGGAAAAAGTCAGCCGCAGCTGGAGCAGCCCCCGGAGCAAGAACCTCCGGAACAACCGCCTCCGCCGGTATCAAGTCCGCCAGGGACTTTGATCGTATCCGATACAGCAGCTGCGATCATTTTGGATACCGTATACAGCAGTTCGTCTAACCGCTCTTCCGCTTCTTTATATTTGTGAATGCTCTGTACATTGTCAAATTTCACCTGTACAGCCTGCACTCTATCCAGGGAGGCATGATAATCGGGATGAAAATGACCGAAACGTTCGCATTCTTCGAATAATTCCTTCGCTTTGTTGAATTCCCTGACAACTGACTGAGCTTGCAGATCATTCTCCATCGCTTGCTTCCAATATAAGTAATCCGCCACTTCGACGGAACGGTTGATGGAATCGGCAACATCATACGCTTCCATTAGAATGGAAGACATATCAAGCGTCTTGGCTTCCGCCATACTCACTCTCTATCACTTCCTTTTATGTTTCCTGTCCTGCCTTATTATCATATCATAGTTCCATTCGAGTTTCCCCATTTTTTGAGATCCTTTCCGATACCTTTTCCTCGTCCCGCTGTTAAACCAATGACAGCCACGCTTCTAATTGTGCCGTTCTTGGAATCCAGGCAGACGGATGCAGATGCTCCCAAATTCCTCCAAACCCAGCACCGCTCGGCGCCCATTTTCATATCCTTCTACAAATACACGATTGCCCTGCCCCCGAATTTCTTTGGGCACTAGAGTCCTGACAGAACCCCCGCCGCTCTCTTCCTCACTCTTTATACAAATAACTGTCCCCCATTCTATTGCCTGACGGATTATATTCAAGCAGGTAGAAGGGTGATACCGGCGATACTCGGTGTGCCATACGGAGGGAACGCTCCGGAGACCTTCAATCAATTCCTTGTCCGCGGGAATACGGATGTCCACATCCAGATATTGAACCGGATCCTTATCGTAGATAAGTCCTTTGGGATGCTTCTCTCCCGTATCTTCCCTGCTATGCGTCGCTGCCGTTACAGCCTTCTTCGGCTTCCGGCGAGTCTGATCGTACAAAATTTGTTTCCGGGGTGAAAATCCCGCATGTTCGAGAATATGAAGAAGCTCCCGTTGTTCATGATCCCGGACAATAAAAGTATCTTCACCGAGCTTCTCCACCACATAAGATTGAAGCTTCGGATGCTTCTCTATCTGCTCGGCTGCAGCCGGGTCTGTGCAGCGCAGCACCGTAATGTCGGCCAGATACACACGGCCATACTGCTCGCCCCAGGCAAGCAGAGTAACCCGCACCGGATCCGGCAATCCATGACGGGAATACCGCTCCAGCAGCGCGGCCGTACGCTCAGCCGATATACCCAGGTCAGCAGCCCGCTGAACCGCTTCTTTCGTCAAACGGTAAACGGCCACCTGATCCGCCCTCAGCCACTCGGTAGTCCGGGCGACTTCCCAGCGGACGTAAAGCGGGCATTCAGGCGGGACCATAATTTCAAAATCCGGCTGCACGAACAGGCAGCGTGCTGAATCATACCCTGCCTGCTCCGCCGCTTCGTAACCCGCTGATCTATCAGCCGGTTCTAATCCGCCGGATAAGCCTTCTTCCAGCCGGGAAGGGGCTTCGTCTCGTTCAAAGAGAGTCGCTTGGCTCTGCGGAGATAGAGTAGCCGCTGCATCCGTACCCGGCCCAGCCGCATAATCAATCGGAATGAGCCATTCAAACTCGCTGTCCCAGCCCCCCTGGACCGGGTGCCACTGAAGCCATCCGAACGCGCGCATAGGCTGCAGCCAAGTTTCGATCGCCTCCGCTATCAACTGATCCGCTTCCTTCGCGCTCCCGACAATTCCCCATCTTCTCAGCAGATCTACCAGGACCGGTAAACTCTGTTTGATTCCGGCAGGCACCCTTTCCATCAAAAGCACAAGATGCTGCAATGGACTGGTATCGGGAATTCTATGCTCTCTCCAGAGCCTGTACAGGATTCCAGTCCGCTCCGGACGTTCCTTATGCAGCCACTCACGCAGTTTCTCTTCCTCACACTCTATCCGGTCATCACTGCGCACAATAAGTCCGAGTCTAAGCAGAAAATCAAGAGCCACGGCTGCCGCCGGACTGTATGTATCCCCGAAAGGATACTGTAATTTACAGCCCGCTAAATCTGCTTCTGCCAACGTAAGCCGCTCAGCCAGTTTCTGTACATGCCGCTTATGAATAGCTCCACGCTGCGTAAGCGTCAATTCGTGCAGATGCACATAACTTAGAGCGGCAAACAGATCGAGATCAAGCCCCTGTCTGGGCTTATCTCCGGCATCTGACAATTCCTGAATTCGCAGCACCGCTTCTCGTGTTTCTTGTTCTTCCTGTTCACTGCTGCTCTGCAGCGCCTTTACTCCGGTAATTTCTTCGCTCCCTTTACGGATCGGCAAGTTGATCGGAAAATATATCCGCTGCCAAGCCCTCATCCCGTCATGAGGAAGCAAATATAACGGATCTCCCCAAGATTTGCGGAAAGCCGCTATAACTCCATAGGCGCGCAAACTTCCTAACGCGCTTCTCATAAAAGCAAGCGCCCACTGCCCGGCAGCTTCCGCCAGCTCCCCGGGCGTGAAGGCCCGGCTGCCGAACCGGACCAGGATCAAGCGCAGCAGGCTGTCTTCTTCCTCGTTCAAGCCGCTGTGCAGCACTCTTAGCGCTGTGTCATCGGTATAAGCATGCTCAGGCATTAGCCCTTTCTCGGCTGCTTCCCTGACCCAAGTCTGCTCAAACATACGATCACGCGCAGACTGCGGCATTTTAGCGAACAACTGTCTATAATTCATCGTTTCCCTCCTCCATCCGGTACTCATAGCCCTGCTCCAACAGAAACACTCTCCGGTTCAGCGCATATTCCTGCTCGGTTGTCCCTTTACTCACCAAGGTATAAAAAAAAGCCCGATTCGCTTCCCGTTTCGGCCGCAAAATCCGTCCCAGACGCTGGGCTTCCTCCTGCCTGGACCCGTAGCTTCCCGAGACTTGAACGGCAACCGATGCATCCGGAAGATCAACGGCAAAGTTGGCAACCTTGGAAACCGCGAGCACCTTCACTTTCCCTGCCCGGAAATCCTGGTACAGCCGTTCCCTGTCTGTCTGGGGCATGCCTCCTGTAATAAGAGGAAGATTGAGCCGCTTGGCAATGCCGCGAAGCTGGTCTAAATATTGCCCGATGATCAGTATGAACTCATCTTTGTGCCGCTGCAGAATCTTCATGACAACGTCTATTTTAGCCGGATTCTCGCCCGCAATCCGAAAGCGGCTTCGCTTGTCGGCTTCATAATAGAGCCGCATGGATTCCCGAGGCATTCCCACGGCGACTTCGCTGCAGGTAACCCGGGCAATCCAGCCGCTTTCTTCCAGCTTCTTCCATGGCATGTCATACAATTTGGGCCCGATTAAGGAGAAAACATCGGCTTCACGCCCATCCTCCCGGACCAGCGTGGCCGTAAGGCCAAGCCTCCGGGTAGCCTGAATATCCGCAGTCGCCCGGAAGACCGGAGCAGGGAGAAGATGTACCTCATCATAAATGATAAGCCCCCAATCGCGGCTGTTGAACAGGTTCATATGAACCTGCTCTCCCCCTTTTTCCCGGCGGTGGGTCAAAATTTGATAAGTCGCAATCGTAATGGGGCTAACCTGTTTATGGGCACCACTGTATTCCCCGATCCTGGATTCATCCAAATCTGTCTTGGCTCTGATTTCTTTCATCCATTGACGAACAGAAGTAATATGGGTCGTTAAAATCAACGTGGCACAGCTCAGCCTTGCCATAACAGCAATACCGATGACCGTCTTCCCTGCACCGCAGGGCAGCACCAGAACTCCGCTTCCGCTATCGGTTCCGGCAGGAGACCGGAAACTATCAACGGCCTGCTCCTGATAGCCGCGGAGAGTCACTCCGCTAAGACTTACAGGCAGCTCCTCTCCTGAATGATAACCGGCCTGATCTATTACCGGATAACCCAGACGCGTCAGTTCTTGTTTCAACAGCCCACGCAGATCAGGCCGGATGACAAGAAAATCCGGTGTCTCCGCCGCGTCCGAAAGTCCGGAACTGCCGCTTATAAAGCGCCTGAAATCTTGGCGTCCCTTTATTTGGGCCAACAGCTCCGGACGCTCACTTTCCAGCAGTAAACAGCCGTTTGCAGATATAAGCCTAAGCAGCCCGTACCTGTTATGGGTTTCTATTATTTGTTCCGCAGCCTTGCGCGGTATCCCATACTTTGATTTTTCTTCAAGAAAATGAACGATCCGCGCGCTTGCTATACCGGAAGCCGCTGCGTTCCATAGAGATAACGGAGTAATTCTATAGGTATGAAGATATTTCGGACTTTTAATCAATTCCGCAATCCATGCAAGTTCAGCCCGTACGGCTTCAAAGTCCTCATGATCCGTTTCAAGCAGTACAGTTAAATCATTCTGGACGATCAGAGGAGCGGAGTCCCGCAAATCCATGGCATACATCTTCCTTCATTGGTCTGTCTTCTACTTAATAGTATGAAAGGAAGCGCATTGAAATAAACATGCTGCGGACTTCTGGCAATCCGATTTGTGCTCCATTTCGGAGCATTGTATACTAACTAGGTTGCAGAAACGCACTCATTACGTGAATGTTACACTCCAAAATGCCAACAAGAGGACGGATCTTATGAAGAAAATTGCAATGCTGCTGCTGATTTCGATGACGACTTTACTAGCCTCCGCCTGTAGTGCAGGCAGTGAATCGGGCTCTTCTTTTACCGATCAAATCTATAACCATTATCCGCAATTAAAATCTCAAAAGATGACGACAGGTCAAGTTAAACGCGTTGTAGATGGAGACACTTTCACACTAGAAACCGGAGAGAAAGTACGTCTTATCGGTGTAAATACACCAGAGACCGTCAAACCGGACAGCCCCGTGGAACAATACGGCAAAGAAGCCTCGGCTTTCACCAAAGATGAACTCACCGGCAAGAAGGTATACCTCTTCAGCGACGCCGGTGATTCAGATAAGTACGGACGCCTGCTGCGGTATGTATTTATAGACGGGCAGACAGTGATGTTCAATGAGCTGCTGATTCGCGAAGGCTATGCCAACGTCATGACCATCCAGCCGAACGCTATGTTTGCAGATGCCTTTGTGAAGCTTGAACGGGAAGCCAGGCAGCAAAATAAAGGACTGTGGGGGGCTGAAAAGAAACCCGGACAAACCTCCGGCAGCAGTTCCGGCGAATCCGCTCCAGGCAAACCTGCCAGTGCTGCCTCCTGCAAAAATCCTGCTATCAAAGGAAATATCAACTCCAAAAATGAAAAGATCTATCATATGCCCGGCGGGGCCAGCTATGATCAGACACAAGCCGAAGAGATGTTCTGTACGGAGAAAGAGGCACAATCGGCGGGGTTCCGAAAAGCGGGTAAATAACGATCAATCGGCAGCAGTCAGTCAGGAAACGAATACAGCTTGCCAATCATATCGCGTAATTAAAAAGGGCAATCCGTTTAGAAACGGATGCCCTTTTGGCTTCTTATACAGTCTATCTGCAGATACAGTTCATGCGGCTTAAATAGCGGTCTTCCCTATCCTGTTCAACGGAAAAAGTGCAGCGAACGATCCGGCAATTAAACGACCGACTGTGATTGCTTGGTACTAAGAGCCAGCCGGATCAGCAGCTTGCCGGCGGTCAGCATAGCCCGCTCATCCAAATCGAATCTCGGATGGTGATGCGGATATGACGCTCCAATCTCAGGGTTGCCTGCCCCTACGAATATAAAGCAGCCGGGGATCCGCTCCAGGTAATACGCGAAATCCTCGGCCGCCATAACCGGCTCTAATGTCCGCACGTTCTCGGCAGGCAGCAGTTCGGATGCTACTTGTACAAAACGCTGGAATTCTGCAGCATCATTCACAAGCGGCGGGTATCCGAGCCGGTAATCCATCTCGGCCTGAGCCCCGTACATGCGGCAGGTCGATTCTACTATCTCTTCGACTCTGCTCTTCACTTCCATTCTCAGCTCGGCATCGAAGGTTCTCGTAGTTCCCTTCATCTCGCACGATTCAGCAATAACATTAAAGTTCGATCCGCCGTGCAGGGAACCGATTGTAACCACACACGACTGAATCGGGCTCACGGTCCGGCTGACGATCGTTTGAAGGTTCACAACAACGTGAGAGCCGATTACAACGCTGTCAACCGCCTGATGCGGCAGTCCGCCGTGGCCGCCTTTGCCGCGGATAGCAAAATCAAATTCGTCCGCCGCTGCCATCATAGCCCCGGGTGTGGAACCGACCACTCCCAGTTCCAACGGTGTCCACAAGTGAACCCCGTATATGAAGTCGACACCATCCAGCGCACCCGCCTCAATCATCGAGGCAGCTCCCCCCGGGGTTACCTCTTCCGCATGCTGAAAAATAAACCGGATGCGGCCTTGTATCAGATCGCGGCGCTCACTTAAAATTTTGGCTGCAGCCAGAAGTGTCGAGGTATGGGCATCGTGGCCGCAGGCGTGCATGACGCCCGGAACGGTTGACACATATTCACAGGTTTTCTCATCCTGAATAGGCAGTGCATCCATATCCGCACGGAGAGCAACCGTGGGGCCGTCCGTTTGTCCCAGCAGGTCTGCAACAAGTCCGTTGCCGCCCATGTTAGTCTTCACATCAAGGCCCCAGTCCCTCAGTTTCTCGGCTACGAATGCAGCCGTGTTTACTTCTTTATAGGAAAGCTCGGGATGCCGGTGCAGGTGCCTTCTCCATGACACCATTGTTTCGTACATTGCCTCCAACTCGTTGTCCAGTGTAATCAAGGTATCACCCGCTCCAAGGTATTATTGGTTCTTCCTTCCATTGTACCAAATCCCCCGGCGTCTTTCACCGCTAATTATAGTTGAAAAATTACAACGCGGCAGGGCTGCGTTTACTTGCAAGACTTTGGGAAACATACTATCATGGTTAAAGAATGTATAGATATTGGAGGCGTCTGATGTGATTATTGAAACGACTGGCTTTAAAGGCCTGAAAAGCGACCTTGCTCACCTCGATGATGTAACTGCGAAACTTGGTTTCGTTCGTTGGCAGTGGGAGTATACACGAGCTACTTATGATTTGAAACTCGAAGACCAAACAACCAATGCAGAATACTTCCTGCGTGTAAATACCCGCGCGGAATCCGGCAAGTTAGAATCCCCTTATGCCATTCTGTATATTGAAGAAGCATACATAGGCAAAGCGACCTTCCCTCACGGATTAGATTACGAATCTCCGATTCCGGATCATATCCTGAACAAAGCAAAGCAGAAGCTGTCCCAACTTCATCAACTGCTGGCCCAATAGGGGACATCCAGTGAATGCCCCGCGCAGAGGAACACCTGATTTTCTGCTTCTTTTCCTGACCTTTGCTTTGGTCTGTTTCGGCGTTGTGATGGTATTCAGTTCAAGCTCGGTATACGCAGCCACCCGGTGGAATGATTCTTGGTTATTGACTTCCAACCAAATTATTTCCGTCCTGATCGGTACCTTTTGTTTGCTGTTAACGATGAATATTAGATATACCAAACTTAAAAAATTAGTGATTCCGGCTTTTATAATCATACTTATTCTGCTGGTTGTCGTTCTTATGATCGCTCCCGAAGATAAAGGTGCACGAAGCCGGTTAAAAATCGGCCCCTTAAGCATGCAGCCTTCCGAATTTGCCAAGATCGGCATTATCATGTATCTGGCTTTGTTGATCGGTAAGAAGGGAGAAAGAATTAAAAAGCTTAAATCCGGCTTGCTGCCCGCTATTATCGTTACCGGTTTCGTTAGTGCTTTAATTGTGGTACAGCCCGATGTCGGTACAGCCGCGATCTTTATCCTAACCGCCTTTACCGTTATATTCGTTGGAGGCGCCCGGCTCAAGCACCTCCTCATTCTAGGCGGATTAGGTGCAGCTACCATCACGATCTTACTGGGACTCTATTTCTTATTCGATCCCGAGAGTGCTTCTTCATTCTTCAGTATTCGAATGGCGAGGATTAACACTTTCCTGAATCCCCGCGATGATATGCTCGGTGAGGGCTACCAGATCATGCACGCTTTATATGCACTCGGACACGGCGGTATTATGGGAACAGGGTTCGGACAAAGCATCCAGAAGATGTATATCCCTGAGCCGTATAATGATTTTATCTTTGCTATTATTGCCGAGGAGTTCGGCTTAATCGGAAGCTGCCTTTTCCTGCTGGTCTATATCGTATTTATCTGGCGCGGACTGATTATAGCTGTCCGCTGCCCCGATACATTCGGCATGCTGACAGGAGTAGGCATTATGGGAATGATCGGTTTCCAGGCGATCATCAATATCGGGGGCGTCATCGGTGCCATTCCAATGACCGGTGTCACCCTGCCGCTCATTTCTTACGGCGGCTCCTCGATCATGGCCACTTTGATCGGCATGGGGATTGTACTCAGTCTCTCACGCGAGCAGAATCGGCTCGAGAAGAAAGAGAAAGTGGAGAAGGTCACCCAGACGACCCGTGTATACCGGTAGGTCTAATCTTCTATACTGCTCGCTCCCTCATTCGAGCTGACGCCATTCAGAGGACAAACACAACAAAGAGGATGCTCTGAGAGCATCCTCTTTGTTTAGTTATGTACCTGCCGTAAGCCGGAGATTTACTTCACACGCTGCGGATCATCAAGGGCGATCTCATCTTCCTTGAAAGAGACACCTTCAACCTTGACATTCACTTCCACAATGCGAAGTCCCGTCATATTCTCCACCGCTTCTTGTACATTTAGCTGAAGCTCTCTGCATACGTCCTGGATTCGGCTGCCGTAAAGGACAATCACACGCAAATCAACCGCAGCTTCCACTTGTCCTACCTCAACAGAAACGCCACGCTGTACATTTTTACCGCTGAGGCGTTTGGCAAATCCTTCTGAAATCCCGCCTGACATCGCTGCGATCCCCGGCGTTTCTACAGCCGCCAGGCCGGCAATTGTAGCCACTACATCGTCTGAAATGCGAATATTACCCGTTTGAATATCTTCAGCCATCCGAACCACCCTTTCATCTATCATTACTCTTATTGTAAGTCTTGCCAAATGAGAAAGCAACCAAGGTTGTATTTGCTTCCAGCGAACATAAACTCTTTTTATAAGGAGGTTTTACAATCTGCTAAGTTGTGGGTATATTATTAGAGGCTATCTTACATAACCGTACGAAACAGCAATAATCAAAGATACATGGCGGAGGGATTAAAGTTGAGGAAAAACTTATTTAACATTGGTTTGATCGTGTCATTTGCATTAAGCGCAGTTGCGCACTACATGCATCTGGGCAATACGATCCAATTTACTATTTCGTGTATTGCGATCCTCTTCGTTGCGGGCTTCCTGGGCAAAGCAACGGAAAGTGTCGCCCACTATGCGGGAGATCGTATGGGCGGTTTCCTTAACGCCACATTCGGTAATGCGGCAGAATTAATTATTGCCTTTTTTCTCGTTAAAGACGGATTATTCGATGTGGTAAAAGCAAGCTTGACCGGTGCTATTATCGGTAATCTCCTGCTTGTAATGGGCATCAGCGCTTTGGCAGGCGGCTTGAAGTTTAAAGAGCAGACCTTTAATATCAAGCTGGCTTCCCATAACGCCTCCCTCATGTCCCTGGCCGTTATCGCTTTGTTCATTCCCGCTGTTTTTGCTCAAAGCCTAACGGTCAAAGAAACAACGGAAATGAGCTTGGTCGTTGCCGGCATACTGATAGTTGCCTACATTCTATGGCTGATCTTCTCCATGGTCACGCATAAAAAGGAGCTGTCCGATCAAGTCGTCGAGCACAGCGAGCCCGCATGGTCCAAAAAGACTTCCATTCTCTTTCTCATTCTGGCTACCGTTATGGTCGGCTTCACAAGTGAATGGCTCGTTGGAACGCTGGATGAGTTCACAGCCAAATTCGGTCTTTCCGAACTGTTTGTCGGCGCCTTCCTGATCGCCATAATCGGTAATGCGGCAGAACACAGCGCAGCCGTCATGATGGCGATGAAGAACAAGATGGGCGCAGCCGTTGAGATTGCTGTCGGCAGCTCCTTGCAGATTGCCTTATTCGTAGCGCCAGTGCTTGTATTTGCCAGCTTCTTCATGGGGCAAACCATGGATATTGTTTTCACCACTTACGAGATCGTAGCAATTGGAGTTGCTGTTCTAATCTCCAAATCGATTTCACAGGATGGCTCTTCCAACTGGTACGAGGGAGTTCTTCTGCTTGCTGTATATATCATACTGGGTGTCGTTTTCTTCCTCGTTTAATGCACACAAAAAAAAGTAACCCGCTGAAAAGTGGGTTACTTTTTATTTAAAGCTTCATACAGTTTAGCCAAGTTCTGCTCCAGCTTATGCAAAAGTTCTTTGCCTACACTAGCCGGAATCAGCCCTGCACGAATCGCAAAGTCTATCTCACGTGAATAGCCGTACATCTGTGTATCGAGCACTTCTTCGTACAAAGGGCACTGACGGGTTGTCAGGTTCTCCATTTGAATTTCAATCAGCTTCTCGATTTTATATGCATCTTCTTCAAGAAGATTAAGTGCCTTCTGGTTCAAGCTCACCAGCAAATCAGATGAAGACATACCTTTTCCCCCCTGTACATATTCCTACGCCTTAAGTCTAATATAGACGAAAACAAGCCAAGATACAAGAGATGCCCCACGGGACTTCTCCCTGCGATCCTATTGAAAAAGCGCCCCTGTCAGGGACGCTTCCGGTTCATTATTAGTAAACTTTATACAATCGCAATTTCTAATTGATGCTTGGCAAAAACTTCCGCCATGGCTTTCTTCGCTTCGTCTTCATCCGGTCCATGAACATGAAGTTCATACTGGCCCGAACTGAGCAGCGTAGTAAACAGGCCCAGGATACTCTTAACATCAATATACTTGTTATCATACTGAAGTACGATGGAAGAGCGGAACTGGTTCGCAGTTTGAGAGATTTCAACAATTGCAGTATTATTGGCACTTGGCATGAGGCATTCCTCCTATACGGTTCACAGACGTGTCCTTTACTCTTTCATGATACCTTGCAGCACCACTCCACGCAACAACTTTTTCCAAAATCAAAGCCCGATACCGTTATTTGAGATTTTCAGGATTAAGCTGCTCCAGTTCCTCAATAACGAAGCGGCCGTCTTTACGAATCAGTACATCGTCAAACCATACTTCGCCGCCCCCGTATTCAGGCCGCTGAATCAATACGAGATCCCAATGCAGCGAGGATCGGTTGCCGTTATCCGCCTCTTCATAAGCCTGTCCCGGAGTGAAATGCAGGCTGCCGTCGATTTTCTCGTCAAACAGCGTATCTTTCATCGGGTATTTGATGTAGGGGTTAAAACCGAGACTAAACTCCCCTACATACCGTGCGCCTTCGTCCATATCCAGAATTTCATTTATCCGCTCCGTATCGCTGCTGGTCGCTTCAATAATTTTACCGTCCTCAAAGCGGAATGAAATTTGATCAAATGTTACCCCGGACTGAACGGAAGGAGTGTTGAACGTGATCGTACCGTTGACAGAGTCACGCACTGGAGCTGTAAAACATTCCCCATCCGGAATATTGTTCTGGCCCGAACATTTAATAGCCGGGATCCCTTTGATCGAGAAAGTAAGATCGGTTCCGGGAGACACCAGCCGCACCTTATCCGTACGCTCCATAAGCGCTTTAAGCGGGTCCATGGCCTCATCCATTTTGCCATAATCCAGATTGCAGACATCGAAGTAAAAATCTTCAAATGCATCCGTACTCATTTCGGCAAGCTGTGCCATCGAAGCATTCGGATACCGGAGAACAACCCAGCGCGTATGCTTGATGCGCTGTTCCAAATGAACCGGCTTCAGATAGTGCAGATTGTACAGCTTCATTTGCTGCTCCGGAACATCCGCCCACTCATTGACATTCTCTCCGGCTCTGACCGCAATGTAACCGTCCATTCTTTTCATCTGTGCCAAATCTTCTTCTGCCCATTCCTTTATTTGTTGTTCAGTCGCTGATTTCAGAATGGTTCCCATCACACGACGGTCAATGAGCTTGACGTAGGGCTTCCCTCCCCGTGCATACACCTCTTCAACCAGACTGCGGACAAGCTCTTTTTCAGTCCCGTACATTTCAATAAGGATATTCTCGCCAGGTTGAACGTTTACGGAATATTGGACCAGATTGGCTGCTAGTTCTTGAATTCTTGGATCTCTCATCTTTCAAATTCCTCCTTATGTAATCGGTTAACCGGATTGACGTGAGCGCGGCGGCACCTTTTTCGTATGTTTGCGTGAATCCAGACGTTTTTTGAACAGGCTGCCCAGTAGAATCAGCAGTGCAAAAATTGCGACCAGAATCATCAATCTTCCTTTATAATCTTGAAAATGGAATAAATCATGCGCAATTAAGGACTCCAAATAAATAATCGGCAGTTTACCAATCACCGTGCCCAGAATAAAATGGCGCAGTGTGATACGAGTCACCCCGGCCCCGTAATTGATAGCCGAAGAAGGGATTACGGGAATTAACCTTCCGAGCAGAATATATAAAAACCCCTGGGTTTCTAACTTGCGGTTAAACTGCTGAATGGTTGGTTTGGAGCTCAATTTCTTCTCTACCCAAGCATGCACAAAATACCGAGCGGCAATAAACCCGACCAGACTGGCAACAACAGACATGACATAGTTGACAACAAAGCCCCACTTCATTCCGAAAAGCGCCACGTTTGCGCCTGCAACAAGCACAAATGGCACGAATGGAAAAAGCGTTTGCAGAAAAACAAGAAAAACGCCAATCGTTTTCCCGAATAGACCGAGGGACTCAAGCCAGGGTGCGAGCTGCTGCATACGAATACTTCCGAAGTTCCAGACATCTTTTTTGTAGAAAAAGAAATAAACGATCGCAATTAAGATTAAGAGAAGGGTCAAAACGTACATGAGTCGTTTGCTGCGCATAAGTTTAATCCCTTTCAACGTTCCAGCCTCCTCACCTTTTTATTGTAACACTTTCTAAGAGGATGTGAAACGCGCGTTCTTCCCGTCTACTTTCCCCTGCTTCAATAAGAAAAAACCGTTCCATCACGAGGTGAGGGAACGGCTTTGGTCCATAACAATTTGATTTCGTCCGTCATGCTTAGCCTGATACAAAGCCATATCCGCTTTATAGAACAGAGACTCTACGCTAATTTTGTCATCTTCCCAGAACCAGTCGGACACTCCGCAGGAAACGGTCACTCTGGGATCGGTTTCATTCATCACCCGCTCGCGTATCCGCTCAGCCACCCGCAGCGCCTGCTGCTTGCCGACCCTCGGCAAATAGATCGCCAGCTCTTCGCCGCCCCAGCGGGCCGCAATATCCGTTTCCCGGATGCTCGTCGCAAGAATATCACTAACCTGCATGAGAATCCGGTCACCGACCTGGTGCCCGTATGTGTCGTTAACCTGCTTGAAGTAATCAATATCAACCACGATCA
Organism: Paenibacillus lutrae; assembly: GCF_009757775.1. GTDB lineage: Bacteria > Bacillota > Bacilli > Paenibacillales > NBRC-103111 > Paenibacillus_F > Paenibacillus_F lutrae. The sequence goes on from NZ_RHLK01000003.1 coordinate 195,775, forward strand.
GGGAACCGCAGAAATCTTTTTTCTGCATCTCTTGAACCTGCGTATTCAAATAATGGCGTGCGTACAGGCCTGTCAGCTGATCCATAATGACCAGCCGCTGCAGTTCCGCATGAAGAGCCGCATTGGTAATAGCCAGTCCGATATGGCTGCACAAGGCTTGCAGCAGCTTAAAATTATCATAAGAGAAATAATGCGGATCCCGATGAACAACGAGGATAACTCCCAGCACCTCACCTCCGCCTAACACCGGAGCCGCCATCATGGAACGTGAGTTGGAGAGTTCCATCAATTTAGACGGCTTATAGTCGTTCTGCTGATAGTCGGAGACAATAACCGCTTCTTTGCTCTCGTATACAAGACCGGTGAAACCGGTTCCCATCGACAGATGCTCATGATACATCGGAGGGAAGTTACTGGCTTTGACGATCAGTCTCTGCCTTTCATCATCCGTCTGCATAATGGAACAATAATCGGCTTTAAATATATCCGTGAGCTCGCGGCAGGCAAAATCAAAAATTTCATGCAGACTCAAGCTCTGCGTCAATTTCTGGGTCATCTCGTTGATAAGGCGAAGCTCGTCCACCAGCAGATTGGAGTGCTCGTACAATTTGGCGTTCTCAAACGCATTGCCCGCGGCATCAGCCAAAAGCGTTATAAAAGAAATTTCCGCCGGATCGAACGTATCCCGGGAATAGGTCAGGTGCAGCACACCGTATACCCCCTGCTTACCGGATAGCGGAGCCGCGATTTCGCGGCGTCTGATCCCCTCGGGAAGCGTATCCTCCTGGACAAACACCCGCCCTTCCATGAAAGCTTTGGCGCATATATCATTCTCCGCCTGCTGAAACCGAAGCAGCTTAACCGGAAGGGAGCCGCTGTGGTAATCCTGTGAGAGGAGCAGATCCAGATTGACGAAAGGGTACAATTCTTGAATGCAGTCGATTACAACGGACAAGACGGCGTTTACATCAATTTGAGAATGAAGCTTATTCGTCGTCTGAAAAAGAATCTCCCATTTACGCAGCTCCCGCTCATTGCGGTAAACCTGTCGCGTAAGATTATGGGAAGTCACATCCGTCTGACTGTGCATACTTAATTGCTGAACCGCTAATATCCAGGAGTCCAGCAGCGTCTCCAGAAGCCCCCAGGCTTGTCCGGTCTTGACAACCAGGCCAAGTGAACCGATATAAAAACCCGAACTATCGTACAGTGGAGCCGCGCAAGTAACATAATCCTTTAGAGCTGCGCAGTCATGTTCATCACCACTTACGGTAACAATGACACGTTGACGCTTGCATTCAGAGAAAGCGGACTTGCCCACGGAATCCTCCATCCAGTTCAATGCATCCTGGTGAAGCGGGTGTAAAAATCCGTCCGAACAAAAATATGTGATAGATTGGCCCGAATGATCGACTAGTTCTAAGGAACCAATCAAAGAACGAAGAGACCAAGTCGAATGACCTATCCAATTATAGAAGAGATTGTAGAGTTCATTCCTTAAAGAAAGCTCACATTCCTGCTTAACGATATGTAGAACATACGGGTCGGGGCCTGATTCTTCAAGCCTTTTGCCCTTTTTAGTCCGACGGTCCGGCATAGGGTGGTGAAGTTTGTCGCTCATAGACAACTCCTTTTCCACTTCCCGATAAATAAGAAGTATACCCCTAATGATACTAAATTTTTAGTAGTTATGCACTATGTTTTCCAAGAGATTATAAGAGTTCTTTCACTTGACATTCTTCTTCTATTTGCATAAAATAAGAAGTCGAGTACAAAAGGTTATCGGGAGATTTTCGTGTCTCACCCTCTATAATTCCACTGCTGACAAGCCTGCGGCTGAACAGCTTGTCAGATGGATACATGTTTAATCGTATCCGTCAGTGAAATTAGCACGGGATCTGCCTATCTATTTAAACTAACATTTGAAGAGGGGTACATCCAATATGTCACGTTATACTGGTCCTAAATTTAAACTAAGCCGTCGTCTCGGCATTTCCCTGAGCGGCAGCGGCAAAGAACTGAAGCGTCCGTTTCCTCCAGGCCAACATGGTCCGGGACAACGCAAGAAGCTCAGCAACTACGGTATGCAGCTTCAAGAAAAGCAAAAGCTTCGTCACATGTACGGTGTAAGCGAGAAGCAATTCCGCAACCTGTACAGTGCAGCTGCTAAGCAAAAAGGTATCACAGGTGAAACGTTCATGCAGCTTCTTGAAAGCCGTCTGGACAACCTGGTTTACCGTCTTGGCTTCTCCAACTCCCGTGCAGGCGCACGTCAACTGGTTGCTCACGGTCACGTTACCGTTAACGGCAAAAAGCTTGACATCGCTTCTTACACGGTAAAAACCGGCGACGTAATCGGTCTTCGCGAGAAGAGCCGTGGTTTGTCCGTAATCAAAGAAGCTTTGGCTAACCGCAACTACCTGCCGACTTACGTTGAATTCAACGAAGCAGCTGTAGAAGGTAAGTATGTTCGTCTTCCTGAGCGTTCCGAGCTTCCACAAGAAATCGACGAGAAGCAAATTGTCGAGTTCTACAACCGTCTTTCCTAGTCGATCGTTATCAATCGACAACTCAGAAACCCCCGATCCTCGGATCGGGGGTTTCTTCTATCTCTATGCTAATTTAATTTTGGCGAACTTCCGCTTGCCAACCTGGAGAATGTCACCCTCTTTGATTGCAACGGATGCATTCGGGTCGGCTATCTTCTCTTCGTTCAGGCGTACGCCCCCTTGCTGGATACTTCTCTTCGCTTCTCCATTGGTAGCTTGGAGTCCCAGCGACACCAGAAGTTTCACTAAACGAATCGAACCGTCTTCAAGTTCAGCAGCAGAAAGTTCAATCTCCTCGATATCGTCAGGAAGCGCACGCTGCTGGAATACCGTAACGAAATGCCGCTCTGCTTCTTGAGCCGCCTCATCCCCGTGGTACATCCGGACGAAAGTTGCCGCCAGTCTCATTTTGGCATCGCGCGGATGAACCGTTCCGTCTTGAATACCTTGACGCAGAGCAGCAAGCTCATCGTTCGTAAGATCTGTTGCCAGCTCGTAATATTTGAGCATCAACTCATCCGGGATCGACATGGATTTTCCGTAAATCTGGTTCGCTTCTTCATCAATTCCGATGTAATTGCCCAGGCTCTTGCTCATTTTGTTAACGCCGTCCAGTCCTTCGAGCAGCGGCATCATAATAGCTACCTGCGTAGCCACCCCGTATTCCTTCTGAAGGGTACGTCCCATTAGAAGATTGAACTTTTGGTCGGTGCCGCCAAGCTCCACATCGCACTTAAGCGCAACGGAATCATACCCCTGCATGAGCGGATAGAAAAACTCGTGTACATGAATAGGCTGGCCTGACGTGTACCGTTTGGAGAAATCATCCCGCTCAAGTACCCGGGCTACCGTCAGCTTCGCAGCAAGCTCTACAACATCCGTGAATGTAAGCGGGCTCAGCCATTCCGAGTTGTAGCAAACCGTTGTTTTATCCGGATCAAGAATTTTAAAAATTTGTTTTTTGTATGTTTCCGCATTACGCTTAACATCTTCTTCTGTCAATGGCTTGCGGGTCTCTGATTTGCCTGTCGGGTCACCGATCCTTCCAGTGAAATCGCCGATAAGAAGCTGTACCTCATGACCGAATTCCTGGAATTGGCGCAGCTTGTGCAGCACAACCGTATGCCCGACATGAATGTCCGGCGCCGACGGGTCCAGACCGAGTTTAACTTTAAGCGGTCTGTTGTCTATTATAGCTTCCGCAATTTTGAGCTTCAGGTCTTCCTCCGGCACGATTTCCACCGCACCCCGTCGCAGAACTTCAAGCTGGCGGGTTACTTCCTCCTGCTGCTCGGGCGTCAGTTGTGCCCATACGTCTGTTTTCGTCACAGTCATCAGATCCTCTCTTCATCTTGTTTGCTTGCCTGTTACCCTTTCTTTCCATAAAAAATGCACAAAAAAAGCCTTCTATCCACAAAGGGACGAGAAGGCTCTGAACTCGCGGTACCACCCTAATTAAAGCACTCTCGTGGTATGCCCAGAAGAGTGACTTTCACTCATTACGGATAACGGGAATGATCCCGGGAGAAAGCTACTGTAAACCCCGCTCCAGCCCTGTCCATACGAATGGAATATAGGCTAAGCGCACTCAAGGCCATAAGGCCTGCGGGCTTACGTGTTCCCTTTCCCTGCTCCAGACGGTAATTCGCTAATGGAGGCCGGCACCGATTCACACCATCCATCGGCTCTCTGCTGCCTGTTCCTGCCCTGCTACTCAAGTCTTTCAAAGCATTTATAAAATATTGTGTTCACTCTTTATATCATACAAGATACAAACATGTCAAACGCCTCCAAGCAGGCCCCTTGTACAGCGGTATTCAAGATTTTGCCTTTGTGCTATAATTGAAGCGGTTATAAAAGGAGGAATCCTGGAAATATGGCAAAAAAACTCTCTTTCTTACAAAAACCGAGAGTCCGTAAAGCTCTGTCGATTACTTTCCATACGTTAAAATGGGCCTTCGTGGCGTTTCTTGCCGTAGGAATTATTGGAGGGGCCGCGGCCGTGGGCTATGTCGGCGCTCTTGTCAAAGACGAGCCTGTCCGGAACAAGGAAGATATGCGCCAGAAAATCGAAGAAAACGCCATCACGGGGTTCGTTTATTTCAATGACGATTCTGTAATCGGCCAGCTTCGTACGGAGGAAGACCGGCGGCTTGCCGAGCTGTCAGAAATCCCCCAGATTGTACTCGATGCCGTTCTAGCTATTGAAGACAACAACTTCTACCAGCATAACGGGGTGGATATCAAAGGCGTTACCCGTGCTGTTACACAAAAGCTTTTTAATGAAGAAGTACAAACTGGCGGCAGTACGATTACGCAGCAGCTTGCCCGGCGCGTATTTCTGACATTAGATCGGGACGCAGGACGCAAGGCAAAAGAACTCCTGCTGTCACTCAGAATGAACAGACTCATCTCCAAAGATGAAATTCTCCTGGCTTATTTGAATAAAATTCCGTACGGAAACGGTGCAACCGGGTATAACTTGTACGGAATTAAAGCAGCCGCAAAGGGGATTTTCGATCTGGATGATCTGAACAAATTGAATGCGGCCCAAGCGGCTTATCTCGCCGGTCTTCCGCAGCAGCCGAGCAACTACTCCGCTTTCACGAGTACAGGGGCTCCTAACGCAACGGGCTTCAAGAATGCAGTAACGCGGCAGAAGCTCGTACTCAAAAGGATGCTTGAGGAGAACAAGTTAACCGAGGGACAGTATACGGAAGCCCTTAATTTTGACATTGAATCCTCCTTGGCCAAACAGCAATTAAAAGCCTATGCGAGTTATCCGTATCTGATGATTGAAGCAGAGACTCAAGCTGCCAAAATTCTAATTAGCCAGCAGCAGCCTGATCTTGATCCGGGCAAGAATAATGCAGCATACAAAGAAGCGCTTAAAAATATGCGCGATCACTTACAGCGCGGCGGTTACCAGGTGTATACGAGCATAGATCAGACGATCTATGATTCTATGCAGAACATAGCCAAGAATCCTAAGAACTTCTCGCCTCACAATGCAACCAAGGGCGATGAACTAGTCGGAGCTGTTATGATGGACAGCAAAACCGGCGCTGTCCTGGGCATGATCGAAGGCCGTGATTACAGCAAGAACCAGAACAATCTGGCTATTGATGCTGTACGGCAGCCCGGTTCCACGATGAAGCCGCTCGCCGCCTACATTCCAGCTATGGAGAAAGGCAAGCTTCAGCCGGCCAGTATAATTGACGATGCCCCGATCATTCTGAAAGACGGCAGCAAGGGCTACCACATTCCTGAGAACTGGAATGATAAATATAATGGTCTGGTCACGGCTCGCAAAGCACTTAACCAGTCCTATAATATCCCGGCTATCAAGCTGTTCACGGAGACAGTAGGCGTCAAAGAAGCTCTCGACTTTTCCAAAAAACTGGGCATAACCACGATCGACAAAAAGGATTATAATTACACAACCGGTGCCATAGGGGGACTTGAGTACGGCGTAACTGTAAAAGATTTAACAAGTTCTTATGCTTCCATGTCTAACAAAGGACTTTTTAACGAAGCCTTTATGATCCGCAAAATTACGGACTCGACCGGCAAGGTTGTGTATGAGCATCAGGTTAAGCCTACACGCGTCTTTTCGGAAGAAACCGCCTATCTGATTACTGACATGATGAGAACCGTCATTACAGAAGGTACGGCGACAAGCATTAAGAAGAGTTTCAAGTTCTACGGCAAAATCCCGGTTGTCGGGAAAACCGGCTCAACACAAGACGATGGCGATGCCTGGTTCATGGGGTACACGCCCAATATTACGGTGGGCGTATGGGCCGGATACGATAAATCGATCCATAAGCTTAGTGATCCGGGTAAATTGCGGGCGATGAACATCTGGTCTCTTATTATGAATGCTGCTGTCGAGCAGAAGCCCGAGCTTTTTCCGGACAAATCCTTCACGAGACCAAATACCGTCGTGCAAGCGACCGTATCGGATGTATCCGGCAAACTGCCGAGCGAACTCAACCGGCAGTCCGGTCATCTGGTGACCGACTGGTTTAACCGCAAGTACATCCCTAAAGATGTTGACAATGCGATGAAATCGATGAGTACTATCGAATATAATGGAATCAACTACATCGCGCAGAATCAGACCCCAGGCGATATGGTTCAATCCAAGGTTGTGATTATGCGCGAGAAGTCCATCAATGCCATACTTAAAGAATTGTCCGGAATTCTTGCCAAACTTCCTGCAAAAAACCGCAAGTCACTGGATTTTTATAAGCCTAAAGATTATAAAGAGGATGCGCCTTCTGAAATCGATCCTCGCAAAGACGACGGAAATGCGCCAGCCTCACCTTCCAGTGTGGCCGTAACCAAATCGGGCGGATCTGCTGTTGTCACTTTCCAACCTAGCGGAAATAATGATGTGGTCGGCTACCGGCTGTATCGTTCCGATAACGGCGGCCCCTTCATCAGGCAATCCGGTAAAGTGGTCCTCACAGGCCAGGCTCTGAAATTCTCGGACAGCGTAAACCCGTCTTCCGCTCATGCTTACTACGTGACGGCTGTTGATGTCGCAGGCAAGGAGTCCGCCCCTGGCAGATCCAATGCCATTGATAGCGGTGGCCTCGACCCAGGGTTCATTCCTGATGGACAGAGTCCGGGCACAGGCGCCGGTTCAGGAACTAACGCATCGCCTCCCGGAGGGCCCGCTGAAGGATCAAATGATGACTCTGGCAAGAAGTCTCCGTCTGCGCCAACGGGTCTAACCGCGAAATGGAGCGGCTCTGGCTTAAAGCTCAAATGGGAAGCCAATCCCGGAAAGGATAAAGTAAAGCGGTACAACATTTACTACAGTGAGAAATCTACCGGAGATTACAAGCGTATGGATTCGGCTCTTGCGGCCGAATACGTACATGTCGCCGTTCAATACGACGGTTACTATAAAGTATCTGCGGTTAATGATTCCGGGGAATCCAAACTTTCCGCTGCCGTGAAATATACCACCCGTTAATGGCAGCTTCTTCATTAACCCGGTTATTCTAAACATAAATCCCCTCGGATCAGGAACATCAAATCCTGATCCGAGGGGATTTTCATGTCAATAGACCTGGGCCCCATGCTGGTCAAATATCATGAGATAAACCAAACAAAAACCCCGAAACGTTCTCGGGGTTTTGTTGTATTTTATAAAAAGGCCAAGGAATAATGATTAATCTTCGATCGTGGACAGATCACCTGTCGGCAAGTTCAGTTCCCATGCTTTTAATACACGGCGCATGATCTTACCGCTGCGTGTCTTAGGAAGCTTATCCTTGAACTCGATTTCGCGAGGGGCCGCATGGGCGGACAAACCTTCTTTAACAAACTTGGAAATTTCCGCTTTCAGCTCATCTGAAGGTTCAAAACCTTCGCGAAGAGCGATAAACGCTTTAATGATCTCACCGCGCATTGGATCAGGCTTACCGATAACACCGGCCTCAGCAACGGCAGGATGCTCAACCAGCTTGCTCTCCACCTCGAAAGGTCCTACACGCTCACCGGCCGTATTGATAACATCATCAATACGTCCTTGGAACCAGAAGTATCCGTCTTCATCCATGTAAGCGGAATCGCCGGAAACATACCAGCCGGTTAAACGGAAGTACTCTTCATATTTAGCGGGGTTATTCCAGATTTTGCGCATCATAGAAGGCCACGGTGTCTTTACGGCAAGATTACCCATCCGGTTCGGAGGAAGAACATTGCCGCTGTCATCGATAATGGCAGCTTCAACACCCGGAATCGGACGGCCCATGGAACCCGGCTTGATCGGCATGCCCGGATAGTTACAAATAACCTGGCCGCCAGTCTCCGTCATCCACCACGTATCATGGATACGCTGTCCGTATACTTTCATTCCCCAGCGTACTACCTCAGGGTTAAGCGGTTCGCCGACGCTGAGTACATGGCGGAGCGAGGACAAATCAAATTGATTCACCACATCATCTCCCGCGCCCATCAGCATGCGGAATGCTGTCGGCGCACTATACCAGACGGTTACGCCGTATTTCTGGATCGTATTATACCAATCCTGCGGGCTGAAACGTCCGCCGCGAATTACGTTGGTAGCACCGTTAAGCCATGGGCCGAAGATGCCGTAAGAAGTTCCGGTTACCCAGCCTGGGTCAGCTGTACACCAGTAGACATCATCTTCTTTAAGGTCAAGGACAATACGTCCCGTATAATATTGTTGGAGCATCGCATTATGGACATGGAATACGCCCTTCGGCTTACCCGTCGAGCCGGATGTGTAGTGCAGCAGCATACCATCTTCGCGGTCAACCCATTCGATGTCAAGTTCTTCGGATGCCTGTGCCATTTCCTTGTAGAAATCGACTTGGCGCTCCTGCAGTTCCAGATCTTCACCGACCAGAATGACATGCTTCAGATGCGGCAGGTCAGCCGTAGGGATCCGGTGGACAAGTGCAGGCGTTGTAATAATAGCGACGGCCTCACTATCCTGTAGACGGTCTTTGACCGCCATTTCCATAAAAGCTTCGAACAAAGGTCCGACAACGGCACCGACTTTGATCGAGCCTAGCAAGGACATGTACAGCTCAGGTGTACGCGGCATGAAAATAAAAATCCGGTCACCCTTGTTGACGCCTAACTTACGCAGTACATTACCGAATTGATTCGATTTCGCCTTCATTTGCGCAAACGTATAGGACTCATCTCTTGTTTGGTCGCTGTAATGCAAGGCTACTTTGTCTTTTCTGGAAGACTCCGCATGACGGTCAATAGCTTCATAGGCTATATTTACTTTTCCCGTATCGAACCAAGAGAAGCTGGATTCTACCTCTTCCCATCGGAAAGTTTCCCGAGCTTTCTCGTAATCTCCTAGGTTGGAATTCTGTGAAACTGCATCAATAACTTCACCTTTTAGCTGGCTCATTTCTCCTACCTCCCGACAATTGAAACGCTTTCAAACTCTTTTGAATGCTTTGTGCCTGACAGGAAAGACTTATTTTTCATAATGAATATTATAACACAGCAGGTTATGTTTGCCTATTCCTTTTCAAATAACCAATAAATGTGATATAAGAGAGTATAGAGAGATCCATGTTACTGACGCCGTTTGTAAGGAGACCCCTCTCATGGAGCATAAAAAAATTTATCATTCGCATTCTTTCGTTCCACCTGATATGAACGCTGAAATTACCGTAGAAGGTCCGGTCCTGCCGGATCATCTTCGCGGCCTTCATATGCATGATGACCTGGATGCTTTTCGTAAGCCGAAGGATCAGCATGAAGCACTAATTGAAATATCGGAACTGCCTGAAGGCCGCATTATTATCGCCCGCACCGGAGATTGTATTGTCGGCTATGTGACGTTCCACTATCCTGATGAGATCGAACGCTGGTCCCAGGGGAACATGAAGGATCTGATTGAACTGGGTGCTATTGAAGTAGCCAACAGCTACCGCGCGCTCGGTCTCGGCAAGAAAATGATCCGGTTAGCTTTTACGGACGAGCAGATGGAGAATGTCATTACGTTTACCACGGAGTATTACTGGCACTGGGATCTGGAAAGCAGCGGACTTAGTGTGTGGGATTACCGCAAAATGATGGAAAATTTAATGAAGTGTGTGGATATGGTGTGGTACGCCACCGACGATCCGGAAATTTGTTCGCACCCGGCCAACTGCCTGATGGTACGGATCGGAAGTAAGGTTCCCTTCGACTCTATCGAGCAGTTCGACCGCATTCGCTTTCAACAGCGGTTCATGTATTAGAACCATTTCCGGGGTTACGGGAGGAACAGCTCGCAATGAAGAACGAATCTGTTTTTGTTTATAACGAGCATGAGACAACCTATAAGTTCAACGATGAACATCCATTCAACCAGAAAAGACTCTTACTTACTGTTGACTTGCTCAGAAAAGCCGGAGCCCTTCAAGACTCCCAAATCATAACCCCCCGCTCCGCAACCGAGGAAGAGCTCGCGCGTGTTCATCAGCCTGAGTTTATCGAAGCTGTGAAAGCGCTTAGTGAGCCTTCTCCGGCCAGCCAATGGGTCGAAAGCGCTTCCCGGTACGGCCTGGATACCGAGGACACTCCGTATTTCGCTTTGATGCACGAGGTCACCTCTATGGTCGTGGGCGGCTCGATCACGGCAGCCGAGACGGTCATGTCTGGCGCCGCCAAGCGGGCGCTTCATCTCGGCGGGGGCCTCCATCACGCTCTGCAGAGCAAAGGAGCGGGCTTCTGCGTCTACAACGACGCTTCCGCTGCGATTGCACATATCACGGAGCATTACAACGCTCGCGTGCTTTATATCGACACCGATGTCCACCATGGCGACGGTGTGCAGTGGAGCTTCTACAGCGATCCGCGCGTGTGCACCTTCTCCATTCATGAGACGGGGAAATATTTGTTCCCCGGCACTGGAGATGTGACCGAACGCGGGGAAGGCGAAGCTTTCGGTACCTGCGTGAACGTCCCGGTAGAACCGTACACCGAGGATGATTCGTGGCTGGAGAGCTTCGAGCAGGTGCTGGAGCCCCTGATTGAGCGCTTCAAGCCGGACATCATCGTGTCTCAGCATGGCTGCGATGCCCACGCGCTCGATCCTCTCGCCCACGTACACTGCTCCATGCGGATCTACAAGGAGATGCCGAAGCTCATCCGGCAGTGGGCGGACCGCTGGTGTGAGGGGCGCTGGGTTGCTCTGGGAGGCGGCGGTTATGACATTTGGCGCGTTGTCCCCCGGGCCTGGAGCCTTCTCTGGCTCGTCATGTCCGATCATCCGCTGATCCAGCGGCTGGAGCAAGAACCTCTGCTCTCTCTACCCTCCGGCTGGTTGATAGAGAATCAGGCCGAAAGCCCTGTGGATCTTCCTGATACTTGGCTGGATCAGACCGATTCATGGGAACCCATCCCGCGTAGGGAAGTTATCGTCGAGAAGAATAAGAAAACCGTTGAAATCGCACTCCTTTATGTGAAGTAACTTAGGGTTTAATTCGTATAGACGGAGTGAAGAACATTAAGATTCCTCCGTTTACATAAAAACCGCTTGTATCCGTGGATACAAGCGGTTTTTATGTAAACAAATATTTAGTTAGATCGAACGCACCATATGCTCAATAATACGATGTGAGTTCTCTGAAGCTTGCTTAGTAAATTCAGCGAAATTCACATGAGCTGAACCGTCCGCTTTATCAGACATGGAACGAATAACAACAAAAGGAACCGAATTCATAGAACATACTTGGGCTACTGCCGCCCCTTCCATCTCCGTGCAGGACCCGCCCAGATCATGGAAAAGTTCGGCCACCAGTTCGCGCGATGCAACGAATTGATCGCCTGACAAAACAAGACCTTGTTTGGTGCGTCCGTCAAACAACTCTCTGCTCGCCGCGTCCGCAAGCTTAATCAACTCAGGATCCGCAGCAAACGTGGACACTTCCTCATAAGGAATAACTCCGCGAGGGAATCCTAGAGCTCTAACATCCATATCGTGCTGCATACATGCGGTAGAGATTACAATGTCGCCGATGTTAAGCTCCGGGTCCAGTGCTCCCGCCACACCTGTAAACAAAACGGCGTTTACTCCGAACTGGTCGATTAGAATCTGCGTGCAGACCGCTGCATTCACTTTACCGACACCAGATCTGCATACGACAACTTCTTTACCTTGAAAAAGCCCTTCCCGGTATGTAATGCCTGCTTTTTTCGTTTCTTTTACACCCGTCATAGCCTGAATAAGCAGTTCGATTTCCTCATTCATAGCTCCGATTAAACCGATCTTGTTGATCATCTCCGGCTCCTCTTCTTTCTGCTCAACAAAAAGCGGCTCAACGAGGAGCCACTGAGCTGCGCTTAATAATTTCGTGCGGAAGAACGACTTGAGTCATTTCCATCGCTTCTTTATTCATCAGTTTGGTCAATAGACGCATCGATACAGCCCCGATATCATACATAGGCTGTGCCACGGTCGTCAGCTGCGGCCGTACCATGGAAGCCATACGAATATTATCAATACTCATAACCGACATATCTTCCGGAACCCGCAGGCCTTCGTCCTGAATCTTGTGAATAGCACCGATTGCCATCTCATCCGTTGCCGAGAAAATAGCCGTTGGACGATTAGGGAGTTTCAAGAAATAATCCGTTGCATCGATCCCCGACTCGTAACGGTAATTGCCCAGACGGATATAGTCTTCATCCAGTTCAATGCCAGCCTCTTCCAAGGCTTTCTTGTAACCTTGATAACGGGAAAATCCGTTAGCCGGATCCTGAAGCGGGCCTGAAATCATCCCAATGCTGCGATGCCCATTCTGAATAAGCAATTGAACGGCATCAAAAGCTGCCCTTTCATGATCGATATCAACGGAAGGCATAATATTCTGATCGTCCGCTGTTCCGCAAAGAACAACAGGCACAGAGGAAGTCCGGAAAGCATTAATATGGTCCTCCGATACGACCCCGCCCATAAAGAGCAGCCCGTCCACCTGCTTCTCGAGCAGTGTGTTGATGACACGGATTTCTTTTTCCTTCTTCTTGTCGGCATTACTTAAGATGATGTTGTAGTGATACATATTGGCGATATCTTCGATTCCACGAGCCACTTCGGCAAAAATAGAGTTCGAAATATCCGGTATAACGACTCCGACAGTCGTTGTTTTCTTAGACGCAAGTCCCCTTGCAACCGCGTTAGGGCGATAACCCAGCCGTTCAATGGCTTCAAAGACTTTCTTCCTTGTTTGCGGCTTTACGTTCGGATTGTTATTGACGACACGCGAAACCGTTGCCATCGATACTCCTGCTTCTCTTGCTACGTCATAAATAGTAACAGTCACGGTCATTCTCTCCATTTATATTCGAATATTCGTCGTCCTTGCTATATTACTGATTATCATACGACATTATTTACCTTTTCGCAATTAAAACACGACCCTCTATATAGTAGCAAAAATAAAGGACGAAAGCCAACCTGCGCCGTTCACATTCTGCATGAAGCAGTCTGTTCGTCAGGTTGGCCCTACCGAAATCCCAGCAAGTGTGGAGATAACGCGACTATTGCGATCGTTTTTCTTTGTTTAAGCGAATAGACTAGAGTCAATCCGCCCCCTGCAGCTCTTGTTACGAGCCGCCAAACACTTCCTGCTTGGCTTCGTCCGTGAACATATGTTCACTAATTTGCACCAAACGATGCTGCAGATCCGCTCCCCACTGCTTATCTCCCAGAGAAGCAGCTAGCAGGAGCAGGTCAAGCAGCTCATTGACTCTCTCATCGAATGCCTGCTTAAGACCATAACCATCCTCAGATGAATGGGCTAAACGCACAATCAGGCAGGCGACTTCGGATACATCCTCAAAGCGGACAATCTGTTTGTCCGGTTCAGGTCCAAGTTGTCCGATAAGCTCGGTTACTTTGGGCTTAACACTGGCATATACGCCGCTCTTGCCGCATGATTCGCAAGAATATATGGGCACATTTTCAATCTCGACTTTTTGTTGAAAAACCACGGTTCTTAGACATAAGTGAACTGATTGTCCACAGAAGCAACGCTTTTTCAATACACTCACTCCTTTGGCAGCCCGATGTACGTTTGCTGTCTACGCAACTTGCTGTACACGTGTTATTTCTACCAAAGGGTGCGGATTTCCTGCTTGTTAACACAGGAAGGTATATCCATTTAAAAAAAGTCAAATGCGGCCAACTGCTTCCAGCAGAGTAAAGGAGATTTACCGGCCGTTCTTTTTGTCAGCCAGCACTTCTATGTAGGCTCTCATAAAAGCCGGCAGATCCGGCGGGCGGCGGCCCGAGACGATATTGCGGTCCACAACGGCCTCTTCATCCACCCAAATTGCACCTGCATTTTCAAGGTCATCCCGGATGCCGGGAGTGGATGTCATCGTGAAGCCGTTCACGATTTTGGCTGAAATGAGCACCCAGCCAGCATGACAAATTTGGGCAATGGGCTTAGCGGCCTCATGGATCTCGCGGGTTAAGCGCAGGACATCCTCATACCGGCGAATCTTATCCGGAGCCCAGCCCCCAGGCACATAAAGTCCGTCGTAGTCTGCAGCTTTAACTTCCCCATACGCATAATCCGACGTGATTGGCACTCCATACTTACCGGTGTATACCGTATCCCCCTTCGGTCCTGCAATGTCTACTTGAGCGCCTGCTTCCCTAAGCCGCAGAACCGGGTACCACATTTCCAAGTCTTCAAATTCATCATCTACAAAAGCCAAAATTCTTTGTCCGCTCAAAATTGGTTGATTGGTCATCTTTATTTCCTCCTTGGTTTGTTTCTGAATGATTTAAGAAGCGCTTGATTTTGAATTAGAGCTTTCCAGCACACCTATAATTTCCTCACTCGTGCCGCATTTCAATACTTCTTCAAGCATACGTTCACATTCCGCATGATTACTCGTAAGCAGACGATGCTTAATGGGAAGCAGCAGCTGCATCGACATGCTGAGCTCTTCGATTCCAAGCCCAAGCCATAACGGAAGAGCGCGGATATCTCCCGCGAATTCTCCGCATACCGCCACCGGTATGCCGGCTGACTTGGCCGCATCAATGGTGAGCTTAAGCAAACGGATAACCGCCGGATGATAGGGATCATACAAATGTGCGATGCTGTCATTCATCCGGTCTACAGCCAGGACGAATTGGATCAGATCATTGGTTCCGATTGAAAAGAAATTAACTTCCTTGGCCAGCACGTCCGCGATAAGCGCTGCGCCCGGCACTTCAATGGTCAGACCGACTTCTATATTCGGATTGAACGGTTGACCCCGCCGGCTTAAATCTTGTTTGGCCTGTGCCAGCAGTTCATTGGCCTGACGCAATTCATTGAGCGATGAGATCATCGGATACATAATCTTGACCTGACCAAAATGGGAAGCTCTTAGAATTGCACGCAGTTGTGTCTTAAACAGCTCATGCCGCTCAAGAGAGATACGGATTGCCCGGCAGCCCAGCGCCGGATTATCCTCTACCTGCATAGGCAGATAGTCCAGCTTCTTATCCCCGCCGATATCGAGCGTACGAATAATTAACGGCTTGCCTTCGAGCTTAACTGCCGCCTGCCGATAAACATCGTATTGCTCATTCTCATCCGGGAGAGAATCGCGGTCCATGTACAAAAATTCGGAGCGGAATAAACCTACACCTATCGCGCCGTTTTTAAGCGCCTGGTCAATCTCTTTAATAGAACCGATATTGGCAGCCAGCCGAACAGACTTACGATCCTCCGTCATAGACGGCACGTGGGCAATTTCCTGTAATCTTTCCTGATGAAGCAGCCAGTTGTTTTTACGGGACTCATACAGCTCAATCGTCTCATGATCCGGGTTCACGTAGACGACACCTTCTTCACCGTCCACAATCACCATATCCCCGTTCTGGATAGGACGGATAAGCTTGCCTTCCAAGCCGAGGACAAAAGGAATACCCATGGCCCTGCTCATGATAGAGGTATGAGAGGTTAAACCGCCCATCATCGTAACAATGCCCAGAATGCTTGCCGGATCCAGATGAACGAGCTGGGAGGGGGTCAGCTCCTTGGCGACCAGCACATAGGCATGATCAGCCGGAGGAGGCGTATCTTCCACTGTTCCGAGCAAATGCTTCAGCAGCCTGTTCCCCACATCCTTAATATCCATAGCCCGTTCCTTCATATAATCGTCATCCAGCACATCGAACATATCGACGAACTTATCTATAACTTCTTTAACCGCTACCTCTGCCGCTTTATATTGCCTGCTGATGATTCCCTGAATCTCATTCATGAAAACCGGATCTTCCAGAATGGCGAGATGAGCATCAAAAATATACGATTGCTCCTGGCCGAGCACTTCTCTAATCTCCTGCTTAATATGCTCCAGCTCGTCTTTGGATGACCGGACACCGTCATACAATCGTTCAAATTCAAAGGACAATTCCGTGGCATCCACCATTTTGTCAGGGAATTCCCAATCCCAGGCGGGGATGACGTAGGCAGGGCCCATTGCTATCCCCGATGATGCTCCCAAACCTTTAATCATTAGAAGCCCCTCCGCTCTGTTCCGGTTTTTTCAACACAACGGACATGACTGATGCCTGTCCTTTTTTAACGGACTTGTATGGAGCAAAGCTCCAAGATTTCACCCGGTCCGAATTCGTAATTACCATAGGAGTCGCAAGCGATTTCGCATGTTTTTTGACCTGACTTAAATTAAAACGGATAAGCAGCTGCCCGGCTTCGACTTCATCTCCCGGTTGAACCTGAGCCTGGAAAAAGCCTTCCGACAGACTCGACGTATCGATGCCGATATGCAGCAGAACTTCAAGTCCTTCCTCCGTTTGAATCCCCAGCGCGTGCATGGTCGGATAAATATGCATCACTTTACCGGATACCGGCGAGAGCAGTTCCCCCTTTTCAGGGATAAAGGCTACTCCGTTTCCTACAATTTTACCCGCAAAAATACGGTCCGGCACTTCATCAAGCGGTATCATGCGGCCTGCAACCGGTGAACTGAACAGCACCAGATGTATATCTTTGCGCAGCAGCTTCATAATTTCTTCACGAATGAGTTCTGAGAACGTACCGAACACGACCTGTACATTCCCGCCGCCCAGCCGGATAACTCCAGCTGCCCCCAGATGCTTGAGTGCGGTTATGTCCATCAGTCTGTCTGATTCAAGCGTAAGCCTCAGCCGGGTGATACAGGCTTCGATTTTTTTGATATTGCCCTTGCCCCCCAGCGCTTCCACGATCAGCGGAGCCCGATAGGGAATATCGCCCGCCCACTCTTCCAGAGAGGAACCTTCTTCCCTCCCGGGAGTCGGTATCCGGTAGCGTCTGATTGCATAACGGAAAAGCACATAGTAGATGAGGCCAAAAACAAGACCGATCGGAATCAGCATCCATCCATTTGTAGACAAGTGCTCGTTAATGACAAAATCGATAGCCCCGGCCGAATACGAGAAACCATGGCTAATGTTAAGGGCATAAGCGATCCACATGGCAAACCCAGACAATATCGCATGAATTACGAATAGAAACGGCGCCACGAACAAAAACGCAAACTCAATGGGTTCTGTCACTCCTGTCAGGAAGGAGGTAAGCGCAGCAGTCAGAAAGGTGATGCGTACACTCGGCTTAAGATCTTCACGAGCTTCGTGAATAATGGCAAAAGCAATAGCAGGCAGCGCAAACATCATAATCGGGTATAAACCGGCCATATAGGCCCCCGCTGCAGGATCTCCCGCGAAGAAACGGGGAAGATCACCATAGACCATTTCTCCACTCGGCTTCTCAAAGGCACCGAGCTGAAACCAGAAAAAATTGTTTAGAATGTAGTGCAGACCTGAGGGTACCAGCAGCCTGTGGGCAATTCCGTACAAAAACGTGCCAAAGCCACCCAGGCTGAGTACCCAGGCTGTTAATTGCTCCATCCCATTTTCCAGATGGGGACCGATTGTGATCATGAGGGAAGACAAAACGAGTGTAATCGCACCCATGATCAGCGGAACGATACGGGGCCCGCCAAAAAACTGAACCGATTCCGGGAGTTTGATATGCTTACAGCGGTTATACGCGACAGCAGACAAGAGCCCGATCAATATTCCACCCGCTACCCCAAGCTGAAAAGCTTCTCCGAGCTGGTGCTGGGTTAATTCTGTAAAAAGGAAATAGCTCATGAGTGCGGAAATACCGGCGATTCCGGCATTCTCAGTCAAACCCAGCGCAACTCCGACGGCAAACACCAGCGGGAGAAACTTAAAGATCGTATAGCCCGCGAGAAGTATCATTTCACCGAGAGAAGCTGCTCCTATACTTTCCCATGGCAGGATTCCCAAGCGGATAAGCACCGCGGCAACAGGGAGCGTGATCATCGGAAGCATCAATGAACGCCCGAACTGCTGCAAATTTCCCATCCAGTTCAAATTCGATCCAGCCTCCTCTCTCTTTCGATCCTAATGGCTCTTGGAGTTTTTGTCAAAAAAAATAAGCAGGTCCGAGGACCTGCTTATTGACCGTCTCTATTCAAGAGGTACTCTCTTAGAACGTGCCTGTTGTATAGGGCAGTCCGGAACCCTGGCGGCCGGAAGCGGCGTTATTGGAGTATCCGCCTGCGAATTGGCTTTGCGAAGGAGTCTGGGAATCCGACGTCAGGTAGCTGTCATGGGCCGGCTGGTCACCACGGTAGTTAGCTGTGTGGTAGGACTGTGGGGATACTTGCTGGGTGTAGCTTTGACCGCCGTAACCTTGAGAAGCAAAGTTCTGGGAAGCGTTATTCTGCGCACCGTACGATTGAGCGCCGTAAGAAGCTTGCGCATAGCCTTGCTGCGATGGAGTTTGGGAATCCGAACGCAGGTAGCTGTCATGGCCCGGTTGGTCGCCACGGTAGTTAGCCGTGTGGAACGATTGCGGCGAAGCAAACTGCTGCTGGCCATAGCTTTGACCTTGAGCGATGTAACCTTGATTTCCAAAGTTCTGGGAACCATATGACTGGTTCTGGCCGAAAGAAGCGTAGCTTTGCTGAGCCGGAGTTTGAGAATCCGAACGCAGGTAGCTGTCATGGCCCGGTTGGTCGCCGCGGTAATTAGCCGTGTGGAAAGACTGCGCCTGCGGGTTCTGGAAACTGTTATTGCTGTACTGGGAATTCTGGAATTGATTTTGGCCATATGAAGATTGAACATAACCCGTTGGCTGAAATTTGTTCTGGTTCTGGTACTGGGATTGGGAGCCGATTCCAGCTTGGTTCTGGTACTGATTGTACATGCGGAAGTTCCTCCTTCAGGGGAATGAAAAGTCTTCCAGACAAGCCTATCCTTGTTCTGGAGCCTCCCCTATTGTTTGCAGCTCCCGTGCAAATTATGATCTTCTTTTCAAAAAAAATCATTAAAAATGAACCCGCAGACCAAAGAAGAATCTCCGGTTACGGGCTCATGTATTTCGATTCGATTAAAAATTGAGTTGGATGTTACACGCCTCTAGGATTCAAGACGGCATCTTCCACCTTGATACAGCGATCCATAATAACTTCGAGACCGCCTTGTCTGCAGATCGACGCCGCTTCCTCGTTATATACTCCCTGCTGCAGCCAGAATACTTTGGCGCCTTTGCGAACGGCATCCTCCGCTATAGGAACCACAGTTTCGCTGCGACGGAATACGTTCACGAGATCGATTTCTTCCGGGATATCATCGAGGGAAGCATAACACTTCTCCCCAAGGATTCGGTCTGCATTCGGATTGACCGGAATAATCCGGTATCCTCTGGCCTGCATAGCGGCAGCAACCATGTGGGAGACTCTATCCGGATTATCGGAAAGACCGACTACAGCGATTGCCCCAGCGTTTGCCAGTATCTCTTTGATTCGTTCGCGCGAAGGATTCTCGAAAGTCATGACACACACTTCCCTTCCAAATGGTTGAGCTTTAGATTCAACACCATTGTGCCTTAGTCAGCTGAATAAGACAAGCCCTGCTTCCCCATCGCTTCCCATACACGGATGAACTGTTTCTTATCGATACGGAGATTCTTCGTCCCGTCCCACGGATCATTTACATACACGGCCGTTTCATCATAGCCGACCATTAATACCGCGTGCTCGGAAAAAGTGGTCCGGATCATACCGATCGAGGTGTTCCAATCCGTCCAATTCGTAGGCATCCCGAACCCGATTGTGGTCCAGACCACCACAGGACGGCCTTCCGATACATGCTGCTCGTAGCTATCGAATGATTTACCGGTCAGGTCAATCGCGGAGGGCACGTGCTGCTGAAGAAGCGGAAATAAACCTTTGTGATAAATGCCGAAACCTTTGGATTTACCCGTAGCATCCCCTACATACCCGATGTTGGGGTGACCCCATGATTGAATAGAGGAACCGTCCTTGGTCCATACAATCGGAGTGGTGTCTTTGGGCATTTGATCATACAACGTCATTTTATCGATTTGTATCCCTTTATATTGCAGCAGCATGGCCAAGGACGTCACTTCACAGCCCGAAGGGAGCTCGGGTTTCTGCGCTATAACGGGTGCGTCCAGCAAAACCTTGGATTTTCTTTCTTGAACCGCTGCGGCAATTGGCTGGGGCGGCTCCGGTACGGGCGGGGTCTCCTCCGGTTTCGCATCGATAGCCATTACCGTCTGAACATCTTGTCCTGTTATTTTGGCGTACAGCATTACGGACATGAAGCCCCCGGAAAATAACAGTCCGAGGATAACGAAAAAACCAAGTGTGACTTTCATGCCCTGCCAAATAATACGCATCTTACTCACCCATTCATTCGTTCGTTAATTCTATCTGCGCTCCGAGTGAAATCATATGATCGAAAAACTGAGGATACGATTTGGCTACATGGTGGGCATCACGGATGATGAGCCCTTGTTTGCTCCGCAAACCTGCTACAGACAGAGCCATAATGACACGATGGTCATAATGCGCGTTGATTTCAACTCCGCCCTCCAGCCCTTCCGGACGTCCATGCACAATAATTTCGCTTTGACGTTCTTCTACGTTCGCTCCGGCTTTACGGAGCTCGTTGAGGAAGTCTGTAATGCGGTCACATTCTTTATAACGCAAATTCTCTACGTTATAGAAGCGGGAAGTGCCTTCCGCGAAAACAGCGGCCGCTACCATCGCCAGTACCGCATCCGTGAAGTGATCACCATCAAACTCGCCTGCCTGCAGTTTACCTGTCCCCTGCACACGTACGATGCCATTCTCATGAGTCAGAGAGACTCCCATCGCGCGCAGGACGTCCACGCAAGCTTTCTCGCCTTGACGGCTATTCTCATCCAGACGATGCAGGGTTACATCTGACTCGGTAACGGCGGCGGCGGCAAGTATTGCCGCGGATCCCGGGTAATCTCCCTGCACGATATATTCCTTGGCTTCATAAGACTGGTTACCAGGAATACGGTAATGCATAAGGTCTTCGCTGGCTTCGATGCGAATACCTGCCTGTTCAAGTACCTCCAGCGTCTGTCCGACAATAACTTTGGATTTCAAATCATGAAGAACTTCAATTTCACTGTCCTCCTCAAGCAGAGGAGTCAGGAACAACAGAGAGCTGAGGAACTGGGAGCTGACATTCCCGGATACGGTAATGCGGCCTCCACGAGGTTGTCCCCCTTTAATAGTTATCGGCAGACGGCCTTCATTATGTTCGACTTTTACATTCATTTGTTCCAAAGCATGGATGAGATCCAAATGCGGACGCTTGCCGAGCGACTCGGGATATTTATTAATAAACGTTACTTCACTCTGGCAGAGAGCTGCCGTAGACATCAGGAAGCGCAGTACAGCCCCCGCGTTACCGACGTTAAGTTCTTCTATCGGCTGAGGCTTTTTGCCGAAACCCTTAATGACGATCTTATGCTCATCTTCTTCGAGAACGGCGCCAAGATCGCGTATACAGCGGCGCATGGCGTCACTGTCCTCGCTGTGGGCCGGGAACCGGACCGTGCTTGTCCCGTCAGCCAGAGCTGCGAGAAGCAGATACCGGGTGGTGTAATTTTTAGAAGAAAGGGCCTGAATTTCACCCTGAAGTTTAGGTGTAGCCGTTACGATCGCTTTCATAATATTCTCTCCTTTTATTCGATCTATCTATTTAAATTTAATATAACCGTATGTAGATAAGATGTAGGTTGGACGAGTATCTCCTCACTATTACGTGGAGCCAGTCAGACTGGTTAGATATGATAGCCCGCGTAAGCAAGCAGAATCCCGAATGTGTAAGTAACCCCTGTATAAAGCAGCCAGACAAGCATCAATCTCTGTTTCAGCAGCTTTATGCTTTCCAGCTTCAAAGTAGAAAAGGTTGTAAACGCGCCTATAAAACCAGTTCCCATCCACAGGACAAATGTTTCAGCAGATACATGGCCAGCGAGATACCCCAATAGGAAAGAGCCCAGCAAATTAACGGTTAACGTTCCATAAGGAAAGGCTGATGCATAACGGGCATGTATCCATCCGGCCAGTTTATAACGGCAGACAGCACCTGCAAAACCGCCGGAACCTACAAGCAGAAGTTTGATCCATATACTCACGCCCGGTCCACTTCCTTCCTTTTACCGGCCGCAGCCATACCAACCCAGGTAAAAAGAAGTCCGCCCCACAAGCTCACGAGACCGTAAACAACTGCGATACCGGTTCGTCCGCTTGCTGCAAGCTGCACGATCTCGAGGCTAAAGGCCGAGAATGTAGTAAAAGCTCCGATGAATCCTGCCGTTACGGCTATACGCAAGTCCGGCTTCCAGTTAACGAGTACGGCCGTACTCAAATAACCCAGCAGGAGACATCCCAGTAAATTGCATGCAAGCGTCCCCCAGGGAAAGCGGCCGGGACCTTCATTCCATAGGAAAGACAAGCTATAGCGGCTAAGCGCTCCCGCAAATCCCGCTAAACCAATGTAAATCACTTTCATAAGCTGCTCTTCTCTCTTTGAATGAATCAGATGATTGCCTTGCTGTTAGGGCCATGATCCTTGCCAAACCTTCGTTTGACTTGCTTCTGGCAGTTTTGTATAGTACAAGAAAACGAATCAGGGAGGTTCCGCTTATTATGAACATTATCCAACCATCCGAACTTAAAGCAAGATTAGCTGCAGGTGAGCCACTATCCGTTATTGATGTGCGGGAAAACGAAGAAGTTGCCGCAGGAATGATCGCAGGAGCAAAGTCAATTCCGCTGACCGAAATTCATACACGCTTGCACGAAATTCCCAAAGAAGGCAAAGTTATTCTCGTATGCCGGAGCGGTAACCGCAGCGGCAAAGCCTATGCTTTTCTGGAAACTCAAGGTTTCAAGAACCTCAAAAATATGGATGGCGGCATGCTGGCCTGGGATGAATTGTAGAACCGGCAACTTGCCCATTAAAACCACCTGCTAAACACCGCAGCTATAACAGTTCATAATCAGATAGCCGCACCCGTTGAATCAACCTGAAAGCAACTCTTCTTCATGCTCGTCTTCTCTCCACTCCTTCAGGATGCAATTGACAATCTCAACGACGGACAATGAGGTTGTATCGATTGTCAAATCCGCAAAGGAATAAGCATCCTGACGAAGCTGGAGCATGGTGCGCACCCTCTCTTCCACGTCTCCTTGCAGAAGCGGCCTGTTCTGGTCATTTTGTACACGTTCTACAATGGTTTCAACCGATGCCGTCAGTGCCGTTACAAAGCCATTATTACCCATTAGTTTGCGATTCGTTTCAGCTAGAACGGCACCGCCGCCTGTTGATACGACTTGATCTCGGCCAGCCAGAACTTCTTCGATGACCTCACGCTCCAAACTGCGGAAGTAAGCCTCTCCGTGAGCGGCGAACAGATCCGGTATGGACATGCCCGCCTTCTTTACAATTTCTTCATCTGTGTCCACCATCCGCCACCCTAGATCTTCAGCCAGCTTCAAGCCCACAGTTGACTTACCCGTGCCCATAAAACCGATCAGCACAAGGTTTTTCATTTTGGAATCTATGCTCATCCTGGTCTTCTTTCCTCTCTCGGGTATAACTTTCCACTATCATATCACAGCAAAAGCCAGGGATGAATACAATTTCAGTCAAAATCATATTGTATAGTGAATAATCCGCTACTTTTCAAGTTAAGATGATAAGTACAGATCCAGTAGAGTACAAGGAGCGATGTCCATTTGATCCCTCGTCCGCAAATGCCAAAGCCGGGTTGGAACGCATCCGAACGGCTGCAAGTCATGCTACAGCCCGCTTATATGTTATGCAGGAATGATGTAGTCTGGGCGCTTGAATTTATACGCAAAAAAATAGCGGAGCAGGACCCTGCCCTGCAAAGTTTATCTCAACCGAGATTACTCAAAAACTTTGAATCTTTTGCAGAGGTGTCGATGATGCTCATTCACCGAGGAAGCGGCTTTGACCAGGAAGCGGATCGGATCAAAAGCTGCTTGAAAGAAGCTGCTCACGGGCTGATCTAGCAGCAGCTCCTGGATGAAATGCTTAGGGCTATTCGTTGTCAGATAAAATCGGCCCGGGAATGCCATGGTATCCGGTTGGGCTCCAAATGAACGAACGCAAAAAGGAGCCCTCTTCGGGCTCCTTTTGCATTAAGACTATTATCCAAGCCAGTTATAATGAAAGCTTCCTTCTTTGTCCACTCGCTGGAACGTATGTGCTCCGAAGTAGTCCCGCTGCGCCTGCAGAAGGTTAGCCGGAAGCCGTTCTGTACGGTAGCTGTCATAATAAGCCAGCGCCGAAGCAAATGCCGGAACCGGAATGCCGCGGGTAACCGCAAGTGAGACAACCTCTCTCCATGCATCCTGGTAATTTTCGACAATGTTCTTGAAGTACTCGTCAAGCAGCAAGTTGCGAAGCTCCGGATCACGATCGTACGCATCCTTAATATTCTGCAGGAAACGGGCACGAATAATGCAGCCGCCGCGGAAAATCATTGCGATTTCGCCATAGCTCAAATTCCAGTTATACTCTTCGGAAGCTGCACGCATTTGTGCGAATCCTTGAGCATAGGAAGCGATTTTGCTTGCATAAAGCGCTTTGCGTACCGCCTCGATAAACTGCTCACGGTCACCGTCATAAGGCTTAACTGCCGGACCGTTAAGCACTTTGCTAGCTGCCACACGCTCTTCTTTCATAGCAGATAAGAAACGGGAGAATACGGATTCCGTAATGATGGATAATGGAACACCCAAGTCCAGAGCGCTTTGGCTTGTCCATTTGCCGGTACCCTTTTGACCAGCGGAATCAAGGATAACATCCACCATCGGCTTGCCGGTTTCTTCATCATACTTCGTGAAAATGTCACGTGTAATTTCGATCAGATAGGAGTCCAGTTCTCCTTTATTCCACTCGCTGAAGATGGCATGCAGGTCTTCCGTGCTGACGTTCAGCACATCCTTGAGAAGCTGGTACGCTTCACAGATCAGCTGCATGTCCCCGTATTCGATTCCGTTATGTACCATTTTCACATAATGACCCGCGCCGTCTGGTCCGATATACGTACAGCAAGGATCGCCATCCACTTTGGCAGAAATTGCTGTCAGAATCGGCTCTACAAGCTCGTAAGCATCTTTCTGTCCGCCAGGCATAATAGAAGGACCTTTGAGCGCTCCTTCTTCACCGCCGGATACACCGGTACCAATAAAGCGGAAACCGAGTGCTTCAAGTTCCTTGTTGCGGCGCTGCGTATCAGGGAAGTAAGCGTTCCCTCCGTCAATCAGGATGTCTCCCGGAGACAGAAGAGGTACTAACTGCTCGATGGTTGCATCTGTCGGCTGGCCCGCTTTTACCATAATCAGAATTTTACGCGGCATTTCGAGCGATTGAACGAACTCTTCCATGCTGTAAGTACCTGTAACATTGCGGCCTGCCGCTTCTTCGAGAAGCTCTTTTGTTTTCTCAGGCGAGCGATTGAAGACGGACACGGTAAAACCGCGGCTTTCGATATTAAACGCCAGGTTTTTACCCATAACCGCCAGACCGATTACGCCAATTTGTTGTTTGGACATGAATCAAACACCCTTTCCTTGTATAAGTAGAATCGTCACCGACTGACATTCTCAGGAACTACAGACCGGCTTCCGAAGGATGGATTCGACCCGCGCGGGCAGAAGATATCGCCGTTTCCCCTTCCGGAAAACGTACAAATAAGGCGCCCGGCCGAGGCAAAGCTTCCGGGCCAAGACTCACAGTTTATGCTTTGAAGCCGGCCTACGCATAGATGGGAAACCTCCGGATCAGGATTCCTGAATGGACTTTACAGCCCGTTGTTCCCTAACCGTAGATTTCCCAACACATGTAATCGCTAATCTTATGCGGACCAGGAATGAATCCGCAAACGATTTACATTAAACCGCTCTCGCAAAACAATAGCAGCCATAAACCCCACTGAGCTGATTCCGCTTGATGCCGGCACATTTTATCGTCCGCACCTGACCGGCTTGGAGAATAAAACATGCAGCCATGCTGGTGGAATCCGCATCGAACTCATCATTGACTTGATGATAAACGTTTCGCCGCTGAGATGTCAATTTTATCGTGCAATCTTTTCTGTGAAGCGCTTTCCTTCATTCCTTTGTTTACGCGCTCTATATACGTCCGTTTATGCACTCTTTCGGATGAAACCCTTTGCTGGACGCTTCCTTTTTATCGCTAAAAACCTCCACTATTTCTTTCGGTTTCGGACAAAAATTGCTTTTATAATACGGAATTCCATTATCATAAAAACCGTAATAGCCGGACTTTTTAACGACCCGGGCTCCGCCTAACGCATAATTGTTATAGGCCCGGTATCCCATCGGAATCCCTTGTATAAAAGCCAGCATCCCTATGTCGTCGATTGTGTTGTTCCATTCTTCCTCCGGTATGGAGGGAAGTGTAAAGGTGTAGGCAGCCCCACTCTTGAGCGATCTGGCATTATGTTCGTTGAGGGTCATTTTCAGCTCTTTCTGTATCGTTGCCAGAATGGTGCTCCTTCTGACTTCGTCAAAAGGAAAGCCGGGTTTCAGAATCTCAGCTTGCGCAACCAAACTCATCTCACTGCGGAAACCCTCGTACCACTCCCTGCTTCCGGGTTTATTTATGATTACGTAATCGTCAAGAGTGAAAGAGATGACTTCTCCGGAAGAGTCTGTGTACGCGTAAGGAATTTTTGCACTTTCAAGTCTGCGGCTCATGGGGCGGCCGTCCGCGCCTGTATAGGATTCATAGCCGTACACGTAGCATCCGTCATATCCAATAATCATAAGTGCAGCGACATATTGATCAAGTATGTTCTGGCCGATCTTATCGTCGTTTACTCCGAAATTCATAAAAAGAGTCCGGTAAAAGGTGTTTAGTGCTTCCTCCCGGTTAAGGGTGACTTTCTTGAAGGATTCATACCGGGCTTCTTCTTCCTGCTTTTCATTTGCCAAAAGTGAGTTGGCGCCGTCTTCAACAGCCGCATTTACAGCCGCATTATAACGGGTCTCAAGATAAAAGGCATCTGCCTGTGCGCGCATATCCATCTTACCTACAAAAGAAAATGGCAGATAAATCAGAACAAAAAGAATACCGAGTTTAGCTGTCTTCATTACGGACCATTCCCCCATAGGGCAGATATAGTTCTCCCGCAGGACTGTTTGTCCCGTTCAGGGCATCTCTCCACACAGCAGATGAGGATTGACCGAGACTTTTTAAAGTTACCGTAAAAAAATCCCCCGCACCCAGCCGGTATGTACGTTCTGAATCGTCCGGAGAAAGAATGGAGTCTGGAAACAGCACCTCCATAATTTGTGTCTGATAGAAAGCCTCATCCACTACCGAATAGCGATCCTGAAAATGCCCGCTGTCATTATAAACGGGTATATACTGCTTGTGTCTGTGTTCCATGCTCACTTCAAATTCTTGTGAAGAAACGGATAGTTCCTTTTGAAAATCATTGAACATATTCGGGGTGATTACCCCTTTATCCCGAACGCTATCCACAAACCGGGTAAGAGCTTGAAAGGTAAAGAGTCGTGTAAGATCATCCCGTTTTTCTGCGGAATCCGCCAGCGGATAAATGTATAGAAGCAGCATGGCTACTATGAGAGCAAACGCTTTGCTTAAAGTGTTCATCTCCACCCCATTCCCGGCCGCAGCCGATTTGCTAAACAATTGGATGATGTTGCAGGCAGTTGTCCATCAGATTCTAGTAAATATCATCCGTCCAAGAGAGCCATCGCTTCTTCTTATTTCTTTCAGCTGGTAATATGCAGTTGTATCCATACCTGTCGTATCAGTCTCATTCGCACTCCTTCCGGCCGCATAGAGAGTGCCACCGACTTCTATGTCGTAAGTTTCAGCCGCATTAGCATGCAGCGTCATCATGACCTCGGCCCCCGTATAGAGCGTCCCTTCAGCCAGTCTGCCGAACGTTTGTCCTATCGTCTGCTGATTTCGATCCAACTGTCCTTGAGATACATATGTCTCATCAATTGCCACTCTAGTTGTGAATAAAAGTAGTATCCCCGAATTAACGGCACCCATGAACAGCAGCATCGCTGTGCAAAAATAAAGAATAGAATGAGTTGCGCTGCCCATACTTCTCTCTCCCCTATTGCTGGCTGAATTCGATGCCGCGGATCACGTTGCTTTTATCCTTAATGATCTTGGCTTTGAATTTACCGCTTGGATTCACATAATCAATATGAGCTTCTACTGCCGCATAATTAATATTTTCCCTTGGTATAGAAGAGACGACGGAACCGTAATTGTTGCTTATCGGGGAAGAAATATCAATTACGTTGGTATACCAGGACCCGGTCATATTTTTTCCGGTCTTCACTTGTATGCCAAACTGTTCCTTGTCTGCAAACTTGCGAAGCGCGTTAACGACCTGGCTCCCGGAAACAACGGTGTTATCATATACGGTGTACGCGGTTTGGGAAAGCTCTGTCTGAATGTCGGAAAAATTATTTTGTGCTGCTTTAGTCGCATCCTGAGCAGAAATAAACATAACTACCGCAATCGTAATTAATGCAATGGCAAGGAAAAATCCTGCCGCCATAATTAGTGCTTTCTGTGCGTTTCCCATTTTGAGCTGAGTCTCCTTCAGTTATGAAATTTTTTGAATTTGTTCGTAGTAGGTACTCATTTGCTGCATGCTCATATAAACAAGCGGAATAACGAGATAAAGAAATACAAGAGCATACATCGGGGCAAAACCAATCCAGCGCCCCCAACCCGCTTTCGTTTCAATCATGCGTTCATATTCCTGTTTGCGTTGTTCAAAACGGTACTGCTGCTCCGCCTCCAGATCGTCAAATGCCTGTAGAACCGGAATGTGACTGACCGCAGCCTGAAGTCTTTCTACTATCCGTACAAAAGGCACAAATGCCGCTTCCTCTTTGAGTTTCTCCAGAGCTTCTTCAGCACCGGATTCGTAAGCAAGCAGACACGACGAAACAGGCGCCCGAAACTGTACTGCAAACCTGTCGAGCCATTCCAGCATGTGCTCGACCGACATTCTCTCGAACTGGGACAAAATGGAGAGCAGGGCGTGAAACTGATCGACTTCATTCTTCAACTCCATGCGGCGCATTCTAATCTGAATATGCAGGAGCACCATCGGAGAATGATAACCCATCCAGCCAGAAATAAAGCAAAGCGTCAGCTGCCACCAGGACAAGGTCGCGTCTGAAATACCCCGAAGTTTCTTAATAACGCGGTCAGCAGTGTGATTCAGCTCAGTCTGTTGAAGGGAAAGCCCCTTGCTCCGAAGCTCGCCGGATATAATCTCACGAAGCTGTCCTCCGCCCTGGTTATACTTTTCAATAATGGCGCGGTCAATTTCTGTACGTTCGGCTGCTTTCTTCTCCTCCTGCGGCGATAAAACGCCGAACATGACAGCGGTTCTGGTAGGAGAAAAATTGATCTGACGAACAGTCAGGATGTGCATGCCCATAAAAATGCTCAACAAAAGAAGAAAACTGGCTGCAGCAAGTATCAATCTCCGCAAATACAGCCAGTCAACAAGTAGCGGAGAATTAGCTTCTCTGAGGAGCCTGTCTATTTTGGTAAACTCAGCGGAACGATCATTAGGCATGAACCTTCTGACAACCCGTTGTATTACCTGAACACGCATCCATTTCTTTTCCGGCGGCTTCCTTCTTCTCTGCTTGCCAGCTTCGTCCGATGTATCTTGAAGCTTACGAAGCAAAATAAAGCAAATTAAAATGAGCACGAATATACCTGATTTCACTGCAAATCCTGCCGATCCGGAATAAAATTCATCCATCGCCGGAAAATGATTTCTTGCCCAAGACTCCACGGGTTTGGCAGCCAGGATGGGCGCAATAGCGATGATGGTCAATCCTTGGAGCATGTAATGAAGCTTCTCTTGACGTAAAATCTCCAAACGGATTTCGCTTGATATTTTACTCAGCGCATGCAAATACATAGATCCCTGCGGTAAAATCTTGTCCCCGAATTCCCGGACTAAGAAGGATACTCCTGCAAAAACTTTCATGAAACGATTGGGTGCGGACTCATAGTAAGCTTCCAGCCTCGTTTCGGACTGATCCGACGTCAGCAGTGTATAAATGGCTTCCGCATGCAGAGCAATCTGGCGTCCTGCTATCTGCGCGGCATCATAAACAGCCTCATCCACCATTGCATGCTGATGGTAATAATGCCGGACATCGGACAAAACCTCCACAAGCTGCTTCAGCAGACGCGCTTCCGCACGATGCACGAGTGAATCGATTAAGATCCCGTGAAGAATGAGCGCTCCCAAAAGGATCATTATCATATAGGAGAAGTCCGGATAAAAAAGCAGAATGGCTCCGACCGAAAGCCAAGCAATGAGAATTGCGCAACTTGTAATTTTTGCTGTTTCTATGCGGATAGCCGATTCATCATAAGCGTACAGGGGAGCAATTCTTCTATAAATCCGCTGAGTATAACGGGATATTACAGGGACCCTTACCAAATACGCATATATAACAATATGCAGCTGTTTGAGTTGTTTTCGCCCGCTTCTTCTTAAGGGAGAAAGCAGACTCCTCAGCTCATCTGCATTCATGCCGGTCTGCTTGGCTTCTCTGCGCGTAGCGGATAGATACAAAACCCAGGTTAGAAGGGCACAAGCGGCACAAGCAGCCGAAATCCAAATCAGCCCATCACGAAGCGGCAAGGTCTTCTCCCCCCCAATGCTCTATCAAAAATCTTCTGAAGACCTGTGCATCCTCTACCGTCATATGATCAAGCATATCTTTAATATTACGCGGACTGATCGGGCTGCAAGCTCTGTATTCGCCTTCTTTGAATTCGATAATATTCCTGGCTTCATAAAGCTTACGGTCCGTCGATCTCTGAAAGTACTCAGCAGCATTGTCAATAAACCCCGACCAATGTGAGCTTGCATCAGGGGCCGACTCTTCCTTCTGACCCTGGCTGGGATAGGGGGAACCTGCGAG
The DNA here is from genome assembly GCF_009757775.1 of Paenibacillus lutrae. Lineage (GTDB taxonomy): Bacteria > Bacillota > Bacilli > Paenibacillales > NBRC-103111 > Paenibacillus_F > Paenibacillus_F lutrae. Next base: position 227,229 of record NZ_RHLK01000003.1, read on the forward strand.
TGGTACACATTCGGTTATTCGCTCAATATATCTGCTTCCATCTGCCTGCTTGCGGAGGTGAATATCAAAATGGAGGACATGAACAACCTGGCTTTCTGCCATCGCTTCATTATGAAACATGCCTGTTTTGAGTAGCGAGTTGCGGAGCGATTCAACAAGATTAGAGAAGGTTTTTGCGTGGTGAGTGAATAGTGTAAACAAGCTGGCTACTTGGGCCATCTGAATCATCCATGAAGCCACACTGTCCGTTGCAACTTCACCGAGAATATGCACGGTACCGTCTGTTTTCTTCTGAACGTCCAGTCCTTGCTGACCGGTAATGTGCTCAGTTTCTCGGAAACTGAGAATATTGCGCTGGGGATACAATTTACGTAAATGAAGCTCGTATGCCATCTCTTGAACACGTAGTGTGAAAGTAGCCGAAATCGGCTTCACCATGGCCATCAGCAGCGTAGTTTTGCCGCTTCCCTGTGCACCGGTTACCGCTGTAATGCGGCATCCTTTGACGAGAAATTCAATCATTCCGATCGGCAATTGGGCGTTCGGACTAACAATTAATTGCTCCAGTACCGCGTTCGGCAGGTCGAATTTTCGGACGAAAAAGGCCCACGACTCGGAAAACGGCGGCCGTACGACAACGACCCGTGAACCATCTTTCATATCGTTTACCTTATATCCATTCGCCTCGGACAATTGTCCGGGGTAATTGTATTTGTAGATGTTCTGACAAACACGCCGGAGCTCATCCGTTGAACCAAAGCCCAGAAAAGAGAAATGGATCGGTTTCCCCTTATAAAAGACCCAAACGCTATCGTGAGAAGCAGAGAGTTCTGACTTTCCATTACCGCGTAAGCTCAAAGTATTTCGGTCAATCCGCTGACTGTCTGCATAGGAACACGCACCGGATACACCACCGGAAACGCCGTCAATCTGCATATCCCGAATTTCATCAATAACACCAAAGCCCTTATAGTGCTGGTAAATACGCTGAACAACAATTTCCAGCCTGTCTTCAAAGGCGAGGGATTTTATTTCTTTGAAATAGATCTTCTTGATTTCATCGGCGGTAATGATGTAAGAAGGTGTGCTCCCCTCTTCTATTACATACTTAATTGTATCCAGCTTATGTTTCTCAATAAGACGGGTAAGGCCTTCGGATCCATATTTTCTTTTGAACGTATGCAATAGGATGTCAAATTGATCCTGCGGAGTAAGAAGGACGGGGGTATCAAAGGGAATTGCGAGATGAATTTTGCTGTTATTTAGTTGGTATACGGAAGTAAGTAAATCACTTATCATGCGCTTTACGAAAATTTTATCCTGCAAGTCACCGTGCGCGCATCCTTTGAGAGCTCTCTTAAGCTCCAACCGCTTGTTACGGCTGCGCCGGTACTCTTCTTCTGACAAGCGAAGCTCACTCTGAGTTCCTGCAGTTATTTCCGTAAAGGTATCTCTAATAAATTGAGCCATGCTATCTAAAGAATACTGTTTATCTTTAATCGCAATAACCTGGTTTTTATGACGCAAATAGCCAAGCCGCAAATAAATAAGTCCGATTCCCAGAACCAATACCATTCCAAGGAATGCGGCATTTACACTTTCAGTCGACATGCCCCGCTAGGCGCCCCTTTCCTGAAGAAACTTCGTGTCCACACCCAGTTCATTAAGAAGCGCTTTGGATAATCGCCTCACTTCGGTAATGAATGCATACGCCGGGTGTTTTGAGCCCACGTTCCGGTTACGCAGGAAAAACTCCAGAATGTTTTTCTCGTTACTCGCATCAAGAAAGCCGGTGAAATGAGGAACCGTATAAATCGGCTGTTTCCATTTGTATTTTCTCGCTATATTCACAGCATTGTATTTGGAGTTTTCGTCATAATTACCCAGTACAAGTACTAGTGGTTTAATATGAAGGCTTTCTACCCAAAGTTCCTTGTCAAAGTACCGTTCCAAAACATCTATATTCTGGCTGAGGTTTACCACGATCATATCAGAGGTTCTCAGAATAGCCGCCGCTGCCCCTTCATCGGCTTCATCTCCTACATCTACGAATGTGACGTCATAGTATCGGCTCGCGCTTTTCACAATATAAGGGAGTGTATCCTCGTGGCATAAACTCGGTTCATATTCTCCTTTTCTTGATCCGGGCAGGAGATCAAGACGATCTTTCACAATCGGCTTCGTATAATCCTGTATCCGCTCAGGCGTCAGCTTGTCACTCTCCAGCAGCCGCTCCAAAGCACTCACTCCATATTCGCAAAACGGCACTAAATTACTTTCGCCTGCCCCAGAACGGCTAAAGGCATTCTCCATAGCCGTCTTTGTCCTTCTGGTGTGGGTTATCATAATGCGGGCGAAATAATCCAATGCGATCATAGTAGAGACGGCAATGACATTAGACGTCGCTGCTCCATGTCCGCGGGCCGGTGCCCAAAACGCAACTTGGCTCATCTTATTTTCCTCCTCATAGCCTGTTTTATCATTCGTTTGAGGATTGGCACTTCCTCTCCGGTTACTTCGTGTGCAACGGACACAAGCACTTTGCGGTAGCTTCTTGACATTCGTCTTAGTTCTATGGTTCCTTGATGACCGCTGTCAATCAGAACGGCCAGATCAACCTCATCAAAAGGTAACAAACGGTAAAATTCAGGCCTATTGAACGGAAGAGGGGCCAGAAGCATATCTACATAATCTTCATCGATGTTACAATCCACTGCATTTCTTATAACGACTGTACTCTTCCCGGAAGGCAGCTTCCCTGCAGCATCCATATTTCGAATCAGATTTACCGTCCTGTGAAGGGTGAATTTGTCATATGCTGTCGTTATGTAGAGACCATCGAACTTGGGACCGCTCCCTTGGAGCTTATCCAAAAATTCAAGCTGATCCGTGTCTACCAGCACCAATTCGTATTCCTCAAAAACAAGTTCCATTTCCTCTAAATGACTAATTACACTACCAAGTGTGGGAAAAAGACAGGCCACATCAAACCCGCCAAATCGGACTAGTGAAGGTCCTTCCTCGGAAGCTACGATACATGTGATCCTGCCGGATAATGTTCCGTCCACCAGCAGGACACGTTTGCCGGCTAAGGCAGCAAGGCGGCAGATACCTAGCAGCAGATCACTGTGTTCGCTTGCACCAATACAGAGCCGCTTCATCCAACATACCTCCTTTCCATGAGTTATGGCTCTGATCTGCCCGAAACAGCTTCTCTCAGAATATCTTCCTGCTGCTCCCGGATTTCCGAAGGAGCCGCCTCCGGTGTGTGGCTCTCCGGCAGGCCTTTGGCATTTGCTGGCGGGTTTTCCGGATAGCGGGTGGAACCGGCTGATTTAGCTGACACACCGGTACTGCCTGCTGAGCTGGACGGTGCAGAATCTTTGCCGGCACCTCCGCGTGATTTGGCAGGTGGTGCTTGTACAGAACCAGGCCTATTGACGTCTGATTCTGTCGGGAGGTTGGACCGGCTGCTGTTGATCTTCTGCTTCTCCGTCTCATCCATCCCCTGCAGATCTTTATCCAGAAGCTGACGCATACTTTTAGCTAATTCGAACTTAGCTGTTTCCAGTACATTAGGGTCTGTTCGGAGCAAATCCAGCACTTTTAAATTAACCGGATAGGTAGGCACTGCCTTCTCCTGCATCATGGGCTCTACATAAGTCAGTGCATACAACTTGGCCTCCTGCAGATAAGCGTCAACAATAGCGCTGGACATGTCCAGGATTTCTTTCTCGTTCATCTTCATCCAGAGCGTTCCCTCCTGAACATCATCTACTTGCTTTTTGGCCATTACGATATAATCCTGGCCAGTGGGGAAACGGATCCGGACATCCACAACGTCGTCCTTTTTGAGCTTGCTCGGCAAACCTATGATTTTAAATTCCTCATGCCTCAGATCTTTCGGTATAACCCCCTCCTCATGCAGCAGCGATGTCAGGATCGGGGTGTTCTTTCCTGCCGTTACTTTGAATGACTTGCCGATAACCTTCAATATGTCCTCTTCAGCGTAAGCCGGGGCTTCCGATTCAGGCATATCTTTCTTGATAAGGTCGGCTTCCGTCAACTTGTCCCCCGCCTCAACATCCCTGCTGAGCACGAGTATTTTCCTGCTGCTACTATCCAGCGAAACACCTTTGGCTTCTGCCAGTTCCGCTTCATAACGCTCTTTAACCTGCTCGAACTCCTTGCGATTCTGGAGTCCGCCGTATATAAAAACTCCTGCTGCTATCAAACCCGCCGCTAGCGCTCCCGTCAAACCGGCGTACAGCAAGTGTTTGGTTCTTTGCCGAATGACAGACACATACTCTCTCCTTCCCCTGTTAAAAGGCTCTAAACCATTTAAAAGCTGCTGCGCCGGATTTTTTCTTCCTTCGCTTCGCAAGCCCCAGCCACTCTTCAAGTATGACCGCTGTATCTTGTTGATGGCAGAACGGATCGGAATGAACAGGCAGTGCGATTACCCGGTATTCCGGGAGCAGACTCCGCAAATCACGAATCATCGTCTTGGAAGCAACAGGCATGAAGAGACTGCAATGGGCAGGTTCAAGTTCCGGATAGGCTTCAAAAAAAGATAAAATGTCTGTCCGTTTCCATTCCGCACCGGTGCTTACAACGATTTGCACAGCGGCCCGCAGAAATTCTCCAAACCACTCGGTCTTCATATAACTTCCGAGATCAAGTACGATAAAATCATACGGTCCCGACAAAAAAGCAATCATATCGAGCCCGTCATCCGCTTTGGCATACCGCACTCCCCGCAGGTTAAAGGTAGGACGGTCAAGAATCGGTCCTTTGACACCTTCATACGTGCACTCAATCCGGCTGAAGTCGCCCGAACCGTTGGCTTCTACAAGCGCTACATTCCGGCGCTTACGAGCTAGAAAATGCGCCACAAGTACAGCAGTATGGGTACTTCCCGTACCCGGTCCTGTTCCGCATACGGCGATTACGACAGGACCCAGAAAAGACCGGGTAGCAGCCGTCAAACTGTCATCCTGCAGAAGAGTCGCCGACACACGTTCCAGCTCCTTTCTCACCTCACGGGCATTAGAGTACCGCCTGGCCGGATCGGTCATAAGCAGCTTACCTACGATATCGGACAAATCGGGTGACACATCCTCATTGATCTCCGAGAGAGGTATATTCGAAGAATAGGGATATTTGCCCCCACTGAGCAGGAAATATAGTACGGCTCCCAGCGAATACAGATCCGTCCGCCGGTCAGTCTGCTTATGCTCGAACTGTTCGGGTGCAGCAAAACCTATCGTTCCCACTTGAACGGTATCCAAATTTCCGCCTGTCTTGTAATGTCTGGCGATGCCAAAATCAATAAGCCGCACTTGGTCCTGGCTGTCCATCATAATGTTGGACGGCTTCAAATCCCTGTAAATCATAGGAACAGGCAGCTCATCATGCAAATAATGAAACAACTCGCAGAGTTGTTTGGCGATAGCTAACGCTTCCGTGACTTCTACACGCTGTCCGAGCCTTGTAAACCGGGCGGCAAGCGTTTCTCCTTCAATGTAATCCATCACAAGGTAACTGTAGCCGTCCTCACATGGCGGAAAATAATCCACAATGCCGGGAAGATGCCGATGATGCAGGCGGATTAACATTTCGGCTTCATCGATAAACCTCTGATAATCATGTAAGACGTGCTGAGTTTCCTTGATGGCCCAGCGCTTGCCTCTCAGCTTCAAATCCTCGGCCAGATACACGGTTCCCATGCCACCCCGGCCGATTACAGATACCACTTTATACCGCCCGCTCAGCACGGTACCGTTTCCAAGCCTGCTATGACCTGGCCCCACCTCTCATCCCCCCTCAGATGTTAAAGCACAAAAAAACCGCCCACGACATGCTATGCATGTACATGGGCGGTTCTTCCGCACCCGATTCATTCAGTTCCTCATAAAGATATCATATCTTACGTTATCTGACAACAAAATTTTCCATCACTGTCAAATCGGGAATTCATTATCGTACTTAGGCTCTTTCCTTACATTTCGAGCAAAAGCATTTCTCGTCTTAACTCTTCAAGTTTTTCCTTCGAATCGACTATGGTTGCAATATCTCCATCCTGCAGCGCTTCCGAAAGTACGGCAAGTTCATAATCCAGTTCAAGTCTTAGGACGGGAATTCGTTCCTCTGGACGATTGGAGCGGAACGCCTGGAGCATCTCTTCGAAGGTAACTACAGGTTCTTTCTGAAAAAGAACCTTATGCTCGATACCCGAAATCTCAACCATTCGGATAATCTCTCCGAACATGATGTTTTCGATCAGAATCTGACGGTCTCTGAAGCGCTTAACGACAGCATGTCCCCGTGTATCACCAATTAATTTTTCCATCATTTCAGCTAGTTTTTCATCTTTAAACGAGTAATTGCCGACGATTTTATAACGCTCCCCAATCCGTTCGAATTTCAGTTTGACCAATTTTCTTCCGGAGCGGATTGAAATGATGAACTGATGATCATTCTCGTTCCAATAAAGCGAGTATCCTTCTTGAATGAGCGCTTTTATAAACTGCCGGATGAGCCGGCGGTCGAACCGCAGTTCAAGGTTGCAGTATTCGACTTCGTTATTTTTGCTCACGGCAATCCCCTCCCGGAACACTTCGATTGGCTTGATTGGTTTTCCTTTGACAGAAATTTCAGACAACTCAAGGTTTACTTCATCTTATTATGTATCATATGATTTCGCAACTTGGATATTGTCAATTATTTACCCCATTTTGGCACAAAAATAACGCTCTATTTTTGCGCAACCGGCATACACAGCAAACTGACCGGTTTATTCAGGCAGTTCCCGCAGCACCAGCCGCATCCTTTATCCTTCTACTGAAGAATTTCTTCGGTCACAGGGCTTGGCACAGTCCGAGCATTCGCTTGAAATCCACGTCTCGGAAAAGGTTTTAAACAAAAAAATCGCCCAGGAATATTCCTGAGCGAGGGACAGCCACTGCTTTTAATAATTCGGGGTTGGAACAAGATCGCCGATCAGTTTCTTAGAGTAGCTTCCGACCACATAATAATCCTTTTTTAATTCAGTCAGTTGAAGATAAATATCATAATAGGTACCATTCTCAGTTACTAAATAACGGTAGTGGTTTTCTTCTTCCAGCTTTTCTATGAAAATGGGATTGTGATAATAGTATTTATCACCAATTTTGTAATTAGACATGTCTTTCACATAGCCGCGTAAGGCTATCAGTTTGAAATCATCCTTCTCCCCGGCAATAATAGGCATTTCCTCTCCATAAGTCAGCAGCGGCGTTTCTTTCCAGGCTTTCTGGAGCTCGGTCTCGTTGACGTACAGCTCACCCGTATACTTTTCTTTGGCCTTATGCAGTCCTTTAGTATCGATCCCCATCTGCTGAACATCCTTTAAACGATAGTACATCCCCCTTCCCATATTAATCAGAACGGGATAATCCCTGCCCAAATATCTCACCATATAGGCCGAAGGATTCTCAAGCTTGATTTCATCAAAAACGACATCATCGGGGTCATCAGGCTGCTGTGGATAAATGCGATTGTTTATGTAAATGGTTTTTTTATATTCGTCCCAATTAACGGTTGCACTGAGCCGGGACGCAATCTCTTTTAGCGGCAAGTAGCTGTTATTATCATAAATCAGAACCGGATTACTTAAATTCGCAGGCACTCCATTTACAACTACACTAAAATCACTCCGTAAGTAAGCGGTCACTTTCTGAATCCAATCGTCCGCATAGACTCCTGCAGCAAACGATATGCTCATTAAACCTGCGGCTGCCGCAGCAACCATTCTTTTACGTATAGGACGCATTTTTCATTCTCCCTTCACATTAAAACCGGTGCCTCTGCTGTATCCAACCCCCGGTTATGCCGAATTCAAACGTTTATGGTATAGTAAAAACAAGCAAGCCCATCTCCGCGCAATCTTCTTTCTCAAAACATCTGCAACCATGATAGGAGGATTTATGTCTAACTCCAGTACCCTTCATCCCGATTTCAAGGGATTTAACTCTAATGATTTCGACACCTTTGGTATCGACGGGCTCGATGAACGCATGAAAGCCATCCAGGAAAGAATCCAGCCCAAATTCAAAGCAATCGGTGAAGCTTTATGCGATGAAATCGCTATGCAGGCAGGCACCGAAATGTACCTTCATATTGCCAGGCACGCACGCCGTACTGTCAATCCGCCCAAAGATACGTGGCTTGCAATTGCAGCCAACAAACGCGGGTATAAGCAGCATCCGCATTTTCAAGTCGGTCTGTTCGATGATCATGTCTTCCTGTGGTTTGCGCTTATTTATGAGCTGCCGGACAAAGAGGTGATAGCCGGGAGATTCCTGGCGAATGAGCAAGCTTTGTATGACAGTATACCGGAGGGCTATGTATTTTCTTTTGACCATACTCAGAAAAAAAGCTTCTCTTCGGACGAACTTTCTCTCGAAGACTTTAGTGCCTCTCTCGTACGTCTGAGGGATGTTAAAAAAGCGGAGTTCCTGGTAGGCCGGCATCTCTCCTCCTCTGATCCGATCCTGGCTGATGGAGAGGCTTTTCTGTCACTTGCAAAAGAAACGTTCCACTCTTTAATGCCGTTTTACCGTGCAGCCCGGGGATAACCCCGGGCTCTTCTTTTTATATCGGCAAGATGGGCCTGAGTATGAAGCGGCTCCGCCGAATATGACTCCATCAGCCATTTAAACTTTATGTGCTTATCAATATTTTAGCGTAATTTGGGAAACACTAGAGAAGACATCCATTTAAAGGAGGTACTTCTATGGTTTCCTTGCCTAAAAATAAGCTTGCAGGAACGCTTGCGCTCGCTTTTCTACTCGGTTCTCTGTCACTTGGTGACAAAGAAGCCTTTGCGCTTGAGGAACGCGGTGACGACTCCCTATACGGGACATACCCTGCTGCAAATCAACCTGGTCGATCTGAAGAAGAAAGTTCTCATAAAGAGCACGGAGTCCCTGGTTTGCCGATTCTTGATGAAGTTGCCGCTATTCTCGGCATACAAAATGCCGCTCTGAAGGAAACGCTCGGCAAAGGCAAAAGCCTGGCAGAAGCCGCTGCCGAGATAGGGATCAGCGAAGCCGACTTAAGCGCGAAGCTAACCGCACTGCGCAGCGCCAAGATCGATCAGGCTGTCAAAGAAGGCCGTCTGGATGCCGAGCGCGCAGCTCAAATGAAGCAGCGGATGGCCGACCATCTTAAGCGGATGCTGCAGGACAAAGCCCTGCTTGAACACCACGAGAAGTTCCATGGCAAAGATAAAGTCCGGTACGGACTCAAACCGAACCAAGAAAAGCTTGCCCAGGCAATCGGGATCAGCAGGCAGGACCTTCAGCTTCAACTGAGTCAAGGCAAATCCCTTCAGCAGATTGCAGAGAGTAAAGGGATCACCAAACGACAGCTCATTGAACGGATTCAGAACGTGCTGGCCCCAGACCTGGAAAAATATATCGAGCAGAAAGTTCCAGCCGCAAAAGATTCCTAATCGTACACGTTTGCCGGCCTGCTGCATGCATAGTGCACCAACGTCTATAAGCCCGTCAAAAAGCCGGGGTTCCGCCTCCTGATAGAAGGCTGGCGAATCCCGGCTTTACATCCTTAATCATTCACATTCATTACAGGTAGAATAGACCGCGATAGAGATAATCAGTATACTGTAACATTCCCCGTATACAAGTTGCCGGCGGGAGTCCGGACATTCTGGCTCGCAAATGCCTGTGTGCCGTTCGAAGCAGCAATAACATAAGCATTGGCGTTGTCCAAAAACAACTGGTTCCCGCTAAAGTGATTGTTAATGCCCCAGCCTGCAACAATTTGATGAAGTTGAAAAGCATCCTTAACCAGTACATTGCCGTTTCGGTACCCTGTGTTATTCCTTATCGAAGCATTGTTTCCTTTGACGTCAATAAAGCTGTCCGCATAATTCTCGCCACTGATGCCCGTACCGTTAAAAATACAGTCCTCCACGATTGTCCCGCTCGTCCGTTCCTTAATATCAATATGCTCCGCAGCTACGTTCGGACCCAGCCTGACCCCGCGTATAACCGTATCATGCACGGCCTGGTTGTAACCCGATCCTTCAGCAGATCCTACGTAGATGCCTTCCCCGAATCCTTTGTTCACAGTCCCCGTATCGTGTATATATGAATTTTCGATCCTGCCGCGAGAACTTCCATCGCGGAAATGTACGCCCTCATAGCCGATTCCGTATACCTCAACCCCGGATATAAGCGAATCATTGGAATGGTCGAGAATGATCCCCTTCTGTGCATTGGTAAATTTCAGATTACGGATGGTCCAGAAATCTCCCGTCACTTTCAGCGCGTAACCGCCCCCTGCCGAGTATCCCGAAATCACGGCCGGATTAGCTGCATCCTGGCTCTCGATCGTGATCCGGTTCAACGGAGTCCCTTCTCCCGCTGATGAGAAAGTGCCCGTGTAAACACCTGGAGCCAGCATGATCCGATCACCTGCGGAAGCCTTCTTGAGTGCACTCTGCAGGCAGGAAGCGGTTGCACAGGATACCGTCCGAAGCGGTGCCGGCTCCTGCAAGACGGACTGCATTGCAACCGGCAAAGTCCTTAACACAGCCGGCCTTGCCTCTCCTGCAGCTAGCTTATCCGTCTCTTCCGCTCGAAGCGCAACTCCAGCCTGCTCAGATAGAGCCGCTGCCTGCGAGTCACTGACAGCTGATACCGGCGATGTCAACAGAAGCAAACAGGCTGCTGCAATGAGGTTTGCCCGCATTGTCTGCTCCACAAGGGAATGAGATAATTTCCTTTTCTTTTTCATTTTCATAACAATTCCAGCCTCCTTCGCTTCTATTTTACCTTGTCAAAAATTATTAAAGGTCGCCCCCGTACTAACCGCAGCACCAAAACCATCCGAATTTCGTCATCCACCTCCTAATTCCTCCATACAGTAAGCGCTTACTATTATGGGAAATATCCGTTCGTCAGCTTTTACCATCCCCTCTCGTAAAAACACTTGTATTATAGCATCTTCCAAAACCTAATGATCCCCTTTTTCTTTTTTAAAGGTTATGTTGAATTTTAATGTTAATATTTGACCATAAGAAAACTGCCTTAGCGAAAAAGCGTTTTATTAAGCTATCGTTCCCCATTAGCGGAATGAGCAGTATAACATACATCGTTAAAACTTACGTTTTTGATAGGGAATACCATCGCCATCTTCACAATAGGATTTGAGACTATAAAGAAAAATAGCCCAGTTGTAGTTACAGGAGCGATAGAATGGCGTTACTTCTTTCCAGTTCGTATGACGCAAAGTAATAAAAGACTTCCCGTTCTTCTCTTGAATATCAAAGGAAATAATCGTACCCATCCATTCCGGATCTGAATCTATACACTGCCAAACGACTTTTTTATTAGGGATCAATTCCTCTATTCTCATCTTAGTTATATCATCGCTGCCGAATCGAAATTCATTAATAAAACCAATCTGATTATTAATAATAAGTTCATTGGTCCATATTTCCGACAGTCCTTCAGCGGTGGTTAAAGTTTCATACACCTTCGACGCTGGAACATGTATGGTTTGCAAGTGCTCGATATTGGCCATGCCTTACTCCTTTCTAACTGCAATAATTTATTTTTGATGCTTATGATAACATAGGATGAATATAATAGTTTCTTTTGGATTGCTATGTTGCAGTTATTGCAATTATTTGCTCATCTACCCTACCCGTTAGCTTAATAAGAATATGCAGATAGCCTAAGTTTGGTATTCGTGCCTTGTTACATAACTTTTAAAAAAACTATCCAATAAAAAGAACGTCCGCGGGCTGCCGGGCCGATAGACGTTCGCTTCTTCTTTAGTCAGGATTGACTTTTAGCCAAAATGCGCCACTGCAGGATGAGCAGGACCAGCAGGACCGAGCCGCTTACCGTAAAAGGTACAGCAGGACCGAACGTGTCCCACAGCTTGCCGGATACAATCGGGCCTATAATCATGCCCATCCCTTCAATCGTAAGAAAAAAACCCCAGATTGCCCCCCGCTTTTCTTTCGGAACCGCCGATGCAATCAAGGCATTCCATGAAGGGATAATGAGTGCATAGCCGATCCCCAGCAAGATCACGAGCACATATACGAAGGCATACTGGCGGATAAAACCTAAGGAGAGCAACGCGGCAGCGCTGCATATCAACCCGGGTGTCAGCAGCAGTTTGACGCCGAAGCGATCGACCAGCTTGCCGACGGGAACGAGCAGCAGAACCGCAGCCCCTCCGCCAATAAGAAGCAGCATACTGTATTTGGCCGGAGATAAATGCAAGACCTCGCGGGCGAAAAGAGTCAGGATGGGGGTCAGGATTCCAAGCGCAAAAGTCTGTAAGAACATCGCCGGATAAAGAAAGCGGCTCACCTTCATGTCCCGCAGTGAGGACCGCACTTCCCGGAAATATTGAATGGCGCGCTTTAAGATCGTCTGACTTTCTGGGCGGGTACGTTCCGGAAGAACGCCTAGCGGATCGGCTCCGGCCTCCATGGTCATTGCACCCGTCTGAAACGGCTTATTCTTTACTGTCTGATCATGTTTATCCGTCTGTAAAGCATCTGCTGGATTTCCGGTCTGCGGTTTTTTAGGAAGAAATACCGATACCAGTAGCACAATGCCCATGCTGGTCAGCAGCACCCGATAGGCGGGACCGTAATTCGCTCCCTGAATGAAAAAATTAATAACAATAGGGCCTAGTCCGGTACCGGATAACCAGGCCATATATACGATGCTCATGACCGTACCTTTCGCCTTATCCCCGGCTACTTCTGTGGTGCCCGCAATTACAGCGGGCCATAGGGGCGCCGTACCGACGCCGAGCAGAGCACAGGCCGCAACCATCCAGCCGTGGGCTGTAAACGTCGCCATGATGACGACAGCGCTTCCTGTGAGCAAGATTCCGAGCAGCATAGAAATGCGGTAGCCCGCCTTATCAATCAGCCATCCGACAGGTGTCCGGAAGACGTTATCTCCAATATATTGAGCGGCAAGGGACCAGCCCACCACATAGGCCGTTGCGCCCAGTACGGTTGACATGTAGACGGGCAAGATGGTAAGCAGCAGGGCGCCTTTGACAAATTCAACGAGAAACATAATAACCAGCAATTGAAAGACGAAAGGAGAAGTCACTCCCGCTCTTTTTTTCCATATCGCAAGATTCATCAGGTCTCCCCTTCTCCTTATATTCCCTGCTTTTTGTTAGTTTCTCCAACGGCAGGGCAAACTATTTTATAAAATATACTTGCATGCTTGTCCGTATTTGTTATACTCTAATTTGTTTGTTTATTCTCGGATTCGTATTTACGATGTCCAGAAATTCCACTCAGAAGGGAAGGGTTGCCGGATGGAACACCATCGCACGCCCCTATTCTCGGCACTGCGCTCGCATGCGGAGAAAAATCCGATCCAATTCCATATTCCAGGTCACAAAAAAGGAGTCGGGATGGATCCTGAATACCGGGAATTTCTCGGCGATAACGCACTATCCATCGACTTGATCAACATTGCTCCCCTGGATGACCTTCATCAGCCTACGGGCGTTATAGAAGAAGCTCAAAAACTTGCCGCTGACGCATTCGGGGCCGATTATACGTATTTTTCCGTTCAGGGCACAAGCGGGGCCATCATGACCATGATCATGTCCGTTGCGAGTGAAGGCGATAAGCTCATCATTCCCCGGAATGTACATAAATCTGTTATGGCCGCCATTATTTTTGCCGGTATCAAACCGGTCTTTATCTCTCCCGCACGAGATGCCAATCTCGGTATCGACCACGGGATCACAACCAAATCTGTGCAGAGGGCGCTGGAAAAGCATCCGGATGCCAAAGGTGTTCTGGTCATAAATCCGACCTACTACGGCGTTTGCACCCATCTTTCAGAAATCGTCGAGCTGGTTCACAGTTATGACATTCCGGTGCTCGTCGATGAAGCCCACGGGGTGCTTATTCATTTCCATGATAAGCTGCCCATGTCCGCTATGGAAGCCGGTGCAGATATGGCCGCTACAAGCGTACACAAACTGGGCGGTTCCTTGACGCAAAGTTCCGTTCTGAACATTCAAGGCAGCCGCGTCAATCCTAAGCGTATCCAGACGATTATGAGCATGATGACAACCACGTCCACTTCTTATATACTCCTGGCTTCCCTGGATACCGCTCGCCGTCATCTCGCGCTGAACGGTCATCAGCTTGCGGAGAATACGATTGCTCTGGCGGAATACGCTCGCCTGGAGATTAATAAAATCCCCGGACTGTATTCATTCGGAGATGAAATTCTTGGAACGGAAGCCACCTATGCCTACGATCCGACGAAGGTGACCGTTCATATCCGGCATCTCGGCATCACGGGTTACGATGTAGAGAACTGGCTTCGGGATCATTACAATATTGAAGTTGAGCTTAGTGATATGTACAACATCCTGTGCCTGTTCACTCCCGGAGACACAAGAGACAATATCGAAATCCTTCTTCAAGCCTTAAGGGAATTAGCCGCTGAGTATTATACGGAGGATTCACAAGACGAATTAATCGTCATTATCCCGGAGATTCCCCAACTCTCCCTCATTCCGCGTGATGCTTTCTACGGAGATACGGAAATTGTTCCCTTTAAGGAATCAGCGGGAAGAATTATTGCTGAATTTATTTATGTCTATCCGCCGGGTATTCCAATTCTGCTGCCGGGTGAAGTCATTTCACAGGAAAATATCGATTATATCATCGAGCACGTTGAAGTGGGTCTTCCAGTGAAGGGTCCTGAGGATCGCAGCTGCCAGTTCGTCAAAGTCATCGTTGAAACCCAAGCGATTTTCTAATGAACGCCCAATTGTAAAAAATGACCGCTAATGCTATGATGTGGGGGATTGCTGTCAGGAGGTGCCGTTGTTTATGAGTCAGAGCGCATTTATCCGTTTTGTCACAGGTTCCACCTTATCTTCCCTCACGTTAGAAGAACTGAAGGAGCAGCTCTCCCAGTACAAACTGCAGCTGGCCCGGACAGGTGAGCAGCTCGGATGGGAATACGATGCTGCCGGTTTTCCTTATACTGTGGAAACCCCGCCTGAGGCGGAAGGCAAATGGTTCTATTTAAAAGGAACCTCTTCCCGCTACCGGAATATCGTTCTGGGTGTCGGTTCCCGGATAGAGGAAGACAAAGAACAGCATTTTGTTCAAGTTGTTCTTCCGGACACGTCATCAC
Source organism: Paenibacillus lutrae (assembly GCF_009757775.1). Lineage (GTDB taxonomy): Bacteria > Bacillota > Bacilli > Paenibacillales > NBRC-103111 > Paenibacillus_F > Paenibacillus_F lutrae. The sequence continues at coordinate 242,453 of NZ_RHLK01000003.1, forward strand.
ATGGCGACAAATCCAAAGGCAATGAACTATGCAAGTATTTGGCCCGCCAATGGAAGGCCGAACTGGAACTATTTAACGGTCGCACCATGTTCTTTAACCCTCGCAAATAACATCCAAGCATCAACGCAGAAATCCCTCTTCCTGTCAGGCAGGAAAAGGGATTTTTTATTGTACGTGCAGCAATGCTTCACGAACTCATGCATGTTCTGCCGCAAACTATTCGCGGTCTTCTTCTTCAATAATTTTGTTATAGACAGTTACGACGCGTTCCCATTCTTCTTCATCCTCAATGTTTACCAGGTAAGCATCATCGTTTTCTTCCTCTACACGGAAAATAACGCCATCCGCTTCAGGGTCATTCTTGTCGAGAAGAACCGCATAAAGCTGTTCCTTGGATTCGAATGTGTAAACCATGACCATCTCATGCTCTTTACCTTCTTCGTCCGTTACTATAAACACACTCTCTTCATGCTCATGATCGTGGTCATGCCCGCATCCGCAATCCTCGCCATGTTCGTGTTTGTGATCGCTCATCGTAGAACCTCATTTCGTTTTTCAATTTTCAATTTAATTTAGTGCTTATAAAGCCTATCTCGAACGTATCGTAACATGGAATATCAGGCAGGTCAAACCCCTTCTGTCACGAGGCTTCTAAGCTGAATTTCTGCATTTCCGGTAAAAATAATTTTTTTTCCAAAAGACCGATTCACAGGAATGAATTGCGGTTAATGGGAATTACAGGAATAAACGCGCGGCAGGTTCCAAAGTTTTGTCCATCGTGTGAACGGAACCGAAAAAAGCCAGGATACGTCCAGCATATTCCTCGGGCTGCATCTGATAGGAACCAACATGAGGCGCTCCGACAGTAGGCCAGAATTCAAACCGATCCTGATGCCGCTCCCACAACTGTTCGGACGAGTTCTGCGGTATGGCCGCGTCATCCCTGCTGTGAATAAAGAGGACGGGCCGCGGGTAGATCGCCTCTACTGCAGACGTAGCATCCACTCCTTCCGGATCAATCTTAAGCAGCGGAGGAAACAGGCTCAGAATAAGAGGGGTAAACGGAAAGTTGGGAAGTCCGGACCACACCGGTAAATTCGTCTTCAGATATTTTTTCAAATGGTGAAAAGGACTATCCGCAATTACGGCTGCCACATTCTGGTGCTCAGCCGCTGCAAGCAAAGATGTAGTCGCTCCCATAGAAAATCCGATTAAACCTATTGGTTCCGCCGGAAATTTATCCGACATCCAATCGATCGCTCCCAGGAGATCCTGTTTCTCATAATAACCGACCGAAGTCAGGGTCCCCGAAGATCTCCCTGAATTCCGGAAATCAAACAGAAGTACCCGGTATCCTGAACGGACAAGCGTGTTTGCAAGTGCAAGAGCAGGCAGACCGCGCTCCAGACGGTTTCCGGCATACCCGTGCGCGAAGATAATCGTCATAACCGCTTGATCACCGCCATTCTCCTCGGGCGAAATCAGCCAGCCGCTCAGCTTCATTGAATCTTTCCGGCTTACGAATTCTACATCCTCATAAGTCAGCCCATAGGTTTGAGGTGAATCATCTACAGGCTGTCTCCTCGGATGTGTAAGCTGCCACCCCACATAGGCGGAAATCCCGATAGAACCTACTATTACAAAGGAGATGAGCGCCGCTACACTCCACAAAACCCAAGACATATCTTCTGTTCCTCTCCGACTCGTTTAGCTAAGCTTCACTTGCAAATAAACGGTTTCCTGTCGTCCATTCCTTTATGCCAATCATCCATTCTACTATAGGAGGAGGTTTTACGTATTATGTCCATCCCATTCACATTAGATCTGGAGATCGAGCAATTAAAAGGTGTATTGTCGTTTATGGCCGCTAAACATAAATATAATATGAATCATCCCAAAGTAGTGGAAATCAGCCAGCAATTAGATGGCCTGATTGTAGAGTGCATGAAAAAACGGGCCGCCTGTTAATTAGGGCAAAAGCCCTGAACTAACGGCGGCAGGTTACCAGTCTTCTATGAATTCATTAATTTACGGTACTGCACATACATGGCAACCCTCCACGGAAGGAGCATGCCAAATGCGAGAATGAAGAACACGGAAGCGGTTTGATAGACACTGATAAATTCCTCCACGTAACCGTGGAGCAGCATCCGAATGGCGAGCAGGATGATCAATATAAACAGAAAAGCTTTGGAACGGTGAAGATACACATGATCACCCTGCTTCGTAAAGCCTGAACTTCGGATCAGAGGGTAGGCAAACACGACTGCCCCTACCGCAAAAGCAAGCAATCCCCACGTCACCGGTATGCGTGTCATCGGAGCCACAAACATAAGAAAGCCTGTGCTCATCCCAATGGGCGGCATTAATATCTTCATCGCATTCACAGGCCGCTTGGATGCCTTCATCCGGATAGCGAGAACAAGAAGTGCCATACCCAGCGTACCGAACAGTGAAATCGCTTGTAAATTTGACCCCAGAGATAATGCCATCTTAACCCCCTACTTTCCTTACCTAATGCCTCTTCACCTTCCATTATATCACTGCCGCCCTCCGTACAGAAGTCGAATCCTACAAAACTTTTACAGAATGAAAGCGGTTGAAATCCAACTTTTTCCGTGCTAGAGTTGTGAAAGAACGTATCTCTAGAGAACGGGGGCCGTTTTGTGAGCTTACAGCTGCAAATGATCGGAACCGGCAGTGCTTTTGCCAAGAAATTCTATAACAACAATGCACTCTGGACCTGCAACGGATTTACGCTTCTGGTGGATGCGGGCAATACAGCTCCCCGCGCGCTCCATGAGTTGAACATTCAAGTGAATGAACTCGGGGGCGTACTGATTACCCATCTTCATTCCGACCATGTCGGCGGGCTTGAGGAACTTGCTTTTCAAATGCGGTACAAACACGGACGTAAATTAAAGCTCTATCTTCCCGCTGCGCTGGAAGAGACCATTTGGGAACATACACTCAAAGGCGGCATGGAGAATGCGGGAGAGGAATTGTCCGGCTTAACGGATTACTTCGAGGTCGAACTTTTACATGAAGGGCATCCTGTGTCTATCCATGAAGGGCTCCAGATCGAAATTATGGAAACTCCGCATATTACGGGTAAGAAGAGCTTTTCTCTTTTTGTAAACGATCAAATTTTTTATAGCGCCGATATTCGTTTTTGCCCGGAGCTGCTCATCGGGGAAGTCATCCAGAAACGCAAATGCAAACGGATTTTCCATGACTGCCAGCTTGAGAGCCCGGGTGTCGTGCATGCTTCGCTCGAAGAGCTGCTGACCCTGCCCGAATCGGTGCAATCCCGGATTTATTTGATGCATTACGGGGATAGTATGCCTTTGTATTCGGGCAAATCCGGAAAAATGACTTTTATCAAGCAGCACCAAATCTATACTTTATAGAGAACGGAACCAGGTGAATGCACCTGGTTTTACTTATTGAGACATTTTTTATAAGTCGTTCGACCTAGTTCTTTGAAACTAACAGGTCCTATGCTGCATCCCCTGCTAACCAGACCAACCCCTAATGAGATGCTTACAAGACCTCCAAGAGGTGGATTTCTATATGTACAAATGGTTCGTGGCCTCTTATGCTTCCGTTATTACGGTTCTGTCTCTTTCTTTCGGCCTGGCACTGCATAATGTACTGCTGATCGGGTTATGTATCCTTCTCATACTTGCTCATTTTACAAAAGAACCTTCTCTGTATGTATCATTATCTAAACTCGCTCTGCTTATTACGTTTCACTGGATCTCCCAGACGGACTGGTGCTTTTCCCTGTATATTCTGATCCTGACCGCTGATTTACATGACAATAAATCAAAATCAACCATCTGGACTCTAGTCGGGCTTAATATGATCTTGTTTCCGGTCATTTCTAAAGCTGTCGTCCATTCATTCACGACATTTTCGACATTATGGGGACTTGTTCTCTACGTCACGAATTTCGCCGTGTTCATTCTTATTTCCGTCACGCTGATCAGCTTGATTAAACAAGCAGAAAAGCTGGCGGGAGAGCGAAAAAAATTAAGTACACATGATGCATTGACCGGCCTTCCGAATTATGAATCCTGTCACAGGCAGTTAAAGGACCTGCTTCACAAGGAATCGCACGTTATGTTCATCCTGATTGATTGTACCGATCTGAAGGCCATGAATAAATCACAAGGATTTCAAGCCGGGAATTTAGTTCTGAAGCAGGTAGCCGAACTTCTGCAAATCAAGTTCTCGGAAGCTTTCTTCATTTCGCGCTATGGCGGAGATGAATTCGCTGTCGCGTTAACGTACACAGGACGGGAGCAGATGCTTCAGTATATCGAACAGCAGCTCGGCTCCGAACTCCCCAAATTAACAGGCATACAAATTACATACGGAAGCGCCGTTCTGACCGACAAGGGTGGAACTAAAGATGACCTCATACTGCTTGCAGAGAACAATTTATTCCAGATGAAAAGAGAGATGTGGCTCAAACGCGAGGAACATATGCTGCGTTCTGAGAAACTACGGATCGTGGGAGAGCTTGCTTCGGGTATGGCGCATGAAATTCGCAACCCGCTTACGACGATTAAAGGCTTTTTGCAAATTTCAAAATCAAACGGCTACAACATCGAGAACTGGTATCCGCTAATTATGGATGAAATCAGCCGGATGAGCGAGCTCACGGCAGAGTTCCTGCAATTCTCCAAGCCTCATGCCGTCCATTTTCGCGTACAATCTTTCCAGGTGTGCATTCAGCGGGTAATTTCACTGACGTTGTCTGAAATGAGCCGGTTCGGTCATGAAGTGGTGTACGTGCCTCCCCAAGAACCGATGAATATCTGGATGGATCAGGATAAAATGATACAGCTGCTCATTAATTTGATCAAGAACGCCTATGAATCCATGGAGGATAATAAAAAAGTAATCATCCGCCTTTATCCGCGTGATTACCATGTTGTCCTTGAGATAGAGGACCAAGGCTCCGGAATTCCACCGGAGCAGCTTGATCAGATTTTTAACCCTTTCTATACGACGAAGGATAGTGGAACGGGCCTGGGCCTCTCCATCTGTCACAAAATCGTCCAGGATCACGATGGGACGATTGAGATCGAAAGCACATTGAATAAAGGAACCCGCTTCATTATGACATTTCCGATGGCGAGCAAGGAAGAATCCAATCCAGCCTATTCTTCACGCCAGAAAGACGCGGTTTAGAGAGCTACAGCGACTTGATCATTCGTACATGAGGTATTCCCGCATCATCGAACGGTTTCTCCGAAATCGTCTTGTACCCCAACTTCGCATAGAAAGACTCGGCTTGGCATTGTGCATCGAGAACCGCTTCCTTAAAGCCGAGCTCTTTGGCGTGGAGCTCCATGCCTGATACCAGCTTTGAACCCAGGCCCGTCCCTCTAAAGAGTTTGCGCACCGCAATACGCTGCAGCTTGGCCCGGCCTTCCCCGTAATCTTTCCAACGTGCCGCCGCTGCCCCTTGATTATCCTCCCGGATCAGGACGTGATACCCGCTTGCCGGGGAAGCATCTATTTCGTCAATCTCCAAATCAACCGGAACCTGCTGCTCGACCACGAATACTTCCTTGCGGATGTCCAGACATTCCTTTAACTGCTCCTGATTAGTTACACGGATGAATTCCATTGCTGTATCTCCTTTTCTGAATGTTACGTGATACTATAGCTTATTGGAGGCCGCCTTGTCCAGGCGATCATCCGGGTTGGCACCTATCGTTTCTATGCCGGCGATATAGTATAATAATTGATGAGGGTCATCATTGATCACGTTTATTAGCCCGTAAAGGAGCCTGATTCATGAACATTGCTTTTTTCCTGCTTCCCAAACAGGAAGTCATTACAACGACGATTGATGCTACACTCCGCCAGACGCTAGAGCGTATGGAATATCACCGGTATACAGCAGTTCCTATCCTCACGGAGGATGGAAAATATATGGGGACGATAACTGAAGGAGACCTGCTCTGGTATTTCAAAAATACACCGGGCGTTACATTCGATAATGCGCACCGGCATACTCTGAAAGAAATACCGCTTCGCATGAAAAATAAACCGGTTCATATTCATGCCAACATGGAAGATCTGATCGATCTCTCCAAGGTGCAGAACTTTGTACCGATCGTGGACGACTCCGGTAATTTTATCGGAATTGTAAGACGGAGTGATATTATCGAATATTGTGCCAAACAAATGTTTCAAGCACCCGTTTAGTTTGTGAACGGACGACTATCCGGCGCCTCTCTCTGAGAGGCTTTTTTCTATAGGGACCGTAACCGTGGCGGGAAGTTACCAAGGAATGCAGGAGGCAGGAAGCGGAAGATATGTAAGGGGAGGACCCGAAGACGGGCGACGATCCGCACTATGCTGTACAAATCGTCTGAATAAGACTTAACTATAAAGAAATAATAGACATTTCATCCGATGGTTTGTTCTCGTACGGAGCGTATTTGTGACACTGATTTCTCATTTCCGGTTTGTAATTCTGCTCCGATTTCGTCTGCTGTTCTTTTGCCAGCCAAGCCTCCAACGATTCGGAGCGTAATCCAAGCTGTGTGCTTATGATTCGAATATCCAAATTTCTCATACTCCCAGCTCATCCTCTCAATAGTCCGGTTCAGGCAGGTCAAGCCCCAGCGAGTAAACAACACTATCATTACTTTATATGGACTTCCGGGAACTGTAAATAAGTGTATCTTGTCGAATTCACTAAAGAATGGATTAATGAGTTTTCCTCTTTTTTTCCAAGAAAAAAAGCCGCTCTCACGGCTTCATACCTGTCGAATAGTTCAAGAGGATGTCTTATTTTGTCTGACAAAATCGGTGGTCCAGTCAATCATTCCGTTCATCATATACAAAATCAAATTAACGACATCCTTCTCCGTCAGCGATCCGTTAGTCTGATCCGAAACCAGCCTCGTTGTTTTTCTCTCCAGTTCCTCAACCATGTTTTTAATAACATTCAGATCGTCTGCCATCGCGGATACACCGGAACCGGAGCCTTGACTGTTGTTCTGCTGATTCTGCCCTTGATCCGCGCGCTGCTGCTGTCCTTGGTTCTGACCTGCCGATTGATCTTGAGCAGAACCCTGATCGCTTCCGGAAGAAGAACTCTCATTCGGGGCGGATTGTCTTTGTCTGTTCGATGAACTGCGCCGGGTCGTCTGCCCTGGTGAGCTCTGAGCCTGGTTGTCATTCCCCTGCTCCTGATCGCCTGCATCAGATCCGCCATTCCCGGCATCCTGCGAGCCGCCGCCAGAACGATCGGCCCCGCCGGAGCCTGACGAGTTCGAGGAAGACTGACTGTCCCCACGATCCGGGCTATTCGCGGCTCCCTGCCCGTTATTGCCTTGCTGTTCATTATTTTGGATCATTTTCTTTAACTGCTCCACTTCTACCAGCAGCATGTCGTTTTGTCTGGATAAATCATCCATTTGTTGTTTGAGTTCTTGTGTCTTGATCATGCTTGCCTGCCTCCATCAGCTAGCCAATTATGGCCTATTTGCCGCTCGAAATCGTGCCGCATGCGATACGATTACCCGAGTTTCCAGCCGGATCAGACTTCATATCATCCTTCTTCTCATGGATGACCAGCGATGTTCCTCCCTGCTTAAACAGCGAACCCGGCTTGTCTTTCTCCAGCGTGAAGCCTTCCACAAGCACATTCAATTTTGCTTCACCGTTTGCCTCCGCTTTCAGATTCGGAAGATCTCCCAGATGGGGTCCTTGAGGATTCTCCGTCCCGTGCATTCGGGATTCCGGATTAAGATGAGAACCCGCGGATTTGAAATCCGGCCCTTCGCAAGCTCCCGATTCATGGATATGAATCCCATGCTCCCCCGGCGTTAATTTCGTTGCCTGGACCTCTACCCTTACTCCGCTATTTTCTTTGGAGAAGCGCGCCGTTCCGATAGCGGTTCCTTCTGCATTCTTAAGCCCTACTTCGACCACGGATGAACCCGGTGAAGCTGAAGGAGAGGCGGATGGTGATGGCGATGGCGCAGCCGAAGCTGTCGGCAGTGCTGCCGGTGACGGTGAAGTAAGAGAACCGGTCGATTCGTTGTTGCTGTTACCGCAGCCGGCCAGTGCCGTAAGTGCAACCGCGGAAAGCAGCAGGGTTTGAATAGGTTTTCGCATATTGAAACCTCCTGATCCGATAATAGTAGGATATGCCAACAAGACGCGGACTAAACGCCCCGGTATCCTTTTTTTCTTACCCGATATCCTCCTGAAACCAAACCTTTACCTTAGAATCAGCCGGTTTGAACTGGATTCTCATGCTTAAGTATCCATTAGAACCATTGGAAATGTTGTCGAATAAGCACTGTCCTATAAAAAAATATAAAAGAAGCTCCCTGTAGTAATCCCCAGCTTGGGACAACAAGGAGCTTCTTTTTATATAATTTAAAAGCCTCAGGTTAGACAAGCCGCCCTCTTACTTGAAAGCCATCGCTGCACGCACAGCTTTCTTCCAGCCCTCATACAGCTCGCTGCTGCGCTCCGGTGCCATTGCCGGCTCGAAAGCCTTGCCGCTTGCCCACTGTGCGGCGATTTCATCGCAGTCTTTCCAATAGCCGACTGCAAGACCTGCCAAATAAGCGGCGCCGAGGGCCGTGGTCTCATTAATGAGCGGGCGTTCCACGGGTACTCCCAGCATATCGCTCTGGAACTGGAGGAGGAACTCATTAGAGACGGCTCCCCCGTCTACCCGGAGCTTCTTCAGCTCTGTACCCGCATCCGCTTCCATCGCAGCAAGCACATCCTTAGCCTGATAAGCCAGAGACTCCAGAGTGGCGCGGATGAAGTGCTCTTTGCTCGTCCCCCGTGTTAGTCCGAAGACCGCACCTTTAACGTCACTGTCCCAGTACGGCGTTCCAAGTCCGACAAAGGCAGGTACGATGTATACGCCTTCCGTTGAGTCCACGCGGGAAGCGTAAGATTCGCTGTCCTTCGCGGACTTAATCATGCGCAGCCCGTCTCGGAGCCATTGAATCGCAGAACCAGCGACGAATATGCTGCCCTCAAGCGCATATTCGACTTTGCCGCCGATTCCCCAGGCAATCGTAGTGAGAAGACCGTGACTGGACGCCACCGCCTGATCCCCCGTGTTCATCAGCATGAAGCAGCCGGTTCCATAAGTGTTCTTGGCCATTCCCTTCTCGAAGCAGGCCTGACCGAACAAAGCGGCCTGCTGATCGCCAGCCACACCGGCAATCGGCACCTGCTGGCCAAAGAAGTGCGATTCGCTCGTATAAGCATACACTTCTGATGATGATTTCACCTCCGGCAGCATACTGGCCGGCACATTCAAGATCTCCAGCAGTTCTTCGTCCCACTTCAGCTCATGAATATTGTACATTAACGTCCGGGATGCATTCGAGTAATCCGTAACATGAGTACTGCCGACCGTCAGGCGCCAGATCAGCCATGTGTCGATTGTTCCGAATAGAAGTTCGCCCTTCTCCGCGCGTTCTCTTGCACCCTCCACATGATCCAAAATCCATTTCACCTTAGTTCCTGAGAAATAGGCGTCGATTAATAGTCCCGTCTTCTCGCGGAATTTATCCTGCAACCCCTGGTTCTTCAAGTCGTCGCATATCGACTGTGTTTGGCGGGATTGCCACACGATGGCGTTGTATACAGGCTCCCCCGTAGCTTTGTCCCACACGACGGCTGTTTCACGCTGGTTTGTAATGCCGATGCCGGCTACCTGTTCCGGTTTAACTCCTGACTCTATAAGACAAGTTGCAACAACTGCGAGAACCGAGGCCCAGATTTCATTGGCATTATGTTCCACCCAGCCGGGCTGCGGAAAATATTGAGCAAACTCCTGCTGTGCCGTATGTACAATGTGACCCCCACGGTCAAATAAAATCGCGCGCGAGCTGGTCGTCCCCTGATCAATGGATAATATGTAAGATGTCATCTTTAAGAGCCCCCTCTAAAAACACTATCACCTGCTGAAATGTACGCGTGTTCGTTTATAGCAGTTATGGTTCAGAAGCCAAGCATTTTCTTATTGTTCCAGAACCATATGCACGAAAAAAAGAGACCCATGACAAACCAGCCGGACCCCCAGGGGTCAAGCGCTTCGTATGAAATCTCCTCGTCTCCGTCACTTCTATTAACTTCTTAGTAGAATAACCCGAATTAAAATTCGTGTCAACTCCATCAGAAGCTTTATTTCCCGGCAGAACAGTACGCTATGTTACGTACGTGTGCTTTCGAAAAATTCAATCCATTCTCCATCCGGTCCATGAAAAAAGAAATACCGGGAACCATTAGGCAGAGTCGTTATTTCAGAATCAATCAGCTTGATGTCCGTCTGGCGGATTCGCTTAAATTCTTCTTCAATACTGTCCACCGTAAATGCAATATGATGGACTCGGCCTTCTTCCGTAACAGGACCCCCGTAGCCTTCAATAAGTTCTACCTCCGTCTCGCCCTGCACATCGAAACCAAGAAAAGCGAGCTTCAAAGAACCATTCGATTCAGCCCCCTTCAGCTTCAGGCCGACGATCCTTTCATAGAAGGAAACGGATTTTTCAATGCTGCTTACCATGATTCCGACATGTTCAATTTTTTTGACCGGCATTCGGATTCCTCCCGCTATGTATAATTGATTAGATTCTCTCCTATTGTGTGACATAAATAAAGGAGAGGCAACCCTATTTTTATGCGGCGAGCAGCTAACAAACTTTTTCAGACATAAAAAAAAGCGCCTGGTGCGACTTAGTCGCCTCCGCCGCCTCCACCGCCATCTCCCCCGCCTGAACAATCACTGCCGCCCGAGCTGCTGCTGCAATCTGAACCGCCGTCGCCCCCATAATACCCGCTTGAATCCGTATGGCTCGAATAGCCTGACTTACGTTTGCTGCGGTGATTATAATTCGGTTTAGAGACCATATTTGCGAATTTAAAGCCAATAATGATGAATCCTCCTATGAAAAGCAGTGCTGTCATGAAATATCACCCTTTCCCTTCATTTATCTTCTGATTTCATTATAAAACAAGGGTGAAAATATTACAATACAATTGTCAGAAAATTTAGATAAATCGTATGCCCTTGTTTGAATTGCAGCTAGTCCGGTTAATTTATCTGATAATGATAAATTTTAACTTCTTGTGCAAGATACTTATAGCGGATAAAAGAAAGGAGAATGAATGATCATGGCGCAATCCAATGACAAGAACAATAAAGACTATTATAATGAGATTTCAAATACGGCCGGTGGCATTAATACCCCTCCTGAACGCGAAGACAAAGCAGCGACTGATCCAATTAGCGGAGTGGTGGGCAAAATCATGGACAAACTTGCCGATGATGAGGATCTACCCAAAAAAGATAAATAAGGCCCACACCATTAACGATTGGATCGACCCACATACAGGTTTTACCGACAACCATGCTCCCCTTTCCGGGGAGTTTTTAAATGCAACTATTTAAATAAAAATAGCATTGACAGTTGATGTATTCCTTGGTATGATACTACTTGTCGCTAGAAACAACTGAATTTACATACATGACCTGATAGCTCAGCTGGGAGAGCACCATCTTGACAGGGTGGGGGTCGTCGGTTCGAGCCCGGCTCAGGTCATCCAAGAAAAACCCTTGAGAAATCAAGGGTTTTTCGCTGTTTATAGAGTGATAAATTTTATGCCAGAATCATCCTAAAATAGTCTTTGATACGAATTTGGTACTTATAGGGTGTCTGATACAAAGCAAATGCAGTGGCTTTACTCCCTGCGAAGTTAAAATATTTTATTTCATGCGCTATATGTTCCCTGTAGTGTACACCTTTCGTATGTTTGAAGAAGTTCATCCACTTGGAGTCCCCCGTAACCTTGTCCTCCATAAACGTAGCGAATTTCCTCGCCTCCTCATAGTTGATGTCAGTATCCTGATCTAATTAAAAAGGCCACTCGATTGAGTGACCTTCAAAACATATAAGGAACTAATTATACCAATTGTTTAAGTAAGCTTTTGCGGTGCCGCCCGAATAATTGTAAAGATTAACCTGGTAAGAGCAGCCTGATTTCAGAAAAATTGAAGTTGTATACTGCCCGCTGGCACCCGAAACATTAGGTGAAGTAAAACGATCCCCGCATCCTGTTACCGTTGCATAGGCATAGCCTGTTGAAGAAGTGGTCGCAAGCGTAAATTTACCCGTAATCCCTTGGCCCGTAAGACCATACGCTGCTGTAATTTGATTAGGAGCTGCGATAGCTACAATCCCGTCGTTTGCAGCAAAAGCCGATGAAGCTAAAGCTAGCGAAAAAATACTGGTCAGAGCAACGGACATAAGTTTCTTCTTAATCATAATACACCTCCATATATTGTAATTTTTATGTTACAAATGGTTATTAACAACTTTTACCAGCCATGAAACATCTTTAATTCGTCTTTAATTTGTCTTTATCTTAGTTTCCTACTTCTCCACCCTTGTCACAATTTCCATTTTCCCCTGTTCAGGCAATACCAACATTGTGGATGCTGCATTGTATTTTCGATATATTAACCCGTGATTGCGTAACCATAAGTTACGTCATATAATTAAATTATCAGCAAGGACTATATACTCATTTTTACATTCACTTTTCTCGTTCGGGATGAGTGAATCCCAGCTTTTTACTTTTGGTTAACTAACCAACATTAACGTTACATTTCAATTTAGGAGTTGAGTCCTAGTGTCTTCATTTGCAGAACGCTTTGTCCAGATGCGCGAAAAACGCGGCTGGACACAAGATGATTTAGCTGAAATGTTAGGTGTTTCAAGGGTTAGTATTTCAAAATATGAAACAGCAGGCAAGAATGGCGCTACCCCAAAATATCCATTATTGGTTAAAGCTGCAGACCTATTTAACGTAACCACCGATTATCTTCTAGGAAGAACTGAATCACCTCTTAGGGATGAAAATACGGTAGACGGCCTTTCCGAAGAAGAACAACTGATGTATAAGAGATTCATTTCTGAGACGGAAAATTTGTTTCGTTCGAAGGGTGTAACAGAGGAAAAACTAAGACATGTTATGAGTTATATGCGATATACATTTTTAAATGACCTAGAAGAAGAAAAAAAAGGAAGAAATTCTAAATAACGTGTGTTATATTTAACTAACACCTATTGTCTTAGCATCTTGTCGCAGATACGCTCCCAGATCATCATCATGACCAGATGTTTTAAAACAATAACCTGGGGAGTGTGTAATTATGTCTAACCGGTCCATTAAAGCCGTATTTGAAGAGATATCGATTAACTGTCCCTATAGAGCAGCCAGGCACCTAGGGATACGGATCAGCTGCCCGGATGATATGGACATCATAGCAGGCTCTTACATGGAGACATTGCCAGGAGTTTACCGGATTATGCTCAATGCACAACTAGATCTGGAAACTCAAGAGCAAGCCTGCTTTGAACTTGTAAAACGCCACATGTCGCACAAAGGGATTATGCACGCGGTTAATCTGGAGGATTTAAAACAAGCCAATAAAGCCCGGCACAAGTCATTCCTCAAATTTTTTAAGTTTGAAGAAAATTTTTGAATACCCATCGAGAAATAACCACAGCTGCGCCACAACCAAGGTTTCTGCCAGTGGACGTTAATCTCTGCCAACAAGAAAAGGATCACCTCCCTATCGGGAAAGTGATCCTTTCTTGTTGGATAGACGTATTTTGATATCTCCACGGTCTTGCCGCATCCTTAGAATAAGTCTGCTTTGTAGTTACAGAATCCCCCGTTTTCTGACAGGAACTTACCGACGATTACTTTGAAAAGAGTTCATCAGGCGCTTCCGGATTGTGGCAGATAAATGTGCAGCCAGTATCCGTCGCTCTTCTCGCGACCATCTTCAAAGCCTTGTTAACTGCATTCGCCAGGAATGTTTTCATATCGTTTAACCTCCTCTCGTTAATTTAATTTTGATATGTATCGAGTAGCTTCCAAAAGATCGGAAGTGTAGTGAGAGCTTGGATAAAAAAAGTTAGTGATAGGACAGACGACTCAGCGATAAAATTAATGCTTACAATTCCTGCGGCGATTACCTTAAGCAAGGGATCGTACTTGGGGTCAAGACGCCTCCGATTCGTATTACTGGGAGTTGTAAAGAACAATATTATTGCTGCCACTACAGTCATGATACAACCAACATTGTCAAATGGTACAGGTATTGAAATGGAAATTATTAAAATAATGATCGAAATGATATTGCATGTAGAAGCTTTTTTAAAATGCATCCCCCCGCTTAAATAGCGAAGAATTAAAAACCCCGCTGTCGAAACCAGACCTTCTAAAAATTGACCGGTTATTATACTCAGAATGATTACCGGAATCACTACCGCTGCTGTTTCCATTGCAATACGTAAACCGTATTTTAAAATTGCCGTAGATTCAGGATTGTCAGCATTGCTTTCGACAAATCCGATTATTTTTTCAGTCATACTCAAGAATCAATTCCCCCAGTTTTAGGGTAGCGGTCTTTCAATACCTTTTTATTCTGCAAGAAAGAGTAGAGAATACTAGCTGCAAATACGATTAAGATACCAACCAGGAGATACGTGTGGTATTCTTCATTATTAGATACAATAAAAATATGTGTGAGCAGAGCCCCTGCGATCAATAGCATGGCCCATACAAAATTGTGCGGCTTAAGAATGGTTCTGGTCCCTGAAAATCTTCGAACGATAAAGGAAAATCCTAATTTGAATGTATGTAAGACTGTCGCTAGGAGTAAACAGCAACCTGTATAAGCAATATTTAAAGCGATGTTGGTGTTAAAATCGTATTTCATTTGTTCAATTGTCGCCAAGTTCAAGCCCATATTTGTAAAAGATATGACGGTATCCACAATGGTTGAAGCACCAAATCCGATAAGACTTATCAGTAAGCAATACAGGATTGGATAGCGTCTGATTACCATGAGCAGTACAGTAAAACCAGCTATCAAGAAAATAAAGTACAAAGGCGAATTTAAAATGTTTTTGATGTAGTAACCGACTGTACCCAGAATCATTCCCATTGCAGCAATACTTCTATGATTTTCCCGCAAGGGGATTTTGAATATTGTGAAGGTCATGATAACAAAAGATGATAAACCCAGTATCTTGATAATTAGCAGCAATAAGTTCCCCATGTATACACTCATCTTAAGATACCCTCACTTTTACGATGATTTCTTTTATCTCTGAATTCCAATATATCTGATTCAAGCCAAAACGGCCTTTTGCCTATATGGGTTATCGGATCTGGAAACCCTTTTGTTTTTCTTGTGTTTGGTACGTTCTGACGAGTTATCCCCAGTAATTCAGCCACTTCCTTAGTACCGCATAGTGGCGGTATTCGAGGGCGTTCGTTCTTCATTGACACCACCCTTGTTCCATTTATTTGATATCTGCATTATAATACTTTGTATTATATAAAGCCACTCGAATTTATAATACATTGTATTAATTTTAGATCAAGAAAGGATTCTTTAAATGGATGTTGCTTGGCATCTTATTGCTGTCTATATAAGCTTGGTTATTCCTGTAAGCGGATTCCTTGAACAGCGGCGTCTCAAACGTATGACATCTCAGGCATCCAAAGAGCAGGCATACCTAATACTTCATGGGGTTTACTGGATAGCTGCACTTCCTGTTCTATTGATTGATCCCACCGTTTACCGGGTCAGACATTCCTTGGAGCTGGGCTGGATGGGGCACACCTTACTGTCTGCAGCTCTTGCCTACCTGCTCATCGTCACTGTGGTTCCTCTGATCTTGCTAAGGTACAATGGGGACTTACGGAAAGAAGTGGCCAAAAGTTACGAGAAAAGGCGACATACCTTCCCTACTACAGAGCGGCAGCACAAATTATTTGTATGGGTGTCGATCACGGTAGGCATAACAGAGGAGATTTTATATCGGGGCTTCCTTTACAACTACGGAGTGGAGCACTGGGGATTATCTTCACTTGCCAGTGCGGTTACAGTAAGCCTTGTGTTTGGACTCATACACTTCTCTCAAGGGCTGGCCGGCATTTTTTCATCATTTGTATTCGGAGCGGTGATGGCATGGTTATACTTTATAACAGGCAGCCTGCTGCTCCCGGTCATTCTGCACATTTTGTATGATCTGAAGATCATTGGGGTACAAAAGATACTAAATAACAAAAATACCCAATCCGAATATGCTCCAGATGTTCTCTAGTTCTTGTGTGATGTTTCCGTTTAGCCGGTCCAGATGGGCCGGCTTTTTTTCTGTGTGTATGCCCATATTCAGAATGTTCACAAAATGTTCACTTATGTAAAGACATCCACTATCTTTATAATAACAAAGGATATCAGAGAGGATGATGTAAATTGCCAGCAACTAAGAAAGAAGAGGTCTATTTTGGACTGATGATGTGCTGTGGAATGGTTGTATTCATGACGTTGTATAATTTGCTTACACAGGGCATGATGGGCACCATTTCTTTAAAAGAACTACTTATTCAACTTATCGCTGTCTTTATCACGGCTTCTTTATTGGAATTGTTTATTGTCGGCCCTGTGGCCAAGAAGCTTGCTTTCTCCTTGCCATTTGATAAATCTAAGAAAGGATATGGGATTCTATCCCTTGCATTTTTTATGGTGAGTGGAATGGTTCTCTTTATGTCGCTGTACGGATTGGGAATGTCTTACTTGTCTAATACGTTGAGCGGTGAACCCTTAGTGACAAGTTACTTTTCTTTAGTGTTCAAAAATTTTATTTTTGCTTTTCCCCTCCAACTCCTTATAGTCGGACCACTTGTTCGATATGTGTTTAGTAAAGCGGTTAAATATAAAAGAATGACCGTGTCTTCAAACGAATAATAACTAACCAGAAAAACTTTGGAACGTATCCATAAAACGCAGACTGACGCCAAGCATTATCTAAAAAAGCCACTTAACGCGTGAACCGGGCAATGCAGCATTAACAGGGTGCGGGCTGTGGTATCGATTACAGTCAGATTACACAAAAGAACCCTTGAGGAATCAAGGGTTTTTCATCTATGCGGCCCTAATCAGCCTGATACGATCATTATTCACACGGTCACAATTCCCGTTTATGCCGTCGGAACTACCCTCTGGCGAAGAAACTCCAAGGTGTGTTCGATGGCCTTCTCGAGGGCATCTGTCGTGCCTTGAAAAGGGTGAACTGCCCCGAAGGTATGGTTGCCGCCGGGCACTTGTATCCAGTTCACACCGGAATTACTGTCCACAAGCTTCTTGGACCCTTTACGGAGATTGGCATAGTCTTCCTCTCCTTGAATCAGCACCACTGGGAACTGGGCCCCGCGCATTCTTTCCACGATGTTGTAATCGGCTTGTCGGGCTTCTATATCATCGAGAATTACCTTATCAAGCGGCATCTCCTGATTTGTTCTCGTATTGGTCAAATATGCGCGTCCTTCTTTGCGCATCTTCTTCTTGGTCGCTTCATCAAAAATATCGACTTGGGTAATTCCGTTCCAACTGATAACGCCTGCGATTTCAGATGGATGATCAAGAGCGTAAATAAGGCTTACCCCTGCACCACGGCTGTGTCCTAAAAGAAAGAACGGCAGATTAGATAACGGATTGGCTGAACCTGCATGATCAGGTCCTGTATTTAACAGATTAAGGCCACGGCTGTGATTCGGATAAAAAATAACCGGCTGCTTTTTATCTGAACTCAGCAGCTTATTTTTAAAGTCAAATTCGTCCGTAAGAACGGAAATAAGAGTGGACAGATCATCCAACTCGCAGCTGTAGGTATTCTTAGCGAATTTCTCGAGTTCAGTAAACGTCTCCCCATCTTCTCCTACACCATTATGTGTAAAATTAAACGTGATTACATCGACATCTTTGGCTAGCCGCTCCGCTGCATATGGGAACATCCCCCAGTCTTTGAATCCTTTAAATCCATGAGAGATAATGAGTACACCTCTGGAAATTGAAGCCGCAGGATAAAAGTCCCCGCGGATTGCTTTATTTTCGTCTAATACAATACGAAAAGGGATCGACATCAAATACGCCTCCTTTGGCTTTTTTATACCTTCTTTACCCAACATCTAGGTATAGTCTAACATGGAAATGTTTGTGAGGCGATCGAGCTATACGAATCCGGCTGCTTGTATCTCGTTACAAAATAAAAACTTCTTTATCCCCTGTGCATCATGCACGGTAAGATAAAGAAGTCTTTATGGTTTCTTGCACCCTGATGCCGAAGACCGGGGTCGAACCGGTACGGTAGTCACCTACCGCAGGATTTTAAGTCCTGTGCGTCTGCCAATTCCGCCACTCCGGCTTACAATGGGCCCTGAGGGACTCGAACCCCCGACCAATCGGTTATGAGCCGACCGCTCTAACCAACTGAGCTAAGGGCCCTTGCTAATTTGTATCGCTAAAAACAGGCAAAAAAAATTTGGTTGCGGGGGCAGGATTTGAACCTGCGGCCTTCGGGTTATGAGCCCGACGAGCTACCGGGCTGCTCCACCCCGCGTCAATTTTATATTATAGCGACAAAAATAAATATACAACATGATCAGCTATAAAGTCAATCTTTTTTTGAAATTTACGCTCCGATTCTCTTTGGTTATTGAACGGAATATCTGACGCCGAACCGCCCTCTTCTGGATTTGAAAATCTCGACTTCTCGCGGACATTCATATCCGTAAATCCACCAGTCTTCTTCCATCCTTCTGGCAAGAACTCCTGCCTGGAATTTGCTGTCGTACAGCTTCACCCAATAGATCCAGCGCATGCTCCACACTCCGTTAGCGGTTTATTAGCCTAGGGATAGCATAACCCAAACAGCCTGGGGCTATCGATGGAACATACAACTTTTTAACGGATTTCTTCTTGCAGGTTCCAGATTCATTCAAACATCCTCTACAAGGCCGCCTGCCCGCTCCGATTCGTCCCTGCTTTTATGAGCAATCCTCCCCGATGCCGCGGCCGCGATGGCAGCAACCATATCATCAAGAAAGGTATGGACAGCGCCACCTGTCTTCGTATCCAGCCTGCGGATAATGCCTGTCTTTTCTTTATCGAGATATCCGAACGTCGTCAGGGCAATACTACCGTAACCGAAAACAGAACCGATGGCCAACGTTTCATCACATCCAAACAAACTCTCATCGTTTTCCAGAATAGACTGCAAAGGTTCCGACAATTGTTTCTTCTCCGTCATTATGTCCAGTTCAATTCCAACCAGGATGGCATGCTGGAGCTCTCTTTTACCCAATACCGCATGAATGGATTGCAGACAAGCTTCCATAGCCAAATCAGGATGATACGGGGCCTGCATCGCAAACACAATCTCTGCAATATCTTCCAGCTGCACACCTCTTTCAGCAAGTTTCTGCATCACGGCATTTTTTATTTCATGACTGTGAACTTGTCGTTTGGATTCCACCTGACTTCTCCCCTTAATGAGCACGTTATGTTTACTATATGAACAAGCTGCTCAAAAGGTTATAGGCATGCGCTGTATTGCACTTATTCAGATTGAATTGTGAGAAGATACCAAAACACGGTATAATAGAAGTATTACGCAATCCAATACGTTAATATCCAGGGAGGGACCTACATGCTGTACGGAATTGCAATTCTTCCGCCGAATGAAATTCAACAGGATGCCAACAGCTATCGTAAACGCTTTGACCCTTATTACAAGGCCATACAGCCCCATATTACCGTTAGGGAAAAAGAAGACTGGACGGAAGAGCAACTGCAAGCTGCCTCACTTCATTTGCAGCATGTAACAGAGAAACAAGCTCCTTTCCAAGTCAATTTCAACCGTTTTTCTTCCTATTACCCCGTAAACAATGTAATTTATATGGCTTTTAAAGAAACGCAGCCTCTTATCGCGCTTCATGACGAAGTGTGCACAGGACCTTTGGAGGATTCAGGAAAACCTTATAATTATCATCCGCATCTAACGGTCGGCCAGAAAATGGGTGCAGACGAACTGCATGATGTGCTGGCCAGCCTCAAAAACACGGCTGTCGATTATTCGTTTACGGTAGACGCCCTGCATGTATTAGGCCGCCAGGAGAACGGTGAGTGGACTGTCATTCGTTCGTTCCCTTTCCAGGGGTAACCCTTTTCTCAGGTTTCATTCAACAATAAAAGCCTTTACCAGCCGTTTTAAGGGGCTGGTAAAGGCTTTTTACAGTTATATGTGCCTTACCTTATTGCTTGAAAGAACCGAGTAGACGTTTAACCGTCTCGCCCTTATCGTTCTCAAAAGCTTCATACACTTTAATTGTGATCGGGTAACCTAATTCCTCGGTGTTAGGACTAAAATTAAGAATATTAGTGCCGTTCTGAAGCTTATTCTGACCAAAGAAAGGATGAGAGATGGATGAAATCAGAGTCCCGCCGCTGTCATACATATCAAACTGCAGCTGCGAGAAGGTCCGGTCGATAAGAACATCCTTCTCCTGCTTAATATCAAGCATCAATTTCAACCTGTAGTTGTATCCTTGCTGCAAATTATAGATAGCCGATATATCCCATAAATTCACTTTAACGTTTAAAGGGTACAAGGCAAACAGGTCCTTACTTTCCGGCTGAGGCTGAACATCCACCTTGTAGGCTGTAAGAAGAGATTTGAATGACACCGCTCCTTTTAGCGAAGCTCCTGCTGCTGCATCCGAAGCTGATGCATCTTTGCCATCTTTATCAGGTCCGCCAGCCGAAGCAGGTGTCTTGGCTTCAGGTGATGCTGATCCTTGAGCTTCGTATAAAGCTAGCTTAAGTTCCTCGCCTGTTTCTGATGCTGGAAGTACATAGGAGTAGCTCACGATATATGAAGCGTTAGGAAGCACCCGAATGGACGTCTGTCCTTGTCTGCTTCCGCTGTACGTATACCCGTCGCTGCTCACCAAATCCGTTGCGAAAGATGGAACACCCAAGGGGCGGGAGGATTTGTTCGTCAGCCTGAACTTCGCAATGGCTGTATTGAAGCCATCCCCTTCATTCTCCTCCATGTGCAGTTCAACCAGTGAGACGGACATATCGGGATGGATCAGATTATTCAGCGGATCCATCTTCATTGCTTCGCCAAATGCATACTTGCCTTGTATAAGAAGGGCGTCCGACTGTTTATCCGGCAGCAGCACGTGTACTCTGCCGACGCGATAAGTTACGGGTTCTTTCTGATCATTGATATACTTCTCCGTTGTAACTATATTGAACGCATCCAGTTCCGTATTGAGCTCGGTCGGAATAACAAAATGAACATACTTTTGCTCACCAGGCTCTAGTGCCACTCCGGATTCCACAAGCGCACTGTCATAAGTCTTTAATCCGCTTTTCCCCTCCAGAACGATATCAGGCAGCTTTTCGCGCTTCTTAGAAGGATTAGTAAGCAGTACCTGTACGATAGAAGACGCTTTGTTTCCTTCATAGTTACGGCTGATATTCGACAGTTTAAACTCAAGCGGAGTGTCTAAAGACGGAATGGCAAACGACTCTCCCCATTTTTTGACGGAAGCCGATGGGATTTCAGCGTTATCCGTCCCGCTCCAGGCCACCTCGGTTATGGGAATGCTTAGCTTAGGTGTTTCTTTCTTAGGATAGACATAGACATCAATGTCTACCCATGTCAATTCGCCAAGCTCTACACCGCCTGCGCTATCTACTGTAGTCAGGTAGCTAAGTTCCGCTTGCGATTTAGGCTGGATCGACTTGGGGCTCCCCAGGCTGGGTTGAAGCTTATACTCCACCCCGTCTTTCGTCTTCAAACGAACTTCGTATTCCGGAACACGAACCAGTTTGGCTCCTGTATTCTTTATCCGTACTACTGCACCTAAACGTGTGCCATCGGGCGTTTTCTCATTGACAACCGTTTTAATTTCCACCTGAAGATCTTGCGTCAATGTATAGGATAGCGGTGCTTGTACAGCTGGTTTGACTACAGCTGATTTGGGATCAGCTGCCGCCAAAGCCGGAGTGGCTGATGCGAGCAGAGCGGCTGTCAATACGACTGTGGTTGCGGTAGATTTCCATGGGCTCTTCAAGATATTCTCTCCTCCAATTGGGTGATAAGCAGGGTTAGTTTCCTGCCGTCACTTTTTCCTTGTCTTTTAGCTGATGCTGACCGGAAATAACAAGAAGATCATTTTCAGCTATACCCGAGATAATTTCCTGCATTGTTTCATTTAGACGGCCAAGTTGAACTTTGCGCTTCTCTACAATATCTCCTTGCAGTACGAAGACAAAGGATTCACTGCCTTCTCTAACAATGCTCAGTGTCGGAACGGCAACAACCACTTGCTCTGCCTCATCCGTCAGCAGAATCTGGACTTTCTGTCCAGGCTTCAGTTTATGCTCGGCATTCCCAACTTCTAATTCCAGGGTGTAGGCTTTTGTCTGTGAATCCATAACATCGGACAAGTAACTTACGGGAGCCTTCATCTGCCCCTCAGCTCCTGGAACATAGAAGTTCAACTCTTTTTTGCCGCGGATAAGCTTAACCGTTTCTTCCGTCAAGTCGGCGGTAATTCGGATCGGATTCATTTGTTGGATCTGTCCGGCTTTAGTGCCCTGTGCCAGTGTCATTCCCGCTTCCACTCCGAAATCGGTGAGAATGCCGCTGATCGGGGCTTTTACTTCCGTATTACTTAATTCGCGCTCAGCTTTACGTACAGTAAGGTCGGAAGTCTCTAACTGAACTTGCAAGGCGGCCAGTGCATCGGTGTTATCCAGAGTCTTGCGCGCTTGTTTCATACTGCTGAGATCAAGTTTCAGCCCATCTATCTGAGTTTGTGCTTTCTCGAGTTCAACCTTGGTTATCAGACCTTCATCGTAATCGTTCCGGAGTTTGTTGAAGCTTTTTTCCGCGTCTTTGATGCCTTGTTCCGCTTTGGTAATATTGTTATCGACTTCTGTTTTCTTGTTCGCCAGTTCATCTTTAGCCTGTTTCATTTGTGCCTGAACACTTTTAATGCCAAGCTGACCCTGCTGCTTCTGCATTTGAAGATCAGTCGCGTCAATACGGAATAACACTTCACCTTTATTTACGCTATCGCCTTTCTTCTTATAAACCTGCAGGATATCTCCACTCGTTTTGGCCACAACGTCCATTTGAATGGACGAGATGACATTGGCAACCTGCTCCAAAGGTTCGGAGATTTTTTCCTTGGTTACTTTAACCGTTTGGACCGTCTTAAGCTGGGATTCCTGGCCTGGCTTCTGATCCTGCGGACCAGCTAGCGGTTTATCGGAACATCCGGCTGCAATTGCAGCCGTTAATGCAGCAATTACGGCCAATTTTGTACTTCTTTGGACCATTGTGACTAGCGGACGTTTCATCGGTTTATCTCCTCTTCTCTATACTTTAAGTTGTACAGATTTTACGTTGTAGCATCTGTAGCTGCATTCTTATTCGATTTACGGTGTACTATTCTGGATGTTCTGTTTTTGATAGATTCAATCATTTCATAGACAATAGGAACCACGACAAGCGTCAGGATCGTCGAAGTTATCAGGCCGCCGATTACAACGACCGCGAGACCTTTCGAAATAATCGTTCCTTGGGACAGACCCAGTGCAAGCGGCATCAGCGCAAAAACCGTAGCGCCCGCCGTCATAATAATCGGACGAAGACGCGACATCCCTGCCTCAAGCAGCGAATCCCTAACATTCACGCCCTCCTCACGCAGCTGCTGAACCCGGTCGATGAGCACAATGGCGTTCGTCACAACAATACCGATGAGCATCAAGAAGCCGATCAGAGAAGTGATGTTCAGTGATTCTCCTGTTACCAGAAGTCCGAACAAACCACCAATCACTGCAAGCGGAAGGGAAAATAGAATCGCAAACGGGGCACTGGCATTCCCAAAAGCAAGCACCATCACAAGATAGACGATAAAGATCGAAGCTCCCATGGCAATAAACATATCGGTAAACCCGGAAGCAATGTCATCGGACACACCCGCCACTTCACGACTAATCCCGGCAGGCAGCTTCAGAGCATCCAACGCTTCAGCCACGCGGCCGCTTACGCCGCCTTTGTCATTGCCATCGATTTTGGCGCTTACTTTGAGTGTCTGCATCTGGTTCTCACGTGTGATTGAAGTCGGAGCTTCAATCTGGGTTACTTTTGCGATTTCATTCAATTGAACCATTTGCCCGGTAGGAGTTTTGAACAAAAACTGTCCAATTTTAGCTACCGAGTCTTTATGAACCGGATCCAGCTCTACATTCGTTTTATAAGTGACATTATCAAATTTGATATCCCCCAGCTTGGAGACACCGATCCAGGAATTCACCATTTCAAGCACTTGGGCGGAGCTCAGGCCGTAAAGACGGGCTTTGTTCTGATCCACCGTCACTTCTATTTCATTCTTAGACTCGCTCAAATTGTCTTTGATTTCTTTCAGTTCCGGAAATTCCTTCATCTTGCTCTTGACCATTTCGGCAGCCTGCTTCAGGTACACAATATCGTCGCCTTTAAGAGCATAAGAGAAATCAGTGCCGCTTCCGCCGGCGCTCATCGCAAGAAGCTGCGCTTCTACCTCGGAGCCTTTTGGAAGCTCATACAAGATTTTCTGCTTGTACTCTTCAAGCACCTGCTTTGCATCGCTGTTCGCATTCGTTTCGGTGAACATAAGTGTCCGGTAAGGCACTACATCATTGCTCATGTTGTAACCTATCATGGACTCATTGTATGTAAATAATGGATCTCCGGCCGGATCCTTCGCATTTCTCATCATTTCTTCGATCTGCTTGGACTTGGCGTCCATCATATCGAAAGATGTTTCATTCGGCATACGGATTTGGATAAGCATTTGGCGGGCCGCCTGATCCTCTGGCATAAAGGCCACACCCAGTCTTGGAGTAATCAGGATAAGAGATGCCGCAAACAGCAAACCGCAAAAAATTAAAGTCTTAATGCGGTTATTTAACGACCAAGCCAGGGCACGTCTATACCCTCGAGTAATTCTGCCCTCATGGTTCTCATCGTGACTGCCCAGTTTCTTGCTCTTGAGAACCATTAATTTAGCAAGCATCGGAATAACGGTTAGCGCCACCAGGAGCGATGAAAGAAGCGCTACAACGAGTGTGAGAGCAAAAGGGCGGAAAATTTCCCCGATCATTCCACTGACGAGAGCAATGGGTCCGAACACGCCAACTGTCGTCAGAGTAGACGATGTGATTGCCCCTGCAACCTGTGCCGTTGCCATCTTGATCACGGATTCGCCGCGTTCTTCCGCTTTTTGCAGCTGGCTGTAAATATTCTCAATGACCACGATACTATCGTCTACAACCCGGCCGACTGCAATCGCCATACCGCCGAGAGTCATAATATTCAGCGAGATATCAAGCGGCACCATCATTAACAGAGTAATAAGGATGGATAATGGAATCGAGACCAAAACAATCAGGGTCATCCGAATATTTCTAAGGAAGAGCAAGATCATGATAGAGGCGAGCAGTGCGCCCATCCCACCCTCTTGTACCATCCCGTGAATGGATTTCTTAATATCGTCAGCCGTATTGTAAATGGATTTGAATTTAACGCCAGGCAGGGTTTGTTCCCACTTTGCCATCATGGCGTCCGCCTCATCTGCAAAGTTAACTGCGTTAGCGGTTTTAGTTTTGAACAATTGAACACCGATCGCAGGTTTGCCGTCGAGCCTTGCGACAAATTCGGATTCACTGATTGCTTCAATTTTGCCGAGGTCTTTCAACTGCACCACATCACCACGTGGCGTAGTGAGGGTCAGATTATCGAGGTTGTAAATGGTATCTAATTTACCGGTTACACGCACCATCTGAGTATTGCCGCTAAATTCAACACTCCCCGCGGGACTGGAAGTCAGTGCTGCCCGAATGTGGTTCGAGACATCGGAAGGCGTCATACCGTAGCTGTCAATCGTGTTCTGATTCAGCTTAATGGAAAGCGTCGCTTCCTGATTACCGACCGAATCTACATGGTCAATTCCCTTAAGCGAGTTAAAGCCGGGTAAAATCGTATCTTTGTAAATTTTATCAAGCTCTGTCTGATTCATCCCATCATTTCCGTACACCGATAAATAATAAACCGGCGCGGATGAAAATCCTTCCGTCAGCACTTGAGGCTTCTCGGACTGCTGCGGAAGCTTAACGTTGGAAATTAACGCTTCCAAATCCTGTTTGGCATCCTTAGGCTTAATATCCTGCTCCAGTTCAATAAGTATCTGGGAGAAATTATCACTGGATGTAGATGTTAAATTCTTGATACCTTCAAAGCTGGCAACGGCTTTTTCAAGCGGTTCCGTCACTTGTTCGAGCACATCTTTGGGAGGGGCTGTGTATTGGGTAGAGATCACAACAATCGGAAACGAAATATCCGGCATGCTCTCCACTTTTAATTTACTAGTTGCATAAATCCCCCCCGCGAAAATCAGCAGCATGATAATAAACAAGGCTGCTACGTTTTTCATTGAAAAACTGGTTAATTTGTTCATCGACTCGACTCCTCCGCACCCGTATAACAACCTCTCTAAATCTGGAAGCTTTACCCATACATTATCATTTTAAAACGTAAAGCTTAAAAAAATATAAACTGCATGTTTTTTATGTAGATGCATGCCTATATTTTGACGCTGCAGCAGCGACATTCCCTTCAGACAGTACGAGAAAAAATGGAAAAAGTTCCATCCTGAGATGGAACTTTTTCTCAAATTATCACATTATTGCATCTTGTTACTCCGAAAAGGCAAACCAATCCAAACTTTGCCGTGCGATCATCTTGCGCTGCCCTTGAAATTCATGATATACACTCAAATGAAATTTCTCGAGAAATCTCTGCTTATAAATCAGTTCCGCGTCCTGAACACGGATTTCAAACTGTTCTTTTGAACCAATTCTCAGTTCGGATTCTGTTACCTGTTCTGCTGTCTGACCTTCTCTAGGCTCCCAGTTTTTAAGGTCATAGGATTTCTCAAACGATTTCTTGCCGTTGAAATCTTCAAAGACAAGCACTAATTTATGGCCATCAGGGGAAGACTCCGTCAGCAGCTTTTTACGGATATTATAATCGAACTTGAGACTAAGAACGTCTGTATTAATGGATGTATTGATGCGGCTAAGCGATACGATATAAGGAAATAAATCAAGATCCTTGAGCTTGTCTTTCACGTCATTCTTTTCTTTAGGCAGCGCAAAAGTCATAGGTTTTACATACGCATCCGGTTTGACCGCTTGTTGAGTGCCCGTTTGTTTGACGGTTCCTTCTGTAAGAGTCACTGCATCTCCGAGCAGAAGATGAACGTTCTCCATATCGACACCCTCTGGAATGGTTGTCCACACATTCGCTCTTGCCTTACCGTTAGGCGCGATTGATTTCTTAATTTCCGACACGGTTGCGGGATACACTTTGCCGTCTTTCAGCTGAAAATGAGCGACAAGTCCTGTAAGAGGTGTAAATCTTTTTTCCAAATTCTCAATATCGAGTTCCGCAGACACGATATTGCCGCTAAGTCCTGAATACGTATGAATCTCGGACACCGTATAGCTGGCTTTGCGGCCGGCATCTTCTCGCTTGTACGTAGAGCCTAGCCCGATAAAAGGCAGCTTCTGCAACTCCGATTTGGCTGTCAGTTCCAGCAAATCGTTCATTTGCGTCTCACTTTCTTTCTCCTGCAGTACCAGTTTTACTTCTTTGTATTCATAGGTGTAAGGAATTTTACCCAGTATCTCAACCGCAAGCACAGCCCCCGGATCAATACCGATTACTTTGTCCGTACGAACGATTTTGGCATCCACTCTGACCGCATTGTCCAGCAGGAAGTAGGCCGTCATATCTGGAATCGGCAGTGACTGTTCCCCTTGGTTAGACAACTTCAGGTTAGCGGTCAAAATATCCTGATCCTCCCACGGAAGACGATAAATGCCGCTCAGATTAGCGGTATATAGACCGGATTTGTTCATAAACTGCGTCTCGCGCCCTGCTTCTCCGCCTGTCGTCTCACTTGGAGCCGGAAGCTGCTGCGCGGCAAGGAGTATATTGAATTTTAATTCCGGGTGCATCTGCGTCAATACAAGCTCCCAGCCCTTGTCGCCTGCTTTAAGCGGGACCGTTCCTGTGAGCTGAATGTCCCTGGAATCCTTGGGACTGATTGTGAGGTCCTTGGCTTTCTTGGCTTCCAGCGGATATAAAAGCCCTTCCGGGGTCCTTAGCGAATACTGGATATCCGGCAACGCAACAGCCGATCCGCCGGTATTTTCCAGTCTGAGAGTGATCGCCGGCAAATAATACTTCTCATTCTTGCCGTTTGTAAATTTCTGTGCAGACAGCTTCAACTCGCTGCCGCCCGTCTGGAAGCTTGCCGTTTCCCCTTTGGGGGTAACACCTGTGTAAGAAGCCGGTATGGAGACCTGGCCCAGCACTTTTTCAAAATTAGGCTGACTGGAATCCCATTTTAT
Source organism: Paenibacillus lutrae (assembly GCF_009757775.1). Taxonomy (GTDB): domain Bacteria; phylum Bacillota; class Bacilli; order Paenibacillales; family NBRC-103111; genus Paenibacillus_F; species Paenibacillus_F lutrae. Next base: position 270,867 of record NZ_RHLK01000003.1, read on the forward strand.
AATTTGAAGCTGCAGATCCTGAAGTTTAATCCCGCTGCCGACTTTGGCATAATACGTAATCTCTTCGTTTGAATGGGCACCTACCTGTTTGACAACCTTATCTTGGGGCATCATCCTGACCGAGTATGTATTGCCTGACTTGCCTTTAAGACGAAACCAGTAGTCCACCAGTGATAAGTCCGAATTCCCTTTGTTATGTATGTTCACGGTAAACGTGACGATGTTGCCGCTTGGGTCAGGCAGCATCTGAATTTTCTTAAGTTCAAATGAAGAACCGCCGTTCACGGATACGGCTCCGATAGCCGGTTCACTTGCTGCTTGTACGGAGCGAGGGGTCATACTCAAAGCAGTCCCCGTGCTAAGGGTCAGTAGGAGAGCTATAGCGGTTGCCCGTGCGGCCATTTTGTTGCGCATTGCTTTCACCTCTCTAGGAACGTTTGTTTGAACTGGAGTACCGAATGGAAAATGAAAACTTTTCCATAAAGACTCACTAAATAAGACGATTGAAACGGCGGGAAGTTTCTCCGATGGAATGAATATTATCAATTTTTTGGGAACAGACATGTACTGTAATACGATCATTTCTCACAAGTCTCAGGAAGGTTTGCAGGATTTTAATCAGGAACGGGGAAATTATCAAGTAAGAAGTGGTTTTTAACCTGTTGTTAAAAAGGAGCTCATCACATGAAAAAAACCGAACAATATGCGGCACAGCATAGAGAGCGTCACTTGGAAGAACTAAAGGAACTGCTGCGCATCCCGAGCATAAGTACGCTCTCTGAACATAAAGGAGATGTAGCCCGATGCGCCCAGTGGCTGTCGGAAGCTTTAACTGATTCCGGTCTGGAGCATGCGGAAGTCATGCAGACAGCCGGCCATCCTATCGTGTATGCAGACTGGCTTCATGCCCCCGGTAAACCGACTCTCCTGATCTACGGCCATTATGACGTACAACCGGCTGACCCCCTGGATCTGTGGGATTCAGCACCTTTTGAGCCTGAGATCAGGGACGGAAAAATCTATGCCAGAGGAGCCACGGACGATAAAGCTCAGTTCTGGATCCATGTAAAAGCGGCTGAGACCATGCTGAAGACAGCAGGGACACTCCCCCTTAATCTTAAGTTTATTCTGGAAGGCGAAGAGGAAATCACCAGTCCTTCTCTAGCTCCTTTCATTCAGCAGCATGCCGATAAATTAAAGGCGGATGCCGTTATAATTTCTGACACCCCTATGCTGGAAAAAGGAAAACCGGCGCTCATTTACGGACTTCGCGGCGTTGCCGGTGTAGAAATCAGTGTCCAGGCAGCCAAAAACGACCTTCATTCCGGTCTGTACGGTGGTGGTGTTCCGAATGCGGTGCACGCGCTCGTATCTCTTCTCGATTCATTTCATGATGAGAAAGGGCAAGTCACGGTAGAAGGATTCTATGACCGTATCGTAACCCTTACGGAGAAGGAACGGGAAGAGCTTGGCCGTGTCGCACAGAATGAAGAGAAGATCCGCAAAGACTTGGAACTTAGCGAGCTCTACGGGGAAGAAGGCTATACCTTCACAGAACGAACGACCGCCAGGCCGACTTTGGAAATAACCGGCATTACAGGCGGCTTTGCCGGCGAAGGCATCAAGCCGATTGTTCCCGCACAGGCAAAGGCTAAAATCGCCTGCCGGCTGGTTGCAGATCAGCGGCCCGAAGAAATCATGAAGCTGATCGAGAAACATGTAGCCGCTCATACCCCACCAGGTGTTAAAGCGACTGTAGCGAGGATTCTGCAAGGCAATCCGTTCTTGACCCCCTCCGATCACCCGATCATGGTCGCTGCCTCACATGCGCTCAAACTAGCCTATGGCGAGCAAACGGCTCTAACACGCGGAGGCGGCTCGATTCCGATTGTCGATGTTTTCGAACGGCTGCTGAAAACACCCGTGGTGATGATGGGATTCGGACTTCCGGATGAGAATCTCCATGCGCCTAATGAGCATTTTGACTTGGATAACTTCGATAAAGGCCTTCAGACAGTCACTCTATTCTGGGATGAACTCGCGGCTTCTGAGACGTTATAAAGCTTGATCTCCAGCATTAAGGTGGATCATGCTAATATGGATTATAGAAAAGCACTAAGTCAGAGCAGATCATCCCTAGAACAGCCATACTGCGGAGCCTTCAAGAGCCGCCGCGGCGCATTTGAAATGACGGAGGAGAAACAATGCAGCAGGACACATACAAGCTAAGGGATGCCATCATGAATGATCTTCCCGCGATCGTGCAAATTTACAATTCCACCATCCCAGGAAGAATGGTGACAGCGGATCTTGAGCCTGTGACCGTGCAAAGCCGTGAAAACTGGTTTGCCGAACACAATCCAAAGACCCGGCCGATCTGGGTGCTGGAAAAGGATGAAAAGGTTTGGGGATGGCTGAGCTTTCAATCCTTTTATGGCCGCCCCGCCTACAACGGCACCGCCGAAGTAAGCATATACCTGGACGAAGCTTGCCGCGGACGCGGACTCGGACCCTATCTGCTTGAGAAAGCAATCGCGGCCTGCCCCGAGCTTGGAATTAAAACGCTGCTTGGATTTATTTTCGGTCACAATGCACACAGCTTGACCCTGTTTGCCCGTTACGGTTTCAGCAAATGGGCGGAACTGCCGCGAATCGCGGAGCTCGACGGAATTGAACGCGACTTGATCATTATGGGCAAGCGCGTGGGCTAATTACACCAAAAAAGACCTTAACGCTCTTGATGCGGTAAGGTCTTTTTGGAATTAGCTCTGACTCATCAATGATCAGAACACTTATCTTTGTTTTTGATGCCTGCCTTAATTCCACTTGCTGTGCCTGGTATCATGCCTGCCCGAATGAAGAAGGGTCTTTACGCCATGCCTGCAGCTTTTCCAAATCAACTGCCGCGATCGCCCCTTGCTCCACAGCAACTTCTAAAAGCGCATCATAGTTCGACAGGGTATCCAGCGGCATGCCGGCTTCCGAGAAAGCCGCTTTACCGCGGTCTAGTCCGTACGTGAAGATAGCCAGCACACCCAGTGCCTGCCCTCCTGCTTCATTAACAGCTTGAGCCGCTTTAAGGGAGCTTCCGCCCGTGGAAATCAAATCCTCAATGACGATAACCTTCTGGCCCGGCTTCAGCGCACCCTCGATAAGATTTTGCTTGCCATGGCCTTTTGCCTTGTCACGAATATAAATCATCGGCAGACCCAGCTTTTGAGCTACCCACGCCGCATGGGGGATACCTGCCGTTGCTGTCCCTGCAACAATCTCCGCTTCCGGATATTCTGCGCGGATCTTAGCTGCAAAGCCTTCTGCAATCGCATCGCGAATTTCCGGATAGGACATTGTAAGACGATTGTCACAGTAGATCGGCGATTTGATACCGGACGTCCAAGTAAAAGGCTCGTTCGGACGCAGAGCAATAGCCCCGATGCTCAAAAGACCTGCCGCGATTTGGCGTTCTTTAGAAGTTTCAACTGTCATACTTGAATCACTCCGTCTCTTATATTATAAAATGTACTTCACCCATTCACCCGTTTACTCGCTCTGTTTAACGCTGCGTAACCGAGTCTATAATCCGCTCTATCGCTTCACGCGGATCGGTCGCTCCAGTAATCGGGCGGCCGATTACCACATAATCTGTCCCGGCAGCGAATGCTTCCGGCGGGGTCATTACCCGTGACTGATCGCCCAGATCTGCGCCTGCAGGCCTGATTCCGGGTGTCACCGTGACGAATTCTTTGCCGCAAGCGGCTTTAACAGCAGCCACTTCAAGAGGAGATGCCACGACGCCCTGCAGTCCGGCCTGGCGGGCGAGCTGGGCGTAGCGGACAACCGTATTTTCTACCGGACCCGAGATCCCGATCTCATCGTTCAACACCGTTTGGCTGGTACTGGTCAGCTGAGTAACCGCGATGACTTGCGGCCGTTTGGCAGAAGAACCGCCTATCGCCTTGTCGACGCCTTCGAGCGCGTACTGCATCATGTGAATGCCGCCAGCCGCATGGACATTAAACATATCCACTCCTAAGCGCGTCACACTTTCCGAACCGCCTTTTACGGTATTCGGGATATCATGCATTTTGACGTCCAGGAAAACACGATATCCCCGCTGCTTCAGGCCCGTGATAAAGTCAGGACCCGCCGCATAGAAAAGCTGCATGCCCACCTTCATCCAACATGGAATCCCTTCCAGCTGCTCGATCAGCAACTCTGCCTTCCGCGCATCGGGGTAATCTAATGCTACCATAATCCGTGCCGCTGCTTCCGCTCTCTCTCCTGCCTGTTCCATTCACTGCCGCCCCCATTCGCTTCCTTAGTCTGCATTTGTTCATAAGGAGGGGATGTCACGCGGCCTCCCCGTTATGGAACGGGCAAGCTGGGCGTACATCCCCTGATTTGGTTTATATCCGTGTGCTTATGCGTGTACCGGCATAGCGCGGGAAGAGAAGTTAATCGCTTCGAGCATATGAAGCAGTGCGCGAACCGTATCCAGCGAAGTCATACAAACGACGCCATTCTCTACCGCTTCGCGGCGAATACGGAATCCGTCGCGTTGAGGTGTCTTACCCTTCGTCAAGGTGTTGACGACGAAGTGGGCTTCCCCGCTGCGGATCAGATCCAGAATATTCGGCGAGCCTTCGCTCAGCTTGTTAACGGTTGTAACCGGAACTCCGGCTTCTTCAAGCACTTTCGCAGTTCCGCCTGTAGCAATAATCTTGTAGCCGAGCCTTTGGAAACCTCCAAAGATCTCAACAGCTTCTTCTTTATCCTTATCGGCTACTGTCGCAATGATCGCGCCGGCTGCCGGAATTTTCATTCCCGCACCGATCAAGCCTTTGTACAGCGCCTTGGCAAAGTTCACATCGCGGCCCATCACTTCACCCGTTGACTTCATCTCAGGTCCCAGGGTTGTATCTACGCGGCGCAGCTTCGCAAAGGAGAATACCGGTACTTTAACCGATACAAAGTCATCTTCGGGCCACAGGCCGCTCTTGTATCCAAGCTCTGTCAGCTTTTGACCCATAATCACGCGGGTTGCAACGTTGGCCATCGGGATGTTCGTCACTTTGCTCAGGAAAGGAACCGTACGCGAGGAGCGCGGATTCACTTCAATCACGTAAACCTGATCGTTATGGATGACGAACTGGATGTTGACGAGACCAACTACCTGAAGTTCCAGGCCAATCTTAGTCGTAATGTCGACGATTTGACTCTTGATCTCATCGGAGAGCGACTGGGGCGGATATACCGCAATGGAGTCGCCCGAATGAACGCCCGCGCGCTCAACATGTTCCATGATACCCGGAATAACTACCGTTTCCTTATCGCAGATTGCATCTACTTCTACTTCCTTGCCAAGCATGTAGCGGTCAATCAGAACCGGATGCTCCGGATTGATTTTGACTGCATATTCCATGTAGCTAAGCAGCTCATCATCGGAGTATACGATTTCCATTGCGCGTCCACCCAGTACATAAGAAGGACGAACCAGAACCGGGTATCCGAATTGGGAAGCTACCCCGACAGCCTGATCCACAGAGGTTACCGTGCCGCCCGGAGGTTGAGCCACATCAAGCTTACGCAATAGCGCTTCGAATTTCTTGCGGTCTTCCGCCTGGTCGATACTTTCCAGATCGCTGCCGAGGATGCGTACGCCGGCTTTGGCAAGCGGAGCTGCCAGGTTGATGGCGGTCTGACCGCCGAACTGTACGATGACACCGATTGGCTTCTCGCGTTCGATCACGTTCATGACATCCTCGAAGAACAGCGGTTCGAAGTACAGACGGTCGGATGTATTGAAGTCTGTCGATACCGTTTCCGGATTGTTATTGATGATGACCGCTTCATAGCCGGCTGCCTGGATAGCCCAGACTGCGTGAACCGTGGAGTAGTCGAATTCAATACCTTGTCCGATACGGATCGGACCGGAACCGAGGACAACAACCTTCTCTTTGGTGGTCTCCAGAACTTCGTCTTCTACCTCATAAGTCGAGTAGTAATAAGGCGTTGTGGCTTCGAATTCAGCCGCGCACGTATCCACCATTTTGTATACGGGCTTAATGTTCTGCGCCAAGCGGTGCGTACGGATCTCAGCTTCGTTCGTGAAGGACTGACAGCCTGCGAGTGAGCGAATCTCCGCGATTGCGCGATCCGTAAAGCCCATCCGTTTAGCGTCATACAGAACTTCCAGATCCAGTTCAATGGCAGCGATTTCCTGCTCGTAGCGGATCATTCCGTCCAGTTTGTGCAGGAACCACCAGTCGATTTTAGTCAGCTCCTGGAGCTGTTCGATGGTGTAGCCGCGCCGGATAGCTTCTGCCAGCAGGAACAGACGCTCATCATCCGGCTTCTGCAGGCGCTGCTCCAGGGTTTCCTTGTCAAGCAGATCCGTTTCTTTGAGGAAGAGACGGTGTACACCGATTTCAAGTGAACGGATTGCTTTATGAATGGATTCTTCGAACGTACGTCCGATCGCCATAACTTCTCCTGTCGCTTTCATCTGCGTCCCGAGCTTGCGGTTCGCCGAGATGAATTTGTCGAACGGCCAGCGAGGAATCTTCGATACGATATAGTCAAGCGTTGGCTCGAAGCAAGCGTACGTCTGTCCCGTTACCGGGTTGATGAGTTCGTCAAGCGTGTAGCCGATCGCGATCTTAGCGGCCATCTTGGCAATCGGGTATCCGGTTGCTTTGGAAGCCAGCGCTGAGGAGCGGCTGACACGCGGGTTCACTTCAATCACATAGTATTGGAAGCTGAACGGGTCCAGTGCAAACTGCACGTTGCAGCCGCCCTCGATATTCAGCGCACGAATAATTTTGAGCGAAGCGGAGCGGAGCATCTGGTACTCGCGGTCTGAAAGCGTCTGGCTAGGAGCCACAACGATGCTGTCTCCTGTATGAACCCCTACCGGGTCGAAGTTTTCCATATTGCAGACTACGATACAGTTATCGTTTGCGTCACGCATAACTTCGTATTCGACTTCTTTCATGCCTGCAATGCTTTTCTCGACGAGACACTGGGAAATCGGGCTGTAGCGGATACCTGAAGCTACCGTTTCAACCAGTTCCTCTTCGCTATTACAGATCCCTCCGCCTGTACCGCCCAGCGTGTAAGCGGGACGCACGATGATCGGGTAGCCGATCTCATTTGCAAAATCAACGGCTTCCGGCACAGTCGTAACGATAACACTGTCGGGAACCGGCTGCTCGAGCTCACGCATCAGATCACGGAACAAGTCGCGGTCTTCGGCTTTTTCAATGGCGGTCAGCTGCGTTCCGAGCAGTTTCACGTTCTCCTGCTCCAGCACACCTGCGCGGGCAAGCTCAACTGCCATGTTAAGTCCAGTTTGTCCGCCAAGTGTCGGTAAAAGTCCATCCGGGCGTTCCTGGCGGATGATTTGAGTCACGAATTCGAGTGTGATCGGCTCGATATAGACTTTATCGGCCATGTTCGTATCCGTCATAATTGTAGCCGGGTTGCTGTTGATCAGGACAACTTCCATGCCTTCTTCTTTGAGTGCTTGGCAAGCTTGTGTACCGGCGTAGTCAAACTCCGCCGCCTGGCCGATTACGATCGGACCGGATCCGATCACCAGAATTTTTTTGAGCTTCTCATTTTTGGGCATAGTGAAGTTCTCCTTTCGTGCTGCTGTCTGACTGCTCGGCTTTCCATGCGGCAAGCATTTGCGCCTGGCGTGGAGCCTGCGGATTATCTGTTTGGTGATTGCGGATCATTTCCAGGAAATCATCGAACAAGTAGCTGGAATCAAAAGGTCCTGGGGCTGCTTCCGGATGATATTGAACCGAGAAAGCCGGGTATTTGTTATGTTTAAGTCCTTCGATCGTACGATCGTTATTGTTGATATGTGTAACCGTCAGCTCCGTGCCGGCAATAGAATCTTCTTTAACTGTGTAGCCATGGTTCTGCGAAGTGATGTAACAACGGCCGGAAATGAGATCTTTGACCGGATGGTTGCCTCCGCGATGACCGAACTTAAGTTTCTCGGTATCCGCGCCGCTTGCAAGTGCAAACAGCTGGTGGCCCAGACAAATTCCGAAGAGCGGCACTTGGCCCATCAGCTGGCGGACCGTTTCTACTGCATGCGGAACATCTTTCGGGTCTCCAGGACCGTTGGAAAGCAGGACCCCGTCCGGTGCCAGGCGCATGATCTGCTCGGCCGTCGTATCTTGAGGCACAACGACGACGTCACAGCCGCGTTTGGACAAATCGCGGACGATACCGCTTTTAGCTCCGAAGTCTACAAGGACCACACGCTCGCGGTTGCCCGGCGCGCTGAACACAGTCGGCGTAGATACCGTCGAAACCTGAGTGCACATGAGAGGCGTAGCTTGCATCTGCTCTTTCAGTTCTTCGATGGACAGATCCCCCGTCGTCAGAATGCCCTTCATCACGCCGTGATGACGGATTTTACGGGTCAGCATCCGGGTATCGATGTCGCTGATTCCGATAATGCCGTATTCCTTCAGCAGGTTGCCCAGCGTATATTGTGCGCGCCAGTTGCTCGGCGCTTCTTCATGACGGCGTACCACAAAGCCGTGCACGAAAGGTTTCACCGATTCAAAGTCATCCCGGGAAATACCGTAGTTACCGATCAGCGGATATGTCATGGTCACGATTTGCCCGCAGTACGACGGGTCAGACAATACCTCCTGGTAACCTGTAATTCCTGTGTTGAACACGACTTCGCCTACTGAATTCCCTTCAGCACCGAACGATTTTCCTGTAAAAAGCGTACCGTCTTCCAGCAGCAGTCTTGCTTTTGCCTTCATGCCCCTCAGCTCCTTCTCTATATCTTCAAAGTTGTCTGTTCTTCTATTCGCTTGATTCCGTCCATGCCACCGACCCTGCAACCATGGTCAGCACCGGCCAGCCTTTCAACTTCCATCCTGTAAAAGGTGTATTGCGGCTCTTCGATAAGAATTCAGCCGGATCCACTTCTTTTTCCTTCTTCAAGTCGATAAGGGTCAAGTCCGCTTCACTGCCGATCTCAAGCTGGCCCCACGGTAGGCCGAACACATCAGCCGGCACCGAGGTCATACGCTCGATCAGAAAGCCAAGCGACCACTTGCCTGTTGCCACAAATTTAGTGTAGAGCAGCGGGAAAGCTGTTTCGAAGCCTACAATTCCGAAAGGTGCCAGCTGCATTCCCTTAGCTTTCTCTTCGTCACTGTGAGGAGCATGGTCCGTCACGATCATATCGATCGTACCGTCCTCCAATGCTTCGATAACGGCCTCAACATCGCGCTTGGAGCGAAGCGGCGGGTTCATTTTCCAGTTCGCGTCCATTCCCGGAATGTCTTCTTCTGAAAGAAGCAGATGATGCGGACAAACCTCAGCGGTAACTTTAACACCGATCTGTTTACCGAGGCGGATTAACCGGACGGATTGCTCCGTACTCACGTGACACACGTGGTAATGTACCCCGGTCGCTTCTGCGAGAAGAATATCGCGCCCGACGTGAATCGCCTCTGACTCGTTCGGGATGCCCTTCAAGCCATGCTTGTCGGCGAAGGTGCCTTCCGATACGGGAGCGCCTTTCACCATCGTATCATCCTCACAGTGCGCGACGATCGGCATTCCAAGAGCGGCTGCGCGCGCCATAGCGTCCTTCATCATCTGGGCGCTCTGGACCCCGACACCGTCATCGGTGAAGGCTACAACGCCTGCATCTTTAAGCCCTTCGAAGTCAGTCAGTTCCCGTCCAAGCTGATTCTTGCTGATACAGCCGTAAGGCAGCACTCTGACTCCGTTGCCTTCCGTTTCAGTTTTGCCTTGGATGAATTTAACCGTATCGACCGTATCGATAACCGGCTTCGTATTCGGCATGCATGCGATTGTCGTGTACCCGCCGCGTGCAGCCGAGCGAGTGCCGCTTGCAATGGTTTCTTTATGTTCAAAGCCCGGCTCCCGCAAGTGAACATGCATATCAATGAATCCGGGGGATACCAGCTTGCCTGCCGCCTCAATCACTTCATGACCCGCTGTCTCCGGCGTTTCTTGCCCGTCTAACCGCTGTGCGATTTTCCCGTTCTCTATAAAAAGATGCTTGACCGCTTCTTGGCCGGAAGCATCCAGCGTTGTGCCGTTTAGAATCCAAATTCCCATGCTGCGTATCCTCTCCTCTTATCTGTGTTTAGCAATCGCTGTGAGACTCTGTCTTAGCTTAATGTCCGTTCAATAACCGCCATCCGGATCGGAACACCGTTATGAATTTGCGTAAAAATTTTGGAGCGGTGATGCTCAACCAGCTCATCGTCCAGTTCTACATTCCGGTTAACGGGAGCCGGGTGCATGATGATCGCGTGCGGAGCCATCTGCTCCAGCCGCCGGGATGTCAGCCCGTATTGTTCCCGGTACTCCTCAGCGGAAGCGATCATGCCTTTATCGTGCCGTTCCAGCTGCACTCTGAGCATCATGACAACGTCTGATTGCAGGGCTTCCTGCATGGAAACGTAGGGAGCGTAAGCCGCCAGTTCAGGCGCCTGCATATTCGCCGGTGCGCAGAGCTTAACGGCTGCGCCCATTTCCCGAAGCGCCCAGAGGTTTGAGCGGGCTACCCGGCTGTGCAGAATATCTCCGATGATCGATACCGTAAGCCCGCGGATTTCACCGAAGTGGCTGCGCATGGTGTACAAATCCAGCAGCGCCTGGGTAGGATGCTCATTGTTGCCGTCCCCGGCGTTAATGAGCGGGACACGGATCTTCTCCGCCAGCTCCGCAAGCAGTCCGACCGGCTTTAACCGGATGACTCCGGCATCAATGCCCATAGATTCAAGCGTGCGGACGGTATCGTATATCGATTCGCCTTTCTGTACGCTTGATTCTGCCGCGGAGAAGTTCAGGACGTTGGCGCCCAGTCTCTTCTCCGCCATTTCGAATGAAAAACGCGTTCGCGTGCTGTTTTCAAAAAAAAGGTTAGAGACGAATTTGCCTTTAAGGCGATCCGTTACTTTCTGCGGATGGTTCTCCCAAAAGTCTGCCCGGTCGAGAATATCCTTGATCTCTGAAGAACTGACACCTTTAAGCCCCAGAAAATGTCTGGATGTTGTGCTCTTTACCGTGCTCACGCCTCATTCCCCCTCTGTTGTATGATAACCACCTGGTCAGCGTCGTCTACTTCTGTTAAATGCACTCCGATTTTCTCAAGCTTTGAAGTCGGTACGTTCTTCCCTACATAGTCAGGGCGGATCGGCAATTCTCTGTGGCCCCGGTCAACCAGCACTGCGAGCTGAATCATTTCGGGGCGTCCCAGATCGATCAGCGCGTCGAGTGCGGCTCTTACTGTCCGGCCGGTAAACAGGACATCGTCGACCAAGATGACTTTCTTGTTCTGAATGTCCAGCTTGCCCCCTCCGGGTACGTTATCGACGGACTTCACTTTCACCCGGTCATCCCGGTAGGAAGTAATATCGATTTCCCCTACGGGCACGGGAACTCCTTCAATCTCTTTGATCCTCTCGGCGACCCGTTGAGCCAGGTAGATGCCGCGGGTCCGGATGCCAATCAGAATGCAGTTTCCGACCCCTTTGTTCTTTTCCAGAATCTCATGTGCGATTCGTGTCAGCGCTCGGCGCACTGCCATCTCATCCAGCAGTACGTGCATGTGTTCACTCATGTCGACTGCCTCCTTATGTCGGGTACGTATATCTTGTATTTCGGCCATAAAAAAACCTCCCTGCACCCTAGGCAGGAAGGTTTTCGCATGTGCAGAAACAGACGTGTAGCTAAGACCCGGGAAAAGTGCAGCTGCTCGCTGCATATTCGACTTTCCCTCAGGAACCGCTTCTGCATAATCGTTGACCTTGCCAGCCTCTCTGGACTGATTTTAAAGGTACCCTATTCACTTGAAGCCCATTATCCCACTTTCGACAAAAGAAGTCAATCGTTATTTCCAACGCTTTTTCCGGGTATACCGCCTGTTTATAAGGAATGAAACAGCCTGAGGGGCAGTTCATGTCGTTTTTTCTGGACAATGCTATCGCGTAACCCCTCTTCATCTGCTATTATGGTAAAGATATAAGTTACTATGCAGGAGGAGTGGAACAGATGACTCAAATGAATACAGAAGAAATTATCCAGTTCATTAAGAACAGCCAAAAGAAAACCCCGGTGAAAGTATACGTAAAAGGAAATCTGGAAGCTGTTGAATTCGGCGCAGAAATCCAATCATTTGTATCCGGTAAAAGCGGTGTGCTTTTCGGAGAATGGACAGACATTCAGAAAGTTCTTGAAGCTAACCAAGCGGACATTGAAGATTTCGTTGTCGAATCCGACCGCCGCAATTCTGCTATCCCTCTTCTTGACCTGAAAGGGATCAATGCCCGTATCGAGCCTGGTTCCATTATCCGCGACAAAGTATCCATCGGGAACAACGCCGTTATTATGATGGGCGCAGTGATCAACATCGGTGCTTCCATTGGTGAAGGCACGATGATCGATATGAACGCCATTCTCGGCGGACGCGCTCAAATCGGCAACATGTGTCACATCGGCGCAGGCGCAGTCGTTGCAGGTGTAATCGAGCCTCCATCCGCGCAGCCTTGTGTGGTAGAAGACGATGTACTTGTAGGCGCTAATGCGGTTATCCTGGAAGGTGTACGCATTGGACAAGGTTCCGTAGTCGCTGCAGGCGCTGTCGTGGTTGAAGATGTGCCTGAGTTTACTGTAGTAGCAGGTACTCCTGCCCGCGTTATCAAGCGTGTGGATGACAAAACGAAATCCAAAACCGAAATTCTTAAAGAACTCCGCGAACTGTAAGATCCTCAGTCCCTTAGTCGAAGGGTTCGCGCTGATACACATCCCGGCCCTGCGCTGCAAGCGCGGGGCTTTTTCCACACTGGACCCTTATATTCTTACTTTAAGATCAGCAGAAAGGCAGGAGATGCTACCATGACCAGCCCTTATGTAGAGTTAAGACGCCAATTGCACCGGATTCCGGAGCCCGGATTTCAAGAGTTCAAGACCCAGCGCCTGCTGCTCGATTATCTTGAGACTCTTCCCCAGGAGAACATGGAAATACAAACATGGCGCACCGGTATTCTTGTCTATTTAAAAGGAACGAACCCGGTCAAACGGTATGGCTACCGGGCAGACATGGACGGACTTCCGATTCCCGAAGAAACCGGTTACAACTTCCAATCCGAGCACCCCGGCTATATGCACGCCTGCGGACACGATCTTCATATGGCGATCGGAGCCGGCATAGTTACGCAGTTTGCCCAGACACCGATGAAGGACGATCTCGTCGTGTTGTTCCAGCCTGCGGAGGAAGGACCCGGCGGAGCGCTGCCTATGCTGGCGGCGCAAGAACTGGCAGACTGGATGCCGGAGCAGATCGTGGCACTTCATATTGCCCCGGAGTATCCCGTCGGCGTCATTGCGACCCGGCCCGGCATCCTGTTCGCCAACACCTCCGAGCTGTTCATCGATCTGACCGGCAAAGGAGGACATGCCGCCTATCCGCATAAAGCGAACGATATGATCGTAGCCGCTTCCCAGATGGTTTCCCAGCTCCATTCCATCGTAGCGCGCAATATCAATCCGCTGGATTCCGCAGTGTTGACGATCGGCAAGATGGAAGCCGGAACGAAACAGAACATCATTGCGGAGAAAGCCCGGCTTGAAGGAACGATCCGTACTCTTTCCGCGGAAGCCATGCAGCTTATCAAATCAAGAATTGAAGCGGTTGCCCGCGGGATAGCAGCTTCTTACGAATGCCAAATTACGATTGATTACGGATCGAATTACTTGCAGGTGTACAACCATGAAGAACTGACTCGTGAATTTATGGATTGGTTAACCGGCGAGAGCGATTCGGGCGTTCAGCTGGTGGAATGCACGGAAGCCATGACTGGAGAGGATTACGGTTATTTTCTCGAGAAAATACCCGGCTTCATGTTCTGGCTTGGTGCCGAAACCCCCTATGGTCTGCACCATGCAAAAATTGAGCCGGATGAACGGGCGATTGGTTTAGCCATCGATACCGTAAGCCGTTACTTCCGCTGGAAATCAGGTTCATTGGACGAATCGCCTGCGGTCAACCGCTAAGAGCCGGGCGGCAGCAAATAACCCCTTGAATAATCTGAGCGCCTTTGAAGGCCACCGCAGATTATCCCAAGGGGTTATTTCATTGATAAATATCTGAAGGCGGACCAAAACTTCCGCAAACATCCCTTATGTACCGGCTTGATCCAGCTTGCGAATAAACGCTTGCAGTCGATCCAGCGCACCATCTATAACTTCTAATGAATACGCGTAAGACAGGCGGATGTATCCCTCACCTAGCGGCGAAAAGGCATCACCCGGCACAACCGCCACGCGTTGTTCTTCAAGAAGTCTATAGGCGAATTCTTCCGAAGTTAGACCGAACCGCTCAATCGACGGGAACAAATAGAATGCCCCTTTAGGCTTAACGGCCTCGATGCTCATCTCTTGAAGTCTTGCATAAGTATGCTGCAAACGCTCGGCATAAGATATTCTCATCGGCAGCGCATCGTCACGGCCCGCAGTTAGAGCTTCAATCGCCGCGTATTGGCTGACCGAGCTCGCGCAGGTCACATTGTACTGATGAACTTTCACCATGTGCTGAGATAAGTATGCGGGAGCAAACGTAAACCCGATCCGCCAGCCGGTCATCGAATGAGACTTGGACAACCCGTTAATGACAATCGTTTTTTCCTTCATGCCCGGAATGGCTGCGATAGATGAATGAGTCGTCCCATACACCAGCTCGCTGTAGATCTCATCCGAAATGATAAAAAGCTCACGGTCTTGGAGAAGTGCTGCAAGCTCGCTTAATTCCTCTGCCGTTAAAATTTGCCCCGTCGGGTTGCTCGGATAGCCCAGAATGACGCAGCGGGTCCGTTCGGTCAAATAGGGCTCCAATACGTCCGCGGTCAGCTTGAACTCATGAGGCCTTGTATCCACGTATACGGGTATTCCGCCGCAGAGCTTAATCAAAGGCTCATACCCCGGGTAAATAGGACCCGGCAGAATCACTTCAGCTCCGGGAGTCAATATCGTCCGCAGCGTTATATCCAGTGCTTCGCTGGCTCCATTGGTCACAATAACTTCACTGACTGGATCGTAATAAAGTCCGTATCGGGTGCTGACAAAGTCAGCTGCCGCTTGCCTTAGCTCCAGCACCCCGGCGTTAGGCGTATACAAGGTCTTGCCTTCCTGAAGCGCACGCTGCCCGGCTTCTACAATATGCAGCGGTGTCGGAAAATCAGGCTGGCCGATTGTGAGCGCGAGTGCATCCGGGATGGAAGCCACTTTGTTAGCGATTTTACGTATGCCGGATATTTGAATGTCTTTGACTTGCGGGTTAATCAACGATTCCATGACGATCGTTTCCCCTCTCCCCATTGCTGTGTTCTCATTTCTAAAAATAAACCAGCTTAGACGTTCTTCAGCCGATGGAGCAAATCCGCCATATCTTCTGGTATCGGCGCCTCGAATTCCAGCCTCTCGCCTGTCTTCGGATGAGTAAACCCGAGTACTTGCGCGTGCAGAGCCTGCCCGTCCATTGTCATTCCTTTGCTGCGTCCGTAAGCAGGGTCGCCAACAAGCGGATGTCCGATGAATTTCATATGGACGCGGATCTGGTGAGTACGGCCGGTTTCAAGCTTGAGCTCTACCAACGTGTAACCGTCAAAACGCTCCAAGACCACAAAATGGGTCACGGCATGCTTGCTGTTTTTCTCCGTAACGGTGTACAGCTTGCGGTCACTGGCATCTCTTCCGATCGGTGCGTCAATCGTTCCGTTATCATGGTGAAGAACTCCGTGGACAATCGCGATATATTTGCGCGTAACCGAATGTTCTTTGAGCTGCGCGGCTAAGTGACTGTGAGCCTGATCGTTTTTAGCCGCCATAAGAAGACCGGAGGTGTCTTTGTCGATGCGATGTACGATTCCTGGTCTTTGCACGCCGTTAATGCCCGACAGGTCTTTGCAGTGATACAGCAGCGCATTGACCAGCGTCCCGCTGTAATGTCCGGGAGCCGGATGAACGACGAGTCCCCGCGGCTTGTTCACGACGATAACATCGGAGTCCTCGTAGACTACTTCCAGAGGAATGGCTTCCGCAGTCAACTCCATAGGAGTCGGGTCCGGGATGCTCAGCACAATCGTCTGGCTCTCGGCCAGCTTATAATTAGGCTTCACACCGCGTCCGTCAACCCGGGCATGTCCGTCCTTAATCCACTGCTGAATTTGTGTCCGTGATACCTGATCCATCAAATCGGACAGGAACTTATCGATCCGTTCCCCTGCTTGTGCTTGCTCAACTACCCATTCGGCTGCCTCTGATTCATCCATTTCGTGCAGGCTGTTCTTTTCGTACTCGTTGTTTTCGCTCATGATGCCGTCCCTCTTTTTTCTTTTTTCCAAGCAATAATGGAGTCAATGAAGATGCAAATCACTCCGATTACAATCGCTGAATCTGCAATATTGAAGATTGGATACGTATAATTAATGAATTCGAAATGGAACATCAGAAAGTCCACAACTTCTCCAAACAGCAACCGGTCCAGGAAATTACCGATAGCTCCTCCCAGAACGAGAGCCAGTCCCATGGAGAGCCATCTTTGATCCGTTTTGCGGGTGCGGTTTAAATAGAATAAAATGCCGACGACTATGACCAGGGTCATAGCGATTAAAAACCAGCGCTGGTTCTGCAGGATACTAAAGGCTGCTCCGCGATTACGATGAGAAGTGATCTGGAAAAACTCACCGATAACAGAAATGGTCTCTCCCAATGCAAGATTTTTGACAATAAGCCATTTGGTTGCCTGATCTAATAAAAAAACAATGAGGGCGATAATATAATACCTCAAACGAATATTCCTCCTCTAAATAAGGTTGCGGATTTGTGACGGGATGCGTGACTGGGTGCCATGCTTGGAATTTCCACATTAAAAAGAGAGTCCTTCGTAAACCCTATCTGTATTGGCCAACCTTCCGAAGGGAGTTGTAAACCGTGCTATCATTAAATGAGCAACAGATCGGACAAATCAGGCAGCAATTGATGACAGAGCGGCAAGAACTTAATAAGCAACTTGAGAATGATGAGCACTTCGGGTTGCGTGAATCACTGCGGGATAATACGGGCGAATTGTCCATGTACGATAACCATCCTGCCGATCTGGGAACCGAACTTTTCGAACGGGAGAAAGACATCTCGCTGCTGGAGAATGTAGAAAACCATTTGAATCAAGTCAACCTGGCTCTCGAGAAAATGAATGC
Source organism: Paenibacillus lutrae (assembly GCF_009757775.1). Classification (GTDB taxonomy): domain Bacteria; phylum Bacillota; class Bacilli; order Paenibacillales; family NBRC-103111; genus Paenibacillus_F; species Paenibacillus_F lutrae. Next base: position 288,140 of record NZ_RHLK01000003.1, read on the forward strand.
AGGAACCTACGGTCTTTGTGCCGAATGCGGCAAAGCTATTCCTTTTGAAAGACTGAGCGCCATTCCAACGACACTGTACTGCTATGAGCATGTCCCGGATCGTTATGCCTCCGACCGACGGCCTATAGAGGAAGCTGTTCTAGCTCCGCCTTTTGGCCGAACCAGCCTGGATGAACTCTCTGAACAAAATCAGTTTGACGGAGAAGACGCCTGGCAAATTGTAGAAAGTTGGGGAACCTCCAACTCCCCCGCTATGGCCGAGGATAATCAGGTATCGGATTACAACGACATGGCCATCGAAGCAGATGAATTGGACGGGTATGTTGAACCTTTCGAAAGTTTTCTTGCCACCGATATATACGGCAATCATCTCACGATTATTCGAAATAAAGCTTACCGGTCTTATCTGGATAACAACGAAGGAGACCCGCTTCTTGAACCGGACCATGACTCGGAGGATACGCAGAGCTGACGGTCAGCCTCTGCGTTTTTCTCTCCCAGTTAATAGAACCGGCGGCCTTCTAACTGAAATTGCACGTACTCCACTAGATCTGCAATATATTCTCCTACAATCGGCAGATTAAGGGCTCCCAGCGCTTTCAGGGCATACAAAATCGTACCCGCAAACACCGTGATACCCAGACCCAGTCCGACTCCCCGGGTTACGCCCGCTATGAGATTGCCTAGAATAAGCTTGCGGGGCTTGTTCATCAGACTTACGTAATCCGCAATTTGTGTTCGTTCTATGTTTGCGGAAATTTCTGTTACCTTGGCGTGAATTTGATTCAGCAGACGGCGCTCACTCACCTCTTCCGTTGAATCGTCCAGGGGTTCATCTTTTTCTTTGCTACTGGTTTTGTCCATCAAGTCCATAGAGTACACTCCTGTTGTCACAGTGCTCAGCCCCATACAGCCAACAGCGGAATGCGCGGTCTATTCCGCTGTACTGGCTCTGCTAGGAACTGAGATACAACACCCGCAGATAGCCTGGCAAAGTGTCGGATACCCTTGTTGTGCCCTATTCCAGTCATCACTATCCAGAAGCCGATTCAATTCATCCTAGTAGCCACGAATATTTGTATGGCTGTTCTTCCGCGGTGCCTGCGGAATTGAAAAAACTTCTGCATCCCAAAGGGATGAGAAGTTTAGAGCTCGCGGCTTGAATCCAGTCATCGCTTTTGCATAGATTCAGTTAAAGGCCTAACCGCTTCCGAGTACGGTCTTCAATAAAAGCATTTACGTACCTGGTTTAGGACAGTTGTTATTTCTCCAGCTCCAGCACTCTATCGTGATCAAGTGTTTTCCAGCCGTCATCCTGAAGCAGCTCCAGCTGCGCTTCCAGAAGGGTCCGGAAACGGGTACGGTAAATGGAGGCCTGCTTCTTAAGCTCTTCGGTTTCCACAGAGATTTTGCGGGAACGGGTCAGTGACTCGTTAATGATCCGGTCTGCATTCTTCTCTGCTTCCTTAAGAACGAGCTGTGCTTCTTTCTTCGCGTTATTTCTCACTTCATCGGCAGCTTCCTGTGCGACGATAATGGTTTTACTAAGTGTTTCTTCGATATTGGAGAAATGGTCCAATCGTTCTTGAAGGGCCAAAATTTGATTCTGCAGCTCTTTGTTTTCACGGATAATCGCTTCATAATCTTTGATGACCTGATCCAAAAACTCATTAACGGCATCCTCATCATAGCCCCGGAATGAGCGTGCAAACTCTTTATTATGTATATCCAGTGGTGTTAAGGGCATGGTGCACCTCCTAAAATGTTAACCGGTTGGAGCGTTTGTATGGTTATGAAAATATTGATGGGTATTGTAGGTTTTCGACAGAAAGATTAAAAATCCTTCCTTTCTCGCATCTATACCTATTAAGCATATTTGCCTATCTTTATCCGCATCCTGCCTTTTTTCGTCGTGCCCTCTACTTCCAGCACGCGAAAACGCCCAAAGCCCTGCAAAGAAACGACGTCTCCTTCTTTGAGCGGAACACTCGGATTCTCCTCGGGCTTCCAGTTCACCTTACATTTACCCGCTCCAATGGGAACCAGCACTTTAGCCCGGCTTAATCTGAAAACATCACTAACCACACCATCCAAGCGCAACGATGCGACAGACAATGTCATCTCTTCCAGCCTGACAGGTGAAGCTATCAGCTTGTCGATGGGCAGAATTTCGGTCGCGACATGAACACGATGAACCTGGCTCAGGTGAAGATGCAAATAATCAGCAGCCTCTTCCGCTACAACAAAGTGGCAGCCTTCCGGAGAAACATGAATATCTCCTACTTTATCCCGCTTCATCCCAAGCGCCAGTATGGCACCCATATAGTCGCCGTGAGTAAGGGTCTGGAACTTGCTGTCTCCGGACTCGACCGACAGGACCCGGAGGCCCATGTCCTCACTCGTCATATCAAGATAATCCGGTCCTATTATGGCCCTTCTTCTCTCCGCGTCCGGAAATCCGCCGTCCATTCTAATCTGCACATCGGGATTCCGATTTATCAATGTAGATACGATAAACGATTGCCTCGGATCCAGAAAATCGGTCCGTTTTACTTTGTGGTGGGACGCATTCTCGATCCACTCCTGAGCCCGGTCGACGAATGCATGCTCATCCGGATGAAAATGTCCGTAGATTCCCTTAGCCACCGATCCATCCATAGATAAAACCGATGACCACTTTGAGTCCATTGACCACTAGCCAGAAAACCCCCATTGCTACGATTGGCGAAATATCCAGCGGGCCGATAGGAGGGATAAACCGGCGGAATGCGCTCAAGTAAGGTTCCACCAGCTTGGCGAGCATTTCCCCAATAAAGCTTTCCCGGGCATTAGGGAACCAGGATAACAATACATAACCGAAAATCATGTAGAAGTAAATTTGAGCAAGTGTGTCAATTAATGAGTAGATTTGAAAAAGCAATCGCCTTCACCTCAACCTTTTTATCCAATGCTAAGCTTCATGCAGAAAATCTGAAATGGAACCTTGAATTTCAACCGAATCCGGAGCGCACAAGAATATATTAGGTCCGATTTTGGAGATCGAGCCATTGAGCGCGTACACGGTTCCGTTCAAAAAGTCAAAAATCCGAACGGCTTGTTCGGGGCGAACTCTTTGCAAATTAACGACGACGGTTCTGCGAGAGCGCAGATGATCGGCAATTTCTTGCGAATCGTCGAAAGAATGCGGTTCATGAAGGACTACCCGGCTGTTCTTCTGCGAATGAATACTTACAATGTTATTTTTATTTTGCTGTTGTTTCGTACGTTGTTCCTGCAAAGGGGTTTCAGGTTCTTCTGGAGTTTCGACGATTCTTTCACGCTCCACAATCTCTTCTTCCTCCTGCAGCCCGATAAAATTCATGAATTTGTTCATAACGCCCATCCTGATTTTCCTCCTTTTATGGATAAGATGGTATAGTTACCGCTATTGACGGACCCCGATACGCTTACTTAAATTCCAATAAGCTAAGACTTGCCGACCAAGACCGAGCCGAGCCGAACCCAAGTCGCTCCCTCTTCAATGGCTACTTCGAAGTCTCCTGACATCCCCATCGATAAATGAGGGATAGGATAAGGCAGAATTTCTCGCGCGTTCAGTTGATCCCTCAGCTCTCTAAGCTGCCTGAATACGGGACGGGTTGCCTCTGCCTCCGATTCCAGCGGAGCCATTGTCATTAAGCCCACAATGCGCAAATGTGAATACGAAAGCAGTTGTTCTGCAAATGCTTCCAGCTCCTGCGGCGGAAGCCCATATTTGGATTCTTCTCCGGAAACATTCACTTGAATAAAGCAATCCACGGTAATATTTCTTTTGGATGCTTCTTTCTCCAACTCTTTAGCAAGCGATAAACGGTCCAAAGAATGAATATAAGCAAACTTGCCTATGACCTCTTTGACCTTGTTGGTTTGGAGATGGCCGATAAAGTGCCACTCCCCCCGCTGCCCCAGCGCTTCCCACTTTTCCTTAGCATCCTGCCAGCGGTTCTCACCGACCTGATTCAACCCATGGTCAAGAGCTTCGCGTGTTGCTTCCAGTGAAACATATTTAGTGACCGCAATTACTCGCACATCGGCAGAGTTACGGCCGGACCGCCTGCACGCTGCCTCCACGCGCCGATCCACTTCATCTATGCGGGCTTGCAAATTCATCAGCTGCGGTTCACTCCTTTCTTGCTGTCTGCAAGACTAACCGTGTAAGCGGGTTATTCGTCTCTTAGACCGATCCAAGCGGCCATCCGACCAGTTAATCCCTTTTCTTTACGGTGGGAATAGAACGAGTCGGTTGCGCAGCTTGTACATAACTTTGTTACTTCTATGCGTGACGACAAAATTCCTGCTTTCTCAAGAAATTGTCGGTTGCATTCCTGAAGATTTAATTGATATTTACCTTTATTATGAGGCATTACGACACGATCTGTATCTTCCTGCGGGGCACCTATCTCCGCATGCGCCTGGTAGATGCGGTCCGCAACAGTATCATCGACTTCATAGCAGCAGGCCCCTATAGAGGGCCCTATGGCTGCGTACACCTCGTCAGGACGGCTACCGAATGACCGGGACATGGAAGCCAGCGTCGCTGCCCCAATGTTAAGCACTGTGCCTTTCCAGCCGGCATGAGCCAGACCGACAACCCGGTTTACGGGATCAATTAAATAAATCGGCACGCAGTCCGCAAACAAGGCACACAACATAACGCCTTTGTCGGCAGTCACAAAGGCGTCCGTATCTTGAAGGGCATCGGCCCGGGACAATCGCCCTTTTCCCTTCATCTCTGCGCTGACAACGGCAACATTTTTGCCGTGGACCTGCTCGCCGAAAGTAAGTGCACCGAAAGGGACGTTCAGCGCCTCCGCGAGCTTCTTGCGGTTGTGAGTGACGTCGTTCTCCCCGTCATTGACATGAAGACCCATGTTCAGCGAATCAAAAGGCGCCGAGCTTACACCGCCGTGCCGCGAAGTGAATCCGGCCTGCAGAAAAGGAAAGCGTTCCTGCAGCCCGGATAGCACAAACAGCTCAGGCTCCCCTGCGTTAGTTCTCGTACGTACAAACGGTTCCATGCTTGTCCCTCCTGTTTCGCCTCGCGCAACATCCCTTGTGCTTGTTCAAGTGTATCACAAGCAGTCAAGGAACGACAAAATCTATCGGGACTCAGCTCATTTGACTGCTTCTTATTGGAAATTATTATATGATCCAAGTACCCGTGTATCGATATTGACCTGTTGTCCCCGTATTAAGCGGGTAATAATCGCAGCTACGAAGCGTTCATCTTCTTTTATTACCCCCGGCTGCTGCGATTATAATCAACTGTTTCACTTTCTTCTACAGCCCGCGAAGTTTTGGCATCATCGAGCTTGACCAGCACCACATCCGCGCCGATTTTGACGATATGTTTCCAAGGGATAATAATATCCGTCCCTCCGCCAAACAAGCCAAAAAACTTACTGTTATTAGGAACTACGATGGAGTCGATCTTGCCCTGCCGGAGATCAAGTTCCAGATCACTGATTTGGCCGAGCTTCTTCCCGTCGACGATATTAATGACGTCTTTCGTCTGAAAATCCGATATTTTCATTGTATCGTCCCCACGCTTTCAGGTTATTCGCCCGTTTACTCTAGTATATGAGGGACCCGGTCAAAATGTCCTGCTAAACGCAAGAAATCCTCCTCGGGGAGGATGATGAAGGAAGACGGACTACTGCGTACAGGCAAAATCGCAAAAAAAGCCCGGAGACCCGGGCTTTCATTTCGTTCTCTTCCTTTCAGCTTCAAAAGCCGGGAGTCAGCTTCTCACGTACTTTTGCATTTGTGAGATAGCCGACTTCTCTAAACGGGACACCTGAGCTTGAGAAATGCCGATCTCATCGGCGACTTCCATTTGTGTTTTACCTTCGAAAAACCGCATCGACAAAATCATTTTTTCACGGGAGCCCAGCTTTGTCATGGCTTCTCTTAGCGCAATACCTTCGATCCAGGACATGTCTTTGTTGCGCTCATCGCTAATCTGGTCCATCACATAAATAGGATCTCCACCGTCATGATAAATCGGTTCAAACAGCGATACAGGGTCCTGAATGGCATCCAGTGCAAACACGACATCTTCCTTCGGCACATTGAGCGCCTCCGATATTTCATAGACGGTAGGTTCACGCGAATTTATGTTGGTCAGATTATCGCGTACTTGTAGGGCTTTATAAGCAATGTCCCGCAACGACCGGGAAACACGGATCGGGTTATTGTCCCGTAAATATCTGCGTATTTCACCTATAATCATCGGCACCGCATAGGTTGAAAACTTAACATTCTGGCCCAGATCAAAGTTGTCGATAGCTTTCATAAGACCGATACAGCCCACCTGAAAAAGATCATCGACGAACTCGCCGCGGTTATTGAAACGCTGAATGACACTGAGAACCAGTCTCAAGTTGCCATTAACCAGTTTCTCCCTTGCAGATCTGTCGTTCTTCGTTTGCAGGTTAGCGAAAAGCTCACGCATTTCTACATTTGTAAGAACAGGTAGTTTGGCGGTATCGACACCACATATTTCGACTTTATTTCTGGTCACGGTGATTACCTCCCAAGGAGAAACATTACTGTTAATTATCTCCGGGGGCGGCGTTTTTATGCGCTTGAATCCGTGCTCTTATCCGCTTGACAAGTGTGGAAAAATTGCTCTCTCCTGCCCTTGTTGGCTCGAATTCGCTTTCATGAATCGAGAATTTTTTCGAATTTGCATATAGCTCATTAATAAATTGAAAAAACCTGAAACGGATTATACCGAACCAGGTTCATGTAAGAGATACGGACTTCCGTGGGGTGCGATGATCTGCTCCTCGCTCTCAAGACCTCCCAGGTGTTCTAACAACTCCGGTGCATTCAGGCAAGATTTCATTCCTGCATTCCCATTGTCTAATGATATTAAAACGCATCAGGATGCATATGTGTAGCAAGCCAAACTATCGTTTCAGGCAGTCTGCCTATATCGTACGTCTCCGGATTAACCTCGTATAATCGATTCTCCTTAACTGCTTCTATCTTGTCCCAGTTCCTACGTTTTTCAGGTCGAGTATAGGAAAATAAGTTAGATGAACCTACCGGAATAAATAGAATATCAGGATTAGCCTCCATAATTTCCACTTCTTTCATGGCCGCATACGAGGAGGTTGGTTCCACTCTTTCCTTTTCAGCGATATTGGTACCCCCTGCAAATGTAAGGAGCTCATTCAATAAATGAGTTCCTGCCAATGTAAGTCCTTGATCCATGCCACTTTCGATTTGATTTGGCTTGAAATCAAATTCCCAATAAACTTTCTTTACAGGACTCTTGGCTATAGCTGTCTTAACTTGTTCCAGGCTGTTATCTACTTCATCCCCCCATTGCTTCGCTTCCATTGTTCGTCCCGTGAGTAAGCCAAGCTTATGAACCGATTCCTTCAGTTGCTGTACATTCTTATACTCCATTAGGATAGGTTGGATACCATGCTCGCTAAGTTTTTTGGATACTTTGCAAGCTCTCTCATCGATATGGTCTGACAGACCAATCACTACGTCTGGCTGAACTTTGAGAATTTCATTTACCTCAGCAAATTCATTTGCCTTTAATCCTGCTTGCTCACGTTCCCACTGAATGATTTGAGCTGCTAAATTAAGCTTTTTCATAAGCTCATCTTGATTTTCATAAAGCAGAACCATTCTATCCATTTTTAAATTTTGCATAACTCGGTTCTGACATGAATCTTCTACCATGTATTTCTCCTGAGGAGGTCCGATATTATCGGAAGAACATCCTGCAGGTATTCCAACTATCAGGATAGTTATAAAAGTTAGCTTCTTTATTCTCCGTCCCATTTTAATTGTTCACCTCTATATGTGAGTATTTCTATTTTATAAATTAAAGATATTCATGTAAATAATTCCTTTTTTAATGAGAGCCATTTTCTTGCTCTGTTCACATTCATAAAAAAAGCCTACCACAATATGTGATAGGCCCCCGCTTAAACCATTTTATTAAACTCTTTACGAAGACGCTTGATAATGCGCTTTTCCAGACGAGAAATGTAGGACTGGGATATACCAAGCTGATCCGCGACATCCTTCTGCGTCTTCTCTTCCCCGTCCTGAAGGCCAAAGCGAAGCTCCATGATCGTACGTTCGCGCTCCGTCAGCTTATCCAGTGCCTTATGCAGCAGCTTGCGATCTACCTGCTCTTCGATGTTGCGGTAAATCGTATCGTTCTCCGTACCGAGAACATCCGAGAGCAGAAGCTCATTGCCGTCCCAATCAATATTGAGCGGTTCATCAAATGAAACTTCGGAACGGATTTTACTGTTGCGGCGCAAGTACATCAGAATTTCGTTCTCAATACAGCGTGATGCGTAGGTGGCTAATTTGATTTTCTTCTCCGGATCGAACGTGTTCACTGCTTTTATGAGACCGATGGCTCCAATGGAGACAAGGTCCTCAATATTGATCCCCGTGTTCTCAAACTTACGAGCTATATAAACAACCAGCCGGAGGTTGCGTTCGATCAGCATGGCGCGGATAGCGGCATCGCCGGACGGCAGTTTTCCGAGCAGATATTCTTCTTCTTCCCTTGTCAAAGGCGGAGGCAGCGCTTCGCTTCCTCCTATGTAATAAATTTCTTCCCCTTTTAGACCTAATAAGATAAGAAACCGGTAGTAAAAAATAAGCATCTGCAATTTCCATTTGACCCGCATAACAGCTTCCTCCCACTCATAACCTTTCTTTAACTGGCATCCACCAGCTTCGGATGAATAATGGCATGATACGCCCCGTCCCCGGACAATTGACCGCCGTCCAGTCCAATCAGTACTTTCGTAGCTTCTACTTGGCCGCTGCTTTGAGTGATGATTACTTTATCCGGCTTAATCGCCAGCATAAATTGAGTACTGCGGTTCACTCCCCGATACGGTATCAGTCTTAAACGGTCCTGCCACACAAATTCTCCTTCTGTGCCCATTGCCGTGATGATCTGTTCTACTTCAGCCGCGCGAATCCGTTTCAGCCATGAATCCGGGAGCTGCTCCGATAACCTGGAGGCTTCCATTACCATAACCGGCGTACGGGTCAGCGGATCATACAACTGGTTGCCCGTATCAATCAAGCCTGTACACTGAAACACTACCCCTTCGATGACAACGGTGACTTCAGCTAAATGAGCGGTCAGCTCCTCCTTTCGTTTGACGCCTGCAAAAATCAGCCGGTACAGCACCAAGGTGCCTCCGCCAAGCAGAATTACGGTCCAAGTTTCAATCCTCAGGGTAAAATGGGTTGCACCTGTCTGACTGAATAAAATTCCATTCATGATATCTCCAGAAGTTTGGAACACATAGTTTAAACCGAATATACCGCCGGCTCCTGCAAAATTGACCAAGTAAAAAGTGCCTAGAGTACGTAGAAATTGCTGTAAACTGCCAAAGCCGAAAGCGATCCAGATCATACAAAGGGAGACGAGAAGCTTGATGACAAACGTAAACAAAAAGGACAAGGGCGGTACAAACATCATGACTACGTAAGAGGCGCCCAGCGCTGCAGATATAACCATTCTCCATGGATTAAAGGAGAGTCTGCGCGTCCTGGCGGTTACGAGTAAAATAGCCGCATCAATCACGACGTTCAACAGGAAAATCAGATCCGCGTAAACGACCAATTTTCCTCACCCCCGAGCGGATGAAACTAGTATATTAAACTGCACCTTCAAAGTCTGTCTAAACTTGCGGGAGTCGGCCAACTATTTTTGTCGCATGTTGGGGGAAAAGAAAAAAGCCGTCATAACCGAGGAATTTCGGTTATAACGGCTTTTGCCCGGAGATTATGATGCCTCCGAATAAAAGAAGTCCATAATGGAGTTATTTGTCGAGGTTATTGCGTCCACGGTTCCGAAGGAACGTAGGTACTTCCAAATCCCCAGGCTGTCCACCAAACGGCCGCAAGTTGTTGACACGCTGCTGCTCGGTCTGCTGCTGGGTTTGCTGAGTCTCGGGCTGTGTCATATGCTGTGTGCCCGGACGGCGATTCTGTGGCTGCGGCGGCTGCGGATTATGCTCAAAGCCGGTCGCGATCACAGTAACCATGATTTCTTCTTTGAGGTTCTCGTTAATTACCGCACCGAAGATCATGTTTACCTCAATATCAGAAGCAGAAGCGACAATGTCTGCAGCTTCATTCACTTCGTACAGACTGAGGTTGTTGCCGCCTGTAATATTCATCAGTACGCCCCGTGCGCCTTCAATTGAAGTTTCAAGCAAAGGACTCATAATCGCTTTCTTGGCAGCTTCTGCGGCGCGATTCTCGCCTGTAGCTACACCGATGCCCATAAGAGCAGAACCACGTTCCGTCATAATCGTCTTCACGTCAGCGAAGTCAAGGTTAATGAGTCCCGGTACCGCAATGAGGTCCGAGATCCCTTGCACACCTTGACGAAGCACGTTATCCGCTTGGCGGAATGCTTCCAGCATTGGTGTTTTCTTATCGACGATCTCAAGAAGGCGGTCATTCGGAATGACAATAAGAGTGTCTACTTTTTCTCTCAGAGCAGCAATCCCCTGCTCTGCGTGTGAAGCACGCTTGCGTCCTTCAAAAGTAAACGGCCGTGTTACGACACCTACCGTAAGCGCGCCGCACTCTTTGGCAATCTCAGCAATTACAGGTGCTGCGCCAGTACCTGTACCGCCGCCCATCCCTGCGGTCACAAACACCATATCTGCGCCCTTAAGAGTGTTCATGATAATATCGCGTGATTCTTCTGCCGCTTTCTTGCCTACCTCAGGATTGGCACCCGCGCCTAATCCACGGGTCAATTTATCACCGATTTGGAGCTTATGCTCCGATTTGGCCAGATGAAGGGCTTGGGCATCCGTATTCACCGTAATGAATTCGACTCCCTGCACTCCATTTTCAATCATCCGGTTAACTGCATTACTACCGCCGCCGCCTACACCGATGACTTTTATCTGGGCCAGTTGTTCTATATCCAGATCAAATTCAAACATAGCAGTCAATGTCCCCCTAACTTAACTTTCCGTGAGCTTACTGCTCAAAATGGGTAACGCACCTATTAGGCACGGCATTCTTAAGAGCTGCACACACTTCGAGTCATTCTGTTGGATGTATAATGGTGTGCTTGTCCCGCCGCCGCTCAACACTCATCGGCCTATGGCAGGACACTTGTATCCATAACCGGTAAAGTAGCCTAAGAAACAGCTGATCTTGTCCCGTTAAATAAATTCTTTGAGAAAATTTTTGACTTTGTCAAACCAGCCAGGGCTTGATTCAGTCTGGGGTGTTTTGACAGCAGCTGGTTTAGCTGCCTGCTTCTTCGGCGTTGCACTGACCGGGCGGTTTCGCATAAACTTACATACAAATTGGATGATTCCAACTCCGCTTGTATACGCAGGATCGCGTACCCCGATAAAATCAGGCACTGCGATACGAACAGTTGCAGCTAATTCTTCCTGGGCGATAATGAGCGTCCCGGGTAATGATACGGTACCTCCCGTGAGGACGTAACCGCCAGCCGGATCTCCATATCCAAGGCGATGTGTCTCCGTGCGGATAAGGTGGAAGATCTCTTGGACGCGAGGCTCAATAATATTAGCCAAGTCAATCTGTGAGAATTCTTTGTCCACCTGACTGCCGATCCGGTTCACCTTAAACACCTGGTCCGCAACGGAATCCTGTATCGTTGCACATCCATATTTCAATTTGATCTTCTCCGCAATATCCATTTGCGTGCGAAGTCCGATTGAAATATCGTTGGTTATGAAGTCACCGCCGATAGGCAGTGTAGACGTTGCCACAAGATTGCCCTGATCAAACACCGCGATCGTGGTCGAGCCTGCTCCGATATCCACGAGCACAGTTCCAATCGATTTCTCATCCTTCGATAACGCCAGCTGACCGGATGCCAGTGACATCAGAATCAACCCCGCTACTTTCAGGCCTGACTTTTCTACAACACGGAGCAGATTATGTATGCCCATCTTAGCGCCAGTGATGATGGTGGATTGTACTTCCAGTCTTACTCCGATCATGCCCCTGGGCTCATGTATGCCTTCTTGTCCGTCTACCAGATATTGATTAGGTACAATTCCGATAATTTCGCGCTCAGGAGGCAGCGCTATTACTTTCGCTGCTTGAATAACCCGTTCGATGTCTTCTTCGCCGATTTCGCGATCTTCATTGGAGACGGCTACGACACCGTGACTGTCCTGAAGCGCGATATGGTTCCCCGTAATCCCGACGTAAACATCGGTAATTTGTATGCCAACCATTCTTTCAGCATGATCGATCGCAGAGCGAATCGATTGTACAGTCTGGTCGATATCCACGATGGCACCCTTGCGAACGCCTTCCGAATCGGCGGATCCTACTCCTATTATATTAATGGTTCCGTTAACGACTTCCCCAATAATAGCACGAACCTTGGATGTACCGATGTCTAAACTAACAATGATGTCATTGTTGCTCAAGCCCTTGGCACCTCCTGTGAATGATATCAGGGCATTGCCCGTCATCTACATTTATTCAACGTGACGGCTTGTTTCCCTCTTTTTAATACATTTTTTTTAAGAAGTCTCATAGTCTATAATTTCTACTTATGAACCGTAAAATTAGAATACCATAAAATCAATTCTAACACTAATTTAATAGGCTGGATAGTAATATTTTCCTGAGAAATGCCTGAGGATACGATTAGAAAACAGCCCGGTTCAGATGCCGTTTGCGCTAACTTCCACCTTCATTATCGGCAGAATATCACCAGTCTGTTAGAGACATTTTGCGGAGCCCGTAACAGGATCAGTTAACCGGATTACAACCTTCTGAATCACTCTGTTTTACGCTCATCCGGCGGAGGGGAGCTTTTGCCTGTAGAAGCTCCTGTACTTGTTCCTGTACTTGTTCCTGTACTTGTTTTACCGGGGGTGGCCTCTGTCTGCTTGTCTCCGGAATTTGAAGATTTGGGAGCTTTGACTTTTGCATCCTTGTCGCCGGTTCCTGAACCACTGCCCGGCAGGTGATCATCTGTTTCCAGCAATACCAGCACACCTGACGTTACTTTGCTTTCCTGCATGCTGGTGATATATGCGGACAAATTCTTGATTTTATCCGGCAGATAGCCGACCGTTGTAATCACTTCGAACTTGGAACGGGTATATATCTTGATTTTATCTCCATAGGCTTCGGAAGGGTCCGGACGAATCTCTGAGACATCCGACAGATAACCAGCCGGAATAGCAGACAGAGCCAGGCAAAGCGCCTTCCTATTCGGGTCTTTATCCGACCAGCCCGTCAGAATAGGTTTGTCGACAGGTATATCTTCATCGGGAACTGCAACCGCAGAACCATCGGCAAGGACCGCTTGCCTGGACCCGTCCGCTCCAATTTGAAAAGCAACCCGGGGGTACTCATGGACAACGACCCGCAACTCGCCCGGAAAATGCTTGGTCACTTCGGCGGTCTGGACCATATGCAGAGCAGCTACTTTCTGGCGCACATTCTCCGTATTGACCGCAAAAAAATGATCGCCTGCCTGAACAGCGGCAGCTTGTCCTATCTCCGCCGAAGTCAGCATTTCGTTCCCTTCTATGCGGATCTCACTGATCCGGCTGAGTGACGAACGAAAGAAAAGCACGGCTAGTATAGTGATGAAGAACAGGAACAGCAACATGAGCAGTTTGCGGTTCGTCCGTGTCCTTCTTGGCTTAGGGTTCGGCAGAACCGGGACTTTATTATCTTCTGGCAAGCCACGCACCCCCTGCTCGTTTCCTGTACATGTGTGAAAGTCTGAAAACCTCGTATCCCCTCCTGTAAGCAGGAAGGGACTAGAGGCACTGCGTTATTCACTGGTAATTGGCGTTTCATCCAGAATTGGTGCCTGACGGCGAATACGCGCACCAAGACATGTCAGCATCTCCTCGATACGGTCATATCCCCGGTCTACATGATGAATCTGTTCCACGACCGTAGTCCCGTGAGCAGCCAGCCCCGCAATAACAAGGGCTGCGCCCGCCCGAAGATCCGTCGCTTCAACGGTTGCCCCGTACAATCTTGGAACTCCTTTTATGAAAGCGGCGTTGTAATCAACATGGATGTCCGCTCCCATCCGGGTCAGCTCATCTACATGCTTGAATCTGCTCTCAAAAATGGTTTCCTTCATTATACTGACGCCGTCGGCTAAGGAAAGAAGTACCATAACCTGCGATTGCAGATCCGTCGGAAAAGACGGGTGCGGCGCGGTTACGATACGCTCCACGGCTCTGGGCCTTATCGGAGCGTGCACATTTATTATATCATCGTGAACTGTAATTTGAACACCTGCACGGCGCAGCACATGAATAGCGGAGTTCAGGTGGGCCGGGCATACGCCTTCCAGCGTCACACTTCCCCTTGTGGCTGCTGCGGCTACCATGAAAGTACCGGCTACAATACGGTCCGGAATAATTCGGTAACTGCAGGCGGCAAGGGACTGAATGCCCCGGATCGTAATCGTGTCTGTTCCGGCGCCGATAATATCGGCTCCCATCTCATTCAGGAAGTTCTGCAAATCCTGGATTTCCGGTTCTCTGGCTGCGTTGGAGATGGTTGTGATACCGTCGGCTACTACGGCGGCCATCATCACATTCTCGGTAGCGCCGACACTCGGAAAATCAAGTGTAATGTCCGCCCCTCTTAAACGATCTGCTGTGCAAATGATGGTATTACCCTTCTCCTCAATCAACACACCCAGAGCCTCCAGGCCTTTCAGGTGCAGATCGATTTTACGTTCCCCGATCGCACAGCCACCGGGTTGATACACCTGAACACTGCCGAATCTTGTGAGCAAAGGGCCCATCAGGAAAATCGACGAGCGCATCTGCTTCATCAGCTCTTCCGGAACGTGGGAACTGTTCAAACGAGTCGTATCCAGCACAACTGTATCGCCGTTGTGTTCGGCGCTGCACCCGAGAGAACGCAGAATACCCAGCATTACTTCAATGTCGAGCAGTTTCGGGACATTGCGCAGCGTATGGGTTCCGGCTGCCATGATGCTTGCCGCCAGAATAGGCAGCGCCGCATTTTTAGCGCCCTGGATCCGGACGGCTCCCGAGAGGGGTTTTCCACCTTCGATTACCAACTTCTCCAATGTCTCACCTCCGAATTACCTCTCACCCACCACCAGTACTTCGGGTTGCAGCTCCACGCCGAATTTCTCCAGCACGGTGCGCTGAGCCAGTGCAATGAGGGCAAGAACATCCTCGGCCGACGCTTCGCCGGTGTTCACAATGAAATTCGCATGCAGCGGAGAAATGACGGCTTCGCCTATCATCGTTCCCTTGAGGCCGGCCTCTTCTATCAGCTTGGCGGCATGGTTGCCTTCCGGATTACGGAATACACTTCCTGCGCAAGCAAGCTGAAGGGGCTGCGTTCTCAAACGGCGGGCTTTGTGTGCAGCGAGCGCGCTCGCAATTTGCTTGCGGTCGCCGTACTGCAGTTCGAATACCGCTTCGGTCACAATGCCGGGCAGCGTATGCAGGACCGAATGCCGGTATGCATACTGCAAGTCGCTATTGCGCATGGTTATCAATTCCCCTGTGTCCAGCAGCACTTCAGCCTGTTTAAGAATGCGTGACACATCAGACCCATGAGCCCCCGCGTTCATGTAAACGGCGCCTCCCACTGACCCCGGAATGCCTCCGGCGAATTCAAGCCCGGTCAATCCTTCCTTGCCGGCCATGACGGTTAGTTTGATAAACGAATAAGCTCCTCCTACATACGCCGTTTCCCCTTCAAAACGCAGGTTCTCAAAATCCCGGCTTAATTTAATGACGGCTCCACGGATTCCTTTGTCTCCAATAAGCAGGTTCGATCCCCGCCCTATTATGGTCCATGGCGTCTCATGCTGCCTCAGAAGCCTGACGGTCGCCGCCAGCTTCTGTTTATCTTCCGGGATGATGAGCAAATCGGCAGGACCGCCGATTTTCCAGGTCGTATACGGAGCCAGCTTTTCGTTCGTCAGGATTTCACCCACCTGGGCCGCTTGCAAGTCTGATATTAACTGGTGCATGGGAAAACCTCCTTCACAGAACTTTAAGGGAGATGAAGCTTTGCCGGGCTTCTGAATATACAGATGCGCCGGGTCCGGGCCCGGCATGAATAATGCAATAACGGGTCCGGTACGGCTTCGCCTTAGGTTTCTGCCACGGTTATAGTGTAGTTTATGTAGAAGTCGATAGAGTGTGACAATCGCCTATACGGTTTGCCAAAACCGCATAGACGTGAAGTTCTTTAGGATTTGCGTACGATCCTGTTCAGCTCCTGAACCACCAGAGAAGCCGAATCACGCTGGCCCATACGGGCGGATTGCTTTGCCATGTGCTCCCAGCGCAGCGGATCGGTTATGATTTTATGGATTTGATCAAAAAGCGCGGAGCCGCTTAAATCCTTCTCCAGCAGCATGACAGAACCGCCTTCGTCCGCAAGGGAGCGGGCATTATGCTCCTGGTGATTGTCTGTCACATTCGGTGACGGAATAAGAATCGAAGGAATGCCTAAGGCGGTAATTTCGGCCATCAGGGATGCGCCGGCACGGTTTACGATCAGTTTGGAAGCTGCCAGAACTTCCGGCATATTATGAATATACGGGAGCACCTGAAGATTATCCGGCAGGGCTCCGGCAGTTTCCACGATACGGGCAGAGGTCGAATCGTAATAAGACTGGCCTGTCCCGAATACAAAATGAGTACCGGGGAGTGCCTTGACCAGCGGAGCGAGTTCGATCATCGCTTCGTTAATCGCTTTGGCGCCCCGGCTGCCGCCGACGACAATGACAAGCTGAGCATCCTGAGGCAGCCCCAGAGATGCCAGGCCTTTGGCTTTGTCCGCTTTGACCATAGATGTGGCACGTGGATTCCCGGTGTACACAACTCGCCGGGCTTGGGGGAATTTCCCCTCTGTACCCCGGAAGCTTACAGCTACTGTATCCACGTAGCGGCTCAGAAAGCGGTTCGTAAGGCCCGGAAGAGCATTCTGTTCATGGATGAGTGTCGGAATGCCGAGCCGGGCCGCAGCGAACAGCACAGGGCCGCAGACGTAGCCTCCCGTACCCACGACGGCATCGGGGCGGTATTGTTTCAAGATACCTTTGGCACGCTGGACACCGCGCAAAAAGCGCATAACTGTCTTCACGTTATCCAGAGAAGCGAGTTTACGGCGAAACCCTGTAATTTCAACGGCTTCAAAAGGCATGTTCAGCCCGGAACGCGCAACGATATCGCGCTCCAAGCCGGAACTTGTACCTATATATAAAAATTCAGAACGGGGTTGATCGGAAAGACATTGTTCACCAATGGCCAGAGCCGGGTATACATGCCCTCCCGTACCTCCCCCGCTAAATACGATTCGCATGCGTTTCACCTCGAGTAGCGGGATATATTGAGCAGAACGCCAATGGACGTCAGCATAAGCGTGAGGGAAGATCCCCCGGCACTTATAAGCGGCAGGGTAATCCCGGTAATCGGGAACATCCCTATAACAACGCCGATGTTAATAATGACCTGGACCGCTATCATGCCTACAATGCCTACAGCCACCAGGCTGCCGAACGTATCAGGCGCGGTTATAGCCGTACGCATTCCTCTCCACACCAGTACGGTGAACAGCAGCAGGACCGCAGAACCTCCTATAAAACCGAGTTCTTCCGCTATAATAGAGAAAATAAAGTCCGTCTGCGGCTCCGGCAGATAGCTGTATTTCTGCCTGCTCATCCCCAGGCCGAGTCCGACAAGGCCTCCCGGCCCTATGGCGTACAGCGATTGAATCGCCTGGTAACCGGCACCCTGCGGGTCCGACCAGGGATCCATAAAAGCGGTTATCCGCTGCAGCCGGTAAGGAGCCGCAATAATCAGCCCCACGAAGCCGGCAAGCCCTGCCAGTCCCAGATACGACAGATGCAGAATCCTCGCTCCGGCCGTATAAATGACAAGCAGAGAAGCACCTACAAGAACGGCTCCTGTACCCAGGTCGGGCTGAAGCATAATAAGCCCGAATGCGAGTCCCACTAATCCGAGCGGGGGAAGCAGACCTTTGGTGAAAGACGTGATCTGAGACTGTCTGTCGGACAGAAGTTTCGCCAGGAAAATAATCATGCCGATTTTCATGAACTCGGAGGGCTGAATACCGAAAGACCCGATTCCGAGCCAGCTTCTCGCCCCGCCACGAACAACTCCGACACCCGGAATCAATACGATGAGCAGCAGGCCGAAACAGAGCAGCAGGCCGATTTTGGCGTACTTTTTCCAGATAAGATAATCGGTATTCATTGTAAAAAACATGGCGGTAATGCCGAGCACGGCGAACAAGAGCTGTCTTTTCAGATAATAGAACCAGTCCCCGTATTCGCGAAAAGCCATGACACCGCTGGCGCTGTAAACCATAATAACGCCGATCGTTAAAATAAGTAAGGTAGAAACAAGAATCCATACATCCGGAGCGGACCGTGCCTTAGCCATAGGAACACCTCTTACGAATAAGAATGTCGGGTGTCTAAAGCCAGAGCTTCCAGATGACTGACCATACCGCTTCCTAAGACGCGGACGAAGAAGGCTTGACTACCCGTTCCTTAAAGATTATGCACGGACTCCTTAAACATGCGTCCCCGTTCTTCATAAGAAGGAAACATGTCCCAGCTGGCACAGGCCGGAGAAAGAAGAACAATGTCCTCTTCCCCTGCCAGCCTGACGGCCGCCTGGACGGCTTCGCGTATCGCTTCCGCACTGTTAGCAGTATCGACCGTTTCTACAGCGCTCAACCCCGCTTCACGGGCGACACGGTTTATTTTCTCCCTTGTCTCGCCGAGCGTAACAATCGCCTTCACATGTGATTTCAGGAGAGGCAGCAGCTCCGAATAATCCGACCCCCGGTCGAGCCCCCCCGCAATAAGAATAATCTTCTTATCGAAAGCCTCAACTGATTTCGTTGTAGCTGCAGGATTGGTGGCCTTGGAGTCATTATAGAAGGAGACGCCGCCATGCCTGGATACAAATTCCAGGCGATGCTCCACACCGCGAAACTCTCTCAGAACTTTGGCGATCGCCTCTGCCGACGCGCCCGCGCATAAAGCAATCGCCGATGCAGCCAATGCATTCTCGATATTGTGACTGCCCCGAATACCCAGCTCTTTGGCAGGCAAGATCGGCTGGACGTTTCCGTCCTTATCCCGATAGGTTAGAACCCCGTCTTTTGACAGATAGACACCGTGATCCAGCACTTTCTGCCTGGAGAACAGCATTACCTGCGCCTGGCTTGTATGAACAAGACTCTGGCAGACAGGATGATCGGCATTAAGAATGGCCTTATCTTCCTGCGTCTGATTGGCAAACAGCTTGGCTTTCGAAGCCGTGTAATCTTCCATCGAACCATGGTAGTCCAGATGAGTCTCATAGACATTGAGCAGAGCAGCAATGGCCGGTCTGAATTCATGTGTACCCTTGAGCTGAAAACTGCTCAGTTCGACGACCATCCAGTGATCCGGCGAAGCCTCTGCCG
The DNA here is from genome assembly GCF_009757775.1 of Paenibacillus lutrae. Taxonomy (GTDB): domain Bacteria; phylum Bacillota; class Bacilli; order Paenibacillales; family NBRC-103111; genus Paenibacillus_F; species Paenibacillus_F lutrae. Next base: position 307,682 of record NZ_RHLK01000003.1, read on the forward strand.
CTGCCTCGATCAAAGCCCGCCCGATATTGCCCGCTACAATGGGCTGAAGCTTGTCTTCTTCCAACATGAGGCCAACCAGCGTGGTCGTCGTTGTTTTGCCGTTGCTTCCCGTAATTCCGATGATCGGCGCTTTACAAATCCGGTAAGCAACCTCCACTTCCGTAACCACTTCGACTCCCTGTTCCACAGCTTGGACTAGGGGAGGTGCCGTGTACGGGATGCCTGGGTTTTTGACCACCAGCACAGTGTCCCCGCTGATCAAGTCAGGCGGATGCCCCCCGCAAACAACAGAAATTCCCAAGGCCTCCAGTTCGTCAGCCTCAGGACTCGTTTCACGCGATTTGCGGTCATTCACTATGACTTGTGCCCCTATCTCATGAAAAAATTTGGCCGCTGCGACCCCGCTGCGCGCCAGGCCGAGTACGACCACTTTCTTTCCCCGGTACTTGCTCGGATGCTTCATTGCTATAACACCTCATTCATATAAAGTCCCACTGCCGCCAAAACAAGACCTGTCGCCCAAAATGTTGTCACAACCCGCCATTCCGACCATCCCACAAGCTCAAAGTGATGGTGGATCGGACTCATGCGGAAGACACGTTTGCCTGTTGTTTTAAAAGATATAACTTGAATGACGACCGATAAAATTTCAATCAGGAACACACCGCCAATAATGGCTAGTAACAGTTCGGCTTTGGTTAGAATCGCAACCGCAACCAGGCCGCCTCCGATTCCCAGGGAACCGGTATCCCCCATAAACACTTTGGCGGGATGCGCGTTAAATACAAGAAAGCCAAGTACCGCTCCAACCATAGCTGCAGAAAAAATCGCGGCTTCCGGCTGGGTATTGTTCATCGCAATAATGGTAAATGCGCCGAAAGCAATTGCGCTTGTGCCGGCAAGCAGACCGTCAAGCCCGTCTGTAAAGTTCACAGCATTCGAAGCGCCCAGCATAAGAATGGTCATCAAAGGGAAGTAAAGCCACCCGGTATCGAACGAAACATCAAATCCGGGAACAAAAAGTTCCGTACTGTGTCCGGATGTAACCAGAAGCACACAGACAATAGCCGAAACGACCAGCTGTCCGATCAGCTTCTGCTTAGCGTTGAGACCTAACGACCGTTTAAATGCGATTTTAATATAATCATCCAGAAAACCGACAAGCCCATATCCCAGGGAAGCGATCAGCAAAATCCACAGCTCGGTGTTACTGTCCGAGAAGCGAAGAGCCGCAATAGCCAGCGCAATCAGAATAATAATCCCGCCCATTGTGGGTGTTCCTTGCTTTTTTTGATGGCTTTGCGGCCCCTCCGTGCGGATTTGCTGTCCGAATTTCAGTCTTCTGAGAAGAGGAATGAACAGCGGGCCCGAGATGAGAGCGAGCAGAAAAGCTACTCCCATCGTGAATAAGATCACTTTTAACTCCACGATTTCTATCCTCCTACAAAGCTCCCCTGCGGGAAAGCTGCTATCAAGCGTTTATCGAACTAGAACGGCTGGCCACATATCAGCCGCTCTGCAGTGCATGATCTCCGATGAGATTAATCTTACGTTTCTTTAACGCCGGCTGACGTTCATTTGTTGCTTAGCTTACCGCCCAATATTTATTAGGGTCCGCTGCTACTCAGCCACCAGAGCGTCTGCGACTTCTTCGAGCCTCATCCCTCGAGATGCCTTGACCAGAACGAGGTCTCCTGGCTTCACTCGAGCCGCGAGTTCCGCCGTCAAAGCCGCTTTGTCCTCAAACCAGCGCGAGCGTTCGCAGCCGAATTGCAAGGCTGCCGACTCTGCGATAAAGCGGCCTAGCGGGCCGTAGGCATATACGCCGGCAAGCGAATCGGGTGAGAGCAAGGCCCCGATCTGACGGTGATATTCCTGCTCCTGCTCGCCCAGCTCCAGCATATCCCCGAGTACAACGTACTTGTTCGGGTAGCCTTCAAGCTGTTCGACCAGACGGATTGCCGCTCTCATCGAGCTCGGAGAAGCATTGTACGCATCGTTCAGCACCGTAACCTTAGAAGGCGATATTTGCTTCTCAATGCGCATTCCCGTCATCTCGAGACCGGCAAGCCCGCGCCTGATATCTTCCTCGGACACGCCAAGCGTACGCCCTACCAGGATTGCCGCAAGCGCATTATCAACGTTATGCTCGCCCAGGAGCGGAATGTAATAGCTCTCGCCATCCGAATCCGCTTCCGGGCTCTGAGGCGTGCTGACCGTAAAATGAGTCCCCTCCTCATCCATACGGATGCTAACCGGAAAGAGGTCATTCGTCTGACTGCGTCCAAATCGAAGCTGAGTCATACGGCCCGGCTGCTTCATCTCCGGAAGCACCAGCGGGATAAGGGGCTCATCCCCGTGATAAATAAATGTGCCCCCGTCAGCCAGACCGCTAAGAATTTCAGTCTTAGCCCTCGCAATTTCTTCTCTTGAGCCAAGCTGCAGCAGGTGGGCATCTCCGATCATGGTCACGACAGCCACATCGGGATCGGCAATTTCGGAGAGCAGCTCAATCTCTCCACGGCCGCTCATTCCCATCTCAACGACCGCTACCTGCGTGTTTTCCTCCAGCTGCAGCAGCGTCAGAGGCAAGCCGATATGGTTGTTCAGATTCCCTTTGGTCTTATGGACGCTAAAGGCGGTTCCCAGTACAGAGCCAATCATATCCTTTGTTGTTGTTTTACCATTGCTGCCTGTAATTCCGACGATCCGGAGGGGCAGGGACTGCCGGTACCCGCGGGCGAGTTGCTGCAGCCCCTGCAAAGTATCTTCGACCAGCAGCAGCGGCATTCCTTCCGGTCGCTCCGGACGGTTCCTCTGCCATAGCATGGCGGAAGCTCCCTGCGCGGCTGCCTCGGCGGCAAATGCATGGCCGTCAAAGCGTTCCCCGACGAGAGGAACGAACAAACTTCCGGCCGTTATCGTTCTTGTGTCCGTGGATACAGAATCAATGAAGACCCTATCCCCGTCTGCAGAGGAAGCCGGAAGGACCAGTTCTGCGCCGGACATCCGAGCGATCTCATTCAAAGTAAGTCGTTTCATCTCTTCAGGCTCCTTAATGCGGCACGCGCAACAAGACGATCATCAAAGTCATGCTTGACTCCTCCGATGTCCTGGTAGGTTTCATGTCCTTTTCCCGCTATCAATACTACATCGTCAGGGCCTGCCTCTTCAATAGCCTTTTGAATCGCTTCGCGCCGCTCGGTTACAAGCCGATACTGTTCCCTCGAAAGTCCGGCTTCCTCAATTCCCGGTACGATATCATGCAGAATCGCTTCCGGCTCTTCTGTCCTCGGATTATCCGAAGTCACATACAAGTCATTACTCAGGGCAGCAGCAACCCGGCCCATCAGAGGACGCTTAGTCCGGTCCCGGTCACCGCCGCAGCCGAACACACATCTGATCCGGCCCGCCGCAAATTCACGTATGGATTCCAGCGCATTGCTCAGACCGTCCGGCGTATGCGCGTAGTCAACCAATACCAGAAAATCCTGGCCTTCGTCCACCACTTCCATCCGCCCGTCGACTCCCGGCATGCTTGCCAGGCTATCACGCACTTGAGCCAGTGTAAGTCCTTCCGCTAAGCATACCGAAACCGCAGCAAGAGCATTATACACATTAAACAGGCCGACAAGGTTCATCCGCATCGGCATTGTGCCTGCAAATGATTCCACCTCGAATTCGGTACCTTTGGCGGTAATTTTCACATGACTGGCCTTAACGGCGCATTCCTGCTTGACTCCATATGTAATCACTTCAGCGGCGGTTAATTGGGCCAGACGCTCAGAAGCCGGATCATCCGCGTTCAGAATAGCATACTGCTTATACTCAGGCAGGGGCGAGAATTCGTTGCCGAGCCGAGAGAACAAGAGTCCCTTAGCCGCTTCATATTTATCCATCGTCTCATGATAATCAAGATGATCCTGAGATAAATTTGTAAAAACTCCAGAACGGAACCGGATTCCTTTGACCCGTCCTAAATCCAGCGCATGCGACGAAACTTCCATAATACAATAATCCGTACCCTCATCTGCCATACGGCGGAATGTATCTTGCAGAGCGGAAGCCTCCATCGTGGTTCTTTCCATCGGAATAATCTGAGATCCTACTCTAGCGGAAATCGTCCCCATCAACCCTGTCCGGTACCCCTGATCGCGTAAAATATGCTCAACCAGATAACTTGTCGTTGTCTTGCCGTTCGTTCCGGTTATCCCGATTACTTTCATATTCCGGCTCGGATATTGATACACGTGTGCGGAAAATACAGCCATTGCATGTCTTGAATCACGTACGATAATCTGCGGGATATCAAGATCAAGTCTTCGTTCCGTGACCAGAGCTGCCGCTCCTTTCCCGATCGCGACAGAAGCGTAATCATGTCCGTCGGATACGAATCCCAGTACACACACGAATAAATCTCCCCTGCGCACTTGACGCGAATCGGTTGCGATGCCGGTAATTTCGGTTGTTTCATCCCCTACGAGCTTGCAAATCAAAAGCTGAGAAGCCAGTTCTTTCAGCTGCATGTTCTATCGCCCCCCACCATTTGCACGAAAAAATTAATTTTGATTGCGGTATTTGATTACTACCAGTATGGACAAAAGTCTGACAAGAAAGAAGCGCCGAAACAATCAGCGCCCCTCTTTTTTGTCCGTAGCGCCTTGCGGCGGATTAGATAAGTATACACGAATTGTTGAACCCCGGTCTACTCTAGTACCGGGCTTCGGGGCCTGGCTAATTACGGTATTGCCTTCACCTGATTTCGCCAGAAGAAAATCGGAATTAAGGTCTTCGTAAATATCCTGTACCGTCGCGCCGACCAAATTAGGCACTTCTATAACAGGTGTTTCCCCCAGCTTGTATTTCTTGCTGAGCTGATTCTTATCCGGCTCCACCTTCATATAGCGAAGCGCATCCTGCATGATGTTCTTGACCAGCGGAGCCGCGATCAGTCCGCCGAACTGGATGCCTTGGGGATCATCCACAGCCGCATAAACGACGACACGCGGATTATCCGCCGGTGCAAATCCGACAAAAGACACGATATGTTCGTTTGGAGAATAACGGCCGTTCACGACCTTCTGGGCCGTTCCCGTTTTGCCGCCTACCCGGTACCCGTCAATAAAGGCATTGCCCCCGGTTCCTTTGGCGACAACGCTTTCCAGCGCCTCCCGAACCTGCCTGGATGTATCTTCCGAAATTACCGTGTCTACCAGTTCCGGTTTAACCGTCTCAATGACACGGCCTGTTTCCGGGTCTATCCAGGACTTAGCGACATGGGGCTTGAATAACTTACCCCCGTTAATGGCTGCCGAAACAGCCGTAATTTGCTGAATCGGAGTTACGGATACACCCTGGCCGAAGGCCGTCGTGGCAAGCTCGACAGGGCCGACCTGAGACGGTTTAAACATGATCCCGTTCTCTTCCCCGCCAAGATCAATTCCCGTTTTGCGGCCGAATCCGAATCGCTTGATATAATCAAACAGCATGTCTTTACCGAGCCTTTGACCAAGCACGACAAAACCCGGGTTGCAAGAGTTTTCTACGACCTGGAGGAAAGTTTCACTGCCGTGTCCGCCCCGCTTCCAGCAGCGGAGCCTGGCCCCTCCAACTTCAATTGCGCCGGGATCATGGAAACGTTCATTTTTGAGATCCACTTTCTTCTCTTGAAGAGCCGCCGCCAGCGTAATAATTTTAAAGGTGGATCCGGGCTCGTAAGTCATCCAGATCGGAAGATTACGATTATACGTCTCCACCGGGTATTCGCTGAAATTGCCCGGATCGTAAGACGGGCGGCTCCCCATCGCCAGTATTTCCCCATTGCTTGGATCCATCATAATGGCGATTGCATGCTTAGGCTGGTATTTGACCATCGCCTGATCCAGCTCACGCTCCAGAACAGATTGCAAATGCTGGTCAATGGTCAGCTGCAGGTTCAGCCCATCCTTCGGTCCCGTATACTGTTCGGAGGAACCCGGCATTTTACGGTTAGCCGCATCTGCCAAATAGGAGATATTTCCTTTCAATCCCGTCAGCAACTTGTCATATTTGCTCTCCACACCAGTCAATCCCTGGTTGTAGGTTCCTGTAAAACCAAGAATATGAGCGGCTAGATTCCCCATCGGATAATACCGGCGGTTGTCGCCTGCAACCACGATTCCGGGCAGATTAAGCGCCTTGACCTCCTGTGCTTTTTCCAGGGTAAGCTTGCGTCCGGCGGGTTTGATTTCATTGATCCGGGCACGCTTGGAAATTTGTTTAAAAATGGTTTCTTCCGGCGCCTGCAAAACTTCCGCAAGTTTAGCGGCGGTTGCCTTAGGATCTTGAAGCTGCACAGGGATTGCCATAATCGACGGCGTGCTGATATTGTACGCCAGTTTCTCTCCGTTGCGGTCCCAAATCTCACCGCGGTTCGCCGCGAAAGGAATTTCCCGCCGCCAGGAGTCTTCCGCTTTGGCCGATAAACCCGGTCCCAGCCAAAGCTGTACATATCCCAAACGGATAATCAGAGCGACGAATAAGACCGTTCCTAAAATCAATGCGGCGAACAAACGCCGCCGCACTGTAAAGCTCGATACTCGCATGGATAACGCTCCCCTTCCAGACAAGTCATGACTATTCTTTTCATGACTATTCGGAATAAGAGAGGGTTAGAACAAGCTTCTCCTTATATTCAGTTATTCCGGGGCCTCATACTTCTCCTTGGGCGGGGTTACAACCTCGCCGCCCGGCGGAGCGAGCTGGACCGTCAGGACCCGCTGATCTCCTTCACCCTGAAGCGTCTGGGTCACTACATATCCCTCGCCGCTGCTTGCCGTGCGGATTCCCAGAAGAGAGCACAGCTCCATCACTTCACGCAGAGATTTGCCCTTCAAATCCGGAATGTCTAATTCATCAGCCGGCTGGACAGCGAGATACAGTTTCTGATAAGGTCCGATCTCGGTACCCGGCTTAGGGAACTGCGTGATAACCTTGGTCCCCTGCCCGAGAATCTCAACTTCCAATCCGGCACGGCCAGCCGCCTCTTTAGCTTGAGCGGTTGTCAGACCTTCCAGTTCCGGTGCCTTCAATGCATTGTTCTGCACGGGGGCTGCCGTTGTTTGCGTCTTACTCGACGGAACTCCCAAATACCGGAGAGAGTTCAGCATGATCTCTCTGAATGCGGGTGCCGCGACATAGTGTCCGCGTGTATAAACACCGCCCAGCTGAGGCTCGTCCGCGATAATGATCAAGACTATCCGGGGATCTTCAACTGGCGCGTAACCGGCAAATGAGATGACCCATTTATCTTTGGAATACCCTTTTTGACCCGGAATGACCTTATTTGCTGTACCGGTTTTGCCCGCTATGCGATACCCTTCTATATAAGCATCTTTGCCTGTACCATCCACTTGATCACTTACTACCTGCTCTAAATATTCGCCTACTTTATTTGCAGTCGCCTCGCTGACAGGCTGTCCCACAACTTTTGGTTTAGTCTGCTGAACGACTTCATTGGTTGCAGGATCTATAATTTCTTTAACTACATAAGGCTGCATCAGCTTGCCGCCATTGGCTACGGCTCCATAGGCCGCTGCCTGCTGAATCGCAGTCGCCGTCAGAGCTTGCCCGTAGGTAGCGGCCGCATAATCGACCTCATAAGGAAGCTTGGTTTTACCGGCTACCTCCCCATATAAGTCGATCCCGGTTTTTTTACCAAAACCGAATTTATCAATATACTGAGCCAATTTCTCCGCACCGAGCATTTTATAACCCAGGTTAACAAAGGCTACGTTACTGGACTTTTTCAACCCTTTTAAATATTGAATATTCCCCCATCCGATTCTGTTATGGTCGTAGACAGGCTTCCTTCCTTCTACCTGCACAGAGCCGGATTTGAACCAAGCTCCGGGATCAAAAACTCCTTCCTCGATGGCAGCGGCCAGTGTTACAAGCTTGAAGGTCGATCCCGGCTCATACTGGGACTGAATATTGTGATTCGTCTGCCCCTGCTCGGCTGCCTTCCAGAATTCATTAGGGTTGTAATTCGGAAAGCTGGTCATGCCCAAGATCTCCATCGTCTTGGGATCGGCAGCAATCGCCATCAGACTCTTCGGCTTCCATTCGTCCATAACCTTGGAGAGAGCACTTTCCATGTAATATTGGATTTTACTGTCAATGGTCAACTTAACATCTTTCCCGTTAACCGGCGGGACTAGTACCGTTTTACTTTGCACGAGTTCGACGCCTTTACTGTCGCTCTTATAGCTGATTGATCCCGGAGTCCCTTTGAGATACTCATCCATCTGGGCTTCAATGCCGACGCTGGCCTTGCCTTCCCGGTTGGTATAACCGATAATTTGCGCAGCCAGATTATTTCCCGGATAAAAACGCTTTTTGCCCGTTTTAATGTTGATTCCTACGTCCGCTTTCTGGCCGTATTTCTTCTCTTTAGCATATACCTCGGCCTGAAGCTTCTTAATAAGCGCGTTGACTTGATCCGCTTTGGCCTTATCGATGTTCTTGCCTTCGTTATTCACCTCAACGTTCTTAAGATAGGGATCAACCGGCTTTTTATCTTTCTTATCTTCCTTCCCTTTGTCCGCTGAAGCGCCGGCATCCGTCTGATTCTCTGCTGACGGGACAACGGTTCTTTTCTTGGTGGCGAGACCCCGTATCTTCTCTTTCAGCTCCGAACTATCCTGCCCATCCTTCAAGATCTCCGTCAACCCTTCTGTGACGCCATCTAGAATATCCAGTTGATTAATGAGCGACGGATTAACAGAGATGGAATAGGCAGGCACCTCTTCTGCCAGCACTCTGCTCTCTCGATCCACGATCTTACCGCGCTGCGCGGGCACTTCCTTATCGGTTTCCCAAATTTGCTGAACTTCGGAAAGAAGCTTATTGGCTTTAACCCCTTGAATCCAAAACACTCTACCTACAAAGATAATAAAAAGAAGGGTAAAAACCCCTCCGATTAGTAGTGAGCGCATTTTAATTTTCTTCACCATCTGCAAACACCTCACGTTCGAACTTGCTCTTTGTACCTAGCGACCGGTTGCAACAGAGTTGTCCTTGCCTCCTGCAGTCTGGCCAGTACCGGGAACCACTTGTCTAACCTGTGCATCGTCAGCAGGCTTCAGCCCTTTTTGCTTGGCAAGCGCTTCAAGTCTCTCGGGATCTTTCAGCTTCTCGATTTCCTGCTTGCTGGCATCATTATCGGCTTGGACCTTTGCAATTTCGGTCTTCGTTTCCTTGATTGAACTGTTCAACTGATATATTGATGTATACCTTCCAACGATCCCGCTCGCAATCAATACGCAAATCAGGACAAGCATCAAATACAGTAGTTTCTCGCCAACAGGCAGCTGCTTATTCTTAACGATAACTTTCTTAGTTTCGCGCACGGTTACGCGCTGAGTACTGCTAGTCGATTTCTCGGCTAAATTTCCTTGGATGTATCTTGACATATGTCCCCTCCTGATTACAGCTTTTCTGCGATACGTAGCTTGGCTGATCTAGCTCTGGAATTGTGTTCGAGTTCAGCAGAACCTGCTGTAATCGGCTTGCGGTTGATAAGCTTAACCACACCGGTACTTTCGCATACACATAACGGAAAATCCGGCGGACATGTACATCGGCCCACATAGCTTGAAAAAATTTGTTTACATATACGATCCTCCAGAGAATGGAAGGTGATGACAGAAATCCTCCCGCCTGGGGCAAGACAACGGATGGATTGATGCAAAGCGTCTTCGAACGCGCCCAATTCATCGTTAACGGCAATCCGCAGCGCCTGGAAACTTCTTTTGGCAGGATGACCGCCCGTACGTCTGGCAGCGGCAGGAATTCCTTCCTTAATCAGCTCAACCAGTTCGCTGGTCGTCGTAATGGGAGCGCTCGCCCGGGCTTTGATAATGGCCGCGGCAATACGCCTCGAGAACTTCTCTTCACCATAAACATATAGAATACGGGCAATTTCAGCTTCAGGCCATTCATTGACAATGATTTTGGCCGTAAGCTCCGTACTGCGGTCCATTCTCATATCAAGTTCAGCTTCCTGATGATAACTGAAACCGCGCTCAGCCTCATCAAGCTGAGGAGAAGACACGCCCAGATCAAAGAGAATCCCGTCTACTTGAGGCACACCGTCTTGTAGAATCCTCGCTTCTTCTTGCAGAACTTCTTCGATTTTACGAAAATTGGTTTTGACAATGCGGACTCGGTCCCGGTAGGGCGCAAGTATGTATTCAGCGTTCGCTAAAGCCGCGTCATCCTGATCCAAGGCGATCAGCAGGCCCTCCGGCCCCAGTTTCGAGGCGATCACAGAGCTGTGCCCTGCACCGCCTAGCGTACAATCAACATATACGCCGTCAGGATGTATGTGTAAGCCTTCAACCGCTTCTTCTTTTAGCACCGTAACATGATGAAACAAAGAAAAATCCCTCCCTAAGTAACTCGCTAAGCTTCGTCGTGATGTTATAAGTCAAAATCGAAATCAACCAGTTTCTCGGCAATTTCGTTAAAAGACTGTTCGGACTGTTCAAAATAGTTTTCCCAAACGTTCTTGCTCCAAATCTCAACTCGATTGGAAACACCAAGAACAATGCAGTCTTTTTCGAGTTTGGCATGCTCAACCAGATTGTTCGGAATATTGACTCTTCCCTGCTTGTCCAGCTCGCTTTCAGTAGCACCGGAGAAGAAGAAGCGCGTGAATGCACGTGCATCGGCTTTCATAAGCGGCAGCGCTTTAAGCTTCTTTTCCAGAACAGCCCACTCTGTCTTAGGGTAAACAAACAAACATTGATCAAGACCGCGTGTGACGACGAAGGAGCTGCCGAGGGCTTCGCGAAATTTAACCGGCACGATCAGCCGGCCTTTTTCGTCAATGTTATGCTGGTATTCTCCCATAAACATTGACCCTCACCCCTTCTGTCCCACTTTACACCACTTTTCACCACTTTGTATGTTTACTTCTTCATTTACACTCAAAATCCTTCTATTAAGCAAAAATCCTTGAAATTTAATTTTTCTCATCTTTGTGGATAAGCGGAGTCAAAACATAGAAAAAGCCCGATGCTGTGGGCATCAGGCTTTTCGGAACTTGTATGATCCACAAGTCACAATTATGACAGCTTCCAATCCAAACATTCTCCACAGTTCAAGATCTTATTCCGGTTTCTTCTCTTCCTCAGAGGTTTCTTTCACTAGAAAATGGGGATCACGACCCGCCTGCCGCACTTCCTTACGGGATGCCTCCGCTTTCCTTCTGCGGTGTCTAAGGTAGAACCACACCGGAATGAATACCATTAAAGAAGCTGCGGCAATAGGCAGCAGGGCGGCTACCATGATAAGAATTCCTCTTAGAACCGATAGCAGCACTTCGATACTTTTGTTAACCGTTGCTGCAAGCTGTTGACCAAAAGGACTCCTGCCATCTGATACAAAGGCGCCGCCAATCGGTTGGTACATCCGTAGTTCTATGGTGGACAATTCCACATTCTGATCCAGAAACCGCATTCGTCCCTTAATCCTCTCTATTTCCTCCTGGACTTTCCCGAGTTCCGTCGAGAAGGCAAGCAGTTCATCCGTCTTGGTTGCCTTCTCCATAAAAGAAAGAAGTCTGGTTTCCACTACTTCTTTGGCTTTAAGTCTGGCAGCCAGATCCACGTATTCCTCTGTGACATCTTGACTCGTAACATTCCGCTGCTTGGCCGGATTCATTTTTTCCATCGCATCCAGTAAGGAATTAAATTCGCCTGAAGCAACTTTAATGGTAAAATTCCCTCCGATCTCGGAGGAACTCGTATTCTCGGTGAATTCTAACAAGTAGGCGCCGCTAGCGGCCACTAAGTTACGAAGTTCGGTCTGTGCCTGGGCATAGTTCTTTACTTCCATCGTCAAATTAGCTTTATAAATCAGCTTACGGTTTAAGCTATCTGCCGGTGCAGTCGCTGAAGGAACAGCAGCAGAATCAGGTTCTGCTAATTGAGAATCGGGTTCCTTATTAAACTCGCTTCCTTCTCTTTTGGAATCATTCTTAGCCTTGCTTAGTTCTGAAGTCACGGCAGCTTTATATGCGGCTGCATTTCCTGAGTCCGGAGCGCTGGAACCAGAGCCACATCCGGCAAGTAGAATCACGAGCATCAACAATACGGCTAAAGAACTCCCAAATCGTTTCCTTTTCTTTGGATTAGTTTGATTTTTCTCTGTAATTGACATATTAAGCCCCCTCGAACTTCCATTATTTTCTACATCAACTACCAGACGCCGTTCCGGCTCCATAAGTTGCGGGAGTTTGAGGAGTAGATTACCGCAAAAAAATAACGCTTCCCGCAGCCCCAAAGGAACTGCGAAAAGCGTTATGGAAATAAATTCGATTAATGCTCCTGCCAGCTGTCCAAATAAGCTTTCTGCTCATCAGACAGACGATCGATGGCAATCCCGAGTGATTCCAGCTTATAACGCGCTACCTGCTCGTCAAGCTCGTAAGGAACATTAACGACAGCTTTGCCGATTTGCTCATAGCGGTCGTTCACATATTTGAGGGACATGGCTTGCAGAGCAAAAGTCATATCCATAATCTCGGCCGGATGTCCGTCACCTGCGGCCAGATTAACCAGACGGCCTTCAGCCAGCAGATAAATTTTGCGGCCGTCTTTCAATTGATATTCCTCAATGTTCCGGCGTACCGTGCGCACGGAAACAGATTGAGCTTCGAGTTCAGGCTTGTTCACCTCTACGTCGAAATGTCCGGCATTAGACAGAATCGCCCCATCTTTCATCACTTCGTAGTGTTCGCCGCGGATAATATCGCGATTTCCAGTTACAGTAACAAAATAATCCCCGATTTTGGCCGCTTCCGACATCGAAAGCACGGTGAACCCGTCCATATAAGCTTCAACCGCTTTGATCGCGTCAATCTCGGTCACAACGACTTGGGCACCTAAACCTTTGGCACGCATAGCAACCCCTTTACCGCACCAGCCATAACCGGCCACGACGACTGTTTTACCGGCAACGACAAGGTTCGTAGTCCGGTTAATTCCGTCAAAGACCGACTGGCCCGTGCCATAACGGTTGTCAAACAAATATTTGCAGTTCGCATCGTTGACAGCTACCATCGGAAATTCCAGACGGCCTTCTTTCTCCAGCGATTTTAGGCGCAGAATACCTGTTGTTGTCTCTTCCGCTCCGCCACGGACACCCTCCAGCAAATCACGGCGTTCCGAATGAAGAATGGTAACCAGATCACCGCCATCGTCGATAATCAGATCCGGTCTGGTTTCAAGTGTCTTGATCATCAGCTCTTTGTATTCCTTCGGGTCCGGATTGTACTTGGCAAAGACCGTGATGCCGTCTTCAACAAGCGCGGCACACACATCATCCTGAGTAGAAAGCGGGTTACTGCCCGTAATGGTTACCTCAGCCCCGCCTGCCTGAACGACTTTGGCCAGATAAGCAGTCTTTGCCTCCAAATGAAGGGAAATGGCTACTTTAAGCCCACGAAACGGCTGCTCCTTCTCGAATTGTTCCCGGATACGATTCAGAACCGGCATGTGCGCTTGAACCCAATCAATTTTCAAGTGTCCTTCCGGTGCGAGGCTTTTATCAGTTACGATGCTGTTGTCTGCTGCAGTCATTACACTTCCTCCTCTTATATGTGAATCAGATAATGGCTTCCGTCGGGAGCTAAATCAGCCTCAACTAGTTCATCAAGCCAATTATACCCGTAACGGCTCAAAAATGCGCATACGTTGTAAACACGCTCCTGCGGCTTGCCCAGTGGAGTCAGAGACTGTTCCACACGCTTCCATTGGGCCAGAGCGGTTTCGTGCTTGCGTACAAGCGCCTGCTCCGATTTGTGCTGCAAATAGTCAATCTGGTGCAGAATCTTATCCAGATTGCTTCTTCCCAGTTCAGGCAGCCCCGCTTCTATCGAAGCGAGCGAATCCAGCAGCGGAGAGTAGATCTCACGCACGCCAGCCCGAGCTTCCTCGAAGCGCTGTTCGACGGGGAACGGACTCTGGCTGCCGAGCCAAGCTTCCTTCCGCGCTGCCAGAGAGCCGGAAGCCGCATCGTCCATGGACAACTCGTACTTGTCCATCCACTTCGTCACGGTGTCTTCGACAATCGTGAACTCCAAACGCGGCAGCACAATCGGCATCGTCATGCCATTCAGATGAAAAGCGTCCCGTGTCATCGCCCAATAGGCAACCTCCGCGGGACCAAGAACGGTGCCCAGCACCGGCAGCAGGAACTCCTGCATGAGCGGCCGCGACATGACGCCGTTGCTCAGGCGCTCAGGCTCCTCCGCTGCCACCTTCAGCAGTTCTTCCCTGCTGAAGGTGCGCAGCCCTTTCTTGTCGGTGAAGCCGTCTCCGCTGCGCTGCAGCAGGACACGCTCGCCGCGGTCATGGACGAACAGGTGAGCCTGTTCGTCCGATACATCCACTTGAGGCGCGTAGCCCAGCGACTCAACCTGCTCGCGGCCGCGGACAAGCGCGGCCGCAAGCGAGGCACTGCCGCCGATGAGCTGCGCGAACATCGGCCCTTCGAGCCTGCGCAGCGCCGGATCGTCGGCGTCAAGCAGCACGAGGCCGCTGTCGCCGAAAAGCGCCGCCATCCAACCGGCGAAAGCTCCGCTCAGCGTACGATCGCCGGTAATCGCAGTGCGCAAGTCACGCAGAAGCCCGGCTTTGTGCGGGCTGTCCGGCAGCGCTTCGTCCAGCTGGCGCAGGGCAGCTTCCCACGCTTCTGGTTCTGCTTCCCAGCGGCTTACTGAAGTGCGCAGATTCCAGGGTCTGTCAATCGCAATCTTGCTGATGTCGAGCCCGGGCCGCAGGACATGGATATGATCGACTTCTTCGAAGTCGTGATCCTCCCCTGCGATCCAGAAAACCGGAATAACCGGCGTTCCGAGTTCCGCCTCTGCCTGCCTCGCCGCCATAATGAGCGTTACGGCTTTGTAGATCACATACAGCGGCCCGCCGAACAAGCCGGCCTGCTGACCGCCTACAACGGCAAGTGTATGTTCGTCAGCAAGTCTGCCCGCTGCGGCAATTGCCGCTTCCTTACCGCCCATACGACGGTTATATTCAATCAGTACCTCTGCAAGCACGCTGCGGTCCGCACGCAGTGCATCCGAATGACGGACAGCATCGGCCCGTTCATGTAAACTTTCCTTGCCCCACGGATTATAATCAAATAACGACGACACACGGTCGTACTCTTGGATGTAATCCTCGGTTAAAGGCTGGCTCTTCTTCCATTTATATGCTGTACACGGCATCTCTAACAGCCGCCTCCCCCGTTAACCCTGTCTGTTAAATTCTCTTTCCTGATTGTACACGCCATTCCATCTATCGTCAAAACGTAAGCTACTATTAAAACATATCACACTAACTGTACTTTTTAAATACACATTTCTATTTCCTGCCTGCACTGGATAGTTATTTTCTTCATTAGAATAACTCTGTTTGTCTTTCAGGGCTCTTTAGCCATTTCCATTATCCACTGTAATAAGAAAAGTAATACACCTGGTTTCTTTACTTTTTCCTTTATTACCTATAACCCAGAGGCTAATTTATAACCAGGCATACCATTTATTTTTGTATAAACTCATTTTATTCATTTTGTATTAACGGGGGCCGGGGAGTCGTGTTTGCTAGGGAAATTTTCAAGACCGAGTGTTACGGCAAGATCTGAATACTTATAAGAAGAACATGCAGCTCAATTTGTAACGCTAGTTATCTCTGAAGAGATGCTATGACTCGAACCGTCCTTAATCATCCATTTTTGTCATCCGCACGAGAAAAAACCGTCTGTCCAGGCTGACCGAATCGGTCAGCTCTGGCACAGACGGCGTGCTAAGAACGTTTAGTATAAATGGCAGGAAACGAAATGTCCCGGCTCGACTTCTTTCATCGGAGGCATGGAACCTGCACATACATCCATCGCTTTGGGGCAGCGTGTCCGGAACGGACAGCCGCTCGGCGGATTCAGCGGGCTCGGCACCTCGCCTTTAAGAATAATACGTTCCCGCTTACGCTCAATTTCTGGATCCGGAATCGGGATCGCGGACAGCAGAGACTGCGTGTAAGGATGCAGCGGTTTTGCATACAAATCGGCGGAAGTCGTTACTTCAACCAGGTTACCCAGGTACATAACGCCAATCCGGTCGGAAATATGCTTCACCATTGCAAGGTCATGCGCAATAAACAAATACGTCAAACCATGGTCTTTCTGCAATTTCTTAAACAGATTCACGACTTGGGCTTGGACGGATACGTCCAGCGCTGAGATCGGCTCATCGGCAATAATAAATTGCGGCTCAATCGCCAGTGCGCGGGCAATTCCGATCCGCTGACGCTGTCCGCCTGAGAACTCGTGCGGAAAACGGCTCGCATGCTCGGCATTCAGACCCACCGCATCCAGCAGCTCCATGACACGCTCTTTCCGCTTCTTACCGGTAGAAAGACCGTGAATGTCAATGCCTTCGGCAATGATGTTCCCGACGGTCATACGCGGATTCAGCGATGCGTAGGGATCTTGGAATACCATCTGCATATTGCGGTGAAATTCATGCATTTTACGGCCGCTAAGCTTGTGGACATTCTCCCCGTTAAATATGACTTCACCATCGGTCGCTTCATATAAACGGATAATAGTACGGCCGGCTGTGGATTTACCGCAGCCGGATTCCCCTACCAGCCCGAACGTCTCACCGCGAAATATATCAATGGAGAAATTATCTACCGCTTTAAGAATCTTGCCTGGACCCAGATCGAAGTGCTTCTTCATATTGCGGATAGAAAGAATCGGTTGTTCAGACATGCTGCTTCCCTCCTACTTCGACGGGCCGCTCAACTTTGGGCGCATCCGGATGGAGCAGCCAGCAAGCTGCGCTGTGTTCCGATGACAGAGGAGTATGTTCCGGATCTTGCTCGACACATACTTGCATGGCATAAGGACAGCGAGCTGCGAAGGCGCAGCCTTTGGGCGGTGCGAACAAATCGGGCGGTGTTCCCGGAATCGGGACAAGCTCTTCGTCCGCTCTCGTATCCAGACGAGGAACGGATTTGAGCAGCCCCCATGTGTATGGATGTCTCGGATCATAGAAGATCTCGTCGACGGTGCCTCTCTCGACAATTTTACCTGCATACATCACGACAACGCGGTCTGCCATTTCGGCAACTACACCCAGGTCATGGGTAATTAGAATGACGGATGACCCTGTTTTCTCGGACAATTCTTTCATCAACTCAATGATTTGAGCTTGAACGGTCACATCGAGTGCCGTAGTCGGCTCATCCGCAATCAGAAGCTTCGGCGTACAAGCAAGTGCAATGGCAATCATAACACGCTGTCTCATACCGCCTGAGAATTCATGCGGATACTGTTTGACGCGACCTTCCACGTTAGATAGACCGACAAGACGAAGCAGTTCCATGGCACGCTGCTGGGCGGTTTCTTTGTTCATGCCCTGGTGTTTGATCAAGCTTTCTGAAATCTGGCGGCCGACGGTCATAGTCGGATTCAATGAAGTCATCGGATCCTGGAAAATCATGCCCATTTCCGAGCCGCGGATCGATTCCATTTGAGTATTGCTGAGCTTGGCGATATCCACCTCGCCTTTATTGCTCTTAAACTTTATAGATCCGCCTTTAATAACGCCGGGAGGTGAAGGAATCAGACGCATAAGCGTTTGGGAGGTTACGGACTTACCGCAGCCCGACTCTCCTACGATGGCGAGTACTTCGCCCTTTCTCACATCGAAGGAGACGCCGCGTACCGCCTGAACTTCACCCGCATACGTGTTAAAGGAGACCTTCAAATCATTCACTTCAAGAATATTTTCTTTATGCTTACTCAAGGTACTCCCTCCTTCTACTTACGCATTTTCGGATCAAGTGCATCGCGCAGGCCGTCACCGAGCAGGTTGAAGCTGAGCAAAATCAAACTAAAGACGAAGGTTGGAAACAACAAGCGATACGGGAAATAACGCATGTTGTTGGCCCCGTCTGACATTAGTGATCCAAGAGAGGCAAGCGGTGGTCTCAAACCGACACCGACAAAGCCCAGGAATGCTTCTGCAAATATAGCAGATGGAACAACGAACGTGATTTGAACCACAATAATACCCAAAGCGTTCGGAACAAGGTGACGCAGGATGATACGGGAAGTATTTGCACCCAGTGTACGGGAGGCAAGTACATATTCCTGCTCTTTTAATTGAAGCACCTGTCCGCGGACAAGCCTTGCCATCGGCACCCAGCCTGTTATCGCATAGGCGATAATAATAGAGGTAATTCCCGGCTTCAGTACCATCATCAGCAAGATCGCGATCAGAAGGAACGGGATCGAATAGATCACTTCAATAAAACGCTGCATGATCGCATCTACTTTTCCGCCATAGTATCCGGAGATACCGCCATAGATAACGCCTACAATTAAATCAATGATGGCAGCGATAATACCGATAAAGAGCGATACGCGGGTTCCCCACCAGACACGGGTCCACAAATCACGTCCCAGATCATCTGTCCCGAACCAGTATTCCGCACTCGGCTTCTGGTTCGCCATCGGTGGATTTGTCGCGCTGTACGTGTGGCTTGACAGCAGAGGAGCAATGATAGACATAATCGTTAGAATAATAAGTATAAACAAGCCGGCCATAGCCAGTCGATTTTTCTTAAGTCGCCGCCAAGCATCCTTCCAATACGTCTGCGACGGGCGGACGATTTGTTCCTGCAGCTGCTCATCTTTTGGAAGAGGAACAAACTTGCCTGGTGCGATAACTTGGGGTTGTCCTTGTTTTTGCATGCTTATTTCCCGCCTTTCCCCAGACGAATTCTAGGGTCAATATACCCATAGAGGATGTCGGTAATTAGAATTACAAAAATTAGAATAGCAGAATAAAATACTGTCAATCCTGAAATAACCGTATAGTCATTCGAATAAATAGCGTTAACCAATTGCTTTCCTAAGCCTGGAACCGAGAAAACTTGTTCCACAACAACCGTACCGGTTATCAAGCCGGCAAAGACCGGACCGATAATGGTTACAACAGGCATAATCGCATTTCGGATCGTATGACGCCATACAACTGTTCGGCCTGACAAGCCTTTAGCTTTAGCCGTCTTGATGTAATCCTGATTAAGAACGTCTAGCATAGAGGTTCGCATCATTCTGGCTACATTCGCCATGGTACCGAACGTCAGCGCAAGAGTTGGCAGAATCTTATAAGATGGGCCTTTCCAGAGAGCCGGCGGCAGCAAGTGCCACTTATTCCCGATATAATAAGCAATAATTGGACCCAGGACAAACGAAGGAACCGCAATCCCAAGCACCGCGATAAACATGGCCGTACGGTCCTGCCACTTATTGTGATTAAGAGAAGCGACAATTCCGAGCAGCAATCCGAATACAACGGCTATTGAAATCGAATATAATCCAAGTTCAAGAGAAGCCGGGAATCCCCCTTTAATCATGTCCGCTACATCTCTGGCAGGGAATTGGAACGAAACCCCCAAATCACCTTGCAGGATGTTTTTGACATAGATTAAATATTGCTGCCAATAAGGCTTATCCAACCCGTACTGGGCAAGCAGAATTTGATAGTTCTCTTTGGTCATCTTCAGAACTGCTTCACCAAACGGATCGCCTGGGAGCAGTTTCATTAAAACGAAGGTGAGCGTGACGATAAGCCAGAGTGTAATGAGTGCATATAACAGACGTTGCAGAATATATCTGAACACATAAGATCCTCCTTTGGGATAAAATGAAGCCGGAAGGGGACGTCCCGCGAGGTGCGTCCCCTTCTGACTTAAGGTGCTATAAAGCTGAATGAAAAGTAGCTTATTTCGCCGCCTTCATTTCTACCCAACGAGCTTCCCACTCCATGCCGTAGTTCGGCAGAACAAGTCCGCTTGCTGTGTTACGTACGAGGTAAGGAACTTTACGGGAGTAAAGAGGACCGACCGGCATATCCGTCATGAGAATTTTCTCTGCATCGACGAGCAATTGAGCACGTTTTGCAGGATCGGCTTCTTTGTCGGCTGCTTTAATCTTCTCGTCATAAGCCGGATTGCTGTAATACACGTTGTTGAATTCGCTGCCGGTTACCCACATATCGAGGAACGTCATTGGGTCGTTATAATCAGCGCCCCACAGAGCCATGATGATATCGTAATCACCCTTGTTCTGGCGTTCTACACGCAGTTTGTGAGGAATTGGCTCGCCCACCGGTTTGTAGCCGAGGTTCTTCTCCCACTCGCCCATGATGAACTCGATGGTTTTCTTGCCTGTACCCTGCTCGTCACCTGTCAGCTTCAGTTCAGGAAGCTTGTCGATACCCAGTTCTTTCAGACCAGCGGCAAGATATTCTTTCGCTTTAGCAGGATCTGCTTTAGGAAGAGTCTCACCCGCGGACTTACGGAATTCATTCTTGTTGCCATCTTGCGTTCCGTCTGCTACGAGTCCTTTAGCAGGAGCTGTACCGTTCTGCAGAATCGTATCCACATAAGACTGGCGATCGACAGCAAGTGTCAGCGCCTTACGGATGTTAGCGTTCGCAAGAGCTTTGTTCTTGGTGTTGAACATCAGGTAAGCGGAAGTCAACTCATTCTTAATTTGAATGTTTGCTTTCTCAGCGTCTTTCTTCGCCATGTACTGCGGGCCGGAAAGGCTGATCAAATCCGTTTCTTCTGTTTCATACAGGTTCAGGGATGTGTTGGAGTCCGTAACGATATTCACGACCAGCTTTTCCAACTTCACGTTGGCAGCATCCCAGTAATTCGGGTTTTTCTCGAACGTCAGGCTCGCGTCATGCTTCCATTCTTTCAGAACGAAAGGACCTGCACCCACGATTTTGTCTGCGTCTCCGCCGTATTTCTCGCCGTTCTTTGTTACCATATCTTCACGCTGTGGGAAGAAGATCGGGAAAGCTAACAGCTGCTCGAAGAATGTAATTGGCTTCTCCAATTTGATTTCAAGCGTCTTGTCGTCAAGCGCCTTAGCACCGAGCGCCGCTTTTTTCGCTTCCAGTTCTTCCGGCTTAGCTTTAATTACATCGTTACCGCCCTTGATCCATGCAGGCATGAAACCATACATGGCTTTCGTGCTCGGATCCAGTGTGCGTTGGAAGGAATATACAAAGTCGCTGGCTTTAACCGGCTGTCCATCCGCCCACTTCGCATCACGAAGTTTGATCGTGTAAGTAAGACCGTCTTCAGAAACTTGCGGCTTGTCTGCAGCCAGACCCGGCTGAGGCTTGCCGTCTTTATCGATCCGGTACAATCCTTCGTTAAGTGCATTCAGCATTGTAAACGCTGCATTTGTAGTTCCTTTAGAGCTGTCAAGAACCGGAGGTTCTGCGTTGAAGTTCACGCGCAATTCTTGTTTAGCGGCCGGCTTCGCTGTCTCGTTGCCATCGCCCGATGCTGCCGGAGCTTCCTCGCCATTGCCGCAACCTGCTGCCAAACTGCCAACAAGCGTCAGCGCTACTGCTGTAGACACCCATTTTTTTGTAGTTTTCATTTCGGTATTTTCCTCCCTTTAATAGATGATTCTTATGGATCAAGGCGCTGACCGAAAATTTTGAATTTTCCGGTGACACCGCTTCCCCTGCTTACGAGGGTAATACCGAAGGCCAACAAAATCCAAGATTAGAATCGATCTTGGTTGGTACGGCCCGGCAATCTATGTCACATTTTATAACATAGAATGTCAGAACGTCTAGCCTCTTTACAAAGAAAATCTCCTACAAGCGGCAATTTGTTAAAATGTTGTAAAACTCAAAACTGTTACTAATTACCTATTATACAACCAAAGGTCAATAAAATCTACTTGTAATTTTCTACATAAGAGGAGGAATCCGGCCCGTTCCAAAGTCCTTCAATACCTTATCTGGCGCGCGTTACAGCGTTAAAACAGCACTTGATTGAACTAAGGTCAATTCATGCCGTTGCCGGGGGATCTAAAAGGCTGAAACAGGATTTTATACAGAAAAAGCCCTCTTTCATCTGAATACTTGTAAAAAATCCGGCAGGAAAGGGCTGCTAGGCTAGCATAGCAGTCCCCATCCAGATGAACATAAACATGACATAAAGCACCGTAAGTCCCATAAAACTAAGACGCCAAACGATACGTAATGACTTGCCCAGCTCCACCTTCCCCTTTTTGTCCGTATGATAACCGCCAATTAACCCAAAGACAATCAGGATCAACAGAAGCAGAAACCACAAACCGAATGAACTCCCGAAAATTTGGTTCCACAGCGAAGCGACAGAACCGAGCAACAGGAAGGTCGTGATATCCATAGTAATCCGGACTGATTTTTTCTTGTGTTTGGTAAAAGCATAGACGATTATCCATATGAGCACAAAGGAAAGTATAGGAAGCATTGCCAGAGCCGCATACAAATTCGAAAGACTTTCTGCCAGAAAATCCAACCATTCATCACCCTTTTAGTTCCGCCGCTTTAATTAACCGGTACACAGTCTCATTCACGGGCAAAGCTAATCCTGTTCGTTCCGCCAGCCGCAGTAAACCGCCATTAATCGATTCAATCTCCGTAGGCCTGCCGGCCGTAAGATCCTGAAGCATCGAAGAATGATTGCCAGCCGTCTTACGGCAGACCTGCAAGATTTCGTCCCAGTGCGATTCCTCTATGGAAATCCCCTGATATTTCGCCACTTCCACCCCTTCATCAAAAAGGCTGCGCATCAACGAAAGGGCTTGTGGGGATTCAGGAAGTTCCCCGTTGCTTACACCCAGAAGGGCAGTCAGAGGATTAATAACCGCATTAATCAGCAGCTTTTCCCAAATCGTGTGATTTATATTTTTCGACAACGACGCCTGAAATCCTGCTTGTTCTAAGCATTTTTGAATGTTATCCAAAACCCCGTCTGACGAAGAGCGGCTCTCACCCGGATACACCAGTCCGATCCGTGTCCAGCCCCGGCCCGTATGGGCTGCGGAGATAGGCGTAATCTTGCGGGCGCCTTCTGTCGTAACAGCTTGAATCAGATGATCCCGATTTGTCGAGATGCCCAGCGCATCCCAGTGTCCGATCCCGTTCTGGATCGAGAGGATCACTGTGTCTCTGGACGCAGAGGCTATGTAGGAGGCCATATCCCCATACATCGCCGTCTGCTTAACCGCCAGTAGGATCGCATCCGGCTTCGAGTCTGAGGTCTGAGGCTCCCACACCAAATCCTGGAAACTGCGGACATTGTCCACATGAATATAGACCGACGACTCTCCCTCTATTTCAATGCCATTCTCCCGGAGAAGCAGCGCCTGCTCCCTGGTTCGTGTAACAAGGTCGATCCGGCAGCCCGATGCAGCCAGTTTAGCTGCGAACAAAAGACCTAACGCCCCTCCACCCATAACGCGGATATATCTCATTTTTGTCTCTATATTTTCCGCCCCCTTTTCAATCTCTCTATACGTCACATTTGAGGCTCTATTAAGTACGTCAACGGATTCTCAAGATCCGAATTTCCTCTAAGAGTATAAAACGCCCGCAGGCCTTTTAACAATACACAATAACATAAAAAATCCCGCCGCATCTAGCCGGACGGGACTCTTAAACTTTCAGCTTAATCAATTCTTTCAAGATTTCCATTGGCATCCATTTTAAAACGCGGTTTACTATCTTCTTCTTCTTCCACAAGAAAGGCCATTTTACGTGCCCGATCCATGATCTGTATAAGCGCCTTATAATCGTCATTGACTACTCGGTAATCGGTTTCAACTTCATTGACCTGCTTGTTGAGCTGTTCATTCTCACGGCGGAATTTAGCCAGTTCTTCTTCTTTTTCATGCAAAGCTCGTTCGACTTGCTTAATATGACGCATAAGATCCTGATAAGTCTGCTTCCATTGGCGCAGAAAACGGATGACCGCATCAATCGATATGGCCTCTTCATTCACTTCTCTGGATCTGCTGTCCATTCCTTCCAGAACCGCTGTGGATGCTCCGCCGCTAAAAACGGATACAGCGGCATGTTTCTTGAGCTGAGCTCGTTTTTGTCTTTGGGCTTTAGCGATTTGGATCGCAGCCTCGTATTTTTTGCGCACAAAGCTGTTCCAGCGAAAACCGCAGGCTGCTGCTGTGCGGCCGATTCTTTCACCCACTTCTTCAAAAGCGGCGAGCTGAGTCCCGCCCTCCCGGATGTGACGCAGCGTAACTTCCGCTAGAATCAAATCATCCTCATCGCTCCATGCGTCCTGCCTGATTGCCGTCATCTTTTACAATCCTCCTAACCTATTGTCCAAAAGTAGATCATGTCACCAGTCGTGCACCCGGTATTCCATATGCCTATCCGACAGGACCGTTCGTTATAAGCAGGCAGGAATGATTAGCCGCGAACGTATCCATTCGTAATATCTCTATGCCCCTGGTAGATTTCATAGAATCTATTCGATACTATTTGGTATTTCCAAAATTTATGACACTCATACCTCTAATAAGTGAGTTGAGAGAGGAAAGAACCACCATTTCTGTAAACCCTGTCACAATCTTTTAACAAAGGTTGTCTTTTGTATGTTTACACTGCCGGGTCTACTGGGTATAATGAAGATTAGATTATTTCGCATCGTGGTAGGAGAGGGGGAAATTTTCATGGATCGCATGTTCCGAGTTCTGGGTTTCTGGACTCTGGTGATCGCCCTGATGAGTTTGGCGGGAGAATTGTATCCCATGTCCATGCTGTTCTTTTTTCAAACCATTGTATTTGTAATGTTGGGTTATCTGAAACTGTCGGAAAAGACATACATTGTCCTTTTCTGGGGTTATATGGTCCTTTCGTTTAGCGGATTTACGTATTGGTCCGTCTTCAAAATGCCACTCTAACCCTCACATGCAACCTACATAATGGCACTTGAACAAAAAAGGTGTTTCGCGACTGAAATCGCGAAACACCTTTTTTTGCGGGATCTTCCTTCCCTCTGCCGCATACCTTCGGCGGACGGTGACCGTCTAGCCGCGGGTGAGCGTCAGCACCTTGAACAGCTCGCTCATGCCGTCGCTGAGCAGAAGCTGCCGGATCGCCCGGTTGCTGCGGGCCTCCGGACTGAACGGGTCCGTGCCCGCATGCGCCGCCAGCCGGCCGAGAATCCCGCAGCGCACCAGAAACTCGCGCTGCGTCTCATACCCGGCGACGGTCCATCCCGCCGACCGGGCGGCCCCCATGCACGCCGTGAAATCGACGTGCGCGGTGATATCCTTACGCCCCGGTGCGGCGTAAGGAAGATCATCGGCGAGATGCCGCCGGTAGCACAGCAGCGTCCCCTTCATCCGGTGGGACGCATAGAGCTCCCCGGCGGTATCGCCGTAATCCACCACCAGCATCCGGCCGCTGCGGATGCGCGGGGCGACGCGGGCGATCCACTGGCCCGCGTCCAAGTTCACTTCCGCCTGCTGCCCATCTGCCAGGCGGATGCCTTCGCGGCTTATATGCACAGCAGCCGCATGACCCGGCTCGAGCGGCTGCCAGCGCTCGCACCACCCGCCGCGGTCGTCCAGGCCGACCGCGCACAGCTCGAGCCGGCCGCCCGAGGAGCGGATGCGGTGCACCGGCATCGCATCCAGCAGCTCGTTAGCGATGGCAATAACGCCATCGCCGGGCGGCTCGGCAAGCCACTGCGCCTCCTCAGCGAAGCGCAGGGGAGTGCCGTGTTCCTGCAGCTCCTGCCGCTGCAGATTGCGGTGGTACGCGCTCGATTCGATGGAGGTGAACCGAATCCTCTCGTACAGAGCAGGCTCCTGATCACGCAGAGCATCCAGCACGTGCCTCGCGAGCCTGCCTGTACCACCGCCCCACTCCACCAGCTCGACCGGGCGAGCCGAGCCGTTAGGACCCATGGTGCGTATCACCTCTTGCGCAATCATCTCTCCCATCCAGCGGCCTACAAACGCACTTGTATAGAAATCGCCATCCCGGCCGATTTTGGGCTCTTCCCGGCGGTAATAACCGCATGAGTCCTCATAAAGGCAAATTTCCATGTAAGCCCGGAATGTGAGAAGACCAGATGGGGATTCACTCATCTTGCGGCGAAGTGCAGCTTCAACTCCCGGATGGCCGTTTAGAGGGAGAGACTTACGATTTTCTTGTTCTCCCCCCTCTATTTCCACCCCGCTCTCTCTTCCTTGCGAAAGAGCCGAAGCTGCTTTCTCTGTTTTTATAGAATTCTTATCATAGAGACCGGACACTTATTCATCCCCCGTTTCAGGCGTATTTTCCTTGCCCCGCAGATCCGATTCGATCATTTTTTTACACTTCGCCTCAAAAAGTAGGGATAAAGACAAAGCTTAGTTGAATAGATATAATAGAGAAGGTAGATTAAGGAAGGAGCTTCTTCATGTTTAAAAAATGGCTCTTACTTGCATTCGTCGCCGTTGTCCCTGCCGCCTTGGTTAACGGCTGTACCGACCGGGCTGCTACCAGAGCTGCCGTACAGCAGGCCTTGACCAAACAGGCTGAGATGAATTCGTACTCTTTTACCGGAAACGCCGAATTAAAGATGAACGGACTTCCGGCGGCCGAGGACATAAGTCCCTTAACCGCGCAGCTCTTTTCTTTCCTGAAAGACAGCCGGATCTCTTGGAAAGGGTCCGTTGAAGCCAGGCCTTTCCGAACCCAGACCGATCTTATCTTGAATTCAAGAAGCGCCGGTGCCGAATTAACCATTCCCGTCTTTTTCCAAGATAACAAATTGTACTTCCGCCTGCCACTTCTTAATCAAAAGGACGAATACTTCGTCACCAGTTTGAAATCACCGGGCGATCCACAAGACACAAACGCGGTAGACAAGCTTCAGCAAGTGTCCAGTCTTACTTCTGACCTGTCTGATTTGCTCATGGAAGGAGCAGATGCTGCCTGGTTCGATGAAGAGGACACTGTGCTCGCAGACGGTTCCTCCGCCAAATCCTATACGGCTGCCGTAACCCGGGTGAACGCCGGAGCGTGGAACAAACAACTTCAAGAGAAGCTGCCTCGCGTCCTGGATGCCCTTGCGGCTAACGGCTTTATCTCAGACACACAGGCCGCACTATGGAAGAAGGAAGCGGCTGAATTCAAGCTCAAAGCCCCGGGCAAATGGTCCGTTACGGTGGACGGGCAGGGATTCCTCCGTAAACAGGAAATCGATCTGGTTTTCACGGCCGGCGACAGTAAACCGGATACGTCAGAGGACAAGAAAATAACGCTTCAACAGACATTTGACGGCATTAATCAGATGCCGGCCGTTCAGAAGGAAGTGCCTGCACGCACCAAATCTTTCGACGAGATTCTTAAACGTTTGGAAGGTGCAAGTAAATAATCGGTTACCTGCTTACGTTCCGGCCTCGGGAGGTAAGTATTTTTTTGAAGGACCATTTCAAATTTCTGGACTTATCACAGGTAAAAAGGGGCTCTTTATTCATGCTTTATAACCGAATGTTACGCTCGCTCTGCAGCCTCCTGCTCATCGCCGGCATCATCCTCCCCACCGTGCAGGCTGCAGATGACAAGGACGCCGTCAGGAAGGAAACGGAAGCTCTCCTTCAGAAGGGGCTGACCGTCCATGAAATCGACCGCGAAATTGAGCGCCTTGCCGAAGAGGACAGCAAGCTCGTGGTCAAAATGACGGATACCGAGCAGAAGATCGCGGTGCAGGAGGTTCGGGTCAAGGAAGCCAAGAAACGGGCGGCACGCGTTATTCGCTCTTACTACAAAGGAGAACGCGAATCGCTGTGGAGCGTGCTGCTTAGCGTGCGTTCCCTCGCGGATATGCTGAAGACCTACGAATATCTGGATCTGATTCTAGACCGCGACCAGCAGGCCTTAGAGACTCATCAAGAAGCCTACCGCGAGCTTGGCACAATGAAGAACAAGCTCGCCAATGAGCGGACCGATTTGCAGAAGACTAAGGAAAACTACTTAAAACAAAGGGAGCGGGTCGTAGCGCTTCAAGCAGAGCTCAACCGGGAGCTGGATGCCAGCGGCCGCAGCGAGCTGATTCTCGCTCTCATTCAGGAGTTAAACGGCCGCTGGGAAGAAAAAGGGCTCCCTCTTTTCCGTGAATATTTCCGGGGACTTGCCAGTGTTATGGAATATTTCCCTGAACTTCTTACACCAGGCGGTAAAAACAGCCATTTGACGCTTGAGAACGGCGGCGGTAAATTCCAGATGACCGATCATGAGTTAAACGCCTTCTTACGGAGCAAAAACAGCATGTTCGATGATCTTACTTTCCAGTTCAGGCCCGATGGTGTGCTTGCTTTCGGCACGAAGGATGATATGGATGTGTCGATCAAGGGGACTTATGAAATGGAAAAGGACGGCGATCAGCCTGTCGTTGCGTTCCGCGTCTCGGAGCTTGTGTTTAACGGATTTAAACTCCCGGATACTACAAGCAAATCTCTGGAAGAAGAATTCGATTTGCGGATCTACCCGAAGAAGTTGTTTTCATTCGTATCGGTGGAACAGATTATTTTGCAGGAAGGTCTCCTGGCCATCCGGCTAAAACTTACTTGGTGAGTCCAAGGAGCGACCAAACACTCTCTTGAGGGTACAGCCAGCGACTCCCTGCATAGCGTAAGCGGTCGCCCCCTGCATGATGTGCTTATGAAGCGGACGGCCAGGACTTATCACTGCGAGGTTATTTTCATCATTTCTTACTCTTTGGCAGGCATTCTGCCAGGGGCCCGCCAATCTAGAGGAAAAGCGTCAGGCTAATCAGCCTGACGCTTTTCTTTGCCTCTTTGGGTGGTCTCAAGCTTCCGCTTCATCTCTCCCCTACAACAGATCAGCGGCCAATTGGGCCAAGTGAGACCGCTCGCCTTTTTCCAAAGTAACGTGTCCGCTGATTTCAACATGCTTGAACCGCTCTACCGCGTACGTCAATCCATTGCTTGCGGCATCCAGATAGGGGTGATCGATTTGGCCCGGGTCCCCGAGCAGTACAATTTTACTTCCCTCGCCTACACGGGAAACGATTGTTTTCACTTCGTGCTTCGATAGATTCTGCGCTTCATCAATGATAATAAACTGTCCGGGAATTGAGCGGCCGCGAATATAGGTTAACGCTTCGACTTGAATACTGCCCATTCCGGCCAAAATTTTATCAATATCTCCGGATTTTTTCGTATCGAACAGAAACTCCAGGTTGTCGTAGATCGGCTGCATCCACGGCCTCAGCTTCTCATCCTTTTCCCCCGGTAAAAAACCGATGTCTTTGCCCATAGGCACGACAGGGCGCGCGATCGTCAGCTTCTTGTATTTGCGTTCGTCCTCTACTTTCATCAGACCCGCTGCCAGCGTCAGTAAAGTTTTACCGGTCCCGGCTTTCCCTGATAAAGTCACGAACGGAATATCATCATTCAGAAGAAGCTCTAAGGCCATCCTCTGCTGAGCGTTACGGGCCGCAATCCCCCATACCGGATCGTTGGACAAGTACAGCGGCTCCAATTTCTTGCCATCCGATGACGTCTTAAGCAGAGCGGATTTGGATGTGCCGAGTTCATCGCGCAGGATAACAAACTCATGGGGATTCAGCTTATAACCCAAATGCAGGGCCGGTACGCTCAGAAAGCGGAAGGAATAGAATTCGTCAATAACCGCAGGATGCACGTGCAGAGTCGCACAGCCGCTGTACATTTCATGATCCGAAACGACACGGTCCGTTAAATAATCCTGCGCCGTCAGTCCGAGCACATCCGCTTTAATTCTTACCAGCGTGTCTTTGCTCACTAGAATGACCGGACGAGCCTGCGGCTTGCTCTGCTCTTCTGTCAGGTAATTGAGGGCGACGGCGATAATCCGGTTATCGTTGGTCGCATCGGCGAACACTTCCTGCATTTTATTGAAGCTCCGGTGATTCAGTTCTACCTTCAGGGTTCCGCCGCTGTCAAGCGTGATCCCGTCATGAAGACGTCCCCTTGTACGCATCTGATCGAGCAGCCGGGAGAACATTCTGGCATTACGGCCAATTTCATCGGCATTGCGTTTTTTGGTGTCTATTTCCTCCAGAACGACTGCGGGAATTATGACTTCATTATCTTCAAAAGAGAAAATAGCGTTCGGATCCTGCAGCAAAACATTCGTATCGAGCACGAAAATTTTTTTCATTCCCGAAATCCCCTCCCGATTCACAGGTGTTTGGCAAGGAAACTGCACACCTTATCTTTCATCAGCAGAAACCGCGAAAATCCGACATGCTTCATAAGAGACAAAAAGCCCGGGCACCTGGGTGCCTAGGCTTTAAGTATCGCTTCAAGCTTACCGCACAGCCGATCAGCTGCACGCTCAACTAACATGTTCATACATTCAGCATCCATAGAGATAACATCCGAGCTGGAGTAATCGTTCTCTGCAGAACGAATCATACCCGCATCCGTTCTATCCCCAGATGAAAGCATACCAATCAGAGATGCGCCGGATTCCGTATCGGCCGTATGCGGGCAGGCGTTGTAATCTACCTGGAGATTCATCCGTTGTTCCGAAAGAGCGGTCATGTTTTCTGCCATTCTTCCCAGCGCCTCCTGCAACATAGAATACATGCTTACGTACCGGATCGAGAGGATCCGTAACTGAATTCAGTATAACATGGTGCTAATCATCAAGCTATGTACAGCGGTGGAGTCACGTATTCACACTCCTTTAGCAGCGGATACTTCTATTGTATTCGCATCCACACAGAAGATATGTCAACCTTGTCTTATTCCGCTCCAAAGCTCATTGTTCGTTATATTTGGGATTGGACCGGATATCGGCCAGAAGGCGTTCCACACGGTCCCGGTCGTAAGGCTGTGATTTGCTGACTCCTTCATGAGTGTAATCCAGACGAATGATCTCCTCATCCACAACAACAAGTCCAAAACTTGTCACCTGGTGATCTTCCTGCAGAATTTCGGCAAAAAAATCAACGGTTTCCGCTGCCGCATGGTCATCCGGCCTCGCATCAGCTACCAGGCGGATTTGTGCCCAATTAAACAATGCATCCTGAAGTGTCACACGAATCCCCCCACGCCCTTACCGGGCAATCGATTATTGGCATGTACTTATTTCGTGCTGCTTGCCTCATTCTTTTTTCTTCTGCCCTCAATAAAATACCGGATCCGCAAGATCATCATCAGCAGAATGGCGAAGGCAAGGGAAGGGACGATCGGAATTTGCGGTCCCAATACTTGAAACAGCGTCAGCATCAAAGCGCTTACCGCAAGCAGAATATAGACGATCAGAGTCTTAAGCAGAGGCAATCTCCGGGTGCGGAACACTTTGTTGTACACATAGGAAATCATAACGAAAATCAGTAAACAGGTGATCCAAAAATTCTGGGCGAACCATTCATTCATGAACGATCTCCTCCTTATATCCATTGTATCAGGTGTAAAAAAGAAGGGAAATACGGCGAAGGAACTTAAATTCCCGCTGATTTCCCTTCGTTGCTCGTTACTATTTAGGCGTTCGCCGTCTTACGCTGTTTCTCAGCGCGTTCGCGTTCGTTTTTGTTCAGAATCTTCTTGCGAAGACGAATCGATTTAGGAGTGATTTCACAATACTCGTCATCGTTCAAATATTCAAGTGCCTGCTCAAGCGAATAGATTCTCGGCACTTTCAATTTAACGGTATCATCTTTACCCGCTGAACGGATGTTGTTCAACTGCTTTTCTTTACAGATGTTCACGACGATGTCGTTGTCACGTGTGTGTTCGCCGACGATCATACCTTCGTATACTTCAGCACCCGGTGTTATGAACAGGGTACCGCGGTCTTCAATGGACATAATTCCGTACGTCGTGGACACTCCGTTCTCCATCGATACCAGAACGCCTTCATGACGTCCACCCACACCTGCACCTGCATAAGGACCATAGCTGTCAAATGCATGGTTCATGATCCCGTAACCGCGTGTCAGCGTCAGGAAGTTCGTGCGGTAACCGATCAGTCCGCGTGCAGGAATCAGGAATTCAAGACGAACGTTGCCGTTGCCGTGGTTGACCATGTTCACCATCTCGGCTTTACGTGTTCCGAGACTTTCCATGACAGCACCCATGCTGTCTTCAGGCAGGTCGATAAGCAGGCTCTCGATCGGCTCCATCTTCACTCCGTCGATATAGCGGATAATAACTTCAGGCTTCGATACTTGAAGTTCGAATCCTTCACGGCGCATGTTCTCAATCAGGATACCCAGGTGGAGCTCGCCGCGTCCGGAAACGATAAAGGCATCCGGGCTGTCCGTTTCTTCTACACGAAGACTGACATCTGTCTCCAGCTCGTTAAACAGACGCTCACGCAGTTTACGGGATGTTACCCACTTGCCTTCACGTCCCGCAAAAGGACTGTTATTGACGATAAACGTCATCTGCAGGGTCGGCTCATCGATTTTGAGAACCGGAAGAGCTTCCGGGTTGGCAGGATCCGCAACCGTTTCGCCAATGTTGATATCTTTGATACCGGAAATCGCGATAATGTCACCCGCGCCCGCTTGTTCGATTTCAACGCGCTTCAAACCTTGGAATCCGAACAGCTTCTCGATCCGGGCCTGCTTCATGCCGCCCTCACGAGTCATAACCGCAACTGTTTGTCCCTGTTTGATAATTCCGCGGTTAACACGACCGATACCGATACGGCCCAGATATTCGTTAAAGTCCATCAGGGTCACGAGGAACTGAAGGGGCTCTTCCGTGCTTTCAGTCGGATGAGGAATGTGAGAAATGATAGTTTCGTACAGAGCAAGCATGTTCTCGTTCTGAGTATCCGCATCCAGGCTGGATGTACCTTGCAGGGCAGATGCGTAAACAACCGGGAATTCGAGTTGCTCATCATTTGCACCAAGCTCAATGAACAGATCCAGTACTTCATCGATCACTTCAAGCGGACGTGCGTTGGGACGGTCGATTTTGTTAACAACTACGACCGGAGTCAGGTTCTGCTCCAATGCTTTACGAAGAACGAACTTCGTTTGCGGCATTGTGCCTTCGAATGCGTCAACGACTAGCAGTACGCCGTCTACCATTTTCATGATGCGCTCAACCTCACCGCCGAAATCGGCGTGTCCTGGCGTATCCACGATATTGATCAGATGGTCTTTGTAATTGATAGCCGTATTTTTAGCAAGAATCGTGATTCCGCGTTCCCGCTCAATATCACCGGAGTCCATAGCCCGTTCTTGAACCGCTTCATTGTCGCGAAACGTACCGGACTGTTGAAGAAGCTTATCAACTAGCGTTGTTTTACCGTGATCGACGTGCGCAATAATAGCGATGTTGCGAATTTTTTCTCTGGGAAACATAAAGTAAGTCCTCTCTCTTGTGCGCAGATGCGCTGGTTAGTAATCGTAGACCGGTGAACCTCATCTTGCTTTGTATTACCGTTATGTTACGCGAAAGTGCAGGAGATTACCCTCCGGCATCTTACGGGGACATGCTGAAACGAGTATCAAATCCATGGTCGTGCTGCGCTGTGCGGTCCAACTGAAGAGCGGGTCTACCGGACAGCCAGCATCTTGGCTCAAAATAAAGCGTCGGACACATGCCGACGCTACAACGTTCCGATTATACGGGAAATGGCTCCAAAAAGCAAGTCATTTTAACAACTAATGGATGAGTTGATTGTGCACAACCTTATTCTCACTGAGTAGACCCAGATTCCCAGGCATCTCTTTCACCACCTGCGTCTTTGTAAAAAGACCAGCAGGACGCCCGCAACCAGGAGGAGAGCAATAAATAAATATACGCTCACATGAAAGAGCAGATTAAACACGATGATCAGGAGAGATAACGCCGCCAGAATGAGAGCAGCCGTCCTCAGTCCCGTATCGCGGCTTCTTTCAAACCATATAAGTTCATAGAGTGCGGCCGCGATGCCGAGCAAGAAAACAGGCCATAGCAGCGTAAGCAGGCCCCAGCCGAATAGACTAAGGATAAAGAAGAATACGCCGTAGACCACGAGAATTCCTCCGAGTATAAGCGCGCCCGCAGGCAGGGTCCTGTTAAACACGAACAGATGGAGCAGGACGCCCGGAAGAAGGACTAACAGCAGCGGCCACAGAAGCGACCAGAGTGTACCGGGAAGTCCGCTTTGGGCAAACTGGGAAAAGACGAACAGATATATTCCAGCGTTATAGACAAGACTGACCAAGAATAGCAGGAGAGATAGAACACCAAGACCGACGGCTGCGGTCCGCACTGAGTTATGACGGCTTCTCTGGAATCCATGAAGCAGATACAGTCCGGCGGCAAAGCCGAAAATAAAACCCGGCCAAAGAATTCGAAGAGAACCCCAGCCAAACAAGCCGCAAATAAAGAAGATGACGCCATACGTAACGAGCACTCCGCTTAGTACGATCGCTGCATCCGGCAAGGTCCGGTTAGAAACTAGCAGATAAAGCAGAACGCCGGGAACAACGAGAAGCAGCAGCGGCCACAGGAGCGACCCGATCAAAGTAAAAAAGCCAAGCTTGCCCAGCAGCAGTACAAAAGCTGTCGCGATGAGGATAATCCCCATGGATAAAGGTTTGTTCGACATCCGTTGCCCCCCGAATACGGACGATACTTGACGCTTGCCTGCCCTTGGAACTGCCTGAGCGGATTCAGGCCGTTTATTCGGCAAGACACGGCGTGTATCGACACTTTTATTTCCAGTTTATCGCAAACCGCTGCGGCTGGCTAGAGGAGACTGCTCCTATTATAAGCCGGATTACTTCCCCTTCGCTATCCCCCTCCATCAATAAACGGGCAGAAGCTGCTGCCAGCCCTGCCCGTCCGAATTCGCTGCGCCTCTGCAGCCGATAGCATTATTGCAATTTAATACGCTCGGAGAGTGCATCCCACTTAAGACTCTTGCCGGTCAGCTTACTGAAAGCCTCCAGCGGAAGATAGAGCACATCATGGTCTACCTGAGCTTGAAGCCCGCTCTCTCCGCCATTCCATTGAACGCTGCTTGTATCAATGGAGACCGAGATACTTCCGTTTGCCGATGTAAGGAGCACTTTTCTTGCCGCCCCCTCCCAGCTCACTTGTGCCCCGAGGGCTTCCGCCAAAGCTCTGGCCGGAAACAAGGCCGCGCCTTCAGGGCTATTTTTAAATTTAGGATACAGGTACTCCTTTTGCAGTTGTTCCGAAGCCTTGGCCAAATCAAGACCTGCCACGGATGCAACGGCACGGGCAATATCGGTATTGTCGACTTGTCCCTTCACTTTCTCTGCAATCGGCCCATATGCCCATACCCCCACATCTACAGCCGAATGACCGTGCCCGGACCAGCCAATCAGGTATTTGCGGGCCATCACGGCATTAAAAGCGCCTTCCTGCTTATACGAGGAACCGTCGCCGGCTAGAATGAAATCGGCTTCCGCATCGGTCAAATCCTCATAGCCGGTATACTTGGCAACGATGGCTTTGACTTCGCTCCTGCTCTTGGCGTTCTTTAATTCCCCGCCGATCAGCTCCGAAGATTTCTGCTGCGCGTCCCAGTCATCCACATTTATTTCGTAAATGTTGTCACGGGACAAAGATAACCCGCCGGTTTCATGGTCAGCGGTAATCACGACAGAGGTATTGCCGTCTTTTTTGGCAAAATCCATCGCCACCTTCACGGCTGCGTCAAAATCGAGCATTTCTTGAACGAGGGAGCTCAGATCATTGGCGTGCCCCGCATGGTCGATACGGCCGCCTTCAATCATCATCGTGAAACCTTTCGGGTTCTGGGAGAGAATATCAATGGCTTTCTGGCTCATTTCAGCCAGGTTCGGCACCTTCGCATCCCGGTCCAGCACATAATCCACATGGGAATTACCGAACAGCCCCAGTGCTTTGCCTGTCTGGGAACCGAGGGAAGCAAGTCCCTGTTTGTCATACACGACTTTGTAGCCTTTCGCTTCGAAATCCGGGATGATCGTCTTGTCTGTGCGCTTGCCTTTCTCCTCTTTACTGAAAAAGAACTGCTTGCCGCCTCCGAAGAGCACATCCACGTCCCCGTCCGTTAAATATTGGGAGGCAATGGCGTTTTCATTATCCCGGTTGCGCACATGAGCAGCATAAACAGCCGGAGTCGCATGAGTAATCCGTGCGGTCGTGACGAGCCCCGTTGATTTGCCTGCGAGTTCTGACGCTTCAATCACCGATCCGAAAGGTTCCGAAACATCTTCATTCGATACGCTGATTCCGGCATTATAGGTCTTGTGGCCGGTGGCAAAAGCTGTACCCGCAGAAGCCGAGTCCGTGACCTCACCCGAAACTATGGTACCGCCGTCTTCACCGCGGTCCGCGTAAGTGGTAGCTTGTCCCACATAATACGAGTCCAACTCAAGGCTGTTCTTACCCAATTTGTACTTGGAGAATGTACGCGCCGCAGACACCTGTGCCGGTCCCATTCCATCTCCGATCAGCACGATAACATTTTTGGATGCGGCTGCCGGCTGCTCCTGGGCAGTTGTACCCGCTGCCATCGCCCCGCTGACCAGACTAAATGGAAGAAGTGCGATTGCCGTACCGGCAACCAGCGTACGCTGTAATCTTTTGCTCAAAAGAATCCCCTCCGCGTTTAAGTTCCCAACACTTCTCATCTTACCGCCTTACTGTTTTCCAGATTTCAAAGGGCAGACCTGTTTCTGTTAAATTACGGCACAACTATTAAGCGATGGTAAAACGGGGATACTACCGCATGATGACACGATGGGAGATTTGTTCATGCGCACAAAGATAAGGGCAGCGGCCAAAAGGCTGTGGACCCGGGATTTTGCAGTCACGACGCTGTCCAATTTGCTTCTTTTTTACAGCTTCCAGCTCCTCATTCCTACCATCCCTCTCTATGCAGCGCAGCTAGGCGGAGGACAAGCCCAGATCGGCTTATTAATGGGCTTGTTTACACTTGCATCCCTGCTGACAAGGCCTCTCGCCGGGAAGGCACTGGACGTGCTGGGAAGAAAACATGTACTTACAGCCGGTCTCGCCCTGTGCGGAATAGCCGTATTCGGCTACTCTCTTGCCGCTGTGCTGACTCTCTTGCTCGTTCTAAGATTCATTCATGGAATCGGCTGGGGAATATCCACAACCTCTCTGGGCACCGTTATCTCCGATATCGTTCCTTCTGACAGGCGGGGGGAAGGAATGGGCATATACGGTTTGTCCAACACCATGGCGATGGCCCTCGCTCCCTTAACCGGACTATGGATCGCTAGTACCTACGGGTTTCATGCACTTTTCGTATCCTCTACATTGCTCGCTTTCGCGGCTATGCTTATTTCTTTTCTAATTAATCAAAAGCCCCGCCGTGCACAGAAAAAGCCTGTCGCCTTCACATGGCGTTCTATGTCCAGCGGCCTCCTTGAACCCGGAGCTTTGCTGCCTTCCCTGCTGTTATTTTTTACGGCGACATGCTATGGGGGCGTCGTTACGTTCCTCACGTTGTTCGGCGAAGAAGCCGGCATCTCTAACGTCGGCTGGTTTTTTGTGGTGAATGCGGTCATGCTGCTTGTGACCCGTCCATTGACCGGTCTGATCTTTGACCGCAAGGGCCCCTCTTGGGTGCTGATACCCGGCGCTCTGTTCACCGGGGGCGGGTTATGGCTGCTATCCTACGCAGATTCGGCTCTGTCGCTGGCCTCGGCCGCCGCTGTATTCGGCGCAGGGTTCGGATCTGTGCAGCCCGCTCTCTTGGCGTGGACGATCGAGCGGACTCCTCCTTCCCGCAGAGGCGCCGCCAACGGGACGTTCTACTCCGCCAATGATCTGGGAATCGGCACGGGGTCTATGCTTCTGGGGATTCTCGCCACCCGGACCGGCGGTTACGGTGCAGCTTACCGGTGGTCCGTCGTGCTGATTGTCGTGCTGCTTGCCATCTATGCCTGCTACTTGATTAGAGCTAAGCGGAAAGCAGCACGAATAAAGCCCGCTTAACGGACGGAGGGCAGCTGCTCCTTAACCGGCTAACAACAAAAAAGCCGTCCGCATTTTATATCATGCGGACGGCTTTTGCAGCTGCTCGGCGTATAGAAGGAAGTAACGGGCTGCCGGGACACTCAGTAGGTTGTCGCTTTACAGAAGTTTACCCTTTTCCTGTAAGCTCCTTCACCCGTTCGGCTCTTTTTTCCTCCGAAATAATCGGGCAAGTATAGCAGTAGGTTCCGGTTAGCTGGTAGTAGAGACAGCATCTCGGTTTCATACGGACCTGGCTGCCTTCTTCGTATAGATCAGGCAGAAATTTAAAATCAACATACAGCGGATGTTCTCCGTTCCTGCCAGGCCCGCCGAACCACTCCGGATCGGTTGCCTGCAGCACATATTCCCGGTCTTCCAGCAAACGCTGCCTCAGCTCTTCTGTCGGCGCCGCATCCAGCCAGGCTTCATAGCTTCGATTAAGAGTGTTGGCTACAAAAGACCACTGAGTATGCCGGTCGATGCGGCTGAGTTCCCTGATCCGCGTATAAAGTGGAACGATACAATCTGTAAGAAGTTTACGGACGGCTTCCTCTCTCCATACGGAACGGTCGGCAGTATCCTTACCCATGGGCTCGGGCTGCCCCGCAAGTTCAAACAAGAGTGTCACGCCCTCGTAATGAATCCGGATATCTTCCGGCCGGCAAGCCAGCGTATAGTTATAATGAGACATAGCATGCAGGTATGCGGCAGCTAGCAGGCTTAGCGTACTGGATAGAGTAGCACCCACCGCACGAATATGCTTGGTTTCATAATGGGCCGTGTAATGGCTCAGGACTTCCTGCAGCCCTCGATCCAGCAGTCCCGCTTCATCGGTACAATGTTTAAGTCTGTGCTGCTTTCCAAAAACAATCCTGAAAGACTTCTCATAATAATCCGGACTTTCCAGTAAACTGAAGAATGGCGCATTTGCTTCGCTCAACCTGAATCACCGCCTGTAAACATTTGATTTATAAGGGCAATCGACAATTTGTATAGGTAAGAAGCTTAGGGTCGAATTTGTCGCATTGTTCATCAATAATGATAATCATTATCACCAATTCTTGGATAGTTTATCATACAATTGAACAAATAGGAAGACCGGACCTGCCGGGTCCGGTCTTCTTCTAGTAAGCCGTGTTTCTCTTTTGTGTGATAAGCCACTTGCACAATAGACCCGCGATCACAACGAATCCAGCGGCTGCAAGCGGCACCGGCCAGTGAGGCAAGGCGCCGAGTACCCATCCGCTCGTCCGCGAATCGCTCAGGAACATCTCCCCCGCCGTATAACCGAGAATTCCCGCCCCTATATAAATAAGAATCGGAAATTTGGCAAGCAGCTCTACAACTACGGCACTCCCCCAAATAATGATCGGAATACTGAGTCCGATGCCTAGTATGAGGATCGTCAAATTGTTGCCCGCAGCTGCGGCAATCGCCAGAACGTTATCGAGACTCATGACGAAATCCGCGGCTACGATTGTCCAGACCGCCCTGGATAAGCTAGACGCCTGCGGAATCGAAGAATGATTCTCGTTGTCGATAAGCAGCTTGATTGCGATCCACAGCAGCAGCAGGGAACCTGCGGCCTGTATATACGGGACTTGGAGTACGCTGACGGCGACAATCGTAAGAAGAAGCCGCAATGCGATTGCGCCGAAAGCTCCCCACCAGACAGCCTGCCTGCGCTGGGCGCCCGGCAGGTTCTTGCTGGCCATGGCTATCACGACAGCATTGTCTCCGCTTAGCACAATGTTGATCAGCATGATCTGCAGGAACATTCCGATCTGTTCCAACATAATGCCTCTCCCCCTCCGGCCCTATACTATACCGGCTCCTCCAAGCGGCTGCCCCGCCCCGTTTATGCGGACGTATATCACTACGCTGTGAATCCATTCTAGGAGAGGCAATTAGAAGTAGGAATCCCGGGCCGGTTCCTCGTCCGCACGAACCACGATGGTTTCGGCTTGTTCAACCGTCCTGTTTATCCACTCTTCCAACTGCGGAAACTTCCGCTCTATGGCTTCCACAACCCTTAGATTCGGGTTGGTGCTTGGAGAAGGCGGCAGAAATAACGTACAACAATCTTCATAGGGCAGAATCGATATGTTGTAGGTGTCAATTTGCTCTGCCATTCGGATGATATCGTGCTTATCGGTCGTAATTAAAGGTTGGAGGACCGGCAGAGATACCGCTCTGCCGATCGCGTTCAGGCTGGGCAGCGTCTGGCTGGCTACCTGGCCGAGGCTTTCCCCTGTAACAAGAGCAAGGGCCTTCTCACGCTCGGCAATCCTCTCCGCAATCCGGTACATCGCACGGCGCAGCAAAGTGACAAGTAAGTTATCCTTGTACTCCGCGTAGATGGAAGTCTGCACCTCGGTGAACGACACCAGGTGAAGCTTCAGGCTGCCTCCGCTGTAGGCAGACAGTTTGCGGGCAAGATCGATGACTTTCTCTTTGGCCCGCTCGCTCGTATAGGGATAGCTGTGAAAATGAACAGCTTCCAGCTCCAAGCCTCTGCGCATAGCCTGCCAGCCGGCTACCGGACTGTCGATCCCGCCCGAGAGAAGAAGCACTCCTTTTCCGTTCGTACCGAGCGGATAGCCTCCCGCGCCTTCGAACGATTGGACGAAGAGCAGCGCTCTTCCTTCGCGCAGCTCTACGCGCAGCGTCGTCTCCGGTTTGCGGACGTCCACGCTAAGCTGCGGACATGCCCGGAGAACCGCTCCGCCTACCAGCCGGTTCATCTCGAACGTGTCGTGCGGGAAACTTTTGTCCACGCGTCTGACCTCGACCTTGAACGTCTGCGGACGCGTGACGATTTCCCGCATCAATTCAGCGGCAAGTTCTTGTATCGCTGCCGCATCTGAGGGAGCCGTATACACCGGGCTGTAGGAATCAATCCCGAATACTTTGCCGACCGCGCGGCTCACATCTTCGAGGGGCTCATCCGCCAGGTCGATGTAGACACGCCCGTATTCGGTTACAAGCTTCACCTGCGGGAAGGGCATGAGAAGGTCTCTCAGCTGGCGGATGACTTTCTTCTCAAACCGCGAGCGGTTTTTGCCCTTCAACATCATTTCACCGAAGCGTACAAGCAGCAGATCCGGTTTCATCGTTTGCGCCCCCCTTTGTCCGCAAGGGTGACCGGCACGAGCTCGTCAATCACTTGCCGCAGCTCTCCGACAAACCGGTGCGCATCTGATTCGCTGTGCTCCTCGGTCCAGCTTACCCGCAGACCGCTGGAAGCACGCTGCTTGTCGAACCCCATCGCGAGCAGCACCTTGCTCGCTTCGGGAACGCCTGACGAGCAGGCCGACTTCGTAGATATATATATGCCGCGCTGCTCCAAAGCATGTACGACAACTTCGGAATTCATGCCCGGATAGCAAAAATGAAGCAGGTGAGGCGCCATATGCGCGGGCTCGGCTGAGCCTGTCAGCATAAGTTCCGGCATGGAGCGGATTCCATCCGCAACAATATCGCGGAAAGCGCGCTTGCGCTGAATATCCGCCTGCAGATGCTCCGTAGCCAGGCGCAAAGCCTTGGCCATCCCGACGATAAGCGGAACATTCTCCGTACCTGACCTCATTCCATGTTCCTGGCCCCCGCCTGCAAGCAGAGGATACAGTTCGATTCCTTCCCGTTTGTACAAAAAGCCTGCGCCTTTGGGGCCTTTAAACTTGTGCGCCGAAGCACTCATAAGGTCGATCCCCATTTCAGCCGGATGAAGCGGAAGCTTCCCGACCCCTTGGACCGCATCGACATGGAACAGTACAGTCCGCCTGCCGCGCAGCCAGCGGCCGATTTCGGCAATCGGCTGAATTCGTCCCATCTCGTTATTCACATGCATGACACTGACCAGGATCGTTTCATCTGTTACGGCTGCCTGCAGCTGCTCCAGAGTGACTGCACCTGTGTCGTCGACCGGCAGAATCGTTACCGTGAAACCTTCCGCTTCCAGCTGTTCAAAAGCAGCCGTTACCGATGCATGTTCGATAGCGGTTGTTATAAGATGGCTGCCGCGGTTCCGGTACCGGTACGCGGCGCCTTTAATAGCAAGATTGCTGCTCTCGGTTCCGCCCGAAGTGAAAATCAGCTCGGTAGGCTTTACGTGCAGCACACTGCCGATCACTTCCCGGGCGCGGCTAACCAGCTTCTGCGCATCCATACCGAGCCGGTGGATCGAAGAAGGATTTCCGTAATGCTGACGCATAACATCCGCTACGGTTGTAACAACTTCTTCGTAAGGAGGTGTCGTGGCGGCATTATCCAAATAAAGCATATCTATTCTGTCCTTTCGTCTAGCGAAGCGATAAAAAATCAATTGGGGTCCTATTGGCCCTTTCCCCATTAAATCGCAAATCCAATCTTAATACAAGGCCGTTGTCCGTGTGCCCTAAGTAGCGGTCATCTTGCCTGGACTGCCAATCCGTTATGTTTCGCTTCTGCGGCATAACCTTCTGTCATGCAGAAAAGCGGCAGGCCCTCAAAGGGCTGCCGCTTCTCCATCCGAATCGTTACACTTGGGGAAAATCCCGTTCATAACGCTGCATATGATTCATAACCTTTTTCACATACTGCTGTGTCTCTGTAGGCAGCAGGTGCATTTTCTCTAGCAGATCATTGTCATTCTTGATCCCCAGCCTGCTAACCCGGTTCGGACCGGCATTATACGCAGCCAGGGCTGTACCCACATTGCCGTCGAACCGTTTAAGCTGATAAGAAAGGTACTGCGCCCCGCCTTCAATACTTTGCTGCGGATCGAAGGGGTTCGTTACGCCCAAGCCTTTGGCCGTACCGTCCATCAGCTGCATCAGCCCTTTGGCTCCCGCTTTCGAAACGACGGTTGTATTGAAGGAGGACTCCTGGCGGATCACGGCCTTAATCAGGGCAGGATCAACGCCGGTCCGGGAGCTTGCCTGGGCGATATAGGCATCGTAAGCCCCTTCACCCTTGGATACAGGCGCAGCAGCGGGAGAAGATGCCGATCCGTAAGATCTCAGCGCCTGGTTAAGAACCGCCGGACTCATCGGCGCGGTCCCTGCCGCAAGATCTTCGCCGCTTAAGCCGCTCCAGCCTGTCTGCAGAGCCTGAAGCGGCAAAGATCCTGCCGCTTCTGTTCCCGAAGTCAGACCCGCTTGTTCCAGCAGCAGCGCATTCAGCATGGAACCGAATTCGCCATCCGCCGCTCCTGTGCCTGCTGATCCTCCATTCGCTCCGCTGACAAGCGCTGATTTATTCAGCATCTCGAGTTTTAAAATTTCTTTCATTAATCTAGGATCTATGCCGTTCATCATTGTCATCCCCAATTAGTTATCCCATTTCAAGTGTATAAGGAGTATATCGGCAGCTGCAGCCTGATTTTGAACCTTTGAGACGATGTTTCCCTATCTTTTTTTAGCGGATCGGAACTCATCGGCCGCCGGCGCTCTTTTTAAGCAATCTTTTTAAGCTATGTCCCGTTTACGGAAAATATAGATCGTTATGCCCATCAGAATAATCCAATACGCCAGGTAGATCGTGAAGGAGAATCCGAACGTCATGCCGGGGAATGGAGGCGAGAGCCCCTCCGAAACATGCGGATTGGGGTCATACATAGTCCAATTCGTATTGTTAAAAATCAAATACTTGGCCCAATCGTATTGGAGGACGGCAAAAACAGATCCGGCCATATTCATCACCACGGCGATCGTAATCGCCAGCGCGCTGCTGCGGAATACCGTTCCGATAACGAAAGCAAGTGTGTACATGAAAATCAAATCCGGCAGGGCATATAAAACTGATTTGAGATGAACAATGAACTCCTGCTCCGCCAGCGGTTCTGTCCCGAACAACACGGCTCCGACGGCAATCGAACTGATGAAGAGCAGCACGTACGCCAGGAGCGCTGTCAGCAGGCAGGAAATATATTTGGCCATCAGGATGGATGTCCGGCTCGCGGGCCGGATAAGCAGTTGTTTAATGGTGCCGTCTTTGTACTCTTCCGTCACGGTCTGCGCACCCAGCACAAGGGCAAACAGTGTAATGAACAGGGAGCAGACCATGATGACGGTACTGCTAAAACTGACATAGTTCCCTATATAACTCTGAATCCATATTTTAATGGGAATTCCCAAGAACAAGCTAATCAGCACGATAAACACATAAAAGATCCAGGTTGATCTTTTACTGGCCAGCTTCATGATTTCATTTTGTATCAGTGAAAAGAACTTCATAGAGCCTCGTCTCCTTTCGTCAGCTGCAGGAAGGTATCTTCAAGAGTCGGTTTACGTATCGCAACCTGATACACTTCAATTCCATCCCGCACGAGGTTAGCGACAAGCTCCGGAATGGCCGATTTCGCTATATTGGCGGTATAGATTCCGCTTTCCCGCTTCACAAGCCCGTAACCTTGGCCAGAAGCATCCCGGGCTCTTTCCATTCCTTTCAGCTCGAGTTCCACCAGAACCAGCTCATCTTCTCCGGCAGTCCCCCTTACGGTCCGTTCTCCTACAAGCCGGCCGCTTTGAATAATAAGAGCCCGGTCACAGATCAATTCCACTTCAGCCAGCAGATGCGATGAGATGAGAATCGCGATTTTTTCCTGCCTGGCCAGTTCCCGAAGATAGTCACGCAATTCACGAATACCCGCCGGGTCCAGTCCGTTAGTCGGCTCGTCCAGTATGAGGACCGTCGGTTTATGAAGCAGAGCCTGTGCGATCCCGAGGCGCTGCCGCATTCCGAGCGAGTAGGTTTTGACTTTGTCATGAATGGCGTCACTGAGTCCGACCAGGTCCACGATTTCATTGATTCGCTGGTCAGAAACAGGCTCTGCAGCCATACGCGCAAAATGGATCATGTTTTTCTTCCCTGTCATATA
Organism: Paenibacillus lutrae; assembly: GCF_009757775.1. Classification (GTDB taxonomy): domain Bacteria; phylum Bacillota; class Bacilli; order Paenibacillales; family NBRC-103111; genus Paenibacillus_F; species Paenibacillus_F lutrae. The sequence goes on from NZ_RHLK01000003.1 coordinate 352,434, forward strand.
CGGGTACAGTTCCGGATTCTCTACGATTGCGCCCACTCTGGCCAGTGCCTGCGACCGGTGAGTGCGGATTGAATGCCCCGCAATCCGGATCTCACCTGCGGTCATGGCCATCAGTCCGACCATCATCCGTATAGTCGTCGTTTTACCTGAACCGTTCGGTCCTAGAAAACCGCATATTTCCCCCTGCCGAACGGTAAAAGACAGGTTGTCGATAATGGTGCGTCCGCCGATTTTTTTCGTTACGCTGACAAGCTCCATAGCCTGTTTTTGTTCTGTTTCCAAAAAAGGTTCCTCCATTTCTTCCTGTCAGGTGCTACATGTATCAGCAAATTATACCTTTTTCACGGGTCTTAGTCTAATTGTTGCCAGTGAAGTGCACAGAAAAGTACAAGCGTACGACAGCTCGCCGTACCTTTAAGGACCCCAAACAAAGTAAAAAAGCAGATCCCTCAGGACCTGCTCCATTTGACTATTTAAAATAAAAAAGGAACAAATGCCAGCTTGGACACAAAACTGATGAGTCCAAGAGCAATCGCCCAGCCGCCGAGCGCTTTGCGGCCATCGGAGAATGCCATAAAGCCAAGGAGCATTCCCAGCGATCCCAGAAACAGCGGAAGAAGAAAAAAGGACAGAATAGACGAACCCATGGCCATCATACCGAGCGTTCTGGCGTTCATCCAATTGTCCGGTATGCCGCGTTCCGCCTTATCCGCATTACTCAGACTTGGATCTGCCGGTGAAAGCTCGGCTGCATATTCCTCGTTCGCACCCAGATCAATCGTATCCACCGGTTCCCCTTCGATTCCCGGGGCGGCCTCAGGTTTGGCTTCCCGATGAGCCCCGCCCGCACCATGTCCGTCATTGGCATCCTTATGCTTATGCTTATGTGCGTGCTTTTTGTGACTCACACCTAACACCTCCGGCCTTTTTAAGGAATCGGTGACGGTTTACTTCTTCTTTTCCTTAAACGTGTGACAGCAGGTGTTCGCTGCATTGATGGCTTGGTCTTTGTGATTCACATCGAATGTTTCGCCGGCAAATTCAGAGGAAAGATCCGCATTGGCATGCTTGTCGGTCTCGATCATGATGACATCCGCACGGCAGTTGTTCCCTTGACCCCAATACGCGCAGTTGGATACGGCACATTTTACTTCTGGCATGTTAATCACCTCCTGAAGAGTAGAATTCCCCAAGCGGTCCCCTCTATCCCCTTTCGCCGCTGACACAACCTGACAGTCTCCCTCCATACGTTGCATAGGTCAATGCCGCAATCATCCGCACACAAAAAAAGCCCTCCGGTAACCGGAAGGCTTGTTCATTTTCTATTTTAAACCCTTTCGCCCTGCATGCGGCGCTGAGTAATATAGTCATTCTCATAGTAGGCCAGTTCTTCGCGTAGCTCTTCAAAGATTTTGGACAATTCAATGGTCAGATCACGCAGTTCGCGTGTAGGTTTCTTACGGAAACGAATGGCGTCTTGTCCGGTATAAGCGTAACGGCCGTCTTCCGAGTAGCATTCATTTTTGGGATAAAAGAAAGGACTAATGCAGTTGTGATACACCTCATAAAGCACTTTCTGAGTAAATTCAACATTAAACGTGGGTCTCCGCAGACTTACACCAAGCTTCTCATAAGCGACTTCACAAAATACAAGCAGATGACGCGTGTCCTGCAAATAGGCGCGGTAGAAATCTTCCATCTCGGAGTTTTCCTCCGCATTAAGCTGAGGGAGGGAATAGGTATTCAGAAACGGCTCCATAAGATCGATTGCATCTTTCAATTTCTTTCGCGTTCTCTCACATGTCTTCTTCACATTATCCATTGCCATTGCGGTTATGACCTCCTCTAGTTAACAGAGCGGGAACCTCGCGCCCAGCTCAGTCCACCCATATAGTATCACACTTTCCCTGGAAAAGGTACCCGATTCCGCCAGCTTAATTCGTGCGGTGCATAAAATTTGAACCGGTATCCCACCCTACTTTTATCGACTCATCAAAGGAAAGGGGGCAGTCCTATGCGGCGTCAAAAAGTCGCTCTTCATCATATAGCAATGACCGGCCTTATCCTGCTCAGTGCCTGCAGCAGCGGCCGCGAGGCAAGGCGTATGGAGCCTGAAGCGGAACTGAGGAGCAAGCAAGCTTTAGTCGCTCAGGATATGGCCACAACCGGGGATCTCTGCCGCAACCAGTGCCTGATTCATGTAAACCGCCTGCACGCCTCTTTGCAAGATCAGGATGCCGGCCGAATAAAGGACAAACTGCGCCAAATGCAGCAGACTCATGAACATATGATTCGGCTCATCTGGACCCCTGCAGCCTCTTCCGGCCGTTCTGAAATCATTACGGGTAAGCTCACCAAAGAGATTGAGCAGGCTGCCGCTCCTTATCTGGAAGAAGCCCGGAAATCCGCGGCCTCATCCAAAACGTATTTTTCTCCTAATTTTGTGATCAACGAAACCCCCTATTTTGTCACGAGCGTGCCCTCTTCCGATAAAAAAAGCGCGGTAACGGCCATCGTCAAACAAACGATTGTCCAGCAGGTTTCTAACCACCAGTTAAAAAATCTGCGCCTGAAACCTTTTAACAACGAGCAGAAAACAGGATGGAAAATAAAGACGGTCGACAGCGAAACTTTACAGCCCAGACGTGTAACTCATCCGGAAGAACATGAAGGAACCAGCCACTATGAACGCCATGATGTCGTGGTGCAGTTCCACAGGGCACTAAATGACAGCGATCTGTCGAGAATCAGACTTGATACCGGAGCGACGAAGATCAAGCAAATCGGAGATACTTATATTATTACGGCACGCAGCCTAGAGGCGCGGCAGCTGATGGATTATTTCCGTAAAAGGACAGACGTCCGTTTTGTGGAGCCGCATTACATTTACGAATCCAATGATCTCTCCAGGGGCACAAAACCGCTCGGGTGGTTTTTCGACTGGTGGCCGGGAAATAAATCGGACCGCAGCCAAAAACGTCATGAAGCCGCCCCAGAGCCGGACGTGATTCCCAACGATGCTCTTTTCTCCAAATATCAATGGAATTTGCCTATAACCGATACGCTCAGGGGCTGGAATGTGAATAAAGGAAATCAGGATATCACCGTCGCGGTGATCGACACGGGTGTGGATCTGGATCATGAAGATTTAAAGGGGCAGCTCGTAGAAGGTTTCAACGCCATCGATTCAGCAGGCAAACCCGCAGACGATGTCGGACACGGGACCCATGTCGCCGGCATAATCGGCGCTCAGGTAAATAACGGCCTGGGTGTAGCCGGTATGACCTGGTACAACAAGATTATGCCGGTCAAAGTGCTGGACAATAGCGGAGTCGGCAGCACTTATGCGGTTGCGCAGGGAATCATCTGGGCTACCGATCACGGAGCCAAAGTTATAAACATGAGCCTTGGAAATTACGCCAGCTCCGACTTTCTCCATGAGGCTATTAAATATGCCTATAACAAGGATGTGGTCCTTATCGCGGCCAGCGGCAACGATAATACGGAGCGTCCGGGCTACCCTGCCGCTTATCCGGAAGTTTTTGCCGTAGGAGCAACCGATTCCGGGAACAAGCGGGCTCCATTCTCCAATTACGGGGACTATATCGATGCTGCAGCGCCTGGTGTCAGTATCGCAAGCACGTATCCCAGCAACCAGTATGCGGCCTTATCGGGCACTTCTATGGCATGCCCGCATGTAACTGCTCTGGCCGCGCTTCTCCGTTCTGCCAACCCTTCACTCAAAAATACCGAGATCATGGATATTATGCGCCAAACCGCTCAGGATCTGGGCAGTGAGGGCCGTGATAACGATTTTGGCTATGGATTAATTGATGTCGAGAGAGCCATCCAATCCGCTACCGGCAAAGGGCCCGTGCAGGCAGGATCGCCGTCCGCTGTACCGGTGCCTGCCGTCCGCTAACTGGCAGGGCAGAGCTGCAACAAACATAAAAAACCGCTTGTTATCCGAAGATAACAAGCGGTTTTCCGTTGTCGTATGGATGGAAAGCTTGCCGTAAGCCGGGTTCTGTCCTTCCGGTGGTGCAGCGGGCTACGACACCCTCCCACCATTGAAGTGACAATCATCTATCTAGGCCATACATTGCTATACAGCTCAAGCGACCAACCCAGACGCGCCTCGGGCTAAGGCTGTCTACAGGCAGAGCCTGCAAACCGCGTCCCATTAGGTCTTGCTCCAAGTGGGGTTTACCAGGGGTAAAGTCACCAGTACCCCTCGTGGTCTCTTACACCACGGTTCCACCCTTGCCTGTGCGCCATAAGCGCCATCGGCGGTCCATTTCTGTGGCACTATCCTTCAGCTCGCGCTGACTGGACGTTATCCAGCACCCTGCCCTATGGAGCCCGGACTTTCCTCTCGCAGTGCGAACACTGCCAGCGATTGTCTGTCAAACTTTCCGAATTCATTTGCTAGTATACAGCGAATCCGTCTTAAATTCAACCGTGAATGCTTGGGAGTTCATCCAATTCAGCTTCAAACGAATTGGAAAGGCTCCGTGCTCGGCTCCGATGCGGCGGCTGAGGTCGCATATTTCTTCTCCGCAAGCGCGCGGTTCATATATTCCGCAACGGCGCGCTTCATGATCTTCTCGACGTTGTGCCCCACGTCGATGAGGCACATGCCGGCCGCCAGGGCGTCGTGCGCGGTGTGATAATCGATGTCCCCGGTCACCAGGACATCGGCCCCCGCAAACATCGCATGCCGCACGTAGCGGCCGCCGGAACCGCCCAGCACCGCCGCTTTGCGGACGGTGCGGCCGAGATCGCCGACTACGCGTACGGTCGGCACGTCATAAGCCTGCTTGGCCGCTTCAGCCAGCTCGCCAAGCGTAACCGGCTGCGGCAGCTTGCCGGCGCGGCCGAGGCCGAAGGTGCGGCCTTTGAGGTCCATCGCGTACAGGTCATACGCGACTTCCTCATACGGATGCGCCTTCAGCATCGCCTGAATGACGGCCCGCTGGACACTTGCGGGCACGATGGTCTCGACCCGCACCTCGTCCGCGCGCTCCAGCTTGCCCTGCTTGCCCAGGAAGGGACTCGTTCCCTCCCGCGGCAGGAATGTGCCCGTGCCCGGTATATTAAAGCTGCAGTGGCTGTAATCGCCGATCCAGCCCGCTCCCGCATTGAACAGCGCTTCCAGCACCTGCTCGTGATGGGTCTGCGGCACGAACACGACAAGCTTGCTCAGCTTGTCTGTATGTACTTCATCAAGCGGAGTCAGGTCCGTCAAGCCGAGCGCTTCCGCCATCAGATCATTGATGCCGCCCTCGGCCACATCCAGATTCGTATGCGCGATATAAACCGCGATATCATGCTTAATAAGCTTCTCATATAAACGGCCGGCCGGTGTGTCTGTCTGTAAATTTTTAAGCGGTCTGAAAATAATCGCATGATGAGCGATGATCAAATCGGCCTCCGTACGGATTGCTTCTTCCACCACTTCATCCGTCACATCCAGCGCGACCAGAATCTTCTTGATTTCTTTCTGCAGCGAACCCAGCTGCAGGCCGATTCTATCATCGGGTACCGCGTAATGCTTCGGCGCCAACTTCTCAAAGAGCTGAATTACGGTCTGTCCTTTCGCAAACATGTCAAAACCTCCCTGATCCGGTTTTTCTCCACCTCAAGCTCCGCACGTTTGTCATCTGCGGATTCAGAAGTCGATCGCTCCAGCTGCTTGCGGATCATATCCAGTTTATCCAGTTCGTACTCCCATTTCCTAAACCAGGCATCCTTCGGTTCCCGGATCAAATAAGGACCCATTCTAAGAAGAGTTTCTTCCGTCAATCGAAGTGTCGTCTCTTCCACCGTTCGTTCCGCATAAAGAGGAACGTCCGAACGGTGCTCCGCTTCCATCCGGACCGCAGTCAGCACTTCATAGATTTTACCGTCTTCTTCCAGAATGGTCTCTGCCGCAAGATGCCATCCATGCTGACGCAGCCAGCGTCTGACCAGATCTTCCCCTACATTAGGCTGGAGAATCAGCGTCTGCACGCTCTGAAGCTTCTCCTGACCGGCATCCAGAATGGAGGCAATCAAAGCTCCCCCCATTCCCGCGATACTGACCGCATCTATTTCACCCGGCTGTAGAACGGCAAGCCCGTTGCCCAGCCGAACTTCGATACGGCCGGTCAATCCCGCATCCCGTACTTGGCGTTCTGCGGCTTCTTTAGGCCCTTTATTCACCTCGCCTGCGACGGCAAAAGGGACCCTGCCCTGCTGAACCAGATAGGTTGGAAGCAGCGCATGATCCGAACCGATGTCGGCGAGTCTGGCCCCTTCGGGCACTATATTTGCTATTGTAAGTAACCGCTTGGATAATTTCACCATATTTATGCAACCCATTCCGTCCAATTTTTCCGGTAGGCAAAAAGAGCGACTCCGGCCGCTGCCACTTTTCCGACTAATGAAAGTTGAAGCAGCTGCTCGGCCGAAGTTCCCCAGGCAAGTCCAAACAATTCTGGAGCGAACCAGACTGTTGCACCTGCCAGAAGCATAACCACTCCCGGCTTTTTCCAGCGGTGCTGGATCAGCCAGCCTCCCCACATCAGTACAAAACTGATCGGCAGCCATCCAAGCTGAAGCTTGTACCAGGTTGCCGGTTCCAGCCTGTCGCTGAGTATAAATCCGTATGTAACGAGAAGACCTATCCAGCCGCAGTACTGCAGCATCGGGAATTTCCCGGCCAGTCCGGCCAGCAGCCACACGGCACCGCAAAGCGCTATGAAAATGCCGACCGGCAGCTGCTGTCCCAATCCGTTGGCATACAGAATCCAGACCCCGAAGCCAATTAACGAAGCGGAAGCAATGCCGGATGACAAATGCGCTTTAAGAGGCGTTTCATCTTTTTGCCGGAAACTGATTATATACCAACATACAACAAAAACAGCGGAAACGCCAATTTGCAATGAAATTCCAAAAGAGTTAAAATTGAGAAGCGTTAAAGACAACGCCATAACACCGAATACAGCTGCCAGCCAGAATTTCCAATGGCTCGTACGTATGGATTTGGCCGATATTCCAAATACCCGTTTGGATGGTTCTTGTCCATCCTCCATATACAAATTAAGGAGAAAATCGCAGTATTGAGCCGGAAGCAGTTTGGATCTGCGCCACTGCTCGATTTCCTTTACGATAAGAGCTCTTTTGTCTTGTTCCATTCGCTTCACCTTCCCAAGAACTTTATCGGTCGGCTGCAGTCTTAACTTGAGAAGGAATTACTGCCGAGTTTTTATCCGCTGAATGTTCGCCAACATACATATATTTCGATCGCTGAACATGAAGGTGCAGCACGTGCCGGCTTATAGATTCAATAACCAACCGTCAAATATACCCCGTGCATAAGAGCCGACGTATCTGCCTATGCGTGAATGAAGAGGAGCCAACCTAAGAAGAATGAAGAATGAAGAATGATAACCTCCGTAAGCTGCCCCTAAACCTTACCGCATCGTCCAGACATTCGTTACCGTTCTTATCAAGCAGCATGCACAAATGATGCGTTTTAGCAGAAAAGAAAGAAACCCGCCGGATGGCGGGTACAAGTTACGGGCTACTCGAGAAAATCTTTCAACCGTTTACTGCGGCTAGGATGTCTCAGTTTACGAAGCGCTTTGGCTTCAATCTGACGAATCCTTTCGCGGGTAACTCCGAATACTTTGCCCACTTCTTCCAGCGTCCGGGTCCGCCCGTCATCCAGGCCGAAACGCAGACGGAGAACATTCTCCTCACGCTCAGTCAGTGTATCAAGCACATCCTCAAGCTGTTCTTTCAAGAGCTCGTAAGCCGCTGCATCTGCCGGAGCAAGTGCTTCCTGGTCCTCAATGAAATCACCCAGATGTGAATCATCTTCCTCGCCGATCGGTGTTTCGAGCGAGACAGGCTCTTGGGCAATCTTCATAATTTCCCGGACTTTATCGGTACTGAGTTCCATTTCTTTGGCGATTTCCTCTGGAGTAGGTTCGCGTCCGAGTTCTTGGAGCAGTTGACGAGACACACGGATCAATTTGTTGATCGTCTCGACCATATGAACCGGGATCCGGATCGTTCTGGCCTGGTCCGCAATGGCACGCGTAATCGCTTGACGGATCCACCATGTCGCGTACGTACTGAACTTGAAGCCTTTGTTATGATCGAATTTCTCAACCGCTTTAATCAAGCCCATATTGCCTTCCTGAATCAGATCCAGGAAAAGCATCCCGCGGCCGACATAGCGTTTGGCGATACTGACAACGAGACGGAGGTTTGCTTCCGCCAAGCGGCGCTTCGCTTCTTCGTCACCCTCATTAATGCGCTTGGCCAAGCCCACTTCATCATCGGCAGAGAGAAGCGGAACACGGCCGATTTCTTTCAGATACATACGGACAGGATCATTAATTTTAATGCCTGGCGGTAGAGTCAGATCATCTTCAAAACTGAATTCCTCATTGTCCTGATCGTCCGACTTCGGTCTTCCTTCTTCTTCATCGGATTCGTTTCCAACATCAATACCCATTTCAGATAATTGTTCAAAGAACTCATCAATCTGTTCCGGATCTTGATCGTAAGGAGCCAACCGTTCCGTAATATCTTTATAAGTGAGTGAGGAACGTTTCTTGCCTAATTCAATGAGCTGATCCTTTACTTGCTCCAAGGTCAACTCGGTTTCGATATCAGTATGTTGATCGTTCGCCATAATCCAACTCCCTCCTCCCTAGATTATCCGGAACCTTTCGTTACGATAACTTAAGCTGTTTCTCTAGGGCAATGATTTCACTAAGAATTTGTGCGGCCTGCAATGGATCTCCCGAGCGCTCCGCACGGACCATTTCTTCTCTTTTTTTCACTATTTCCTGTTGCTTCGGGTATTTTTTGATTTCTTTAATGTAATCATCAATAACCGTTTCATTAATGCCATGTCTTGCACCGATCATCGCGATAGAACTAGCCAAAGATTCGAGTTTGTCATCCTGCAGCATAGCCATATACCGGCTTACATTAGGCATGGGGTTCTGAGCGTAAAAAGCATATAAATAAGCTGCAAGAACCGCATGGGCATCCACGTTAAATTCATCGCCTAGCCGCTCCTCCACATGGGCACATACGTCCTGATCGTGCATCATAATGGCAAGCAGTTGTCGTTCCGCGTTGTGATAAGCCGGATAAAGAGGCGTCTTTGGCTTTTCCTTCCTATTCTGCCTACCATTATTCCACGGAGCGTCGATATTATCCCTGAACGTGAGGTTTTTTTCGCTTTTGGTCCGGTGATTGGCAAGATCTTGCTTAAGGGACTCGTAGGATGTGTCGAATTCCGATGCCAGTTGTTTTAAATAATGTTCACGTTCGATAGAACTCAGATCCGCAATCATCTTCAGAGCTGTCTGCTGGTAACGCAGCCGATCCCCTTCCTCTTGGAGGCGGAAATGCCGGCGGACGTAGTGCAGCTTGTATTTGATCGAGGGTGCGGCATATTCGATAATATCCCGTACAAATCGCTCGGCGCCGTATGCGGTAATAAATTCATCCGGATCTTTGGCATCCGGCAGCATAGCCACTTTTACTTCCAATCCGGCTTGTTCGAGCAGCGGAATAGCTTTATAAGCCGCATTCTGGCCCGCTGAGTCTCCGTCATAACAGATGACAACTTTTCCTGCGTTGCGCCGGATCACTTCAGCATGCTCCGGTGTAAGTGCGGTGCCCATTGTTCCGACCCCGTGCTTTACTCCGGCTTCCCACGCTTTTACCACGTCCATATAACCCTCAAACAGAACCATGGTATTCGTTTTCCGAATATGCGGACGTGCCTGATGAAAGTTGTACAGCACCCGGCTTTTGTTAAACAGCATCGTTTCGGGGCTATTTAAATATTTGGGCTGTACCTCACCTGTAGCCCGGCCGCCGAAAGCGATCACCTTGCCTTGAGCGTCCCAGATCGGGAAAATTACCCGGTCCCGGAACTTATCGATATATCCGTCCCCTTCCGAACGTGCGGATATCAGCCCGCCGCGCTCCATAAGCGGAAGATCATAACCCGCTTTCTGCAGCTGCTGGACAAGCGTATCCCACATCGCGGGAGCATATCCGATTTGAAAACTATCGATCAATTTATCCGACATCTGCCGGCGTCGCACATAATCCAGCGCATTTTTACCTTGATCGGTGTTCATTAGAATGTAACGGTACAGCTTGGCCGCTTTCTCGTAGGCTTCAAGCAGCTTGGACCGGTCCATCTGCTGGGGATTTTGTCCCAGGTTAGAGTCTTCCCAGGTAACGGGAATTCCCGCTTCTTCCGCAAGATGGCTGACTGCCTCACCGAACGAGTACCCTTCGATTTCCCGAAGAAATTGAAACATATTCCCTCCCGATCCGCATCCGAAACAATGATAAATTTGTTTCTCAGGCGTAACGGTAAAGGAAGGTGTCTTCTCCGAGTGAAAAGGACAAAGCCCTTTCAGGTAGTGGCCTTGTTTGGTCAAATGGACGTATTTGCCGATAACATCGGCGATGTCATGTCGCTGCAGAACAGCTTCAATCACTTCATCCGGGATGCGTCCGTAACCCATTTCCCCCACCTTCAATCCTTAAAAAAAGCTTCATGTGCGGTAAACAACTATACGTATTCGCTAAACAGGCCTATTCTCCTGCAAACGACGTAAAACTTTTGTCAAACCATGTAGAAAAAATTCTCTATCTTTACTTGTGAAGGGCTTAGGTCCCTTGGAATGTTTACCTCCACGGCGTAGTTTTCCTTGGGTATGTCGCCTGTCGAGCAGAAAATCAATGGTCTGATTCGTATACTCCTGACCCCGGTTAGATAAGCAAACCGCTCCCTTACCTAAACCGATAGCAGCCAGTCCGAAATCTTGCGTTACCAGTACATCTCCACGGTGGATATGGTTAGCAATAAACAAATCGACGGATTGATCCGAGCGGTCTACCTGTACGATCTGAACTCCTTCCTGCTCTTGAAGCCGGTGATCAAAAGAAGCCACCATAAGAACACGAACCGAATATCGTAAAGCAACCTGTACGATCTCGTTTTTGACGGGACATGCATCCGCGTCTACGATGATCTGAAAAGAAGAAATGACAATAAATAAAGCCCCCGATTCTTACTTAAGTTCTTCCGTACTATTATATACGCGGAACACCCGAAAAATCCTGCCTCTTGTGTGCTTAAGATAAATTAGGGCTGCGCCGGATGTGTTCGAGAACCAGACTGGCCGTTTCTTCGACTGCTCGGTTCGATACATCGATCACCTTACACCCGATTCGGTCCAATACCTTGCTTGCAAAATCCAACTCTTTTTTAATACGTTCCGCATTGGCATAAGTTGCATTGGAAGCTAATCCAAGGGTACGCAATCTTTCCCTGCGGATCGCATTTAATTTGTCGGGATCAATAAGAAGTCCGATAACCTTATTCTTAGGTACACGGAAAATAATTTCGGGAGGCTGCATTTCAGGCACGAGCGGTACATTAGCCACTTTATATTTTTTGTGGGCTAAGTACATCGACAGCGGCGTTTTAGACGTGCGGGATACGCCGACCAGAACGATATCCGCTTTGACAACCCCGCTAAAGTCACGGCCATCATCGTACTTAACAGCAAACTCAATAGCTTCTACTTTACGGAAATAATCTTCATCCAGGGGATGATTCCCGCCAGGCAGATGACTGGCTTTTCGATTGAAAGCCTTCTCGAACGTATGGATGAGCGGTCCAAGCAAATCAACGAAAGCAAACCCGGCCTGTTCAGCCCGGGTCGTTAAATAATCACGCAATTCAGGAATAACCAGCGTAAACGCAATGACTCCCTGCTGCTTGGATACTTTATCGAGAAGCCTGTCAATCTCTTGTTTATCGTGAACAAAAGGCACTCGTTCGATAATAATAGGCGCAGGGTAAAATTGTAAGGCAACTGCATTGACAACCGATTCGCCCGTCTCTCCAATGGCATCGGAGACCACATAGACGATGACCGGATTGTTCGTTGAATTCATAGCTTTCCCTCCCTGTACCAAATGACGGAAAGGACGACAAAAGAACCGTCGGGAGCTTCGAATGCCAAGGCATCCCGTATACGAGAAGATTAAAAACCCTTCCTCCAGTTTCACCCACGGCTTGCATCTATGAACGAGCATCCATTTCCGTATAAACCATATCCACTTACTATAGGGAATGAACTTACAAAAGTCAAACCTACAAATCGTATTTATCCATCTGATCGAGGAAGCTCCGCGCTTTCCATTTAATGCCTACATGAGCATCCATATAAAGCCGCATGGAATGCTTGAGCTGCGCTTTAGTCGAGTCTTTCACGTTTACGTTTCCGATTCGGCGCAAATCAACTTGCTGCAAAAGCCTCATCAGCCTGAGGGTGCTATCCGCTACTGGGGCCGCGTAGTGATCCTGTCTGCGGCAATTGATGCAGGCGGCCCCTCCAAGACTGACACTGAATGCCGACAGCTCATCTGTACGTTCGCAGGAAGCACATCTATCCAGAATCGGCGTATAGCCTGCCAATGCCAGCATTTTGAGTTCAAAAACATGCGCGACAATTTGCATATCCTTGTCCTGTTCAATCGCCAGTAAACCTGCTTCCAACTGGTCAAATAAGAACAAGCTGCGGTCTTCTTCTCCTAACATGCGATCGACCATTTCGACCAGATAGGACGCATACGCAGATTTGTAAAGATCTTCTCTGAGCTTATGATGAGGCTCGATGATTTCGCCACTGTTGAGTGAGGCGAGCTGCTGGCCTTGTCTGAAAAACACGTAATCTCCATTGGTAAACAACTGGGTTACGGCACCGAGCCTGCTTTTCACTTTCTTAGCTCCGCGCGCCATAACCCCCACTTTACCGAGTTCACGCGTATACAGTGTAATGATTTTATTGCCTTCTCCATAGTCCATACTACGAAGCACAATCCCTTGCACACGGTTCAGCATTATTCATACGCTTCCTTCCCGAAGCGTGAACCAGACTCACGTTCTTATGTGTTCCTCAGGCTTCTACCGGTTCCAATGCCATCCGCTCGAATGTTTCAGACTCTTCCGCACCGGTATCGGGACTTGGAGCCAAATCTTTGTAGAGCATATATGCATCTACATCTCCGGTTGTACAGAAATATTGCCACGTAAAATCTCTCATGCGGATCATCCTCTCCTGGAATCTCAATATTGATGATTACCCTTAAGATGAGCCCGCCGAAGCAGATTATACGAAGCAATTATTGGAACAACCGCAGTCGCGGCGAATTTATTCGTTACGGAAACCCAAATCACGCAGAACACGTTCCTGGTTCCGCCAATCTTTTTTAACCTTGACCCATAATTCAAGGAATGTTTTGGATCCAAGCAGCGTTTCGATATCATGTCTGGCCTGTTTGCCTATTTCTTTGAGCAAGGCACCACGCTTGCCGATAATGATCCCTTTCTGGGAATCACGTTCCACGTAAATAACAGCCGAAATATGAACAACCCCATTGGGTTCTACCTTCATGTCCTCGATAGCTACCGCAATGGAATGCGGGATTTCTTCCCGGGTGAGATGCAGAATTTTCTCCCTAACCAGCTCTGCACATACAAACTGTTCGGGATGATCCGTAAGCTGGTCAGCCGGGTAATATTGAGGTCCTTCCGGTAAATAACGGACAATCTGCTCGAGCATGGTCGTTACATTGTTGCCTAGAAGAGCAGATACCGGTACGATCTCCGCAAAATCATACAGATTTTTATAGGTTGTGATGATAGGCAAGAGCTGTTCCGGGTGCACCTGATCAATTTTATTAAGAATTAGAATAACCGGTGTCTTGATGGACTTCAGCTGTTCAATGATATAGCGGTCTCCGCCGCCAATTCCTTCCGCCACATCGACCAGGAAAAGAATCGCATCCACTTCACTTAATGTTCCGTGAGCGACTTTCATCATATAATCGCCCAGCTTCGAATTAGGTCTGTGTATCCCCGGCGTATCAAGAAATACAATTTGCGACTGATCTGTTGTATACACGCCATGAATCTTGTTCCGCGTGGTTTGCGGCTTATCTGACATGATGGCGATTTTCTGGCCGATAACCTGGTTCATTAAGGTCGATTTACCTACGTTGGGACGTCCAATAATAGAGACGAAACCCGATTTGAATTTTTCTTTAGTCATGCTGTTCATGTTCCTCCTATTGCTCGTAAAAGATTATTCTTCATGATATAAAAGAGCCGTGTCCACCTTAAAGTGTGACTACGGCCGTAAACATCTGCATGAGCTTCCGTGAAATTCAGCTCCATCCTCGCCACATCCATGCGATCAGGGTGATGGCAATGCCGATCACAGCTCCCAGCAGCATCGAGGGCAGGGCCCTATGTTTTTTCTCTGCCAGTACCATAAGAGCAAGTCCAGCTAGAGTATAAGAAAGCAGGGTAACAATCGTTTGGCCGGACAGGGCTGAGATCAAGGTTGCCAGTGCGGTTAATACCGCCGATAGCAGACTAGGTCTCACCAGCTTACCCCTATCGCTGAAACGCGTTTCAATAACTAGAGTCACGAGCATAACGAGTGCCACTAACGTCCATACCATTCCTGGCATGTTAGCAGAAGCCGTACTTTGCGCTTGTCTCAACAACCGGTCTACCGGCCCGTAGAAGACGACTATCCCGACAACAATTGCGAATAACGCTGCCGCCAAGACGGCCCCGGCGGCTGTATCTTTAGCGATTTTGGCTAAGGGATGCTGCTCCGGCATGGCCAGATCAACCGCTTTCTCTACCGCGGTATTGATTAGTTCGGTCATCACCACCAGCACTACGGCCAGCAGCAGGAAGAGCACGTCCCAATGAGGCAGACCTAGAATTACCGACGCGAAAAAAACTAGAAAAGCGACAAAAAAATGAAACTTCATATTGCGCTGAGTATCAAATGCATATTTAATTCCTTCATACGCGAAGCGGAAACCCCGCAAAAAGCGGCGGAAAGAACTCAACGGGTAAGCCCCGCTTGCTGCAGAATTTGCTCCTGCTTAGCGAACATCTGCTGTTCAGCCTCTTCATTGTCATGGTCATAGCCTACCAGATGCAGGAATCCGTGAACAAACAGGAAACCAAGTTCACGTTCCACGGAATGTCCGTACTCCTCCGCCTGGGCAGCGGCCCGCGGCACAGAAATGACGATATCCCCTAATGGTTCTTCAAAACCTTCTTCATCTTCTGTATTCTCAGAATCAGAGGTTACATCCTCATCTTCGTCTTCCTCTTCTTCTCCGTAAATAATGGCAATCTCGTCTTCACCCTTCTCCAGCATGGCGAAAGACAAAACGTCTGTCGGGCGGTCGATGCCCCTGTATGTCCGGTTTAACTCATGTATGCTCTCATCGTCCACAAAGGTTAAAGCCACTTCTCCGTCCTCAATGCCTTCGGCCTTACCGGCCAGACGTAATAATTCCTTCAACTTGTCCGCAAATTTAGGATCAACCGGTAAAACATCTTGTTCATCGTTCCATGCTAATACTAATGCCACTACTATCCCTCCTAATTGATTCGTCTTAGACTGTTATTTTTCTTTGGCAGGAAGTTCGCTCGGATACTCAATCCGTGAGTGGAAAATACCAAGCAGAGACTCATTCAGCGTCTTGGCAATGGTATCCAGTTCTTTCAAGGTGAGATCGCAATCGTTAAATTGCCCGTCGTCGAGCCTTGATTTAATAATTTTGCGCACCATCGTATCGATTTGTTCGATCGTCGGATTGCGCAGGGACCTGACAGCCGCTTCTACACAGTCCGCTATGCCGACGACAGCCGCTTCCTTCGACTGAGCCTTGGGCCCTTCATAGCGGAAGTCTATTTCTTCGATCTCACGACCTTCTTCTTCCGCCTGTTTTCTTGCTTTGTGATAGAAGAAAGTCAGCAGTGTCGTTCCATGGTGCTGCTCAGCAATATCGCGAATCGGTTTAGGAATGTTATATTCCTTCAACATTTCCACACCATCGCGGGCATGTGCAGTTATAATCGATTTGCTCAGAGCCGGTTCGATTTTATCGTGCGGATTCTCAATGTTCGTCTGATTCTCGATAAAATAACTCGGCCGTTTGGTCTTTCCGATATCATGATAATAAGATCCTACCCGGCATAAAAGCCCGTCTGCCCCAATCGACTCGGCAGCCGATTCCGCCAGATTCCCTACCATGATGCTGTGATGATAAGTACCCGGAGTTTCCGTGAGCAGTTTCCTCAGCAGCGGATGATTGGGATTGGAAAGTTCTACGAGCTTCAGCGGTGAAAGGATACCAAAAGCTGTTTCAAAGAAAGGCAGCAACCCGATCACGAATACCGCTGTAAGAATACCGCTGGCCGCTGCGAAAGAAAGCGAGAATAACATATCCCTGCGCGTAATACTGTCTTCCAGCAGGATCAGCGAAATGATCGTCATCATCGCAATAAAGGAAATGACTACCCCCGCTTTCAAAATACTTGAACGCTGGCTCGCCTTTTGAATCACAAAGACAGAAGCAAAGCAGATCACAAGCGTTACCAGACCATAACGGTAATCAAACAATTGAGTACCGTGCATATTGAAAATAATACTCGACATGATACTGAACAATACGCTCGCGACAAAAGCAAGCTGACTGTTCAGCAAGATCGTAATCAGCATGCTGCCGATTGCCACAGGCGCTAAATAACCGATATAAGGATAGTCAGGATTCTGGCCCAGTGCCACTATTTTCATGGTCAGAATATTAATGGCAAAGATAAGCACAAACATGAGCAGCTGAGCATTGTTCGTTCTTATAGAGAGTGAGCTTTGGCGTATAAACAAATAAATCATCAGGGTTAGAATAAACACCAGAAGAATAAGACCAACATGAGGCCAATAGTTCGTCTTTTCCTTCAAAAGCTCTGCGGTTTTGAGGCGTTTATAAATCTCATCTGTAATTATATCGCCTTTACTGACAATCACATCACCCTGGTTGATATAAACAGGTTTCACAGTTTCACGCTCTTGCGCACGTTTATCTTCCGTTGCTTTCTGATCCAGAAATTTGTTCGGAGTAATAACAACTCGGACAATCTCCTGAACAAGTTCACGCAGCGTATTCTTCGAAAGATCGGAAGAATTGACGAGCTCCGCTACTTTGGCTCTGGCCGTCTGCGCGTCCGTAACCTGATCAATCATTAGTTTGGAAACAATTTCCCGGGTAATAGGAATCATTGCAGCCACATCTTCCTTCGTCAGACGAGGGAATTTGTAATAAACTTCTTCCGGAATCCGATACTGCTGTTCGCCTAGTTTGGTTCTTATTTCGTCAATAAAGGCCTGGTTGTCGAAATTACTGTCGCTTATACTTCTAAGAGCCTGTTTCTCTATGTCCGCTATGATGATCGTTATTGCTGTGCGATATACGTTTACCCGATCTTCAAACTTCACATCCGGATCTGCATTAATTTGCAAAATCCGGTTATAGATTGATTCCACCATAGCTTCATTTCGAAGATTTACGACTTTATAAACCGGAGGCACCTTCTTGACCGCATCTTCCTTGGCTTTCTCCGTGGCTACTGAATTCTCAAGCTGCTTGGGCGCATAGATGGTTCTCTCAGCAGTCGAACCCAGCGTGATATCAAATGTTTGGGGGACAAGCCTTGAGAACAACGATACGTAGCAAATCAATACAATGGCGAAAAGCAGAAGCAAGCGTGCCGGAAAACTTGTCCTCCAGCCGCTTAGCTTATTGTTATTTGTTTTGAAATCCTGCATGGTCACTTCTTTTTTCATGATGAAGGTCATTCCTCTCTTGCCTCTTCGTTCCCGTAAATCAACCCGAAATTAGCGAGTCGTCATTATAAGCGACGATGATTTTTTGAACCAAGGAATGACGGACAACATCCTGCTCCGCGAAGGTGATAAAACCAAGTTCTTCAATGCCGTTCAGAATGCGCTGAGCTTCAATTAAACCCGAAGTTTTGCCGCGGGGCAAATCGATCTGTGTCACATCACCGGTAACGACCATCTTCGAACCGAATCCGAGACGGGTCAGAAACATTTTCATCTGCTCGGGCGTCGTATTCTGCGCTTCATCCAGAATAATAAACGAATCATCAAGCGTACGCCCGCGCATATATGCCAGTGGAGCGATTTCAATCAAGCCGCGTTCCAGGGATTTAGCTACCTGTTCAGGTCCCAGCACGTCGTTAAGAGCATCATACAACGGCCGCAAATAAGGGTCAACCTTTTCCTGCAGGTCACCCGGCAAGAATCCCAGACTTTCTCCCGCTTCTACGGCAGGGCGTGTCAGTACAATCCGCTTTACTCTGGATTCCTTAAGGGCTTTTACGGCAAGAACAACTGCCAGATACGTCTTCCCCGTACCCGCCGGTCCGATCCCGAATACAATATCTTTCTTTTGTATAGTAGAAACATACTGTTTTTGTCCAATCGTTTTGACACGGATAGGCTTCCCTTTAAAAGTTGTGGTGATTTCTCCCTTGAAAAGTTCCAGCAGCTGGTCCGCTTTCATTTGTTTAGCGAGTTCCACCGCATACAGAACATCACGCTCTGTCAGCGGATATTGGTTGCGCACCAATTCCAGCAGCACTTCGAATAAGTGCTCCAATTTGCGGACTTCTTCCGCGCTCCCCTGTATCGTAAGCTCTGCATCACGCGTGAAAATCTTTGCGTTCATTTCCTGTTCGATCAGGTGCAGAAAGCGGTCCTGTGGACCGAATACGGCCTGAGCTTCCGATGTGTTAGACAACTCTAATTTAACAGTCTTTGCGTATTCTCCCAAAAGGTCTCATTCTCCTTGCTTTACGATAGGTTGCTCTTGCATAATAAATTCTTCTACCTCAAAATGCACTTCCATATAAACTTTACCATTCTCTGTTTTTTCATGCAAAATTTTTTCGCTGACGATGCGCGCTTCCCGTCCGCCTTCTGATAAAATATCGGCGCGGGCCTGCTCCAATCCCATTCCTTTGGCTTCGGCCGGTTCCATCTGTCGTTCAACCGTTTCCGACGCAAGAAGCTTCTCGCTCAGCCATCCCACCGGAAGCTTGAATGTGCGCCATTGCAAGGTGGTATGCTCAGGAACCGTCACGTATTGCTGGAAAGGCAGCTTGCCGTAACCGCTCACTTGAATGCCCTGGGAACCCAGAACAAGGTACCGCCGCGTTTTGCTCTCTCCCGTATAGGTCTGATAAGTCTGAACCAGCGGAACCTCAATCTTCGATACATACCAGACGATGCCTTTAACATATCCGTCCGCAACCACAATGGATTGGTGAGTTTCATCCCCGAGCGTACCTGAAATAAGCACGTCCCCTTTACGGACATATGTATTGGGCTGGACTAGCGGGCGTCCTCTCTTCGCCTGAATTTCTGTTACCACCGCATGCTTGCCCGCTACCAGGTTACGCGGGCTCACCAGAGGCTTTTCTTCAGGTTTGTCCGCTTCGACGACCTTGATGGTTACCTGCGTCCCGTTAATTTCAACTCCAACCCACGATGTCCCTTCCAGACGTGTCTGGAGCTGATAAGAGAGCTTCTCGGAATCCGGCATGCGCGGCTTCCACTGATAAGGATAAAGCCCCTCCTGCTTGGCTGCATCCAGAATCGCCTGTGTCCTTATTGATACGTTACCTTCGACCTTAACGTTCCAAACAAAGGAAGATAGAAAATAAAGCGCAGCGACAAACAGGACAGCGCCAATAGCAAAAGTCTTACGCTTGGACCATTTTCTCGCGGCGAAAGGAAGGCCTTCACGCTTTTGCACATGTATACGGCAGCCTGTCTCTTTCAAAAGCGGACGAAGACGCAGCGCATCCCGGCCGGGAATGCTGATCTGCACCTTGTCTTCACCTGATACCCTTATATCCCATAAAGCGAAACCTTGTGCCAGTGCCCGGTTAATGAGTTCCGCACCACTTTTGCCCTGCACCTCAAGTCTGACATAACCCCGAATCCACCGCACCACTTCCGATTGCACCCGAAGCGCCCCTTTCCAATCCGGTTTACGGCATATATTTGATGTCTGCTATAATCCCCTCGATCAAAACTTCCTCGGACAAAATGGCACGAATAACCAGTTCCTGACCGGTTACCTCCAGCCTTCCTTTCGTCAACTGCAGGCGCAGCATTTCGCTTGAGAAATGAAGGACGCCGCAGTGGTTCTCCACATACAGCTGGACATTGCCAATCATCGTAATCCTCGGGATGTCTTGTACGACATCCTGAGGCAGGTCGAGCATATTGGCGGTCAGTTGCTTCCACTTTTGCGTGAGCCGGCGCATCCTCTCTCGTCCCTCCCAGCCATTGCCCGTCAGTGCATAAGCATGCAGGCGTATGTTCTAAAGACATGCTCTTTTAGACCGCTGCTTTTTCCAATCTATGCGGCTCCGGAAAGTTTTATGAGCTTATTGCCTGCAATTGTTCTCTAAAAAGTTGGTGTTGGGCAAAATTTGAGTTGCGTGACGGACACGGTGACGGACACGGTGACGGACACGGTGACGGACACGGTGACGGACACGGTGACGGACACGGTGACGGACACGGTGACGGACACGGTGACGGACACGGTGACGGACACG
>NZ_RHLK01000003.1:373058-725393 GCF_009757775.1 Paenibacillus lutrae
TGAGAATATCACGCATGTCGTTAACTATGATCTTCCTATGGAAAAAGAAAGCTATGTGCAGACACGGTGACGGACACGGTGACGGACACGGTGACGGACACGGTGACGGACACGGTGACGGACACGGTGACGGACACGGTGACGGACACGGTGACGGACACAAAAAAAAGCCGTTCCGGCCGGTGTTACCGGCGGAACGGCTTTTTGGCCCGCGGCGGGCCGAGTATTTCGGCCCAGATGGCCCCCTGCACCGCATGACGCGGATGCAGAGTGTCTTGGGACGCGGGTATGCTGCCAGACGAGGCTGGGGGCGCCTGAGGCGCACGCGGCCGTGTACCCGAGGCAGCAAACCCCGAACGGCCGGCAGCCGCGCCTGCGGCGTCCCGGGCATGCTTAGCCGCCGGATCAGCGGCTGAGCTCCAGCCGTCTGAGGATTGCTCCTCGGACGCGCTGCGCCGCTCCTGCGGCGCTTGGCTGGTCCGGGAGCCTGACATCCCGGTCCGGGTATCCCGGTCCATCCCCGAAGAACCGGGGCGTCCTGGCGTTCTGCGAGGAGCAGACGGCATCCCCTGGCCGCTGAAATCAGGCATCCGGTTCGATGAACCGGACTTTCCTCTTTTGCCTGAAAGCAGCGAGACCAGGAAAATTCCGATTAACACGACAAAGAAAAAGTTAGCCGAAATAAATTCAATCAGACGTTCCAAGGTCCCGCCTCCTTTCTGATCCGGCAGATTGGTCTAGACCTATGACCGCCGGAAAACCCCGTTAATCCGGGAATCATTCCTCATGTCCTTTTCCGTCATCGGACATTTTGCCGATGGAGCTGCGCATGTTCGTGTCCGCGTCAATGTTCTTATAGTTCATATAATCCATAACTCCGAACTTCCCGCCGCGCATAGCCTCTGCCATTGCTTGCGGGACTTCAGATTCCGCTTCAACAACCTTAGCCTGCATTTCGACGACGCGCGCTTTCATCTCCTGCTCTTGAGCTACGGCCATCGCACGGCGTTCCTCTGCTTTGGCCTGAGCGATGCGCTTATCTGCTTCAGCTTGTTCCGTCTGCAAGTGGGCACCAATGTTCTTGCCTACATCAACGTCCGCGATATCAATGGACAGGATTTCAAACGCAGTACCCGCGTCCAGGCCCTTGCCCAGAACCGTACGGGAAATCATATCCGGATTCTCAAGAACGTCTTTGTGGGAACCGCTGCTACCAACGGTTGTAACGATCCCTTCCCCTACACGGGCAATAATCGTCTCTTCGCCGGCACCCCCGACTAAACGGTCAATGTTAGCTCTTACCGTTACACGCGCTATAACCTTGACTTCAATCCCGTCTTTGGCTACTGCAGAGACGGTAGGAGTCTCAATCACACGGGGATTAACGCTCATTTGTACCGCTTGAAGCACATCACGTCCCGCAAGATCAATAGCTGCCGCACGCTCGAAGGGCAGATTAATATCCGCTCGGTGAGCCGCAATCAGCGCGTTGACGACCCGGTCCACATTACCGCCGGCAAGATAGTGACTCTCAAGCTGATTGATATTTAGACCTAGACCCGCCTTGATTGCCTTAATCAGCGGATTCACAATCCGGCTCGGAAGAACCCGGCGCAGCCTCATAGCTACGAGTGTGAGAATTGAAATGCGCACGCCCGACGCCAATGCCGAAATCCAGAGCATCACCGGAACGAATGTAAAGAATACCATGAGCAGCACAATCACGACCGCTGCTATAAGCAAGTAAAAATAAGATTCCATTCCATTAAAACCTCCCTTTGTTTAGTAACATTCTGATACCATCTCTGCTTCTCTATGCCGATTAGTCTATTGGTGCAGGATGCTCATCTTTCTCTTCATGAACGACAACTCTGTTGCCTTCTACATGAACGACACGGACCGCCTTGCCGGCTGTGATAAAGCCGCCTTCTGTCACGACATCGATCCGGTCTTCACCAAACAGCGCCGTGCCCGACGGACGAAGCGGAGTCAGCGAGGTACCCGTTTGTCCGATGAGATGCAGTTTGAAGGATGAAGATACAAAGCCTTGCTCGGAAGTCAGTTCCTCTTTAAGAATGAGCCGGTTCCAGATTCCGCGCTGCGGAAATTTTTTAACAATAAAGAACAGTAAAGCGAGTCCGATCACGAATGCAATGGTAAGAGACAATGCCGCTGCCTGAGGACTCTCTGCCGCCAGAATAACTCCGCTGAACAATGAAATGGTTCCAGCAATCCCCAGAATACCGAAGCTTGGTATGATCAGCTCGAGAAGCAGTAGAATGACACCTAGTACGAATAATCCGATATCCAAAGATCCCACCCCTCCCGCTAAGTAGTTCCCGAGAAAGTACAATCCGAATCCGAGTACGCCCACCGTACCAAGCAGACCGGATGTCCATAGCAGCAATTCAAGTCCGATTCCCACAATTCCAATCATTAATAGCAGTGTCGTCACAACGGGATGCGTTAGAAAGCCCCCAAGGGCGCTAATGGCGGTAGGACCTGCTGCAGAAGACGCGGCGGCCCCTGCAATGCCAGGCATTGAAGCAATCAGCATCAACGATGCTGCGCCGACAGAACCTGCCCTGTACAATTTTGACATGGCATTCCCTCCTTTTTGTGTCATATCCCGAGGTATGTCTATGTACAATACGTTATCCAAGCCGGAAACGTTTCATTAATCTACGCGCCGCTTCATGAAAAAAGGCCGGAAGCATCACTGCTCCCGACCCTGTTTGCATTACAAATTTTGTTGTACCAGTTGGTTAACTAATTTGCCGTCAGCCCGTCCTTTTACTTTGGGCATGAGAGCAGCCATAACTTTTCCCATATCTGCTTTGGAGGAAGCGCCAACTTCTTGGATGGTCTGCTGTACAATTACGTTTACTTCTTCCTCTGTTAATTGCTGCGGCAGGTACTTCATTAGGATGTCGATCTCAGCCTTGAGGCTTTCGGCCAAATCGTCCCGTCCGGCATTTTGAAATTCTTGGAGGGAATCTTTGCGTTGTTTGACCTCACGATTCAGAACATCAAGCACTTCATTGTCATCTAAGGTTTTACGCGTATCTATCTCGATATTCTTGATAGCTGCTTTTACCATACGGATTACGGAGAGTGTAAACTTGTCTTGACTCTTCATCGCTTGCTTCATATCTTCGTTCAAACGATCGCTTAAGCTCATGAACTTTGGTTGCCTCCTAGAACTTTCTCTT
Organism: Paenibacillus lutrae; assembly: GCF_009757775.1. GTDB lineage: Bacteria > Bacillota > Bacilli > Paenibacillales > NBRC-103111 > Paenibacillus_F > Paenibacillus_F lutrae. The sequence continues at coordinate 376,271 of NZ_RHLK01000003.1, forward strand.
ACGAGCAGCCTCAGATTTCTTCTTACGCTTAACGCTTGGCTTCTCGTAGTGCTTGCGCTTTTTAATCTCCGCTAACACGCCATCCTTAGCGATGGAACGCTTAAAGCGGCGAAGTGCAGCATCTATGGTTTCATTCTTGCGAACTCGAGTTTCTGACACCAGTTTTCCCTCCCTCCGAACAGACCGTCCAATCAAAGCGGTTCATCAAACTTCATTATAGGGGAAACCGAATCTAGGTGTCAACCTAAAGGTGAAGCTAATTTCACTTCATTTCCCACAGTTTAATGCAAAGCTACCAGCGGACCCAGATTTTTACCGCCGAGCAGATGATAATGAATATGATAAACTAGCTGTCCGCTGTCGGGTCCGCAGTTGTTAACAAGCCGGTAACCGCTCTCTTCAATCCCCTGTTCACGGGCGATGTGCTGCGCTGCCTTATGTATGGATCCGATCAACGCCCAGTCTTCGCCGGACGCATCTTTCATTGAAGCTATATGCTTTTTGGGAATAACAAGAATATGTACGGGAGCAGCCGGTGAGATATCATGAAAAGCGAGCACGTCGTCATCCTCATACACCTTTTTGGACGGAATCTGGCCATCTCGTATTTTACAGAACAAGCAATCCATTCGTTTCATTTCCTCCTTCATATTTTTCTGAAAAAAGTGTAGGACTATCTTGTTATCATACTGAATAATTCACTAAAAAGAAAATACCCGGAACTTAATAAATCAATTTTAAGCCCGCACAAAAACCGCAGAGAAGATGCAACCTGCATATCCCCTGCGGTTCTATTCTTCGCCCCTATTTAAGGAAGGCTCCGGATGAGACACACCCTGCGTCTATATTAATAAAAAGGCAGTAAAGTGAGTGCTGCAAGGGCAGCCAGCGGGAATGCCCGGCGGAAAAACCGGCGCCGCGGATACGGGTACGGATACGGATAATAACTGAATCCCGGGTAGCCCCATCCGTACCCGTAGGCTCTGGAATCCTGAGCCTCGCTTTCTCTTCCATCGTGCGGCACAGCTAAGTATACATAATTGTCGTCCACATCTTCCACAAATCCATCCTGCATCGTTCCGTCCTTCAGTTGAACAAGCACATACCGGTATTTATGCTGTTGACACAGCCCCTGCACTTCTTGTTTCTGCATGCGCGAACACCTCCTACCCCAACATATGCAGCTCTGGGCAAAAGGCTACCGTTTTTTCGTTACTCGGAAACAGCTTGTTCGCGCATTTTCTCATGCAATTGGCGAATAAATACATCCGGCTCATCAAGAGCCAAATAAATGCTGCTGACCTCGCGTGGCATAAATAGCAGGCCTTCGACGGGGGCAGGACGGCTCAGCCTGAGCCTCACATTGGCGATTGCCAGAACCGGAAGCGCGGCATCGCGCTGCTCCTTGGAATCCGGCGCATACTCGCGGGCACTTTCGGCCGATTCAATATCACGAAGGGGAATATCGGCCTGGATACGAAGTCCGTACCGGAGCCGGAGGACACCCTGCGTGATCTGAACAGGCCTCAGAACGGAGACTCGGCAGTCTGCCCACAATAGAACGAGCAGCCATAGATTCGCTAGAGTCAGAATCCAAGCCGCTATGTGGGACCACTGCTGGATAAGCAAGTGGATCACAACACTTTCGATCAACAAAATTTTAGTAAAAATCGCGGCGTGAAGAATTTGTCCCGTTGTACGGTGATAGGTGAAGGAATTTCCGGATTCCATTGCGGCAGAAGTCTTTCTCGTGCGCCAGGAAAAAAATAGATAATAGGCCATGGTGGCGTCGTGAAGAAGCAGAGAAGCAATCTTACCTTGTCCCAACTTCTCCTTAACTGTAATCCGCAGTGCTTCGCCTCTGACCGGCTCTGTTTTTACTACGTGGCGAAAATGCTTTACGATCCTGTACACGACTCTGATCTCGTAGCCGACAAACAAGACCTCTACAAAAATAATAAGAAATTCAATCGGCCAGATGACGTCCCATGCAGCGCTCCTAAGTGAGGCCGGCAGGATAAACCACGCAGCCAAAGCCCCGATAAAGGTCAAGGGCAGCGCCTTCAAGACCGACTTCCCTTTCCTGCGCAGAATAAACAGCCAATAACACACGGGAATGGCAAGCATAAAGTCGAATAAAATCGCATAGAGAAGCACGGAATTCTCAGCCGTCCAGGTAACCGTACGAACCGCCGTCAAGTTAGCGAGCAGGGTCAGCAGGACAAATACCATAAAGTAAACGGTCGATCTGTGAAACCGATGAAGGGAGAATGGGGACATTAGCGCCACTCCTTTACAAGTTCTCTTATGTTTATTATACAAACTAAATAAGGAATGAACCTGGAAAAAAAGGAAAAATGTGTGAACAAACCTGTTGCAGCCAGTGTCTGCATGTTGCAATCATGCCGAGCTGTCCAGCGCCGCTTGTAGTCGGGCGTATAACCGTTACTAATCCTGTCTCTAGCCTGATTTACTTCGGCTATGCCTGGAAAAAGCCTATAGGGGCTTCTCTTCACTCCCCCGGCCAGCCCGGAAGAACATGGATATGACAACGGAGATGATAAGCAGACAGAACGGAACTGCCGAGATCAGCACACGAAACGTTCCGGCGGGGTCCGGCCCGGGATTCTCACCGCTGACGTAGCCGAACATCATGCCCACAATCCAGAAGGCAAGCGCCGAAAGCAGCCCGCTGGAGCGGGTAATAAATCCTCCGACTGCGGTATACATGCCTTCTCTTCTGCGGCCGGTTGCCTCAAAGTCCCGGTCGATAATTTGACCGCTCAGGACGGCAGGTGTGACCAGAAAACCTGCAAGTCCGAAGCCTGCTATCGCTCCGGCTGCAATGCCGGTCCCAAGACTGGAGGCAAACCCCAGCGGAAGGACGCTTAAGGCATAGACAGCTAAGGAGATGCGCCAGCCCATAGTGCTGCCGAATTTGCGGATGACCCAGAACCACACAGCAACGAGCGGAATAACCGGTACAAAGACGGAGGCCAGCAGCAGCGACACTTGAGATTCCGGCAGGCCCAGTACATATTTCGCATAGAAAGGGATCATAGATCCCAGCAAACCGTTAACCGTCTGGGCAAATGAATTCGCGATATTAAAGATCCAAAACTGCTTATTTTTGAACGTTTCCCGGAAAGCTTCCAGCAGAGGCAGCGGCTCGTCCTTGGCAGCGTCCGCATTCTCTCGGATGAACAGGACACACAGGCACATAAACAGAGCAAAAACGAATGCATAGACAAGGGCCATCCTGCCAAAACCCATCGCTCCGAATAAGAGCGGAGTCAGAGCAGCGCCAATGAGCAGCGCCACGATTTGAAAACCCTGCTGAACCGCAGAGGCCTTAGCCCGCATCCGGTCGCCTTTAAACAGTTCGGGGAAAAGAGCGCCATAGTTCACCCATAGAATCGTAGAGACGCCTTCAAACAGAATCAGAGCCACGAGAAACCAGATAAACAGGGAAGTCTCGGTAAGCCCTTCGGGAACGGCAAATACCATGACAAAAGTGGCCATAAAAAGAGGAATGGATGCATAAATCCATGGTCTTCTCCTGCCCCAGCGCGTTCTTGTACGGTCGGATAAATAGCCGAACAAAGGCTGGTTGAGAGCATCCCAGATCAGATAAATAGTACGTGCAAGAGTCGCAAGTCCGACACCCAAGCCTAATTTTTCGACATAAAAGTAGCTGTAAAATGAACTAAACGCCTGAGTCGGCACCATCAGCGCAAACATCCCTAACGCAAACATCACCGGGGAGTTTATAAACTTGTTGTTCATCCCTCTATTCCTTTCCGCTCAGCCGTAATCTATATCAATAAACAGGTACAGCAAAAGATTACTTGGTAAACGTTATGAATATATGCTTTCCGCTTCCGGAACACAAGCCTATATTTTCCAGTTATTTGTATCGTTATGGAAATAGTCTTCACGTCCTAATGTGTAAGCCGGACTTCCACCAAACCGCCTGTTCCAGGAGTCATGTTTTTCCCGGCCGGCCACTACATAAGTCCCAGGGCAAAAATTAAGCCGTGTTTACAAGCCGCTGTTAAGGGGAATACGAATTCTTCTCTAACCTATGAAAAAGAACCTTCAAAACCACTGCAAGAGTGGAACTGAAAGTTCTTTTCTTTTCTAACCTTATTCGTTAACTCGCGGGCAAAGGCTCGTGCCTGGCTTGCAGGACTGCCCTGCTGCCAGTTGTAACGCCAGTATCCCGTTTCCTTCCGGTCACTTGGGCGGTTTGCGCCTCATCTCTTTGGCGATCTTCTTCCACCGGTCCGTCTCCGCGTGCTGCAGAGCCTTGTTCTCCTTGCGTGCCAGGTAGGCCAGCTCCTTCTGAAGCTTGACGTAGCTGTCATACCGCCCGCGGTCGAGCGTCCCTTCCTGTAGCGCGTGCTGGACGGCGCAGCCCGGCTCGCTCCGGTGACTGCAATCCGGGAAGCGGCACTGGCCGGCAAGCGACTCCACATCGCCGAACGATGCGCTGAGGCCGCTGTCGGCCTCCCACAGCTGCAGCTCCCGCATGCCGGGCGTATCAATCAGCACGCCGCCGCCCGGCAGGAGCAGAAGCTCACGGTGGGTCGTCGTGTGCCTGCCGCGGGCATCCTCCTCACGGATGCCGCCGGTCTCCATCGCTTCACGCCCGAGCAGCGCGTTAATCAGCGTCGATTTGCCGGCTCCGGACGAACCGGCCACGGCGGCTGTGCGGCCTTCACCGAGGTAGGCTGCGCGAAGCTCTTCAACGCCCGCTCCGAGCAGCGAAGAGACGGCGTGCACCGGAACTCCCGGCGCCACAGCCTCGGTTTCGCCTACGCGGACGGCAACTTCTTCAGCCGACGCACAAAGGTCGGCTTTACTCAGAATAACGACTGGCGAGGCGCCGCTTTCCCACGCCATAACGAGATAGCGTTCGAGCCGGCGCAGATTGAAATCGCCATTGAGCGCGAGTACAAGGAAGATCACATCCACGTTCGCGGCTACGATCTGCTCCTCAACAACCGAGCCCGCCACTTTGCGCACGAAGGCGCTCTTGCGGGGCAGCAGAGCGTGAATCGTAGCGCGGCCTTCCTGCTCGCGCACACGGACTGCGACCCAGTCGCCTACGGCCGGGAAGTCACCACGGCTCCGGGTCTGGTACCGCATATTGCCGCTTACCTCGGCCAGCACTTCGCCTGCTTCCGTATAAACCCGGTACATCCGTTTATGTTCAAGCGCTACCCGCCCCGCCTGTGCGCCCTCGATTCCTGCTTCATCCAAAGCTTCCTGCCAATCGGCATTCCACCCTAATTCGATTACATTCAATACAGTTAACACCCTTTCTTTTCACTTGGTGTAAGTGTAGCAGAGAACCCCCATTATCCGCTGGGAAACAATCATTTCCAACCGTTTTCTACCTATAATGCGCTAACTATCCGCCATTAACCCTCCCTTGCAACGGAGCAGGAGCGTGGAGAACATCCCTTTCTGCTTTTTTTGCGCACAGGCCAGTCAAGGTAAAAGGCGAAGCGGGCTATTGTGAGTGCGCGAAATACGGCTAAAAGGATCCTGAAGGAGCGAAGCGAAGGCCTCCAGTCGTTCGGAGGAGATGTATCTCATTACGAAAATGCAAACCTAGTTTCACCTGATGAAACCACATCCGATAAATGAAAAAGGCTCTCCTGCAGATCACAGATCTGCAAGAGAGCCTTTTTGTACGGAGTAGAGTGTACGGTGTGGGATGCGGTGTAAAGTTACCGCTTGCCTAATAAACAACGCTAGATTCGTATGACGCTCGTACTCTTTCAGCAGCTAAACTTCCAACTGCTCCAGTTTGGAGACGTTCATCGGGATACAAATGGGTGCCGCACTCGAATGGGTCTGTTCATCCCTATGCATTCCCGTCCTGTCCCCAGCTACTCTTGCTCAGTAAATCTTGGCAGAACGACCGTAACGGTCGTTCCCTCGCCAAGCCGGCTGCTGATCTCCAGCGTACCGCCGTGAAGCTGGGCAATTTCCTGGCAGATCGACAGACCCAGCCCGCTTCCCGGCTGTCTGTTATCCGCCTTGAAGAATTTGTCGGTTACGTATTTAACCGCTTCGGGAGAAATCCCTTCCCCCTGGTCCTCTACGATCAGCCGCACCTGATGCTCATCCTGCTCAGCCGCAATGCGGACAACCCCGTTCTCCGGAGTAAACTTCATTGCGTTATCGAGCAGATTGATCAAGATCTGCTTCAGCCGGTTGGAATCGCCTATGACGAATGTCGGCTTATCGGCGAGCGATATCTGCAGAATCATCTTCCGGCGCTGACAATTCGCCGCAAACTGCTGGTACATTTCCTGCACAATGCGGTTTACGTCAACGGGTTCCCGCAGCATTTTCATATTCCCCGATTGCAGCTTCGAGAAGTCCAGCAGATCCTCTACCAATCCGATCAGCCGGTCTGTCTCTTTGGAGATGACAGACAACCCCATCATCGTCTCCTCTTTCTCGCTCAGATCACCGGAAACCAGCGTCTCGCTCCAGCCCTTGATCGAGGTCAGCGGAGTCCGCAGCTCGTGGGAAATAGACGAAATAAATTCGTTCTTGAGCTTATCGTTCCGCAGAATCTCCTCAGCCATGTAGTTCAGCGTTTCGGCCAAATGACCGACCTCATCGTCATTCCTCTTAAGCGCCTTATTGTGAAAATCGCCTTGAGCCATATTCTGGGCAACGCCTGTCAGTTCCCGGATAGGCCGTACAATCCGGTTCGCCAGAATTAAGCTTACGGACAACGATACAAGAATAACCGCCGCTCCGATGCCGATAATAATCCACGCTGTCTTCATAACCATGGCGTCAATCTCTTCAATCGACGTCGTATGGCGGAGAACCCCAACGATCCGGTCTCCGTTCTTGAGCGGATTCGACAGTGCCAGGATTCTTTCCTTCGTATCGGCATTCATCCCGATCCATTTGCCGGGCTCGCCAAGAAGAGCCGACTGCACATCCGCCGTTTCGATTTTGCGTTTGGAGGCAAATCCGTACGAATCGATAATGAGATTTCCATTCAAATCCACAATCTCGACGCGTGTCATTTCATCATTGCCAAGCTCCTGCAAAATATCTCGGGCCCTTTCCTGCAAAGAGGACATAGCGAAATACTTGTTGTAGAATTCAACCGTTACTTTGGCACGCTCACTCAGCGCCTGAAGAGCACTTCCGTAATAATACTGGTAAATTGTCCCCAGGAAGAGACCGCCAAGCAGCAGCACAATAAATACGATAATCAACAAGAAATTCCATACAACCTTACTCCTGATGCTGCTCAAAACCGGAATCCTTCTTCCATAAGTATCCGTAACCCCAGACCGTTTCAATATGGGCCGGATGTGAAGGATCACTTTCGATTTTTTGGCGGATGCGGCGTATGTTCACATCCACGATTTTCAAATCACCTACAAAGTGTTTCCCCCACACGGCATCCAGAATTTCATCGCGTGAAATCCCCTGATTGGGCCGCTCCATGAATAATTTGAGGATGGCGAATTCAGTCGGTGTAATATCAATTTCGGTCTGGCCCTTAAGCAGCTTCCGCTCCTTAAGCTGCAGGCTGAAAGCCCCGCAGGACAAGCTTAATTTAGCCGGCTCGCGTTCAGGTATTTCCAGCCGCCGGTATAATGCTTTAATTCTCGCTATCAGTTCTACCGGGCTGAAAGGCTTGGTGACATAGTCGTCCGCCCCGATTTCAAGCCCTTCGGCTTTATCGGTATCCTGGGATTTTGCGGTCAGCATAATGATGCCCATTTTGGGATACATTCTCCGGATCTCGGCACACACATCGAAACCGGACATTTTAGTGGGAAGCATCACATCAAGAAGCGCCATATGAAACGGACCCTGCTCCTTCACGATCCTGAGCGCCTCTTCTCCCGTCTGCGCTTCGGTAACATCAATATCGTTGCGTTTTAAATTAATCCGGATAAATCCCCGGATGGATTCTTCATCCTCCAGTACGAGTACTCTCAAGCCGATCTTCCTCCTTGTCCCTTAATAATACGCGGGCTTCAGCCGCTCCTGAACATCTTTCTTGCTCAGCTTCATTTGATTGTATTCCTGCAGAGACTTTACCGACAAATTCGTCGGCCGTTCAGGGAGGAACGCAATCGTTTTGCTGCCATAGACCGTGTCAAGCTCAACAAAATCGATTTCTTTCTTTTCCATTTCTTTCTTCATGTCTTCCCACTGCTCGGTCGGGTAATATCGGATGGTCAGAAGCTCCGCTTTTTCTTTACGGTTAGCGCTCAAATAATAAAAAGTCGTATAACCGTCCGTACCGCCCGTTTTTGACCGCTCCAGCGTAATTTTCCCCCGCCATGTCTCCGGGAAATCAAACCGGTACGATACGCCGGTGTCGTAGTAGTTATCATGCACCCACTTGAGACCGTTCTTACCGTCCCACTGGTACCACTGATGAATCCAGGGCATATCGGCCAAAGAGCTGCTTTCGTTGAATGGAGGGATTTTGAGCAGCTCAATCTCCATAACCCCATCCGCGTTAATGTCCTGAGTTTTGCCGGGATAATCTTTGAAGGTCATCACGTTGCCCATGTCATCTTTCTGGCTGAAAACATCTTTCAGCTTCCCGCCGTTCCACACGAGCAAGGACGTATAAGACGCGTGAGAGCCTATACCCACATCAACGAATATGCCATTCTGGCCCGGAGCCGCTTTACCGATCACCATTTGATAATAGCCGTTAACGCCGCCGTCCATCGGCAATTTATGAAGAAGTTTCTTTTTACCATCTGCAAAAGAATACAGAGAAGCGGATGCCTCCAGCTTCTCCCGCTCGAGGAGCATGGCCGCTACCTCCGGTATTCCATTGCCGTCCATATCCCCGATAGCAATTTCGGTATAAGCGATTTTCTCCATTTCACTGACTTCGGAACCTTTCATTGTATACACAAAAAGCTCCTTGCTCTGGGTTTCGCCTGCGCTCCAGCCCACAATAAGCTCGGATGCTTTATCCCCTGTCACATCCACGAAATCCACCCGGTCAATCTCGCGTCCGAGTTCATTAATATCGGCAACCTTACGCCACTCTCCGTTACCCTGCTCCAGTATGACTGCCCCCAGCTGAAAACCGTTCTTCTGAAGGCGGTAGAAGGCTACCGCTTCTTTCTGGCCATCCCCGTTCAGATCCACTTGAAAAATAGAACCTGCCACACCATTGTCCGGCAGTTTGTTGGGATTGGTAAGAACAGCGCCTTGCGGCAAATAATGCGTAACCGCTTCTCTCAACTGGTACAAGCTAGAGCTCATAGCCGGTGCCTTTAGCAATTCCACGGGAGAAGAAGCGATAAGCTGACAACCGCTTAGCAGCACACAGAGTGCAGCCGTCAGCAGACTTGCCGCCGGACGCTGAAACCTATCAGTTCTCCACTTCATGACATTCCCCTTTTCTCATGCTAGGTCCATTATAACAAAGCTTTACAGATCATGGGCCTCTAAAAATATGGTCGATTCCTGTCCCCTCTCACAGCAAAGCCGCCCACAGCCTTATCTCAAGGCATGGACGGCTGTATCCGGCTCTGCGCCCGCCAGAGGGCAGCTGCAGGAGCCGCTTATCGGGCCGCTAAAAGTTCCGGCAAAGTCACAATTTCATACCCTTGCCCTTGCAGGTACTCACAAATGAGCCGTGTCGCTTCAATCGTATTGCTTAAATCTCCGCCTTTGCCCCCGTAGCTATGCTGGAGAATGATCCCACCGGGCTTTACATTCGCTTTGACGTTATTCAGAATACTTTGCGCGGAATTCCCCGCCCAGTCTTTCGTATCAACCGACCAGCCGACAATCGTCTGGCCTTCTTTGGTTGCCGTCAGGTTGACACTTTCATTCAAGGCTCCGTAAGGTGCCCGGAACAGATTCGTTCCATGCCCGATCGCTTTTTTCAGCGCTTCGTCCGCCCGTGTCATTTGCAGTCTGACCTGTTCCACCGTCAGCTTGGGAAGCTGGGCATGATTCCATGAATGGTTGCCGACGGCATGACCTTCGCTAACTATTTTCTTGACCATATCGGGATATTTGTCGATTTGCTGGCCGACCAGAAAAAACGTCGCCTTCGCATTGTATTCTCTCAGCACTTCCATCACCAGAGGTGTCCAGTGTAAATCAGGTCCGTCGTCAAACGTTAAAGCGACCAGCTTGCGATTAGTGACGACAGAATGTACCGGTACGGCGGGCTTCAGTGAGTCCGAAGGTTGCGGAGTCTTCGTCGGAACCGGTGTGGGTGACGATGTAGCGGGTGCCGGTTCCGGCGTCGGCGTCGGTTCCGGGCTTGGCGTCTTAACCGGAGTTACCGTTGGAGACGGCGCGGGTGTGGAGGTCTCGGCCGGATGTGCCGGTGTCGGACTCGGCCGTGTACTCGTGCCGGCCGAAGGAGCCATGCTTGCCGCAGGCTGCTCCAGCTGTGCCGTTGTACCCGCTGTTCCCGTTTCGCTTGCGTGCCATAATGAATTCCCTGCATTGTAGGCAATAAACAGACCGCACGCCAGCATCAACGGATAACGCAATTTAAACCTTCTTTTCTTCTTCATTGCTTACTTCCTTCTCCCATTATGTTCTCTCCGGCTGTCCTCTGTTTCTATCAGCCTGTCTATGTTAGTCCATCTACATATAGAATCGTTATGAGGTCTTCAAAAACTGCCTGAGCCTGCCTGTATCTGTAACGATGAGCATCGTTTGCCTTCACAACGTTCTCTCTATTACTCATACTAAAGCATCTTTCGACACAAGTAGTTACGAAACCTTTACAGATGCGAAACTTGGACAAACATGACGAAAAAGCTTCCGGCCGCTGGGGCGGCCGGAAGCTCAATTAGGAAGAAGACAGCGGATTCTATTAAATTCGGATGGTAGACTTGTCCTAATTCTTATGAACAGCATTTCGAGAAGCTGCTTCCCGGCGGGCCCGGTCCACAATTTGCTGGGCTGCCTGCATCTCCTCATCGGTAGGAGTACGTGCATCCTTAAGCGGGTACTCCCGCTGGAGCAAATCCCACTTGTACAGCGCCATGCTATGGTAAGGCAGCAGCTCAAATTTCTCTACATGATCGAGACTTCCGATAAAAGAGCCCAGACGGACCAGCTCATCTTCCGTGTCGGTGAGTCCGGGTACGATAACCCGGCGCACCCACATAGGCCTGCCATGATCCGACAACCAGCGCGCTGTCCGCAGAATTCTGTCGTTCGGCTGGCTCGTAAGAAGGGTATGTCTGTCCCGGTCCATCATTTTCAGATCCAGCAGAACAAGATCCGTCTCTTCGAACATTTCGCGTACATGCTCATGACCCACTTCGCAAAATCCGGATGAATCGAGCGCAGTGTTCAGCCCAAAGCGCTTTTTACATTCACGGAACAGTTCCGCTACGAACACCGCCTGCAAGCTTGGCTCTCCCCCCGTCACCGTGATGCCCCCGCCCGATTTCTTGTAATAAGAAATATACGGCTCCATCTCGTCCAGGATCTCCTCTACCGTAACCTTACGCCCCGTACTCGTATCCCAAGTATCCGGGTTGTGGCAGTAACCGCACTGGAGTGCACAGCCTTGCATGAACAGTACAAATCGGATACCGGGACCGTCTACCGTACCGAACGTTTCGATGGAATGAATTCTGCCTATCATGACAACACGTCCTTTACTTCGAACGAATCCCGGGCCATGCTTACATGGAACCGTGGAACGTCCGGTTGATTACGTCGAGCTGCTGCTCGCGGGTCAGTTTAATGAAATTGACGGCATAGCCGGACACACGGATGGTTAACTGCGGATACTGTTCAGGATGCTCCATAGCATCGATCAGCTGCTGCCTGTCAAACACGTTCACGTTCAGATGATGGGCATTGTTCTCAAAATAACCGTCGAGCATATGAACGAGATTCATCTTCCGGGTCTCGGCTTCCTTGCCGAGCGCTTTAGGAACGATCGAGAAGGTGTTGGAAATACCGTCCAGGCTATGCTCGTAAGGCAGCTTCGCTACCGAACCGAGGGAAGCAAGGGCGCCTTTGCGGTCGCGTCCGTGCATCGGATTCGCGCCGGGAGCGAACGGCTCTCCCGCTTTACGTCCATCCGGTGTCGAGCCGGTTTTTTTGCCGTATACGACGTTAGATGTAATCGTCAGAACGGATTGGGTCGGTACCGCATTCCGGTATGCCTGGTGCTTGCGAATCATGCTCATGAACGCTTCCACCAGTTCTACGGCGATAGAATCAACCCGGTCATCGTTGTTGCCGTACATCGGATATTCGCCTTCGATTTCGAAGTCTACGGCGATTCCCTTGTCATTGCGGATCGGCTTCACTTTAGCGTATTTGATCGCACTGAGCGAATCTGCAACTACGGACAATCCGGCAATGCCGCAAGCCATCGTACGGACGATTTCACGGTCGTGAAGCGCCATTTCAATCCGCTCGTAACAGTATTTGTCGTGCATAAAGTGAATGACGTTCAAGGTGTTCATATAAAGTTTAGCAAGCCACTCCATCACACCGCGGAATTTATGCATCACTTCATCGTAATTCAGCACATCTGCGGTAACCGGTACGGACTCCGGTCCGATCTGAATGCCCAGTTTCTCATCCACACCGCCGTTGATCGCGTAGAGGAGCGCTTTGGCAAGGTTGGCACGGGCGCCGAAGAATTGCATCTGCTTGCCGATCTTCATCGCGGACACACAGCAGGCGATTCCGTAATCATCACCGTAGAACGGGCGCATGAGATCATCGTTCTCGTACTGGATCGAGCTCGTCTCGATCGAGACTTTGGCGCAATATTTCTTGAACCCTTCCGGCAGCTGTTCCGACCAGAGGACGGTCAGGTTCGGCTCCGGAGCCGGCCCGAGGTTATAGAGCGTATGCAGGAAACGCATGGAGTTCTTCGTTACACGTGTCTTGCCCGAAAGCGACATGCCTCCGATGGACTCCGTTACCCATGTCGGGTCACCGCTGAATAATTCGTTGTAATCCGGAGTACGTAGGAATTTGACGATCCGCAGCTTCATGACGAAATGGTCGACGATTTCTTGCGCCTCGGATTCGGTCAGCGTGCCTTCCTTCAAATCACGCTCGATATAAATATCGAGGAAGGAGGAGACACGGCCGAGGCTCATGGCAGCCCCGTTCTGCTCTTTGATGGCAGCCAGATAACCGAAGTACAGCCACTGGAAAGCTTCCTGGGCGTTAGCCGCCGGCTTGGAGATATCAAAGCCGTGATCCGCCGCCATTTTCTTCAGTTCAGCCAGTGCACGGATCTGCTCGGAAATTTCTTCCCGGTCGCGGATGACATTCTCCGTAATCGCATCCACTTCAAGAAGGAGAAGTTCTTGCTTCTTGTCCGCAATAAGGCGATCAATACCGTAGAGAGCTACTCTTCGATAGTCTCCGATAATACGGCCGCGTCCGTAAGCATCCGGCAAACCTGTGATGATCCCGGCTTTACGGGCGCTGCGCATCTCTGTCGTGTAGGCATCGAATACGCCCTGATTATGCGTCTTGCGGATGTCCGTAAACAGACGGACCATATCCTCCGGAAGCTTAAACCCGTAAGCTTCGCATGCATCCTCCATCATCCGGATCCCGCCGAAAGGTTGTACGGACCGTTTGAACGGTTCATCGGTCTGTAGTCCGACAATGCGTTCTTTGTCCCGGTCCAGGTAACCTGGAGCATGGGATACGATGGAGGAGACTGTATTGACGTCTACGTCGAGCACCCCTCCATTATCCCGTTCCCGCCTGGTCAAATCGCTTACGACTTCCCAGAGTTTCTTCGTATCCTTCGTCGGAGCGGCCAGAAAAGCCTCGTCTCCTTCGTAAGGTGTCAGGTTCAGCTCGATAAAGTCACGCACATCAATTGCCCGCTGCCACTTTCCTTTGCGGAACCCGCGGTATACTCCTTCTTCAGCAGACTTCGTACGCATGTCGCGTTCTTCAATGGCCATTTCAGTTCCCTCCTTGGAATGAACGGAGCGGCCGGATCAACCGGCCGGTCCGGTAAGACGTTCATGTTCGGAAATTTACTCTAAAGATGTATTCGGCTGCCGTTACCGCATACCGCATGCTTAACCTGCTATATCGGTTTCTTGGCGGATGAAGTTAAATCCGGCCGTAGAAAGCGTCGCGGTACACATCGGCCAGTTCGCTGACCAGCGGCATTTTCGGATTGGCAGTGGTGCACTGATCCTCAAAAGCCTTGTCTGCAAGCTGCTCGACGCGACTTTCAAAGTCATCCGCATCGAATCCGAGTTCGCGGAATGTGGCCGGGATACCCAGCGCCTTGTTCATGCGGCGGATCGCTTCGATCAGGCTGTTTACGCCTTCTTCGGTCGTAGAAGCCGGCAGACCAAGCGTGCGGGCAATTTCGGCATAACGCTCATCCGCGCAGTAATGCGTATATTTAGGGAACGAAGCATATTTCGTAGGCTTCGCCGCATTATAGCGGATCACATAAGGCATGAGAATCGCATTCGTGCGTCCATGCGCCGTACCGTACTGTCCGCCCCATTTGTGCGCCAGACTGTGATTGATGCCCAGGAACGCGTTGGCGAAGGCCATACCGGCAATGGTCGAAGCGTTATGCATCTTCTCGCGGGCCAGCTTGTCGCCGGTCGCATACGAATTCTCCAGATGCTGGAATACCATCTTAATCGCTTGGAGACACAAGCCATCCGTATAATCGCTCGCCATAACCGATACGTACGCTTCGATGGCGTGGGTCAGGACGTCCATTCCGGTATCCGCTACGGCTGTTTTGGGCAGCGAGTATACGAATTCCGGATCCACTATGGCTACATCCGGCGTAAGCTCGTAATCCGCCAGCGGATACTTGGTATGGCCGTTCTTTTTGTCCGTGATGACTGCAAAAGATGTCACTTCCGAGCCGGTTCCCGATGTAGTGGGGATCGCAACGAACTTCGCTTTATTGCCAAGCTTCGGATATTTGAATGTCCGCTTGCGGATATCCAGGAACTTCTGCTTCAGGGAATGGAAGGTAACATCCGGATATTCGTAGAACAGCCACATCGCTTTGGCGGCATCCATAGGCGAACCTCCGCCCAGGGCGATGATACAGTCCGGCTGGAACGCATTCATAGCAGCTGTCCCGCGCTCGACCGTATCCACGGAAGGATCCGGCTCCACATCGCTGAAGATTTCAATCGCAACCGGAAGCCTGCGCATACGCAGATAATGTTCCACGCGCTGCACATATCCCAGCTTAACCATCATCGGGTCCGTGACAATCAGAATCCGGGCAATGTCCGGCATCTTGGCGAGATACTGGGTGGAATTCTTTTCGAAATAAATTTTATCCGGCACTTTAAACCATTGCATATTCACCGTCCGGTGTGCGACTTTTTTGATGTTGATCAAATTGACAGCCGTGACGTTCAAAGAAGTTGAATTACGGCCGTAAGATCCGCAACCGAGCGTCAGCGACGGGATATTGGCGTTGTACATATCGCCGATCGCCCCGTGTGTGGACGGTGCATTCACGATAATACGGCACGTCGGAAGTTTGCTGCCAAAGGCTGCGATAACCGCGTCATCATTCGAATGGATGACCGATGTGTGGCCCAGGCCGCCGAACGCTGCAATCTCGGCAGCCCTCTCAATCCCGGCCGCTGCATCCGGCACCGTGTAGCAGGCCAGTACAGGGCTGAGCTTCTCGGCTGACAGCGGATAGGCGGGTCCGACGCCATCAAGCTCCGCGATCAGGATCTTCGTTCCCGCCGGAACTTCGAATCCGGCCATTTCGGCAATCCGCACCGCAGACTGTCCCACAATGGCGGCATTGACCGCACAACCGCCTTTCATACCGAACAGAGTCAGTTTCTTAGTATCCTTGGCGCTGAGGAAATGGCAGCCCTGCGCTTTCATCAGCGCTTTGGCATCGGCCGCAATGGCCTCCTCTACTATTACCGCTTGTTCGGATGCGCAAATCATTCCGTTGTCAAAGGTCTTGGACAAAATCAGGTCCGTAACGGCCTGGCGCAAATCGGCTGTCTTCTCGATAAAGCACGGCACGTTGCCCGGGCCTACGCCAAGCGCCGGTTTGCCGGAGCTGTAAGCGGATCGGACCATGCCGGACCCGCCGGTCGCTAAGATAAGCGCGACTCCTTCGTGGTTCATGAGCTCATGTGTCGCTTCCATCGATGGCGTCTCCACCCACTGGATGCAATCTTTGGGCGCCCCGCTGCGGACTGCAGCCTCGTACAGGACACGGGCCGCTTCTGAACTGCATCGCTGTGCGGACGGATGAAAGGCGAAGATGATCGGATTGCGCGTTTTGATGGCGATCAGTGTTTTGAACATGGTCGTAGAGGTCGGATTCGTCACTGGGGCTACGCCTGCAATAATACCGATCGGTTCGGCTATCGTCTGAGTGCTGGTAAAAGGATCGTCCTCGATCACTCCAACCGTCTTGTCATATTTGATATAGTTGTGGATGTACTCTGTCGCAAAAAGATTCTTGATGATTTTATCCTCGTAGACGCCGCGCCCTGTTTCTTCAACAGCAAGCTTGGCCAGAACCATATGCCGGTCTGCACCGGCCAGAGCCATTTCTTGCACAATCGTATCAATCTGAGCTTGGTTGAAATCTTGAAAAGCCGTCTGGGCCTTCTTAGCCCTCTCCACCAGCCGGTCTACCTCTGCTTTGGCAGCCGCCGCCGGTTTTACAGCTTCTCCCTCCTGTACAGCCATATTCTCCGCCTCCTAATCTCTCTTTCTACACCTTCATTATAAGGGAATTGTGAAATATTTCACTATGACATTTCTCACAGACAGATTACCGTAGTCTGCCCTATCCTAGGAATGAGAGAAAAAGTTCTCGCCCTTAAGAACGGCTATTTACATCCGATGTATACGCCGGACGATCCGCAATCATTCGCCCTGACAGCGGGATAGCCCGTTATAAATTGCAGCGGATCCGTCTTTTCCGCACCTAAGTCGCAAGCCGATCGTTTGTCACCCGAAAGACTCGACAGGAGGAATAGATCATGAGTACGTTAACCCTGGAACAACTGCCCTTCCATGCAATGGACCCCGGCAGCCAATTATCCGATGCCCTGTACTACTTAAAGCAGCAGCATGAATTTCTGGAGACCGATCTGCTGGAGCTGCAGATGCTTGCCCGCAGTATCGGTACGACAGGTGACCGGGCTGCTTTGAAGATGGAACTGCACGAGCTTAAAGTGCGCGCCGAGCGTTTTCTGAAATTTTTCCAGCAGTACCAGCAGGATGAGCAGGAGACTCTATTCCCTATCGTCGATCTCTACACCGGTGACAAAATGGGCCCGACGGCTGTTATGAAACAGGAATACAAGATGGCCGTTCATAACCTGCGTTTATTCTTCCAGGCTTGTAAAGAAGAGCAGTCGATGGAAAGCTTATGCGCCAAACGTTCGGTATCCCACGTACTCCAGTCGTGCTTCATCCTGCTTGAGCATATGCGCAAAGAAAAAGAATGGGTCTTCCCTCTTGCCGAACAGATGCTGACGGATATTGAGCAGTTTTATTCGTAAGTTAGCCGGAAGCCGGTGTCATATCACACGCAGTCTCTTCATTTAAAAAAGAAAGCTGATGCCTTCGGAAAACGGGCGTCAGCTTTTTGTGCATAATTACATTTAATATGTCTTCACCCTTCTCGGTCAAATACTCCCACCTGAATCCTTCCGTTCTAAACTTATCCGCCCTCTCGGGATTGATGAACATCGTATTGTAAAATTCCATACCGGTATTCGTGTCCGCGAATCCGGCAATTTCGATATCCGCTGTTCCCTCCAGTTCAGGGTCTTTTCCGAATCCGGGCGTATTAGGTGCAGCCGGTTTATTTAATACATTCAGTATGAGCTTGTCACTGAACAAAGAAGCGGTCAGAAGCGTTCGACGGAAGGCCATCAACTGCAGAAGTTTCGGCTGTAGAACCAGGCATAGAAGTTCTGCGCAGCACAGCACGGATTCGGGCAAGAAGCTCCCTGATGCCAAACGGCTTTGTTATATAGTCATCTGCCCCATTCTCAAGGGCAAGCACTTTCTGCTCCTCTTCCGTCCTTGCCGTCAGTATAATAACCGGAGTGCCCCACTTGCTCCTGACTTCTCTGCACAGGTCTATCCCCTGCCGGCCGGGAAGCATCCAGTCAATTAACAATAGATCATACCGGTTTGCTTGCAGTCTATGCTGGGCATCCTCCGCTGTAACGGCATGGTGGATCACACAACCTTCCTGCTGCAGAAAAAACGCACCTTCTTCGACAAGCCTTCTTTCGTCTTCTACCCAAAGAAGTTTCATGATGTCCCTCCGTTTTTTATTCTTATAAAGGGACGAATGAACGGGGCCTGTTGTACGCGGACAACTCCTAAAGTTTGCACTTTTTACCAAAGGGTAATAAAATAGACCGGTGCTGTGACTTTTGTCATATATGATAAAGATCATATCCGTTATACTGGAAGCAGAAGGAATAGAGGAGGAGAAGCCTCATGAATACCGAAACACATCCTGTCATAAACTCCAATCCGCGCAATACCGCTTCTTTTAAATCAGAGAACTTACAGAAGCTTACAGATGCCATGCACGAGCAGAAGCTCCAGCCCGGTTCCTATTTGTTCTGGGAAGGCGATGCGGCTGATAAACTGTATTACATTAAAAGCGGCAGAGTCCGCGCTACGAAGTCCACTGACGAAGGCAAAGATCTTGTCCTTTACTTATATCAGCAAGGCGATTTAATCGGAATGATCGACCCCTATGACGATACTAAGCACTGGTACAGTGCCGAGGTGCTCGAAGAATGCGTAATCGGCGTCGCACACAAGAAGGACGTAGAGATGCTCATCTGGCAGAGCGGCGAATTCGCGCTGGAGTTCATGCGCTGGATGGGTCTTGCCCACCGGATGACCCAGACGAAGTACCGGGATATGATGCTGTACGGCAAGCCGGGCGCTCTTTGTTCTACGATCATCCGTTTATCGAACACCTACGGTGCACATGAAGAAGACGGAACCATCCGAATCACGAAGAAGCTCACCCACTCCGAGCTCTCCGACATGATCGGCTCCACCCGCGAGAGCGTGAACCGCATGTTCAGCGACCTCCGCAAAGCCCAGGCGATCGAAATGGACAATGGCTACATTCTGATCCGTGATCTGGATTACCTCAAAGGCATCTGCCATTGCGAGAACTGCCCCATAGAAGTGTGCCGGATGTAGCCGGCGCACTTTTTTTGTGTGCAACCTTAGACAGGCCCGGATAGCGCCTTACGGCTTTACACTGATCACGGAAATCGCGACGCCCCGATTGATCGCAGATTAATCGCCGATTGGCCGGAAGACATGCAAAAGAACCTTCTAAGCCCCTGTACGGATGGAGCGGGAAGGTCCTTCTTCTGTGTGGCCGTATTTCTTATAAACAGATCCGAATAATCGTTTCTTCTTGTCATCAAGCACATTCGTTTATAGCGCAATTCTGGCAGCTCCGTGGATTCCTGCTCTAGGGAATTACAGCGTTTTGCCGCCGCCTTTCTTAACGGGTGAGATGAAGTAATAGACCATGCCCACGAAGAAGGCTCCGCCGACGATGTTGCCGAGAGTAACCGGGATCATGTTGCTGAACCAGCCGGCAAGTGTAATGGTCTCCGGGTGAGGCAGCATCAGAGCCAGTCCAAGGACCGTCATGTTGGCAATGCTGTGTTCGTAACCCGAAGCGATAAAGCCGTACAGCATCCAGAAGATAAGGATAAGCTTCGCGGTATCTTCCTTGGCTTTCATCGAGGTCCATATAGCCAGACAGACGAACCAGTTACATAAGATCCCCCGGAAAAAGAGCTGCATGGGGTCCATGTTCATTTTTTTGGCCGCAATGGTCATCAGCAGGTGGTCCGGCGCTATTTTGGCGAATACGCCCGCTCCCACCACAAGCAGCACCAGAACCATCGCTCCCGCCAGATTCCCGATGTAGCACCAGAACCAGTTCACGAGGGTATCCTTCCAGGTGACCGTGCGCGAGAGAGTTCCGATCGTAAAGAACATATTATTCCCTGTAAAAAGCTCCGATCCTGCGAAGATAACAAGGGTCAGCGCCACTCCGAAAGAGAGGCCCATAACCATCGTCGTTACGGGCGAACCCGCTGCGAACAAGGGAGCTCCGACCGAGAATATAAGGATAATGCCCAGTCCGACATAAGCGCCCGCTAAGCCTGCCGCGGCCAAGTAGCGGAGCAGGCTATCCGACAGGAACTGTTTCTTCTTTGCGGCCGCAGCCGCCATTTGTTCTACAGTTTCGGTAAACATTGCAGAGTCATCTCCTCGCGGTAGTAAAACAAGATGAAGGAAACAAGAGATTCAAGCAGGAGGAACATTTACAGACCAATCAGAACATCGCTTCCTTCGATTTTAACCGGATAAATTTTCACCTGTCCCGTATCGGGCGCCATTACCTGGCCATCCAGAAGATTAATCTTCCAGTCGTACAGAGGATCGTATAAGGTATGACCCGAGACCATTCCCTCGCTAAGCGGGCCTCCCTTACGGTTAGGACTCCGGTTGTCGATGGCGCAAAAACGCCCATCCGTTAACCGGAAAACCGCAATTTCTTTCTTGTCGACAAAAACCGTTTTGCCCAAACGGGGCGGAAAATCTTCTGAATGACCAACACGGATGTATACGGCATTCTGTTCTTCCACCGCTGCCTGTTCGTGAATCATTTCAACCACTCCTTTTCGGTTAGCTGGAGTACAGCCCCTTGCGGGGCTGCCTTATTTAGTCCGCTGTTTCTCTAGGGGCGACCTTGACTGTTTCGAAGAGCGCCTGCTTGTCTTCTGGGCTGCCGATTACTTTCTGCCAAGGATCCGCCGCACGGGTCAGCGCTTCTTCCATTCTCTCCACAAGCTTCTTCCGGTTCTCCAAATCGTGGACAGCCGCCTGTGCAACGGCCGCAAGCCCGATTCTTTCCACCCAATCCGAAGTCCTCTCGAGGTATTTGGCTGTTTCCCGGTAATGCTGCAGGATAGCCGCCGAAATATCAATTAATTCCTCGTCTGTTTTCACTTTGGCAATCAGATCCGCCAGTCTGGGCTTGATCCCGCCGTTACCGCCGACATAGATCTCCCAGCCGCCGTCATTCCCGACGATTCCGATGTCCTTCGTACACGCTTCGGCGCAGTTGCGCGGACATCCGTTGACGGCGAACTTCACTTTGGCCGGCATATCGATCCGCTCAAATTTGCGCTCCAGCAGCTGCCCCATCGCCATCGAATCCTGGGTGCCGAACCGGCAGAACGCCGAGCCGACACAAGTCTTCACCGTCCGCAGCGCCTTCGCGTAAGCGTAGCCCGACGGCATATCGAGCTCCTCCCACACCTTCGGAAGGTCTTCCTTATCAATCCCAAGCAAGTCGATCCGCTGCCCGCCCGTGATCTTGACGGTTTTGACACCGTATTTGACTGCGGTATCCGCAATCCGTTTGAGATCCTCCGCGGTTGTAACGCCGCCGTAAATCCGCGGCACAACGGCGTAGGTGCCGTCTTTGTTGATATTGGCGTGGAGGCGTTCGTTGACGAAACGCGATTCTTTCTCCTCCACGTATTCACGCGGCCACATCATAGTCAGGAAGTAGTTCAGAGCCGGACGGCATTTCGAGCAGCCTTCGGGGTTGCTCCACTCCAGCTGTGCCATAACATCAGCGGTGGTCATCAGTTTGTGGTCACGGATTGCAGCTACCACCTCATCACGGCTGTGCGTGGTACATCCGCAGATGCCTTGTGCGGCGGCACCTGTAAAGTGATCTCCCAGCACACTCTGCATAACCTGCTCGACCAGCGGCTTACAGCCCCCGCACGAGCGGCAGGCACCTGTGCAGCCTTTCACTTCATCAATAGTCGTAAGACCCTGGTCGCGGACCGCTTCGATGATCTGACCTTTCGTTACGCCGTTACAGCCGCATACGATATCTTCATCTGCGAGCAGCTCCGCCGCATTCGTCACGGCAGCTTCACCCGCAAGACCCATGATCGACGCATGCATATCGGCCGTCATTAGCGCTCCGGCTTTGATCCACTGCTGAAGCTGGGTCGCCTGCGTCACATCCCCGAACAAGACACCGCCGACGATCCGGTTGTCGCGGAGCAGCACTTTTTTATACGTGTGTCTCCAATCATCCTGCATTTTAACAATCGTCAGCTCCGGTTTATCTATGAATTCTCCTGCCGAGAATACATCTACACCCGAGATTTTCAGCTTGGTGGCGAGTACGGTTCCTTCATAGGGCTTGGTTTCCACGCCGCACAAGTGCTTGGCAAGCACCTGTCCCTGTTCGAACAGCGGGGCAACCAGCCCATAGCAGACACCTCTGTGTTCGCAGCATTCTCCGACCGCATAGACATCCTCAGCCGTGGTGCGCATGTAATCGTCTACGACGATCCCCCGGTTAACTTCAATGGTTTCGCCCCGGGCGACATCGTTGTTCGGCTTAATCCCCACCGCCATTACGACGAATTCCGTATCGAGCTCTGTCCCATCTGCAAAACGCAGCCCTGTTACGTGGTCATCCCCCATGATTTCCGCGGTCTGTTTCCCCATGGCAAAATGCAGTCCCTGACGCTCCAGCTCATCCTGAAGCATTCTCGAAGCAGCCGGATCAAGCTGCCGTTCCATCAGATCGTTCATCAGATGGACGACCGTAACTTCCATGCCCAGCTTCGCCAGTCCTTTAGCCGCCTCGAGACCGAGTAAACCGCCTCCGATCACTGCCGCTTTCGTCTTCTGTCTGGCAGCCTCCAGCATCCGGTCGCAATCCGCGATATCGCGGAAGCCTACGACGCCCTCTTTATCTGCACCCGGAATCGGGAGAATAAACGATTTCGAGCCTGTCGCGATCACCAGCTTGTCGTAAGCCACTGCCTCCCCTTTATCGGTGAGTACTTGCCTCGCATCCGTATCAATTCCTGTAACGGTCGTCCCTGTTAATAAACGAATTCCATTCTCGCGGTACCAGTTCCAATCATTAAGTACAATATCGTCTACCGTTTTACTGCCCTCCAGAACATACGAGAGCTGAATCCGGTTGTAGTTGGGGTAAGGTTCACTGCCTATAATCGTAATTTCAAATAAATCGGAATTCAGCTTCAAAATCTGCTCAATGACTCCGACGCCTGCCATACCATTCCCGATGAGCACCAGCTTATTTCGCCGCATGCGTATCTCCTCCTGCCGATTGTAGATCTTTTATAGCGATAGGGCTGCTCTTAACAGCTAAGAATCAAGGACCGTTTCGCGTTCCGTAAGCTGCTTTGAGCGGCATCACTTTTGTTCCATGTCCGGATCGTTGTCTCCGGTGTCTGTGCCTTATTTAAAACCTGCTTGATGAAACTGCTCTTTTATAAAAGAATAATGTGAAATTAAGCACATACTTAGTATAAACCGGAGAAGCGGATCGCAGATGTGATGGACATCACATTCACTTCCAGAAATATGTACAAAAAGTGAACAACATGTGAACGAAGCGGAAGGAGAGTGTAAGAAATAAACCGGCAACTACACGCAGGATGCGGGTTTCTGACATGGGAAAGCAGTTTTTTGTGTGAACACAGCTTGCCGGCTGCAGAGCAGACCTAATCCTCTTGCCGCACATAAAAAAGCGTACAACTCAACTTCCGCTGAGTTATACGCTTTATTGATCTGCGGGTGACAGAAGGTCTTATGCCCCCGGTCTGTCCACCCGTACGATATGAAACAGGCTGCCGGACAGTAACCGTATACGTATTCACGGTAAGCCGTAGCTTACAGCAGCTCCAGCCGGACACGGCTGCCTCTTCCGGACGGTTCAGCCGGATCGACAATGAGCTTGCGGGGAAGCCTGGCTCTCAGCTCCGGTACGTGACTGATAACACCGACCGCGAGCCGGTCCATATGAAGCTTCTCCAGGGAGGTGACGACCATATCCAGCAGATCCGGGTCCAGCGTACCGAAGCCTTCATCGAGGAAGAAGAACTCCAGCGGCACCTCGCCCTTAAGCTGAATCTGTGCGGACAAAGCAAGCGCCAGCGCGAGCGAAGTCAAGAATGTCTCGCCGCCGGACAGCGTACCGACCGGCCGCTTCACGCCGCCAGAGCCGTCATCCCGGATGACGAAACCTCCGCCCGAGTCCACTTCAATCGCATAGCGCTGGCGGGTAAGCTGGCCGAGCCGCTGCGACGCCGCACGGCTCACCTGCATGAGCTGCTCCTCTGCAAGGAACTCGACGAATGCATTCGCTTTGAGCACCGACTGCAGCTTAGCCAGCCGGCCGTGCAGCGTCTCTTGCTCCGCGCGCTGATCCTCAAGTCCGCGCCACTGTTCGTGCTTGGCCTGCAGCTCCTCGCAGTCGCGCTCCGCTCTGGCGCGGGCCGCAAGCGCAGCTTCGTCGCTCGCCTGGGCGCCGAGCAGCAGCTGCTGCGCCTCCGCCCAGCCGTCGCCGGTCACCGACCGCCCGGCGAGCTGCGCCACAAGCTGCGCGAGCCGCGAGCGCAGCGTCTGCTCCCGCTCGCGGTGAAGACGCGCCTCCGCCGCCCAGGCGCTGCGCTCGGCTTCGCCGATATACGCAGCCTGCACCGCGGCGGCATCTGCGAACGCAGACGCTTCCAGCGCGCGGCTTAGACGCTCCAGCGCCTCGGCAAGCTGGCGCTCAGCCGAAGCGGCAGCCTGCACCGCGGCGCTCAGCCTCTGCGCCGCTTCCTGCTGCTCGCGGCGTGAAGCCTCGTGCGCCTGCTTCGCCCGCTCGCAGCGGCTGCGGAGCGCTTCGAGTTCGGCGGCGGCGGCCTCGATCTGGCGCGGCACCGGCTCGCTGCCGGCGCGCCCCTGCAGCTGCTGCGACTTCTCAGCGGCGAGCTGCGTCAGCCCCTGCAGCTTCGTTGTGAGCTGCAGGACGGTTTTGTCCAGCTCCGCCGCATCGCCCCGGAGCTGTTCGAGCTTAGCGAGCACCCCGTCAATGAACGGGATGCTCTTCTCTATGCGGGCGCTCAGCTCCTCCGCCTGCTGCTCCTGCTCGTGAAGCTGCTTCAGCCGCCCTTCCACATCTTCCTGCTTCAGGCCGTCCGCCCCGTGCCGCTCGTGCCACTGCGCGTCCTGCTCGCGGATCGCCTGCTCCAGTGCAGAAGCTTTGGCTTCATCCGCTTGAAGCAGCCCCCGCAGGGAGCGCAGTTCGGCTTCGCTCTTCTGAGCCGCTGATTCAAGCGGACGTAAACGCCGCAGAAGTGACTGATAAGCCTCTTCCAGTTCTGCTTGCGCCCTGGCGAACAACCGCATACGGGCTTCCATCCGCTTCCATGCATCTGCCAGGCGGTTTCCAGTGTCTTCCGCATCCGGATCTGATGAAGAAGAATTTTCAGGCGCTGCAGGACTCTCCGGAAGATCACTTCCCGAAACGTCGTCCGCACTTGCCGTTGCGGCAGCCGCTTCCGCAAGCATGCCGACGGATGACCCTGTCGCTTGCAGCAGCGCCTGGTTAGAATCTGCGCTTCCGTGTTCTTTTGCCCGTTTCACGAGAGTGTCCAGGGCAAGCAAATGTTTGTCCGCCTGGGCAGCGATTGTCCGGTATTGTTGAATAAGCTGCTCACATTCTTCTATTGCCCGCAGACCATCGGCAGCCGACCGGCCGGCCGCAGGCAATGAATGATTGTGATGCGGAGCCGGATGTTCCACAGCTCCGCACACGGGGCACGCTTCCCCTTCATGCAGCTGCTCCGCCAGCTTGGCAGCCAGCTGCTCCAGTTCCGCTGCACGCTCTTCGGCTCTGCGGACTTCAAGCAGACGAATTGCCGCAGCTTCGCTAACGTGCAGCTGCTCCCGCAGCGCGGAAGTCTCCTGCTGCTCCTCTACGACACGTCCCATCCAGTCCACCAGATCCCCGGCCCAGACTTTCATCTCCCGTTCGGAAGCAGCGGCCTCCTGCTCCTTCGTCCGAATTTGTTCCAGCTTGCGGAGATTCTCGGCAGCAAGCTCGCTCAAGCGCCTTTTATCTCCATCCAGCTGTCTTTTGTCATCCATCGCCTGCTGGAGTTTACTCCGGAGCTCATATCCCACCTGTACCGATTTAAGAGCTTCTTTTAATTCCGCCTGTCTGGCGAGCGCTTTATCTTTGGTGTCGGATTCTTTACGGTATGCCTCCTTGGTTTGAACAAGCTCGCGGGTCAGCTCCTTCTCCTGCTGCTGCATATCGCGGCACTGAAGATGAAGAGCCTTGAGCTCTTTCTCCTGCTCCAGAGCCTGATTAAGGTGCTCCAGCCGGATGAGAAGCAGCTCTTCCCGCTTCCCCAGCTCCGCCTGCGCCTGCTCGGACACCTGAGCGGCTGCCGTTAGCTTCCGGTCCGCTTCCTCTGCAAGGATCCGGGTCTCCTCCAGCCGATTCCTCTGCTTGGCTTCCGCTGCCGCAGCCGCTTCCTGATGTTCCGCGTAAGGCCGGAGCTTCTCTGCCTCTTCTGCGCGTTTGACGCGTTCTTCTCTTGCGCGAACAGCTGATTCTTCCTGCTCCAGCTTCATCTGCTGCACCTGGATCTGCCCCACTTCCTCTTGCAGGGACAAGATACTTTTCAGCTCGTCATGCCGCTTTACCGCTTCCTGGAGCGTTTTACGCTGCTCTGCCGCATACAGATCAGCTTCTTTCCTTCGCTGCTCGGCACTTGCCAGCGCCTCAGCCGAAGCGTCCCCCAGTCCCTGCTGCCGGGCTGCAAGCTGTTTCAGCAGGCCGTCCGCTTCTTTTAGTTTGCCGCTTACTCGCGCGCTCAGCTGATCTCCGTATGCTTCGAGGTGAAACAGCCGTTGAAGCATTTGACGCCGGTCTTTGCCTGTCAGCGACAGGAACTCGGCGAATTTCCCCTGCGGAAGGACTACGGCGCGTGTGAAATCCTGCATAGACAATCCGAGAACATGCTGGACCTGGTGCGTAACATCGGTTGATTTATCTGCGAGCACGACGGGTTCTTCGCCGCTGAGCCGGACAAAGCGGCTGACCGTATTCGTTACGGATACATCCGTGCCGCGTTTGAACTGCCGGTCCACTCTGTACCGGACCGGTCCTTCCGGATAACTGAGCTGGAAAGTAAACGAGACGGCCAGCGTATTCTCCGCATGATTCATAATCCCTTGAGTGCCGCCTGAAGCCCGCTCAACTTTGCCGTAGAGCGCAAGGGTAATCGCATCAAGAATCGAGGATTTACCGCTCCCGGTCGGTCCGAATATCCCGAACACGCCCGCATCGCACAGCTGCGTAAAATCAATTTCCTGTGTTTCCCGGTAGCTCTGCAAACCGGACATTTGCAACATAATTGGACGCATATGCTTCGTCTCCTCCTATTCCGCCGTCTCCGGACTCCCTGTCTCGTCCTGCAGCAATTCCATAAACAACCGGACCAGTTCCGGCTCAGGCACGGCTCCCCCTGTCTGCCGCTCATAGAAACGCCGGAACAGCTCATCGACCGGAAGCCCCGCCGTTGAGGCCGCCGCCGTCTCTTCTTGCGCGCTGCGCAGCGGGTAAACAGGCTTAATGTGTATAAAGCCCCCATGCGCTTTGCGCAGTGTCTGTATTTCATGCAGAGACATCGCTTCACTCACATGAATTTCCAAATCAATCCAGGCATTAGCGTCGCGTCCCTCATCCAGCCAGCGGTGAATCTCCGCCAATCCTTCTTTTGCCTTCCACTTTACCAGAGGCCTTCCCGATGACAAAAAAACTTCTTCCATCACAGCCGGCTCTCCCGGCTTCACGTCCAGAACCGTAACGGATTTAGCCTGTCCCGCTTCGGAAAAGCTGTAGGCAAGAGGCGATCCGCAGTAACGGATGGGGCTTGCTCCCTTCATGGTCTGGGGCCGGTGCAGGTGCCCGAGCGCCACATACTGCGCACCGACATCCAGTGCCGACGTGTCCACGGTATACGCTCCGCCAACCTGAATCGGGCGCTCCGATTCACTTTCATTGCCGCCCAGCACATACAGGTGGCTCATCAGCAGATTCACGGTATCCGGGCTGAAACCGGCTGTCTGGGTCCGCACCAATTCTCCCACACGTTCGGAATAGGCACGCCTCAGAACTTCTTCTCCGGCATCGTCGCTAAGCAGCTCGCCCAGTCTCGATTCGGACGGATAAGGCAGCGCAAACAGCTTAGCCGTCTCACCCGTCCGCGATATACCGATTTCCAGAAGCCCCGCCTTGGGCAGACCAATCAGCGTGATTCCCTGCGCACGGGCGATCGGAGACGATGCTCCGAGCCGGTCCGGATGGTCGTGGTTTCCCGAGATCACGACAACTTGACGGCGCCCATCCTCAGAAAGCCGCGACAGAGCTTCATAGAAGAGCTGCTCAGCCGCAGCCGGCGGATTGACGGTGTCATACACATCCCCGGCCAGCAGCACAAGATCAATGTTTCCTTCCTTGACGATCCCGACAAGTTCATCGACGAAAGCCACTTGTTCATCAAACCGGCTGCGGCCCTCCAAAGTGCGGCCCAAATGCCAGTCTCCCGTATGCAGTACTCGCATAACTAGTCCCCCAACTCTTTTTGACAAAATCAAATCTTTCATCGAACAAATTCATAATTTCATTCAGCGTGTATATCTCACGATTAATTCGGATCCAAACGACTATCTTTCGAGCTCCACCACATGTCCTCCGTCAAAAAAGAACAAATATGTTGCGGCCAGCTTCCGCTGCCAAATGGTTTCCACAGCCTGCGCGTAGAGCCCGATCTGCACTTTATATCTCTCTTTCAATTGAGGAATTCCTACACCGGTGACCTTATCCGTCTTGTAATCCAGCAGAACAAGCCCGTCCGGCGTCTCGAACAAACAGTCCACTACCCCTTGCACCAGCACGGTTTCGAGGCGGGTAGCCGCATCGGCATGCGGGTACACGGTTCCGGCAGGCAGGCCCAAGCTGAACGGCACCTCCCGCCATACCCGGTCTGACGAAGCCAGGCTGGCCCCCAGCTCAGAGGCAAAGAATCCCGTAATGATCTCCGCATCAATCACCCGGCCTTGTGCAGGTGTAATGAATTCTTTGGCGATCATCTCCTGTACCGTGCCCATTACCGTATCTGTCGTGACATTCCCAAGCGGAATATGCTGCATCACGGCGTGGAACACTGTTCCACGCTCTGCCGACGTCAGCTTCTTTTCTTCCATAAAAGCAGGCCTTCTGAACAGGGAGGAACGGGCAGCAGGCGTTGAATCCGCCGCAGCTTCGGTCGCTTCCTGCTTGGAATCAGCCATGGAATCAACTATGAGCGCATCCTCAGAACCCGTTAACAGCAATTGTTCGGCTATGAAATCAAGAGGCATTTCTGCCCTCACCCTACTACTCACTTCATTGGCGGACGAGGAGCTTGGCAATTGGCCGGCTCCAGGCGATAACGGTTTCTTCTCTATGGATGATGGCGCGCCTTCTCCCGTCGCGAGTTTGAGCAGCCTTGTCGGTAAAATCAGTCCGCTTCCGGGACTTGGCATGAGCTGAGCTGAAGGCTTCTCATCTTGACCCGCCCCGCCGGTACGCTCCGCCAGCCGCTTCAGCTCGGACACAGAGGTTTTGGAGAAATAGGCGGTGGATTGAGCATACGGATACGTCCAAGACAACGACTTCGCAAGCGGCACCTCCCATTCGCTGGAAAAGGTGGGCACCCGGTTAAGCGTCTTTAACGCTTCCAGGCGATCGGCCTGAATCGTTACGGCTTCATCCGCTTTACCCATAGCAGCCAGCGTATCCGGCGCCAACACTTCAAAGTGCCACAAGGAGCCGTCAGCCGCAAGCGCAGCAGGTACGCGCTCCGGAAGTCCGGCACGCTCCCGCCACAAGCTCGCATCCTTATGGCGCATTAAGACAGGTCCGAGCCAGTCCATATAGCTGCGGGCACGCGCCACTTCATCATCCGGCAGGGCCCAGCTGCCGTGCTCCAGATAGCGGCTCCAACCCAGCAAAGCCTTGTCCAGCGAGCGGACCGTACCGAGCAGGTAGAGCTTCTCTCTCGCACGCGTCAATGCAACGTAGAGCACACGAAGCTCTTCGGACAGCGTCTCGATCCGCATACGCCGTTTGATGGCAAGCTGCGGAAGTGTCGGGTAGCCGATCCGCAGCTCCGTATCGACAAAGCGCGGACCGAACCCGAGTTCCTTATGAATCAGGAACGGGTCGAGCAGATCGCGCTGGTTGAACATTTTGCCAAGACCCGCGACGAATACGACCGGGAACTCCAGTCCTTTACTCTTATGGATGGACATGATCCGTACCACATCTTCCTGCTCGCCAAGCGCCCGTGCCGTACCCAGGTCTCCTCCGGTTTCCTTCATCCGCTCGATAAAACGGAGAAAGCGGAAAAGCCCGCGCAGTGAGGTGCTTTCGTACTGGCGTGCCCGGTCATACAGCGCCCTTAGATTCGCCTGGCGCTGCAGACCTCCGGGCATAGCGCCTACAAAATCAAAATAACCCGTATCTCCATAGATCTGCCAGATCAAGCGGGCCAAAGAGCCCTGCCGGGCTTCACTCCGCCACTGCCCGAGCCGCTCAAGAAAGTCTCTGATCTTGCTGCGGAGCTCCGGATCTGGTTTCCATTCGGCGGCATCCTGGAGACCGGAATCGGCAGGCTGACTTAACGCGGAACCGCCTTCCGCATAAGAGCGGACTGCTTCGTAATAAGGAATATTCTTGCCGGTAATCCGCAGGGATGCCAGCTGCTCAGCCGTCAACCCGACTATAGGAGAGCGTAACACCGCAGCAAGCGGCACATCCTGATAAGGGTTATCAATTACCTTGAGCAGCGCCAGCATGACTTCCACTTCCGTTGCGGTAAAGTACCCCGTATTCAAATCCGCATAAGCGGGAATTCCCAGCAGACGCAGCTCCTCGATAAATATAGGCGACCACTGCTGAGTGGCACGAAGCAGAACTACGATATCCCTGTACGTTGCCGCACGCATGCTGCCGGATCTTTTGTCATACACAAGGAAAGGCTCCCCAGTCTCAGGCTCCAGCATATTCCTGATCTTAAGCGCGATGGCCCGCGCCTCCATTTGGGCCGTTTCAAGCTCCTGGCCTTCGAGCATCATGCCGGTTTCGTCGCCCGAAGCCGCTTCACCCTGGTCTTCTGCGCCCTCATCGCCATCCGTATAATCGGATTCTCCGCCTGGCTGGGAAGCGGCAGATCGGTCAACGAGGAGCATTTCAACTGCTAGATTCTGGCTCCCCGTGGCCGGATAAGAAGCGCCGTTCACCAGTTCGGCCCGCGCATCGTATGCGATATCTCCGACACCCTCGTTCATAATCTGCCTGAAAATGAAGTTAACGGCATCGACGACTTCCTGCCGGCTCCGGAAATTCCGGGCAAGATCAATCCGCCGGCCCGGCCCGCCTCCTTCGCTCCGGTAGGTCTTGTATTTCTCCAGGAAAAGGGCCGGCTCTGCCAGACGGAACCGGTAAATACTCTGCTTCACGTCGCCTACCATAAACCGGTTGCCCGGCGCGGGCTCCGAGATCAGTTCCACGATGGCTTCCTGCACACGGTTCGTATCCTGATACTCATCGAGCAGCACCTCGGCAAACTGCTCACGGAATTCGATAGCCGCACGCGAAGGAAACAGCTCCGCAGGACTCGATTCAGGCGCGCGCAGGATACGGAGGCAGAAATGCTCCAAATCTGCAAAATCCACCAGTCCTTTGGCCGCTTTGGCCTGACGGTAGCGCTCTGAGAAATCGATAACCAGATCGACCAGAATATGAATGACCGGCGCCATTTGACGGGTTTCCGCCAGAAATTGCCCCGGGGGACGCCCGAACAGTTCTTCCCGGAGAGAAGTGATCCGTTCCTTGGCCCGGCTGCGCATATCTTTGACCTGCTCTTGCAGCATCGGATCGGCTTCTTCCTTTTTGCAGGCTTTGAGTTTACCGAACGATACGGCTTGAAAAGCACTGTACAGGATCTCCCAGGAATGATGATCGGCAATTTCCAACAGTCCGCTCACAACCGCTAAATCATCCTGCAGGGCGGCTTCATAAGGGTAGGGTCCGCCGGGCTGTCCGGTAAGTTCAATGGCCTGCTTCAGCAGTTCCGCGGTCCCCTGAAGTTCAAGCCGGACATCTGCGATCAGGCTGTCCAGCCAAAAATCTGCGGGCGCTCCCTGACCGGTATCTCCTTCGGTGCCTTCGGTGCCTTCGGTGTCTTCGGTGTCTTCGATGTCTTCAAGCCCAAGAGAGGGTTCATTGCGATCGGTCCCCTCACTCAGTACCGTAGAAGCAGCCGCCGCAGCTTCCTTATACGCTTCGGTCAAGGTATCGATCGCTGCTGCTCTTTGCGTCCGGTCTTCCGTGGCATTCCCTGCGGCTTGATGAGCAGCAGGCCCGGGACCGAACATCGCCGCCATCTCGCGCAGCCAATGCTCCGGCCATGGATGGCTCCGTGATTCATCGTACAGCTTCTGAATCAGCAGATGCAGAGGCACATCGCTCCGCTCTCCGCCGAATGTATCGACAAGCCGCCAGAAGGGGCTGTCTTCCACACTGTCCCCGTAGTACTGCTCCATCATCTCTTCCAGTTGGTCATGACGCATCAGCTCGGCTTCTGTCTCATTCGCAATGCGAAAGCCCGGGTCAAGCTGGATCAGGCTGTAGTGCCTGCGGATCACTTCCAGACAAAAAGAATGCAGGGTCGTCACGGAAGCCCGCCCCATAAGGGCAAGCTGACGTTTCAGATGCTGTGAATCGGGCCTCGCCGTCAGCTCCTTCTCCAGCGCCTCGCGAATGCGCTGCTTCATCTCGGCCGCAGCCGCTTTCGTGAACGTGGCAACGAGCAGGCGGTCCACATCCAGAGGAGCGGATTCGTCCGAGATGCGGCGAATAATCCTTTCCACCAGCACGGCTGTTTTACCAGAGCCCGCTGCTGCGGCTACGAGCATATTTTGTCCTTTCAAAGATATCGCGTCCCATTGTTCGTCCGTCCAGGTACTCCCGGCCGGCTTACTTATTGAATCAGCTCTCATGCGTCCCGTTCCCCCTTCCCGCTTTCTTGCCTGTCCGGCTGCGTTTTTGACAGCTCGGCCCACACGCGCTCACGGCCCATTTTGATCATATGATTAGGCTCATTGCCTTCCAGCA
Organism: Paenibacillus lutrae; assembly: GCF_009757775.1. GTDB lineage: Bacteria > Bacillota > Bacilli > Paenibacillales > NBRC-103111 > Paenibacillus_F > Paenibacillus_F lutrae. Next base: position 409,392 of record NZ_RHLK01000003.1, read on the forward strand.
CCGGATCGAATTGACACACGGCCTTATACGAACAGTGCTGACAGGCTGATTTATTGCCGGTCCGGTAAGGCGTGATATCCACGCGTCCATCCGTAATTTCCGTGCCGATATCCCGGATTCTGCTGCGTACGAATCCGCGCAACGTATCCCACTGCTCCTCCGATGCGACGGATGAAGATTTATAGAAGCCCCCGTCTTTGGACAATGCCGCCGGGACAAGCTGAGAGTGTCCGCTGGCATCCTGAAGTCCGCTATCCATCATTCGTACAACGTCAGGATCGGCCATGAGCAGGCCTTTCATTTTATACCGTTTGCGCAGCTCTTTCTCGATATCCTGCACGTTCATTCCATTCGTAAACTGAAGCAGAGGATTGTGAACGTGGAAATACAACACGCCCGCAGGCGTAGCCGTCATCCCGAGCCACTCCGGTGCATGCGTAAGAATAACGTCCAGATACGTCAGCATCTGCAGAGACAAACCGTAATAGACGCTGGACAAATCCAGCGCTGTCGGGCTTGACTTGTAGTCGATAACCCTCAGGAGCAGGCCGCTGTCTCCCTGCGCCTGATCCACACGGTCGATCCGGCCGATAATTTCCATCGTGCAGCCATTATCGAGCTGGAAGCTCAACGATGGCAGCGTCCCCCCCGGTCCAAAGTCGATTTCGAGTCCTACAGGCGCGAACCGGCTGCGTTTGGCATGCTCACCGAGCATAATCGCCGCTTTACCGACGACTTGCTTGAGTTTATGAGAGATATAGCGGTATCGTTTGGAGCTCAGCAGGATCTCGCCCTGCAGTCTTGGAGCAAGCCGGTCCACCACATCCGATGTCCGTCTGTAAGTCTCCGTACTAGACAATGATGCCCAGTCGACCTTATCCTCCTGAATACCCTTTACGAACAAATTCAATGCCCCGTGAAAAAGCTGTCCGATATCCGGCGCTTCAAGCCGGAAAACTCTGCGCTCCCTGAGCTTCAGGCCATGCGTCAGAAAATGCGAAAACGGACACGCTACATAACGTTCCATCCGGGACACGCTGGCACGGAGATGCCGGCCGTACAAGAGACGGCTGGTCTCTCTGGGCAGCCGCTCTTCCCTGTTGGAATAAAGCAGGCCTTGGACGAGGCGGTGCATACTCCCGCGCCACTGCGGCTCGGAAACGAAATAATTATACGTCCCCCACCAGATATCCCCTATGGCGGCTCCCCGCATCCACTGCTTAAGCTGCACGCCTAAATAGGACAGCGCTCTGGCCGGGCTCGCCATATAGGCAAGCTGCTCTGATGCGGACATCGCAGGGGATGGTTCGCCCATCCACTGCACTTCCTTGAGATGGGGCAGCAGGCCCTTGATCTGCCGGACCAGCTCCGATGGAAGCAAAGACTTCCCTTCCTCATCGGCGAGCGGATACGACAAAGACAGCTGCCGGCTGGGTACAGCCAAGGAAGAATAAATCAGGAAGGATTCATCCAGCAGCCGTCTTCGGTTGCCGTCCGCCATCGGCAGGCCGGTCTGCAGGAGCAGCTCCCGCTCCGATTCGGCCAGCACGCCGTCTTCTGCCTGAGAGGCAGGAATTACGCCATCACTTACGCCTAGAATAAAGGCATACCGGATTTTCATCGAACGAGTCCGGTCCATACTGCCGACGAGAACCTGATCAAGCGCCGGGGGTACAAGTCCGAGCTTGATGCTCTCCAGACCCGTCTCGAGCAGCTCGGCATAGAGCTCCGCCGAAATTTCTTCATCGCCCATCAGCTCGATAAGCTGGTCGAACAAGTCCATCAGGCTGCCCCATAACTGGCTGTGCTCACGCGCTTTCTCCGGTTTGCCGGCCTGCACGGCCTCCGCGTGCCAAGCTTCCAGCCTCTCCGGTGCATGCACATCCGTCAAAAGTTCATAAAGGGCCTCGGTTCTGGCTTGTACGGTTTTGGATTTGCGAAGGCGCTTCTGAAAACGCAAAAGCGGCTGCGCCACCCACTGCCTGGTTTGCTGAATCTCTTGCAGAAACTTCTCCTCGGCCGCATTTGCCGCTGTTTCTTCTTCTTCCAGAGATGCCCGGGACCGGTGGGTCCACGGTTTGCCGTCTGTCCACCTGCTCCCCTGGATCCCGTAGGACAGCACGTAGTTCTCGAGCCTGTCCATGGCGGCTCTCAGTTCCGTCAACGTCAGATCCGCCGCTGCCGGAGCTTCCATAGCCTCCGCTGCGGCCTGCTCTGCGGAATCAACCCCTTGAGGGGAGCTGCTCCCGTTCCCGGCCTGTGCAGCGCCGGAGGGAGCCCACGGCAGCAGCAGGTCGGTTTTGACGCACCGGAACACAGCGTCATATCCCCAGTTGTGCAGGACCACTTCCAGCGCTGAGCGGATGAATTCGGCTAACGGATGATGGAGAACCGTTCTTTTCTGATCAAAGAAATGAGGAATGCCGTAATCCGTAAAGGTTGTTTCGAGCAGATCCTCGTAACTGCCCATATCACGCACCATCACAGCCATGTCACGCCAGCGGACACCCTGCTCACGCGCAAGCTTCGTCATTTCCCTGGCTACGCCCTCCGCTTCCGCCCGGCGGTTCACAGCCGCATACAAAGTGACCTGTTCACCCTCCGCAGATTTGTCCGCAGGCAAATAGGGCTTTGCATACCGTCCCATGCGCTGCTCGAAATTCTGCTCGAGATGCGCCAGCATCGGACTGGCCGCAAAGCGGGGCTTAATAGCCGGCTCTATGACAATCGTTTCAGCAGGCCCGCCGTCTATCTCATCCAGCAGCTCTTGAAGCTGCACCATCGTCCTCGCGGTCGGGTGGAACAAATCAAGCTCCTCCGGAATCTCTCCGGCATAATAAGGCCTGTTCAGGCAGAGCGACACGCTTATTTCCCTGCTGGTCCGGAACAGCTCCCTGACTACCCGGAGCTCTTGGGGTGTAAAGCCATGAAAGCCGTCGATCCAAATACGCGCATCCTGCATATACCGGGATTGCCCCAGTTCTTCGGCCAGCTTCGCAAGCGTACCCTCTCCGTCCAAATAGCGGACCGATATTTCTTCTTCAAATGCCGAATAAATGACTTGAAGATCACGCATTTTGTCACGAAGCAGCTGCTTGCGGCTGCCCAGAAACTCTTCGTAAGTCTCCACGTGGCGGCTAAGCCCGTCTCCTGTCACACAGTACCGTCTCCATTCGGCGAACAAATCGTTTAAACGGTCAACAAAACCGGTCTGTTCATAGACAGATTGATAAAAGCGGAGATCATCCTTACGCTTATGTAAAAGCTTGTGAAGGAGAAGTTTCTTGCCCACATCATCAATCGGCTGTCTCGCGGTTCCGCCTCTTTCCTGCATAATCCGCCATGCGAGGCGGCGGAAGCTGAGTACTTGGGCACGGATCGTCCCGCCTACATCCGGATGGTCGACCAGCGCAAGCTCCGTCTGGAAAGTAGCCTGCTCGGGGACGATCAGAATGAGTGGAGGCCCATCCGGCTGCTTCTTCAATTCTTGTATCATTTCGTCCATGCACAGCCGGCTTTTGCCGCTTCCTGCACGGCCTACAATAAATCGTACCTTCAAGGCATTCCGCTCCTTTCGCGCTCTGTGTCCAACCTTCTATATGAATCATTCACCCTGTCAAATATGGGGAATCTATGTTCTCTATTGATCTATTGTATCATAATTTACAGGGGAGGGGCCAAGACGGGCGTGTGGGACATTTTGCAATTCTGAAGCGGAGACCTTCTGCCGCAAGACACAAGAAAAAGCCGGCCAAGTGCTCCCGGCCGGCCGAATCAAACGGATAACCCGGACCGCTCTCGTCCGCTGATTATCCCTATCCATTCTTCACTTTGTACAAGTTTATTCGCCGTCTTCCAAATCAGCCAAGTAGTGGCAGCGGAATCTTTCGGCGCCGGGGTAAGTTTCGCCCAGACTGCTGATCGTAAACCCGATATTGCGGTAAAAATCAACCGTTTCTTCGTCCGTCTCTACGATGATTTCGCGCGGTTTTTTCAGCTCAATCAGTTCTAGAACCAGTCCGCGTCCATAACCTGCTCCTCTGCACTCCGGATGTACCGCCAGATGATGAATCGTCAGGGAAGAACCGCCGTCTACCGAAAAGCCGACCATCCCGATTAAATCCCCCTGGTCTTCGTAACCGTACAGCTGCCTCGCAGCATCATTCTCGTAGGTAAGTACAGCCTGCTCTATTCTCTGCGGATCAGGAAAAATAGCCGCCTCCAGCAGTTCGGCCACATCTTCTTCCCTAATGCGGGCCTTGATATCTATCAACATATTCATAATCCTCCTTGTTCGTAGGCCACACCTAAGAATGGCATCCCCGTATTTTAAGCTCCCCATTCACGATTAAACTTATAGAAATGGAAGCAGATAAATCACAAGTGTAACGGTAAACATACTCAGTACCGTAGACATAAACACCGCCTGCGAGGAGAAATCCGGCTCATTGTCGTATTCGACGGCAAGCAGCACGCTGCTAAGGGACGTAGGAACGGCGCAGGACAGTACCAAGGCTTGGGCCATAGGTCCTTCTAATCCAAGCAGCAGAACGATCAGCAGACCGATGACCGGTCCCATAATCAGACGCAGGAAGTTGGACCAGAGCACATCGGAGAACATGAACTTCCACTTCATGCCTCCAAGCTGCACGCCCAGCGTAAGTAACGCCGTCGCCATAAAACCATCCGCAATGTAATGAAGCGGGGTATTAATCGGCTGCGGAATCGGAACCTCGAAGTGTCTCAATACAAACGCAAGCGGGATCATATAAATCGTAGGCAGAAAAGCGACTGTTCTCAGAATGTCTTTCCAGCTGCTCTTGTGGGCATTGACGTTGTAGACGCCCAGAGTATTGGGCAGCAGGTTCTGCATCATCATGATGATCATCTGAATGGACATGGTAAAAGCATCTCCGACAAACACCATCTGATTAAGGGGAATGGCGTAATTCGCACTGTTGTAGAAAACAACACTGTTGCGCATAGCGCCCTTCATCCCGCCCTTGTATTGGCGGATCCGGATAAAAATCTCTGCCATCACGGAAATAGCCGTAAAGAACAGCAGGAAAAAAAACAGGACTTGTCCAAGTACCGCAACCGAAAGCTCTGACTCATATAATTTCACGAAGACAAGAGCCGGTGAAAATACGAAAAAATTCAACTTGGATAAGGTTTTGATATCGAGCTTAAACGTCCTGTACATGGCCGCTCCAATAAGGATCATAATGGACAGCGGGACAATGTTATTCAGAAAAATATGTACGAAATAAGTCATAGCTCATCACTTTTCATCTAGGATTGGTCTGGATGCATGCACGCTTGCCTGCGTGAAACCATCCCCCATTGTATCACAGGATTCAAGCCTGCGGGTATGCAAAAAAAAGCCGGCACACAAGCTCCGCAGCTTGTGTACCGGCCTGATCTCGCTCGCTTAACGGTTGGCTTCACGGATTCTTTGAAGCTGCCTTACGTGAGCCGTTTCATGAATAGCGATAAAATGCGCCCATTGGGCCGCGTTCAGCTCAAAGCCGAGCGGATGCGGGAACAGCAGGTCGTTTGTGTTTCGCTCTGCCAGCTTGGGAATGAAAGCTTTCGTCTTGGCTCTGACCTCCTCCAGCTTCTGGAGGGCCTCCTCGTAGGAGAGTGTTCCGGTCGGCCGGGACGGTTCCGGGGCATCGATTTTCTTGCCGATTACCCCGTTGTTCTGTAGAATCTCCATCACATCGGTTACTTTGTCCTCCGGTGCCTCAGACGGCCCGGCCGGCTCCTTGCCAACGACTTGAGTCAGCTGATAGAGGATAATCCCTTCCAGTTTACTCAAATGCTCCACAACTTCAGTCACGGTCCAGCCGTCCGGTTGTTCTCTGAGCTGCTTCTCATCGGGACCGAACGAATGAAGCACATTCATCAGATCCTGCCGGACTTTATCCATAAAAGGGTTGATATCCTGAAATTTAACCATGCGTATTACCTCCCGGGTTACTTGCAATTCTAAGTGTTCCGCTTCATTGTAACACGCGGGTGGAGCAAAATAAAAAACGGGACGGTCCTCTAACGGCTTCGCACCTCGAAAATGGCGAACTTCAAATAATTGCCCTCATCGACGCCAAGAAGCCTCGGATGGTCCTTGCCCGCCGCGCGGAACTCAACCAGCCGGAGAATTTTGCCGGCATCGACTGCCGCCGCGTGAATCGTCTCCAGGAACAGATCCGGCTGCATGTGATAGGAGCAAGAAGCCGTGACGAGGTAGCCTCCTTCATTAACCAGCTTCATCCCGTGCAGGTTAATGTCCTTATACCCGCGGCAGGCTCCTTCAACGGCGCTGCGCGTCTTGGCAAAGGCCGGCGGGTCCAGAATGACCACATCCCAGGTCCGGGCTTCGCCCACCGGCTTGGATGTGTCGACCTTGGCTCCTTGTCCGGCCTGTGCTCTTTGGCGCCGGTCTTCGACACCTCTTACCTGCTTGCGCAAGTATTCGAACGCATCCGCCACCACAAACTCGACGCGGTCTTCAAAGCCGTTCAGCTGCACATTCTTGCGCGCGCTTTCGACCGCATGCTCCGAGATATCAAGACAGGTCACTTTCTTCGCTCCGTATTTGCAAGCATTCAGCGTAAAGCTCCCGGTATGAGAGAAGCATTCCAGCACAGTAGCCCCGTCCCAGTAAGGGAACGTGACCACTTTGCCGTTGGCATTGACCGGAAGCTGCTGCAGTTTGCCTTCGTGCTCGATTTCGCGGACCGCGATCCCGCCGCTTCCTCCCCAGCCTGTCATTAGCGGGTCAATCGCCGCGCGGTTCTCCCGCTGATCGAAGAAATAACCCGTTTTCTGGCCCTGCTCGATATCGACCTCAATGTGCAGGCCATTTTCCAGGATACGGACATAACGCGGACAGTCTCCATACAGCGGGCCCTTCAATTGCTCCAGCCCTTCCAGTTCTCGGACCGTTACATCGCTGCGCTCATAGATCCCTTGTGGGGCAAAAACCTCAACCAGCGCTTCCGTAATCGCTTCCCGGCATACATCCATACCCAGCGTTAAAATTTGAATAACAAGGATGTCTGCAAACTTGTCCACCGTAAGCCCCGGCAGAAAATCCGCATCCCCATATACAAGCCGGTAAGAATCTGAATCTTGCAGAAAACGTTCCCGGTGACGCGCACAGCGTCTGAACCGTTCCAAGAAGAACTCTTTGGTCATCGCCTCAAGCGGCTGATAACTGACCACCCGTCCCGTTATTTGAGATTTCGGATTGTAATAGGCATAAGCAAGCACTTGTCCGGCATGGGTGCGTACTTCCACAACTTGCCCCGGGGCCGGCTCCCCCTCCACGCGCTCAATCTCACTTGCATAAATCCAGGGATGTCCCTGCTCCAGCCGTTTTTTTCTCTTTTTCTGCAACACAATCGCTGCCATGTAAATGCCCCTTCCTGTTGCCCGAATCCGCCGCTTGGCGGCGAAAATCAAGCTCTATCCGCACCTTATGGACAAGGACACTTGTCATGCCCTGTCCTGCGCGTACATATATATGCTTCAATGAATGAATCAGACAACCCGTAACCCCGGGAGAAAAATCAAAGGAGCTGGGCCTCATGTGGACGACTCTTGCACTTCCCCTGCTCGCCGGATTATCTGTTTTTTTGTTTGGCATGAAAATGATGGAGCTGGCGCTGCACCAGCTCGCCGGCCCCCACATCTACCGGTTTCTCGAAACCGCAACGAAGACACCGGCACACGGCCTGGCCACCGGCACAGCACTGACGGCGCTGCTCCAGAGCAGCAGCGCCGTCACCGTCATCTCGATCGGCCTGGTCAACGCCGGTGTGCTCACCTTCCCGAGAACACTCGGGATCATCCTCGGCACGAACATCGGCACGTGTCTGACGACCGAGCTGATCGGGCTGAACGCAGCGGGCATCGCAATCCCGCTGCTGCTGGCTTCCGCTGCCGTCTGGCTCGGCAGCTGGCTGGTCTCGCCGGGAGCAGGCCCAGGCCCCCGGACGGCCGCGGGTCGCCTGCACGAAGCGCGGGGCTTGCCCCGCAGCGCAGACCTCCGCGGGAACGCCCCCACAAGCGGAGCGCCGGGGTCGGCGGAACTTGCCCCGGGCGGAACATCGGCGCAGCCGGCGGTCCACATACACGGCGGGCCGGGCGGCCGCCCGCAGCGGCTGCTGCATACGTCAGCCGCTCGCTCAGCAGACAACTGCCTGCCGGCAGGGCGGGCGGACCGGGGAGTCCGGCTGGCTAGCAGCAGTCTGCGGGTCGACTCCCGCCGGACTGACCCCGGCACAAGCATCCCGCCGGCAGGGCAAGCGCATAACAGCCGCGGCCAGACGGGCCCTGGTGGCGGGCGGGCGGGCAAACCCGGGAAGCCCCGCCGCTGGCTGCACGGCGTACGCTACGCCGCGCTGGCCGCTTCCGGGTTCTCACTTGTGCTGATCGGCATCCAAATCATGCAGAGCATCGGCCCTGCACTCGAGAACCTCGGCCTGTTCGCCTGGTTCATCGAGCACGCTAAGATCAGCCTGCTGTGGGGAATAGCCGCCGGGGCCGCCGTAGCGGCACTCATTCACAGCAGCAGTGCCGTCATTGTCATGTCGATGGGGTTCGCCGCCAGCGGCGTCATCTCCCCGGAGCTCGGGATCGCCATTACCATCGGTTCGAATGTCGGCACCTGTATTACAGCTTGGATGGCAAGCATAGGGGGAACGCGTGCCGGCGTCTTTGTTGCCTGGTCGCACATTCTGCTTAATGTCGGCGGCGCCGCTTTATTTTTCCCGATGATCGGCTTGCTCCATGATGTCTCCGCCTGGATGACTTCGGATCCATCCGCTCAAATCGCGCGCGCGCAGACTTTATTTAATATCGCCTGCTCCCTGATTGCTCTGCCGCTTTGCTACCTGCCCTTCAGCCGCAGCAAAAGTCTCCAGCCGCATACGTAAGCTCAGGCCGGACCCGTGCTCCGCAGCGGTTCCGGCTTTTATTGCCCGTATTGCCTGTATTGCCCGTATTGCCGCCGGGCGCTACGCCCGAAATCCTATTTTATCCAGAGCTTTACGCAGAACGCCGTCATTATTATCATAACCGGCTTGTACCTGTTTCTCCCACGCCTCTTCCGGAGAGAACCACTCTACACCGTTTATTTCCTCAATCTGTGCCTGCAAGTCGCCTCCGACGGCCTCCACCAGGTAATAGTGCACTTCCTTATGTACCGTGCCGTACTCTTTATGCTCGTAATCATACGTTATCCTCTCAAGAGGCTCTACAATACGCCCGGTAATACCTGTTTCCTCGTTAATTTCCCGCAGCGCTGTTTCTTCAATGGTTTCACCCGGTTCCATCTTCCCCTTAGGAATCGTCATCTTCCCGAATCGGTCCTGGATCAGCTGCACTTCTGTCCGTCCGTCTTTCTCACGGAACACCACACCGCCGCCTGATATTTCTTTCATTGGAACCATCCTTTCACAATCCTCGTAAAGTCTTGCTTTAGTCACGCCTTTCATTCTAACTAATAAGCAGCCGGACAAGCAACAGGGTTTCGCAGATAACCGGAAGAAACGAACAGATCGGCTCCGCCAAAACCTCGCAGCCACCAATAAACTTCAGACCTTCGCTCCGGTGCGCCGGAGAGTTACGGCAGCCGAAAGACTTCTTGATAGCTTTGCTCGGTATTAACCGTACATATATATACCACAATCACCAGCCCTTAAGGACTGGTGATTGTGTCTTCCTTATATGATTTATGTCCAGCCGCAGCAACGTTAAACCAAAGCTCAAGTTTATTTGCCGCTTTCTTTGACAGGCGGCGTTTTTACGGGCTCTGTCACGACCGGTTTGTCCTTCCCGTTGTCCTTATCCGGCTTACCCGGTTCCTTGGACGAGCTGTCATCCTCTTTACCGGGACGGTCTTGATCCGTCTGGTCTGTTTTGTCTTTGTCCGGTTTGTCTTTGCCCGGTTTATCCTTGCTTCCTTCAGAATCGTTCTTATCTCCGCCATTCCCCTTATTATTAGAAGGACCTGTCGTTTCCTTATCCGGCTTATGAGCTGTATCGCCATTCTTAGCCGGAGTAGCCGCCGGAGTAGGACTTGGAGAAACGTCCGCTCTGTCAACCTTCTTAATCGGAGAATCCGTCTTGCCCGAGCTTCTCCTGCGTTCAGACGAGTCATCGGCTGAAGCATACAGTTTATCTTCTTCTCCGTTGATTCTCTGAATTTTACCGCCGGCCAGTCTATATCCTTTGGGCGGCTGGAAAGCGATGACCGGACGGTTTTTGAGTGCTCCGCTCATAACCTTAGCGAACAGTTCCCCCGGAAGCGTTCCGCCTTCTGACGGAATATAATGCTCCCGGTTCGTGACGGGATAACCGACCCAGACAGCCGTTACCAGCTCAGGGGTATACCCCACGAACCAGGCATCTTTCATTCCGTTGATTACTTTGCCTGATCCTGTTCTGAATTCAGCCACATCCGGCAGCTGCGTCGTTCCCGTCTTGCCGGCAACCGGATACTTGATCCGGGCACTGCGGCCCGTGCCATCCGTTACTACCTTCTGCATCATCTGCGTCATGGTATATGCGGTGTTCGCATCGATGATCTGGTTCGTCTGCGGTTTTTCCTGCAGAACAACGTTACCGCTGCGGTCCACAATTTTGGATACCGCATAAGCCTTGGACAGTTTGCCGTTATTGGCATACATCGTATAAGCCTGAGCCATAACAAGCGGCGAGGTGCCGTATTTCAGTCCGCCCAGCGCCAGACCGTACACACGGTCATCGTCTTCGAGCGGCAGACCGGCTTTGCGGCCGAAATCCATCGCTTTGCCGATCCCCACTTCTTTCATCAATGCTACCGCCGGCACGTTATAAGATTGCATCAGTGCAGTCTCCATCGTTACCCAGCCATGGAACCGCTGGCCGGAATTGCCCGGCTTGTAGCTGTTTCCGAATTCCGTCTCCACATCATTGATCAAATCTTGCGGCTTGAACCCCGCCAATAAAGCAGGCGTATATACGACAACCGGTTTGATCGTCGATCCCGGTTGACGCTGCAGCTGTGTCGCATAATTGAAAGCCCGGAATTCACGCTTGTCGCTGCGCGAGCCGACCAGTCCGCGAATGGCGCCCGTCTTTGAATCCAGCACAATGACGGAGCTTTGCAGGCCGCCTTTATCGCCCGGGAAATTTTTCTTCTCCATGTACACGGCCTCAGCGGCGTCCTGGACAGCCGGATCCAGATTCGTATAGATCTGAAGACCGGAAGAAAGAATTTCCTGCTCGGACATTTTGGTTTTGCTCAGCGTTTCCTCGATCACGTGATCCACATAGCTTGGATATTTGTTCGTGGCCGCGAGCGACGATTTGTCCGTCAGTTTAATCGGCTCGCTCTGAGCCTCATTCTTCTGCTCCGCTGTTATTTTCCCCTGCTCCGCCATCAAAGAGAGCACAAGATCACGGCGTTCCTTAGCCTTCTCTATATTGTTCAGCGGTGAATATACGTTCGGTGATTTCGGCAGCCCTGCAAGCAGCGCCGCTTCGGCAAGCGTCAATTTCGAAGCATTCTTGTCAAAATAAGTCTGGGAAGCCCGCTCGATCCCCCACGCTCCTCTGCCGTAATAAATATAATTCAAATACAGCTCCAGAATTTGATTCTTGTTGTAGTTCTTTTCGATTTTCAAGGCAGCTACGGCTTCATTCACTTTTCTTTCCAGCGTCTGCTCGGAAGAGAATAGCATTACCTTGGCCAGCTGCTGTGTAATGGTACTTCCTCCCTGAACCACATCACCGTTTCGTAAATTCGTGTACATGGCGCGGCTGAGGCCTTTAAAGTCAATTCCTCCATGCTCATAGAACCTGGAATCTTCCACGGCAATGATGGCATTCTTCAAATTCTCCGGAAAATCAGATAGCGGTATGTACTCCATCCGTGAATTGGTTAATTCCGTTATCAGTTTCTCATTGGCATCGTAAATCCGGAGCGATTGAGGCGGTTCCTGAGACAGTTTGGTGATATCGGTCTGCTCGTACATGGTGTATCCGGTTTTGGCAGCCCAACCGGCCGCTCCAAGACCGATCGTCAGCATACCTATGAAGACAACCCCTGCGATTCTGCGAACCGCTTTCTTTTTCTTTTTTTTAGGCGCCGTAACAGTTGTCTTCTCTAGCTCGGCTTTGTCCTGCTTGTTGGCCATAAGTCCCCCTCCGTCCAACGTCTATGGAAGTTCTCTTTTACCTCTTACCCAACAGTGCTCTCTATCTAAACGTGCAAAAGTAAATAAGCTCCATAACAAAGAAAAACAGCGTCAGGAGTACGCTGTCTTTCTTTATGAGAGGAACGTTGCGGATAAATTTACTCAAAGTTTGCGGGGAAGCTGTAAGGGACTGCTTCCGTAATCCGGACTGCCACATACAGCTTAATAAGAAGGAACGGTCAAACGGAGAAATAATAGGCTGCAAAGCAGATTGCTTCCTGTTTATTTATCGGCTGCGGATGAAAATAGTCCCTATGGAGCAGCGGGGACAGCGGCAGTTCCCCCCACCTGAGCCAGTGCCTGCTTGATAAAGGTATTGTCCACGACCTTCGTAACATCAATTTGCTGCTTAATCGCTTCATTCTCGTACATGAAGTCCGCCGTTGTCTGCTGCGCTTCTATAAATTCATCCGAAATAACGGCATTCATCGGCTCCGTATTCTCTAGAATTTTCCGCACCGTCTCAGGCTCCAGTTTCTTGGCCTTGGCTAATATCTCGGCCGCTTCATCCCGATGCTCCTGCATCCACAGGCGTGACTCTTCATAGGTTTTCAAGAACAGCACGGTTAAGTCGGGGTGTTCCTTCGTGAATGCGGTTCGCGCGACAGCAAATCCGGGTCCAAGCAGATTCAGCTCCTCCCCATCGGTAAGAATGCGGGCGCCTGATGATTCGACTTCATTGGTGATAAAAGGCTCCCAGATGGCCCATGCGTCTACAGCACCCGAACCAAAAGCCGGTTTAGCCTCATCCGGCTGCAGCTGGACGATCTTGATGTCCTTAGGCTGCACGTTCGCCTCCTGCAGTGCTCTGTATAAGAAAATCCAGCTGCTGCTCCCTTTGGCTACAGCTACCTTCTTTCCTTTTAAATCCTGGACGGATTGTATCGGACTTCCTTTGGGCAGCAGGATGGCGTTGCCTTTTTTACCGTCCCCGGTAACAGCGATTTCTTTAAAATCCAGATTGGATGCCTGGGCGGCGATAACAGGTCCGTTACCGACCATTCCGAAATCCAGGCGCCCGGCTGTAATCGCTTCAAAATGAGGAGGTCCGCTTTGGAACTCATGCCATTTCACCTCGGCTCCCACCTGGGCGTACGCCTCCTCGAACCACTTCTTCTCCCTGGCGATCAACAGTGGTCCAAGGCTGTGCTGGATGCCGATGTTAACCACTGTCTTCTCTTTCTTCTCGCCCAGGGAAGCATCCGATTCCCCTCCGCTTGAAGCCAGCTTAGCGGAACAGCCCATTAACCCCGGCACAATAAGTGCTGCGGCAAGTAAAAACGACATATACCGGGTTTTACGTCCTTTCAGCATCATGCTCCCCCTTTATTTCCCAAATCAATTGTCACCTTCCGGCGAGTCGTTCCATCCCATTTGTAAAATCCGCGCGACACGTCCTTTTTTAAACTTCAACGGTGACTTCTTGGTTGGTTGGATTGGTTGGGTTGGTTTGGTTAGTTTGGTTGGTGTAGTTAGTTTGGTTGGTTTGGTTGGTTTGGTTGGTGCGTTGTGCCAGCTTTTCCTTAAAAACCGGCAGCAGCAGATCTCCCGTAATTTGAGCTTCTTCCAAGTTAGGATAGCCCGATAAAATAAACGACGAGATTCCAATGTCGACAAACTCAAGAAGCCTGTCCGCTACCTGCCCGGGCGTACCCACGAATGTCATAGCGCCCCCGCCCCGCAGAATCGAAATTCCGGCCCATAAGTTAGGCCCAACCAGGTATCCGTTATCACGAGAACCTTCCCGGAGCTGATTCTGCCTCTGCTGGTTCGTGGCATCGGTTTCTTTGAAACGGTGACTGGACCATTCCACCGCATCCGGCTCTACCTTCGAAATGATTTCCCACGCTTCCTTCCAAGCCTCCTCCTCGGTAGGCCGAACAACGATTTGCGCTCTAAGCCCGTAACGAAGCTCCCGGACCGTCCCCTTCTCAGCTCTTACTTCACTCCGAATACGCTCGACTTCTTGAATCTGCTCCTCAATCCACGGAAGAGGCTCTGCCCACATCAAGTAGACATCCGATGTTTCCACAGCGGTTCGTTTGCCAGCCTCAGAACTGCCCCCAAAGTAGAGGGGCGGGTGCGGCTGCTGCACAGGCAAAGGCAAGCCCGCTCCGTTCTCCAGCTCATAGTAGCGGCCTTTAAAATTAACTTTCCCGTCGCCGCCATAGTGGTAACCTCCTCCTGCCAGGAACTTCTCACCGCTGTCGTTCGAGCGCGTCCATATGCTTTTGACAATATGAAGGAATTCCCGCGTCCGCCCGTAGCGCTCATCGTGCGCCAGCGCCAGAGGATCTCCCGTAGCCTGCAAATCGCTCGGCGAGCCGCCGGTCACGACGTTAATCAGAGCGCGGCCTCCCGAGATCACATCCAGCGTGGCGGCCATCCGCGCAGCAAGTACGGGAGCGATCAGCCCCGGTCTAAGGGCAACCAGCGGCTTCAGCTTCTTCGTGTGTACGGCAATAGAGGAGCCGACGATCCATGCATCCAGGCAAGATCCGCCCGTCGGTATCAGTGCAAAAGTAAATCCGGCCTTTTCCGCTGTCTGGGCGACTTCAATCATGTAATCAGCGGTCGATTCTCTCTCCGGCTCCACACCTATGTACTTGCCGTCACCGGTCGTGGGGATAAACCAGCCGAACTCCACTTCCTGTTTGCCAACTGTCATACACTTTCACTCCCTATATAATAGTTAACACATGTATTTACTCGGAATTATAAACAAAAAAATTTGTTCTCTTACTTCAGCAGCGTTCCTCAAACAACTGCTGACAAGAATTACAAGCCATAGCTGCCCATCCTGCCACCCTCATTTCTTCACTCCTTCCCCTGCTGATAATCAACTCCGCTACTGCTCGGCGGACAACAAAAAAGCCGGAAACAGCAAGCTCAAATCGCTTGTGTCTCCGGCGGTCCGGTAGAGGGCTTCAATTAGATGTACCCCATCTTATCACCGCATATATGGACTGTCAATACATATTTTACAATTTTAAACAATCGCTTGAATCCGTTCTGCTGCCGGCTTGGTATCCTCTGTACGAATCAGAACACCTTGAGATTCATTGACACCGGCTTCGTTCACCTGTACGGTGCACACTTTGCCGATCATCTCTTCCGGTGCGTTGAATACGACCTGCAGGTAATTGTCCGTGTAGCCCATCAGCAGTCCGCTGTCTTCCGCGGCGCCTTTATACGTGCGCTCCGGAATGACTTCAAGCTGCTTCCCGACAAATTGACGGGCATATTGCAGCTGCATCCGCTCCGACAAATCAATCAGCTCATGAACACGCGCATTCTTGATTTCTTCGTCAACCTGGTCCAGCATCCGTGCGGCTGGCGTGCCTGTCCGCTTCGAATAAGGGAAGACGTGCATCTCGGAGAATTGCATCTGCTCCATGAATGCATACCCTTCCCGGAACATTTCGTCCGTCTCTCCCGGGAACCCTACAATTACATCTGTCGTTATCGCAGCTCCCGGCATCGCCTTCTGGATCAGCTCGATTTTGCGGCCGTATTCGGCGGTCGTGTACTTGCGGCGCATCCGTGCCAGGACCTGATCATGACCCGCCTGGAGCGGAATGTGAAGATGGCGGCACATTTTATCCGAAGTGTTCAGCACTTCCAGAACCTCATCGGTAATCTGGCTCGCTTCAATGGATGAAATACGGACGCGCTTCAAGCCGTCCACTTTATCCAAATCCCACAACAGGCGTGCCAGGCTGTAGTTCTCGATATCCTCGCCGTAGCCTCCGGTATGAATCCCGGTCAGGACAATCTCCTTATAGCCGGCGTCCACCAGCATGTGAGCCTGCTTTACCACGCTTTGCGGTTCACGGCTGCGCATGAGTCCGCGCGACCAAGGAATAATGCAGAAAGTGCAGAAATTGTTGCAGCCTTCCTGGATCTTGAGGAAAGCACGGGTCCGGTCCGCAAAATCCGGTACATCCAGCTCTTCGAACTGGCGTGTCTTCATAATGTTGCGAACCGCATTAATCGGCTTGCGCTCATCCTGGAACTGCTTGACAAGGGTCAGAATCTGATCGCGGTCTTGTGTACCGATAACCAGATCTACACCCGGAATCGCCATAATTTCAGCCGGCGACGTCTGCGCATAGCAGCCGGTTACCGCCACAATCGCTTCCGGATTACGGCGGACGGCGCGGCGGATCATCTGGCGGCTTTTCTTATCGCCCGTATTCGTAACGGTACATGTATTAATGACGTAAACGTCTGCCGTATGTTCAAAATCGACCTGTTCGTAGCCTTCGTTTTTGAACAGCTGCCAGATCGCTTCCGTATCATAAAAATTCACTTTACATCCAAGGGTATGAAATGCCACTGTTGACATAACTTTATCCTCCCATCTCTCCTGATTCGTATAAGATGCACGTCAAGCCGACCATAGCGGCCGTTTCCGTACGTAGAATTCGCCGTCCCAGCGAAACGGACACACAACCTGCCGCTTCCGCTTCCTTAATCTCCTGCTCGCTGAATCCGCCTTCGGGGCCGATGATCAGCAGCAATCTGGCAGGAGCCTCTGCAATTAAGCCCGCTTCTTGTCCTCCGGATACCCGGACACTGTGTACAGCTTCACCGGAACTCTCTGCCCGTGCATCGTCAAAATAACGCCGGATAGCCGTACCGATTCCGAATCCGTCTTCTTTCTCGTAACAGATCCAGGCTCCGCTCGTTTCTGCCGCAAGCTGGAGAAGATTCTTCCAGGACAGCACGGGATCGATAGCCGGAACACGGTTCCGGTGCGCTTGCTCCGCGGCTTCCTTGGCAATCTTACTCCAGCGCTCCGTGCGCTTCGCTTCTTTCTTCGCATCGTATTGGACGACCGTCCGCCCGGATACGAAAGGCAGGAAGCGGGCGGCGCCAATCTCGGTCCCCTTCTGGATGACCGTCTCCATTTTATCGCCTTTCGGCAGACTTTGCGCAATCCACACTTCTACAGCAGGTTCCGCAGTCATCGCCAGAATTTCGACAATTTTCGCCTCGACCTTATTTTTATCCACGGCTGTAACTTCAACAAGCACTTCCCGGCCGACCCCATCGCTGCAAATACAGCGGTCGCCCTCTTCGGCACGCATAACACGCGCAAGATGGTGAGCGTCGTCACCCGTTATCTGGACTGTATCCTCGCCGAAATTCTCTGCGGGAACAAAATATCTTTGCATTGCGGCCACTCTTTCTTTGTCAGGACTCAAAAAAGCATACATTTTATCTTACAATGTTCTTGGTTCAAAAGCTACCTTTGGGGGTAATTTCATGGGTTAATTGGAATGTATCTTTGCAGCAGCCAAACGTGTATACAAATGTTTTTCCTTAAGCAAGACTGCTTCCCGTAACAATTGAAAACACCGCCCGGCCTATCGTTACAAACCGCCGGAAACACGGAACAGCTGCTCGACGGGTATCCTAAAGCCGAAAATACCGCTTAATGCTGTATTAAAAGCCGCAATGATATCATACTGGAGCGCAAAGATCGGTCCCAGCGTGACCCGGTACAGGGGCTCGATAAATACCAGCAGCAGAAGTACAATCATCCCCCACTGTTCATACTGGCGCATTTTCTCACGTCCGGCAACCGGAAGAACATCCTCAAGAATCCGGTAACCGTCCAGCGGCGGAACAGGCAGGAGATTCAGAATAAAGAGCACAATATTGATTTGAACTAACAGCACCAGGAAGAGAAGAGCCGCTTTTTGTGTACCGGTCGACCATGTCTCAATGCCGCCAAAAGTCCACAGCAGGTACAGGATGAGCAGACCGACAAAAGCCATTACCAGATTGCTGAGCGGACCGGCAGCACTGACGATCACACCCATCAGCCGGGGCTTCTTAAAGTTGGAACGGCGCACAGGCACCGGCTTAGCCCATCCGAAGCCCACGAGAATAAACACAATGGTTCCGAATACATCCAGATGAACACGCGGGTTCAGTGTAACCCGGCCTTCGTTATAGGCCGTAGGGTCACCGAACTTATAAGCCGAATAAGCATGCGCGAATTCGTGTACCGTGAACGCAAGGATAAGCACGAGCAGTACAAAAGGAATAACATCAAAACCGTATGCGAGCAAGCTTGTCCACCTACCTCTTCCGTGCTACCATCGCTACCCATTCTCCGTCACGGCGGACCGCCTCGACCTCGAAACCGGCAGCCAGCAGGCCGTTTTCTACATCCTTTTCCTTGCTTTGTATGACGCCGGATACGACATAGTACCCATCCGGTGCAAGCACTTTGTATACATCGTCCACGAAGAGCAGAATAACTTCCGCCAATATATTCGCGACCACGATTTTCACAGGCAGAGTAACTCCCAGGTCTGCTCCATGGCCTGCTTCACTGTCTTTGAATACTTGCAGCAAATCGCTCAGCTTCACATGAATTTGGTCATCCAGGCCGTTAAGGACGGCATTCTCGCTCGCACTGGCTACAGCTACAGGATCTAGATCCACCGCAAGTACGCTCCGGGCTCCAAGCTTGGCCGCCGCGATCGCCAGAATTCCTGAACCCGTACCGACATCAATGACGTCTTCGCCGCCCTGGATCACCTCTTCAAGTGTTTTGAGGCACAAGGAAGTAGTTGCATGCGTCCCGGTTCCGAAGGCCATGCCCGGATCGAGTTCCAGAATTATTTCTTCGGGAGATGCTTCATATTCTTCCCAAGTCGGCTTAATCGTTAAACGCTCCGTAATGCGGGTCGGCTTAAAATACTGTTTCCATGCATTCGCCCAATCCTCTTCGTCCACTTCCCGCAGTCCGTAAACCGGTGTTCCGATATCAATCCCGAACTCCGTCAACCCTTCAACCTGCTGCTTCAGTTCGGTCATAATAGCTTCCAGGGGTGAACCCTCGAGAAAATACCCTTTAATCTCTGCAAATCCTTCCGGGATATCATTGAGCGGGTGCTCATAAAACTGTCCCATGGAAGTATCCCGCTGTTTATTTAAAGTACCTGATTCTTCGATTGAAACGCCTCCGGCCCCGAATTCATGAAGAAAATTGGAAATCATTTCGGTCGCTTGTTCGGTGGTATATACGGTTATTTCATGCCAACGCATCGTCATCTTGTCCCCCTTGCGGATTCTGCTTTCTATCCGCTTACATATCTAGCTATTGTACACTACTTTACATGTCCGGTAAAACGTGCTTCCGCTCTTTTTTCGCATAAAAAAAGAACACCTGCGTCCGCCCTTAAAGCGGGAGGTGCTCCAGTTTCATCCGTCCCCGGCATTGCTGCACTTCATAAGATCAAACCGCTGTGACCGGCAGTTCTTAGGCGCCGATTAGGCCCTACACGCCCATTCGCGGATTATGAAGCCGGCTGCACGCGGCCTTGCCAGAAACGGCTACGCGCAGCGCCGTCTTCCACAGCCGCCGGTATCCGCAGAGCTCCGGCCGCAGCGTTCTGGAGTGCCGGGACTTCCCCGCACAGAACCAGACAGGCCCGCCGCGGGCACTCCAGCCGCTCACCCATAAGCGGATGCGGCTGCATAACTAAGGTCCCGTCCATTCACTGGACGGGACCTTGGAACTGCGGGGGTTCTCAAATCTCGCCCCCGCACTGCTCAATAACGCGCACCGCCAGCGGGCGGGTGCTCTCCTCCACCACGACCGTCAGCAGGATATCCCTGCCGGTCGGCATTCCCTGACCGCCATCGCTCATTCCGCTTGCGGTCGTATCCGCCGCGCCTAGAATCCCCGCGTCAGGACTGAACCACTCGGCGGCCTGCGTCAGATTGCCGAGGCTGGCAAAACCTCCGCTCAGCGGATTCATCACCTGCTGGACGTCGTTTCCCTGATAGCGGTCGATCCGGTCGATCTGAAGATCGATCGCGCGCAGCACTCTCAGTTTAGCGGCCGCCGCTTCCGCCTCCTCCGGCGATTTAAAAGCCGCCAGAATGCTCTCCTCGCTCATTCGCTGATCCGTTCCTGGCGGCTGTCGGCCGCATCCGCGCGCTGCAGCGCTTCGAGGTCTTCCGCATCCGCCATCTCTGCGCTGAACTCGACATCCTCGCTCTTCCCGACCGGAAGCTCGTTCTCTTGATTCTGCTTCTCATTACGATACTTGCTCATGACAATGGCCTCCTTTATGACAAACTACCCAGTAGCATGCTTAAAGGAGGCCATTCTTATTCGCTGCGCGTGCGTATTAGACGCTTCATTCGTGATCAGGTGTCGGGACTGAATCCAGGCTCGTTACCCGGTGCCCATACGCGGATAGAATGAAGCGGATATGCCTGCTTCTGCCTTGCAAGCGAGAACATGCAGCCAGCCCACTTAGCTGTCCGCTTCCGAGTCGTCCATTCTCATTTTACCGACATCGCGTTTGGCAACCGTAATCAAATAAATCAGATAAGCGGCTCCCGCCGCTGTCCAGATCAACCCCAACGTCATCGAATGACTATCGAGATGAGTCCAGATATAAGCCACGAAGCCTGCGCCGATCAGCGGTGAAATCAGATAGCGTACATAATCCACCGCACTTCTTTGCTTCTTTTTAAACACATAATGAATAATAACATTAAGGTTTACGAATGTGAACGCGATCAGGGCGCCGAAGTTGATGAACGAAGTCGCCGTGACCAGATCCAGTTTCAGGGCGGTCAGCGATAAGCAGCCGATAATCAGCACATTGTATACAGGCGTGCCGTACTTGGGATGAACATAGCCGAAAATTTTCTTAGGCAGATAATGATCGCGCCCCATCGCATACAGCAGCCTCGTCACACTCGTCAAAGACACCAGACCGGATGCAAGCGTGGACGATAAAGCCGCTGCCAGGAACACAAGCTGAAATACTTTGCCGCCGATAAAGAGCGCAATTTCAGAAGAAGCCGCTTCCGGATCTTCGAAAACGGATGTGTCCGGGAACAGGGATTGTGTAAAATACGATGCCGTCATGAACAAAATTCCGCCGAGCATCGCAACCAGAATAATGGCGCGCGGCGTATTCTTAACCGGATCGACCGTTTCTTCCGTCAAGGTGGATACGGCGTCAAAGCCGAGGAAAGCAAAGCACAATATAGATGCGCCCACAAGAAGAGCCGGCAGCGATAAATCCGGACCATAGAAAGGCTGTGCCGAGAACACCTGCCCGAGCCCGTCTCCGTTCATCAGGCCTCTTACGGCCAAAGCTGCGAATAGGAGCACGACTACGATCTGGAACAAGACTAAGAAGGTGTTTACCGAAGCCGTAATTTTGATCTTCAGCAAATTAAGGACGGTAATGAACAATACAAAACCGACAATCCAGATCCACTCGGGAATCCCCGGGAATACCGCGGACAGGTAAATGCCGGTTAAGAGCGCATTGATCATCGGCAGGAACAAATAATCAAGCAGCGCGGCCCAGCCTACCAGAAACCCGGCATAGGGATGGATCGTATTCCGGGTGTACGCATATGCAGATCCCGCATTCGGATACACCCGGACCATTTTACCGTAGCTTGAAGCAGTAAAAAGAATCGCTAACAAAGTCAGAGCATAGGCGGCCGGAACGTGTCCGCCCGTTTCTGCCGATACGATTCCGTACGTATCGAACACAGCCATAGGCGCCATATATCCCAATCCGATGACAACAATGTGCCATAGCTTCAAAGTTCGCTGAAGTTCCACTGGTCGGTTCAATCGAAGCTCTCCTTTATAGATGAAAATGTGTATACCTGCACGATTTATTCTGCTAGAGAATAGATACAACGTACTATTATACATGAATTCGCATCGTTATCTAGCGTTACTTTTTACTCCTTGCCCCTTCAACAAACTCACGCCAAAAAAGCACCCTTTCATGCCCGTTAAGGGATGAAAGGGTGCTTCTTTCAGTACTGCCGGCCTGCTTTCGCAGCATTAATCGCCGCGGAAAGCCTTGCGCATCTTATCAAAGAACGACTCCTGGTGTTCTTTGGTATCCTCTCCGCTCATCTTGGCGAAATCACGGAGCAGATCTTTCTGTTCGTCTGTCAGATTCTTCGGTGTGACGATGACGACTCTCACGTGCTGATCGCCCTGTCCGTAGCCGCGAAGCTTCGGTACACCTTTGCCGCGAAGACGGAAATACGTACCGGTATCCGTGCCCGCTGGAATCTTCAGCTTCACTTTCTCTGTCAGCGTCGGCACTTCGACTTCAGCGCCAAGCGCCGCCTGCACGAAGGTCAACGGCATATCGAGATAGATGTCGTCATCGCGGCGCTCGAAATATTCGTGCGCTTTGACATGAATCACGACATACAGATCCCCTGACGGACCGCCGCGTGTACCGCTTTCGCCTTCGCCGCTTACACGCAGCTGTGCGCCGTCGTCCACGCCTGCCGGAATTTTGATGTGTATTTTGCGCTGCTTCTTAATTTTGCCTGATCCGCCGCAATCGCTGCATTTATGGCGGATGGTTTTGCCTTGCCCGTTACAGTTGGAGCAAGGACGGCGGTTTACAATACGGCCAAACGGCGTATTCTGAACCACTTCCTGCTGACCCGAACCCGAACAGACCGTACAAGTCTCCGGCTTAGTGCCCGGTTTGGCTCCTGAACCGGAACACTTATCGCAATCTTCGGTACGCGGAATCTGCAAATCCAGTTCCTTGCCGAATACCGCCTCTTTGAACTCAATTTGCAGGTTATACTGCAAGTCGCTTCCCCGCTGCGGAGCATTCGGATTCCGGCGCCCGCCTCCGCCGCCGAAGAACATATCAAAGATATCACCGAAACCGCCGCCGCCAAAGTCAGCGCCGCCGCCCATGCCCTGATTCGGATCTACATGTCCGAAACGGTCATAGGTTGATCTTTTCTGATCATCGCTGAGTATGTCATAGGCTTCTTTCGCTTCTTTAAACTTCGTTTCTGCATCATCCGCTTTATTAACATCCGGATGGTACTGACGCGCCAATTTACGGTAAGCTTTCTTAACATCTTCCGCAGACGCGTCTTTACTGACGCCCAACACTTCGTAATAGTCCCGTTTACTCATGCTCCACCCCCACTAAAACGTACCCGACTCCGCAGCGCCCTAACACAGGGAAAGTCAAAGCCGTCAAGACGGCTTTGACTTCTCTTCTGTAATAGACGTTCTACGCCGCGGTTTACTTCTTGTCTTCGTCTACAACTTCGTAATCTGCGTCTACAACGTTGTCTTTCTTGCCTGCATCGGCTGCGCCGGCAGGTCCTGCACCTTGTTCTTGTTGAGCTGCTTGCTCATATAGTTTAACAGACAATTGCTGAACAATTTCAGTCAATTCTTCAGTCGCAGCTTTGATCGTTTCCAGATCATTGCCTTCCAGCGCCTGTTTCACTTTTTCTTTTGCGGCATTGGTTTTGTCGATTTCGGCCTGGTCCACTTTATCTCCCAGATCCTTGATCACTTTGTCAGCGGAGTACACCAGCTGGTCGGCTCCGTTGCGAACTTCAACGAGTTCTTTACGGAGACGGTCTTCTTCAGCATGAGCCTCTGCATCCTTCATCATTTTATCGATTTCATCGTCGCTCAGGCCGCTTGAAGATGTGATCGTAATTTTCTGGCTCTTACCCGTTCCCTTATCAAGAGCCGATACATTTACGATACCGTTGGCATCGATATCGAAGGTAACTTCGACTTGCGGAATGCCGCGCGGTGCCGGAGGAATATCTCCAAGCATGAAGCGTCCGAGTGTTTTGTTGTCATTAGCCATTGCGCGTTCGCCTTGCAGAACGTGAATTTCTACGCTCGTCTGGTTATCCGCATAGGTCGTGTATACTTGCGATTTGCTGGTCGGAATGGTCGTGTTGCGGTCGATCATCTTCGTGAACACGCCGCCCGCCGTTTCGATACCGAGGGACAGAGGCGTTACGTCCAGCAGGACAACGTCTTTGACGTCGCCAGTCAGAACGCCGGCTTGAACAGCAGCGCCCAGGGCAACTACTTCATCCGGATTCACGCCTTTGTGCGGATCTTTGCCGATCAGTTTCTTAACAGCTTCCACTACAGCCGGGATACGTGTCGAACCGCCGACAAGAACAACCTTGTCAATCTGGTTCGGGGATAATCCAGCGTCACTGAGCGCTTGACGAGTAGGTCCGAGTGTTCTCTCCACGAGTCCAGCGGACAATTCTTCGAACTTCGCACGAGTCAGGTTAAGCTCCAAGTGCTGCGGCACGCCGTCTACCACTGTAATGAACGGCAGAGAGATCGTTGTTGTAAGAACACCGGAAAGCTCTTTCTTCGCTTTCTCCGCAGCATCCTTCAAACGCTGTACAGCCGCTTTGTCCTTGCTGAGGTCAATTCCGTGCTCTTTTTTAAATTCGCTTGACAAGTAGTCGATGATGACTTGGTCAAAATCATCTCCGCCCAGGCTGTTGTCGCCGCTTGTCGCTTTTACTTCGAAGAAGCCGTCGCCGAGCTCGAGGATGGATACGTCGAACGTACCGCCACCCAGGTCATAGACCAGAATTGTCTGATCTTCGGATTTCTCCATACCGTAAGCAAGTGCAGCCGCTGTAGGCTCATTGACAATACGCAGAACTTCCAGACCTGCAATTTTACCCGCGTCTTTAGTAGCTTGACGCTGGCTGTCGTTGAAATAAGCAGGTACCGTAATAACGGCTTGCGTTACCGTAGTGCCCAGATAGGCTTCCGCATCGGCTTTAAGCTTCTGCAGGATGATGGCGGAGATTTCTTGCGGCGTGAAGTCATTGCCGTCGATCGTTTCCTTGTGGTTCGTACCCATGTGACGCTTGATGGACATAACTGTACGATCCGGGTTCGTAATAGACTGGCGTTTAGCCGTCTCACCGACAACACGTTCGCCGTCTTTCTTAAAACCTACAACGGACGGGGTTGTACGATTGCCTTCCGGGTTAGGAATAACGACTGCCTCGCCGCCTTCCATAACAGCTACGCAAGAGTTGGTGGTTCCTAAGTCAATACCGATTACTTTACTCATGATAAACGAAGTCCTCCTTATAGGGTCATGTGTAGATCTATGTTAAACCGGTGGGCGGGATGTAGTCGGTCT
Organism: Paenibacillus lutrae; assembly: GCF_009757775.1. Taxonomy (GTDB): domain Bacteria; phylum Bacillota; class Bacilli; order Paenibacillales; family NBRC-103111; genus Paenibacillus_F; species Paenibacillus_F lutrae. The sequence goes on from NZ_RHLK01000003.1 coordinate 434,632, forward strand.
ATATTACACGCTCACTTTAACCATGGTCGGACGAATGACCCGGTCCTTGAGCATGTAACCTTTCTGCATCTCTTCCACTACGATTCCTTCTTCATACTCTTCGGTTTCCACCTGCATAACTGCCTGATGGAACTCCGGATTAAACGGCTGGCCTACGGCCTGGATTGGCGTAAGACCTTCCTGGGTCATTAATTGCTCCAGCTGGCGATACACCATCTCAATCCCTTTGGCCAAGGCTTCGAAATCTTGTGTTTCCCGGCTGGAAAGAAGGGCGCGGTCAAAGTTATCGATAACCGGCAGCAGCTGCTCAATCAGCTTCAAAGAAGCGTATTTCGCAAACTCTTCCTTCTCCTGTCTGGAACGGCGGCGGAAATTATCGAAATCGGCTTGCGTACGCAAAAGGCGCTGCTGATTCTCCTCTGCCTGAACGCGAAGTTCCTGCAGTTCGGCATCGCGAGCCGAGGTTTGTTCACCGTCTTGCTGGGCAGCTTCTTGTCCAGTACCTGCCTCATCAGCCGATTCCGCGTATCCCGCTTCATATGTAGCTTCTGTTTCTGCGGCGTCGGTATTCGGATGGTTATTCTTCGTTTCTTCGGTACTCACTTGTCGTGTTCACCTCCTTAAAAGAGTGGACGGCTGGCTCCAGCCGGACCACGCTTAAGTTTACCCCTAAGGGAATCTGCATAAACCGGCGTCTGCCCGTATTATTTATACCAGCGCGAAAGCAGCACTTCCATATTGGAAGACAGATGCTCCAGCAGTCTGATGACTTTGGCATATTCCATCCGGGTCGGACCCAAGATCCCGATCGTCCCGAGCGGTTTGTCGTCAAAGGCATACGTAGCGGTAATAAGACTGCAATCATTCATAGCGGCTAGACTGTTCTCAGAGCCGATCTTAATTTGCAGACCATTGGGCGATGAGGTCACTAATTTGAAAATAACCGGCGTCTGCTCCAGCAAATCCAAAATGCTTTTCACCTTATCCACGTCCTTGAACTCGGGCTGGGTCAACATATTGGTCGTTCCGCTCAAGAAGATGCGGTCCTTCTCATCGTTCTCCAGTACGCTTTCAACCATGGCCAGCAATTCATAATAACCGGAGGCATATTTGTTCAGCTCATCGGCTACTTCCGTATACAGCTTCGACTTGAACTGCAGAAGCGGCACTCCTTTGAGCCTAGCATTCAGAAGGTTGACCACCTTCTCGATTTCAGCTACGGGTATTCCCGGAGGAATCGGGACTGTCTTGTTCTCCACATGCCCCGTATTCGTTACGATAATGGCAACCGCGGTCGTGTCGCTAATCGGAATGATCTGCAAATGCTTCAGCGTATTCGTAAACACTTCGGGTCCAAGGACGATGGATGTGTAGTTCGTCAGACCCGATAGCATATTGGCCGTATGCTGGATCACTTCTTCCATAGCCTGGAGTTTCTCGGCAAAGAAGCGCTTGACCGTCTCTACTTCGTGGGCATCCAGAGAGCCATGTTGCACAAGATGATCGACGTAATAGCGGTAACCCTTGTGAGAAGGAATACGGCCGGCGGACGTATGAGGCTGCTCCAGGAAGCCCATCTCCTCGAGATCCGACATTTCATTGCGGATCGTCGCGGGGCTGAACCCTACATCACCGCGTTTGGAAATACTGCGCGAGCCAATGGGTTCTGCAGAACGTATATAATCATCGACTATGGCGGTTAAAATCATCTGTTGACGCTCTGTTAGCACAGGTAACTCCTCCTTCTCCTCTTTGGATTGTACACGCTACGCACGCCTAACCGGAACGTCCGGCTGTTGTCCGTTCGTTAGCACTCAACCTTAGCGAGTGCTAAATCATAATACAAAAATAACAGACCTCTCGGTCTGTTGTCAAGTCAATCGAGCTCTCTAAGTACAGCAATTTCGTCACAGCAGTATTGCTTTTTGCAGTGCATGCAGTCAGTCCACACTTTTTCGGGAAAAATATGTTTGGGTACAATGGTGAATCCGTTCTTCTGAAAAAACCGCACCTCGTATGTCAGCGCCATGACTTTGGTAATATTCTGATCTCTCGCTTCTTCCAGCAGACAATCGACGAGCTTCGAACCGACGCCCTTGCCCTTGTAATCTTCCGATACGCCGAGAGACCGGATCTCCACGAGATTCGCTCCCAGTTTAGTAAGTGAGCCGCAGCCGATCAGGACCCCTTCATCTACCGCGACAACAAAGGAATCCAGCTGCTGCTGTACCATCTCTCTGCTGCGGGGAAGCATAATTCCTTGGCTCGCATATCCCTGTATCATTTCTACTAATTCATCCACATCAACTTCGTTTGCTTTGCGGCAAGCTATCGTCATCGCTACTCCCACCATTTCGTGCTGAAAAGTAAAAAAACACCTGTACGAATCATACATAGCCGTATGTTTATTGAATAAATATACATCAGCTTGCATAATCGCACAAGTGGCATTTTACATAAAATTCATTTAAAACGGCGTGTTATCCCCATTGGATCTAAAGAAAGGCGGCGAATACATCATTGCCGAACAAGATCCCCCGCTCAGTAAGCCGGAGCCTATCCCCCGCAATTTCCAGCAGTCCTTTGGATGTGAGGCTTGTGACGATGGGCCCGAATTTTTCTTCTATAGAAATACCGAACTGAGCGCGGAAGTCCTCGTCTCTGACGCCTTCCAGCAATCTCAGCCCAACCATCATGAAATCCTCCATAGCCTCTTCACGGGTAACCTCGAAGCGTTCCAGATGAGGCATCGCTTCTTTGGTCTTATTTATATAAGGCTGAACGCCTTTAATGTTGACATGCCGGAAGCCGCCTGCGTAGCCGTGCGCTCCGGCGCCGAGCCCGTAGTAAGGCTCATTGCGCCAGTAAGTGCGGTTATGCCGGCTCTCATAGCCCGGCTTGGCGAAATTGCTGATCTCATACATTTCGTACCCCGCCTGCTTCAGGCGGCGCATAATGAGCAGATACATCTCCAGCTCCTCATCTTCACTCGGCAGCGGAAGCTGGTTCTTGTTATACATCGTATGGAAAAGCGTATTCTCTTCCACTTTCAGGCTGTATATGGAATAATGCTTGAGATCGAGTGCAAGTGCTTCATCCAGAGTCTTCTGCATGATTTCGGGAGTCTGCTTAGGCAGGCCGAACATCAGATCGATCGACATGTTGTCAAAACCAAGCTTTGCCGCATTCTCCAGACTCCGGTAGACATCATCCGTGTTGTGAATGCGTCCGATTGTCTCCAGCAGTGCGTTATCGAAAGACTGGACACCGAACGAAATCCGGTTGACACCCCCCTCTTTCATCGCAGCAAGCTTCTCCAGATCGGTCGTCCCCGGATTAGCCTCCATCGAGAACTCCAGCTCAGCCTGGCGCTCGGGAAAATACGTCCGCACCAGTTTGAGGAAATGGGCCATCTGATCCGGAAGCAGAACAGTAGGTGTCCCTCCGCCGACGAAAATCGTTTCAATTTCTCCGGGCGGCATTGATTTCACCGTAAGCTCCATCTCGCGTTCAAGCCCGTCCAGATAATCCATAACAGGCTGGCCTTTAAGGACGTAAGAGTTAAAATCACAGTAATAGCATTTATTCGTACAGAACGGAATATGGATATAAACCGCCTTTGGGGCGGAATAAAGTGGTTTCATTGCGGGTTGTTCCTTTCCAGTCAAGGTCCGGCTGAAGCCGTTCCTTCATTGTACTACAAAAGTAGGCAAGATCGAAGTCAGGGATGCTTTGCTTTGCGTCATTCCAATAAAAATAGGAGCACTAGGCTCCTATTTAAGCTGCTGTTACAGCAGGTTTAGTTGTCGTCGATTTTGAGAACCGCCATGAACGCTTCCTGCGGCACTTCAACGCTGCCGACCTGCTTCATGCGTTTCTTACCTTCCTTCTGCTTCTCCAGAAGTTTCCGTTTACGCGAGATATCGCCGCCATAACATTTGGCAAGAACGTTCTTGCGCATCGCTTTGACCGTCTCGCGGGAAATAATCTTCTGTCCGATTGCAGCCTGAATCGGCACCTCGAACATTTGCCGAGGAATGAGCTCTTTGAGCTTCTCGCATATAATGCGGCCGCGGTTATAGGCGCTGTCGCGGTGTACGATGAAGGACAAAGCATCAACCTGTTCGGCATTCAGCATGATGTCCATTTTGACGAGATTCGATTTCTTATAGCCCGAGATCTCGTAATCAAAGGAAGCATACCCTTTGGTTCGCGATTTCAGCAAATCGAAGAAGTCATATACAATCTCGGCGAGCGGGATATTGTAAGACAGTGTCACCCGGTTCGTATCCAGGTACTCCATGTTCAGAAACTCTCCGCGCTTGTTCTGGCAAAGATCCATAATCGCTCCGACATAGTCATTGGGCACAATTACAGACGCCTTGACATAGGGCTCCTCTACGAAATCAATACGCTGAGGGTCCGGATAGTTCGAAGGGTTGTCAATTTCAACCACATCACCGTTGGTCATGGTTATCCGGTAAATAACGCTTGGCGCGGTCGTGATGAGCGGAATGTTAAATTCACGTTCAATCCGTTCCTGGATGATCTCCATATGGAGAAGTCCCAGGAATCCGCAGCGGTAGCCGAAGCCAAGCGCTGTAGAAGTCTCCGGCTCATACGTAAGCGAAGCATCGTTGAGCTCCAGCTTCTCAAGCGCATCGCGGAGATCATTGTAGTCCGAGGTCTCGATCGGATACAATCCGCAGAATACCATCGGGTTGATCTTGCGGTAACCCGGCAGCGGTTCGAGCGCCGGTTTGGCGGCATTGGTGACGGTATCACCGACACGCGTGTCGCCGACCGTCTTGATGCCTGCCACGATAAAACCGACATCGCCCACATGAAGCTCGTTGACGATGGTCATCCGAGGCATGAAAGCACCGACCTCGATGACTTCAAATGTTTTACCGGTTGCCATCATTTTGATTTTGGAACCTGTCTTGATGGAGCCGTCAACGACACGCACGTACATAATGACGCCTTTGTACGGATCGTAATGCGAGTCAAAAATAAGCGCTTTGAGAGGCTCGTCAGGGTCACCCTGCGGAGCCGGTACTTTCTGGCATACCTGCTCCAGAATTTCCTTGATGCCGATGCCCGCCTTGGCGGAAGCCAGAACGGCATCGCTCGCGTCGAGGCCGATAACATCCTCCACCTCTTGCTTGACGCGCTCCGGGTCTGCACTCGGCAGATCAATTTTATTGATAACCGGCAGAATCTCAAGGTTATTGTCCAAAGCCAAATAGACGTTAGCCAGTGTCTGGGCTTCGATACCTTGGGCGGCGTCTACCACAAGCAGGGCGCCTTCGCATGCGGCAAGACTCCGGGATACTTCATAGGTGAAATCCACATGTCCCGGGGTATCGATAAGATTCAGGATATACTCTTGCCCGTCGTCGGCTTTGTAGTTCAACCTGACGGCCTGGAGCTTGATGGTAATACCCCGTTCCCGTTCAAGATCCATCTGGTCCAGAACCTGCTCCTGCATCTCACGGGACGACAAAGCCCCGGTAAATTCCAGAATACGGTCTGCCAGCGTTGATTTACCGTGATCAATATGCGCGATAATCGAAAAGTTTCGAATTTGTTGTTGTCTTTGGCGAATGTCCGTCATGCCTAACCCCCACACAGTTACATACAGTATCTTTTATTATATCAGTCCAGAGGTTCGGCGGCAATGCTTATCCGTTTACATCGTGCATATACAGGGATTACACCCATTAAATCGGGGGTTTCCTCCTATTTCACTACCCATTCGAACAAAGAAACGACACCATCCATACCGGACTGGGCGGTTATTTCCAGCAGATCGCCAAGCTTGTTGCCAAGATGGTTCATAGAGCCGATTTCTTCCGGTCCGCCCGATGTGATCGGACGCGGCGCCGGCGGCTCAGGCTTCGGGCTTGGCTGCTCTGCAGCCCCGTTTCCTTGCGGAGCGCGGCTGTCCTCCCCTGTCCGGGCATCCGAACCGGCCGGTCTTTCGCTGCGTGTGCCTGCGGGGCTGGCCGCCGCCGGTACGCCGCCACGGGGCAGGGCCCTGACGGCCGTCTCTCCGGCAGGAGGACTTCCATCCGCAGATGGACCCGTAAGCCCGCCTGCGGCAGATGAGACAGGCCTGTCCGCGCCGCTCTCCGGCCCTTCAATCCGGTTCATGCCGCGGGAAGCCAGATCGACTCCGAACATGACGCAGAAACTCAGCACAATCCCATACATAAACAGCTTCCAATACCAGCGCGGCATGTTCAGCCCTCCCGTCTTTGTTCCTGCTCATCAGGAATCAAGATTTTTTACCTGCCGGAGCCGTCACTTTCTCCGCATCCATGATAACTTCCGAGATGGATTTGGCGAGCAGCTCCGCAGTCCGGTAGCACTCTTCCAAGGTGTTGTAAGGTCCGCCGATTTCGACAAGCACACTGTTCGGGGAAAAATTCTGATTGTATACGCCGTTCACTTCATGTCCCGCTTTAGCGTGAATACCTTTGGAAATTCCGGGCATCTTGCCTTCTAAGATGTCATGAATTTTACCGGCAAAACTCTCATTCTCTTTCCAATTCGGATTCTCGCCACCGAGAATAAAATAAACCTGGGCGTAATCTTTTCCATTCAGACTGACCGTTGTGCGCTTTCTTTCCTGGGAGTCGCGGTGAATGTCGAAGTAGAACTTGAGGTCCGGATGCTTGCCCGCGGCCGCTTCAAGCGTCTTCAAGGAATACTTGTACGAGTACGCATATTTGAAATCCTTGACGGTGCTCGGATAGATCGAATCGGAATGAACCGCCCCGACGCCCTCCTTCTCCAAATATTCCGCAAGCTTCTTACCGACCAGCGTAATGTTGGTTTTGGCATCGTACGCCTTATCCGGGTCCGTCACTCCCTTAAGCTCCGGCAGAAACGATTCGTTGCTGTGAGACTGGTAGATAAAAGCTACGTTGCGTCCGGGCCCCTTCGGCTTATCATCTCCCGCTGCCGGAGTCGGCGCCGGAGCCGGTTTAGACGGCGGTTCCGATGAAGCCGCGCCCCCTGTGTTCCCGTTCACAACGCCCTCAGCGGGCGTATACTCGACCGGTCCGCTGCCGTCGCTGTCTTTGCCCGTGCGCAGCACGGTGCTTTTCTCCGCCTTCAGACCGGGCACTTCCTGGGCAATCAGACTTTTGGGGTCGCCGGGATTAATATCGGTCAGGAAGCGGACGGCGAAGCTCATCATATTCTGCTGGGAAAAAGTGAATTTCCGGTGATCGCTTCTGAGATGCGGCACCTCTAACCCCAGCATATCCAGAAAAAACTGATTGGAAACCGAGGCTGCCAGTCCTTTCATCGAAGAGACGGGTGAAGTGGACAGCCGGGATTGCAGCATGCTTCCGATACCAAGCAAAACAAACAAAACCAACGTACACAAACTGAGGGAAACTGCGGTTTTTCCTATGATTCCGGCACTTTGAAACGTATGGCGAATTTTGCTGAGATTGAAGGTAACGTCTGTTCTTTTCATGGGGATTCCTCCTGGCATTTGGGCTGGTACCTGTCCGGTTTCAATGATCCGCTTCGTGCGGAAGTGAATCTATCTACTCCCAATCTATGAGCCCGTCCCTTTCGCTAGAACCACTTTTCCCATGAAAATTAGCTGTGCTGCCACGTTAGACCGCAATCTATCAGATTAAATCCGTGCCCGGCTATTGCTTGTGGAATTGCAAAATACCCGAGGACTGCCGGTGAGCCGAATCTCATACAAAAAAGAGTATCCGGCACTGCGGTCAGCAGTACGGGATACTCCTAGAGGCAGCGGGGCTCCGCGATTAATGCGTATAAGCCGCCACGTTGTTCGTATCTACCGCATCATGCAGAGCCGCGTTGAGACCCGATGCGATAATATTCGCGATATCTTCGATAAACTCGTCAATTTCCTTCGGGGTCACAAGAAGATCATGGCCGAGCGGGTTCAGTACTTCCCTCACGAGAGCCAGACGTTCCTGCTCCGGCAAATCATCCAGCATGCCGAGGATATCTTGCGTATTGGAAGTCTGCGAACGGAAATATTGCTGCATCATATCAATGCACGAATTGACAATGGATGAGGCATACACAACTGTCGGCACGCCGATAGCGATGACCGGGACACCGAGCGTCTCGAACGTGAGGCCTCTTCGCTTATTGCCGATCCCCGAGCCAGGATTGATTCCCGTGTCTGCAATCTGAATCGTCGTATTCACTCTCTCCAGAGCCTGGGAAGCGAGCGCATCCACTGCGATAATCAGATCCGGGCGCGATTTGTTCACAATGCCCTCGACGATCTCGCTGCTCTCGATTCCTGTCGTGCCCAGCACGCCAGGCGCAACCGCACTGACCGGCCGGTAACCGGGACTAACTTGTCCGGGCATCAACTCGAAGTAATGCCGCGTGACCAGGATGTTCTCTACGACAAGCGGTCCGAGTGCATCCGGTGTCACGTTCCAGTTCCCCAGCCCTACAACCAGTATTTTGGAATCCGGCGTAATCCCGGCCTGCTGCAGATACTGCTCGAAGACTTGGGCGAATTTTGTAGCTACGCGGTCCTGCAGCTGGGAATCCTTCTTGCGAAGCTCCGGCACTTCAATCGTCAGATACCGTCCCGGCATTTTGCCGATTGCACGCGCCCCTTCATCTGTAGTAACCTGAATGTTCGTGATCCGAATACCGCTATCTTCAGTTATCTCCGAAATAACTCCCGGTATTTCCGTGCTTCTTCTTGCTTCCGCCACCAAGTCTCTGGCTTCAAGCGCCAGATCGGTTCTGACGGTATAGGCGCTAAGATCCGCCATTGATCATTCCTCCTGTTACGGGCTCCAGCCCTCTCGCGTGCTTATAGTGTACGGATGCCGGTCAGAAATTATTCAATATTCCTACCGGAAACGGGCAGTTTCGCACTCTCCGGAAAGCTAGATAGAAGCTATTGATTTTTAAAAGTAGCCGTGTTAAACTACATAGAGTTGTCAACAATCATGGAAAACGTTCGATTGTGTACCTGAAGTAGGAGGTGAATGTCAATGCCAAACATCAAATCCGCGATCAAAAGAGTTAAAGTAAGTGAGAAACGTCGCCTGCGCAATGCTTCCGACAAGTCCGCTCTTCGTACAGCTGTTAAAGCTTTCGAAACGACGGTTGCCAGCAATAACGTAGAATCCGCTAAAGAAGCTCTGATCAACGCGTCCAAGAAATTGGACAAAGCAGCTTCCAAAGGATTAATCCATAAAAATGCCGCTAGCCGCAAGAAGTCCCGTTTAGCGAAGAAGCTTAACGCTCTTTCCGCACAAGGCTAATAAGCATTACCTACACATAGGTGACGAGAAGACCGGATTCCTCAAGGGATCCGGTCTTTTTTAATTTCTTCCCGTGTTAAGCAGCAGGCAATAATAATAATTTAAGAAAGAAGGATTAGAATGAGCAAATCCTCCATCAGGAAATGCCTTACACTTCTGGGCACCTTATTATTCGCCACGGGTCTGGCCTTCATAATTATAAAGGAATTTATTCCTTATAGAACTATCAGTATTATTGGAATGATTGCGGGCATCATTCTCATTCTTATCTCTAACTTGTACAGAGAAAAAAGAAGCGGGGACTAAACCCGCTTCTTTGCTCAAGCATTTATATAACAGTCGATCCTAATCCAACATCGTACATACGCTTCGGGACATACTCCATTCCATTAACCCGTAAACCGCCGCACACAACCCTGATTATAGGCTATCAGGTCCTCGTCCGTTTAAAAAAGGATCGACTGCAAGTATGCAGTACATGGTACACCCTATACCGCCAGGCCCAGCAGAAATAGCTCTAATCCGAGCACCTTATCGATTCCTCCGCTTTTCATTTTAAAATCCAAATCCGAGAGCTGGGAAATGATGCGGCTCAGCTTCTCCGTATCATAGGCTCTTGCCTGCCCTTCCGCCACCTTTACAGCGTAGGGATGAAGGCCAAGTTGTCCGGCTATCTGCTGATGGGAATAACTCTGTTTGCTGAGTTCTTTTACCTGAAGCATAATGCGGAACTGCCGGGCCATCAGCATGACAATTTTGATGGGTTCTTCTCTCTGCTTAAGCAGCTCCTCCAGCAGAGCAAAAGCCTTGTCGAGACGAAGCTGCACGACCTGCTCGATCAGAATGAATACATTCTGTTCGGTGCTTCGGACGACTAGCGCTTCAATCAGTTCTTCCGTGACCGTTCCGCCACGCCCGACATTCAGTGCAATCTTCTCCATCTCGGCCGCTAAAGTCTGCAGATGGCCTCCGGTATACAGAACAAGCTGCTCGGCGGCCCGATCGGTCAAAGTCACATCTTCTCGCTTGGCCTCCCGGCGCACCCACTGCTGGAGCTCCTCCGCTGTTAACGGCAGGCAGGGTACCAGTACATTCTTCTCTTTAAGGAGCTTCACGATCTTCTTCCGCTCATCCAGCTTGTCCGCCTGGACCATGAAAATAAGCACCGTATAGTCAACAGGCGACTGAAGATATTCGGTCAGACGATCAAGCTGATGCTCGACCTTTCCGCTATCTTTGCTTCCTGTAAAAAACTGCGCATTGCCTGCCGTAATTAATTTGCGCGGGACCATGAACGGAAGTGTCTCCGCATCCGCTATAACATTCTGGACAGAAGTCTCTGTCAAATCATATTTGCTGACCGCAAAGTCACGATGCTCCGGCTCGATCATTTTATCTGAAATTCTCCGTATAAACTGCCGGATCAGGTACGACTCGCTTCCGTAACATACATAAACCGGCTCGAACCGGCCTTCGTCTATTTGCTTTAATGCCTGTTTGTAATCCATCTTTTCGTTCTCCTCTTCGGTATCCCTTCCCCCATCTTACCAATGACAAAGGGATTACGTCAAAACGGTTTCCCGTCTTGCCGTAATCCCTGTGCCCGAGCAGAAGAAGAACATGCTGCCTCCGCATACAACCGTTTGGAAGGCATCTATTTGAACACGGAAAAAAAGCTCTAGAAACTTTTAATCCCGTGGCTGTCATGATGCTTAGCACCCATATCTCTTCTGATCTCCGTGCATTGTTTGGAGTGCCTTGTTAATTCAGCATACGCACAATCGAATGAATGGTGCGCGTCCAAAAAAAAGAAGCACACTCTATTGAGTGCGCTCCTGCTTTGTTTTGAGGGATACAATAAAGATTTGCTGCTGATCGCCGCTTGTGACCTGATAAGTTAACTCATCGTTGCCTTTCCAGCCCACTATCTTAACGGCATCCGTTTCTTTCCACTGTTTATCCGAAACGTACACGGAAGTTCCGCTGACTGTAAGAATGGTTAACCGGCCCTCATCAAATGCAGCGGTTAATTTCTTATCCGGCGATAAACCGGCATTCTGCTGAACCGTCAGGGGAGTTCCCTTATCCGGCTCTTTGGTAGCGATTTGACCGCCGCCATCCGCTTCTCCTACAACAGGGGTAGAGCCGGGGGTAGGAACAGGTGTGGTCTGGCTGCCAGTGTCTTTAGAAATTCCTTTGTCCCCGTTATCATGAGTAACGGGAGGCGTTGGCGTAACCGCTGAACTAGGCGGCTGCGTTGTGACACTGCCGCCCGGTGACGCCTCATTAGCAGCCTTTGTACCCGATGACGTGCTGCCAGGAGTACCAACAGACTGGCCGGCATCTTTATCCGAGGAACGCGAATCCGGGGCTTTTACTCCGTTATCCGCTGGTACAGGTGATTCCTTAACGGAACCTGCCGTTGTCTGGGCAGGAGTGTCCGTGCTGGACTGTGCCGCCTTGTTCTTATCGCTATTCTGATCCGAAACCGCTGTAGATGAAGCATCCGGCGAGGGACTTGTTCTGATGTCCGACGATTTCTCGCTGGCGCCGAAAGGATTCAGCAACCCTTCCGCATCGGAACGAACCGGACCCTGCGCATTGAACGCAAAAAAACCAAGTACAAAACTGGCCGCTACTACACCACTCACGGTTTTCCATGAAACGGCGGCAGTTATCCGGCGCGTCCAAGGAAGCGGCTGCGGGGAACGATCATGGATATGTGAGAGACCGGCTGCCTCCTCGCGGCCTCCCTTCTTCAGCTCCTGATCCAGCTGCTCAAGCTGCGGCAGAATAGAATCGACAATACTGAACGAGGGTCTGACCTTCGGCAGGTTCTCAAGCTCCCTGGACAACATACGCAGCCGCTGCAGCATAGCGCCGCATTCCGGACACTGCTGTGTGTGCTGAGCCAGGCGCTGCCGCTCAAGATCATTTAAATCTCCATCAAGATCTCTCTGCATGAGCTCCTTCACCTCTTTGCAATTCATCCCCGTACACCTCCTTTCTGATAGTCTTGGAGTAACCCTTGAAGCTGTTGTCTCGCCCGAAACAAGTAAGATTTTACCGTGTTGAGCGGGAGTCCCAAACAGTCCGCAATCTCGTGATACGAGAAGTCCTGCAAATATCGCAAAACGACGACCGAACGGTGATGATCCGGAAGTTTCTCAATCGCATCTTTAATATCCTTAGCCAAGTATCCGATCATGACCTCGTCTTCAACGTCCCTGGGGGTAGTGAACGTCATTTCGTATTCATCAATCGATACGGTCGGCTTCGTCTTGCGGAATTTGTCGATACAGATATTCGTCACAATACGCTGCACCCATGTCTTGAAGAGAGCCTTCTCTTCGTAAGATTGGATTTTCGTATAAATACGAATCAGCGCTTCCTGCGATGCATCGAGGGCGTCCTGCTCATTACCAAGCAAATAATATGCCGTGCGGTAGACGTGGGTCTCAATTTCTCTCAATATTCCGACAAGCGCTTCCCGGTCACCCGATTGAGCCGCTTTTACCAGTTCGGGCGCTACCACAAGAATCCCCCTCTCCTGCAACTATACAGACGGTTTTATATTCATGAATGTTGCAACATATACATAAATTTAGGACTTTCATTCTAATAGGATATCAAAAAAGAGACCACAGGTATACTTAAACCGGAGAAAATTTACATAATGGGAAATGTCAGAGAAACTAATCTCCTATATCCTGCTTCCTTACGGTCTAACGGCAACCGATAAACACCATTTATTTAAGTGTAACAGAGTATTATTTCTAAACTATTTCAAAAGGATAAGCCATTCCTAGGGAGATACAGACATCGGATCCCCCGTAAACTTGGTGCGGGCCCATATTTCGTTCTTTCGGATAATCAGCTGAATCTCGCCGGAAAGGTCCGTACGGTATGCAGGTATCCCGTGCTGTTCAAGTCTATTCATAACATCCTCAGACGGGTGCTTGTATCTGTTATTGACTCCCGCTGAAATTATAGCCCAGCGCGGATTCCAGTGCAGAAGCCACTGCTCGCTGGTTGATGTCTTGCTTCCGTGGTGAGCAACTTTCAGAACATCTACCGGCGGAGTCTTCCCGATATCTGCTACAGAAGAACCGGCCGGACCAGCCCCCGCAGATTCGTTTGTATAACTCTGAAGAGAATCCAGTACACTCCGTTCGGCATCAAGCTCCATATCACCGGTAAATAACCAGCGAGTGCCCAGCATCGTCATAAGAAATGCGACTGAATATCCATTTTGCTCACTGGACAGAAAAACGCTTTCTTTTGATTCTGCACGTGAATCCTGAAAGGAGGAATCAGCAAAATCTTTGCCAGCCGTATTCGGATCCCTTTGCTCATGCGTTCCATTCGTGTCCCTTTGTTGTTCTATGTAGGAGGAAAAATTTGGAGAAATAAAATCAATCCGGGTATCGGGACCGAATTGCAGACTTTTACCGTAGGATGCCGCCAAGAGCGGAATATTCTTGTCCATGGCAGACCGGTAAAGTTTCTCGATCTGCACGTTATGTTTGTAAGTGCCATTGAAAATAAATTGTTTCACAGGAATCCCGTCCAGTACCGCCTGAAGCCCCCCGCTGTGGTCCTGATCCGCATGCGTGAGAATAACGGCATCCAGTTGATGAACCCCGCGTTTTTTGAGAAGAGGCACCAGAAGCTTCTTGCCCACCTCGAACGGATCCCTGCGCTGCTTCCATTCTTCACCGGCTTTGCGAAACGTAACTGTCCCGCCGCCATCCACCAGTATAAACTTGCGCTCGGGAGAGCGGATCAGAATACTGTCGCCCTGTCCCACATCAATCATATCCACATAGGCGGTCCTGTCCCAGCGGTCCGGTGTGTATCCGTAGAAAAGTAAAGCCAGCCAGCAAAAAGCCAGGACGGCGGAAACTGCGGCATACTTTCGACTGCCAAGCCCATTCTTAAAGCTCCTGTTTAAATATACAACGAACGGCTTGTCATGTAAAAAGCTGCGGTTGTGCTTAATCCCCTTCAGCTGCGAATCTTCGGCCAAATACTCCGATTGAGGCATAGAACCGTCAGAGAGAAAGCTGGATTTCAAAGATGAAGCACGCGTGAAAGCACCTTCATGAGCTGACCTGACGGAAAACGGGGCTCCGGCAGCGGTGCCGTGTTTTCCGCCATTATAAGAATTCGTTGCGGATGCTAATGAAGGAGACAGGCCCGGGCTCTGCCCACCGACGGGAATATGGAGCATAGGACCCGCGCCCGAATCTTCATCCCGCATTGTCAAATATTTCTGGAACGATAGGTACAGCAGAACCAGGAGAGAAAAATACATCAACATCCATAAAACAGATGGAGACGGCCAGATGGTCTGAAACCCGTCCCACTGATCCAGCCACTGCACAACTTCAAATACCACTTCATTTACTTTTTCCGTCACCCAAGCGACCGTACGCCCTGCGGGCGCGAACACGAGTCCGGCGATCATTGCGATCAGACCGGCCGGAAAAATAAGAAGGCTGAAAACGGGTACCAGTACGGCATTGGCCAGCCAGGATAGCAAAGAAAACTGATTGAAATAATAAATGGATACCGGAAATGAGGCAAGCTGGGATACGAATGTGATGGCTAGCGTGTTACGGAGCAGCGCGTTCTTTACGGGGAGAAGAAGAGTAACGCGGGGAACACCGACGATCAAGCCGAGTGTAACGAGGAACGAAAGCTGGAAGCTTACATCGAGAAGATAATACGGATTCCATAGCAGCAATGCCCAGCCAACCAGACATGCAATTTGAAGGACATCCTTCTCACGGTTTTTACGAACAGCAAACAGTCCGATCATGGTCATGAGTCCTGCCCTTACGATAGACGGTGAGGCACCCGTAATTAAAATATAAAAGGGCAGCAAGAGGGCAGTAATCAGCAGGTAAGTTTCCTTCGCGAGCCCCAGCCGCTTCAAGATCCAAATCAGCACACCGGTAAAAACAGCCACATTGAGCCCGGAAATGGCCAATATGTGCGTGAGGCCGAGGTTCGAGAACTGCACGTAGCGGTCCGGGTCCATATCATCCGTGAGCCCGATCAGCATGCTTTTCATAAACCCGGCATGAGCCGGTGTGAAAAGCATGTCGATCCGGCTGCCCAGAAACGAGCGCAGCTCGTCCGAGCCCCGCAGCAGCCGGTCACTTAGCTGCCGCATGCCTCCTCCCGCTGATAACGCCGCGGGGGGAGCATGATTCACCTGCTCCGTGCCCTTGGCGGTAAGCAGCCAGTGAATCTCCTGCTGCCGCAGGTAGCGGCGGTAATCGAATCCGCCGAAATTGCGCGCAGCGGCCGGCTCCTGCACCACGCCCCGCAGCGTGAGCCGGTCCCCCCTCCGCCAGGATGCGGCGGTGGTCTGCTCCTCCGGGCTCAGCAGGCGCAGGTTCACCTGCATGCGCTCACCCGGAGGAGACTCTGCGGCAGCATCCGCGCCGCCCCCTTCCAGCCGCGAAACCCGCAGCTGGAAGGAAGCCCTGTCGCCATCGACGGCGACAGGGGTCACAAGCGTGCCCGCCACGGCCACTTCGCTGCCGCTCATGGCAGCGGCTGCAGCGGCGGGCAGCGCCGTCACATTACGCCGGTCGGTATCGGCGTAATAGCAGCAGGCCGCGGCGGCGATGAGCGCCGCGGCAATCAGGCGGTGCTGCGGCAGGCGCAGCACCAGCACGGCCAGCGCCGCAGCAGCGCACGCTATGCCGGCCCAGATTGTCAGCAGCGGCCACTTCCAATGCATCGCCGCAGCGTACCCGACCACCCATAGGACGGCGACCCATACGCCGTCTTTACTAGTCCATACCATTCAATCTATCCCCTCCATGAAGTTTAGTAGTCTTAAAGCATCGCTGCATGATAAGCCATCAAATGCCGCAGGGCAGCGGCTGCTATATGAGCCGATACTGCGTTTGCCTTTAATAGATTCCCTGCTCCCGGACAACGAAAAAACCTCCGCTGCCCTGTAAGAGCAGCGGAGGTTCTTCCTCACGCCATCTATCAATCTCTTTAATTAACAACGCTGTGGTCCGTACCTTCGGGAGGCTCATAATGGTCCATTCGCCGAAAGATAATTCCCCTTGCCGCCATTAGTGCCTGAACTTTCTCACTATCTTTCGGATAAGGCCGATGGTATATGATTTCTTTTATCCCGCTGTTGGCCAGCATGTTCGAGCAGGTCCAGCAAGGCTGATCCGTTACATATACACTCGAACCTTCACGGTCCTCGCGGTCTGTAAACAGCAGCAGGTTCTGCTCCGCATGAATGGTCCGGATGCAGCGCTGCTTGCGGATCATCTCCTCCTTGCCGTCGATAACCTGAAGCTCGAATTCTTCTACCAGCATACAACCTTCCTCCGAGCAGTCCGGAACTCCCATAGGAGCTCCGTTATAAGCGGTACCCAGAAGCTTTTTTCCTTGAACCAAAACGGTTCCGACCCGTCGGCGGCTGCACTGTGAACGCGTTGAGGCCATGTAAGCAATATCCATGAAGTAAGTGTCCCAATCTTTGCGCCCGGTCATCATCTTCACCTACAACTGGCTGGCACGGATGGCCTGATCCAAATCATGCAGAATATCGTCGATAGCTTCCGTTCCGATCGACAGACGGATCATTCCTGGCGTTACACCCGCACTGGCTTGCTCATCTTCATTAAGCTGTTGATGAGTGGTGCTAGCAGGGTGAATGATGAGGGACTTGGAATCGCCGACATTCGCTAGGTGCGAAAATAATTTGACATTCTCAATCACCTTGCGGCCTGCTTCGATACCGCCTTTAATTCCGAATGTCATAATGGCGCCTTGACCCTTAGGCAAATATTTCTGCGCCAGCTTGTACGACGAGTGGCTGGGAAGCCCGGCGTAGCTTACCCACTCTACCCCCTCATGCGACTCTAGGAATTGGGCGGCTTGGAGTGCGTTGGAGCTGTGACGTTCCATCCGGAGGTGAAGCGTCTCAAGACCTTGCAGGAGCATGAAAGAGTTGAACGGGGTAATGGACGCCCCCATGTCACGAAGCAGCTGCACGCGCGCTTTGATGATATACGCGATCGGTCCTACGGCATCGGTGTAGATGACACCGTGATAGCTAGGGTCCGGCTCGGTCAAGCCCGGGAATTTGCCGCTCGCTTTCCAGTCGAACTTGCCGCCGTCTACAATGACGCCGCCGATAGAAGTTCCGTGTCCGCCGATAAATTTGGTCGCGGAATGGACAACAATGTCGGCACCGTGTTCAATAGGACGAAGCAAATACGGCGTCGGGAATGTATTATCGACGATCAGGGGAAGCCCGTTCTCATGAGCAATCGCCGCAACGGCTTCAATATCGAGAAGATCCCCTTTGGGATTGCCGACTGTTTCTGCGTACAGAGCTTTTGTTTTATCTGTAATGGCCTTGCGGAAGTTCTCCGGATCGGATGGATCGACAAACTTAACGTTAATCCCCAGCTTTGCAAAAGTGGTCGAGAACAAATTATAAGTTCCGCCGTATAGACTGGATGCCGAAACAATCTCATCCCCTGCGCCCGCAATATTAAGAATGGAATATGTAATGGCAGCCTGGCCCGATGCCGTGGCAAGAGCTCCTGCTCCGCTTTCGAGTGCCGCAATGCGCTTCTCAAACACATCGCTGGTCGGGTTCATAATACGCGTGTATATATTGCCGAATTCTTTGAGTGCGAATAAATCTGCCGCATGGTCGGCATCCCGGAAACCGTAAGAAGTCGTCTGATAAATAGGCACCGCACGGGAAAGAGTTGTCGGATCAATTTCCTGACCTGCATGTACGGCTAATGTTTCTAGAGAATACTGGCGTTCTTCTGCCATGTTTCTTTCCTCCTTTATCGCTTTTATGTGGCAATTTGCCAAGCTGATTTTGTCCTATTTTCTCACATTTTCTAATAAAATGAAAGAAAGATTACTAAATTCCTTCTAAACGGATGTGTTTTAATGGAAATAACTATGGTGAACCCAGCAATATATACGGTTTCATCTTGGCGAGCATCTTATCTCCGATCCCTTTTACCTGGAGAAGCTGGTCCATCCGTTTGAATTTGCCGTGCTGCTCCCGGTAGGCGATGATAGCTTTAGCCTTGCTTGGCCCTACACCGGGCAGCTTCATGAGCTCCTCCAGTCCGCCGTAATTGATGTCCACTTTAGGCTGATCTCCTTCCCCGTCCGCTTTTCCTTGACCGCTGATTTTACCGCTCTCGCCCGGTTTAATCCCCTCGGCGGATGCGGCTGTACTGGATACGATAGTACTCGTCTCTACCGCACCCGGTACAACAGTCTCAGGCTTGCCGTCTTCCGAATCGTTCCGCGGATTACCTCCGGCCGGCAAAGGGGACGGCGGCATGGCCGATTCCGCTCCAATGTCGTTCTTGCTGCTTTCATTCTTACTGCTTTCGCTCCTGCTGCTATCGGCCTCTTTTGCTGCGCCTGATTCTGCACCGCCTTTACCGGCTGCTTGACCGGGAACATCCGGGCTGCCGGAACCTCCGGTTATGCCCGGCTTAGTTGCAGAAGATGCACCAGCCGCTTGAAGCATGGCCTCTTCCATCTGTCCATGCAAAGACGTAAATCCAGCGGGTATCTCCTCCCCCCTGCCGGCCAGCACCCACCAGATCGCGAGACCGAGAACGGCAGCTGCCAGAGCCGACAACGCGCCTATTTTCATTTTAAAAATCCAATTCATCTTTGTTCCTCCTGATTCGTTATCGAACTAGATCTCATGAAAGCCAACCGAGATTACAGAACACCGGAAAACATGGTAATGGAATACTTTTTAATAAAATTAAGCATATTTGCGCCCCGATGGTCATACCGTTAAGAAACGTCTTCCTGTTCTTAGGGAATGAACGTTTAAGATAGCTCTGCGCGGTTCTTTACCTCAGCAGGCCTATCCCTTACTTTGATGCCATAAGCGTTGCAAGCAAGAGGGGCAGAGCCCCGTTCCTGCATAGGTCAGGCTAATCTAAAAGGAGGGTTGTCGATGAAAGCGGGATTTATCGGTACAGGCAGCATGGGGAGTATTCTTATCGAAGCGCTCATCCATTCGGGAGCACTCAATCCTGAGCAAATCTGCGCCGCAAACCGCACCCCCGGTAAAGTAAAAAGGTTGGCGGAAACGTACGCGGGACTGGTTGCAGCCTCTGACAACCCCGAAGTTGCCGGCGGAAGCGACGTACTGTTTCTCTGCGTAAAACCGTTTGATTATAAGCGTGTGATCGACGAGATCCGGCCCGTTCTGAAGCCCTCGCAAATTCTGGTGTCCATCACCAGTTCTGTGCTTCTCAGGCACCTGGAAAGCCAGCTGCCCTGCAAAGTAACCAAGGTCATACCGAGCATTACCAATTATGTGCTGACAGGTTCTTCGCTTTGCATCCACGGAGAGCGTATGCATCCCGAAGACAAAGAATGGATAGAAAATTTACTTACTCATATTTCCACACCGGTGCGGGTGTCCGAAGCGCATACAAGAATAAGCTCCGATTTGTCGAGCTGCGGGCCTGCGTTTCTGGCTTTCTTTTTGCAAAAGTATGTAGATGCGGCCGTTCAAGAAACGGGGATATCGCGAGAAGAAGCTAACATACTGGCTGCGGAAATGACACTGGGTACGGGTAAACTGCTTACGACCGGAGGTTTTGATCCTGTTACTTTGCAGAAAAGAGTATGTGTTCCCGGGGGGATTACAGCGGAAGGATTGCGTTTGATGGATCATGATTTGGACGGCATGTTTAACCGGCTGATCCAGATCACACATGCAAAATATGAAGAAGATTTGGAAAAAGTGGAGTCTGTCTTTGCAACGAAGAGGTAAGGATTCAAGCGACTGCGGATAATAGAAGTTTAAAGATGGCAGAGGGTTTCCTGCAAGTTGTGTATTTAAGAGTATGAGTGAGGAGTTTAAATAACGGGCCTTACGGCGGCGTACAGCAGTTTACCTGAGTCAGGAATTGCTGTCTGTACGCCGCTTTGAGCTGCCCGAATTCATGCATCCCGTCCGATTTCGTCCTGAAATCAACACGGTTCTTCTTTTGCTTCTGCTAGAGATGTTACTGTTTCAAGCACCGATTAACCGACAACAATGTTAACCAGCTTGCCCTTAACCACGATCACTTTGCGGACTGTCTTGCCTGCGCTCAGTTCTTTCACTTTGTCCAGACCGAATGCAAGCTCCTGCATGCCAGCTTCATCCAAATCTTTGGAAACCTTAACGCGATCGGCGATTTTACCGTTGACCTGAACAACAATTTCTACCTCGTCATCCACGGTCCACGCCTCTTCATACACCGGCCAGGCTTCATAAGTAATGGATTCGGTGCCTCCGAGTTTGGCCCACAGCTCTTCCGCAATATGAGGCGCCATCGGGGAAAGTAGCTGGACAAACTGTTTCATGGCAGCAACCGGCAGGTGTTCCGTCTTATAAGCTTCGTTAACAAAAATCATCATCTGGCTGATGGCGGTATTGAAACGAAGGGCTTCATAGTCTTCCGTGACTTTCTTAATGGTGCGGTGCCACGTTTTCTTAAAAGCATCTGCACATGCACTGTCATCGTTTGAGATTTTGCTGTTTATTGCTCCATTGTCATCCACGAACAGGCGCCATACCCGGTTAAGGAAGCGGTAAGAACCTTCCACTCCGTTTGCATTCCACGGTTTCGTAGCTTCCAGGGGCCCCATGAACATTTCATACAAACGCAGCGTATCCGCGCCGTACTCATTCACAATCACGTCCGGGTTGATGACATTTCCGCGCGATTTGGACATTTTCTCCATGTTCTCGCCGAGGATCATTCCCTGGTTAACCAGCTTGTGGAAAGGCTCCTTGGTCGTCACTACACCGATGTCATACAAGACTTTGTGCCAGAAACGCGCATAAAGCAGGTGAAGAACCGCATGTTCCGCACCGCCAATGTACAGGTCAACCGGGAGCCATTCTTTCAGCTTGTCGGGTGAACAGATAGCATCATCGTTGCGCGGATCGATAAAGCGCAGGTAGTACCAGCAGCTTCCAGCCCATTGAGGCATGGTGTTCGTCTCGCGGCGTGCTTTCATACCTGTCTCAGGATCAATAGTATTCACCCAATCCGTTGCGTTAGCGAGCGGAGATTCTCCGGTACCGGACGGTTTAATGTTGTCCATCTCGGGAAGCAGCAGCGGAAGCTGGTCTTCCGGAACGGTCTTCATCGTGCCATCCTCCAGATGAAGGATTGGAATCGGCTCGCCCCAGTAACGCTGGCGGCTGAAGAGCCAATCACGCAGACGGTACGTTACTTTGCCCTTGCCTTTGCCGTGCTCTTCGAGCCAGGCAATCATTTGCGAAATGCCTTCTTCTTTGCCCAGTCCGTCGATAAAGCCGGAATTCACATGAATCCCTTCTCCGTCGTATGCGGCTTCATCTACATTGCCGCCCTGAACAACTTCGATGATCGGCAGTCCGTACTGCTTGGCGAATTCCCAGTCGCGCACGTCATGTCCCGGAACGGCCATAATGGCCCCGGTGCCGTAACCCGCAAGCACATAGTCGGCAATCCAGATCGGCAGCTTCTCGCCGTTAACAGGGTTAATCGCGTAAGCTCCTGTAAAGACGCCGCTCTTTTCTTTGGCCAGATCCGTACGCTCCAGGTCACTCTTGTGGGAGGCTTTCTCCTGGTACGCTTTTACTTCGGCTTCCTGAACGGAAGTCGTGATGCGGGAGACAAGCTCGTGCTCAGGAGCCAGCACGCAATAAGTAGCACCGAACAGCGTATCCGGGCGGGTCGTGAATACGGTCAGCTTATCTGCATCGTGACCTTCGATGCCGAACGTCACTTCGGCCCCTTTGGATTTGCCGATCCAGTTGCGCTGCATGTCTTTGATGCTTTCGGACCAGTCCAGCTCTTCCAGATCATCAAGCAGACGCTCGGCATACTCAGTAATTCTAAGCACCCATTGGCGCATCGGTTTACGAATCACCGGATGGCTGCCGCGCTCGCTTAAGCCGTCAATAACTTCTTCGTTCGCTAGAACCGTTCCAAGCGCCGGACACCAGTTAACGGGTACTTCGTCCACATAGGCCAGACCTTTTTTGTACAACTGGATAAAGATCCACTGAGTCCATTTGTAATACTCCGGATCTGTCGTGGAAATTTCTCTGTCCCAGTCATAAGAGAAACCGAATGATTTGATTTGACGGCGGAACGTCTCGATATTCTTCTTCGTAAAATCGCGAGGGTCATTCCCTGTATCCAAGGCATACTGCTCAGCCGGAAGACCAAAAGCATCCCAGCCCATCGGGTGCAGGACGTTAAATCCGCGCATCCGCTTATAACGGGATACGATATCCGTAGCCGTATAGCCTTCCGGATGGCCTACATGAAGACCTGCACCAGAGGGATAAGGAAACATATCCAGGGCATAAAACTTCGGCTTGCCGGGCTCATCCTTCGTTTCAAACGTCTTGTTAGCGTCCCAGTACTGCTGCCATTTCGGTTCAATAAACTGAGGGTTGTATCCTTGTTGTTCTTTCTCTTGAGCCATAATCCGTTCCTCCTGACATTCATTGACAATCAAAAAACCTCCCGCCTCTAGCTCTATTGGCTAGGGACGAGAGGTTATATATTCCCGTGGTACCACCCTAGTTAACACCGGCATTCTTTGCCCTGTGCTCACTCGATCCCTTAACGCGGGCTAAACGGTCCGGTTACTGGACATCTCCCTGCCTTCTCTTCCGACGCTGTAAGGACATGCTTCCAGTTCGGTCATCGGTGGGATTTGCCGTTCGCCTTCCGGCTCCAAGGTGAGTTCTTCTGCTGCATATACCGGCTCACACCATCTGCCGGCTCTCTGGGATATACAAACAAAATACTGGTCCTCTTCAAAGCGGGTACGAATACAAATTTGTAATGATTATAGGCAATTTGTACTTATCTTGTCAAGTATCCCTGTACACCGGAGCGCTAAGGTTTACGGGCCGAAAAGAAAAGTCTCCTCGAATCCGGAGTCAACTTCTCCTTCCATTCAAAATCCGTACTGATCTGCAAATCGGTAAAACCTGCCGCAGCCAGCATATCCAGCATCCACCGGGGATCGTACGCCCGCTGATGGTGGGTCTCCTCAATACGGCGGAATAAAGCTTCGCCTGACGCTGACCCGGCAGCATTCTCCCGGACAAAGATCGTTAAGGCATGCTCAATTTCCGTGCGCTCTTCATCCAGCTCACACGTCCACAAGTATGCGATATCTTCCTCGTCGAAGACGAATGGCTGCAAAGCCGCATACTCGGTGAATTGAGCAGGACTGTGTACATCAAACAAGAACACCCCGCCGCTGCGGAGTCCTTGAAAAGCCTGCTCAAAAGCTTGCAGGATATCTTCTTCTTCAAGCAGATAATTGAAACAGTCACAGAAGGAAACAACGGTATCTGCCCCCTCGTCCTGCGGAAGTTCCCAGTCCCGCAGATCCTGCTGGAGCCACAGGATCCCGGGGCCTGTCTCACGCTGCCGCTCCGCCTTGTGCTGCGCAACAGCCAGCATGTCATCCGACAAGTCGATCCCGGTTACTTTGTAGCCGTCTCTCGCCAGCGGAATGGATATATTCCCCGTTCCGCAGCCGAGATCCACGACGGTTTCAGGCTGAATTCCATACGCTGCCCAAACCTTTTTGGCAAAAGATATCCAGGCCTCGTAAGGCATGTCTTCCATCAGCCGGTCATACGTATAGGCAAAATCCTGATAGGACATTCTCAGTTCTCCTCTTGCTTCAGGCACGTCCAGTTTTCCTTCTGGTAAACGAGACCGTCCTTCATAAGTTTGCCCAAAGCACGCTTAAATGCGGATTTACTGATACCGAACTTCGTCATAATAACATCCGCTCCGGTCTGATCCGAATAAGGCATGGCTCCGTTGGGCCGCTCACGGAGTACTTCCAGTATGCGCTCGGCGTCTACATCGCGCCCTTTTTCCTTGGGCTGACGCATGGACAAATTAATCCGCCCGTCTTCTCTGATGTAGGTGACACGAACACTTACTTCTTCGCCGACACGCAGCAGCCGGGCACGCTCGGAAGCCGGGATAAGGCCGATGGCACCGAAACCGACTACGCCTCCGTCTACCACGACGAAAGTGCCCATTTGCAGCGGCTTATAGACGCGCGCGTTCTTCCATTGATTTCTCCACGTCTGCGGAGCAGGGAAGCATTCGTTCATCAGCACTTCTTCTCCGGCAAGCCGGGCAACCAGACGTCCTTGACGGTCATGATCCATCGTGACATAGATCCGGTCTCCTACTTGGGGACGAAGCTCCTCGAGTTCCGGCATTTCTTTGAAGGGAAGCAGCAGGTTACGGCCAATCCCCATCTCCAGAAAAGCGCCGAAACGCGGATGAAGATCGACTACTTCGAGCAGGGCAAGCTCTCCCAGAAGAAGCATCGGCCGGTGCATCGTTGCGGCAAGCCGGTCTTCCGTATCGTAATAAAGAAACACTTCCAGACGGTCACCCGGCGCTACCTTGGTTGTCGTCTCCGTGTAATGCAGCAGAACATCGCGCTCTCCATCGGTCATAAAGTACCCGTAAGGAGACACTTCCCGCGCCACATCGAGTGTTACGAGTGTTCCGGCTTCAAGATTCATACGCGTTCCACAACCCTCGCGTCAGACCACAGACGTTCAATATTGTAATACTCCCGGTCATCACGGTGGAAGACATGAACCACCACGTCTCCTAAGTCAACCAGCACCCATCTTGCCGTATTGAATCCTTCAATACCGCGGACAGTAACGCCTTTTTCGTTAGCCTGCTTGCGGATTTCCGTTGCAATAGCCTGCACTTGTGTCTCCGAGTTACCGTGACAGATAACGAAATAATCCGCCACCAGGGAAATTTCCTGCAAATCCAGCGCCACCACGTTAATGGCCTTTTTGTCTTCCGCCGCATCCACGACCATATTCATCAGTTGTTCGGGGCTTATTTTCATCCCATCATCTCCTTCATGTTGTTTCGTTAAGCAATCTTTTGTTCGTTTGCGGTCAGACTTCTATCGGCAAGTCTTGTCTTCTAGACAAAAGACTGATCTTGAGCAGCAGCTCTTCCTTTTCCTTACACCTCTAATTCACGGATTAAACGATTCCGCGTCAGTACCGTAAGGGGGTAAATCCGCTTTCCTTTGGCCAGCAAAAAGGAGATCGTCGAGTCAAAGCCGGCGATTAAGGCCTGCTCCAGACTTGTTTCGGCCAGCTTGCGGATTGCGTCCACACCCGGAAAATCCCGGCTCGGCTCTATATAATCCGCTAAGCACACGATTTTCTCCAGCTTTGACATGTCTTCTCTTCCCGACGTATGATAACGAATGGCATTCAGCACTTCTTCGTCTTCCACACCGAACTGCTTGGCGGCAATCCAGGCTCCTGCATGAGCATGCCACAATTCTTTGTCGAAGTCGAGCACATCTGTATCCGTGCCGCTTTCGCGGACCGTCTCGGCCTGCTTCTCAACCGGCCAGAACTTGCATACATCATGAAGAATAGCCGCCGTTTCCGCGCGATTCTCATCTTCCCCATACAGGCGGGCCAGAATAACGGAGGTTTCCATTACACCCAAGGTGTGCTTCCAGCGTCTTTCGGGCATGTTCTCCCGCACGATCCGGATCATCTGTTCACGGTCCATATAAATCATTCCCCTCGATATAGTCATGTACCGGAGCAGGAACAAGATATCGGATTGAACGCCCATCTTTCCTGCGGCCGCGGATATCGGTTGAAGATATATCGAGCAGGGGCATTGGAGCTATGCTCACTCCCGAGCGAATATAGGCCGGCAGGGCATCCAAATCGAGCTCGTACCCCGGTCGTTGTAGACCGATAAATCCGATCAGCCCCATAATCTCTTCAATCTTATGCCATTCCGGAAGGTACTCCACCATATCCGCGCCGATGATATACTGAAACCTGTGCTCAGGATGCTGCTGCTGGAGCAGCTTGATCGTGTCAATCGAATAAGAAACTCCGCCTTTGCGCAGTTCGAAATCCAAGGGTCTAAAAGCGGGGTTATCCGCTACCGCCCGGCACACCATCTCCCACCGCTGCGCGGCCGAAGCCTTAGGCGCATTCGGCTTGTGCGGCGGCACATTGGCCGGCATAAACCAGACCTCGTCCAGGCCGCAAGCAGACCGTGCACATTCCCCTGCAACCAAATGACCGGTATGAATGGGATCGAATGTCCCTCCCATGATTCCAATTCTCATATCCACATCTCCTGCCCGGCACAACCGGCGGCTATCTCGGAAGCACGATTTGTTTGTTATCGCGGGATTCCTTGTACAGCACGATCGTTCTTCCGATTGTCTGCACGAGTTCAGCCCCTGCGCCTTCCGCCAGTTCCCTTGCCACTTCTTTGCAATCTTCCGTGTAATTGTTAAGCACCGATATCTTGATCAGCTCGCGGCTCTCAATCGCATCCTCAATGTGCTGGATTAAATGTTCATTAACCCCGCCTTTACCTACCTGAAAAATAGGCGTTAAATGATGTGCAAGCGCACGCAGATGTCTTTTTTGTTTCCCAGTAAGCATATAAAAAATTCCCTCAATTCTTAATAAATGATTGCTCTACAACCTGACGCATCGCTGCGGCAGGAGCCGGAACGCCGGTCCAATATTCGAACGCGAACGCTCCTTGATAAATAAACATGCCCAGACCCCCGTGGGTGATAGCTCCCCGCTCTCCCGCTTCCCGTAAAAAGCGCGTTTCCAGGGGATTGTACACCAGGTCACTCACGATAACCCCGTCCCGGAGCCTGAGGCCGCCTAGCTGCACCGGCAGTTCGTCAACGTTCGGATGCATGCCGGATGAAGTCGAGTTGATGACGAGGTCGACTTCATGAATAATATCCCCCAAATCCTGCAGACCCATGCCCACCGCACTTGTACGGTTACGTACAGCGGAAGCCAGTTCATGCGCTCTTTCCACGGTCCGGTTAGCGATGGCGATGAACGAACAGCCTTCCTTGGCCAAGGCAAAAGCGATCCCTCTGGCTGCGCCGCCCGCACCGATAATCAGCGCTTTCTTCCCTTCCAGTTTAAGTCCTGTCTCCTCTTTGAGAGAGCGGACATAACCGATGCCGTCCGTATTGTAGCCGGTTAGCCGGCCCTGGTTATTCACAATGGTATTAACGGCGCCGAGTGCCTGAGCATCCGCGTCGACTTCATCCAGATACTTCATCACATTGACTTTGTGCGGAATGGTTACATTCACGCCGCGGAATCCCAGCGAGCGGATTCCGTTAACCGCCCGCTCGAGCTGATCCGGCATAACATGGAACGCCGCGTATACGCCGTTAATCCGGGCTTCGCTGAAAGCGCGGTTCATCATTATCGGTGAACGGGAATGGCGAACCGGATCACCAAAAACCCCATAAAGGACCGTGTTGCTGTCCAAAGACAGATTCTCCACCATGATTTATATCTCCCCCGTACATCCTGATCCTTGAAAATTCAGTTTACCGAACCTCATTAATCTGCCCAACTTAAGGTATACCCGCCTTAAATTAAGGAATCGCGTTGAATGATTTTGACGCCTTTAGGAGCATGAACAGCGAGTTCCGCTCCGGCTTCACTGTTTACTTTGATCCATCCCAAGCCTGAAATAAGCACATCTACGCTCTTGCCCTTCTGGATATGAAGCGTATGCTTCGCCAAAGGCGGCAGTTCCAGCAGGTCCTTCTCAGAAGGCGGCGCAAGCATAACGCCCTTATGATTGGCATACAGCTCGTCCGCTTTCTCCAGCTTCGTGCGGTGCAGCGGTACGGCATTGGACGCATAGATGGTAAAGGACTGACGCGCACCCCGTACGAAATCAAATCTGGCGAAAGAACCAAAGAACAGGGTCTGGCCTTCGTTCAGCTGATAGACCATCGGTTTGAGGGGCTTGCCCGGCATAATTTTGCCCAAGTCCTTCTTCGATACCAACTCCGTCAGACGATGCTGATACACGATGCCGGGTGTATCAATAATATTCCGTCCGTCATCAAGTGGAATTTCGACCGTACCGAGCGTCGTACCCGGGTAGTGGGACGTCGTCAATTCAGCCTCCAGATCACTGTAATCCGAAATCAGCCGGTTGATCAAGGTAGATTTACCCACGTTAGTGGCACCGACCACATACACATCTTTGCCGTCGCGGTATTGTTCAACCGCCTGAATAACCCGGTCGAACCCTATGTTCTTCTTGGCGCTGCACAGGACGACCTCGACAACTTTTAGCCCCTGCTCTTTGGCCAGCCTGCGAACCCAGTTCACGATCCGGTTCCAGTTGGTTACTTTGGGAAGTAAATCGATTTTGTTAACGACAAGCACAATCGGATTGCCCCCGACAAAACGCGCCAAGCCGCTAATAAGACTGCCTTCAAAATCGAAAATATCGACAATATTGATGACCAGAGCCTCTTTATGCCCGATATGACCGAGCAGCTTCAGAAAATCATCCTGGTTCAGAGTAACACTCGATGCTTCATTATAATGCTTGATGCGGAAGCAGCGCTGGCAGATGATCGGTTCTTTCTGCAGCGCCTCCTCCGGCACATACCCGGTTGCACCCGGGTCCTCTTGCTGCAGTGTAGCACCGCAGCCTCCGCAATAGTTCATCTCTTCCTCGTTCATGTGTCCTCCTTGAGCTTACGGCAGGAGAACCTGAATTCCCCCCGCAAGCAAAGTGAAGCTTTCCCGTGAAGGAAAGCTTTATTTATTCTTCGAGATGTAGTTATTGGCCAGCTTCTCGATGCGCCGGTTGATTC
Source organism: Paenibacillus lutrae (assembly GCF_009757775.1). Classification (GTDB taxonomy): domain Bacteria; phylum Bacillota; class Bacilli; order Paenibacillales; family NBRC-103111; genus Paenibacillus_F; species Paenibacillus_F lutrae. The sequence continues at coordinate 463,704 of NZ_RHLK01000003.1, forward strand.
GTGTAAAGAAACCTTCATCATTCACGGCGATCGGCGCTACAAGAATGGTATATAAGCCGAGCCGATTTCCTCCAAGTACGTCAGTGAGCATCTGATCACCGATTACAACGGTCTGTTCAGCCGTAGTGTCCATCAGTGCCAAAGCTTTACGGAAGGCGTTATTCGTCGGTTTGCGCGCGGCATGAATGAATGGAATGGATAGCGGGAGTGCAAATGCGGAGACACGGAGTTCCTGGTTATTGGAAACAATGACCACCTTAAACCCGAGCTGCTTTACGTTACCAAGCCAATTAATAAGCTCCGGTGTAGCGTCTGCCACTTTCGCTCCTACGAGTGTATTGTCGAGGTCCGTAATGATCCCGCGAATTCCGTTCCGCCACAGTTCCTCCAAATTAATATCGTAGATCGTCTGTGCGAACTGCCTCGGTACCAGTTTTTTAAACAAACATCGTCACCCCAACCTCTTTCGAATCTATAGGAACTATACCATACATGTCCAATTCCTTGCAAAAAGAAAAAGGCTGCCGCAACCAGCATGAAGGGGAAGGAGCATTTGATACAAAGCGGTCTTTCAGTAGCTTTCCCTGATAAGGGAGTCATCCATACAGCAACGGGCAGAAAACGGTTCCACCGGCATAAGATGAATGGAAATAACTTCCTCATAAAAAAGAGGAAGCCGCTTTCCTCCATAGAAGGAAACGGCTTCCAATAGCCCGGAGGCCTGTCTGGCATTATTTCATTTGCGCCCGCAGCGTCTTGATGCTTTGCTGCACTTTTTCCAGGTCTTCCTCTGTTACGGATGCACAGCTGTATTTGGCTTTCTCGAACAGGTCAAGTACAGGTGCCAGCTCCGGAGCAAGCCAGTAGCTCTGAGCATTCCAACGGGCAGCAGCCTCCCGGATCGTTTCATGTTCGTAGCGCACGTAGCCTTTGCGCTTGCTGTACCGGAGCAGCCGGTTCACTTCCTGCACGATATTCTGTGCATAGTTGTCGGCTCGGGGGCCGCGGTTAAATCGGCTCAAAATATTTTTGCCGGTGAACACACGGATCAGAGTGACAACGATAGCGATTAACAGCACCGCAGCGCAGAGGCCGTATGCCGTGTATTTCAACCAGGACCAGGAGCCCGCCGCATCCGATGTTCCGGATGTGTCTAAATTCGCTTCTGGCGCCTCCGCAGAAGCGGCCGGCTCGGTGTAATAGCTCTGCGGCAGGGAGAATCCGGCAGTCGGCTCGAAGGGAAGCCATCCGTAACCCTCGAAATACACCTCCATCCAGGAATGGGCATCCGAATTGCGGATACTGTACGTACCCCCCGCATCGGGATCGGACATGGCACCCCGGATATAGCCCAACGTGGATGCTTCATTGGAAGTGCCGGATGCATAACCCTTCACCCATCTGGCCGGAATCCCTAATGAACGGGTCAGAACGACCATAGAGGTCGAGTAATAATCACAGTAGCCTTCCTTGATTTCGAACAGGAAGCGGTCTACGAAATCACTGCTCTTCCCTTTGGATACATCCGGTGTATTCGTATACGGATATTTACTGGAAAGGTACATTTCCAGTTCACGGACTTTACCGTAAGCGGTCGTTTCGTTCTTCGTAATATCCCGGGCTAACTGGCCAACCCGATCCGGCAGCTTATCCGGCAGCTGCAAATATTCTTGCCACTGTGATTTGTCCAGTTTGTTCATATCTACTTTCTTAAGCCCGTCCAGATCAAGCATCGGTGTCTCCGACACCAGCTCATATTGACGGGGGTAATTCGTTCTGGGGTTAAAACGGAGCTCGCTCTGACGGCCGGACCAGCGCAGCTTGTTGTGCTGATCGGGCACAGGCTGGCTGGGATTTTCACCTTCTTTGCCGGTATACTCAAGCAAAGTGATCTGAGCCATCGGGAAAGCCCCGAAGAGAACCGGATATACATCGTTATTGCGCATCGTAATCGTCTGCGTAATTTTATTGGTCTTGAGCTTGGAGGTATCCACTGCCGGGTCGGCGGCCAGCTTGCCGTCCGTTCCGACCGTCACAGACCTGGCGCGCTTATCCCCGCTGCTTGCTTCCCAGCCTGAGCCGGTATACAAAGCGCGGGTCTCGCCCCGGTAATACGTTCTAGCACTCGTCTCCACATTAAAAACCGGCGAGTAGTCATACTGGAACTGGCCGCCAAGCTGAGCATCGTTACGGCTGTAACCGGACGATTTGAGAAGCGGATCCGATGCTTCCGGGATAACGGTTCTCCCCGAATTGTCGCTGCTTGGCAGGAAAGAAACCTTATCCCCCTTAAACTGCCTCCAGGCTGTATACGGGTCGGTCAATATGGGATCGATAGCAGGAACGATCGCCCCCATGGAGAACGTTATGACAATAATCAGAATGACAGGAACGATCAGCGGACCGGGATATTCGGCCAGATTCTCCCAGCTCTCCGGCGCTTTTTTCTTCAGATTGGCAAAATGGCGCACGATCAGCATGCACAAACCGCAGAAGATAATCGTTGCCACCTGGGGCCAGAGCAGCAAGACACTGAACGAATCCCGGACGGCGAAAAACAATATAGACAAAATAACAACAAAAGATACGCCGATTTTTGTCCGGACTGCCCACATCATCATCAGGAAAACCCACCAGGCAGCAAGACCAAACCATATATACGGGACAAGCTGCGATACATTCGCTTGAAGCCATGTGGTCATGGAATCTACCTGGGATAAGGGAACGAACTGATACTCGAGTACAACGGCATGAACAAGAAGTACAAGAATAATTTGCAAAAGTTCACGTACAAGATAATACAACTTGGGGATAAAATACGTAAAACAGACGGCAAATAAGGTCCACACAACGGCGGTGACGGTTTCGGGAAGCCACATGCCCTCTTCCTGGCGGATCCAGCCGACAAATTGAAATAAGAATAACAGAACCAGCAGGGACATCATTTTCTGAGTGCTCTCCGTGCCGGCCAGCCGCCGGATGATTCTCCAGAGCCTATGCATACGGTTTTGCACCCCCCAAAGCGGCAGGCAGATCCGTTAACGATTGGATTGCGTAGCCCATAAAGCCCAGCTTGTGGATTTCCCGCACCCAGTGATCAGTCGAGGAATCTTTGACGCTTTCTACACACAGATGACAAGCAAGCATGCGCTGCTTCTCTACGCTGTGCAGAAGAGCCAGCGTATCTGTCCCTCTGCGGGGCGTCACGAAGATCACAAGCGTACCGGGAGAGAACAGCTCTTTACTATTGTTAATGACCTGCTGCAAGGTACGGCTGCCGTCAGACTCCACCTCTACAAGGTGGTCCATCAGTATCTCGGCCTGACGGGGTCCTGTCTTAGGGAGGGCCATATAAGTGTCCTTGCCCGAGGATAATAAGCCTACAGCGATATTGCGCTGGGCGCCGAACTGAAGCAGGGAGGCCGCTGCCGATACGGCGAGTTCAAAATCAGCCTGCGTCCGGTAAATGCCGCGGTTACGGTCGATGATTATGACCATCTTCGGCAAAGTCTCTCTTTCGAACTCCTTGGATCTCCAGTTGCCCGTTCTCGCGGTCGCATTCCAGTGAATACGGGATAAACGGTCTCCGTGAATGTATTCGCGGACTCCGTTTATCTGAGTCGTTTCCCGCTGCATGCGGGCGTTGACGGAATGGTGCCTCGATCCCCGGGGAGAATGGGAAAACTGCGCCCAGTTGCGGATCTCAATTGTCTGCGGGAATACGACGAAACTGTACGGGAGATCTACCGTTCCGGTATGTTCGTACAAGCCGAATACATCCTCCGTGGCGAATTCGGCTTTCTTCATGCTGTAGTGGCCGCGGCGGAGCGGAGGGGTTTTATAGACATACTCCCCTTTGCGCATCCAATTGAGGACTACAGAACCTTTCATCCCCATTTTCTCCTTATTGCCGCGGATCATTTCGTCTTTGACAAGCAAATAAGGAATCGGCCAGGCGCCGGGCACGTGGATGCGCAGCTTGATTTGTATCGACTGTCCGGCCTGAATTCGCTCAGTATCGTCTGCCGTTATGATTTCTCTATGGGCTTCCGCCTGCCGGATTCCGCTCCATTTGCCCAGAACGAGGTATACCGTCAACAAGCTCAGGATGACAAAAAGCATCGAGGCCAGCTTGCCCCCCTGGAATAATATGAACAGGAAGCTCAAGACCAGCAGAAAGCCCAGAATGAATGTCGCCTGTCTGCTCTTTTGGGTGGCCGAAGGGGCAAAGCGCTTCATCTTGCCTTCTCCAGACGGACCGGCACCTTCGTGCGCGCCATTACCGATTCGAACACGGACCGGGGTGTCTCTCCTTCCATGCGGGCCTCCGAGGTAAGAATCAACCGGTGCCCGAGCACATAAGGGGCCAAGTATTTCACATCGTCGGGGAGCACATAATCCCGGCCGTTCAAGTATGCGTAAGCTTTAGACGCCTGAACAAGCGCAAGCGTCGCCCGGGGACTCGCGCCGAGATGGACAGCCGGATGCTCCCGCGTACCGCGTGTTATATCCACCAGATAGCGGGCAATCGCATCATCGAGATAAAGACTTCTCACTTCATCCTGCATGGCAAGAACTTGTTCCACGCTTACCACCTGCTGAAGCTGCTCTACCGGATGCACCCGGCTCTGCGAGGATATCATTTCCAGTTCTGTCGCGCTGTCGGGATAGCCTAGGCTGAATTTGATCATAAAACGGTCCAGCTGGGCCTCCGGAAGCAGATACGTGCCTTCAAAATCTATCGGATTCTGCGTAGCGAGCAGCATAAAAGGCCGCGGGAGCGGGTAGATTTCCCCGTCCACCGTAACATGATGCTCCTCCATCGCTTCGAGTAAAGCCGATTGGGTCTTCGTAGTCGCCCGGTTTATTTCATCGACCAGCAGAATGTTGGCCATAATCGGGCCCGGCCGAAAAAAGAAAGCCTCATTCTTCGGATGGTAGATGGATACACCTGTAATATCGGTCGGCAGCAGATCGGGATTGCACTGAATGCGCCGGAATTGTCCTTGAATCGAACGCGCCAACGACTTGACGAGTACCGTCTTTCCCGTGCCGGGAACGTCCTCAAGCAGGACATGTCCTCCAGCAAGAAGCGCCGTTAACAGCAGCATAACCTCTTCACTTTTACCTAATATACATGATTCCAGATTGGATCTAATTTGCGAAATTTCACTCATTCTGGGTTGGGACACAGCAGCCATACTTCGTAAATCCTCCTTCGGGTAAAAGGTTGTGGAGTGCTAGTTTTTATATTACAGGAAAGTCGAAAGCGTGTACAATAATGCTCCCTATATTTTAAAAAAATCCCACACTTCGTAGGATATTGTAAATCCGCAGGCTTCGCATTTTTCCCGGTACGCAAAAAGTCCTGGTTCCGGAATCGAACCAGGACGTTTATTCAAGCGGGAAGCGGGGCCCCATCTGCCGAATTATCCTTTGGGCCTGACGAACAGGGCCGCCAGGAAAGAGAAAATAATCGCGGATGAGATCCCGGCGCTTGTTACTTTGAAGATACCGGTAATGACGCCGATCCAGCCGCTTGACTGCAGCTCCTTGATCGCGCCATGTACGAGCGCATTCCCGAAGCTCGTAATCGGAACGCTTGCGCCTGCACCGGCGAATCGGACCAGCGGGTCATATAAGCCGAATCCGTCCAGAATAGCTCCGGCCACTACAAGCGTAGTCATCGTATGTGCCGGTGTAAGCTTGCCCAGGTCCATCATCAGCTGGCCGATGACACAGATCGCTCCTCCGATAAGAAATGCCCATAGAAACTGCATGATTAAGCTCCCTCCTGTCTTTCAATGGCTACCGCATGGGCGATGCAAGGAATAGATTCGCCCTGCTGGTAGGACAGCGGGGACAACAGAGCCCCGGTGGCGACGACGAGCAGACGCCGGATTTCGCCCTTTTCAATCCGCTTGAGAAGGTGCCCGTATGTAACGACGGCCGAACAGCCGCAGCCGCTGCCTCCGGCTTGGACACCCTGCTTCTCTATATCGTAGATCATCAGGCCGCAGTCATTGAACAACCGGCTGGGAATCGGCATTCCCTGCTCCTTCAGCAGCTCATTGACGATCTTGAATCCGACCGAAGCAAGGTCACCGGTTACAATCAGATCGTAATAGTCCGGCGAGCGCTTCATATCGCGAAAATGAGCCACGATCGTATCGGCTGCAGCGGGTGCCATGGCGGCTCCCATATTGAAAGGATCCGTGATTCCCATGTCAATGACTTTGCCGATTGTAGCGGAGGTCACCACAGGGCCTTCCCCCTTCGCCGCTACTACAGAAGCGCCGGCACCTGTCACGGTATATTGAGCGGTAGGGGGTTTCTGCGAGCCGTATTCCGTCGGATAGCGAAACTGCTTTTCTACCGTACAGTTATGGCTGCAGGTGCCGCTAAGCACGTATTTGGCAGCTCCCGTGCCTACCATGAGAGAGGAGATCGCCAGGCTCTCCATGGATGTAGAGCAGGCGCCGAACACGCCCAGGTAAGGGATGGATAAGGTTCTGGCCGCGAAGCTGCTGGAGATGATCTGATTCATCAAGTCTCCGCCCACGAAAAAGTTGATGTTGTCCTTCTGCATTCCCGATTTCTTAATGGCGAGATCAGCCGCGTCTTCCATTAACGCTTTCTCGGCTTTCTCCCAGCTTTTCTGCTTAAGCGTGTTGTCTTGATGAATCAAGTCAAAATCATTAGCGAGGGGGCCTTGTCCTTCATCGGGCCCGACTACGGTTGCCGCCGAGATCAGCACCGGGGGATTATGAAATTCCCACGTTTGTCCTTTGTGACTAATCAATGTGCTCCTCCTCCGAATATCAGTGTAAAGATACCGACGAGAAAAGCGGTCACGACGCCGAATACGATTACGGAGCCGGCCAGCTTGAACATATTGCTCGCGGTTCCCAGCACTAGGCCTTCACTGCGGTGCTCAATTGCCGCCGAGCACATTGAATTGGCGAATCCCGTGACCGGTACGGCCGTTCCGGCTCCCGACCACTGGGCGATCTTATCATAGACGCCCATCGAGGTCAGAATGACGGAGATAAGGATAAGAACAGCTACTGTCGGATTAGACGCCGTTTCCTTCGTGAAGCCGAACACTTTCTCAAAGAACATCATCAAGCCCTGCCCGATTATGCAAATGAATCCCCCGACGATAAAAGCACGGATACAATTGGCGACCACGGGTCTTTTGGGTTCATTTTTCTTAGCTAACTCCTGGTATTTCTGCTGGGAAAGTGTCGTTGTCTTCTTGTTACTCGCCATCAGCATTACCCCCTTTATCTTGTGCGGTTATTTATAAGCTTTGCCAGACAGCTTCTGCACAGCCTCCCGGAGCGCCGCCGCAGTCTCTTCATAATTCACCCGGGCTTCGATTGTTCCGCTCGAACGCGCCAGAGAATCCATATCGGCTGTGCATTTGCGCAAGGTGGCAAGCAGCTCAGCCTGCGGCTTCTCTTTCTTGTGGCCTTTCCCGTCGTCGTAGAAATCCACATACAGCTTGTTGCTGTCTCCTACCTGGGCAAGAAAAACATTGTCTACGGTTGCGTTTAGCTTGACCAATTCCTTGTGCAGCCATTCCCTTGAAAGGGAAGATGCCGCCAGTTCTTCATCATTTATTTGTCCATCCATAATAACCGTATGAGGCAGGCTGTCCGGGCCGCTGATAATTCCCACATCCTCGACAGTCAGCGGCTGCTTATCTTTCTTAAGCAGAACACTCAGCTCACCGCTTGCTTCAAGCATGGCAAATTCAACATCAGCGACTTTAAATACACTTTTGGCCCGGAGCTGTTCCAATAATTCATCCGCCGTATAACGTTCTCTCCTTAAATTATCTTCCAGAATTTTGCCCTGCCGGATCATGACCCTGCCTTTTCCTTCAAATAAATGACGCAGCCGCTTGCTTTTCAAAGTGGTATATTCGAGTGTCAGCGGGATGAAGAACCATAAACTGAGGGCAGCTACACCATGCAGATAATGAGCCTCGATATCCGTCGACAAGAATCCGGCAAGCTCACCCAGCGTAATACCCGTTACGTATTCAAATAAGCTTAATTGGGAAATTTGTTTTTTGCCGAGCACCCGGGTGACCACGAACAGCATGAAGATCGCCCCCAGAGAGCGCAGCATAATATCCCCAACCCCTTCGACCACGATATCCCCTCTCCTCCCGGCTTTAATTGAATTCTTAGCATGTCCGGGCCGCAAGCAGGTATGAAAGGAAAAGCATGGGAAAGAATGTGAACGGCTAGTCCTGACTCCTCTTCGCAAGAATCCTTTGAAAAATAACCTGTAACAAAAACGGCTGTCTCCGGAGAGCAGCCGTTTGTTCATATTTCGTTATAAAAACCCTAAGAGAATGGCGACCAGCAGAATAAACAAGATAAGAACGGCGAGCATGTAACTCGGTTTCACGGCGGGCAGACTCCTTTAACCAATAGACTAGAATCCTTATCAGGGTATGCGTCTATACTCCGGAGAGTGAATCACCCACAGAAGGTGACGAACTGAAAGACCATAGGAATAATCGAGCGGCTCAGCGGCATAAAAAAATCCCAACCTCTTTGAAGTTGGGATTGTATCCGGTTCATTAAAATAATTTAGGGCTGGATGAAAGAGAATTATTCGGCGGGATTCGGCACCCAATCCTTCACTCCGTTGTCTTCCAGAATACCGAGTGTAACGTCTGCAATATCCGGATCTCCCAGCAGCTTCTCACGGATTCTTAGCTTAACGTCGTCCGCATCGGCGAGTGTCATCCCCGGCTTCAGTTCAATAAGACCATCCACATGATAATAGCGCCCTTCCTGTACGACGCGCATCGTATAAATATCTGTCACATTCGAATCGGAGAATATAATGGCCGCAACCTTGTTCTCCACATCGGGAGGTGCCGATACACCGATCAAACCGACCATGTTATCATATCCGACGCGGAACGCTACGATAACCATCAGAATCCCGATCAGAATACTGGAAATCCCGTCAATCGCCGCAAAATTCGTCAGGGTTGTTACAACGACCGCAACAAGTGCCAGCAATGCGCCGCTGGTGGCTACGAGATCTTCGTAAAAAACAAGTCGGGTTGGAGGCGCTGCCCGTTTAACATTACGGAAAGAGCTGCCGACTGTGCCCGCAAATCCTTTGGCTTCCACACGCGCTTCTTTGTTCACTTCTTTCATGGCTTTGAAAAGAATTAATCCGTCTACGATGATGGAAAAAAGAAGAACAGTCAGATTAATCCAAAAGCCTTTGGATTCAGAGGGGTGCTGCAGAAGATGAATGCCTTCACGAATCGTTTCGTAAGCCATGAACGTTACGACCATGACCGCGATCATGCAGAAAATATTAATGACGCGTCCGTATCCCGTCGGAAACCTGCGTGTCGGCTTCTTCTCAGCGAGCACGCTTCCTACAAAAACAAATGCCTGATTGACCGCATCGGCAATGGAGTGCATCATCGAGGCATACATAGCCCCGCTTCCCGTCATAACGGATGCAACGCCTTTGGCGACAGCGATAGCTGCATTCCCGACTGCGGCCGTGCCGGAGGATACGTTCCCTTTCTTGATCAATTCGATCCAGTTTGTTTTCTCGCCCGTTTTTTCAGATGCCATAAAGTTTTAAACTCCTCCTATGTAAACTTAACAACCGTTGCCTACTTTTGTAACCACGAAACATGAAGACTCAACCAGATCCTACGTCAATTTATGAACAACGATTTCAGAAAATCAGCTGAGCGAGATGGGCATCGCATTTATAAAAAGCACGCGCCCGACCGCAGACGCGCGCTATTTATGAACCACTCAAGCTGACCGGACAAACCAATCCTGGGGGGTTATCCGGCACGGGCACCTCTTGGGAATATACAGTTAACCCCAGACGTTCTGTCTGTCTTGCTCCTGGATCGCTCCCGTGACGTCCGTATCCGAATCTTCTGAGACCGGAACGGAGTCATCCGCCCTCAGACCGGTCCGCTCATGCGGACTTACATCTTCATAAATTCCCTGCTGACGATGATCGCCGCCGGGTAATTTATTCGTCTCCCGGTTACTCGGTTGGCCCGACATCTTGATTCCTCCCTCCAAGGTGATGCTCAAGTGAACGCCATCTTAGGGTATCCGCAGATGATAAGGGCTACTCCATCCGAGCCTTCTTTTATCCGATTGTGATTTTACCTTCGGGGTAGCGGTACAGCTCCTTGCCTCCCTTAGGAGTAAGGGCATACGCCAGAGTCAGCGGACCCAGCCGGCCGATAAACATCAGGACCGCCATTAGCATTTTGCCGGGAACGGACAGTTCAGATGTCAACCCTAGGGACATGCCCGCCGTACCGAATGCCGAGGTAATCTCGAACATAATGATAAGAAACGGAGCCCTCTCCAATACAGACAGCGCCATCGTGCCGATAATGATCAGGAACAAGGCGAGGAGAGTCAAAGTCGTTGCCTTGTACAGCCTGTCCTTGGCCAGTCTTTTACGGAAGAAGACAATTTCTTCTCTGCCGCGGCTCATGGCGTACACAGCTCCGACGAGAATGGCAAATGTCGTGATTTTGATTCCGCCTCCCGCGGAACCGGGAGCTGCTCCGATGAACATCAGGATAATAATAAAAAACTGGGTAGCCTGCCGCATCGATTCGATATCAATCGTATTTACACCGGCAGAACGGGTCGTGGCCGATTGAAAAAAGGAGGCATACAGCTTACTCGTAAAACTCAGCGGCTGCAGCGTATTCGGATTCGTAAATTCAAAAATAAAAATAACGATCGACCCTAACAGAATGAGCAGTCCGGTGGCGGAAAGAACGACTTTGGAATGCAGGGAAAGCCGGCGTGTCTCCTTGTAATCCAGAAGATCCACCATCACGATAAAGCCTATCCCCCCCAGTACGATAAGCGCAATTGCAACGAGGTTAATAAAAGGGTCATGTACATATTCCATCAGGCTTCCCTTGGAATCCGGGATACTGCCAAATAAATCAAACCCCGCATTATTAAAAATTGAAATACTGTGGAACACCCCAAAGTAAATGGCTTTGCCCAGCGGCATATCGAACGACCAGCGAATGGCGAACAAAACAGCACCTGTGAGCTCAATGATCAGCGCGTAGGTCAGTACTTTGCGGATTAACCGTACAATGCCTTCCACAGAGCTTTGATTCATCGCTTCCTGCAAGAGAAGGCGTTCTCTCAAAGAGATCTTTTTTCTCAGAACCAGTGCAATTAATGTAGCCATCGTCATAAAACCCAGGCCGCCGACTTGCACGAGCGCCAGAATGACCAGTTGACCGAACAGAGAGAACTCCGCTCCGGTATTAACGACCGTGAGCCCCGTAACCGTAGCCGCCGAAGTGGCGGTAAAAAAAGCATTAAGGAAGGCCAGCGGCCGGCCTGAGACGGTAGCAGCCGGCAGAGACAGCAGGACCGATCCGATTAAGATAATCGTCAGAATTCCCAAGGCGAGTATTTGCGGCGGTGTAAAACGTATCAGGAACTTTTTTTTCTTTCTAGCCATTTCTATTCTCCTTGTCGCGAGCAAACAATCCCGGTTACAAATATTGTCGGATGACGGAGGCAACCTGCCCCGCGCATGCCGCGCTCCCCTGTTCATTCATGTGCAGATTATCTTCACACAGATAATCGCTGAGATTCTGTTTAATGAGAGCGTTCAGATCATTCACTTCAATTCCGTGCCTGTTCATCAGTTGAACGGCCGCCGTGTTATACAGGTCGATTTCGGCATTGCTTCTCCCTACGTAATCAGGAGTTACAGGAGTCGTCGTCGCAAAAATAATCGGAGCGCCTGTACGATGCAGCTCGTTAATAATCCGTCTAAGCGTTTCTATGTATTCGTCCAGCGCCGTCAGCGCTTCAACCATAGGAGCTTCATGATGCAGATCCCAAAGCCCGTTATTCCAATGAATAACATCCGGGGTGCCAAGCTCTTTCAGCCAGAGATTCACACCCCAAAGGGTGTGTTTGGCAAAACGGCAGTTCTCCTCGGGTCCTATAACTTCCGCTTCCCCTCTTAGTCTCTCCTTAACGAGAGGCTGATACCCGAGCCGGATTGAATCTCCTAGCAATAATACTTTTTTCATCGTCCACCTCATAGTAAACCGTCTTTTGAAATGATAAACGGATGTCTTAAACAAGAGTATAAAGGATCAGGATGGATTTGGAAATGATGCAGCCCCTTTATTCCTTAAATAGAACTCGGTCATTTCCACACTATCGTCCGCTATTTCCAGCAGGACGGATTGGTGCTTGACCAGCTTGCCTTCCCGGTAATCGCAAAAATGGTCGTAGCAGCCCTCTTCATGCAGCAGATAAGGGAAGAAAACCGGAATATTGGAGGAGATTCCTTTATTCTGGGGATGCAGGATCCAGTCTATCTTTTTCCAGTCAAGAATCCCTTCTTCGGTCTTCACAGGCCCGGCAAATACGAAATCCTCCGCTACCTCAGCCGCATACAAATACATCCCGCCTATCTCCGCTCCGTTTAGGGGCCAAGTCACAAGACCCTTATAGTGAAGCCTGTAATCCGTAATACCGGTTTCTTCAAGAATTTCCCTCTCCATGGACTCTCTGGGCGTTTCACCTTCTTCCAGTTTGCCGCCTATCCCGTTCCAGCAGCCCATCCAGCTTGGCTTTTCCCTGTTCAGAAGCAGAATCCGGTCTCCCTGCCTTATAAAGCAAATGTTATACGTAATCATCGTTTCATGTCCAATCTGCTAAAAGCTCATTTGTTCCTAATTATAAAACGGTGCCTGTACTTATACCAATTTAAAACCTGCTTGAACTTTCATTATGCTTCTTGTAAAATAATTGAAAATCAAACGATGTGCGACTGGCGTAGCATGGAGAACCATGAGGAAGCACACTCGGATAACCGCCGTACGCCTGGGCAAAGTACCGATCCTTGTGATCCGGTACTTTTTGTCGTGAACAGATCATTAGAAGGTGGTGCTCAAGGATGAAAATGGCATTTATCGCATTTGAAGGAATGACGTCACTCGATTTGATCGGCTTCACCGAAGCCGTCACATGGATGGGCATTTTGCAGGCAAAAGAAAAGGTCAGCTGGGATTTCTGCTCCATTCAAGAGGAAATTACGGACGACCGGGGGCTGTCGCTCCGAATCAAGCATGTCCGCCCGGACCTTGCCGGATATGATCTGATCTTCATACCCGGAGGAATGTCCACCCGCCAGCTCAGGCATGATCCCGAATTCGTCTCCTGGATCCGGACGGCGCATTCCGCCCGATACAAAGTATCCGTCTGTACAGGAGCTCTTCTTCTGGGCGCAGCGGGTTTCCTGACAGGCAGAAGGGCAACGACTAACCGGTCCGCCTACGAACTCCTGGCTCCCTACTGCAGAGAAGTCGTACAAGAGAGGGTCGTGAGGGACGGGGGTATTTTCACCGGAGGTGGAGTGTCCACGTCGATTGATTTGGGCTTGTTTCTTGTAGAGACGTTGACCAGCCCCGAATTCGCGCTTCAAGTACAAGACAAAATGGACTATCCTTATTACCGTCCGTTACGGGAAAAAGACCGCTGATAAGGCGGTCTTCATTGCCCAGACTCTTCTAAAGGAGCTGTCCGCTTGACCGGTCTCTGCAAGCTTCTTGTACAAGGATCGGAATAAGCGCATGGTCTTCAATCACGTAAGGAATCTCCTCCGGCTCCACCCAGATACGGGATAAACATTCGTACGCTCTAGTGAACGGCAGGCATTCGGTAATTTCCATGCGGTAAAACAGCTGGTAACCGATCATCGGATATTTCCCGTCTGGATTAAAGTGTTCATTCTCCTCATGACTTACCTCAATGCAGCCGATCAGTCCGATCCGCCCCCGGACACATCCTTCTTCCATGGCTTCCCGGTGAAAAGCCTCTTCCGGTGTTTCACTTCCCTCTACGTGACCTCCGGGAAGATTGAAGCCCCGGTTGTGCACATGCACCAGCAAAATTTTATCGTTATGAAAACAGACCCCGTGAACGCTCGTTACTTGTGCATGGTCCGGAAGCTGCATGGAGGCAGTCCAAGTAAGTTTGACTCGTTCGCCGTTCCAATCGGCATAGTTGGTATGACTGCTCATAAATATAGACGCGTCCCTTCTCTTTTCTCCTGGTTACATTTCCCCTGCCATCAGCTAATTGGTCTTCCTATGAAGCGGTCTGGCCAGATGGAAGCGATGCATCCCAAAATCATCGAGAGTTGAATTTAGAATCGCTTCTTTCAGCGGATGCAGGTTAGGCGTCAGCCTGATTTCAATGTTCAGATCGGCCAGCTTGTCGATCAGATCGCGTATCGGCTCGCTGCTATAATGGTAAAGATTCATCTGACCCTTCCCTGATTATCGGAATTTGTGCCCATTCTTCTTTTAACAGGCCGTAAATGACATGGTCGACGTAGCGGTCATACAGCCACTCCGACTGTCTTACGCATCCTTCTTGCACAAAATGAAGCCGCTCGGGGATCGCCCTGCTTTTGGCATTGAATTCCGAAGCCCGGATCTCGATCCGATTAAGCCCGCACTCGGCAAAGACATAATCCACCAGGGCTCTGCACGAGTCCGTCATTATCCCATGCCCTTGAAATTCGGCTCCAAGCCAGTAGCCTATTGAAGTACTTTTGTTGGACCTGTCTATACCGTGCAGGCCTATACAGCCTGCCAGTTTGTTTCTATAAAAGATTCCTAGCTGCACTGCCCCGTTATTCGCAAAAGTCTGGAGAGAGGCGCTGATGAAGGCCTGTGAATCTTCCACCTTCATTGTTCCATCTACCCACGGGAGCCATTCTTTTAAATACCCGCGGTTGCGGTCTATGAGGTGGAATAATTCTTCGGCATATCTAGGCTCGAGCAATCTAAGCTCCAGATGGTCATTAATTTTGTTAGTAAACATGGTGCTGCCTCCCCTATATTCCTTGTTCCAGGTCGTAGTACGCTTGTTCCAGCCATGGATGAATCACCTTTAGCGTTTCTTTACGCTGCCATAGATAATGGATATATTCAAATGCTGCGGCATCCAGTGAATGTTCCAGCTTGGCCTTAACTTGTTCCAGATAGGGAGGGGTTCCCGATTGATCCCAGCGGATCTTGTCCGCGACAAACAACACTTTATCCAGCCGAGTCGCATGCTCACGCAGTGTCGTATGGCAGCCTACGGCATCCAAAATTTCGTCATCCTGGATGTGAAATAAATCTCTCGCCATGGCTTTGGAAATTTTCTGATGAATGATCATAGGAAATACTTCTTCTTCGGGCAGTACTTCGATTCCCAGCTCAACTGCCACACGGATTCTCTCCGGATTCGGAAAGACTGCACTGATGTCATGCAGATAACCGGCAGCTTGGGCTGCTTCAACATTAGCCCCGTACTGTTTGGCGATTCGTCCAGCTTCCTCTCCCACTTCCATACAATGCTCAGCTGTGGCAGGGTGATTGTGCAGTAAGAACTGGTAAATCTCTTCTTTCAAATTTCCAGTCGGGTGAGGTAAAATAAGACGGGCGTAGACGGCATTCATGCAAACTCTCCTATCTCGTTAATGATAGTTTACATATAGATCCTGTAAAATATCGCTTCCCTGATCATTCAGCACTTTAATTTTATAAGGATAGGCGTAAACTCCTACATCGGTTTTCTTAAGACGGCAAACTTCAATAAAGAATTCTTCCTTTGGTATACGCATCTCACAAGTTTCATTCTTAAAAAACGTTTTTATTCTATCTATTTTCAAATCGTAATTTTTTCCCATGATCCATACATAACTGCCTTTATCCGTCTTCATCGTTTTATAGCGAAACAGATTAGAGCCTTGCCCGGTAGATTCGATTTTATATTTACCATTCCAACCTTTAGTTAAAATGGCGTCAGCCTGATAATCCGTATCCCCGACAAAAAGATAAACAAGCTTGGTGTCATCCACATCTTTGGATTTCTTATGAGTGTAATCTGTTATTACTTCCTCTCCCCTGCTGCTCCAGACTTCAATAGCCGTTTCAATTTCTTTCAGGTCGTTTCTAATCTTATACGAGAAACTTTGGTGAATAGTAAATACGACTATGAATACAATGACACAACTTAATCCATAGAGGACAATTTTTTTCATAAATCCTCCTGCTTTATTCAAACAAAGATATTCCTTTATCCTCGTTTATACTAAAATCGGGTAACTTTTACAAGTTTGCCCTTGTAGGTTTCGTTTCTATTTGGAATAAAGATAAAGCCTCCCAGGCGTCCCCGGGAGGCTTTGCTAAGCTGATGTGTTCTTATAGGAGAGAATACACATCTTATTGTTCCGTAACCATCAGCTTCTTCATCGACTTCGCCGCGGACTCAGACGCTTTCGAGCTGTTCACTGCGAGATCGAAGTCTTGCTTCGCGAGAGTTTCAAGCTAGCGGTTACCATGCGCAGTCTTTTAGGGCCTTTGAGGCCTGTTCGCATAGGAATTTTCACCTCCCCTCGGAGCAAACCCGCTGCAGTATATCATAATTTTCCTGATATGGTAACATTTTTACTTTTACTCTGCGGTTTTGAATTTGAAGCCTTGGAGGATTTTTTTTACATATGCGTGCCTGCATAACTTGCGATTTTAGCCAGCTCTGCAGAATAAAACTGACCCCATCATCCACGATCGGGGCCAGTTAAACGATTCAAACCTTTCCGTCAGGTTTGGACCTATCCATTCCATCCGTTAGAGTTATACATTTCAATTCTAATGAACTCAGCCGGATTCCTTAATTAGCCGAATTTCTTGCACGATCCGCTCTTTGAGACTCTCCCGCAGCGAGTAAATGACCGGAGCCGAAGGGATGTCGAATTTCAGATGGGAGTGGGGAATTTCCGTGAGTATGGTGCCGATTGGGTTGCCTTGCTTGTCATGGATAACGTTCCAAAATATTCTCGATCTGTTGTGTTCCGCACCCCATTTTTCAAGGGAGTTTCGGAAAATCAACCGCTTGGCGATAACGAAATCATCCTCTTCGAGGTTCTCCATAGCGCTGAAACCCGCATCTTCCAACTGTTCGAATATGGGCGGTATAAGCTGATCCAAATAAAGACCATAGGCCGCATCTTCGATTTCAACAAAAGCAGCCGTCAATTGTTCATGCATGGATTCGTATATGGACCTCCACTCGGACTCGATATACCTGTTGGCCACCTCACGAATTTCTTCGATCGCCATGTCTGGCTGGAAAATCAGGAATTCTTTCTTCACAAACAACGCCTCCTTCTCCTCATTTCAATTCCATTGTACAACTTGCAAGCCAATTGGAAGGTTGAGCAAAAAAGGAGAAGGAATACCAACAATTTTTATAGAAAACCTTAGAAGCAGGTTTAATCTTGATCTATTGTAATGAGGAGAGATGACGAGTTGACGACGCACCCCCAAAAAATGGCGGCGAAATTCAAGATTAGCGCCAGTACTATAAGGAATTACGAGGCTAAAGGCCTAATACCACCAGCTGAGCGATTAACAAATGGCTACCGTATCTATACGGACCAGCACGAAGCCTATCTGTCGTGTATCCAAGCCATGGCCCCGGCATTCGGTATGGAAGTGACGGCCGAGGTGCTGCGTTGTCTCCGTCAGGACAAACCGCAAGTTGCAATGTGGACCATCAGGGAAAAAGAAGTTGCCTTGTACGGGGAAAAAGTGAAATTAGAGAGGTTAATCCAGGACATTCAACTATACGCTAACGAAGGTAAATCTCCGTATACAGAGGAGCCGTTCTCCATCAACGAAGTATCTGAACTGACGCAGGTTCCCAAATCGGCAATCCGTTACTGGGAGCAAGCAGGATATGTAACGGCGGATCGGGACCCTGACAACCGTTATCGTCGATTCAGTGGATCTCATTTGCTAAAAATCAGGTTGATTCAAATGTTTCAAAACTCCGTGTATTCAGAAGATACCGTGAATTTCAAACAATCCATCGCTGCGGTAGAACATACGGATCTGCAGGGGGTCATGAATGTGGCTGAGAATGTGAGGTCTTATCTCGATAAGCTCATCGAAGCCCAAATGTGTGGGATATCTTATTTACACCAATTAATTCAGTTTACAAAAGCTGAGATCTTCGATGGAGCTGGAATCATTCAACCACACCCGAATGGACACGGCTTATAACGGGTTTCCATCGCCGCTTCTATCTCCTCTTTCTGACCGGCACATTGGTAACCCGTTCCGCCCGGTAGACTCCATCCTCATAAATCAGACAGTTAAGCTGCATCCCGTAGGCACAACCGCCGTCAATTCCGATTTTATCCCCGCCAAACCAAACGTCCGCACTATTATGAAGTTCCGCAGTTCTCGTATGACCGAAAATAACGGGCTTGTCTACAACCGTTTCGAATTGGAAAAATTCTTTTTTGAT
The DNA here is from genome assembly GCF_009757775.1 of Paenibacillus lutrae. Classification (GTDB taxonomy): domain Bacteria; phylum Bacillota; class Bacilli; order Paenibacillales; family NBRC-103111; genus Paenibacillus_F; species Paenibacillus_F lutrae. Next base: position 482,099 of record NZ_RHLK01000003.1, read on the forward strand.
ATACATAAAATCACGCTCGGGTTGATCTCTATAATTAGTAAAGACCGGATTCAGCCCGGCATGCACATAGATATGATGCTCATCTTCGTGGTAGAGAGGAAGACTGCTGAGGAATTCTATCTGGCTCGAATACCAGTAATTGATATGCATCTTCGCTTCGCCTATCACTTCCTCATCGACCAGATCACCGGCTAAGTCGAAGTAGCTGTGAATCGTCTGCTGCCCGCCATGCTCCAAGAACTTGGCCTGCACTTCAAAGCTATCCCCGCGGACTAAATCTACCAACCGCTGGTCATGATTGCCTCTAAGAGCAACCGCGCCGTGATTCTGAGCGAGTTCCATCACCCGCTCTACGGTCTCTTTGCTTTGAGGCCCCCGGTCCACATAATCCCCCAGCAGAATCAAGTGATCCTCTGACGGGTCGTATTCAACTTTTTTCAGCAAATCATTGAATGGTTCCAAACAGCCATGGATATCACTGATCATTAAAATTCTGTTCATGTCATCTCCTGTAAATTCGTCGATAAGACGTTAGTTTCTTCCATTTCCGCATAGAAATCAATCTTGTACAGCTTTACTCCAAATTGGTTTTGCCTTAATAAGAGTTACCCATATGAGGCTGGTTTCGACCAAGCTAAACCATTTTGTATGCAACTTCGTATGCTGACCAGGCGCTTTTGGACAACCCGCTTCTTCCAATATCGGCTATAAATCTCGAAGATTGAACCTACTCATGCGTCACAAGAACATCTTCTAGAAGCGTATGTGCCTCAGCTGCATGCGAATGCGGTCGTACAGCTTCCTTGTTTTTCCCCGCGTATCGGGGGCTAACGGTATACCTAGCTGTGAAGCGATACATACAGCCTGATCCTCCACTGACATCTTGTCCGTCTCGATATACGGACGGAAAACCTCATTAGAGAACCCTGTAATGCACCGGTCGATTTGACGGGCCGCCCAGGAACGGCTTCCTTCTCCGCGGCTTCTCAGTCTTTTGAGCAAAACCTCTTTGGACGCACACAATGTAAAATGATGAACTTCCACGCCCTCATGCCGAAGCCTTCCTATAATCTCGCTAAAATATTGGGCATTCGGTATCGTCATCGGTACAATAAGGATGCCATCGTAACGGGTATTTAAATAGTTCAGCATCGTGTAATTCATTTCACGCCAAACGGGGTAGTCTTGAAAATCGCTTTCACTTATTTCTTCAGGCACATTGTCCCGGATAAAATAGCCCGCATTCTCGGGGTCATACACATAGGAATGCGGAATTCTTCTATGTAATTCAAAAGCGGTTTGAGTTTTACCGGACCCGAAGGCGCCGTTAATCCAAATGATCATTTAGTCTCCAATTCCATTCGGCCGATTCTTTTTCGAATAAGCCTGATCTGGCCCCGGTGGTTGATCTCATCCTCAAATACATGAAACCACATGAAATAATAATTGGCAGGCTTATGATACCAGAAATCTTGCTCCTCTTTACCAAGCCAATCGTCGCCTACGGTTTGAAACAGCTGATAGGTTCTGAGGCGGACCTGATCCATCCGGGCAAGGTAGTAGGCCAGATCATGGCCTCTGATATGCTTCCGTCCTTCTTCGCCTAAATTCAGAGCGGGTCCCCATTCGGACAACTCTTCCTCCGTCAGGTCTCTTCCTTCAAAAGTCTGGAGCTGATAAGCATATTCAACAGCGGCAAAATGCAGCAGCAGGGCACCGATTGAATTGCTCTGCGCCTCTACAAGAAAGTCCAGTTCCTGAGTGCTAAGTCCTTCCACGGCCTGAATCGTAGTATGTCTGGCATAATTCATCATCGAGAGCAAGCGGCCGATCTGAGGTGTAAACCCGCTTACATCCGTTATGCGATAAATATTATCCGGATCAATCAAAGTAGAATCCCTCCTATAGCTGCACTTCAGTCATGCTTTCGCCTCCTGCGAACCACCAGCACAGCGGCATTGCCAGCCGTCAGAAATCCGGAGGTTAACATCAGAAACATAAGTACGCTCAGATAATCGTTGTTCTTATCCGTGCTAAGCAGATAGCCGGCTGCAGCCGACGCAGCCACAAATGTGCAGGCACATCCCACTGCGATCCATGACCTTCTTCTGCGGCTAACATGGTGGTTCATCTATGTAATTCCGCCTTTGCAAATTTCTCGGACTCCAAAAGAGATTAAAGCGAATGAACCAAGCCCCGATTATTGATCAGGGACAGCGCACTTTCATCGTTAGACGCATACCACAAGCCTGCATAATCCATAATGAGAAGCTTATTCGCACACAGATAAAAAGAGTGTGTCGGTTCTTTGAAGACATAGTACCCGTCCAGCCAAATCGGCTCCAATTGTTCCCGGAAAAGCTCCTGCTTCAGATCGGCCTGAATAGCCCCTACAAACCTGCTGCTGAACATCAGCTCCTGCAAACAGAAAGTAACCAGGAAATGCTGCAGCGAATTGCACACCCTTTCATGCCCCTTTACCGTATCGTCCCAGAGTGCAGCCGCGTTGCAGTACACCGGCGATTCATCGTTTCCCTCTTCCACTTCACAAGTCCAATTCCCTTGATTCTCCGTAATAAATGAAATCCGGCCCTGCGACCGGATCGTATTCTCTACGCTCATCAGGATATCCTGAATTTGAAAAATAGCCGGCTGCCCGTTGGCGGGGCTTTTCTTCCGGCTGCTGCGGGAATTCACCGGCCAATTGCCCGCGAAAAGATAAAGGTCTCTTAGCGGTTTGGGAAAATAAGCGGGTACTTCCTCCTCTTTCAGCCCATACTCCGGCAGTACGGGGCCTGCCCAATCTTCCACGAACAATTTAAGATTTTCCAGACTGTCTCTATCATCTTTAATTAACATCGTTATTCCCTCTTTATGTGTATGAAGTACCCCATTTACAAACGCTGCTCTTCTTCCATGCTTGTCCGTTAGACCGGCCTACAATGCCGCGGTCGCCATATATCTGTTGATCTCTTCATTATAAACGATGATTGGAACTTTTTTCAAAATAAAGCCTCTCACTTGACCTCACAACGTCGATTTTCTTCACATCTTATCATGATTGCATTGGATTTGGATATATATGGTTTGCCAGTCTTACATTTAACTGAATGTGAATTTGCCCATTATTATTTCGCTATATATTCGTAAATTAGTTACTTTAATTAGAAAAATATATGCTATTAAAGGTCTGTTACGGATTTTTTGTTTAGTTTTTAGCTAAAAACTTTAAATAGGTGTGAAAGGAGAGGATTTAGTGATTAAGATGTGGAGAAAAAATTCGGCAGCTGCTCTCTTAAGTACAACCTTGTTATTCAGCAGCGCAGCTGCGGTCATCACACCAACGGCAGCCTATGCGGCAGACAAATCGGACTATCCCAAATTCTACAATGTAGCCAAACAGGGACCGGTTACTCCCGGGCTGGTCAGTGACAAGAAATGGGTGCCTCAGGGCATGGCTGTCTGGTCCAGCAAAAAGTGGATTATCTCTTCTTATTATTCAAGCTCCAAAGCCGATGCCAGCAGTCTGATGATTACGGAGAAGGATTCGAAGGACAAACGTGTCCGGACTTATTATTTGTACAATGAGGACGGCAGCAAACATATGGGTCATGTAGGAGGCCTTGCAATCAGCGGCAAATATTTGTGGGTCGCTTCAGGGACCGATGTGTACCGGATTCCGCTTTCTACAATTTCCGGGTCCAAAGACTATGCCAAACTGAAGATGAAAAAATACGATTTAAAACATAAAGCATCCTATGCCACTTTCCGTGACGGCGTTCTGTGGGTCGGCGAGTACACGGAGGGTTCTACCCAGTGTTCGAAAGGCTCTAAAGGAACTGTTTACGGCTATAAGCTAAGCAGCTCCGAAGGAATTTCCACCACCCCGACGTATAAATGGAAAACGCCTGACCGGGTTCAGGGAATGGCTTTGACCAAAGACCAGGTTATTTACAGTCAATCCTGCGGCCGCAATAACAGCAGTAAACTGCTCATTCATAAAAGAGGCTATGATGGAGCCAAGGTCAAAGACCTGACTCTCCCTCCAATGGCGGAAGGAATTGCTTTCTACGGCTCCAATCTGTATGTAAGTTTTGAATCCGGCTCGCAAGCTTATCCAAACGGCAAGCACCGGCTCAAAAATTACTTCTATTTGAACCCGAGCAAGATTTAAAACAGTAAAAGGGCAGCGTTCTGCTGTCCTTTTATGTTGATTTTATTTTGGTTTATCTTGTTGCAGAACGGCTGTATTGTAATCAATTATTATACAAATGTAAACTAACCCCTTTTATTACCGTATTAACATAATCTAAATATTATTTTTATGATTTTCTATTTATTTTTTCATGAAAACGCTTTAATATGAAGTGAAGAAGAAGGGAGATGTTATATATTGAGAACAATAAAGAAGCTTTCCGCAGCTGTACTGCTAAGCACCACTCTGTTATTCAGCACGGCGGCAGCTGTCATTCCGGCGGCTGTGTATGCGGCTGATCAATCCGAATATCCTGGTTTTTACAGCGTAGCTGCGCAGGGCCCTCTTACTCCCGGCCTCATCAGCGAGAAGAAGTGGGTTCCTCAAGGAATGGCGATCTGGTCCAGCAAAAAGTGGATTATCTCTTCTTATTATTCCAGCATTAATGCAGATGCCAGCAGCTTGATGATTTCAGAGAAAGATTCAGCGGACACAAGAGTCCGGACCTATTATTTGTATCATGAGGATGGCACTAAACATACGGGTCATGTAGGCGGGCTCGCGATCAGCGGCAGTTATCTGTGGGTCGCATCGGGAACCGATGTATACCGGATTCCGCTGACCACGATATCCGGCTCCAGCGATTACGCCAAACTCCAGATGCAGAAATACGATTTGAGCCATAAAGCTTCCTATGCGACTTTCTATGACGGGGTTTTATGGGTTGGTGAGTATGTAGAAGGAGCGACTCAGTGTTCGAAGGGTTCTCAAGGGACCGTCTATGGCTATAAGCTGAACAGCACCGAAGGAATTTCCACAACACCGACCTATACATGGAAAACACCTGACCGCATTCAGGGAATGGCCATGACCAGCGACCAGGTTATTTACAGCCAGTCCTGCGGCAGGAACAACAGCAGTATGCTTCTTATTCATAATAAGGGGGCGAATGGAACTAAAATCAAAGACCTGACCATCCCTCCGATGGCGGAAGGAATTGCTTTCTATGGTTCAAATCTGTACATCAGCTTCGAATCGGGCTCACAAGCCTATCCGGATGGCAAGCACCGCCTCAAACATTACTTCTATTTGAACCCGGCAAATATTAACTAGAACAGAAGCTTGGGATAAGCAGGCGGGGCTTATGCACCGCCTTTATTCCTTACAAACTATTGATTAATATATGTTGAATTCGGAAGTAGCTTCCCTCGTCATGAGGGTTATTGGAGAGTTTCTCCAAAAGACGGAACAATTCATCTCCATTCTTAAATTTCGTATGATTCAAATAAAGGTTTTTTAGAGAATCATAGATTCCCTTCGAATAACTTCTCGGATACGGGGTGAATTCCACGAGCGCTGCTGCATTGGCGGCTTGTTCCATCGCAAATATGTACCCCCTCGAATCCTCTGCCGTAACCTCCCTTAGCCCTACGGAAATTCTCCCCATCGCCGCTAAATATTTGTACTCCATCTCCTCTTCGTGTTCCTTATGATCCAGATACTTCGTTACTAGACACATATTGAAAAATAAAGATACAACCAATCCGATTAAAAGCGGCTTGTTTATGTTTCTCATGTATGACTCCTTCGCAATCTTAGAAAATTCGATACCTCCAATGATTGATTAGTTAGTGTCCGTAATGTAAAAACGCACCCCGTTTCCTTGATTGTGAATTGTGGACTAACAACTGACCGTTAAACATAAATGCCTCAGAAATTCTGGAAAACACTTTGATACATTTCCATAATTATACTATCCTATGCCATTTCGTTCAAAACTTAATTCCTTTTCCTTTTATTGTTGGGCAATTATCGCATTCCAATCGATCTCCCGGTTGTGCCCGGAACAGAAAAAAGCCCGATTCAGCGGAATCGAAGCTCTAGTCACATAGGGAAGTCAGATGGATGAATCTGTTGCGTGGGACCTTACACATCCAATCCAGATAGCAAGAAAGCAACAGAGTGAGCCTACGGAAAAGCAATAGGGATTCTTCCTCCTAGTTGTTCACTTCATAGATTTAAAATGTGTTCAAATCCAGGAAATGTGTCATGAATTCCTCGTCTTTCTTCTCCGTAAAGCCTAACCACAAATAAAAGGAAGCCGCTGCAGGATTATCCGTCCACAGGACCAGCCGATTGTAATGCTTGGCTGCTTCGTTCAGAACCTCCCTTGTAAGCTTATGCCCAATACCATGCCTTCTATATGCTCTATGTACATAAAGCCTTCTAACTCTGCCAACCCTTCTCCATAATAAGGGTCCCGGTTCAGACCACAGATCCCGACTATCTTGTTCTCCAAGCGGCACAAAAAGAGCGCCTCCCCGGTCTGATCGAATCTATTCGCGCCTGCATGATAATCTTCCACTAGCCGGGTCAAGTGCCGGAAGCCCTCCCGGACACTACCGGTAACAAGCTCATTAAGCTCTTTCAGATCCAGCCTTTCTTGAACTTTCTCCAATTGTATAGGCTCCATTTGTGCTCCTTATCCAGTTAATCCGAACAGGATGAAACGTGATTCACTTATGTAAAATTGGCTGCCAGCATAATTCTATTTACTTGTTCATAGAGAACGTATTTATTCTTCTCCGCATAGAGGAACACATGATCAAATAAATTCTCGTGCTCACTGTACAGGTACATCCGGCTGGCTTCGGCCTCGATAGCTCCGGCTGCCTCTTTCAGCAGTGTTCCCTGGGGCTTGTCCCCGCTCGATACTTCATATAAGTCTTGATGGCTCGTGCCCACTCTTCTCGCATGAAGCTGAATTCCGTATGCCAGCAAAATCGCCCGGATATTCCTCAGGCAGTTGGCATCACGAAACGCTTCCATTCTATCCAGGGCTTCAATCGTCTCGTTCAAATAAAGACCCGTTGAGTTCTCCAAGAACCCTAAGATCCCGTTCATATTCATCTCCGTATCCATGTCGATCACCAGCACGATATCTTTTAATACAAGAGGGATCTGATTAAGATACAGGCCCAGCTTCCTGCAATCATTGTCATAGAGACGGATTGCAATATGCTCCACAATATCTTCGCCTGATCTGAGTATGCCGTCATGAACGGGAATTAAGCGGCTGAGAATCGGCTTTAATTCATTCATATTCCTGGCTCCTGTGTATTAAGATTGGTGTGGAGGAGGAGACCTTGTCCGAATCATCTCATGGATTATGCGTTTGCGGACTCCCCCGTCCTCAGTACGCAGTAGAACACATAGCTAAACAATTGAATTCCGAACATCAGAAGCACAAACTCCGGCATGAGGCTGTCTGCCCGTGAAGATTCGGCTAGTAGATCCTTCATAATAGCTAGCGGCTTATTCAGCACATCCCAGCTATTCCAGCGTATAAACCGGCCTATATAGACGCCTATACTGCTTAACAGCACAATACAAACAATCGCTGCTCCACTGTAAACCCGGGCTATAAATCTGACGATCAAACTGTGAACTTGATAAAGTGACAAAGCTGAGAGCAGGAGCCCGATTACGGCCGCAGTGAAGGTAACGGAGAGGCTGTACCAGAAAACGGGATCAAACCAAAATTTGATAGACGGCGGCTGGGGATCAAAGTATCGGAAAGTGTGCAGAATTTCTGTGAACAGATAGGCGGAGTTCGGCAGAAAGAACACCCAGGCGATGAAGACAACCCCCGTGGCCAGCTTGCTGATGGAAGCGGCTGCGAGCCGTCTATACATAAACTTTATCGTCCCTGAGAGAATGACCGGGACCCAAGCCAGGAAGAAGTCCCAGGCCAGGTAGTTATACACATTCGTGTTGGTCACAAACCGCAGATAAGCTGCTAATCCCAGGCACAATAAAGTCGCCGACAGCAGAAGAATTACCTGATAAGTCTCTTGCCTGCTGCTCCGATTCATTTTATTCAAGCTCCTTTGTCAGGATAGAATAGAGCCAAGCTGACCTCCTTGAATTCTTCCCCCATTTACCATATATATCCTTTATACTATGCCAGCGCTCATCTGTCACCTGCAGAACCGATAATTTGTATGCGCTAATTCACCACTCAGTGGCAGAACTGCCGCTGCTCCCTTATAAACGGTTTAATAAGGAGTCGTCAATTTCACTAATGGCATTCACAATATGATCCGCCTGGCTTAAATCTTGATTGCCCGAGTTCAGATTCCTGAATCCGATACAGGTCATTCCCGCCGCGTGTGCCGCTGTCAGTCCATGCTTCGAGTCTTCAAGCACGATGCATTCGCGGGCATCTGTCTCCAGCAGTTCTGCCGCCTTGATATAAATATCCGGGGCCGGCTTACCGTGCTCCACTTCTTCCCCGCTGATCATACAATCAAAATACGAAGTTAAATTAAACTTGGATAAGACGGCTTCAATAAAGCTGCGCGGAGAAGAGGAGGCCAGCCCTATCTTCATCCCCTTGCTGTGCAGATCCTCGATGAGCTCCCGTATTCCTGCTATAGGATGTTCATCCGAATGTAGAAGGTACGCCAGTTTCATTTCCAATTGGATTGCTATCATTTCTTCGATAGTCGGGGTCATGCTGTACCGCTCTTTTAAAAGAGCCCACATGGCCGGATTCGTCATTCCGACGAATTCTTCGAGCTGCTCCTTGGTGACGGCAACTCCGAAACTCGTAATAACCTGTTCATCTACTCTGAAATGCAGCGGTTCGCTATCAATAATGACTCCATCCATATCGAAAATAAACGCTTTGAACATGCAATCTCTCCTTCGTTTAATCCAGGCTTCACTTAAATAGCTTAGCACGATTTCAAGGTTTCTTGCGGTCATTTGCCCACGGCTTGAAATTCAATGAGCCAGCAATCTCTCCACTCGCCTTCATGATATTCATGTTTTTCCAGCAGTTTTTTCTTGGTGAAACCATTCTTTTCATACACTTTAAGCGCTCTCGTATTCCATGTCTGAGGATCCATGATGATCTTCTCGGCTTCTTGATGCTCAATGAGATATTGGACCGTTGCCCCGACCAGGAGGGAACCAATGCCTTTATTCCAGTATTCCACTTCCCCGATAAATTGGTCCATTCCCATCATGTTCGCCTCATTCTCACCGTATCCATACACGTTTCGTTCTTCCTCTTCTATGCTGTAAAATTGCAAATACCCAATCGGAACCGATTGATACTCAATGATGCACGGCGTAACGCCTTCGTTATCGTTGTAGAAATTCTCCTGTACAAGAGCCGGGTCATGCGGCCGGTCACGACCCTCATAGTATTCAAGTACCCTTGGATCAGACAGCCATTTGACCAGCAAATGTGCATCTTCCGGTGCGAGCTTCCTGACACTTAGTTCCCCCTGCTGAAAAACGATCATCCACATCCCGCCTCTCTGCTCGTTGCTTTAATTCAGGCTTGCAATTAAGCTTGCAGTAGGCCTGCCCCGATCAGCTAAGATCGGTTTCTTGTCTCCTCTGGATATACCTATCCAGTATGCAGTCTTCTTGCAATCTATCTGCGTCTATGTAATTCGCCGAAAGCCATTGGTAATGAACCAACCCGATTTTCTGCGCGACCGCGTAAGCGGGCGACCTATCTGAATGATGAGCTGTGCCATCAAATAAATCTTCCAACCCCTCGACTGAGTTCCCTTGCTCATAGATCCATTCTTTTATTAGTGCCAATTCATAACTGTTCTTCTCAATCCGTAACTCATCGGTCCAGTCGCAGGTGTACTCAAATACCATCTCATCCTTGTCGAAAATCCTGAACTGCCATCCGTGATCCTCCATGTACCTATAATGCACCAGATAACCCGGATTATAAAATATAACCGAGTCCTTGATGTCGAAGACCGCTCCCTCAATTACGAAAGTCACCCACCCGTTGCTCTCTTCATACACATAACCTTCGTTGCCGGATTGTTTAATTAATCGGACCGCCGCTTCACGATCATTAGTCTTCAAATGGTAACTGCACTAAATTCGCTCATTCTATCCTGCTCTCCTCTTTCTAACCTGCTTCACAAAAAGTCACAACCCTTATACACAGGCAGTAACAGCAGCAGCACATTGACCAAAGGTTCAAAAACGATTATGAACATTAATTTTTGAGAAAAATGATCTTATTATATGCTTGTAATAAAAAATACCATCAGGATAACTGCCAGAAGCAGTTTATCTCAGCAGGAAATTTATCATGCATCCGGGTTATCTAATCATGCTGTAGATACAAGTATCCCTTAACTGGGTACCGTCTACGGACCTGTCCTCGTTCTTCAAAATCCCTTCGAGCTCAAACCCTAGGCGCTCTGGAATCGCCCGGCTCTTGGTGTTTAACAAATCACAGCGGATTTCAAGCCTGCGTGCCTTCAATTCTCGAAAGGCAAAGTCGGAAATGCCTTTTACCGCCTCAGACATGTAGCCTCGTCCCGTGTAGCGTGAGTCCAACCAATAGCCGATTTCAAACTTCGGAACGGACCAATTCGGATTATGCAGACCCGAGGAGCCGACGAATTCATGGGTGTCTTTGAGGAAAAGAAGAAATCGAAGATCCTCCCGCTTCACAAATTTAAGATGGGCTTCTCTTATATTTATTTCTTTGCTCTCTTCAGTCTGCTCCTGCCGGGCAAAAGGAAGCCAAAGCTTTAATTCATCCTGTGAGGCTATGACAGCTTCGTAAACCGCTTTACCGTCTCCGGGCATGGGCAACCTGATCAGCAGCCGTTCCGTGACAAATTGATCCGGACAATCTATCATAATGGGATTCACTTGTCGTTCTCCTTTTCAAAGATTAGGATAGATCAGCTCATCTAGCTTTTGTGCAATCAATCCTGCGCCTTTGTTGATATTCCCCATCATATGAGCATGGATGTTAAGTTCGGGATACACCGATGAATGCATAATCACCCCGGGATCGCTGCCCATCACATAGTATTTGAAGATAGCGCCGGCCTTCTTAACTATCCATACGCCATACCCGTAATAGATATATTCTGAAGCTCTTATATGAGGCGTAAATAATAGATCCGTATACGCCGGGGTCAGCAATTTATGGTTTAAAAGAGCCTTCCAGAACTTCTCTAAATCATATACAGTTGTATAAGCTCCGCCATCAGGCCCTCCTTGGACAGGAACCGAGAACACATTGGTTCTCCAAGTTGCTCCTTCATCTATATACCCTAAGGCAGTTCTTTCCGGCAGTTGATCCATTCTAAAATATCCGGAATCGGACATGCCGCATGTCTGGAAAATATTCTTCTCTACATACGTTGTAAATTCTAACCCCGTTACATGCTCAACAATCAGACCTAACAAAATAAAACCTGAATTGTTATAGGAGAATTGCCCGCCAGGACTGAAGGTCATAGCTTTATCCTGAAACATAGGCAAGAAATCCCGGGGGGACTGCATAGAGTACGCAGGTATGTGAGTCCACAACTCTTCATAATCACTCATAACTTCTTCGTCAAAATAATCCGGTACTCCTGAGCTGTGAGTCAGCAAATGATGAATAGTGATTTCAGGATCAAAGGCAGGCAAAGGAACGCCCACACAATCTTTAAGATAAGAATCGAAGGTGATCCGGCCGTCTTGAACAAGCTGACAAATGGCAACCGCAGTGAAAATTTTGCAGCCGGATGCCATTGCGAATCTCGTGTGCGCCGTATTCTGAGTCCGCTCGCTCCGATTAGCATAACCGTATCCCTGCTCAAAAACTTCTTCATCCTCTTTGTAAACCAAGACTGCCCCTGAGTACGGCAAGGTTTCATTCTGCTTTTTTATCAGTTCATTGATAGTTTGGTGAGTGAAATTCATTTTATTGTTCCCATCCTTTATGCAAGTGACTTAGAGAATTCTGTCTATGGGGACCCATCCGATAAACTCTGTTATAGACCATACTTGATGCAGGTTCTCCCTTAGTATAAGGTATGTTTAATAACGATCTGCGTCTTTAGTTCGAATTAACTTCTCCATCTTACTTTAGTTTGTGTGACCAAATAGATCATTTGCAACCTCCATTCTATCAATCTCAAGCGGAATTACAACAACAGCTCATTAGGGTTATTCTCCGTGCGATGGTTCTAAACGAATCAAGCGTTATTGTTTCTAATGATGGAATACATGTTCACATCCTGGTACTCGCCTTTGGTAAAAATGTGTTTTCTTAAAATCCCTTCGAACTCCATTCCTGACTTCTCCATAACTCTTGCTGAACCCCTGTTCTCCAGATGACACCTTGCCTCGATTCTTACTAGAGCCATCTTTTCAAAACCAAATTGTATAATTCTTCTCGTCACCTCGGACATAAATCCCTGATTCCAGAACTTCCCGGATAAAGCATATCCCAATTCCGCTTTTGAATGCGCTATGTTCCAATGTACAAAACCGCAGGTGCCGATCAATTTGCCCGTCTGCTTGTGCTCAATGCCCCATGACGCAGCTTCCCCATTATGGTAAGCGTTAAGAACGCGCTCGATAAACCCCGCAGTATCCTCCAGCGTGAGATGGGAAAACCAGGTTGTATATTGAGATACCTCATCATCCGAGCAGTATTCAAATATATCTTGTGCATCCTCCAATCGAAGCTTTCTTAAAATCGTTCTATCGGTCTCCAGAACAGGCAAATCCTTAAACACATCTTCTGCTTTCATGTTGGTCACCCCTTTGCTCTAATGCGCTTTCAATCATTTCTATTGTTTGTTCAAATATTCATTTAAAAGATTCACTTCATTCGTAATAAGCTTGATCTCTTTATTATTACCGCTCGTAATAATGAAAGTAGGGAACCGGGTCACTCTAAATCTTGCATCCGGTGTATTCGTTGAAATGATGCCGATATTCGTATGGTTAATTCCATATTCTTTCCAACTAATGCCCGGGGTATCGTAGATATATAATCGATCCCGGTCTTTTTCCTGGTTATTAAGAATTATGTTCGTCACAATAAAAAGCACGACCATACCTATTCCCATATAAAAAGATATTTGGGCAATCCTTCTGTTCTTAAGGGAATTCAACTGAGTCACCTGCGCTCCCTTTAATTTATAATCATTCTTACATCATGCGATTATTTTTCTTTGGTAATAAAGGAGCAGGTGAATGAGTATTCCGATTATCGTACCTATACCGACGCTTAGCAGATTGATGGATAGTATAAGAACTACAGTTAGCAGCAATGCTTTATGGAAGGTATTATTCATGTTGTTCCTGCTCAAGATCAGACGCAGATGAAATCCCCCTCAACCGGTCTCTGATTAATCCTACTAACTTATCTTGCTCAGCTTTTGGAGACTCCTCCATCAATCTCGCCGCCGCTACAGGCAGTATCCACTTGTCTATGTCCGTATAATTTAGTCCGGTAAGTCTTAAATATTCTTTCATGTATGCGGTTTTCATCCACTTTCTCAGGGCATTAATAAGTACGGTAAGGACGATGGGAGTGCCTTCGGGCATGGTTCCGCAAGTGATTAGAATGATGGTTCTGGCCGCATCGCCAGCAGGGTTGCCAGACATTCCATTCATCCAATCGATAATGATGGGGCTCTGATTCATCATCACGTTGTCGGGATGAAAGTCACCGTGGCACAGCTTATTCCCGTCAGGCAGTTCATCCAAGTGGGCCAGTATCTTATTCTTCTCTTTTTCTGTCAGGAGTAGCGTACTTTTAATAGAGTGACTTAGAAGGCTCTTTTGTTGCCTGAGCAGCCCCGGAGCATCATGAGTGTGGAGTTCAGCATGTAAGGCGGCTAAAGTTCCCGAGTGCTTAGGCATAAGCCAAGGCTTCTTGGTCATATTGTGGAGCAGAGTAGACCCGGGGATACGTTCAAATAGGATACCACGCCTATTTTCTGCCTCTGTTAGTTGAAATGGCCGCGGTGTCTGTATACCAAGGGAATATGCGGCGCTGCTGATCTCGAATTCCTGTCTGATTGCATCTTCAGAGAATTCCTTGTTGTATAGTTTTAAAATCTGATCTTCCTTGTACTCGAAAATATCGGCCGTCCTGCCCTGACCTATTCGCTTCATTTATTTATCCTCCGCGCTATTAGACCGATACTCGTCTCCAAGAATTGAAAATAAATAGGAATCATGAAACGTCCCCTTGTGCCACAGATGTTCTCTGAGATGCCCTTCTTGTGTCATCCCGATTCTTCTTAGCACATTGGCTGATGCTGTGTTGCCGGGGCGGCATGTCGCATAAACTCTATGGACATGAAAGGTTTCAAATGCTAGTTTCAATAGTGCCTCGGATGCTTCGGCAGCATAACCATGCCCCCAATAGTCCGGATTGAAACAATATCCCATTTCAGCGTTGGTTACATGGATATACAGGCCGCAGCCGCCTATTAGTTGATTCGTTTCTTTCAGAATAACCGCTAATTCATAATCTGTACGTTCGGTGGACTGCTGCTTGGTGAGCTGCTGATCGATGAAGGCCTTTGTCTCCCCCTCGCTATTCGGTCCCCAAATCATATACTTGGCTACTTCAGCATTAGACGCATATTCATGTACAGCTTCCCAGTCTTCCTTGCGAAAATCACGGATCCGTAATCTTTGGGTTTCTATCTTCATACATGACTCCCCCGTATACTTGTTATCGTCTAGATGAAGTACTCACGACTTTTTTCAGTACAAGCGCCGCTCCGTCCCGATCATTCGAATCGGTAATCTCAGTCGCCAATTCTTTTAATTCATCTATGGCATTTCCCATAGCTACTGAATATCCACAGGCTTGAAATAAATGATCTCAATCCCTGCCGCTTTGACCGCATGAATGGCATTCAAATTTCGTTGAGAGATTATCTTCTGGGAGTTTAGTAAGGTTCCATCCAGATCTAATTTATATTATCAGCTATTATACACATTTTCCCTGCAATGCCAAATAAAAAAAGAGAGCCCGATGCTCTCATTGTCTAATGTCTATTATGCTTCTGATCCGTTTACTAGATATACGTTGTTTAATCAAGTGTCTAAAAACTGCAAACTCCCATAAGATGCCCATTGTTGTCTATAAACTCTAAACTTTTTAATGTTCCGTATTCCTTAACCTCACTAACGTCTATTCCCTTGTCTCTAAAGGTTTGACAGGTATACATAATGTCCTGGGTAAAAAAATTAATTATCGGATGCTTGCGTCCATCGAATGTAAAGTATAACGGCCGTACTTCATCGGCTTGAACCAGCGTAATCATAGCCTGCCCAAGGACGATGTTCCCTTGACCTTCCTTGGGATGATGGACCGTAACGTTAAGAGCCGCATAACCTCCATCATGCCACATAAATTTACAGCCAAGCTTGTTCACATACCAGTCTATCGATTCCAGAATATTACCAACAGGAATGAAATTACAGTCAATTCGGCTTAAAAGATCCATAGAGACATCTCCCTTAACCATAATTCACATCCAGAAACTGCTTGATCTCCTGATTCATTTTCTTCAAAAAATCTTCGGACGGAAAATGACCCATCTCATACGTGAGAGTCGTTATCAAATTCGGAATGATCGCTTTGGCCCTCTCCACCACTTTGTGGGCCGGAAAGAAAATATCTTCTTTGCCCACGATAACCATCGTTGGAGAAGTATAATCCAACAGCTCACTCTTCTCGGTTAATTTAGGCATCTCTTGTTCTAAGTTAACATGGGTGAAAATTTCCCCGATAATGCTTTTGTCGATTTCTTTCATGCTGTTACAAGACATGACATCCGCGATTTTCTGCAAATGACTCGGTGCAGACAATATTTTGAAGCCGATCATCGGGAGCAATATTTTCTGAATCATTTTCATCTTGGAACCTAGCTTCAGCCCTGCCGGTGCGACCAGTACCGAGCAAGCAATTTTCTCCGGCATATAAGCGGCTAATCTCAGGATAATTCCTCCGCCATAAGAGGGACCGATAAAAGCGCTCTTCTCCACATTGAAGTGGTCCATCAAATCAGAGATCCACAGAGCGAAACTGTTCTCCTTAGCCGAGATTCTCGTTTCGGCACTAAATCCGGGATGCCCGATCGTATCCGGTGCGTATATCCTATACTTCCCCAGTAATCCGGAGAACCAGGATAAGGTCATCGGATTTATGCAATTTCCACCTTGAAGGATAAAGACCGGCTGTCCGTCTGCCGGACCTGTCACTAAAGTGTGAGTCTTACCGAAGCGCGTCTGGACATACACTCTGTCGAAATCAGCTTGGAACAATTCCAAATACGATTCATAGAAAGTATGAATTTTTTTCTTGCCTTCCTCACTTTTGTATAAGGTATGTACGCTCATTTAAGTCCCTCACTAGCTCTCAAATTAGATTACAAGCCCAAGTCCATTCTTCTCCGGCCGTTCTTTAACCCGCCATTCTTTCTGGCGATCATGCCGTACCATTTACTTTATATGTTTTCTGTTGCAATTTTGAATTCGTAGTGCAGGATATTTTGCATGTTGCACACTCATGTCATCACTCAGAAATTTTTATAGTACTGCGGAAAATAATGCATTAATGCAATAGATCTCGTTGGAACCTGGGCGAACGTAACCATCCTTTATCCCAATAGATTGAAAATAGTAATTTTTTAAATTTACTACGGATCAACATACTTTCCCCTTTGGCTCACCCTCACATCCAACTTAATCTTTTCGCCTCGGTGCATATTTTTCCCTTCTTTTCCAAATAAAAAAACCTTTGCTTCTAAACAAAGGTCTTCCTGCATTCGGATTGATGACTTACCAGTTCCCGAATGTTCTTCACTCTATAAACTTTATGTGAAAACACCTTCGTCATCTCTAGTATTGCGCTGAGCTCAACTGCATCATACTGTTTATTCCAGACAAATATCATCTCTCGTAAATTGGACAGGGTTTGCTTGTAATTCGAGGCTTCCAAACCAAACCGGGTTCGAATAAATCTTCGCACAACCCGTAAATCTCTTATGTAAGGATTCGGTTGGATAATATAAATATACTCGGCTGCTTCAAAGCTTTCAAAGCCCCATTTGTGATGAACGCCTTCGATAATCCATGATTCCTGGCGGACAATGTCACTCAGCATACGATCTCTTACCTCAACAGGATATCGTAAGCCCTCCTCACTTCTATCCCAGACGAGGTTATCTGTTTCATAATAGTTAATCCCGTACATAGCAGCCAGCTGGCGTGCCGCAGTCGATTTCCCGCTCCCGCAGGAGCCGATAATTCGTATTCTCATCTCTCTCTCCCTTTTTTCCAGAAGCATTGAAATGTCCGCACTGCTCCACTAACGTTCATAATAATAGGCCTGCACCCATGCATACTTCTTCCCCTTCATCTTGCACCTTCCTAACCGTTTTCTTCATCAAAATTCAGACGGTTAAATTCATCTCCCTCCTTAAATCGCATCCGCGCCTCCGTTTGTTCTTTGTTCGCTTCTACCGCCTTCACTTCCTCTTTATTCTTCCACAAAAAAGACACCCGCATCAAACATGCGGATGCCTGCCAATATTGAGTCCAGCTTCAGCAGTCTGCTGATCGTATCTAGAAGCAGGTAAACGAACTGATTCGTCTTAAATCAATTCCGAAGAACACCCAGGTCCATCCGATCCACCGGAAACCGGAGACCGAAGTGCGTCCGACGAAAGTCGGGTAGAACCAGAAGCGGCTGCCGTCTACCAGCCATACGAATGTATTGCGGAATAAACATCCCCTAATAGAACCCGGATCTACCGCAAAAGTCGAGACCTGCTGCGGCTCAAATTGCGGCGGCGGCGAGGTCGGCGGTTGCTGGCCTTGAGGCCCTTGCGGCCCCTGAGGTCCCTGCCCCGGAAATCCGGGAAACCCGCCTGGTCCGGGTCCAAATCCCGGTCCGCCGGGGCCTCCGGGTCCCGGGCCGAATCCCGGAGGGCCTGGAGGCGGGGCAAATGGCCCCTGCGTCTGCGGGAACATTCCCTGGAATCCCGGAATGCCTTGCAAACCTTGCGAACCTTGGGAAGAGATGAACGGTCCTTGCGGTTGTTGATAACTCATGAGTGGTACACTCCCTTTTCTGAAGTAGGCTAATATACTGTATGCCGGAGTGTGTGTGGGCGACTGGGCGGATGTACCGGATCCTGCTTCAATTAATCGTGGATAGTTGCCTTCACTCAATCACGGAGAATCAGCAACGGCCCCGGATCGACGAATCCATGTTCAGCCTCCTGATCGTTTCCTTCCAAACATAACAACGAAGTTGAAATTCTTATACACACAATCTGCGTCAGAGAAGCCGATTTCCTTCAGCCAATTGATCTGAGTCTCCAGAGCGGACATTCTATCCAGCCTTGTTCTTTCATAAGCAGAGTCAAGTTCATCTCTAGCCAGGCCGCTCGCTTCAACTTTACTTTTCCAGTTATTTGTATACAGAGATTCAATAAACGGAGTCGCTCCGAGAACTTGATCCGCATTAATAAGGATGCCGCCCGGTTTCAGATTCGCATAAGCATTCCGGTAAATTGTCCGTTTGCCCGTATCCGACAGATGGTGAATCGAAAGGGCCGAAATGATCAGATCAAACTTACCTGGCGCAGCGAAATTGGTGTAATCCTCCACGAGATAAGTGACATCAGCAGATTCATGGAATCTGGACTTCGCAATTTCCAGCATTTTAGGGGATAAATCGATGAGTGTAAATTTAGCTTTGGGATATCTTCTGAGCAGCATGGATGAAAATAGCCCCGTACCGGCTCCTAGATCTAGAATGTGAGGGGAACTTGCGCTTACATCCGCAAGCGATACGGCCGTATCATAGAAATCATCAAAACACGGGATCAGTTTTCTTCTTTGTTGATCGTATGCATGGGCAACCTCATTAAATTTGCTGCTAATCTCCTGCCGGCTTTCCAAACAGCCCACCTCGAATCGTCTCAAATATTTAGTTCCATCATATGTCAAAACCAATTATTCATATAATATATAAAAACTATCCCTTTTATAGGCTGTATCTATCGCGAACCATCACGAATTATAACGATCTATCTAAGTCAGCAATCTCCAACTCGTCTTTGGAAAAAGTAAAGCCACCTAAGCGGATATCGGTTAGGTGGCTGCTTTTTTATAAATCACTCAGGAATCGTACGATTTTGTCCCCCATGCCGGGAAGCGGCTCATGTCCGAAATCGGGGAAGATTTCAAGCTTTACCTTCGTTCGGATTTTGTTGAAAGCCGCAAACTGTGTGGAAGGCGGGCAAATGACGTCTTGAAGTCCGACACCCGCTAGTACCTCCGCCCGGATCCGGGAAGCCAGGTGCTGGATGTCAATGTAGCCGAGCCGGGTGAAGAATTCCTCTTCCCGCTCGTGCTGCGGGTCGAAGTAACGGAAGAATGTTTTGAGCTCTATATATTCGTTCTCGCACAAATCCATATCCCACACCCGCTTGTAATCGCTGAGGAACGGGTAGACCGGTGCGGCTTTGCGTATTCGGGGCTCCAGCGCTGCGCAGGCAATGGTCAGCGCCCCGCCCTGCGACCAGCCGGTAGCGCCGACACGGTTCTCATCGACCTCATCCAAGCTCATCACGATCCCGGCTAGCTGCGCCGTATCCAGGAACACATGCCGGAAGAAGAGTTTGTTCGGATCTTCATCGTAAAGACCGCGGATAATGTGACCGCGGTGAGTATTGCCGATTACGCCGCCGGTATCCTCGGACAGCCCTCCTTGGCCTCGGACGTCCAGCCAGGCAATGGAATACCCCATGGCGGGATAGAGCATAATTTCACTCCAGTCCCCGCTGCAGCCCTTATAGCCATGGAACTGCAGGACAGCCGGATGAGGGCCTGTAGAAGTCTTAGGCCTGGCATACTTAGCATGAATGCGCGCGCCATTCACACCGGTAAAATATAAGTGATAACATTCGGCGAATGGCATCTGATAATCAGCAGGCACCAGCTCCACTCGGGGGTCGGTCGACCGCATTTCCTCCAGAGCTTGCCGCCAATAGACATCGAAATCATCCGGGCGCGGATTGCATCCTTCATAGCTTGTTAACTGAGACAGCGGCATATCAACTAATGGCATGGTCATTCTCCTCTGCGGTCTATTCTTACAAATCCCCTGAGCAGCAGTAATGGATGTGTAAGCGTTACCTTTTGATGAGTGATCGTAAGTTCTTTTCTTAATTATAAAAAACCCGATGCACAGAGGACACGAACGAATTCACGCCGTTTATTCACTAATCTTAGAGACCCTTTCAAGATCTTCATTATTTTAGGAGTCCTGTTCACAAAATTAAGATGCGAAACAAGAAAAACTCAATAGGGGACCTATTAATTGAAGGTTACTCGCTGATTAGGCCAGCCTATACAGGTTGAAGAATTCTTCTTCCAGCTTAGCATTTTCGCGGATGATGCCGGCTATCTTGGGTCTATAAATGGCATCCTTACCGGCTGTGTTTACATAGTAGTATTTGATGAGATTTTTCTGCGTGATCTCCCATTGGATGGCCAATCTGCTCGCTAGCGGCAGAAGCGCCTCTAAAGTTTTGTGCAGGGAAGGAAGAGGATTGTGTGAAGCTAAATATTGGAGAGCTTTCGAATGATAATTTCTGCCGAAATAGATCGTATCTATCTTCTGAAATATTGGAGCATCCCATAATTCATGACAGCCCGCAATCTCCTGATCCAAGTTCATCTTCTTTTCAAAAGCGTCCGCGAGATCATAAAAAGCTTCATAGTGATTATCCTGAATTACGCTCGTCCTGATTCTACCGTATGCTTCCGATAAATCCGTATGGACCGGCGCTATCCGTTCAATCGTTGCCGCCCTTCCGTTATTCCCTTGGAAAAAGTGATCGATCGGCAGTCTCTCTATTTGATTACTGAATGTAGAGTCCACGCAGTAAAGGTCGGTCTGGTCCTTCTCCACTCCCACTACAAGACAGGCGTGATGATAGTTATGTTCCTGCTGATAGGCGTGCGCATTGCCCCACGGATTCCAGAACGAATCCAATTGAATAAGAATCGCCTGCCGATTCTCCAGACTAGCCGTTATCATCTTGAAAACGTCATGAGAAGTTGGGAATATATGCTCCTGCACAGCAACACCATGATAATCTTGAAGCAAATCAAATGAGGTGGTTCTTGAATTAGTCACACACTCTCCGATTAACTTGTCTTCCGCCCATATGAAGTTAAATCCCATCGTTTCAGAGAACGCCAATTCATAATCCCTATTCCAATAATTGCATAGGGTTATAATCATATCTTGCAGACAATCCGTACTTATTCCTCTAACAGGCTGCATATCCTGGAACATAATCACTTCCTCCTCCAGACCAGATTAGTTGCTAATTTCATTTGGGTTAACAAGTGTTTCTTGATGAGTGTCACTAAGTGATTACCTATTAACAGACAATCACTACCATAAATAATAGTTCGTTTACTATTAAATGGCAATTACATAATTCAACTCTATTTTTGATATTTAGCAACTAAAAATTCCTCTGTATGACATACAATAAAAAGACGCTTCCTTCCCCTATAGGGTCGGAGGCGTCTTTCATTTATTACGTGCCACGGCAACAATTATACTTTGAAGTTAGCAATCGTTTGTTTCAACTGCTCCGCACTTTCTTTGGTATCGCCTGCAATCTCCAACACTTTGTTGGAACTTTTCAAGGCAATGCTTGCTTTATCCGAAATGTTCCCGGTTCCTTCAGCCGATTCGTTGTTGGCTATGGAAATTTCGTTAATCGTGAGTGTCATATTCTGTATCGCTTTGCTCAATTCATGCGAGGTTGAATTAAAATCTCCTAGCAAATTCTCATAGAATTCCGCATCACGGTGATATTGCCGGCCGGTCTCAACCATCGCATTATAATCTTTGATAACGGTCCCATCAATAAATTCAAGCATATTCTCCGAGTTGTTCTTCAGGTTCTCCACAGAGGAGGTCACGATTTGGACTACATCACGGATTTTGTTGGCCGATTGTCCGGATACCTCAGCCAGCTTGCGAATTTCACCGGCTACCACAGCAAAACCTCTTCCGGCTTCGCCGGCTCTCGCTGCCTCAATGTTCGCATTCAGGGCCAGGAGATTCGTTTGTGCCGTAATCTCCAGAATAGAATTTGCCAGCACCTGAATTTGCTCGACGGCCTTGGACTGCTCAATGGCGCTGCCGAGGTTCATCCTCATCTCCTCGCCAACCTGAACCGCACGCTCCGATGAGGTGACGGCAGTTTTACGCAAATTCTCGGCCCGTTCGCTGACTTCCTTAGAAATCTCTTCACCCTGCTTCGCTTTATCCGAGATCATACGGACCGACTGCCGGATATTCACCGAAGAATGGTCCATCTCTTCCGTCGATGCGGCTGTTTCTTCCATCGCTGCGGCCATTTGCTCCGTTGTCCCCGACACATCCTGAATTTGACTGTTGAGATCGGTGAGGTGACTGCTTACTGCCGTTACCGAACGGCCAAGCTTGTCCGACTCTTGCACAATCGTGCGGATCATCTCGCTGACCGATGTCTGCATGGTGTGCATGGACTGCATTAGTATGCCAGTCTCATCTCTGGCTTGCATATGTTTCTGCGGAACCGGATGAGACAAGTCCCCGCTGGCGATAACTTTCAAGTGCTCGGTTGCGACTTTAATCGGCGTCGTAATCCGGTATGACAGCAGAATGAGAATCGCAGCGAACACAATAATGCTGCCGAGGATAACCACAACAAGTCCTTGCTGCAGGTTAGAAACATTCTGCATATATTCATCAACTGGCTTGAAAGAAATAATATACATGTCCTGCAGAGTCGATTTACCGTAAGAAGCGATTTGCTTCTGACCATCCAAAGTGAAATAGCCCAGGCCATTTTTGTTTGCACTTACTTCCTTGAAGAAAGCGGGGATATCTCCCTCGGCTTTGGCCATATCAAATTTCAGCACTTGACTAGCATCTTCTGCAGCAACGAGAACACCGGCTGAATTGATCATATATGTCTTGACATTGCCTTCTTGTGTTGTCCTGACGATATTCGTCGACAACTTCGTCAAATCAACTGCTGTCCCGACAATAGAAGGCTTGTCCCCCGTGCTGCCGTCTGGAATTTGGGCCAGAAGCGCCATAATAGGTCCGCCGGTTACAGGAGATTGGACAGGACCGTACAGAACAGGAGCTTTCTTTATTCCCTCCAGGAGGGCGGCATCCAAATCCGCAACACCTATGTCGATATCCAAAGACTGGCCGCCGATACCGTCGGACACGATGACACTATTGTAGGCGGCATAAATATTTTCATATAAACCATTAGAGTCCGTTAAAATCTTGCCGAGATAGGCGGACGTGTTCGCAGCATTCTCCGATTTGGAATTGCCGGTTTTCTTCATTTCCTTGAACGTATTGACCAGAAAAGGATTGTTCGCAATAGAGGAAGAGCTCAGCGACAAATTGTTGAAGGCCAAATCCACCTGATGAACCTTCTCCGAGACAATGTTCATCATGGATTCCCTTGCTTCTTCCTCCAAGGAATCGCCCGACGAGCTGCTTGCATACCATAGGGCGATTAGCATAGGAATCACCATACATGCGACCGATATCAGCATAATTTTGGCAAATAATCCGGTCAGATTGATCTTTTGGAAGATTTTGCGACTTCCCTTTGAATGATAAGTTTTCATTAGAACCTCCACCTAGTCTCGTGCTGGAATTTAGATTACCCTTAATATCGTCACAACTCCTATAATTGTTTAGTAATAAATATCGTTGAAATATGAAAAAAAGCCTCTTAAACAAGGGGCTTTTTGACTCGTTATGAAGTTTCTTACCGCTTTGCTTTGTAAAACTCGTGATACAGCTTCATCAAAGCCCGCTTCTCAATCCGGGACACATAAGAACGCGAAATACCCAGTTCCTTGGCAATTTCCCGCTGGGTCCGCTCTTCCCCGCCGTGCTCGAGCCCGAACCGCCCTACAACAACCTCTTTCTCCCGTTCATCCAATATATCAAGGTTTCGGTAAATTTTACTTTTCTCGATTTTGAGCTGGACCTTATCGACAACATCGTCCGCTTCCGTCCCTAAGATGTCGATTAGCGTAATTTCATTTCCTTCTTTATCCGTCCCAATCGGATCATGCAGTGAAACATCCTTGCGAGTCTTTTTGAGCGATCTCAAATGCATCAAAATTTCATTTTCTATACACCGGGCCGCAAAAGTTGCAAGCTTCGTTCCCTTCGTCGGGGAGAAGCTTTCGATCGCTTTAATGAGTCCGATCGTCCCGATCGAGATCAGGTCCTCGAGATCCTCACCGGTGTTGTCGAACTTCTTCACGATGTGCGCCACCAGCCGCAGATTATGCTCGATCAGCAGATTGCGGGCATGTGCATGGCCTTCCGCCATTAGCTGCAGGTATTTGCTTTCCTCCGCCTCCGTGAGAGGCTGCGGAAACGCATTGTTTTTGACGTATGAAACCAGCAGTGTCAGTTCCTTAATAAAAAAAGCAATGGCGCTAAACAGTCCGGGCAACGATGACACCTCCTGCTTCAATTCCCTTACGAACCACCATCCATCGGGTGCGGTCCTTTTATTGTATGAGGGCAGGTGCCTACACGTGCCTGTACTAAGGTAAGATGTTTGGTGAAAAGCACGCTTATCTTGTCCATGGTTATATTTCGATCTAATAGCACTAAGGACCTTCCAGTTTAATAATTGGAAGGTCCTTGGTCTGTTAATTAATTTAAGAATCCGTGTACTTTTACTTGATTATTCGGCATTACATTATGAATAACTTTAGCAGCAAAGTCGAGGTCCTCGTAAATGGACAACACGTAATTACTCTTATTGTTTAACAGAGAGTTTGGGTCTTGAGACAAACCGGGCTTTAGTTTGCCCTTTAAATCAACGTTGTGTATCTCATGACTACCTGACACCCGAGGCCCTTCAACAGCAGCAGTCTCAGATTCTACGAATAAATCAGATAATTCTTTCGGAAATTTAAGTTTAAAGTAATACTTATGTCCATCTTTTAATAGAAACTGAGCTGGAATATCGCCAAACTGATAACGAAGCGTATAGATAAGATCAGGGCTTCCTTCTTGGTGTGAGATGGTGAAATCATGTACGATAAACACATTTGATCAGGAAAATACGTGCCATCCAGAGTCTCAGGAGGAACAGATGCGGTGGGCGACGCGCTCGAACTAATGCTAGGTGTAACATGATTTACATGAGTACTTGCGGGTTTATCTTGACATCCGCCTAGAAGGAACACAAGCGACGAAACAATAAGTAAGCAATCTTTGTTCATGGAATATTATATTAGTTCCTGTGCTTCGTAGTTGGGGGAAGACTCTGACCACATTTTTTTCATTAAAAGCAAACCTCCAATAATTTTATACCGGATGAATTAATCAACCATTGTTTAAGGATAACCCTAACTTGAGGGGGAGCGAAATAGTAAAATAGTTCTAAAAAATAACATATTTCCATTCCTGGAAACTCATCTTTTGTCGAACTAGTTTATTCTCAGAGCTATATCGTATATTGGAAAAATATGCTTCAATATGATTGTAAATATTTTATAGAATGGGGTCTTAAAATGAAAATGAAAGTTATTTCTATGGTAGCAGTCTTAAGCATCTTTGCCGGGGTCATATCTGCCTCAAGCATCAATGGGAGTTACAAAGGACACTCCATCGTAAAGGTCAAAGTTAACGGTCATGATGTGAGCAGTGATGTTCCGGGAATAAACTTGGATGGCACTACAATGCTGCCTGTGAGGGCAGTGGCTGAGTCGCTGGGAGCTGAGGTGAAGTGGGATCCGGATGCTTATACCGCGGAAATAGCACCTTCACCCACTTTAAAAAGCATGGATGAGATAGCAAAACATTTGAAGACCCACAATATTCATTCTTTGGACTATCATACGGATGGATCTGGATACACACAATTCATTGCTATTTATGAGGGGCTATTCTTTATGGGGAACGAAGATAAATATAAGGAAGTAGTCAAGGAAATAGCGAAACATGCTATCACTCTGGGGACAACTGATTTTGTTTTCGCTGATATGATGGGTCAAACTATATCGGGAACTACAGAAGATGCTCGTGCTTTTTTAAACGGAAAATTAATAGAGAGTCAATTTATGGACACGCTTATACAGGAATGGATGGAAGAAGAAGTAGAGAACGAGGACTGGAATCCATAAATAATACTAAGCAAAAAGCCCTCATCCAGAGGGCTTTTTGACTTAAACAACAATTCGATACAATAGCCCTATATCGTGTATAGGAAAATGTGATTAAACGGGATGTAAGTATATGTAGAATGGGGTCTTGAGTTGAAAATAAACCTATTTATCCAATACTTCCCAAGGTTGTCATGAATACAATTAATTTGCCCATACCACACCTCCATATTACTAACAAAACTTAAATAAGTTACTTTGATTCGGTCTCATTCTGAAATCAATAAATTGTTTCATTGAATCAATTTGAAAATAAATGTTTTGATTAAACAGATTATTAAAGGGCTCGCCGACCTTACTACCGAATGAGTGGCCCGGATATACACGTACATGTGGAGCGATAATGGATTTTAGTCTTTGAATGCTTTTGAACATATCCTCAGCTGAACCGCCTTGGGAACTGCAACTGCCGCAGCCTTCGATAAATACGGTATCCCCTGTAAAAATACTTTCAGAGAGCAAAAAGCACATACTGCCTGAGGAATGCCCCGGGGTATGCAGACATGTCACGGTGATTCCTTCGAAAGATAACACTTCATAATCGTTAACGCCCTTCAAATTATTGCACTTGAATCCATAGTCCTCTATCTCTTTGACTGAAATAAATACGTCACAATGATAGATCGCTGTCAGCTGCGCAACCAGATTTACATGATCATAGTGGGAGTGCGTCAGCAAAATACCCTTTAAATCGGCTTGCAATTCATTTAGCTTATTTACAATTGTGCCTAACTCCCAAGAGGGGTCAACTAGTAAAGAGGCACGACTCCTTGGATCGAAAATAATATAGCTATAATTAATGAATGGCTGTGAAACTGTCCGCAGTGGGAACACTTCATTCATAAGTATAATTCCTCCCGAGTAGTAACATAGCCTTCCGGCAACCGTGACAGATGGGTCAATGTTTTGCCCGTGCTTCGTAACATAAAAAAACTCCCGCTGAATCAATCACAGACGGAGCTTCAAACCGGGAGTTTGACTTCTTAATCAATCAAACTATTATCCTCAAAGATATCTGTAGACAAATATCTTTCGCCCGTATCTGCAAGTACAACGATAATATTCTTTCCTTTGTTTTGCGGGAATTTTGCGAGTTGAGTTGCTGCATATACAGTAGTACCTGAAGAAATGCCAACCAGCAGCCCTTCACCAAGAACCCAGCATGATGCGTAGATGCCATGTTATTCACTGTTACTGCCCTCAGTTTGCTACTTCTAATTTGTTATTTAGCTAGTATGTTTATATTAAACGATTCCGTTAAACTATTTAAATATTTCTAGATACCACCACAAAATCTCATAATGTCCAACAAGTTTGTCGGAAATTTCTTCGATATTTCGGATCGCAGGATCTACGCCATATTTATTTACACTTTCATCGAGAACAAACGAACCGTCTAAAGGTATTTCAAACCTGAATTTATGTAAGGCCACGATATACTCTTGTGGTGTCTGTTTGTCGGGGGATAGCTTTTCAGCGTCATGAGATTCTATCGGCTTATATAATGAGAACAATTTTATTTCATCATTATGCTTGACTGCTGAGATGCTATGTCCAATCTGCTTATAAACCGATGGACTGTTTTCTTGTGGATGGAATGTAATCGTATTTGATGCGGTTATGACTATGATAAGAGTCCATATAATAACAAACTGTGGAAGTTCCATCTTCCTGGACAAAAAAATACCTAAAGCAATAATAGCTGAATTAACCACAATCGTCATAGGTATGGCAATTATTCGACCGAGCCCTGTATAAGGAAACAACTGCACCATTAAAATGATCATGGTAACCGAAATCAATAAAGTCGCCAAACCGCATACTACCGCTCTCTTCAAGGCGTCACCCCCATTTGAGAATCATTGTTTTTACTGTCACGAATTATAAAGTCGACGGAATAATCTTTAACCCTGTTTGAAACCGATTGCTTTATGTCCATCACCATGTTCCTCCATCACATTATCTTCCGAAATACTTTATTGATCCTGTATTATCTACTCCTCGGAATACAAATCCACCTACTTCATCTATCGCCATCTCCTGGAAAGTACCCGCGTAACCATTTACGACATCTAGCTCTATAAATACTTTTGAATTTTCTTTTATTTCATTTAAATCAACAGATGCTTTTTCTTCAAACTGCTCATTTGTTATGATCACTTTCATAATTTTGGGATCCGAAACTTCAACTGCTAGTATTGTGTCATATCTCTTATTTGAATTTAGATTTGCAGACCAAGTCCTCAAGATGGATTCATCTTCCGGATACATTGGACCTAAAACTGAAACATTAGTCACACGAAAAAGTATTTTCCATTTTGATTTTATTAATTTTGCATAAGTCCCTTGCGGTCCCTTCAAGATAACTACTTTATTATTTTTGAAGTTCTGCTCAAATACGATATCTCCATTGTATTGTGGGAACGAATCTTTAAGTGCCCCTTCCTGACTAAATGAGTATTCTGATATATGTAGCAGATACAAACCAAAAACAAGAAGACCGACTATAAGTATTATTCTTCTTTTATATTTTTTCATTATTTCTCCTTATTTGTGTCCTTACAGGGATTTCTTATAATGTTCCCGTATTCACGACGCCGAGAGGCTTAAGGTCACATAATAACCGGTTGCACAAAGCGCAGTTAGCCTGGCAGGTCCTCCAAATGGATCCCGCTTCCCTAAGGACGTAAGCACGATGTGAATGCGGTGTTACCCGAAGCCATCTACATCAACTTATTACATATAACTAATGGTTGTTATATAAGTTGCAAAATGATAGTCAGTTGCATCTGCTCTGGATACCCTTATAACAAATGGTATAGAAATTCCCTCTGGAATACGAATCACATTTGAACCAACTCGAAAAATATGATGGACTTCATCTTAACTCCGGAAGTTTAATACTTGAACATTATTTGCAGAGCCTTTTCCTATATTTTTTATACCAAAGAAGACTAGTTTAGGCTCGCCCAAAAATCGTCTGCAACGGGATATTCAAAATTACATGCAAACAGATTATCATCATTTACAAACTCCTTGATTCTGTTAGGAATAAATAAGGGTCAAACTGATGTTCTTCTAGTGATAATATGATGACAGAGTGTAATTATAGAAACAATAAATGCAAGAAATGAGATTCCTGTTGTAATGACTGTCATTTTGATTGTCCTATTATTTTTAAATTTAGATGATTTCAAATAACGTTTCCGTGTTCACGACGCCTCACCACCTTAAGGCCCGTTAGGGGCGGCCGCGATGCAGTTAGATGGTGTACAATTTGGCGCAGTGTCCATCCTCCTTCGCGGAATACTTCTTCAGATAAGTCTTTAACAGCTTCCTTCGGTTTGATGGGAAATACATCTATCTCAGTGATCCAAATATCTTGTTGAGAGTAAGAAATGTCTTCGCCTGATTCACTCTCTCGTAGTGTGCCTAGGGCTGACCAAGGGAGCTTCAGTTCCCGTTATGTGAATGCTGTGTTATATGGTGGGGATGCCTTCTTAAAATAACCCTTAAACACTTTTATTTAAATTTTAATTGCATCCAATCGTTTAACAAATTGATCCTACTTATATTATTTATGTCATTATATTCTTCTTTACTTAGTGTCCTCGATAATTTCTTTCTAATAAAGAGATATTCCTTGATAATCGATGATAAAAACAAGACTCCAATCTCAACTGATATAAATGCTAATCCGATATTATCCAAATGATCCCTAAAATATCTACCGGAATAATTATTCAATCCGAAGGGATAAGAATGAACTGAATTAGATAATAAATTGTAAATACCAGATTCCTGAACCTTATTAATTGGAGTAATATCTTTTGCTATCCTATTAAAGAAAAATGCATGCTTTCCTCTAATTATTTCCTTCCTTAGTCCCTCTGATAAAGTATTAAATACTCTACTTTCAATTAGGTATGACTTAATTATTGAGTGAGAAAAGTCTGCATCAAATATTCCTTCTATTTGTGTTATTCCAAGTCGTTCAATTATTTTATTCCGGGTTATTGAATTATGATAACTAGCTAGATACATTCTAAAATCCAACTCATCTTCAGTTATATTTCTTTCACAAAAATAATTGAAAACGTGGTGAACCTCGATCAGATTTCTCGCTAAGCTTGCAATCGAACTTACATCGAGATACTTGTAATCCTCATCATTAGTTGGTATTAATCTTGAAATACTTATAGCATTCAGCAAAGATTTCTCAAAAATTAATTGAGCATAATACGTTCTCAAAGAAGTTGTCGACCTTACTATTCTTTGGTTTATTTTTGACATTTTCTTTGCAACTTCTATTAATTTAAGAAATTCATTGGTTCGGAAATTCATTTCTTTCATAGTTGCATCCCTTTCATCTAACTTCCCGTATTCACTCGCCTCGAAGCTTAAGGTCGAAAAGCGATCGAGTCTACTAGACTTAGCCTCGAGGTATATCCGCCTAAATCGACTTCCTCGAAATCCTTCTGCCGGACCGAGGTCGTATGCCCGATGCGTGAATATATTGTTATGTGAAGTATCCATTTTATGAAAAAAGTACTTCTCTTGATTTCGAACATAGCGTTGTTTGTTTAAAGACAGAATTCTTCTTAATTCGTCATCGTCGTAATATTATTTCGATATCTTCTTTTTAATTTCTAACACCATAGTTTTCGAGGGATATATTTTTTTATCAGGAAAATCATTTAGGTCACATTGGTAGGCGTAAAATTTAGGAGACTGTTTAATAAATTCTAGGAGTATAGGATCTGTTTGGAGATTACTAGAGGCTTGAGCATGCATAACATACTTATCGAATATTTGTAATAAAGCAATTCCATGCTGTCTTGCATATTCTGTTGCTCCACTTTGAAAACCTGATGTAGAAATTAATATCCCTTTGTGTGCACCTAAACTTCGTACCTTATCGGCTAAAACTACTATTTTCTCACGTTCTACTGGTCTCGTATAACGCTTGCACTCAACAATAACTTTAAAGCCTACAGATAGTGCCACAAATTCAGCAATTATATCAAGTTGGTACTCTCCATCACTGGTCTGAACTTTTTAGTTATGAAGTATGGAGAAATCCTTAAGTAACTCGGTTTCCGCGTACGCCTTCAATATTTCCAAACAGTACTTTTCAAATTCTGTAGCAGTGATACTAGCGACAAACTCACGATATGGATTGATTGTTTCCACCTCACGTTCGATTTCCTAGAACTTATTAATTTTACTTTTGCTGTATCGTATTTCAGGTTTATATTAGTACATGATAGAATTTCACCTTACGTGCTTGTATTCACGAACAAACGACCCAGCCTTAGATAGCTCTTTTCTTAGGCTGGGTCGTTTGTTGTTTGAGCTTCTTCTACGATTATACCTCTGACAACCGAGGGGCGATAGCCCCAATGTTTGAATACAATGTGGGTGATATTCTCGCCATCTTCGAATTACTTACAAGTATTCAATATCAAGTTCAATTATTTCTTCTATGTCTTTATAATTTATGTATACAGGTTGTCGACCTATATCTATCCAAATTGAATGAACTGCATTCCCCATTACTTTTTGTTCTATGAATTCACCTATTATTGAAGAACCATTATCCATAATGAATTTATAGATCTTCCTGACAATTAAATCTGCCAATTTAGCAGATAGAATTTCATCATCACTTATCAAATAATCTTCTTTCTTTTCGTGGACATAAATATAGAAAAGTGACTTTCCAACCTTAAGCATTGAAGTTTGGCCAGAGGATGAAACGAAAATTCCCTTAACTTTCTTTTTTTTAAAAATCTTAGTGTGTAAAAGTATAGTTAGCTACAATATGTGCCCCATTGATCAAACTATTGAATTGTCGCCGATAATCCTATTTGATCATAATTTTCAGTTAAATTATCGATGAAATTATACACAGTCAGGGCTCCAATCATAATTAATATAGTAATAGTAATCACAATAAGTTTTTTCGATTTCATTAGACTCGTCCTTTCATGTAAAAGAGAGGGGGATTACCCCTCTCTTTTAAAATTAGTCATTCTTTATGAAATCACTGTTGCTACCTGTAAAAGTTACAAGCCCATTACTTCCAAATTATTTTAGACTTCCTGACTTATAGGCGGCAACTATTGCGTTTCTTGTGACGGTCACACTACTATTCGGAGTTATACTGTTGCTCAGTTCACTACCTCCAGTAAGATATGATTTATAAAATTGACTTTACAAATATCATTATATCCTTTAAATGTAAAATGTAAAATTAATATATAACATACATTAAACTGGAATAAAGTTGTGGCCGCCTGAATTCAACAAGCTTTAAAGATAGATCTCGATTGCTGCAATTATAAATTTCCCGATCATAACAGATCTTATAAAAAATGGGCAGACACTTGATACTTCGCTATTGATAAAAATAAGTTCCATCAAAAAAATTAACGATTACCTCAAGCTTGTCCACCCGTCATAATCCTGCGTATCTCCTCAAGCGGAGCTTTAGGCTGTCTGTCATAAGTAAGCAGCCCGTTAATTTCCTGCTCGACATCCGTTAACTGGGTATAGCAGTACCCTTGAATGACAGGGGAAGAGAACATCGGATCAAGAACCGCCTTCAGCCGTTCCAGGAAATCTTCTTCGTTCTCTGCTCCCGAGTACCCCCAGCCGTCCCACTCGCTCTTCTTGTAGGCAATTCCGCCGAACTCGGATACCAGAATGGGCTGTCCCTGATAGGTTGCGCCTCCCACCAAAATCCTGCGGTTGCCCGGTCTAGCGCTTACGGCTGATTCAACGGTCGCATAGCGCTTTTCCAGTACTTCTCTGCGGCTCTCGTAATCATGAATGGTTAACAGATCGGTTGTCATCTGCTCCCATCCGTCGTTAAACACTACAGGCCTCGTCTCATCCAGAGATTTGGTCAAATGATACATGGCCAGGCCGTGCTGCTGCTGCTTTTTGTCCACTTGAATATTGGGAATTCCCCAGCTTTCATTAAGGGGCACCCAGGTTATCAGGCAAGGATGGTTATAGTCCCGTTCGATGATCTCCTGCCATTCTTTTGTAAAACGCCGCACGTATTCCTCGGAATAATCGTAAGCATTCGCAGCCTCACCCCACAAGAGCAAACCGAGCTTATCGCACCAGTACAGGAAACGGGGGTCCTCTGTTTTCTGGTGTTTACGGACGCCGTTGAAGCCCATCTCCTTGGTCAATTCCACGTCTCTTCGCAGGGCTTCATCACTCGGTGCAGTCAGTATGCCTTCGGGAAAATACCCCTGATCCAAGACAAGACGCTGATAATAAGGCCGGTTATTGAGGCACAGGTTGCCGTCTTCAATCGATATTTTACGCATGCCACAATAGCTCGCTGCTTCGTCCAGCACTTCCCCGCCCCGCATAAGACGGAAGGTAATGTCGTAGAGATTCGGATGCTCCGGACTCCACAAACGGCCTAGACCATGGTCTGTAAAATCATGCAGTCCGATGGCCCGGCTCACTTCCGGCAGATGAACGGAGTACGTATCCTCGGAGATTATGCCGCCCTGGAAAGTTACCGTAATTTGCAGCTTGATATCATCTGCCGCCTGGAGTCCTTCGACAAACGTGCGGACCCGGATTTCACTTCTGTCAATGTCCGGTGTCAGCATCACTTTCTTAATATGTACATCGTTCACAGGCTCCAGCCAAACACTCTGCCATATCCCCGTAGTCCGCGTGTAGAAAATATAGGCGGAATTCTCCAGCCAATACTGCTTTCCGCGAGGCAGCGTGACATCCCGGCTGAAATCTTCGGCACGCAGTACAATGGTGTTGCTCCCTGGAGCAAGCAGGGGGGTGATATCCGCCTGAAAAGGCGTATGCCCGCCTTCATGAAGAGCGGCAAGCTGCCCGTTCACCCACACGCGCGCGTTGTAGTCGACGGCACCAAAATGAAGCAGAATCCGCTTGCCTGACCACCCCGCAGGAATCTCAAAATCCCTCCGGTACCAGACGAGATCATGGATGGCAGGATCTCCGATTCCGCTAAGCTTACTTTGAAAAGTAAAGGGTACGGAAATTGTCCTTTCAAATGCCACACCCGGCTGGTGCCAGTTCTCCGCATCTCCCACACGGGCGTCGTCGAATGAGAATTCCCATTCCCCGTTCAAACACAACCATTCCTGTCTGGTCAATTGCGGCCTTGGATATTCGTCGCGAGGGACTTGCGCATTCACAGCTTCTTCGTTCACGATGTCTTCACTCCCAATTAGTTAACTAAATAGTTAATAATTAACCCGATAACTTTACAATTGATTGTAAGTTAGCCTTTTTATATAGTCAATATCAAACTTGTTTAATTAACCATTTGGTTATACAATGGGGTTGTCAACATTTTTAAGCCAATAATAATGGAGGAAGCAACCACACATGGACCTGCAAGTAAATGAGCGTAATCTGCCCCTGTTCGAGGCTCTTGCCTCACAGACCCGGATCAAGATGATTGAACTCCTCCGATATGAAAATCTGAATATTAAAGAAATGTCCCTTAAGCTGGGAATCTCTTCCGCTATTGTGACGAAGCACGTTCATCAGCTGGAAGAAGCCGGTGTCATCACGACTCAGCTTATGGCAGGCAAACGCGGGATGCAGAAACAATGTTCACTCCGCCTGGATAGGGTCACCCTGCTCTTTAAACCGGATAATGGAAGCGGTGAATGGCAGCCCCCGGCACAAGACCACTATACGGTTTCCATTCCGGTCGGGCAGTATAGCGCCTATCAAGTCAAGCCCACCTGCGGCCTGGCTTCCGGGAACAAGCTGATCGGCATGCGGGACGATCCCCGCTATTTCGCCGAACCTGAACATGTAAAGGCGCAGCATCTCTGGTTTGCAAGCGGGTATGTAGAATACCGGATTCCGAATTATCTGGCAGGCAAACTGCCTGTGAAGAGCATTCGCATCTCGCTTGAAATTTGCTCGGAAGCTCCCGGATATGAAGAGAACTGGCCTTCCGATATCACTTTTTATGTAAACGATACGGCTGTATGCAATTGGACATCCCCGGGTGATTTCGGCAGTGTCCGGGGCAAGCTTACCCCTGCCTGGTGGGAACCCGGCAGTACGCAGCACGGTCTGCTCAAGACTCTGCTTGTCACAACAGACGGGACTTTCATGGATGGGATTCAGCTTTCTCCTGTCACGGTTCAGGATCTTGCCATTGCACCGGCTGAAGAAATACGCTTCCGGATCGGGTCCTGCGAAGATGCGAAGCATCCGGGCGGTGTAAGTCTGTTCGGCAGACAATTCGGCAATTATGAGCAGGATATTGAAGTGAAGATCACCTACTGAGCTGCCGGGTCCCCTGCGCCTACAAAGACATGTAATAAACCGTCAGCAAATCGGCGGTTGACATTCTTTGCAAGGAGACGGAAGATGTAATCTCCATTATGCTGTGCCGTCCGGATTGCTCCACTTTCTCGAAAGTAAATCCATAATTGCGCAAGAACGGAGTCACCTGATCCCACGTCAGCCATCCGGCTCCGCTCTCGAAACAGTGATGATCCTCCGTATGGATGACAACTAATTTGCCGGATATTCGCAGCAACTCTTTGAACATAAACAAGAGCATAGGCAGGCTGGACATCCGGTAATAGTCCGTCATGATGGCCACGTCAAAGAAATGCTTTTCGTAGAACGTATTAATTCCGAGTGCGTAGACGATATTCTTATCCTTAAAAGTCTGGGAATACGCTTCGTAAATACTTTTATTCTGAAGAAAAACATGTGTGGTTTGCAAAGTTTGGATCACCGAATGAGAATCAGACCCCACGAGCAGCGACCTGCCTTCCCCATTGGACAAATATCGGGTATTCAACTCATTCATTAACGATTCGCTGTATGTAGGCGTGAAATATTTGGTAAGAAGGCGGTTGTATTTGCCCATAAGCTGGTTATAGTACATATCTGCGCAGAAGGGGTACAGCTCCGTATCAAAATCACCGTTCTTCTGATGAATTTTAAATTTATTCCGCAGCGAGGATCGCATTTTGTTCTCATCATTGTTGGTAACCTCATGGGGAAGATGAAGCGTTTTGATGTGCTCGGTGGCTTGAAAACTTCCCCCGTTCCTGTACAACTGGTAGCTGAAATCGATGTCCTCGGCTCCCCATTCCCTAAACGACTCGTCGAATCCGTCTGTCCTGGAGACAAGTTCTCTCGATGTACTGAGCGCTCCGCTCCATCCCAAGACCCAGGGGGCCGGTAACTGGTCCAGATCATTCTGCACACTTTCGAAGCTTACCGCTCTATAGTCCTCCCAATTGGCGGTGTACTTCATCTTGTCACAGAACTGTTCGAACGATTCAGGAGTGAGCCGGAGGATGTCATCTGCTTCATTCTCGTTCACCTCAGCAAATAATCCCAGGATATAATGCAGCAGCACAAGCTCCGGTCGGCCTTCCAGAAGTCCGGCGACAGATTCCACATAATTCGGCGGCACCAGAATGCCGCAATCCAGGAAGAGCAGCTTGCTTCCCGTGCTTGCCTGTATCCCCGTATTCCTTGTTCTAGACCGGTTGGAGTCCGGAGTGCGCTCGAGGTAAATATAACGGAGATTCGGCAATTTAGACTGGTACTTCTCCGCGATTTGCCGGATCGGCTCCGAGGAACCGTCATCCACGACGATCACTTCATACGCCAAAGACTCTCTTACCTGCTGCTTGCTTAAAAAATACAGGGATCTTTCGAATTCCTCTCTATTATTGTAAACCGGAATAATAACAGATACGTCCATCGTTTTGTCTCCTTCAATTTCTTGTTAAATAATAGATTATTTTGTAATTTATCGAACGATCTTTTACTTATATCATTTATTTACTTCTGTATCAATGAATGAAATATGTTATTTTTTTGAACTTCGCATAAAAAAGAGAGATTCTTATTTACAGCCGAAAGGCTGTAAAACAGTGAATCCCTCGCAGGGTATCTTCTCTATTCCATCCGGAACACCGGTCCTTTAGGTACAAAAGGAAGATGGTGCCCCTTTGGAAGCATATACGCATGATCGCGTTTTACACGCACCTTATCACAAAATCCATCCGTGATGATCAGTATAGGGCCGTCTTTCGGAAAATCCTCTGCCTGCTGCAGCAGGTCGATTCCCAGCTGAAGTACGGTCCCTCCCCTTCCTCTAATCTTCACGCTTTCCGCTATCGCTTCCGGACGTATATAACCTGCGTCATAGGCAGCCGCATCACAGAAAACGACTCTGGCAGCATAGACTTCTCTGGAAAGGCTGTAGCTGGCGATAGCACCGAGCGCTTTGGCAAGCATCTTCTTGTCCATCGAACCCGATGTGTCCAGCACGACTCCGAACGTCCGTCCGTCATCCTCGCCGCCCCGGTTCATCCATTTGGGCCTCGCAATATCCGGCGTTGAGGACTGTCTGCGGCTTACACGGGCATAGGAGCGGACCTTCTCGACGGGAGTGAAATAGCTGTCGAACCATTTGGCCAGCTCGATATCCCATTGGATCGGCGGCTGCCCAAGCGCCCGGATTTCCTCGACGAGGCCCGCCGGAATGTTTCCTCTACCCGCTTCGTGGTGGTACAGCAGTCCCTGCTGCAGAGCATTCCGGCAGAAGTCATCGATGCGTGTGCCGTCCCTCGGGTCATGGAAACCTTCTCTGCCC
Source organism: Paenibacillus lutrae (assembly GCF_009757775.1). Lineage (GTDB taxonomy): Bacteria > Bacillota > Bacilli > Paenibacillales > NBRC-103111 > Paenibacillus_F > Paenibacillus_F lutrae. Next base: position 520,072 of record NZ_RHLK01000003.1, read on the forward strand.
TTGTCCAGCATATCCGCCCCTCCGGCTCCCCGCAGCGTTGTAAGTTTGCGGTAAGTGCGGATATCCGTCACGATGCGGTCATAGACAGATTCCGCCGAGAGTCCGTGCATCGTGTCATCGAGCAGAATCCCTACCTGCGGTAACTCTCCGATCCGCATTTCAACGAGCCAATGATTGATCACGTAATCACACGCGACGTTCCACAGATACGGATCTCTTCCTTGGCAGCGTGCGTGATGGTGGAGCCCGGCATGAAGCAGTTCATGCGCCATTACGAATTTGCATTCCTCCGCACTCAGCCCCGCAGCCGGATTCAAATAGATTTCACGGTCCATTACGTCAATGGCCGCTACTGAGATCTCCATCCGCTGGCAGATTGCAGCATCTTCTATGAGGGAGAAGCCGGCAGCAAGCGCCCCCAGCAGCGGGTAGTGGTCGATAAACCAGCTGCGTGCTATTTTGCCGGGCGACAGCTTCTGGTCTCCGCTCAGCATCGACACGTCAACCCCTGCGGCAACATGAACAGCTTTCGTAACAGCCAGTGACAGCCCTGAAGCAAAGGCATTCTCCCAGTTTATTTTGCGGTCCGCAATATACCGCTGTTCATTCGCATGCAGGAGCATGTCTCCTGCCTTTGCCCCTGCCGTCCCGTAATGTTTCCATTCTTCCGGAACACCCCGCTCCAGAAATTGCTCATAAAGACGCTGCTCGCTGTATACCGGGATATCGATCCTAAAGCCCAGCGCCTTCGGCTTTGCGCCCAGCTTCATATCCGACAAGAACTTGGCAATATACACATCGCAGGCCACGTTCCAGAAAGCAGGATTCTCACGGTTCTGAAAATGCCCGAATCCCAGATGCAGCAGACAGTGTGCCAGAATATAGATCCACTCTTCCACTTCTCCCCGGCGCTTCGGATGGACCAACACCGAGCCCTGCTTGCTGACAACAGCCCAGCCGTCCTCCCCGCAGTACCGGAAAAAATCATCACTTCTGTAGAACCAGGCATGGCTTGCCAAAGGAGCGAACATCGGATGCGTTTCAATAAAATGCTGTGCTTCAGCGTAATTCCGGGCAGCGGGATCGAGCGTTAATTTTCTTTTGTTAGCCATTTACTATTTGTCCCTTCCTGCCAAACGCGGTAAATCCCGTATAATTTCTACCGTAAACCATCCCGGCAATACCTGTCCCTCCCCATGATCTGCCACCACAAGCTGCGCCATTTCCAGACTGATTTCACTCAGTTCTTTTATAAGCGCTTTGGCACGATGAGCAAAGCTCTTATGATCTTCTTTCATGGAATCTTTCTTCTCGGGAAGTGTTTTGATAATCAGGGCACGGAAAGACAATGTCAAGAAATAGAGCAAATCACGATCCGCCGCATCCGAAGGAAACCTCACGTCCCCGTTTAAGATTTGGTTCAGCTGGTATTTGCCTTTCAAATTCTTATGAAATGCTTTGAACTGAAGCGCATGATCCGGAGTCAGGCATCCTCTTGCCAGGACTTCGACCTGCTCCAGGGATAGACCGTCTTTAAATTCATTCAAAGCATCACTGAGCATATGCCAGGAACGCGGTGTCGAGAACGGTTCTTCGGTCTTGGGAGGCTGAGTCCAGAGATGATCGGGACGGGCCTGCAGGTATTCGATTACATAGGGATGAATTCCGTTGTCGTATGCCCAGCCGAACCATTCCTTAGGAGAAACCTTCAACTGCACGTGGAACATACGGTTAATGAGTGCCGAAGACATCGGCTTCACAATGGCGCTATCCTGCGCCCGGTTCCCGGCTCCAATCACGATTGACCCTTCCGGCAGGTGATATTCGCCGATCCGGCGTTCGTGAATCAGGCTGTAGAAGGCTTTCTGGACTTCCTGCGAACAAGCGTTAAGTTCGTCGAGGAACAAGCAATAAGGTTCGGTTCTGGCGATGATTTTGGGGGGACAGAACTGGCTGACGCCATCTTTGATTTGGGGAACGCCGATAATATCTTCGGGTGCAAGCTGGCTGCCAAGCAGAGAGACGCAGGGAAGGCCCAGATCGGCGGCAAACTGCTCGACGAGCGAGGATTTGCCGATGCCGGGAGGTCCCCATATAAAGACAGGCCGTACAACAGCCACGTTGAGTAAAAATTCGGATAGTTCTTTTTGCGATACGTTAATGCCGATATTCAATCGTTCATGCTCCTTTACAGATCAGAGGTGTCTTATAAGACAAGCTCGGACAGATAGATATTTCCATATTACGCTCCGGTATACGGGATAACAAGGCAATAAACTACTATAACGATAGTTTAAGAAGATACCGCTACGAAGGAGCTAGGAAACCATACGCAGTATCAAGAAGTGATTCGCATTTATGGGGCATGAATTCACTTCCGGAGAACAATTCCCAGTCCGTCTTGCAGGGTTATCTTCAGGACGGCAGCTTCATCGAACACCTGTAGCTTTAACCTTAGGCGGCGGCTTGCTGCCCAACAGGAATGAACTTTTCCAGACAAGCCAAAGGGGCTGTCTTAAAAGTCATTTTAAGACAATTCAGTCCCCACTTTTCACGTGATATGCTGTTAAAAAAGAACCTTCAGATCCACTTTTATAGTGGTTTTGAAGGTTCTTTTTCACATATTATGGGATTGTCCCACTCAGGTTACCCTTTTGGGACAGCCCCTTTCGGGTTTAGCCTGAAGCCTGCCTATTTCTTGCTGTCCGCTAACGGCTGCAACTTGAATTCCACTTTCTCAAGTAAGCCTGTAAAAGGAAATTCGTCCGGGTCCCCGTAATCGAGGCTCACCGGCAGTAGGGTATCCCGGCCGATGTCCAGCCCGTCTGTGGAACGGACGTCCGTAAAGGGCAGCTCCGCTTCCCCGGCTTTCCGGCCGTTCACATATAGGGCCCCGCTGCCGCCTTTTTCTCCAGCACGGGTATATACGAATTTCACCTCTGCTTTCCCCAGGGGAACGGGCGTATCCGACACGATTCTGTAGACCTTGCCAAACTGGTGAAACTCATAAATCAGCTCATTCTTCTTCAGATAGAGCGTGTACCCGCTATCACTTCCGCCTGCAGCTACAAGCACCCCTTCTTCCTTCACCTCTTTCCTTTGAATCGGTATGGAGATTTCATAGCTTATCCCTTTCAACTTGGGGGCTGCGGACAGACCGATATGTTTTAAACCCGGGTAGTAGATGAAACTGCTTCGAATGGGCGCCGCTGCGGTTACGGCAGGTGAAGAATAGCCGTTCACAATAGGATAAGCGCCGTTATTACGTGCTTCTTCGTCCCAGATTTTCTTTAATTCCTTGAGTTTCTCGGGGTACTGCTGCGCCAGATTCCTGCTTTCGTTATAGTCGCTGCGTGTATCAAACAGCTCCCACGCCTCCTGCTCCAATTGCACCCCAGGTTTGCGCAGAGCGACTGCTTTCCAGCCCTCACTCCAGATGGCCCGGTTGCCGTTCATGAGGAAGAACTGTGTCTTCTTGCGGGTCGGTTCATTCTGCCCGCTAAATGTATAGGCCAGACTCGTTCCGGTTATCGGCTGCTGCGGTATCCCGTTCACTTGTTGGGGCGGGGTAATCCCCAGCACTTCGTAGACCGTCGGAGTCAAGTCAGAGACATGATGAAACTGTGTGCGCAGAGCGCCGCGGTCCTTGATCCCATCCGGCCAATGCACGATAAGCGGCACTTGGACACCGCCGTTATAAGCCGTTCCTTTATACTGCCTGAACGGCGTGGCACTCACCTGCGCCCAGCCGACCGGATACTCCGTGTACGTTCCGGCTGCGCCCAGCTCCTCAATCGATTCCAGCTTATCCTCCAAAGTACCTCCGCTGCCGCCGCCGAATCCCGACTGCGAATAGCCTATGCTGCCATTTTCACCGCCGGCCTTGCTCGCACCGTTATCTGAAATAAGGTAAATGAGGGTGTTGTCCAGCTTGCCGAATTTACGCAGATCGTCCAGAAAATGTCCGATCTGCTCGTCTGCCTGAGTCAACATTCCTGCATAGGTCTGCTGGTAACGTACATACAAATCCTTCTGCTGCTGGCTGAGCGAGCTCCAGGCCGCAATACCCGCATCCCTTGCCGGAAACGGCGTATCCTCTGGGATTAAGCCTATTTTTTTCTGACGCTCGAACCGCTCCTCGCGAATCCGGTCCCATCCTGCTTCATATACACCTTTGTAAAGATCCGCATTTCTTTGCGGTACCTGATGAGGAGCATGCTGGGCACCCAATCCCCAGTAGAGGAAGAAAGGTTTCTCCGGCTGGACGGATACATGATCGCTCACATAACGTGACGCATGTTCTGCCAAATCCTCGGTCAGATGGTAGTCCTCTTTCTTTGGCGGGTCTACGACATGGTTGTCTTCTATAAGCTGGGGGGCGTACTGATCGGTGTAGCCGTCCAAAAAGCCGTAGTACCGCTGGAATCCTTTGCCGAGCGGCCAATTCTCGAAGGGCCCGGCCGGTGTCGCTTGATGAAGCGGGGCCTGATGCCATTTGCCCACGCCCAGCGTCGTATAGCCGCCGCCCTTCAGCACCTCGGCGGCAGTTGCTGCCGTCGGGCTCACCCGGCCCCGCGTATGCGGATACTCCGGCCCGAGATCGACGTTGGCCACGGAGCCCATGCCGACGGCCTGCGGATTGCGGCCTGTCAGCAGACTGGCCCGGGTCGGCGAGCAGAGCGGCGTCGCGTGGAAGTTCGTGTAGCGGAGCCCGCCCGCCGCCAGCTTGTCGATATTGGGCGTCTTGATCTCGGAGCCGTAGCTCCCGAGATCGGAGAATCCCATATCGTCGAGGACGATATACACGACGTTCGGTTGTGCGCCGGGAGCTGCGGCCAGCGCAGCATCGGTTGCCGATGCGGTGACACCAGCGGCCGCAGGTGCGGCAACACCAGCGGTCCCTCCCGCATAGGCAGCGCCTGTCGGCAGCAGGGCGGCAGTAATCGCCAAAGCCGTCGTTACGGTTACCGGTCTTGCCCATCGTTTCGTTTTGTGGCGCCTGTTCATCCATATCCCTCCATTCAATTAAGTCTGCTCATGGAACAAACAAAAAAGGCACCCCTTCGCATGATAAGAAAGGGTGCCTTTGGTGAACCAATCGGCAGGTATGTAAATGATTTCTTTATCTTAAACCAACTATCCCTATAATACAAGTATGAATTATATTCGGCGGCATAAGACTCCGAATCGCATTACTGTTTCCGGGTCTATACCGGACGCTTCCCGCAGCATAGGCGCTTCCGTTGAACCAGGTGCAGTCTCTTCAGCCTCTTCAGTCCCCGCAATCGTTTCGCCGCCGGATCCCGTAACGGGAACCCATACGACAGCTCCCTCAGGGGCTTTATCAAGATGCAGCTTCCCGTCATCCGAGAGCATGCTCCTGCGAGCCTGTTCCCACCTATACAGGTCTTCACTCGTCCAAAACTCGTAGCCCCGCGCTTTCGCCTCCCGGATCACTTGTTGTAACGCGTCGCGCACTTTGGGCTTCTGCAGGATATGAATCGGATGAAACAGGAAATGCGCGGCGCCCCGGACTTCTTGTACCCGGTTCAGCAGAGGAATGATCACGCTGGTATCAGCAAGAGAAGGATAAGCTAGATCCGGTGTCAAATAACCGGTTTCGAGTACCCGGTACATCCGGTTCCGTTCGTCCGACCAGGCAATGGGGAAGTAAGGATGGCACGTTCCGAACAAAAAGCCGATGTTGCCTTTTTTGCTCGGTCCACGGGACTGGTCATTTACGATTCCCGCTTCTTCGCACCACCGGAACAACTCTCCCCAGCCTTCGAAGCGGGTATAGTGATTTTTGTTGGTCACAATTCGGGCACCGGTCGCACAGCGGATTACTTCAAGCTGCCGGTTAAACTCGGCCTGCTCCCACTTGCCCCGTTCCTGAGCCAGCGCGTTGTAATGAAAAGCCAGTTCATGACCGGCCGCTGCAACCCGTTCATAGACGGGCTTGGAATAGCCCGGCTCGATTAAGCACCACGTAGCTCTCACATCCATCTCTTCCAGCAGCGCCAGCGCGGCCAGTGCGGAATCATCATGGTTAAAGTCACTGTCCAGAGAAATCATCGCGACTTGTTCCGTATGGTCCGGCCAATAGTCAACGAAGGGAAGCAAGCGTCCGATGTTAGCCGATTCTCGCAGCACCTGGGACACCAGCACTTCCTTCCAGAGATCCGCATAAGGAAGTGCATAATAGGGCATCCCTGCGCCCGTAAACTCCCGGTCCAGCGCCCAATCCAGCATGCATCCGTCATCCGCCTTAAGGATGCCTTCATCCAGGGCGCCTGTCCCGTCCGGGGCAGGAACTCCATCCTCGATCACGGGCCCGTCCCCCTGCTGCAGGCCGACTATCGTCCCCGGAATGTTCACATTCCAGCGGATCAGCTTCCCTGCCCCCAGTTCAAATTCAAGATAAGCGGCAGCGATCGGATCTCCGTCCGGGCTTCCTTTGAACAAATGCCCGCCCTCCGACGCCCCTTCTCTACGGTCAATCCGGACCCACGGCTTTGCTTGCAAAGCCCTTAGCTTCCTGCCACCCGCAGCCGCATTCAGGTGCGGAGTCGTTACGTAGACAGGTTCCCTGCATACCAGTTCTCTGCATTGCAGTGCCCCTGCCATCCGGTTTAGACCCGCATAAGAGATCAAAATACCGCCATCCTTGACATAATGCTTGAGCTGTTCCAGCTCGATATTGCTTTCCCCGCTTACAGCAATGAGCAGCACATCCGGCTTGGCCTTCTCAAGCGCTTCCCTGTCTCCAAGCATCACATACGGGATTCCTGCATGCGCCAGGATCTCTTTCAAGTACAGTTCAAAAACATTCAGTCCGTACCGCCATCTTTTATCCGCAGCCTTTGAATCCAGCCATATTCCTATTGTAGCCGTGTCAGGTACCACCATGATCTCTCCCAATCTGAACGAAGATGCTGTCTAGTCTCTTATTTTAAAGGTTTTTTCAGACCTGTTCCAGATGCGGGCGCAACAAAAAAAACGGCCTCCGTATCGCAACAAGGCCAGTTTCAATATCCGTTCAGATTTCGCGTGTCACGGGCTTTTCCCCCGCAGCCGCCGGGTCCGGAGAAAGATTTGTATTTAAAATGCCGGATACTTATGGTAGTTTACGATTAGCCAGATTTAGTGTTTAGTCACAATTCAACAATCGGACTATATTGCCGGATAGAAATTTATTAACTTTTTAGTACTACTAACAAAGAAAGCGAGGTTCATATAGGATGACTATTAGCAAAGCTATCCAAGATTTGTCCATTAAATCCTTGGAGTCGACTTATAATAAACTATCTAATGCTTATAAAAGCATGACAGAAAAAGGTTCAAACACAACCCTTGTCAAAAAGAGACGAAACGCTGTAACTATCGGTTTAGAGAGTCTCAAAGATACTTGGTATGGGGAAGGGTTTTCCTATGACGACGAAATCATACTGACTTCTAAAGAAGTTCTGCAAGGTATCCTTCCATCTATCGAAAAGCAGATAGCACATGCAAAAGAAGGCAGTTCTCAAAAAACATTAAATGAGCGTCGCTTACATGCACTTAACCTGGCAATCGAATCCCTGGAGAACCGTCTTGTGTAAGACACTTCTCTCGATTTTTAAGTATTCCGGAATCGGGTGCGCTGCTTGAACAAGATTTAACTTTAACAGAGCCGATCGATCAAAAAAGCAGTCCAGACACACCGTCTGAACTGCTTTCTGCTACTTCTTATCCTTGCTCCGCTTCTTCAGATTCAGCTCCTGCATCATCTGCTTGCCGGTCGGCGTCTGCGCGAGACCGCCCTTGGCGGTTTCCCGGTACTTCGCCGGCATAGCGGAACCGGCTTCGTACATGACCTGCACGACTTCGTCGGACGGAATCGCGCTCTGCACACCCGCCAGCGCCATATCTGCGGCCGCCAGCGCGTTCACGGCGCCGAAGCCGTTGCGCACGATGCACGGTATCTCCACGAGCCCGCCTACGGGATCGCAGATGAGCCCGAGCGTGTTCTTCAGCGCGAGGCCGACCGCGTGAACCGCCTGCGCGGGCGAGCCGCCGCGCAGCTCCACCATAGCCCCCGAGGCCATGCCGATCGCGGAGCCGACCTCCGCCTGGCAGCCGCCCTCCGCGCCGGACACGAACGAGTTGTTCGCGATGACATAGCCGATGGCCCCGGCGCTGAAGAGGCCCATGACGAGGCGCTGGTCATCCCAGCCGAACCTCTGCTGGGCGCTGACGAACACGCCCGGGATAATCCCGCAGGAGCCGGCTGTCGGCGTGGCGATGATCCGGCCCATCGAGGCGTTCACCTCGGACACGGACAACGCGAACGCCATGGCCCTGCACGCTTCCTCGCCGACCGCCGGCACCGATCCGCTCATGTAGCTCATGACGCGCTGCGCGTCGAGGCCGGTGAGCCCGCTGCGTGAAGTCGTGTCTTCCGTCAGCCCCTTGTGCACGGCTTCTTTCATCACCTGATAGTAATCCGCCATCTTGCGAAATTCCTGATCGGTGCTTCTGCCGGACTCCCGTGCTTGTTCCTCCAGCATGAACTCACCGATCGACTTATTTTCGGCTGTACATATTTCAGCCAACTGCTGCAGGGTACGAAATCTCATAGTTGCCCTCTTTCCGCGAGATCCACAGTCCTTACGTCTTCCACCATGCTTAACTGCTTAACTTCCGCTATAAGGTCGCCTGTAACCGGTGAATCGGCTTCAATAACAGTCATGGCTTCGCCGCCCCGGCCCTTCCGGTCCAGATCCATATATCCGATATTCAGGTTCTTTCTTTGCAAAAGAGCCGTAATATCCGCGATCATTCCCGGACGATCAAGATGGGAAATGACTAGTGTAGGGAACTCTCCCGTGAACTTCAGATCGAACTGGTTCACCGATAGAATCTCGATATTCCCTCCGCCAATGGAAGCCCCGACCACGGTCATTTCCCGCTCCCCGGAAGAAAGCGAGATTCTGGCCGTATTCGGATGCGTGTGCTGTCCGCTGCTGGTCTGGAAAATCACTTCCATCCCTGCGGCTTCCGCATCCTCAAGGGAATCGGGGATACGGGGATGATCCGTCTCATAATCCAGCAGGCCGCCGACAACAGCCAGATCGGTGCCGTGTCCCCGGTAAGTGTCGGCAAACGATCCGAAGAAGGTCAATTCCGCCTTCTCCGGAAGCTCCCCGAACAACTGCCGGGCAACCCGGCCCAGCCGGATCGCTCCTGCCGTGTGGGAGCTCGAAGGGCCGATCATAGACGGGCCGATAATGGAAAACACATCCTTGAACCTCAACCCCGCTCCCTCCCCTTCTCCGCCTCTACGGATAACAACCGGATAGCGCTTCTTATTTGCAGATGAATTGGTTTACGCATGCCATGCATGTCCTGTCACTGTCCTTTTATCACACATTCACGGCTGTTTTAATCCGCAAGCCATTCTTGAAGATGCGCTTTGACGAACTCATCGTCATTCAGATGCGGATAGTCGCGGTACATTCGATCGATCTCTTCCATTTGACCCGGTGAAAGCTCCTCATTCGGGTTCAGGCACCAGCGGCCCTGCAGCAGTCCTTGCCTGCGGAGTACTTCATGAATGCCGGGGATACAGCCCTCGAAGTGATGAGCCGGATCGAAGAAAGCCGCATTGGACTCGGTCACTTCGATATTTCTCGTCAGCCACTCCGCCGCAATTTCACTTTTATCCCGGACTTGCTTGATTTCTTCCAGAAGTTCCACCGCTTTATGAGTCCAGACGGCCCAGTGTCCGAGCAGGCCTCCGACAATCTTCTTCTCTACCATCCGGCCGTTGACAGAAAAGCGATAAGTGGTCAGCAGATCGGTCACAATGTTATCGTCATTGCCTGTGTAGAGCGCAATTTCATCACGGCGGTCGGAATAGCACACCGCACGCACGACATCAATGGTCTGGTAACGGTTGAACGGGGCCATTTTGATCGCGACCACGCCCGGAATATCAACAAACTGTTCCCAGAACCGGAAGCTGAAAATTCTTCCCCCTACCGAAGGCTGCAGGTAGAATCCGAATACCGGAATAATATCCGCTATGACTCTCGTGCGCTCCAGAATCTGCTCCTCTTCCCAGCCGTTAAGTCCGCCCATGCTTAGAAGACCGATGTCGTAACCCAGACTTACGGCAAGCTCGGCTTCGGCTTTTGCCTGCTTAGTCGGACCGCAGATACCCGCTATTTTGAAAAAAGGACGCTGCAGGTTAGCTTTCTCTACTTCTTCAGCGGCAATACGCAGTACGGGCTCCAGCAGGTCAATGCCTTCGTCCCGAATCTCGAACTGGGTCGAGTGAACCCCGACAGCGACACCACCGGCGCCGGAGGCGATGTAATAGCGGGATAGCGCTCTCTGATGCTTCTCGTCAAATTTCCGGTTCTCGTCCAGTGCAAGAGGATGAGCGGGAATAGCTACGCCCTCATGCAGCGCTTTGAGCATCTCCGGGCTTAAATCTTTTCTGGCCATCGCTTAAAATTTCCCCTCTCTCTCCTGGAAATGAGTTGGTTTGTTCCAAGTATGTCCGTCTGCTTCAACCCACTCGGAGATCCAGTCGATCATTTCGAGAATGGATACTTTCGGGTAACCGAATTGTTTGCTGGCTTTGGCCGAGTTGCTCAGAAGAGCCGTATCCGATTCTTTTCCTTCAAAAATCGGTTCGATCCCCAGTCTCGATCCGAATTCATTCGCTACCCAGCGCAGCGACAGCGTTTCGGGACCGGTCACGTTGAAGATCGTCGGAGGCGTACTGCAGGCATTCAGCATACGGATCGCCATTTCATTGGCATCGCCCTGCCAGATGCAGTTCGCGTGGCCCATCGTGATGTCGATCGGCTTGCCGGCTTTGACAGACTTCGCTATTTCGAGAAGAACGCCGTAACGCAGATCAATCGCATAATTCAGACGGTATATCGCCATAGGAATGTCATATTTATGGGAGAAATGCGTAAATACGCGCTCGCGTCCGAGACTGGATTGGCCGTATTCGCCAACAGCTGCAGGCGGAGTCAGCTCCGTTGCACCGCCTTGGTAGACCGGTGTAATCGGATACACATTCCCTGTTGAGAATACGACGATGCGTGAATCTCTGTATTTCTCGGCTACCCGTCCCGGCAGGTAGGAATTCATCGCCCATGTGAAATGCTCGTTGCCTGTCGTACCGAATTTGTTCCCCGCCATATAGATGACGTTCTTAACGTCAGGCAGCGCCTTAAGCTGCTCATCATTCAGCAGATCCACCGGGAAGGTGGTTACACCGTCCGCTTCCAGTTCCTCACGCAAACCGCCGGATGAGAAACGGGACGCCCCGTATACTTTTTTATCCACACCCGCTTCTTTAATTGCGTTCATAGCCAGTCTCGCCAAGCTCGGTCCCATCTTGCCTCCGATACCAAGCAGCATAATATCTCCATCAATTGCAGCAATATCTTTAATTAAGGCCTCGGATGGCTGGGCCAATTTCGCTTCTAGCTCTTGTACGGTTTTCATGAGAAGCTCCCTTCGCGTTCACGTGATACCTCTAGTATCAAGCCTCTTTTATATAAAGACAAGTCTTTAAAACGTCCATTTATTTGCGCAAAATTGTCTCTAAATCACAATCTCTTGAGTGCGCCCACGGCATTCAGCCAAGCGCAGGCAATTAAAGCATGCCCTGCCGGTGAAGGGTGTACGCCATCCGGCGCCCACACTTCATCCGGAACCTGTGCTCTGGCTTCAGCGAACATTCCATCCAGCGATATAAAGACAGAGCCCGTTTCTTGGGCCAAATCTCGAATCGCATGAATTTTGGGATCCAGATCTTCCCGGTATAGCCTGCGGACATCGTTTACAGGGAATACAAACGGCTCCAAGAGGATAAACCGTGAACCGCATGTGTCCGACGCCTGCTTCATCAGACTTCGGTAGGTGCCGATAAACTCGTCCACCGTCGTAATATCCTGCTGGTCGTAACGTCTTGCCGCATCATTGACTCCGACCAGCATCGTAATCCAGTCCGGTTTCAAATCCAGACAATCGGTCTGCCAGCGGTCGCGGACATCCCGAATCCGGTTGCCGCCGATTCCGCGGTTGTAATAACGGATATTTTTCCCGGGATATAAAGAACTGTAGAGAGACGAGGCCATGAAGGCAAAGCCCCTGCCCATGTCATCCGGGTTACTGTAATCACGGCCGGTATCGGTTATGCTGTCCCCAATAAATAACAGCGTCTGGTTGGCTTGTATCATAGAATGATCCATTTCTTCATCCTCCTGTTGATTCGTTTAATTGGTAAGCCGGCATTGCCATCCGGGCTGCGCCAAGAATACCTGCCCGGTTGCCGAGCAGAGCCGGTCTCACGGAGATCTCCACAGGAGTTAACTCCTGCAGGGCACTCTCCAAAGGACTCCACCAGACATCGCGCGAGTCGATCAATCCGCCGCCCAGCAGAATGGCGGGAGGATCGAACAGATTGTGTACATTCACAAGGCCGGCGGCCAGCGTACGGGTGAATTCATGCATGGCCCGGATAGCGGGAGCATTTCCCCCTCTCACAGCTTCGATGAATATGTAGCTGTCCCAGTCCGGGGAAATCGCCCTGGCAATGCGGTTCAGAGCGGTTCCCGAAGCATACTGCTCCAGACATCCCCGCTGGCCGCAGTTGCATGGAATTCCACCCGGCTGCACCAGCATATGTCCGAATTCTCCCGCAGCCCCTTTCGTCCCGCGGATTAACCGGCCATCGGCAACCAGTGCTCCGCCTACACCGGTTCCCAGCGCTATGAAGGCAAAAGATGTCAGATCCTCCGCTGCGCCGAGCCAGCCTTCACCAATAGCCGCCACGTTGACATCGTTGTCCGTAAACACCGGATACGGGAATGCCGCCGCAATTTCCGCTGTCACAGCTGTGCCTGTCCAGCCGGGCAAGTTGTCCGTCGCATACAGGACCGTACCTGTGCCGGCGTCTATGCGCCCTGCCGAGCCGATTCCGATTCCTTCAATCGCTCCGGGGGATTGAGCGAGCAAATCCGCGATCAGGACCTTCAGCGCGGCAAGAATGCCAGTCCGGCCCCGTTCAACCGGTGTCCGGACGCTTTGTTCTGCCAAAAAGGAGCCGTCTATTCCAATGACGGCTCCTTTCATGGCAGTCCCTCCCAGATCTACACCCAGATATAGTTGCGGGGGACTCTTCCTCATATGCGGGACAACTCCTTCATCCCGGAGATGAAGCGTTCGGTAATGGCCTGCGGACGGGTAATGGCTCCGCCTACGACAGCAAAATGCGCACCGGCCTGCAAGGCTGCGCGGCTCTCTTCCGGTGTCGAGATACCGCCTTCCGCTACGAGCGGCACCGTCAGTACGCCTGCCAGCCGCTTCACAAGATCCAGATTAGGCAGCTCTGCCTGACTATACGGCGTATAACCCGATAAGGTCGTCGAGACATAGTCTGCGCCCCACTGCGCCGCCTGCACACCCTCCTCGAAGGTGGAGATATCCGCCATCACAGGGATGCCCTTGCCCTTCAGTACTTGGATTGTGTCCTGCAGGCTGATTCCGTCCGGACGCGGTCTGGAAGTCGCATCAATGGCGACGATATCCGCTCCTGCTTCGTAGACGGCAACTGCGTCTTCAACGGTCGGTGTAATGTACACCTCGAAACCGTCGTAGTCTTTCTTCCATAACCCGATCACCGGCAGGTCGATTTCCGCTTTAATTGCGCGCACATCGGGCAGGGAGTTCGCCCGGATTCCGGATGCTCCCCCCGCTTTTGCCGCACGTGCCATCGCTACCATGTGAACGGAACCGTGCAGAGGCTCATCTTCGAGCGCCTGACACGATACCACTAGACTTTGTTTGGGTATTAAACTATTCATGGCTGGTGATCCCCTTGCTTATATAGTTAATAAGGCTTGATGAATGCTGTGTCATTGAATTAAACTGCGTGGGTAGATGGCCATTTCATCTCCACACCGGCCTGTGCAAGAACGGCTTGGAACGCTTCCAGCAAGTCCTTCTTCTTGCGGACTTCACGCGGGCTGACACCTTGATCCAGACAGAAAGCGCTTAGGTAGCCCGCCGCTTCCCCGATGTTCCATTCGACCGGGTGAAGGCGATAGCAGCCATTCGTCAAATGAGTCGTCCCGATGTTTTTGGAAGCCGGCAGCAGATTGTTTACACGTACCGGAATCAGGCTTCCCAGCGGGATTTGAAAGGGTAGAGAAGATACATCGATATACGTACGCAGCGCCGTGCTCGGATGAAGGTCGATCCGGTATGAGCCCACCCCCACCGAGTCGAAGTAGTCCATCGCCGTCTGACCCGGCTGAGTGACTGGACTGAGATCCTGCTCCGCGACCGTATATTCCGCTTTGATTCTTCTCGATTCGCGAATATAAGGGCTTTTGGCCAGACCGTCTTCGGTTCCGACCACATCTTTGCGAAGACGCAGACCCGGGTATCCCCTTTTGCCGTCCGGTCTTGGTGCTTCGGTCTGCATCCAATAGAGCAGGGACAGGCTGAGCTGCTTGGCATTCTCCAGGTGCTTCGCGCGCTCTTCCGGGGTTACGTCAATGATCGAGCCCAGCCAGTAATCATTTGCCGGCCAATTGACGAGCGTAATATCACTTTCGAACGTGCCTTCCGCGAAGTGATTTTTATCAATGACTCTTCTATATTTCCACAGTGAAAAAGATTTGCCGTCAGGGAAAAGACAGTATTGAACCGGCTCAAGCGTATGCGGGACAAGACCTGCCCAGCTCAGCTGCATATCCGGCCAGAAGTCCGCTTTGTACTGCTTCCAGAAATCATACTGCGCCGGCTTTTCAATGGTGTGATCCTCGCCCTCTCTATAGTCCATCGCAAAAACGTAAGTGAATGCCTGCATGTCCTGAGGGTCGGCCTCACCCTGCAAGGCGTGCGGCTCGCCCGTTACCTGAGCGGATTCCGCTCCCGTCACATATTCGACTCCAGCCAGCGGAAGAACGTCCCCTTCTTCGGTCGCATCCAGGAAATAAGGAGCGGATAGACGGACAGTTTCACCGGACTCCACGCGGCATACCGTTACACTCTCTACCTGATCGCCGCCGGTTTCTGCCTGAAGAACACGATATCCATACAGCACCTGCAGCTTGCCGCTGTGAATGTATGGCGCGAGCATGTCTCTTAGCACCGCCAGCGCCGCACGCGGTTCATGGGCGATGTTGCTGACGCCTGCACTGCCCGGGTTGAATTGGCGCTGAGCCTGCACACCCTCCGCGAGCGGGAATAGCCGCTTGTAATAGTCCCGGACTCCTTCACGGAAGCTCCGGTAGCTTGCTGTGCACCCGAAGCTTTCAATCCACGGATGCTCATCCGGAGGTACCGCCTGACTCGTCAGCTGGCCTCCGATCCAGTCCGTTTCTTCGGTCATGATGACCTTTTTGCCGGATTTGGCCGCCGCGAGCGCTGCCGCACAGCCCCCGGTTCCTCCTCCGATAATGACAAGTTCCGCCTGCATATTGGAAGACATAGATGACATTCCTTTCATTCGTATGATGAGTTCTCAGGTAAGTGTGTAACAGTCAGGGACTAGTCAAAAATCGACTCATCCAGCTTTCCAAGCAAGAAGCCGGCCGTAGTCATGGCATTGGTCCAGCCGCCTTCCATACAGTAAGGGCCCCAGCCTGTGTCTCCGTTGTTGCCGAAGTATTCCATGCGGGTCAGGTCCAGCGCACGCATCCAGCCGCCGTCAAAGCGGGCATCCTTGCTGCTGATCTGAATTGCGCTGAGGAACGAGGCAAGATCCTCGTACAACTTGCGGTACGTTTCATCCTGAGTCGCTTTCCACAGCTCCCATGCATTCATCAGCAGGAAGTTGTTCGTATAGAGCTGATCCGCAATGCCTTCGCCATTGTGGATGTATACGCCTGCATCCTCTTGTCCGAACCGGTCCGGGTCCGGATTATCCGCTTCCTCGATCCCGCCGGTTTCATGCTGGTTCGAGAGCAGGTAAGCCGTAATCTGCTGCATGCCCGCTTGAATCCGGCCGCTCCCGTCATGTGCCGCCAGGAATCCCAGCGGAAGCAGGAAACGGGCCAGGCCGGATGTCCGGCTGTACATGAACTTCAGCTCATCCATGTGCTCCAGCATATAGATGGAACCTTTCACAGCCGCATCCAGGTATTCCTGCTTGCCTGTTACCAGATACGCCTGGATGAATGCGGTATGTGCAATGCTTTCAAAATGCGGATTCATGCTGACTGCAAGCTCTGAAGCGATTTTCTCCTTGCCCAGATCCTCTAGCTCTTTGCCCGTGATGCAGTTTGCTCTGAGGCCATTCGCATTCTGGGTAGCAAGGAATCCTTCTGCGATAAGAAGTCCGCGCTCGCGGTATTCTTCTTTGCCTGTTTTGCGGTACAGATACAGAAGAACCAGACATACCCAAGCATTATCGTCCGTAAAAATCTGATCGGGTTTCTCACCCGGGTAATCGAACCATTTGAAAAATCCGTATGAAGGAGATGCCGGGTCCATATCCTGATATCCTTCATCGAATAAATACTGCAGCATCGCGTGGGACGCTTCTTCCCATTCCGGCTTGCCGCTTGCTTTTCCGTACAGGTAGAACATAAGCGCCGTGTGAGCATGGCAGTCCGGACGGCGGTCATACGAGATTCTTGCCGTAACCGAGTGGACGTTCTCCCAGATCCCCTTCGATCCGTCTAACTCGGGCATAATTCCCGAAGAAACAAACCATTTCAGACTTTTCTCGATCGCTTCATCCGCCGATGTTCCACGCGAGAGCTCCATCACGGGCTCCCACATCGTGAAAGGGATTCCGGTGTCACCAGCTAATGCGGCAATAAACTGCGCCCAGTCCTTGTACGGACGCAGCGCAGCCGGCTGCTGGCTGGAGAACAGCGAGAAGGCGGCAAATACGACCTTGCCTTTGCCGAGTTCGCGGATGTTCAGTCCCGGATAAGGTTTCGCCCCTATCAGTGGTTGAGTGGACTGGTGCGTTTCTTTGAACGGTCCGATTTCAAGCCGGGTGTCCGCAGCTATGCTGAAACCATACGCCATGGCCCCGTCCCATTCGAACAGCTGGCCTTCCTGAAGAACCCCTTCTTTGGGAACATAGCGGAGTTTTTCCATCATCCGGCGGCTTTTAGGAAAATCCTGCTTCCAGCCGAATAGACGGGAGCTCGGAAAATCAAATGCATTGATGAGTTCCGCATACAGTTTGCCGCCTTCGAATACGTAGTTCCATAAATAGGCGCACTCTTCGCTTGTCAGGGACGTCTCCTCATCTATGTGTGGAGAACCGATCAGCAGGACAGCTCCATAAGGGCTTAAATCCGTCTGCAGCAATTCTTGCAAGGAATAAACTGCGCTTTCTCCGCAAATTTCCCGCTTTAACGGATGGGATGTAAATATAGCCGTTTTCATAAAATCTCCTCCATCGGATGGATTTAAAATCAGGACTGCCGGATAACCCGGTCAGCCTTTATGAAGTTCTTGCTTGAATCTTCTTGCGCTAGTTAGCTGATCTGATTTGGTCACAGCACTATGTGCAGGCAGCTTCTATCTGTAGATAAGTAATAGCGGTTTGACCGCTTCGGGATCTCCGGCTGCAAAAAATCCATCCGGCTATATGCTAGAAGGCTGCTTCTATGCAAGTGTATCAAGCCTTGAAGGGTCAATCTCGCCTTCCATCTTCTCCCCGGCAGCCAGCCGGCCCCATTCATCTACAATAAAACGGCCGATCGCCAGCAGCCCGTTATTGACCGCTCCGGCAATGTGGCCGGTCAGCATCACATTCGGCAGTGTCATAAACGGATGTGCCGCGCCGGGGGGCTCCTGTACCGTGACATCCAGAATAGCCTGAATGCGTCCGCTTTGGAGCTCCCGCACGAGTGCATCCTCGTCGATCAGAGAGCCGCGGGCGAGGTTAATCAGCGTCGCGCCTTCCTTCATGAGCGCCAGATTCTCGGCACCCAGCATCCGGTACGTGGCCGGAATTTCGGGCGCCAGGACCATGACGATGTCGGAGCGCCGAAGCAGCTCCTCCAGCCCCGTCAGCTCCGCTCCGGCCTCAGCCGCCATCTCCCGGGTATACGTCGGATCAGTCAGAAGCGCGCTCAATTGAAAGCCTTTGAGCAGATGAAGGAAGTGCTTGCCTGCATGGCCGCCGCCAATAACGCCGATCGTGGACCCGTACATTTCGCGGATCGAATCGCGGACCGAATCTTTGCGCTGGTTCCACCAGCCGCTTCCCTTGACGGCGGCCGCTGCGCCGATGAAGTTCTTCATCGACATGATGGTCAGGCCCAGAGCCGTTTCGGCCACACCCCGGCTCAGGACGGCGGCGCCCGATGTCACCCGGATGCCGCGCTCCCATACCTCGCCTGTGACCACATGCTTGACGGAACCGGCCGCGTGCAGCACCGCCTTGAGATCCGGAGCCGCTTCAAGAACGGCCCCCTCGAGCTTGGGGCATCCCCATGAGGTGATAACCACCTCCGCACCGCGCATCAGCTCAGCCGCTTCCTCGGGGGATGCATTATCCTCTTCGCGGAAGATAACGAGCTCCGCCCCCATGTCTTCAAGACGCTTCAGCTGGGCCGGCTCGAAGACCCGGTCGGTCACCCGTTTTCCTTGCAGTAAAACCGTCTTCATCCCTATTCATCTCCACCTGTATAGTAAACGCAGTAAACGCGCTTGCTTAATTATAGACCTGCCGCTGTTTGCCGGAAGATAAGCCGTAAAGACCTTGATATTCCGACGGAGTCAACCCGGCAATCTTCTTGAATGCTTTGCTGAACGAATGAATCGATTGATAGTGAAGCGTCTCGGCGATACCTGTAATGTTGGTCCGTCCCGACTGAAGAAGCCTCATCGCTTTGAGAATGCGTTTGCGGGCCCAGTAACTTTGTAGAGACTCCCCCATTTCTACCCGGAATACATGGGACAGATGGGAATAACTATAACCGAGAACATCGGCCAGCTGGCTAAGTTCCTTGATTTCGAGCAGAGACTGATCCATATATCTCACGGCCTGATAAGCCAGTTCCTGCTTCATCGGCGCGCGTTTGAATTCTTGTTTGGGAGCGGTTGCATGATGGGTTCCAAGCCGGCATAAAGCAACAACCAATTGCTGAAGATAGCTTTCCGCCATCGCTTTGGCATAGTTGTCGCGGGCTTCGATTTCCCTCTGCAGGCCCAGCAGCAGCTCTTCAAGTGCACCATTATCTTTCCGGACCGGCTGGGGACCTTCCGTGCCTATCGTGTGGATAACTTCCGCAAGATTAAACCTCCCGGCCACTTCTCTGAAACGTACGGAAATTAGACGAACCGGTCCGTTCGACGAACTGTCCAGTTTCCAGCAATCTCCCGGCGCGGCGAATACAAAATCCCGTTCTCCAAAAGGGACCGACTGCTCTCCCTGGATCAACTTGCCCGAACCTGAAAGCACATAAATTAACGTGTAACTGCTTGTTTTCTCGGGAAAAGCTTGCAGTTCTTTGTGAAAACAGCTGTCCCTGATCTGCTCCAACACGAAATTCCCCAAAGTCATCGGACGTTCCAATTGCCATCTGTCAAAACCTGCTTCTATCGCCTGTCCGGCGCGTTGAAAGGAATGCATCGGTATCCCCCCTTATCCTTATTGTCGCTCCTGAAGGCAGTGCGGGGTAAGGCCTCGATCTTAAGAAAATAAGGAATATCTTATGATCTTTGGAGAATTTTCTTTTATCTCTGCCGGGGAAAAGGAAATAGCCTCCAGATAGAACCTGGAGGCCATTTTTTTGATTCTTATTTCTTCTTAGCGGTTGCATACCATTCGTTGTATGCTTTCAGGACTTCGCTTCCGCCCTGAGACATGAACTGTTGAACGAATTTATCATAGTTCGCCAGATCTTCAGCGCCTGCGAATGCTTTAATCATATAGTCGGTTTCCATTTTGGTCAGCTTCTGGAGGTTGTTCGCAACAACATCCATCGGAGGAGCCAGAAGGGTAGGATCTTGTTTGGAGTAACTTGCCTGCTTCTGAATTTCTTCGAAAGTAGAACCGACCAAAGGATCTTTACGTACACGAACGAGCCACATATCGCCGAAGTTCTTGGAATCCGTGCTCGTCATAAACCAGTCGGAGTTGTTGCGGTCTTCGGTAAACTTAGGAAGGATCGGGGACATTGCGCCTTTCTCGTCCTTCTTCCAGTGCGTACCTTCCTGGCCGATTGCCAGCTCTTTGAAAATTTCAGGCTGCAGCTTCATATTAATGTACTGCATAGCGGCTTCTTTGTTCTTGGAAGACTTAGGAATGCCGATGTACCAGGAGATACCGCCGCCTTGAAGCCAGTTTTCCTGTTTGCCGTCTTTACCTTTCAGGGAAGGAATCAAAGCCAGCTTGGTGTTCGGGAACGTCTTGTTCAGTGCCGCTACCAGAGACGGAGGAGAAGCGAAATCCGTTTCGTAAATGGCCGCTTTACCGGAAGTGAATTTCTCTTTAGCCGTTGCGGCTTTATTAACCGGCCACTCGGAATCGATCAAGCCTTCTTTGTACAGCTTGTTCATGAATGCCAGGTATTCTTTCATACCCGGATCTTCCAAGCGGTGTCTGATCTTACCGTTTTCATCATCGAAAGGTGCGGAAATTCCGAACGCGCCTGCGATTTCATAGTTCATGCTTGGTGTAGAAGAACCTGTCAAAGGAATGATGTTTTTCTTTTCTTTGATTAGTTTGAGCAGGTTGTAGAACTCGTCAATCGTAGTAGGGACGCCTACTTTAAGTTCATCGAGCAGCTCCTGGCGGACCGCCATCACTTGACCTACGAATGCTTTCGGATGTTTCTCCGGAATACCGTAGATTTTGCCGTCGATTTTAGCATTGTCGAAAACTTCCGGCGGGTTGGCTGTCGTTATATTGCTTCCGTACGTTTTGAGCAAATCATCCAGAGGCTCGAGTGCGCCTTGAGATGCAAGACGTGTATATTGGGATGCACTGAGTTTAAGAATATCGTACGGCTCTTTGTTCGCGATCAGAAGATTCAGCTTGTCGTCCGGGTTCTCAATCGGAAGTGTCTCGTACTTGACTTTGTATCCGGTTTTCTCTTCCAGGAACTTGCCGACTGGATCCGTGTTCGGATCGAAGTTTGTTTTCTGAAAACCTAACATGCGAAGCTCTGGTTTAGGCGCATTGGCATCAGGTGTAGTTGTCGCTCCCGTTTCAGTTGCTCCGGACCCGCAACCGGCCAATAATGAAAGCGCTAACGTAAGACTGATAACACCGGTGGCTATTTTTTTCATATGTCCTCCCCCATCAATCTGGACTAATTTGTTCTAACTGTGTCCACTATATCATGCCGATAGGGCCCTGTATTTGTCTCAAGATGCTGCATTCGTTGTCCAAAGTGGTTATGAAGGTTCCTCAGTGGACGAATCAAGCTGCCCGTACGGAATTGCAGGGAAAGTAATCGTGACTTTCGTCCCCTCTCCCGGCATACTTTCATAAACAAGGCCATACTGGTCCCCGTAGTAGAGACGGATTTTCTGGGCAACATTGTGGACCCCGTAGCCTCCGGCGCCTGTCAGCGTCTCCAGTGTAATCTTACGGACCTGCTCCTCGGTCATCCCGACCCCATCGTCTTCTACGACGAACTTGACGAGGCCTCCTTCGCGCCAGCAGGCCACCAGAATGATGCCGCGCTTCTCCTCTTTCTCCTGGATGCCGTGCAGAATCGCATTTTCCACAAGCGGCTGCAGAATCAGTTTGACGGTTGCGATGTCCTCCAGACCCGGACCAACTTCAAAGGTATAATCGACTTTTCCTGAGAATCGGCGGTTCTGAATTTCGAGATACGTCTTCACGTGTTCAATTTCATCCCGGATATAGATGACATCCTTGCCTTTGCTCAGGCTGAGTCGGAAGAATTTGGCCAGTCTGCCGACAATATCACTGATATCCTGGGCCTTGTGCTTCATCGCCATCCAGTGAATCAGCTCCAGCGTATTGTATAGAAAATGCGGGTTAATCTGGGCCTGGAGCGCCCGAAGTTCCGCACTTTTCTTAGCGACCTCCGCTTTGTACTTCTCCTGGATCAGATTACGCATATTCTCACTCATCCGGTTAAAATGCTGCTGCAGCATGCCCACTTCATCCGAGCTGTCCACTTTCATCCGGTACGTCCATTTCTCGGCCTCAATATTGCCGACATGCCGGATGAGCAGCCGGATGCGGCGCGTGATTCCCCGGGACACCGCAAAAGCAGTCAAGACCGCCAGCACCGTCACTATGACGAACAGCAGCAGCAAATATTGGGCCAGCTGGCTGCTTTGAGCCGTAATTTCTTCCTGCGGGATGACGGCCACCAGTTCCCAGCCCGTACCTTCGACCGGCTTTCGGACGATCGTGGCACTCCCGGGCGCATTGGCCGAAATCCTCAATTCTTTCTTCTGCTCGTCTCCGAGCACGGTACCGACCAGCGCCTTGTCCGTTGCCGATACGACGCGGCCTTTCTTATCGAGCAGGTACACTTGTCCCTCATGTGTAATGTTAGTCCGGTCAATAATTTCGCTGATACTGTTCTCGGCAATATCGATGGACAGTACGCCCATCCATTCACCGCTGTAATCATAAGACTGGAGGGGACGGATACAGGAAATAATTTTCTGGACGCCCCGTACGTCTTTGTAATCGTGCTCATAGGTAGGCCGGCAGTAGATGCTTTCCTGGTTATCCGCCATCTCCTTGTACCATTCCGTATCCTTGATCGTGGCCATATCCAGAATGGTTATGTTGTCTTTCAGGAACACTCTATCCTTGTCCACAAACAACCGGATGCTGTAAATCTCACGGCTGTTATATGCCGATAGGATAATATCACTCAGCTTCTGATAATCGTCAATCTGCTGCCCGAGTGAGTAGCCTGTCTCGCTTTTGCCCAGAATCTCCGTTATCGAACGGTTCATATACAGAATACTCGAAACGTCTTTAACGTTATTTAATTTGTAAGAGATAAACGTATTCGCCTGCTCGAATGACTGCTTCGTAGACTCGACAACCCTGTCGATCAGCATCTTGGATGTTTTCTGGTAAGAGATAGCCGAGATCGTCACGGTCGGAAGAAGGATTAGCAGAATATAGCTTAACAGCAGCTTCTGGCTGATTTTAAGTCCGCGGTAAAACTGGAGAAGACGGCCGGCCCCTTTCATCCCGCACCTTCCTCCATGGAATCCCGGTATTCCGACGGATTGCATCCGGCTATTTTACGGAATACTTTGGCAAAATAGTTGGCATCCTGGTATCCGACCATCTGCGCGATCTCATAAAGCTTCAGCTTGCGGTCCCTGAGAAGCTGTTTGGCTTTCTTGATGCGGAACTGGGTAATATATTCGTTCATGGAAATGCCCCTTTCCTTCTTGAACAAAAGACACAAGTAAGTGGGCGCCAAATAGACATGATTGGCAATAGCCGCGATGGAGACATCTTCGTTGTAATTATGCTGCACATAGCGGATGACATCCCGGATAACCGATTTCTCACTGCTGGCAGAGTCGTCCGTGTTCTCTTTAATGATCTCCAGGCGGCGCAGCATAAAACTGCGGATGGTGAACAACTCGCCCGATACGAAGACGGAAGACCAGAGCTCGTCATTCTCGAAATCCCACATGGCATCGGGATAAATCTGAGTCATCGCCACATACCAGCGGAACAGTTTCTTCCGTACGCTCTCGATCTCGGGCGAAGGATACAGCAGCAGCTCATTCACCGCCTGATCCAACAGCTGCTCCGCTTCCTCGAAATCTTGACGGCGAAGCGCATCTTCGAACTTAAGGAAGCAATCCTTCTCGAACAGCTGCAGACCGCTGCGATGCTGCTGGGGCAGCTCACGGTACCAGATGACCGAATGCCAGCCGCGGTAGAAATAATAATGAAGCGCTTTCAAAGACTCTTCATATGATACCGCCATTCGATAGAGAGGATGGAATATATTCCCTGAAGACAAGGCGCGGCGGTTCTTCCCCTCTTCACGGCCTTTCGCCGTCATTTTGTTGAGCCACAGTGACACTGGCTCCAGATGCCTCTCGGATTCCAGCGCCAGGCACGCGATACCGACTCCATCCACGATTCCGGCCAGAATAGGCAGACCGAGTTCTCTGGCGCCGGCATACGCGTCTTCCCGCCAAGTCTCCCTGGCTGCCGGATTACCGAAAGCAGCCGTGCAGCATACCCAGTTCCCTTCGGTCGGGAATGTGTCATCAACCAGCCCGATCTCCCGCTTTACCTGGAGCCAACCGGACTCGCCGGCGCCGCGCAGTGCAAGCAGGTTCCTCAGCAGCCTCTCTGTGAGCTCCGGCATGCTCTGATTCCAGGATTTCTCCAATCCGGTGATCCGGGCGCTCTCTTGACGGTTAGCCCGGATTTCCGCGGCTACGGTACCGAGCAGCTTCTGCAGTTCATCCAGCTGTACCGGCTTCTCCAGGTAATCCACGGCCTGCAGCTTGATCGCCGTTTTCAAATAATCCACATCGGAATAACCGCTCAAAAAAATAATCTTACATACCGGTGCCTTATCTTTGAGCTGGCGCGCCAGCTCCAGGCCGTCTATTCTCGGCATTCTCACATCACACATCAGGAGATCCGGCTCCAGTTCATCGAAGCGCTCAAGCGCTTGCACGCCATCCTCCGCTTCCCCCACGACTGTCATATTGAAATCTTCCCAAGGCACGAATTCCCTGAGGCCGCTCCGCGTCATTTCTTCATCGTCTACAAGCATAACCCTGATCAAGACAATCCCCCCTTACACGATCCCTATCTGACACGTTGGTATGGTAAAAACCAGTCTTTCAAATGCTGAAAAACGGACTTATCCTGGCAACCTTCTATGTCTGATAGTATAACAAAAATTCCCCAAACCCTCCTGTCAATATCATACAGAAGGCCTTGGGGACTTGCGTTCACCTTGTTCTATCACCCCTTAACGGAACCGACCATAACACCTTTTACAAAGTGCTTTTGCAGGAACGGATACACAAGCAGGATCGGAATCGTTGCGGTTACGATGGAAGCCGCTTGAACCGCTTCCGGCGTTTTGTTCATATCGCGGCCGAGGTCAATTTCACCGGTCAGATTGAGCACATCGTTCGTAGATGCGATCAATTCCTTCAGGTAGAGCTGCAGCGGCTTGAGCTCAGAACTTGTAATATAGATCATAGCGGAGAAATAGCTGTTCCACAGCAGAACCGCATAGAACAAACCGACAGTGGCAAGAACCGGTTTCGCCAGCGGCAGCATAATGTCCCAGAGGACACGGAAGTTGGACGCGCCGTCGAGCTTAGCGGACTCTTCCAGACTTTCCGGCAGGCTTTCGAAGAAGTTCTTCACAAGCAGCATATAGAACACGCTGATGAGGCCCGGTACAAATAAAGCCCAGAACGTATTAATCAGGTTCAGCTTCTGCATCAGCAGGTACGTCGGGATCATCCCTCCGCTGAAGAGCATCGTGAAGATGTAAGTCAGCAGCAGCGGTTTACGGAACTTCAGATTCGGCTTGGAAAGCGGATAAGCGGCCAGCACCGTCATGATCATACTTGTGAAAGTACCTACGATCGTCAGTAAGATCGTGATTTTAAAGGAATTCAGAAACTGCGGATTGCCGAGTACGAACTGATACGTCCCGATCTGAAAATCAATCGGATAAATCGTAACCTTACCCGAAATAACGGCACCTTCGCTGCTGAATGATTTGGCGATAAGGTTAAGGAACGGGAACAAAGTGGCAAGGCCGAGCAGAACAAAGAAAATGTTGTTGGCGATGTAGAAAATCCGTTCTCCCAGCGATTCCTTGATGCCGGCCGGTCTGCTTTCTTTTATGTTTGCTGTAGCCATTACCAGATGCTCCTTCCCAGATATTTTCTGCAAAGCGCGTTACCGCCGATGACCAGGACGAAAGCGATAACGGATTCAAAAAGTCCGACAGCCGTTGAGAAGCTGTAATCGGAAGCTCCGATCCCGACGCGGTAGACGTAAGTACCGATGACATCGGCTACATCGTATACGACCGGGTTGTACATGACGAGAATTTGCTCGGTACCCGCTTCCAGCAGGCTGCCGATTTTGAGAATAAACATGAGTACGACCGTTGAAGCGATACTCGGCAGCGTAATGTGCCACATTTGACGCGCTTTACTTGCGCCATCCATTTTGGCCGCTTCATAAAGCTGCGGGTCCACGGATGAAATCGCCGCCAAATAAACGATCGTACTCCAGCCGAGCTCTTTCCAGCCTTCGGTAAAGACCAGTACGGAGCGGAAGATGCTATGGTCCATAAAGAACTGGATGGGTTGTCCGCCCAGACTTACAATCACGGCGTTCACGATACCTCCGTTAACGGAGAGCAAGTTAATGAACAAGCCGCCTACGATAACCCATGAGATAAAGTGCGGCAGGTAGATCAGAGACTGCACAACACGCTTAAACATCATTTTGCGGATCTCGTTGAGCAGGATCGCAATTAGAATTGGAAGCGGAAACAAAAATACTAATTTGTAAAGGGAAATCAGAAGTGTGTTGCTGAGTACGTTCAGGAATTCATCACTGACGAACAATTTCTCGAAATGCTTAAGACCGACCCATTTACTTTCTCCAATGCCCTTAAAAATACTGAAATCCTGGAATGCAATGACAAGACCGTACATCGGGGTATACTTGAAAATTAATAGAAAAATTAACCCCGGGACTGCCATTAAATACAAATCCCAATCTTTGCGCATACCGCGAAACGGATGTTTCTTCTCACGTTTGCTGTTTGTCGGTTTCTCTGCTGCGGCGCCTTTGGCGGTCATAACCTTCATAGTACAGCCTTCCTTTCTAACATAGATGAACAGATCATTCGCCCTGTCTCTATTGTCCTATGGAGGCCGCATGCTTAAAAGGCTGTAATCTTATTAAAATAGAGAAAATCTTAAGGTATTGCTTTTCTGCTGCAGGAATAGGACAAAGAGACCCTTGCGGCGGTTTGCCCCTTGGGTCTCTTCAGTTTTATAGGGCTGGACATACAAGCTCGCCTGCAAATTGAGGCGCTCCAGCATGGTCTTGAATGGTCCGGATCCGGATTTGTTAACCGATTTGCCCCTTATCTGCTTACAGGGAGCCCGTTTGCCTTTGGCTCTGACGGATCTTTCTCAATAAAATAACGGATAAAGAATAACGGATAAATCATCAGATATAAGTTAAACGCCCACCAGGTGACATCAAAATCCCGGCTGAATCCCCAGAATGCAATGGCTTGCAATCCCGAGCAAAACGTCAGGATCAACGAGATAAGCGCGTAGCTTCTCCATGCCGGGCGCTTTTTCTTCTGCAAGTACAAACTGTATAAACCCGTTATCGAGATTAAAATGTCTAACGGAAAAAAGGACCAGTTCCAAGCGACAATAATCGGATTATCATAATCTTTAAACGCAGCGCTATCCGGTATCCTGTGAAAGATCGTTACCAGCCAATATACGATAAAACCAAGATCCGTTATAAAGAACAAGGGTTTCAATAATTTCATCAGGATTCTCCTTCTTGATCCGCTTTATTCGAATACTTGCTATGGTAAAATGCGTAAAGCAGCTCCTGCATCAGCTTTGAGATTACTGCTGTGCTAATAAGGAGTCCAGTTTTGGAGCCTCCGCCAAAAACGGGTATAATAAGAATGTATCTACATAACTCAACCCGAAAGGTGGGATTCCTATCAAACTCTATGAACCCATGACCATTCGTGATGTGACTTTGCCCAATCGAATCGTGATGTCTCCGATGTGCATGTACTCCTGCGAGAAGCAGGACGGAATCGTAACGGATTGGCACCGGACCCACTACACATCGAGGGCAGTAGGCGGAGTCGGCCTTATCATCCTCGAAGCTTCTGCCGTAACCCCGCAGGGACGGATTTCTGCGCAGGATCTCGGGATTTGGAGCGATGAGCAGATCGATGGCCTTCGCGATCTGGTGCGGCTGATTCATCAGCAGGGAGTCAAAGCGGGCATTCAAATCGCCCATGCGGGCCGTAAGGCTGAGGTTGAAGGTCCGATTGCCGCACCTTCGGCTATTCCTTTTCCCGGCAGCCGGACTCCCGAAGAAATGACGCGGGAGCAAATCGCGGATACCGTTCGAGCTTTCGCCGATGCAGCGGTTAGAGCTAGAGATGCGGGATTCGATGTGATCGAAATCCACGGTGCGCACGGATATCTCATCAACGAGTTTCTTTCTCCTCTTTCCAACCATAGACAGGACGATTACGGCGGGGACAAGCAGAAGCGCTACCGTTTCCTGCAAGATATTATTCACGCGGTCAGAAAAGTATGGGAAGGGCCTCTGTTCGTGCGGATTTCCGCAGATGAATATGATCCGGAAGGGAACCATGTCCAGGATTACGCCTTCTACGCTTCATTGATGAAAGAACAGGGCGTGGATCTCATTGACTGCAGCTCCGGCGGACTCGTTCCTGCGCCCATTGAAGTGTTCCCCGGCTATCAGGTTCCACTTGCAGATTCGATCAAGAATACCGCTCTGATTGCTACGGGTGCGGTAGGCCTTATTACAAGCGGCAAACAGGCCGAGGATATCCTGGAGCGGGGACAAGCCGACCTGATCTTCATCGGCCGCGAGCTGCTCCGTGATCCCTATTGGCCGCGAACCGCAGCACGCGAGCTGGGGATAGAACCGGCGGCGCCTAAGCAGTACGGGCGGGCCTGGTAACAGTCTCACCCCAAAAAAAGCAGAAGTCCTCAGTGAAACCATGTTTCCACTGAGGACTTCTGCTTTTTACATGCTGCGTGCTGATTCCGACAATCTCTGCTACGGAAGAATAATATCGGCCCTGTACAGGCGCTGATCCCACTTGACTTCCGCTCCGATATGCTCCGCTGTAAAGCGAAGCGGAACGTACAAATAATTATCAATCAGCGCGGGCGGATTCGGAACCCAGTAATCGGTCCCGTTCACCCGGATATAGTAGTTCCCTACGGTCATCACCATCTCAACATCACCTTGTTTGAGAGTTAGAGAGCGAGCCGTGTTATCCCATTTGTAATTTGCATTCATTGCATCCAGCAGGGGACGCATGGGGACCATGGTCGTATCTCCGCTGATGAACCCCTTGAAGCCGCCCGCCAATTTGCCGTCTACGGCCACTTGGACCTGCGGATTGTAATACCGTTTA
Organism: Paenibacillus lutrae; assembly: GCF_009757775.1. Lineage (GTDB taxonomy): Bacteria > Bacillota > Bacilli > Paenibacillales > NBRC-103111 > Paenibacillus_F > Paenibacillus_F lutrae. The sequence goes on from NZ_RHLK01000003.1 coordinate 549,258, forward strand.
ACGACAAGGGCATTACTTAATGCCCTGCCGGGTGTTGTAAGCATGCTGCCGTTCGCGTACAGCCCGGAGCTGGCTCCTCCGTCCAGGTTCATAGCATCCGTCATGCCGAGGGAGAGCGCGATTTCGGCGAGATCCTGCATCGTAGCGCCATTGACGGTTCCCATTACCAGCTTACCCGCTGCGTCCGAACCGACAAAGCTCCTCATCGCTGCCTGCTTCGTTATCTTCGGGTCCGAGTACCCGTCCCGTGAAGGATTGATGTCTACTTTCCCGTTAGTCAGAAGTTTCGGACCCGCACCGATCGCGGCCTGCCAAGTATCGGCCCCCTGAATGTCCTGCCCATTCTCAGTGACCTCCAGATCCGCTTTAACCGAATCTCCCACGTGAAGATTAGGGAGCAGATTGTTCCGGTTGTTCGAGCTGTTCCCGATTAAACAAACAAACCCGTCATAGGGAACGTATACCGCGTTCGGAGTGATTTCCGTAATGAGGCCGTTGCGTACAACCACTTTAGTACCGTTCATGTCGATAGCCGATTTGAACTCCGGCGTGAACCAGACGACTTGATCCGTTTGTCCGGAACCATAGTCTTTGTTCGTTCCCCAGGGAGAGAACGTATACGGCTTGCCGCTATGCGTAACCGTTACCGAGAAAGACATGTTCACTTTCCGGATGTCTACCGCCTTATTGCCGTCCACGATAATAGACTGATTCTCACCTGAATGGAGGAGGTTGCCATCATGCAGCAGCAAGCCATTCGGATACCGGATCGACGCATCTTTCTCATAGGCGTTAAAAAAAGTACCGTTCACTGCCGCAACGGCTCCGCTCTTGGCTATCATGGAAGAGAAGCTTTCATCATAACCGATCCCCTTGGCAGCCGTAACCGGCATCACTTCAAGCCGCGGATCCGTAACATCCACCTTAACCCAGCTAACGGAAAAGTTCTTGCCGTTTGCCTTCACTTGGCTCTTCCCGCTTTCAACAGAGCCGGCCGCGGCTGCCTGCGGAAGTGAAGAGGCTGCCAGCAGCACGCTTGTACCTAGCAGCAGAGCGGCTGCGCTTCGTCTAAATCTTGTACCTGAACCGCTGTTTAGCCGGTTCATCGGACTCATCATTCGATCCAGAATGGAATTCATATTCTTCTCCTCTTTCGGGACTGTCCCTGTTGAAGTTGAGCTTCGGATCACCTGGGTGATTTCCTATCTGCTCTTCTTTCGTCATTCGATCTTTCCTTAAGCGATTCCTGTCGATTCCGTTCTCGATTTCACCAAAATAATCAGAAACCGGGAGCAGGCTCCTCTTCTATCCCGAGAATACTCCCCAGTACTTGTCCGATAGGATCCCGGATAATACAAGCGGCGTCTGCATCGTAAGGAGTCGGATTCCGGTTGATCAGCGCAAGCTTATCTCCTCTGAAGCGGCGGACTAATCCCGCAGCGGGCTGCACGGTCAGGGATGTCCCCCCTACAAGGAGCAAATCGGCTTCTGCTATGCGGTACGCCGCTTCATTCAGAACGGCGGCATCCAGGCCTTCTTCATAGAGGACGACGTCCGGCTTGATCATCCCGCCGCAGACGCTGCAGCGCGGGATGATCTCAGAGCTGGCCGTGACAGCCTCCAGCCCGTAAGAAGCCCCGCACTCCATGCAAGTGTTGCGCAGCACGGATCCGTGCAGCTCCAATACATGCCGGCTTCCCGCGAGCTGATGCAGCCCGTCAATGTTCTGCGTAATGACGGCTGTCAGCTTGCCGCGCTTCTCCAGCTCCGCGAGCGCCCGGTGGCCGGGATTCGGCTTCGCTTCCGGATGCAGCATCTCACCCCGGTAGAACGAGTAGAACAGCTCCGGCTCACGCATGAAGAAGCTGCGGCTGAGCATGACCTCCGGCGGATACGCGTAACCGCCGCCTTGGCTGTACAAACCGCTCGCCGATCGAAAGTCGGGAATTCCGCTTTCGGTAGATATACCAGCTCCTCCGAAGAACACGATCCGTTCACTTTGTTCTATGAAATCATCAAGTAGTTTCCAGTTTTCTTTCATATCTTTACCTCCTTTATCCATATTCCTGATTTCCTTATCCTTATTGTAGCTGATTTTGCGAACCGCCAAGCAAACGATTGCAAAATTTCTGTAAAGGAAAGGAATTCCTGACCGGCCACACGAATAAGTGTGTACTAAGCCTATGACCTTGAGTGGATAACTTCACACGCTAAAAAGAAGGAAGGTGCATCATGGCCCAGACGAATCCCGCTCCACAAGCTCCTCTCCCTGCCAAAGGCCGCAAGCTGTTCCTGTCACGTCCCGTGCTATCCTGGGGACTGAACGACCTGGCGAATACGATTTTCTCTTCGAACATCGTAACTCTGTTTTTCCCCTTCTACTTGACACAGGTCATCGGAGGAGACGCGCGGCTAGACCAGGTTGCAAGTACGTTTATCACTTACTCCAATGCGCTGTCCGGCTTGCTGATTGTCCTGCTCAGTCCGCTATACGGCGTGTGGATGGACCGTACAGGCCGCAAGAAGGGGGCACTGGTGCCGTTTACCCTGCTGGCCATTGCCTTTACCATGCTCATGGCGCTCGCATCGTCCTGGGGCTCCGGAGCCGCTGTGCTGGGCATGCCGGTTGGCATCGTAAGCGTCCTGCTTTGTTTCGTGATCGCGAAGTTCTTCTTCAGTTCATCCGTTGTATTCTACGATGCTATGATCTCGGATCTCGGCGGTCCCAAAGAAATCCCTTTAATCTCCGGGTTTGGGGTAGCCCTCGGTTATTTCGGCACGCTGATCGGACTCGCCGTGTACCCGCTTGCCAGCGGGCAGCATTACGAGCAGACGTTTATGCCCAGTGCACTTCTGTATCTGCTCTTTTCCCTGCCGATCATTCTGTTCTACAAGGAAGCCTCTGGAGGAAAGCAGTCAGCCGCAGTCAGAACCAGCTTTTTGAGCGGCTACAAGGAAATTATAACGACCTTTAAGGAAATGAAAAAATACCGGCCCATCTTCCTGTTCATGGTCGCGTTTTTCTTCTTCAATGACGCGCTCCAGACCGCCATTTCCGTCATGGCGGTTTATGCCAAAACCGTAGTCGGCTTCACGACAGACAGGTTTCTCATCCTATATCTCGCGGCAACCGTCTCGAGTATTTTCGGCTCCTTTATTTTTGGCTATATAACACGGCGTTACGGTGCCAAACGCGCTGTGACTTCCGTTGCCGTTCTGCTGATAGCCGCAATCGCGCTGGGAACACTAGCCGTTAATGAGACCATGTTCTGGGCAGCCGGCGTTATTTACGGCATCTCTATGGGCTCCATGTGGGTAACTTCCCGGACCTTGATCGTGGAACTTTCTCCGCCGGACAAGCGCGGGCAGTTTTTCGGCTTGTTTGCCTTCTCTGGTAAAGTCTCCTCAATTGTAGGTCCGCTGCTGTACGGTACGCTGACTTACACGCTGCAGGACTACGGCACCCTGGCAAGCCGGATTGCCTTGGGCTCCCTGCTCATCATGGTCATCATCGGATTATTCGTCCACGCCCGTATTCCCAAGGAGAATAAGGCGGCTTAACAACCTGTTTGCCGCATAAGAAAGCCCATCGGCTGCCGAAGATTTTGCCGGCGGCCGATGGGCTTTTACTATCCGTTCATGCTATTCGTTCATGTCTATCTGTTCATGCTATTCGTTCATGCCTATCCGTCATGTCTAGCCGTTCATCGCTATCTGTTCATTTTCTCGATCATACTCATTTTCATTTCCCACGTTCGGGTACTCAAATCTACAGCATATTTCTCAGGATTCAACTTACGCAGATACTCCGGCCAGAACATATCCATCTGACGGCGGTGGTGTTCCCGTATATGATCCAGCGAAGGGGCCTCATATATTTGTTCCCCGTCCACAAACACCGGTTTCAGCAAAGGAATCGCTTCATACTCATCCACATACTTGTAGATATACGGATGCACGGGATCGAACAGCTTGATCTTCCTGCCCTCCTGTACGTCCGTCTCGTCATGAAGAACGATATAGTCTGCGATGGCCTTGCCTGTGTCCGACCCGAGAATCCGGTAAACATCCTTCCAGCCAGGGGTAGACACCTTCTCCGGATTACCGGATATTTTGATGGTCGGAACGAGTTCGCCCTCACTGTTCTCTATCGCAACCAGCTTATAGACTCCGCCCAGAGAAGGTTGATCCGCAGCCGTAATCAGCTGTGTTCCGACCCCCCATGTATTGATTCGCGCCCCTTGGGCCTTCAAATTCAGAATGGTATTCTCATCGAGATCATTCGAGGCCACAATCTTCACATAATCCAGCCCAGCCTCATCCAGCATCTGGCGGGCCTTCACGGATAAATACGCGAGGTCCCCGCTATCCAGACGGATCGCGTTCATACGCTTGCCGCGCTCTTCCATCCGTTTAGCCGTCTTGATGGCATTGGGGACGCCGCTTTTAAGCGTATGATACGTATCGACAAGCAGTGTAACCTGATCCGGCAGCGCATCCGCATACCGCTCGAACGCCTCTTCTTCCGTCTCATGTGCCTGAACCCAGGAATGAGCGTGCGTGCCTTTGGCAGGTATACCGAACACCATCCCCGCCAGCACATTCGAAGTCGCATCGAATCCCGCGATATAGGAGGCGCGGGCCCCCCAGACAGCCGCGTCTGCTTCTTGTGCCCGGCGGGTGCCGAATTCAAGGAAAGTATCTTGAGGCGACACATTCTTGATGCGGGAAGCCTTCGTTGCGATTAGGGTCTGATAGTTGATAAAGTTCAGGAGAGCCGTCTCAACCAGCTGCGTTTCAAATATGGTTCCTTCTACACGTACAAGAGGCTCATTTGCAAATACCACTGTACCTTCTTCCATCGAATAGATGGAGCCCTGAAAGCGGAATGCTCTCAGCTCGTCCAGAAAGCCTTGATCGTAATTTTCTTCCTGCGTGCTTAAATAGCGGATTGCCTGCTCGTCGAATTTCAAATCATTTATATAGTCGATCAACCGCTGCAAGCCTGCAAATACCGCATAACCGTTGCCAAAAGGCAGCTTGCGGAAAAAAGACTCAAATACCGCTCTCTTATGGTGCGTGCCATTCTTCCAATGGGCGTACATCATATTAATTTGATACTTATCGGTATGTAACGTCAGATTCGGTAACGTGCTCATGATTTAAATTCACCTGTCCTTGCTGCTCTATGGAAAGTTAGATGGGAACGCCGTTCTTCACTATTTTAGCGCCCAGCGTCGTACGGAAATGACCTAAAGAAAATTCATGTCCAGCCGGATTAAAACTTGCAACGGCGTCCTCATGAACATAAATGTCAAAAGCTTTGTTATAGGCATCCACAGCCGTATGCAGGACACAGATGTCCGTACAGACTCCGATCAGATGTACTTCTTGAATCCCCCGGGACCTGAGCTGAAGCTCCAAGTCGGTTCCGCAGAACGCGCTGTAGCGTGTTTTGTCCATCCATGCGATTTGATCTTGATGCTCTTCATACACGGCTTTTAGACGGCCGTATAGTTCGCGCCCGCTTGTGCCTTCAATATTGTGCGGAGGAAACAACAGCGTCTCCGGATGATCCGGTTCGTTGAGCCGGTGATAATCCACCGCCATCACAACGTAGTCCCCCCTGTGGGCGAACTCCTCTGTCAGCTGTGCAATTCGGTCCTCGATAGCTACCGCCGGCTCCCCTACAGGCAGCTTTCCTTCTACAAAATCGTACGTATAATCGATGACGATTAAGGCTTTCATAGTACGGTACCCTCCCCGCGGTTTTCGTTGAAAGATTGTTAAGATCATATCATTCCGTTCCTGCAAAATCAAACTCCGGTTCTGCCCTTATTGACGGTAAAAAGCGGCCGAAGCGCAAATCTGCGCTTCGGCCGCCCGGATGGCCTTGTTTATGGCTATTAAATATGATCCTGGATGAGATGAGCCAGTATATTCGCAATGTGACCGGAACCGCTCCGCAAATCATCCGGATGGATGCGTAATCGGACCAGACTTTCATCCGCATCGAAGGCCTCGGAAATGAAGCTCCCAACACCTCTAACCCTCCGGTCAATTTGTAACAGCAGTTCAATGCCTTCCTGAGTGGGAAGGAATATAACTTCCAGTTCGTCCAAGTCGCCCCGGAACTGTCCGGTCGGAACGAATTCAAACTCTTGTACGAGTCCGATACGGCCGCCGTAACGGGATGACTGCTGAACATCCGCTTCTCTTAAACGGAATCCAAGCTCGCTTAAAGCATCGAACACCACCTGCATATCAGGGGAAGGGACAACCTCGATCCGATCCGTGTCGTTTGGATCTATCGCGCTTGAGATGTCCAGACCAGTCGAGAACCACACCGGTGTGCGTCCTACAGTCAGAGGCGTATGGTCGGCCAGCCTGAATCGAAACGGAACTTCCGTCTCTTCATTCGGTCTCAGCGTAAATGGATCGGACACCAAATATTTGGCGATTTCCCTCGTCTCCGTTACGGTTCTATCATTTGCTTCACGTTTATATTGCGTCACTAGTGAAATATAGATCTCTTCAATATGCTGTTCAATCTGTCCGCTGCGAATATGTACAACACCTTCGACTTCTTCTCCCGGGTAATAGCTGCTTTTGCTAAGCCTGGTATCGACCTGGGCCGAGCCGAATCCGATACTTGCTAACATCCGTTGAAAAAACGACATGCTTCATCCTCCTGAACCTAGTAAAAAATAGAAATCTTTGAGAAAATTATACACGATTTATACGTTATTGTCGCAAAAAGTTTTTCCAGCTGCTGTTTTGTAAAAGATGCACTCTTCACAGTTCTCATTGGCAATATTCACTATTTCTGTGGAAAAGCCGTTCCTTATACCCGGTTTCGGGACTTTCTATTTTACTCCGTAGGACGAAAGCCCCTTTCAAATGGAAAGGAACAGGTCGTTTTTATCGTTTTTTGGAAGAAAAAACTGCATGAAAGTGTAAAAATATACGCGCAGGTGCGTAATAGAATTTGCGCTGACGAAACGATTTGAATCTTTTATTATAAGATTGTACCCACGTTTACCATAATATTCATAAAGGGATGATTGTCATGCTGAAAAAATCACCGGTAGAGCTCCTTAGTGACTATCAACTGCTCGATTGTTTCGTCCAAGCTCTTCAAAACAAGCTGGGTGCTGAATTTCTGCAACAGCTGGCTTCCGAAATCAGACGCCGCAATTTATATTAATCTTTTATACTAAAGTTGCTCCTGTTCTGAATGGAACGCACAAGTCAACCTGGCGGATAAGGTGCAGAATTCGCTGTTTTATTCACATAAATTCCTTGCCCTTGCCAAGTATCTGAAGCAGAGCGCAGCAGTGCAATTGTGGAGCTGAGCTCCTTCATATAATTAATATCATGAATATCCGCTGCAAGCTGATACAAGGTATTGAGACTTCCGGTTGCCTGTTCCCGGCCGATCGTACCGTTGCGGATATTTAACAAGATCCTTTCTTTTTCTTGTGTAATAAATTTGCGTATACCGGCTAACCTGTTTGTTCCCATACCTTTCCTCCTTAGGGCACCATGATAAGAGCGACAGACCTGCGTATGAATAGGTCCTTATTATTGTATGCGCGAGTCTTTCCCTTCTGTACTTCACGACTGGAAAATCTGTCACTCTCAGAATTTGACGACTGTATCATCTTATCCCCTTCCAGCAGCCCCCTGAATACAATCCATTTATTGGATGTTTTTTTATTTCCGTCTGTCGTCCAAAAAAAAAGCCCTGTAAACAAACGTCTCTTTCCCGTTTGCTTGCAGGGCTTTGCTTGATAGGATTTAGGCCTGGCTGGACCAGCCGAAAGCATATTCCGGGGTCAATGTGACGGGCAGCTTGCCCTCAGCTTGATGACGTCCCGTCAGCACATCTGCGACTGCATACATCGCATGGGGACGATTCTCATAGCTGGCCACATAAGTCTTCACTTCCGGAAACTCGATATAATCGAACGGATTGCGTCCGGCAACAACGGTGAGAACCGTATCTCTCGCGGCCAGTTCTTGGACGATGCGGATTTGATTCGGCGAGAATGAAGCGTTGTACGTGACCACAATCACCTGATCGTAATCCTTGCTTTCGCTAAGCACACGCTCGACATCTTCCTCGCTTGGCATCGTGTCAATTCTGGTTTCAGTCACCGCAGCGATTGTCTCAGCCAAATAAGCACCGAGTGTTTCTTCCTGCTCGATGACTTCATCGATTTGAGTATTCGCCCGGACCTCGGTCCAGATCACATATGTCTTCTTATCCGAAGCAAGAGGCAGCTGCTGCTCGTCTTTGACGAGCGTTACGCTCTTCCTGTAAGTTTCACGCACGAGCTCCACATGCTCCGGCAGCCCCACTGCTGCAGAGACAGCCGCCGGACTGGCATCGCCCGCGGTGATGTTAAGCTTCTGCTTAAGCTGCAGCAAGCGTTCAACCGATTCGTCGATACGCGCTTCGCTGATCCGGCCGGACTCCACGGCCTCTACCAGCTTCTCGATTGTCTCGACCTGCAGGGGCAGCCTGTGGCTGACGAGCAGCAGATCCGCGCCTGCTTCAACGGCCATGACCGCTCCCTCAGCCGTGCCGTAATGATCGGCAATGGCTTTCATCTCGAGGCAGTCCGTCACGATGACGCCGCCAAAGCCAAGCTCTCCGCGCAGCAGATCCGTGAGCACCCGCTTCGACAGGGTCGAAGGCAGGCCATCGGGCTCCAGCGCCGGGAATATCACATGCGCAGACATAATCACGTCTGCACCTTCGTTGATCGCGCGTACGAACGGCGCGAACTCCATCTCCCGCAGCCGCTCCAGACCGTGCGGGATCATCGGCAGTGCATGGTGAGAATCGGACTGCGTGTCGCCATGCCCCGGGAAGTGCTTAATCGTGGGTGCGACACCCGATGCTTGGTAGCCTTTGACGGCAGCCGCCCCTAGTTCTCCCACCAGTTCGGCTGTCTCTCCGAAAGAACGGACTCCGATAACCGGATTCAGCGGATTGTTGTTTACATCGAGACACGGGGCAAAGTTCAAGTTAATCCCCATGGCACGCAGCTCTTTGCCGCTTATACGTGCAGTCTCGTAAGCTGCTTGCTTGTCGCGCGTAGCGCCGATCGCCATGCTGCCAGGCATGCAGACGACGCCCTCGTGAATGCGGGCGACCATTCCGCCCTCCTGATCGATTCCGATCAGCAGCGGACCTCCGGAAGTGTCTGCAGCCAGCAGCTGGAGTTCATGATTCAGTTCGGCAACCTGCTGAGGCGTGTCGAGATTACGACGGAACAGGATTACGCCACCGATTTCGTACTCTTTAATGAGCTGGATAATCCTTTGATTCGGTTTCATGGCCGAATCCGCCGCATCTGCGGCAGAAAAGCCGCACATCACCATCTGTCCAATCTTCTGTCTCAAGTTCATCTCTGTCAATTTCTTCATCGGTTTCTTCCCCTCTGTATTGACCTACTCACTTAAAATTTGTTCCCTGTATTCGGACGGCGTCTTGCCGGTGAACTTAAAGAAGACCCTTGTGAAGTAACGGCGCTCTGCATAACCCACCTGTTTGCCGATCTGGGTGATGCTCTTATCGCTCATTCTAAGCAGAGACTTCGATAGCTCGATACGCTGACGAGTCAAATATTCCAGGAACGTTTCCGAAAAATGCTGTTTGAACAGGAGGCTGAAATAACTGCAGCTGATACCCAAATGATCCGCAATCTCCTCCACACCGAAATCATTTGATAAGTTTTTGGAGATATACTCTTTGGCATTCAGCATAAGGAGTTCACTTGGTTTACGGTTCATGCCCGCGCTCATGCAGTCATTAATAAGCTGGTGAATAGTCGCCAGCAGATCCTTGACTCCTACACTTCTCTCGAGGTTCGCCCACAGAGCGCGTTCCTCCTCATCGGAGATAATGCTGATTTCGCGCATTTCACGAATCAGGTGAAGAATCAGAAAGTGCAGAATTTGCTCCACACGCAAATAAGAATGCTCCGAGATCGCTCTCAGACTTTCATTGAGTTTCTCGAAGGTTGCCTCCATCCGGGCTTTGTCGCGTCTTTTTAAGCTCGATACGATGCCTTCCACTAACTCCCACAGCGAATTATTTAACTCATTGCGGTTGGGGTTGGTTTCCTCGAGCATAAGAATCTGCTCCACATTCGGAGAAAGCTGCAGCGATCTCTGCAATTTCTTATAGGCCTCCGCCAGTTTAAGCACGGACAGATGCTCCGGATAAATGCCGACACTAACAGTTAGCTTAACATTCTGCTTGACCGCATTCTGAAGCGTGTCACTCCAGCTATAGACTTCGTCCCGATTGAAGACGGTCGCCTGAAGCTGCCGGATAAGCACACACCATTCCCCTTCGCGGGTTTGCAGAACGGAGTATAAGAGTTGATAGGGTCCAAGCGCATCCTGAAGGACATTACGAACCGCAAAATTCTCCAGCTTCCGTTCCTTTTCGCTCCACTTCCGGGAAAGCTGCGAATAATTGTCGAGGTCAATCAGCAGAAATGTAAATTCCGTTTCTTCCAGACTGTTGTCATCTTCGAAAAAGTGACGTGTCGACACATTGGTATAATCGAGCAAAATATCAAACAAAAACTTTTCATACGCCAAATGTTTAACCCGGCTCCACTTCTTCTGCTCATCCAGCTCCGCTTTGCGCTTCTCGCGAATCTCAGTTGCTATTCTTACTACAATCGCTTCCAGCTCTTCGTAATTAATCGGCTTAAGAATATAATCCTTTGCTCCGAATTTAAGGGCTGAACGGGCATATTCGAATTCCTGGAATCCGGTAAGAAGAATAACCTGAATATCCTTGTCCATCTGGCTCACCTTCTCCAAGAAGCCGATCCCGTCCATGAGCGGCATCCGGATATCGCTTAACACGAGATCCGGCTGGTGCTCCTGCACCATCTCCAGCGCCTTCACGCCATTATGGGCAAGCCCGATCACTTCAATGCCGTGCTTCTCCCATGGAATCACGATTTGAAGGTTTCGCAAAATATTAATTTCGTCATCGACTAATAGTGCTTTTAAATTCATATTCATCACCTGGCTGTCGTTTTCGGTATGATGCATTTGATCCGTGTACCCTTGCCCGGTTCGCTGCAAATGTATAATCCGTATCCCGTGCCATAGTGAATCCGAAGCCGGTCCGCTACATTCATGACACCTAATCCAACACGTATAGCTTGCTCTGCTTCACTCTTTTGTACGTAACCCTTACGATACTGGAACCTCGCAAGCACATCGTCCGGAATTCCGATTCCATTGTCCTCGAGCCACAGAACGATATGGTCTCCCCCATCCTCCGCATGAATGGAAATGATTCCTTTGTAAGCAATCCCTTCAAATCCATGCTGAATACTATTCTCCACAAGAGGCTGAAGCGTTAGTTTTAAGATCGAGTAGTTCTCAAGTTCTCTCGGCAAGTTTATTTCAAAATCAAATAATTCCTCAAAACGATACTTTTGAATTTCCATATAATTCTTAAGATAATCCAGTTCCAATCCAATTGCAATCTCTTCTTTATGATGGAAGCTAATTCTCAGAATGGTACCGAGACGATACACGAGCTGACTCACTTTTTTACCTTGATTCTGTACAGCCAGAGCATTAATGGACTCCAGCGTATTAAACAGAAAGTGCGGTTTGATCTGCGCCTGAAGAAGCATGAGCTCGGCCTTGTTTTTGCGTTCTTGCTCCTGCTTGACCTCTTCCAGAAGATCGTTGATTCTTAGAACGAGACTGTTAAAGCCTCTAGCCAGAATCGTCGTTTCGTCTTTGCCTTCGACTTTAACCCTGACATCCAGATCCCCGCGCTCAACCTGCTTCATGGAACTGACGATCCGGATAATAACACGGATATAGCGGTTTACGAAAAGCAAATTAAATAACAAGGCTGATATGAGGAAAAGCAGCATAATCAAGCTGACCCATTTTAAAATCGCAGCTAGATCTCCGGATAAATAATCCCAAGGTGTTATCGAAATCAGCATCCACTTCGGAGCCCCATACTTCTCGAGCCCGACGTCATAGATCGTAACAACACTCTCGACACCATCGAAGTCCATCTTCGTGGAAGTATAACTCGTATTCAGCTCGACCCGTTCCGACAAGTATTTGTTTAAATTCGTACCATTAATAACTTTGCGGTTGTCATACAAAATCACTCCCTGCTGATTTACGAGCAGGAAGTGACTGTTTTCCTGGTTATAGAAATTAAAGATCTTATCCATTTCTTTAAAATCAAATTGCAGGAACATCGTGCCGATTTTATTACTCGGAGTCTCAAACTCATTGACAATCCGGATCTGGCTAAACAAATTGTTATTCCCCGTCAGCTCCGGATTCTCATAAGGACCGATCCATCGGGGAAAGCCGTGCAAATTACGGACTTCCTCATAGATAGGATGCTTACTAAGAACTTCGAAGGGAACATGACTAAAGGGAATAACACCACTTGAAAATTTTTCGCCAAGCAGATTGTACAAAGAGAAAGTTCCAAGCGGTTCATACGTCAGGAAAATATTCCTCAATTTATAATCGTTTTTGGGATCATTACGCCCTTCTAGATTGTTCGGATCGTTAAGCGTAATCAAGAGCGATTGGATATCTTTGAGCATCCAGGAATCCGATTGATAATTGGCTTCTTTAATAATTCCCGCAATATTCCGGCCAATAGATTTCACCGTTAACTCGGATTGTTCCGTATACTTTTTCTCCGTCACATTCTGAAACATCAAGTAAGTAATGAAACAAATAATGAGAAGAGGAACGATGATAAATCCCATGAATGCTATAAATACTTTTTTTCGTAAATTCATCATCTCTGTTCCTCTTCCCTCTCCCTTTACCCTTTGACGCTTCCCGCAGCCAAGCCTTCGATAATCTTCTCTTGAAGTATAGCATAAATAATGACGACCGGAATAATACTGAACATGGTTGCCGCAAGCAGACTACCATAGTTCATCGATAATCCATTGTTCATCGAAGCCATAGCTACCGGCAAAGTACGCAGGTTTTCTTTGGACAACATAACATTCGCCAGAACAAATTCATTCCAGTGTCCCAGGAAGTTAATAATAAACACCGTTACGATTGCCGGAGTCATAAGAGGCAGTACAATTCTTGTAAACAAACCGTAGATGGAGAGGCCGTCCATAACACCGGCTTCTTCAAGCTCCTTGGGAAGCGACTTAATAAATGCCATAATAATAATAATGGAAAGAGACAGCCCAAAAGCGATATACGGTAAGATCAAGGACCAGTGAGTATCATAAAGTTTGATCCCAAGATTATTGGTTATCGTAAGAATAAACTTATAAAGTGGAATTAACAGGGAACCTGCCGGAACCATAATAGCCAGTAAGAATACGGCAGTGACCACTTTGTTCATTTTAGGGAACACCATTCTGGTAAGAGCATAAGCCGTCATAGAAGCCAGAACGATCGTTACGATACTGGAAAATGTACTTATATACAAGCTGTTCATAAAGTAACGTCCAATATTGGAACTCGACCAGGCATTAATATAGTTGTCCACCGTAAAGTTCCTGATTAGAGAAAATGGGCTCTCAACGATATCCACGTGCTTTTTAAATGAATTTTGAAAGGCCCAGAATAAAGGGTACAAAGTCACAAATACATATAAAAGCAAGAAAGTGTGGAGAAACCCACTCTTAAATTTCGCCATTTAGTTCTCCACATCCTCTAATTTTTTTGTGAGCATATTGCTGAATAGAGTAATGATGAGCGTGAATACAAAGATCAGAATGGCGATCATATTGGCGTATCCGTAATCATTGCTCGTAAACCCGATTCTATACATATAAGAAGCCATTACTTCCGTTACGCCATAAGGTCCGCCTTTGGTCATAACCATGACAATATCCAGTGCCTTCATAGCTCCGGTAATCGACAATAGGACAATGACGCCAAGAATTGGTCTGATGAGCGGAACTGTAATCATAAGTGCTCTTTGATACCCGGTTGCCCCATCGATCTCGGCAGCCTCATAAATTTCTTTAGAAATACCGAATATGGCAGCTAGTACAAGAACGATGTAGAAACCCGTCCACTGCCAGGCGTTTGTAAGCAAAATGGATAACATGGCCGTAGACTCATCAGCCAGCCACAATCTTGTCAGACTCGAAAGACCGGAGAAATCTAAAATTTTGTTTAACAAACCAACAGTAGGATCAAAAACTGAAATCGACCAAAGTACGCCAACAACTGCGGTTGACAGAATACTAGGCAGGAAGACGGTTGTTTTATAAAAACCGCGCAGTTTTTTAACTTCAGAGATCAATACCGAAAAGATGACAATGACAGGAACCTGAACAAAGACTGAAAATAAAATGAAGTACAAGTTATTTTTAACGGATGTCCAGAAGTATTCATCTCCCATTGCTTTCGTTAAATTTTCCAGCCCGTTAAAAGCTGGAGCCGTTAAACCGTCCCAGTCGGTAAAACCATAACGAAGCGTTGAGAGCAGTGGGTATAAATAGAATGTACAGTAAAAAAATAAGGTAGGTATAATAAACACCAAATATGCCAGAGGATTTCGATAAACCTTATTCATAGCAGCCTCCATCCTTCACACGAATGTGAATAAGAACGGGTACCACTTTGGGTGATACCCGTTTAATTTTTATCTCTTGCTTATTATTTTGCTGCTTTTTTATTCTCAGCTTCCTGGGATTTTTGAACATCCGCCAGGATTTCTTCCACTTTTTTCTTGCCGCCAACCAGTGCCTGGATACCGTTCTCAAGATCCAGCTTCACTTTTGGTTGAACAATTGCATCGAATGCAGGGAATGTTTTCTTGCCTTCAGCCGCTTTAAGCATTTCGTTGATGATCGGCTTAACATCGCCAGTTTTCAGCTTCATGGATGGGAAGAATCCCTCTTCAGTCAGCTGACGAACTTGGTATTTCTCGGAGTACATTACTTTAATAAATTCAGTTACGGCTTTCTTCTCGTTCTCGTTCAGCTTCGCGGAGAAACCGAAACCGTTGGAGTAAGAACCGTTGATCAACTCGTTACCTTTACCGCCCTCAACTGTCGGGAAGTTAAAGAATCCGAGGTCTGCTACGATTTTGGATTGATCCGGGTTGGAATACTTTTGGTTAGCCCAGCCGCCATCGAAGATCATAGCCGTTTTGCCGCCTGCAAACAAATCTTGCATTTGAGCATATTTCAGAGCCGGTGCATCTTGGTTGAAGAATCCTTTATCCCACATGTCTTCTTTAAATTGCTTGTGGCCTTTAACGAAAGCTTCGTCCGTCCATTTAGTAGTTCCGCTTACAAGACCCGCTACAACTTCTTGCCCACCGTTACGGACATAAAGTGTGTTAGGCAGCATGTTAAGCGCCCATGCTTCGTTACCGCCCAGAGCAAGAGGAGTAACGCCTTTGCCTTTTAATGTTTCGGCAACTTTCAGGAATTCAGCATAAGTTTTTGGAACTTCAACGCCGTTGTCCTTGAAAATCTTTTTATTATAGAACACACCTTGAACGTATCCCGCAGTCGGAAGTCCGTAAACTTTGCCATCTACAGTAAACTCGGACAGGTCTACGAAGCTGTCAGTAAGGTTAAGTTCTTTCAGGATTGGTGTCAGATCAAGCAGGTTGTTTGTTTTCGCATAGTTCTTTGTATCCGCGCCACCGAACAATTCGAAAATTTTCGGAGGGTTGCCGGCAGCCATTTCTGCTTTCAGCTTCGTATCACGGTTAACTACTTCGTCCACGCCTTCCGGCTCGAATTTAAGCCCAGGCACTTTTCCTTCAACCTCTTTAAGAACGTCTTCGAACATAGCCTTTCTCTTCTTAGCCGTGTCTTTAATTTGAGTATGACGGAAAGATACTGTAAATTCTTTCGGTGCTGTTGTTGCACCCGGATTAGATGAAGCATCAGGAGCAGGTTCTTTGCCGCAAGCTGCAAGAACAGATGTCAGACCTACAGCCAGTGCAACCGTAGTCACTAATTTCTTTTTCATTTGTAGACCTCCCCAAAACTTTTAATTTGTTTCTTACATTATGATTATAGTCTTGGATCAATCATTTCGGGCAGGTTCTCATTTCAATTATGAGGGGATAAAATTCTCTCAACACCTGCATGTTTTCGGAAGATTATTTCTTATCCTATAGAGAGAAAGTCCCTGATTTAACCGGCAACCTAGTACTGCTAGACTATTCTTCATTGTTAAAACTTAACAAAGGTTCGCTTCAGGCGGGAAATTCAGCAGCAGTTTTTGTCGACAAACCAGGCAAAACATTAACACACTTGATTGCGGCCATTATGTTTAGCCCGGTACAGGGCTTTATCAGCTTCTTCCATGAGCAGATCCGGGGCAATGAGCGGGTACGCAGCCGTACCCACTGATATAGTTAATCGAATTAGCTGCCCGCTTTCGAGGATAAAAGAATGCTTCTCCACACGGGTACGAATCGTCTCCGCTACTTCCCGGGCCTGCTCCAGAGAACACTCGGGCAATAATACAGCAAATTCCTCTCCCCCCGTACGGCACACTTCATCCATGCGTCTGGTGGATTCTTGAAACAATTTACCAAGCTGCTGCAAAACTGCATCCCCGGCCGGGTGCCCGTAGGTATCATTAATTTTTTTAAAATGATCAATGTCAAGCGCAAGCAAAGATAACGATTCTTGTTTACTATTGGCAGAAGTAACCAATTCATTAAATAATTTATCGAACGTCCGGTGGTTATTAAGACCTGTCAAGTAATCTTTATGAGAGGCTTCTTTCATGATCAGAAACATATCGTGAGCCCGAACAATGTAATCGACCATATAACCCGTAAAAAAACCGGCCACCATCATGGTCCCCAAATAAGCAGGCAGGAGATCCAGACTTTTAAAGCCCAAAGCCGCATATAAACTAAGAGCAGAAGTAACCAAAAGTACTGTTATCATCTTAGTCCACCGGGACCAATATTTCTTCTCCTTGTGCACGATTAGACTAGCCATTCCCGCGACTACAAGAATATTCATTGCACCTATAATGGAAGACCAATTAATCCCCCCAAATAAGACAACTCGTGACGCCCCAATCAGAACACTTGCAATCACGGCTGAATAGAAACCTCCAAAATGTGCAGCAAGGAGAACGGCAAATCCCCGAAAGTCCACAAAAGTGGATGAATCCACAGGAATGCTGAAATACATGAGTACAATTCCGAAGGAACCTGTGAATAAACCCGTTTTTATTTTGATTCCAAACGACTTAAAATCCAGTTTTTCATTCTTGTATAATTGGCTGACACCAAATAAGAAGGCTAATAAAAGCGCAAAATTAACGATTAGCTCCTTAATCATTTCTATCATCTCCTATTAAAACCAAGCAAAACAATCAACCTCGTTCTAATTACCCACATTTTATAGGCATAATATACCATATATATTCTCGGGAAGACACATTTCAGATCACGCACGCATAAAAAAGACATGCAGCAGAGAATGTCTCCACCGCATGTCTTTATTTATTAGAAGACCAATTTATTGACCCATCGGGCCAATTATTTGCCCAGCATGTGAATCGGGTGACCCAGGGCTCCCTCAGCAGCTTCAGCCACAATTTCACCAAGTGTCGGGTGGGCATGAATCGTAAGGGCGATATCTTCAAGAGTTGCCCCCATCTCGATGGCAAGGCCGATTTCAGCAATCAGGTTCGATGCTTCCGGTCCTACGATTTGGGAACCTACAACAAGTCCTGTCTCTTTATCGGCTACGATCTTAACGAAACCTTCGGTTGCATTCAGGGAAAGCGCACGGCCGTTAGCTGCATATGGGAACTTGCCTACAGATACGCTCATGCCTTTCTCTTTAGCTTCGGTTTCGTTCAGACCGACACTAGCAATCTCAGGATCAGAGAATACTACGGCTGGTATAGCCTTGTAATCTACAACGCTCGGTTGTCCTGCGATAGCTTCGGCAGCAACCTTACCTTCGTAAGATGCTTTGTGCGCCAGTGCAAGACCCGGAACGATGTCACCAATCGCGAAAATATGCGGGATGCTCGTGCGGCCCTGCTCGTCAACTTCAATCAGACCACGGTCGGTCAATTTGATGTTGATCAGGTCCAGTCCAAGCTCACCATCGGTGTTAGGACGGCGTCCTACTGTAACCAGCAAGTAATCGGCTGTTACTTTCTTCTCTTCACCTTTTACAGTAAAGGTAACGGTAACGTCCTTGTCTGTCTGTTCGGAGCTTTGAGCCATTGCTTCCGTGAATACTTCTACATTTACTTTAGACAGGTTCTTAGCTACAAGACGGGACATTTCCTTCTCGAAGCCTGGAAGTACAGTATCGGAACCTTCCAGAACCGTTACTTTCGTTCCGAACTTAGCAAACGTTTGTCCAAGCTCGATTCCGATATATCCGCCACCTATTACAACCATGCTCTTCGGAATTTCTTTCAATTCCAGCGCTTCCGTGGAAGAAAGAATACGTCCGCCGAACGGGAACGGCTTAAGCTCAATCGGGCGGGAACCTGTTGCAATGATGCAGTGCTTGAAACGGTAACGCGGCGCTTCTTGATCGTTAAAGACACGCGCTTCGTTCTCGTTGATAAACATAGCTTCGCCTTGGAACATCTGGATTTTGTTGCCTTTAAGGAGCCCGGCAACACCGCTGGTCAGTTTTTTCACAACGGAAGCTTTCCATTCCTGCGTCTTAGCGTAGTCCAGTTTCACGTTCTCAGCCGAAACGCCCATCACTTCAGAATGCTGTGCTGCTTCGTATTGATGTGCTGCAGAAATAAGAGCCTTGGACGGGATACAACCACGGTTTAAGCATACGCCGCCCCATTCGGATTTATCCACGATAAGTACACTTTTACCCAACTGCGCCGCACGAATTGCAGCTACATAACCACCGGGACCTGCACCAATTACCAGAACGTCGATATCTAAAGAAGCGTCTCCTACTACCATTTGTTTATACCTCCATCACGAGCAGCTCGGGATCATTAAGCAGCTGCTTGATATAGTTCATGAAATTTTGTGCTGTAGCGCCGTCAACCAGACGGTGATCAAAGCTTAATGATAGAGCCATTACCGGAGCAATGACGATTTCACCATTCTTAACGACCGGTTTCTCCGAGATACGACCCGTACCCAGGATAGCAACTTCCGGATAGTTAATGACAGGGGTAAAGAACATTCCGCCTGCGGAACCGATATTCGTGATCGTAATCGTGCTGCCCTTCATTTCATGAGGAGTCAGCTTGCCGTCGCGGCCGCGTGTTGCCAGATCACGGATGGAATCCGCTATCATCCAAATGTTCTGACGATCCGCATGATGAATGACCGGTACAAGAAGACCGTTGTCTGTATCCGTCGCGATACCAACGTTGAAGTACTTCTTGTAAACGATCTCCTGCTTCTCCTCATCGATCATCGCGTTCATAACCGGGAACTGGCGGCACGCCGCTACAAGAGCCTTCACGATGAATGGAAGATAAGTGAGCTTAACACCTTTCTTCTCCGCAAGAGGCTTCGCTTTGGTGCGAAGAGCTACCAACTGGGTTACGTCAACTTCGTCCATAAGTGTAACGTGTGGTGCGGTTTGCTTGGATTTCACCATCGCATTCGCAATCACTTTGCGGATTCCCTTGAAAGGAATACGCTCTTCTTCAAGTTCTCCTTGAACTGCCGGTGCAGCCGTTGTTTTAGCAGGAGCCGCTGTTTTCTCAGCAGCAGGTTCTTCAGCTTTCGCCGCACCGCCTGCAGAGAATCCTTCAATATCTTCGCGGGTTACGCGGCCGTTCTTGCCTGTGCCGGAAACTTCTCCGATATTGATGCCTTTTTCACGGGCAAACTTACGAACACTAGGTGTTGCAAGAACGTTCTTCGGCGTGGAAGCAGGCTTGCCTTCGCCGCCTTCGGAGTTCTTCAGTTCTTCCGGTGCCGGGGCAGTCGGAGCGCTTTTATCTTCCTTCTGCGGAAGCTCAGTCGATGGGGCATTTGACGGCGCCGGTGTAGCGGCTTCCGGAGAAGCTTCTGCAGGAGTATCGGATTCAGGAAGTTCGCCTTCTGCGTCAATGATCATAACAATCTCACCGACATGGCAAACTTGACCTTCTTTGATGCGTACTTCTTGTATCTGACCATTTACCGGACAAGGAACTTCAACGACAGCTTTGTCATTCTGCACTTCCATGAGAATGGTATCATCGTCTACCTTATCGCCGGGTTTGACATTGACTTTGACAATCTCGCCTTCATGAATGCCTTCGCCTAGTTCCGGGAATTTATATTCAAAACGTGCCAAGAAGAACAACCTCCTATATATAAGTAGTGATTTCGCTCAGCCGTTAACAGCTTTAGAAATCCAGCACCTGGTTAAGACCGTCGATAATGCGGGCAGGTGTCGGGAGCCATTGATCTTCAATTTGGGCAAAAGGATACACCGTATCAGGAGCTGCGATACGAAGTACCGGCGCTTCCAGATGAAGAATCGCTTTCTCGTTAATCTGGGCAACGATTTCTGCTGCCGCTCCAGATGTCTTCTGTGCTTCTTGAACAACGATAGCACGGTTCGTCTTCTTGACTGACTCCACAATGGTGTCGATATCAATCGGCATAATAGTGCGAAGATCAATAACCTCGATTTTGACACCGCGGGTTTTCTCGATCTCTTCAGCTGCTTTCAATGAAGTATGCACCATTGCTCCATAAGTAATAATTGTCGCATCGGAACCTTCGCGAACCACGTTTGCTTTACCAAGCTCTACCGTGTACTCGCCTTCCGGAACTTCCTGACGGAAAGAGCGGTACAAGTTCAAATGCTCCATAAAGAAGACCGGATCGTTATCGCGAATTGCGGCGATCAACAGACCTTTTGCATCATAAGGGTTAGAAGGGATCACAACTTTAATACCCGGTGTCTGAAGCATCAAACCTTCCAGAGAGTCCGTATGCAGTTCAGCCGCTTTAACACCGCCGCCGAAAGGAGTACGGAATACGATCGGCGCCTGGTAAGCTCCGCCTGAACGGTAACGCATACGTGCCGCCTGGATAGCCATTTGATCGAGCGCCTCAAAGATAAAACCGACAAATTGAATTTCGGCGATCGGGCGGAAGCCTTGTGTCGCCATACCTACAGCAAGACCGCCGATTGCGGATTCAGCAAGCGGAGTATCGAATACGCGATCTTCGCCGAATTCTTTCTGAAGTCCTTCCGTAGCACGGAATACACCGCCTACGTGGCCTACGTCTTCCCCGAACAACACAACATTCTTATCTCTTGCAAGCTCAACGCGCATTGCGTCCTGAATAGCTTGAACCATTGTCATTTGTGCCATGAAATCTGCTGCCTCCCATATCGTTCTTCATTTCGTCAAAGAACACGGCATTATACCGAAAGTTTTGTTTAAAAGATGACTACGGCCTGGAATAGGGCCGCAATCCTTATTATTTATTTCGCTTTATGCTTATCGCTTAGGAAAACTGGGCTTTTTGCTCTTCCAGGTGCTTCGGTGTAGTTTCAAACATGGAATCGATCAGGCCCGCTACTGTCATTTTCTCCGTCTGCTCGGCTTTTTTGATCTGCTCAGCCACGGTTGCTTTCGCTTCTTCTTTTACTTTCGCTTCTTCCTCTTCGCTCCAAAGACCTTTTTGGGTCAGGTAGCTGCGGAAGCGGACGATCGGATCTTTGGGAGCCCATTCGCCTTCTTCGTCCTTCGTACGGTATTTAGTCGTGTCATCCGCCATGGAGTGCGGTTTGAAACGATAAGTTAGGGATTCGATCAGCGTAGCGCCTCCGCCATTACGTGCGATTTCAGCTGCTTCGGATACGGCTGCATATACAGCAAGTACGTCCATGCCGTCAACTTGAACACCGCGGATACCGGCAGCTAAAGCTTTGTGCGCGATGGATTGAGCAGCGGTCTGTTTGGAGAATGGAGTCGTGATCGCGTAGCCGTTATTCTGAACCATATAGACAACCGGAAGCTTGAATGCACCCGCAAAGTTCAGACCTTCGTAGAAGTCGCCTTCGGAACTGCCGCCATCACCGGTATAAGTAATCGCAACACGCGGCTCGCCTTTTTTCTTGAAAGCCATGCCGATCCCTGTTGCATGAAGAATTTGTGCGCCGATAATAATTTGAGGCATCAATACGTTTACATCAGCCGGCACTTCGCCGCCATGCTGGTGACCGCGGGAATAAAGGAATGCCTGATACATCGGAAGACCGTGCCATACGATTTGCGGCATATCACGGTAGCCCGGACAAATAAAATCTTCTTTCTTAAGGGCGAATTCGCTTCCGATCATAGAAGCTTCTTGACCGGATACCGGCGCGTAGAAACCCAGACGGCCTTGACGGCCCAGATTGATCGCGCGTTCGTCCCACACACGTGTAAACACCATACGGCGCATTAATTCTTTTAATTGATCGTCGCTAAGTTTCGGCATTTTCTCCTCATTGACCACGGAACCGTCCGGTCCAATGATTGTCAAGGGCTGCACTTGCTCGGAGCTAACTTCATACTGCGGCTTGCTCATGTGATTGTCACCTCATCTATGATTTTCATGCCAGAGAAAAGACTTTCTGTTATACTAATTATTATAAACCTGTTTCGTATCGAATATCAACAGGTATATTGGTATAGTTGCGGATAGTTGCTATTCGCGAATAATACAGTTTCATTATATATATAATACAGTTTAACAAATACTTCACACTATTATAATACAACCTCCCCCTTTCGGAGAAAGGAAGAAAGTCACCATGACCGATGCTCGTCTCTATAAAAGAACCATTGTAAAAGAAGAAATTGCCTCTATCCACCTGAATTCAACCCGGCCGATCAGAGTCTTTCTGCCTCCCGGCTATAACGAAGTGCTGTCTTATCCCGTCATCTACTGTCAGGATGGAGAAGAATTTTTTAATTTCGGAAGGATAGCGACCTCGATGACTGCCGGTATCCTGGACCATGGTTGGGAACCGGTTATTATTGTCGGCGTCGATGTCAATGTTAAAATACGGACATCGGAATATTCACCCGATGGTGAAAACCACGCCGCTTATATCCGTTTCTTCGCTGAGGAGATGCTCCCCTATATAGAGTCCAGATATGCGGTTCGCGCGGACAAAGCCGAACGCGTACTGGCCGGGGACTCGCTCGGTGGTACGGTTTCCCTTCACCTTGCCTTAGCTTATCCTCACCTGTTTACGAAAGTAATATCCCTGTCGGGCGCATTTCTTGAGCCGACGAGGGAAGAGCTTGCAGCCCATTCCGATTTATCGTGGCTGGAGCTTTATATGTTAATCGGTTTGGATGAAGAAGAAGTCAAAACAGAGCGCGGTGTCTATAATTTCGTAGAAGCAAACCGTTTGACGAAGACGATCCTTGAGCAGAAAAATACCCGTCTATATTATGAGGAAAAGCCCGGCAAGCATATCTGGGGCTTCTGGCAAAAAGAACTGCCGAATACGCTCGAATATTTTTTCGGCTGAGCCCATAGCTGCGCCCGGCAGGGCCGCCTGGTTAGTCAGCTGGCGAGTCTCGCCATATACAACCAAAAACCTGCAGAATCCGCCTGGCGGGTTCTGCAGGTTTTTGGTGCGGGCATGAGGGCTCGCCGCGCCGAAGCGATAACGCGCGGCCTAGACTCGCACGCGCATAATTCTCGCTGCGCAGAACAGACTGCGCGGCCACATCTCCCAGAGAACAGCACGCAGCCGGCAGGCAGCAGGCTCTCTCTGGGAAGGGAAGCGGCTTCAAACGGAGGACTCCTCCTTGAAGCCGTAGCGTTCCCGCATCGCGTCCATCATGCTCGCGATGTCTTCATCCGCGGCGAACTCGCGGTAGTTCGCCGCGCGCACTTGCACCTGACCGCCGAGCCACTCGGCCGTCAGGCGGCAGAAGGCGGGCGCGGTCAGCTCAGCGCCCGCATACTCGGCGAGGCTGGTCATGCGCCCAGATTCGACGACCGGGTAGCTGCCGGGCAGCGCCCCCTGCCCCGCTTCGTCGTAGAATGAGCGTGCAACTGCGGCTTTCTCCGCTCCAGTGCCTTCTACCACGACGAATGCCTGCACGGACAGTGCGCGAGCCTGCCGTCTCTGGGCAATTCCGCAGAACTTGCGGCCGCCGACACTAAGATCAAAATCTCCCGGACAGTAAGATCCGGCAATCTCACCTTTATCCACGCCTGCATTCCATGAATTCAGCACACCCCTCAGAAAGAGGTACATCCGTTCAAAATCATCATGGAAATCAATTTTACCTGTGGGCTTCGGCGTAATGAGTGTCACATTCACAACCCCGGGATCCAGCGGAACAGCCGCTCCACCCGAATTGCGGACGATCACTTGGCGTCCCTCGCTTGCAATCCTCCCGGCGGCAGATTTAGCCCCCGGGAGCCGGCTGTCTCTTAATCCGAGCACCAGTCCCATGGGATGCCTCCATATATGAACCATAGGAACGCCTTCTTCCCCCACTTTACGGATCAGCAGCTCCTCCAAAGCAAACGGAAATAACAAATCCGCTTCAAGGTCGTCCGAGCGATCGATTAGTATCATTTTGTCTGAAGTGAACGGAATAGATGTCATTTCTTACTCCCCTTTATTTCAACAGCCGAGTCGGCATTCTCAGTTACTTGCTTCATTTGGTCATTCTACTCTTTTGTCTATTGTAGGGGAAGCTTTGACCTGCTGCAATTTATCACTCTAATTAATACAGTTAATATGAATCTTCTTAGTAGGAATTTGTTAATACCTGTCGAAGTAATACACTCAAGTACCATTTGTGGTAAATTTTTCTTAGTTTCCAAATAATTTAGCTAATTAAATATATAAATAGAATCCCCGCTGTTCAATAAATAGATTGTAAAATGAATATTTATTACACCAAAACTTACAGATAGTAGGGGTGCGACTTGCTGAAAAGTTTCCATGAAGTGTTAACTAATGTCCTGTTATCCGGAGTTCCTGTTCTGATGTCGCCCTATTTCGAAGGTATCCGCGGAACGGCCAGTCACGGTCTTGACCGCAAAATTATGACGATTTTCAGCTTATTTGCGGCTGTACTTTGTGCCGCTTATCCTTTCGGCTCAGAGAGCGGGCTGTACTTTAGCCTATTTATGGTTCCGGTTCTGACCAGTTTTCTTTATGGAGGACGCCTTCCCGGTTTTTTCGTATCGGCTTCCGTACTACTTTTTCTAGGTTTAAAGTATCCACAGCTTTTGCTGTACCAAAGCTTGTATTTGTTTCTTTGTGTTGCAGCCATTTACGGATTTCTCCAATTAAGCAAACCGCAGCGCCGTCTGTATCGTATTATTTACCCTGTATTGCTTGTGGGCGGGCTAGGGTTCATAATGACAGTTTTAAAAACAGGCTTTTATCAAATAAAAGAGCTCGCTCTACCGGAAGGTTTCTACCTTTTTTATGCGTCATCCATCCTGATTCAGTGCGTAACTATGGGTCTTGTCGTGTACTTAACCGAATATATTCGTGAAGCCGCAGTTCTCAGGCAAGAAGTTCACCGCGCAGAAAAACTGAATGTGCTTAGTGAACTGGCAGCCTCTGTCGCCCATGAAATTCGGAATCCGATGACAACGGCAAGAGGGTTCATGCAGTTGTTGTTTCAATCTGAAGTGAGTGAATCCAAAAAGAAAATCTATACCGGTATGGTCATTGAGGAAATGGACAAGGTCCAGCAAATCATCAGCAGTTATCTGGCGTTCGCTACACCTCATGCCGACAAGACGGCGCTCTGGTCCATGAATGACCTTATGGCTCTTCTGGAGCAGCAGCTCCAAGTTTATGCGTCCCAGCAGAAAGTACGCCTCGATACATCGGTCGAGCCTTCTTTGTGGTTAACCGTAAATGCTGACAAACTGGTACAATGTCTGGCCCAATTAGCCAGGAACGGAATCGAATCCATGCCTGAAGGAGGTTGCCTGAGGGTCAGGGCCTATCGTGCAGAGAAGCGAGTCTTTATTTCGATCGAAGATGAAGGAATCGGCATGTCCCCTGATGAAATAAAGCGGCTCGGCTCCCCTTTTTATTCAACCAAACAAAAAGGAACCGGATTAAGCGTTATGGTCGCTTACCGGATTATTGAATGCTACAACGGCAAGATCAATGTTGTCAGCGAACCCGGCAAAGGCACGTGCATGCTGATCGTATTCCCTTCCGCAGCAGCGCAGGCTGCCTGCAAATCTATACGACGACATTAGAAGGCCTGGCGTCATTTCTTTTTCGCACCAAGTTCAGCCAGTAAATCCATCACTTCACGAAAAAGAGGCACTGCTGCCGAAGGTGCTTCGGGAGCGGTGTGACTCACCAGTACCGCAACTGCATACCGAGGAGAACTTGCAGGGCCGAATCCGGTGAACCACTGGTTCACCGTTTCCTGCGCACCCGATCCGACTTGAGCGGTTCCGCTTTTTCCGGCAAGGGCCCATTGTGCCTGCTGCAGCTGCCTGGCTGTCCCTTGCTCGACAACCAGACGCATTTCAGCCAGCAACTCTTTTGCTGTCTCAGCCGAAATCATTCTGCCCTGCAGAGGGAGCGGTTTCTCTTTAAACTTATCCAGGATGAGACCATCTCTAAATTGGATTTCTTTCACTAGCCGGGGTGAACGCACCTGTCCGTTATTCAGAAGCGTCACAATCTGATTTGCTGCCTGAAGCGGAGTCATTTGGACATCACGCTGCCCGATAGCAGTCTGAAGCCGGACTCCTTCATCGTCGGGCGGTGTACCTTTTCCGAATAATTGCCCCTCTTCCTCACCGTCTAATTGAGCTACAGCCGTACCATCTGTCAGCTTGCCTTGCCAGCCGATGGAAGTCAGCAAGCCCAGACTGCGGGCGTAATTCTCCAGCTCCCCCGAACTCAGACGCTGCATGACTTGGCCGAACACAATATTACACGACTGGGCAAACCCTTCAGCGAATGAAATTTTTCCGTGACCTTCTTTTTTCCAGCAGGTAAAACCATATTTCCCCCATGCTCCTTGACAGTCAAACTTCTCTTCCGGTGTCACCAAATTTTCCTCCAGCGCTGCGGCCGCGACTGTTGTTTTAAAGATAGATCCCGGAGTGGCTGCTTTGAGAGCCAGGTTGGCCCAGTTTCCCTCGTTCATTCTGATTTCACCCGGTCGAAAAGCCGGACTGGAAGCCATCGCAATAATGTCCGCGTTAACCGCATCCAGAACTACGACAGCCCCTTCTTGGATCCCGCGCTCGGCCATCAATTGCTCGACCTTCTGCTGAATGTCTGCATCTAAGGTAGTTATTAAACGGAGGGGATAATGCGACTGATCCGGCGAAATGATTCTTGCATGCAGGGCGTTCAAAGGTCGTCTTCCCGCATCTGTAAAGATAGAAAGCGTCCTTTCGCCAATCCCCCTAAGCCTGTTCTCAAACGTTTTCTCCAATCCGGAAGCTCCTATTTCACTCGTTAGTGTAAGATGACCATCCGCCACCTCCTGGGCATACAAGCCGGAAATTCGCTCCGGGTGCTGTCCGACATAACCGATTACCTGCGAAGCCATCTGATCAGGAAAGTAGCGCACCTTATAATCGGTTACCTGAAGATAAGGCAAGCCGGAAGCGGTAAGAAGAGAGATCTGCTGCGGTGTCAGTTCTATAGGCAGATCACTCGTCCGGGCTGCCTTGCTGCGGGGAGCAACTGCTGCGGTATTAACGCTGCCCTTCCATAGTGCCGGCTCTTGAAGAGACCGCACATATTCTGTCCACTCCTCCGCTCCGACTCCCAGTGCTTGAGTGATGCCGGCCAGCTGCTCCTTAGTCCCGATATAGTTCGCGTGCACGGGGAAAATAATCGCGGTGCGTATCGTCCTCCCGGTTAAAGGAACATGATTTCTGTCATAGATGTCCCCTCGTCCCGTATCCAGAACAATACTGCGCTGCCGCTGAAGCACGGAATTTTTAACGAGATCTACCTTTCTGGCAGAGAATTCGTACGGTTGTACGAGTTGTATCCAGAATAGACGCACTAACAGCACAAAGATGAACCCTGTCATACAGAGAAGAAGAAAGAACTTCCTTCGAGGATCTCCTGCAGAAGCATTTATTCTTAAACGGCCCCCAGGCAAATCCGTTCCCGCTCCAGCCTGTTCCTTCATAGTTGTGAACATGCGGCTTTTCTCATCATTCTCCATTACCGCCTTTTGCTTGCCGGGCCGGTTCCGCATTGCCGTATCCCCTCGCCTTCCGTCTTTGCTCTCCAGTATAGACATTCCTATTAATAGACATACGGGACGTACCGGACTGCAGCAGAAATAACGGCCTTAACATAAAACAAAAACTCCCGCCGGCAGAGCCGGCAGGAGGCAGAAGACAGAAGGCCGCGGACCAGCAGTTAGACCACTGGGAGCATTCCATATCTTTAGACAGTGAACTTAGACAAAGTATCTTTAAGTGAATTCGATAGATTCTCCAGCCTGTCCGAGAGTCTCACAAGATTCTCACTGATGCTGAGCTGTTCCGTGCTGAGTGATGCGACTTCTTCCGAAGTGGCCAGCGATTGCTCTGCTACGGCACTCACGTTAGTCATCGCATCCGATAATACGGCCTGGGATTGATCCAGATCCGTGATGGATTCCGTTACATCGTTCAGACGCTCGATGAACTCGCTCATGTGATTTTGCACTTCTGCAAAAATACCATCGGCTTCTTTGACAGCGCCGATCTGCTCATTAAACAGCGGATATGCTTGATGAAGCACTTGGACGGTCTCGTCAATCTCCCGCTGAATGGTGTCTGTAATTCCTGCGACTACATCAATCGATTGTTTGGACTGGTCCGCCAGCTTGCGGATTTCATCCGCTACTACCATGAAGCCTTTTCCGGATGCCCCTGCTCTTGCCGCTTCAATTGTCGCATTAAGCGACAAAATATTCGTCTGCTTCGTCAAATTGTGCAGCATCTCTAGAATTTTACGGATGGAACGTGTGCTTGCCTTGAGATTGTCGACTTTCTCCACCATGGAACGGGTCATCACTTCCGTTTGTCCGGTCTTATCTCTCAGTTCTTCCATGTATTTCGTTCCCTGCTCACCGGAACTGCGCACTTCAGAGGCTGCCGTGCCCATCTCCAGGTTAGCTGCGATCATCAGCTGCATCTTCTGTCCGATGTGATAGGTCAACTCGTTGCCGCGTTCCGACTCCGTAGCCAGTCCTGCTGCGCCTCCCGAAATCTCATCCGTTGCCACCGCGATTTCCTTGGCTGCAATTGCCGTGATTTTTGAAGCATTGGCAACTTCAGATGCCGTATTCAGAACTTCTTGAGCAGATTCGTTCGTCTGGCGGACCAGATCAGTAATTTGCTCCATCATCAGATCAAAGTTATTACCCAGTCTTCCGATCTCATCCTTGCTCTTCAAACCGGCCCTGACATTCAAATTGCCCTGGGCGCCTTGCTGCATAAGTCCGGCCATATCGGACAGCGGTCTTCCGATCATCCGGGCCACAAACAGTCCGATTAGAGCCGCAATAATGGCCGCCACTATCGCCAGATTCAGCGTAATGTTAAAAATAGCATCGGCGTCTTTAACAAGTGCACTAATCGGCATACTGCCAATCAGGTTCCAGCCTGTGCTTGCGAATTTAGCATATACATTCGCCGTGCTTCCATCCGCAGACTGAAAATCACCGGAGTCGGACTTCTGCTGTTCATCGGTTAAGAGAGTCGATGATACGGATCCAATTTTATCGGATTCGTTTGTAAAAACAAGCTTGTTCGCTGCATCTGTAATTATCATGGTACTGTTCTCACCCAAATGAATGAGGTTTAATTCCTTACTGATTACAGAAACCGGAATTTCCATCACAATGATTGCCAGCGGTACGGAAGAAGTCGTTGAGTTCAAATAGCGTCCCAGGGCAATGGTCGGCTCGCCGCTAAGATAACCCTCAGGAAGCGTCGGCAGCCACATCACTTGTCCCGAAGTTTTACTCAGTTGTTTGAACCATTCCTTATTCGTAATCTCTTCACCCGAAGTGTTGAAAGAGGAACCGTTTGAATTAATCATAAGCCCGTCTGTCTTCAACAAAGTAATACTGTGAATAGCTTTATTAGATAACGTGTATGTAGCGACTTTCTCCGTTACTTTCCGGGCAGCCTCCAGCTGGTCGAAGGTACCTGGCTGTACATCTCTCAGAATACCAAGCTGGGATTGTAAATCCCTGTCGAGCATCATCTGCATGGAGAGATCTTCGAAACCGCGGAAAAGAAGATCCATTTTCTGCGCCGCTTGAATCACCGTCTGTCTGGACGCCTCACTGACTTTGTCGCGCAGCATCCCTTTGGATATTTGATACGATGTGATCCCTACGGTAAGTACAAAAAACAAGATACTGACAATAAAAATTAAGAACAGCTTCATTCCGACCGATCTCGCTGGACTTACTATCTTCAGAGGAGTGGATGGTCGTTTCTGCACAGGAGGCAGGTTGTCCGGCTTTGATTCTGATGAACTTTTTTGAAAGCGTTCTCTGACCCTGCTGTAAGTCTTTGTAATTTTCTCGTTCATATAGATCACCATCCAATTGGTTTTAGGAAAAAAGACTCAAGCCGAACCCTTTAATTTCCACGTATTTTCTATAAGTTCAACAAGAACAACCAAAATCCTCTCTGAAAGATGACAAATCACCTACGCAATGTCGATTTCGTGTATCCATAGTCCTAGTAAACAAAAAAAATAGCGCTTGACAAATTCCGTCAAGCGCTATTTATGGTTAATGGCTATTTAAACGGGTTATCGCGATTTTTTGCGCATCATATCCAGAGGCTTCACGGGTTGTTCCGTTCGAATCCGGATCAGCTGCATGGGGTGACGAGCCGCATCCAGCTCCTGACCTTCTTCATCATGAATTTGTTCAACCCGCTGCTTGAAATGAGTCCCTCCCGGTCCGAAAAATTCCACTTCGGCGCCGGGTTTGAAATAATTGCGCTGCTGGATGAGTGCGGTCGAAGCCGCTTCGTCATATTCAACCACAAGTCCTACGAAATCATAGATAGCGGCTTTATCTTCTGGCCCGTAAATATGATCCTCATGGTCCGGAACTTCGTAGAAGAAACCTGCGTTGAGAGGACGATTGGCGGCTTTATTAATCTCTTCCCGCCACACTCTTTTAATTTGAAATCCATCGGGGTCTTCAAAATAACTATCGATGGCTTGACGATAGGCATTTACCACGGTCGCAACATAATGAACGCTCTTCATCCGGCCTTCGATTTTAAAACTGTCCACACCCGATTCAATCATATCTGCCACATGATCAATCATGCACAAGTCTTTGGCACTCATCATGAAATCGTCGTCTTCCTCTTCAAACAGCGGGAAATCCTGTGCGAGCGGGTCGGATAAAGGAGCTCCCTTCGCATAGAGACGATACCTCCAGCGGCAGGACTGGCAGCAGCCCCCGCGGTTCGAATCCCGGTCCGTAAAATGATTGGACAATACGCAGCGGCCCGAATAAGAACTGCACATGGCACCGTGTATGAAGGCCTCGATTTCCACATCGACATGCTGTTTAATCTCATCAATCTCTGTCATGCTGACTTCACGAGCCAGAACGACCCGTTCGATTCCTTCTTCTTTCCAGAACTGCACAGTCTGCCAATTCATTACGGATTGCTGTGTACTTAAATGAACCTCCATTTTGGGAGCGACACGTCTTGCCGTATCAATAATAAGCGGATCTGCTGTAATAATCGCGGCGATTCCGGCATTTTCAAGTTCTTGCAAATATTCGTCCAATCCCTCGATATCCTCATTATGCGCATAAATATTCGTGGCCACGAATACCTTGGCGCCGTAACGGTTCGCAAATTCGACCCCTTCACGCATTTCCTCAAAAGTAAAATTATCTGCATTCGAGCGCAGACCATACTTTTGGCCGCCTATATAGACGGCATCTGCTCCATAATGGATCGCGAATTTCAGCTTTTCCAAGCTTCCGGCTGGAGCCAGTAGCTCAGGTTTGTCCAAACGGACACGTTTGCCACGGGCCCTGGTTTCCACTGCAGCTGCGGCAGTACTCATGTTGCTCACCTCAATATACTTGTTCTTTGTAGAAAAATCCGAAAGACAGTTCCCGATCAGGGTCCTGTAAGCGGCGAATCGCATCCAACCACTCTTCATTAAAACTGTACGCATCCGGATCTGCCGCATACAAATCAATGGCTGTGCGGTAAGCGCGAATAACTGTCTCAATATATTCCGTTGATTTCAAAATCCCTTCGATTCTCAGACTGTCGATATCGGCAGCTAACAGTTCATGAAGATCTTCAAGCATACATACGTCATCCGAACTCATCACATGAGTTCCATTCGGGTCTTCATAGATAGGAAAACGTTCTTCAAGACGTTCCTGCTCAATTAAGAAGAGGCCATTATCCATAGACCGGTCGATAGCAGCGGCATCTTTACCCAAATGTTCGATATAATTGCCGAGCAAATTCCGCTTGGAATGATAAATGTTCGTCATTCCGTGCACTTGAACTTGAACCTCCAGCTTCGCTCCACGTTTAAATTCAAGTATTTCCTCCAGATTCAGCTCACGAGCAAGCACAGCGCGTACCGCTCCTCTTGCCGCCCAGTAATTAGCCGCCCTGTAGTTCGTTACCGACATCTCGGCATTCCAGTGAAGTCTCAGCTGGAGCCCGTGCATCCGTACGATACGCAGAACTGCCGGGTCACCGTACACAACGGCATCCACCTGCAGCTCGGCAAGTTTTTTCAGATAGTCTTCTACCTTAGCGATCCCCTCGTTGTCGAATACATTGT
The DNA here is from genome assembly GCF_009757775.1 of Paenibacillus lutrae. GTDB lineage: Bacteria > Bacillota > Bacilli > Paenibacillales > NBRC-103111 > Paenibacillus_F > Paenibacillus_F lutrae. Next base: position 582,053 of record NZ_RHLK01000003.1, read on the forward strand.
TCACGGCCACATAAATTTGTGCGCTGCGCTCATGAGCAAGCGGGACAAGGGATGCCAGTTCATCAATCATAATATCGCCTGACAGACGCAGACCGAACGCAGCTTCTCCGACAAGAACAGCGTCCGCTCCGGCATCAATGAATTGGATTACTTCTTCTGCGCTCCCTGCTGTTACGAGCAGTTCCGGCTTTTTTCTCATCGTGCTCACCTTCTTATTTCGCGTTTTTCTCTGTTTGTTTACTCTTTTCAATATTCTCCAAGTGTTTCTTGTACGTTTCGCCGAATAAGTGACCCTTGCTTCCATCCTTTTTGGTTACATAATAAAAGTAAGAGGACTCTGCCGGGTATAAGGCCGCCTTAATTGAGGAGAGGCTGGGACTTGCGATCGGCCCCGGAGGAAGCCCGGGATTTTTGTACGTATTATACGGGCTCTCGATTTTAAGATCGCTTTCGAACAGGCGCTCTTTCTGCTTGCCAAGCGCATATTGCACGGTAGCATCAATCTGCAGAGGCTGCTTAATTTTGAGCCGGTTATAGATCACACTCGCCACAATCGGACGTTCCTCTTCGAGCACTACCTCGCGCTCAATGAGAGAAGCAACCGTCATCATCTGATGAAAAGTCAACCCGCTCTGCTTCAGCTTGTCCTGCCAGTCTGCCGGTAAGCTGTCTACCCGCGTCTGGAGCTGTCCGATCATCATGTCAACCAGCTTCGCTTCTGTAGCGTCCTTCGGAACCTCATAAGTATCCGGGAAAAGATAGCCTTCCAGCCTGTGCTTTAATTGGGCATCGGCCGGAATGGAAGCCAGAATCTCCCCCCCGCTGCCGGGCTTGTATCCTTCTGCGGCTTTGAGGAAAGCCTCGGAATCGAGTTTCAACTGTTCATCGACTTTGTCCGCAATTTGCGGAATAGTAAAGCCTTCGGGAATGGTTAACCGGTTACTTTTGGAAGGCTGTCCGCTGTTCAGCAGAGCAATCATTTCATCCGGCTTCATTCCCGGTTTAACGGAGTATTCCCCTGCCTGAAAGCGGCCGCCTTCTTTTTTCCACTTCACGTAATAGGAAAAAATAGACGCATTGCGGATCAAGCCCTCTTGCTGCAACTTGGCCGATATATTCTGAATTCCATCACCCGGCACCACTTCAAATACTTTCTCCTGCTCAGAGGCCTCCACAGGTTGTAGTTCGCCTTTTATATAGTAAGCTGCTGCTGCACCGCCTGCCAGAAGCAGGATCAGGATGAGCAATACAGCAAAAACGCGTTTTAATCGTGATTTAGGACGCTCCATATTTCCCTCCAAAACTCTAATAGTCATTGATCTGCATGAAAAAGAGCGGATTTGACTCCGCTCGGGTTTGCTTTAGTTTTTAAGGTTCATCTTGTTCAGGGAAAGAGAGTTCATCGTAAAGCTCGGAGATTGTTTCCCATTCATCCTCATCCTCGATGGTCTCTAGCTCCATTTCGCCCGTCTCACTCTTCGATACGCGAAGGACGGAAATTTCCCCGTCTAACTTCATATCTTCCGACTGGAGAATGGCGTAATGATGCCCTTCGTGAATAAGCTCGGTCAAGATGCGGTAGACGACAGACTCGTCTTTTTCATCGAATAAAATAATATCATCTCCGAATGAAGTCCGCAACTCGGTCGTCTGATTTACACTCATGCTTCTTCCTCTTCTGCCATTAGTGTATTAAACGTTTCTTCAACGATATTCCATTCTTCTTCGTCATCAATGGTGTACAGTTTGAGGTCGTCACCGTTATCATCTTCCTCATAACGGAATGCATAGACTTCATCGGAATCCTCATCGTCTTCGACCGGCACAACCATCATATACTTCTTCTCGGAACCATCCACTTCGAATTTCATGATGACCTCGAATTCTTCTTCGTTGCCCTCATCATCGGGGATATAAATAATTTCTGCTTCCTCTTGCTGAAAATCCTCTTCTTTGGCCATGGTTCCATCACCTCATCGTTTAGAGTCCATATATCCTTGCAGAATCAGCGCAGCGGCGATCTTATCGACAACCTGCTTACGCTTCTTCCGGCTAACGTCCGCCTCCAAAAGAGTGCGGGTCGCGGATACCGTTGTTAGTCTTTCATCCCACATGCGTACGGGTAATGCGAACGCTTCCTCGAGCTGACCGGCGAATTCTTGACAGATCTCTCCGCGGGGCCCGATTGTGCCATTCATATTTTTGGGGAGGCCGACCACGATCTCCGTCACTTCGTACTCCCCAATTAACCGTTTCAGGTGGTCAAAATCTCGCACTGGACTGGTTCTTCGGATGACCTCGACGCCCTGAGCCGTCAGACCGAGAAGGTCGCTGACGGCCACGCCGATTGTTTTGTCACCATAGTCGAGGCCCATTGTTCTCATACTTCTAACTCCTATGCCGGCCATCTACCGGTTTGGGAGAAGGCCGTTTATTTATGCTCCTTGAGATAAGAGCGTACCAATTCTTCGATCAGTTCGTCGCGTTCCCGCTTACGGATCAAGCTTCTTGCATTGTTATGCCGGGGAATATAAGCCGGGTCCCCAGACAGCAAGTAACCGACGATTTGATTGATCGGATTGTAGCCTTTCTCCTGCAGAGCATCGTAGACGGTCAAAAGCACTTCTTTGGGCGATGTTTCGATCTCATCCGCTTTGACATTGAATTTCACTGTTTTGTCCATAAAATCCATGAAAGGCACCTCCAATGTTTCACATTTCAACTCTATCGGCTGCATGTTGCAAAAACCTGCTACTGTCATATATTCTCTACGGGACGAAAAATTCCTGTTCCCTGCTGAAATTTTATGAAATTTGTCCGGTTACAAGCGCTTCGACACCATCCAAAGCTTCCTTAAGTTTGGAAGCATCTTTACCGCCCGCCTGAGCCATATCCGGACGTCCGCCGCCGCCGCCGCCGCATTTGGCAGCCGTTTCTTTGATGAGCTTGCCGGCGTGGAGCCCTTTGGCCACCAGATCCGGAGTAACCGCTGCAACCAGGTTGACTTTGTCCCCTGCGGCCGCACCGAGCACGATGACAGCCGAGCCCAGCTTCACCTTCATCTCATCCACAATGCCGCGCAAGGATTCCATGTCGGATGCGTTCACTTCCGCAGCAAGGACCGGTACGCCCGCCACTTCTTTGAGACGGCCTTCCAGTGCACCCGCTTCGATGCGGCCCAGCTTTGCCCGCAAGGATTCATTCTCGCGGGACAGGTCCTTCATCTGCTGAAGCGTGCCTTCCAGACGTTTGGGCACTTCGCCTGCGACGGATTTCAGAATGCCTGCTGCTTCTTTCAGCAACTGGAGCTGACTATCCACATATTCATATGCATGGCGGCTTGTCGCTGCTTCGATCCGGCGGATGCCGGAACCGATGCCGGATTCGCTGATGATCTTAAAGAGGCCGATCTCGCCGGTACTTTGAACGTGACAGCCTCCGCATAGCTCGAGGCTGTAATCGCCGACACGTACGACCCGTACGATGTCACCGTATTTCTCGCCGAATAGTGCCATCGCACCCATTTCCTTGGCTTCGTCAATCGCACGAAGGGAAATGTCCACCGGCGTATTCGCCCAGATTTGAGCATTGACGCGGCGCTCTACATCCTGCAGCTCTTCCGGCGTAATGCCGCCGAAGTGCGAGAAGTCGAATCGCAGCCGGTCGGGCGCCACCAGCGAGCCAGCCTGATTCACATGGCTGCCGAGCACTTCCTTCAGCGCCTTGTGCAGCAAATGCGTCGCCGTATGGTTACGGACGGTTTCTCCGCGCAGCGCCTCGGTTACTTCGGCGGTAACATCCGCACCTTGGCTAAGCACACCCTGCTCTACCGTTACGCTGTGCACATGCTGGCCATGAGGGGCCTTGCCGACCTCATGCACAACAAGGCGTACACCTTCACCGGTAATGATACCACGGTCCGCTACCTGGCCGCCGCTTTCTGCATAGAAAGGCGTTCTGTCGAGAATGACCTGGCAAGTTTCACCCGTACCTACGGTGTCTACCAGCTCATTCTCATGAATGACTGCCACGATTTTGGCTGGAACTACCAATTCAGTGTAACCAACAAATTCACTTTTATCCGTCAGCTCAGAGAGAGCCCCGCCTTGAATTTTCATGCTGCCGGCATCGCTGCGGGCAACACGGGCACGCTGCCGCTGCTCTTCCATAGACGCTTCAAAACCTTCACGATCCACAGCCAAGCCCTGCTCATTGGCGAAGTCTTCCGTTAAGTCTACTGGAAAACCATACGTGTCATACAATTTAAAAGCATCGGGCCCGCTAATTGCGCGGCCGCCGGCCGCACGTGTACGCTCCACCATATCCGAGAGGATGGAGAGACCATCAGACAGCGTCTCGTGGAAGCGTTCCTCCTCGATGCGGATAACCTTGCGGATAAACTCCTGGTTCTCCACCACTTCTTGATAGTACTCACCCATAATTTCGCCGACTACCGGAACAAGTTCGTAAAGGAACGGCTTATCCATCCCGATTACTTTGCCGTAACGGACTGCGCGGCGCAGTAAACGCCGGATAACATAACCTCTGCCGTCATTCGTAGGCAGGACGCCGTCCCCGATGGCAAAAGCTACGGTACGAACATGATCGGCAATGACTTTTAGCGCCACATCGGTTTCTTCGTTCTCGTGATATTTCACGCCCGCAATACGGCAGGTTGCCTGAATAACGGGCTGGAAAAGATCGGTATCGAAGTTCGAATCCACATCCTGCAGAATGGACGCGAATCTTTCTAATCCCGCTCCTGTATCAATGTTCTTGTTAGGCAGCGGGGTGTAGCTTCCATCCTTGTTATGGTTGAACTGGGAGAAAACAAGATTCCATACTTCCAGGAAGCGCTCATTTTCCCCGCCCGGCCAGCACTCAGGATCGCTCAGGTCGCCGTATTTATCGCCGCGGTCATAGAAGATCTCGGTACAAGGGCCGCAAGGACCTTCACCAATATCCCAGAAATTCTCTTCCAGCTTATAAATACGCTCTTCCGGCAGCCCGATTTTCTTATTCCAGTATTCGAAAGCCTCTGTGTCTTCCGGATAGACGGTAACGGAAAGGCGCTCCGGATCAAATCCGATCCATTTAGGATCCGTAAGAAACTCCCATGCCCAAGTGATGACTTCTTCTTTGAAATAATCTCCGATCGAGAAGTTGCCGAGCATTTCGAAGAACGTATGATGACGGCGAGTCTTACCTACGTTCTCAATATCATTGGTGCGAATACATTTCTGTGCATTCACAATCCGAGGGTTCTCAGGAACCACACGACCGTCAAAATAAGGTTTCAGCGGAGCCATTCCCGCATTAATCCATAAGAGAGATGGATCGTTATGAGGCACGAGCGACGAGCTCGGCTCGATTTTATGTCCTTTGCTGGCGAAGAACTCCAGCCACTTGGAGCGGATTTCACTTGCTTTCATTGCAGATTAAGCCTCCGTTTATTAGTCAGAATAGAGTCGGGTTGAAACTCGTTGAAGCGGCCCGAAGAGGTCGTTCACCTATTTATCACCAGCAGGATCACCGGCAGGAATAACCGAACCATCTCCCCTGAAAACAAAAAACGCCCCTGTCATTAACAGGGACGAATAATTTCGCGGTACCACCCTGGTTATTGCACAGCAGAATCCTTGACTCTCCTGTACAATCTCCTCGATTGCGGACGATAACGGATCCGCTTCCGTTGGGCTTCACCCACACTCTGAAAGGAGCGTTCGGCCATCCTTCATTGAAGGTTCTCGCAGCCGCCGTCAAGGCGAAACCTTCTCTCTGCAAATGGTCTATGGCGTACTTGTTTTCTTCAACGTTTTATTTATTCAACCTTATTCAAGGTTTAAAGCTTTAAGTTCATGCAGTTACAGAAAATTATAGTTCATTTTTGGAAACAATGTCAACCGGGCCTTAAGAGGACAGCAGGATCCCTGCCCCTTATTTATAAAATTATTTATAAAGAGAACAGTCCCTGCATCTTATCATACAAAAGCATCTTAAAGTACTTTGCGCAGTTCCTTTTGACTATCCCCATCCAAAGAAACAATACTCGCAATTTCGACCCTTCTTCCGCCGGAATCCGTAAGAAGCAGCCGGTCTTCTCCCTGCCTGATGAGATGCTCGTGTAAATTGGGCAGGATCAGCTGCTCCGGTCCGAACTGCGTTTGAAATTCCCACAACCAGCCGGATGTTCTCTGTTTGATCCGCTTGATTCCTGTCACACGCGGAATGAGATAGCGCAGCCTCAGCTCGTTCTCCACGACTCCGCGGCTAGCCGGGGGCAGCTGTGCCGTATCGGGGATCAGCCCGATCTCATCACCGCCTTGCGAGCGGACGGAGATGTAGCGGTCCGGCTCTGAGAAAGGAAAAGAACGGAACAAGAGTGCTTCCTCGTGAACATTCCCTTCGTACGAAAATCGAAGCAGCCCGCCGGCTGTCCGTTCGAATATGCATAAATCGGCATTTAGCAGCAAAGGCTCAGATGATGTCGGCAGTTTCTTCACGCTCCTTCATCAGAACAGTCTCGCTCTGGGCTTTGACCAGTTTATAATAAATGCCTTCTTGTTTCATCAGTTCCTGATGGGTACCTGTCTCCGCCATAAGACCTTTGTCGATAACGACCAGTCGGTCTGCACTGCGGAGGGTGGACAGTCTATGGGCAATCGCAAACGTTGTACGCCCCTTGATCAGACGGGCAATCGCTTCCTGAATGAGCCGTTCGGTCTCGGTATCGACGGATGCGGTCGCTTCGTCGAGAATAAGAATCCGGGGATCGTGCAGAATAGCGCGGGCAATCGCGACACGCTGCTTTTCCCCGCCCGATAACCGGTGTCCCCGCTCCCCTACGCGGGTATCATATCCGTCACTCATGCCCACGATAAAATCATGTGCATTGGCGATCTTGGCTGCCCGGATGATTTCAAGCGGGGAAGCTTCCGGTTTCGCGTAAGCGATATTCTCCGCAATCGTTCCATCGAATAAAAAAGTTTCCTGCAGCACAACTCCGATTTGGGCGCGCAAGCTTTCTTGGCTGAGCTTTGTGAGAGGAATTCCGTCGATGCGGATCTGTCCCCGGTCCGGATCATAGAACCGGCAAATCAGATGGATTAGGGTCGATTTCCCCGCTCCGGAATGACCGACTAATCCGATCATCTCACCCGGCTTCACATCAAGGGAAATATCCCTCAGGACTGGCCGGTGCTTCTCGTAGCCGTAGGTAACACGCTCGATCCGGACGGAACCTTCGATCCGTCCCGGAAGAACCGCATCAGGCGAGTCCGCAACTTCTCTGGGAGTGTCAATGATTTCGAACACACGCTCCGCGGCGGACATTGCACGATTCGTCCAGCTGATCGCCTGGGTAAACCATTGAAGCGGTCCGAAGAACATCGTCAGATAGACGGTAAATGCCATCAGGGTCCCTAAAGTAAGACTTCCGTCTACCACTTGCAGTCCGCCGTAATACCAGACGATAACACCGCCGATTCCCGTAACAAGCATAAAGAGCGGGGCCGCCGCCTGCCACAAACTTTCCATCCGGATCGTCTGCGTCATCAGCTCGCCATTCGCTTCCCGGTATCTGGCTTGCTCTCTTTTCTCACGGCCAAAAGCTTTGACTACCCGGATTCCCTGAAGAGAATCTCCGACTATGGTATTGATCGTCTGGATCGCGCGCCACTGCTTGTACCAAAGGCGCCTGACCAGCGGCCAGAGAAACCAGACTCCGATCAGCAGCAGCGGTGTAGGAAGCAGCACGAGTAAAGTAAGCTTCCAGCTGAGTGAAAGCATCATCGTCACAATCGCTATTACGGTGAGCACCTGACTCGCTACAAAAATGACACCTTCCGTCAGAAACTGCCTCATTGCGTCTGTATCCTGATTTAAACGGCCGATAAACGGCGCAGTCTGACGCCGGTCATAGAAGCTGAGCGACTGCTCGGTCAGCGCTTCATAGGTTTCGCGGCGGATATCGTTCATCATGGAGGCGCCTACCTTCACGCCGATGTAGCCGCGCGCAATTTGCAGACCGGTCAGCAGGAAGCGCGATGCAAGAAGCGCCGCTACCCATACGGTCAGCATTTGCACGGCACCGCCGGGCTGAAGCACTTCGTCGACGATAATTTTCGTGACGAAGGGAGGAACGAGCTCAAGCCCGGCGGCGATGAGCAGAAACAGCGCCGCAGCGGCCATACGGCCCCGGTAGGGGCGCGTATAGGCAAGCAGGCGGAGAACGACTCGCCGGCCGCCTCTGGCGGCCGGCGGGGCCGCTTCAGCCGCTATGCAGCTGTGCTCCGCCCCTGCGGACACCGTCTCCCCGCAGACGGAGCAGCTGCCGGAAGTATCCGCTTCCGGCCCGGCCGCGCCTTCAAGCAGCAGACCGGCCGCATATACGGCCGTCTCCACCTGCCTGGAGCAGGCTGCGCTGTAGCGGGCAAGCACCGTGCTGCCGGCGGACGTATCGGCGATCAGCAGGCCCCCGCCCTGCGGTGCCGCCTGCGTACGGACATGGCGGACGTCCGTGAGTGCGAAACCGAGTACGCAGCTGCCGTCCGCCTGATAGACGGCCATCCGCCGGGATGTCGCGACGAACCAGCGCTCCGCAGGCATCCCCGCTTCATCCAGGTCAGTCCTGGCCGCTGCAGGCGGCGTCCCTTCGCAGTCTGCACTGCGGCTTACTGCATCCGGCAAAACGGCCGCTTCACTAACGAGATCCTTCTGAGCCATAAGCTTCCCCTCTTCATCCGTGACGGATTCGATCCAGTATTACGACCTGGAATTTGTATACATTGATCGTACCGTATAGGAAGCCGAAAGCGCAAGCAGGCGAAGAGACCTCAGGGACCCGTACAGGAAGCAGCTGCTGCCGGTTATTTTTTCGAAGTAAACTCTAACAAACCATTCTTAATCCATGACCACTGTACCTTCTCTCGCTTCAGACAGTCCGCCTGTGTATGTAGTAGAGAAACAGATGCTGGATAATTACTTTCATAACGGCAAAGAACGGGACGGCCAGGATGAGTCCCAGTATCCCCGCGACCTGTCCCCCCACCAGAAGAGCGAAAATGATAAGCAGGGGATGCATATGCAGCGTACGGCCCACAACTTGAGGAGATATAACATTTCCCTCCAAGATTTGCACAATGGTGTTCACCATAATAACCAGCAGAACCATTTTGAACGAAACGGTCGCCGCCATAAGGACAGCAGGAGCTGCGCCGAAGAACGGGCCCATATAAGGAATAATGTTAAAAACCGCGACTAGTCCGGCTAACAAGATTGCATAAGGCATGCCGATCGCCCAATAGCCGATATAAGCAAGAACTCCGATGATCACACAGACCAGAAACTGGCCGCGGATATAATTGCCTAATGCGGTATCGATATCGACCAGCACTTTCACGATCTGCCTGCGGCGGGACTTGGGGACAACCGCAAGGACGGTTTTCTCGATCAACTGAAAATCTTTCAGCATATAAAAAGCCAGGAACGGAATGATGAACGCCATCAGCAGCATGCTGATCGTGCTTCCAATTCCATGGATAGTGTCGGATATTTTGAGGGAAATGGTTTTCTGAAGTTTGAAAATCGCATCATGTACGCCTGTCCGCACCGTATCCGGCAGAAGCTGACTGCTGTTCATTCCGTCCACCAGCGATTGCGCGCGAATCGTCATTTCGGGAATGTGCTCATTCAGCTCACCCAACTGCGTCACAAACATAGGGGTCACATTCATAAAAACCACCGCCGTCGAGGTGAGAAAAACAGCGTAGATCAGAAGAACCGCGAACGTACGGGGAACTTTGCGTGTACTAAGTAAATTCACGACAGGATTTAGAACGTAGGAAATGATTAAGGCAATCAGAAAAGGAGCAAGCACCGCCTTTAAAAAACGGTATACGCCTCCCAGAATAGGCTGAATCTGCAGCGTGAAATACAAAACGAGCAGACCTAGCAGTGTATAAATCAAGGCGGCAAACCACCCGCTTCTCAGAAATTGGTTCATCGTCCCCACCCTTGCTGTATTCGTCATTCCTTTCTTGATAAGTATATGTACAACCCGTCTGGAATAATCCAAGCCTGCAAATTGCCTGATCAGCCAAAAAACACCGCCAACGGCAGGAACAAGCTTAAAAGCTCGTCCTTCCTATGGCGGTGCTTGTTCTTCCAAGTATATAACATGACGTCCTTACTGGACGTGCATTTGCGGCATTTCTTCTTCAAAAAACAAATCATCCAGCGAGCTTAGTGTACCGTCTTCTTCCACTTGATAGACGGACATTTTCTCGCCGTTCACGGCCAGTTCAATAAAGCAGCCCCAACAATAAAATTGATGGGATCCGATTTTGCCGATATCCTTGGAATTGCAGTTTGGACAACGCATCATTTGCAACTTCACCCTATTCTTCTTTAGATACGAAGATTTCATCCACTTCCAGCCGGGAATTAAGCGGAACGATCACCGCATCCTCCCCGATGGTTAACGATACCGGCAGCGGGAGCCATTTGCGACCTTCCTTCAAATCGGATACGAAACCTTCAGACAGTTCAAAACCTACTATCTTTGTACCCAATTCTTCAAGCAAATAAACGTCCTCAATGACACCTAATTGATGGCCGTTCACGGTCACAACCGGCAATTCCTTCAGCCGGTGTTTGCCGCCATGGAAAGCGGTCAAACCCAATGCCTCGGCCTCCGCCGAATCTCTGATACAGCCCGTATCCTCTATCGTCAAGGCATCCGGGCCGCAAGCTAAGATGTCGTCTACATGAATATAACGACTGGAAGAGAACCAATGTTTCGCGTCGAGCAGTATGCCGAGGATGGTCCATTCCGGATCGAACAGAAGATCCCGGACTGTTCCGACGCGTTTGCCTGTGGCAACGCACAGGACGGATAAACCTATAAGATCTCGGGCCTTACGCAAAGTATTCTGCCTCCTTGGCGGCAGGTTAAATTCTGCCTCTTGGGGGCCCGTCCCTTGTGGTTACTTACGAAGCCGCTTCACAATGGTTGCGGTTGTCCGGGCCGCCGTTTGAATTTGGTCTATAGAGTTCCCTAAACCGAAACTAAATCGAACGGCCGAACCGGATACAGATTCTGGAAGCTGCATAGCGCGGAGTACATGCGATAATTCAAGCGATCCGGATGAACACGCAGAGCCGCTGGCGGCAGCGATTCCTTCCAGATCCAAACTCATCAGCAGCGTTTCCGTATGAACGCCCGGAAAGCTGACATTGTAAATATGCGGTACGCCATGCTCAGGATTTCCATTCACGACAAACCCTTCCGGCCCCAGTTCTTCATGAAAAACAGCGTCCATGGAGCTGCGGCAGCCGATAGCCAGTTCTTTGTAATTATCGGACATTTTGTTATATATTTCCAGTGATTTCGCAAAACCGACTATTCCGGCTACGTTTTCCGTGCCGGCTCTCTGTCTGCGTTCTTGGGACCCGCCCAGTATTTGCGGGGTAAGATGGAGGTGCCGCGAGTCATAGTACAGGGCTCCTACACCTTTGGGCCCGTTAATCTTATGTGCCGAGAAACTCATCAGATCCACCTGCAGCTTCGACAAATCTATCCTAATCTTGCCGAGCGCTTGGACAGCATCAACATGAAAAGCAATGCCCCGGCTTCTAGCGAGGCGGCCAATTTCTTCAATCGGCTGGATCGTGCCGATTTCATTGTTCACGTACATCACGCTGATCAGCACCGTCTCCGGACGAATGGCCCGCTCTATATCCTCCACTCGGATAAGACCGGTCATATCTACTGGGAGATAAGTAACATCACAGCCCATTTTCTCCAAACGTCCGGCCGGATGCAGCACGGCATGATGTTCTATAACGGTTGTAATCATATGTGGACGCTGTTCCTTATGGGACTTTACTATCCCGTACAACGCCGTGTTGTTGCTTTCGGTTCCTCCGCTCGTAAAAAGCAAATCGGCTGGCGAGCAGCCGATTGCCGCCGAGACGGCAGCACGCGAACGGTCGAGCGCTGTTCTAGACGCCCGCCCGTAGCCGTGAATGCTGGAAGGGTTCCCGAAATGTTCTGTATAGTATGGAATCATCGCCTGCAGCACCTCCGGGTGGAGGGGCGTCGTCGCGGCATGATCAAGGTAAATTGCCATGTGAGTCACCCTATCAAATGTAGAACATATAATTGTCGCGCTTATTGTCTTCCTGGTACGAAATCAGTGAAGCAAGCGTCGTCGAGTCCAGCACATCCGCGATGCTGTCGCGAATACGTATCCATAAATCACGTTTGGCCGGGTCATCTTCTTCCGTGAAATCGACAGGTGAGATCGGACCCTCCAGGACCCGGATCACTTCACCGGCTGTGATTTGCTCGGCATTCTTCGAAAGAATGTAGCCGCCGTATGCTCCGCGGATGCTTTTGACAAGGCCGGCGTTGCGCAGCGGTGCTACGAGCTGCTCCAGATAATGCTCGGAAAGCTGGTGCTTCTCGGCAATGCTCTTAAGAGAGGTCGGACCTTCTCCGAAACGGTTTGCAAGTTCCATCATTATTGTTAGGCCATAGCGCCCTTTTGTAGAAATTTTCAATTTCACACCTCTTCTACCTTGTGCTGATGAGTAAAAACATTAGCTTCAGGGTATCCTATTTCTCTATTTTTCATTCATTCCATTTTGCCATATTCCCTTCTATGTTATCATAATTCCGATTATTTGGGTTACAAAACCATGACATCTTCATGAAATATTTTAACTTTTAAAAAAGAACGCTATAATGAGAGGAACCCTGCATGTTAACGTTATGTTGTTGCAGGTCATTTTTCGACAAGAAAGGAACAATTCCGACTATGAACAGCAAGAAACGAATCATTCTCGGAATGTCGGGCGGGGTAGATTCTTCCGTTGCAGCGCTTCAGCTTAAAGAGCAGGGCTACGATGTCATTGGCGTTTTCATGAAAAACTGGGACGATACCGATGAGTTTGGCCACTGCACTGCCGAAGTGGATGCAGAAGATGTGCGGAGGGTCTGCGATCAGATCGACATTCCGTTTTATACGGTAAATTTCGAAAAAGAATATTCCGAGAAGGTATTTCAATACTTCCTCGACGAATACAAAAACGGCCGGACTCCGAACCCCGATGTTATGTGCAACCGGGAAATCAAATTCGGGGAATTTCTGCAAAAAGGGCTGGACCTGGGGGCCGATTATATCGCAACCGGGCACTATGCCCGTCTGGAAAACCGGGACGGTGAGTATGTCCTCCTGCGCGGCAATGACGCTAACAAGGATCAGACCTACTTCCTGCATGCCCTGAACCAATACCAGCTGTCGAAGACGATGTTCCCGATCGGACATCTTCCCAAACCGCAGGTCCGCGAATTGGCTGCTGCAGCCAGCCTGGCTACCGCCAAGAAGAAAGACAGTACAGGTGTCTGCTTTATTGGGGAACGGAACTTCAAAGAGTTCCTGAGCCAGTACCTGCCTGCCCGTCCCGGCGACATCCAGACGCTGGAGGGCGAAGTCAAGGGACGCCATGACGGCCTCATGTACTACACCTTGGGCCAGCGTCAGGGACTTGGCATCGGCGGCTCCGGAACAGGCGAACCCTGGTTCGTCGCCGATAAAGATCTCGAACGTAACATCCTCTACGTCGTTCAGGGGGACAAGCACCCGCGTTTGTACAGCAAAGGCTTATCGGCTACCGGTGTGAACTGGATCAGCCCGCGCAAGCCTGAGGGCACCTTCACCTGCACCGCCAAGTTCCGCTATCGCCAGCCGGACCAGGGCGTCCGGGTCACACTCGGGGCAGATGGAACGGCGGAAGTCGTGTTTGATCAATTGCAGAAGGCGGTCACACCCGGGCAATCGGTTGTCTTGTATGACGGCGATGTCTGTCTGGGCGGCGGAATCATCGATAAGGTCCATCGTTAGGCATTCGTTGAGTCTCCGTTAAACATCCGTTAAGTTTCCATTAAACATCTGTTAAGCAATCCGTTGCAATGGTTTAAGCTGCGGTATACGGGGATTGTGTTGTAAAGTTTATTATGCAATAAAAATACTCTTTTTGGCCCCGGGGCTAAAAAGAGTATTTTTTATTGGGAACTTAAATGTGGCTGGTTTTCGAAAAAGGCCCTGCTCGTTCATAAGCAGCCATAAGCCGCACGGTCCTATGCTGATTACCTGGGAAATAATTATCACGAATTTCCGCTGAAACCTGCATGTTCAATGTTAACGGATCTTTGATTCCTTTTATTAACCACAGGATTATTAAATCACTCCGGCTGTCCCTCATCTGATTGGACAGGAAGAGTTTCCGCGTAGAAAATTCGTTTAACCTGCTCTCGCATAGGCTTGGAGACAAGCAGATAAAGCATGTCACCCTTAATGATTTCAACATCCCCCCGCGGGGTGACGATCTCTCCATTTCGTATAATCGCCGTAATCAGCACCTCTTTGGGCAGCTTGAGCGCACCGATCGTCTGACCGGTTACGGCACTGGTCTCCTTCACTTTGATTTCGATGATTTCGGCATTCGCCTTGCCTATGGCAAGCAGTTCAATCGTGTGCTCGGCAGGCTGCATATCCCCTTCTGTAAGACCCAGCTTATTGGCAAGGGGCGAAATCGTAGAACCTTGTATCAAGGTTGACGTCAGGACGATAAAAAACACCACATTAAAATACATCCAGCCGTGCTCGATTCCGGCAATGAGAGGATAGGTCGCGAGCACAATAGGAACAGCGCCCCTCAGACCGGCCCATGAAACGAGCAGCTTCTCACGAAAATTGAACTTAGTCCCCAACATACTCACGAACACCGCGATAGGTCTTGCAAGGAACATAAGGATCAGAGACAACAGGAGTCCTTCCAGCATGATATCCGGGAATTCTCTCGGAAATGCCAAAAGCCCGAGCAGCATGAACATAAGAATTTGCATCATCCAGGAAAATCCCTGATGGAACCGTATAATCGAGAACCGGTAAGCGAAATCGGCGTTGCCGAGTTTAAGCGCCATCACATAGACTGCAAGCAGACCGCTTGCATGCAGAAGCGCTGCGCTTCCGTAAGAGAAGATGGCGAATGCCAGAGCCAGCACCGGATACAGCCCGGAGGAATCCAGGTCGATTTTATTCAGACTCCAGATAGCCAGCTTACCGATCACAAGCCCGAGGACCAGACCCAGACCCATCTCCCATACGAATGATGCCGCCATCAAAAGAAGGCTGGAATCCGGGTGCTCCATCAACTCCAGCAGGGATACCGTAAGAAAAACCGCCATCGGATCGTTCGTGCCCGATTCGGCTTCGAGTGTCGATGTCAGCCGTCTTTTGACATTCTGATTGCCGAGTACCGCGAATACTGCTGCCGCGTCCGTCGAGCCGACAATCGCTCCGAGCAGCATCCCCTCCAGGAAAGAAAGTTTCAAGATCCACATAGCGAAGAAACCAACTATGGCTGTCGTGAGTACAACCCCAACGGTTGACAGCAGAATCGCAGGCTTAACTACTTCGCGTACATGAGACCATTTGGTCTGGAGCCCCCCTTCGAATAAAATGACGATCAGGGCCATGATTCCAAACCACTGGGTCAACTCCGCATTATCGTAATAAATAAAATTATTCAGCACCATGCCGACCAGCATAAAAAAAACGAGAGCCGGAAGACCAAATCGTGTAGAGAATTTGGTCATTAACACACCGGCAAACAGCAAGATGGCGATTAAGAAAACATATTCTTCTGTCATAATTGATTTCGGCTCCTTAGGCCGTGCCGTGCAGTGATACTGTGATCACACTTGAGAAGAGAATTATCTGCTGCGGCGCTGCTGATTTAGTTTCATCTTCTCTTCCATACCCTGTTCGGAGGCTTTGAAAAACACTTGCTCCTCCATTTTTTCCGGTAAATAAGCCTGTTTTACAAAATGGCCCGGATAATTATGCGGATACATGTAGCCTTTATGCCCAAGCTTCTCCGCCCCCTTATAATGGGCATCCCGCAAATGAAGCGGTACTTCTATCAGACCGACACTATCCATCGCAGTCATCGCACGGCTTATGGCAAGCGGAATCGAATTGGATTTGGGACTTTCGACCGCAAACAAGATGGCCTGTGAAAGAATGTACTTCGACTCCGGCCAGCCTATTTTATGATAGGCATCCATCGCCGTGACGGCTTGAACCATCGCCTGCGGATTCGCGAGTCCGATATCTTCGCTGCAGGCGACGATCAGCCTCCTGATGAAAGTCATCGGGTCCATTCCCAGCTTCTCCACGGCATAGAGAAACCAGAAGAGAGCGGCATCCGATGATCCACGCACGCTTTTATGAAAAGCGGACAGCACATCGTACTGGGTCGATTCGTCGGCCCTCACGGTCTTGCGCCGGATCGATTCCTCTGCGGTATCGAGATTGATGCGGACAATGCCATCCGCACCTGCCGCTGTCGTAAGCGCAGCAATTTCCAATGCATTAAGGGCACGCCGGATATCTCCTCCGGCCATGAATGCAATATGCTCCAACGCCTCCTCATCGGCTTCGATGTTCAGGAAGCCAAGTCCGCGCTCCTTGTCGGCAAGTGCACGCTCCATTGCCGTGCGCGCATGTTCATGCGTCAGACCCTGCAGCTGAAATAAAGTGGAGCGCGACAACAGGGCCCCGTTCACATAATGGAACGGGTTCTCGGTCGTGGCGCCGATAAATACGATCGTGCCTTGTTCGACGGCAGGCAGCAGCGCATCCTGACGCGCTGAATTAAAGCGGTGCACCTCATCCAGGAACAGGATCGTTCTGCGCCCGTATAGAGCCTTCTCGGTTTTGGCCTGCTCAATCACTTCCCGGACATCTTTGACGGAGGCATCGACTGCATTAAGCCGGACGAAATTGCCGGAAGTTTTCTCCGAAATAATATGCGCTAATGTTGTTTTACCGCAGCCCGGCGGGCCGTAGAGCAGAATCGAGCTGATCTGATCAGCTTCAATCGCCCTCCTCAGCAGCTTACCGGGTCCTACGATTTGTTCTTGTCCTATATATTCATCCAGCGTACGCGGCCGCATGCGGTCCGCGAGCAGTTTCCCGCGGGAATCATTGTCAGCAGCGTAGCTGAACAGGTCCATATCCATTCGGTCATTCCGCCTTTCGCACCAATAAGATCGTCTCTTTATTATATCGTTAGAGGATGTTCTTTGTCGAAAGGCGCCCCGCTTCTAGTGAACGGTCCCGGCCGAGTGAATACGGACATGAGTCTCCACCTCAAACTCCAGAGCAGGAAATAAACGCTCCCACTCCTCCCATTCGGTCTCATTGTTCCAATGACGGGATATATATCGGAGTCCGAATCCTATCGGGTCTGTCTTGTTTTTTTGCAGTTTCGCCAAAAAAGCGGTTACCTGTCTGCTGATTTCTTTCTCAAATATTTTCTCAATCTCATCCAGTCTTTCCCGGGTAAATTTTTCCCGCATTTCATTCTCTTCGAGATTGCTGCTGATTTTGATCTTATACTTAAGAACCCTACTCTTCCCGGTTTCTTCAATTTTATAAGAAGCACGGGAAGTATCCACATTTATTTCATAGAAGTTATTTTCGGTTTGAGCACTCATATTCGTTTTTAAATTCCGGCTGACCAGCAGATTGTAAATTTTAGTTTCATCCGGCGACAGCTCAACCGCAATTTTATTTTTCCTCATCAACACGACCCGGTTAATAACAAAATAATCTTTCTTTGCCTCAACAACCGGAAGAAACGGATCCAGACCTTTCTCATCCAGCCGCCTCTGATAATCAAACAAAAATTCAGAAACGATGAAGGGGGATTCCGTCCCGTTCTTGGACAGAGAAAGAATTAAGGCGTTAGATGGAATCCGTTCTGATTTGGGCTTCACCTTCTGAGCATCAAGTGCGGATGGACTCCCGATCCCCAACATACTAATTCTCTGAATATCACGCCGCCTTACAGCCCAGTTGATCACCCTGTATATGTCCTCTCTCGCCATCTCTTCCCCGATGAGAAGCACTTTCATATGGCCATAGTCCAGTTCTTTGTCTACCTTGGATTTAGCTTTGCGGAGAGCATCGGATATCGTTCTTGCCTCCTCCTCAATAATTTCGAACTCTTCCGCCCCTTCTTTCGGATTGCCTTGTGGAATCGCCAGTTTTAAACTGACACGCATATCAGAGCCTTCTCCTTTGTCGATTCCCATAGAAACCACAAATACACGCTTGTCAATGTCTTTGAAGTTACAGCCCCCCGCGAGACATCCTGCAAGAAGAATCAGCACTAGAAACACATGATTAGGCTTCACTTTTCTTCCCCTTCCGGTACATGTAGAACATCAGAATCAGAAGCAGGGCCTCTGCTCCCAGACGGACAATCAAAAAAACCTCCCCCACATCGACAAGCTGCTTCTGATTGAAGCGGAGCATAATCAAACACCCTGCACTGAAAATAAAACCTGTCGTGTAGGAAACTATTTTATAAGCCCGGGTTTTCCGGTCGAATTTGAACAAACCCTCCGTGAGATTCTGGGCAACATGCCAGTGGACAGTGGTGCTGATCAGAAATAAGGCGATATAGATTAAATAAAATACAAACACCATTCTCTCCACGAGAAATAAATCGATCCGGATAGAGTCTGCCAGAGAAAACCAGGGATACACATAAGAATCAACGCCCACGGACCCATGATAACCGATGGGGACTATAACCGTGACCACCAGCAGCAGGAAACCGGACAACGCAATCACAATCGTTCCTCTTGCCTGGAACTTCTCAAATACCCGGTTAAATACAACCATGTTGATATAGCCGGTAAAAAGAAAAGTAGCTCCCGCTATGGCGGACAAATCCGGCCATTTCAGCGAATAGGTCAGGGTCTGGATAACCGCATCCCAGCTGAAAAACGACGTACTCATCGCTTTTATAATAAAAAAAAGGATAGGAGGGACAGTCAGGAACAGCAATAACTCGAGCGCATACAGAATAGAGGCCGTATTAATCTTGCAGGACCAGAAAACGACAATCAGATACCCGAGCATAATGAGAATCGCCGGAACATCCTGACTAATATAACGCAGTGTAATATCTACAAAGGAGAGAAGCGTCAAAGCCCCTGCAAAATACCATAATCCGATCATGAGCAGCATAACAAAAGTCCCGACAGACTTGGGCAGAAATCTTTCCATCAGCTCAGGAAACCCCTGCCTCGGAAAATAGGCGAGCATTTTGCAAAACGCGTAGATCAAAAAAATACTCATCGGAACGGATATAAGAATGGAGGACCAGGTCCCTGTGAAGCGATGCTCCAGCAAGATACGGGGGACGTAAATGATAATGCTGATCAACGCGTTGATCGCAATGAGATAATAGAAATATCGGTTCGTGATCATTTCCGTCCTCCTTCATCCATTCTGGCTTTAATCAGTCTTAAGTAAGGCTGTCCGAAGCTTCGAAGGTTACACAAATAAAGAATCGCTCCGATAATCCCGACAACAATGCCAAGCAGCCCGAAGACCGCGGCAAGCAGGACAAATACATATTTGCAGAATCGCACGCTAAAGCTCATCATATTGATTGGAATTACAAAGTTGGAGATGGCTACTGCCGCCACAAGGATAATCATGATGCTTCCTACCATGCCCGCTTCGGTAGAAGCGGTACCTAAAATCAGACCTCCTACCGTGGTTGCTGTCGGACCAATCGCCTTGGGCAGCCGCAAACTTGCTTCGATCAGGAACTCCATCACAATCAGCATCAGCAGCACCTCGATGTAAGACGGATAAGGCACGCTTGCCCGGCTTCCGGCAATAAGCAGCGTTAAATTCATTTTGAGGATTTCAGGATTATAGGAAGTGAAGGCCACATACAGGGCCGGAAGGGTCAGCGTCATAAAAAGACCCAGATAACGGATGAGTACCAGGAATACGCCGACAAAAGGCAGCTGTACCTTATCATCCATAGCCGAAAAGAAATCAAAGAAAGTCGAAGGCAGAATCAGCACAAACGGGGCTGTATCGATGATCACGACAATTCTGCCTTTGCTTAGATTATCGACTGCACGGTCCGGTCTTTCCGTAGTCAGAATCGTCGGCACCAATCGAAGGCCGGAAGGACTTATCGCTTTTTCCAATTCGCCCGAGGACTGGACTTTATCGATCTTAAGGGTACTGAGTTTGTCTTTGAGCTCTTGCAGAATCCCTTTATCAATCAAGCGCTCATCATAAACCAGGGTCGTAACCGTCTGGGTGAGCGTGCCGATGTTCATGCTTTCGGTCTTAAGACTGGATGATTTGTACCTGCGGCGGATCATATTCAAATTCGTTTGGACGGATTCTGTAAAAGCATCCTGGGGACCTTGAACCGTTGCTTCCACAGAAGCCGGTTGAATGGCGCTTTTTTCATCCAGCAGTACTTCGATCAGATAAACGCTGCCGTTTACGAATAAAGCCGCCCCTCCTCCCAGTATCGATTCCAGCACCTTGACGACATTTGAGAACCGTTTGCAGCACGGCAGGGAGCCGATGTATTGCTCGTACTGCTCTTCGGTCGGAATTCCATAGAAAGGAACCACAAATAACCGCTGGATCTGACGCGGATCGCAAATGCTTTTGAGGTAGATCAAGCGCACTTTTCTGTCCAGACAAGTAAGCTGGAGATCCTCCAGATCCACACTGGAAGAGAATTTATCTGCCAGCCATTGTTCAATTTCAGCAGTAGTCACGGTCTTGTTCACTTTACGGGCTCCTTTGCCGGCGTAGCTGCGCGGCGGTCCTTATCGTTGTTCTTACGTTGCCCTCCATCCTTCCATGTCATTCCAACAAAGGAAGAACCGGAAACAAAAAACCACACATGCTATGGAACATGTGTGGTTTAACTATTTTAAATTACTTAAGTGCTAGGTCTTCTCCATTACAAGACTGCCGTTATTCTTGTAGACGGAGAGAAGAACTTCTTCCCCCTTCTCACCAACCTCAAAAAGATAACGGTCTTCCCGTTCCTCCAGTAAGCGGGTCGCGGCCTCGTCATAGTAGAGGGCGACAATGCCGGAGGCCTCCTCCCGGGTAAACGGCTCCGTAAGGGGCAGTTCCGCGAAATGGTCGATCACCCACGCTGCCTCGCGGAGGACAAGCTTGTATGTAAGATAGGCCGCTGTCGTGTTAGCTCCCTCCGGGCGCTTGCCGCGGATTTGTAAAGTTTCATCCGTTCTTCCGGTTATCTCAAACGAAGCACCCGGCATAACGGGCGATGGGACCACGGCCGACATTTCATAAATGCCGCCCATTTGATGCTCATAGAACGTTCTCCATCTGGAGCTGTCTGCGTAAAAATGCAGAAGGCGGGCCTCAATGGCGTCGAAGGAAGGTTTATACCCCGATGCCAGCTGATGGTCGAACAGGACAAGCAGCAGGTCCGCGGTACGCTGTTCACTCCGCCGGATTAGCTCTACCGCTTCCTGCAGGCCGATCGGTTCCTGTGCTTTCCTCAACCGTTCATCGGCGGTACTCTCCAACAGGCACAAAGCACCGGCAATCAACACGGCAGAGTCGCCCCGGGTCATGACTGACTCCGGCGTATACGATGAATCCGCACGGCTCCAAGAAGGACCCAGCAGGCTGAGGTTCCTGACCGCCGTCTCCGCCCAGCTGTCTGTATGGGCATCACTCCGCCCACCCGCGCTGGCTGGAGCCTCAACACCCTGAGCCTCCAGCCAGCGCCACACCATGGCGGCGGCCGCCTGCCGGCTTACAGGCCGCTCCGGAGAGAAGGTGACGGCTGTAGTGCCGTCGATGAGGCCGGAGGCGTAAGCCGCTGCGATATAGGGCCTGGACCATACGGATGTGACATCCGTAAAAGGCATCCGGCCCCTGGACGCAGCAATCTCCTTCGCGTCCCTCGATGCTGCCGTGAGCAGCTTCGCGAACTGCTCGCGCGTCGCGATCCCCGCAGGATCGAACTTTCCTGCGGATATCCCTTCGGCGATGCCGTGCTCAGCCAGCTCATGGATCGCCGCAGCGCCGTAGGTATCCGGCGCAACGTCGTTGAATGGCTGCGGGGAATCCGCGCGGGCATGTACGTCCGCCTCCCTGGCAGATGGAGCCTCCGCCGCATCCGCGATAGACTGCACAGGAGCGCGCGCTTTACCGACGCCTCCCCATGTGCAGTCTGCCTCTGCGGAAGCGATAACGCGCTGCCTCATCTTGCCGGCACCGCCAGCTTCCGCCAGGGCCTTCATCCCGGGGTAATCCGCGCTTGCCGGTGCAGCAGCAGCCTGGGCTTCCCCGGAAACGGGAATCATGACTACTGCAGCTGTAAGTACCGCTGCAACTGCCGGTAACGCCAACGAAGCCAGTGTCCTCCCCATACGTTTCCTGCCTCTCGTAATTGAAATAATAACCAAAACATACGTGTTCAGCTAGATTTCAATTCCTGCCTGTTCCAGCAGATCCTTCACACAGACACTGACCATGATCAGGCCTGCAACCGGAGGAACGAATGCATTGCTTGCCGGAGGCTGCTGAGCCTTGCGTATCTCGGG
Source organism: Paenibacillus lutrae (assembly GCF_009757775.1). Classification (GTDB taxonomy): domain Bacteria; phylum Bacillota; class Bacilli; order Paenibacillales; family NBRC-103111; genus Paenibacillus_F; species Paenibacillus_F lutrae. The sequence goes on from NZ_RHLK01000003.1 coordinate 604,554, forward strand.
TGCATTCTCCGGTACAATCCGCTGGGTGACGTCTTCACGGGGTTTCTTCGGCTCCTCGGTCGAGAAGACCACCTTGACCCCTTTCTTGATGCCTTCCTTCCGCAGCTTGGTGCGCACTACCCGCGCAATCGGATCCATCGTGGTCTTCGAAATATCCGCGACCTGGAATTTGGTCGGATCCATCTTATTGGCGGCTCCCATGCTGGAGATCATCGGAATTTTACGCGCCAGACATTCTTTAATCAGGTGGATCTTATAAGAGATCGTGTCCGACGCATCCAGCACATAATCGGGCTTATAATCAAAAAGCTGTTCATAGGTCTCCTCGGTATAGAACATTCTCAGCGCGATGGCATCGCATTCCGGATTAATCAGCTTAATCCGCTCCTGCATCAGCTCCGCTTTGGGCTGCCCGACCGTGGTCGTAAGCGCATGAATCTGGCGGTTCACATTCGTAATGTCCACGACATCTTTATCGATGAGAATAATACGCCCGACTCCGGTACGCGCCAGCGCCTCGGCTGCAATTGCCCCGACTCCGCCGATCCCGAGAACCGCGACCGTGCTTCCTTTCATAATGTTCAAGCCCTCCGGCCCTATAGCAAGCTCTGTCCGGGAGAATTGATGTAACATTGAGTAATTCCTCCTCTGTTAGGTGTATACGTGATTATTGGTTACCGCTAGTTTGACGGGACAGGCGGCCTATTGTCAAGTTTCATGGGAAGCAGCCCGTACCTATAGGGTCAGCTCCCCGCTTCTCAAGCAGGTATGCATAGCAGCTTCTCGCAGGATACCGGTCTTTACGCCAGTTCTCACAGCGGCAAACTTTGGATTATTGTCAGGCAAAAAGGGACCTTCTCAGGTCCCTCTTCTATAGCTGCGCGTGCTTAATAGCTTCCGCTTGCCGGAGTGCAGTTTCTACGAGCAGCCCCGGCTTGCCGGAACCTCCCGTCCCCTATAGGGACGGTTACGCTTTGGCGGCAGGCTGCTTGAGAGCGACGCGGATCGACAACTCCTCAAGCTGCTTATCACTGACTGCGCCCGGTGCATCGGTAAGCGGATCGGAAGCGCTCGCTGTCTTAGGAAACGCGATCGTCTCACGCAGGTTGGTGCGTCCCGCAAGAAGCATGATAAGACGGTCCAGACCGTACGCCATACCGCCGTGAGGAGGTGTTCCGTATTCGAATGCTTCCAGCAGGAAGCCGAATTCCGCTTTTGCTTCTTCGGGGCTGAAGCCCAGCGCTTTGAACATTTTCTCTTGTACTTCACGCTGGTAGATCCGCATGGATCCCCCGCCTACTTCGTATCCGTTAAGGACGATGTCGTAAGCCTGGGCACGCATTTGACCCGGATCGGTGTCGAACAGATGTAGATCTTCATCATTCGGACGGGTGAACGGATGGTGCATCGCCGCATAACGCTTCTCGTCCTCATCGTATTCGAACATCGGGAAGTCCACAACCCACAGGAACTTATACGCCTTGTCGTCGATCAGACCGAGGTCACGGCCGACCTTCTGGCGGAGGTTACCCAGTACATCGTAAACGACTTTAGGCTTGTCGGCGGAGAAGATAAGCAGGTCGCCTTCTTCTACATTCAGGCGCTCCGTCAGTGCGGCGATCTCTTCTTCCTTGAAGAATTTCACGATCGGCCCTTTCCACTCGCCTTCTTTGACTGTGATCCATGCAAGACCTTTGCCGCCGTAGCGGGATGCGAACGGCTGCAGATCGTCAAGCTCCTTGCGGCTCCACGTCGCACAGCCTTTTGCGTTAAGAGCTTTAACGATACCGCCGTTCTTGGCGATCATATTAAATACTTTTACATCGCTGTCCGCAACAATGTCTGTCACCGTCGAGAGTTCCAGACCGAAGCGAAGATCCGGCTTATCCGAGCCGTATTTGTCCATCGCTTCTGCATAGGTCAGACGTTGGAACGGTGTCGCCACTTCTACGCCGATCGTCTCACGGAACAAACGTACCAGAAGCTGTTCCATCATCTCAAGCAGTTGATCCTGAGACATGAACGAAGTCTCGATGTCGACTTGCGTAAACTCAGGCTGGCGGTCCGCACGCAGATCTTCATCGCGGAAACAGCGCGCAATCTGATAATAACGTTCCAGACCGCTTACCATCAGCAGCTGCTTGAAGAGCTGAGGGGATTGCGGCAGAGCGAAGAATTCACCCGGGTGAACGCGGCTTGGCACGAGATAGTCACGTGCGCCTTCCGGTGTGCTCTTGGTCAAGATCGGAGTCTCGATATCAAGGAATCCGTTCTCGTCGAGGTAGTCACGGAATACTTTAGCTGCTTTAGAACGCAGCATAAGTGTTTTTTGCATTTCCGGGCGGCGCAGGTCCAGGTAGCGGTGCTTCAGGCGAAGGGTTTCGTCAATCTCGATTCCGTCTTCGATGAAGAACGGAGGGTTTTTAGCCGCATTCAGAATTTCGATTTCCGTAATGCGCACTTCAATTTCACCGGTGCCCAGGTTCGTGTTCACTGTCTCCGCATCGCGCTCGACAACAGCACCTTTTACCGCAAGCACATATTCGTTGCGTGCGCGGTCGGCAATCGCCAGCGCCTCTCCCGAAAAATCCGGATTGAATACGATTTGTACCAGACCGCTGCGGTCACGCAGGTCGATAAACAGGACTCCGCCCAGGTCACGACGGCGCTGCACCCAACCGTTCAGAACAACGGTTTCTCCAATGTTCGCTTTTGTTAATTGTCCGCAATGATGAGTTTTGAGCATCATGGTTATGAATTCCTCCATCAAAATAAGTAATGTCGTAGCACAATTGTTTCGATCATTTACAAATGCTGTGGACCCGGCCTTGGGCCCAGCTAATAGTTCCCTGCTTATTTACGGGCTTTAAGCACGCCGACGAAATCTGCAAGCGCTACAGTTTCCTGTTCGCCCGTCGCCATCGCTTTCAGCGTAATTTCGCCCCGCTCCAGCTCGTCATCGCCTAGAATCGCGACAAACCGGGCTTCAGCGCGGTCAGCCGCCTTCATTTGCGTCTTCATCTTGCGGGACTGATAGTCCTTCTCAGCCAAGATGCCTTCCGAACGAAGCCGGTACAGCTGCTTCACGATCTCGTTCTCGGCGGCTTCACCGAGTCCGATCAGATGCACATCCAGTACGGGAGGCTTCGGCAGCTCAACACCTTGCGATTCGAGCACGAGCAGGATGCGCTCCAGACCCAGGCCGAAACCGACGCCAGGCTGATCCTGCCCGCCGATCTGAGACACAAGCCCGTTATAGCGCCCGCCTCCGCCGATCGTATCGATCGCGCCGATACCAGCAGCCTTGTACTCAAATGCCGTGTGCGTATAATAATCAAGACCGCGGACAAGGCGCGGATTGATGCGGTACGGAATCTCCATGGCATCCAGATGGCGCTTTACTGCCTCGAAATGCGTGCGGCAAGCCTCATCCAGATCATCCAGCAGTTCAGGAGCTCCGTCAAAACGCTTCTGATCCACTTTGCAATCCAGAATCCTCAGAGGATTGCGCTCATAGCGGGATTGGCAGTCCTTGCACAGTTCATCTTTGAAAGGAGCGAGGAAATCCTGCAGACGCTGTTTGTAATTCGCCCGGACTTCAGGTGTTCCCACCGAGTTAATTTCCACCGTCACATCTTTCAAACCGATTTCTTTGTAAAAAGTGTAGCCCAGCGCGATGACCTCCGCATCGAGTGAAGGATCCTCCGAACCCAGTGCTTCCACCCCGAACTGGTGGAATTGGCGGTAGCGCCCTGCTTGCGGCTGCTCGTAGCGGAACATCGGTCCGGTATAGAACAGTTTACTTACATCCGGCTCGCCATAAATTTTGTTCTCCACGTAAGCGCGGACGATCCCTGCCGTTCCTTCCGGCCGTAAGGACATGCTCCGGTCTCCCTTATCAAAGAACGTATACATTTCCTTCTCTACAATATCGGTTGTCTCCCCGACGCCGCGGGAGAACAATTCCGTGTTCTCAAAAACCGGAGTCCGAATTTCACGGTACCGGTAACGGGTGCACAGCTCGCGTGCTGTGTTCTCGAGAAACTGCCACTTCTCTACAGCGCCGGGCAGAATGTCCTGGGTGCCCTTAGGTTTCTGAATGCTCATGCCTGCTCCTCCTTGATTCACTTTGATCGCCTTATGCGCGGGATCTCTGGACAAATTAAAAAAGTCCCCCATCCCGGTAACCGGTCATTAAACCGGTTAGGGACGAGAGACGTTATCAACTGATCATCACCCGTGGTGCCACCCACATTCCGAAACCACGGCACGGTCCGTAAGAACGGATCGGCGGAATTTCGCTTCATACGGTTAACGCCCGTCTACGCATAACGGCTAATTAAACCCGCCTCTACCCGCTTATAGCGAGGCAGAATGCTTGCTGTTCACCGCCAGTCCTCCGGGAGGTCTTACGTCCGGCCATCATAAGGAAGCTTGCAGCCTGGGCTTCCCTCTCTAGGTACGTGGAATCGAACGACTTTGTCCCTTCAACGGATCAATGTGCTATCACGATTGTGTTAGAAATGATTGTAATCGCCGGGCTGTATAAAGTCAAGCACCCGGTACGGTTATTTCCATTCTTTCTCCGCCCACTTCTGCAGCTCATCCATAACCGGTTCAAGGCCTTTGCCTTTCTCCGTGAGCTCATATTCTATCCGTACAGGCGTTTCCGGATACACGTGTCTGATTAGAATTTCAGCCGATTCCAGTTCTTTAAATCGTTCGGACAACATGCGGTCGCTCATGCTCGGAATAAGATCCGATATATCTTTAAACCGTTTGGGTCCGGTTAACAACACGCGGATGATCAATCCTGTCCAGCGTTTGCCGAGCAGCTCAAACGCATTTTCGAATTTGGGACACAAATGAAAATCTGCCATACGACATCATCTCCTTAACTCACATCATACCATAGTGACTTGACAAAAGTAAGTCTTCCTCCAAAGAACCATTATTTATTAGAAAAAAGGATCCACGGCCCTCTCTCACTGATAAGTCTGTCAGAAATTCGGCTCTCATTCTCTCTATAACGTTCTAGCCGGACTGAGAGTTTCATAGAGTAGAATTATAAAGTCAAAATCTGCAGCTTATCCGGCTTCATTTGATAGGAGGGTGTATGTATGTTCTTTCAGAGAATGAACCGGAGGCTCGTGCTCTACTTAGCCGCAGCCTCAATCAGCTTCACCGCGACACTCCTGCTTGCCCCGTTAAACAGGCAGGAAGAAGCGCAGCCTGCTTATGCCTATGCGCAAATCGCCTCCGCCAACGGGGTCGAGCTGCATGTCGCGAAGACACTGCCTGAGCGAATCGCGCTCAAAGCCGTAGAAGGCAACATTATGGAACTCTCCGAGTTCGGGATCAATGGGGGCTTCTTCTGGCAGGGCCAGCTGCTGAGCATCGCGGTCATGAACGACCGTCCGGTCAAAGGCGAACCCGGCGATTACGGCTCAGGCTGGTTCAATACCGGCCATCGGCGGGGAACACTGGTGTGGGACGGCGCCAAGCAGACCTTCTCCGTCCAGCATGCTTCGGAAGCATCCGAACTTCAGGTGGCGGATCGCGCTCATTACTGGGCACAGGGAGGGATCTCCATGAATCTGCAGAATGAAGCCGACTGGCGCCGACTGGCGAAGGAAGAGAACATGCCTGCGCTGACGGAATCCCGGATGAGAACCGGCATCGTGTACGACCGCAATAACGCAGTGTGGCTGATCGTTACCCCAACCGCTTGCAGCGCCGAAGAATTCCGCACCGCCATCCTTGAATCGCTGGGGGCCGGACGCAGTATAGTGGATGGGGTTTTCCTCGACGGGAACGGCTCCTCGCAGCTTAAAGTCGCCCAGGCGTCACTGCCGGGGGACCAGCGCCAAATCTATCAAATGATAGCCCTTCTCCATTAAGCCTATGAAAAAAGTCCATATAAAGAAAAGAGTCTGCAACACGCGGCTGCAGACTGTCCATAAATTTCTATATCGTAAAGGGGGTCGATAATTAGTATAGCTCTCGAACATTAATCCCAGATGAAAATCAAGTTACAATTTCGTTACAAAAAACGACCACTAGGCAAACTTACTTTGCTTGTTTGCTCTCCGCATACTTCTGGAGGTCCTTAATCAGCATAAACGTATCGCCATTGGTCAGCTTTTCTTTGTCCTTAATGGTATCCAGGGAAGCAGCCTCGACGGCTCCGAGCTTGGTCAGCTCAGCAAGAGCCGCTTCTTTGGCTACCTTAATGCCAAGGCCCTGCGTAATCGTAAAGGCGGCTTGATCCAGTGACAACGCATCTTTCTTACGTCCGTCTTCACTGATGTCCTTGACGGCTCCGCTTGCGTCGCCGGAATAGGCGGCAGGGGAGAGCTTTTTCATCCGGTTCACATAATTCACCATGCGCTGCGGATTCGATACTTTATCAAGCTCAAACTCGTTCTTGTAACCACCGCCGACAAGAGACATCGTTACTGCTGCCTTCAGTCCCTCATACTGCTTATGGGTCATGTAAGCTGGCGGCTCGATTGTGAACGGCTCCAGCTCCATGCCCTGCTTCTTCAGAACTTCCTGCAGCTTCGCGATATTCTCTTTGGAAGCAGACAGCTCACGGAAGCTCATTTTGGCTTCCTTGGCTATTTTCACTGCGGCACCCGCCGCTTCGCCTTCAGCCATTCCGACCGGGATAACGCGCGCACTTCCGTGTGGCAGCGAGTCATAAGAAGCGGCCCGGCCAATGACCAGCAGTCCGTCTACTTTCTTAGGCACGATACTGCGGAAAGGAATCGCGTACTGGGCAGGCTGGGTTACGACCGTCCCCGTATCAGCCGGTGTTAGCCGCTGAATGTCAACCGGGTACGATCCGAAACCGATTCGGTCCCACTGGTCGCGGTTCTCCAGCAGATCCGTGATTTTCAGACGGTATTCCCCCTGAATATGACGAGTCTCGCGTACATACAGCTCAGGGGCCGTGCCCGCCAGTTCCACTTTGGCAAACTCCGGGTAGTTCTGCTGCAAATGCTTCACTACGTTCGGAATTTCTTTCTTGCCGATTTCAAAAGCTTCCGCGCGTGATTTGGCATCCAGCCCGTCAATGTTAAAAATCTGCAAAGCATTGATCAGAATCATATCGCCGTCCTGCCGGCCGATATTCAAACCGCGCATTTTAACCCGATCCGGATTCAATGCCGGATAGTTGTACAGCTCTTTATAACCCCATGCGCTTACTTCGTTGGCATCGGACATCGGGTCATCATCATTCTTCAGGTGCTTGCTGATTTGAGCCCATACTTCAGGCGTCACATTCTTGAGCTTAAAAACGAGCGTAACGGCCATTTTGGCGTTCTTATTGCCGATATCCTCCAGCCCGTAAGTGAAAGGCACACCGGAAGCGGCTGCGATATCCCCATCCTGTGTGGCGTCGATTACGGCGTGGGCACGGACTTCTTTCTTCGTTCCGTCCTCTTTGGTAACCGTTATCCCTTCCACAAGAGTAGGCTGTCCTTGTTTGTTGGACAGAATCGGCTCCATCGACTTGGCCTTCAGCAGCAAATCGATGTTCTTCTCCTTACGAACCAGATCATGAAACGCATTCGCAGCTGTATTGATACTGAAGGAATCACCTTCAATGTTCTTGTACCATTCGGTGAATATCCCTTTGTTCAGCACTTCATGCGGATTCAGCACCGTAGGCTTAGGCACATAGTTCATATCGATACTATTAAGCCATCCGAGTGTCATCAGCCCCCCCAGAATCTCACGGTCCCGTCCGTCTACAAGCAGTGTCTTAAGCCCGTTACGGGATGCGGACACAGCTGCCGCCAGACCTTCCGGGTCGGTACCGACAACAATCACATCATATTGATCTTCGATAGAAGCGGATGATTTTACTTCCGACAGTGTGTGGGCCGTCGTTTCCTTTGCCCCTCCGAAATGCTTGTACTGCCAGTACAGGGCGATTCCAGCCGCAATCACGGTTAAAGCCAGCAGCAGACTCATCCATACGATCCAGCCTTTTGAAGCGGCGCGCTTCGAATTTGTATTGTTCTTTGTCATGGGGCACCTTCCTTATTGTTTTCCGGTTAACATCCCGCTCTCACAGAAGCGTCCAGCGCCGGGCGCTAGTAATTGGCAAGGGGAATAGGGCAGCGTCAAAAGAACCAATGTCCGGTTTATGTACGGACCAATAAGCATTCTTGTCATTCAACAAGGCGCACTCTTAGACGGAGAGTCGCATTATCAGCTTACTTGTCCTTCAGGCAGGAGCTTAGCTGGCAAACTTGCAGCTACAAACGGTCATCATCCTGCTGTGGTAAACGGCTCCTATTACGGGGGCGTCATAGAATGAGATCTGTTCACTGTACTTGCCTTATCAATTCGTACTCCCTCCATCTGTAAAAATACCATGATTAGTGTATCATATTTTGCAAGTCGGACAAAGACTTAAAACCCCAGCCGGCTGTCCGGGTGCTGCATGTATAAATAAAACCGGCTCTGCCCTTGGGCAAAGCCGGCTCGTTCGCTTAACGGAACGGTACTTTAACCGTTCGCTTAAACCTGTTTTGAACAGGGGTCAATTCCGCTCCGGCCTCCATGCCGAGTCCTTCCGCTCCTGCGGTTGTCCTCTCCGTGTAGACAGTGTGGGCGTCCTGTTCATCTGATTTGGTTACCTGAATTTCCTTCGGAGATCGGCGCATATCTTAAACGGCTCCTCTATCGAGACGATTCGCACCCCTTGGATAAATGCAGTACTATCTCCACTTATCCGGGCCGCTGTGCCTCTTAAGATGTCCGTCATCCAAGCAAATTATGCCTTGCTGTCCACAATAAGCGTAACCGGCCCCCAATTTGTAAAGGAAACGTCCATCATTTCACCAAAAGCTCCCGTCTCCACGTGCAGGCCATGGCCGCGCAGCAGCTCATTGAACTTCTCGTACAAAGCTTCAGCCTGTTCAGGCCGTGCCGCTGCCATAAAATTAGGCCGCCTGCCTTTACGGCAATCCCCGTACAATGTAAACTGCGAAACCGAAAGGATGCCTCCGCCAATATCTTTCACGGAGAAATTCATTTTCTCCTGCTCATCTTCAAAAATCCTTAAGCCGGATATTTTATCGGCCAGATAACGCGCATCCTCTTCCGTATCCTCGTGGGTGATGCCTACGAGCAGCATCAGCCCCTGCTCAATATGGCCGATCACTTCGCCGGCTACCGACACCTGCGCCTCTTTGCTTCGCTGCACAACCACTTTCACGGCTTCATCCGCTCCTTTAAGCCCATGCTGCTGAATTTATTGCATAATCCGCTGAACGGAATAAACATCCTGGATCCGTTTGATTTTTTCTACCACGGAATGCAAATGGTCGATATTGCGGATGAGAATCGTCATATGGATCGTCACCATCTTATTCTTGTCCGAACGTCCGGATACAGCTGAAATGACGGTTTTGCTCTCCGACACCACTTGAAGCACCTCATTGAGAAGCCCCCTGCGGTCATGTCCGGTAATCTCGATTTCCACATGGAAATTGGACTCGATCGAATCCGCCCATTCGACTTCAATGACGCGATTTCCCTCTTCGGTGTTTTCTCCAGGAATATTGGTACAGTCTGTACGGTGAACCGATACGCCGCGTCCGCGTGTAATGTAGCCGATAATATCATCACCCGGCACCGGGCTGCAGCAGCGTGCAAAACGAATGAGCAGGTTGTCGACGCCTTTCACTCTTACGCCGCTGACAGGCCTGCTTTTCTTCTCGACAGGAGCCGATTTGACCTCTTTGACCTCGTTGCTCAGCTCCAGCGCCTGGGCTTCTTCCGCTTCTTTCTCCTTGCGCAGCTTCTCCGTGAGGCGTGTGCATATTTGCGCGGCAGTGATACCGCCGAAGCCGATTGCCGACATCATATCTTCGATGTCGTTGAAGTTAAACTTTCTCGCTACTTCGAGGAGCTTCTCGTCGGTCATCAGAGACGGCACATCGAAAGAAAGACGCTTCAGCTCGCGCTCAATCCCTTCGCGGCCTTTGATTACATTTTCTTCGCGCTTTTCTTTCTTGAACCACTGCTTGATTTTACTGCGTGCGTGTGAGGACTTCGCGATTTTCACCCAATCCTGACTAGGACCGTAGGAATGTTTGGAAGTCAGAATTTCAACGATATCGCCCGTTTTGAGCTTATGGTCGAGCGGAACGATCCGTCCGTTGATTTTGGCCCCGATGGTGCGATTCCCTACTTCCGTATGGATCCGGTAAGCAAAATCAAGCGGCACTGCTCCTGCCGGAAGTTCGATGACTTCCCCTTTGGGCGTGAATACAAAGACAAGATCGGTGAAAAAATCCATCTTCATGGATTCCATAAATTCAGCGGCGTTGTCCGTTTCTTTCTGCAGCTCCAGAATCTCGCGGAACCACTGCATCTTGTCGCTAAAGGTGCCTTCCGGCGCAGTCGTTCCTTCTTTGTACGTCCAGTGGGCCGCGATTCCGTACTCAGCCGTCTTGTGCATTTCCCAGGTGCGGATCTGAACCTCCAGCGGCTCGCCTTTAGGTCCGATCACAGTCGTATGAAGGGACTGGTACATATTCGGCTTCGGCATCGCGATATAGTCTTTAAAGCGTCCCGGCATCGGCTTCCACAGCGTATGGATGATACCCAGGGCAGCGTAACAATCTTTGATATTATCCACGACTACACGCAGTGCCATGAGATCGTAGATTTCATTAAACTGTTTGTTGCGCGAGGACATCTTTTTGTAAATGGAATAGATATGTTTGGGACGCCCCGAGATGTCGCCTTCGATTCCCATTTCCCGGAGCTTGTCCTTAATGTTAGTAATAACGTCTTCAATATACTGTTCCCGCTCCGTCCGCTTCTTCTGCATGAGATTCACGATCCGGTAATATTGCTGCGGGTTGAGGTAGCGCAGGGAAATGTCCTCCATTTCCCATTTGATGGCGGATATCCCAAGCCGGTGGGCAATGGGACAAAAAATTTCAAGCGTCTCATCCGCAATGCGCCGCTGGCTTTCTTCGGACTGGTATTTCAGCGTCCTCATATTATGCAGCCGGTCGGCCAGCTTAATCAGAATCACCCGCATGTCCTGGGCCATCGCCACAAGCATCTTGCGGTAATTCTCGTTCTGCTGCTCTTCCTTCGTCTTGAACTTGATTCTCTCCAGCTTGGTTAGTCCATCGACGAGCATCGCGCAGGTTGGACCGAATTTATCTTGGACGGCTTCCAGCGAAACCGTAGTGTCTTCCACGACATCATGAAGCAGGGCCGCAATAATGGATGTCACATCCATCTGCATGTCGACCAGAATGTCGGCAACCGCCAAAGGGTGAAGAATATAAGGCTCACCGGATTTGCGGACTTGGCCGTGGTGGGCCTGTTCAGCAAATTCGTAAGCTTCCTTTATTCGGTTGAGATCGTTCTCTTTGAAATAATGTGCCGCTTTCTCCAGCAACTGCTCGATTCCCATGGGTAAACCCCTTCTACGAAACATGGATATTTCTATCCATTATGCCTAAAATGAACACCATGCGTCAACTGCCCGGCCTTTTAAATGCAAGAAAAATCGGGAAAAGACGACGTTTTTCCACAAAACTGCTTTCAACCCCAAAAAAAGTTATAGACGAATTCCGAAAATCTGCTAAACTTGTCGATGGAACTCTACAGATCATCGCTTAAACGCGATAAAGGGGGAAATGTACGGACATGAATCATCGCACCATTGGAGTGGACGAAAGACCTCCGTTAGGAAAGACAATTCCACTCAGTCTTCAGCACTTGTTCGCCATGTTCGGCTCTACGGTACTCGTCCCGGCCTACTTCCAGATCAACCCGGCAATCGTACTGCTCATGAACGGAATCGGCACCCTGCTCTACCTTTTCTTATGTAAAGGCCAAATACCGGCTTATCTCGGTTCCAGCTTCGCGTTCATCTCTCCGGTGCTTGCAGTCCTCGCTACACAAGGATATAGCGAGGCACTCGGCGGATTTATCGTAGTCGGGATCGTGTTCGTACTCGTCGCCTGGCTGGTCAAGGCCGTCGGAACCGGATGGATTGATGTTGTCTTCCCACCCGCAGCAATGGGGGCGATTATCGCCGTAATCGGATTGGAGCTGGCTCCGACCGCAGCCAATATGGCAGGCTTTCTTGCCAAGGAAGGCGCACCTTTTGATACCAAAGCCATTCTAGTATCCGTGGTGACCCTATTGATTGCGGTTCTCGGCAACGTGCTCTTCCGCGGCTTTATGAAAATCATTCCGATTCTGATCGCCATTATTGCCGGCTATATTCTGGCTTGGTCAGTCGGAATTGTAGACTTTACCAAAGTATCCGAAGCAAGCTGGCTTGCATTGCCACAAGTATATACGCCTACATTCGATCCGGGAGCCATCCTGCTGATCCTGCCTGCGGCTCTGGTCGTCATAGCGGAGCACATCGGCCACCTTGTCGTTACCGGCAACATTGTAGGCAAAGATTTGTCACGTGATCCTGGCCTGGACCGCTCTCTGCTCGGCAACGGCGTATCTACGATCCTGTCCGGATTCGTCGGTTCGACGCCGAACACGACTTACGGTGAGAACATCGGCGTACTCGCACTGACCAAAGTGTATTCCACCTATGTCATCGGCGGCGCCGCCTTGTTCGCCATCATGCTCTCTTTCTCCGGCAAAGTTGCCGCACTGATTATGACTATTCCAACCCCGGTTATGGGCGGTGTATCCCTCCTGCTCTTCGGTGTAATCGGTTCTTCCGGTATCCGTATGCTGGTGGACAGTAAAGTGGATTATGCCAAAGCGACGAACATCATTCTGACGTCCGTTGTCCTGGTGATCGGTCTGAGCGGGGCTGCCTTCAAGCTTGGCGGGTTTGAGCTTAAAGGAATGGCTCTTGCAACGGTCGTAGCGATTCTGCTCAGCTTGTTCTTCAAGCTTGTGGAAGTGCTGAAGATCTCTAACGATTAGTGTCCGGAAGTTCACTGCACAGCACCATGGCGCTTCGAGTGATAAACTGATAGCTTGCACTCTTACAAAACGTGTATCTTTTCTTTACTCAACATTTCGTACGGTTATCAAAAAAAAGGCCTGTTCTCAAAAATGAGAATAGGCCTTTGGCTTTTTCTTAATATTGAATCATCGTGTAGATGTTTTTACCCGCAGGCAGCTTCTCGCGGCCGTTCAAATACGTAAGCTCGATCATAAAGGCAGAACCGATGACTTCGCCGCCCAGCTGCTCAATCAGGCTGACGCAGGTCTGAATCGTACCGCCTGTGGCCAGCAGATCATCTGCGATCAATACGCGCTGTCCCGGCTTAATCGCATCGTCATGCACGGCCAGCTTATCTTTGCCGTATTCGAGTGAATAATCGGCTTCGATCGTTTTGCCCGGCAATTTGCCGCTTTTACGGATCGGTACGAAACCGACTCCGAGGGCGTAAGCAAGCGGAGCGCCTACAACGAAGCCGCGAGCCTCAGGACCTGCGATGAGATCAATCTGCTGATCCTTAACCAGTTCAGCCAAATAGTTGATGGCTTCTTTGTAAACGGGACCGTTCTGCAGAAGGGTCGTAATATCTTTAAAACGAATACCCGGCTGCGGGAAATCCTCAATCACGCGGATATAGTCTTTGAAATTCATTCGAAATTCCTCCAATTTATGAGTGTTGGGCGGATAACAGCTGCGGCGACCGGCAGTTTGCAATCCAATCTTGCAGTTCTTTGGCGGATGTATAGACACAAACGCGGTCGATTTCCGCACGCGCCAGCCGTTCCTGGTATTTGCGGGAAGCGGTCAGATCACGCTTGGCAGGAGTCTCTACCGGCCGGACTACACCCCCGGCCTTCTGGATAAACCCAAGCTCCTCGAATACGTCGAGGACGAAAGAAATCATCGCCGGCGACAATCCCGACCGGCGGCTGAAAGACTGCAGCAGGGCGGGATTGCGCAAATCCCAGATGCCCTGCTTCAGCACGGACGCGTAGACCGCCTTGAACTGGTCACGCGTCGGCATGGCGCCCCCGTCCTGGGGCACCGGGTCTGCGAAGACGGCATAGCAGCGGCGCATGCCGTCCGCCTGCTCCAGCGCCCGCTGGAGCTGCGGGAGCGTGCGCGGCGCCGTGCAGAGGACAACGTCGGTCATCTCCGGGAACCGCAGTTCCCGCGCCGCCTCGTTGTCCGCGGCAAGGCTGCCGTCAGGCAGGCACCGCCACACGGGGCCTGCCTGAGCGCCAGGTGCAGCCGGAGCGCGGTCCTCTTCACCGAAGAGGACGAGCGCTGGCTGCACCGCCTTGCCGCGCTCCGGCAGCGCGGCAAGGCGCTCCCCGAGCGAGGAAAGTTCCTCGCCGATGCGGGCGCTGTTCTTGCCTCTCCAGTCGAAGACCTGGAGAGAAGAGATGCGCAAGTCCTGCAGCATCAGCTGCGGCTTGCGTACGCCGTTCCACTCGTTGACGGAGAGTTCTCCCACTACGTCAACGGGCGCCTGAGGCGTCATCAGGCTGCCGAGCCAGCCTTTGCCGAAGCCTACCGCCTCGACGCCGCATGCGGTCTCGGCGGCCGCATCCGTGAGCACCAGCTTCAAGTGCTGGCGCTCACGGCCCATCAGGCGGATCTCATCCAGTCGGAGTCCGCTGAACAAGATCTTGGGCGCCGGATTGCCCACGCCGAACGGCGCCAGCTTCTCGAGCTCCTCGATGCAGGCCAGGGGCACATCGCCCAGACAGCACTCGGCATCCACGGCGAGCAGCGGAACGAAATCTTCCTCCGTCAGCCACTCGTCTGTCAGCCCATTCAATCTTCTCTCAAACTCCGGGATATTCTCCCGCCGCAGCGACATTCCGGCAGCTGCCTGGTGTCCGCCGTAATGATCAAGCAAATCCGCGCATGCGCTCAGCGCACGGTACATGTCAAAGCCCGCAATAGAGCGTGCAGAGCCTTTGGCCATTCCCGTTTCCGGATCAATGCTGAGCACGATAGCAGGTCTATAATAGGTTTCCACAAGACGGGACGCGACAATACCTACCACACCTACATTCCATCGTTCACCCGCAGCAACCAGACAACCTCTCGTTTCTGATCCTGCCTCTTGACCGGCTTCGACTGAAGCTTTGGCCTGCGTGGTCAGATCATCTACAATAAACTGCCGCTCCTTATTAAGCAAATCCAGTTCCTCTGCTATCGCGGCCGCTTCGGCAGCATCTTCCGTTACCAGAAGGCGGAGCGCAGTTGAAGCATGAGCGAGCCTGCCGCTTGCATTAATACGCGGAGCCAGACCGAAACCGATATTGGTTGCGGAAACCGTACTCGGATCAACACTGCAAACTTCCATCAGAGCACGGATTCCGGGGTAAACAGAACGCTGCATCCGCTCCAGACCAAGCTTGACGATAATCCGGTTCTCATCATGAAGCGGCATCAAATCGGCGACTGTTCCAATCGCAGCGATCTCAAGCAGTTCTTCCGGTACCCGGCCAAGCAGGGCCTGCGCTAATTTCAGCGCTACGCCTACACCGGCCAGCCCCTTGAACGGATACGGGCAATTTTCTTTCTTCGGATTAATAAGAGCGTGCGGCTGCGGCAGAACATTCGGCGGTTCATGATGATCCGTCACAATTATATCCATGCCAAGCTCGCGAATGTACTTCACTTCTTCTACGGCACTGACTCCCGTATCTACTGTAATCATCAGGGATACACCCTGTTCTTTGGCCAAATCGGCGGCCCCTTTGTTCAGGCCGTAGCCTTCTTGGACCCGGTGAGGAATATACGTATCAAAGTTAGCGCCAAGCCCTCTTAAGAGATGAGCCATCAGAGCGGTACTGCTTACTCCATCTGCATCGTAGTCCCCGTAGATGCGGATCTTTTCTCCGCTCCGTACAGCCTCTTGAATACGTGCTACAGCTTCTCTCATCCCATCGAGAAGGAAGGGGTCATGAAAATGACCGCTCCCTCCATTCAAAAATAAATCGGCTTCGTCAGCGCTGCGAACTCCCCGCAGCACGAGCAGCTTTGCCAGCAGCGGGTCCAGCCCGAAAGCTTCACTAAGCTGCAGAGCGGCTGATTGGTCTGCCTCATCAATCCGCCATCTTGCTTTGGATTCCAGCACGTTGTTCCTCCTAAATTCCCCTTATGACTCCCTCTTGCTACACAGATTCAGTGAATTACCTGAAGCGCATCTTTAGAAGCTGCATCAATACTGTGTTTGTAAGGGTAACCGGAGTCATATGGGAATACATGTATCGTCACATCCGATAGATGTATAAATTTTTTCATTAACTGATATTTCACCGATCTTGCGATATCATTGCCTTCCAGAACCGTAATTCTCGGGTTCACGCTTATTCGCAGTTCCACGATTACATAATGGCCGTGTTCGCGTGCTCTGAGATCTTCAACGGAAATGACCCCTTTCACACTTTGAACTGCGGCAATCATATCCCGGGCATCTTCCTGATGAAGAGCACGGTCCATTGTATGCTGGAGTGAATCTGTTATGATGCCATATCCCATTCTGACAATCAGAAGCGCGATGATAATTCCTGCGGCCGAGTCCAAATAATAAAGAAAGGACCACCCCATTTTGGCTCCGATCAGAGCGCCGACTACTCCTGACAAAGCGATGATCGACGAATAAGTACCGGAACGGTTTTCTCGTGTAGAGGAAACAAGTTCCCGTGTACCAAGCTTTCTGCCGATCCAAGACTTATAACGGATAATAGCTTCTTTCAAGACAATCGAACCGATTATAGCCATAAGCACGTAGCCTTTGGGCGGCTCATACACACCGGCAACAATCTGCTTAACTGCCGATATGCCAATTTCAACACTGATAATCATGAGCAATACGGAGATAATAAGGGTGGCAATCGATTCCGCTTTGCCGCGGCCATAAGACAGACCGTGATCAACCGGAGTTACGGGCGACCTCAGACTTCTAAGAGCCGCGAATGAGCCAGCGGTATCAGAAGCGGAATGGACAGCGTCAGCAAGCAGTGCTTTGCTGCTGGCCATAAGACCTACGACACATTTTATCAGGGTAAGAACGATGTTGCCACCAACGCCGACCCAGGCTGCTAATTGGGCTTTTTGCAATCGTTCATCAGACATATCGACTCTCCCTACACATAATTTGGGCTGAGATGCTCATTTATCTTATTCCAAGGAAAAGCCGCGGAACGAAAATTCACGCGGCGGATAGCTTATTCTTTTGCTTCGGCGGCTGATGCAACTTTACGCTTGCTGCCAAGGGAATTTTTTTTGAGCATGTACCACAGCGGGCTTGCGATGCAGATAGAAGAGTACGCGCCGCTTGTAAGACCGATAATTTTGGCCAGTGCAAACAGTTTAATAGATTCGCTGCCGAAAATAAACAGACAGATTGCGGCAATCAAGACCGTAATGACCGTATTAATGTTGCGTGCCATCGTCTGCCAGATGCTGTCGTGGACCATAAGTTCCAGATCAGCCGGCGTTTTGAGTTTGGAGAACCGGAGATTCTCCCGGATCCGGTCAAAAATAACGATTTTATCGTTAATGGAATAACCGACTGTAGTCAAGACAGCCGCTACGAACGGCAGATCGACTTGAAAGCGGAAGATCGCAAACATGGACACAACGATAACCGCGTCATGCAGAATGGAAATGATGGCCGCTAGCGCGAATCTCCATTCGAACCGGATGCTTACATAAATACTGATAGCCACACTCGCAATGAGTACACCGATAATAGCTTTGAACGCAAGTTCCTTGGCGATATCCGGTGATACCGTATTGACTTCCATGGAGACTTTGTCTTTATAATCGGCCGCATAAGCAGCTTTGATCTTATCAATCTGCTCTTTGCCGAGAATCTCGTCAAAACGGGTCGATACGCGGTCGCTGTTAGATCCGCCGATGGTGACGGTTTGATCAAACCCGGCCGTCTTATAAATCTCCTGAGCTTTCTCCTTGGTAATGGCCTGACCTACCGATACGTCAATAGACGTACCTGCTTTAAAATCAACGCCGTAGTTCATCTGAAACAACAGAAGAGCAACGACCCCGGCCGCAATAATTACACTGGAAATGATGAAAAATATTTTACGGTGTGCAACAAAATTGAACTTGTTACTATAATTCACGGATCTGATCCTCCTTCACGCCAAAATAACCCGGCTTCTTGAACAAGTTACCTTTTATAAGCATGTGAATGAGGAACCTGGAAAAGAATACGTTCGTCAGGACACTGACCACGATGCTGAGCATCGTCGTAAGTGCGAATCCTTTGATCGCGCCGTTACCAATAAAGTACAGCACAAGGCTGGCAATAATATTGGTGACGTTGGCATCCATAATAGTCCGGAAGGAGTGCTTCGAGCCTGTTTTTAAAGAAGAGAGAATACTCTTGCCGCTTCGGATTTCTTCTTTGATGCGTTCGTACGTAATAATGTTGGCGTCAACTGCCATCCCGATCCCGAGCACAAGTGCCGCGATACCCGGCAAGGTTAACGTTGCATTAATGAGATCGAATAAGAGCAGCAGGAGCCATGTGTAAGTAATCAGCGTGAATGCCGCAATAATACCTGGCAATCTGTAGAGTACAACCATGAAAATAAGAATAATGATAGAAGCGATAATTCCCGCTCGAATCGTTTGTTCCAGAGACATTTGACCAAGCGATGCCCCTACAACTTGTGTATACTTCTCTGTCAGTTTCAGTGGAAGCGCGCCCATATTAATGGTATCCGCTAAATTCTGAGCTTCTTCGAATGTAAATGTTCCAGTAATTGTTGCCGTGTCGGAATCGATAACCTCTCTTACAGCTGGAGACGACAGATTTTCATCATCCAGGTAAATGGCCAACGTTTTGCCAAGCACCTTGGTCGTCACATCTTTAAATTTGTTGCGGTCTTTCATCTTAATTTGAACAAGAGGCTGATTCGTGTTGTCGTAACCGACGGAAGCTCCGCCTTCTACGAAATCCGTGCCGTTAAGCATCACGGTACCGTCCGGAGCCCGGAACGTCAGGGAAGCCGGTTTACCGATCTTCTCTCGAACCTCATCTTCATTCTCCACACCGGCTAACCGGACGCGGATGCGGTTCTCGCCTTCCGCCAATACTTCAGGCTCGGCTACGCCAAGCTTGTCCGCACGCTTTGCGATACTTTCAGCGGCTTTCTTCAATGTTTCCGGTGTTACCTGCTGACCCTCCGTAAACGGCTCCGCCACATACAGAGTTTCAAATCCACCTTTCAAATCCAACCCGAGTCTGATATTGCCCAATAAAGCTGGACTCGTCGTCGCGATCACGGCCAGCGTGATGATGACGGTTAAGAAAAAAGCCGAGATCCGTTTCACATCCATGCCTAAATAATCTCCCTTCCCAACTCAATATTCCTATTATAACCACCGGCGAAAAACGAGTCAATTTGACGTTTTTTACCTTCAAACACAAAAAAAGGACCCGAGTATCTTAATCAGGACCCCCGATACATGCACATCGTCACGTAATTCATGAATTGTGTCGTTTTTAAAGACAAAATATCATTCACAATCTGATGAAGAGGCGGGATGCCTTTTTTCTTATATTTATCGTTAATGCACGCCCAGATATCCTCACCCGATACATGTTCATATCCGATCATATGGAACTCTTCGGCTTTACTGATACAAAGTTCTTCGATCACCTCATTGAGCTCAATATCTGTGAGTTTCTCCACAGTCTCTTCCGCCGCATTCGTGTCGGCCTCTTCAATCCCTGCGCTGCCGGCTGCCGCAATTTCCTGTTCTGTTTCCGCCCCCGTGACAGTGGCCCGATGAAGCAAGGCTTCATTCCCGTTCATCTTGTCCCTGCTGACAGCAGCGGCTTCCGGATCTAGCGCCTCAACCTCAATTGATATGAATTCCCCCGGTTCAATCACTTCACCCGACGCGGCTATCTCTATAGGTTCAACTTCATCCGCGGCATCCCTGACATTGGTAGATGTAACGGGTTCCGCAGACTCTTCGATTCCGGGTCCTTCAATTTCATCCTTCATTGAATCTCCTATAGCTCCAGCATTCTCTGAATGTTCTATAGGTTCTGCCGGTTCAACAGTTTCTTTCATCTCCTGTTCAGCTATGTGGGCATTCTCCGGCAATTCTGCAAAATCAGATGCTAACGCAGCAGCGGATTCCGTTTTGCCCGTTTCCGAATTCATATTCTATCCCCCCTGGCTGTATTGCTTGCGTGCAAGAATAAGACTTCTTCCTCTATTCGTAATTCGCGAGTGAAAAGCGGATTTCCTGCCTGGTTATGCCTCCGGTCAAAAAATGTTTGGTCTTAGCTTGACCACTGGCGGCATATGGTTCTAGTAGAACTCGTACACGGAAGAAGGAATGCACGTTGACCAAGCAATCTTTTATCAAAGGTACGATGATTTTGCTGGCTGCAGGGATTATAAACCGCATTCTTGGCTTTATTCCACGGATTACCCTTCCAAGAGTCATTGGAGCTGAAGGTGTAGGCTTATATCAGATGGGGTGGCCGTTCCTGATCGTTATCCTTACGTTTGTTACAGGAGGGATTCCTCTTGCTGTGGCCAAACTCGTTGCGGAAGCAGAAGCCGAACATAATTACCGGCGTTCTATCCGCATCCTTAAGCTCGCTCTGGCTCTTTCACTCAGCATTGCCGGGGTTTTCACAATCGTCTGCGTCGCGGGAGCCAAATGGATCACTTCCCATCTTCTTACGGATGAGCGCGTTTATTTCACGTTCCTCTGCATGAGCCCCATCATCCCGCTGATCGCGGTTTCAGCTGTACTAAGGGGTTATTTTCAAGGAAAACAGAATATGATTCCGACCGCCACTTCGCAAACGATTGAAACGCTGGTACGTATTGTCATGGTACTGGCCTGCTCCTTCGCTTTGCTGCCCTACGGCATTGCCTGGGCCGCAGCCGGAGCCATGATCGGAGTCACGGTCGGCGAAGCTGCAGGCATGCTTGTGCTGCTTCTTCACTATCGCCGTCAGTCAGGCAAAGAACGTTCTGTCAGCCAGGTTCAGATCGGAACCAGTGCGCGCCAGGGAAGACTGCTTCATCTTCGCAGACTGATTAAGATCTCACTTCCTATCACCGCAAGCCGCCTGGCTGGTGCCGGATCTTATTTGCTTGAGTCCATTCTTATCGCACACAGCCTGGCGGCCGCAGGCATCGCAACGGCAGTGGCAACTGCTCAATACGGTGCTCTGCAGGGAATGATTATCCCTATTATTCTGCTCCCGAGCGCCCTTACTTCTTCCTTATCCGTCTCTCTTGTTCCTTCGCTCAGCGAGGCTGCCGCCCGGAAAGATATCCAAATGATCCACAAACGTATGCATCAGTCTCTGCGGTTGGCTCTTGTAACCGGAGGCCCGTTCGCTGTCATCATGTTCGTCCTTGCCGAACCGCTCTGCCAGTTGATGTACGGCCAGACCGACATCGCGGTCATGCTCAAAATGCTGGCTCCGGTCGCGATCTTTATTTATCTGCAAGCACCGCTGCAAGCCGCGCTGCAAGCGCTGGACAAACCCGGCAGCGCCCTGGTTAATACGCTGATCGGATCGCTTGTCAAGCTGCTTCTGATCGTCTGGCTGGCGAGCAAACCGGAATTCGGCATTCTGGGTGCCGTTATGGCCAGCTGTGTGAATGTCGTGCTGGTTACTCTTCTTCACGGATTAAGTGTCCTGCGCCACTTAAAATTCACCATGCGCGGCATCGACATTGCCAAAGTTACAGCCGCGATGACCGCCGCTTCGGTCTGCTGCCTGGCCGTATACCGCGCGGCGGCAGACCAGCCGCTCTGGCTCGGATTTCTCATTGCCTCCGCAGCCGCCATGACCGCCTACATGATCGGAGTCACGATACTGAGGATCGTGAACCGGTCCGATCTGGCACGCGTGCTGACACTCGGACGCAGACTTATTCGGAAACCATAAGACGATTCAAAAAACCGGGAACGCAGCCGTTTCACGCGCATCCCGGTTTTCTTCTTGGTATGCCGGCCTGTCACCGGTCTCCTGGCTGCTAGCTGCGGCCGCTGTCTTTTTTATCCACATAAACAAAACCCCGGTGATCCACGGAACAAAAAAATACATCTTTAAAATCCTGAATCCCTTTCTTGCCGATTTCATTCTTCAGCCAGAACCGGGTCTGCCCGATTTTCTGCAAGTTATCGTCTTGCACTTTTCCATCCATGATTAAAGCAACGGGCAGTCCCGCATACCGGATCGTTCCTTGCTCCGGACAAGGTTCTGCAGCGCTTCTGCTCGGATGACTTTTCTCCACGACACTAAGTTTGCCCGACGCTTCCAGAATCGCAAATTCGACGTCCGCGACGTTCATCACTTTATGCTGGCGCAGCTGCATCATCAAATCGTCCAGATTGTAGCGCTGCCGCCGCATTTCTTCCCTGTCCAGCTTGCCGTGCTCAATAAGGACACTGGGCCGGCCTTCGAATAACGTGCGGAAACGCTGGCTTTTTAACGTCACAAAGGCCATAAACAGTTGAATCATCACTAGCGTAACCATCGGCAGAATACCGTTAGCCATCGGCATGTGTGCATCCTCGAGCACAAAAACGGCGATCTCGGCAATCATGATGGAGATTACAAGGTCAAACACGGACAGTTTCCCTATCTCCCGCTTCCCCATAATCCGAAGCATAAGAAACACCACAAAATAGATCAGAATGGTGCGAACAAAGATGATCAGCAATTCCATGACAGCCTCCTGGACATCTTTTCTCGGAGTTTACCTGGTATTCTGACCGCCGCTCTCTTCGTTCATGCAAGGCAGGTACCACTCAATTGTTCCCAAACCAGAATCCGACTAAATATAGCGAGGAAAGGGTGAGGGAAAAGAAGCTGAACGGGATGCCTATGCGCAAATACTCCCGGAATGTAATGCCTCCGGGGCGGCCTAACGAACTGCCGAACGCCAGCAGACTGGACAGGGAACTTATGCAGGTAGCATTAGCACCCAGATGGGTTCCGGCCAGCAGGACGTACCATAGGCGGTCCGCGTGAGCCGCTCCCCCGGCCTGTAAAGCGCTTATCATTTCTCCTACAACCGGGATGGACACAGCTGTAAGGGCCAGACTGTCTGACACAGAAGCGCCTATTGCCGTCATCCAGAGTACCGACAGCGCCAGCCACTGTTCATCCCCGGGCATAGCTTTCATGATCCAGCCGGCGGCCCCGCCGATCACGCCGGACTGGATCAGCCCTCCCGCAATAATGAACCAGCCGGCGGTAGCGACCCACAAGGAAACGTTAAGATCCCCGAAACTTTTCTGCCGGGCCCATCGTTGTATTACTAGCAGAAGCAAGACTAGTGCTCCTGCGGCAGCTATGTGGGCAAGCCGGATTCCTACTACATGGGAGATAAAAAAGCCGCCGGCCATGAGCACAAACACGACAGCAGCGGGCTGCATCGCTTTGAGTCTTGCGCTTCCAGTCAGAACTGGCGGCGAAGAAACCGGCTCACGGATAATCCGGTCCCCCGCCTGCAGCGTGCGTGCGTATACGGCCCAGACCATCAGGTACGCAAGCACCAGCAGAAGCAGAGTAAGCGGACCCAGGACTAGCCAGGAACTCGCAAAGCTGAGTTCTCCGGCCGTCCCGATCAGCCTGCCCGGCATCGTGCCGATGATGGACAGGCTCCCGCCGAGGTTACAAGCCAGCATCATACCCGCCGTATACGGGGCCGAGGGGATTCCCCATGACTTGGCAAAAGCCAGCGTCAGGGGCAGAAGAGCCGCCATCGCCGCTGCGGCATCGAGTAAAGAAGCCCCGAGGGCAGAGAGCAGCATGATAACAGCCAGCATGCGGGACGGATGACCGCCGGTCAGACGATCACAACGCACCGCTGCCAATTGGAGCAATCCTGCCCTATCGAGCAGGGAAGCTGCAGCAGCCGCGCCAAGAGCAAGATAGAGCGCCTCCCACGGGATATAGTCCCGGATAGCGGATACCGGAGTGACGATGCCGCTTAGCAAGAGCAGAAGGGCACCGGCTGCCGGCAACAGGCTGCGGTATTTCACGCGCCGGATCATGCCGATAAGAACAGCGGCAAAGACCACTAGCGCCCAAGCGGCCTGCCAGGCAGGAGCTTGAACGGCTTCATGCATATAGGCAAAGCCCCCTTTCCTGCGCGTTTCGCACGAGCGGAATCTGTACTATTCTTATGAACATGCCCATAGAATAATGTTAGCGAAATGTTCTTAAGAATAGGAAGGGATGTGCATGAATCCGATGAATAAGGTTAACCAAGTCCGCTTGTCTTCGCCGTTCTTAACCGGGCTGCTCCATTCTTTGGGAGCTCTTGTGATCGGGACTCTTCTGACCTCGTTTATTTTGTGGTCAAGCTCTGCGCAGGAGTCATCTTTATCCACACTTGCATATATTACGCATGGGCTGTCAATTTTTATCGGAGGATGGGTATCCGGCAAGCGTGCCGGCCGTAAAGGCTGGTACTTCGGGGGAATGCTGGGACTGATTTACTCTGTCAGCGTATGGGTTGCCGGATTTCTTGCTTTCGACACGCCCTTCCAGCCGGGCACTATCCTGTTAGTCGGTTTAGCATTCGCTGCAGGAGCACTTGGAGGCATCATTGGCGTTAATTCCAGTAGCAAATGATGGGTCCCGCAAAACATACACCATCCTCCCCTAACTATGCTATAATAGCTTAGTTCATCTTCATACCTTTTCCATCTTTAGGGGGAAACTGCAATGTATCCGTTACAATCCATGACCCATGCAACCGTGTATATTGTTATTTCCATCTACTTTCTCCTTCTGGTGACTCTCCGGACGAATCCGTTCAACGCAGCAGGAGCATTTGTACAGGAAATTTTCACTAGACGGAAATACCTGCTGCATTTCGTAGCGGTCATGGCCATTCTGTTTTTTAACAAAATCGAATTATGGGTCGAAAGCCATATGAAATATACCGCCGATTTTACGCCAAAGGTATATGCGCTTGAAGGAAATTTTGTGGCTGCCTTTCAACAGTTTTTCCAGAATGATATCTTGACGATGGTAACCAGTATGTTCTATGTGGTAATCTTCCCGTGTTTAATGATTGCTTCGATCCTGATCTATACGTATCAGAAAAAACACCGGTTGTTCTACGCCCTGTGCTACACCGTTATGATCAACTACATCGTTGCGATTCCTTTCTATTTGTTCTTCCCGGTTCTCGAAGTCTGGGCGTTTCATCCCAAAGTTGACCTGCTCATTACACAAGCTTTTCCGGCTTTCGAATCCGAATATAGACCGCTGTCGGGCCTGGATAACTGCTTCCCGAGTCTCCACACGTCCATATCCGTTTCTATGGCGATTCTTGCCGCACATTCGGGCAACCGTTTCTGGAAATGGTTCTCGATCCTGTCCTGCTCGATCATCATCTTCGCTATCTTCTATCTGGGCATCCACTGGGTGACGGACATGTTCGGCGGAGTAATTCTGGGAACATTCGCGGCTCGTGTCGGAATCCGGATCAGTGAAGAAAGAACGGTACTAGGCGGGCTTCTCGTACAGCCGCGCAGATTAAAACAGCAAAAAGTAGGCGATTAGCTCCACAGACCTGATGGTACCGCATGAATTTGCGGGCAGCCGTCAGGTCTTTTTTTGTTCTGCCGCCAATGACAGCTAATATGACCAGGCTCTTCCAAGCTTCGTATGAAGGCAGGAAAGCACAAAAAAGCGAGTTCCAATTCCCTTAAAGGGCACTGGAACTCGCTTATCTTGCAAGAGGATCCTGTGCAGATCCTCTTATTTCTCTTCAACTGTGCTGGTGCTTACAACGGAGTTAACCGCGGAACGGTCAAACGTCATTTTAGTCGCATCATTGACGCGAAGCACAACCACATCGTCTGTAATTTCAACGATTGTACCGTGCAATCCGCCGATCGTTACGATTTTATCGTTCTTCTTCAGGTTGCCCAGCATCATATTGCGGGTCTTGGTACGCTTCTGCTGTGGACGGATCAGCAGGAAGTAAAGTACGAGAAACATCAGAATCAGCGGTAAGTACGTCATCAAACTTGCGTACGGATTACCTGCAGCTGCAGCGATTTCAAACATATTCATGTCCTCCTTAGGTTAAAATCCTTTGTCGTTGTCGTGAAGACCATACTTTGTAAAAAACTCGTCACGAAAATCGCCTAGACGGTCTTCGCGAATAGCTTGTCTGACACCCCTCATCAGTTCAAGCAGGAAATGCAGGTTGTGATACGTCGTGAGCCGGATTCCAAAGGTCTCATCCGCTTTGATCAAGTGGCGGATGTAGGCACGGCTGTAATTCGTGCACGTGTAGCAGCTGCACTCCGGATCCAGCGGGCCGAGGTCATCCGCGTGCTTCGCATTGCGGATAATCAGACGTCCTTGGCTGGTCATGACCGTACCATTGCGGGCAATCCGTGTAGGCAGGACACAATCGAACATATCCACGCCTCGAATAGCGCCTTCAATCAGCGCATCCGGGGATCCGACTCCCATCAGGTACCGCGGTTTGCTGGTCGGCAAGAGCGGCGTCGTACATTCCAGCATCTCGTACATGAGATGTTTAGGCTCGCCTACGCTTAATCCCCCAATAGCATACCCCGGGAAATCCATGGAAGTCAACTGCTCGGCGCTCTGCTTGCGCAAATCCGCGTACATGCCTCCCTGGACGATGGCGAACAGTCCTTGGTCCTGTGGACGCGCATGGCTTTGCAGGCAGCGCTCCGCCCAGCGTGTCGTCCTCTCCAGCGAGTCCTTCACGTATTCATACGTGGCCGGATAAGGCGGACATTCATCGAATGCCATCATAATATCCGAGCCCAGCGCATTCTGGATTTCCATCGCTTTCTCCGGCGAAATGAACAGCTTGTCCCCGTTGAGATGGGAACGGAACTGAACGCCTTCTTCTGTAATTTTACGCATGTTGCTCAAGCTAAATACCTGGAAGCCGCCGCTGTCCGTTAAGATCGGGCGATCCCAGTTCATAAACTTGTGGAGTCCCCCGGCTTTTTTGACCAGCTCATGACCGGGTCTTAAGAACAAATGGTACGTATTGCTCAGAATAATATGAGCATCCATCGCCTTCAGTTCTTCCGGACTCATGGTCTTGACTGTGGCCTGGGTCCCTACCGGCATAAAAGCCGGAGTCTCGATCGTGCCGTGCGGAGTGTGCACACGTCCCAGACGCGCGCCCGTCTGCTTGCAGGTCTTAATAGGTTCGTACGTAACTGCAGCCATAGTTGCCTTCCCTTCTCTAGTAAATAAACATTGCATCTCCGAAGCTGAAGAAGCGGTACTTCTCTTCAACGGCTTCGCGATAGGCATTCAGTACATTGTCACGCCCGGCCATTGCGCTGATCAGCATAAGCAGTGTGGACTTGGGCAAATGAAAATTCGTCAGCATGGCATCCACCAGCTGAAGCTCAACGCCCGGGTAGATAAAGATACTCGTCCATCCGCTGCTTGGCAGGATGTGCGGCTTGCCGGCGGCGCCGGCTGTCTCGGCAGCGGCATCCTTGCGCTCTCCCCCGGATGCCTGCGATTGACGGGCTGCCGTTTCGAGCGTCCGCGTCGATGTGGTCCCCACCGCTACTATACGTCCTCCGGCAGCTGTGGTTTCATTAATGAGATCAGCGGTCTCCTGCGGCAGCTCGTAATATTCCGCGTGCATCTCATGCTCCTCGATCGTCTCCGCGGAAACCGGACGGAATGTACCGAGTCCCACGTGCAGAGTCACGAAAGCAAGGCGAACGCCTTTATTCTTCAGTACCTCCAAGAAAGGCTCCGTAAAATGAAGCCCCGCCGTCGGAGCCGCAGCCGAACCCGCATGACGGGCGTAGACCGTCTGGTAACGCTCCTTCTCAGGAAGCTGCTCCTTGATGTACGGAGGCAGCGGCATTTCTCCCAGCTGATCCAGAACCTCATTGAAGATTCCTTCGTAACGGAAACGAACCGTTCTCGCTCCCATTTCGCCTTCGGCTTCGACAACTGCCGTCAGCGGAGCCTGGCTCCGGATTGCAGCTGAATCTTGCCCGTCAGCAGCCGTAAGCGCGGCGGCATCAACGCCGAACAGCAGCTCCGTTCCTTTGCGGATCCGTTTGCCGGGCCGGGCCAGCGCCTCCCAGCGGTCATCGCCCAGCTGCTTGAGGAGCAGCAGCTCGACTTTGGCACCGGTGTCCGCTTTTACGCCAAAAAGCCGGGCTGGAATTACCCGTGTGTCATTCATCACGAGCAAGTCCCCGGCTTGTAGATAATCGGCCAAATCTTCAAAAGTATGATGACCGACAGCGCCCGACTTCTTGTCAAGCGTCATCAGTCTGGATTGCGTCCGCTGCACAAGCGGAGTCTGTGCAATTAATTCTTCAGGCAGATGGTAATCAAATGCTTGTACGTCCATGTATGTCTCTCATTCCTTAGTGGTCCAAACTCCGCTATAGTAAGTTTGTAGAATTTCGGTGTAGGTCTTGCCTTGGTCCGCCAAGCCTCGTGCCCCCCACTGGGACATTCCGAGACCGTGCCCGTTCCCCGTCCCGCGGATGATATAGCGGGTATCCGAAGTAACGCTGCGCACCTGATTGTCCGCACCCATCACGAACAACTCAGTGCCGGCATTCTGCGGCTTCGTTTGTCCGGCAGCTAACACCTGAACAGAACCGGAACCGGCCGTCAGACTTTGGGTCGCCCCGTCCGCACCTTCTATAGTATACCTTCCCGATTCTTCAATTTCAAACAGCGTGCTGGGCAGTCCGCCCAGAACATTTCTTAAATCGTTCGGATATTTCACCTTCACCACGGAGCCGTTCGCTTTGAGTTCAATTGCACGGCCCGATGGCCCGCGTTTGCTGACTTCGAGAGAACGGAGCGGACCGTCCAGTTTCACGCCTGCGCTGGCCAGAAACTTCTCTAATTCCGTACGGTCATACATCCGGAACCATGAATACGAATTGGATTCCGTTACTTTCTCGAGCAGGGTAACACGTTCTTTATCTTTCAGCTGGGCAAAAGAAGGGCTGCTCGCATTGTCCGTGCTCGGAAGCGGACGAACGTTGACTCCGGCTTGCGTGGAAGCCGCAATTTCAAGACCCGCTTCGTTCTTCTCGCCAGTCTTCTTCAGATAGACCCCGCTAACATAACCTGTTTTGCCGCTTCCCAGCGAGATACGGTACCAGTCGGCTTTCCCTGCGGCTGCACCCGTGTCCGGACTATCCACGCTTTTGAGATAAGGAACTGCGTTCCCCCAGATTTCAGTCGCATCTGCCGTCTTACCGCCTGAATTCGAGGAGTAGAGCGGCTCTGAAATCAACCCTTTATCATTAACGAGAACCTCGCCCTGCGTTGCATCGACAGCCTGCTGTACAATTTTCACTTCGCGCTGCATGCCTTTGTAAGACTGGTCCGTTGTAGAATCGCTGAGATGTGCGATTCCGTATTTCATCCCCTGCTTAATCGCATAGGTGCGCGCGGCGACAGCTTGTGCCTTCAAGGCCTCCAATGGGAAGTTACCGTCCATTTCGGAACTGACAACGGAATACAAATAATGTTCAAAAGGCAATTCGTTAATGAGGGCGAATTTCCCGTTGTAACGGCTCACCTCCATGCTGCCGCGGTAAACACGGTCCGAACGTTCCTTCACGCCAATCGAAGATCCTCTGCTCTCGATCCACGTCTTCTGGGCTCCCGCTCCCGCCGCATAGTGCGGGATGGCCGTCTGATTCAGCGACACATCCGAGCGCTGAATCAGGTAAGGCTGCGCGGGATCGACAGGCGCGAGCGACGCTCCGGGCAGCTTGGCCTTAACTGCCGCCAGTGCCGCTTCGTCCGCTTCCGCGCCGACCCACACATGGTAAGCGGCTTGACCGCCGGCTCCCTGCGTAAGGACAACATCCGCATCAACGCCGGATTGTCCCAGCTGAGCCGCCTGCTTGGCTGCCTCTGCCTGAGAGGCAAATGTTCCAGCCGACCAGTGAAGCGGTCCGCTCAGAACAGCCTGGGCAGAGCCGGTCAGCTTCACTGCCTTATTCAGGGCTGCGGCCGCCGTTTCTTTGGCTGCGTAGCTGCCGTAATAAACGGAGTATGCCGCGGCTGCGCCTTTCGTCCGGCTAATAATATAGGCCCGGTCCGAAGGAGAGCTCTGCAGCTTGTCATAGGCTGCTTTGGCTTCTTTGTATTGGGCGGTTTCCAGCACACGTACGCCGTAACCGTCCAGTGATACACGCATCTGCGGGCTTCCTTCTACCGCCCAGTTCGTAACGGCAGCCGGCGTGCGTACGCCCAGATTGAAACCCTCCTCCGATGCAAGAGTAACCGCCTGTTCAGGAGAGCGGTAAGTCCCGTGTTCCATAAATAATCCGACGCGAATCTTATCGAGCTTGGGTACTGCTGCTTGAAGCGGAAGCGTAGACGCCCCCATCATTCCGGCTGCAAGCGCCAGTGTCAGCACAAAAGCCGTAACCAGTTTCCAGTTTAATCTTCTGTTCTTCATCCGGTGCAAACATTCCTTTCTGCTTAAGGGTCTGGGAAATGAAGCCAGTCGCCAACTCTAGTATTCTATCAACTATTAGACGCAGCTTTCAATGATAAGTTGTGTGAAAGGCAGCATTGGGCCCTGATAACGATCCTACTTTTTATATCGGCAGCGAAGCCTGCCGCGGCAATAGGTCTTGGGTAACGAATAAAAAGCCAGCCGTTAAATCCGGCTGACTTCACTTGAATAACTTACCAGATACCCCTTCCGGCTGAAAAGAAATTCATCACTGGCCGGCTTAACGATCACGGTCACCTTCCGGTTTACCCGCAATTTCAACAAACTGCCGGGCAAGTTCCTTCAAATCCGCATACTTGCTTTCGGCGATCAGCTTTTTATCAAGCAGACTGCCGCCCAGTCCGATCCCGGTTACGCCGGCATCCAGGAAACTGCGGGCATTAGACAAATGAATGCCCCCTGTGGCGATAATCGGAACGTCCGCAAGCGGTCCTTTCACATCTTTGATATAGGACGCTCCCAGAGCCCCTGCCGGGAACAGCTTGACTGCCTTCGCCCCTGCCTTAAGAGCACGGACCATCTCACTCGGTGTAAAAACACCCGGCCATACGTCCAGGCCGTTCCTCACGCCATATTCCACGATTTCCTCATCGAGGTGAGGAGAAATCAGAAATTGGGCGCCAGCCTCAACGGCCTTTTGTGCGGTAGCGAGATCCAGAATAGTGCCGGCTCCAATGTAAGCGTCTTGGCCGTAGCGTTCTCTCCAGCGGCTGATACTTGCTGCCGCGCCTGCACTGTCCATCGTCACCTCCAGAAGAGGAATCCCGCCTTCGATCAGAGCCTCAGCCGCCTGATCTGCCTTATCTTCCGGAATTTGACGAAGAATAGCGATCAACTTGTGCTTCCGTACAACCTCGAGCATTTCCATGTTATTTTCTCTCCTTTATCTATTAAATGTCTGCGATCCTCCCGAATTACCCGTTTGTTGACCAGGAACTATTGTAAGGTAACCGTTATGCGAGCGGGAGGTCCTTTTGCAACTTAAACTTACGTCAAGATCCCTGAAAGAACAGCTTCATTAATAGGAGCAGAATATAGGGATCAAAAAGAAGAATTTAAAATCGTTCACATATACGAACTTCGTTCATAAAATACTTTAAAAAAGGCGGCTTCTAACCCTTAGGGAAAAAGCCGATCGTGACGATAGCCTAATCTTCTGGATACATCCAGTGCCGCCTCCGTCAAATAATTGGCGCACACTTCTATTCTCGAATCCGTCATCCGCCGCAGCAGACCCGCTACACTCATCGCAGCTGCCGGCCGGTCAGACGCATCGAAAACAGGGACGGCCAGACAAAAAATATCAAGCTCGTTCTCCTCGTCATCAATAGAGTACCCCCGTTTCCGGGTAGCTTCGAGTTCGGCCAGCAGATCTTCCATATTCCCGATACTCTTGGGAGTGCGCTGCACAAACTCTTTACCGCCGATCAGCTCTCTGACTTTGGCATCCGGATAAGCAGCCAGCATCGCTTTGCCGAGGCCCGTCGTATGCATAGGACTTCGCGTGCCGAGTGTTGCAGTCGTCCGGACGGAAGAAGGTGCTTCCATCTTATCCAGATAAACAATCTCACCACTGGACTCGATCGCCAGAAAAGCGGTTTCACCTGTCCGCACCATCAAAGACTCCAAATAAGGCCGGGCTTCTTTGTGCAAATCCGTATTAAATAAATAAGCAGCGCCGACTTCAAAAAGCCTAAGTCCCAGCTTATAGGTCTTGAGCTGCGGGTTGGTTTCAAGAAATCCCCGTTCCACCATGGTGTTAAGCAGTTCGAATGTGCTGCTCTTGGGCATCTCCAATTCCCTGCCGATCTGGGAAATCGTCAGCGGCTCATCCTTCTCGGACAGCAGAACTAAGATATCCATCACTCGTGCGGCAGACTTATTAATCTTCGTGTTTTCCATAGGGGTCCCCCGTTGTTCATATATGCGAACGTCGTTCGCAAATAACACACTTTCATCATATAGGTTCGGATCAATACTTGTCAAATCGTATTCACCTGTAAAAAACGTACAGACCTGCGCCTCTTGGCGCCTGATCTGTACGTTTTTAAGTACCGTTAAGTTCTATCCCTGCTCCGGAATCGGAAGTCCCAAGTGAGTATACGCTTGGTTCGTGACCATCCGTCCCCGGGGCGTCCGCTGGAGGAAGCCGATCTGGAGCAGATAAGGCTCGTAGACATCCTCAATCGTCTGGCTTTCTTCCCCGATGGTGGCCGCGATCGTATCCAAGCCGACCGGGCCTCCGCGGAACGAAGTAATGATTGCGCGCAGCATTTTGTGATCGACCTCATCGAGTCCGAGGTCATCGACTTGTATATGCTTAAGCGCTGCACGCGCCAGTTCTACCGTGATGATCCCGTCACCCTTTACCTGCGCAAAATCCCTTACCCGCTTCAGCAGCCGGTTGGCGATCCTCGGCGTTCCCCGGGATCGCATCCCGATCTCGCGGGAAGCATCGCCGATGATCTGTACCTGCAGAATATCGCAGGTACGGCTGACGATGTAAGACAGCTCATCGACGGTGTAGAATTCAAGCCGCGAGATCACCCCGAAGCGGTCCCGCAGCGGCGCGGACAGCAGCCCGGCACGGGTTGTCGCGCCGATCAGCGTGAAAGGCGGCAGATCCAGCCGCACCGAACGCGCGCTCGGCCCCTTGCCGATAATAATATCGAGCGCAAAATCCTCCATCGCCGGATACAGCACTTCCTCCACGGTCCGGTGGAGGCGGTGAATCTCGTCGATGAAGAGCACGTCTCCCTGCTGCAGATTCGTCAGAATCGCAGCAAGGTCACCCGGCCGCTCGATGGCCGGACCGCTCGTCGTGCGGATATTAACGCCAAGCTCATTGGCGATAATGTTCGAGAGCGTTGTTTTGCCGAGGCCCGGAGGCCCGTAAAGCAGTACATGATCCAGGGCTTCGCTTCGCATCTTAGCCGCTTCGATATATATCTTGAGATTCTCCTTCGCCTGCGTCTGTCCGATGTACTCGGCCAGATAACGGGGGCGCAGGCTGAATTCGACGACTTCGTCTTCCATCATTAAATTCGCGGAAATAATCCGGTCTTCCATGGCAACCTCCCTCAAAACCTACAGTTGAAACAATGCCTGCAGAGCTTGTTTCATAATCACATCGGCAGGATCCGAATCTTTGATTTTGGGCTGAATCCGGGCCCATGCACGGTCTGCTTCCGCATCCGTATAGCCGAGCGCGAGCAGACCTTGTTTGACTTCGCCCCATACGCCCTGCGCGCCAACCTCATCCTGAGGATCAATCAGTCCGAAGGAAACCGCCAGATCATGGTCGGTGACCGTCAGCTTGCCGAGCTTTTCTTTGAGATCAAAAATAAGGCGCTGGGCCGTCTTCTTGCCAATGCCGGGAAGCTTCGTCAGGAAAGCAATATTCTCCTGCTGGATAGCCGCGACGACCGTTTCGGGTTTGCCGCCGGCTAAGATGCCGAGCGCTACTTTGGGGCCGATTCCGCTCACATCGATCAACTGCCGGAACAATACCTGTTCTTCCCGTGTGGGGAAACCGAACAGCAAATGAGCGTCTTCACGCACATGATAGTGTGTATACAGCGTGACGTCTACCTCTTCTTTCGTTCCAAACACATAAGGATTCGAGCAGAATACCCGGTACCCTACGCCATGAACGTCTACAACCACATATTCCGGCTCGCGTGCCGCTATCTTGCCTCTTAAGAAATCTATCATCGTTTTGTAACCTCTTTTATTTTATCTTGAAGGGTAGAAGAATGTGCGTGACAAATCGCAACTGCGAGCGCATCCGCCACATCATCCGGTTTGGGGATAGCCGATAATTTGAGAAACATCCGCACCATCTCCTGCACTTGGATTTTCTCCGCCTTCCCATAGCCTACTACAGCCTGTTTAACCTGAAGAGGCGTATATTCCCCTACAGGAATCCCCCGTTGTACAGCCGCAAGTATGACAACTCCCCTTGCTTGACCGACCGTGAAAGCCGTCGTGACATTGCGGTTAAAAAACAGCTTCTCTATCCCCATAGCATCGGGCTTATATTTGTCTAAAAGCTGGCATGTCGCATCATAAACCTGCTTAAGGCGCAGCCCCGGATCTGTATGAGCTTCCGTCTGGATGCAGCCGTATTGAACAGGGGTCAGTTTACTGCCGATTTTATCAATGAAGCCAAAACCGACAATAGCAATCCCCGGATCGATCCCAAGTATGCGCAAAACGTAATCTCTCCCATCGCATGCCCGTTTTAAAAAGCGAACATATGTATCAATTTTATTATAGCAAATTCAGAGGCAAAGGGATATCGGCAATTTTTTGAGGGGTTGAATGAAGCTCTCTGCAGCCTGATACATAATGCGTGCCATGCACTTTCTGCCAAATAAAAGACTTGGTGTGCCTGTATCAATTTACATAATTTACCTTATGTGTTAAAAAGAAATGAGAGGGTCAAACTTCCGTTGGTTTTGATAGCATCTATGTCGCTCCCACTCCGTTTTTATAAATATCGAACAGGGGTTGATAAGCAGGTGAAAAGAAAAAAAATCCTAGTACTTTCACTTACACTTGTCCTTGCAGCTTGTGCAGCAGCGGGCTCCATAGCCTATGACGGTTTAAAATCCAAACCGTTCTTAAGCGGATTAAAAACACAGCTGGCACCCAGTAAAAAAGAAACTTCCGACCCCCTCGTGCAAGTTGGGGATTACACAATTTCGAAAGTAGATTTAGAAAATTACAAAGCCATAAAAAAATCGGCAGCTTCAATGTTCGGGCAGCAGCTAACTGATCATATAGATGAAAATCTTTTGCTTAAAGAAATAGTGATGGAGAAGGTGATCTTAGCAGAAGCGAAGAAACAGCAAGTAACGGTAAGTTTGGAAGAAGGAAAACAAGAGGCTGAAAGACTCAAACAACTCCTCTCGCAGCAGCCAGCCGATGTTCAAGCCGTGCAGAAACAACTTATTGACACTTATGGTGTATCGGAAGAAAAATATTGGAACGAAATAGCTCCAAAACAGTACCAGGAACTTCTCATTAATCAAAAGCTCATCAAAAAGTGGATAGAAAATAAAATATTGACTCAATTAACGGATACTAACCAGCAGGAAACGTTCTCTCAGACCTTAGAAGCTCATAAAGAGAAATTGTATCAAGAGGCCTTAACAGATTATGTGACAGTCAAAGATGACCGCTATTCTCTGAAATGACAAACAAGCAAGCTGACAATTCCTCACGGAGCTGCCGGCTTGCTTTTTTTGGGTAGATTTTATACGACTTGGTGTGTTCCCGGGTTAGTATTTAGGCGATATGACTTTCTCGGTCTCCTGAATGGCATAATCACTGAACGTGGACAAGACGCTGTTGAATTCAGCAACATCCGACACCCGGATTCCTTCGTGAAGCTGCTTGACTGTTTCCTGCGGCAGACTGCTTTCCAAGTATTCAATATTCAGCTGGAAGAACGTCCGAATGACTTTATCGTTGGCCGGAAGGCCGTCGAACAGGGACAGATTCCCGCTTTCATCCAATCCAAAATAGGCATTTTGCTTACATTTAGGAGAGAGGTCGTCAATATGCTGCGTAAAAAACACGGCCCCGCCGGAGTCCAGATTCACAGCCCAGCCCGGATGCGTCCGGTGAATGTCTG
This sequence comes from Paenibacillus lutrae, assembly GCF_009757775.1. Classification (GTDB taxonomy): domain Bacteria; phylum Bacillota; class Bacilli; order Paenibacillales; family NBRC-103111; genus Paenibacillus_F; species Paenibacillus_F lutrae. Next base: position 640,720 of record NZ_RHLK01000003.1, read on the forward strand.
CGATTTCTTGAGCCGTCTTCATCCCCAGTTCCTCCTGCTCCTCCCCGCATACATAAGTCCGCTGAATAAAGGCGGGACGTTTCCCCCCCTCCGCTTCGATCAGCTGGAGCACATGCTCCTGCTCTTCTTTTAAAGCATTGTCTATTTCAGGCGTGAATACAGACTGCACCGGTACGCTTGCTTTTCTATAAATCGTTATGGGGGAGTCGTAAAGAACCAGATAACATGCAGTTCCAGCCAGCAATAAAAAGGTACTAAAAATCAGCCGTTTACGCTTAAGACGGAGTTTTTTCTTCAGCTGCTTGAGCAGGTTGTAAACCATTACGGCATCCCCTTCTATCCTCGGTTTTCCCTTATTGTTTCCCGGGAAAAATAGGCTTATACATGTATTGCCATCTGCACGCGGCTCAGCCCATTGTATAAACGGATTCCGGCAGGAAAAAGAGGGAGATGCCATAAAAAAAGTCCCCGCTCGCTTCCGTGGACGGATAGCTGGCAGGGAATTCAAATAGCTGGCGGAATCTTGCGATCCCATCAAGACCTGACACACGAAGCCATCGTGGCATAAACGTGAATTACACGTTCATCCAGGGCAAGTTAATGCCGGTTTCGACTTTATCCGCTTTTTTGACGGATTTGCGGACAACCGCACGCATAGTCGTTCTAGCAGGCTTCGCTTTTTTCGAACCTTTAATTCTCGCATTTTTCCCGGCTGAACCTGAAGCCTCCGCCTCTACACCTTCTCCTTCATTCTCGATCAAGTGAAGACGGGCTTCCGCATTCTCCGCACCCTCGCCTGCTTCGGCAAGCGAACTCAGCCGATCGGCTGCTTCCTCTCCCTCCCGATCCATCATGACAGGATATGCCGGCTGCGGGTATGGCGCATACGGATGTACAGCGTCCTGCGGCTGCATCATGCCATAAGGCCCCGGTGCCGCGGGCGGGCATATAGACTGCCAATCCGGCTGGCCGTAGGTAGTGAAGGGCGTCAGCTGCTGGGTTGAGACCTGCTGAAAGCCGGGGCCCGGCTGGTGGACCGGAAAGGGCGCGTTCCCCTGCCATGCTTGTGCTTTTTTGGCTCCGCCGCAACCGCAGCCGCAGTCCTTCTTCCCCACCGTATGAGGGAACGGCTGCTGGGTGAACGGTGCCTGAATGAAAGGCTGCGGCAGGCTGGGCGGCTGCTCTGCATGTGGTTGACCGTACGGAGTCGGTGCATATGGCTGCTCCGCCTGTCCTTGGCCGTACGGTGCCTGCGCGAAGGTCTGCGGCGCGCTGAACGGCTGCTCTACCGGCACTTGGCCGTACGGTGCTTGCGCGAATGACTGCGGCGCGCTGAACGGCTGCTCCGCTTGCACCTGGCCGTACGGTGCCTGAGCGAATGACTGCGGCGCGCTATACGCCTGCTCTGCTTGCATCTGGCCGTACGGCGCCTGCGTGAATGACTGCGACGCGCTGAACGGCTGCTCTACCGGCACTTGGCCGTATGGCGCTTGCGTGAATGACTGCGATGGACTGAACGGCTGCTCTGCCTGCATCTGGCCGTACGGCGCTTGCGTGAATGACTGCGGCGCGCTGAACGGCTGCTCCACCGGCACTTGGCCGTACGGCGCCTGCGTGAATAACTGCGGCGCGCTGAACGGCTGCTCCGCTTGCACCTGGCCGTACGGTGCCTGCGCGAATGACTGCGGCGCGCTGAACGGCTGCTCTACCGGCACTTGGCCGTATGGCGCTTGCGTGAATGACTGCGGTGCGCTGAACGACTGATCTGCCTGCACTTGGCCGTACGGCGCTTGCGTGAATGATTGCGGTGCGCTGAACGGCTGCTCCGCTTGCACCTGGCTGTACGGAGCCTGCGTGAATGACTGCGGCGCGCTATACGCCTGCTCTGCATACTGCGGCACAGCGCATGGCTGCTGCGGCACGTTGGAGGATTCTCCATGTGCATAGGAATGAGGCAGTCCGGTCGTATAAGGAGTGCTAAGATTCACTTCTGGCGCACCTGTACCTACCCCATGCAGACCCTGCTGGGTTCCGTACCATGGCTGCGAAGGCAGCCCGCCCGACTGATGCTGGGCTATATTCGCGCCTTCCTGGAACTGGTAAGGCACTCCTTCCGGAATTTCCACTTCCGGATATGGATCCGAGGGTCCCTCGCCCCAGCTGCCAGGCGCAGCAAATGCCCCGTAAGGCACAGCGGTTTCCTGACAGCAAGGATCGTGATCGGGTTTCCCAAAGTGGCCTCCGGACAGCGGCTCCTGCTCCTGCCAAGGGTGAAGCACATGATGTTGTCCGTGTCCGTATGCATGGGCGCCTCCAACAGATGCCGGTGACGGGAATGGCGCATACGGAGGGCAAGGCTGAATCATAGGCAGAGATTCTTCGCAGCCTTCCGAAACTTGCTGAATCTGAACATTCTGCTCGTAATGCGAATAAGTGACATAGGGAGGAGGGCAAGGCTCCTCCTTCTCTACCGGCACATAAATCTGCTGCTGCGGAGGAGCTGCGGGAATTTGAGGGAGCTGCATAGGCGGCAGCTCTATTTTCGGCAGCTCTATTTTCGGCAGCTCAATCTGCGGCAGCTGATACTGAGGCACTTCAGGCTGCACAGGCGGAAGCGGCTGCACCTGAGGCTGAGGTGCCGGTTCCGGCTCCAACTCCATTTGCACCTCAAGCTTTACTTCCGGAAGCGGAATGACTATTTCCGCTTCTTCTTTCTCAGGCTGCGGCGGTGTCTCGACCTGCTCCGGAGCAGGCGCTGGCGCGGCCGGAGGCAGCGGAGCGGTGTTTTTCTTGCCTGGAATACTGCCTCCGCCTCCTGTGCCTGTATGACTCCCTTCCGTACTGCCTGAGCCGCCTGTTTGGCCTGGGTGCCCCGTGTTTTGTCCCTTTTTGGGGATATACACAATTTCTCCCGTCATCAGCACACTCGGATTCTTCAACTGGGCATTGGCCTCGATAATTTCCTTGAGGGGTATGCCCCATGCTTTGGACAGCTTCCAGAGTGTATCGCCCTGCTGGACAATGTGCTTGACCGCATGCTCCGGTACGGGATGCTGCGGTTTCGTCGGTACACTCGGAATTTTCACCTTGTCACCGACCTGGATAACTTCAGGATTGGCAATTTGGGGATTCGCTTCGATCAGTTTCTGCAGATCAACTTTGTACTTTTCTGCGATTTTATACAGGGAATCCCCCTTCTTGACCATATGGATTTTCAACGGGTGTTACCTCCTTCTTCTAAGTACGTTTCGGTCTTCCCCAATCCGAATGAACATTACATCTTATGCGCGCCCCTGGGCATTTGACATCCCCGCCGCACAAAAAAACTTTCGGAACTTCCTGCGGACAGGCGCAAAAGCATGCAAGGAAGGAACGTGGAAAAGCCCGCTGCCATGGAATAGATCTCCCAAGATAACGGGCCTAACTTTTATCCTATTCGGCTAAGAATGATTTCAGCTCTGTTTCACCTTTATTTGTATACGCTAAAGACATCGGTGCAAATGCACTGCTAGGATAGAGAGGAATTCCCCTCATGGCGCTGGACCTCATAGTTATAACTTGGATAACAGCCCAGTACACGGACTTGACAACCGATTGCTTCTATCTCTTCAAAAGCGGCACGGACCAGTACAGAATCCTTAGAGCCCTCTACATCCATATAAAAATAATACTTGCCCAGTTTACGCTTCGTCGGGCGAGATTCCAGACGTGACAAGTTAATCCGGCGCCATGCAAAAGCAGACAGCGCTTGGTGGAGAGCGCCCGGATAATCGTCGGGAGGCGTGACCAGTATAGTCGTTTTCATCTTACCGGCGGAAGCGAATTCGATTTCGTCCCGGCCGATTAGAATAAAGCGGGTCGAGTTGTCCGGGTTGTCCTGAATTTGGGAAGCCAGGACACCCATCTCATACATGCCCGCCGCATTCATCGTTCCGATGGCCACTACGTTCGGATCGCCGAGTTCGCGGACGAGACGGACGCTTTCACCATTGGAGCCCATCAGCTCGATCTCGGCCTGCGGCAGATAAGTACGCAGAAATCTGCGGCACTGGGCCAGAGCGACCGTATGGGAGAATACTTTGGTTATCTTCGACCATGAGGCTGGAGGAACCAGCTTCAGCTCCCCGCTCTCCAGTCTTTCCAGGGGTGTTTCGTTGGAAGACACGGAGGCTTCAGCAGTGATCGACGGCAAACCGATCAGGTTCATATCAATTGGATAGACCCATTCTGCGCGCATCGGCAGATCCACTTCATGAACCAGCCAATCAATATGCAGGGTAACGGAACCCTCGATCGTATTCTCAATCGGGATCACGCTGTAGTCTGTCTCGCCCGAAGCAGTAGCCAGGAAGACATCTGAAATCAGCTTGAAAGGTACATATTCATAATCGGTTGTGCCCAGAAAATGATGAACACTCTCTTCCGAGAACGTTCCCGGCCCCAGCATAGCGATACGCTTCTTCCGCATGGTTATTCCGCTCCTTCCACGAATTGTTCGAAGGCGGGTTCCCCGCCCTGCATCGTCCAGACCCGAACTCCTTCTCCCGACGGCTTCAGCCACCGTGTATCGGCTTCGATTCCCTCTGCAAGGAAAGTCTTCCGGAGGAATGTCTCCAGTTCCTCCTTGCGGCCTTCCTGAGCGTCTGCGAACGCGATCAGCGTCGGGCCCGCTCCGCTCAGCGCCGCACCCAGCGCGCCATGATCCGCAGCTTCGCGCAGCACCTTCTCCATGCCGGGCACCAGGGCCGCGCGATACGGCTGGTGCAAGGCGTCCTTCATGGCATGACGGATCATGCCGAGATCACCTGCGGCCAGCGCAGCCACCAGCACAGCCGTGTGGCCGATGTTATAGACGGCATCCTTCATCGGCACCTCGGAAGGCAGCACGCCCCGCGCATGCTCCGTGGAGAGCTGGAAGGCCGGTACGGCGACCAGCGCCTCCAGCCGCTCGTGCGGCTCGATGCGGATATGCTTCGCTTCGCTGCCGTCCCAATAGGCGGCGATGATGCCGCCGAACAGCGACGCGCCCACGTTGTCCGGGTGCTTCTCCAGGCTGGACGCGAGCCGGAAAAGCTCCTCCGGCGGGAGAGCGGCGCCGCTCAGCGCATTGGCGGCAGCCAATGCGCCGACAATGGCCGAAGCGCTGCTGCCGAGTCCGCGCGTCAGCGGAATCTCACTGTCCATGCGGATGTTCAGCTCCGGCATGCTTATTCCCGCTTCATCATAGAGCATACGGGCGACTTTGTAGATCAAATTGGTCTTGTCGGTCGGAATTCCCTGCATGTTGGTGCCGAGCAGCTCGATTTGTGTCTGCTCCGCAGCGGCCATCTCAATCCGGGCGTATAAATTGAGCGCCATCCCCAGCGCATCAAATCCCGGACCCAGATTAGCCGTACTTGCCGGAACGCGGACGCGAACAGCACCCGCCGGCATTAGCGGTTCACCTGTTCAAGCCGGCGGATGGCATCCATAACCGCCGCTTCCGAATCTTCGACAACCAGAGGATCCCCTTTCACGCTTTGAATCGCATTGTGAGGGTCCTTGAGACCATTGCCGGTCAGCACGCAGACGACGGATTGGCCCTTCTGGAAGTGACCTTCCTTCTTCAGCTTGATGACGCCAGCCAGCGATGCCGCAGAAGCCGGCTCAGCGAAGATCCCTTCTAGCGAAGCCAGCTTCCGGTAAGCAGCCAGAATTTCTTCGTCCGTGACGTAATTGATCTGCCCTCCGGACTCGTTCGCCGCGTTAACCGCTCCGCTCCAGCTGGCCGGATTACCGATGCGGATAGCCGTCGCAACCGTCTCCGGATTAAGAATCGGCTCGCCTTTGACGATCGCCATCGCGCCTTCCGCTTCGAAACCGATCATTTTCGGCAGCGATGCGGAGTTGCCTGCCGCCTGATATTCCTTGAAGCCTTTCCAGTAAGCGGTGATGTTACCCGCATTCCCTACCGGGATAGCCAGGTAATCCGGCGCATGGCCGAGCTGGTCGCACACTTCAAAAGCGGCCGTCTTCTGTCCTTCGATCCGGTACGGATTCACGGAGTTCACGAGTGTAATCGGCTGCTTGGCCGTAATTTCCCGGACAATCTCAAGCGCACGGTCGAAGTTGCCTTCGATGGCGATGACTTTCGCGCCGTAAATGATAGCTTGGGCAAGTTTGCCCAGCGCAATATTGTTGTTCGGAATCAGCACGATGCAGTTGAGTCCCCCGCGTGCAGCATATGCGGCTGCGGCTGCCGAGGTGTTACCTGTAGACGCGCACATAATGGTATTGCTGCCTTCTTCCATTGCCTTGGCGACAGCCATTACCATGCCGCGGTCTTTAAAAGAACCCGTCGGATTCAGACCTTCATATTTGACATACAGGTCAAGTCCCAGCTCCTCCGACAATTTCTCCGCGCGGATTAGCGGTGTGTTCCCTTCGTGCAGAGTAAGCATCGGGGTCTGATCTGTGATTGGCAGGTACGATTTATATTGATGCAGCAAGCCCATATATCTCATATTCGTTACGGCCTCTTTTCTAAATAGTTAAATTGATTCGGAGTCGGTTTTCCGATTCCTTTCATACAGCTGGCACGCTATCAGCAAAGGAGTCCCGCAGCAAGTAGCAGGATCTCCATGATCCGGTTCCTGTCAGCCTTCTACCCGGTAGACGCTTTTGATGGTCTGGATAACATCTAGGCGGTCGAATTCAGCGAGTACGTCGTTCATCCTGGCCTGATTGGCATCATGCGTGATAATGATGATTTCCGCTTTAGGATTCGTCTCATTGGGATGCTGGAAGACCGACTCCAGACTCACCTCATGCTTGGCGAAAATTTGGGTGATCTGCGCCAGAACGCCCGCCTTATCCTCCACATGGAGCAGAACAAAATATTTCGAAGAAATCTGCTCGGCTGCCGCCAGTTTCTTCACCCGGTACGGCGCGGAACCGCGCTGCCCGTTCACGCCCAGGTTCATGTTGCGCACAACCGCAACCAGATCCGCTACGATGGAAGTGGCCGTAGGCATCTCGCCTGCGCCAGGTCCGTAGAACATCGTCTCGCCGACAGCTTCCCCGTATACATAAACCGCATTAAACACGCCGTTGACAGAAGCAAGCGGATGGGAGGTTTTGACCATAGTGGGCTCGACGGATACGGAGATTAGATCGTCGCTCCGCTCTGCTATTCCCAGCAGCTTAACCTCGTAACCGAGTTTTTTGCCGTATTGGATATCTTCCTTGCTCACTTTGGAAATGCCGCGTACCTTGACATCGGCAAGCGCAACTTCCGAATGGAAGCCCAGCGTCGACAAGATGGTCATCTTGCGCGCCGCATCCAGTCCTTCCACATCGGACGTAGGGTCCGATTCTGCGTAGCCGAGTCCTTGCGCTTCTTTGAGTACATCCGCATAAGCCGCGCCTTCTTGGCTCATTTTGCTCAGAATATAATTCGTCGTTCCGTTCACAATCCCCATGATCTTCGTAATCCGGTCGGAGGAGAAGCCTTCGATCAGCGTACGGATAATCGGGATTCCGCCGGCCACGCTTGCTTCATAGAATACATCGCAGCCTTTTTCAGCCGCTTTCGCCAGAATTTCCGGGCCATGCAGAGCCATCAGATCCTTATTGGCCGTCACAACATGCTTGCCCTGCTCCAGGGCTTCCAGAATATAACCCTTCGTCTGCTCCACGCCGCCCATCACTTCGACGACAACGTCAATCTCCGGATTGCGGATGATATCATCCGGCTGATCCGTCATTTTATCCGGGTCAATCGGTACGGCACGCAGCTTGCTGACATCCTGAACCAGTACTTTTTCTACGATAATCGAAGAGCCTGTCTGTCTTTCCAAATCCTCGCTGTGCCCTTCGACAATTCTAACTACACCCGTACCTACCGTTCCTAGTCCTAATAATCCTATTTTAATCGGTTTCATCCTGTATCCTGCCTCCTGTATGCCGTCTGATTTTTTAACATTCCGTTGGTTACATTGAACTTCCTTGCCCGATAACAGCGGCTCTTTTGACCCCGTCCTGCGATTCAATCAGTGTAAGCAGTTCTTTGGCTTTATCGCCCATTAGCGAAGTCTCGACTGAGATCACTACGTTAGCCATACCCTGAAGCGGAATACTCTGATTGATCGTCAGCACGTTGCCTTCCTGCCCCGCAATCAGACCGAGTACTTTCGACAAAATGCCTGAACGGTGTTCCAAATCCATCGAGATCGTCACAATCCGTTCCTTATCGAGCTTATTAAGAGGAAAGACGCCATCTTTGTACTTATAGAAAGCACTCCGGCTCAGCCCTACTTGTTCGACCGCTTCGTGAATGGTCCTTACTTCTCCCCGGGCCAGCAATTCTTTAGCCTGTACGGTTTTGAGAATGCCTTCCGGTAAAATCTGCTCGTTGACGAGATAAAAGCCGGACTCGCTAATATATGTCTGTTTAGGCTCCACAGAAAGTCCGTCCTTTCCAGAAAGACGTTTGTTCTTCTATAGAGGACATTATACTTCAAGTCGTCAAAATTCGGCAATAGGAAAATCACCCGTACCGGGTAACAAGTTGTGAAAGATATTCATAATGCGTTGGGCGCGAGAATGGATTTTCATGGAACAGCATGGCGCATATCGGCTCCACCCAGCCGTTTGCGCACCTTTTCAACCGTATGGTAAGCTAAATTCAGCAAGGGAGGCGTACGCGAAGATGATTACTCTGAGATTGATATCGGCCGCGCTGCTTTTCAATTCCCACGGGGACCTGCTTATGATGAAAAGATCCATGAACCGCACGCTCTCCCCGGGTATGTGGGCTGCGGTGGGCGGACATCTGGAGGCCTGCGAAATGGCCCTGCCCCGTGCAGCGTGCCTGCGGGAAATCGAAGAAGAAACCGGTATTGCGGAGCATGAGATATCCGGTTTGCGCTTACAGTACATTCTGATGCGGTTAAAAGAGCAAGAGATCCGGCAGCAGTTTATTTATATCGGACAGACCGATAGGAATCCGCGGATTACGACGACCGAAGGAGATCTTCATTGGATTCCGCGCCATGAAATCATGAACCGCAAACTCCCTTTTATTTTCCATTTTGCGCTCGACCATTATTTAGTTCATGGGGATACCCCTCACCCCTGGGTCGGAACTTCAACAAGGGACAAGAACGGAGACCCCTCAGTAAGCTGGACTCCGCTGCTTGATCCCAATCTTGTCTAGTCCTTTTACAGACGTATCTTATATAGAAGCGAATACATCTATGCCATGCCTGTTATTCCTGAAAGGAAGGGATTCATTTGTTAAGCGTTTCAACTCTCCATGGCAGACAGCGTCTCTTCTTCGAAACGGGCGCCACCAAGCCGCTTCAATACCGCCTGGATCAGCTCAGTAAGCTGAAAGACATGATCAAGCGCAGCGAAGACTCTATTATTGAGGCGCTGAGGCAAGATTTGGGCAAATCCGATTTTGAAGCTTATGCAACCGAAATCGGGATTCTATTAGAAGAAATTAATCATGTCAGCAAAAATCTCCGCCGCTGGAGCAAACCCCAGCGTGTCCGCACACCGATTACGCACTTCGGTTCCAAAAGCCGTATTTATGCCGAGCCTTATGGCGTCACACTTATTATTGCACCGTGGAACTATCCGTTTCAGCTGGCACTGGCACCGCTGATCGGAGCGATATCAGCAGGAAACTGCGCCATCTTGAAACCTTCCGAGCTGGCGCCGCATACTTCCGCGCTTCTTGCCCGCCTATTGTCGGCGACTTTCGACGACCACTATATTGCTGTCGTAGAGGGCGGAGTCGAGACTAGCAACGAACTGCTTGCCGTTGATTTTGATAAAATCTTCTTTACCGGCAGTGTGAATGTCGGGCGCATGGTGATGGAAGCCGCCGCTAAGCATCTGACTCCCGTTACTCTTGAACTCGGCGGCAAAAGCCCTTGTATCGTTCATGAGGATGCGAATCTGAAGCATGCGGCCAAACGAATCGTCTGGGGCAAGTTCCTCAACGCAGGCCAGACCTGTATCGCGCCGGACTACTTATATGTACACGAAAGTGTAAAGGAACAGCTGGTCGAGCAAATGAAAGTGTTCGTTGCCGACTTTTTCAAAGACCCGCTGGCAGCGGACAGCGGCTATGCGAAGATCATTAACGAGAAGCACTTCAACCGTCTCCTGGGGCTTATGAAGTCCGGGCACCTTATCTATGGCGGACAAACGGACGAGAGCGCCCACCGGATCGCGCCTGCCTTCCTGGACGCCGTAAATTGGGACGAACCTGTCATGCAGGAGGAAATCTTCGGCCCCATTCTGCCCATCCTTTCATACGGGGATCTGGGCGAAGCCATCCGGGAGATCAATGCGCGGCCCAAGCCGCTGGCCCTGTATGTGTTCTCCGAATCGAAGAATGTGCAGCGGCGTGTCATTGATTCCGTTTCATTCGGCGGGGGCTGCATCAACGACACGATTATGCATATTGCGAGCCCTTATCTGCCTTTCGGCGGTGTGGGTGAAAGCGGAATGGGCGGATACCACGGCAAAGGGAGCTTCGATGCTTTCTCTCACCGTAAAAGCGTGCTGAAACAAACGAGCCGCTTCGACCTTCCCTTCCGTTATCCCAATGCAAAGAACGCTTTAAAACGGCTCAGAAGCGTATATAAATAGCCCCTAAGGGCATTTACGGCCACCCCGATATGCTCGCAAGCAAAAAAAAGATCCTCTGTCCGCTTACTCCTGGGACAGGGGATCTTCTTGTATTTTAAGATTTTTCGACAAACTCAAATTCATAATCGTTCAACCGGATCGTCTGGCCGTCAACAGCGCCCTTGTCACGGAGCGCCTTGTCGATCCCCATATTCCGGAGAATACGTGCAAAACGCATCACGCTTTCTTCGGTCGTAAAATTCGTCCGCTTCATCAATTTCTCGATACTTGGACTCTCTACGACAAAAACGTCATTCTCACGCCGGATTACAAAGTCGTTCTCGAACTCCGACTTCTTCTTCTCCAGACGATACACCTTGCGCTCTTCGACCTGCTCGACTTCCTCAATAAGCGGAGCGTCCGGAATAGCATCGAGCATATCCGCAACGCGGTACAGAAGAGGCTTAATACCCTCTCGCGTCACAGCGGACAGCGGGAAGATTTCGACCGTCTTACCGTCTTTAGCAAGCTTGTCGCGGAATGCTGCCAAATTCTCCTCCGCTTCCGGGATATCCATTTTGTTAGCAACGATAACTTGTGGACGATCTTCCAGCTTCGCATTATAGAGTTTAATTTCTTCATTGATTTTCATCCAGTCGTCATATGGATCACGGCCTTCGATTCCCGCCATATCTACCACGTGCACGATAATGCGCGTCCGCTCGACGTGGCGCAGAAACTCGTGTCCGAGACCTATGCCTTGGCTGGCGCCTTCGATCAAACCGGGTAAATCGGCCATCACGAAGTTCCGGCCTTCACCCAGATCAACTACACCCAGATTCGGAGTAATCGTTGTGAAATGATACGCTCCGATCTTAGGCGTAGCAGCGGATACGACAGACAGCAGGGTCGATTTACCCACGCTCGGGAAGCCCACCAGACCAACATCCGCCATCACTTTCAGCTCGAGAACAACCCAGCGTTCTTGTCCTTCTTCGCCGTTCTCGGCGATTTCAGGAGCTGTGTTCTTCGCTGTAGCGAAGCGCATGTTGCCACGGCCGCCGCGGCCGCCTTTGGCTACGACAACTTCCTGTCCGTGACGGGTCAAATCCGCTATGATTTCTTGTGTATCGTCATTAACTACAAGCGTGCCTGGAGGCACACGGACAACCATGTCGTCCGCATTAGCGCCATGCTGGCATTTATTGCGGCCTTTTTCGCCGCGTTTGGCTTTAAAGTGCTTCTGATAACGGAAATCAACGAGGGTACGGAGACCTTCATCGACCCGGAAAATAACGTCGCCGCCATCTCCGCCGTCACCGCCGCCGGGACCGCCTTCAGGTACATACTTCTCACGCCTGAACGCAACCAATCCGTCGCCGCCGTCGCCGCCTTTGACATAAATTTTCGCTTTATCTACAAACATGTGCATCACACCTCAACTGATGTCTGGTAAGGCAGCCGCAGGGCGAAGGCCGCCTCCTGTTCCTGATAGTCACTCTGTTCCACAACCGCGCTGACCGACCTGCCTGCTCCGGAGCGGACAACATGCTCCAGTGCTGCTTGAAGTTCTTGGCGGGCGTAAACTCCCTGATAAACAAAATCGAGCAGCAGTGAATCCTCTTCAGAAACAATCTGCATATTCAGAACACTGCCTTCTTCATTTTCCCCTGCGGAAGCTTGTTTGAAACCTTCAATTAATTCGGGAATGAGTCTGCAGACAGCCTCACTATTAAGGTTGAGCTGCCTGAGATTCACTTCCTTCTCAAGTTCGACTTCGAGCTGCATATGCTTGGCGCCTGTCCTGCATGAGAGCAAGAACACGATCAGGGCCGGGTCACCCAGCTTGGCCAAGTGACTCTCATCCTGCAGTTTCCCCATGATATTGGACATGACAGCGTGGAGATGATCGTATTTCTTCAACTGGATGTACCCAAGCAACACCTGAATATCATTCATCCAATCGTGACGGAGATGATTAATCATATGAAGCATCTTTTGCTGGGCAAGCAGATTCTCCTGTTGACGCTTCTCCTCTGCTGCGAGCTCCGCCATGCGCTTCTGTAAAGTCCATACCGCCATCCCGCATACCGCTATCATTACCGCCAGAGCAAGCCGGTATAGGGCCCCCATCGGCACAACAGCCAGCACTGTCAATCCAAGCAGGCCTAGACCCGCCAGCATCCACGTACCGTTCTTCATTTACGCATACGCTCCGTTTCTAACATTCCGTTAGCACATTATACCATCTCCGGCTGCAAAACTCATCCGGCGCAGCGGACTAAACAGTCGCATATGTATCTGAAGAGCCCGATAAAAGCAAGAAAGCCCCAGCAAACATTACGTCGCCAGGGCTGTTCATGCATGAATCTATTCTTACGCTTCTACAGTAGCTGCTACAGGAGCAACTTCGTGTGGGTATACGCTAACTTTCTTACGATCACGTCCCCAACGCTCGAACTTCACAACGCCTTCCACTTTAGCAAACAATGTGTCATCGGAACCGATGCCGACATTGTTACCTGGGTGAATTTTCGTTCCGCGTTGGCGTACGAGAATGCTGCCTGCAGTAACTGTTTGACCGTCTGCACGCTTAACGCCAAGGCGTTTTGCGATACTGTCACGACCGTTCTTTGTGGAACCTACACCCTTCTTGGATGCGAACAGCTGAAGATCCAAATTCAACATAGATGTCAACCTCCTTCATTATAGGTTGTATGAATGGCTATATATTCACTGTAATTAACTGCGATAGTCTGAAGCATCACGATCATCGATTCCAGAATCAGCTGCACCTGTGCCATTGATTCGGGCTTAAGATCAAGAGGCAGGATAACATCAAGCCAGCCCTTCTCCATCTCCGTCCCTGCAACAACACCAGTTAACGACTCCACCGAGTTGACCGTCCCGACCGTAATGGCCGATACCGCGGCGCAGACGAGGTCTTTGCCGGGAACGTCGAATTCCGCATGTCCTTCGACTTGGTAAGCTTCAATGGCTTGGTCTTCTTGAGACCGTCTACAAATCGTAACGTGGATCATCTTGTCGGCCTCTTAAGCTTCGATATTCTCGATTACGACTTTCGTATACGGTTGACGATGACCTTGCTTACGACGGTAGTTCTTCTTCGCTTTGTACTTGTAAACGATGATTTTGCGTCCTTTGCCTTGTTTCTCAACTTTACCAGAAACTGTAGCACCTTCCACGACTGGGGATCCCAGAACGAGACCTTTGTCGCCGGAAACAGCCAGAACACGGTCAAATTTAACCACATCGCCAGCACCAGCTTCCAACTTCTCGATGTAAAGAACATCGCCTTGTTGTACTTTGTATTGCTTGCCGCCTGTTTCAATAATTGCGTACATTTCGTTGCACCTCCTCATGTCTCAGACTCGCCAATATCCAGGTGACGCGGCAGCGGCAGAACCTCTGCGCGTGCTTAGTAAAACCCGATCCGTGCGGTTACAGCGCATGCCTAAGCAACGCACTCAAAATATTATAGCAAAAGGCATATCCAATTGCAACGGTTATTATTTATTTGTTCCAAGATCATTTTGCCCGGGCCGCCGGTAGAAGAAGCTCGCCACTGCAAACAGCAGCAGACTCCCGCCTAACAGAAGGAACAAAGCGTCCCCCGATACGAATTCCATCAACAGGCCGCTCAGAGCCGGTCCGGCCAGACTGCCGCCGTCAAAATGAAGCGAAGCCAGTACGTTGCCCGCAGGCAGCAGAGTCAGCGGCAAGACCCCCGCAATATAGGCCAAGCCCAGCGAGAAGAACGATCCGACAAAAATTCCCGCGCAAGCGATAAAAATCAGCAGCGATATTTCATTGACGGCAAAATACGGGATCGCGATAAAAGTAAACCCGCCTAGGATGGAGCAGACCATCATAATATTTTTGGGGCCGATTTTATCACTCAACATACCGATCGGCACATTAAACAACAGACTCCCGGCCACAAAGCACGGCAGAATAATGGAAATCCAACCGACAGAAATGCCTTTGTCCGCCGCATAAATCGGAAAGCTCACATTGAGCGCGGCTTCCATCATACCATACAGCATAGGACCCAGAAGCGGGAGCCAAATCATCATGTAAACAGCCGGATACTTCACGGCATGCGCACCTTTGCGGTCCCGGACCGGAGGTCTCTCGTTAGCCACAAAAATAAGCGTGGAGCCGATTAGAGCAAGCAGCACACCGGTGACCGCAAACGGAACCCACTGACCCCATTCGAGAAGGTTAATAAACAAAGGACCGATCGCAAAGCCCGCTCCGTACATTAAACCGTACCAGGACAAATAACGCCCCCGCTTGTCGGGCGGACTGATCGCAGTCATCCAGGTTTGGGTAGAATAGTGAATTAAGCTGTCTCCCGCTCCGATCAAAAACCGAAGCAGCAGCCACAGCACCGGCATGTACCCCAGCGTGAACGTAAGCGTACTTCCTGCGACCATAATAAAACCTGCAACGATCAGCGGCTTGTAGCCGTATTTGCCGATAAGGCGTTCTCCTGCAAAAACGACCGAAATGGCCCCGATATATAAAACAGCGGCCTGCATGTTGTTTGCCAGAGCCGATACACCCTGCTGTTCGAGCAGCAGGGAAAGCAGCGGCAGGATCATGCCTTGACTGATCCCGGCAGCCAAGATCATCCCGAGCAGGATGATTAGTTTACGATTCATTCATTCTCTCTTCTTTCCTTATGTCATCGTTCTTCTCTTCTTCTGAGAATGACATTTTTTCAGATAGGCTGTATCAGTCTGCCCTATTTCACCCAAACACAGACCGCAAAAAAACCCTTCCCGCAGGCAGAGTTTTCTTGTCCAACTGTCTATTATAGAATCAGATGAATGCAGCAAACAATCTGTCAAAAACAGCGGCAAGCGCGAAAGCTTGCTGCTGCCCCACTTGTGCTTCGGACGAGCTATTTGCGCTTGCGCGTGATTTCCAGAAGGCCCAGCTTGGTCCAGCCAAGCAGAACGGTCTTGGAGCGGTCCTTCTTGACCGCTTCCGTCATCGTTTCCAGCACCCGCTCACGGTGCGAAGGCAGCTCCATGTCGATGAAATCGACAATGATAATGCCGCGCAGATTGCGGAGCCTGAGCAGCCGCGGAATCTCAGCGGCTGCTTCCAGGTTCGTGCGGAACACGGTCTGCTCCAGGGACGAGGTCCCTGTATACCGCCCCGTGTTCACATCGATCACCGTCAGCGCCTCCGTCGGATCGATGACGAGATACCCGCCGCTCGGCAGCCAAACCTTGCGGCGCATAGAACGCGCGAGCTCTTCGGTAATGCCGAAGCGCTCGAACAGCGGCTCGGCGCCGTCGTCCAGCTGGACGCGCGCCGCAAGCTCGGGGCTGCGCTGCTTCAGCAGCCCGCGGAGCCCGTCGCAGACGGCCGCATCGTTCACCCGGATCTCGAGCACATCATCGGTGATGACATCGCGCGCCAGACGCGGCAGCAGCTCGAGATCCTGGTAGACGCACGACGGCGCTGCGGCGGAAGCGGCCCTCTGCTCGACCAGCGCCCAGATTTCGCGCAGATCGAGCAGGTCCCGGCGCAGCTCTTCTTCGCTGCGCCCTTCGGAGACGGTGCGAAGAATGAGCCCTTCTTCGCCGCTGCGCAGGCTGTCGGCCGCGGCTTTCAGCCGGGCCTTCTCTTCGTCCGCTTCGATTTTGCGCGAGACGGCCGTGTACCCGGCCCCCGGCATGTAGACCAGCCAGCGGCCCGGAATGGAGAAATGGGTCGTGATCCGGGCGCCTTTGCTGCCTTCCGGATCTTTAACGACCTGAACGAGCACCTTTTGACCCGGTGTCAGAAGATCTCCGATTGGCGGCTTGGTCTTGGGCTGTTTCTGTATATGAACCGGCAGTACATCATCTATGTAGAGAAAAGCATTCTTCGTTAATCCGATATCCACAAATGCGGCCTGCATTCCAGGCAGCACGTTAACGACCCGGCCCAGGTAAATACTCCCGGCACGCTGTGTGTCGATCGGGTGCTGAGCGTCGTATTCTACGAGTTTGCGTCCTTCGAGCAGCGCAGCTTGAATCGTTGACGATTCGCAGCTCACAATCAATTGTTTCATGATGTTTCACCCCATCATTATTGTACATGAAGGAGGTGAGTTTCGCACTTTACTGGGTTAAAGCGGTAAATTAGCGGTGGAACATGGTCATTCAAAGCAGGATTATTTCGGAAAAATCCGGTACGGGACTGGCCTGTTTCGTTAAGTCAGAAGATCTGAAACCGTACTGGAACGGTTTTTATCCAGCAAATAGGAATCGACGAGCTTCTGTTCAGGAAGAGTGCCTTGAATACGCCCCTGTTTTCCTACTATATAGATCAGGTGGTACTTTTCCCGCATAAAAAGCTTTACCACTTCACCAATGCCCCGCTGCCCGGATACGACAATCGGTCTGGCATGAGTTCCCATGAAGGCAAGCCGCTCGGATACCTTCTCCCGATTCATCAAAAACCTTAGAAAATGATAAGGCAACTGCTTACGGTGAACCCAGTTCTGGTAGAAAAGAAACAAGCCGATCATAAGTAAGTTCATTTCAATGTGACCCGACCCGGATGGCCACACCGCCCAGACCGTAACCAGCAGACTCAGCACCATGCTCGTCCAGGCTGCATAAACGATTGTCCTCTGATAAGGGATCCATTCCCCTATTACGCCCTGCAGCAGTTTGCCGCCATCAAGCGGAAGAATCGGCAGCAGGTTAAAGAGTCCGATCATCACATTCACTTCTATAAAATATTGCCACCATTCAGGGTCTCCTACGGCGAGTGATTGACAAAGCAGTCCCAAGGCGATTAACCAGATATGCTGTAAAGGACCAGCCAGCGCCACGATCATTTCCTCACGGGAGGGGACCGAAGCCAGTTCATCGACTATTAAGACCCCGCCGAAAGGCAGCAGCCTTATTTCCCGGACACGCCAGCCAAAAGCGGCGGCAGCCCCATAATGGCCAAGCTCATGCAGGAACACAATACCAAACAAAGTGGCCGATTCCAGGAAGTGTCCCGTTGCAAGCGATAGCAGCATCACGATCGTAAAGAGCGGGTGAAAGCGGAAACGCACCTGCAGCCACTTACTCAATGGAGATCACATCTGCCGGGTTCACATACCCGTTATTCTTCTGGATGGCGAAGTAAAGAAATCCCTTGCCGCTCTTCGCATCCCGTGATACTTGACCGATGGTTTCCCCTCCCTTGATCCAGTCGTTTACTTCTACACGGGACTGCTCGATCTGCCCGTATTCCGACTGCAGTCCCCCCGGATGCCGGATGATGACTGTATAACCGGTGTCCTCTCGGGAGCCGGCAAAAATAATCTGTCCCGCATCCAGTGCATTAACCGGGGTGCCCGGGTCCGCTGTGACCACCAAAGCTTGGTGCTGGTCTGAGTAAGGAAGCTTTATTGTTCCTTGTACAGGAGCAAAAAGCGACCTTTTGCTGCTACTCGCTTTTATAGCAGGATTATCATCCTCCGAATGAAAGGCAGGGATAAATGATGGCGCTCCGTCGAACATTTCACTGTACCAGGCGGATAGCCTCTGAAAATCCATCGGTTCCGTCAAAGCGGCCGTGACCAATCCTTTACCGCGTTCCAAGAGAGGATGCTGAAGCTGAAACATCCCCCACACCAATCCGAACAAAGCCGCACTAGCCATTAGCTGCCGCAGAAAACGGACGCCAAACGGTACACGCATACGGTCATCCTCATTATGAGGCGGTCTGGACCCCGAACCGGTATACTGAGGAGGATAGACAACCGGTTGGCGAAGCTCCCTTTCCATTTTCTGCTTCCACACGAATTCGGGATCATCCCACCTCGGATCATAAGCAGATTCATGTCTGACCGAATTCGGGCTTGCAGGCTGTAAATCTGTGTAAGCCGACGGCAATTCTACCGGCTTGTTGGTCAACCTTTCTTGATTGGCCGTAGATTCCTGTAATTTCCTAATCTTGTCTAATCTCCGCTGGCGAACCTTATCCTTATTGTCCAATGGCTTGACCTCCTGTGAGGCGGGGCTTGTTTACTACAGCATATGAGCGGCTAGTATAGATTATGAGAAGAGAACACTTTGTTCTCGAATAGAAAAAGAACGCAAAAAAAACGAGCCCTGGCGGACTCGTTTCGTCTACTCTTTAATTCCTTCTTCATCGTATATCTTAACGCTCAAGACCATCCCGATACAAAGCATATTAATTAGCAGGGATGTTCCCCCGTAACTGACGAACGGAAGCGTAATGCCTGTCAGCGGCATCAAACCGATCAGCATTCCGACATTCTCGAAGATCTGGAAAACGTACATCGCTACGACACCGACAATGATATAAGATCCGCTTCTGTTCCTGCTTTGGATAGCGATCAGAATCATGCGGTAGATCAGGAAGAAGTACAGCATGAGCATGACAGCTGCGCCGCGGAAGCCAAACTCTTCGCCAACCACTACGAAAATCGCATCCGAATACGCATAAGGGATAAAATTGGAATGAATCGAGCTTCCACTCAGGTATCCTTCTCCGCCAAGTCCTCCCGAGCCGATCGCCCGGAGTGAATTCTCTACCTGATAACGTTCATTATAGGAAGCTCTTTCGGGGAATAGAAAAGTATCTACTCGGCTAAACCAATGTTCTTTGAAGCCTACATATTCGCCAAGATAATGCTTAAACAACCAAGGGTACATAGAATAAAAATAAATCCCAACAATAAAGGCGCCTCCGATGACGACAAGCGCGAAAAGCGCGTGGGAGTATTTCATATTCCCGATCCAATACATCCCGATAAGAATACCGAATAATATAACAGCATTTCCTAAATCCGGTTGTACAAATACAAGGCCGAAAGGAAGTAAGGTAATGAGACCCATCGGTATAACGTCTCTTATTAACAGGAGATCCTCCCCCTGCTTCTTGTGCAGCCAGGCTGCAAGAGCAATGATCAGGACCAGCTTCATCAATTCCGCAGGTTGAAAGGAAAAGTCCTCTGTGATTTTAATCCAGCCGCTGGAACCGTTAATCTCTTCTTTTTTTCTCCACACATAGATAAGCAGCACTATCGTAATCAAATACGGGTAAAGGGAAAACCGGACCAGAATCCGGTAATCAAAAAAACTGCTGGCCACCAAAGCAATTAAGGCCATCACATAGATGATAATCTGTTTGTTCAGAGGAATATTGATCAAAGGATCACTTACATCAGCGCTGTGTACAAGTAGAGAACTTATAACCATAAAAACCAGCAAAATAAGAATGATGGTGTAGTCCAACTTTTTTAATTTTGCAAGCATGGGGCGATCATCCTAATTTAAAAAACTGTTTTAATTTGGTGAACATACCGGGTTTCTGCTCAAGCGGCATTAACGGTACCGATTCCCCTAGTATACGGCGGGCCACATTGCGGTAAGCAATTGCAGCGCGTGAAGTCGGATTCATAACGGTCGGTTCGCCGGCGTTAGCAGCTTTGATTACATGCTCGTCATCCGGTACGATCCCGAGCAGGTCGATCGCGAGTACCGAGCAAATTTCATCGATATCCAGCATTTCGCCCTTCTTGACCATGTTGTGACGAATGCGGTTGATGATAAGCTTAGGAGCATGAATCTTCTCATTCTCGAGCAGTCCGATAATACGGTCCGCATCGCGGACGGCCGCATTCTCCGGCGTGGTCACGACAATCGCCTTATCCGCACCGGCAACGGCATTGCGGAAACCCTGCTCGATTCCGGCAGGGCAGTCGATAATTACAAAATCAAAATCTTTCTTAAGCTCAAGTATGATATCCTTTACGCTCTCCGGGGAAACCGCATGCTTGTCTTTGGTCTGCGCAGCAGGGAGCAGATATAATTCTTCGAAACGCTTGTCCTTGATCAGTGCTTGGGGCAGCCTGCAGCGTCCCTCAACGACATCCACCAGATCATAGATAATGCGGTTCTCCAGTCCCATGACAACGTCCAGGTTGCGCAGCCCGATATCCGTGTCGACCATACATACTTTCTTGCCCTGCAGAGCGAGTGCGGTCCCTACATTAGCCGACGTGGTCGTTTTGCCGACGCCGCCTTTTCCGGAAGTAATGACGATTGCCTCTCCCATGGTATTCACTCCTCAGCGATACGATTATTGCGTACAAGACGGCCGCTTATGCGGTCCGTCTTTGTTCTATGCAAGCACCAGGCGGTGCATTCCATTCAATTTGTCGATTTCCATATGACCGTCTTTGATGCAGGCATATTCCATGAAAGCTTCCTGGAACCCCCATTCATCCGGAGGTCGGCTAATTACACTCGCAATACGCAGCTGAGTCGGACGCATATGAGAAGCCGCGATAATCGCTGTATCATCTCCATCCAACCCGGCATGGGCCATACCTCTGAGTGAGCCCATTATGTAAATACTGCCGGTACACAGGATAGTACCCCCAGGATTCACATCTCCCAGATAAAGAAGATTCCCATCGTGCTGCAAAGTCTGTCCAGACCGGATCATACCTTTAAGGACGGTGATCGGCGCTGCGGTTCCGGCAAGCGGCTCCGGTTCATCGGATTCAATCGATTGTATAAGAAGATTGCCCTTCTGTCCGATGATAGCCCGGATTTCCTCTTTTTCTTCATCGCTGACAATGCGCCTGCCTAGTCTTACATGGACATGCACGATGGGGCCGGTCAATATGCGGTCATGGGTGCTTTCCAGCTTATGCCGCAATTCATCCAGAACAGCCGCCAGCTCGCAAGAATCATCGAGAAGAAAGTTTAGGCCGTCTTTGACTCCCTTAATAATCACATGATGTTTGCCAGCCGTCATAAACGTTCCTACCTCCCACCCCATACAATTCGGCTTGCAGGCTGTGTTCTCCTGCCGGGGCGCATTCCACAGGCAAATTTATTAATCCGCCTGAACCTTCTGACCCTGCAGGGCTTCCATCAGCTTCCGCATCGGAATATACACCGCAAGAGCAAAAAGCATATTGAATAACACGCTCGGCAGCATAATATGGGTAAATGCAAATTCAAAGTCCATGTTCATAACATCAAATAAGCGATATACCCCATACTTGGTCAGTTCGAACAGCAGCACCCCGATCCCCATCATCAATAAGGTAGACAGGATCAGGCCGCTTTGCCTCCGGGGCATCATTCCGGCAATATAGCCAATCAAGCCGAAGCCGAAAGAATACACGCCGAGAATATGTCCGTAATAAACAAAATCATGAAGCATACCGAAGGCTAGACCATAGAGCAGGGCCGAATGCCGGTTTAAATAAAGTCCGATGTACAAAATAATAATAAGCATAAAATTAGAAGAAATCTGAACGATATCCTGCCAGTTCTGAGGGATAAGCCAATGAATAAGAGACCCTTCCAGAATAAGCAGTCCCATTAAAATAAGCCAGAGCGAGTTACGAATCATGATCATTTCACCTCGGGCACTTCAACAATGAACACTTCATAGATGTGCCGGAAATCGGCGAAAGGCTTCACAGCGACTTTGTGCGTAATGCCGAAGTCTCCGGGTTCACGGGAAACAACCGTTCCGACAGGAATTCCGCTCGGGAATACTTTGCCCAGGCCCGATGTGATTACGGTATCCCCAATTTCAAGCCTGTCATTGACATCTACCTGATTCATGATCAAGAGGCCTTTCTCCTTATCGAAGGATTGAATCATTCCATAGGAGCCCTGGTTCTGACCAGATTTATACTCTTTTCCTTTAACCGTAGCGGAAATTGCTTTGGATTTGTTCGCTTGCGTATCGCTAAGATCGGTAAGAAGCTGTACGTTAGAGGTAAACTCGGTAACGGTCAGAACCCTGCCGAGCATACCGTCCACGTTCATAACGGCCATATTCGGTTTGATCCCGTCTTTCTCACCCA
Organism: Paenibacillus lutrae; assembly: GCF_009757775.1. Lineage (GTDB taxonomy): Bacteria > Bacillota > Bacilli > Paenibacillales > NBRC-103111 > Paenibacillus_F > Paenibacillus_F lutrae. The sequence goes on from NZ_RHLK01000003.1 coordinate 663,230, forward strand.
GATTAACGGTAATCGTCCCGTTATAAGGATCGGGACTTGCAGCTATCACATCCGCAATGCGGTACCGGTAGTTCGATACCTGTTTCTGCCGCTCTGTAAATTCCAAAGCTTCTTTATATCGCTTATTCTGGTCTTCCAGCGAATTCAGCTGCTGGGTAGCCAGTGCGTAATCGGTAAGCCGCTTCTTAAGGATCTGATTCTCCTCATGAATGGTCTTAAGTTTGCTCACGTCTTCGAAGAAGCCTGAGACACTGGCAGCCGGTCGGTAGAACAGGCTTTGTGTCCAAGCGATCGAGTCTTTCAAAAATTTCTCCGGCCAGTAAAAACTAGTCCGACCGCTAAGCGTAAGACCCATCAGAATAAAAAAACAGATGAGTCCCAGCATTAGCACGATCAGTCTTTTGTTCCCCATGAATTTTAACAATTCAGCACCTTCTCACGTCGTCGCGATTAGACTAACGTCTGTACTTGGCGCCAGATCTTGCGCCTTTGAACAGATGAATATGGTCGAGTGCACGACCCGTACCGATGGCTACACAATCCAGAGGGTTATCGGCCACAATGACAGGCATTCCCGTTTCGCCTGCAAGGAGCTTATCCATATTACGCAGCAGAGCGCCCCCGCCTGTCAGCACAATGCCGCGGTCCATGATGTCTGCGGCAAGCTCCGGCGGACATTTCTCCAAAGTTACTTTGACCGCGTCAATAATGGCGTTGACGGTGTCTGTCAAAGCATCTGTAATTTCGTCTGAAGTGACGGAAATTGTCTTGGGCAGGCCTGTAACGAGGTCACGGCCGCGAATTTCAAGGAATTCAGGCTGCTCCATCGGCAGCGCGGAACCTACTTCCATTTTGAGCGTCTCTGCAGTCCGCTCACCGATCATCAGGTTATACGTGCGCTTGATGTACTGGGTAATCGCTTCGTCCATTTCATCACCGGCGATCCGGATAGAACGGCTCGTTACGATACCGCCGAGGGAAATTACGGCCACTTCGGTCGTACCGCCGCCGATATCCACAACCATGCTTCCGGTCGGCTCCCAAACCGGCAAATCTGCGCCAATAGCCGCAGCAAAAGGTTCCTCGATGGTATAGGCATCGCGTGCGCCTGCCTGCTTCGTAGCATCTTCTACCGCGCGCTTTTCTACTGCGGTAATGCCGGACGGTACGCAAACCATCACGTTAGGATGTCTTTGGAACATAAAGCGGTCTTTCTGCGCCTGGCGCAAGAAATAACGGATCATTGTTGCGGTTGTTTCAAAATCGGCAATAACGCCATCTTTCATCGGACGAATCGCACGGATGTTGCCCGGAGTCCGGCCGATCATTTTCTTGGCATTGTCGCCGACAGCCTCAATAGTTTTGGTATCCGTACGAATCGCAACGACCGACGGTTCCCTCACAATGATACCTTTTCCTTTTAAATATACCAATGTATTGGCAGTACCCAAATCGATACCTAAATCCTTTGTAAAGCCTCCGAACATAATAAAACGGCTCCTTCCCAAAATCCATCTTCTCTCTGATTAGCTGCTCAACAGGCAGCAAAATACCGACGGTTTATTGTTTTCGTCATAGTTTTCGTATTCATTGTCGAAATTAGGGGTCTTTCTCGAACATAATCTCTATTATATTACATATGACCTTGCTCCTTCAAACTGACGTAGCGATCGTCACCGATGACCACATGATCCAGTACATCAATTCCGATAATTCCGCCTGCTTCGATCAGCCTGTGAGTGAGTTCAATGTCCTGTGGGCTTGGCGTAGGATCCCCGCTGGGATGGTTATGTACGCATACGATAGAGGCGCTGCTGCGCTGGATGGCAGCCCGGAAAACTTCCCGCGGGTGTACAATGGAGGCATTCAGAGTGCCGATAGACAGCGTTTCTCTGCCGATGATGTGGTTCTTGGTATTGAGGAACAAACAAACGAAATGTTCTTTCTGCAAATATCGCAATTCATCCTTCAGCAAGTCAAAAACATCAAATGGAGAGCGCACTGTCGTCGTCTCATCCATCCGGGTCCGCGAAATTCGGCGGCCGAGCTCAATTCCTGCCATGATCTGCAGCGCCTTGGCATCGCCGATGCCTTTGATCCGGGTGAGTTCCTCTCTGCTGGTCTCAACTAACCCGCGTAACCCGCCGCTTTCCGACAATATCCGCTGGGCCAGTCCAAGTGAAGATTCGGAGTAAGTCCCGGTACGCAACAGAATAGCGAGCAGCTCCGCGCTGCTGAGCGATGAGGCCCCTACCTGCATCATTCTCTCGCGCGGCCTCTCTTCGGACGGAATCTCGCGCAAGGTGACAATTGATGATATCATATATTCCCTTCTTCCGGTATGTAGTTTACAAAATTCCTGATATTCCCTAAGCCGGGATTCTCTATGTATCCGGGCCATAAAATATTCTTTTGATAAAAAGAACGAACCAAAGGAAGAGAGAAAACTTGCAGGGGCTTCTATGTAATGACGAAGCAAGCCGCATGAAAGTCTGCAGCATGAATCTATCTTATTGCTGTGCCGCCTATAGAAACGGGACATTTTGCCGTGTGAGATTGCTTTTGGAGAGGGGACTGAGAAAAATGTGCCGGTTCCAGTCTATAGGCACAATGCCTGGAAGATAACGATTGGAAGGAAATTTCCTTACGCCTGGTGCAGCGTAGTCGCAGCTAACTGTGTTCTGTAAGCTTATTGTGTGGGTATTTTGTGAGAACAGTCTTATTACTGGAGTGTAGGTTTGAGTTTAGGTTTAGGTTTGAGTTTGGGTTTGGGTTTGGGTTTGGGTTTGGGTTTGGGTTTGGGTTTGAGTTTGGGTTTAGGTTTGAGTTTGAGTTTGGGTTTGGGTTTGGGTTTGGGTTTGGGTTTGGGTTTGGGTTTGGGTTTGGGTTTGGGTTTGGGTTTGGGTTTGGGTTTGGGTTTGGGTTTGGGTTTGGGTTTGGGTTTGGGTTTTGAGTTAAGGTTTAGGTTTGAGTTTAGGGTTTGGTTCGTTGGGGTTAGGTTCGTTAGGGTTAGGTTCGTTAGGGTTAGGTTCGTTAGGGTTAGGTTCGTTGGGGTTAGGTTCGTTGGGGTTAGGTTCGTTGGGGTTAGGTTCGAGTTGGGGTTAGGTCGTTTGAGTTGGTCAAAATTACCAGATGGATTTGTTAGGGGAGCTGCATACGGAAGGCTAACTGCCTCTGCCTGACAGGAGCAGGCATACAGCATGTGCCCGCTCGTTAAGTCAGAAGATTCCAGAAATAACGGCAGGCACTGGTTATAACACTGCGTTCTTCTCGGATTGGTTTAACTTGCGAAGCATACTTCCAATCGTAACGCCTTTGAGATAGTGAATCATATTCTGTTCAGCTCCATCGAGCATTTCATCCATAACGTTCTGCATATTAGCAGAAATAACACAATCGTTATCTTCATTGCCTGAGCACCAATGGGGCTTGAGTGTCCCCAGGGAAGTCAGCGTATAAATGTCCCCCAGAGTAATCAGGTCCGGGTCGCAGTTAAGGATAAACCCTCCCCCGCAGCCTTCCTTGGTCCGGACATATCCTGCTTTGCGCAAACAGCCCATAATTTTACGGATACGCGCAGAATGTGTCGAAACATTAAGGGCGATATCGTCACTAGAAGCCATATGTTCCGGCAGATGGGCCAGGAGCACCAGACTGTGAACCGCGATCGTAAACTCACTGTTCATGACAAAAGCACCTCCTTCTCCTGATGTCCTCCTTATTGTACCAGAAGCGGGGGATCTTGAAAACGGCCGGAACGACTTCGCATGGCTTTTATAGGACCATAATCCCAAAAGGGATGAGCATGTCGCTCAGCAGGGAGACCGGCAAGCCTACCACATTGAAATAATCCCCTTCGATTCCTTCTATCAATGTAGCGCCAATTCCTTGAATTCCATACGAACCCGCTTTATCCGAAGGTTCTCCCGTGGCGATGTAGCGCCGGATTTGGCCCGCATCCATCGGTTTCATTTGTACGCTGGTTCTTCTATGGCGTACTTCACGTATGCTCCCGTTCACACGAAGACAAGCTACCCCGCTGTACACCTCATGCGTCCTTCCTTGAAGGGAAGAAAGCATCCGGAAAGCATCCTCTTCATCCACAGGCTTGCCCAGCACCTGCCCCTCCAGTACCACTATGGTGTCCGATCCGATGACAACAGTCTCCTGGTCGTGTGGACTGGATTGGAAACGCCCGGAGACAGCCTCTGCTTTGCGGAGTGCGAGTTCCTCTACAATTTGCGGCGGAGTCAGCTCGGGAGTGACACCTTCGTCAACATCACTTACTACGATTTCAAACGTAAGCCCCATTCCTTTTAACAGCTCCTGCCGCCGGGGCGAGGAAGAAGCCAAAATGATCCGGGGTATGGTCGTACTGGTTGGTGTCTGCATGTTATCCATGAACTAAAGCCTCCCGAAATTTGTGACAAGTAAATACATGCAACCTGAAAATGTTCTTAGGCTGCCTGACGCGCGAAAGCGGCCTTGTAAGCCGATTAACGGAGAAACACCAATCTATCGCCTATACTTTGCGGTACAGCCAAAAGGCAGCAGCCAGTCCGAGGATACTGCACAAATTCAGCTTGATTTGAAGATTAATGTCGTAACTGATCACCTGGAGGTCTGCACGAGGCTGCCAAACAATGCTTGTCGATTGGGTGAGGAATGACAGGGCCTTGACAGGAGCCAGCAGCTGCCCCGTTATGATGCCGACAATGAGACCGATGATCAGAAATAAGATCAGGGTGAAGCCATTTTTCTTCATCCATTACCCTCTCTTCCCTTGTTTCCCCATAATTATACGGAACCTCCTGACTACGTTCAATCCAAGAAAACAACAATTTGTAACATATTTCTTGCTTACGGCATTGGTAAGTTCCTGTACAATTGGAAACGGGAGGGGATTTTCAGATGGGAAAAAGCAGCAAACTCCTGTGGCTGACCCTTGTGCTACTGCTCGTTTTCCCTTATGAAGCTATGGCCTACAAAGTAGTAGTAGACCCCGGCCATGGAGGGAGCGATCCGGGAGCCATCGGTGTAAACGGTTTGAAAGAAAAGACGGTAAATCTCGATATTTCACTGAAACTCCGGGATGAACTGAGAAAAAAAGGAATCCAAGTGGTCATGACGCGATCGGACGACCGATACTTGGCACTTGCCGACCGGGTTGAATTCACAAATGCCCAAAAAGCGGATATTCTCGTCTCCGTGCATGCGAATTCCAATCCAAGCTCATCACCGGGGGGTTCGCAAGTGCTCTATTATGACAGCGCCTATCCGCAGGCAAGTTATCCTGCCAGCCCTGAGATGGAAGCACTCACACCTTACAGCAAGCAGCTCGCGCAAAAAGTACTGAACTCCGTACTGAAGCAGACCGGCCTTAAGGACCAGGGGTTAGTCCCGAGCGCGGTGTATGTTGTCCGGAAGGGTACGATTCCAAGCGTGCTGGTCGAGACAGCATTTCTGAGCAACTCCAAGGAAGCGGCAATGCTTGCAGATTCCGCTTTCCGCCAGAAGATGGCCAAAGCGATTGCGGACGGCATCGCCGAGTTCCAGCCGCCTGTTTTTGCAGATACGTCCGTTCACTGGGCTAAAGACGCTATCCTGCGCATGAAGAACAAGGGCTGGATGGAGGGAATCGGAAATCTGTTCGAACCCAACCGCGCGTTGACACGTGCCGAATTCGTGACCGTGATGGACAGAGTCTTCCATCTTGACGGCCTGACTGCAGACGGTCCTGATAACGAAGTGCCTGTCTTCAGCGATTTAAAAAGCAATCATTGGTCCTACACAGTCATGTCCAAAGCCGTCCGTCTCGGGCTGCTGAACGGATACGAGGACCACACGGTTCGTCCGAACCAGCCGATTACGCGCGGAGAAGTTGCCGCCGTTTTTCAGCGGCTTCGGCAAATGACCGGCGTACCTACCCAGACGCCGCCGAGCGGCAGCTTTGTTTTCAATGATGTGCCGGCTTCCGCCTGGTACGCGCCTGCCGTGTTTACGCTTAAAAAATCAGGCATCATTGATGGCGTGACCAACACCGAATTCAAACCGAACCGTTACATATCCAGAGCGGAAATTGCCGCAATGATGGACCGATACGCTGCGAATCAGCCATAGAATACAGCAAAAAGCAACGCCTGGACATAAACAGACCAGGCGTTGCTTTTTTGATGTAGAAGCAAGTCTGACGGCTCTTCTTGGTTCTGGCCGCTGCAGCACTGTGCGCTGTGTAATTCGCTGCTGCTTAATTCCGCTTAAGCCTCTCTTAAGCGGATAAACGGCCCCCGTTAAGCCGAAGATGCAGTCAGCAGCTTCATCAGCTGCTTCTCGGTGATGACGTACTGCATCAGCGCCTCCTGCGCCTCCGCAAGAAGGCCGGCAGCCGGCGCTTTCGCATAGTCGCCGAGCTTTGCCACCGCCCGGCCGAGAGCGGCATTCATCGCGTCGATCTGCGGCTTGGCCGCGTCGGGGATGCCGGCTCCGACCGCCGGCTGCAGTGACGCCCATGTGCTCCGGGCGGCAGTCAGCTGCTGCAGCGACGCCGCATCGAGCGCGCCAGGGGCCGCTTCCGCCAGCTCCGCTGCGGAGAGACTGCCGGCCATGCCCGCCAGCTTCGCGCCCTGCGCGAGGTAATCCGCGAGCGGCTGGGCGCTGCCGCTCTTCCAGAACACCTTGCCGACAGCAGGAAGGTCGAGCGGCTTCGCGAAGACCTCCACCTTCCTTGCGGCAAGAGCGTTCTTCAGCTTGGCGGCGTCCTCCTTGCTCCCGGCGACACCGACGTACACCGTCGTCTTGGCCCCGGGCTCCGCGACCGCTGCAGCGCCCTTGCTCCGCGCGTCGGAGCGTGCCGTCTCCGCGCTCTGCGGTGTGCTGAAGATGCCATGCTGCAGCACCGTGTAAGAACGCGCCGGGATAGACACAGCAGCGGAACTGCCGCCTACCGGCGTCAATGCTGTGCCGGCACCCCCCACGGCCGGAGCCGTGACGCCGGGAAGGGCTGCGGGGTCTTCCGGCTTCTGCGTCGGCGTGGTGACGCCGCTGTCCGGCTGAGAGGTTACGACCGCAGACTGGCCCACGTCGATAGAGATCGGCTTCTCACCGTTTCCCGAGAACATGGATAACACAAAATAGCCAAAAGCTGCGCCGGTTACAAGCGCGCCCGCTACGGACGTCGCCACCTTCAGCCACCCTCCTCTGTCACCGGAACGGGCATAGCGTACTCCCCCAGTTCCCGGTTCATCCCAGTGCAGCCGGTTGTACGGATCTTCATAAACGGGACCCCGTTCTTGAACTTCTTCGTACGGAACGGGACGGCGGTGACCCTCTTTATGAAGCTCATGCTTTTCAAGCTGCAAATCCCGTCTATTTCCCCTATATGAATCAGGTTCATGATCTTCATCAACGGCTTCCGGCGGATAAGATGGCGCTAACTCCGTGTTCTCTTCCCTGATCTTCTTCTCTTTGACCGGATAAATAAAATCTGGGGCCGCTCCTCTGCTGCTGCCTTCTATTCTATCTTGCGTATGAGAAGCCTCTTGGCGTGAAGAGACAGGTTCAGAACCATCCCTATAGTTCTGCTCCATTTCCCATTCGTACGTACCGAATTCCGGCTTTCTGTCACCAGCAGCATATTCATCCCTTTCCCCCATCGAGACCGGATCTTTATTTCCCGACAGCCCCGGCTTCTCTACGGAAGTAGGAGTTCTTCCCCGCCCATGATCCTGCGTTCCTTGATCCGCAGGGTTAGATTCGCGAATGAGCCGGGCGATACGTTCTGTTTCCTCATCAAAAGGGCTCTGCCAGGATCCAAAGTCGGAAGTAAATTCATTCAACCCTTCATACTCATCCGCAGGTTCTCTCCTGTGTTTACCGGTCTTAGCACCACGGTGCCCGCCTCCCGCGTCCGGTGATGCCGTATTATCCTCCCTCCAAAGCGTTTCGGATACGGAGAACTCCTCTCTTGTCAGAGGTATAATTTTGCTGCCTGATCTATGGTCTTTATGTTCCGGGCGGTCATCCCCATCATCCATCCGGTACGTGATTCTCGCTTTATTCATGCTCTTCCTCTCCTTATGACCGTTCTGCTATGAGTCTATGAACCGCAAAAGGAGATTATGCCTATCTTTTGCACAAGTTTGATAGATTTACGGTCCGCTGCCGCCCAGAATCCCGCAAACACAAAAAGCTCCCCTTCATCCGAAGATGCAGGAGAGCTTTCGAGTGATGTATACAATCAACTTGTAGACCGGGATATCTCCGGACTATTCTTCGTAACGGGCACGCAGCGTCTTAGCTAGGCCATCGGCCGTTTTCCAGATGTCGCCTGCGCCCATCGTGATCACGAGATCCCCCGGCTTGACGCGTTCGGTCAGATAAGCCTCCGCTTCATGGCGGGTCGGGATGTAAGTAACGTTCGGATTACTGTTCTTACGGATCATCTCGACCAGCTTCTCCGAAGTGATTCCTTCGATCTGCTTCTCTCCCGCAGGCGAGTAGATATCCGTAATAAGCACTTCGTCCGCTTCTTTAAAAGCATGACTGAACTGCTCGAATAAGTAAAAGGTGCGGGTATACCGCTGCGGCTGGAACACTGCAATAAGATGTTTGCCGGTTGCTTTGGCGGCGCTGATCGTCGCTTCGATCTCTGTCGGGTGGTGAGCGTAGTCGTCAATGACAAGAATGTCATTCACCTCGCCGAGCACCTGGAATCTGCGCTTCGCGCCGCGGAATTCCTCAATGGCAGCGGCTACCTGCTCGAAGGACAGCCCCGATTCCATACAAGCAATCAGTGCGGCCAGCGCATTGTAGACATTGAACCGTCCAGGTACCGACAGGCGCATCCTTCCCAGTGTCTCGCCTCCCCGCAGCACGGTGAATGCGACTTTGCGATCGCCAAGTTCTATATCCGTGGCCATGTAATCCGCCTCACGGTCGATTGCAAAAGTAACCGTCTTGCTGCGGATTTGCGGCACCATTGCGCGCAGATATTCATCGTCCAGACAAATAATCGCACGGCCGTCTTCACGAACCTGACTCAGGAACTGGGCATAGGCAAGCTTCAAATTCTCGAAATTCCCGTCATAGTTCTCCAGATGATCGGCTTCGATGTTGTTTACGATGGCAAGGGTCGGATGATACTGCAGGAAAGTGCCGTCGCTCTCATCGGCCTCAGCCACTACATAGTCGCCTTTGCCCGCTTTGGCATTGGAACCGATGTTCATGATTTCGCCGCCGATAATATAGGTCGGGTCGGTTCCGCAGCGTTCCATCACGAGTGCGATCATGGAAGAGGTGGTGGTTTTACCGTGCGCACCCGCAACGGCAATCCCTTTGCGCTCGTTCATGAGCCTTGCAAGCATCTGGGAACGGTGGATGATCGGAATGTTCAATTCCCCTGCCGCAACCATTTCCACATTATCTTTGGATAAAGCCGTGGAGTATACGACCAGATCTGCGCCTTCTACGTTCTGCGCTTCGTGGCCGATAAACACACGGGCTCCCTTGGCTCTGAGCTTCTCGGTCAGTTCCTGCTGGGCAAGATCGGAGCCGGATACCTGGTAACCCATTTCGAGCATCACTTTAGCGATTGCACTCATGCCGTATCCGCCAATGCCGATAAAGTGTACGTGTTCTAGAGTATTCAATGTCGTTCTCACCATCCTTTTTCAGAGTCGGTCGTGTATAAGAGCCAAGAACGAACATCGGAGATCATATAGAGCGTGCCGGATACGACCGCCAAATCTTCCTGTCCCGTTCGCTGCTTTAACTGTTCAAGCGCCAGCTTCCAATCCGGTTCTACTACGATTTCAATATCACGGTCTACATGGAGTTCCTGTAATGTTTCTTGGGCACGCTGGGCAAGCCGGGAAGCACTTTCTTTTTTATGAAAATCAGGTTCCGTAAGTATAAGGGTATCCACCATTGGTAGTATATGCCTGAAATACCCGGGTTGATTCTTGGTGGACAACATGCCGATCATCAAATGCAGTTTCTTATACGTGTAAATATCCTCCAGGGCAGCTGCCAGGGTCTGCGCCCCTTCGGGATTGTGCGCGCCATCCAACAAAATGCGGGGCGATTCCGACACCATTTCAAGGCGTCCCGGCCATTCGGTCTTGCTCATAGCCGCATACAAGTCTTCTTCTTCGACAATAAGCGCATTGTACTGCCGCAGCACTTCGAGTGTCATGAGCGCGGCAGCCGCATTCTTAAATTGATGGGCCCCGTCCAGCGAAACAGGCACATTCTCGATTTTGCGGAACGGCCCGCTAAAATTCAGCCGCTGTTCACCCAGACCGCCAGATACCGGCTCATAGCTGAAATGCTCGCCCAGCACATAGGCTGTCGCGCGTTTACTTTTGGCTTCATTCTTGAAAAGCCCGATAATCTCCGGCTGCTCCACCGTCGTAACGAGCGGAACGCCCGGTTTGATAATACCGGCTTTCTCCATAGCTACTTTCTCAAGCGTGTCTCCCAGAATGTCCATGTGATCATGGCCAATGTTCGTGATGACAGATACGACCGGAGCTACTATATTGGTACAGTCCAGTCTTCCGCCGAGGCCCACTTCCAGGACTACGTAGTCCGGGTATGTAACGGTCCCGAAATACAGCAAAGCGAGCGCCGTGCAGATTTCAAACATCGACGGGGAACCGAGCTCCGTAGCCGCGATTTCATCTGCTACCGGTTTCAGCCGGTTTGCCAGCCTCAGCAGGGTCTCTTCTTCTATGTCTTGACCGTTATATTGTATACGGTTCGTAAACTTCTCCAGATATGGGGAGGTAAACGACCCGACATCATAGCCGCATTGTCTCAAAACTTGAGTTAAAAAGGCGCAAGTGGAGCCTTTACCGTTCGTTCCGCCTACATGAATGAACTTCAATCTGCGGTGAGGATGGTTCAGTTTCTCCATCAGCAGTTCCATCCTCTGAAGTCCCGGTTTAATTCCGTTAGGGATTAAACCATTAATCCAGTTTACCGCTTCGCTATACTGCCCGAATGCGGGAATGGCCGTTTCTTGTTCTTCCATCCTAATCATCCCTTTAGTTGATATGAATCGCGGTGCCTCCGCCGCTAAGGGACGTCATGCACCGCGATTATAGAAGTGTTATGCGCTATTCTTTGAGTTCAGCCAAACGAGCCTGCACTTTATCCCGTTTCTCGGCATAATCGGCCATTTTGGCTTTCTCTTCTTCAATAACTTTGGCAGGTGCTTTGGCGATGAAGCCTTCATTCGAGAGCTTCTTCTCAATCCGGCTGACTTCGCCGTTCAATGTCTGGATTTCTTTCTCCAGACGGGCGACTTCCTGGCCGATATCGATCAAGCCTGCAAGCGGGAAGAACAGCTCCGCGCCTGTCACTACAGCGGTCATAGCTTTGTCCGGCGAGGCAAGATCCATGGAGATGCCGAGCTCGGAAGTGCTGCAGAAACGGCGGATATATTCTTCGTTACGCAGCAGAATCGTCTGCGCTTCAGGAGTAGACGGTTTTACGAGCAGCTCGACTTTCTTGCTCATCGGAACATTTACTTCCGCCCGTATATTCCGTACGGCGCGGATCACGTCCATGAGCAGTTCCATCTCGCGCACGGCATCGGCGGCTTCGAACTTCTCGTCATAAGTCGGCCACGCAGCGAGCGTGATCGTGTCTCCTTCGTGCGGCAGATGCTGCCAGATTTCTTCGGAGATAAACGGCATGAACGGATGAATCAGGCGCTGCGTGCGATCGAGTACGTAAGCGAGTACGGACTGAGTCGTTTTCTTCGCCGCTTCGTCCTGACCGTACAGAGACAGCTTGCTGAATTCGATGTACCAGTCGCACAGATCATCCCAGATGAAGTTGTACAGCAGACGGCCGGTTTCGCCGAATTCATACAGATCGATCAAACGTGTGACTTCACGGGACGTTTCGTTCAGACGGTGCAGAATCCAGCGATCCGCCGTTCCAAGCTCCCCGCTAAGATCGATGTCCGCCGCGGTGAAGCCTTCCAGATTCATCAGCGCAAAGCGCGAAGCGTTCCAAATCTTATTCGCGAAATTGCGGGTCTGCTCTACGCGTTCTATGCGGAAGCGCAGATCCTGGCCTGGCGTGCTGGAGGTGGAGAGCATATAGCGCATGGCATCTGCCCCGTAGTTCGCAATGACTTCGAGCGGATCCACGCCGTTGCCGAGCGATTTGGACATCTTGCGTCCATCCGCATCCCGGATCAGACCGTGCATCAGCACATCCTGGAAAGGAACCTGATCCGTAAATTCAAGGCCGCTGAAAATCATCCGTGCTACCCAGAAATAAATGATGTCATAACCGGTGACGAGTACATTGGTCGGATAGAAGCGCTGCAGGTCTTCGGTCTGCTCAGGCCAGCCCAGGGTGGAGAAAGGCCACAGCGCGGAAGAGAACCAGGTATCCAGGACATCTTCGTCCTGGCGGATATTCTCACTGCCGCAGTGCGAACATTGGTGAGCATCTTCGTGAGCTACGGTTACTTCCTGACAGTCCGAGCAATACCACGCAGGAACGCGGTGCCCCCACCACAGCTGGCGGGAAATACACCAGTCACGCACATTCTCGATCCAATTCAGGTAAATTTTCTCGAAACGGTCCGGTACAAAGTTAACGCCTGTGCCGTTCTTCTGGGCTTCGATTGCGCGGTCGGCGAGCGGCTTCATCTTAACGAACCACTGCGTGGACAAGTAAGGCTCCACGACGGCGCCGCTGCGCTCACTGTGGCCAACCTGGTGAATGTGCTCCTCGATTTGGACGAGGATCCCCTGTTCCTGAAGATCCGCCACAATCTTCTTGCGGCAATCGGCACGGTCCAGTCCCTGGTACGGGCCTGCATTGCTGTTCATCGTGCCAGATTCGTCCATTACGAGAATTTGCGGCAGATCGTGACGCTTGCCCACTTCAAAGTCATTCGGATCGTGTGCCGGCGTGATTTTAACCGCACCGCTTCCGAAATCCTTTTCTACATACTCATCTGCAATAACCGGAATTTCACGGCCTATAACCGGAAGCACGAGCATTTTACCGATCATATGTTTGTAACGGTCATCCTCCGGGTGAACGGCTACGGCTGTATCGCCGAGCATCGTCTCCGGACGCGTGGTAGCGACGGTAATCGAGCCGCTGCCGTCCTTGAGCGGGTATACGAGATGGTACAGGTTGCCCTGCACTTCTTTATATTCAACCTCGATGTCAGACAGGGCCGTCTGCGCTTTCGGGTCCCAGTTAATAATGTATTTGCCCCGGTAAATGAGCCCTTTGTTATAGAGGCTTACGAATACTTCACGCACGGCTTTGGACAAACCTTCATCGAGCGTAAAACGCTCCCGGGAATAATCAAGGGAAAAGCCCATTTTGGCCCACTGGTCCCGGATGGTATTCGCGTAAAGGTCTTTCCATTCCCAGACTTTCTCCAGGAACTTCTCGCGGCCCAGATCATGACGGGACAAACCTTCCGCACGCAGGTTCTGTTCAACTTTGGTCTGTGTAGCGATACCCGCGTGGTCCGATCCCGGAAGCCATAGCGTATCGTACCCCTGCATCCGTTTCGTACGGACCAGAATATCCTGCAGCGTAAAATCAAGCGCATGGCCCAGATGCAGCATGCCTGTTACGTTCGGCGGGGGAATAACGATCGTATAAGTCTCCGCGTCCGGACGCTGGCCCGCACGGAAGTATCCGTTCTTGATCCAGTAGTCGTACCACTTCTTCTCGCTTTGCGAGGGATCATACGTAGTCGGCATGGAAACCGAAGTTTTATCGTTTGTTTCTGCCATAGTCCATTTCCTCCATTCAAATACATGTACACTATTTAAGCCAACAAAAAAATCCTTCCGCCGCAAAGGACGAAAGGATGTGCTTCCGTGGTACCACCTTCATTTCACGCCCGTTCCGCGAGTAAAAGGAGACGGTGCATGACACTTGAGGCGCAGATAACGGTGCGGCCGGTTTGCGCTAATCGACTACCGTGTCCAGCACGGCAGGGCATTCACGCAAACAACTCCGGGGCGACTTCGTACGGCCGTCTTATCCCTGCGGAACCTTCCAGCGCTGCGGTTCCACTCTCTGAAGGGCTCGCCGTCTACTACTCCCCATCTACGTTGATTCAGTCATTAAGAACGATTCATAGTTAAGCATATAAATTACACTCTATGATAAACCAGAACTACCGATAACGTCAATCTTTCGAGCCCTGCATCTACCTGCATTCATCCTTCCCAACTTAGCATTTGTATAAACTCGCATCGTGTTTTTTTCATAGACGGATCTTCTTACAAATGTTTCAAATAAAAATAAATGTATTATTGTATAACAATCCCAATATTGAAATAAATAAGTAGGGAGAATGATTATTTTAACTAAAAAATCATTTTAGAAGGAGTGTATTATGAAAAGGACATCAAAAACCGTTTATGCAGCTGTCTTGGCCGTAGGAGTCACTTTCTCAGCTGTCTCTGCTTACTCTACGGTCTCTCAAGCTTCTGTTCAATCCCCGCAATCCGATCCATCCATACAACTTGATAAAACAAAAATTAAAAACAAAACGCATTCCAACAAATTGAAATCTTTAAGCCATGACAAAAAAGCAACATCTGATTATCTAAATAGTCTCGACACTAAAGGCTTACTGGAAACAGCCGCTGAGTATTCAGAAGGGACGGATGATGTATTCAATGAAGGTGTGGCCTTGATCGCTCCTACCTTAATCTCCAAAACAAAGAATGGAACCCACGCCAAGCAACTGGATCAATTGGTGAAAGATAAATCAAATAATAAAAAGTACAGGTTGTTCTTAATTGATCTCCACAGCCAACAGAAGAATGAAGATCAAGGCGACTTGATAAATGATACGCTTATGAATGTAGCAGCGGACAAGACAGAAGATCCCGACGTCAGGTCTTATGCGCTGGGTGAATTAAAAAAGGACAGTAAAGAAGATAAGGTAAAAAAAACAAAGAAAGACAAGGCATTGGTTGACCTTTTCTCTGATGATACAACACCCGATAAAATTAAAGGCAATGCCTTAACGGCTATGAGAAGAACAGAAAATCCTCATTTGTCCGAAGCCGTTAAAAGCGTTATAGATAAACACGAACAAAAAGACAGCACCTTATTGCGACACGCGATTATAGCAGGCAGTAAAAGCCGGGTGTACTCGGATGTAAAAAAAATCAAAACAATAGCGAGCACAACTTCTGATCCAAAAGTTTACGCCAGTTCCGTATACGGACTAGGACTTCTGAGTAATGAAGAAGCTCTGAAAGCCGTGTTGGAAATTAAAGACAAGCATAATAACCGGGATATTGTTCACTATGCCCTCATCTCCAATCAAAAGCTGATACTAAACTTACTGGCCAACGATCAATCGAAAGACAGCTTGTTAACGGCCGTACAAGCTGCCGAAGTGTCAACTCTGCATTCCGCTCTGGATAAACTTCAGGAAATCGCCAGAAACAATCCGGACAAAGAAGTTAGAGACAAAGCGGAACAAGCAATAAAAACAATTAACGCTACCCCTAAATCCAGTGTTCCTTCAAATGCCGAAAAGTGGGAGGACTAATAACAATGATGAGACGAATAGGAATAATGGCAGTACTGTCAGTGTCAGCAGCAAGTATTGCAAGCTTTTCCGCACCAAATTCCGCATACGCGGATGCAGAGGCTTTATACAGGACCGGACCTATGCCCAACTATTGGGAACACGCGGGTATCCGTAAAGCAGGATCGGGCGTATATGAAATTAAGGGCTATGGCTATACGGTCGATTTGAATAGCTTCACCGACTTTGTCGGCTCCGAGACCTATCTGGGCCCGTTCACCAACCCTACTATGACAGCAACCGACAAGAAAAATGTCTTAAGCACTGTAGCTGCTATGGCTGCGGATCCGGATATTAACTATGTCGGAGTGAATATGATAGACTGGGATGCCAATTCGGGTGAATCTATTGCCCCGAGTGAAATCGATGACATACGATGTGACGGAGTTGTTGAATATGCTTATGAATGGAACAATCACTGGGTATGGGGCAGAACTACAGATGGAACGAAAAACGGCACCCCTACTAACTTCGATGTATCCAACATAAAATATGCCAAGGAACACCAAAATCTGGGCGGAGATCAACCGTGGTTCGAAACGAGTCCGCTTGTGCAGCGTGGAGGCGCGGGAACCGCTTGGACAAAACTTAGAAAAACGACCACAAATTAACTTCACTTCATGCTATCATTCAATAAAAGGAGTGGATGCATTTGGATGAAGATTTAATAAAATTAATCGTACCTATACTTATTTCTCTGATCCTTACGATTATTATTAGTGTGAGAAGTATTAGACACGGCAGCTTGAAACCGACCTTATTATACACGGCTCTTATAAATGGTGTAATTCTGCTTATAGGCTTCTTATGGCTCTGGATGAGTACTCCTGACGGGCTTGCTCAGCTTGCCCAGGCGGGTATCTACGGGATTGCATTTGTCTTCATTCTGGTAATAAATATTGCGATTGTATTAATCGGCAAAAAAAAATCATTCTGAGTTCCCAACACAAACAGCTTTAGTCCGGTGTCAGACCGAGCTAAGGCTGTTTTGTTGTCCTGAAGAATAAGAGGGGTTGCCGCGTACTGAAATTTCATCATATTCAAGACTGGCGCCGCATAAACTGGTAGCGGTTATTTCTCAACACAAACGAAGGGGATGCTCATGCAAAAATGGTGGTGGAAAACCCGGTACACTGTTCGGGGCGTGCTTTTCCCGTTGATCTGCATACAATTTGTGCGCACGCTGATCCTTCCGACGGGTCTGGACGTGTTTCTGTTGTTTGTCTTATTTCTTGCCTACCTCGGTTTTCTGTTAGACATGTATTAAGACGTCCAAGGGCGCTTATTAATGAAGGAACCGTTCAGCCGCTTCTCAAAACCGGGTCAATGACTATCCTTGACAGCGTAAAAGGGGTGCCTCTGCTGACCGGCACCCCTTTACGCTTGTCCTATAACGCATGACGGCGAATTTTCCTTATGCTGCTTCTATAAGAACTCCCAGAAACCCGCTGCCGTTTTCGATGCAGCGCTCTTTGCGATTGATTTTGCGCCTGCGCCGCGTATGATTCCACTGCCGTGTTAAGGTAATACGCAATCCGTTTGCAGACCTTCAAGCATACTAAGATGAAAGTCATCCGTGAACAACAACCGCGTCTGCGGCCTTCTCCATGCTTAGCATGGAAAGCCTTCATGTTTGAATAATTGTCTCCAGCCTTTGTTCCCGGACAAGAAGAGGTTCTTGCTGCCGCGAAAGAATCGATAATCGTCCGGGATACGCTTCCAGCCGCTTTGTGATTTCCTTTAAACGAAAGCCGAGTTCTCTATAAAAAAGAATTGCTGCAAACGTTCCAGCTCCTGCATCCCATATAACCGGCAGCCTGCCTCACTGATTTCACCCAGGCATACCGGAAGATGCAGTGACTCCAAAACAAAGCGAGAGAAACAAGAGGCACGAATGAAGTACGGCAAGATTTAAGATGGAGCGTTCGTAAATTTGAGGTAAGTCCTGACCACACCTGTATATCCTTGGCCGAATTCTCTCGCTTCCTAAATTTTGCAGCTTCTTCAGTTACCTGCAAAAAAACTTCCCCGCGTTGTATACCGGGGAAGTTTTCTTTCCTAGCTTGTTTTACTCTGCCGTGAGAGAGATTGGACTGGCAGCAGCCCAGCCTCCTACAGGGGTGACCTCATAGTCAACACCGGAAGCAAGCTTGGCATGATTCTGCAGTTCGAACACGCCGACTGCGCCTTGCCGGGTCTGTACTTTGTATTGCGCTGTCAGCATCGTGCCGTCCGAGCCTTTCAACTGTACGGAACGATAGGCGAATAGCTCATCCCCCGGATCTTCGGATAGCGTAACGTTAAGCGTGGCCGCATCCAATTGTGATACAGATGCAATAGTCAGCGGTTGAATCGTTTGAGCCACGAACGTATTGTTCTTAAGTTCGAACCAGTCTCCTGTTACGGAATATTTCACTCCAGGTACCAACTGCGTTCCGGCAGGCAGACGGAATTTGGGTTCTTGCCTGCCGTCGGTCGACTGAGTGAAACCGACATAATTGACCGTCACCGGCGCACCGCCTTCAGGTGTCAGTGTTGCCTGTCTTGAAGCAAGCGACGGGATTACTTGCATTTTTTGCCCGTTATACTGATTGTTCTCGTCCAGAATGATTGCGTTCGCACCGCGGCCTCCGGCGTATGCAGAGATCAGGTACCCATAATCCACGACCCCTTCTGTGCGCAGCGAATCCACTTCGAAGGTATCGGAAGTTACTTGGCGGATATCACTCAGACGGATTTTCTCCGTACTGGCCGCTGCCGAAAGAGTCTTTAAGCCTTTATAGTTCGTTGTATACGTTGTACCCGCCGTCATGGTTTGTACAGGAACAATATAGGTAGCAAAAGATCCCGTCTTCAGTCGCGGCTGATTAACGAGCTTTAATCCATGATCAAAAGCAAAATTAGCATTGGCTTCAGCCGTCGTCTCGTCTTCAAGGGAAAGAGGTGCCGAGAACGTCACTTCGAAAGTAATTGCATTCAATGCTTGTATCGATACGATCTCAGCGGTTTCCGAACGGACAGCTTTCTTGGAGAGCACGATCAACTGAGCCGTTTCTCCACGCGTGATAGTACCCGTACCCAGATTCAAGCCTTCCATCCAGTACTGAACGGATTTGACATCGCGCTTCAGGGCTTTGGCAATCATCTGCGCTATATCACTGCTTTCCGCAGGCTTATTCGGCTGAAATTCATCCGCAAGGTCGACGAGGCCGTTAGCCGCGGCCGTCTCCACATAAGAGGAATACCATGTGTTCCGCTTCCCTTCCTCTTGCTGAACTGTGCCGCTTGGATCGAGCCCGAGCGCGACCACGATCATTTTGAGCAGCTCCGCATTCGTTACCTTCTTGTCTAATAGCAATTGGCCGCTACCGTATCCTTGAATCACGCCTTCGCTTATCAACTGCTGCACGGCTTGCTCTGCCTGCTGATTGTCATTCGCCGTCACAGCCTTTTGAATGCTGGCTGCAGGGTTTAACGGTGCTGCCTGTACCTGATAGGGAAGCAATGCACCTCCGCCCATTAGTGCTGTTAGAGCCAGCATGGCTGCTGTCTGATTTAGCTTGTTCATTGTCCAGCTTCCTCTCGCTATAAAGTGGTGTTTGTGTGATGCATTCATCATAATCCACCACTCTAAATCCGCTTCAAAGGAAGTCTAAACTTTTTATAAACAAACAGATAAATATCTTCACAGGAGTCAGACCGTGAACCGGTAGCCCGCTCCCCATACGGTCTCAATGAACTGCGGATTAGAAGGGTCCGCCTCAATCTTCTCCCGGATCCGGGAGATATGCACGGTCACCGTCGCGATCTCGCCACTTGATTCGAAGCCCCAAATTTTATCGAACAGCTCCTCTTTGTTAAACACGCGGTTAGGATGCGCGGCCAAGAACACAAGCACCTCGAATTCTTTGGCAGTGACCGCCACTTCCCTGGCATTCACGAACACCCGGCGGGATAGTTTATGAATGGACAGCTCTCTAATTTCGATCGTATCCGGTTCTTGCGATTTGCCGCCGGTAAACCGCTCATACCGGGACAGATGAGCTTTGGCTCTGGCAACCAGCTCATTGGGACTGAAAGGCTTCGTGACGAAATCGTCCGCACCGAGGCCGAACCCCCGGATTTTATCGATCTCCTCATTCTTGGCCGAGACAATTAACAGCGGCACATCCAGCTGCTTCCTTATTTGCCTGCATATCTCGAACCCATCCACACCCGGGAGCTGGAGATCGAGAATGATCAGATCGTGTTCGGCGCTGCGAGCCCGGGCAAGCCCTTCCAACCCGTCATGGCACAGCTCCACTGTGTAGTCATGAAGCATAAAGTAGTCTCTCTGCAGTTCTGCGATATAGGGGTCATCCTCTATAATTAAAATCCGCTTCATACGATTATCACCGACGATCCACAAATATTTTCAAAGTAAAATAGACACTCGTGCCTTGCCCCGGCTCACTAGCCGCCCAGATCGTTCCACCGTGGCCCTCGATAATCTGCCGGGCAATGGAAAGTCCGAGCCCGCTTCCTCCCGCCCCCAGACTGCGGGAAGGTTCCTCCCGGTAGAAGCGCTCAAAGATATGCGGCAACGACTCGCGCTTAATACCGGGGCCATTGTCCGCAAGCTTGACCCTTATATGCTCACCTCGCTCTTCTATCCCGATTGTTATTTTCTTAGGGTCCTGGTTCAGATATTTGAAACAATTATCAAATAAATTCATCATCACACGCTTCAGCTTCTCGCGATCCGCAAGCACGAACCGCTCCTGCCGAGGAGCCTGTTCCCAGCTTACTTCAACAGAATGAGTATCGAATTCAATGGCCAGCTCGCCGACTACGCGATGCAGAAACCCGTTCAGCTCCACTTGCTCGAATGAGAAAGGTTCCTTCTTCAAATCAAGCTTCGAATAAAGCAGTAATTCTTCTACCAGTCTCTCCATGTCCGCCGCGCGCGTATGGATAGCCTCGACATATTTGTCGAGCTTCTCCTGCGTATCCGTTACGCCGTCCCGGATCCCTTCCGCATAGCCTTTTATCGTTGTGATTGGCGTCCGCAGATCATGAGAAATATTCGAAAGCAGTTGCTTGCGGTTCTCTTCATAATGAAGCTGGAGCTGAATAGAGTCGTACAGCTGCTTCCGCATTTCCTCGAACGTCATGACCAGCTGGCCCACTTCATCCGTAGATGCAGATCGCAGTTCGAACGTCAAATCTCCATCCTTGATATGCTCCGCCGACTGCCGCAAACCATCGAGCGGCTGAACGATCTTGCGAGTCACATACCGGTAGAGCAAGAAACCGGTTAATAACAGGATGGCCGTGAATACAGCAATCAGAATAGGCAGCAGCTTTCGAACCACCTCGGCAAATGGGCTTCTCTCCCGCAAGACGAAGATACTCCCCTTATCATCCTTGGCTGCCGAGAAATAGAAATCGAATTTGGCGTACGAGAAAAATCGACTTCCCGCATTTATCGTATTCCGGATGGAATGATTACCTAAATCGTACGGGGGCAGAATCTCCGCAAAATTCACCCCTTCAAAGATGGGGGCCGCATAAATGAGTTCGTCATGATTGCGAACAACCAGACCGGCTTGAACCATTTTCAGCTTGAAATCGTAATCCTCCAGCAGCAGCCGATCCTTTAATTTCTGCGGATCGTGTTTGGCCAAATATTTCAGATCGATAAAGATGGTTTCCTCTTCTTCGGAAAGCGGATGAAGCGAATAATGGATCTTGTAGAAGCTGCTAATGCTCCGGAAATCGCCGGTTACCGCAACGGATAACAGGTATGCCGCAGACACGAACAAAATAACGGAGACCACCACAACCGATGTAAAAGACAAAAGCAGCCTGAATCGTATAGACACATCTCGCACGCCTCTCAAAATGCTCAAATTAAACCGAACCGCTCACGAGCCGGCCCCGGTGCCATACCGCTTGACGCTCCGCCCTTCGCGCTACCGCTTCCGCGGAGCAGCTCGCATGGACCAGTACAAAACTTGCCGCATCGCCGGCCTTAGGCCATACCTGCTCACCTTCATGATTCAGCGGCGTTATCCCGCCTGTAATCAATCCAAGAGAATGGGATAAGGCCCCTTCATCCTGATACCCGTACAATTCTGCGTACCGCCCCGCTTTCTCCAGTTGATCTCCGTTTCCAAAAGGTGACCAGTGATCCGTAAGGCTGTCTGTTGCCAATTTGACGGTAACACCTTGCTCGACCAGCATAGGAAGAGGCATCGCCGCTCTTCCGATCGGGACCGTTGAAGCGACGGACATGCCAAGCGACGCCAGCCGCCCGGCCATTTCTAGCGCTTCTTGAGGCTCAGCGCCCGCAAACCAGAATGCGTGGCTGATTGTGACTTGCCCCTGCAGTCCGGCTTCCTCGGTCAGATCAGCAAGACGCATCAGCGTATGTTTGCCAGCATCTGCGCTATCGTGCAGGTGAATATCAATACCGGCTTGATGCTCGACCGCTAATTCAACCAGGGTCTGCAGTGATTTCTCGATATCCCCGTCCACCGTATGCGGATCGACTCCGCCTACATGAGTCGCCCCCTCTGACAAGGACTGTCTGACCAGCCGGACAGAATCCGACCTGAGCAGTCCGTGCTGCGGAAAAGCTACAATTTCCGAAGAAATTTTGCCGGAGAATGTATCCAAAGCCTGCAAAGTCGCCTCTAACCTGCGCAGACCGCTGACCGGTTCGATATTGCAGTGGCTGCGTACATGCGTGGAACCCAATCGCTGAATAAGCGCCAGAATACCTTCCGCTTGTTGTCTCGTGAGTGGCAGCAGCTTAGGCAATAATACTTTCTCTTCTTCAATCCGCTCGAAGATGCTCCGCGCTTGCTTGACCGCTTTCCACGGGCCGCCGTAATACGTTTTATCCAAATGAATATGAGCCTCTTCAAAAGAAGGGAGCAGCAGCAGCTCTTTTCCGTTATACTTCGGAAGATCACTCGGAGGAAGCGGCTGTGACCGGATCACTTCAGCGATTACACCGCCCTCAATCCGAATGTGACAAATCTCCGTGTCCGTCCCGACTATTTGCCCGTCCTCCATGTTGTAGCCCTGTTCTATTCTTACATTCGTTAACCAATAGCAAGCATTCAGCATACCATCCCGTCCTTCTCTATTATTAAAAAGGCCTTGATTAAGCCCCGGCATCTTCCAGTAAACGCTCGATCGCTGTAAAATGATGCGCTTTTGCATGTTCCAGCGGGGTAACCCCGTTCTTATCCGGGATTGTCACATCCGCCCCGTGCTCAATTAGCAGCCGGATGACCTGCTGCTGTTGTTCTCCGCCGTTACTCAAGACAATCGCTTCCATTAATGCCGTCCATCCCAGATTGTTAACATGATTGACGTCAACCTCCGACCCTGTGAGCAGCTCCCGGACAACGTCCACATAGCCGTGTTCCGAGGCGGGAATAAGCGCTGTTCCCCCATAACGGTTCGTGATCGTCGGATCTGCTCCGGCCTCGTTCAAAATCTTCACGATTTCGAGCAAGCCTTCCGCGCCGGCGTATAAGAAAGGATTATCCAGTTTGTGATCCTGCAGATTGATATCGGCACCCGCTTCAATCAATGCCCGGACCGTATCTGCCTGGTTGCCGTGTGTGGCGGCAAGAATCGCTGTCCGTCCCTGCTCATCTCGTGCATTGATATCTGCCCCTTCCCGGATTAATTGCAATACCCGGCTGGTATCTCCGTTTTCTGCGGCTTGAATAATGGACACATTCATTGTCTGCACATCCTCTTCGGCTAAGTTTGCAGGCTGCTGACAACCGGCCAGCAGCCAGATAACCATGGAAATGATGATCATTCGCATAGGAGTCGCCCTCTTTCTTCTGAAGGTACTTGTATGGTACCATAGCCCTTACTATACGAAAAATATTTATAAAGTTTAGTTTCCATACTTTTATCGTTTGGACAGGAGACCTTCGCCCTATGGATATTCGCCAGCTCCGCTACTTCATAGCGATCGCGGAAGAGAAGCAAATTACCGCGGCAGCCCAAAGACTCCACATGACGCAGCCCCCGCTCGGACAACAATTAAAGACCCTGGAACAGGAGCTTGGAGTCCAGCTTGTGATCCGAACCGGTAAACTCTTAGAACTGACCGATGCCGGCCAGGCCTTATACAGACATGCCATCCACTTGACCAAGCTTCTGGAAGAATCGCAGACCGAGGTCAAAGAAATCGGCATGGGGATACGAGGCAAGCTGACAATCGGAGTCAACACCTTGTCATCGGCCCCTTTGCCCCATTTACTGCGTGCTTTTAAAACCCGCTACCCCAAGGTTACTTATAAAATACAGCAGAATGAATCCGACCAGCTTCTCCGGCTCATGAGAGAGCGCTCCATCGAGCTTGCCATCGTACGGCTCCCGCTGGATCTTAGTGATTTTGAAGTGCTGCGGCTTCAATCCGAGCCCTTCTACTTCGTAACAGCTACTACCTTCGTGCCGGAAGCACGCGAATTCAGCTATGCCGATATTCAGCGCTATCCGCTTATTCTGCCCAGTGCAGAAGGACTCGGGCTCTATCAGAGCATCATCGATCAATTTGCCGGGCGTGGTCTGGCTGCCGACGTCATCGGGGAATGCTCGGATATCGTCACGCTGCTGGAGTGGGTATCTTCTGGAGACGGGACCACGATTATTCCGGAGTCCATCCTGAAGCTGCATCGCGGATATGAAATTCAATCCTTTGCCATCGCAGACAGCCAGCTGAGATTCGCAACCGGATTAATCTGGTTGAAGGATCGCTATTTAACCAAAACCGCGCAGCACTTCATCGAACTTATGAAAGAAATGAAACTCACGGAATAAGAAAATACAAAAAGACGATCGGATGTTACTCCGGGTCGTCTTGTCATGAGTGTGGCTATAGAAGAGCAAAACCTTATCTTGCGTTAATGAGCGGAGCAGGCGAATCTTACGCTCCAAACCTCTGTCGATAGCCGCATTTTCTGCATAATTCCTCGACCGCTTCCCTGCGGGAAAACCCGTCGACGAGATTATTTGCCCGCTCGCCCTCCACGATGTCGGCAAATGAAGTCTGGTTAATGTTCCCCAGATTGATGACTCCTTCTCCATCCAGGCAGCACGGCACCACCGTCCCGTTCTCGAGAATGGCCGCCTGGCTGCGAAGTCCATGACAGAAGCCTTTCCCGTCATCCTCCGGTGCTGTCAGACTCGGCCATTGGAATTCATAATCCTGGTTCAAATAAACATGATCGGAGATTCTCACCCCTCCGCCGGGCACGACTTTTTCCTCAATTTTGTAATCGAGTCCAAATTCCTTCTCTATCATTTCGAGTGTCTGCCGGTTCCTGCTCTTTTGAAGATTGGTCGCGTTATCCTGCGTCAAATTCCAAAGACGGAAAGAAAAAATGACCTTGTGTTCCTCCGCCTCTCGGACAAAGGAAAGGATCTCTCTCAAGTAACCCTCGCGGTTGGTTGAACCCTCATGGCCGTCAAAGCTGTGGAGCGAGAAGTTCATTTGTCTAAGGGCGGGCTTGCCCAGCAGTTTGTGCCGATTCTTCGCAATCAACGTTCCGTTCGTCGTGATATTGACTTTAAAGCCCTTCTCGTGGCTAATATCCAGCAGTTCCCCGATCTTGGGATGAAGAAGCGGCTCTCCTTTGACGTGCAGATAAATATAATTTGTATAAGATTTGATCTCATCCAGCCTCTTAGCAAAGTCCTCCACTTTAATAAAACTCGCTTTACGTTCCGTAGGCGGACAAAAGGTACAAGCAAGATTGCAGATGCTGGTGATCTCTATGTAAACTTTCTTAAATGCTTTCAAGATGTTCTGTCTCCGTTCCATATGTCTATAATGATAGGATATTTGCTAGATCTCATCCAACATCGTAACATAGGAGGGATTGTACAGCTAGAGTTAAAACCTCGTTTTGCATTCTTAACAAAATTCTCCTGCCTTACTGATCCAAGTCTCTTTCGATTCTTTAAGCTGCCATCTGTCATTTTTGAAATAAACAATGCCCTTCACACCGACAGCGCCATCCCCTGCTCTATATTTAACAATTCCTTTGCCTGACCCTATCGTGTTCTCTGCCCCGGTCAGAATAAAAAAAGATGGTGCCTGGAAGGTCACCATCTTGGAGCCAAACTTATGCGGCTCGAGCCTATTCTTCTTTATAATCAATCTTTGTATCGATTCCGATCGTGTTGGTCTCACTATCCCAAGTAATGCCGATGTTGAACGCTTTGGCGATGTCGCGAAGCTTCAAATAGTTATTCCCATCGATGTTATAAGCAACGATTTCTATTTCTTGACCATCCAGATACATCTTAGAATTTGTCGGCTTGGCCTCTTTAGAAACCGGATTGTCCGATAGTGCAAGTTCTCCGCCGGCAGTTGTGTAGGCTTTGCCCGATTCAAGATTTATAGCATTCTTGGCATCGTCCCAGCTTACCTCGAAATTCTTATCGGTCCCATTCACAACCATAGCAAGATCACGAAGCTTGAAATAGTTGTTATCGTTTATATTATAGGCTTGGAAAGCTGTTTCTTTCCCGTTGACTAAAACCTTAGAAGCGGTTGGTGCAGCCAAGGCTGCGTCCTCTTTAACTGTTTCACTTGCCCCGGCTTTATCTACAAACATAAAATTCAACTCGTTAACTGAGAAGATACTATCCCCATTTTCATTCTGAACAAAGAAATCAAATCGATAGGCGGCTTCCGTAGTCAACTCTGCCTTCAAATTATACATAAAGCTGCCGTCATCAGAAAAATCTCCGTTAACATTGTCCATTTGTCCCCACAGGACGTCACCTGGATAGGAGTCTAAAGTCTTGGCACTTTTATCCGTAGTGATAACTTTAAAGATGGTATATGTACCGTCGCTATTCTTCTCCGGTTTCTCCATGACAACAACATTGCCTTCAAAAACATCTTCTTCTGATTCCAGTTTAACTTGTTTCATCTCAACAAAGTTTGGAACAATTATTTTGTAACCGGAATTTTCATCAACCAGATCAAAAGACTCCCCCTTAAATTCCTCGGCAAAAGCATTGATTGATGCAAAAACTGAAATGACTAAAGCAAAGATTAGCATGACCGAAACTTTCTTAAACTTTCTGCGCATTGTTTCATCTCTCCATTTCCCTTGTTTACCTGAGGAATGCTCAGGCTTCGAACTTATAAATTTTTACTTTCCAGATTATTATAAACAAAAAATGCGCAAAAATCCATTTAATATATGTCTAATTACCTAATTATTCAAAAAATAAAATAAATCTTAAGACCTAATTTTCTTTTATAATTCAAAAAAATCTATGCGCTTAAAGACGAACCGGAATCGAACTGAACTCGTTTGGCTTTGACTAAGGCAAAGAGTAGGATCATAGCGACAAAAGAAAAAATCGCACACCATAGATAGACGTTGCGGTATCCGAACGCATCCGATAGTAAACCGAACAGCAAAAATCCGAGCAAGGAGCCGATTTTGCTTGTGTTGGAATAGAGAGCCGTCGCTGTACCGGGCATATCCGGTATGAAGTCCTGGAAGTAGGTAATAGCAATGCCGCTCGTAATAGATATGTATGCCGCGCTAAGCACCTGGATCGGGAATATATGCCAGATTTCAGTGGCGAAGAAGATCGTTCCGAAATAAGCTAGAGCGAGCAATGAGCCTAGACGAATCAGGTGATCGCTTTTAAAGCGTAATGCCAAAATGCCAAACCCAAGCATAAAAGGAATTTCGAATACAGGCGGAATACTGAAAATGATACCGACATCCTTCTCCTCACCGTTCAATACCTTCGTTACGAATTGAGCCATATTCAGCGAGCCGATCGTGTTCGCTACAGAAATCAGTGTAAAGGCAATCAAGTTAACAAATATAAACGGTTGGAAGATAACTTGGCGCAGAGGAATCGAAGCTTGGGGCGGTTTTGATGCGACTTCTTCCTTAGATGTCCTTTTGAGAGAGAGCAGTACGATACCTACGACGATGATATAGCAGGAGGCTGCTACCAGGAACATCCCTCTGAAACCGAAATAGAGCAGGACATAAGCCGAGATGGCAGGACCTACGGTCCAAGACAGGGCGAATAGGACACGCAATATATTCATATAAAACGGAATCTCTTTGGCAGGCAGTTTAGCCTTCACCAATACCTCCCGTCCGTAAGCAAAAACTTGTGGAAAAGTAGAGGAAGCTATACCTAAAAATATGGCGGAGATCGCGAGAAGCACGTAGTAGTTGCGAGAATAGGCAAATCCGATATATCCGATCGCTCCAGCGAGAGCACAAAGAATAAGAATCATCTTACGGTCAGATGCACGGTCAGACAACTTGCCGATATACGTGCTGATACCGACACCGCAGAGCGTGGATACCATCATAAAAACCCCGAAAGACGTGTTGCTCATACCGATTTCATCAATCCCGAACATGGAATTGAACGGCAGTACAAATGAGAAAGCGATCCCAAGAAAAACATTGACCAGCAAAATGACCGGAAAACCATCAATTCCCATTACAGATTGTGTTCGATTTCTAACTGCAGCCAAAAAGTTACTCATTCCATCCCCCGCCTTTTCTCTATCTATTACAATATTTTGGAATCAGTATATCGTACAGCATGGAATGCATAATCGTAAAGCTGCTAAATCAACTGATTTTTATCCCCAACAACTGGCGTGTCTGAAGGTACGGCTTAGAACACAACAAAAAAACGACATCTCTGCCGTTTGAGTTTAAGGTGTTGTTGGAGGTACAGCTTAAGCGGAAAGGACTCCTGAGCGCATCGCTGCCCGTGGAGTGATGGAGTTTTGTACGAAAGGGGATATGTGGGGAAAAAGCCTTCTGGGACAAGGATTCTGCCAAAGAAGGAATGCTGTTAAATATCGTATAAGGAAATATTCGTTCTTGCCGCCGAATGCTTGGCCGGTGCAAGCACCCGGTCCAGGATCACCTGTTCAAAATGCGCAAAGCCCGCGTCGCGGTGCCTTGGTCTGGCCAAAGTAATATTCAGATCCAGCGCAATTTGCCCTTCCTCGATCAGGATAACCCGGTCAGCCAATGCAACAGCCTCGCTGACGTCATGGGTGACCATGACCGCCGTAAAACGGCTCTGCTCCCACAAATCCTCTATCAGGCGCTGCATATCGATACGTGTCAGTGCATCAAGCGCACCGAGAGGCTCATCGAACAAGAGCAAATGCGGATTTCCAACGAGCGCTCTGGCCAGAGCCACACGCTGACGTTGTCCGCCTGACAGTACGGACGGCCATTCGCCTGCACGTTCCTCAAGGCCAACCAGTTTAAGCGCTTCGTAAGCCCGCAATTGGACATCGCTTGAACGGACCCCGGACAAGCCCAGCTTCACATTGTCCAGCACGGAATTCCATGGCAGCAGGCGGGCATCCTGGAACATAAACCGGGTATTTCCGTGGATTCCTTGAATCTCTTGACCCTGCAGCTTAAGTGAGCCGGAGCTGACGGAATCTAGCCCGGACAACAGGCGGAGCAGTGTGCTCTTCCCGCATCCGCTGCGGCCGACTATGGCTACAAAGCTGCCAGGATTTATGGTTAAGCTGATTCTCTTAAGCACGACTTGATCACCGAACTGCTTCGATACATCCTTCAGATCAATGGAAATCCCTCTGTCCTGTAGAAGGGCAGGGGCAACGAGCTGCAAGGAAAGTTCCTGATCCGGATTGGAGTGATTCCTTATGCGGTCTTCGACTTCGGCGCTTCTTTGACGAAATGGGGATGCCATTTCAGCCACCTCCTCTCCAGTCCTTTGGCTAACAGATCAGATAGCTTACCTAATGAGGCATACAATAATATGCTTAGCACCACTACATCCATCTGGAAAAACTCGCGGGCATTCATCGCCATATAGCCAATCCCCGAGTTTGCCGCAATGGTCTCCGCTACAATAAGCGTCAGCCACATAATTCCTAAGGCAAACCGGAATCCGACCAGAATGGATGGAAGAGCACCAGGCAGTATGACTTTACGGTACAGCTGCCAGTGGCGCAGGCCATACACTTTTCCCATCTCAATGAGACTTGGATCTACCGTGCGAATGCCATGCAGCGTGTTAATATAGATCGGGAACATAACCCCCAGCGCCACGAGGAAAATCCTCCCTTCTTCACCAATGCCGAACCACGCGATAACGAGTGGAATCATAGCCAGATGCGGCACATTCCGTATCATTTGAATGGTAGAATCCGTCAGCTTTTCGGATAACGGTATTACCCCGTTTAACAGACCGAAGATGAAGCCGAGCAATCCGCCGATCACAAAACCGGTGAGCGCTCTCCACGCACTGATTCCTATCGCATCAAACAGCTTGCCATTGGTCGTCAATTCCCAGCCTGCTTGGAATACCGCAATAGGCGACGGCAATGTACGCTCAGAGATAATCCCCAAGCTTCCCAGCACCTGCCAGACAATAAGAATGAACACAGGAATATACCAAGGCAGCGCTTTAGTATGCCAGTTTGTCTTCCGCATAACGATTCATTCCTTTCCTAGTGAGCGGATGCCTTCGGTGTTGGCCGGACATTGTTAGCGATGATTTCTCCGAATGGACTAATGGATGTCGGCCCCGCGCTCTCGATTCTTTGCTCCAGCGGGAGCAGAGGGAAGAGCAGCTCAGCCACGCGATACGCTTCTTCCAAATGAGGATACCCCGAGAAAATAAATGTCTCTATCCCCAGATCTGCGTATTCCTTCATTCGCTCGGCTACGATCTCAGGGCTTCCGACAAGTGCAGTTCCCGCACCTCCGCGAACCAGGCCAATCCCCGCCCACAAGTTCGGGCTAATCTCCAGATTGTCCTTGCTTCCACTATGCAGCTTAGCCATTCGTTTTTGTCCGACCGAATCAAACCGGTCAAAGATTCGCTGCGCTGCCGCAATGGTCTCCTCATCCAAATGACGGATGAGATCATTCGCCGCCTCCCAAGCTTCTTCCTCTGTCTCTCGCACAATGACATGGAGACGGATACCAAATTTGATCTCACGGCCTTGCTCCGCTGCCAATCGCCGCATCTCAGCAATTTTCTTCGCAACTTCTGCCGGCGGCTCCCCCCATGTCAGGTAGACCTCCGCGTGCTCAGCCGCGACCTTATGTCCTGCTGCCGAGGAACCGCCGAACCATAATGGCGGATGAGGCTCCTGAATGCTTGGATAGAGAATATGGCCTCCTTCCACATGGATATGCTTACCTTCAAAAGTCACGTTCTCTCCTGATACCTCTCTACGCCAAACATCTAAAAACTCACCGGTCAATTCATAGCGGGAAGTATGATCCAGAAACAGCCCGTCTCCCGCCAGCTCTACGGGATCACCTCCGGCCACAACATTAAGCAGCAATCTTCCCCCGGATATACGATCCAGAGTCGAAGACATTCGTGCGGCAAGTGTCGGAGAGGTGAGACCCGGACGCAAGGCTACGAGAAACTTCAGTCTCTTCGTTGCCGGCACCAAAGCTGATGCGATTACCCAAGGGTCCTCGCAGGAAGTCCCGGTCGGAATCAAAACCCCGTCATAGCCCAGACGATCCGCAGCTGTGGCAATTTGCTCCATATACGGCAGGTCTACAGCTCTCGCGCCTTGACTTGTCCCCAAATAACGACCATCCCCGTGAGTGGGAATAAACCAGAATACTTTCATATTTGCTCGCCTCCCCATTCTTAACTCCGATTTATTTTAGAATAGCTTCCTTAATATTGATCTTGCGGGGAATAAGCTCCAGCTTAACGAAGGTGTCGGCAATGGACTGCTGTGCTGTAACCAATTCCTCATCAATCGGCTCAATTCCATAATCTCTGCGCCCCGCAGCAAGAACCAGCGATTCTACATCAATTCCCAGCTGTGGCGACAGCAGCTCTGCAAGCTCCTGCGGATGCTCCTTGGACCAGGCATCCACTTTGTCCGCTTCTTCCAGCACAATATCTACCAGATCCGGGTATTTCTCCGCAAATTCGCGGGTAGCCAAGTAAAATTCATGATTGGATACAAGACCATCGCCATTTGCCAATACCTTGCCTCCTGTGGCGGTTTCCGCTGCGGCGAGAAACGGGTCCCAGATGACCCAGGCATCCACGCTGCCCTTCTCAAAAGCCGCGCGTCCATCCGCGGGCGGTAAATATTTTACCGTTACATCCTGATAGGAAATGCCGTTCTTCTCCAGCAATTTAACTAGCAAGTAGTGCACATTCGAGCCCTTATTCAATACGATCGTCTTCCCTTTCAGGTCTGCAACACTCTGAATCTTCGAATCCTTCGGTACAATAATCGCCTCGCTCTTCGGACTCGCCGGCTCGTGAGCCAAATATACCAATGGAGCGCCTGCCGCCTGTGCAAAAATGGGCGGTGCCTCTCCTGTATGCCCGAGATCGATGCTTCCCACATTCAGCGCTTCAAGCAATTGAGGACCTCCCGGGAATTCAGTCCACTCAATCTTGATATTGCGCTCTTTAGCCAATCGTGCATCAAGTGTTCCCTTGGCTTTCAGAATGTTAATCGTCCCGTATTTCTGATAACCGATTCGGATCGTAGCATCTGCTGTGCCGGAACTGCCCCCTTCGCCTTGTCCCTTAACCTCAGGGGTGCCGCTTCCTGTCCCGCATGCCGACAATACCAGCGATACTAACAATAGCAATCCCGCAATCCTCTTGGCGCTTGGCCTAAATTTTCTCTTTACCATGAATAACCCCATCTCCTCGCCAGTTTTGTAGAAATAAACAAGGGTCTCCCTATTCAAAAGCACAGCGAATCTATGGCGCCAGAATTAACTAGTCCGCCGTGCCTGATTAGAGAGACCCTTCGGTTATCCGATTTAGTCCGTTATTCAATTTTCTTATTCATAGTAAACAACTTGGAATAATATGATATTAGCATTAAGAGTTAAAAGGTGTCAAGAAGTAAATTTGTTAAATCTTTTTACTGCAAACTCCGGTACTTCGTATAGGATCGAACCCGAGTTAAATTAAACGATCTAGGCAAGTTTGAGCATTATGATCCCGACCACATTATAGAAAATAGAGAAAACATGCCCGTTACGGCTTGTTTTTTAAACAGGGACAGGCTCCTTACATCATTTTCAAATTAATCGGATTGGGCTATAATCATAAGGGTATGAATGGGAAAAACCTTGTTCATATTCTTGTTTTTATACATAAAAATCCACCGTGGAGGCCCGAAGATGAGAAAAAAGTTTATTGCCTTACTTATGACCATTGCCATGGTCCTGTCTGTCAGCGTATCGGCGTATGCTGAAGAAACGCTGCCGGCGGCGACAAGGGGAGATCTTGTTGCCGCTTTGCTTAATGCGGCAGATGCCTACAACTCCGGCATTTCGAAAGAAGCCGTTATTCAAGGCTATGAAGACGGAGATTTGAGAGAGAAGGATCCGGCCAGGAAGGTTGAAGCCTTGATTATGTTAAGCAGGGCATTCGGCAAATTGCCGCAGCCGGTCGGAAATGATCTGCGTACCGGGACATTCGGTGTCAAGTTCAGCGATGTACCGGCTTGGGCCAAGGAAGATATCGACAAACTCGCTCAAGCAGGCGTGCTGGCGGGTAAGTCCGACGGCACACTGGGCGTAAACGACACGATTACGATCCAGGAGTTCCAAACCGTTATCGCCAGAATTTGGGCGCTCAAAGGCTCCCATTTAAATGACGATTTTTATGAGTCCATCAATAAAGGGTGGCTGAATAAATCGACCATTCCGGCCGGAGAAATCATGGGCGGCGGATTTTCGGAGCTAAGCCTGCAAAATGACGAAAAAATAACGAAAATCATCGAAGAGCTGACCGGCAAGCAATTCGCGGAAGGTACAAAAGAACAGAAACTTGCCGATTTCTATACGGCGGCGCTTGATACCGACAATAGAAACAAACAAGGGATCGAGCCCCTTCAAAAATATGTAGCGTCAATCGACGGGGCTAAAACTCTGGACGAGCTGGTTCAAGCAGATCTGGTCATGGAGAAAGAATTGGGACTAAGCATGCTGTTCCGCTTTACTATTATGGGCGACGCAAAGAACAGCAGCGAGAATGCTCTGTATTACACCGGATTAACCACAGGTCTGGATAAAAACAGTTATGTAACGGAAGACGCGAAAGCGAAGGAAGCGTATGTTCAATACATCACCAAAATTCTCGTGCTGACGGGCGAAAAAGAGCCGGTGGCGAAAGCCCGTGCCGAGAAGGTGTATGAAATGGAGAAAAGCCTCGCCTCCGTCTCACTCCAGCCTCATGAACAAGGCGATGTGAATAAATACTACAATCCTTACACAATCGGACAATTCGATGACCTGCATAAAGAAGTAGATATGAAACAGGCTCTGGAGTCGATGAAAGTCGGCAATGCGGATAAAATAATCGTATTCGATGTGAAGCTGGCGCAAAAAGGCGCGGAGTTCATGACGGAATCTAACCTGGAAGTGCTTAAAGCTTACTCCAAAGCGCAACTGCTTACGGCCACAGGCGGTTTGTTATCGGATGAATTCAGAGACGCCGCAGACGATTTTGCCGCAACCTTGTATGGCGTTTCAGGAAAAAAGACAGATCAGGAACTTGCCTTAACCATGATAAAGTCCGCGATGGGCGGATACTTGGAGCAAATGTTTGCCGAGAAGCATTTTTCGCCGGAAGCCAAACAAGATGTTGAGCAAATGGCGGAGAAATTAATCGCTACGTATGAGAAAAGAATACAAGCGCTTGATTGGATGACGGAAACAACCAAAGCCAAAGCGATTAAGAAGCTGGATACGATGATCGTGAAGATCGGTTATCCGGATAAGTGGGATACGACATTAGACAAAGTCGCTATCAAGACCTATGACCAAGGCGGCTCGCTGTTCTCGAACTTCTTCTCCGTAAACACGGCGGCCGTTGACAAATTGAAAGCCAAGCTGGGAAAACCGGTGGATAGAACGGAATGGGTAACCAGCGTGTACACAGTCAATGCTTTCTACAACCCGCTTAATAACGAAATTACGTTCCCTGCCGGTATTCTCCAGGCGCCTTTCTACGATATTAACGCTAAACCCGAAGAAAATTATGGGGCAATCGGGATGGTCATCGGCCACGAGATCAGCCATGCATTCGATAACAACGGGGCGGCATACGACGAGAACGGGAATGCGAAGAACTGGTGGACGGAAGAGGACTTTAAGAAATTCAAAGAGAAAAACCAGGAACTGATCGAATTCTACGATCGGATTGAGATTGTTCCGGGTGTACTGAACAATGGTCTGCTTACACTAAGCGAGAATGTCGCCGATTTAGGCGGATTGGCCGCGTCCCTGCAAGTTGTATCCGAAATGAGCAAACCGGATTACAAAGGGTATTTCGAAAGCAATGCCGAAATGTGGAGATTCACGACCACAAAAGAATTTGCAGCGCTCTTAAGTACAAGCGATGTCCACTCAGCCAATAAAATCCGGGTAAACCGCACGATTGTGAACTTCCCGGAATTCTATGAAGCCTATGGAATTAAGCCGGGGGACGGCATGTTTGTCGCTCCGGAGGATCGGGTCTCGATCTGGTAAGAATGAGAACGGATAACGGTAATTAAACGAATCGCGCCAGTTGAAAAAACCTGATTCCGGGTGTCGGACGACACAAGGACGACGGGTGACTTCACTGGCGTTTTTTCTTGTTCCGGTTGGACAGGTCTGATAGTGCCGAGACTGCGGTGAAATGACATCGGCATTTTTTAGTTGCTGTATCGCGGCAGAAATTTCTTTAATAAAAGAGTTCACATATCCCATATCCCAGCATACCTTGGCTAGAGGAACAGAAAGGGGAAAAATCAATGTATTTGATTTGGGTGTTAATCGTGGGTGGACTGATAGGTTGGTTAAGCGGGAATTTTATTGGCAGGGATGTTCCGGGTGGCGTGCTGGGGAATGTAATTGCAGGGTTTATCGGCTCGTGGTTAGGTATAGAACTTCTGGGTGCGAGGGGACCGGTTGTAGGTGGATTTCATATCATTCCGGCCATTGTTGGATCTATCATCGCCTTGCTGATTTTCTTTGCATTGGCCCGTGGGGGCGCTTTCCGTAAACGGTAAAAGCTTACGTATTTCGGAAAACGGTCTTGCGGTACGATTCTACGTGTATTACTAGGTATTAGAATTTAAGAGGCGCCCAATGGGTGCCTCTTTGTGAAGGTCCCGGATGTTCCAATCAAGTTGATTACTTCCATCGTTTACTAGAATGTAGCCACTCATAATGCGTAATGCCGTAATGTGTAGATGTATAGGATCCTGTACCGCCAAAGATGGTTTGTCTTAACATCGAAAATCGATTAGGATAAATCTCATAATAAAATAGATAAGATGAACTGAAACATTAATTCAGTTGCTGATATTCATATTAATTAGGATTCATAATGTACTGCGCCGTAGTTCATAAAAATACTGCACAATGGGATGCTTTAACTTCATTACCTCGGTCATGTTCAAAATCCGCTTTTTTCCAACCCGTCTGTCCACCAAAGCTAAAATATTCAACAAAATATCATTGCTCTCTAAGCTTTCTTCTATAGAAGTAGATAAAAACTTATTTGCTGCAACGATAAAATTTGATTTACTTAGTGAAGCCTGTGCCGACAAAAGCTCTTTTGCATATTCGGATATTTTTCTGTTTCTTACCATTACTTGTAGACGATCCTCCGGAACGTTCCCCTTGGTATCTATTCGGACCGCTTCAATTTCTTCATGGTTGACAGGAATTTGGATATCGGAATCATTCTTAATTTCCAGCTCTGTCTGATACCACTTGATTAAGCCCGTTCTATCACTCATATTGAGTACGTTCTTGTTATCTACCGAAATATAACAAAGCCCTGCTTTATCAGGTAAATAACGATAACTGGTTGCGCGGTATTCGACCCTGCCATGTAAGGCGGGACAGAGAAAACTCTCCAGTTGTTGCTTCAGTTTGCTCCAGGACATGGTATCCTCCTATGTTCTCTCACTGTTTTGTCCGAAATAAATCATCAAGCTCGCTTGATTATTGGTCTTTGTCCCATCCTACAAACCAAGCATCCCCCACAAACTCATTCCAATAAAGAATCAGCCCTTTAGCCTTTACCCTCCATTCGCAGAATTGGTCAACTGAACCGAATATTTCGTACAAACAAACATCATTTTGTTCATTACGATCAAATTTGAGAATCTCTAGTTCCTGAAATTCAGTACATTCAATATGCTGTGGGGTCTCATCTTCTCGGAAAAGAGTTACTTCACTGGACATTGGATGTACGAAGATCAATCTGCAAACACCTGTATTCTTAGCCGCCACATAAGGGTTGAGTGGATGCCCTGCCAGTATGTTTATCGATTCTATTTCTACAACAATTTGTTTCTCTAATACTTGGATTTTCTCTACAACAGCATCATGAAAATCTAAGAAATCAAAGTATACATCGGTCGTTGAATATTTCCATACCTTCAACGTGCTTCACCACCATGGTTTACTGCCTTTTATCTAGATCCTAAATCCAGTCCCAAAATGCTTTTTCCACAATGCATCGGAGCAGAAATAGTATCGTCTGGAATGAGTCTCCTTCTCTTTTCACTTCCCAATTGAATACCCCAATTTTTTCGTGTAGTTTATTGTACCATATAGTTAGGATTTGCTTTCGTATCGTTCGAATTTAGTCTAGTTGCTGGATAGATGTGCACTAGTCTATATTGCTCCTACACCCGCTTACTTATAAAAAATACCCTCTCGCTCAAGAGAGGACAATCCCACGCTAACTTCTCACTCATTCTTCCCATTCCAAAAGTTATTTTCCAACCTAAAAACAAATCCAAAGTGAAGCAAAGCTTCGAAGC
This sequence comes from Paenibacillus lutrae, assembly GCF_009757775.1. Lineage (GTDB taxonomy): Bacteria > Bacillota > Bacilli > Paenibacillales > NBRC-103111 > Paenibacillus_F > Paenibacillus_F lutrae. The sequence continues at coordinate 700,690 of NZ_RHLK01000003.1, forward strand.
TTCGAAGCTTGACTATAACACTAGTGTTACAGTTTATACTAACTTCGAGGTTTAATTGAAGAAATGGAAAGGTGGGATACCTTGATTCAAAAATCATTACCACCCTGGGCTATTCAATATTTGAACTACATTCAAGTTCCGGTTCATGAGCCTTCTTATGACTATTTAACAATGATTTGCACTGCCCATCTAAATCGAATTCCTTTCGAACATGTGAGTTCATTATTGAATTTCAAAGCGTACCACAAGCAAAAAAGGCTTCAGCAGGATGAGCAGAAGTTTGTAAAGCACCTCTTTCAGCATCATACGGGAGGAACATGCTATGTCATAAACAGCAGCCTCAACCAATTGTTGAACCGTCTTGGATTTCACAGCCGCTACGCTTTATTGGGCGGCGGGCACGTCGGGCTGCTCGTCCGGCTCCCGGATGAACAAGAAGAAATGTACGTGGATTGCGGGAACAGCGCCCCATTTTTTGAGCCCGTTCGATTGGAGACGGATCCTAATCAGGTGTCCCGTTTTGGCGGTATAGAAATAAAGCTGCGTTCGGGGGATGAACCCGGAACGTACACGTACCACAGAGAAGTCGACGGAAAGCCGCTTACCGAAATGAACTGGACGTTCGATATCCGCAAAATATACCGCTTCGATGATTTTCAAGAGGCAATCGAAAACTATTACAAGCCAAACGGTATTTTCACCTCGTTCTTACGGTGTCAAATATGGCAATTGGATCGCCAGCAATCACTTTCACTAGTCAACAACGTATTGAGTATCCGAAACAACCGCGGGGAGGTCGAAAAGCACACATTAGCTAACCGCAACGAGGTTCGGGAAGTGATCGACCGTGAGTTTAACTTACCGAGACTACCTGTTGAGAAGGCAATCGATGTTCTTGAGGAACTGGGTATCAATTTGTTCCAAAACCGCCATCCGAAGGGAGAGACGCAATGACCATCCTAGTAACAGGCGCAACCGGAAATGTCGGCCGCCATGTCGTTCATCAGCTTGTTCAGTCCGGACAACAAGTACGGGCTTTGACGCGTAATCCCGCAGCGGCAAAAGATGTTTTGCCTGGAGGAATAGAGCATGTATATGGGGACCTTACGGCACCCGACACGCTCGCATCGGCAATGCAAGGAGTCAAGGGCATCTACTTGATGACCAGCAGCGGGGGTGGCGTTCCTCTGCAGACCGGAGATGACATCATTGACCTGGCTGTAAAAGCAGGCGTACAACGCGTTACCATTCTGTGGAGCGGCGTGAAGGGAACGGTGGAACAAGCAGCCGAAGCGAGCGATCTGGAGTGGACGCACATTCAACCCTATTGTGAATTCATGTCCAATACACTGTCGTGGGCCCAGTCGATCCGTACGGCAAGCGTCGTTCAGGAACCCTTCGCCAATTCCTTAAACGCCATCGTCCACGAGGCGGATGTGGGCTCAGTAGCGGTGGCCGCATTAACTGAAACGGGGCATGCCGGTAAAACGTACACGCTAACGGGTCCTGAAGCTTTGACTCCACGCGATAAAGTGAATATCATCGCAGCAGCGCTCAGCCGGGACATTCGATTTGACGAACTTACGAAGCTGCAGGCTCGCGAACGACTTAAAAAAACAGGTGTATCGGATGAGATGATTGATTATGTACACAATTGGCACGTAAATCTGCCTGAAGAAGCGTACAACGTAGTACCGACCGTTAAAGAAGTGACCCGCCGAGATGCCCGAACGTTTGCGCAATGGGTTGCAGAACATTTAGACGTCTTTAGCTGATAAGCTTTGCAGCAACCTTCCATCAAGGCGTTCTTTCATCAAGAATGCCTTGATTGTTTGTTCAGAACAGGTTGATATGCCATACTATGGAAAAACCAATAACAGGATATTAAAGGAGCTGTTTTCGTTGAAAATCAGCCAATTGGCAGATTATACAGGGGCCAGCATACGCTCTATACGCCATTATGAGTCCAAAGGACTGCTTCCGGTTTCACGACTAGCCAATAATTATCGCGAATTTGATGAATCGTCGGTTGAAAGCGTTCGTACCATACAACTGTATTTAGGGTTGGGTCTAACAATAGACCAGATCAGGGATATCATGTATTGCAAGTACCCAGAAATTCAGGAAGCAACCGAGAATAAAGGGATATATTGCGAAGAATTGATGCAAGTGTACGAAAAAAAACGAATGCAAATCATTGAACAAAGGAAAACATTAAACGAAGCACAACAAAAGCTGGAAGTGCAAATCGATCTGCTGAGAAGAAATCGGGAGAATCTAAAAGACTGATGCTATCAGACTTTTATCTTCGAAAGCCGTTGAGAGAACAATTAGGGTCGTTGAAAACCCGAATGGGCTGCATAACAAAAACACACCGTTATTGGGTGTGTTTAACTTTGGTATTTGGGCCTTGCTCGAAGAGGACTTACAGCCAGCGGTAGATTCAGACGGCGTGCTCCTGCACTTGAAGCCTATCTTCGAAGCCTCTTCAATCGTTCCGTCTATTTGATCGCCATATGCATGGCTGCGACGCCGCCGCTATAGCTTTTTACATCAACTTTGGAAAATCCCGCTTCTGCAAACATTTGTTTAAGTACATTTTTGTTCGGGAAATCACGCGCTGATTCTTGCAACCACGAATATTCATCATAACTTTTGGCAATAACTTTTCCAAGCAAGGGCATGATATAACGCATATAAAAAAGGGAAAGCTGCCTATAACCGATTAATGTTGGTTGGGATGTCTCTAAACAAACTACTTTTCCGCCCGGTTTTGTTACCCGGTACATTTCACGTAAAACGGTTAAATAATCGGGTACATTCCTTAAACCGAAACCAATGGTTACATAATCAAATGAATGATCTTCAAAAGGGAGCTCCATGGCATTGCCTTGGATAAGTGTAAGCTGCTTTAAAGCTTGTTTCTCTTGCTTATCTCGTGCAATTTGGAGCATATTGTTGCTGAAATCCAGTCCAATTACTTCTCCGCGCGTTCCAACAGCATCTGCTAATGCAATCGCCCAATCCCCGGTTCCCGTGCATACATCAAGAGCTCTGCTTCCTTCTTGAACATTCATCCGTTTCATGACATCTTGACGCCATGCGATATGTCTCTTAAAAGTGATGATAGAGTTCATGGAGTCGTATTGATTCGATATCTTTTCAAATACATGATGAACCCTTTCCGACTTTGTTTGTTCAGGCATGAAATCCCCCTCTTTCACAAATGCATTTTTTAATTTAATCCCATTTAATAGAGAACTGCCGCCCTTGCTCACTAACTGTGAATACAAATATACCATATTTATAAGCTAAATTTACAAGTTAACTATGGCAGCTAAATGAACGACCACACCTGTCAAGAATATAACCAGCAGTATTTGATGCACCCTTTTCTTCAGATTAAAAAGCATGATTTGCAAAATGGTTCTCACCATCCAAAATATCATTGCTCCATATGTAACCGCTTCGCCTATTGATGTAGTACGCATTTCGTCCGCATGGAAAAAATACAAGTAGGCCATTAAAAAAAGCACAAATGTCAAACACAAATTCAACGTCTGCATAACCGCTCTATTATCTGGTGACACCCGCTTTAATTCGACTTTCCATACGAGTAATTTCCAGAAAGTTAAATGAAAGATGCCAAACAACAAGTTGTAGATAGCGCAAAGCATGAGCCAAGACATGACGAAGCCCCCCACCTTTAAATAATAGTTTGTAATTGAAACTTTTCTCTTTACCAGCATTGTTATACGGTTTGGCGTATATCACTTAACAACAAAGTGAGATTTGAGCATAAATAAGTTTATATTTCAATATAAACAAAATCAGAAGAACCACAATTTGAAACTGGTTCTTCTGATTTTGTTTATGTTCATAGATTAATCTTGAATGGACTTTACTGCTCCGTCTTATTAATTTCTTTGGGATAACCCCAATTTGAACTCTTTCTTACATTACACTATTGTGGATTAATCTTCCAGAACTACTTCAGTGATAGATTTAATTTAAGTCAATAACATATCGATGCACTGAAATCTACTCCATTGACCGTACGTTTTGGTGGGATGATGAAAAACAAAGCGCATAACGTAAAACCAATAAGCCATGCCATCCGATAGGCGATATTTGTAAAACCCTATGCATTGGATCGGTTGGTATGGTCAAATTATCTGTTAGTGGTGGCATAAGAATGGCTTTAGATTGGCATTTTCAACTGTTTCAAGAAGATAAGAAGAGTACAAAGAGTATATGATATATCCTAAATTTGGTTGGAGAAAGAGGGAACGCCATGAATCAGGCAAGGGCAGAGGAACTCGTGGGTACATTTCTGCGGAACGATAACCTGGACGAAGATGCTTACAAGGGGGTGGAGATTCAAGAAATGATCTTTTTGATTCATCACGCCAAGGGTTTAGTAACCAGCGAGCCCGTTAGGAGTGAATGGTTGAATACCCGGATTCAGGAGCTTAACCACAGAATAAAAGAAAAGGTTAAGGAAGCCGAGGCACTGTACATAGCTTTTGACAAGCAGACCAATTATCCCTACGTTGATGAGGGCGGCCGGGTTTGGCTCTTCTCGAAGGAAGAGTATGCTGCATCTGCAGCAGACTACTTCCTCCAGCAGTTCGTCCTGCTTGAAATGAGGAAGATCAGCGGGGAAGAGATCATGAAGACAATCGGTCTGCTTCATATCATGGGCCTTCCAACCATCCTCATCGATAATGGTGTATATTATATCGAGGTGAACCGGGATGAGTTAATGCCGCCAATGGATTGGAGCGGTACGCCTGAGATCCAAATTCCGGTGACCAACCCCAGTTTACAGCAGGCGATGATCCTTTTCTTCCAAACGATGAACGTGAGACTACATACGGCGGGAAAACAGCAACGTCTTCAATCGCTGGAAGCCCGCATGTTGGATGAAATCATAAGAGCTCGGTACCTGCTCCCCATCCAGTTGGTGGAACAGGAGCCTTCTGCTACTGACAAGCAGGGGAGAAAAACTCTAAGACAAGGAGACCGTATTGTGACTGCTGTCCTGGATGGCGACAATGATTCCAAATGGCTGCCGGTCTTTACGGACTGGTACGAGTTCGAAAAGGTGTATGATAAAGAGCTGTGGGACAGCAATGTGGCTGCGTACGAGGATCTTTTGGCAATCTCTGGTGGCATGACTGGGATCGTGATCAATCCGCAAGGCCTTGGACTTAGGATTGATTCCAATAACCGGGCAAAAATTGAAGACTACCGCAGAGAGCGAAACGAAGCCTTGAACAGCACCGTCACAGAGGCTGCAGTGACTGAGGAACCGACTGTTGTGCTGGGCGAGCCCAAGGAATATCCTATGCAAATGATTCAAACTCTCAAAGCTTATATGAAGACGCAAAAAGGCATTCAAAAAGCTTATTTGCGGCAGAAGAAGCGGGGAAACGAGCAGAGCTATCTGCTCATTGTGGATGCTATGAGCGGGAAAGAGCAGATTTATAATGAGATTGCAGCGGCTGCCGCCCCCCATTTAAACGGAATCGCCATCAACATCATCGGTATGGACGAATGGACGGAAGCTGGGAAGGACATCGAACCCTTTTATAGGAAGAAGCGCTTTGGATTATTTTAAAAACAGGTTTGTTTAAGAACACTAGGCGAAGCTGTCCCGGAAGTAAATATTTCTACGACAGAGGCAGCCATTCATCATTCTTATACCGAAGGGCTAAAGAAGAAGCGATCAGTAGGACCGCTTCTTTTCGCTTTTGAACATCAGCATATTGGACCTTTCCTAAATGATAGGGGAACATTACATGATAAGGAATTCCACAAAAAACTTCCCCCTACTTATGGTACGGTTCACCGTATCGGGTCTAACGGCGAAAACAATGGCGGCCCTGTGGAAGCCAGACTTCGCTATGCCTACTCACTTTGGCAGACTCATTCAATTAATACCGGTGCTTGGCCAGCAATGTGTCGACGTTAAGCAACAAGCGATTGTATTAAAATTACGCTTGCCTTAAAGTGTACTTTAAATCTTCTTAAGCTTATTCTTTGATGGTTAAGCCATAATCTGATTGGCCACGGTCAGGTCCATATTTAGGTGTAAAATCCCTCTGACCTCGTCGCTTTGATGAGCACTTCGGCCAAACTTGAAAGTGGCATTTTCTCGGACGCGTTAAGGTTTCACAGACGATTGACAAACAGCCAAATTTTTACTTTACACCGCAGTCATTAGGTGGTAATATCATTTCTATAATTCCATAAATATAGAAATGATGGAAAGGAGAATTTAATGGCTGATGTCGATCACGATCTAGTGCAAGCTGTCAAAGTATACAAGGCTCTAGGTGAGCCTACACGACTAAAGATTGTCTTAATGCTAATAAAGCAAAAGAATCAATGCGTTACCGCGATCGGTGAACAGCTTGGACACGTAGCCGGTTCAACGTTATCCCATCATCTCAAGCAGCTGACGGAATCGGGTTTGATCCAGTCGCAAAAGAACGGTTCGTTTATTCACTACAGCGTTGATCAAGAAGTGGCAATGAAGTTTGCGCCATATTTACTGGCGTAAATTTTTTAAGCATCATTTCTATATATTTAGAATTATAGAAAAGCTAAAGGAGGGAAACCATTTTGGAAAATCGCGTGCCATTGGAACTTGGAATCTCTACATTTCTTCACACCAACCCCAAAGGAGGGGGCGTTCTGCCAGGCGAACGACTGCGACAAGCGATGGAAGAAATTCAGTTGGCCGATCAGGTCGGTCTTGATGTCTATGCGATCGGTGAACATCATCGCATGGACTACACAAGCTCATCGCCGGCAATTATTTTAGCTTCGGCTGCAGCTACTACAAACCATATTCGGCTGTCCAGTGCCGTTACGGTATTGTCTTCGTCGGATCCAGTCCGTGTTTATCAGGACTTCGCCACTCTGGATAACTTAACAAATGGGCGAGCCGAGATCATGGCCGGACGCGGTTCTTTTGCCGAATCCTTTCCGCTCTTCGGATATAACCTGCAAAATTATGAGGAATTATTCGATGAGAAATTGGAGCTTTTACTCAAAATACGATCTTCAGAGAACGTAACATGGAGCGGCAAGCACCGTGCACCGTTGCATAATATGGGCGTATACCCGCGAGCGCAACAATTCCCGCTTCCTGTATGGATTGCTACTGGCGGCAATCCCGGGTCGGCCATTCGTGCCGGTCAGCTTGGTCTTCCTGTCATTTTCTCCATTATAGGCGGTATGCCGGAGCGTTTCGCTCCCTTAGTGCAGTTATATCTTAAAGCAGCCCAACAAGCAGGGCACGATCCTAATCAATTGCAAATCGCCTGTCATTCGCATGGTTTTATTGCCAACTCGTTTGAAGCAGCCAAAGAAAAGTATTATCCCATTATGGCCGAACAAATGAATCAAATTGGAAGGGAACGCGGTTGGGCGAATTATACAAGAAGTGTATATGAAGAAGCACTGAGCCCTCGCGGCGCTCTTTATGTTGGAGATTCAGAATATGTAGCAGAAAAGATCGTGCGTGTAACCAAACAATTGGGCTTGACTCGTTTTCTTTTGTACGTTGACTTTAGTACGCTTCCACATCGTGATTTGTTAAGAACGATCGAACGATTTGGAACGGAAGTCGCCCCCCTTGTCCATAAGGAGCTAGCTAGGCATTAAAGAAACTAAGATGATAATAAATTCCAATCCTTCATCATTAACATTTCTATATATAGATAATTTGAAAGGGAAACAATCAATTGATTAAATCGTGGAAAGTTTATATTTTAGCGATTATAAGTTTTTTAGTGGGAACTTCGGAATTTGTAATTGCCGGGATACTGGACCTGGTTTCCAAAGATGTAGGCGTAACCATTGCTGCTGCTGGCCAACTCATTTCGGTTTATTCCATATCTTACGCGGTGGGTACTCCAATTCTCATTGCGGCTACCTCTAAACTAAGCCGGAGAACACTTATGCTGGCTGCTTTGGCGCTCTTTTTTATAGGGAATTTAATTACGGTGGTCTCGACGGGCTATCCGATGCTTGTTGGTGCGAGAGTGATCTTAGCTCTTAGTACAGGTGTCTTTACCGTGGTTGCCTTAACTGTTTCTGCTCAAATTGCCGGACCTGGAAAACAAGGCACCGCCATAGCAACTATCATGATGGGATTTAATCTGTCGCTTATTTTAGGCGTTCCTGTGGGAAGAGTCATTGCCAGCACCTACGACTGGAAAATGATTTTTTATGGAATCGGCCTTCTTAGTTTTATCGCGATGCTGGTCATTTTAATGGCGTTGCCAAAGTCGCAGGGAGAGGCAAATGTTCCTCTTAAAGAACAACTTGCCCTGTTGAAAAGGCCGCAGCTATTATTAACCTTGTCGATTAGCTTCTTTTGGATGGTCGGTTATACGATCATTTACACGTTTATTACACCATTTCTGATGAACATTACGGGTATGAGCAATGGGATGGTGAGCATCGCGCTATTTTCATTCGGTATAGCAAGTTTGCTGGGCGCCCAGGCTGGAGGTTATGGTGCGGATAAATTAGGTATTCCGCGTACGCTGAATGGTAGCTTAATGATCCACGCTGCTATTTTGATCCTTATGTCCCTTTTTGCCCATACATCTATAGCTGTCTTTCCGTTGCTGCTGTTATGGTCGTTTTTTGCTTGGTCTACGGGTCCTATTCAACAAGTTTATATGATTAGCTTGGCACCAAGCGCAGCGGGAATCCTTCTGAGCTTGAATACATCCTTCATCCAATTGGGAATTGCTGTCGGAGCTGCCATGGGCGGTATTGTGGTGGAAAGCTTCTCCTTACAGTCAATCGGCGTGGCTGGCGCAATTGGTGTTGCAATCGCACTCCTTCCGGCTATATTATCGTTCTCGATGCGAAGTCAATCTGCGAATGGCATACAATCCGTCACAAGCAAATAATGAAACAAAGCGTACAATTACACGAACAAGCAACGGTATGCTACTGCTTGTTCGTGTTTTCTATTTCCATTTCCACTTCCTCCATCCAATGGACGCTTTGTTGAGCAAACGACTTCCCGTCTGTTGCGAAAACCCAATTGCATAGCTTTATAGCGGTTCGCTTGAGCGTATTGAATTGAGAGCCGAATGTTACTTATAACCGCAACCAGGCTGACCGGTTATACAAGAGTACGAATAACATCGTCCCTAGCCTTATGTTCTGCTCCGATCTCCGTTCTCCAGCATATCAAGCAGTCCGAGTCCGATAAATCCAATGTTTTCCCTCATGAATTTAACCTCGGCTCCTCAACTCCTATACTCTAAGTTAAAGGGGATTAATCGCATGGCTGGATTCCCATATTAATTTGATTATTGAAATAACAAATCGTGCAGGAGTTTGTCGACAGATCGACATTGGCATAGTAGGCCAAATGATCCACTTTATTTTCCACTATTATACAGAATAATTCTATGCAGCGAACAACATTTTTTACAATTCAGATGAACATAGTGGTGCTGTTTGAATGCAAACTTAGCTTTACACACGCCGTGTGAAGTACAGCATCGACGAAGTGCATAATTTCTGTCTAATGTAAACTTGAGTTGTACGCACCGGCTTTCTACCCAAAAATTCTACCTTACTTATGATAGCTCAGCTTATCGACTTTATAGGAGAAAAACTCATTTGCTTTTACAGTTACAAGCGGTTACAGACTAAATGAAAAGGCCTCAGTACGATGAAACTTCGGACCAAAGCCGCTCATTGATTTTTATAAGGATGTCATTAATTGAAAGAAATGTTACCGACAATATAGCTCAATATAGGACCACTGGTGAAGATTGTGTATTCACTCTCTCCCGCCCTCATGACCTTCGACAGATGTTTACGTTTAGCCGCTCCAAGGGTGGGTGTTTAGGTTTAATCCGACTGCGTCGCACCGACCCGCAGCTCTCGTCCGATGTGGATAACAGAAACATTCATCCTGTCACTCACCTTTTTTAAATTCAGAGAATGCATTTGGAGCATCAGATGTGACTGTAACTGATAAAAATTCCCCGGTTTCAGCGTCAAAAAGACTGGTCACATTGGCTTTTTCAACCGGATTACCATCCACATAGTGAGTTTTGTTGAATTTTGTTGAGATTACCCAAACTAGCCTGTCAGGGTCCACATCATGCATATAAGAATCGTCGACCCCTAAGTTGATGTACTCTTTATAAGTCATCATTTCTTTTCTGATATACTTGCCTCCTTTTTTCGCCAATTTCTCTTCATCTAAATAACCGGATAACTCTTCAACTTTTTTCATTTTTGATGCCGTTAAAAGTTGATCGTTCTTTTTATAAAACTTTTCAACGTATTTTACTTTTTCACCATTCGGCCCGGGAGCAGGACTGTGTTTCGAAAAAGATTCAGTTACATATTCAAATTTACTTTTTTCTTTACCTAAAGCAGCGAAGCTAACACCACTTGTAACGATTAACACTACAAAGGAAAAGACAAGAATTATTTTTTTATTTTTCATTTAATGACATCTCCCTTTTTATTGGAATAGAATCTGATTTAGATTGTTAATATAGTACGAAGATATCCCAGTATTCAAGCCTTGATTATCATTCCAAATTAAAATCCCTCCCACATCAGACCACTTGTACCAGATATCATTAGGCCGATACTTTCTAACATGAAGATTATATATATAACTATTCGAAGAGATGCGCTGTGGTGTAGAGGATGGTAATATGGGCCCCTGTCCAAATTCTACACCTACACTTATTTTGGCAGCGGGAGTGGTTTTATGATAAGTTTGTATTACAGCTCCATCACTTCTCATATCTACAGAAGTAGTTCCGTCGGAATTTGGCCAAAAATCAGTTCCCCATGTATGATTCTCTCCAGGTTTCCAATTTTCACTAGTCACTTTTCTTAAAGTCCAAGACGTGAGTGTTTTTTTCGCAACAAAGAGACCTTTATAAGAAGTGTCATACTTACCTTCACCATAAATATCATAATCATATCCATCGTGATAACCCATTTCAACCCAATCTGTCTTTGACTTTCCATTAGTCGACTGCCAAAATTCATAATTTATTTTATTTTCTGTACCAGGAGTCCACCTTGAAGTAATGGTTGGAAGTGTACTTTGCATCCAAAATCCATCATATGTCCCCTCATGAACTTCAACTATATGCCATGACCTAGTTTGGGCAAATGAGTAAGAGGAAAAAATGGGAGTTAGAATAAATAAAAAGAGAACCGATAGGAGCATTTTTTTAACCATTAAACACCCTCCATATTTTGTAATATTTAAAATATAAAGGTCATTTTTAATTATGTCAATAAAATTACTAATACTCCAAAAGGAGGCATTAAAATTGACCAAAAAATTTATAAGTGTACTTATTCTAATTCTCTCACTTTTTGGATGCGGACAAACAAAAGAGCCTGAGCAACTCACCATTGTTTATAAGGACCATCAATACTACCTTGATGATGTTTTTAAAGGAGGGGGCCTTATCGGCCGAAAACTCGGAATCTTGCAGAAAAGCGCCATAATCCATGCAAAATGCGATACGGGATGTATGCCCCCTCTAGTCAAAGGTGGAGAAGAATTGTATGAAATAAAGGACAGCAGGGATATAGCTGTAATGAGGGCTGGAAAATATTATAGATTCATATATTAAGTAATACTCTGCGTATAATCACAAACCCGAATGGCGGGTATCCACTTATCCTTCTGCTAGTATTGTTTCAAATTTAACTTGTAGTCTGCGTGCCGGGTATACGGGCCTTGGTCTCGGAGAGGTTGTAAAAACCTGTAAAAACAGCAGGCGAAAGAGTAACTCCGGTTCGTTCGCCGGTCTAATACTCACAATATGAATATTTTACTAGCTCATGAATGAAACCGAAGTCCACAATATGGTGGACTTTCTTAAGTAGATGATCTTCCGGGATAAATCTATATAATTCTCCCTGAATGATGCGGTCATTTGTTTAGCCGAATGTAACAACAAACCCAATGCCTTTGCGGCATTGGGTTTGTTACAGAGTCTGTATTCGCTTTGCGGGGCTCTCCGGATGGGTACGACTTTGTATATTATATATTCGCAGGACGAGCCCCGCTTACGGTCAACAACCTCACTTCTCCAGACTCAGCACCAGATCCGTCTTGAATTCCAACCCGGTAGTCTCGCCGCGGTTCCATTTCAGGAAGGCCGCCGCTCCGATCCGTTAAGCACGGCCGATTTCAGGCCGCTGAAGCTAAAACCATAGGAATCATCCAGTTGATTGAAACAACTAGTTCAATAAAGATTTTATCTATCTAAATCAATCGTCGATTCAATTTTACTTTATAAGAATAATCAATCTATCGCTGTCCAAATGTCTAAAGCAAGTGTGCGAATCTCAATGTTTATGTGATTTCTATAGGATCTTAAAAGGTGAGCACAATCCGGACTCCACATTAAAGCTCTTCCGGCAACCTCAAGCAAAGAAAGTCCAATAAACTGGGATTCATAACAACCCTCAGACCACAGTACGTCTACAATAGCTACCACTGTTTCTGGATTCCAATATCCTCTGCTGTCTTTTAAACTTAGCGCAACCTGCTTATAAGCCTCGGTCAAAAGATAGGGCTGCTTTGAAATACGACTAACCATTCTATTTAAATTAGCAACGGTTTCCTCTACATGATTCCAATCCATTGAGGCTATATACAATTTCATTTCAACATGCTTGAGTGTCTCATTGGGTTCCAGACAGTCAATAATCCCCCTATACAAAGGTGTCAGGTTTAAGCGCGTGCCCGCCTGCAAAGAGATCAGTTTGTCTGCAAATTTCAAGAGACGTTGTCGATGAGGCAGATCTCTTTTGGCATTTGCATTCCAATCATCACTGATTGTGGCATTAGCCAGATTCTTAAATACACCTATTACAATCTCTTTGACCTTACCGTCACGGCATGTTTCTATCAACGTGTTCATTGCAGCATTCCATCTGGAGCTATCCTCCAAATCCATAATAGCCTTTGCAGTGGCAATCGCAATTCGTTCTTCGTTGCCATTCGTCCATTGCATCATACAATTGAAAGCGTATCTTCCAACATCCGCATCTGCATGACTTGCAATTGTAAGGATTAATTCTAAATATCGAGGTCTATATTCGACTGGAAGCTCATTAGGTTGTTGGAGTAACAAACTCCTTGCAATATCACTTTGTGTTGAAGAAGCCAGTGAACTTACAATCGTCCATCCACGTTCATCATCTAGAAGCTGCCTCGCAGCATGCCCTATTGCTATGATTACATCCTTATGTGAATTTGTTTTTTCAAACTCGCTCATTAATAGCGGAATACTGTCACTGCTTCTATACGCACCCAGCAGCCTGACAGCTTCTTTTCTAACCGTGATTTTAAGTTTGTCCCGATTTAAAAGTTCTTGGAGCATTGAAGTCCATACAACCGGATTAACTTTACGGATGCATCTGGGTATCGAGTACATGGCTACACGAGCTCGATCTCCATCTAAATTCTCTAATAGAATGGGAAGTGCCTTTTCGGGTTCTTCCGATAATGAAAGGGCATAAAGTGCAGCTTCTACTACAGATACCTCGTCATCCTTCAAAAGTTCTCGTATCTTATCCGGGCAAAGATCCGGCATTCTCCCCATGATCTTGATAACTCTTGAACGCTCCCAAAGACTGTGCTTAGCATCGAATGCAATTCTTTCTAATAAGGAACTGAACGATTTTTGCTGACGCGGCAGCCACCTGTTAAACCCATTCGCAGCCGGTACAAGATAAATGGTTTTGCCCGATAAAAACTTGCCTTTAATAGCAGCACCCGAAATAAAGGGATCTAACCATTCTTGACGTTTTAGATGCAAATGCAGGAATACTTCATTAATGGTAATAAAAGATTTATCCGAAGCTAACAATTCTTTGACTCTTTCATCCCGTGTTTTATTAGAAGCGAGCCAATGTCTTGTCGCATGCACGGCTATGGAATCTATATTCGCTTGCGTCGCCGCTTCCTTTAATGAATTTTGAAGTTTGAATAAGCTAAAACCTCTTTTTCCGAATGAATGGGCCAAACTAATCACGAAATTGTAGTTTTCTCTTTTGTTTTCCTCTACAGCTAGCGGATACAGCTCGTCAAATAGTATTTCTTCTATACCTCGCGGAAAATTTTCCTCTAAGGATGGTAATAGCGGGTGACCCGTCTGCTTAGCTAGTTTTACAATCGTTCTTAAAGCGAACTTAAAAATCTCACTTTGGGGATTTGATGCATGGTACCGCATAATGAAAAAGGCTAGGTTTTGAGTTGCAGCCTTTGTACCATATGAAGTATCGCTAGCTTCAATCACACTATCGACAAGTAATGTGAGTTCTTGAATATGCTCATCCGTAAATAGTGACATAGGACTGTTTGAAAGCTCTGCCAACACTGCATACCGCACAGAATCCTGATCATTTTTGATACGGCCCAGAAACACCAAAGTCTCCGCAACTCCTTGTCTCGATAGAGCCGTACTCTTAATCAGCTGTGCAAGTGCCATTGCACGTTCGTCTGCACTGGATACATGTGTTGCTTTTTCAAGCATCTCTCTTGAGTATTTAATAGAACGGCAAGCCGTCATGCTCATTGTTTTTTCCCGATTATCATAGATTTCACGGAGACCGAGCATTCGGGTTGCTTCCTTGTCACGTAATGCATGCGGTAACTCATACAGTAATGTTTCTGGAAAAATGCGCTCTAGGCGTTTATCTTCTTCATATACGGAATCAAAGATCACTTTACGATTTGAAGGAGCCATATAATGAAGTAATTTCGCTACATGTACCGGGTATTCGGCAAGTAATTTCGCCAATTCAATCCATTGATCTAATGAAAAATAATCTCTCCTTTTTAAAATACCGTCCGGCACTCCTTCAGAAATCAGATCGCTTCGCGACTCTTTTCGTGTTAGCAGCCTATACACGGCATCAGGATTTATGCGAATTAAAGTGCCGAGCTGTTTTTTTAGCGCAGGATGTAGGATACCCGTTGGGCTATGGTTCAGGGCACATTCTAAAACCAAATCCCCTTTTAACTTGCCTAACACTTCGATAGCGGATGAAAATCTCCACCAAACGTATCCCTTATCCCTAAGGGGTGTGCTTTCTAAAGTTGTTTTAAAATACTCCGCAACTACGTCAAGATGCCGGCTGGCTAATTTAGACCAGTTTTGAATAGCATATCCCATATCCGATATCCATTTGCTGACCGTTTCCTTATGACATGCCGGCAGTAAAATGGATGCCTCCTTCGCACCCCACCGGGCATACACAAGAGGCAATAATCGTTCTGCCCATTCTTTGCGGTCTATAAATGAAATACTGTGCAATAACTTGCGGCGACAATCATGCGATAAAGTGATGATTTCACGTTCAATATCAACATCGGAGACCACTTTGGCTAAAAGTCCTGCTGCCTGATTTCTAACAGAGGCTGCAGGATGCTTTAATGCCAGCAAAATAATAGCTGCATCGTGCGTTGCACTCGCGCCGGTTAACGCAAGATGTGCCTCATAGGCACCACCTTCCAGTAAGGAAGAAAGCAACTTTGAATATTGAGCTGATCCATTATTATTACGACCTAGTATGGCCATTCTGTGTACTCTGTCTGAATATCCAAGCGCATCTAATTCCTCAAGTAGATTCTTCTTATCTAGCGGATCTTTTTTGAAAAACATAAGTCCCCCACTTTCACTTGTTCTTGTTTCATCCAAGCTTTATTCTCTATATAACCATCCATTCCCTTTCATAGATCCATAGAATTAGTCTGATGTGGCAGCGTTCGCTAAACCATACTACATGCATAATTCAATTAGAGAGGAATTGGAGCGGTCACATAAAATAACATTACGCTATCTTACAATTCATGATCAAAACGGGGTGTGAATTTGAGAAGAACCGAAATTGCTCTTTGGACCGAAACCTGGTTTGATTTATACCGTAAAGAAGAAGCCTTATTACAGTCCATATTCTCGTACGAGTTACTTGATATCCATCATATTGGAAGCACTTCTGTACCTCAGATTGGGTTTGCTAAGCCAATTATTGATATATTAATTGTCGTCAAGAATATTATCAAGGTAGACGAGTATAACGAACAAATGATTCATCAAGGCTATATACCAAGAGGGGAACAAGGAATTGTTGGCCGACGATATTTTCCGAAGCGTGGAGAACATAGAACTCATCACGTACATATTTACGAGGTCGGAAATATAAACATCGAGTATCATCTGAACTTTAAAGAATACTTAATGAATCATCCTGATGAAGCTACAATATACGGAGAATTGAAATTACATTTAGCCCAACAATCACCGGATAATGTTCGTGCCTATCAAGATGGGAAAGAAGCCTATTGCACCGAAATTGTAAAAAAGGCAATGAAATGGGCGACTGAAAATGAAAGAAAAGATATATAGCGGAGAACCGAGCTTTTGCTGCCAATACATCGTCATGCCGAAGTAGTCGGGGTTGCGCTTGCGCTAAAACTGTGCGATCTTGCGGGAAAAAAAGCACTAAAACTGTACCATAGATTTGCGGCTGCGGTACGAAAGAAAGGGCTCTTCCCTGCGCAGATAACCTGCGAGGGAGAGCCCTTCTCGTTTGCATGTAAGATTCGTTAGATCAAATCAGATTTCACCAACAGCTTCCGAACAACCTCGGCGACTTCAGCGCGCGTCATCGAAGCTTGCGGCGCAAGTTCCGATGCGTTCCGACCGGAGATAATCCCCGCCTTCACGCTCCCCGCAACCGCTTCCTTCGCCCACTTGGAGACCGCATCTCTGTCGGCGAACGGTTGCAATGCGTCTGCCGTGCTGCCGTCAGCCTGCAAACCGGTCAAATTCATCGCTTTCGCGATAATTACCATCGCTTGCTCGCGTGTAATCTTGTCGTTCGGACGGAACGTACCGTCCTCAAAGCCGCCGATCAGCCCAAACTGAGAGGCCGATGCGACCGCATCATG
The DNA here is from genome assembly GCF_009757775.1 of Paenibacillus lutrae. Classification (GTDB taxonomy): domain Bacteria; phylum Bacillota; class Bacilli; order Paenibacillales; family NBRC-103111; genus Paenibacillus_F; species Paenibacillus_F lutrae. Next base: position 717,689 of record NZ_RHLK01000003.1, read on the forward strand.
GTACCAGGCTTTCTCAGCTACATCCGAGTACGATACGTATGTATTCGTACCCTCAAGCTTCAAGCCGAGCCCGCGAACGACGATGGCTGCGAATTCTGCGCGAGTGATATGGCGGCCTGGACTGAACAAGCCGTCACCTTCCCCGCTTATAATAAGGCGGGAGCCCATCTCGTTCACCGCCGTCTTCGCCCAGTGCTTTTCAACGTCTGCGAATTCTACCTCGTTACCGATCAAAGCATACACACTGTTCGTCCTGCTTTGAATGAGAGCGTGATATTTCCCGTCCAAGACGACGAGCTTCGTAGGCACATGACGTACCGCACCGTCCGGCTCGACGACGACCGCCGTTGTGATCAGATTCGGATCGACACCGTCAGGAATCACGATCGTCCGCTCGACGTAAGCGTCAAACTGAGTGACGGTCACCGACTTCTCGCCGTGTACGCTTCTTACAGTAAACTCAAGCGGCGAAACGACGAGAGAGAATCCGCCTTGCGCTGCAGCGTTTTTTGCAAGGCTTGCCATGCCGGACGCAGCCGAAGCGATCTCGACCTCGAAATTCACGTCATTCACGTCAATCGTGCCAAGCTGCTTCATTACTGCATCAAGATCAATGAGCTGCGCCGGAAGCGAATACGACGCATTCGACGTCTGGAGCTTCAGTGTCAACTGCTTCTCATCCAGGCTCTTCAGCAATGATCCTCTCACAGATAGCACAATGACGTCCGCCGACTGGGTCACCGGCACTGTAACGATGCTGCCCTCTTCCGCCGCAGCAAGCAGCGACTTAGCGCCATCCGCACCGATCGCTACAGTCGTAACCTTCCGGCCGCCGACCGCAGCGCTGGAGGCGGATACGCCGCGAATGACTTGCCCATTCACGCGCAGCTCAATTTCGACCTTCTGTTCAGTATCCCCGGCAGTCGGTGGAGTGATGCCGGTACTGCCGCCGTTGCTGCCTCCAGCAGGATTGTCTTCCCCGCCAGTATTACCGCCTTCGCTGCCTCCGGCGGGATTATCCTCCCCGCCAGTATTACCGCCTTCGCTACCTCCGGCGGGATTGTCCTCCCCGCCAGTATTACCGCCTTCGCTACCTCCACCCTGAGCCGCAATTGGCGTGGCGCTCAGCTCGTTTGAAATCTCGCTGTCCCCTGCTGGACTTGTCGCCTTCACCACGTAGTAGTAAGTCGCTGCATTCGTCAGTCCCGTATCCACAAAGCTGTGCACTGCGCTGCTTACAGAATGAACCGGCTCTCCGTAATCACCTGATAACGTGCTCCGGTATACCTCATACCCAGTCGCAAACTGCACTTCCGACCATTCGAGCGTGACACTCGCATCTCCCGCTTTTGCCGAAAGAAGCTCCGGCGCCTGGTCCAGCGCCCACTCCGCATATAACGAGAGACCGGTTGAGCCGACTTTCATTTGCGCTCCGGGCGCGACATGCGTCCCGCTTCTATCGGCCGCCGTGTTCCACCCAACGAAACGGTAACCTTCCTTCACAAGGCCGCCTGCATTGCCGGCGATTTGCGCATAGCTTCCCGACGTATATGCTTGCGGATCAATCGGTACCGTCCCGTCAGTCTGGCCATTTCCGTAGTAGGTCACACGCGACATCGCCAGACGCAACGTCGGATAACCGGCATGAACAGTAGGATCGATCATCCAGATCTCGTTCATGTCCCATCCCGCATCCGAATACGTAGCAGCCGACTTCATCTGTGAAGTCGTTAAACCATAAGACGGATGCGTTACATTCGCGACATCAGCGTCGTAGAAGCTTTTTTCAATCGTTCCGTAGCCGTAGGGTCCAGCAATTCCTCCTACTTGATTCCCCCCCGTCACCTTGATCACCGCATAACTTGTACCGATTCTGCCATAGTTTCCTCCCGCGATTCCTCCGGCACTTCCCGATCCGCTCATACTGGCAATCGCGTAGCTGTTCTCGATTTTGCCGTTAATATCATTGTAACCGGCCAAGCCGCCTGCCGAATTATTGCTTTGCACTTCTGCCTCAGCATAGCTTCGTTGGAGAGTGCCGTAATTTTCGCCGGCCAGGCCGCCGACTTGGATATTGCCCATGGCTTGGCCCGAGAAAGCGCTCCGTTCGATGACAGCTTCACTGTCATTAATGCCGACCAGGCCTCCAACAACATCGCCTCCCTGTACGATGCCGGCCACCACGCTGTCCGAAATGGCCCCTTGGTTCACGGCGGCCACCGCTCCGACTCTACCGGAAGACTTCGCGTTGACGCCAGTCAGCTTTAGATCCCGGATCTGAGCTCCTTCTCCAATGTAGCCGAACAAGCCGCCATCGCTCTTAAGATCAAAGGCCAGGTTCGATATGGTAAATCCGTCGCCGTCCAGTTGCCCCTTAAAGGGCATCTTCTCCGTACCGATCGGATCCCAGCCCGAGTCAATAATGGATGTACTCATGTCAATGTCTGCTGCTAACTTGAAATAAACATCCTTCAAACCTAGATGCTGCCTTATTTGGTCCATGTGATCCGGCTCTGTGATCAGATAAGGCTGCTGCTTTGTCCCCAGCCCTTTCATGGCTGTGTATCGCAGCACATTCACCGTATACGTCTTCGACGTTTGGCCAGGAAGTGTGACGGTGACAGGGATCTCGTTCCATCCGACATTCAGGAGGATCTCCCCGCTCGGAATGCCGGATTCCGCAGCCGCTCCATTGATCGTCAACGACCCGTCGGGCCTATACGCAGCTGCCGTAACGGACAGGCTCTCCACGCTATACGGCACCTTGACCTTATAAGAGTTTACACCGGGGTGAAATGCCGGCTCCATGCTGCCGCCCCACAGTTTCAAATCCGACAAATCTGTCGCACTGTCAGAATGTAGCAGCTTCGGTCCCGACCAGATGCGTAATTGCAGATCCTCAATGGCCACTCCCGAGGGCGGTTTAATCACAAACGTGACCTGACCGTCTGTAGTAAAGGAGGAGAATCCGCCATCGGCGTCGCTATTCCGGTTACCACTATCCATCGGATCCGTATTTTTAAATTGAGCGCCCGGCGCTCCAACGAACACCTCTGTCCTCCCGGTAACCGGCAACTCCTGCCCGCCGCTTGCGCCATACACGTTGAGCGTGACGGAATAGTAACCATTGAACTCAGAATTCGGAATCGGAAGGCCCTTCTGGATGGACGCTGCCGCGAAAGCAGGCTTTTCTGCCGCAATAGAATTGACTTTTACAGTAAAACCTTCGTACGAATAACCGGCGACCCAGCTCACGGTGCCATCCGTAATATAAGCGCCGACGATTTGCTTGCCCTGCGGATTATCGATTGCAATAGATGACTTGCCCGCTTGGTCAGCGGACGTCGCTGTCGTCCCGTCAGCGAAGCGCATATACAACTGCTCCCCTGCCGACAGCTGCGTCTGCATGTTGAAATTTACGGAGCTTGACGTCGAAATACAACCGGCTAAAAGCGAGCAAACCAGCATAATGCTGATAAACAAGCTGCCGATCTTTGCCAACTTTCTGTTAAAATACATGTTTCCACCTCATTTGATTAGTGTTCTCTTTGTCGAATATAATCGGAAAGCGCAAAAATAAAAATCCCCCAAATGGGGGAGAACCCTTCGGGGAATATCAATCCGGCAAGCCAAGTTCTTTGGCGCGTCGCATAGCAGCACCCTATTCTAAGCTGGTGTCATATAGCCTAATGATCCATGAATACGATGCTTGTTGAATCAATTAACGTAATCGTATAATTCCATTTCCAGATGAAGAACATCTTCGCTTACCTCTTATCATTTATAAAGAAGTAGAGATGGAGTCTTTTGCACGATTATGACATCATCCGGGAAGTCATTTGCATTAATGGGTACAGAAACCACATAAAACGTATTGAAATCCTCCAGCTTATCCAATTCGATTTCTGCATCCACAACAACCGCATTTCCCTTAGATAAAACGGTTTCGAATGAACTGACTTCCTCACTATCCAGAGCTTTATGGTTAATATAGAACGTATTCCTGTATCTTAAGTCAGGATGACCAAAAAGTTTGAATCTGATTTTAAGTTTTCCGCTTTTATCCATCTTAAAATTGTCTTGCTTTGTTTCACCGTTCACAGATAAGTCGCTAAAGACACGCTTTTCCAAGGCTTCTATATCAACTTTCTCCATCACACTATGCTTCTTCAGCAAATCCTCCGTCACCGGTTCCGTTGACTGGTGGACATTACTTAATCCCTCTTGTTGCGAAAAAACAGCAATATCCAGCATTTCTGTGTCTTGGTTAAAAATCAATTCCGTGCCCGTTTCCAACGTCGTTTGGTAGCCTCCATAGGATGTCGTCTCTTTCATATCCGGAATAAAAGAAGGATTATACACACTGACAATGCTGACATGAAGATTATCCCCTGATTTCCCTATGATCGGAGTAAACAAGAATGTGAATGGTGTATCTTGATCATCCTCTTTCACCTGTAAAGTATGCATATATTGATAGGAAGATACAGTTTTATTCAATTTGTAGGGCTGCGGTTTTCCATCAACAAAGATAAGAAAACCGACATTTTTGGCATCTCCCGAAGCTCGCACGGAATAATCAAGCGTCAACTCACCACCGTTGTACTGTAAAGGGAGCATTTTTCCTTTTTCATCAATTTGGGGATTATAAAAACCATGAAACAAATTGCCTTTAACAATTGTTTTCTCTTCCAATGTATTCTGAGTTGGAGTTGTTTGGCCAGGAGAAGCCTCCGAATACAAGCTTTTCGTATTATTCGTAGAACAGCCGGCTATCAGCATTATAAAAATTATACAAAAGATTGCCCCTTTAAAGACCCGTAGTTTTTTCATCTAAATTCTCTCCTTATTCTATAAATAAAAAAAGAAAATGCTTATACCGATGCAGATAAAGACGAAAAAATGCTTTATCTGCACGGTCTAAACATTCTTCTTCTACCTATTAATCAATCTTAGATGCGTACATACGTATAAACCGCATATGCGCCATATGTGTTGCCGCCTTGTACACCATGTGTCCCATTAACAGCATAGGAACCAGCCGGAAGACCAACATGAGAACCATAGAACGTTGTTATTCCTCTTGAACTATTGGTTTGTGGTTTCGTAGCAATTGTTGCACCCGATGAATTTTGAACCGATGAAGCGTATGATAAGTAGGCTTGATCATTATTTGAAGATACATTGGTAATAAATGATGCCGTGTAAGCTGTACTGGTTAACGTTCCTTTTAAGATTCCATATCCATTTGTCGATCTAGTCTGTACGTCTGCAAATGCTGATACTGAAAATAAAGATACGCTCAACATCGCAGCTGCACCAACAACAATTGCTTTTTTACTGAATTTCATAATAATTCCTCCTCGAATTTTTTGGTTTTTGAACACCATCAGATTGAATGAACCCCGTCAAACAACCGTAGACAATCCAGCACCTCCTCTATTAATTGTGAGCTATGCTTATCTTTTTCAGAGCAACATAAAGAGCAACATGATAGAGAGTTAAAAATAGTTAATCCCCTGCAAAATCAAAGTGGACTAATCTGCTACCTAAACGACTCCTGTTAACAAAGCATGACGATTTATTACCAAAATTTTGTTTTATTTGATACAATAGGAAATAAAGGATGTGATTTCAGGTAATATGGAGAAATGGTTATCTTTTCTTCAATGTAATTTTTATTACCTAGATCGTTCGACACAAGAATTGATTTACCAGTCATTCCGGGATTTAATCTATAAAGATATTTACATCCTGTTCCAGAACCATGAACTAGCAGACGACGTTGTTCAAGAAGCCTTCATAAAAGTAATTACCAAAGCATCTGCATTACAACATCCCGTGAATTTAAAAGCATGGATCAAGAAGGTTTCTAGAAATACCGCTTACGACATGTTCAAAAAAGACAAAAAATATCGATATTTCCCGGATCCAAATATCGCAAAATATCAATACCTTAATGGTTTTCCACCTTCATATGAGTTAAATGTAGCTGAGTTAGTGGAACAGCAGCTTCGTGATGGAATATTACACGACTCCCTAAACGATTTAAAAACCAAGTATCATTATGTTTTGCTGCTGTACTACCTAGAGGATAAATCGCATAAAGAAATCGCTCACCAACTTAATATTTCCGAACAAGCTTCTGCACAATTATTAGTCAGGGCGCGTAAAAAACTATTACAGAACTTCTCTAAGAAATGGGTTGAGGATGACGTATAGAAAGAGGCATTAAGATATTTGGTATTATAAAGTGGGAGTTCATATGTGAGCAATGCACGAAATCTCGCAACATGCAAAGGAATGTTACCGGTCGTATTTGGGAGGGCACGGCTTATGTGCTCGCTCCAAGCGAGCTACCTATAATAGAAGAAAAACCCTACGTTATAAATGAAGTGCACCCCTTAGAATAGACATTGGAAAAACCCCCTTGGTTATTCCGATGAATTCTAAGGGGTGCATTTTTTATGGCGCTTAAGGGACAAACCTTTAAACACTATCCAGAATCATTGAAGGTAGAAGTAATTAGACTGCATGCGGAAGAAGGTTGGAGCTACAGAAAAATAACAGAGCATATGGAGATTCATGACAAGGACCGTGTGAGGAAATGGATGAGGAAATATCGTCTGGAAGGACAAGCATCTTTTGCGGATAGGCGAGGAAATTCTTATCGGACAGAGACCATGCAGGAACGCAATCTCCGAAGTCTTCGCCTAGAGGTGGACGTCCTAAAAAAGTGGTTGCAAATCTTGAATCGGGAGGGTTGAGGAGCAGGCATCTCGTCATCGATGAGTTGAAGGATACGCAAAGTGTTAAAGAGTTGTGTGCTTACTTGAAAGTCAGCCGAAGTGGTTACTACGCTTACCTAAAGCGTAAAGAGAGTGATCGGGATCAAGAACTGAAGCAGAGGATTCGCACCATTTATGAGCAGCGTAACAAGACTGTGGGCTATCGCCGTGTTCAGGATGAATTGTACCGCCAATATAACCTTATCGTGAACCATAAAAAGGTTCTGCGCTTGATGCAGGACCTGCGTATTAAAGCCATCATCCGCCGTAAATATATCCATCGCACAAGCTACGAAGCTGCCGTTTCGGAAGGCAGGATCGCAGAAAATCTATTGCAAAGGAACTTCAAAGCGGAAAGACCTAATCAAAAATGGGCTACGGATGTTACGCAATACCGATTAGGCGNAGCGTAAAGACATTGATCCGGATCAAGAACTGAAGCAGAGGATTCGCACCATTTATGAGCAGCGTAACAAGACTGTGGGCTATCGCCGTGTTCAGGATGAATTGTACCGCCAATATAACCTTATCGTAAACCATAAAAAGGTTCTGCGCTTGATGCAGGACCTGCGTATTAAAGCCATCATCCGCCGTAAATATATTCATCGCACAAGCTACGAAGCTGCCGTTTCGGAAGGCAGGATCGCAGAAAATCTATTGCAAAGGAACTTCAAAGCGGAAAGACCTAATCAAAAATGGGCTACGGATGTTACGCAATNCCATTTATGAGCAGCGTAACAAGACTGTGGGCTATCGCCGTGTTCAGGATGAATTGTACCGCCAATATAACCTTATCGTGAACCATAAAAAGGTTCTGCGCTTGATGCAGGACCTGCGTATTAAAGCCATCATCCGCCGTAAATATATCCATCGCACAAGCTACGAAGCTGCCGTTTCGGAAGGCAGGATCGCAGAAA
>NZ_RHLK01000030.1 GCF_009757775.1 Paenibacillus lutrae
ACTTGAAAGCGACCTTCGTTATTGCTCTTACTCAGCATTTTTTACACCTCGGCTCACCGTTTTACTTACTAATTCGATAAAAAAGCCTGTAGACCCTGCTCCTTGCGGAACTTTGTCTACAGGCTGGGATCTCCATTAGGGAGATCTGTTTTTTGTTATATAAAAAACTTGTTACCTAACTACCCGAAAAGGTGAAAAATGTAACTAAAGGTTGGTTTTTGTATGTTTTTAAAGAAGGAAGTGGGCTCTAGAGAACGAATTTAAGGATGAAGGGTTACAGGTTCCATAATTTTGAAGTATTTTGATGTATAAGATGAAATTTCTTATCGTATCGAGGTTTTCCGGCTGCTGAAATACGTGAGATGAAACCATTACAGGTATCCATTCGTCATAATAAGAGATTATTTGACATGAAAGGCAGCTATTTTTTATTTATCATGGCAAGATTCCGCTATAGGTTAACGATTCTATATTTATGCCGAGGGATGAGGTTGGTCATGCAGCAGATCAAGGAAATGTTGAAAAAATTAGAGAGAAGGACCTGGAGGCTGCCCAGCAAAGGGATGGGATTAATCAGTGCGTTTACGTTTCTCATACTTATCAGCTGCAGCTGGTGGGCTTGGTGGGCCGTGAATGGAATCGAAGCGGGGGCTCCTGGCCAATCGCCGGGCTTTAAGAAAGTGGTATCCATTAAAGCGCCTGATGAAGAATACGATGTGATTGTAATCGGCACCGATCCAGAAGGAATAGCAGCGGCTGTGTCTGCGGCACGCAATGGCCAGAAGACCTTGCTCGTTGAGGCCAGGGACAGAGATGTATTGGGAGGGCTTTTTACAATCGGATGGCTGAACAGTCTGGATAACAGCTTTGCTCCTAATGAGGATGGCCAGGCCAATCCGGATAAATTTCTCAACGAGGGTATTTTCCAGGAATGGCGCGAAGGTGTAGAGGGGACTTCGTTTGATATTAGAACTGCCGCCAACAAGTTCTATGAACTGGTTCGCAAAGAAAAGAAAATCGATCTGTTGATGCACGCATCTGCTCTGGAACCTACCGTTACCGATTCCGCAAATTCGAACAGTGAGGCCAAAACCGTAACAGGCCTGACGATTACAACTGCGGATGGAAAGATACATAAAGTCAAAGCAAGGACGGTTATTGACGCTACGCAGGATGCCGATGTTGCTGCCGCCGCAGGTGTACCGTTCACATTCGGCAGGGGGGATCTCGGGGATGAGAAATCACTGATGGCTGTAACGCTCGTCTTTAGCCTTAAAGGCATGACTGACGATATTTGGCAGCAGATGATTAAGAAGGGCGCTGGTGATCCGAACCTCAGTAAAGGTATGGGGGCAGACGCCATGAGCGGCTGGGGCTATTCCGATATGTGGAATTATGAATCTACGAATCCCGACCGGGTCAGAATGAGAGGCCTGAACATCGGCAGACAAAAGGATGGCACAATATTGATTAATGCCCTGCAGATCTTTGGGGTAGATCCTCTTAATCCGGAATCCGTCAAACAAGGGATTGAAATCGGCAAAACAGAGATTCCGCATGTGGTTGCTCATATGAAGAAGCATTATCCGGAACTGGCTCCTCTGGAACTCGGCAGTATAGCTCCTGAACTGTATGTCAGGGAATCTCGCCATATGATAGGGGAGTATCGACTGACGATGACAGATCTGCTTGATAACCGGGATCATTGGGACAAAATTGGCTATGGTTCTTACAACGCCGATATACAAAGTACGAATGCGAAATACCGGGGAACGATTATTATGAAACCTGCGCAGTATGCGATTCCGTTTCGTACACTTGTTCCGCAAAAGGTAGATGGAATCCTCGTTGTAGGCCGGTCTGCCAGCTTTGATACCTTACCTCACGGGTCTGCCAGAACGGTACCTGTCGGGATGGCCGCCGGGCAGGCGGCTGGAGCGGCTGCGGCGATTGCATCGGAGCGGAAAGTGACATTCCGCGATATGACCAATTCGAAGCCGCTGGTAACGGAGCTTCAGGACAAGCTGACTAAACAGGGAGTCCGGCTGCAGCCTTATCCGTTTGGTGCTCCTGCTTACACGAAACATAAAGCTTACGAGGGCCTGAAGACGGCTGTCAGTTTAGGAATCGCAAGCGGACATGAAACCAATGATTTCGCGCTGGACAAGCCTTCTAATCCGAAACAGTTGGTGAATGCTATTAACACGATGCGCACCGTAATTAGTAAAGCTTATCCTAAGGCTCTGACTGCCGGTGCGGATGTAACGATCAAGGGATTGACGAAACCGGATGAGATCGGCTTGACTTGGGAGCAGGCAGCATGGACGATCAGCCAGGCTGTAGGTGCCAAAGTAAAACGGAATGAAGCTGCCACATACGTGCTTGACCAGAAAATCGTCAATGGGACCACCTACGAACAAATTACCGATAAAGCAAAGCTTACGTATGGTGAGATTTATCTTCTTTTGCGGGATGTTCTCAAAGCGCAGGCGGGCGTCGTTTATAATTAAATTGCAATTGAATAGTTGAAGGTTATCCATGTTAAAGGCTGCGGCACTGCAGCCTTTTTCTTGTGACTGGGGATTTTTTTGCACAGAGTAAAGAAATTTGTCCTACTAACTAGGAGAAATCTGCTATAATGATAATATATGGAAAAATCTAGCTATATCTAGCCCGTCTTTACATGAACTTCTCATTAAATGAACTTCTCAAAGGAAAGTGAGCTCACTTGCATGAGGCAGTTAAGGTCTAATCCGGTTTACAAGCACATTGCCCGAAATGGGAAAGCTTATTTATTGACTTTATTAGTTCTTACAATCGTGAATAATCTGTTTAAAAATTCCGGCACCAGCACACACAACTGGGATGTCCTCTTGTTTTTAGGCAGCATCATCGCCGCAGTTTTTATTAAAAAGTCTGTCCCGCTGCAGTATGTGTTCGGGTTGTTTGCTTACGGCATTCTGTTTACGCTTCTGCCGGATATCGAGTATTTCAAGCTTCCTTCTGTCATGTATACGATTCTCCTGCTATACGCCTTTTTACTGCCGGGTCTATGGGCGCCCATAATAGTAGGCGCGGGTTTTATCCTCTATCTTCTTCTTAATTATTTCCCCACGGTGCAATTTGACTACATGCGTGTGAATCTCGTTGGTGTTATGTTCAATACGGTGGTGTATGCTTCCCTCAGCTATTTCTTCCGAAGAATGATGATCGAGCGTGATCTCCTCAAGGAGAGTGAAGCCCGTTACCGGAGCTTGATCGAAATATGTCCGGAACCGATTGTCGTTCAGCAGAACGGAAAGCTGGTTTATGCAAATCCGGCTGCGGTCAAAGCTTTAGGTGCTTATTCGCTGACTACCTTGACGGGCCGATCAGCTTTGCGTTTCCTGCATCCGGAATGTCGCAGAAGTGCGTTAACACACGTGGAGCAGGTGCTGGAAAAGGGAATCTCCGCCACGATGGAGCAGCGGTATATGCGGATGGATGGACAAGTACGCAGCTGCGAGCTGGTTCTGGTAGCTACAAATTATGGAGGCAAAAAAGCCTGCATGAGCATCGGCAAAGATATAACAGAGCGGAAGAAAGCAGAAGAAAAAATAAATTACATGGCCTACCATGATACTTTAACAGGCCTTCCCAACCGGAGTTACCTGAATAATTGTCTGGATACTGCATTGGAGCAGGCCGAACAGGCTAACATTCAGCTTGCTGTCCTTTTCCTTGATTTAGACCGGTTTAAGAACATTAACGATACCGTCGGACATGTTTACGGAGATATGCTGCTGCGTCAGGTTGCGGAGAGATTGAAAGAATCTGTAGGCCCCAATGATATCGTATCGAGACACAGCGGAGATGAGTTTGTGATCTTGTTGGAGAATAGATCAGAAAGCATGGTCAGAGAACAAGCTCAAGCCCTTCTCGATCAGTTTATACAGCCTTTTCAGCTGCATGGGCATGAGGTTTATACGACTACTAGTATCGGAATTAGTATGTATCCGCATGATGGGCTGGGACGGGATGCGCTAATCAAGCATGCAGACATGGCTATGTATCTCTCCAAAGAAAACGGCAAAAATAATTATCAGTTCTACAGCGTTCACAATAATCGTCTGGCACGCAAAATTAAACTGGAAAACGGTCTCCGCCGTGCCTTTGAGCATCAGCTTTTCACCCTGCATTATCAACCGCAAATTAATCTTGAGAACGGCCAAATTGTTGGAATGGAAGCGCTGTTACGTTGGCAGGATCCAGAGCTTGGGAATGTAACGCCTGGAGAGTTCATTCCGGTAGCTGAGGAGACTGGGCTAATCGTCCCTATAGGCAAGTGGGTACTCCAGACCGCCTGCGAACAATATCGCAGATGGCGTGAAGAGGGATTGCCCCGGATCAGGATGGCGGTCAATATCTCGGTCAGGCAGTTTCAGGATAAGCAATTCATCGATTTGATTGCCAGGGTACTGCAGGAGACAGGAATGGAGCCTGGAGATCTGGAATTGGAGATCACGGAAAGTATCATGCAGAATATGAAGGAATCGCTTGCGATACTGACTGAACTGAAGAGGATCGGAGTGAAAATATCGATCGATGACTTTGGAACGGGCTATTCTTCTCTCTCTCTGCTGGATAAGCTCCCTATTGATCACATTAAGATAGACCGGACTTTTATCGCTGAGATTGGAATGAATGCGAACACCGAGGCTCTGGTCAGAACGATTATTGACATGGGACGTAATCTCAGATTCGAATTGATCGGAGAAGGCATCGAACGTGAAGACCAATTGGAATTTCTCAAGCACAACAATTGTACCATGGGGCAGGGTTATCATATCAGCCGGCCGCTTCCTACGGAGGATGCAGCTGACCTCCTGCGGCTTGCGCGCCCCTTTGTCAGGGCTTAGGGTTAAGAAGAACCGCCTGCCGGACTTAACGGAAATGCAGGAATCTGGATGGCTATAAGAGGCTATGAAAAAGCAAAAGCTCCAGCCCTCACTTTCATGTGAGCTGGAGCTTTTTGCTTTTGGTAAGAATAAATTATGTGGAACATTTGTCGGTCGGGAACTTCTGCGGGGGCCGCCGGTGATAATTATTTTTGCTGCGCGTATCCGAGCAGGACCGGAGAAGGCTGCTCGATATACTGCGGCTTCACGCTAACTTGCTGCTCCAGGAGTGTCTGCCTATCGAGCAGAATCCCGCTTTCGACAGTCCTTACAGCGACAGGGAGTCCCAAATGTTCCGTGAGCAGCGATGCCGCATGAACGGGGGCTGTTTCACCTGCCGGCCACTCGCAGGTTACCAGAAGCGTGTCACCACCAGGTGTTGTCTTCCAGGCAATGGGAGGCTTCGGCAAGGAATAGACTGCTTCGTGAATGTCGTGCGGTTCCAGCAGACGGTCGCCCACGCTGATTCTGTCACCGGAACGGCCGAAATGATTCAGTTTAGGCCCGGTCCTGCCGCATGGGCAGGTAAGAGATTCCAGGGAGATGATGTCACCGTTCAAATACCGCAGTAATGGAGAACCTTCATGAGTTAGAGTTGTGATGACGGCCCTGCCTTTACTGCCCGAATGAACCGGCCCTGACAAATCCTCTTGCAGAACCTCCACATGGAAGTCACGATCGGCCACATGAAGAATACCATGCTCGCACATGGCGGCAATATTTGCGGTTTCCGTAGAGCCGTAGAGATTGTACGTCGGTACGCCCCACAGCTCCTCAATATGCCGGCGCCGGGGTTCTGCCAGCAGCTCTCCTGCGACGCCTAGCGCTCTCAGGTGAGGAAAGTCAGAGCGGCTGCGGCTGTCTAGCCCAAGAAGACGGGCTGTCTCAGCCAGCAGCTCCATTTCACGGGCTAGCCCCGTGATCACGGTGACGTTCAGCTTGCGAAGCAGTTCGATGATACGCGGATAAGGCGTCATCGTGCTGCGGCTGCTGGCGGGCAGGATACATGCTCCGGCTTGCCAAGCGGCCTGCTGCACAAGATGAGCGGGCAGCGACAGCGCATAGGGGAACCGGTTCAGCAGCCGATCCTCATTCGTCAGACGCAGCCCCGAATCCAGGATCTGCCGTCCTCCGGCTTCCAGATCGGCCCGTGTGAACCAGGCGGATGCGGGTGGACCGGTTGTGCCGTACGTCTCGAAATACTCAGCCACATCTTGGGGCGCAGCTGCAAGCAAATTCCACGGACCCGCCTCACGGAGATGGTCCTTCGTCGTAAGCGGAAGCTCTCCGATGCGATCTAGATCGCGAATCGTTTTGTGTTCCGGTGAAAGATGCTGCTGGTAAAAAGGCGACTGTGCCAAGCGGTCCATAAAGGCGGCGAATTTGACGGACATCGGTAGTCCCCCTTTCAAGCTCTATTGTTCGATAATAAGTTCATCCACTTTGACGCCGACATGGCGTCCAGGGTCCATGGTATAGCCAAGTACTTGATCACCTGGTTTGAGGGTAGTGATATTAATAGGCTGACCGTTTGTCCCGAAGACACGGACATGCCAATCTTCCTGCATGATGACGTTGAGTTTCGTGCCGTCATCGGCCTGGGCCTCGATGTAGAGCAGCGGTCTGCGCTCGATTTTGACGCGTCCGACAGACACCCGGCGCGCTTTACCGGACGTACTGACTACGAGGACTTCCATTCCCGAGCGCAGATCGGACAAGTACCAGGTCCGGTTGTCAGGAGCGAGCACATATGTGTGCAGGCTGCCCGCGTTAATACGGAAGGGCCTTGTTGGCATATACGGAAGCGGGTGGGTCTCACTGCAGGCAAGGATGCCGCCACAGGAGAACGAGCCGAGAAGAATTCCCTCATCCAGGCCCAGGTAGCTTGTCAGATCAATGCAGGCACGGTCGCCCATACCGACATGTTCCGTGCGGGTGATTGTGAGCTTCTGGAGTGTCTGGCCGCTCTTATCACCGGTCGAAGTAAGTACTTCACCGACTGCATAGACCTGGCCCAGGTCGCTGGAAGCAATAAGAACCCCGTCCGCACCGCATTCGAGGACGCCGAAAACAACCTTGGCCTCCACATCGTCACGGACTTTCATAACGACCTCAGTCCCATGATTCTGGGCATCGGCAAGTACAATTTCCAGCGGGATTTTGGTATCATCCCGGAATTCTACGATCAGGAGCGGCACCTCATGAGTCATGGCTACCGCAAGCTCAAGGGAGGCAGGGTCCGTTACGTTCACGGTCGTACCGACCTTGCACGTAATTGTCCCGCGGTTGCGCTTGAACCAGTTACTTGTGATGACAGAAGGCTCTAGGATCACAATGTCATAAGCTGCATTTAACGCAGTCAATTTATCCGTGGAGGGAACCCCCTCCACATAAGTGATTTTCGCAAGATTGGGCGGGATCTGTTCGAGTTGCTGCTCAGCGGCCACGACACCTGTGAATTTCTGGTGAGGAAGAGCCTGCACAATCGGGCTCCACTGCTCCGGTGCGGTTAATTCACTAATATCGAACCAAGCATACTTGGTCCGTACGGGTGCGATCGGCTTAGTGCGGGCATTATTTAAACTGGACGAGCCCCCGGTTCCTCCCGCTTTATTCTTGTCACCAGTTGTTGCGGCTTTCATTGTGTTGTCGTGGTTTTCTTTATTTGTAAGGTTTAAAGATGACGCGTCTGTCTCTGCTTCAACGGCTTTGTTATCCGCCGGAGCATTTTTTAGCACTTTACTCAATTCGTTCAGTCTCCTCTCTAATATATACAATGAACTCGCCGTGCTTTTCCGGCATCGCGTTCCACCCGGTCGACGATCCTGGCCGAGCATTTTTGACCTACAATTGATCCTAGATGAGCCTCGATTTCTGCAGTCAGCAGTTGCGGGTTTAGATCGGGGGAAGCCATTTCGGCCTCAACAAGAAGCTCGCCATTCTCAATGATCAGGCGGTACCAGTTGCCGACACCGGCAAGCTGGAGGAGATGCTGCTCCAGATACAGGGGAGAGAACGGGCCGCTGCGCAGCTTAATCTGATCGCCTAAACGACCGCGCAGATGAAGGCGGCGAAGCTTACAGCCGCATTGGCAGGGGTCTTCTTCGATATAGCCAAGATCACCCGTTTTGTAACGGATCACGGGCATCCCATCGCGCAGAAGAGAAGTCAGCACGATTTCCCCCGTAGCACCGGGCTTCAGAAGGACTCCGGTTGCCGGGTGGACGATTTCGGCGTACACATGTCCTTCCGTTAAGTGAAAACCCTCGTGCTGAAGACATTCAATGCCGATTAATCCTACTTCTAAAGAACCATATAAAGTTGTCGCCGGGCAATTCCACAGTCGTTCGATTCTTTCTCGGAGGGCAGGGGATGCTCCCTCTCCTGTCAGAAATAAATGGCAGAGCTTAAAATCCCGATGCAGGTCTATTCCAAGTTCGTGTGCCTTCTCGGCAAGTGTAACTGCATAGGAAGGTGCGATGACGAGCGTCTTTATATTCCAGGCAAGCATGCACTCGAGAGCCTTATCGGGCTGTGAGTAAGCACCCCCTTTGCCAAGAGGAAGCACCGTGCATTCCTGCATGACCTGAAAGACACGATGAAACGAAAGGCCCGAAGAACTCATTTCATACGGGAGTGCGTTACCGACTACCGTACCTTTGGTATCCTGCATAAGGGAAGGATAGTTGGGGGCGACATCCAGCCGGTACAGATCGTTAAGGGTATGGCCGATATAGATCGGTTTACCTCCAGTTGTGCCGGTTGAAGTATGAATATGAGCGAGATTCGGATTACACACGATGGCTTGGGGATTGCCGCGGAGATCCTCTTTTGTCAGAAAAGAAAGACGCGCAAAAAATTCCGGATCGGATGCCTCCTCCGGCGTAAGTCCGGCCTCTTTCAGCCTCTGTTCATAGAAAGGATTGGTCTCGGACGCATGCTGCAGCAGACTCCAAAGAACACGCCGATGATAGGCCTCTACTTCAGAGCGGCTTAGATTTTCAATCGAAAGACCCCGTCCGTTCAGATCCTGGAACCAACGGATATGAGGCTCAAAGCGGTCTTCATTCGTTTCGCTTGCTGGGGTGATGATTTTCACCTGGGTTCCCCTTTTTAAAGCGATGGCCATGGATCACTAACCTCCCCTTTTCTATAGTCCCAGTAAACGAGATATCGTGCGGTATAGAACGGTTTCCTTATCTTCGTCCGAAATGCGCAAACGTTCAATTTTGACCCGTTCTACATACGGGTCAGAGAGTGGAAACTCGGAGCCATAGAAGATTTTGTCCGGTCCGGCCTGCTGGATCGCGGTCATAATAGCAAGTGGATTTGCGGTAGAAGTCTCCAGATAAATATTGTCCCGTGATGCTGCGAGTTCAATCGTATCGATATCCAGAGGGCCGACTCCCATATGTCCGATCACAAAATTTGTTTTGGGAAAGCTCTTCGCGAGTTCACCCAGTGCAGCCGTACTGACGTTTGGATTAAAAAGGACATGAGTATAGTAGGGAATATTAAAGTCGGCGCATAGAGCCGCGAGTTCCTGAGATACTTTTCCTGTAAAAGCAAACTGGTGGACGAGAGGGGACATTTTGAGACCCTTGAATCCATTGTTATGTGCTTCGTCTAAAGCCGCCAAGGCCGCTTCAGTCCCGTCACCCGGATTAATGCAGCAGAAACCGTAGAAACGGTCGGGATGCTCACGCATAATCTCCAACACCACGTCGTTAGGCGGAATCGTCGTGATCGGCCGCTCTTGTCCGGTAATAAAGCGCGTCATACGGCGGACGTCGAGCATCCCTCCCGGTACCAGGACAGCTCGCGACACGCCTGCCGCTTCCATATCGGCCAGCAGCAGCTCGGGACTGCTATGGGCTTCACGCGAAATATGAGCGTGGCCATCAATAATCATGCGTATTCCTCCCATGTCTCCATATCGAGATGACTAATCTTGGCCCGGGAAGGATTCCCGGTTAAAACGAGCTCCTGTTCGTATAAGCTATATGTATTGTAGGCCTCTTCGGGACTGCATCTTTTATGAACGAGGTCGCTAAGAGCTTGGCACATATGCGAAGGATGCGGATCTTCGAAAAGATTACGGCCTACACAGAGTCCGCGGCCCCCGGCATCCAGCATTTCTTGTACACCTCGGAAGAAAGCGAGTTTATCGGTTGTGGAGTTTCCACCCGCCAGCAGCACCGGAATATCGAATGCGGATACAACCTCAGCAGCTGCCTCCGGGCTGGATGGATTCTGGATCTTCACAAGATCCGCACCCAGTTCACCGGCTAACCGGACAGCATGGGCAATCTTACGTGAAGTTGCCGACAGGGAGGACGTGTCCTCCTGGACATTCATCATAGCCAGCACGGGCATTCCCCACGCATAGGCTTCATCGCATACTATACCCAGATCGCGAATCATCTCATGTTCCTGGGGGACGCCTACATTCACATGTACGGAAATCCCTGCAGCGCCTATTTGCAGCCCGTGACGTACGGTAGATACAATTTGTTTCCGGGATGGATCTGGGCCTAACGTTGTGGATGCAGATAGATGTAGAATAAATTCAGTGCCCCAAGCCGGCTCGTCTCCTTCCAGCGCTCGATGAATCGCGCCTTTGTGGGCAATAAGGGCTTGAAGCCGGAATCGGTTGGCTATACGTACCAGTTCAGGCATAGAAGACAATCCGCGAAGAGGTCCATAGGTAGTCCCGTGATCCACCGGAAGCATTAAAGAACGTCCGGATTTAGGGTGAAAAAGCTTTGAAAGCCGCAGCAGCTTGCTCATATGGTTCTCCTCTCCGATCAAAAATAGATGAAAATGAAAACGCATGTTCAGGAGAATAGATCTCTTACTCTCTTAAACGGTGTGCTAGAAAACAATAAGTTAATTGGATCATGCAGTTTTTATCCCGGCAAATTTCGATAGATGGAGTAATTTCTTTTAAATAGAGGGAAACAATCGGACTATTGTCTTAGAACGAAGGACTCAGATGTCAGTTCTGATGGGGGATAGAATAGTCACCATGATCCACATTGGTTTAAATGTAATAGAATACAAAATCAACCAGTAGTAGGTTTCATCTATGATTTTACTTTTTTAGACAAAAAAAGTAAATTGAATTTTTTAAAAAAGAACAAAAACAAAAAAAATCCTCATAATCAGGACCCTCGTACCTGTTCAATTATCTAGAGATAAGAATGAGAACGCGTTTATGGTTAACCGCACCTTGCAGGAGTTAGGCCGGGTGCTTTCCAGCGAAGGATTATTATTAAGGATGTAAACGCTGATAAAAATAAGTAGTTAAACAGAACTAGTAAAATATATTCATAAGATGTTGAAGAATTTTCTAAAGAATTTTAAAAGGGATTTACAAAATTCGCAGAGATAAATAAAAAAGCAAACCTCCGCTGATGACTGGCAGGTTTGCTTATATAAATTATAGATTGCCCGTCATATACGGACGAGTCGAAAGTGAGCTTACAAGGTAATGCTGAAATAAAAAACGCGCCACGGCGGGATTCGAACCCGCGACGCACAGTTTAGGAAACTGTCGCTCTATCCTGCTGAGCTACGGGCGCATGGGCAAATTCGATATTTAGTATAACACAGGTTTGTTTATGGAACAAAGCACTTGATTTAACTATTTATCCGGCTGCTGTTGCGGGTCCAGTTTGCTTTTGGCCTCTTTAGCCTGCTGGCGGAGGTTCCGGAAAAAGTTGGTCAGCTGCGCGGCGCAATCCTGCTGCAGGACACCGCTTACTACATCGACGCGATGATTAAAGCGTTCTTCCTGCAATAGATTCATTAAGGTTCCGGCACATCCTGCCTTGGGGTCCGTTGTTCCGTAAATCACCTGTGGGATGCGGGCCTGTACAATCGCCCCCGCGCACATGGGGCACGGCTCCAGCGTTACATAAAGTGTGCATTCCAGCAGCCGCCAGGCACCGATTCGTTCGCTTGCTTCGCGGATCGCGATCATTTCGGCGTGAGCAGTAGGATCCAGGGAAGTTTCACGCAGGTTATGGCCCCGTCCGATAATCTCATTATCCCGTACAATAATTGCTCCAATAGGCACTTCACGTAAAGTCTCCGCTTTGCCAGCTTCCTTGATGGCCTCTTGCATCCAATACTCATGTTCGGATAGAAATTGGTTATCCTGTCGTTCATTTGGCATGTGTATACTCCTCTGTAGTATTTGGGAAATAGAGTGTAACAAAACGAGTTATTCCCCGAACGTTTATTCCTTTGTTAACATGTTGTGGATATAAATGTGGATAACTTATTTGCCGCCTTTATTTAGGTGCTATTAGTCTAACCAAAACCGCTATCGAGAGCAACAAGGCCCTAAATCCTGCTTCCTCGGGCAAAAGCCGATAAGCCACTTAAACAAGAATGATTATTAAAGTTTAAATTGAACAAATTATTTGAAAATTCAATTAATTATTTACTGATAGGACAAGGGGACTCGCGGTTTTTTTGTAAAATAACATCGGTTCATTGCGGTTGAGGAAAAAAGTTATTCAGTCTTATCTCGGACAAAAAATCAATTACTCACAGGTGGATAAAATAAAAAAACTTAAAGGTTGTTAACAACTTGTGGATAGTATTGTTAATAACTGATTTTACTGTGGATAACTAAGTTGATAAGGACCGGTTTAAGGCATAATTGTGCGCTAAAAAAACTCAAGCGCACCCGGAAACATTTAACACCTTTCAACCGTCTAATAAAAGGTAAATCCTTGAAGAGGTGACGTATCTATGCCAATTAAAATAATAGGGGTCCCAGAACCCTTTAATCGCAAATATTTGCTTTCAGTATCGGGAACATGTTTTTTGAGTATGGTGTTAGGAATGCTTTACTTGCCTTTCATAAAAGAACAGGGAGCCTTCTCTTATGAATTTCTGGCTCATGAACTCGGATCCGAACGGGAGAGTGTCAGTCTGTGGGCTATGGTTTCCATAGCATTGGGCCTTATTATGGCCTGCGGAATTGTATATTTGCTGCTTTCCGGATACCTCAAGCACGCCGTAATCGTAGTAATGACGTTGACAGTCTCGGCTCTAATAGTCATACAACTGCCACCCGTCTTTTTATGGGGAATGGTGCTGCCTTTTGACGGTTCAGCTTTTCTGCCTATTGCGCTTCACGGCTTCGTCCTTCTGGGAGGAATATGGTCGGTAGGTGTATTCGGTGCGCTCTATAGAATCTCTAAATTGTAACGACTTGACGTATGGTTTATAATATAAGATGGTGCATTTTTAATCTAAGAATCAAGGAGTGTCACATACATGGCTTTGAAAGCAGGAATCGTCGGGTTGCCGAACGTTGGAAAATCGACACTATTTAATGCAATTACACAAGCGGGTGCGGAATCCGCCAATTATCCATTCTGTACGATTGATCCAAACGTCGGTGTAGTTGAAGTGCCTGACGAAAGAATGCAGAAGCTGGTCGAACTTGTGAACCCGAACCGGGTCGTGCCGACTGCTTTTGAGTTTGTCGATATTGCAGGTTTGGTTAAAGGTGCAAGCAAGGGGGAAGGACTGGGAAATAAATTTCTGGCCAATATCCGCGAAGTAGACGCCATTGTTCATGTGGTTCGTTGTTTTGTAGACGAGAATATTACGCACGTATCGGGAACAGTCGATCCTATCTCGGATATCGAGACCATCAATCTGGAACTGATCCTGGCTGATCTGGACTCGGTTGAGAAACGGATTGATCGTTCGCGTAAAAATATGAAGGGCGGTAACAAGCAGTACGCCGCTGAAGTAGAATGTTTTGAGAAAATTAAAGAAGCGCTGTATAACGATCAGCCGGCACGCAGTGTCGAACTGACCGATGAGGAGCGCATACTCGTGCGGGACCTGCACTTGCTTACAATGAAGCCAGTTCTTTATGCGGCGAATGTGAGCGAGTCGGAAGTGGCGGATGGCGATAACAACCCTTATGTGCAGAAGGTACGGGAATTCGCGGCTAAGGAAGGCGCGGAGGTTGTTGCGATTTCAGCGAAAGTTGAATCCGAGATCGCAGAGCTTGAAGGCGAAGACAAAGAGATGTTCCTTGAAGAACTGGGCTTGCAGGAATCGGGTCTGGATCGTCTAATTAAGGCCGCATACAAACTGCTCGGCTTATATACGTACTTTACAGCGGGTGTTCAGGAAGTAAGAGCCTGGACGATTCGGAAGGGTACTAAGGCTCCACAGGCAGCGGGCGTTATTCATACGGATTTTGAACGCGGATTTATTCGTGCGGAAGTTGTTTCATATGATGATCTGGTCAGCTGCGGCTCTATGGGGGCAGCCCGTGAGAAAGGCGTTCTTCGATTGGAAGGTAAGGAGTATGTCGTGAAAGACGGCGACGTTATGCATTTCCGTTTCAACGTATAGCAACGCGTAGCGGGTTCAGGTTTGCATATAGAGTGATGAGAACGAAATTGCAGCAGGCAGACAGTACGGGCGTTTGAATGGGGAGGAGCAGGACGCTTTCCATGGCCCCGGCTTCTCCTGTTGTTCTTCTATGGTTAATGGAGATCAGGCTGGCTTATATAGCAAGAAATCATGAAATTTGAGTAAGGAGTGATCCTAATGCTGGATCGATTACAGGCTCTGGCGGATCGCTATGAGAAATTGAGCGAACTGCTCTGTGACCCGGATGTAACGAGCGATACCAAGAAACTTCGCGAATATTCCAAAGAACAATCGGATCTTCAGGATGCTTACGACGCTTATGTGGAGTACAAGGATGTTCTGGAGCAGTTTGATTCTGCGAAAGCTATGCAAGCCGAGAAACTGGATGACGAGATGCGTGATTTAGTCAAAATGGAAATCGAGGAACTAAGCGGCCGCAGAGACGAGCTTGAAGAACGTCTTACCGTATTGATGCTTCCTAAAGATCCTAACGACGATAAGAACGTTATTGTTGAGATTCGCGGTGCCGCTGGCGGTGATGAAGCGGCTCTATTTGCCGGTGATCTGTACCGGATGTACAGCAAGTTTGCTGATGCACAGGGCTGGAAGACGGAAGTTTTGGAAGCTAACGTGAATGACCTTGGCGGATTCAAAGAAATTATTTTCATGATCAACGGCAAGGGCGCTTACAGCAAAATGAAATTCGAAAGCGGGGCGCACCGTGTGCAGAGGATTCCGGTTACGGAATCGGGCGGCCGTATTCATACATCTACTTCAACCGTAGGTGTTATGCCGGAGATGGAAGAAATCGATATCGAAATCAGAGATAACGATATTCGTGTAGATACGTTCTGTTCCAGTGGTGCTGGCGGGCAGTCCGTTAATACGACCAAGTCGGCAGTCCGGGTGCTGCATGTACCAACAGGGATTATGGCGACTTGCCAGGACGGTAAATCACAGAATGATAACAAAGCCAAAGCTCTACAAGTCCTGCGGGCCCGTATTTATGATGTGAAGAGACAGGAAGAAGAAGCGAAGTATGCCGGTGAGCGTAAAAGTAAAGTGGGCACGGGTGACCGCAGCGAGCGGATCCGGACTTACAATTTCCCGCAAAGCCGTGTAACCGATCACCGTATCGGCTTGACTCTTCATAAGCTTGATATGGTGCTGAATGGGGATCTTGGCGAAATCGTCAACGCACTGACCATGACGGCCCAAGCCGAGCTTCTTGAAAAAGGGGAGCAATAAGAACCGATGAAAAGGCTGGAAATTAAAGCCGTCATGACTATCCGAGAAGCCTATTCCCAGGCTTCTTCTTTTTTGAAAGAGAAGCAAATTCAGGACGCCTCCATTTGCGCAGAGATTCTGCTCCAGCACGTGCTGGGCTGGAGCCGGACGCAGTTCTTCCTGGCCATGGAAGAACCATTCCCTGCCGCGCACCTGGAGCAGTGGCGCGAGGTGATAGAGCGTAAGGCCGCAGGTGAGCCGGTGCAGTATATCACCGGCGAACAGGATTTCTTCGGCCTTACGCTGCAAGTCACAGACGCGGTTCTGATTCCGCGTCCGGAAACCGAGCTCCTCGTGGAGGAAATCCTCCGCGAGGGCTCGCGTTTGTACCCGCAAGGCGCTCCGCTTCTTGCGGATATCGGCACCGGGAGCGGAGCCATTCCGGTGAGCCTGCTGCACGCGCGTCCGGATTGGCGCGCGGCCGCCTGCGACCTCTCGCCGGAGGCGCTGAAGGTCGCACAGGGCAACGCCCGGCGCTGCGGCGTTGCAGAGCGGATCGCCTTCTATGACGGCGATCTGCTGCAGCCTTGTATCGATCGAGGTCTGGCGATCGATATTCTAGTGTCTAACCCGCCGTACATTCCGGCGGGGGATGCACCCGGGCTGCAGCCCGAGGTACGCGACTATGAGCCTCACCTTGCTTTGTTCGGAGGCGATGACGGGCTTGATCTGTACCGCCGCCTCTGCGGGCAAATCCCGATGCTTGCGAAGCAGCCGAAGCTGGTGGGCCTCGAGGTCGGCATTTATCAGGCTGGAGCGGTGGCTGATATGCTGCGCGCTGCAGGGGACTGGAGCGAGATCCGCTTTGTAAAAGATCTTGCAGGTATTGACCGGCATGTTTTAGCTATCGGGGCTGTTGATTAAGTGAGGAAGAGAGAGTGAGGGAGAGACTCACGGGAGGCAACAGGCTTGAGTGAAGAGCGTGGATCAGCGAACGATCCTGATTTTTGTAAGAGAACAGGAATCGGTTATAGCGTTACTGGAGAGCAAGGCGCATCTAATCTCCATAGTGATTGGTTCTGCTTCTGCCCGTAATATAAGCCTGTAAGCCCGACCTGTGTAGAAACTCTCTCTTAATCATCCAAAATATTCCAATGTTCCACGTGAAAAAAGATAGATTGCTAGTTTAATAGTGACTTGCTTTGACCATACTAACTGTTACAGAGGGAAGCCGTGACTAATCTACTTCAGACAAGTCAGAGCTTTCCGGTAATGGGAGGGAATTAAAATGGTCATTCGTAAATCATACAAGCACTTATATTATACGCTGTTCGCTATTATTATCATGATGATGAGTTGGGAAGGCGTACGCACGAATGCGGCTCTAGCCGAACCCGCCATACCCGAGCAGGCAATCAGACTGCGTATTCTCGCTAATTCGGACAGACCGGAAGATCAGGCTGTTAAGAGCCAGGTAAGGGATGCCATCCTTGCGCAGATGAACCAGTGGGTTACGGGGCCCCAGACATTGGATGAAGCCCGTACAATCATTCAGGAGAACTTGCCTCTGCTTGAAAAAGTCGTCGCCGAGACGCTCCAGCTTCGCGGATTGGGCAATGTTCCTTATACCATAGAGTTAGGAAAAGTCCCGTTCCCGACTAAAATGTATGGTAACCGCGTATACCCGGCCGGAGATTATGAGGCACTTCGTGTAAGGATAGGAGAAGGTAAGGGCCAGAACTGGTGGTGCGTATTGTTTCCTCCTCTTTGTTTTGTAGATGGTGTTTCTGGCGAAGCTGTTGCGCAGGCAGCTCCTGCCGATGGACAACAGGATGCTGGGGCAGGGGAGAAAGCGCCGCAAGGCGGGAACGCCGGGGAAGACTCCACTTTAACGGCTGCTGATGCTGCAGCTAATGGGGATACCGAGGTTAAGTTTTTCTTGTGGGAAATATTGAAGAGTGTCTTCGGATTCTTTATGAATCTGTTTGGATAAAACATGAACATCAATAAGGGTGATGCAACTTTGACCGAACATTGGGTCGTTAATCATAAATCAGATGTTGATGCCGCTGACAGAGCAATCTCTGAAGCGGCCCGTCTTCTCAGGCTTGGGGAAACGGTTGCTTTTCCTACCGAGACCGTATATGGCCTTGGCGCGGATGCTACTAATTCGGATGCGGTAAAAGGTATCTATTCGGCCAAAGGCCGCCCATCCGATAATCCCCTTATCGTACATATCGCAGATCGGGATCAGATGGATGCTTTTGCCGAGGAGGCGGCTGAGCCGCTGCAGCGGCTCATGAATGCGTTCTGGCCCGGACCGCTGACTATTATCGTCCCAGTTCGTACAGGTGCTTTGTCCCCGCTGGTTACGGCGGGGCTTAATACGGTCGGGGTACGAATACCCGACCATCCGGTTGCGATTGCGGTGCTGAGAGCAGCAGGCTGTCCTGTAGCGGCTCCCAGCGCTAATAGCTCGGGCAGGCCTAGTCCGACAACAGCCGAGCACGTCTCCGAAGACCTAGGCGGCCTTATCGGCGGTATTGTCGATGGAGGGGCGACAGGAGTCGGCGTGGAATCGACTGTTGTCGAGTGGGCAAACGGAGCGCTTTACGTGCTG
Source organism: Paenibacillus lutrae (assembly GCF_009757775.1). Classification (GTDB taxonomy): domain Bacteria; phylum Bacillota; class Bacilli; order Paenibacillales; family NBRC-103111; genus Paenibacillus_F; species Paenibacillus_F lutrae. Next base: position 18,202 of record NZ_RHLK01000030.1, read on the forward strand.
CGCCCCGGAGGCGTTACCGCCGAGCAGCTTCGCGAAGCGCTGCCGGATGTGTCTGTGCGCGAGCCCGCGCGCACAGAGGAGCCTGCCGGGACGCCTAGAGCTCCCGGCATGAAGTACACGCATTATGCCCCCAGGGGCAGCATGCGTGTAGTTCTCGGCGACGACCCGCAAGCGGTCGCCGCATGGATGCGGCGTGAGCTGGACGCCGCCAAAGCCCGGGGTGAGCGGACAGGCGTGCTCACCTTCGATGAACGGCGCGGTCTGCACCGCGCCGATGTGGTCGTGGCTGCGGGGAGTCTTGCGCAGCCGGATACGATTGCGCGCGGGCTGTATAGCGCGCTCCGGCAGTTCGATCAGCAGCATGCGACGTTTATACTCGCTGAGGGCTGTTCGGAGGCAGGCATCGGACGTGCAATCATGAATCGGCTGCTTAAAGCTGCCGGACATGAGGTCGTTCGAGTATAGAAGACGTATTTCTTGATGCTATTGAATCTATACATCCTATAGTGAAATTCGTATGCAGACTGCAATGCGGATGAAGTATGTATGGACCTAGCGTGAGAGAAGCAGTAAATGTGGTCTCTATAACAACAGGAAACCTGTACTATTATATATAGAACTATATATAGAACGAGAAAAGTCTATGAGGGTTGAGGGAGCAGAATAAGCTGCTTTGAGCTGTATTTCGCTCCCTTTGACAACTGTGTGGATTATCGGAAAAACGAGTGAAAACAACTTTTTTGCAATTGGAATATTTTTCTGGTTGTCAAATGTGATTATCCTTGGTATGATGTAATTCCGGCCGAGAGAAACGCCGGTACAAACGAGTAACACGCAAGAGATTGTCCTTTGAAAACTGAACAACGAGTGATTGAAACGTCTTGAGCAATCAGGACGCTAAACAGAGAAGAAATTCTCGTCAGCATTGAATTTTTGAGCTATTCAGCTTGAGATAAA
>NZ_RHLK01000031.1 GCF_009757775.1 Paenibacillus lutrae
CGTCCTTCGGACAGATCACCATCGTTCCGCCGTTATACAGCGTGCGCGCGATGTCCCCGACGAAGACGTCGAAGGAGAAGCTCGCCAGCTGCAGCAGCCGGACCGGGAACTGGTCCAGGCGGTACTCCCGGCGGTAAGCCGCTGCCGTATTGACGAGGCTGCGGTGCTCGATCATGACGCCTTTGGGGCGTCCCGTCGTTCCGGACGTGTAGATCACGTAGGCCAGATCTTCCATGCGCCCTGCGCTGTCATTATCGCCAGTTGCACTCACACCAGCTGTATTTACGCCAGCTGCGCCGTACGCTGCATTGCCAGCAGCATTCATGCCAGTTGCGCTGTACGCTTCATTCACGCCAGCAGCATCCACACCGGCTCCGCTGCTCGCTGCATTCACTCCACCAGCATTCACTCCAGCTGCGCCGTACGCTGCATTGCCACCAGCATTCACACCGGATGCGCTGTACGCTGCATTCACTCCAGCAGCATCCACGCCGACCGCACTGTACGCTGTCTCGTCATCCAGGCACAGCACGCTTTGCAGCGGCAGCGCCACTCCTTCCTCCAGCCAGGCCCGGGTGTGCTCCAGCAGATGGCTCTGCGTCAGCAGCACGGATGCGCCGCTGTCCTCCAGCATGAACCGGATTCGGTCCTGCGGATAATCCGGATCAATCGGCACGTACGCGCCTCCGGCTTTCCACACCCCGAGGACACCGACCAGCAGCTCCACGGAGCGATCGGCCAGAATACCGACGATGCTTTCGCTGCCAATGCCGCCCGCCCGCAGCACGGCGGCCAGGCGACTGGCCCGTTCGTTCAGCTCGCCGTACGTCAGCTGCGTATCTTCGCACACCACCGCCGTGTGCTCAGGCATAAGTACGGCCTGTTCTTCGAACAACCGGTAGAGCGGCTGTTCCGGCGGAAGTTCACCGGCAGGCTCCGCGTTGAACACCTGCTGGATCTGCTGTTTCTCTTCTGCGGTCATTATATCCAGCGATGCAATCCTGGCCTCCGGTTGGCTTACAATCGCATCGAGCAACTGCTCGAAATGCTTCGCCAAACGTTCTACCGTCTCCCTTTTATACAAGGAAACCGCATATTCCAGACTGCAATCCAGACCGCCGCCCTCTTCGGATATGTCCAGGCTCAAATCAAATTTCGCCATTGCAAAACCGCTCGGATACGGCGCCATTCGCAGCCCTTGAAGCTCAAACTCTTTGCTTTCCGTATTCTGCAAGGAAAACATCGTATCAAAAATCGGATTACGGCTTAAATCCCGTGCCGCCTGAACATTCTCCACCAGCTCTTCAAACGGGTAGTTCTGATGGTCGTAAGCCCCCAAGGTCGTCTCCTTAACCTCTTCCAGATACGATAAGAATGTCTTCTCACCGGTGGGATAATTACGGATAGCCAGGGTATTGACGAACATGCCGATCAGCGGCTGTACATCCCCGTGGTTCCTGCCCGCAATCGTGGTTCCCACGACCAGATCCTCCTGACCCGTATATTTGTGCAGCAGAATCGTGTAAGCCGCAAGAAGCACCATGTAGAGTGTCGAGCCGCTTTGGGCTGCGAGGCGCTGCAATTCCCCGCTCTTCTTCTCATCTATGAAAAATCCAATCGCATGCCCTTCGTAGCTTTGCACAGCCGGACGCGCATAATCGGCGGGCATCTCCAGTACCGGCAGCTCTCCCTGATAAATATCCAGCCAATAGGCTTCCTGCACCTTTAACTGCTCCTGCTGGACATCGGACTGCTGCCATACGGCATAATCCTTGTACTGGATACGCAGCGGTTCCAGATGCTCTTTGCTGTACAAACGGACGAACTCCTCCATCAGCACGTCCATCGACACACCGTCCGAGATAATATGATGCATATCAAGCAGCAGAATATGGCGCTCTGGGCCTAGCTCAATGAGCCCTACTCTCAGCAGCGGCGGTTTCGCCAGATCAAACGATCGGATGAAATCGTGGACAACCTGTCCGGCTTTCTCTTCACTCGTTTGGACATATTCCACGGCAAAATCCGCTTCCCGGCAGACCCGCTGTACCGCTTCACCGCTTACGATCTCAAATCCGGTACGCAGCGTCTCGTGGCGTGCTATCAGTCCGCGGAACGCTTCTTCGAGGCGTTCCCGGTCTAGGCTGCCTTCGAGCAGCATCGCCCCCGGCATGTTGTAGCTCTGCTGCGCCCCTTCCAGCTGATGCAGAATAAACAGACGCTTCTGCGCCGAAGAGAGCGGATAATAGTCGGCCTCCGCCGCTGCCGGAATGGCTGAATAGTCCTGTTCCTCCATCCGGGCAATTACCTGCGCCATCTCTTCAATCGTCGGGTAACGGAAAACATCCCTGAGCGGCAGCACGATATTCAATTCCTGATGCAGTTTGCTGACCAGTGTCGTTGCGCGCAAGGAATGTCCTCCGAGTTCGAAGAAGTTATCCTTAACTCCGACCTTTTCAAGCCCCAATACGGATTTCCACAGAACCGATAAAGCAAGTTCCAACGGGGTGCGCGGCTCGATATGCTCAGCTCCCGTATGCACGCTCTCTTCCGGTGCAGGCAGTGCTCTCCGGTCGACTTTGCCGTTAGCCGTCAGCGGCATGTCTTCCATTTGGACAAAGTACGACGGAATCATATAACCCGGCAGCTCCCGGGCAAGCTCGCTTCTCAGATAGCTCGCTTGAAGATCTTTATGCGCCACGAAGTATGCGCACAGCTGCTTTTCTCCGCCGGCGGATTCCCTGACAACGATCGTCGCTTTCTGGATGGACTCCACTTTCAGCAAATGGGCTTCGATCTCGCCAAGCTCGATCCGGAAACCCCGGATTTTCACTTGATCGTCCATCCGCCCGACATATTCGATCGTGCCGTCCGGCAGCCATCTGGCCAGGTCGCCTGTCCGGTACATTCTTTCCCCCGGTACGAACGGATTGTCCACGAATTTCTCTGCCGTCAGATCCGGACGGTTCAAGTAGCCCCGGACCAGGCCCTCCCCGGCTATGCAGAGTTCCCCTGCCACACCAACCGGCTGCAGCTTGCCGCTGCCGTTTAAGATGTAGGCGGCCGTATTGCTGATCGGCCGTCCGATCGGAACGTTGACGGCACCGGCCTCCACTTCATTCACCACATAATAGGTCGCATAGACCGTGCTCTCCGAAGGGCCGTACGCATGGATGATTTTGCCAGGTCCGATATGCCGGAGAGCCCTTTGTACATGGCTGACGGATACACGTTCGCCACCGAACACGATGGCCCGCATATGCCCCAGGCACTCGACATTCACATCCACGAGAACATTGAAGAATGCCGTTGTAATAAGCGCAACGGAGATCTGCTCCCGCTTGATTAAGGCCGCCAATTCCCCGATCTCCAGCATGGTCTCCCGCGGGATAAGAACCAGCCTCGCTCCATTGGTCAAAGCTCCGAAAATATCAAAGATCGCCCCGTCAAACGAATAGCTCGACATCTGGAGAACCCGGTCCCTCTCGGTAATGTCGATATAGTTGGTATTCCGGACGATCCGGACGATGTTGCGGTGCGCCACTAGGTTCCCTTTGGGGTTGCCTGTCGTTCCGGATGTATAAATAACACATGCCAGATCGGCGGAATCGTTCATCGGTTCCAGATTCGACTCGTCCGCATGATAGGCCAGTTCGTCATCCAGTATGACCAGGCTGCAAGGACCCGCTACCCGCTCCTGCAGATGCCGCTGCACGAGCATTACCTGCGCTCCCGAATCCTGGGTCATGTACCGGATACGCTCTTCCGGATATTCGGCATCGATCGGCACATAGGCTCCCCCGGCTTTTAGAACAGCCAGAATACCCGTAATCATTTCCAGGGATCGCTCCGCCATAATTCCAACCAGACTATTCCTGCCTACTCCCCTAAGTCTCAGGGTTTTGGCCAATCTGTTCACTTGAGCGTTCAGCTCCCGGTAAGACAACTGCCTGTTCCCGAATACAACCGCCACCGCATCCGGTATACGGTCTGCCTGCTCCTCGAATAATTGATGCAGGGTCTTATCACGCGGATACTCCGTGAACGTGTCATTGAAACGCGCCATGATCTCGGCTTTTTCTTCTGCTGTCGTCAGTTCTATTTCCCCTACTGCAATTCGGGGATCCGCTGTGATCTGCTCCAGCACACAAACCAGATGCCCCTTCAGCCTCTCGATATCCGGCCGTTCGAACACATGAGCGTTGTAGTCGAAATGAATCACCAGCTCTTCTCCCGGAAGCACGGTCACCGTGAAGTCATAGTTCGTTTGTTCCGACATATCCACATCCGTGATTTTCAGCTCGCCGCTGCCGGCTTCCCCTGCCTGTTCCATCTGCTCATCCATCGGGTAATTCTCGAACGCGATGATATGATTAACGAGACCCTGTTTCTGCCCACTTCTTGCCTGAATCTCATACAGCGGATAGTAGTCGTAACGGCCGGACTCCAGCGCCTGTTCCTGCATTCTTACCATCACATCGGCAAAACACGCTTCTGCTCCGCAAGCGACACGAACCGGGATGGTATTAATAAACAGCCCGATCATCTCTTCGATTCCGGGAATGGCGGCGGGTCTTCCGGATACGACACTGCCGAATACCGCATCACTGGTTCCGTTATATTTCTGCAAAAGGATGCCCCAAGCTGCCTGGAGCAAAGTATTCTGAGTCACCTGATGCTGCTTCGCCACCCGGTCCATCCGGCTGCTCAAATTTTTGCCCAATTCACACACAACATGTTCTTGCAGGTACCCCTCATGCTGCGGTTCGCTCTTCCTGGACGGCAGAGAAGTCTGTCCTTCATACCCACCCAGGTATTCGGACCAGTAGCGGGAAGCGGCCGACTCGTCCTGTTTCTCCAGCCACTCGATATATTGACTGTACCGGGGCACGATTGTTCGTTCAGGAAGCTTATTGTGCAGCAAGGCTGCATACGTCTGGAACAAATCCTGCATAAGCTGCGGCAGACACCAGCCATCCATTAGAATGTGCTGGAAGCTCCATAGCGCGCGATAGCTTTCTTCTCCTATTCGCATGACGGTTACCCGGACCAGCGCATCCCGTTCCAGGTCGAATCCCAGGCGCATGTCTTCTCTCGCTTTATTCTCTAAATACAGCGTCTGCTCGTCTGCCTGCAGATGAAGCAAATCTTCATAAACGAATCCGATCTTCTTATCCCGGTACACGATTTGCAGGGGTTCTCCGTTCTTGGCGCTGTAGAAATTCGTCCGCAATACATCGTGACGCGCAGCGAGCTCCGCCCAGCTTTTGGCGAATAAATCTACATCGAGCTTACCCCGCAAAGTAAACCGGGCTTGTTCAAAATACGCACCCGCTTGCCGGTCCATCGAACTGTGGAACCACATCCCCTTCTGCATGGGAGTTAGGGTATAAATATTCTCAATCTCCCCGACAGGCTGTGACTGCTGAACAATCTGTTCCAGTTCATCTACGCTTAATCCCTTGAACTGAACATCGCTCGGCGTCAATTCAGTCCGCTCTTGGGCGGCGCAGTGGGCGATAATGGCCTGCAGGCTCTCCTGCAGATAGAGGGCCAGCCGCTCCATTGTCTCCGGACGGTACTCCTTGCGGCTGTAGCTGAGATCTAGCGATAAGGACCCGTCCAGCACCATGCTGTTGATCTCGAGCGGGAAGGTTCGCGATTGCCGCTGACTCGAGGGCTTTCCGCTCGAATAAGGGGAGAGACTCATGTCGTTATTTTCTAAATCCTGATCGAACTGCCCCAAATAGTTAAAGACGATTTCGGGCTCGGCACCCCAGATCAAATCGCCGTTATTACCGGACAAGTACCGGCATATCCCATATCCGATTCCTTTATTTGGTATCTGACGAAGATTCTCTTTTACCTTCTTGATTTGGTACGCTAAATCCCGATCGGCTTCCGGCTCAAGAACAACCGGATATTTGCTCGTAAACCATCCGACCGTACGCGTGATGTCGATATCGGCAAGGATGGATTCCCGTCCATGACCCTCCAGATTGACCCGTACACGCTCAAGTCCGGACCATTTCTGTACAGCCAGCCCCAGTGCCGTCAGCAGAATATCATCCATTTCCGTGTTATAGGCCCTATGAACCCGTTTTAATAATTGCTCCGTCTCTCCTTGGCTTAACTCAATCATCAATGATTCGCTATCCTGCTGCAGGGACGTACCCGGGTGCCAGTCTTTCGGGAGCTCTTGAACGGGGACCTCGGCCAGGCGCTTCCAATACTCCCTCTCGGTCTCCATAGCCGGGCTCTGCGCATAAGCTGCCAGCTGCTTGGACCAGGTAACGTATGCATCTGTCTTCGCCGGAAAACGGATGGCTTCGCCGCTTTCGGCCTGCTCCAAACCGAGCGCAATATCTTCCAGCAAAATCCGCAAGGATACCCCGTCTACCACGCCATGGTGAATGGCGATCATGAGGTGGTCGCCGTCCGCACAGCGGAACAACCCGGCTTTCACAAGGGGGCCCGATTCCAGATTTACACGGCTCTGAATTTCATTCGCTTTGGCTTCGACCGCTGCACCGCAGTCCGCCAAGCTTCTGAAATCCGCTACCTCTAAGCTGTACGGATCGCCCTCTCCGATTGCCCGGTTCCATGGCGCATATCCGCTATCGATTTTGCGGAAAACCATCCGGAGTGCATCGTGATGCTCCGTGAGCTTCTCCAGCACCTGTCTTACCGCATCTTCGTCAAATCCAGCCTTCCGGTACACCATAACCGACTGGTTAAAGTGATGCGGGTCGGCAAATTGCTGCTGGAAGTACCAGTGCTGAATCGGAGTCAGTGCGCCATCTCCGGCCACTTCGCCCTGGTCCACCGTTCGGGCGATCGGCTGAATATGCAGACTTAGCTGTGCAATAGTCGGATATTTGAACAAGTCCCGGATTTCCAGTTTGTATCCGGCTTGATGAAGCCGGGATGACACTTGGATCGACTTGATGGAATCTCCGCCAAGCTCAAAGAAATGATCCGTTATCCCGACACGGCCGGTACTGAGCACCGCTTGCCACACGGCTGCCAGAGCTTTCTCCGTATCGGATCGGGGTGCGATATACTCCCCGCCCGCAAGTATGTTGCCGTCCGGAGCAGGCAGCGCCTTGCGGTCTATTTTTCCATTGGGCGTTAACGGCATCTTCTCTACCTGTACAAAATATGACGGGATCATATAGCCCGGCAGCTTGCTCGATAATGCCTCCCGGAGCTCACGGAGTACCAGCGGTGTATCAGCCACATAATACGCGCACAGCTGCTGAGAGTTGCTATCCTCCCTGGCAAGGACAATCGCTTCTTGAATGGAAGGGATTCTGAGCAGCTGTTCTTCAATCTCGCCAACTTCAATCCGGTAACCGCGGATTTTGACTTGATGATCCACCCGGCCCATGTACTCAATGGTGCCGTCAGGAAGCCAGCGGGCCAAGTCTCCTGTACGGTACATCCGCTCTCCCGGTTCGAACGGATTGTCCACGAATTTCTCGGCGGTTAAATCAGGCCGGTTCAGGTATCCTCTGGCCAGCCCGGCGCCCGCTATGCACATTTCACCCGCTATGCCTGTCGGCAGCAGCTGATCATGGGAATCCACGATATAAATCCGGTGATTCTGAATCGGACTGCCGATCGTGACAGAAGGGCCGCTTTCGCTTGCAGCAGCAGACCAAATGGTCGTACAAATCGAATCTTCGGTAGGGCCGTACGCGTTGAAATACTTTACTTTGCCCTTCCACTGATGAATAAGCTCCAAAGAGGCTGCGGAACCTGCCGTAATCAGGTTCTTGAGATCAGGCATACCATCCGCGTTCAGATAAGCGGCATAAGTCGGCGGTAGAGTAGCCGTTGTTATGCCCTGTTTCTTCATGAAATCTTCGAATAGCCGGTAATCCAGAATAGTCTCTTTGTCCGGAATATATAACGCCGCACCGAAGAATAACGCTTGGAATATTTCCCAACAAGAAGCGTCAAACGACAAGCTGGCGAATTGGACTACTCTGTCCGTTTCGTTCATCCGCAGCATTTCTTCAAACAAGCCCTTCAAGCTGCTCAGCCCGTGGTGCTCCACCATAACCCCTTTAGGCTTCCCGGTCGTGCCAGACGTATATATGACATAAGCCAGATCATCCGGTCCGCTTACCGGCTCCAGATTCGAGCTGCTGCCCCTGTAGAGAGCTTCATTATCCAGCGTCAGCATTTTACCGCCGAACGACACTCTTTCCTGCAAATGCTGCTGAGTCAGTAACAGCTTCGCCCCCGAATCTTCCATTAAATAGCGGATGCGCTCCTCGGGATACTCCGGATCAATCGGCACATAAGCGCCCCCGGCTTTCAAGATACCAAGGATCCCGACGACCATTTCGAGCGAGCGCTCCGTCATAATTCCGACAAGCTCGTTTGTGGTCACGCCAGCTTCTCTAAGCGTCCGTGCGAGACGATTCGCCCGCTCGTTGATTTGGCGGTACGTCAACTGCTGCTCTCCATACACCACTGCCACATGATCCGGCGTGCGTTCGGATTGTTCCTCAATCAGCTGATGAATCGTCTTTTCCTGCTCATATTCCGCAGCGGTATCGTTAAAATATTGAAGCAGCTCGCGCCTCTCCGATTTGGACAGAATATCCGCCTCGGCTATTTTAAGGTCCGGCTGATGCAAAACGATAGACAACAAACGATCCAAATGATCGGCGGCCCGGTTCATATACGCCGGATCATACAAATTCTCGTTATAGACAAAACTCCAAGAAATCGAATCGTTCTCCAGGCCGAACTGAAATAAACAATCGGACACTACATTCTGGCCGAGATCCACCGTGTGAAGTTCGTTCAGGGAAACAAGCGTATTCACAACGGGGATTCCGTCTGCATACTCAAGATGAAGCTTTTCGGTCATTTTGCGAAACGGAATATGCTGATGATGAACCGCTTCCGGAAGTGACAGTTTCAGCTCGCTCAACAAGGTTTTAAATGTAGAACTGCCGCCTAGCGTGTTATTGAGAATGACCACCTGATTAATAGGACGCTTCGATTCATTCGCCTTTCTTACAATCGGCATGCCAAGCAAGATGTTATTTTCATTTGTATATTTGTATAACAAACTCTGGACTCCCGCCAACAAAATCATGTATGCAGCTAAATGAGAGCCTTTGCTCATCTGAATCACGCGCTGCGCCACCTCAGCGGACAAAGCACCCGAAACAGACTGAGTGGCAGGAGCACAGTGATTAGGAGTCTTACTGTAAGGCAGCAAGGTAAGTGTGTAATCCTCACCCTCGAATTTTTTATTCCAATAAAGAGTTTCCTTTTCAAAAGCCACCCTTCATCTCTCCCCTCTCGATCCGTAAAAGCTATCCTGCCGGGGTACAGGCTCCAAATAAACCCTGCACCCCTGCAGGTAAGGTTCTAGAAAACAAAATCTATGGCTTCTACTAAGTCTTCTCCTTGCTCTGAAGCGCCGCTCAATGAAAGGTCTTTCAGGAGAATATAAGGCTGCTTGATAATCAGGGACATGATCTCAAGTAAATCGTCCGCAAAATGTTCGATCATATTTCTTGTGAACAATTTGGTGCGGTATTCAAAAAGAGCGTTCATGCCTTCTTCCACCAAAGCAATCTCTAAAGTCAGATCAAATTTGGCGGCCGTCACAGTCTGAATATAGGGCTCCACCGTCAGGTCTCCGAAACGATTGACTTGCTCTTCCTTGGTCTCCATAACAAACATGGTGTCAAATAACGGATGCCGGCTTAAGTCCCTCGTCACCTGTACTTGATCCACAAGCTCTTCGAACGGATAGTCCTGGTTGGCATAAGCACCCAGCATCGTTTCTTTGATTTCCTCCAAATAGGAGAGGAACATTTTGTCGCCGGCCGGATAATTGCGGATAGCCAGCGTATTGACGAACATGCCGATGAGCGGCTGCATATCCGTATGGGTTCTGCCGGAAACCGGCGTACCTACGATGATATCTTCTTGTCCCGAGTACTTATGAAGCAAAATCGTATAGGCTGCCAGCAGCACCATGTAAATTGTCGATCCGGTATCCTCTGCGATTTTTTGCAAACCTTCGCTTCTGTGCTTGTCCACAAAGAAATTCAGCACATCTCCCTCATAACCGCGAACCGCAGGTCTTGCAAAGTCGGTCGGCAATTCGAGCGGCTGAAGCTCGCCCTGCAAAGCATTCAACCAATAGGCTTCCTGACGCCTCATCCTCTCGCCCTGTGTCTCAGATAACTGCCAGGAAGCGTAATCCTTGTACTGAATCCGCAGCGGCTGGAGCTTTTCTCCACTATAGAGACGAAGAAGTTCTTCGACTAAAATACCTGTGGATACGCCGTCAGAGACGATATGGTGGATATCAAACATCAGAATATGGCGTTCTTGCGACCACTCGATGAGACCTACCCGCAGCAGCGGAGGTTGTCCGAGATCAAAGACGCGGACGAAGTTCTCTGCGAGCTCTTCCGTTTCCTCTTCGCTTGCTTGCCGGTATTCTAAAATAAAATTCACTTCACTGTGGATCCGCTGCACGGGCTCTCCGTTTACCATTTCAAAACCAGTGCGCAGAATCTCATGGCGCGCAATCAAACCGCGCAGCGCTTCCTCGAATCGTCTCCGGTCCAGCTCTCCAGAGAGCAGCATCATGCCAGACATGTTGTAGCTAAGTTCGGCTCCCTCCATCTGTTGCTGGATATACAGCCGTTTTTGTACGGAAGAGAGCGGATAATAGCTGCGTTCCGGGAGCAGAGGAATGCTGATGTGCTCCTGCTTCTCCATATGGGCAATCGCCTCCGCCATGCTTTCAATCGTAGCGCAGCGGAAGACGTCTCGGAGCGGATAATCGACATTCAGTTCCTTGTGAAGCTTGCTCACCAGCATCGTGGCGCGCATGGAATGCCCGCCGAGGTCGAAGAAATTGTCCTTCACGCCGATGGTGACAGGTCCAAGCACGGCCTGCCAGATTTCGGCCAGCTTCGCTTCCAGCGGCGTCCGCGGGGCGAGGTAGTCCGATCCCCCGCTTGCGCTTCCTTCAGGCGCGGGCAGTGCCTTGCGGTCGATCTTGCCGTTCGGCGTCAGCGGCAGCTGCTCCAGCTGCACGAAGTACGACGGAATCATATAGCCCGGCAGTTCCCGGGCAAGCAGGCTTCTCAGCTCGCTCGCGGGAAGCTCTCCGCCTCCGGCAGCGGTGAAATAAGCGCACAGCGCTTTCTGACCGCTCTCATCCTCCCGGATGGTCACAACCGCTTCCCGAACGGCTTCTATCTTCAGAATCTGCGACTCCACTTCGCCGATCTCGATCCGGTATCCCCGGATTTTGGCCTGGTGGTCGATCCGGCCGATGAAATCCACGTTGCCGTCTGCCATCCATCGCGCCAAATCGCCTGTGCGGTACAGCCGCTCCCCGTCCGCGAACGGGCTGTCTGCGAACTTCTCCGCATTCAGCTCGGGACGGTTCAAGTAGCCCCGGGCCACTCCGGGTCCGCCGATGCACAGCTCGCCGAGCACGCCGACCGGTACCGGATTCAAATGTGCATCCACGATGTAGAAGCGGGCGTTCAGCCGCGCTTTGCCGATCGGCACGCTGCCTTTCCCGGGCAGGAGCGCGAGCGGCTCATCGTAGTAGCTCGAATCGATCGCCGCTTCGGTTACGCCGTAGCTGTTGATGATTCTAAACTGCGAGCCATAGCGCTCCTGCAGCAGCCGGTAATCTCCCACGCTGCAGCTGTCGGAGCTCGTAATCAGCAGCTCGATGGAGCTCATATCCAGCCCGTGCTCGGCGACGTAGTCCATGAACGGCACAATGAGCGCCGGGGTCGATTCGAACACGGTAATCCCGCAGTCGCGAATCCAGCCGTGCAAACGGGCCGGGTCGATGCGGTCGTCCTTCGGACAGATCACCATCGTTCCGCCGTTATACAGCGTGCGCGCAATGTCCCCGACGAAAACGTCGAAGGAGAAGCTCGCCAGCTGCAGCAGCCGGACCGGGAACTGGTCCAGGCGGTACTCCCGGCGATAAGCCGCCGCGGTGTTGACGAGACTGCCGTGCTCGATCATGACGCCTTTGGGGCGTCCCGTCGTTCCCGACGTGTAGATCACGTAGGCCAGATCTTCCATGCGCGGTGTGTTGGCATTATCGCCAGTTGCATCCACACCAGCTGCGTTGTACGCTGCATTGCCACCAGCAGCATCTACGCCGGCTGCGTTGTGCGTTGCATTGCCACCAGCATTCACGCCGGTTGCGCTGTACGCTTCATTCACGCCAATAGCATCTACACCATTTGCGCTGTACGCTGCACTAACACCAGCTGCATTCGCCCCATCTCCGCTGTACATTTCCTCGTCGTCCAGACACAGCACGCTTTGCAGCGGCAGTGCCACTCCTTCGTCCAGCCAAGCGCGGGAGCGATCCAGCAGATGGCTCTGCGTCAGCAGCACGGATGCGCCGCTGTCCTCCAGCATGAACCGGATACGGTCCTGCGGATAATCCGGATCAATCGGCACGTACGCGCCTCCGGCTTTCCACACCCCGAGGACACCGACCAGCAGCTCCACGGAACGGTCAGCCAGGATGCCGACGATGCTTTCGCTGCCAATACCGCCCGCCCGCAGCACGGCGGCCAGGCGACTGGCCCGCTCGTTCAGCTCGCCGTATGACAGCTGCGTATCTTCATACACGACTGCCGCTTGCGCAGGCGTAAGTGAGGCCTGTTCTTCGAACAACCGGTAGAGCGGCTGCTCCGGCGGAAGTTCACCGGCAGGCTCCGCGTTGAACACCTGCTGGATCTGCTGCTTCTCTTCTGGGCTCATTATGTTCAGCGCTGCAATTTTCGCGCCCGGTTCACTCACGATGGCGTCAAGCAATTGCTCGAAATGGTTCGCGAATCGTTCGATCGTCCCCTTTTTATACAAGGCAGTCGCGTATTCAAGAATATATTCCAGACCGCCGTCCCTTTCTGTCATATCAAGACTCAGATCAAATTTAGACACGATTTCTTCACTGGCGTACGGCTCCATTTGGAGTCCGGGGAGCCTGAACTCTTTATTCTCCGTATTTTGCAAAGTAAACATCGTATCAAAGAGCGGATTGCGGCTTAAATCCCGGGCAACCTGGATCTTATCCACCAGCTCTTCAAAAGGATAATTCTGATGCTCATACGCACCCAAGGTCGTTTCCTTGATCTCTTCGAGATACGAAATGAACGTCTTCTCCCCGGCCGGATAATTACGGATAGCCAGCGTATTGACGAACATCCCGATCAGCGGCTGTACGTCTTCATGGTTCCTTCCCGCAATCGGCGTGCCTACGATAAGATCTTCCTGTCCCGTATATTTGTGCAGCAGGATCGTATAAGCCGCAAGCAGGACCATGTAGAGCGTCGAGCCGGTTTCTGCCGCGATCCGTTTCAAGCTCTCGCTCTTCTGTGCATCAATGAAAAATGAAAGTGCATGTCCTTCGTAGCTCTGCACTGCCGGACGCGCATAATCGGCAGGCATTTCCAGAACGGGCAGCTCCCCTTTAAACTTATCCAGCCAGTAAGCTTCCTGCCTTATCTGCTGCTGCAGCTGCTCATCAGATTGCTGCCATATGGCATAATCCTTGTACTGAACACGTAGCGGCTCTAGCTTATCTCCGCTGTACAAGCTGATAAACTCTTCCACGAGAATGTCCATCGATACCCCGTCGGAGATGATGTGATGCATATCGAACAGCAGGATATGACGTTCCGGCTCCAGCTCGATGAGCCCCACCCGCAGCAGCGGCGGCTTCGCCAGCTGGAACGTGCGGATGAAGCCGCGCACGGCTTCCCCGGCTGCCTCTTCACTCATCCGGAAATGTTCCACGCTAAAGTCAACTTCCCGGTAAACCCGCTGTACGGCTTCACCGTCTATTATTTCAAACCCGGTGCGCAGCGTCTCATGACGTGCGATCAGCCCACGGAACGCTTCTTCGAAGCGCTCACGCTCCAGCTTCCCTTGAAGAAGCATCGCGCCCGGCATGTTGTAGCTCTGCTCCGCCCCTTCCAGCTGATGCAGGATAAAGAGACGCTTTTGCGCCGAAGAGAGCGGGTAGTACTCCCTGGCTTCCGCAACAGGAATGGACGAGTAGGAACCTTCCTCCATCCGGGCAATCGCCTGCGCCATCTCTTCCACAGTGGAGCATCGGAACACGTCCCGCAGCGGGAAATCGACGTTCAGCTCTTTGTGAATCTTGCTCACCAGTGTCGTAGCGCGCAGGGAATGCCCGCCGAGATCGAAGAAATTATCCTTCACGCCGATGGTGACAGGTCCAAGCACGGCCTGCCAGATCTCGGCCAGCTTCGCTTCCAGCGGCGTCCGCGGGGCGAGGTAGTCCGATCTGCCGTTCGCGTTTCCTTCCGGCGCGGGCAATGCCTTGCGGTCGATCTTGCCGTTCGGCGTCAGCGGCAGCTGCTCCAGCTGCACGAAGTGCGACGGAATCATATAGCCCGGCAGTTCCCGGGCAAGTGCGCTTCTCAGCTCGCTCGCGGGAAGCTCTCCGCCTCCGGCAGCGGTGAAATAGGCGCAAAGCGCTTTCTGACCGCTCTCATCCTCCCGGATGGTCACAACCGCTTCGCGAACGGCTTCTATCTTCAGAATCTGCGACTCCACTTCGCCGATCTCGATCCGGTATCCCCGGATTTTGGCCTGGTGGTCGATACGGCCGATGAAATCCACGTTGCCGTCTGCCATCCAGCGCGCCAAATCGCCTGTGCGGTACAGCCGCTCCCCGTCCGCGAACGGGCTGTCTGCGAACTTCTCCGCATTCAGCTCGGGACGGTTCAAGTACCCGCGGGCCACGCCCGGTCCGCCGATGCACAGCTCACCGAGTACGCCAATCGGTACGGGGTTCAAATGTGCATCCACGATATAGAAGCGGGCGTTCAGCCGCGCTTTGCCGATCGGTACGCTGCCTTTCCCGGGCAGGAGCGCAAGCGGCTCATCGTAGTAGCTCGAATCGATCGCCGCCTCGGTTACGCCGTAGCTGTTGATGATTCTAAACTGCGAGCCGTAACGCTCCTGCAGCAGCCGGTAATCTCCCACGCTGCAGCTGTCGGAGCTCGTAATCAGCAGCTCCATGGAGCTCATATCCAGCCCGTGCTCGGCGACGTAGTCCATGAACGGCACAATGAGCGCCGGGGTCGATTCGAACACGGTAATCCCGCAGT
>NZ_RHLK01000032.1 GCF_009757775.1 Paenibacillus lutrae
TTGAAAGCGACCTTCGTTATTGCTCTTACTCAGCATTTTTTACACCTCGGCTCACCGTTTTACTTACTAATTCGATAAAAAAGCCTGTAGACCCTGCTCCTTACGGAACTTTGTCTACAGGCTGAGGTACTACGATTTGTAGTACCCCGGCCTCTTTCAGCTCGCTTATTCTCTTTTTTTGCCACGGAACAATCCTCTGCGCCTGACTTTTTCAACAGCTTCTTTACTGCTGACTGCGCCGAGTTTTTTGAGCATTTTATTCACCTGATTCTTCAGCGTGCTTTCCGCCTTCACCAGTTTTTTCTCAATCTGGGACTGCGTATAGCCCTCTTCAATCAGCTCAAACACTTCCC
The DNA here is from genome assembly GCF_009757775.1 of Paenibacillus lutrae. Classification (GTDB taxonomy): domain Bacteria; phylum Bacillota; class Bacilli; order Paenibacillales; family NBRC-103111; genus Paenibacillus_F; species Paenibacillus_F lutrae. The sequence goes on from NZ_RHLK01000032.1 coordinate 354, forward strand.
GTTCGGCGGCCGTCAGTTCCTTGAGCTGCTCCTCTCTCTTAAGCCTGGCATATTCCTTAAGCAGCGCTTCCATGGCAAAAGGATGATGATGCGCGCTCCGGATTGCATGAGGAAGCTCCTCGAATCTGGTTTTATCGATATAATTGACAGCCCCTGCCGTAAATGCCTGCTTGATGACTTCTTCATCGTTTACCGACGTCAGCATGATGATTTTGGCCGGATGGATCTCATGAATTTCTATAGCTGTATAAATTCCATCCAAGCCCATTTCTGTCAGATGAATGTCCATTAGCACCACATCAAAAGCAAGTGTACCCGCGAGCCGGATAGCTTCATCCGGACCGGACGCTGCGCCGACAATCAGAATGTCCGGTTCTCTGTTCAGAAAAGCGGTCATGGCCTTAATCCAATCGGGATCATCTTCTACAAGGAGCACTTTAATGTGACTCATTCCCGGCCTCCCTGCTGCGTTCAGCGATTTTGTTGCGTGGAAAATAAAGCGTCACGACTGTACCCGCCCCTTCCCGGCTTGTCACATCAACCGAACCTCCGCTTTTCTGCATCACATTGTATACGTAGGAAAGGCCGAGACCAAAATTCCGCGACCGGTTCTTGGTACTGTAGAATGGCTCGAAGACCTGAGTGACCTGATCCGCAGGAATACCCCTGCCCGTATCGTGAAACGACAGAGAAACACCTTTGGCGGCTGATTCAAGCTTAATCGTAATGGTGCCGCCATCCGGCATCGCTTCGACTGCATTCGACAGAATGTTGCCGATGACTTCTTTCATATGGATAGCGTCACAGATCACAACCGGCTGAGTCATAAAATTTCTTTCAATTACGATTGCGCCATTGCCCTGCTGCCTGAGATAGTCGGAAACACACACCTCTGCCAGCACGGCAAGTCTGCACGGATGCTGCTCCAGGAGAATATCCTTCGTCTGGCTGTGGATGCGGTTAACCATCGCAAGCATATGCCCGGATGCTTTTTCAATCATAGCCAGATGCGCTTGTGTTTGTTCATCCGCTTCGCCTAAGCTGTGCTTTAAGTTAACGGTACTGATGGCAATCTTGCCTAATTCGTTCTTGATCGTATGATTGAGCAGAGTCGTTCCCGAACTGACGGCTTTCATCGTACTGTCCAGCGGTTCTCTCTCGAACCGGAGCCGTACTCCCAGCACCCCGTATAGAAACACGCCCAGAATGGCAACCACAAATGAATAGATCATAAATACAGAGATGTAGCTGAAAAAATCGAAATCCGGCGAGATCACCTTGGCAATATTAATAAATACCAGGACAGCAAGAAGAGTCGGTACAATAATTATCGTGGTGATCAGACGGTTCCTCTTCCTCCAGCGGTTCTCTTCCGTCCATAGCGAAGCCAGCAGAAGATAGCAGGACGTAAGATAGTATGGAGCCGTCCATAGGAGCAGCAAGCCGAAATTGAGCTCCAGAGCCGGCACCAAAGGCGTTACCGCAAGCATAAAGAGAACGGGAAGCAGCAGCATCCCTTTTAGCCAATGTCTTGCAGCCATGCGTGACACTTTGCCCGAATATACGATACAAAAGACCAAAACCCCGTAAGGCGTGAGCGTATGATTCAAAAGCTGTGCAGCGTCTCCAAGTCTAGGCAGCCCGGCCTGGTACAAAGTGTCCGCCAATCCTCCTATTGAAGCACAAAGCAGAAAAAACGCCGCCCAGCGGTTCGTTTCATTTCTCACGTTGCCGAGAAGCAGGACTAGCGCCGCCGCCAGCAGTGCGAAGAAATAATAAATCATACTTTCAAGAAATAATGCAAGTACTCCTCGTCTTTGACAAATCCGTGTTGTTCATACAGGCGCTGTGCCCGCTCGTTATCCAGAGCCGTTGCCAGCTCAAGTCCTTTGCCCCTCATCTGCGCCGTATAGTCTCTGGCAGCTTCAAGCAGCAAGTGACCCACGCCTTGTTTCCTGTACTCTTCTTGCACGTAGAGATCATTCAATAGGTAAGAACGCTCAAGCGAAATCGACGAGAACACCGGATAAAGCTGCGTAAATCCTGCCAATCTCTTTTGCAGAACATCTTGGACTATGAAGATGATCGATTCCCGGTGCTCATAGCGGTCGAATAGAAATTGCCGTGCCCGCTCCACATCCGAATCCTGTCCGTAGAAAATCCGGTATTGGTTAAAAATCTCCGCCACTTCATTCAAATCGCCGATCGTGGATTGTCTGACTTCAAAATTGACTGGCATCGTATCTCATTCCTTTATTATTAGATGGTTATATTGAAGAAGATAGGAAAAATTCTTCTCAAGACATGAAAAAATCCTTCACAAGGGTAGGGAATAAAATCTTTCCATTCACCATTGTAAAGGATTAGCTTCCACTAAGTCACCTATTCGTCCACATTTTGAAATCCCGGCAGCTTAAACGGACACCAGCTTGGCGTTCGTAAAAGTCATGACCCCATTAAACGTATTTAAATCGGCTAGAATAAAATCTTCATCGGTAATTTGAAATTGAAATTCTTTCGAAATATCGGCTAGAATTTGAACATATGAAATGGAATCTACTCCCCACAAATCATCAAGCGGCTTGTCATAATCCGATTTGGATACGTTCACATCATTTTCTTTGAAAATACTCAAAATTTTCTCTTCTACTTCATTTGCCATTTTAACTCTCCTGCCTTATTATGATCATTTCATTCCGCTCTATTTCAACTAATAAGGACCACATATTCATTTCTAATTCCAGCAACTCATTGGCTTTAGATTGGATCAAAGAAAGGTTCAGCGTTTTATCGCCATTGATCGTTTTATTGATAAAAATCTGCTTAATGGATTTCCAGCCTCGCTGTATTTTGTTCACATGAAGGCGTAATTCCTGGAACAGCGATTCTTCAATTAAATCCATTTCATTCAGAGATTGAATTAACATTCCATTGGCTGCTTGACGACTGGAGATGATGTTAATTCCAATTAAAGAAATCCGTATGTAATCATCAAACAGATCATGGTTCTTAATGTCCCACAAACCATCGAAAGAAAAATCAGCTAATTCTCTTTTTAATCTTGCTGCATGATTTTGTATGTCTTGTAAAGATAATCGGTAAGGCACAATCTGATCCTGGAGATGATAAATGTAAGCATGCGGACCTCCAAACTCCTTGTCAGTCATAGCCCCTGAGTTCATAAAGGCTTCAACGACTCTTTCTTCCGGAATAAGGTGAGTGCCGTAGCCATCGATATCATCATCCAGAACGTGGTACATCTTCGCCCTAGTATCAAAACCATTGATAATGGCGTAGTGGCTCATGTGAAATTTATTACAGGCAATATTTTTAGGCAGCCAATAAAATAAATCCACATTTAATTTTATAATTTGTTTGTCCGCAATAATTTCTTTTAATTCCGTAAGAAAGTCAGCAGGATCTTTAAAAGTATGAGCCGTTTCCTTGGCAATGACCTGTTGCAGGATAAAATCATTCCAATTTTCTTCGTAATCCAACACATCAAGCGTAGGTGTAATGAATGAAGAATCAATGGCTGCGCCCCATGTTTTGTAACGGTAATCGTTCATTAAAGCCGCATATTTGTAACTGGGTTCCACCGTCACTGCTATGGTATAAGCAGCATTCAGAATACAATTCATCCAAAAATCGTTATAGGGTTTTAGTTCAAAAGAAAATTGCATTGTTACCTGTTCTCCATTCGAAAGATCTAATATTTTATTTTTACATTTTAATTATATTTTATATTATGTGTCTTATTTTGGAAAGTGAAAGATCAACTATTTATTAACTTTATGAACACTCCTTCTAACCCAAATACTTGCTGCAACCAGCCCTATAAAAAATCCTGTGATCGGCGAAACAACCAGTATGCCTATATAATTCGTGCTGCTAGTAAGTGTAACTTTAAGAATTACGGTAGCCATAGTCACAAGACCTGCAGGAACCCAGTAGCCCCGTTTACCAGATAGAATTCTTCCAGCCGGCCGGTCTATGGGTTCAGCTTTTTTCCATAGGAGAAACACAAGCAATCCTTCCGTCAGTAAACCTGCAATAGACAAGGTGTGCTGCAGAATCTTATACAACGGAACGTTCATGATCGTACTTTGTAAAATCCCAAATTTGCTAACAAAGAATCCAGCCCCATGCGTGAATGCGTCCAATAGAACGTGCGAATAAAAGCCGATAATTACGGATAAGAGAAAAACAAACCATTTGCGCAGACTGTTTAATTTCCAATCTCGTAGAAGACCTCTCGCTTTATTCTCCAACTGGGCTGTTGCTGGTAAATGGTCAATAAGTGGAATCTTCAGGATGTAGTGAACAACATAAGCCAGCAAGATGCTGAGCGGGATCGCCTGCAGGAACAGCCCCGCTACAGAATGGCCTATGAACCGGTAAGGTTCAAGGGCTATAAAATACTCAAAATCGGGGGACATGCTGCCAAGTATAAGTCCGGTTAAACTCAAATACCGGGGAAAAATCAGCTTCAATGGCCCCGCGTATAGAGGATGAGCAAATGTGAAGGGCATAGATTGAGATACTCCTCTCGTAGATGTGCAGACAGATCTGTAAAGGATTATTCAGGCACCTCTAAATATTCGGATACTCTCGACTTCAAAATCTCAATTAGTTCTTCATCCATAAACTTATAATCATCCGGAATGTCCAGACAGATTATTGGCCTGGTCCTTACTTTAGCTGAAAATTTATCTTGAAGCCTCCTTGCATGCTTCTTCTCCATCACAAAAATTGTATCCGCCCATCCGATGAGCCCCTCCGTAACTTTAATCCGGGCACCTTCTTCTGTCCCAGCCGATTTAACCTCGTATCCGTTGTAACGATCCAATATTTTTTCGGCCGTCAGACTCCGCCATTTGTTGCGGCTGCAAATAAAAAGTAGTTTCATCTCTTGTTACCTTCTTAGTTTTAGTGGATTTAGTTAAGCTGCTAATCAAAATAGTTTTTGATGCTTTTCTTATTCCTGCTTAAGCTTAGTTGAAATTCATCTAATTTATTTATTCCTATTGGACCGCATCTTCAAAATCTCTTGCGATATAACTGGTAAGGCTGATTATTAAATCAGACTTCAGATTGCAGACAAACTCCTTTGTTCCGAATGGAACTCAGGAGTTTGTCTTGTTTGGAGAAATAAAAAACTCAAAAATGCAGTAAGTTTCTGTTTTGAGCCACCGGTTCTCCAAAGCCAGGTGG
>NZ_RHLK01000033.1 GCF_009757775.1 Paenibacillus lutrae
TGAAAGCGACCTTCGTTATTGCTCTTACTCAGCATTTTTTACACCTCGGCTCACCGTTTTACTTACTAATTCGATAAAAAAGCCTGTAGACCCTGCTCCTTGCGGAACTTTGTCTACAGGCTGAAAGGATGCACATTTGTGCATCCTTTTTCCGTTGCATGACCCGATCTATCATGGTGGTTAGTTTAAACCATTGGTTGCGTATTCATGTGGAGAGCTGCCTACGATGGTCTTGAAATCTTTAATGAAGTGGGCTTGGTCATAGTAGCCTAAATCAAGGGCAAGCTTGGACCATTCCGGTGTTACGCCCCCGTCGGCTAGTTCTACTGCGTCCTGAATGCGGGAGCGTTGAATGACCCATTTGGGGCTTACTCCAACATAGAGGCTAAATATACGCTGCAGCGTTCTTGGAGAAAGACCGAAATGAACGGCGATCTCCTCAACTCGGTTAATTTCACGGTGCTCTATTATATAATGAACAATCTCGTTAATGGTTTCGATCTGAGGGTCTCTTTTAGGATGCTGATTTCTTAGAAATTGTTCAACCACATGGATACGATCTGATCCTGTTTCCATGGAAAACAAGGTGTCTTCCAGTGCATTCCTATCTACATCAAATAGGCTATCTAGAGGAACAGATTGATCTGTCAGACTGGATACGGGTTCTTGCAGGAAAGGATAGAAGCCTCCCGGCCTAAATAAGATGCCGAAGACTTCCCCCTGCTCCTGAAGAAGATAAGAGGATCTTCCTTTTCTGACGCCGTGAACACAGGTTTTTCCCCGCTCGAACACCAAGTTGACTCCGGGATGCTGCAGGACTTCCTGCCGGTAAGAATTCTGTCCTCTCAAATCCCAGGCTATTAACCAGTAATGAGTAATGAATGATCTTAAATCGGGGGAGGGAATTAGTCGGTTCATTGAAAATTTCTCTCGGCCTTGAGAGTATCTTAAGATACCTCTATTGGAAGTAGTGGGAGCGGGCTGCATGAACGAAACCTCCAAGATAATTTTAGAAAAGATGAAGTTTGACGTCTTTTTACAATCCTAACCGTTAGATTCTATGTAGACTTAATGTAGCAAATGAAGGTGGTTTACTCAATACCGCTTTCCGTTTGAATCTATTTCAGGAGGGATTGTAATGGAACTTAAGTATCAGTTCTATATAGAAGGAGCACCCGAAAAGGTATGGGAGATATTTATGTCTCCTGAGCAAAGCAAAAAGATTTTTTACGGATGCTATATTCGCTCGACTTTCGAGACCGGAGCTTCCTTGGAATATGTGGGACCGGGTAATGATGGGGAAGATACCGTCCATATTTATGGGGAAGTACTGGCCTTTGCACCCAACCACTTATTCAGTTATACGGAGCATCCGGGGCCGTCTTATTATTCCAATCATGAAGAACTGCACGCAAGGGTGACGATCACACTGGAACGGGTAGGAAACTGCACACAATTGACTCTGGTAAACGATCAGTGGAGCGAGAACCATCCCTCCCGGCACAAAGCGGATACGGCCTGGTGGATGCTGCTGAGCAATATAAAGACTCTTGTGGAGACGGGGCGAACCCTAGATCTAGGCTGGTAAAAGGACGCTGAAATCACAAAGAAGAGGAGCCTGGGGCTCCTCTTCTTTGTCTCCTTGCATAGTAGGACTCGTAATATGAGTGTTTGAATAGTATCAATGAGTTCTTTCTTCAAAAGTCTGACAACATGTGTCGGTGATGCCACCGGCTGAATCCTGATGTTCGGAATCGTATGGCAGTCCGTCTAATTTCTCGGGTTGGGGCTTGTTAGAGTGAGCATTGACTTCGATCATAATGACTTCCGCGTTGCAGTTATTGCCCTGCTCCCAATATTCGCAGTTAGCAATGCTGCATTTCACCATTGGATTTTCCATGTTTATCACCTCGTATTTCTAATTACCCGGATGATAGAGCTTTAAACACTTGAAGGTTAAAAGTCATAATGAAGTAAGGATGAAAATCAGGCTTGTTCATAGAACCGGTTTCTGACTTATATCTGACTTATAGAGGAAGAGTTATTTTTGGTTTCAGCCAGTATGCGCTTGTATACGTCGATGGCTTGAGCCCTGGAGCTCCGTAAATCGACGATGGCACCGGGCTGCGGCAGATGGATCTCTTTGTCCGTTAAGCCGGCGAGATCCGGGAGCCAGCGCCTGATGTACATACCGGCCGGATCGTGTGTCACGGATTGCGTAACGGGGTTCATCACACGGAAATACGGTGAAGCGTCAAAACCAAGCGAAGAACTCCACAGCCATCCTCCCCGGTTGATGACATTATCGTAGTCGGTTAGCTTGCGACGGAAATATTTCTCCCCAAGAGTGAAGCTGCAGCGCAGATTCTTGGTCAGGAACATGGCCGTCACCATCCGCAGCCGGTTAGGCATCTGCCCTGTGGTGTTCAGCTCGGTCATCGCTGCATCGATGACCGGAATGCCGGTTTCACCCCGGCACCACCGCTCGAAGAGCGTGTCCTCCAGGCCGGAGAGATCGAATTTCTTCTCGTAGAAGAAGAAATCCGGATTATAGACGGCCTGGTACAGGTAGAAGTCGCGCCACGCGAGCTGGCGCGTCCAGGCTTCATGCCGCTCGAACGTGAGAGCGGCTTCGTAGACACGGCGCACAGACAGTGCGCCGGTGTTTAGGTGCCGGCTGATCCCGCTGGTTGTCTCGAGGGCATAGCGGTCTCTCTGCGCCGCATAGGCGCCGAGGCTTTCCTCGAGGAAGGTGCTGAGTGCCTCAGCGGGATCAGGGGGCTCTCCGTACGCTTCCAGCCCGAATGGAAGCGGGAAACGGCCGGACCAGGCTGCCTGGTCCGGGAGCGCCGTCGTCTGAAGATCGTGCAGAGTACGATCGGACGACGGCCGGTGAAAATGTTGTAAAAAACTGTTCCATTTTTTATAAAATGGGGTAAATACCTGGTAAGGCTCTTTACGTCCGGCATACCGCTGGAGTTCGGTGAAGTCAGCAAGGGTATGGTCGATGAAGGTAGTCACCGGAACTCCATGGGCCGAGGCTGAAACTTTAATTTTACGGTCACGTACTACCGCATAAGGCGTTACATCTCCGTGGAGAACGATTTCCTCGATAGGGAGTTCGCCCAGAAGCTGATCTATAAGGACAGCAGGATCGCCATACAGCACGGTCAGATAAGCGCCGGCTTCGTGATATAGACGCATAAGTCTGCTTGCATGCTGGAGGAAATTGATTCCGCTATGTTCGCGCTCTCTTCCGTCTCGAAGCAGAAAAGGATCGAGAATGAGGATATGAAGACTTGGGCGATTCTTGCTGTGAATGTAATCAAATGCGGTCAAATCGTCTATGCGCAAATCTTTTCGGTGAATAAATAGGATCATAGGAAGGGTTGCTCCTTCGGATTTCGTCTTATCCTATTGTAGCTCAATGAAAAGAAGCCCGGCAAACTAGGCGGCCACCTGGTCTGCAGAGCTCCCCTTCGGGTATGTGCTTGTTTCTTTGTACAAGTGTACTTACTTAATCTACAGCAACCTTGTTGAACGTATTTTCCCCAAGGACGCGTCGTGCCGAAACGTAACGTTTGGCATAGTAAGATTCGCTCAAATCGCTCTTGATAACACCTTTGTTAGAAGCGGAATGAGCAAATTTGTTGTTCCCAATGTAGATGCCTACATGTGAAATGCCCTTTCCGTCGGTGTTGAAGAACACAAGGTCTCCGGCTCTCAGATCGCTTTTGGAAACCGCGGATCCTTGCCCATTCTGAGCTTTTGAAGTGCGGGCCAGGTCTACTCCGAACTTATCGAATACATAGGATGTGAAACCCGAGCAATCAAAACCGCTGGTCGATGTACCCGCCCATTTGTAAGGGGTTCCAACTAATCCGTCGATAGTGGAGTCTAGTGTCGACTTGGCGAAAGCACTCCCACCTGCCACACCTAAAAACAAGGTAAAACCTAATGCAAAAGCTAAAACAGTCTTCTTCAAATTTACTGCTCCTTCCGGTGCCTACGAGGTTAGCTGGAGGGTTCGGTAGAAGGTATCCCCTATGATCCCTGTGTTGCAAGATCAATTCACCCAGAATGGTTCCCCCGTTCTCTTCCTTTTGTTTGAGAAGAAATTCGGCAATCTTTTCTGTTCCGATACTAAATATTCGCCATAGGACCAGAAAATCCTTCCAAAAATCTAAAAAAGGTTACAAAAAAGTTTCAAAAGCAGTTATTTAGTCGTATCTCCGTGGGGACAAAGATATAAAAATAACAATGATTGTAAAAAAATGAATCGTATACGACTGTGTCTTTGGAACCGCTGTCATAGGTCTTTCAGATCTCTCGCTCTGCTTTTGTACATGACATGAAAAGGATGCGGTGAACGGAATAAAAAGCCTTGGTCCGAATGATTGAAGTGCACCCCTTAGAATAGACATTGGAAAAACCCTTGGTTATTCCGATGAATTCTAAGGGGTGCATTTTTTCATGGCGCATAAGGGACAAACCTTTAAACACTATCCAGAATCATTGAAGGTAG
>NZ_RHLK01000034.1:0-1614 GCF_009757775.1 Paenibacillus lutrae
CCAGCCGCCGAAGGTGGGGTAGATGATTGGGGTGAAGTCGTAACAAGGTAGCCGTATCGGAAGGTGCGGCTGGATCACCTCCTTTCTATGGAGACTCGGGTGCCGAAGCGCACCCAGTCAAGAAGGCCTCGGCCTTCACAACTTCAATCACTCGTTGTCAGTTTTGAAAGGGCAAGCACCTTTCAAGATACAAACCTTCTGGAGTTTGGCGACTCCGGAAACACGCGCAATTCGTNGGTGAGGTAACCGCAAGGAGCCAGCCGCCGAAGGTGGGGTAGATGATTGGGGTGAAGTCGTAACAAGGTAGCCGTATCGGAAGGTGCGGCTGGATCACCTCCTTTCTATGGAGACTCGGGTGCCGAATCGCACCCAGTCAAGAAGGCCTCGGCCTTCACAACTTCAATCACTCGTTGTCAGTTTTGAAAGGGCAAGCACCTTTCAAGATACAAACCTTCTGGAGTTTGGCGACTCCGGAAACACGCGCAATTCGTTTGGTGACGATGGCGGAAGGGAACCACGCGTACCCATCCCGAACACGACCGTTAAGCCTTCCAGCGCCGATGGTACTTGGACCGCAGGGTCCTGGGAGAGTAGGACGTTGCCAAGCGAACCCACTTTGTGGGTTTTTATTTTGCTGAAAATAGCGGGCCGTTGCTTGCTAAGTATGCACAAAACAAAATATGGGCCCTTAGCTCAGCTGGTTAGAGCGCACCCCTGATAAGGGTGAGGTCGGTGGTTCGAGTCCACTAGGGCCCACCATTTAAACTTCATAAGGTAGTATTCGGGAGATTCGGAATAATCGGAATCCACCTCGAAGCCAAGCTTCGCTTTTGAAGTAAAGTTTGGGGCCATAGCTCAGCTGGGAGAGCGCCTGCCTTGCAAGCAGGAGGTCAGCGGTTCGATCCCGCTTGGCTCCACCAACAACTTCCAATCAGAGAAAGTGCAAATTGTGCTTGATCTTACAAAGAAGTCTGTGGTAAGATGTTTCTTGCCGCTTTTAGCGGAAGACAAGTTGTTCCTTGAAAACTAGATAGCGAAGTATGTAACTAGAATCATCCAAAAACCTTGAGGTTTGATGAAGCGAAGTTGTATGGCGCATGAGCGATTTGGCAAGCTTGCTTGCTAGCGTGAATCGGCATAAAGCGGAGCCTGGTCAAGCTAATAAGGGCACACGGAGGATGCCTAGGCGCTAGGAGCCGAAGAAGGACGTGGCGAACGACGAAATGCCTCGGGGAGCCGTAAGCAGGCTTTGATCCNTCCACCTCGAAGCCAAGCTTCGCTTTTGAAGTAAAGTTTGGGGCCATAGCTCAGCTGGGAGAGCGCCTGCCTTGCAAGCAGGAGGTCAGCGGTTCGATCCCGCTTGGCTCCACCAACAACTTCCAATTAGAGAAAGTGCAAATTGTGCTTGATCTTACAAAGAAGTCTGTGGTAAGATGTTTCTTGCCGCTTTTAGCGGAAGACAAGTTGTTCCTTGAAAACTAGATAGCGAATCATCCAAAAACCTTGTTATAGATGATCAGGTATCCGCACTTGTGCGAATGCAAGGTCAAGCTAATAAGGGCACACGGAGGATGCCTAGGCGCTAGGAGCCGAAGAAGGACGTGGCGAACGACG
>NZ_RHLK01000034.1:1683-2812 GCF_009757775.1 Paenibacillus lutrae
ACCCAGGGAACTGAAACATCTAAGTACCTGGAGGAAAAGAAAACAATAGTGATTCCGTCAGTAGCGGCGAGCGAACGCGGATTAGCCCAAACCAGAGGGCTTGCTCTCTGGGGTTGTGGGGCGTCGACATGGCAAAAGTTCATTAGGTGAAGTGATCTGGAAAGGTCCGCTGGAAGAGGTAACAGCCCTGTAGCCGAAAGTGAACGTATGCCTAGACCCACCCCGAGTACGGCGGGACACGTGAAACCCCGTCGGNGTTCCCCCATTCGGACATCCCCGGATCAAAGCCTGCTTACGGCTCCCCGAGGCATTTCGTCGTTCGCCACGTCCTTCTTCGGCTCCTAGCGCCTAGGCATCCTCCGTGTGCCCTTATTAGCTTGACCTTGCATTCGCACAAGTGCGGATACCTGATCATCTATAACAAGGTTTTTGGATGATTCTAGTTACATAATTCGCTATCTAGTTTTCAAGGAACAACGGATTCGCGCCACTGAACATCCGAAGAGGATCAGGGCAACAAAAAGTTTGAAAAGAGAAGGAAATTCTCCTTTCAAAACTGACAACGAGTGATTGAAGTTGTGAAGGCCGAAGCCTTCTTGACTGGGTGCGCTTCGGCACCCGAGTCTCCATAGAAAGGAGGTGATCCAGCCGCACCTTCCGATANGTTCCCCCATTCGGACATCCCCGGATCAAAGCCTGCTTACGGCTCCCCGAGGCATTTCGTCGTTCGCCACGTCCTTCTTCGGCTCCTAGCGCCTAGGCATCCTCCGTGTGCCCTTATTAGCTTGACCAGGCTCCGCCTTATGCCGATTCGCGCTAGCAAGCAAGCTTGCCAAATCGTTCATGCGCCATACAACTTCGCTTCATCAAACCATCAAGGTTTTTGGATGATTCTAGTTACATATTTCGCTATCTAGTTTTCAAGGAACAAACTTATTTGTTTGTACATCCCACAAGTCAAAAGACCTTTAGGAGGTTGATGGTGGAGCCAAGCGGGATCGAACCGCTGACCTCCTGCTTGCAAGGCAGGCGCTCTCCCAGCTGAGCTATGGCCCCATAAGCTCCATCAAAACTGAACAGAACATGAATTTACAACAGCGTTTATCGAAAGATTCGCTCTTTCGTTCTA
>NZ_RHLK01000004.1:0-181190 GCF_009757775.1 Paenibacillus lutrae
AAACCGACGTTTATCTCAAGCTGAATAGCTCAAAAATTCAATGCTGACGAGAATTTCTTCTCTGTTTAGCGTCCTGATTGCTCAAGACGTTTCAATCACTCGTTGTTCAGTTTTCAAAGGACAATCTTCGTTCAGTCGTTCTTTGTCGTTTCCGCTAATGTCTCAGCGGCAACTTTTATAATATATCATATGCTGTCGATCTATGCAAGAACTTTTTAAAATTCTTTTTTCGCTAATCAGCACTTGCTTGTGCCGACAAGAGATAACTTTATCAAAAACCCATTCAGAAAGCAAGAACTTTTTTATAACCGTGAAATTTATTTTCCTCTATAGAATCTACAGTTCATTAAGAGCCCTATATCTTTAAATACAGCCGGCGATATTGAAGCAGTAGGACCGCAATGTCTTATGTCTTCCTCTCCTACCTCAGAAGGAAATGTATGAGTTTATCTCCCCTTGTCTCTCTCTATAGAAGAAACGCAGTCTGAATTCTCTAAAGAATACAAAAAACCGGCAGTTCGGAGAAAATCCGAAGCCGGTCTTTTACAATATCCATTATAGTCTTGTAACGAATTGCGTTTTATTACATTAGCCGCTCGTACCCATAAAGATATACCGCGCAGCAACGAGAACGAAAAGCACCCACATAAGCCAGTGAATTTCGTGCTTTTGCTCATTACGGTTGCCGATCCGGGAAACAACTGCGAGAAGTACATAACCCAGAATACCGAGTGAAATACCGTTAGCAATGCTGTAAGTGAAAGGCATGAATGTGATTGTCAGGAACGCCGGAATCCCGATAACAAGATCCTGGAAGTCGATATCACGCACAGCCTGCATCATCAGAACGCCAACTACGATCAGAGCGGAACCCGTAGCAGCCCCGGGAATCAACGCAACGATTGGAGCGAAGAACAGAGCCAGTAAGAACAGAGCGCCCGTAGTCACGGCCGTCAAACCTGTACGTCCGCCTTCGGCAACACCTGCAGAGCTTTCCACATAAGCGGTTACTGTACTTGTACCGACCATAGCGCCGCCGCTTACTGCAAAAGCATCAACAAACATCGCTTTACCGACACGCTTGTTGCCTTCTTTCTTGTCTTTCATCATACCTGCGCGGTTAGCCGTACCTACCAGCGTACCGAAGGTATCGAACATTTCAACGAATGTAAAGGTAACGATTACGGATACGATACCCACGCCCATAATACCGGCGAAATCGAATTCCCAGAAGTTAAGCTGTCCAAGATCCGGAATCCAAGGAGTCTGCGGGTTGTTCAGCGAGCTGAGGTTGACGTGGCCCATGAGCAGTGCAACCACTGTAGTACCGAGAATACCGAACAAGATAGCTCCGCGAACCCGGAGGACCATCAAGATCGAGATAAGGGCCAGACCGACCAAAGCAAGAACAACATCCGGATTCTTAAAGCTGCCAAGCTCGAAAATGGTTTCGAAGCCTTGGAGCGGTGTGAATTGGCCTTTCGGAATATCATTAACGGTTTCAACTGCTACCGACAGCAGCCCGGTGTTCTTCAAGCCTACGATGGTAATGAAAAGACCGATACCTACCGTAATGGCGTGCTTGAGACCGTCCGGAATTGCAACGAGAAGCATTTGCCGAAGCTGTGTAATCGTAAGAAGAATAAAAATGAGCCCTGAAATGAAAACCGCAGTAAGTGCCATTTGCCAAGTAATCGGATTACCTGTCGACGCGGTGGAAATAACCACTGTAGCAAAATACGCGTTGAGTCCCATGCCGGGAGCAAGTGCAACGGGGAAATTTACGAACAGACCCATTGCAATCGTAAATACACCAGCAGCGATGGCGGTTGCCAGGAAGACCGGGTACCATTCCATGCCTGTTTTACCGAAGGCGGTTAGAATGTTCGGATTAATGACTAAAATGTAAGCCATTGCCATAAACGTCGTGATGCCCGCCATAATCTCTGTCCGAACGTTTGACCCGTTTTCTTTCAATTTAAAAAAACGATCCATTGCAACGAAATCCCCCTTAAATTAGATGAGAACAACAAAAATCCCGGTGACATCTGTCACCCGGACTGGTTGCAAGCAGAGCGGCTGCCACGGGCAGGCCACATCTTTTTGATATCAACGTACCCCAGACTGCTCAAAGCAAATCTCAGGTTCGTCCCTTTCAAAAAGCGGCGCCATGCATCGCTAGGCTGCACGTTCTCTTCGTAGCCAGATCATTACGGTGACCTCGTAGAAACTTCCGGGCCTATCCCCGGAATTATACGAAAAGCATTCAGTTTTGTTATTCCCTCTTCTTCTTCATTCTAGTTAGCCGCATCTATTCTGTCAATATAGAATAACGAATATTAATTTGGTAAAAATGCGATAATGTTCGTGATTAATCCCGATGGTTTTCCTTGTAATTAGATCGTTTTGCTATAAAAAAAGCGCCTTTCCTCTCCAATTATGGAGGAGAAAAGGCGCTGACGTACTATTCCCACTCAATCGTAGCTGGTGGCTTGGATGTTACGTCGTAGACGATCCGGTTGACGTTGTCGACTTCGTTGACGATACGTACGGAGATTTTCTCGAGTACGTCCCACGGAATACGGGCCCAGTCGGCCGTCATTCCATCGATGGATGTAACGGCGCGGATGCCCACTGTGTAGGAATACGTACGGGCGTCGCCCATTACACCGACACTCTTCATGTTCGGAAGAGCGGTGAAATACTGCCAGATCTCGCGATCAAGACCCGCTTTGGCGATTTCGTCCCGAAGAATCGCATCGGATTCACGAACGATGGTGAGCTTCTCTTCCGTAACTTCACCCAGGACACGAATTGCAAGGCCCGGACCCGGGAATGGCTGACGCCAAACAATAGCAGCCGGTAGACCGCATTCTTCGCCGACTTTACGTACTTCGTCTTTGAATAGGGCTTTGAGAGGCTCTACAAGCTGGAACTTCATATCTTCAGGCAATCCGCCTACATTATGGTGCGATTTGATGGTATGCGCTGTTGCCGTACCGCTCTCGACGATATCGGTATACAGGGTTCCCTGCGCCAAAAATGCAAAGTCACCGAGCTGCTCGGATTCATGCTCAAATACGCGGATAAATTCATTGCCGATAATTTTACGTTTCTGTTCCGGATCGCTGACACCTGCCAGGTTACCAAGGAAACGGTCGCGTGCATCGATTTTGACTACATGCATATCGAATTTGCCGACGAAAGTTTCCATAACGCTCTCAGCTTCGCCTTTACGCAGTAAGCCGTGATCGATGAACATGCAGGTCAGCTGGTCGCCAATCGCTTTGTGCAGCAGGATTGCCACTACAGAGGAATCGACGCCGCCGCTTAATGCGCATAGGACTTTACGGTCGCCCACCTGGGCACGAATGTCACGGATGGTATCTTCGATAAAGCTTTCCATGCTCCAGTCACCCGCACATCCGCAAACATCATAGATAAAGTTGCGGATCATTTCGTTGCCTTGCGCCGAGTGGCGGACTTCCGGGTGGAATTGGACAGCTACGATGTTCTTCTCCGGGTGACTCATCGCCGCGATCGCACAAGTCTCTGTGCTTGCGTCCAGAACAAAACCTTCCGGCAGATCGCAAACGTGATCCCCGTGGCTCATCCATACGACTTGATTAGCATCCAGATTCTTAGCCAGACGGCTGTGGGACTGGAACTGCACTTCGGACTTGCCGTATTCCCGCTTGGCTGCGCGCTCTACTTTACCATTCAGTTGATGAGCGATCATTTGCATGCCGTAGCAGATGCCCATGATCGGAATACCCAGTTCATATACTGCCGGGTCCACAATAGGGGAACCTTCACCGTATACACTTGTAGGTCCGCCCGAGAAAACAATCCCTTTGGGATTCAGTTCGCGGATTTTCTCCGCAGGGGTATTGTAGGGCAGCAATTCGCTATAAACGCCCAGGTCGCGAATGCGTCTGGCGATCAGCTGGTTGTACTGTCCGCCGAAGTCTAATACAACAATCATTTCGTGTGACTTTATGATATCCATGGTCCGCCTCCTAGTATAATCTTGATCATTATATATAACAAAGGCGGAGGAATCAAGGCATGGTCATCCCTCAATCCGCTTCCAAATCTCGAGAATGCGGCCTTTGCCGACGATCCCTGCGCCGCTCCGGTCATAGCGGACTTCTTCGTACAAGGCGGCAAATTCCTCCAGCGCTCTGCGGCGCGCGTCATCCATGCCCCCCAGCGCCGCGACGTACTCGCGCAGCGTCTGCTGCGGCGCTAGGCGGCCGTGGCTGCGGAATACCCGCAGCCACAGCCGTTCCATCAGCGCGGTGCTGTCCGCGCTGCGGCGGAGCGGCGCGGTTAAACGCGGCGCAAGGGCATTGCCGCGCCGCTTCATAAGCGAGCGGCGCAGCATCAGGGCCGCGGCGAGTACAGCGAGCGCCGCGGCCACAGCCGGGGCGGCCGGGGACTGGGCCGCCCGTGCAAGCGCGGGCAGCAACGCTCCTGCCCACTGCGGCAGTAGGGTTGTGCCCGGCTGCTCTGCCTCATCCGGCGGGAGAGAGACAGAGGCAGGCACAGCCTGCGGCTCCTTGCCGCCTGCCGGCGGCGATGCGAACCCGGGCGTCGGCTCGAAAGCAAGCCAGCCGGCGCCCGGGATGTAGGCTTCCGCCCATGAATGGGCATCGCGGCTCCGGACGATAACCGAGAGACTGCCGTCCGGAGCGCGTTCGCCCGCTTCACCGGGGGCGAAACCTTTGACCCAGCGGGCCGGTATGCCTGCCGAGCGAAGCAGAACGACCATGGACGTTGAGAAATGGTCGCAGTAGCCCACGCCGCTGGTGAACAGGAAATGGTCGACGGCGTCCTGTTCATCAGCCGGCCGCTTAGGCTCGCTCATGCTATAGCGATACCCGGTGCGCAGGTGCCGCTCGATCGCCAGTGCGGCACTAAGCTTGTCCTCTCCATGATCCGCAGTCAAACTGGCAGCGAGATCCTTGACACGCTGCGGAAGCTGCCCCGGCAGCTGCAGAAACGCGGCAAGCTCGGTACCGGAGAGTTCGGGCTCCTCTGCCGGAGAGCTCCCGTGAACCCCCCAGCTGCCGGCAGAGCCTCTTAGGCCGCTTCGCAGCTCGGCATCGCTGACCGGCTCCTGCTCATCCCGGCTAAGAGATTTCCATACAAGCCAATCCGCACCAAACCGCATGGGTGTAATCGCGATCCGATATGATTTTAACGGTTCGGTATTAAGATTCATAGTCACTTTACCACTCTCGCGGCTTGACCGGATTTCAGCCGGCTGAATGTGTTTGCCTGAAATACTGACTGCTTCCTGTAAAGCTTGCACGGTACCGCCTGCAAAAATCTGGGTCCCAAGTTGTTTTCCCGCAATTTCAGTAATTTCCTGAACCAGCAAACCGGAGGAATTAAGCAGCAGAAGGTCAGGATCACCCGGCTTCTCCTGCTTCTCTTTTCCAGTCTCGGCAGAGGATTCACCTCCAAATTGAGACTCACCGACTCCGCTTGCCGATACAGGAAAAGCAGGTTGAAGCTGGGAATAAGGCTGAGACCACCCTTTTCCATCATAAAAGCTCTTCGATTCTCCCCGCCAGTAAGTCATCACAGGTGTCTTAGCCTTAAAAGCAATCCGGTTATCGGGTAGAATCGGACCGCCGATCCATGTGTCATCCTCGCCATAACCCGTAAGGCTCACGGCTGATTCTGAAGGTCTGGATGCGCTGTAGGACAAGGAATTCCGTCCGCTGAGAAGATCGTTAACCCACCCGTCCGCGGCAGCTCGCACACTTGAGGTCCGCATGGGAAGAAATTTGCCCCCCTCGTGCGCCCAGATCCCGCTCATATAAAGAGCCGCCGCTGCAGCAAGACTGAGCCCAATCCAGGATAACGGCCAAGCTCCTTCCTCCGACATCGCAAATCGTCTTCTAAGACGGGGGATGGTCAGAAGAGCGAGCAGCAAAAGTCCTAAGGCAGCCGTACGGATCAAACCTGGAGTCGTATCTATACCAGCCCATATTTGCAGTACAACCAGGTAACCTCCGGTAGCCGCAGCAAACCAAGCACCATGCTGACGATGCAGCAAAAGTTGATGGGAGGCGGAAATAAAAGCCGCAGATCCGATCAGAAAAAGCAAAGTCTCCAGCACCCAGCTGATTTCACCGAATCTGCCCGCAGCCGCGAGCCCAAGATCCGAATACAAATCATTCCCAATATCAACCGGCCATCCCCCCCACGGGAAATTACCATTGCGATAGAAGTATCCGATCGTTATCGTAATGCCTGCAAGTTTCCCTAACCACAGCACATAAGCGGAACGGACTACAGCCGAGAGCATTAAGAAATAACCGATAAGCAGAGCATAAGGTAATATACCGCTGCGCTGTATCATGCCGATTCCCGAAGCCATGGGGCGCAGCCATTCAAGAAGAAGCAGGAACCATATTATGGTAAGTGCGGTATTTCTCACAGCAGACAATCCGCTCGGGTTGTAAACGCCGGGAGTAGACTCCTTCATACATCGGACGGAAGCCTCGGTTCTGCCTGGATAAAATCCGCCTGCCCCCGCGGTAAATGATGATGGTGAAGGGATGGATGAGGCTGCTGATTTTAACGGTTCAAGCTCCCTCTGCTTATCCTCGTGCGAATTCATCTCCTGCACCCCCTTCACCCGAGAAATTCAAGGCTGCAAATCGATTCTCCCGTACGGCTTGATGACCCTTTCGGTCCGTTGTTACTCTATGAAAATCAGATGATAGAGCAATAGAAGCAAACGCCGCTCCCGCGTCTCTAAGCATCGCAGCGGCGCAAAGATCTTCCTCAGACAGGGAATCGGCTGTATGAATAAACACCACCTCCACAGGTCTCCGGGCTGCAAGAAGTGCAATGATGCCCATAACTGCTCCTTTATCCAGCCTGGATGTCAAATAAGTCATACCGATCCCAGGCGGAAGTGAGGCATGTTCCCTCTGGAGAATCAGAAGGCCGCGACCCTTCTCCCCTCTAAGCGAAGCGAGCAGCTCAAGCGGCGCGCTTGCGCAGACATTATCCGTTCCGGAAGACGCTGCGGGATATTCACAGGCCGGAGAAGGCTGCTGTCCGTACACACCGGTAATCTCTGTTCTTTCCCGGAATGCGGTTCCGACAACAATCCCTCGCGCCCCGAAGCCAGGTTCGGTTACCGCACTTACGGCCAGACTTATCCGCTTCTCAAGCAAACCGAACCCGCACCGACATGCTTCTTCGTCCGGATTCGTTATCTTGCTGAGGTTTGTTCGCTGTTTCCAGCTTTGTTTCTTCCACGGTTCGTCATTTTCTTCATCTCTCAGCGGTTGTGTTTTGCCGGATAAGACTTTAACCGGCCTTTTCTTCTTCCTGCCTTTGTGAAGATGGGTGGCAAACCCGCAGCGGCAAGCAGTTGATCCTTCTCCACAATGCGGATCAGGGTCGAGAATAACCATCCGGGATAGCTTAACGGAGGCAGCGCGAACTTGCGTTTGCAGAGTCCCTGCCCGTGCCGTTGCTTTCCAATCAATCCAGGACATCGGATCACCTGAAATATACGCGCGGCTTCCGGCATACACTGGGGCTGAGAGCAGTGAAGCCTCCCGGCTCCATGTCTCATTCTCCAGCCTTGAGACAGTAAGAACCCTGCTCAGAGATTCAGCAGGAGCTGGGTAAACAGTCAAACGGGCCTTCCCTGCTGCCTGTACCCTTTTGACAAAAAGACCGAAAAGATCCCCGCTAATCACCTCGGACTTCATGAGAGTATAGTGACCGCGCTGTATATGTTCAATCCCGTAACTCATAGGGATGGTTCTGCGAAACCATGGAAAACAGAGCTGTGTTATACAAATGCTCTCCCCGCGCTCCTCGTGCTGCCAATATTCCCGGACAGCCAGCCAACATACCGGAAGAAACGAACGATGTTTAACATGGAGCCGTATCTGCGCGGTTTGTCCGGCTGTTAGCCGTGAAACATGAATTTCCCGGTCCAGGACGGCTCCGTTCAACGTAAACAAAAGGATAGCCGCACCCGAACAAGCATTGCACCATAGAAGCGCTTCTACTAGGAACGGAGCTATGCCCCCTATGCTCAAATAAATAGCGTGGGCCGCTAAGGCTCCCAGAATCGTTGCAGACAAAACCAGCCATGATTTGATCATGAGGCGCACCTAGCGGATGGCTGCAAAACGCAGCACAGGGATGGGAACAGAAGCAACCGCCGCTTCTACGGCGGACCTTGCGCTCCGTCCTGCCATCCGTGCTTCAGGCGCAGGGAGCAAACGATGTGCGAACACGGCAGCAGCCAGATTCTTGATATCATCGGGCACCACGTACCTGCGCCCCTGCATCAAAGCTCTAGCCTGCGAGGCCCGCATAAGCGCCGAGGAAGCCCGCGGACTTGCTCCAAGCCTCAGATCCGGATGTCTTCGCGTAGCGGCCGCAAGACTGACAATGTACTCGCGGAGTGAGTCGTCTACACTCACTGCAGCCGCTTCATGCTGAAGCTGAACCCACTCTTCCTGCAGCAGGACAGGCCTTAGCTTATCGGTCGGGCGCCTCTGCAGATGCCGCTCCAGCATAGCGGACTCGCCGGCTTGATCCGGATACCCGAGGGACAGCTTCATCAAGAACCGGTCCAGTTGGGCCTCGGGGAGGGGAAAGGTCCCTTCGTGATCCAGCGGATTCTGTGTCGCGAGCAGCAGGAAGGGTTCGGGAAGCTCATGAGTAATTCCGTCTACGGTTATACTCTTCTCTTCCATAGCTTCCAGAAAGGCCGATTGTGTTCTGGGAAGCGCACGGTTCAGCTCGTCCGCCAGCACCACGGGATTCATCAGCGGTCCGGGACTGAATTCAAAAGAGCCGCTCTGCGGCTTGAAAACGGACACGCCTGTTATATCCGACGGCATCAGATCAGGTGTGCATTGAATCCGTTTATATTCACAGCCGATAGAAGCCGCCAGACTGCGGACGAGCAGTGTCTTGCCTACGCCCGGCACATCCTCCAGAAGGATATGTCCGCCGCACAGCATGGCAACCACGCATTTTTCAATAACATCACGTTTGCCGAAGACGACTTTCGAGACTTGATCGACCACTTTGTTCAAAAGAGGTTGGGGTTGGTCAAATAAGAAGGTTCGATTGGAAATCACGGGAAAGCCTCCTAATGGAATTCATCTATTCCCAGTGTTTCCCGATCTCTATTAAATTAGACGTGTCAGAACAGCAGGAAATAGAAACCCTTAGTAGATAGAGTAATATAATGACCGGCCGCATCAGAGCGGTGCTCTTCTACTGCAACGCCGAGTACTTCTGCCGTTTGAAGAAGAGGAACGTACAACGTGCCTTCGATTAAATGGGTATCCGGTAAAGAATAAACCTCCACTTGCCTGCCCCACCGGTTTACCGTCAATGTAAAAGTGGATAAGCTGTAATCCAGCCGGGTATAGCCATAGGATACTGATGCGGTTCTAGTACCCGGAGACCAGACGACCTTGGCTCCCATTTCTTCTGCGAGCACTCTCAGCGGAACTTCCAGACGCTGCTCCGGGTAAAGAACCTGATCGGAAGCAAGCCGTCTTACTTGCCGATTCACGTTTAATAGAAGGGGCAGAGAATGTTCGCCGGCGGTAGCGATCCGGACTCCTCCTGCTTCCCCTTCAGACTTCCCGGCACCCTGTTCGTAGGCCGTGCCCGGTACTCCCCGATCACCCGGTGTATCCGGATTCGCCCAGGCTTGAACCGCCTCTACATTGCTTATGAACTCTTCTTCTTCCGGAATAGTGCGATCCCAGCGTTCTGCCGTACGGACAGGAAACTGGGCTGGTTTGACTTGCTCATCCAGTTTAGCGAACGCGTATCCCTTACTTTTAAAATAGCGGATAATTTCAGGAAGAGCTTTAACGGTTTCTTCATGGCCGATACCGTCGTGGAACAGCAGGTTCAGCTCTTTTTTCAGAGGTGCCTTCTTGATCGAGCGGATAATCTCGGCCTCAGGGACGCCTGTTCTTTTGGAATCGTTGCTGTCCACATCCCAATCAAATACGGTAAATCCCGCTTGATTCATATAATAGAAATAGAAGGCATCAAAGTTCTGGGCTGTGCCTCCGGGTGCACGAAACAGCCTCGTTCTGATACCGGCGGCCCGCTCGATTGCTTGATCGGTTTGCTGCACCTGCTCCCAGAATTCATTAAAGTCCTTATACAGATTTTTGTAAGTGTGATCAAAACTGTGATTTCCGATGGCATGCCCTTCTCGCACAAGCTGCCCGGCCAGTTCCGGGTGTGCCTGCACCTGCTCCCCGACTACGAAGAAAGTGGCGGATATGCCTTCTTTCCGCAAAATCTCAAGAACCTGGGGTGTGTACCGGCTGGGCCCATCATCGAAAGTCAGATAAACCGTCGGAGTATCCGCCGTCTTGTAAGGCTGATCAGCCCGCGTTATACGGCCGGATTTCAGTTCCCCGTAAGTTTCGCTGGATGAATGATCGTCCCGGGAGGCGGCATGCACTGCGGGCTCAAGCTGTAAAAATGGATGAAGGGCGGATAATAGCAGAACAAGCAGGACGAACCGAGTAAATCTGACCACTGGCGACCGGGTTAACATGACAATCCCTCCGAATACTCCATCATTTGGCTTACTGGTAGAATATATGAGAGATTTCAGAGTGGTATGTCATTTCGCATGGGCGGATCCTCTTATCAAAAGTCTGTCCGCTTTCGGGTGACCGTCCATCGTGACCGGAGGCAGCCAGTTCATCCCCGTTTACACAAATTAGTTAAACCGGCTCTGCACAAATAAAAACACGACCCTGGAAAAGGTCATGTTATGGGTTCTACATATGAATGTGTATACGTTTCAACAATCAGTTGAACGGTGTTTTATGATTTGGATTCAAGATGTTTTTTTGAATTTTTCAAAAACTAATGTAAACACATAGGTAAGTAATAAAATTATCGTAATCAACACGGATTGCTCATACAACATTTTGAATCGTTCTTGTGACCAATTTCCTTCTCCTATTATCCAGTATGAAATACGGTTCGATATTCCAATTCCATCGTTAGCTTCCGGAATAAGACTCTTCATGTAATTTTGCGAGAGACTAATATTAGAAAGCAGAGAACAAATAATCAAGATTAATGTTGACTTTGAGTAGACACTCTCACTCCGTACCTTTTTCATAGCAAAGGCAAGTAACAATGTAACACTCAAACAACCCATGTAAAATAACATAATGATCTCCTCCAAAGGCCCGAAACGATTTACTTATTATACCATGTGAGGGCACTAATCTAACAGCGCTCTTCGAGGCAAAGAACATGAGGGCTCATATCCCACAGTGTGGAAGCGTATGAATTGGAGGGGTGCTGCGGAAACTTTACCAGACAGACAGCTGCGTTTAAAGCGGAGTTTTCCGGAAGCGACTTACCCCTATCTTTTTCTTTTTTTCCAAACAACGTTCTAAAACTAAATCAATTTCCTCTTTTTTGGGGTAAAAGGGTATAGGATGCGCTTTCATATTTAAACAAGAGGTGATGGAATGGGTGATATTAAAGTCGGGATACTTGGAACAGGCTTCTCCGCTACCGCTCACATTGAAGCTCTGCAGCGGATTCCTTCCGTTCAGGTTGTTGCCGTTGCTTCTTCCCGTTTGTCTCGTGCCGAAGAAATAGCGGCTAAGTACCGCATTCCCATGTACTATGGCGAGGCGATGGAATTAATCCAGGACCCGGATATTCAAGTTGTACACAATTGTACGGCCAATCATCTGCATTTTGAGTACAATAAAGCCGCTCTCCTCGCAGGCAAGCACGTCCTGTCCGAAAAGCCGCTCTCCGTGACCGTTAAAGAATCGGATGAGCTCCAGCAGCTCGCTAAAGAAAAGGGACTCGTGGCCGGTGTCTCGTACATCTACCGTCACTATCCGCTTGTCGAGGAAATCAAACAGCAGATTGCCGCACAAACTTATGGTAATCCCTACTATATTACAGGCGGTTACCTCCAGGATTGGCTGCAGCATGCAACCGACTATAACTGGCGAATGGACTCCGAATTAAACGGTCCTTCCCGCGCTATGGCGGATATCGGCTCCCACTGGGTGGATACCGTGCAATATGTGGTGGGCAAAAAGATTGTATCGGTCTTTGCCGATCTCGGCATTGTCCATCCGGTCCGTTACAAGCCCAAAGATCAGGTCAACACGTTCAATGCTTCTCTGCCGGCTATTGAGGATTGCGAACCGGTTAAGGTGGATACCGAAGACTTCGGATCGGTGCTTGTCCGTTTCGAAGGCGGTATGAAAGGAGTTTTCGCGATTTCCCAAGTAAGCTCGGGCCGCAAGAACAAATTGTATTTTGAAATTGCTGCCGAGCATGGAGCACTGCGCTGGGATCAGGAGGAAGCCAACCGGCTGTGGATCGGCTCCAGAGATGTACCGAACCGGATTCTGATGAGGGATGCCAGCCTCATGAGCGATCAGGCCGCTTCCATTACCCATTATCCGGGTGGACATGAAGAAGGCTGGCCGGATGCGCTCAAAAATCTGTTCTACGATTTCTATAGGACGATCAGCAAAAAAGGGAATGAACCTAAGGTTCATTCCAAGTTCGCCACCTTTGAGCAGGCTTGCGGGGTTATGCGGATTGTCGAAGCTATACTGGAAAGCCACAAACGGCAGCAGTGGGTGGATATTTAAGAAGGTTTAGTGTTAGCCATTTTCTAACACTCAACAAACTCCCCAGCCCCTTCACTCCTATACAGGAGAAGGGGCTGATTTTTATGCAGGCAGGTTTCCTATATAGGAAAGCGCCTCTTCGATGTGGCCTTTAACCTTGACCTTGCGCCACTGTTTGACCAGTACTCCTTGCTCGTCAATTACAAAAGTTGAGCGTTCGATGCCCATAAACTTCTTGCCGTACATATTCTTCTCTACCCATACATTATACAAATCAGCAACTGTATGTTCCTCATCGGCAAGCAGCAGGAAAGGCAGCTCATACTTGCTGATAAACTTCTCATGCCGGTTTAAAGAGTCTATACTTACGCCCAGAATAACCGTCTCCAGGTTACTAAATTCGCTGTGCTTATCTCTAAAATCACAGGCCTGTGTCGTACAGCCCGGTGTCATATCTTTGGGATAGAAATACAGGATAACCTTCTTGCCGCGAAAATCTGACAATTTAACCTTCTCTCCATTGCTTGCGGGCAGTTCAAAATCTGGAGCTCCCTTGCCTAACTCTGCTGTCATACCCATACTACCTCCTTCAAGTGCAATGTTTCCCGGGAAATAAATGCTGTTAATTATTTACGCCGGCAATCTGCCTTTCACCTATTATACTAATCCGGCTGCTTCAATCAAATTCCCGCATCTATAAAAAATAACCGCTCCGCAGCTTAACGCTGGCGGAGCGGTTATGAATAGCGCGGCGGCCTGCACCGGAGCCTGCCTCTTCATGAGTCCGGTGCAGACTGCCAAAAAAACGAAACAGACGATCGTTTACTCGGCTTGCTGAGATTTGGCTTGACCCGTTCCTTGTCTACCTTCAGGCTTGTCGCCTTTCTTGGCATCAATGAACTTCTCAAGCGACGGAGTCATTGCTGCTTTAAGCTTCTCAAGCAGCTGCTCTCTGGAGATTCCTTTGGACGTTGCGATTTCAGCCAAGGTTTTACCAGCTTCCTGCTGCGCCTTGATCTCATCTGCGGTTAAGCCAAGTAGGCCGGCCAGCTGCTCCTTGTTAACGAAGCCGCCTTTATGTCCGCCGCCATGCTTGCCGCCTTTGCCGAAGTCATTCTTGCTGGTGACTGCCTTCTCTATGCGCTTCCCGAGATCGGCTTTCAATTCAGCCGCTTTAGCACTATCCAGCTTGCCTGCGGTTACTTGGGCATCAATGCCTGCGGACGCCGATGCTGTCAGCTTGGAGATTAGATCCGCTTGGCTGATCCCTTTGCCTTGAGCAATCTCGACGAGCGTTTTGCCGGATCTAAGCTCCGTCATCAAGGCTTTCTCTTCCACGCCCAGAACTTCCGCTGCGTTCTTAAAGACAAAACCGCCGCCGAACCCGAACTTCCCGCCTCTGTCACCCTTATCTCCGCGTTTGGAGTGAGTGCTGTCTGTCGTGGTCGTCTTGTCTGTATCAGCAGAATCTGCCGCGAATACATTCCCGGACAGTGCCGCCCCGCCGCCAAGCAGAAGTGCCGCAGTCAGTGTACTGACTAATAATCTGTTACGAGTTGTACCGTTCATGTAATTTCCACCTTTCAATTGGGTGCTTGAGTATGTTACCTCCCAAGTATAGGCAGAAATTGTGAACAAAGTTTTACGGTAAGCTTAGGAAAACCTAAATCTTTGCTGAAAACGGGATGAAAAACTTGGATACAACCCGACAAGCGGCACGTGAACTGCTTAGCGGGACAGGGACCGGATGCTAAAGTCCGTGGACTCAGGAACCTGCACCCCGGTACCGCCTTACTCCCAAATTCCACACGCTCAATCCAAGGGTAATGAAAATGACACCCATCACCGGCGTTAATAGAGCAAAGCCCTTCCAGTTCTCCGGATCCAGAAAATAAGCAGCCGGATAAAACCCGACGAAGGCAAACGGAAGAATCCAGGTTAGAATGCCCCGCAGCAGCTTGTTATAGATCGTGACCGGGTACCGGCCATAGTTCTGGATGTTAAATATCAGCGGCATAATACCTGTCGGCGAATCCGAAAAGAAGGCGAGCGCGCTAAGTGTCACATAAATACCGCCGTAGATCAGAACGGCTGACACAATGAGCAGCAGCAGCACAAACGGGTCGCTCCAATGGACCGGAAGATCCAGCGCCATCCACGAATACCCCATAACAGCAGCGCCGGCAAGAGCGCTGAACAACGATGCCGGGTCCATATTCTCAAGCATCAGCTGCCAGAGACTGTGGGCGGGTCGGGTCAGAATCCGATCCATCTCCCCTTTGACAATATAGCGTTCGCTGAAATTCCATAGATTGAAAATCGTGGTGAACAGGCCGTACGGAATCATAAAGAACCCATAGATGAACAAAATCTGTTCCCGGTTCCATTCGCCGAGCAGCTCCGTCTGTTGAAAGACCACGAGAATGAAAATCAAATTCAGCCCGTTAAACAGAAGATCCGACGCGACCTCAATCCAGAAGTCGGAACGGTAGGTGAGTCTGGTTTTCAGGTAATTCTTCAGGTAATCCCAAATAAGCGAAAGATAGAACATGCCTCAACCCCCCTGCACGAACAGCCGGGTTCTCGCTTTACGCCACATGAAAGCAATCGGCACAAGCAAAGCGACGAACCAGATAACTTGAATGAAAAAAGCCTGCCAGACGGCACTGCCCTCAATGCGGCCCGTAATAACGGATCCCGGCAGATAAGTGATAGCCTGAAACGGCAGCCATTCCAAAAACTTGGCTGTCCATCCCGGAAACATCGTAATCGGCAGAATGAGACCGGAGAACAGATCGACAGCTACCCGCTTCATTCGCATCATACCCTCACTGTTCTCAAGAAAAAAGGCTGACAATCCCGTCATGATGTTGATCTGGGAGTTAATCAGAAAGGCAAAAAACAACATAAGCAGGTAAACAGCCCATAAGGACGGGTTCGTGGGCAGTTCGACCGGAAACAACAAGGAGGCGATCACAAGCCCCGGAGCCGTGAACAGCAGCAGACGGAATAGGCCCTCTCCGAATCCTTGCATCATCTTGTAGACCACATAGTTGTAAGGACGGATAAACTGGATGGCCACACTGCCGTCCCGGATTTCATTAGCAATTTCACGGTCCAGGTTATTGAAATAAAATGCCCGGCTCATCCAGGAAACGACGATATAGGTGGTCATCTGCCCTAAGGTCTGACCGCCCAGCGTCTCCTGGCTTCCATAGATAGCTTTCCACAGGAAGTAGTAAGAACCGATATTCAAAGCGTACACCAGAATTCCGCTGTAATAATTGACACGGTAAGCCAGCATCGTAATAAACCGGATGCGGATCAGTTCCACATAAGCTTTATACACGAGGCACCGCTCCTTTATCCCGCTCACCGGAGGTGCCTGATTCGTCTGATTCCGCAGGACTGTCCGCTTCGGAGGCTGAAAATTCGCCGAATGTAGGGCTGGCCTCAGCGGAGCCCGACTTGTAAATTTCACGGACGATATCATCCGTATTGGTCTCCAGAATGCGGATGTCGTCAATCTTGACAATGCCGACAATACGCGCAAGAACGTCAGATACGTTCGCTGTACGGTAAGGGATGAATACCCTTGCCTCCAGCTCACCTTCCCGTTTCCAGGTCACGTCCATTCCGGAAGTAAGGGCCTGAAGACTCTCCAGTGTAACCGGCTGGGTAAATTGAAGCACAACCTCTTTGCCTTTGCCCCACGTTTCCTTCAACTGATCCAGGCCGCCGTCATAAATAATGCGGCCGTCATCCAGCATAATGACACGGGAGCAGAGCGCTTCGATATCCTGAAGGTCATGTGTGGTCAGCAGAATCGTTGTTCCATACCGCTGGTTAAGCGACTTGAGGAATTCACGGATCTCAGTCTTCACGACAATGTCCAGACCAATTGTCGGCTCATCCAGGAATACAATCGCCGGATTATGCAGCAGTGACGCTGCCAGCTCACACCGCATCCTCTGTCCCAGACTGAGTTTGCGGACAGGCCTGCTGAGCAGTTCACCCAACATCAGACGGTCGGAGAGCTCATCCAGGCGCTCCTTGAAATCATTGTCGGGCACCCGGTAAACCTTCTTCAAGAGCTGGAAGGATTCAATGACGCCGATGTCCCACCAGAGCTGGCTTCGCTGCCCAAAGACGACACCGATTCCTTTCACGAAAGCTTCGCGCTCTTTGTAAGGAACGAAACCGTTCACTTTCAAGTGACCCGAGGTCGGTACGAGAATACCGGTCAGCATTTTAATCGTGGTCGATTTCCCTGCCCCGTTCTCCCCTATGTACCCGCAGATTTCCCCTTGAGGAATATCGAAACTGATATCTTTAACGGCCGTAATCTGGTTGTATTCGCGATTGAATAAATCACGAAAGGCCCCTTTGAGTCCGCCCCGGCTTTTCTGCACACGGAACTCTTTACGGAGCTCTCTGACTTCAATAGCTTGCATAGTTTCCTCCTGTGGACAAGTAGAATGGGAAACATTAGAAGCCTTATGTATTCAGATGTAAACTTGCGGCAATGAAGAAGTTGCCCCTATAATGAAATACATAGTTCCGCCGTTCCCACACATCATCATACAACAAAATGGCATTGGGGAGAAAGGTGCCTCCCCGGCGAGACCGGCTGCATACGCGAAAACGTTTCAGCGAACCTTTATGCAGTTAATAGTGTACAGGCCGCAATTGTTTATCATTTGAGAATGAAAGGGAATGAACTCCATATGCCCAATAGAAAACGCAGGGTACGGAAGCCGTGGCGGTTATTCTTGTTCACGTTTCTGTTCCTCCTGCTGTGTGCGGTAGGCTATTATACGTACAGTATATACAGCTTTGCCGGCAATATCAGTTCCACGGACAACGCGGCAGGTCCTGCCACCTTCGATCCCCGGTACAAGGGAGGAGAATACAAGCCTCCCGTATGGGAAGGAACAGAGCGGGTGAACGTGCTGCTGCTCGGGGCCGATGCCCGCGGGAAAGAAGACAAGGAACCGCTGCGGTCGGATACGCTGATGATCGCTTCCATTGACCCCGTGACGAAGAAGGCCGCACTCATGTCCGTTCTCCGGGATACCTGGGTCAAAATTCCGGGTAACGACGAAGGCAAGATAAATTCGGCCTTCACGATCGGAGGCCCCAATCTGGCAATGAAGACCGTCAGCGAGCTGACAGGTATCCCGATCCAGTATTATCTGTATACGGATTTCCAGGGATTCATCGCGCTGGTGGATGCGGTCGGCGGCATCGACCTTGAGGTCGAGAAAGATATGAAGTGGAAGGATTCCGCAGACGGACACGTATACGATATCGATCTCAAGAAAGGGATGCAGCATCTCGACGGCAAGACCGCACTTCAGTACGTTCGCTTCCGTCACGACGCCACCTCGGACTTCTCCCGCACGGAACGTCAGCGCAAATTCCTGACGGCCGTAGCGGATAAAATGCAGTCGACGGAGTCGATTCTCAAGCTTCCCTCAATACTGAAAAAAATGCAGCCTTACATCACGACGAATTTGTCCCTCAATGATATGATCAAGCTGAGCTCCCTTGGCATGGACGCCAAAGCCGGAGGCATTGAGAGCATCCAGATTCCTCCGACCGAACTCGTGATCGAACGCCGAATCAACGACCAACAGGTGATCGCCTTTGAGAAAACGCGCCTGAAGCGATATGTTCAGGAGGTTTTGAACGGAACGGCTGATTCTGCAGGGGAAGGTTTAGGCGAATCCGGCTCTAATTCCGGCTCCGACAGTTCCGGATCAAGATCTTCGGGAAGCACGACCCGGAGCGGAACGGACAGAGACAGCGCCGACAGATAGCAGCACCCGGACAGCCGGTATGGAAACTCCCGGAGTTTGGTGGGATAATGAATAACGTGTCCGTCACCCTGGAGGGACGGCACGTTATTTTTCTTATTTTAGGCGCAGGACGGCTACATAGCATTGTAGTTACCAACTGCCGGAAGCATACTTGCCCCATGTCCGGCGGCCCCGTACTACCGGGGAGCCACTTACGGCTGCTTGGCCATAGGGAAGTCACTGCGGATGCCTAACCCGAACATGGCAAGACAAAGCAGCCAGCAGGAAAAATCAGAACCATGATCCGCAATTTAAAGGCAAAAGGAGACATCCATCATGAACCATACAAAATCCGAGCAGCTTCATGAAGAAGCACTGATACATATCGTCGGCGGTGTAAACAGCCCCTCCCGCTCATTCAAAGCCGTCGGCGGAGGCGCCCCTGTTGCGATGAAGCGTGGAGAAGGCGCTTATTTCTGGGATGTGGACGGCAATAAATATATCGATTACCTGGCTGCCTACGGCCCGATTATTACCGGTCACGCGCACCCCCATGTGACGGAAGCGATCTGCCGGGCTGCGCAGAAAGGCACGCTCTACGGCACGCCTACCGAGCTGGAGGTAATATTCGCCAAAATGCTCAAAGAAGCGATACCGTCGATGGACAAGGTCCGCTTCGTCAACTCCGGCACAGAGGCCGTCATGACGACGATCCGAGTAGCGCGCGCCTATACCGGACGCACGAAGATCATCAAGTTCGCCGGCTGCTACCACGGCCACTCGGACCTCGTGCTCGTTGCCGCGGGTTCCGGCCCGTCCACTCTCGGCACACCGGACAGCGCAGGCGTCCCCGCCTCCATCGCCCAGGAAGTCATCACCGTGCCGTTCAATGACATTCCGGCACTCGAAGCTGCCCTCGCGCGCTGGGGCGATGAGATCGCGGCCGTGATGGTCGAGCCCATCGTGGGCAACTTCGGCATGGTGATGCCGAAGCCCGGCTTCCTCGAGGGGCTCTGCGCCGCCGCGCGTAAGAACGGTTCCCTCGTCATCTACGACGAGGTCATAACCGCGTTCCGTTTCCATTACGGAACGGTGCAGACCTACGCGGACCTCGGAAGCGTGCCCGCGGAGATCGAGCCCGATCTTACGGCGCTGGGCAAAATCATCGGCGGCGGACTGCCGATCGGAGCCTACGGCGGCCGTAAGGAGATCATGGCGCAGGTCGCGCCGCTCGGACCTGCGTACCAGGCCGGCACGATGGCAGGCAACCCTGCCTCCATCTCCGCCGGCATCGCCTGCCTCGAGGTGCTGAGGCAGCCGGGCACGTACGAGCGCCTCGAGCAGCTCGGCACCCGGCTGGCGGACGGCCTCCGCGAGTCGGCGGCCCGCCACGGCGCCCGGCTGACGGTGAACCGCATCGCCGGTGCGATCTCGACGCATTTCTGCGACCACCCGGTCACGAACTACGACGAGGCGCAGGACACGGACGGCGAGCTGTTCGGCCGCTTCTTCAAGCTGATGCTGGAGCGCGGCATTAACCTGGCGCCGTCGAAATACGAGGCGTGGTTCCTGACGACCGCGCACACGGACGAGGACATCGCGCGTACGCTGGAAGCGGCGGACGAGTCGTTCAAGCTGCTGCGGGGGTAACTCGCGCGCGACACGGCCTGAGTATGAGGGGTCGGTTAATTCCTGCCTCTCACACCTCGCATAACAAAAAACACCTCCAAGACATGCACCGGCTTGCGGAAGCCGGAAGCTGTCTAGGAGGTGTTTTGCTTTCAAATGATCTTTGATTATCTCTATGCGGGTCATTCTAATTTCTTTAGAGCCGCCTCAATATTCTCGAGGTGTCTCTCGGATTTTTTATACGTGGCATAAATAACGAATACATTTTTGTGTTGGAAACTTTGAACAAACGTCAAAGAGTTCACATTCTGGTTCTGTTCTTTTACGGCTTTTCTGACCGCGTCCTCTGAATCATACACATAGATATAGATCGACTCTTGATCGAAATCGCCATCTGTACCCGAAAAACGGAATAGATGCGGCGAAACGCTTACAAGCTGATCCATGTGCGATTCTCCCTTTGACACCAGCTCCATATCTTCTTTTTCAATCGACGATACCACTTGGTCTAGTGTAATAGTTTTGTTCGCCTCGCTGCAGCCTGTTAGTATTAAAATTAATAGAAATGTAAGTGAAATGCTTCTTAAGACCATAATGCTCCTCCTTTATTAACTGCCTTCTAAACTGTTTATTCGCTTAATAGGTTGCTTTGTTAAAAGAAAGATTAATCTATAGCAAATCTCCTTCTTTGGGGATCACTGCCAGTTGTGACTTCATTCTCGGATTCCCTCCATTTTTGTTAATGCCTTTAATTAATTTTTTTTCACTTGCTGCTGACAATATAAAATAACGCACCAAAAATCCCGTAC
Organism: Paenibacillus lutrae; assembly: GCF_009757775.1. Taxonomy (GTDB): domain Bacteria; phylum Bacillota; class Bacilli; order Paenibacillales; family NBRC-103111; genus Paenibacillus_F; species Paenibacillus_F lutrae. Next base: position 20,905 of record NZ_RHLK01000004.1, read on the forward strand.
TGCTCAGCAGACGGGATTTTTCATCTTACAATGCCGATCATATCTTCTTGTGCTTATACAGCGGCACCTTGATCATCACGGCAGTACCCATACCAGGACGGCTGGCTACCGTGATGCCGTAAATTTTGCCGAAATGAAGTTTGATCCTCTGATCCACGTTGCGGATCCCGTAGCCTATCTCCTCCTGCGCCAGCGGGTCGAACATACGGCGGAGCCGGTCCGGCTGGATACCGACTCCATCGTCGATAATTTTGAGGACGACAGCATCGTCCTGTATTTCACCTGTAATGCGGATACAAATCTGATCCCCGCACCATGCGTGCTGCAGAGCATTCTCAATAAATGGCTGCACGATGAGTTTCACTGTATCGTAGGCGTACACTTCGGGCTTAATGTCGAACAGCACTTCGAGGCGATCCCCGTATTTGATCGTCTGGATATCCACGTAAGCCTGCGCCTGCTCAAGTTCTTTGCTCAGCGGTATAAACGTTCTTCCGTCATTCAATGTAAGCCTGTAAAACTTGGCAAGTCCGATTACCATCCGGTGCAGTTTATCAATATCACCAAACCGGGCCAGACGGCTGATCGACGACAAGGTGTTATACAAAAAGTGCGGGTTGATCTGGGCTTGCAATGATTCGAGTTCCGCTTCTTTCTTCTGGATATTGGTCAGATAGACCTCCCGGATTAATCCTTCGGTATGCTGGCCCATATCGTTCAAAGCCACCGCAATCTGGCCGAATTCATCCCGTCCCTCGTAGGCCATCCGCTTACGGAACTCCCCTTCACGAAAAGCTTCCAGCACCGATACGATTTTCTTTACTCTTTTGGAGAAGAATCTCGCGAACATCCATCCCACAAAGAAAATAACGAGAACGGCAATCAGGCATACGATGATCGTTAACTGGAGCACCTTCGCCGCATCCCGCTCCATCACATTGGTCGGCACCAGGGTGACCAGACTCCAATCCAGGCTGGCTAACGGTTCCCGGATGACGAGATGATTGTCTGCCCAGGCATTGTTCCACTTCTTCCCCTTCATACTGTCTAGGGCTGTAGAAGAATGAATGATTTCTTCATCTTTTCCAACAATATAAATAGCGCTTCCTTCGCCGATCTTACTGAAATCCACACTGTCAAACAATTCACTCTTATTGACCACGATGCGTATAAAGCCGATTTCTTTCAAAGCGTAATTGGATACGTCAACCATTCTCCGCAGCAGTGAAATTCTTTCGTGCTTATCGTCATCCAGGATCTGTCTCCACTGCATCGTCTTGCCGTATTGCTCCCTGGCAGGATAGTCCAAATACCACTGCTCTTGTTTGATCCGGCTCATGTGGTAGATATCATACGTATTGGTTATCGACTGCAGAGGATCGCTATTCTCATGATTGGAATATACTTCACCGATCGTCCCATTCTGCAAATAAACAGACAGCCAGATATTGCGGTCTGTAGATTGTACGGTCTGAAGAAATTTAGGCTGCAAATAATTAATAGTCGCATCGTACTTTACCCAGCCTTCTTCATAGTTTCTCAAATGCCGGGCAAGCGTTTCGTCATAATAAATCATCGATGACAGCCGATTGGTATCCTGTATTTTGTATAAAATATTATCTTTAATCTGCCTGAGTGTACCCTGAACATTATTCTCCGCTTGCTGACGCATGGATTTCACCAGGGTAGAAACAGAGAAAGAGCCCACTACGATGACGGGTACGAGAATGCACAACATATAGGACAGCATCAATTTATAGGAAAGCGGAACAAACCGCTGTCTTTTAGCCGGTTTCATCCGATAGCACCCTACCCTTCCATCCGCTAATGATTACGTCTGTACTGCATAGGCGTCATTCCGAATGTCTCCTTGAATTGCCTGCTGAAATACGGCAGATACCTGTAGCCGATCCGGTCGGCCACTTCATAAATTTTGAGAGTCGGATCACTGAGAAGTTCCTTCGCCTTTTCCATTCTCAGAGAGATCACAAAGTCACTGAAATTCTGACCGGTTTCTTCTTTAAAGACATGACCCAGGTAATTAGGCGAGAAAGAAAAACGGTCGGCTACATCCCGCAGCGTCACATTGTCCGCAAGCTTCTCTTTGACATAATCCATCATATCCCGGATAAGTTTGCGGTTCTTATTCTGCTGACTCATGCGCAGCCTCTCCGAAATCTCAAACAGCTTGCGCCGCAGCCAGTCCCGAATGTCATCAATCGTCTCGAACTGGAGAATAATATCCAGATTCTGAAGCTCCATGCCAAGCATAGAGAAGAACTGTTCGTTCATGGACTGCAGATAGCCATCCAGTTTAACAATAATATAAGTTGCAAAGTTTATGATCGTGAATCTGGAACGCAGACGCACGGCCAGACTAAATAAATGATCAATCTCATCATAAATAGCGACAAGGTCGTAGTTAACGGTGGCTGCAAATAGCGCGTCGAGCCGGTATTCCAGTAACTTGGCATCCGCGATTTCTTCATCCCGCAGCACGCCGGACTCGAGAATTTTGCCCTTGCCGTAGAACATTTTCGTATCCAAGGCTGTCAGAGCTTCGCGGTAAGATTCCTGGAGAGCAGTCGGACTGTCGGCCGCCCCGCCCAGCCCGATTGTAATCGTGAAAGGAAAGTTCGTCTTCACATGGTCGATGACTTGTTTCAAGATTTCGTAACCGCTCTCATCCGACGTAATCAGAAGACCCAGCCTCTGTTTGGAGATACGGCATGTATGGTTAATCCCGCGGGGAGTACAAAGATCGATCAAATGACCGCCAAAATCATTCAGCATGTCCTGGCGTTCTTTAGCTGTGTAAGGATTAAGCTTCCAGGACAAATCGTCCGTCTCCAGAACAGCCGCTCTGACGGGAAACTTTACCGGTTTCAATCCTTCCTCGGCAAGCAGTTCGTCCAGTTCCTGACGGTCGGCCGTGCCTTCCAGTAAACGAAATACATACTCGTTATGAACGATCGGCCTCATCTGCTCGAAGGCTCGCTCCGTTTTACGGCGCTTTTGATCACGGTCGAGATCCTGAATGACAGCTTCCAGCGATTGAATCATTTCACTGTCATCCATCGGTTTGAGGACATAGCTGCATGCCTTCAGAGACAAAGCTTCTTTGACATATGCAAAATCCTGATGTCCGCTCACAAAAATAATCCGCAGATCGGTATATTTCTCCAACGCATGCCGTGCCAGCTCAAGTCCGGTCATGCTCGGCATCCGTACATCGGTTACGAGAATATCTACTTTCTCCTGCTCCATTAATTTGACGGCATCAAAGCCGTTATTCACCGCCCCCACAACATGAAGGCCGAGGCGCTCCCACGGAATAAAAGCTCTTAGTCCTTCCAGATCAAGATATTCATCATCAGCCAGCAGTACTTGATACATGATGCTTCTCTCCTTTCATCCCAATATGTCAAAAGAGGATATACTTGTAAGTATACCCTCTAGTCTGAGTCGTGGAAATAATATTTTATTTCACAGGTAGGTCTCTGCACTTCTTTTTCCAGTCAAATAGTCCTGATTGCCGTCCCGTTCACTACAATATAGGCCTATAATGCACACCGTTCAACTTCGAAACCCAGGTCTTCCAGCATATGGTGGTCATCACTGGAGTCCTGGCCTTCGGTCGTCAAATAATCACCCAGGAAAATAGAATTCGCCGCATAGAGACCCAGTGGCTGCAGGGATCGCAAATTAACTTCCCTTCCGCCCGCAATACGGATTTCTTTACGGGGACAAATGAAACGCATCAGCGCCAGCACCTTCAGACATTTACGCGGAGTGAGCTGCCGGTAACCGGCAAGCGGCGTCCCCGGGATCGGATTCAAAAAATTAACGGGGATCGAATCCGCATCCAGCTCACGGAGGGCGTATGCCATTTGGACGAGTTCTTCGTCGCTTTCACCCATTCCGGCAATGATGCCCGAACAAGGCGACATTCCGGCCAGTTTGGCCTGTTCTACCGTTTTGACACGATCTTCGTATGTATGGGTGGTTGTGATCCGGGAGAAATTCGATGTGCTTGTATTCAGATTATGGTTGTACCGGTCAACACCCGCTTCCCGCAGCCTGGCCGCCTGCTCATCCGTCAAGATCCCCAGGCAGGCACAAATTTTCATCGGCATCTCGGCTTTGATCGTCTGCACGGCCGCCACCACCTGATCCAGTTCCCGGTTAGTCGGTCCCCTGCCGCTTGCAACGATACAATAGGTTCCGGCTTCCATGCTCATCGCCTTGCGCGCTCCTTCTACGAGCACCTCTTTCTCCAGCAAAGGGTACTTCGTAATCGGCGCCTTCGATATAATAGATTGCGAGCAATAGCCGCAGTCTTCCGGGCAAAGACCGCTTTTGGCATTAATAATCAGATTGAGCTTCACTTTGCGCCCGTAATAATATGTCCTGACCCGGAAAGCAGCATGAAGCAGCGGCAGCAGTTCATCATCGTCAGCCTGAAGCACGGACAAGGCCTCTTCCTCTGTAAGCAGCTCTCCTGCCAGAGATTTATCGGCTAATCGGTTCCAATACATAGGGCTGACACGGGGGTCCTGTCTATCTGTTGCCTCTAGTTTCATAATTTCAGCTTCCTCTCTATTCATTCGGAATTTGTATAAGGCTTTTCAATTGTCAACTAAAATAAAATAATGAGGTTTACAATGATAAAGTTATTGTAGCAGTATTTCTCTTCCCGGGAAAGTACTTTCCCGGTTTGAATTGCAGATGCAGTCTTTTTTCGCATAAAAAAAGAGCACTCCGTCCAGCGGAGTACTCTCTTCACAATTAGGGATCTAGCGGTAGCTGCTGCGCAGCCATTCTCTGCTTGTCGCGATGCTGTCAAACGGCGGATTCTGGCATTCATCCTGTTCCACGATGAACCATTTCACACCCGTCTCAGGTGCTGCGGCCAGGATCGGTTTGAGATCCACCTCACCCGTGCCCAGCTCGACCGTAAGCAATTTGCCGTCTTCTTTGCGAAGGTCCTTCATATGAAGAAGCGGCGTTCTTCCGGCGTACTGCTTCATCACATCGACCGGGTCTAGCCCCGCGTTATGCGCCCAGCATACGTCCAGTTCGACAAACAGCTCCTCTGGAGGAAGAGCGGAGAAGAAAGCATCGAATAAGGTTTTCTCCCCCATTTTTTCCTCGAATTCGAAGGAGTGGTTATGGTAACCGAATGCGATGCCGTGCTCAGCGAACCGGCGGCTGCTGTGTTGGAGAATTTGAACGACTTCAAGAAATTCCTCTTGCGTCCTTCCTTCTTTAAACCAGCCCGGACATGTTACATATTTGCTGCCGATTGCCGCGTTCATCTCGATTTCTTCCTGTAAGTTCTCCTTCAGGCGCGGGAGGCCAACGTGACTCCCGACAGCAGTCAGACCCAGCTGTTCCAGCTCTTCCTTCAATTCCTGCGGACTCAGACCCCCGTATCCTGCAAATTCCACACCTTCATATCCAAGCTCCGCGACTTTGCGCAGCATCCCTTTAAAATCCTTACTTCCCTCTGAGCGAAGAGTATACAGCTGCACGCCAATTCCGATTGTAGACATATGAATCCCCTTTCCTCTGCTCCGCGAATGAAATGGCGGGATGCGGTAAACGCTTCCCTGGTTAAAACCTCTCCTTCTATTGTTACCATCTCTCGTTTATAATGGGAATGAATGATCCATGCAGAACATGAACAATTTAGCTAAATTATTTAAAAGGACAGATGACCTGTGATAAGAAGACAAGGCCAGACAGGAGAGGACCCCCGGGTACGAATTCTCTCGGCCGGCTATTCAGTTCACCGTAAACCGTTCGTTTCGAATCAGCGCGAGGGTATCGCGTATTATTTGCTGCGCCTTCAAACCGAGGGGACCTGCCAGGTGTGGCAGAACGACCGCTACGTAACTGCGGAACCCGGAGACCTGCTGCTCTACAGCCCGGGAGATGCTTACGAGCTTCGCATCGGGGGGCTGCCTGCTCAATCCGGCACTGAAAAACCTTCCGGAGAAACCATCTTCAGCGGAGATTATTATCTCATGTGTGCAGGAAGCTGGATGGATGAGTGGTGGTCCAGATTGGAGCGGCCCGGCATTATCCGTGTGGGACTTGACGATAGCTGGTTAAATTTATGGCGCGAAATTTTCCGGGAAAAACGCCGCCTGCATGACAATCTCCAGGAAATCGGAGATTATTTGGTGCGTGCTCTCTGCCTTTCACTGGACCGCGTCATCGGGGACCTCGCCGATCTGGAATCGTTCCCCCAGAAACCCCGCTTCTCTTATATCGTGCAGCGGATGAAGACGTACATCGAGCAGAATGCGCCCGAGGCGTTCACGCTCAATGATTTGGCTGAGCATGTGGGACTCAGCGCTTCGAGAGCCGGACACTTATTCCGGGAAACCTTCGGCCAATCCGTGATGGACTATGCGATCGAAGTCAGGATCTCCATGGCTTGCGAGCGTATCCGCTTCGGAGCCATGACGCTCGAGCAGGCTTCTGAATCATGCGGCTTCCACAGCTATTCGTACTTCCATCGTACGTTCCGGTCACGGATGGGCCTATCTCCCCGCGAATACCGGGACGGGAAGCTCGGATCTCTGGAGCAGCCCGAAGAAGAACATGTTGAAGCGGAGTAGCTGAGGAACAGGATCTTACAGAGGTTCTCTTGCAGGGTCTTCCCAAAAGCCGACAGTGCAGCCTTGCAGACAGCAATCATGTTCAGCGGGAATTATTTTCAGCAGGAATCATCTTCAGCGGGGATTTCCTGCCACTTCCCGCTACTGACGCTTCTTGCGCCGGGCGCATGCGCATGCGCCCGGCCTTCATGCAAGCAAGCCTCTGTTTCATCCTTTTATCGGCCCAGCCGGTTTGACTCCTCTATGCGAGAAGTCTCCGAGCAGCAACGGCAAAAATCCCCTATCGGAAGTTATCCCGATGGGGATTTTTAGATTCAGCGCATGGACAAGACTACCTGCCGCTGATTTACTTTTAAAACAATCAACAAATATTCAACGACTACCGGCCCGCGAACATCAGAGTTACGGCGCCAGTTTCACAGCCTTGACCCAGCTCACATCCTTGCCCCACTTCACCTCGTGATACGAGAAAAGGACGTAGGAGCGGCTTTCCTGCTTGGCAGGGTCTTTCTCCTTGATGTAAAAACGCACTTTAGCCGGGAAATCGGCCCCCTTGTAGATAAAGCCTGACGCCATCCCTGCCCGCTTGGCTTCCTCAATGCTTGTGGCCGCGCCGGTTATGCGTTCGAGCATCTCCTTAGCCGGATTCAGCGTATTGGTATCTTCTCCGCCGAATGTATAATTCTCAGGCTTGTGTCCGTTCTTGATCGCATCCGGAGCCGCCTCCGCACCCACAATCTCCGCGTTATCCAGACCGGGGTACACTTTGTACGTATATCCGCTCTGATCCAGTGCCTTACCGTCCGCACTCTCCAGTTCGACCTCATACAGAGCCGTGTAAGACTCGGATGCGGGCGTTTGCGGAGGCGCTTCTGCCGCAGGCACCATACGGGTGCGCAGCTTAATATCATCAGGCGCTAAAGTCGGATCTATATTCGCGCGGATAACCGCATAGATACCCGCTGCGAGACAAAGACCGATTAGCACATATATCCATTTTTTCATCCTCTTCCGTTCCCCCTCAAACATACTTCTCTGTTGTCATGTTACTTGGTCGGGCACAAAAAAACAAATAGACCCCGAAGGCTCGCATTCGGGGTCTGTCATGCAGGCGATTTCTACAGCCGCCGGGGTCTCCTGCGATGCAGTCATTTCTAGGCGGGCGAATTTCTCTGTCCCGATATCTGTCTGCAAGCTGTTAATCGGCAGCAAAATCCGATCTATTACCATTCGCTGTAAATGAACCGTTGCCTCCGTATTCCCGCATATCTACGAAGACGAAGTGAACGATCCTACAGCCCCGTGCCGCCAGCTTCCTGCAGCACCTGCTGCATCTCGTCGTGGATGCTGCTATTCGTAGCCATCACGTTGCGTACGCTGAGCGTGTAAGGGCTGCCAGCCGTATCCGTGACCTTGCCGCCAGCCTCCTGAACGAGCAGCGCCCCCGCAGCCAAATCCCATGCGTTCAGTCCGATTTCCCAGAAACCCGTCAGCCGTCCGGACGCCACATAAGCCATGTGAAGCGCAGCCGAGCCGGCGTTGCGCACGTTGCGGACCCGGGGGACAATAGCTGTCATCCCTGCCATATTCACAGCCAAAGCCCCGCTGCGGTCCGCCGGGAAGCCTGTAGCGACCAAGCTGTCCGATAGTGAAACCTGGCCGCACACATTCAGCTTGACGCTCCTTAAGTATGCACCCTTCCCTTTCTCCGCAACAAAGAGCTCATCGCGCATCGGATCATAGACGACGCCGACAATGACTTCACCTTTGTACGCTAACGCAATCGATACGCTGAAGAACGGGAATCCGTGCACATAATTGGTTGTGCCATCCACCGGATCCACGATCCACAAGTACTCCGCTTCACTTACATCTTCAAGCGCGGAAGCAGAAGCTAACGGACCCGGCTCCACTCCTTCTTCCCCGAGAAAAGCATGGTGCGGAAAATGAGTCATAATCAGATTCTTGATCATTTTCTCAGACCCCTTGTCCACTTCAGTCACAAGGTCATGCGGAGAATATTTTACATGTACCTGACGAATGTCCCCCAGCCGGCTTTTGATCCATTCGCCCGCTTTGGCAGCCGTATTAATCGCAACAGCCGTGAAGCTTTTACCGCCAACGCGATAAGGTTCCTGATTTACAGTCGACATACGGAATCACTCATTTCTCACAATCTATTATAGTACCAGTATAGTAAATATAATGATTTAAGTGCTACATAGATTTACCCAAATTTCCTCGTAGGATCTGCCAAAAAATAAAGGCCGCTCGCGCGGCCGCAGCTCTATTCATCGACCTCTGGAAGATTCCCTCATTAAGCTTCCTCTTCCTTATGTATGCTTGCTCAGACGAGCTGCCAGCCTGTTAACGCGGGCAAGCCCGGGCAGAGCCGTCATGACCCGGCCCCACAGCTTAAACCTCAGCATATCACCTGTGATTGTACGGGTTCCCCGGCGGATCTGCACGAGCCTCGCCAGCAGGTTACCGGCTGCCACGGGCAGGTCAAAGCCGATGTTCGCATCCCCTTTGCAGTAGAAGACAGCCCCGCCCCCCGATCCCGTCCGCCTGATTAGCCGATGGGCAATCAATCCGCCATCGGCTGCTTCAAAGAGCACGATGTCGCCCCGCTGCACTTCATCGGGGCCCGCCTGCTCGAAGGTGCAGACGCTGCCTTCCCGGATAAGCGGCAGCATGCTCGTACCTCGCGAAGGGATCTCGACACGGCCTCGCTGCTCCAGCGACCGTCTGATGACGTGCAGCTCCAGCTCCGATTCAATGGTGACCGTGAGCCGCCTGCCGGAACCTCTGGCAAGGCCGCTGCCACTGCCGGCGTCAGGCGCAATATCCGCTCCGGCCTCACTATTAGTACGTGTGATACCTTCCGCCCGCCTGTCTGCCTCAACGTGAGGGCCGGCACCGCCTGCAGCTGCATCTCTGCCTTTGCTGCGGGCGCCCTCGCCCGTATCCCTTCCGCCGGAGCCGCCGGTCATTGTCCGCCAGCCCCTTCACTGGTTCCGTGCGGGGCAATCACTTTCCAGAAGCTGTCGTTCTTCTGGAAATACAGCTCGCGGACGGGAACACGCTCCAGGAAGCGCCTGCACAGCCGCATGACCGTCCGGGTCTCGTCTGCTCCAACTGTCCAGACGAAGACCTGGTTCAGTACGAGCGGCAGCGCATCCGCTGCTTTCACCGGGACCGTCCGGACTTCCCCGGACTGTCTCAGCACATACATACCGGCCAGCGGTGCAGCCGGAATGGACTCACCGATATCCCAACGCGAGTCGCTGCGGAACGGTGAGTTGTAGGCGAGCGCGGCCGGCTCGCCCTCTGGCAGAGCGATGACGGTAGCTTCATCGCTGAGCAGCATCCGCGGCCGCGACAAGAGCGCCGCTGTTGATTTGCCGGCTCCCGACGGGCCGGCGAACAAGTACCCTTCTTCGGCTTGTACCACACACGAAGAGTGTACGAGCAGCCCCAGCTCATTGCGGATGAGAAAAGCGCTGTATATATTCATAAGCGCATGCTTGAGCGCAAACTCGTCATGCACCTTGACTCTCGCGGCCGTAATCTTCTCGTCCGCCTCGATCCGGTAATCTGCACGCGTGTAGGTCACACTGCCGCCCGCCCGTTCCGCTGCTACATCAAAATCAACGAACGGTACCCCATAGCCCTCTATGATTTCAAGCCGCAGACGCGCAGCTTCTCCCTCATCCTCAAATCCTCTGTCAAACGAATCGGCGAGCCACTCTCCGAGCGGAACCGAACTTGTCTTCATTTCAATGAGTTCGTTACCGATCCGTGTCATAAAACGCACCATTGCCGCTCCTCACTTTGTGCCAAAATAAACGGGAAGAACTATGTTTAGGCACAGATAGCCTCAGTCGTCGATCCATCCTCGTTCAAATAACAGCTTTGATCCAACTGGGATCTCTGCCTCGCCTATTTTGCTCTCACTTATCCCCAGGTTCTCACCACTCGCCTGATCCCGAACGAGTTTTTGCTTTCTGCCATTGACTTCAAGCAGCACGGGGAAAATAACGACCGTGTTATCATCCGCCGATTAGATGGTTTTAGAAAAGGCCGGCACAACGCCGCACAAATGCCGGGACCGGTTTTTTTCATAAACCAGCCTTTCTTTCCCGTTACATAAAAAGCCCCCTGGAGAAGTCTGCACGCGATGCGATCGGGTGTACGTTTCTCTAAGGGGCTGATTCATGCATATGTAGTTGTCGCTTAAATATGTGTACTTCTATGACGCCGTCCGTTAAACATTAAGCGCCTACGATGTTGTATCCGCCATCGACATAAATGACTTCACCGGTAATTCCCCGGGACAGGTGGCTCATCAGGAACATAGCCGTGTCGCCTACTTCGGCAGTCTCCGTCGTTTTACGCAGAGGCGCTTTCTCCTCAACCTGCTTAAGGATCGAGTTGAAGTCTTTGATCCCTTTGGCCGCAAGTGTACGGATAGGTCCAGCCGAGATACCGTTCACGCGGATGCCATACTGACCCAGATCGGATGCCAGATAGCGGACGCTCGCTTCCAGAGAAGCCTTGGCAATTCCCATAACATTGTAGTTGCGCATAACGCGCTGCGCCCCCATGTAAGTCATGGTCATGATGCTGCCGCCTTCAGTCATCAGCGGATACATCCGTTTAGCAACCGCAACCAGCGAGTAGGCGCTAATATCTTGCGCCAGGGCAAAACCGTCACGGGAAGTGTCGACGAACATGCCTTCGAGCTCTTCCGTACGTGCGAATGCAATACTGTGCACGACGCCGTGCAGCACACCGAATTCGGCTTTCAGCTTCTCAGCGAGACCGTCAATATCTTCGTCGACTGTTACGTTGCATGGCAGAACGACAGAATCCTCAATAGTCGAAGCCAGCTTACTAACCCGCTCCTGTACACGTTCACTTTCGTAAGTAAATACCAGTTTAGCTCCTTGGGAAGCAAGGGATTGAGCAATCGCCCAGGCGATACTCCGGTCATTTGCCACACCCATTACCAATATGTTTTTGCCGCTTAATAATCCTGATGTTGTCACTTCGCAAGTCTCCTCTCGGTTTGAGTTAGACAAACCCTCATTCTTTCTCAAGGTACCCCATTTGAGCGAGGAAGACAAGGGGAACATGCCGAACAGTGTCCAAACACTTCCCCGTCAAGAAGACGTAAAGGTACTCTTGCGCCCCTCCACTTTCACATTCCTGAGAAGCTGAAAAGCCTGCTATGCCTTTATTTTGACAGAGGCTTCGCTTAGAATTTCAACCCCTTCTGTGCCCTCCAGATCTTTCATTAAACGGAAAAGGGCCCCGTCCTTCATTTTGGCTTCGATCATCACATCGAGCTCCGGCGTAAAGTCCGCGATTGTCCTGAAGAAGTCCAGCAGCGGACCCGCTTCCACATAATCGGCATGACTTCGAATATCCTTCTCAGTCTTCGGGCTGGACACATGAATTTTGGGAGGAAGAACGGGTTCTCCAGGCAGTGAGACCGCCCTCTGTCCCTTCCAGGTTTGATAGATATGCGGCCATAGATCCCGGATGTTGTCCTCCTCTTCACGATTCACCTGATGATGATGAATATCAAGTACCATCGGTACCCCGACCTGTTCACAAATTTCAAGCGTTTCTCTGGCCGTAAAAGTTTTATCGTCGTTCTCCAGCGTCAGCCGTCTTTGGACCGTCTCATCCAAATTTGCGAAATGGGCTTGGAACCTCTTACGCGCTTTAGGCTTGTCTCCATAAGTTCCGCCCACATGAATATTGCATTTCGCATCCTCGCCTAGTCCCATAGCCTCCAGCATAGCGCAGTGCCTCTGTAAATCCGCATAAGACTTCAGTAAAACATCCTTACGGGGGGTGCTTAATACCGTAAAATGATCGGGATGAAAGCTTGTCCGCATCCCGTGAAGCTTGACGTAATCTCCCACTTCCTTAAAATCATCCCGCAAAGCAGGAATGGGATCCCAGCCCTCCAGCATATCATGTCCGAGCAGAGGGATGAGTTTGGATGATAACCGGTACAATTTGATATCATAAGCCCGATTATGGCGAAGCAGACGCAGCGTGTTGTGCAGATTCTCTGCACCGATTCTTTCCAATTTACGGACGGCAGCTTCGCGGTCCCGGATCTGACCGAACACGGTGGCCGTCATCGTTTTGGAGGGCGACGCATTCTTGACTTCGGTTGACATCGCTACATAGCCGAAACGGACGATCATGGCCCAGGGTCACTTCCCTTGCTTTTTAGTTACCTTTAAGATGCCCAGAAAGCCCGACCTTACTAACCGAACAGACAAAAAAATCCCCCGGCCTCCAGCAATACGCCTCTCTTGAAGCATTTTGCTGTATGAAGGGCCGGAGAAGGTTTCCGGAGGAGCACTGCCAAGTCGAAGAGAGTGAATTCCGGTTATAGAGAGGAAACAAATTCTCACATTAGGGTGCAGAGGCAGCTGCGATCATTTTGAATTTTTTACTTAGTTTATTTAAGCGTGCTTTGAAATTCAGCCCATAACCCATCTACCGGAGTCCCTGTAATGGTACGGATAGCATCCGGGGTCCAATCCGCTCCGTCAAACGGGCTGAGACTCTGGTTCAGCTTTTTTAAGAAGCCCGCATGCTTGTATTCATCAATCCAGAGAAAAAAGCTTCCTGTTGTCTGATAACTATCCGTCCAGCTTCCGCCTTTGGACACTCCGTATCGGTTATGATAACCCGCTTTGAAGCGGACAGCATCCGCCATTCCTTCAACAATGTAGTTAATTTCCCCATAACGGTGGTCGTCTTGCTGATACGGATGGGCGATTTCATGGTATAGAATGCCGATAATTTCATCTCTTGCATCCCCATTGCCATCGCCGTCCAGATAACGCATGCTGAACACAATCTGTCCTTCGGTCTGGTCTCCCGTCGCATAAGCGATTCCATCAAAATCTTCGATGCGGATAACGAGTTTGCGGGCACCAAATTTCCTCTGACTCGGGTGGTCGTACAGCAGCGTGTTCACTTTCCGAATGATGGCCCGGATTTCGTTCTCCGCATCCGGCAAAGAATTTGTAAATAACTGTCCTTTTACCGTATCGGTATTACGGATCTCCAGCTCCGGAACATCCGAATACGAAGGAGTATCCATCCGCGTCAATTCGATTTCACCTACTTCAAGACCGTTTGCCGCTCTGCTGGTAAAATCAAATTGATAATAGCGGTAAGAGGCCGCGCTTATCTGGTAATATTTACGCTGATGAGCTATTGCGAACGTCTGATTCATCCTTGAATCAAGAACGGTCCAGGTTGTGCCGTCGTCGGATCCCTTCAGCGTCCAGGAGGCCGGCTCCAGAACACCGCCGTTCGTGCCGGTCAGAGCATATCCGTCTATAGATACCGACTGGCTGTAGCTCAGCCTCGCCCAACCGGATTGAGCTCCTGCAGCCCATTTAGTGAGCGGAGCTCCGTCCAGCAGGTTAGCTTTGCCGGTATCCGCAGATTTCTCTGCACTGACGGTTACAGCCGGAGCGGCTGGCGGTGTATAGGTGAGCGCAGCTCCGTTATACAGACCGACTTCCGCTAGCTGAAGCATATCCCCGGCAGATGCGGTTAATTCTAATTTATAGTAGGTATAAGCTTGGGGTGCTGCAATCGGATAGGTCAGTGTCTGAAAACGATGGGAGAACACCTGATTCTGACGTTGATCGAGTACCGTCCAGTCCGTCCCGTTATTCGAACCTTTCAGTGTCCAGCTCTTCGGATCACGTACCGGTTCGTCATTAGCCGACGTGATGCTGTAGGAAGATACCGTTTGCTGCTGGTTAGCCGGGAATTGATACTGCAGCCAGCCGCTGTTGGCGTAGACCAGCCATTTCGTAAACAAATTGTCGTCGAATGCCATCTCTTTATTCTCATGATCCGGACTCCATCCGTCTCCGCCGTCTACAGTACCTCCCTTCGACAGTTCCATAGGATAGGTAACGGCTGCCGGAACAGGAGAAGGCAGCGGTTTTAAGCCCGGTACGGGTACCGGACCTGGCGTTCCGGCAGATTTCTTCCAGAGTGCCGGAACTGCCGGAGGCTCCCAACCCTGAAGCGAAGTGTGAGCGAAGGTGCACTCGTAAGTCGAAGCCTGATACGTAACCGTATCGCCAAGCGAATAAGCGTGATTCACGGTCCATTCACCTGATGAAGCCGCAGAAGCGGGGGCCGGGACAGCTTGTACCCATCCAAATACAATTGCGATTGCCAAGATCCATGATAAGCAGGTTCTCATTCTCTTCCTCCAATAAGTACGTTTTACATGTCTGTGTATGTCGGCAGCAGATCTGCCCCTATCCCCATAATGTGGAAGCCGCCTCTCTATTTGACGACTATACTATATTTATACACCAAGGCAGGCATCCATTTTTTGTACTTACAGCAGTGCAAGTCTCTGACACTTGATCCAATTCTCCCCTTCCTTCCAAAAGCCGAGCCGGACAAATGAAAACAGCCTCCAAAGTCACCCTTACAGGGGTACTTTAGAGGCTGTTTATAACTTATTCGTTACTGTCGGAGATACGTTATTCCGTGCCCCCGCCACTGCGGCCTGCTTCATGCTCGCCAAAAAACATTTCATGAGCCAGCATGGTCTGTACGCGTGCTTCCTCATCGGTCAGCTTCCGCACCAGATCCATCTCAACCAGCGTCACTTCATCGCCCTGGAAAGTAATCTCCGCGATAGAAGCGCTGATCTTCACGATGGCCACGGCCGCGTTGCTTGGCGAGTAAGCAATGACCTTCTGTCCGGTCGGATAGACACGGAATCCGGTTTTACGCATTTTGCAGCGGCCATACTCAAGCAGTTCATAGAGTTCCTGCTCGGACTTGAATTTGCATACGGAATTAAATTCGGTCTGGAATCCCATAAAACCCTCCCGGCAATGATCTTGTCATTCATGTACGGATATTTGAATAAACGGGTTATTCTACTGTATATTTAATCCGTTGTTTGGCCGCGTGACGCTCCAGAGCAAGACGAATTAAATCGTCGAGCAGCTCGGAATACGGCTTACCCGACTCTTTCCAGAGAAGCGGATACATACTGTAGGGCGTGAAACCCGGCATCGTGTTAATTTCGTTGATATAAATTTGACCGTCCGTACGCGTCAAGAAGAAATCCACACGGGACAAGCCTGATCCGTCTATCGACTGAAACGCTTGAATCGCCAGTTCCTGAATCTGCTTACGTGTCTCTTCCGGCAGCTCGGCGGGAATAATCATCATGGATTTACCATCCATGTATTTGGCCTTGTAGTCGTAAAACTCGCTGGACGACACGATCTCGCCCGGTACGGAGGCCTGCGGCTCTTCGTTGCCTAACACAGCGACCTCAATCTCGCGGGCATCCACGAACTCCTCGACGACAACCTTACGGTCGAACTGGAACGCGTATTCAACGGCTTCAATGAATTCCTGCCGGTTGCGCGCCTTGGATATGCCCACGCTTGAGCCCAGATTCGCAGGCTTCACGAAGCAAGGATACCCGATAGAGATTTCCGTCTCCATCAGGAAGAAAGGCTGGTCCTTATCCCATTGCGAGCGTGTAAAATGACGGAAGACACATTGAGGAAGCCCTTCCTGCGCAAACATCTTTTTCATGGCGACTTTGTCCATACCGACAGCCGAAGCAAGTACGCCTGCGCCCACATAAGGAATATTCGCCATTTCGAGCAGGCCCTGAATGGTACCGTCTTCCCCGAAGGTACCATGGAGCAGAGGCAGGACAACGTCGACCGATTCCGCCGGCACGGCTTCTCCCGAAGCCGCCACTTCGGCCTGCGCTCCCGATATTTGTCCCAGACCGGAGAAGAAAGGAGCAAGAGCCGAGCCCGGCGCTTCACTGGAAGCGTCGAAGGCAAGCAGTTCCTTGCTCGCGACGGGGCCGCTTAATTCTTTGCCCTGCCGCCATTCTCCCTGCTTCGTAATATAGAAAGGCGTAATTTCGTATTTAGTTAAATCCATTGCCCCAATGACGGCATTTGCGGTTTGCAGAGATACCTCATGCTCCCCGGATTTTCCGCCATAGATCAGTCCTATCCGCAATTTCCGGCTCATGTTTCCCCTCCGCCTGATTTCCTATAAATCGGTTGTTAATTATTCATCCATTTCATCTGCAATCCGGACAAAGGCGTAACGCGTTCTATCCGTCCATGCGTGCGAATCCTTGTAATCCCAGTAGCGGTGCTTACTGCTGACCGTGTGCGCATTGACAAGGGGCATTCCTGCGGCATCCAGCGCAGTCACAAATGTATTGTGCTGGAAGCGGCCGTCGCCATCCCAGTCATAGCTGATACAATCACCCGGGCGGAGCTCCGCGGCTGAAGATACAATCGTACCGCGCAAACCTTTGCGGGACGCCGGGATATACAGCTGCAGAGCTTGGGCGACTGCCCAGCTGTAGCTCCAGAGCTCCCTGCTTCCCTGCTGGCCGGCATACCACCAGCCGGAGGTTCTTTTTCCAGTATAGTTCATTGGCGCTCCCCCTGCAAAGAGGCACTGGGAGACATAACTGGTGCAATCTACCTCTAACTCCGCAAACGCCGGATTATAGCGGTCCCACCAGAGATCTGCATACTTGACGGCCCGGTTCCGGTCATAAATCTTCTTCCGGTAACCGGGGTAAGTTCCGACTTGGTTCAGTATACTATAATTCAGATAGGGCTGCGAAGAGGAGATCTCTCCCGCTGGCGTATAGATGCCGTCTTCCGGTACCCAGGAATACATCTCCCTGATCCGTTCCCGTTCGCTTTCGCGTATCTCTATTCCGGTTATCCGCCAGCGTCTGCCCGTTTCAACAAAAGTAATCCGTTCCGCGGAGACGATACATTCGTTATATTCTCTGCCCCCTAGCTCGTAGGTAAACCGGCGGACGTAGTCCAGATCCGCAACGACCTGCTCACTTTGTTCGCGTGCCTGATGAAGCTTGAGCCTCGTTTCGCCCCGCAGCGCCTTTACCCCCCGGTGCCTGCGGTTCTCATGTACGCGTGCCAGTCGTATATCACTTTCTTCATTAAAGCGGTCATTATGAATAATTTCGGCGAGCGCTCCGGCAGACGCTTCCGTTTCCGCCGAATTGCGCGCGTTCAGATAATCATACAGCGCTGTTTTCCAGGACATGCCCTTCCCTCCTAAGAGCGCCCCAGTCATTTTTCAGACTGGTCTTACACGCATGAATTCGTCTTAAATATATGAAAAAAATGAAATAAAAATGAGTCAATTTATTCTTTACGGGAAAGAGCGAAAACGGTATACTAAGGATATAGCGAAATATGAAATTGGGTTTCATCAGATGAAACCACAAGACTTACCCCCTTACTATTTCATCCCGTATAATTTCAACTTCGCAACTTTAAAGAGGACTAGGGAGGCCATGCAATGTCACACAAAGACGCTTTTAACGTACGTAAGCAGCTGACAGTCGGTGGAAAATCTTATCACTACTTCAGCCTGCAGGACCTCGAGAAAAAATTCGCAGGAATATCCAAATTGCCTTTCTCCATTAAAGTTCTTCTGGAAGCAGCTGTCCGCCAATTCGACGGCCACGCCATTACAGATGAGCACGTTAAGCAAATCGCAAGCTGGGGCGAGAACCTCGACAACAATAAAGAAATTCCTTTCATCCCTGCACGGATCGTACTTCAGGATTTCACCGGTGTACCGGTTGTAGTTGACCTTGCTGCAATGAGAGATACCGTTGCACGTGCAGGCGGCGACCCTAAACAAATCAACCCGCTCGTTCCGGTTGACCTGGTAATCGACCACTCCGTAATGGTGGATGCCTATGGCAACGGAATGGCGCTTGAGACCAACATGGAGCTGGAATTCGAACGTAATGAGGAACGTTACCGTTTCTTGCGCTGGGCTCAAACCGCATTTGACAACTTCCGCGCCGTTCCGCCGGCAACAGGTATCGTTCACCAAGTTAACCTTGAGTACCTTGCTTCCGTAGCAGCTACCAAGACAGTTGACGGTGAAACGACGGTATATCCGGATTCCCTGGTAGGTACTGACTCCCATACAACCATGATCAACGGTCTTGGTGTCGTTGGCTGGGGCGTCGGCGGTATCGAAGCTGAGGCCGGTATGCTCGGACAGCCTCTGTACTTCGTAACTCCGGAAGTTATCGGATTCAAATTGACTGGTGCCCTTGCAGAAGGCGCAACAGCGACTGACCTTGCTCTTACTGTTACACAAACGCTTCGTAAGAAAGGCGTTGTCGGTAAATTCGTAGAGTTCTTCGGCCCTGGCCTTAACGAACTCGTCCTCTCTGACCGTGCGACTGTTGCCAACATGGCTCCTGAATACGGCGCAACCGTCGGTTTCTTCCCGGTTGACGACAGCACACTGGACTACCTGAGAAACACAGGCCGCAGCGAAGAGCAAGTTGCCCTCGTTGAAGCTTACTATAAAGCACAAGGCATGTTCCGTACGAATGACATGGAAGATCCGAACTACTCCGATGTCATCGAAATCGACTTGTCCACTGTCGTACCGAGCCTTGCAGGTCCTAAACGCCCTCAAGACCGCATCGAGCTGACTTCGATGAAAGAATCGTTCAACGACATTCTTCGTACGCCTGTAGACAAAGGCGGATACGGACTTTCCGATGAGAAAATCGCGGAAGAAGTGGAAGTTAGCTACGCTAACGGCAAAACAGCCAAGATGGGTACGGGCGCTGTTGTAATCGCAGCTATCACAAGCTGTACGAATACATCCAACCCGAACGTTATGCTGGGCGCAGGTCTCCTCGCTAAGAAAGCTGTTGAGCGCGGCCTGAAAACCCCTGCATACGTGAAGACATCCCTGACTCCGGGTTCCCTGGTCGTAACGGATTACCTGGAGAAAGCCAACCTGCTGAGACCTCTTGAGCAGCTCGGCTTCTATGTTGCAGGCTACGGCTGTGCGACATGTATCGGTAACTCCGGTCCGCTTCCGGACGAAGTCAGCCAAGCTGTTGCCGACAACGACATGACAGTAGCCGCTGTTCTGTCCGGTAACCGTAACTTCGAAGGCCGTGTTCACGCACAGGTTAAAGCCAACTACCTGGCTTCCCCGCCGCTGGTTGTCGCTTACGCTCTGGCAGGAACAGTGAACATCGACCTGACCAAAGATCCGATCGGCTACGATCAGAAGAACGAGCCGGTGTACCTGAAGGACATCTGGCCTAGCAATAAAGAAATCGAAGAAGCTGTTGCTACAGCTGTTACGGCTGAAGCATTCCGCGAGAAATATAAAGATGTATTCCGCGCTAACGAGCGTTGGAACCAGATCGCAGTACCGGAAGGCGAACTGTACGAGTGGGATGCTAACTCCACGTACATCCAGAATCCGCCGTTCTTCCAGAACCTCGGCCAGACCATCGGCGACATCCAGGATGTCCAAGGCGCCAAGACGCTGCTGCTCTTGAGCGATTCCGTTACAACCGACCATATCTCTCCTGCCGGTAACATCAAGGCAGACAGCCCTGCAGGCGAATACCTGACCGAGCATGGCGTTCAGAGAAAAGACTTCAACTCTTACGGTTCCCGCCGCGGTAACCATGAGGTCATGATGCGCGGTACGTTCGCGAACATCCGCATCCGCAACCAAGTGGCTCCGGGCACTGAGGGCGGCGTCACGACTTACCTGCCGACAGACGAAGTCATGTCCGTGTACGATGCTTCCATGAAGTATCAGGACAAAGGCACTTCCCTCGTCGTAATCGCGGGTAAAGAATATGGAACCGGAAGCTCCCGTGACTGGGCAGCCAAAGGTACGTTCCTGCTCGGCGTCAAAGCCGTAATCGCGGAAAGCTTCGAGCGTATTCACCGCAGTAACCTCGTCGGCATGGGCGTTCTGCCGCTTCAATTCCTGGAAGGTCAAGGATGGAGCACGCTGGGTCTGACCGGACGCGAGACATTCGACATCAACGGCCTGTCCAACGAAGTTCAGCCTGGCGAGCAAGTAACCGTTACGGCTACACGTGAAGACGGCACTACGTTCGAATTCAAAGCGATCGTCCGTCTCGACAGCATGGTGGATGTAGACTACTACCGTAACGGCGGTATCCTGCAAACCGTCCTTCGTCAAATGATGTACGAGAAGTCCAACGCTTAAGATAAACAAGTAAAAGAGAGCCCGCGGGCTCTCTTTTTTTTGCTTTGACATGCGTAAATCTAACTTCCACAAGAAGAGACACGGATTCATGCAGCAGACCTTCAAACCTTCCTAACCGGAATCATCGACTCCAATAATTACGTTAGAACTGGAACCGTTAACGAGATGTCTTTGCCCCTCTATGCCATCAGGCGGATTCTTGTCTTCATCCGGATACCACGGATTCAAGTGCACGAGCACCTCGTCAACTTCAGGATGCTCCCCTTTGATTTTCTCCTTAATCCCTCGTCCGATGTCATGTCCCTCTTGAATCGTAAGAATACCCAAGACACCGATCCGCGCATCCACCAGAATGTAATGACCATGCTCGCGCGCCCGCAGGCGGTCAATTCTTTTGACTCCGGGAAACTGTTTAATAATCGTCTGATACTGCTGGAGCTTATGATCATCCACATTCTTTTCCATCAGGATATCAATTGCCTCCCGGCCCATGGAATAAGCCAGCTTGAGCACAAGCAGCGAAACGATAATGCCTGCAAAGGGGTCTCCATAAGCCAAAAACGGGATGTTAAAGTGATCGCCGGCCAAGGCAAGCCCTATTCCCACAGAAGCGGCGATAGAAGCGTAGACATCCGCCAAATGGTCATAAGCCGTAGCAATGAGGCCCTTGCTGTTCATTTGACGGCCGAGTTTGATCGTATAAACGTAAAGCCATTGTTTCCATACCAGGGAAATAACAGCGGCAATTAAAGCCATCAGATGAGCCTCTCCGGGCGGCTCGAACAGTGCCGTAACCGCATGATACCCCATATACACAGCAGCAGCGGCAAGCAGCAGCGCAACCGCCCCGGATCCGAGCACCTCCGCCTTCCCATGTCCGTAAGGATGCTCGTGATCGGCAGGACGGCTCGATATCTTCATCGAGCTGTACGCGGTTGCCGTGGCGATGACATCGCCCGCATTGTGGATGCCGTCAGCAATCAGCACCTGGCTGCCAAACAGCCATCCGACAACCAATTTGATTGCTGTCAGGAGGACATTACTGATCAGGCTGATCCACATGGCGATCATTGACTTTTGCTGGTTCAACGGCGACCTCTCCCTTGTAAAGCGTCTTCCGCTATAGTATAGCCCCTGCCGGGCCTAAAATTCCTTTCTTTTCCTAAACTTCTCACACTCCCTTATAAAAAAATCCGGAATTTCCGTGAAGAACGGAAGTTCCGGATCTGTTTTTAATTATTGCAGATATTTCTCAGGCGTCTTTACGTACCCGTTCAGAGTTTCACTCGGGAACTCTCTCATGCTGTCCAGATAATACCCAGCCTTATTCGGCTTCATCAGTACGGTCCACAAATACTGCTGCTCCCCGCCCGACACATACACCAGATGCTGGCCAGCGGCCTGAGCCGGGTTCTTATCGTCCTTGGGCACGACACCGCGTTCACGAAAGTCCTCTTTGGCTACTTCCGTTAAATCCTTCAGCTCAATCTCTATATAAGCAAGCTTGTAGTACCCGCCTGCATTTTTGCTTAAATCCGCGAGCTTCTGTTCCAGAGACGCCAGGTTCTTACTTCCTCCTGTCCACTCTGCGAGCAGTCGCTTGAGAATAGGCGAATGGCCTTTCTCCGCAACCTCATGAACAAAGCTGACCAGTTCAACCGGGCTTAAATACTCCGGTCCGCTGGAGTTTTTGTCCAGCATAACTCCTCCATCCACCCGGGCGGACGGTGCAGGAAGTGTTTTGGACATAGGATCAGAAGAAGACGCAGAAACTTCCGGCGCATAGGCTGCCTCATGGCGGATATCTGCCTTGCTCTCTGCAGAAAATCCGGCAGCGGGCCCGGCGGATTGTTCCTGCTCCAATTTCGTCTGATTCTGGCAGCCTGCGGCTATAACGGCCAATAAGGCCAGCATAGCGAGTTTTTTATAAAAAACGTGCATATCGTTGTACCCCCTGTGACCTCTATCCGTCACCCTTGCGTAAGCATGCTCTTGATGTCAATCTTGCTAATCCTTCTAGCATAATGAATTCCTTCAGGCGGCAATAACTGGCTAAGAGAAACCAGGATGCAATTGTGGATGCAACATCCCAGATGTTCCAAATCGGCCCATTTATACCCACAAACCAACTTGTTGAAACGCAAAATTTCACAACTCAATGTCTCATTATACTAAGAAACGCGGATTTTGTCTGCATATGCACGTTGACAGGATGGTTATGCCGGCGAAAAGCAACAAAAAAAGGATGCCCGTCAGGGCACCCTCATCGCTTGTAAACACGGGAATTTACTACTAACATGTGCCCGCTGTCTTCTGCAAAAAAACAACACAAGAACCGGCGGATGCCCTCTTGCACCCTGCGGTCAGCGCAGCATGGTGCTCATACGCCGGGCGGCCTCGACGATCACCGGCGCCTGCTCGTGCATCACCTCGAGCGTCAGCCGGTTCGACGGCCCGGATACCGCCAGTGCGGCAACCAGCTTGCCCGCACGGTTGAATACCGGCGCGGATAAAGCGGCCGCGCCGGGCTCCCTCTCCTCGACGCTGGTGGCGTAGCCCGCCTTCTGTGTCTCATGAAGCTGGTGCAGGAACGTGTCCCGGTGGATGCCTGCAAGCTCGGCATCCATCATGACCTGCTGCTGCACCTGCGCCTCGCCAAAGGCGAGGAGGATCTTGCTCGATGCCCCGACGTACAGGGGCATTCTTACACCGATAGGCGCCACGCGCCGAATCGCGTGATTGCTCTGCACCGCCTGGACGCGGACACGTTCCTGGCCGCTCAGCACATACAGCGAGATCGTCTCATTCACCTGATCCCGCAGCCGCTCCATCTCCGGCAGAAGTACCATGCCGGGATCGTCACCCTGGGACATATGAGCCGACAGCTCCCAGATGCTAAACCCGAGCCGGTATTTATCCCCTTCCGGTTCACGTATAAGAAAACCTTTGGCCTCCAAAGAAGCCAGAAGGCGGTACACCGTACTTTTATGCAAAGATACACGCGTCGAGATCTCCGTTAATGTCAGTTCTGTGGCATCGGTATAACAAAGGAGAATATCCAATGCCCGTTCCACAGCCCGTACGGTCGATTTCGCTTCTTCCATAGGTAGTCACCACCGTCTAATTCTGTTTCACATAGTGAAACCCTGTTTCTTTTATTATACAGGATATGGCTTCTAAATACAAAGTAAAAAACCGCTGTAACCCTTGTATTACAGGGAGATTACAAGAGAATTAACATTCTGTTGCACATATTGACGAACCATGAAAGTTGACATAATATTAGGTTACCACAAGGTTCTTTTCAGAAAATTTAGTTAATTAAGACCTCCGGCAAGTCAGGTTCCTAAAGACTAAATCTCCTACAAAGACCCATTCTGCAAAGGAGGGGACCTAATGAATACAACTCCTGTAAACACAAATCCGCTTAACCCTGCATCTTTGGAGCATGTACCTGTCCGTACGTTAACCCGCCGCAAGAAGGCGATCCTTCTCTCCCTGCTCTGTGTCTTGCTGCTTTTCACCAGTCTTGTACTTGGTTTCCACGGTTTTATCGCATGGACACTGGCAAGACCGACAATCGCACCTCTTAGTTCTAACCCGGCCAAAGCCATCGGACTGAGTTACGAAGATGTTACATTTCCCAGTTCAACCGGAAACAGCAATTTGAACGGATGGTATATTCCCGCGGGGGCCTCCGATAAGACGGTCATTTTCTCGCATGGATACGGCGGCAACCGTGAAGAGCTGTGGGTTCCTATCTACTCTCTTGCCAAAAAACTTCATGAGAGCGGATACAATGTGCTGATGTTCGATTACGGCTATGTCCAGCCTGATAATCAGCGTATAGTAACGGCAGGTATCCAAGAATCCAAGGAGCTGCTCGGCGCAGTTAACTATATAAAGAATAAAGGCAGCCAAAACATATATGTATGGGGATTCTCCATGGGTGCCGGAACTGCTCTCCAAGCCGCATTAAATACGCAGGATATTGACGGCATGATACTCGACAGTTCCTTCCTGCTGAGTCCCGACACGCTTTATCATAATATGAAGCAGTATGTGAATATTCCTAAATTCCCTTCTCTGCCTCTCGTGCGTCTGTTCTTCCCGATGCTCAACGGCGTGAGCATGAATCAGATTCCTTATCAGAGTGTAACGACGCATGAGTATCCGATGCCGATTTACTTTATTCACGGCGATGAAGACGAACGCGCACCTTATGGAATCGCTGAACAAATCTATAAGAACCAAAGCAACCAGGCATCTAACTATTGGGTTATCCCCGCAGGCAAGCATGAACTGATCTATTCAGCCAAGCCGGATGAGTATATTACGCGGACCTTCGGTTTCCTTCAGACCATTGCCCGTCCGCAGCTGCCTGAAGCCGGTTTTGTCGAAATGAAATAAGCCAAGTAAAACGAATAAGCCATCCTCCCCCGGAATACAATCGGTAGTAATGTGATCCCGGGGGAGGATGGCTTTATGCTTTCTGTCTACGGCAGTTTGATGCCATTAAGAATTTTGGAAGAAATACGGTTCTGGAAAGAGCAAGAGAAGGAACATACCGTCGTCATACGAGAGCTTGTCCCCGATCTGGAGCCCGCTTATGTGCAGGCCTTAAAAGAATGGGAAGGCGTATTCGCCAAAACTCAGCATGCTGCCGTCCAGTGGATCGAATGGGCAATCCGAACGAAGAATCCCGTTGACCCTTTCCTGCAGCGGCAGCTCCAGCAATTGATCGATGTTTCTACGAAACAGTCCGTCAAGTTCATAGAATTGCTGCAGATTATAGAAAAAGAAAGCAAACCCGTCAGCGCAAATCCGGTAATAAAGATCGTAATCGAGCACATCATACGCGAGTCGGAATATTTCCTCGGCACGCTCAAGGGATTGGAGTCCTCTCTCCCTCCAGTTCCCTACGGGGGCCCAGGCTACGGAGGCGGCGCAGGAGCTGCCGGAGGCCCGCATGGCTATAGCGGCGCAGCGCCGCAAGGCTACTGGCCTCCCGGCAGCTTCCAGGGGCCTGGGACCGAGCCGGGCGCCCCTGTAATCTTCGGCCCGCCTGATGGTGGACAGCCGGCCGGCGCAGGAGCACCGGGAGCCTTCGCTGCCGGCTACAGCAGTGTGCCGGGCAGCGGTCCGGGCACCGCACCGGGCCATGGCGGCTCCGGACCCGGGGCGGCGCCCGCAGGCTTCGCTCCCGGCGGCTACAGCTCCGGAGGCGCGCCCGGCCAGCCGGGCTGGGGGCCGGCCGGGCCGATCCTGTACACCCGCAGCGCACCCGACATTGCCCGGCCCCATGGCCCGGAGCTGCGCTCGGAACAGGACCGGCCGCCAGATGCTGCGGTGCAGCAGACGCCGGACATACCTGCGGCCCAGGCGGCCCAGGTGCCCCAGGCTTCCGCTGCCGCCCTTGCGCCTTATAAGCCCGTCCCTATAGGCGGCCATCAGCTTCCTCCGCTCCCCTACGCATACAATGCGCTGGAGCCCTATATTGATGAAGCGACGATGCGCGAACATCACGACAAGCATCACAAGACCTATGTTGACGATCTCAACAAAGCGGAGAAAATGCTTGCCAAAGCGCGCGAAACAGGCGATTTCGATCTTGTTAAGCACTGGGAGCGGGAACTTGCCTTCAATGGCGCCGGGCATTATCTGCACACGATTTTCTGGAACATTATGAAGCCTGGCGGCGGAGGCAAAGCCTCCGGTCCCATAGCCGCAGAGATTAACAAAACTTTCGGAAGCTTCGAACGCTTCAAGAAGCAATTCACGGAAGCTGCCAAGAAGGTGGAGGGAGGCGGCTGGGCCATTCTCGTCTGGAGCCCCCGCAGCCACCGGCTCGAAATTCTGCAAGCCGAGAAGCACCAGAACTTGTCCCAGTGGGACGTCATCCCGTTGCTCGTCCTTGATGTATGGGAACATGCCTACTATCTCAAACATAAAAGCAACCGGGCCAAGTACATCGAAGACTGGTGGAAGGTTGTTAATTGGGATCATGTCAATGACCGTTTTGAACCCGCCCGCAAACTCACCTGGATTCCTTACTGAAGTGCACCGCGCCCTTGTCTGCTTTCGGCAGGCAAGGGTCTTTTGCACATATACGAATGCGGTTACGAATGCAGTTACGGGTGCGGATACGGCTGCGGATACGGCTGCGGTTACGAATGCCAGAGCGATCCAGCCTTGCTCTCCATCTTCCCGGCAAGCGGGTTAGATTGTGCCGCGGCATACCAAAAAGACGGCACGCGGCCGTCTTATGGTGGTCGATCCTATGAGTTAGTCTTTGATCAGTGACAGGAATTCGGCACGCAGGGCGGCATCCGTGCGGAACGATCCGCGGACTGCGGACGTCACCGTTTTACTGCCCGGCTTCTTAACTCCCCTTGCGCACATGCACAGATGTTCCCCTTCTACAACAACCATCACACCGTGGGGCTCCAGCACTTCATCCAGAATGTTAGCTATCTGGGAAGTGATTCTCTCCTGAACCTGCAGCCTGCGTGTAATGGCATCGGCCAGACGGGCAAATTTGCTCAGTCCCGCGATTTTACCGCTCGGGATATATCCCACATGGATCTTGCCAAAAAATGGCGCCATATGATGCTCACACTGGCTGTAGTACACGATGTCTTTAATAATGACCAGTTCTTCGTGCTGTTCATCAAAACTAACGCCCAGCACATCATGCACATCCGCATCATAGCCTGCGAAAATCTCCTCATACATCCGGGTAACCCGGGCAGGCGTATCGAGAAGTCCTTCACGCTGTGGATCTTCTCCGATTAGACGCAGAATTTCACGAATGTGCCCTTCAATCTGTTCGCGGTTATCCGCGACATTTTTGTTTTTGTATTCCTTAGCCGGCATGTTGGTCTCCTTCCCATCCGTTCCCCACGATATGTTCGACGAGTCTTCCGCTGTACTGCAGAGCCATGCTGCTGCGGTGAGCTTTGCTGAGCAGCATCCCTCCCTGCAGCAGAGCCGTCAGAGCCGCGGCGGTTTCTTCCGCCTTCATACCATGAAGATTAATATCTTGATCAGCCGTCCCTTCCAGCAGACAAGCCTCTATCCTCTGCTGCACTTCCTCCAGAAAATCGCTGATCATTCCGCGCAAAGCTTCGTAGCGGCCGCCCAGCTCAATTGCCAAATTCCCGATATAGCAGCCTCTGCGGCAATCATGCTCCTCGGCAACCGCCTGCATAAGCCGGAACAACCGGCTGATTCTTTCTTTCGGAGACAATGCCTTATTATCCAGCGACGGACCGAATATCTGCTCATTCATAAGTGCAATCTTCTGCTGGATTACCTGCCGCCCAAGCTCTTCTTTACTTTTGAAGTGGTAATAAAAATTACTTTTGCATACGCCGCAATGCGAGAGAATCTCCTCCAGACCGGTAGCCTGAAAGCCTTGCTCGTGAAAAAGTTCCATGGCAGCAGCGAGAATTTTGTCTTTGTTGCTGGGCATAAGCCAACCACCTCTGGATAATACTGGTCTGTTCTAATGTGACATACGCCGAAAAGCCGATGCCGGGAATCCGGCAGCCGCTTTCAGGGCATCTTATTTGGACTTTGTTTTGGCTTTAGGCTTCTTCGGCGACATGTTCTGGTTCTTCATCATCGATTGCACCTTAGTCATCTGCTGCTTGTTCATGTTATAACCCATTTGCTTGGCCATCTTCTGAATCATTTCGGGATTATTCTGCATCGACTCGAGCTGTCTGCGGAGATAGTATACCCCGATGAAAAATCCTCCGACTAACCCGACAATCAAAGTTAAGATCGGAATGATAATGTCCCACATCTTGCTTTCCCCCTGCATCCAAAGATTGTAATCCCATTTATAATAGCATTATTAAGCGAGAAAATCCAAGCTCTTTACCCGAGCACGTGTTCGATAAAAATAGTGGTATGCTGGGCCAGATCCACTTCTTTGACCTCCAGGTCACTGCCGCCCTCCTGCTTCACGATCCGGACGATCGGACGGCCCGGCAGTCCTCTGTGCTGGCCGACCACGACGCCCGTCTCACGCGAGGACAAGCGGACGGAAGTGCCCGTCGAATAGATGGATACCGTCCGCAGGAATTGGATGAGCACTTCGCGGTCAAGCTTGGTCCCGGCCAGCGCCATCATGTGCTCAATGGCTACATGAGGCAGCATTCCCGTCTTTAATTCATCGCTGCGGAGCAAATTGTCGTACGTATTCGCAACGGATACGATGCGGGCGTAGAGATGAATCTGGTCGACCAGCAGCCTTCTGGGCTGACCTAAGCCGTCCGGCGTCTCGTGATGCTGAAAAGCCACGTGTGCGATCAGCAGACTGTATTCTCGCTTGTGCTTCAGCAGTTCAAACCCTCGCCATGTATGATGCAGCCGTTCATCCGGCGACTTGTCGTCTGTAATCGCATCCATTTTACCGATGTCGTGAAGAAGCGCTCCTGTTGCAAGCTCTTTCAGCTGGAGCTGATTGAGGCCCATGTTAATCCCGATCAGTGTAGAAATCGTACATACATTCAGCGCATGCAGATACATGTCGTTGTCCTTGGTACGAATATCCGTCAGCTGGATAAGAACATCGCTGTTCTTCATAATTTCGTTAAGGAGCGTGTCGATACTGATACTCAGGGAACGCGAATCGAAGTCTTTGCCCGAGCGGATCGTACTGAGCGTGTCCTGCATCTTTTTCATTACAATACGCTTCGTTTCATCACTGACGACTTCCGGCAGCTCGATATCTTCCGTAAGCGGATCTTGAATGTAGAGCATCGTCACTCCGATTCTCCGCAAAGTGGTGATCATATATACTGTCAGCTGCACACCTTCTGCAAGAAGAACAGCCCCGTTTCCTGAGAAAATGGTTTTACCCAGATATTGTCCTGTTTCTATGGAATCGATGGGAACATACTTCATGCCTTCCACTCCCGCTTCTTCGTTGTAAGGTTAACTGGTCTCTGCACTGATTTCCAGCTGCAGGAGAGTCGTCTTGATATTCAGCCCGCCGGCGTATCCGACAAGTTGTCCCGAGGCGCCGATGATCCGGTGGCATGGAACTAGAATGGGAACGGGATTGCGGTTATTGGCACCGCCCACTGCCCGCACTGCTTTGGGCGCCCCTATGGATTCGGCGATATCCTTATAGGAAGCCGTATCCCCATAAGGGACTTTCAGAAGCGCCGTCCATACACGGCGCTGGAACTCGGTCCCGCGCAGATCAATCGGCAGGTCGAATTCTTTGCGCCGGCCGATAAAGTATTCGTCCAGCTGCACGGCAACCGTGCGCAGACGGCCTGGGTTGCGGCGCAAGCCCGCTTGGGGCATCCAGTTCCCCTTCCACCGCTGCAGCTTCTCCAGCGCGTCAGGAAGCCCTCCAAACGCCACGGTGCACAGTCCCCGGTCCGTAGCGGCAAGCAGCAGCGGGCCTGCCGGGGACTCCTCCATCACATCATAATCAATAAACGCAGAGTCATGGCCGTCCTTCATGATTTCCATTCTCTTTCCCTTCCCCTTCCGCCTGCGGCAAACCGGCTGCCGGTTCAGGACTATTCCGGGAAGCGCCGGGCAGACTGCCGTCACGTTCCGGTTCACGGAGCAGACCCAGCTTGCTCGCTGCCTTAAGCAGCTCTTCCGACACAATGTCGTCCCGCTCATGCCGCATCGCTTCGGCGACCGCTTCGGCTGCGGCATCCCCGCCGATCTTACCGAGCGCCCATGCCGCCGTCCCCCGCAGCTCAGGCCGGGGGTCTTCTCTCAGCAGCGAGCGGAGAACAGGCACGGCGGAGCGGTCCTTGAAGTTCCCAAGCGCAAGCACGGCATTGCGCTGGATCGGTTTGCGGCCCCGCCACGCCGCCGAGCTCTGGCCGAACCTCTCCTTGAAGTCGCGGTTGCCCATCGTAAGAAGCGGAATAAGCAGCGGCTTGACGATTTCATGATCCGGCTGCAGCTCCGCATGATGCGTCCAGTTCTTGCCCTTGTTAATCGGGCAGACGACTTGGCAGGTATCACAGCCATACAGCCGGTTGCCGATTTTATCTTTAAATTCATCGGGCATGTGCCCTTTCGTTTGCGTTAGAAAGGAGATACAACGTCCCGCGTTGAGCTGTCCGGGTCCGACTAGAGCTCCGGTCGGACAGGCATCTATACAAATCGTGCAATCCCCGCACTGATCCATAATAGATGTATCGGCGGGAAACGGTACATTTGTAAGCAGCTCGCCGAGATAGACCCAGGAGCCCCACTCCGGCGTGATGACGGCGCAGTTCTTGCCGACCCAGCCGATGCCTGCACGTTCTGCAACGGCGCGGTCCACGAGGGCGCCGGTATCGACCATATCTTCGAAACGCAGACCCTCCACCCGCTCCTCCAGGAAACCGGCTAGTTTCTTCAGCCGCTCCCTCAGCACATGATGGTAATCCTGCCCCCATGCCGAGCGCGATAACATCCCCCGGTACGCGCCCTTCTCCGAGCGCGGGGGATTGCTCAGCTTGGAGGGATAAGCAACCGCAATCGCGAGAATAGACTTCGGCTCCGCCAGACTAAGCTCGGGATGCACACGCTTATCAATGTCCGGCTCCTCGAAGCCCGATTCGTAGCCTTTTTCCCTATGTCTTAACAGGATGTCTTTCAATTCATGAAAAGGCTCCGCCGAGGCGAAACCAATCTTGTCGATTCCCATCGACGGCGCCGCTTCAATCAGCTCCTGCTTCAAAAGAAGCCATTCCTTGGCGGATGCTGATGTCACGGACAAGCGCATCACAATTCCTCCTTTGCCTCTAGCATTACTTCCGGGTTATAACCCGCTCATACTGGACGGCGGCCAGACGATCCACTCCGCGCGACCGATCAGCCCTTCCTCGGGTACGGAGCCGAAAAAGCGGCTGTCCAGGCTGCCTTCACGGCGGCGGTTGTCCCCCATAACGAACAAGGTTCCTTTCGCTACCACAAGAGGGCCGAAATCGCCATCTTCGATTCGCGCATCCGAATAAGGCTCTACCGCTTCCTCGCCGTCGATATACAGGCGTCCGTCCGCAATTTCAACACGCTGCCCGGCAGTGGCAACGATCCTTTTGAC
Organism: Paenibacillus lutrae; assembly: GCF_009757775.1. Lineage (GTDB taxonomy): Bacteria > Bacillota > Bacilli > Paenibacillales > NBRC-103111 > Paenibacillus_F > Paenibacillus_F lutrae. The sequence continues at coordinate 52,738 of NZ_RHLK01000004.1, forward strand.
CAGATAAGGATGCTGACCCCCGTTCACGGAAGCGGGTTCTTTCAAGATCACCATATCTCCTCGCCCGAATTCACCCATCCAGGGCACTGTTTTATTAACGAACAACCACTGTCCCGGCTGCAGTGTCGGCTGCATAGACGTTCCCCGTACCATTGAAATGTTGAATCCCCAGCGCTGAATAACCAGAACCGCCAATATAATCAGCAGAACGGTCCCGGCTGCATGCCGCAGTTCTTTCCGGCTCCTCACGCGCGCTTGCCCAGAATCTGCAGATGCAGCGGTCTTCCTAGTAGTCTGCCCGGAATGCGACACATCAGACCTCCGTTCCACGGTCCTTCCATAACTGATAATACCTTCTCACACTCTCGTCATGAAAAGGAGCGTCCGATCTCTCGATCCGCTTCAGCAAGGAGTCCAGTCCTGCTTTGACCTTCGTTTCTACCAGCGACGGGTAACGGTACAGGTGCTTGTGATGTTCATATTCTTCCTGGTCCACGATATGGACATCGCCCGCAGGCATCCGAATCACATCCAGATCATAATCAATATATGTCAGTACATGACCGGCCTGATAGACCGGAGAAGCGACGTTGCAGTAATATCGCACTCCCCCCTCTTCGAGCAAAGCCACGATGTTGTACCATTCTCCCGGAATAAAAAAAGAGACACCCGGAATCCGGCTTGTCCATTCTTTTCCGTCTGATTCCTGAATCTTCGTCTGATTGTTAATCAGTACGATCATGGCCTCACGCTTGTGCTCGGGCAGAAGCTCTTCCTCCGGAACTTTCCAGTTCTCCAGCCACATCCTGTGCAGATGGCCGTCATGCTTGAAGCTTTTAATTATGCGATGCGTAAAAGAATCCATTCAACTCTGCCCCTCTATATTAATCCCGCTCATTCCGGCATTGGAACGTACACGCTTATGATCCTGCAATCATGAATAGACAGGCAGTCATTATATCCGTTAAACCTTCATGGTCATTTATCATTGGTTCCACTAACTGATGATCCGGTAAAGGAAGCGGCCAGGAAACAGTCCGGCATCCTAAAGATTCATTGCCTTAACCTTATTTTGGCGATGAAAAAAGCTCCGTCCGGAGCCTGCATACACCCTGCCAAACAACAAAGGCATATCTTCCTCCCGGGAACGGAGCTTGTCCGCTTCGACAAAAAGATATGCCTTCATTATACAATAATTGATCCCTACATGCTCGCTTTCTTTACAATGCTAAGCCGATTTGCGCTGCGTGTAAAATCAGACGGGCTGTAGCCTACTGACTCATAAACAGGAAGCACCATTTCATTGTGGTGATCGACTGTCACGAGAATACGATTGACCTTCCGCTGAATAAAACGCTGTTTCATTCCTTCAATTAACGCCTTGCCGATTCCTTTACGGCGGTGTCCGGGTGCGACGGCGAGCCGGTAATAGTACCCTTTGTTATCATCAATAGTACCAATCACCATGCCAACCAGTTCTCCCTGATCCTCCGCAACCAAAACTAATTCGCCATCCCATGACAGCTGTTTAGCAAAAGCCTGCATGGTTTCTTTGTAACAAAGTTCACTGAGTGCTTCTTGAAGCAAACCCGAGATGAGGCTGTAATCAGACAATCGAAAAGAACGAACACGCATGAGGTCCACTCCCACAAATCAATTTGTAAGGATAATCTTACGACAAAAAACGCCGAAAATCCTCTCTTTTTTTAAAAAAACTGTAGTTTTCTTAACAAATTTAATGTAACCGCTTTAAATTAAGCGGTTACATTTGCATTATTCCTTTTAACCGCCTAAAAAGAACTAATTTTACCAGGAAGTGAGTCTCGCTTCCTGTGTCTATAAGCCTCCATTAATTCCGCTCCCCCTGCGTAAGGATAAACACAAGTTAGCCTCATCTCGCTGCCGTTGTCCAAATACAAAACAGCAACCCGCTTCCTCCTCATCCGGTTACCAATTTATGAAACAGGTAACAAGGTCCTACCTCATCGCGCAAAAACTTGTTATACTTAAAAAGTTTTTGTTTAGAATATGCAAAACCGGGCACAAAAATATACAACAAGAGAGGTGCTGCATGATTGATTTATTGCAAACAATAATTGATTCCCTGAACAATTTTCTGTGGTCCAAGCTTCTGATCGTTCTCCTCATCACTGTCGGTCTTTATTTTACTTATCGATCGAAGTTTATGCAGTTCCGTATGCTCCGGGATATGTTTCGGGTCTTGTTCGAGTCCAAAGGCGGCTCCCGTGACGATATTTCACCCTTCCAGGCGTTCTGTATCAGTATGGCCGCCCGTGTCGGGACAGGGAATATTACAGGCGTAGCCATCGCCGTAGCTCTGGGGGGCCCCGGTGCCGTATTCTGGATGTGGGTCATCGCCATAATCGGCTCGGCTTCAAGCTTTGTGGAAAGCACGCTGGCCCAGGTCTATAAAATCCGGGATAAGAACGGCTTCCGCGGAGGACCGGCCTACTATATGCAGACCGGGCTCAAGAAGCGCTGGATGGGCGCTCTATTCGCCGTCCTGATTACGATTTCGTTCGGGCTTGTATTTAATGCCGTCCAGTCCAACACCATTACCATCGCTTTCGAGAACTCATTCGGGACCGACCGCCTGACGGTCGGAATCATTATGACGGTTATATTGGCGGCGATTATATTCGGCGGTGTCAAACGCATTGCCAAGATGTCCGAATACATCGTTGTCGTGCTTGCCGCCGTTTATATCGGCGTAGCCTTGGTCATCGTACTGATGAACATCACGGAAATGCCTGCCGTACTGGCTCTGATCGTGAAGAGCGCGTTCGGCTTCGAGCAGGTCGCGGGCGGTTCGCTCGGGGCGGCGCTTATGCAGGGCGTGAAACGCGGCCTCTTCTCCAATGAAGCGGGTATGGGAAGCGCGCCGAATGCCGCAGCAACGGCAACCACCTCCCATCCGGCCAAGCAAGGGCTGATCCAATCTCTGGGTGTCCTGTTCGACACACTGGTTATTTGCACCAGCACCGCGTTTATCGTCCTGCTTTCCGGGTCCTATACCGATCCGAGTCTTAACGGCATCGAACTGACACAAGCGGCATTAAGCGTTCATATGGGTTCATGGGCTTCGGGTTTTCTGGCCATCATGGTATTCTTATTTGCGTTCAGCACGCTGCTGGGCAATTATTATTACGGTGAAACCAACATTGAATTCCTGAATTCCAATAAAATCTGGGTCCAGCTTTACCGGATTGCGGTTATGGCCATGGTTATTTTCGGCTCTATCGCCCAAGTTCAATTGGTATGGGATTTGGCCGATTTGTTTATGGGTCTCATGGTTGTGGTCAACCTGATCGCGATTACCCTGCTGTCAAAAATCGCTTTCTCTGTCTTACAGGATTACATCAAACAGAGAAAAGCGGGCAAAGATCCCGTGTTTACGAAAGACCATGTTCCGGGACTCGACAATATTGAATGCTGGGACCCGGCTGCTCCTGATCCGGATCCATCACGAACGCGTTAACGACTCATCAATCAAGTTAACCGAGGACTGGCAAACCCAGTGTGCACGGAACTTCTCCGGCAAAACGGACCGTCCTTTTCAATAAAATAACTTTTAAGACCCAGCCCCAGTCCGGTATTCTGCCGGGTTGAGGCTGTTTGTCTTCTTTCACGGAAAAAAAATCCCCTGAAGTAAGACGCGCGGGTTACATCACACCGTCTACTTCAAGGGATTTTTATCAACAAAGGCAGGCTCTTTCACCGGCCTAGCATATTTTCAAAAAGAATGATTGCATACAAACCGCCTATACGGCAGTACAACCCTACTCGACTGCAAAAAATCTTGGAAGATACGCCTTGTTCTGCTCCAGCATTTCTTCGAGCATCTTCTCGGCATCGTTAACCGAAGAAATAAGAGGATGGTGGGCAAGCGCCTGCAGCGCGATGCTGCGGTCGCCTGTAATTGCAGCTTCAATCGCGAGCACTTCGTACGTTTTGACTGCACAGATCAGACCTTTAATCGACTCTGGAACTTTTTTGACGGTAACCGGAATCGGCCCCTGCTTAGTCACAATACAGTTAACCTCGATACAAGCATCGCCGGGAAGGAAATCCAGCGCGCCGTTATTCGGTACATTCAGCGTCTGGATGTCGCGTGTGTCGTTGTACAGGGAACACATAAGATTAACTGCCGCCTCCGAATAGTAAGCGCCCCCGCGCTTTTCCAGCTGCTTCGGTTTCTCGGTTAACTCAGGGTCCTTGTATAATTCGAACAGTTCTTCCTCTACGCGCTTCACTACCTCTGCACGGGTTCCGTCTTTCTTGGAAGCTTCCTGCAGTTCTTTGAGCATTTCATCTCTCAGATAGAAATATTTCAAGTAGTAAGAAGGTACTCCTCCCAGCCCGCTGATGAAGCTTTTGTTCCATTCCAGCTGCGGTACGTTCTTCGCGGAATATCCGCTGCCGCTTCCCAGCAGCTCTTCCAGCTTGGATTCACCGTTTACCGTGATCTGAGTAATCCAGTGCAGGTGGTTCAGGCCCACGAATTCCATATAAATGCTGGATGCAGGAGCATCATATTCTTTCATCAGCCATTTGTGCATACCGATAGGTGCATTGCACAAGCCGATCGATTTGATTTTGCTGTATTTAGAGAGTGCTTCCGTTACCATACCGGCCGGGTTCGTGAAGTTAAGCAGCCATGCATCCGGACAGAGCTCTTCCATGTCCCGGCAAATATCCAGAAGGACCGGGATCGTACGGAAGGCTTTCATCATGCCTCCCGGACCGGTAGTTTCCTGGCCGATAATGCCGTATTTCAGTGGAATCGACTCATCCCATGAACGTGCTTCCAGCATACCGACACGCATTTGCGTGGAGACAAAATCCGCTCCGGGAAGAGCTTCCCGGCGGTCCAGAGTCAAATTCACCTGAATCGGCAGACCCGACTTCTCGACCATTCTCTTCGCAAGATTGCCGACAATGTCCAGCTTCCATTTTCCTTGCGGAATATCTACCAGCCAGATTTCACGGACCGGAAGCCTGTCATAGTTATTGATAAACCCTTCCACGATTTCCGGTGTATAAGATGAACCCCCGCCAATAACAACAATTTTCAAGCCTTTTTCCATTTCTCTCACTCCCCGATTTAGTTTGCCTCTCTTAGGACGGACGAACTGCTTGTTTTTGCTGCCCTTGATTTAGAGCAACCTTATCTTTCAGATCCTTGCAGGATACTGATCCTGCCTTCCTATCGTGCCTGCCAAGCGCTGAAAAGGTTCTCAGCGTTTCCAGTTACATCTTAAGCTGCTTGAGACGCTCGCTTACTTCTTCGCTCACCGTCATTCCACCGCGCTGCATCGCCAGCAGCACAGAACCGACAACAGGCTCCGCTTCCAGTCTCCGGATCTTGCTGCGGGGCGCCGCCTTCTTGGCTGCTTCTTCAATGTACTTCTCCACATAGTCTCCGTCGCCGCGCATCAGTACGCTCCCCGCCAGTACGACATCGAACTCGGCTTCCGACATGCCCAGCCGCTTAATGACGGCTCCGATCGACAAGCCGAGCTCCTCCCCTTGCCTGCGGAGAATGCGGAGGGCAGCCGCATCGCCTTGCGAAGCCGCTTCGAACAGAAGCTTCGTCAAGTTGTTCGGAATTCTCTTCTCATGATCCAGGAAATCATTGAACATATCCTCAACGGACCCGTAGCCAAGCTGCTTAAGCACAAGTCCGGTCAGCAGCGTCTCTTCCTCACGTCCGTCCCAGGCACGGATCACCGTGCGGAAAGCTTCGATGGAAAGCCCGCTGCCGCCTCCGAAATCGCCAAAATCATAAGAGAAGCCGCCGCATTGATACGCTTCTCCCCGCTCATTCATCCCGGAACAGTTCACGCCTGTTCCCGAAATGACCACGACGCCCGATTGTCTCGTCGTGCCGGCACGCATGGCGACAATCGTATCGCACGCCAGATCCCAGTTCTTAAATTCCACCTTCTGCAGAATTTCCCGCAGAATGCGGAAATCCGTCTCCCGGTCTGCGCCTGCCAAGCCGAAGAAAGCAAAGGTGATATCCGGCTTGGTTAATCCTGCCTGCTGAAGTGCTTCCTCAACCGCTGCGTTGATGCTGTGTACAGCAGCAGCATGGTTAATCTGATGATTCCCCATTCCGCTCCTGCCTGTTCCGACGACATTCCCCGACTCGTCGGCAATGACGGCGTAAGTTTTGGTTCCTCCGGCGTCCATTCCCAAGTAATAGTTCACGGCTCTCCCTCTCCTGTTTCGTGCAATATATTCCATCTTTCCTACACTTACGTCCGGCAGACGGCGGTAGATTCACGAACGATTAATTCCGGTTCCAGCTTAATGGACGCGTTGCGCCTCTGGGCTCCGCTCTTAATTCTCAGGAGAAGTTTGACCGCTTCCTGAGCCATCCCTTCTGTCGGCTGCCGGATCGTCGTCAGCCGGGGATGTATATCCGCAGAAAAAGCCTGATCATCGTAGCCGATGACAGACAGCTCCTGCGGAACGTGGCGGCCCGCATCGCGGAAAGCCTCCACAATGCCAAGCGCGATGAAGTCGTCCGCTGCGAAAACCGCCGTAGGACACTCTCCTCCGGCAAGCCAGCTCTTGGCAATTTCGTAGCCGTCCCGGATGTTAAAATCAGAATCGACCATCAGATAGGGCGCAAGTCCGGCTTCCGCCATGGCATCCATATAGCCCCGTTTGCGTTCTTTAGCGCTCCGGTACAGGGCGGGGCCGCAGACATGCGCAATTCGCGTGTGGCCCAGGCCAAGCAAATGTCGGGTTGCTGTCAGCCCTCCCATATAATTATCGACATTAACAACCGAGGCGCCTGTATCTTCCAGTTGGTTATCCACCAGGACGAAAGGGATTTTCTTTCTTTTGAGCTCCAGCACATCACGCTCTTCATTGAGGGGGGACAGAAGAATAATGCCGTCCACCCGATCTTCCTGATACAGGAAATTGCTGCTCTCTCCTTTGGCAGTTTCCGCTGTCTCAGGCTCAATAGACAGAGCCAAAAAGTATCCGTGTTCCTTCAGAGCATCATTCACACTTTTGATAATTCCATCAAACAGCGTGTCTTGCAGCGTCGTAAGCGTCAGCCCGATTACGCCCGTCTTCCCCATAGCAAGACTCCGCGCAGCTGAATTTGGCCGATAGTCCAGCTCCTTAATAGCCTGGAGCACTTTCTGCCGGTTCTTTTCTCTGACGGATGGGAAATCGTTGAGAACCCGGGATACCGTAACAACCGACACACCGGCCTTCTTCGCAACGTCAAAAATACTGATTTTCATCCAATCGAACTCCCAATGTCGAATTTCTGTTCAACAGGGCTGGTTAAGAGTCCGACCCTGTTATTTTTTCTGCCCTTTCGCCAAAATCTCGTTGATGTGCTTTTGGAGCCCGGGCATGAATTATCCGGCCAGCATTCTTGATCTCATGAAAGTAAAAACGCTTTAACTTTTAATTAAAACAATAGGCGTTCATTTCATGGGAACCAAATCAGGTATCATGCTATAAACGCCTTTTTATAAACAAGGAAAAGGTGCAAAGATGCATCTTCAAGTTAATCTCCTTACGCCTCACATTCAAAAGTTAAAAGGGTTTAACTTTCATAAATTTAAGATAAACGCTTTCAGGGAGAGTGTCAATGGTTTTCTTTAGCGAGCAAGGATAAATTAAACGCTTACATATAGTGTGGCACTCCACTTCACCCAATATCAGCAGGAAGATTTAAGAATTTCCCTAAAATGGGCTTTCGCCGGGATAAGAAGCCGGACAAGCGGTTAATCCTATATACCGGAGGTGAAAAGTTATGTCCGGAGGTCATGAACGCAGACAACTGCATGAGCTGAGCTCAATAGAAGCTGCTGACTGGAATGAAGAGGAACTTGCCTACCACCATGCCGTCATGAGCGAGCTGTCGCCTTGGATGAACGCGCAGGGTTCGGCTATACATGCCCAAGTGATTCAGGAGATAGAACGGCGTAAAGAAAAAGGCCGGCCGACTTATGATACATAAATGTTGCTTTACTATCAAAATTAGCCTTATAATAAAATGGAATGGTAATAGTGATCACTCATCACATTAGGAGGTAATTAAAATCATGGCACATCAACTACCTGCTCTACCTTATCCGAATAACGCTCTGGAACCTCACATCGATGCAACTACGATGGAGATTCACCATGACCGTCACCACAACACATACGTGACTAACCTTAACGCGGCTCTTGAAGGACATGCAGAACTGCAAAGCAAATCCCTGGAGGATCTGATCAGCGATCTGAACAGCCTTCCTGAAAGCATCCGTACCGCAGTTCGCAACAACGGCGGCGGCCATGCAAACCACTCCCTGTTCTGGGAAACAATCGGCCCGAACGCAGGCGGAGCTCCTACAGGTTCCCTGGCGCAAGCTATCGATAGCGAGCTGGGCGGTTTTGATAAATTCAAAGAAGACTTTGCTAAAGCTGCAACAACTCGTTTCGGCAGCGGCTGGGCATGGCTTGCACTGGGCAAAGACGGCCAACTGAAAGTATACAGCCTGCCTAACCAGGACAGCCCGCTCTTCGAAGGCGACACGCCGCTTCTTGGCCTGGACGTATGGGAGCATGCTTACTACCTGAACTACCAGAACAAGCGTCCGGGCTACATCGCCGCTTTCTGGAATGTTGTTAACTGGGATGCTGTTAATACGCGTTACGAAGCTGCTAAGAAGTAATTTCAGCTTAACGGGATACACCGGCACTCTCCTATGTCCTCCGGACATAGGAGAGTGCTTTTTTTGTGTGATGTAACGGCACGTGGGGGCATGGTTATTATTGACGTTGTATTATTTGTGATATTTGGAAACATTTAGGGTGATTTGGGATTTTGGGATTTTTGGGGTTTAAGGGGTTTAAGGTCATTTAGGGTCATTTAGGGTCATTTAGGGTCATTTAGGGTCATTTAGGGTCATTTAGGGTCATTTAGGGTCATTTATGGTCATTTATGGTCATTTGGTGTCGTTTCGGGTCGTTTCGGGTCGTTTCGAGTTTTTAGGTTTGGTTAGGGATTGGTTAGTTTCATTTAAGTTCCTTTAGTTTTATTTGGTGCCATTTAGTTTAATCGAGCATTTATTTGGAGTCGTTTGGAGTCGTTTGGAGTCGTTTGGAGTCGTTTGGAGTCGTTTGGAGTCATTTGGAGTCATTTGGAGTCATTTGGAGTCATTTGGAGTCATTTGGAGTCATTTGGAGTCATTTGGAGTCATTCGGAATCGTTTGCGGTTATTTGCCGCCGCTGCTCTCACTAAGTCGAGGCTGCTAATCGTCCGGCTGCACAAAGGGCCCGCCTCTTTAGGATATCCGCGATTGCCTGCCATGCAAGCTTCTTCATCACATCAATCTAGTCGAGGCAGGCCCACCCATTGAATGAAACGAATCTTACTTTAAATCATATTCTTATAATGAACATGGAACATAATTATTCACGGAGTTAACCAACCCGTTACAGCCGGCTCTATGTCTGCTCTCAGCCGCTTAGGCTCAAGCATCCGGCTTGTCCGCTTTTACGGCCGGCTGGGTCCGTGTTCCTCCTCGTACATCTTCAGCACGCGCAGGAACACGTTCGGGAACGCGTAGCGTTCCATCTCCTCCGGTGCCATCCAGCGGTACCGGTACGGGAGTTGGCCCGCCGGCGCGCCGGCTGAGCCGCCCAGACGGCAGCGGTACACCTTCATGTCCCAGTACAGGTGACTGAAGGTGTGGTTCGTGTCCGCGATCCATTCCTGAGGCAGCACGTCCACGTGCTCCTCATCCGCGAGCGCGGACTGCAGCAGCGCCATGTTCCGCGCATCACCGCCCCAGGCGGGGCTGTCTGCGGAACCCGCGGCCCCGCGGCGGCCCCGCCTGGCCGCGGAAGCCGGTGCGATGCCCCCCGCGGCGGCATCGCCAGGGTCCCCGGGCGCCGCCAGGACGGTGCCCGCATCTCCGGCGGCTGACTGTGCCGCCGCTTCGTCCGCCCCCGGCTCCGCGGTGCCGGGGGACACCGCTGCCATAGGCGCGTCTGGACCACCCGCAGATGGTCCCAGCACGACATGCGGCAGCTCCCACATCCGGGCGAGGAGGCCTTCCTGCGGGCGCTGGCGGATAAGAATCCGCCCCGCGTTCTCGCCCTCGCCCTCGATGAGAGCTACAAGCCGCCGCTCCGGCATAGGCGGCTTCGCTTTGGTCTTCACCGGCAGCGTCTCTTCCCTGCCGGCCAGCCTGCCCGCGCATTGATCCATGACGGGACAAGTCAGGCACTGCGGCGACCGCGGGGTGCAGACCATCGCGCCAAGCTCCATGAGTGCCTGGTTGAAATCTCCTGCCGCACCCTCGGGGATAAGATCACGGGCCAGCTTCTCCATGCCGATCCTCGCAGCAGGTTTGGCAATATCATCTTCGATCAAGAAATATCTCGACAATACACGCATCACATTGCCGTCTACGGCCGGCTCCGGTTTGTTATACGCGATGCTCAGCACAGCGCCTGAGGTATAAGGCCCCACGCCGCGGAGTGAAGAAAACTCTTCCTTGCTGTCGGGAACCGTCCCGCCGTACTGTTCATGAACTTCGCGGACAGCCTGTTGAAGGTTCCGGGCCCGTGAATAATACCCGAGTCCTTCCCAAGCCTTCAGCACTTCATCTTCCGGTGCCGTAGCAAGCGCCTCTACCGTAGGGAACAGCTCCGTAAACTTGTGAAAATAGGGAATAACCGTATCTACACGCGTCTGCTGCAGCATGACTTCTGAGATCCAGATATGGTAAGGATTCCGGCTTCGTCTCCAGGGAAGATCACGCCGATGTATCAAATACCACGCCAATAAATGGGTGGAGAAAAATTGCTTTTGCTCCGCAGGATATTCAGTGAAAACTCTGCTTGCTTTGGAGCCGGCAGCCTTGGTCCGCTTCACCGCTCCGACCGGTTTTTCCTCTAACGGATGTTCGCTGCCGCTTTCAGGCTGTTGTCGTTTAGACATTCGTAACAGTTCTCCTCTCCGGCATTTCTCAAACCTCTATTATAAAACAAACAACACAGAGATGGAACAGCCGGGAGTCCAGCTTGTTTTTACCGCTGTAATTGGTTATTCTTGTCGTAATCGCATTAACGGACTATTGGTACGGAAACGGAGGCACACGCTAATGAATGAAGCCCGTCTTGGGGCAGGCCTGCCGGCAGGAGCCCACTCTGGTCTGCGCTGGCTGACGCCTTTTCTGGCGCTTTGGGGCATACATGGAATTGGAGCGGCTGCTGTTGAATTTTTTGAAGTATGGATTGATCTGCGCTGGCTGGCACAGGCATTATTTATAGGGGCCGTGCTGATAAGTATTCTGCTTTGGCTGCGTGTAACACGCAGGACGAATGCGGCACGGGGCGGTTCCATCACCATCATCATGCTTGCTTTCCCGGCTGCCATGCTGATCGGAGCGGTCGCGGCACTTGAATATGTACAGGCTGTCGGACCTTTTTTTACCCCTCTGTTGAGGTCGTTCCTGTTATCGGTTGTGTATGTGCTTCTGGGTACCGCTATCGACAAACGCCTTTTCTGGCTGGGCTTATGGCTCTTCACCCTTACCGTCATCATTGCACTCTGGTATCTCGGCTACTCGGGCGTCATTCTTCAAGGCATGAGCGGCTTGAGCCTGCTGGTATGCGCCTGGTCGCTGTCACGTACACAGTCCCGCGTATCTGCCGAATAGTCTCCTGAGCGTGCGCTGCCCTAACAGACACCTGTGCTTTACTCTATATTCACCTGCATCCCTTCAGCCTTACATTCAATAAACCGCCGGTCCTGAAGTGACCCCAATTGTCAGACACATTCTAACAATTGGGGTCATTTCATCCACTGGACTGGCGGTTTATTTTTGACTTTTTGATTCCGGATATTTCCTGGCATTCCGAAGAAAGATGAGCGGTATCAAGCCCCGGTTATTACCGTACATTGCATAATGCTGTTTTCCGCTATAACTCGTGGTATGCAATCGCCCTAGCACTGGTGATCCGGCTGCTCCGCTACCGCATAAGCGGCCGCAAGAGATCCGGTGTGGGTGATGCTGATATGGATAAGAAGCTCCGGGTGCAGGCCGAGTCTGTCTCTTGCCGCTGCCGAAATCCGGCAGTGAGGCTTGCCGAGCTCATCCGGCACGATGCTTATGTCCTGAAAGCCGACCTGCTTACCGATGCCGCAGCCCAATGCTTTGACCACAGCTTCTTTAGCGGCAAACCGCCCGGCGGCGAACTCCTTCAGCCTGCCTTGGCGCCGATCCGCTAAATCCCTCTCTTCCTCCGTCAGAATCCGCCGGAGAAACCGGCCGCCCGACGGTTCTTTGATTATATCCGCAATCCGCCCGATCTCAACAAGATCCATTCCGACTCCCTTGATCATACTGTGTTCCTCCTCCCCTTACGATAGTTCCCGTCTGGTCAAGAAGCTGACTTAATACCGGCGCATCGGCACTGGGCGGGCTTCCAATTATAAAACCAAAAAAAGGAAGAGCCCGGGGCTCCTCCGCTATTTTTTCTTAGATCCCAGGAATCCCTCTGCGCTTGTGATGCGTCTTCTGGTAGTGTTTCTCCAGCTTGTCCGCCACAGCAGGATCGATTTGTTTGCCCTCGAGATAATCGCTGTTATCTTCGTAACTGATCCCCAGCTCTTTCTCATCGGTCTGCCCTTCCCATAATCCTGCGGTCGGAGCTTTATTAACGATGCTGTCCGGCACACCGAGGCCGGCCGCTACAGCGCGGACCTGCCGTTTGTTAAGTGAGCTGAGCGGCGTAATATCCACGGCTCCGTCTCCCCACTTCGTGAAGAAACCGGTAATCGCCTCCGAGGCGTGATCGGTTCCTACGACAAGAAGGTTCATTTCAAACGCAATGGCATACTGCACAACCATCCGCATTCTTGCTTTTACATTACCCTTGCCTTCTTTGGTCATATGACGGGAATCGCCGATTCCTTTCAGCCCGTACTCCACCTCAAGCGCTACTTCGTTAACGGATTCCTCAATGTTCGTTTCCATCCGGTATTTCAGATCGAACGCATCCGCTGTCGCGTAGCTGTCATGGATGTCCTCCTGCTTGCCATAAGGCTGGAAAACCCCGACTGTCTTATATTCTTTGCCCGTCTCCACTGTTAGTTCATCCGTTGCTTTTTTGCACAGGCCTGCAGCCACTGCACTGTCAATTCCTCCGCTGATTGCGATCAGAAGACCGCTAACCCCCGCCTTTTTCACATAATCCTTCAGAAAGTCTACCCGTTTACGGATCTCTTCCTGTACATCTATAGCCGGTTTAACGCCGAGTTCTTGGATAATCTCTTGCTGTAAACTCATTTTGTCATCCTCCTTCTCCACTCCTAAAGATTTGTATCTATATTACCACAAAAAAAATCACCCCAACCATCGTATGGTCAGGGGCGACTTTTTTTAGCGGTTTTCTTAGCGGCTTTCTCAGGTTACCCTCTCAAGTCTGACGTCTTAGTTACTTGTAACTGTAATGTTCGTAGGCGTTGATTTCACGATCCCGCCGCCGCCGAAAGTAACGGTAGCACCCGGTTGAAGCGTGCTGTTCCATCCGGTACCTTTAATCACATAATGATTGTTGGTTTTGCTGACAATCGTAGCATCCCAAATCGCATTGATATCGCCGCCGGCATAGTCAAACTCTAATTTCCAGTTGGTAATTGCCGTTGTACCGGTATTTTTGATGGAGAAGCTGTAGTTGTAACCCGTTCCCCAATCGCTTGTTACTTTAAAAGTAGACTCGACTCCGGGGCCCGGATTAGTCGTGCCGGTGTCCGTCGTAACGGTAACAGAAGCCGGGGCAGACAGGTTGCCTGCCGCATCTTTGGCCTTTACGGTAAACGTGTAGGCCGTGTTCGGCTGCAGGCCTGTTACGTTAGTACTCGTGCCGGCAGCGTTCACTACATTCGTGCCGTAAGCGACTTCGTAGCCGGTGACTCCTACGTTATCCGTAGCGGCTGCCCAGCTGAGCGCGACACTGTTTGCTGTTTTACCCGTGGAAACCAGATTCGTTACCGCTGAAGGCGCCTGCGTGTCCGGCTGAGCGCCGCCTGCATTTGTTGTCACGGTAACGGATACCGGGGCAGACAAATTACCAGCCGCATCCTTCGCTTTTACGGCGAATGTATACGCCGTCGACGGCTGAAGGCCTGTAATGTTGGCAGTAGTCCCTGTCACCGTTACTTTGTTGGTGCCGTAGGAAACCTCATAGCCTGTTACCGCAACATTATCCGTGGCAGCCGTCCAGCTCAGTGCTACGCTGTTTGCTGTTTTGGAAGGCGATGTGAGGTTCGTTGCCGCTGTAGGAGCCTGTGTATCCGGTTGTACAGGGCCTCCTGTCAATAAATCGCTGGCTACTTTATCCAGCAGCTTGGTCGTACAAGAGAACTTGGGACTTGTGCGGCAGTCTGAGCTTGTTTCCCAGAACATGGCGCCGCCAAGACCCTTGCTTTTGATGTAAGCCGTCTTGGCTCCAATGGATTGAATATCGTCGTAGCTGATAAAGACTCCGTTCGTCGGGTTAAACAGGTACGGCGTCTTGGTTGTATCGTTCCAGTAACGCGTGTATCCGTTCTTGCCTACATAGTTCGCGGCGAGATCGCCGTAATCGAACGTTCCGCTGTTCCCGGATGTCCAGTCATCCCATGTCCCTGTAGGCAGCGTGCTGCCGTCCCAGCCCGGCGTACACTTCTGGTATTGCCCGTCATTGTTCGGACCGGGGGCGCAGCCCTTCCACCCTTTACCGTAGAAGGCCAGCCCCAGTACGATTTTATTCGCGGGAACGCCTTCGTTCAGATAAATTTGCACCGCATCGTTGGTGTTATATTTGCGCTTGTCGCCGACCGTCGGATCGTTCGGATCTACATACAGCGCTGCATTGTGGTTCGTCTCGGTTTCCCAGCCGCCATGGAAGTCATACGTCATGATGTTGATCCAATCAAGCACTTTGGCGATTTCAGCCAGCTGGGTGTTGTCGGCGTACTTCTGGCTCGCGCCGGAAGCAATCGTCAGCAGGTACTTCTTGCCATCCTGAGCGCCGGCCGCGTCGAGCTTCTCGCGGACTTTCTGGAGCAGCAGCGTATAATTCTGCTTGTCCGAAGGACTGTACGTGTTGCCCGCCAAACCGCCGGCCACCGGATACTCCCAGTCGAGGTCCACTCCGTCAAAACCGTAGGCACGGATGAATTCAACCGCTGAATTGGCGAAAGTCTCGCGCGTGGCAGCGCTCGCCGCCGTCTCGGAGAAGCGGTTGGACCAAGTCCAGCCTCCTACGGAAATGAGTGTCTTGAGCGAAGGATTCTTTTTCTTCAGATCGCGCATCGCCGCAAAATTACCGCAGAGCGCCTTGGTATTGCACTCATCGTAGGTGTAGCTGCCGTAAGGGGTATTCACATCCGCCCAGGGCTCGCCCACCACGATAGTTCCGTTAGGAACCTGCTTGTTCTGAAGAGGAACAGCCGGGTCTGTACAAGACCATGTATTCTTGTTCGGACTGTCCTGTGACGGATTGCCGTGACGACCGCCCCAGCAAATATCCGCAAACGCATAGTTGAGGTGCGTCAATTTCGTTGCATCGATATCGGATACTTTATAATTGCGCCCGTAAATTCCCCATGAAGTAAAATACCCGACGATTTTCTGGCTGCTGTCTGCAGCCGCAGCTTGAACGGGACTGCCTCCCGCTCCGAGCAGAGGCGTAAACGTACACAGCACAGCTAATAAGCCCACAAGGGCGGCTTTAACTCTCTTAGAACGCATATTAATATTCCCTTCTTTCTCACTTAGTCTAGTAAAGCTATAAATAACGGATTCATGAATTCACGATTCGCCCTACCTTTGTGTAAGCACTCAGCTCATAATAGATTCATTACAGGAATAAAACCGACAAAAGAAAACGCTTTCATAAAAGGTTGAAATTCTTACCGACGCACAAATTGAGTTCATTCACCTCCTCCATACCGGCAGTTTTTCACACCGCCATCCGCGACCGCACTTCATGTCATCAGACATATATTCTCTTTAAAGAAAGAATACGGTCCGATCTGGACAGTAAGGCGCCCGCGTGCCTGGATTCAGCTCACTCTTACACCCACTCGCGTTTTGTACCGGAAGCTGCATTTTGAGCGCGATGAGAAAGTCACAAGGACCTCCTTCTGCCGCCGTTATGAAAACGCTCTCTTTATATCGTAACTTTAACGAAATGTACTACCTGTGGCTATAGTCTAAAATGCTCAACATACTAGTTCCATGCTACCATTTACAGGAAATTGATATGATTCCGTCACTTGCTATTTCTTCTTTTGGCACAAATAAAAAAAAGCCCCTCCTCTTTAAGACAAAGGGGAGATGGGCTTCTTCAAAAGATTAAGCCGTGATTGGCTTGTCTTATTTGCAATATTTATCGAATGCGTCAATGAGATCGCCGGCAATCATATCAGCGGAACGATCTTCAATCTGGTGACGTTGAATAAAGTGCACCAGTTGTCCGTCTTTGAACAGCGCGATAGACGGCGACGAAGGCGGATACGGTGCCAGATACTCACGTGCCTTGGCAGTCGCTTCTTTCTCTTGGCCTGCAAAAACCGTATACAAATGGTCCGGCGTTGTTTCGTTCTGCAAAGCCTTGGCAACACCAGGACGGCATTGACCGGCTGCACAACCGCATACCGAGTTAATAACAAGCAGCAGCGTGCCTTTGGATTGCTCCAGCGCCTCTGTTACCTGTTCCGGCGTCAGCAGTTCTTTCACACCGACTCTGGTCAGATCCTCACGCATTGGCTGTACCATGTCTCTCATATATGAGTCAAAAGACATCACCATAATTGGTTCACTCCCCTGTGATCAATGTCATGGACATTATTAGATTTCCATTTATATTATACAGCCGGGGGAGGCGAAAGCAAAGGGCAAACTCATTCCGCCGCCCAATTAATGGGAATTGGAATTGTTTATCAGGCTCCTGTCCTAGGTAGCAGGAAAATTAGGACCATTCAATTTCTTGTCATGGGTTCCGGTCGGATCGGCCCCTGTCTTTCCGTTTTTATTTTCTTTTTCCTGAATATCCTGGGCTTTGGAATTGTTGCTGTTGTTGCGGGTCATGTACTCATCTCCCTTCCATTTTACTGCTAGTATGCGCCCTTTGGCCCTCCGTCATTCGGACTCTTCTATACGGCGCGATCTTCCTCCACCTCTTTACTTGCACGGATTATATAAAAAAAGAGCCTCCGGAGTCCGATCTCCGAAGGCCCAAGCATATTGGAATGTCGCGTTGAATTCGTGCAAAAGGTGTGTGATGTTCAGCAGCAGGCCCGGCTATTCCTGCTCAGAATTGCCGGCTGCCCCTTCCCTTGAATTACTCGGACTTGTCAGTCCCGCCGATTTTGGCTTTCAGCTTCTGGAGCTGCTCGTCAACCTTGGCTTGTTTCGCAGAATCAGCCGGGTTGTAGCTGCTTGAAGAGGATACGCCGTAGCCGGAAGCCGGAACATAAGGCTTGCGGGAGATTTCAGCTTCAACTTCAAGCTGAATGATTTTCTCCTCGATGCGCTGGAAGCCTCTTGAGGCGTTGCCGCTCTCGATTACACCGTTGTAGCTGACTTGCGCCATTTGCTTCTTCGCTTTAGCGAGTTGGGTGCGTGCCGCAAGCTCGTTGCGCTTGTTGCGCAGCTTGTAATACTCGTCTTTCATCTGGTGCAGCTGATGAGTCAGTTCTTCCGCCTGTCCTTTGGAGGAAGTGTGAAGGTCTGTAAACTCGGCGATTTTCTCATCGTGATACAGCTTCTCTTCCAGTGCATGACGGGCAGCTTCTTCCTGTCCATCCTTAAGTGCTGCAGCGGCTTTGCCTTCGCGGTCAGCGGACAGGCGGACGCTTTCTTCCAGACGCTGCTTCAGCTTACGCTCGTTGGCGATTTGCTTAGCAACGGTCACTTCAGCTTTGGCAATTTCCTCTTCCATGTCACGGATATATTGGTTGAGCATAACGACCGGATCTTCTACCTTGTCCAATACCTCATGAATCGACGCCTTCGTCATATCTTTAATTCTCGAAAAAACTCCCATGTTATACATCTCCTTTGAATTGGTTGTTAGATGGCTTCTGCTGTTTCTCAAGACGCTCCAGTTTACTGCGGAGCTCTTCAATTTCTTTCTTCATAGCCTTCTTCTCGATATCTTTCATCATTTCGTCAATGTTATCGGCTTTAGGTGCGGACGCTCCATACGACGAACCCGCAGGAGGTTCCTGCTTGTAGTTCTTGAAATTCTTGTCGTTCCAGCCGCCGTTATTATAGTTCTGATTTCCGCTTGGAGCACCATAATTGTTGCCGCCATAGTTGCCACCGTAGCCGCCGTTTGGGTGACCGCCGTAGGGGCCGCCGCCGTAAGGACCGCGCGGAGGATCGAATCCCGGCTCTTTAGGAACGATAAAGCTGGCAATGAAGTAAAGCAGAATCAGCGAACCGCTGGTGATGAAGACCGCAACGACTGTAAGCAGTCGCAGCAGGGTCGCATCCACATTCAGAACTTCTGCGAGTCCGCCGCAAAGCCCGGTTACTTTCTTGTCGGTACGCGAGCGGTATAGTTTTCTCATGAATTAGGACTCCTCCTGACTAATCTTGCGCCGAAGCGCTTCGAGCTCCTTCTCTAATGCCGGGTGGTTATTCTCGGAATAGCCTCCGCGGGTTGAGCGGCGGACATCACGCAAAGCGTTCGTCTCCATCTCAATGTCGCTTACATGATCTTCCATCCGGTAGAACATGCGGGGCGATGAGCTGTTATCGTGGCCCAGACGGGCGTGCATCCGCTGTTGTAAGCGGGCGGATTCGATACGGGCCAAATAATAGCCGCGCTTGTTAAGCACTTCCTGGAAGTCGGCTCGCATGATTTGGAGCTCTTCCTCAAGCTCTGCCGCGGACTGTCTGGCTTCCTCGTACAGCTTCTTATACTGATCGCTGCGCTCTTCCGCCTGAAGCTTCTCGTGCAGGATAACCCGGGCCATCTGCTCTTCGCCTGCCTTAAGGGCCAGCGATGCCTGCTGCTCGCGTTTCTCCTTCGTTTCAAGAGCGGAGAGGTATTGATGTCTGAGCGAAGTAGCGTGTGCCGTGCACTGCTGGTGCAAACGCTCGCTCTGCATGAGCTGCTCTCTTTTGGATGCGAGGTATTGATCGATCAGGCGGATAGGATCTTCACTTTCTTCCAACCGCTCGTTCAGTGTTGCAACGGTTATATCTCGGATTCTTTTTAAGATACTCATCTTATTACCACCTTCTTTTTAATCAGCATGTTAGGATAGTGGCTGGTTCGGCTTATGTGTTTGAAGTGCCTTTTAGCATCGATACGCCGAATGCGATCATGGCGACAGCGATCAGGATAATAAACAAGGTCGTCATTTTGCCCAGAAGAGCAAAGATACCGAAGAGGGCAATGACCCAGCCCAGCTTGCTTCCTCTCTTAATGCCCATATATCCGATGACAACCATCGCGATTGGGATCAAATAGCTCATGATCGGTCCGAGGTGAATGCCCAGCATATTGAGGATCATCCAAGCTCCGAAAACAATCAGTACGAGTGCGAGGCCCATGTTAGGGTTTCGTTTCATCTTTTGTTTGTCACCGCCTTTCATTGTTCGTTCTCATGTCTTTATTCTAGACGACATCAGCATCTGCCAAAACGGACTCGCGGCGGTTTTTGATCCTGGACTTAAGTCGGGGAGGGCATCAGACCTTAGGGCAACACCAGGCTTTAGCTAAGGAAAAGCCGCCAAGATCCTGCTGATGCGGGACGATTAACACGAATGACTATCAACCCGGGTAACCATCAGCCCAGTAAACCATCGCCCCATACCCGAAGCCGCTTAATGCTCTTCCTCTCATTGCGCAAAGAAATAAGAAGAGCCGTTTTATTTCATACTAAGGAATACGTGTGAGAATGCCTGGCGTTCCAAACCCAGTTCCAAAACTTAGCAAACACGCCGGTGATCTTAAGAAACTGATTTCTCTCTGAATGGTCCTCTCCGGCCGGGTATTCTTTGAAATGAAAACGATCCGTGATATGATCGAAGAAAATTTGAGTTCAGGAGTTTGATATGATTTACGATGTGATAATAATAGGCGGCGGCTCTGCCGGATTAATGGCCGCAGTAGCAGCCAGTTCAGGCGGAGCCCGGGTGCTTCTGTTGGATAAAGGTGAGAAGCTGGGACGAAAGCTGGGGATTTCCGGCGGAGGCAGATGCAATGTAACGAACAACAAAGAACAGGATGAACTTATCCGCCATATTCCAGGCAACGGACGTTTTCTCCATAGTGCATTCTCTCATTTTAATAATCAAGATATTATCGCTTTTTTTGAAGATCTCGGAATCGCGCTCAAAGAAGAAGACAACGGAAGAATGTTTCCCGTCACCGATAAAGCTAAGACCGTTGTAGAGACACTCGTCGGCCAGGTGCGCAAACAAGGCGTTCAGATCCGTACGAACAGTCCGGTAGACCGCGTTCTATACCGGGATGGCAGCGTTGAAGGCGTGCGTCTTAAATCGGGCGAGCTTCTGCACAGCCGTTGCGTCATCGTGGCATCAGGCGGCAAATCCGTCCCACAAACGGGCTCTACCGGAGACGGCTATGCTTGGGCGGAAGATGCCGGGCATACCATTACGGATCTGTTTCCGACCGAGGTGCCGCTTACATCCAGTTCAGCTTTCATCCAAAGCAAGGAGCTTCAGGGGTTGTCCCTGCGTGAGGCGGCTATGACCGTATGGAATGCCAAGGGCAAGAAGCTGATTACCCACCAGGGAGACATGATTTTTACCCATTTCGGGCTGTCCGGGCCGATTTCTCTGCGCTGCAGCCAGTTTGTCGTCAAAGAACTCGTGAAATCCCAGGCAGAGAGTGTGCTGGTCACCATTGATATGTTCCCCGATAAGAACACGGAAGAGATTTATGAAGCGACACTCGCTCTTACTAAAGCGGAATCCAAAAAGGCGATCAAAAACGTTCTTAAAAGCTATGTCTCTGAACGGATCATTCCTATCCTGTTAAAAAAAGCCGGACTGAACGAGGCCACTACCCACGACAACATCCCAAAGCAGAATTGGATGGAGCTTTGCAAGCTGATGAAGGCTTTCCCTGTACGGGTAAATGGTACGCTGTCGATTGAAGAAGCTTTTGTAACGGGTGGCGGCGTTAATTTGAAGGAAATCGATCCTAAAACGATGGAATCCAAGCTGGCCGGAGGACTGTTCTTCTGCGGAGAAGTGCTCGATATCCATGGATACACAGGCGGATATAACATTACCGCTGCTTTTGCGACCGGATATACAGCAGGCAAGCATGCGGCTATGTTCGCTGCCGATTCAGCGGCAGAGTCATAAGAACATGTCCCGGGGCGCGAGGCGTCCGCACAGCAAGCTGCAATCAATCTGTGTCCAGAACAGCCTGCTGGCCGAAAGAGCGCCTGAAAAATCCCGCTTCCTGAGAGGAACGGGATTTTGGGGTGCCTGAAATGAGGCTCATACGATTGAGAAATCAGTGCGGCTCCGGTATCGCTTAAGACAGCATGCCAGAGCGTCAGCCCGTCGGACTTGCTCAGCGCAAATGCGACCCTTTAACGGCAAGCGGGAAAATAACGTTCTGCCGTCTGACCCGCAAGGTCGGGCAGCTGAGGTTGATCGTATCCGGCAGATAAAGCTTTCAGCATAGCGGACACAGATTGAATCGGAGCCGATTCGATTTAGATCTCATTTAAATATGGATACCCGCCTGAAATCCGTCATAGTCATCATTTGAAGGATCGAAACCGGATTGAGGCTCTTCGTAGGATCCCGCCGGGTCGGGATTCGCATCAGAACGGCCGCTGAAGCCGGGCTTCTCCCGCAAATTCCCCTCCGCGTCGCTTTCCGGATCAGTGACTAAATGTGCGGGAATACGAATGTGATCCAAATCGTAAGCGGAGCTGTACAGCTGCGCCTCCTGGTAATCTTCCGCTTCACTCACACGTAATTCTCCCCCGCTCGCTTGAGCAATCTGCAAAGCGGAGGACAGATCTTGACCTTCCACATGAATATGCAGCGTTGGCTTAGCGGTTTCCATACTTATGCCAGGGCGGTAGCCGAGCTCACATAACGTATCATAAGCAAGCCTTAGTGCCTGCTCCTGCGGAAATTCAAAGAAAATGGGTATATCACTCATAGAAATATCCTTTCACATAAGTTCAATCCGCAGCATCCCCTACACCTAGCAAGAAAACCGCGGTCGTATTTATTGTCCGCAAGAACCTTTCTTTTGATACTGGATGAACCAAATTCCAAGCCCTCCCCCCAAATTTACTGTATATTCCAAAAATAGGTGCGTCCAATGCTTCCCAAACAGGTTAAACATATTCTATAGTAGAAGTATCACAGGTATTGTAAGGTACGTATCTCGATTCCGCGTGTGAGGTGTCGTCTATGCACAATCCTACTGATATCGACAGCAACAAGAATGCCGCTATGTCTGCCTATCTGTTCTTCTGGCTGCCGCTCATGATTGCCCGGCAATCCCGGTTCGCCATGTATCACGCTAATCAGGGACTGGTTCTTCTTCTGTGCGCCATCGGTTCGCATATCTTCTTGGCTGCGCTGCCGCCAGCTGCCGAACAGCTTCTTATGCCTTTTATCGATATTACAGCTATTGCGCTCATGATTGTCGGAATCCGGAATGCGCATGACGGTAGAATGAAACCGCTTCCATTTATCGGGAAAATCATCCTGGTCAAGTAGCATCGACCGCAGAAGCTTTGCCGCACTCCTCTGAAAATAGGGCGGACTTTCGGATACGGAGAAGGTCCTTCCTGGTTTTTTTACAAAATTTACAAAACATTTTCGTGTCATGAATTGACAAGCTGTGCGGGATGCGTGATAATATAGCAAAATATTGAGCCGGATGAGGCTTTGGAGGGCAACGAAATGAAACACGATCAGCATAAAATTCTCGATTGTACAATACGCGACGGAGGACTCGTCAACAATTGGGATTTTAGCGTGCAATTTGTCCAGGATATGTATCGCGGTTTGAATGAAGCCGGCGTTGAATATATGGAGATCGGTTACAAAAATTCAGCCAAGCTGCTGAAAAGCGACAATGCCGGTCCATGGCGTTTTCTGAACGAAGACTTCCTGCGTGAAGTCATCACAACGAAAACGGATACGAAACTCTCCGCGCTCGTTGATATCGGCCGTGTGGATGAGAACGACATTCTCCCGCGTGAGCAAAGCCAACTGGATTTAATCCGTGTCGCTTCCTACATCAAAGATGTGGACAAGGGGCTGGAGCTGGTACAAAAGTTCAACAACATGGGTTACGAAACAACACTGAATATTATGGCGCTCTCCCATGTAATGGAGAACGAGCTTAATGAAGCTTTCGAGCTTATTAACAGAAGCCCGGTCGACGTTGTGTATGTGGTCGATTCCTACGGCAGCATGAACCACAAAGACATTGATTACATGGTTAACAAATTCCAGCGTCTGCTTCCTGAGAAAAAACTCGGCCTGCATATGCATAACAACATGCAGCTCGCATTCTCCAATACGATCGTAGGGGCTGAGAAGGGTGTTGAGTTCCTCGACACTTCCGTCTACGGAATGGGCCGCGCAGCAGGAAACTGTCCGACCGAACTCATTGTCAGCTACCTCAAAAACCCGCGTTACGACGTGCGTCCTATTCTTGAACTGATTGAGAATCATCTGATTCCAATGCGCGAGAAAGTCGAGTGGGGCTACATTATCCCTTACATGATTGCTGGTACCCTTAACGAGCATCCGCGTGTAGCCATGGCTCTTCGCAATACAGCAGAAAAAGATAAGTACGTTGATTTCTACGATAAGCTGACAACACCTGAAATCATTACGAATAATTAATCTTCTTAATAATGAATAGCGCAAAAGGTCTCTTCCATTATGGAGGAGACTTTTTGTTGTTTGCAGCAGCGACAGGATAAGTTGATATAAATAAAAGCGAATGGTAATTTTAGGTTATTGCATTTAAAATATGTTCATCTCCGGGTATGTGTTCTAAATCTATTTATAAATTTGTTATAAATTTGCGGAAAACGTATTATCCCATTGCTCCTGGAGGACCCTATGAACCCTTATGTCTTGTTATCCGGACTGCTGCTTTTTCTATTCTGTGCATTAAATCTTGTAATCAATTACATAGCGCGAAGAAATCGTGAAACCAAGCCTGCCTGGAAGACGGAAATATGGGCCATACCTATTCTATCGCTGCTCATCCTGGGGCAGATAACAGGATTTGCTTTTCTATATATGACATTCTTCCAAAGTCTTGAAAATACCAGTACCTTAATCCGTTTTAGTGCTGCGGGTGACCTGTTTACCTTCTCTGTTTTCATTTTACTCAGTTTCCTGTTGTTTGAAACTTTTATTCACCCTCTTACAGTTGCTGCAGCCCGCACCCTTCTCAAGCGACCTCTATCTTTTTTCAGCAAGCAGCTTATTACGATCGTTGCAGACTGGCTGCTTATTTATTTTTTTGCCTCCCTTATTCCCGGAGTTTATCTGCAAGATTTTCTGTCGGCTCTCACTATATCTGTAGTTTTTCATATAATTGAATGGTTGCTAACCGGTTTTGCGATACTGTATAAAAAAAGCCGAAATAAAGACATTCATATGTAAAAAGTTCAAGTTCCTTATAAAAGGAGCTTGAACTTTGTCTATATATTTGACCGAGTACTTGTCTGCAAGTTACGGAATCTGCCTGCCTATCCTAAATAGAAAATGATTGTGATTACAAGCGGCGAAGTGTTCCTACTTCTTCTTAATCGACATTGAACCCGCGTTGATCTTGGCAAGCTCCTCTTCGGTGTAGCCCTCCAGTTTGTTCACAGCCTTCACTCCGGCCAGCTTAATGTCGTATTTCTTCTTGATGTAAGCATGCAGCTCGCTCATATCCTCAGCGGTCAGAGAAGCGAGTTCTTTCTCACTGCCGATCTGTCCGAGGATAATGCCGATCACCTCACCCGCCAGGGAAGTATTGGGCTGGATGCGGGCGCTGCCGTACGCGACAGCCGAGGCGCCTACATTTTTGCCTGCAACGATGACGTTGGAGTAGCCCTTAAGCAAGAAGGAACGAAGCGGCATGCCATACTTGTCCGGCTTGCCGGTGCTGGTCCCCCATGGGGAATGCCGGGTTCCCTGCAAGTCGATCGCGTAGCCCGCAATACTGACGTTATCGTCATGCATACGGCCGCTGAGCACATCGCTCGCCTGCAGAATGTACTGCGTCTCGTAACGGTCGTAGTCCCGGATATACAAATACTCCGGATAACCATTGACTTCTGCTTTCTCCCAGCCCGGCAGTTTTTGCCTTAAATGCTGCACCACCAGGTCGCTTTCTTGCCTGCCCTGTTCTATGGCCTGCCTCACACTCTCAGGATTAGCGGGGTCCACGTTAAACACAAGCAGGGCATTGATCAAAGCTTCTCCGTCCAGCATATTCACGACATTCAATCCTCTAAGGAAGAAATTATCCCGGCTCGGCTTATAGGCGGCCCCTATATTCCCCAGCCCGTAAGCGAACGTTCCATTCACATACGTATTCCCGCCATAGACCGATTCCCGCTCCGCCTTGCTCATTCCTCCGACTTCTTTCTGAAAAACTTTCCAGTCCACTCCTTTGAATTTCAGCATGATGGACGAAGCCATGTAGTCCCGGCCAGGGGAATTAAAAACGGTCTCCACACCCGGAATCCTTGCTGCGCCCAGCTTACTCGTAAGTGCTGTGAAATCCGTGTTCTCTACCCAGTATTTAGCGGTCTTTGTCTTCATTTCCCCGCTTTTTGTCTTGTATGTAACGGATTGGATGCTCCGGCTGCCTGACTCTGTGCCGTTAGTCCGCTCTATGTCTGTAATCGTAATACCCGATTCTACCGGAATTCCTTCCGCCAAAGAGTTGTAATAAGCCTGAAACTGCTCGGGTTTGCGGATCTTGCCATCCTTGTACTCATCGAACAGTTCCTTGACCCTTCCTTGCAGCAGTGATTTGCCTTTCTCATCGAAAGGTTCGTCCAGATACAGCATCTCCCCTTGGATCAACTGCCCGCCCTGCTTCTCTCTCGGATCAAGAATGACCACAGATAATCCCTCGTCAGCAGCCGCACGGGCTAAATAGATGCCTTCTATCTCCGAACCGATGACAACCACATCGGGTTTATCCGGGTTTACGACAACGGCAGGTTTGCTTTTCTCTTCACAGCCCGATAGAAGTCCCGCCACTCCGATTCCGATCATGAATAAGAACAATACAAACGGATGAATACCTCTCATGACAACCTCCTCTTTCATAAAAAAATAAGGAAAAAAATACCCCGTGCAAGTATACCAAATATCCCACATTTTGTATGGCCTATTGTCGAATTTAAAAAAATTTTGAAAGAGAATGACAGCCGTTTTAGTGCTGTTTATCACCGTGTTTTCGTCCTTTTCCTCGTTTTTTCTACCTAGGATCAGGACGTTAGAACGGTTGACAGACCACAATATCTTGATGTAAATTCATATTTACCATCTACATATTGAGTGGACAGGTTTCCCCGCCTACTAGGGAGGGGATTAAGAGGGAAGTCCGGTGCGAATCCGGCGCGGTCCCGCCACTGTCACAGGGAAACGGTTCGCCAGACAAGCCACTGACACTAGATTTGTCGGGAAGGCGGCGGACCGTGATGAACCTGAAGCCAGGAGACCTGCCTGTCCGCCAGACACCGCTGAACCTACGGGAGATAGGGAGGTGTCCGGAGCTTTTGTTTCCTGTGCTGCCGCAGGATGCCCGTTTCCTTCTAAAGCGCATGTACGCGAATTCCGCGCATGCTAGAGGCGCAAGTTGTGCGGCTCTCGCGCATGAGCGCATGAGAAGGAGGCGCACGGCGCCTTGCGGAAACTTCAGCCATCGGTATGAACCGGGATTACCCGGACCGCATACGGGTGGCCGCAGCCGGGAAACACAAGCCGCTTCATGACGGAGCGGCTTCTATCCGGGCGCGCTGACCCTCCACTTGAGGTCAGCGCGCCCGGTATTTTTGAGAGTGGAAAGGAAGAGAGTCCCATGCTGATTGTATACGACTCCCGCACAGGAAATGTGCAGCGATTCATCAACAAACTGAACATGCAGGCCGTAAGGATTGAAGAAGACCTGTCGATCCAGGAACCGTTTGTTCTGGTTACATATACGACCGGATTCGGTCAAATTCCGGCCAGAGTGATGGATTTCCTGAAGCGTCACTCTTCCCTGCTGCGCGGGGTCGCCGCAAGCGGCAACCTGAATTGGGGACAATCTTTTGCCATGAGCGCAGACCGCATTTCATCTGCTTACGGCGTACCTGTACTTGCAAAATTCGAATTATCCGGCACGACCGGTGACGTAGAACGATTCCACGAAGGGGTGCAGCATCTTGAGACATATTGAACTGAACAACGAACTGATGATACCGGGAACAGACGGATTCTATAGATTAGAGAAAGACCGTGAAGCCTTGGAGGCTTTTCTGGAAGAAATAGAAGGACAGACCGTGAAATTCGGCACCATCAAAGAGCGTTATGATTATTTGATCGGCGAGGATTTCTATGAGAATGTATATGAACGTTATACGATCGAACAAATCGAATCCATTCATAAGTCAATAGCGGACAGCGGATTCCAGTTTCAATCCTATATGGCCGCTTCCAAATTCTATAAAGACTACGCCCTGCGGACCAACGATAAGAAGCAGGTGCTTGAATCGTACGAAGACCGCGCGGCTATCGTAGCCCTCCATCTCGGAGAAGGCGACTTCGGCAAAGCAAGCCGAATCGCCAAAGCGATCATCGAGCAGCGCGTTCAGCCCGCAACGCCTACGTTCCTCAATGCGGGGCGCAGCCGCCGTGGCGAGATGGTGTCCTGCTTCCTGCTGGAGATGGACGACTCCCTGAATTCCATTCAGTACGTCATCGGCACCTGCATGCAGCTATCCAAAATCGGCGGCGGCGTTGCCGTCAATATGTCGAAGCTTCGCGGACGCGGCGAGCCTATCAAAGGCGTTGAGGGAGCCGCTAAGGGCATCATGCCGGTCATGAAGCTGCTGGAGGATGCTTTCTCCTACGCCGATCAAATGGGCCAGCGCAGAGGCTCTGGCGCCGTCTACTACTCCGTGTTCGGATGGGACGTCATCGAATTCCTCGATTGCAAAAAGATTAACGCGGACGAGAAATCCCGTATCCAGACGCTGTCGATCGGCCTGATCGTACCCCAGAAGTTCTACGAGCTGGCTGAACAGAACCAGCCGCTTCATGTATTCGCGCCATTCTCCGTCTACAAGGAGTACGGCCGGCATCTCGACGATATGAACATCGACGAGATGTATGACGAGCTGCTCGCGAACCCGAAAGTGAAGAAAAAGATCGTCATGAGCGCACGCGATATGCTGACCAAAATCGCTGTGATTCAGCTGGAATCCGGCTACCCTTACATCATGAACCGGTCGAATGCCAACCGCGGTCATGCTCTCAAAGACATCGGCAAGGTCAAAATGTCCAACCTGTGCACGGAGATTTTCCAGCTGCAGGAGACGACCGAAATCGGCGACTACGGTCAAGGCGATATTATCCGCCGGGATATTTCGTGCAACCTCGCTTCGCTTAACATCGTGAATGTAATGGAAACGCGGACTATCCGTGATTCCGTTCACGCGGGCATCGAAGCGCTGACTTCCGTCAGCGACCACACGACCGTCGCCAACGCGCCGGGTGTTGTCAAAGCGAACAAGGAGCTGCATTCGGTCGGTCTTGGCGCCATGAACCTGCATGGCTACTTGTCCAAGAACAAGATTGCTTACGAGAGCGCAGACGCCAAGGAATTCGCGCGTGCTTTTTTCATGGCGATCAATTATTACTCTCTGGAGAAAAGCATGGAAATCGCGCGTGACCGCGGAATAACGTTCCACGATTTCGAGCGCTCCGAATATGCGAAGGGTACCTATTTCGCGAAATACGAAGAGACAGACTACCGTCCGGGGGCGGATAAAGTGAAGGCTCTATTCGACGGCATGCCGCTCCCTTCTCCGGAGGACTGGAAGGCGCTCAAAGAGCAGGTCATGAAGCACGGCTTGTATCACGCTTACCGCCTGGCCATTGCGCCGACGCAAAGCATCTCGTACGTTCAGAATGCCACTTCCAGCGTGATGCCGATCGTAGATCAGATTGAGACCCGGACTTATGCGAACTCGACGACTTATTATCCGATGCCTTACTTGTCCAAGGATAATATGTTCTTTTATAAATCGGCTTACCGGATGGACCCGTTCAAAATTATCGATCTGATCGCCGAAATCCAGGAGCATGTCGATCAAGGAATCTCGACGGTCCTGCACGTAAACAGCGATATTTCGACGCGCGAGCTGGCACGCAACTACTTGTACGCCGCTAAGAAAGGGCTCAAATCTCTCTACTACACGCGTACGAAGCGCTTGTCTGTTGAAGAATGTCTGAGCTGCTCGGTATAAAAGGCTTGTAATGCAATAAGGACACGGCACGATTGATAGTTGCACAAAAAAACGCCCGTACGGGCGATAAACAAGAACAGCGCATAGCGGAATTCGTTATACACGTATCCCGCTCCATGCGCTGCCTCTCTGTAGAGAACTAGAGAACTAGAGAAGCATCCATTGCCTGAAAGCTAAAGGAGAGAACCCGCGATGATGAAAGCAGTCAATTGGAACCGCCCGGATGATGATTATACTTGGTCGTTCTGGCAGCAGAATGTGATGCAGTTCTGGACGGAAGAAGAAATCCCGCTGTCCGACGATAAGATGGTCTGGATCGAGATGAGCCAGGCCGAGCAGGACGTCTACAAGAAGGTGCTGGGGGGCCTGACGCTGCTCGACACGCTTCAAGGCGGCGTCGGCATGCCAAGGCTCGTCGAGCACATGGACGGGCTCCAGCGCAAAGCGGTGCTGTCCTTCATGGGCATGATGGAACAGATTCATGCCAAATCGTACAGCAGCATCTTCACGACGCTGGCGAGCAATGAAGAGATCGACGGCATTTTCCGCTGGGTAGAAGAGAACGGACGCCTGCAGCAGAAGGCGGATCTCATCAACCGCTACTACAACAGCATCAAGACCGAGAAAGATCTCTATCTGGCGATGACGGCTTCCGTCTATCTCGAAAGCTACCTGTTCTACAGTGGCTTCTTTTATCCGCTATATTTGGCGGGACAGGGCAAGATGACCAACAGCGGAGAGATCATCGACCTCATCCTGCGCGACGAGAGCATCCACGGCCTGTACGTGGGTACGCTGGCACAGGAAGTGCACGCCTCGCTGAGTGCCGAGGAGCAGCAGGAAGCGGCCGAAGAGCAGATCAAGCTGCTTCTGGAGCTCTACGAGATCGAGAAGGCCTATACCGAAGAGCTGTACACGGCGCTCGGCCTGCAGGATGATGTGCTGCGTTATGTGCGGTATAACGCTAACAAAGCACTGATGAACCTGGGCCGCGACCCGTACTTCCCGGAAGAGCCGGTTCATCCGATCGTGTTGAACGGCATCCGTACCCAGACGAAGCAGCATGATTTCTTCTCCAAGAAGGGCAACGGCTACGTCCGCGCCCTGAAGGTGGAGCCGCTGAGCGACGACGACTTCCAGTTCGACGGCGTGTAGATGGTCGGCGTCATCTCGCATGTAAATAGATATAGATGACTTTACAATAACAGGATAAGAAGCAGCCAGGACCGATTCAGGTTCTGGCTGTTTTTTATCTCGTTACGGATGCCATGTAATAAAATCCATTCGGATAGACAATTATACCGATCTATTATTCTGGTTTTATACTGAAATATCTGCTCAGGAAAAACTTGAAACCAAAATCTGTTCACGCCCTCTTAAATAGCTTTTAAGGCGATATAATAAAATCATCATCCCCCACCATTACAGTGTAGTTTTCCTGCACTCACACAGCCATATAAGCAGCTTAAAATTCGTATTTCATCCAACAATTCTCCGTGTTATGATAGTGAAACATCTAAAGTGCGAAGGAGTTTTTTCATGGAAATCACACTGATCCTGCTGATAGTCGCGGCGGTGTCTGTAGGTGCCTTAATGAAATCGGTGTTCGGCTTCGGAGAGGCCATCGTAAGTATGCCGTTACTGGCACTTCTTCCGATCCCCCTTCAGACTTCCGTTTCTTTGATAGGATTGGCCGGGCTCACCGTAGCTTTGCTGACCGTATTCAGCGGATGGCGTCACATTGAACGCCCTGTCTTGATCCGGCTGGCGGTTTCTACCGTAATCGGAATCCCGGCCGGACTTGCTCTGCTTCATCTGGCTCCTGCAATTGTGATTACGACAGGACTCGGCATTTTTTTAATCGCATTCGGAGGCTATTCTTTGTTTAAGAAGAATCTCTCACGCGCCATACAGCGTCCGCTGCTTAACAATCCCGGCTGGGTACTTCCCTTTGGTTTTGCTTCAGGAGTGCTCGGCAGTGCTTACAATTTTAACGGTGTGCCCGTTGTGGTGTATGGGACTCTGCGGCGTTGGAATCCCGATCGCTTTCGTGGCACCTTGCAGGCTCATTTTCTGATATCCGGCGTTTTTGTTGTAATAGGACATGCACTCGGAGGATTATGGACATCCGACGCCTTCCTTTATTACGCCTATTCTCTGCCGGCTATCCTCGCCGCTACCGCACTCGGTGTTTTTCTGAACAAGCGGATTCCGGCCCATAATTTCGAAAGATATTTATTTGTAGTAATCATCCTGCTCGGAATGGTATTGGTGTTTCCCAAAAGTTAATGAACAAAAAAAAGATGCCGGCGGACAGTTGCAGAGTACTGTTGACCGGCATCTCGTTCTATGAACAAGAGGAAATAAGACTTCTCATTCTCTCATCCGAAGTTATATTTTGCTTTCCTGACCTTCGGGAAGAGTGTTTGTTCGGATCTTATTCGTCTTGTTGAATTCTTCTAGTGCTTGAAGTTCCTGTGGAAACGTATTTAAGTCAAATTCAAACTTCTTGTTTTTCAACTTCCCGTCTATTTCATTGAATTTCCCTTGATATAGACCGTCCACAAAGTAATCGAAGTCATTCTTATCGGTACGGCTTCCCTTATTGCTCGTAAGAAATAAGAAGACTCGCTCTCCTTCTTGAAAGGTCGGAATTGCATCTTCCTCTTCAAATTTATAAATGACATCACCAAGCTCACCGCCCCGGACGCGAACCTCGACCTCTTGTTCCGGAATTCCTTTTATACCTTAGTCATTTTTATCTTGGTGTCTGTCGCAGGAAAGCCTTCAAAATCTTTCTGTACTTCTTTGGAGATGACCTTCCCTTCGGCAATGACATCCGCATCCAGAACCAATTCGTTCTTTTCATAAGAAGCGATATCCAGAGTGGATGTGAGCACAGTCTTTTCAACCTCTTCTTTCGGATTACTATGGCAAGCGGTCAGAGAAAGCATTACGGCCATGAATGAAATAAATCGTGCATACGACTATCATACGGTTCACCCTTTCATGAAGTAGGACGCACAAATCGTCCGGATGTTGCTGACCCAACGTAAAAAAGATGCCGACCGTATACGCAAAAGCGCAGCCGTCGGCATCCTTTTATAAAGAAAACGGACTTATCAGTTCCACAATCCTTCTTGCTCAAGCTTCTTCTTCCCTCTGAAAGCAAAGATAACGGCGCCAATATTCAAGATCAACATGACGGCAATTGTATACAACACCGGTGTGTAGCTTCCAGCCAGGTCATAAACAAATCCATATGCCGGAAGGGCTACAATGCCCGCAACGGCCAGCCCGATCGCTGCAGTCGCGTAGATCTGACTATACTCCCTGTTGCCAAATACAGCCGAGGTTAACAACGGGCCCAGCACACCAATGGAAGCTGTAACGAAACCATAGATACCGATACCTATCCGGAACACAAGCGGGTTTGCAGCAAACATAATTAACAAGGCCACAGCGACCAGACCCGTTACCATTGCAAATATGGCCGTATTTTTGGCGCCGATTTTATCGCTCATGAAACCAAACATTAAGGAACCTATCAACAACCCTAGCATAAAGGAACCCATTACATTCCCTGCAAATTGAACGTCATACCCGAGTCCCATCGCAAAGGGACCGACATGCGGGGCAAAGCTGCCTACGGAGGTAATTAAGAAGAAAAAGAGAACCAGAGCGTAAAATGCAGAAGATTTTCTTGCTACAGCAGCTGTAACCCCTCTTTCATCGAAAGAGACTGCATCTTGATCTCCAGTAGATTCAACCTCGCCTCCATAGGGCTGCAAGCCCTTGTCCCGGGGTGTCTTTCGGATGGTTAATAGAATGACGGGGACTACAACCGCTATAACCACTACACCCAGTATCTTATACGTGCTTCTCCAGCCTTCACTGGCAATTAGATTGCCGGCCAGAGGCTGCAGCACGGCTCCAAACAAACCGACAGCGGCCATCATAATTCCTATCGCCAAGCCGTTGCTTTTTTTGAACCAGTTGTTAATCAGCACCGGACCAGCCATTTGCGCAACGAAAATGGAACCGATCGCCATAGGAATGGAGAAAATATACCAGCCCCAGACAGAGTTCATAAATCCGAACATAGCGAATGAACCCGCCTGCAGAATGGTAGCAATGATTAATAAGAATTTAATTTCATACTTGGCCATCATTTTTCCTGCAAGCGGCAGAAAGATTAAGATCACCAGCGCCGAAATACTAAAGTAAAGCGTTAAACTCCCCATTCCGATCTTTAAATCCTGGGATACCGGAGTTAGGAACAACCCTCCTGCCGTGTTAATCCCGCCTCTGGCGAATCCGGCCATAATGGATAATCCGATTAATACGATCCACGCAAAATGAAAGCTGCTTTTGTTCTTGCTCATGATGTCTTCCCTACCCCTTATTTTGCGTTAATATCCTCTCTCAAGAGGAAGCTCCATACCTGTGACAAGCCGGGCCCTTCCAACTTTGCCTCATCAACAGGGCATGGAGCCATTGGTTGTATTCATTGTTCTATGACCGCTAGTATTGTTCACTAAACGTCCTTTGCTATTATGCTCTCTGTGTGCATGACATAACAAGCTACATTTATTCCCAAATTATAATCCGATGATCTAATCAATCTGCATCTTATCTCATGGTAATCCCAAACGGACTGAATTCCTCTGCCGAAAGGGAAATCCGATTCAGTTCAGTTTAACAGTTTACTAGTAAACTGATTGCCGAAGAACCTCTCCCTACCTCTTTGTAAGCATTTTTATTTCAAAAAGGTCCCGCTCCGGTACTCCGAATACGCTTGATAAATCTCTTCTCCTAAAAAGAGTGCCTGGCCCTTGGACCCTTCTATTTGATTAGCCCCAAACGTACCCCGGCCTTCCAGAATATAATAAGGCCTTTATAACTACAGGGCACAATACCGAGCGCTATTCTTCTTCCGCTTGCGGGATTGTTTTCTTCAAGCTATGTTTATGGATTTTCTTCATCATCTCGTGCAGCTGCTGTTGTTCCTGATCATTTAAAGCATCGCTAATCATCGAAGCCTGGAAATCCGATTGCAGAGGCATGATTTTTTCGATCAATGTCCTGCCTTTGTCCGTAAGCGAAATGTACTTAACCTTCCAGTCCTGTTTGCGGCTGATAAAACCCTGCTGCTCCAACCGGCTCAGCATGTGCGAAACCCCGCCGCGGGTGATCATCATATGCTCGGCCAGTTCCATCTGTGTAATAGGCTCATGAACTAAGATCTGAGCCAATGTATCAAATTGATTAACGGTAATTCCATACTGTTCCAGATAATCGTTAGAAAGCTGGTTACTCCGCTGATAAAACCGGACTAGTCTCAGCCATATGAGCAAGCTTAAGGTGTTCTCGTCTGTAAACCATCTTTTGTCCACAATAAAAACCTCATCTCTTGTGATTGTTGTTATCAGTGTAGGTGTAATCTGATAACGTGTCAATGTCCCGCCGAGAGAGGATACATCCTGCGCGACTACCGCATGAAAAGAAGAGTATGGGGGGTATTGTACATACCCCCGCAGTCCTGTTACTTGCTTTCCAGGCCTGCTTTTACATAAGAAGCGACTGTGGCTGTACGTTTAGCCTGGTATTTCACCGCTGCTTCCACGTCTTCTTTCATGTTGCCATCACCATCGATCGTTACGCTTGTACCGTAAGGGTTGCCTCCGGCAGCAAACGTAGAAGGATCTCCATAGCTTGGCGCTACGACAATCGCTCCCCAGTGATACATCGTCGTATAGAGGGAAAGAATCGTCTGCTCTTGTCCGCCGTGCAGATTCTGAGCCGAGGACATGGCGCTGACAACCTTGTTCAGCAGTTTGCCTTGTGCCCATAGTCCGCCGGCAGTATCAATGAACTGCTTCACTTGGCTGGGTACATTACCGAATCTTGTCGGGATACTGAAAATAAAAGAATCTGCCCATTCCAGATCCGCATGTGTGACTTCCGGAACATCCTTCGTCTCATCTACGTGTTTACGCCATGCGGGGTTCGAATCAATCGCTGCAGCCGGAGCCAGCTCGGGAACTTTCAGAAGTTTAACTTCCGCCCCTGCTGCTTTCGCACCTTCAACAGCCCACTGGGCCAGCTTGTAGTTTGTGCCTGTCGAACTATAATAAATAACGGCTACCTTCGTGTTCGCCACTGTAAACCACTCCTTTTAAATTTCTAGTTGTTAAGTTCTCCAACGCTATACAAATTTATTTAACGTCTGTTGTCAGTATACTAGTAATCTGATTGTTTGTAAAGCAAGCTCCGTTTTGTTGTGATGCTCCTATACAAAAAGAGGGGACAAAAACCGATTAGCTTTCGTCCTCCTGCTGCAATTATTTAGTTAATTGTTCCTTGAATTTTTCAAGCACCTGCTTTTTTAAAGCGTTAAAATGCTCCCCCTGCTCGCCCATAACTCGCTTTGCGCATTTTTATAGCTGGTCTTCGTATCCACAGGTTCCAGGCGGCTTATATCGTATTTGCCCTGATACATGCCTACTACCATGAATTCCTTTTTATCGCCTTGTGCCACTTTGCGCAGATACAGGATATATTCGCTGCCTTCCTTCACCAGATTATACCCTTCCGTGCTCCGCAGAGAACCATCTTTTATAAAAGCAGGCTCGTAAATGATAATAAAATTGGAGATATCCTTATCTCCTTTAAGAATACGGTTCACTTTCATTTCCGTTAAAGTGTCGCTCAGAAGAAATTGTCCGCCGTCCGATTTACGGTCTACACTGCTGCGCTTGCCCTCAAACTTGGCCATAACGATATAGTCGCTATTTTTTTCGAGTTCATCCGCATTATTATAGATCCGGTAATCGGCCTGAGTAATGGCAACTTCTTTGAAAACAGGCACGGGTGATGTTAATGGCGGCGCGCTTGGTGATGGGGTAGTACCTTGGGCTATTTCCTGCGTATCAACCGTTTGAGTTTGACTGCTTTCCTTAGATGTACAGCCGATATTTAATGTCAATAAGCCAATAAATAAATAGGATAATAATTTTTTCACAGAAACCCCTCCTAGTCCTAATACTTCCATTGGAGATTGCTGATATCCAGACTATCATAATTAACTAGTTGGCATAAAATTTTGCAGATACCTCACTTTCTGAAGAAGCTGTGTATGAATGGAATCCCACTCCTGTACAAACACTACCTGTAAATGCGGGAGGTGTGCGGGGGATGAGCAGCAAAATTTTGTTGGTTGAGGATGAGGCAAAAATCGCCCGCGTCCTGCAGCTCGAACTGCAGCACGAAGGCTACGAAGTCAGCATGGCGGAAGACGGCAGATCCGGACTCGAAATGGCTCTGTCCGAGCCATGGGATCTGATCCTGCTGGATATCATGCTGCCGGAGCTGAGCGGGCTTGAGGTGCTGCGCCGCCTTCGCCAGCAGACGGCAGTCCCCGTGATTCTGCTGACTGCGCGGGATGCTGTACCTGACCGTGTCAGCGGCCTTGATCAGGGTGCCAACGATTATGTAACCAAGCCGTTCGCTATCGAAGAACTGCTTGCCCGGATCCGTAATCTCCTCCGGCTGACGGGCCCTCAGTCCCAGGGAGAGAGCGAAGTCCTGCAGGCGGATGATATCAGCATGAACTTGAAAAGCCGGGAAGTAACCCGCAGCGGTAAGGTTATTGAACTCACGCCCAAGGAATTTGATCTGCTGCAATATCTGATCCAGCACAAGGGTGCGGTCAAATCCAGGGAGGACATTATCTCCGACGTATGGGGATACGACTTTGTCGGCGACACGAACATCGTCGATGTGTACATCCGTTACCTGCGGCAGAAACTAGAGAAGAATTTTGCAGGGAAGGTCATTCATACGATCCGCGGTGTGGGTTATCTCATCAAAGGAAGTGGGCCTGATGAGTCTTAAATTCCGTTTTGCCCTCCTGCAGACCTCCCTGCTTTTCCTGATTCTGCTCGGAGTCAATTTTTTTATCTACTATTTGTTTATCGAGAACAATTCCCGTAATGAGACCCAAAGCATCGAGCGGAAGGCGGCCAAGCTCCTGCTTCAGGAAAATATTATCCAGCACCCGGAATACTGGGAGAACCCGTTCCTGCTCAAAGACTTTCTTGTGGCAAATGAGCTCATCCGTCTAATCGGGCCGGACTCTACGGTCCAGAAGGAAATTTATACGGATGAAACCCTGCTTCAGCGGCCGGCCAAATATATTCCATCCACTGTGCCGACCTCCAAGCTCGTTTCTACCGATAACGGCTTCTGTCTCTACGTCCAGACGCCTATTATCGAAGATGAGCGGCAGATCGCAACACTTGAAATTGCCCGCAAGCTGGTTATTTTGAATGATAATGTCCAAGTGCTCTTCCTGGCTCTCTTCTATACGACCTTAGGCGCACTGGTGCTGTCGATCATTTTTGGCTATATCTATTCCACCTTGGTGTTTAATCCTATTCACCGGCTGGCCCAGACCATGGAGAGTATTCAGAAAAGCGGCACGTTCAAGAGACTAGAAGTGAAATCCAGCCGCAGTAAAGATGAAATTGCACAGCTTGGCCATACCTTCAATGAGATGATTGGCAGGCTTGAACAGCATTTTGACCAGCAGAAACAGTTCCTTGCCGACGCCTCCCATGAGCTGCGGACGCCGCTGACCATTATCGAAAGCTACGCCAGACTGCTCCAGCGGTGGGCCAGCAACGATCCGCAGCTGCGTGAGGAAGCCATTGAAGCCATATTAAGTGAATCCGTAAGGCTTAGAGAATTGACCAAAAGCCTGCTTACCATAGCCGATTCCGACGAGCGGCAGCGCGTAGACTGGAAGGAGTTTGACATGCGTCCTCTTCTTCAGGCGACAGCTGCCTCTATCCAGCTTACATTCGACCGGGAAGTTAAGCTCCAGCTGCCGGACAACGGCAGTAAAATGAAGATGATAGGTGATCCGGAGAAAATCAAACAGCTTCTCATTATTCTTCTGGATAATGCGGTCAAATACAGTCAAAAACCGATTCAAATCCATGCGCAGGACGAAGCGCGTTCCATCCGAATTGCTGTCATTGACGAAGGGATCGGCATTGATAAAGAAGACATACCGCGGCTGTTCGACCGGTTCTACCGGGTAGACAAAGCCCGCAGCCGCAAGAACGGCGGTGTCGGGCTGGGACTTGCCATTGCGGAAAGCATCGTTAAGCTGCATGCCGGAACCCTGTCTGTCCAGAGCGAAATCGGAGAAGGCACTCAAGTTGAAATCAAACTCCCGAAGGGCTGATCGCCGGGAGTTATTTGATTTTGCGGAAAGCCTTGATCCGGTTGTACATGGGGACATCTATATTTTTGAAAGGCGCTATTTGCGGTGTCGTATTCACTTCGAGTATCCATGGATACAGACGGGCATCGAGCGCTATATCAAGCCCCAGTTCACGGGTGAACCGGTAGTTGCGTGCATATTGTTTGGCTACCCGGATGCTCAGCCGCTCCAGCCTGCTTGTAACAGCAGCTAACTGGGCGCCGTCCGCATAAGGCGACAGCATCTGCTTCAATGTGTGCAGGGTAGCTCCCTGGCTTCCGTTGGACACGATGCGGCCCGGCGCGGATAACCGGCACACCGTACCGGTCACTTTCCAAATGCCGGAACGATCGCGCTGTACCATAATCCTCATATCAAACGATCTTTTGTTATATTTCAGGGTACGGATGCCTTTCTGAACCAAATATTTTTTAGGCGCCTTATCTTTCTCAATGGAATCATACATAGCGCCGAACGTCTGAAATTGTTTTTTACGGCGTCCCTTCTGATAGCTATAAGTCCATTCTCCGGGCTTTATACCGCGAATTCTTTCTACTTTCATGACACCAATTCCAAGAGAACCACTTTCAGGTTTAATATACACCATGCCGTGTTTGCTCAACATGTCCCTGAGGACGTCCTTCGTATATCTCTTCGTTTCCGGAATGTGGATGTTCACGAGACTGTCCCCGTTAATCGCTTTAGTTTTCAGCCACTTGCTCCGCAGGTACCGGATTCCCATTAGGCTGTTCTCCCCCTCCCTGTCCATCTTTTTTACGTTTCAGTATATGCAGTCAGCCTCTTACTTGTTGTGTGCTTTTGCTCATTCTAAAGGACTTCGTTGCCGCATACGCTCTTATCAATAAAAAAGGACCGGCGCGGGGCCGGTCCCTACTTCAGAATTCTATATACGCTTCGTGATAGGTATCTTTGAACTTGCGCTTACGGACCTGAATTTGCAGGACATTCTCCCGGTAGCGCGCTTTTGCCGTCTTCGGATTTACCGGGCTGGGCATTTTAATCGTTTTTTTAGGCTCATCGATCAGACCGAGAATCTTAACGTGACTGGTTTTGACGAGCACCTGCAGAGAATACGGATCTTCCCGTTTAGGGATTTTCAGACGTATAAAAACATGCGTATGTGTCTCAAACACATCGCTCGTTGACAGCTTTTTCCGCTGCTGCCCGGCACTGCTATTCGCAGTCCTGTTAGCACTGGCAACCGGAGGCGGTATCGTGCGGTCGAATACATCCCGGACGAATCCTTCGATCCATTTTATATTCTCCATATATTTCTGCGGCTGATCAAGAAATTTCTCAATATGCTCCCATTTCAACCATTTGTTCATATCTGGCTGATTCATCGCAGCTCACCCCGCTTCTCTGGCATTATATGAAAAAAGGGCTGCCGGGTGTGAGCGAAAGAGTACCCTTACCGAAACATACGGGAAAAGATACGAACATCTGGGCACTTCCCTACATACAATAAACGAGAAGACGCAGCAAAGGAGAACGCCTATGCCGGCCATCGTCGGGAACGTCAAAATTTTGTCCGTGGGCCCCAGCTCCGTCGTTCAATTCGGGGACTGTCTTGTTATTTCTCCAAACAGCTCTTCGAAAAGCTTTGCAGGAGCAGGCTCTTTTAATACAGGAGATTTGCCTTCGGTCTTCAACGCGATCAGCGCGACGAATACGAACGACAGCGACTTTGTCGAAGCAGAAGCGAACAAGACGGCAACGGCATGAGCTGGACGATCCATCAAACCATCACGATCCAGCAGCTTAGGGTCGATGCCGTCTCCAATTCGTCCGTACTGCAAATCGGCAGTGCGGGAAGCATCCGCTCCCTCTCCAATCAGTACAACACCGGCGGCTTCACGGGTCCCGCTCCGGAGCCGGGTAAGGGCGAACTGGCCGGCTTCGGCGGATCTGCCGGCCCAGGCGGCGGACCCGGCCCGGCGGGGCAAGGGCCAGGTGCAGGCAGCGCCGCTCCTGCGCCGCTTGCGCAGGCGCTCTGTCCGGGCCCAGAGCTGCTGCCGCCGCTGCCGCCGATGTAAGGCGGCCAGCCCAGCGGCAGTGCCGGCCGCCTGCCGTCCAGGAGCGCGTGTACGTCGCTGCCGGGCTACGCCTGCGACAGTGCCTGCACCGCGGCTCTGCTGCTGCCACTGTACCGGCGTAAGGTCTGCCGGATTTGCGCTGCCGCAGTGGCAGGCGATACGGGCGACAGCTCCGCAATCGCTTGAAGCCGCGTGCGCTTGCCGGCCATCCCCGCCTCATACGGGAGACCTCATATCCAATTACGGAAGGAGAAGCGCGCCTATGTACAGCCCCGATGGTTCTTATCCGTATTATCAGCAACAGCTTCAACAGTTGTGGGCTTACACCCAGCGGCAGGAAGAGCGGCTCCGCAGACTTGAAGAGTCTGTCCAAAGTATGCGGAAGGAGCTTGAAGAGCTGGGACGTCAGCGGGCTATCCACATCGACCGGATCGAATACAAATTCGATCAGCTTAAAGTCGAGCAGTTGGATGGAACACTGACAATCGGCGTGTCTCCCTCCGCGATGAATGAGATCGAAGACATGGCAGTTAACGGAATGCCGGATTCGCCGCCCCCGGGGAAAGGCATGAATACTGCCCCTCCGGTGCCTCCCGCTTTCACTTCGGATGACTACCGGCAGCCGCCTGAAGAGCGAGAGCCTCCGATTATGGAACAGCAGGCGAATCAGCAGCTCCATGACTTTCTTGACCGTGAGGCCATGGAAGAACTGATGGCACTCGCCGCCAAACAGCATATGAATGTGGCTCCAGGCGAAAGTAAAAGGATTATGGATGATCTAAGACGCCAAATCGAAGCGAGAGTCCGGCATTATTCCAGGACACCCGGACATAACGAAGCAGCAGGAATGGAATCTGCCGAGGTTAGGACTCATAAATTAATAGAGAAAACCAAATCGGATATTCGTGAGGGCATACGGATTTATTTGAACCAATACCGGCAAGAAAAAGAAAACGGAGGGGATTCTTCGTGAGTGTGGACCTTTATGTAGAGAACAAATGCCTCCAAGTCGGGTCCATTTACATTATCGGGGTGTCGAGTTCATCAACTTTCCTGATCGGAGATACGGACTCGATCTCAGCAGCCTCCGCCTTCGATACGCCGCCGGAATCCGTCATCATCGGCCCCCTGGTGCCGCTCTCCGGGGAAAGATGAGCGGCAGGCGGCGGATGGTATACCTCGGACAGGCGAAGGTGCTTGGCGTTGCCGACTCCGCAGTTTTTCAGATCGGAGATAACCAAGGCATCTATACACGCTACCGCGCTCTTGCCCTGCAGAGGGAAGTGCCGAATTTCATCGAAGAGGAAGGCACATTCGAAGCTTATCCTGTCTTCATAGAGCCCTTCCCGGACATACGGTTTCCGCCCGGAGCGACCAAGACTACCAGCCAAGCGGGAGCTATTCAAGTAGGCTCCGTCAAAGTCCTGGGCGTCTCCGCATCCTCTGTGATGCAGATCGGGGGAAGCGGTCCCGTTCGGATGGAATCCCGGATCAAGCATATCCGGCAGATCCGTCCCCCCGGTCCCTATTCGAACCCTACCGGAACGGTGGCCGCTACCGCAGGGGATACCAGCCTGCCTGTAGAGGCCTCACCTCCTGCTCCGGGAGCAGAAGCCCGGAAGCGGGAATCTACGGCTTAAACCGGTATCCCGCTCCCCATATTGTTTCAATGTACGCCGGGTCCGACGGACTCGGCTCTATTTTTTCGCGAAGCTTGCGGATATGTACCGTTACCGTTGAAATTTCACCGGAAGAATCCATGCCCCAAAGTTGATCGAACAGCTGATCTTTACTGAACACACGGTTCGGATTCATGGCGAGATAGGCAAGAAGATCAAATTCTTTGGTTGTAAAAATAATTTCATGCCCGTTCATATACACGCGCCTGGAAGCGCGGTTGATCAGCAGCCCGCGAATCCGGATCTCATCCTTATCCGCTGCGCCTCCCTGTCTGCCTTTGAGCCTCTGGTACCTCGACAGATGAGCCCTCACGCGCGCGACCAGTTCCCCCGGACTGAAGGGCTTAATGATATAATCATCCGCCCCCAGACTAAGACCGCGGATTTTATCGACGTCCTCTTTCTTGGCGGAAACCATAAGAATCGGAATATCCCGTTCCATCCGGATTCGTTCGCAGATAGCAAAACCGTCTGTTCCCGGAAGCATAACATCAAGAAGCACCAGATCGTAATCGCCCGTAAGGGCGCGCTGCATCCCCCGTTCCCCGTAATGTTCCATATCGACCTGAAAACCGTCCAGCTCCAGATAATCCCGCTCCAGCTCGGCAATACTTACGTCATCTTCCACAATCAAGATGCGGCCGATTTCACTCATGTGGCTATTCTCCTCTCACCTTGATCCGCTTTGCGGATTGTAAACTGAACCGTGGTCCCTTCGCCATATCGGCTGCTGGCCCAAATCTTGCCGCCATGTTCTTCGACAATCTGTTTGGCGATAGCCAGACCAAGCCCGCTGCCCCCTGTCTGTGTACTGCGCGAGGGATCGCCCCGGTAGAACCGGTCAAAAATATGGGGAAGCACGTCGGACGGGATTCCCTGACCGTTATCATGAACGCCAATCAGGACGAATTCAGGCCTCTCTACTACGAACACACGAATATGCCCTTCCTTCTTATCCCTGTACTTCTGTGCATTCTCTGTTATATTCGTCAATACGCGTTTCAATTTCTCACGGTCAATGATGACCGGAAGCGGGTCCTGAGAAGAGAGCTCCAGCGTTAGCCGGATTCCGTTCTTCTCCATATCGAACTGCATATCTTCCGCGCAATCTTTAAGATACGCAGTCAAATCCGCCTCTTCGAATTGAAAAGGCAGCTTCTTTAAATCAAGCTTGGAATACAGGAAAAGCTCATCAATCATCCGGTCGATATCGACCGTTTTGGCATAAATCGTATGCAGGTAACGGTCGAACTTGTCCTGCGAATTCGTGACCCCGTCCATAATACCTTCCACATAACCCTT
The DNA here is from genome assembly GCF_009757775.1 of Paenibacillus lutrae. Classification (GTDB taxonomy): domain Bacteria; phylum Bacillota; class Bacilli; order Paenibacillales; family NBRC-103111; genus Paenibacillus_F; species Paenibacillus_F lutrae. Next base: position 96,599 of record NZ_RHLK01000004.1, read on the forward strand.
AATCGCGGTCACAGGGGTTTTCAGATCGTGCGAAATGTTTGAAATCAGCTGTTTGCGGTTCTCCTCGTACTGCAGCTGCAGCTCAACCGAATCCTTAAGCCGCCTCCGCATCTCTTCAAAGGAAACCGCAAGCTCCCCGATTTCGTCACCGGAGGCGGGACGTATTTCAAAATCGAGCTGTCCATCCTTGATATGCTCAGCCGCGCGCTTCAAGGATCGGAGCGGATTAATCAGACTTCTGGACATCAGGTAAGTCATCACGCCATTCGTCAGAACCAGCACCACAACAAGAGCAGAGAGAAAAAGAAGGCCGTATTTCATCAAATATTTACTGCTTACGGAGTCATGGTTTCCAATGAACAGACTGCCTTTACTTCCGTCCGGATAAAGAAAATCATGATGCCGCAGCACAAAAAATTTGTTTGTAAGCTCTGCGTCTGACAATCCTGAATAAGAACTGTAGGCGGGCAGTTCCTCCAGTCCTTCCTTATCTTCAATTATAGGTGAAACATAGAGCAGCTGGTCATTCTTACGCAGCACAATCCCCATATTGACGCGCTGGACAAGCTCTTCCCAGTGAGTCCAGTTGGAAGGATCATCCGCACTTATCGGATTCTTGGCTATTTCGCTGCGGATTTTCTGATAATTCTCTTCTTCGATCGTGGCAACTTCCTTAATAGGATTATTCTGGCTGAGATCCACATGGTAATCCCGCTTCAAATCCTGAACCAGCATATAATAAAGCCCTATCCCTGTCAGGAACAACAAGACTAAAGGAATAATCAGCATGGCGATATAAGAAAGTAAAAGCCTTGTGCGAATGGACATAGGCACGTCTCCTAAGCGTGGAATTCCATACGGCAGCAAGGCTCTTCTATTAGGTAAAATTTGCCGTATGACCTCAATATACTATACCGGGGCTTTACGGAAAAGAAGGAATGGCAGGGGTGTCAGCGCTCTCCCGTAAATGCATGTGTTAATGCAAAATACCGATAATTCCGATCTGGTTATCGTCCGGATCCAGCATGCCGAACACATCGCGGGTAAATTCCTTGGTCAGAGTGGAAAGCTTCACAGCACCCCGGTACCGTAACCGTTCATAATCTCCTCTGGGGTCTGTAGAACCGATCGTAAACGCTCTATGCTCCAGCGGAACATTCTGCGGCGTCTCGATCAGGCAAAGATTAATATTGGTAAAAGCGACGGCTCTTACTTCATCTGTACCTCCGGCAGGCGTAATAGTAAAGCGCTGACCGATCAGGGCGTTTAAATTACTCTCGTACCAGTCTGTCGACTTGTCCAGGTCCTTGACGGGCAAATACGCGCCGCCCAGACGGATGCTCCCCGTCTTCTCGTGCCCGCTTTCCTCCCAGCCGACAATTTCAATGGGATTCCCGTCCGGGTCCGCAATGGTGAAGCGGCTCATGGACTGCAGAGGCTTCAGCTTCTCTACCATCGTCACTCCGGCATCCTTCATGCGTACATAATCTTCATGGGCATCATACACATTCACATTAAAAGCAACCGCACTGTACGTGTTTAGCTCCTTCTGCCGGGTAAGCGTCAGGCAGGTCCCTTCGTAAAAAGAAAGTCTCGCATGCTCGCTGTCGCGGCCCAGCAAGCGGAGACCAAGAACCTTGATGTACCAGGGTACTGATCGATCAAGATCGGAAACAGGTACAAAGACATCGACCAGTTTCGTAAAAGTCATACCGTTGTCCTCCTGAGAAAATAGATAAATTCCAGATCATCCTGCCCCTATCCTACACAGGGGCCAGGATTCAGGTATTATCTTCCATGTATTGCACGTCAATGTCAATACGAACGGAACGGCTTCCCCTATTCTCTGCGAAGTTAAGGAAGCAGGCCGTTCAACCCATTCGCTCCGCACCAATGAAAGAGTCCGCTATCTCCCGGCGCCGAACAAGTTGTCCTTCCGGCTGCTATTGTCAACCGATTTGAATCCGTAATCAAGCAGTTTACGAGTGGCATTGAACCTTCCTTCCTGACTTCCCGTTCCCATCACCACGGAAATCAGCCGCTGCCCGTCCCTGACCGCCGTCCCGGTGAAGCAGTATCCGGCCAGATCGGTGAAACCGGTCTTAAGGCCATCGCTTCCTTCATACGCAAACGTATCTCCGGCGGCCGGAAGCATCCGGTTCGTAGTCCGGATCAATCCGAATCTTCCGGGCAGTTCGTAATCCGCTTTGCGGGTCAGCTCCAGCACTTCCGGGTGATGACGGATCAAATAAGCGGCGAGTCGGGCCGTATCCTTCGCGGTCATGACGGTCTCTCCCTTATGTTGCTTGGGCGCATAAGAACCGAGATCTGCACGGGTCAATCCGCTTGCATTCGCAAAAGCAGTCCCCTCCGACAATCCGATTTCGGCCGCTTTGCGGTTCATCTTCGCAACGAATTCATCCTCGGTACCCCCAATATGCTCCGCCACGGCGACAGCCGCGTCATTGGCCGATTCAATGGCTACTGCGGCAAGCATTTCTTTGAGTGTCAGCCGCTCCCCGAATTTCAATCCGATTTGGGCGCCGGTAACCTCGCTGGCATAACGGCTTGTCCGTACCTGGTCATTCCAGGATGCACGGCCGGCTTTCACTTCCTCGTAGACAATTAATTCCGTCATCATCTTGGACATGGAAGCTGGCGGAAGACTTTCATCCCCATTGCGCTCATAGACAATGCTGCCTGTGTCTGCATGAATCAGTACCGCTGATCTTGCATCAAACTTCAGTTCTTCTCCGCCGCTCCCTTTCCACAGCCATAAGCCTGCCGCTATCAGAGCAAACAGCAACAGCCTTCTTCCGGTGCGTTTCATACTGCTCCACTCCTATTAGTCCGTTTCTATTTCTCCCGTATCTTAAGACGAACCGGCGAAGGACAAAGACTCGTGAGAGGGCCACTGGGCCGGAGAATTAATAACCACCCGTATTTTAGAGCAAAAGAATAAAAAGAATGGTCCCCCTCTTCCGATTAAGCAAGAAATGTAGGAAGATACTAATAGACAACCCTTTATTACAATCGCACAACATATCAATCAGGTTCTTTAATCGCCAATGATCACGATTCCTTATAAAGAAGAACGGCATAGAAAGGAGTTGTCAGGCTTGGACAAGATAACTGCCGCCAAACTCAGGCGCGCAATTTCGGAAGACGGAATCTACAAATCCTTGTATATGAACCATCCGGACGCTATTTATGTCATGGATCTGGACGGAAATTACATGGATGCCAATCCTTCGATTCAACGAATAACAGGCTATTCGGCTGAGGAGTTTATCCGTCTGCAGACGGAACAGCTTTTTACACAGGATGAAACCAAGACCCGGCAGACAAAATTCCAGGAGGCCCGCAAGGGTCATTCTCCCAGTTTCGAAATCAACTTCAAACACAAGAGCGGACAGCTTATTATCGCTTCCGTCACTTATATTCCTATTGTCGTTGAGGATCATATCGTCGGTGTATATGGACTGGCTAAGAATATTACCCGGGAGAAAGAACTGCTGAACAGTCTTGAGAAAAGCCAGGAATTGTACCGGCTAATCTCAGAGAACGCCGGGGATATCATTACCTATACCGATCCGCAGGGAATCTGCCAATATGTCTCTCCCTCTATCACCAAATTACTCGGCTATACCCCCGAGGAAATCACCGGCAGCAATTTGCTCGATCACTATTTACCGGGCGATCTCCAGAAAAATCACGGGGCCGCGCCGGATGAGGATATTTTGACGGGCCGATACCGCCATAAACAAGGGCACTATATTTGGTTTGAAACAACGGTGCGGTATATACGGGGACAAGATGGAGAGATTGAGCTGGCGCTGGGAATAGGCCGGGATATTACTCACCGTATGAAGACGGACCAGCAGCTCAAAAAAAGCGAGGACACCTTGGCTCTGGCTCAGCGTATCGCTCATTTAGGGTCTTGGAGCTGGGATATCCAGCTGAATCATATCGAGTATTCCAAAGAATGCGTCCAAATTTACTCCGTAACGGAAACAAGACCCCTGCATACCTACGAGCAGTTTCTTCAATGTATTCATTCTGAGGACCTCGCCATGGTGAAAACAGCGGTATCGAATGCTTTGGAAGGGGCGGCCTTTGATCTGGAATACCGTATTACCGGAGAAAAGGCGGCAGTCAAAAGCGTCCATGCGGTGGGCCATGTGATCCGGGATGCAGCCGGAATCGCTCAACAAATGTTCGGAACGGTTCAGGATATTACAGAGCGTAAGAAAATGGAAGACCGGATCCGGAGCAGCGAGCAGCAGTTCCGTCTGATGTCCGAGCATTCACTCGATTTCATCTCCAGACATACGGCAGACGAAGAGGCCCGGTATGTCTATGCTTCTCCAGCCTGCAAAGCACTGCTCGGCTATGAACCGGATGAATTAGTGGGAACCAGCGCCTACGATTACTTCCACCCGGACGATATCCCTCTCGTTACAGAATACCTGCAGGCCAAGCTGGAGAATATCGGCCGCTATACGGTTACTTATCGGATCCGGCGCAAAGATGGAGAGTACATCTGGTTCGAGAGCACCGGGTGTTACACCTATGATGAGAACAAGGGAAACATCCAGGAAATCGTCTCCGTGTCCCGGGACGTCACGGACCGGAAAATGGCAGAGCGTCAGCTTCAGGTCAGCGAGCAAAGGTACAAATCTCTTTTTGAATATAATCCTTCAAGTGTCTATTCTTTTGATCTGGAAGGGAATTTCGTTACGCTGAATGCCAAGCTGGAGGAAATGATCGGCTATACCAAGGAAGAGCTGATGCCGATCTCTTTCATGCCGCTCATCAGTCCTCAACATCTGGAAATGACGCTGCATTATTTTGAACGCGCCAAACAGGGAATGCCGCAAAACTATGACACAGTCATTATGCATAAGAACGGGTCTCCCATTGAAATCAATGTAACCAATATACCCATTTATGTCGATCAGGAGCTGGTAGGCGTATACGGAATTGCGATCGATATTACGGACCGTAAACTCTATATAAGCGAAATTGAGAATCTCAGCTATCAGCTCACTCTAATTCTGAACTCCGTATCAGAGGGAATTTACGGGATGGATGCATCCGGCAAGTCCATGTTTATTAACCCGGCGGGCGCTTCTATGCTGGGCTACACACTCAAAGAATTTATCGGCATCCACAATCACGATGAGATCCATCACACCAAAGCGGATGGCAGCCCATACCAGGTAGAAGAATGCCCGATCCACACGACAGTTAAAGATGGACAGTCACGCATGATCCGGGAAGATATTTTCTGGAGGAAAGACGGATCCAGCTTCCTTGTGGATTACCGGGTGACTCCGATTATAGATAACGGTGAGATCCAGGGTGCGGTGGTCGTATTTAATGACATTACGGATGAGAAAGAGATTATTCAGGCCAAAGAGTCCGCAGAGAGGGCCGCCAATGCCAAGTCGGAGTTCCTTGCCATGATGAGCCACGAAATCCGGACTCCCATGAACGGAATTATCGGCATGACCGATCTGCTCCTGGAAACGGAATTAAATGAAGAACAGCTCGATTATGCGGACATTATCCGGAGCAGTAGCGACGCTTTGCTGCAAATTCTGAACGACATCCTTGATTTCAGTAAAATTGATGCCGGCAAAATGACACTCGTCCATGAGCCTTACGACCTGGAAGGCGTCCTGCGGGGCACCCTGGAGCTATTCTATCCCAAAGCCGCCGAAAAGCAGATCCACCTGGGATACAGAATCTCTCCGGATGTGCCGCAAATTTATACAGGCGATTCGTCCCGTGTCCGGCAGGTCCTGGTTAATCTCGTCGGCAATGCGATTAAATTTACCGAAACCGGATCCGTACAGGTAACTGTGGATAAGCTGGCTGCTGCCGATTCGCAAACGATGCTGCTCGGCTTCACCGTCTCCGATACAGGTGTCGGCATCCCTGCCGATAAGCTCAGCCAGCTGTTCCAGTCTTTCTCCCAGCTGCATCCCGTGCTTAACCGTAAATATGGGGGTACTGGTTTGGGCCTCTCCATCTGCAAGCGGCTTGTCGAGCTTATGGGAGGTACGATTTGGGTGGAGAGTTCCGAAGGGGTCGGATCGATTTTTCATTTCACGCTTCCGAACAGTACCGTCCCGGAAGCCAGCACACTCCTAAAGCAAGATAGTCTGGACGAACCTAACGTCTGGAACAACCCGCAAAGAAAGGAATCTTCATTAAGAATACTTATCGTAGAGGATCATCCCGTAAACCAGCAGCTGCTTCTGAAATATTTGGCCCGACTCGGCTATCAGGCGGATGTCGCCCATAACGGAATGGAAGGAGTAGAAGCTGTAACCCGTTCAGCTTACGACTTGGTATTCATGGATGTCCAAATGCCGGTCATGGACGGGCTTCAAGCGACACGCTTGATCCGGCAGCTGGTTCCCCCCGATAAGATACCTGTTATTGTCGCGGTCACCGCCTCAGCGCGGAATGAAGACAAAGAGCAGTGCCTGGCAAGCGGGATGGATGACTACATGAGCAAACCGATTTCCATGGATGAATTAAAGCGCATTTTTGTCCAGTGGGACCGATTCCTCGATCTGTAGGGACCTTTAAGACCCCTTCCCTCGCGGCCCCGATTCATCCTCCTGGGGAAAGGGTAACGATGGGTAGTCCACTTCAAGGGAGGAAAATATCATGAGCCGCAAAGCAATAGGTGTTTTTCATACGGGAGAAGAAGCGAACAGAGCCATTGCTTCATTAAAAGAACACGGATACACAGACGAGGACATCTCGGTTCTCGCTAAGCATAAAGAAGAAGCCGGGGGAACCGTCACCACCGGAGAAGAAGAAACCAAGGCTGACAAAGGCGCCATAGGCGGAGCCGCTATCGGCAGCGCCGCAGGCCTCATTGCCGGGATCGGCCTGATGGCGGTACCGGGTATAGGTCCCTTCCTCGCGGCCGGACCGCTGGCTGCCGCTCTATCCGGAGCCGCGCTCGGAGCAGGCGCTGGCGGAGTTACAGGCGCACTCATCGGCGCCGGAATTCCGGAAGATCAGATCGAGGATTACCACAGCCGGGTTAACAAAGGCGACATTCTGGTTGCGGTCGAAACATCTGAAGATAAATGGGAATTAGTCAATACAATCCTGCGGTCAAGCCGCGGCGAAGCAGACAACGGCACTCACGACGGACGGCCCGATGTCTACGGCGGAGCCGACCATGTTCCGGCGGACACTAACCGGGACCTGCTTGGCAATAAAGAAGACATTAACTTCCGCCGGTAGTTTTTCCGGCACCAGATCCCCCTTCGTACAGCGCTTAGCGCCTTGAAGGGGGATTTTGGCATCCCTTTCTTTTCCCGCATTGTACCCATCCGCTCCGTCCCAGGTATAGATTCATCCGTTCCCGGCTATGCTGTTACTAGATTAGTAGATTCGGACGGGAGCGATGAACCATGACGAAGCCTCAAACCATGCAGCCCACAACCAAACGGAAACTCACTGCGAAAGGGCTCTTCTGGGGCTTCGCGCTCATCGCCGCGCTCCTACTGGCCGGCTGGTCTGCTGCCGGCCAGCGGAATCCCGCGGACGACGGCGGCCGCAACGACCTCGCTGCGCTGCTTGCAGCCGCGGACGGCCTGCTCGCGCAGGACGCCTCCGTCACGCTGCGCTATGCCGCGCCGATCGCCGTACCGGGCAGCGATGACGCTCTCGCTGCAGCCGGCGGGCAGCTGGCCGGCAGCCTGGGCCTGCCGGCAGGCACGCTTAGCCGCGAGACGGGGCATCCCGTCTATGCGGCGACCGCGCCGCTTGCCTCCGGAGGCCGCCTGTCGCTGCAGCTCGCGCGTCTGGATGACGGCAGCTCATTCATCATCGCCAGACTGGAAGAACGCGCGGAGGCGGGCCTTACGGCCCTGACAGCGCATCTGCAGACCGTCAGGGACGCGCTGGCTGCCGCAGGCGTGCACGCAGACGCCAACATCGTCCTGCAGGGCGATGCCTCTGATCCGCGGGCGGATGCCCAAGCGCAGGCTCAGCAGCTGCAGGCTCATCTGAGCGGACGGCTCGGCACCCTGGAGCTTGAACGCTATGCGGACGGAGATACCGTCAGCACCACCATGAGCTCATCCAGGCTGCAAGCCTATGTGCAGAGCGGCCGACACCGCGTCAATCTGCAAGCGGCCGTGCACACGGATAGCGAGACCGGACGGAACCGGATAACCATCGGCACTCCAGTCATTACGACTTCGTATTAGCCGGCTGCCTGCCGCGGCCGTTTTGGCTGCGGCGGCTTTTTCATTCATGAACGTTACTTGCTTGCTGCGGAGGGTCTTAAGTACTGTTTCAATCTCCCACCTGGTGTAGGAAGCGGGATTCCGGCTCCTTCTCCTTGCTCTGGCTAGGACTCCTGAAGCAATTTCCCCTTGTAACGTTTATTAAATTTCAAATCGTTTAAGTAATCCTTACATCGGGTCTGGAAGATATGAACCCGCTATACATATAAACCGGAGACAACGGACTATTTTTTGCCCGCCACCTGCCTTGCTTGCGTACAGCTTGAAGAAGTAAATTTGAAAGCGTTTACATTTTTCGCGGAATATGCACCCAAGGAGGGCTTACCAATGACACTGCGTTTATTTCAATGGTTCGACAAATGGAGCTATCCGAGCGGACTCATCCGCAAGCTGCTTTACTCCATCGTAGTTAGTACTGTTATTGCCGCATTAATACTGAGCTTCCTGCTTAACAGGCTGGTACCCGGCAGCATGTCTTACGGAGAATTAAGCGTCCAGACAGTGCCTGCTTCCTTCTACTTGCCCGATACCGGAAACTATGTCACCGATCCGGACCTAATTACAGCTTTTACAAGTACCGCCGGTACTAAGCAAGCTTCGCGCAAACCCGAGGCTGCCATCAGTGCCGCACTCATTCAAACACAGACGCAGAAGCCGCTTCGCATCACCTATAACGGTACCCGAGGTAAATCCGTTCTAATTGATGCCCAAGGGCGAATCTACATGCCTGTTTCCAAAACCGAAATCAAAAGTCGTTCCGGCCTTCACTGGCTTTGGTGGAAGCTGGACCCGGGCAAATCAGATACCCTGTATTACGTGACGGACCCGGATCCGGCTGTAGCCAATCTGGCCGGGCGAATGGCAGCCACTTCCGGTCCCCGCAGTTGAGGAAGGATATTTATACGCCACATCCTCTATCCGGTATACCGGCAAAAGCCGAGCGGATGCCCTATTCCCATGGGCATCCGCTCAGTTTGCCGCATGTCAGACACTACTTCTCCAATTGACGGAGCAGCCTCTCCAAATAGTGCGCCTCTTGGTCCTTAAATTCCTGAAGCTTACCGGTTACGCGATCAAAAATAGAACCATCCGGCCGCATACTGTGCCGAATGTAGTGATCCCTCAGCAGCAACGCTTGATGCGTCAGCTTTTTGTATCCGTCTATGAGGATCTCGTCCTGCCCTATTATTCCGTTACCGATCAGATAAGAAATTCTTTCGCTCATCACCATTTTGTGCTCCCACAGCACATGCAGATGCCTTATATCGTTCTGCCATACCAGGGAAGGATTCCGATCCCGGACGGCCTCGTAATAAAGCTTCAAATAATCATAAATTTCCAGCCCATACACCATGTTCTGACCGTTAAAGTTAATACGATTGATATGATTCTCGCTGTTCAGATAATCTTTGAGCTGGTCTTTCACTGCCGTATGGTCAAACTTATAGTTTCCGTCTTTAAATTGATATAAATAGGTATGATGATCCCCTGTCTCGTTGTTTTCCAGCAGAGTCCGCATAGACTGGACGGCATTCCTGAATTCGTCGAACGTGATCGTCAGATTGCGGTAAACTCCCGTTTTATCAAACATCGAGGCGTGAAAAACCCGCTCGTCGGTATCGTATCCATACAGAAACAAGTGGTGTGGAAAAGGATCTTGCTCGAAGGAAGCCGATACGGACAACCGGGATTCATCCAGAAAAACGATACAATAGTACTCATTGCGGATTTGATGCACAAAAAACTCGATCAGCGAATCCAGGCTAAGATTGGATAGGATGGAGTAGTTTACACAGCAGGTCACCAGAAAAGGATTGTTGAAATTGAGCTCATTCGGCTGTCCCCGGTGAAAATCTACAAAGCACTGGATTCCATCCTCCAAAAACCGCTTCGTGCATGAGAGCTGAATAAAATTGCTGTAATACCATGGCAGTGTCTGGCTGTACGAGCTTGTAATCGACAGCGTGTAGGCCCACCTCAGAAATCCTTTAAGAGGCGGGGTTGATACCGGCAGTTGCTTGGAGCTCTTGCTCAGACTCACGTTCATAGGCATTAGAATGTTCTCCTCCTGAATGCGAATAAGGAATAGTGACCGGCAGCCTGCCTGCAGGTTCCAAACGTCCCAGCAGCAGTTCCGATACAGCTTGCAGCGTATGCGGATGCCCCTCATAACAGGCTACGAATCCTTTGAGATGAGGCCAAGCCGCCAAATCGACCGGATTGCGCAGGGAAACTGCAATCGCATCCGGACGTACAGCCAGCACCTCATTAACAAGTTCCAGCTGCCCCGGGTTATAGTTAGCATGGAAAATCCCTATCACAACCTGATCGTAATCCGCAGCCTCTGCAGCGAATCCTTCTATTTCTTCGCGGGCAGGATTGGTTTTGTAGACATGCTCGGTGAATTCGTTTTGTATGAACGGCTTTACATAACAGCCGAGAGAGACGTGCTGAGACAACACATCTTCCGAATGGGAAGCCTGGGTGATTTCCGGCCACAGCACCAGCGTACTTTTATGAGGAGATAGCGTGCAGTGATCCGGCTCATGGTTCACAACCGTGATGCTCCCTTTGCGCAGCCGTTTAAGGGCATCCAAGGTCTGCGGATTTTCCAGCCGGATACGCGTATCTTCCCAGCTGGTTGTCTCGATACTTCCAGCCTTCTCCTGCTTCAGTTCCAGGATACGCCGGACGGAACTATCGATGCGTGCTTCCGGAATACGTCCGCTCCGTACAGCATCCTCCAAAGCCTGAATCACCGCTAACTGCACCTCATGCGTATGGCTGACGAGCATAATATCCGCACCCGCCTCTACTGCGCGGATGACCGCTTCCGGTACACCGATATCTTTGGATACAGCTTCCATCTCCATACAATCGGTGACGATTAACCCTCCGAATCCGAATTCTTCTCTCAGAACACCCGTCAGAATCGGATAGGATAAAGTCGCCGGCACCCGTTCACCTTTGCTTAAAGCGGGGATTCCGACATGAGCGGACATAACCGCCTCAGCCCCTGCCAAAGCAGCCTGCCGGAAAGGCACCAGCTCAACCTGCCGGATTCTCTCCAGCGGCTGATTCACAACCGGCAGCTCCCAGTGCGAATCCGATTCTGTATCGCCGTGCCCCGGAAAATGTTTAATGACCGAAACAATTCCCCCGTCCTGGAAACCGCGCATAGCCGCTATCCCCAGCTCGCTCACCCGCTGCGGATCATCGCCAAAAGAGCGGACATCGATAATCGGATTTCTAGGATTAATGTTCACATCCACAACCGGGGCAAAATTCATATTGATCCCGATCGCCCTCAGCTCCTCCGCTACACCCTTCGCCGCTTCATAGAGCAGTTCCGGATTATGTGCGGCTCCCAAAGCCATAGCTGCGGGCAGGTAGGAAATCCCTTCGCGCAGTCTGGCAACCATGCCGCCTTCCTGGTCAACGGCAATCCATAGAGGGATACCGGTGGCATCCGTTGCAATCATCTGCAGCTCCTGTGTAAGCGCAAATACCTGCTCCGTGCTTTCGATATTGCGGATAAAATAAATGACGCCCCCTGCATGATGCTCCTGCAGAAGCTTACTGATTTCTTCTGTCGCGGTCACACCTTCAAAACCTACCATCAACAGCTGCCCGATTTTCTCTTTTAAGGTAAGCTGATCAACCGTTCTCATTACTCGTCCCCCCCAAATTAAGTCCTACAATTGTGTCCAGTCAAACACTACGCCCATCAGACCAGATTGCGGATCCGCCAATTGCCCATACACCAAATCTGCCTTCAAGGGGCTTTCTTTCTTCGAAATTAAACGCCCCACATTCAGCTTGCCGCGATTCATATAGTCAAAAATGTAAGCGTTCATCCCCGGTTCCGTCCATTCTTTAAACCCGGCCATCATTCTCCCGTGAATGCCGAGGATGGACACGGAATTAAAAACCACCCTCGGCCCGACCGACTGCTTGTTCGGTTGAGTGGAATCTCCAAGCAGGATGACTTTACCCAAATCTTTGGTGAAACGCGTGCAGGACTGCAGCACCTCATGATAGCCGGTAACGTCGTACACCGTATCGAGCATCTTCCCGCCGGTCAGCTCCTCTATGGGCCCGAGCGCCGCTGCCGCTTCCATATCGAGCAGATCCGTCGCTCCATTCTCAAGTGCGAGCTGAAGACGCGAAGAACTCGGAGCAATGGCGATAAGCTGCCGTGTGCCGCACAGATTCAAGAATTGAATAACCAGCTGGCCGATCAAACCCAGCCCGATGACACCTACACGCTCTCCTAACGCGGGTTCCGCGCGAAGTACGCCAAGCAGCGCCACCCTGCTGATCGGCAGGAAAGCAGCCTGCTCATCAGAGATCGAATCCGGTACAATGACTGCTTCCCGGGCTTTTAGAACGAAATACTGTTTATGAGGAGCCTGGCACACTATGCGATCCCCTACGCGCACTCCCTCAACGGCAGAACCAACTTCCATGACCTCGGCCACCATCGAGTAGCCCGGATAGAACGGATACTTCACCCACGATTCCCACACCGTACCGGCATCAAAACGCCCCCTCAGGCAAGAAAGCTCTGTTCCCGTGCTGACCAGGGATACTTTTGCCCCACACAATATTTCTTCCGGTCCGGGCTGCGGCACATCTTCTTCCCTGAACACGATCCGGTTCGCCTGCTCAAAAATGCAATTCAAGGACCTGCTTCCCGTCCTAAGTTCAAGATTCGACATATTAAACACATCCCTTTTGGAAGTTATACGTTCTTATCCGAACTGTTAGATCCCAAGATGATCCTTAGCTGCTTGCACTGCTGTAGTTACGGACTTCATGCTGCCATATTGCCCGGACTGCCGCAAAGAGGAGCAAAGAGCCCGCCAAAGCCAGGCAAATATGTACCCACGTTAATTGGCCGAGCACGAACATAGGGCCAAAATTCGTAACCAGGAACAACGGAACCACAAAGGTTCCGATTCGGCGGACCCATGCCGGATAAATAGCCATCGGGAAGTTATTGGCGTCCCAGAGAGAATTGGCAATCTCCGACGCTGACCCGGTCTGGACGAACCGGAATGACAGCAAAGCGGGTATGATCATCAGACAGTATGTAACGATGACGGAAACGAGCAGCAGCACGGAGAATCCTGAAATCGTGGACAAAGAGAGCGGAATGTCCATGGCATTCCAGCCAATAATGATCATAGCGGCCCCAACGAGAATATCGGGAATCGGCAGCGCCAAATCCACATAGCGCAAGGAAGCTATAAATTGCAGGGAAACCGGTTTGGTTATCATTAAATCGAGAGTGCCGTCTTTAATATAATCGGGAATTTTGGTGAAATTTGTGAAGAAAAGACCCACATAAATTCCGGTCGCTACCGTATGCATCCCGATAAATAACAGCAGCCCCTCAGGCGGAACCCCATCCACATGAAGATCTGTCCGGAAAACAACGAGTACATACAACAGCTTGGCCAAAAGATAGACAGATTCGACCAGAAGACTCATAAGGAAATTTCCGCGAAACTCCATTTGAGCGATCAGGCAGTTTTTAATAAACATCCGGTACAAGACCGTATATTTTTTTACTTTAGCTAGGCTTAAAATAGCCCTCTACCCCCCCACCGCCGAATATTTCCGGATGGAGACCCGCCAGGTAACCCGGGCAATCCACAGAAACAGCACAATCCAGCCGAGCTGAATCAGCAGGCCTTCATACATACCGGCCGCCTCCGTCCTGCCGCTCAGTACGTTAACAGGGAAATAAATGGTGTACGGAAAAGGAGTAAACTGAAGCAGCCGCACAGCGGTATGACCGAAAATCTCAAGAGGGAACATCCCTCCGCTTAAAATATTAATGAGTAAACTTGTTATAAGAAAAAAATAAGAAATTTCGTGCAGATAGAATGCACTGGCACAAATGCAGTAGACGATCAGAAAGTGCAGGACTAGCGCTCCCCATAAAGAAACGGCAAACAGCAGAAGCCGGTCGATTTCCGGAATGAAAACGCCTTGTACGTAGGCCGTCCATAGAATCGCTGCAAAAAGAAGCGCCGTAACGGCGTAGTAGATCGCTTTCTGCCCGATAAATGAAAGAAGCCTATAGCCGAAGTAGCTGACAGGTTTGATTAAATACTTGTTAAGTCCCCCGTTCTTGATGTCCTCCGCAATCTGATATTCGAACTGCGTTGCGATCAGCTTAGAGATCAGCCCGGCCAGAATCGTATACAAAATAATTTGACTGTATGAGTAAGAGAAGAGAGCCGTTTCTCCCGAATGCCGGTACACGGCCGTCCAGATGAAATACTGCACCATAATCGGAAATACCGCGCTCAGAAGACCAAGAAAAAAATGAAACCGGTATTCCATGGAGTGCTGCACGCCCATCGAGAACAAAACCCGGTACAATTCACGATTTTTCATCCGACAGACTCCTTGCGGTAAAGCATCGAGATGCTTTCTTCAATCGGTACGTCTTCTAAGGTCCAATCGATCACCGGGAACGTGTCCAGCAGAATACGGGACACTTCCTTCAGACGGTGTTTAGGCAGCTCAAGCACCGCGTGATAACCGTCCGAGCTTACGATGCGTCCGAATTTGGAGAGGAGCTGATCGGCTACCGGTTCTGAGAATTGCAGACGCATCACCTTTTGCTCGCCGAACATGGTATGGATCTTCTGCAGCTCGCCGTCATACAGGATACTTCCTTCGTTAATGATGATGGTACGCCGGCACAAATCCTCCACGTCCTTCATGTAATGACTCGTCAGCATGATCGTCGCGCCGAATTGTTCGTTGTAAAATTTCAGAAATTCCCTGACTTTTTTCTGGGAAGGAAAATCCAGTCCAATCGTCGGCTCATCCAGATAAAGAAGCTTCGGACGGTGAATCAAGGCGGCTATCAGCTCCATCTTCATCCGTTCCCCGAGTGACAACCTGCGGACTTGGACGTTGAGAAGCTCCTGGACATCGAGCATTTCCGATAATTCCGATAAACTTCGCGAATAGGCGGCGTCTTCGATTTCATAGATACATTTGTTGAGATAAATCGAATCACTTGCAGGCAAGTCCCACCAGAGCTGGTTTTTTTGGCCCATAACGATGGAAAATTGCCGTTTGAACGCATTTTTCCTCTCCCACGGGATGTAGCCCAACACTTCAGCCTCCCCGCCCGTCGGGTAGAGAATACCCGAAAGCATTTTGAGGGTCGTGGTCTTCCCCGCTCCGTTAGGTCCGAGAAATCCTACGCATTCTCCCGGTCCAATATCAAAGGAAACTGATTTCACCGCTTCCTTGACGAGAGATTTACGTGCAAACAAATTCTTAAGCGAGTTCTTGAGGCCCGCTTCCTTCCGATAGTAAATAAACGATTTATGCAGTTCCCGCACACGGATGAAGTCCATCCTGCCCCTCCTGAATGATTCCCTCGTTAATGAGCGTTTCCGGCAAGGCTTGCCTGCTGCCAGGCCCTTGCCGGAAAACGCCGGTTAAACCCTCGTCACTTCTTAATTAGACTCCGTTGTTATACAGCAGCACGCATTTGGAGCAGATCGGCATCAGTCCGCAAGCGACCACTTCGCGCTGGTGCTTAAGCTCATCTCCATGGAAAATCTCTGCGACGCTTTGCTCGTTGAGATTGCCGACACTGAATTCAGGGAAGAACTTGCACGGGTTTACTTTGCCATCCGGCATGACATCCATCCGGTTCGAAATCGAGAAGCACTGGGTCTTGTTCATGGCGGGCTTCTCTCCCCCGCTTATAAAGTCCTTGATGTCATCCGATTCCAGCGCCGGCTGATAGCGGATACGTACGTTCCATACCCTGGAGTTGACGCGCTGGATCTCTTCCAGAAGATCCGCGTGCTTATCGGGAGAAATATGGAAGGTGAAAGAATGCCAGCTATTCTTGTGCTCCGGTGCGAAACGCGAGGCCAGGCCCGGAAAATGACTGGAGAAATACGCATCCATTTTGTCTGCCGTATTCTCCGGAATGTACCAAGGGAAGCAAAAATAGACGGAATCTACGCCAAGCTCTTCGAAATATTCCATCAATGCGTACATTTGCCCGATCATATTGTCGTTCACCGTCAAGGCTACGGAAACTTTGCCTTTGTACAACCCTTGTTTCTGCAAATCGAGAAGCAGCTCCACGGCCTTAATCACTTTCTTGAAAGTGCCCTTCCCGCGAATGGCGTCGTTCTCTTTCTCAAACCCTTCCAGACTCACCAGCATGACCAAGTTTTCGGACATTTTGAGAATGGAATCCAGCTTTTGCTCGATCAGGATGGCATTCGTGCAGATTGTCGTATAGCGGTCTTCTTTGGCCAGCAGTTCTGCCAATTCGTCGAATTTGGAATAGAACAAGGGCTCACCGCCCCACAGGAATACGCGGGACTTACGCTCACGGGTTTCGACCAACAGTTTTTCAACTACCGCCATATCGATCTCATCGTTCTTTACTTCTTTGGCATACCCGTGGTGAAAGCCCTCCGGGTTCCACTCGAAGCAGTGCTTGCACCTCAAATTGCACCCGTTATTAAGTTTGATTCCAATTTCATATGGAATTGGTGTTGCATAGGTGGGGTCTTCTCTGCGTTTTCTGCCTGTTTCGGCCAGCGGCACTAAAGTCCTCTTCATATTACGGAATGTAATCGGATCAAACGTAACTGCTGTTTTTGGCTGCATAGTACACCCTCCCGAAGTTTTCTTTTTTTAACCTTTGCTCCGCCAGACGCCCGTAACAAAGCTCCAGACTGCTCTCGGCAAAACCTTGAGACTGCCAATCTTCAAATCGGATTCCAAAGCCGCACGCTTCCCAATATTCCATGTTATGAAGCTCATGGTCCCCGAAAGGTTCAAGCATTACGAACGGCACAGCATGCGAGAATGAATCATTCAGCGTGGCGCCTCCCGGCTTGCTGAGAATAGCCTTGCAGTTGCGGACGATATCCAGATAATCCCGGTAATCCGCCAGCGGATACTCGTGCACTGCGCCGCCTTCACGAACGAACCGGACCATAGGCGGACAAGTATGCTTTCCCTGCGCGTTGCGATCCCACGGATTCCAGTCCGGGGCCGTCCCAAAATAACGTATCGCTTCGCTGTCTTCGAGGACTTCCGAATGATCGTACACGATCACGTCAAGCTGGCAGCCCCGCTCTCGAAGGGCTTCCACCGTGTCCTGGTAAGTTCCGATCCCCCAGCCCCCGCCGTGTATGAGATAACGTCCGCTTCTCTTCTCATAGGAAATCGGCTCATCTGTCTCGGCCGATACGTAATAGTGAGGCAGCGAAGCCGGATCGTAGAACCATACCTGGTCATAGTTTGCACAGAGCTGCCGGTGCACTTTGAAAGAAGGGGTGTCATAAGCATCCATCCGGATTAGCTGGATATCTACCTGGAAGCCCGCTAAAGCCTTATAGCGCTCCATGATAGGCAGCCAGAAGCCGGTAAAGACGGCAAATCTGGATTGGCCGCTCTCCCTCCAATGCCGTAGAAGCTTCTCCACTTCTTCTTCCTTCAAGGAAGTATCGACAGGCTTTGCCAGTTTATGTCCCATACGGGCAACGGAAAAGCTGGCATGAAAAGCGGCTTTGGTTGCGCGGATTTTATTGCGAACCTCGGCATGGTACAAATTCTCCAGAACGTGAACATGCGTAGAGATTCCCCGGCTTTGCAGGAAACGGTCCAAGTGCATCGCCGGCATGTATGCGCCAAGCGAATTTCCTGATGCAAGCAAGGTAACGGAGGTAGAGTTCATAGGCATCTCCCGTTCCAGTTTAGTTGTAGATCTTCACGGACAGATCGGAGAGTACTCCCCGCAGCCGGGTCATGATTTCGCTGCGGTGCTCCTCGTCACGTCCGACAACCGATACGTAGAGCCTTCCTTTAGGGAGTCCTCTTCTCGGAGAAGAGCCCGTCTGAGCCGCATGCTGGGCCAGAGTCTGATTAATCGTTAACGTATTAGAAGAAAGAAGCATGACGCCATACTCCTCCGGAGACTGCAGAAGGAGCTCCGAATGACGAAGAGTATGCAGGAAACTGGCAAATTCAAATCCTGCCGGCAGTCCCACGGACAGGAAGGTCAGCCATCCCTGCTTGTCGAACCGGTTCCAGCAACGGTCCAGGTAAGCGTTGATCAGCCCCATGGATTTGCGGGCATTGATCTCTACAATAGGGACCAGTTCCCCTCCCTGCAAAATCATGGAGTCCACGCATACGAATCCGTGATAGCCGTCCTGGAACATGCGGCCAAGTGCTTGTTCGAGGACGTTGAAATAACCGGCTTTGTCCAATCGGTCCGCAAAAGCGGAATCTGCGGTCATAGAGCCGCCATAGTTTAACTGGTGGTTGATCATCCTTTGTACAGAGATCAGCTCGATAGTCCCCGTATCCCGGATCAGCCATTGGGAAGAAAAATCCGTTTCCTTGGCAAGAAAGGGTTCCAGCAGAAAACGAGTCGTCAATCCGCTTTCTTCCTGTTTCCGCAAGTGGGAAGCTACACGGCTCTGCATGAAATTGCTGTCGATTAGGAGGTTGCCTTTGCCCGAGACACCAAAGGGATCTTTGATGAGATAGGCTCCCTGGTCCAAGAGCTTCTGGCCCAGACTCTCAATCTCCGCAGCGCTATGAACCTCGATACCGTATGCTTTCTCTCCCAGGGACTGAAGCATCCGGTTAGAGTAGAACTTGGAATTCACCTTTACCACGGCTTCTAACGGAGGCGTAGGCCTAACGGGAGGATACAGGCTCAGATAAGCAGCCGTATCTTCTGTAATTGCATAAGGAGATAACAAATCTGTTACAAGGCTTCCGTTACTGCCATATGCACTTGCCGTGCCGGAGCTTGTCCCGGAACCATGAGGGCCCCGGGCTCCTGCCACCACATATTGCCGGGCCTCTCCGGCCGTGTGCCCATCTCCGCTTCTCCCTTGCTGCGCCGCAAGCCGGAAGATACAAGGCTTGAACTGCTCCAGCGTCAGCGGGGGTTCTGCGGTCTGACCCCCACTCCAGCCAAAAACATGCCTCGACTGGAATTTGAATCCCAGCTGATCCAGATGCCCCCGCAGATCATCATGGATCCTGCACCTTGTGTAGAGCACATCATCCGGGCCGCAGAACGGGAATAACAGCTCATCCATACAGAGGACGACAGGTTCCCTGTCACGATCCGCCAAGGCGGGAAGAGAAGACAAACCAGAATCCCGCCAGCGTGTCTCCGGATCGTAGGTCCCCATGACGGTCTTCCGGAGAGGGCTCATCCGCTCACTGTTTAACATCTTCATATTGATGATTTTTCGATTCACAGCTTTGCAGGAATTCGATAAACGAACCGATAGATTCCAGATGGATATAATCAAATTCATCGTAGTCGATGGTTATATTCAAGCGCTCTTCAATCTTCAGCATAAATTGGATCATTTGTAACGAATCCAGTCCGACATCATTATTGAGATCCGTAGCCGGAGTCAGATTGTGCCGCAATTCCAAGTCTTCTCCCTTGATTTCACATAAAATATCTGCGATTTTCTCGAACATAAGTATCACTCCTTCAGAAGTTTAGAAATCCGTTCCTATTCGCAAGAAACTGATTAATCAAGCCAATCAGACCGGCGACCATTTGCTGTAAACAAACACACCCTTTCCCAATTATGGTTACCAATATTATCCTACTAGTGACAAGGACTGTCAATCTATATACATACATTAACAGGGTCGTTTACATTTTCTTGACACCAAGCATCAAGCTTCTCGTTGTATCCAAATAATTAGAGTTCGCTCCCCCACGGGCTCCCGCCATCTGGTTGCGATACACCGCTTAAGGGCAGGCGATAGGCTCCATAAAGCAGCCGCTTGGAGAAAAGAAAAACGGACCCCATGGGGTCCGTTTTTCTCTATCTATGAGGGCTGAGGGCCGTGTCCCCGCTACCGGGCAGTTCAGTCTAACGCTGACTGCTTTCCCGGATCTTCCATAGCCGCAACTGCAGCCGCATTCGCATTCGCATGAGAACGCAGCCTGCTGGCCGGAAACAGCGAGAGCGCAATGAAGATACCTGCCAGCGTATACACGAAGATCAGCGAAGTCGCCTGCATGAGCAGTCCCGAGACGGAGGAACCGACCAGTACCATGGCGATCAGCACAGGTGCGATGAGGCCGTTTACACGGCCGATGTAAGCTTCCTCCACCTCCCTGACCATGAACATGCTGAGCGTAATCTGAACGACGGCCATCAGAACGGCCGTTACGAAGCGCAGCGATGCGGTCAGCAGAATCGAGGTGGAGATGGCCTCGATGACGATAGCGGCCGACTCGAACAGCAGGCCGATCATCAGCATGCGGCGGACATTCAGCTTCGGTGCGATGGAAGCCGCCAGCGCCCCTCCGAGGAGCATACCGACACCGTACAGGGCGGTGAACCACTGCAGATGCTCCTTGCCGAGGCCGAGCCGCTCCGTCAGCAGGAACACCTCCAGCGGCTGAATCAGCCCCGTGCCGAGCCCCACCAGCGCGAAGCAGCCCATTACGGGCATCAGACTGCCGTGTCTGCGGACGTAGGAGTAGCCTTCGCGGAACTCGCGGGCGAGCGTAGCGCCTTCTTCCCGCTCTCTGCTGCTCTCCATTCGCGGCAGCAGAGACAGCAGGAGCGCAGAGAGAAGGAACAGGGCGATCAGGGTGTACAAGGAGAACTCGATGCCGACCTTCACATAAATCAGCGTCCCGATTGCCGGTCCGATAATGATAAAGAGCGACTGCAGCGTCTGCGTGATCCCGATCGCGGTTCCGATTAACTCATCCGGAACATTGCGCTTAAACGCCTTGGCCGAGGCCGGCTGCGAGAACTGGCTCACCACGCTGGAGACGAAAGTAACGGCGAATACCGCCGGCCACCAGCCGGTCGCGAGCACGGCCATGATCGCCACTACAGACAGAGCCGACAGTATATCGCCGGTGATCATCGCTTTCTTCGGATTCCATCGGTCGGCCAGCGCCCCTCCAAGGAAGGAGAACAAGAAGATAGGCGCGTACTCAATGACGGTCAGCAGCGAAACAGCTACGGGATCGTTGCCGGTCATATCCATGACGAAGAACAGCATCGCCATATTCCGGATCCAGATCCCCATCTGCTGCAGCAGATCCGAGCCGAGAATCAGCACAAAGACCCGGTTGTTTAATAGTGCTTTCATTAGTTAATCCCCGCATTCTTCATTTAATTTGTTGGAGCTTCTCTTCGTCAGACTACTCTTCTTCTTTTAGACTGGACGTCCAGTCAGTTGAATTCGCAATAAAACCACTCCAATCTAACCGAACGGTCAGTCAGTTGAAATTCCAAAAAAATGCGGGGCGCTCACTTTGCCACCCCTTGAAGAAACACTTCTACCGAATAACGGTACAATCTGAACAACTCATCCATTTCTTTCTGATAGTAAACAACACCTAGACCTGACATCATCGCACGAAAAACATCCGCCATATCGTCGGCGTTTCCCTCCCGGATCTCGCCTTCTCTTATGCCTTCCCTAAGCAGCTCTCGGAAAACTTTGTAGGGATGCTGCGACATCTCCAGAATTTTCTCGAAAACATCCTCTTTAGCCAGCTGTGTTCCTGAAAATTCTTCAGCGGCCTTGGTAATCGGATTGCTGAAATCCTGCGCCAGATGCTCCGCTATCCCGTACAGCTTCTCGGTCACGGTCGGATAGGAATCCTTCTTCGCATCCCAGTCGTCCTTCCACTTCTCATAATCCCGCTCAAGAATGTACAGGAACAAATTCTCTTTGTTCTTGAAGTGATAATAGATGTTCCCTTTACTGGTTTCCGAAGCCGTCGTAATCTCTTCCATGGAGGTCGCAATATAGCCTTTCTGGATAAATAGCTCCTTCGCCTTTTCTGCGATCCGCTGCTTCGTCAATTCTCCTTCACGTTTGCGTGAGTTCATGATGGATACCTCTTTCTATACTGAACGTTCAGTCAGTAATATTATATGTGATAAATCAGCTTAAGGCAACGGCAACCTTTTGCCCTTTTTATACCCTGCCATACCAGGTTCTTATCCGCCTTCCTTATTGCCCATCTTGCCGGACTGACTAAGCGGTCCTCCCATTTTCCACAAATTAGTTAATTATCAAAACCCTGCAGACGTTTCATCCGGCCCCCCTCCGGTTAATTAAGGATACAACGGAATAGAGAGGAGAATGAACATGCAATCATCCCTGCTCCGCAAAGTTGCTACAGGCATTCTGCTGGCGGCTGTCCCTAAAATCGTCGATATGGTGTTTGACAAAATGAGCAGCAAGAAACAAAGCCGCGTACAATAACGTACCCGGCCTTGCCCCCCTTTCTTCCGGCTATAAACATCCAAGGCAATCCCCAGATCCCTAATACCGCCGGGCCTACATGCGCGCACTTACAGGCCGGGCGTTCCTATAAAGAAAGCAGGTGAGCTTAGCTCTGCCTGCTTTTTTAGATACTGCAGAATGGCTTCAGAATATGATCCGTTCATTTGGGAATCGAGGTGATTGGATGATCGGCTTGGCGTACTCCGCTGCAAGCGTCTTAGCGCTCGTAGCTATCAAGTTCTGGCACTTCAGTCCTGCCCTCACCATCGCTACCGCTTGTTTCTTCATCTTGGCCGCCTTCGTTTGCGCTTACATGGATTTCAGGAGAAACAAGGGCTTTAACTCCTATATGAAGAACGTCAGTGCAGCCTACCTCATCTTTGCCCTTCTTTTCATGTACGCCTCTACCAACCAGTAAAGCAATAAGATGATTGCCGGAATTTTAAAAAGGGTCAACAGCTGAGAAAAAAGCCGTTGACCCCTTTTTAAAATCCATTAAATCCTTTGAATCCTTTAACCCTTAACCGCTCCGGCAACCATGCCCTTCATAATCTGCTCCTGGAAAGCGAGGTACACGATAATCGTCGGAATAACCGAGATCGCCATCGCAGCCATCGTCAGCCTGTAGTCCGTCCCGAAGCCGGTAGCGAACTGGGACAAGCTGAGCGGAAGCGTTTTGAGAGAAGGCTTGTTGATAAACACGAGCGCGAACGCGAAATCGTTCCAGTACCGAAGGAATGCGAGGATTCCTACGGTAGAGATAGCCGGAATAGACAAAGGCAGCAGCATTTTCGTGAAGATGCCCCAATAGCCTGTTCCGTCGATCAGTGCCGCTTCCTCGATTTCTTTGGGTACCGAGGTCATATAGGCGGCGATAACAAAGATCGCCAGCGGCAGTTCAAATGCCGTATAAGGCAGAATAAGGGCCCAATACGTATCCAGCATCCCTGCTTTATTCATCATAATAAACAGCGGCACGAGCGTACTGTGTACGGGAATAAGCATTCCCAGCAGGAAATAACCCATCAGCGGTCCGCGCATGCGGAAATTAAACCGCGACAGAATGAAAGCCGTTAATGCCCCGATCACTAAAGTTAATACAAGAGCGCCGAGGGTGACAATAGTGGAGTTAACGACAGCCGTTTCGATTTCGGCCACTTTCCAGGCCTGTACGAAGTTATCCCACTGCCATTTAACCGGAAGACCGAATGGACGGTCGAAAAACTCTTCATTCGTTTTGAATGCACTGATAAACAGCCAAATCAGCGGATACAAGGTGACCAGCGCATAAAGAGCCAGCCCGATATTCAAACCCGATGTTTTCAGGATACTGCTGAAGCCTTTATGCTCAAGGCCGGCTTTCCCTTTCTTCGAAGGGGACGTTGCGGTTCCATTTGTTTGCGGCATCTAAGCCCTCCTCCTTTCGTTATCCATCGTTGCGTTTCATCAGCCTCTGGCTGACTGTAATAAGCACCAGACTGATAATAATGATCAGCGTGGAGATCGCACTGCCATAGCCGAAACGATAAACGGAGAACGTGTTGTTATACATATAGGAGGCCAGCAGTTCCGTCGAATGCGCCGGACCGCCCCCGGTCATGACATAAATAAGGTCAAACGCTTTCAAGCTGCCTGAAATACAAAGGACAATCGTTACTTTAACCGTATCCCAGATCATCGGCAGGGTAATCGAGAATAATTTGCGGCTGCCCGTTGCACCGTCAATTTTAGCGGCGTCGTCAACATCCGAAGGGATATTCTGAAGAGCGGCAATGTACATGATAAGGTAAGGACCGATATAGTTCCAGATAATCGGAACGGTCAGTGCGTACATGGAAGTTGATTTCTCCGAAAGCCAAGCTTTCGTCCAGCTCTCCAGGCCGACAGCCTCAAGCAGGAAGTTCAAAATCCCGATTTGCGGATGATAGATGTAGCTCCAGATAATACCTACGACAACGGACGAAAGAACCATAGGCATAAATACAGCGGAGCGTATGAATCTTTGGAAACCTGTGCTTTTTCTGAGTACCAGGGCGAGCAGCAAAGCGAGCGGCACTTGCCCTAATACGGAAGCGGCTACCACGATCATATTGTTTTTCAAGGCGAGCCAGAAGATAGGATCTTTCAGTGCCTCGATATAGTTATCGAATCCATTGAACTTGGCTTCTCCAATCCCTTTCCAGTCAAAAAAACCGTAGTACGCGGACCAGAAAATCGGGATGATGACGAATACGCTGTAAATGAGCAGCGCTGGCAGGAGACCAAGCACGATAAAACGGTTTGTTCTGGATGACGTAATCATGGTGTCTCTCCCCTCCTGATAAGATAACCACCGCATACGAGTCATTAGCCAATGACCGCGTCAGCGGCGGGTAGTAGCAGGTCTACATACCTAGAAATCGGAAGGCGGTAAGACCCGGACCGATTTCCACGTATGCATATCCGAAAATAGTTTCTCTCTCTTTAGGTCCGATTTATATAGAGGACTCTCTGTCTGTGAGATAAAAACGGGGCGACCAGCGCCCCGCTTCTCTCCAGGTTTCAAACCGTCTTACTTACCCAGCGATTTAGCCTGAGCATCTTGCAGTTTTTTCGCGATATCTTCCGGCTTGCCGCCCATCAGCAGCTCTTGAATACCGTTGTTAATCACTTCGGAAGCAGCGGAGGACAATTGGGAATCGTATACCGGCGTACGTTTCACTTGGCCTACAAGATCGTTTACTTTAGCGAAGAGGCTGGATACTTTGCTCTTATCCAGTTCTACCTTGTAAGAAATCAGCTGGTTAGACTCCAGTGTGCGTTTCTGTGCTTCCGGTCCAGCCATTGCATGGATCAGTTTATGTGCAGCTTCTTTCTTCGCGCCTTCCGTACGCTTGTTCATACCGAGACCTACGCCGACTACGCCGGATAGGGAATTCGGATCGCCTTTACCGTTCGGAACCGAAGGAAGAACCGTTACTTCAATATTGTTCAGCTGCTCTGGCTGTGTACCTGTTGTCAGGTTAGTCAGTGCCCAGCCGCCGTCAATCATCATAGCCGCTTTGCCTTGTGCGAACATTTGCTCCATTTGTGTGTTGTCGATGGAGTTGAAGCCTTCTTGGAATGCGCCGGCTTTGCCGAGGTCCTGCAGACCTTTCAGCGCCGCTACGAATTCAGGATCGGTGAACTTCGCGCCGTCTTGAGCGACAGCTTTCTTAAACCACTCGGTGCCTGTGTAACGGTCTGCCAGTGAGCTGAGGATACTGGATTGCGCCAGCCAAGCTGCTTTGTTGCCCAATGCGATTGGCGTAATTTTCTTGGATTTGAAAGTCTCGACCGCAGTCATCATTTCATCCCAAGTTTTCGGTACGGTCACACCGTTATCGTCAAACATTTTCTTGTTGTAATATAAGATGGAGGTTGGAGACAGCGACATAGGAATGCTGTAAGTCTTGCCGTCAATCGTGAAATCGTCAAAAGAGTTCGGCAGGAAGCCGTTCTTCCACTCTGCATCCTTATCAAGCAGTTCATTAACCGGCTGAAGCAGGTTACCGCTTACAAATTCCTTGGTCATAGCGCCCGGCCACATAACGAACAGATCCGGCATTTCATTTGCCGCTGCAACCGTTTTCAAACGAGTTTTATAACCATCGGGCGGAATGGCCTGCACTTCCAGTTCAACGTTTGGATTTGCTTTTTTGTATTCGTCTACAATGGCGCGCATTGTTTTGGCACGTGCATCTTCGCCTGTAAAGTTATGCCACAGGGACAGTTTTACTTTTTCGCCTTCTTTAGGAGCTGTGCCACCGGCTTCCGGTTCAGATTTGCTGCATGCGGATAATAGTGAGAGTGACAGAATAAGAGCAATACCTGTCTTGACTGATTTTTTCATAAGTTAAAACCCCTCCTTATCTCTATTCTTTTTCAGTATAAAAGTACGCCCTGCTTTGCAAAAGGGGATAGATTTCGGGTGAAGGGTAGAATAATCCCGGTCGTTTTCCAAAACGACCCTATTCAAGCACAATTAATTGGAAGCGCAACCACTGGACTGACTCTATCCCCTTTTATACGCAGCAATGATTCTCGCGCACGCAGATCCAGGAGTCTCTCCTCCATTAAAAAAACAGCCAGTCCGGTAAAGAGAATTCCCTTCCGGTCTGGCTGTTTATTTTCACTTTCCCTCCCGGTCAGAGCGGAATTCCGACGGTGTCTGCCCGGTGAACTTTTTGAACAGCTGACTGAAATATTTGATGTCCTCATATCCGACCTTCTTGGCTACCTCGCCGATCTTGATCGGCGTCTCGCTCAGAATTTCGGCAGCCCGCCGGATGCGCTCCCGCATGACGAACTCAATATAGGTAACGCCGGTTTCGCGTTTGAATACTTCACTGAAATGATTCGGATTCACATGGACATGGCCTGCCACCTGCTGGAGAGTCAGCGCATGATCCAGATTGTCCTGAATATACGAAATCGCTCTCTTCACGTAGAGAACCCCATCCTGGGACAAGTACTGATAATAGGTCTCCATGATCACGCGCAGCCGTTTGTACAAGGTGTCCTTCATGCTTCCCGGATCTCCCAGCCCGTCTCCTGCCGTGCCCGGAGACAGTCTGAGGTCATCCGGCGCAGCAGCATGCTCCGTGTCCGACTGCTCGCCCAGAGACGGCAGAAGCCGCGGCAGATCCGTCAGGCCCAGCGCGGAGGCCGTCCTCTCCAGCCATCGGTGGGCGGCAATCACAACTGACTGCGAGTACGCCTGCAGAGAAGCGGGCGTCGCATCGGGGGTTACCAGCGCCGCATCCATCACCCGCTCCACGAAGTGGCGCAGGTCGATGGGATTGCCGCTCTTCAGCAGCACCGCGAGCTCCGACTCCTCTTCCTTCGAGCAGACAGTCCGGCCGCCTTTGCGCCCCTTGACCGTCTCGCTCAGCAGCAGCAGCTCGCTGCCGGTTATGCTACGGAAGGATGCCGCATAGACCGCCTCGCGGTACGAATGCGGCAGCTGCGCGAGCCCGCGCACGGGACTGCCCGCAGCGGCGAACAGCACGCATTTCAGCTTGTCTGAAATGCGTGCAAGCTCGCTGCGCAGCGCCTCCGTACCGAGATCGTCGGTGCGCAGCACGGCGAGAATGTCGCCCTGACGCTGCAGCGTCTCGCAGGGGAGCAGTTCGCCGAGCATATTATCCACGGCGAAGCGGAGCAGGCCGCCGGAGGCGCGTGTGTCGCCCCAGCCCTGTACGCTGATCAGGAGTACCTGCAGCCGGGGCTCCTGATCAGCGCAAGGCTGGGCGGCAGCACCCGCGGGCGGCATAGACCCGGCGTGCGCCCGCGCCGCAGTCCTGCTCGGCTGCCGCTCACCTTCTCCATGCGGCTGGTCAGCCCCGTGCCGCCCGTCCGCTGCCTGCCGGGCGGCACCGGACCGCCCCGGAAGACTCTCTGCAGGCAGCAGCTTGCGTGAATCGGACAGCTCCGGCTCCCCGTCTTCTCCTGCCTGAGCCGGGGCTGCCAGTCCAAGCCTGCCGAGCAGCCGGGGCAGCTGCTTCAGTGACTCGGGGTCGTCGACCCCCTCCGTCACGAGCCGCTCCAGCATCTTGCTGCGGTAAGCTTTGCGCTGCATGTTATCGGCCTTATGAGCCTCCCATTTGCTGAGCAGCCGCTGCTTCGCCTTCATCACCGCACGGATAATTTCATCCGGACGGCTTGATTTGAGCAAATAGTCGCCAATACCGCTGCGGATAGCTTGCTGTACATAGGCAAAATCATCGTACCCCGTCAACACGATGATCTCTGTCTCCGGCAGCACTTGCTTAACCTTCTCCGCCATCGTAATCCCGTCCATTCCGCCCATGCGGATATCCGTAAGAATGATATGCGGATGCTCGGAGGCAATACGCTCCAGAGCCTCCTCCGCAGACTCGGCGGACCGCAGCAGCCTGAAGCCCATCTCCTCCCATTGGATGACTGTACTCAGTCCGGTGCGGATAATGACTTCGTCGTCGACAATCAGAATATTCATAATCCAGCTCCTTCTATGACCGGTATCGTAAAGGTAATAATCGTTCCCTCACCTACCCGGCTGCGTATATGCAGGCCGGCTTCCGGGCCGTAATGAAGCTGCAGCCTGCGGTGAACATTGCGCAGCCCGTAGCTGCCCGGAACAACAGGCTCATCCGCCGTTTCGGACAATGCAGCACGAATTTCGTTAACCTTATCCGGATCGATACCCACCCCGGTATCTTCGACCATGAATGTAATTTCGGTACCCATCTGCTGGACGTAGACACAGATCTTCCCTGTCTCCGCCTGCTTCTGAATGCCGTGAATAAGCGCATTCTCGATCAGGGGCTGCAGAAGCAGCTTCAAGACCTTCTTCTGCCTGATTTCAGAATCTACAATAAAATCAATCGTAAACTTATCCGGATAGCGGACCGCCTGAATGGCCGCATAATGCTGCGCATGCGAGATTTCCTGCTGCACCTCGCAGAACTCGGAACCTTTGTTCAGGCTGAAACGCAGGAAGTCACTCAAATGTCCTACCATTTCGGCTATTTTCATATCGTTGCTCATCAGCGCCATCCAATGCACCGAGGACAGCGTGTTATATAGAAAGTGAGGATGAATTTGCGCTTGAAGCGCCAACATGTCCGTTTCTTTCTTGCGGGCTTCATTGCGCTTAACCTGCTCGGTCAGACGCTCAATACGGTCACTGAGCCGGTTATAGCTTCTCATCAGCTGCCCGACTTCATCTGCGGATGTAACGGGCAAAGGTTTCATCGGTTCTTCCGGATCGGTATCCTTCAGGAAACGCGTCAGCATTAAGAGCGGCTCGGTCACCTTCTGCACGAAGAACAAAACCAGGGACGACACCAGCACGACCGCAATCGCTGCGGCCAAAGCCGTAAGCAGCAGCACATATTCGTTCTGCTTGCGGAAATCTTCGAACGGCATAACCCCGACCAGCTTCCAGTCTACACCGGGCACAGTATCGTAGAGGACCGTCCTCTTCTCTTTGCCTTCACCTATATTGAACGTTCCGGAGGTGCCCTCCAATTCGGGAAGATCCGGCATCCATTCTTTAATCGGACTGTTCCACAGCTTCGAATTTCCGCCCGCGACCAGCTTACGCTCGCCGTCCAGCAGGAACACCTGCCCGTTCTCACTGATTGCCGACTTACGCACCAGTTCCGCAATCACGTTCTGATCCAGGCTGATCGTCATTCTGCCCAGATGGGCAAATGTATTCGTGCTGCGGACAGGACGAACAAGGGAGATCACTCTCTGCTCTCCTATCGTAGTGCGATTTGTATAAAGAGGCGTCCACCATTTGGGACGATCCCCTTCCGATATATCTTTGGGCCCCGGCCAATCCGGCATTCCGGACTTTACAATACTCGTATTGGACAATTCCGGAAGATCGCGGGCAGAATGGATCGTAATCTCAGCGATATAAGGCTTGGAAAACGCCAAATTAGTCAAAAAACCGATAATGATCGTCGGTCTCAGAGCATCCCACTGCGTGTCCGACAGGTACTGCTGGACATCTCTTTGCCCGATTAGAAATATAGACATATTTTCGACATCCTGTACCATAAGCTCCAGATTCGTCCGCATTTGAGCCAATAAATTCATACCGGCCTGCGATGCCTTTTCTTCGGTCACCGAGGCGGCCATCTGATAAGAAAATATCCCGAAGGACAGGAGCGGAATCCCGATAGACACAAGCATCAGAAAAGATAATTTACGTTTGAGCGAACGCCCCAGCCACCGCTTCATACGATTCCCCCGCTAGTTTTTTTACGGCTTTTTCCAATGGAAAATTCTGTTTTGTGTTAGTTGAAATGGAATGATTTTTCCTAATCGTATCATAAATATCGCAGAAAAAGCCCAACAATTTAAAGGGCATATCTATCCAGCCAATTTCCAAATGTGCCGTAAAAGAGTATAATAGAAGATATGTAAGACATTTTCACCTTGTATTTCACCTTGTCGCAAGGCATAAATCGCAGGCTAGTTCATTCTTACAAGCCTTCATATTGTTAAAGGAGGTCAACCCGAATCATGAATCATGAAGACACGGGTCGGCGCCTTTTACGAATGGCCGACGAATTAGCGGAATATGTCACTCATCTGCAGTATCAGCTTCAACCCGATCTCATGGATCGTTTTGGAGAGCGCGGCCGGCAATTGGCCCGGCAGGACTCCAATTACAGTATCCGTTATCTGGCGGAGAGCATTCATATGCAAAGCCCGGATTTATTCAGCCATTACACGTCCTGGGCCGTGGAATTGCTCGCCGGCTACAAGTTGTCCAAGGAAGATATGGCCCTTAACTACCAGTTGATCGAGCAAGCTGTTAATGAACATTTCGATGAGCCGGACCGGAACTTGATCGTCCAGTATGTACATGTCGGACTGAATCAAATGCAATCCGCTGTTGCTTCACAATCTTTCCTGACCGCTGACCAGCCGTTAGCGGATACGGCTACCGCATACACGAATGCCCTGCTCCGGGCGGACCGCAGAGAGGCTTTGCAGCTCGTTCTGGACCGTGTGGAAGCGGGCATCCCTATCACTGATTTATACCTTCATGTATTCCAACCGTCCCAGAGGGAAATCGGCCGTCTCTGGCAGACCAATCAGATCTCGGTGGCACAGGAGCACTTGTGTACTGCCGCCACGCAGATGGTGATGTCGCACCTATACCCCTACTTATTTGCAACGAAGCGCAACGGCGGCACGATGGTAGCCGCTTGTGTCGGTGAAGAACTGCATGAGATCGGACTGCGTATGGTCTCTGACCTATTCGAGCTGAATGGCTGGGATACCTATTATTTGGGTGCCAATGTCCCCTCACGCAGTCTAATCCGGACACTAGTCGAGAAAAAGGCCAATATAGTCGCTATTTCGGCAACGATGACATTCCATGTGCACTTGGTGGAGGAACTGATCGCTGAGATTCGCAGCAGCGAAGCAGGAGATAATGTGCACATTCTAGTGGGAGGACTGCCGTTTAATATTGACCGGGAACTTTGGCGTAAAGTCGGAGCCGACGGTTACGCCAACGACGCGCAGGAAGCCATCCGGCTGGCGGAACACTGGAAGCACCACCGTATCGGAAACGAACTAGCACGGCCTATTTAAAGGCCTTCGTTTGCCGAGGAAGGAGGATTCTACGTGGATCCGAATTACACCGAGCAAGACCTAACCGAAATCACCCATTATCGCCAGACGATTGAGAAGCTGTCTAATCAGCTCATACAGGCAAGACACCGTGAGGAACAAGTATTATCCGAGTTCAGTGCCCTGAATAACGAGCTTGTTAACTTACAGAGGGAGCTATCCAAGACTAATGTCGAGGTGGTTCAGTCCAAAGCGGAAGCAGAACGGGCTAACGAGGCCAAAAGTATGTTTCTGGCGACCATGAGCCATGAAATCCGCACCCCCATGAACGGCATACTGGGAATGGCGGAATTATTGTCCCATACACTGGAGACAGACGAGCAGAGACAGTCCATCGCCATTATAGAGGAGTCCGCTTCTCTTCTCCTTACCATCATTAACGACATTCTGGATTTATCCAAAATCGAAGCCGGGCACATGCAGGCCGAACCGGAAACGTTCGAAGTCAGGAAGCTGCTTGATCATGCCATCCGGCTCCTGGAGCCTAACGCGGCCCGCAAGAACAATACCCTGCAAGGTGTCATTGACGACACGGTAAACAGCCATCTGATCGGCGATGCGGGGAGAATCCGGCAGATTCTGATCAACCTGGCCGGAAATGCCATTAAATTCACGGAGAACGGTGACATTCAAATCCGGATCAGGCTGTTGCAAAGCTCATCCGCATACCAGACGCTGCGATTTGAAATATCCGATACGGGAATCGGGATTGCCGATGAACATGTACACCGGGTATTCGATCCCTTCTACCAGGCACATACACAGCACGAAGATGCGCAGAAAAGCACGGGCCTCGGTCTTTCAATCTGCAAACGACTTGTTGAATGGATGGAGGGACGGATTGATGTAACGAGCAGGATCGGTTCCGGCTCCACCTTCTGGTTCGAGCTTCAGCTGGCCTTGCCGGCCGAAGCCGACTATCAGGCGGACACGGCGGCGGCATCCAGGAATGCCAAGCAAGCTATTGGCGGCTCACAAGCCTTTACGGACGAAGAACGCAAGCAGCCCCTGCTGCTTGTCGAGGATAATGCGATTAACCGGCAGGTCGCGCTTCTGCAGCTGCAGAAGCTTGGTTTTACCGAAATTGATACGGCTGTGAATGGCGAGGAAGCCATTGAAGCCAGGTCCCGCAAAGACTATTCGCTTATTCTGATGGACTCGCAAATGCCCGTCGTGGACGGTCTGCAGGCCACGGAGCTGATCCGAGAGTGGGAAACCGCCCGGCGGCACCCGCGCACGGCTATCATCGCGCTGACGGCCAGCGCCATGGCTAGTGACCGCCAGCGCTGTCTGGACGCCGGAATGGACGACTACCTGACCAAACCGCTGCAGCTGGCGAAACTGCAGACGGCAGTCCGCAAATGGCTGCCGGCAGGTCCGCCTATCTCAACCAACCGGCATATTCTTATACCGGAAGTCATCGAGGAGCTGAACGGCTTGGATGAGCCTGGTTCTCCGAGTGTCCTTGCTCTCTTGCTGCGCATGTACAAAGAGCAGGCGCCCGCTAAACTTCATCAACTCGAAGAGAGGCTGCGGAGCAAAGATTTGGCAGGGATACGCTACATGGCTCACGATCTTAAATCAACCAGTCTGAGCCTTGGAATCGATCATTTGTCTAAGCTGTTCGAGAACATCGAAACACAAGCCAAGGGTGGAACGGTCGAATACTCGGATGCTGCAATGCGCGAGCTGTGGCAGGCTTATGAAGAAGCTTGCTGCGAGCTGCAGAGGCTGCTCTAATTTATGTTATACCTACACTAGACTGGACGTCACGACGTCTGGTTTTTTTGTGTGCATCGCCAAATTATGAGCTTTCTTACCGGCGGCAAATGGCAAGCCTTGCGTCACCGCTCGTCCTACAACCCTTACAGCCTATTGTATTTATCGGAGCCGTCATAAAAAATCTGCACTCTTTTTTACAATCTTTTTTGCATACCGAGGATATCTCCTTTACATGCCTGGCAACTCATCAAATTTGTGTTCACGGCCAGGAACTTGTAAACTTTTAAATAGAGCTGTTTATGCGTCTCTTCCGATAAGACACATCCTCAGTGCAAAGGTATTTATAGGAGGATTAATTTGAAATTGGAATTAAAAAACATGAAAGAATGGGCCCGGTTCTTACTCACTTATAAATTTGCTTTGGATGAAGTCAGTACGAAACTGCAAATTTTAAATGAAGAATTCCAGTTCATTCATGAATACAACCCCATCGAGCATATGAAAACCCGGATTAAATCGGCGGAGAGCATCGTCAGCAAGCTTAAACGCAAAAATCTGGATGTAAGCATTGAGAATACGAAACAATATATCCGTGATATTGCGGGCATCCGGATTATTTGTTCTTTTACAACGGATATGTACCAGATTTATGAAATGATATGCGGACAAGACGACGTGCGTGTCATACAAACAAAAGATTATATCCAAAATCCGAAACCAAACGGATACCAGAGCCTCCATCTCATTATTGATATTCCGGTTTATTTGACGAACCGGGTGGAGCATGTGCCTGTAGAAATCCAAATCCGGACTGTTGCCATGGATTTCTGGGCCAGTCTGGAGCACAAGATTTATTACAAATACAACGCAGGCATACCTCCCCAAATCCAGCAGGAGCTTAAGGATACGGCCGATATGATCTCCTCTCTGGACCGTAGGATGCTTGCCTTGAATGAAGATGTACAGAATCACATCAATTCGATGAACCCACCCCTGGACGCAGCTGCCCGGGCGTAAAATGCGCAGGCACTCAAGCTGCTCCATCCCAGACACCCGGATACATCAAAATGGAGATGAAATCGAAATATGGTATCTTTTCTACTGACGCTTAAAAGACTGCTGACCGGAATATGGCATGCATTCAAAGAAAAGGATTTTCAAGTGCTGTTTGTGCTTACCCTGCTGATCTTATTTTCGGGCACGATTTTCTATCATGAAGTAGAAGGACTATCCTGGCTGGATTCCCTTTATTTCTGTGTAGCTACCCTCAGCACGGTCGGCCACCCGGATTTTGCGCCGCAGACAGAGTTCGGCAAGATTTTCACCATCTTCTATATCATTGCCGGAACCGGCTTATTCCTGGGGTTGATTCTTTACGTAGCCTTCGGCATCTTAACCAGTAAAAATAAACCGTCACGCCTAAGAAGAGGCGCCAAACAGGAATAAAGACCGGTGATACAACAACAGGCAGAGCCCCGACCTTCCAGTGGAGAATGGAAAAGTCGGGGCTCTTTATTGGTTTGATTATGGAATTAACTGGCTGCCGGCCGCGGTTCTTTACTTGATGGCCGCCAGAATATCTTCAAAGCTCAGACTCGCCGGAATGATTTTGTTCGAGAACGGTTTGTTTTCTTCCAAATGATATTCCCTGAGCGCATCGGTGTCTTTGAGCATGTTGCCTGTCAGAATGCAGGCAACCGTCTCGTCCTTATCGATGATCTGCTGGCCGACCAGCTTCTTAAGTCCCGCTACTGTTGCAGCAGAAGCAGGCTCACAGCCGATACCGGAAGCGTCCACGACGGCCTTGGCATTCAGGATTTCTTCGTCCGTAACGGAAACCGCCACACCGTTAGTCTCCTGCAGCGTACGCTGCGCCTTGCGCCAGCTCGGCGGATCACCGATGTTCAGGGCTGATGCTCTCGTATAAGGATTCGGCTCCGCTTCGAGCGCCGCCTTGCCTTCCGAGATCATCTTGTAGAACGGGCTCGCGCCTTCGGCCTGGATGAGCGCGACGCGCGGCAGCTTGTCGATCAGGCCGAGAGCGTACAGGTCAGACAAGCCTTTACCCAGCGCCGACACATTGCTGAGCGCACCGCCAGGGACGACAATCCAGTCCGGCAGCTTCCAGCTCAGTACCTGGGCCAGCTCGTACACGATGCTCTTCTGGCCTTCAATCCGGAATGGATTGATCGAATTGCAAATATAGAGACCCAGCTTCTCGCTATTTTCCTCCAGGAATTTGATCCCGTGATCATAGGTTCCTTCAATAGAGAAAATATTAGCGCCATAAGCTAAAGTTTGAAGTACTTTATTGAGTGAAATATTCTTGTTCGGCACAAACACGTATGAGCTGCGTTCCGCGATGGACGCATACATGGCAAGAGAGGACGATGTGTTCCCCGTCGACGTGCATGTGAAGCGGTCATAACCAAGCGAACGGCCGTGAGTGACGGCAACCGTCATGCCGTTGTCCTTGAAGGAGCCGCTTGGGTTCTCGCTCTGCGCCTTGAGCCACACGCTGCGAGTTCCGGCATAACGGGCTACCGCCTCGCTGCGGTACAGGCCTGTGTTGCCTTCGTATTTAGTCACGATTGCGGAGTCGTCCACTTCAGGGAAGATCAGCTCTTTGTAGCGCCACACGCCGCTCGCATATGGAGACAACCGGTCGGAGAGACGGCTGTGAAAAAGCTGTTTTAACTCTTCCGCATCCAGTCCGGAGAAATCCTGACGGATATCCAGCATCCCGTTACAAGTACAGGTATAGCGAAAGCTTGAAAATTCCTCGTTACATTCTACGCAAACAAATTTCATTTGATTTCGATAGACTAATAGCCTATCTTCCTCCTCACAGGATCGGATTCATCACCGCTTCACGGTAATGGCTGGCAAGAATGAATCTGGTTTCTTCTACTCCAGATAAATATATCAGGAACATTAAGGAAATTGGATCTTTGTGTGGTATTTTGGCATACTCTATTCAAAAAATCAATAGTTTTGCCAGTCTTTATGCATCCGATTCAAATGTAGACGAGTGAATAATTAATGAGCTTAAACTCGATTTAAATAAGGCCGGCAATAATGTTCGGCGAAAAAAGGGAAATTGTTCCTTAATCCCTCATGTTCATGCGGATGTCGCGTGTGGAAAGCAAAGTTACGGATAACAGCGAGGATGATATAAGCATCCAGATAAAGAAGTTCTTCCCCAGCAATTCCTCTCTCCTGCATATAAGCTTCCGCTAATTGCTTTCGTCTTGGCACATCGAGATGGAGACATGTCACGGCAACGTCAAGCAGGAAGGGCCCGAAGCCGCAACAGGAGAAGTCGATCGGCAATAATTGAGTATCATGGGCAAGATAATTGTCCTCATGCAAATCTGCGTGGAGAAGTCCCCATCTTTGTTCATTCAGCTGATATCCTGACAAGTCTTCAACTATCTTGTCCATTGTCTCTCTTAACACAGCATAATCCTGTTCCTTCAGAACGCCCTGCTCGATCATCGACCGTATACTAGACTTACCCGCTCGGGTATCTCTCTGTCAAAAACCTCACCGACTCGCGGATTAAAGCTTGTAAACCATCCACATCAATATCCGCCAGCTTATTCACATACACGCATGCTTTTCCTGCCGTATGTTTGCCCAAGTTCTCTAACAGTTCATCTCTTCGGGTATCCCCTGTCGCAAAATACAAGCTTATCTTCGCTTTACGAGGTGAAAAGCCAACCAGAGGTGCATCGCCTTCATGGCCCGATTCATATTTGTAGTGATAAGAGCCAAATCCGATAATAGTCGGCCCCCACATCTTGGCTGCGTACCCGGTGGCTTCAGTGAAAATATCTAACAATTGATAGGCGTCTTCACGTTTCTGTGGGCTGCCGACACTTTCTATGAATTCGATAACACTGGCATCCGTTTCTTTGGTTTTTAGCTCGTACATGTGCAGATCTCCATTCTTTGATGTAAGTGTCCTTTTAGGTTATCCGCAGAATCAACTTTTACACTTATCCGTCGGTCGAGCAAACCATGTCACGCAGCTGACAAAATCATTCCAATCATTGTTTACTGACATCTATAATCTCTGAGCCCTTACTTGCAGGCCTTTTCATATTACGCGGTATTACTTCAAATAGTCCATTAAGCGAATGGAGGCGAATTTACTAAAACTATCTACAAAGTTGATCTCAGTAAGGTCTACCTTGCCATAATCCGCCGGAGCGCCAAAATAACCATACGGAGTTATGCTTTTGGCCACTTCTCCACCGGTAAGCCATTTTTTAAAATCCTCATGGCTGAGATTCGTAGATTCGAGTTCCCGGACAAGTTCAACATTCACCAGCTCAGGGAAAAATTTGTTCATCATGGCTGTGCAGCTCTCTCCCGCGTGGACATCTAAATATTCCGGTGCGTAGAGATCTTCCAGTACCAGATCCACATCAAAGATTAAGAAATTGTCATTTTCTTGATCAATCCCCAGATCTTCCGCAATCCAATGGGAAATTAAAGAACGGGCATCCAGACCCAGCTCTGTGCGCGCAGCCGTGATCGCTTCATATAAGGCTTCTCCGTTCACGGAATCACCGTGGATGTCCACCAGGAACACCTGTTTAACCCCCCATTGCTTCAAGCTCGCGAAAATATCAAACAGGACATGAATCACCGTTTCTTTCCTCGAAGTAAACGAACCCGGAAAACCACCCGTGACATGATTGATTCCCCAGTAAAAAGGTGGTGCGATTAGGCATTCTCTATTGTTGTTCCTAAGCTCGTTTCTGATCTTCCGGCAGATCAAGTGACTTACATATATATCGGATCCTGTAGCAATATGAGGTCCCTGCTGCTCTATAACTCCAGACGGCAGTAATACAATAGCCCCCTTGTCAATGCTCGCTTGAATCTCCGTCCAACTCATGTCGGACATGGTATCTTCAAATATGGAATAAGTCACGCGCATTCCTCCAATCTTCTATGTTTGTATTTTATTACCAACGTAAAATAGATGTCCAGCCTTTCCTCATAAAAAAACCGTACCTCGCATACACTACCCTTTATCTGCTATCCACAAGATTCCGATCAAATTACGTGTTACTACCACAACACCCGTATCAAAATAGATCACACCCGGAGTTTCCTTCATAATAGAGCTCCAAGACAAACCGTTGTCATATTTTGCATTGGTAAACAATCTTTTGTTTGCTGCCCCGAACAGATTAAAAAATTTATTTATAAGGGCCTTCGCTTCCCCTGAGCTCATCATATCCAAGTCATGTACCATTTGCTTAGTCAGTGCATAATCAAGCAGCTTATTTACACCGTGTTGATCCGTTTCCTTCATATCTATATCCCTCTTGAAACATCCCCTTGTGCACAGAAAAGTATCTATGGTTTGCAGAATCTGATTATCAGGATGTTCAATCGTACATACCTCTACAATAATCTCAGCGTGCTTTCTTTTCCTCTTAATTTCTTCTTTGAGCTCATGAACTTTCCTTAACATGTTGATCCCCATTTCTCGATTGAAAGATAATCTTCTTCCTTTTACAAGATAATAGCAGCATTTCCCGTCAGCAATTATGAACGATCCCGGACAAACGTCTATATTTGCAGATAGAAGGGTCTTTTTATGCTACAATTTAAATAGTTTGTGTATGAAGGAAAGGAATGAAAGCAGAACTAATGCCCAGCAATAGCAACAATCAACCCACTCCCTTGGCTGCGCCTCCACAGCCTTTGTCAACTATACTGGCGCAAACCGTCAAGACAGGGATCATTAAATCTAATTTATTACCGATGTTGGCCGGTCTGACTTTGGCACTATACACTTACCAAATTGATTTGGTGGGGAAACTTCCAGTCATTGTATTAGCCCTGATCGGTTCGATTCTGGTCATCGGGGCCGCGGGTACCTTTAACAACCTGTACGATCGCGACATTGACTCCGTTATGGCAAGAACCAAGAACAGACCCACCGTTACCGGCGCCATTAAGCCTGTAACCGTCCTGTGGCTCGGCATTGTGATGGCCGTTCTGGGATTAACCGCTCTTGCCTTTACGACTCCGCTGGCCGCAGTCTTGGGATTTGCGGGGCTGTTTATTTATGTAGTCCCCTATACGATGTGGAGCAAACGCCGCACGATTTACAACACGGAGATAGGAAGTATTTCAGGAGCCATGCCGCCGCTCATAGGATGGGCCGCTATCTATCCGGATATTACACATCCTGCGATTCTTGGACTTTTCGTCATAACCGTTCTCTGGCAAATGCCTCATTTCTATGCGATCGCGATTCGTAAGCACGATGATTATAAGGCGGCTAATGTCCCCATGCTCCCGGTCGTTAAGGGTGTTAAACGAACCTATATACAAACGAATGTGTATCTGGTTGTTTTAATTGCAGTAAGCTTTCTCTTTGGATCGTTAAGTATTGGCATTATGCTGGTCGCACTTCTTTTAAGCGTGGCGTGGCTTGTCTTAAGCGTGTACGGTTACAAAAAAATGGAGTCTGAAAAATGGGCGAAATCCATGTTCATTTTTTCACTTATCCATATGACTCTCTTATTCCTGACGATCATTATCTACTCTCTGATGGGAATATTTTTCGGGCCTTTCATGCCCCAGTAAGCCGCTGCAGCCAGATGCCACCCAAAACAACGGGCTTCCCAATCAGGGAAGTCTTTTTATTTGCCCCTTGCTTGTAACCTCATATAATTCTGTTCAGGGATTGGAATATGCATTTCATCCAAAAGCTATCTATACAAAGTCAAAAAATTATATCATGCTTACATAGAGTGCTTGAACAATGGAATGGAACGGAGAGAGGTGTATCCTATGTATAGGGTGGCTATTTGCGATGATGAGGAGAAACAAAGAGAACTTGTTAAGAGCATTCTGATTACTTTGTCGATAAAGATCAATATAGAATTTGAAATCGAATTGTTCGGTTCTGGAGAGCAGCTGGTAACCTATTATCTGCACCAAAACACCCCGTTCCATATTCTGATATTGGATGTTGAAATGGGCGGAATCAACGGGATTCAAACAGCACGTAGACTAAGAGGGTTAAATAACCTGGATGAGCAAATTATTTTTCTGACAAACTATCCTGAATATATGGTAGAAAGTTTTGACGTCATGACATTCCAGTATTTAATAAAACCCGTTGCTCCTTCGATCTTGGAAGAGAAAGTGATCAAGCTGTGCCAATACTTTCAAGCACTGGATAAAAAGTTTATGGTCATCAAGTCCGCCTATGATGAAGTCGTTATCAAGTACGATGACCTCATCAGTATTGAAGCTGCCAAAAGCTTAACTATTAAAAGCAAACTACATTTTACAACCGTTAATCAAACCTATGGAAGCAAAGGAATCCTTTCTGATTATGCTTTGACCTTAAAAGACAGCAACTTCCTGCAAATCCATCGTTCCATTATTATAAACCTGCTTCATGTGAGGAAGTTTGCTAGCGGAGTTGTTCTAATGTCCAACGGGTCGGAACTGCCCATTGGGCGTTCTAAAGTTAAAGAGGTTAAAGATTTTTATACCAAGTTTATGATTATGAAGGTCGAATGATATGTTCCAAAATAATTTACCTATCGCCCTATGCGTTATACTGGTGATTGGCGTTCAAATTAATTTTTTCTTTAACTCGGTTTTCGATAAATCAGCCAAAAAACATAACCGCATCCCCTACTTCTTCACCTTCGGGCTGTCTGGTTACTTCTATCTGGTCGTTCCCTTCTCTCCAATCTTATATACGATTCTTCCCTTGCTTATGATATTCAGTATTGTCCAATCTTACCAAGTAGAAATTAGAACCAAGATCATTTTTTCACTGCTTTACGGTGTAATAATGTCTATCGCTAATTTTATTTCCCTATATATTTTATATATCCTGGATTCACTCGACTTTGACAGCCTTGTAAATCAACCCGATCCAATTGCCTATACGAAACTTGTTCTACTCAGCTGTATGATTATGTTTGCTGTTATTCAGATGATGCGGCTAGTGACCAAACGAAGAAGTTTTTCATTGCCTTACCGGTACTACGCCTTGTTTCTGGTTATTCCGCTCCTGAGTATATATCACCTGAATATTTTAACTTATAAGAGCTTCTATACTTTCCTTTCGGCTATCGGCTTTCTTTTCTTAAACGTTATGATTGTCTATATGTATGATACGATTATGGATAAATTTCAATTTATGCATGACAATGCTCAGCTCCAGCAGCAGATGAACTATCAGGATGCGAATTACGAAAAAATTGTTCACAGCTTCAAATCCATCAAAAGAATCATTCACGATACGAATCAACAGTTTTTGTATATTGAAGAATGTATTAAGCGCAATGAGTTAGCAGCGGCAAAGGAACATATCACAACAACCTTAAACAAAATCGAAGGAGCCTATCAACGGGTGAATACCGGCAACTTGGTTATAGATGCCCTTGTCACCAATACACTTGATATCGGGCAGGCCAATGGCATAAGAATCGACACCAGGCTTAATCTTCGTTCCCAAGCAATTACGATTGAGCGTTATGATTTATGTGTGGTCTTGGGCAATATGCTGGATAACGCAATTGAAGCTTCCAAACAGATCAAGATCGCAGAAGACAGGTACATGCTTATTAAAATACATGCTACCGAGTCCGCCCTGCTCATTCACATCATGAATCATATGGAGAATGAAGGCGCCCACTTACGCAGCCCAAAACCAAACCCGGAATTTCATGGGATCGGACTAACGAATATATCCAGAATTTGCGACAAGTATGGGGGGCATATGACCCTTGAAGCCAAACATAAAGTATTTAATAATATGGTCCTGCTGCCATTTTCAACGAACAATCCTTAGACCGGTCACCTCTATATTTGCTCAAACGAATCAGAACCCCGTTAAAGAAAAGGCAAAGACACTAGCTTGGAAGATCGTGTCCGATTATGGCGTAAGCGGCATACAGTATGCGATCAGGGATCAATCTTACTTTTCTCTATTCGACAAAAAGCCTGTAGACCCTGATCCTTTCGGAACTATGTCTACAGGCTGACTCTACATTAAAGTAGAGTTTAAGATATTACAAATTACCAAGTATAATTTCTCCTAAAAATGCAATAGCTAGGGCGGATAGAAAAGCGTATATTGCAAAGTTTGAAAACTTTTCACCTATAATAGCAGAGCGAATGGCACATAAAGAACAGAAGATAAAAAGGCCTATGAGGAAACCTAACATTTCAATTCCTCCGTTTATTATATTGAAAGGTGCATATAGCCTACTTACAATATAATGATAACACAATTATTTTTTCCAATTTAAAACAGTTGCATATTCATCTGTTATTCTCGGAGTG
The DNA here is from genome assembly GCF_009757775.1 of Paenibacillus lutrae. Classification (GTDB taxonomy): domain Bacteria; phylum Bacillota; class Bacilli; order Paenibacillales; family NBRC-103111; genus Paenibacillus_F; species Paenibacillus_F lutrae. The sequence continues at coordinate 139,435 of NZ_RHLK01000004.1, forward strand.
ATTGAGATCGACGGCTTTCCATCAGATACCCCAAACTTAGCGCTCCACTCCCTGTTAACTGTTTATGGAATTAATTACCTGCAATAGCTGTATTCATAATGCACCTGGTTTGTCGATAGGACGTTGTATAATAACTTGTCCCCATCCTTTATGCCTCTAATATTCCTTTTTTTCAATGAAATATTTAAAACAGTAGAATATAATGTAAAATTATACTCGAATATTCGAGATCCACTGCCCCATAATTCCCATAATTCGTGACCGTTCATTTTTAATCCCAATGAAAAAAGCCACGTATTATACGACGACTTTTACTGAGATAAAGTTCTTTGACCCAAATGTAATGTTTCCAGGGTTCGCCACCCCTTGATTTAATGCGAACTCCGCTAAAGCTTGAGTCGCTTTTCCTATCGTGAATGAATCTGTCCATAATTTATAATTTCCATATATGCTTTATTTTTAAATCCGCCATTTTAAGTCCCTTATTTTAAAATTCAATTCAATATAAAATGCAACTTCTTTAAACCTATACTCAGGATCATTTGCAACACCTTATACTTTTGAGTTCTTTTTATCTATTCTATTAAATTTCATTTTTCCAGTTGTACACCTACCTGTGAAATAGTGACCTTCTAGGAGTGGAACACCATCGGAACCTATAGTAATTCTTAGTTTAGCTGTTCCATCATGATTGGGATTAGTATCTCTATTTTCGTCCGCATCATTGTAATATGTATAACATAGATATTTTCGACCGCCCTCATCTATCCAAATATCGCTTGTATAACTACTACTGTAACTTTTAGCAGTCTCAAGAGTCACTTTTATCCTATCAAATTCATGCCTTATTTCCATAGTTGTAGGTATAGGAGCTACTTTTAAACCAGTTTCCTTATCTATGAAATCAGATTGTAAAACCCCCTCCCATTTCCCTCCAATATAGGGTACAGTACAGAGCCATGGATAAAAAAGGTGCGGAAATTTTCTCCACACAAACTGCTTAAATAACAAAGCTTCTAATAATAGAGATGTACCTGCAGCACTTATTGCCGACGCTACTAAGAAGAAATTGAAAGGTGGGCCCTTAAAAAGGACAATAGTGATAAATATCATTATCCCAAGGGTAATCCAAATGCGCCAATATACATTAGAGTTATACATTGAGCTTTCTCCGTTCATTCATAGTCATAAAAAATTTCCAGAGCATTTATAAATAACTTCATTTTTTCTATACTTTCATGTGTTGGGCATAGTAATTTTATTCCATTCGCCTCTTTGTATGAACTTAATGAATGTATGTTGATTTTCAAGTAATTTATTATTTTTTGAAACATATACACCTTTCTATAGTTCTTATATTCCAAATAATACGCCGTTGGAATATTCCATAATAATGACTCTAAAGCAAATGAACTAACATTGTCAGCTGCAGTAATACCGTTTTCCTTCATAAGATATCGAATTTTCTTTATAATCCGAACCATTTTTTTGTAATAATAATTTGTGGCAACATTTTTTTCTTTACCATTGCTAATATGTTGCTCTGGATAATTAATAATCTCTTCTCCTGAATCTGCTGTTATTATTATTCCACCAATAAAATTCTTCGGATCGTTTCGGAAATCATTTTGAAAATCCTTATATCTACGGCAAGGCACTGAATCAGCATCTTTCCGATAAGAATTACCGTATATTTTAATGGATTTGTTTTCTCTGTTCACATCATCTCCAAACTTCTCTATTAACGCAGCTTCAATTTCATCTTTAAACGTTTTTGGGCGAAGTGATGCATTGATAAATCCATAATCGGTATCACTCACACCCGATCTATAATGGGTTCTAAACGTATCCTCTTCAACAACCGCAATATCCACATCACTTTGCGTACGTACATTAGTATTATTTGCATATGACCCTTGTATAAAGACTTTAATACGTCTATTTCCATATTCTAGATCTTGAAAATATGCATAAGTGTCATTATATAATGGCTCCACACTACTTTTTTTTTCTTGAAATCCTAATGGTTTTAATGCACTTACCACCATGTTTATTGCATTTTTGCATTGTTGATCCTCAGTTTGACTTAGTGGCTGAGAAAAATTATTTAACATAGCCTCGGTAAACTTCACAATTAATCCCCTTTTCAAATAGCTTTAGTGCACAGGGTAAAAGCAATAAAAACTCTAACAAATCCCGCGCACATTTGTTCTAATGTATCTATTTTCTATATTATCCTATATCCAAAAAAATTCAATATATAGAATTAATTTCAATGAATAAATACAATACATTGTGTTTATTGAAATTCTTCACTAATATCTTTACCAATCCTCCATGTATAAACAGTAGGAAAAGCTTTTAAGCTTTGCCACCAACTATGCTTAAATTTATATTTTTCGAACTGGCTATTTTATTTTTTAGTCTAGAACTTTATTTTCTTCTGCTTGCAAAAATAAAAGGCTGGCCGCGCGGCTTCCGGTTCCATCGGAATAACGCTACCCTAGCCTGTCTCTTGCAGGAGCCCTTAGAGGCCAATGAACAATGAACGGGATATTCAATTGGGACTTGGCAGCATTTCTTGTCTGAATGATATACGTCATGTCCGATTGGCCTCCTTTCTGAATAAGATAGTTCCTTTATTACGGGCTTCGGGAAATACTTGTCAACCCTAACCTTCATTGTTTCCGAGCGGAATCCAAAACAGCGATACGGTCGGATTTATGTCATTTTTGCTGCATTGGTTGACTGTAATTTTCCATTTGTATCCTTGCGGCACAGGCAGCGTAATGCTGTTCGGACTATACCAATTGACCGTTGTCCATGCGGAGTTGTATGCGGTCGCCACGCCACCTGTTACAGACACTTCATATGGAATCCCCCCTGCTATTGAGGCCTGCAAAGTAACGATGCAAGTCGAAATCGTCGAGGAAACATCCCCGGCCGGAGGGGTGATGGTCGCTATTGCATAGCCGTCTGTATGAGCGATATAAGCGACATTATCACTCGACAGAGACATAGGAACGCCGAATATATTGCTGCCGCCCCTCAAACCGAGCAGGCCTGAAACGATGACGGACTGAAATGCCGCCGTATTGGTCGCGGATAGTGTTCCGTTTATAGACATTTCACCGTTGCATTGGATCCCCCCCTCTACATTTAAGGGGCCGGATAGATGCGCGGGACCCATCATAGTCAAATTGCCGTTCACGTCTATTTGGCCTTCCAAGCTGGCTCCCCCGCTGGCGGTAAACTTGCCTTGAGCGAACATTTCCCCTGTCGATTCCACTAATGCACCCGATACTGTACCGGCTGCCGTAACGGAATGAGGGGTTGAATCTTCATTCGAAATGACAACGGTGACGCTATCGTAAATATACTGCGTTTCGGCTCGGAGATCGGTTTGGCTGGCAGCCAAAATGAAGGTCGTCGTCTTCGCGAGTCCCGAAGACAGCTTGAAGGAATTATCCGTACCGGTATACAGCGGACCGGAGCCGGCGGCCTCAAAAATTTGGAATTCGGTTCCGTTGCTTTCCCAGCTTAGCTGGATCGGCTGACCGTTCGTAAAAACGCCCGCCGGAGAGGCTCCTCCGTCAGCTGCGCTTGCCGTGAAGTTGCGCGCAAACAACAGAGCCGCGCCAACCGAAACCCCGAATGTCATCGACCGCAAAATGTAGGGCTGGCTCGAATCGTTTGTCGACATTTCGGTCAGGCCGAGACTTCCGATCCATCCCGGCTGCTGCGTCAATTGCTGTATCCCTACGGTCAGATTGACCGGACTGGTAACCAAATAGAACTCCGGCGATTTGCACATAAATTTAACTTGCACATAGCTGAGACGGGGATTAAGCCCGACCTGATTGCCCGGAACCTCTTTCCCCACATGCGTCTGCCAATTGCTGCTGTCGGCGGAAGCGACGAATTGATCCGTCCGGCTGACGATGCCGGATGGAATATAAATATCTATTTCTTTGCAATAAACGCTCGCTGCGGCGGGAGATACCGTCACCGTAATCGTGCCGTAAGAATTGTAGGTCGGCGTGCTCGCCGACAGCGGCGCCGGGTCAGTCATAATCGTATAGGTCAGCAATACCGGAGCGTCCGTGACTGCCCCATATTCATTTTCGTTCATGCTTCTCTTCCTCCTTTTTCAATTGAACTACCATCTGTCCTTCTCTCAAGGAGCGATCGCTGCCGTCTATAACCGCTCTCCCATCCGTATCGGTCACTGCAAGCCTCTGTACCGTTACCTCGTCCGCCGCCGCAAGCTCCATCCAGGTCCACGAACTCCCCCGTTCTACCGGAACCGGAATCTTGACGGCGCTGGCGGGCATTGACGGAGCCGATATGGGCTGAGGATTGGGCCCCACCGCCGTCAGCATCGGCCCTACCGGTAATCGGACGGACAGCCGGTCTAAAGCCGTATCGAAGAAACGCCTGTCCAATTTGACCGGCTGGGCGGGAAGAATGCCGGTAAAAGCGTGGACGGCCGACATCGGATCGACGAGCATGAGCAGGTCTGCGCTTGTCTTGCCGTCGAAACGAAGCGGGATATACTGCCCTTGCCCGATTGCAATCAAATACCCGTCCGCTTCGGCGGGCGGCTGCACGCAATAGAACGAATCAAACGATCCGTTCAAAAAGTAACCGACGAGTCCATCCTCGCGAAGGGCCGAATCGCCCAGCCTCACCTCGAACGGCTGGACGACGAAATCCGGTACCGGCGGATAGAACGTAGCCGCCCAGCTAGTATCGCCAAGAGGCTGATCCGCCAAAGAAAGCTGCATGCCTGCGCGGACAAGGGCAAGCGGCTTGCCGGACAAGATGCCCAAACTTTCGTCCAAGCCGACCGAGGCGGGATCGACCGTCCAGAGCGTATTGTCGATCGCTTCCAGAAAATCTTCAAAGGCGGCTGCGCTCTGCGTAAGCAGCCCCTGCAGCATCGCGGCCAGCTGTGGAGAAGCCTCCGTCAGTTCGGCAAGCGACTGATAGCCGCCATCCGGAGCAAATGCCAAACTCAGAATCGGCGCACCATGCGCACCAATTTTTTGGCTGACTGCGCCGATCGCATCCCCATTCGCGCCATAAATAGCTACCGATCCGTCCAAATGGTTCGCAATCAGCCAGCCGGCAACCGGATTGGCGCCAGAATCCAGATCGGTCGGCTGGTCTGGATTGTTCGCATCGACCATGCGGAAATCAAGACGCGACGGCTGAAGCAGCCGAGGCGGCAATTGGAGAAAACGCTGCGGATTGGCCTGCACGACCGGGGTGTCTGGCTTCAGACCTTCTGCCGCAACAGGCGCGAACAGCGACGAGCTCGTCAGGCCGGAATCGCCCACGACTTCTAGCACCTGACCGAAAGCGTCGTACAACGCTAAATAAGAAAAACAGAACTGTCCTTGCCGGACGGCCTGAAACGGTGTCGTGCCGCCTGTATCCAGAATAAGCGGCAGACTGCCGAATTGATTGCCGGTCAGCCCGGCGAGCGTGTGTGTCGTGCCGTCGTCGAACGTAAAGGCGACATCGGCAGCCGGCGCTTGATTCGTTCGCGAATCGCGCAGCGACAGCTGATCCCCGAAGCCGCTAAGGCGCTGGGAGATGAAATCCCACTGGTCCGCTTCCCCGATCAAGTCGGCAAGCTGTCCTAGCGCCGCATCGGCGGGATCGCCGCCCGCGGCGGCCGCTTGCATGAGCCGGTTCCTGAACAAGAACGCCGTTTGAGGCGTAAGCAGACAATCCCCGCCTATCGCCTGGGGAGTCAGCGTCTGGCTTCCTCCTGTATAAGCATAATCCGTCCCTTGAAAGGTCCAGTTGCTGCCGCCGGAAGGAAGCGGATACCACTCTGCGACCCATTTCAGCATGAACGGATTCCATGGCTGCGACCATTGTTCCGGCAGCAGCGCTGGAAGCCCCCCTTCAAAATCGGATGGGTTGTGCTCGGCCAGCCTTTCTCTTGTAAACGCCGGATAGGTGACGGAAATGGATGCCGCATTGTCGGGGTCGCACAAAAGCCACTCGGTAAACAAGGCCCCTGCTGCTGCCGACACCGCCGCGGCAAAATCAGCCGAACTATAAGCGCCTTGCAGCATCTCCGCCAAATTTCCAGCCGAAGCCGGAACAGCTGGCAATCCGGCAATTGACGAAGCCGGAATAACGGTCCCGCCATTCTGAAGCCCGGCAATCGTTTGTGTGGTCATTCGGCACGGGAGTTGGCTGCCGGCCTGCGGAATCTCCGCCGTATTGCCGGCTCCCGAAATCAGAACGACGGGATCTTGCGCTTGCCAAAATCTCGGCTCTGCCGCAGCTTTAAGCCCGCGGTTTTGCGCCAGCAGGCCCTGCGCTCTCAATTGCTGCTCAAAAACGGCGATACCGGCCTGAAACGCGTCTTCAGGCGTAGTGGCAGCATCCGCATATACCGGCTGAGGCACCTTTGGAGCAAGTGTGCCGCTAAGAAGATTCGCCAAATCCAGCACTTTTTTCGGCACGCTGTATATATTGGCCGGCCCGGGCGGCTGATCCGGATTGTACGAAGGATCGTTTTCCGCTGCGAGCGCCATCCCAAATTGGGCCTGAGTAACGCCGGAAGGCTGCGCAAAGCCGGGATAAGTAGCAAAACGCCCCTCCTTCCACCATGTCGCGTACAGCTCCCACTGTGCATCGTGCAATTGAAGACGAGCCGCGTCAAAGGCCGCTTGATCCGCATTCAGCCCGGTCAGCCAGCTCTCGTCGTTCACGCCTTCGCCCGTTCCGGAATCCGCCGCGGCAATATCAACGATTGTCCAGCGGTACCCCCCGGCTTTTGAGCCGAACCACTCCTGCCGAATCCGGTAATCAAGCCCGGCCCAATCGCCGCTGTCGGCCAAGTGCAGCAAGTTATACTGGAACGCTTCAAGCAGTGCGGCTGCACTGGGCTGCTCCGCTAATATTTGAGCCGCCTCCGCATTCCCCCCTGCGGACAGCGACTGAAGCTGCTGCCCGATCATAGCGGCAAAAGCATCGATGGACGTATTTCCCACCGCAACGCTGATCGACCCGCCTGCGGCCGTAAAGCGGTCTTTTACCGTCTGTATCGTGCCTTGAGGCTGCCAATCCACCCCGTATACCATGCCATGGCAGACCGTTCCCGCCGGAAGCGGATCGCCCTCGGCTCTATCAAGCGACCAGCCATAGTCGGACAACAGCGCCGACAGAAGCTGCTCCGCTTCATCCCCCGTTTGCCCATTCAAACAAGAAGCGACCGGGTCCGATGCTGCATTGGAATACCACCCGGCTACCAAGTAGCTGAGCGTACTGTCAGGCTCCGTGACGTCTGCAAGCGCATCGTAAAATGAAAAAACTTCGCGGCAATGGCTTTGATAAGCGTTAAACAGATGGTTGCCCGGAGCAACGGCTGTCACGAACAATTGCTCAATTCCTTGCTCCTTCCAGTCCGCCAACTGAAAGGACCTTCCAAGCATGCCCGTTATAAAAGGTCCCGCACCACTCAAAGCGCTGCCTGCCTGCTGACGCAGCGGATCGGCGCTACCCTCCCATGCGGACACAATGTCGGGATCGAACAGCCAGACGCTGGAATCGGCCGTTCCGGGGGCGTCGCTTTCCACAACGAAAGCGGATGCCGTTCTTGCGGCCAGCGGGCCGCTTAGCCGTACGATAAGCCAGCGGTTCGGAGTTAGCGGATACTCCACCTGTTGCGAATCGGGCTGCTGGTACCCGTGCGTCCAAGCATCCGGCAGCTTCCAATGCAAATAAACACCCGTGTTGGAGCTTCCGAATCCGCCCGTCACGTCGGTTAGTCCCGGCTCCGCGCTGTCAAATTGAGCAATATTGCCGTATGTCTCCTCCCATCGGCGGAACGGCTGATTTTGCAGCACATATGCGTTCGCCGACAAGGCGCTTACTTCCATTGGCACAAGCACAATCGGATCGGCCATTAATCGTTCCCTCCTTGGTTACGGCCTGTCTCCCGCTCCTGCTTGCCGTTTTCCGGCAAGGCGAGAGCCGAGCTATCAGGCACAAATATTTGCCGCTCCGGCGCCTTAACCAGCTGCAGCGCCAGATCGGACGGGCTTATAGCAAGCGCCCCTTCCGCCAGCTTCTGAGATATCAGCCCGGCGACGGACTGGACAAGTCCATTCGGATCGTCCGGATTCAAATTCAAATACTCCCCGTTCCGCAAATAATCCCCGGACAACGGCAAATGGATGCCAAGTTCGCTGCCGAACGGATATTGCGCGTTAGTAGTTGAAAGGCTGCGCAAATCAAGGGAGCCGGCATCGTCTATACCGAAGCGTAAACCTTCCTGAGGCTCACTGAACGCCAGACTGGCCGGCACCCCCCAGAACAATGCGAGCATTATGCCGGAAGAAAGCCGGAAGAGACGAAGAAGTTTTAATGGATTGCCCTGGGCATCGAATGCGCGCACCGACATTCCGGGCCAGCCCGACACTAGGGCGGATCGGAGTAAAAAGCCCGCTACACGCGTCTCCCCGTCTGGACCGGGATCGGCTCCGTCCCCCTGAAGTCCGTTCCCGTAGCTTTCCAGATTGCTCTTAACAGCCGCTACGATTGCTTCTTTGTCAAGCTGATAAGCGAGCGTATCTAGACGGGATTGCATCGCAACGGACATCATCCCGTCAAGCATCGCATCCATCCAATTCATATCCATATAAAAGAAGCGAATGGATTCCGGCGGCAGCATCGATTCTATAGGAACCAAATGACCGAACGGCACATTCTCCAGCAGCATTTTGCGGGCAATCCAAGCCGCTGCCGCTTGCAGCGGCTCCGCTGCGCCGTCACGAACCATTTGACGAATATCCTCCTGCTGCATGAACCGGCGCAATGAAGCTGCCCGGTCCGAAGACGGAGATTCCGCCCGCTTGCGGACAGCGCCGGATGCCGCCGGAACGGATGCTTGCTCAGATTCTGCAGATTCTGCGGATTCTCCAGAATGCTTCCTTCCTATCAGCCGTCCAAGATCTTTTGCAAGCGTGTCCAGCCACGAATGCTTGACAGCTCCGGGATGCGCAAGCTTTTGCAAATCGCCGGCTTCCGTTAGCCCGTGAGCCTCCGCATGCGCATACAGCTTTTGCGTAAGTCCCGTGCTCTGCTGCCGGTACTGGAGGAGCGTGCGTCCGAAGCTTTCGTCGGCAAGCGCCATAAATCGGCCGATCTCCCAAGCGGAAGCAAGCGAGCAATCGAACAAGCCGTTACCGGCATCATAGATCAAAGCGGCGTCCGACGACAGAAACGGTGTGCTTTTGGCAAGCGTTGCCGGCACCGCCGGAGCGAGTGGCCCCCGATACCATGCAAAAGTATCCTCGCCGGTGCGGGTATGGTACGGCAGCGCCACGTAGCCGTTCATCAGCCGATTTGCCGCTTCGGTATGGGCGGCATCGCCGGCCGTCACTTGACCGGCTTGCGGATGGCGCAGCCAGAGCAGATCCGGATTGTACTCTCCGCCGGACATGCCGCCTTGCGCAATTCCCGCCGCAAGCCCTCCAAAGTTCTCGCCGTCTGACGACAGGCAGCGGAACGACCAGGAAGTCATCGATAACAGCGCCACGGTTGGCTGTGCAATAGAGGCATCCGCCGCCATCATGCTTTCCATCCCCTCGAACGACACGAGATGAACGGTATAATTCCCGCCGTCCTGATCGGACGCCACGAGTCGGTTCGCAACGACGACGCCATACCAGCCGTCATCCCCCGCTGAAGCCTTATCCCCGGCGTTGATCTCCCTCACATGCGCCAAGTAGGGAAGCTCGGCAGCGTAAGGCGTCATCGCCTGAAATTGCTCTTTGCTCATCTGGATATACCGGCAAGAAAGACTGTCCGGCACAGCCGGATCTTTTACAAGACCAGGAGGTATCAGAATATCTCCGCTTCCCTGCAAGGCCATAAAATCGCCTGCAGTCGTCCGGATGGCGCAGGTCGCGGCATCCGTCGCGTCGGGATCCCCCGGAAGCAATTCTCCCTCTTTGAAAACTAACAAGCCGAGCCACGGCGTTCCGGCCGTACTCATGCTCCTCTCCCACGGAAGAATAGGCTCGTTCAGCACAATATGCGGCAATTCGCCACCGAAATCACCCGATGCGGTCGCGGGCGGCACGACGCTGTGGATTTCCGATGCATCAAGCGCAAATTGCGGACCAGACACCGTGAACGACTGCACAGCCGTTAACTGCTGCTGCTCCGCCGCCGACAATCCCAACCCTTCGATTTGGTGACTTACCGTTACCGTATATGTGCCGGCTTCCAGCCCCGGTATCTTATTGTCGTAAAATCGGATATCTCCTATCGGCAAACTGTCAGCCATCTCGCCTGCTCCTTCCTGCGGCGGCAACCTGCAGCGGGGAATCGCAGTACAAGCTGTCCGCCTGCGAAGCGAGCCCTGCAAGCGAACCGTTGCTGCCCGTATAAATCTGCAATCCGCTTAACACTTCATAAATGCTGTTCCTATTTTGCATCGCAGTTCCCATAATGGCTGCTATTGAATCCGGCGTATCCTCGGCGAATACCGGAACATAGAGCGGCTCTGCCTGGGCAGACAAAGCAAGCGGCATTTCACCCTGCGGCGATAAATCCTCAAAAGCGAGCAGTTCGCCGGATAGCGCCGAGCGGGAAGCTCCGAGCTCCGTCTGCGGAGGAGAAACCGCTAATCCGGAAGGCACATTCGCCACCGTATCGGCGTTGGGCACCTGCGGGTTAAGCACAAACTGTCCGGCCGCATCTTTAAGCGGCTCTCCCCATAGCGCCGACGGCAAGTTCGAGCCGTATGGCGCAAGCGTCCAGCTTGACAAGTCGATCTCGCTGCCGCCCTGTTCAATGACAATTTGATGCAAAGCCGACACGTCCGTCGTATTCATCGGCCGGACCTGAACGGAATATCCGTTCGGATAGGCAGGGTCCGGGATAGCCGCAAGGCTTGAACCGGCCGCATAATGGCTTGCCGGAAACGCAGTTTGCGTTATAAAGCTAAATGTTCCGGCCCGTACGAGCCAGCCAAGGTCCGAATCGTCCAGCTTCGAGCCGCTTCCATTCGTTCCGGCAGCCGGGCTCTGCGCCAGCCCTCCCGCCGCTTTTATGGTCACAACGCTGTCAAGCGCCGGAAGAAGCGGCTTGAACTGCTCCCAAGCAAGCGGGTCGCTCTGAGCGGCACTCGCATCCGCTCCGAAATCGATCGTAAATGAGATAATCCACCAGTGAACGCGGGCTTTTCCCCCGGTCGGCGGCCCCCACAACTCCAGCGACGCTCCAAGCTCTGCACTGATCGTTTTGCTCGTAAACAACAGATTGATCCGGTAAGACGCACCTATGCTTACGCTAATATCCGCTTGAAAGCTGAATGGATTGAATGTAATCAGCAAATCGGCATTGGCGGTGAACCATGCCTTCAGATTGCCGTCATGATACAGCGCTTTGAGCGCTCCCCCCGTCATAATCGACCCCGGCGTTATGGCAAAATAAGCATCCCCCTCGATTTGAAACTGATCGCTGAGCGCCCAATTGATACCAAGCCGCGGGACTGACGGGTAATAGGATGGCGGCTGAAACGCCGGATGATAGCCTCCTAATGTCGCTACAAATTGCCCGGCGTTCGGTCCGTCATACCATAAGTAAAAGGCAAAGCCCCCTGTCAAATGACAGCTCGGATCCAGCACGAACGAATCCGGAGTCAGCAAGGCAGTAAGACCGAAAAATCCGCTCGACGGCTTCCATATCGCCTGCAGCTCAAGCTCCGCCTGAGCGTACACCGTATCGCCGGATTTTGGAAGACGCAACATTGATGTTCCGAGCAGCGCAAATTCCAGATCACTACCGAATTTCCCCAGCAAAAGCGCTTGGCTCTGAATAAGCCCGAAGGATTGAAAAGAGATGCCGGCGGCGAGCCAGGAGTCGCCCCTACTTGGAACGATCCAAGCTTGCCGCTTGCCCGGCGCGTAATCCGCAGTTCCGTCAAGCTCAGCCAACAGCCCCAGGAGCGGCGGCGGCGTCCCTCCCCCTGCCAGAGCCATCAAAGGAAAATCCGCCACCTGCTCCGGCGCAGGCATCGCCATGGAGCTGTTATATCCAAAACCGGCAGACAAGCCCGTCATAAACAGCGCCGGCGGTCCGCCAAGCGCCGCGCTGGCCGTGGCAAATACAAACATGGAAGGCTGTCCGTCCGTCAGTTGGGCATAGGAGCCGATCCCCTCTATAGAGAAACTTTCCGTTTCTATTACGACGCCGCCTTCATAGGAAAAAGCGGTGCCGTCCGGCGCAGGCGATACCTCGGAAAAAGCACCGCCGATCTCCAGCGGTCCTTCCTTCAAATCAAATCCGAGCCCGAGAAGCGAGAATTGCGGCTCGAACGCCGATAACGGAGAACCGAAGCCCATTCCGTTTAGCGTAATGGTCAGCCCGAACGCCGACAGCGAACCGTCAAGCAAAAACCAGAGCAGGCCATTCTGATAGCTGACTCCGATCCGGTTCAAAGCAACCGGACCGAACGAGCGCTGGATGCTTAACCATTGCGCGGATGCCGATGTCGTTGAATCGGATACGCTGCCCACTGCGCCATAACTTCTCTTCGCTGGCGTGCGGGTGGCGGAGGTTGATCCCATAGCCAGCATGAACGTCTGTGTTTGCCCGCCCCATTGCAGTTCGGTTCCGACGGTCATACCGGAGCCAAAGCCGGCGGACGGCAGCGGAAAAACTCCTTGCGGGAGCAGTGCGTTCACCGCTCCGGCTTCTGCGGCCGCGAACGGCTGGGACGCATATAGAAACTGAAGATCGTTCACCTTGAATGCATCCGTTCCGCTCATATCGCTGCCGATAAGCGGCAAATCGCTCAAGCTGAAGGAAGCAGACAAATCAAGGCCCAGCGCATATTTTGATCCGCTAGCATCCTTGTAGTAGATAAACTTCACGTCCTTCAGTCCCACTTCCAAATCTTGCGGAACGACAGAAGCCGCTTCAGGCGAAAGTGCGTAAACAAGCTCATAAATAGAAATGGATGAAGGCGAATCGCCGCTGGCGCTGAAGGTAGCGGCGAAAATGTCCGACTGCATATTGCCCGTATCAAAGATCAAAGCGAACGTTAGCGAGCCGATCGTTATCGTTCCGCCGAATGTCGAATGATAGCCGTTCCCGGTCGCATCCGGCTCCATGTCGATCGTGACGGCGACAGATACCGGAGCGGTATCGATTGTAAAGGTTCCCTCGCAGCTGAACGAGAAACTGCCCTGCGCAGCTCCGGCCGTCTTCGTATAAGTAAACGCAACATTGTGCAGCTCGAGACTGGATACCGGATTCGGGAATGTAAGTCCATACCGATTTCCGAAATCTTCTATGAGCGTCCCGATAGGGATTGGCGTATCCGTCCCCGTCTCCCCTTGAATTTCCCAGCCGTTCCCGGCAGTCAGCGACAGGACCGCGTCTACCCCGGCGATGGTCATCGATCCCGTCATACTGAATGTAGTAGCCGGCTCCGCCTGGCTGCTGTAGTCCAGTTCAAATATCAGGTCACTCAGAACGAAAGCCTGCTGCCCGCTGCCGGTCGGTATTTCTTCCAAAGAAGCGCCCACATAAAACGTGCCGTCCGTTGATCCTCCCATATGGAACTCGGTCAGCATGACGCTCGGAGCTCCCGAGGGCAGTCCGAACTTCTCCGCGATCGCGGTCAAATTCAGCTGTTCCCCCTGTGCCAGATCGACGCTGACCGACAGAACCTGTGACATGATCGTAGGCACCAGATCGGCGGCAACATCCAGCTCTACGCCTCCGATATCCAGTCCTCCGGTCATGCGGTATGCTGCCGACGGGCTGCCAAACGGATCGTTGACTGTGACCGACACCGCAATATTTTCGACTTCAATATAGTCCGCGATAATATCAAGAGAAGTATCTGTAAGGGCCGATATCGTCACTTTCGCGTATTCCAGCTTTTTTGACCCGAGACCGACTCCTAAATACAAACCGCTTATGCAAATGCTGTTCATAGCATTTTTGAACGGGTCCGGCAAATAGGAAGTAATGCTTGTTCCGCCAAAATAATCGGCAAGCTCCGCTTGTCCGGGAAGCGCCAGTTGTCCGGTCAGTCCGATTTCTACCGTCCCCCCCGATTCTGATGGCAGCACGGCGCTCAGCGTCTGCTGCTGCCCTCCCCAGCTTAACTGGGCGGAGAAACTCAAACCGGGCGTTGCGTCCTGATCGGCGGGATCGAACGATAGCGAGGCGGCAAGCGGTATTTGCAAATTGTTGAAAATACCCGGGAAGCCGTTCGTGGAGGTGGATATTTCTAAACCTACATCCAGACTAGTGCCAAGCCCCGCCGCCGGCACAATGGCGCCAAAGCCGACGGGAGCCGGACCGACTATCCACGAAGCTGGAGCGAACAGCCCCTGCGTCTCATCGAACACCGCAAAGAAGGACACGCCCGCAGACAAGCTGCGATTAAGGCTCGGTTCCACAACCGTGCCCGAAGCAAGCAGCAGACGAGGCAATCGGGACGCATCGTCCGTTTTGACCGCAAGATCCTCCCAAAATGTTCCTTGCAAGCCCGGAAAGGAATTAGCCAAATTCCAATTCGATGAAGTGAAAGCGGATATAACAAAAACCGGGCTCGTATCCGCGTTATAAATGGCGCATTGAATAGACGAAAACTGTTGGGCTGGAAACAGGATCAGCGGTGTCGTCCCCGTAAGCTTCAAGCCGGACGCTGCAAAGGTAATCGTCCCCGCCTGTTCGGATGGAGACTGTGCGACACCGCTGAACTGCCACGCTCCGCTTCCGGACGATTGCGCCAAAGGAGCCGTCCATGCACCCAGCGCCGTCATATTCAAATTCAATTGCTGCGTTCCGGTGTCGTACATGCCGAGTAAAGTATCGAGCAAGCTCATTCGAAATTGACTCCTTCCACCGTCATGTCGTTGTCCGGGTCCGCCGCGTACTTCAGCTCCATGCAGATCGGCATATGGTCACTGATGGCGTAATAATAAGCATATTGCGCCTCCCGCAATGTGGTGGGCCTTACGTTCAGCTTCGGAATCTGCTGTAAATTAAGGCTTGATGATTTGCCGGCATGACGGTTGTACCAATTGTTGTAGATAGCCGCCGTCAGTGAGCTCAAATCCCGCTGATACGTGCTTGGCGTCGTAGAACGGGTCTCTTGGACCGGATTGCCGTCCGTATCTATCACCCCGGTCCATACTTCCTTAGGAGTGGTCAGATCCACCAAATTGCACACATAAGGATCAGAAGGGTCTGTCTGAGCGGAACGGACAAAAAATTTATCATACGGACTGGACAATATGGACTGCATCACCGTGCTGTCGGCGATCGCATCCGGGGCCACCAGCGTCGAGGTCATACTGGTCAGATCGTCCTGCAGCCGGAAACTATAGTTTTGTACCGTCGTCAGCGCCGGTTGAGTTGTCGAATGGGAAGCGAAATCAGGTCCGGTCAAACGCTGGAAAGGTGCGGCAAAAATGTACTGTCCGCTGTCGTCCAGAACGTAACGAAGCCTTCCCAGGTCCCAATTATAGTATTGCAGCGCCCAAGTTTTTTTCGCCCATGCCTCGGTGACGTTGAAATCGCCCATTACGACGCCTGCATCCGCCTGGATAACCGGATCGATTAAACTAATCTGATTGCTGGCCGTGATCGGCGACGTATCGCTCGGGCCGGGCGCATGCAAAAGAACAAATGTAATGACCGTGTTTGTATCCGCTGTCGTTACTCGCAAGATGAACGGCGGCCGCGACCTCGGATACGGAAAGGTCTCCGGAGCATAAGCCGTGAGAATGGCCGACAAATCCTGCTTTTGTTGAGCGGTCAAATTAAGCATCGGATTTTTTTTTGTGCAATCCAAATTTTGCGGATCGGCTACCAGCTTGCTATAAGCGCTATAAGGCACCATAAATGAGTCGTTCATCCATCCGTTTTTAGCCAGGCTTTGGGTCACCTGGAACTTCTCGTCTTCATCGGTAATATTGTTGGTTGCGAAAAACGTATCGAACGCGTTCTCGCCTAGCACGTTCCACAGCTTCCACTCCACGGAACTGAACAAGCCCGACTTCCACACAAATACATACTGCTCGTTCGGCGCGCTGGGCGTCATCTCGCTCGCTTGCCCGCTCCACACGACGCCGGTCACCTGTTGCTGCTCCTGCTGGTTCAATTCATTGACAACGGCGGTGCACACTTCATTGCCGATCCAGCCGACGATTTCCATTATGCCTGCGACATCGATCTCCATAAGCCGGATGACCCGCGCGACATATTTGATAAAAAAATCATCATTCATTTTATCCGCATTAAACTTCTCAATGTTCCATGACAACAGCTTCAATGAATGGGACACGCCCGGTCTCCCCGCTCTCCGTAAGGCTGGCCCAAATAATTCCAAGACCGCAACTTGATCATATAAAATTTACCAGGACTTGAATACCATTTTTTAACGAAAATAATCGAAATTTGTATGAAAAAAACGATAGTTGTCGCTTTATTCTATTCTCTTTGATCTATTAATAAGTCTTGAACCGAACGAACTTTAGCTGGGCGAAAAACAAAAAAAGAGACTGCAAAAAAAAGCAGTCTCGGACTATCGAGAAAATCGTTCTCATCATATACCATTCATATACACGCGAAAATTTAACCGATAGGTATGATAAATCATACATACTTAGTTAACGTATTACCTCTACCCCTCAAAAGCCTTCATCGCTTTACGCAGCTCTTTCCACGAAGGACGCTTGCCGTACATGAGCACGCCCGTGCGATAGATTTTGGCGGCGAGCCAGCCAAGAGCAAAGATCGAGCCGAGCATGATCCCGATGGAGAGAATGATCTCCCAGGCTGCCGGCGTCCCCAAGCCGATCCGCAGGAACATAATCAGCGGGGAGAAGAACGGAATGAACGACATGACGACGACAAACGGAGCATCCGGGTTCTGCAAGCCGAACATCGCCGACATGAACGCGACAATGATGAGAATCGTAACCGGCATAACCGCCTGCTGCACTTCCTCACTGCGGCTTACAAGCGAGCCGATTGCGGCGAAGATCGTCGCATAGATGAAGAATCCCCCCAGGTAGAACAGTAGGAAGTAAGCGAGAAGATCCAATGGAAGCAGGGACAGGTCTATATTCATGTCCTTGATGACATCTACGTTCCAAGGGAACATCAGATTTACAGCTACGACCACCCCGATCAGAACAAGTTGAAGCAGTCCGAGCAGGCAGATCCCGATAATTTTACCGAACATTTGCTTCAGCGGCGAACCGCTGGAGATTAGAATTTCCATCACACGTGAACTCTTCTCCGCCGTGATTTCCGTAGAGACCATGCTGCCGTATCCGATTACGCTCATGTACAGCAGGAACAAGAGAGCGTAGACGAGAACAAAGGCAATGCCCATTTCCTCTTTGCTCTTAACCGGATTCTCGTTGACCGAGATAGACTCGGAGGTCAGCTTGACAGGCTCCTGGATCTTCGCCAGCACAGCCGAATCGATGCCCGACTGAATGACAGCCGCATTCATTTTAATCGTCTGCAGCGCGGTCTGGAGGGCTACAGCCGTGGAATCTCCGCCGGAGCTCAGAGAGAAACCGGCATCTTCTGTCTTATACACCAGAGCCGGGAATTCTCCTTGCGCCGCTTCTGCCGCCACGAGAACCCCTTTCACTTCCTCCGCTTTCAACTTTTCACGGATCAGGGCATTCTCAGCCTCTGCACTGTCCGCACGGTTCATCGGCACTATTTCGATCTTGGCAGTCAGACCGCCCTCTTGCGCTTTGGCAAAGTACTGCGTTAACTGTTCACTAAGCTCCGGCTTTGCTGCCATCACTCCGACCTTAACGGCTTTATCCCCGTCGTCTTGAGCAAAAGATTCCATAATAGCGGGTAAATTCACGACTAGAGAGATCATGAGCACAAAAATGAGCGTCGATATTTTAAACGACTTCGTCTTCAGCCGGTTAAATAAAGTAAACCGGATTACGGTCATCATGTTATTCATGCGAATGTCCCACCTTTGCGATAAAGATTTCATTCAGTGTCGGTTCCATAATTTGAAAACGTAAAATATCTGTAGCGGAAGCCGCCTGTTTTACTATTCGCTGAGCCGCTTCGGCTTGGCTAATGCGGATTTCATAGCCGTTTAGATGCCTCTGTACCGAGAGCACCCCCGGGATCTGATCAAGCGCCTGAACAGGCTCTTTGGTTTCAAGAAGAACCCTTTCTTTTGGAAAAGACTGCTTGATCTCGCGCAAATTGCCCTGCAGCACAGTGTTTGACTTATGCAGAATGCAAATGTTCTCGCACAATTCTTCCACATGATCCATACGGTGACTGGAGAATAGAATGGCTTTGCCTTTATCCCGCAATTCCTTGACTGTGCTCTTGAGCAGTTCCACATTTACAGGATCAAGCCCGCTAAAGGTTTCGTCCATAATAATGACCTCCGGGTCATGCAGTACAGAAGCAATGAACTGTATTTTCTGCTGATTCCCTTTGGACAGCTCTTCGACACGTTTATCGTAATACTCCGGCACCTCGAACTTCTCAAGCCACTGCTTAAGCGCCTTATCCGCCTCTTTGCGTTTAATCCCGCGCAGCTCAGCCAGATAGACGAGCTGCTCTGATACTTTGTATTTGGCATACAGGCCGCGCTCTTCAGGCAGGTAACCCATGATCTTGCGAAGCTCTTCGCTGAATCCCTTTCCATTCCAGCGGATGCTGCCTTCATCGGGATATATCAATCCGAGCGACATCCGCATGGTCGTTGTTTTACCGGCTCCATTGCCCCCCAGCAGACCGTAAATCTCTCCCGCTTTCACTCCCAGAGAAATCCGGTTAACTGCCGTTTTGTCCCCGTATTGTTTAGACACC
Source organism: Paenibacillus lutrae (assembly GCF_009757775.1). Lineage (GTDB taxonomy): Bacteria > Bacillota > Bacilli > Paenibacillales > NBRC-103111 > Paenibacillus_F > Paenibacillus_F lutrae. Next base: position 158,311 of record NZ_RHLK01000004.1, read on the forward strand.
TGTTCTAGTTCTAATGGTTTCATCCTCTGCTTTCCCCTTTCAATTTCCTGGAATGGATAGGCTAACTGGCTGCAAGTGCCTTATTCTTCAGATGCTTCCCTATCTTGTCTTCCCAGAATTTCTAGAATATCTTCCAATTCCATACCCGTGACGCGAATCGGGACGATTCCCTGCACGGAGAGGGCGGCTTCGGTTTCCGCGGAAGCCTCCGAAATGATCTGGACCAGTCCCCCGTCCTTTCCCTGCTCAATCGCCACCACCCCGGGCAGCTGCCCTGCCGCTGCTTGAGGCGCCTCGCGTACCCAGATTTTTTTCCAATCATCCAGCAGCCGGTCCTTCTCGAACACGCCAACGAATCTTCCCCGGTTGACATACACAATATAGTCCGCCAGCCGCCTGACCTCTTCCATCACGTGTGTAGAGAAGAATATACTCCTCTCTCCGCCGTCCATATAGCGCACGAGCTGTTCAATCATCCGCTTGGATGCGAACGGATCCAGTCCGGATGTAGCCTCATCCAGGAGCAGAACCTGCGGTTCATAGGATATGGCGAGGATGCAGCTTAATTTACGCTTCATCCCTTTGGAGAGTGTGCTCAGTTTCATCCCTTCATGAAGCTCAAAGTCAATCATCAGCTGCCGGTAGAGTGTTTCATTCCAGGATGGATACCACCGCGACACAAAATGGTGCAGCTGCCTGATCGTCGTACAACCAAGCTCATCCCAGCTTGATTCCTCGGGTACATAGCCCATCCGGCGTTTGACATCCGCTTCATCTTTATCGCTGCCATAAACCTTTCCGAGCACCCGAAGCTCGCCTTGGTCGGGTTTGGAGAGATTCATCAGCATGCGGAATATCGAACTTTTGCCGGAACCATTCGGGCCTACCAAGGCAACCACTGTCCCCGGCTCGATCTCGAAATCGAGCGCACCGAGTGTCAGCTCGCCCAGCCTCTTCACAATTCCGCTCATACGGACGGCAGGCCCGTCACCTGTGCTGCTGCCTGCTTCCTGGCTACGGGTCATCGATTCTCGCATCCCTGCATATCCACTCACTGAGATTCCACCTCCTCTTGACCCTCTACTGTCCGGATTTGCTTGACCGCTGCAGGGCTCTCCAGAGGGCCGTTCACACCAGTCTCAGCACCTGCCGCTTTCTCAGCCGTTAACTCCACCAGAGCTTCTTCAAATAGCACTCTCAGTTCCTCAACCGAACACCCTACCCGCAAGCCGCTCCGCAGCGCTTCTTTCATCGCTTCCACCACCGCTTCCTTCCGGTATTGTTCTCTTGTTACCGTTCCCACCTTGGCAACGAATGTTCCTGTTCCCTGCCTCGTTCTTAGAATGCCTTCCGTCTCCAGGTCCTGGTATACACGGCGGATCGTAATCACACTGCACGACAAATCTTTGGCAAACTCTCTTATCGATGGCAGCAGTGTCCCTTCCGGGAGGTGACCGCTTAGAATAAGTGCTTTAAGCTGCACTTGAATTTGATGATACATAGGCTCTGGACTATCCGGCGAAATTTGAATCGGAATATGCACAATCGTTCACCTGCTTTCAAACGTTTAAATCCACAGCCGTTTCCTTCAACCTATTGAATCTTGCGGCCAATTATTAGGACGAGTAGAAATCTCTGTTTGCCATCTTCTTCTCAAGCTGTTTCCAGGACAAGTACAACGTAAGAGCACCAGTCAGGAATGAAAGTACAGGCAGCAATGCTCCGTCTTCCTCCACCCTATTAATAACGATAGTCCATACCAAGAATCCTCCAGTCACCGAGAGAGCGATGGATACCAGAAGCGCAAATCCCATCATGACGAATCCCATCTTAAAAAACGATCTTCCCCGCATCGACATTTCACCATATAAATAAAACGCTCCGGCGAACAACACTGTACTATACCAAGTCACGAGCATCCCGGTCCAAGTTCCCCAACTGACCGATTCAATCAAGCCGAAAGCCATACAGACTTTTATTCCTGCAAAAAGCAAAACGATATACAAAGCACCATACAGCAGATAGCTCACGTAGCGGCTGAGGATGATCTCCCTGTTTGTCACCGGCAGCATTTTTAAAAGCACAACACGTTTTGTATAAGAGTCTTTCTTCCAATAATTCATATAACGCGAGTCAAAAGGATAACCAAAAACCTGAATAACCGTGAGCATAAAGAAATTGAACACCGTTATCAGAAATAGCTGGGGATATCCTGAAACGAGCAGATCGCTGCCCGTCCCCCCAAAAATAGTAATAACGAACAGAGCATTCAACGCGTATAAAAAACTCCATAGATAGCCCATACGAACCATTTTTAATTCCTGTTTAGCCAGCCACCAGATATTCTCCCATGTGCTGTTCATCGAGACACCTCATTCAAGTATTTAAAATTACTGCATGTAGTGGGATCACTGTGCTTACTGTGCTTACTGTGCTTACTGTGCTTACTGTGTATATTTATATTAACAGTATATACACAACAAAGCAATAACCATTTCCATCTTTTCTCATACAAAAAAAAGCAGCCCTTATTTTCCGAAGAAATAAGGGCTGCTTCTTATAATCATACCTCTTTATAGACCAAAAATGGCATCAATGAGCGGTTTGGTCTCGCCGCCCGGATACAGCACATAAAGCAGAATGTACACCATCACACCCGTCGGGGCTACACAGAGCCAAATGGTCGCGGTAATAGGGCCCAGCTTGCGGTGACGAATCCAGTTCTTCTTATACGCAAGAATGAGGGTTACAATACCGAACACAGCACCCACCGTAGCGAGTGTAATGTGGAAGAACAAGAAGAGGTGATAAGCCAGCTTCAAATTCTCCGGTCCGTCAAAGGCTGTATTCCCTTGAAAAATAGTGCGGGACATATAGATCGTAAAAAATGTCAGTGCCGAGATCGCACCCGCAATCATTAATTTCGTATGGGTCTCACGATTCCCTTTGCGAATATGATACCATCCGAAACCGACAAAAATGGCGCTAATCACAATAAACATCGTACTGATTGTAGGTAATACATGCATGATTGAGATCCCATCCATTTCCTTTATTGGGCGGAGGGGCTCTTGCAGGCTTATTACGCCGTTGTCAGGCCGCTTTTCTCGCTGGGCTCATCCGACAACTCTTCTTCCTGCTCCCTCTCCGTTCGATACCATTTGAAGAAAACCATGGCAAGCACAGTGCCGTACACGATTTCCTGAATAATCTTCATGAGGACGCCTCCGAGCTGCTGATCCTCCAGTAACGGTAAAGCACTGAAAGGCACAACGGCATTCCGGTACATCTCATACAGCGATACATCTGCAAAAATAATAAGCGCACAAGCCGGAGTCAATAAGATTCCATTACCGAAAATATAAGCCATCTTCACTAATCCGGAGTAGTTCGCATATTCCTTAAGCGGACCGAACACCGGGAACCACATAGCAAACGCCGTTAGCAGAAGCAGCGTATGATAACCTGTCAGCATCCACTCACTCTTCATCAGCGCATCCATAATTAACGGAAGGTGATATATAGAGAATAACAGATTAAACGCCAAGATCGCAATCAAAGGTTGTGTGACAAATTTCAAGATTCCTCTAGCAATTTTATTTTTAAAAATAGGGCGAATCAACCAGTCCGGTATGCCGTTCAAGATAAAGACCGGCATAATCAGATACAGAATCGATTGCTGCACCATGTGCACACTGAACAAGTAATGGTGTCCGATATAGCTCAAGGGACTTCCTTGTCCGATATAGAACAAAGCGAGCCCTGTGTAGAAGGACAATCTCTGCTTTGTACGGAGTGGCTCTCTACCTTCAGCTACCGCCTTAGATGGAGAAGTCAGATTATGATAAACCAGGCCGACAACGACAACGAACAGCAGGACAACCGGGTTCCACAGATCAAAAAAACCCATCGCTGTGTCATCTCCTTTTAAATTTAATAGTCGTGCAATGCTTTAGTCAGCAACCATTCAACTTCCCGTTCTTGTTATAGAAAGAGACGGCTTGTTGCATCAAAGCCAACGAAGCCGCCTCTATTCTACTAACTTACCACCACATCCAGAATACCGCCGCAGCGACTGCTGTCAATGCGACTATTCCGCCGAAAATAATACCGATAATCGGAAACAAATGTCCTTTTTCTTTCATGTGCATCCAATAGGCCAACTGAAGCGTTACCTGGATGAGGGCCATGAAGAGCAAGAAACCGTACAAGAACGTTTTGTCGAGACCTCCGTACATGACCAGCAAGAACGCAATCATAGTCAGCAGGATGGACGCAATGTACGAATAATAATGATTCGCAGGACTCGGGTGTTTGTGACGTTTACTTGGTGAAGTCGTTTCGTGTGTGCTCATCTTAAGGACCCACCTTCCCCATCAGATAAACGACCGTAAAGATAAATACCCATACGACGTCGATAAAGTGCCAGTACAAGCTGGCAACATAGAACTTAGGCGCCGTTACAACAGTCAGACCTTTACGTGTACCCTGGATAATCAGAAGAGTGATCCAGAGAATACCGAATGCTACGTGGCCCCCGTGGAAGCCGACAAGCGTATAGAAAGAAGTTGAGAATGCATTGGTCGTAAAGCCGTGACCTTCATGCACGTATTCATAGAATTCATAAATCTCGAGACCCAAGAATCCAAGTCCCAAAGCGACTGTAACGCCCAGCCAGATCAGCATCATCTTAAGATCATGACGGTGCATAGCCATCATAGCGAACACACTCGTCAAGCTGCTTGTCAACAAGATCATGGTTGCCCAAGCTACTGTTGACAGTTTAAACAATTCCTGTGGAGTCGGGCCATCCGGAATTTGGTTCCGAAGGGCAATATAAGCGGCAAACAAGGTGCCGAACAATACCATTTCCCCGCCAAGGAAAAGCCAGAATCCAAGGACTTTATTCTTGCCTTCGAGGGTTGCCTTCTCAGGCTCAAGGGGCAGAGTGTCCGCTTCGTGCGTATGCGCGCTCATCGTTTAACCCCCTTGTCTTCGTTAAGCTCCTCCGGTTCAATGTGCCAGCCATGATCGTCATAGATGGAACGAAGAGCCATACAAATCAGTGTAATACCGATACCGATAATGGATACCACATAGGTGTGATACATGAAACCGAATGCGGCTATGAACAATCCAAGGGACATAACCAGCGGCAGGATAGAAGGTGACGGCATATGAATCGAACCGACAGGTTCCGCCGGCGTCATCTCTTTGTTGCCCGCCATTTTTTCTTTCCATAGTGCATCCAGACCGCGTACAAGCGGGGTCTGCTTGAAGTTATACTCAGGAGCCGGGGACGGAATTGTCCACTCGAGCGTACGGCCATCCCAAGGATCGTTAGGAGCGTCGATCGGCTTTCTGTTCGTCGCAATGATGTTAATGATGAAGGCAATGGTACCGACACCCATCAGAATTGCGCCAACCGTACTGACAAGGTTACCTGCGGTCAGACCCGGATCGTAAGTGAATACGCGGCGAGGCATACCCATCAGACCAAGGAAATGTTGAGGGAAGAATGTCAGGTGGAACCCGATGAAGAAGGTCCAGAAATGTATTTTACCCAGTGTTTCGTTCAGCATACGGCCGAACATCTTAGGCCACCAGTAGTAAGAACCGGCGAACAAGCCAAGAATCAGACCGCCTACGATTACGTAGTGAAAGTGAGCGACAACGAAATACGTATCGTGGTACTGGAAGTCAGCAGCCGGAACGGAAAGCATAACGCCTGTAACCCCGCCCATTACGAACGTAGGGATAAACGATGTTGCAAAAAGGTTCGATGTATTAAAGCGGATTTGTCCGCCCCATAAGGTGAAAATCCAGTTGAAAATTTTGATACCTGTCGGTACGGCAATGGCCATTGTTGCAATCGAGAAAATCGAGTTGGCAACAGGCCCCAGCCCAGCCGTGAACATATGGTGGACCCAAACCATGAAGCCCAGGAATCCGATCAGAGCCGTTGCAAATACCATGGAGCTGTAACCGAACAGTCGCTTGCTTGAGAACGTACTGACGATTTCAGAGATGATACCGAAAGCAGGAAGAATCAGAATGTATACTTCGGGGTGCCCGAAGATCCAGAATAAATGCTCCCATAGAATCGTACTGCCGCCGCGAACCGGATCAAAGAAAGCACCGTCAAATATGCGGTCGAACATTAACGCGACCAAGCCCACCGTAATGGCCGGGAAAGCGAACAAAATCAGTGCGGACGTGATCAGGGATGCCCATGTAAACATCGGCATACGCATGTAAGTCATGCCTGGCGCACGCATGTTAATGATCGTTACGAGGAAGTTGATACCCCCGATCAGAGTACCGAGACCGGCAATCTGCAATCCGAGCACATAGAAGTCAACGCCTGTTACATTACCCCCAACCGTTACAGCTAACGCTGAGTCGGTTGTAATGGTCGACAGTGGCGTATACGCTGTCCAGCCCGCGTTCGCACCGCCTCCCAGAAACCAGGAAAGGTTAAGGAGTACGCCTCCGAAGAAGAAAAGCCAGAACCCGAGTGAGTTCAAGAACGGGAAGGCAACGTCGCGAGCCCCGATTTGTAAAGGGATAAGCGCGTTCATAAATCCGAAAATCATCGGCATCGCCGCGAGGAAGATCATCGTCGTTCCGTGCATCGTAGTCAGCTGATTGAACGTATCTCCGATGAAAAGCTTCAAATCTGGATTCATCAGCTGAATCCGGATCAAAATTGCTTCTAGACCACCGATCAGGAAGAAGAGTCCGCCGGCGAGATAATACAGAATGCCGATCTTCTTATGATCCACGGTGGTAAGCCAATCCATCAAACCCGTATAGCGTTTGACTTGATGGTGCGCATGCGCATTTGCGTGAGCGTGTGCTTGTGCCAACGTATTAACCTCCTTTTTGCTAAGTCCTACTTCAAGCTGTTCATATACTTAATAATTTCATCAATCTGCTTATCTTCCAGAGGAACGATAGGCATCAAGGTTCCTGGCTTTTCAGCTTGCGGGTTCTTGATCCAGTCTTTGAGTTTCTGATCGTTATGCTCCAGAACGCCAGCAAGCATTTCACGATCCGCGTATCCGTTCAAGTTAGGTCCGAAGCCAAGTCCTTGAGCATCAACAGCGTGGCACTGCAGGCACTTCTGTTTGAACAGTTCTTCGCCCTGCTTCGCATCAGCTGCAATGACAGCCGGAGTCTTCATATTCTGGGTCCAAGCGTCAAAATCGGCTTGTTCAAGCGATTTTACCTTGAAGTCCATCAAAGTATGAGACGAACCGCAAAGCTCTGCGCACTTGCCTTTAAATACATCCACTTCATCTGCTTGCAAATAGTAGATGTTCGTCATACCGGTATTCGTATCGAGCTTACCGCCCAGGGACGGAACCCAGAAGGAGTGAGTAACGTCGGCAGAAGTCAGCTCCAGCGCAATCGTTTTACCTTTTGGAATGACTAGATCCTGTGCAGTCGAAATGCCCAGTTCCGGATATTCAAACTGCCACCAGAATTGGTGAGCGGTTACTTTTACATGGATAGCATCCTTGTTCTGCACATGGTTCGTGGAGTGTTTAAACGTATAATACACCGTTGGAACAGCTAGCACGATAAGCAGCAGGATTGGAATGACCGTCCATACAATCTCCAGTACGTGGTTTCCTTCTACTTGTTTGGGAACACCTTCTTGCCCCTTCCGTTTACGGAAACGGATGATTACGAACAAATACAGCGCAAATACCACTACTACAACCAATAGCATAATGGCGAGCGAGATTTTCATTAAGAATAACTGCTCTTCTGCCACCGGGCCTCTTGGCCGCAAAGCGGATAGCGTCGGGTCTCCACAACCCGCAAGGAGGAACGTCATCACCGCAAATAGGGGGACCAGACGCCAATTCTTTTTCCATCGACTCATTGCTTATCAACCCCACTTTTGTAAACCAATATTTTTACCACGAACGACAGGCCTATGTCAATCAACCTTATCACTTAATTAACTATAATTAGGTAAAACTTTTTTGTCAATTCTTCTACAGAAGTTCACAAATTGTTCTAAAAGCCGTCAAATTTTCAGATGTCCCCCTGGTTTTTTTTATTGGAGGCGTGATTTTTTAACTTTAATATGCTTCACATTGCCAAGTATAATTCATCCGGGCCCGCCTCATCCTAAATTACAACACATCTGTCCGAGGGGGTATCGAAATCGTTATGACTACACTTCGCCGCTCTATTCCGCTTCTGTCTGCCTGCGCGCTTATTCTGTTCACTTCCGGATGTACCAACACATATCCCAAAGAAACCAATTACGGTCTGGTCCAGCAGAGGAAGGAAAGCCTGAATCAATCCAGAGCCTATCAAACGGAACAACAGGCCAAATCAATCATCCATAATAACCGTACAATGGCCTACGATCATAACCTTTCCACCCAAATAGCCGCGATGCACGGAGTGATGGGCGCTATTGTCATGCGTACGGAAAACAACGCTTATGTAGCCGTTATGCTGGACCGATCCGCCGCCGGCACTAAATCCGGTGGAAACGAGCGTTTTACCCGAGGACCTCTTGATCCTAAAAATAACATGCCGCAACCCTATTACCAGAATCTATACACGAATGAACTGGCAACAGACTTTCTTGGCTACGACACTGTAAAGGATCACCGGAACTTATCCCACATCTTTAAACAGCGCATTGCAGAGAAAATACGGGCCGCCGATCCTCAGGTCCACGACGTTTACATTTCGGCCAACCGGAATTTCATTAACCAGTTAAACTCTTATAAGCTGTATTCAACCGCAGGCGCATCTTTGCAGCCCTATATCGGCGAATTTAATAAAGGTGTCACTCAAATCTTCGGCACGGAGAAACTTCCTTAATTATGTGAATTATGTGCCCCGTAAAAATACCATCACTCATCAGCTTGCCCAAAATCACCAATCCGAATCCTTCTTTCCATTCTCTGCTGCTGCATAAATCGTGCCCCGATGCTTAAAAAGCATAATTATGCGGTGAAAGTCCGACTATGTGCAGCAATCGCTTTCCATGGTGCGGCCATTAGGGTAGAATGGGAAGCATCCCTAATCCGAAGGAGTTATCACTTCTATGTCTTTTCCTTTTGTTAATCTTGGCGTCAGCCCCGAGCTAGCCAAACTGCTGACCAGACACGGCATCAATGAGCCGACACCCGTTCAGCAGCTTGCGCTCCCTATCGTGTTTGGCGGCCGTGATGTAATAGCCCAAGCCCAGACCGGCACGGGCAAAACCCTTGCTTTCCTGCTGCCAATGCTGGAGCGTACAGATACTTCCCGTTCTGAGGTTCAAGGACTGATCCTTACCCCTACGCGGGAATTAGCCATTCAGATCGCAGCGGAGGCGGCTAAGCTTGCCCCGTACATGGGCATTAACGTTCTTGCCGCTTACGGCGGACAGGATGTGGAGAAGCAGCTCCGTAAGCTGACATCCAATGGCGGCGCGCATATTATCGTTGCCACACCAGGAAGATTACTCGACCACCTGCGCAGAGAATCGTTTAACCTGTACAAGCTGTCCATGCTGGTACTGGATGAAGCGGATCAGATGCTTCATATGGGCTTCCTGAATGAAGTGGAAGAAATTATTGCCCAGACGCCGCAGCATCTCCGTCAAACGATGCTGTTCTCGGCTACGATGCCGGATCCTATCCGTAATCTGGCTCAGCGCTACATGAGAAACCCGGAAGAAGTCCGGGTGAAAGCACCGCAGGTTACGTTGACGGAAATCGACCAGACTGTCGTGCGCACTACCGATCGCGGCAAGCTGGATACGTTGTGCAAAGCAATCGACACATCTCAGCCGTACCTTGCCATGATTTTTTGCCGCACCAAACGCAGAGCGGCAGCTTTGAACGCTGAGCTGCAGGAACGCGGGTATAAGTCGGACGAGCTGCACGGCGATCTGTCCCAGTCTAAGCGTGAGCAGGTCATGAAGCGTTTCCGGGATGCAAGCATCCAGCTGCTGGTTGCTACGGATGTAGCGGCCCGCGGGATTGACGTCGAAGGCGTGACTCACGTCTTCAACTACGATGTTCCGCAGGATGCACAGAGCTACATCCACCGCATCGGGCGGACGGGACGCGCCGGTCAGACCGGGGTCGCAATTACGTTCGCTACCCAGCGCGATCAAGTCTACGTCGATCAGATCGAGCAGGGCATCCGCCAACAGCTGCGCAGACAAGACGCGACCCGCGGTGAGCGCGAAGACGCAGGCGGTGACCGTCCCCAGCGCAGCAGCCGCGACTCGCGCGGCGGCCAAGGCGGAGCAGGCCGGCCGGGCAAGACCAAATATACCGGGCAGGGCGGCGCCCGCCGGGCCGCGGCCCGTTCTGAGGGCCGCTGGGAGCACCGTTCCGCTGACGACAAGCGCAGCGGAAGCAGTTCCCGCGGCGGAAGCCGCGGAGGCGCTGCACGCGGCAGCGATACCCGCAGCAGCGACCCGCGCGGCTCACGCGGTGCCGGAGGCTGGAGCGAGCGCGGCGGCAGTGCCGGTACGCGCGGCGCAGACGCTCCGCGCGGCGGTGCAGACCGCGGCGACAGCTGGAGCAGCGAGAGCCGTGACAGCGGACGCAAGCCGGCAGGACGCAGCGCTGGCGGACGGCGCGGCGGCAGCGGCGATGGTGCCGCTTATGGCGGCGGACGCCCGTCTGAGCGCGGTGCTGCGCGCAGTACCGGCGGACGCAGCTCCAATCCCCGCGGTGGCACATCGCGAAACGAGGGATTCCGCGATACGGATTTCCGCAGCAGCCGCGAAGGTGCCGGCGGAAGAGCCGGCACTGATTTCCGAGCTGGCCGCGACAGCAACAGCAGCGAGCGCGGTGAACGCGGCAATGTTCCGCGCGGCGGAGCACGCGATGTCAGCAGCGGTCCTTTCGGCGAAGCCGGCTGGGGCCTCAGTGCAGCACAGCGCGAAGCTTCCCAGCGCACCCCCAAAGGGCAGGGCGGTTCCGGAGCACGTGGAGGCTCGCGCGGCACAGGCGGCCCCAAAGGTTCCCGGGGCGGCGGTTCCGGCTCGCGCGGACCATCGGCACGCGGGGGCGGCCCACGCGGAAATTCTCCGCGGGGCGGCGGCTTCAAACGCGGCAGATAAGCCCGCTGTTTGAAAGCATACCTGCCTGCCAGGCGATCTCACATCACAACTATAATGAAGCCCAGCTAAATTCAGCAGGGTTCTCATGCTTTGGCAGGCGCTAATATAAAGAACCGGAAGCTTAACGGCTTCCGGTTCTTTTTTTCTTTTTCAAAAGAGGCTGCAAATAAATGATTCTGAGGAACAAAACTTCCCCATTCCCCTTCTGTTCATTGTAGAATAGACTATATTCCTCTATTTCTCTAATGCTGCTTATCCCTTCTTATGCACATGCCCTTTTGCTCGATATCCGAACGACAGGAGGCTTTAGTATGTATGAATTGAAGGAACAGGACAAAATATTTGTGTTCACAGGCCCTCATGGCGCCGGCCGCAAAACTGTCGCAGAGATGGCTGGTTCTACTCTCGGCATTAAACAGGTCATTTCCTATACAACGCGCCCCCAAAAGCCGACTGAAGTCGACGGGCAGGACTATCATTTTATAACGAAGGAACAATTCTTAAAAGATAAGGATGACGGAAATTTCCTTGAGGTTACCGATATTGACACCCACTTATACGGCATCCAGCATATGGACATTGAGATTATGCTCGGGAATGCCGGGGCGATTTATCTGATTCTCAACCGCTTCGGCGCCGAAGCACTCAAACGACTCTATGCGGACCACGTTGTCCGTATCTGTATTTATGCAGGTCCTGATGTGCTGGAGACACGGATGCTAAAGAATGGTCATACCGATGAGGAAATTAACCTGTATATGTCCCACTATCATGAAGAAATGCAATACTGCAATCTCTGTGAGCATTCGTTCGAGAATATTGATATCGCTCATACCGTATTCGATTTGACTAAAACCCTGGATACCTATCTCCACCGCAACCTTGTTGAATTAGATTAGATTGCGGGACTCGTCCCCGCTATACAACGATTGAACTTTGACTCCCCTTGCAGCCTGTTGCGAAGGGGGAGTTCTTTTCTGTCTATACATAGAATCCCCTACACCTTCCCTATTATATAGAAGAAAAATTTTTGGGAGGATAGGAATTTTCCATTCCGCGCCCGCTTTAGCGGCATTTTTCGCCATTGAGTCAGTGAAATTTCTTTTCCGGAAAATGTGGTATCATAATAGGAGTAAAGGAGGGTGTTTGGTGTGAAATTAACGTCGATTGAACCGACTCCAAGCCCGAATAGCATGAAACTGAATGTAGACAAGGCGCTGCCCAAAGGCCGCAGCCTGACTTTTACCCGTGATAAGCGTGAAGGCGCACCGGGTTATATGCAACAGCTGCTTGATATTCCTGGTGTGACCAGTGTTTTTCAGGTAGCCGATTTTATCGCGTTGGACCGTTCTCCCAAGGGAGATTGGAAGCAGATCCTTACCCAGGCGCGCGAGGTGCTTGGCAGCGGGGATTCTCAGGCATCCCTTCCCGGAGAAGACGAAGCAGGCTCAGGCTTCGGTGAAGTAAAGGTGCTGCTGCAGATGTTTCGCGGAATCCCGCTGCAAGTGCGTGTGAACGCGGCTGGCGAGGAGGCCCGCGCAGCTATGCCTGAACGCTTCTCGGAAGCGGCTATGAAAGCCACTGAGAGCTCCCCCCATCTGCTCAAAGAACGGAAGCTTCAGGAGCTGGATGTCCGCTACGGTGATCTGCAGGAAGTCCTGCAGGATGTTGTGCAGGAAATCGATGCTTCCTACGACGACCAGCGCTTAGGGCTTCTGGCTGAGCAAGCCGCTCAAGGCATATCGGATACAGCCGCGGCTCGGACTGCGCAGCAGCCCGCGGAACTGACCTATGACGAGATCGACCGGCTGCTGGAAGATCCCGACTGGAAGATAAGATATGCGGCGCTGCAAAGCATCAAGCCTGCCGTAGACACGCTTCCTCTGCTTGCCAAAGCGCTATTCGATGAGAAAACATCTGTCCGCCGTCTGGCCATTGTATTCCTGGGGGACATCAAAGAACCCGAAGCCCTTCCTTACCTGTTCCGGGCTATGGAAGACCGCACTCCGGCGGTTCGGCGGACGGCAGGAGACACCTTATCCGATCTCGGTGATCCTGCCGCTATCCCCGTCATGGTGACCGCCTTGAAGGACGCGAACAAAATCGTCCGCTGGCGCGCCGCCCGCTTCCTGTATGAAGCAGGTGACGAATCGGCATTGGAAGCACTGCGGGAGGCTGCAGATGATCCGGAATTCGAAATTTCCATGCAGGTGCAGATGGCTATCGCCCGTATAGAGGGCGGGCACGCTGCCGAAGGTTCCGTCTGGCAGCAAATGACACGCAGCCGGCAAGGCTCGGAATAACTTTGTTTCCGTCGCGCGCTCTGTGCAATTAAATAAACCCCTTTGAAATATCATTGTATAGAAGCAGCCGCTTCCGCCATGATATTTTCAAGGGGTATTTTTTTATTTTATTATGGCGCAGAGGTATCCTTGTATTGATTAAAATATCGGATACGCTTCTCGATAGTCGGATGGGTGCCCAGAAACAATTGCAGCAGACGAGGCTGTGTCACCGGGCTTAAGTTCGTTGCAGCCAGCTTCTGAAAGGCGCTTGCAGCTGCCGCCCCATCTCCTGTCAGCCGCATCGCGTATCGGTCGGCCCTGACCTCCATCAGGCGGGAAGCCGTATTGTTCAGAGGCGTCACAAGCAGCGTGAATAGCGAGACAACCGCGAGCAGCAGCGGCAGCGCAGCCAAGTCCCCTGGTCCGCTGAGCCCCCGTGAAGTCCCCCAATTCCGGATAAGCACCTCGTAGAAACGGCTTCCCGCCCAGACCAGTCCGAAACTTAGGAGCAGCCCGAATCCGCTCCCCCAGAAAATATGACGCTCTGCATAGTGGCCCATTTCGTGAGCCATAACAACGAGTATTTCGCGGGGTTCCAACTTCTCTAGTGTCGTATCCCACAGAACAACACGCGCATTCGAACCAATCCCGGAAACATAGGCATTTAGCTGATTGGTCCGCTCCGACATGTTCACTTCATAGATATTCTCCGAAGAAATTCCAGATTCCGCGGCTAACCGGAGCAGTTCTTTTTTGAGGGGTCCCTCACGCAGTGGAATGAACTCGTTATAAAGAGGTTCGATAATGACCGGTTGAATGAACTGGACAAACAGCAGCAGAGGTATGGATAACATCCATACCCACACCCACCAGCGGCGCGGGCTCCGGCGCATAATGGCAAGCAGCCCCAGGAACAAGAGACTCGAAGTTACCCATTCAATTCCCAGATTCTTGGCACGATCGGTAAGCCAGGTTCCGGTTGCTACATTCGACACTCCATAATGCCGTTCCACCAGCAGCATCAAATAATCAAACGGAAGCATGAGCGCATACACCAGCGATAGGAACAACAAGACAAACAATCCCAGCTGCAGCACGCGCCTTCTTGTCAAGCGTTCAACGGTCTTGCGAAAGCGGATCGAAATCCCCACGAGCAGAACCATAAGAATCAGCTGTAGAGGCGTTTCGATAAAGTATACAATCGATCGAACACGTGAAAGCGCCTCTGCGCGTTGAATCTGATCCGGGCTCATGAAAGTTTCCGGGTCCACGTTAGTCCCCAACATCTCAGGCGGCAGACTATATATATCCGCCCAGCCGAAATACATTAAAATCCCCGCTGCATACACGGCAAAACCGAGGATCAGCACGACCATCCAGCGCTTCATCGTCTCCCCCGCTCTCTCGAATTAATGGGCATCTCGGTGTCCTTACCTATCCGGCATTCTCCAAGATATATATGCACCACTGCCTTCAAAAAAGACGGTTTGTCCCGAAAAAGCACGTTGTACCCACTAAGGCGTGAGCGATTTCAACGTCTGCCCATGGACGAGCACCTCCAGCCGCTTCTCTTCCAAGCCCCGCCTCGCCCAATCCGCCTTCAAGCGGTCCAGCGCTTCTTGAGGCGTATCGTCCGCCAGGCGGAATGCGCCATAATGCATCGGCACGAAATAATCGGCGCCTACATCCAGGAAAGCCTGCACAGCCTCTTCCGGCGATACGTGCTGGGTAGACATGAACCATTCCGGCTCATAAGCGCCTATAGGCATGAGTGCACGGCCGATCTTAAACCGGTCCCCAATTTGCCCGAACCCTTCAAAATATCCGCTGTCGCCCGCAAAATACAGGCTGTCCGCATCGGCGCCCGGACGATCGGCCCGCTCTATAACCCAACCGCCCCAGTGGGATGTATTCGTATCCCACAAGGAGCGCCGTGTCCAGTGCTGCGCCGGAACAAAATGAAACAGCAAACCGCCCAGCATGCTGCTCTCCCACCATGACAGTTCCTCCATGTTATGAAATCCTTTGCGGCGGAGCATGCTGCCCAGCCCCTCCGGCACCAGCAGCTTCGGCGATCCCGGAAGTTGGCGGAGCGACCGGATATGGAGGTGATCGTAGTGCCCATGGGACAGAAGCACCACATCAACAGGAGGCAGATCCTCGATTGCCAGACCCGGCAGAGCAAGGCGGCGGTCCAGTCCCATCCGGTTCGCCCACACCGGGTCCGTGACGATATTAAGTCCTTCCTTTTGCAGCAGGAAGGTTGAATGCCCGATCCAGGTAATGGTGGTGTCATTCCGGTTGCCTTGCAAATATACGGGATCCCGCTGGGGACACAGCGCAATTTGAAAGGACATATCCTTGACCTTACCCCGGCGCTCCTTGCGCCACTTGCGCAAATCGGCAAACGTACTTAGTCCGGCCTCGGGGTTCAAATTCGTAAATCTTTTGGATTTCATGCCAACATCCAGCTCCCTCCGTACAGTTCAAGCCTAACCAGCCTGGTTCCTTTTATAATATCACGCCAGGAATGCACAAAAAAACCAAGCTCGACAACAGCCGGACGGTCACAGACCCCATGTGACTTACTCGCACGACTGTGCATTCTCCTGGGAGAATGCGTAGCTTGGTTTTCGGGATGTAAGACTAGATGACTAGTCCCCAAGTCCCTGTTATCCCTATCATAAACCAAAACGGTCCCGGAATCTATCTTTTTTTATCCTGGTCAGGAAGATTCCTCCTGATTATCCATTGGCGGTTCCTTTCTCCCCTATATAACGCCAGTATCTCTCCAACGTCCCTTCATGTTACCATATGATTAATGACAAGCCTTGCTTCACAAGGAAAGGAGCTTTACTATTCACATGAATTCAAAAGAGATGGAACAGCAAATTATCGAAAATTATCAGCGCGACGAACGGATGATGATTCTTATTTTTGCACAGTGGTGTATCAACCATGGATTAGATCCTGCAGAGTTATATGTGCGGGCCTACCCCCAGCAAAGCGGCAACACAGAGCTTCAACAGGCACTAGAGCTTACCGTGCCCAAGGAAGAGGCCGGAGACATTCCGGATGATACGTTGTTAGGCGTTTTGTCCATGTTCGGCAATGAGGATCTTGCTTTTATCGTAACCGAAGAAATCAGCCGCAGAAACCAATCGACGGGCTCACCCGACTCTGCGGAATAATTCGCCCCGGACCATGCTTCCACGCATGGTTTTTTTTAATGCCTTATTATACAGCGTGATTGTATGCAGAACCATTCTGA
Organism: Paenibacillus lutrae; assembly: GCF_009757775.1. GTDB lineage: Bacteria > Bacillota > Bacilli > Paenibacillales > NBRC-103111 > Paenibacillus_F > Paenibacillus_F lutrae. The sequence goes on from NZ_RHLK01000004.1 coordinate 174,968, forward strand.
ACTCATTCACTAGGTATTCTGAATATTTTTCATTATTTACCGCATAATCCCAGTCCGATTGGTTACATTACAAAGAGATACGAAAGGAGGGATTTCCATGCAACCTATTACAGCCAAAGAACTTGAGTATATCGCGGACTCGATGTCCAACGAAGATCTGCTTATCAAACAGTCCATCAACGCTTTAGTCAGCTCACAAAATCCGGCCATTCAGCAGTTCGCCCAGCATTCCGCGCAGCGTCATCAGCACCATTACAGCCAGCTGATGAATGCCCTCCACCAGCACATCAATTTAGCACCAACTCAGCCTCAACAACAACAACAACAGCATCAACAATAAGCAAAATTACATGGAACAAAGGAGGGATTTCTGTGCACCAGCAGAACCATCAACAACAACAACATCAACAACATCAGCATCAACAACATCAATATTCACCAAGCCAGCAGCAAAGCAGTTCCGTCCTTAAGGATCGGGACCTGCTCTTTACAATCTTATCCGACCTGAAGCGCGTTGTTAGAGAGTATGCAACTGCAGCTACGGAATCCAATTGTCCGTCCATCCGCCAATTGTTCAATCAGTTGACATTGGATTCTCTGCAACTGCAGGGCGAACTGTATACGTTCATGAAGCAGAATAACATGTATAACACACCCTCGCCGGCCCTTCGTCAAGAAATTGACAAGCATATTCAGTCCTCTCATAAATCCGAACAAAAGACCCAACAACTGGTCAGCCAATATGTTGCCGGCAGAAGCCAGGATGCTTTCCAGTATACGCAGCCTTCCACCAACTACACTCAACCATCAACAAACTATGCTCCAACCTTTTCCCAGTACATTCAGCCCGCTCAAAGCCAGCATTACTCCATCTAGCCGTCCGCAGCACATGGGGCTGTCCCAAAAGTCATTTCAAGAAAATTCAGTCCCACTTTTCACGCGATATTCGGTTACAAAAGAACCTTCAGATCCACTTTTATAGTGGTTTTGAAGGTTCTTTTGCATATATTACAGGATTGCCTCACTCAGGTTTACCCTTTTGAGACAGCCCCATTGCTCACGGGCTACTCCATTCCGCTTGCCCTTAGTTCCGTTTCTGTACGCAAATCCTTAGTCTGAACCGCATACCGCCAGTCGAAATACCCTAGATCGAGCGATCTTACCAAAATTTCAGCAGTCGCCATATTCGTAGCAACCGGTATGCTTTGCACATCACACAATCGAAGCAATGCCGTTATATCGGCCTGGTGTCCCAAAGAAGCGAGCGGATCTCGAAAAAAAATCAGAAGATCGACATCATTCTGGGCTACCATGGCTCCGATCTGCTGATCGCCCGGCCGCATCCTATTGATGGATAACCGGGTCACATCCGTCAACATGGTTGCAGTCGTTCCGGTGGCATACAGTTCATGTCGTTCGAATAATTCCCGGTAGGCTACTACGAAATCAATTAATTCCGCTGCTTTCACTTCATGAGCCACTAGCGCAATCTTCATCTTGATCCCTCCTATTATGTTATATTATATGACATTTTTTAAATGTAACGATCTAATGATATAGATTTCATTTGTATTATACGGTAGTTGATAACGAATTCTCAAGCACATAATGCATATATAAGTAATTTTATCTTACATTCAATGGTAACATACCATATTGAAGTAATATTTCCTTACATATATTTAAATCCAATTCTATTTCTATCTTGCCACCAATACTTAACTTGATGATTAATTCCGTCAGCTCCTAATGCAGCCACAAATTCTTTACATATTTACCGAAAAAAGAAGAAACTTCTTTTCATCACATGCGTACATATGGTAGGAGGATTTATCCCTCTCTTTCGCAGTTGGATTCGTAAAGTCAAGGAGGCTCTAGATTATGACCGCCCTATGGGGAACGATCACTCTTCTCGTATTCGGATTTTTAGTTGTAACCGTTTTCATAAAAAGTATACAAGGAGCCCGCGACCAGTATGGATCGGTCGGGTTCGATGACGATGACGAAGACGAGGACCTTTCGCCACAATTTCAATCCCAAGAATGGTTAGAAGAAGAAGGGGCTATCCAAGAATGGACAGAGCCCGAATTAGGCGCTGCGAGTCCAAAAAAAGAGTCATCCGAAGCCATCCCCATTCCTCCGGATAAACTAAGCGCAGAGTCCCAATTAAATGTAGAAGGAAGCTCCAATCCGGCAGAACTCCATAAACAGCAGAGCGGACCGCAGAGATAAACATAGTCGGAGGATGGACGAGTGAGATCTTCACATACCAATCACATACCATGATGGTACGGCCGTAACCTAGATCTGCCTCCATACATAGTACAAGCAAAAGCACTGCCTATTCCCTAACCGGGACAAGGCAGTGCTTTTTTAACACACGGTAACCGATAATCGCGGCTTCTTATCTTAAACTTCTCCCGCAAGGAATAATGCCGGGCATTTAAGTGTAGATCACGCTGCCTTCACGCCGGAACTCAGCGGCTTTATCTTCCATTCCCGCTTGGGCGGCTTCATCTTCATCAAGACCATTCACGCGCGCGTATTCGCGAATGTCCTGAGTAATGCGCATGGAGCAGAATTTAGGCCCGCACATGGAGCAGAAATGTGCGGTCTTGGCTCCCTCGGCAGGCAATGTTTCGTCGTGATATTCAATCGCCCGCTCGGGATCGAGAGACAGATTGAACTGGTCCCGCCAGCGGAATTCGAAGCGCGCCTTCGAGAGCGCATTGTCGCGATCCTGTGCCCCAGGATGGCCTTTGGCAAGATCGGCTGCATGAGCCGCGATTTTGTAAGCAATGACCCCTTCGCGGACATCGTTTTTGTTGGGCAGTCCGAGGTGCTCTTTGGGCGTCACATAGCACAGCATCGCAGTACCGAACGAACCGATCAAGGCTGCGCCGATGGCGGATGTAATATGATCGTAACCCGGGGCGATATCGGTGGTCAGTGGTCCAAGCGTATAGAACGGAGCCTCGTGACACACTTCCATCTGACGGTCCACATTTTCTTTGATGAGATGCAGCGGTACGTGTCCCGGTCCTTCAATAATGACCTGAACATCGTGCTCCCAGGCAATACGGGTCAGCTCACCCAGCGTATCAAGCTCGGCAAACTGCGCTTCATCGTTGGCATCGGCAATAGAGCCGGGACGTAAACCGTCGCCCAGCGAGAAAGAAATATCATAAGCTTTCATAATTTCACAGATTTCTTCAAAGTGCGTGTACAGAAAATTCTCTTGATGATGAGCCAGACACCATGCGGCAAGAATAGAGCCGCCTCTGGATACGATCCCCGTCGTCCTCTTGGCCGTCATCGGGATGTAGCGCAGCAGTACCCCTGCATGAATGGTAAAATAGTCGACTCCCTGCTCCGCCTGCTCGATCAGTGTGTCCCGGTAGATCTCCCAAGTAAGCTCCTCGGCCTTGCCGCCGACCTTCTCCAGCGCTTGATAGATCGGCACGGTTCCGATTGGCACAGGGGAGTTGCGTACGATCCATTCCCGTGTCGTATGAATGTTCTTCCCCGTGGATAAGTCCATGACCGTATCAGCTCCCCAGCGGGTCGCCCATGTCATTTTCTCCACCTCTTCCTCAATGGAAGAAGCGACTGCGGAGTTCCCGATGTTAGCGTTGACTTTTACCAGGAAATTACGCCCGATAATCATCGGCTCACTTTCAGGATGGTTGATATTGGAAGGAATAACCGCGCGGCCGCGCGCCACTTCATCCCGAACGAATTCCGGCGCAACATTCTCACGGATGGCGATATACTCCATCTCAGGCGTGACGATGCCTTGGCGTGCGTAATGCATTTGTGTAACATTACGGCCCGGCTTCGCACGAAGAGGTTTACGGTCCAGTCCAGGGAATATCTCCGCATTAGCCAAAGCCTCTTCCGCACGCAGACCGTTATCTTCCGGCTTGATCTGCCTGCCCTCATACATTTCGACATCTCCGCGTTCCATCACCCAGCCGTAGCGGTTGGCGGGAAGCCCCTTGCGAATGTCCGTTTGCTCACCGGTATCCGTATAAAGTCCACTCGTATCGTATACCCGCACCGGCGCGTTTTCTTCTTCTCCGAATCGCCCGCTTGTCGGGCTTAATCCGATTTCACGCATAGCTACCCGAATATCCGGACGCGATCCTTCCACATAGACTTTCCGGCTTCCTGGAAACGCGGATACGTGAGGCTCCTGAACATTTTTGGCGTTCGTCATTAAATTTCCTCCTCTAATTTGGATAGATGGACTGACCTATGCAAAGCCAGAACATCTCGTTCTATCAGCACCTGACGCTCATCCCGCAAATTCTCTATTTTTGTATACCTGTTGAAAAAGTTCTGCCGCGCGGACAGCATCCGGCGCCTGGCTGATCGCCGAAATAACGGCGACTCCGTCGGCCCCGGCCTCTAGAACGGCCCGCGCCCCTGCCGGCGTGATGCCGCCTATGCCGACGAGCGGCAGCGAGATGCCTGCTGAGCGCATCTCCGCTATTACCCCCGGGCCCTGCACCCGGCGGGCATCGGGCTTCGTCGCCGTGGCGTACATCGGTCCGACGCCGATATAATCGGCACCCTGACGGACCGCCTCCCGCGCCTCGGCAACATTGTGGGCGGATATCCCCAGAATCCGCCCGCGTGTAAGGCGGCGCAGCTCAGCGGCGGACTGCTGCGCCTGATCCTCTTGGCCGACGTGAAGACCGTCGGCCTCCAGCTCCAGTGCCAGGCGGATATCATCGTTCACGATGAACGGGATTCCCGCCCGGCGGCAGCACTCGCGGAGCTCGCGTCCGAGTTCCGTCCTGGCTATGCCCTCACGGGCATGCGGGCCTTTCTCCCGGTACTGGAACATCGTGATGCCTCCGCGGATCGCTTCATCCAGAACTGCCGCCGGGCAGCGGCCCCCGCAGTTAGGGCTGCCCATCACCAAATAGAGATGCAAAGCTGCGCGTAGCATACCTGTCCGGGCGAGGGCAGTCTCCGCTTCCGGATGATCCATCATAAGATAACAGCCTCCTTAGACGGGATTATCCGGTACAGATCTCCATAGGTGCGGTTGTAGCCCCAATGATTAGTCGGGCCGTGTCCGCTTCCAATCTCCAGAGGATCTGTCAGGGCAGATTGGATAAACCGTTTAGCCAGAAGCAGCGCTTCATCCAGGCGCATACCCCTTGCCAAACCTGCTGTCAGGGCAGCGGCAAAAGTGCAGCCCGTTCCATGTGTATGCCGGGTATCCACCCACGGAGCGGCAAACTCCGTAAACCCGCTGCCGTCATACAGCAGATCGATTGCCTGCGCCGTGTTCCCCGCATGGCCGCCTTTGAGAACAACGTGCCGGACGCCCCAGCTGTGAATGTGACGAGCCGCTTCCTTCCGCTCGCTCATCGTCGCAATGGTCCGGCCCGTCAGCGCCTCCGCCTCGGGTATATTCGGCGTGACCACAGAAGCAAGCGGAAGCAGCCGCGCCGTCAGAGCTTGAATGGCCTCCGTCTGCAGAAGCCGCGCGCCTCCTTTGGCGATCATTACCGGATCGACGACGAGATTCTGCCAGCCATAATGGGCTGCACGCTCAGCCACAGCTTCGATAATCTCTGCGCTGAACAGCATCCCGGTCTTAACCGCTGCGGGAAACAAATCCTCTGCCACCGCATCAATCTGTCCGGTAACACTCTCTGCCGGGATCGGATGAACCCCGTGGACACCTTTGGTATTCTGCGCTGTTACCGCCGTTAGGGCGCTCGTGCCGAATACCGCAAGCTCCTGAAAAGTCTTCAGGTCAGCCTGAATGCCGGCGCCTCCCCCGCTGTCTGAGCCTGCAATCGTCAGCGCGACTGGAATTCCCGGGCCGAGACTATCCGGCTGTGAAAGGCTTCTGTCCCTTTCACCTGCGACCGTTCCGCTGCTTCTCTGCATTTCCCTGCCTCCTTTTTATACCCGTGCCTGGTGCTTTCCTTGATGTTAGGTGCTGGCGCTTGGTCCTTGGTCCTTGGTTCTTGGTGTTTGATGTTTGGTGTTTGGTGTTTGGTGTTTGGTGTTTGGTGTTTGGTGTTTGGTGTTTGGTGTTTGGTGTTTGGTGTTTGGTTCTTGGTGTTTGGTTCTTGGTGTTTGGTTCTTGGTGTTTGGTTCTTGGTGTTTGGTTCTTGGTGTTTGGTTCTTGGTGTTTGGTTCTTGGTGTTTGGTTCTTGGTGTTTGGTTCTTGGTGTTTGGTTCTTGGTGTTTGGTT
>NZ_RHLK01000004.1:181197-286655 GCF_009757775.1 Paenibacillus lutrae
GGTTCTTGGTGTTTGGTTCTTGGTGTTTGGTTCTTGGTGTTTGGTTCTTGGTGTTTGGTTCTTGGTGTTTGGTTCTTGGTGTTTGGTTCTTGGTGTTTGGTTCTTGGTGTTTGGTTCTTGGTGTTTGGTGCTGGTGCTTGGTCCTTGGTTCTTGATCCTTGATGTTTGGTGCTTTTGGCGCTTCATGCTTGATGTTTCATGCTTGATGTTTCATGCTTGTGCTTAATGCTCGGCTTACTCGCGCGCCAAACTAGAGCTGCGTTCAACCAAAAGAACCCAATCCCTACATCCCTACATCCCTACATCCCTACATCCCTACATCCCTACATCCCTACATCCCTACATCCCTACATCCCTACATCCCTACATCCCTACATCCCTACAAATGGTAAAATTATTAAACTTATTATTTAACCTGCTTCCTTTCCTCAGCTTACGCTGACTCCTTCCACCGGACTGCTTGCCGATGCATAGCGTTTACGCGGAATACGGCCAGCTTCGTACCCGGCACGTCCGGCTTCTATCGCAAGCTTCATCCCTTGGGCCATGAGAACAGGATCTTTCGCTCCGGACACCGCTGTATTCAGCAGAACGCCGTCCGCTCCCATTTCCATAGCCAGAGCCGCATCCGAAGGCGCTCCAATTCCCGCATCCACAATCACCGGCACGGTCGCCTGTTCGATGATAAAGCTCAAATTCAGCGGATTGATTATGCCCTGTCCCGTACCGATCGGAGATGCCCCCGGCATAATGGCATGCACGCCCAGCTCCTGCAGACGTCGTGCCAATAACACATCATCGGAGGTGTAGGGCAGGACCAGAAATCCTTCTTCCAGCAGGATCTCGGAAGCTTTGAGCGTTTCCACCGGATCCGGCAGCAAAGTGCGGTCACAGCCGATCACTTCAACTTTGATCATGTCGCATAGGCCGGACGCACGAGCCAGTTTAGCGATCCGCACCGCTTCTTCAGCCGTTTTGGCACCCGCCGTGTTCGGTAGCAGCTTAAATTTGCTTACGTCGAGCATCGACAGGAAATTGGGCTGCTGCGGGTCATAGATGTTCATTCTCCTCACGGCAAACGTCAGGATTTGCGATTCCGATACATCTACCGCCCGCTTTTGTACCTCGAAATCCGGGAACTTGCCGGTACCAAGAAGTAGCCTTGATTTAAACGTATAAGGTCCGATTGTCAGCATGATTATCCTCCTCCTACAAAGTGAACAATTTCGATCCGGTCCCCATCCATGATGGGCGTATCCGTGTGGTCTTCCGCTTGTAAAATGCGGCCGTTCGTCTCGACGACGAGTAAAGCTGCGCTCAGCCCCAAATGTTCCAGCAGCTCTGATACCGTCGCTGATTCGTCTGGAACTTCAATGGCATCGCCGTTAACATGAAGCTTCATATCCCGATCTCTCCTTACCTTTGAGAAAATAAGTACCGGCAGCGCGCAGAGATTGCCTGCCCGGATTATTCATGGCTCACTCCAGCAAGGACGCCCCGCTCCGGGCGGAACGCTTGGAGCAATTTCTCGGCGCCAGGCAGCTCCCGCGCCACTGCGGCAGTGCCTCCGGTGATCGCGGTTGCAGCCAGTACTCCCGTCGCCTGCGAGAGCAGGATGCCGTTGCGATAGTGGCCCAGCGCCGCGAACAGTCCCTGGAAGGCGCTGATTTCGCCGATGTAGGGCAGCCCGTCGGGCGTCTGAGGCCGCAGCCCCGCCCAGGTGCGCTCCCACGCTGCTTCTGCCAGGACCGGTGCCAGCCGCTGCGCTTTCGCGGCCAGTGAGATCAGGCTGCCCAGACGCGGCTGCAGGTCGTACGAACCCGGCAGTGCCGTCGCGCCCACGATAATGCGCCCGCCGGGCTTGGGCACGATGTAGCAGCCGGCCGAGGTGAGCGTCCGCTTGAGGAGCGGGGCAGCGCCAGTGAGGGAGAAGCATTCTCCCTTCACCGGATACAGCGGAAGCTCCACTCCGAGCGGAGCCAGAAGGCGGTCGCTCCACAGTGCGGCTGCAAGTACTGCCTCCGCGCAGCGGATCGTGCCCCCGCGTGTCCTCACGCCGCAGATGCGGCCCCGCTCCGTCAGCAGCTCAAGCGCCTCGGCGTGTTCAATCACTTGGACGCCCAGCAGCTCTGCGCCGCGAGCCAGCGCAGCCGTCAGCTCCGGCGCAAGAACATGTCCCTCGTCGGGCAGATACTCCGCGCCGCGGATATCCCGGCTCAACGCGGGTTCGAGCCGGCAGGCATTCTCCGCGTCCAGCCACTCGGCGCGGCCGCCGGCACCGTGCTGAAAGTGTATGTCCGCTTTCAGAACGGCTGCATCGGCGTCCGTGAACGCCGCTTTGAGCATACCGCTTTGCGTCAGCCCGGTATCCATCCCGGTCAGCTCGCGAAGTTCATCGGCAGCCGCCGGGAACAACTCCCGGCTCATCCGTGCCAAGTCGAACATGGGCCCGGGCTCATGCATCTCCGATTGGGCACCGAGCATACCTGCGGCCGCGCCGGATGCCTGCCCGCCGATCCGGCCACGTTCGAGCAGGACCACAGCCCGGCCTCTTTTGGCCAGCTGGTAAGCGATGGAGCTTCCAATCACACCTCCTCCGATGACAACCGTATCTACACTGAGATTCATTCTCTGTCTCCTCCTGTCTGTTCCCTTAAGCTCATCCACACTTTCAAAGCCTGAGTTCCTCCTCGTACATCCCGCTCGCCAGCAGCAGGCACTTCCTGTAACGCTCCGCCGCTTCAGCGGGATGATCCGCATTCCATATCCCGCTCAGCACCGCAATCCCGCCCGCACCCGCGCTCAGCAGTTCCTCCGCGTGCTGCGGCTTGATTCCGCCGATGGCGATCACCGGCACATCGCAATTCTCTGCCGCCTCCCGGAGCCATCCGATTCCCCGGGGTTCAAGACCGGGCTTAGAGGCTGTCGGATAAATATGTCCCGCAAGCACATAATCCGCGCCTGCGGCAGCGGCCTGCCGAGCTTCTTGCGGCGAATGCACCGACACCCCTACTCTCAGCCCGGGAAACCGCTGCTTTACAGCAGCAGGAGGGAGCCCGCTGCCAGGCAGCTGTACTCCCGCGGCGCCCGCACACCAGGCCGCATCCGCGCGGTCGTTAACGACCAGCTTATCGAGCGGGAATCCCTTGGTCACCAGACGCTCGATCAGCCTCCAAAGCTCACGGGGCGGGAGTTCTTTTTCACGAAGATGAAAGAAAGTCAGATAAGGATGTATCTCGCATGCAATTTGTACGAAAGTGTCAGGAGATTGCCGCCCGGTCGAAACCGCATGCAGCTGCGGATGTGCTTTGTATCTGTTCGTTGACCCATCGGTTTTTCTCATATCCTCTCCCCTTCCCTGGCTGCTTCCCGCCTGCCTTCCGTGATGCAATCGCTACTTCCAAAGGGGCTGCCGGTAAAAGATACAAACGCAAAAAACCACTTCCCGCAGAAAGTGGCTGACCCGTATCCATACTGCTCCTTACTGCCGCCCGCTTCAATAGCTTGAAGCAATCTTCAACTCTTCCCCGGTAGCGGGCACCCATGATGATCATAGGGATCTAACACCTGTGGGTAGGGATATGAAGATGAAGGTTCCGGCTTGCAATGAACATAAAAAGACCGAACGGAATATACCGTGCGGCCTTGGATTGGCAGGGTTATTCTCTCTACGCTGGCATTACCCAGATCAGATACGGTTAGTGACATGCGGTCACAGTCTCAGCCAGACTTCATCCAGCTCCCGATACATATAAGGTTATTCTTACCATACCCTATCGCTTTGACGATTACAAGCTTTTATTTTCCAGTTGAAAACTCTCTAATTCCTTACGGATTGCTGCTTCTTCCCGTAATTGAAAGGAAGTTTCCCACATACTTCCCGTGTCGTCGCTTGTCTTCGTGCGTCAAACGAAGGCTTGCCCGGGTAATAGATTTGTACACTTGCTTCGGAGATTTGATGAAAGATACCGGCCGATGCAAACCTGTTTATACGAAAGGGGAAATCGACGATGGCAGGGCTAACCAATGAAGAAAAACAATTGATAGAACAACGTTTATATAGCGAAAAAAACGAGCTTGAACATATTCTGGATAACGACCGGAAGGAGGAATCCATCCGCGATTCTACAGGAGAACTGTCCTCTTACGACAATCATCCCGCCGATATAGCTACAGAAGCTTTTGAACGGGGGCGTGATCAGGCAGTGGATGAGAATATCCAGCAGCAGCTTGCGGACGTCAAACAAGCGATCGGCCGTTTTGAGACAGATACCTACGGTAAATGTGAGGTATGCGGCGAGCCGATTCCATTCGAACGGCTCGAAGCTATTCCTTGGGCGTCCACTTGTGTGGAGCATTCCGAAGTTCGTGAGAGCGGGGATACGGCCGCAGAGGTTCAGCGTCCTATCGAAGAAGAAGTGCTGGAACCGATCCTTGCTTCTCCTAACGATGACGATCGGGGTCAGGCCGAAATCGACGATACCGATGCATGGAGAACAGTTAAGAACTACGGCAACAGCTCAGATACCCAGGAAACGGGTAACAGTCGTCCGAAGACCAACGAAGATCCTTGTGAATGAGCAGAATCCCGGAATCCGATCATAGGTCGGGTGATCCCATAAAAAAAGCAGCGGCTGCTTCCCTCTTCATTCCGGGAAGCAGCCGCTGCTGCGTATAAGGGTCGTATGGCCTGATGCAGGGATATTGTTATAGCATACACCGCTATAGTTGCAGGCAGCGCTGGATTTTACTAGTGTGGGGTCTTCTAAAAAAAGTCCCGGAGTCTATTAGCGCAAAGCGATAAGATTCCAGCTCCCAGCTTATTTATTGTCCGGCTTATTCTCATAGCTTCCGCCGTAGCTGTTCCCGTAATATCTGTTGTCCGTTTCCTCGCGGGCATCTTCAGCATGATTGTCATCCCGCTGCACATACTGGTTCGACCGGCCGCTGTTTCCCTGATCACGGTCCTCTTGATTAACCGGGGAGTCTGCGAACGCCTCCTCATATTTACCCGCGTATGGAACTCCGCCTTCTTGCTCCTGCTTGGCGATATCCTCTTCGCTCAAATGATAGCCGCAGCCCGTACAGTACTGCATGCCGGGTTCGATATCTTCTTTGCAGTGCGGGCAGAAAGGCTTGAGATCCACGATCGCATTAAATTGGGCCGGCTCTGTATACGGCTCGAATTTTCGGCCGCAGTTAGGACAGAACCTGGTATCGATGGCGACAACATGGCCGCATTCGCATGACTTTTCGTCATACAGGCTGTACATGCGGTCCCGCATGGCTTTGATTTCGGCGTCAAGGGTGCTCAGATCGCCCGTTACGGCTGCAACCTGACTGTCTGGGTATGGATCTTCATGTTTGTAGGCTTCATAGACGATTTCACCGATTTGGGTATACAGTTTCTGCATATCTTTCTGCTTGGCCGCTATTTGCAGCTTCAGCCGGTTTACTTCGATTGTTTGCTGCGCTCTCTTACCCGCTTCGGCTGCGCCCTGTTTAATCTTCCCAATAAATCCGGACATAGGTACCTCCTCAATGATCAAGATTGCATGGGCACAATCTACATATTTCGACATCACCATTATACCTGTTTAACGGCAGTTGTGCGAATGACATTCACCCTATATTCTATGGGCCTGTTCCGGAAAAAAGGACAACAGTTCTTCAGCATCCCCTGAATACTAGGCCAAAACACTAAAAAAGCCGTCCCTGTCCATGACAGAGAACGGCTCCGGCAGGTCCCAGGCAAGCAGGACAAACCGTTTTTATTCGCTCTTCAAAGCAAGGTCAAAACCAACCTCAAACATCCGGTTCCAAGGCAGGTGCACATTGGTAATATCGATCCGAAGCGGTGTAATGCCGTTAAGACGCTCTTCCGCAAAAGTACGGAGCTTGTCCGCGATAAGATCTTCAACCTGCTGCTGTACGCCAGGCAGACTGAAGTAGTTGGCTCCGAGCCCGGGCAGGACTTTCTCCGTTACTTCCTTGCGGATAATCGCCTGGTAGCCCCAATCCTCCACCAGCCGGTACAGATAGAACGCCCGGCTGCTGCGCTGCTGATCTACGCTGCGCGTGAGCGCCCCTTGCGAGTCAAGAGGCACTCCGGCGGCTTCGCCGACACCGGACGCTGCGGCCGGAATTCCGGCCGCGGAGACAGCCGCTGCCGCCTCTGCTGGCAGAGAAGCGCCAGACACAGCCGCCTGCGCAAAGGCGCCCGCAGAGGCGCTCTCTGCGCCCGCGTAGTACGCTTCGATGATCGCGTGGGCGATCACCGTGCCCAGCGTATTGCCGGAGGTGTTCCATCCGGCATACGCGGACAGCCCCTCAAGCAGGCCCAGGCGGGCTAGCAGCTTGAGCAGGACTGTGTCTCCGCCGTTGCAGACGGAGACGTCAGCCAGCGCCACGGTGCGGCCTTCGCCGAGGTAGACGCGCATCGCCTGGGCGAACTCGCGCATATTCACTTCGGAGAAGTAGGTGCGGTGGCGCTGTCCCCACGCGTGGGACGTCTCGGCCATATCGGCCTCGCCGGCAGCCGGCGAGTGGACCATCAGCACGGCGTCTGCACCATGCGAGCTGTCCGCCATAAAGGCGCCCGCACTGGTCAGGTGCGCCTTGATGCTCTCGCCCAGGCTGCGGTCCTCATACTTCGGAATGCAGAAAGGCCCGCGTGTAGACGAATAGCGCACATATACTTTGGGCAGATACTGCTTCGTTTCGCAGAAGATCCGCGCGAACAGCGTGCATCCGATCTCATCGGCGCCCGGATAGATCGCTACACGGTCAAGCAGATCCAATTCCTCGGAGCGGATGGCAAGCGCCCGCTGTTCCAGCGGCGAGAAGCCGTAACGGGAGTTATCGTCCAGAGGAATGATCAGATAATCGATGATGCCCTCTGCAGCAAGCTGCAGGGCCTGATGATTCACAAAGGAGTTAATACCCCGGCGGCCTACGAAATCGGCCAGGACCTCCGGCGGTACTTTTGCCAGAATATCCGCGTAAGTCTGCTCCTCTTCCTCCGTCAGCACTTCCTGCTCCTTCTTATCCCGGTACCAGCCGTACAGGAACAGTTCGCGGCCATAGTCCGCGTAATAATCCGGCTCCTCTTCACTGCTGGAATAAGCCGGTACGCGCATAATGAGATTGAATGCATGAATACGCAGCTGAGGGCGTACTCGCTTCAGTTCACGCAGTACTTCCAGGCGGTCCAGCGTATCCTGCTCCGTCAAGTGGTGCAAACGCGAGGGCACAATGCCCCCATATACGAGCATATCGAGGGAAACGATGGCATGATCCGCCTGCTCCCCTTCATGAAGCAGCCAGTCCTGCAAAGCAGCCGTGTCTGCCGGCGACTTCTTCCGGCCTAGAATGGCTACGGGCGGTACCGACATTTCCAGATCGGTCATAGCCGCCAGCTGACGCGGGAATTCCAGATTGCAGGGCCGCTCGTCCAAGGGTACAAAAGCGATTTTCGTCATTCTTGAGATCCTCCTCATATACATGGAAAAATAGGTTCGGGCTTCTTCCGGATCTGGATAGGTATGTGAATAACAAGATGAACGTCATCCAGCCCAAGCAAGAATTAACTGTGCTTTCTATTGTATTCCATCCGGTTCCGTCCGCTTCCTTCTACGAACTTCCTCCCTGTTCACTTCCAAGCTTCATTTGCCTGTAACGCCTGACGGAAGGACAGGCAGCCGGATCTATGTCATACCGCTTTTACCCTTGAGACCGGACAAAGTCGGTAAACCGCTTCGTAATCTGCTGAGGACGCGTTATGGCTCCACCGATTACGACCGTATAAGCGCCGCTGCGGAAGCATTCGACCGCTTCTTCCCGGGTATGGATGCGCCCTTCGGCAAACACAGGTACAGAAGCTCTCGCAGAGAGCTCCCGGATCAAATCAAAGTCCGGGCCTTCCTGCTGCGGGCTGTACGGAGTATATCCGGACATTGTAGTCGAGAGAATATGGAACCCGAGCTCTTCCGCCCGCAGCCCTTCCTCCACTGTAGAAATATCCGCCATCAGCAGGGCATCTCCCCGGCTTCTGAGCTTTGCCGCCAGCTCTTCCAGCGTCTCCCCTTTGGGACGGGGACGGGAGGTCGCATCCAGCGCTACGATGTCCGCTCCTGCGCGAATGACCTCTTCGGCTTCCTCCAGAGTAGGAGTGATATAAACTTCACTGCCTTCATAATCGCGTTTCCACAGCCCGATCAGAGGCAAATTCACTTCCGCTTTAATAGCTGCAATATCTACCGGGGTGTTGGCCCGTATCCCGACTGCGCCTCCCGCTTGCGCGGCTATTGCCATTTTCGCCATCACTTCGCTGCCGAACAAAGGCTCCTCAGGCAGCGCCTGACACGAAACAATGATTCCTCCCCGTACTTTTTCCAGCATGGTTTTGTCCATAATTGTACCTCCAGTGTGTGTAGGACGATCTGCAAATTAAGACGTATCCCCATTCATCTTACGGGTCTCTCCCACGGATGGCCTTTGTTCTTGTTCGTAGTTAGGCCAATCTATCTGTATGTGCGCTGAATTGTTCACTTGTACGATCTAATCGTTCTTGCCGGTAATCCCCGTCTAAAAAGATCGGGTTGATCTCATTATATGAAGTAATTATCCGTAATTCAATATAATTTTGGAGTAAATTTTCTTTCCATTCTCCGTACATAACCCTTTCTACCCCTATCATCGCATAAAAAAGAACCGTGTGCTTGCGCACACGGCTCTATCTTCCCTTCTATTAGCCCTTCATCCATCCGAAGGGCTCGGAACCCGGGGCCCCGGTCGGAGCAGGCTCCTGCCCGTCCTGGGCCATAAACCAGCCGCGCAGCATCGTTAAGAGCTGCGTGCTGTTCACCGGCTTCGTGATGTAATCCGAAGCTCCCGCTTCCAGACACTGCTCGCGGTCGCCCTTCATCGCCTTGGCGGTCAGCGCGATGATCGGGAGGTCTGCGAAATGAGGTCTGCTGCGGATTTCGCGCATCGTTTCGTAACCGTCCATAACCGGCATCATAATATCCATCAGGACGATGTTGATATCCGGCGACTGCTCCAGGATTTCAATTGCATCATGCCCGTTCTCGGCGGAGAGAACCTTCATATTCTGACGTTCCAGAATCGTTGTCAGTGCAAAGATATTACGGATATCGTCATCGACGATCAGAACCGTTTTAGACTCGATATGCTCATTGGACTGATGATTCTTAATCAGAATTTGTTTCTGATCATCCCTCAGGTTATCCAGTTTGCGGTGCATGAACAACATCGTTTCATCAATAATGCCGATTGGCGTTCTGACATCCTTGATCACCGCAATGGAGCGCAGTTCCTCCAGATCCGCTTCTTCTTCTCTGGAGAGCTTCTGGCTGCGGTTAATCAGCACCGGCTTGTGTTTATTTTTAGCGTTCTTCTGCATCTCTCTGACAAACTGGGCCGGGCCCATATCCGGTAAATCCGTATCGACGAGTACACAGTCGAAATCTTTGGATTTCAACTGGTTCAGCGCCTTACGCCCCGTATCTGTCGAGCTGATTTTGATATCTGAATTCTTAACAAGATCCACGGTCTGCCTCCGGCGGTCCGCATCCGACATCCCGACAAGCAGCTGCTGGTAAGGCTTCTCGCTGAATGCATTCAGCTTATCGATAGCATTCTCCAAATCCTCGTTCTTGATCGGTTTACACAGGAAATCGAATACACCGCGCTGCAGAAGTTCGGTCGCATCATCTTCAATCGTCATGACCGTAACCGGAATATGACGCAGCTCGATGTCATCTTTCAGCTGATCGAGTACAGAGGAGCCATTCATGTCTTCGAGCCTTAGATCCAGCGTAATTGCTACCGGGTTGTATTTCTTCGCCAGCGCCGCAGCTTTGTTGCCTTTAGGCGTGATAACACCCTTCAGTCCTTTTTTATGAAGCAGATCCAGCAGAATTTCGTTGAACTTCATGTCATCTTCGATAATCAGGAACACACGATCTCCGGGTTCGATATTATTGCGGTCATCTACAAGCTGCGTCGGCTCAACCCGCTCCACATTGAGATAGCTCTGAGGAGGAGGCGTAACGTCAATCACTTCCGGCACATAGGTTGCAGCAGCTTCCAGCATAGCCGGATCAAGATCAACCGGCAGGAACAGCGTGAAGGTGCTTCCCACGTTTACGACACTGAAGAGCGTAATTTCGCCGCCCAGCATGCCGGCAATTTCACGGGAAATGGCCAGCCCCAGTCCGGTACCGCCATATACGCGGTTCGTACTGCCATCGGCCTGCTGGAACGCTTCGAAGATAATTTGCTGCTTGTCCTCCGAAATTCCGATCCCGGTATCCCCTACCGAGAATGCGAGAACCATCCGGGCACGGTTCAGCGATTCATTATCCGGACTCCAACCGCTGGAAACGCGGCGCATAAGCAGGACAATTTCACCCTTCTCGGTGAATTTAAACGCGTTGGACAACAGATTTTTCAAAATTTGCTGCAAGCGCTTGGAATCAGAAATAATGGATTCAGGCAGAGCTTTCTCCATCTTAATCTTGAAATCAAGCTGCTTGTCATGGGCAATATGACGGAACGTACGCTCCATCGTATCGGAGATTTCGGTCAGCTTGATTTCGTTGAGATCCGGTGAAATCGTACCTGATTCAATCTTCGACAAGTCCAGAATATCGTTAATGAGATTAAGCAGATCCAGACCGGATTCGTGAATGGTCCGGGCAAACTTCACTTGATCGCCGGTCAAGTTATGATCCGGATTCTCGGACAGCTGCTCGGCAAGAAGCAGCAAGCTGTTGAGCGGAGTCCGTAGCTCATGCGACATATTCGCCAGGAATTCGGACTTGTATCTGGACGTCAGGGCAAGCTGCTCCGCCTTCTCTTCGAGGAAGTGCTTAGCCTGCTCCACTTCGTTGTTCTTGCTCTCCACTTCCGCCTTCTGAATGACGAGCAGCTTCGCTTTGTCTTCCAGTTCGTCGTTCGTATGCTGCAGCTCTTCTTGCTGCTTCTTAAGCTCCTCGGCAAGAGATTGGGACTGGGACAGAAGTTCTTCTGTCCGCATGTTCGCCTGCATCGTGTTCAGCACAATACCGATGCTCTCGGTCAGCTGATCCAGGAAGGCAATATCGATCTCGGTAAACCGGCGGAAGGAAGCGAGCTCCATAACCGCCAGGACCTGATCCTCGAACATAATCGGCAGCAGCACGATATTGAGAGGAGCCGCCTCACCCAGACCGGAGCCGATAACTACGTAGTCTTCGGGTACATTGGTCAGGAGGATACGCTGCTTCTCAATCAGGCACTGGCCGACGAGCCCTTGCCCCATGCGGAACTCATTCGACAGATGTTTGCGCTGCTGGTAAGCATAGCTGGAGAACATCCGCAGGAGCGGCTCTCCCCCGTTAGCCTCATTCATATAGAATACACCGTGCTGCATGGAGACAAGCGGTGCAAGCTCGGACATGATCATGCGGCAGACTTCATACAGATCACGCTGGCCTTGAAGCAGCCGGCTGAATTTCGCCAAGTTCGTTTTTAACCAATCCTGCTCGGTATTGATCCGGGTCGTTTCTTTGAGATTACGGATCATCTCGTTGATATTGTCTTTGAGTGTGGCAACTTCCCCGCCCGCGGCAACATCAATGCTCCGGGAAAGATCACCTTTCGTTACGGCCGTGGCTACATTCGTAATCTGCCGCACCTGAGTGGTCAAGGTTGACGCCATGTAGTTAACGTTATCCGTCAAGTCGCGCCATGTACCCGCAGCTCCCGGAACATGCGCCTGGCCTCCCAGTTTACCTTCCGCGCCTACTTCCCGCGCAACAGTGGTAACCTGGTCAGCGAACGTATCGAGCGTATCGATCATACTATTGATCGTTTCGCTCAGATCATAAATCTCACCCGCCGCGTCTACCGTCAGCTTCTGTTTCAAGTTACCGTTCGCGACGGCAGTCACGACCTTGGCGATGCCCCGCACCTGGTTGGTCAGGTTCGTCGCCATCGTATTTACGTTGTCAGTCAAGTCTTTCCAGATCCCGCCGACCCCGTTCACATGCGCTTGGCCTCCCAGCTTGCCGTCCGTACCTACTTCACGGGCAACACGCGTAACCTCGGAGGCAAAGGAACTGAGCTGGTCCACCATCGTGTTGGTCGTGTTCTTCAGCTCCAGCAGCTCGCCTTTCACATCAACCGTAATCTTCTTGGACAAGTCTCCGTTTGCTACGGCTGTCGTCACGTCCGCGATATTACGAACTTGACTGGTCAAGTTGCCCGTCATGTAGTTCACCGTATCCGTCAGGTCTTTCCATGTCCCGGACACGCCTTTAACATCCGCCTGGCCTCCGAGCTTGCCGTCCGTACCGAACTCGCGCGCCACACGGGTAACCTCGGAAGCAAAGTTGCTGAGCTGATCCACCATCGTATTAATCGTGCTTTTCAGCTGCAGCATTTCACCCTTAACGTCGACCGTAATTTTGCGCGACAAATCACCTTTCGCAACGGCAGTCGTTACGTCCGCGATATTCCGAACCTGATCCGTCAGATTGCTCGCCATGTCGTTAACGCTCTCCGTCAGGTCTTTCCAGGTCCCCGCTACACCTTTAACCTGGGCCTGTCCGCCCAATCTTCCTTCCGTACCTACCTCACGCGCCACGCGCGTAACTTCGGATGCAAACGTACTGAGCTGATCCACCATCGTATTAATCGTGTTCTTCAGCTCCAGAATTTCGCCCTGGGCGTCTTCGGAAATTTTCTTGGACAAATCACCGTTCGCTACCGCCGTTGTCACAACCGCGATATTCCGGACCTGATTGGTCAGATTGCTCGCCATGTCATTAACGCTGTCGGTCAAATCCTTCCATGTACCGGATACGCCTTTCACGTTCGCCTGACCGCCAAGTCGTCCGTCCGTGCCTACTTCCCGCGCCACACGCGTGACCTCGGACGCAAACGTGCTGAGTTGATCCACCATCGTGTTGATCGTGTTCTTCAGCTCCAGAATTTCACCTGTCGCATTTACCGTAATCTGCTTGGACAAGTCACCCTTCGCAACAGCGGTTGTCACTTCCGCGATATTGCGGACCTGATCAGTCAGCGTACTCGCCATGTAGTTTACGCTATCCGTCAGGTCTTTCCATGTACCGGACACGCCTTTAACATCCGCTCTGCCGCCCAGCTTGCCCTCGTTACTGACCTCACGGGCTACACGCGTAACCTCGGAAGCAAAGATGCTGAGCTGATCCACCATGATATTGATCGTACTCTTCAGCTGTAGAATCTCGCCTTTGGCGTCTACGGCGATCTTTTTGGACAAATCGCCTGTCGCTACCGCTGTCGTAACCTCGGCGATATTCCGCACCTGATTCGTCAGGTTCGTCGCCATGTAATTCACACTCTCGGTCAAATCGCGCCATGTACCGGACACGCCTTTCACGTCCGCCTGACCTCCGAGAATACCTTCCGTACCTACCTCACGCGCCACACGCGTAACCTCGGAACCAAACGTGCTGAGCTGATCGACCATCGTATTGATCGTATTCTTCAGTTCCAGAATCTCGCCCTGCGCTTCTTCGGTAATCTTCTTGGAGAGATCCCCGTTCGCTACCGCCGTCGTCACAACCGCAATGTTCCGGACCTGATTGGTCAAATTGCTCGCCATATCGTTAACACTTTCAGTCAGATCGTACCAGGTTCCCGACACGCCCTTAACGTCGGCTTGTCCGCCGAGCTTACCTTCCGTGCCTACCTCACGGGCCACACGGGTAACCTCGGAGCCGAACGTACTGAGCTGATCCACCATCGTATTGATCGTGTTCTTGAGCTCCAGGATTTCACCTTTGGCGTTAACTGTAATTTTGCGCGACAAATCGCCCTTCGCCACAGCCGTTGTCACGTCCGCGATATTCCGGACCTGATCGGTCAGGTTGCTCGCCATATTGTTCACGCTTTCGGTCAAATCGCGCCATGTACCCGAGACGTCCGTAACCTCGGCTTGTCCGCCCAAGATTCCCTCCGTACCTACCTCACGCGCCACGCGCGTAACTTCGGCAGCAAAAGTGCCCAACTGGTTAACCATCCGGTTAATGTTGTTAGCCGTACGCAGAAATTCTCCCGTCAGAGAACGCCCTTCGAAATCGACTTCGACTTTCTGGGACAGATCTCCCTGCGCAACTGCGTTAATCACACGAACCATTTCGCCTGTCGGCTGGATGAGATCACTGATCAAATTATTCAGCGAATCATTGAACGTATTCCAGCTTCCACCATTAGTTCGGCACATGAAACGGCGGTTTGTATTGCCTTCTTTGCCTACGATGCGCTCAACGGTCTGGACTTCCTGCACCACATTTTCCTGCATATCCAGAATATCGTTCAGGGTGTCCGCAATCTTACCCGGCATCCCGTTCAGGTCGTAAGGCATCCGAACAGAAAAGTCGCCTTTTTTAAAAGCCAGCAGCACTTGAAGCAATTGCTTTTCGTCTAAAATATCCGTTGATTCACTGGATTTCTTTTCATGTTCCGACATACGGCTTTTCCTCCGAATTTGTATATAACATAGTATGATTTCATGGGTGGTCGATAGTTATGTTAACTCTAATGGTAGTGGTTCTCCAGTATGATTACAATAGCAAGTAGAGGAAATTCAGCAAAATATTTTGTAAATAGAACTTATTTAGAAGGTGTAATTTTCGTGTCTCCGTTCCCCGCTTGCCTCGTCAGGCTCTCCCCTCTTTTCCCGTATTGTCCTGGTAAGCCCGTTAGATGTAAAACTGTGAATACCTTGTGCTGCTATTGTTACGCAACTTTGCCTTTTAAGGTTCCCTAACAGAACAATTCGCACGCCTCGGGAAAAAGGAAGTTCCTTCAAATTCGCTTGACAGCTTTCGACACCAAGGCACGTTGCTGCGCTTTTATACCCCAAATAAGCAGGTATGAAACAGGAAATTATAGAGAATATCATTTTTTTTTAAAAAAGCCCGAATTTTCGTTTTACCTGCCGCTGAAAGAAGAGATTTTGACCCAATACAGCAAGTTAACGGGCGGGTCCCAAAAAACCTTACATTAAATAGAGGAAGATTGTGAGGATTTCTGTATCCATCCGGCAGCTGCCAGCGCTTAGCTTCACTTATTATCATTTACACATCTGCAGCCTTCTCCTATAATAAAAAGGAGCTAAGCACTCTTATTTACTTCATATTACGAAAAATAGTTTCATTTCAAAAATAGACGAACGGGGGATTTCCCATGTCTTCTCACGCAGCCATCGGTATCGACATCGGCGGAACTCATATCAAAAGCGGGCTGATCGGACCGGATGGTACGGTGCACGCAACCCGCAAACTGGAAACAGAAGCATCAGCGGGCAAGACCGGGCTCATGGCCAAGCTCAGCGAACTCATTCAGGGTTATAAGCATGAGGCCGATCAATTGAGCCTGAATATCGCCGGCGTCGGTATCGGAAGCGCAGGCTACATCAACCGGGAAGGCAGCGTCGCCTTCGCGACCGATAACCTGCCCGGATGGAGCGGCACGACCCTGCGTGCGGACATTGAGGAACTGTCCGGTCTGCCTGCAGCCGTGGACAATGACGTCAACGTCATTGCGCTCGGCGAGCAATGGCTTGGCGCAGGACGAGACTGGGACAGTTTCCTCTGCGTCGCGCTCGGCACCGGGGTCGGCGGCTGCTTCATCCGGCAGGGCCTTCCGCTGCGGGGCCGTGACGGTTTTGCCGGGGCCTACGGCCACATGGTCGTGGCGGCAGGAGGGCAGCCGTGTACATGCGGCCACCGAGGCTGCTGGGAGCAGTACGCGTCGGTGACCGCGCTGAAGCGCCTCATGCGCGAGCATGGCGCGGAGTCGCTGACTAGAGCGACTCCGCCGGAGCTGTTCGCGCAGGCGCGCGCCGGGGATGAGGCTTCGATGGCTGTCGTCCGGCAGTATGCCGAATATATTGCCATCGGGCTTAGCAGCCTCATCCATGTGTTCAACCCGCCCGCCATTGTCGTGGGCGGGGCGGTTACCGAACAGGGGGATTTCCTGTTCGATCTGATCCGGCGGCATGTGAAGGATATCACCATGCCCGCTTATACGGCGACGCCGGTGCCGATCATCCCGGCCGAGCTTGGCGGATCGGCTGGCATGTTTGGCGCCGCGAGACTGCTGTTCGGCCAGATCGCGGCCGTACAGAAGTAAAGGCAAGAGGCCCCCGCGAATTCATCTTCGCGGGGGCCTCTTCTTATGCAGCGGGCAGGCTGTCCCGGAACGGGATCGCCCGCTGGGAGCGCACAACCGTACTAATCCTGCGCCCGGCCGGTACGCTGCTCTCTCCTGAGCTGGTACCTCTGGTACGTCCAGATGCACACGGTCAGCCAGAAAGCGCTGGCGAGGAACCCTCCCAGTACATCGCTGGGGTAATGAACGCCAAGATAAATACGGCTAATTCCCATCACCAGTATCATCCCTCCAGCCAGCACAAGCAGAATCGTTCGTCCGACCGTGCTTCTGATATGTTTCCACAGCAGGAAGATCAAGATTCCATAGAGCGCAAATCCAGCCATCGAATGTCCGCTCGGAAAACTGAAACCGGTTTCTTCCATAATAATATTAAGCGTCGGCCTTTCGCGCTGGAACATTTTCTTCAGAATCGTATTCAGAAGTGCCGCGCCGCCTATCGCTGCGATCAGAAGCACCAGCTCCGACCTGTGCTTCAGCACCACGTACAAATACAGTCCGGCCGCAACCGTAATGACGGGCACAAAAGCAGTAGAGCCTACTTTATCCAGCAGCATAGCGAATCGGGTCCAGCCGGGACTCTCCAGGCCCTGTACGGCTGAAATAATGGCCAGATCAAAGGCGGCAATTTTCTGCTGGCTTACCATCAGCGCAATCACACCAAAGCCCACCGCAGTGAATAAACTTATCAGAAAAGCGCGCGTTAACATTCCCTGTAATTTTGTATGCATGGTGATTGGATTACCTGCCTTTCTATGCGACAGTCTGCCCTTGCGGGCCTTCAATTCTCAGAGAGTTGTACCTGCCTGATCATACCATATTCTATAAGTAGTTTAAAAATCCGGATCATTCCCGTGCCCGTCCGGCCACCGTCATCCACTCCGCTTCCACATGAGGTAAAAAGAGGAAAGTCCCCCTTCAAAGTAAAATCTTCTCCCTTCTACTGACAAGCGATATCTTAGATAATTGAAAGAGTAAACCATGTTTACAGAAACAGGGAGCGCTTTAGTTCAACGTGTTATGAAAGCGCTATCTCAACCGCTTTTCCTACCTCATCGGCAGGCGGTTCAGACGGGGGTGATGCTACCAATAACATACCGATCTTCATATCTATCCATCTAATTCAATTATTAAGGAGGAATTCAGATTATGATCAGACAGGCTTTCCTGTCGGGGAACCCCCTAGTTGTGCGTATCCTGCTTGCTCTCATGCTATGTCTTAGTCTGCTCCCTACAGGGGCATCTCAAGCCGCAGACCAAACGCCGGCCCACTCACCGGAGGTCATATTCCGCGTGGATGCCACGGACTCAAGCGCCGCACAAGCAGCCGAGAAGACGGCCAATTTCAAGGCTGGCGCGATCACAGTTGCCGCAGCTTGCACCCCTGCAGAGTGGAACGCAAGCACTGCCTACACGGGCGGGCAGCAAGTTACCTACGCGAGCAAAGTATACGAAGCCAAGTGGTGGACACAAGGTGACCGGCCGGACTTATCCGGCACATGGGGCGTCTGGAAAACCATCTCGGATTGCACGGGCGGAGGCGGCGGTACGGACCTCACCGCTCCATCGGCGCCTGCTAATCTGAGCGCAGCTCCGGCATCCGCAACAAGTGTGGCACTTTCCTGGCAGCCTTCCACAGATAACGTCGCCGTGACGGGTTACAATGTGTACAACGGAGCAGTACTTGCCGTATCGACAACGGGAACAAGCACGACCGTAACGGGGCTTACTCCCAATACGACATACTCCTTCACGGTAAAAGCTAAAGATGCAGCCGGGAACCTCTCCGCAGCCAGCGCGGCTTTGATCGTTAAGACATCGGCTGGCGGCGACGGCGGCGGCTCCAACCCGCCGAGCGGCATTATCGGCGCTTATGTAGCGGCCTGGAATTTCCCGAATGTCAGCACGGTGCCGGCCCATAAGCTGACGCATGCTTTCTACGCCTTCGCGGACGTGGCCGGCAATGGCGTGAGCGGCGGCAATGCCTCGCATCTTGCCCAACTGGTTACTCTGAAACAGAAGAATCCCGCTCTGAAGGTGCTGATTTCCGTCGGCGGCTGGGGACGTTCGCAGGGCTTTGTCAGCGCGTCTTCCACCGAGGCTAACCGTACCGCTTTTGCGAACAGCGCTCTTCAATACATTCGCACGCATAAGCTGGATGGCATCGATCTGGACTGGGAATATCCGGCGGCAGGGGACAAGCAGAATTATACGCTGCTGCTGAAGAAACTCCGTGAAGTGCTGGATGCCGGAAGTGCGGCCGATGGCCGCACAGGCGCAGCGCGCTACCAGATTACGGCGGCCATGGGGGCCTCCGAATATTCCCTTCAGGGAATTGATCTGGCGGCTGTCCATCCTTATTTCGACTTCATTAACATCATGACGTACGATATGCAGATTAATTCGAACAGCCACCATGCGAACCTGTACACCTCCTCCCTGAACCCGAACTACAGCGTGCATAATTCCGTACAGCTTTATAAAGGGCGCGGTGTACCGGCAAATAAAATCGTGATCGGCGGAGCCTTCTATTCCCGTGGACTCGGGGAATACAAGTATGACGATCTCAAGAACAACTACATCAACAAGAACGGCTGGGTCCGCCAATGGGACGATACGGCTAAAGCGCCTTACCTGACCAAGGGCAGCAGCTTCCTGAGCTACGATGACACCGAATCGCTTACTCATAAGGTGAATTACCTGAAGAGCGGCGGCCTTGGCGGCATCATGTTCTGGGATTACGGCCAGAATCTGGACGGCGAGCTTCTGCAAGCAATCTACAGCACAATGAACTGACACTGAGGCAGCAATCAAGCCCCAGCCAAGAAACGTGCAAAAGAGGTGCCCGGGAGTCCATTACGGACCCCCGGGCACCTCTTCTTCATAAACAGGGCTTCTTGCCGCGTCTATTGCTCTATCGTTTCCCAACTCCGCCCTGCCGCCTGCCGGCTCCGCTTACCGTCCCCGTCTACCTGGGCTTGCCGTGCTTTACCAAGCCTCAGACTTGGCAGGATCGGAGGATCAGCGGCTCTTAACGAGCAGCTCTACCGCTTCTTGTACCAGCTTGCCGGTATCTTTGCCTTCCTGCTCTTCCTGACGGATGCAGTGTTCCAAATTCGTGGCCACAATATAGGCCATGGCTTTGTCAGCCGCGCTGCGGACCGCTGAGAGCTGGGCTACTACGTCCTTACAGTTCTTCTCGTCCTCCATCATCTTGAGAACACCCCGGATTTGCCCTTCCATCCGTTTCAAACGCCGTACAATATTTTCATCATAATTCATAAGGATTCTTCCTTTCTTTACACACGCCTCTAGTTAAGATTATACCAAAAAAAACGGACGAGCTTACAGCATCCCGTTAAACGCTTCAAAATTATGCCGAGCTTGGTCCATATCAATAAGGGCAGGGTTCCCCGCGCTTCCTTCCCGGACCGTTTAGAAATTCTTGCGGTGTATAGGCACTAGAATGGAAGCCATCCTCAACTTTGGCCCTTCCGTACCTTTATTTAAAATCAGAAGACCTTCTTCTGCACGGCCTCGTGAGGCAGATTAGATAGGTCATTTATATTCGCATGTATCGGATATATCGCATTTATACCCCTATGGGTATAAATTCACTATAATACTCTCTTTCATTTCTGTCAACATGTCCACACGACTCTTTCTTCCTATATAAAAAAACCTGTGGATAACCATATCTGTGGATATGTTTATACAAACGGTTAAACTTATACACAATAGGCATTTAGACACCTGTTGATTTGTGTATAACCCTGTGTATATCTTCACCAAAACCTATCCTTACAGGATTGACGGGATACGAGTATACCACAATCTTTTCCCAGAGAACAGATGAAGTTAGTTCTCACCGCCTGCACACGCAGCAAAAAAAGCAGCCCTCCACAATCCGGAAAACTGCCCTCTAAAGTCTATCCACCGTGTGGATCTAATTACTTCTCCATGTACGTACACTTTGTACGAATTTTGCGGGTTCATCGGTCGCATCCGCCAAGGCATCCTTCAGGAAAGCCGGCTCTAATGCATACGGCCAGACATCTCCATCCTGACCCGAGTTATTCAGATGAAGCTGAATCTGATTGAGCCCCTCAAACTGTGATTGCCGAGCCTGCAGGTAAATCTCCTGGATGCGCTCGGCGCTCCCTCCTATCCCCAGCATGCTGCGGACACCGGAAGCGATCGTCTTCATCCGCTTGCAGTTGTCCTGGACATTGTGGGTCGCAATCACCTGCTCGTGAACTACGTATTCGTCAATCAGAGCACCAAGCTGCTGCAAGTCCACTTCCTTGAGATCGAGATAGAACAAGCGCTCGGGGCTGCCGCGCATCTCTTCGAACACTTCCTTCAAGGGTGGAATCCGCTCGCCCTTGAAGAATTCACTGAATTTCACCCCCTCATCCCACTGCCGGATTGCCTCGAACGTAAAGGAAGAGACAGGACGGTCCTTGACATCATCCGGCGCCGTTGTCGTTCTTGCAGGCGTCTCATCATGCAGGCATACCATGATCCCGTCGCTTGTCGTCCGGATATCCCCTTCGGGGATTCCTCCGAGGCATCCATGCGTACAGATTGGCCGCCATCGTATTGTCGGGGCGCTCATAGGCTCCGCCTCCACGGTGTGCCTGCGAATCGAACAATGCCACGCAATAAAGACACTTTAACCGTGAGGTCAAAGTGTCTTCAAGCGTGCATCCGCGGGTCCAATGCACCTGATCTGCTGCCGCAACAGGAGAACGGATGGGATACACCCCTGTCTTACAGAAATCTCAATCGATGTTCACCATTATGAGAGCTTACTTCCCGGACTCTGCAAACAAATAAAACATATAATCGGTCGGAACGCTCCGATGACCCAGCTGCCGCAGCATAGAGGAAAGGTTGCCCCGGTGGTAGGTTCCGTGATTAACGACATGCTGGACGGCTTCGGAGAGCTTTGTACGATAAACGCCGAACTGAGGATGGGACAGAACAAATAAAGCATCCAGGTCCGTTTCCTTAAGAAATACGTGATAACGCTCGTAAATCCCGTTATACCGTGCCCACACCTCTTCTAATGGAATCTCTTTGCTTTCATCCGTAAGTTTCGTCAGCAGCTCGCTGCTTTCTTCAAAACTTGCACCCGAGAGCACATTAAGCCACCTGGCATCTATCGCATACATGTGGATAATCGCATCCGCGAGAGAAGCAAACGTACTCTGTATGCGGCGGCGGTGTTCTTCGGCTGGCAGCTCCAGAATGGACGTGATGACTCTTCTGTTGGCCCACTCATGATAATTAAACTGCCGCTGAGCCGGGTGAAGATTTGTATGTCCGCCGGACGTGAGCGATTTCTCCTGATTTATATCCATTTGGCGTTCAATCCTCCTGTTTATATTTTATTCCTAAATTTGTTTTATTCTAGATAACTTATCTATATCCTGTATGGGGCGGCAAAAACATAAAAAAGCTCAGCCGTCTGGCTGAGCTTCTCAGGAAAGTAATCCTGTTTATTTAATAGCGCTGCTGATTTCTTTCACCATTTCAGCTACGGACACCAATCCGCCGCCGGACAGGTACCAGTAATCCGGGTTCAGGTAAACAATGTTGCCTTCTTTGAAAGCTTTCGTTGTTTTGACCAGTTCGTTCTCGATCACTTTCTTACTGGCTCCTTCGTTGCCGATCGCGGAATCACGGTCAACTACGAACAGGTAATCCGGGTTTTTCTCAACTATGAATTCATTGGAGATGGTATCCCCGTGAGTGGACACTTTAATGGTCGGATCTACTGGTTTTACACCCAATACGTCATGAATAATACCAAAGCGGGAGCCTGGGCCGTAAGCACTGATTTTACCGCCGTTTACCAGCGTAATCAGACCCGTCTTGCCATTTGCTGTCGCTTTCTCATTCAGCGCCTTGATGGAAGCTTCTACGCTCGCCACTTCTTTCTCCACTTCAGCTTCTTTACCGAAGATCAGACCGAGGTTCTTATTGTTTTCTTTGTAGGAATCCATGTATTTGGAAGCGTCCACGCCCATGAAGATCGTCGGAGCAATCGAATTCAGCTCTTTGTATGCTTCCTGTTGACGACCGGAAATAATGATCAGGTCCGGCTTCAATTTGTTAATGACTTCAAAAGCCGGCTCTTTCAGGCTGCCTACGTTCGTGTACTTAGCATCTTTGTATTTCTCCAGGTATTTAGGAAGTCCGTCCTGCGGTACGCCCACTACCGGTACGCCCAGTTTATCCAGGGAATCCAGTACGCCCATATCGAAAACGACAACTTTAGCCGGATTGGTTTTGAACGTCGCCTCACCAAGCTGGTGCTTGATCGTAATGTCCTTGGCCGGTGCAGTTGATGTGGTCGGCGCTGCCCCATCCTTGGATGCGCCGGATGTTACCTCTTTATTGTTCCCGCAGGCCGCTGTAACGACTGCCAGGATTAACGTCATGAACAGCATCGAAATTCTTCTTTTGCTCACTTGAATCACTCCTATAAAATAATTTGTATTGTACACATGTGGATAAGCCGCATCTCGGTGTGAGTTTATCCACTGTTGAATAACATCTTCAGGTAGTACAGATAGGCTAAGATTCTCAACTGCTAGTTAAAATAGAGACAGAATCGGTTGCCATTCACGTTGTGGATCTCGATATCCATATCGTAGATCTCCTTCAACACGGCAGATTCTATAATCTCGTCCGTCGTCCCTTCCTTGACGACCTTGCCGTCCTTGAGGGCGACAATGTAATCGGAATGGCAGGAAGCGAAGTTGATATCGTGGATTACGATGACAATCGTCTTACCAAGCTCCTCCACCAGCCTTCTGAGCACCCTCATAATTTGCACGGAATGCTTCATATCGAGGTTATTCAATGGCTCATCGAGCAGAATATACTCCGTATTCTGAGCCAGCACCATCGCCAGATAGGCTCTTTGCCTCTGGCCGCCGCTGAGCTCATCCAGGAATTTATCCTGCATCTCTTGAAGCTCCATATAAGCGATCGCTTCATCGACGAATTTGTCGTCTTCGGCAGTAAGTCTGCCCTGAGAGTATGGGAACCGCCCAAAGTTAACCAAATCCCGGATAGTAAGACGTATGTTAATGTGGTTGGACTGCTTGAGAATGGAAATTTTCTTGGCCAGGTCGTTACTTTTCCACTGCCCGATTTCCTGGCCGTCAATCACCACTTCACCTTCGTCCTTTGTAATCAAACGGCTGACCATCGATAACAAAGTACTTTTGCCGGCGCCGTTAGGTCCGATAAAAGAAGTAATCTTCCCCTTCTCGATCCTGACGGAGACATTGTCGACCACTTTTTTGCTGCCGTATTGTTTGGATACGTTTTTTACCTCTACCACGATTTTTTCTCCTTTAATAGAAGATAGATAAAGTAGACACCACCGATGAAGTTGATAATCACGCTCAAAGTTGTTGAGAAGGTGAATACCCGTTCTACAATCAGCAGACCTCCCACTAAAGCAATGATGCTGATCAGGATGGAGCCTGTAATAAGATCCTTGTGCCGGTAGGTTCTCAGGAATTCATGAACCACGTTCGCAACCAGGAGACCCAGGAACGTAATCGGCCCGACGAGCGCAGTGGCAATCGAGATGAGAATCGCGACTACGACCAGCAGCCTTTTGACCACATAATCATAATCAATCCCCAGGTTTATGGCATGTTCCCTGCCGAGCGCCAGCACATCCAGATATTTGGTAAACCGGGCGAAGTACGCAATGACCAGCGCCAGCAGGACAATCGAGATGATCAGCAAATCCGTGTTCACGTTGTTAAAGCTGGCGAACATTTTGTCCTGTACCCGCAAGAACTCATTCGGATCAATCAGAACCTGCATGAACGAGGAAATACTCTGGAAGAACGTCCCGAAGATTAGCCCGACCAGCAGGAGAAAGTACAGATTGTTGCCCTCTCTTTTGAAAAGCAATTTGTACAGCACCCCGGTGAACATAACCATGAGCGCAATGGAAAGAAGGAAGTTGACGTTCTTGTTAAGCAGGAAGCTGGCTGAGCCGCCCAGGAAGACGATGGCTGTCTGGAACAGCATATACAAGGAATCCAGTCCGATAATGCTCGGCGTCAGAATCCGGTTATTCGTAATCGTCTGGAAGACCATTGTCGAGAAAGCGATCGCTCCGCCCGTCAGAATAATGGCGAGGATCTTCTTGGGTCTACTCCGCAATATGTAGTCCCAGTTGCCTGCTGCATCAATCGTCATAAAGATGGCAATCAGGACGAGTGCGATGACGGCTAGGATACTGATTTTCAGTTGTACTTTTGCATTCATAATGCCTTTCTCCTCATAAGCAGATAAAGAAAAATTCCACTTCCGATAACGCCGACGGTCAGTCCGATGGAAATCTCATACGGGAAGATGATAATCCGGCCCAGGATGTCACAGAACAGAACGAAGACGGCGCCCAGCAAAGCTGTATGAGGAAGACTTTTCTTCAGGTTGTCGCCCGTGTACAAAGTAACGATATTCGGAATGATGAGACCCAGGAAAGGCAGCATACCGACGGTTAGCAGAACTACGGAAGACACAAGCGCTACGATGATAAGGCCGATGTTGACGACCTGTTTGTATTTGAGACCGAGATTCGTGGAGAACTCCGCCCCCATTCCCGCAATGGTGAAGCGGTTCGCGTAGAAGTAAGCAATGATCAGAATCGGTATGCTTACATAGAGCAGCTCGTAGCGTCCTTTCATGATCATCGAGAAATCACCCTGCAGCCACGCGGACATGTTCTGGATCAGACCATTCTTATAAGCAAAGAAGGTTGTAATGGAATTGACGATGTTACCGAACATCAATCCAACCAAAGGAATGAAAATCGTATCCTTGTACTTCACCCGGTCTAGAATCTTCATAAAGATGAAGGTACCGAGGAGGGCGAAAGCAAAGGCCACAAGCATCTTCTGGAGCGGAGTCGCAGATCCGAACAGCATCATCGCAACGAGAATACCGAACCTCGCAGAATCCATCGTTCCGGCCGTTGTCGGTGATACAAACTTGTTGCGGCTTAGCTGCTGCATAATCAGACCGACAACGCTCATTGAGATTCCCGCGATCAGAATCGCGATTAATCTTGGCAGCCTGCTGACAAGCATAATTTGTACTTTATCATCACTCAGGTTAAACAGATCCAAAGGGCTTATGTTCTTAACCCCAATAAACAGTGAGATAAAAGATAAGACGATTAGCGCAATGACGAGATATCTCTTTTTCATAACAGTTCCTTTGGGCGGCGTAGTAATGTTGAATGAAAATTTCATTAATCGGAATCTTTATCAGTAAGAATGAGACTCATTATCATTTAGGCTTACTTAGAGTATTATAGCACCTCCCCCTCATCTGTCAATCTTATAAAGCGAATTTGGGTTGTATATTTATACATTTGAACAAATATTGAAAAAATCAGCTGTTTATGCGGGATTATTAGGACAAACCAAGGGTTTATATTTCATATAGAAACAAAATTATGCAGATTATAATGATTATTAATCACCTTGTATTCAGGCGCAAAAAAGCACGGAGGTGAACCTCCATGCTTTTTTACTTCCCGTGTATGCAATTAAATAAACAAGTTCACTTTCGCCTGGCTGGCGTCGCCCAGATAAGCGGCTACACCGGCGTATTCGATATCATCGATCAACTCTTCCTCTTGCAGGCCGAGCAGATCCATTGTCATCGTGCAGGCAACGAGCTTCACGCCCTGCTCCTGCGCTAACTCAATCAGCTGAGGAAGCGACAGCGCGTTGTGCTTTTTCATGACGTGCTTGATCATCTGCGGACCCATGCCGGCAAAATTCATTTTGGACAGGCCCAGCTTCCCGGGGCCTCGCGGCATCATCCAGCCGAAGGCTTTCTCGAGAAAGCCTTTCTTCACGTTCACGGCTTCGTCTTTGCGGAGCGTGTTGAGGCCCCAGAAGGTGAAGAAAATCGTGACCTCGTGGTCATAAGCGGCTGCACCGTTAGCTATAATAAAAGCGGCAATGGCTTTGTCCAGTTCACCGCTGAAAAGTACAATGGTCGTTCGTTCCTTCTGATTCTCCATCTCCATGAATCGCACCTCATTACTCTTTGTATTTTACCTTTACCCGTATAGGTATACACTAGATTAAAATTTTTTTGATTTCAACCGTTAATATCCTCCATGACCTCTTCGGAAGCCCCACAAAAGGGAAGCGAACACCGGGTTCGGGTCCGCTTCCTTTTCCTAGCTTTTTTTCACATAAAACGTGTACACGCCATTGTCTTCCTCATGCTTCACAAGCTCGTGCTTCGTCTGTTTCACCCAGGCCTGGAAATCATTCAGCGAGCCTTTATCGGTGGAGATGACCTGCATAACCTGCCCGCTCTCCAGCGTATCGAGAGCTTTCTTGGCTTTAACGATCGGCATCGGACAAGCCATGCCTTTGGTGTCTACTGTAATGTTGGATTCCATGAGTATCTTCCTCCTTAGTTGTCATGAACGGCGCAGCGGTTCGGCCCTATCTCCATCTCGCGCTGCTCTTCTTCACCGGGCGTAATTCTGCCCATGTTCGTCTGTCTGATTTCCTGATAAGCGTTCGGCTGCGGCGGCAGGTTCTCGGATACCGTGCTTCTGAACTCCGCTTCATTCTGAATATTCAGGCCCGGATTATCTTTGAACAGGTCACCCAGACGGGCGGATACCAGGCCGCCTTCGCCCAGCTCCGCAAACTTGCCGAAGTGAGCCGGAAGAACGAGCAAGTCGTCCGACAACTGCTTGTAGCGGTCATACAGCGTGGTCCGCAGGTCCGCGACCCAGTCCTCCGCTTTACCCGCCAAGTCCGGCCGTCCAATCGATGCCACGAATAGAATATCGCCTGTCAGCAGATACTGGTCATCGACAATAAACGATGTGCTCCCGATCGTGTGGCCCGGAGAATAGATCGGCTGAATGCCGATTCTTGTGCTGCCTACCGTGATATCTGAGCCTTCCTCCAGCTTCTCATAGCTGAAAACCACTTCATCGGCGTCTTTCGGAGGCAGCCAGTAGGTTGCGCCCGTCTGCTCCGCTAATCTACGTCCGCCGGAAATATGGTCCGCATGCAGATGCGTATCCAGCGTGTGCTTGATGACGGCGCTATGCTCCTTAGCAAAATCCGCGAATACATCTGTGGTGCGCACCGCGTCGATCACAGCCGCTTCTCCGCCGGAGATCACCATGTATGACAGACAGCCTTTACCGATGCGTACGAACTGGTAGATTTCTCCCCCGTCCTTCAGGTCGCCGGCTTTAACCGGCTCCAAATGCTCGCTCCAGGATTTCATTCCTCCCAGTAGATAAGCTATATTCGTCCGGCCGCTCTCTGCTAACTGCTCTGCGACGAACTTGGAAGAGCCTTCCTTGGCGCAGACAACCAGCACTTCCCCGTCAGCCGGAATCTTGTCCAGTACGTGGTCCACGCCGTCAAGCAGCTCGAAATAAGGGACGTTAATAACCTCCACCCGGCTGCCTTCGATCTTCCAATCGTTAAAATCATCCTCATTGCGTACATCCAGTATAAAAAGAGGCTCGTCACGAAGCACTTTGCGGGTTACTTCAGCTGCTGTCATTCCCCGTATTTCCGCTGTACTCATTCCTTATTCTCCTCCCGTTCCCTATTGTGTTTGTACACCTATTGCTATTGCGCCTTTAATGATTCAAGCAGTTAACTTTCCTTAGAATGTGAGAGTTACATTCGCGTCGAAGGCAAAATCCAGGAAGGTTGCCGCGCCGCCAACTTCAATACCCGGTACGAAATCTTCTTCTTTAAGTCCGATTACGTCCATTGTCATCTGGCAGGCGATAATGCGGACGCCCATTTCCTGCGCCATTTCGAGCAGCTGCTCGATTGCGGGTACGTTGGCATTCTTGAAGCCTTCGGCCATCTGCTCTTTGCCTGCCGGAAGCGGCAGCTGCTTGTGCATGTCCTTGTGAATCAGGTTCAGCCCTTCGAAGGTAAAGAAGACGGCAACCTGGGCATCGGTCGCAGCCGCTGCCGTGGCGATGTTAAATACTTTATAAGCGTCAAATAATCCGCCGTTGGATGCGATAATCGCTACTTTGTTAGTCATGATCGTAAGCCCTCCTGAGATTCTGATGTCATAAGTCAAATTCAATTAGTCCTGCTCTTGGGAACCATTCCACTCCGACATGCCCGGCACTACATTCTTGATCTGTTTAAATCCCTTCTCCGTCAAAAGCTGCGCAGCCATATCACTGCGTCTGCCTGTCCGGCAAACTACGTGCAGCTCCTCCTCCGGGTTAAGCTCGCCCAGTCTTTGCTCCAGCTCTCCGAAGGGAATCGAAATCGCGCCAGGAATACGGCCGAACGCATATTCAGCCGGCTCGCGCACGTCCAGCACCCGGGTTTGCGGGTTATCCTGAAGTTTCTGCTGCAGTTCTTCATTAGATAAGGTGTACGGAAACAGGCGAGCTTCTTTTACTTCGGAAGGATCGGATTTACGGATGAAATGGTGCAATACATCCCCTTCCTGATTAGAGCCCAGATACTGGTGGCCGGTTGTCCTAGCCCAGCTCTTGAGATCCGCTAGGGAGCCTTTGTCCGTCGCCTGCACTTCCAGCACTTGTCCGGACTGCAGCTGTTCGATAGACTTCTTCGTTCTGACAATCGGCATCGGGCATGCCAGGCCTCTCGCATCTACGACTTGGTCCGCTTTAATGGATGACATAATATGGGGTGCCTCCTTGGTAGGTAGTTTGCTCTACTAGTCCGACCCTACTCCTGCATCGAAGACCTTCATGCCTTCTTAGCAAGAGCTGCGTCTGTTTAGTATCCATTCTTTCTCCTGGCTTCATTCACGAGCCAAGACTTCGGATTTTCTAAACCTTGTCTTCATTTATACCGATACCCGTATGGGTATATAAACACTATACTTGGATTTGTTCACTTCGTCAAGTCGGGGTGGCGGGTAATCTTTGCCTGATTCCATCCGCATACAGAGCAAAATTCTGGTTTGGGCGGCTGCACAATCGATAAAGGTTACTCCCGCGAAGTTAATCCGGTATAATGGACAAGGCTGTTAACCTTAAACTACTGTAAGGCGGGGCGGTATATACCTATGGATTTTATTATTGCCGGGATCGTCGTGGTCTTGAGTCTGATCGTTCCGGCGGCGGTCAGGATGATCAGGCAGCGGAATACGTTTATCCAAGAGATCCGCAAAACAAAACATATTCTTACAAACGGCACACCCGCAAGCGCGGTCGTAACGGCCTTCACCCAAACCTCCGTACAAGTGGATGACCAGCCGGAAGTCCTTCTGGAACTGGCCGTCACTATGGAAAGCGGAGAGACATTCCAGACAGAGTTAACCACCGTTGTTGTGAGGGATCTGCTTCCCCGGTTCCAGCAGGGCTGTACTATTGCCGTGAAAGTTCTGGAGCGCAGCAATCAGCGCGAAGTTGCGGCCGAAGGGGCTTATTTTGCCGGGTTGAAGATTTAGGGGGCGAAGGATAAGCGGCAGTCGTAATCCTCCCTATAAAAAAACAAAACGCTTCTCGCACGTTGGACGTGTCTGAGAAGCGTTTTTGGTGAGTTTTTTGCTGCGACGATTACCTGAGAGTTTGAACTTTAATAAGTTTTACCGCAATCATAGATATATTGAGTAAATGAGTTATGCTTCATATGAAGAGTATCAACCAACCTGATATAGACCGAAGAAATCACCCTGAAAATTAAGTAACCTGCGACTACACCTGTTAAATTCATCACAACATCGTTACTGTCTATAATTCGGTAAGGGTAATTTAAGAGAACAGAGATCCCAAACTGGATCAGTTCAATACAAATCCCCACTAGTACGCCAAGCATGAGTATCCTCGCGGAACCACGAGGTTTTATTAAATAATTAATGATAAAACCAAATGGGATCGTCATCAGTATATTTAAAGCATGTTCTTTAGTAAATGAGAAGTGGCCGGATAACCATAATGGCTGCATACTTATGTTTTGTTTAAATGTTGTGCCAGGCCTTACAAGGCTCAAGTAATTTTCATTCACCGGAATTGGAAATAAAGTGTACTTGATGACATAGCATACATAGATATAAAAGATTCCATGAAAAATTAAGCTTATATATACTTTTGGGTTATTTTTTCTTTGTTGCAGATAAACAAAAATCAAATAAACAGGGAGGCTTAGGATTATATACAGAATATGAAATCTCAGCATAAATAGGCTCCTTAAACTATTAATTGAGCTGCACCGAGATAGCAGAGCAGCTCAATTAACAGGTCTTCCTATGCTGAAGTTATTGAACCGGCTTACTCCTGGCGCTCATGAACCAATCATAACCTGCCAACTTAATCATTTCATGCCGCTAAAGTACTGTTTTATTGCCTGCCTCGATTTGATTGGGTCCCACCTTTTACTCCCCTTTAGTATCCAAAGGTTTGAGGTGTGCCTCGATCTCCGCTCTGCGGGATTCGAGGAACGGCGGCAGCGCAAGAGATTCACCCAGATGAAGAATATCTTCATCCGTATCGAATCCCGGGCCGTCCGTTGCCAGCTCGAACAGAATGCCGTTCGGCTCTCTGAAATAGAGCGAACGGAAGTAAAAACGATCCACAAACCCGGAGTTCGCAAAACGCGCCGCCCGGATCCGCTGAATCCACTCGCGGAGCTCCTCCTCGTTGTCTACGCGGAACGCCACGTGGTGCACACCGCCGCGGCCCAGCTGTTCGGGAGCGAGGTCATGCCGCTCCTCGACATGCACTTCAGCCCCGCTGCCGCCTTCCCCCGTCTCGAATACGACGATGTCCGGCTGACCGGCAGCCTCGGAGGCGTACTCGCCTGCGCGGCGGAAACCGAGCAGCTCCGTGAGCACGACAGTGGTCGGCAGCGGATCTTCGACGGTCAGCCGGACCGGACCGAGTCCGGGAATGCCGAACTCGGCGGGAACCGGGCTCTTCGTCCAAGGAATGCCGCCCTGGACGCCCTGGTTCTTGTGATCCGACACGAGAATGAGCCGCTGCCCCTCCAAATCCCGGAACGCCAGCGTAGCTCTGCCCGCCCGGTCCTTGATCTCATCCCGGTCCACTCCGAACTCGTCGAATCGCTTAGACCAGTAGGTTAAGGCATCGTCGCTCGCTACGCGCAGCGAGATCGCCGAAATACTGCTTACTCCCTCGCGGTTCTTGCCTGCCATCGGAATTTCAAAGAACGTCAGCTCCGTTCCCGGATTCCCCTTCTCATCGCCGTAGAACAAGTGATAGACGCTGATATCATCCTGATTGACCGTCTTCTTGACCAGCCGGAGGCCGAGCACTTTTGTGTAAAACTCGAAGTTGGCAGGAGCCTTGGCCGTAATTGCGGATACGTGGTGAATGCCTTTCAGTTCCATAGAGATACCCTCCTGATTGCATATAGTATTTGCGTGATTCATGAAATGTATGACGAACGGGCTTGGCTTTCTCTCTGCGGGACATTCCTCTTCTTTACGAGCAGCGAGCAGTCGGTCGCTAATTACCTGAGAAGTCAGCCTTATAATAATCAGTTTAGTGGTAAACTGATTAAAAGTCAACCGTTCGGCTTCCTTGAAAATGGTCAATGGCTCTGTGTGGATGAACTGCGGGACATACCCTGCTCATCACTATCACTACACTATAGGTCAAATTGGAGGGCGCCATGACTCAGCTGCTTCTTTTAACATCATATACTTGTTTGCACGTTCATAAGAAAAAGACACCGCGCCGCCAGGCACGATGTCTCTCGTTATTCACGCCATTCTTAGACAAAGGAAAGCAGCTATTGCTGAGCAAGATCCATTTCACAGGTACCGACTCTCTCAACTGCCGCCGCTTCCCGCTGCATGCCGGAATCTCATTTGTATGCCTTCTATCTGACCCACTGCTTCTGAGCATCGAATAGCATGACCTGTTCCCTAAAGACATTCACATGCTTCTGGAAAACCTCTACTTC
This sequence comes from Paenibacillus lutrae, assembly GCF_009757775.1. Classification (GTDB taxonomy): domain Bacteria; phylum Bacillota; class Bacilli; order Paenibacillales; family NBRC-103111; genus Paenibacillus_F; species Paenibacillus_F lutrae. The sequence goes on from NZ_RHLK01000004.1 coordinate 213,402, forward strand.
CTCATCCAGACGCTTCAGATGGATAGGGCGCATATTCAGGCGCCGATCCAGCATTTCCTTCTGATCCTGAATCTTGAAGCGGAGCGTACCCAGCTCTTCCGAACGAATAGCGGCTTCCAGCCTATTCGTCGAAATGAGCGCTACCGCCGCCTGGAATGTGTGCCAGAGATGGCCGAATTGAGCTCTATGCTGGTTAAACTCTTCCATCGCATTCTCATATACCTTCAGACGGGACATCTTGTTGTACAGTTCTGTGTAAGATTCCAGCAGAGCCATAACCTTCTCACCCGCTTTGCTGTAACGGCCTGCCTGCAGCAAATCTCTTGCTTCGGGAAGTTCGTCTCTCAGTCCTTCATAAGCTTTCATAAACTCCTTATAATCCAGCTCCATGGATGACCACACAGATTCATGGAAAGTTTCTTGAACCCGCTGCAGTTCTTCCCTGTACTCCGCATCCGGGTAATGGAGATCACGGACATTATCGTCCAGCAATTTCAAATTCTTATGGACACTATCCCGCAGCTCCAGCGTATCCTGTACTGAGCTGCCCGCACGCCGGATCGTAATAGCTATATCTCGGGATAACCGTTCCGCATCCCTGATCTTCCCCGCCTGCAGCTGCTCCAGCAGGAAAACAGCCTTCTCCTGGGCACGATCCAATTCATGGTGCACATCAAGTTCGGCAGGAGTCAAACCGTTGTCATGCATACTCCTGTCTACGGTAGACCGCACCTCACTGATTTCGCGGATAAACTGCTGCTGCCTGTCATACAGCTCCGGAATCACCTTGAGCAGACGCTCAATATCCGACAGCTGGTTAAGGATAGGCTGAATCCCGACGTTGACATTGATAAAATCGGACAACTGCTCCCTCTTCACAATCTCGATCCGGTTGTTCACCTGGGTAAGCTCGGCTTCGATCTCCGCCACGCCGTAAATACCCGCGCGATCCCGCGTCCTGTTCATCAGGAACTGGATCTTTTCTTCCAGCTCACCCATTGCTTTGTTGTTTTCTTTCTCCAGCTCGCTGAATTTCTCGACTTTCTGACTCAGATTCTCGTACACGCCCTGATACTCCTTAAAAAGCACCTTGCAATCCTCTATGGAGGCTCCGGACGAGAACGAGAAAAAAGCAGACGGAATTGCAGAAGCAACCCTTTGTAGTTCTTCGATAATCGTGAGCATCTCGCTCACCTCTGCATCCACCGGCTGAATAAGCCGTCTTGCGGAAGGACCGGAGTACAGCTCCAGCAGCAGCGACAATCTTGCCTTGTCACGATACAAAGCTGCCGAGAACCGCTCCATTTCCTCCAGAAACTTCTTCTTCTGACTCTTCAGCTTGCTGATGCGCACTAACTGATACAGAAGCAGCACCGCGCAGGCCAGAAGCACAATGAAGATGATAAAAATCTGAAAAGCCTGACTAAATGTGGTTACTTGAGCCGGGTTAGCGGCAGGAGCAGCGGCATAGGCCGTATTCGTTAAGAATAGAAAAGCGGATAATGCAAGTGACAACCCTTTTTTCATCGAAAAGCCTCCTGGTGAACATACTTTGTCGTGTATCGGAACACGTGAATGTGGTTAGGAAAAGGTTCCCGGGCAGGTACTTTATGCAAACCGCCCTACCATCTCGGCAGCAGGTTAAACTTGGCAGTCTTCTCCTTAATTAAACCATAAGACCAGTAAACATTTGGAGTAAAAAATTTACATATACCAACTAGTTTTAATACTAGGTTCCAGCGTGAAATTCCTCTTTAAAAGGGGCCAGCTATTTGATGAAGATGGGATTGTGCGCAATAAGTTCGATGGAATAGAAAAAAGCCACTCGGTTATGTCACCGAATGGTTTGGAGGATTAGGTAGCTATCACGCGGCGGTAGAGATAAAGAAGTTAATGCAATAAAATATATCAAAAACCGATTGTATATTCCTTTGATAATATATTTATAACTGGAGTTTGTATTATACAGCTGTAAACTTAAAGTAATCACCTTATAAAGGCTTGTTAAATCATTAATATTACCAAATTCATAAGTTTACTTATTATTATGCATTTATAAAAATTAATCATCTATAAATCAAAGAAATTATATTCAATTCTATTTTGTAATATCAAACAGAAATGCTTATAAAATCGATATTGATACTCTGTTCTAAAAATTCTTTAAATTGGCCTGATTTTGCAACTGCATCAATTGAAATTTTATATGTTTCATGAAATTCATATACTTTCTCCGGAAACCAATTTATTGATTTATTCAATAATTCTATATTTATTGGCTGATTCATAATTTTAATAATATCTGATAGGTGATATTTTGAATTTTTAATTACTATAGCAACATAAATAAATGCAATATGAAACTTGAAATTTAGTTTAAGTGCATTTACTTTATCTCCGTAATCATTTCTTAAAAGAGATTGAATTTCCATCATCAACTTACCACAAAACAGATATACTGGCAGAGGTGTCTTTTTATTAAATACTTTTTGATAGTCGCTTTCTTTTTTTAAAAGAGATGATGGTCTAGCACGTGCAAAATCCGGCTCTCTATGGATTATTGATATGATTGATTGGGCAAGAAAAGGTATACTGATAATCTTATCAGGTGATTTACCTGTATTTTTGTAATAACCTTTTCTTCTATCATAGAATAGATCATTCTTCTTAAAGTACTCTTCTAACTCCCGTTGAAATATATCTGTGGCCTTCAATGATGAAATAGCTATTGGGGTTTGAAAATTAGAAGCTTTTATTACTTTATCAATAACTTCTGGATCGTCTTTTATAATAATTTTCACCAAAATAGATCTATTCTCTGACTCAAGACCATATTCTTTCAAGTAGTTATATATAGATGTTGATGATTGTAAACCATTTACAATTTGAACATTCTCAAGCGTTAAATCTTTCGCTATCGCAGATCCTTTATCCGCTAGAATAGTAACTCCGTTGTTCAAAGCCCAAAAATTTATTTGATGATCATTCTGTAAACTTTTCTCAATGTCCTTATTTACTTCTACTGCCCCTTGATAATCTCTTACATTCAAATCAAAAATATATTTTCTCAACTCTTTTTTTTCATCGACAATAAAATCAAAATAATCTGTTAGTTTAACTAATGCTAAATATCCCTCTTTTGCAACAATAGGATTTTCACTTAACTTTAATGTAAGTGTATATGGTTTCTCTTTCCGATGAAGCTCGAGCAATTCACTAATACCATAATAAAATAAATCAACTTTTGCATTTCTAAAATATTGTTTTGTTTTTTGAATGAGAATTGCTTCCTTTGCTTGTACATTCTCATGAATATTTTGTGTAGAACCTCTGGAAGCATAACAAAACCTTATATTAAGATCAGGAAATTTTGAGGCTGTTTTTTTATATACTTCTTTAAACAAAAGTGATTTTTGGAACAATCTATTGTTTATTATTTTTTCCATAGACTCCAAATTTTCAAAATTGAATATTTGGTCGACTGTTACAATAATTTTATCAATCGGAGTAGCTTCAAAGGATCGCGTTGTTTTGGATTGAATTATCCAAATTTCAACTTTAACATTTCTTCTTATAGCTTCCAAATCATCTATATCTTCGATTAACTCTCCGTCAGTAAACAAGTAAAAAGAATCAATACCACCATCTAAGCCCCCATCAACAATTCCTTCTTCTATTTCTTCAAAAGATAAGTTATTTTCTTTTAATATTTGGTCAGCCGTGAATATTTCAAACATCTGCGAAGGCTTTAAATCACCAGTAATTGTCTGCTTATAATCGTCTAGAATTGCATCAAGTAATATTTGATCATTTGAGTTATTATTCACCTTGCGCCTCCATAAATTTCTATTTAAATTGATTCAAAAGCAAGCCTCAGCAGCATCCTATTTGTTCAAATAAGTTTGATAGGTTTTGTATTTATAAAATCTATTATCATTTTCGTTTGTATTCTCTTAACTATGAGAATCCATGAACGTTCTATATTCGATAATCGTTTACCAATATCCTTTTATTTACAACCTTTAGAATTATAAAGTATTCACTCAAACAAAAAGCCCACGCACCAGCGCAGGCTTTCCTTGGTTTCCTAACCCTTCACACACTTCCGAAGCGTCTCTACGATCGAAGCTATAACATCGTCTTCCCGGTACTTCAGAATCGGCATCGTATCTGCCGGATCCAGATAAGCGTCCCGGTCCTGAACCTGTACAGCGACGCCCATGTGGATGCCGTGCTCTCTACCCGCGGCCGCTGTGGCTGCGTCATGCTGCTCCATGGCTGGCTTCATCTGATCCAGCGGCATCACCACAACCTTGGTCTCGGTCTGGCCGAGCTCGTCCAGAATCATTTGATGAAACTCGCTGTGTTTCATATTTATGCCGCTAATCGCGTATTTACCGCGGTGTTCCCCATGCTCCATGGCACCGACTGCCGCTTCGGCAACCTGCTGCGCGGTTACCATAGCGGTTCCGCCACCCAGTACCGGCGCGATTTCCTTGCCTTTGACCTGGTCGACGAACATGGTCCACAGCGGCATACGGCCCGGCATCGTTCCGAAAATATACGGCAGACGCAGAGTCGTTACGTCCATCGCGCCTTCGCCTTCCATACAAGCGACTTCTTCTTGAAGCAGACGCGTACGCGGATAAGGATTGTCCTTCATCGGCAGATCGGTCCACACTTCAGCGAAGTGCGCGAAATACGAGCCGAACAGGACGAATTTCTTCACGCCTGCTTGTCTCGCCAGACGAGCCAATCTCTGAGTCGGCCGCACATTCGCCTCATAAAAGAATTTCATGGCCGGGGCTTCCGGAACGATCCGTTCATCGGCACCCGCCGCATATATAAACCCATTCACGCCGGCTAGCAGCTCCAGGACTTCCTCGTCACTCATCTCATTGATATCACCTAACTTGCAATCCACTTCGCTAGGCAGCAGATCTTCTGCCGGCATTGGCGGCAACGACAACGTCGAAACCTTGTAGCCGCGGTTTAGCAGTTCTTTGATCGTGTAATAACCTAAAAATCCTGTTCCACCCAATACGAATACGTTTGCCATGGAATTCATCCCCTATGCTTGTTGGTTTAAGAAAGGTTGTGAATGAAATCTTTTTCATACTTCTATACTAAAGAATTTTTATTCCAAAATATACCCTTCGCCTTGTATACTTTGTGGATTTTTTCTCAAAGTATTCGACGTGAAAATCTGCCCACATTAATGCAGAATCTATTTCTATCCCTAAGCCCTAATTAGCAGGAAAAAGATCAAGCTCCCCTGTGAGGAACTTGATCTTCCTTTCCCGGTAAAAGCTACTTGCCGCTATCCAGAGCCTCTGCGATAACGCCTGCTAACGTAGAAGTCAGCAAAGTAGATACGTTGCTCAGCACAATGACGGCGGCTTTCTGATCCAGCAGTTTCATATAAGAAGCGGTATAGCCGTTAATGCCGCCGTGATGGAAAGCTAACGCTTGATTACGGGCCGTTCTGGCCAAATGCCAGCCGTACCGGTAAGGCTGCTGCTCATCGAAGTCAAAAATCTGTGCTGTCCTCCCCCTGGAGAGCAGAACACCTTGATCCAGCGCAGAATCAAGCAGATGCAGGTCCTCAGTTGTAGAGACAAGTCCTCCAGCCGAGTAGGCATTGGACATGTCCATGTACGAAGCATTCTGCAGCTCTCCCGGGGGAGTCAACTCATAGCCGCTTGCTTTATGAAGCAAGATCGCCCTGGAATCAAGGCCGGTATTCTGCATACCGGCAGGCTGAAAGATTCTGTTGTCTAGGAAATCCTCATACGTTAAACCACTGACAGTTTCGATGATTTTGCCCAGAATGAGGTAGCCTGAGCCAAAGCCGTGATCGATTTGGTAACGGAGCCTATACGGAATCGGGTGGTGCGTGTATTTGGAATGTTCCATTCCCTGCTTTACTTTACTATACCAAGGAAACCCCCGGTCTTCTACTTCAAGCTGGCTTTCATCTCTTTCACAAGCTCAACGACCGCTTGATCCGGCTCCGTTCTATAATAAATGATGCCCTGCTTGTTGAATTCGAGAGCCCACCACAACCAGTGAAGGCTGGACTTATTGCGGATCTCCGACTTGGATTGGGCAATAAAGACCCGGCCTTGCTCATCAACTAACAGGCTTCTGCCCTTGTCCGAATCATAGAAAATCTTTGTAAAGGAGGATGGTTTCATATGCTTTAGTATCCGCTCGGGTGTTTTTGACACCCATTTGTCATCGTTCAGGGAGAAAAACTTACTTACCAGAGCCGTCTCTTTCAGATCAGTCTGTTCCTCCATAAAATATAAAGTCTGCGCATCTCCGAAATCGGCGAACGCCATACGATTGGGAAGCAGTATAGCGGACAGCAAACTTGTAACGAGCAGGTATACCAAGGCGGCAGATACAAAGATGAGTATTCCTTTTTTGATGTTTAACGCTTGCAGAGCTTTCTTTTCCAACCCTTTTCCCCCTAAATTCTTTTCTATTATCGTATCACATCCGTGGAATATTTTGACTAGAAACTCTATACTAAATGTAGACTTTAGGTGATGTCTCTGCTTATCACGACTGCAATACTTCTCTGGTATATTCTGATATTAGTGAAAACTGGACATACACGGAAATAAAGAGAAGACTCCAATCACTGTTGTCCCAACATGATTGGAGCCTTTTTTCTTGGATTATACTGTTTTTTCTCAAACGTTAAGCGCCCGATCCTGTTGCACCACTCTTCCGCAAACCATACGAAACCGTCAGGTCCCCGTGCAAGGCCATGTGCTTCAGCATGGTCTGTAGGGATGGGATACTCCGATATATCCCCGTTCACCGTGATGCGCCCGGTTCCGGAAGCTCATATTCAGTGATTTCACCTGATGCACAAATGTTCCCAACCCTCGGCTGCGTCTAAAGATAGAATGATTCTAGTCATTTTGTATCTTCACCAGGACGTCTCTTATCCATTACAATGCGTTCGCCCTCATGTATAATAAAAAAAGTCTTACCCCTACACTCCACAATGTGAATATGACGAAGCTCAGGTGATATGAAGTGACTGTTCTGTCTATCAAGGATTTAGAAAAATATACGGAGAATATGATCGTATTTCCCGCGTTTAGTCTGGAAATCAGCCGGCATGATGTGGTAGCACTATATTCCAGCATGAATGTGCGTCACACGCTGCTTCATATGCTCCTTGGCAAAATCGCGATCTACAGCGGCGAGATTCATATTAATCAGCAGCAGCTTTCGAAGAATAAAGCGCGGTATTTTGCCCAAATCGGCTTTTCCTTATTAGATGACGGGATGTATGAACGGCTGACGGTGAAAGAGAACTTGGTTTTCTTCAAAAAGCTGTATGATTCGCCTCTTCCATTAGAAAAAGTCATGCGGACGGTACAGCTGGAAATGAAGACGAAGATCCGGGTGAGCAAGCTCTCCGTATCGGAGAAGAAACGGGTGCAGTATGCCCGGCTGCTTTTTCAGAATCCGGCTCTGCATGTGTATGAGGAACCGGATCAGAATGTGGACAATGAAACGAAGATGGTTTTTCAGAAAATAGTCAGGAGTCTCAGCGCAAGCGGCAAAAGCATTCTTGTCCTGACCGGGAACATGGAAACGGCTCTCAGTCTTACAAATAGAGTGTATCGCCTCGATCATAAAGGCCTTCACGCCTTCGATATCGCCGACGACCAGGATTCAGATGCAGATAAACCGGAAAACAGTGCCCCGGAGGAAGAACAAGGAGTTCTCACACAAGGAAGAGTAGAGCAGGAAGTCTCAGCGGCTTCTAAGAAACCCGCGGAGGTAACGAGTACGGAGACGACGCATCCGGCAGGGCCAATTGCCGCCGAACCAGATGAGGCAGCGGTTGCTGCGGAAACTGCAAAGGATGAGGATGATGCGGAACCTGAGGTTACTTCGCAGCCCGTCCGGTTCGGCAAAATTCCAACGAAGATGAACGATAAAATCATCTTGTTCGATCCCCCTGAGATTGACTACATCGAAAGCAGCGAAGGGCAATCGAATATTTACATCAAGGGCGATGTATATCCGAGTGCGTTCAAAATCAATGAACTGGAGGAGCGGCTGCGTCCTTATGGATTTTTCCGGTGCCACCGTTCCTATATTGTGAATCTGCAGAAGGTCAAAGAAATTGTGACCTGGACGCGGAACAGTTACAGTCTCATTCTGGAGGACCAGGCGAAGTCATCGGTACCTCTGTCCAAGACGAAAATGGCCGAACTGAAGGAAATGCTCGGACTCAAATGAGGTCTGAATGAATGCCATGCGCTAAACCGATTAAACTTGAAGAAAATAGAAATTATTCCTCGAATTAGTTGATGGCATGCGATTTTCAGCCTGAAAAATGCTCCACTGGGCCCGAAAACCGCTTCATCCGCTCATTTCACCACTCCATTCACCTCCAAATACGCTCCATTCAGAGACCCGTATGCTCCTTTCACCGGCATTATAATGCGGGCTCTCCCAGGTTCGTTTAGAGTAAGGGTATCGACAAAACGAACGAATGAGTGGAGGCAAGCGAGTATGGAAAACATCATCGAAGTCAAATCGCTAGGCAAATTATTTTCAAATTCTCCGGCCCTCCGGGACGTATCCTTCCATGTACGGAAGGGGGAAACTTTTGGGTTCCTGGGTCCGAGCGGATCGGGTAAAACCACAACCATTAAAATATTAACGGCACAACTCCATGCGACATCGGGTAGCGCTTGTGTGTTCGGAGTTCCCACTACAAAATTAAAAGAAGAATTGTACCGCAAGAAAATCGGCGTGCTCACCGATAACAGTTCCCTGTATACCCGCTTGAACATTGAAGACAACTTGAAGCTCTATTGCGACCTGTACGATGTTCCGGTCCGACGGATCGGCGAGGTGCTGGAGATGGTGAATTTGGCTTCCGAACGGAAGAAAACCGTGGCCAAGCTATCCAAGGGAATGCTGCAGCGGGTGACCCTGGCCCGTGCTTTCCTTCATGAACCGGAGCTCTTGTTCCTGGACGAGCCAACCTCGGCGCTGGACCCCGTGAACACCAAGCATGTCTATGAAGGGCTCGCTCGTCTGAAAGCCGGTGGAACGACGATCTTCTTAACGACACACGACATGAATGAAGCGGAGACGCTGTGTGACCGGGTCGCTTTTCTGAACAACGGGTCGATTCAACTCATGGATTCCCCCCGCAACCTGCGTGAGAAATTCGGAGATGCCACACTCACCGTAGAATTAAACGATGGAAGTCGGGTGATCGTGAAGCGCGGGTCGGAAGGCGCCCAGACGCTGTACGACTACATGAATACAAACCAGGTTAAATCCGTATATTCGAACAACCCCACATTGGGAGACATCTTTGTAGACATAACCGGGAGGGAACTGGCATGACATTTTCATGGAAGCGTTCGATGGCTATTTTACAGAAAGATTTTAAGGATATTTCCAAAAATTTGTATGTCTCCACCACGCTGTTCATTCCTCTTCTCATGGCTGCAATGTACAGCCGGATGGGAATCGAGACGGTTAATTCTTACTTTATGGTGTTTAATATTACGTTTACGCTGGTAGCCACGTTTATCCAGTGCTCTCTTATTGCAGAGGAAAAAGAAAAGAATACCCTGCGCGGACTCATGCTTTCCCCTGCCAGTACTTTAGACATCATTGGCGGCAAAAGCCTGCTCAGCCTGATTGGAACCGTCATTATCCTGGCTGCTTCAATGCTGCTGATGGAATACAACCCGGCCAATATTGTGCTCATCTCTCTTGCGCTTCTCTTCTCAGCCGTGTTCTACATCGGTATGGGCACCCTGCTCGGACTGGTAACCAAGAACGTGATGGAAGCATCCGTCGCTGTTATGCCGATTTTCCTGCTCTTTTCCTTCGGTTCTCTGATTACCGCTTATACCGAGCAGTACCCGATTCTCAAAATCGCAGAGTACATGCCGAACATCCAACTGGTTGAATTAGCGAATCAGGTGGAATCCGGCGCAGGTTTGGCAGGTGTGTGGCCGAATCTGGGGGTCATTCTGCTGTGGGCTATCGTTGTTCATATCCTGACCGTCGTGGTGTACAAAAAGCGTATGGTGGACGAATAGAGCAAACAAGCGGGCGCCGGAATTCATCCGGTGCCCGCTTTGTTTTATTTGGTACGTAGAGCCTTATATAGAAGGATTACGCCCAGTACTGTCAACACAACCCCGATTATCACTAAAGCGATTAGAGTCTCTATAATGTGCTCACTGGGAATCTCATACTCCCACAAGAATGCCACAAGTCCCGGCTTTCCTCTCAATGCTTCAGGCTCGCTTATGGAATATAAACGGTGTGCCAAAAAAAGGGAAAGGAGGCCTAGGGGGATGATCAGGAATGAAATGATTATTTTTAAAAATTTCATGAATTACCTCATTCTTTTTAGTGAAAGTGCGAGAAATTGAGTTAATTTACTCGGAAAGAGTCATAGTATTATCTTCTAAATTCCAATACTGGCCTACTGGAAATTTCTTTTTGGGATTACTCTTTATCTTTGGATCGCCGTCCGTATCTGTAAGATAAACAAGTTTTTCTTTATCAATTTTATCCACCATTCCAGCTTTGATATAACCATTTGCTTCAATGATCCCTTTATATTCACCACCAAAATTTTTGATATAGTCATCAATTAATCTTTTATTAATATATTGAGTACCACTAACCTCATGAAGAGCCGTAACTCGAAGATCTTGTCTATCTATAGACCTCGTGTATACATATTTTAGATCCAAGCCATATTTATCCACTAATTTCTGAATCTCTTGTTCTGTTAATGCTTTCGAGAAAGTAAAGGTTGCCAATATCATTTCATTAGCGTCTGCCTTGTCTTTTAATTTAGCAGTTCTTTCTTTTTTTTGCTTCATACTCTTTTCAAAACCTTGTTTTGTTTTTTCTACTTGAGCATAATCGGAAACAGGCTCGAACGGCAATTGATCAGCAAAACTACTCTGCGATACACTTAGACTGGTAATGGTTAAGGTCAAAGCAATACCGACACTGAAAATTATTTTTGAGGTTTTCATTTTAAGTCTCCTCTTTTAATTATATAAATTCCTAGAATGCAATAATTGAACTCTAACTGTCTGTAATTCCTTAGAGCCATCATACCAATCATCACTCTCTATTGCATTAAATTCAAAAGTTACCGGCTTATTATTATTAACAACTTCATAAAAAGAGGCAAAGGTATATTCTTTGGGCATTGCTGTCATTAAATCAGGCCTAAGTGAAGAAACCTCAGATTCGTCATTATATCCATTATTTTTATCATCATCCACATCATAATATGGATTCGGTAAGTTACTGATTAAATTAGCTTTTACGGCATTGACTGTAGTATTGTAATCATCCGTTATAGAAATGTCCATCCCAGGATAACACCTATCTTTAAAACAATTTATCCCAGGAACGCGGTCGTTATAATAATCATTTATTGCATTTATTTGAGCCTTATTGTATTTCCAGATTATCATAGGCTTTAAATACCTATATCCCGTACTATCATTCACTTCCTCAACAAACCAAGCTGATCCCGTTTCTGGAGCATAAGATTTATCGATATTAGGATCAGTCGGTTTATACCAAGTTGCTGTAGGATAAGTGTACGAAGCCGCAGAAACATTGCTTGTAACAGTATTTAAGCTAATTAAAATAAAACTTGAAATGACCACTGATTTCAGTAAGTTTACTTTTCTCAAAAAGTTCAACATCCTTTCTAACGAATTAATACAAGTTATTAAATATATATTAATCCATTTATATACTTTTGAACCCTTTTCACTCTCCTTTTCAATAACTCAGACGTAAATTAATGTAAAAGGTTTCAAATTTAAATGGAATCTTTATTATCATTATGGAATTTCTTGTTTTGTAAATGCGCTGAATTGCGACACCTAAGCAAACAAAAAGATTACTGCTTATACTCCCAGTACCCAATTCTCTTAAATCACGGAGTGGTGATGTATAAGCAGCATATAAGCGATGGATAGGTTTTATAAAATAAGAACACCTGGGTACCGAATAATCTCCGGCGTCCCGGTTGTTCTCGTTAAATATCCATTGATACCAGAATGAGCAGCAAGATGAACAAGCTGGAAGCAAATCGGCTAGATTTGAATAGATATCCCCCTTTATCTCGAATACACGAGTGCGCCTCCCGAACCCAGCACCACAAAATGCCGGCCCGATGGGGAAAACCCGCATTTGACCGGTCCATCCAAGCGCTTAAGGTCAATCATGACCGCATCCTCCAAATAGCGGTAGCCTTGCCTGAACACGTTATCCAGAACAACGGAAGCTCTCGGCCACCACGGATAAATAACATCGAGCCGCCAGCCGTCATCCGTCCCGAAGATGCCATCCCCGGCTTCAAATCCAAAAACACCCATTACCAGGCCCGTCAAAGGAACTGTAAATGTTAAATAATCCTTACTCATTCCTGCGTCTGTTAACGAGGAGTCCCGGTCTCTATGTATCCTCTTTCCCGTAATCGCCTGGGTAATGCTGTACCCGGAGCCGCTGATCAGCACGAGGTTCTCATCCTCATCCCAGCCGCATGCGGTAACGCCCGAAGCCGGTACGATGACTTCATAGATCCATGGCTCCGGCGGGACGGTCTGCTGCATATTCTGAGCTTTTCCAAGCAAATCAAGCTCGAAGGGGGTTCGGATTTCATGGGTGGATTTTTTAAAAAAATTCATAACGGCTCCTTTCGCACTCCATACTCTGCTTTATTCTGCTTGCTGTTCTATACTAGAGTTTACTATTTCCGGGGACCAGGTGTGAATAGAGAAAGGACCCTTCTGCTGAAGGGCCCCTATCTTATCGCTCGCAAGCGATCAGATCTTTATCCCGATCACTCTTCTTATTAGCGTCATAAAGTTCCTGTGAAACGTAAGGCTTGTACTTGGTTTTACCGCCTTTGTTCTTGACGGAAGCCGAACGGGCTACGCCGCCTTTGTAATCTTTGTTAAGTTCGGTGCAATTCTTGTACGTCTTGGCCTTTGCTTCTGCGACATTGCCGTAACCTAGAGGAATCCCGATAAATAGTGCTACAGCCAAGGCTGCTGCGAGCTTTTTCTTCATTGTATTTATCCCCTTAGACGAAAGTAATTAAGCCCATTCATCATAAACCACCTGTTTATTATTTCCTATACTATTCCGGCTTAATTTTTGCTAAAGATTTGATCAACAGATGCCCTTTACTAAAAAGGTTACAGCCTCAAATCTTCTAACTCCAGCAAAGTTATCGCCTGCGGAAATTCTCTTGTGACCGAACACACCGACAGCTTGTAGGGCCCATCCAGTTCATATTGTTTAAAAAAATGCGTTTCTTCCGGTTCGAGTACGATGCTCTCCCCGTTTTTGCGAAGCGTGAAAGACCCCAGCGGAATAGATAAGCCTTTGCCTACGGCCTTAATGTAGCTTTCTTTCAACGTCCACAAGTCATAGAAATAGTCCAGCTGCTCCTCTGGCCGAAGCCTTCCCAGATCTTCATTCTCTCCCCTTGAGAAAAACCGCTCCGCAATCCCCCGGTCGATCGGCTTGATCTGCTCCACGTCGATTCCAACTTCTACGTCTGCGACCGCCACCGCCACCCACTCGCCGGAATGAGTAACATTGTAGCCGCACTCCTCTGCCGCGCCGGTTAAAAAGGGCTTGCCGTAGGCATTCGCCGAGAACTGGAGCTCTGCATTAGGCACGTTAAGCTTCCTGCACAGGCTCCACCGGGCCAGTACATCCGCAGCAATCGCCCTCATCCGGTCTTCGGCACGGACAAAACGCTGCGCTTTCGCTCTCTTTTCCTCCGTTATGCAGCCCGCGAACCGCTCTACTCTCCTGAGTTCATCTTCGTCATCCAGCTTCAGTTTGATTGCATAAATATCCACGGCACGATCTCCTGTAAATTTCTCATATTGTTTTGACAGCTGTTAAACTAATAAACACCGTACTATAAAAGATAGTACTACTGGAAATTTTACTCCCCCGCTAAAATACAAGAGAAGCTTCTTCTCTTCCAGTTCATCTAAGTTAGAAAAGGCAGGTGCAGGCTCTATGATGCGATTTCTACTTTATATCCTGGTAATCAGCGCAAGTTATTTTCCAGGGAAGCTGCTTGGTACACTAGCCCAACTGCCTTTTCATAAAGAGGTCTTCAACCACAGGGAGGAGTTCTACGATCCGACGGCTGTCATCTACTTCTTTATTGCCGTCCCCGTCTATATCACGCTGCTCTGTATCCGCAGAATCCTTGACTTTACTTCAGCAGTTTCCGATGCCCTGACTCTGTCTCTCTTTAGCTTGATTGGCTCCGGTTTGCTGGTCCCCTATTTCATGTACTTCGGTATTTTCTGGGACCCGGGTTATTATTTTTCGCCGGATATCCTGCGTTTTCTGCTGTTTTTTACCGGGACGGGTTTGTCCTTTGCTATAGGTTCATGGGCCGCAGAGAAAGTTTTACACCGTCAATCATCAACGTGATAAAAGTTCGGATTGCCTGCTATGCGCAGGCAGCATCCGGCACTCCAGCCAGGAAGGGGATCGGCAGCTCCTGCTCCCGCACCTTCATGTATCTTAAGCGTAATCCACCCGGCCGCCATGGAATTTCAGCGTATAAATTTCTTTCCCTTTGTATGCAATACGCTCCTGCCCGGCAAAATTACCGAAGCCGCCGCTCCAACTGCATGTATACTCAAAATTCTCAAACTCGCCATCCGTATAAGACTCCGGTCCTCTGTATGGAGCCTCGGCGGGAGCATTTCTCAAAGCTGCAAGCAGAAATTCCGGAAAATCCGGGACCGGGTCTGTCGTAATCCCATGGTAATTCATTCCCCACACCGCCTGTCCGCTGCGCCAAACTATTTCCTGTCCGATAAAGTTGAGTTCTCCGTAGTAACTATCCAGATAGGCAAACTCTCCATTTGCGTAAGGTATATCCTTGGCCCCCGGCCGGGACGGCTCCACCTTGCTGCCACTCCCGGAAGCATAAGCGTTATGCTTGGCTTCCCGCACGAAAAGCACTAAACCACGTTCGTATTCCGTCATAATTCCACTCCCCACTTAACCGTTTCTCTTACTGTTTCTTCCTAATAACTTCTACTAATAGACAGATATTTCCTCTATGGTAAAAGAACTCACTGTTTATCGATGTTTGAACAAAAACAAAGGCGTAACCGGTATACGGTCACGCCCTTGCTTGCAGTTATCTATATGAAATCCAGCCTGCCAGTGCCTATTCCGTCACGATATCATGCACAAGCACGGGTGCTTCCGCATGATCCGCAATGCGGATATTGGCATACAACATCTCGATGACATCATCGACGTTCTCGCGGTTGGAATGGATCGTCATCAGGGACTCCCCGGCTTTGACCTTGTCGCCGATCTTCTTGTTCAGCATAAGGCCGACTGCCAGATCGATTTCGGATTCCTTCGTTGCGCGTCCCGCTCCAAGCAGCATGGCCGCTGTGCCGATTTCATCCGCAACCAGTTCCGCTACCATGCCGTCTTCACGGGCAGGAAGCTCGATCTGGTAAGCGGCCTTCGGCAGCTTGTCCGGATCGTCGACAACAGCAGGGTCCCCGCCCTGGTTAGCGATGAATTCTTTGAATTTCTCCAGCGCCTTACCGCTGCGCATCACTTCTTTGAGCATTTCTTCCGCTTCTTCGAGCGAATCGGCTTTCTTCGCGAGGAAGACCATCTGTCTTCCGAGCGCGAGGCAGAGCTCTTCGAGGTCCTTAGGCCCTTGACCGCGGAGCGTGTCAATCGCCTCCTGGACCTCGAGGGCATTCCCGATCGCAACGCCGAGCGGCTGGCTCATGTCGGAGATGACCGCCATCGTCTTGCGGCCGACGCTGTTGCCGATGCTGACCATCGCGTGGGCCAGCTCTTTGGCGTCTTCGGCGGTCTTCATGAACGCGCCTGCGCCTGTCTTCACATCCAGCACGATGGCATCGGAACCGGCTGCGATTTTCTTGCTCATGATGGAGCTCGCAATAAGCGGAATCGCATCGACTGTCGCGGTTACATCGCGCAGAGCGTACAGCTTCTTATCGGCCGGCGTCAGGTTGCCCGTCTGGCCGATCACGGCGATCTTGTGCTTGTTGACGAGGTTCACGAACTCGTCCTTCGTGATCTCCACGTGGAAGCCTTCAATGGCTTCCAGCTTGTCGATCGTACCGCCGGTGTGGCCAAGGCCGCGTCCGGACATTTTGGCAACCGGAATATCCAGAGCCGCAACCAGAGGAGCCAGCACCAGCGTCGTCGTATCGCCGACACCGCCAGTGGAATGCTTGTCTACTTTGACGCCTTCAATCGCAGACAGGTCAATGGTTTCACCGGAGTTGACCATCGCCATCGTCAGATCGGCACGCTCGCGCTCGGTCATGTCTTTGAAGTAGATGGCCATCGCAAATGCGCTAACCTGGTAATCCGGGATGTCGCCTTTGGTATATCCATTAATAATGAAATTGATCTCTTCCGTTGTCAGTTCCTTGCCGTCACGCTTCTTCGCAATCAAATCCACCATTCTCATTGTCTATTCTCCTCACTTTACCCTTAGTCACCGCCAGCAGCGCCGTAAGCCAAACTCCGCTTCGTGTGTCAATGCTTGTGTCCTTCCGCACGGTGCACCTTCCAGCCGGGATTTTTCTTTTTTAGCTATCCCAGGGTCATAAGCCGGTAAGAAACAGCCCGAACGAATGAACATTTTTACATGAATAAGCTTGATCACCTATACTCGCCTCCCGATTCCCAAGAGACACTCTGTCTCAAGAAAATCCGGATCAGCCGCTAACTTCAACCGGCAGCCGCAAGGCGGGACACTTCGGGTCATTCTAACTGGTTCCAGCCACAATGATTTACAGGGAATAAGCCGTCTCCAGAGCCACTTCCATCATATCGTTAAACGTTGTCTGGCGTTCTTCCGAAGTGGTTTCTTCTCCTGTGATCAGATGGTCACTTACCGTCAGGATTGTCAAAGCATTCACACCATATTGAGCCGCAATTGTGTAGAGTGCCGTGGATTCCATCTCGATTCCAAGCACGCCGTAATCCATCAGCTTCTGCACGACGGACTTGTCTTCACGGTAGAATACATCCGAAGTGAACACGTTGCCCACATGCATGTTTAAGCCTTTCTCGGCACCGAGATCATAGGCTTTCTTCAGCAGCGAGAAGCTTGCAATCGGAGAATAATTATACTCTCTGAAAATGTGACGGTTCATAGCCGAATCCGTGCAGGCCGCCTGCGCCAGAATCACATCACGGATATGAACGTCCTTCTGCATGGAACCGCATGTTCCTACGCGCATCAGGTTCTTGACCCCGTACTCCTGAATCAGTTCATTGACATAGATCCCAATCGAAGGAATGCCCATTCCCGTTCCTTGAACGGATACACGTTTGCCCTTATAAGTTCCGGTGAAACCGAGCATGCCGCGCACTTCGTTATAGCAGGTCACGTCCTGCAAGTACGTTTCCGCAATATATTTCGCCCGGAGCGGATCTCCCGGCAGTAGTATCGTTTCCGCAATCTCGCCTTTGCCAGCTCCAATGTGTGTGCTCATGAACAAATACCTCCGGTAGGGTTTATTTTAAAGCGCTCAAAAAGCTCGTTCCGTGTTCCGGCATTTGAACGCCGAAGTTCTCTGCAACGGTAGCGCCGATATCCGCGAATGTCTTAAGCAGAGGCAGTTCTTTACCGCCGTTTGTGAAGCGCGGCGAGTAAACCAGCAGAGGCACATACTCGCGCGTGTGGTCCGTCCCCTTATAGGTCGGGTCATTCCCGTGATCCGCCGTAACGATCAGAAGATCGTCATCCTTCATCTTCGCGAAAACTTCCGGCAGCCGCGCATCGTATTCCTCCAGCGCCTGCCCGTATCCCTTGGGATCGCGGCGGTGTCCGTACAGGGCATCGAAATCAACCAGATTCACGAAGCTCAGCCCTGTGAAAGACTCATCCATCGCAGCAATCAGTTTGTCCATACCGTCCATATTGGATACCGTTCTGACTGCCTTGGTAACTCCCTCGCCATCGTAGATGTCGGAGATTTTACCCAATGCGATGACATCAAAGCCTTTATCCTGCAACTCATTCATCGTCGTGCGGCCGAAAGGCTTAAGCGCATAGTCATGACGGTTGGAGGTCCGGGTATAATGACCGCTCTCTCCTACGAATGGACGGGCAATAATCCGGCCAAGCATGTACGGGTCATCCAACGTAATTTCACGGCAGAACTCACAGATTTCATAGAGTTCTTGCAAAGGAACCACTTCTTCATGGGCCGCGATTTGAAGAACCGAGTCCGCAGACGTGTAAACGATCAGCGCGCCTGTCTTCACATGCTCGTCACCGAGCTCCTCGATGATTTCCGTTCCGCTGGCAGCCTTATTGCCGATGACTTTGCGGCCGGTCTTCTCCTCGATCCGCTGAATCAGCTCATCCGGGAAGCCGTTCTCGAACACGCGGAAGGGTGTGGCGATGTTCAGGCCCATGATCTCCCAGTGGCCGGTCATCGTATCCTTGCCGCTTGAAGCTTCCTGCATCTTCGTGTAGTAAGATAGAGGCTTTTGTGCAGCAGGTACACCCTCAATCTCGCGGATGTTGGACAAGCCCAGCTTGGCCATATTCGGCATGTGCAGACCACCCATTTCGCGGGCGATATGACCGAGGGTGTCGGAACCCACATCATCGAATTCGGCTGCATCGGGTGCCTCGCCAATTCCTACGGAGTCCATTACAATCAGGTGAATTCTTTTAAACGCGTCCATGTTGTATGCATCCTTTCCATTCTCGTCTCTTTAAAGGAACAATTATAGAAACAATCCGGCAATCGTTGCCGACAGTACACTCACCATTGTAGCACCGAAGAGCAGCCTAAGACCAAAGCGTGCTACAACATTACCCTGTTTCTCATGCAGTCCTTTAACAGCTCCGGCAATAATACCGATGGAAGAGAAGTTCGCAAAAGATACGAGGAATACCGATACGATTCCGACGGTGCGTCCGGACAAGTCGGTCATTTTGCCCAGATCCAGCATTGCCACAAACTCGTTGGAGACCAGTTTGGTTGCCATGATGCTTCCCGCATCGACTGCTTCTTTCCACGGTACACCCATAACGAATGCGATCGGCGCGAACAGATACCCCAGCATCTCCTGGAACGAAATTCCGAAGATTCCGCTGAAAATCCCGTTCACCATGGCGATGGCGGCGACGAAACCGATCAGCATCGCAGCTACTACAATCGCGACTTTAAATCCGTCGAGGATATACTCCCCCAGCATTTCGAAGAAAGACTGCTTCTCCTCTTCCTGTACTTCCAGAATATCTTCTTCCGGCGATACCTTGTAAGGATTCAGAATCGAAGCGATGATGAAACCTCCGAACAAGTTCAGCACCAGGGCGGTAACGACATATTTCGGTTCGATCATGGTCATGTAGGCACCTACAATGGACATCGACACCGTCGACATGGCAGATGCGCACAGCGTATACATGCGATGCTTCGGAAGCAGACCGATCTGCTTTTTTACCGAAATGAACACTTCGGATTGCCCGAGAACCGCGGAAGCGACAGCATTGTATGACTCCAGCTTGCCCATTCCGTTAATTTTACTGAGGACAAGACCAATATATTTAATCACGAACGGCAAAATTCTCGTATACTGCAGGATACCGATCAGCGCAGAGATGAACACAATCGGCAGCAGCACGTTCAGGAAGAACGGACCTGCGCCTTCATTTGCAATACCGCCGAATACGAAGTTAATCCCTTCCGCCGCATAGCCTAGCAATGTTTCAAAGACGCCTGCAAAGCCTTTTACTAAAAATTCGCCAATACCCGTGTTCAAGAGAGCAAACGCCAGCAGAACTTGAAGGACGATCATCACAAACAAAGGCCGGTAACGGATTTCTTTCTTGTTGTTGCTGGCTGCGTATGTGAGACCGAAGATAACAAGTACGCCCAAGATTGCGATTAGAAATTTCATTTGTGCTTCCCCCATTGGTGAGCTTGTGTATGGTGTAAGCGGCTGGGTGCTGTGAGGTATGTCACTTTTCTATAGCGCTTACAAACCAGGTGAAGAAGGGCATATCCGGTTGTCCAAGAACAAGATTAACTCTCGTTCTGGTGATCCATATCTTGTGCCTGGAAAGCTCCCGGCAATAACCTCTCCATCGTCCATTCTTCCGTATGTCCGTGAAGATTCGTGAGATAAATAACCGTATCGCTATCGCAAAATTCCGATAGTACCTGTCGGCAAGCGCCGCATGGAGATACCGGACCTTCGGTATCGGCCACGACCGCGATGGCTTCGATCTTGCGGTCTCCTTCAGAAACCGCTTTGAAGATGGCCGTCCGCTCCGCGCAGTTGGTTAACCCGTAGGATGCGTTCTCAATGTTGCATCCCCGGTAGATCTTGCCGCCTGTCCGCACGGCAGCCCCGACTTGAAAACCGGAGTATGGAACGTACGCCTGTTTGCGGGCTTCAATCGCTTCTTGAATCAGTTGATCCTTCATGATTCAGTCCTCCCTTTAGTAAGAAGAAGTAGACGTGCCGCCTTCCATGATCTTAACACCCGAGCTTGCGCCGATACGGCTTGCTCCCGCTTCGATCATGCCGTTCATATCTTCCAGGCTGCGCACACCGCCGGATGCTTTAACTCCCACGCCTGCACCGACCGTTTTACGCATCAGCGCGATATCTTCGCGTGTAGCTCCGCCTGTGGAGAAGCCTGTGGATGTTTTAACAAAATCAGCGCCCGCCTGGACAGCCAGTTCACATGCGCGTACTTTTTCCTCATCCGTAAGCAGGCAGGTTTCAATAATGACTTTCACCAGCGCTTTGCCTTTAGCCGCCTCAACGACTGCACGGATATCCTTCTCTACCAGCTCGTTGTCTTTCGCTTTCAATGCGCCTATGTTGATGACCATATCGACTTCGGTCGCGCCGTTTGCAATTGCATCCTGTGTTTCAAAGGCTTTTACAGCAGAAGTAGTGGCGCCCAGAGGGAATCCGATTACCGTACATACTTTAACTTCCGTGCCCTTCAACTGGTCCGCCGAAAAAGCCACCCATGTCGGGTTCACACATACAGAGGCAAAACCATATTTCTTCGCTTCTTCTGTCAGTTTGGCAACCTCTTCCCGGGTCGCATCCGCCTTCAGGAGCGTGTGGTCAATCATTGCGGCTATATTCACATTCAACAACTCCTTCTATTTATATCTTCTGTAAGATGTTACTCTTTCATTCAATTAGTTATTGGTTACATAATCTATGATAGCACAGACATGAACATATGTAAAACCATCATTGAAAATTTGTTCATACACAAAAACGGCCCTTCGCTCCCTCATCATTAGCGGAGCCTTTAAGCCGCATTAACCCGATGAGGGCTTGGTCGCAGAGCCTTTTTGTCAACATTCCTCTTCCTTACCCTTTTTAGCATTCTATGAAAAAAAGCCCGCACTCTGCTCCATCTTCTCTTCCTCAAGCAAAAAAATACCCTGCAGCTGTGAAAAGAAGAGGATGACCGTTACGGCTGGCCATCCCATGTTCCACATCTGGAGGGTATTTGTTTAATCCCGGCTTGGTGCTGATTCGTGACTCTCATGATGAATTGCCGCTCGTGACGGCTTGGTTTGCGTGCTTGCGTGCTTGCGTGCTTGCGTGCTTGCGTGCTTGCGTACTTGCTGCTTGCGTGCTTGCGGCTTGCGTGCTTGAGGTTTGAGGCTTGAGGCTCAAGCATACCAGAGACCTGCGCATTTCACCCCAGCAGCGCTTGAGCGGTGAACTGATCCGTCACCAGAATGTTCGCATAGCGGCCGATGAGAGCCGCGCGGATCGCCTCGATCTTCCGCTGGCCTCCCGCAACGAGAATCGCTTTTTCTTTGTTACGCAGATCGGCAAGGTCAATCCCCACGGTACGATTGTTGATTTCCTCGCTGCAAATATTCCCGTTCTCATCGAAGAAACGGGAACAGATATCGCCGGCGCCGCTGCTCTGAAGCAGCTTCTGCTCCTGGGGAGTGAAGTATCCCAGCCGGAACAGGAGCGCATCGTCTTTTACCGTACCTACAGTAAACACCGCGATATTCGCTTGCTTGCCAAGTTGGATAATGCGCTGAATATGCCGGTCTTCCTCCACCATCTTCTTCAGGGCATTGCTGTCGAAAATAACAGGCAGAGGCAAATAACGGGCAATCGTATGGTAAGCTTCCGCGAACAGATTAACTGTTTCGGCCGCATAAGTATTCACGTGGGAATGGCTTACGCCCCCTTTTAGTTGGACGACCTCAACACCTCTGACCTGCTTGTGCTGAAGCTCACGCGCGATCGCATACATCGTTTTGCCCCAGGTAACTCCGATAATATCGGCGTCCTGGATCGTCTCGTGCAAATAATCGGCTGCTTTCTTGCTGATCTGTTTCGTGATTTCCTGGTATTCATCCAGGGGCGAATAACACACCAGCACGGTATCCAGGTTATATTTGGCTTTCACCTGATCGCCAAGAGCATCCAAATCCTGCAGAGGATCTACGATATTGATCCGCACATAGCCCTGTTCCTTGGCATGCTGCAGCAGCCGGGACACTGTCGGACGAGATACGCCAAGCCTTGTTGCAATCTGCATCTGGCTGTAATCCGACAGATAGTAAAGTCTTGCCGCCTCAATACTTAGTCGCTGCTTCTCGTTCTCCATGTTTACAACCCACTTTTTGTTCAAGTTCAATCTTCATTGTATTGATCAGTATACCACTGCTGATCCGTCATTTGGCAAGTCCGCCGATACTTTCTTTGGAAGGACATGGAATGATTCTCATTCACGCATATTTGATGCCCCTATAAGAAATCCTATTTTCGACACGTTGGTTATACTCCTTAAAATTCCCGGCTCCTGAACCGTGCCCCGTTACTTGCAAGTACCTTCTTCCTACCCACTGTCTTAGCCGGAACAATCCGTAATACTAACAAACATAAGGAGGAAACACTCATGAATCGCCCCGTTTATCCGCGTTCCTTTTCTCATATAGGACTTTCTGTACCCGACATCGACCGGGCTGTCCAATTCTATACGGATGTCCTCGGCTGGTACGTAATTATGCAGCCTTCTGTTATAGAAGAAGATGATAGTCCCGTAGGCATAATGTGTACGGATGTGTTCGGTCCCGGCTGGGGAAGTTTTAAGATCGCTCACTTATCCACAGTGGATAAAGTGGGAATTGAAATCTTTCAATTCCCAAACCATGAACAACCCGGGGATAACTTTGAATTTTGGAAAACGGGTACCTTTCATTTTGCAGTACAAGACCCGGATATAGAAGAGCTGGTTAAGAAAATCATCGAGCACGGCGGCAAGCAGCGCATGCCGATCCGGGAATATTACCCGGGGGAGAAGCCTTTTAAGATGGTCTACTGCGAGGATCCTTTCGGTATACTGATTGAAATCTATACCCACAGCTATGAACTTACTTACTCATCCGGCGCTTATTGAAACAGTGGCAATACGATTCTAAGACAACAAATGATAAAAAGAGACCAAGGGAACGCTGCGTTCCCTTGGTCTCTTTATCGTTTGTTGTCTAGCTGTGATCGGGCGACCGGAACACCCGCAGCGGGCGATCCGGCATCCCGGCACATGCATGACGGACAACCGAATCTACAAAAGGCCTGCTTCTGCAGCCTTTTGCACCGCTTCTTCGCGGTTGCGCACATCAAGCTTCGCATACACGGCTGAAGCATAGTTACGCACCGTGCCATCGGACAGATACAATTTGGCCGCAATGGTTTTATACCGCAGCCCGCGGGAGAGGAATTGCAGAATCTCAATCTCCCGCGGTGTCAGGCCGTACTCGTTCTCGGCTTCCCTCTGTTCCGTCGGCCTCTCCTCTGCGGCAGCCGGCTCCTTGTGCAGAGCGGCCGCAGGAAGATCCGCCTCCTCAAACAATTTAGAGGAGATGTCCTGAGCGATCATCGTCCCGCCCCTGTGGACGAGGCGGATCGTTTCGGCAAGTTCGCGCGGCTCGATCGACTTGAGCAAATACCCGTCAGCCCCGCTCCGCAGAACTTCCATAGCCCTTTCCACGTCCTGGAAAGTCGTCAGAATCACAATGCGGATGTGCGGCCACTTGCACTTGATAGCCTGTGTCGCGGACAATCCGTCCATATTCGGCATATCCAGATCCATCACCACCAGATCCGGCTCCAGAGTGCCGCACATTTCCACGGCCTCTTGGCCGTCTGCCGCGAGGCCCGCTACCTGCAGATCCTTGTGCTCTTCAAGAATAGTCCGGAGACTCTCGCGGATGAACGGCTGGTCGTCTGCAAGCAGCAGGCGGATGACCTCTTCAGGCTGCTCCACTTGTCTGGGCAGCGTACACATGACTACCGTTCCCTCATCAGAACCGGAGTAAACCGAGACCTGCCCCTGCAGGTTGAACGCCCTTTCCTTCATCGCCTTGAGGCCGAAACCGTCCTGCAGACGGTCTGCCCCCCGTCCGTTGTCGCGTATTTCAAGCCGGGTCTGCCGGTCCTCGAATTGCAGCGATACGTCTATTTCCGTCGAACCGCCATGCCGTACAGCGTTCGTTAGCGATTCCTGCAAGCAGCGGTAGAAAGCCATCTGCGCCTGCTTCGGCAAAGGATGATCCTCCCCATACGTGCGGAACCCGACTTTCACTCTCGCATTCTCTTCAAAGTCTTCAGTGAGCTGCTTGAGAGACTCGACCAGCGGAAGGCTCTCTTGGTCGGATTCTATCCCGTGCAGATAACTTCGCACATTGTTCATGCTTTTACGCGCCACCTGGAGCAGGGAGCCGAGTTTTTCTTGCCCGGCCTCAGTAGCCAGCTCCGGTTTCAATGTCTCCAGCCCCATAATAATCGTCGTATAAGAATGTCCCATCGTATCATGAAGATCCTTGGATAACCGGTTGCGCTCTTCCAGCAGCGTAATCCGCTCAATTTGGGACATATACTGCTTCATGATGTAATTCTGGTCCCGGATAATCTCATTCTGCCGGTGGTTGACCACAAGCAGGTGAAAAGCAAATCCGAGCGTATAAGCCAGCCCGTAATTGATGAAAATGACCCCGCCTTTGTCTATCTGAGAGAAGAGCAGGATGAGCACCGGAAAGCCGATTACAGTGATGGGGGCCGTCCACTTATAGGATTTGCCTGCACTATTGGCTGCGATCAAAAATGCGGGGACAATATACGTCAAATAGGCTTGGGGAAACAGGGTGACCAGATATAGGACTATCCCGCCGAATAGAATCATTTCGGTAATAAGATAAGATTTATAATTGAGAAGCAGTGCCAGCCACGGAATAGAAAAAGCGGCGATCTGCCAGAAAAGTACGATAGCTAACGGGAGCGTTAATTCATTACGAACCTGGATCTCCGTGAGTAGGAGGGATACACAGCTGAGAAGCCGAATTAGAAGCAGCAGCCAGTCATACCAGAACCATTTTTTTATAACATCAAACAAATCGCTCATCTCCTGCTCTTTCTTCCATATGTTCCTACGCTATTATAGACCAGACCTCCACATAACGTATATGGTTTAAGGGGGTGAAGACCTCCTAGTGCTTCTTCCTGTTCGTTTGGTTAAGAGCCCGAAACATGTCACGGGTATAACCGCCTGCCAGCACGACCAGAAGACTCCCCAGCTTCCCGCCTGCGAACACGCAAATAAATCCAATCACCATCACAACCAGAGATTTAAACAGCGTATCGATTGGAACCACGATATACATATCCACAAAGTGAAGCAGCAATGGTGCCGCGATCATAATCAGCGGTGAAATGTACAGAACGAATGCCCCGAGGAAGCAGACCAGACCGAGCAGAAATTTCAGCATGAGCCACTGAATCGCTTTCCAGTTAACCGGATCGAGCAGTTCCTCTTTGGCCTGCAGCCATACGCTTCCTTCCGCTAATGCTTTTCCCGGGTACGATTCAATTGAAATATCCGTATAGAGTTTCGTCTGAATTCGTTCATATTGCGTAAAAGTCTGTGTTGTGCGCATGATGTTCTTGAGCAGCGGAATGCCGATCAGCGTAAAAGACAGAGACAAACCGAACGTCAGACTGACCATATAAAAGCAAAAGTAAAAAAAACCTGTTCCAAAAGTAAGCAACAAAAACCAAAAGTTTTGTACGTGCTTAAGTAATCTTCTTTCCATAAAGCTCCGCTCCCTTTCTTCTATTTCCTACTCTCTTCGATACCTTCCCTGATAACTTCGTATTTCAATCTCCCAGCAAGTAAGCTGCATGTTTGCCCTGTGTCTGAAGTTATCCCGCATGTATGAAAGTCTCCTTCCCCTCTCTTCTGCTGCCTGTATCTTATCTCTCCTGTTGTCAACAAGACTAGTGTCAAAGTGTCATATGACACGTGCAGTGATTTCCGGTACCGATTTCATGCGAAAATAGACCTCCCATGTGTGATCCGCACTTCGTGACATGCCATCAAGACAAGTGTCATGCCTTCTTTACGATTCATCATGTATCAGGCTGCAAATTCCCGTTCCGTCCGGGGGCCCCCATACTGGTGACGAAAGCTAACTTGCCGCTGTGACAGCCTCATTGAGATACTTTGGGGGTGATACACGATGAGAGCACACGTAAAGGAGGAAACGGCTCTTTGTGAATCAAATGATGATCCTGCACAAGAAAACGGCCAGAAAACTACGAGCAGTTAAAGGAGAACCCCACGATGAATACAAGGATACGCAACCTGAGTCTAGCTGCCCTATTAGCTGCCTCCACTGCAATTACAGCTTGTACACCTGCACCGGTTAAACCGGAAGTGTCTCAGCCGGCAGATCCGGATAAAATGAACGGACCGCAAGACGGTAAAGAAGTCGAAGCGTTCGCCGATCCTCTTTTTGCGGAAATGATGAAGAAAGATAATGTGGCCGGATCGAATTTCGTCGTCGTTAAAGATGGCAAAGTGCTGGTCAACAAGGGATACGGTTACGCGGATAAAGAGAAGAAGATTCCAGTCGATCCAGACACGGTGTTCCAGATCGCTTCCGTATCCAAGACTTTCACGGCGCTCGCTGTGATGCAGATGGTCGACGAGGGAAAACTGGATCTGAACAGAGATGTCAATGAATACCTAGGCGGATTGAAAGTGCCGAACACAACGGGCAAACCGCTTACTTTGTTCGAGATGCTGAATTATACGAGCGGGGTGGACAAACCGGATATCACCACCTTCATCTCGCCGGATTATATCGGCCAGGACATCCCGATGAAGTCGTTCATCGCCGGGCACATGCCGACAGTCGTCCGGCCGCCGGGCGAAGCTTATACGTATGACAACTTCGGATTTCTGCTGGCGGGTTTAGCCGTAGAGAACGTGAGCGGAATGCGTTTTGATGAGTATATGAAGACCAAAGTGTTTGAGCCGCTCGGCATGAAATCAACCAGTGTCCGCTATACGCCTGAGCTTAAGTCTAGAATGGCGCAGCATTACTCCCCTACAGGTGAACTTCAGCCGGCTTTTGGACATGCGCCGACCGACGGCCCTCAAGGCAGTATCCTTTCTACCGGAACCGATATGGCGAACTACCTGGTCATGCAGCTGGGCAGAGGCAAATTCGGGGACAAGCAGATTGTCAGTGCCAAGAGCATGGAGCCGATGCACACTTATTCGGCCTTTGCCGATGCCGGCAAAACCATTCCGATTGCTACAGTTGGTTTTGAAGGCTATTACAAAGAATTGATGAATGGGCAGCATGTTGTTCTTAAAGGCGGCAATATGCCGGGCCACTCTTCCCTGATGGTTCTGATCCCGGAACAGAACACGGCCTTCTATATGTCTTACAACAGCGATACCCAAATGAGTGTCGGTTTCTATGAAGCGTTCATGGACCACTACTTCCCCGAACCTGTGAAAAAGCCGGCACCTGCCTATCAAGATCTGACCGCGCAAGACGCGCAGAAATACTTGGGCTTGTACCAGAATACACGCGCTTATGGTTTAAGAACCCAGTTTACCTACCAGGATGGAAAACTCATCATGGATGACGGAAGCACCGGCAAGCATACGCTCCGGATGATTACCCCGACCCTGTTCGATGACGAGGCCGGCGAGAAACTGGCTTTCCAGAAAGATGCAGCCGGCAGCATCAAGTACTTTTACTACACAAGCAAGAAGGGGATCAATGTGGTCGGACATTCTCAGAAAGTGGAGATGAAACCAGCCTTTGCCGATGTACCGGCTGACAGTCCGTACAAGCTTCATATTGACCATCTGAATGCACTTACTATTATGGGGGCAGCACGAGACAATCTGTTCGAGCCCGCAAGAACCCTGACCCAAGGAGAATTCGCGGACCTGCTTATTCAAGCTCATGGCTGGTACATCTTCCCCGGCCAGAGTGAGAACAACAAGAAACAAATGATGGCCGATATTCCCGGATTCGAATCATCCGAAGTGATCACCCGGCAAATGGCGGCGGCCATGATTCAGAACCTCAAGCAGGCCAAACCTGCATCTGAGGTCCGGTTAACGGGTCCGACGGATGAATGGGCCGCAGCCAGAATCTCCGCGCTCCTCTCGCAAGGAATCGCCGATCCGGACACGAAAGTCGGCGCAGACGGTTCTGCCGACTTCCGTTCCAGGCAGCCGCTGCTTCGCCAGGAAGCCGCAGCCCTGCTCGACAAAGCATTCGGCGCGTATAGCTTGCCGATCAAGAACTAGAGCGGGCCAGCGGGATCGATGCTTCTCAAGAGCCTCAGGCTTCAAAGAACAGCATGCTCCAGCGGACAGACTGGCCCTATCTGCACCGTTACAGGAACAGTAAAGTTACTTCAGCAAGGGACAGCCGTATAGTTCTTCTTCGCAACCTCTCCGAAGAATTTGAGCTGCCTCGCAAGCTGCATCTGTATAAACTCAAAAGGAGTGAGCCCCGGCAAACATGCCAGCGGGTTCACTCCTTTTTTATTTAGCTACGTAAGAAATAGGGCTATGCGAATCGGATGGTACGAAGAAGACCAGCACCGCATAATCGCGGTTTTATGTCTGGTCTTCCTTAATGTAAGTTTTTACGGCAGGCGGTTCATAGGAACCGAATTTGTCCAGCAGCGCCGATGGATTGGAGTCCACAAGCACCATAGAACGGTATTTCTCCTGCAGAAATTGTTCATTCGTCATATGATCGAAAAACTTCACGAGCGGCTCGTAGTAATCCTGGATGTTAAGCAGCCCGAATGGCTTCCGGTGCAGTCCAAGCTGCGCCCATGTGTAAATTTCAACGAATTCTTCCAGTGTGCCGGGACCTCCGGGCAGAGCCAGGAACCCGTCCGACAGCTGTTCCATCTTCGCCTTGCGTTCATGCATGGATTCTACCACGATTAGCTCGGTTAAGTTCGTATGCGCAATTTCGCGCGTCTGCAGCATTTGAGGGATCACGCCGATTACCTTGCCGCCCTCTGCCAGAACGGCATCCGCCACAGCACCCATAAGACCTACACTGGCTCCGCCATAAACGAGCGTAATCCCGCGCTTTGCCAGCTCCTTGCCGAGCGCAGCCGCCCCTTCTTTGTACACGGCCGAAGCCCCGTTACTTGATCCGCAGAAAACCGCAATACTTTTCATGATTTCTCCTCCATCCGTTTATCTAAGTTCTGGATATGACTATTAGTATATCGGTTAAATAGCGGAAGGGAAAGATGCTTCATAGTTTATAACAAGCGTATGATTATTCACTCCATATTTTATTTACATCATTAAGGTCCGTTGTTTTTAATACAATCTTTGCATCATCCACAACAACAAAAGTGGGGAAATCCGCAATATCCAGAGCCTTAATCATCTCTTTATTACGTTTTTGAAAGTTGTCATAGAATTGAACGGATTCAATTTTCTTAATATTTTTATTCCATATCCTGTTTACTTCTTTATCTAATTCATCAGCCCCACTGTCTTCTTTAAAGACATGCAGGGTATAAGTATCAGACGATTTCGATTTTAATTGTTTAATAACTTCCTTTTGGCTTGTGCAACCAATTAGTAAAATAAAAAGCAGAAGATAACATAATTTCGTTAAATTCACTGCAATTGCTCCTCGACGACTAATTTTATAATCTTCAAACCTTATCAGCTTTATCACTTACTTCATATCAATCCGGTCATCCTTACAATATCTTGTTCTTTCTAAAATTATCAACAAAACTCCCTACGCATCATACAAATCATTCTTGCAAAATATACCATATTTTCAACCGAATAATATTTTTTCATTTCAAGCAGCCTCTATCTCTCTTCAGACATTGCTAGCACTTACCCTATTCTATACAAAAAAGGCTGCACCCCTAAGGATACAGCCTGTTTATTCAGTTCCTATTCAATCCGCATTCCGAACGACTTGCTGCCGAACGAGAATGTCTCCATGCCGGCTTCCTCGGTATAAGCTACTTCGTTGACCAGCACGTTGTCACGCAGTACATGATCGAATGCTTCCAGGGCTGCTTTCAGCTCCGCATCCACATTCAGCACCAGATTAACACGCTTCTCGATCGGAAGCTCCAGCTTCTTGCGGTAATCCTGGATCGCACGGACGATCTCGCGGACAAGACCTTCCTGCTCCAGCTCACGGGTGATTTCCGTGTTCAGCGCAACGGTCATCTGGTAGCCGGACATGGAAGCGAATCCTTCCTTCGCGTGCTTCTCGACCAGCAGCTCATCCAGCGCGATCTGAACCGCCTCGCCGTCCAGCGTCAGGTCCAGGGAGCCGCTATCCACGACGGCCTTGCTCTCCTCTGGCGACATCTGCTTCAGGTGGCCCTGGATCGGCCCGACGAGCTTGCCGAACTTCTTGCCCGCGACCTTCAGGTTCAGCTTCAGGCTGAACTGGACGTAGCGGCTGTCGCTCTGCTCCACGCGGATTTCCTTCACGTTGATTTCATCCTTGATGATGGATTCAAAACGGCTCAGATCGAAATCCCCGCTCAAGGATACGATCAGCTCCGACAAAGGCTGACGGGTCTTGATCGCCGTTTCATTGCGGACGCTGCGCGCCAGCTCTACGATCTTACGGGCGGTATCCATTTCCTTCTCAAGCCCGGCGTCAATTGCCGCCTCATTCACCTGCGGATAATCAGCCAGATGCACGCTGCCGTCTCCGGTCAGGTTCATGTAAATATCATCGGCAATCAGCGGAGTGTAAGGCGCGACCATACGCGACAGTGTCACGAGCACCTCATGCAGCGTCTGGTAAGCCGACACTTTATCCATCGTCATTTCGCTGCCCCAGAAGCGGTCGCGTGAACGGCGGATGTACCAGTTGCTCAGCTCATCGACGAACAGCTCCATTTGCTTCGCCGCATTAAGGAAGTCGTTGACTTCGAGGCCCTTAATCACATTCTTCAGCACGCTGTTCAGTCGCGATAGAATCCAGCGGTCCAGCTCGTTCTCCGATACCTGCTGTGCATGATCCTCATGCTGGTAACCGTCGATTCCGGCATACAGCACGTAGAACGCATGCACGTTATTCAGCGTATCGACCAGCTTGGATTTCGCCTCCGCGACGATCCCTTTCGAGAAGCGCTTGCTGTTCCAAGGCGCGCTATCCGACAGGAGCGCCCAGCGGAACGCATCGGTGCCGAATTCCTCGATGATTTCCCAAGGATCGATAACGTTGCCCTTGCTCTTGGACATTTTCTGCCCGTTCTCATCCAGCACGTGGCCTGTCGAAATCACCGCTTTATAAGGCGCTTTGCCCTTAAACAGCGTCGATACCGCAAGCAGGCTGAAGAACCAGCCGCGTGTCTGGTCAACACCTTCGCAGATCATATCTGCCGGGTACTGATCCTCGAACTGCTGCTTGTCGCCGAACGGATAGTGCATCTGCGCGAACGGCATCGAGCCGCTGTCGAACCAGACGTCGATCACTTCCGGCGTTCTTTCCATTACGCCGCCGCATGTACAGCGCAGCTTAACGTCATCGACGAACGGCTTATGCAGCTCCAGATCGTCACTCACCGGATCAACTGCTTTAGCCTGCAGATCGGCGAAGCTTCCCGGCGAATACTGACAATCACAGCCCGGCTCCTGGCAGAGCCATACGTTCAGAGGCGTACCCCAGTAACGGTTCCGGCTGATGTTCCAATCGACGAGATCCTCCAGGAACTTCCCGAAGCGTCCTTCACGGATGTGGGAAGGATACCATTCCACCTTGCTGTTGTTCTCGATCATTTGATCCTTCACAGCGGTTGTCTTGATGAACCAGCTCTCCATCGCATAGTAGAGAAGCGGAGACTTGCAGCGCCAGCAGAACGGATAGCTGTGCTCATAGCGTTCTTTGGAGAACAGCAGTCCGCGTTCGGACAAGTTTTTGACAATATCAATATCGCAATCCTTTACGAACCGTCCGGCAAAATCCGTCACCTGATCCGTGTAACGCCCCGCCAGGTCAACCACGTTCACAAAAGCGAGCTCATGCTGCTTCACCGTACGATAGTCATCCTCACCGTGTGCCGGAGCAATATGAACAATCCCCGTACCGCTTGCATCCGTCACATAGTCGGCATCCACTACCACATGTCCTTTGTCTGCGGCAATGTAGCCGAAAGGAGGCTGATAGGAAGTTCCTACGAACTCGGAACCTTTATGCACAGACAGGATTTCGAAATTTTCTTTGAACACTTTCTCAGCCAGGTTCTTCGCAACAATATATACTTCGCCTTCGTAGTTGACTCTGGCATAGTCCATCTTAGGGTTAACCGCGAGCGCAATGTTAGCCGGAAGCGTCCAAGGCGTTGTCGTCCAGGCCAGGAAGGACTCATCCGCAGTCTTGCTTTTGAATTTGACCGTTGCACTCAAATCTTTGACATCCTCATAGCCCTGCGCTACTTCGTGGGAGCTTAGAGTGGTCTGGCAATCCGGGCAGTACGGACTTACACGGTGGCCTTTGTACAAGAGGCCTTCCCCGTGAATATGGGACAGAATGTGCCATACACTCTCAATGTAATCATTCGTCAAAGTCACATAAGGATTATCCATATCGGTCCAGTACGCGATTCCTTCGGTCAGCTCACGCCACTGCCTCTCATACTCGAACACGCTGCTTTTGCACTGTTCCACGAACTTGGCAACGCCGTATTTCTCAATCTCCTGCTTGCCGGAAATCCCCAGCTGCTTCTCCACGCCCAGCTCTACAGGCAGCCCGTGCGTATCCCAGCCCGCTTTGCGGACAACCCGGAAACCGGACATCGTTTTGTAACGGCCGACAAAATCCTTGATTACACGTCCGAGCACGTGGCCGATATGCGGCTTCCCGTTAGCGGTCGGAGGGCCTTCATAGAAGACGAAATTCGGCTTTCCTTCGCGGTTTTCGATCGACTTACGGAACGTATCGTTCTCTTTCCACTGCTGGTGCACACGCAGCTCGCGCATTCTTGCTTTTTCTTTGACATCTACCTGTCTCATGGATCTTCATCCCCTCTTATTTAAGCTCTATTGGAACTTGCTCCTGCTATCTGAAAAAAAACAAAAAAATCCCGTCCCCTAAGGGACGAGATTGTATCTCGCGCTACCACCCTTGTTCCGTCAGAATCACCATCGTGTGACTCCGCGGCACCTCCACTGCGTACCAGCATACGCGTCCTTGGTAACGGCAGGACCCCGGGGCAGCTTACTCACAGCATTCAGCTTTCCTTCTCGGAGAGGATTTCCGGCTAAGTCTTGAACGTCGGCTTCCAGCATAGCACCGACTCTCTGGGGGACAAGGAATTTAGCGTACTCGTTCTCGTCAATGAATTTGATTGGGATTATTCAATTTCTAGCTAGTTTTAGGTATACGCCATTTCCATGTAAATGTCAACTTGATTTCCTCAGAAATCCGCGTCTAATTTTACTAGTATACCCTCTGGAACCGAGGAATAACCCGCCAGCTCCGCAAAGGGGCCCACACTGACCCTGCTTGGGCTCGGCCTGCCCCAATAAATTACGTGCCGCTTGTTGAAGATCACGAATTCTCCATGAAGAGCAGCCAGATCATCCTCTCTGAACGTTCCAAGAAGGTAATGATGGTTTTTGCCTAGAAAGCCAGTCATCGAAAAGAACGATAACTGGCTGCAGGCGTAATTTTATAAAAATATAATCATAGAGAGCACGAACATAAAAACGACTCCGGCAATCATAGGGACAGAGGTTCGTTTTACAATGGCAATAGGATCTGCCTTAACTGTTCCTGCAACGATTAGAATAACTGCAGCTACAGGTGAAACGGCCCGGAAGAGGTTTCCTGATAGACCGAGTGGAACGGATATGGCAATGGGATTAATGCCGGCTGCAACTGCTAACGGTACGATCAAAGGCACCATAGCGAAAATCAGGGCAGTACCGCTTCCGCTCAAGATGACGATAAGAGCAGTCAGCGCGACCAGGATGAGAGGCAGAATAAAGTCTAATCCATTCCCTTGAATTTGTTGCATGGATGTTTGAAGCTCATCAACCAACCCGATTGATTTCAGCCCTGTTACGAACACGGATGCGGCAACCAGCAAGGCCACAATAGGGATAGCTCCACCCATTCCTTTAAAGAATGCTTCCGTTTTCTCCAGGACGCTCTTATTTCCTTTGTGACGGATTAATTCACACACAATAGCGAGAATCAAGGATACTAATGCGGCCACTTCCACGCTCATATTGATCGATTGGCCTGTAGTAAGTTGAACCGCATACACAACTAACAGAAGAATAATAGGGAAGACGGGAAGAATCGCATATACCGTTTTATATAATTTGCCTCCGGTGATTTCAGCGACGACAGGCGCTTCGATGTTCTCCTCATGACCAGTCTTTGTAAGCTGGTTTTCTTTGCGATCCATTCTTTTCTGCCAAAAGTAATGAATGACTGCTATAAAAATTAAAGTCGGTATGGAAACCACCGCGTGATAGTTAAATACATAGTCCGTCACGTTCATACCGGCGAACAATGAATGTTTGGCTAATTCCTCCGCAATGGCAACATTGTCGCTTCCTAGCGGGGTCGGCACTATGGTTGCCGATGTTGCTATAATAGCCCCTGCCGTCAGAGCAGACATCCCTGCTTTTCTCATAATAGGATACAGGGTAGCAAGCAATATGATGGCCAGATTTGAAGCACTCGGAATAACAAGAGACAATACGTTTCCTAACAGAAAAACAATCGGGACGAGAACATAGACGGATTTGATTTTAGCAATGGGCTTAGTTAAAGCATTTACGGTTACTTCGTTCGCACCGATGGAAGACATATAAGCGGTATATCCGCCCAATATAAGGACAATAAAGCCCGCCGCGCCAAAAGTTTGTTTGAACTGGGTAACGATGACTTGAAGCGGATCTAACCAGATTGATCCTGTCGATTCAAAGCCTTTAATGGCAATCTCTTTTCCCATCCCCATGCTGATCAATATGAGTACGATCCCCATTAAGAACAAGGTAATTTTGATATCCATTTTCTTGATTAGCATATAAATGACTATGGATACCGCTACAATAGCAGAAGCATACATGATGATGTTAGAATCCATGGTGTTGTTTCCTTCCTGTTCATAGGGTTTCAGCTTAGTTGCATTTTTTCAGACTTTCCATAAACCATAGTTTGAACATCTGGGGGTCCAAATCGACACATACTTTGGCATTACTGGCTTTTCCTAAATATCCTTTCAAATCCACTACCGTACATCCTGTCGTCAAAGAACCGCCTAATTCCACATCAACAAATGTATCCACAACCTGGAACATTTCCGGCTGCAACAGATATGCAATCGCGCAGCTGTCATACATCTTCAGCCCTGTTTTCATGCTGCCGCCTCTGTATTTCTGGAATAACTGATAAATCATCCGGCCCGTCTGATTCATATCCTTCAATTGTTCGCTGTCTTCCGGATATACGAGAGCCTTCAATCCAACGTCAAGTCCAACCATGACAAGGGGCAGGCCGCTCTGGAAGACGATTTTGGCGGCTTCCGGATCGGCTAAAATATTAAATTCAGCCATCACGCCCGAATTTCCCCGTCCTGTGGAACCGCCCATTAATACAATTTCAGCAATCTTGCCTTTCACTTCCGGATACAGTCTCAGCAAGAGAGCGATATTGGTTAATGGACCGATCGGCACCAGGGTCATAGGCTCTTCACTTGCCATAATGACGCGGTACATGGCGTTCACA
This sequence comes from Paenibacillus lutrae, assembly GCF_009757775.1. Lineage (GTDB taxonomy): Bacteria > Bacillota > Bacilli > Paenibacillales > NBRC-103111 > Paenibacillus_F > Paenibacillus_F lutrae. The sequence goes on from NZ_RHLK01000004.1 coordinate 249,611, forward strand.
GCATGCTCTTCGAGCACCAGGTTTTCCGTCGGCTCTTCAAAATCAAACCCGTCCATGCCCGTAGATCCATGGATATCGCTTGCATCGATCGGTTCCTTGATAAGAGGTCTGTCGGCCCCCAGGGCTACCGGTATATTTTTGCCGAAAAATTTCAGTAAGCGCAAAGCATTCAACGTTACTTTCTCCAGTCCGACATTGCCGGCAACCGTCGTAATTAAGCGGACATCCAGTCCCTCACTATACAGCGCTATGGCAAGCGCAACTGCATCATCAATTCCAGGGTCTGTGTCAATAATTATAGGTCTTGGTGTTTGGGTCATGGTTGTATTCCTCCTGAATAATTGTAGTAAGCGATTGCAACGAGTGGAGAAGAACAGCTTTCAGCAGCTGGTTACTCCTGACTGCCGATAAACTTTTCTACCTCTTGAGCTGTAGGCATTCCTGTCTGCGCTCCAAGCTTGGTCGTCGATAATGCGGCAACCGCATTTCCGAATTTGCAAGCCTCCCTCAGGTGGATACCCTTTGCCAAGGCAAAAGCCAATCCGCCATTAAAGGCATCTCCCGCTCCGGTAGTATCCACCACATCTATCCTGTAAGCGGGTATGTTGATTTCCTTATTTCCTTCACGAATCGAGACCCCTTGACTGCCCTTCGTGACGATCAGTTTCCCATCCAGCTCTTCCTTGCTTCTCCCTTGTTTGAGCAGGGTTTGTTCATGTTCATTTGGGGTAACATAATCAATCCGCTGAATTAATTCAGACGGCAGCTCCTGGATCGGGGCCGGGTTAAGAATGACTGTAACTCCGTTTTCTTTGGCAATCTCAACTGCCTTCTCCACACCTTCGAGCGGTATTTCCAACTGAAGAATGAGAATGTCGCTGTTGGCGATAACAGCTCGTTTGGATTCAACGAATGCAGCCGTTACATACTGATTAGCCGCCGGTACGACAATAATACTGTTGTCTCCGTCAGAAACAGTGATTGATGCCGTTGCCGTCGAACCTGTAACCGGTTCCACATTGCTTACATCGACACCTTCTTGTTGAAGATGTCGCAGAATATCCTTGCCGAAGACGTCCTTGCCTATACAACCAATTAATTGAACATGCGCTCCCAGTCTGGCCGCTGCTACGGCTTGATTGGCTCCCTTGCCGCCGGGATTCATTTGAAACCGGTTACCGAAAACAGTCTCTCCTACCTTCGGCACTTGAGTGGTAATCGTCACTAAATCCATGTTAATGCTGCCCACAACCGTAATTCTAGGTTTCTGTTCCACAGCGATATACTCCTTAAGTTGATTTTCTCTCTACAAGTTCCACAGCCATCGTATAATACGTTTGTTCAATCGGCTGCTGCTCCATCAGGCTGATCAACATCGTAGTCGATGTTTCACCCAATTGATAAATCGGCTGTACAATGGTGGTTAGCTCCGGAGTCATCACTTCGGACAGCTTGATTCCGTCAAATCCGATAACGGCAAGTTCTTCGGGCACTTTCCTGCCAAGCCGGTAAGCTGCTTTCATCGCGCCGATCGCCATAATATCATTCGCGGCAAAAATCCCGTCAATTTCAGGATGCAGACTTAAAAGCTCTGCCGTCGCTTCAATGGAGAATTGCATATCGAAATCCCCGTTGACGATAAAGCTTTCCCTAAACCACGGTTCTTTAGAAACTACTTCTTTGTAGCCCTCATAACGTTCTTCTGCATTCGCTACCCCGTAGGAACCTCTGATATGACCGATTCTTCTACACCCTTTGTTCTGCAAAAAACGTGTAGCCATCACGGCCCCTTTCTTGTTCTCTACGACAATAGTCGGCAGACCTTTGCTGATTTCCCGGTCAATACTTACTACGGGAACATTAAGTTCTTCCACCTGCAGAGCCGTCAGCGTATTGGAAGAAACTATAATTCCATTTACATATTTTTGTTTCAGTACATCCAAATAGGCTTGTTCCTTGTCTTTGTCCCCGTCAGAGTTGCACAGAATAACGTTGTAGCCCAATTTGGTAGCCATATCTTCAACCGCTCTCGCCAGCTCCGTAAAGAAGGGATTCATAATATCGGGCACAATTAAACCGATCGTATTCGATTGCTTCTTAAACAAACTTCTCGCTACCTCATTAGGCTTGTAGCTCGTTTCTTTAATCGCTTTCTCAACCTTTTCCCGGGTATTCTGCCCGACATATCCTTTATCGTTCAGCACTCTGGACACTGTTGCAACAGATACACCTGCAATTCTGGCAACGTCTTTAATGGAAGTCATCTTTTCACTCCACCTTACATAGGTAACCGGTTACACAAATAATATACTATTGATTAAATGGCGCGTCAACGCTATTTCGAATCCATTTAAAGTAAATACCCCAATCCCACGACCCGAACAAGTCCAACACGCAGGAAACGATCCGGTTTTCTGTGCTTAATAAGCTTAATTCCGTACATCTTGAGGTTAAGCTTATTTCTTTACCTACCCTTCATATACCGGTTTCTGAGTTTGAACACTTTCACAAACATCAGTCGTAGTTACCCGTCAGAAAGGAGTTGGCAGACCCGTTTGCTGAGTAGGCAAAATAAATTAAGTATTTCCGATTTACTCCGGCTTCCTTCTATACCCAGATATCTGGCTTAAAAGAAAGTACGTTCAGACTCCGTCTTGATGAATATCTCTTTGGGATAAGGGATGGGAAGCTCCGGCATATCGGAATGGCTGAAATAGCGCAACTCAGCAGATTCGCCGTCGATTGCTTCAAGAGTTCCGCTGTCAACAACGCATTCAAACAGTAATATAACATATTCAACCTGATTCCCGTCCGGATACGTAAATCTGAAATCCTTCCCGCCGAACACGCCTAGTAACTTCACCGGGGTTACCCGTAATCCCGTTTCTTCCCATACTTCACGGATAATCGCTTCTGCCGGTGTTTCCCCCAGTTCGATTGCCCCGGCAGGCAAGCTCCAAGTATCCGTATTTGAAACAGGGCGCTGAAATAGGATTTCATCTTGTTCATTACGGATTACAGCAGCGGCACTGGGACTAAAAATCATTTGTGTCCCGATTGTATGTCGCAAATCTTTGTAGTATTCGGACATTGGCATTGGTTCGCAACCTCCTCGATTAAGAGCTTGTCAGTTATACACAAGTAAAGAATAATTTCCTGTCTTTTCAGATCTCGCAGCACAAAAAAAGAAAATCACAAAAACCTTTTAGAAACCGGGTTTTTGTGATTCCATTCTACTCCAGCTGTTTCTTCTCCGCCAGAGGGGGTCGCAGCCAATTCCCGCCTGCCACCTGCCTCGGCTTAAATATACGACTCCTTACGGCTCTTACCCCCGTACAACCCCGCTCGTTTACGGGAGAGGCTGAGCCGGGACGTTGCCGATCGTGACGGCCTCCGTCTTCAAATTCGTGCTGTTCTGGCGAAGCCGCAAGTTCGCCGCTCCACTGGTCCCCGGCTTGATCCGGACCGTGAGGTCCTTGTAAGCGCGGCCCGTACTGTCGGCGGTCAGGCTGAACGCCGCGCTGTAGCCGTATGCGGACGGCCATGTCCCGTCCGCACCCCGGACCTTGGCTACCTGCGTGCCGCCGGAAGCCAGATAAATGCCGGCGTTATAGCCGCTCACGGTGCTGCCCGCCGGCAGGTTGTCAACGACAACGCGGATCTGGAAGTCCTGCGCGTTGGGCAGAACCGCCTGCCGGATGAAGCTGTACGTGACCTGGCCCGGAATGCCGGGTCCGGGACCGCCGCCGCTGCCGCCTCCGAAGGAGCCCGCCTTGAAAGTGGTACGGTCATACCACTTGTAGCCCGCTGCCGGCGCGGCCCATGGCTCCGGCTGCGGTTCCGTCGAAGCTGCCGGTGCCTCCATCGGCAGCAGGACCGTCGGCTGGTCGAGCAGCAGGCCCGGGACCTGCGACAGGCTCGTGTAGCTCTCCTTCTTCGCGAGCCAGTTCACCGTATTCACGAGCAGCACGCCGTCATCGGCTTCCTTGAAGCCGTCGTACGTCTTCTTGACCGCTCCCGTGTCCTCGCGCAGATACTTCGGCGTGGCATCCTCGACAGGCGAGGAATCTCCAATAAAAGCCGCCTTCCCGGCGCCTTTCTTGGAGACCGCCACGAAGGGGCCTTCCGCGACCCCGCCGCCGTTATAGACGCCTTGGTCGACCGCATTAGCCCAAGCCGCATTCGTCTGCGGCAGATAGACAATCCCCTTCGCCTTGGCAGGATCGAGAATCGCCAGCGTGGAGCCCGCATGCATGGCGACCGAGGATACGCCGGCTGTGATGCCAAGAGCCTGGCTCGGAGCGACGATGTTACTCGCGGCCACATCGCCGATCGCATTGTAGCGGAAGCGGACGCCGAACTGCGTGCCGAGCCAGTCCGAGCTGGCGACGTCCTGCATAGCGGCAGATGCCGTCTCTTCGGCGCTCATTCCCTTGGCCGGGTTCGTCCAGGCCCCCCGGCGGTAGCCGTTGAACACCTCGGAGCCGTCCCAGCGATTCTTGTTCCGGTCGGCATTGTAATGATCGCCGATGAAGAAAATGCTGCCGCCCCCCTGCACATAAGCCGCCATCGCGGCCTGCTCACTGACCTTATAAGGAACGTTCGCTTCCGCAACCACAAAGACATCATAGCCGCTCAGATCGCCGAGCGTAATCGGAGAGGTTTTGCGGAGTTCCTTGACATAGTAGCCCTGATTCGCAAGCGCATTCCCGAAATCCGAGAAAGCCCCGTCGATGACCCAGTCTGCCGCGCCTGCTGTCTGTTCATGGGTGTTGTCGAAAAGTACCTTTTTCCCCGCATTCTCATTAACAACCTTCGCTTCAATAAAAGGAGCCGGGTCTGCCGGCCCCTCGGCCAGAGCAATCTGAGCGTTTCCAGCCACTATGAATGGCAGCGGCAGCGCTAACGTCAGGGCAAGTACTGATTGAATCAGTTTCGATTTCCAGCGGACGAATACGTTTCCCATGAACATCCTCCTTTTGGGTATCTGACTGTAAATCAACGATTTCATTTTAGCACACGCAATTAACAATTAGTGGTAATTGTTTGTAAAGTCTGGATGTTTTTTGTGTTAATTCAGCATGGCTCTCCCCTGGCACGAAGATAGCAAATCCGGCTCGCCTGCTTCCTTATTCAAGCACATCTTCCTGCGCTTAGCGGAATAAGACGTGATTACTTGAGAGGGTTGAGTATATGCAATGCGAGCCAAATAATTGGAAAAAGATATGATACAATGTAAGAAATATTTGAACACGTTTACCAAACTACCGGACAGGATGATGACCGTGAAATTGGAACGTCTGATTTCGATGATATACATGCTGCTCAATAACGAAGTACTGTCCGCTTCCGCCTTAGCTGAGAAATACGGCGTATCCCAGCGGACCATATACCGTGACATCGACGCGATTTGTGCCGCTGGCATACCTGTCGTCTCCTATCAGGGCGTTCATGGGGGTTATGGAATCATGGAGGAATACAAAATGGACAAAAGCCTGCTCGGCTCTTACGATGTCGGCTCGCTCATCACGATTCTGCACAGCATGTCCACCGTTTTTGATGACGAGCGCGCTCTGGACACGATCAATCGTCTGCAGACGGTCCGCTCCGGCCCGGCAGCATCAAGCTTATCGATGGATCTCGGAAGCCGCCAGCATTCCAATGAACTGCTGCGCCTCCTCCGCACAGCGATTACAGGCCGGCGCATCATTGAATTTGAATACATCAATATGAAGAACGAGAGGGCAGCGCGCGTAATCGAACCTATCCAGCTTAACTACAAACACGGGAACTGGTATGTGTACGGTTTTTGCCAAACCCGCATGGATTATCGTGAATTCCGGACCTCCCGCATGGCGGATTTAACTCTGATGAACCGGGTATATACACACGATCATGCCGTGAACAATAGAGATCCTGGCCCAGACTGGACAAAATCCGCCAACCAGGAGGAAGTTGTGCTTCATTTTTCGGCTGACGCGCTGGCTAGAGCCATGGATCACTTTTACGATATGGACAAATCCTTCCACGACGACGGCACGCTTACAATCACACTGAAAGTTCCGAATTCCTCGGATGCCAAATGGCTGCTGCCGGTGCTGCTAAGCTTCGGTGAGACCGTCGAGGTGAAGGAACCCCTTGAGCTGAGAAAAGCATTAAAAACTAAGCTCGAAAAAATTTTAAAAACATACTCGGAAGTATGACACTCTGCTGTCATACTTCTTTTCCTATACTGATATCAACAACGAACAAATAAAACGAGAATCCAAAGGAGTCGATACTAAATGACCACTCCCGTAACGATGTACCATTTCCATGCCTGGGCCACCCAAACGATTATCGACCGGCTAAAGGAACTGCCGGTTGAGCTTTACACGCAGGAAATCCAGAGCAGCAGTTTTGCCAGCTTGTCCCGAGCGCTCGCTCACATTTATCTTGTCGATGTCGTGTGGCTCGACATTCTGAACGGTAAAGATATGATGGAATCCATGACTGCGCGACATGAAATGCAGCAGCAAATCGAGTCCAAGAGCCTCAGTGAGATGGAAGCCCTATTTAAAGAATTAACGCTGAAGTATCTTACCTTCTTCGGGGAGCAGCCCGATCTGGAAAAGACGATCCTGCTGGACAATCCTTATGCAGATAGCCGTGATATCCGTCTATCCCAAATCGTCTTCCAAGTGGTCAACCACGGTACCTACCACCGGGGGAATATCACGACCATGCTGCGCCAGACGGGTCATGCTTCCACGATGACGGAGTATGCACTCTTCTGGTATCAGGAAGACGCCGCCCCACTTGGAACGGCAGCCTCCTTCTAACACCAAAAGCTGACTGCGTGGCCGCAGTCAGCTTTTGGTGTTTGTTGCAGCGGTGATGTGCCTCGTGACAGACTCGGCGTCCCGGCTCACCCAGCCCAGCAAAGCTGAGCCTCTGCCAGACTGCCAGGGAAGGCCCACGAAGTACATCCCTTCTACCGGGCTCACGCCCTCCTCATGCTTAGGGATTCCGTTACTTCCCAGTGCACCCGGTATGTCCATCCACTTATAGTCAGAACGGAAGCCTGTGGCCCAGATTACGTTGTTCACCACAAGCTGTGATCCTCCCTCAAAGCTGATCGTTCTTCCCTCAGCTTGAAGAGCACGGGTTTTCACCTGAACCCGCCCGGCCTCGATTTCTTCTTTTAATTCCAGCCCGTAGATTTGTTCCGCCTGTCTCCTGAGCCATCTCCCCCGCCTGGAGGCAGGGCCCGCCTGCAGCAGCCCTAATGTATTGAAGTACCAGAAGATGCTTTTCCCCCAAATTTGCAGCGGCCTAAAGCTGAGGCGATGACTGGACGAAATGGTTACCTCCCGCTCCCGGGCCAGCTCCACTGCAATTTGTGCTCCCGAATTACCCGCACCGACCACCAGAACAGACCCATCATTTAATTGAGCAGGATTTCTGTATGCGGAAGAATGAACCTGATAAATGTCAGGACTGAGCGATGCAGCGAAGGCTGGTATAACGGGGTGCTGAAAAGGGCCTGTGGCAACTACTACCTGCTGAGCCCTGAATTCCCCCGCATGGCTTCGTACATAGAAGCCTTCCGCCCTCTTCTGCAGCAAGCTGACTTCTGCGTTTGATACGACCGGAAGAGAAAAGTTCTGTGCATACCCCTCCAGGTAATCCGCAGCCTCATCCTTGGCAGGCAGACCGTCCTGGGCTCCGGGAAAGGGCATCCCAGGCAAGCTGCAGTACATCCTTGGAGTAAACAAAACCAGGGAATCGTAGCGATTCCGCCAGCTGTCACCCGTTCGCGGATTCGCATCCAGAATAACGAAATCGCGGTCGTTCTGCTGCAAATAGTATCCGATTGCCAGGGCCGCCTGGCCGCCTCCTATAACGACAACTTCTTTTTCAATCAAAGTCAGTTCCCCCTATCTCTGTCTCTATCTCTGTCTCTGTCTCTATCCCTGTCTCTATCTCTATCTCTATCTCTAGCCCTTGCCTTCGGCATGACGCTCTGCGTGCATCCATACCGTAAACTCGGTTAACAACCGGGCCGATTTGTGGGCTTTACGATTGCAGGGTTATAAACAATCGTATTTTTCGATTCATTCCTGATGAATTTAGTTTTGTTTTTGAATTTAGTTTCGTATTGAATTTAGTTCTATGTTGGATTTATTTTCCTATGTAAGAACTATTATATACCCTACCCATCTATAGTTCCATATATAAACAAAAAAATACCCGCATATACGGGTATTCGTTCATAACAGAATTCGCATGTATCTTTTTTATAACAGAAAAATATTAGCGCTCTCGCATACTTCCTTCATCTCTGAAGGCCATACGGAAGCCTGTATCTCACCGATATGAGCCTTTTCCAAGAAGAACATCCCTAGACGGGACTGCCCGATGCCCCCGCCGATCGTATACGGAAGCTGCCCCTCCAGCAATTGTTTATGGAACTCCAGCGTGCATCTCTCCGGGCATCCCGCTTCCTCCAATTGATGGCGCAGTGTAACCTCATCCACACGAATTCCCATCGAGGATAATTCGAAAGCACTCTTCAGAATAGGGTTCCATACCAGGATATCGCCGTTAAGCTGCCAATCGTCATAATCAGGTGACCGCCCGTCATGCGGAATTCCCGACTCGAGCTTACCTCCGATCTGCATAACGAATACCGCTCCATATTCCCGGGTAATCGCATCTTCGCGCTCTTTGGCGGGTAAATGCGGGAACCGGTTCTCTAGCTCCTGAGCGGTTAAGAACGTGATCGATTCCGGCAGTTTGCGGTTTAAGCCAGGGTATTGCTCTACAAGAACGCGCTCGGTTTCCTTCATAGCACCGTAAATCTTCTCGACTGTCTGCCGAAGGGTCGTTAATGTCCGCTCCTGCCTGTCAATCACTCTCTCCCAATCCCATTGGTCCACATAAATCGAATGAAGATGATCGAGCCCCTCATCTCTGCGAATTGCGTTCATGTGGGTGAATAGACCTTCTCCCTGTTCAAAACCATACCGCTTCAGCGCCATCCGCTTCCATTTGGCCAACGAATGTACGATTTCAAGGGACTGATCGCCCAGCTCCAGCGCAGTAAACTGAACCGGCCTCTCCATGCCGTTCAAATTATCATTGATACCGGTGCCGGACAAGACGAAGAGCGGCGTGCTGACGCGAGTCAGATTTAAAGCCGTGGAGAGATGCAGCTCAAACGCTTGCTTTAACGTGTTCAGTGCCTTCTGGGTTTCCTTCACATTTAGCTTTGCGGTGTAAGGCTCCATCAATCGGATCGTGTTCTCCAAAATTTTCATAGATATCTTCCTCTTATCCCTTTAATTTTTTAGATTCACGAGAAAGCTCTGATTTCCACACTCAAACGAACACAAACTGGATTCTCACGATTATTTTTGTATACTCACTTATCCGAAGAGTTTACTTTTGTTTAAAGAAATATTACCACAAGGAAATTTTGTTGTAAATTACTTAAATGTTAAATATTCTCAATAAAAATCCCCATAAACAAAAAAAGCCCGACACAATCATCGGCACTTTCTTGTATCCATACATGCTGCTTTAGAATCTTCCAGGGAGACCGGATAAATTATCCAGCTGGAATTTAGTCTGTTCGAACACATCTTGCAGTTCTTGAATGACCTCTTCGATTTCTTCGGCATGTTTTAATTCCTGCTCCAAATGATTACAGAGATGAGCAAGCCGGGCCGCCCCCACATTCAGACTGACCCCTTTTAACATGTGAACCTTCGATGCTAATTGAGCGAGTTCCTTTTTACTCCACAAATCATGAATTTGCTTAATACAAGAGGCCGCTTCGGCATCAAACAACCGGTATAGCTCGTCAAAGAACGACCTGTTTTCATCCAGACTGCGGAGCTCCTGAACCAAGGTTACATCAATAATATTCTCGCTTTCGCACACTACAGCCTCGTTGGTTGATGTAGAAAAGCGTATCTCTCTGGCCCAGTATTCGAGTAATCGCTGGACGTCATCGAGCCGCAGGGGCTTGCTCATATAATCATTCATTCCCGCTGCCAGACACAGCTCTTTGTCTTCCTTATGAGCATTAGCGGTTACGGCAATGATGACAGGACGTTGTGCACGGCCGATGCGCTGCTCAATCATCTTCGTGGCTTCCAGGCCATCCATTACCGGCATTTGAACGTCCATAAAGACCAGATCATAATGACGCCGGACTAATGCCTGTACCGCTTCCAGACCATTGCCGACAACATCGGCCGAATAGCCCATTTTCTCCAAAATGCGAAGGAGGAGTTTTTGGTTGACGGCATTGTCCTCAGCCACCAGAATCCGCATCGGCAGACGTTCGGACAGTGTCGCGTCCAATAAGGAGGGAATCGATTTTCTAGCCGGTACCGCGTGGTTCTCGAATAAACTGGATAACATAACCTCTATCAACTGCTGGTCGCGTACCGGCTTAGTGACAACCGCTGCAAAAACCGCCTTTAAATCCAGCTCCTGCTGGTCCGTACCCACGGAAGTCAATACGATCATAGGCAAACTTTCGGGAGTACGGTGCTTCCGGATTTTGCGTCCCAGTTGAATTCCATCCATTTCCCGCATTCGCATATCAATAATCGCCAGATCAAAAATATCTCCTTGCTCAATCCAAAGCAGCGCTTCTCTTGCTGAAACAGTCGCTTTCACATACATGCCCCATCTTTCGAGCACCGTCTTCAAGATCCTCAGATTGGTACTGTTATCGTCGACGATGAGCACACGCTTGTGCCGCAGCAGAAGTTCCTTATTTTCATTCTCCAGAAAGAGATCCGCGCTCTCAGCTGCAATCGTAAAATGAAAGGTAGATCCGATTCCCTCCCGGCTCTCTAGCCAGATTCGGCCGCCCATAAGTTCCACCAGCTGCTTGCATATCGCAAGCCCTAAACCGGTTCCCCCATAGCGGCGTTTCTTATTAGGCATATGGGCTTGTGAGAACGATTGGAATAACTGGCTCTGCATATCCGCAGGAATACCCACCCCTGTATCATGAACCGTTACATACAGCTCGGAGGCTTTTGAATGCTTTCCAGGCCCTTTAAGGACTGAAACTAAGATTTCACCTGACTCCGTAAATTTCACGGCATTGCCGACCAAATTCACCAGCACCTGACGAAGCCTGGTCACGTCTCCCATCAGAAACGGATGTATATCGGGATCAATATAGCAAACCAATTCCACATCTTTTCCAACCGTTTTGGAAGCAAATAAATCCAAGATGTCTTCCACACAGGACTTGAGGTCAAAAGGCTGATGCTCCAATACCATTTTGCCTGACTCCATTTTTGAGAAATCCAAAATATCATTCAAGATAGAGAGCAGAGACTCATTGCTGCCGCGGATAATCTCCGTGTATTCCCGTTGTTCTTCCGTTAGATCCGTTTCCTGAAGCAGGCTGGTCATGCCCATGATCCCGTTCATCGGTGTACGTATTTCATGACTCATCATCGCTAGGAATTCGGTTTTGGCTTGTGTGGCCCGCTCCGCCACCTCTTTGGCCTGCATGATTTCATGCCTGGCTTCTTGCAATTCTTCCACCGAGTTCTCTAATTCAATCACGTAAGAAAGAAACATGGACATGGAATTCAGAAGACTGATTTCCCGTTCGGTATACGTATACGGCTCCCGGTCCATCGCACAGATCGTGCCGAAGATTTGCCCGTTCTTGTGCCAGATGGGTACGCCGATGAACGAACAGCTTCCCAACGCTGCTGTAACACCCATTCCGCAGGTTAAAGGATGTGCCGTCGTATCTTCAATCACAAGGGGCTTCGCCCCTTCTTCGATCACTAGACTGCAATAGGTCTGCTCATAAGGAAGTACCGTCCCTTCCTCAATAAGCTGCTCATGACGATTAAACACTTTGAATATCGTATTGGATACCTTATCGTTACTCGCAACAAAAAAGGTATTCACTTTAATCAGCTCGCTGACCATAGACAGAACATGTTTCGCTGCCTCATCTAAATTCCGGTACAACTTTTCTTCGAGCTCCTCTATCATCAATTAGCCCCCGTTTGAATGCTGAATACTGCCTTATATATAAAATGCTTTAAAAATTGCTGCAAAAGTTATCGATTACATACATTACCCAGTAATTAACCTAATCAGATCACTTGATCTGTTTTACCTTCTCTAAAATCTAGCATAGTTTCGCGATATCTCCAACAAAACAGGGCGACCAGAATAAGGGACTTGTCTCAGATCGTCTGAGAATCAAGTCCCTTGACGTTGGAAAGAAGAATGTTAAAGGAGGAATACTGTTCTGAACAATGAGGAATAGAAGACAGTTGGAAGATAGTTGATTATTAAAGGTTTTGCACCTATCGGTCATACAGTCATGGTGCTAAGATTATTTTTATACACAGTTGAGGAGCTGTTTTAGTCGGTTAAAGGAAAACTTATTTCAGAAGTACGATTACTAGCAGAGAAAGCTGGATTAAATAAGGTCACACCTATCGAGCTTAGTAGTGCCGGGAACCTGATCATTCATTTGGATCTTTATCCAATCGTTGCCCGAATAGCCACTGTCATTTCAAAAGAAGATGCAGACCATGCATACCAGATACTTGATCGTGAGTTAAGGGCAGCACGTCACCTTCATTCGAAGGGCATACCCGTATTATTACCATCTGATCACATTGATGCAGGGCCATACGATATTGGTGGTACATGGGCGACCTTTTGGAAGTATGTTCCGCCCACACAATTAAAACCACCTTCACCAAGCGAAGCCGTTGAGTTAGTAAATACACTTTCACGAGGTTTAAAAGACTTCTCAGACGAAATTCCTTTACTTGGAGTTTGGGAGCGGGCATGTCAATCGGCTAAAAGATTGATGAAACATCCCGATCAGCGTATACAAGCACTGTTAAATGTGTTTGTAAAAGTTGATAGGCAGATGCGTTTCGATACAAGTTTGCTAATACCGTGTCATGGGGATGCCCATACAAGAAACTTATTACCCAGTACTGAGGGTTGGATCTGGGCGGACTTTGAAGATTTATCCCTGATGCCTGTATACTGGGACCTGGCTTCATTTGTTGGTAATCTTGCCTTATACAACGGGGTTCAGGAGCCAACCTTTAGGTATGTATTAAGCCAAATTAACAATGGAACCGATCTGGAAGCTTTTGGATTTGCTATTACCGCACGTATACTAATGTCTACATTAGGTAATCTGGATTTTGCCCTTGCAGGCAACGGAGATTTGGCATTTGCATGTAAACAACTTGAACTTGCGGACGATTTTATTCATCAGATAGATCTAATCATTCAGCGAAATGGAGGAGTCCATTAGACTCCATAGGAACTATAGCTCAGCGAGTATTGTAGCCTCGATAGAAAAACTTGCTGCAAACATTAATACCCGTTAACCTCTGAGTCTAGAGCTTTTTATCCCTGCAAAAAAAGCGGCAGCCTTGGACCTAAAAATAAGTCCCAGACTGCCGCTGCTTAATTTGAACTGACAAAGCGGAATATGTTAGCTAGTTAATCGTTTGGCAACCACTTTTTACAAATATCTGCACGCAATTGCAGCTCGTTATACAGCACACCGGCATGATACCCGTCGCAAACGGCATGATGAAATTGTCCTGATAAAGGTAACAATATTTTTTCGTCCTGCTGAAAATATTTCCCCATTGTAAAGATGGGTAACAAATACGTTCCTTCGTTATAGACGTTCAGATTAAAGCCCGTGAAGCTGACCCACGGAATGCTGGAAATGGGAAAAGTATTAGGTGGCTCATTTGTTTTAGGGGCAAATTGTTTAACCTTTCCGTACTTTTCCATATCATCGAGATAACGACTGTAGAATTCATTAAAATCTTCATCATACGGAGTCCAAATGCTGGAGAAAGTCTTATCCTCATCATGGAAAATTGTAAAGCTAGGAGACACACTGTCCCAATACCCTAGCCTTCCCTCAGAATCAAAACATTTACGAAATTCAGAGTGCCGGTTTACCACTGTAGTTATCATGTGGATTAGCGCCGGATACAGCTTAATCCCCTTATTCTTAAGTTCTATCAACAGCTTGGTAATGTCAATATTTGCAGTCATGCTGTAGGTACATCTAACATTGTTTAAATAATGATCAAAATAGGGTTTTCTACTCCATGTATCAATGACAATCGGTTTAAAAATCATTTATTATACCTCCTAAAATTATAGCATTTTTTTGTTTTAGGAGGTCCCATCCACTGCTTTAACCATACCCTCATCACAATCCCAACAAATTATTTTTGCTATTGCTCCTACCTAAGTATATCATCTGCAACGGCAAAGTTATTCCATACCTGATAAGTCGCGGTAAGAATAGGAATAGACTGGCGTGAGGCACAGAATCACCGGAGTGGACACCGTAGCAATTAACCCCTATTTCAAAGCATTGTTTGGAATCTCCTCTTTCTGTATTAAAATCCATTCCTTCGTATATGCTCCCTTGGAAAGCACTTTAACATAAGCAGCCTGTTCCAATTCTTTGCTTGAAGAGAAAGTAATCTTTTTCTTCTCTCCCTGCGCTGTGTAACCTGACAGATTATATCTGTAGCGGACACGTTCATCTTTACCTTCAATTCCGTCAGGCTTAGTGATTGCTGCATAGACATACTGTTCTTTATACAGCGGGTTGAACTGATCAAAATCCCGTTTGAAAGTTATATAGAGTCCAGAGCAAATCACTACAGTGATAAGGATAAAAATAACTGTTTTCTTCATAAATATACCTCCGTTAATGGTTGTTATAACATAGCGTTTCTAACGATTTTCCGGTAGTAATCAAGCGTGAAGAGAGCGAACAGAACATATATGGAAGTATAGGCACCTATCGAAATAACGGTTGGAATGGTAATGTCTGAAATAATAATGAATGAAGCAGCTTTAATTGCAAAGAATGAATGCAGCATACCAATGAATAGCGGGAGAAGAAACACAACGACCTGCTTTTGCGCAATGCCCTTCATAATCATCTTCTCGTCAAATCCGAGCTGCCGAAGTGTTCTGAAGCTCTGTTTTTCCTGCTCCGCCTCAGTCATTTGTTTGAAATACAGGATGCTGCCGGTAGAGGCAAGGAATGCAAGTCCCAGAAAGGCGGCTATAAAAATTAATAATCCTGAAATCTCAAGCGATTGTTTATACTGTGAATAAAAATCGGACGTAGAATATTCGTCAGGATTATATTTCTGATAAAGAGAGGAAGCTAAAGCAAGCTCTTCTTTGTCTGAAATACGATACGTATCTAACTGTACTCTCTCATAACCAGCAGTACTGGACATGCTATCCTGAATTTCTCTTAACGTATTTTCAGACACTAAAAGCTGATTACCGGATATATCCGAATTCACGAGATTTTCCACGACCAGTTCTTTTAACGGATAGCTATCTGTCTGTCCATTTGACTCCAACTCAATTTTAGTTGGGTAACGCTTGGAGAAATCACTGTCGTCAAATGCAGTATGTGCCGATGCATTGTATTCTACAGCCTCGCCGTGTGGAGGCACGGACAGCTTTTTCCCTGTTCCTAGAAGCTGTTCGGCTGGAAGCCACAACAAGTTTCTCTCTATATGACTGGATTTATCAAGCGGATTAAGAATAACGCCAGTAGTCCGGACCGCCTCGATGGGTAGGTAGCTGAAGTTAATTCCTTCGCGCTCAAGCTCGGTTGTGAACGACTGCGCGTCCAGCTGCCTGTTCTCAAACGAAAAATCATAAGGCATCGCCATACGGGTATCTTGCTCCGCAGAGTAGTAAACAGAATAGGCCATAGTAACCAGAGTGATTGTTAAAGCCGATAATATTGTAATCAGGGTGAGCGAGTTGGCATTACCTTTCATCCGGTGCATCAGCGGAGCAAGTGACAGGCTATTATACAAGCCAAGATGTCCGTTTTTCCGTTTGCGAAGCCAGAAGAAGCACCCTGTAATCGTCACCCGAAATAATATATATGTCCCTGTTATAGTAGAGGCAAGTACCAGGAGCGCATTTAAGACTAATTGTTCGTCTACCATCCGACCCGATAATTCATAGCCATAGCCAAGAAGGACAATACCAAGCACGGCATAAATAGCCGTGAGAATAGACGGAGGCCGGCTGGATAAGTCAGGCTGCTGATCGGCTTGAAATAAATTTAACAGCGTACTGCGATATATCATGATTATCATTTGAACGGAAGTAATAACAACGACGAGAACAAAGACTATTGCCGTATCAAAGGCTGCGGGTAAGGAAAAGTCAATGGCAGGCATCCCATCCAAACGGAGTAATTTCATTAAAATCAGGACAAACAAACGTGACACCAATGCTCCACAGATAATCCCTGCGATTAGTGCAGCAAAACCGAGTAGTACGTTTTCAATGATTAAATAACGGGCAACCCAGCCTTTGGATAGACCGATGAGCTGGTACAATCCGATTTCACGGCTGCGCCGACGCAGAAAAATTTGGTTAGATGAAATAGTAAATATTACAATAATTACAATAAGCAGGATTGCTGCAGACTGAAAAGCTACCAGAAATTTATCACTTGATTCCAGCATGGACTGAACCTGCTGATCGTGCTGCAGGGAAGAGAAGACGAAGAACAGACTCATACTGAAAATTAAAGCGAAGAAATACAAATAATAATGCTTCACATTTTGCCGCATGCTGCGAAGTGCTAATTCAAATACTGTCAATATGGTCGCCTCCCAAAACAGCCTGCACATCAATGATTTCTTTGAAGAACGACTGCCTGGATTTCTCTCCCCTATACAGTTCGGAATAAATCTTCCCGTCCTTTAAGAACACCACACGGTTACAGTAGCTGGATGCGACTGGATCATGCGTGACCATGATAATCGTGACCTTTCGTTTCCGGTTTACCTCCTCCATTACGGACAGTAACGATGAAGCAGATTTGGAATCTAATGCGCCAGTAGGCTCGTCTGCAAAGATGATGGAAGGCTGGTGAATAAGGGCCCGTCCAGCTGCAGTGCGTTGTTTTTGGCCGCCTGATATTTCGAATGGGTACTTTTGTGAAATTTCCTGAATTCCCAGAACATCCGCTATCGCTATAAACTCGTTCTCTGCCTGCTGTTTGCTTATTTTGCTAAGTGATAGTGGCAGGAGGATATTCTCCTTTACTGTCAACGTGTCAAGAAGATTGTAATCCTGGAAGATGAATCCGAGCTTGTTGCGGCGGAAAGCCGAAAGAGCAGTGTTACTCATGGTAGAGATATCTTCGTCTTCGATTAAAATCGTGCCATCTGTTGTCCGGTCAATAGTCGCAAGTACGTTAAGCAAGGTTGTCTTCCCCGAACCGGAGGGACCCATAATTCCTACAAATTCTTTGCGGAGAACACGTAAATCTATTCCTCTTAATACTTGTTGGGCACCGCCCTTTGAGCCATATGATTTGTGAACGTTGTGAGCATGTAAAACCGTTTCACGTTCATTCGATGCATTCATGTTGAACCTCCCAAAAATTGATTGTAGCTTAAGTGTACGTTGAACTCCCCGTCTTGTCGCACGTTCTGGGTGACGAGTTGAATAGGTAGATGACAAATTTGTCATGTTCATAAAAAAAACAGTCAAGAATAATCTTGGCTGCTTATAACGGGATATTGTCCTCTTGTCCTCTTCTAACCGTTTCGAATGCATTGGGATCCGTAAAAGTGATTCGCATCGTCGTACCTTGCGTCTGACCAGGTAGGACATGAAGTGCAACACCTATTTTCCCTGCTACAGTTTGAGCAAGATAGAGCCCAAGTCCGGTAGCCGCATTATGAATCCTTCCATTCCCGCCTGTGAATCCTTTATCAAAAATACGTGGCAGGTCATGCGGTTGTATACCCGGACCTTCGTCAATCAAATCTAGGATAACATTCTCTTTTTCCGTCATCGCTGTCCTGAATGTAATAGCCTTGCCTTCTGGACTGTATTTAATGGCATTGGTCAATAATTGCCGGATAATGAACCGGCACCATTTGCGGTCCGTAACGACCCTGGCATCATCTCCTTCGATGCTGACTGCCAAATTTTTCTCCATACACCAAGGAGCCAGTTCCCGGATTTCTTCTGCAACAAGACGTTGTATAGAAACTCGTTCAAGCACGTAATCCGATTCCAAGGCAGGAAGACGTGTCATATACAACTGACGGTCTATGAGCAAATGGATCCGCAGCCATTCGGATTCGATTCTACGTAGGTCCGGATCACTCGGCCGTGCGTTTAAAATCAGTTTTATAGCGGTAAGAGGGGTTTTAACCTCATGAATCCAGGAGGCAGTAAAATCATTTTCAATCAACTGGGCTTCTTTATAATGAGAAAGCTTTCGTTTGAACTGGTAAAAGGCCTCTCGTAATACATCGTTCGTTATGCTATCCAGTTCATTATCCGGTTCGGGGAGGCTCTCTATCCAGTCCGAGTCCATAACTTTCTGCAGCTTGAGTATCGCTGCTGCATATTTGGTTTCTTTCTTGTAACGCCATAGGAAAAAAACAAGAAATAAACTTATATATAAAGCATTTAAATAAAGGAAAGATGTAAATTCCACATGTATTCCTTGCTCGATAAGGATAAGTAAATCGGTCAAACCCAGCAGCCCGACAAACATCAAAATCCAGCTTTTTCTTGAAGCGATGTAACGGATTAACATTGCACTATTCCTCCTATAAAGTGATGGCCATATACCCCATCCCTTTCTTTGTCACAATCGCGTCTGAAAGTCCAAGCGGTTCTAATTTTTGGCGCAAACGGGTGATATTGGCGGTAAGGGTATTATCGTTCACGAACTGCTCGTCTTCCCATAGCTTACGGATCAAGTCATGGCGTGAGATAACGACATTGTTTGCCTTCACCAGTGCAATCAACAAAAAAAATTCATTTTTTGTCAAGTCTGCTTCCACGTCTGATTTTCGGATCAGACCTCGTTTCAAATCAATCAAGGCAGCGTTCCATTCGAGAATATCTGTCTGGCTATCTCCATAAGCATAAGTTCTGCGAAGAATAGCTTGAATTTTGGCATACAGCACGTTTGTATGAAATGGTTTCTGGACGAAATCGTCCGCTCCCATATTAAGCGCCATGACCATATCTAAAGGATGATCGCGTGAGGATAGGAAAATGATAGGCACCTCGGAGACGGAGCGGATTTCTCTGCACCAATGAAAACCATCGAATTTAGGGAGCGTGATATCCATGATAACAAGATGAGGTTGCTGATCAAGAAACGAACGCATAACCTCATCAAAATCATTCGGTCTCGTAACACGAAACGACCATGTTTCCAGTCCTGTTTTCAACGCTTCAAATAACGCATCATCATCTTCAACTACAAATATATTAAACTCCATCGATTAAACCTCCTTTAAGCTCCAAGCTTAGTCAAAACTCAACAAAAATAATAACATGTATTGAGCTATCCTACCCCTTAATCGAATAAAGGTACAATTTATTGGGATCTGCTGTTATTCAAAAGCTAAAAAAACGACGATAAAGTTCTCGCCGTCCTTCGCCGCAGCTGAGCATATATTGGAGTGGTTAAGGCTTTCTCGTGCCCCTGCGTCTCATACAGTTCCGGCAAGTTTCTGATCCAATCGCGAATCCTTGTCGTCTGATTAGTCTTGTTTATATTTTTCTTTTAGCATGCTGGAGCCGATTCCCCCGCCAACCATTAAAATTAAAGAACCGAAGTTCCAAAAGAATGACCCGCCATATAATCCAATCTCCATCGCAGTTACTTTGTTTAAGAAGAGGACAACGAGCTTGACCACCAACAGCACAAGGCCTATTGAAATGAAGACATCAAACAGAAACTTTAATTTCGGGTGAGCTAATTGCTTGCTTTCTTTTATCACCTTTTTTGTCAACTCTTCGTCACTCCTTAATAACTCATCGATAGTTAATCCAAACACGGGCTTATGAAGGCCTTCGCCTGAATTCATTCACCAAGAGCTTTTGATTATTCCATCTTCAATCCGTAGCATCATCTCAAACCTGCCGTTATTTATAATATAGTTGACCCCACTTAATTTTAAACTATTGTATCCGTTAGCTTAATGGCAATACAATTAACATTGTATTAGCGTACGACCATGTCCATGAAAAAAGGTCGCCCTAAAATACAGGCAACCTTTGCTTTATTTTCATGGTTTACAATTTGGAACGAACAAAGTTCCCAAACTCCGCTAGTACAGCCATTTCATAAAAATTCCGTTTCTCTTCGCAAACTTGTTTCTGTTAATGGTTTGAGATAATATTCAGCGCAGTGCCTTCCGATTAAATGTAAAAAAACCGCTGAGATTATCCAGCCCATAATCCTATGTGTTCTCCCCGACCTCTCATATACTTCTATTTTAATGGATTTGGGAGTTTACACAAACTATTTTACAGACTCTCATGATGTGGTGCGAAGCTTTCCCTGAACCTCAATCTCATATGTAGCCCAATACCTTACCATTCACTAGATAATCTGATGCAATTAAGGTCGAAAGCAGCAGAGTTGTCATCTTGCTTCGCGACGACCAGGCTTAAAAGCGTGGACCTTGCTCTTCCATGCAGTGAACAAGCCGATGAGGCTCAGTAGTGCAATCGCCCAAGGGATGATTCCTGCCCCCATGTGTTCCAGCAACAGTCCGCCAACGACACCGCCCCCGGCAACCGCGAGGTTGAAGATTGTTACTAGCATCGACTGCGCCACATCAGCTCCCTCTCCAGCGGCATCCGTTATAGCTATCTGTAATAACGTCGGTGCACCACCAAAAGTAAGGCCCCAGGCAGAAATGCCAAGATAGATGATTAACGGCTCTTCGCTGGAGATTCCCAGTACCGTTGAGGCCGCCGCGAACACAGCAAGGCTAATAAGCGTCAATGCGCGAAGCCATCCGTCAACTAACAGGCCAGTAACCCAAATCCCGACTATGGATGAGACACCAAAGATGAACAGGACGAGGTCTAAATGGTTGGCGAGTCCAACACGAGCCATAAATGGCGCGATGTAGGTGTAGAGGATGTTGTGGGCCAATATCCAGACAAAGATCACAAACAACACCGGGCGGACCCCGGGTGTCATAAAAATTTTACGTACAGGCTGTCGTTGGTGCGCCGTTTGGCCAGGATGATTGGGCACCGCTACCAGCACCCATACGATCAGCGCAAGCGCGAATACGGACATGATCCCAAAAACGCCTTGCCAATCGAAAAAGGTTCCAAGCCAGGTGCCCAGCGGCACCCCTAAAGACAAAGCGATAGGTTGGCCCACCCCCACAATCGCCAAAGCGCGCCCCTGCAGATGATGCGGCACCATCCGCCGCGCATAGCCCGCAAGCAGTCCCCATGTCAAACCTGCGGCCATGCCGGCAACGAATCGTGCTGCCAGTGTCAGCGCATAGTTGGCGGACAATGCGGTTACGGTATTAAAGAGGAACAGTCCGCCAATCGCCAGCAGCAACACCTGTTTTCTGCGCCAACTGCGCGTCACGGCAATGAGCGGAATCGCTGCCACCACCGAGCCAAAGGCATAAAGCGTCACGAGTTGGCCCACCAGCGCCTCTGAGACGCCGAGGCCTCGACCGATTTGCGGCATCAAGCCTGCTGGCATCGTTTCCGTCATTATTGCGATGAAGCCGGCCATCGTAAACGCCAGCAGCCGCCAAATGGGAAGTCGATCTGAATCTGCCTTAGGCGCATCTTGGAAGTCAGATGCGACTGATTTGTTGTTTTCGGACGTACTCATCATTCTACTCTGACTAACCCGGATGCAGCCATATCTTTGTCACCATGCCCAGCTTCGAGAGCTCGCAGGAATCTCTGCAGCCCGGCAACCGTAGTATCCACTTGGATACCCGCCTGCTCAGCAGCTTCAACAACCAACTGCGCATCTTTGACCGCATTAGCGATAGAAAAGCTGGTTGTATAGTCATCCGCGAGGATGGATGCGGCCTTAAGCTGAAAGTATCCGCTATCCATCGGACCACCTTTAACGACATTCACCACAAGTGCTGGATCGATGCCGAGCCCCTTTGCTATCGCAAGACTTTCAGCGACACCATGAGTCAGTGCGAAAGCCCAACTGTTCAGTGCCAACTTGAGACGGCTGCTCGCTCCGATCCGATCGGAAACCCATATGGTACGTTTGCCGATGGCGTCAAAAACCGGTTGTACGTTGTCTCGCTCTTCGGTTGGTCCAGATGCGAGAATGACAAGTTGTCCCTGTTCCGCCGGTTGACGTGTACCTTGGATAGGTGCGTCGTAAAACTTAAGTTCCCGCCGCTTCGCAAAGGCCGCCAGTTCATCGATCGCCGTGATTCCGACCGTACTCATCTGAATCCAGATCCCCCCCTTGGACAAATCAGGTGCAGCGGATTCCATCACGTCCAATACGACCGGTCCGTCCTTGAGAAGCGTAATAATAATGTCCGCCCCCTCAACGGCTTCCCGGGGCGTATCAAACACATCAACACCGCATAATGCGAGCGCCTCTGTCTTGTCACGTGTCCGATTCCAAACACGCACGGCAAACAAATGTTTCTGCAAATTGCGCGCCACAGCCGCACCGATGATGCCGGTGCCAAGTACCGCAATCGTTTTTAATTGCTTCGAGTTTTTAGTATTTGACATTTCAAAACCTCCTATAGGTGAATGGAAATTGCACGCAGGACATGCATTTCGCCAATCTAATTTGGAACGCACGTTACAAAACCGGTAAAAAAATTCCTGCATAGGATGCAGGTTATCAGAATTGGATTAAGATTCTGTGTCAAGGTCGTTCTTTAAAGTGCATCGATCGTTACATCGACCACATCAAGCAAGAGCTGTCTCCGATTTTGACCAAGACAGCCTTTGCTTAATACCCGCAGCCCTTGAATCGTACTCAGCACAAACCGAGCGAGTGCACGAGCGTTCTTGTTTGAAGCAATTTCACCGTTCTCTTGGGCGCGACAAAATACCCCGTACAATACCATCTCTAAATAATTATAATTTTGCGACACGATTACAGCTACCGCCTCATCATGACTTGCAAGCTCTAGCGCTGCGTTCGCAGTCATGCAGCCGTATCCCTTTTCATCGCCGAGTTCTTCGTCAACGACGTCCATCAACAGCCGCCGGACTCGCTCTTTAACCGAAACGGGTTCAAAGAGCACCGCAATCTTTCGGGCTTTTAACTCCTGATACCGGCGAAGCGAGTGCTCATAAAGTTCATGCTTGCTTCCAAAGGCATTGTATATACTGCTGCGGCCCAAGCTAGTACCTTCGACCAAATCTTGAATCGAGGTCGCGGAATAACCGCGTTGCCAAAAAACTTGCATGGCTGCGTCCACTATATCGTCCAGATCAAATTCTCTTGGACGCAAGATAATCGCCTCCTGTTTTGGAATGATCGTTCTGTAATAGTATAGAAGTGCTTGCTTTCAAAGTCAAGGACACCTTCATGTGAAAAAAGAATCCGCAGCAGGAAGAGAAGGAGGCTAAATCTCCTGGTAAGTTTGTTAGTAAAACCAAGGAATTGTCGGAGCTCGTGCAAAATTTCGGTAACAAAGTTTGTTATCCATATTTACTTATGTATACTTTTTATTAAAACCTCATAGGTATCCCAAGGAACTTAGAAAAATTCATAAGAGTATCCCAGAGGACTTCATCCGAAAATATCCTTGATAGGATGTGACTTGAACCGCCCTTTCATAGTTGTCCTTGGCTCCCACTCAGCAAAAAGCATCAGTTGCGTCATTTAGGCCACCTCATTCCTTACAGATATCGACCATTGATACGATATAAAAGGTCGCGATGGTGAGTTGCGTGGTTGGTCGCAAATGATTCAGATCCTTTAGCGAGATAGCGGCAATGAATGTCTTGCAGTAGAAAGCATTGACTTCGAGCAAGGAACGGAGGTCTTCTCCATTGAATAGGAGATACCCACTTCCTCCAGCGTGTCCTCACTTAGAATTCCGAAATTCGGATCATGGAATAAGGTTGCCATTTGGTTCATCACAGACTTCCCCTCTCAATTGGATAAATTAAAAAAAGGCCTGGGTATGTATCTCCCAGACCTTAGCCGCGTCTTCGCGTAATTAGAGTTCAAATGCAAGCTGAGCTTTTATTTCCATGTTAGTGAATGCCGGATCGACTGATTCCACTACGAAATCCGCATTGCCGCAATCGATCACTTCTTCAGCAAAAGATTTTCCATCTTCAGAAATAGCGATTTGTACCATAATAAGTATCTCCCTAAAATGTGGGATAGTTAAAAAGGGGCTAATATTAGCGCCCCAGTTGCTTTATTCTTGCTGAACGTAAGCTCCAATGCCTTTGAAGGTGCGAAACAATAAGCGTAGTGGAGCTTTCTCTTTGTTAACAGCTGGCTTCCTAAACATCGACTTACCTACTCCACTGTCACGCTCTTCGCCAAATTCCGCGGTTTATCCACGTCATTGCCGCGAGCAAGGGACGCGTAGTAAGACAGCAGCTGCAGCGGAATCACCGTCAGAGCAGGCGACAGCAGGTCCAGCGTGCGCGGAATGCTGAACGTCCGGTCGACCGACTTCGCCAGCTCGTTGTCGCCTTCATAAGCAATCCCCAGCACCTCACCGCCGCGCGCGGTGACTTCCTTGATATTGCTGACGGTCTTCTCGATAAGCTCCGTCTGCAGCCCCAGCGCAATGACCGGCACGCCTTCCTCGATCAGCGCGAGGGTTCCGTGCTTCAGCTCACCCGCGGGATAAGCTTCGGAGTGAATGTACGAGATCTCTTTCAGCTTCAGCGATCCTTCCAGCGCCACCGCATAATCCAAGCCGCGGCCGATGAAGAACAGGTGCTCATGCGATGCAATTTTCTCCGCGTACGCTTTAATCTCTTCGCTGCGCGCGAGAATGCTCTCCACCTGCTCCGGCAGGCTCTGCATAGCTGCGAGCGTGCGGACGATTTCCGCCTGCTCCAGCGTTTCCAACGTCTGCGCCAGGTACAGGCCGAGCAGGTAGAACGCCATGAGCTGCGTCGTATAGGCTTTTGTCGAAGCGACAGCGATCTCCGGCCCGGCCCATGTGACGAGTACATCGTCCGCTTCACGGGAGACAGAGCTGCCGACGACATTCGTGATAGCTAAGACACGCGCGCCACTTCGCTTTGCTTCACGCAGCGCAGCCAGCGTATCCGCCGTTTCACCGGACTGGCTTACCACGATAACCAGCGTTTCCGGTGTAATAATCGGCGCCCGGTACCTGTACTCCGAAGCGACATCCGCTTCGACTGGAATGCGTACCAGCTTCTCAATTACACTTTTGCCGACAAGCCCTGCATGATAAGCCGTACCGCACGCCACGATATGAATGTTGCGGATCCTACGGATCTCATCCGCCGTCATCCCGATTTCATCCAGCACAACGCGGCTTCCATCTTCCGAAATCCGGCTTCCGATCGTATCGCGATACGCTTTGGGCTGATCGTAGATTTCTTTCATCATGAAGTGATCGAAGCCCGCTTTCTCGGCTGTGACCAAATCCCAATCGACATGGAACATTTCCCGAGAAATAAAATTCCCCTCGATCGTCATTAATTCGACACCCTCACGGGTTAACAGCGCCATTTCACCATCATTCAGAATGTACACATTGCGCGTATATTCGAGGATTGCCGGAATGTCCGATCCGATGAAATTCTCACCCTCCCCTACGCCGACAACGAGCGGACTTGCCAGACGGACAGCGACCAGACGATCCGGTTCATACTCCGTCAGCACTCCGAGAGCAAAAGCCCCCTTCATCCGCTTCACCGCCTGTTGAACTGCTTTTACAATATCGCCTTCGTAAAGCTCTGCAATCAGGTGCGAAATCACTTCGGTGTCCGTTTCCGAAACGAATGTATGCCCTTGTGCAATCAGCTCTTCTTTTAGCGAAATGTAATTCTCAATAATTCCGTTATGAACCACGGAGAATTTCTTCGAATTGTCCGTATGAGGATGCGAATTCTCGTTCGAAGGCTTGCCGTGCGTAGCCCAGCGGGTATGCCCGATTCCGACCGTACCATTCAGAGGTGCATCGCTAAGCTCCGACTCCAGTACTGCCAGACGGCCTTTGGCCTTCTTGATCTCCAGCCCGCCTTCTGTGTACACAGCGACACCCGCAGAGTCATAACCGCGATATTCCAGCTTTTTAAGACCCTCAATCAGAACCTCTTGTGAATCACGTTTACCAATATATCCAACAATACCGCACATAGTGAATACCCCCATATTGAGCTCTATGACCCGCTCCGCCTCAGGCGGATGTTCACAGGCTGTTTGTCAAAGATCGGCGGATCAGTGAATGGAATGCTCTCTCCATTTCTAGTCTTGTCTCCTGCCGTCTACCAAGCTTCATCTACATTCGATACATTTCGTATCAATAAGTCGATTTTTATAGCGCTGTTACGCTAATACTTTTTTCGACAAAATCGAAGTTCTATCCGGCTCACTCCATGTGATTATTAAAAAATCAATAAGGTTTATACGATAACAAAGTTCCGTCTTTCTATAAAAGACACACTCATAAAAGCTTTTTACAAGCCGATTTTTCAACAACTATCCGGTTAGACAACTGCCGGAAGCTTCTAGGCCCCAGCCCTCTCATATAAACTCCACATTTCTTCTACTTCTATCACCGTTCGTTGGACAAGCAATACGATAAAACCTAGAACAGTCTGCCCTCTGGCAACCTTACCCATTGAACTCTTACAGCACACCCGAAAGATGCTTTTAGATACAGCTTAAGAGAAGGACCGCAACTGCACACAGATCCTCTAAACATAAGAAACAAACCTGACTGCCTCGTTCGCCGCTTCCGCGGTTCCGTCCGATACGATGTGCAGTCTGAAGATGAGACCTGCATGGCTGCCTGGCAGCACAAGTCAGTTCCCTATCTTTAAAAAACAAACTATGGATCATTCCGCTGAATTCTTGTATGCCCGGTCACCCGGACAGTTTGCATGTCAGCTTGTCGGCACGAATGAGAATGCCGGAAGGTCCCCGCCGAAAATTCGAACACCTTCACCTCGTCAACTTGTCGGCTCCGCTTATCACCTCTGCCCTGCACACTAGACGATTGTCCGCATGCCTCTTACAGAGAGAATTGCTTTCCGCACAAGTTCTGGCGCTTGTTGAAACCCGTTTAACGACCCACCTTCCTATGCTTGAGTAAAAAAAGATATACCCTATCATATTCATTTTTGCGCAGCTTTGCAACTTCTATGACGCGAATCGAGATACAAGCACCCAACCCAAAGTTAAATATTAGGCGAATACGTAGGATTCATCCTCCTTTGTACGTTCACTATCCCCATTCCTAATTAGGCCCCCCTTGTTGCAAGCCACTGTCCACGTAATATTCGCATGGTTAATAGCAAGGTTACCAATTACTTAAACCCACCGTACCACAGCCGTTCTCTCCATAACCCTTTTAAAATCAACGCTTGCACCAAATCAGACCAAACCATTGCTCCGACAAAAAAAGCGCAAAAGGAATCTCCCTTTCACGCTTTCATTTATAAGAAATCCAACTCTGGTATCCATCAGGAAGCTTCAAGTGCCGCTTACCAAGGCAAGGGCCTCCCTACACTGCTGACAGGCCCTGCAGGCTTAGCCCAGCTCCCGCTTCACAACCTCGACAATATCATTCACGTAGCCCTCTACCGTCTCCTTATCGGGTCCCTCCGCCATAACGCGGATTAGAGACTCCGTACCGGAAGGACGCACCAGCACACGCCCATTATCCCCAAGCTGGCTTTCAACGGCTGTGATCGCACCTGCAATCGCCCCATTGTCGCTGAGCTTGCTCTTGTCGGCTACGCGCACATTCACCAGCACCTGCGGGAACTTGCGCATAATGGTTTTAGAGTCGCTCAGCGAACGCCCTGTCGATACAAGGGTATCTACCAGCTGCAAACCTGTCAGGATGCCGTCGCCTGTCGTATTGTAATCCAGGAAGATCACATGACCGGACTGCTCGCCACCCAGATTGTAGCCGCCCTTACGCATCTCTTCCATCACATAACGGTCGCCTACAGCGGTTTGCGTCGCTTTGAGCCCATAACCCTCAATTCCCTTGAAAAAACCGATGTTGGCCATTACCGTCGTCACAATCGTGCTGTGGTTCAGCTTGCCGGCCCGGTTCATCGCATCCCCGCAAATGCTCAGGATGAAGTCACCGTCGACTTCTTCGCCAAGCTCATCGATCGCGATCAGCCTGTCGGCATCGCCGTCAAAGGCAAGCCCCAGATGCGCGCCATGTTCCACGACGGCCCGCTGCAAGTTCTGCGGATGCGTCGACCCGCATCCTTCGTTGATGTTGCAGCCGTCCGGCTCTACGGCGAGCGTGATCACTTCCGCTCCCAACTCGCGGAAAATCTTCGGCGCCAGCTCGTAGGCCGCTCCGTTCGAGCAGTCCATGACGATCTTCATGCCGCCGAAGGAGTGATTCACCGTCGCCTTCACGAAGTCGGCGTACTTCTGCTTCGCCTTCAGATCGTCGGACACGCTTCCGATCTGTCCGCCAACCGGACGCGGCAGATCATCGCAGTCCGCGTCGAGCAGACGCTCGATTTCGTTCTCGGTCTCATCGAGCAGCTTATATCCGTCTCCGCCGAAGAACTTAATCCCGTTGTCTTCCACGGGATTATGAGAGGCGGAGATCATCACGCCGGCGTCGGCGCCCATCACTCGCGTCAAGTACGCGACGGCTGGCGTGGATACGACGCCCAGACGGATCACGTTAGCGCCGATCGACAGCAGACCGGCGACCAGCGCCGACTCCAGCATCGGGCCGGAGATCCGGGTGTCACGCCCGATGACTACCTTAGGGTGCTTAGCCTTACCCGTCAGCACAAAACCCCCGCAGCGCCCGATTTTGAAAGCCATCTCGGGAGTTAACTCCTTATTGGCAACCCCGCGTACTCCGTCCGTTCCAAAATATTTCCCCATATCTCTTTTCTCCCCTTTTATCACAAGCTTCATCCATCTTCATATACAAAACACCGATCCCATAAATAGAAATCCGTTAGTTGGTTAATTACCCCGACTTCTAAACTATTCGGATTCCATGCTGACTTTCAGTGGTTAAGGCTTACGGTTCCTTTTTCTCCACCGGCGGGCTGGCCGTGCCTGGCTCTGCTGGAGCCGGCGGGACTGACGGGGATGGAGTAGGAGTAGGCGTCGGCGCCGGTTTGGCCGGCTCCTTTGAATTGCCGCTTGCTGTAATAACTACAGTAGCCTTCGTTACCGATGTTCCTCCGTCTTTGATATAGGAGGGCAGATTAAGCGTAATCGGCACCTCATGCGTCCCCGGCGGCAAATTGCTTATATCCACAATGGCCTGCACATCTTCCGGCTTCAATGCGGCAATCTGCGGCGCCGCACCTTCTAACGTGAGGGTAATGCTCCCTTCCGCAGGAGAACTGAACTTCACATCCGTCCCCTCTGCCTGCCCGACGACTGTCAGCGCAATGTCAGGGAAGTCCTTCTTCGTAGAAGGTACAATCTCTACCGTCACCTGAACCTTGGATGGCTCCACCTGCGTAACCCCTTTTTGAAGAGGAATGTCAAGGCTAAATTCTTTCGTTGCCGTGAGCCCGTCGATTTTGATCGGACCGGCCGAGTAGAATTCCATGTTATCCAGTATATTCTGCGGGCCATAGACCATGATCTTATCCGGATTCTGTTTAACGGATCCGATGCTGTATCCGGCCGGAGGAGTTCCTGTCAGCTGAATCTGCAGCGGCACGGTTTTGAACGGGCTGGTTACAGGCACATCCACATCCACAACGGCCGGACTTACACTGTAATTCAGCTCATTTCCCTCTTTGTTATAGACCTTCAGCTTGACCTGCTTGGATACCGCAGAATCCGCTTTTTCTACCGATATATCCCCTTGAACCGAATATACCTCTCCCTCTTTACCGGCAGGGACCGTGACGTGTACTTTATTCGGCTTAGCAATAGGATCCCCGGGCTTGTACCCTGATTCCGGAGTGCCTTTTACATTAATTTTGACCGGAACTTCCTTCTTCACCATTTCTTCCACAACTACCTTCACATTCCGCGGAACAATCTCCACCTCGAGTGAGGACGGGAAACCGACCGCTTCCAGCGGCAGAACGTATTCCCCCTTGCCGGAAGACTTTGTTAAATCCAGAATAACCTTATAGTTACTCGTGCTGACTTTTTTAAGTGTTGAATCTTTTCCCTTCAAAACAACCTGAACCCGGCTCGGTTCAATGGAAGAGATATAATATTGATCGGAATCGTATTTAGCGGTAATCTCTACGTTGCTGATCGGCAGCTCCTTAATACCCGACGAGCCCGTATTGGTTACTGTACTTCCCTCCATACGGACAACCGCCCAGAGCAGGATTCCGATTATAATGGCAATCACTCTTACGACGTTAGTGTTCCTTAGCCATTTATCCACGTTTGCGTCCCCCCCACCATTTCTTCAAAGGGTTCTGCCTGACTTTTGCCTTGGGCCTGAGTTCATCGAACAGCTTCGAAATCAAAGATTCTTCCTTAATGTCACGTACGACTTGCCCGTTAAGCGACAAAGAGATTTGGCCTGTTTCCTCGGACACGATAAGACAGATAGCATCCGATACCTCGCTCATACCAATGGCCGCTCTATGCCGGGTACCCAGCTCTTTGCTGATAAAAGGATTCTCCGACAGAGGCAAATAACAACCCGCTGCCATCAGCTGATTGTTGCGAATAATGACCGCACCATCATGAAGAGGCGTGTTCGGGATGAAAATATTAATAAGCAGCTCCGAGCTGATCCGCCCATTTACAGCAATCCCCGATTCAATGTAATCCGTAAGGCCCGTTTCCTTTTCAAAAACGATTAAAGCCCCGATCTTGCGCCGGGACAAGTAGTTCATTGCTTTAATGACTTCTCCGATTCGAATGTTCACGTCATGATCCACATCACTGGAGGACATTCTTGAGAAGAAGCGCCCCCTTCCCAGTTGTTCCAAGGCTCTCCTGAGCTCCGGCTGGAAAATAATAATGATTGCGATCAATCCTACGGTGAACATCTGGTTCATAATCCACTGCAGAGTGTTCAATGAAAATGCTACACTAAGGGCCCACGTTACCAAAACCACGAAGATACCCTTCATAAGCTGAATGGCTCTTGTGCCGCGCAGCAGCATAATTAATTTGTATACCACGTAACTGACAATTGAAATATCAATAATATCCGTGATGGAAATATCTGAGAATAATTCCACTGTAGTTCCCCCAAATCAAAGCAACGAATCAGAATCTTTCTACGCTTTCTTATCTTTATCTGTCTATTCCTTGATAATACCACATTCCATGCAATTCTTCTATCGGAGCGATTTTCAGGAAAAAATGAGAAAAAGTCCTTTTCGGAATTACCAAAAAGGACCTTGGGTGAATTATTCGTTCTTTCACTATTGTTTGAAATGGAGGAGACGGCCGCTCAGTGCACCATCTCGTTTATTTTGAACCACAGCCAGCTTAGTGCCTGATCAATCCGGATCTTGTCTCCCGTGATATGAGCAGTAGAAGCTAAATACATATTTCCGTCTATAACCACCAGGTTGCCTTCAACGTTAGCGTTATCTTCGACAACCAGTTCCCCATTCTCAACGACTAGATTGCCTTTTACCGTCTCACCTTTGGGCACGATAACTTTATCGCCTTGAATGATGACCCTGTCGAGATCCGTGCCGCGTACCATCAACTCCGTGTTGTTGTTCCACATCGATCCGAAGCTTCCTGCCATCGTCAAAAGGAATACGGCCGCGACAGATACGGCCGGATGCTTACGCACCCACTGGATCCAAGGCGAGCGTTTCTTCACGGGAGGCAGAGAGCCCATAATACGGTCGGTGAGATCACTCGACGCGACTGGAGCCGGTATGGACCGGACCAGTGCATCCGTTGTTTCCATCTGACGGAAAATCGCATGACACTCCGGGCATGTCAAAAGGTGCTGCTTCAGATCCAGCGCCTCTGACCCTTGCAAATCCCCATCCAAATATTCGTGCATCAAAGGGAGGGCCTGTTTGCAATTCATCCGAGCCACTCCTTTCTCGTTCTTTGCCATTAGTGTAATACCATACGTATGGCCGGCAAAGATGTTTCAAAATATCGAGGACTACTTAGAAAAATTTCCGTCCGCCTCAAGTTTTTTGCGCAAGTACTCCCGTCCACGGTGTACGCGGGTCTTGACGGTTGTTACCGGCATCTTCAGTACGTCTCCTATTTCTTGCAGCGACATGTCGTGCAGATAGCGGAGAATAACGACGGACTTATATTTTTCCGGTAGAGTGTCAATGGCTCGGCGTATGACCTGCTGCGTTTCCGACAGGATGATCTGGTCCACAGGCAGGTTGTCCTTGCTTGCAAGCATGGCATAAAAATCGTTCCCATCGCTATCCGGCATTTCGGCGTCGAGGGAATAAGTTGGTTTTCGTTTGCGCAGCCGGTCTATGCATAAATTCGTTCCGATTCTGAAGATCCAGGTAGAAAACTTCTGGTTCTCATCGTACCGATCCAGGTTGTTGTATACGCGCAGAAAAGTATCCTGCACCGCATCTTCGGCTTCCTGCTTATTACCGAGCATTCGGTAGGCCAGGTGAAAGATTTTGTCCTTATATAAATTCACCAGTTCCTCAAAAGCACCACGATCCCCATTCCTTGCTAGCTTGGCTAATCGTGTTTCTACTAAATTCAACGATAACTCCTCCAACCCTAGGAAATGCGGGCTTCTTTTCACTAATGTTCGGTAAAACACGTAAAGTCGAGCCGCCCGGAGGACGGCTTGACTTCGTTGTTCCAGTGCCTATGCATAATGTGGACGATCAACCTGTATTGCGAAGGCCTGCAGCGATTCCATTGATGGTGAGAAGAACTTCGCGAAGCAGGAAGGCATCATCCTGGTCTGTCTCACGGATCGCGCGCAGTTCTTTAAGCAGATCTACCTGCAAATAACTTAGCGGATCGACGTATGGATTGCGCAGCCGGATCGATTCCTGAATAACAGGTACGTTATCGAGGATTTCCTGTTGACCTGTAATTTTCAGAATCAACTCGGAGGTTAAGTTGTACTCCGTGCTGATCAGCTCGTAGATACGATCGGCGATATCACTCTCTTTAAGCAAGCTGCCATATTCTTTTGCAATAAGCAGATCTGCTTTAGCTAAGGCCATTTGAAGACCATCGATCATGGATCTAAAGAATGACCAGTTCTCATACATATCCTTCAGAACTTCCATATTCTCTTCTTTGTTCTGATAAAAGGTCTGAAGCGCTGTACCGGCGGCATACCAAGCCGGAAGCAGGTAACGGCTCTGTGTCCAGGCGAATACCCACGGAATAGCGCGCAAATCTTCGAAACGGTCGCTGTTGTTACGTTTGGAAGGGCGGGAACCGATATTGAGCTCTCCGACTTCCGGAAGCGGTGTGGATTGCTTGAAGAACGTCATGAAGTCTTTGTCACGGAAAATAAGATCTTGATACTTATTCTGTGCCGTTTCGGAAATATCCTTCATGATTGCTTCCCATTGCGTCTCTTTAGCGGGACGCTCAGGATTACGGGCAAGCACAGCACCCTTGATCAGAGCGAAAGTCGCCTGCTCCAGGCTCCGGTACGCAATACCTTGCAAGGAATAACGGGAGGATAATACCTCTCCTTGCTCCGTAATCTTAATTCCACTGCCGATTGTATCCACAGGCTGTGCCAGGATACTGCGGTTTAGAGGCATTCCTCCGCGTCCTAAGGAACCGCCGCGTCCATGGAAGAACTTGAGCTTAACTCCGTTCTTGTTCCCCATATCGGTAAGCTTACGAAGAGCTACGCGCAGCTCCCAGTTGGCTGTAATCACACCGCCGTCTTTGTTGCTGTCCGAGTAGCCGAGCATAATTTCATGCATGGGAGCCGCCTGGTTAAGGCTGGCACGATACGCTGGAATGTTCAGCAGCGTATTCATAATTTCAGGAGCTTCATGCAGATCGTCAATCGTCTCAAACAAAGGAACCGATTGAATGGTGCTCACGACTGTGCCATCTTCTTCTTTACGGTAAAGGCCTACTTCCTTGGCGAATACCATAACTTCCAACATATCACTTGCACCACAAGTCATACTGATCAGGTAGCTGTGCAAACAATTGCGTCCGAATTCCTGTTGAGCTTTATATATATTGCGATATACATTGAGACATTCTTCGGTCGCTTCCGTATATTTCATATAAGGCGATGTAATTGGACGCGGTTCGTCAAGCAGCTTGCTGAGCAGATCAATCTTCTCTTTCTCGGATAGCTGGCTGTAATCTTCCACGATGCTGGTTCTCTTTAAGACTTCTGTCATCGCCATCTCATGCTCTCTGCTGTGTTGACGAATATCTAGAGTAGCCAAGTGGAATCCGAACAGCTCTACCTGGCGAATGAGCTTTTTGATATAAGCATCTGCTGCAAAGTCCGCAAAGTGACTCCGCAAGCTTCTTTCAATAATATATAAATCCTGGATCATCTCATCCGGGGAAGCATACTTTTCATTAGATTCAGCAAGAGCATTCCCCGTATTCCGCACTCTTTCGATCATATAAGCGAGCTTGATACGGTAAGGCTCATCGCTATTGCTCCAAAGTTCAGTACGCGGTCCGAATACTTCCTTATCCACTTCGATTGAGTTCTGCAGCTCCTCACTGACTTCGGCAAGATTCTTACTGAAGCTCAAGTGGTTCATGACATCCGCAAGAATGGCTTCATATTTCTTCAAAGCAAGCCCGCGGTGCAGCTCAAGCGTTTCCCATGTTACATCAGAAGTAACGGACGGGTTACCATCCCGGTCTCCACCGATCCATGAACCGAATTTAAGGAAGCTAGGCACATGCCAAGTTTCATTCGGATAGTATTTGTCTAGACAGCGCTCAAGCTCCTGATAGACCTCAGGAAGCACATCGAACAAAGTTTCGTCAAAATAATACATCCCATTCTGCACTTCGTCGATAACGGTCGGTTTACGATTGCGAAGCTCATCCGTCTGCCAAAGCGTCATTACTTCAGCCAGGAGCTTCTCACGCAGGTTTTCTCTCTCACGGAAAGTTAAGGTCGGGTTATCAAGCAGGATAACATCTTGGGATATACGCTGATGAATGTCTAGAACAGCACGTCTGGTTGCTTCTGTCGGATGTGCTGTAATAACCAGCTCAAGGGAAATTTCCTGAAGGATATCCTGAACCTCCTGATAGGAGATTTCGTTTTGTTTAAGACGCTGTACGATGCTTTCGATCGAACCGGGCTGTACGGTCTCCCCGGAAGAACGTTCATAATCACGCTTACGCCGGATCCGATGATTCTGCTCCGCAATATTGACCAGCTGAAAATATATCGCAAACGCACGAATAACCTGATGTCGAATTTCAGGCTGCAATCCGTTTATTGTTTCCTTGATTTCTGCATAAATAGCAGGATCGTATTGAGCTCTCAGTGACTTACTCAGTTCTCGGATCTTCTCTACCACGGCAAGAAGTTCATTGCCACCCTGATGGACCAGTACTTCTCCAAGTATATGCCCTAGAAAACGCACATCCCTGCGAAGCAAGTTGTTCGTTGTATTTTTTTGAACAATTGATTCGTTATCCGACATGTCCTCGCCTCTTCTCTCTACTTGTTAATCGCTGAAACAAAAAACACCCTAATTCGTCAAGATTGATACTCATTGCAGAATATTTTACCACATTCACGCGTTGCATTATAGCTATTTTTAAAGAAAGAGCGCATGCAATTTAAGGAAATGTGCAGAATCCTTCGACTATTTAAATAAGCCAAGTAGTGAATATAACAAAAAAAGACCTCCTAGAGGTCTGTACTTGTATGTATGGAGCGGGTGATGGGAATCGAACCCACGCTACCAGCTTGGAAGGCTGGAGTTCTACCATTGAACTACACCCGCATACATATGGTCGGGACGACACGATTTGAACATGCGACCCCCTGGTCCCAAACCAGGTGCTCTACCAAGCTGAGCTACGTCCCGACAAAAAAATATGGCGTGCCCTGAGAGA
Source organism: Paenibacillus lutrae (assembly GCF_009757775.1). Taxonomy (GTDB): domain Bacteria; phylum Bacillota; class Bacilli; order Paenibacillales; family NBRC-103111; genus Paenibacillus_F; species Paenibacillus_F lutrae. Next base: position 285,663 of record NZ_RHLK01000004.1, read on the forward strand.
TTCGAACTCCCGGCCTTTTGATTCGTAGTCAAACGCTCTATCCAGCTGAGCTAAGGGCACGTATGAAGTTGGAGCGGAAGACGGGAATCGAACCCGCGACCCTCGCCTTGGCAAGGCGATGCTCTACCGCCGAGCCACTTCCGCATTATATCATACCTTTTACTAATTAGCAAGTATTATCTTCATTAAAATACTTGAAATTAATATGCGCGTGGAGGGACTTGAACCCCCACGTCAAAGACGCTAGATCCTAAGTCTAGTGCGTCTGCCAATTCCGCCACACGCGCATGTAAGTAAAAATGGTGAGCCATGAAGGACTCGAACCTTCGACACCCTGATTAAAAGTCAGGTGCTCTACCAACTGAGCTAATGGCTCGAAAAAAATGGCTGGGGATATAGGATTTGAACCTATGCATGACGGAGTCAAAGTCCGTTGCCTTACCGCTTGGCTAATCCCCAAGGTAAATCTGGTGCCGTCGAGAGGACTTGAACCCCCAACCTACTGATTACAAGTCAGTTGCTCTACCAGTTGAGCTACAACGGCATATATGGTGGAGGCTGACGGGATCGAACCGCCGACCCTCTGCTTGTAAGGCAGATGCTCTCCCAGCTGAGCTAAGCCTCCACTATGGTGACCCGTAGGGGATTCGAACCCCTGTTACCTCCGTGAAAGGGAGGTGTCTTAACCCCTTGACCAACGGGCCTTCTGACAAGCTTCCAACCGGATTCGAACCGGTGACCTCTTCCTTACCATGGAAGCACTCTACCTACTGAGCTATGGAAGCATGGCTCCCCGAACAGGACTCGAACCTGTGACAACTCGATTAACAGTCGAGTGCTCTACCAACTGAGCTATCAGGGAATAACGCTTGGCAACGTCCTACTCTCCCAGGACCCTGCGGTCCAAGTACCATCGGCGCTGGAAGGCTTAACGGTCGTGTTCGGGATGGGTACGCGTGGTTCCCTTCCGCCATCGTCACCAAACAGGATGTT
>NZ_RHLK01000035.1:0-1277 GCF_009757775.1 Paenibacillus lutrae
AAGTGCGGAGCGGATAACTGCTGAAAGCATCTAAGTAGTAAGCCCACCCCAAGATGAGTGNCGGGATGGACGTACCGCTGGTGTACCAGTTGTCTCGCCAGAGGCATAGCTGGGTAGCTATGTACGGAAGGGATAAGCGCTGAAAGCATCTAAGCGTGAAGCCCCCCTCAAGATGAGATTTCCCAATTCGTAAGACCCCTTGAAGACGACGAGGTAGATAGGTTGGAGGTGGAAGCACAGCAATGTGTGGAGCTGACCAATACTAATCGGTCGAGGGCTTGACCTATAGGTCTTTACGAGAGTAGAGACCGTCATCGGAATCGTCGCTTAGGCGGTGCACCACAAGATCTTTGGATGGATCTTTTACATCTTTCGCTGCTAGTTTTCAGGGTACAACCTGTTAAGTTCGATTGCATTATGTTCGGAGAGATACCCAAGTGGCTATAAGGGGACCCTCTGCTAAGGGGTTAGACTGCGTAAGCGGTGCGAGGGTTCGAATCCCTCTCTCTCCGCCAGTTTAAGGCGGCGTAGCTCAGCTGGCTAGAGCGTACGGTTCATACCCGTGAGGTCGTGGGTTCGAGTCCCTCCGCCGCTACCATACAACTACATAAGGACGCTTAGCTCAGCTGGGAGAGCATCTGCCTTACAAGCAGAGGGTCGGCGGTTCGATCCCGTCAGCGTCCACCATGTACAACTTTATACGGAGCCGTGGTGTAGAGGCCTAACATGCCTGCCTGTCACGCAGGAGACCGCGGGTTCGAATCCCGTCGGCTCCGCCATTTTAGTTTTACATGAATTTCATAGTATGGCTCGGTAGCTCAGTCGGTAGAGCAGAGGACTGAAAATCCTCGTGTCGGCGGTTCGATTCCGTCCCGAGCCACCATTTAAGTCAAGCAATGCTCATAACTAAAGAGCTTGGCAGCAATGTGGAGGCTTAGCGAAGTGGCCAAACGCAGCAGACTGTAAATCTGTTCTCTGACGAGTTCGGTGGTTCGAATCCATCAGCCTCCACCAGTATTTTACACCGAGAGCCATTAGCTCAGTTGGTAGAGCACCTGACTTTTAATCAGGGTGTCGAAGGTTCGAGTCCTTCATGGCTCACTTTTCTATGAAAATTAATCTTTTATATAAAAAGAGACCTGTTAGGTCTCTTTCAGATTGCAGACAAACTCCTTTGTTCCGAATGGAACTCAGGAGTTTGTCTTGTTTGGAGAAATAAAAAACTCAAAAATGCAGTAAGTTTCTGTTTTGAGCCACCGGTTCTCCAAAGCCAGGTG
>NZ_RHLK01000035.1:1310-1832 GCF_009757775.1 Paenibacillus lutrae
TTGAAAGCGACCTTCGTTATTGCTCTTACTCAGCATTTTTTACACCTCGGCTCACCGTTTTACTTACTAATTCGATAAAAAAGCCTGTAGACCCTGCTCCTTACGGAACTTTGTCTACAGGCTGAAACCAGCCTATAAGGCTGGTCCAGATTGCAGACAAACTCCTTTGTTCCGAATGGAACTCAGGAGTTTGTCTTGTTTGGAGAAATAAAAAACTCAAAAATGCAGTAAGTTTCTGTTTTGAGCCACCGGTTCTCCAAAGCCAGGTGGCNTGAAAGCGACCTTCGTTATTGCTCTTACTCAGCATTTTTTACACCTCGGCTCACCGTTTTACTTACTAATTCGATAAAAAAGCCTGTAGACCCTGCTCCTTACGGAACTTTGTCTACAGGCTGAAAGGATGCACATTTGTGCATCCTTTCAGATTGCAGACAAACTCCTTTGTTCCGAATGGAACTCAGGAGTTTGTCTTGTTTGGAGAAATAAAAAACTCAAAAATGCAGTAAGTTTCTGTTTTGAGCC
>NZ_RHLK01000036.1:0-565 GCF_009757775.1 Paenibacillus lutrae
GCCCAGATATGACGGCTCACTCGCTTCTTAAAGTCCTTGCTTTCCGTACATTGGTTCAAGAAAGAACAAGACTTGCATCGCTCCGGGTTAGAACGGTACACCTGGTAGCCGTCCCGGTTCGTCAATTCGTACGTTAAAAATTCGTTGCTGGGGCAAATGTAAGCGTCGTAGTGCTCGTCGTNTTTCTTTGCGCTTGGAATAGATCCGCTTGTTCCGTTCTGTATGACGCAGATGCTCTGCTTCTTCAAGGTAATCTGCCCAGATATGACGGCTCACTCGCTTCTTAAAGTCCTTGCTTTCCGTACATTGGTTCAAGAAAGAACAAGACTTGCATCGCTCCGGGTTAGAACGGTACACCTGGTAGCCGTCCCGGTTCGTCAATTNTGGTCCATCGCATGCCATGCTTTTCTTTCATGTCTGCAAATACGCGTTCAATCGTTTCTTTGCGCTTGGAATAGATCCGCTTGTTCCGTTCTGTATGACGCAGATGCTCTGCTTCTTCAAGGTAATCTGCCCAGATATGACGGCTCACTCGCTTCTTAAAGTCCTTGCTTTCCGTACATTG
>NZ_RHLK01000036.1:575-1300 GCF_009757775.1 Paenibacillus lutrae
TTTCTTTGCGCTTGGAATAGATCCGCTTGTTCCGTTCTGTATGACGCAGATGCTCTGCTTCTTCAAGGTAATCTGCCCAGATATGACGGCTCACTCGCTTCTTAAAGTCCTTGCTTTCCGTACATTGTTTCAAGAAAGAACAAGACTTGCATCGCTCTGGGTTAGAACGGTACATCTGGTAGCCGTCCCGGTTCGTCAATTNTCCGTTCTGTATGACGCAGATGCTCTGCTTCTTCAAGGTAATCCGCCCAGATATGACGGCTCACTCGCTTCTTAAAGTCCTTGCTTTCCGTACATTGTTTCAAGAAAGAACAAGACTTGCATCGCTCTGGGTTAGAACGGTACATCTGGTAGCCGTCCCGGTTCGTCAATTCGTACGTTAAAAACTCGTTGCTGGGGCAAATGTAAGCGTCGTAGTGCTCGTCGTACACATATTCGTATTTCTTAAAGAAACCATNTCTTAAAGTCCTTGCTTTCCGTACATTGTTTCAAGAAAGAACAAGACTTGCATCGCTCTGGGTTAGAACGGTACATCTGGTAGCCGTCCCGGTTCGTCAATTCGTACGTTAAAAACTCGTTGCTGGGACAAATGTAAGCATCGTAGTGCTCGTCGTACACATATTCGTATTTCTTAAAGAAACCATCCTTCGTTTGTGGACGCGTGTACGGCATAACCGGGCGAATGCCGTCATCCATGAGCAGCTTGCTGATGTACGGCGTCTTGT
>NZ_RHLK01000037.1 GCF_009757775.1 Paenibacillus lutrae
TATGCACAAAACAAAATATGGGCCCTTAGCTCAGCTGGTTAGAGCGCACCCCTGATAAGGGTGAGGTCGGTGGTTCGAGTCCACTAGGGCCCACCATTTAAACTTCATAAGGTAGTATTCGGGAGATCCGGAATAATCGGAATCCACCTCGAAGCCAAGCTCCGCTTTTGAAGTAAAGTTTGGGGCCATAGCTCAGCTGGGAGAGCGCCTGCCTTGCAAGCAGGAGGTCAGCGGTTCGATCCCGCTTGGCTCCACCAACAACTTCCAATCAGAGAGAGTACAAATTGTACTTGATCTTACAAAGAAGACTGTGGTAAGATGTTTCTTGCCGCTTTTAGCGGAAGACAAGTTGTTCCTTGAAAACTAGATAGCGAAATATGTAACTAGAATCATCCAAAAACCTTGATGGTTTGATGAAGCAAAGTTGTATGGCGCATGAGCGATTTGGCAAGCTTGCTTGCTAGCGCGAATCGGCATAAAGCGGAGCCTGGTCAAGCTAATAAGGGCACACGGAGGATGCCTAGGCGCTAGGAGCCGAAGAAGGACGT
>NZ_RHLK01000038.1 GCF_009757775.1 Paenibacillus lutrae
ACCAAAGTAACCCAGCCGGATTCAAGTACGTTTAGGTATACCTATAACGATGCAGCGAATGAAATCACCACCGTAGATCCAACAGGAGTCACACAGATTACGAAGTGGAATCCACTGGGGTGGAAAATAAAGACCGGCCTCAGCGGAAAAGCCTCACAAGAGTTCGGTTATGATGCGTATGGCCGTCAGACTTGGAGCCAGGATGGGGCAGGTAACCGCACGTCTTACGAGTATGACAAATGGGATCGGCTGATTACGACCACCTACCCTGGAGCAGAGCAGGCGAGATCAACCGTCTCTTATGACGATATTAACCGTAAAGTGATCAGCAAAGATGGCGAGAACAATAGGGCTGAAGAGACCTATGATTTGCTCGGCCGGGCGACTGCGCGGGATATTTTTAGTGCAGCGGGGGCTTTAACCGGTTCGGTCCGGTTTACTTATGACGCTGCAGGCAAAGTACTCACCATGAGCGATGGGGCAGGAAGCAGCGCCGGAGATGTACA
>NZ_RHLK01000005.1 GCF_009757775.1 Paenibacillus lutrae
GCGTCCACAAACGAAGGATGGTTTCTTCAAGAAATACGAATATGTGTACGACGAGCACTACGACGCTTACATTTGCCCCAGCAACGAATTTTTAACGTACGAATTGACGAACCGGGACGGCTACCAGGTGTACCGTTCTAACCCGGAGCGATGCANTCGGAAAACCGGAAGCCGTGGCGGTCGACGCCGGTTACAAGACGCCGTACATCAGCAAGCTGCTCATGGATGACGGCATTCGCCCGGTTATGCCGTACACGCGTCCACAAACGAAGGATGGTTTCTTCAAGAAATACGAATATGTGTACGACGAGCACTACGACGCTTACATTTGCCCCAGCAACGAATTTTTAACGTACGAATTGACGAACCGGGACGGCTACCAGNGCGTCCACAAACGAAGGATGGTTTCTTCAAGAAATACGAATATGTGTACGACGAGCACTACGACGCTTACATTTGCCCCAGCAACGAATTTTTAACGTACGAATTGACGAACCGGGACGGCTACCAGATGTACCGTTCTAACCCGGAGCGATGCAAGTCTTGTTCTTTCTTGAAACAATGTACGGAAAGCAAGGACTTTAAGAAGCGAGTGAGCCGTCATATCTGGGCGGATTACCTTGAAGAAGCAGAGCATCTGCGTCATACAGAACGGAACAAGCGGATCTATTCCAAGCGCAAAGAAACGATTGAACGCGTATTTGCAGACATGAAAGAAAAGCATGGCATGCGATGGACCANGATTACCTTGAAGAAGCAGAGCATCTGCGTCATACAGAACGGAACAAGCGGATCTATTCCAAGCGCAAAGAAACGATTGAACGCGTATTTGCAGACATGAAAGAAAAGCATGGCATGCGATGGACCACCTTGCGAGGACTGCGGAAGGTATCCATGCAGGCGATGCTCGTTTTCGCGTGCATGAACCTCAAAAAACTAGCCACCTGGCTTTGGAGAACCGGTGGCTNAAAGAAAAGCATGGCATGCGATGGACCACCTTGCGAGGACTGCGGAAGGTATCCATGCAGGCGATGCTCGTTTTCGCGTGCATGAACCTCAAAAAACTAGCCACCTGGCTTTGGAGAACCGGTGGCTCAAAACAGAAACTTACTGCATTTTTGAGTTTTTTATTTCTCCAAACAAGACAAACTCCTGAGTTCCATTCGGAACAAAGGAGTTTGTCTGCAATCTGGGACCAGCCTTATAGGCTGGTTTTTCTTTGTATAAATAAGAATATAAGCATTTCTCTTCCTTAAAGCAAGGGTACCAAGCAGGTAATCCTACCTTCCTCAATTCAGCTAAGTAGACATAAGTGAGCGACATAGCAGCATAAGCCTAAAGAACATGAAGCAACCCTGTATGGCCTAATCGTTAGATGGGATTACCTAAGGACTCATTCCTTAATTGATCCCGTAATTGCTCCGTACTGATCCGTAATTGAATCCCTCTCGACCGCCCTTGCTTTGTTAGCAGGCCCGGTCTCCTCATACAACACAAAAAAACAAGCTCCACTACAGCTGGGCTTGTTCCATTTATGAAAAGGTTACGTATAACCATGTGTTTTATTCGCTGGATTTCGGAAAAAAATGAATAGATTCCAATTGATTCGTTTCCGGGTTAATGAAAAGCTTCAAAACCTGATTATCTTGCGTATAAACAAGGCCATCTTCTGCTGTAAAATAAGGCTCTCCCAGGGCATCTTCGAGTACCTGACGATCATTCTTGTAAACAATGCCATCTACAATAACCTGGTTCTGGTCGGAGCCAACTTCAACATATTCAATCCCGTACTCACTAACCCCAATGGTGCAATCGGAATAATGCAAAATTTGGGTGTCTCCAAAGAATTCATCCGAACTTTGACGTTCCGGTTGTCCCTTAAGCTTAAGGACTGTATTCAGATCATCCGTTAAGGATATACCGTTAATTTGCTTTAAATCTGGCTTTGCGGCTGTATGAGCCGAGACAGACTCAACTGTTGATTCAACAACTAACTGCCCACTCTCACTCCCTGAGCCGGGTAAATTCACTGTCCGGACAGCTGAATTCATTGGCGCTGGCGCAAAATTGTGCTCGGTAGTCTTTGGGACACTGGTATCCGCGGAAGCAGGCTGCTCTAGCCCTTGTGCTCCGTTAAAGAGCAATATGCCTCCTAACAGTCCAATTGTTAGTGATTTCCTGTTCATCCGGGTTCCCTCCTAAGACGTTGTGGTTTTCGGATTGACTGGCCGTCGTTAATTGTTGATCTTCAAGCTGGTTCTTATCTCCACTCAAAGCCTCATAGGGATTAAGGAGCCATCCAAGAAGCTGCTGCCGCAGGCTCGTCTGCATACAGCGGATTAAATGCATACGTATCCGTATTTGGCGATGCCACTACCACGATACGGCGCCGTGCAATTTCATCCGCATAGTAACCGATTGCCGTACCTGCCAGCCCCAATGAGATAAGCTTGGAGCGGATCGCCGCTCCTTTGCCGCGGAATATAGTCGCCATCGTATAGCCCATTTGCTCCGCTGAGAAACCGATCCGGCTTGTATAACGGGGCATGAGCATTTGCTCGGTATCGACGTTTTCATCTGAAAGAATATGGATACAGTGCGGCTCGCAGCCTGCAGCTTGCAGCTGCCGGATCACTTCGCGAATTTCCTTCTCATTGTCAACTACAATAATGGATTGCATTCTTCTTTCCTCCTTATCCGATGCGCTCAAGACGAGGCAAGTAAATTTTAGGAAGCTTTTCATTAACCTTGTACATAACTTCATGATCTCCGACTACACTAATGCTCTCTGCATCAGCTTTACCGACCGTTACTCCATCGCATAGAACACTGCCTTCGCCGATAATAGCTTTGTGCAGCTTAACGTTATTCCCGATTCTGACATTCGGCATGATAACACAATCCGTCAACACACTGCCTTTACCGATGTAAACGCCATGGGAGACCACAGAATGGTTTACACTGCCGTACACTGCACAGTTCTCACTGATCAGCGAGCTGTCTACCCGGGCTGCACGGTCAATATGCGGCTGCACATTCGCGATCTGCGCCGTGTACATCGGCCAGTCAATTTCACTTTGAAGCGGGGACTCATGGAGCAGATCCATTTGTGCCTGCCACAAGCTATCGATTGTACCGACATCTTTCCAATATCCTTCATAAGAGAAGGTATGAACGAATGCACCTTCTTCTACCATCATAGGAATGACGTCTTTACCGAAATCATGGGAAGAAATTTCAGCTGCATCATCACGCTCAAGCACTTTCTTCAAGAAATCCCAGTTGAATACGTAAATGCCCATGGAAGCCAAATTGCTCTTGGGTTGAGCTGGTTTTTCCTCAAATTCAACCACACGGCCTGTTTCATCCGCATTCATAATGCCGAAGCGGCTTGCTTCATCCCAACCTACCGGTTTAACCGCGATTGTAGCTTCAGATCCGCGTTCTTTGTGCTGACGAATCATCTCGCTGTAATCCATTTGATAAATATGATCACCCGATAAAACGACGACAAATTCAGGATCGTGTTTCTCAATAAAATGACGATTCTGATATACGGCATTCGCAGTGCCTGTATATTCGTTTCCTACAACATGTTCCTGATCGGAACAAAGTAATTCAATACTGCCTTTGTCAGGTTCATTTAGCCATGCCGTTCCATTTCCAATATGTTGATGTAGAGACTCCGGTTTGTATTGGGTAACGACGCCGATCGTGTCAATTCCGGAATTACGGCAATTACTCAGTGCATAATCGATCATCCGATATTTACCTGCAAAATGTACAGCGGGCTTGGCCGTATTATGGGTAAGAGCTCCCAACCGGCGTCCTTCGCCTCCTGCTAATAATAGGGCTACACTTTCTTTTCTCATCTTCATTTCACCTGTCCCTTTCATAGTTGTCATTTCTCATATCTCTATAGGCAATTATTTCACTAATTGTTAATCATACGTTTCATGAAACTTGTCTAAACATTAAATACCCCGTGCCGCGGAATTGTAATCATCTTATGCCTAAATTCATTGTAAAATTTCGTATTTCATGCACAAAAAATTCAGGAGGCGCTGTGTTTGTAGAATCCCCGAAAGTCTGAAATTGCAACCTGACCGGCTGCATCAAGGATACTGGAACCGGAGCCTTTATCTTCCGATCCCCCTTTGTCAGGACTTTCAGCCGGCCCAAGGAATCAGATAAATAGCGCCGGTAGTCTCTAATTGCCCAATAAAAAAAGCTTTGCAGCCGTATTGCTACGGCTGCAAAGCTTGATACGAAACAACAGGTTAGGATGCCAGCAACTCCTCCACCTGAATGGTGAAAATGAATTCGGTCCCCTGGCCTTCTTCAGAATGAACTTCTATAGATCCCGACATTAATTCAACCAGATTTTGGCAGATCACCAACCCCAGGCCAGTACCTCCGTATTTTCTGGTCATGGAGGAATCCACCTGTGTAAAAGGCTGGAATAACCGGTTTCTTTTCTCAACCGGTATTCCTATACCTGTATCCCTAACACTGAACTGTAGCAAGAGCTTGGAACCCTCCAGTGAATGATTGTCAATCCTGGATACGTGAACCGTAATGTCGCCATCCTCTGTAAATTTAACCGCGTTCCCGATTAAGTTGATGAGGACTTGGCGGAGCTTCATCTCATCTCCTATCAGATGTTCCGGCACTCCCGGTTCAATAACTCTTTTCAAATTCAAATCTTTCTTCCGGCATTCTCCATAGAACAGATCCATTGTCTCCTCCATGCAAACCGCAAGGTCAAAGGGCTCTACGCTCATTTCCATTTTGGAAGATTCCAGCTTAGTAAAGTCCAGAATCTGATTGATAATATGAAGAAGTGCAGCGCCGCTGCGGCTGATCGTGTCCGCATATTCCCGCTGCTCTTCGTTGAGTTCGGTCTCCAGCAGAAGATCCGTCATGGCCATTACCCCATTCATCGGGGTACGGATCTCATGGCTCATTAGAGCCAAAAATTCGGATTTCGCCCGGTTAGCTGACTCTGCCGCTTCTTTGGCATTCAGAAGCTCCTGGGTACGCATGTTAAGCAGTTGAGACTGATGCTGCAGCTTCTTCTGGACCAGGAACAAATTAACGAAGCCCTCAATCTTGGCTTTGAGTGTATGTGGAACAAAAGGTTTAACGATGTAATCGATCGCGCCTACCGAATATGCCGTAAACACGTGCTCCTTTTCATGGGAGGCCGCCGTGATAAAAATGATCGGAATATCCTTGGATTTCTCCCGCGATTTGATCCATTTGGCGGTTTCGAAGCCGTCCATTCCCGGCATTTGGACATCGAGTACGATTACCGCGAAATCATCATGCAGCAGACACCGGAGAGCTTCCTCACCGGAGCCTGCTTTGACCAGATGGTAATTCTCCTCCGCAAGAACCGCTTCTAGAGCAAGCAGATTCTCTGGCTGATCATCCACCATCAGAATTTTAATCGGTTCGTCCAAATTCAATTTAAGAAACCCCTTCCTCCAAGTCGTCTCCTCATCCTATGCAGCGTCACTGCACCTTCCGGTAAATCTTGTTGGCTGTACTGACGGCTTCGTACGCGGACGCATGCTTGGTGAAAGTGATCGTTTCTTTATCGCCCAGAACCAGAAAACCAGATAGACTTAAGCTTCCGTAAATCAGACTATGCACTTGGTTTTGCAGTTGAGTGTTAAAGTAGATGAGCACATTTCTACATAAGATCACATGAAATTCGTTGAATGACCGATCCGTGACCAGATTATGCTGGGCAAATACGATGTTGTCCCGTAAAAAAGGTTGAAACGTTACTGAATCCTTCGAGGCCGCGTAGTACTTCGAGAAGGCTTCCTTGCCTCCAGCCTGCAAGTAGTTCCTCGTATAGTCCTTCATATTACGGAGCGGATAGATCCCTTTCTCCGCTTTCTTGAGTACCTCTTCATTGATATCCGTCGCATAGATGCGCGTGCGGTCATATAATCCTTCTTCATGTAGAAGGATCGCCATGGAGTATACTTCCTCACCCGTTGCACAGCCCGCATGCCAGATGCGTATAGCGGGGTACTTCCGAAGCATCGGAACTACATCCTGTCGGAAGGAAGTGAAAACCTCGGGATCACGAAACATCTCGGTAACATGGATAACGAGATCCGACAGCAGCCTTTCGAGGCATTCGCGATCATGCAGCACTCTCTCCTGGAGGCCGGACACCGTAGCCAGCTTCTCCGCTAAGATACGGTGCCAGATCCTTCTGCGGATAGACGGATAAGAATAATTGCGAAAATCATAACCATATATTCGAAAAATACCTTCAAGCAGCAGATTAATCTCAATGCGTTCATGTTCAGCTTGAAGTCCTGAAAGTACGGGCAGTTGATCCAGGTTCGTAAAGGAATCCATTGTTTCTCTCCCTCTCCTCCGAAAAGATCTTGCTGAACTTATCATCTGTCCTATTCAGAGGTTTCGCATTTGTTCCTACTCTTATTTAAACAACCAAACGCGAATTAGAGACATCAATTGATCATTATTTATTGGTTTCGTAATATAATCCGATGCTCCCGCGGCAATACACTTCTCGCGGTCGTCCCGCATAGCTTTGGCTGTCAGTGCAATAATCGGCAAATGATCAAAGTGCGGCATATTGCGGATTTCACGCATAGCTTCGTATCCGTCCATCTCCGGCATCATAATATCCATCAGCACAAGATCGATATCCGGCTCTCTGTCCAGGATGGACAAAGCCTGCCGTCCCGTTTCTGCAAACAGGACTTTCATGTTGTATCCTTCAAGCAGATTGGACAGGGCGAATACGTTGCGAATGTCGTCATCAACCAGAAGCACTTTCTTTCCTGAGAACACAGCTTCACTGCTGTGAAGACGCTGCAGAATCTGCTTCTTCTCCTCAGGGAGCCCGTCTTCCACCCGATGCAGGAAGAGAGCTGTCTCATCCAGAAGGCGTTCAGGCGACTTTACATTCTTGATAATAATCGATTCGGCATATTTCTTGAGCCGCATTTCATCTTTCTTATCATATTCCTTCTGAGTATACATCACAATCGGCAAACGGCGAAGATTCTCGTCGCCCTTAATTTGATCCAGCAGGTCAAACGCCGTTTTATCTGCGAGTCCCACGTCAAGCACCATGCAGTCAAAGTGCTGCTCCTGCAGCTTCTCCATGGCTTCATCCGCACTGGACACAACGTCAATGATAACATCATCGTGACGGATCAACTCAATGAGATTATTAATCTCGACAGGATCGTCCTCCACCAGAAGCAGCTTGCGCAGACTCTGATCAATAAACCCTTCCAAATCACTGAATGCCTGCTCAAGCAGGTCTTTGCTGGAAGGCTTGCGCATATAGGCGATAGCCCCCATCGATAAACCTTGATGAACCTCATCTACCACGGACATCACATGTACCGGAATATGGCGGGTATCCGCATTATTCTTAAGCTGCACAAGGATGGACCAGCCGTCAACAATCGGCAGCTGGATATCCAGCAGAATACCGTCCGGCTTATACTCTCTTGCCATCTGGAGGCCAATATCGCCCTGCATGGCAACGAGCACTTTGAATCCGCGGTTGCGGGCCATATCTACAAGCACCTGGACAAAGTGGACATCATCCTCAACGATCAGCAGAACTTTGTCGCTTTCTTCTATCGTACCCCGGTCATCCTCTACTTCACGCTGAGAAGACTTAGAAGCCGGCTTCGGCGGTTTGGGCATCGGGATGGATAATGGCTGCGCCTGTGAAGTCCGTTGGCCTTCGTTCTCACTGCCGAAAGCTTCCTGCTGTTCTTGACCTGCTGCTGCCGCTTCACGCGTACCCCCGAGACGTTCCGAGACCTGACGGTTCGGAATAAAGAGAGTAAAGGTGCTGCCTTCGCCTTCGCGGCTGCAAATTTCAATGTTGCCCCCAAGCAGGGAAGCGAGCTGTCTGCTGATGGATAAGCCCAGGCCTGTTCCGCCGAACTGGCGGCTGGTTGTGCCGTCGGCCTGCTGGAAGGCCTCGAAGATCAGCAGCTGCTTTTCTTCCGGAATACCTATGCCGGTATCTTTTACCGAGAAGGCAATCTGAGACTCGCCCTCATCTACAGGATACACATGCAGAAGCACGCTGCCCTGAGATGTAAACTTGAACGCATTTGACAGCAAATTGCGAAGAATTTGTTCCAATCTCATGTTATCCGTGTACAGCATTCTCGGAACTTGGCTGTCCAGCTTCACTTCGAAGCCAAGCCCCTTCTTACGGGCAATTTGATCGAATGACCGTTCGATCGTTTCCATAACTTCCGGAAGAAGCACATATTCCGTCTGGATGTCGATTTTCCCGGCTTCCACCTTGGATAAATCGAGTACGTCGTTAATCAGTTTGAGCAAATCTGAACCGGAGGAATGAATCGTATCGGCATATTCCACCTGTTTGCTCTTCAGATTTCCTTCCTTATTCTCCGCAAGCATTTGGGAAAGAATAAGCATACTGTTCAAAGGAGTCCGCAGTTCATGCGACATATTGGCCAGGAATTCAGATTTGTACCGGGATGCCATTGCCAGCTCAAAGGCCTGCTTCTCAATGGCTTCCTTCGCTTCTTCAATCTGGCGATTCGCAAGCTCCGTTTCCTGAACCTGAATTTCGAGCTGCTTGGTCTTGCGAAGCAGTTCGGAATTGTTCTGTTCAAGCTCCTCCTGCTGGGATTGAAGCAGTTCTTCGGAAGCTTTGAGCGCTTTGGTCTGCTCTTCGAGCTTTTCGTTAGACGTGCGAAGTTCTTCCTGCTGAGAGATAAGTTCCTCGGACTGGCTCTGCAGCTCCTCTGTCAGAGCTTGGGACATCCGCAGAAGTTCCTCAACCCGTTCACGCGAACGGATCCGGGAAACGGATACCGCCAGATTCTCGCTCAACTGTTCCAGCAAGTTTATTTGTCCTTCGCTGAGCTTCTTGAGACCCGCAAACTCGACAACGGCACAAATTTCATCATCAGCTTCAACAGGTTCTACAATCAAATATTTAGCATCCAATTGTCCGAAAGAAGAACGGATCATCACTTGCTGGTCCACTTCTTCTTCTATAAGAATACGCTGGCCGTCTGAGGCAACCTGCCCCACCAAGCCTTGACCGAGTGCAAACTCTTCGGCAGGATTGCTATCCGTATCTCCATCAAAAGCATAAGAAGCAGCGAGCACAAGACTGGAACGCATGCCTTCTCTCTCCAGCAAGTAGACGCTCCCGTAAGAGGCGCCGATCATCCGGGCGCTTTGGGTCACGAAGCTTTTGGTCAGTTCGTGCATATTGGTCTGATCCTGAAGGAGCACGCTCATATTGGCGACATTGGACTTCAGCCAAGCCTGCTCTTCATTGATTTTACTAAGCGCTCTTTCATTGCCCATCAGTGTTTCCAATCCGTCCGCCATGCCGTTGAAAACATCCGCCACCTTACCGAATTCATCCGTCGTTGTGACTTCAATGCGGTAACCGGGATCGAATTTGCCGTTAGCAAAACCTTGAATCATCCGGGTCAGCAAAGCAAGTCCTCTAGACAAACTGCGGATAATCCAGTACATGACGCCCAGACCGATGATCAGGGCAGCTATCGTGATAAGAGCAGTGAACATTAATGTCTGGCTGTTGGAGCTTCGGAATTCATTAACCCCGCTTACTACACTATCATTGTGATAATCCGTTATCTGATCCAGATTCGCAATAACCTGATCCTGATAGAGTACTCCGGTGGCATTACGCAGCTTATTAGCCGCTTCCACATTTCCCTGTTTGTATAATTCCAAAGCCTGGTTAACATAATTGGTAAATTTCTCCCCGTTCTGGGAGGTGGTGTAGGCAAGTTGCTTTTCCGCATCTGTCTTTGTATTGGCAAGGAGCTGTGCAATTCCTTGATTTAATTGTTCGAGATAGAGCAGTGACTTTTCTACATTGTCCTTGGCTCCCGGCATATTGGGGTCGGGATTGAGCAGAAGATTGGCCATATACTTGGAAATTGTGTTTACATCAGATCTCGCGCTGTAGGCAAGACGGACTTTCTCGTAGCGCTTCACAAACATCTCGTCCATGCTCTCATTAACGGCACTGAGGCGCGACATTCCCAAGCCAGCCAGTACGAACATGAGAACAAGCAGCAGACCGAAGCCAGTCATTAGTTTCGTTGATATTTTCATATTTGCTTCTCTTCTCCCCTTTGGTCTTCTCTATAGAATGAAGAGGCGAGGGTGAGGTTCGATTTCTCTACTCAGCATCTCGCCTCGACAAGGCACTTTAATGTATGTCTATCCACAGCAGGCAGATGTCGTCAGCGTGGCTGCTTTGTGTATCTTCGTTCAGCACACCGTTCACGACAGCATTCAGGCCTTTATCCCCATTCGCTCTAACTTCTTCTATGAGACTCTCAGGCATGACGGTCGGATCTTCTTCAATCTCTTCCAACAAGCCATCCGTATATAAGAGAATACGGGTGCTGTCCTGATAGGTCAGACGGCCCGGATTAATATCCATCGTTTCAAAAAAACCGACCGCGCACGTGCCTTGCGTTAACGGGACCGCTTCGCCGTTCTTTTCCATTAAAAATCCTGGCGGGTGACCTGCATTAACATAATCAATGGTCTTGTTCTTCGTGTCGATTAATAGATAGATGGCTGTAAAATAATAATTCAAATGATTCTGATCGTTATGCAGCCGGTTCATGTACCGGTTCAGCTCGGCAATGACAAGCTCTGGCGTCGCATACTTGGTAATGGTATCCCGGAGTACAGAAGAAATGAACATACAGACAAGGGATGAGGAGATTCCATGTCCCATAATATCAAGCAGCATAACACCGTACCGGTCTTCGTCAATTGAATACCAGTTGTAAAGGTCACCCGCCAATTCATAAGAAGGGTTGTAATAGGCTTCAATCTTGATTTTATCTGTGACGACAGGGAGGCTTAACACACTGCTCTGCACGTTTTTAGCAAGCTGCAGTTCAGAGCGGATGCGGTTGTCATTCTCTCTGTGCCAGTCTTTCTCATATTTAAGCCTGAGTGCGGACTTGATTCTGGCAACCAGTTCAATTTTGTTAATCGGCTTAGTCACATAATCAATAGCCCCGGCTTCGAGCGCCTCAGCAAGTTTAATGGAGTCTCCCATCGCTGTAATGATAATTATAGGAATGTCTTTCAGTTCCTCAATCAGCTGCAGCTTCCGGCAAGCTTCGATTCCATCAATTTCGGGCATCATCAAATCCATCAGAATCAGATCGATCTGCAAATCAGACGTGCTGGGATTCTCGATACAAAGCATATCAAACAGTTCCATTGCAGAAGAAGCGCGGTGCATATCGGAGTAGCCCGCGCTTTTCAATATTTTCTCGATCACAATAAGATTGACCGGATTATCATCAACAATCATGATGCTCATCAGTGAATTCTTCTCCTTTTATGTGGAATGATTAGGCGCGTATCGGGTACCGTATATTCCTACTTAGGGAGCATTTACTTAATAGAAATTGGGGTAAGTCTATCGAATACCTACCTATTATATAAAATATCCTCAAGTAAAGTAACCCTCAAAACTTAACTTTGAATCAGGTAAGTTTTGATAATTCACAAATCTTTTAATTTGTCAATTGTTTTGTTTCAGGTATGGGGTGCCAGGTTAATAATAGTCATGCCAGACAGCAAGACATACTGAAACACAAGCAATTGGCCGCACCTTAACCACTTACTACAGCGGCTGATTCCAATAAGGAGGAGAAACATAATGGAAACCAAAGTGAGATTAGCAAGTAACGAAGAACAAGCTCTGCGGGAAGTGAAGAACTTACAGGCAGAAGGATATAATCTGGACGAAATTTATGTACTGACACACGATACGGATCGTACCGAAGGTGTGGCAGAAATGACCAACACCAATGAGATCGGTGTGGCTGAGGAAGGTTTCATGAATGCCGTAGCCAATCTCTTCCGTTCTAAAGGGGACGAACTGCGTGCCAAAATCGAATCTCTCGGACTTAGCGAATCCGAAGCCAACACCTATGAAAAAGAGCTCGACAAAGGAAAGATCCTCGTAATTGCTTATACGGATCGTGACGGCGATAACTATAATCATAGTAAAGGACCCCTGGATGAAGAAACGACTCTTCCCCCAACGGGCATTTACATGAGCGGCCGTGATAATCAGAACAGTAACCTGTTCTAAGTCTATCACATTTTCTTGCCTTATTTAAACATCGACATTCTATTGCCATAACTTATGCTTTCTAAGTAATTACTAAGCTTCTCTAACACGATAACGAGAACACTTTCATAGCGGTTGAGCATGAAAGACTCGATAATGGATAGAACTTGAATACATTTTATAAACGCAGGGAGGGATACTTATGTTAAAGTGGGCTATGATATTTCTGCTTATTGCCATCGTTGCCGGAATCTTCGGTTTCTTCGGAATTGTGAGTGCAGCTGCGGGAATTGCGAAAGTACTCTTCTTCCTATTCCTGATCCTGTTCGTCATTACTCTGTTTACAGGACGCAGGTCGTCCGTTTAACAAGTCATGGCCTCATAAATAGATCGTTAGCTTAGAAAAGACTCAAAAGCCACAGTCCTTCTTCAAGAAAAGAAGAGCTGTGGCTTTTGAGTTATTTTTGATATTAAAGTTTATTAGTCATATAATCCTGGCCTACGGTCTTCAAAAACTGGAATCGTACGCCGTACCTGCGCTACTTCTCCCAGATCGACTTCCGCATAGACAATTTCTTCCTCTTCCCCGCCTTCGGCAAGTACATTCCCCCAAGGATCAATTACCATGGAATGACCAAAGAATGAGGTGCCTTTACTTTCTCCGACACGATTGCAGGCAACCACAATCATCTGATTCTCAATGGCACGCGCCATGAGCAGAGTGCGCCAGTGATGTAAGCGGGGATGCGGCCATTCCGCCGGTACGAAGAGCATTTGCGCCCCTTCCAAGGCAAGACGGCGTGTCAATTCCGGGAACCGTATATCATAACAAATGATGGCGCCTGCCGGAATACCGTCGATATCGAACATTCCCCTGCTTTCTCCCGGCGTTAAAGCCAAATGCTCGTCCATTAAGCGAAACAGATGAATTTTTGAATAGGACAAGTGATTCACGCCGTTCCGGTCAAAACCGTAAATGGTGTTTTTAACCTTATCGCCGATTCTTTCCGCAATCGATCCGCCGACAATCTGCACCCCATGTTTGCGGGCAAACTCACTTAATAACTCCGCCGTCTGCTTTCCGTCCGGATCAGCAAGTTCATGAATACGATCAAGCGCATACCCGGTGTTCCACATTTCCGGCAGAACGATAATGTCCGGTTTCTTCTCCGCTTGGATAGCTCGACTCAGCATCTCCTCTACTTTTCTTGCATTTGTCGCCGGTTCTCCAATAGCTATATCCATCTGCAGCAATGCCAGTCTAATCTTCTGTTCATTCGTATGTATGGTTTCCACTAAGCTCACCCTTTCCGGTTCCGGTGATAGTTTGCCTTTATGATAGAGCAACATCCTCTTAAGATCAATGATTAGTTTACAATCGCCGCCCGGGAGGAAAAACATGGAATAAGGCGAATTAAGTTACCTATTCTAACGATTTATATACAGAGAGGAGCGTACAAAATGACTTCCAATTCTCAACCACCCCCTACCTGGAGCCGCAGAAAACTGCTTGCTTCATTAGGTGCAGCCGGCGCGGTTCTGGCAGCGAGTTCACTTCCGGCAGTCGTTAAGGCACGCGGAGCAGATACCCTTATTCACGATGTAAAAGAGTATGGCGCACTCGGGCAGGGCGGCTACGGGGATCAAGACTGGACAGGCATCCAGCAGGCCGTCACCGCTGCCGCCAGAACGGGCGGCTTTGTTTACATTCCGGCCGGGACCTATTTGCTGACCAAACCCGTCCAACTCCAAAGCGGCGTACATTTGATCGGTGCCGGGGCCGCACTCACGCATTTAATCGGAGCCACGGGCTGCGTATTTACCGCTCTGCCTCCCGCCGGCAGCATTGAAATCGGCCATCTTTCGATCCAGGGCGGCTCTGCCGGGTCCAAAGCTTTCAATGAAGACAGCGCAGTTTCGCTACTGCAGGCGAGCAGTGTCCGCATCTATAACTGCCGGTTTCATACCGTTTACAGTCCGATTCTATTGCGGTCCTGTACTCGCTGTATTATTGAAAATAACGAATTCGATATTATTCTGGGCAATATGCCCGGTAAACCTCACTACGGCACAGCCGTCTTTTGTGCAGGAGGCGAAGGACATCTCATCCGCTACAATACATTCCGCAGCGTATCTACAGCCGCGGCTTGGTTGGGAGATGGCTGCTCGGCGTCTACGATAGAGGGAAACCGTGTCTCGTTCTTTGACAGCAGCGCTTTCGTCATCCAATCAGATGATGCCAAGAAACCGGTCTCGCACAATCGCATTACAGCCAACCACATTACAAATGAGAATGCTTCCAAGACTGGCTGCACAGCTATCAGATTAACCCGCAATGTTCTTCTTAACCACCTTGCACAGAACAGTATGGAGCATATGGATGGAATCGGAATCGTGCTTGAGGGAGATCAAGAAAACGGCAAGCTCTTCCCGGCTGACAATACAATCACCGGAAATGATTTGCGGCATTTAACAGGCAGCGCAGTCGTACTGCAGAATGCTCTACGCACCATTTCTTCAGGCAATTCTGTTCGAAACTGCACGCTTGACGGGATTTGCATCGAATCAAGAGGTGAAGCAAACTCACGCGACAGCGTCCTCTCCGGTAATATTCTAGTGGGTTGTAAAGAAACGGCCATCCGTATCAAAGGAGCTAAAAGCTCCGGTACGTTATTGGCAGGCAACTCAGGCAGTGGCAACGGAAAGAACTTATTGGATGAGGGCACACATACACAGACGGCAGCGACCTTCTAAATACGCGCTTTCGTCAGAACCTGCCCCAACCACTTTACGGCTCTCATATCTGTCAATTCCGAGTGGTATACAACCTATTGGAATCATGATAAAGTAGGGATATTCTTGGGAAACCCTTACGGATACAGCATGATGGAGGCTATGGAACATGAACCACAATAACCAATCTGCAGGCGAGGCTGCGAGCAGCCCCATCGCACATGCCGGACGCACAAACACCGGCTTTCAAATCCAACCGGCGGAGCGGATGTCCGGCCTGCCTGCACAATTTTTTGCGGGCCTGGTACGTAAAGCGAATGAACAAATATCGCTCGGCTATGATGTGATTAATCTCGGTCAAGGCAATCCTGATCGCCCCACACCGCCACATATCGTAAAATCACTTCAGGAATCGGCGGAGAATCCTTTGTATCACAAATACCCGCCCTTCAGCGGCTATTCTTTCCTCAAGGAAGCCATCGCCGCCCGTTACCGGGAAGATTACGGCGTCCATCTCGATCCGGAGACGGAAGTCGCCATTCTCTTCGGCGGTAAAACCGGCCTTGTCGAAATCAGCCAGTGCTTACTGAATCCAGGCGATGTCTGCCTCGTGCCGGATCCTGGCTACCCCGACTACTGGTCTGGAGTAGCGCTCGCGGGCGCAGAGATGGCCTTCATGCCGCTGCGTGAAGACCATGCCTTCCTCCCGGACTACGGCTCCCTGTCAGAGGAAGACGTCCGGCGGGCCAAGCTCATGTTCATCAACTACCCGAACAATCCTACGGCTGCGGCAGCACCTGCCTCTTTCTATGACGATACAATCGAATTCGCCGCTAAGAACGGCATCGTCGTAGCAAGCGACTTCGCTTACGGAGCCATCGGTTTTGACGGCAAAAGACCCGTCAGCTTTCTTCAGCGGCCCGGAGCCAAAGAAGTCGGCGTAGAATTCTATACGCTCTCCAAGACCTATAATATGGCAGGATGGCGCGTGGGTTTTGCCCTCGGCAACCCCGAAGTGATCCGCATCATCAATCTTATGCAGGATCACATGTATGTCTCCCTGTTCG
Organism: Paenibacillus lutrae; assembly: GCF_009757775.1. Classification (GTDB taxonomy): domain Bacteria; phylum Bacillota; class Bacilli; order Paenibacillales; family NBRC-103111; genus Paenibacillus_F; species Paenibacillus_F lutrae. The sequence goes on from NZ_RHLK01000005.1 coordinate 15,955, forward strand.
GAGGGATCCAAGCCGCTGCCGCTGCTGCGCTTACCGGTCCTCAGGACTGCGTACATGAGCTCTGCTCGATGTATGAGAGCCGCCGCAATGCCCTGTTCGGGGCGCTGGATCAAATCGGCTGGGAAGCCGCTCCCTCCCAAGCCTCTTTCTTCGCTTGGCTGCCGGTGCCCAAGAAATACAGCTCCGCCGAATTCTCCGATCTTCTGCTGCGGGAAGCCAAAGTCGTCGTAGCGCCGGGCATCGGTTTCGGTAAACACGGAGAAGGCTATGTCAGGCTCGGACTCCTCACCCCTGAAGATCGCCTGGTGGAGGCTGTTCAGCGGATCGGAGCCTTGCATTTATTCGAATAATGAGAGATTTCTGAGGCTCCTTGTCAGGGGGCCTCTGCGCTTTACAAAACTAAAGCCAGCATGCTATTCTAATAAGACATATTGAACGTAATGATGGGAACAGTAAGGAATGCCCGCTATGCCCCAGAGAAAAGCTCCCCGGCTGAAAGAGCTTTTGCAGCAGCTTTCCCGAACCCGCCCCGGAACGGTCAGCGATGAGCTGAACAGCCCCCTTCTGTTATCAAGGGAACGAGATGGATGTGCATCCGCCAGCGGCCTGCCTGTCAATTCTTCTTCTATGACGGCCCAGCCCATATACCGGCTGATGCTGCAAAGAGAGAATTCAAGGATCTGACGCCTGCCCGGGTGGGATTATTTCCTATGCACATCAATTAAGGTGGTACCGCGGAAGCCCAGGCTTTCGTCCTTACGAGGACGGAGGCCTTTTTTGCATACTTCCCTCCTTACTAATTTCATTCAATCTCCCCTGTAAGGGGCACTGTTTCTTAAGGAAGTGACATTCATGCAGCGCATTGTTGTAAAAATAGGCAGCAGCTCCCTCACCTCGGAAGCCGGCGGCTTGAACAAGGAGAAGATCGCTTACTTCGCCGCCGAATTATCCGCTCTGCAGCAGCAAGGATACGAGGTAGTGCTCGTAACCTCCGGTGCCGTTGCGGCCGGCTTCTCTTCCCTGGGCTACAAAACACGCCCCAAGCTGCTTCACGAGAAGCAGGCCGCCGCTTCGGTCGGGCAGGCTCTGCTCATGCAAGCCTATCAGGAAGCTCTCAGCACCCATGGAATCGGAGCGGCTCAGATTCTTCTGACGCGTTATGATTTTACGAGCCGCAGACGCGTAGGCAACGCTACCGCAACGATGGAGGAGTTACTCCGGCGTAAAGTTATCCCCATCATCAATGAAAATGACACCGTGTCGGTCGATGAATTAAAATTCGGCGACAACGATACGCTTTCAGCGCTTGTGGCTAATCTTCTGAAGGCCGGCCAGCTCATCATCATTACCGATATGGATGGGCTTTACACGGACGATCCGCGCAAGAACAAGGATGCAAGACGCATCGACCGGGTCGATGAGATCAGCGACGAGCTGTACCGCATCGCCGGTGGGGCCGGGAGTTCGGTCGGCACCGGAGGGATGCGCTCCAAAATCGAAGCAGCCCGCATTGCCATGCGGGGCGGCATCCCCGTCTTCGTAGGCCGGGCCACGGAGGCCGGAGATATCCGCCTGGCAGCTTCGGAGAGCGGGAGAGGCACCTATTTCGCCGCTTCTATGCATACCCTGTCTATCAAGAAACAGTGGGTCGGATTCCACTCCGTCCCCCAGGGAAAGGTAACCGTGGACCCAGGAGCCCGGTCGGCACTTCTCGAGGGCGGCAAAAGCCTGCTGCCGGCAGGTGTAACTGCTGTGGAGGGAGACTTTCATCCAGGTGATGTAATCGAAGTTTATTGCGCGCAAGGCACCGGCATCGGCCGCGGCATTGTCAACTATGCCGCCTGGCAGCTGCAGGCGGTCATGGGACTGAGCACAGAGGAAGTCCAGCGCCGCGTGGAAGTTGCCCGCATTGAGGTGATCCACCGGGACGAGTGGATCACTCTCCAGAGCTATCCGGCTTCCGGCGCGCTTTAGCCGGATCGTCCCTGTATGGCAAGACCAACATTCGATAAGGAGTGAATATCCATGAGTGAAGTTAGAGAAAAAGCCCTCTTGGCCAAAGAAGCCTCGGCCAAACTCGCAAGCTTAACCACGGGACAGAAGAATACGGCCCTGCTGCGCATGGCAGAAGCATTAATCGCCGAGCAGGAATCCATTATAGAAGCAAACGCCAAGGACTTGAAACGCGGACAGGAATCCGGGACCTCCTCTTCCCTGCTCGATCGACTTGCTCTTAATCCGGAGCGCATCGCAGGCATGGCGGAAGGGCTGCGGCAGATTGCAGAGCTTACGGATCCTATCGGGGATACGCTCGAGTCATTCGTTCGTCCTAACGGACTTCGTGTCGAGAAGATCCGCGTTCCGCTCGGCGTGATCGGGATTATTTACGAAGCCCGTCCGAACGTAACGGTCGATGCAGCCGGACTTTGCCTCAAAACCGGCAACGCCGTTGTGCTGCGTGGCGGTTCCTCCGCTTTAAGCTCCAATGAGCGGATCGTCGAGGTACTCCAAGCTGCGCTGACCGGTACCGATCTGCCTCCTATGGCTGTCCAGCTTATTTCAAATCCGGACCGTTCCTCCGTGGACGAAATGCTGAAACTTAACGGACTGCTGGATGTACTGATCCCGCGGGGAGGTTCTTCCCTCATTCAGACAGTCGTCCAGAATGCTTCCGTTCCCGTCATTGAGACAGGCGCGGGAATCTGCCATACCTTCGTTGATGAAAGCGCGAAGCCGGACATGGCGGAGAAAATAGCGATCAATGCCAAAGTCCAGCGCCCTTCTGTGTGTAACTCGATGGAAACGTTGCTGGTTCACAGCCATTTTGCAGAGCTGCATCTGGCTGCGCTGGCCGATAAGCTGACCGCGCTGGGTGTTCAGCTGTATGGCTGTCCGGATACACGCAAGCTTGTCCCTGCCATCCAAACCGCTTCCGAGGAAGCTTGGGATACCGAATACAATGATTATATCCTCAACGTAAAAATCGTCCGCCATCTGGATGATGCCCTTGCGCACATCCGCACACACGGCACCATGCATTCGGAATGTATTGTGACCGAGAATGAAAGCCATGCCCAGCGGTTTCTGCACGAAGTAGACGCGGCGGCTGTCTATCACAATGCCTCTACGCGTTTTACAGACGGATTCGAATTCGGATTCGGCGCCGAGATCGGAATCAGCACCCAGAAGCTTCACGCACGCGGACCGATGGGCTTGCCTGCTCTCACATCGACTAAGTACCGGATTTACGGAGACGGCCAAATTCGCGAATAACTCACATTAGATAGGAGAAAAAGCAGATGAGCAACCGCACGTTCAACCAGCGCATCGCATTTGTCGGAGCAGGCTCCATGGCAGAAGCCATTTTCAGAGGACTTATTCAGCGCGGAATTACTAAACCTGAGCAAATCTTCGTATCGAATCGTCAAAATGCGCAGCGTCTTTCAGAGCTGGAAGAGCTGTACAAAGTAGAAACGAGCAGCGACCTTCAAACGAAGCAAGAACGCATCCGAAGCGCTGACATCGTCGTTCTTTGCATGAAGCCCAAGGACGTTGAATCCTCCTTCGCCGATTTGAAGCCGCTTCTTTCAGAGCGGCAGCTGCTCGTCTCTGTTATAGCAGGCTTAACGATTCATAAAATGGAACTGCTGCTTGAAAAAGCGGTTCCGATTGTCCGTACAATGCCTAACACATCCGCTACGATCGGCTTGGGCGCAACGGGAATCAGCTTCTCCTCCACCGTTACCGAAGAGCAGCAGTCTCTTGCGATCAATCTGTTTGAGTCGGTAGGAATTGTCTCCGTCGTCGAAGAGGAACATATCGAGATTGTTACGGGCATTTCAGGAAGCGGGCCGGCTTACGTGTATTCTTTTATGGAGTCGCTCATTAAAGCAGGTGTGGAAGGCGGCCTGAGTGCGGAAGAATCGCGCCGTCTGACCATGCAGACCGTACTCGGAGCAGTACGCATGATGGAGCTGACCGGTGAAGAACCGGCCGAACTCCGGCGTAAAATCACATCCCCTAACGGGTCCACTTTGGCGGCACTAAAGACGCTGGAGAATTACAAGTTTGGGGAAGCGATCGCAGGTGCAGTATCCAGTGCGGCAAAACGGGCCAGAGAAATGGGAGCCGAGATTGCTCCTCATCTCAAATAAGAGAGGCTCCCAGATTACGTACCGCTATTGGAAATAAGAATTAAGCAGGTGAAACCAAATGGCATCTTATTGCTTGGCTACATACCGCTGTTATGATGAACAAGCGGATTTCAATAAAAAAGCGCAAAGCATTGCAGTCGGACTTACGGTTGGAAGCTGGACAGAACTGCCGGAAGCCCGCAAGGCCCAAATGAAGCAGCATCTGGGTCTTGTCGTCTCGGTAACGGTGTATGAGCCGGGTGAGCTGACCCCCGGTTCGGGACGCTGTGCGGATATTCGGATCGCCTACCCGGATCTTAACTTCAGCCGCGATCTGCCCGCCCTGCTCGTCACCGTGTTCGGCAAACTGTCCATGGACGGCAAAATTAAGCTCACGGATCTGTCGTTCTCCGCAGAATTTCTCGCCGCGTTTGCCGGTCCGAAATTCGGAATGCAAGGAGTCCGCGATTTGCTCGGCGTCTATGACCGTCCGCTTCTGATGAGCATCTTTAAATCGGTCATCGGGCAAGACTTGGACGGGATCCGGGAACAATTCTACGGTCAGGCAGCCGGCGGCGTCGATTTAGTCAAAGACGATGAGATTCTGTTCGAAAACCCGCTCACACCTATAGAGAAACGTGTAAAAGTATGTATGGAAGAATCCGCAAGAGCAAGCGAACGTACAGGGCAGAAGCTGCTTTATGCGACGAATCTGACAGGTTCTACATCCAAACTCGCCGATCAGGCTAAAAAAGCTATCGAAGCGGGAGCTAACGCACTATTATTCAATGTACTCGCCTATGGCTTCGATACGCTGAGTGAACTGAGTGCCGACCCGGACATAACGGTTCCTATCATGGCACATCCGGCCATGGCCGGGGCGCTGTACCCTTCACCCGAGTATGGCATTTCCGCTTCCCTGCTGCTGGGTAAATTAATGCGTGTAGCAGGCGCGGATCTCGTACTATTCCCATCCCCTTACGGTTCTGTAGTCATGCCTCGGGAAGAGAATCTGGCGATTAAGCATGCCCTGCTGACTCCAGACATCCCGAGGGATTATCTGTACAGTCCCATGGAAAGCACAGAAAGGGCGCACAACGCTCAGCAGGCTTCCACACCGGATAATGCTGAGCAGAGGGATACGCAAGCCGGCAGCCCGGCTCTCAGGGCTTCTTTCCCCGTACCGTCTGCCGGAATTCATCCGGGCCTTGTGCCGCTTATCCTGCGAGACTTCGGCACCGATGTTATCGTGAACGCCGGAGGCGGGATTCACGGTCACCCGATGGGAACGATCGCGGGCGGACAAGCCTTCCGTCAAGCGATTGACGCGACGCTCCGCAACGAGACCCTGGAGGAGGCAGCCAAGCACCATCCAGAACTGAAAGCAGCTATAGAAGCTTGGGGGGTTAAATCTTGAAACAAAAAGTTATTTTTTGCGATTTCGACGGCACGATCACCAAGAACGACAATATCGTCGCCATTATGAAACATTTCAATCCTCCCGGCTGGGAGGAGATCGTTAATCGTCTCTTACAAGAAAGAGCGATATCCGTACGGCAAGCTGTCGGCGAGATGTTCCGCCTGCTCCCTTCTTCCCTTCAAGAAGAAGTCGTTCATTTTGCCATTTCCAACGCGGCCATCCGTGACGGATTTGCTGAATTTGTAACCTATTGCAAAGTAAACAACATCAAACTCCTGGTTACAAGCGGGGGAATCGATTTCTTCGTGTATCCGCTGCTGCAGCCGTTTGATATTCCGCGGGACGATATTTTCTGCAACGCAAGCTCTTTTGACGGTGAGACGATCGAGATCTTATGGCCCCACGTATGTGACAATGAGTGTGTGGCCGATTGCGGGATGTGCAAGACAACCATTATCCGCTCCTATCCGGCAGACCAGTACGAGCGGATCCTGATCGGAGATAGTATCACGGATTTCCAGGGGGCCAAACTTGTGGAAACGGTCTATGCGCGCGCCCAGCTTATTGATTTGTGCCAGGAGCTCGACAGGCCTTATCATCCTTTTGAAACCTTTCATGATATCATACGCGACTTGGAGGCGACGACCGAGGCATGAGAACTGAACTGACATTGGAACAGAAACAACAGGCATACACAGAGCTTAGCGATATTAAAGCGAATCTTGCCGCGCGAGGCTGGTTCCCGGGTACCAGCGGCAATCTGTCCGTCCGTGTCGGCGAGTTTACTCCGGAACAATTTACTTTTGCCGTTACCGCAAGCGGTAAAGATAAGTCGGTCCGCTCGCCTGAGGATTTCTTGCTCGTGAACGAGAAGGGAACAGCTGTTGAGGCGACCAAGCTGAAACCTTCAGCCGAAACTCTCATTCACTGTGAGATTTACAAGCATACGGGTGCCGGAGCGATCCTGCACGTACATACGATGTTTAATAACCTCGTCTCTGAGCTGTACGGTGAACAAGGCTTTATTCCGGTACAAGGCGTGGAGCTAATTAAAGCTTTGAATATCTGGGAAGAAGATGCACGCATTGAAATCCCCGTCCTTCCCAATTATGCCGACATTCCCCGTATTGCCGAGCTCGTGCCGGGCGCAATCGCTGCGCGTATTCCCGGCATCGTCCTCCGCAATCACGGCATATACGCCTGGGGCGCCAACGTTTTTGAGGCCAAACGCCACCTCGAAGCATTTGAATTTCTGTTCGAGTATGTGTACCGCTGGCATCTCCTCACCAAATAAATAGCCGCTGCCGGTATAACCGGTATACAAAACAGACTGCCCTCTCTACTACTGTAGAAGGGCAGTCTGTTTGTATAGGAGCTAACATAATCCAGCAGTTGCCGGCCGGACCCATTTTATCTCGAGCCTCTGAATTTCTGCGTAAATTCTTTGGCCTGCTCGACGGTAAAAATCCGGTTACGGCTCCATTCCAGCAGGATACGGTCAATATAACGGAAATGGACTTTTCCGGCAAACACCGCCTCTTTGAGCGCGGCAAGAACGAGTTCTTCCTTGTACTCGTCCCGATCGAGCCAGCTCGTAATCGTCTCCAGCTCCATCGGTGTCAGCGGTCGTGCGAATTCAGCTTCAAAAATCATGTACACATTCTTTTCACCGTTTTTATCGGATTCAAGTCTCTGGAGCTCGGCTCGTTCGGCCGCTTCCAGAATCAGATCCTCGGCATAGAATGCGGCGATCTTCTCGAACATCTGTCCCAGATTGTAGCGCTCCGATTGAATACCGGTGTGGGAGTCGATGTGCTCATCGATTCCGAGTATTCCGTCGTTAACCAGCTTCTGGATCGCCTGAATGACCTGATCTTCCGGTGCTGACATCCGGGCCAGTATTTCGTCGTGAGTCGGAAAGTCTTTCTTCTCATTCCCCTGGAAGGCAATCAGATGAATCAGCAGCATTCCTTCAATCTCACTCAGCTTCATGCGGTGGTAATATTTCAGGAGCAGATGGGGAACCGCTACCGTGCCTGAGGTCATTCCGGCAAGAATAGCCCGCTGCATCTGCTTGCGTTCGGTATCATTCGGTTTCAAAAATCCATCCACCTCTATTCATGCTGGGCAGTCAGGTTCTATACTCCGCAAAGATATTGACTAAGCTCCTACTTCTCTTTGCAGGCCTTTTCATAGCGGTATTGTTATGGATACAGTCTGTACAGCAGACGCGGGAAAGGGATGGTTTCACGCACATGCTCCAGCCCGCAGATCCAAGCCACGGTGCGCTCCAGCCCTAGTCCGAAGCCGGAATGAGGAACCGTACCGTATTTGCGTAAATCCATGTACCACTGGTACGCTTCCGAGGAAAGCTCATGCTCTTTGAATCGCTCTTCCATCAGCTGCGGATCATCAATCCGCTGGCTGCCGCCGATAATCTCACCGTAACCTTCCGGAGCGATCATGTCTGCGCACAATACCACTTCCGGACGATTCGGATCGGGCTTCATATAGAACGCTTTTATCCCGGTTGGATAATGCGTAATAAAGACAGGTTTCTCGTACTTCTCCGCAATGGCAGTCTCATGCGGGGCTCCAAAATCTTCACCCCAAGGGAATTCGTGACCTGCTGCTTGCAGGAATTCAACCGCTTCATCATAAGTGATACGCGGGAAAGGAGCCTGGATCTTCTCCAGCTTCGATATATCCCTGCCCAGCGTCTCCAGCTCGGCACGGCATTTGTTAAGAACCGTTTGGACCACATGTGAAATGAACTGCTCCTGAACACGCAGGCTTTCTTCGTGATCCACAAAGGCCATTTCCGGCTCAATCATCCAGAATTCAATCAAGTGACGGCGTGTCTTGGACTTCTCCGCGCGGAAGGTCGGCCCGAAAGAGTACACTTTGCCCAGAGCCATTGCTGCCGCTTCCATATACAGCTGACCGCTTTGAGTCAGATAGGCGTCTTCATCGAAATATTTCGTATGGAATAAATTCGTAGTGCCTTCGCAAGAGGATGGCGTCAGAATGGGAGGATCCACAAGCTGGAATCCGCGGTCATCGAAAAATTGCTGGATTGCACGGATAATCTCGGCACGGATGACAAGAACAGCACGCTGGCGCGGTGCACGAAGCCATAAATGCCGGTGATCCATCAGGAAGTCCACACCGTGCTCTTTGGGTGTGATCGGATAATCCTGTGTAATCTGAATAATTTCCACATGCTCCACGGTAAGCTCGAATCCGCTCTTACTGCGGGGTTCCTCACGAACAGAACCTGTTATATACATGGAGCTTTCCTGGGTCAGCTTCGTAGCCGATTCCCATACTTCTTCAGGGACTTCGCTCTTTACTACAACGGCCTGTATGAATCCCGTACCGTCTCGAAGCTGCAGGAACTGAATTTTGCCGCTTTTGCGTTTGTTGTTCAGCCAGCAGCCGATTGTTACGGACTGTCCCACGTGATTCTTCACTTCATGGATGGTACTAGTTGTTTTGGTTTCACTCATCTGTCGTCTACCTCCTAAGGCTGACATGGAAAAACGGCTCAATGGCCGTTTGATTCCACTCCTATTGTACTATATTCGGGACCCAAAAAGAATTCCTTCTACATCATCACCAGCTCATACGTATCACGGGCGATCATCCATTCCTCGTTCGTCGGGATAACCAGCACGTCCACTGCAGAGGAGTCCGATGAAATGCGTTTTTCGATGCCGCGTCCTGTTTCATTGCGGTGGTCATCAAGCTCCACTCCCAGATAGGTCAGCCCATCACATACGGCTTTACGCAGGATGACCGAGTTTTCGCCGACCCCCGCAGTAAAAATCAGAATATCAATCCCGTTCAAGGCGGCGGCATAGGCGCCGATATATTTACGAACCCGGTAGGCGTACATATCGAACGCAAGTTTTGCGTTCTTATCCCCTTCATCCATCGCTTCCGTAATTTCACGCATATCGCTGCTAAGACCCGAAATGGCCTGCAATCCACTGTGCTTGTTCAGCATAGAGTTGACTTCATTAAGCGTCAGATCTTCTTTTCCCATGGCAAAGGTAACCACTGCCGGGTCAAGGTCCCCGCTTCTGGTCCCCATCATCATACCTTCCAGCGGAGTGAGTCCCATGCTCGTATCAATCGACTTGCCGTTGAGAATGGCCGCACAGCTCGCTCCGTTGCCGATATGAGCGGACACGATCTTCAAGCTGTCGAGAGGTTTATTCAAGAACCTCGAAGCCCTCTCGCTCACATACTGATGGGAAGTTCCGTGAAATCCATACCGGCGCACCTTGTGCTTGCTGTACCAGATCTTCGGGATGGCATACATGTACGCTTCCGGAGGCATAGACTGGTGGAAGGCCGTGTCGAAGACAACCACTTGCGGCACATCGCCCATATTAGCCTCTACGGCATTTATGCCGAGCATATGAGCCGGATTATGAAGCGGCGCTAAATCAAACAAATGTTTGATTTTCTTTTTCACTTCTTCTGTCACAAGCACAGAGGTTGAAAAAAATTCGCCCCCGTGTACGACACGGTGTCCTACGGCATCGATTTCTTTAATCGAGTGAAGAACTCCGAACTCCCTATGAACAAGCATATCAAGCACTTTCTTAATCGCAGTCGTGTGCTCCAGAATTTCGCTTACTTCCCGGACTTCGCTTTTACCTTCGGGTTCGTGAGTCAGTATGGCGGAGTCCAGTCCAATTCGCTCTACACGGCCTTTAGCCAAGACCGATTCATCGTTCATATTGTATAACTGATATTTAACAGAAGAACTTCCTGCATTGATTACGAGTACATTCACATTCGGTCACCGTCCTTATCGTAGCGGAAAAACCCTTCCCCTGTTTTCACTCCAAGATGTCCGGCATGCACCATCTGCTTCAAAAGGAACGAAGGGCGGTATTTGACATCGCCGAATTCCCTGAACATGCGGTCCAGAGCGGCCAATACCGAATCCAGTCCGAAGCGGTCGGCCATTTCCAGCGGTCCATAGTGGAATTCATAACCTTTTCGCATAGCCAGATCAATGTCTTCAGCTGAAGCAACTCTCTCTGCCAAAGTATGAACCGCTTCATTAATTAACAAACATATGAGGCGGGAAGTAACGAATCCGGGGGACTCGTATACTTTGATAGATGTTTTCTGAATAACGTTTTCAACAAAATTGCGTGTCAGTTTATACGTGTCCTCCGATGTTTTGAGGCCCCGGATAATTTCCGCCAAATCTATCTTTGCAACCGGATGAATAAAATGAAGCCCAATTACCCGTTCCGGATTCTTGGTCGCTGATCCCAGCTCAGTCAGACTGAGCGTTGACGTATTCGAAGCCAAAATCAACTCTTTGGGACAAATTTCGTCAAGTTTGTGGAATAATTTTTTCTTAAGTTCCAGATCTTCCGAAATCGTTTCGATGACCATGTCGCATGATGCCGACTCTTTGAGGTCAATCGTTTTATGTATACGGGAAAGAATCAGTTTCTTCTCCGAAGCCGTAATGGCCCATTTTTCCATTTGCTTGTCCAGGCTCAACTCGATCATCGCCCAGGAATTTTCCATTTTTTCGATGGTATGTTCAATAAGAACGACTTCCAAGCCTTTTCCAGCCAACATTTCCGCTATCCCCTGGCCCATCGTTCCGCCGCCAATTACGCCAATTTTTTTATAATGCATCCCTAATCTCCTCTTCTCCAGTTATTCTAGGGGTGTCTTACATATTCTCTTTCTACGTTCATCTTACAATGTTTATAAGATCATTACAGTAGTATACACAAAACGTTCAAATGCATGTCTTCATATAGACATAATCTGCGTATGAAATGCGGCTGGCAAGTTTAATATTATACCCGTGAAGGCTGTAGTTAGGCAAGATCAAATTCGACAAATTTCTCTTTTTTTAGACAATATGTCGTTTATTTTCCTTAGTATACGTTTATCCTTTAACCTTTTAAATGAAACCCCTTACAGGATATACCGGGATTATCTTCATGATTGGGTTCACGGATTCATATAAAATGAAAAACCTGCCATCGCTCAAGTAGCGACAGCAGGTTATGCGGGAGGCCATTTATCTTATTACGCAAGCACAGGCTCTAGATGTCTTTTGCTTCCTTCCAGGAGTTCCCGGAATTGCTGGCCCGAGATTACTTCTTCCTTCAGAAGGATATCCAATGATTGTTCGAAAACAATCCGGTGTATGATCAGTTGTTCCTTTGTACGTTCCATGAGACCGTCGAGAATCTTGTTATTCTCATCCATCAGTACCTGCTGCGGAATCATCTTAAGATCGACGATACCAAGCGATGTCAGTCCTGAAGTTATCATCGTGCGAACCATATCAATTGATTTCTCAAAATCATTGCTAGACCCCGTACTGCGTCCGCCGTAAATGATTTCTTCGGCTGCCGCTCCGGCAAGCGCGATCATAATCTGATCTTCAATCGCCTCGCGGGAATACAGATATTGATCCTGCGGAGGGTTGTGGCGGACGTATCCGAGTGCTTTGCCGCGCGGGCGTAAAGATACTTGAGCGACCGATTCCGGACGTACCAGCTCGGCTATGATAGCATGTCCCAGTTCATGGTAAGCCACTCTGATTTTCTCTTCCTGCGTCGATTCACGGTCGGTCTGCTCTCCCATCATAACCTTGTCAATAGCGGCAAGCAGGTCCTTCTGCAGTACTTTGTCCTGCTGTCCGCGAAGCGCATAGATAGCTGCTTCATTGAGGACGCTTTCGAGCTGTGCACCCGAGAATCCGAATGTTTGCTCTGCAATTTTGCCCAAATCTACACCTTCGTCCATCGGCTTGTTGTCCGCATGAATCTTCAGAATCGACAGGCGGCCTTTCTTATCAGGCAGTTCCACATCGATATGGCGGTCAAACCGGCCCGGGCGCAGGAGGGCTGAATCCAGCATTTCCTTCCGGTTCGTTGCCGCCATTATCAGAATGCGCGGTGTCGTATTGGTATGAAGTCCATCCATTTCGGTCAGCAGCTGGTTTAAGGTCTGGTCGTACTCACGCTGCTGTCCGCCATCGCGCTTACCGCCGATTACATCAATCTCATCAATGAAAATAACCGCATTCTGCTTGTTTTCCTTCTGCGCTTTGGTCCGCGCTTCCTGAAAAAGTGTACGGATGCGGGAAGCACCGACACCGACGTACATTTCAACAAACTCACTGCCCGAAGCTGCGATAAAAATCGAATTTGTATGATGGGCAGCTGCTTTAGCCATCAGTGTTTTACCGGTTCCCGGAGGCCCGGTAAGCAGGATCCCCTTTAAGGGACGGATGCCTAATTTCTTCGTTTCTTCCTGCTTCACGAGAAAATCCAGCGCTTCCACCAGTTCTTTCTTCGCACGTTCCTGACCGCCAATCTGGTCGAAGCTCAAATAGGCGGGCTGTCGGCTGCGGTTTCGGGAACCCGAACCGGCACCGATTCCGATGCCGGATCCGCCTTTGTTTTTCATCATGAAGAATACCGCAGTAACGAGAGCGACGGCGAATAGTAGCGGAACGACATTAATTCCAATAAAGGTCAGAAAGATAAAGAAGACAGGTACCGCGCCGATCAAAATTTCTTTGATATATTTAATCATTTAAACACCCCAACTTTTTCGGGATTTCTCGGAAGAATTATATATTTATCGTGATCGTCTTTCTTCAGATGAACATAGACGTTTTTGTCGTCCATTTCGGTTTTGACCTGCAAACCTTTTCCATTGGAGTGTTTCTCAAGCGCAGCCGGTATCTCGGCATAGTGACGGGTTTCCATTGCTTGTGCCACATCGAATAGTGCGCTGGCCCACCATTTCTCAAGTTCGGGCGATTCCGCAGTATTTACCGAAAGTTTGACCTCACGGCTTCCGATCGTCGTTTCGCCTTCTTTTGTAATATGATTGTAGACTTCTCTCAAACTCACGTCAGGTTTGAGGGACAGACGGATCGTGACTTCCTGATCATTATATGTGACCTGGGATTTTTCCACCCCCGGTGTTTCTTTGACAATATTACCTAACGGCTTGCCAATCGCATAAGTCTGATAAGCGAACCAGCCGCCAAAAAGAAAGAAGGCAGAGACAACGACACTTAACAGGATGGGCAAGAGACGTATTTTGCGCAAACTTACGCCCCCCCTTTCTATATCACTAGTATTTAGCAAATGCTATACAAGAAGTATATCATATCCCAGAATCAATGAGCAAAAAAAGAGCTGGAATTGTTGACAAATTAACGAATTGACAAAAGCTCAGCCTATTGAAGGCTGAGCTTGAAAGTGTCAATATAACTGCCGGTTCTGAAATTGTAATAATCATAGTAATGCCGGTCATTCTCGTCTTTATAGAAAACTTCCCAAACGTATTCGTTTTTATATTCTCCTGCGTTGACACGCATAATATCAAGCTTAGGGTTCTTCTGCAGCAGGGCGCTGGTAATCGCTTCTTCCGTCACGGCTCCATCCGTCATTTCCACATGAAGTTCTTGAGCGGCCGGCTCCGACTTGTCTTCCTTTATAGGAACCCATACGACCATGCCGCTGCCTTGTTTGTCTTTTCCATAGATAATCTGGTAAGAACGTGAACCGTGGAAAGCCTCTACTCTCTCTGCCTGACCCAAGTTAGTACTGGCCAGTGCAGTCTGTACGGCTTTGGTGTTCGTCTGCCAATAGTCGGTCTGGACACTGACATAAAACCGGTTCACCAGAAAGCCTGTTGTCAGAAGAACAAACAAGCCGATCCATATCCCTTTCCTCAGCACTTCATCCCTTCCTTTCTATTGCGCAGCAAGATCAGCCTTTGGTCAGTCGGGTGAAGGTGTCTTCAAACTCACGCTTGATTTTCTCCTCATCCAGCGTCAGGCATTCCCGGCCCCGGACAATACATTGTCCGTCCACATATACGTCTACAACATCATGAGCGGATGCGGAGTATACAATATGGGAAACATAGTCTGTACGAGGGAGCAAATGCGGCTGGTCCAGATCCAGTGCGATAAAATCAGCTTTCATCCCGGCTTCGAGCGTTCCGATATCGTCAAGCCAGATCGAGCTCGCTCCCATTGAAGTTCCCATGCGGAAAGCCTCGGCAGCCGGAACGGCCAGGGGATCACCGGAAACCCCTTTATGAATAAGGGCCGCCAGACGCATTTCTTCAAACATATCCAAGTTGTTATTGCTTGCGGCGCCGTCTGTACCGAGCGAGACCTGAATCCCGGCACGAAGCATCTCCGGAACTCTTGCTACACCGCTCGCCAGCTTCAAATTACTGCCCGGGTTATGGGACACCCCGACATTGTACTTTGCCAGGATTGCGATTTCTTCATCCGTCAGGTGAACGCCGTGCGCAACCAGCGTAGGCCGCGTAAAGACACCCAGCTTCTCGAGATGCTGCACGGGTCTGAGTCCGTACTGCTCCACATTGGCCTCTACTTCTCTCTTCGTTTCGGACATGTGCGTATGAATAGGCAGGTCCAGATCATGGGCAGCCTGTACGAAACGCTCGATATAGTCCGGCGGACAAGTGTAAGGGGCGTGAGGGGCCATCATGGTTGTAATTCTGCCGCCGGCTGCTCCATTCCAGTCTTTGGCGAATGCGATCGCTTCCTTCAGCTTGAACTCCTGGATATCTTCGGGACACAGTCCGATGACACCACGGGTCAGGCAGGCTCTCATCCCGGAAACGGATACCGCCTGCGCGACTTCATTCATATGATCATACATGTCGACAAATGTCGTCGTTCCGCCTTTGATCATTTCAAGAATGGCGAGGAGCGTTCCGCTGCGCACACCAGCAGGTCCGAATTTCGCCTCCATCGGCCACATCTTCTCTTCGAGCCACACCTGGAGGGCTAGGTCGTCCCCATATCCGCGAAGAAGAGTCATCGCTGCATGTCCATGAGTATTTACGAGGCCCGGCATGTATAATTTACGCTCGCCACGGATAATTTCGTCATAATTCTCAAGAGGTTCCGGAATTTCTTTTCCTATATATGTAAGTCGATTTCCTTCGATTACCATACAGCCTTCCAAAACGTTCTCTTCGGTCCTTCCGGTAACGAAAGTCCCGTTAATAATAATTGTTTTTTTCACAAAGTATCCTCATTTCCGTTTAAACTGCCGAAATAGGCAGTTATTCTTATGTTTTCAATGTACAACGTCACCTATCTAAAATCAAGCAGGGCCCCAGGTTCGAAAATTCGACTACTCAGTCATTGATTTCTGGGGAAATATTATGATATTTTTAAGTTTGTGAGTTTAAGCTACAATTTTCTACACACATTATACTTAACTTCACGGAATCTTTACATTTGAAATTATAGGAGGAACCGTAATGGCATCGCTTTTTAGCAGTAGAAAAGGAGAGGTCGATTTTTTAAACCTGCTCATCCGAGCGGCAGAAAATACACTCCATGCATCCCAGATGTTCAGAAACGCGATGATGGGAGACAAGATTCCGGCAGACTTTTTTCAGTCGATCAAAGAAATTGAAAGTAAAGGTGATCAAATCACCCATGAAATCTTTAAAGAACTGAATAAAGTGTTCATCACTCCGATCGATCGTGAAGATATTATGGAGCTTGCATCCAAGCTCGATGACGTTCTCGATGGAATCGAAGCGACTGCCGCTCGTTTCGATTACCTCAATATCGGACAAACCGATATAGTTATGCAGGAATTCTCCGCTGTCATTGTATCCAGCTGTCAACATATGCTGGATGCCTTTAAATTGCTTTCCAAGAAAAAATACATGCAGATTCCCCAACATACACTTGAAATCAATTCGCTTGAGAATGAAGCGGACCGTCTGATGCGTGAAGGAATCCGGGAAATTTTCTTGAAAAAGAGCGATCCTTACGAAGATTTCAAGCTCAAAGAACTATATGAACGTCTTGAAGAAACCACCGATGCTTGTGAAGACGTCGCCAACATTTTGGAAAGCGTCGTGCTGCGCTACTCGTAAGCCCAGCCCCCGTAAACGCTTAGGAGGATTTTTTTCATGACCACTTCAGTAATCATTACACTGATTGCAATTGTATTTCTAGCACTTGCATTCGACTTTATTAACGGCTTTCATGACACGGCCAATGCTGTGGCAACGTCCATTTCGACCCGTGCACTAAGCCCGAGGACGGCCATCATTATGGCGGCAATCCTTAACTTTGTCGGAGCAGTTCTGTCAACCGGCGTAGCCAAAACCATCGGCAGCGGAATCGCTGAACCGAACGACCTCCCACACGGAGAGTATATGGTTATAGCGGCCTTATTGTCTGCGATATTCTGGAATCTGCTTACATGGTATTATGCCATCCCGTCCTCTTCCTCCCATACGCTGATCGGATCGTTGATCGGAGCTGTTATGGCGGGTGCTGGTATCGAAGCTCTGAAATGGGGAGGAATCGGCAAAATCGTCCTTATTCTGATTTTGTCGCCCATTGCAGCCTTTGTTGCCGGTTTCCTGATCATGCTGTTAATCAAGTATATTGTCATCTGGACAGGCAATAAATCGCGTTCCAAGCTAAACCGGGTCTTCAAATTTTTCCAGATCATCTCGGCTGCACTCCTGTCTTTCTCTCATGGAGGCAACGATGCCCAGAAAGCAATGGGAATTATCGTGTTCGGTCTGGTAGCAGCAGATGTACATACAGGCACGGACGTTCCTTTATGGGTAAAAATCGCCGCGGCTACCGCAATGGGACTTGGCACCTCTATCGGCGGTTATAAGATTATCAAAACCGTCAGCAGAAACCTGACCAAAATCGAGCCGATTAACGGATTTGCTTCTGATTTGACCTCTTCAATCGTAATCCAGTCATCTACTTTAATGGGGATGCCTCTTTCGACGACACATGTCATTTCATCCTCCATTATCGGAACAGGCTCGGTGCTTCGTTTTCACGAAGTGAAATGGGGAACCGTTACGAAGATGCTGATCACCTGGGTCATTACGATTCCAATCAGTGTCGTATTGTCCTACCTGATCTATACCGTGATGTTTAAGTTATTTCTATAAGAAACAAGCAGCTCGTGCTGCAAAAAACCGCCGTATAGCCCCGAAGAAGGGCTGTACGGCGGTTTTTTGTATGCATCCTGCGTTAATGTTCTTCCTGCGCTTCCGAATCGTCCGCCAGGTAATAGGCGAGGCTCTGAAGCTCTGCTGTAAAATCCGCATGATGCACACGAATTTCTGGCGGGACTTTCAGAATGGAGGGAGCAAAGTTTAGAATCGCTTCGATTCCCGCTTTAACGAATTCATTGGCTACATTCTGAGCTTCCGCAGCCGGTACGGTAATAATCCCGATGCGGATCTTCATTGCGCGGATAGTCTCGGCCAGATGTTCCATAGGCTGGACGTTCATATTGTTAATCGTCTGATTTATTTTGTCGGCCGAAACATCAAAGATAGCGACGATTTTCATCTGATCGCGTAGATAGATATTGTAATTGCACAACGCTCTGCCTAAATTACCTGCTCCGACAAGGGCAACCGGAAGCTGCCTGTCCAGCTTAAGAATTTGACGGATTTTCTCAATTAAATAATTGACGTCATAGCCGATTCCCTTCTTGCCGAACTCCCCGAAATAGGCCAAATCTTTGCGGATCTGTGCGGGGTTCAGGTTTAGTTTCTGTCCCAAATCCTGTGAAGAAACGGTGAGTACGTTCTTCATAGCGAGTTCATTTAGAAACCGCAGGTAAATCGGCAGCCGTTTAACGACTGCCTCGGATATTTTAATTGACTTCAACCGTGTTCTCTCCCATCCATTCCTGAATTCGCGGTACTATAGCCTCAACCGGCATATGCTCGATTTTGGGTCCCGGCAGTGAATAGAGGAAATGTTTGCCGTATTGTGTTTCGATGACACGGGTATCGTAAATAAGAACAATTCCTTTATCGGATGAGCGGCGGACAAGTCGTCCGAACCCCTGTTTAAAGCGAATAACCGCCTGTGGTACCGACAGCTTCATGAACGGATTCTGATTGAGTCTCTTCAAATTCTCGCTCTTCGCTTCAACAAGGGGATGGTTCGGCGGCTGGAAAGGCAGCCGGACAATAGCCAGGCAGGTTAAAGCGTCTCCCGGTATATCGACACCCTCCCAGAACGAATTCGTTCCTAGCAATACGCAGGCTCCGTGGTCCTGGAACAAACGCGTCAGCTTGCTCCGATTGCCGCTGTCCACCCCTTGTCCGAGCACATGAATGCCATGAGGCTTCAAATTGCTCTTGAGGACGGCATGGGCTTGCTTCAGCATACGGTTAGACGTGAACAGGATCAGCATCCGACCTTTGGTCGCTATCGCGACTTCCGTCAAGGAGTCTGTCAGAGCCTGCAGGAACTCCTCCTCGCCGCTTCGGCCCTTGATTACAGGAAACCCTCTGGGAATACAGACGAGCGCCTGCTGACGGTATTGAAACGGCGAAGGCAGCAGAACGGTGCGCAGCTTAGCCTTGCCTGACTCTTCATTCGGCTCGGCAGGCTGTTTCAGACCAAACTGATCCAGCGAGTACTGGAATGACTTATTAACCGACAAGGTCGCAGAGGTCATAATGACACTGTCTTTATTCTCGAAAAAATGTTCCCGGATCAGCGGACTTACATCCATCGGAACGCTGATGAGACTGATGGATCGGCTCTTACTGTAAGTTCCCGCTTCTATCCAGTAAACGAACTGGTCGTCCGACTGTTTCATAAAGAAACGTAAAGTTTCTTTAATATTCTGAAGTTCTTTGCCGACGCCGCTGAGATCCGTAACAAAGCTCTGGAGATCGTATTCCTCCTGAACTTCCTTCATATCCTGGACCATCGAATCGATCGATTTATGAACCTCTTGCAGATGGAGGTACAAATTATCTTCCAGCGCCATCAGGTCCTTCCAGTTGGAAGGCAGCGAATCTTTCTTGAGACGCATAACGAGCTGCCCGGGGTCGATTTGTCCCGGCTCCGCATTCGTCTGCAAAAGTTCATATAACCTCTCGCATAAGAAGTCCCATTCTTCCTTAATCGTGATCAGCTTGGGATACAGATGATCGATCCCGCTCATCCAGGTGGCTGCCCGGTAATCATCGTTATATCGCTGCAGCTTGGTGCGGAGCATTGGAAGCTGTCCGTTCTTGCTGTCCTTGAATAAGAACAGCAGCCAGTTCGTCAGCCCAAGGTGATGCAGATCTTTACCGAGATGCTTGCTGGCGACCTCTTCAAAATGGTGAGCCTCATCCAGCACGAGCCTCTTGTAGGCGGGTAGAACCCGGTTCTCCGCCTTCATGTCCGTAAACAGCAGGGAATGGTTCGTAATCACGACGTCAGAATTGTTGGCTTCATGCCGTGCACGATGGTAAAAGCATTTCTTGAACCATGGGCACTGCCGGTTCTGGCACGATTCGGCATCACTGGAAACCGTGTGCCAGAATGCCGCTCCCTTGTTGCCGAAGTGCAGCTCTTCCTCATCGCCTGTTTTGGTCTCGCTTAGCCATACCACCATCTGAGCGGCGGTAATGGCGTCTTCTTTGCCCGGATCAAAATCCATTGTATTGATCTGGTTCTCAAACTTGCGTAAGCACAGATAATGACTGCGGCCTTTCAAGACGGAGGCACGGAAACCGATCGGAAAAATATCGTGCAGCAGCGGAACGTCCCGTTCCCGAAGCTGTTCCTGTAAATTAATAGTATGAGTACTGACAACCACTTTCTCGTCATTCTTAATCCCGTAGTACAGGGAAGGAATTAAATATCCCAGCGATTTACCTGTGCCGGTACCGGCCTCAATCATTAAATGCCGGTCTTCCTCAAAGGCGGATTCTATTTCGTGAATCATCATTTCCTGGGCTTCGCGGCTTTCAAAATGCTCGAATTTCTTCTGCAGAGCGGTTTTGACCTCTTCATACACTTCATCAAAATCCGGACTTAGCTCCAGAACGTCGCTCTCATCACGTACAGGAGGCTCATCTCCCCAATCCTCCACGTTCAAAGCAAACTGCCGGAAGTATTGGTGGGCATCTTGGTCCAGCGGTGTCTGATGCTCTTTGTAACGCGCGGTTTCTGAAAGAAACCAGCCCAGATCACTGTTCTCCGCCGGAAGCAGATGCGCCAGCCTTTGTACCGTTAAGAGCGGCAAAGAAAATAGCCTGTTAACACTCCGGATCCAAATTTCCGCTGTTACATCGGCATCGCTGTCCGCCTGGTGAGGACGCTCATGTGCGATCCCGAAAGCCCCTGCCACCATTCCAAGCTGATAAGTCGGCAGGGAAGGATACATAATCCGGAGCATATCGATCGTGTCCAGCACCCGGCCGCTGAAGTCAGGATAGCCTGTTTTGCGAAGCGCACGCTGAAGAAAACCCAAATCGAAGGCAGCATGATGAGCGACCAGCACACAATCGAATAAGAAGGGATACATTTCACCCATAATCTCATCCAGCTTCGGTGCATGTTTCACCATTTCATCGGTAATGCCTGTTAGTTCCGTAATCGAAGAAGGTATACTAACCCCTGGATTTACCAGGGAAGTATACCTGTCGGTTACTTCCATATCATCTATAATAACCAGCCCTACTTGTATCAGTTCATCTGCAGGACCGGTTCCTGTCGTTTCAAAATCCAAAACAGCAAATTTCATAAGTTCAAGCCTTCTCCCTTTCCCAGCTTCTCTCTTATCATACCACAATTGAGCGGTCGGAGGGAAAACGATCTTTTATCTCCTTATGAAGCCCCCGGCAGCCCTAATCATCTGTAGCGGATAAAAGTTCAAGACATTCCGGATCGGCATGATAGGCTTTCTTAAAATATTCCAGCGCCTGTTCCAGATTGCGGTTCTGAAACTGGATGCAGCCCATAGCATTGTAAGACAAAGCCTTCATCTGAGCATTCTCGGTCAAATCCACAAGCAGACTAAAGTGCCGGGCCGATTCCGCTGTGTTCCCTTTGCGCAAATAGCCCATGGCCAGATAAGCCCGCGCAAGAAGAAAATCAGGCTCACGGTTAACAAGCATCTCGAACTCATGAATAGCCTGATCATACATGAGCAGCTTGTAATAGCCCTGGCCGCGGATAAACTCCTGCGCCGATTTCCCTTCAACCGGGACGGGTTCTTTTGCAGGAGCAGAAACCGGATGTTCCAGAGGCGCCGGCGGTTCCGGTTGCGGTTCATCCGGAAATACCAGCGTCAGTCCCAGTTTTTCTTCAAACAATAGCCACTGCTCAATGCAGTCATCGCTTATCGCTTTGAGAGCCTGCAGCTCTTGCTGGAGCTCGGCCCTCAAAGCGCCCGAGGCACTCGGCAGCTGCCGGAGAATATCATCCAGAACGTCATTCATTGTGGCGAATAAGTGTTTGAACAATGCACATCCCACCTTCGGCTTTGCTGTCGTACACTCATTCTGCGTTGCCGAAGGTCTTTTCATGCAAGGTACCAGCCGTTACAGAACGGTTGAATGCATTTCCTCTTTTAACAGTTCAGCAATCTTATTGTTCGGACCCATAATGGCCACGGCCGGTTTATGGCGGCGTGCTTCTTCTTCAGTCATCATGGCATAAGAGACAATAATAACGGTATCCCCCGTCTGTACAAGACGGGCTGCAGCTCCATTGAGACAAATCACGCCAGAGCCGCGGGGTCCCGGAATAATGTAGGTTTCCAGGCGGGCACCGTTATTGTTGTTCACAATCTGGACCTTCTCATTCGGGAGCATGTCGACGGCATCCAGCAGGTCTTCATCAATCGTAATGCTTCCAATATAATTTAAATTCGCTTCCGTCACGGTAGCGCGGTGCAGTTTAGCTTTCATCATAGTTCTGAACATGACAGATCACTTCCCCAAAGATAAGATAAGGTTATCAATCAAACGAGTCGAGCCGAATTTGACGGCCAGAGCTGCGATTAGCGTAACGGTTTCGCCTGAAGAGACTGTATCGATTTTGTCCAGCTGCGGATAGGTCAGCACTTCGACATAGTCGATTTCAGCCAATGAAGAATGGGCTGTAATAAAGTCCTGAATCATTTTCCGGAGATCTTCTACAGCGAAAGAAGGATGTTCCATCACCCAGGTCTTGGCAAGATTCAAAGAGCGGCTGAGCACAAGAGCTTGTTCACGCTCCTCAGGGGATAAGAATACATTGCGGGAGCTGAGGGCAAGTCCGTCCTCCTCACGCAGGATAGGGCAGGCTACAATGTCTACAGGCATGTTCAGGTCATTCACCATCTGGCTGATGACAGCGACCTGCTGAGCGTCCTTCAAGCCGAAGAAAGCTTTGTCCGGCTGCACAATGTTCAGCAGCTTGGCGACAACGGTGGTCACGCCGTCAAAATGCACGGGCCGCGAAGCTCCGCAAAGCACTGAAGTTATCTCCGAAACGGATACTTTCGTGCGGCTGGATCGGGAACCCGGATACATTTCTTCCACCTGCGGCAAAAAGACAAAGTCCACACCCGCCGCTTCCGCCACCTTCAAATCGCGCTCCGTGTCCCGCGGGTAACGGTCGAGATCTTCATTAGGCCCGAATTGCAAGGGATTAACGAAAATGCTTAATACGACGATTTCTGAAGCTTCACGGGCAGCGTTCAACAGGCTGACATGTCCCTCATGAAGGTAGCCCATCGTCGGTACCAGACCGACGGGAGCTTTCAGTCCCGTTCCCAGGTTTGCTCTCTTCTCTTCCAGCTTGCTCCTGAGCAGAGCGATGCTTTGAATAACTTCCAACGTAATTCTCTCCTTTAGACCTTGCGTCTGCCTTTATTTCAATGTCGACCCGTACAAATATTGTAGAACCTCATTATCGCCCTTAAACCCGTGCGACTCCGAAGGGAATTTACGGCTTTTCACATCATTCACATAGTCTCCGAACCCATCCCGAATGGCCCGCCCTACCTCAGCATATACCTTAACGAATTTCTTGCGGCGGTCATCCGGGTCATAGGCCAGCATATCATGGAAGACAAGCACCTGTCCGTCACAGGAAGCGCCTGCACCAATCCCAATCGTAGGAATCGACAACTGATTCGTGATCCATTCCGCGAGCTCTTCCGTAATCAACTCAAGAACGACCGCAATTGCACCCGCTTCCTGCAATGCTTTGGCGTCTTTGAGCATCTTCCTAGCCTGTTCCGAATTTTTACCTTGTACGCGGTAGCCCCCGATCACATGGACAGACTGGGGAGTAAGACCCAGATGCCCTATGACCGGAACGCCAGCCAGTGTCAGCGCTTTGACGGCTGGAGCGAGTTCTTCCCCGCCTTCAAGTTTGATACCCTTAGCCAGTCCTTCGCGCATGATACGTCCAGCATTATGAAGCGTATGATCCAAACTGCCATGGTAAGTCATAAACGGCATATCCGCTATAACAAAAGCTGATTTGACCGCGCGTGTTACCATTTTCGTATGATAGATGATTTCATCGAGTGTGACGGGCAGAGTCGATTCCTGTCCCTGTATCACATTCCCTAACGAATCTCCGACCAGAATCATATCCACACCTGCTTCGTCCGCCAACCGGGCGGATAAAAAGTCGTATGCGGTAACCATCGCGATCGGTTCGTTACTTGCTTTCATTTTTTGCAGCTTGACCGTTGTCACCGGTTTGCGCTCTTGCGCCATATAAATCCCACGCTTTCTTGTAGTATGTGGAACAAAATAAAACCGTGCCATTCCGTCCAAGCCAGTTAAACCGGTTCTGCGCATCAAAAACCCCTTCGGCAAAATAACCGAAAGGGCGCATAGTCAAAGAATCGTCAATCGTGATCCTTCTGTCTCGGTCCTTCAGGCTCAGAGCAGAATCAGAAAACACAAACGTACTTTATGCAATTATGTGACGGGTTAACCAACGCAAGTGCAGTTCTATAAGATACCGCCTTACGGTGACAGTATACCAAATCCGGCTGCATTTGAACAGGTGGCTTTAACGGATATCCACGTCGCCGCTGTATACCCGCACCTTCTCACCATCCAATTGCCGCACGACTAGAGCTCCGCTTTCGTCCAGCGATTCCGCTCTGCCTTCGATGACGCCCTGTGCAGTCTTGACGCGGACTTGGTTGTGCAGAGTAACACTCATAGCCTCCCACATCGTGCGAATCGGGGCAAATCCGTTTTCCATATACAATTGATACAGAGTCTCCAGTTCGTTCAGAAAAGCAGCGATCAACGTTTCTCTCTTGACAGGCGTTCCTGCTTCGATGGCTAAAGAAGTGGCAACGGCAGTAAGTTCTTCCGGTATATCCTCTTCGGTTAAATTAGCTGTAATCCCAGTCCCTACAATCACATATTTAAGACGTTCATCTTCCCCGCTCATCTCCAGCAGAATGCCGCTTACTTTCTTGCCCCGCACGAGTAGATCATTGGGCCATTTGATTCCGATATCAATGCCGGTTTCACGCCGGACAGCTCTGCACAAAGCGACCGCGGTCAGAAGCGTCAGCTGAGGGACAAAATAAACGGGAACCCGGGGTTTGAGAATCAGACTCATCCAAATGCCCTTTCCTTTGGGAGAGTGCCACTTCTTCCCCATCCTGCCGCGGCCTGAGGTCTGTTCTTCTGCGATAACCAGGGTCCCCTCATTCGCCCCCTCAGCCACCAGCCTGTGCGCTTCGTTCATGGTTGACTCTACTTCGTCTAGAAGCACAATGTTCTTGCCCATAAAGGAAGTCTGCAGCGCTTCTTCAATGGCTTTCTCCTCGATGCGCTCCGGCTCCTCAATCAGGCAGTATCCTTTGCGCGTGACGGCATCGAAACGATACCCCTCCTGACGAAGCCCTTCAATGTGCTTCCAGACCGCCGTACGGCTGCACCCCAATTCACGACTGATATCTTCACCTGACAAATAAGAGCCTCGATTAAGACGAAACAGCTCCAAAATTTGCTTGCGTACCGACATGGTTTTTTCAACTCACATTCTATGCGTCAGGAAAAGCCGCTTTCAGCAGCGCTTCCCTGTTATTATTCAGTTCGCCGAGCGCAACCCGCTCCGTAAGGGAATTCAATACTTCTCCCAGCCAAGGGCCTGCTTTACGCCCCGCGGCTTCCATGAGTTCGCTTCCTCCGACAGCCAGATCTTTGACTCCGTATACCGGCATGTCCGCTATCCACCGCTCACCGTTCAAGAGATATTCCGCTGCACCTTCCTGGATGAAACAGAAGAGATCCCCCAGCTTAGCCGCCTGAGCCGCATAAGCGATTTCTTCACCGGTGAGAGCGGCAGCAGCGGCAGGCTCCGTTAGCCCGCCCATATCGCATGTATCGCGACCTGGAGCCGGTTGTACGGACAGCCCCAGTTCCGTAACATCGTTACAGCCTTCGATCATACCGGTTAAACCCGCTGAATGAACGGGAATATCCATGCGGCTCCGGGTACCCGCATGTTCGTCTAGTTCCGTTGAGGAACCTGCCGAGCGTTCCTCGCTGCCAGGCGATCCGGCGCCAGCATCGGCCGGATAAGCCGCCTCGCCGGCCCGGGCTGCCTGGCCCCCGCCCGCGGCCTCCCGCTGCACCCAAGCCAGGTGCAGCAGTCCCGCCGCGCGCAGCCAGCCGCGCACGGCCTCCGTGCCGTGACGCAGCACGGCACGCTTGAAGCGCGCCGCGCGCGCTTCCGGAGCGGCCGCATCCTCCGGCCGCTCTGCCGCTTCTGCATCGCCCCCGCGGAGCAGAAGCGCGTGTACCGCGAGGATATGCGCGATGCGCGCAATATCCTCGCCGGGGAACGTCAGAGCGCGCAGCTCCGCTCTGACAGCCTCTTGCTGCTGCGAGCCGATGAGCAGCAGCAGGACCGCCCATCTGTCCTCTTCTTCCTGAAGAGTGGACAGATGGGCAACTGCGGCGCTTGCGGTCTCATCCGCCCAAGCCGCATAAGGCAGCGCGAGCGGCGTCTTGGCATACCGCCACCAGCCGCTCGCCAGCAGCAGCCGCGCAGCGCGTGACGGGTCCGCGCCGCCGATCATGCGCTGCAGCTCCGCGCGCACCCGCTCCATCGCGATATGCTTCAGGAGCGGAATCTGTACGAGCAGCGCAGTCCATGTGGCCTCCTCAATCTGGAGGCCGTATTGCGCGGCGAAGCGGATACAGCGCAGCATGCGCAGAGCATCTTCACCGAAGCGTTCAGCCGCTTCTCCGACGCAGCGCAGCAGGCTGCCCGCCAGATCTTGCCGGCCGCCGAACGGGTCTATCAGCGTCCCGTCCGCATTCATCGCCATCGCATTGATGGTGAAATCCCTTCGTTTCAGATCTTCCTGCAAGTCATCGATATACTCGACCCCGGAAGGCCTGCGGAAGGCCTCATATTCCCCTTCCTTACGGAATGTCGTGACTTCAAAGGTGTGCTTTCCCGCAATTACCGTTACGGTTCCATGCTGCAGCCCGGTCGGCACGGTTCGCCGAAAACAAGCGATCACCTCTTCCGGAAGGGCTGAGGTCGCAATATCTATGTCTTTGATGGAGCGTCCGAGCGTCAAGTCTCTTACAAATCCGCCCACAAAATAAGCCTGATGCCCTGCTTTTTGCAGCTCGGTCAGCACTTCTCGCCCTTCGTTCATCATTTCCTGAAGGTTATCTGCCATTTATGGTTCACCCTTGCGTAACCGAAAGAGATGCTAATCAACCTCACACTGCGCTTTCTCAATCCGGTGGGATTCGGGAATCTCTCTTCCGAGAACCCGGTAATAGATTTCCTCGTATTGCATCGTGATCCGGTCATTACAGAACGTTGTGCGCGCACGGTTCAGACATGCTGCGGACATTTGTTCATAGAGCTGATCATTCGTCAAAAGTTCTCTGACATGCTCCGCCATCCGCTCCGTATCCCCGATTTCAGTCAGAAATCCGGTTTCACCGTGCGTAATAAGTTCAGGAATTCCCCCTGCCTGAGAGCCGACAGTCGGCACGCCGCAAGCCATCGCTTCCAGGGCCACCAGACCGAAGCTTTCTTTCTCAGAAGGGAGAAGCATCACATCACCCAATGAAATCAGCTGCGCAACATCATCCTGCTTGCCGCAAAACGTAACCCGGTCGGATAATCCCAGCTCTTTCACATGACTGATGACCTTGGAGAGTTCAGGACCTTCTCCCACAAATAAGAGCCGGCTTGGCACATCCTTGCTCACCCGCTCAAATACATCGACCACATCTAGAACCCTTTTAACGGGACGGAAATTTGAGATGTGGAGCAGAATTTTCTCATCATCGCGCGCAAATTCTTTACGGAGCGTCTCTACGCTTCGCGGATAATAAACCCGCTTATCTACAAAATTATATGTAAGATCGATCTCTCTGGAAATATCGAGAGTTTCCCTGGTTTCCTCGATCAGATCGTTGGAAACAGCAGTCACAGCGTCACTCTCGTTGATCGCATAACGGATCAGATCACTTATGGAATGGTCTTGTGCCAGTACTGTTATATCGGTACCATGAAGTGTAGTCACGACTTTAAGCTGAGAACCCACCATCTGTTTGGCAAGAAGCGCGCAGACTGCATGCGGAATTGCATAATGCACATGAAGCAGATCCAGGCCTTGCATTTGAGCCACCTGAGCCAGCTTACTGGCCAGGGATAAGTCATACGGGGGATACCGGAAAACATAATAATCACTGACTTCAACCTCGTGATAATAAATGTTGCGGTGGAACTTCCCCAGTCTAAACGGCATGCTGTGCGTAATGAAATGCACTTCGTGGCCTTTTTCAGCCAGTAATTTGCCAAGTTCGGTCGCCACTACACCGGAGCCCCCAAGTGTCGGGTAGCAGGTAATCCCTATTTTGAGCTTGTCCTTCATATTTCATTTCCTTTCTTGGGCAGAAAGTAATCGACGGAGTAAGGCAGTTTAGACATAAACCCTTCTGCATAGGTGTACATTCGTTTCTGGCCGAGCAGAGCATCCCTGGCCTCTACCCGCTGCAAATAATTCTGATTGATTGGTGTAGCGACGATATCTTTGCCGATTTCAGGAGCTGTGAACTGAGATTTGTAAGCTTCCAGCGCATGTATTTTGCCCGCGTACACTTCCGAAATATCCACCACAAGATCCGGATCCGCTGTATCGTTTATAAAATAAAAATAAAGACTTTCGACTTGAACCGCTTCGGTGTCCGGAAGGTATCTGCGCAATTTGGCATTAAATACCGCTTCCTGTACGATCCGTGAGCAGGCAATGTGATCCGGATGGCGGTCTTCCCAATAAGGAGCGAACACGATTCGCGGCTTACGGAGCCGAATTTCTTGCGTCACTGCATCTATCTGGTCTTTACTGGTTGCGGACAGCCCCCGGTCAGGTAACCCCAAATTGCTCCGAAGAGACACCCCGAGTACGTCGGCCGCTTTATCGGCTTCCACGAGTCTATTATCAACCGTTCCGTTCGAAGACATCTCCGAACGTGTTAAATCACACAAGCCGACGGTTATGCCGGCACGTGTATGTTTTAGAATCGTACCGGACATCCCGATTTCTGCATCATCTGCATGGGCGCCAAATACGAGAATATCGACCGTTTCCATTAAGCCTCCCCCGGCTTGTACTTGTGGACAAGCTCTCTCCAGGCAAAATCTCCCCTTTGCAAAGCCCGCACCAGCAGCTCAGCCGTCGCCACATTGGTCGCAAGAGGAATACCCATCACATCACAAAGCCGAAGAAGAGCGGTGATATCCGGCTCATG
Source organism: Paenibacillus lutrae (assembly GCF_009757775.1). Lineage (GTDB taxonomy): Bacteria > Bacillota > Bacilli > Paenibacillales > NBRC-103111 > Paenibacillus_F > Paenibacillus_F lutrae. The sequence goes on from NZ_RHLK01000005.1 coordinate 45,130, forward strand.
AGGCTGAGCCATCAGAGGATCGCGGAGAAAGATGATCAGATCCATTTCATTCTGTGCCACGAGAGCACCAATTTGTTGATCTCCGCCAAGCGGACCGGACATAAACCGGTGAATGACCAAGCTCGTACTGTCCATAATCCGCTGTCCGGTCGTCCCTGTTGCATAAAGCTTGTGTCCGGTAAAAGCAGATTCATAGGCAATTATGAAATTAACCATTTCATCTTTTTTCCGGTCGTGTGCGATTAGCGCAATATTCATCATTGTCGCTTCTCCCTTCCCTGCCTCCTTGAGGCTGTCTATATGTATGTCATGCAGGCAACTGTTTGTTTAATCAATAAAATGCTCAAAACCATAGATCATGCCGCTGTAGGTCATAACCTTAAGAATGGCCGTATTTACTCCAGGCATGTAAGCCGATCTTTCGTAGGAATCATGACGGATCTTCAAAGATTCGCCGTGGGCGCCCATAATCACTTCCTGCTGGGCAAAAACACCCGGCAAGCGCACACTGTGGATGCGGAAGCCGTTATAATAAGCGCCTCTTGCTCCCTCGAGTTTTTCTTCCTCATTGGGATTACCCTGTCTTATCTCTTCTCGGATCTCTGAAATCATTTCAGCGGTTTTAACTGACGTTCCCGAGGGAGCGTCCAGCTTCTGATCACCATGATACTCAATAATTTCTAAGTGTGGATAATATTTAGCCGCCTGAGCAGCGAATTTCATCATGAGAATGGCACCGATGGAGAAATTAGGCGCGATCAGACCGCCGATGTTTTTTGCCTGACACTCCGAATCCAGATCTTTAATTTCCTGAGGGGTGAAACCGGTGGTTCCGATAACCGGACGGACGCCATGGCGGATGGCCAATGACGTATTGGCTGCCGCACTCTGCGGAGCTGTAAAATCGACGAGGACATCGGCTTTGGACTCGATCAGGGCCATTTCCAGATCGTTGGACATCTTAATCCCGCATGGCGCCTGTCCGACTAATGTGCCGGCATCTACCGGTCCGGATGACCGGTCAACGGCAGCTACCAGCTTCAATTTCGGGTCGCTAAGTACCATTTTGACAACTTCACGTCCCATTCTCCCACTTGCGCCAGCTACAGCTACTTTAATTGGTTCCATTATTTATCCAATCCTTTCTATCTTAGGCAGAGTTCTTGTTCTACGAAGTTAACGCAGCCGCTTGCGGTACTGCTTCAGCATCGCCGCGGCCAGCTCATGCTGCGGATTTAACCGCAGTGCTTCCTTTACAGCCACAAGAGCAGACGAATAATCGTCTATTCCGGCGTATGCGGCTGCAAGCCCGACCTGCGCTTCCACACTAAGGGGGTCAAGCGCAGCCGCCTGCTTCAACAAAGCAACGGCAGTTTGAAACTGTTCAACCGTCTGCTGGAGGTATTTATCAGCCTCCGCTACCAGTGCTTTCGCTTTCAGCGTTGTCAAATGATACAGATAGGTCTCATTATCAGGTTCAAGTGTTGAAGCGGTCTCCGCATGCTGAAGGGCTTTAGAGATTTTGATATTTCTGGCATAAGTAAACGATAGCTTATAATGATAAGAAGCGTTATCCGGCTCCGCCTCGATGGCCTTCTCGAACCATTCGATCGCTCCTTCGAAGTCATTACTGAGAATAGACTCATACGCCTTCTGGATTTGAATTTCCCCATCCATCTTCCCACCCTCCTTCTAAACCGTATACTTCGGGGGATGGTACAGCATATGAGATCTATTCCGAATCGGTGTTCACTTTCGTCCACCTGTCGGCATCTCGTGTATTAAACTTATGCATGACTTTATGATGGGCTTCTGTTAAATCGATTCCCAGTGAATTTGCAAAGCAAATGGTAATAAACAAAATATCACCGAGCTCAAGCTCGATGGAATTATCTTCTTCGGAAGATTTTTTAGGCTTTTCTCCAAATTCGTGATTAACTTCACGCGCAAGCTCACCGACTTCCTCAGACATACGGGCAAGCATGGCGAGTGGAGAGAAATAACCTTCTTTAAATTGCGATATGTATGCGTCCACTTCCTGCTGCATGTCCTTCAGCGAACGTTCTGTCATAGCTACCCCTTCTTTCTGACACCAGACTTCAATCTAATCAACATCTTATTATAGACTCGTTTGTATTGCAATTTCAGTTTCTATATCTTGCCACCTTGAAGCTCTTTCGCCAAACCTGTCTAAACCCTGTTTTAGAGGACTTTTCCTTGCATGACATTCATGACGCAGGGTAAACCAATGAAGAGAAAATCGCACAACAGGAGGTGTTCTTAATGAAACGGTTATTCAGTTTGGTCGCAGCGGCCCTTATTGGCTGTGGAATACTCTCTACGGCACCGGTTCAAGCGGCCGGCACTGGGTACAGCAGTTCAGCAGGAAACTCCGCTGCCTATGTTCAAGACCGCTCTTCCTACGGCTCCCAAACCATTCATTCCGGTATAGGCGGTTCAAACGGCCCTTACGATCCGGCTGAATTTTCACCTGGAGGTATCCGTACGAATCGGGCTGACCCCTTGCCGGCTGCGACCCCCAAACCGGGAAGCTATCCTCCGGCCAAGCCCAATAATGTTAACATGATGCAATTTGACAGCAAAATCTCTCCGTCGGCCCAGAAGGGAAGCCGTAAGCTGGATTGGATGGGATTTCTCGGTGTTCTTGGCTTAACTGGCCTAATGGGTAAAACCCGCAAGAAAAATTTTTATTAAATCTTGTGTAAGAATCACTGCCGTTAAGGGTAAACGTACTTATACAGGAAGAAGAACGATCCCTTTTAAAGGTTAATGCAGGCCTAGTTACTCAACCTGGCCTGTTTTTTTATACCAGTTTGGTCTTTGCGCACCTTCCAGGAGATACAACCTTATTTTTTACAGATTTTCCCGAATAAAAAGAATACAATAGAAATAAACCCCTCGGAAGGAGGAGCCATCTATGGCCTTTAGGGAAAGCATACTTGCTTCTTTTAAGCATTTTTTGCCAATCGCCTTAGGGACCGCTATCTTCGCATTTGGCGTCCATTACTTTGTCATCCCCAATGAATTGATGGAGGGGGGAGTAACCGGTGTTTCCCTGCTGCTGCATTACGCTTTGGGCCTGCCTCCGTCCATAACTACACTCGTCTTGAACGTCCCCCTGTTCTATCTGGGATGGCGCAGTTTCGGTTCCAAAGCTATGGTCTACACCATCTTCGGGTCGCTCTCCGTCTCTTTCTTCCTGTGGGTCATGGAGGTTATGATCGGAAAAGGCTGGCTTGTTCCTTTTATCACCAAACAGGATTACTTGCTCGCCGCCCTTTATGCCGGTTTCACCATCGGTCTTGGACTCGGAATCGTATTCCGCTTCGGGGGTACGACAGGCGGTTCTGATATCCTCGCCCAGCTGGGCAACAAGTGGAAAGGCTGGAGTGTAGGCCAAATGATTCTGTTGATTGACCTCATTGTAATCGGCACCTCTCTGCTATACATACCTAAGGAAAAGATCTTGTATTCCCTTGTCAGCGTATTTATCGGTTCCAAAATGATTGATTACATCACGGAAGGCGCTCATTCGGCCAAAGCCTTTACCATCATCACGAACGAGCCCGAGAAAATTTCCAGAATGATCTCGGAGGAACTGGATCGCGGTGTCACATTGTTTCCAGCCAAAGGAGCCTTTTCTCAGCAAGCCAAGGAAGTCGTCTATTGCGTCGTGTATCGGCAGCAGATGAGCCGACTGAAGGAATTAATACGCAAGACCGATCCGGCCGCATTCATCATTATCGGGGAAGTTCATGAAGTACTTGGGGAAGGCTTCAAAGTCCATTAGAAGCCCTCCCTTTTTTTATGGTTTATACGTTCATAACCAGGTTTTAACCGGAACATTCTCCATCCTGCGAATAAGAGTATCCCGATTATGAAGGTTCCGATTCCTATCGACCATATAATGGGATCTTGTGTGTCCGGCAGTGGAAGGAAGGCTTCCCGTTCAGAACGGCCGAATAGTCCGTCGATGGTTTTATGCGCATGCTCCATTGCGGTCTGAAGCGCAGCCTTGTCTAACTGGTCTTCAGCTAATCCTTTTTTCAAAAAAACGAGCAGTGAATCCATCTTGTTGACATCGGCCGGAGAGCGGTTAATCAGGATTGCAGGCCGGATTGTCGAATAATGCCGGTACAGCTTGCTGTAGTCAAGCAAGGATTCAAGTTTTTTGCCAGCTCGGATATTGGATTCAAGCCGTTCCAAGTCATCTTTAACCAGCTTGTAGTATTGGAGCCACATAGGCTGATTGCGGTGGGTTAAGGCATCTGCGGCTAGTCTGATCTTGGCGGAAGCAAGCAGAGCCTCGTCTTGTGAGAAATCAGTCGCTGCAAACGTACGTTTAGCCTTAGAAATGGTTTCCGTTAAGGCATGCAAACCTTCTATGGTAATCGCCCCGTCATAGGTAAGCTTAGTCGCTTGCTCACCCAGGTGCTCGAGCCGTATTCTCGCTTCATCCGTCTTCCCCTGCTCGGTAAGCTTGTACAGTTCTTCAGCCTCCTGATTAAGGGATTCGGCTGCTTGGGTTTGACTCGGAGACACAGTTGCCGCGGGCAGGGCCTCCCTGCTTGCAGGAGAGCAGCCAATCACTGCTGTAAGAATCGCAACCCATACACATAACCCAATGATCCGCTTAGCGGAATAAAACAACATGTGGACATCCCTCCTAACACATCTTATGGAGGGATGTCCACATTTAGACCCTGGATCTGCGGTGTTTTTGAAATTGGAGTACAGAGAATGCGATGGCAATGGATATAGTGCTTAAACCGATAGTAAACCATTGAATACTATCCAAATGCGGAAGCAGCACTTCGGACAACCTCGGAAAAATGCCTTGTTCATAATCCATCCAGTCATTTGCATAAATCCAGATGGCAACAAGTACAATGGAAGAAACCGAATAGGTTGTATAGGCCGCAAATAACAGCACTTCAAGCGCCATGCCTAGATGCGAAAGCGTAAGCATCCAATCCTGCCATACAATCGTATCCCCCATAGCATAGCCGGACCAAATCATAGCCACGGCCCAAATTCCGTACTTGACGGAAGTAATAAGTCCGAATGCTTCGACGAAACCCCGTAGAACAGACCGCTTACCTAGTCCCAGCCCCTTGTTCCTATCTGCAACCAGCAAATAAATCAAGGTTAACGTAAAGAACAGGCTTGCTGTCGGACTGTCCGGAACAAATGGCAGATACCACAAGGGTTCATACAAGTACGTTTCTTCTAGTTGTCCTTTGTACCAGTAATAGCCGTATACGGTACCAAGTGCATTAACGGCGAATAATAACCACAGAACCGGACGGCTGGTAAGCAGAGCCATTCCCCGGTACCATAAGATTGATTGGCTCATGTCTGATGATGACCTCCCTTGATATTCCATATGGGTTTACGGCCCTTTCTTTTCCTTACAAAAAAACCTGACCGTCTGCGTACGGTCAGGTTCTTAGACATCTTATTCGGCTTTCTTCTGTTTCGCAAGCCAGTCAGCCAGTTTATTCATATCATCGTCGGTCAACCCTTTGGCGATGTTATCGTTGTACTGGGCTGCCATTTTGCCTTGGCCATTCTTGATGATGTCCATGATTTGATCCTTGTCGTGCTTATCGCCCACACCGCGAAGCGCAGGGAATCCACTGGAAGGAACACCTTTCAGATCGCCGCCATGACAAGAAATACAAGTAGCTTTCTTGTAAATTTCGGCAGCCGGATCATCGGCAGCTACGATACCTGCGGCTTTCGGTGCAGAGGTACCGCCGCCGGCCGGCTGCCCTGCGGCTTTCTTCTCTTTCATTTCTTCTTCACGCTTGATATGCTCCGGAACCGTACCGGAAGCCTTCAGCTCTTCTTGGTAATGGTGCCAGGAAGTCACTGTAAGGTATACACATGCGATCAGGGTAAGAAGAGCAAGAGAAGAAGCGATTGGGCGTCTGTAGAAGCGGCGTTCTTTGCCTGTATCCAGGAATGGAGCCAGGAGCAGACCGCCGAACATCAGGCCCGGAATAACCAGAGTTCCCAATACAACGTAATTCTCAGATGTATACGGGTATTTCAGGAGTTGGTACATAAACAGGAAGTACCAGTCCGGCATTGGAATGAAAGCGGTGTTTTTCGGATCTGCGGGATAACCCAGCGGAGCCGGTTCGGAAATTACGAGACATAATACTCCGACCAAGAATACAACGGCAACCATCCATTCCTTCAAAAGAAAGTTAGGGATGAAGGCCTCGGATTTACCCGGGTAAGCCGAATAATCGGGTGGAACATTATTTTTTACAGTTTTACGAACGCGAGAGTCGCCTACATAAACGACTTTATCAACTTTACCATTTTTTTGGTCATGCGCCACTTCAATGCCCTCCTTTCATTTTATAGCGGTCCGGAAATTCCCTGCCTGCGAATCATCAAGAAGTGTCCGGCCAGTAATGCTAGGAGAGCCGCTGGCAGGAAGAACACGTGAAGCGCGAAGAATCTCGTCAGCGTCTGCGCACCTACAATGTCTCCACCTTGCATGAGCGATTGGATGTAAGGACCTGCTACTGGAACGGATGCAGCAATTTTGATCGTAACCTGGGTCGCATAGTATGCTTTGTTATCCCAAGGAAGCAGATATCCCGTCAGACCGAGACCGAGCATTACGAAGAAAATTAACATGCCGACTACCCAGTTCATTTCACGAGGAGCTTTATAAGAACCCGTGAAGAACACGCGAAGCGTATGTAGAAGCATCATAACGATTACAAGTGAAGCACCCCAGTGATGCATACCGCGTACGATAACACCGAAGGCAACCTGATGCTGAAGATAGTCTACACTGGCATAGGCGTTGATAATATCCGGTGTGTAGTACATCGTCAGGAACATACCTGACAGAATTTGAATAACGGTAATAAAGAACGTCAATCCGCCGAAGCAATAAACAAACGCGGAAAAATGGTGAGCCGGGTTGACGTGTTCCGGAACTTCATGGTCCGCTACATCTCTCCAGATCGGCGTGATATCTAGACGTTCGTCGATCCAGTTGTACATATTTTTAAACATCTGAACGTTACGCCCTCCCTTATCCCCTTGTATTAGCTCCCAGCTGACCCAAATACACGAAGCCGTTCTCGACTTTTACCTTGTACTCGTCCAGTGGTGCTGGAGCTACGGCCAGATTCTTGCCGTCTGCTGTGTAATGCGCACCGTGACATGGGCAGAAATACTGGTTTTTGTACTGCGGATTCGTGTTCCAGTTGACCGTACAGCCCAAGTGCTTGCAGGTCGGATTCAGGGCGAAAATTTTCCCGTCGGTTCCTTTACTGATCCAAGCGGTCAATTCGACTTCACTCTCATACCAACCGTCAACTTGATGGACTTGTACCGCAAACGACTGGGGCTCGTTGGTTACTTTCGCTTCTTCGACTACCTTCACCCAATCGGCTTCGCCCTTGTGTTTCAGAGCTGGATCCACGGCGAATCTAATCATCGGTGCCAACATACCAGCCGCCATGAAAGCGGTTGTGCCGCCGAGCGTATACGAAAGAAACTGCCGGCGGGACATTTCAGTCCGTACTTTGGGCTTCTTTCCGTGGTGCTCATTTGAATTGTTGCGTTCACTCATTTCGCGTGCTACCCCCCTAAGCAATTCGTTTTGTCGGCATGACAAAGCGAACCTATATCACGTGTCGTTCGACATTATCTTACACTTCATAGACTAGGACATTTCTAATAATATCCTACGACCTGTAGGGCGTCAAGAACGAAGACGCCTGGTCTTCTTGGTGGAAAGTTCACTTTTTTGGCAAATTTAACGAAATTGTCACATTCCCGTGATGGAAAACCCTCAACATTTTTATCTTTGCCATTTTTTCGAAAAATAACGAAAGATCCGAAATTATTTTTTGGACATCCACAGCTGCGTAATCTTCTCGCCGGCGATCCGCTTTGCTTCCCGCCCCTGCTCTCGCAGAGCCTCTTCCGGAACGGACAAAAGCAAATCCGCCTCCTGCAGGACAAGCTCCGCTATCTCAGGCTTAGCCGTAACCACGACGACATAAGCAAATCCGGCGCTGCGCAGCCCTCTGCAAACTTGTTCTATATACGCTCTGCCGGATTCATTGCCTTCACAGTAATGCAGAGCCGGATAGGTGACCACTCTTCCTTTATAAGGGAATTCAATGCCGTCGAGAACATCGCGCAGACGCTCCAGGGCATCTCCCGCTTCCCAAGGCTGCTCCATGCCGGTCATTCCGGTTACCGGAAGGATGCAGGTGTCCAGATAAAGCTGAAGTCCCGGCCATTCTTTCTCCGTAATTTCGCTGAATTTCATTCATCATTCACTCCTCATCGTGCGCTAGTGTTACTTTAACACATCCGGGCATTTTTTGGTTGTCTTGTCTGACAAGAAAAAAATTTCACCGAGCCCCGCACTTTCAGCCGTACTTTCACCCCGTACTAACAGGCCTCACTTTCAGGCCCAGCAGATCTCTATGCAAGAGATCAACAAAAACAACCCCCGGCTGCACAGCGGTTCATCTTGACGGATGAACAACTTCTGTACATCGGGAGTTTAAGTGTAAGCAGCTAAGCGGGTCATTCAGATAGGCGAGTAAACCCTTGGCGCGAAAAGCATAAAAGTGCGTTAACCTGGGGACTGGATGGATTTAAGCTCGGCAGTCAGCGCTAGAAATGAGGCTTCGTCTCCTTCGGCAAGAGCACTATCAATCTGCTGATAGAGATTCTTTTCTTTATATGTCCGTATAGCGTCATCCATAACCATTTCCGCAACCAGACCTAGCAGCGCCTCATTAGAAACATTCATTCTTCCCATAGGGATCTACCTCCAAGTATCGTCCGCACCAGATAAGAGCAGCGATAGGATTGTTATTTCCCCGGTTCCAGCCGATACTCTTTTCCTTTGATCACATAATTGTCTGTCGTCCGTTTCATCCTTTCAAGATCTCGTGCAGTTAATTCCCTGACGACTCTGGCCGGAGTACCAAGCGACAAAGTATATGGAGGAAGAATCGTATCTTCTGTTACGAGAGAACCTGCCCCTACTAAAGCATATTCACCGATGTCGGCACCGTTTAGTACTATCGCCCCCATTCCGATTAATGTGCCTTTGCCTAAGCGGCACCCGTGAATGATGGCTCCGTGTCCTACAGATACATCGTCCTCCACAATCAGAGGTTGATCTGTATTCACATGACCGATACAGCCGTCCTGAATATTACATCTGTTTCCGATGATGATTGGAGCTAAATCTCCTCTCAGAACCGTATTGAACCAAATGCTAGAATCAGTTCCGACCCTAACGTTTCCTATTATTTGTGCGCCTGGGGCGATATAAACGGTTGGTGCTACAACGGGCAGAATACCTTGATAAGGATGCAGCATAGCGAGGTTCACTCCTTGTTCACTTTGTTGTCCTCATCATAGTAGCAGCACAGGAGATCGTCAACGCCGTCTCGCCATAGGCGAGCAGATACAAGCGGCTTAAGCGACATCGTTACAATTCAATAGCATCTTCATCAGCAACTTTGTTGCCGGCAATAATTAATCTTCCCTGTGTAGTCATGCGGATGACTTGACCCGCTGTGTCCTCTTCGCCTATTGCAAGTAGTCCCAGATGCATCATCATCCGGATAATCCTCTGCTCGAAGATAGACTCCGGGGTGTCATAATAGAATGGCCGGATCAGCGGACACAGGACTTCTGCCATGGAGGCTGTACTAACCCAGTCTACTGCCAGACGGGAGATCCACTGTACGATCGGCTGCAGGTTGTAGATGGGGCCTTTGTATAGACGGAGCCAGAAGCGGTACAGCTCGGCCGGGTCAGCCCGGAGTCCCCCTGCCGCTACCCCGGCCCCGCTCTCCGTAATCCTCAGAACCCCGCTCTGTTCCTGAAGCAGCCCTTGAAAGTAACAATAGTCGTAGATCAGAGAAAACCGGTTCGGATATTCTTTGAATTTACGCCCATATCCGAACCTCCAAGCCGTTTTGCCTACAGGTTCCTCGTTCACAGCCATCCCATCAAGCAGCTGGGCAAGCTGCCTCTTGTACATCGTATCGTCGTGAGTCAGGAGTACCTCTTGATCCCGGACAAACCGGAGCAAATGAAGGACATCTCCTCCTAGCAGGGTCTGCTCATCTCTGTAGGCATGCGGATTGCTTGAGTAAGAGAGGCGGCTCTTGTAATTTCTCGTCAGCACATCGCCGAAACGCCGCTTCAAGTCATGGGGAACCTGAAACAAATATTTCGTCTGCTGCGAAAAGCCGTGAAACAGCCAGCCATGCTTTTTGAACTTAGCGATGGTGTCCCGGGGATTCGAAGCTTCTTTGTCTTCTTTCAGAAATTTCGCCTGCTGGACGCGTGCGACAAGTTCTTCCAGGCTGAAGGAACCCCGTTCGTCAAACAAAAGCGTATTCAAAAACCGGACATCTTCCATCGTCAAATCTTCTATCCGCTGCTCGAATACCTCTCTTTTGCCCACTGTGTTCAGAATAGACTGGATCAGCTCATTCTTGGAATGCATGTTGCAGTCGCAAGCATAAGTGTCCGCGATCCGGTTCAGATCATGAATGTCTGCATAGCTGAGCATATCGGCCAAATTCAAGTGCGCACCTCCTCTCTCTTGGTTTCCGTCTGACATAATCACTATTCCGAGCTTTCATATGCTGTGCAGCTTGCCATTTGTAGTAATCAGTATGGGAAAAATCACCTATTTTAAACGTTTAGCCACAAAAAAAAGCATAACTGCTGGAAAGCAGTTATGCCGGTGTCTTGATTTCGAATCATTTCAGGTGGACTGTACAGTTATATAATGAACATTCCCACAGCTGTCCGCCTTTTTTCACAAGAGTCAGAGAAGCGTTTGTCAGCGGCTCATCCGCGCGCTCCAGATTCATTGTCTCCAAGGCACGTCCAATAAAACCGCCATGGCTAACAAGGAGAATTCGGCTGTCGGGAAATTCGGCAAACAAATCCTCGGAGAAGGCCATCCAGCGGTCCCTGACCTGCTCATCTGTCTCCCCGCCGTGATCCAGATCGGACCACTGCGGCCCCCATCGCCCGATCCGATCCTGAAGCGTCGTTCCTTCGAGCTGGCCGAAGCTTTTCTCACGCAGTCTTGAATCTGTTCTAATCAAAGGAATACCGGATAGCGCGCTTATTAATTCCGCACTCTCGCGCGCCCGGCGGAGATCACTGGAGATGAGAAAATCCCAGGGCTCGGCCTTTAATCTTCTGCCAAGCTGTCTGGCCTGTTCTCTGCCTTCCTCCGTCAAATCCGTATCCAGCGCACCTTGTGTTCGGCCCTGAAGATTCCATTCGGTACTGCCATGCCGGATTAAACCAACCATTGTCATGTTCAATATCCCCCCAAAACAATCTCTCTTAGTCCGAAAGCGCAAACAAGAATCAGCATAGCAAAAAAAACTGCGTTTCGTCCAGTTCCTCGCTCCGTTCCTGGAGGGGGTCATTACCCCGGTGTAACGGGGTATTCTGCTTGCTTATTCTCTTCATAACCGCTTCTGCGATGTTATGGGGAGGCTGGGGCGCTTCTTCCCTAAGTACCAAGCGGATAAGTTCGCCAGCCTCTTTCCATACGCGCAAATCATCGGCGCAACTGGAACATTTTTTTGCATGTCGCTTTACGGCCCTGCTTTTGGGATTGTCTATGAAACCCTCAGCACCGCCTGCGAGCCATGCCCTCACGTAATGACATCTCATAGCCCGTTCATCCCCTCGTATCCAGCCACTTTTCTGCATAATACGGCTCAAGCTGAATCTTAACACTCGCCCTTGCGCGAAACAACAAAGATTTGACCGAACTAACCGTTTGTCCAAGAATCACAGCGATTTCCTGGTATTCAAGCTGATCATATTCACGCAGAATTAAGGCAGACCTTTGTTTCTCAGGCAGTCTGTTAATAGCAATGCGCACCATCGAAACCTTCTCACTGCGTATGATCATTTGCTCCGGCAAAGATTCAAAGGAAGTTTGAGGGGTATGTCCGCAATTCTCAAGAGAAATTTTCACTACTTTATGTTTGCGAAGCTCGCTTAGAACGGTGTTGCGTGCAATCGTATAGAGCCAGGTGGAGAACGTGGCTTCCACTTCACGGAATGAATGAAGGCTGCGGTATGCTTTGTAGAACGTCTCGTTACATAAATCTTCTGCTAATAATTGCTGCTGGGAATTCCTCAGCATATGATAAATAAAGACGAGGATCTTACGCTCGTATCGATGCATCAACTCGTTGTATCGCCCTACATTACCATTCTTGACTTCACGAATTAACTGGGTATCCGTCATAACGTGCACCCCTCCTGCACAATACGTCCGGTTCCCGCTTATATACGAATTGTACTTGGCAGGAACCTCAAAGTTGCGTGCTTTGCAGATAAAAATTAGCATTCCTCCACAACAGCATGCTATCACTATATCAAAACTTGTATACGACTGTAAAATTTTATGTAATTTAACCATTCCATCAGACAGTGATTTACCTGGCACCTCTATGTTTTAAACCAAACACAGAAAATGGAAACAAAAAAAAACCACCTCAAGGAGGTGGCTGCACATTGTGCGATTATCGGATAGGAGTGGAGAGAAACCATACTGTACTTTTATTATATGTATCCGTTTACAATATGTCAACGATTTTTTGTAAACGTTTTCGAATTTAGTCAACTGCTTGGATAAAGCCACTAAAAAACCTTCTCCCCATGCTTGATAGAACAGATCGGTCCAATCCGTTTCAGCTGGAAGAAGGCATTATAGGCTGGTATCGCTACACATGAATGGAAAATTGTTCGCTCAACAGAGCAGATGCCCTCTCTGCTGTCTCTTGATCGCGGAAAGATAACCTAAGAACGCCGGGAACATCCAGGCGGCTCTCAATAATCTCAAGATTGCTCAAATTAAGCCGGTGTTTACCCAGCAGTGTCGCAATCTGGCCGATCATTCCCGGATGATCTGGAATATCCGCATAAATATCATAAAGCGGACTTAGCATACCTTTACGGCGGTCCGGCAGCTGTCTCCGGAAGTCCCGGGAAGTTTCGAACTGCCGCTGAATACCTTCGCCATCCTCGTTGATTAACAGTTCCCGGAATGTCGAGATCTGGCGATCCCAATCATCCAACAATTTAAGCAGTACCGTACGGTTATTGACTAGGATATCACGCCAAATCGAAGGATCGCTTGAACCAATCCTGGTGATATCGCGGAATCCCCCCGCCGCTAAGTTCTTGTAAAGCTCATTGGATTCATTATAGGAACGTATCTGATTCACGAGCGCCACCGCTATAATGTGCGGAAGATGGCTGATTGCCCCTACTATATCATCATGCTCTCTGGCATCAACCCGTATGATTTGCGCGCGTGTCCATGCAAGCAGATTGGCCAGCCGATCAATCTCAGTCGGCGGCGTGTTCGTACCGGGAGTCAGCACATAGAAGGCATTCTCGAACAAGTGTGCAGAGGCTGCCTCCATACCGGAGCGTTCAGAACCTGCCATGGGATGGCCTCCGATAAAAAATGCATCCTCGAAGCCCAGTTTCTCGGCGCACTCCACTACAGACAACTTCGTGCTGCCTACGTCTGTAATAATGCATCCTTTCCGCAAGGAAAACTGCTTTAAACGGACCAGATACTCCTCCAGAGCTCCCACAGGTACACAAAGGAAAATGACATCTGCAGCTTCAGCCGCTTCTTGCATAGAAGTCGTGGCTTCATCCACAATACGGCGCTTGAGCATGTTGTCTACGGATATCGGATTATTGGAGTGCCCGATAACCCGGGTATCCGGTTTGTCTTTAAAGCACAAAGCGAGCGAGCCGCCAATCAGCCCGACGCCGAATATTGAAATCGTAGTCATGAAATTAACCTTTTCCTCTAAGTATTATGAATCTTGGGAGAATCCTGAAGAATACCTTCTAAAGCATGAAGGAAGGCTTCGTTCTGCTCCCTGCTCCCTACTGTTACACGAAGCATAGTGGGAAAGTCAAGCTTTTCACCACTGCGCACGATGATTCCCTGCTTCAATAGAGCATCGAACACAGGACCGGACGGACATCCGATGTCCACCATGATAAAATTCCCATGGGCCGGGAAGGATGTCAGGTTCAAACGGCGGAATTCCGTCTCCAAATACTTCAACCCTTCGGCGTTGAGTGTGCGGCACTGATCCACAAATTGCTGATCACGGATCGCTGCCGCTGCCGCGGCCTGTGCAAGACGTGACGTATTAAAAGGCTCACGTACCTGATTGATGGTACGGATGACTTCCGGGCGGGCGATTCCATACCCGACTCTTAGAGCGGCCAGACCGTATATTTTGGAAAAAGTCCGGAGTATAACCAGGTTGGGATACGTTTGAAGCAGTTCCAGACTCTGAGGATACTCTGCCGTCGTCGCGTACTCATAATAAGCTTCGTCCAATGCGACCATAACGCTTGTAGGAATTTTAGCCATAAAAGCAAGCAGCTCATCATGACTTACGATTGTACCTGTCGGGTTATTCGGATTGCAGACCCAAATTATTTTGGTCCGCTCCGTCACACATTCCAGCATAGCATCCAGATCATGCTTGCCGTCTTTGAGCGGCACCTGTATAGATACGGCGCCTTCAATTTCCGCGTTATGTTTGTATTGTGGAAACGTATGCGAGGCCATGATCGTCTCATCGCCCGGTAATAGATAGGCGCGTGCAATCATGAGAATAACATCATCTGAACCAGTCCCGAAAATAAGCTGATCGGCTGAAATGCCGTAATGCTCCGCTACAGCCCGTGTAACTTCTGCTCCGGCTCCATCCGGGTAAAGGCTCAAATGTTCAAGATCGGCAAGAATAGCCTCTTTAGCCTTCGATGAGCATCCGAACGGATTTTCATTGGAAGCCAGTTTGATGACGTTGGTCAGTCCCAGTTCCCGCTTAACCTCTTCAATCGGTTTGCCTGGCTGGTACACGGGTAGATTCAACACTTGCTGCTTAGCTTGCACTTTCTTTCACCTCGCGTTAGTCGGTATCCATAGTCGTTCAGTGCTGCGGCTGAAAGGACGTTCCTTTGAGCTCTCTGATAAAATCACCAATCTCGGATAATGCTTCCTGCTTGGTGCTCTCGTCATTAAGACGGTCTTCCCGCTCCCCGATCCGGCGGACAATAGCGCTGCCGACCACTATAGCATCACACGTCTTCTCGAAGCGTTCCACCTGCTCCCGGCTCTGAATGCCGAAGCCGATCGCGATCGGAAGCTCGGTAGCCGCTTTTACGGATGCAAGGAATTCGTCGATTCCGGTATGAAATTCCGAGCGGACGCCTGTCACTCCAAGTGAAGAGACGCAATAGATGAAACCGGAAGCCCGCGATACGATCTGCTGCACGCGGTTCTTCGACGTCGGCGCCACAAGCGGAATCAGATGGATGCCGTACTGCTCTGCGAGCTGCTTAGCTTCCGAGTCTTCTTCCATAGGAAGATCCGGAATGATGGCTCCGCTGATTTCATTCTCGCTCATCAGCTTGAACACACGGTCAAGACCGATACGAAGCAGCGGGTTGAAATAGGTGAACAAGATGAATGGCAGCTCGGAACCGGCACTGCGGGCCTTCCGGGCAAGCTCAATTACATCCAGCACGTTCACAGCGCCGCGGAGAGCACGTCCGGAAGATTCCTGGATAATAGGGCCGTCGGCGAGGGGATCCGAATAAGGAACCCCCAGCTCAACGATATCCGCGCCGGATTTCTCAAGTTCCAGGATGATATCCAGCGTATGATCCAGCGTCGGGTCTCCCGCCGTAATAAACGGGATGAGAGCATTCTTGCCCTCGGCTTTCAGCTCAGCGAATTTAAGATCAATGCGATTCATTGTCTGCACCTCCGAGATACCCCATAATCGCTTCCACGTCTTTATCCCCGCGGCCCGAAAGGCAAATTACCAGAATTTGATCCCCGGACATAGTCGGTGCCGTCTTCATGGCCTGCGCAACCGCGTGGGAGCTTTCAAGAGCGGGAATAATTCCCTCAGTACGGCAGAGGAGCTGGAGAGCCTCCAACGCTTCTGCATCCGAAATCGGCAAATACTCGGCACGCTGCAAATCTTTCAAATAAGCATGTTCCGGGCCTACACCCGGATAATCAAGACCGGCGGATATGGAATGTGCCGGCATAACTTGTCCGTACTCATCCTGCAGAACATAGCTGAGCGAACCTTGAAATACCCCAGGGCTTCCCTTAGTCATCGTTGCCGCATGCTCTTCGGTGTCGATACCGCTTCCGGCTGCTTCCGTCGCGATCAGGCGGACTTCTTTATCCTCTACGAACGGATAGAACATCCCCATTGCGTTGCTGCCTCCGCCGACACACGCAATTACCGTATGAGGAAGTTTTCCCTCAAGCTCCAGGATTTGAGAACGGGTCTCATCCCCGATCACCCGCTGAAAATCACGCACGATCATCGGATAAGGATGAGGGCCTGTTACGGAGCCGAGGATATAGTACGTATCCTGCACATTGCTTACCCAGTAACGCAGCGTCTCATTGCACGCATCTTTGAGCGTGCGCGTACCCGAAAGTACCGGAACTACTTCAGTGCCGAGCAGACGCATGCGGAACACATTAAGCTGCTGGCGTTTCATGTCTTCTTCGCCCATGAAGACTTTGCATTCCAAACCGAGCAGGGCCGCTACCGTGGCAGTCGCCACACCATGCTGGCCCGCTCCCGTCTCGGCAATCACTTTCGTTTTGCCCATACGCTTGGCAAGAAGCGCCTGGCCGATCGTATTATTGATTTTGTGGGCTCCTGTATGGTTTAAATCCTCGCGTTTCAAATAAATCTTTGCTCCTCCGAGCTTCTCCGATAAACGCTCCGCGTAATACAGACGCGTCGGTCTTCCCGAATAATCGTGCAGAAGCGTTTGAACCTCGTTAACGAACTCGGGATCCTGCGCATATTTACGGTACGCATCCTCCAATTCGATCAAAGCATTCATCAGCGTCTCCGGAACATATTTCCCTCCAAAACGGCCATATCTTCCATGTTCATCAGGTAGTACTGCTGCCATTTTTCTTCACCCTTCCCACAAAAGCTGCGATTTTAGCAATATCTTTGACTCCCTGCGTTTCGACTCCGCTGGATACATCAACGCCATCAGGCCGGTAAGTATCCACCAGCCCGCTTACATTATCCGCATTCAATCCTCCGGCGACGATCAAGGGTAGGCCTTGCGAGCGTGCCCAGCTCTGAACTTCCGGGATGCAGTCCCATGCAAAAGTGCGTCCTGATCCGCCCCCGTAAACGGGATCCAAGGTATCGATCAACACAGCATCCACTGTATCCTTATACGGAATGAGCCGATTAATAATCGAATGGGCATATTCCGATTTCCTATCCTGCACCGCCCTAATTGCGCTGGCGTCTACATGATCCGAACTACTAGCTTGACTATTGGAACAAGAGCCGGGTTCACCCTGCTGCTCCTGATTTTGAATGGATGCGACTTTCCAGAGCTGGACATGAAAACGTTCCTTGATTAAAGCGCAATTCTCCGGTGTCTCATCACCATGAAACTGTACGACGTCCAAAGGCGCAACAGCCAGAATTTCGGCCAATTCATCCAGCGTCGGATTTACGAATACACCGACTGTTAAAGGAATGTGACCGCTTGGTTCGGAAGATTGCTTCAGAAAAGAAATCATGTCCGCAGCCTGTCCGGCCGTTACTCTGCGCCTGCTCGGAGCAAAAACAAACCCGATCTGATCAATCGGGAGATGTACGATAGATTTTAACACTTCAACGCTTTGAAGTCCACAAATTTTTACATCCGTCGACGTGTCTATACCACTCATTTTACCACTCCTTGAGGACATGAGAGAATTTCGGAGATTTACATCTCCTGCAGAAATACCCTGCTTATGAACCGCTGTATGGGTGCCGCCCGCACCTAGCATAAGCAATCTTTCCTTGTAAAAAAAAGAAAAGGAGCGCATCCGGGCTAAGCCCGGATACCTTCCATTTTCCCCATCAAATCTTCAACCGCCTGACTTACATCCGGCTGTCTCATAAAATGCTCCCCGATCAGTACGGCACCTGCGCCAGACTTATACACGAAGTCCAGGTCATCACGGGATGAAATGCCGCTTTCACTCACAAGCAGCCGATCCTTCGGAACGATGGAAGCCAGTTCTTCCGTGGTGCGGATGTCGGTAACGAACGTTTTCAAATTGCGGTTATTAATCCCGACTAGAGTCGCATCCAGTTCCAAAACAGTCTCCATCTCACGGCGGTCATGCACTTCGACCAGCACATCCATGCCATAGTCACGGGCCAAACCCAAAAACTGTTTCATTTCAGCGCGATTAAGAATAGAAGCGATCAGAAGAATAGCGTCGGCTCCAATGACACGAGCCTCAAGAATCTGTGCCGGGTGAATGATGAAATCTTTGCGCAGCAGCGGCACATGAACCGCTTCATGGACTGCACTTAAGTAATCATTGGCGCCTTGAAAATATTGAACGTCCGTAAGAACAGAGATGCAGTCTGTTCCTGCTTGTGTGTAAGCTTCGGCTAAACGTACCGGATCAAAATCCGCCCGGATCAAGCCTTTGGAAGGCGACGCCTTCTTGACCTCTGCGATTAAACCCGTCTTGCGGTTGCGTCCCGTACGGAGCGCCTGTTCGAACCCGCGGCATGCTTTCAAATCTGAAATTTGGCGCTCCAGCTCAGCTGTGGTAATACGCGCCTGAAGCTGCTGCACTTCTTCGCGCTTGGTTGCGACAATTCGTTCAAGAAACATAGCTCAAATCTCCTGTATAGTGGGCTAATTGCTGTAATTTTTCCATGGCTCTACCGCTGTCAATCACGTCCGCAGCCAGCTTCACGCCTTCCTGCAGTGTTCCTGCCGATCCCGTGACGTAGAAGCAGGCTCCGGCATTGGCAAGCACAATCTCTCTGTGCGCACCTTTGTCTCCTGTGAAAATACGTCGGATAATATCCGCGTTTTCACCGGCATCTCCACCTTTGATGAGATGAAGATCATGACTTTGAATTCCCAAATCATCGGGAGTTACGGAATACGTACGAATCGTTCCGTCCTTAAGTTCTGTAATTTGCGTGGGTGCCGAGATACTGATTTCGTCCAATCCGTCATAGCTGGCTACGACCACGGCTCTTTTAAGTCCGAGTGCCCCGAGCGCATTAGCGACAAGTTCTGTTTTACTGCGGTCAAAGACACCCATCACTTGACGGTCGGCACCGGCCGGATTCGTAAGCGGTCCGAGAAGATTAAAGACCGTACGCACTCCGAGCTCGCGGCGCGGGCCGGCCGCATGCTTCATCGATTGATGATACCGCTGCGCAAACATGAAACAAATGCCTAGCTGGTCCAGACAATGAGCGGCCTGCGTACTGTCCAGCTCGATGTTCACACCGAGTGCTTCCAGAACGTCAGCGCTCCCGCTTTTACTGGACATCGCGCGGTTCCCATGCTTAGCGACACGGATGCCGCCTGCAGCCGCAACAATCGCAGAAGCGGTCGAAATATTGAAAGTATCTGCGCCATCTCCACCTGTCCCGCAAGTATCAAGCAGGTTGTGCTGGACCGTATGGACCGACGCCGCTTTCACTCTCATGGCTTCAGCGAAGCCGGTCAACTCCTCAATGGTTTCCCCTTTGATTCTCATTGCCGTCAGTACGCTGCCGATTTGTGCCGGAGTCGCTTCTCCATCCATCACCGTAATCATAAGTTCCCTTGCTTCTTCGCGAGATAAATTCCCGCCCCCAATGAGTGTCGAGATTGCCCGCTGAATGGTACCATTCGCCGTCATCAGACCGTCCTCCTTCTATAAAGTCGTATTTGCTGCGATCACCGGGCTGCTCTCCTAGATGTCCATGTAAAACGATTAATTGCGCTCTGTCATTCGAGAAATGTAAAAAGACCTCTACATAGGCGTAGAGGCCGTCGGTATCATAAGAATTGTAGGTTTACAGAATTAGTCGCGCAGCGGGTCCTGCAGTGCCAATTCCTAAACCGCAATTGACTGCTCATAAACTGCTTCTGCTCGAATCGGGCCTATGCTGCTGCCAGATTCACCACTTTATACCCGTACCGGGCATCGTTACAGAAACAGAATCCTTGTTTACTACAACAAGGGTGGACTCCAATCATACGCTGTGCTCTTCTCTACTCTTCTCAACTGATCTCTTCTCGGCTCTACTGCTCTCATCTAAATCCACTATACTACCCGGGTTATGAATTTGTCAATTTCACAATGTCCGGACGAAGCACTTTTGCCCCTTTTAAATAAACATGACGGATTTCATCTTGTTTCTTCTCTGTGTTAACCAGTACCATAAGCCGAATGCAATTCGGCAGACTGTTATCCACATCAATCTCGATGGAACACATCAGCGGCACTAGATCCCAGCCATCCATCTGACGGATCGCTCTTGCCGGAAATGTCGCTGTAAGCTCCTTTGTAACCGTAATGAAAACCGAGGATATATCAGCCGGATTGACTGAATTATCTTGAACAATCTTATCCAGCAGTTCCAGAGTCGATGACAAGATCGGACCTTCCTCGTTGTTCTCTACAGTCGTTGCTCCACGGATCCCTCTCACGTACATGAATTATGCCTCCCGCTTCAATTGTTCCACAACTTCTTCAACCCATTCACGGCGGACATCGCTTCGGATTTCAACCCGTCCGATTTCCGTCGGGATAACAAACGTCATGGTGCCTTCCTTAAACTTCTTGTCGTGCATCATTGCGTTCATGATTTGAGCTGTATCGTAATGTTCAGGAAGCCGAACCGGCAAACCGAAATCTTGAAGCACTCGCTTCGTAACCGTATAAATCTCTTCGGAATAGCCGAGTTTCATCGCGAGCCGCGCAGAACCGACCATCCCGATAGAAATCGCCTCACCATGCAGAAGCTCGTTATATCCTGCAACTGCTTCCAAGGCATGACCAATCGTGTGGCCCAGATTAAGGATCGCTCGCAGGCCGTTCTCCCGTTCATCCTCGGAAACAACCAGCGATTTAACCCGGCATCCCTGGTATAATCCGTACTGCAGCGCCTGCGGATCAAGAGCTAACAGCCGCTCCCTGTTCTCCTCAAGCCAGCTGGTAAACTCCGCATCCCAGATCAGACCATGCTTGATCATTTCTGAGAAGCCGGCTGAAATATCCCGTTTAGGCAGCGTGGAGAGCGTAGATACATCATAAAGGACCATTTCGGGCTGGTGAAAAGCACCGATAATGTTCTTCGCCAGCGGATGGTTTACCGCTACTTTGCCTCCTACGCTGCTATCATGAGCCAGAATTGTAGTCGGCATCTGAATGAATGCGATCCCCCGCATGAAGCTCGCGGCTGCAAAGCCGGCCAAATCCCCTACAACCCCTCCGCCTAATGCAACAATCGCGGATTTGCGGTCAAGGCCCGCTTCCAGCGATGCCGTCACAATCCGCTCCAGCATATGAAGGGACTTGGAAGATTCGCCGGAAGGGACAACAAATGAATGCACATTGTATCCTCCGGCCTGCAATCCGTCCTTAACAGGCTGCAAATGATAGCCGGCTACGGAATCATCCGTAACGATTAGAATCGGGGAACGTTTGCTTATTCCGTGTTTGTCGAAATAAGCAGACGCCTCTTGAAGTAACCCTTCCCCGAGGTAGATCGGATAAGATCGCTCGCCCAGATCAACCTTTAGTTCCATCATCTTAATAGCTCTCCACTTGCTTCAGGTAGCTTTCGTAGTTGCGGCGGATCTCTTCGAGGGAATCCCCGCCGAATTTCTCCATGAATGCCTGCGCGACTTCCCAGGCGACGACATTCTCCATAATCACGCCTGCAGCCGGCACTGCGCAGGTGTCCGAGCGTTCAACTTGGGCAGTGAAAGGCTCTTTCGTATCGATATCTACGCTTTGCAGCGGTTTGTATAAAGTAGAGATTGGCTTCATAACGCCGCGGACTACGATAGGCTCTCCGGTAGTCATGCCGCCTTCGAATCCTCCCGCACGGTTCGTTGCACGGTGAAAACCGCTATTCTCATCGAAATGAATGGCATCATGCACCTTGGAACCGCGAAGTTTAGCCGCTTCGAAACCAATACCGATTTCGCAGCCTTTAAAAGCTTGAATGGACAACACGGCTTGCGCGATTCTTCCGTCAAGCTTACGATCCCACTGGACATGGCTTCCCAGCCCCACTGGTGCGCCTTCTACAATAACTTCAACGATACCGCCTAAGGTATCACCGTCAGCTTTGGCCGCATCGATGGCTGCAACCATCGCAGCTTCCGCCTCGGCGTCGACAACCCGGACAGGCGACTCCTCGGTTATGCGGATCAGCTCATCTATCGGCAGTTCAGGCGCTTTAGCTTCGACTTCTCCAATCCGCACGACGTGGCTGGCCAGCTTGATTCCGAACTCTTCCAGAAGCTGACGGGCAACGGCTCCGCATGCGACGCGCATAGTCGTCTCACGCGCGCTCGAACGTTCCAGAATGTTCCGGAGGTCGCGCTGGTTATATTTAAGTCCGCCGCTCAAATCCGCATGACCCGGACGCGGGCGGTTGACTCGGCGCTTGCCTTCCACCGTATCCGGCTGTTCTTCGATGTTCATAATCGATGTCCAATGTTTCCAGTCATTATTCTCAACAACAAGAGCAATCGGAGCCCCGGTAGTTCTGCCGTGACGTACTCCGCCTACGATACTTGCTGTATCTTTCTCGATCTGCATCCGGCGTCCCCGGCCATGACCTTTTTGCCGTCTATGTAATTGATGGTTCATCGCCTCAAAATCAATCGTTATATTACTTGGAAATCCCTCAATAATCGCGGTCAGCTGCGGACCATGTGTTTCCCCCGCCGTTAAATATCTCACAATCTTGCTCCCTCCCTAATCCGAGCGCCAAACGTGCCAAGGACACTTTAGCGCTTTCAAGCGACTAAGTTTTTCTATCATTATAGTATACCACCCTGCGTTTGACAACCGCGCACGCAAAAAACACGCCCTGCCCGTCAGCGGCACAAAGCGTGTTCCATCGGCCTTTGTCTTCTCCGAAACGAGAGCGGAAGATCATCCCCCTGCAGACTGCTTCTGCCTGGGCCCAATCGGCTCTACCATTTTCGGATCATTCATCATGCCCAGAATCTGTACAGAATCTATTCCTAGTATCTGAGTACATTCCTGCATGGTGATGAACCCCCGTCGATAAGCAGAAATCACTTTTCGTTTATCCATGTCAGTCCTCCTTGAGAGACGGTACTTCAAGTATGGGTAAGAATGGGAAAAGTTATACTTCTACTTCCCTTTTTTTCGGTAAAAAAAGGTATCTGCGGGTTCAAGATCATATTGAGCCGGTGAAAAAATCTGCTCTGTGGAGCCAACGAACAAAATGCCGCCCGGTTTCAGCGCTTTGGAAAACTTCTGATACAGCCTGTCTTTCGCTTCTTCCGTAAAATAAATAATGACATTCCGGCATATAATCAAATCAAATCCCGAATCGAACCGGTCCTCAAGAAGATTCTGCTTTTGAAATCTGACGGCTTTTTTGAGCTCATCCGCCACATGATAGACCGTTTGCTCTTGTTTAAAATACGTTTGAACGTAAGCGACCGGCACGTCTTTAAGAGAACGTTCCACATAAATGCCGCGGCGGGCTTTCTCAATGGCCCCGTCGTCAATATCGGTTGCCAATACAGACGAATCCCGCAAAGCGCCCTGCTGCGCCAAGATCATCGCCAGTGTATAGGGCTCTTCCCCTGTAGAGCATGCGGCACTCCAAACTTTAAGGTTGCGGTTCGCACTTCTAAGCTCAGGGAGAAACTTACCCTCAAGCACTTCCCAGCGATTCGGATTCCTCCAGAATTCGGATACATTAATGGTCATGCGATCCAAAAACTCATGAAACAATGCTTTGTCTCTGGTCAGTGCTTCGTAATACGCCAGGAAGGTATCATACCCTTTCTTGGTGCGCAGCGTCGTTAAACGCCGTTTCATCTGCGCTTCTTTGTACAAAGCCAGATCAATGGAAGTAAATTCTTTAATCTTGCGTATGAATAATGGAAAGTCATCGGTCTCCAATCCGTATCCCACCTCTGATGTAATCGTCCGTGAAATATTCCATGAGACTCATTTAAATTCCTGCTTAAAAGAAAAAGATATGAGCCGATTGTGCCCATATCTTTTCTTCAAGCCCTTTTGTCAGTACTACAGCCAGCGGGATACGTCGCGTTTATAATCCAGAACTTCTTCCGGTTTAAAGAAATGGTTGATTTCACGTTCAGCGCTTTCAACAGAATCCGAACCGTGAATCAGGTTAAGTCTCGTATGTAATGCGAAATCGCCGCGAATCGTTCCTGGTGCTGCTTCAAGAACATTGGTTTTGCCGTTCAGAATCCGGGAAAGTGCAATAACCTGCTCTCCCTGCCATACCATTGCAAAGACAGGTCCTGATGTAATAAATTCAACGAGCGGCTCGAAGAAATCTTTACCTTTATGCTCGGCATAATGTTCCTCAGCCTGCTCTTTTGTCATCAGTATCAGTTTGCCGGCTACCAATTGAAAGCCTTTTTGTTCCAGCCTTTTGATAATTTCGCCAATCAATCCGCGCTGGACGCCGTCTGGTTTTACCATAAGAAATGTTTTTTCCATGTCATTGCCTCCATCTGGTAGTCATGTCATTCGCCCTTACTGTACAGGGATTGTCATACAGATACAATGAAGAATTGCACACTCGGCCTGCCAGTAAAGGGATCCTCGCTAACTCGGGTTCAGTGCGAACGGTTGGCGATGAAATACGCCACCTGAATAAGATCCTGCTTGGCCCGGATGTCCGGCAGAGGCTCAAGCGCCGCGATGGCTTTGGCTATATAGCGGTCTGCGAGCGCACTCGCCCGCTCAATCCCGCCGCTGCCGCGGATCATATCCAGCACCCGGCTGACATCCGTCTGACCGTCCGCTTCGTGAATACGTCTGAGCTCAGCCTGGATGTGCGGACGCAGCTTCTCATCCTGCAGGGCAAAGATAACCGGCAGTGTAATGTTGCCTTGTTTAATGTCACTCCCGGGCGGTTTGCCGATTTCTTTCTCCGTACCGCACAAGTCCAGTATATCATCGCGGATCTGAAAGGCCAAACCAACGTTATAACCGAACGAATACAGACGGTTAGATACAGACTCCGGAGCATGCGCAACCATAGCCCCCAGCTGGCAGGAGATCGCGATAAGAAGAGCTGTTTTACGCTTAATCCGCAGAAGATAATCACGCAGGCTCTGATCCGAGCGGAAAAAGAACCGGATTTGCTCCATTTCGCCGATTGACATTTCTACCAGGGCTTTGGACAAAATTTGGTGCACACGCGGATTGTCAACGTGAGCCGCAATTTCCAGGCCTTTAGCAAAAATATAGTCGCCTGTATACATCGCGATGCGGTTATCCCATTTGGCTCTAACCGTATCTTGCCCGCGGCGTTTATCCGAATCATCGATTACATCATCGTGTACAAGAGAGGCGGAATGGAACAGCTCCAGCGGGACCGCGATGTATTTGAGCTGCTGGATATCGTAACGGCCGAATTCACCTGCTAACAGGACAAGAACAGGCCGGATTCGTTTGCCCCCGGCCTTTAATAAATGCATGGACGTTTCCGTCAGCAGTGCGTGATCCGTCTGCAGATGCACTTCCAGTTCGCGCTCAATTACGCCCACGTCTTTTTTCTTCCGAACATATATGTTAAGAATTTTCATTCTGTCACCCGCACCCTCGTAATATCAGACCAAATCTGAATAGGTACCTGCTCCGGTAAAAAGCCAAGTTCCCACGCATACTGGTAGTACAGCTCAAGGCCGCTCCACTGGTCAGGACCAAACTCATAACACAGATGACTGAAATAATGGTGCCAGTAAGTTTCGGTGCCGCCGATCGTGCGTACGGCTTCGCTCACAACGCCGGTTAAATCCTGAAGGGACTTCCTTTTGCTCTCAACAAACCCGTCCCATACTTTCTTCACAAGCTCCGGGGAGCGTTCAATGGTTGATTTGCGCACAGCCCATACTGCGAATGACATCCAGCGCCCTGTCCAGTCTTTCCATTCCTGTCCCAGGTCCGTGACGATATACCCGTTATCCAGCCAGCTTGCCTTAATGGCATGATCTCCGATAAGCAGTGCCCCGTCATGCTCCGGCATCATTTCATCCAAATCCGGACGGGCGTATGTGTAGGCGGGCTTGCCGCCGTATTTTTTTTCCATAATGATCTTCAGCAAATTATTCGTCGTAGCCGAAGTCGTGGGCAGAGCAATTCTGCCGTTCCTAAGTTCCTCAATCGGTTTTTTATGAAAGAGCAGGAGTGAATTTACCGGACCCAATGCGCTTACGGATAAATCCGGAAGAAGCACATAATCTTGGAACGATTCCCCGTAAGCAAACGAAGAAATCGCACTCATGTCTATTTCACCGGCTGCAAGCGCGCGGTTCAGTCCTGTCGGCACTTGTTTGACGAATTCAATTGAATTGCCCATTGCGTGCATCGGAAAGTGATGAAACACTGGCCAGACGTTAGTAAAATCAATCCTTCCGATCCTCAGTTTGTTCTCTGTTGTAGTCATTGCCTTCTCCCCATCTTCTGAACAGTTCATGATCCAAGTCCATGTTGTCTAGTACCTTCCCCACCAGAAAGGAAATTATGTCTTCAATCGTCTCAGGACGCTGATAAAAGGCCGGCATAGCCGGAATAAGCCGGACGCCCATTCTTGCCAAAGTCAGCATGTTCTCCAGGTGGATCGCGTGCAGCGGCGTTTCGCGGGGAACCAGAATAAGCCTGCGCCCTTCTTTAAGCATAACGTCAGCTGTCCGTTCAAGCAGATTATCGGATGCTCCGCGCGATATACCCGATAGTGTTCCCATAGAACATGGAATCACAACCATGCCTTCGGTCCGGAAGGAGCCGCTTGCAATGCTTGCTCCGATATCTTTCACAGAATGATACTCATAGGAAGCCGGGTATCCGCCAAATTCGGCATCCAGCGTCTCCTTGCGCCTGGTAACGACCCAATCCAGCTCTTCGTGAAGCACCCGCCATCCTGCCTCTGTAATAACAAGGTGGACCGGCAGACTTCTTGAAAGCAGTTCCTTAACTAGCGTGACCCCATATGCAGCGCCGCTTGCCCCCGTAATTCCGACAACCCAGCCTTTCTTCATCTAAAAGACTCCATCAGGATGTCTACCAGCGTGAAAGTAAAGACAACTGCACTGAGTACCCCGTTCATCGTAAAGAAAGCCGTATTGAGCTTAGACAAATCTTTGGGCGATACAAGTCTGTGCTCGTAAAACAAAATAATATAAGCGATAAGAATGCCGACTAAATATAACCAGCTTAAATCGGTCATAAAGAACAGCGCGATCAGACCGACGGCCGTCAGCACATGAAGGATCTTGGCGGTAATTAACGCCGTTGGAATTCCAAATCGGCCGGGAAAAGAATGAAGTCCCTCCTCACGGTCAAACTCCACGTCTTGGCAAGCATAGATCAGATCGAAGCCCGCGCTCCACATGGCAACGGTTATAAATAACACAAGAGATGCCAGCGTGATTTCACCCGTAATCGCTACCCAGCCGCCTAGAGGCGCCAGGCCGAGCGTAATACCGAGTACGAAGTGACAGGCCCAGGTAAAGCGCTTGGTATACGAATAGAAAACAAGAAAGAAGACCGCGACCGGCAGCAGGTAGACAGACAGCATATTAAGCTGGGCAGCCGACCAGAACAGCAGAAGAAAGGATAGCGCAACGAACAGCATGACCTCCGTAATCGAAATAAGGCCGGCCGGGATAGCCCTTCCCGCAGTACGCGGATTCTTCTTGTCATATTTCTTATCGATCACGCGGTTGAGCGACATGGCAGCCGTACGGGCTCCAATCATGGCCAGTGTAACCCAGCCGATCTGAGACCACTCCGGCAGTACTCCCGTCAGGACAACCGCTCCGAGAATAGCTCCCATATAGGCAAATGGCAAGGCAAAAATGGAATGTTCAAATTTGATCATTTCCAGAAATATTTTAACTTTACGAATGAATAGCTGCATCTGGCTGATTCTCCTGACTTGAATTTCCTTTCACACCGATGTGCAGCGCTGCAATTCCGCCGGTAAGCGGATAAGCTTCGACCTTCTCAAGTCCGGTACCGCGGAAAATTTCTGCAAGCTGCTTGTGATCTGGAAAATGTTTAAGTGATTCCGGAAGCCATTTGTATTGTTCATAGGATTTGGCGATTAGTTTCCCCAGCAACGGAAGCACTTTTTGAAAATAAAAATAATAAAGGGACCTGAAAGGCTTCCAGGTTGGCTGAGACAACTCAAGCGAAACGACTAATCCGCCGGGCTTAACCACACGCTGCATTTCCCGCAGAACCTGCTTTAGGTCCGGGACGTTGCGAAGCGCAAAACCGATCGTGGCGTAATCAAACGCATTGTCTTCAAAAGGCAGGCTCATCGCATTCCCCTGCACAAGACGAATTTGCCGGTCCAGCCCCTTCTCACGGACCTTCACGGCCCCGTAATCGAGCATATTCTGACTGAAATCAAGACCTACCGTAGGCCCGGTTCGACTCTGTTGAGCCAAGGAAATAGTCCAATCACACGTGCCGCAGCAAACATCAATTGTACTCGATCCCGGTTTTACTCGCATTTTGTCCATCGTAAATTTCCGCCAGGCCTTATGCCTGCGGAAGCTTAGAATGCTGTTCATTAAATCGTATTTGGGCGCGATTTTCTCAAACACCGAATGAACAAACTGCTCTTTCGTTTTGCCCTGCTGCACGGCTCTCCCCCCACTTATCTTTCTTCAAGTAATCTTGCCTTGGAATTAAAACGAAAAAACGGCTCGCCAATGTGAAACAGTTCACTTGCGAGCTTGTCCGAATCCAACTGCTTTAATTTGTTCCCCAGTCGGGTCAGCTGATCATCAAGAAGAACGTAAAGCTGTGAAAGGACGTTATATTTGTGCAGAAGGGTACGGAGCTTGCCCGGGTCCTCTTCACCGGCTTGAATGAACTTGCGTTCATCTTTGGAGCCGTGCTGAAGAATGTGCCAATACCCCCAGCTGCCTTCGAAATCATTCAACGACTCACAGCGGAAGATCTCTTTGAAAATCACTTCGCAACGGGTAAAGTCGGATAGAAGCTCCGGCCAGATGAGACGGTGGGTTTCGTCCATCAGCCCGCCGAAAGCCCGGAACAAATACGATTTAATCTCAACCGAGAGACGAAGATAATCCTCCGCATTAAGCTTGAGCTGCTTCATCATTAAGTAAAAGTCCGTCTTAAGCTTGTTCATGTCACATATAGCCGTGGAAAGTCTCATGATCAGGTCAATCCGGCCGGCTTGAGATAATAAATGATAAAAACGCGAGCTGAAATAATCGCCCGCGAGTACTTTCATCTGGCGGGATCTAGCCGCTTTCTTCTCCTTGACGTCACTCGATACCGTCACTTCGTCATGCGTATCGAGTCCCAGTTGGACAAGCGATGTAACGAGAGCAAACAGTTCGGATGAAGAATTCAGCCGGGAATCCCTGCTCAAAAAAGCATACAGCAATCTCGCCCGAAGTTCTGGAAAATCAGGCAGATCCGTATGCAGCCGGATCATGTCATAATCCGTATATTGTTTAGCGATCTCGGGGATCCGATATGAATTCATACAAAAAGCCTCCGTACATGTGCCTATTTCCTAGATCGTATCTAAGCAATTATAGCATAACCTTTTGAATGGCGCACAAGCATTTATTCCGGGTAACGCTGCTGCCATTTCTTAGTATAGGTCAGCTGAAACCTCCGCTTAAGTTCGCCCGCCAGCAGCTGCTGCGTCTCAAACGATTGCGCCGGAGCAAGTCTCTTCGCTTGTTCCCTGGCCGCTTCCATCGCTATAACAAGCTGCGGCCCCGAGGCTGCGGGATCCCGGTCATACTCCAGCACCCGGATCAATACCCGGCTGATGTTCGAAGTCCGCTGGAGAGAGGACTGTGCCAGCCGGTAAAGATCCCCGTAGACGACTCTGGGTTCCGCACTTCCAGGCAGCAGCAGATCGACTGACAAGATGGAATGATTCAGTTCCACTTTGCGTACCCTCAGCTGAAGCGGCAGACCTGCCATGTAATCCACGAGATTACGCTCCGTCAATTCCGAGCCCGATACATGCTGCCAGGCATATGCGCTTTGGCTCACAGCAAGCTTATCCAGCAGCGGAGCAGAGCTCAGCGCCGTCACAATCGCCGCACATAAGGCGGCTGCCAGAACAATCCGTTTATCCAATCTCATGGTACAGGGGCACCTCCTGTCTATACCCCATTGTACAATGAAAAAAAGCAGGCTATGCCTGCCGGCGTAAATTATTGTTCCGTTTCCACGTTGCCGAATTTCGTCATTATGATCGCTTTGCCGCGCACTTTGACTGCCGAAGTGTGTTCCGTGAACTGGGCAATCATGACCTCGCCCTTGTCGAGCTTCTCCGTATGATGAAAGCGGGTGTCCTGCCCTCTGGTCAATCCGATTACATGAACGCCGTTTTCTTTCGCTTTGATAATAAAATAATCACCCTGCTGTTCCATTGCTCTACCCCCATATGTCCAGGCTGCTTAGCCGAAATTGCTTACAATTTATCATGCTTAAAAAGACGCCGCCTGTCAACCTCTATCCCGCCTTCTATGGTGCGGAAGGCTTAAGACGGATAATCTTATCGTCATCTCCTGCGGGTTTGCCGCGGCCGTCACGGTTGTTCGTCAGCACATACAAGAAGCCGTCTTTGCCTTCCGCTACCGTACGGAGCCGGCCAAAAACATCCTTGTAGGCCGACTTGGCAGCCGTAATCCGGTACACAGGCGGCCTGGCGGCATCGTCCGGGCTGCCTTTTCCTTGGGCAACCGATCCGCTCTTCTTCTCCGCTTCTAAGCTAAAGACCAGCAGCTGCGTTCCGCGGAGCCCTGCCGCGACAAGACGCCCCTTCCACGGGCCCTGCGTGACGAACGTCATGCCGGAAGGGGCCCAGGTATCCCGGCCGCTGTGAAGCAGCGGGGGGATCAGCGCAGTGGGCGAGACGGCATCCTTGGCCGTGGTCTCGTCCCCTTCGATCAGCGGCCAGCCGTAGTTGCCGCCCGGAATCACGACGTTCAGCTCATCATGGGCCGACTGGCCGTGCTCGGAGCTGAACAAATTCCCGCTGCCGGGTTCCCACGCCAGCCCCTGGGCATTGCGATGCCCCCAGGAATAAACCGGCGAACCCGGGAATGGATTATCGTCCGGTATCGTGCCGTCCGGACGGATTCTCAGAATCTTGCCGCCCAGGCTCTGCTGATCCTGTGCCAGAGACGGCTCATATTTGTCCCCGGCGGTGATATAAAGCATTCCATCGGGCCCGAATTTAATCCGTCCTCCGTTATGATTCTCCGCACCCGGGATGCCGTCAATCAAAGTGCGGTCAATACGGGCTGTATCCCCTTCCTGAACCAGCCGCAGGACCCTGTTCCTGGTCTCTGGGCCGCTGGTGTAGGTATGGTAGACATATAAGTATGAATTCGTATCGAAAGCCGGATCAAGCGCCAGCCCGAGCAGGCCTCCCTCCCCGCTGCTGACAAAAGGTTCCTCCAGCGTAAGAAGCGGCTTCTCCTGAAGCTTGCCTCCATGAATAACACGCACCTTGCCTGGTCGTTCCGTAAAATATATGCGATCGCCTGACGCAAACGCGATCTCCCAAGGAACGTTAAGACCGGAAGCAACGACCTCCGCCATATAACCGGTCTTGCTGTTTTCTTGCAGCTTAGGCACTACCGGTTTATTCCCCTCAGCTGTGCTTTCTTGATTACTGCGATCCGTTGTGACCTGCTGATCACAGCCCGACAAGACAATGGCACTTGCAGCAAACAATGTCCCCCATAAATATATCCGCTTTTTGAAAGGCTGGTTCATTGCAGACCTCCTTTATACCGTTAAGCTCATCGTAACATAGCCGCACACTTTTACCAAAAAAGAGTAATTCAAGTGATTCCGGCTGAAATTCTTGCAGGTTTAAGAAACAGACACTCATCCTTAGACGCCATGAACAAAAAAAGCCTCCGATTGGCCTGGGCCTGCTCGAAAGCTTGTTTGTATGTACAGCTTAATGGTCGGAGTAGCGGGATTTGAACCCACGGCCTCACCCACCCCAAGGGTGCGCGCTACCAGACTGCGCCATACCCCGACGCCGTAACCCGTAATCGGGTTTTGAATGATAAAATCATTATAATTTCGTCCGGCGATGTTGTAAAGAGGTTTCTGGTCCCGATGTATCTATTTAATCTCTATATTAATATTGAATAGAGGAAAGGATCCCGTCTTCGAAATAGACGTAGGTATCCGAATCATACACCCACTGAGAATACGTCCCATAAAGGCCTTCATAGGAATTCGTACGTTTTGGATACCCCCATGACATCACAACCATGTCTTGATTCATGCCAATCATTATTTTTTCGGCACGGATCGCATCCCAGGCCTTTTGCGTCCAGTTATAGGCTTTGTAAGGATTGTCGGTTAAAAATCCAGATATTGAATCTTCAGCCAAAGGGCTGATCGGAACCGTATAATCATAATTGCCGTCGTTGACCAGAATCGCTCCGTCACCGATATAGGTAATTTTTACTTTCGTTAAGTTAGGCAGTCCTACATCCGTGAATAAATCGGAAGGTTTGTAGACCCACAGGTCTTGATTAAAGTACTCGGCAAGCTCCGAGTAATTCGCTAACTGTTGAGGAAAGTACATAAAGGCTGTATTAAAATACTTGCTGCGAAAGCCTTCATAATTATAGGCATACCAGTAATTCGAGTAGGAATTTCCCGTTTTACCGAATTTGTCATTCCAGGCTTTATACAGGTTTTTTAAGTTTTGTTCCACGCTGAAATTCCCGCCGCTGATCTGAATGTCGTTGTTCTCGCCCCAAACCACATTCAAATTCAAGTAGTTGGTCATGAACACAAGCGGAACATAGACCACATCATTAACCGCAATCGGATAATAATTCAGGCGGAGCACTTCCCGGCCGAATCTTTTGTCACTCGATTGGCTTGTGTCCCCTCCATCAAAATTGTTCACATTGAGTTCCGTTCTGATGATCATAGGACTGTTGGTCTTGAAGAAAACGACACCGGAAGAGGTGTTTACTCTAAACGTGCGATACTTCTCATCCCATTCCGGAGAAATACCCAGCTCCGACAATACTCCCCACATAGGCACATAGATAGCATTGTTGCGGACGATCGGCTGATATTGGCCCTCGAATTTTTTATCATTCACGAACAATTGATAGCTGCTGTTTGCCGCATGGGATTCTAAAGGAACCGAAACCATGAATATAGCGATTAAACATAGAAACTTCAACAATTTTGACATGTTAGCAGACCCCTTTATGTTCTCTTTTCCCGGAAATCTCTTTATAGTGCCAGGAATTATTTGCCAAAGGGAATTATAACTCTGCATAAGTTTTTTATCAATATTTTTTTGTGACTTTAGACCTACTCATTAGGATAGATACATTTCAGTTCTTCCATTCCGTCGTCGCCTCTCTACGCCTACCAAAAAACCGCTACTTCCAGCGTTATCAGAACGCGGAGCCGGGGGCCGTTATAATAGCCATGCAGTATGGAAGGTTTCCTCCTCTATAAAACCGCCCGGTTGCTAAAAAGACAACCGCGCGCCTCCTTAGGCACACGGTTGTCTTCTTCTGAATCGTATGTAGAGAAGCGATTATTGAATGCCGTCTCTCAACGCTTTGCCAGGTTTGAAAGCAGGAATCTTGCTGGCAGGGATTTCGATTTCATCGCCAGTTTGCGGGTTGCGTCCTTTACGTGCGGAGCGCTCGCGAACTTCGAAATTACCGAAACCAACCAGTTGAACTTTGTCGCCCTGCTGCAGAGCTTCGGAGATTGCATCGAATACAGCGTCAACCGCTTTCGTCGCATCCTTCTTGGAAAGCTCGGAGGTCTCAGATACTTTAGCAATCAGTTCGGATTTATTCATGCCTTTCACCTCCCTCCCAAAATATCTACTAAATCGTTGTTACTTTCTGTTTTCACCGTTTCGTCAATAAATATACATGAACTGGGCCAAAAACCCAGTCCCATCAACGAAAAACGAGTACAGAGGAAAACGAACAAACTTATAGTAATATACGTGTGAGCTTATTTCAAGTCTAGGGGGGTGTTTTTGTGGAAAATGCACAAAAAAACAAGGATATTCTTGGAGAACCAATGGTTCTCATGAAAATATCCTTGTTTTGTTCACTAGAATCATAGAATTGTCAAGTAGTTCCGGCTGCTTACAAGATAATGGCGATCAGGCCGCCGGAACCTTCGTTAATGATACGCCCGAGCGTTTCCTGGAGCTTGTAGCGGGCATTATCCGGCATCATCGCCAGCTTGCCTTGAATACCCTCGCGTACGATGGAATGAAGAGAGCGTCCAAAAATGTCCGATTCCCATATTTTAAGCGGATTGTCTTCGAAATCTTGCATCAGATAGCGGACCAGCTCTTCGCTCTGTTTCTCCGTGCCGATAATCGGCGAGAATTCCGATTCTACGTCGACACGGATCATGTGAATGGAAGGAGCGGTAGCCTTGAGCCTTACTCCGAAGCGGGAACCTTGACGTATGAGCTCCGGCTCATCCAGCGCCATCTCAGCCAGTGTCGGCGGTGCAATGCCGTAGCCTGTCGTCTTGACCATTTCAAGAGCCTCTGCGAACTGGTCGTACTCTCTCTTGGCATGCGTAAATTCCTGCATCAGCTGCAGCAGGTGATCTTTCCCCCGAATCTCGACTCCCACTACTTCGACCAGAATTTTGTCGTACAGCTCATCGGGTGCATACAGGTCGATTTCGGCTACCCCTTGCCCCATATTCATCCCCGCAAGGGCTGCACGGTCGATAAACTCATATTCGGAGAATTGACCCACGACCCGCTCTACATCACGCAAACGCCGGATATCCTGAACGGTATCGCGAACAGAATTCTCAAAATGAGTACGCAGCCAGTGTTTCTCCGGAAGGACCATGACCCAGCTTGGCAGATTCACATTCACTTCATGCACAGGGAATTCATAGAGGACTTCCCTCAGCACGCCGATCATTTCATCCTCGCCTGCCGTAGCTACACTCATAGTGACTACCGGAATGTCATATTTGCTTTGCAGCTCGCTTCGAAGCTCCTGAGCCGGTTCGCTACTGGGCTTCTGCGAGTTAATCACCACGATGAACGGCTTGCCGACTTCTTTCAGTTCCGTAATGACCCGTTCCTCAGCCAATACGTAGGAAGAACGGGGAATATCGGAAATCGTACCATCCGTTGTGACCACTACCCCGAGCGTTGAGTGCTCCTGTATGACTTTGCGCGTTCCGATTTCAGCTGCTTCCTGGAATGGAATCGGCTCATCGAACCATGGCGTTGAAATCATACGGGGACCATTCTCATCTTCGTAGCCTTTGGCTCCCTCAACGGCATAGCCGACACAATCCACCAGCCTGACGTTTACATTCAATCCCTCCGCCACGGATATTTGCACGGCGTTATTCGGAACGAACTTCGGCTCGGTCGTCATAATCGTGCGCCCTGCCGCACTCTGCGGGAGCTCATCCGTGGCTCTGATGCGATCGGTTTCACTCTGGATGTTCGGCAGTACGACGGCTTCCACGAAGCGTTTGATGAAGGTCGATTTTCCCGTACGGACCGCTCCAACGACCCCCAGGTAAATATCTCCTCCCGTTCGCTCAGCAATGTCTTTAAAGATATCCACTTTCTCCAAGAGAATCCCTCCTACAGGTTGTTAAATGAAGCGAGAGCCACGATACGTTCTTTAGCCGGCCTTCCTTTTGCCATCCGTATGCGACATAACTCGTACATCATTTGGACTTGTAACCAATATATGTGCCGGTCATGGAAATATGCCAGGCATTCATCTCTGGAAAAATATATGAGCCCAAGTGAAGAATTATGCGCAAACAGCAAAAAGCCCCTTCCCGGAAATCAAGAAAGGGGCCGTAAAGATTCGTCTTTTACGAGATTTATATGTTATTTCAGGACAGGAACCGGTATCTGCTTGCCCTCATCCCATTCGTAATCAAAAGATTGAATCGGGACGAAGTGGCCTTCCTCTACAAGAAGCGGAAGCAGCTTTTGACCCTTCTTCAAAGTCGATTGAAGCTGTTTCTCTCTAATCAGGCCGGCAAGGTCGGGGCCATAATCAATGGCTACTTTACCTGTCTCATGAACGAGAAAATGGATGCGATTCTGGCGGTTAAACACGCTTTTAATCTCTGGCGCCTTCATGTTCAGCTTATCGAAATCCACATAATAAAAGCCGGGAGAATACAATTCCCCGCCAGGCACAGCCGCATTGTTTTTGCCAAAATAATCATAAACTTTCTTCTGGATATCCGAAACGGCCCGATAGGCGATCAGATCAAACATTTTTACCCGGGGCTTATCCTCGGGGTCAACAAGCACATACATGTAATCTCCACCGCTCTCGTAAGCGTTAGCGGGAAGATTCGTCAAGTAACCGCTGTTTTTCAATTTCTGAAAATCGATCACATATTTCTCATAAAGCGGGGTATCCATTTCACTGTTCTTAATCGGATAGACACTTTTCTTCTGGTGATACGTCTCGATACTTTGCTGAACAACTGCTATGTATTCACTGGGGTTTGTCTGATTTTCTTTCTTCATTTCTTTCGGATACATACAGCCGCCGAGTAAAGTTAGCGAAATAAGAGCGGCAATGCACACCAACATGCGTGAAGCAGAGCCGCCGCTTCTGATTTTCATGAACGAACCCCTTCCTGGCTTTTCTTGTGTTCCAGTTATACCCATTAGAGTCCCGATTGTTACCAGTTCTCTTCTTCTTTCTGTCTGGCCAGTTGAGCACGAACAGCCGCTTTGAGCGGGTCTTCGGGAACCTTAACGGTCGTATCCCCGGTGATCCGTGCTTGGCATGCCAGACGGGTGCCGGATTGTATCAGATCCCCAAGCTTCAGACATTCGTTCGTAGCAGGCGGAGTTAATCCGCTCTGATCTTCTACATGCACTTTACACATGAGACAGCCGGCCCGGCCTCCACACCGGGTCCGGATCCCTGCGCCCGCCTGCCGGCCCGCATCCAGCAGTGTCAGATTCGGACGGACAGACACGGTCCGGTTATCCGGCATAAACGTTACTTTGATGGTCCGCTGACCCATCCGGCACACATCCTTTGTATTAGCGTTCACCTGTCTTCTCTATCCTTTATAATCAAGCAGTCAGGTATAAGCTTGTCTATTTGCTGAAATGTCTCCTCGCTCCAAGTATGTCTGGCCATTATATCCTGCAGAACGGGCAAGTGATAGGCAGTGTCCCTGTTCATGACCTCTGCAATGGCCTCATAGCGGTCCGGGCGGCCGCGAAGGATATTAAAAAGAAGTTCGTGAGCAAGCGGCATTAAAGCCAGTGTTCCGCTGCTAATCCTCCTAATCTCCGGATGTGTCCTGCGAAGATAGGAGGCTTCCACTGCATACAGGCAACCAGAAGCACGCACCTGAAATCCTCCCACGAGTTCAACCTGAACACCGTCCAGCACGTAGTGGCTGAGAATGGATGTGTACATGTCCGTACAATTCAGTTCCTGCTTGTCCACTGCATATTCTGCCAGTGAACGTGCGGCAATCTCAGCCTCAGGAGCATCCACATACACATCCAGATCCCTTGGCTGCGCTCCGATTTCGACCCCTTGCAGGGCAAGGCCGCAGCTCCCTCCGAGAAGCCAGGCTGTGCCTGTCGGGCTCAGCAGCTCCGTTACCTTGCTTACAGCTACCGTCAGGGCGGGATATAGTCCGGAATCCGCAGGATTCGTAACGGACTCAACAGATCCCAGCTCCATCCGCGACATCCGTTTCATCGGCTTCCTCCTAGAAGTATGGCTTGTGGGTTACGGAAGCCGTACCGGTAGTGCGGATAACGGCTTGACAGCCCAGGCGGTAGCCGATTTCGATTTCTTCGGGCTCCAGCCGGTTAAGCTCCGCCTCTGTCGGCGCTTCCAGCAGTTCCATGCCTTCTTTGACGAAGCAGCGGCAGCGTGCGCAAGTTCCCCGGGTGCAGGAGAATCCCCACTCCACTTTATTTTTCAAAGCTAGTTCCAGAATGCTCAAACCAATCTCAGGTTCTACCGTCTTATCCCCAGTACGTGTGCGCAGTGTAATCATGCTGCAAGTTCCCCCTTAGTATCCGCAATGATGCAAATCTTTTTATGATGATTATAACATTTAGACGCCGGCTTTGGGAGCCGCATAGAAAAAGACCGCAGAGTGCACATGGCTACTCCTGCGGTCCGGGAATGATCTCTTACTGCTTCATGATCAGACTCATGAGCTGCTGCATGTTATTGCCGTCCAGCTTGCTGCTTTTGACGGCATGAATAATTTCCTTTACCGTCTGTTCGGGCACATCGATGCCGACGAGCTGGGATACCTGCTTGATCAGCTGGCGCAGCTGCGCTTCATCCTGAACAGTGGACGGTTTCACGCCACTGGCAAGTTTCTGAATATCTTTTTCCGTTACGCTTTTACCGGTCTTTTTCTTAACGACATTAAGAATATCTTTAGGATTCTTGGGCACACTGCCGCCTCCTTACATGTTCCATCGGGTACGCCTAAGTAACCGGGCGTTAATCCTATGGTATTGTATGAAGGCTCGGCAGGATTGGTGTAGGCTAGAGAATCCATTTATTATTCTGATTGGCTATCTCCTCAATCTCATGCGTGCGGCCCCGGCCCATGAGATCTTCTACAGCTGCGCGAGGCTCTTTGCCTTCGAATAACACCTGGTGGAGTTCAGATGTGATCGGCATCGTCACGCCATATTCCTGGGCGAGCGTAAAAGCCGATTTGGTCGTTTTGACCCCTTCCACGACCATCCCCATCTTCTCCAGCACGCTATCCAGCGGCTCTCCTTGACCGAGCATATAGCCCGCCTTCCAGTTCCGGCTGTGCGTGCTTGTGCAAGTCACCACCAAATCGCCAATACCGGCAAGGCCCGCGAAAGTCATGGGATTCGCTCCCATCTCGACGCCGAGCCGGGCAATTTCAGCCAGTCCGCGGGTGAGGAGTGCAGCTTTCGCATTATCGCCGAATTTCAGACCATCGGATAATCCGGCCCCAAGCGCGATAATGTTCTTGAGCGCACCGCCAACTTCAACACCCGTTACATCCGGATTGGTGTAAACCCGGAAGTAATTGCTGATTAATAAATCTTGAGCCTGTTCAGCCGCTTCGGCAGTCGGAGACGCGACCACGATTGTCGTGGGGCACTCACGAATGACCTCTTCCGCATGACTGGGACCGGACAGAACGACAAAGCGCCCGGGGTCACAATGCGGGAGCTCCTCGGCCAGAACGGTCGTCATTCTTTTCAGTGTCAGCGCTTCAAACCCCTTGGTAGCATGAATAATCAGGGTATCAGGAGAAATGAAAGGTCTGGCTTGAGCAGCCACTTCCCGCATACCGGCAGAGGGAACAACGAATATTACCGCATCCTTATTCTCCACTGCTTCGCGAATGGATGTTGTCGCCCGGATCCGGGGAGACAGCCGGATGTCTTTTAAATACCGGCTGTTTGTGTGAAGCTCGTTAATTTCTTCGGCTTGCTGTAAATTTCTTGTCCACAGCGTTACATCAAGCTCGTTGTCCGCAAGCACAGAGGCAATAGCAGTCCCCCAGCTCCCCGCAACCAGCACGGATACTTGTTTAGTCATGACGAGTCCCCCTTCTCATGATGGTCAAGCACGGCCCTGATGCTCCATTTTAATCAAAGTTACAAGTTCTTGGAACCGATCTTGCTTTCTCTGCCTTGAACCAGCTTGCTGATGTTGGTCCGGTGACGAATAAAGGTAAACAAACCGATAATAATGACACCCCATAAGATTTCAAGCGGCCGGCCCATCCCCCATACAAAGAATGGTAAAAGTGCGGTGAACAGCAGCGAGCCGAGTGAAACATACCGGGTAATGACAATGGATCCTATTGCGATAATTCCGGCAAAAAGCGCAGGCAGAAAACAGAGAGTAGCCGTTACACCAATAGCCGTGGCAACTCCTTTACCACCGCGGAAGCCGAAGAAAACCGGCCAGTTATGTCCAATTATAACGGCAAGACCGCAGGCTACTTGAACCCAGACATCATCGGGCGCCATCCACTTGCCGATCCATACAGCCTGGATGGCCTTGACAACATCGAGAGCAAGCACGAGAATAGCGGGACCCTTACCGAGTACCCGGAGCGTATTCGTAGCTCCTGCGTTACCGCTCCCATGCTTGCGGATGTCGATTCCTTTGACCAGTCTGCCGATTATAAAGCTGAAACTAAGCGATCCTATTAAGTAAGCTGCCACTACAGGAATTATGTAGATCAAACGACTTCTCCCCTATTCGTCGTCAGATTTTCTGCGTGTAAACAACCGGATCGGCGTCCCCTCAAACCCGAAAGCAGCTCGGATTTTGTTCTCCAGGTACCGTTCATACGAGAAATGCATCATATCCGGTTCATTCACAAAGAACACAAAGGTCGGCGGCTTAACAGACACTTGCGTGGCATAGTTAATTCGCAGCCGTTTGCCTTTATCGGTCGGCGGCGGATTAAACATAACCGCATCCGAAACGACATCATTAAGAACGTGGGTCTGAACCCGCATGGTATGCTGCTCGGCAACCTGGTTCACAACCGGCATTAATTTCTGTACGCGCGCTGTAGTACGGGCAGACACATAGAGTACGGGTGCGTAGGTCATGAACAGGAAGTGATCACGGATTTTTTGTGTAAACTGATGCATCGTCTTGTCGTCTTTCTCGACAACATCCCATTTGTTCACGACGAAAATCGCTGCCTTACCTGCTTCATGCGCATAACCGGCAATATGTTTGTCCTGCTCGATAATGCCTTCTTCGCCGTTAATAACAACGAGTACCACATCCGCACGTTCAATAGCTTTCATTGCGCGCATGACGCTGTATTTCTCCGTATTCTCGTACACTTTGCCCCGCTTCCGCATCCCGGCCGTGTCGATGATCACGTACTTCTGACCGTCTCTTTCAAATGGGGTATCGATCGCGTCCCGGGTTGTACCCGCCTGGTCGCTCACGATAACGCGGTCTTCTCCGAGAATAGCGTTCACAAGGGATGATTTACCGACGTTCGGACGTCCGATAAGAGCAACCTTGATAACCTCGTCCCCATACTCTTCATCATGTTCTTCAGGAAAATGTTCGGAAGCGGCTTCAAGCATATCGCCAATTCCGATACCATGCGCCCCCGAAATACCGATCGGATCGCCAAACCCTAAGCTGTAGAATTCATAAATGTCATCCTGGCGCTGAATGTTGTCCACTTTGTTTACTGCCAGAACGACAGGTTTACGCGAACGGAACAGCATTTGGGCCACTTCCTGATCGGCTCCTGTCACACCCGCCTTGGCATCCACCATAAAAACAATAACATCCGCTTCTTCAATGGCGAGTTCAGCCTGCATCCGGACGGATTTCAGAATCTCATCTTCCCCTTCAATTTCAATACCACCGGTATCGATGACACTGAATTCACGGTTCAGCCACTCGCCAATACCATACAATCTGTCTCGGGTTATTCCCGGTTTATCTTCAACAATGGCCAGCCGATCGCCGATTATCCGGTTAAATATAGTCGATTTCCCGACATTCGGACGCCCGACAATCGCTAGAATGGGTCTTGCCATTCGGTTCACTCCTTACTGATTGGTCACTCAAATTCTCATTATTGGAAATTTCACATTCTTCATCATAGCAAAAAAGCGTCTTCTTGGCTATTAAAATGGTGTTTCTCGCCTGTAATGCCCCTTAATCAATGTTCCACAAGGATGATTGTTCCATTTTTTAGGTCATGGGCGTTCGCGTCTAATATTTTTTCGAGGTCAAAAGCAAGCTGCTGAAGTTCATCTTCATTCTCCGCGATAAAAATAGGGGCGCCACCGTCTACTTTCTTCCCATTTAGTACAGCAATCGCTTTAATTGTCGCCACTTTTTATGCCTCCTTATGCGGTCCGGCAGCGGATTCTGTGGGCATCCGGACAGCGGATTCAAGAACAGGAACCCGCTTCAGGGCTGCCACTGCTTTGGCGGCATCCTTGATTTGCGGAAGTACGAGAATTCCCAGAGTCCCGCTGTTCAAATCTAATTTTGCCATAGGCATAAGAGCCGGTTCTCCACTGTCCCTGTAAACGCCTAAGACTGTGGAAAGATCATGAAGAATAGCCTGGCGCTGGCCCAGATTCGCGATCGTGACACGGGCATCGGGTCCCTTGGGAACAGCCAGAAGACCTATCGCCTGCTTGGCGATCAGCTCTCTGTCGCTCTCCAGACCGACGTTCATTATGTAGATATTGCCGACATATAGATTCGGGCCTTCAAGCCGTACATCCGTTGTCTGAATATCTACAATCTGATTCATGTTTTTGCCTGTCATAAAAAATACGGAAATAAACAATGCCGCGAGACCCGCTGCAGCTCCCCAGTACCAGGCGAATAACAGACTGAACAAGGAAGCCATCATGGAAGTAAAGATCACCAGATAGTTGCGCCCTTCGAATACCATGGCGATCCCTTCAATATACGATGCTCCCCTGCGGACAAGTTCCATCTGGTCTACCTGAGTCAGGCTCTGCCTCTCCATATTGCGTACATCGCGGAACTGCTGGGCAGCTACTGTCAGGAACGTTACGGCCGTGTAGTTTTTGTCGAATAAAGCCGGTACTGCAACCGCGCCAAGGGCGGCGGCGATGACACCAAGCGACATGTGAATAATTTTGCCGTGAGGATAGGTCGGATATTGACGATAATCTGTCCGCAGCAGGTAGACACGGGCGGCGATCCCAAAAAACAGACCCATGACGATACCTACGGTTTCTTTTTGTGATAAAAACTGGGCGATCATTTTCTCCATCCTCGCTTTCGATCATTCCAAGTCCGGGACGATACCTTGAAACCTGCCCAAATGCCCTCTGCTGACGCCGTCATTAGCCTTGCCAGTAAGAATGCAAGCAGCCATTTATCCAGCAGTGAAGGTGTCCCTAGTACAATCGGCATCCTCTCCCGGTTCATATACAAGTAGCTTAGCTCTCCTAAGACGACTCCGATTGTCAAGCAGGCAAATTGATCCGCAGCTCCCCGCTGCATGCCGACGACAAGAACGGCCAAGATCACAGCTATATCCCAATCCGGCTTGGTGACCACCATAACAGGATCCACACTGTACAGCTCAAGCAGAAGATAATAGATCGCAGAGAGCAGCAGTCCCATCGATAGCAGATGAGCGGAATGGGAAGTTTGGCGACTACGGAAACAGACGAGCATGGCGGCCAGGAACGTAACAACGACGGCCCCGTTCAAGATGACACTCGGAGCTGAGATATGGAGGAACAACGACGGGAGCCAGCACACAAAAAAAAGAAGTATGTCACGCCTGGATATACTTCTCATTAAGATTTCCCTCCAACCGCTTAAGAAAAATATAAGCAGGATGAAGAAAAGCACGGAAGCAAGATAACCTGGATTCATTTTGTTCACCTAAGATCTGTCTCTTTACTCCTAGTATGACAAAACAGCCCGTTTTTAC
The DNA here is from genome assembly GCF_009757775.1 of Paenibacillus lutrae. Lineage (GTDB taxonomy): Bacteria > Bacillota > Bacilli > Paenibacillales > NBRC-103111 > Paenibacillus_F > Paenibacillus_F lutrae. Next base: position 88,832 of record NZ_RHLK01000005.1, read on the forward strand.
TCTACTTGCGTTCAGTCCCATATTCAGTTAGGTCGATTCCTCTTGCTGCGCACCACTGCGCCATACTGCCGGTAATGACCGCAGGACGCTTCCATAACTCTTCTATCCGGTTCGCTCCAAGTGCCGTCATCATCAGAGTGATTCCTTCATGCAGTTCATCGATCCGCTCAATCAAAGCGGCCGTTCCTTCTTCCTGAAGCACTTTAAGCAGCAACCCTGCCATCCCCGCCGCTGATGCTCCCAGTACAAGGGCTTTTACAATGTCCTCGCTGGTCCGGATTCCCCCCGTCGCCATGACACTGCCCTTGGGGAACACTTGCAGCGCTTCCAGTAAGGTTACACCGGTCGGCATCCCCCACTCGTTCAACCAGGATAGAGGAACTTCGCGCCGGGCATTCTCAATTGCGGCAAAATTCGTTCCGCCCGAACCGCCAACATCCAGTATTTGAACGCCGGCCTCCCGGAGTGCCGCTGCATTCTCGCGCGGAATTCCAAATCCGACCTCTTTGACAATCACAGGCACTTGCAGCGCCTCTACAATGCGCTGTATCCTTCCCAGCATGCCATGGAAGTTCCTGTCCCCTTCCGGCATAATCAGCTCCTGCATGACATTCAGATGGATCTGGAAGGCATCTGCCTGGAGCATATTAACCGCACGCTCCGCCTGCTCCACATTCGCCTCACTGCCGAGGTTGGCGAATACCAGTCCGCCGGGATTCACCTGGCGTACAACTTTGTAACTGGATTCGTTGCGCGGATCACGGATCGCAGCCATCTGCGAGCCTACCGCCATGGCTAATCCGCGTTCTCTCGCCGCGACGGCCAGTTCCCGGTTAATCGCCTCCGTTTCGTCTGCTCCCCCGGTCATCGCATTAACGACAATCGGCGAACTCAATTTGAGTTCGCCGATTGTCGTATATAGTGCGACTGACTCAGTGGAAGCATCCGGAAGGCAATTGGGCACCAATTTCACATCGGACAGTCCTTGGTTACCGGACTGCCCGGTTTGGAGCGCATACTGCACGTGATCCATTTTGCGCGATGAGCGCATTGAGCTTCCTCCTGTTCAAGTCCATCTTATTTTTTGAATTTGGACAGCTTATCTCCGAAACGCTCGCCAAGCGTCATGGACAGACCTTGATTGCTCAGGGATACATTCTCGTTGCCAGCCAGTTCTTTCTGGTGGTTAGAGGATTTCTCCGGTCTGGAAGAATACGATGGAGCAGAAGCTGTTTGCGCAGGCGCTTCTTCCGTTTCTTTGATGCTCAGGCTTACACGCTTCTCAGCCGCGTTCACGTCCAGGACCTTCACTTTCACTTCCTGGCCTTCTTTCAGAACTTCCTGCGGAGTCGCGATGTGGCGGTGAGCGATTTGAGAAATATGAACCAGACCTTCAACACCTGGAGCAATTTCAACGAATGCACCGAAACCGGCCAGGCGTTTTACTGTACCTGTGATGATTTCACCCGTTGTGAAAGTTTTCTCAGCTTTCTCCCAAGGACCTTCTTGAGTCGCTTTCAGGCTCAGACTGACCTTATCTTTCTCAGGATCAACTTTCAGGACTTGAACGTTTACTTTGTCGCCTTCTTTAACGATCTCGGACGGATGCTCAACATGGTGCCAAGCCATTTCGGAAATGTGAACCAGACCGTCGATTCCGCCGATGTCTACGAATGCGCCGAACTGAGTCAGGCGTTGTACCGTACCTTCGTAAGTTTGGCCAACTTCGATTTTGCCGATGATTTCTTTCTTCTGCACTTCGAATTCTTCATCCAGCACGTCTTTTTGGGACAGAATCACTTTATTCTTCTCACGGTCGATTTCTTTGACTCTCAGACGAAGAGTACGACCCTTGTAATCGCTGAAATCTTCTACGAAAGAGCGTTCAACCATGGAAGCAGGTACGAAACCGCGTACGCCTACGTCAACGACAAGGCCGCCTTTTACAACTTCAGCAACGGTAGCTTCGAGAATTACTTTCTCGTCAAGCTTCTGCTGCAGAGTCTCCCATGATTTTTCACTATCGATAGAACGCTTCGAAAGAACAAGCTTTTCTTTGTTATCGTCGATTGTCACGACTTTAAGTTCGACTTCCTGACCTTCTTGAACCGCTTGATCTGCGTTCTCGATTTGAACGGAAGAAAGTTCACGGAGAGGAATCGTTCCATCGTACTTATAACCGATATCGACAATAGCCTGATCCTGCTCAACTTTGATGATTTTACCTTTTACGATATCGCCTTTTTTGACAGCAGCAGCTTGGCTCATCAATTCTTGAGCTTCTTGCTCAGCCTGGTTTTCATTCGCTTGTGTTTCGTTGTTTTTGATTTCTTCTGACATAGGGATACGCCTCCTCAAAATAAACACACCATCGGTTAATTTGTATAAGCAGCTCACGGTTAGAAAGTGAAGCGGCTACACAACCGGGTTCGTTTTCAAAAAATTAAGCGACCTTGTTCCGATATTCATCGGCTAAGGCCTGAATAGCTTGCATAATGTGCTCGGTGACCTGTTCCAGATCAGGCGAACCTGATTCGGTGAAGGATGTTAAATCAACAGGCTTACCGTAGACGACCGTCATCCGGCGGAATAGCCGGTAATCGCCTATGATAGCAGCAGGAATAACCGCTGCACCAGATTTCAGCGCGAACATTGCCGCGCCTTTCTTGCCGATACCGCCTGGATTATTGCGCGTTCCTTCCGGAAAAATCCCGAGTACATGACCGTCCCGAAGAAGGGAAATTGCCCCCTTGATCGATTCTTTGCTGACGCCTCCCCGTTTGACCGGAAAAGCGCCCAGTTTATTAATTATTGGACCAAGAACCGGAATTTGAAACAACTCCGCTTTTGCCATAAAGTGTACCTGGCGCTTAAGGCGGATTCCCACAGTCGGAGGGTCAAAATTGCTGATATGATTCGAACACAGCAGGACCCCTCCTACTTCGGGGATGTTCTCTCTTCCAATTACGCGAAGCCTGAAGAATAAGGCATAAAAAAGATTGCAAAGTCCCCGCGCGAACCGGTAAAACATCATTGGTGCTCACCGCCTGTTCTCGATCGGCCTAACTCAAGAATGTACTCGACTACCTCGGGTACGGTCATATTCGTGCTGTCCAGCAGGATGGCGTCTTTGGCCTGAACCAAAGGGGAAGCCTCTCTGCCTTCATCCAGCCTGTCCCGGCGGGCGATATCCCTTTCCATATCATCAAGGGTCGTCACCGCACCTGCGCCTCGGACCTCTTCAAATCTTCTTTCGGCCCGCTTACGCACACTTGCAGTCAAATATACTTTGACCTCCGCATCCGGAAGTACATGCGTGCCGATATCGCGGCCATCCATCACGACACCCTTGGATGCGGCCATTTGCTTTTGTAAGTTCACAAGCAGCTCTCTGACCTCAGGGATTGCTGCGATTTGCGAGACATGATCGGTTACGGTCTTGCTGCGGATCGGGACAGATACATCCTGACCGTTCACAAATACCTGCTGGCCGTCCTTGCCGGGCACCAGGCTGATCTGCATAGCCGAAGCTGTTCGGGTTACGCCTGGTGCATCTCCAGGATCAATGCCGTCTTGGAGGGCTTTCCAGGTCACCGCACGATACATGGCTCCCGTATCTACATAAATAAAGCCAAGTTCGCCCGCTACCATTCGTGCGACGGTGCTTTTGCCTGCACCGGCAGGTCCATCGATTGCGATATTAAATTTAGTCAAAACCAAGGCTCCTCCTAGTACAACCTTACGAACAAAAAAGCAGGCATAGCCTGCTAACGTTGTAAATTATACCATAGTCGGGAGGCAGATGCAAAAACGCCGACGCGCGCGAATCGGCTCATGCCCTAACGCTGCTGCTTCTGCGAATGCCGGACATAAGGATCTCCTTCAAGGGGATCGACTCTAGTCATAATGCTTCTTAGTGGGGCGGCCTGCAACAGCAGCTGGCTGAAGATCAGAAGAACCAGGACACAACCGACCAATCTGAACAGCATTCTTTCAACCCGATCGGAAAATTCAACAAACAGTTGCTCGTAGCTATTATGAGATAAAGGTTCTTTACGTTGTGTAATTTTTCGGCTCCTCACACGCATCCTCCTGTCAAACAGCGCCCTGGATGCAGTGTTACCCGAAACCGGTTAAATTATGTAAGACGCTGAATTAATTCTTCCGGAGATCGAACTGCTTCTCAAAGCAGTATTGGATAAGCTTCTGCCTATCGCGGTCCGCGATTTCACTGAATTGCAGCATGACGATTTTACGGCCCGATTCAAGAGGTTTGATACGGACGGCTTCTGCTTTGAAATTAATATGTTCGATAGTCCCGTTCTTGTAGGGAACCACCAGCCAGCAGTTGACGTGATCCGATGCTTCGATCTTCTCTTCCCCGCCGCAAATAAACGACACGCCGCCGCCTCCCACGTCCTCAGTGAGAGCAATAAATGGGGTGTGATCGGCGAAGGCAACCGAGACCTCGAGCTCGGCTGGAATACGCAAGAAACTTCGCCGCTGTATTTTGGTGATAGATGCCGGATCCGGCTTAGCGATAGCTACGAGCTTGATTCCCTGCTCACGGAATCCGATTACCGAAGACTGGAAGTAATTCTTGACACCCCCGTCGCTAATGTAAAAGGCATTCAGTTCATCTCCCGTGTAGAGACGCTTCAGCCTGCCGGTACGCTCGTTCATCGGAACTTCGATTAGAATCGTATCGGCCCGTACATCCGAAATCCTTGCTTTGTATTCCTGCTTGGCTTCTTCCTCGTCAATCGTGTTGACCTGCAGATGCAGAAGCTGGTTCACTTTCATTAGCTCAGCCACAGTTATTCCTCATCCCTCTTCCTATTCCTTGCGCGGCGCGCTGATGCACCGGTTGCGTCTTCATTAATTATAGCACGGCCCTTCTATTAAGGAAGACCAAAATTGCGAACAAAGAGCGGTTCCAGGCATCCCTGAAACCGCTCTTTCTCTTACGTATCCGGTACCCGATTGTACTGCTGCCTGCCGCATTATTTGGCTTCCTGAATATCTTCCTGGCGGATGGTCTCGACTTTCTCTTCCACTCCGTTCTCCCCATTCACGTAAATCCGGTAAATTTGCCCATTCATGGTTCCGATGAACTCATGGCACAATACTTCCTCGTTCATATCGTTCATAATCAGAGCTTTCGTTTGACGGGTTACTTTCAAATTGGGACTCAGATGTTTCCTTGCTTCCTCTGCCGAAATTTTAGGTTCTTGTCCCAGCAGCGGATGCTTCCTGTTTGCGAATACGTAATCCGTTCCCTGTAAGCCAATGATCTGTCCGTCGTCTAGCGCTACGTTAACCACAAGCTTCTCCGGATAAACGACCGTGTCTTGATCTTGTCTGGCAAACGTCATGTTGCATATATTCTGATGGCGGTCAAAACTGACAGCCGTCATATTCTTATAGCCGTGACGTTCCAGGAACTGCTCAGCGGCTCCTCTGGATTGTTCCACGTTTAATTTAGCCGATTTTACATCCCGCGGGTTCAAGTAATAAATAAGCTGCCCGCCTTTTTTCGTGAAGTCCATAGAAAGATCTGCCCCGTTCTTCCCCCCGGGAAGTGTACAAGTATACGATTCATACTCACTGCCGCCATTGCCGTTCTTAACTACCTGGAATGCTGCCGGATTGTTTACTCCGAGAAAATCTGCCGCCTTCTGACGGACCTCCTGCTCACTGATATCATTCCCATCGAGCATTTTGGCGCTGTACTTGGCCTGGGTTGACATAGTAAACGGACCTTCTTTTAAATCCGTATACTCTCCGACTTTCTTGTCCACTGTTTTGAAACCGTTAATAATGGTATTGTCATTGGGTTCCGTATTATTGCCGAGCGCTGTCTGCACATCCATCCAGCGCAAGTTATTCGCGATAACTTTATCCTGCACCCCGCGCAGATCCTTCGTAATGTCCTTGGAATGCTGATAAAGCGTGCTTAATGTCTTTACTTCTCCATCGGTTAACGGCTTCTGGGTCAAATCACGGACAGACGTCTGGTAGCTGAACTTTGCCACCTTGGATAGAAATTCCTCCGTTTTATTAAATGGAAGCAGGGCAAGCGGCAGCTGATTCACCTCACTCTGAGCCTCGCTGGTCAGCCTCCAAACGTTAACGAGTCCTTTGCGGTAGCTGTCGCTTGATGTCGAATTTAAGGCCAGTGTATTGCCGAGCTCCGTATGTAGCTTTTCCACATGAAAAGATAAATCATGAAAAGCTCTCTGATACTGGTTCTCGCCTCTTACCATCACTTCATTTTTTTGCTGCTGTTGATTATACCCCCAGACTGCCGTGCCGACTAGGGCCAGTGTGCTGAGAGGAAAGAGTACCATGCTAAGTTTTCTGTACATGCTTAAAAACTCCTTTCTTAGGCGATGTTGCCGTTATTGTCTGCCTACCAAAAGAAGTTTATACAGCAAAAAAGACCTGCGCTTAGGCGCGGGTCTTTTCATTCTTGCGTTTCCATTTCAAGATCATGGTCATTGTCACAAATACACTGCTTAAATCCGGTTTCGATTCTTCCGTTGTCCCGGCGTCCCTTAAGGATAAATCGCTCCCCGCATTGTCTGCAGCGTATGGTTACTTTAATTCGGTTCCCGGACATAAGTTCACCCTCCGCACCCCATAGCGCAAATATATAAGTGTTCTTATCCCAGTATGGACAAATTCATCCGACTTCAAACTCCTCGTCACTGCGCATAATACGGCCCAGCGGGGAATGCTCATTCGCTCTGTTTATTTTCCAAATGGTCCTTATCCAAAGAAGCGTCATAAACGGTAACATAAACCAGATCCAGTTGCTTTGGGCAACGAGCTGGATGTAGTCAAAGGAACCGTGCCACAAAATCGGCAGCAGCATGGAAGCAAACAAATATTTGCGTTCATGAGCGCGCATAAATTTAGCTTTGCCCAGATAGTAGCCCATCATAACTCCGAATAAAGCATGACCGGATACAGGAAGCAGAGCACGCATTATTAACATGGAAATACTCGTGCCGTTAACAAGTGCGTACAGAATATTCTCCAGTGTGGCAAAACCGAGGCTGACCGCCACTGCGTAAACAATACCGTCGTACGGCTCATCGAATGAGGAGTGACGGTAAATCAGGTGATACACCACGAACCACTTCAGAAATTCTTCAAGACCGCCTGAGATAAAAAAAGCAAATGTAAACTGGTTCTCCCCGCCGATTTCTTCAATGAAGGCACTCTGAATAACCATGGCGGGGATGACCAGCAGAACACCGAATAGAAACAATTTGCCGACCAGATGAATCGGCTCTGTTTCATACCGGTCTTTCAAATAAAAATAGGCAAGCAGGGAGATTCCGGGAGCAACAGCCGCCATAAGCACGGAAAACAAGTCCATCCCTTTTCCCCCTTTCTGTTACGGCAGACGAATAAACGTTCCGGTTACTCAGACCCAGCCGCGGAACCTGGCCGCTTCAGCCATTTTGCGAACACCGGTCATATAGGCCGCAAGTCGCATATCGATTCCACGTGTCTTATGAATATTATAGACATTTTCGAAGCCATTTTCCATGACTTCTTGAAGTTTGGCATGAACTTCGCTTTCCGACCAGTAATATCCCTGGTTGTTCTGTACCCACTCGAAATACGAAACCACGACCCCGCCCGCGCTTGCGAGTACGTCCGGGACAATAAGAATACCGCGTTCCGTCAAAATCTTGGTTGCTTCCAAAGTGGTAGGACCATTGGCCGCTTCGACCACAATGCTCGCTTTAATGCGGTGTGCATTCTCGCGGGTGATCTGATTCTCGATAGCCGCCGGAACCAGAATGTCGCATTCTTGCTCCAAAATATCTTGGGCCGGCATGACATCGGAGAACAGATTCGTCACGGTTCCGAATGAATCACGGCGGTCGAGCAGATATTCAATATCCAGACCTTCCGGATCGTATAGAGCCCCGTTCACATCCGCGATTCCTACTACTTTGGCACCGGCTTCATGCATAAACTTGGACAGGAAACTGCCGGCGTTGCCGAAGCCCTGAACAATAACCCGTGCGCCTTGAAGCGGAATGCCCCGCTTCTCCAGCGCTTTGTTAATCATAATCGTAACACCTTTGGCTGTCGCGGTTTCCCGGCCGTGCGAACCTCCCAGAACAATCGGCTTGCCCGTAATGAAACCCGGAGAATCAAATTCACGAATGCGGCTGTATTCATCGAGCATCCAGGCCATAATCTGCGAGTTCGTCATAACATCTGGTGCTGGAATATCCTTGGTAGGTCCTACAAGCTGAGATATGGATCTGACATATCCGCGGCTGAGCAGTTCAAGTTCCCGCGAAGACATCGTGCGCGGGTCGCAAATAATTCCGCCCTTGCCGCCGCCATAAGGCAGATCCACAATACCGCACTTCAAACTCATCCAGATTGAAAGCGCTTTGACTTCATCTTCCGTTACACCCGGATGAAACCGGACCCCACCCTTTGTTGGACCGACTGCATCATTATGCTGGGCACGATAACCTGTAAACACCTTTACCTTGCCGTCGTCCATGCGCACAGGAATACGAACGGTCAAAACACGCAGAGGTTCTTTAAGCAAATCATACATTTCATCCGAGTAACCGAGTCTCTTCAGAGCTTGTTCAATAATAATTTGAGTCGATTCCAGCACGTTTAAATTTTCTATGTTTTTGTCAGTCATGGTGTGACCACCTCTCATCTATGTATTATGACACAATGAAAATAAAGCATCCTGCAAAAACGGGTGTTTTTGGAGAATGCTTTACCAGCAGCAGCAGCCTATATCTTGTCCGGTATAAGAACACAAGGGACAGGCTTGATCCGCCAGCCCGGTCAAGCCGCACCGGTTATAGGTCTTAAACTCAAGCGAAATGACGGCACAGTTCCGGAACCGCCTGTTCGGCAATGACGGCTTTGCCGTACTCTTCCAGGACGGCTTTCGTCACATTCGTAGCATCCCCGTATTCAGAAAGTACTGCAATGAGTGTCTGGAACTTTGCTTCAGGCAGTTCCGTCGGTTCAAGCTGAAGGATCCATTTATTCTTATACGTATAAAGCGCCCCGCCATCCGTTAACATCGGCTTGATGACTTTGGCGGCACGCAGCAAATCTTCAAAATCGCGGAATGCGTAAGAAATAATATCGCTTTGCTCAAGCGTTACTTCCATCTCATATACTTCCTCCGCCTCATGATCATCAAGAATGTCGGCCTGCAGGGATAAATCCATGTTTCCGCGGGTCACGATGACGACCATTCCCTGGGCAGGAAGCGCAAATACTTCAACAGCCAAAGGTCCGGAAGGTTCAAAACCCAACTCGGAGTAAGCCTGATCCATCATGTCACTAAACAGATCGTGAACTTTGGGTATCTCCCTCCACATATCGTCCTTCTGGATACCCCGTTCCGTCAAGTCATCGAATGTAAGGAAAATCCGTATTTTATCCGGGCTTAGACGTTCGATTTTCATGACAGGATCCTCCTTTCCATGACACCTTTATTGAATGGTTATAAACATAATATGCCGGTTTGAAAACCACGGTGTGTGCGCTTGCTGAAACAAGCACATAACTGGGTGCCACCTTCTATTATTATACCATGTCACGCGCAAAATGTTAGTCATACGGGAAAAATTTAAAGACACCGCCTCTGCCCATGGCAGAAGCGGTGTTCGGGATTGGATCGTCCATTCTTCTCATGGTCATGCAGGGAATCTTCAGTGAGTCCCGGATGTCCTGGAATCGTTCTTGTCGAGAATTTCATCCACGGCAGACTTCACATGTGAATCCTTGGCGATCAGTTCTTTAATCATCTGCTCGTCCTGGGCCGAGTTAGAGGCGGAGCCGGCACTGTGGCTTTTCTTGTGCTGCGGGTAGGAAGAAGATTGGCTGCTTCCTTGAGAAGCGGCTTTCGAGTCCGAGTGGCCGGAATTGCCAGCCTGACTTTGATTCGGCGAATTTGCAGCTGATTTCCCCGAAAACATCTGCAGCGCTTCATTCATCATTCCGCTGACTGCCTTGCCCGTACTGCTGCCGGAACTCATTAAAGCACCCCTGAAGCTGCTTTTACGATTCATGACATATACGGCAAGCGCTGCACCGGCGATGCCCCCGATAAGCATAGAACTGAATCTCATCTGTATCCCTCCAAAGTTTAGAATGAATGAACCTCTCTTAGGTTGCTTCGGCTCTACAGGGGTCATGCGCAGCTTTGCAGGGAATCGCAGGGATTCGCCCTTCGGATCAACGGGTATAATATACCGGCGGTAGCATAAAACCTATATAGAGAGTAATACGATAGGATTTGAAAAGGATACGCCGCATTAACTTGAACTTTACACAAATTAATTAAGACAGGAGCTTTAATGCCATGACCCTTACGAATATTGTGCGTACGACCGGAATTGCTCTTACCCTCAGCCTGGCACTCACAGCCTGCGGACCTGGGACGGAGAGCAAAACCGCCGGTACAAAGCCATCTGCCAATCAGGTTGAGCCGGGGACGCCTTCTCCTGCCCCAGCTTCATCCGCAGCGCCGCAGTCCCCAGCCCCCTCGCCTTCCGCTAACGCGCAGCAGGCTACGCCGGCGCCTTCCACGGAGGCTTCCCAGAAAACAAAGTACCGCATCAATTCAAATTATGATGTCGTCCCAGTCGATGCGAGCGGCGAAAAGAAGGTGGTGCTTCTAACTTTCGATGACGGGCCCAAAGAAAAAGCCATGCTTGAATCTATGCTCGGCACTCTCGATAAACATAAAGCCAAAGCCATTTTCTTCATGAACGGAACCCGTATCAAGCAGCATCCCGAACTCGCCAAACTGATCCATGATCGTGGACAAGCCCTTGGCAATCATTCCTGGGACCATGTGGATCTCAAGAAAGAGAATCCGGATAATCTGGAGCATCAGATTGGGGATGTGGTCCAAATTCTGGAAGAGATGACCGGCAGTAAACCCCGGTTCTTCCGTCCGCCTTACGGTTCGGGCAATGATGCGGTCAAAGCAAAGGCCAAGGCTCATCAACTGATTTATATGACTTGGTCCAACGGATCTATGGACTGGGAAATGTCCGCTAAGAAGAACGATCCGGACAAAATTGTCGCCAACGTACTTGAACAGCTTCATCCCGGAAGCAACATTCTGATGCATGAACTTCCCTGGACAGCAGAGGCGCTGGACAAACTGCTTACAGAGCTGGAAAAGAAAGGCTATACGTTTGTCGATCCGGCGCAAATAACTGCGGAATCGTAAACCATCCGTAACAAAAGCCTGCGTTCGGGCGCAATACCGGCATCATAAGCCCGTATTCGCCCAAGTGCAGGCTTTTAATATCCAACGTATAAACGATCCCGGCCATTTACGGTTTGGACGTATATTCAATCCCCCACCAGCCAAGTCCGACTACGAGCAGAAGAAACAAAAGAAGCAGGATCTGATAAAAAGTCCGGGTTACTTTCGTTTGCTCAGACGGATGAACGGAACTTCGCGGGGGCAGGTAATGGCTTTCATCTTCGGCCGCTTCGCCTGCTTCAATGGTGTTCGGCTGATTAACCAATTCCTCGCCGGTCTGGTTGTGGCGCATGCTTCACTATTCCTCCTTACTGTACCTCAAAATGCATCCTGAAATAAAATCAATAATAAAATGAGCGCAAATGGCTGTCCAAAGAGAACCGGTATGTACATAAATCCAGCCAATCCCATAGCTAATGCTGAAAACCAGACCTGTCATCAGCCAATGCTGCAGATAACGGACATGGATAGCGGCGAATAAGATACTCGTCCAGTACGGGCCCAGATAGTGCTGGATAGCTCCGCGGAACAGCAGTTCCTCACAGACCGAAACGACTAAACATAGAACGGCGATATGCCATAAGGGCCTCTTTGCAAAAATGCGTTTATTGACCCCGCCGTCATCCATCACATCCTCCGGCACAAACCTCGTTACGATCAGATCCGCCGCAACAACAAGCAGGGCCAGTCCACCGCCCCACAGAAGAATCCCCCAACCCGGCTTAAATGAAAGCAGAGTCTTCATATCCGTTTGCTGAATCAGGAGCATAACCACACCGATGATCAGAATTAAAACTTGCGTTGCATATAAGTTCAGCAGCAGGACCTTATCGCTCAGTTCGTCTACACGAACCGCTTTTTGGAAGCGGATATTTTTGAGATCCTTCCATTTCGATTTCCATTTATTCATGAAGGTCCTTCCCAGGGAATCAATTGGCTCCCAATTGCCCTTTATCAGAATAGCGCCCCGCTGCACTTGCCCAGCATACTCGGCGCTCTTCTTTTAACATACCATGAATTGCCGCTTCAGAAAATCTTACTCTCTTATAACGAACCAGACTCTTCAAAAGTTACATCTGCCGCTGCACAAAAAAAGACGCGCAGTCATCTAGACTGCACGCTTAAATGAATGAGGGAATCACAGGCGCTTAATCGTACGCGAAGCCCCGCAATCCCGATACCGCGGCCATACCGCCCTCGACATTGATCAGCTGCTCATAACCGTTTTGCTGCAAATAAGCGCATACCATCTCGCTTCGTACGCCGTGAGCACAGATCACATAAAGCGGAACGTCCTCAGGAAGTTCTCCGAGACGTCCCGGAATCGTATTCATCGGAATGTGCTCCGTCCCCTTCAAATGATAGTAGTTCCATTCAACTGTCTCCCGTACATCGATCACCTTGTATTTCCCGTGAATATTCTCCCCTTCTTCTAATAGCCTTAGAAAAGGTTCCGGTCCGATCTGTTTCAAAGGATTAACCACCTTTCATTCTTCATCCGTATCTATGCCTCTATGCAGAATACACAATTCCCGGAGCAACCTCAAGCCGTAAAGAGGACTATTCCATGGACACCGCGGCACTTTGCAAAGAATGCGTGAAACTCGCTCAAACCCTATTGACACCCCCGACGAAGCCATGTTACATTAAGGTCAACTTAAAGTCATATAACACGTTAAAGCGTTGACGGAGACAAGTATGCATGCTAGCCTTTCAGAGAGCCGGTGGTTGGTGAGAACCGGCAGGATACGCGTATACAGAGCACTCCCGAGCATCGGTCCGAAGCACTGCGGAGGATCAATCGGCAGAACCCGTTATCGTTCAAAGTCCTTGTTAGGACTTATAAGGCCTCCCGTGCAAGCGTGAGGTAAAGTTGGGTGGCACCGCGAAGATAACTCTCGTCCCTTCATACGGGTTACGTATGAGGTTCGGGGGTTTTTTTATATTTTCAAAAGACCATTGAGGAGGCATTATCATGTTTAAAGTACTTGTATCGGATCCAATCAGCGATATGGGCATTCAAATGCTCCATGACGCAAGCGATGTTGAGGTAGACAAAAAAACCGGACTTAGCGAAGAAGAACTCATCGCTATCATCGGCGATTACGACGCGCTGCTTGTACGCAGCCAGACCAAAGTAACTCCCCGCATCATGGATGCGGCTCCTAAGCTGAAAGTGATCGGCCGCGCAGGTGTCGGTGTCGACAACATTGACCTTGAAGCGGCTACCAAACACGGAATCGTCGTAATCAATGCGCCTGACGGAAATACCATTGCTACGTGCGAGCATACTTTTGCCATGATCATGTCGGTAGCCCGTTCGATTCCTCAAGCTTACAAAAAAACGGTCACCGGTGAATGGGATCGTAAAACGTTCGTCGGCGTTGAATTGCGCAACAAAACGCTGGGTATTCTCGGCATGGGCCGGATCGGCAGCGAAGTGGCCAAACGCGCCAAAGTATTCGGAATGAACGTGATCGGCTATGACCCGTTCCTGACGGAAGAGCGTGCTGAGAAAATCGGCGTGAAGCTCGGCTCCGTCAATGATATCGCGGCGGCAGCGGATTTCATTACCGTTCATACTCCACTGACTAACGAAACCCGTCATATCCTGGGTCCTGCACAGTTTGCTATTATGAAAAAAGGCGTACGCATCGTTAACTGCGCACGCGGCGGAATCATTGACGAGAACGCGCTCGTGGAAGCGATTGAAAGCGGAACTGTCGCTGGCGCCGCTTTCGACGTATTCGAGCAGGAGCCTCCGCAAGCGAGTCATCCTTTCCTGAATAATCCGAAAATCATCGTGACGCCTCACCTCGGAGCTTCCACAATTGAAGCCCAGGAGAATGTTGCGATTGACGTATCGGAAGAGTTGCTGCACATTCTGCGCGATGAGCCGTTCAAGAACGCAGTCAACATGCCGCCAGTTCCGGCAACCGTTATGAATAAGCTACAGCCGTACTTTAATCTTGGCGAGAAGCTCGGTCTTATTGCGGGTCAGTTGACCGAAGGCCCTGTTCAAGAAATCGTTGTCAGCTATTCCGGGGATCTTGCCGATGTCGATACCAACCCGCTGACACGCTATATCGTGAAGGGTGTATTCACCCAGCATCTAGAAGGTATTAACCTTGTAAACGCAATGCATATGGCCAAATCGCGAGACATCAACATTACGACGCAGCAATCGTCCACTACGGGCACTTTTACGAACCTGGTGACGATCACCATCAAGTCCAAGCAAGGCGACCGTACTTTCGCAGGCACCCTGCTTTCGGGTTATGGCGAGCGAATCGTACAAATCGACCAATACCCGGTAGACTTCGCACCGGCAGGCAGCCTGCTGCTTATCTCGCACAATGATAAGCCGGGTATCATCGGACGCGTGGGTACACTTCTCGGAAGTAATGAAGTGAACATCGCAACGATGCAGGTGGGTCGTACTGTCGTCGGCGGATCTGCCATCATGGTTCTGACGATTGACAAAAAAGCCCCTAAAGAAGTGATCGCCGAGCTTGAAAAACAGCCGGAAATCGTAAATGTACGCCAACTGGCAATCTAATGACAGTTGTAAAGAGCCTGCCCTGGAATCTTTATTCCCCGGCAGGCTCTTTTTTATGAAGATCAACAGCTTAAGGACAGCCTGCAATTCGGATTGTTTCACGTACAACAAGATTTAGCTTTCTTTTTCAACAAAAAAGGCGGAAAGGTGCTGTTTTTCAGCAGTCTTTCCGCCTTTTTCCCCGCTATTCGAATGTCTGCAAAGTCCGGACAGGATTCCTCAGGCAACTGACATGGCCGCTCTTGCGGCTTGGCAGACGCCCCCTCACGTGAACCATCACGCAAGTTCGCAGGAGCGGCAAGGCAGCACAATCGTAAACGTCGTGCCCTGGCCCAGCTTGCTGCGCATCGTAATGGTCCCCTGATGCGCATCCACGATGTTCTTGACGATGGCCAGGCCCAGGCCTGTTCCGCCGGTTGCCCCGCGTGTCCGAGCCTTGTCCGCTTTATAAAAGCGCTCGAACACGTACGGCACATCCTCGGCCGGGATTCCCTGGCCCTCGTCAATCACTTCAATCTGGCAGCCGGGACCGGATTTATACGAACACGATTCTGCCTTAATCGTGATCCTCCGGCCGCCCGGCGTATGCCGGAATGCGTTGTCGAGCAGGTTCGTGAGCACCTGCTCCAGCCTGTCTTCATCCGCCATGCACAAGAGGTCTTCCTGCCGAAGCTCGAAGCTCAGGCGGATGTCCTTCTCCCTCGCCAGGACGGAGAACTTGCGGTGCATCCGTTTCAGGAGCCCGCCTACATCCGTCCGGTTGAAGTTCATCTCGAGATGGCCGGCTTCCATACGGGCCAGATCGAGCAGGTCCCTGACGAGGCGACCCATTCGCAGCGCCTCGTCGTAGATCACCTGAGCGAGCTCCTGCCGCTCCTCGGGCGATCCCGCGATGTCGTCGATCAGGGCTTCGCTGTAGCCCTGCACCATGGACAGCGGTGTCCGCAGCTCATGCGAGACATTGGCCACGAAGTCCTTGCGGAGCTTGTCGAGGCGGAACTCCTCCGTAACATCACGGAGGACCGCAACCGCTCCGCGGACGCCTTCACGCGAGTGCAGCGGGGTCATAGCCACCGACCAAACCTCGTTCTCGACGTGGAGTTTGTCCGTCTGTTCACGCGCTTCCTTGACGACATCGCGGAACATAACCTGCAGGGGAGCCGGAATGCTGCGGTCTACCGGAATGCGGGAAGTCTCCTCCCCCTCCTCCGGCTGAATATCCGGGTTCCATGTGATTTTGTTCCATTCCTGAATAATCTTATCTCCCTGCGGGTTCGTCAGCGTGACAGAGCCCTCGGAATCAAAGGTCATGACAGCATCTGTCATGCTTCTCAGTACGCTGGCAAGGTTTTCTTTCTCACGGCGGAGCGCCCTCACGCTCTCTTGCAGATCCTCGCCCATCACGTTAAAAGATTTCGCAAGCTCCCCGATTTCATCAGATGATAAAATAGGCACTTTGGTCCCGTACTCTCCTTTGGATATACGGCCGGCGGCTTCTTTAAGCTGAAGCAGCGGCCGTGTAATCCGGTAGAACAAGAAGAAAGCAAAGACGGTCGTCATAAGAAATCCGATAATCGAAACGATGACAAAAAGCTTAAAAACATCCCATTGCGTCGACTCCAATGATTTCAAAGACTGATAAATAATAATGGCACCTTGTATTTCATTGGAACCGTTATCCGGATTCGCATAAGTGGGAACTGCTACGGCAATGTAGTCGTTCCGTGTGTTCGTTTTTTTCGCATTATAGGGTATCTGCTTCTCCACTGTAGATCCGCTTAATACGGAAGCCAGTTCTTGTTCCGAGAAAAAATCGACCGCATGGAAACGAAGAAGTTCTTCGTTGTTCCCGGTTGCGGTCGAATTCAGCTCAGTAAGCGATTTGTCGAGTGCGATCATTCTGGCATCCTGGAGTTCCAGAAGCTCGTTAGCCATCTGGTAATACTCATCATCTCTCAGAGGATGAGAAGACGCTCCGCTGGAATAATCGGTTGCTAATTTCTCGAGATTCTTGATCTGATCTTCAGACTGGGAAAAATATTGCTCCAGAGACTGAACGAGGAACAAACCAAGAATCATCAGTATAACGGCCACGAGTCCGATAATCGTTAACCACAGCTTGCCGACAACACTTCGCAGACTGAACACGTTACTTCGGCACCTCTAGCTTGTATCCTACGCCCCATACCGTGGTAATCATGACAGCAGCTTCAGTCGATACCTTGTTCAGCTTCTCGCGCAGCCTTTTCACATGTGTATCAACCGTGCGTAAATCTCCGAAAAACTCATAATTCCAAACATCTTTCAGCAGCTCTTCACGGGAGAATACTTTATCGGGAGAAACTGCCAGATAATGCAGCAGCTCATATTCTTTGGGTGTCAACGCCACTTCCTGCCCTCCAGCCGATACGCGGTGAGCATCATGCTCGATAACCAGGTGGGGAAATACAATGTTATTGCTTGAATTCGCCTCTTTGGACAGAAAAGCGGTAGCCGACGACCTGCGCAGAATCGCTTTTACCCGGTAAATGACTTCTCTCGGGGAAAAAGGCTTGACCACATAATCATCTGCACCGACTTCAAAGCCGTGGACGCGGTTGGTCTCTTCCCCTTTGGCAGTCAGCATAATAACCGGAGTTGATTTCACCTGCCGCAGGCGTGCACACACCTCTGTACCATCTATTCCGGGAAGCATCAGATCAAGCAGAATCAGATCGAAGTCACGTTCAGTTGCCAGAGCGAGAGCCGTCTCTCCGTCTTCCGCCTCTTCAATTCCGTAGCCTTCTTTCTCCAGATACATACGAAGCAGACGCCGAATTCTTTCTTCATCGTCCACAACCAGAATATGCAATTTCTGTTCCATGGAGTTTCACAGTCCCTTCCGTCCGTAAACGATAGTAGCGAATGATTGGTTCCTTTGATTGATTACATGTTCGTGTTGTTCAAATTATACACCGGAATAAGAGTGCAGACCAGCAATGACCAGGTTAACACCGACCAGCGTGAACATAACGACCAGGAAGCCGATAACGGCGAGCCATGCAGACCGTTTGCCCTGCCACCCTCTGGAAAGTCTCAAATGCAGGAAAACCGCATAGAACAACCATACGATAAGCGCCCATACTTCTTTAGGATCCCATCCCCAGAACCGTCCCCAAGCTTTATGGGCCCAGATCATCGCAAAGATGAGAGCTCCGAGTGTGAAAATCGGATACCCGATAGCAATGGAGCGGTAACCGATCTCATCCAGATCTTCCGGCTCCATGCCTTTCATAATAGGCGAGATCGCCTTGCCGACCGGCTTGCGCAGAATCAGGCGCAGCAGTCCGTACAGCAGAATGCCGCCGAGAACCGTCCACACGACCGTGTTTAACTTGCGACCGGCATTCTCGCCGCTCATCCAGGAAGGGGCCGTAAAGAGAGGCTTGTCCATTCCGAGGAATGTGTCCATGTGCTCCAAATTGGCTTGATAAGGGGCCACAATGGGAGGGAGTACGTAGGTTACGGACTGCGCCACCTTATTTTGTGTTCCAT
Source organism: Paenibacillus lutrae (assembly GCF_009757775.1). Taxonomy (GTDB): domain Bacteria; phylum Bacillota; class Bacilli; order Paenibacillales; family NBRC-103111; genus Paenibacillus_F; species Paenibacillus_F lutrae. The sequence continues at coordinate 107,221 of NZ_RHLK01000005.1, forward strand.
CATTGCTTTTCACAATGGATTCTTTGGTAAACTTCGCTTCGTAACCTGCTGCATTGAACGTAAAGACCGATCCGATGAAAGCAACCAGCATGAAGATGACGAAGAGGGTAAATTCCACACCTCTTTGTTCTTTGCGGTCTCTGGCTTCTTTGCTGTCAAAATTGACCGTACGGAGCAGGTACATGAGCCCAGCTGCAAAACCAACGGCGAAGAATGCTTCGCCCGCTGCTGCTGTGGACACGTGAATCTTCAGCCAATAGCTCTGGAGCGCCGGGATTAACGGTTGTACTTCGTTCGGGAATACCGCCGCATAGGCGATCATCAGAACAACGACCGGCAGAGAAAACACCCCGAGAACCGGGGTACGATAAATCGCATACATAACGAGGAAAGCGGCCATAATGGCCAGGCCTAGGAATGTCATAAACTCAAACATGTTGCTGAGCGGGAAATGACCGCCGCCATACCAGCGGGTAAAGAAGTAAATAATCTGAGATAAGAGGCCTACCGCAGATAAAATGTAAGCCGCGCTTCCCCACTTGCGCGAATGCTTCTCTGCATCACGATTACTCCATGTCTTACCCGTAATGGCAAGCACGAAAATCAGAAATGCGATACAGTAAATAACAAAAGAAATAAGCAAAGCATTACCGCTAATAGCTAACCAATTCAATGTGCATCCCCTCCTTTTTCTAGCTGCTTCTGATCGGTCTTAATCCCCGTTGCCGATAGAGCTGCTGCAACCTCTTTACGGACTCCGAACCAGTTCTTGTTCGTGTGCGCGCCAAGCACCAGACGGCCTTCGTCTATCCGGATCCAAATCCGTCGGTGCTGCCAGTAAAAGCCCATGATTAATCCGAGCATTCCTATCGCGGAACCGGCCCAAATGTAAGGGAGTGCCCGGTCCGTGCGGATATTAAGGAAGGAAGTAAAGGTTGAAAATGATACTTTATCCATCGAATCGACGGACAGTTCGAATTTGCTGCCCAATGCACCGTTAATCTCGTCTTGCCGGAATTCCTGTTTGTCGACTTGACGCGGGAAGTACAAGTACGGCTCCCCTTTTTCATTCAGGCCCGGACCTGTCATCTGAAAAATAAACGCTGGAGCTTTGGCTTCGTTCGACTTCGTAATCGGTTCTCCCTTTTCGTCTAAACCGAAATCCGGGAAGTAGCCCTTGAGCGATAATTGGTAAGGCCCGACTTCGTAAGAAGATTGAGGGTTTTTCATAGGAAGCACAAAGCTGCCGTAGGCTTCGCCTGTCTGTTTATTCTTAAGAGTCGGCTGAACCGAAATTAACAAGGGGTCGTCTTCGTAATCATACTGGAAGGCAAGCAGTCCCTTGTAATCAAGGGGCTCGTTCACGATAATCTTCTGCCGGTGGACTTCTTTGAGCTCCGGTTCCTGTCCCGGCGTGTCGCACCTGGCTTCGCATGAATAAATAACCGCTTGCGTTTCATAGATCTTGGGTACCGCGCGGTTGCGTTCTTTGAATTCATCTGTCATTTCTTCAGGTTTGTAGAAATCAATCGTGAACTTCTCATTCTTGATGTAGAGAGAGGTCTCGGGAATTCTCTTCGTTTCCCCTTCACGTATTCCCAAGTATTGATCCATATGCCAGCCCGGGAAACTTCTCATTAATACCGCAAGCAGGAAAATAATCAGACCGATATGAAGAACGTAAGGACCCCAACGGCTGAAACGGTATTTCTCGGCCAAAAGTGCCGTACCGTCCGTATGTACGCGATATCTTTTTTTGCGGAGCTGCTTCGCCATTTCTTCCGTCCAGGCCAGCTCGTCCTGATCCGACGGAAGTTGTCCGTCGAAGGATACTTTCTGACGCAGCAGGAAACTGTGATGCTTGCGGATGCTTTGTTTGGACAAAGCGCGGTACAGCGGAAGCACCCGGTCCAGACTGCATATGACCAGCGATGTGCCGATCATAAGAATCAGCAGCTTGAACCACCAGGATTCGTAGGTATGCGAAAGTCCAAGCAAATAATAAATGTGCCCCAGCGTTCCGTAGGTTTCTTTGTAATAAGTGGAAGGTTCCACAGAAATAAAGTTGCTTTCCTGCGGATAGATCGTTCCGAGTGAAGAGCCGACCAGAGTTAAAGCAATAATCCAGACAGCTATTTTCACCGAGGAAAAGAAATTCCAGATCTTGTTAATCCAGGAGGGATTCTGACGCTGTGAACGCCTGGCCACTCCATCGTATCTCATCTCCAGTATGTCACTGGCTTGCGCCTCATCGGTCAGCGGCTTGCCGCAATATTCGCAGAGCACGGTGCCTACGTGGTTCTGATGCCCACATTCGCATTTCGTATTCTGAAACATGCCGCATCCCCCCTCTATGCAGTTAGATTCAATTGTCTTGCTTATTTGCCCTGCGTGCCTTGCTCACCTTCACTTGCCCTGCTGCGCGCCTTCCGTCAACTTCTTCAACATGGTTTCAATAAACGGTTCGTCCATTTCACCTTTGTGAATCTTCATAATCGTTCCGTCCGGCTTAATAAAGAGAGTCGTCGGGTACTCGACTACCCCATACTGTTTGCGAACGACATGTTCACTATCCAGCAGAATAGGAAGCGTCAGGTTATACTGGTCAATAAAACTTTGGACCGTTACGCGGCTCGCATCCAGATTAACTTCCAGGAATTCGACGTTCTTGTCTTTCCAAAGGTTATACTGACTCTGCAACGCAGGCATTTCCTTCTTGCAGGGAGGACAGAATGTTCCCCAGAAATTAATGAGTACAGCCTTGCCTGCATAATCGGATAGCTTGTACGTTTTGTTGTCGAGGCCCGCTAAAGTAAAGTCAGGTGCTTTAGAACCTTCAACCGGATACTTATTCTCATCGGAAGATGTTAAATTGCTCACAATTGTGTAGACCCCGATGATCAGAACAATACTCAAAATGATAATTTGAATCCATTTTTTGTTCTTTTTCACGCAAAACACCCTCAATTTCAGACATAACTATACTCATTATAACGAAAAAAAAGGCCAGACTTAACGGCCTTTTTGAATTTTATGTGACTGCAAGGCCTCATCGCGCAAGCTGTTAACTTCATCATTGCGCAGTATTCTGTACTTGCCTCTCGGCAGCCCGGCCAGCAGGAGCGGTCCGTATTGTACCCTTCTCAGTCGCATAACCGGGAAAGACACCGCTTCGAACATTCTTCTGACTTGGCGGTTCCGGCCTTCATAAATTGTAATCGAAATCACGGTCTCGTTCTTCTCCGGACGGACGTCAACGTATTCGGCTTCAGCGGGAGCGGTCATACCGTCATCCAGCTTAATGCCCGCTCTCAGCTTATCCAGAACGGAACCGTGCACAACACCTTTAACGGTAGCATGATACGTTTTGGCGACATGATGTCTTGGATGCATCATCAGGTTCGCAAATTCACCGTCATTGGTGAGAATAAGAAGACCTTCCGTATCGTAATCAAGCCGTCCCACCGGATAGACGCGTTCTCTTATCCCGGGCAGATAGTCGGTTACGACTTTACGGCCTTTTGGATCAGAGGCACTTGTAATAACGCCTTTGGGTTTGTTCAATATGACATATACTTTCGTCTGCTGCCTAATGCCGCGACCGTCCACTGTAATGACGTCTTCTGCGGGATTCACCTTGAAGCCGAGCTGCGTAACGACTTCGTCGTTCACACTAACCCGTCCTGCCGAAATAAGTTCCTCGCTTTTTCTGCGGGAAGCCACTCCGGCCTCGGCCAGCACTTTCTGCAATCTCTCCATGCTTACGTTCACCTCAAAGCTTATGATACCTATCCTGGAGGGAAATCACAAGCTTCGATCAAGGAAAATGTTAGCCCGATCCCAAAGCCTGTCCTCTTATTGTTACCATTTCTTGCAAGGAGCATTCAATAAGAGACAATTTGGCCCTGCTTTTGCGGACGCTAGGATGAGAATACAAGCAGGCAAATAATAATAGAAGCGATAAAGCCGACTACATCGGAGATGAGGCCTACCTTGAGCGCGTACCCCGCCTTACGGATTCCTATCGCGCCGAAATATACGGTTATCACATAGAGTGTCGTGTCCGTGCTGCCTTGAACCGTGGAGGCTATTCTCCCGATCAGCGAATCTGGTCCGAACTGGGCAATGAGGTCTGTCGTAAAGGCAAGCGATCCCGCACCCGTAATCGGGCGCAGGATAGCCAGAGGAAGAACCTCGGAAGGCACCCCGAATGCCTGAAACAGCGGCTTAAGCCAGCCGAGGGTCAATTCGAGGGCACCTGATGCCCGGAATATACTGATGGCAACCATCATCCCTACGAGATGAGGAATAATTTTGATCGCGGTATCGAACCCTTCCTTTGCACCTTCTACAAACGATTCATAGACGGGAACCTTCCGGTAAGCGGCGTACAGGGGAATAAAGACGATTAGGACCGGGATCGCCCAGGCGGAGAGCAGGGTTACGAGTGCATACACTGGCGGTTCACCCCCTCGTCGTTGGAATTAAAGTTTGCTTCCGCCTGTACCAGCGGTCCACTAGAATGGCGGCGGCAGTTGAAATTGCGGTTGCCAGCAGGGTAGTCCCCACAATTTCAGCCGGATTAACCGAATTGTAATTCATCCGGATGGCAATCAGTGTGGTCGGAATTAAGGTAATGCTGGCGGTATTCAATGCAAGCAGTGTACACATAGCCGGACTGGCTGAGTCCTTGTCCGGATTTAATTTCTGCAGCTCCTGCATGGCTTTAATCCCCATCGGAGTAGCTGCATTACCCAATCCCAAGATGTTGGCGCTCATATTAGACATGATGTATCCGAGCGCCGGGTGATCCTTCGGAATGCTCGGAAACAGGAAACGGACCACGGGGCGCAGCAGAACAGCCAGCTTGGACAGCAGACCCGCATCTTCCGCAATCCTCATAATCCCGAGCCAAAAAACGAGTACACTGATCAGGCCGAAGCATACGGTGACTCCGCTTTTGGCTCCATCGAATGCGGCCTGAGTGACGGCTTCCACATTGCCTTGAACAGCCGATACGATAAATCCTGTCACGATAAAAAACAACCAGATCCAGTTGACCATTCCTTCCTCTCCTCTCTTACCGGATTACGCTAATGGATGCCCTTTGCTTGCTCCTACAACCTAAGGCGAGAGCATAGCCTTCAGTACTTTGCGAAAGACGACATTCATTTCATTCCACCGCGATATACCCGATTCACTTGCCTGAAAGCCAAATGCCGATTTGTCGGCGGCCTTCAGTCTGGGGCTGCCGGCGTCTACAAGCGGAACCGCTCCGATGACGGTATCCCCCAGCTTAAGTACGAGTTTGCCGCGTTCCCCCAGCCGCGCTTCCAGCGATTCCGGTGGATACAGCTCCGTGATGCGGGAGATCCTCTCCTTCTCCTCCTTCAGCAGCGGATAAGTGAAATCGGCCGCCGCTACGAAGTTAGTGCCCTCTGCGGACTTCCCTCTCTCGACAAGAGAGACGAGCGGGTAGTTCTCGTATCCCCAGTTGAGCAGTTTGGCATGATCCGCCCAATCGTCCCCGTCATTCAGAGTCACAACGGCGAACTGTTGGCCGCTGCGTGTCGCGGATGATACGAGACACCGCTTAGCAAGCTTCGTATATCCCGTCTTGACCCCATCGGAACCTTCAAAGAGACTCAGCATCTTATTCTTGTTGAACCACGTATACTCCCACGAATCATTCGGATTCGGCACTTTGATCATTTTCGTCTGGACAATTTCCTGAAAGCTCGGATTCTTGAGACTGTACGCAGCCAGCTTAGCCATATCATTGGCAGTCGAGAAATGCTCCCCCTCGTCAAGTCCCGAAGGATTGGAGAAATTCGAATGCTCCATTCCGATCTGTTCCGCTTTACGGTTCATCATTACAGCGAAGCCTTCGACACTTCCCCCTACATGCTCTGCTATAGCGGTCGCCGCATCGTTGCCGGAACGCAGCATAAGGCCGTAGAGCATATGCTTCAAGTTCATTTCTTGTCCGGCTTTCAGGTACAGAGAAGAACCTTCCTTGCCGGCCGCACGGCTGCTGACTTTCACGACATCGGACAGCTTGCCTTCTTCTATGGCGACAATCGCCGTCATAATTTTGGTCAGACTGGCGATCCGCATGGGCCTGTCCCCCCGTTTACTGTACACCAGCCGGCCCGACTGCACATCGATCAGAGCTGCGGCTTCTGCATGAGTACCGATTTCTGGAGGTCCCGCCCCTAAGGCCGCTCCATTCCATAGATTCAACATGCACAGCAGCGCAAGCACACCGGACACCCATTTCCGCTTGCTCATAAGCGTTCCTCCCATTTGCCTTCGCATCCGATTATTTAAGATAGCGCCCAAGCCGGGAGCCTTGTACATGTATATGCCCTGCCAGCATGCTTCATTCCGCTTGTCTGATCTCGGGAGGCAAGACTCGCTTTTCTTTTTAGAGAGTGTGGTATGATGATGGATGGTCGTTGTTCTAAAAGCGTTATTGTTTAAAAGACCACTTTAACCTGCAGGAGCTGAGTAACCGATGAAACAGAATAAATATGATGAGGAAACTTTCTTTGCTGCTTACGAACAAATGCCTCGATCCGTCAAAGGGCTTGAAGGTGCTGGAGAATGGCATGTATGGCAAGCACTGTTACCTGAGCTGCGCGATAAGAGCGTACTTGATTTGGGATGCGGTTACGGTTGGCACTGCCGGTATGTCCGCGAGCAGCAGGCAAGTTCTGTGACAGGTATAGACCTTTCCGAAAAAATGCTTCAAAAAGCTCGTGAAAACACAGACGATCCATCCATTACGTATATCAAAGCTCCCATTGAGGACATTCAATTTACGGACTCACAATTTGATCTGGTCATCAGTTCGCTGGCCTTTCACTATATCGCGTCGTTTGGAGCCATCTGCCAAAAAGTTTATGCTTGGCTGAAACCCGGAGGGACTTTTCTTTTTTCAGTCGAGCACCCCATCTTTACTTCCCGCAGCGAGCAAGATTGGTACTCGGATGACCAAGGGAACCGGCTTCACTGGCCAGTCGACCACTATCAATTTGAAGGAATACGCGAAACCTCCTTCTTAACGGAGAACGTTGTTAAATATCACCGGACCCTCTCAACCTATCTGAATGACTTAATTGGCTCCGGATTTAACATAAGAGCCGTTAAAGAACCTATGCCTTCTGATGAACTGTTGCAAACAGTGCCCGAAATGAAGGATGAAAACCGGAGACCTATGTTTTTAATCATTTCCGCTGAAAAGGGGCTTGCTTAATCCTGATCCTATAATCTCCCGTTTCAGCTGCCATCCGTATTCTCGCAATATCCATGCTTTAATGAAAAAAAGACAAAAAAAGCTGTTCCAAAAAGGACAGCTTTTTTTGTCTGATCCAGGACCAGAGTTAGTTCATGTCGACGGAATCCGCCTGAATCGTAATATTCGGAGTTGCTCCCTGGGACTGCGCATTCGACGACGTACCGCTGCTTTTGAAAATCGTCTGAACGCGGTCAACAATTTGCGGGGCGGAGTCGATAAGTCTTTCAAACAAGTGTGTCTGATTGTCAAGCGGTACAATTTTGACTCCATGAATGCCTACAACCAGGAAAGCGATTGGCGTAATGGATACGCCGCCGCCGCTACCGCCGCCAAAAGGCATAGAGACCGTAGCATTCTCTCCACCGCCGGGGATTGTTTCCGTCGTAAACTCACTTCCGCCTGCCGCAAATCCGAATCCGACTTTAGAGATCGGCATAATAACACTGCCGTCCGGAGTCTCAACCGGATCACCTACAATGGTGTTGACATCGACCATGGCTTTAATATTCTCCATGGCCGTTTTCATTAAGCCTTGAATAGGGTGATCTGTCAATGAAGTCTCCTCCTTTGTTCCTTCAAGACAGGGTTCCGGCCTGAAGGAGTAATAGGTCTGCATCCGGTAGGTTGCCCCGCATTTATCTATCCTATGTAAAGGTGCTTTCTCAGGTCGGTGCCGGTTCCCTTCGGGTCTTGGGCTTATGCAGTGCCCGGCGGATGAGGTTTACCCAGGCTTTGAAGCCGCCTGGAGTACGAATAATCCGGACGAGGAGCCGGATAACCGAAAGGAACAAAGACCACACCGACACCCTCACTTCCCCTGCAAACTTAATTTGCAGCATCATCCGGTTATATTGGGGGTTAACCGCGAGCTGCGGGGTCGTCTTCAAAGGGATGTAACGGGTTATAATACCAATCGCCATCGACTTCAAAGTCCATACGGCCCCTGTCACAACGGCCGTCTGCGCCGCGTCCCCGACCCCTATGCCTGTCGTCCATTTGAGCTCGGAGCAGCGGAATAATTGAAGGGTCTGCACGGTCCACTTTTTTATTCCTTTTGTATTTACCAATATTTCTTTGGCATCCCTTTTAAAGCGGCGAAGCATTTCTTTATCAATCTTATCCTGCCGATTCTCATTCACTTTCAGTTTGTTCTCATTTACTTTGGTTTCCGCTACGAAAATCCCCTCCGAAAAATTAAGAAATTTTACTGCAGGCAGGTTGAACCGGTAACACACTAAGCCATAGAGCGCTTTTATCTGGAAATATATCTCGTCATTCTGATCCATCCGGCTCCAAAAGCCGGTAAACTTAACCGGGCTTACGAATACAACCCCTATAAGAACGGCGAGCAGTACCGCCAGTATGGCTCCGATCACCACTATCGTTCCCTCCTTCAAGTCCTAACAATTGCTGCTAGTAGTATCACCGCAGTCCACATTTTCATGCAGCAGACCCGGGCTTGCGCGCCAGGACATCAAAAAAACGCCTCTTTTTCAAAATGAAAAGGAAGGCGCCGTTCGTTGGTTTGATAGGTTTAATATTAATCCGAGCTGTCTTTAGAGCTTGTAAGTGGATCATCCTCATCCGGAACAGGAAGAAGTTCCAGATCGTTCCCGTCCGCTGTTAATGTCTTCTCTTCACTGCCCAGATCCTCAAAGGTGAGCTGGTCGGTATTGTCTCCGTCCAATTTGTTGAACAGGAGCTTCGTCTCTTCCTCCAGATCGAAATCCCCTACAAAAGAAGGCGATTCGGGAAGCTCCTGAATGGAGCTGAGTCCGAAGTATTCCAGAAACGGCTTGGATGTTCCGTACAAAATCGGTCTCCCGATAGCTTCCGCGCGCCCGGTCTCGATAATTAACTCCTTCGCCATTAACGTGTGCAGGGCACGCTCGGATTTCACTCCGCGGATTTCTTCAATCTCCACACGGGTAATAGGCTGTTTGTACGCTACAATCGACAAAGTCTCCAGAGCTGCCTGAGATAGCGAGGAACGGGATGGAGAGTACGCCAGACGCTCGAAATACGGTGCGTGTTCCGGCACGGTCGTCATCTGATAGGCGCCTGCAACTCTCGTGATTTGGATACCTCGTCCGGTGCGGCGCAAATCTTCCGCTAATTCATCAACCAGTTCCGTTATGAAATGCACATCCGATTCCAGTACGTCTGCCAGCTGCTTTTTGTCGAGTCCCTCGTCCCCGGCTACAAAGAGCAGTCCTTCAATAATCGATTTCATCTGTTGATAGTCCATCGGACAGTTCTCCCTCCTTGGCCTGAATAACGATGTCATCGAACAGCCTGTGCTGGAAGCACTGGATTTTCTTCATCTTCATCAGTTCCAGTATCGCTAAAAATGTGACTACAATTTCCTCGCGGCTGCAGTCCTTTTCGAACATTTTCGAGAACAAGACGCGTCCTCCCTTGTTCTGAAGAAGTTCAATAATATCGACAATGCGGTCTTTCACGGAGATTTCATCGCGCCTGATTTTGGCGACCTGATTGCGGTGACCCATTTTGCGGAGTGTCCGCTGAAAAGCCATCATCAAGTCGCTTACTCCCAAGCCTTTGACCGGATTCTCCTGGATCTGCGGCGTGTAGGGCGTCAGGTCTTCCGGTTCCCGGGTAAACACCAGGCTCCGTTCAACCTCTTTATCCCTCAGCAAATCCGCTATCGCTTTGTATTTACGGTATTCAATCAGCTTCTGCACCAGCTCTGCGCGAGGATCAACATCCTCCTCTTCGTAGAAATCGAATTCCATATCCAGTACAGGCGGTTTCGGCAAAAGCATTTTGCTCTTAATCGCGAGCAGCGTAGCCGCCATAACCAGAAATTCACTGGTAACTTCCAGCTCCAGCTCATGCATAGCCTGGACATACGACATGTACTGCTCCGTAATGTCCTTGATCGGGATATTATAGATGTCAACCTCGGACTTATCGATCAAATGAAGCAGCAGATCGAGCGGCCCTTCGAACACTTCCAGTTTATACAGCATTTTCATAACATCGTTCTCCCAAAAAAAAGATCCCCGTCCAAGTAGGCCGGGGCTTTCGAATCCTTGCTTGCAGCCGTCTGGGAGCACGCCCGCGGTATAGCCGTGCTTAACCCTTCATCTGCTTCGTCAGATTTGCCATTTCAATGGCGGTAACAGCAGCTTCCCAGCCCTTGTTACCCGCTTTAGTTCCTGCCCGTTCGATAGCCTGCTCAATAGAGTCGGTAGTCAGAACGCCGAAAATCGTAGGAACCCCCGTCTTAAGTGAAACAGCCGATACACCCTTCGCCGCTTCATTGCAAACATAATCAAAATGCGGTGTCGAACCGCGAATAACCGTTCCGAGTGTAATCACCGCATCGTACTTTCCGGCTTCAGCCATTTTCTGAGCGATCAAAGGAATTTCAAATGCTCCCGGTACCCAAGCCACTTCAATTTCGGTTTCCTCAACTCCATGACGCTGCAGGGCATCGAGCGCTCCCGCCAGCAGTTTGGATGTAATAAACTCGTTAAAACGACCTACAACAATCCCATATGTTAATCCTTGCGAAATGAGGTTACCTTCATAATTCTTGACCATGTGTACCTACTCCTTCATCTTCTAGTATACAAACCTATCTTCCATATAAAAAGAAATATTTTGCGAAAAACAGAATCAGCTCGGATCAAACGTGAGTAAATGCCCTAATTTTTCCTGCTTGGTATGTAAATACCGGGCATTATCTTCGTTGTGGGGCAGCTGAATCGGAACCCGCTCCACAATTTCGAGTCCATATCCTTCCAAACCGGTAATTTTACGCGGGTTGTTGGTCATCAGACGCATTTGGCGCACACCGAGGTCTTTCAAAATTTGGGCGCCCACGCCATATTCCCTCAGATCCGGTGCAAAGCCGAGTTTTTCATTGGCTTGGACGGTATCCAGACCTTCTTCCTGGAGAACGTAAGCCTTCAGCTTATTAATGAGACCAATGCCGCGGCCTTCCTGGCGCATATAGAGAAGGATGCCGGCCCCTGCTTCATTGATCTGCTGCAGCGCCGAAGCCAGCTGAGGGCCGCAGTCACACCGGTGGGAATGAAACACGTCGCCAGTCAGACACTCGGAGTGCACACGTACCAGAATAGGGACAGAAGGGTCGATCTCACCCCTCACTAAAGCTACATGTTCCTTCTGATCAATCTGATTCGTATACGCAACAGCACGGAAAGTACCGAAGTCTGTCGGCAAATTAGCTTCCACTTCCCTCTGGACAAGCTTCTCCTGCTCGTTGCGGTAGCGGATCAGATCCTGGATGGTGATGATTTTGAGATCGTGAATCCGGGCAACGTCCATCAGATCCGGCACCCGCGCCATCGTACCGTCTTCCTTAATCACCTCACAGATAACGGCAGCCGGATAAGAGCCGCACATACGGGCGAGATCAACCGCCGCTTCCGTATGACCTGCGCGGCGCAGCACGCCGCCTTTCTTGGCGATAAGCGGAAAAACATGTCCGGGACGACGGAAATGCAGCGGCTTTGCAGCCGGATCAATGAGCGCCTGCACGGTACGCGAACGCTCATAAGCCGATATACCCGTAGTGGTATCCGCGTGATCAATTGAAACCGTAAAGGCAGTCCCGTGATAATCCGTATTGCGGGAAACCATCGGGGGCAGGTCCAGTTCCCCGGCGCGTTCTTCGGTTAACGGAGTACACACGAGGCCCCGTCCTTCTCTGATCATGAAATTAATGACTTCGGGGGTCGCTTTATCCGCAAGGGCAATGAAATCGCCCTCGTTCTCGCGGTCTTCATCGTCTACGACGATAATAACTTTCCCCGCGGCCAGATCTTGAACAGCCTCCTCTATCGAATGAAATGTGTAGGTTTCTCTCTCAGCCATGCCAATCCCTCCTTTGTTTCTTGGTCTAGAAAAAGCCGTTCTCAGCTAAAAAGTTTTTCGTTAGTCCACCCCGTGAAGCGGCGGAGCCAGTCCCTTTTGCTGCCGAAGGCTGCAGAAGTTTTTCAATATATTTCCCCAGTACATCACATTCCATGTTTACCGTGTCCCCCGGATGCTTATCCTGCAGGACGGTCTGAGCCAGCGTGTGGGGGATAATGGAGACCGCGAAGGTCTGCTCCGTTACATCTACCAGAGTCAATGAAATCCCGTCAATCGTAATCGAACCGCCTGGTATCATATAGCGCATCACATCCGGACTGGCCGGCTGCAAACGATAGACAACCGCGTTCTCTTCAGGAGTCCGCGTACGGATAGTGGCTGTACTATCGACATGACCCTGCACGATGTGCCCGCCGAACCTGCCGCTCGCCGGCATCGCCCTCTCCAGATTAACCCGGGCTCCTGTCTGAAGTCCGTTCAGGTTCGTCTTACGGTAGGTCTCGGGCATCACGTCTACGGCAAATGTGTGTTTATCGAAGGCGATCACCGTCAGGCAAACACCATTAACGGCAATGCTGTCACCCAGTTTGACATCTTCCAGAATCAGAGAGGCACCGATCGTCAGCACCATAGCCTGACCTTGTTTGTGTATCCGGCGCATCACGCCGATTTCTTCAATTATTCCGGTAAACATGATGAAGCCTCCTCTTCGGCGTACTGCGGATACCCGGTCAGACAGACATCGTCGCCGACCGTTTGAACCGTCATGCGGGCCAGCCGGATCGCCTCGCTCATTCGGCCGAAGCCGCCGAATGAGACGTTGTCGGGTGCCTGTGCCCCGCCGCCAATCCACTTCGGGGCGAAGAAGAGGACCGCCTTGTCGACAAGCCGGCTCTCCAGCATCGCCCCGCTGAGCCGTCCTCCGCCCTCCAGGAGGACGGAGGGGATTTCCATCTCGCCGAGCAGCCTCATCGCGAGCGGAAGATCGACGTGCGGTCCGCTGCCGCACGTCAGCACCCGGGCGCCGTGCGCTTCAAGCGCTTCGCGTCTTGAAGCCGGGGCGCCTGCGGTGGTCAGGATGAGCGTCGGCCCCCCATCCTGACCCGGCAGCACCCGCGCGGACAGCGGCGTCCTCAGCTGCGAGTCGACGACGACCCGCAGCGGGTGGAGCGCCGGTACGGCCAGCCGGGTGGTCAGCTCGGGATCATCGGCAAGCACCGTGCCGATGCCGACCATGATGGCGGCATGCCGGTGCCGCATCGTGTGCACGAGCTCGCGCGCCGGGGCGCCGGTAATCCATTTGCTGTCGCCTGTGCGGGCAGCAATTTTACCGTCGAGCGTGCTCGCGTTCTTCATCGTGACAAAAGGCAGCCGGGTCACGATGAATTTATTGAACGCCTCGTTCAAGGCGTTCGCCTCTTCCGCGAGCAGACCGGCATCCACCCGGATGCCGCTGCTCTTCAGCCTCGCGATGCCGGAGCCCGCAACGAGCGGGTTCGGATCCACCGAGGCTACGACGACGCGGCGCACCCCGCTCTGGATGAGCCGGTCGCTGCATGGAGGCGTGCGCCCATAATGGCTGCACGGCTCCAGCGTGACGTACGCGGTGGCTCCGGCCGCTTCCGCCCCGGCCATCTGCAGCGCCAGCACCTCTGCGTGGCCTTCGCCCCGCCTGAGATGCGCGCCCATGCCAACGACGCGGCCGTCCTTGACAAGCACACAGCCCACGACCGGATTTACCCCGGTCTGGCCTTGAGCACTTTGCGCCATCTGGAGCGCAAGACGCATATAAGTTTCATCCTGCAAAGGTTGAAGCATGGTTTTGTCGCTCCTCATCCGGTGAAATTTAAACCTAATTCCGTAAAAGCCGTCGTGCTATCCGCTAAAACATCAAAAAGACCCCGGTTCCAATGAACGGGGGTCGTTGTAAGATGAAAGTCGACAAAGAATAAAGATCAGCGGTTTACTAAGTTTACCGTCTAGCTGCGCAGCAGTAAGAAAGGTCTGCACGAGAGCAGTCTTTACGTTACAGCTAAGCAGCGGCAGAGTTTCATTACTCCACCTGAGACTTGTACCTGTCCAGGATTTTCTTTAATTGCCTATACGGAAAGAAAGATCAGCAGTCTCCAGAGAAATCGATGCGTGTGCTGCACAATACAGTCGGCACATACAGAAATTCAACCGGAATAGCTGTCTTCAAGCGTCAGCAAACAAAGGAATTCCCCATCCCCATACAGTCTCAAGGAAAGGTTCCTGGCCTATTCATCTCGTATTGTCTTGGCAAGGAATGTAGGTATACACAATTAATCCACCATATGTCAAATCAAACCAACGAAATGACGACTGGATCCCATCCGCTCCTGTATCGAAGACAATAGATAAGAAAGGTACGTTCAAACATTAGCACACGGATTCTTTTCTTCTCCTTCTCCCATCCAGACTGTAACTGTCGGTCTCGGACTCTCACCAAGTCAGCCGGAGCCTGAAGATCTTGCGTTGGTACGCTGGATAATCAGATTCCGGGTCACGGACTAAGCCGCAGTCCGGTAATCCGGTACTGCTGCAACACCGCCGGTAGGGAATTTCACCCTGCCCCGAAGGATAACTCAATTATGCGATTGTAATTGGTTTGACTGAATAGTACCATTGTGTCTTTAAAAAATCAAGTTTATATACAACAAAAAGAGTCGGATATAAAGTTCCTTGCGTATAAAAGCTGCCTATCCGGGATATGGTGATAGCACGGATCACGGATGATCATCCATAAGTAAAGCGATCAGCATGAGCCGATACCGGATAAGAAAGGAATTCTTATATGCCCCATTCCCCGGACCTGAGAACGTACGCCCTATCCGTCCCGGATAAAGAGGCTCCCCATTATCCTTTCCCACTCGTTTCCTATGGGCACGTGTTCCCTCTCCACCTGTATACAGCCGGTTTTACCAAAGCAGAGCTCTGGATGCTTCTTGATCAGTCGGGAGTTAACTCGCTCTCGGAAGTCATCCAGGCAGAATTAACGCAGCCAGGCTGTTTAGTCGTTGTATCCAGGCCTAATAACAAACGGGAGAACCGCGCTCAGCAGCACTAACCGGGTCTTCAGCTCCCTCTCCTACCTCCATTCCAAGACGAAGGAAAGCCCTGTTTTCGCACATCATATATGCGCGAAAACAGGGCTTTCCTGGGAAAAACTGCCAGCGGCCAGACTTAACTCCGGCTTGAGGCAATTTTATTAAGCTTCTACAATTTCAACTTTCTCCATAACGTCGCGTCCCTTGAAAGCATCGACATACTCCATACCTTTGACAACTTTACCGAAAACGGTATGTTGTCCGTCCAGGTGAGGCTGCGGCTGGTAGCAGATGTAGAACTGGCTGCCACCTGTATTGCGGCCCGCATGTGCCATCGCAAGTGTACCGCGCTCATGTTTGTTCGGGTTGATTTCACAGTCGATCGTGTAGCCTGGACCGCCGGTACCACTGCCGTTCGGGCAGCCGCCTTGAGCTACGAAGCCCGGAATTACGCGGTGAAAGTTCAGGCCGTTATAGAACCCGGATTGAGCCAGTTTCTCGAAGTTCGCTACCGTGTTCGGAGCATCCTTCTCGAACAGGTCGATCACAACTTCTCCGCCGCCTGCCATCGTGATTTTCGCTTGTTTTGCCATGTAAAACACTCTCCTTTTATGTATAGGTTCCTGCATAGATTGCGGTAATTAAGATTGAACAAGCAATCCTTTACATTGTACTCCAAAACATCTGCATGCACAAATAAGGAAAAAAAGGCCACCTCTTTGAATTTCCCTTCTTTGTTCCCTGTCCTTACCCTGTAAAAGAAAAGAACCGGATCACACCTCCGGTTCTCTCCCGCCTATTTATCCGCATGCGCATCTTAATGAACGAAATAAACGAACCTCTACCGGATTAGAAGTCTGTTACCGGGCTGTTTCTTTCTGTTTCATCCGCTCAGGTACGACGTCATTGCGAACAAGATCCTCATGCGTCTCCCTCTTGACAGCCAGATCGGACTCCCCGTCCTTCACGAAAACCAGAGCCGGTCTGCGGATCCGGTTATAGTTGCTGGCCATCGCATAGTTATAAGCGCCCGTGCTGGCTACCGCAAGAATGTCACCGCTGTTCACGGCAGGCAGCTGCACATCCCAAATGAGCATATCGCCGCTTTCACAGCACTTGCCTGCAATGGATACCTGCTCATCTGCCGCGTCATTAGCCCGGTTGGCAAGCATGGCCTCGTATTCGGATTGGTATAAGGCCGGACGAGGATTATCCGTCATTCCGCCATCTACCGCCACGTATTTGCGTACGCCCGGAATGTCTTTGCTCGTTCCGACCGTATACAAAGTCGTACCCGCATCGCCTACAATACTGCGGCCCGGCTCAATCCAAATTTCCGGCATCGGATAGGAAACCGCATGGAACTGTGTCTTGACAGCTTCAGCGATCGCCTCCACATAAGTCGACATGGGAAGCGGGGTGTCACCTTCCACATAACGTACGCCGAATCCGCCACCCAGGTTAATTACCGGGAATACGATTTGGAGTTCATCCCTTACACGGGATGCGAAGGATGCCATTTTCTCGGCGGCAAGGGAGAAGCCCTCTACTTCAAAAATCTGTGAGCCAATATGGGAATGGATACCAAGAAGCCGCACATGAGCAGACTGGGACGCTTCGTGCACCGCTTCAAAAGCTGCACCGTTGCCCAGATCAAAGCCGAACTTCGAATCGATCTGGCCCGTCGAAATGTACTCATGCGTGTGAGCTTCTACACCCGGTGTTATTCTCAATAGAATCGGAACCTGCTTCTTTTTCTCGCCGGCAATGGCGTTCAGAAGGCGAAGTTCCGTGAGATTGTCCACTACGAAGCAGCCGATTCCGGCATCGAGCGCCATCTCAATTTCCATAGGCGTTTTGTTGTTGCCATGGAAGTGAATGCGTTCCGGCGGGAATCCTGCCTGAAGGGCTGTGTACAGCTCCCCGTCGGAAACCACGTCCAGAGAGAGCCCCTCTTGTTCCACAATGCGGCACATAGCCATGACACAAAGTGCTTTACTTGCGTAAGCTACCTGAAATTTCAAACCAGTCGCTTGGAACGCATCGACAAATTCGCGGCAGCGTCTGCGCACCAGTGCCTCATCCATAACATACAGCGGCGTTCCATAACGCTGGGCAAGCTCGGTGGAATCGACACCGCCTATTTCCAGGTGCCCTTTATCGTTAATTTTGCTAGTTCCATGAAGATACATCGTCAGTTTCCCCTCTTCGTCACCGTTATCCTCTACATTTCTCCGTGTAGCTCTCCGTTACATTATTAATTAAAGTATCATAATGTCACCGGGCTGACAACACAACTTTTTACAGAGAAAATAAAGCGGTCACGCCGGGCTTTTATCAGGCGGCTGACGCGTGACATCTTTGGCTCTTGTAATACTGAGCCGGGTCTTATGCTTCAGCACCGGAAGCCGGAACACAATGTTAAGCAGCCCTTTCCCGTTAAAGGGAATAAACGGCCACATGTAGGGCGCGTTATAGGAACGCTGCGCACATAAGAAAATGAGCCACAGGGTACACAACCCTACGAAGCCCGGCACTTTGAAGATCGCTACCGCAAAAAGCAGCAGAAGCCGGACAATCCGGTTAGCCAGACTAAGCTCATAACTCGGTGTGGCGAACATGCCGATCGTTGCTATTGAAATGTAGAAAATGATCTCGTTCGTGAACAAGCCTGTTTTGACCGCGATGTCCCCGATCAGGATTGCGGCCACCAGACCCATGGCTACCGACAGAGGTGTCGGAGTATGCACGGAGGCCATTCTCATGAGGTCAATCCCCAGCTCCGCAAGCAGGAATTGAACCAGGATTGGAATTTGACCCAGCTCCTGAGGTCCGATAAATTCAAGCCCCGCCGGCTTTAAGGAAGGTTCCATCACCATCAGGTACCACAGTGGAAGCAGGAAAATCGAAGCCAGCATCCCCATGAATCTTACCCATCGGAGGTAACTGCCGATAATAGGAAGCTGGCGGTACTCTTCCGCATGCTGCACGTGATGGAAGAAGGTGGTCGGCATGATCATGACGCTCGGCGACGTATCCGCCATGACAATGACATGCCCTTCGAGCAGATGAGCCGACGCCACGTCCGGCCGTTCCGTATACCTTACATTCGGATAAGGGTTCCAGCTGCTGTTCATTATGGCTTCTTCCAGCTGCTTCTCGGCCAGCGGAATTCCGTCAATCTGAACTTGTTTGATTTTATCCCGCAAAGACTGCACGAGATCGTTGTTCGCTATATCGTTAATATATGCGATGCAGATATCTGTGCTCGTGCGCTTACCTACCTGTGTGATTTCCAGCCTGAGCTGCGGATCCCGGATCCGTCTTCGTACTAACGCTACATTCGTCATCAGTGTCTCTACGAAGCCGTCTCTGGCACCACGGACCACCCGTTCCAAATCCGGTTCTTCCGTTGACCGGGAAGGGAATTTCTTGGCATCGATAACGATTGCCTGCTTCTCTCCTTCGATGAATACAGCCGTGCCTCCGGCCAGAACTTGTCCGATTACTTCTTCCATCGTTTCGTAGGGCTCGACTTGGATATGAGGGATGAGATACTCTCTCAGCGCATTGGCGGGCGCTGTCCGCATCGCTTCATCATGAACCGTCGATAACCGATCGAGCACAAGCGTCAGCACATCGTCCTTGGCGAATCCATTGACATAGAAAAACCCGGTACGAATCGTATCGAATACCATTTCCCGAAGAACAAGGTCAAAGGAAGTACCCAATCCAGTCCGTTTTTCCAGCTCGGCTTTAATCGCTTCCATTTTAAAAGGGATCGGGTCATTTTTTTGATCCGGCTTCTTTGAAGACTGCGGTTCCTGCTGTTGATTCGCGTTTTCTGGAGCTTCGGCTGAGTTCTGCCGCTCTTTTGCCGTCTCTCTGCTGACATCGCCCCTGGAAGCGGCTGGGTCCTTGCCGCCGGCAGAGACAGTTCCTGAACCGGACGAATCGTTCTGACCGGTTTGCTCATCTTGAGCAGAAGGCGTCACCTTGTTAGTATCCTGTAAGATCGCCTTGATTCCAAAATCGGTTCTGCTGTCATCAGAGGACTCAGAGCTGTCAATCGAGCTATCCGAAGCCGTAAATAAGTTCCCTGCTTCATCGATCTGCAGTGCCTCGGGCTGCCGGGATTCCGCTGATTGTTTGTTCTCGCGTTTTTTGTCCATCATCTGGCCCATTAACTTCTTCACCTGTTCTTCCTCCTTCATTCCTCAATAAATGAACCATTCGAACAACGAACCGAGCACCTTACCCAAGATCATTGCCATCAGGAGCCATACCATATGTGAAGCAACTCCCACCCGTTTGGCCAGCACGGGAAGCACATTGATGATTTCCGTCAACGCGGCAGAAAGCATGCCGACAAAAGCTCCCGCGAATAGGCCGAAGAAGCCTGTCCACCAAAGAGGCGCAGATAGATGCCAATCCATAAAATCGAGCACAGTAAAGGTTAGAGATCCTGTTATAACGGCTGCTTCGCAGCTTCGGATCCGGTTTACAGCCCTGCTGATCTGCAAGAGCCGCGGTATGATATCCAGCACTAGCAGGAAAGCCACCATACCGCTTCCTACCGCGATCCCTCCGGCTAATCCGAAGACAGCTGCCGCTGACCAGCCCAGAAGCGCGTTCATGGTGTTGGCTTCTTTTCATCGGCTAAGGTCAGATACTCCTCTGCAATCGTATAGCGGTCGATGTTCTCCTGGTAGGTGAACATTTCAACCTCGAGAGGACTCGGTTCTTCATTAAATTTTTTCTTAAAGAAATGATTGAAGAACACGGACATTCCAATGCCAAGCCCGATTGAATATGTAAGTTGCAGCAGGAAAGGATGCTCACTGCGGTTACCGGTTAACAATTCATAGACGCGCCGGTGCACTTCAACCATGGACACGTCCGCGTGAAAGTTCATGATTGTGAGACCCGAACCTATAAACAACAAAATCCATACAGCTGCAAGAAACAGCAGATTGGGCTTGCGGGCAGCCGTCTGCACTTCCAAAAGCGTGTGAGGCTCGCCAAAATGTTCGATTTGCAGATGAGGATACAGGCTTTTAATCTTCGCCACTATGCTGAGCATATCGACCAGAACCCGGTTCCCATCCTTTGTCTGCAGCCTGACGACCGTCAGGTCTTTCAAAGCGGCTTCGTATGCAGGCTCGGCGATAAGCTGAGCAATCTTATCCAGCTTAACGGTTTCATTCGGCGATACGCTGACTCTCCGTCGCAGCCGGATATAGAGACAAGCAGCGGTGGTTTGATTCATTTATATCAGCTCCCCAAACCATCCTTTTGCCAGTAGTATGCGAAGCTCAGCACAAGATAATCCAAGAACTGCCGTCAAACCGGTTTGGTCAAATTAACCATTTTCAATCAATGTATGCTTCTTATGCTCAGAGGCGATGAATAACCGTGAACCGTTGAGGAACATTAAAGGCAGCAAGTATCTACTCTAAACAGGTGGTGAACATATCCATGTCCAGACTAGCTCTTACCCTCATTATTATAGGGGCGCTGAACTGGCTGCTTGTCGGCATCTTCGAGTGGGATCTAGTCTCCGCTATTTTCGGAGGTGAGGTGCATCGCGATTCCTCCGCGTTCAGCAGAATCATCTATACCCTTGTCGGGCTGGCGGGTCTATACAGCATCTCATTCTTCTTCCAGGATGACGCTGTTGTGAAATAAAGTCCGCCTGGTATCCATTCTAGGCTGTCCGGAACGGGCAGCCTTCTTTGCCTTTCCTAGCTCTAGAAAAGGCAAAAAACCGGCACGGGGCCGGCCGGCAAAATTACGAATAGAACGAGCTTATACCTCTTTATTAAGCTTGATTGGAACTTTTAGCGCAGAATACGATACAAAGTCCAGTGATTTATACCCGATTTACGTAAAAAACTCTTTAGAATGAACCGATACACCCGTTGGTGTTCGTGATCCACTCTAAAGAGCATCTTTAGTTCTTTTCTATCATTGAGCAATCTGGTCCTTGATGGACTGCAATATTTTTTTCTCTAGCCGTGATACCTGAACCTGGGAAATCCCGAGCCTGCTGGCGACCTCCGACTGTGTCTGATCCCTGAAGTAGCGGAGATATACAATCAGCCGTTCCCGTTCATTCAGAGCCCCTATTGCTTCATTGAGCGCAAGCTTCTCAAACCATTTATCCTGCGTCTCGTCGGCAATCTGATCCATGAGGGTGATCGGGTCACCGTCATTCTCAAATACCGTCTCATGAATGGATGACAGAGGCTTGCTTGCTTCCTGGGCAAACACAACTTCTTCCGGGGTGATTCCCAGCATTTCCGCCACTTCTTTAATGGTGGGCAGACGGTTCATCCCTTTGGACAACTCATCCTTGGCTTTACGGATTTTGCTGGCCAGTTCCTTAAGAGATCGGCTGACTTTGAGTGTTCCGTCATCCCGGAGGAATCTTTGAATTTCCCCGATGATCATCGGAACCGCATAGGTGGAAAACTTCACATCATACGACAAATCAAACTTGTCGACCGATTTGAGCAGTCCGATACAGCCGATTTGAAACAAATCCTCGGCTTCGTAGCCACGGTTCAGAAAGCGCTGAACCACGGACCAGACGAGCCGGATGTTTGAGTTAACCAGCCGCTCGCGGGCGAGTGAATCGCCCGATTGGCTGAGTGCGATTAGTCGCTTGACTTCACTATCATCCAGGAAACTGTTCGAGGAACCTTTCAAATCGACGTCCATGGTATCAAACCCCTAATTAACCAAAGCTTTTTTGGATTCAATTCGTTTCTTCATCCGTATGCGAGTGCCCGTTCCGATTTCGGAAATAATGTCCACCTCATCCATGAAATTCTCCATAATGGTAAATCCCATACCGGATCTTTCCAGTTCAGGCTTGGACGTAAAGAGCGGCTGTTTGGCCTCTTCCAGATCCGCGATACCGGCCCCGTTGTCTTCTACCGTAATAAACACTTCATCCTCATTGATTTCCGTTGTGATGGTCACAATGCCATCGGGCTTGTTGTCATATCCGTGGATGATGCAGTTCGTCACCGCTTCGGAAATCACCGTCTTGATATCCGTCAATTCATTCATAGTAGGATCGAGCTGTGAGATAAAGGATGCAACAGCAACACGCGCAAAAGCTTCATTCTCTGATTTGCTCGCGAATTGGAGCTTCATGAAGTTCTTCTCGCTCATAGCGCGACCTCCAGACTGGAGATGGCCGATCTCTCGTTCTCTTGGATCGATACGATCTTGAACATGCCGGATAATTCAAACAACCGGTAAACTTCAGGTGACACGTCGCACACGACCATCCGGCCGCCCTTACCCGTGATCTGTTTGTATCGTCCCAGAATCACTCCAAGCCCGGAACTGTCCATAAAAGACAAATCCTTCAGGCTTAACACCAGATGCTTGGTATCCTGCCGGAAAATAGCTTCTTCCATGCGGGCTTTGACCACATCTGCCGTATGATGATCGAGTTCCCCTTTCAGACGGACGACTAGCACTTTTCTTCCCTGCTCGAATTCGATTTGCAGACTCATGTGTCATGCCACTCCTTCCCACATGACTCACAAGTTCTACAACCCTCCTAGCATTTCCTGCCTGCTGACAAAACTAGAAGAAAAGCGTCAAAAGCCCTTATGTTGCGGGGAATTACGACTTATTACTCATTGCCGAACATGCTTCTGGCGGTTCTCTTAAACAGTGTCCACCAGCCTGCTTTTGCCACATCAACCGGGGATTCGACCGGATACTCCGTCAGCACGGCGTCATTCTTGTAGACAACGACCTTGCCGATGGACTGACCTCTCGCAATGGGCGGCATCAGATCTTGCTGGAGCTGAAGCTCATGGCGGATACCTTCTTTGGTCTCGCCTTTTTTGAGGAGGATGCTGTATGAGCGGCTCGCGGTAAGCGGAACCGTCGATAAGCTTCCCTTGCTTACTTTTAACTCGCCAAGTGCATCCCCCGCTTTGAAAATCGGGAAATTCGTATACTGCGCAAATGCGTAATCAAACAATTTCGCCACTTCCGCATTGCGTGTTTTCGTATTGGGCTCGCCCATAACTACGGCAATAACCCGGAAGCCGTCCCGCGCCGCTGTAGCGGATAAGCAAAACTTGGCTTCGCCCGTATAGCCGGTTTTCAAACCATCGGCACCCGTGTAGAAGCGGACCAGTTTGTTCGTATTCACCAGCCAGAAAGGCTTGGCGGAATCTTTACGAAGATAATCCTGATAGCTTCCGGTAAATTTGGTGATCTCCGAATGTTTGAGCAGTTCCCGGGACATAATCGCAATATCATGGGCGGTGGAATAGTGGTTCTCCGCCGGAAGCCCATTGCAATTAACAAAATGGGTGTTATTCATCCCGAGCTCTTTGGCGCGCTCATTCATCATGGCGACAAAGTTCTCTTCCGAGCCTGCGATTTTCTCAGCCATAGCAACGGAAGCATCATTGCCGGACGCCATCGCGATCCCTTTCAGCATCTCTTCGACAGACATCTCTTCACCCGGCTCCAGGAAGATTTGCGAACCTCCCATTGAAGCCGCGTATTCACTCGTACTGACTTTATCCGTCATTTTAATTTTGCCCGCATCCACCGCTTCGACAATCAGGAGCATCGTCATCACTTTCGTGATACTGGCGGGCGGCAGCTTGGTATCCATATTCTTGTTCGAGATAATCGTACCCGAATCGGCATCCATCAGAACGGCCGACAAGGCACTTGGCGTCAGGTCTACCGGTTGAGCCTTTTCCTCTTTAGCCAGGACGGCCGGCATGACGGCTGTGAGCACTATTTGTATACATAGCAGGGCGCCGCACACTTTTTTCAACATCGTTTCTACCCCTCCTGTTCATTAATTCTCCTAAAACAAATCGCATCTCGCGGAAAACTAGAAATATCAGTAACAAGTCTTGACCAGTTTCAGGAATAATATTCCGCTTCCGCTTGCGAATACGTTTATTTTTACGGCAGTCTTTTCTTTTGCCCCTGTGGCACGGTTAAAAAGGAAACAAAAGGCTCCCATGCACCAAACGATGCAAGGAAGCCCTTTTAACTGCATTAATCCGGATGTCAAAACTATCTTATCTTCATACCCCGTTCGCATAAAAAAGAAAGGGAGCCCTTCCGGGCTCCCTTTCCTGAGCTGTGTAAGCCTATTATTCAACGATCAAAACAGCTTTCATATCAGCGTGGCCTTCTCCACATGGAAGAACGCAATGAATTTCGTATTTGCCGGGCTTCTCAAAGTTAACATCCTGAGATTTGTTCTGTGCATCCAGCTTGATATCCAGACCTTCACCTGTGATGTCAACTGCATGGATACCTTCTTTGTTAATCAGGGAAACTTTGGTCTGACCTTTTGGAATCTTATACTCTTGCTGATCAAATTTCCAGTTCGTTGCTGAAAGTTTCAGGCTCGGGCCTGCAGTCTGCTCAGCTGCCATCTCGGCTTGTCGGGCTGAAATATCTGAAAATAGGAACCCTATCCCCATAGCACTGGCACCGATAAAAAGTACAAACATTAACCACTTGTACATGAAGATCCCCCCATCGCGTAATTACCTAATTATTGTACCTAAAATTATGGAAATTGCCTAATCCCTTCGCAACTGAAACTTCGAATAATTTGTGACAATTCCGTGATTTTTAGTCCAGAATGCAAGGGATCGTCTACAAATAACAAAAAAATGTGATTTCATGACATCCTTGCAGATCTCCATCTTTTTGCTTTTGTCACCCTATGACGATTCTTGCGATTGCTCAGGAAATACCTTTCCCTCTCGCTAACAATCTTTGCAAAAAAGGTCCTGATTGCTTACAGTTCTTCGATAATGCCCAGAATGAGCTTCAGGAATTTTGGTTTGACGCGTTCCGTTGTTTCCATGACTTCCTGATGGGACAGCGGCTGATCCAGAATTCCTGCCGCCATGTTGGAAATACAGGAGAAGCCGAGTACTTCCATCCCTGCGTGCCGGGCTACGATAACTTCCGGTACGGTAGACATTCCAACCGCATCGGCACCGAGTGTACGAATCATGCGGATCTCAGCCGGTGTCTCATATGTAGGTCCGAGCAGACCCAGATATACGCCTTCGCGCAGCGAAAAGTTCTGTTTTTCTGCAACCCCATGCGCAAGTTTGCCCAGACGTCTGCTGTAAGCTTCAGACATATCGGGAAATCTGAGACCCAGTTCATCGTCATTGGGTCCGATCAGCGGGTTGCGGAACATGAAGTTGATGTGATCCTGAATGACCATCAGATCACCGACTTCATACGAAGTATTCACGCCGCCTGCAGCATTGGTCACGATCAGGGTGCTGACGCCGAGCGCTTTCATAACACGGACAGGAAAAGCAACGGTCTCCGCCCCGTATCCTTCGTATTGATGAAAACGGCCTTTCATCATGACAACCTCGCGGCCTTTGATACGGCCCGCTACCAGTTCGCCGGCATGACCTTCAACGGTGGAGACCGGAAAATGCGGAATATCTTTGTAGGCCACCACTACGGCATCTTCAATCAGATCCGCCAGGACCCCGAGTCCTGAACCGAGAATAAGACCGATGGTTGGACGGAAGCCAAGTTCTTTCTCAATATACACAGCCGCTTCAGAAATGCGCTCTTTTTCATTGTTCATAGTAAGGACACCCTTTCAAATAGGTTTAGATCTTGTTCACAGGCTCTCTCAGACTCGTTAAAGCTTGTACAATTATGCGGGTAACACGAATACGGGTAATCGGTAAATTGCCTATGTATGGCAGAGGTACACGGCTTCGCTAAAGCCTCCTAAGTGCGAATACAGCTGCTGCGAGAGTCTGGGCTTAAGAAACCGGAAGACTGATTAAACACTCCGCGGCAGAAGGGCTGCCTAAAACCGT
This sequence comes from Paenibacillus lutrae, assembly GCF_009757775.1. Lineage (GTDB taxonomy): Bacteria > Bacillota > Bacilli > Paenibacillales > NBRC-103111 > Paenibacillus_F > Paenibacillus_F lutrae. Next base: position 133,335 of record NZ_RHLK01000005.1, read on the forward strand.
ATACAGCCTAAAACACCACGGACATTATCTCATTTTTACCCTGCAGATGCAAAGTCATCCGGCAAAAAAATGTTTAAATAACGATCCTTTTTGCGGATCGGTTCTATAAAGAAAGAAACGTGCAGCCGGTATCTTCGGATACCTGATTCTGCACGCTTGCCGAGCCAGCAATAAGAAGCTGCTGCTGCCCGCTTAATTGCCAAGGCTATGGCTCAGGTCATCTTGGCGCGGGGATGAGACCGGTCATAAACTTCCTTCATCTTGCTTCGTGTCACATGGGTGTACACCTGAGTGGTAGACAAGTCGGCATGCCCCAGCATTTCCTGCACCGAGCGGAGATCCGCCCCGTTCTCAAGCAGGTGGGTGGCGAAGGAGTGCCGCAGTGTATGCGGCGTTATGTCTTTATCGATGGATGCTTCCGCCGAGTACCTTTTAAGCATCTTCCAGAAGCCCTGACGCGTCATTCTGGTTCCCAGATGGTTCACGAACAGAGCCGTCTCGGGCTTATGGGGCTTCATGAGAAGCGGCCGTGAATTCGATACGTAGTCATCGACGACTTTGGCTGCCATAGTGCCTAGCGGAATGATCCGTTCCTTCGCACCGCTACCGACGCAGCGAACAAAGCCCAGACTCGTATTCACATCTCCGACATCCAGACTGATCAGTTCCGACACCCGGATACCAGTCGCGTACAGAACTTCCAGCATGGCTTTGTCGCGGACGCCATTCGTAGAGGCCGGCTGCGGAGCGCCGAGAAGGCGCTCCATCTCCTCCAGGGTGAGTACCTGCGGAAGCTTTTTATCCTGCTTAGGATTCTCTATATCCCGCGTAGGATCATGCTCCATTCGTCTGCTTCTGATCAGGTGGCTGTACAACGAACGAATGGAAACAAGCGTCCGGGACTGAGTCGCCGTAGCTCTGCCCAGTTGCTTCAGACGGGCGATATAGGTGACGACATGTACTTTGCTCGTTTCAGCAAGATCGTGCACATTCTGCTCTTCAAGAAAATCTATGTACTGCAGCAAATCCCGAGAATACGATTCAAGCGTATTCCGGGACAATCGTTTCTCATGCTCCAAATAGTCCATGAATACTTCCAGATCTTGTCTCAAGGTCCCTTGCTCCTTCATTTAGCCCGCCTATGACAGGGGTAGTGAGTCTATATACCATTCGTCACCCAAACGCTAATTCCTTCATTCACCGTACCAATAAAACAAGCGGAGTCTCTCCGACATCGTTGCACTGCCGTCCGTGTGAAGGTTATGCTGCTGAAAAACTTTGACGGAAGCTCCGCCCGGATGCCTGTATTTGTCAGCGGGCTCTACCCAATACGAGAATACGGACAACAGCCGGTAGAGCAGATAGGTCAACGATATGAACAGGATTAGAAAACGGGTCCGCTGAAGCCACTTATGAACGGATAAGATCATACCTGTCCCCCCCTTTTACCGTCATCCTATGAGCAAAGGGGAGAATATATGATTCGAATTCGGGAAAAATTTACTTGATTTAAAGTGCCGCAGGGTTCCTTGATTGCGGCGGCATACAGGTCACAAGGCCTCAGTAAATTTGTAAAAAATTTTTAAATATAGAAGATGAGTATATGTCCCAAAAATATGGAGTCCTCGCTAATGAGCCCGATCTCCAAGTTGCCAACGGGATTTATCTTGACCTCTCCCTGCTTGAGGCGCCCGCTTCCTCCGGCAAACAAGCATGCAGCAGACGGCGCCGCCGCTGCTGCATGCTTGTTAAACGCCGGGTAGCGGCCTCTTCCGCGCGCAGAGGACATGAAGCCCTGCCCGCAGCTGCGGGTGGGGCTTCACGGAAGCAGGTCGGCCAGCTGCACAACCGGCAGGCCGACAGACTCCGCTACGGCGGCATGCGTCACCATGCCGCCGTAGGTGTTCACGCCCGGCAGGAGCACCGGGTTACCGGTGACCGCTGCCGCGAAGCCCTTCCCGGCCAGCTCCAGCGCGTATGGCAGCGTGGCGTTGGTGAGCGCCAGCGTCGAGGTGCGCGGGACGGCGCCGGGCATGTTGGCCACGGCGTAGTGCAGGACGCCGTGCTTGATATACGTCGGGTCACTATGTGTGGTGACCCGGTCGATTGTCTCGATCGTGCCGCCCTGATCGACCGCCACATCGACGATGACCGAACCGGGCTTCATCGTTTTCACCATTGCCTCCGTCACGAGTTTGGGCGCACGCGCTCCGGGAATCAGAACCGCGCCGATCAGCAGATCGGCCTTCTGCACCGCGCTCGCAATGTTGTACGGATTTGACATCAGTGTCCGCAGGCGTCCGCCAAAAACATCATCCAGGTAGCGCATCCGGTCTGCGCTGCGCTCGATCATGACGACGTTAGCGCCCATACCGAGGGCGATCTTGGCCGCGTTGGTCCCGACAATCCCGCCGCCCAGAATAATCACATCAGCCGGCGGTACGCCGGGCACCCCTCCGAGCAAGATGCCGCGGCCGCCGTAGAAGCGCTCAAGGAACTGGGCGCCCACCTGTACGGACATCCGACCGGCCACCTCGCTCATAGGCGTCAGAAGGGGCAGACCGCCTCCGGACAGCTGAATGGTCTCATAGGCTATCCCCGTCACCTTACTGGCCGTAAGCTGTGCCGTTAAGTCGCCTGCTGCGGCCAGATGCAGATAGGTGAACAGGATCAGCCCCTCGCGGAAATACCCGTATTCGGATGGCAGCGGTTCTTTAACCTTCATGATCATTTCGCTGCGGCCCCACACCTCCCCGGCCAGCGCAATCATTTCAGCACCTTCACGGACATATTCTTCATCTGTAAACCCGCTGCCTTCTCCGGCCCCGGCTTCTACAAGTACTTTGTGTCCTTCTTGTGCCAGCATTCCTGCGCCGCCCGGAGTTAAAGCAACACGATATTCATTATTTTTAATTTCTTTGGGCACTCCGACAATCATAGCCGTCTCCTCCTGACTTCAAACCGTATTCCGTTAACGGCAGCATCTGGATGATCCGTTAGAGCAGCGATTCCGCGCCGTCAATATAAATCTCCGTACCTGTAATGTGACTGGAGTCATCCGAAGCCAGGAAGCTGACAAGATCCGCAACCTGTTCCGGCTTGCCGGGTCCGTCCTCCAGCGGCATGCTGGTCTCGGGATATTCAATTGGAATTTGAATCTCTTCGATTTCCGGAGTGCGCTCCGTGTTCTTTTCAATATTCGTGCTTATGTAACCCGGACATATGACATTCACACGGATTTTATACTGGGCCAGCTCAAGGGCAGCCATCTTGGCAAAAGCAACCTGCCCGGCTTTGGATGAACTGTACGCGGTAAATCCGAAATTTTTAAAAATCCGGTTCCCGTTGATGGAGCTGGTAATAATAACGCTCCCGCCCTGCTTTTTCAAATAAGGTATGGCGTGCTTAACTGTCAGAAACGTTCCTCTCAGGTTCGTATTAAGAGTAGTGTCCCAATCGTCCGCCTCCAAATCCTCGATCGGACTAATGACACCGTTAATACCCGCGTTCGCGAATACGATGTCGAGATGTCCCCACTTCTCTATCAGTTTCTCGATACTTCTCTTAACCTGATCTGTATCCGCAATGTCGGCTTCCGTTACGATGGCCTCGCCGCCTTTGCGAAGAATAATTTCCTGCACATCCTCCGCGTGCTTGCGCGTAATATCCAGCAGGCAGACTTTGACGCCTTGTTTAGCCAGCTTGAGTGCGGCTGCTTTACCGATTCCCGAACTTGCTCCGGTAATCAGTGCTGTTTTGCCCGCGAGATTGGATCGGCTCGCTTCTTGACCGGGCTGCTTCTCACTTAACATGGGACATTCCTCCAATTTCGCTTCCACTGTACTAGTTTACCAAGCAGAATTGAATGTATGCATATTCCATGCCTCATTACCCCGTTAAAACAACAGAGAAACGCCTTACTTCCAAGCAAAAACGAAGATCATCGCCGAAGAGATTCCGCTGTCTTGGCGGAACCCAAAAAAACCCGAAGCGGGAAGCTTCGGGCTTGGTGTGATCGTACGTATGAGAGGCTGCAAAGAAGGCCTTGCGAAAAGCCGCAACCGCCTGCTGTGCTGCCTGGATTCATGATCAAATCATGGCAGATGGTTTATCTTTATCCGGCTGCTTGTCCTTCTCCTTCATTTGCTCCGCGCTTTTCTCATTGCAGCGGTGACAAATGCCTTGAAAATCAAGCCGGTGATCCAGAACTTTAAAGTTATATTCTTGAGCCAACCGCTCTTCGAGCGGACCCAGCCAATCTTCCATAATTTCATCTACAGACCCGCACTGTACGCAGATCAGATGGTGATGGTGATGATGAGTGCTGTCACTGCGCAAATCGTAGCGTGCGACTCCATCTCCGAAATTCATCTTCTCCAGCACGTGCATATCGCTGAGCAATTCGAGTGTCCGGTACACGGTAGCAAGTCCGATTTCAGGCGCTTTGTCCTTTACGAGCATGAACACATCTTCGGCGCTAAGGTGATCCTCTTCGTTCTCCAGCAGCACTCGAACGGTTGCTTCCCGTTGGGGAGTCAGCTTGTAACCTTGGGATTGCAGCTGCTGCTTGATCTTATCAATACGTGCTTCCATACTCCTCCCCCTCTTACAAACGCGCTAGCTTCAACTCTCGCGATAACTTCCTTTTTTCATTATAGAGGGAGGGGGTTCATAAAGTCAAACTCTTATTTAGAATTATTCTAGTTAACAAAAGCGGCCAGCATCGGCGTCACCCATCTCATCATAACCGGGGATAAATAGGCTTCCATAACGGAGGCGGCCAGCATGCATCCCCCCATAAACAGCGTTGTAAAGGAATAACGCATAAACGGCTGATAAAGAGTGCCGCTGCGGCGCAGCAGCCGGTTTTTGATAATAAATAACGAAAATCCGATCGATACGACGCTGCAAATCAGAATAGCCGGAATCACGATCAGGTTCGGCGGGGCGATAGAGACAAGCGCAAAGGCGATCCCTTTCCAGGATAACTGGCCAGCCATAAAACCGACACTAAATCCGATCAGAACACCTTTTAAAAAATCCAGCACCAGAATCAAAGGAAGTCCGATGACGGATAAACCCAGCGTCCAGATCAGCAGAATCCACTTCATGTGGAGGGAGAAAGCGGCCATGAGCGACTGCTTGCCGTCCACGGACGCCCCTTCGTCAACCGAGCGGTAAAATGAGCTTAAGTACCGTCCGATCTCCTGCTTTTGCTCCAGAGAAAGCGCATTGACCATAATCGCTCCGAATACAACCCCTACCACGAAGAGGACAGAGACGAAGATAAACAACGTAAGCTGGTCCCGGAAGTACTGATTGAGCGAATGTTTGGCTGGCATGATAAGTCCTCCTTGTCCGCCTGTCATTATAGGATGCTTATGCATTTGCGCCGTCTGTTATGCCAATTCGCTCACCGGCTGATTTTCCTCAGCATGAGTGCAACAGCCAGGTTCAGCCGCACATAAAAATCGGATAAATCGCAATCCAGCAATTTCTCAATCCGTTTCAATTTATAATTAATGGTGTTGCGGTGCACAAAAAGAGTACTGGCCACGGGATGAACGCGTCCGCTGTGCCGCAAATATAAATCGAGCACTTGAACGAAGTCGCTGTTATTCAATTTGTCATATTCGATCAGAGGCCCGATGGTTTCTTGAATATAGGCTTCACTCACCTCTTGACGATCAAGCTCCAGCAGCACCTTATAGGCACCGATTTCGCTGTAGTTCGTAATGAAACGGCCTTCGTCAGTATCGCCGCTGATTTGAAAAATGCGGCAAGCCTGCGTATAGCTTGTGACCAGTTCCGACAGACGGCTCACTTCATTCCCGATGGCGATACGGAACGCAGCGTTCTCGTATTTCGCGTTCATGAAGGCCAGCAGCTTCTCCGCGAAATCGTTGATTCCATCCGCAGTGACATCCATGAAGAAAAGGACAAACGCTGTATCCATATCTGCCACAATCGCTTTGGCCTGGAACGATTCCAAGCGGAACTCGATTTTTCTTTTCCTGTCTACGCGTATTTCTTGAGACGTCTTCCCGTCTCCGGCATCGAGTATCGCCACATGAAATTTGCCGGGCTCCCGGAATCCGTGTTCTTCAAACACCGGAACGTAGAGTCTTGTTTGTTCGGGTGAGTAGACAGCGTTCTGCACGGCACTCGCCAGCTCGACCTCATGCTTCTCGGATTCTAAGATATAAGAACAGAACACCTTGATAATACGGGCCATCTTAACCTGCCAGGGGACCACGAATAAAGGAAAATGGACTTCATTGCAGTAATCCAGCATTTCGGGAGTCACTTCTTTGATATAGGGACCGATATTGACGACCATGCCGCTTGCACGGTTGCATACATTCTCTTTGATCAAAGCAAGCAAATCCTCCGGTGTCTGTACGCCGATCCCGGTCGTAAACACGATTTCCTGCCCATCCAGAAAGGAGGAGATCTCCTTGTTTTCGACCATATGCACCCATTTGACGGCATTGCTTAATCCGCTCTCTCCTGCAACCAGCTTAATCGGGTAGTGCCCGACTACGCTGTGGTAAAGTTTGCTCAACAGAATGGAAATAGCCATTCACTCCCTTGGCGATCCTTTCTCTTAGACACATCCATAACTCGGATCGATTATGAATAGAATAGGCTTACAGGCGGTTATTTGACAAGGAGCGACACACCCGAAATGAATAACAGGATATAGGTAACCAGCAGGAAATGGTTCTGATTGATTTTGTGATGCAGACGGTTGCCGAGCGCAATTCCCAGCGCCAGGGGAACCAGTGCAATCAGAATCAGAGGAAGCGTGTCGCTGTTCACATGTCCGAGCCGCGCCTGATTCAGGAACAGGAAGAAATCCAGCACGGCCCAGACGGCGGCGAGCGTAGCACGGAATTCCGACTTGTCTCTAAGTACCATAACGGCATAGATGACCAGCAGCGATCCCCCTGACAGGAACATCCCGTGGATCACGCCTGCACCCAGAATAGTCACAATCAGCAGCAGGCCGGGAAGCGTAACGTTTTTCTTGACGAACATTTTCTTGAGGGCAATGGCGATTATCAGAACCGCATAAATTTTAAGCAGAAAAGCAGAAGGCAGCGTATCGTAAATAACGACGCCAGCGATCATACCCAGGAACATATAACCGGTTATCTTTCTAAATTCTTTCCCGTTAATATGCTTGCGGTGCCTGAGGGCAATCCATAAGCAGCAGATAAGCGCCATGACATTCAGGACCGTTTTGGCCTCATCTACCCCGATCAGAAGCACGGATGCCGGCATGGCGAGCAAAGTGCCCGCAAAACCCGTCATGGATTCCACGGTGTTGCCGATTAATACGACGAGCAAGAACAGAAACTCCTGCAAAGTAATGGACATCTTCGTACCTCCAAAAAGATAGCCCCATCCAGTTAATACCAGATGGAGCTGCCGAACTAGTCGCTTGCGTTTATTTCACGTTCACCGCCGTCTGCGGATTTACCGGATTCCCTTCCTTCTTCAGCTTCTCGATTCCAAAGCCGGTAAAGGCGTAAATCATCGCGAACACGACGCATAAATAACATGGGATAGCCCAGATCCAGAAACTCCCCGGGCCGACTCCCAGAACTTCCAGATAGAATATTCCGGATACGCCCCAAGGAACAAATGGCAGCAGCATCGTACCCGAATCTTCCAGTGTTCTGGAAAGATTCTTGGGATGGAGTCCCATTTTGGCATAAGCGTCCTTCAGTAACGTTCCCATCATAATAATGGAAATGGAGGCTACGCCTGCTGTAAACACGATGGCGGCACTTCCCAGAATCGTGACACCGATCAGATGCCACACCTTGGATACCTTGCTGTAAAAGGCAGCGAGGATCACATCCAGGCAGCCTGCCACTTCAACAATGCCCGCGAACGCATAGCCGCAAATAATCGTAACCGCGATGGTCGTCATCGAGAAAATGCCGCCCCGGTTGATCAGCTTCGTCACCGTATCGGAAATGGCCGACGGGTCGAATCCCGCGGCATGCACCATGGAGACGTTAAACCCGTTGATCATCGACTGAAATCCGTCTACAAAACCGAACCCGTTGGACAGCATGCCAACCACAACGGCTACGGCCGAAGACAGCAGCATGACGGGCACGGTCGGTTTTTTGTAATAAGCGCCCCAGAATATCACGGCAAAAGGCAGCAGCATAAATACATTCCACTGATAAATCGAATCCAGATCGGCCAGCAGCGCCTGGATGTTGGCATCGTTCACGGTTGCGGCCTCTCTGTTGAGGCCGACAACGACATACACAACCATGGCGATTACTGACGCCGGAATCGTCGTATACAGCATATGTTTGATATGGTCGAACAAGTTGACGCCGGTAATCATAGGAGCCAGATTGGTCGTATCGGACAGAGGGGACAGTTTGTCCCCGAACACGCCGCCCGCAATAATCGCGCCTGCTGCCATAGGCAGCGGAACACCCAACTCGGCCGCGATACCCATAAGCGCAACCCCCGCCGTTGCGGTAGATCCCCACGCCGTGCCTGTGGCCGTCGATACGATGGCCACAATAACGAAAGCAGTCACGAGGAAAAAGCTCGGGTTAATCATTTTAAGCCCGTAATAAATCATCATCGGAACCGTACCGGAATAGACCCATGTACCGATAACAATGCCGACCGCAAACAAAATGAAAATGGCGGGCATACAGTTCCCTAACCGGACGGAAATCCCCTTCTCCATTTCGTCCCAAGTCAATCCCACCCGTTTCCCGATAAAAGCGGCGTATACGGCCGACAGGATCAGTAACGGCTGAATGCCGATTTTAAAATAGCCAAACCCTACCCCGACAGCGACTCCCATAAACACCAGACAGGATACCGATTCCAGTAATGTCGGCTTGCGTTTCACAGACAGGCCTCCCTTCATCCAGCTGCCCCCTTCCCCCTGCATGATAGCAACCCGGTTACTCCGGCTGCCTCCGCTAATTAAACGCTTTCAATTAACTTCCTGAACGTATAGCCTTCAAAACCCAGCTTCTGCAGGGTCAGACCATCCCGGTAAAAGTCCGTATCCAGCAAGGAGCCGCCCAGTACGATAACCGCATCAATATTGGGAGTCGGCACACCGGCAGCTTTACCCAGATCGGACCACAAGACCAATCCGCTCGAAATATCTTCCGTAAAGTAACGGGATTTCACGCTATGCGGTCCTTTAATTTGCGTGAACACTTCGCTTGTATTAAAAAGCGTCTGCAGGTCCTCTTCCTCATTCCGGAAATATCCCCTCCGGGCCCTGCTTTGCACCGCGTCTTCCAGTTGAAACCCGAATGCTTGTCCGATCGCCATACGTTCGCGCTCAATGGCTCTAAGCACTTTAACGGTATGCTCCGTAATGCCTTCCCGGTATAGCCAGAACTCCCCTTCGGAATAATCGATTCTTCCGGCATTGAGCAAGCTCGGTCCCGGGTGGACCTCCGGGTTCCCGTTTTCCAGTGTGGTATGCCATATATTGTCCGCCAATACAAAGCAATCATAAATTTGTGAGCAGACCGCTAACAATTCCTTACTGTTCTCATGCGGGTACGCGGCAAAAAACAGTTTCTTGACCCGCAGAGACAGCTCCACCCTCGCTTCCCCGGGAAATGCCCGCGTGCCGTATGTCAACGAATTGGTCTCGGCTATTTTGAATTCCTTCTGAATCCCCAGCTCCCTGGCTTTATTGACGAAACGTACGCAGCCCATCGCCGCAGCCCCGTTCAGCAGAATCACCTGCTCTTCCGACACCAGAGGAGCCAGCTGCCCGGCAAACAGTTCAATGGCAAATCCCGGAACCGTCAGCATAACAATCTGTGCGCCCCGGATCGCCTCCTCCAGATCTGTCGTGACGACGTCTACCTCATAGAACGCCTCACCCTTTGTATCCTGCAGGAGAATACCTCCTTGCTTCCGGATGCCGTCCAAATTGCCGCCGAACTCCGGCATTTCAAATAAAGCGATTTCAAAACCCTTGGCCTTTAAGTCCGCGGCAGCTGTGATACCGCCGTTTCCGGCGCCTAGAATGGCGACTCTGGTTACATTCATGATGTGATAACCTCCCTTAGCTCTTCCTAATTAGTTATCTCACAGTCTGAAAGCGATTTCTATATTCATCGATTCAAAAAAAATTGTGCTGGAGCACAAATTAAGACTTAGTACGAGCCTCCGGTTCCTTGAAGAAAGTTTCGTCTGTCGCTGACGAGCACAAAAAAGTTCCCCGCCGCTTAAGAAAGCGGAAGGGAACTTTTTGTGCCATTAGCAGTATTAGGCTTGCGGCATCGGAGTGTCGGTCGGCTTGCCTGCTCCGGTTTTGTAGGCTTCATCAATCGCTTTACGAATTTCAAGCGTACTCTTTCCCTGCTTTTTCATAGCGACGGATTTAAGAGCAATTTCCAGACAGATTCCGCAGCGGGTGCCGTGATCATCCCATACGATGGAGCCATCGGAGCCGGTTTCACGGATAAAGCAGTTCTGATTGCTCTTATGTCCGGCACTTTCGCCGCATCCACAGTAGCAGGGCATCCATTCCAGCAGCTCTTTATTCTCGCCTGCTAATTGGTAAATCGTGCGGATTTCCTCTTTTTGATTCGCCAGGAAAGCCGGCAGCACTTTGACGGAAGCGGTCTTTTCTTGAAGGTCGCCATTAGGCGCGTGCTGCGTATCGTGTTCCGCCTTCTTAGACTCACCGCCGCAAGCGGTTAGGACAATACTTGCGAGTAGGATGAGCAGCAAAGTCCAGCTCATGTTTCTTTTCATAGGTTTTCACTCTCCATCAGCCTGCTTGTTCGCGCAATCGACAGGACAATCCTGGCCAGCGGCTGATCCATCCGGCTCAGCCGAATCCAGCCTCTGCGCTGGATGCTTGTCCAGTCCCTTAACTACTTAAAGCGGCGTATATTGTTATGGGTGGACCCCTGTTGGGTACTCAGGGGAGTCTAATGCAGCTGCAGGAACTCGCCTCACTTGACAGGCTATTCCTCCGGTAACTTCCCGCGTTCCGCAGTTTCGGCTGCGGTTGCCGGCAAGGGCGCTACTTTGCCGTAGGTCCCGCCGCCTCCCACACGAAGCTCCAAAGTACCGCTTCGCGCGGCAGCAATCATACCCGCTATCTCTGCGCCCACAACTTCGGCAAGCGCTTCTTGGGTAGTCTCATGAAGAATCGCCATCTCGGAGCCGAATCGTTCCAGCAGCGCAGTCATTTTCCGAGGCCCCAGACCCGGTATAAATTCCAGCGGCACCTGATAGAAATACGGAGGCCGGTAGTCCGGGATGTAAGAATCGGAGCGGTCAGCAAGCTCCATAATGCGGTCCATCACACCCCGCACAATTTTGGGGCTGCCGCAATACAGACATCGCCCAACTGCCGCTTCGCTCTCATCCAGAATACTGTCGCAGCTAGGGCAGTAGGTGCGGTGGTATTTGCCCAGACGCGGATTCAGACCGTAGTTGACCGCAACCGCGCGCCCGTCCTTGCGCCTGAGCGCCAGTACAAGCTCGTCGAATGTCGGCTCCTCCATGAGGAGCTTGTTATACTCCCGGCCGATTTTGCCGAGGGAATGGGCGTCGGAATTGGTCACGAACGTATACCGGTCCAATTCCGACAGAAAACCCGCCATTTCGGAATCCGAGCTCAGGCCGAGCTCTACCCCGGCAATGGCATCCAGATCAAGCAGATGCTCCATGCGGGATGAACCGCTTCCGTACATGCTTTTGTGAGGCGTAAAAATATGCGCGGGAATAAGGATTCCCCCTCTATTCACCACTTCCGCCTGCAGCTCACGCGCCGTTACATACATACGCTGGGAGCTCAGCTCCACATTCTTCATGCGCGGCCGCATCCACTCCGTGAATGCTTTCATATCCTGCAGCGATCGCAGGAAGGCGAGCAGATGAACCGGCCCCGTTCCCGGGTCTCGTACCTCAATCTCGCTCCCCAGCAGGATCGTGGTGCCGCCATACCGGATTCCGCCTCCCGGCAGCTCCACCATTTCGCCATTTGCGAGATATTGATCGATTTCGTCCTGAACGGCAGGTGAATGACAGTCGATAATTCCGACAATATCCAGACCCTTGCGGTCCGATGCTTCGCGGGCAATGTTGTAGAACGTCAGGTTGCGGGCACCGCTGATTTTGACGGCTGCGCCCTTCTCCGTACGGCCGATATGAATATGTAAATCCGCGTAGAACGTCCGCACGGTTAGAAAGAACCTGTCAGCTTATAGGATTGCCAGGCATAGACGGCCGTGATGGTTTTGGCGTCACTGATTCTGCCCTGTGCAATCAGTTCCTTAGCCTCTTCCATTGTAATAGCCGTACATTCGAGGAATTCATCCTCGTCCGGACGCGCTTCGCCAGCCGTTAAACCTTGAGCGGCGAACAAGTGCAGAATCTCATCGGCAAATCCCGGCGATGTATAGAATGAACACACAGGCTGCAGCGACTCACTGCGATAGCCGGTCTCTTCTTCCAGCTCACGCAGTGCAGCTGTCATCGGCTCTTCGCCCGGATCCAGCTTGCCTGCCGGAATCTCCACCTGACTTTTCCCCAGCGGCTTGCGGTACTGCTCCACTACAATCATCCGGTCGTCTCCGGTTATGGCGAGCACACCCACCGCTCCCGGATGTTTCACGATTTCCCGGGTCGCCATCTCGCCGTTAGGCAGACGGACATGATCCACCTGCAGGGAGATCACTTTTCCTTGAAATATAGGCTCGGTACGGACCGTTACTTCTTCAAATTTCTGATCGGTTGATTGATTAGACATAACAATCCCTCCTGTGCGGTTTCTATCCGTCATTGTAAGCTCACGTGTTCTATTATAGCAAATTCTAATGTAAAATCAGCTAAACTCTGTGTCAGAGTATGGAAAATACAAAAGAGAACCCGCCGCGGTTCTCTTCTGATCCTTTTGAAGTCAATTGGAATACCTTGTCCCGCCGGCGCATAAGCTTTTCATAAATCAGGAACAGAAAGAGGGCGTATCCGATGAAAAATTATTCCGGTGCACAAGGCCTGCGTTTAACCGGTAAGGGTTGGGAAATCAAAACTTATTTACAGCAAATGCTGCGCCAGCAGGGGGATAAAATCTCTCTCTCCGACTATCTGGCTAAACGTTACGGCCCCTGCCGGGATTGACGGAAATCAGGAAAGGTTGGACGAATCCCGAAAGTGCCTCTGCGAGGCCCGTTAATTGCGTCCGTCAGACTGCCTGATCGGAAGGAATTGGCAGTGCTCTCAGAGTTGAAGCTGCCAGAATGTGTGACAGGCTCCGGAGCCCTGTCTTTGCCGCTGCCCGATAGCAGTGCTTGCAGCTGTGCCTGCACCCGCCGCCGTTCTTCCGCTGTAATGAGCATGTAAGACACACCGTTTATGCTTGAAGGCGCCGCTTCCATCGGAATCGTTTCCACTTGGCTGCCTGTTAATGTCGAGAAGGCTCCCGCAAACTGCAAAAGCCTGCGGATCGGAATATCCGTCCGTACGTTATCCCCCATAATTTTAAGAAAACGGTTGATTTTAGCTACATTCCGGTAGTTCACGGTTTGCGTGAGCAGTTCCTTGACGACCTGCTGCTGCCGTCTCATCCGGGCCAAATCCCCATCCGCATCCCCCCGGTACCTTGCATAGTTTAATGTTTGTTCCCCGTTCAGCGTTTGACGGCCTTTTCTGAGATACACATGCTTGTGTGTAATCCGGTCGTCAAAATCCATATCTTTCTCCACATCTATGGACAAGCCTCCGAGCTCATCCACAAACTTCTTGACTCCATTAAAATTAAAAGCTACGTAATGATCGATGGGGATGGCCAGAAAGTCCTCTACCGTCTTTACGGCCAAACCGGCTCCCTCGTAGGCATAAGCATGAGCCAGTTTTTCTTTGCCATGCCCTTGAATAGGCAGATACGTATCCCGCGGAATAGAGAGCAGGGAGATTTGCTGTGTCTGGGCATTGGCGACCGCCAGCATGTTACTGTCCGATCGGCCCTGCTCTACATCGCCTGAATCAACGCCAAGCAGGAGAAAGGAGTAGGTCGTTTTATTGAGAGGCTCCTGAACAGGAACCGGGCTAACCGACTCTACAGGCCGCTCCCCCGCCTGATTCTGCTCCTGGTACACCTGATTCCAGCTCGAGTATGCATTCCATACATAGTAGCCACCGAATAAAAGCAGTGCGGCAAGCGGAATCAGCAGCCATTTTAAACGAGATCGTTTCTTTCCGGTTGTCATCCTCGCCCTCCTTTCTCTGCGGTCTTTATTTCAGTCCCCATAGTATGCGGTACGGCTACTCAAAAAAATGACCCCGCCGCTTAGCATCTTCTGTGAACAACGGGATTCTCTGCATACGCTGGGTGCTTTCTCTCACTGGAAGAACGCAAAGAAGCCCCCACGGCGCTCTAATCGAGGCTGAGGACTTCTCTGGTCAATTGATAATTACTGCTAAATTCCTGCTAACCGATCCTTTAATCAAGGAAAAATTCACTTCGCCTGGTTCGTCACTTCCCGGATAATGGCAACAACCGCTTCGGCTGTCTTTACAAGATCGGAGACGGCGATGTTCTCCTGCGTCGTGTGGATCTCCTTGTAGCCTACGGCCAGGTTCACGGTCGGAATACCCATTCCGTTAAAAATGTTCGCGTCACTGCCGCCGCCGGAATGGAAGGTGCTCGTCTTGCAGCCGATACCTTCAAGAGCTTTCATCGCCAGCTGGACAACGGGCGCGTTATCCTCGTACATGAACGCCGGGTAAGCGATGTCCGATTCGAAATCGCATGTCGTTCCGTAGTCGGCGGCCGTGCTGAGGCAGGCTTCTTTCATGGCTTCGAGCTGGGCAACAAGTTTCTCTTGCACGATACTCCGCGCTTCCGCTTCGAGAACCACCCGGTCACAGACCACGTTGAGAGGCCCGATACCGGAGAAGCTGCCGATATTAGCCGTTGTCTCCGAATCAATCCGGCCCAGTTTCATACGTGCAATGGCTTTGCTTGCTACCTGGATCGCGGAAATACCGTCTTCAGGATTTACGCCCGCATGAGCTGACTTGCCGTACATCACGATCCTGATTTCAGCGCGGGCAGGAGCTGCGACTGCGATTCCCCCGATTTCACCATTAGAGTCCAGCGCATAGCCGAACTCCGCTTTCATGACAGACGGGTCCATGGCACGGGCACCTTTGAGCCCGGATTCTTCACCTACGGTAATCACGAATTGGATAGGACCATGCGGAATATTGCGTTCCTTCAGGACACGGATCGCTTCGAACATAGCCGCGATCCCCGCTTTGTCATCACTGCCCAGAATCGTAGTGCCGTCACTGCGGATAATTCCGTCTTCCCCGATTTGGGGTTTGATACCGTTACCGGGTGCTACCGTATCCATATGACTGGTAAAGAAAATACACGGTGTCGTATCCGGTGCGCCACCGGACGCCTCCAGCATACAGATCAGATTGCCTGCGCCGTGTCCCGACTTCGCGGCAGCGTCATCCATAACTACGGAAAGCCCGAGTGCTTCGAACTTGCTCTGAAGCACCCGGCTGATTTCCTGCTCATGCCGCGTTACACTATCCACCTGAACGAGCTCAACAAATTCCTGAATTAACCTTTCTTGCTGGATCATATCTTTCCTCCTATGTTGCGATGGTTTACAATAGTCTTATAAGTTGTCCGAATAGGAGTGATTAATTATGAAACGAAACCGCTGGTTTAAAATCGTCGTGTACATTATGCTGTTCAGCATGGTGCTGTCCACTCTGATGATGTCCCTCAGTTACCTGGTGACATTCTAAAAGACCATCAGTACAGCTTCGTGTCCAAGTCGTAACCTTCCATATTCTCCTTCACGCGCTGCAGAAACCTGCCGCAGATGACCCCGTCAAGAATACGATGGTCCAGAGACAAGCAAATGTTAACCATCGACCGGACCGCGATCATATCCTGAATAACGACAGGCTTCTTCACGATCGACTCGAAGGTAAGGATTGCCGCTTGAGGGTAATTAATGATTGGCTTGGACAAGATGGAACCGAACGATCCGGTATTATTCACCGTAAAAGTGCCCCCCTGCAGGTCGTCAAGCGACAGCCTTCCGGTGCGGGCCTTTTTACTGAGCATATCCGCTTCCCGGGCAAGTCCGGCAATATTCATTTGGTCGGCTTTCTTGATCACGGGCGTTAGAACGGATTCTTCCGTCCCCACCGCAAGCGCCAGATTAATATCGCGCTTAATGATGATTTTATCAACCGCCCATACGGAATTCATAATCGGATAATCCTTGATCGCATTTACGACGGCTTTAAGCAGAAACGGGAGGTAGGTCAGATTAATGCCTTCACGCTTCATGAAATCATCTTTGGATTTACTGCGCAGCGTAACCAGGTTGGTCACGTCGACTTCGATCATCGTCCAGGCATGCGGGATTTCGGATACGCTCTGACGCATACGGCTTGCAATCGTATTGCGGACCGGGGTAACGTCGATATATGTATCGCCGCGGCCATCCGTGCTGCGCTCTTCCATCTCCCCAAGCGGCGTAGCCGGATGCTGGGACAGATGGATTCCGCTGCTTCGTACCGGGAATTGGGCAGCCTTGTATGCATCACTAATCCCCTGAAGGTATCCGGGGATGCTGGCAGCGTCAACAGATGCCTGCGGGGGCACCTGAGACGGTTGCTGGCCGCTATAAGCCTGCACCGGCGCAGATGTGTGAGCCGGCGCGGCAGCACCTTGGCCGGCACCCGGCGCTTCTCCCCGCGCTATAAGCATCTCTACGTCTTTGCGCGTGATGCGTCCTCCCATGCCCGTGCCTGTGACACGGCCCAGGTCAAGATTGTGCTCGGCCGCAAGACGCAGCACCGCCGGGGAGTAACGGGCCCGCATAGGGTCGCCGCTTCCTCCAGCCAAACTGCTGTGCGGCGGCTGCGCATTAGCGCCCGACGGGCGGGCTGTGAAACCGCCTTGTTCGCCGCTCTGGTTATGAGCTCCCGCTCTTTCAGCCGGGCTGTTATTACCGCCAGCTGCCGGTACTGCCGCAGATCCCGCTGAGGATTCCGGCAGCTCGATCAGGCAGATCGGATCGCCCACCGCAGCAGTTTCGCCGTTGCCGACCAGAATTTTGATAAGTCTGCCTTCGATCGGACTCGGCATTTCCACGTTTACTTTATCCGTGTACAGCTCGCAAAGCACATCGTACTGCTGGATATAATCGCCGGGCTGTTTGAGCCAGGTTCCCACCGTTGCGGAGACTAAGCTTTCCGCAAGATGGGGAACCGGCACTTCGGCCAAACGGCTGTTGATTTCGCTCATATCGCGTTCCCCCATTAAAACTGCGCGAGTTCTCTCATCGCGTCCGCTAATTTATCCGTGTTGAGAAGGAAAAACTTCTCCATCGGCGGGTTCATGCCGACAGCCGGAACATCCGGCCCGCACAACCGGCGTATCGGCGCATCGAGATCATACAGCAGTTCTTCTGCGATGATCGCCGCTACTTCGGCTCCGATACCGCCCGTTTTGTTGTCTTCATGCACAATCAGCACTTTACCTGTCTTTGCCGCCGCCTCCAGAATCGCTTCATTATCCAGCGGCTGAAGGGTGCGCAGATCCAGCACATGGGCGCTGATACCCTCGGCGGCCAGCTCCTCGGCAGCTTGCAGCGCATAATGAACCGCAATGCCGTAAGCAATGACCGTTATGTCGTCGCCCTCCCGCTTCACATCCGCTTTGCCGATCGGCACGATGAAATCGCCGTCCGGTACTTCAGCGGATAGAGAAAGATAGGCTTTTTTATGTTCAAAATAAAGGACCGGATCCGGATCCCGGATCGCTGCAATCAGCAGCCCTTTGGCATCATAAGGATTAGACGGGGCTACCATCTTAAGTCCCGGCGTTCCAAAGAACACCGATTCCGGACACTGGGAATGGTAAAGTCCGCCGCCGCCAGCCGCGCCGTAAGGGGCACGGATGACAATGGGACAAGTCCAGTCGTTATTGGAACGATAACGGATTCTCGCCGCTTCACTGATGATCTGGTTCGTCGCCGGAAAAATAAAATCGGCGAACTGGATTTCCGCAATCGGCTTCATTCCGTACATAGCGGCGCCGATAGCCGTACCCACGATAGCCGATTCCGCCAGCGGGGTATCAAGGACCCGGCTTTCGCCGTACAGATCACGCAAGCCTTTGGTCGTGTTAAGCACGCCGCCCTTGCCTATGTCTTCTCCGAGCACGAAGACATTCTCGTCCCGCTGCATTTCGTCCTGCATCGCGGACCGAATTGCTTCCAAATAAGTAATTACAGCCACATTTGCTGCCTCCCCATCCGTATTCCCGTTTACGCCTCCGCGTAAACGTGCTTCAGCGTATCTTCACCAGCCGGATAAGGAGCCGCATCCGCATAAGCCGTCGCATCATTGATCTCCTGCTGAATAGCGGCCAGCAGCTCGCGGTCCTTCTCCTCATCCCAGATCTCGCAATCCATCAAATACTGGCGGAATTTCGGCAGTCCATCCTTCGCACGGTTCTCCTCTACCTCTTCTTTGGTCCGGTAGAGCAGATCATTATCCGACGTGGAATGCGGCGAGACGCGATACATGTCCGCTTCAATGAGCGTAGGCCCTTCTCCGCGCAGTGCACGCTCACGGGCTTCTTTGACGACCCGGTATACTTCAAGCGGATCGTTGCCGTCCACCTTGATACCCGGGAAGCCGTAGCCGAGCGCCCGGTCCGCGATATTGCCTGCCACCTGCTTATGGTGGGGTACGGATATGGCATATCTGTTATTCTCGCACATCAGAATAACCGGCAGCTTGTGTACGCCTGCAAAGTTGCAGCCTTCGTGGAAATCCCCCTGGTTGCTGGAGCCTTCTCCGAAGGTAACGAACGAGACCAGCGGGTCTCCCTTCATCTTGGCAGCCAGAGCAATACCGACGGCGTGAGGCACCTGCGTCGTAACCGGGCTGGAGCCCGTTACGATCCGCAGCTTGCGGTGACCGAAATGGCCCGGCATTTGTCTGCCTCCGCTGTTAGGATCTTCTGCTTTCGTAAATACGGAAAGCATCAGTTCCTTCATCGTCATGCCGGCCGCCAGCACGAATGCGTAATCTCTGTAATAGGGCAGGAAATAATCCTTCTCCATGTCTAATGCAAATGCAGCTCCAGCCTGTGCGGCTTCCTGCCCAATTCCGGATACGTGAAAAGCAATCTTGCCCGAACGCTGAAGAACTAGAGAACGATCGTCAAATTTGCGGGCACGCTGCATAGCTGTATACATTTCAATGACTTTCTCATCGGATAGTCCTAATTGGTGGTGTTTCGTGTATTGACCGATGGACATTGGGGCTGCGCCTCCTTTTTGTTACCTGGTCTTAATACTAGCCTCTATAACTTTATTATAGACGTAAATGGAACCCAATTCAACGAGCATTTGGTTCGGCAGTCCTATTTTACCCGGCGGCTAAATATGAATAGCCCGTCCCTCAGCCGCAAGAACCGCTTCTGCAAAAGCCTCAGATAGTGTCGGGTGGGGGTGAATCGTATTCGCAATCTCCCATGGTGAAGCTTCCAGCAGTTGAGCCAGAGAGGCTTCCGCTATGTAGTCGGTCACGTGAGGCCCGATCATATGAACACCCAGCAGATCATTCTTCTGCGTATCGATAATAACCTTGACGAAGCCTTCGTTCTCACCTTGAACCATGGCTTTGCCGAGCGGTTTGAAGCCGAATTTGCCGGTCCGAATCTCATATCCGCGTTCTTTGGCCTGCGCTTCGGTCCAGCCGACGGATGCAATCTCGGTACGCGTATAGACGCAGCGGGGAATTCTATGCGGCTCGTGAATGTACGGTTTATGCCCGCAAATATGCTCAACCGCTACGGTCCCCTCATGACTGGCGGCATGTGCAAGCTGCAACCCGCCTATTACATCGCCGATCGCATAAATATGCGGCACTTTCGTCTGCATATATTCATTGACGTGTATAAAACCGCCCTTCAGCAGCACATCGGTATTCTCCAGACCGAATCCTTCCACATTCGGAGACCGGCCCACGGAGACGAGCAGCTTGTCGGCGGACAGCTCCAGCCGCTGCCCATTGTGCTCTGCAGCAAACTTAACTGTCCCGGCTTCCTTCTGCAATGTATCCATTTGTATTTGAGCGTCCGTGACAATAGTCATGCCCCTCTTGCGGAACAGACGCTGCAGCTCGCGCGAGACTTCCTCATCTTCGCCCGGAAGCAGCCGCGGCCCGGCCTCCACGATCGTTACGCTGACACCGAAATCGTTCATCATCGAGGCCCATTCGACTCCGATCACCCCGCCGCCCACAATGATCAGCGACTCGGGCAGGGTCTCCAGCTGAAGCGCATCGTCACTGCTGAGAATGTACTCCCCATCCGTCTCTAGACCCGGAAGCGTGCGCGGCCTCGAACCTGTCGCGATGATGAGATGCCCGGGAACGAGCGTCTCGAACGATCCGTCTTCCATTTCGACCGAGACCGTACCGCTTCGTGAGGCAAATATCGACGGTGCCATAATCCGGCCAATGCCGCTGTACACTTCGATTTGATTCTTGTTCATCAAATATTGAACACCCTTATGAATCTGGCTGACAATGCCCTCCTTGCGGGCCTGTACCCGTTCAAAATCCAGCTTGACCTCCGGCACGATAACTCCAAAATCTTCTGCCTCTCTGGTTACCGCAAGCACCTCTGCGCTTCGGAGCAGCGCCTTGCTCGGAATACAGCCCTTGTGCAGGCAAGTACCGCCCAGCTTGTCTTTCTCCACAATAGCCACTTTCTTACCCAATTGAGCCGCCCGTATGGCCGCTACATAGCCTCCTGTACCGCCTCCCAGAATGACGATATCGTGAGTTTGTCCGCTCATATTGCCTTGCCTCCTGTTCATATAAGCAGCGCCTGTTTCCCCTTCACCCTCAAGCAGCGTAACAAGAAAAACCGGCAGCTGTTTTCTCAAAGTTTCCATGCCAATCCTTTGTAATCCATATGTATCTTCATGTGCGGTCTATGTTCTCATTCTACAAATATTATTCCGTTAAAGCCAGATTAGAAGAATAAGCCCCCTTGCAAGTACAATTTCATTGTACCTTCAATTCCTAACCGAAACATAGTCTTATACACAAAATAGACAGAAGCCCAAAGAGGCGGTATGATTAGAATATTGGCGTCTTCGCCACTTATTTTCGCGCTATTCTACAGCGTTAAAGGAGCCGCATCATGAAAGATAAACTCGGCCGTTTTGTCGCCATACTCCTCCTGGTTATTCCGGGTTTAATGGCCACTTACGGTTTTCTGGCTATGAAAGACGCATTCTTCTATCAATTTGAACCGGATGGCTATCTTCCTTGGGGCAAAATGGTTTTTGGTTTTATTTTATTCGGACTCGGCATTGCCTTTATTGGCGGCTGGACTTTTTTCAGGGATCGCAAACGTAACTACGTTGCCCCGCGTTTTAAGCCCAAGCGCAGAAAATAAACAGCTCTAGTCTCGAAGCATCTCTTATCATAATGGACCATTCTCTTCCCTTCCACTGCGCTTCCAGCAACTAGGATGGAATACGCGCACAAACAAACAGCTCCGCTGCAAAGATGGCTATTCATCCTCGCAATTCGGAGCTGTTGTGCCGCCTGGGGCCTCGCTTAAGAGACTGTCCTTAATGGACGGGACCTTGGAGTGCCTGCTCCACACGGGTCGCGCCCTGCGACATGACATGGCCTCCGCCGATTGCCGCAGCGACAGCGACCGTCTCCATAATTTCCTCTGCCGTTGCTCCCTTGCTGAGCGCTTCCTGAACATGATAGAACGTGCATATTTCATTATTTGCAAAAAGACCCATTCCGAGCGCGATCAGCTGTTTCGTACCGGCAGGCAGAGCTCCATCCTTGAAGCATTCCCCGGTGAATTGATGGTAGGCCTCCGCAACATCCGGAAGCTGCCTTTTCAGAAGTGAGATGCCCTCTTTATAAGCATCAACCTTGCCTTCCCAAGCCGGAGTTCCCGCTTCGTTTCCAACCATTTCCCTTCACTCCATCCGTGATGACATCTACTACTCCTGTAGAATACCCAGCTAACTTCAGGCCCATTCGGAATACAAAACAACGCAATCAGGGATCAGCCAAGCACGGAAAACATAGGAACCCACCGTTAATCCAGGTCGTCCTCTCGTTCAATCCCTTCCGTGATCTCCCATGAAATCCCGATCGTCCGGTCCGCCCAGCTTCGGATATTGATTTCAATCGCTTGTCTCAGCTGATCCTCGTCCAGATGTTCGACCTTGCGGTCATCGATTTCGATCACGGCCTCTTTGACAAGTTCTCCGCCTGCCGTAAGATCAATTTTAACTTTCATTTTCTTCCCCCTCTGTCTCTGCAATCAACTATTCCGAAAGAAATTTCTAATCCATTCGATAATTTAGAATGAAATTTCTAACCCATTCCGATTCCGGTATCCATAAATAAGCGTTTCTTGGCCGATGCCATGTTGTCAATCTGCCGGTGTACGGCGTATAATAGACGGGTATTCAAAGCGCTGGGAAATCCAAACTAAATCGAATGCTCTTGGTAAGGATAGGAAAAGGAGGCCGCTTTATATGGCAGCGAGCAAGGCAAGTAAACAGCGGGCCAAACGAGTCCGTGAAGGAAAGTTAGACCCGGCAATTAAACGCAGAGGTTGGTCAGACGTGCAGCCTTCAACTCGGGTAACGCCCACTCTTGAAGAAAAACGCCGGAGACAAGAACACAAACACAAACGGAACGCGTTCCCCTATGTTGAGGACCGTTCCGTTTGTTATTTTCCGCTGAGTTCCTGAGGGATGTGCAGTGGATGTGTCAGGAGCTTCTGTTCATTTAAATAAGCCGCAACCGCCTGCTTCTCTTCGGATTTAAAGGCGTACTTGCACGGAAAACCGTTATAAAGAAGCCGCATATCCGTAACAAGGCCGTCCTCTGCGGCATACAGGTCAATTACATAGTACGAATCGGGCTCATCTTCAAAGTGAACGCCTACCGTTACATTTAAGCAAACCTCGCTCGGATGGACTTCATGATAATCAATAATCATCTGGCTTCCAACCTTCCTATTGAATACAACGTGATAATTTTATTATAATATAAAAATCCACTGCCTGTCTTTGTCCGAAGATGCAGGAGTGACTAAGGAGGAAGAAACATGGCATATGATCCGCAGGTTGTTGAAGCAACCAAAGTAAGTGATAATCCCAAGAACGGCTTGTTCGAAGTCGTCGTTATTCTGAAAGACCGTACGCACGGCCGTATTTTCTTCGAACGCAACTTGCAAACCGGTGAAATCAAAGCTTCAAGAATAAGCCGTTTGCTCAAAGAGCCCTGCCCAATTTGCCGCAAAGATTTCCTTTGCAACTGTCTGGACCGTTATCTGGACAAAATTTCCGGACAAGCTCTGGAGAAAATCGAAAAGTAAGCCTGTTCGGCTCGGCAGGGCACCCGCCCCGCTAGTCGACTGGTTGTTAAAAAAGCCTATGTTTCCGGGAATCATCCCCGAATCATAGGCTTTTTGTCTTCCTTGATCCGCATCCGTCTAGGAGGACAGACGCTTCACCAGGAAGAGCAGAATAAAGACCAGAACAAAAATAAACAAAGCCTTGTAATCCGACTTTTGCATTTGCAGCGT
Organism: Paenibacillus lutrae; assembly: GCF_009757775.1. Lineage (GTDB taxonomy): Bacteria > Bacillota > Bacilli > Paenibacillales > NBRC-103111 > Paenibacillus_F > Paenibacillus_F lutrae. The sequence goes on from NZ_RHLK01000005.1 coordinate 157,009, forward strand.
AAAACTTCGGGTTCTTGCTTCACCGGTCCGGCTGTAGCCCCGTAATTCTAAAGCGGTCGAGAATTCATCCGCCATGCGGATTAGGGAGACCACGAACGGGATCGCCATGATTCGAAACTCCCCCAGCCCGATCCCCGCTTTCCTGCTCCGGCCCTGGCCTCTGGCTCTGGCTATTCGGCCAAACCGGACCCACTGCGCCTGGATTAAGGGGATAAAGCGGAACATAAGAGAGGCCGTTAAGGCAACCGCTTCTACAGGCAGTTTAAACCGGGTGAGAAAGTGGAGCCCTTGCTCCACTCCTCTTTTCATCCGTAAATATCCGATTAGCTGCGGGAACAGCACACCCAGAATAAGCACCAGCATAATTCCCAGCAGCCCCCGTACCGCTTCCAGGGCAGCGCCCGGGTTGAAACTCACCCACCTGCTCCCGCCCGAACCAAGCGGCAGCGAAATACCGGCTATGACGCCGGATATCAGCATGAAGATGAGAAAGGCCCGCAGCGGCCTCCAAACGACCGCTAAAGGCACCCGGGACAGCAGCACAGCCACCGCCGTTACTATGGCTGCGGCAGCGAGTCCTGCCGGCGTTCTCTGCATGAGGATACCGGCTGAAAGCAGGATATAGCCGATCCAGAACGTTCGAGGATCGAGTCGATGGCCGATCGGGACTGCTGAATTGGCATCCTTAAGAGAGCCGGACGGGTTCAATTCGCAGCTCTCCGTGGGCTTCGCATCTACAGCTCCCGCGTGCATCCCTGGTTGGAGGGAGCTGGAGACATATTCCTGCTCACGCCCGGAGCACTGCTGGAAGCCGGGAGCTGCGCCGGGAACTCGGGCCGGGAGCTGCGCAGCCGTTAACTCCACAGGGGCTGCCAGAGAATCGTCTGCGGGACGCTTGTCGGGCAAGCTGCCCGTATTCGAGGCGCCTTGTACGTGCACCGCTGGCTCCTCCGGCTCTTGAAGTGCAGGCTTCGCTTCTGCCGGCTGCTTGGAACCAAGACCGCCGGCAGGAACGCTGTCCGCACGGGCTGCGCCGTGTCCGGGTGCCGCTGACCCGGCAGGCTCGTCCGGAGCGGGCCTGCCTCCGGAACCGGCAGCTTCCGGCAGGATTACCGCGCCACCCGCGGGCGCGGTAATCCCCTGCCCGCTCCACGCTGCGGATGCCCGCAGCGCCTGCGCAGCCGCCCGCGCCATCTGCGCAGGGGCGGGCCACCCCGGCGGCACCGCTGCGCCGTGCCGCCGCAGCCAGCTGCCGAGCGCCAGCGCCTCCGGCGGCTGCAGCCCGGCATCCCGCAGAAGCTCCGGATGCCGGGCCAGCTCGTCACGGGTGCAGTCGTGCACGACACGCCCCCGTGACAGCATTACGATGCGATCCGCCACAGGCAGGAACGCATCCAGATCATGCGTCGCGATAAGCGCGCCGCCGCCGGTCCGGTGCGTCCACGTCCGCACCGTCCTGACGAGCCCGGCCGCCGCCTCGTGATCGAGGCCTGCCGTCGGCTCGTCCAGCAGCAGCCACTCCGGGGCTGCCGCGAAGACCACGGACAGCGCTACTCTGCGCTTCGTGCCGCCGCTAAGTTCGTGCGGGCTTTGGCCCAGGAGATTCGGGCCAAGGCCCATCTGCTGCAGCGCCTCGCGGATACGCTTGTCCGCTTGGGCAGCAGACAGGCGCTGCGGCTTCAGCGTGTAGTCAAACTCACGCTGAACCGTCGCCGCGAACAGCTGCTCCTCCGGCTGCTGGAATACCATGGCGAGCTTTCGGCGGATATTCCTGTCGGCAGAGTTTTGATGCCACAGAGATTCCCCGTCCACCCATACACTGCCCTGATCCGGTACGGATAATCCCCCCGCTACATCCAGCAGGGTGGACTTTCCCGATCCGCTTCGGCCCAGGATAAGCGTAATGCCGCCTTTATCCGCAGCAAAAGAAATCCCATCTAAAATTTCAAGTCTAAAATCAGAGGTGGCCTCCCCTTGTTTAGACACATTTTCAACTTTGAGGCCCATGTTCTTTCATAACCTCCATCCATTCTTCCAAAGAAACAGGGCGGAAATCCAGCATGCGCGGCTCCAGTTTCTGAAGCTCCCTCATCACTTGTACGGAATAAGGAGGCTGATAACCTAACTTTTCACACGGCGTGAAGCCCGATCCATTGTCTTGCGAATAAAAGAAATCCTGAGCTGTACCTTCAAAAACAATCTCCGCTTGATCCAGGGCTATCACACGGTCAGCCAAAGCCAGCTCATCCATCCACTGGGTAATCCAGACGACAGTCGTTCCTCTTCTATGTAAATGATGCAAAGCCTCTGTCACAGCTTGCCTGGAACTTGCGTCAAGCATGGACGTCACTTCGTCCAGTAGAAGCACGGACGCACCGACTGCCAATGCTCCGGCAACAGCAGTAAGCTGTTTTTGACCGCCGGACAATTGTTCACACATGTCGTGCATCCGATTCTTCATGCCTACGAGCGAGAGCACGTGTCTTGCAATGTCCGGCATCTTTTCCGGATCTGCCGCAATATTTTCAAGTCCGAAGCAAATATCTTCATACACCGTCTCACCGATCAGCTGAGTGTCCGGGTTCTGAAGTACCATACGCATGCGTTCTCCAGAGGTCCATCCGGGTTCGACCGTTCCTCCTGTTACAGGAATCAATCCCGCGACGGCTTTGGCTAACGTGCTTTTACCGCTCCCGTTGCGGCCGACCAGAACGAGCCACTCTCCCTGATTCAGCTCCAAACTGATTTTATTCAAGACGATCTCGTCCTGACTATTCTCCCCTGTCGCTGCCGGGTCTCCCGTCCAGATAACAGATATGTTATTCATACGGTAGGGACCTGCCTGATTCATTACTGTTCCAGCCCCTTCTCTCTATCTCCGAATCTATCAAAAAAAACAATTCCCAACCGGTTCCTCCTGTGCTACAATGCAAATTGTTATTGTCAACCGATATTTGTACTATTAAGTTAACAAAAGAATGGAGAAGATGCAATTGAAACGTTCCCCACTAACAGTCCGCGGCATTACGTTCAGCGCCATGTTTGCCGCTCTTCTTGTCGCCCTAAGCTTCGTTAACATCCATGTCGGATTTTCTCCCGTTCCGATCACGATGTCCAATTTTGCCATTATGCTTGCCGGTGCCCTTTTAGGCGCACGGTATGGATTTTTCAGCATTGCCTTGGTCGTCGGGTTAACTGCTGTCGGACTCCCGCTTCTGCACGGCAGGGGCGGACTGGACCTTATTCTCGGGCCTACGGGCGGCTTTATCTGGGCCTATCCGTTAGCTGCGCTGTTCATCGGCTGGATGATTCCGCGTATCAAAGGAAAAGGAGCTCCCGCATTTATTCTTACTTTTGGCGTGCTGATGTTATTCGGCTCCTTGCTGCTTTATGTTACGGGTGTGCCGTGGATGATGCATGTCGTGCCTAATATGACGTTTGCCAAAGCCATGGCGGTTGGCTGCTATCCCTTCCTGATCGGTGATGCTCTCAAAGCGGTGGTCGCGACCCTTATTATCGTGCCGGTCCGTCACATGTATCCCGCTTCCCGTCTGGTCGGAGGTCACACGAAAGCTTGGGCTGCCCGTTAAACTTAAACAGCAGCACAGGCTGGACTCAACCAGCCTGATTCCAATCACAATCACCTCAAAAAGCCGCGCCTCCATAAGGGGACGGCTTCTTCTATTTTGCGATCGGCGGGCCTTATCTCGCACTAGTCAGTAGACTTATTCATCTTGGCGGCCTCGAATGTCCATTTATCCAGAAGCTGGAGCATCTCTCCAATCCCTCTGCACCCGTTCAGAGGAAAAGCAACGTTCTGCCTCTTGAATAAATAGTCCATGACCGGAATAAATTTCTTACCGCCTAGAACAACAATCTCCTCGTACGTTTGCAAATCTTTCTCTACGGTTTGCTCATACAGGGCCGGAAGGCTGATCAGATCCGGGTCGTTCGTGCCGAAAGAAACATCGTAATTCCCAAGTACCACGTCATCCGGCAGTAAAAGTCCGGCTTTCCCCGATAAAATCACCCAGTCATACCCGTTTGCTTCCGCAAAGGCACGGCCTTTTTTATTCAGCGTACTCCCATAAGCCCGCTTGGCAGAGCAAGATCCGGCATCTGGATGCTTGTCCCATATTTTCTTCTTACCGGAAGGAACGATAACTAAATAGCTCGAATTCATGAATCTGTCCTCGTTTTCTTGGCCTTATCTGTTGGTACACCTTTTGCAGACTGCTTTATAAGCATAATTTATTGCACTGTTTTATTCCAGAAGAACCCGCTTAATGAACCAGCAAACAACGAAGGAATCCTCCCGGGCGTAACTCTCTAGGCTATTCAACCCCATCTTCTCATAACTTAGAATAAAAGGACTATCCGGGAGGCAGATGTATGGGCATTAAACCGATTGCGCTTCAAAAAGGTGACACGGTTGGAATAGTAACCTTGGGCAGTCCGCTGGATGCGGATACGATTAATGCGCGGATTTCTTACCTGCAAAGCATGGGGCTGCAAACCGTTGTGGGACGCTACGTCTATAAGGTTGACGGGTATCTGGCCGGGACAGACAGGGAACGTGCGGAGGATTTCATGAATGTGTACACCAATCCAAAAGTCCGGATGATTCTGCCGGTTAGAGGCGGCGTAGGTGTATCGGGGATTTTACCTTATTTGAACTACGACTATATCCGGCAGAATCCTAAAATCGTCACCGGGTACAGTGATATTACGGTGCTTCTGAACACTTTATATCAACTTGCCGGCGTGATTACTCTGCACAGCCTGCTACTTCTTGATTTTCGCCCGACCACACCTCCTTATAATTTCGAGCAGTTCTTTACGGCTACATCCTCCGTAGCGGCTCCACGACCCATTCAGAATCCACCTGGCATCCCACTCGTGTCCAAAGTTCCCGGCATCGCAAGCGGTCCTTTGGTAGGCGGCAACTTGACGTCTTTTGTCGGAGCACTGGGAACTCCCTATGAAACGGATACGACGGGCAAAATTCTTCTGATCGAAGAAACCCATGAGCCTGTGAACACCGTGTACCGTTACCTGGAGCAGTTAAGATTGGCAGGCAAATTCAAAGACTGCGCGGGAATCGTGATGGGGGAATGTACGAACTGTATCGCTGCTTACGGCAAGTCGTATCAGGATCTCATCGATACTTACATGGTGGGGCTAGGCAAGCCTCTGCTGACTAACCTCGCCTCCGGCCATGGGTATTACAAGGCTGCTCTCCCTATCGGGGCAGACGTAAATCTTGATGCAACTAACGGAACACTCACTTTGTTAGAGCCGGCGGTACGCTACTGAATAAGCGCAGGTCTTTATTTCCCGGCGACCGTGGCTTCATATTCTTGGATATCCTTCTCCGGTACATTCCCTGCTAAGAGCCTTTCTTTGGGCATGACATGCTGACCCCGGGCGTTTACATGCGTTCTGACCAGATAAATTCCGTCCTTCTTGAACGTTTTCTTCACGCTGTATACGCCCCCGCCTTCATGCTTGGCTAGGATCGTTTCCGTGTCGTCAATGTCTTTGATGCTCCAGATTTCAAATTGGATATCTTCCGCATCCTCAACCGCTGCCGTTCCCTGCTTCACCTGCACCTTGAGTGTGCTTTCCTGATTCAGTGCAATCTTCTCCGGAAGCTGAATTTTCACTTCCACCGCTTGGTCCGCTTTGTCCGATTTACCCGCATCCGCTGCAGTAGTCGTTGTAGAAGCAGCGGGTTTTGCCGAACAAGCCGACAGAAGCAGAGAAGCTATCGCAATAGCAGTAAGAATAGATTTTTTCAATATAATTCCTCCCGTTCACGGTTATATAAGTGCGTTATAAAAGCGTTTACATATCACAATTGATGCTATGGAATAAAGTCTTTTACTAACTTCCCCCTCATTCGTTAAACTTTTGCGCCATATTCTGACAATATAAGAGTATTTGAATTCATACAGGGAAACAAGTGTTTTCTTCTGAATTTGGTAAAAAATATTTAACGGTGTTACAAATTCTTCTTGAATGGTGGCCCGTAGGACCCCAATAATATCCAAACATCTGATATAATACTTAGAACGAATACGTGTAGGAGGCTTTATTATGTGGGGAAACATGGTTATAACGGTGAGCATGTTTACTAGTTTCATTCTTATGTTACTTGCTGTTGTCTCATATCTAAAAAAGAACAAACGGGCGGGTAAACAACGGTTTCTAGGCTCATTCGGCTTATTTATATTTACCTTTATTTTTACCTTTTTCGTTAGCCTCTCGTCCGTGCCCTCTGAAACTAAACCCTCTGCATCGATACCACCGATCCCTTCACCGGCTGAAGCGGTCCCATCTGCACCTAATTAATTCCAACGGGGCACCTTACCGTACAAGACTAAGAAGACTCTCATTTATTTCAAATGGGAGTCTTTTCTCATTCTTAAGATATAGGAGCGACGACAAATTGACATCCGGCGAAAAGAAATAGAACAAGAATGATGCAACCTACAACTATATTGCTGTTTTTCAGAAATCGTTGGCTTGATGTGTCCATTCTTTAGAGCTCGCCAAACATATTGCCAAAAGTATGAGGATATGGTTTCAGAGATTTAAATATCTACTATTTCCCAATTATTTATTACATACCACAGCTGGATCAGAACCACTAGAAGATAACTTATATTTACAATAAACCCTACTCTAAGATTCTTTATGCCCTTGAGATAATTTTCTTTATTTATTTTTGTATGTAAAAATCAGCTTTTACGCTAAGGATGAAAAGAGTATTTTAAATCCTATGTCTGAAGCCACTCTATAACTGATATTAACTAGAATTGTAATAAACAATAAACAGAAACCCATCAAACTTAAGGTAGGCGTAAACTTATGAGATTTAATAGCTTTCCCCTCTTGTAGTTATTTTTCAATCATGTACTACTCTTGAAATATGAAAATATTGGTTATTACTCGTCACACACGCTTACTTCTTATCCAAATATTATTATTATATTCTACGAATTTCCTTACACAATCAATAATGCATTGATAAAAATATCACATCATTGTAAACTACTGGAGAAACATACCAAAAATTCGGAGGTTATTAAATGAAAAAATCTGTTGTTTCATTCCTATCAGCTGCATTGCTTCTTAGTTCTTTATCCTCGGTTGCTCTTGCGGAACAAAGTAATGTATCACCGCAGGGCCTAATTACACCTAAGGCGGTTGGTGCTGATTCTGGCTGGCAGACACAAAGTAATATCAGGGCAAAAGTTTATACGAATTCTACTTATTACGGCGCTGGGTCTGACACTATTACTGTTACAGCAGAAAAATCAACTGTTGGTGCAGCCTACTATTCTATTTACTTAATGTCTGACACACAGATGGTAAAGGTTGCAAGTGGAACACTAGGTTCTTCAGTTACTCACCAAGTACCTAAAAGCAGCTTAAATCCTATTCTGAATCAATATTCACAAGGAAACTTTAAGGTATTGTTGAAAATTTTTGCTTACGGAGATTGGTTTACATGGTTAGGTGATTGGGAGACAACTAATTCTTTTATTGCAGTTAGATTAGATTAATTTGAAAAGTCCTTGCTTTAATTTAGCAAGGACTTTTACTATTTCGTTTCGGATACATTTCATATCTTCTTTTCACGGCAGTTGCGCTGACACTAAACCCATTATCACAAGAGGATTCGCCATGAACGGTCCCTCTCTATTTCCATAATCTTTCACGAAAGTACTTAGGAGGCGAAAACACTTGGTGAGCTGCTTCTTGTATATCGTGAGGCTGCTTATAGGGTTCACTAGAACAGCATAATTTGGATATAAAAAAGCCCTAACCGAAATACGGCAGTAGGGCAATTAAAACGTTAAGTTTTATCGTATAAAATGGGCTTAGCTACAGCTCGATAAAGTAGCGCTAAGAATAGGGGGATACTAGCAAAGTTCTTCGGAATGTTACGTAAAAGTTTATTGGAATTTCCAAGCCAATGGCTGATTAGTTTATACCAACAAACGTTCTATAAGCATTGAATAACACAGCAGTGACGCCATTCAACTCACCTTATGCTCAATCCGCAGCTTATCCGCCACCATCGCGATAAACTCGCTGTTGGTCGGCTTCGATTTGCTAATGTTCACGGTGTAGCCGAAGATAAACGAGATGCTGTCGATATTGCCGCGTGTCCAGGCGACTTCAATCGCGTGACGGATCGCGCGTTCGACTCGGCTCGGCGTCGTTTTGTATTTTTCCGCAATAGCCGGATACAGTGTTTTGGTGATGGCACCGAGAATTTCGATGTTGTTGTACACCATCGTGATCGCTTCGCGCAAATATTGATATCCCTTAATATGCGCAGGAACGCCGATTTCATGTATGATTGTCGTAATATTGGCATCCAGATTTTTGGTCTTCGGCATCTGAACGACATTTGCTTTCATCGAAGAGGTCGAAGTGACGGCAGGCTGGTTGCCGACCAGCTGGCGAATCCGGTTCGTCAGAACTTCCATGTCAAACGGTTTCAAAATATAATAAGAGGCTCCAAGCTGCACAGCTTTCTGAGTGATGTTCTCCTGACCGAAAGCCGTAAGCATAATGATACGCGGTGCAGGATTCAAGTTCATTTCACGCAGCTTTTCGAGCACACCGAGGCCGTCCAGGTGAGGCATTATGATGTCCAGAATGAGAATATCCGGTACATCCTTCGGATTTTCCATAAAACGGAGCACTTCATTTCCGTTATAGGCAATGCCGGAGATTTCCATGTCTTCCTGATCGCTAATAAATTCGGAAAGCAAATGTGTAAACTCTCGGTTGTCGTCCGCTAACAATACTTGAATCTTCTGCAACGTAAAAGCCTCCTTTATTTTAAAAAAGCGGGTAGTGTCTTTTTCCTTGTGTTACAAATTCGACACCCCGAATCAAATTCCTCCTGTCGAAAAATTATTTTCTTTATTTTTTCCAGCCGATATTCTATAATAGAGTTTTATCTTTGTATTTCAACATTTTTCGACAAATCCTCTCTATAAAAAAGAAGAACCAAAGGCTAGCTCGCCTTCAGTCCCTTTGCGTCTGTTTCCGGCCTTAACACGATGCCTGCGTCATGAAGCATCCATTCGATAAAGCAGCCGTAGCCGCTTGACGGATCGTTAACGAAGACATGTGTGACCGCCCCAATCATCTTGCCATTCTGTATAATGGGACTGCCGCTCATCCCCTGCACAATGCCCCCGGTTTTCTCCAGAAGGCGTTTGTCCGTCACTTTAATGACCATGCCCTTGGTTGCCGGGTACTCCTGTTTGGTTACGTGGACGACCTCGATATCAAACTTCTCGACTTTTTGCCCACTCACCACGGTGTAGATCTGGGCCGGCCCTTCTTTTACCTCTTCAGCAAAAGCAACCGGAATAGGCGTATGGGATAAACTATAATCCGGAGCTTCCTCCATTTTACCGAAAATTCCGAATGACGTGTTCTTTTCAATATTTCCAATCACTTTGCTGTCTCTAAAAATTTGGGCATGCTTCTCGCCCGGTTCACCGTTCTGGCTTTTGGCAATAGAAGTCACACTTGAGTGCACCACTTCGCCGCTTCCCACCGCAATAGGAGTCTGGGTATCCATATCCGTTATGACGTGGCCCAGAGCGCCGTACACATTCTGCTTGGGAGCAAAGAAGGTAAGTGTGCCCACACCTGCGGCCGAATCGCGGATGTACAAGCCGAGCCGATAAGACTTATCCATCACATCGTAAGCCGGCTTCAGTGAAAGGTTGAATTTCTGGCTGCCTCTTTGGACGGTCAGCTCCAGCGGCTTCTTACTCTGTCCGGCTTGATTGACAAGACTGGAGACCTTGGAGACGTCCGAGGACGGTTTGCCGTTAATGGATACGATCAAATCACCGACCTGCACCTTGGATTCCTCACCCGGAGAGATCTTCTGATTCTCCCCTACTGACACCAGATGATGCCCCACCACCAGAATACCGGAGGATTTAATTTTGACACCGATGGTTTGTCCGCCCGGAATGACTTTAAGGTCGGGGACTACGCTAACTTTTACCGTCTTAAAAGGAATGGCGCCGAACAGCTTGAGTTTCATTTCTGTCGACCCATGCCGCTCCGACTGGAGGGAAATCGGTTCATTCAGATTAACTTGAAATGAGTGCCGGGCGTTCCCGTTGACCTTGACGATATCGGGGTCCTTGACTGTTAACATGGCGTTAACCGGCATGGTTAGCCTTAACTGCTTGCCTTGGCCGCTGAAAAGCCTAAGCTCGTCGGGGAAGGAAGCGAAGCTCTGGAAAGGGGAAGAGATACTAAAGATACACACAAGGAAAACGAGCAGAAGACCAATGAATCTTTTCCGGCGATTCGATTTCACTTGACCACGCTCCTTCTGCTTTCTGGCCCTGACGAAAGCTGATTTAGCTGACTATCGCCAATTGCGTACCTTTAAGGTATCCTCCCGCCATCCGTTTTATAACTGCAAATGCTTCTAGAGACCTCAGTTAGTTCCTCGACTTTTGTTCGTCTGCCAATGCAAGCATTTCTTGAGCATGATGCAAAGTCGTTTCCGTAACTTCCACTCCGCCGAGCATCCGGGCCAGTTCTTCGACTCTGCCGCGGCGGCTTAAATCGGTTACGCGGGTATAAGTGCGTTCCCCTTCGACTTCCTTATGGATATAAAAGTGAACATCCGCCATACAAGCTACCTGCGGAAGATGGGTGATGGAGAATACCTGGCAGCTAACCGAAAGCACGGATAGTTTCTCGGCGATGGCCTGGGCTGCCCGTCCGCTTACGCCCGTGTCTACCTCGTCGAATATAAGGACGGGAATCCGGTCCAGTCTGGCGAAAATGCTCTTCATCGCCAGCATAATCCGCGACAGCTCGCCGCCGGAGGCGATCTTGCTCAACCCCCGCAGGGGCTCCCCGGGATTCGGAGCCATGAGGAATTCCACCTGATCGATACCGTCGCGGGTGAATTTCACACTCCCGTTATCCAGCGCAAGGCCTGCCTGAGCATTCGCAGCCTCTATATGGGCCACCTGCACGCGGAACTGCGTACGCTCCATATGCAGGTCTCTCAGCTCTGTCTCAATCTCTTGAGCGAGCCGTCCTGCGATTTTGCTGCGCCGCTTCGAGAGATCCAGCGCTGCCTTGGCAAGCTGTGAAGTTTCGGCAGCCAGTTTATCCTGGAGCTTCTGGATAATCTCGTCTTTGTTCTCGATTGTCGCGAGCTCACCGCTGATTTTATCGCTGTAAGCCAGGATTTCTGTGATGGTATCGCCATATTTGCGCCGCAGCGAAGCAATAAGATCGAGTCGCAATTCGATTTCATCCAGACGCTCCGGATTAAATTCAACTTCATCCCGGTAATCCCGCAGCTGATAAGCCGCATCTTCAAGCTGGTAAAAAGCATTCTGCATCTGTTCGAGCAGAGGCGCTATCCCCGTTTTGTCAATGGAGGCTACATCCTGGATGCGGGCAATGGACTTCCCGATGGAGTCCAGTCCGCTGTTATTCCCATACAGGGTATCATAAGATGCGGCTACATTCTTATACAATTTCTCTGCATTCGCAAGCTTGCTCTTCTCTTCCGCCAGGCCGATCTCTTCCCCTTCCTTCAAGGAAGCGGCTGCTATCTCATCGACCTGAAACCGGTATAGATCCAACATCTGCAAAGATTGTTTACTCGTCTCGACTAGAGACTTCAGTTCTTTGCGGAGCTTGGTATAACGGTCATAACTTGCCCGGTATGCCTGCAAGCTAGCGGCAATCTCTTTCTCTCCGTATGTATCGAGCCAGTGAATATGCTCATCGGATTTAAGAAGAGATTGATGCTCATGCTGCCCGTGAATATTCACGAGCCATCTGCCCACTTCGCGGAGCATGGTCAAATTGACAAGCTGGCCGTTAATCCGGCTGGAGCTTTTGCCGTTTGCCGTAACTTCACGGCGGATCAGAAGCTGTTCTTCGGCAGCGGCCTCAATGCCGAGCTGCGTCAAAGTTTCCCACACGGGGTGGTCTTCTTCGACCTCGAACACGGCTTCAATTTCCGCCTTCTCACTGCCATAACGGACGAGTTCGGAAGAACCCCTGCCGCCTACAATCAGACTAAGTGCATCAATAATAATGGATTTACCGGCTCCCGTCTCACCGGTGAGCACATGAAAACCTGATTTGAAACCAATATGAACGTACTCGATTACCGCCAAATTACGTATAGACAGTTCTGTGAGCATAGGTTCCTCCCCGTATCCGCTTCTCTATGAGAGCGAATTAACCAATTTTGACTTCAATCTACTGCATCTATCAAATCAAAGACATAATTTGGTCCACGACTTTCTTGCTTACATCCTTGGAACGGCAAATAATCAGAATGGTATCGTCCCCACAGATGGTTCCCATGATCTCATTCCATTCCAGATTGTCCATTAAAGCGCATATCGTATTGGCCGTTCCCGGCATACATTTCATTACGACAAGATTATCGGTGAAGTCAATATTAATAAAGTGATCACTGAGCGCGCGCTTGAGTCTCTGCAGGGGGTTATAACGCTGATCCGCCGGCATGGAGTACTTATAGCGGCCATCATCCAAAGGCACCTTAATTAAATGCAGCTCTTTGATGTCCCGGGATACTGTGGCTTGGGTCACATTAAAACCAGCAGTACGGAGAGCTTCGACTAGATCGTCTTGTGTTTCGATCTCGTTATTCGCAATAATTTCGCGAATCTTGACGTGGCGTTGCCCTTTCATTCGAACACCTCAATGTGAAACGTAATTTGTTTGATTTTGCGCCCGTTCATATCCACATACAGGACACCCTCGGCTTCCGGCACCAATAAAGAATAGGCCAGCAGCCGTTCCCGGATCGCGCTTCCTGTCATCTCAAGAGGCTTCCGTTCCTTCGCTACCTTGACGAGATACAGTTTGTCATTTTTTTCCGCAAAATAATCAATAAACAGCCGGCTGTAGAGCTCTTCTTTCTGGTTAAGGGTGATGGTGATCGGGATTCTCGTCTTGCCGCCAATAACATCAAAGCCTGCGCCTAGAAGAAGGTCAACAACCTCGTCGTCCGGAACTTCCGTATAGACAGGCCGATATAAAGAACTCTTGTCAGGCTCAACCAGCCATTTATGAAAACGTATGCCGATCCATGCTGCGAGTAGTCCCAGGAGCAAGATTAGGATGAACGCATCCCCGTTTTGCATAGGCAATCACCTCGACATACGTATTCGCGAATGAAGGCTAGGAATCCTTTTGATGCCAGAAGACCAATACTGGGCTGAGGACTAAGAATATATGGAACCGGGTGCGCGGCATCTCTATCTATCCGGAATGCCGGTTTAGATCGGGTTTGGCAAACTGCGCTTTGGCTTCGGCTGCCACACGATTGATATGCGGGGTAAAAGGCTCCACAATCGTTTCCGGATCATCCGGATTACAGGTCCAGTAAGCCAGGAACTCTATATTGCCTTCGCCCCCTGTAATCGGTGAATACGTAAGGCCCTTCAAGTTAAATCCCAGGTCTTTGGCATAACCAAGCACCTGTTCCAGCACTTCCTGGTGTACGCCAGAATCACGGATAACACCGGACTTCCCGACCTTCTCACGGCCAGCCTCGAATTGGGGTTTAATCAGAGCCACGGTTTCCCCTGTCGTACCGAGCAGCGCTTTAAGTGGCGGGAGAATGATGCGCAGAGAGATGAAGGAGACATCAATACTAGCGAAGTTAGGTGCAGGTCCATCCAGTACTTCCGGTGTTACATAACGAAAATTCGTCCGTTCCATAACATGAACACGCTCGTCCTGCCGTAACGACCAGTCTAACTGGTTATAACCGACATCGATCGCATAAACATAGGACGCGCCGTGCTGCAAAGCACAATCCGTAAATCCGCCTGTCGAAGCCCCAATATCCAGCATCACGGCATTTCGAATATCCAGGTTGAAATGTTTTAAAGCTTTTTCCAGTTTGAGGCCGCCGCGGCCCACATAAGGATGTACGGCTCCTTTTACCTTAAGGGCAGATGCACGGCTAATTTTCATCCCTGCTTTGTCCACAGGCTCCTCATCAGCAAAAACAAGGCCAGCCATAATGGCGGCCTTGGCTTTTTCTCTGCTCTCAAAATATCCATGCTCAACTAAAAGTACATCAATTCGTTCTTTATCTGTTGCCATCCGTTAACTCCTGTAGGGTCCGTCGTTTCATCGAGCGGATTGTTAGTATCAAATGTTTAAGACCTTGCATGGCGTATTAAGCATGCTGGCGTTTGCGGGGCAGAAGAGATTTCACCTGGGTAGCCAAATGTTCAGCCGTTAAGCCGACTTCCTGCCGCTGTTCCTTGATGGAACCGTGCTCCACAAAATAATCCTGAACACCCATAACGCGGATGCGCATGCCATCAATTCCCTGACGGGCATAGAATTCCAGGACACTGCTGCCGAAGCCGCCCATTTCAGCACCTTCTTCCATCGTAATGATCGGCATGTGTTCCTTGGCCAATTGAAGCAGCATCGCCTCATCCAGCGGTTTAATGAACCGGGCGTTGATCACGCGCAGATTAATGCCTTCCTTCTTTATGGCCTCCGCGGCTTCAAGAGCAACCTGATTCATCGGGCCCACGGCCAGTACAGCCATCGTGTCGCCTTCGGTCAGCGTTTCCCACGTGCCGATCTCGATCGGCTCCGGATGCTCATCCAGCTCTACGCCTAATCCGTTAATCCGTGCATAACGGACAGCGATAGGACCGTCGTTATACTCAATGCCGGTCACCATCATTCGGCGCAGCTCATTCTCATCCTTAGGCATCATCAGAACCATGTTGGGAAGACTGCGCAGGAAAGAAATATCATAGACACCCTGATGCGTCTCTCCGTCCGGACCGACAAATCCGGCCCGGTCGATGGCGAACATCACGTTCAGATTCGGCCGGCAGATATCGTGTACGACTTGATCGTAAGCCCTTTGCAGGAAGGTCGAATACACGGCGAATACCGGCTTTATTCCTTCGGAAGCCATTCCGGCGCACAAGGTTGCGGCATGCTGTTCGGCAATTCCGACATCGATCATCCGGTCCGGGAATCTCGCGGCAAAGTCCATTAGACCTGAACCGCCCGGCATAGCCGGTGTAACGGCTACGATGCGCTTGTCCTTCTCAGCCAGCTCAATCAATGTGCTCCCGAAGACATTCGTATACATAGGGTTCCCGACAGCTTTGAGGAATTGTCCGGACTCAATCTTATAAGGACTTGCCCCATGCCACTTATGAGAATCCAATTCTGCCGGGGAGTACCCTTTACCTTTGGTCGTAATCACATGAATCAGGACTGGACCTTGGATCTTCTCGGACTGCTTGAGGGTCTCCAGAAGCAGAGGCAGGTTATGTCCGTCGATAGGGCCTATATAGTTGAATCCGAGCTCTTCAAACCAGACACCCGAAACCAGCAAATATTTCAGACTGTCTTTGACTTTCTCTGCCGTTTTGGCCAGAGTGCCTCCAATAGCCGGGATTTTCTTAAGGAGTAGTTCCACTTCTTCTTTGGCTTTACGGTAATGCTTATCCGAACGGATCTTGCTCAAATAATTATGAAGTGCTCCTACGTTAGGAGCAATAGACATTTCATTGTCATTCAGAATAACGGTCAGATTCTTCTTCTCATGGCCAATATGATTCATAGCCTCAAGAGCCATACCTCCGGTCATAGCACCGTCGCCGATCACCGCAAACACGCGGTTATCTTCACCGTTAAGATCACGGGCCATGGCCATCCCCATCGCTGCAGATAACGAGGTGCTGCTGTGACCCGCTTCCCATACATCATGCTCGCTTTCCGCCCGTTTGATAAAGCCGCACATGCCTTTGTACTTACGCAAAGAGTCAAAGCGGTCCTTACGCCCCGTCAAAATCTTGTGAACATACGCCTGATGGCCTACGTCAAAAATAAATTTATCCCGAGGGCTGTCATACAGAGCATGCAGCGCGATGGTCAGCTCCACTATACCCAGATTGGAAGAAAGGTGACCGCCGGATACCGACAGCTTTTCGACGAGAAATTGCCGAATCTCCACCGCCAGCTGTTCCAGTTCTGCTGTTGATAGCTTCTTCAAATCGTCGGGCTGGTTGATATGATCGAGCAGCACATGAATTCCTCGCTTTCTAAGGGAAAAAAATATACAAAAGTTTGAAATGCGTTCATTTGTTCGTGTATTGTCATGAAAACATTATATCATAAAACAAAGGCGGATACACAAATCTAGCGGTCCCGCTTCATCAGGTAATCAGCCAATTCAAGCAGCCTCTGCGGATTAGAAACGGTACCGCTGCTCACGGCGGACACAGCCTCATCCGTTAATTCACGTACCCTCTGCATCGATTCATCCAGTCCGATAAAGAAAGGATACGTCACTTTCTGCTGTTTCTCATCACTGCCAGCCGGCTTACCCAGCTTCTCCAGCGTACCGGTTACATCCAGTATGTCATCCTGGATTTGGAAGGCCAGACCAATGCTCCGGCCATAACGGGTGAGTGCTTCCAGCTGCTTCTCATCCGCGCCGGCCACTCTTCCTCCCGCCCGCAGCGAGAAAATAATCAGATCACTCGTCTTATGAAGATGAATATATTCAAGTCCGTTCAAATCCGTGGCACCCTGCTCCGCCTGCATGTCGGCTACTTGCCCGCCGACCATGCCGCGCGCACCCGAATATTCGGCCATTTCGGATAGGATGGCGAGCACCTGCTCAGCCGGAACTCCCAGGCTGCGCGCCTGGGAAGCGGTATAAAAAGCTTGTGTCAGCAAGGCATCGCCAGCAAGAATCGCCATCGCTTCCCCGAATACTTTGTGGTTGGTTAGTTTGCCCCGGCGGTAATCGTCATTATCCATTGCGGGCAAGTCATCATGAATTAGGGAATACGTATGTATCATCTCGATCGCGCAGGCTACAGGCATCGCGGCTTCCATACGGCCTCCGAAAGCTTCGGCTGCGGCTAATACAAGGATCGGCCGCAGTCTTTTGCCGCCGGCATCAAGGGAATATTGAGCCGATTCCCTGAGAATGCCGGGAATGTCCCATTCTTGCGGGAACAACCGTTTGAGCTCATCTTCGACTTCCTTAGCATAATGGGCAATATATTCATGGATGTTCATGTCGGTGTTCAAAGAGATTCCCCTTTATCCTCGACGATGTTCGCTCCGAAGGGCTTCTTTGAGAGGCCGGCTTCGTTTTCCACGAGCATTTCGATTTTTTTCTCGACGATCTCCAGCTTTTGTCCGCACAAATGGGACAGTTTCATGCCTTCCTGATACAGTTCGATGGCTTTCTCCAGCGGAACGTCGCCACTCTCGAGCTTGGCTACAATTCCTTCAAGCTTGTCCATCGCTTCTTCGAAACTCAGTATAGCTTCTTCCTGCGGATTCGTTTCGTTAGCCATCCTTTTTCTCCTCCATTGCCCAGACATGACAACTCAACCGGCCATCCGTCAACTGCACGCTTACCATATCGCCGAGTTGTACCTGCTCGATTGAATTGACAAGCCGTTTCTCTTGTTCATCATACACAAGACTATATCCGCGCTGCATCACTTTCAGCGGACTGAGTGCATCGAGATGCCGAAGTGTAGACATCAACTGCTGCTTGCGGCCGCGCGCGATACTCTGCATAGCAAGCGTCAGCGCCTTCTGCGAGCCCTCTGTACGACTGCGGGCGAACCGGACCTGCTCCTGCGGATTGAAACCCGACAGAGTCCGTTCAAGCCGCATGCGACGGTCGTTGGCCCGTGTGAGCTGCTGCCGCATCCGGAAGTTCAGCTGCTCGCCCAGCCGGTCCAGCCGCTGGGCGGGGTGCTGCAGCAGCTGGCGGTGCGGATTGGTCAGGTACGGCGAACGGCGGAGCCGCTCCAGCCGGTCCTGACGCCGCTGCAGCTGCTGCAAGAGACCCTGGTGCAGACGCTGGCGGAGATGAGCCATCTGCTGCTTCAGCTCCAGATGGTGAGGCACCGCCAGCTCTGCTGCAGCGGTCGGCGTCGCCGCACGGAGATCGGCGACGAAATCCGCGATGGTGAAGTCGGTCTCGTGACCGACGGCCGATATGACCGGGATCGCGGAAGCGAAGATCGAGCGTGCAACGACTTCTTCGTTGAACGCCCACAGCTCTTCCAGCGATCCCCCGCCCCGGCCGACGATCAGGACGTCGACTTCACCGAGCCTGTTCATCGTCTCAATCGCCTTGACGATGGAAGGGGCCGCCTGCGCGCCTTGAACAAGTACCGGATACAGCAGGATCGGTACGTTCGGATAGCGGCGCTGCAGGGTGATAATAATATCGCGGACAGCCGCTCCCGTCGGCGATGTTACAACGCCGACCGCTTTGGGCATCCGCGGGATTGACTTCTTCCGCTCGACGCGGAAGAGCCCTTCCTCTTCGAGCTTCTTTTTGAGCTGCTCGAAGGCCAGATAGAGGCCGCCGATGCCGTCCGGCTGCATTTGCGTGACGTAGAACTGGTACTGCCCGTCCCGTTCATAGACAGACACATTGCCTCTGGCGATAACCATAGTCCCTTCCTTGGGCCGGAAAGGCAGCCGCTGGTTATAGGAAGCGAACATAATGCTTTTCAGCCGGCTGTCTTTATCTTTCAGCGTAAAATACATATGCCCGCTGGAGTGATGGGTAAAGTTGGAGATCTCGCCGCGTACCCATACATCCTGAAGCCGGTTGTCGCCTTCGAGCTTCATTTTGATGTAACGGTTGAGATCCTTAATCGATAGAACCGCGCGCTCACTCATCGCTCTACAGGCCCGCTGCCGTACCTGATAGCGACGCACGGCGAGCGGAACTCAGCGTGTTCTTGAGCAGCATGGTGATCGTCATCGGACCTACGCAGCCGGGAACCGGCGTGATATAGCCTGCGATGTCTTTGACCGCATCAAAATCAACGTCACCGCACAGCTTGCCTTCGGCATTACGGTTCATGCCCACGTCAATGACGACAGCACCCGGTTTCACGTGCTTATCTTCGATAACATTCGCTTTACCCACTGCGGCAACCAGGATATCCGCCTGCCGGGTAATGTCCTGCAAATTAGGTGTACGTGAATGACAGATCGTCACCGTTGCATGCTCGCGGAGCAGCAGCATAGCCATAGGCTTGCCGACAATGTTGCTCCGTCCGACTACTACGGCATGCTTGCCTGCAGGGGAGACGCCAATCCTTTTCAATACTTCCATAACTCCGGCGGGAGTGCACGGGAGCATTCCTTCTTTGCCGATCATGAGATTCCCTACGTTAACGGGGTGAAAACAGTCCACGTCTTTACCCGGGGTGATTTCGTCCACAACCTGCTCTTCGTTAATATGTTTAGGCAGTGGAGATTGAACCAGAATCCCGTGAAACTCCGGATTTTCATTGTACTTGTGGATCAGCTTCACTAACTTCTCTTGAGACGTATCTGCCGGAAGACGATGGACATGAGACTTAATTCCGACCTGCGCGCAAGCCTTTTCCTTGTTATTGACGTAAACATGCGAAGCCTGATCGTCTCCGACAATAATGACGACCAGACCCGGCGTTGTCCCGCTCGAAATAAGCTCCGCCACTTCTTGCTTGATCTCTCCGCGAATCGAACTTACGATCTCTTTGCCGTTAATCACTTCTGCTGCCATGACGGTTCTCCTCTCATCTACCCCATTGGTATCTCTGTTATTCTTTACCCTTGCGGACTTCATCTCTAAGCGCATCCGCATCTTTGATCATCTTACCCAATACCCCGTTAACGAACTTGCCTGAATCATCCGTGCCGAAATGCTTGGCCAGATCAATCGCTTCGTTTACGACAACTTTGGGCGGCACATCTTCCTGGAACAGCATTTCAAAAGCAGCCAGTCTAAGAACTTCCCGATCCACACGGGACAGTCGGTCTATCTGCCAGCCTTTGAGATATCCGGAAAGCAGCTGATCAATACGATCACGGTTGTTTAGCGTTCCAGTTACCAGCTCACGGATATATTCCGGCATAATTTTCTCCTTGCCGTCAACCTGCGCTTCATTCTCATTCTCTGCTTCGTGCACGGCCACTTCCACAGCCTCGTGAGCCGAAACACCATTCATGTCGATCTGGTACAAACTCTGTAATGCAATTTCTCTGGCTACTCTACGCCTCATACCTGTAATCCTCCCAAATCTTAAAAACCGCTAGTCATTTCACATACGTCTAGTATACGTCATTTTAAATCCAACCCAAACAAAAAAATCCAAGGATGAACCAAGGATTTCATCGAAACATTCTCCATTTTTGCGAAAGGAATTGCCAGAGGGTCTGAAAAGGAAGAAGAAGATCCTCTCCTTGATCCAGCTTTTTGCCGATATAATATCCCAAAAACACGATAAATGCAAAAATCAGCATGTCCCAGAATCCGGCGATCAGGTACACCAGACCGAGCAGCAGACCGCCCGCTGCGCCAGCAATCGTTCCCGGATGTTCCTGCCATAATCGTTTTAACATGTGCAGGTTCACCTCTATTCTACCCGGCTTTTAAACGTGGGGGCGCTTTGAACGATATTCGCCACATAAACCGATACATGCGCAACGGGGATGCCCGTAATTTCTTCCACATGGCTCTTGACGGCGTTCTGCATTTCTTCGGTAATTTCCGGAATAGAGCTTTCCCCGTCTACCACCGTGCGGATGTTTATGTCAAGCCCGGCTTCACTCACTTTAACCCTTGCGCGCAAGTCGCGGACACCGCGTGTTCTGCCGGCCGCTTTTAAAGATAAGTTCTCAACGGTTTCCACGGAAATACGAATATCGCCAATCTCGGATCTCTGGTCGATCGAAGAGGCTTGTGTGCGGCTCCTGCGTACCGATATATAGAAAAACCGGAGGCTGAGCAGGAAAATAAGAATGCCGCCTGTGATAACAGCGACTTTCTCCCAGGTAAACCCTCTGTCGAACACATACCCCAGGTAGTATTCGGTCGTTCTTACCGGAATGAGCTGGAAGGCTGCGAGTACGGCAATGGCGGATATAAGCAATATTACGAGGCTGTATAGAAATAACAGGAGTCTGTCTAGTATTTTGACCACAGCTGTTGGCTCCTTCCGAAATAAGTGAGGAACCCCCGTCCTTCGCGGTTGGGGGTTAGATGTAGCCGCTGCTATTTATTATTTGACACGGTTTACCGCTGTTTCTTCTTCTACAGGCTTCTCTGCCGCTTTGAACTGGACATCGTGAATGTGAACGTTCACTTCCACTACGCTCAGACCCGTCATGGATTCGATTGCCTGCTTGACGTTCTGTTGGATCTTGCCTGCCACTTCGGGAATGCGGTGGCCAAATTCCATTACGATTGAAACATCGATAGCCGCTTCACGCTGGCCTACTTCAACCTTAATGCCTTTGGCAAAATTTTTGCGGCCCAAGAGTTCGGTGATGCCGTTAACAAAACCGCCGCTCATGCCCGCAACACCTTCAACCTCAACTGTCGCAAGACCTGCGATCACTTCAATTACTTCCGGCGCAATTTGAATGGTGCCCATATCTGTCTTCTCATAATCCGCTGCAATCATCGTCATTCTTATGCACACCTCCTGCACGTTTGGGATAAGCCCATTAATTAAATACTATACCATTCCGCCAAATTTATGACAACGAATCCGGGTCTAGGACTCCGGATCGTTCACGTCATGTTCTTCGAGGAACTTAATATCGAAATCCCCGCTAAGGAATTTACGATGATTAAGAAGTTTCAAATGAAACGGTATCGTCGTATGAACACCATCGATTGCAAATTCGGCAAGCGCGCGTTTCATACGGTTAACGGCTTCTTCACGAGTCGCTCCCCAAACGATCAGTTTGGCGATCATGGAGTCATAATGCGGAGGAATGACGTAGCCCGGATAAGCGGCGCTGTCTACACGGACACCAATTCCGCCCGGAGGCAGATAAAAGTCAACGCGGCCCGGTGAAGGCATAAAATTCCGCTCGGAGTCCTCTGCATTGATCCGGCATTCGATGGCCCATCCGTTGATCTGAATATCTTCCTGCGTAAACGGCAGCGGATGGCCTTCGGCCGCGCGGATCATTTCTTTGATCAGGTCGACACCCGTTACGTACTCGGTCACCGGGTGTTCCACTTGAATCCGGGTGTTCATTTCCATAAAGTAGAAATTCCCGTCCGGTCCGAGCAGAAACTCCAGTGTACCTGCTCCGGAGTAATTAACAGCCTTGGCGGCGCGGACAGCCGCATCTCCCATAGCCTGGCGGGTTTCCGGAGAGAGGGTCGGGCATGGAGCTTCTTCCACAAGCTTCTGTCTCCGGCGCTGCACGGAACAATCGCGTTCACCGAGGTGAACGGCATTGCCATGCTTGTCCGCAATGATTTGAATCTCGACATGTTTCATGCCCGTTAAGTATTTCTCCAGGTAGACGCCGGAATTACCGAAGTTGAGTTCCGCTTCCTGCTGGGCAGTGGTGATGTGCTGGACAAGCATGTCCTCGCTCTCCGCAATACGGATGCCTTTACCGCCTCCGCCTGCAGTAGCCTTGATAATGACCGGATAACCGATTTCACGTCCAAGACGGATTGCGTCTTCCAGATCTTCAATCAGACCGTCGGAACCCGGAATAACCGGTACGCCCGCGTCTTTCATGGTCTGCTTGGCGACGGCCTTGTCCCCCATTCTCGTAATGGCTTCCGGAGAAGGACCGATAAAGGTAATATTGCAGCTTTCACAAATCTCGGCAAAATCGGCATTCTCTGCAAGGAAGCCATAACCGGGATGGATGGCATCTGCATCCGTAAGTGTAGCCACGCTCATAATATTTGTAAAATTAAGATAGCTGTCTTTGGATGCTGTCGGTCCGATGCAGTACGCTTCGTCTGCCATTCTTACATGCAGCGCATCACGGTCGGCTTCCGAATACACGGCAATGGACTGAATGCCGAGTTCACGGCAGGCACGGATAATGCGCACAGCAATTTCACCACGGTTAGCAATTAAGACTTTCTGAAAACGCATAACTTCCCTCCGTTCAATCACTCCGGCTTCACCAAGAACAGAGGCTGGCCGTATTCCACTAACTGGCCGTTCTGAACCAGAACTTCGACGATCTCACCTTTTATTTCCGCCTCAATTTCATTCATCAGCTTCATCGCTTCGATAATGCACACAGCGGTCTTGTCGCTGACTTTAGATCCTTTGGACACAAACGGGGCGGATCCGGGGGATGCTGCTTCGTAGAATGTTCCGACCATAGGTGACACGATTTTATGTAATCCGGAATCCGATTCCTTCTGCTCGTCCACATTCGAACCAACCGTTGCAGACGCCTGTACAGATAGTGCAGATGCAGCTGTCTGGGGGTTAACCGGCGCGTATGTCTGCTGCAGCGGTGCACTTGTCACAACCACGGACTCGGTTTTGTTGGGTTTGCGTATAAGGAGACGCGAACCCTCATTCTCGATTTCGAGTTCCTGCAGGGACGTCTGGTCCATTAGTTTCATCAATTCTTTAATTTCGCTCAGCTTGAACATCCATGTCACTCCTTCAAAAATGGTGAACCGATGCCGTAATACGACGTATGTATTATATCACAACCTCAAGAAATGGAAAGAGTCCAGTTATCCGGACTCTTTTCCACTGATCTTTATTCCTTATTCGATTTGCTACCGCATAAATCCTCTTTACTTGTCAGGTAATTTATAAATTTTCAAATTTTTTACAGTTACTTAATGTATTGAACGGCAACTTCGGGTCCTACGTTCAGTTCTTTCATCACGGTTTCTACGATCGATACAGCCTGGCTTTTTTCCAGCTTCTCGGCCTGAACGGTCACTTTCCATTTGCTTCCTTCCTGAGTCAGCACCGCATTCGGGTAGTCTTTAGACAACACATCCTCGACATTCGTGACGCGTGTTACTGTATCTTCAATCTGCTGGAGCTGCTGCTGCGCCTTGCTGACCGCTTCGGCCGACTGTTTATTATCTGTAATGGTCGTCAGCAGTTTCTCCGTTTGTGCAGCCAGCTGATCGTTGCGCTCAAGCTGGAGCTTCGTCAAGTAATCGCGGCCGGACTTGCTGCTGGCTTGCATTTGCTGCAATACCTTCGCGTCAGCCGATACCGGTGCCGCTTCTTCTTTGCCATCTTTGGCTGCCGCAGATTTATCGGCCGGCGTTTTCTCTGCTGATTTCGGATCTGCGGCTTTGGGATCCGCAGCTTTGGGGTCAGCGGCTTTGGCATCGGCCGATTTTGCGGGGTCCGTCTTGGCCGCATCCGCAGCCTTGTCGCCCGTTTTAGCATCGGCAGCGGTCGTTTTGCCGGTTTGCATGGCTGCGGCCTGATCCGGCGAGACCTGACTCAAATCGATTTTAACCTCTTCTGTTTTGGGCGCATTAGAGGCCAAATCCATTTTGTCTACATCTTCTGTAAAAAGGTAATAAGCGGAAAGTACGACCATCAGGCTCAGCATGGAAACGAGCCAAATTGTTTGTCTTTTGGCATTCATTTGATATTCCTCCTTGCGGATAATGGTGGATGAACGAACAATTTGCTGCTATTCTGCCTGCTTTCGCGGAAGGACAGAAATGCGGTGAACCGGTACATCAATCCCTCGGGCAACGGCTTCTGTCATCATTTTCTTGACTGTCATGTCTTCGACCCCCTTGGCTACGACAAGTACACCGCTGACCTTGGGTTTAATCGTCTTGACCACAAGCGGCTGCTGGTCACTGGACACCTGATACAGAACCACTTTGCCTTCTTTAGTGATCTGCGAAATATTACGCGAGGCTCCATTGGTGTCTTTTTCCGTCGTTACCTGCTCCGAATCTTTCGTATCTTTCTCGACGACGATTTCTTCGGTGGATTCGATCGTAACGAGTACTTCCACATCGCCTACACCGACTATTTTACGGAGAATGTCCCGGAGCCGGGATTCGTAAGCCAGCTCATAATCCCGGAAAGGAGTCTTCTCCTTGGCCGCTCCACCCATGAATGTCTCGCTGCTCGGCTGCGTAGCCGGAGAGGCCCTGCTGTCACCTGCAGGATCGATTTCTTTAAAGTTCAGAAACGAGCTCATAATCATCAGGGCGGCACCGACCAGACCAAGCAGTATAATCCATAGTAAGGAACTGGAACGTTTGCCATCCTCGCCTGCCCCGAATAGTTTGCTTTTCCACTGCTTCCAAAAGCCCATCCGCTCACCTCACCATCGCTCCCTGCCGCATATTCTGGTAGTTCTAAAGCTTCGTTCGCTCCTTCGTCCATTGCACCGAAATGTGAGTGGGGTCTACCTGCCAGCCGAGCTGAATAGCTTTAACCAGCCGGGCTGACGCTTCTTGCTGCGCTGCGGTAAGCCTGCCCGCAGCTGCGGATGCTTCTGCCGGGTCTGCCGGCCCGCCCGAAGCGGTCCCCCCTATAGGCTCGGTGGAAATCTCCACCCGCGCCACAGGTGCGACCGGCTCGATCTGCGCGATTGGGCCGGTCTGCGGCAAATCGCCGGCGCCGGTACTTCCTGCGCCATTGCCGCCTGCATCCGCCGCCGCAGTGCCGGAACCGCCCGAACTGGGGGACGGGCTGCCGGCAGGCGAATCCGGTTCATCCAGCACGATCTGCACGCGGGTGACGGAAGGATTCGCCTTGCCGCCAAGTTCTGTCGTGACCCGCAGCTCCCGGATGGGATAGACCGTCTGCTGCTGCAGCTCTTGTTTCATCCCTGCAGCAAGATCTTCCTCCAGCAGGCGCTGTGCCTGCCGCTGATTCTCCGCCTTCAACCGGTCCGACTGCTGCAGGACCGCTTCCAGGGAGGCCGGCTCGGCAGGCGGGCTGACGGACTTAAGTCCGGATGACCCGCCCGCCCCTGCCGCCCGGAGCCCCTGCTGATTCTGCTCCAGCTGCGCAGCGGCAAGCAGCTTGCCGGGATCCCATCCTTTGCGGGTTATTTCCAGCACGGGGGACAGCAGCGTCAGGAGAATGAACAGGCTCATCGCCGTCCTTACGTAACGCTGCATTTTGCTCGTCGGGAGCATCAGTTCGATAAACGTCGCGAGAAGTATGAGCGCGACGACCGTCTTGAGCCAGCCGCTCAGCCAGTCCACGGCAGAAGCCTCCTTCCAGGCGAACAGCCTCTGTGATCCCTTCGGGCTGTCTGAGCTTGTTCGCCTATGCTTGTATATATTTGCTTTCGGAGACAAATATGCCGATTTTTTTTGAAAGTTATCCATTAACGCACCATAACCGCCATATTGCCTGCCGCGATCATAATCGTCAAAGCCAGGAAGAACATCAGCCCAACCGCTGCCAGCGATGCAAAGACGTAGATCATGCTCTTGCCGATCGTGGCCAGGCACCCGATAATCGGGCTGTTGCCCAGAGGCTGCATAACCGCAGCGCAGACATGATAGATTAGCGCCAGCGCCAAAATTTTGATTGCCGGAAAAGCGCAGAGCACAATGACGATCACCACACCGACTAGGCCTACCGCATTCTTGACCAGCAGTGAAGCGCCCAGCACGGTCTCCGTTGCATCCGAGAACAACCGGCCCACAACCGGGACGAAGTTCCCCGCAATATACTTGGCGGTTCGCAGCGTTACGCCGTCCGTTATGGCTCCCATACTTCCCTGCACGGAAATCACACCCAGAAATACGGTCAGGAACACGCCAAGCACTCCCAGACTGATTTTCTGAAGCAGATTCGCCAGTTGGGTCACTTTATACTTGTCCGACATGGAGCTGACGATATGCAGAACAGCCGAAATAAACAGAAGAGGAAACACGAACAGGTAAATAACCGTACCCACCGCATGGATCATAAATACGATCAGCGGGTGCAGCACAGCTACAGAGGTGATCCCCCCCGTCGAAGCCAGCAGGGAAAGCAGCAGCGGCATGAGCGCAATCATAAAATGAATCATCGAAGATATAGCCGATTTGGCATAATCAATGGCAACCTGAAAACTGTTGACGGCAATAATCAGCAGAACGAGATACGAAATGATAAATGCGACTTTACTTACGTTATTGCGTTCAAAGGAGCTTTGCAGCGTCTCCAGCAGCATGGAGAATACCGTCAGAATGACGATAGACACAAGCAGCTTGCCGTTGACGACAATCTCATGAAAGAAATAGCGCAGGGCACCTTTCAGAATCCCCGTCATGTCGAGGGATTTCGCACCTGAGAGCAGGTCGGCAAAGCTGGGCGGCCTGTTTTCCGGGAAATACCCTCCGTAATCCTTGATCAGCTTGTTCCAGAACGTTTCGACTGAATTCGTATCGAGATTGCCGGCCTGCTGCTGCATTAGACTATCCAGCGGGTTCTGCGCCCAGATCTGTCCGAGGAAGCTGACGAAGAGTGCGGATATAAGTACGAGCGTCGTCCAATTCCGGTGCGATAGCTGCTGCGTCAATGTGTTCCACTCCTGTCCAGTCCAAGTGTCCGAGGGTGTTCCGGCTGCCTGTCCACTTTTTTATCCGGGAATAAGCTTGACCACTGTTTCAATGATGACGGTAATAATGGGAATAGCCATTACCATAATAAGAATTTTACCGGCTAATTCAATCTTGGAAGCAACCGATTCCTGGCCTGCATCGCGGACGATTTGAGCGCCGAATTCAGCGATATAGGCAATGCCGATGATCTTGAGAATCGTTTTCAGAAAAATCATATTTACTCCCGATCGCTGAGCCAGATTTTCCAGCACTTCAATAACGGAAGCAATTTTACCCACCAGAAAAAGAAAGATGAGAATGCCTGTAAACGCCGCCAGCAGGAAGGCAAACATCGGTTTCTGCTCTTTGATAATGAGAATGAGGACGGTGGCGATTAGACCCAGCCCAACGATCTGAATGATCTCCACGGCAGCGGCCCCCTACTGGAACAGAAAGATCGTTTTGATTTCCTGGAACAGGGTATCCAGCAGCCTCACCACCATAAAGAGAACAACGACGAAACCAATGACCGTCACCCAATGCGCCATGTCTTCTTTTCCCATCTGCTTCAGAACCGTATGGATCATCGCGATAATAATTCCGATGCCGGCGATCTGAAAAATGGCATTGACATCTACGTTCATGCTAGGCACCCCACTTAATACATCAAAATGACGATCAATGCTCCGACCAGCACACCCAAGCTTCTCCACATCGCTTCATAGCGCTTCTGTTCTTCCGCCGCATTCGTTTCCTCCGCCTGCAGCTGCAGGACCGACAAGCGCAGGTGCTTCGCCTGATCGGTACGGTCGCTTAAGCCCAGCGTCTGTCCGAGCCGGAGGACAATCTGCATTTCGGCAGGCTTCATGGACGAACGCCGCCAGCCACCCTGCACCGCTTCGCTCCAGATGGTGCTGAGCGTGTCATCTTTCGGCTCCGACAGGCGCTCTGCCGCTTGGCGGAACATGCCGCAGAACGGTTCGGCCGATTGCCGGCTGAGTGTACGAAACGCTTCCGGAAGGGGTGTAGCGCCGTACACGATTTCCGTCTCAAGCCGCTGAAGCGCTTGGATCATGCTTCGGATTTGCTGCGGACGGCGGCGGTAACTCCGCGCTCTGGCAAAGCCGAAGCCAGCTCCCGCCGCCAGCACGAGGGCTGCTCCCGCCAATTTGACCCACATCGGAACTCCTCCTCGTCCCCGGCAGCATGCTAAAGGGGTGTTGTGATAATGCACTGCGGATTCAGCTTAGTACAGCGCACGGAAACAGCTTAGCGCAGCGCGTGAACCGCCTGGATACCCCGCAGCGTATGTTCTTGTTCTCCTTCTGCGGCAGCTCCTCTTCATCGCTTGCCCTGCGGAGGCACAAGCCCCCGGCTGCCCATGGCCGCCCTGCCGCCAAGCTCTCTCCGCTCGCTTGACGCCGCGCTGAGGCTGGGCGGACTAAGTGCGGCCATCAGCTTGCCGGCGGCATCATAGACCTGCATGTTGCGCTGCCCGCCGCCGGAGCGGCCTAGCACGGTACAGCGCCCGAATACACCGTCCGCCAAGAGGCCGCGCAGCACGGGACGCTTGCGGATATCGGCCAAATCACGCCCGTGGGCCGTAGCAATAATCCGAATGCCCGCATGAACGGCCTCATGGATGGCTTCCGCGTCTTCCGGACGGCCGATCTCATCCACGATCAATACCTCCGGCGACATAGAGCGGATCATCATCATCATTCCCTCGGCCTTCGGACAGGCATCCAGCACATCGGTCCGGGGTCCGAGGTCAAACTTCGGCACGCCTTTGACGGCAGCCGCTATCTCCGACCTCTCATCCACAACCCCGACTTTATAGCCGATCCCTCCGGTAACAGAAGAAATCCCTTCCCCGCTGCTGATAAGCCGGGCCAAATCGCGGATCAAAGTAGTTTTGCCCTGCTGCGGCGGCGATACAACGAGCGTATGGTGCACACATCCTGATTCTGTATGAATCAGGTACGGAAGCAGCGGGCTTCCTGCCCCTTTCAGCTCCCGGGCGATTCGGATATTGAAGGAGCTGACTTCCCGGATATGCTTAACTTGTCCGCCTTCAAGCACCACCTGTCCGGCTAAGCCGACCCGGTGGCCGCCGGGCATCGTAATATACCCTCTTTTCAGCTCTTCCTCAAACGAATAGAACGAATGACGGGTCAACAGTTCCAGCAATCCTCTGCATTCCTCGTGAGTCGGCCTGTAAGCATCGTCCGCTACAGCCGTCTGCCTGCCATCCCGGGTAACAAACGCGCAGCCCTTGTCGTACACGATTTCGAGCGGCCGCTCTTCCCTTATCCTGATTTCTTCCACAACATGGAGCAGGGATGCCGGGAGCGAAGCAACAGCGGCTCGTACGGCAGCAGGCAGATGAATCAATACGTTGTCCAGCATAAGCGTTCCTCCGGGTTGTCCTGTCTTCTACAACCATATGTATGCCCAGCCTGCCCGATTATGCGCCTTATTTCTTCAAAATCCCTATAAAAATACAGCTGACTCCGGCCACTACCCACAGCATTTTGCCAAAGGAAAGCTTCTCTGCAATGCCGACTAATCCAATCGTAGTTGTAGACAACAAGATAAGCGGCCCCGCCAAGGCAAGCCCCGTGTTCACGAGCAGCGCCTTCTCGATCTGATTAAAACGCAGCATAAGAAGAGCGGCCGCAATTTCCAGAGTGCCGGAAAATAAGCGCAGGGACGCCATAGTAAGAACAATTTTATTCAACATGTGATCATCACCTCTTTACATTCATCCCGCGATCTAAGCCCCGCTTCCCTCAAAAATCGCCTGTTGATTCACCATATGCGGGCCTGTCTGTTTTTAGGCATACTCCGCACATACCCCTGTATGAGCGCATAAGATGAACACGAAGTTTACCCCATCGGGGAACAACATCGAGGTGAAACGACATGGAAGGAACTTCTTGCAAAAAGTGGCATCCGACTCTCGCCGATCCGACGAGAATTCGTCAGGCCAAGCCGAGAACTCTTGGAAAAACCATGGTGATGGACAAAGGCCTCGGGCTCCATGCTTACGAGGACCTGCTTCAGTCGGCGGGAGAACATGTAGATTATATTAAGTTAGGATTCGGGACCTCGGCCCTCTATCCGGGGGAGATGCTCCGGCGAAAGATTGAAATGGCGAAGGAATATGGCATTGATATTTATCCGGGAGGCACCTTTCTCGAAGTTGCTGTGCGCAGCGGACTTGTTTCTTCTTTTTTCGACACGGTCACCTCTCTCGGATTTACTTGTGTCGAAATTTCTGACGGCACCATCGAGATGGATCGTACCCAGCGAAGCGAACTTATTGTCCGAGGGATTCAGGCAGGCTTGAAAGTCGTTACGGAATACGGTAAAAAGTGCTGGGGTTCGTCTGTTGAAGTCGATGAACTTGTAGCGACGATAAGCGGGGATATCGGGATGGGCGCGGAGCTGGTAACCATCGAAGCGAGAGAATCCGGCGTCGGTGTCGGCATCTTCGACGAAGAGGGATCCTGCAAGGATCAAGAGCTTCTGCATGTGCTGAAGAAGGTTCCGGGACCCGAAGTCCTTCTATGGGAGGCTCCGCTTAAGAACCAGCAGATCCGCCTGCTGGAAATCCTCGGACCGGGTGTCCATCTGGGCAATGTTGCCCCTGCCGACATCATTTCTCTGGAGGCGCTGCGGAGGGGGCTGCGCTCGGATACCTTCCATTTGGGAGATCCGTGTGATCCTTGCAAGTTAATCCAGGGCGAAGGGTTCGAAGTTCATGCGGATTGACGTCATTCCTTTTCTTACTGCGGTGCACCCGGAAGATCTTGCCGGCAAAACCGTTCTGGTTATTGATGTACTCCGAGCGACCACGACGATCCTGGCTGCACTCGGCAGCGGCAGCAGCTGTGTAGTTCCGGTGGAAACCGTTGAAGAGGCTCTGGAGCTTCATACACAGGGGGATGTGCTTGGCGGCGAGCGGGGATGCGAGCGTATCGCAGGCTTTGATCTGGGCAATTCACCGCTCGAATATACTCCCGCTGCCGTGGAAGGAAGACGCGTCATCCTGACGACCACGAACGGAACCCGCGCGCTGCAGAAAGCTTCGCAAGCCAGTCACGTAGCGGCCGCCTCTTTGCTCAACGGAGCCGCCTGCGCCCAGGCGGTCCTGGATTGGCAGCGGGACGCGGTCATTCTGTGCGCGGGCACCCGGGGCGCTTTCTGCCTCGAGGATGGGCTATGCGCCGGCCAGATCGTATCGCATCTGCTCTCATCCGGCAGCGGCAGCTCTCTGAGCATCTGCGACTTCAGCAGAGCCATGGCGGCCTGCTACACGCGGCATGCCGGACAACTGGCCGAAGCCTTGACGGACTCCGATAACGGCAGACGGCTTTCCGGCCTTGGCTTCCGGGCAGATTTGGAGTACTCTGCCCGCGCTGACACGAGCCGACTGGTCCCGGTGCTCACCGGAAACGTACTGGTCCCGCTGTCCGAGCATCAGCCTATGCCGTTCTAAAACCCGTCCAACTCTTCATACAATGAAGAAAGACTGGTACAAGGGGCATGAAAATGAACGGAGATTTGCTGCTCGTTATTCTCATCATAGTCGGAATGATCGGCCGTTCCCCCATCATCACAACGGCCGCATGTATTCTGCTGGTCGTCAAGCTGATCAACCTTGACCGCTTTCTGCCCGCAATTGAGCGCAGGGGTCTTGAGCTCGGTCTGCTTTTTCTGACGATGGGGGTTCTGGTGCCGTTTGCAAGCGAACGGATCTCCTACAAGGACGTCTTGACCGTCTTTACGACCTGGCCCGGTATTCTCGCTTTATCCGGCGGCGCCATCGCTACTTATATGAACGGAAAGGGACTCGATCTGCTCAAAATAGACCCTCAGCTTATCGTGGGGCTTGTGATCGGCTCTATTATCGGCATCGTTTTTATGCGCGGAATACCGGTCGGTCCCCTAATGGCGGCAGGTATTACGGCTGTGCTTCTCAAAATCTTCACGTTTATTTCAGACCGGATCTCCTGACGGCCGCCTGCTTGTTCTTCCTAATAAAAGAAGTGCCGATCAGTCATTACGACCTGATCGGCACTTCTTTTGTTGAGCGCTTTAAATCTATAGGCATTCAGGCCCGCAAAGCCTGACTTCTTGCGTTACCGTCTGTCCTGAGGACCGCCGACATAAACCTGCTCCTGTGTATCAAGGCCATAAGCAGTGTGAAGCACCTGAACAGCTTGAGTCAGCTGCTTGCCGTCAATGACACAGGAAATTTTAATCTCGGAAGTCGAGACCATGTTGATGCTGACACCGATTTTCGACAGCTCATCGAACATTTTAGCCGCTACACCCGGAGTGCTGACCATACCGGCGCCGACGATCGAGATTTTGACGAGATCACCCTCGGAAGTCACATCACGGTATCCGATTTCGCCTTTGATGTTCTCAATCGTTTGAAGCGCTCTGTCACGGTCGGATAGAGAAACAGAGAACGAGAAATCAGCCAAGCCGTTCAGGACGCCGCTCTGTACGATAATATCCACATCGATTTGTTCTGCCGCAAGCGAGGTAAATACTTTCGCCAGTTGGCCGGGTTTGTCCGGTACGCCCAAAATGCTGATTCTTGCGACATTTTTATCGAATGCGATGCCTCGTACGACGATTCCTTGTTCCATCTCCGCTTCCTCCTTGACAGACGTGCCTTCGTTCCGTGTAAAACTCGAACGAACGACAAGTGCTACATTGTAATTTTTCGCATATTCTACTGCTCTCGGATGAAGAACTGCCGCTCCCAGGTTGGCAAGCTCCAGCATTTCATCGTAAGAAATTTCTTTCAATTTACGCGCATTCTTAACGACACGCGGATCTGTGGAATAAATCCCGTCCACATCTGTATAAATTTCGCACAGGTCGGCCTCGATAGCCGCTGCAAGAGCCACAGCTGTCGTGTCCGAGCCGCCGCGTCCGAGCGTTGTAATTTCCCCATCCTCTGTCATTCCCTGGAATCCCGCTACAATCACAACGGCATCGCGCTCCAGAGCTTTGTGCAGACGGTGAGGCTGGATGTCGGTAATGCGTGCCTTGCCGTGTACATCTTCGGTAATCATTCCGCTCTGCCATCCGGTATAAGAGACAGCCGGCTCGCCAAGACTTTGTATCGCCATGGACAGAAGAGAAACCGATACCTGCTCACCCGTACTCAGCAGCATATCCATTTCTCTGGCCGGGGGAGGTCCGTCGTAAATCTGCTTGGACAGATCAATCAGATCATCCGTCGTATCGCCCATTGCCGAAACAACGATAACGCATTGGTGTCCTTCTCTTTTACGGTCTACAATCCGCTTGGCTACACGTTTCATCCGCTCGGCATCGCCTACGGAGCTGCCGCCGAATTTCATCACAATTAAAGACAACCCTGTTCACTCCCTATCCTTACAAATGAATAATTGTAGATCATTATAGCATAAACGTTCGGAAATGTGGGAGAGGAAAGGTGTTTTCCTTGTAAACCTGCCTTTTCCTCTTGAATTTCTTATCATACGAAGGTTTTTCTCATAAAATCGGCCTGTTTGGATGCATATCTTCTTCATTTTCTTGCAAAACGAGATTTTTCTGTTAGCCCAGCACGACCCGGTCATCCACAAATTTCTCTCCGCGTATGTTCTCGAACTCACGCAGAAGCTTCTCTACCGTCAGATCCTGCTTGGATTCGGCAGGTATATCGAGAATGATGCGTCCTTTGTCCATCATGATCAGCCGGTTGCCCAGACGAATCGCCTGCTCCATGTTGTGGGTGACCATCAGTGTCGTCAACCGGGATTCGCTGACGATCTGGTGGGTCAGCCTGGTGATCAGTTCTGCCCTTGCAGGGTCCAGCGCCGCCGTATGCTCATCAAGCAGCAGAATGTTCGGCTGTGTGAAAGTCGCCATAAGCAGACTGAGCGCCTGCCTTTCGCCTCCCGAGAGAAGGCCCACCTTGGCCGTCAGACGGTTCTCCAGGCCAATACCGAGCCGCTCCAGGTGCTCTTTGAACGCAAGCTTTCTCTGCTTCGTCACACCCAGACCAAGCCCCCGTTTGCCTGCGCGTGAATAGGCCATCGCCAGGTTCTCCTGGATGGTCATGGACGGCGCCGTACCTGCCATCGGATCCTGGAACACACGGCCGACCCAGCGGCTTCTTCTGTGCTCCGGAAGACTGGTAATATCGGCGCCCTCGATACGGACGACCCCGTAGTCAGGCTGCATGACCCCCGAGATGATATTCATCAGCGTTGATTTCCCCGCACCGTTACTGCCGATAACGGTTACGAAATCACCCGGATTCAAATGAAGATGGATATCGGACAGGGCAACTTTCTCATCCGGTGTGGCGGGGTTGAATATTTTGGTTACATCATCTATGTGAAGCATGGTTCATCCCCCCGCCTTTCTTCGCCAGTTCAGCTTTCCGCTTACGAATAACCGCCTTCTGCTTCCAAGTTTTCTGAAACATCGGAAGCGTCAAGGCGACAATTACAATCAGAGCGGTCATCAGCTTCATGTCGGTTGACTCCACACCGATCTGAAGGGCAATCGCAACGACAAAACGATACAAAATGGCTCCCAAAGCAACAGCCAGAGTAGCCCAAATAATAGTACGGGCACCAAATATCGCTTCACCGATAATAACGGAAGCCAGACCGATTACAATCATGCCCACGCCCATCTGACTATCTGAGAACCCTTGATACTGGGCGATCAAAGCCCCCGATAATGCAACGAGTCCGTTGGAGAGAGCCACGCCGAGTATAATGGTATTATCTGTGTTCACACCAAAGCTTCGGATCATCCGCTTATTATCTCCCGTTGCACGAAGTGCAAGGCCCATTTCGGTATGGAGAAACCAGTCGAGCGCCAGCTTAATCAGAATGACTATAAAGGGCATGACATACAGGATGGTTTCGGTGCTTAGAAGGACATCGAGGCCCAATAGTGAAATCGTCGCTTTGCCCATGATTCTTAAATTAATGGAATATAAGGCAATCATCATCAGAATTCCCGACAGCAGGGCATTGATTTTGCCTTTTGTATGAAGCAGGCCCGTCAGAAGGCCCGCAACCGCACCACCGCCGAAAGCGGCAAGGGTCGCCAGGAGCGGCGAGACGCCTGCGGTAATCAGTACAGCCGAAATGGCAGCGCCCGTCGTAAAACTCCCGTCTACCGTCAGATCCGGAAAGTCCAGGATTCTGAAAGTAATGTATACGCCAAGTGCCATAATGGCAAAAAACAATCCGAGTTCCAGAGATCCTTGTGCCACTGTTCCCCAGTCAATCTCCATGTAACTCCCTCCGTTTCGTTATAAAAGCCGGACGGCTTCATAATTGAAGCCGCCCGGCATTGTTCTTATTCAAACAGGTTAGCTTTCTCCTTCACTTCCGCTTTCATAGCGTCCGTGACTTCAACCCCCATGTTCTTGGCAGCTTTTAAGTTAATGGCCAGATCCAGCTTCTTCGGATAGCCGACCGGGATATCCGCAGGCTTTTTGCCATTCTTCAGAATTTCTACCGCCTGAAGGCCGGTTGTGTAGCCAAGATCGTAGTAGTTCGATCCGTACGCTGCGAATCCTCCGCCTTGGACTGAATCATTCTCGCCTACGAACAGAGGCTTCTTGCTCTTCTCCGCCACTTGAACGACAACTTTCAGAGCCGATACGACCGTGTTGTCCAGCGGAACATACAGCGCATCCGCTTTGCCGACCAGCGACTCCGCAGCCTGCTTCACTTCGGAACTGTTCGAAGCTGAAGCTTTCACCATCTTGATGTTGTTCTTGGCAAAAGCCGCTTCCGCCTGCTTCACTTGGACCTGGGAGTTCTGCTCCCCTTCATTGGAAACAATGCCGATTGTCTTGATTGCAGGGAAGTTCTTCGCGATGAATGCAGTCAGCTGATCAACTGACTTCGGATCAAGATCGGACGTACCCGTAACGTTACCGCCCGGCGATTCAATACTCTTAACCAGTTTAGCTCCTACCGGATCGGACACGGCGGTGAACAATACAGGCGTATCTTTCAAAGTCTGCGCCGCAGCCAAAGCGGACGGCGTTGCTATGCCGAGTACGAGATCTTTCTTGTCCGCTGCAAATTTCTGTGCAATGGTCGTATTGTTGTTCATATCATTCTGCGCATTCTGATAGTCTATCTCGGCATTCTTTTTATCTTCATAGCCGTTTTCTTTTAATGCTGCAATAAATCCTTGGCGCGCAGCGTCCAGTGAAGCATGTTCGACGATTTGCATAATACCGATTTTGACCTTCTTGCCATCGCCGGCAGGTGTGTTCGCTGTACCGGAAGCTTCCGGTGACGCCTGCTTGCCGCAGCCAGCCGCCGTAACGAGCGATGCCGCCAGCAGGATAGTCGCGAATGATTTGAATTTCGCTTTCATTTCTTTTCCCCCTAAAATTATCCATTGGTCGATTTAACGTTTTACTGCACGAAAGCATGAAACCTGTAAAGCGTTATTGTCATTTTAACCTCATGATTTCTGGACGTCAATGAAAACGTTTCATTTGTTCCCACTTATTCTGAAAGGCTTGCCAGCCAAGGGTTTTTACACAAAAAAATCCCCCGGCTTCCATCATGGAAGCGGAGGATTCTAGGTCGCCCGATTAAGCGCGGGAGATGTACTTGCCTTCACGAGTATCGATCAGAAGGACATCATTCTCATTAATGAACAAAGGCACTTGAACGTTCAGGCCGGTCTCGACCTTCGCGCTTTTCGTAGCACCTTGTGCCGTGTTTCCTTTTACGCCCGGCTCGGTTTCTACAACTTTGAGCTCAACGCTGTTCGGCAGGTTGATTCCAAGGATTTCGCCCTGGTAGCTCATGATGTGGATGTTCATGTTTTCCTTGAGGAAGTTCAGTTCCCATTTAAGCTGCTTTTCTTCCAGGGAAATCTGGTCATAAGTCTCGGTATCCATGAACGTGTATTCAGATCCGCTTGCATACAGGTACTGCATCTCACGGTTCTCGATGTGCGCACGGCCGACGTTCTCGCCTGCACGGAATGTTTTCTCCACGACGTTGCCGTTACGCAGATTCTTCAGTTTGGAGCGGACGAAAGCGGCTCCTTTACCTGGCTTAACATGCTGAAAATCGATAACGGTAAACAAATCGTTGTCTACTACAATCGTCAATCCTGTTTTAAAATCATTTACTGATACCACGCTAAAATTCCCTCCTGGAATACATCAAATGGTAATAAATTCTTTCGAAGAATGCGTCAGCAGCCGGATTCCGTCCGGTTCAATGATCACGTCATCTTCGATTCGGACTCCCCCGAAGCCGGGAATGTAAATGCCCGGTTCAACGGTAACCACCATGCCCGGTTCTAAGATAACCGGGTAGCCTTTGGCCAGGCGCGGATTCTCGTGAACCTCCATGCCAAGTCCGTGTCCGGTGCTGTGCCCGAAGTTGTCTGCGTAACCGTGCCGGGCGATAACGTCGCGGCAGAGGGCATCACCCTCCGAGCCAGTCATTCCCGCACGCAGATTACCGACACAGTTCAGCTGGGCCTCAAGCACAATACCGTAAATTTCCTTGTGCTTCTCCGATGGCTTCCCGAGTACGACCGTACGGGTTATATCGGAACAATACCCCTTGTACAGCGCACCGAAATCCAATTTGACGAATTCATCCTGCTGAAGAATCCGTTCACTTGCAACGCCATGCGGCAGAGCCGACCGTTCGCCGGAAGCGACGATCGTATCGAACGAGGACGAGGTTCCTCCATTCTCACGGATAAACATCTCGATCTCCAGGGCGATCTGCTTCTCTGACACACCTGTTCTTATTCTCGTAAGTATGTAAGAGAACGTGCGATCAGCCAGATCCGCGGCTTCCTGCATAATCGCAAGCTCCGTGTCATCCTTGAAGACACGCAGCTGCTCCACTATTCCTCCGGTAGGGATGAATTCAACCCCTTGCAAATCGTCAGTATAGCTGGAATATCCGGCGTAAGTCAAGTCATTTTCTTCAAAACCGAGCGCGGCAATTCCCTGCTTCTTCAAAATCTCAAGTACCGTCCGGCCGATTTTGCCTTGGTGGTCCGTTACTTCATAGCCGACAGCTTCCTGCGGGGCTTGTACCATATAGCGAAAATCTGTCAGCAGCACAGCTCGTTCCTCTGTTACGAGGACCACACCGGCACTTCCCGTAAATCCGGTCAAATATCGGCGGTTATAGCTGCTTGTAATAAGCACTGCCGGAAGCCCCTTCTGCCGCATGAGCTGCCGCAGCTTCTCCAAGCGTCTATCCTGCATGCGAATCACCCTGCTTCCGAAAAATGTTGATGGAGCGCCCTTAGTCCGAGTTCATAACCGACGGCCCCGAATCCTGCAATTTGACCGATCACAACGGGAGCGATCACGGAGTGGTGACGAAACTCTTCCCGTTTGTGAATATTCGACAAGTGCACTTCTACAGCGGGTAGCGATACCGATGACAGCGCATCCCGTATGGCGTAACTGTAATGAGTAAAAGCGCCGGGATTAATGAGTATGCCATCCATCGTTCCATAAGCTTCATGGATCCTGTCGATAAGATCGCCTTCGTGATTGGATTGATAAAAAGTCAATTCAAGCCCAAGCTGCCGTGCAGCTTCGGACATTCCGGTTTCAATAGCCTTCAACGAGAGACTGCCGTACACGCCAGGTTCACGTATACCGAGCATATTCAAGTTAGGCCCGTTCAGAACGAGCACTTTATTCACGAAAAAAGCGCCTCCTTCATAAAGCCTGCCGCTTGGCCGGGCTTCTCGCTTTACCGTGACATTTTACCATAAGTTGCTTAGAAAAGGTAGAGATCCTAAGGCTTGCGGCTGTTCTCTTGTGTAAATTCAAACGCAATCGAATACCCGATAAAAAGACCCCATAGAAGGAAGAGGCAGAAATCCGTAATAATCGTATTCCATTCACTGTAATAGAGCCAGCCCATCATTCCTGTCCAAGGCCCTATCGCGAGGTAGAGGAGGCACCACCAGACGATTCCGTAACCGATTCCCACCCACGGTCCCTTGATCTTCGATAGCAGGAGCATATAAATGCAAGAGGCGATAACCGAGAAGAGGACAAAGAACAGCCACCCTATAAGCAACCCTTGCCAAGTGAGCAGAAAATCTGTCCGATAGAACGGTTCCGCGAGAAAAGAAGGAATTACACTCGTAAAGTGGAAGTAGAACTCGACAATCTTGATTCCCCCCCATAAAACACCGGCAAAAAAACCGATATTCATAGCGAAAAAGAAACGATTCGTCTTTTTTTCTTCATGGGACCCGCCCCTGCCGCCTGCCAAAACGTCCGTTTCGGATTGCTGACCGTTTGAGGCCGCTCCATTATCCATAACTGCGCTGCCTTGAACATTCACCTGCATACCTGTTTCCTCCATCTCTATAACTTTGTTCCCGTTCCAGCTGTCTAAGATAGTATGTACGATATTCCTCTTCTTAATCTGCCGGAGGGACCCGTCCAAAAGCGGTGGCTTTCTGCCGGGAAATTCGCTAAAATAGTAAGTAAACCATTTATTTCGGAAAAGGTGGAAAAACATTGTCCCAATCCAATTCGAGTATTTACGGCGGTCAAGCCGTAATTGAAGGCGTTATGTTCGCCGGCCGCAATGTGCATGTTACAGCTGTCCGCAAGAAGGATAAAAGCATCGAATATCTGGAAGTACCTAAGACTGAAATCCGCTGGGTCAATACATTGAAGAAAATTCCTCTTCTCCGCGGATTAGTCGGAATTATCGAATCCAGTGCCAAAGGCGCCCAGCATCTGAACTTCTCAGCAGAGAATTTTGCGGAAGAAGAGAATGACGGAAAAGAACCGGTGAAAGAAGAAAAAGCGGGCTTCAGCCTTTCCATGATTCTAGGCGTTGCCGTTGTCGGGGTTCTTTCTTTTGTATTCGGTAAAGTTATTTTTACGGCGATTCCTGCAATTATCGAGCAGTATTTATTCCAGAACGTGTTTGAGAATCAGATTCTACACAATCTCATGGAAGGCCTCATCAAGATTATCCTGCTGGTCTCCTACATTTATTTCATTTCACTCACCCCGGTCATTAAGAGGCTCTTCCAATATCATGGCGCAGAGCACAAAGTCATCAGCGCTTATGAAGCCGGTGTGGAGCTGAAC
Source organism: Paenibacillus lutrae (assembly GCF_009757775.1). GTDB lineage: Bacteria > Bacillota > Bacilli > Paenibacillales > NBRC-103111 > Paenibacillus_F > Paenibacillus_F lutrae. The sequence continues at coordinate 197,586 of NZ_RHLK01000005.1, forward strand.
GTTCGCAACGTTCAGAAGTTCAGCACCCTGCATTACCGCTGCGGCAGCAGTTTTATGGTATTCACGGTTATTGTCGGAGTCGTTATCTACTCCTTCTTCAGATATGAGGGCATTGTCGACCGCGTGCTGCTTAGACTTGCTCTGCTGCCGCTCATTATCGGCGTATCCTATGAAGTGCTTCGCTTTACGAATTCTCTGCGTGACGTTCCCGTCCTCCGCTACCTGGGTTATCCCGGGCTGTGGCTGCAGAAGCTAACCACGAAGGAACCTAACGATGATCAGGTTGAAGTGTCCATTGCTTCCTTCAACCGTATGCGTGAAGCGGAAAGCCGCATCCAAGAGGCGCGCGCATGAGAAGACGCTGGTCGGTTCCTGCCGTCGTCATCGCGATTCTTGCCGTGATCGGACTTGCCGTCAGCATCCGCACTCTGCTCGTACCGATCCTTGTACTCGGCCTGATCTTCCTGCTGTACAAATTTGTGCCGCGCCAAGGACAATCGGGCTCATCCTACCGAAGAAGCGGCGCCCCTTCGCTTAAGAAGCCGCCCGGGCCCGGGCGGATGTCCGCAGCTGAGCGCAAACGGCGCGCCAAGTTCCGGGTTATCGACGGATCCAAACGCTCTGATGATCCGGATGATCCGCCTCCCTATCACTGAAATAACAAAAAGCGAACCCGCGGGTTCGCTTTTTTGGTTATTTCGTATCGACTAATTCTACACCGGACGGCGGAGAACGTATTTCTCATAAGCGGATTCGTAAATATGCAGGGACCACTGCTTGAAATAAGCTTCCGCGGCCCGGTATCCGGCTTCGTACAATTTCTCGCTGTCCTCCACGGAAATGTTAAACTGCGTGGTCTGAACCCCCATCGCCGGTATTTTTACCGTCCGGAAGTAGTTGTTCTCTTCAATGTAGCGGGTATCATGGGCATCCATCATGGTCGTAAACAAGGCCTGGAACATAGAGATCATGCCATTGATCTTGTGGATCTGCTTGGGAATGTCGCCGACGAGATTAAATCCGAGTGTCGCAATGCGGCTCTGCTGCTCCGGCTCGTCAAACAGCCACAAAGGAAAGTTACTGAGGATAGCACCATCCACAATATAGACGAACTGATTGCGGAAGGGTTCATCGTGCCGGGTGAGCCGGGCCGGCTTGCGAATCGTGACCGGATCGAAGAAATAAGGGATGGCCGTGCTCATTCTGACTGCACGGGCAATGGAGAAACGGGCCGGCTCAATGCCATAATGGGCAATATCATCCGGCAGGACCAGGAGCTTGCCCTGGGAAATATCCGAAGCTACAATCCGAAGCTGATTCCGGCGCAAATCGCCGAAGTTCCTTATTCCTTTGGCCTCCAGCTTCGCACGTACCCAATCTTCCAGAGCATCCCCCGAATACAGACCTTTCTTAAGAAGAAGTCTGGCCGCAGACCCGATAATACCGGTATCAAAAATCGGAGAACGTTTCAGAAACTTATGAAACGGTGTTTCGATAATCAGTTCTTTAATCTCTTTACCTGTATAACCCGCGGCCAGAAAAGCGGCAATAATAGCCCCTGATGAAGTCCCGGCCACATCATGAAACTTGAACCCGCTGTCGAGTGCTGAACTGACTGCACCGGCCAGAGCAATTCCTTTTACCCCGCCGCCTTCAAAAACGCCGTTGATTTTCACTTCCCCCACCTCCGCAAGCTTTCCCTAGGTATGTATGCGGAGGCCTGGCTTCTTAGACGTATTAAATCGGATGAAACCGCAAAACGAAAAAACGTCCGCCTCTAGTTTCCGGCAAACGTTCCTGTTTCACTCCGGACCGGAGTTATTATCTAGTTCGGCGCGTACACCTCTAAGGTCTTCAAGACGCTTGGGATCGCGGTTGAAATACTCAATAAGAGTCTCGATACAAGTCATCGAATCCCAGCTCAAGTGATGCTCAATTCCTTCTACATCCCCGTAAATATTAGCCTCTTGAACACCGATGACCGTCAGAAATTCCTCAAGCAGCGCGTGTCTGTCAACAAGACGCTTACCCATCTTCTTGCCTTTGGGCGTAAGAATGAGCCCCCGGTACTTCTCATAGACAAGGTACTTATCCTTGTCGAGCTTCTGAATCATTTTGGTTACGGAGGAAGGATGCACTTCCAAGCCTTCGGCAATGTCGGATACGCGGGCGTAGCCTTTCTCATCGATCAGTTTGTAGATCCGTTCCAAATAATCTTCCATACTGGGCGTTGCCATCCGAGTTCCCCCTGATTTTTGCTAGAATATTGTTTTAGTATAATACCTTTAAATAACTAAGAAAGCAAGTTTGCCTCGCATCCACTGCTTTTCCCATGAGTGCCCGGGGTGCAACCGATGCACACTATCAGCTGAACGGATTTGCTTCCGTTACAATGCGGGCCAAAGGAGCAATCATGAGCACAGAGCAACTGATACACACCAGAAGTACGGCCTTGTTCGTGCCTCAACTCGTCTATTTCGAACCCGATGCAATGCTGTATCCCAAAGGCAAACGGATTCTCGAATGGGCTCAGAGTCAAGACCTTCCTATCCATATGACAACTTCCCATAACCGGATTACCAATCTTCCGGGCGAAACCGATCTGGAGAAATACCGGATATCGAAAAGAACGCTTGTTGTCGGCATCCGGAAGACGCTGAAATTCGATACGTCCAAGCCCTCTGCGGAATATGCGATTCCGATCGCAACCGGCTGTATGGGCCATTGCCATTATTGTTATCTTCAGACGACCCTGGGCAACAAGCCTTATGTACGGGCTTACGTCAATACGGACGATATCCTCAAGTCGGCCAAAGATTATATCGAAGAGCGCGCGCCGGAAATTACCCGGTTTGAAGCAGCCTGTACCTCCGATCCGGTCGGACTGGAGCACATCACGGGTTCTCTGAAAGAATATATTGAATTTATGGGAAAAGAGCCTCTCGGGAGGCTTCGCTTTGTAACCAAATATCATCATGTGGACCCGCTTCTTGATGCGAACCATAACAAGCATACCCGGTTCCGCTTCAGCGTAAATTCGGATTATGTAATTAAAAATTTCGAACCCGGCACCTCCAGGTTCCACGAGCGGATCGAAGCAGCGGGTAAAGTCGCACGCGCCGGTTATCCGCTTGGCTTTATCATCGCCCCCATCATCTGGTATGAAGGATGGGAGCAAGGATACGAGGAGCTTATTGTTAAGCTGCATGACACGCTTCCCAAAGAAGCGCTTGAAGATTTGACCTTCGAGCTGATTCAGCACCGCTTTACCAAAACAGCTAAAAATATCATTGAAAGACGCTACCCCAAGTCCAAACTCGAAATGGACGAAGCCAAACGCAAATACAAGTGGGGCCGGTACGGCCGCGGCAAATATGTTTATCCCGATGAACAGGCTGCAGCTCTCCGGGAATTTATAACGGAGCATATTTTCGATAAATTTCCTGCCGCCAAAATCGAATATTTCACTTAAAAATAAAACGGATCAGAACTGAAGCCACGGAGGCGTTATGCTGTTGAGCCAGATCGTAATTTTGTACATTTGATTCGTGTACAGAAGGATGGCGAAAAGAACCATAACGCCTCCGCCTATTTTCATAATGATGCCGGAATATTTCAGAATCCATTTCGTCGAGCCGATAAAGAAAGACAAAACGAAGAACGGCACGGCAAAACCCAAAGAATAAGCACTGATCAACGGCAGCCAGGAATCGGGCTCTGCCGCTGCCATGACAAGCATGGAAGAGAGAATCGGGCCGATACAAGGAGACCAGCCTGCAGCAAATCCCATGCCAATAAGCACCGAGCCCAGGTAACCGGCCGGTTTCCATTTCAATTGAAATTTGCGTTCTTTCATCATCCACTGGGGTTGAAAAATTCCCAGCAGAAAAAGGCCCATGACGAGAATTAAAATAGCGGCAATCTGACGAAGCAGCGTACGATTACTTACAAAAAACTCCGAAACGGAACTCGCTGCAAGACCGAGACTATAAAAAATGATCGAGAACCCGATAATAAAAGCAAGCGTATGCCCCATCGTACGCAATCTTGCAGAGCCTTTGGCCGCGCCGGATTTGAGCTCACCTACAGAAATGCCGGTAATATAAGATAAGTAAGACGGGTAAAGCGGCAGGCAGCATGGAGAAATGAAGGAGGCAAACCCCGCCCAAAACGCCAACCACATGTTCACTTGCTGCATAGTGCAATTTCCTCCTATAACCCCGGGTTATCTTCGCAGTGATTTCCAGACCAGCTGTAAGGTCAGGATCGTAATTAAAGAGAGCACAATCGTCGCTCCGGGAGCCAGATCATACCATGCGGACAAGGCTAATCCGGCTACCACGCCGATTTCGGATACCAGAACAGACAGTGCCACGGAATGGCGGAAGCTTCTCGCAACCAGAAGGCTGCAGGCAACCGGAATAGTAAGCAGGGCCGATACAAGCAAGGCTCCGACGATTTTGATCGAGACGGAGATGACCAGAGCCGTCAGGATCGTGATCATGATGTTGTAGAGTCTTAGCGGAAGCCCGCTGACGCCTGCAGCTTCTTCGTCAAAGAACATCAGGAAGAGCTCTTTGAAATGAATGCCCACGATAAGCAGCACAGCGACACATACACCGAATACAACCCATATATCGCTGGAATCCAGCGTGTAGATACTTCCGAAGAAGTAGCTCATCACATTAATATTATACCCTTTGCCCAGTGTAAACAACAATGTTGCCAAGGCAACGCCGCCGGACATAATAATGGCGATCGAAAGCTCCGCGTAAGTCTTATACGCTTTGCGCAGCTTCTCAATAGCGAAGGAAGCCAATAGCGCAAATACAAGTCCCATGCCCGTCGGATATACCCCGAGAAGAAAACCCAGCGCCACACCCGCGATGGAGACATGAGCCAGTGTATCTCCGATCATGGACAATCTCCGCAACACCAGGAATACGCCCATAAGCGGAGCGGTAAGCCCAATCAGAACTCCACCGATTAGCGCTCTTATAAAGAATGGTTCTGTGAAAATATCCAAGCCGTTCTCCCCTAACCTCTACCAAACTTTCATTTTACTTGTTCGGATTTATTTAATGCCGCTTAATTCAAGTTCCTTACTTGTTGAAGTGGAATGTGCCAGATCTGTTTCTTCACAATTCTCCGGCTCATGCGTATGTTTGACATAGAATTTAAGCCCTCCGCTGCTCGCAACCGGCTCCGATCCGAGATAGGCTCTCATCATCTCCATATCGTGGGAGACCATAATGAAGGTCATGTGGTGATGCAGATGCATATGCCGGATCATATTGAAAAAACCGGCTTGACTCTCGGCGTCTATGCCTACTGTCGGTTCATCCAGAATAAGCAGTTCCGGACTGTTGGCGATGGCCCTCGCCAGAAATACCCGCTGCTGCTGTCCACCCGAGAGCTCCCCGATTTTGCGCTTGGCAAGGTCGGTGATCCGCATCGCTTCCATCGCATCGTCACAGCGGCGCATATCTTCTTTCGTCAGACGCCGGTACAGCTTCTTCTTGGTGTACAGGCCCGACAGCACAACTTCACGGACGGTAGCCGGGAATAGCGGGTTAAGCGAATTCTTCTGCGGGACATAGCCGATGCGCTCCCAGTCACGGAATTGACGGATAGGTTCGCCGAACAGGCGGATATCTCCCTCCGTAGGTTTAATGAGCCCTACAAGCATACGCAGAAGGGTTGTCTTGCCGACCCCGTTAGACCCGATCAAACCTATAAAATCACGCTCAAGAACATGAAAGTTCAACTTCTTAATCACCTGTTTCGTTCCGTAAGAGAACGAGATATCATCGAATTCCACAATATTGTTGTGGCAGTTAACCGTCTTGGTGCCTGGCACTTTCACTCAACCTCCAACCGCTTATTCGGGCTAGCGCTTAAGAATCGTATCTCCACGAAATCTGCGCTAGCCCGAATAGGTTATTGTTCATCTATTGTAAAGCTTTGACTAAATTTTTTAAATTATTTTCCATAACCGAAATATAATTCTGTCCTTCTTTAATCTGTTCTTCCGTTAAACCTTCAAGAGGGTTAAGCACAAGGGTCTCCACACCCGCATCCTTAGCGAGGGTCTTAGCCAGTTTATCAGAGACCAGTTCCTCAAAGAACACATATTGCAATTGATGCTCCTGAATATATTCGCGCATTTTTTTCATATCCTGAGCCGTCGGCTCTGAATCCGGGGACAGCCCCATAATCGCCATTTGAGTCAAGCCGTAATCGTGGCACAAGTAAGCGAATGCCTGATGGGATACGGCGATTTCTTTCTTAGGCAAATCTTTCAAACTATCTTGATACAGCTTATCCAGCCCGTCGAGCTTGGCCGCATAAGCTTCGTAATTATTCTCGTAATCTTCGCGGTGTGCCGGATCTACTTCTATCAATGCATTCTTGATGTTCTCCGACATCTTCTTCGCATTGTGCGGACTCAGCCAAGCATGAGGATCGGTGTTCTTCAGATCAGCGGGACTGCTGCCGTGAGACTCACCCCCGTGCTGATGATCGTGTCCGTCGCCGCCTTCGGCTGCTTCCAGCAGATGTGCGCCCGCGCTCGCTTCCACCGCCTTCACCTTCTTATCCTTTACACTTTTCATAAAATCGTCAACCCAGCCTTCAAATCCAGCTCCCTGATATAAGAACAGCTCGGAGTCGCCAACGTTCATAATGTCTCTGCCTTTCGGGGTCCAGTCATGCGGCTCCACACCCGCCGGTACAAGATTCACGACATTCACATGAGCGCCGCCGATGTGGACGGCAAAGTCATAAAGCGGATAGAAGCTTGTCATCACATTCACTTTGCCTTCGACCACGGTCGACTTCTGACCGCCTCCGCAGCCTGCAATTACCAGCAGAAAGACAAGAGCCATTCCTCCCAGTATACGCCTGTAATTCATATAAAATAACTCCTCTCAACGAGCGATCTCCATCTATCATTGCTATTCATGTAAATCGTAATGTTTTTTATTTACTAGCTGATTATACGGAGAATCCGGGCAGCTTGTCAAGACTAATCATAATCATTACGATTAAGAAAATTGCTGACACGAAATATCAAAACCCGGAAAAGCGCGGATTCACCGCAACTCTTCCGGGTTTCTCGTTGATTACTTTACAATTGCGCCGTTAGGCATGGAATCAGGCACGGTAGCGAGCGTAAGCTGGTCGCCTTCGGAGGCTGCAAGAATCATGCCCTGCGACATAACCCCGCGAAGCTTCACCGGCTTCAGATTCGTCACGCAAATCACTTTGCGGCCGACGAGCTCTTCCGGCTTATAATGCTTGGCAATACCGGACACCACTTGCCGCTGCTCATAACCGAGATCCAGCTGGAGCTGGAGCAGCTTGTCGGCGCCTTTGACCGGCTCGCAAGCCGTCACCTGCGCGACGCGCAGCTCTACCTTGCCGAAATCGTCGATTGCGATTTCGGGCTTCGATTCCGGCGCGGCCTTGGGCTCAGCCGCAGGAGCGCTCTGTGGCGCAGGTTCCGCCTGCGGCGCTGCGCCTGTCATCGCAGCGGCGATGAAGGCGACTTCTTCCGCGATGTCCAGACGCGGGAACATCGGGTCGCCTTTGGCCGTCTGCGTGCCTGCCGGCAGCAGCCCGAAGGTGCGGGCGCTGTCCCAGGCCGTCAGCTCGCCGGCTTCGATGCCGAGCTGGGCCCAGATCTTCGCAGGCGTTCGCGTCAGGAACGGCTGCAGCAGCACACTGACTATGCGCTGCGCTTCCAGCAGCGCATACATTACGGAGCCGAGCGCGCCGCGCTGGGATTCTTCCTTGGCGAGATTCCAAGGCTGCGTCTCGTCGATGTATTTGTTGGCGCGGCGGACGAGCGCCCAGATGGCCGCGAGAGCGCTGTTGAATTCCATTTTATCCATCAGCTTCTCTACGTTATCCACCGTACTTTGAGCGGTCTGGATCAAATCGGCATCAAATTCGGTTGCTCCCTGCTCGAATACAGGTAAGACGCCGTCGAAATATTTACCCAGCATGGCAAGAGTACGGTTCAGCAAGTTCCCGAGATCATTGGCAAGATCATAATTGATCCTTTCCACGAACGATTCCGGCGTGAACGTTCCATCCGATCCGAAAGGCACTTCACGGAGCAGATAGTAACGCAGCGCATCCAGACCGTACCGGTCAATCAGCGTAACCGGATCCACGACATTGCCCTTGGATTTGGACATCTTGCCGTCTTTCATCATCAGCCAGCCGTGCGCATATACCTTCTTGGGCAAAGGCAAATCCAGCGCCATCAACATGATCGGCCAGTAAATCGTATGGAACCGGACAATTTCCTTGCTCATCAGGTGAACATTTGCCGGCCAGTAGCGCTCATATTTAGACGGATCTTCGCTGCCGTAGCCAAGCGCCGTAATGTAGTTGCTTAGAGCATCTATCCACACATAGATTACATGCTTCGGATCTCCCGGAACCTTCACGCCCCAGTCAAAAGTCGTACGGGATACGGCCAGATCCTCTAATCCCGGCTTGATAAAATTGTTGATCATTTCATTCTTGCGGGACTCCGGCTGAATGAAATCCGGATTCTCATCGTAGTATTGGAGAAGACGGTCTACGTACTTGCTCATACGGAAGAAATAGCTTTCTTCCTTCACCCACTCAACAGGACGTCCACAGTCCGGGCAGTTTCCATTCTCCAGCTTGTTCTCCAGGAAGAATGCTTCACAGGGTGTACAGTACCAGCCTTCGTAAGTACCGAGATAAATATCTCCTTGTTCAAGAAGACGCGCAAAAATTTGCTGGACGGCATCCGTATGGCGCTTATCGGTCGTGCGGATAAAATCGTCATAGGAAATCTCTAAACGGCTCCACAATTCCTTGATTCCGGTTACGATTTCATCGACAAAAGCCTGCGGAGTCAAGCCCTTCTCCTGCGCCTTGCGTTCAATTTTCTGACCATGCTCGTCGGTTCCTGTCAAATACATCACATCATAACCGCGAAGCCTTTTGTATCGGGCTAACGCATCTCCAACAACCGTTGTGTATGCATGACCGATATGCAGTTTGTCACTCGGATAATAAATCGGTGTCGTCAAATAAAAGGTTTTGTTCTTATCCATGTCGGCGCTCCCTTTCTTCGTCTTCATTGAATTGTACGGCATGTTGTTTCTTCTATGCTGAACCTTGAATGAGCGCAAAAAAAGCCCTCGTCCAGCTTGGGACGAGAGCTAGGCTCACGCGGTACCACCCACATTCCTTCGTCTCTTGCGAGAACGAAGCTCGGCAGCCGCCTGTCGCCAGACGGCATGTTCCTTTAACGCCGGAAAAGCGATGCTTCCTTACGCTGATGCGCCAACCTCTGTGCCAGGCACATTCGGGTACATCAGGACGCTCAAAAGCATGTTCTCCGGGACCATACTCCGGGGTTCTACCTGCACCGGCTTCCACCTGACCCGGCTCTCTGCTGCAGTTTTCCCCCGTACACATCCGTTCATCGAACATTGTCATATCCAGTTCGTCATTTCCCTGTCAAATGTCTCGTTTAACCAACAATATAGCGAATCTCGGTCCGGCTGTCAACCGCCCAGGAAACTGCCTACCTCTCTTTACGCGGGGGCACATGATCGATCCCTCCGGGATTGAAAGGATGACACTTGCAGATCCGTTTAACCGCCAGCCAAGATCCCCTCGCGGGCCCATGCTGTTCAATGGCTTCCAGCGCATATTGAGAACATGTCGGATAGAAGCGGCACGTGGGCGGTTTGAGAGGAGAGATGAACTTGCGGTAAACATGAATCGGAGCCTGCAGGAGCTTCTTCATTTCTGACAATCCTTGCAGTATCCGTATATCTCGAATTTATGCTTAACGGCTTTAAAATCTTCCGGCAGTCCTTCCACTTCATCCATAGGACAAAACACAAAAGAAATGGTCTTCTCACACTGCAGACAAATCAGATGGTGATGATGGTGCGTCTCTGAACATCTCGCACGGAACTTGATTCCGTCCTCGAACACAAACTGCTCAAGCACGCCCATTTCATGCATAATTCTCAGATTGCGATAGACCGTATCAAAACTTAAACCCCCGTATGTTTTGCCCATAATGTCGTATACGGCTTTAGGCGTCACGTACCCGTCGGACTTTGCGAACAATTCCGCCAGCGTTCGTCTTTGATCGGTAATCCGCATTCCTTGCTCGGCCATCGCCCGGGTAATCTCTTCGGCTTTCACTGCGGTCCCTCCACATATGCTGCATCTATCTCCTTATAATGCCTTATGAGGGGCCGCAGCGTCAATATTTCAAGCCGGTGGAGTCTCTTAAAGCCGTGATCCGTAAGCCGGAAGCGCGGCCATCTGGCATCTGTCTGATGCGCTTCTTCAAGGATGGAGTCACTCGGATCTATTCCTCATCCCCCAGTTCCAGTTCCTCATCGCTCTCTTCCGCCGCATACATTAATCTTTCTCCCGGAGCAAACAATTTAAACTTCTGATGCGGGTAGGTGTGATGAACATAATCAACAAAATACGATGGATTCTCGGTGTTAAACGCGAATAGATCGTAATGCATCGGAACAAGCAGGTCTGCCCCGATCGCAACGCCGAGATCCGCCGCTTCCCGGAAATTCATGTTCCCCATGAGGTTGTCCTGGTATCTTTTCCAATCCCGTCCGTTAATCGGCATACACGCAATGTCGATACGGTGCGGCCTCAAAGCCTCGACCAGCCCCTCATAGCCAATCGTATCTCCTGCGTGGTACAGCTTCACTCCATTAAGCTCGATCACATAACCGAGAAAGAGATGATTACCGTTCTCATCGGTCTTAAACTCTTCATGCTTGCCGGCAATTGGCGTAATTCTCATGTCTCTAAAATCAATCATATCACCGGCTCTTGCTCCAATCAGCGCATCGGGGACAATGCCCAGTTCAGCAAGCTGCGGAACTACAGGCGCCGGGCATATCCATGTCGCATGAGGCGAAGCAATCGCCATGGCCCGCACTGTAACCGGATCCAGATGATCCGGGTGATCGTGGGTTATGAGGACCAGATCGGCATGTCCGATCAGTTCCGGGGATATCGGCGTCTCGAAATTCCGCGGTGAATTGCCGAACTGCTCGTCAATAGAGTTACTCAGATAAGGATCTATGTATGCAATCATCCCCGACCCTTTCACAACCATGCTCTCTTGTCCCAGATGCCACAGTGCAAGGGTATTCTCCGGCACAAATGTGCGGTCTATCTGGCGGATCAGCCGCTTCCCGCGCTTGTCCTTATTCTCATTCTTGTTCTCTGTCTTGTTCTTGTCAGCCATCCTTCCAACACTCCTCTATATCTAATGGTTTTGAAAATACGCGTCCGGCAGCACCGTTTATGTGTAGCGCCGCTGCCCTTTCTATATTGTTTAGCCTTTTTAAAAGAGAATCAAACAAACGATATCTGCCGGCATGCTGTACAGGTATCTTGATTTTTTTTGCAGCACCGGGACAGAAGTCCATGACAAGAAACACTTCCGCACATAGGATATTAACGTAAACTACATCCTACTTCATGAGGAGGAAACAAATATGTCCGGTTGTGGAACTGGCGGTTACGGTATTGGCGTTGTTGGCACGAGCACTGCAATTATCCTTGTTCTGTACATCCTTCTGGTTATCATCCTTGCTACATTCTAATTTAGTCCTTAATACAACAAAAACCGCTGCATCTGATGCAGCGGTTTTGTGTGTTAGGAAGACAACTTTACTTGCGGGTCGAGATCAAGGTCTATATATCCCTCTTCGAGGGAGAGAATTTCTTGAGGCTGGTCCTTACGGATCAGCAGCCGGACAATTCTCATATTATCAACCTCGTCAATAATAAATTGCATCTGCTCATGATGAATCCGCTGGTTCTTAACCGGCGGAATTTCCACCTGAGAATAAATCCATCCGCCGATGGTATCAAAATGTTCCGCTTCGATAGCCGTGCCAAAATGCTGGTTGAACTGGTCAATTAACATCATGCCGTCAATCGAATACGTGTATTCGTCTTTCTTCTCAAACTCAGGACGCTCGTGATCGAATTCGTCCTGCAGTTCGCCGACGATCTCTTCCAGAATATCCTCGACGGTAACAAGCCCCGAAGTGCCGCCATATTCGTCAATGAGCAGGGCCACTTCCGTCTTGCGTTTCTGCATCAATCTCAGCAGGATGCTAATGGGCATAGAATCGGGCACCGTCATTAAGGGGCGCATAATGCTGCGTATATCGTCAAGCTCATCACTTGCCGTCAAAATATCTTTGATATGCACGAATCCGATAATATTGTCTTTGTCCGGATCACAAACCGGATACCGGGTATACAATTCTTTGATAGCCGTCGCCTTGTTCTCTTCAAAAGAATGAATGGCATGCAGACAAACGATTTCAGTACGCGGAATCATAATTTCACGCGCATTCGTATCAGCAAATTCAAAAATATTGTCGACAAGCGTAAGCTCCGTATTATCAATAAGGCCGTTTCTGTGACTTTCTTTCATCAGTAAACGAATATCTTCCTCTGTATGCGCCGAGTCCTGTCTGCCCGTAGCTTCTGTTCCCGAGCGGCGGAGCAGCCAGTTCGAGATTTTATCCAATACCCAGAAGAAGGGAAACATTAATTTGTAGAATACCAGCACAGGAGCTGCAACCCAGAGGTTTACTTCTTCCGACTTGCGGTCCGCATACTTTTTGGAAATCATAATGTGAATCGCTGTTATAACCGTAAAGGCAAGTACAAAAGACAGGGCATGAATAATACTTTCCGGTATACCAATGTTGGCTGATAAGGGTTCGAGTACTCCCACCACCATAGGCTCTCCAATCCAACCAAGCGCCAAAGACGTTAGGATAATTCCGAGCCGGCTGGCAGACAGATACCCATTCATATTGTCAGCTATCTTCCCTGCGATGCGCGCTTTCATGTTACCTTCTAACACAAGTGCATCCATGCGGCTTCCCCGCAATTTCACCATCGCAAATTCGGCCGATACAAATGAGCCGCTGAGCAGAACAAGAACCACGATCATGGTAAGGCTAAGTAACACTGGCAAGGGGTCACTATCCAATTAATTCCTATCTACCTCAGAGAAGCAGATAGGTACACCTCCTTTTATGTCCATAAATTAGATTTGGAGAATAGAACAATCTCCTATTATACAGTATAGCTCCGAAAGCGATGAAGAGTCAAAGTCAGTCAAAGACAGGATGCGCGCTTCTTGAAGAAGATCCGCCGGTTTGAAGGCCTCCCTTCCATCCATTCATTGATTTACTTCAACGTATTCCCGCATGCTTGGATTTTATGCCTTTCCTTTGATAAAGCTGTGCATGGGGCGGTTGCATAACATAGGGATTCTTACTCCATATTAGTAAAAGCCAAGATTAGAAATTGCAACCGGAAGGAGAACTTTATGAATCGGAATCGTACAGGCTCCCGGAAAACACCCCTAACCCGCGCGCTTACTATGGGTATTATATGCATTAACTTGCTGACATCTGTTAATCCGTTTACCGCTACTGCCGCATCAAGTAACGAGGCTGCCGGACTCGCCGGTCCTGCTCCCAAATCAGCCGCTATTGTTATCGATGATTTCGGGAATAACATGAAAGGAACGGACTCGATCCTTGATCTTCCCATCCCGCTGACTGTCGCTGTCATGCCCTTCCTCTCCTCTTCTAAAAGCGATGCGGAAGACGCCTTCCGCAAAGGCCGCGAAGTCATCGTGCACCTGCCTATGGAACCTATGACCGGCAAGAAAAGCTGGCTGGGCCCCGGTGTAGTCTCTACCGATTTGAGCGATGAGGAAATCCGTAAACGTGTCCATGCAGCCATAGATGATATCCCCCACGCTATCGGCGTTAACAACCATATGGGGTCTAAAGCCACAGCCGATGAGCGGGTTATGCATATCGTGATGGAAGTCCTGCGCGAAAGAGGCCTCTTCTTTCTGGACAGCCACACGAATTACCGGAGCATCGCCTGCCGCGAGGCCAAAAAAGCAGGAGTGCCCTGTCTGGAAAATCACATTTTCCTGGATGATGTCCACACAAAGAGCAAAGTGACCCGGCAAATTGAATTAATCGGCGCTCACAACAAAGTCCATCAGCCCTGCATTGCGATCGGCCATGTCGGCGCCAAGGGCGAAATTACCGCTTCTGCGCTGCGGGATACTCTTCCGCGCTTAAAGGAGACTCTCTCCTTCGTCAAGCTGAGCGAGCTGTACAAGTCTCCAGCCCCAGATGCCGGACCCGAGAGCGGGTCATGAGCAGATTTCGGGTCTGCGCCAAAAGCCCGCGGTCAGTTCGAAACTGACCGCGGGCTTCTTTGGTATTTTTATCGGAGCAGATAGGCTGCTTACAGCGGAATTGGCGGTTCTACAGGCGCACCGCTCTCTATGCTGTCGTATGTACTCACTTCGAATGTAATAATTTTATCATACAGGATATAATCCTTACGGTTCTTGAAAGGTCCCTTGTTATTGTTGTGCTTGTCTATGGCAAACATAACGGGACCCGTACCTGCTGCACGGCCTTCGTACCAAGCGATAAAGGCATTCACTTCGTTCATTGAAAGATCATATTCTTTGTCCGTTCCGTTATTCAGTGTAATCACTAGAATCGCGCTTTCACCGGACGGTTCTTCAACCGGAGGCACAACAACGGTTCCCGCTTTTGGCGTCGCGGATGCTTCGTTGGAAGGAAGGCTCTCTCCGGAAGCATTGACAGCTGTCACGACGTAGTAATAGGTCGTGCCATTTACTACGCTCGTATCTGTGTAGGCGCTCCCTGCAGCTGTACCGATTGCAGCGTAAGGTCCGCCCGCTGTTGCGCTGCGCTTAACGTTGTAGCTCACGGCGTTCACTGAAGCATTCCATGCCAGGTTTACCTTGGTATCTCCCCCAACTGCTGTCAGATTAAGCGGAGTGGCAGCGGGTGGTTCAGTGCCTTTGCCGAAGACGTTCCATTCGTAAGCGTAGGTTCCTTGTTTAAGTACGACTGTAGATACATTGACTATAGGAATCGGTAAAGTCTCTACTGTATCACTCTTTGTCGGCGAATAGGAATCTAACAAGTTGTTATCTGCATCATAAAATTCAATTACAGCCTTGGCATCAGACTTTACAATTACCGACTCCACCACTTTTGGAGACGAGAAAGTATGCCAAACTATTTGATTGGCCATACCGACATAATTAGAACCGTTATTATCCGTTAGTAGCCGAACAGTTGTCAGTGGATTGGTTATTGCAGTTCCTGCTTTTAAGACTATTCGATCCAACAACCCACCTGTATATTTCGTTGCCGCTGGTCTAATGAGTTTTTCTGGAGAAGGCGCACTTTCACCTGATTCGTTGACGGCCATAACTACATAGTAATAATTCGTATCATTTTTTACATCTTTATCTGTATAGGACGTACCCGATACATTTGCTAATAAAGCATACGGTCCTCCTGGAGATGCGGAACGCTTCACATTATAGGATTTTGCTCCTGTTGAGTCCCAGTCCAAATCGACACTCTTATCCCCTCCTTGAATCCAATTAATAACTGTCGGTAATGGTGTGGCTGTCGGAGTACTGAAAACATTCCATTCGTAAACATACTTACCTTGTTTAAGCACCACTGTGCTAACGTTTTGTACTGGAGCCGGCAATGATTCCATACCATCGCTCGTTGCAGTTGTATAAGAAGTGAGAAGATTTTGTCCTGTATCGTAAAATTCAATGATAGCTTTAGTGTCAGACTTTACAATCACCGCACGAATTTCTTGGGGTGAAGCGAACGTATGCCAAACCATTTGATTCGACATACTTATATAATTCGTCGGATTACCATCCGTAAGTTGTGCTACACCTGAGCCTGTGGGTTGAGTAATTGAAGGACCCATTTGTAGATTTATACCATCTAGCAGACCACCCGTGTATTTGCTGGATGCGGCAAAAACAGTATTACTTAACATAATAGAATAACAAATAAGCACAATAATAAGAATTGCTAATTTCAACTTCTTTAGTTTCATTTCTTTTCCTCCATTTTAAGTTAATTTCCATAAACATAATACTATATACCTATATAAAAGTCTTGTATTATATTTTTATATGTAAAATAAATAATATATAAATTATATATAAATACCTAAAAATAGCTTTCAGAAACTTTATTCCATTTATAAGATAGGATCAAAATACCTTACATCTAAATAACCAGTCGCCGCAAAACAACCGGCAACTGGTTAAAGTCCATCCATGGAATAATGATTCCCGGCCCATCTCACTTACAATTTCTTTCACTTTTTTAGCACCTCCAGACTAATCTTGCTGGCAACGTAAAAACACCTTCAAGGTTGTCCCCTATCTTACGACAGGGCCACATTCTCCTGAAGGTATTTTGATTGTCTCACGTTAGGAATTCACTCCCCGCGTAACCTGGTTGCTTTTGCTTTTTTCTTAGTTATTCCGCATCCGCTGTAATATCCAGAATGATCTTGCCTTTGTTGGCATTGGCCTCCATCATTTCATGCGCATCCCTCACATGGCTCCAAGGGAAAATCCGGTCTATGACAGGATAAATGCTGCCATCCGCGAACTTAGGACCCATGCTCCGCCAGAATTGCTGAGTCAGACGGATTTTGTCTTCCCGGCTCCGGCTGCGAAGCGTGGAGCCGATGATCGAGATCCGCTTCATGAGCAGCGGATTCAGGTCGAATGTATCCATCGGCACTTTGGAGCCTCCGGTCATCCCGACCAGGATAATGCGGCCCCCGACGGCCGCGCTGGCTAGATGATCGGCGAAATACGATGCGCCGACGAGATCAAGCACCAGGTCACTCCCGTGACCGTGCGTGGTTTCCATAAGCCATGGCACAAATGAGCCTTGGCGGTAGTTCCAGCCGGAATCTGCCCCCAGCTCCTGGCAATACAGGAGCTTCTCCTCGGAGCCGGCTGTCACAAGCACGCGGGCGCCATACTCACGGGCCAGCTGAATGGCGGCCGTGCCGACTCCGCTCGCACCGGCATGGATGAGCACGTAGTCTTTCTCCTGGATACTTCCAAGCTGCACGAGGTTCAAGTAAGCGGTCAGGAAAGCTTCCGGAATTGCCGCGCCTTCCGCATAGCTGAGACCGGCGGGCAGACGCATCGCCATTCCCGCGGGGATCGCCGCACGCTCCGCATAACCTCCACCGGGAAGCAGCGCACATATACGCTCCCCTTCACGCCAGCCGGTTACGCCGGATCCGACACCGATCACGACACCCGCTATTTCAAGGCCAAGTATATCGGACTCACCCGGAACAGCCGGATATTTGCCTGCTCGCTGTAAGATATCGGCCCTGTTGAGCCCGGCCGCTTTTATCTGTATAAGTAATTCCCCGTCGCCTGCGACAGGTTCTGGACTTTCCCCGATATACAGCTCCTCTGTACCGCCAAATTGTTTGATATGTACCGCCTTCATCGGGCTCACTCCTCTTGGTTGATAAACATTAAGAACTAGACATTAAGAACTAGTATACCACGCACAAGTCTCAAATGCTTGCCGGCGCAGGCTTAGTGAACTTTGAGCCGCTTGTGATGTCCGTTGCCGGAATCAGCTAACCGCTTTTATTTTCTGTATACGAAGCAGGATACGGGAAGTCTAATGACCTGATTCGGCGTATAATGGATCTAATAAACGGAACGATCCATTTCTATTACCAGGTGAAAGAGAGGTTTTCTTCTCATGCAGACATCCAGTAAATCAACGAACCGATTGTGCCGGCTATTCCAATTAAAATACCCGCTCATTCAAGCCGGTATGGCGGGCGGCACGACAACACCCGCTCTGGTTGCGGCTGTATCCGAAGCGGGAGGACTTGGCACTTTGGGCGCCGGATACATGTCCCCCGGCGCTATCCGCCAGGCGATCCGCGATATACGCGAGCTGACCGCACGACCTTTTGCAGTCAACCTTTTTATCTTGCCCGAACCGGGGCAAGCTCCCGGTGAAACGCAGCAAAGAGCCCGGGCCGACAGCGCTTGGCGTCTCCTCGCACCCTTGCGGGAGCGGCTGAATGTCCGCGAGGACG
The DNA here is from genome assembly GCF_009757775.1 of Paenibacillus lutrae. Lineage (GTDB taxonomy): Bacteria > Bacillota > Bacilli > Paenibacillales > NBRC-103111 > Paenibacillus_F > Paenibacillus_F lutrae. The sequence continues at coordinate 215,646 of NZ_RHLK01000005.1, forward strand.
GGCCGCCGGCCGTGTGGAGCGAATCCTACCGGGAACAGCTCGCCGTCCTGCTGGACGAGCGGGTACCGGTCTTCAGCTCCACCTTCGACGTGCCGGATGCGGATACTTTTGCCGAGTGTACGAGACTCGGCATCCGCACCATCGGCACCGCGACCACCGTGCGCGAAGCGCTGCGGCTCGAGCAGGCGGGCGTTGACGCCATCGTTGCGCAGGGCGCCGAAGCGGGCGGCCACCGGGGCACTTTCCCCGGTGAGGGCGAGCCGCCGCTGACCGGCACGATGGCACTCGTGCCGCAAATCGCCGGCAGCGTGCAGGTGCCCGTAATCGCAGCCGGCGGCATCATGGACGGCCGGGGCATCGCTGCCGCCCTTGCGCTCGGCGCCGAAGCCGTACAGCTCGGTACAGCTTTCCTCACCTGTACCGAGAGCGGTGCACATCCCGCGCATAAGGCAGCGGTCTTGGGATCGTCCGATGAGTCGACGATGCTAACGCGCGCTGTCTCCGGCAAGCATGCCCGCGGCATCCGCAGCCGCCTGCTGGAGGAGCTGGAGCCGCTGGCCGGACAGCTTCCCGCCTATCCGGCGCAGAACGCGCTCACCCAAGAAATTCGGCGTACAGCGGCCAGATCCGGCAATCCGGCGTATATGGCTATGTGGGCGGGCCAAGCTTCCCCGTTAGCGCTGGAGACCTCGGCCGCCGAATTGGTAACTCGGCTAATGGATGAGACGGATCAAGTTCTCTCCCGGCTTGCAGCGGTTCATATGAAGACGGATCATTCGGCCGGTCCCTGCATAACTTGAATCCGATTGTGTTCAACTGATCTGATACAAGCCCGGCAACCTGCCGGACATCCACAACTCCTGCAACGGCAAAAAGCCGTCGACCCGATAATAATGGCTGACGGCTTTTCCCTTTTATTAACTCTCCTTACAAGCAGCAAAACTCACCCAAACGAAAACGAACGGAACTTTGCGGGGCTTACTTGCTTTTTTTGACCCAATCCGCAATATCATGAATAAGAACTTCCGGAGCGTTCGCCGGAAGGCTGTACTCTGCTCCCGTTGATTTCTGGTCGAACTCTGTGAAGACATGATTCACTTTCGGATACATTTTATACTGTACGTTCGTGCGCTCTTTGAGAGCTTCTTTCCATTTATCCAGATGATAGGACAGCACCTGGGAATCATTATCCCCTTGCAGGATTAGCATTGGCGTTTTCTGGTTCTTGGCAATAGCGGATCCGGAATAGTTGCGGAAGTCCATCCACCAGTAAGTGTTGCCGAGCTGCAGTTCTGCAGGAAGATTCGTCGTGGAGTACTTCGGATCTTTGATCAGTTTAACCTGACTTTCCCAGAAAGTTACTTGCTGCTCCAGGGCAGCCGTATCCGTACCCAGTTCCTTGGCAATCTTCAGCTGGTGCTTGGATTGCTCCAGTACGACATCTTCTATCGAATTCGTAGGACCGGCCAGAACGACAGCGCCAGCTATATGATTCTTCGTATCCGACTCAATAATGCGGGGAACCAGCATCCCCCCTTGACTGTGACCTGCTACATAGATCTGCCTAGGATCAATGCCTTCGGTTTGTGCGAGCATGTTAACCGCATAAACGGCATCGTTTACCGTTTCATCCTGTACCGTAAAATCAGCTTTCTGCGATTTAAACGGATGTTCGCGTGTGACTTTCTCATAACGCAAAGTTCCGATTCCTTGCGCAGCCAGTCCGACGGAAAGATCACGGAACAGTTTCGATGAACCCATCGTCTCATCGCGGTCATTGGAACCTGAGCCATGCACAAGCACGATGACCGGATGCGGACCTGCTGTGCTAGGCAGGGTTAACGTTCCCGGAAGAGCCAGCCTGCCCTCCCCGATTTTCACTTCTTTCTCGGTATAGGCGGCAGGGTTATCATAGGCCGGCTTGACATAATTACTCGGCATATAGTACTGCGGAATAAACAAATCATTGATCTGGCTGTTGTCGTCAAAACGGACCGTGACCTGGAAAGGATAACTGCTCTCCGTTTCATAAGTCAGATACACGTTATCGTGGACGGAGTTTTTTTCCTTGCCCGATTGGGTCTGCCCCTTCATTTCACCATATACGCTGGCAAAATAGGACCAGTAGTAGCTAAGTTTGTTCTCATTCAGACTTTTCCGGAGATCCTCATTAAACATCGCGTATGCTGGCTGGCTTTCCCCCTGGTTCAAATAGCTGACAAAAGCGTTCGCTTTGGCCTCCAGATCCCCTGCCGGCAGAACCAGTTCATTCTTATGTAGATCCCACGATACAGATGTATGTAACACTTTCTTAAAGAACCCGAGCGGCACAACTGTTTTGTCTTTCACGATTTGTACAGCATTGTCCAAATCAACCTTCTCGCCATTCACAACGGCGGTCTTCTGATCAATCGTCAGAATAATCCGGTCACTGCCCTTGGAAATCGTAACCGTGCGGTCATCCTGATTCCAGGTCACGCTCGCTCCTGCGGTTTCACTCAGAAGACGTAAAGGCACGAGTGCTGAATCCGCATGAGCGGCAGACTGTACCGCTGCCGGTGAATTCGCAAGAACTGCAGGCGCAGCCGGAGCTAGAGAAGCAAGCAAAAATGAGGCAAGTGCAGCGGTTCGCCATACTGGCAAGATTTTTTTCATAGAATCCCCCTGATAGTAGTGTTGATAGAGTCGTAATGATAACGGTAAGGAAGATCGAAATCTGTTAGGTTCCATATTTTTCTTCCGTTTTCTAGTATAACACAAACCTGATAGACAGATAGGGACCGGGGTCTCAGACCGGCTGCTCTAGTTCTGCGTTGCTGAAAGGGTTCAAGAGACGGTGTTCACCTAAACAGGCATACCAAAAAAAGACAGACCCCGATCCGGAATCTGTCTATCCTCTGGTAGTAACGGACTTGGATTTTAGGCGTCCAGAAAAGCTCCAAGCATCCAGATATGCTTCTGCAGGTTACCTTGAGTTCCAATCAGCATATCTGCGGTCGGTTCGTCATTTTCCTGCTGCGCGGTTTCAATGCCTTCTTGCAGAAAAGCAACCATTTGAAGAAAATCCTCACGAATGGCTGCCACCATCTCTTCGGAAGATTCTTTACCGGAAGCTTCTTTCAGACGGGTTTCTTGGAGAGTCTCGCCATACGTTCCGATCGGCTTGCCGCCCAGTGCGAGAACGCGCTCCGCAAATTCATCCACATATTGGCCTGCTTCATTATATAATTCCTCAAACTTCGCATGCAGCGTATAAAAGTGAGGGCCTTTTACATTCCAGTGATAATGCCGCAGTTTCATGGAGAATACATTCCAATCGGCAGTCAGTTTGATTAAGTGTTGGTTTGTTGTCATAGCTGTCATTGTTGTCATAGTTGATCAACCTCCGTGTATGAATTGTCACATCTTGTGCTGCTTATTTCTTATATACTTACTATAACAGACAGCTTAATTATAATCAATACTAATTTATAATAATTCTAATTAAGGTCGATTCGTGCTGAAAACCCTCGTGTGACAGGCCCTTCCCACCAACATGGAAATATGGCTACTCCGTTTCCTTCCCGCACATTGTTTGTCGGCAGGTCATCTTTGCGCGGAAGAATTTCTACCTTGTTTTATCCGCAGAAGCAAACAAGAAACGGAGATCCGCTGGGATCTCCGTTCTTTGGCCGGGGGAACAGGCCGTCTATACCCTATTGGATTACCAATCTTACCTTTCTGTTGAAACACCCATGCACAATACAAGCTTATACCTTGCCGTCAGTTCTCCCCGTCCTGTCTGGATAGTGCGGCTTTGAGGGCATCCCCCAGGCTCGAGCCGAGATTCTCCTGTTTACTGTACTGCTTCACCAGCTTCTGCTGCTGATGTTTGGCAACACGGCCTGTACTTTCCCCGAGAACCTCTACGACATTACACGGCAGGCACTGGACGTATTTCCCGGCTTTCCCGGTCTTCATTTCCATTTTCTTGTGGCATTGCGGGCATCTGCGGTTAGTCAGCTGTTTCTCGGCAGAGCGTCTGTACTCACACTCCCGGTTGGCGCATACGAGCATTTTGCCGCGCTTACTTTTACGTTCCATAAGTCTTTCGCCGCATTCCGGACACCGGCTGTTCGTCAGATTATGCGGTTTGTATTCCGCTTCATTGGATCTGACCCCTTGGACAAGCTGCTTGGTCATCTCGCGGATTCCGCCGATGAACGTCTCGGTCTTGCCGCGTCCCCGCGCGATATCCTCCAGCTCCTGCTCCCACTTAGCCGTCAGCTCGGGTGAGCGCAGCTCCTTGGCGACGAGCTCGATCAGCTGCGTCCCCTTGCCTGTCGGATGCAAAGCTCCGCTCTCCCGCTCGATCGTGTCCGAGCTGACCAGCTTCTCGATAATCTCGGCGCGCGTGGCAGGGGTTCCCAGATGATGCTTCTCCATCTGGGTGAGGAGAGTAGCCTCCGTATGCCGCTTCGGAGGCTGGGTGCGGTGACTGCCGATCCGGCAGCGGACGGCTTCGATACGGTCGCCGGCGGCAAGTTCCGGCAGCTCCTGCTGCGAAGCCTTCCGGTCGTCTTCATCCACATAGTCATCGTCCCCGTCCTCACTGCCGGAATCAGCTGCGGTACCCGATCCGTAGACACCGCGCCAGCCCAGTTCCTTGACGATCCGTCCCGATACATGGAACGGCTCCCCCTCGACGTCCAGGATCATCGAGGTCACTTCGTACCGGGCAGCCGGATAGAACAGCGCCAGGAAACGCCGGACGATCAGATCGTACAGTTTGCGCTCGTCAGCCGAAAGTGCCGACAGATTCACATACTCATCTGTTGGAATAATCGCGTGGTGATCCGTCACCTTCGCATCGTCTACAATCCGCCGGCTTAACGGCAGAGTTCCCCTGAGCAGCGGTTTCGCCAGCGGAGCGTAAGGGCCCACCGCTACCGACTGCACACGCTCTTGGAGCGTACTTACCATATCGCTCGTCAGGTGGCGGGAGTCCGTCCGCGGGTAAGTGACGAGTTTATGCTGCTCGTACAGCCGCTGCAGGACCGACAGCGTATGCTTCGCCGAGAAATCGAAGCGCCGGTTCGCATCACGCTGCAGCTCCGTCAAGTCATAAGCGAGCGGCTGAGGCTCTGTCCGTTCCGTCTTCTTAACGGAAGACACGGTGCCTCTCTTGCCGGAGACCTGCTGCACGAGCGCATCCACCCGGCCACGGTCGAAGATCCGGCTCTCACCGGAGCGCTGGCGCCACGTCCCGCGGAACGCGCCGAAATCCGCTTGCACCGTCCAGTACTCGGCCGAACGGAAATTGCGGATTTCCTGCTCGCGGTCCATGATCATAGCCAGCGTCGGGGTCTGGACGCGTCCGGCCGACAGCTGCGCCTCGTACCTGCTCGTCAGCGCGCGCGTCACATTGAGGCCGATCAGCCAATCGGCCTCGGCACGGCAAACCGCCGACTCGTACAGGCGGTCGTATTGCTTGCCGGGCTTCAGATTCGCGAAGCCCTCACGGATCGCCTTATCTGTCTGCGACGATATCCACAGGCGGTGATAAGGCTTATTCCAGCGGATCATCTCCATGATCCAGCGCGCCACCAGTTCTCCCTCACGGGCCGAATCCGTGGCAATGATAAGCTCGCTCAGATCTTTACGTTTGGCAAGATCGGCAATAGCGCGGTACTGATGCGAAGTTTCCTTCAGTACTTTCAGTTTCATGCGTCCCGGAATAATCGGAAGATCCTCCAGGTTCCATTTCTGGTACTTCGTATCGTAATCTTCGGGCTCCGCCAGTCCTACAAGGTGGCCGAGTGCCCAGGTTACAACATGCTTGGGTCCTTCAAAGTACGATTTATGCTTCTGCCCGCAACCGAGAACGCGCGCGATTTCTTTGGCTACGCTCGGTTTTTCGGCCAGTACGAGTGATTTGCTCATGTGTCTCTCCTGTCTCCTTTGTCAGAAAAACAGCCCGGCCTCAGGGCCGCTCTATGCTGGATTTCATTATCTATCTATTCTAAGAATGTTAGGGAGTGCAAGTCAACAGCCGGGGAATTTCTAGCCGCTTCCTCGATAATCGGGCTTCTCCATTCCGGCAACAGCAAACTTCCGATTAGGGACCTGCATACATCGCGGCCCGATATCCGGACAATCCGCTTGCAGGAAATAAAAACCCCGCCATAATAGGCGGGGCTGTACAATGAAGCAGAAATCGGCTAGGCCTTTTTAGCAGAAGGGCGTTTGGGCGGGCTCTTGACCGGTGCATTCGCCGGTGCCTTGGCCCCTGCTCTATTATTGTTTGTAAGCTTATGAAAGATAAGAATTTGCCAAGCATTACAGCCCAGCAGAACGATGGCGACGTAGAGAAGCGAGGATAAATCTGAAATACTGAAAGCAGGCAGCATTTCGAGGCTCGTTACGACAATAATGAAGAATAACGTCGGAATTCTTGCATGCGAATTTGTAAGGGATACTTTGATCTGCGAGACAATCAGACCGGCCGCAATGATAAGTGCCGGAATTCCCAAGTACATTCCCAGGCTTTCACGGCCTTCGGCAAATTCTGTGTATCTCAGGAAGAATAAGTTAGCGATCGCCAGTGCGATAAAGAACAGCTGCAGTCCGGACCAGGCTCCTTTTCTGCTTCTGAGGATTCCAATCATATAGTAATTGGTCATTAAGTAGCCGACATAGCCGACCACGCTAATCAGACACATCGTCAGTGTCGCCAGGATAATCATCCCGATCTCACTCGCACCGCTAACCGCGACGTCCATGGACACAAAATCACTGAAAACAGTTCTGCCTATTCCCCATGTAAGGAGTCCCAGCACAACCCCGCCCAGCATGGTAGTCCAGAACAGGAATAATATAGATTTTAACATCTGCCTCTTCTCCTTCTTCTAACAGGGCAAAACCGCCCTTCTGCACAAGCAAGGACGGTTCCCGAAATGCACGGATTAGAATATTCCGAAGCCCATCATGATTACCGTGATAATAAGAACGGCCCAGACTGCAAACAAGATCTTCGTGGAAGATTCTCTTCCTTGTCCTCTTTTCATGCGTCCCAGAATCATTTCCATCAGACCGATCACTACAATGGCAATAATTCCTTTGACCACATATTTTGCAGGGAAGCTATATCCAATCAGCATTCCAACACCGGATACAACCATGATTAAGTAGAACAGGCGCAGGATCATAGGTGTGATTTTTTGCCGGTAGAAAATCGCACTCACGATAAACAGGATAACGATAAATGCCCATGATCCCGCATGTGACTGCACAAAAATGTTAAGCAACTTGTCTGACATGTCGATTCCTCCATAGTCAATATGTACTTCAGCGGTTACCGTGGTAAAGCGTAACGCTTTTATCATAACAAGCAGTGATTTTTATTACAAGCACGTAAAGTAAACGGTCCGTTCCTATGCGCGGCAGTGTCGGAAAGTGTTCACAAACCGGCAGCTCCCTGTACAACCCGTAAAATTACGAAAAGACAGTGGAACGGGCATGCAGAATAAACATGAACTTTTTTTACGTAAAAAGAAAGCCTCCGGTACCCGACAAGCATCCTGTTCATGCTTGACTCGTTATAACCGGAGGCACTTTGTTCGGAGACTATAATTTCACAGGCTCGCCCCGGCGGGCAGATTCGTATGCCGCGAGTCCCACAGCGGCCGCTTTCATGCCGTCCTCACCGCTAATCGGCACAGGTTCGCCTTTTTGCAGGGCATCGACAAAACCGCGGACCAGATACTCGTCCATGTTGTCGCCCCAATAACTCCACTGGGCTTTGCCCGCTTGAACGCTGTACACATCGTTTTTCTGCGCGAATGAATCGATGCTCAAGACACCCTTGGTCCCGGTAATCTCCATCGTGACATCTCCCCAGGTAGGAAACACAGGCTTACGGGACCAGCTTGGATCCAGTACCGCAAAAACGCCATTGTCGAATTTAGCATGCACCATTCCCGCATCATCAATCTCAATATCGTTAAACCTGGTATCGGCATAGGCAAAAACTTCCGTGACTTCCGCTCCGAGGAACCAGTGCATAAGATCCATCACATGGACCGTGTGATCAAAAACCGCCCCGCCCCCTGAGAGCTTCTTGTCGATAAACCAGCCGCCGGGCATACTGCCGCGGTTCGTTCCTTTGATCGCAATGATCTCTCCGATCTCTCCGCGGTCTATCGCTTCTTTGGCCTGCACAACCGCCGGTATGTACCGGCAGGGGAATGCGGTCATGAGCTGCACGCCGCTCCTCCTGCATCCCTCTATCATGGCTTCCATTTCGGAGACGGTAATTCCGAGCGGCTTCTCGCACAGGATATGCTTGCCCGCTTCGGCTGCGGCCAGCGTCAGCTCCGCATGGCGTGAATTCTCCGAGCAGATGACAACGGCATCCAGATCGGATTTCAGCAGATCCCGGTAGTCTGCAAAATAAGGAATGGCATGCTGGTCCAGCACCTTCTGGACACGGTTCTTCTCTTCATCGGCTATCCCTGCCACCTCAACCTCAGGGATCGATAAAAGTGCGTTTAAGTAGGAAAAAGCATGACTGTGTGCAAATGAAATCAACCCGATACGGAGCTTATTCATACGGGCACGCCCCCTTTCGATGCGATTTGCACAGGCCGGCCGGAGCGTGCAGATTCTTTAGCTGCCAGCGCAATCTCAATCGCGTGGTACGCATCGCGTGCAGTCACAACGGACTGATTGTTATTGCGGATACTCGCTAAGAAATGCTCCAGTTCATAGTAATACGGATCGTGATAGGAAGGACTTCCCGGTACCTGGACGCCCGCCAAGGCACTTCTGCTTATAGTCGACCGGACAAGCTGAAGGGAGCCGGAATCGCGGCTATTCGAGCGCAGGATCCCCGCTGAGCCAGAGATCTCTGTCGACGTTGTAAACGCTCCCGGATATCCCCAATGGGCTTCCAGGTTTGCAATGGTACCGTTTACAAAACGCAGCGTAACCAGCGCATACTCTTTCCCCTGCGAACGGTGGCTCATCGCGTACACTTCCTTGACTTCCCCAAACGACCAGCGGGCAAAATCAATGTCATGAACCATCAGATCCATGAGGATTCCGCCGCTTTTCTCTTCGTCGTTGTACCAGGCTTTCGCCATACCGGGGTGAGAACCGATACGCTTAAAGTGTGCGATTCCGGGTTCCCCGATGACGCCCGCTTCAATCTTGGTATGAAGATCCGCATATTCCGGGAAAAACCGGACCACGTGTCCGACAAATAACCGGACCCCTCTGCTCTCGCAGTGGGCGATCATTTCTTCGGCATCCGCAAGATTCAACGCAATCGGTTTCTCACAGATCACATGCTTGCCTAGATCCGCAGCTTTCAATACATATTCCTTGTGAAGATAAGTCGGGAGGCATACGTGGATCACATCGGCCTCTACTTCCGCCATCATTTCTTCGAATGAAGCGAAAGCTTGGGCAGCGGTACCTTCGGCTAAGGATTGAGCCGTTTTCAAATCGAGATCGCATACACCCGTTAGTTCTATGCCGGGAAGCTTATAGAGATCCCTAGCATGCACGGTTCCCATTGTTCCACAGCCGATTACGGCGACTTTCATGTCCGGTACTCCTCTCACTAATAAGAATCTGGGCTGACAGCAGCTCCCCTTTATTATAGCGGATCGGCGCCTAAAATGACTCAAATAACCAGTTTTCTTATTTTAAGCCTCTCCGGATACAATCGGCGCTTCCTTCCGTTCTTTTCCGGCTTGGGAAGGGAGCGTCCGGCTTGGCCGGTTAAACCTGAAAAAATGAGCCGCCGGGTGAGGCTCGCCGCCGCATAATTGACGTTTTATGATTTCCGCGGCTATAGTCGCATACACGGAACCGTTACCGCCATAAATTAACGCAAACGTACTGTTCGGATATTCCGGTTGGCTGCCGATGAGAGGATATCCGTCATGCGTTTCTCCAAAAACAGCCGACCACGCATAGGCTGTGCGCAGATCCAAATGCGGAAACATGGATCTTGCCTGGGCCAGTAGCTGTTTCTGCTTAACAGGGAGCCGGTTTACACGATCATGCTCTCCCATCATAGGCTCATCCTCACCGCCGATAATAAGCCGGTTATCCTCCGTCGTGCGCAGGTACAGGTAAGGTCTCGCCGTTTCCCAGATCATACACTCCCGGTACCAATCGGTGATTTGGGGTAATGGCTCTGTCACGAGAACATACGAGGTGAACAGCCTCGCATTGGCATTGGGCTTCATCTCCTGCGCCCTATACCCGGTTGCATACACGGCATGTTTGGCACGGATCCGATACCGGTCCTTGGTGTAGAGTATAATACCGTCGGGGGTATCTTGCCGGGATTCGATTCTAGTATGTTCATAGACTCGCATTCCCGCAGCGGCAGCCGCGGAGACAAGGCCATGCACACATTTAAGCGGATTTAGCAGTGCATCCCCTTTGGCCAAGATAGCGCCCGGTCTATTAAATGAAAAGTTGCCCGCAATGTCCGCCTCATCCCAGTACTCTACTTCGAAACCATTTTTCCGTAAGGTCTCGTATTCTTCCTTCAGCATAGGTACATCGGAATCATCCGAAGCCATGTATAAGGATTCTCTGCGGGTTATTGCCCCTTCGATATTTTCGCGCGTCATAATTTCCGCCAGTGTATCTACGGCTTGTTCGCAAAGTTTGTAGAACGCGACTCCGTTCTGTTCTCCATACGTATGTATACAGCCTGTCAGTGTTTTATCGTTAAAATATTGAATGATTCCCGTATTCGCGCCTGAGCTGCCCCCCGCTATCGTATGGCCATCCACCAGTACGGTATCCAGCCCGCTGTTATGAAGCATGTATGAAATCATGGACCCCGCCATCCCCCCGCCGATGACAAGAACATCGCATGTCAAATCTTCTGCAAGGGTCGGATAAGCGGGTATCGCTTCAAGTGTATACGGCCAATAAGAAAGTCCAGTAACTAGATCCATCGTACTCGGCTCCTTCACGGTATAAGGTGATGATAGTGGTAATATGCCCGTTATTGAGCTTTTACTAACACGAAAAAAACCGCCTGCCATAAAATGACGGACGGTTCTTAACAATGAGCCGCTGACTTAATTTGGGGCGCCTGTGCCCAGACAGCGCGCTTTGGACCGGTCGATTACCAGGTTACAAACGGGATAGAGCCCGGGGAATCTCCACCGATCATCTGAGAAACCGGAATCGTATAAGCGACCAGAATAAGGACAACGGTAACCCCGATCCATAAGCCCCATCGTTCAAACAGCTTCGGTGTAGGCTCGGAAGCATCCCGGACCTCTGCGATCGGATACTCTGTCTCGCCTTTGGGCGCTCTGAGCAGGGCAATGATGTTGTACACCATGAGCAGGACGGCGACAAAAACGATCATGCCCCCTACCGCCATCGACACATGGTACGGCATCCACAGAAAAGTAACCGGATGATCATCGTATGTCGTGTACGAAGTACGACGCGGCGAGCCCAGAAGTCCGACTGCGTGCATCACACCGGACATCACCAGCATGCCCGCGCTCCAAATTACCGTCTGCCAGATGCCAAGCTTGTTCAGACGCTGCGTGAGCTGCCTGCCCGTGATTGCAGGAATCAGCCAGTAGGTGATGCCGAAGAAGGTCAGCGCCACGCTCGTAGCTACGGTCAGATGAAAATGTCCGGTTACCCATAGCGTATTATGAACCACTTGATTCATCTGATTACTCGCATTAATGATGCCGCCTGCTCCGGCCGGAATGAACATAACCATGCCCATGAAGGGAGCGAAGAAACGCACATCCTTCCACGGCAGCACCTTCACCCACCCGAACAGGCCCTTGGCACCCTTGGCGCGGCCTGTCGTCTCGAACATGGCGAACATCGAGAACGCGGTCATCAGGGAAGGCACAATAACCATGAAGGTCAGCACGACCTGCAGGTATTTCCAGAAAGAGCTGATACCCGGCTCCGTAAGCTGATGATGGAATCCGACGGGAATCGAGAACAGCAGGAACAGGATAAAGGACAACCGGGCAAGCGCATCACTGAACATTTTGCCGCCGATGATTTTAGGAATAATGACATACCAGCAAATATACGCGGGAAGCAGCCAGAAATATACGAGCGGATGGCCGAAATACCAGAACAGTGTACGGCTGAGCAGCACATTGACGGTTTCTACCCATCCGAACGACCAAGGTATGAGCTGCAGCAGCACCTCGGCTGCTACGCCTATTGTGGCTACCTGCCACAGGAGCATCACAATAACGGCCATAAAGGAAAACAGCGGGGACATCTGGCCTTTGTGAGTTTTTTTCCAATACCTGTAGTTCATAAACATGCCCAGCCCGCTCATCCAGCTGCCGATTACGATCAGTGTCAAGGCTATATAGAAATACGGCGAGGCTTTGAGCGGCGCGTAGAACGTATACAAGACTGTGGCTTTATTCAGCAGAATAAAAATAGTTCCGATAACCGTACCCGAGGCCATCAGCACGAATCCGAGCCATCCCAGACGGCGGGGCAGCGCCAGCAGTTCTCCCCCCAGCGTCTTTGACATACCCGAATAGAGGAAGCCTATAATGAAGAAAGTCGTAAATATCAAAGCCATCAGCACACCGTGCGCGGTCAGCAGCTGGTAATATCCGATTCCGGCAGGAAGCTTAATCATCCCTCCGCGTACGAGGCCCTGAAGCACACCTGCGATCCCCCCGAGCAGCAGGGCAGCGAATGCGAACAGGATATGAGCCAGCACCAGCTTGGCATCCTTGGGACTATAGATCGGGGCCGGCGAAGCGGCCGTTTGTGTAGTTGACATTTCTCTATCATCCTTTCAACCGGACATGACTGCCTAGCCTTTATTTCACGATAATGGTTGTTTTCATCCACTCATGGGCTCCGCCGCAGTATTCGTTACAGAGCACGAGATAAGTTCCCGGCTTGTCGAATGTATGCGTCAGATGATTGATTTCTCCCGGAAGCACCATCATGTTGACATTCGTGCCCGGAATCTGGAACCCGTGAATGACATCTTTACTGGTGATTGTAAAATGAACCGTCGCCCCGGCCGGGATCTCCATATTATCCGGTGCATAACCGAAAGCGAATGCCGTCATGACGGCCTCGTATTCATTCTCGCCGACCTGCTTCAATCCAGGTTTGTCGAATGGAGCTGTCGAATCTACTTTAGCGGGATCCATGCCGTGTGAATGACCCGTTGGAGGGTCCATCCCCATTGCAAACGCCGAAATCCCGATAACGGATAAAAAGACGACCAGCATCGCGACCCCGAATCCGATCCATATTTTCTCGAGACGATGAATGTGCATGCGACTTCCCTCTTTTCAACAATAATGTGAACGCTCATTTAATAGTCAGCCCCTATGCGGGCTTCTTAATTGCGGGCCAGAAACAGCGCAAACACGCCAAACCAAGTAATCAGAATGAAAAAACCTACAATCATTACGGATGCAAAAGCACCCTTCAGTTCGGGCTCCTTACCGGTCTCCCCCTCTTTCACACGGGCTTCTGGTTTCTGTTTCCCCTTTGCAGGCATGAGCTCAGCCATCCTACATCCCCCTTTTCCAAACAAAGGTATTTACTGGCTTTATCTTACTCTTGGAGCATGGGGGTCTCATGTGATTAAAATCACAAATGAATGATGAAATTGTAACGATTTTGTTACATGGAAATCTCTTTCAGGGCCGGGACCTACATGGTATAATGGCATAGTTATTCAGTTGTAAAATGTTTGTAAATTACATGAACAGGAGATTGGTAATGCAGAAAGGTGTACGTATCATCAGCCGTCGGTTGCACTTATTCGTCTGGCCCGTGCTACTCGTTATTTTTATTGAATTTTTAAACCGGGGGAGTTTAACTTCGACTCTGGGATGGATCATACGCAATCCAGGCGAAATGGTGCTGAATTATGTAGTGATCTTCTGCCTTTTCCTGTTTTTCACCGCTCTGACAGGCCGCAGCCGGATTTCCTTCTGGATTATGTCCGTGTTCGTCCTGGTCGCCGGTCTTATCAGCGGCGTGAAATTTAAAATACTCGGTGTTCCCCTGCTTCCATGGGATTTATTCCTCAGCAGCGAAACGACCGATATCGTTCAATATTTAAATGGCTTGTTTGATCTTAAAACAGTCGTCGGCATTGTCCTATTCTTTGCAGCAAGTGTAGGCCTGCTCTATTTTGTTCCTTGGACCCATGCCCGCTTCCGCTGGAAAGAGAACATTGTGCTCGGGATCCTTGCCGTACTTATCGGCGCGGGCATGTATTTGGATAAACCGTTCCCGGTTAAATCAGCCCTGAATATCTCGACGATTCCCTGGAATCAGGCGGATAACTACAAATTGAACGGTTTCATGCTATCCACCGTTCTCAACATCGAGCAGATTATTATCGACGCTCCCCAAGGCTACAGTCAGGCTAACATGGAGAATTTCATGAAGCGTGTCGAACGCCGCACGAATATCGATCCGAACGTCAAACCGAATATTATTGTCATTCTGGGTGAAGCTTTCTGGGATCCTACACGGATGAAGAACGTAACTTTCAGTGAAGATCCGGTTCCTTTCATCCACCATTTGCAGAAGAATTACTCAAGCGGGGATATGATGTCGCCACAGTTCGGCGGCGGTACGGCGAACGTAGAGTTCGAGGTCTTATCAGGCAATACAGTCCGCTTCCTTCCGGAAGGCGCGATTGCTTACAACCAGTACATGAACCGCCGCGTAGATTCTCTGGCGAGCATACTTGCCCGTCAAGGCTATCAGACGGCCTCGGTTAACCCGTTCCACAACTGGTTCTTTAACAGCCGGAACGTGTATCAGAATTTCGGATTCTCGAAATTTATCTCCAGTGAATATTTCGAGGCGGAGTATAACGGTCCCTACCTTCAGGATAAGGCCGTCATGAAGAAAATCATCGAGCAGACCGATACTTCGGCCGGACCTGATTTCGTCTTCGCCAATACGATGGAGAACCATGCGCCGTTTACACCCGACAAGTTTGCTAAGAATTCGATCAAAGTGAGCGGCGATTTCCCGGAAGACACCAAGGGAATGCTGGAATCTCTGGCTCAGGGAGTCCGTAATACCGATGAAGCGCTCAAGATGCTGGTCGAGCACTATGAGAAGAAGGGCGAGCCTACGATCGTTGTCCTCTTCGGGGACCATCTGCCTTCGATGGGCAACAATTTTAAAGCCTACAAAGATACCGGATATTTAAGCGACAGCGATGACTCCGCAACCGTACTGAACAAAATGTACTCACTGCCGGTCGTTGTATGGAACAATTACTTGCCTGCTCACCAGGATAAACTTAATATCAGTTCTGCATTCCTGGGGCCCTATATTCTGGATCTGGCCAAACGTGAAGGGACACCTTATACGGATTACCTCTTCTCGTTGTCCAAGAAGCTCCCGGTGATTCCGCCCCGCAATCATTATGAACGGCTCAACATTAACGATGCGGATGTCAAGGAATACCAGATGCTCCAGTATGATATCCTGTTCGGAGAACAATACGCATTCGGCGGATTCCGGGACAAAATCATCAATCCAAAATTCACGCTGGGATACGGCGAGATGGTTATCGATTCTGTGTCGCCTCTACACCAGAATACGGCGGGTGGAAGCGGAGAGGATTCGAGCGTGCAGCTCACAGGCAAGAACTTTGCACCGAGCAGTGTTGTTTATCTCAACGACAAAGCACTCAAAACAACCTATGAGAACCGGCAAACCCTCAGCGCCGTTATCCCTAAAGACTTGGCATCGGATTCGGAGAAGCCTTATCACTTTGTAGTAAAAGTCATCGATTCGAAGAACCTGCCGATCCAATCCACACCGGTTAAGCAGCTGGAATCTCTGAAATAATTATTCTCCTACCACGGTCCTTATGAGGGACGAGATGGATTGACAAAAGACTTGGCGCCTGCTTCTTTGAAGCAAGGCGCCAAGTCTTTTGTTGTTAAGAATCATTCCAATTTCCGATTTGAAAAGAACGAACTTCAGAGTCTGCAGGCTATAAGGTTACCGCTCCGCACAGCACACGGTCACGGCCCGGAATATCCACGCGGAATGTCTCTATATTTCCGTTGTCGGCTACCGTGACATACACCGTCCGGCCGTCGCGACCTCCGAATGTAAGATTCGTACAGTTCTTCCCATGCAGCTGAATTTCTTTGAGAATCTTACCTGCCGGAGAAATTTTAACGATAGTTCCTTTGCCAAAGCGCGTGCAGTATACATTCCCTTGGGCATCACAGCGCATTCCATCCAATCCGAAATCCGGGAATTCGATGAAAAGGCGTTTGTTGCTGACCGAGCCATCCGCAGACAGGTCATACGCCCAAATACGGCGCTGTACAGATTCGTTCACATAGAGTGTCTTCTCGTCTGCTGAGACTTCAATCCCATTCGTGGTCCCCATGTTACTCTCCAGCAAGGTAACTGTTCCGTCCGGTGTGATTCTCCAGATATTGCCCGTATTATTGCCCCAGTTCGGATCACTCGCCAGTACGATATCGGTTGCCGTAATCGCAATATCATTGGGCTGATTCATATCCGGACTGTGCCCGAGAACGGTCATCGCTTTAGTCGCCATATCAACCTTCCAGACGTTATGGTTCACATAATCCGCAATCAGCATTTCGCCGGCTCTGGTAAAACGGATCCCATTGCCGATGCTTGTTCCCGGCATGTTGAGGAATACACTGCAATCCCCCTTAGGCGTGACTCTGCCGATCGTACCTTGCTCTGCATAATTAACGGCATACAAGATACCTTGCGCGTCGCAGCCAGGCCCTTCAATTCCTGAAGTAAACCCTTGCGGCTCGGTCAAAACACGGCTTGTGAACAATTGTTCCTTATTCTCCATATCGCTCGCTCTCCTTCGTATTCCCGCACCGTCTGCTGCTCTTTTTGACCGGCAAAACTGCGGCAGCGGTTTTTATTGTAGTGGCACAGCCTTTTTGCTAGTGAAAAGAGAGCTGGCGTATGACGAGGCCCGCTGCGCCTATCGCCAGCGCCTCTTCACCAAAGCTTCCTTTGCTGAATAGAACTTGATAAGTCGGGTAATAATACGTCTTCTTGATAGCCGTCTGCGTTGCGGTGTAGAAGAACAAATCGCTTGCCGCAATCAGAGGGCCGCCCAGCACGACTCTCTCGGGGTGCATCATATTCAGCAGATTCGCGAGCCCGATACCGAAATACACGGCCGCCTGGGTGATGACCTCGACTACCAGAGGATCGCCGGCAGCCAGCGCTTGGACAATTTCGCGGAAGGTGACCGCATCCGGATCACCGATACCCGACAGCGTACTGTGCCGTCCCTGCTTGAGCCGGGCCCGTGTTTCGCGCTCAATCGCATAGATTGAAGCATAGGACTCCAAGGCCCCGAAGTTGCCCTCCTGTGAGCGGGGCGAAATCCCGTCCGTCTGAATAATCATCTGGCCGATAGAGCCCTCCATATCGACAGCGCCGTAGATAAGCTCACCCTCGCTTAACATGGATGAGCGCAGACCTACCCCGATATGCACATACAGCATATGGCGGAAAGAACGCTTCTGCCTGGACCAGGATTCCGCGAGGAGCGCCGTATTGGCTCCGTTATCAAGGAGAACAGGAAGGTCCAGACGCCGCTCCAGCAGGGCACGGACAGGCACTTCCTGCCAGCCCGGAGCCGGGAAATAACGAGGGTTCAGGATGACACCTTCACGCCGGTCAACCGGCCCTACCGCTCCTATGCCCATACCCAGCACTCGATCTGCCGGTATTTCGCAGCGGCTGAGCATAGCTTCCGCTTCAGCCGCGATCTCCTCCAGTAGGACATCCGGGGTCATCCGGCCGGTCATTTCCCACGTCCTGGAGTCAAGGACGTTCAAATGCATATCGGTCAACACAAGCCGGGTCAGTGTGCGCGAAATATCAACTCCCAGCGCACAGCCGTAATCTGCCCTTACCTGGTAGAGGACAGGCCGTCTGCCGCCGGTTGAAGGGCCGTATCCCGATTCGGCGATCAGCTCCTGTTCACAAAGCTCATCAAGTAAGCGCGTTAGCGTGCTGACCGTCAGACCGCTTTTCTCAAGAAGTTCGATCTTGGACACGGTTCCTCCCTGACGGATCAGCTCGAAAATTTCTTTTTCTTTACGGTTTCCGATACGTTCGGTAATCGGCTTATTAGCCATAAATCGCCACACCTACTAGCGCACAAAGCAGAATTACGGACAAAGGATGCATTCGATACCGTGTCAGGCCAAGCAGAGCAAAGCCGAAGATACCAGCCGATACGGCTGTTTTCCAGGTCAACCAGTCCTGCTGGAAATAAGTGAAGCCCTGCCGCAGGGCAGCTACGACGACCATGGCCGCCACAACAGGACGCAGTCCGTAGAAAACAGACTTCACGGTACGATGCGTACGGATCCGGAAAAAGAATCGTGCCACCGCCACGATCAGCACGGAAGATGGCATGACCATGCCCAGAAGTGCTGCCGCTGCCCCGGGAAGCCCAAGCATCCAATCGCCGATATAAATGGCGCAATTGGTAGCAAGAGGCCCCGGTGCCATGCCCGATAGAGTAACAGCGTCGGCGAACTGTTCTGCTGTCATCCAGCCTTGGCTCTCCACTTCGTGCTCAATGGCCGGGATCATCGCGTAGCCGCCGCCGAACGAAAGAATGCCTATTTTAAGAAAGGTCCAGAATAATAGAATCAGCATCCCATCTTCCCCCTATATTCCTTCGCCGAAGTAGCCTTCGAATTCCGGATAACGCTTAGGTGAAGATGCAGTCGAATTCTCCGGCAGCGGGCGGGTCTTCGGTTCATAGCGGACCGCCATGTGCAGCCGGTTCTTCACGGCTACAAGTACAAGACCTCCAGCAACAGCCAGCAGAATAATCAGCAGAGGATGAATCCCGGTAAACAGCAGAGCTGCCGCCGCAGCGGCGAATACCGACCATGTTGCACCGTCGAACACAGAGGAGCGGATAAGCCGTATACCCGCAAACGCGATGAGTGCCAGCACGGCCATCTGAATGCCTTCCAAAGCCGCATTAACTTTAGGATAATGCTTGAACGATGAAAAGCCAATAGTAAGAATCATTACCAGGACAAAGGCAGGCAGAATCATTCCGCATACAGCAGCGCAAGCTCCGCCTGTTCCGCCCAGTTTATAGCCGATAAACGCGGAAGCATTTACTCCGACCCCTCCCGGCGCTGCGCCGGAGACGGAAATCACTTCCGCAAACTCTTCTTCCGACAGCCAGTTACGCCGGTGCACGATTTCACGCTGAAGAACGGGGAGCATGGCAAACCCGCCCCCAAAAGATACAGGCGCAATACGTGCAAAAGAACCGAATAGGGAGATCCATAGCCTCAATCGTGGAACAAATTGTAACATACGCCTCAACTACTTTCGTGTCTGATATCTGTGCTAGTCTTAGTGTAAACCACTTTATTTCATTTTGGAATAAACACTCGTACATTTTTCGTTATGTGAGCTTGAATTTTTAAATATGTTTTCGATTAGATAGACTTAATTAATAAAACGATAAAAAGTTGGGCCGTTTTTGAAATTTCATCAATTTTAAAACAGCGTTTATTTCCGGGTGAAATAATAGGATTTTTACCTTTTTTTCGACAAAAACACACCCAAATTTCCAAGTTGTTTGTTTCATGCCAAGTCAGCCGGGTAAATAAAAGATGTTTCAGCAGGCCAAACTGACTACTAATCCAAGCCGGTTATTCCCCGGGAAATTCCGGCCCACTACCATCAAGGAGGTTGATTAAGTGAAGAAGCTATTAACAGGAGTTCTGTCCGTTGCGATCATGTTGTCACTGTTGCCGGTACAAGCTTCAGCTGAAGAGGCTAAGCAACCTTGGACGAATGAGACCCTTATCGCGCACGGTCTAGGCAGCATATATGGACAGACGCTAACGAATTCATACGAAGCATTTCTCGTCAATTACAACAAGGGGTACCGCGTATTTGAGGCGGATCTGATTCTGACAGCCGATAATGAGCTTGCGGCCCGTCATGATTGGTACCCATACTTGTCCGAAAGATTGCAGCCGACACTGCCCGAACATTTGAAGAATGGCCCGATTACGCTGGCTGAATTTAAAAAACATAAAATTTTGAAAGCCTATAAGCCTTTGGATCTGGATGGAATATTGGAAATTCTTGTAGAATATCCGGATGTTTATTTTGTAACCGATACGAAAAGTGAAGATCCTGCCGTATATAAAAAACAATTTGAGCTTATTGTCAAAAAAGCAAAAGCGATCGATCCGGCCCTCTTGGATCGTATCGTACCCGAATTGTTTGAAATCGACATGATCAAAGACGTGAAGCAAATTCACGATTTCCCTAACTACCTGTTTTCTATCTATATGACCGGCTATACCGAGAAAGAAACGATTGCTCTAGTCAAGAAGCATAATATCAAAGCGGTTGCGATGCCGGTTGAAAGAGCTACCGCTTCCATGATTAGCGGGCTGAACAAACTGGGTGTACCGACTTACGTTCATACCGTGAACGATCCCTATCAAGTCAAACGCCTGCAGCAAATTGGTGTACACGGATTTTATTCCGACTATATTGACTATTCGACACCTATGGCCCCTAAACTCGCCAATGCGGGGAGCCGGTTAGGCGGTAATGTAGCCGCAGCGCGTTAATTTGCAGAGTGGAGTGGACAGCAAGCGTCAGCTGGCAGAACACACTGCTTCTCCCGATACTTAGATAGCAGTTACTAGCTACTGGATACCATATACCCGATTATAGATACGGGATACAGGCTACAAGATACTAGCTACCGGATATCGGATATCGGATATCGAATATCAAGTACCGAGTACCGAGTATCGAGTATCGAGTATCGAGTATCGAGTATCGAGTATCGACCCATTGTCTTCCGGTAAAGAACAAGCAAAAAGGTGCACTCCTATTTAATAGGAGTGCACCTTTTTATTCCCACTTATTATAAATTGCTTCAACGGTCAAGACCGATGCAGTAACAGGTGTACAAACAACCAAAAACCGAATCCTTTCGGATTCGGCCTTCTATATATAAACCTGATGGCATCAGATACGACGGTCGGCATCTACGGGTTCATCACCACGATAAGTGCTGGACCAGCGCTGATATTCATCCTCCGCTGCGTCCTTCGTATGACCGTAACGCTCCTGCAGCTTGCCGACCAGCTTTTCTTTCTCGCCGTTAATGACGTCCATATCATCATCTGTCAGCTTGCCCCATTGTTTTTGCGCTTCCCCTTTGAGCTGCTTCCATTTACCTTTAAATACATTGTTGTCCATGGTATCTCATCTCCTTATGGGGTTAATTGTTCCTGTATCTCTACAACTCTTAATTACCCTTAGGGTCAAGGTGCGAAACAAACCTTTATGAGCCTTCGCATGGAAAAAGCCGACTCTCTCGGATACCCAAGCAGCGGTCGGCTACATTCATTACACCATATTTCCTCCTGTACCAACAGGGGTATATTCAATTCATATAGGGATAAAAAATACTAATTTACAAGTTTCTGACTTACCGGAAAACGTTAAACGGACACTAATTCAGCTCTTAGAGTTACCCGGGTCCTGTAATAATAGCTGTAAATCAAATCCATCCGGACAAAAAAAAGTGTACTCCCCAGAATGCGAGAGTACCAGAACGTGTGGAGTGTGAAATTGAAGCTGACCCGTGTCTTTATTACACCATAAATCAATAGGTCTCAAAAGGGATAAATTCAAAGCATATAGGGTACAATTGTCTACTTTGGGTACAGTTCGATACATTTCTGATGACCAGCCAAAGAAAAAACCTCATGTAGCCGGATAGGCGGCATGAGGCCATTCCTTGTATATTGGCAGCGCTTGCTAGGCTTACACTCCTTAAAGTTCAGCTGAGCAGCAGCTTTACGACAATCTCTTACGAAATCGCACGCATTAATTCTTTTACATCTTCAATGCGGGTTAAACCTGTCGCCTTGTCGATAATCGACGTGTATACGTGCGGAATTATGATCTCAGCGCCATTCTCTGCACATACTTCTACAACACGGCCGATCGTATCGATGTCGATTCCGCCAGTCGGTTCGAAGATTTTAATGCCTTGGGCAACGGATGCTTTTACCATAGCCGCAAGCTCGTCCAGGTGATCTACGCCGCCGATCGGGTAGAATTTCACGGAGTGGATGCCGATTTCAGCGAGCATAGCTGCAGCAGCTTCACAAGAAACCGTGTCGTTCTCGAACTGGGCACTTGTCGGGCCGGTTGCGATTCTAACCTGGCCGGCAGTTCCGCTCGGGGTGATCAGAGCGTTGACCAGTGTATCCGGGCTACCCGCTGCGCGCATAGCACCCAGTGTATAGCCTGCTGCTGGGAATACTTGATTCACGTGAGCCGGTTTGGTGCGGATCGAAACATCTACGACTTTGCTCCACATAGCCGGATCTCCTGCACCCAGACCTACCGAGACAGGCACGCCCGCTTGTTGAAACTCGTCCACTGTCTGGACGGCTTCATCTACGGAAGCGAAGTTTTTAACCATCAGTCCCACGTAAACGCGGCCTTCCGCTGCATCCACAATTTGCTTCGCGTTTTCAGCAGTTTTTGCAAGAACATTTAATTTGATCGTAGGTTGTTGTGACATATCGTTCTCTCCATCTCCCTTTTCTTTAACGGATTAAGCTTGCAGAATCGCTTTGATTCTCTCCGCAATGATCTTCTCCTGTCCAACCAGAAGCGGACGCGGGTCAATGCTGATCATGCCCAGGTTCGCATAATGATTGCGGGTATACACG
Source organism: Paenibacillus lutrae (assembly GCF_009757775.1). Lineage (GTDB taxonomy): Bacteria > Bacillota > Bacilli > Paenibacillales > NBRC-103111 > Paenibacillus_F > Paenibacillus_F lutrae. Next base: position 238,448 of record NZ_RHLK01000005.1, read on the forward strand.
GCAGGATTACCGGCTTCGAGCTCTTTAATCAGTTCATAAGCCGTCTTGCCTGCTGCCTTGGGATCAATCGTCAACTGCGCACGATAGATAGCGCGTCCCGCTTCATCCTGCAGGATAGCTCCTCTGACACCAGGAACACTCTGCAGCTCGGCGATCAGCCACTCCATACGCTCACGCTGCTGCTCGGACTCATCCGGACGGTTGTCATAACGGCGAAGCGCCGTCAGCAATCCGACGATGCCCTCTTTGCCGATCTTCATCGGGCGTCCGACTCCCTTGTACTGGGCGCGGCACGCTTCCATCAGATCCGCACGTCCGCAAATGAAGCCGGATGTCGGGCCTTCCAGTGCTTTACCGCCACTATATACCACGATTTCCACACCCATGGCAACATATTTGCGGAAATCTTCCTCGGCTGCAGCGTCTACGATCAGAGGAATCCCCTTCTCTTTGGCAATGGCAGCCATCGTCTCAATGGACTGCATTCCCTTCTGCACCGCATGGTGAGATTTCACGTAGAGCAGAGCAGCGGTTCTATCCGTAACCGCTTCTGCAATATGATCCTTCTCGACATGGTTGGCTTGGCCCACTTCAATGACCTTGCCCCCACCGATTGCGATCATCTGTGGAATAGAGGCTCCAAAGTGAACCGAGTGTCCCTTTTGGATGATGATCTCGTTACGGAGGCCATCCGTGAGCGGAATGCGTTCAATCAGACTGAGGCTCTTGCCCGCAATAACGGCTGCGACCGAGATCGCGATGCCCCCGGCTGCTCCGGTTGTCGGACAGCCGTCTTCGGCGCCCGTCACCTCGGCAATCACTTTGCCGGCCTGTACCATCAGTTCACTGATATCCACATAATCCTTCGCCGCCTCCGCAACAGCCGCCGCCACGTCTTCGTGGACGGCACTGGCGCCGAGTGCGGTCATTTTACCGCTTGCATTAATTACTTGTCTGCATCCGTACTGCTCAAAGATACTCATGGTCTCTCTCCTCTATCCTTGATTTGAATCCATGGTATGAACATCTTGCTGCTGATTTTGTATCCGTATTCCGTGTAGGTTATTTCGTCACGATCGGGAAGATTGCACCCAGAATCATAGCTCCGATAATCGCGCCACCGGCAATCGGTTTTTTATAGTAGTAGAAAATAGCTGCACCGATCGTCGCACCGATTCCGACGGGAATCGAAGCCATAACCGCAGAGATTACAATCAGCGGGCCCAGATAACGGCCAGAGGCATTACCCGCTCCCATCATGACATCGGCACCAAAGGTTGAATTGGACGCATTGATCGTATATTTACGGATCAGAATGATAACTCCGCCTACGGCTACACCAAGAACGGCTCCAGTAAGCAAAGAAAGCGGGAAGTTGGTCAGCGGAGCCGTCATGCCTGCTCCAAGCATCAGGGCAGGAACACCGATACCGATACCCGTCTGCAGGGAACCGCCGATATCCAGAATACCGACTAGCGGAGCTTCCAGAATACGGGCAAACAAGAAGCTCGCTCCGAATGCCGCTGCGGCGCCGTAGGCACCACCTTTGATACCTGCTTCAAGCATAGCTACGATAGCAATATCGTTGAAAGCACCTACATGATATACATAGTATAAGTGAGTTCCGGCAAAAATCCCAGAGGAAAGACAAGCGACGAATAAAACAAATGCCCATTCGGAATACCAGAAGCCTTTTTGCAAGTTGTTTTCCATGGTTATTTCACCACCGATCCAAAGAATGCGTGCAGGTCAATCAGCCACTGCGGGATTGCGATGCTCATGCTCTTCAGAAGAGCCACATCGAAGGCCCGGAAGAAACCGCTGAATACGAACAACAGAATAATGGCAACCAGCATCGTTTTGGTGATGCGGTTCCAGCCGCCGTCATCAACGCCCTTGCCGATTAGAATACCAAGCACGATACCCGGAACTGCGTTGCCCATCACGAGATGAGAGAAGCCGCCGAGCAGAGTCGCCCACACACCAGTCCGCTTGCCTGCATCCATTGCCGCAGTCCAGAATACGATCGGCATGATCGGGTTAATCAGCCAGTTAGCGGCGGGCACCAGGACCTTGGTCGCAACCGATTGCAGCGAAGCCGGGATAGCTGCCGCAGTTGAGTTAAGCAGAGCGACAACGATCGCACCGATAATTGCGCCTGCCCAAGCCATTTTGCGCGGATCATGAAGCGTCTCTTCGAGCTTCTTGTTCCGGGATAACAGGGCAGCCGCCGACCAGTGCGGAATAATCCGGTGATCGACGTCCTGTGTAAGTGCACCGGCACCGACTACAGATGCCCAGGCATTGAACAGAAAGCCAAGGCCAAATGAAAAGTGTGCTACCGCGTCGCCTTCACAGGCATTCAGTTCTCCGAATGTGCGGAAAGCGCCCATCCCTTGCACGTTCGGCGCATGGAACATACGCGCCGCGCCGGCTCCAACACCAAAGCCGACAAGCAGTCCGATAATGATGGACTTAAAAATGATGGCCAATGTAATACTCATATGAATCCCCCAAAACTTCAGAATACAGGCAGCTTCCTAAATCCACTCTCTATCTCTCTAGTCATCTCAGCCCTGTCTTTTAACGCATTTTGAGAATGCGCTGGTATTTACTGAGATTCTCGGCGTTTTCAGTAAACTCAAGCTCGTCAAGGTTCACATATTTCAGCTTCACCGTTATCCGCAGCGTTACATCATAACGGGTCCGATTTCGCGGAAAGAACAGTCCGAGAAACTTCTCGCGGTACTGTGTCACGTTGGCCGAAACGATCTCCACTTCCTGCGGCTCAATTTGCATGAGCACATCGGTTGTTTCCCTTGAAATTTGACCTTTCATACGGGTAAGGGCCTGCTGAAATGCGCCCTGCTTCGTTTCCGAGGACCCACTGACAACGAGCGTTAACGGTTTTTGCTGAAACATAGTTTGCCTTACCTCCCGTTTACTTTTTTATATTCATCGGTCAAACGGCGTCCAAGCTCTTCGACGTCCATAAAACCGAAACCAAGCACTTTTTTACCTTCACGAATGGCTGTAACTCCGGCATCAATCGAACGCATTCCGAATTCCATCGGATATTTATATTTGGTGTTAGCTGTAACGGCACCCGCACCGCCGCTGCCACAGAACGAGATGCCGAAATCCGCGTTTTCTTTGTTCATAACGTCCCCGAGTTTCATGTCTGCGCCGACACCAGGAATCACAATCGCGATTCCGCCTGCCGCCTCGACACCTTTAGCAACATTCTGCCCTTTACCTAAACGATCGCCAATAACTACTTTCACTTTGTTTTCCATGGATTTTCACTCCTGTTAGTTAGATTTGGCAGCTTCAAAATGAACTGCCAGGAAAAAGACTTCCGCATCATCCAGCTTCCTTGTAGGAGGGAACTGATAGCTGCTGAACAGACGTTTACTCAGTTCGATAGACTCCGTACTCAGCTCTTCGAACATCTCCGGCTCAATTTCCGGCAAATATTCATCCAGGTCCACTCTTCTCAGAAAAGCAAGAAGATGTATGCCTATAATAACGGCTTTCGTGTGCGGGATGCTTAGACTAATATCTTCAGACATGAGCCGAAGATCCGTAAGAAGGGTTTGAACAATCTCTAATTTCTCTGCGGAAGCTTCCGTTTTCTGCGGAATTTCTTCCATGACTTCATTTAGGTTGAACATGAGTATATCTCTCCAGCTCTTATGGTATATTGTGGAATAAGCTGCTGGTTGTACGCTATGGTTTTGCCCTCCGCATCCTTAAGCAGAACAGGCTCCTCTTCGATCCGGAAGATGGTAATGTCGGCTTCTGAACCTTCTTTCAAGGTCCCGATTTCTGTTTCCAGTCCAAGTACTTTGGCGGGCGCGGAAGTCGCCCACGCAATAACCTCTTCCAGGGTGTAACCGAGCGCCAGCAGTTTGGTCATGGTAATCGCCTGGCTGTACACAGGCCCTTCAACTAAATTAACAAGATAAAGATCGGTAGAGATCGAGTACGGATGAATTCCCAGCTCTTTGGCTTTGATCATCGTATCGAAACTGAAGCTTGAGCTGCCGTGTCCGACGTCGAACAGAACACCGCGCTCAAGCGCAGCGGCTGCCTGCGGAATCAAGGAACCGTCCGCGTCCAGGATGCCGCCTGCTTTACCATGGAAAGCGTGGGTAACAACATCTCCCGCTTCAAGCAGATCCAGCACATCACCGAGTGCCGGCGGCGCATTGCCTACATGAACCATCACCGGCAGGCCTGCTTCTCTCGCCGTATCCTTCGCGATCTCAAGCGGGCGGATACCGCTGGTTTTCACAACCGAGCCGCTCATTCTAGCCTTGATTCCGATAATACTGTCGCGGTGGCGCTCAATGACCTCAAGCGTCGCTTTGGGATCAAGCTTCGCTAGATCAGCCAGCTCAGAGCGACCCTCGGCAAGTCCGGGTGCAGAGATATTCAGCCAGGCCAGTACCCGGCTCTTGCTCGGCTCGATGCTTCTTTTAACAAAATCCTCATAATTCGCAAAGCCGGAGCTGCCTGCATCTACGACTGTCGTAACGCCCTGGTCGATTCCGACACGGTCCGGAGCAACGCCCATCTCCTGCACACCCTCATAGATGTGGGTATGAATATCAATAAAGCCCGGTGATACGTAACAACCGGCAGCATCCAACGTTCTCTCTGCCTCAACAGCCGTTCCCGGCTCCACTACTCCAACAATACGCCCTTGGCTGACGAGGACATCCCCCGCGCCGGATCTACCCGTAGAAGGATCAACGATCGTCCCGCCAACTATTAGCAATTCCGCTTTCATCTTTACGAACTCCTTTCAAAATACCTTAAAATGGCCATGATTTCGCCTTCTGTCGCATGAATCCGATGTTCGGAAAGCAGCTCCTTCAAGTGCTGCACCGCTTCCCCTCCGATACCTTCAGGAACGGCTGAAATGCCGGTCTGAACATAAGCCGTATCAAATGCAATGCGGTTCATCATAAAAAGCAAATGAAGCGTTAAGCCTTCCATTCTGTCTTCGCTCAGGTAGTCTGCGAAACGGGTCCGGATAGCCCGGCTAAGCTCGAAGCCTTTCCAGATAATATCTTGAAACTTCTGTTCTAAATAAGACAGCTCGGGCCTTTGCAAACTATCGTTCACCCGCGCCAGCGGATCATGGGGGGCCCGCGTCTCTTCCAGATGATCCAGCCTCAAACGTATCGATTTGAAATCATTCTTATCCGGGATCGGATTGACCACAACGACAGGCACAGGCGATTCGATCGGAAAAATACTGATAACCAGATCAAAATCGGTGACAATCTGTTTCTCAAACTCCATCACCGAACAAAAAGCCGCAACATGGAGCGTTTTGATCTCATTCTCGATAACCGTTTTCAAAAGCTTCGATGTTCCCCGTCCGGTACCGCATACAACCAGCGCTTTATAGACCTGAGTTTCCTGACGCCGTTCAAAAGCAGCCTGGAAGTGAAGAACTATATAGGCTACGTCGGAATCAGAGAGCGTTATGCCGTAAGGAGCGAATACTTCCTGGCAGGCTTGCCGGACAGGATCGAACATCTGGCGGTAAGAACGCATAATTTCATGCAGCAAGGGATTGGGATCGGCGATTCCGTAGCTGTATTTGTTGAGTTTGTCGGCGACGTGAGCGTGCAGATACTGCATGAGATCGGGATCCTGCCGGAACCGGACGCGTACGGCTTCGCTGACCAGATCGATAAGCGTCTTCGTGACCAGATAAGCGTCAGGCAGCAGCTGCCCCGTCTCATCTTTATCCTTCAGCATCTGAGGTATCATGCCGATTGCAGGCAAACTGACGTAACGGATGCTTTCGTCGGTAAAATCCCGCTCAAGCACAGCGGATAGTCCGGTCAGCTGGTCACGGAACAGTTCCGTGATGCACGTATGATGCCGGGTCAGTGCGCGGGGCGGTGAGAGCGGCGTCTGCTGAATCAGACCGGCTTCATTCTCACCTTCTACTGTAAAATTCCCGCGGATGACGATACAGAGCCGGATAAACACGCCAATGATCGCATTATCCGTCAGCAGGATGTGCGTCCTCTCGCGCGTCTTTCTCACTAGACTTCCGACCAGTTGGAAAATACGGTCGAGATCCCCGACCGGCACCAGGAACCATTCCAGCAGCTTGCTGAAGTGGAGCTTAGGCTTTCTTTCCCGGACAACTCCCTGCACGATCTGGAACATGTCGTTACCGTCTAGCAGATCCTGGATAATATTCTCCAGTACTGCGCGTTTTCGAATCCGGGGGCCGCCCACCTTGATTCCGTGCCTGCTGCGGACCAGCTCCAGGTTCGAATGGAGGAGCAGCTGCTGCGCAATGGCAAGATCGGCCTGCACCGTATTCCGGCTTACCTCATGTTTGCTCATCAGCTCGCCGATCGTCACATAGCCATCGCTTAGCAAAAGCTCAATGAGCATATACCTCATGCGGTCCTGCTGATTAAGAAAAACATGCTCGCTTACCGCATCCAGCCGTTCCAGGAGATGAATCCTCTCCGCATCCCCGCACTCAATCCAGATCCCTTTGTTTGGTCTGGACTGAAGTTCGATGCTCTCCTGCTGAAGCCAGATTCTTATGGCCTCCAGATCATATTTGACGGTCCGCTCACTGACTTGGAATTCTTCCGCACATTCCTTGATCCTCAGAGGACTCCGTGAATAGACGATTTTTTTGAGCAATGCACGAGATCGTGTAGTTAACGTCATCAGTAATCCCTCCTGCAAGTACAACCTTGTCGTCTATTGTACCACTTCATATCCTCTTCCATGGAAGGAATTCATCGTGATTCGGCAAGAGCGGCCGCTACAGGCTTACAGCCATTCCGATACGGCTGGAACGCGGCTGATCACGTACTGCTTGATTTCTTCTGCCGTGTACAGCTCGAGCGCTTCACTGGCCAGCTGCTTCATCTCTTCGCTGTCCAGCTTATGCAGAAGCCCCCGGGCAGCGGCGATAGAGCCCGCTCCCATGCTGAACTCATCCAGGCCCATTCCCAGCAGCAGCGGAATAGCCGTCACATTGCCGGCCATCTCCCCGCACATGCCGACCCAGCGGCCTTTGGCATGCGCCGACTGGATGACGTGCCGGATCAGGCGGAGGACGCCCGGATTGAACGGTTCGCTGAGATGAGCGATCGTTTCGTTCATCCGGTCAGCAGCCATCATATACTGCACGAGATCGTTCGTCCCGATGCTGAAGAAATCAGCTTCGGAAGCGAGTTGATCGGCCGCCATACCGGCTGCCGGCACTTCGATCATGATGCCGACTTCTACGTCAGGACCGTAGGCAATCCCCTCGGCATCGAGCTCTGCTTTGGCTTCCGCGAGAACGGCATTCGCTTGACGCAGCTCTTCGATATTCGAGATCATCGGATACATGATCTTGACATTGCCGAAGGCACTGGCGCGAAGGATAGCGCGAAGCTGCGTGAGGAACAGGTCCTTGCGGTCCAGGCAAAGCCGGATGGCGCGGTAGCCCAGGAACGGATTCGCTTCCTTCGGCAGGCTCAGATACGGCAGTTCCTTGTCTCCGCCGATATCGAGAGTCCGGATAACCACCGGCTGGGAAGGGAACATTTCGGCGACGATTTTGTACGCGAGGAACTGCTCCTCCTCCGTCGGCATCGTGTCGCGGCCCATGTACAGGAACTCCGTGCGGTACAAGCCGATTCCTTCGGCACCGCCCGTGCGGGCCGCCTGGGCATCCTGCGGGCCGCCGATGTTCGCCGCCAGCTCGACGTGCTTGCCGTCGGCTGTCTCCGAAGCGCGGCTGACATAGGTCTGCAGCCGGCTGCGGCGTTCTTCATAGCGGCTCTGTTTGGAGCGGTACTGCTCGATCAGCTCCGCATCTGGATTGATGTACACCGCGCCTTCGCTGCCGTCGACGATCACATAGTCGCCGGCTTGCACCTGCTTGAGGGCATCGCCCATGCCGACAATCGCGGGAATCTCCAGCGACCTTGCCATGATCGCGGAATGCGAGGTCCGGCCGCCGATTGCGGTTGCGAAGCCGGTAACGCGGCTGCGGTCCAGCCGGGCCGTGTCCGATGGCGTCAGGTCGTGGGCGAACAGAACGACCGGTTCGTCGCCAGCAACCCGCACATCGGCTTCTTCACCGCGCAGCAGACGCTGCAGACGGTTGGCGACGTCGCGGATGTCGGATGCGCGTTCGCGCATGTAGGCGTCATTCATGTTCTCGAATACGGCGACGAGTGCCTGTGCAGCCTCTTCCACCGCTGCCTCCGCGTTCATATGCTCACAGCGGATGCTGGCGGCCGCAGCGCCTACGAAATCATCATCTTCAAGAAGCAGCATGTGGGTCTCGAAGATTTCGGCGTGAGCCTCTCCCATTTTCTGCGCCGTCTCTTCTTTAAGAGACTGGAGTTCTGCAAGCGCTTGCTTGGTTTTCAGCTGGAGCCTCACCACTTCAGCTGCCACTTCTTCCTCGGCCAGAATCCGTCTGCCGACCTCGACAGGCACTTCCTGCCAGATTTGCGCTCTGCCCATCGCATAGCCTGGAGCCGCTGCAATTCCTTTTATTTTAACATGTTGATCCTGTCTATTCATGCTATCACCTATTCAAGAACGGATTCGAGCATTTGCCCGAGCTCGTTCAGCGCTTCCTCTTCCTGCTCACCGGACGTGTTAACGGTTACTTTATCTCCGTAACGCATTTCGAGCGACAGCAAGCCGACGATGCTTTTGCCGTTTACGGTTTTGTCCCCTTTGGTAACGGTAATATCACATGGAAATAACTTTGCTTTCTTCATCAAAGCCCCGGCAGGGCGTGAGTGGATCCCTAGCGGATTCTGCACGGAAAATTCTTTCTGCATTTGTATGACTCCTCCCGATTTCGTGCCTGAAACTTGACCTTCACGGGACTGCTCCCGATGTATCCACCATATCGCAACCGCTTCCAACTGAGAAGATCAAACCTTTTGCACTATTCATGGTGCAAAAAGAAACCGGACTCAGGAAATTAGTCCTAAGTCCGGTTTAGCCCGGTCCTGCACCTGATGGAAGTGCTGCACCTGAGGAAAGTCCTGCTTCCGAATCTTCGATATCCCTCACGTTCCTTCTGAAATAGAAGCTCCCGGGGAAGAAGGCGCCCTGCCCGTCACCATCACTTTAACTGCTTTTGCCTGAAAAACAGGAATTAAAATCAAACTGATCAGCGTAGTACCGATGAGGGCCACATACAACCAGCCGTCCAGACTTTGAAGCTGCATGATAAAGACAAGCAGAATGATTCGCATGCCGATTAAGAGCCCTTCACGCCAGATCAGAAAAGCGGCCTTGCGGGCAGGCGGGTAATTCTCGATGCATTGGAACTGCTGTGCGTTCCAGATCATGGCGAAGAAGAACATCCCGAAAGCCGTCAGCACGTTGGACAAAATGAGCAGCGGATGCAGCGGGAAAAGTGCAACAACAAACCCCGCCGACAATAGAGTAACTCCCAGCCACAGGCAGAGATTATCGTTCCATTTGAATTTGCGGTACAGCGCCAGACCCAGAAAAGCGGAGCCCGTATAAAGCACATTCAGCAGGGCAATGAGCAGCTTATCCTGGGTAACGGTAAAAGTGAACACCAGTGTAAACAAATTCTGAAACTGCATGAATACGCCGCCTGCAAGAATGGACAAGACGAGCCAGATCGATTGGCGGCTGCCGAATACCTTTTTGACGGCAAGTTCTTTCCAGAACCCCAGCTGAGGCCCTTCGGAAAGCGGCATCGATATTTTAGGCATCGTGTAAGAGAACAAGAGCATGACAATAACAAAGACAAACATGAGAATAAACGAACTTTCATAGCCGAACCATCCGATAAACTGGGCCGATACGATCGGAATAACCATGGATAAGACCTGCCCGATGAGATTGTTAGCGGCAAAAAAAGAAGCGACTTCGCTGCCTTTTCCAGAGAAAGACACGCTTAAATTCTGGGCAACCGTATAGAATCCCCACATCAGCCCCACCGGCAAACCAATAATCGCGATCCACAAATTCCGGTTATCCAGAGTAAGGAAAGTCAGCAGCAGGAAGGCAGCAGCACCGCTGACAGCGGATAAAGCCAGCAGCAGGCGGATTGTCTGCCTGTACAGCATCCTCGCCCCCAGTATGAAGGAGATGCCCCAGCCTATAAACATAACCAAATTAAACCAGGAAACTTCAAAAATGCTGTTGTTAACCTGCCAAATATACAAATTAATAAAAATCCCGATGTAAATAAAAATGATTGACGAAACAAAGTTCATCATCAGCATTTTACGGATATTCGATGACACCTGGCTCACCCTTCCGGCTTTGGCTCCGAGCAATTAAGATGGATTATTTAAGCTCAGTTCTGTCAGCATTATAATCCTAACCTGGAAACATCGTCCATGATTATCTTTTTTGAGGCTGCTTTTTTGACAGGGTCAAGGTTAAAGGACAGATGGCAGATCCGCGCTGTGATTCAGTCTTCCATATGCAGCCTGGGCCATCGACTCAGCCAGCCCTTTTGCTCCACTCTTTGGCGGTAATAGGAACCGTTTCAAAAGAAGGGCATCTCTTCACCCGGAGTTGAAACAGATCCGAGAGCCCGTGAGGCGCAACAATTTCGAGCCGGTCCTCTTCCGTCCATCTGATCCCCACGGCAGTCGCCGTTTCCGGCCATCGGCTCAGCGCATCTTCCAGCGAAGTATAAGGCTCCACTTGGTTTCGCAGATGCATGCGTGCCTGATTTTTGACAGACCAGTTCCATTTGGGACATTGTTCTTGTAAATCTTTCTCGGCTGCCCGGTCTCTTTGCTCCGATACATCCAGAAGATCCAGGTAGACAACGTCCGTATCATTGAGCGGAGTTGCGGTCCTATAGCCATGAAGCTGATCCCACACATAATTGCGTACGAATCCGGCCGCGATAACAGCTTCTGGCAGCCGTTGATTCCGCAGGACCCTCAAAGCCTCCATTCTCTCCTCATTATGCAAAAACCACTCGATTAATTGCTCCCTGTAGACCGTCTCTTCCATTCTGCTCCCCCTGACATAAATATGGCTTGAGTAGTTCCGATAGGATAAAAACTCCAAATATTTTGAATTCCTTGGAAAAAAACCGCTTTCATATAACTGTGGGCTCCGTATGCCCCGATATCACCCTACAGGTGCACAAACGTTCCTTGCCGCTCTCTTCTGCAGCCCTTTAAAATGGAAGGATGAGTAAATGAGCCGGGAGGTGCTGTGACTTGGGCAGTACAAGACTACTGCGTGATTATGTAAAAGCTAATTTAGGCATGTATGCCACAGGTGTTTTCTTCATTATTCTATCCAATGTTACCCAATCTTTTTTTCCGCTGGTGCTGGGCCATCTTACCGATGACCTTCAGCAAAAGACCGCGACCCTGGAATCCATTGCCCGCTACAGCCTTACCCTGCTTGGGATTGGCGTCACTTATGGCGTGCTGTTCGGTATCGGCCAGTATACCAATGCAAGGCTGGGAAGAAAATTCGAATATGTCACGCGCCAGAAGCTGTTCCGTCACTTTGCTTCCTTGAGTGAGTATTACTTCTCGAGACACGGCGTCGGAAGGCTGCTTAGCTATGTCATGAATGACGTAACAGCCGTAAGGGAATCGATTTCCAACGGCGTGAATCAGACTACTAACGCCATCTTCTTTATTTTATCCGCCTTTGTCATGATGTCACTTAGTTCCATTCCTTTTAGTCTGATCGCGGGCACGCTCCTTCCCATGGCAACCATTCCCGTCATCGTCGTATTTCTGGGGCCACGCATACGTAAGCGCTCACTTGAAGTCCAGGAATCGCTCGCCTCTATGACCGAATCCGCCGAAGAACAGTTTGGCGGGATCCGGGTAACCAAGACTTTTGCAGCCGAAGAAATGGCTTCTGCACGTTTTGGAGCGAGTGTGGACCGAATCCGGCAGAATCAGCTCGCTCTGGTAAGAATTTCTTCCCTCTTCCAGACCCTGCTTCCCTTTATGGGTTCTCTCTCCATGGTTCTTGCCGTTCTTATAGGCGGCTATATGACGCTAACGAAACAGATTTCACTCGGAAGCTTCGTATCGCTTACTTTTTATCTGCGTATGATGATGACACCTTTGCAGCAAATCGGCAATGTGATCAATATGATGCAGCGTTCCCGTGCCTCGCTCGAGCGGCTGAACAATCTGCTGGCTGCTGCGCCGGACATCCGTGAACGGCCTGATGCGGCAGAGCTGGGTCCGGGAGGGACGGATATCCAAATCAGGAATTTGTCTTTCTGCTACCCCGGTTCGGACCGCTGCGCACTGGAAGACATCAACCTGAGCATCAAGCCGGGAAGAACGCTGGGCATTGTAGGCAGGACCGGCAGCGGCAAGACCACACTGGTTAAACTTCTGCTGCGGGTCTATGATCCTCCCGCCCATACCATTCTAATCGGAGGAAGAGATATACGCGATGTCACGCTTAGCAGCCTGCGATCCCAGATCGCCTATATTCCCCAGGACGGCTTCCTGTTCAGTACAACGATCCGTGATAATATCGCCTTTTCTAACCGGGAAGCCATGGAAGACGAGATGAAGCAGGCGGCGCGTGATGCTCAAATCTACAGCAGCATTACCGAGCTCCCCCAAGGGTTCGATACGAAGCTCGGGGAACGCGGGATCACGCTGTCAGGCGGCCAGCGCCAGCGGGCCAGTCTGGCACGGGGCTTCATGAAGCATGCCCCCATTCTGATTCTGGACGACAGTGTCAGCGCGGTGGATGCGGTTACCGAAACCAGCATCGTCAGACAAATCCGGGCTTCGCACAAGGATAAAACCACCTTAATCATTGCGCACCGTATCAGCGCGGTTAAACATGCGGACGAAATCATCGTATTGGATGAAGGGCACATCGTAGGACGCGGAACCCATCAGGAGCTGCTCGCGCAGAAGGGACTCTACGCGTCACTTTATTCCATACAGGAGGAGGGAACCCGGCATGCCTAAAGATGAATCTGGACGCGGGAATCCGTCTTCCGCCAAGGAAGCCGGATCACACGCTTCTGCCGCTTCCGGCGGCGGGACGGACGAGACGGAGACAGCGGAGAAAGACCGCAAAGAACCGGCCAAAACTGCGGCCCTCCAAGCGCTGTTATCCTATGCAAAGCCTCACCGGCTAACCTTCCTGGGCATCTTCGGATGTGCGCTGCTCGCCATTCTTGCGGAGCTGTTCCAGCCTTACCTGGTTAAAATCGCAATCGATGACCATCTGATCGGCGGAGACGGGGCTATGCGGCCGCTGATCGTTATCGGCCTTGTTTATCTGGCCTTGTCTGCCGTCAATCTCATCTTCACCTACATTCAGAACAATCTGCTTCAATTCGCCGGGCAGAGCATCGTTGCCAGCATCCGTAAAAGACTGTTCCGTCACATTTCCAGACTGTCCATGTCCTTTTTTGACCGCTATCCCATCGGCAGTCTCGTCACTCTGGAATCCAGTGATACAGAGACCATCAGCCAATTTTTCACGCAGGTATTCCTGAGTCTGGTCCGGGATAGAATGACACTCATTCTCATTATTTTCTTCATGTTCCAGATCGATGCTACGCTCGCTTGGTACAGCATGCTTCTACTGCCTGTTATTGCGCTCATCGCCATTCTGTTCCGGAGCGTACTACGCAAAGCGTACCAGCAGACGCGCACCCAGCTATCCCGGCTGATCGCCTACTTGGCGGAGAATTTGGCAGGGATGAGTCTTATTCAGGCTTATAATCAGCAGGACGAACAGTTTGAGCGCTTCAGCGGCCGCAATGAACAGTATCTCAAAGCCAATCTAAAAGAAATCAAGACCAACGTCTTGTTCAACCGTTCGTTTGATATTTTCGGCAATGTATCGGTCGCTTTCCTCGCTTGGCTGGGCGGCGTTACTGTTTTTAAAGGTACGGTTGAAGTCGGTGTTCTCTATGCTTTCATCACCTATATCCGTCAGTTTTTCCAGCCCATCAACCAGATTACGCAGCAGTGGAACACTTTGCAATCCACTTCTATTTCTATGGACCGCTTGTGGAAAATTTTATCGACTGAGCCTGAGATCAAAGATCCTTCCCCGAAGGACAAGGCCGAAGTCGACTGGAAACGTACGGCTGGCCGGATCGACTATAACAACGTGGACTTCTCCTATGTGGAAGGAAGCCGCGTACTGAGAAAGCTGGATCTGCATATCCTGCCGGGTGAGACGGTCGGCATCGTCGGGACAACCGGAGCCGGGAAAAGCTCCCTTATCTCCCTGTTGACCCGCTTCTATGATGTGGACGCAGGCAGCGTCTGCATCGATGGCACAGATATCCGCCGCATAGAGCAGGATACTCTGCATCGTATGATCGGACTCGTTCAGCAGGAACCTTATCTCTATTCCGGCACAATTCTGGACAACGTCCGGTTGTTCCGTGAAGAGTTCAGCCGCGAGGAAGTAATCCGGGCATGCCAAGCGGTTGGGGCACATCCGCTCATTCAGCGGCTCAAGGACGGCTACGATACACGGTTGTCCGAACGCGGAAGCGGATTATCAGCAGGTGAAAGACAGCTGATTTCCTTTGCACGGATTCTCGTCTTCCGCCCGAGAATCCTTATCCTCGATGAAGCTACCGCCAATCTGGATTCCCATACCGAGCAGTTGGTGCAGCAAGCGCTCGCCGTTGTGTCTGAGGGACGAACCACGCTCGTCATTGCGCACAGGCTGTCCACGATCATGCATGCGGATCGGATCATCGTCATGAAACAGGGCCGGATCGTGGAGCAGGGCACGCATCATCAGCTGCTTGGCAAACGGGGCTATTATGAAGAATTATACCGGCATTCACAAGGCATTGCGGCAATTGGCTGAATGCAGGCTTCTATACACCGCTTAGCCGGACTCATGTCCGGTTTTTCGGTATTTAATCCTTCCAATACGTCCATTTTCAGGATATTCAAGCAAACCTTTCCCGTATTTGTCTATTTATAATGATTTACATTGCCCCTATGCTGACAAGCCTTTATGATAAAATCATAACGCGCGCGTTTGGAAAGGACTATTGCCTTGCTTAACACGATTCTTACATACGAAGTACGCAGTGTTGTTTATACGCTGAGCGCTGCGATGATTTATTTGATTCTCGCTCTTCAGAAAAATTCAAAGATCAAGAAAGAATGGATTTTTCTAATTATTTTAGGAGTTTCCTCCTTCTTTTACCTGACCTTCGAGCCCAAAGATCCCTTGATCTATATCCTTCACTTCATCCCGGTTGCCCTGATGCTGGTTCTGTTCTTCGAAGGGCCTCTCCTTATCGGGGCTACTGTGGCCGCCTTTAACATCGGAAGCTACTTTATCCTCCATAATCCGTTCTGGCCTGTGTTTACCGCAACAGCTGCGATTAGTTTGCTTGGTTTTTTTGCGGCCCGCAGAGTGAGGCATCATTCCATCCTATTTAAAAATGTGACTGCAACGTGGCTCACTTTGGTTTATTTGCTTCTACTGCTCATACTGGATAGCCGGTTGCAGCAGAATGCTTCCTTTATGCTCCTAACGGTCGCCGGCACCCTGATTTCGGTCTGGTTCATCAATTATATGTATGACTGGGTGAAGACTCAGGAAATGATGCGTGAAAAACTGATCGCTGCAGAAAAGTTTCAGCTTGTGGGGCAGATGGCCGCATCCATATCGCATGAGATACGTAATCCGTTAACGACGATCCGGGGTGTTCTTCAGTTGATTAAGCGCAACCCGCACTCCGAGGCTGAGCTGCGCTATGTGGATTTGGCGATCTCGGAAGTCGATCAGGCAGACACGATTATTTCGGATTACCTCAATTACGCCAAGCCAAGTGCGGATAAGCCGGAGCGGCTGGAAATCAAAAATCTTCTGTCGGAAATTATTACTCTGATCACGATGCTGTCTAGTCATTCCGGCATTGAAACTATTGTTAAACATCACAGCAAAGAGCCCCTCTACATATGGGGAGAATCGAAGAAATTCAGGCAGTGTATGCACAATATTCTCAAAAATTCGCTTGAATCTATGCCTGATGGCGGGACGCTCACGATTACGACGGACCGGATCAAAGATCAAATCCTGGTCATGATCCAGGATACAGGTGAAGGAATGTCAGCCGAACAGTTGAAATCTCTGGGTGAACCTTTCTATACGACCAAACAAAAAGGGACCGGACTCGGGATCATGGTCGTCATCAGTCTGCTTAAAATGATGAACGGCACGATCCGGTATGAAAGCCGGCCTTACAAAGGAACGACTTGTATCATGGAGTTTAAGGCTTCGGACCCTGCATAAAGGTCCCTTAGGGACTTCAATTAGGCGGAATGAAGAACATCCACATGCTAAGTACGAGTGTTACAGCAGACGCCTTGGATGCAAATAAGGGCTGGCGCGATATCGCGTCAGCCCTTGCCAGTCTTATTTGAATTGATTTCAGTCAGACTCTGTCCTTCACACAATCTCCGGATGCTATACTTGCTGCTTATGTTCCTCATGAATACGGAACAGAGCCTGAACCAGAGGGTCGGCTGGGTCACGATTCAACAAGTGAAGGGTCAGCAGGAATTGCAGCGGAAGCGCAAAGGTATTGTTGCCTTCCTTAATCGCCGGAAAACCGACTTCCAGCACAGGGCCCGCCTCGGGATGAAGCTCCAGATCCACATAAACCTGCTCCTCTGGAAACTCGCTTCTGACGGTATCGGCGCAATAAGGCACGATGTACTGGTCGATCAAATTCTTAGCGTCTTCCTCAGTTTGAGGAACGGCTGGCAGCGGACGGCTCTCCGGACTGCGGATTAGATCCACGAAGAAGGAAGACAGCCACTGGACTGGATTTTCTTTGTTCTGGAACGTATGAACCAGTTCATTCAGGAAAAAGCCGCATGACCAGCTGTTTCCATCAAGGCGTAGCGTATAGGCAAACAAAGGGCCAAAACCGGGATGCTGGCCCACCTGGCCCTCCACTTCATAATCGGCAAACTGCTCTTTCAGAACCGCTTCCACATGGTTGTACCATGCAAAAATAGCTTCATTCTGCTGACGGAGTTGTTCCTCGGTTGGCTGCTCTTCTTGACCAGAGACAGCTTGTCCGGATTCCGCGTTAAGAGAATCCTGATTCTCAGGCTGCTCCTGGGCTGCATCTTTAATCGGCTGTTCGCCGGCTTCATTAGGTGTCGACATGTTTACTCCTCCTTGCTTTCCATCTTATCATGTTACGCAGATATTGGGGAAGCTTAGTGCTTGGTTCCAGAACTGCTTACTTGAGGTCATTTTACGGGAAGCTTTCTCTCATGTAAAGGTTTTCAGATCGTTTTAATTCTCCGGCGGACCTACCTTTTCACATAAAAGCGAGCCGTCGCTTCCCATATCTCTCCAGGCTCAAGAGCAAATAAACCGATACTTTCTGCCGGAAGAGGACTCTTCGGAGCGTTCACCAGATTTATTTGCGGCTCCGGACAGAAAAAACCTTCCGTTCCGAAGTTATTCCAGATCATCCACTGCTTGTAGGACGTACCCACATCGTACACCAAGGTTACACCGCTTCTCGTATCCGTCAGCTCCATACGGTTCCGTCCGTTCTGCGCCAGGGCGGTGTAATGGTTGTTGAGATCAGCGAAATAAGGGCTGATCCCTTCATCGCGCAGCTGAATTTCTTCCTGCGTCAGCGGCTGGAACTTACCGGTCGGCAGCAAGCGGTCGTTCATCTCCCAGCGCTCACCGATGGTTAGCTTCACCCGGTAATCATCTGCGGATGAATCCGGAGCAAACGGGGCGTTAATTGCCGTGTGGAAAGCCAGCAGACACGGGATAGCTTCACTGCCGTCATTACGGAAGAAGAGCTGCTGGGACAGCCCATCTTCGCCAAGGGCATATCGCAGTCTTACCGTAAACCGGAAAGGCAAATACTGGTACATGGCATGCTGTTCATCCACCGTGCTGGATACGACGACATAGCTTTCGCAGCCGGTCTGGCCGTAGTCCTCTACTTTCCAGGCGGATGTATGAAGGTAACCATGGAGGTGGTTGCCGGAGCCTGGCTCGTTGACCGGAAGCTGGAATTCCTTGCCGTTCCAAGGGATTTTCCCGTCTTCATAACGATTCGGCGGATAAAGCACGGGAATACCATGGATACCCGGACTTTTTTTGAACGATTCAAGCTCATCCTCTTTAGGTTCGTGAAGAAATTGATAAGCATTCTCGGTATCCCGGAAAGCAATCAAATTGCCTCCATATTCGGGCAGCATTGCGGCTTCGTAGCGGCCCCATTTGAGCCAAACTGCCTTCATTCCCTGATAATCGCCTTCATAAGCGCTGTGTGCGTTATTGTTTCCCGTCATTGCTTTTCCCGCTCCTTCAAATGGATTAATTTTCTGGCCCTATTGTCACTTATCCAGACATTCACTTCACTTGACCTGTTCGTATTCCACAAAATCGATGACGAGCTCGATAATTTCAGAACGGCTTGCGATCCGGATACCAGGTCCCCATGTTCCATAGCCCGAGGAAACGACCACATGCAAGTTATCTTTAAGCAGATAGCCCCAATCGAGCTCAAACAGCCTGCCTGTAATCCAGTGGTTAGGAGCGAACTGCCCCCTGTGGGTATGGCCGCACAAAAGTACATCCGCCCCTGCCGCAGCAGCTTTGCTGAAATGATAGGGCTGGTGATCCATGAGCAGAATAGGTTTATTCTTATCGAGGTCAGACAGCAGGGCATCTACAGCGAGCCGTCCGGCCGGTTCGAAGGTTTCGGCGGTCTTATCTTTGCGCCCTGCGACGTAGAACATCTCCCCGATTGGAACGACCTCGTCTCTGAGCACCCGGATTCCGATGCGCTCCATCTGTTTCACATGCTCTTCCACGTGACCGCCGTAGTATTCATGGTTGCCGAGAACAGCATAAATGCCCAGCCGCGATTGCAGCTGCTCCAGCACCTCGGACATGCCATTGCGTATATACGGCTCAATGTCATCGTCAATGAGGTCACCCGGCAGCAGGATAAGATCCGGCTTCATGGCATTCACACGGGTCACCAGACGCCGGAGGTGCCGTTTGCCCACGATGTTCCCCATATGGATATCAGAAGCGACGGCCACCCGCATCTGTCCGAGATCCCCTGCCTTCTTATTTACCCGGATCCGGTAAGTCCGGACAATAGGAGTCCAGGCATTCCAGTAGCCTTTGGCCAGCAGAAAGACTAGAACCGCCAAAACCGCTGTGCTTACGGCAGGTATGTATACATCGGGAGAAACTCCGGCGGTCTTCATCAGCCATATGGACAGATCTCCGAGCGGAATTAGGATCACGGCAAATTCAAATACAGCGAAATAATAGGAACCGATCACCTTGAGAAATCTTCCCGGTGCTCCCGGAACAAGAGGAGACCGCCCGAGAACGTAAGCAAGAGCCAGCAGAGTAAACAGCGTCCAATACAGGACAGGAGGAATCCCGACCTGCCAGTACGCAAGCAGCAGTATTCCGTGTAAGCCAATGTAGAAGTTCAGGCCCAGATAGAGAAGCAAAAAAAGAAGGATCAAAATCAACCGTGACTTCACATTCGCCCGTCTCCTTTCCCATGATTCAAAAAATAAATGGTGTCCGTATTATAGCATGATTAAACACCCTCGAACCAATAAACACAGCTGCTTCTAAGGGAATCAGCCTTGAAAGCCCGTCTCCGGATCCCACGCACCGACAAAAAACAGCCGATCACAAATCGGCTGTTTGGCGGCTTGCCTGCCTTTCACTTTTTCTTCAAACGAATGAGCGCTTCACGTTCAAAAAAAGCAGGTGACTATACCAGCCACCCGCAGATCTGATGTTACTGTTCCCCATAGTCGGGCTCTGCGTCTCGATCGGCGCCTGTTCCCTTGCCCTCGTTGAGTTTCACTTCCCTCATGACCGGAGCAGACAGGTTGCCGCTCGTGTCCCTGGCTTGCACAATTACCTTGTACTTCCCATGCTTTAACCAGGCAGACCTTAGTTCCGTACGACCGTGCTCCGCCTGCAGAATTTGCTCCGCTTCCTCTTTATTTCCGCCTTGTCCGTGACGGATTATACGCACCTCGGTACCTGCGTAATCCAGATCAGCCGGAGGAGTGAACACAGCCATAATCTCATGCCCGTTCAGAGCCCGGACCGATACAGACGCCGGAGCACCCGGAGGTGTAGAATCGGGAAGTGTCGTCACATCCAGCGGAGCTGACCGGACCGTATTCCCGGCTGCATCGAACGCTTCTACCTCAAACCGGTAGAAGGACGCTCCCAGCAGGCCTGTGCCGTCCCATTCATAGCGGGCCGCTTCCGAGGCAGGAATGCTAGCGACCCGCTCGCCGCCCCGGTATATCCGGTAGCCGTCTACGCCTCTATTATCGGCAGCCGCAGACCAGCTCAGCTTCACGGTGCTCTCCGTAATGCCGGTTACCTCGGGTGCCCCGCTCTGCTCCCAGCGGGGAGATTCACCGTCCTCCGTATGCACGGTGAATGTCCATGCAGCAACCGGTATTGCCGCATTCCCGCTGCGGTCGGCCGCTTCGACTCTTACGGCGTGCTCGCCTGCGGCCAGATCATTCTCCGGCACAGCCACGATCCTTCCTGAGCTTTCTTCATAAGCATGGGGCACCGCTGCGCCGTCCAATGTGACATGAATCGAGCTAGGATCGACACCGCTGCCGGAATCGGATACGTGTATCCCGACCGCAGGACGGGCGGCTGAGACGAATGAACCCGGCTCCGGTGAAGGGGCCGTAAAGACAGGCCCTTCCAGGTCTTCTCCGATGTCCACGTATTCCGCCCTGAGCTGATCCAGGAAGACGGTTCCGCTGTTTTTATCGGCATCATCCGTTTCAACCAGACCTACATACCGGACTTTGAGCGGATAAATCACATTGACAGGCACGTCCACCGTGACGTATTTCCAGCCTGTCCAGTTGACCCCATCCTCGCCTGTGAGCTTATAGATCCGGTTCGTGCCCAGACCGTCTGCGATTCCGAGCCGCAAATCGTGTTTACCCGAATCTCCGTAGACCCAGATTCCGAAGCGGTAAGGCTGTCCCTCCACCTCGCGCCCGATCTCGCCCGCCGCATTCAGCAGATTAAGGTAAGCGCCGGATTCGCCCGTGGTTCCCGAGAAATTATACGTGAATTTCCCTGAATGGGTCCCGTAGCGGACCGGGTTAGGACGCGCGACGGCTGTAATTCCGACGGATCCCGGAACCACATTCGTTTCCTTGATCTGCATCGCGTCAGTTCTTTCGAATTCTTCCAGCACAAGGGGAGGTTTGCCTACCTGCACCACCGCTTCGGCTGCAGCGTCGCCGCTTCGGGCGATCACTTTGCCCTCAGCGGACCCGGTGACAGTCTGGAGTGTCCCATCTGAGGCAACGGTACCGATGCCGCCGCTCACCGACCATTGCAGCCGGTCCGGTGACAGCACAATGCTGCGGCCCGATTCATCCTCCGCGGACACTTCGAATTTCAACTGGTTGCCCGGTTCAATTACCGCCGGGTTCGGGCGCAGACTCAGCTTGTGTACACGGTCCACAACCTGCACCTCCACTTCCGCGGCAACCGCGCCGCTGCGCAGGATCACTTTCCCGTCCGCAGCCTGTGCGGACGCAGTCAGCTTCCCTGCATTATCCACTTGGCCGATGCCGCCCTCTACCGACCACTGGAGGTCATCCGGCTCGACAACAATCCCATTCTGGTAGGCATCTTGACCTTTAACCCCGAAGGACAGCGTGCTGCCCGACAGCAGCTTAACGGGTGAAGCCGGCGTTACAACCAGCTTGTCCAGCGGAGATACCGGCGCTGTTGTCAGCACGGCAAGCCCGTTGCCGACTGCGCGCTCATAACCGTCCGAAGGCTTATTGAGCAGAGCAGGCTGCTCGTCTCCGGGCTGGCGCGTGTAGTAAGTGGTAGAGCCTCCGCCATCCACATTAATGGCATTGACCATGCCGAGACTTTGCAGATAGTAGGCTCCCTCCGCCATAGTCAGACCGTCCGAATGACCCGGCTGCCGGCCGTCCACTGTGACCAAGTACAGCTTGCCCTCTTTAGACCCGATCATCGTCCTCGGATGCCGTGCGCTCGTATTGGGATCTGTTGGATCCAGCAGCTTCGGAGAAACTACCCCGTCTTTGAGCAGCACGTAGCCCAGGGTGGAGTTTCCTGAAATCACTTGCTCCGCATCCTGGAACCCTTTGCTGATCGCAATGTCGAGCCGGATGTTCATTCCTGCGGACAGCTTCTGGCGGATCCAATCCGCTTTGGACCCTGTTGCGGACAACACGTAGGTACCCGGTCCGATCGGTGTGTCCGACGCTTCTTGTATAGATTGGATGCGGCCTTGGAGCGGCTGGCCCGCTTTGAACAACACATTCGGATCATCGGCTTTGACCACTACTTCGACACCGCCAGCCGGCGTCCGGGTGGAACTGCCGAATCTCCAGTTATAAGCGAAGGCATGATTGGTATGTGAGGCTACACGAGTTCTGTTGATCATACTCAGCACCAGGGACTCTCCCTGTTCCGTGCTGATTTTCATAGAAGTACCGACGGTCTCATCGATTTTAATCGTTTTATCCGGCAGGATCGCCATGGCCACTTTGCTTGAAGAAGGAGAACTGACCAGCTCTCCGTTTGCGACCATTAGACCGGAGGGAACACCTACCGTAGAGAAGAAATCGCCGTTTACTCCGCCTACCGGGCGTTTGCCCTGGGCTTTCAGTTCGTTTAGCATGTTCCCGACCGTCTCATGCCGCGATACTTCCCCTCGTGAAGATACGGCCTCTATCCCTACATACGGGTTAGCGGGATCTACTTCCAGCATGTGTACCGACTCGCGCAGTCCGCCCCCGGTAATTGTCCGGCTTGTATGCTGAACCCCCGGTGATACGGTAAATTGCCTCTCCTCCACGGTCTGCCACTGGATGCTTTCCGTTTGCGCCTGCACAGGCGTCCATGTATTCAAACCATACGCAGGCATTAACAAACCGGCGGCTAGGCCGATTTTCAATAGAAGCTGGAACCGCTTGCTGGTGCTGGGTTTCATTTGTCATCGTCTCCCGTCTTATTGGTTGGACTCGGCAAAGATTTTTGTCACCTCCCATGGGATCCTCCGTGAATCAAATGATTGCTTACTTAATAAATCAATTTGATTTATAAATATTATAGAATAGAGATTTCCTTTTTAGCAAGCGCTTACAAAAACTTAATATTTGCAATCTCCATCTTTTCTTTTTTCCCCGCAACCAAAAACAGACAGGCATCCCACATTACCCGTCTGTTTGTATAAATAATGAGAACCTCACACGCGAAACAATCCGTACCCTTCCAGAGGCACAACAGGCTTCTCGTCTGGCAGCAGACCCTCCCCTTTGCCGTTCAAGGCAACATCCACCAGCCAGCGGGTAAACGGTGCAACGTTCATCTTCTCCATTTCCCCGAGACTGAAGAAACCCGCTCCGTCCACCTCTATGCCGTCGGGAACCGGTTCTCCTCCCCTATACTCCATGGCAAAGGCTATATAGAGGTTGTGAATATCTCTAGGCTGGTCCCGGACCGCCACAACGCTGTGCACAGCCGCTTCTATTCCCGTCTCTTCCAGAACTTCCCGGCAGATCGTCTCATGAATCAGCTCATGCTGCTCGATGAAACCGCCCGGATTCGTCCACCGCCCTCTCCCCGGCTCCTGGGCTCTGCGTACCAGCAGGATCTTGTCCTCGCGTATAACGAGCGCTCCCACCCCGGTGCTGTAGCTTCCCCAGTGAACGAAACTGCAGGACGGACAAGCCCTGCGCACCGTTCCGTTGATATCGCGGCTGATCAGTGCCTCTCCGCACGACATACAATAATTTGCTCCCACCACTGCCTCACCTTGTTCCTTTATGGATTGCCGCTTCCGCAGCTTGTTTTCATGTCAGCGATCATTATACGCTTTTGATAGGAGCGGTCAAGTCGTCAGCGGAGTATCCTGCACGCTTAATCCTCTTATCCGGATGTACGCTCTTTTTTTACGGACAGAAATGGTATAATAAGAAAATCACGGACAAACTCACGGGTCATGCCGGGTTCCGCTTCCGTGTCAGCCTAACTTAACACAGAACGGATCTTCTCCTCAGGCATGCGGATGATCCGGATACCTATACTTTTCTTGAAGGAGTTGAAGACGATGGATCAGAACCCACAACAAACCGAGCTGGCCACTTTTGCGGGCGGCTGCTTCTGGTGTATGGTCAAGCCATTTGACGAGCAGCCCGGCATTCTGAAGGTACTCTCCGGCTATACCGGCGGTGACCTGCCCAATCCGACCTACGAGCAAGTATGCTCCGACACTACCGGGCATTATGAGGCTGTGCAGATCACTTTTGATCCTGCCGTATTCCCGTACGAGCGCCTTTTGCAGGTGTTCTGGCAGCAAATCGATCCGACCGATGAGGGCGGACAGTTTGCAGACCGCGGACACTCCTACAGCACGGCGATTTTCTATCACAGCGAAGAGCAGAAGCTTGCTGCGGAGCGGTCCAAGCAGGAGCTTGGCGCCAGCGGAAGATTCCAGCGTCCCCTTGTAACGGAGATCTTGCCTGCGAAACCTTTTTATCCGGCCGAAGACTATCATCAAGGCTATTACAAGAAAAATCCGATCCGCTATCAAGCGTATTCCATCGGTTCCGGGAGGGCGGCTTTTTTGAAAAAACAGTGGAAAGACCACGGCAAAGACCAGGATCTGAAGAAGCGCCTGACACCTATCCAATACGAAGTGACTCAAAACAGCGGGACGGAGCCCCCATTCCGCAATGAATTCTGGGATCACAAAGAAGAGGGACTCTACGTAGATATCGTTTCCGGCGAGCCGCTCTTTAGTTCCCTGGACAAATTCGATTCTTCCTGCGGCTGGCCTTCCTTTACGAAACCCGTCGAAGAAAGCCAAGTGACCGAACATGTGGACATGACGCACAATATGATCCGTACGGAAGTGCGCAGCAGCGAAGCGGATTCCCACCTCGGGCATGTTTTTGAAGACGGCCCCGGACCTAGCCGCCTGAGATACTGCATCAACTCCGCCGCACTCCGGTTCATCCCCAAAGATAAACTGGAAGAGGAAGGATACGAATATTATTCCAGGCTGTTTACGAAATAGCCTCTTAAACCTACAGCACCGAATAAGGCAGACAGGGTTCATCCTGGTTCAGGATCCCTGTCTTTTTTCTTACGTTAATAACTCCTCTGGAATCCTCCTTGCATCTGCCGCTGTCTTGCGAATATTTGCCCGAACACGGAATTGTAAGGTATTCTTAATGTTTTCGTAAAAGGTTCGGCAGGGGCGAATGCTACAATAGAAGCTGCAAGCGCACAAAGCGGAAGAAGGATGTGTCACCATGAACAAGAACATTCTCATCGTTGACGATGATCGTAAAATAGCAGGATTAATTGAAATTTATTTACATAATGAAGGCTACACGGTGTACAAAACCGAGAACGGACAGGCAGCGCTCGAACTCATAGCCGCCCAGACGATTCATCTCGTTATTCTTGACATTATGATGCCGGGGATGGACGGGCTGGAAGTCTGCATGAAAATCCGCGAACAACGGATGACGCCTATTCTGATGATCAGCGCCAAAGACAGCGATGTCGATAAAATCACGGGGCTGCTGACGGGAGCCGATGATTATCTGGTGAAACCTTTTAACCCGCTGGAGCTTATCGCCCGCGTCAAATCCCTGCTTAGAAGGGCATATTACCAGGCTCCGCCGCCGGATCCCGCTGCGGACACGGCCGATAAGCATGTCATCTCCATCGCATCTCTGCGGATCGACAAACAGACTCATACCGTAACGGCCGGTTCTTCCCCGGTCAAATTAACGCCTCTGGAATTCGGCATCCTTTCCCTGCTCGCAAGTCACCCTGGCAGGGTGTTCAACTCGGAAGAAATTTTCGAACGTATCTGGAAAGAAAAGTACTTCGAATCAACGAATTCCGTTACGGTTCATATGAGCCGTCTGAGGGATAAGCTGGAGAAGGCAATGGACGGAGAAAAACTGATTCATACCGTATGGGGGGTCGGCTACAAGATTGAAATCTAAATGGGGAATTGCGCTGCTCTGGAGTATCGCTTCGTCGTTACTCGCCTTTTTCTTTATCTATCAGATCTTCCGGATCGTGTTCTACTCCGGCTATTCGCGGCGGATCAATCTGCCTGAATTGCTGATCTGGATCAACGATGAAGTGGGCTATCCGGACGCTTATTTCATTGCCGCCGCTCTGCTGTTTCTTTTGTTTTTTATATTTTTTTATAAAAGAGAACAGCGCAGACGCCACCAGGCGCATCTTCAGCAGATCAACCAGCACGTCCAGAAAATCATGGACAGCGATTTCAACCACAAGATTCCGGAAACGGCGGATTCGGACGAGTTGGCGCAGCTTACGGACAACATCAACCGGCTCGTTCAGAAGCTGAGAACAGCTCTCGAAGAAGAACGCAAAGCGGAGCAGGCCAAGAATGAACTGATCACTAACGTTTCTCATGACCTGAGAACCCCTCTTACCTCCATTACGGGGTATTTGGGGCTTGTGGATCAGGATAAGTACCGGGATGAAGTCGAGCTGCGTCATTACATCGGGATGGCTTATGAGGAATCTCTGCGTCTGAATCAGCTCGTGCACGATCTCTTTGAGTATACGAGGCTTCGCAACAACGAAATGAAGCTCCACCGGGTCCAGATTGATATCGTCGAAATGTTCCGGCAGATCACGGAGCAGTTTCAGCTCCGATTGTTGGAAAACAAGATGGAGATCCGGATGGAATTCGAGCAGCCCCGCCTGTACGTTCGGGCAGACGGCAATAAGCTGCGCAGGGTATTCGATAACCTGATGACCAACGCCATCAAATACGGTCACGACGGTACTTATCTGGACATCCACGGGCGTCTTGACGGGGATGAAGTCGTTCTGCAAATCATTAACTATGGGGAAGAGATTCCCGAGGCCGATTTGCCGCGTATTTTCGACCGGTTTTTCCGGGTTGAAAAATCACGGGCTACCCATTACGGCGGTTCCGGAATAGGCCTTGCCATCGCCAAACAAATCATGGACCTGCACGGCGGCTCGATTGAAGCGTACAGCGATCCGGAACAGACGGTATTTACCGTGCGGCTGAAAGCATTGGAGTCTGGAGCGGTTAAGTAGGCTGTCCGTCAAATAAAGAAGAGGTGCATCCCTGGCAGGTGCGCCTCTTCTTTATTACGGACGGAACAGCGTTTTCGCAAATACAGCCTCCCGCTGCAATCTTAATCTTTTCGTTAGGTTTTCTTATCGGATTGTTTATTCTTGTCCTTCACAATAGAAGGAGATTATCCGAAAGGAATTGACCCAGATGAAATTACGAATCGCCGCATTTCTCACCGGTTCCCTTGCCGTGCTTGTCCTTGTCTCTCTTCTTGCCGAACCTTGGAACACGATTAAGCCGCACGCGGCTTTTGCATGGAATTCACTCCGTACGAAAGTAATCGGCAATGTTATCCTGCCTGGTGATCTTGACGGAGCAGCAGCCCTTCTGCTGGATGCAGATAACGGCTCCGTCCTGTATGACAAGAACGAAAACCTCAGACTATACCCGGCCAGCACGACTAAGATCCTGACTACCTTAATCGCGCTGGAGAAGGGAAACCTCGACGAGCAGATCACCGTAGGGGATGAAATCCGCGAGTCTGATCCCGGTGAAAGCAGCGCAGGACTCAGGGAAGGCCAGCGTTTGACGCTGAAGGACCTGATTGCCGCCATGATGCTGCCATCGGGCAATGATGCAGCCCGCACTGTAGCGTGCTACATCGCACGCAAAGATAGCGGGCAGGAGCTAACCACTCAGCAGAGCATCCGTTACTTCGCCTCGCTGATGAATACCAAAGCGCGCAAAATCGGCGCTAAGGATTCTCATTTCATGAATCCGCACGGCCTGCATCATGATGACCATTACAGCACTGCGCACGATATCGCGCTAATCACTCAGATCGCGATGAAGAACGAAACATTCCGCAATATTGTCGATGAACCGCGGTATACATCCGATTCCTCCGCAAAGGGCCTTTCCTTTGAGAACCGGAATCAACTGCTCCTGGAAGGCGGCGAGTTCTATTTCCAGGGAGTGAATGGAGTAAAGACCGGGTTTACGGACGAAGCCGGCTATTGTCTCGTATCCTCCGCCAGCCGTGATGGACGTAATCTGATCGCCGTTGTCCTTAAATCAACGCGCTCGGGTATCTGGACGGATTCCCAGAAGCTTCTCCGTTATGGTTTTAAAGCTTAGCATCTGCCTGTGCTCTAAGAGCGGCCCGGCAAGTTCTGCTGCTCCTGCAAGCGTCTGCCTACATATTCTCTGGCGCAGGGAGTCCCAGCAGGTTTAACGATTCTTTAAGCGTATCTTTAAAGACTGACGTCAGCCACAGACGAAAGCTCTGCCGCGGCTCCGCTCCCTTCAGAATCGGACAAGCGCTGTAGAAATTGGAGAACAGCAGGGCAAGCTCATACGCATAGCCGCATAGAATATTCGGCGCCTGCTGCCGGGCTGCGGCTCTCCTGATTTCGGGCCCATAAGCCAGATGACGGAGCAGACTCAGCTCTTGCGGCTGGAGCGCTTCTCCATCAACGATTACTGACTCATGAAGGAGGAACCCATCTCCCTTCTCTTCCTTGGCCTTCTGCAGTACACTGCACGCCCTTGCATGGGCGTACAGCAGATAGACCCCTGAGTTGCCGGATACTTCCGTAGCCTGCTGTAAATCGAAGACAACCTCGGTCTGCAGATGGTATTTAAGCAGGTAGTACCGGATGGAAGCCGCAGCAATGTCCCGGCTGGACAGTCCGGCCGTCCTGGACCTCTTCTCGTCAATCACATGCTCCATGCGGTCCAGCAGCTCTGCCACCTTGATTCCGACGCCTTGACGGCCTGACATGGGGTACGAGCTTCTGCCCTCAGATATATCCACACCGAGGCCCGCAGCGGTCTCAGGGCTCAGAGAGACGACCCCGTAGCTTACATGCTTCAGCCGGGCCGCCTGCTCTTCATAGCCAAGCACCTCCAGCGCCTGTTTCACCATAGCCTGCGGATACTCCTGTCTGTGATCGATTACATTAATCACAGTGTCCGCCTGCCCTATGGGCCGGCCCTCACCTTGGGGTTGGGTCGTCCATACGCCTGGCATAAATTCTTTATAGCGGAAGTCAGTGACAAGCAGTCCGAACTTCCACAAATGGTAGGCGATGTCCTTAGCCGTATAAGTCAGAATGCCGTTTGAGCGGACTAGAATCTTATCATTCTGATATTCTTCGTCTGCTTCGCCTGCAGCATCCGCCTGCTCTTCCTCGCGATGCTTCAGCACCCAGCACCCTGCAAGCTTACCCTCTCTGACCTTATAGAAGGCTCCTGTCTGTTTCAGCAGTGTAAAAGCCTCTTCCCAGAATCCTTCTCTCACTATACCGCTTTCCCATACCAGCACATCGTATCCGATGTCGAACAGCCTCATTTCCTCCAGCTGTTCCCGGACAATCTTCTCCGCAGTGAGATTCCCGAGCCAGGCGAGCTTTCCCTTTCCTTCTTCCAGCGCGTGAAGCACCTCTGTTCTTCTCTCCTGCAGCTCCGGATTCCTCCGATAAGAGCGGTTTACTTCCGCATAGACTTCCCAGCAGTAATCTCCGAACCGGCTGTAATCACCGCTTGATTCGGAATGAAGAATACCTGCTACCGTATCCGCAAGCTGATTGCCCAAATCATCAATATAATTATGAACCTCCACCTGATGTCCTTCGTCTTGTAACATTCTGGCCAGCGTGTCCCCGATACAGGAATTTCTGAGATGGCCGATATGGGCGGATTTGTTCGGATTTATCGAGGTATGTTCGATCACGATTTTGGACGACTCCCTGTTAATCCTGCTTCTATCCCTGTCCCTTGCTGCATATTCATTCGCCCACACCTGCCAGTCGATATAAAAGTTCAAAAAGCCCGGCGCTGCGATCTTTATTTCAGTAAACAACCCTCCGGCAATCTTTAGCGTTTTCAGCCTTTCTTGCAGAAGGGCAGCGATTTGCAGAGGTGATCTTCTCAACTGCTTCGCGAGCAGCATGGCAATGTTCGTGCTGTAGTCTCCGTGCTCCGGGTGGGCAGGGTGCTCAATTTTCACCTGAAGATTCTGCGGCCATTCCGCTCCCGATTCAACTAGCATACCGTTTACTACTTCTTCAATGGATTTCTGGAGCTGTGTACGGATCATCTTTCTTCCTCCTCTGAAGTCTTTAGTGACTGGTTTCTGTGTGAAACTATACAAACAAAAAGAGCCCTCGTCTCTAATAAGAGACGAGAGCTCATAGCTTCCCGCGGTACCACTCTATGTGCCGGCTTCAGTTAAACGGAAGCGGCCGCTCATACGGATAACGGCATACTCGCCGGATCTTCTTACTGGAGGTTCAGAAGACCATTTCCCGGGCCCGTTTCTATTCACGCATCTGTACCGGTTCCCACTCTTCCGGCTCGCTGTGACTCTCCGCGCTGAATATACTTTCCCGTTCAACAATGTTTAATTATCGCAATCAACTGAATATTAAAAATAGTTATACAGGATGACAAGAATGATGTCAAGTAAAAAAAGCCCTCCCGGAATCGGGAAGGCTTTGTTCCTAATAAATAATTAGGTTGCTACTGCGTTGTAAGTCATGATCCAGATCGAACCGGCAACAATCGTTCCCGCGATCAGAATCCCCATAAGCAGCGTCATCAGGTTGTAGCGCGGTTTGTTCTCTTCATTCAAGTGCATGAAGAACAGCAGCTGCACCAGGAACTGAAGAATGGCGGTACCCAGCAAGACTATCAGTGCCGCTTTACCCTGCAGCATGTCATTCATAATGACAACCAGAGGAATGATCGTCAAGATGATCGACAGAACAAAACCGATGACGTAAGACTTCAGGGAACCGTGACCGTGCGACTCCTCCGAATGCCCGTGATTCCCGCCTGCTCCATTTGAATGGGACGTATGTTGTGCCATCTTACATCACCCCCATTAAATAAACGAACGTAAAGACGAAGATCCAAACGACATCCAGGAAGTGCCAGTACAAGCTGATAACATCCACTTTACGCTTCGTAATGTTGTTGATGCCATGACGCTTAAGCTGAATCATCAGCCCGATCATCCACACGAGACCGATCGATACGTGAAGCCCGTGCGTACCGACAAGTGTGAAGAACCCGGACCAGAATGCACTCGTTGAGATTGTAGCTCCTTCATGCACCAGATGAACAAACTCGTTCACTTCCAGCGCGATAAAGGAGGCACCGAGCAATACGGTTACGGCCAGCCAGCCGATGAGGCCTTTGAGGTTGCCTTTGTTCATCGACAAGACAGCCAGACCGCTTGTAAAACTGGATGTCAGCAAGATAAACGTGGAGGCGATAATACCGGGCATTTCGATCAATTCCGCACCGGTTGGGCCGCCATTGGTGTTATTTCTCAGAACAATATAAGTAGCGAACAGTGTCGCAAACAGAATAACGTCGGTAATCAGGAAGATCCAGAAACCAAACCTCCGCAGCGACTCCTGGTCGACATGGCCGTCATGATGATCATCGTGACCTTGAGCTTGCGAGTGCGCGTGATTTTTAACATGTGCCAATTAGACCGACCCCCTTGCTGCGGCTTCCGTGCGTTTAACTTCATCCACCGGAATATAATAATCTGTATCGTAATTAAAGGAATGATAGATCATGCAGGCCGCTACACCAATGAGACCCGGAATAGCGAAGAACATCCAATTGAAGACAAATCCGAAGCCGGCAATAAACCAGCAAACCGATTTAATGAATGGAATAGCCGAGTTCTTCGGCATATGAATCGGTTCAAGCGGCGGTTTCGGCGCAGGCTTCTGCCCTTGAGCGATCCGCTGCTTCTCTTCCCAATACGGATCCTGTTCAGGAGCGTAAGGAATAGTTGCAAAGTTATACAGTGGCGCCGGAGAAGGAATCGACCATTCGAGAGTACGTCCGTCCCAAGGATCGCCAGTTGTGTCTTTCTCCATAAATTTGATGCTGTGTGCGATCTGCCATACCTGGAAAAGGAAACCTACACCCATCAGGAATCCGCCGATCGTAGAAGTCAGGTTGAGCGCATACCATCCGGTATCCCAGCCATAGGTACTGATACGACGAGTCATTCCGTCGAGACCCAGCAGATACTGCGGCATGAAGCAGACATAGAAACCGATATTCCAGAACCAGAATGCCCATTTGCCGAGTTTCTCATTCAGCTTGAAGCCGAACATCTTAGGCCACCAGTAGTACAGACCTGCGAAGTAACCGAAGGCTACGCCGCCGATAAGAACTTGGTGAAAGTGAGCGATCAGGAAATAACTGTTGTGGAACTGGAAGTCAGCCGGTGCTACCGATAACAAGACCCCGGTCATACCACCGACAATAAAGCACGGTATGAAACCGATCGTCCACAGCATCGGAGTGTCGAACCTGATCTTCCCTCGGAACATGGTGAAGAGCCAGTTAAACACTTTCACACCGGTCGGTATGGCAATGATCATGGTCGTTATGGCAAAGAAGGCATTGACATTCGCCCCCGATCCCATCGTGAAGAAGTGATGCGCCCATGTAAAGAACGACAGGACGCTAATAATCATCATGGCGAAGACCATGGATTTGTAACCGAAAATCTTTTTCTTCGAGAAGGTTGAAACAATCTCAGAGAAAATACCGAAAGCCGGCAGAATTACGATGTATACCTCAGGGTGACCCCACATCCAGATCAAGTTGATGTACATCATCGGGTTGCCCCCGCCGTCGAGGGTAAAGAAATGCGCTCCTGCAAAACGGTCTAAGAAGAGCAGGAAGAGTGTAACCGTCAGAATCGGGAATGCGAAAATGATCGTAATACAACTGGAAAGAACGGACCAGCTGAACATAGGCATTTTCATCAGTTTCATGCCCGGGGCACGCATTTTCAGGATCGTAACGATGAAGTTAATTCCTGTCATCAAGGAACCGATACCTGAAATCTGAATCCCCCATATATAGAAGTTCTGCCCGACCCCCGGACTATGCGAGAGCTCCGATAGAGGAGGATACGCAAGCCAGCCTGCATCCGGTGAACCTCCGATAACGAAGGACATATTGAACAGCATGGCACCGAAGAAGAAGAGCCAGAAGCTCAGTGCATTCAGGAACGGGAACGCGACGTCACGCGCACCGATCTGAAGCGGTACTGCAATGTTGAACAAACCAAACATCAGAGGCATCGCCATAAACAAAATCATAATGACGCCGTGAGTTGTAAAAATCTGATTATAGTGTTCCGGTTCCAGGAACTCCATACCCGGCATGGCCAGCTGCGTACGCATCAGGAGCGCATCCACGCCCCCGCGGAACAGCATCAGAATGGAAGCAATGATATACATAATGCCGACTTTTTTATGATCGACGGTTGTCAGCCATTCACGCCACAGCCACTGCCACTTTTTAAAATAGGTCAGTACGAAGATAATGGCAATGGTAGCCAAAGCGATACTGACGTCAGCGCCGTAAATAAGCGGATCGCCAGTAACGAAAAATTCAGAAGCGAATTGTTTTATACTCTCCAACATAGATGACCCTCCCTTCCTCTCTATTAATGGCCGCTATGGCCGGAATGCTCATCTTTTTTGGCAGCTCCATCGGAGCTGGTGTTTCCATCGGTAGAAGATTTATCAGCTGCGCCTTCAGCAGGCTTGCTGTTCTCCCCTGTTGCACCATGATTATTGTGAGCGCCGTATTTCGTTACAATCTGCTCAAACAACCCGTTAGGGAACGAAGAGTACGACTTCACTTCAGATACACCTTGCACGGCCAAAGCTTTATAGCCATCCATAGTTAAGGCAGGCGATTCCGCTTTCGTTTTCTTCACCCACTCGTCAAACTCTTGCTGGGAAGTCGCTTTAGCTACGAATCTCATGCTGCCAAAGTCTCTGCCCGTGAAGTTAGCCCCGGATCCCATATATTCGCCCGGCTCATCGGCCATCAGATGCAGCTTCATCGCCATACCTGACATGGTGTATACCTGCCCGCCAAGCTGAGGAATCCAGAATGAGTTCATCGGAGAGTCAGCGGTCAGTTCAAAGCGAACCGGCACGTCTTCCGGAAACTGTACGTAGTTCACGGTAGCAATGCCCTGCTCCGGATACTTAAAGAGCCATTTCCAGTCGAGCGATGTCACTTGAATCGTGATCGGCTTAGCCTCTGCTTCAATCGGCTTAGAAGGCTCAAGCGCATACGTATACTTTACCGTTACCACGGCTAGCGCCAAAATAATAATAATCGGAATACCCCACCAGATGGTTTCGAGCTTAGTGCTATGCTCCCAATTAGGTTCGTATTTCGCTTTACGTCCCGGCTTATCACGATAACGCCATACGATTACGAAAGTAATAATCAGAACTGGCGCAATAATGACCAGGCAAAGAATGGTGGAAATAATGATCAGATCTAACTGCTGCTGACCGATCGGCCCTTTCGGATCGAGCACGATAAGGTCACAACCGGCAGAAAGAACCGCCATCAAGACCAGCATAGCTGATGCTGTGAAACGCCGGAATAACTTTGCCTTCTTCAATTCTCCTCATCTCCTGACTGACGACCCCGCTAAATAAAACCTGCGAAAATCGTTCGTTCATACATTTATGTGATAAACATAACAGAAACGTAATCGAACATCTGCCCTGTTAACAAATGTGTCAACGATCCGTTGAAATTCCGTAATACAATGTTCAACGTTTAGACGCTTTTCTGTAACCATTAGGCATTTTCGCGGATATAATCTGCATTTTGCATGTTTCTGGAATGTTTTTGGAATGTTATCAGCAATACTCGCATGCGTGAAACCTGTCTAATCTTGTCAATTCCCAGGGCATAATCTTCCTTACCCTAACTAAGGGATTCTTAAAAACGAAAACGCAAAAAACCTCTCTTCACCTATAATAGGTAAAAGAGAGGTTTCGCTTGAGCAGTTTCCTTACATTAAACCAGGATTCTAGGCGTTTCTTTCTTCGTTCTCCTGCTGTTCATACTTACGCTTATGAACCAGGTGAATCGCGGTGCCAATCGTATAGATAAAGACGCTGCCTACCAAGAATCCAATGCCGACCATAAGTGTTAAGTTCTTGTCACTAAAGTGGGTGACGTTCCACAGGCTCAATACAACACCTATCACGAGCGCGCTCCACGCCATGATGTTCATAAAATTAAATAAGCGGCGAACTTCTTTTTCTTTGTTAGCGGTTTGTTTTACAGTTACGGAATTCGTTGTCAATGGAATCACTTCCCTTTCAGGCTTGTAAGGGGCTATTTGTGTCTATTATAGCACAAAACAAAAGTTTTGTTCAAAAAATATTCAAATTTTGATCAACAATTGGACACTTATTATTACCCGGCCTGGAAGGGTGTTAAACATTGGGAGAAACTCCCTGATAAACCACGATGAAGCTATCTCGCTTGGCAACGTCCTACTCTCCCAGGACCTTGCAGTTCTATCTAGTTAAATAAATCGTCCCGTCAGAAAACTATCCGCTGCCAGCACATTTCCACGTTTCATTTCATCTTCTGAACCCGGTGCTACCTCTACTTCATTTGATTTCGTTCCTTTTTGTCTTTCAGACCGATAATCTTCACCGTACCGAACAGAAGGAGAGAAGGACAGAAGTGTCCTGTTGATGCGGCTATCCAGGGTCACTTATTCCACCCCTATATACAATAAAGGGAAGAACAGATCTCCTGTTCTTCCCTTTAATTAATACCACGGGGCTTGCCCGCGTTTCTTGTAGAATCTACAGAGTCAATCCTCCGTCAACCACCATCACCGAACCTGTCATATAACTGGATTTATCGGAGGCTAAGAATACCACGGCTTCTGCAATTTCTTGAGGCTGTGAGAAGCGGCCGATGCGCATAGTCGAGACCTCTTCAGGCACATAGCCTCCTTCTTTAAAACTCTCCGTAACTCCGGCTGTCAGTGCAGTTTCAACACCGCCCGGACAAATCGCATTAACGCGGATCCCCTGTCTGACATACTCGAGTGCGGCTGCTTTAGTCAGACCAATTACAGCATGCTTGCTTGCGGAATAGGCACTTGCACTGTGCTCACTTCTGATGCCGGCTGTCGAAGCGGTATTAATAATAGAGCCGCTGCCCTGTTTCTCCATTACTTGAAGAACATATTTCAGACCCAGAAAAACACCTTTCACGTTAACGTTCATCGTACGGTCAAATTCTTCTTCCGGTACATCCGCAAGCTTGGCAAATTTCTGAATAACGCCTGCATTGTTAAAAAAGATATCAATTCTGCCATATGTTTCAACCGCTTTATTTACATAGTTTTGAACATCTTTACTATCCGTTACGTTAGCTTGTACAAAAATGGCTTCTCCGCCTTGTTCTTTAATCAGATCTACTGTTTCTTCGCCTGTTGCCTGATTAAAATCAACAACAACAACTTTGGCTCCATCTTCCGCTAACTTCAGGGAACTGGCTCTACCGATCCCGCTGCCCCCGCCTGTAACAATTGCGACTTTGCTGGTATTCTCCATTAGTTGTGTCTCCTCGCGTAAGTAAATTGAGCGACCAGGAAAGAATCACTTCTCTATTTAGTTTAGCACTAAATGAAATTTATTTCATTAATCATTAAAATATGTTCATTCTATAATAATCAAATCGATTTTTTTGTGCCACTGCTTTTGATGTAGGATGGGATTATTGTCCTGTATGCTAATTTTCCCGCTAGGATGAAATACAATCCCAATTCCAATATCCATTTATGGATAAAAAAGAACATTCCGCTAGTAACGGAATGTTCTTTGATTTGCTTGGCAACGTCCTACTCTCCCAGGACCCTGCGGTCCAAGTACCATCGGCGCTGGAAGGCTTAACGGTCGTGTTCGGGATGGGTACGCGTGGTTCCCTTCCGCCATCGTCACCAAACAGGATGTTCCGAAGTGTTAGAGACTTCGAAAATCGCAGCATCTCCTTGCGGACATACCACTTCGATCAGGGTTGTACCCTGAAAACTAGCAGCGAAAGATGTAAAAGATCCATCCAAAGATCTTGTGGTGCACCCGCCTAAGCGATGCTTCCGATGACGGCCTCTACTCTCGTAAAGACCTATAGGTCAAGCCCTCGACCGATTAGTATTGGTCAGCTCCACACATTGCTGTGCTTCCACCTCCAACCTATCTACCTCGTCGTCTTCAAGGGGTCTTACTAATTGGGAAATCTCATCTTGAGGGGGGCT
>NZ_RHLK01000039.1 GCF_009757775.1 Paenibacillus lutrae
ATCACCTCCTTTCTATGGAGACTCGGGTGCCGAAGCGCACCCAGTCAAGAAGGCTTCGGCCTTCACAACTTCAATCACTCGTTGTCAGTTTTGAAAGGAGAATTTCCTTCTCTTTTCAAACTTTTTGCTGCCCTGATCTTCTTCGGATGTTCAGTGGCGCGAATCCGTTGTTCCTTGAAAACTAGATAGCGAATTATGTAACTAGAATCATCCAAAAACCTTGTTATAGATGATCAGGTATCCGCACTTGTGCGAATGCGAGGTCAAGCTAATAAGGGCACACGGAGGATGCCTAGGCGCTAGGAGCCGAAGAAGGACGTGGCGAACGACGAAATGCCTCGGGGAGCCGTAAGCAGGCTTTGATCCGGGGATGTCCGAATGGGGGAA
>NZ_RHLK01000040.1 GCF_009757775.1 Paenibacillus lutrae
CCCGAGGCATTTCGTCGTTCGCCACGTCCTTCTTCGGCTCCTAGCGCCTAGGCATCCTCCGTGTGCCCTTATTAGCTTGACCTTGCATTCGCACAAGTGCGGATACCTGATCATCTATAACAAGGTTATTGGATGATTCTAGTTACATAATTCGCTATCTAGTTTTCAAGGAACAACGGATTCGCGCCACTGACAATCCGAAGAAGATCAGGGCAGTAAAAAGTTTGAAAAGAGAAGGAAATTCTCCTTTCAAAACTGACAACGAGTGATTGAAGTTGTGAAGGCCGAAGCCTTCTTGACTGGGTGCGCTTCGGCACCCG
This sequence comes from Paenibacillus lutrae, assembly GCF_009757775.1. Classification (GTDB taxonomy): domain Bacteria; phylum Bacillota; class Bacilli; order Paenibacillales; family NBRC-103111; genus Paenibacillus_F; species Paenibacillus_F lutrae. The sequence continues at coordinate 321 of NZ_RHLK01000040.1, forward strand.
AGTCTCCATAGAAAGGAGGTGATC
>NZ_RHLK01000041.1 GCF_009757775.1 Paenibacillus lutrae
GTGTGCCCTTATTAGCTTGACCAGGCTCCGCTTTATGCCGATTCGCGCTAGCAAGCAAGCTTGCCAAATCGCTCATGCGCCATACAACTTCGCTTCATCAAACCATCAAGGTTTTTGGATGATTCTACTTACAACTTTCGCTATCTAGTTTTCAAGGAACAACGGATTCGCGCCACTGAGCATCCGAAGAAGATCAGGGCAGCAAAAAAGTTTGAAAAGAGAAGGAAATTCTCCTTTCAAAACTGACAACGAGTGATTGAAGTTGTGAAGGCCGAAGCCTTCTTGACTGGGTGCGCTTCGGCACCCGAGTCTCCATAGAAAGGAGGTGATC
>NZ_RHLK01000006.1 GCF_009757775.1 Paenibacillus lutrae
GAATTCATTTATTTTTACAACGAAGACCGGGCACAACGTAAACTAAACAAGCTGACTCCGGTTGAGTACCGAAGCCAGCTTGTTGCCTGAGGCTTTTTCTGATGTCCACTAAAAGGGGTCTTGACCATATTCCGGAAAACGGCTCTTTCTATCTACTACTCTCTCCTCGTGCTCGCGGCTTGCCTAGGCTTGCTTCTTCTTTGCTCCCGGCTTGCGTACCGCAAAGCTCACACAGTCCGCTTTCATCATAACGGGCGCTTCTCCGCGGTTGATTTCGAATTCGATGGGTTTGTGAGATGCATGCAGCTCTTCCCAACCGTCGTAGCTGCCGCGCAGCTTCTGCAGCGCCTGTTCTTTGGTGAGCACCAGTTCGATCAAAGTCTCCCTCTTCTCACCGGTTGTAAGGTCATACTCCTCTATTCCCGTATTCATATTGATATAGTTAATCCCGCCGTCACGTGTACCTTCTCTTAACCGGACAAGCAAATGATCCAGATCGGTTTCCGAACGGACATGCTCCAGAGAGGAAGCGGCCAGAATGAAATCATACTCACCCGGTCGTACTTCATAGACACTGATATCGGCCTGCTCCGTCCGGATCACATCCTCTACCCGGTATTCGACGCTGTAATCTTTGAGCTGGTCCAGCGCTTTATCCAGCAGATCGACACAAGTGACGCGTCCGCCGTCCCCTTTTAATTCACGGGCCAGCGGAATACTGTTCCGCCCGTTGCCGCACCCCAGATCCAGCGCTTTCAGAGGACGGCCGGTCTGCAGCTTGGCGATATAGTCAAGCATCCGTTCATCCGGTTCTTCTATCCAGCTATCTTCCTCATAGAGCTCGTGCTCTTCATAGTATTGCTCGTGATATTCCTTTTCTTCTTTGCGAATATGCTGCAAACGGTTCTTCTCCATCCTGCTCACCCTCCAGTAATTCCCTTACTAACTTTGCTTACCCCAAAAAAAGCAGCTTTGAAGCGACTTGCGGCCGCAGACTGTAACCGACTGGAGAAATCGTCGCCCTGGAGGAGGATACCCGCATTGCTTTGCTTTCTTTTGCCCTTATTCCACGCAAAAAAACCGGCCTTTGAGCCGATTGTTGGTTTTCGATTGATTTTCCATATCCTAAATGCTAAAATAAAAAGACTATTGGTTCGTATATATAAACGAACAAATTACCTCAAATATAGTATACCACTTCAATCGTCGGTTGTCAACTTTCTATCTTGGCCTACTCGCATTTACATACATGCTCACTTCCCGACACTTTATAAGGAGGGTTACACCTTGTCTATCTCCCCTGAAGAATGGAAACAGGAACAAGCCCGCGTAGATCTGATCCGGGACAAACTCACCCGCCAGCTCCTTCAACTGGAGCCTAACGTGGGTCAACTGAAAGACCAAGTCGTCGATATCCGCAAGCACTTCTGGGACGAAGTAACGGTCAATCTTGCGAATGACGATGATGTGCTCGAAACTTTCCTCAGCATGAAGCAGCAAGCCGAAATTCTGTCCGAGCGTGAACGCTCCCACCGGCATTTGAAGAAGCTTGCGGACCGCATGAACAGGCTTCTCCCCACCCCCTACTTCGGGCGCATCGATTTCAAAGAAGACGGCTCCGGCGGCTCAGAACGTGTCTATGTCGGCGTATCCTCCTTCCTGGATGAAGATGGCGAGACATTCCTTGTCTATGATTGGCGGACTCCGATTGCCAGCTTGTATTATGATTTCCCACCGGGACCGGGGGAGTACGATACACCGGGAGGATTGATCCGCGGTGATATTGAACTGAAAAGACAGTTTATCATCCGCAATGGACGCATCGAATTCTTGTTCGATACCGGCATGATGATCGGCGACGAGCTGCTCCAGGAGGTACTCAGTAAAGGCGCCGGTTCTCAGATGAAAACTATTGTAGCCACGATTCAAAAGGAACAGAACCGGATCATCCGCAACGACCGTACCCGCATGCTGATCGTACAGGGCGCCGCAGGAAGCGGCAAGACTTCGGCAGCCCTGCAGCGGGTCGCCTATCTTCTCTATAAACACCGGACAACATTAAAAGCCGATCAGATGGTGTTGTTCTCGCCTAATCCCCTGTTCAACAGCTATGTATCCACCGTCCTTCCCGAGCTTGGTGAAGAGAACATGCAGCAGACTACATTCCAGGATTACTTGCATCACCGTCTCGGAAGAAAATTCGACATCGAAGATCCGTTCGAGCAGATCGAGTATGTGCTCCAGGATGAAGCGAACAAGCCGGACTATCCGGCTCGTATAGATGGCATCCGGTACAAGGCTTCTGCCGATTTCCTGCGTCTCATTCAGCGCTACAGAGATCATTTGGGGCAGGAAGACATGATATTCCGCGACTACCGCTTCAGAGGCCGCGTCCTGATTTCACACGAGCAGATGCTTGCCCAGTTTTATTCTTATGATCCCTCCATCCGCCTCCCGAATAAGGTCGTTCTTCTCAAAGAATGGCTCCTTCGGGAACTGAAAGTTCTTGAACAAGAAGAACGGAAGGCAGATTGGGTCCGTGAAGAGCTGAACTATCTGGACAACGAACAATACCATCAAGCCTATTCCAGGCTTCGCAACCGCCAGCAGGATGACGAAGCGGGGTTTGACGATGCAGACCAGGAAGAAGAACTCCTGAAAGCCATGATCGTCAAAGAAAAGTTCAAACCGCTGCGTTCAAGAACGAGAAACTTGCGTTTCGTGGATGTTCCGGCCTTGTACCGCAAGTTATTCGAAGATCGGGGGCTTGCGCAGCGGCTGGCAGACCCTGAGCCGCTGCCCCGGATGTGGGAAGAGATATGCGCTTACACGCTTGGGCGGCTCAGCCGCAGCGAGCTTCCTTATGAGGACGCTACGCCTTACTTGTATCTGCAGGAGACCATCGAGGGCTTCCGGACGAATACGATCGTCCGGCATGTACTTGTCGATGAAGCGCAGGACTACTCTCCTTTTCAGTTTGAATTTCTGAAAAGACTCTTCCCGCGCGCACGCATGACCGTCCTTGGCGATTTCAACCAGGCTATCTTCGCCCACTCCACGACTCTCCAGGGCCAGACACCCGTGGCAGATCTGTACGGCGAAGAAGAGACGGAGAGAATCGTGCTTCACCGCAGCTACCGCTCTACCAAAGAAATCGTAGAGTTCACGCGCGGCATGCTTCAGGACGGCATGGATATCGAGCCGTTTCAGCGTGAAGGCGGTAAGCCGCAGGTGACTACGGCACCTATGCCGGCTGACCTGGTCCGGAGAATGGCCGGCGATATTGCGGCCTTGCACGCAGAGGGCCATCTCTCCATCGGAATCATTTGCAAGACAGCCGCTGAAAGCGAGCTGGCATATAATGAGCTTCTGGGCACCGCCGACCTGAGGCTGATCCGTAAGGATACGCCCTCTTTTGAGAAAGGCGTACTCGTGATACCGGCATATTTGGCCAAAGGAGTCGAGTTTGACGCGGTGCTGTTATACGATGCATCAGCGGCCAATTACAGCCGCGAAACCCAGAGGAAGCTGTTTTATACCGCTTGTACGAGAGCGATGCACCGGCTCTATCTTTACTCAGCTGGTCCGCTGAGCCCTTTTGTGACTGCTCTTGACCCGTCTACTTACGAGCTTCATTCCATCCATACCTGACTCACTTCTTTATGTGCGCCGCATTTGATTGACTTTAAGAAGATTTCTTTACAATTGCTCCTCAGAATAGTGAACCCGCAATCCACTTATGGTACGATAGACCGGGAATGATTCTTCCTAATTTCTCGTATATAGGTGGTGCTTCATACACATGCTCAAGACACCCATCGGGCGTCTTCGCGTAGTCGGTTTTATAGAAGGGATTTCATATCTCCTCCTTCTGTTTATCGCTATGCCGCTCAAATATTTTGCTGACATGCCCGCTCCGGTTACGATTGTAGGCGGAATGCATGGCTTCCTGTTTGTTCTCTTTCTTGCCGCGGTGGCGCATGTAACGTTCGTACACCGCTGGTCGATTATGAAGGTACTCTGGGCGGTTATCGCTTCATTCTTGCCGTTCGGTACATTCATTCTGGATTCGCAGTTAAAGAAAGAGAGCTAGGCCACTCCCTCAGGAGACCGTTCTATCCGATTTACCTGCCCGCCTGTGAGCATCCCTTTTCTTCAAAATAAAAACCTCCCAGCCAACTGAATGGCCCGGGAGGTGATGGGATCAGGTCAAGAAGGCAGCTGTCAGCCCTTCTAACGCGGAGCAGCCGGTCCAATTCCAAGGAGCACAGCTTCTCCATCGCATAAACCGTCAGAATTTGGTATGCTAGGGTTAAGAAACCTTTATTTGAGGGGTGCGAGATATGACGGAGCTGATCAAAGGAATTATCCCCGTTATCAGCAATCTATTGCTGGCGCTGGGCAACTTTATTCTCCACCGCAAACTCGATAGAAAAGAGTGGGGAGTGCCTCAGCGCAAAGATCCTGCCGATGAGACGTAAACGTTAACTATCCGACTTATGATGTTCAGAGTCCTGGCCAGAGGCAGGACTTTTTTTGTTCATTCACCATGGCCCGGTTAGCTCTGCGAGCTTTTCAAACCATTCAAAGTCAGCTCCATTCTAATCAACACGCCCTTGACGATTCGCGATCCACAGCAGCGCAAATGAGAACAGCAAGACCGCAGCCGTCCATGACCAGGCGTATCCATACTCTCCCGCATCGACCGCGCTATAAATTGCCGTGGGTACCGTCTGCGTATGGCGGGGAATATTGCCCGCAATCATAATCGTGGCTCCAAACTCCCCCAAAGCCCGGGCAAACCCAAGGATATAGCCCGTCATCAGAAAACGGGAAGAAAGCGGCAGGGTAACCCACCTGAGAACTTGCGATTCGCTGGCTCCCATAGACCGTGCCGCTTCTTCGAGACTAGGATCGACGGAAGCAAAGCCCGTTTTGGCGGTTTGATAGACGAGGGGGAACGCGACTACGACAGCTGCCAGTACACCGGCGCCCCAAGTAAATACAATCGGCTGCTGCCATAACCACTCTGTGACCCGGCCGATGGCGCTTTTTCTTCCGAATACGACCAGCAGCACAAAACCGATTACCGTCGGAGGCAGCACAAGCGGCAGCATGAACAGCGTCTCCACGACCGTTTTACCGGTAAAACGAAGCTGCCTCATCCAACAGGCAGCCCCGGTCCCCAGAATGAAAACAAACAAACTGGCCGTACCCGCGATTTTTGCCGAAAGCCACAACGGTGCCAGAAAATCTCCCCAAGACATCGTTATATTACTCATCCGGCAGTGTGAAGCCATTCTTCACATAGACAGCTTCCGCCTCTTTACCCAGCAGGAATGAATAGAATGTTGCCGCTTCCTCGCGGTGGCTCGAATTTGCGACGATTCCGGCCGGATATTCAATCTTGATATCCTTGGCTGCCGGGCCTTTCAGCTCGATCAGACGTACCTTATCTGAGTAAAGAGCGTCGGTCTTATACACGAAGCCGGCATCCGCATTGCCTGTCTCCACATAGGCAAGCACCTGCCTCACGTCCTTAGCCAGGACCAGCTTGTCCTGAACAGACTCCCACAAGCCCGCTCCGCTCATCACCCGCTGTGCGTAACTTCCAGCCGGGACGGTTTTCGGATCACCGATGGCGATTCGGGTTACCGCCGGATTCGTTAAATCTTCCGGAAGATTCAGCTCAGCCGCCCCTGTCCGGGAAGTGATGAGAACCAGTTCATTAGTCAGCAGGACCTTCGAATGAGACGGATCTATGTATTTCTTATCGATCAGTGCCTCCATTTGTGACGTTCCCGCTGCCAGGAATATGTCCGCTGGCGCACCCTGTTCGATTTGTTTTTGCAGCGAACCGGTTGAAGCAAAATTGAAAAAAATGTTGATATGGCTATGCTGGTTCATATATATGGCGCCAATTTCCTCCATGCTTTCCCGCAGGCTCGCAGCAGCGGATACGATCAATTCGACCTTCGCGGCTGGAGACTGTCCTCCGGAACCCGAAGCACTCTGATCCTCCGCTGCCGAATTCGCGTTAGAGCAGGCTCCCAGAATCAATAGCAGTACCCAGACCAGGCTCCGCATGGCACGTAAAACAGTCATACATCTTACCCCTTTGCACATTTCCTTACGGGCGGTCCGGTATTCGTTCCCCTTTGTATCCAACCGAACCTGGTATCTCTAAGTGCTTATTTTTTCTCAGCCTTCTACCACATGTAAGCAATAAAAGCAGTTTTAGTCCCTTTCTCAAAGCCGTTCTGCTCATAGAAACGCAAGGTAGCCTCTTCCTTGGAACTTGTCATCAGCATGACTTTATAACAATTAGCCTCTCTCGCCAGTTCAAGCGCTTTCTGCAAGACGAGTCCTCCATAGCCCTTCCTGCGGTGATCTTCGTGCGTCACCACATTCTCAATGACTCCGTAAGGGCGTCCGCCCCTTGTCAAATTATTGACCTTCACCAGAACACATACGGCCGCAAGCCTGCCGCCGTCTTCTACAACGACAAAATCCATTTTGGGATCTTGGATCATGTCATCCCACAGCTTCGTGAGCTCATCGCTCGCAGGAATAACCGGATCATCCGGATTTAACTGCTGGTAGAGCTCAAGCAGCTGGTCCAGTTCGCTGGGCTCAATTAATCGAACAATCGCATTTGTACTCATCGATACACCTCGCTATTTTATTAGGAAGCCCGGCTAAAGGCTCGGTTTTCGGGGTTTGACCCGGTTTGTGGGGACCGCTTCAAGCGGATTATCCGGCCAGTAATGCTTCGGATAACGGCCTTTGAGATCTTTTTTTACTTCAAAGTAAGTATTCTGCCAGAAGCTTTCCAAATCCCGTGTAATCTGGACGGGTCTTTGCGCCGGCGAGAGCAGGTGAAGCGTAAGCGGAACTCTACCGCCGCATAGACTCGGCGTCTTGCTTAGGCCGAATAATTCCTGAAGACGCACGGATGCGAATGGCGCTTGGGCATTGGAATAGTCGATTGGAATGCGTGAACCGCTCGGGACCGTGTAATGCGTCGGCGCTTCTTCATCAAGTCTTCTGCGCTTCTCCCAAGGTAGCATGGAGCCCAGAATGTCGGTCAGATTTAACCGCTGAAGGTCATTCTTGCTCTTCATCCCGTAAAGATGCGGAGCCAGCCAGTCCTGCAGGGTGCGGAGCAGCCCGTCATCCGTAACGTCCGGCCACTCATTATCTGCCGAAGCCATAAAGTGAAGCCGCTGCTGAAGCTGGCGGGATGTACGGCTCCAAGGAAGAATTCCCAGCCCCTCCAGCCGGATGCCTTGCAGAAGCGCGGCCAGAACCTGGTCAGGTTCCTGGCGGGTTAGCAGCCCTTCGCGCAGCGTTACCGCCCCCAGCATGACCTTCCTTCTGGTGCGGACAGCTTGTGCCTCCCGGTCCCAGACGGTGCGGATCTCGGTCTCTATCGCCTCTGCCAAATGATTTTCCAGCTCTTCCAGCTCTACGGGAGCCGCCAGATAAATCCGGCTTTCCGCACCTTGATCGTCGAGCTCTGCGCAGACAAGCCAAGGTGCAGCCGATAGCCGCTGCATCTCGGGGAACTCTGCCCCCCTGCCGCTGCTCAGCAGAAAACGGCCCGTCGAGCGCTGCCGTGCTACCCGGTCCGGGAAGGCAAAAGCGAGCAGCAGGCCGGTGAGCCCCGCATCCGCCGCCTCGCTGCGGGGTACACCGAGCTCCCGCTTCCAGCGCGCCGCTTCGGCGTGAAGGCGGGGTAGGGACGCGGCGTCGGCTCTGCTTGTGCCCGCTATCCGCATTTCAGCGGCTTCATCCTGCCCGCCCCCGCCGTTAGCGGTCCAACCCGGCAGACGGACCCTGCCCGGCTGATCGCCGCTCTCAACCGGGAGGATCTCCCGCTCCGCCCCGCCCGTGCTGCTGCGGAGCGCTTCGATGCGCAGCCGCAGATCCGCGTCACGTCCTTCGGGCGTGGAGCGGAGAATATCGCGCTCGCCGAGAAGCACCGCTATCTCGCAGGCCAGCCCGCCTGCGCCCAGCTCCAGCGCCCGCAGCGCCATATGCGCAAGCCGCGGGTGCAGCCCGAGCTCGGCCATACGCCGGCCGTGCGGCGTGATCGCGCCGCACGCATCCAGCGCGCCGAGCTGCCTCAGCAGGCTGCAGGCCTGCCGGTACGCCGCCTCCGGCGGAAGGTCCAGCCAGCGCAGCTCCTCCGGCTGCGCGCCCCAGGCCGCCAGCTCCAGCGCCAGCGGCGCAAGGTCGGCCTCGGCAATCTCCGGGCTGGAAGACGGCGCCAGACGGCTGTCTTCCAGCTCCGTCCACAGCCGGTAACAGACACCCGGCTGCAGGCGTCCGGCCCGCCCCCGCCGCTGGTCGGCGGACGCACGGGACACCGGCACAGTCTCCAGTCTGCTCATCCCTGTGCGCGGCGAGAACTTCGACACACGGGTCAGCCCACAGTCAATAACGATGCGGATTCCCCCGACCGTCAGGCTGGTCTCCGCAATCGTGGTCGCAAGCACAATCTTGCGTCTTCCTGCGCGGTCAGGCTCGATAGCTTTATCCTGAGCCTCCTGGGGGAGACTGCCATAGAGCGGCAGGACAGCTGCATCCGCCTCGCTGAGATTAGCTTGAAGTTCTCTAGCTGCTCTGCGGATTTCCGGGGCTCCCGGAAGGAAGACGAGCATATCCCCTTCTTCGTCCGTCCATGCGGATAAAATAGACTTAACCGCTTCAACCTCAATGCGACCTTTGGCCGGCTGTTTCAAATAACGAGTTTCAACCGGATAGCTGCGTCCTGTGCTGCTTAGAACAGGAGCATCTTCCAGCAGTACGGATGCCGCATCCGCATCCAGCGTTGCAGACATAACCAGAATTCTTAAATCCTCCCGGAGCAAAGACTGTGCCTGAAGACAAAGTGCCAGCCCCAGATCGGCATGCAGACTCCGCTCGTGAAATTCATCAAAGATAACGATTCCGACCTGTTCAAGCCCAGGATCATGCTGCAGCATTCTCGTCAGAATTCCTTCCGTGATGACTTCAATACGCGTATCCGGGCTGACTCGGGTATCTAAGCGCATCCGGTACCCGACAATCCCGCCAACCTTGTCACCCAGAGAGGCCGACATGTATCCGGCAGCAGATCGAGCAGCGAGTCTTCTGGGCTCCAGCATCAGGATTCGCTTGTTCATAAGCCAAGGCTCGTCCAATAAGGCTAACGGTACACGCGTAGTTTTGCCTGCTCCAGGCTCTGCTGTCAGAACCGCACATGTTCGTTCCTGAAGCGTTTTTTTCAACTCCGGAAGTATAGTTTCAATAGGTAATGGCACAAGTGATACCTCCGACTATCTTTATCAAAATGTCCTTGATTTTTCTCTTGAGCGAAATTACTGCCTTCAATAGACAACAATGCATTTGGGTCTGGTTTGTTTGAAGGGCTTCTGGTCAAAAGTTTGTCGGTTAAGCAAATGAAAGTCTTGTCCCCAAGCTTAACTGCGCTCTTAACAGCATAAACCAAGGCACTGCTTTTCGTCTATCCGCGCAGCAGGACCGTCTGAGTGCTTACTCCCTGCTTCTTTCTCTCTAGACCGCAGGGGATGAACATCAGCAATCAACAGGAAGAATACGTAAATCGGTCTTTCTTCCAACTCTTGTTACGGAGGGCCGACATTTTGCTAAACAAAATCGTTCTTTAGTTTATGATTTCTATATAGTCATGCTGCCGGGATCAGTTCCATTGTCGCAACCGAAGTTCATAGAGGAAGAGTTGTACCCGAAAGAATGGTTACCGATACCATCCCGGCAGATGATTCATGTTATTTTTAGATGGGATGCGTTACCTTAAAAGCGGCATAGCGTCACTGCTTGAAGACAAAATCAAGATCAAGGCGGAACTTCTGAGCCTATTCATCGGAAGATCTTTCCTCTGCCTCTTCGGTAGTCCATGGCTCAACCGGATCGGCACGATCTGCTTCCGCTGACACATGAACGATGACGGTAGCCGCTTGCGTCCCTTTATCCGGATCACGGATGTTAACCGTAAAGCTGTCTGTCCCTTTAAAATCCGGATTCGGCGTATACGTATAGGACCCGTCGGGAGCTACAACTGCGGTTCCGTTGCTGGGAGGCGTTTTAAGGCTGCAAGGCCGGCTGTCCGGATCCGAATCGTCCTGGGGTGCCTGCTCGCAGACCGCCGCATTCACAGGTCTATGAATCTGTGCTGCGTTCGATGAAATATGAGCTTTAACAGGTTCAACATCTTGGAGGGCGACTGCCCGGATTGTAACAGACCCTGGATAAGACACTCCTTTATTATCTGTAACCGAATAAGTAAAGGCATCCGTTCCCGTAAAACCGGTGTATGACCTATACCTAAACTCCCCGGTAGAGCCGAAAATGACCGTTCCGCTAGAAGGTGCTTCTGTGAGGCTGTAAGTCTGGACCAGCCCTTCACTCTCTGCGCCTGCCGCTGTGAACCGGCCGCTGACTGGCAAATTCTCCCCGAAGCTAAGTGTCACGTCTGCTGCGCTCACTAACCATGCTCCCTTAAGAAGGCTGCTGGCAGGCGCACATAATCCGCTGACGGCGGTCAAGGGATTGTTCGGCGGGTGCACTTCCTCCTCATCCCACACGAGAAGCGATATCTCCCCAAACGGCCTTGTATCATTCTGATACAGCACCGCAAGCGTCCAGTCTGTCTTACCTGTCTGATCCCCTGCACGGTCACCGGTACCAGGTAATTCCCCGATCGTATAAATACCTGCACCGCAAGCCTTTATCAAAGAAGTAACCTCGGTATACAAAACGATTGACGAACGCTTGGTGCCCGCATCTGCTGCCGCTCCATTTAGCTCTCTTGCAGCTGCAACAGCCGCCGGACTTATGCTCCCTGACGCTGTTAAACGGAACGTACCCGCCTGATTCGTCAGGAATACCGGGCTGTCCACGGAGGGGATTCTTTCTTCCCGCGTGTATGAAGGATCGTATCTCCCCCAGATCAGTTCTGCATAGAGAACCGTACTGTGCTCGGGCAGCACCAGCTCGGCGGATGATGGAGCAGCATGATAATCTGTACCGCCGATGATACTAGCCGCGCCGTTAACATGTGCCGAGAACCTCTTCTTATAGGGCACTGCATTCCCTCCTCTCTTCATTATTGAAAGTCTATGCAGCCGCCCGGGCCGTATTGCCCGGCATAACTTGGCCTTCTTCTAACAGCTTAATCCTTTTTTTTGTAATCAAAAAATAGAACAGCATCCCCGACCCTGGTCGAAAGACGCTGAATGGATAATCATCTGGATGTTAGGCGGCTGCTAGATTGTCGACACCCTCTTGCCTGCTGGTGCCTGCACAGAACTTTGCGACAACTGCGGAAGAATCGTCGCGAGCAGCATCATCCCGGTACAGCCGGTGAAGAAAATAAGGATCCCCATTCCCCAGGCGGGAAGAAAACCACCGATAATGACATTGATCGCACATACAAAATGCGCCCCGCTGTAAAGCATACCATTAATGGCCATATATGAACTGCGGGCATGGTCGGGTACAATGTTCACGAGAAATGCCTGCTTGATGGGAACATAGATTAATTCTCCGATTGTGGCCACTAGCATCAGGAGGATCAATGCCCAGGGAGAGCTGCCGACAACGAGATAGCTGTAGCCAGCAATATTCAGAAACAAGCCGATAAACATCGCTTTGGTATCGGCCCGTTTCTTGAGCAGGTAGCCGGTAAAAAGGGAAGCACGACAATCGCTATCGTATTCTCTGTCCGGATAATACCGAGCAGCTCCAGGCCGTTGATGTCCTGCCACAAGCCGGGAAGCAGCGATACGGAATCTATCTCTTTCTCCATCCGGATTGCAATGTATTCCGTCAAATTGAATTCGACCGAAACCAGCAGCATGCTGGCCGACACATAAATCATAAACGTGCGGTCACGGAATACGCTGCGGTAACTTCTCAACACAGCAAACGGACTCCCGATGGCAGATGAGCCTTGAGCTGCGTTTGGTTGCTGTTGGGGCTGGAGCGTCTCGGATAAGTACAGCCACGTGATCAGGAAAGAAATGACCGTGATGACCGCCACTGCTATCAGCAGCTCGAATAAATAAGAACGGAATAAAAATGCCCCTGCCAGGCTGGCGATCGAAATCGATAAGTTATTCAGCCAGTATGTAATCCTGTACATGAACTTCCGCGAGTCCGGTTCCGTTACATCAATAAGCATGGCGTCCGAAGCGGGCCTGCTCAATCCCCAGCCTGCCCCGACAACTACACTCATGATGAGTGTCAGATAGGGAGACTGCAGCCAGGGGGAGTTCGCAAGCGCCATCGTGCTATAGGCAGCGGCGCAGATCAGTTCGGCTGTCAGCATCAGCTTCTTGCGTCCGATCCGGTCGGCGTAATATCCCCCCAGGAAGGTGGCAACGACACCTGCGCTAATGCTCGCCATAACGGCAAGACCCGCGGCCGTCGTACCAAGCGTTTTGGCAAAATAAACGGCCATGAACGGCAGCACCATGTTGCTAAGCATTCCCGTCAGGAAATGCATCCCGATTCTAATTTGTACGTTTGGGTGAAAATCTGTAAACTTCATGGGACATTCCTCTTTTTCTAGCTGCAGCTGTTGGTTTAAGTTTCTACAGTTTACCAGACAGCTTTGCCCTGAAATAGGGAAAAAATCGTTTTAATTCTTCCCCTTTTTCAAAAAAAGAGTCTGTACCGGAGTTAAATTGCTGCGCAATGAATCTAAAAGCGGACGCTCTGCGTAGTAAAAAGAATGGATCAGTGAACATACAGGAGGCAGACAATATATGAATGAACAAGAATCTAGGGAACAGCTCCTTCACGAATTAAAAATGATTGAGAAATGGGAAGACGATCAGAAAGGCTTATTTTTCTGGGAAAAGCTCGGGCGGCTTCCGTTTGTGCTGCTGGACAAATTAACACCTAAATTTTTGCAGGACCGGATTGGACAACTGATTGATGAAATGGGAAGCTATCTTCAAACAGGCGGCCGCTATCTGGTTTCTCAGCGGGCAAGTCTGGAACACCTCAGCAAGCATACACGGATTAAAGGGGACGGGGACAAATCTGCGGTTGCGTCTATCGAGGAAGCGTCCCGGCTCCCTCTTGCCGCAATGGACCGCGCAGCGGACGCTTTATCGGATTCCCGCTCCGCGATGGCAACCGTCCAAGGGGCTACTACCGGTTTCGGGGGTATTTTCACACTGGCAATCGATATCCCGTCCCTGCTGGGTCTCTCTCTTAAAGTGCTTCAGGAAATAGCCGTCTGCTACGGATATGATCCCAATGACAAGAAGGAACGGATTTTTATCATTAATTGCCTGCAGTTCTCATCGTCCGACATTGTCGGTAAAAAAGCCATCCTGGAGAAGCTTGCCTTGTATGATGCACCGGAGCGCCAGAATCAGGCCGCGGCTCAAATCCAAGGCTGGCGGGAAGTGATCGCCACATACCGGGATAACTTCGGATGGAAGAAGCTGTTTCAGATGATTCCCATTGCCGGGATGCTGTTCGGGGCATACTTCAACCGCGGCACCATTAAAGACGTAGCGGAAGCGGGCAAAATGCTGTACCGCAAGCGCAGAATTCTGGAGCGCTTGAGTACACAGGCGCCCGAGCAGAGGGCAATTCCGGAACAACCAGAGTAAGCATCCGGACAGGGCAAATACAGCGGAGCGGCAAACACTAGGCATACGTGCTAACCATTGTTTCCTGCCGCGTATACATGAACGTTCCTCTACTGCTTTCTTTAAGCAGCGGGGAACGTTTTTCAGTTTCATAAGAATAAGAAGCAGCAGTCAAGTTCGCATAATTCCGACCGGATTAATCAATTTTACAAAAGCATAAAACTCCTCTCCTTTGAGCAAAGTAGTTCTAGCTCGCGGCTACCGGATAACCGGAGTTCCAAAGCAAGTCAACTCGAGGAGCGTGGATCGCCGTATGGAGGCGAAGAAAAAATGGGACCTTATTTCCGTGGCATCGATTCCTCTAATCATGACGCTTGGAAATTCAATGCTCATCCCCATCCTGCCATTAATTCGCGAAAAACTGGCCGTAACTTCATTTCAGGTCAGTTTACTTATAACGGCTTATTCGCTTGCAGCCATTCTGCTGATTCCCGTTGCCGGTTTCCTCTCCGACCGGTACGGCCGCAAAATCGTCATCATTCCCAGCCTGATAATTGCCGGTATCGGCGGAGCTGTCTGCGGACTCGCGGCTTGGTTCATGCCCCATCCCTATGCGATTATTTTGGCGGGCAGGCTGCTTCAAGGAATAGGAGCAGCTGGAGCCGCTCCGGTGGCCATGCCGCTGGTGGGCGACATGTTCACAAGAGAGAGCGATGTCAGCAGCGGGCTTGGACTTGTCGAAACCGCCAATACGGGCGGAAAAGTACTCAGTCCGATTCTGGGCTCCGCACTTGCGTCCATTATCTGGTTTCTGCCCTTTCTGGCGATTCCGGTCTTTTGCCTGATCTCGATTCTGATGGTTGCCTTCCTGGTCAAAAACCCGGCCAAAGCCAAAAAATCCAAGCAGGAAGCCTCCGCAAATCCGCCTGATAAAGAGCAGGAAAAACAACCATCCGCACCTGAAACCCGGCAAAAGTCCCAAGAACAAGAAAAACCCCCGGTATCATTGCCTGTGTTTATCAAAGAATTAAAGTGGATCTTCTCTAAAAACGGCCGCTGGCTTTACGCCATCTTCGCAATCGGCGGCATTGCAATGTTCCTTTTATTTGGCTCGCTCTTTTATTTATCGGAGCTGCTTGAAGACAAATACAAGCTAAGCGGGATACTAAAAGGCTGTGTACTTGCCATACCGCTATCTCTTCTTTGTATCACCTCGTTTATCACCGGCAAGATCATCGGCCAGCATAAAAAGCGGATGAAATGGTTAACATTCGCAGGTTGTGTGCTGTCTTTGGGCGCGACTCTCGGCAGTAATTTCATGACTTCATCTCTGCCTATGCTGATTTCCATGCTGTCTTTACTCGGAATCGGCATCGGACTCGCACTACCGTGCCTGGATGCTTTTATTACGGCGGGAATCGACAAATCTCAGCGCGGCACGATTTCCTCGTTCTACAGCAGCATGCGGTTTATCGGTGTTGCAGCGGGGCCTCCTGTTGTATCCCTGCTGCTAACCCGGGTGCCCGGCTGGATATTCTACGTAATGGCTGCAGCTTGTCTGATTGCGGCTGCTCTCGCCCTGTTTGCCATTCACCCCCAAACAGATGTGGAGCAGCCCGCTGCCGGCTCTTAAACCAAACAAGCCCGTCCGGGAAAGGACGGGCTTGTTCTTATTCTTTTATCCAAGCAAGCTTCACGTTCATTTCTTCAATGCAGCCCGAATGGTCCATTTGGAGATTGGAAATCAGCGGTGTAACGGGGTAAGCCTCCATCTGGGATGCATCAAGCGGCTTCAAGAGAGGAATGAGCTCGTCGGTCCCGATTTCCTTGTTAAGCAGCCAGTCCTCAAAAGAATCCTGATTCAAGATAACCGGCATCTGGTTATGGAAAGAAGTAATCAAACGATTGGATTCCGTCATCAGAAAAGTGCAAGTCCGCAGTTCATTCCCACGCGGATCGGTCCAAATATCATATAAACCCGCGACGGCAAAAACTTTGCGGCTTCGCAGCACTACTCTCATTGGTAATTTCTTCTTGCCTTCGCTTTTCCAATAATACAATCCCGAGCATGGAATGACGCACCGCTGCCTTCTGAAAATTTTGCGGTAAGCCGGATTAAGATGTGCGGACATCCCGTCGGCGTTCACCGCATCCTTCGCCCAAAAAGGAACTAATCCCCAGCGGTATTCGTCCAGAATACGCCGTCCGTTGGCATGCAGCACAACGGGTACATGCTGTCTTGGCGAGATATTGTAACGGGCTTTGTACATACTGGGTACATGATCAATCCCGAAATAAGTTTGAATTTCCTGTAAATCTGCCGTTAAGGAATATTGTCTGCACACGTTTCAAAACACCCCTTTCCTATGGGGGTTATTGTTCGCACAAAAAGGAATAATATACAAAAATTCCGAGTGCCTCAAATTTTTATCGACAAAAATCGACACGCATTATTTGGATCACCCCCTCTTTTCGGGTACAATAGGCAGAGGAGTTTAATGGACGAGCTGATGTACGAAGGTCGAATGGGATTGCTTTTACAAAAAATTAGCATCTGGCTTTTTTGATAAGAACAAAAGCACGTCTCACGTGCCTTTGAAGAACTATTCCACTTTTTGGTCCCGCATAAGTCTCCCCGCGTTCATAATTCCTTAATATTTTTTTAGTATAACGGTATAGATCGATTAGGAGAGGAGCCCATTGCATGAGCAATCGATGGAAAGATTGGTACAAAAGTCTGTTTCTATGGACAATCGTGATGCTGATTGCCAAAATGGCACTGTTCCGGATCTTGGTCTATGACAAACTGACCCTTGATAAAATTTTTGTAGACGCCTTTGATGTTATTATTGTCGCTAGCTTAATCGAGCTGTTCAAGCCCGGGCGCCTTAAAACAACGTTGTTCTGGACTTATAACGGTTTAGTCAGTTTGGCATTGCTTGCATCCACCATTTATTTTCAAAACTTTGGAACAGTACCTATATACACAACGCTAATGCAGCTAAATCAAGTCGGACAAGTATCTTCATCCGTCCGTTCTATTCTGAAGCCGATCGACTTGCTGTTCATCGCGGATATTGTGGTTATTCTAGCCCTTTCCCTCTTGATGAGAAGAAAAGCACGGTTCTCAGAGCCGAAATTCAAACTGCCGTCCCCCATCGCCTATGCGCTGATCTTCGTCAGCGTACTGCTGACTTCAAGTTCGATTGCTGCCGCATCGAGCACCAAGAACGAACTGAAGAAAGGCGAAGAACTCGGATTTTTCGCGTATCAGGCTATCTCTTTGTGGGACGGGCTCAAGGATAAGAATTCACGTACCTACGCCAACACGTCGGAAGTCGCGCAGAAACTGAAAGAGATCGAAGCTACTTATCCGTACGGCTCCGCAGCCGGTTCAGGCGCAGCGCCTGCTTACTTCGGATCGGAGCAGGGCAAGAATGTTATCGTCGTCCAGATGGAAGCGATGCAGAACTTCCCGATCAACCTGGAAGTGAATGATCAAATGGTCACACCTGTTCTTAATGAGCTCACTTCTTCAAGTTTCTACTTCCCGAATGTGTTTCAGCAGGTTGGACAAGGGAATACGTCGGATGCTGAATTTATCTCCAACACTTCGATTTATCCGACGGGCACGGTTGCCATGTCCGCCGGATTCAGCGACCGTGAGCTGCCGAGTCTGCCTCGTCTTCTTCATTCGCTGAAATATGAATCGAATACATTTCATGTCAACGACGTGAAGTTCTGGGACCGTAACAAAATGTATCCGGCATTAGGCTTTGACCGATATTTCGACAAGCCATTCTTTAATAACGACCAGTTTAACGCCTTCGGTGCCTCGGACGAAGAAATGTACCGGGCAGGTATGGAGCAGCTGGTTGAGCTGAATAAACAGCAGAAACCGTTTTATGCGCAGTTCGTTGCCACTTCCGGCCATCATCCTTTTAAAGTTCCGGCGGATAAGAACACGTTTAAGCTGCCTGATTCGCTCAAAGGCAAGCAGCTCGGCGATTATATTGAAACTGTGCATTACGCGGATTACGCACTCGGCACGCTGATTGATAATCTGAAAGCAAACGGCATGTGGGAGAACACCGTGCTTGTCATATACGGGGATCACTTCGGCCTGCAGCCTCAAGATAACAGCCCGGAAGAAGTTAATCGTCTGCTAGGAATCAAATATGACCCGCAGATTTCACGGTTTAATATTCCACTGATTATTCATTCGCCTTCTCTGCCGGAAGGCAAGACAGTCGAAACAACCGGCGGCCAGGTAGATATTGTGCCAACTGTCGCTAACCTGCTTGGGATTAGACTCGACAATAATGCTTTTGTCCCGTTTGGACATGATCTGTTGAATGTAACGAATAACATTATCGGTATGCGTTACTACTTGCCGACCGGCTCTTTCTTCAATAACGAGATTATGTTCGTACCGGGAGAAGGTTTTGAGGACGGCCGTGCCGTCGATCTCAAGACACTGGAACCAGTCGCCGATTTCAGCAAATATAAGAAAGACTACGACTACATCATGGACTTTATGGAGTTAAATGATGAGTATGTCAAACTATTGCCAAAGCGCAAGTAATCCTATGAAAATAAGCAAAAATGCCTTGATCCTATAAGATCAAGGCATTTTTGCTTATTCATCTCTTCGTCTGCACTTCGGGCAAATCCAGCAACCCCCGCGGCACAGGATGTACAGCCCTCGCCGGCTTATTCTTGATCCAGAACATACTCGCGATAGGCGGAATGACGCGTAGGGCCTACGTACTGGTTCAGAGGGAAGGAATACCGGATAGCCTCGGTAATAAATGCCTTGGCTGTAAGTACCGCTTCACGGACCGATTTGCCTTTGGCAAGTTCAGCCGTTATCGCCGCTGAATATGTGCAGCCGGCTCCATGAGTATTCGTAGTCTCGATCCGGTCGGATTCCAGCAGTTCGAACGTCTCTCCGTCGTAGAGCACATCTACGGCTTTCTCATGCTGCAGCTTGCCTCCGCCCTTAATCAAGACGTACTGCGCGCCGAGCTTCTTGATAACGGCAGCCGCTTCTTTCATATCATCGACTGTGCGCAGCGGCGCATGGCCGCTAAGCTGTGCCGCCTCGAACAGGTTCGGCGTAACAATTGTCGCCCGCGGCACGAGAACATCGCGCAGACTGACAGCCGTCTCCGGGTGCAGGACCTCGTCATTGCCCTTGCAGACCATAACGGGATCAATGACCACATTGCCGACCTTCTCACGGTCGATGGTCTGAGCAACGAGCTCAATGATTTCCACCGAACCGAGCATTCCTGTCTTCATGGCATCAACACCCACACCGTGCAGCACCGTATCAAGCTGCGGAGCCAGCACATCCGTGGAGATCGGGAATACCAGATGCGCCCATCCGTTATAAGGATCCATCGTTACGATGGTGGTTAATGCGGTCATTCCGTACACGCCGCGTTCCTGGAATGTTTTGAGATCGGCCTGGATACCCGCTCCTCCGCTGGTATCAGATCCGGCAATCGTTAATGCTTTGTACATAGCTGCGTCCTCCTTGCTATAGAACCCCAAGTTGATTGTCGTCCGGCCTTATCATTAAGGCTCGTCCGACAGATATTCATCTTTCTATCCTACGCGAGACTCTGCAATTTCGCAATATCCAACTATTCATTAAACCTATATTTCCGATCGGATATTCTTTATTTCAGGTCCCTATCAAAAAAGCTCCTGCAGGCCGGTTATGCCGGGCTGCAGGAGCTGTTTCGGATTCAGGAAGACCCTGTTCTAGAGCAGCGTCTTAAAATCATCGGATGAACGCTCATCCTCCAGAGCAAATTCAAAATCTTCTACATCGAACACCTGGACGGGAACTTCCCCCTGGATCATTTTGTCCACCAGTTCAATCTGATCCGTAAGCATCGGCACCTTCTCGTGAATGGCCGTAAGAATCAATTCTGTTTCAATCGGATCGAATGTTTCACCGTAATGAGCGTTATCTACGGAATTAATAATCGTAAACGATACCATCTCGTTGACAAGAATCGGCGGACTTTTACGCCAAGGAACGGCAAGTGCCCGCTCGATTTTCTTCTTATTGAGTGAATCCTCGAAAAATTGAATGAGTTCCCCGATCATGCTCTTGACGTGCGCATCTTCCTGCTCATCCGGCATTACGGGCTCCGGGCTATCCTTCAATTCGTACAACTCCGCTAGTGTTGAGTACGGCAGAATATATTCTACCGGACGGCTCGGCACCATCAGTTGTCCGTATATGGCAACCAGGACGGACTCGATGACAAAGCGTCGGCCCATCATTTCTCCCCCTCCTGTAAATCGGCACAGCCTAAAATAGTCAAATACCATCATAACACTTAGGAGCGGGTCCTTCCACCACTCGTGTGCACTTTTTACAGGAAGAAATGAGAGTTTTCAAATCAGCTAAGCCGTAAACCTGAACGATTTAGCGGGATTCTCTGATTTATAAATGGTTCGCCGCCTTGTTCAAGGCATCCGCAGACTCCGTCACTTTGACGGTAGATGAGCCTATGAGATCAATGATCTCCCCAAGAGAACCCATTTCGGATTTCACACGCTCAGTCTCATTGAGACTGCTACGCATAGATTCTGTGATGCCATCGAACACGTGCCTGGCTTCAGAAGCCTCCTTCTGCCCGTTCTCCACAAGCGCCCTTACCTCATGGATCGCGCCGGCGACAGTTCCCGTAATCCGGTTCGAATGCGCGATAAGATCGGAAATACGGCTGACGGTATGCTTCGTATCATCCGAGAGCTTCTGCACTTCCCCTGCCACGACGGCGAATCCTCTTCCCTGCTCGCCGGTCCGCGCGGCTTCAATAGAAGCGTTCAGAGACAACAGCTTCGTCTGATTGGCTATTTCCTGCACACTAACGGCAATGGTCTGAATTTGTCTGGCCGATTCACTCAGCTGCCCGACGGAGTTCTCCATCATCTGGGCGCTTGCCGTAATGGTCTCCATACGCTGCTCTAAATCTTGTATTTTGGCATGACCCCTAAGCGCCATTTCCTGGGTTTCTCTTGATTTATCAAAACTGTGACGAAATGAATGCTGCACCTCGCTGCTGTTTAACATCAGTTCACGAACGGAGGTACTGGTCTGCTGCGTCAGGGCCGATAATTCCTCGCTTACGTCCGAAATTTTGCTTATAACCTCCATTTTAACCCTTTGATATTGCATTTGCTTCTGGCGTTCATTTTCCTGCTCATAAGCCTCCAGCACAAGCTGCTGCTCGAAATTCAGAAGTTTGGACACGACGGTGATGAGCTGCAGACTATTCTGGCCAAGCGGGAAATTAGTATGTATGAGTTGAAGAAAAGCATTCTGCAGATTCTGAAAAGCGCCCATATACCACTTCGGAGCAAGCCCGATCCGCTGATGAACCTCTGCAATCCGAAGTCTTTTGGCAATAAAATCGGCATCCACCTGCCCGGAGAACATTTCGATCAAATGCTCTCTCAGTGTTTGCCTGAGCCGCTCTACCGTACTTTGGTCTTCAATAATTTTCTTGAGACTCTGCACGTCAAGCACCGATTGATAGAACGTTTCCACGATTTCATCAATGTGTTCCGTTATGAGCGGCTGCACGGCATGAAGGACCCACATGTCTTCTTGCGTTAGCCCGATCATCCGTACCTGCTGATCCATCTCCAGGTCCGCACCGACATCCAGAATACCGGTCCCTTTCAGCTTTGCCTGACTTAACAAATCACTGCTGCCAGTGGCAGTCCCGCCTGATTTTTTTGAGAAAAAATGAAAAGGACAACGGCTCATCTGCTATCACTCCAACCCTATATGTAGTTTCAACTAGTTCTTTGGATCTAGTTTAGCATACTTTGTTTAATGTTTGTACAATGTTTAATCTAAAATGTGCTGTTTGCTTGTTTTTCTGCGGTATACAAACAAGTACGGTGCGTTTGCCGTTTTCTTATGTTGGAACAACAAAAAAACCGGCTTTCCCTGTCAGGAATAACCGGTTTATTCATTAGGATTTCTTAAGAATGGATTCGATAGCTTCCAGTTCATCCGAACTAAATGCCAGATTACGGACAGCGGCCGCATTCTCCACAATTTGTGACGGCCTGCTCGCTCCTATCAGAGCGGATGTCACACGCCCTTCTCGAAGCACCCAGGCCAGGGCCATTTGCGCAAGAGATTGCTCACGCTGCGCCGCGATCTCGCCAAGCTGCCGGATCTGCCGGAGTTTCTCTTCCGTGACGTCTTGTTCGTTCAAGAAGATAGAGGGCTTGGCCGCGCGGGAATCCGCCGGAATACCGTCCAGGTATTTGTTCGTCAGCAATCCCTGAGCCAGCGGAACATAAGCGATACTTCCAACACCTTCTTCACTCAGCACATCCTGCAGCCCGTTCTCGATCCAGCGGTTAAACATGGAATAAGCGGGCTGGTTAATGAGCAAAGGTGTGCCGAGCTCTTTGAGAATGCGCACCGCTTCTGCGGTTTGCTGTGCATCATAATTCGAGACGCCCACATACAGAGCTTTACCTTGACGCACGAACGAATCCAGCGCCATCATCGTTTCTTCCAGCGGCGTTTCCGGGTCGAAGCGGTGTGAATAAAAAATATCCACATAATCTAGTCCCATCCGCTTCAGGCTCTGATCCAGACTGGCAGTCAGGTTCTTGCGGGAACCCCATTCACCATAAGGCCCGTCCCACATCAGATAGCCCGCCTTTGAAGAAATAATCAGTTCATCACGGTAAGAGGCCAGATCGCTTTTCAGAATGCGCCCAAAATTCTCTTCCGCTGATCCTGGCGGCGGTCCATAGTTGTTCGCAAGATCAAAATGAGTGATGCCCAGATCAAAGGCGGTACGAATCATAGCCCGGCTGTTCTCAAAAGCATCCGCACCTCCGAAATTATGCCACAGGCCTAGCGAAATAGCAGGCAGCTTTAAGCCTGAGCGGCCTGCGCGGTTATAAGGCATCGTGCTGTAACGTTCTGAATGGGCCAAATAAGACATGTGTTACACCTCCGGTATGTAGTTTGTGTCAAAATCTTGATCCGTTTGCTTCAAACGCAGCGTCAAGCTTCTTCTCCCCGCCAGTCAAATCCGACTGCGTTAAGAAAAGCGCGGGCAATCGCCATGTGCCCGGACTGGTTAGGATGAACGCGGTCCCAGGCGAGGGCTGCCGCATAATTGTGCTTCAGCAGCTGATCCATAGCCGCTTGAGTATCTACAAATACCGCATCATACTTCTCTGCGATGCGCCGGACAACTGCCCCGTATGCATCCATCGTAGCTCTCATCGGGTCCTGCTCATTGGACTCCAAGTAAAAAGGAGTCATCAATACGAGACCTTTCAGCTGTGATCGGGTCTCGAATACAAGCTTCTCCAGTACCACTGCGTACTCTTCCAAGTATACATGTTTTTCCGTCATTAGAGGGGCGTCGTACTGCCTCCAGACATCATTTATGCCAATCAGGATCGACAGCCAATCCGGCTTAAGATCCAGAACATCGCTTTTCCAGCGTTCTTGAAGATCACGGACCGTATTGCCGCTTATCCCCATGTTGATGACGCGGATTCCAAGCGAAGGATACGCGGCTTGAAGCAGCGAATCCGTCTGCATCACATAACCGCTTCCGCGCGCTTCTACTCTTCCTTCTCCATACGGCCGCGCACGTCCGCAATCTGTAATCGAATCACCAATCATAACCAATTTGTCGCGTTTCTCGAATCTCATGTGTTAGACGCCTCCTTATGACCTGCCTCTAGCTACTTCGCCTTCGAGAGACAAATCCCCTGCCGAGTGCCAATAAAAAACAGCTCCCTGTGGAAGCTGTTCGATCTTTATCCGGCCATATTATTCTTGGCATCTTGCGGACTGTAGACGGAAATATGATCAACGAGACCGGTGGACTCAGGAATGACAACCTTCAGCTGGAAGTCACCGGCCGGATACGTATAGATCGTATCTTCACCGTTAACTGTCGTATCCGCCGGTTCGCCGAGAGCCTGCTTGACTGTTGTTGCATTATATTGATTCAACGATGCGGCATAAGAACGCACATCAAAAATCTTCATGCCTTTATTAAAGCCGAAAGTAATTTTCTGTTTAGAATAGGTGGCATACATGCCTTTGCCCGCGCTTTCCTGCTTGTCGGGTTTGCCCCATTTCTGCTCAACTTCATCGAATAAGTCGGTGCTTGCTGCAAATTCCGAGCCCTTAACCTCGCCCTTGCGGGCCAGAGCCAGGATGCTTTTCAATTCAGCCGAAGCCTTGCTGTCCGTATTTCCTGTTCCTCCCGGCGCTGTGGATGGAGCTGGCGCTGTCTCTGAAGGAGAAGGAGTCGGTGCCGCTGTCGGAGCTGTTGTCGCGCTTGCCGCAGGTGTAGGGCTTGCCTCAGGCTGCGGGCTGGCATTCGAACTGCAGGCAGACAGGGATAAAGGAATTAGTAAAGCCGCAGTCAGGGGAATGCTGTAGAATCCTCTCTTTTGCTGGTTATGTTTCATGCTGATTCACTCCCTTTTCTACTGGTTCTTTACCCTTGATCGCCATGGAGTCAAACAAAACAACCGGAAGAAATGGCAGGCACGGACTCTTTGTTGGGGGACAACGTTAAGCTGCATGTATATCTATCAGAGAACCGACCATGATTTGCCGCCATCTTTGGTCTGGACGAGAACCGAGCGCTTCTGATCTTTGGTTTCCAGCAAGATCCAGCCCACATTCTCCGAAATAAACTGCATTTGGGTCAGCTGCGGATATTTACTCCACGTCTTCGATAAAATTTTATCCTCGTTCAGAGGCGTCCATGTCGAACCTTTGTCAGAAGAATGGTAGACCAGGTTCTTGTTCAAATACCAGCCGTTCGTTTCATTAAGAAAAAAAGGAAGAGTAAACGCATTGGAAGCTTTCTCAGTACGGATATTAAAAGGGGTATACGCCCAGCTCGCCCCTCCATCCTCCGTAAACAAGCCGTGGAATTGATCGGTATCACTTTTCGGGCAAGTCAGCGGAATCCAGCCCTTGGAACGATCCGATCCGAAGAACACCGGCTGCAGAACGTCTGCGACTTCACAAGCCTGCATTTGTTTATTCTCATCCAAGACTTGAGCGGCATTCCAGCTCATTCCGCCGTCATCCGTCCGGTAGAGCTTCGGCTGTCCCTTAACTTCCATGGATAACCAGCCGTTCTTATCATTCTGGAACGTCATTCCTGTGACCGTCCCCCCCTGTGGAAGCGATGAGTCCGCTATACGCCGCCAGGTGGTGCCTCCATTGGAAGTAGCATAGAGGATATGACCCGAACCGGTTTGCTGCGGGTCCGCTATACTGAGCAGCCAGCCGTTTTGCGGTGTCTGGAAATCAAGCACGACCGGGTTCATCCCTTCCCCCAGCTCCGCAACTTTCCAATTGACACCGCCATCCTCCGTATGAAAGATTGTCGCGTGTTTACTATCAAAGTCACTGCGTACTACCCAGCCCTGCTGCTTGTCCAGAAAAGTGACGGACTGGCCGTATCCGGGGGCGAACTTGAATTCATTCGCTGTAGGCGGCGATACATTCTGCCAGCTCTGGCCGCCGTCCCCTGTCCGGTACATGCGCAGCGATTCCTTGGTCACCCCCCAAGCGTAGCCGTTTCTTTCGTCAATCAGATGAAAATCCAGCAATCGAGTCTGGATCTGGAATTCCGAAGGCGTCTCTTTCTTCGTTTCCACGCCGGGTGAAGTACTCGGCTGCGGGGTTGGTGCCAGTCTCGGCTGCGGGGTCTGGGTGGGAACCGCCTGCCGGTCTGTATCCGTGCAACCAATCAACATGCCTGCCAGTATGAAGCTGGTTAAGATTAGAGTGGTTCTGTGTCTCATGTCTGTACCCTCCTGCCGTGCCTTCAACTGACTGCTAACCGGCATTTCTACATGTTCTATTCAAGAACATCCGTGCTTCTTTCTTTCTTATTGTAATGAATTTTACCGGCAGCTTCCACCTTGGCCGCCTTCAAGCGGCTATAAACGGACAAAATGCCCCATACTAAGAAAGTTGTCTCTCCCCAACTTCTTATACCTTCTCCATGTTTTCGGGAAAAGGTCAACACTGTTTCTCTAGACCCACACGGGTTCTGTCCGTTACGATAGAATTCACCGAAAACTGCTGCACTTGGAGGAAGACGGATTGGAAGCTTATAACGAACTTAAAGAAGGCGAGCGAGGCGCCTGGACGTCGATTATCGCTTATATCGCGCTGTCCGCGCTCAAATTATGGATCGGCTACACCGCCGGCTCAAGTGCGCTGACAGCGGACGGATTAAACAATACAACGGATCTTGTCGCATCTATAGCCGTATTAATCGGTTTACGCATATCCAGAAGGCCCCCCGACAAGGATCATCCCTATGGTCATTTCCGTGCAGAAACCGTTGCCGCACTCGTCGCCTCCTTCATTATGTTTGCCGTCGGCATACAAGTGTTTGCTCAAGCGATCGGATCCTTCGGCGCACCGGTGATTGAGACGCCGGACATGATCGCCGCATGGACAGCCCTTGCTTGTGCAGCCGTTATGTATGGCGTCTACCTTTACAATATCCGTCTGGCACGAAAAATCAACAACAAAGCGTTAACAGCCGCCGCCTATGACAATCGTTCCGATGCTTATGTGAGTCTGGCCGCGTTCGCTGGAATACTCGGGGCGCAAATGGGCCTTCCGTGGCTGGATCCATGTACCGCTCTGCTTGTCGCTATCCTGATCTGCAAGACGGCCTGGGGTATTTTTATTGATGCCGCACATGCGCTTACGGACGGGTTTGACGATACCAAACTGGAATCGTTCAAGAACACGGTAGCCGAGACTCCCGGTGTCGAATCCATCGAAGACCTCAGAGCACGTGTTCATGGCAACCAGGTGCTTGTGGATGTCGTCATCGTGGTGGACCACCGCTTGAATGTTGCACAAAGCCACG
This sequence comes from Paenibacillus lutrae, assembly GCF_009757775.1. Taxonomy (GTDB): domain Bacteria; phylum Bacillota; class Bacilli; order Paenibacillales; family NBRC-103111; genus Paenibacillus_F; species Paenibacillus_F lutrae. Next base: position 26,579 of record NZ_RHLK01000006.1, read on the forward strand.
ATATTGCGGAGCATGTGGAGAAACGGATGTTTAACAAGCACAAGGTCGGGCATGTCCACGTTCATATCGAGCCTTCGAGTTCCTAAATTAGACTCAGGGCGGATACGGATCTGCGCAGAAAAAAACCATCCCGGATTTGCCGCGGGACGGTTTTTTTTAGACGGCAGCGTAAGCACAGCCCCGGCAATCAGATAACGAAATCCAGCACTTCCAGATAGGGCCGATAGCTTGTGGTGCCGGACAGGGGAGGGGAATACACATGCAGACTAACCACACGGCCTTCTCCTTCATTGCGCATCTGATGGATTTGGCCTTTCGGCGCATACATATATTCTCCCTCAGTCAGAGCTGCCGCCATAAACGGTTCGGGATAACCGGCCCGGTCTAATTCGTACCATACATTCAGCAGCCTTCCCTCTATAATTCTGGCGCACCCTGCCGATTGTCCATGGTCGTGGATAGCGGTCTGGCTTCCGGCAGGAATATGGATCGCGATAACCTCCACCTCATCCGTCCGGCAAAGGACTCTCCTCCCGTAAGGCAGGAGTCCGGGTACGGCACCACATAGGGCGGACAAATCTTTCTCCAGCGGTAAAGATTCCAATGCGGTTCTCAGTTCATTTAAGGTAGGTCGTTTGATAGCGCCGAATGTTTCACGGATACAGTCTGTGATTTCCATCCCATGTATGCCTCCTGTTTATCAGCCGTTCTTATTCACTCGATAAAGGGAATTGATACAGAGTATGGGCCCTATGCCTGTCTGGTGATGTTTAAAACCTGTTTTTCGAAAAGAAACCTAAATCAAAGACCCGGAATCTATTCATTCCGGGTCTTTGTCTGCCTTTCATAGGGGATAACGCTCCGCCGCCGGCCTTACAGCACTCCAGGCGGCAGATGACGCTCCCCGATCGGCCCGGCTTACGAACGTCAGACACACCAGCTCATCGGTGCGCCTGAACGCTTCGCAAGCCAGGCACTCAGGCTGCCGTCATACATGCGGACACGGGGATTACGCCCTTCATCAGGCGCCGTGAATCTCCTGCTTCTCTTGGCGACTGAGCCGAAGCACATGATCCACCGCCTCCGCCACAGATGCCGCCGCGCGACTAGCGCCCGCTTTGACGTCGTCATGACTGTGCTGCATAACATAACTATGCGGAGTAACAGCGAACATCGGCAAATCGTTGAAAGAATCGCCGATGCACACGGCTTCTTCCGGTCGTAAACCCAAGTGCTTGAGCAGCAGAGTAAGGCCGGTACCTTTGGAAACACCTGCGGGCATCAGATCCAGACAGTCACGGTCAGAGACTACGGCCTCTACATGCCCTTCGAACTTCGAATGCAGTTCCCCCTGCAAGGCTTCAAGCTCACCGATCGGCCCGAAAAGCGAGAACTTGCATACCCCAAGAGTTCCCGCAGCGATCTGCCGGGCAACATCCGCGTTAATGAGAACGGGACTCATTTGCCGGTTCTCGTAAGGCGCCGACTGCTTCGTGCTTGCGGGAAGCCGGATAGACTCATCCGAGCCGCATATGAAGGTCACGAATTCACGTGCGCGAACCGTATCGTAGAGAAGTTCCGCCAGCTCCGGCGAGAAGCTGGATGATGCCAACTTCTCCGATTCCAGCGTGTATACAGCCGCGCCGTTCTGAGAGATTCCATACGCCGGTAATGCAATCTCCTCCATAACTTGCTTCATATCCGGGTACATACGGCCCGATGCCATACACAGCTGAATTCCCTGACTGGCGGCTTCCCGCAATTTAGCAGCATCCGAGCCGGCAACTTGTCTATGATGATTCATTAATGTACCATCGAGGTCGGTAACGATCAGTTTAATCATGCTGTTCATCCTCTCGTACAATAATCAGCTCTACACCGTGACGCTCAAGCAGCTGGAGCATATCCTCTTCAGGTGCCCGGTCCGTGACGACAATATCGACATCGTCCAGACTGGCTACCTTGTAAAACATCCGCTTGCCGAATTTGGTATGATCCGCCAGTACAATAACGCGGTCCGCCCGGCGGATCATTTCGCGCTTGACCGCCCCGTCTTCATCGTGCGGGTAAGTCAAGCCATCGGCCGTAATGCCGCAGGCGCCCAGGAACAACGTATCCGCATAATATTCGGATAGCTGTGCCAAAGTCGCGGACCCGCACAAATAGCGGTGCTCGCGTTCGAGCTGCCCGCCAAGCAGATAAACTTGCACGCTTTCTTTATCCGTGAGCCGGTCCGCAATGTCGATAGAATTGGTGACGATCACATTGTTGCAGCCTGTCATTTGCTCGGCCAGGGTCAGCACCGTCGTTGAAGTGTCCAGGAATAAATAATGGCCGTCCCGGATTAGTCCGGCAGCCGCCTGTCCGATCATTTTCTTCTCGCTTGAGGAGGTCTGAAGCCGTGTCTTATATACGCCCACATCCTTATGAAGGGTGGGTAGTATCGCCCCTCCGCGGGTTCTGACCAGCCAGCCGAGTTCCTCCATCCGGACCAGATCCCGCCTCGCCGTGTCTCTCGATACCTGATACAACTCGCATATTTCACGAACCTCCACACGGCGGTGTTCACGCAAGTAGTCCAGAATGGCTTCCATACGTTCTTCCTGATACATCTTCTCCGCCCCTCTCCTTACAGATACACCAAGCCCAACAACTTACTCATTTATAAGTAATTATAAGCTTTTGTAAGCCAATGAGTCAATTAATACGTAAAAAAGAGAACTTCAGCCACGGCTGGTTCTCTTTATACGGTCCTTATAAGGCAAGTAAGTACTCTTGATAAGTCATTCAAGCTATAATTAGACGAGCTGATTTATAATCGTTCAGAAATTGATTCAATCATTTCACGGATCTTGTTCCCCGATTTCTGCAGCTGCTTCTCTTCTTCTTCCGTCAAAGGAAGTGTAATAATTTCACGCACGCCCGTACGGTCTACAATACACGGTACGCCCAGATAAATATCCGACATGTTATGATAGCTCGAAATAAGTGTCGAAACGTTAAGGACTGCGCCTTCGTCACGAAGGATTGCCGTACAGATCCGGTCAAGCGCTAAAGCAATCGCATAATAGGTAGAGCCTTTAGCTTCAATAATCTGATAAGCTGCATCGCGCGTATTCTCGAAAATCTCCTTCTTATCGTCTTCGTTCAGTTCCAGCGGCAGTCCTGCAAAATTCGCCAGGCTCCACAGCGGCACCTCTGAATCACCATGCTCGCCGATAATCGAAGCATGGATGCTGCGGGGATCTACGTCCAGCTTCTCGCCGATAAGATAGCGGAAACGGGCACTATCCAGCAAGGTGCCTGACCCGATAATGCGGTTAGACGGCCAACCGGATTTTTTCCAAGTGAAATAGGACATAATGTCTACCGGATTCGTTGCCACCAGCAGAATGCCCGTATCGTTATACTTCATAACTTCTTCAACAATATGATTGAAAATATCCACGTTACGCTTAAGCAAGTCCAGACGCGTCTCGCCCTGCTTCTGGGCGACTCCGGCGCTTATGATGATAATATCGGCCCCTGCACAATCCGAATAATCCCCTGCCCACACATCCACTTTTCCTGTAAAAGGCAGCCCGTGGTTCATATCAAGGGCGTCACCCTTGGCCTTGGCCTGGTTATAATCGATCAGGACAAGCTCAGACATCCGCTCGCGCAGCAGCAATGTATAAGCTGTCGTAGAACCTACTGCTCCTGTACCGATTACTACGATGCGCGTTTTTTTGCCGCTTTCGTTGCTGACTTTTTCGCTAATAGACACTATGCTCATCTCCTTTTAGAGAATTTGGGAATTATTATAAATAAATCTGGTATTAATTGTAGGCCATGGCCGCTTCAAAAGCAATTCGCCCCTTCTATAAGACGACAAAATATGCGCTGCACGCCTCCATTAATGTCGGGATATCCGGCTGGAATATCGCACCGGCAAACTCCCCGGAAACGGCCGTTTCACGATTAGCCTTAAGAAGAGGATCCGTAAGCGGCATGCGCTGTGAATTTACGATGATGTCCAGCACAGCCATTTCGACCAGTTCCGCTTTGACCGTCCCCCACACTCCCCTGTTCAGCTTAACGGTATTCAGCGCTTCAAGGAGTGTCAGATTTTTGAGCCGGTACAGGAATTTCGACCATTTGAGAATATCAAAATGGGTGTCATCCATGGCCATGATACATTCTCCCCAGCCGCTTACTCCGTTTGCAGTCAGTTTAAGCAGTCCGTATCTGCAGTTCTCCATGACTTCTTTTCTATAGTGAAAAGAGCAGGACGCATGAACCTCAAATAGTTGTATACCCGTAATTCGTTCCTCCATAACTGTACGTTCACTCCTTGCAGGTTGTTTAGTAGGCGGGACCCGTAACCACAACCGGAGCCATCAAAAAAGCTCCACCTGGCGCGTCAAGACGCACTATGGGGAGCTTCGGTCCACACGTACCCGCTAATAGGCCCGCACCTGAATCAAGATGCATGGCAAACAAGCCGGACGAGGATCGTTCTCCCAATAACGCTGACGAGGTTAGCTGACGGATTCGGGTCTGAGAGTCCCCTACGGAAGCCTTGCTTCCGATTCACCCCACGAATGGTTCCCCCGCTTCTCTAACGAGAATTAAGCGTGAATCTATGAAGAAGTTGAACGAATAAGTTGGTTCTGACGGTCTTGTGTGTATATTAACTCTGCCGCCAAAACCTGTAAATAACAGACTGGGTTTACAAGAGTCTGTTTTCTGTCATGAAAACCTGAACATAAGGGTCATGCCTCTGATTATCTCTAAAATCCTCTCCTTTTCTTAATTTTACGCGGAATCTTAAGACTACAACCAAAAAACCCCGGTTTCCCGGGGTCTTCGTTACCTTCTTTGTGAAGGAATGTTTAGAAGTGTGCGTGTGTCTTGCCTCCGCCTATCGTAGGTGCGTCCTTGTCGTGATTGCGGAAGTGAAGCATTTTGCGAAGGTATGGAAGGATGTAATAGTCAGCTCCGAATTTACCGGCATTGGCGCCTGCTGCCAGAACCACCACACCCAGGAGAATCATCCAAGGATTCGTGCTAACCGTTCCGGCAAACATGAACATGAAGTTCATCATTAATCCGAAGAAGACAGCCGTCGTAGTCAATGCCCCGAGAAGAAGTCCCAGACCTACCAGAAATTCACCGAATGGAATCGCAAAGTTGATGATTTTAGCATTCGGTAGGGCAAAGTTCTCGATAAAAGCGGTGAAGGTCGGGTAAACCAGCTCATTAGTCGCTTTATCCATAACCGGCTTAGCCGTTGCATTCTTAAGGAATCCTGTAGCATCAAATCCGCCTGTAATCTTGCCCCATCCCCCTGTCAGCCAAGCATATCCAAGATATAAACGAAGGATTAATGCAAGACCTGCGGCATAAACGTTTGTTCTTAACCAGTTTAACATGTGAATGTTCCCCTTTCGATGTCGAGAGCTCATTATATTGGTTTAAAGATTGGGTTAGCCGTTGTCATTACTATGAAAAGCAGTTCGTGCAATTAAAGCCAGTAAACTTCAGTCAATCCGCATTCCGCCATTCCCAGTAAATGATCGTTCACAGCGGGAATCTCCGGACCGGCTATAGCTTCCTGTACACAATCAAAGCAGAGGTCCCTGTAGCCTTCGGGGTGCTGATGAATTTCGCGAGTGCATGTCCGGCATAGCGTCGGGGCTGTATTGTGAAGCTTGAGGAGCATCATGATCATCTCTTCCTCTCGTATATTCATATTGTGAATATTTTCACATAATTGGCTGTAAAAAAGGAACTTTAGCGGAATCCGCCAGGACGGCTGTCAAGATCGGCTGTCGGAGCCGTCCGTCCCGGAGAAATAAGGTTTCAACCTGCAATCCTCACAAATCCAATGGATCTCGGCTTTCTCTTTCACTTCTGATCCGGACCCGCATTCTGGACATCTTCTTGGTTCTCCTTGCGGTTGAGTTGTCTCATTCATGGCTCCTTCACCTTCTTTCTTTGTGTGCTGTCTCTTTCTGATTTCAGTATACGATGGGGGTAATAATATGTATGTGATATTTATCACACTTACAAAAAAAGCCTGTGACCCCCCTCATAGGTGTGACGCCGGTCATACATGTGATCTGCGTCATGTTCAAGATATGGCCATATTGAAATCCCTTTCAGGATCTTTATATGTGAAATATGTCACAAGGTTGAATTTATCAGAGGTCTATACTTTATCTTGTAAGAAATCATTATTTCTTTTAATTATTGAAATGAACCGGTTCGTTAGACGCAGATATAACGCAATGAAAGATACCTATCCGCTTAGAAAGACCGCCTTTTGCAAGAGATACAAGCTGCTTTGCAAGCTGCTCTTCTACTATAAGTAAAGCGAGATGAACAACCATGAGAAACCCGCACGCCGTCTATTTCACGAATGTCCGCTTTTTCCTGATTCTGCTGGTAGTCCTGGTTAACCTGCTTACCGCCCTCCCAGGACTGCCGGATGCAGCACAAGCACTCGTTGCGGGAATCTTTACGTTCCATCTTCCTGTATTCGTACTCGTTACCGGCTTCTTCACCAAAAAATTCTGGGAAACCCCGGACGCGGCAGCCGGACTGCTGCGCATCGGTCTTCAATATCTCTTCTTCCAGACCGTATACTCGCTCATAGACCTGTTCTGGCTGAAAACACCCGGTATGGAGCATTCGTTCTGGCTGCCCTACTGGATGCTGTGGTTCCTGACGGCGCATTTGGGATGGAAGCTGCTGCTCGTCCCGTTCCGCAAGCTGAAGCACCCGATTGCGGCCGCTGTCCTGCTCGGCGCAGCCGCCGGCTGCTTGCCGGCCGATGCCGGAGCATGGATGGGTATCACCCGAATGCTCGTGTTCTTCCCTTTCTTCCTCGCCGGCTATTACTGGCGGGAAGGAAGCAAGGCCCCGCAGCCGCCAGCTGTCCGGCGCCTGCTGAAAGCCGGGGCCGCGCTGCTGCTGCTTGCGCTGCCGGCGCTCTGGCAGGCGGCCGGCGCTGAAGCCGCCGCAGAGTGGCTCGCAGGCGGCACTGCCTACGCCGATCTGGGCGTGCCTGCGCTTGCGGGAGCCGCTATGCGGCTCGCCTGCTACGCCGCCCAGGCCGCCGCTTCGGCCGCCTTCCTACAGCTGCTGCCGCGTGCAGAAAGCCGTGTGACCGTCCTGGGCGGACGGACGGTCTACGTCTTTCTGCTCCATGGCGCGGTGATTAAGCTGCTGGCGGCAGCGGGGCTTTTGGGGCTGCTGACCGAGCGGCTGCACGCGGGCGGAGCCGTTACGGCGGCGGCCATCTTCGCAGCCGCTCTTGCGGCAGCCGGCATCGTTGCCGTCCTCTCGAGCGGCAAGCTTGCGGCCGCCATGCGGCCGGTCATCGAACCGGACGCGGGCCGGCTGCTCCGCTGGATGCACTTGCAGCCGCGTGAGCGCCGTGCGCGCGGCACGTATTAACCCGGCAGCCCCGGACTCCGGACTGCCGCTGATCGTCACCCGTGTGCTGTGCCGATCCTGTAAGGCGCCCGCTCTGCCCAAACGTAAAGCCCGGATCATCAGGCTCTTCCTGATGATCCGGGCTTTACGCGTTTCTCGCAAGCGAGACTTCCCGCTCTGTCACTTAATAGCCGACCGGCTGATCTAATTTTCCTTGTATAGATACGAGGCGCATAAAGACTACGGCCGCTTCCGCTTTGCTCACCCGGTCTCTCGGACGGAATTTCCCGTCTGTCTTCTCCATCAGACCAAGCTCCATTGCCAGGTAAGCTTCGCTTTTATGAGTCACCCAGGCTGCATCGTCAGAGGCCAATTGGGCAGCAGAGCTGTCCAGCAGTCCCGCCAGTTTATCATAGCGGAGCTGCTGGATGAGAATCTTGGCCAGATACTCGCGCAGAAGAGGGGTATCCACTCCGAGAAGCGCCTGGTCGTCCGCTTTCAGTCTTTTCATATCGATAAGGGTGTTTACGGCATAGTAGTAAGGACTGTCTTTCTTAACATCGGCAAAAAGAACATCTTCACCGGTGTTCTCCTTGTAATATTCCCGGGTAGGATTGACCCCTCGCACAAACATGTTCAGCCAGTCCCCGTACGTGATATCGGCATCCGGGCTGAGTTTGCCGTTCTCATCGGGAATAAGAACCCCGTGTTTCACAAGCGTGCTTAGTTCTTTCTCCGCCCAATGACCCGTTAGATCTACCGCTTCAGATGGTTGGGGCGGCAATTTCTCGAAGAAGGCATGGGCGCGCAACTTGCCTGTGGAAGCATCCACAACATGATCACGGTCCCCGTTCTTGGCATACGTCTGCCGGTAAACCAGTTTGGCTTCTTTGGGAACATAATAGCTATTCGTATAATACCCGCCTATGACCGAATAGCCCAGCTCAACTCCTGTTGCCTGGTCCAATTTGCGTACGGCTTCTTCTCTGCTGACGGAAGCGGGTTTAAGCTTGTTCAGCACCTCGTCGTCAACCCATTCGTATGAAGATTCCATGCTGTAGAAACTTCCGTCACCGGCCAGCGTAACGGTTTTCGTCTGATTGCCGACGGGAATATTGCGGTAGAATTTTTGGAAAGTAAACGTAAACGGTTTATTCTTATCGGTGTTTTCCGTATCCGGCGAAATGCTCTTCCCGTCGATCAGCTTCCATTCCTGTGCCTGGGGCACTGTGGCGCCGAATAGTTTCAGAGCTTTGTCCCGGGCGCTGTCCACGGTGATCGTGCGCGGCAATGTATAAGTGGAATCAAAAGGAAACCGGCCGCTTCTTACTTCAAGAATTTGACCGGTCTTAGCATCCACAACGGCCGTTATCAAATTCATTCCACCGGATTGTTCATTTCCCCAGCCCAGATTCCAGACCTCACGCTTTTGGCCCTGCCATTGATCCGTCTCCGCTTTCTGCATCAGCTTCTTGTCTTCCTTGATCGCGCCAAGCGTCTCCACCAGAGCCGCTGCTTCCAAAGCGCTCAGCTTGCCCCCTGCAAGCGGCTTGAAAGTATGGAAGGCTTCGGGTATAGCCGTGTAATTCATTTGCCCGGCCCCGTTGGAAGGCTCTTGCTGTATGTACTGACCGGTTTGAGCATCCAGAACTTTGTATGCCCCTATCGGCGAATAGGCGAGAATCCATTCTTCTTTGCCTCCGGTTTTCCGAAGCAGTGTGTATCTCAGATCGACATCCGCATCTTCTTTGTATTTGCCCGCTGCTTGTTCTTTGGTAATGGCAGGCTTAGCAGAGGGATAAAAACTGCTCGACGTGAAATTATTATGAAGTGAAATGATTGCACCGTTTCCGTCTACTTGAACCGTTAAACTTTCATTATCGGTTTGAATCCCGTTCACTTTTTTGTAATAGGTAAACGAATAAAGCACCGGTCCGAATAAAGGCTGCTGATACCTGTAGAGCTCCTCATCGGCAGGCACAAGTTCAGATGCTTGTACGGAAGGCACGGCTTTTTTAATAAAAGCAGCCGCTTTTTCCGCCGCCTCTTGCCTGGTGATTGTGCCCGGATAATAAGGTTCTTCCGTCTCCGAGTAACGGCCGCCCGGAATACTGGCTGACAAGATATCTCCACTGCCTGCATCCACCCGGCTGGAGAAACCTGATGTAGAATTTCCGTCTTTCACTTCCCACTTAACGGACCAGATCGGCCCCGGTTCGGGAGGGAAGCTGTCTGAAGCCGTTCCCAGTTCCGCTCTGACGACCTCCGCCTTGTTCAAAGCCGGGAACAGTTCCCTTAGTCTGGCGATCACCTCATCTTTGGTTATCTTCACTTGTGTCTGAAGCTCCTGATTGAGCCCGTTCTTCCCGGCCTGACTGGCGCTCCCTTCGCTTCCAGCCGCCGCCTGCAGTTTCCCTTGCTCATATACGGCGGCAGGCACGGAGTCTGATTGCGCCAGAATTGTCTCCGCAGGCAGCAAAAGACCGACCCCTAACGAGCCGGTCACGGTTAACAATCCCGCTTTGCGAAAGCTTAATTGAAGCATCTTCTTCATAGGTGATTCCTCTCTTCATCCAAATGTTAGATTTACCCATATTTATTAACGCTTGGATGATGAAAAGGTTGCGATACCGTTACAAGAGAGACAGCGTTTTGCTTTCATCGGACCTGTTTTGATGCCTATACTCAAGTTCATCCTTAAATTTCTCTGAGATTTGCTTCTTGTCCCCATATACATACAAGACATCGCCTGCTTCAATATGGGTATCCGCATCTTTATCCTTGTAGCGGATTCTAAGTGTTCCCCGCTGTACGAATAGCAGATTGATATCTTCTTCCCATGTACTTATCTTATGAATAGGACAATGTGCATATTCGGATTCTTCATAGACAGGAATGTCAATAATCCAATCGTCTTCGTCGTTATAAAGCAGTTCATTCACCGGCAATTCTTCTACCCCGTCTTCTTCATCCAGCGGGGCGTGAAAACGGTCATGCAGCTTTTTATGGACAGGCTTTAGCCGGATAACAGCCAGAAGAACCCCGAGAATGGTCGTAATAATAAGGAGTTCCGGCAAACGGAATCTCTTTTCCAGCAGATTAGACATCAGCGTAATGATAACGGCCAGTGAAAATACACCGAACAGAATAAGAAAAATACCGATTCTGCGCCGGACCGGGTGCCGGAGTATAAGCTCGGATTCCTGGGTGGTAAAACCTGTGCCGGTAAGCATAGAGGTTACCTGAAATCTCGATATGGCATGATCTAAACCGGTCAGCATCATAAGAACGGCCGAAATTTCAATAACAAGCAAGACGATGACCAAATAAACAAGAATAAGTAACAGTTCCATAATACGCCTCCCAGCTTATGCGTACATCCTTTTCAATAACCGATCTATGGGGTATGTGAAACTAACCTGTTTTTTCCTGAGTCCTACTTTATCCGGCCTTATATATATGGAATCAGCGGTTCGCTTGACAATTGACTAGGCGCAGGCCGCAATGCGATAATGAGTTCGTCATCTTGAACCACTCAGAAGGGAGCTTTGTTTTGTGACGTTCGGAGCCAGAATGTTAAAAACGGGTATGGCCGTCACGTTAGCCTTGTACCTCAGTACACTGCTTCATACGACAGCCCCCGTTATAGCTGCGGTCGCCGCTATTTTTGCCCTGCAGCCCTCCATTTACCGGTCATGGAGGTATTTTCTCGACCAGCTTCAGACCAACACACTCGGCGCGGCTCTGGCGCTTGTTGCGGGTACTTTCTTCTCCAAGCACCCGATCGCTATCGGAATCGTGTGTATCCTTGCCATTATGATTTGCCTCAAGATGAAAATGGAAGCGAATATAGGTTTAACCCTCGTCACCGTAATCGCCGTCATGGATGCTTCCGGGGGCCATTGGTGGTTCGCTGTAAACCGGTTTCTGCTGACCTCGCTCGGAGTCGGTTCGGCCTTTATCATTAATATTGTCTTTTTCCCGCCTAACTGGCAGAAAAAATTCATGGAGGAAGTTCACGGGGTGTTCAACAAAATATCCCCTCTGCAGCGAACGGTCATCTCCAATGAAATGAAGGAAACCGTCTTTCAAGAAACGAAAGATGAACTGATCGGTTCTTTGTTCCGGCTTGAGGAGAAATACAAGCTGTTCGAAGAGGAACAGAAGAAGCTCAAGCGCCTCAAATACCGGGCCTCCCGCCGTCTGGTGGTGTACAAGCAAATGCTGCATACCCTCCGCAAGGGGCTCGATATTCTACAGCTCGTTGAAGAACATTATTTCCAGGCAACGAGTAAAGCAAACATGAATGCATTCGTAGACGAGCATTTAGAGGCGCTTACGCAGTATCACGAATATGTGCTGATGAAATTCGAGAAGAAGTTTAAAAATGAATCGTACGAAAGACTTGAAGCGATGGACCTGAAAAACGACAAGTTTCTTCTGACCATTACGGACGCTTCGAGTTCTACCCGCGATCTTCACCGGCTGCTCGTCGTTGCCTCCGGCATTTATGATTACGGTCACCAGATTGTCCGGCTGGATAAGCTCGTGGAGCAATATTATAAGGGCCTTGACGAGAAGGATAAGGAGAAGGACAAGAGTTGACCGGTTCCCGTATGACTATCAACATAGAGGGCAGGAGCCGCCTGTACTCTCTTGTTACATACTCCAGCAACAAGAAAGCCCCGCCCCAATGCTGTCTTAACGGCATCGGGCGGGGTTCTCTTCAGTTCTGCTCGTATTTAACTATAGTCGGCTAATTTACCGCATGTAATCCGCTGTACTTGGAGATCATCAGCAGCATTTCGTTCATAAGCGGCATAATGAATTCAGAGCCGGCCATATGGAAAATCCCGCTCCGGTTGTGCACAGTCGTTTCACGAACGACAATACGGTAATGCTGAACGCCCGGAGACATAACCGCCACTTCACTGGCGGCTCCCTTGGTCGTCGCCATTCTTACGGTACGCCCCTGCGCTTCATAAGGGACCATCGATTGAATCGCATCCAGAGAAATGTAATAGTTGATATAAGGCTTCTGTATAATAAATTCCTTCGTGGTCACCGTCAGACCAAGGTCGCTCTTCTTGTGGGAATATTTCAACTCGCCATCCGTAAGCTTAATTGCGATAAAATCAGGATTCATAACCGTGTCCTCCCGGTCTATAGGATGTATGTCCACATTAGCACAGCATACAGAACCGGGCAACCCGAGAAAAGGTCAATCTCTTTACGCCTAACGTTCAGGAGGCTACCTTCAGAAGCTGAAAATTCATCTCAATGCTTTTGGCAAACATCAAATTACCCAGCAAAAGTTTGACTTCCGTTAAATAGGCCAGGTCCCCCCGCAGAATAAGATGGGACCGGTTCCTTTTTTCATCTGATTTCCAAGTGACAAGAGGAGGACGCGATAGTTCTTTAAGGGCTCGGATTACCGTATGTAATTGCTCCTGTCCCGCCACTTTGACGATCAGAAAGGTATGGTTCATTACGATCTCCTCCGGTCATTAAAAAAAATTGCAAATTCAGCCATTAGGTTGAAACGTCTTCGGCAGCAGCGCGCGCTTGCATCTGGTTCCATCCACAACAGATAGCCATCCGTGCAGGAATCGGATAGCGATCTTTCCATCCTAAGATGGTGCGGCCCGTAAGTCAAGGACATAGACCTCACCGCCTTCTGAGATGATAACGGCTGGTGTACAGAAATTGTGCCTGTCTGCGGGTTTGTATGGACGGATGACTGTTTCGCCCAATTATCCTGAGCATGCTCGTGAACAATGATTGAAAAGCTTGCTTCCCCCCCATTCATCCCTGATTCCGAATGACCCTTCTAACGGCCATTTTAGTACGAGGCTATTTTTGATGAATCTGGCTTGTATGTGCCAGGGTGCTGGCTCGTTGTAACGCTTATGTATTTTCTAATTTTAACATACCAATTGGATATTTTCTTCAAACATCCGTAATTATTTAACCTATTTGCCACCAATATGAATCACATCAACGCACATAAATGATAAATTTTGCAAATAAAACAATATTTACAAGCAAAAGAAATGGAATTCCGATTCGAAAACTAAGGTGCTGTGTCTTGTGCCGGTAAATATACATCCCCGTCCAAACACCTGCTGATCCACCGATCAGAGCAAGCAGGAACAACCTTTTCTCCGGGATCCGCCAGCCTCCCCTTTTGGATTTGCGTTTGTCAGAGCCCATCAGCATGCAGGCAATAACATTCACGACCACCAGGTAAAGAATTATGATGCGAATGACCAACACCTCTTTGATTCAAAGAATAAATAAAGCATTCTCTTTTATTTTACATGGGTTCCTGCCAAAAAGCGAAGACCGAACAACGGACTCTAAGTCTTTTCTAAATATCGATTCATTTCATAAGGTTTGGCTTGGCCGCTAAACGGATCCCCTCTCCGGGTATTCTTTAAGTCTTAGCCTGCTGCTGCATCATGTTCTTTGTATCCATACATCTCACGTGTACTTAACTTCCATTATACAACAAACCCAGTACCGGCAAGGGACTGGGTTTGTTGTATTTCCTGTATTCAATTTGCAGGGCTCTCTACATAGGTTTTGCTACATTCAAAGCCCTTCTGCGGGTCTAGCTCAAATAAATCGTCCAGAGATTATGGTAAATCGCTTTAAACTGTTGCGTGTGGCCGCTTGCAATTTTATTGAAATTGGAATCGAGTGCATTTACTACAATGATATAATCATGACCGGAAGTTAAATAGCCAGACTCAAAAATAAGAGATGACTGTCTGCTATACTGGTATAACTGATTAGTCGTTAAATTATTCACATACACATCGTAGTAGGCTGCACCAGGAACGCTATTCCAAGAAACCTTGGCCCTTGGATTGATAACTTGACTGGGAGCGCTGGTTGGGAGCTTAGAGTCATTAACCGTGGCAGCAGTGGGAGCAAGATTAATTTCTTGTGCATGCGCAGGAATTGCGGACGCCAGAAGAGCAAATGCAGCAAGGCTGGTAATGGTTTTTTTCATAAAATTATCACTCCTTATCATTTGTTTAAAAATAAACGGAAGTCGATAAAATTTTCCTCCAAACTCCTTTCTATAAGAATGGTGCCTTTTCTTTTATGTAGTGTCTATATCAACTATATCATATCCAACCATTAAAATCCATATTTTATGTAAAGAATACATATATTGTAAAAACGTTTTCATAGTGAATAGAGAAATAACCCGCAGGTTTAATGCCGCAAAGGCGGCATCTTCAGGTATACTGTCATATCCATACCTGTGCAGCACGCTGATCAATCGAAAACAGTGTACCTGTGCCGCTCTCTTTGACTAGTTCGCGATTACAAATCATCGCCTGCACAAGAAACAAGCCTATCACGAGAAGGTTTATTCCTCGTAAATCATCTTGCGGGTCATCCCGCCATCGATGACCAGATCCGTCCCGGTCACAAAATCATTGGCCGGGTCCGTCAGGTAGAAGCATGCCCGGACGATATCATCGGGCGTACCGACTCTTCCGGCAGGATGCTGGTCGTGATCAGCCTGCCGGAGCGCTTCATACTCCCCCGTCTCAATCCATCCGGGGGAGATGCAGTTCACGCGGATGCGGTCCCGGCCGAAGGAAACGGCCAGCGCATGCGTCAGCGCGGCAATGCCGCCTTTGGAAGCGGCATACGCTTCCGAAGACGGCTCGGACATCATCGACCGCGTAGACGCGATGTTGACGATGCTGCCGCCCCCGCTGACCCGCATCCGCTTCGCCGCTTCGCGCGCGCACAAGAAGGTGCCGCGCAGGTTCGTGTGCAGGACGTGGTCCCACTCCTCCACGGACAGTTCATACGGCGTCTTCCATACGGAGACGCCGGCGTTGTTGATCAGGCTGCCGATCGGACCGTAGGCCTCCGCAGCCTGATCGATGAGCCGGACGATCTCCTCCGGCCGGCTCATGTCCGTCCGGACGAAGAGCGCTTCGCCACCGGCTTCGCGGATCGTCCGGACGTTGTCTTCTCCCCGCGGCCCGTCTGTGTCCGCGAGAATAACCTTGGCGCCGCTCTCCGCGTAGCGGCGGGCCAGTATGCGGCCGATGCCGTTAGCGGCCCCCGTAATTATAACGGATTTGCCGAATCTGGATTCGTTCATCTGTGCAAACCTCCAATATTTCACAATTAAGAAAAGGGCTCGGTTAGGATTTACTCACGAAGTATTTTATAGTTATACCTCAGACTTGAACAACAGCAATTTCTCTTCTGTATCCTCAATTAAATTAAAAGAATAGACTGAGAGAATAACCATCCGCACGAATCTAACAGGCAGGTTAAGTTTAGTTTTAAACGGTTCTTTCCCTAAAACCCTTGTAAGGAGATGTGCTAGTCTTTTTTAAAGGTAGATAAACTGTAAATGGGGGGCGCAAATTGAACATCGAATTTAGAACAATTACACAGTCAGATTCGATTATATTAAATAATTTGTTTCATTTTTATCTATACGAGCTGTCAGCATACTCTATGGAAGATGTGTCTAATGAAGGTAAATATGAGGCAGAAGACATATCACCCTACTATCGAGATGACAGACTGTTTCCTTACCTGATTATGGTCGATAATAAGATTGCTGGTTTCATCCTGGTAACTTCTCCTCCTTATGTTACTGACGGAATTGATTATTCCGTGCAGGAGTTGTTTCTGTTACCTAAATATAGAGGAAAGGGGCTTGGACGGGCAGCTGCGCTTCATATATTTAAACATCATCATGGACACTATGAAATATCGATGTTTCGAAATAACCCAAAAGCTGTGAAATTCTGGTCCGCCTTACTTTCTTCCTTGCACATAGATGCCGCCAGTGACATAGGAATCATACAAATTTCCGAGCACAAATTGCCAACGCAGACTCTACGGTTTGTCATATCTAATGAATCCTTACGTTTACCGACTCGAATTGATTGTACCCTTCCTTTGTAGTAGATCACTTCTGCTTATTCTCTTCATTCCTTATCTCGTCTATCTTAAAAATTCTCGGGCGTTCTCTTTTACTCCCGCTGTTATTCTTGTATAATCAGGAAAAAATTATCCAGCCGATCGCTAAAGGGAGTGTGGATATGCAAGCTACACATCATTATCTGGAGCTGCGCAAGTCATACGCTTCCGTACCTCAAGGCCAGCCTGTCCGGATCTCCCTGGAACAAATGGCGGAGCATCTCCACTGCACCGTGCGCAATGTCAAGCTCATTATTCGTAAAATGCAGGAAGCCGAGTGGATTGACTGGCAGCCGGGACGGGGACGCGGCAATAAATCACAGCTTATTTTTCACTTTACCCTGGAAGAAATGCTCATGAAGCAAGTGACTGACTTGGCCGAAAAAGAACAGTTCCAGCAGGCAGTTCAGTGGATTGATTCTTATACGGATTCCCCTGTTCTCAAGGAAAACCTCCTGAATCTGGTTTCCCGTTATTTCGGTTACCAGCCCAATAGGGATGGGGACGAGGATATTCTCCGCCTGCCGATTCAAAAAATATACAGCACGTTCGATCCTGCCGCACTTTTGTATGCGCATGATGTACATGCTAGCCGTCAGATATTCGATACGCTCGTTCGTTATGACCGGACAAAACATGAGTTTACCCCGAGTCTTGCCCATTACTGGGAGACGGACGAAAGTTCTACCCTTTGGACCTTTTATCTGCGTAAAGGCATTTTTTTTCATCATGGAAGGGAACTTGAGGCCGCAGACGTCCGCTTTTCTCTGGAGAGGCTTGGCGACCCGTCCGTTTTCTCTCCGCAGCGGTGGATTCTGGACAGTATAGAAGAGATTCGTGTCCTGCACCGCCGTTCTTTTCAAATCCGGCTTAACCAGCTCAATGTACTGCTGCTTCATTGTCTAAGCTCGCCTGTGGCCGCTGTTCTCCCCCGCGAATTGTGCGAAGCTGACGAGACAGCCTTCTTCGATGCGCCGGTCGGAACGGGCCCTTTCCGGATTGAAATCAAACAAGGTCAAGGGTATGCGCTTCGTGCGAATGAACGGTATTTTATGGGGCGTCCTTTTCTGGATAAGGTCGAGCTTATTTTCTTGCAAGAAGCGACCGAATTTCTCATCCTGTCGGATGCTTGTAACATGGCCCATCGCTTCGCATACCGGAGCAGGTTCCAGCCGCTTCCTAACTGGAATGCCGTCGAATCGTTATCGTCCGGATGTACGCTGGTTGCCTTTAATCACCGTAAAAGCGGCCCGTTACAAAATGTGTCGGTACGGAAATTCCTCCGGAGTATTCTGGATGGCGAGTCGATCGTACATGAGCTCGGTGAAAGCCGCGCGGCACCTGCGAGCAGATTTCTGCCTGACAAAAGTATAGCCCGGAGCCGGATATCAGACGCACAAGGCCTGCTGCAAAATACAGATGTATTTGCCGATACCGGCATGTTGCCGCCTGAGGGCCCCGCCCTATCCTTCTCGGTCCACTGCAAAGACTCCAAGAAGTATACAGAAGACACCGAATGGATGGTAGAGCGCTGCGCCAGAAACGGCATTCATCTTGACGTCATCCTGCACGACCGGGAACTGTTTTTAACAACCCCTGCTTTGGAGCATGCGGACTTGATGTTATTTGAATTTGTATTGGATGAAAGCGAAACGCTTTCTCTTCTTGAGATTTTTCTTCAGGAGGAGGGTTCCATCCGCAAATTATTTTCCGATAGCCAGCGGAAACAAATCGATGAAAGGGTTGCCTGGCTTATGGCCGAGCCCGATGCGTCCAAACGACATGCCCTATTCGATGATCTCGAAGCACTGCTGAAAGAAGAATGCATGATTATTTTCCTTTATCACCGTAAAATGCAGACGATGTTTCACCCTAGTGTACGGGGATTGACCCTGAATACTCTGGGAAATATAGATTACCGGAACATTTGGTTTGAACCCGAAGACATTCTTAATGACCCTAAATGCGGCTGCGAGAATTAAATAAGCCTTACATTATCAAAAAGCCAAGGAGAACGCTCCCTGGCTTTTCATTATGGGGTATGAGAAAATGCGCTGATTCGGCCCGTCTCATGCTCTTGCAGCCATTCATCATCCGTCAAGCGGCCGTCTCCGGAGATCGGGATGATCTCGCCCAGATAGGCCGGCTCAGGCTTAAACAGCTCTACGAGTGCGTAATCTTTATTTCTGGCTGCAATTTCACGCAGTTTAAATTTCGGCATTCCGGCGTATTCCTGCCGGTCGGATGCAACTCCATAAGCTTCAATTCCAAGTCCCCGGGCATTATATACGGCCCGCATCAGGTGATACTCCTGCGTTACGACAATGGCTTTGTTTACTTGAAAAATCGCCTTAGCCCGGTACATGCTGTCATAAGTATTAAAGCCCGCATGGTCCATGAAGATCCGTTCTCCGGGAATTCCGCGTTCTTCCAAGAAGTTCTTCATGGCTCTTACCTCATTATAGCCAACGGTTCCGTGATCTCCGGAAACCAGGATTTTAGGAGCCTTTCCCCGCTCGTACAGCTCTGCCGCTGTTATCATCCGGTCCAGCAGCATTCCCGATAGTCTGCCGTCCGGATGAACCCGGGCACCCAGCACTATAATCGCCTCTGCCTCTGGAGCCTGCTGCCCCTGCATGATATAACGAGAACCCACCTGTTGTACTGAATAATTGATAATCATAACGGAAATAAACAACACGACTGTTATTAGAGTTAGGTAATAGGATATTTTTCTCCAGCGTATTCTGCGAATGTAGAGCATGTCAGACAACTCCTCCCTTGAAAATTATACCCAATTCCCCCTGATGAACCAATCGAATATTAGATTCAATTCATATTTGTAATAACGGATTTCTTCACCTTTTGATAAAAAAACCTGCCTTTTCTCCAAAGCTTCTCTTATAATAAAGAGGTCCGTTACTTAATTTATGAAGGGACCGATCAACTACGATGGAGATACGTCTTGTCCGGCAAGAAGAAATGCAGGAAGCAGCTGAGCTTGCTGATTCTATTTTTCGAGATAGTGAACAAATATCTATGGCCCAAGGGTTTCCGAATCTGTTCTCCTCTGTTTATTCCGAATCTTTAGGCGCCTTTGATAAGGGCCGCCTGGTTTCGTTCATGGGACTGCTCCCCGGAGCAGTCCGTATCGGCAGCGCACAATTGTACACCTATTCGCTAGGTTCCGTATGCACGCATACGGATAGCCGGGGCAAAGGAGTCGCCGGCGATTTATTCGCCGCTGTACGTGAACGCGTAAAGAAAGCCGGCGCTTCCCTGCTGCTTGTGTCCGGTACTCGCTCCCTCTATACAAGAGCGGGCTGCCGTCCGTTCGGTCTGATCCGGCAGTATACTCTCTCACGCGAACACGCTGCTTCTCTCAAAGAAGTATCCGGCGGGAGCTACACCGTCCGACCTTACCGCCGCGGAGACCTAACAGCGATGCACAAACTTGCCGCCGCGCGGGTCGGGGCATACGAGCAAAGCATATGGGATCTTGGTCTTCTTATTGAGGCACGCGCATACGGGAGCTGTGTCAAACTGCGTCATCAAACTTACATTGCCGAGAAAAACGGAGTACCCGCCGCATTTCTGGTTGCCGCACTCCCTGAAGAGGGACTCGGACAAGTAAGAGAGGGCATCCGGCCGCAGGGAGCCCCCATTATGATGGAATGGGCCGGAGAAGCAGGCGGACTTGCCGCCATGCTGGCCGCTGTGGTCGAAGAGAACCAGCTCAAGCAATTTTTCGTCCCAATTGCCGTCCATGAGCAGGACGTACACGATTTGCTTGGATTCCTGCCTGTCCAAGAGCAGCGTAATATGGGGACGGTTCTTATCTCAGATTCCCGTCTCCTGCTTGAACAGTTGCGCCCTTACCTGAATGAACGCAGTACAGATCACTCCCTGGGAGAGAGACTCAGCTGTGAACCTGCAGCAGAGGACGGTGTGACGCTTCAGCTGCCGGGGCTGCCCGGACTGGAGTTGACGGGCGATGAATGGACTTCCCTGGTATTTGACCGATCAGAAATGCCTCAGCATGCCTCAGACCAGTGGAGAGAAGCCCTCGGAGAGGTATTTCCTCTGCCATTCCCTCATACGGCAGGACTTAACTATATCTAATTTCCGCAAGCTGCTGCTCTGCGAGGTCATTCCTCCAGATGCAGCCGACAACATGAAAATCCCGGCTCCCATAGTCATCTATGAGGGCCGGGATTTTCATGTTAGAAGGAGCCTGCTGCGCCTTTATTCCGATAAACTCTTCTGAACAATGGTTTCCCACTCTTCTTCCGTTACTATCTTTTTCTCGACCACAAGCTGACGAAGCGGTTTACCCGTATGGAGCGATTCTTTGGCGATTTCGGCAGCTTTATCGTAACCGATAATCGGATTGAGCATCGTGACAAGAGACAGGCTTCTGTCCATCCAGAACCTGCACTGCTCTTCGTCCGCTTCGATCCCGTTCAGACAATATTCTGAGAATGTATAAATCGCATTCGTCAGGATCTCAACCGACTGTAAGACATTATGGGCAATGACCGGCATCATTACATTAATTTCAAGCTGACTCCCGATCATAGCCGTCTGAACGGCTGTATCATTGCCTACCACTTGGCAGCAGACCATATACAGCATTTCCGGTATGACCGGATTCACTTTGCCCGGCATAATGGAAGAGCCCGGTTGAACCGCTGGAAGCCGAATCTCCGCCAGGCCCGTCTGCGGACCTGAGTTAAGCAGCCGGATATCGCTTGACACTTTGATAAGATGAACGGCCAGATCTCTGAGCAGGCCGCTTACCCGCAGTGCCGCAGACGGGTTCTGCATAAAGGCGAACCGGCTTTTGGCCTGCCTGTAAGCCGTACCCGTGCGTCTGCTGATCTCCGCGACCATACGCTGCGCATACTCCGGGTGCGTATTGACGCCTGTGCCGACCGCGTTGCCGCCGATTCCAAGATCAAGCAGTCCATCGGCGGCATATTCAAGCTGCTCCCACATGCGTTCGATGGTAGCCGCATAACCTTCGAATTCCTGGCCGAGTCTTAGCGGTACGGCATCCTGGAGGTGGGTGCGTCCCGATTTGACCACGGAATGGAATTGATGGGATTTGTTCCACAATTCACCGGTCAATCGCTCCATAGCCGGAAGTAGCTTGCGCGTCAGCGACTCATGCACGGACATACAGATAGCCGTAGGAATGGTATCGTTGGTCGATTGGCCTTTGTTCACATGATCGTTCGGATGAATCTGATCTTTACGGTCCCGGCCGAATCCGAGCTTCTCAAGTGCCACATTCGCAATCACTTCATTGGCATTCATATTCTGCGATGTTCCCGCCCCTGCCTGGAACGCATCGACGACAAACTGATCGTCCCACTTGCCCTCGATCACTTCTTCAGCGGCAGCCACTATAGCATCTGCAGCCGTTTTATCCAGCTCCCCCAGCTCCCGATGCACAACTGCCGCCGAAGCTTTAATAATTCCTTGAGCTTTTATGAATTCCCGCGGAAGTCTTAACCCGCTGATCGTAAAGTTACGGACTGCCCGCTGAGTCTGGGCGCCATAATAAGCTTCCGCCGGGAGAATGACTTCCCCGAGCGAATCGCTTGTAGTCCGGGTCCTGGACCTGAACTGGTCTTCGTTTAACTCTGTCATAGAAGTACCTCCCGCAGCAATCTGATTTATTCCGGTTTTTTTATGAGATGGGGTTACAAACAAGCCTTTACCCATTCTTACCCGATTTTGATTATTCTGATAGGCAGGTCTTATCGAAGGTTATGAACGATCGTCCTCCGTACGG
The DNA here is from genome assembly GCF_009757775.1 of Paenibacillus lutrae. Classification (GTDB taxonomy): domain Bacteria; phylum Bacillota; class Bacilli; order Paenibacillales; family NBRC-103111; genus Paenibacillus_F; species Paenibacillus_F lutrae. Next base: position 48,774 of record NZ_RHLK01000006.1, read on the forward strand.
CTCACAGATTAGTATGACCAGCAGATGTCAAATTCTCACCGGTATCCTTGTGGTCCCAAGCAGCTAATAGATATGCGGGATTTGGAACCGATCCCTTAACGTTTACCCGCTTTAGCGATCGGGTAGAATTAATGAAGCTGCAGACCAAGAGCCAGACGCAGCTAATTTTCGTTAAGCTTACTTTTCAGCTGCCGCCGTCATGTAAGTTTTGAGCCCTATGAACTTATCTTTTATAATAAAAGACAGGCATTCTCAATTGACTCAATGAAGGAGGAAACATGATGACTACCCCCTCACTACATAGAAATGAAAAACATAGAAACGACGAGGATTGGTTTAACCTGATCAACGGCGAGTGGATACCCTCCGGAAGCGGTAAAACCAACCCCGTGCTGAATCCATCCACGCTCAAGGAAATCGCGACAGTTCCTGTATGCGGTAAAGAAGAAACACTTCAGGCGATTTCAGCCGCGCATCAAGCTTTTCAGACCTGGAGCGCAACTTCCGCTTACGAACGTTCGGCTATTCTCATGAACTGGTACAGCCTGATGATGGAGCATCAGGACGAACTGGCGAAGCTGATGACCGCCGAACAAGGCAAACCTTATGAGGAAGCCAAAGGCGAAATCGCTTATGCAGCAAGCTTCATTTCCTGGTATGCCGAAGAAGCAAAACGGTTGTATGGCGACATCATTCCGGCCTCGACTGCAAACAAACGGATGTTCGTAATCCGTCAGCCTGTCGGGGTCATAGCCGCGATCACGCCTTGGAACTTCCCCGCCGCCATGATTACCCGCAAAGTTGCGCCTGCTCTGGCCTCCGGTTGCACCTGCATTGTCAAACCTGCCGGCCAGACGCCGCTTACAGCCCTGTATATGGCCAAACTCGCGGAAGAAGCAGGCGTCCCGGCGGGTGTGCTTAACGTTATCACCGGCAAATCATCCGTCATCGGCGATACGTTGTTCGAAGACTCACGCGTCGCCAAAGTCACGTTCACCGGCTCAACCGAAGTCGGCAAACACATTATGCGGGCGTCAGCCGCTACGATGAAGAAAATTTCGTTAGAACTTGGCGGTCATGCGCCGGTTATTGTGCTTGACGATGCAGACGCGCAGCTGGCTGCCGAGCAGACTCTGTTGTCCAAATTCCGCAACGCCGGCCAGACTTGTGTCTGTGCCAATCGGATTTATGTACAGAAGGGCATCCGCCCGGAGTTTGAACGGCTCCTTGGAGAGAAAATGGCCCGCCTCCAAGTCGGAGACGGGATGAAGCCCGGCACCTCAATAGGACCCCTGATCGACGAAGACGGAATGAATAAAGTCATTCGTCAAGTCGAGAATGCGGTCAGCGGAGGAGCCAAGATTGTGACCGGGGGCAAGGCCGTTAAGATACCGGGGCATGACGGCTATTTCTATGAACCGACTCTGCTCACCGGAGTCGATGCCTCAATGGAAATTATGCAGGAGGAAACCTTCGGACCGGTAGCGCCCATTGTTGAATTCGAAGATCCTGAAGATGCGATCCGTCAAGCGAATGACTCTCCTTTCGGACTCGCATCCTATCTGTTCACTTCCAATCTTAATCAGGCGATCCGTATAGCCGAACGTCTTCAATTCGGTATTGTGGGCGTCAATGACGGTCTGCCGTCAGCGGCACAGGCTCCTTTTGGAGGAATGAAAGAAAGCGGCCTCGGACGAGAAGGCGGTAAATACGGCATCGAGGAATATGTGGAGATCAAGTACATTTCACTAGGTTTACAGAGTTAATCGCGTCACTTATCATCCTACCAGCCTAAAAAACGTCTTCCGGTATGCCAGCCTGTAACGGGCATTGCTGCAGAAGACGTTTTTTTAAATTCACGGTCATTCATGATCGATTGTTTTCACTTTGCCGGAATACACACATCCCGAAAATAATAGGAAACCTGCATCTCCAGCTCCTTCTTATGTTCCATATCCGAGAAATTTAGCGTGACAGGCTCCATGATTCCGGCTACTATAATTCTGATTTCGCCATGATCGCCTTCCGTAATTTCATAACTGATTAACTTGTCTTTTGCATAAAAATATCTGGCTATACAGAGTCCATTCTCTCCGAGATAGAAATGGTCAGAATGATTCAGGTGCAGCAAACTAACGGCACTTATTATAATTAGAAGCCATTCGTTACCCCCAAAGGTAAACAGCATTGCCAGGTAAGCCAAAGCTAACGTCCAACTCATCTTTCGCACGTTCCCTTGGGCGTATACAAAACCAACATGCTTTTTAGCCTGTACCGATTGAAATAATTTCAAGAAAATGACGGACCCTGCAATCAGACCGATTATTACGTGGATAAACAAGAATGGAAGCCCCCTTAACCGCCTTCGTTAAATCAAGCACCCTTATTTTACCATAATAAACAGACCATCTCTTCTATCATACAAAAAAAGACCGCTTCAAAAGCGGCCTGATTTGCCCGTATTCGTATGCTTCGCTGTAATCTATTCACACTTATTCTTGAAGCTGAGGCATGACTTGCTCATCTATCAGTTGGTCGTGAGGCTGCACACCCCTACGGGTCCGCTCCAGCCAAACCATAATGTCGCTTGCCACTTCATCCCGGTTCACTTCATTCAGCAGCTCATGTCTTTTATTGGCATACAGTTTGCACTCCACATGCCTCAGTCCCAGCTTGCCGTATATACTCTGAAGAGCAAGTACACCTTTGCCCTGTCCTCCGACCGGATCTTTGTCGCCTGCAATCAGATAAATCGGAAGATCCTTGGGAATGAGCTTCAGATGCTTGTTTAAATGAATTTGTCCCAGATGCGAGAAAAACTCCTTGAAAAAGTTAGTCGTGCAGACGTATCCGCAGAGCGGATCTTCAATAAACTTATCCACTTCCTTGTCATCGGAACTCAGCCAGTCAAACTCCGTACGGTTCGGGCGGAAAGGAATATTAAAGCTGCCGAGTGCCAGATGCGTTAACAGCTTGCCTCTGAACCGTTCCCCTTTACGCAGAATGATTAAATTGGCGAGCGCCGATCCCGCCTTCAAGATGCTGCCGTGCGGACCATTCGTCCCGCAGAGAATAACGCCCCGGTAGAGTTCAGGCGCCCGGTACAGAACCTTCTGCGCCAGGAAAGACCCCATGCTGTGCGCGAATAAAAAGAGCGGAAGTCCCGGGTGATTCGTACGGGCCTGCATGGCAAGCGTAATGATATCCGAGGTCATTGCGTTGAAACCATCCCGGCCCGGATAACCCAGATCATCTTCAGTCAAAGCGGTGCGGCCGTGTCCGCGGTGGTCATTGGCATACACAATATAACCTCCTGCGGTCAGCTGTTCTGCAAAACGGCTGTACCTACCTGCATGCTCCGCCATCCCATGTGCGATCTGCACGATTCCCTGAGGCAGCGTATCCGCTTCCGGTTCCCACAAATGGACGAAAACGGACGAGCCTGCACCGGTGTCTAAATGAAAGTGGGATTGCTTCATTTCTCACCCGTCCCTTTCTTAAGTAAAGTGGTTTCGCTCTTACAACCTCATCCAGGCTTACTTAATCGTATTCAGGGCTGCAGCCATCCGATCTGGATGACGAATAAAGCCGCGAATACATAAAGAACCGGATGCACTTCCCGGAAGCGTCCCCGCGCCGCCTTCAATACAATATAAAAAATGAATCCAATGCCGATGCTTGTTGAAACGCTGTACGTAAACGGCATGGACACAATAACGAGGAAGGCCGGAAAAGACTCTTCGAAATTAGTCCAGTCAATGTGCAGCAAATCTTTGATCATATAGTACCCGACGATAATTAAAGCCGGAGCAGTGATCGAAGGCAGGCTGGCCAAAGTCTCCGCTACAGGTGCCAGGAAAGCGACAGCGCCCAGCAGCAGACAGGTTACGACTGCCGTAACCCCGGTGCGGCCGCCGGCGGCGATTCCCGATCCTGATTCAATCAGTGTCGTGACCGGACTTGTACCCATCAGCCCGCCTGCTGTCACGCCGGCTGCATTCGCCATCAAAGCGCTTCGTGAGCGTGGAAATTTGCCCTCTTTCATTAACCCCGCCTGCTCCGCCAGACTTACCAGAGTGCCCGTCGTATCGAACACCGAGATCAGCAGGAACGTAAAAGTGAGCGCGAATAATCCCTGTTCGAATACGCCTCCTAGATCCAGCTGCATCCATGTCCCGCCCATGCCCCCGGGCCATGCAAACCACTGATCAGGCAGCACAAGCAGACCCATGAGCCAACCGATGAGCGAACTGATCAGCATCCCGACAAATAAGGCGCCCCGGACCCGGTATGACATTAGTACGAGAGTCACTACCAACCCGATGCAGGCAAGAAGAGTCCCGGGTTCATGAAGGCTTCCAAACATGACTAACGTATCCGGAGAAGCCACAATGAGCTTTGCATTTTGAAGCCCTACAAAACATATAAACAATCCTGTGCCTGCTGTAATCGCATATTTAAGCGATGCCGGAATGGTCTCGATCAGGAGCCTCCCGTGACGGCTTAGGGAAACCAGCATAAACAAAATACCGGCCAGAAAAACAGAGCCCAGCGCAACCTGCCACGAAACACCCGCTCCCTGCACAGCGCCGAAGGCAAAAAAAGCATTGATGCCCATTCCCGGGGCAATCACGATCGGATAATTACCGGCTAATGCTATGATCAGCGTAGACAAAATCGTCGTAAGGATCGTTGCAGCAAAAACGGCATGAAAATCCATACCGGCCTCGCTTAGAATCGCCGGATTGACAATCACCACAAAAGCCATGGTCATGAAGGTGGTAAACCCCGCCAGTACTTCCGTCGACCAAGTGGTATTTCGTTCTTTTAATTGAAACCATTCGCTTACCTTGTTCAAAAAATGTCCCATTCCTTTCCTTGCTGCTGCTAATCATGAATTGTATCACGAAATCAAGGAGAGATCATCTGCATGCCTATATTAAATAGCGTTTCCAAACCGCTGATATTCAAGCCGGAACAGCAAAGAACCCGGATTCTCTTAGAATCCGGGCCTATACTGCTCTGAATGTCACCGAGCAAGCTGAATCAACTTCTTCCATCGCTCACCTTACGCTCCACGTGGAGCTTGGTGCCGTTAGCGGCTTGCTTGGTTTCGTTATCGAAGCGTTTGCGCTCTGTCCGTTCGATTTGGGCAATTCGGCCGTCATGAATGATGATTTGAACCGTGCCATACTCTAACCCGTTAATGCTTTGAATAATACGTTCAATCCAGAGTTCATTCAGTTCAACTGGTTTGGCCATCCCCATCAACCTCTCTTTTATCGTATCAAATCATCCAATCGTACCATTCCTTCTTACGCTTCTGCAGATCCAGCAGCCAAGCGGACGTTTTCCCGATCAGTGTAAGCGTACTGTCCCGGTTCGAAAACGTATGATCCGCTTGAAAAATAAGTTCCAGATCGCACTGCCCGTCTGCCCTCAGCCAGAACATTTTTTGATAAAGAGGCGCATAATCAACCGGGATATCATCGTCTGCCGTACCATGGGCGATGAGAACATCTCCTCCGAATTTACGCAGCTGCTCGAACGGCTGATGTTTGGAGAGCGAATCGAAAAATACAGGGGTAAGCAGGTACCCTTTATGATCAATGCCCTTATCTGCTTCCAGCTGACGATAAGCGTCCTTCCCTACGATTCGAACAATATCATTGTGAGGATGAGCGACTGCCGACCACATCACGAGCGTCCGGACACGGCGGTCAGAGGCGGCTGTCAGTAAAGCGACAGCGCCGCCGAGACTGTGACCGAGCAGCACGACCTGATGGGAATCGACGCAGTCGAGGCTGAGTGCATAATCCAGTACACGACGAGTCTGGGTAATCATGGCGTCAAGTCCCTCAGCCCCGTAATCCCCGGTACTTTCGCCACAGCCGGCATAATCGAAGCGCAGGACCATGTAGCCCTGGCTGCTGAACGCCCTCGCTGTTTTGACGAACAGCCTGTCAACTCCGATCCGGTTTCCGATAAAACCGTGACAGATGATGATAACCGGCCATTTGCCGCTGCCTCCGCGGCAGTCCGCCTCTTCTTTGTCTGTTGGATAATGCAGCGTCGCTGCAAGCTCCAGCTCCCCGCATGGGATCGTGATGTGATGTTCCATAAGCCATATTCCTTTCCTGGTGCGAATTATGCAAGTTCCGGTCAGATGTGAACCGGCATGGGGTCATATTTTAGTGCATTCTCGACCGTTCTGGTCTGGGTTCCGTCAAAGACGTATAAACGATGAACCAGCACACGTACCTGATCGCCCGGTTCTAAAGGAGCCTGTTCCAGCGAACGGTACCCGATCAGCCGGTAAGGGCCGGTATCGACTTCCACCTGCCAGTTGGATCCCCGGAAATACGTGCTGCGAACCACTCCGTCGGCGGCAGCCGTCTGGCGGCTGATTTCGTGCGGGAGCCCGATTTCAACGAACTCCGGACGAACAATGGCCGCCAGTTCCCCTTCTTCCTCGAAGCCGATCAGCGAACCTGCTTCCGCAAGCGGAGAAGACTCTCCGATAAACGAAGCGACGAACGGAGTCGACGGTTCCCTGTAAATATCCAGCGGCGATCCTTTTTGTTCAATCCTGCCTTTGTTCACAATCATGATCTCGTCGGCCACTTCGACAGCTTCCTCCTGATCATGCGTTACAAAAATAGTGGTGATGCCGACTCTGCTGATCATCTCCCGGAGCCAGCTGCGCAGTTCTTTGCGAACCTTAGCGTCAATGGCTGCAAAAGGCTCATCCAGCAGCAGCAGCTGCGGCTCGGGTGCCAAGGCTCTGGCAAAAGCGACCCGCTGCCGCTGCCCGCCTGACAACTGATGAGGAAGACGCTTCTCCAGACCGTTCAGTCCGGTCAGCTGAAGCAGTTCCTCGACCCGGGAGCGGATTTCCGTCTTGCTGCGCTTCTGGACGCGGAGACCGAAAGCGATGTTCTCGAAGACGGTCATATGTTTGAAAAGCGCATAATTCTGAAAGACGAAACCGATATGTCTCTCTTGGGGCATAAGGTCGTTGACCTGTTCACCGTGGAACAGAATTCGACCGGAATCCGGCTGCTCCAGGCCAGCCAGCATACGGAGAATCGTTGTTTTACCCCCGCCGCTCGGGCCGAGCAGGCCGATTAGTTTTCCTTGCTGGATCTCGAAAGAGATGTCCTTGGCCGCCTCGTATGAGCCGAATGATTTGTTAATCCCTTGTACACGGATATGCATTGGTTAACTTCCCCCGTTCAATGAGTTTGAGCCGGTCTCGGCGTTTTGCCTGCTGGTCTGGTGAAACTTCCATTCCACAAGGCTTTTGACAATCAAGGTCAAGACGGCAAGCAGCACGAGCAGGGAAGCTACCGCAAAAGAAGCCGCGAACTGATATTCGTTATATAAGATTTCGATATGAAGCGGGACGGTATTCGTCTTGCCCCGGATATGACCCGATACAACCGATACGGCACCGAATTCTCCCATTGCTCTGGCATTACAAAGAATAATACCGTACAAGAGACCCCATTTAATGTTCGGGATCGTCACCTTCCAGAAAATCCGCCAGCCTTTGGCGCCCAGCGTTGCCGCAGCTTCTTCTTCCTGCGTCCCCTGGGACTGCATGAGTGGAATAAGTTCACGTGCAACGAACGGGAAAGTGACGAACACGGTCGCTAAGACAATACCGGGAAGAGCGAACAAGATCTTGATGTCATTCTCCGCAAGAAACGGGCCAAACCATCCCTGTGCTCCAAATAGAAGGACAAATACAAGTCCGGCAATAACCGGTGAAATAGCGAAAGGCAAGTCAATCAGGGTAATAAGGACATTCTTGCCGCGGAAACGAAACTTCGTAATCGCCCAGGCGGCGGCTATGCCGAATATAACGTTGAGCGGAACCGCAATGGCGGCGGTCGTTAAAGTAAGCTTGATAGCCGCAAGAGCTTCCTTCTGTGTCAGAGCGGCGATGTATACTTCCCAGCCTTTTCTGAAGGCTTGAATAAACACGGTCGCGAGCGGTAAAACGAGCAGCAGCGTAAGGAAGAGCAGGGCTGTGCCGATCAAAAGCCACTGTACTCCTCGCGGTTCTGAAATATGCTTGGGCGGTTCTGAGGATGCCGTCCCGAAATTAGCGGCTACTTGGCCTGCCATAAAGTATCAGCTCCTTTCGCGGTCATCCGCTTACCCGCCGGTTGGATATCATTTGCAGCGCATTCGTGACCAGCAGAAGCACGAAAGAGATGATCAGCATGACGAGCGCAATCGCGGTCGCTCCGGCATAATCGTACTGCTCCAGCTTCGTCATGATGAGCAGCGGGGTGATCTCGGTCTTCATCGGCATATTGCCGGAGATGAAGACAACCGATCCGTACTCGCCGATAGCTCTGGCGAATGCGAGCGTGAAGCCCGTCAGCAGCGCGGGCATCAGCTGCGGGAAAATAACGCGGCGGAACGTCCGCCAGCGGGAGGCTCCGAGGCTCACGGCCGCTTCTTCCGTTTCACGCTCCAGCTCTTGCAGCACAGGCTGCACGGTGCGGACGACGAAAGGAAGACCGATGAACGTGAGCGCAATCACGACGCCGAGCGGCGAGAAGGCTGTCTTGATGCCGAGCGGCGCGAGCATGCTGCCGATCAATCCGTTGTCGTCGTACAGGCTTGTCAGCGCTATGCCGGCCACGGCCGTCGGCAGCGCGAACGGCATATCGACGAGCGCGTCGACAATCTTCTTGCCCGGGAAGCGGTAACGGACCAGTACCCAGGCAACGAGCAGACCGAACACCGCATTGATCAGTGCCGCTGCCAAAGAAGCGCCGAAACTGAGCTTGTAGGAGGCGATAACCCGGTCATCCGTCACGGCGCTCCAGAACTGCTCGAACGTCAGACCTGTCGTCTTCCATACGACAGCAGATAAAGGAAATAAGACAATCAGGCTTAGGTAAAGCACGGTAAAACCCATGGATAATCCGAATCCCGGCAGAATACGCTTTGGTTTACTATGTCTGGCCATTTGCTAACACGTCCCCTTGATCGCCTTTCCGAGTGGTGCCGGTTTGTACCGTCGCACCCGGGCACGCTTCATTATTTCGGTTTGTAAATCTGGTCGAACACTCCGCCATCGGCAAAATGGGTCTTCTGTACTTTCGCCCAGCCGCCGAATTCCGGATCATTAATCGTAAAGAGGTTAATTTCCTTGAATTTGTCCGCATACTGCTTAGCTACTGATTCCAGGCGCGGCCTGTAGTAGTTCTCTGCTGCGATTTTCTGCCCTTCCTCGCTGTACAGGTACTCCAGGTATGCCTGAGCGACCTCTTTCGTCCCCTTCTTTGCGGTATTCTTATCTACGATGGCCACAGGTGGTTCTGCAAGAACACTGATGGAAGGCGTTATAATTTCAAATTCATTTTTGCCGAGTTCGTTCAGAGAAAGGTAAGCTTCGTTCTCCCAGGCGATTAAGACATCACCCATGTTTCTTTCTACAAAAGTCGTCGTTGAGTCGCGCGCACCCGTTCCGAGCACCGGTGCATTCTTAAATAACTGTGTAACAAATTCTTTGGCCTTCGCCTCGTCGTTGTTGTTCTTCTTAAGCGCATATCCCCATGCAGCCACGTAATTCCAGCGTGCTCCGCCAGATGTTTTAGGGTTAGGCGTAATGACCGCAACCCCCGGCTTGACCAGATCGTCCCAATCTTTAATGCCTTTCGGGTTTCCTTTGCGGACAAGGAACACAATCGTAGAGGTGTAAGGAGTCGAGTTATCCTTCAGTTCCGTTTCCCAGCCCTTGTCAATCAGACCCGCCGCTTGAACCTGGTCAATATCATAAGCAAGTGCCAGCGTAACCACATCCGCTTCCGATCCTTCTATAACGGATCTGGCCTGTTTGCCCGATCCCCCATGCGACTGGTTAATGGTTACGGTCTGGCCCTTTTCTTGTTTCCAGTGTTTAATAAATGCCTCATTGTATTTCTGGTACAGTTCTCTCGTCGGGTCATAAGATACATTAAGCAGTTCAACTGCTTTTGGTGAAGAACCGTCCCCCGAAACTTTTGTATTTGTCGTTTCGTTCCCACCGCCGCAAGCGGTTAATCCGGTAAGCAGCGAAGTCAATGTCAGGACCATAACCGACCGGCCCAGTACTTTTCTAAAAGAATGTGATTGTACAGCCATGAACAAAATACCCCTTTCGATTTGGCAACTAGGAAAATCTTCATCATTCTAGCAGGTCAACCTCTTCGCGTCTCCGGAGGTCCGGTGGACAAAATAAACAAATCCTATAAGTTTAGTAAGAATTATTTATAAATCAATATAGCACCCGCTAATATCACGTGTCAATACGTAATTTTACAAAAATTTCTAAGTGCCCGTCCATCTCTTTGTTAATAATAGGGAGCCGTTTCAAACCTGCTTAAGCCGTGTAAAAATAGCTTGGAAACATACTAGAGACATAGCAAGCCCCCTAACCCGGGACTTGCTGCAAGCGGAGGTAATATTGAATATGGAAGCCATTTTTATAGAAGCGGAAGACATGGGAAACCGTTATGCTTACGATGCTGAGCAGGTCTTGATTGTCCATCTGCAGAATGACATTCTAGTGGAGAATGTTCACAGCGACTTGGATATAGAGACTTATCTGGACCGGTTTCAGAATGATGCGAAGCAAGTTGAGCTGATCAGCTTGGGAGAGTTTAACGAGCGTCTTGACGATATGCTGCTTCACTATTAAACCAATCATCATTTAAAAATGAACGCACACAACCTACATTCGCCTATACGCGATCTAGTCCCATACATGATAATAGATGAGGTATCAGTGAAGTAAGGCTGTCCGCATGGTAGTATTCTACCGGCAGGGCAGCCTTTCTTTGTGGGGCTACACAAAAAAAGGTTAGGCAGGAGCGATTGCTCCGCCTAACCTGCAAAAGATACCCGCGCGTTACTTGCCGTCCAGCAAATTCCCTAATCCCCCAAGGACACTTCCTTCTTCCTTCCGGTTGAAGGAGCCCGACATTACCCGTTCTGCCAGGCGGCTGAACGGCAGGGACTGAAGCCATACTTTGCCGGGGCCGCGCAGAGTGACGAAGAAAAGACCTTCTCCGCCGAAAACGGCTGATTTGATTCCTTTGACAAACTCGATATCATAGTCGACATCGGGCGTCATCGCTACGAAGCAGCCTGTGTCCACACGCAGGACTTCTCCGGGACGCAGATCCCGCTCAACAATCGTTCCGCAAGCGTGAACGAACCCGAGTCCGTCGCCTTCAAGCTTTTGCATGATAAAACCTTCTCCGCCAAAGAAACCGGCACCCAATTTACGTTGAAGCTCCACACCAATGGATACGCCTTTGGCCGCACACAGGAAGGAATCTTTCTGGCAAATAATTTTGCCGCCGTACTTATACAAGTCCATCGGAACAATTTTACCGGGATAAGGAGAAGCGAACGACACATGTTCTTTGCCGTACCCGTTGTTAGTAAACACCGTCATGAACAAGCTCTCTCCGGTCAACAGACGTTTACCCGCTCCCATCAGCTTGCCCATCAAGCCTTTTCCGCCGCTCCCGCCGGAGCCGTCGCCAAAGATGGTTTCCATGCTGATGCTGCCTTCCATCATCATCATGCTCCCGGCTTCAGCCACTACGCTTTCTCCCGGATCCAGTTCGATTTCTACATACTGCATTTCATTTCCGTGGATCACATAATCAATTTCATGAGCGTTCATAATAAGCACTCCTCTTTGTAATGGAATAGGATGAAGGCAACGGACGTTTAATCAACCCTGCCGCTTCATTCGGCCATACACTGTGTTACGCAGTGATTTCCGTTCCGTTCCATTGAGTGGAGAGAAAATCATGAACCCTTAATAACTTTCCAGCTCGCGGCTTGCCTTTCTGATTTTCCTTGCTTCATAGCGGGCGGGCGCCGACTCATAGAGACGCTTCTCCCTGTCTGTTTCGGGAATTACGCCAGGAACCGCCGTAGGCCTCCCATCGCTGCCCAGCGCTACAAAAGTCAGGTAGGAAGTCGCAGTCGTCCTCTTCTCACCCGTCAGCAGATTTTCTGCCTCTACCCTTACATAGACTTCCATCGAACTGCGGTGTGTCCAGGATACGAACGCTTCCAGTTGGATTGCTTCCCCGAGTAGAACCGGCGCCAAGAAATCCAGGCTATCGCTTGACGCTGTAACAACCGGAAACCGGCAATGCCTCATGCTCGCAATGGTCGAAATTTTATCGACATACTCCATGATCTTGCCGCCGAAGACGGTACCGTGATAATTCGTATCCAGCGGAAAAATAATTTCGGTCATAATCGTTCTGGACACGCTGGTTGGTTTAGCTTCCAGTTCTGTGTGATCTTTCGAACTCATCGTTGGACCTCCCCCTGATGTCTATACGGGCTGTATGGGTATAGAATGGCCTGTTAACGCCATTTTCATTTGACGAATTTAGAAGAAAAACTCAACAACAGAGCTGAACAAGCTGAACAGCTCTTCTAGAACATCTCCGCCTCGTTACCTAAGATTCTGGGCTGTAACGTATTTGTAGACGTCCCGCGGCTTCAGAAGCCAGCTCCCTTGCCTTGTCTGTATGTTCCGCCGCTGCAAGAGCTACGGCCATCCGGCGGCCGGGTTTGGTTTCGGGCTTGCCGAATACGCGGACTTGTACATCCGGAGATGCCAATGCTTCTTCTACGCCGGCTATTTCAAATTGTGTGCTGTTACGGTCGGCTTTGAGTGTATGGGAAGCTCCAGGAGTAACTAAACGGACGGCAGGAACCGGCAGGCCCAGAATGGCTCTCACGTGAAGAGCAAATTCGGACAAGTCCTGCGAGATCATCGTCACCATGCCGGTGTCGTGCGGACGCGGAGAAACTTCACTAAAGTACACGCCGTCCTCTGCCAGAAACAGCTCCACGCCGAACAAACCGTAACCGCCCAAGGCATCCGTGATCGTCTTGGCGATATGCTCCGCCTCCTCGATCTGAGATACATTCATCTGGTGGGGCTGCCAAGATTCAATGTAATCGCCGTCCTTCTGTACGTGACCGATAGGAGCGCAGAAAGTTGTGCCTGATACGGAACGGACGGTCAGCAGCGTAATTTCGGATTCGAAGGTGACGAAAGACTCGACAATCACCCGTGCTTTTTTGGCACGCCCTCCTTCTTGGGCAAAGTTCCAGCAGCCTTCGATGTCGGCCGAGCTTCGGCATACACTCTGGCCTTTGCCGGAAGAACTCATAATGGGCTTGATAACGCAGGGCGTTCCGATCTCGCCAACCGCCTGTGTAAGCTCGTCCAGCGTATCGGCGAACGCATAACGGGCGGTGCGCAGACCGAGCTCTTCGGCGGCCAGCCGGCGGATGCCTTCCCGGTCCATTGTGAGTCTGGAAGCGTTCGCCGTCGGAATAACACGGAACCCTTCCTGTTCGAGCTTAACCAGCTCTTCAGTCGCAATCGCTTCGATTTCGGGTACGATCAAGTCCGGCTTCTCCTGCTCGATCACACTGCGAAGCGCCGAAGCGTCCAGCATATCGATTACATAGCTGCGGTGCGCGACTTGCATCGCGGGCGCATTCTCGTAGCGGTCGACCGCTATGGTCTCCACACCGAGGCGCTGCGCCTCCAGAATAACTTCTTTGCCGAGTTCTCCGGAACCTAGCAGCATCATTTTTTTGGCTTTAGCTGATAATGGTGATCCGTACATCATTTCATCCCTCTCCCAAGGTCAGGGGCTGACGCCCCATTGAGTTGTTTTATATGTATGTTAACAAAAGCGTAACATCAAGCTGCGTTGCAACAAATTAATAGCGGCAGACAGCTGGCTGCGGTTAGCTTGCGCGGCAACGGTAGAGGCATCCCGGATGCGGTGAGCTTGCACGGCAACGGCAGGGCGTCCGGATGCCGTGAGCTTGCGCGGCAACGGCAGGGGCGTCCGGATGCCGTGAGTTTGCGCGGCAACGGCAGGGGCGTCCGGATGCGGCGAGTTTGCGCAGCAACGGCAGGGCGTCCCGGATGCCGTGAGCTTGCGCGGCAACGGCAGGGGCGTCCGGATGCCGTGAGCTTGCGCATCAACGGCAGGGGCGTCCGGATGCGGGGAGCTTGCGCATCAACGGCAGAGGCGTCCCGGATGCCGTGAACTTGCGCGGCATCCGCTCAAGCTTACCGCTCGCCGCGCAGCAGCAGCTTCCGCAGCAGAGGCGCCAGATGCTGCGGAAGCTCGGCCGCATGCGGGACGACAATTCCATGTCGTCCGTAGATGTTGCGCATCGTGATCCGCTGCGTCTCATGCACCTCGCCGCTGGCGAGGAAGACGCTGATCACGTCGATCCCGAGCCGCCGGCATTCGAGCACAGCTTCATACGTGTCGAGAATGCCGGCCTCGTGGTACTCGGCGGCGGATGGCTCCCCGTCGGAGAAGACCAGCAGCACGCGCTGTTTCTCCGGGCGCCGCAGGAGCCGCCGGGCCGCGTGACGGATTGCGAATCCGTCACGGTTATCCTGCTGCGGCTCCAGCTGCAGCAGGGACGGCCCGCTGCGCGGAGCCAGGCAGGCGCCGAAGTCTACGACCGTGTGAAACACGTTCGGCGCTTCCTCGGCGCTCACGCGCTCCGCGTCTTCCCAGAATCCCGTCACTTCGTGAGGGATTCTGAGTGTACGCAGCGTCTCGTGAACCAGCGAGATGCCAAGCCTCGTTTCTTCCATCTTATCGTACATGGAAGCGGAACAATCCACAAGAAGCGAGAATGCGGCATCCAGATCGGAAGCCGGGTCACGCTTCTTGGTGAACAGGCGCGGTGCCTCATCGGTCGCGAAGCGTACGAGCTTGCGGCCCAGGTGTCCGTAAAGCAAATCGCGCCTCGGCGCAGTCTGCTTGCGCTCCAGTGTCAGCCGCACGGTACGCGTCAGCTCCTTCGTCAGCGGCAGAATGATGCCTACAGCCTCCCGGTAGGCCGCCTCTTCTGCAAGCGTAGGCTTCCGCGCGGCAAGCCGTTCCGCAACCGCGCGCAGCTGAGGGGCGGCTTCTCCGCTCCCTGCCGCCGGATCAGCGGCTGAGCTGAGCGTCTGAGCGTCTTTTGGCGGTGCTTCAGACGGACGATTTGATGCCACCGAGCGTCCTTTTGCAACTGCCATCGCTTCGCTTGGTGCATCATCGCCGGCCTGCACCGCTTCTCCACTGAAGCGGGCTGTCCTCGTTCCCCGCTCCAAAGCATGCCGCAGCGCCTCTCCTTCGGTATCCGGCGTCTCTCTATGCCACATGGACTGTCTTTCACTATGGCGATTCATGTCCCGTCCGGCACCGGGTTCTATCTCGGCATCATCATTAGCGAGCCGCTTTGTTCTCCGCAGCGGCGGCTCGCTGCCCCGCAGAAGAGGCCTCTCTGCTCCGCTTCCCGCCCGTGCGGAGAAATATGCCGTGACCGCATCATGATCCAACCGGTACGCCAGAATCTCCAACATGTCCAGGCACAGCTCCGCATTACGGGCAGTAGATTCCGCCCTCTCCGCTTCTTCCAGGTAAGGATGCAAAAGTCTCATCAGTGCATCGACCTCAGGACCAAGCTCCACGCTTTGCGTCTTCAAAGATTTTCCGGATGATCCGGTAAGCTGTTCCGTCCCCTTAAACCAGTAATAAACCGCGAGGAATAGAGCATCCGCCGTTTCGCCTCGCAACTGGTGAGCGATTAGCTTATGCCGGAAATAACCACGGTAAATATGTTCGCGCTCGTTAAAAACCCCGGAAGTTCCGGGCCTGATCCGCCGGCAGATGGTTTCCAGCCTGATATCCTCACAAAGCATAAACAGCTCACTGCCAAACCGGCTTAGCGGAGAGTCTGCAAGCTTAGCCAAATAGAGGTCCGTATCCTCGCGACCCGTATACCAGGCGCTTCCGATCGCTCTTAAATATACGTCGCTTTTCATGCCGGCCGCCCGCTGGGCCGGTTTCCAGTCCCGCCAGAATTGACTAATGGTCAAAAGCGATTCGGACTCCTCGTAATGGGAGTGAAAGGCAAGCTCAACCCGGAGCTCCGCATTTCTTGCAAACGTTCGCGCCAGATCGACAAGCTGCATGAGGAGAAAGGCGTCCATTTTATTATCGAGCATGTGGATTTTACCGACAAACATGGCTTAGAATAACGTCTCCGCCACATTGCGTACGGCGGCACGTTCTCTTTCATCCTCAAGTTTGGCGGCTATCGCCCGTTCAATCGCGCGCTGTGCGGGCATATAGGCAGCTAGATCGCATGCATCGATCAGGGCCCGTACCGATGCTGCTTCGTCAGACAGCTGCCCCATCTCCACCAGGGTGAGCAAATCTGCGGACAAAGCAACAAAAGTACTAAGCTGCTTTGTATCCCGAAGCAGGGATCGCTGCAGCAGCAAATCAAGAAGAGCCTCTCCTTGCAAATAAGGCACCTCTACAGCGACAAAACGATTCTTTAATGCTTCATTCAGCGGCACGGTACCGATATACCCTTCATTAATCGCCGCAATAACGCGAAAATCCGCATGGGCTCTTACAATCTCCCCGGTGAACGGATTGGTAATGGACCGTCTGTGGTCAAGTACCCCATTTATAAGCGGCAGTGTATCCGGCTTGGCCATATTGATTTCATCAATATACAGAATATGTCCCCGGGTCATGGCGGTGACCACCGGCCCCGGAACAAACTCGATGACAGTCTCATTTCCGTCACGGTTAAGCGTTTTGAACCCCAGGAGGGCTTCCGCATCCAGATCCGTTGAACAGTTTACCGAATGAAGCGGCTGACCTGTCACAAAAGACAGATGCTCGGCAAGCTTTGTTTTGCCTGAACCTGTCGGTCCTTTCAGCAGAACATGCTTGCCGAGCGCCAGTGCAATCATCGCATCCTGAAGCACCTCTGGCCGGGCAGGTACGAAACCGGGTGTTCCGATCTGTTTCTTCTCTTCATCCGTCAGTTTCTCCGTATCAAAACGGTCGTTAAGCCGCTGAAATTTTTGCGTTATAGGTTCGGGCAAGCCCGATTGCTCCAGTATAGCAGCAGAAGTCGGTGTCATCACAATCGTTCCTCTCCGTGTATATCCTTTCTTTTAACTATCAATCAAAAGAATACACGGTGTCAAGCTTCTACATCCTGGATTAGAGCGAACGGATAGAAATGCAGCGCACTTCCGCACAAGGGGCAGTTCATATAACCCGGGATATCGTTGAGCATAAGCGCCATGGCGTAAGATGATTCATAATTAACAGCCCTTATGACATCTTGCGGCTGTACATATTTGCAGGCTTGTGATTCACAGGTTGCTCGGACTTTGTAGGCATTGGCCATCATCCATCCTCTACTTTCCGAAAGACAGGGCGGTTAAGCCCTGCTCTCTCCTTGGGCTTGTGGAAAATCCAGATTCAAAATAACCGTATAATGATCCGCTTGGGTCGGGACGATTTGAGCGATTTCAATATAAGGTGTTCCGAATTCATTCTCTGCACGATTTACAAGTGTATTCAGACTATCACTGAGCGTATCTTCCCCCGTCAAGGAAATTTCCGCAAAATATTGTTTGATCATGAATGGTTCCCGTATCCGGCATCTTCTTTCTCATAAGCGATCAGCGTAATCGTCTCGCCCGTTTCTTCCTTCAATCTGTTCTCGAGCTGGCGTATTTCATCCACTAAGTGATCCTTGCCGTGTAATTCAGCGAAAGTATAGCCTGTTTTTTCCATATATGTACCCTCCTAAATCATATTCGGTTTTATTGTTTCCAGCAGATCTTCTTTTTAACAACCGATTTATTCTTGATAAACGCAAAAAAACTCCTTGCGGAGTTTTCATGTATGATGCTTTCATTTTCCGGCAGTCGCATCACGAAGGGCTGCTAATGAGATTCTATCGATAAACTTCGAGAACTTTTCTTTCTTCTTCCCCTTTTCCTGAAAAATGGTGATCAATCCCATCACGACAGGCTCCAGTTCTTCTTCCCGGACTCCTGCGATCAGCAGCCGAGCTAATACAGCTTTCAGACCCTTCGTTTCACCGCCCACGTAGATATCGAAATGCTCTTTCATTTTGACTATGGCAATGTCTTTAAGAAGAGGCTCGCTAGTACCAAGCGCACAGCCGGCATAACCGATTCGGACAGGACTCGGCACAGGGTGCCCGGCGATAACTTCATCTAATTTCTTCGCCGCTTCGAGCCCCGCGTCTTCAGCTCCTCTGCAGAAATTGCACGTAATCAGGCTTTTCGTGTAAAACCCGGCTGGATGAATCTCCAGTCCGGCAGCTCGCAGTCTGGCCTGCACCTGTTCCAGCTGCTCCTCTTCCACAGCGACATACAGCTGCTTGAAGGTAGTCAATTCAATACGAGCTTCTTGGCCGACTGCACTGCCGAGAACAGCCAGCTGCTGCGCTGTAAACACTGTCCCGCCTTCTCCAAACCCCGGTGTCACGGCAAACTTGCGAATCCCCATTCTCATCCTCTCCCTTTTCAACATTGGTTATCAGGATTCGATCTTGACCCGCTGCAGCCGCAGCGCATTGAGCACGACAGACACAGAACTCAGCGCCATGGCGGCTCCGGCGACCCAAGGCGCCAGGAAACCCAGTGCCGCAATCGGAATACCCGCCGCATTGTAGGCTAACGCCCAGAACAGATTCTGGCGGATGTTGCCCATCGTCTTGCGGCTCATGAAGATGGCATCCGGGATGCTGTTCAGATCGCCTCTCATGAGCGTAACGTCTGCCGCTTCCATCGCCACATCGGTACCTGTGCCGATTGCCATTCCGATATCCGCTACAGCCAGTGCAGGAGCATCGTTGATTCCATCCCCGACCATGGCGACTTTCTTGCCCTGAGCCTGCAGCTTCTTCACTTCCTCCGCTTTGCCCTCCGGAAGCACCTCGGCAAGCACATGATCTATGCCTACTTGTTTGGCGATGGCCTGGGCCGTACGCTCGTTGTCGCCTGTAATCATAATGACCTCAATGTTCATCTCTTTCAGCCTGGCAATGGCTTCCCGGGATGTTTCCTTGATCGTATCGGCTACTGCTACCATACCGGCGTATTGGCCGTCGACGGCGATCAGCATCGCGGTTTTGCCGTCCTGTTCCAGCTTCGACATGCGTTCGAAAGCCTGTTCGGCGTTCACGCTGTATTTCGCCATCAGCTTACGGGTTCCGGCCAAAATCTCTCGGCCGTCCACTACCGCGCGGATGCCGTAGCCCGGAATGGCCTCAAAGTCCTCGGTTGCCGGAATTCCAATGCCTTGTGCCGTAATCCCGTTCACAATCGCTTCCGCAAGCGGATGCTCGGAGTTCTTCTCTGCTGCTCCAACCAGCCTGAGGAAAGTCTTCTCATCGAGATTCTCGGCAGTAACATCGGTCAGTTCAGGTTTCCCTTTCGTTACGGTCCCGGTTTTATCTAGAATAATCGCATCGATTTTGTGCGTGGATTCCAGGTGTTCTCCGCCTTTAAAAAGAACACCGTACTCCGCGGCACGGCCCGAGCCGGCCATTATCGACGTTGGAGTGGCAAGACCGAGTGCGCAAGGGCAGGCAATGACCAGTACGGCGATGGCTTTTTCCAGAGCGTTAGCGAAATCACCCGGAGTCACCCAGAAGTACCAGACCAGGAAAGCAACAACGGCAATTCCGACGACAATCGGGACAAAGATACCTGAGATTCGATCCGCAACACGCTGAATCGGGGCTTTGGAGCCCTGGGCTTCTTCAACCACCTTAATAATCTGAGCTAAGGCTGTCTCTTTGCCGACTTTGGTCGCTTTTATCTTCAATCGCCCGTTCTTATTAATCGTAGCTCCGATAACATGGTCCCCGGCTTTTTTCTCGACCGGAATACTTTCACCTGTCAGCATGGATTCATCTACCGCGGAGGTCCCTTCCAGTACTTCGCCGTCAACCGGAACCTTCTCGCCCGGTTTGACGAGCACATGATCTCCCGCCAGTACTTCTTCAACCGGAATCGTCACTTCTTCGCCGTCCCGGATCACAAGAGCCGTCTTGGCCTGCAGGCCCATAAGAGTCTTGATCGCTTCGGAGGTACGGCCTTTGGCCAAGCCCTCGAACAGCTTACCCAGAATGACCAGTGTAATCAATACGGCACTAGTTTCGTAGTACATGGCCGGCCCATGATGAGCATCCGCCGGATTTAGCGCCCATTGTACCGTTAGAAATAAACTGTAGAAATAAGCGGCCGACGTACCCAAAGCTACAAGAACATCCATATTCGCGCTCTTATTGCGCAAAGATTTATAGGCCCCCACGTAAAACTGCCGGCCGACGTAGAACTGTACCGGCGTTGCGAGGATAAGCTGAAACCAGGGATTCATAAACAGTTCGGGCATCCAGATCCACGAGGTAAAGGAGAAATGGCCGACCATGGACCATAGCAGAGGAAGCGACAGGACTGCCGACAGAATTAATTTACGCTTCTGTCTCGTAATTTCCCGTTTGCGGAGTTCCGCAAGATCGCCTTCCTCCTGTTTCGTTATTGCCTTATAGCCAAGCTTCTCGATCCGGGCAAGCATATCGCTCACCGTCACATCCGCCGAGTTATATTCAACATGTGCGGTTTCCATGGCGAAATTGACAGTAGCTTTCGTTACGCCCGGCATTTTGTTTAATGCCTTCTCGATCTTAAGCGCGCACGCTGCGCAGGTCATCCCGACCAGCTGCAGGTCGGCTGCTTCTTTGGCCGTGTCGTAACCGAGCTTGCGGATACTCTGCTCCATATCGTCCAAGCTGATTTTCTGCGGGTCATAAGTTACTGTCGCACGCTCCATGGCAAAATTCACATTGGCTTCCACGACGCCATCCAATTTATTTAAGCCCTTCTCAATCCGGTTTGCACATGCCGCGCAAGTCATTCCGGTCAGGTTAAGAGAAGTATTCCGGGTATTTACAGCAGGTGCTGCTGTTTGCATGTTGGACACCTCATTTCTATCATTTCGCTTTTATTTAAGCCACTTCGTACCCCTGCTCGACAAGCGTATCCCGTATGCGGTCGGCAGTCAGTGAATGCTCATCATAGATGACTTGGACCCTGCCGCCGCTCAGATTCACCGTAACGGCAGTCACACCTAATTTCATTAATGCACTTTCAATAGAATTCACACAGCGTCCGCAGGACATTCCTTTTACATGGAAGGTTATGTTTTGCATCTTATCTCTCCTACAAGAAAATATTGTTTTTCAAGTATGGCCGCTTATGTTTGTATTATTACTATACCCCCGTACCCTATATTAAGTCAAGCGGAAATTACGTGTTTTTTTAAATAACTTTGCGGGTCATCTACTCAAATAGGCTGCCGGCCGTTCGCTGCCGATCTGGCCGGTAGCATGCCTGAGTGGTCCTTGAAGTCTACCTCATAAGCTTGTTGACTGTCGTCAGCAGCTCGGATATCACTTCTTCGTCACCTTCCTGGATACGCTCGATTACACAGCTTTTCATATGATGCTCCAGGAGAAGTTTACCGACCCCATTAAGGGCGGATTGTATAGATGCGATCTGATTCAGCACATCGTCGCAATACGTATCTTTCTCTATGAGTCCTTTGACCCCGCGCACCTGGCCTTCAATGCGGTTCATACGGCTGATCAGGTTGTTCTTCGTTTTATCGGAATGGTGGCTCTTGCGCTCATTGCCGGCGGCACAGGCCTCATGGGCCGGGTTCTCTGTTGTCATCCTAATCCCTCCTGTATATCCTCCATTATACATTCAGGCTCCTTTTATAGACAATCCATTCCAGCGTTACTTTTCAGAAAAAAAATCAGCCCCCGTAGCGGAGAGCTGATTCATGCGAATGAACCTGTCAGGAAAGCAGCTTCTCGATCTCCTGGCGGTTAAACACAAAGCCGAAAAATACAGCGTCATCTATAAAAATGGTAGGCACCAGATTTTTTCCGGAGCGCTCCCGGAGTGTATCGGCATGTTCCGGATGCTCGGAAATATCATATTCCTTGAATGGAATGTTGTGCTCATTTAAATATTTTTTGAAATTTTTGCAATCTTCGCAGGTCGGTGTCGTAAATACTTCTACCTTTCTCATACGTAGACTAACCTCCTTCTTTTACAAATAAGTTTTCTCTTATCATATACCCCCCAACCCTATATTGCAAGATTAGACGGATTGGACACTATACGAATTGTGCAACTGCGTGTAACCGGCGGCGTCCTTACTGAAGCTCAAAAATAAACAACAGACCACTAAAACTACCGCAGTCTGTTGTCTGGCCCTGCATTTGTTTGTGCCTACGCCAATCTTAAGAAGCCATTTTCTTACAAGCTTCTGCACACTGGAAACAAATCTCCGCACAGCGTTTACAGTGTTCATGATGCTCATGCTTCGCGCATTCCTGTCCGCAGGCTTCGCAGATTTGAGCGCAAAGCAAGCAGATCTCTTTCATAAACGGACTGTTACGCGAAATAGCGGATGCTGCCAAGGCACAGATCTCGGCACATTCTCTGTCAAGACGGATACACTCTCTCATCATGTCTATGTCTTGTTCCTGCAAGCAGGCATTGTAACAGAAATTACATTCCTTGAGACACCTCAGACATGCTTCCATACACTCTTTTAAATTCTCGTCGATTGTTGTTTTCATCATACTCATGTAATAAAACTCCTCTCGCCCTCTTGAACTTAGTTGTGGTTTAGTTTGCCTATATGTGCTCAAATATAGATTACCCCACGAGGGTATATTTTAAACAAATTTAGTCCGCGCAGAGGGGGAAACGGCTTATACGGATGTCCAGTAATAACAACAAAAAGCCCATTGCATAAGCAATGAGCGGGGCCATCCCTGATTTAATTAGTTCATTTTATCCAGCTCATCCAGCAGCTTTTGTACAGTTTCCTGGTTCACGGAGCCCGATTGCTTTAATTTTGTAAGACGCTCCTGTATTTCTTGAGCAAATTTGGCGTCTTCGTCCAGATTATCTGTATAGCCCGGGTCGAACCAGACGTAGAATCCGTCAGGACCGTTCCTAAGGAAGGTCCGGGTCCAGGCATGCGGATACTCATAAGGCTGATCAGAGAACATGATTCCTAATACATCATCGCTTTCAACGGGTAAAAGCTGGTGGAAGTGCTCCTCTTCCCCTGATCCGGCTATTTGTTTGTGCGCATAAGCGTAATGCACATAATGTTCGCCGGTTTCGCGGTCTTTGGAGAGGTTATACATTTCAAGCTCATTCTGAATCAAATCTTGGACAACGACAAGTCTCTCCTGAAGCAGGGAGCCTGGTACCTTGGATAAGCGGAGCATGGATTCAGTTGACATCTATTTCTCTCCTTTCTTCCTGAAGGGCCGGCGGTCTCTGCCGGTCGGGAATATCGTTATCCTGCAGCAAATCGCGCAGCGAACGCTTGGGAAGCTTCCATTTGAAAATAACCGAGAACATACGGGACACGACAATGGTCATGAAAAGGATGGACAGGCCAAATACGGTCTGCGGCCAGCCGAGCCAGATCATAAAGCCCGCCAGCATCCCCCATACGGCATAAATTTCATCCTGCAGCACTAACGGTTTACGGCCTGCGAGCAGATCGCGGATAATCCCGCCGCCAATGCCTGTCAGAACGGCGGCCACAATGACGGCACTCATCGGCAGGCCCTGATTGGTCGCATACAGAGCGCCCTGTATGGAGAAGGCGGCCAGTCCGATGGCATCAAAGAACGATTCCCACGATTTCCACCGCCTGATCCAAGCAAGCGGGAAAATAAACACCAGCGTCATGGCAGCAAAGGCGATCATAAACTGGAAACCCTGCTGCCAGAGCATCGTAATCTTTTCACCGATAAGCATATTCCGTACGACTCCGCCTCCGAATGCCGTAACAAATCCAAGCACATATACACCCAGAATATCGTAATCTTCTTCCATGGCAACAATCGCACCGCTGACAGCGAATGCGATCGTTCCGATCAGACTTAGCCCCATCCAATCCACTATTGCGCAGCTCCCCCGGCTATGATTAAGACAAATCCCAGTCCAATTGAATTTCTCTGCCTGTACGGGATGATTCGTAAATGGCATTCAGAATTAAATTATTCGTATAGCCGGACATGACAGAAGTCAGCGGTTCACTTCCCGTACGGATGCACTCCAGGAAATGAAGATTCATGAGCAAACGCGGATCGGTCTTGTTCTCCGGAACTTCCAGTTCAACGTCAATCTCTCTGTCGAACATTTCCGCGAACAATTTGCCGTAAGTATTCCCGCGCAGCGAAGCCCCGCCTTCTGTGCCCAGCAATTGAATATACGGCTGATTATCTGTCTCCGTAAGCGCTGCCCAGCTCACATCAAGGGTCAGCGTACTGCCGTTATCCATCTTAATCAGAGCAGTCGCGAAATCTTCTACATCATAGCTGCCGCTCCAGTTTGGTTTGCCCCAGCTCCCGATACCGCGGCGCTTAGGTCCGAATTCGGAGTAGGTTGCGCCATATACGGAGACAGGTCTAGGGTTCCCCATAAAGGAGAGCGACAGATCCAGCATGTGCACACCGATATCAATAAGCGGCCCTCCGCCGGCTTTGGACATTTGGGTAAACCAGGTTCCCCAGCCCGGGATACCTTTACGCCGCATCCAGCCTGTCTTCGCATGGTAGATCGAACCGAGCTTGCCGCGCTGAATAAGCTCTTTTACCTGCATGTTGAGCGGCTCCCAGCGGCGCTGGTGGGAAATCATCAGGACTTTGCCGCTTTCACGCTCCGCCTGAACGATCTCCTTGGCAGCCTTCATATCGATCGCCATCGGCTTCTCAAGCAGCACGTGCTTGCCTGCCTGAAGCGCTTTGACCGCAAGGGGAGCGTGCCATTCGTTGGAAACCGCTATTACTACGGCATCTATATCAGGATCGTTAATCAGATCTTCTCCGCTTCCGTATACTTTAGAGATCTGGTGCTCTTTCGCACGGGCTTCCGCCAGCGGAAGGAATACATCAGCGACTGCAGTCACAGCAACGCCCGGTGTGTCGAGCAGGCTTCGGATATGAATATTTCCTATATTGCCTGCGCCGATTACGCCGATTGTGATCTCTTCGTTAAATGCCATTGTGCAAAACCCTCCGATAAACACATTTTATGTTCGGCTTTATTTTATCACATTTAAAGATCATCATCAGCCCTTACCCGCTTTTTTAATATCTAACAGAAAATCGCCTTTTTTGTTGCTTTTCGGGCTATATTCAGCGGGGAGGAACGAGATCCTTTAGAATAGGTTAACCTTACATAAACGAATCTAATAAGTTTCTAACCACAATTCTCATGCGATTCTTCCTTCTCACAAGCTCCAAACACGTCAGCAGAAAGAGCCCTGGTGCCGCATATGAGCGAAAACTTTTCTCAGTCCGGTATCCTTCATACGTTTCTTACTGGAAAAGCCCCGCCTCCTTAACGGAAATTGCCGTTGTCAGGAGAAGGGGCTTTCAGAGTGTCGCTGCCAAATATAAGAATCAGATAAGAGAACGGGACGGTTACTGCGGGAAATAATCCTTATGCAGCTCTTCGAGCTCAGCGATTGAGCGGCGTGCCCATTCTTCCGTCTGTTGGAGCACGCTTAATTCTTCTTCGAGAGCGTGCTGCAAAGATAACATGTAATCCGGGACATTCCCGTTGTAAGAACGGATCGTTACCAGCGGCATCAGGGCAATCTCCTGGTAGGCAAGAGCACGACGCTGCTGGAAATAACGCAAATCATTCCTGTCAGCCGTGTGAAGATCTCCTTGAGTAGGATGCTTTATGACCGCAAGCACTTGAACCGCCGCTTTGACAGGGGAGTTTATCTCTACAATCCGGCCGATATATTCACCGGTTTTGTACTCGCCCTTCACCAGATCGCCGACAGAAGCAGCAAATTCATTCCTAAGATTCATACGAGATTGCTCCTTTCTCAATGGAACTGCGTATTCAGGTTAGAATTAGAGACAGTCATTTAGCCGGATCCCGTATCAGGTCAATACGCGAAGCTCAGACAATAAATATTCCACGGAATTCATGGCATACAGGGTCCGTACAACCCTGCCTCTCTCTATCACCACTATACAGGGGACCGAAGAGATTTGCCACTCTTGGACGAAGCTGGGCACATAGTTGGCGTTACATTCCTTAAGCGGTATTGCAGGTTCCATTTGTACAAGAACTTCGAGCATCCGCCGGGCCAGTTTGCAAGTACCGCACAGCGGTGTATGAAAGAAAAGGGCAAAAGTTTGATGCTCCGAAACCGCACGCTGAATAATCTGTTCATTCCATTCCTGCATGATGGGCTCCTTCATGCGGCGTGTTTCTCCCGTAGCAAGGAAAGCGTCTTGACCGTATGCTCAAGCAGCCCGGTGAAATCGCCGACATGACTTTCATCCAGCTTACGGCCAAACTCCAGGAGCACATCATTATGCCAGCATTGCTCCCTTTGTCCAAATACGTAAGAGAGCGTCTGTGTAATAGTCGGCCTGCCGCTCCAGATGCTTGCGAGAGAAGCGGCTATTGCCGGGCAGTTGTTCTGCGGATCTTCCATCGTGATACCGAACCGGATCGTCAAGGTACATCCCTGCGAGGATGGCTTGCGCTCCAGAATTTCTGCGGCCAGATCTTCCAGCCCGGCGGTCAGGGCAAACTCTGCCCATGGAGAAGCATGGCTGTCTTCCTCGTTCTGGAGTACAAAACGGATGGCATAGTTCCTCGATAATGTGGACATGTCGATTTGATCCGAACGATTCGTCACCAGAATATCGCCGGACAGATCAAGATCGTACACAGCCCCTTCCAGGACAACTTTCAGATTCTCATAAATAGTCGGGTCAAACATAGATGGTTCGTCTCCTCTTCTCCAGCTGCAGCCAATCCGGTAACGGATACTCAGCTGAGTGATAACCTTACAGCGGGGTCAGGAAAGGCGCCTGGAAACTTACATCCAAGCGCCTTTGCCGGCGGTCCTATCTCTAAACACTTAAGCGTAATATTCTTCACGAAGCTTGCGCACATCTTCGCTCTCCAAATATTCGTCGTACGGCATCATCCGGTCAATCAGACCTTTAGGGGTAATCTCAATGATGCGGTTAGCGACCGTCTGAATGAACTGATGGTCATGGGAGACGAACAGCATCGTACCGTCAAAGTCGATCAATCCGTTATTGAGAGCCGTAATGGATTCCAGATCCAAATGGTTCGTCGGCTCATCCAGGATCAGAACGTTGGCGCTGGCAAGCATCATTTTGGACAGCATGCAGCGTACTTTCTCTCCTCCGGACAGGACACTCGCTTTCTTCAGCGCTTCTTCGCCTGAGAACAGCATGCGTCCCAGGAAGCCGCGGATGAAGGACTCATCCTGATCTTTGGAATACTGGCGGAGCCAGTCAACCAGATTCATATCCACACCGTCAAAGTACTCTGCGTTATCTTTGGGGAAATAAGCCTGGGTTGTCGTAACGCCCCAAGTGTACTCGCCCTGATCCGCTTCTTTCTCACCCATCAGTATCTGGAACAAGGTTGTTTTAGCCAGTCCGTCCGGACCTACAAAAGCAATTTTGTCGCCTTTGTTCACTGTGAAAGTAACATTGTTCAGGATACTTTCACCTTCTACGGATTTGCTGATCCCGTCAATTGCAAGAAGCTGCTTGCCTGCTTCACGCTCCGGTTTGAAGTTGATGAACGGATATTTACGATTCGAAGGCTTGATATCATCCAGAGTGAGCTTCTCGAGCTGTTTCTTACGGGAAGTCGCCTGCTTGGATTTGGAAGCATTCGCGCTGAATCTCGCGATAAAGGTTTCGAGTTCTTTACGCTTCTCTTCCGTCTTCTTATTCGCATCTCTGGCAAGTTTCAAGGCCAGTTGACTGGATTCGTACCAGAAATCATAGTTACCCACATACATTTGAATTTTACTGAAATCAATATCCGCAATGTGTGTACATACCTGGTTCAGGAAGTGACGGTCATGGGATACAACGATGACAGTGCCTTCAAATCGGCCCAGGAAGTTCTCCAGCCATTGAATGGATTCAAGATTCAAATGGTTGGTAGGCTCATCGAGCAGGAGGATGTTCGGATTGCCGAACAAAGCTTGCGCAAGGAGTACACGTACCTTTTGGTTGCCGTCCAGATCCTTCATCTTCTGGTCATGAAGTTCTTTCTGAATACCGAGTCCGATCAGGAGTTCAGCCGCATCAGCCTCAGCCTGCCAGCCGTCCAGATCCGCAAAGTCACCTTCAAGTTCGCCGGCACGTATGCCGTCTTCTTCGGAAAAGTCGGATTTAGCATAGAGAGCATCCTTCTCTTCCATGATTTTAAATAGACGGGCGTGGCCCATAATCACCGTCTTCAGAACTTCGAAATCATCAAATTCGTAATGGTTCTGCTTGAGCACGGCCATACGTTCTCCGGGAGCGATGCTGACTTCACCCTTGTTAGCTTCAATTTCGCCGGACAAAATTTTAAGAAAGGTCGATTTACCTGCACCGTTAGCCCCGATCAGACCATAGCAGTTGCCAGGTGTAAATTTAATATTAACGTCTTCGAAAAGAGCGCGTTTGCCATATCGAAGCGTAACGTCCGTAACAGTGATCATAAGTGCGGGATACCTGCCTTTTTGTATAGTACGGCTTATTCCAAGCCCATTCCCTTTAGTATAGCATAAATAGAGTGCTCACGCTCGCAAATAGCTCTCTGCTACTTATTGCGCGCAATTTCTTCTACCAGTTCGGACAATTCCGTCCATCGTTCCATCGCTTGTTCCAATTCTTCATTGGCTGCGATTTCTTCCGCGTACAAATCCTGAACCCGGCCGTAATCGCTGCCGGCCTTCGCGATATCGAGTTTGATCCGCTCCATCTTCTCTTCTAATGCTGCGATGCGGTCTTCTATCGTATCCCATTCCTTCTGTTCGTTAAAAGAAAGCTTCTTCTTCCTCGCGCGCCCCTGATCCTCGGTGCCTTCCTGGGATCCCCCGGATGCCTTGCGCGAATCTGGAGCGGGCATCCCTTTGTGGGGATTAGTGCCGCCCGAATGAACACTGCTCTCGCCTGTTTTCGTGTCAGCCCCTTCCCGAATGGATTGGGATTCCAAATATTCGGAATAGGTGCCGAAGTACTGCTCAATTTGCCCGTTGCCCGTAAAAGCAAACAGATGGTCTGAGGTACGGTCCAGAAAGTAACGGTCATGGGATACGGTAATCACTGCGCCTGGGAAGTGTTCCAAATAATCTTCCAGAATCGATAGCGTCTGGATATCAAGATCATTCGTAGGCTCATCAAGGAGAAGCACATTCGGCTCCCCCATCAATGTACGCAACAAGTATAGCCGGCGTTTCTCCCCGCCGGATAGTTTGCCGATCAAGGTCCACTGCAGATGCGGCGGAAACAGAAACCGCTCCAGCATTTGCGCCGCAGTGATCGATTCTCCGTCTTTGGTGCGGATAACTTCCGCCGCTTCACGGACATATTCGATCACCCGCTGTTTCTCGTCCATCTCCACGTTTTCCTGCGTGTAGTAGGCGAGCTTCACGGTCGTCCCCTGCTCGATCTCGCCGCCGTCCGGCTGAATTCTGCCGGAAAGCATACCCAGCAGGGTCGTCTTGCCGCTGCCATTGCGGCCAATGATACCGATCCGGTCATCGGGCTGCACGATGTAGCTGAAATCCCGGATAAGCTGCTTATCCGCATAGCTTTTGCTTACTTCCTTGAGCTCGATTACCTTCTTGCCCAGCCGGCTCCCTGCAAGCGCCATATCGAGTTTGGCCGCAGGTCCGTCGGTCTTGCGGTCGCGCAGCTGCTCGGCGCGCTCGACACGGGCCTTCTGCTTCGTCGTCCTGGCTTTGGCTCCGCGGTGCAGCCAGGCCAATTCGCGGCGCAGCAAATTCCTGCGCTTGTCCTCACTGGAAGCTTCCCGTTCCATCCGGTCCGCTTTTTTCTCCAGGAAGGTCGTGTAGTTGCCTTCATAACTGTAAATCTTGCCGCGGTCCAGTTCCAGAATCCGGCTCGTCACCCGCTCCAGGAAATAACGGTCATGCGTAACGAGAAGCAGAGCGCCTTTCCATTTGCCGAGGAACTGCTCGAGCCAATCTACCGTTTCATTGTCGATATGGTTGGTAGGCTCATCGAGAATAAGCAGATCGGCAGGTTGAATCAAGACGCGCGCCATCGCAACACGCTTGCGCTGACCGCCGGACAGCTCTCCCACCGGTTTATTGAAATCGGTGATACCCAGTTTCGTCAGAACGGTCTTGGCTGTAGTCCCCGCTTCCCAGGCGTCCAGGTTATCCATTCTTTGCTGCACGCGAATCAGGCGTTCCTGTGCCGCAGTATCATCAGGACTGTTATCAAGTTCGCTTAGTGCCTGCTCATAATCCCGCAGCACCTTCATTAAGGGTGTTTCCCCGTAAAAAACTTGCTCCAGTACCGTAGCCTGCTCGTCAAACTCAGGCTGCTGGGGAAGATATTCGACACGGAAATGATTGGAATGAATGACCGAACCGGAATCAGGTCCTTCCAGTCCTGCAAGAATGCGCAGCAGGGATGATTTTCCGGTACCGTTCACTCCGATCAGACCGATCCGCTGTCTTTCGGATATCGTAAATGAAATATCATCGAAGAGTACTTTCTCTCCGTAAGTTTTTACTAAATGTTCCGCATGGATAATACTCATGAGTTCCTCCGTCTTTGATCAGATAAAGCCAGGATAGGCCGAAACCGTCCGCCTGTATGGCCGTCACTAGGCTGCAGGCGGCGGGACCCGGATTTAATTTTATTTCATTGCATGTACATCGGCCAATTAACTTCCTAGAGCCTAGACCGGGCTGACCGGATTCTCCGGCCGTACCGATTCACTCGCAGGCGCGGCCGGATGTAGAATATATTGCAGCAGCAGCGCGGCTGTGCCTGCAATCGCATCCACATGCGTGCGTTCCATTCCATGGGAAGCATGGACACCCGGACCGATCAGAGCGGCGCGGATATTGCTGCCGCCTCTTAGAGCCGCAGAAGCATCCGAGCCATAATGCGGATAAATATCTACAGCATGGCGGATACCCGCGTGCTCCGCTAAACGGATGAGATGAGTCGTCATCGCATAATCGTAGGGGCCGCTGGAATCTTTGGCACAAATGGACACATCCTGCTCCGTGCAGGTCAAATCCTCGCCCATGGCTCCCATATCAACCGCTACCAATTCGTCGATATCTCCGGGAATATACGAAGCCCCGTGACCTACTTCTTCGTAAGTCGTAATGATCAGCTTAATGGTGCAGGCCGGTTCGATGCATTCGTTTTTGAGCAGCTCGAGCAGACCGAACAGGGCCGCCACACTTGCTTTATCATCGAGATGGCGGGACTTGATATATCCGTTCTCCTGAATACGAACCCTCGGATCAAAAGAAACGAAATCCCCCGTACCGATGCCAAGCTTATGTACATCTTCCCGGCTGAATGCGAGTTCATCCAGACGCACTTCCATATTTTCTTCCACTCTTTTGTGATCCCGGGCATCCGAGTAAACATGAACGGAAGGCTTCGTCGTCAGAATGGTTCCCTCATAGCTCAGACCTTGCCGCGTGTGTACTTGGCAATACTCATTCTCTATTGCCGCCATCATATATCCGCCGACCGGAGTCAGGCGCAGGCGCCCGTTATCTTTTATGGAACGTACCATGGCCCCCAGCGTATCCACATGTGCGGACAATCCGATCGTATAGTCACTGCGTTTGCCCGGAATCGTAATGATTCCGCATCCTTTATTGGTCAGCTCCATCGTATAGCCGAGTTTTTCCGTTTCCGCCTTGACCTTGGCCATAATTTGATGTGTATAGCCGCTTGGACTGGGTGTTTTCAAAAGCATATCCAGAACTTCAAGTACATAGCTGCGATTAATCTGATCCATCTGGCTTCACTCCTTTTGCTGAATCTTGCTATATGTGTGGCGCTCTTCGTCAACTTATCTTTACAGCAGATACTACACGTTTTCCCCATTCTTTTCAAACGATAGGCTCACCTGATACCCAACATGATTGTACCGTATATCATTGCCTCTGATGTGTTATCTTTACTTGTATCCGAAAAAATATCCATGTTCTGGGAACCTGGTACTGCGCTGCTTTGTCAGTTATAAAGAGGTGATCGCATTGGGCAGTGAAGATTTTCTGTATTCAGCCGATATGAATGGCTATACATTAGAGGATTTAATGAATACGTACGGTCAAGATGTGTGGAATTTCGCTTTCTCTATTTGTAAAAACCGCCAGCTCGCGGATGATATAGCGCAGGATGTTTTTTTACAGGCATACCGGCATGTCGCGTCATTCAGAGGCGAATCAAGCGTCAAAACCTGGCTCCTAAAGATAACCCGAAACATCAGCTACAACAACCGGAAGTCCGCTTTTGTCCGTAAGGTTATGCTTGTCGATTTTGTTCATCGTGCAGGGCAAAGCCAATCTGCCGAGGATATCTTTCTGGAACAAGAGGCAGCCAACGAGGTATGGCTGTGCGTTTTTCGGCTGCCTGTCAAGTTCAGGGAAGTCATCGTACTCGATGCCAAATATCATCTGTCTGTCAGTGAAATTGCCGGAGTCTTAAATATTTCAGAAGGTACTGTAAAATCGCGCTTACACCGCGCCCGCAAAAAAATGACAGGGCTATTATACGGGGAGGGACAACGAAAATGAAGGAATCTAAACCCGATTGGTATTCGTCCTTGGAGGAAGAACCTTTTAGAACCCGCAAGTTCTCACGCCGGATGGCGGACGAAATTAAAACAGCTGCGGCTTCTCCCGACACCAAAGCACGCCGGTTCGGCAAATTTCCCTGGAAAGGGGCGGGACTTGGTTTCGCCGGACTGATTCTTGCAGCAGCCTTCTTGACCAATGACTGGAAGACGGCGGTTGATCCGGCTGAACAACCCGCCGCCTTCGAATCCAAAAGCGCTTCCTTGACCTATGTCCCTTTAGAATCTATGCCGCTTGAGAAGACCAGTCTGCCGACAGGCATGGAGAAAATCAAATCAATCCCACTCGGACAAAATTTGGGAAAAGCCGGTTCACCTGTTGTAACGTTATATGCGGACATCAAGAACAAGGAGCTGCTGCATGCATACTTATCGGACGGCAAGTCCGATTATCATATAGGCTTGGTAAGCAACCAGGGTCTTACCGCGCTTGAAGTAAAAACTTCCCATTGGACCGGAGAAGATAATGCGGAAATCCAGATAGACAGTCCTATCGGACCTGGCATGGTTATTCAAGTTGTAAGATACAATCCACTAAACTCGGCATGGGAACTCCAGAACTTCGAACAGCACCAAAGTGAAGAAATAGATTTGGACGGGGATGGCCAGAAAGAGCTGGTCGAAAATCATCTAGACTGGGTGCCCCCGGCTGTTCATTTAAACCGCTGGAACGCGGACACGAAGCAGTTCGAACGGGCGGCGGTCGATAACGATGCGGCTGAAATGATGGGGCTTAATCAAGAAAATACGGTTACGCACTCCTATCTGTTCCAGGAAAAAGATAAATGGTTGATCGAATTTGGAGCTGGCGATAATTTTCATGTTTTTATGGAATACCACAATGGTAAGCTGCAGACCGTTGACCTTCCGGACAAAAGAAGCAGGCTTGCTGACCTGAGGAACGCACCGAAATAGAATCCGAAGAAGGAATAAGAAATGAAGCTCCGGTGCTTGATTGACAGCCGGGGCTGATTGCTGCTCTTACAATTCATGACCTGCTTCTAGCGATATCAAAAAGAACTTGCCGCAGGACTTGCGGCAAGTTCAAGATTCTCAGCTTTCAAAATCAACACAGGGAGCAACGCCATCTTTATGTTCACCCATATAGGCGATCACGTCCTGATGCACGGGATGCACGTTATATGCCTGAAGATCTTCGAGTGAATTGAATTTAGTAATTAACGCAAGATCGTAGGAGCGCTCGGAATGAAGGACATCGGTTCCTACTTCAATGGACAGCAGCTGCGGAATTTTGCCTTCCATGTTCACCAGCTTGTCTTTCGTTCTTTGTACAGACTCGGGACTGCGGTCCTTCATTTTAAAAAACACGATATGCGTAATCATCCTTCATTCTCCTTTTTCCGGTAAATTTGATAATGGAAAGTATATAAGAAAGTTCAGTTTAAGAATGGACTTTGTGCGACCATTGCTCAACATCCCAGACTTTAGTAACCCAGCCTTCGTAGAAATCGGGCTCGTGGCAGACAAGCACCACGGTACCCTTGAATTCTTTCAGAGCGCGTTTCAGCTCATCTTTGGCGGATACATCCAAATGGTTCGTAGGCTCATCAAAGAGAATCCAGTTGCTTTCTCTCATCAAAAGTTTGCAAAGACGGACTTTGGCCTGCTCGCCGCCGCTAAGCGCGCTGAGCGGACGGGTAATATGCTCGTTCTTAAGCCCGCAGCGCGCCAAAGCTCCGCGCACTTCGTTCTGGGTCATATGCGAGAACTCGTTCCACACATCATCAATCGGTGTAATGCTGGGAGCTTTAACTTCCTGCTGGAAGTAAGAAGGAAACAAATAATCCCCTTTGTATGTCTTCCCGCTAATGGCTGGAATAACCCCCAGCATCGTTTTAAGCAGGGTGGATTTACCGACACCGTTGCAGCCGACAATCGCGATTTTCTGACCCCGTTCGATCGTGATGTTCAGCTTGGGCAGCAGCGCCCGATCATAGCCGATTTCGAGATTCTCCGCCTCGAACACTACGCGTCCGCTTGCACGGGACTCCTTGAATACAAAGGTCGGTTTGCTCGCTGTCTCCGGACGCTCGATCCGGTCTACTCTGTCGAGCTGCTTCTGCCGGCTCTTGGCACGGGTGGATGTGGATGCCCTGGCTTTATTCCGCTGAATAAAATCTTCCTGCTTCTTGATGTATTCCTGCTGTTTCTCATAGGCATCCAGATGCTGAGTCTTAGACAATTCCGCCATCTCAAGGAACTTCTCGTAGTTGGCCGTGTACCGGTTCAGCTTGGTAAATTCCAGATGATAAATAACATTGACGACCCCGTTCATGAATTCCGTGTCATGGGAAATCAGCATGAACGAATACGGGTAGTCCTTCAAATAATTGGACAGCCAATTGATGTGCTCGACGTCCAAATAGTTAGTCGGCTCATCAAGCAGCAGCACGGTCGGCTGCTCAAGAAGAAGCTTGGCCAGCAGAACTTTCGTCCGCTGCCCGCCGCTAAGAGAAGCTACATCACGGTCAAGACCGATTGCGTTCAGTCCCAGGCCATTGGCCATTTCTTCTACTTTGACATCAATCATATAGAATCCGCTGTTTTCCAGCTGGTCCTGTATTTCTCCCATTTGCTCCAGCAGAACTTCCAGTTCTTCCGGTGAAGCTTCTCCCATTTTATCCGTAATGCTCATCATATCTTTCTCCAGCTCAATGAGCGGAAGATAAGCATCCTTCAGGACATCGCGGATCGTTTTGCCTGGAGTCAGCTTCGTGTGCTGGTCCAGATAGCCGTACCGGATACGGGGCGTCCACTCGACCTTCCCCTCATCCTTCAGCAGCTTACCGGTCAAAATGTTCATCAATGTCGATTTACCGACACCATTTGCTCCTACAATACCTACACGCTCACCGGCCAGAAGCCGGAATGAAACGTTTTTAAAAAGCACACGGTCACCAAATGTATGACTCAGGTCTTCAACTGTCAAGAAACTCATAATCTATTCTGTAACTCCTATCTTATCGCAAAATGGTTCTCTCTGGGACAACCCTCTTAGTATACCATTATCCAAAGAACAGGAAACAGGAAAGTTAAGTTCTAAATATAAATTCGGTATGGACAATGCGGATCACATCGCCATCCGACAAATACACCGATTGATAAGGGCTGATCCTCTCGCCATTCAAGAAAGTCCCGTTGCGTGAATTAAGATCCTTAACCGCATAGCCTTCTGTCATGCGGATAATCTCTGCGTGAACCCGGGACACGCCGGGCACGTCTTCCACATAATGCACATCTGTTTCTCCGCGGCCGATCATGAACGAAGCCGTATCCAACAGGATGGTCTCTTTACGGCCCCCTCGCATTGCCTCGAGGACCGGCCAGCGTTCTTGCTGATTCGAAGAAGCAGCGGCCGGTTGTCCAAGGAAGACAGTCTCGTCAGCGGCGGAATGCGGCGGCGCCGGCGGCATAAGCAGCGTTGTGCGCTCACCCAGGGCCGCATAATGCCGCTCCAGCGACACCGGCTCAGTCGCAGGTGCCAGCCCCCGGCTGGTGCTTGCTGCGGTGACTTCCTCTGCCGAACGATTAGCCATGCCGGGCATGCCAATCGCCAGCAGGGCAAACGCCGCAGCGAGCACCAGCAGCGTTGCGCCGCTGCAGATATACAGCAGCGGCTGGGCCGGCGCGCTCAAATACGCGTTCCAGATCATCGCGATGATCAGGGACGCGGCGCCCAGCGCGCCGGTTCTTGCGCGAGCCCCGAGTATCGGGCCCGCAGGAGCGGCCGCAGCAGCTGATGCTGCGGCTGACTCTCCCGGCGACGCCTGCGAAGGCGCCGGGTGAGCGGCGCCCGCGTGCGGCGCGGGCGCATGGGGTGCAGCTGCGGCGGGCCTTGCGGCAGCTGCGCCATGCGCGCCGGGACGGCCGCGGCTCTGCTGCCGGCTGAAAGCCGCGGCTGCGCCGCGCTGCTCCCAGGCAGGCTCCGCCCCCAGGCGCTCACTGCTGCGCGCAGAGCCGTTCGCTGTCGCTGCCTGGTCTCTCTCCCGGGCGGGAATGTGACGTCTTTCTAACCCGCTATTTTCTGTATCTGCGTTATATAAGTCCATCCCCGCAATACCGGCCGCTTCAGAGTAGCGGCGGTCCAAGTCCACACTTTCGTTTTTATCTTGCCTACGGGATTGAAAATGTACAGCATCCGGACCGCCCGATTCTTCCGGCATTTCCTGCATCTCTGCGGAATCATCTACACGACTCGGGGCAAACTTGGGTAATCTAACCCCTGCTTCCTCTAGGAAATCACCCGAATCTGATCTACCATGTGTTTCAAAGTCATGTATTCTATCACGATGTTGCGCCGTCCCGGGCGGGGCAGTTCCCTCAAGTTTCTCCTCCCAAAATTCATCATAATCAATACCTGACTCTATTTTTACGCTGTTATACTCTTCGCCTTTCGAGTTTCTCATGGCTGTATAGATTGCTTTTTTGAGCGACTCCGCCGTAAAACCCGGCTCCATACACTTATTGATAAGCGGCTGTAAGCGACTCCGCTCCGTGACCGCAAGATGCGTAACCATATCCTGAATGAGATTGGCCCATGCAGACTCCAACGAAGCAGCCGGTATTTCTTGTAACGGAACGCACAGCATGTGAAGATCCGCCCCCAGGTTACTCGTAAATATAAACCGGCTATCCAATACAAACTGAGCTTCGCTAAGCATATAGTTCCGGCTGTTGCTCACGCATGCC
This sequence comes from Paenibacillus lutrae, assembly GCF_009757775.1. Lineage (GTDB taxonomy): Bacteria > Bacillota > Bacilli > Paenibacillales > NBRC-103111 > Paenibacillus_F > Paenibacillus_F lutrae. The sequence goes on from NZ_RHLK01000006.1 coordinate 86,167, forward strand.
GCGGCTGTATGCAGATAATATAAACATTTATCCGCGCTGAGTTTTCTGTTTCTTATAACCTCACTTAACGATAGTTTAGCGTGGAGATTATAAACGAGCTTCACATTAAAGTCGATTTCTTCACTTTCCATAGAAAGCACATGAGGGATCGTTTCCTCCGTCAGCATTTTGAACTGAAGGGGAGCGAGTTCATGCCTGAGCAGCCCCTCTTCTTTGCCGAGTGTCAACCATCGTCCCTGTCCAGATCTATACTCCGCTTGGAGCCCGAATTGTTCTAATTTCATCTTCATTCCTCCACCTTGCACAGCATCCGAAGCAACCTATATCATCGCCTCTCCATACAAATAAGCAGTCAGAACGCCGGGCAGAACCGCATACATAAAAGGAAATCTCAGTTGGTCTGCGGTCCGTATATTTTTCCACACCGACAAGTCTTTCATGAATACGAATGCTCCGAGATATCCAAATATGCCGAATATTCTATCTTTCGCATCTTTTTTCACAAGCAGGATAACGAGCCCAATTATCCCTGCGAATAAAAGGGAATAAACCGTACACGCCATTACAAACATCGTTCCGGTTAATGCGCCTATCGCTGCGAAAAGCTTTACGTCACCCCCACCCAGAGCACCTATCAAATATAGAACCAAGATGAGCAAAAATCCTGCCCCCAGTCCCGAGATTGAGTAAACAAAGCCCGGCCACCCACCGCTAATCACATGATAAAGAATACCCGCGGCTATCCCGCCGCATGTTAAAACATTCGGAATAACCGATCTGTGAACATCCGTTACAAAAGCACCTAGAATAAGCAAAGAAAGAAGGATCTGCTCCACCCGTTCACTCTCCTGTCATGCACCGAGCCATACCCGCTCCAGCGCTCTCTTTTTTAAAGTTAATGTCCGGCTGAAAAATGGAACCGCAAGAGGGAAATCATATTCGGCTTCGAATCCGATAAAATCCTGATCCCCGTTATCGAAGCCCGGAAGAGTAACGCCCGTCACATGAAAACGATCTTTTTTCAAAATTTCCGGATTTGCAAAATTGTAAACAACCGGCTTCATTGCCTCCTTGAGAACACGGTCTGCTGCCGCATCGGCCTCTCCTTCAGCTTTTGAACCCATTCGCCGCATCCAATCTATCAGCACCGCGACCGGATCGGGTATAAACGCCTCGACAGATTCGATGAATTCATCCGCTTGAGCCGCGCGGTCTCTAATAGTCTGAATTTGATCCAGAAGAGGACCTCCAGCCTGTGAGGCCTGCTGATAAAGCTTTTCTGCGGGGTACATATTCGCTGCCAATACTTTGGTAGACTCACCGACTGCGGAACGCAAGGCCATATCCGCTATCGTGATTTGAATACAAACAATGAGGGCGATTACAAACGATACGAACATCGGCAGGATTAAAGCCGCTTCCAGCACCATTCCCCCTTCTTCGTTCTTCCGGAGAGTCAAGCCTCCACCACCTTTAATAAGCTAGATTCGTCTGGCTCCTAAACGTGCACCGGTTGTCCGCCACTTCGCACGAAGAAACTCCCGCCCCGTTTAAAAGCTTCATAAGACCCGGAAGAAACCATAAAGAGACGGAAGAATTCGCCGTGCCTTGAACATAGGTAACGGCTTTATCCAGCGGCTTATCCGTATTGATTTCGATTAAACTTTGCATACGGGCCATGAGCCGCCTATCATTACTGTGAAGCAGGAGAAAGACTCTCAGATAATCTTTATAAGTAAACGTAACTACCGGCGAGGTCAGCTTGCTTGAGATGGGCACCGCCTTTCCTTCCGTAAGCTCGTTCATATCCTCGAGGGCTTGTACACCCGCTTCTGCAGCGGCAGCTAGCAATACCAGGAGCGGGGAGCCGACATTAAGCATCTCTTTCTTCGGGTCCATCAATTCTTCAACCATATGTACCGCAAACCGGAAAGCGAACATTTCACCATAAGCAGCCGAAATATTCTTCATGCAGGAGTCAAATCCGTACAGCAGATATTCTACTTCTTGTTGCGGGAGTTTGTGCGCAGCCGGTTCAGATAAGGCGTGAATCGGTTTTAACTGCCCTCCGTTATCTTTCTCTATTCCGAAGGTCCGGTAATTAAACTGTGAAACCGCGTATTCATTAATAAAAACCTCATTGCGGATTCCTTCACTTAGCTGCCCGAGCTTGCCCAGAAGACTCATGGAAAGCTGAATTTCATCGTCTGGCTTTCCCTCCAGCGTAAACGTTGAGCTCGTACCGGTTGTGGGATCAACTTCATTTAAACTCATATATTTTCCATACAATCTACCACTACCGCCTTTTTCAAGCTTTTCATACGGTGAAACCATCAGCCCCTCTTCCTGATCTTTGCTGCAGCTTCCCATCGCCTGTTTTGCTTTATCCAATGCGGCCTGTATCTTCCCCCGCTGCTTTGCCTTCTCTTGCCGGATACCCGCGCTCTGCATGCTTCGTTCGGCTTCAATTTGCTGCTGCCGTTGGTATGTTTCCTCCATTTTAGTATAGTAGGCTTCATTGGCTGTCCGGGCGGCATCCGCCTGGCTGTTCGTATAGACATTTATGGTTTCTATTTTATTCCGGAAGCCGCTAAACAAGGCAGCTCCTGTGCCTATTCCTGTCTGATACAACCGGAATTCATCCTCACTGATGATTTTTATGCTTTTAAATGCCTCAAAAGCCTTAAGTTCTTCCGCTTGACCGGTTGACAGCCTTTTAAGCTCTGTATTTAATTCATCATTTGCTTTTTTAGCTTCGAGCAACTGTTCCTGTATAGCTTTCTGCATCTTTTGTGCCAGCTCGTCATCAATTACGACCTCCGCTCTTATAACCGCGATCAGAGCGGCATATTTGAGGATGTTTTCCAGAAGCTCTTTCCATTTGGATAGGTCTGTGGTTAGCTCATTCATCCGCATTTGCATCGAATTAAGATTTTCCATCATACCCTGTACGGCTCCCGCCGCCTCAGGTCCAGCCATTGCAGCCGCAGCAATCGTGCGGTTCAAATCAGACATAGAGGCGGATAAACTGCTTATCTGCACCTCCAGAGTTTTAATCCGGCCAGCTACATCTTCCGCTGTGTTTAACCCGATCAATTCAGCCAGACGGTTCAGCTCTGTAATCCGTGCCTGATAGGAACTGTACCAGGAGCGGATCTTCTTCATCAGAGCCTCTACATCCTGCCATGCCTTATCCATGGCCTCTTCTCTTTTGTTCAGAAGTCTCTCGAACTTCTCCGCTTCCTTTGCATACAACGCGCCATTTGCCAAGATCTTAGCCGCGCCGGGCTTCTGAATCTTATCTGCAATTTCGAGTGCAAATTCTAGGGGAGCCTGGTATTTCATCGTGTCTAGAACTTGCCCTTCAAAAACCGTATGATTAGCCAGGGTGTAAAGGGGAGCAATTGTATCTCCGCTTGCTTCCGGCCGGGTGTCCAGGAGCTTATAGAAAGCCCCTGTACTTGCACCCGACAAGTTCTCTTTAAAAATATGACGAAATAATTCACTGGAATCATTGGTCTCACCTGTCAAACCGAACAAGCCATAAGCGGCTAAGTCCTGATCGTATGCCGACAGCACAGAACGTATTGCTGCTCTTGCAGCCGTGTCTGCTTCTCTTTCAGCCGCTTTCACCCGGGCATAATCTATCAAAACCGCCTGGATGAGAAAAATAGGGACAATAATAAGAATGAGGTAAACGGAAACCGTGCCGCTTTCAGCCCTATACAATTTTCTCAAAAGCACACGCCTTCTCTCCTTTGGATACGTCTCTTCAACAACTTCTGTCCACAGCGTTATTCATGAAAAATAACCGCAATTCCGTTCGCAGCAAGTTCTTGAAGGAGAGCCTTAGAAGGCTTGCTTGCCGATTTGTTTTTGAAAAAATGCCACACAATTCCCTTAACTTCGGTGCCTGTATTTTTTAATGAAATATCCTTTTTCATCTGCTCGCGCAGTCCTTTATCTGTAAACGTATAATACGCTTGATGTGCCGTTCCGCTTGCATCAAGGGCGTCGACATTTCTTACTTCTCCTTCTGCTGTTGTGATGGGTTTCTCCGTACCGCTGACCAGCTTCTTTATGTAAGCCCTGGCTTGAGCCTCGCTGCTTAGAACGCCTTGATCGGGAATTTGTACGGCTCCAGGCTCAACAAGCACTTCCTTAGCCCTTGCAGCTGAAATCCGATTCTTAAGAGCAGGCACATACGTCCGGGTTAGATCAACGGTCCGGATCAGCTCAACAGGATCTACAACATGGGACGCACCCTGCCCATCGACTTTCTCGCGAATAATTCTGCCCGGCAGAAATGACCGGATCTTGAATGATTCTTCCAGGTCGGCAGATATGATGCGTGCCCAGATCCGGTTAGCATAAGTCATCTTCCCTTTGACGCCTTCTGGCAGCAGCGATGCCGTTCTGGATAATTTACCGGCAGGTCCGCTTCCCCCAGATCCTCCGGGAACTTCAATGGTAGAGTCAGCGCCTCCATAGCCAAAAATGCCAAGAGCAGCATCCTGCGTTAACCGCCAGTAAAGGCCATCCTGTCTGCCCGGCACAAAAGCTCCTGTTAGCGGGTCCTTGAAGCTGTTATCCCATACAAAGGACGCTCGTTCAGAGGCAATACCCGCCGTCTGATGAATGACCACCTGATTGTACACATAAAGACCGAATACAATCAGGGCTAGAGTCGAAATCAGAATAAACGGAAAGATCAGAGTTGCTTCTAACGTGAAATTCCCGCGATCTTCTTTTATTAGCACTTCAAATCTAGCTCTTATCGAATACGAAGCAATCATGTCGGAGATTTAATTTCAGTATCAGTTCCCGTTTTATCAAAGCTTTCACCGGCTTTGCCAATCAGATCATTGAACCATTTGATGATCCATTTCCTGAAGATTACCGCAATCGCAATCAGCACGGCGACGATCAATAAAATCTCCAGCGTGCCAAGACCTTCCTCGTCATTCCAAAATTTCAATAACCATGGTTTCATATTCACTTTCCTCCATCATGTATAAAATAAGTTGAATTACATAGCTCAAGAATTCATCTCTTAGCTGCTGTTCATAGACAACATCGCCGGAGCCGCTACGACTACCATTACAACTACGAAAATGAGCACCATCGGAATGACAAGCTTGGAGGATGCTTCTTCTCCCAGTTTCCGGGATTCCGCTTTTCGTCGGTCCCATAGTTCCTTGGACAGTGAGCGTAAAGCCACTAGAAAATCATCGCCTCCGCGTCTGTAATTGAGCAGAATTGTCGTCGTAAAGAGCGCAATTTCCTGCATGGCACAGCGTTTATTCAGATCCTCCAGCACTTTAGGCAAGGATGCATTCATTTCAAGTTCACGGGCGGCTTGAACTAGCTCCACTTGTAAGGCAGATGTGGTAAGGCGACTGCTGTCTACGCAGCGGCTAAGTGCTTTTTGAACGGTTTCTCCGGCATTAATGAGCAGAATCATTTTACTGAGCACTTCCGGAAGCTCCATAATAATGTCGCGTTTGCGTTTTTTGACTCTCTGGTCCATCTGATTGATCAAGATTACCGGCGTCAAGCATGCTCCTAATATACCAAGCAGAGCAACCGCTGGATCCCCGCCGGCCGCCAGACCGAGAATACTGCATCCCAGAAGAACAAATAGCGCGGACAGAATCATGTCCCCAATCGCAGATTTGGCATGCACTAGAGTATCCTTAAACCCGTGCAAGGCCGAGATTCGCTGCATAATACGGGCGGCCGCTTCCGGAAAACGCTCCATCACCCTACCCTTCTCTACCGCATACAAACCTGCGGGGGCAAGCCATGGAAAGCGGAGGGGATAAGAACGTTCACCTTGAGCAGCGGCATATCTAAGTCGTCCGGCTACCTGCAGGACAATGAGAGCCAGCCCTGATGCCATAGCCAGTAATACAAGCAGGAGCATATATTCACACCTTTATATCCATGATTTTGGTAATAAGCCAAAAGCATGCGGCTAGAACAAGCAAGCCACCCGTCATGATCAATGGACCGATGCCGCTGTATAACGGAGCCATATAATCGGGTGAACTGAAGCTCAGAACCGCTACCATGGCAATAGGAGCCGCCAGTAAAATGCGGGACTCGAATCTTTTCTGGGCAACGAGTACAGAAATATCCTGCACAATCTCAAGCTTATCTCCAATAATTGCGGCGGTGCGCCGGATAACTTCTACTAGGTTTCCTCCTGTGCGCTTGCAAGTAATAAACACATCAGCGAAATTGGAGATATCTTCTGTGCCGGCTCTGCATGCAAAATCTGCAACCGCCTTCTCAATAGGTTCCCCGTTATCGAGTCTACGAACGATGATTTCGAACTCAAGAACGATCAGGCAATTGGGATCGGGATAAAGCAGCTTCAAATCTTTCCAGGTTTCACGAAAAGAGCTTTCTACTGATCTTCCTGCCGACAATGAGGTGGACATGCAGTAAAGAGCTTGCTTGAACTGTTGGTTAAGCCTCTCCTTTCTCAGATGCATAAGCCGAATTCGCCGGAATCGGGGCATAAGTAATCCCAATAGCAGACCTGCAAGGGACAACAGCAGCTGCTTATAAAAAATAAAACTTACTCCTGCAAATACGAGTCCCGTAATTCCAATTGTGAAAGCTTGTTCTTTAGGTGACATTTGGTACACATTGTAATCAGTCAGATTGTTTCTTACCGCAGCACTTCGTGCAAGCTTCGATGATTCTTCTGGAAGCAGTTCATGCTTGCTGCGGCCAAAGTTTATAAGTCGGCTTCTAATGGAAATGCTCATCCTTTCGTTAGCCGCTTCCTGTGGCTGGACATGTGTTCGTTCTTCTAAGGTCCCAAATTCACTGAGCTTCTTCTTTTTATCAGCGATATAAAATATCAGCCAAATCCCGAAACCGATTAAAGCTGCAGCGGTGATGATTTTCATGAGGATGCCCCCTTCCCAATCCGAAGCCAAGCAGGCGTACGCACTCCTGCCATGCGGCATTTCCAGTCGTTGATCAGCGGATTGCCCGTGTAAATCAATTCACCGTTAACTTTGCCGGCTTCATCCTCTCCGCGGTCATCAAAAACGAAAAGCGGATTCAGAATCACTTCTCCTTCACTCAGCCCGGCTATTTCGCTAATTTCGGTTATTTTACGAGATTTGTCCCGCATACGCGTCAGATGAACCATAATGTCAATTGCGGACGAGATCTGCTTGCGGATTACTTCCACCGGCAAATTTGCCCCGCTCAGTACCATCGTTTCAAGCCGGATGAGCATGTCCTGACTGGTATTGGCGTGTCCCGTTGATAAACTAGTATATAGTTTAATATATAGTTCATTTTTGCGATCAAGTATCAATTCGAATTTTACTGTAGACTATTATGGGTTTGTGTGCTATATTTAGATAAATCCGGAAGAACCGGTTGAAGAAAAGGACCATGGGAAAGCATCCCGCGGTCCTTTTTTCGTTTCATTTGTAGAACTCTACAATATACTTCTGTAACTTAACGACAATCTCCGATTTAATCACATCACGCGTAAAAGTAACATCATCATGGTATCCCCGGCAAATGAACTTAACCCGCAGATTATTATCAGCCGTTTCATCCTCATAAACTTTAATCCCAGCTTCACGCAGCTCTTTTTTGGTGGACTGTATATCCGCTATGATCCGGTTAATCAATTGGTTTGTAACCATCTTGTATAGCTTGTTTAAAGTGTTTTCGGTAACGTCGATCTTGCGCAGGCTGTTCTCCGTGATTGTCAGAATCATCGGAAGTATCGTCAGAGTGCGGATAAGGACCAGCTCTTCTAATGTAGGCATCGGGCTTTTACTCTTCGGTTCGTCGACCCTCGTCTTTATAAAAGCAGCACGATCCTTCGGCGTAAGCGTTCGAGTGCCTTCCATCATTCTTTTCTCATCCATAATCTCGCTCCCATCAAAAGAACATCTGTTCTTATTATAAGCGGAAAAGGTCAGGAGTAAACAAAAAAATCCCTGCCAAGTATCGGCAGGGAAGAACGTTAATCCGTTACACGGTCAATCAAGGCAAATAGCAGCCAAGGCAGCTCTCTTTCCATTTCTCCGTTCTTAAGGCGCATCTTCCACAGTTCAGGACTCTCCAGCTTGCCTTTAGCCGCCAGATTATCAATCGCCTTATTCCCCATTTCGATCCTCCAGTTATCCACCTTTACAGCCTCCTTTTTGGGCTTCAGCCCATAGTGTTTAATGATGGCATTCGCGATTGCACCGGCGCAGATACGGCGGTACGAATCATCCTTCAGCAGCTCGGCTTCCTGCCGATTAGTCATAAACCCGCATTCGATCAGGATTGCATCCATATTTGTCTCCCTGAGCACATGCAGATCGCCGAGCTTCACGCCACGGTTACGGCGCCCGGTAGCGATGACCAGTTCGGCCTGTACAGCTTCCGCGATGGCTCGGGAGCCCGAAGGGTTAGTGGTATAGACAAACGTTTCAATCCCTTGAGCATCGCTCCACTGGCCCCCTGCTGCATTAGCATGGATCGATACATAGAGATCTGCACCCCACCTGTTGGCTTGATCGGTACGTTCCCGCAGGGGCACGTCCCGGGCGTCAGAGTGAACAGTCTGCAGCTCCACACTCTTGTACTCACGTAAGATGGGTGCCAGATGATTGGCTACTGCTCGGTTAAACTGGTATTCTTTCATCAACCCATCGGGCGTTTGCTTTCCCGGAGTCTCCGGTCCGTGGCCGGCGTCCAGCATAATCTTCATTTATCTCACCTCTCTTTCTATAGGTTTCATTTCGCTCAGAATCTTGTCCACCATGACATACCGGCGCGCAGCCTCCTCGGACTGAACTTCATTTCCGTTTTGCAATAGATTGGCATACTCCGTCATTTTGGTATGGACCCGTCCGGCCCTTTCGTAAATCTCAGCCTGCGTCAAGGAGGATACATCTTCTGATGTAATGTGTGCAGCCTCCTGGACAGCATTTCCTTCAGCTTGAATATCAGCTGCTTTTTGTTTCTGAAATGAAACGTCTTTCGCCCCTTTAGCGGTGATATAGGCCATGACTAGACCGGCTATAACCATGACTTCTTGCTCGTCAATGGGAATGCCGAGGTACTCAGAAAAGAAGAGAATCAAACAGGCAATAGCTGCCGTGAAAAACTTTGTGCTATTGAAGGTGATTTTCTCACCGTTCTTCATTTTTTGAATGTCTATAATAATCTGCATGACCAAAAAGTTTCCGACAATAAAAATAGAAGCAACAAGTTTATCGATGGAAATATGCCATCCGAATATTTTGTTCAAATATACAGCAATCACCGAAGCGATCACCGTAATAAATTTTGGATCAATCCATTTACTCATTACTCCACTCTCCCTCCCGGCGCTATACCGCCGGTGATGATTTCAAGCACCCTTTGGAGCTCATCGCTACCTGATCGCAGCATGTCGTCAAATCGCCATATGCGTACAGCAGCTGACTCGCTATCTCTGGTCCGTACAGTTCGCGTATGATCCGGTACGTTTCCTCTTCTACCGCCTTTTCCATTGGTTCGAGAAGCAATGGGGACCAACTCCTTTATAATAGAAAGAACCGATCGGATGATCGGCTCTCTTACTTTAGATTGAGTTCTTTTTTCAGCTCTTTACGACCCTTCTCACCGGCCTTGGTTAGAGCATTGATCATTGACTTCACCTTTGCATCATTGCTCTTTGTGTCTGGTATTTTAGCGATCAGGCGCGCTGCCTCGTCCCCGACTGTTTTTTGGTACTTAACAAATTGATCTGGACTCAGTTTTATTTTCTTGGGCTCTTTGGTCGTTCTATCTGTACCGCTGATGGTTTTGTCTACGACCCGCGGCGCAATACGCTTGTCTCCTGTGGCATTAAGCAGGTCCACCACTTTCTTCGCCTCTGGTGATACCTGATATTTATTCGTAAATGCAGGGTTCAGGAAGACGTTGAATAAGCTATTGTCTTGCATAATAGTCTTTCCTTTACCTAGAGTATCAATCGATTGTGGAAGCTTGTCAGATAGACCCGGAATCTTTGCTTTGACCTTATTAAGTGCCAGTTGAAGCTTGCTCGGATCATACGTCTCACGTTTTGTGTTATCGCGTAATTGATTGATCTGGTTGAGAGCTGTAGGAACGAATGACGCAGGCGCATTGGTTGCAACGTTATCAACGAATTTACGTACTGAATTTTCTTCCCCATACGAGGTTGCAAATGCGTCTTTTAATCCCTTTAGAACTGATTGTTCACCAATCGTATTCAACCCTCCAGTTAGGGAATCGTAAGCTGTACTGAGAGCGCCATTAGCTGCGTCTGTGGCTTTCTTTCCATCATTTGAAGATTCAGCTATATTAGCACCGGCTGAAAGAGTCATCGCTACAGGTTGGGCCCAATCATAGTTGAACAGCGTGTCGCCTTCACGTAAATTCGCGGCTTCTTTCATTGATTTAAAGTTTCCAGAAACAAGCTCTTTCGACCACCGCTGCAGGGCGCTTCCGTTAATCTGATATTGCCCCTGCCCTGCCTGACGTTCAAGTTCCCGTACATCTCGATCTTTGTCAGATGCACCGGTAATTATTCCGGTATCTGCCAGATAATAACCCAATCCAGTCATTCCGGTCCCCACAAAAGCCCTCATAGTGGTTAGGATCACATCTTCCCGAGTCTTTATACTACCTTTCTTCAGAAAGGGTTCTGCTAATTCATAGGCGGCTTTTAAGAATCCGGCAGGAGAATATTCAAGAGCTCGGGTGATAATGTTACCCGGTGTTTTTGGGTATTTCAAAACCAATGATCCAATACCAAAATCTTGTCTCAAATTCAGTAATCTCTTCGTCCCTTGTAGCCCTTGGGCAATTAAACTATCATCCTGTAATGTAACATACTTGCCATACTCGTCAGCGATGGCCTTAACGTTATTATCAATGTTCATCATATATCGCTCAGAATGCTGTTTTAAGGCACTTCCCTTGAGACCTTTATTCATCCCGTCCAAATGTGCCATTTCGCGTAAACGTTGGTTAACAGCCCGATTGTATGCGGCGTAGTCAAACCCTTTCAGAGCTGCTCCTAGCGTTTTCTCTAAGTATGTGAGAGGGTTTAACTTGCTATGGAACGTCTTACCATTAAGATCATAGGCGGTCGTTAATCCTTCCGGGTTCACACCCTTCCATCCGGCTTTAACACCAACGTTCAAACCTTTAAAATAATCTTTCGTGGGAGCAAACCAGTTCTCCCAACCACCTTTTGCTATCGTGATGGTTCGATCCTTCCCGGTGATTGTAGAGGTTGCCCAGTCGACCGGCACTGATACTGTACGGTTTATTCGCTCAAGACGATAGAAAATTTCGTTTCCGATGATATTCCGAACAAGCGTTTTAGGATTTAATAGCTGCCCGATTGTCTGAGTTGTATCTATCTTTTTTAGTAATCCAGATCTCTCTAAAGAATTAAGAACCGCTTGAAGATCCTGACTCGCCATTGTTTTAGCCTCGCCCGATAGACCCGATACCCTTTTTGCAAGTTCCTCGATCTCCGTGACCTGTTCAGGGGTTAAGTCTCGATTCTTGACGAACCGATCTGCAATTTTCTCTGCTTCCGATATTGTTTCTTCCTTGATTCTTTTGCTGCTCATGCTAAGTTGCTCTTGTGCCTTCTCGTAAATTTCCACAAGCTTCGGCCGTATTGCCTCACCGAATTCCTTCACCATTGCGGTGGACCAATCAGCAAATTTCACTGTTCCCTTTGCCATCTTGGAGGCTCCAATAATTGCATAGTTCAGCACGATTTCAGGGTCAATACCTGATGAGATTTGAATCCCTTTGGCTCTCAAACGCTCCTTCGCCGCCTGTTCTTGCGCTTCAAGGAAACTCACCACTTTATCCTTCACGCGCTTGTCAGACAGCTCTTTAGGGGGCTTAGCCGTACGAGGTTGCTTAGTCTTGGTCGAGACAAATGATTTCGCGTCTTGTACAAACTGCCGGATCGCAGTAGCTTCTTCATCGCTTACCTTTTGACCTGCACGATATTTCCCTAGTATGTCCATCACATTTGCAGACGCGCTACTATTCCCCTTCATTTTCTGAACAGTACCTGCTAAACCTTCGATTTGATCAGCCATTTCTGGAGTGATTTTTACCTCTTTACCCGGTCGTAATCTTTTACTAATATTTATAGCCAGACCTTCTGCGTAAACAAGAGCACCTTGTGGTGTGAGTTTATCGTACAAACTTGCGGCTTGAAGGGCCTGCCCGGTTTTAGTTAGCTGTTCAGCTAATTTCTCTGCAACTAAAATAGCTCTATCAGTCATTCCTTTTGATTGATATTCATCAATCAGACGATAAGCAGTAGTGACATCTACATCACTAAAGCGAGTGGTCTGGGTCAGCAATTCCCTTGATGTTTTATCAAGGTCTAAGACGCGCTCATTCGCCTTTGCCACCGCTGAAGCATTAGTAGTTGGCTCGTAGTGTCTGAACTGCTCTGCGCCCTCTTTGAATGTTTCTGTAGCTTTAGGTGACTGGGTTAATGTTCTAAATGTGCCACGTTCCTTTAATGGTTTAATTTCTGGGCCAATAATCTGTGCTTCCGCTTTCGGTAATTCTTTATTGTAAAGGCTAGGTACAGGATCATCGGTTGACCGAGTTAGTTCATCCAAGCTAGGCATTTTGAACCTCTGGCCAGAAACTGAGGGTTCAGGCAAAGCGCTCAATGGGGCTAGCGAAGGTTGCTCCAATGCCACTGAGGACATAGGTAGTTCTTGCCTTGCAACTGCGGCAGGCGGTAACTCTTGTAGTTTAGGAACACTACCTTTTCTGAGAGCCTTTATCCCTGATCCAATACCGCCTAAAGCTGCACCACCAGCTGCACCGACCGCGCCTTCAAAGAGTACATTCTCAAGCATATCCCCATTAAAATCTCCACCGGTCATCAACGTTCTTGGTACCGCATAGGCAGCCGATCCTAGTGCTTCTTGAGCTGCTAATCGGGGAATGCCTGTTAAAGTTGGTGCCCCTAATTTCTGAGTTGTCTTATTTAATGCGGATCCAAGCATGGGTCCGCTAAAAAAAGTCTTACCCACGTTCATTTCTATCTGTCCGGGATTTACAAAGAAACCTCCGAGACCACCGGCTATTTGAGCGGCCATATCCCCGACTTTACTGCCAGTTGATTGAGCCGGTACAGGTATAGGCGCACCCATCACAGAGGATGCACCTTGGTTGAAGTTTTGAATTACCTTGCCGGGTGTCGTGTTATATAAGAGGCTGTCCATTCCTTGAGCATAAAGATCAACCGTGTTGTCTTTAATAGCTTTCAAGAAGGAGTTACTCGGATCATTATTGATCGCTTGTTGCGTTCTAGTGCGCTGAAGATCAACAGGAGAAACGGGAATATCCTTGTATAAACTCTTCGAATTGACCACGCTCATAGGGTCATAGGTTGGCGGCTTATAACCGGCTGATATGCCTAGTTGACCGATCTTACTACCAACCTGCGTAAGCGCGTTGGCTGCTTTCTCAGAGAATGAGGGGCGAGTGTCTTCGATTATTCCAAGTCTCATACGATTTTCATCGAACAGACTTTTCCCGTTGGTTTGTGGAGAGCCTCCATTGCTGATCCCTAACCTTTTACGATTTTCGTCAAAGAGTGAAGCCAATCCACTCACCTCCCCCAGTTTTTCATAACTTTTGGAACATAATTCTGTGTTTCCTTCGGTAGATACTTAGACACCGTATTCCAGTCACGGGAGCCGGCCTTTTTTATCGCTTTATTGACATTGCCTGGACCCGCATTATATGCAGCAATTCCCAAACGTTCATCTCCGTATTTACCAATCATGGATGCTAGGTACTTAGCTCCACCCATAACGTTCTGTGCAGGATCGTTTGGATCCACTCCTAATTCTTTAGCTGTTGCTGGCATCAGTTGCATAAGACCCATTGCGCCTACTGGACTTTTGGCTTTGGGATTAAAAGAAGACTCTGCCTTTGATACCGCACCCAACAAACCGATATCTAATCCGGTTTGAGAGGCAGCGTTAGAATAATACCCCCGGTATGCCTGTGGAATTCCACTAGCCCCGGGGGATGTCAGTTTCCCGGTGTATCTAGTAGTCTCTTCTGTTCTTCGGTCATATCCAATTTATATCTAGCAAACAGTTTGGCATTTTCTTTGTCGGATAACCCTCCTCCAAGAATCATCAACTCTAATTGCTCTTTAGGAGTGATTACATTTCCTTCATCATCTTTAGTGACTGCCTTATCTAGATAACTTGCATAGTCTTCTGCCGTTATTTGCTGCTGCCCTTTGTTTTTCAACTCATCTAACTGGGCCAATCTGAATTGGTTGTCTGGATTGTTCACATCTTTTGACCAACTGAATTTTTCGCGATCCAGTACCAGGCCATCCATCGAAAGTCCGAGTTGCGATGCTCTATAACTGTCATTTGCAGCCATTTCCAGTTGTCTCATAGCAGCTTCTACCCCAAATTGCTTAACATTCTCTGCAAATTTCTCACGTTCTAATGTTGGGAGATTATCTAGGTAACCCGTTAAAGCAGATGTCGTTATTTTTTGGTTGTGATCCTGTGCCTGTCCCTGCATCGTGCGCCCTAATGAAGGTTGCCTGCCTAAGTTCATCCAATCATCTACGGGTGTACCGATATTGCCTGTGCGATCCATGAAATTAAACAACATGTCCATATTCTTGACGCGTGTATCCATGGTGTTCTCACCGCCGTACTTACCGGTTAGCGCTGATTCAGCTATGTTATTTTGGAACTCTTGCTGCCCAAGGTTGTTATAAGTAGATAGAACACTTGCCAGTGCGCTCTTGTATTCGTTATCCCGGTTATAGTTTTCTTTGTTGATATCGAAGTCCCATTTATTCTGATCCTGATTCCGTGTATATGCTTGGTCAATGAGTTGTGGCAGGATCTGAGTATCCACTCGTTCCATTTGCTTATTTGCTATTTGATGTGAAAGTGTTTCTGACAGCGATGAGTTACCTTGTCCGCTGCCGCGGAGCTTGGCCATGGTATTGTTTTGCTCAGTCGCTATGTTAGTGCGCGCTTGCCTCAATGCATTTTGGTAGTATGGATCGGTGTTCTGGTCATACGAGAATGGTTTTGGCGCCGTAACCTGCGTAGGTTTCTGTCTGGCTATATCAACCCATTGTTGAAGGGCATTGTTTCTTTCAGCGGTGAAATCATTTGTTTTAGAAGCGTATCCACCCGTTGCTACATCAATTTGTCCCATCCATTTCTTGGCCCCAGCTGCTCTATCCGTGTCACCAAGTGAACTAGCTGCATTAAACACTTCCATCGCACGTTGGTACTCAGTTTTGCCACCATCTTTATTTTGCGAGTAGTTAATAAGCCTTTGTTCATAAGGAACATCATCGTCAACCGGTTTGCGGTATTGATAGGCCATGTTCATCCTCCTTAATGACGTTTTGTTCGATAACCCTTTTTCGATTCCTTGAATTTCCATGAAGAAATCACAGTGATTACTATTGCAACGTTTTTATCTTTAACGTCCAGAATTACAACGTTTTTGTTCTTGCAAACCCACCTTACTCTTCCGTTAATACTCGGCAGTATCTTCAATTCATTTCGTAATTCTTCAATGTCCACCTTCTGTTGCTTGCACCTTGACCTAGCATGGGAAGAGAAAATAACCTGCAAATACCTCGACCTCCGAATAACAAAAAGAGCCTAGCATCTACTAGACTCTTCCAATTTCTGATATAATAATTTCACTGACACGGGTGGGCGACCAGCAGCACCTACCTCCTTACGAAAGGAGGTGATGCGACTTGGTCACTCTTGAAACGATTGGCGACATCCTGAAGGTACTTGCTTCCTTGCTGAGCATTGTGTTTGGCGTTCGGAAGCTCTACCGCTGGATTCGTAAGCGTAGCAAGAGAAAAACCCACCGCAAATAGGTTAGCCGCCTAAGGCGGGTTTTCTCTTCTGCATTACCTGAGAAATGCTGCCTGGTTAATCTCTCGTTGTCAGGAGACGGGGTTGCGACCCGTCTTACTTTAGTTTACACTTGTTGCATTAATTTTATCACATGGTTACAAGTATTTACAATACTTCATCTTTCTCAAATATCCCTACTCTGGTAATATTTATATTTATGAGAGGGGGTGTAAAAACATGGCTACAACTATTGAACTTGAAATTGCTAAAGAACTAACTCTTGCTGTTTTACCGAATATTAATATCATTCCACCCATCAATGAAAATAACGGTAACAAATATCTTGCTGATCAAGTCGTTAACGTGTATCAAACTATTTTAAAAGGTGTGGTTAAAGGTTGTGACGAGACGTAGTTGCCTGTATTAAGTTTGCAAGTCCGTTTATAACCTCCGGCAGAATATGCAGTTCTTGGCTGGAGGTTTTTCTTTCTACTACCAGCTGTACCCATTCACAGGTTTTAGCGATTGTCTCATTTACTATACTTACTGTCTCTGTTTCCATTATATCATCTCCTAATTATAAGAGCCCCCACCTAATGGTGAGAGCTCTTTTTATTTTGTTACTGTGGTTGCAGATGCTATGTCTTCCGTAATCACTTCATAAGTTAATTCCGGAATTGGATTCTCAGTGCTGATGGATGATGTAAATACAACCGTCATCTTCTGCTTCCAGTGACCCCCGTTAAGCATAATTACATTATCTTGTTGGGTCACAATCGTTTCTGGCGAACTGTACATGGAAATCATCATAAAGACTTTAAATAATATTTGTTCGACTGTCATATTGGCACCGCCACTGTAAAATTTAATAGAACCACAGTACCATTTATCCCAGTATTTCTCAAGGTGACGGAGGTGGATAAAAGGGCCTGCTTTCCAGCTGGGCTACTCTGTTCTCCAAGTTATTCAACCTGTTTAAAACAGACTGACCACCTATTCTTACATCCTCCGCAAAAATAATATTATTGACCACTAACCCCTGGGGACTGCCTATGTTTAATGCTATAAAACCGTCAGCGTTAATTGAAATATCCCCTGATAGATACCGGATATATGCAGCAGACCCGGGAGAGTTCGAAAATCTAATTGATTTTATGTTTCCGTCCAGTTGATTGCCGAGGTATACATTATTTCCGATTGTGGCATCTGTTTGAATGTTGATTGTCCCACCCACAAACTGACTCGCTTTAATCACGATACCTTCGATCAATCCAGCAGTTATGTGACCAATGTCCGCAGTAAATGCAGAGAGTTCTTTGACATCGATCCGATCGGCTTGTATTGATTTCGCACGAATGTTTTCATTACCGATCATGCCATCCATAAGGTAATTAACTTCTTTCGCTATTAATCCAACAAGGTTACCTAGTTGTTCTGGAGTCATTCCCGGTTCTACCCGTGGCAAATTAAGATTTCCCATGTGACCCTCCTACCTTAATGGTAAATAATCTTCTTCCCTTGCTATTTCGTGTATCGTTACCGGTCCGGTACATTCAATCTTTAGCCGTATGTACCGCGCATTAACCGCCACATTGGACCGGATATAGATAGGCCGGCTGCTGAGCCAACCGGAAGGTATGTCTTGGACAAGCACCCAATCATCATCCCCGGTTACTTGCTTGCTCATGTAGACTTTCATCGTGCCACCCGGCGGTATACTGGCCGTAATCCAAGCTTTCAACCACCGGATGCACTGTGACATGGACGGGGCGGTAAACGCCTTAGAAACCCATGTAGACGCAACAGGCGAAGCGTTATCGGCGGCACCTCCAAGTTTCAGCACACGACCGTTATGATCTCCTACATAAAGCACACCGCCCATGGTAGCGAAGCAAGTCGGCTGGATGTCTCGCCAAGTGAACCAGATATCCTTTGTCGGATCATACTCCAGGATTACGTTCGGGAACAGGCTATTGCCGATTGGTATAGACACAAATAGTTTCTTTCCATCCGTGCCAAGTGAGCAAGTATCCCGGGCCTCAACGTTTATATGGTCCACATACCATTGCACAGGTGCGGAAAATTGTTTGCGCGGCGCCGAACCTCCCATATACTCATAGATCCCTTTACGATCAAGAATATACATAACACCGTTGATTGTGACGACACAACGGTTATTGATGGCCCCGGTATCAAACGTAACCGGTTGGACTCGAAAGGTAGATACCATAGCTCCGAACATCTCATGCATGCTGCTCTGTTTGAAGATGGTGACATGTCCGATGCCAGCTTTAACAGCCGTGATCATCTCGCCATCTGGTGTATCAATGCCAATGAAATAAGAGTCTTCATCGTCTCCATTAAACAACTGCCATTTGTCAGCACTGCCACCCGCGGTAGCATGAAGGGTGTTATTAACAGCAGCCCACAAGCGATCATAGTATTGCTCAACAAAATTTAATTTCCCAACTGGATTCCCCAGATTCGAAACCGAGCTGCCGTTATATGCTTTTACTCCATCTTTGCCGTTCGTCCCAACCAGATGAACGTCCGACAGGTTGGCTTTAACATTGGTGAAGGACCACATCACTGATACATCTAGCCCGGATACCAATGGAGCGCTCCAAGTCGAGCCGATCCATTTACGCCATGTGCCATCACTAAATACTGCATGCAGCTCAGTGTCTTTCCAAACGCCTAATCCAAGCACTTTGGATCCGATTGCAGTATCTAAAACAGAAAACCCCGGACGCACCGACAAAGCCGGATATAGCGCCGAGGTTAGATTCTTTGTTTCGGTTGCAAATTGAGGTGATATGGAAAGAGCATCTAATCTACTCTCGCCCTTAAACTCTCGCTGAATGATGGCCGGCTTATTACGTATTGGTGGTAAAGGCCTCATGTCATTGTCTGATCCCTTCTAGGCAGATCGAGTATCATTTGTGCCTCTTGTTGAGTGAGGTACCCTTTTGTCAAAGCATTCTGGATGTTCGTTTCCTCTATCTGCCCTAGCAGCCACTGCCCTCGCAGAAAGTCATAAAATACCTTCATATCGTTCACCCCTAAACTTGAATGAGTGTCATCATCATCTGTTCTACCATCTCCAACCTCTTTTCATAGGTTGGAGGTAACTGTAGTCTCAAGTCACTCATGTCTGCCAGGACCTCTCCCACGACCTGTTGTGTCGCCTCTTTTAACACATAATCCGTAAGCGATAAATCGATGTTTTGGATCGTGCTATTAACACCGATAATCTCAATATCTGAATGAGAGACTACGTTTTCTACGATTGCAATAATCACATTATCGGACTTATTGTATAGGATTCCGATCATCGGATGACTCCTCCCCCAAATGTTGCATCATTGCCACCTGTTGGCTGTGATAGATATTTTGATATTGTGCCGCCTTCAATGGCAAGTAGACCAAAAGTGTTTCCACTTCCCGAGTTATTGGTTGAATATATTTTCGAATTGATCTCCGAAGCAATCGCGGCATATTTCCCTGAAAATTCACAGCCGCTAATCACCCCCATAGCCGACTTGGCCGTAGCACCTTGTATGGTGGCTGTAATCACGTGCCTACAAATATCTAACTGGAATCGATAGGAATTATCAAACAAAAATGCATTTTTTTCTGTTATGGTCGCTTCAAATCCCCTTATATATGCTGGAGTTAAACAGTTGGCGACACCAAACGACCTAATTTTATAATTCGTTGATTCAGTTAAGCTCCCGGCGCCAAGAACCCTTATGACACCCGAACCTGTAAAACCGCCTAAAGAAAAATCTTCGTCATATAGTCCAGGAGCGACATTAATAGTCACAACATGATTTATAATCTGAGGCAACCGCGAAACGGCCACATTAAAAGATTTTAGTGCTGTTCCCGAGGATAACCCGTCATTAGAATTGCTACCAGTCGGCGCGACAAATAACGAGATGTTTCCTGTGGTTTTTAAGTAACTCAGCACATTCCCTAATTGCTGGATAATACCGGAATACCCTCCGACAAACCTCGCGTTATCGCCAAAAAACACTACCTTTTCCGCATTAACAAGTGAGGTTACATAGTAATCGCCGCGTGGGAAAAAGATAGCTTTCCTACCCTCTGCGATTGCTTTGTTAACCAACTCCTGCAGCTTGACGGTTACATCTGGTCCGGGGTAAATTCCATAGGTACTAACAATATGCGTAACTTCATTCCAAGCGCGATAATTCAAGATTGAATTAAATCCTAATTGCATTTGTTCTGCAACGTTTTGCCCCATATCACCACCCCGATTCGTTCGTAATTGTTATGACTTCTGGATCCTGAAACTCCGTCATGATATCCTTCTCCAGATCGATGTAATCCCCAATGAATACATTGCCTATATCGTCCCTTTGTTCTTCTGCAGCCTGCTTACAGAGGTAGTAAACAAAGATCATATGGTAGTCTTCGTGTAAGGAAGGAATGTCACTGGTCTTACTTATTACTTGAGGAGTTCCGTAATGGTAAATGGTCATGGTACTGTCTATGTCCGGAGTAGGATGAAGAATTGTAAAGCCACCCAGATTCGTATAATATCGACTTGCCCATGACGAAGAGGCCATTAACTGCTTATGTCGATATTCTCGTCCATCAACAACTATGCTTATAAACTTCTCTGTATCAATCCCTGTAGGATAGCTTGATTGACCGGCTAAAATTTCAAAGGACTCTGCTGCAGGTATTTTAAATTTGCGATGAAGGCGTTTGTTTAGATCATTGATATCATATATTTTGTCCGCCTCTGACCTTGCATTTGGATATTTCCGGTCAGCCATTTCGATAATTTGAGCAACCGTCAGTCCCATGTCAAACACCCTCGGTTACGAGTAAAACTTTATTACCACTTGAACTGATCGCATTGATCACGCCCTGATAAACGTTTCCTAGCGCTGCTGTCATTTCATAGCTGCCACCGTTCGGGTTGATCCTCAGACCCGTGTTTAAAGCAGCTGTGCCGCCGAGATTGACGTAAATAACCTCATCGCTGTCATTCACAAGCAATAGGTACCTGCGGGTGGAGTTGCCTGTGTTAATGGCTGTACTGGAGCTACCCACCGTTACAGCGGTATGTTTGGATACGGAATAGTTCGCCATTAAACAGCACCTCTTCTCTTTCTTTTCAGTACTTCCGGACGCTTCGTGTCCTCTGATTTATGTTCACGGGAATGGACCCGATTTTGTTCTTCGTTATGTTTGTTCAAAGCCACCAAATTATCTAAGATTCGATCCATGGTCTGCATCATTTCCCACAACATTACACGCTCTGGAGTGGTCAAATTTCCCTTTATTGTATCCCTTGAGTACATAAGCTCTCCCCCTTAATAAAATAAAAAAGGAGAGCAATTATGCCCTCCTATGCCTGTTTACGCATCCGGTGTTACACGTTCCACTTGTGTTCCCGCACCATTCACTTGTACGATTGCCGTCTTGCCGGCAGCGACAGAAACAACCGTGCCTCCAGCCACCTTGATACTTGCCACCAAGGTACCGTCATTATTCTTAACGATATACATTTTGCCAGCGACCTTCGGCACGATCACAGCGTTCGTAGCGTGCCCAGTCGTCACTTCAATGCGGCCGGCTTTTGCCTGATCAGCTGATAATGTTACGTCTCCACTGACAAGCGTCACGCCGCCGAGTGTTTCGGTACGCAGCGTTACATTACCGTCAATGTCTAATCCGGTGTAACCCATTCTCTCACCCCTTAAGTCAGAATCGTGCCCAGACCAGGATCGACCTTAGCGATTGCTCTCCAGTTGTTAGGAGCAGCGCCAAAACGGGCCCGGCCCTTCCATACGTTGTTGTCCGTGTTCTCATCAATATAGGATTTTACCGTCAGTCCCAGACGCTCAAGCCATACAAGACCGGAATAGTTTTGGTTAAATGTGCTGTCCATCATATACCAACTATCCGTGCCAGCCGTGATTCCATTAGCATTGTTTAAGTATGGGCTGATGATGATGTTCCAGCGGTCGTACTGGTAAGAAAACGAGTTATTCCCGGTGTTTGGAATGCCATCGGCTCCCACAGCGTCAAATGCAGTCTTCTTGATTCGGGCTTTGTTCGGGATAATAATTGTGTCTGGCATCAAATTGAGCAGGTTTCCATCGTCGTCTCGGAAGTTTTGCATAGCTTCTTCAACTAGTGCCAGGGCATCGTATGAGAAAGGGAGTCCAAAATAATTAGATTGCGTTCCATATCCTCCAGTTACAGAAGGATGATCCGTTGCAAATAACGGCTTTTTATCAGCCGCAGTGATATCGAATATTTTATTATTAGGACCAAATGCCATTGTGGCAGAAGATCCATTATTCAGAATGCCAGTAGCGAACTTCTCGCGTCCACGGTTATAAGCAAGTGTAAACTGACCGGCACGCTGCTGCATTTTGCCGATTTTTCCGTCTTCAACCATCTGTTGGGTGATTTCAAAGGAGTTTTTCCACTCGTCAGGTTCGATCACTTTGCTGAAACCTTCTTGGAAGGTATTACGCGGATAAGCTCCGCCCTCACCTACCGCCTCAAAGTCCCCGAGAGACGTTTCATATCCGTACTTTTCTGCGAAATTGTTTGTGTCGTCCTCGTAAAACACATTAGAAATGATGGAATGCTGCTCAAACGCCTCGATTTGTTGTTCGACATACAGCTTAAGAGGCTCTTGAGACTTGCCAAACACTGAATCATTGACACCACTCGCTTTTGAAATTACTACACCTGCCATATATTTAGCCTCCTATCGCCGGAAATACCCGCGTACTTTTGAATTTGTTGTTGCTCCATCTGTTGCGCTTATCAGGAATGTACCGTTAGTTTTCGTGGCCGTGACGCGGAGTCCGTCTGTATGCAATGTCACCTTGGATCCCACATCAGTTTGTGCGATTGTCGCAGTAGACTGAACCTCGAACTCCCTCACCTCGTCCACACGAGTAACCGGGATCGGCTTCGTGCTCGTAGTCTCAGCTGCTTGTGTCCTCTGTGCGATAAACTCAGGCGTTGCTGTAGCGCCTGCTTTGGTTAACCGGCCATTGGTTTGCACCAAAGCCTGGCCGAGCACCACACCTTCGTTATCAGTTAGAAGCAAATATTCGAATGGATCGCTTGCTCCGTCTAATGATTTAACAGGGATAAATGCCATCTGTCTTCCTCCTTATTTCTTGTTACTTTTCTTATAGTGGGCAATGAAATCCGACTCTTTCATCTTTCCGGACTTGAGATCCTTCGCATTCATTTTGCGGTATATCTCTAGCACATCATCAGGCACGCTCAACGCGTCAATATCACCACCGGAACCGCCGGACGACTTAATGTGCTGCTTGCTGTTAATATTGTTTCTGGCAGCCTGTTGTGCGGCCCTGGTACGCTTTTCGATGATTGCCTCTCGGTTCGTTGTTTCAAAAGCATCAACAATGGTGTAACCCCGTCTGATTTTCTCTGCGATCTGCTCTGCATTAGGGAGCTTAAAGAGAGCTTGTGGCTCTGAAAATGATAACTTGTACTCCGGATATGCCATGTTAAATTCGGCTATTTGCGCTTCTACAGCTGCGCGCTGATTCGCTTCTCTGGATTTTACAACCTCGGGATGGCTGTCCAGTTCTTCTTTAACGGCTTTCTTTACCACATCGTAATCAAGGCCCTGTTCACTGTACTCTTGGCGTCTCTTTTCCTCTGCAAGCGCCCTCTGATAGTCGTCCCAATTATGTAATCCGTGTGTTTCACCGAATTGCTGGGCAACCCAACTATCACGCTCTTTAAGCTTTTGCTCGGCGTCTTCTTTGGCACGGCGAAGCTCTGCATACGCCCGGTCCTTTTCGAAGTCTCGTCCAGGAGTCTCCAGTTCAGCCTCATCATCTACTGACTCATCCGCATCCGGTACTTCCTCGACATCAACTTCTGTATCTACATAATCAGCGCTATCCGCTGTTTCGATTGATGGTTCAGCGACCTCCATCGTTTCTGCGCTTGTATCAATGTCAGTCATAAGTCCTCCTTAGAGGGGATTTTTGCGCTGTCCCCAAGCGAGATATAGAATGTGTTACTTGCTTCCTTTGGTGCGCAGATCGCCGCCTTTACGTACGGTCGGCTTCTTGCCTGTAGATGATGCTTGAGGCGCTTTAATAAAGGCGCTAGACGCATTAGGTACCTTGTAGCCGCTCTTACTGTTGCTCATTCGTTTCACCACCTCTCCGGTAAACTGGACAAAGAGAAAGGGCACCCACGCGGCGGTGGAATGCCCTGTTATTCTTTCTTTTATCGACATTTCGTAGAGGCATTAAGCTGCACCTCCCAATGCTTGCTGCAGGATCGCTTCCTGTTCTTCCGGCGGCAGTGATTTAAACTGCTCCAGTTGTTCCGGGCTCAGGCTGCCGAGTATTTGTTCGGGTGACTGAGGCGCTGGTTGCCCGGCCTCCGCACCCTGCATCATCATCGCCTCTTGCTGCATCTGCTCTTCAATCTGTGACTTAATCTGCTTGGCCATCGGGAAGTTGAGCGACTCCAAGATCGTCCAGTATTGCAGCTTATCAATAGCACCCATGCCGAGCATCTCTTTGATCTGGTTGTACATAAAAATAGGATCTTTGGGCAGTCCAGACCCGACATCTGCTGAGAATAGAAAGTCCGTATTGTAGTAGAGTTCCCCGTTGTCGTCCGTCATCAGGAACTTATACCGGTCAAAGTCCTTGTACTCGTCATTACCATCAATGTCCTTAGTCAGGTACGGCCGGGGCTCATCATAGAAAGCCAACTTGAAGTACAGCATCAACTCGAACAGCTCTTTGAACGCCGCATTCTTGTTGTACTGCTTTGACTGCAGCCGACCACTTGCCTGCTGAACTTGGATTTGCTTGGCAATACCACTCTTTGCGCTGTTGTCTTCCTTGCCTTGAAAGGAGTTTGTGATTCCCAATGTCGATTGAGCATGATCGTATAATTTATCGAGAAACGCCATGTCTTGCCCAATTTCAGCTTGTAAATCTTCCGAACCAATAGCTCCTAGCTGTTGAACAGTGCCTTTGATAATCTGGTATGTCACATTGGTAATGGTTACGTTTAGATCTTCAGGCATTTTAATAATTGATCCCGACTGCATAACCTTTTCTTCCATCTTCGTGACCACTTTTTTTATGGCGTCCTGTTGATCACGAATAACATCAACATCACTCTGACCACCAAAATCAAAGTTACGCGGCACGTTACGTCTGATCACGATAGGATACATCTGCGGAATAAAATATGGCACCTCAGTACCCGCAGGAACCATTGTGCCATCGCCTATAATCTTATCCTCATATAACGTTTCCTTGTCCTCTATGTGCGTTTTAAAGCGCTGGGAGCCGCATTCCAACTCCAGTCCTTCTACATCCACTTTGCTCTCACAGACATCCTCATATGATATCTGCCCGCACTCTTCACAGCGCCGGACGCGCCGGAAGAAGAACTTCGGCAGGTCCTCCAGCACAGTCTCATTGACCCATACAAACTTGCCGATATCGCCGTCTTCGTCCTTGTACCAGCAGACTATTTCAGTCACGGTACCATCACCGTTCGCAGAAGCCTTGTTATTGCTGACGGATGTTGTACCGGCTAGGCTTGTATTTTCGGTGTACTGTTCGGGCTCACGGTCCAGGTCTTTGCCGTACCTGCGCTCTACATAGTCAGCTGTGACGGTAGACAGTACAAAGAAGTAGTCCATCTTCTGCAGCCTGTACACCCTTGGTTGAGGAATGAGCTGCTTCGGATGTCGAGAGTGGAGCTCCAAGTCACCTTGGTACCTTTGATGCTTATAGTCCGGATTCCAGGCAAGCTCCATGATTGAGTACCCTTGTACGGGTGTAATGCGCTCATTGGCATCGTTGATGTCCTCGATGTCCAGCCGTTTAAGTGAATTGGACACGCTATCCTCGATCATATGAGCCTGATCTGCAAACTCTTCTCGCATGCTCTTCACGCTCGGCTGCGGAATCTGCGTGTTGACTTGTGTCTCGATAAACTCGAACACGATGTTATACACATTATTGGCGTGCTTTGTGGGTAAATCTTTGCTATTGATGTTCTTGTCCACTGCACGATTACCAAGGTACAGATATTCGCGTTCATCCATCAGGTCCACGTTATGCGAAGCCTTCGCTGTGTCGAACTTCTTCTTCCACTTCTGCAGCTTGGCATCCTTCTCGATCTCATCACTCTCGCGGTCGATTAATTCCTTCACTTTACTCACCACTTTCTTGAATGGAGCCAGTAGGTCCATGAGTTATGCCCCTTTCGTTAGCCCCCACTTCTGAGCCAGATACTTCTTCTGTTCCGGATTCGCTCGGTTCCAGTCTTCCTGCAGGTCAGCCGGCAGCTTGGAGACGTCTACGGTCATTTCATCCGACATTATTGTTTGCTGACTTCTAATTTCATTTGCGATCATATCACCAAAAAGAAGATCGTCATGTTTTCCTGGTTGGGCATCGGGGCGATTGTTCTTGTCATATACAAATGTGAGCCCTTCGTCCAACATTGTTATGTCAGGGAATAAGTCGATGTTATCCCTAAACAGTACAGTCTGTTTATCTATGATTAACGGACGTGTATTACCATCCGTCTTCCAGCCGAACATCTTGGTGATTTGGTGAGTATAGGTATCATATCTCTCACGAACGTATTGCTTAGGATATTTTAGTCGTTCTAGCTCAATAACTGGATAACGGTCAAAGTTAATCTCCACGCCAATTAGCGCTTTGTTGTAGTGCATACCCATGCAGAAGAGTTGATGCGTGTATGTGTCCGGATCTAAGTTAGCATGAAGGTAAGCAGCTCTTTTCCCGGTTATGTGATTAATTACTACGCCGGAGTAAAAATCAGAACCTTCGCCTTTGGTATCTCCTCCAAGCGTATAGGTGGTACGTGGCTGAACTTCCTCGTATATCGTGATATAGCCCTGCGAATTGTCTACCCATTTGATGCTCTCTTTAACAATCTTGTCTTTCGTACCAGGATCGTTCCAATCAAACGTAAAATACCCACGTTTCGGCGGGTTATCTTTATACAAATTCGTTAGATATTCGATTCTATTTGTGATGATTTCTTTATCAAATACGCACCGACCGGTAGCCAGGAAAGCTTCTCGCGGGTTACATGGATACTCTTGCTTGATTAACTCTTTATCGATGTAACCGGACCATTTCTGGTAGTACCAATACACCTTTTTCCAAGCTGATTCCTCGCCGAACTTAGCGATCAAGACTTCGTTAAGCAGTGATTTTATCTTTTTGATTACCTCTCGCTCTTGATCGCCGGAACCTTCCTCATTGAGTACCTTTCGCTTAAAGTCGCACTCGATCTCAGCATTCTCAAAACGATTTTCGTATTCGGGAGTATCAAACCAATAATAAAACTTGGCCTCCCAAGTGTTCTTGCCAGCACCGTCCCACAAGTCCTTAAACTCATTGTAGCCGTTTGCTGTGCTCTCCAATATCTTGATGCTGTTCTTCGTCAAGGCCTCGCCTAAACCTGTTAGAATACTGCTGATGCTGTCCCAGAAAGCTACCTCTGACCCATGAAAGAAGTTGATTGTGTTGGACCGGCCCACATCCTTGTTTCCTGCTGTATCAACCACCCAGGAACTGTTGAGCCTGTCGAACATAAACTCGCGTCGGTTGTTGTACTTTTGAGTCGGCATGATGGGTTCAGGCAATCGACTGTAAGGGAACTTAGCTTTCTTTTCGAAGATGGTATTCGTGTTGTTGTTGATGTCGGCTATCGTAATTCCGCTGAAGTTCCGCTTTGTGATTGCACAAGCCAACTGATAGGCGGTTATTACCGTTGTGAAACCCTGCTGCCGACCTTTAAGCACCAGGAAGTTTAAGTGCAGCCGTTTCCCAGCGTTATAATCGTCTATCGCTTGGTTCAGATCATCAACAAAGTCTTGCTGAACTTTATTCAAAAAAAAGGGGACAGTCTCCTGATTCTTATCAACGATAACAAAGAACATTTCGACTAATCGTTCTGGATAGCGCGCAATTTCGATACGGATATGTTCATTTTCAAGCAGGTAGTCAACTGCAGCTTGTGTGAACTCTCCGTCTTGCGTAATGCTTTTCTTGCTCTCCCACAATTCCTTCCTTTTCTCGACAATCTGCTTTGCCGTGATCACGAAAAGAAATCCTCCAGTTTACTTTTCATAGTCACAGTTGTATCGACTTCTTGTTTATCTCTCCATGCTTGAGGCCTTCTGTTCTTCAGCCAAAATATCTGCGCTGTAGTATCTGGAGCAGCTTGTTTCCTGACTACCTTAGTCACTACAATCAATGCTTTACCATCTGGACCCATTAGCGCCTCTCCTGTAACTGGATTGTACAAAGGCTCCCTAGTCTCCTCTACAAATTCAAACCCTAATGCTTTTTTAAGCAAAGCATTCTCAACTATGATATCGATATCATCTTTGCCGTTTTTTAAAGCCTCCGAGAACTCCTCGTTGTTTGCCTTATAATCGTAATATGTAGAGGTTGCAATACCAAGATTATGAGCAATTTGCTCATCTGTTAAGCCATCTCTAGCCCATGCTTCTATCCGATTTAATTTAGGCTTCACGTGCGTATCATATTTACCGGGTCTAGCCATCTATCATCCCTCCTTATCGTCCACCACCTATTACCAAACGTGCATTAAGCACACCTGATGTCGGTGCGGTTGTCGCTGTAGCTGTAAAGTATAATGATCCTGCAGGTGTATTGATCATCGGCTTTGTTGACTCCTCCAACAGAAGCACTCCGTTAGCTGGCACGACACCGTTTGCTATGGTGCTTGTGGGAGTCAATCCAAACGCCGGACGGGCCACAAGGTTAACATTAATAGTCTGATCCGTCTGATTGTAAACGTACACGGCTCGTTTGCCGCCGAGTTTATAGTTCATCAGATTCATCTCTTTCATCGCCCCGGTATCGGTGCCGAAGTAATGTAAACTCGTGTCTCTTACTGCTAGGTCCTTACATAGATCATTGGTGTAAAATATCGAGCTGCCTCCGATTGATAAGCTATCCGAAGTGTTAGAAAGCATGTCTTCTCCCTCTGGATACTCCTCTGTCACCCTCTCTCTGTCTGTGTATCCTTGTTTAATCGTCTTCATTGTTATAGTAGTCCTCTACATACCATATGGCCTTTAAGCTATACATACATGCCAGTGCTAACCAGCACATGGGATCTAAAAAGTCATATGCGGAGTTTGCTAGTATTTGATCGACTGAAGCCCACATATGATCACCTCGGTTAAATAAAAAAGCCACTCGTTAGAGTGACCTTAATTTATCTTATCAGCATTACAAACCAGATGATCTGTACGCAAATCTATGTAACACTTCATTTTATAATTCCCTGCATCCTCTCCGGCTTCTCTTATATTCTCTTGGAACAGGGCTACAGCTTCCTTCTCGGCCTGTTCTCTTCCAAGTTTATTTAAGATGTCCGGACTGGTATTCACGCTAAATCGTTCCACGCTTCCCCCTCCCTTGCTTCGATCATATCAGTAACCAAACGTTTTCTTTGATTAACGTAAACTCATCCGGCAACATTGTGTGCTTGCCATTTTCCCAATGAACAACAATGTCCCCACTGAGCCAAGTGCCAGTTGCAAGATTCTCTCCAACCATTAGCGCAATTCCTTTTTCCCCATGATATTCAATCATCGCTGCCGGCCATTGAATACGATCATTGTCAGCACGTATGCTACCGAGCCTGTGTTCGAATTCTGATTCCAGTTCCTCTCTTTTCACGATTCATCCCCCTTTTATCCGATCGTATCATGAATCGAAAAAGAGCGCTATCTCTTCCGCAGTGCGGCGTGGATGCGCTCTATCGTGGGTACGTTGGCATGCCTTTTAACTTTCCCATGGTATTAATATAGCAGGCTTTTCCGGTAATTTGTCGGTAAAAAATCGGTAAATTTCCGGTCATTTAAATCCCATAACTTCATCCAGATTAATGATTTCAGGTGCATCCACAAAAGTGAACGCCAACGTCAGCTTATTAAGAGCACGCTTGTGAATGGTCCCGACAGTTTTCTCACTCAACCCTTTGCGCTTGGCTATCAGAGCGAGTGTTAATGTGTTACGGGCTAGATACTTGAGCTCGATCACGCTGTTTTCTTCGTCATCCAGCACCTCTTGCACAGCTCCGTCAATCAGGGATACTACACGCCTGTATTGTTGGTAGTCCATTAGGCTACTCAGAATCGTTCCTCTGCCACCGAATCCCATCGGGGGCCTACTTCCATATCCTCCACCCATTGGCATGCCTGAAATGTCGTCTTGTTGGTGTGGTGATATCCCGTTAGATATGGCGTACCGGTAGCTGCGGTAGTTTTTGAGAAGCTCTGTTACTTTGTTTTGGTTCATCCTTTTCCCTCCCTTTTAAAAGATTAGCCTCGCTATTGGTGTGATAACGAGGCTTTGTATACTTACTTAATTTCCTCTAGTTCCTTCAGAAGTTCTTCCGTCCGTTCGCCTGACTCGTATCTTTGTATGACTATAGATATATAAGTGGCTCCGAACACTCCTGTGGGTATATTTAAATACTCTTTCAACATATATCTGGCATGTTCAATTGCTTTATCCCATCGTGCTTCTAATTCCTCCGACATATCTCTCCATCCTTTCGTGATATATTTACGGCCCCCGCTTACGCTGGGTTATTCGGTCGATTCGATGGCTTATCGGCCGTTTTGATCTAGTTTTTCTGCTTTTCTAGCAAGTCTTGTACCACCAAATGATTAGCCAAATGCGTGAATTCCAGCACTGTCTTATTGTCACCCGTCAGTTCGTTGAATACGTGCGCATTCGCTTTGATCATTGCTGTAAAAAATTGAGTCGCGTCCATGGTTTTTAAATCAAACCGGTAATCTTCGCTTTCTCCGTTAAAAAGCTGACCTATTTGGTGGCATATAGCTGCCGTCATTTGGTTTTGTTCGTCCATTTATGCCACCTGTCCTTTCACGAGCCCGTGTTCGGCTGCGAATTGGTTGAGCATTTCCGTGACTTCTTTTCTTGTGACCGGAGTGTCTTCTCCCTGTGTTTCTCCAGTTCGCTCTCCATCAACCATTGGTACTGGAAAGGTTGGTAACGCGGGGACTTGAAAGGTTACCTCCTTGTCTGGAGTGCTGGAATCATCCAGTGTACGATCCGCTTTAGCACGTTCGGCTTCGGCACGAAATCGTTGCACCTCTTGTTCGTCTTGGATGATGTTGTATTTGCCTTCTTCGAGGTAGGAAAATTCGAATTCCTCACCGGTCTCCACATACTTGGCCTTAAACCTGGAGCCCTTCATGTCGATCTGCACTTTATCGTAGATCTTTGGACGGTTTTCCTTGTCCTTTTTGATCTTTTCCATTGCCTCAGTATACTGACGCTGCTGCTCTTCTGTATCGATGACTTTGTAAGCGTTCCGGGCACCTACTGCCATTTCCTTGCGCAGATCATCTACTTGGCTGTTGAGGCGCTCAATCTCACGCCTAGCCTCTTCCAGCGCAATAGATGCGTTGTCACGCTTAGTCTGCATGTCAGCAAGCTCAAACTTAGCCGAGTTGAGTAATTCAGCCGTTTCTTTATGATCGGCTTGGAGTGCATCCAATTGCCTTTGTAGCTGCAGCTCACGGTCTTCACTTGCTCTGAGCTTATCTGTGTACGACTTTTGCATTTCGCCGATCTCTTCGCTAAATTTTCCGGCCTGTTCAGCATATTTTCTTTCAACTTCAATCCGGAGAACCTGATAATGACTTTCAGACTGACACATTTCACGCATACTCATGCCCTCTGCGCTGATCGTATCCAGCAAATAAGAGATTTCTTGAGCCGATGTCTCTACACGCTGTTCGTGCTCTGCCTTATGGATCTGCTCCATCAGGTCTTTTTCCTGCTGCTCGAGAGTGTAAATTTTGCCCTGATCCGATAATGCCCCGCGTTGTCTTTCACTCGCTAATTCCGATTGAACCTTTTCCAATTTTGCATGCAGATCCATAGTCCGCCTCCATATTTCAATATTTGTTCAGATGTTCAGTTATATAGCTATATTATACCACAAAATTATGCCATTTACGGGGTTCAGCACATAATTTTCTTCTATTTACTCGGTTTTTCTTCTGTTTTCATTTTAATTTTTGGAGAACACCTTATTTCCCCTTTGCGAGGCTTTGCAACCGGTTCTACATAGTCCTTCGGCCTCCTGCTCTCGTACCTCCTGATGCGTCCCTGATCGTCTCTGCCGATGTACATTGTGACTACTTCTCTTGTCCATGTGATGTTCACATTCTCACCTCCTTTATGGTCAGATCGGGATATTTACTCTCAAATAGAGACTTTTTGAGATTGTATACCGGCGTCTTGACGCCTTTTACATCAATAATCTCCGTGGTACCGTCTTGCCATGTCACTTTAAAGTCAGCTACGTATTTGATCGCTTTATATGTCTTCCCACGCTTTTTGAAGCCATCTAACAGCGTAAAGGCCGGCTGAAGCTCAAGATTAATGATATTACCCTTCTGTTGCTCGCTCTTAAGGTACATGTAGTAATGGGCCTCTGCTTTGCTATCAAATCGGTTATTGTCTACTACAGTGGGTTTAGCTCTGTATTTGCTCATGGGCGCTCTCCAATTTTCAGATCATTTTCCACGCTTATTTTGACTCTTCTTCTTTTTCCAGGACAAGTGCATAATTCTCTTCTTCGCCTTAATATATTCACTCATTCTATACGCCCCTTTTTCAATAAATATATTTTTATCGGCACCATTAGTTAATGACCTGAGTAAGTTTTGTTCATCTGAGACAGTTACGTAATTATTAAGCCAGGTCATTTACCTTCCTCCTTTAAATCGAAGATATTTACACCCGTTGGCCTAGTAAGCTTTGCAATTGACCTGCTGTATGCCTCCTGCTCAGCCAGTGTGAGATTACGCATTTCTATATGCTCAATCATGCTGGTAAGCGGTACGTCTGCCCGCTTATTACCTGCTGCCCTTAGGTCTAATGCTTTGCTGATCTGGTTGAGTGGGATTGGTTTCATTGGGCTGCCTCCAGTAAGTAAGGGTGATCGTGTATGTTCCCGAGTTTCTTTGTCCCTTCGGCCCAACAGTATTCCCGATCAAATTCTATAAATTCCGAGAGCCATAGATAGGAGTCTGGAAGACTATCTGCAACAAACATGTATCCGCCCCCGCAATACTTCACTTTACAAATATGTTTTTGTCCTTCGTACTCAACCTCGGCAATGTCCCCATCAAACAATTCTGCTTGCTCTTCTGTGTCGTCATGTACTCCGGTGTATTGCATGATGGGATATTGCGGCGTGTTGTTGTAGCCATTTAAAACGCCTGTGTCATGGCTGTTTACCCGCCCAGAAAAATCAATCAGAAGATCTACACAGTCACTTCCAAGCATCCTCTTATTCTGTTCGTCCCACACTCGGAACTTAATTGGTCTGCTCATAAAATACCTCCTAAATATTAACTATTATTTATATTTTGTTCCTATAATGTTCGGTTGTTAAACACAACCAATCATGGTATATTTATATCAAGGAAAGACATTAACCAAAAGGAGCGAATGAAAATGAAAAACGTTATGGTAAGAGCTTGGGAGATCGCAAAGTCGGCAGTAGTAAAGTTCGGTGGTAAGGTAAAGGAATACTTCTCCCAGGCTCTTACCATGGCGTGGAAGGAGACAAAAGCTCCTAAGTATGCCGAGGTCGAGTTAAAGCCCGGAAACAGCAAGTGCAAGACATGGATCGCTCAAATCGTAGGGTTCCATCCGGTATACAAGCTCAGCCGGAAGTTCTTGAACAACGACACGACCGACCAATACGGATACAAAATTTTCTTCCTCAACGATGGCGTATACGAGTACAACAATGGTAAGCGTCGCGGATTCTTCCGTATCGTAGGTGGTCAAGAGATCAGCATCAATCAAGATGAGGCGCATGCTTTTGTTGCAGCTACAGCGTAATACCAACAGGCCGGAGATACCGGATGAGGTCGAAAGGATGATTGAAATGACAAACTTCAACGAACTTAACGCCCACAACTCAACGGTGATCACTTGGGAGGGCCAAGTCTTAAAGACCACTCAAGACCCTTACGTCAGCGATGAAGGCGACACTTATATTGCCCCCGCGGTTGACCAGGATAACAACGAATACGTTATCACCTGGGAAGTTATCGACCCCGAAACTACCGACGAGTCTTCTGCGTGTGATTGGGACAATCCAATCAACGTAAAACTGGTAAAGTAGCACCGCCCATTGAGTACGTTGGAGCTGCGTGGGTTGCCAAGCTTATTGGGACCACGCAGCAAAACGTCAGCAAGACAGCTCAGGCCATGCTTAAGGTGTCATATCGAGGCGGGGAAAAACGTTTCTCCCGTCCAGACGCCTTACTTGATGGGCGGCCTATATGGTTAAAGAGTAAGTTTGAGGACTCTGAACCATGATCCAAGAACGTAAATGCCGTGAATGTAACTGTTCCTTTCAAGGCGGTCCTCGCGCCTATTACTGCCCTGAGTGTCGAAAAGAGCGGCAAAGGAAAGCAGTTGCCGCCTGCCGGCAAAGAAAAGCAGCTGGCGGTGTACGCCCATTTGGAAGCATAGACAAATGCGAACGCTGCGGCAAGGATTACACCGTAAATGCTGGCTTGCAACGCTTTTGCCCGGAGTGCCAGCCAACACACACCGTCGAGCATTACCGTAAATTGAACCGGGAAAGCGCCCAAGTACGGCGACAAGAGCACATCAGTGACGGTAAGTGCCCTCAGTGCGGATGCAAGATGGTTGAGTCCGAGAGAACAGCGAAACATTGCCAAAAGTGTGAGGAATACTTTAAAACACGCTATGCTAACAGGCGGCGTAGAATTGATCTTAAAGGACAACACTTCGGACGATTGGAAGTTTTGTCCGAAGCTGAACCGGTAAGAAACGGTAAGACAATACGCTGGAACTGTCGTTGCAAGTGTGACAAGAAAACGGAGATTGTAGTCTCCACGCAGCGCCTACGGAGTGGTACGACCAAGTCCTGCGGCTGTCTACGTGCTGAGAAAAATGCTAGTAGATTAATAGACTTAAAGGATCAACAGTTTGGCGATCTAACCGTTATCAGATCAGTCACTATTGGTAGGCGCACCTTATGGTTGTGCCGTTGCTCTTGTAAAAAAGAAATACCAGTATCCAGCAGCAATTTAACAAGAGGTGTGTATACAAGCTGCGGATGCAAGAGAGTCCAAAAACGTGACGCTGGTGTTAAAAAGCACATAGCGGATGATCGTATAAACGGCACTCGTAAATCCGCCCTAAGAGCCAAGTTACACTCAGAAAATAAGTCCGGTGTAAAAGGCGTCATCTGGATTGAGGCTCGCCAGAGATGGAAAGCTTACATCGGATTCAAGGGCAAGAGCAAAACTCTCGGATACCGCACTTTAAAAGAGGATGCTATAGCCTTACGTAAGGCAGCAGAAGAGAAGTACCACAAGCCCTACCTGGAAAATGAAGATAGTGAGTAAGGTGTGGGGAGGGATATCCTCCCCTATTTGATGTTAGGACTCTTTTTCTTCCCACCAGAAGTCTTCTACGATCATTCCCCATACCCATCCATTAAACTCTTTTTCTATTTCCTCGTCGCTTGTGCTATCTTCAAACTCTACCTCCTGCTGCACCCTATCTCCTGGTCCGCGATCCCATTTAAAAACGATTTTCCGCATATATAAACCCTCCCATGTATTTGATTATTCATCCTGTCCGCAATGCGTTTGAATCCATCGGTTCCCATAGTCCATCAAGCTTTTTATAGAGTCCCCACTTCTTCCCTACATGCCAAGTATTGTTTAGAATCTGATAGGCAAGTTTTACTTCCAGCCAGGTCTTCAGGTGCAGAATGATTCTCGGACTGTCTTCTACATCGCAATATAACTCCAGCTTGTACGTTCCATCTTTATACAAGTCGGCAGCCCTCCCTATGTTCTTCGATATTCAAACGGTGTTCGTCTTCACTTTCTGAAATTCTTCCTTGAATCGCCGTTTCACGAATGCTTCATGCTTTGCATTTCCCACGTTGGGATGCCGGTAGTTGTACCGCAGGTATTCGGGGCCTACATGATCTATAGAATCCGGTGGGCTGGACCAGTAAGAATCTGTGCTACGACCCTTTCCGTCCGTAAACCGGGACATGATGTTTCCGTCCCGATCTATCCACATTTCAAACTTCAATCGCGCCATTCCGCACCTCCAAGTTCTTCAATATTCAAACCTGTCCGTCTACTTCTTGCATCAGAATTTCAGCAAATATTGGTGCAACGACTTCACAAAAAGTAATTGCCTGTGGGTCACCAGTCATTTCAACATCCAGACAGTGTGCTAAATAATCACCGTCAAAGAATTTGTCATTAAATGAACCGCCTTCCCAAAGGATCGAGTAGAATCGATCAGGACTTAACTCCCCCTCATCCTCTAAATTAATAAGTGCATCCCATGTCGTTCGCGCTGTATCTTTGAGATCAGAGAAGGCCCATCTAGCATCAAAACTATTTACATACTTAGCCCTTCGTCTTGCGTCGACATATAGCTCTCGGTACTTCTCCATAAAATCTTTCTTCATAGGCGCTACAGTTTTCATGCAATCTACCCGATCCCGATTTACATCAGAAATTTTGTCGTATACGTAGCTACCGCGACCGTGAGCTGATTTAGAGAAAATGCGGATCAAAAACTCCTTGAAAGTTCCGCTGCCGTATCCACCCCAGAAATAATTGAAATTTCCACAATCACTTATGACACTAAAGTCCCCTGAGTTGTTAATCGTAATTGTCGCCCAGGAACAACGATGACTATCAATTCGAAGGCGATAAACTTCTGATACATCCTTTGTTACTTGAAAACCAACTTGCTTTTCTTCGACCATCGCTATCATGCCGATCCCCTCCAAGTTCCTCATTATTCACTAAGATACTTGAGCGAGTTTTGTTTCAAGTTCGGATACTGTCGATTCCAACATTCCGTTATCTTGGGAAAGTACTTCAATTTTTGATATGAGATTATTCCAAATTTCTTGTAATTCTTCGCTCTCCTTCTCCATGCCAGCGGAGTATACAACCTCTGTTAGTCTTGCAAATCTTTGTGTCAATTCTTTCATGCTATTCATCCTCTCATGGTCAATTGCTATTCACTGAATTACTTGCGACCTACGCTGACCAACTTGCAGTTAACGCTAGGATGTGGGAATTTCACGCGAACTTCGCCACTCTCTGAACACTCCTCCATGTATGCCGGAAAGGGGCGTCTTTGCATGTCCCTTAAAATGGTCTCAATGTCATTCTGGGTCATGTCCCACAACTCGCCGTTCTTGGTATTGTTAAATATGATAAAATCGTTACCCTCAAGCAGCATACGCGCTTCCTCGGCATCTTCTACGCATCGGTACACGTTAAACACTTCCTTTCGGACAAGTTTATTCATTATGTTGTATCCGACTACCCAACTAACGTTTGGTTTTCCCACAACGACGACACTTGTAACTGGTTTTCCGGGTCATGCTCCAAACGTAATCATGACCGATAAGCAGACATTTCCAATTCATTAGTCGTACACCGTCCCCTCAATAACCGCTGGATTGCCGGTATATTGTTTATCCCTCCGGAATGATTTCACAGTGTTTTGCATACTCACTATCGATGTCACAGACTGCTTTCCTCCCTTTAAATAACGTCTGAGAACCTTCCCACGGTCCGACAGTGAGAATGTCACCAACTTCTGCCGTTGTCTCCCAGCCTTCTGGGATATCCTTTGTGACTCTGTATTTCAATGTTTATCCCTCCGCGCATAATTCGAGATTTTCAATCCTGCATTTGTTTCGCCATGCCCTGTGCAAGCCAAAACGTTCGCCCCAGATCACTCTTGCTGATAGTCCGCTTTTTGATAGTCTCTCGATCTCGCCTTTACCCCAATGCTTGTTTTTTCTGTGCTTTACCTTGTCGCCAATTTTCATTGTTTATCCTCCAGCTCAAGCGCTGCCGGTCTCGGGCAGTAATAATCCATTAGCACCGATTTGCCTCCACGAGGTACGGCTATGATATATCTCAGCTTTGGTGAATACCATGCATCATATTTGATTTGCGTCCTTGAAATTCCGGTTTTCAATAGACTCGTTACTGCATTAACATCTGGAGCTACAACCGCATGCACCGTACCGCGTTTTTCCTTTGTCCGACCGTTGGACTGGCTGGTCCACTTCACTTTGTCGCCGACTTTCATACTATCCCTCCAATTTCTCTAGGTTCTCGAACAGGTAATAAGCGCCTATAAACCATAGAAGCTTTGGGTTATCTTCCGGATGATCCCAATCCACTTCTGCCCGTATTCCACTTTTTGCAATGCTCCGTACAATCCCGCGGACCAAGTATTTATCCTTCTTGTGCTTTACGATATCTCCCGGCTGTAGCACTGTTTATCCCTCCATGTATTGAATGTTAAGCTCCTTCTTTGCTTGCATTTCCGGTTTGTACCGCCCAATGGTTGAGCACAAATCGTGGAATGTTATATCGTCTTGCTATCTCTGAGCGCGATAAACTCTTTTTCAGATTTTTATAATTGCTTTCTAGTTGCTTTAACACGTCCGGACTAATCGCACCTTCCCTTAACTTCAAAGGTGGGTCTGAGGGCGTCTCTTTTCGCTCTCCTACCTCTTTTGCACGGTCAATGACCATATATGTCTCCCGGTCCTCATTGCGCTTAATAAGGCCCTTAATTGCGAGTGAGTCAGTGGCATTGGATAACTCACAGGTTGTCAATTTGAAATTGACTTTAATTTCATTCCGGTTCTTGCCTGATAGGATCGCCTTGTATACGTTCATTTGTCGTTCGCTTAGTTTAATCATAGGTTTTCCTCCTTAATTGAACATCGTGTCGAGTTTCTGAGCTTTAGCAATCATAGCTTGGAATTCTTCTTCGCTCGGCTCTTGGACTGAAGGGGATTTTGGAACTACATGAATCGCCGGTTTCCCACTATAAGTCGGTCTGTTATAGCCACGGTTTGGTGTTGCGTGCCTTTGCGGCTGTTCAGCAGCTCTCAAGGCTTTAGCTTTTTTATCTCTAACCGCGTCAATAACCCACTTGAGAATAGCTCTGTAATCACTTGCGTATTTTTCTCCCTTAGCACCTTTATAGTTGTCCAGGGTGGTTATGCATTCTTTCGTGAAATCTTCTCCGTGTTCAGTTACGAGTTTTTGATATTCTTCTTCTGAAAGTTTTACAAATTCTGCGTAGGCGATTTTAGTAGGTTTATTATCTTTTTCCTTTACTTTATCTTTTACTTTCCTTTTACTTTCCTTTACTTTACTTTGTGTACTTTCTGGTGTAGTTTCTTGGGGAGTTTCTGCATAAGAAACCGAAGAAGCGCGGTTCTTGTAGGTTTCTCGCATCTTTTCGCGCTTCTCCACGACTACATTTGCTCGTTTTTTGATGCCATTTGAGGTCAAAATGTTGCGTTCATAGTATGCTTCCGGGTCAAAACACTCGCGTTTTATTGCTGTCGAAAGCATTTGCGAGAATTCTTCCTCTGTTACTGATACTTTTTTGGCAAGTATCTGAATAGTTTCTGCGTCAGAAATGTCTAGCTCAAAATTTGGTTCCCGGTATATCATTTCTAGTAGGATAAAGTAAAAGGCATACCCGTCATTTCCGTACAGCAGCCGAAGTGCTTCGATCTTTCTGTCATTGGTCGCATCTGTATCGTGGGGAAAGTAGTCCATCCCTTCTTTCCTAGGACGAGCCATAGGTGCCTCCTAACCGGCTAGAAGCCGTTGTAACTCTTCTTCGCATTTATCAAGTTCCGCATTCCAGTGACGTTTGCCGTTATCGTCGTTTACTTGCTCCAGCTGCTCTTCGTATCTACCGATCAGCGCTCTCAGTAACTCTTCCCGGTTCACTTCAGCCATTTAACGACCCTCCCAGGGACGCTGTGGCGTAAGAACCAGTACGTCCCATATATGTTGGCTTTCATGTTCATTTCGTTTGCTCCCTTAGCGCTTTTCTAAACCGGATTCCCTCTACACTTTCGTCCATCCAAGTGTGACAAGGTTTGCATGCATGTAAGAGATCCACTGCCCTTGTACGGTGACTCAACTGCTTACGACCGGTGATATGCGCTCGTTCGATTGCCCGGGCACCGTTGCAACGTTTCTGGACCTCACAAATGTCCTGTGAGCGCTCTTTTAGCTCACGGTCGACCTTTGGGCTTATCTCGCCCATCTGACGTTGTGTGGGCTTTATACGGCGGCTTTTGATCTGCTTTTCTTTGCTATAATCTCGAACAGGCTGATTGGCTAAGTTCATCAGATTCAACTCGCTCTCTTCGTTTGAAGTAGAAGGCTTTCGATTAGCTTCCAGTCGTTTACATCAGTGATATCTTTGTTAAGAAGCTTTACTTCTCTTTTGAGTGATTCCGTAGCAAAAGTCACTAAATCATCCCATCCCCATCCAAGCTCACCCCGAAGCTTGTACACCCTGGTTCTGACTGCGCTGACTGTCTCCTCTTTCTGCGCAGGAGGTTTGGCCGGCTGTTCTGCAGGCTCGTCAAACAGCAAGTGTAGATCGTTCGGACTTGGAGGTGCCTCCGCGCTAGTGTCGCTTGGTGGTTCAAATACTTTTTGCGTTCTTTCGGTATATTTGAAGTCGGAAGGAAGCGCCCACAATGGGAGCTTCGGTACCTGTGCAAGCACATAAGACCGTCCTTGCTGCTTAATTGGCGCCCATTGGTTCTCCAGGTTGTAAAGGTAGCGACCGATTCCCCATTGGTACCCTGCCCGTTTCATCGCGTCAGATAGCCCGCCTTTGACGGCCTCTGTCTGGCTGTCGTCTGCTCCGTCCCATTTCGTAATCCATTCACCATTCCATAAGATTGAGATTCCGCAAAGCTGGCTTGTCCCTTTCCACTCGCGGAACTCGTTTCGCCAGCCAAAAGGCCCGAATATCGCGTCCAGACGGCTCATGATCGCTCGATTTGTTACGTAGGCTAGTGCTATCCCTTTGGACTTGTCCGCATTCGTAGCGCCAACTCGCCACTCGATATCCTCCGGTAGAAACGGGTCCTGTAGCCTTTGCATGATTGTTTGTGCATCATCCATGAGGATTCACACCTCCTGTTTGATCTGGATTGATATTTCAACCTCGACACACTCGTAGTTCTCCGTGTCCTCCGGCGCGTAGATGCAGTTCAGCAGCCACTCACTGCATTCTTCGAGGCTCGGGAACCGGATCGCTGCGAACAGATCACCGGTGAGCCCGTCCCCTCTGCGGTTAAGATAAGCGTCTGTACCCTTACGCTGGATCACACAGCGAGTTTTACTTCGCATTCACGCTCACTCTCCATTTGTGGTACAATGACCTCAGGAATGTTTTGTTGAGGGCGCCAATTCAGTTGCAGCTGAAGGACGCCTTTTCTATATGCGTTAATCAGAAGATTCCGGTTCTGCATCTTGTTGTGGGGTCTTTGACTCGCTAACCAGCGGTACATGTCCATTGTCCCCGTGCTCCTTTTGGGTGTAGTACTCTTCAATCAGGCTTATTTGACTAATGTTTTTGATTTCTGTTACATCGTATTCAACCTCGTACTCCGAGCCTTCCCAATTGCGATGCTCTACGAACTCAGCCTTCACAATAGCGATGAAAAAGTAACTTTCGCTATATTCGTAATCCGGCTCTATCTGCTCCAAGAGTGCAGATTCTAAATCATCGAAAATTCCGGTTCCATTAAAATCGTCATGAATAATATTTAAGACTTCCATGCAGGAACCCACTCCAGTTAAGTACATGTGAGCTGAAACAATGGCAGTATTCATCTCTTCTTCGTGCTCCTTTTTGGTGTAATGCTCGATTATTTCCTCGACTGTCCGAAACATGCTGCGCTCCTATTCAAAATTCTCTTTTTCTATTCTCCGTATCGCCGTAATAGCCATTTCAAAAGCTGTAATCTTGTCTGGTGCTTCTTTTAATTTAGTTCGACTGGAATCATCCGCTAGAAAGCACCATTTGCCATCAATCTTGATTTGGGGATGCCAAACTTTGAACGTTTTATGTGTTTCCCTATCCAGATACATTTTTTCTATTGCCTTGAACCTATCCGCCAAGGTCAGCACCGTCCTATAAAATCAAAATGTATAAAGCCATGAGCAGTTGCAAAATTCCCATCACGATCAAGAAAATCGGGATGTAGAAGTCTGTTGACTTACGCACTCTAGGATGTAACGCTACGACTCCCATAGCGGTCATTAATAGCCCGTAACAACCAATTGCGTAGACAAGGAAACTGTCAGCAGACATCAACCCACATTCGCCTCCTGCTCGATCTCCCGGTTAAGGCGCCAATGTAGTTCAAGCTGACGATCATTGCGTTCTACTTCTTCTGTAAACTCTCTCCAAGCCAATATCTTCTCGATTGATTTAATGTGCAGAAGATCCACGCGCGGTTCATAAAATGGGACAGCTGTATAAATCTCGATATGTCCTTTAACACTTTCCCGGTAAGCTGTGACTTCATCGGGACCATGTTCTTCAACTACAATGAACTCTTTCCCGTCATGCCGGATTGTCTTAGTCATACTATCTCCTCCCTTACTAAGACCCGCTGTATATCTCTCAGCAGCAGGATCGTGTCTTTGTGGTTGTATTTCACAAAATCACTGATGGCTTCTTCATCCTGCGGTATCGTCTCCAAGAAGCCGATCTCCTCAACGATTCTCTTGTTCAGTACTTGTGCGCTAGGGCTCACTGTATATCTCTCCTTTGTGATATAGTTGGAATGTTTATACATATTGCTTGTTAAGGATCACCCAACCCGCCGCTTGGTGGTTGTCTAGGATATGTTCGATTTCTTCCGTTGTCTCAGCTAGGTACCCGTCACAGATATGAGATATCGAATTACCAAATTTATAAGTCTCCATAATTTTTCCGGTCTGGCCTGGTTTCATTTCATGTTTCTTCATACGCGCATTCCCCCTCAATCTATGGGTATGCGAGAGATCGGGGTGGACAAACCGTGCAATTGCTGACATGTTGTTCACCGTCCTTATGCACCTTTTTTAGAAGCCTGTTTCTCAGCCTCTCTACGCTCGACTACCGGCAGTACACGGGCTATAAACTCGTGTAGCTTCTCCCAAGCCTTATCGCTCATGCCGGGATTATGAGGTGGTTTCTTCATGAGTGTCACCGCCTTATCTGGTATTGGAGAGTCCAATTTTGGACTTACGTCCTAAATGTAATCTTCTGGCTTGAATGTTTTTACAAACTCTACTGCTTCATAGAAGTCAATTCTGCGGATGCAATTGTATTTATGGACATCATATTTTTCTTTAAGTTTTTTCCAGATTAACCGTCTGTACTTTCCGACTGTTTTTGAAAACGATTCATCCTCTTCATGGAACCGATCTTTAGTAAGTTTGATTGATCTCGATGCAACTGCGGAGTGCAATTGAGTGCATTCGGAGTTGAGTAACGTAACACTATCGCGTACTTCCTGGACCATTACATTCATTTCAGTGAAACGTTCTTCAACGTCCGATTTGATACCGACAACATCGACATAAAGCACTTTCATGTGGTTGATTACGGCTTCCATAGCGGCGTCTTGTTGTTTGGATTTTTCGAGAGCTTTCTCCAAGAAAGAAAACACCTGTTTTTGCTCAACTAATTGTTTACTCATTGATTATTCCTCCTAGTTTTCGGCCGTTTAAGGCAGCTTTTAATTGAGATACATAGGATTCAAGCATTTCAAGACTCTGGCTTAGTTGTTTCTTTTCGAGATCGTTAGAGTGAGCTATTGCCCCCTGCATGAAAGTTCCTACAGCTGCTTTCTCTAAGAACTGCTTAATGTGGATTCTTAGATGGATCGTTGTTAGGTCGGCCTCATGCATTAGTTTTTTTCTTTGAAGGGCTGCTTGCTCTTCATCAAAATCAACAGTTTCTCTAAGTTCGAACTCTTTAAGCTTCTGAACAGCTTCTTGGTAGCCAGCTTGAAGGTTTTTGATTTTGAATCGGGATTCTTCGATTTCATTTTTAAGGTCATCCGGAATCTTCTCGACTGTCACTGTTTCAATTCGCGGTGGAGTATTTTGAGCTTTTGAAGCTTGATCTTTCCAGTAGTCGGCTGCTGTCTTAGTGGATTCTAAAAGTTCTTCTGATTCTTTTGCGCGGCGCTCAGCTTCCTTAAGTGACTTCTTGACTTCGCGTAACTCGCGGACTGTCATTTCATCAACTGTTTTTGTCTCGCCTGTAGTCGGTATTATGTGAGACTCCGAGAGAAACTTATTTCTGTCTACAGATTCAGGAAGAGACAACATTTCAAATATTTTTCCGGTTGGTATACCTCGCGACATCGCGAGGTTTCCGAATTGCTCGTGAACTTGAATAAATTTTTGTGCAGTTTGATGACTCATCTCTATCTCATTAAGCCAGCGCATCCATTCTCCATGTGCAAGGTCGTTAATCTTAACGTGCTTGAGTCTTTTTCCAATTTCGTATA
Source organism: Paenibacillus lutrae (assembly GCF_009757775.1). Classification (GTDB taxonomy): domain Bacteria; phylum Bacillota; class Bacilli; order Paenibacillales; family NBRC-103111; genus Paenibacillus_F; species Paenibacillus_F lutrae. Next base: position 130,635 of record NZ_RHLK01000006.1, read on the forward strand.
TAGACTGACCAGCAATTTGCTTGTAGCTATTGATTTCTGCTGTAATTACTTGAATGTCTGCTGATAACGGAAGAGTCATATGCTGCTCGTTCAATTCGATTACTCCCTTCAGGCGCTTTTGTGTACTTTTGTCAACACCTCTACAAACAGAGTTTCAAAATTGACATTAAAGTACGACTTCATTAAACTGATCGTCTTCCTGCCTGGATATCTTTTTTCTCGCATCATAAGATTCATCATTGATTCAGAGATGCCGATCTGACGGGCTAATCCGTTAACTGATTTAATGCCGCGGCGCTCCATTTCTTTATATACATAGTCAGTGTTTAAGTGAATCCTTGTCTGAATCATTATTAGGTTCGCTCCTTTCTGTGTACATTTGTCATTGACTTAAGTATATATTAAATCCATTATTTACTTCTGTCAACAGTTTTTTCGAAAATAATTTCTTTTTGTACACGACAAAAGTAAACTTGATAATGTACGGTTTTTTTATTGTACAGGAGGTGCTAAAAATTGAGTCATGAGGAATACGAAGGTACTGAAAAAGACTTTGGCGATATTCTCCGGGAATTAAGGGAAAGAAAAGGTTACACGGTTAATCAACTCGGGATATACTCAGGGGTTAGTGCGGGGTTGATCTCTAAATTGGAAAACAAAAAAAGAGGAACTCCAAAGCCTGATACAATCGAAAAACTAGCTAAAGGTTTAAAAATGGAATACAAAGACCTGATGAAGTTAGCAGGATATGTTGATGCTGATTACAAACTTGAAGAAGATCTAGAAGCCCATATGATACTCTCCAAGATGAGAGAAAGATATAAGTCCTTAATTAAAGACCCCGACATATCAAATGAGCTTAAAGGAGAATTAAAAGCTGAATTAGAGGAGTGGTCTGAGCTAACTGGGGTAGATGAGTTTATGGATGATATAGAATTATCAGATGATCATCTATTAGAAAAATATAACTTTACTTACAAAGGCGAGACACTTGATTCCGAAAAAGTTAAGAAGATCCTTTCTTATATTCGTTTTGTTGCTCAGGAGAAATGATCCTCTCTTCGCCAATTATTTCAATCAACTTTTGCAGATCCCAATTCTTATGAATGAATAAGTTGTATAAATCCATATCTTTTTTGTTTGATTGGTCTGCCATCTATGTCAGCTCCGGTCGCAAATAGTATAGTAAGTATGATTATACAAACATATGTTCTATTTTTAAACAAAAAAATATAAGGTGGCACCGTCATGGTCTTTGAACCAGAACGTTGCCTAATCCCCAGACTACTCCGTGAGATCGGCAAAAACCAGCAATGGTTAGCTGAACAAACAGGATATTCGGCCCAACGAATATCAGATTACTGCAATCTTCGCTATATAATGGGAATGGAAGTTGCAAAATCAATCTCACACATTATCGGCTGTACAATTGACGATCTTTACACGTGGAAAATCCGGGATTAGGAAGAGTAGGTAACTACTCTTACACCATTGTACTCAAATTTCAGTAATTTTTCTAACTATAAGATAAAAATCCATCATTAATAAACAGATGGACGCTTTGATTTGCAACTGGCTGGCATATCCATTGGAAGTAGCCCCTTTAGCTTTGCGTCCCCTCCTTTCGAAGAGTTTGCCTATTTTTTTTGTAAACGTTCCCCCTCAGTTTATAGAAAATTCTGAAATCCGTAAACTTAAATTTTCCCATATTGCAAAATTTTTCGTATTTCCGTGAATTATGACAGCGTTCGACAAAATAGCACCATATGCAATGTTGGTAAAATATGTTTGAATTAAGATTGATCTTTAAAAACAGGAAAGTGAGCGGATTAAATGGACACAGAAGTTGAAGTAAAAACTACCGAGGAGGGTTCTGTCGAATATAGGAATCAATCTTTGTTTGAAAAACTTTTTGTAACGATTGCCGAATTTATAAAGCTCATACTTAGTTATGCACTAACATTTTATGGCCTTTATTTAATTTACAAATCCTTTGCTGGTGGAGAAGCTTGGTTATTAGAGGGAGAGTTTGAAGGTAAGATATCAGACGGTATAATCGCTATAATTGTCGTGGCAATTGCTATATGGTTATTCGACTTTCTCTTTAATTTTATTATCGCACTAGCTCTCCTGCCGATCAGTTTTGTTATATCTCTGAAGAACAGATCAAGGAATAATAGACAAACAGAGAAATTAATAATACTTTATGGTTTTGGTGGCTGGTTGATATTATTTGCAATTGGTCTGATGTTCGTGCTTTTTTCCTCAGTAACAAATTTATTCGATTACTATATACCCTTATATCAATCACAGGAATTTAGAGATATTGTCCAGAATTCCCCGATGATTGGCATGAATGTTTTTTTGGAAACATTAGCATTACTTCTAGGTGTTCTTTTCCCATTAGTTATCGGCTTTGCTTGTTTAAAACAGAGCAAATGGTTTCCTAGATTATCTATTGCTTATCTATCCATACGCTTAGTACTTGCTATAGTGTTTTTCTTCTCAACTCAACTGATATATGATATTAACTCGCCAGCGCTTGACACGGTAATCCCTAATTTGGTCTACAATTTCATTTATTTTGTTATATGGGTACCCTATTTCCTTAGGTCAAAACGGATTAGAAACACCTATATTGCTTAGTATATACAATTTAAATATTAAAGGTGTTGACTATGAAATCACCAATGTTCATTTTATTTAAGATGTTCGTACTAATATTTCTCTTTTTCATAATACGAAACTGGAATTCTGGAATTGAGAGTACTTGGTCAGATGATGCTTATGAAGCATTTAGTTATGTATTAATTTTTTTCATAGTATTCAGTTTAGCTGCAGCCATACCGATAGGTTCAAAAAGTAACCCGCTTCTGTTAGCAGACGATATTGTTGATAAGATCGCTAGTTCAACATCTTCATACACTCTTGTAGAAGGAAACCGCGGCCTCTATACTTACTCAGTAAAAATCGAAGAAAACATAATAATAGACATTTACTCACCAGTTGAAAATCCCGAGCAATTGTACGAATCTATGAAAACGTATAGAGAGATTCTCCAAATTTGTGATACTTCAAAAACAAAAAATGTTTTATATCGACTTGAGATGAAAATGAAAGAACTTGAATACATGTTAGAGGATAATATTTTTACTACACTATACATCCAAAAGGTTTGATTCATATCCAAACACCTTATACCCTAACCAACCACTAGATCATATATAAGTACCCTATAGGATCTATAATACAAAGTAAAAAGACCCTCATGATGAAGGGTCTTCTGCTTATACAAAAAAACTATACAACACACCGATCTGTTCCTTGTATTTAAAGCTTCCAACGAATATTAGAATTACTATACTCAATGCGATGAAATAAGCCACCTGCGATGGAAATTCACTACCATACCTCTTATAAAAAATAGTGGCGAAAATTAAGAACAGTAATGTCGCGACCAAACCAAAAGTCGCAGGGTAAATTATGTTTTCAATTTCTGATTGAGGCAAATACTTTAACATCGCATTTCTCCTTTTTATAGTCTCAAATCGATTATAGGATTTCATTAAAAAAAGCTCCTGATGAAATTAAATCCGTAGGAGCACCGATAAATTATAATTTTTCTTTTGTGAATATTTCTAATTTTCTAATGCAATCGTCAAATTGAAATTTTAATGTATTAATCTGTTCCAGTTTAATTTCTTTTTCTAGCTCTTCTACTGTTAGCCCCTGATATATTTGTACTTTTCTGTACACTGTATTAAGGCTAATGAACAAAGCTTCATCTAATTTATGAGCTGCTTTTATAGAAAAATAATTCCACGCTTCCTTTGATAAGTCGTATTTCAGTAAGTGCCCGTCAACCTGCTCTGAAGAGTTAATTGATGCAAGTATCAAGGAATTATTTTTTATTTCTTCTTTTAATATAAGAGAAAGACTGGCGACTTCCTTTTTTTCGTTTAAAATTTGATTTCTTCCACTTTCCTCAATCTGATAACGAGCAACAAAATAGGCTATATATCCCCCTATTATACCACCAATTATGTTACCTGCTGCTCCAATCATTGCGCCTACCCAGTCTTTCCCAGCTTGGAAATAAGCAAGTAGTAAAGAAGAAGTTAAACTTATAGTTAATGCAAGTACTATTATAGATATAATTAGATAAACTAAATTTCTTATTTTCACTGAGCTGCCTCATATCGACTATCAAGATTATTTAGTAAATGCCTTCGAGCCTTATTAGGTTTATCAATGATGTCTTGTACTCGAAGGCTCTCTGCATTTCCCAGGTTAATAACTCCGCTGTTTGAAAATTTATCTCTCTCTCGAGTACTTGTAACCGATTCAGAAGGTTCTAGGCACCTTTCAAAAACAATTTCAACATAATCTAGACGTTGATTTGGAGAATAATTATAACCACAATATCTACATATTATGTCCTGTTTTGGTAAAGATGAGAGAGCATTATACTTACCGTTTTGCCCATCACAATTTGGACATATACACTTATATATTGCCTTCAATACACCAATATCTTGTTGTGCAGATAGTGAGAACATATCAATAGCAAGTTCTACATCAATATCACTCTGGTCTGAAAATCGTATCGGTGACAGATTACTTAGCACAGCTTGTCTCTGTACAGCCAACCAAGAATCAAGTAAACCAATAGCAAATGGATTAATATTGTAACTCCCTAAACGTATCAATGGTGGAAAGTACATGGTTTTTTTCAGCTCCTTGCAGATAACTATAGAAGTGTAATACGAAATACTTTGAAGTCACCTCAAGCCTCACATTACAATCTCTGACAGGAAAATCTTTCGGCATAAACCAAGTTACCCATAATTTATTAAATTTACGCTGATCATCAATTGTCTCGCGTGTATCAAAGTATATATCTGATAACTCAATGCCATCCCCTTCGTTAGCAGCAGCATTTACTCTAGCTCCAGTGTCATCAGCATAAAAGAACTTTTCTACAGTTCCAAGCTTACCAGATGAATATGCTTTAAAGTGGTAAAAGTCATTCTGAATTAGTGCCCTCTCGAGTAATCTTCGAAATCTAAAAGGAAGGTTAACTGGATCTTTCTCACTTGGCAATTCTAAATCAGCAGCATACTTTTGGCAAATTTCTTCAATTTCTGATGCCAACAATTTAACTTTTTCTACATAAGGATGCTCGGCTTTTGATGTTAATTCTCTAAAAATTGTGTATAAAGTAGTTTTCATATGATCATTAGACAAATACCTTAGGGAAAAGATATCAGTCATTAATGAAGTAATTTTATCAAAAAGTTGTAAGGTTCTACCTGATGTTTCGTTTGTATTACTTCGTGGCCGTAAGGATATACAAATAACTTCTTTTGTGAGGTCAATTTCTACCCAGATATAGTCTGTTTCGTCCACCTGTATGAATTCGCCTTCATCCGCAGCCTTATTTACCATAACCATATTGACAAAACACATTTCCACTTTATTTACCATGTCATCATCATGATAAATGTGTAAATGTGCAAGTTCCGGCTCTTCAGATTCAGGAAAGGCATTTATATAATCTGAGAAATTATTGAAACTTAACTCAGCTGAAGATAATGCTTCTATTAACCTAACCCTATTCCTCACCTTATGCAACGATGCAGAATTCAATTTGGAAAAGTAAATTGCCCGATTATGTCCGTATTTTAATTCATTTGAAATGTAGCTTTCCCAATCATCTCTATCCAAGGACCCATTCTCAAGGGAGTCATTGATCCTGTCTAATAATTCTGACTTTATACCAGAATTTTTTAATTGATTATCTTTAAGAAATCTTTTCAGTGATTCAAAATTCAGGTACTCTTTGAGCCTTCTATTCATTATCTTTGTCCCCTTGCGCTTATTTTATCTCTCAAAAGCTCACTTCGACATAAAGGGTAAATTTTCCTTTTAAATAGGTAATATAATTACAGTAAAAAAATGAGGCCCGAATTAGGGTTCTTTTTATCGTCCACCACTTACATATCTTGTATACTGTAGGTATATCTAAACAGACATCATGGAGGCTATGTCATGAGAGTAGTTTTATACATTAGGGTATCAACGGATGATCAAGCTCGTGATGGATTCTCTATAGAGGCTCAGAAGAGGAAGTTAGTAGCCTACTGTGACTCCCAGGATTGGACTGTAGTCGATTTTTATATAGACGAAGGGTTCTCGGCCAAGGATCTTAACAGACCGGCTATGAAGCGTATGCTAGAGGATATGGAGCAAGATAAATTCGATATGGTCCTGGTGTATAAACTTGACCGTCTCACCCGTTCTACCGCGGACTGTGACAAGCTGTTAAAGCTATTCGAGGCACACAAGGTTATGTTTCAATCCAGCACGGAATCCTTTGAGACTCGTACAGCCACCGGTAGATTGTTCATTCGTCTAATTGCCGACATAGCTCAGTGGGAACGAGAGAACATTGGAGAACGTGTTCGTTTAGGCATGGAGCAGAAAGTTATTGAAGGTAAGAAACCCGGGGGAAAGTATCCTTATGGATACACATCAGATGGCAAGGTAATTCCTGAAGAAGCTGAGGTTTTGCGGAAAATAAGATCCATGTATGTAAAAGACAATATGAGCCTGAAGAAAATAGCAGTACAGTTAGTCCAAGAAGGTATCCTGCGCCGGAATTACAACTGGACACAATCCACCGTTGGCTTGACCCTAGAGAACATATTTTATGCGGGTATCATTCACTTTGGCAGTAAAATGGCCAATGGCAAGTACCCGCAGCGTAGAAGAGAAGAACGAGTGGACATGCTAGAGGCTGTAGGGACACATGAAGCCATTTGGACATTAGAGGAGTATAGAGAGCATATGAGCTTGATACGCCAACGTTCTAATGGCGGACATACACGTAAGCTTGAATATTGGTTTACAGGCATTCTACGCTGCGGTAAATGCGGGTCCAGCATGTACGGCAGGCTGACCAACAAGAGAACAACGAAAAGTGGACAAGTACGCACACCTTATTATTGGTGTGGCCGCAGAAAAGATAATGACTCCTGCAGGATGCCGATGTTTAGACAAGTTCATGTGGAGCATCTTTTATTTGAACATATAGAAAAAATTACGATCGATGAAAATATGACTGAACAAAAGATGAAGAAAGTAAAAGCAGAGCGACAGAACAAGGAAAAGGAAATACAAAAAATCAAACGACAGCTGGATGATACGAGAGAACGCATGAAGAAATGGCAGTACATGTTTGTAAATGATCTTTTGTCAGTCGATGAACTGAAAGAACGAATCAATGAGGAAAAAATCAAGGAAGCAACTTTTCAGAAAGAAATTGATACGTTAAAGGTTAATGATGAGGAGTCCGAACACATCAAATCTCAATTAAGAGAAATGAAAGATCTGTGGCCTCTTTTAAATGACGAAGAAAAAATAGAGATTTGCAGAATTGTTTTCAAAAAGCTTACTTTGCACACGGATTTAGAAAATCCAAAGGGCGTAAAAAATAAGTTCTTCGATTCATCTATAACGGTTGAGTATCACTAACGGGTAAAAATGAACTATATATTGAACTATACAGTCTTCCATCATGGCCGGTATTCATGGCATTCAGCATCTCAATCGCCTCCGCCCCCCGGACTTCTCCCACAATAATGCGGTTAGGCCGCATACGCAGTGAGGACCGGATAAGATCCCGGATCCCGATTTCACCTTTGCCCTCCGTATTGGCATTGCGCGTCTCAAGACTGACAAGGTTAGGTACCGTTCGGATTTGAAGCTCGGCAGAGTCTTCAATCGTTATGATTCGCTCCTCTTCCGGAATCCACTGGGACAGTGCATTAAGAAAAGTCGTTTTGCCGGACCCTGTGCCGCCTCCGATAAACAGATTAAATTTCGATTGAACAAGAACCCGAAGCAGCTCGGCTGCTTGCTCGGTCAGTGCCCCGCGTAGGATCAGACTCTCCATTGTCAGCGGATTCGCCGAGAATTTCCGGATCGTCATCGTGGGTCCCTTAAGCGCAACGGGCGGTAACACGACATTCACACGGGAGCCGTCCTGAAGACGGGCATCCACAATCGGGGACATTTCATTGACGGTCCGGTTCACTTTGGCTACAATCGACTGAATCATGTCTTCCAGCCTCTCCCGGCTTTCAAACTCCGCCTCATTTCGGCTTACCTGCCCATCCCGTTCGATAAAGATCTCCCGGTGGCTGTTGATCATAATCTCTGTAATGGCGGGATCGTCAATAAGCGGCTGCAGCACGTCTAATCCGCGGTAGGAGTGATAGATTCGATGGACCAGCTCCCACTTTTGCCCCGCTGTCAATTCACCGTTTTTGCTTCCCTCCAGCACCACCTCCTCTATCAAACTCATTAGTTCATCATCGGTTGTGGCTTGTGTCGGATCTAACCGGAAATTTATTTGTTCTTTGAACGAACGGATCCATTCCTCCATCATGTCAACTGAATTCAGCTCCTTCCAAAAGGCTTTGCGCCAGTCTATTCACACCATCCGTAAACACCGGTTCATTGACCCAGGCAGCTGGTTCTGTAATCGTCTTCCACTCTGGAATGTAAGGCAATTTTCCATATAGGGAAACCCCGAATGACTCCATATCATTCCCTGTAATACCTGTGTATTTATTTAAAACAAAACAAGTTTTGTCCTCTACTCCTGCGATGTTCTTCATCTGTCTCGTCTTATTCAGACCGTACAGATCGTCTGCCACGAGCCAAACCACCGTATCGCTCAAAGACAAGGCATGTTCGTTGCGCGGATGAACAGAGCTTTCCAGATCCAATACAACGTAGTCAAAACTGCCGCTGCTTCTAATTCCGGCAAGCAGAGTTCCGACATCATCCGCGGATAATTCATCTGCTTCATGGATATTCGGCAGCGGCATCAAGTAATCGAAGCCATATGCCGGGTGCCGGCTTTTAAGAGCGTCAACATAGGCGGCTACTGTCTCAGGGGATTTTTTCATCAAATACAGAAGTCTTGAGAAAGAATCTGTCTTGCCATCCTGCAGAAGCAGGCCTGATGCGCTTACGGTCTCCAATGACAGGTACAGGACGCTTTTATGCTGCGAAGACAGGACAGCCGCCATATTAAGCGCAGTAACACTCTTGCCGTACCCCCCGACACTAGAATACAAGGATAGGATCCTCGTCGATCTGCCTCCGGATGGAATCGAGACAGGGCTGCCCCGGTACTCAGTCTGCCGCAGCATAAGTTCCTTCAGTAAAGACCGGAGCGGCTGATACCGGTAGATCAAAGTACCAGCGTGGGCTGAGCTCCGATTCTTATCCTCGGATACATACATATGCAGACAGGGAAACTGCTCAGCGGAAGCTGGCATTGCTTCTCTGAATGGTTCCGAGCATACCAGTACACAGCGGTTGGGATCTGCTTCCTTTAAGCATTGACTGGCATAGCTCAATTGGGTAAATAAGCGGATCTGAAGCTTGTCCCGATACTCGGAAGTACGCACAAATTGCTCTAGTCTATTCGCATATTCCGCATGATGATCCACCCAAACAAGCAATAAATGATTCATTCCTGATTCTCCCTCCGCTTAGCCATTCAACTGCAGCAGCCCACCCGCAATCAATACCGCTCCAACTGCAAAGACAGTCAGTGCCCACCGGATTCTGCTTCGTCTCTTCATGATTCACCCCGCTCTCCCGCTGCAAGCAACAAAAAAAGCACCGCTGACGGGAGATTACTCTCCAACGCCAGCGGTGCTTCCGCTTGCTATCCTGCATGTTTAATTATGCTTATTATACCAGAATAACCCAAGTGGTCAACTTATATTTTCTATCTTTTTAGCATACCGCTCAGACTTGGCCATATACCTATAATAACGGATAAGCTATCTGCGGAGGTGATAGGGTTGTTATCCTTTATCACGATTGTTCTTGTGATTTATGGATTGTTTTTAATTTCTGGCATTCTTTTTCCCAATGACCCGCAATGGTACGCCACGGTTAAAGTGCCTTCATGGGCACCCTCCGGCCAATTAATCGGCATGGTCTGGGCATTTTTGTATGCCTGCATAGCCGTTTCAATTGCGATTGTGTATACGCGGACTTCCGGTTTTACCGACATCGGGATCGGCTGGATTGCGGCGGTAACCTCTAACTATTTGTTCAATCAAGCGTATCCGTTTTTTTTGTTTAAAGTCAAAAATTTGGAACTCGCTTTTCTTGACAGCTTTGCAGTCGCTGCAACGGCCTGCTCGCTGATCATTATGACTGTACCGTATTCGAAATTCGCCGCATGGCTGCTTGTCCCTTATTTAGTATGGAGCTGCTTCGCGACTCTGCTGTCCTGGGTAATCATTCAACTGAATCGCAGCTGAGTTCCCGGCAGCATTCCATCTCTTTTATAAAGAATATTCTCCTACTTCTTCACGAAATAGAGAGTCAGCTCTTCCCGGTTATGAAACAACTGCTTCGCTTGGCGAAGCTCAAGTTCTTTGGCAAAATCATGCTCTAGCTCTTTCACGGTCTGAAAGGGCTTTTTATGCATAAGTTTGGCTGTAATGACCGCTGTCCCGCCGCTCTTCAGAGCAGGCAGCAGATCAAGGATCAAGCGGCTCATCTGTCTCGGACTCCAGCTCATATCGCAAACCAGCAGATCAAATTCATTATGAGCAAGCTTGACATCACCCGCATTTTTAGCATGATAGGTCAGCCTGGGATGCTGAAGAAGACTCGGATGAAGCTTTGCAGGATCAATCGCCGTCACGTGCAAGCCCCGCTCCAGAAGCAGTGATGTCCAGCCGCCCGGTGCGGCACCGACATCGACTCCTTTGCGGAAATCCCCGAAATGAAGATTGAATTTACGCTCGGCTTCCAGCAGTTTGAACTTTGCTCTGGAAATTTGGTTCTCTTCTCTCTGGAACCGGATAGCGCCTCCGCTCCAATCAGACAAGTTATCCTCCGGGGAAGAGATTCCGGCATAAATAGCGCCAGGCCCGATGTAGACGGACATAATCCGGTCCGCGTGCCTTACGACCACTTCCGTACCAGACTGCTCTCTAATCTTGTCTTCTATGGCTGTTTTAACTTCGGATGCTCCAAAAGGCACATCAGTGCGCTCTGCAATCCGGACCTGGACAGCGATAGAACCGCCCTTCTCATCCAGGCAAATCCGCTCTGCAAGCCCGACCGCTGAAGCCAAATCGCCCTCGTTGTGCTGCAAACCCAGCTCTGCCTCAACCGGCTGCATATGGCGCAGGAAAATAGGTTCCTTGTCTTGGATCAAGCGCGTAATATCCGCCCAGCTGCCCGGAGTGTCGGCCAGGAATGTTTCGGTCGGCACTAATGTGCGGAATTTAACCCCAGGCATTAATCGCCGGACTTCTTCCTGCGCCTGCTGGGCGAACCCTCTGTTAGCCGTGCCGATCCACTGTATACGATTAAGCTCTTTCTCGTTGTCATTCATCACGTTACAGCACCTTTATCCATGGTCTATTGCAGAACCACTCCACTTCGAGCGGCACCTGAAAAGCTGAATACAAATGTTCCGGCGTCAGCACTTCTTCTTTGGGTCCCGCTGCAATGATACGGCCCTGTTCAATGAGAGCGACATGTGTAAAAATCGGAATAATTTCTTCGATGTGATGAGTAACGTACAGAATGGTCATCTCTTGATCGCTGAAATCTTGAATCGAAGTCAGCAGCTTCTCGCGTTCATACAAATCCAGCCCTGAGCAGGGCTCGTCTAAGATAAGCAGCTGCGGCTGGAGCATCATGGAACGGGCCAGCATGACTTTTTTGCGTTCACCTTGGGATAGTGTCCCAAGAGGCTGACCGGCAACATGCGGCAGTCCGATCTTGTCCAGCATCCCGTACGCTTTCCGTTTAACATCCTCAGGAATTTCCTGATAAAAACGCAAATAAGCGTATTCCCCTGTCGCTACGACTTCCCAGACCGTATCCGCCAAGTTCAGCTTCTCGAACAGAGACTGGCTGTTATATCCGATCTTCTTGCGAACTTCACGGACATCGCACTGTCCATACCGGTTGCCCAGCACTTCGACCTTGCCTCTGGATGGGAACTGGTAACCCGTCATCATCTCCAGCAGCGTGGTTTTACCCGAGCCGTTCTTACCAAGAAGAACCCAGTTTTCACCTTTGTTGGCGTGGAAGGAAACATCATGTAAAATATGGCGTTGTTCGCGTATAAAATGAATATCCGTCATATGGATCATTCGTAAAACTCCTTTCTTGATCAGCTGGTGAAGACATGCCCTCCCGCTGCTAACTCTGTATCCGTGCCTCGCGTATCTTACAGTTCAGGGCTTGTCTGTCCTTGACTACAAGGCGGCAGCCAGCCTCTCCAGAAGTTCTGTGGGAGGGGGCCCCGCGTGCAGGTTGACAGTCTCAGGCTTGGAGGCATACAAGGCCTGATACATCCGGCTCCGCCCCTCCATACTAGACGTATGCAAATAGATGCTTCCCGGATAACGCCGGGCCGCAATCATCCAGGCGACAAGATCCCAGCCCGACTCCTCCCCGCCCAGATCGTAATCGAGTGAAAGAATATCGACTTCGCATTCTTCGAGCAGCAATTTGCATTCCGCTATCGTCCTGGCCAGCGTAAAACCAGCCGGACATCTGCGCTGATCGTCTAAAAAAACATGAATCATTTCCTGCTTCCCTTCCCGGGCTGCGCCGCAGCCAGACTATGTAAAGCTGCTATCTCTGCCCTGTGCGTGCCGTCTGGTCCTGACTCGGTTTCGAGCACAAGCGGAATCCCGCTTACAACCTGCGAAGCAAGCAGATCCCGGAAACCGTGACTGCCTATATGTCCGCTGCCGATATTGGCATGCCGGTCTTTACCCGACTTATACGGGTACAGCGAATCGTTGAGATGTACGGCTTTCAAATTATCAAAGAAACCGAGCTCATTTCCTTGCTGCTCCACCCGGGCCCAGTCCTCTCCATTCCACATGCCTGCGGCAAAAAAATGGCAGGTATCCAGACAAAAGCCTATCTTCTCCGGATAATCCGATAAATCCCGGATCCGGGTCAGCTCTTCCATTGTAGTTCCCATCTGCGATCCTCCTCCTGCCTGATTTTCAAGCAGCAGAAGAGCACTGCCCGTCCACTGGCGCAGCGTCTTATTCGTACATTGTATTATATTTTTGTATCCTTGTAACGGATCTTTTCCGGAATATTTCCCGAAATGAACCACAAGGCCGACCGAACCGCAGGCATTTACAATTTCAAGGGCATTCAGCATGGCATCGACCATAACATCCTGCCTTCTTTCTTCAACAGCCGGATTTAACGGATAAGGAGCATGACCGATCGACAGAATCCCTTGCTCTCTGCAATATTCGGCGCACCGCTTTGCATCGTTCCAATCCACGTTTTCTTTGAGGATCAGACTGCGCGGATTTTTCGGAAAATATTGAAATGCCTTAGCCCCCATCGACTCCGACGTAACTGCAGCATTCCGGAATCCTTTACGGGTACTCACGTGGGAACCTACAAACAAACTGGCGTAAGACATATGCATTCTCTCCCTTCAACCTGCATCATGTTTGACAATTTGTGCAATAGAAGCATTTGCGGGAAGACACTTTATCAAAGACAATCGGCTGGCCGCACCGGACGCAAGGTTCGCCGGGCCGGTCATACACTTTACATAAATCATTATAACTGCCAGTCAGCTTGTCTCCGTTAAACAAGGGCATTTCCATATAACCCCCGGCGGCCAGAGCCTCATGGAGCACTCCGTGCATGGCCGTATAAAGACGTTGTCCTTCCTGCTGATTCAAAGAACCCGGCCCTCTTGTCGGAAGCAGCCCGGCGGCAAAACAGATCTCATCCGAATAACAGTTCCCGATTCCCGCTAACCATTTCTGATCCGTCAAAGTCGTTTTGAGCGTTCCTTTTTTCCCGTGCAGCATCGATCTGAACCTGTCCGGGCTTAGTGCGGCATCAAAGGGGTCCGGTCCGAGGCCGGATAGTTCTTTTTCCAACCCGCTTCTGTCAAATAAATGTAAATAACCGAGGCGAAGCCCGATGAAGTATAAACGATTATCTCCAAATGAAAGTTCGATCTGTGTGCTTCTATTAGGTCTCTCACCTTCAGGCCCATAGAAAAGAATACCCCCGAGCATCAAATGCAGAAGCAAGTACTTATCCGTGTCCAGCACAAAGATGAGCTGCTTGGCTCTTCTTTCCACACGCCGGATTGCGGCACCCAGAACGGCCTGCCGAAAGTTCTCTTCGGTCACATTCAGAGACTTAGGCCGGTTTACGATAACTTGACGGATCGGCATGTTCAAAATCATCCGGGCCAGCTGCTTGCGGTAATGCTCCATCTCCGGCCATTCCGGCATTTCCTGTCAACTCCCTCTCCATCTGCTTTTTAATTGTATGTCCGTGCATTCCATGGTTTAAACCTATTAACCTTCCGCTTGTACAAGCATGCGGACGCATAAATGCGCCCGCACAAGATGGTTATACTTCTTACAAGTTTACTTGGTAAGCAGATGATATAGAAGATCCCGTCCTGAAGCCCAGCCCAAGTAAAAAACGCCGACCGCTTGATGGCGGACGGCCTAAGTTCTATCCGTTTAAATTCGGAGGGAGGTCAAAAAGACTGGACGTTGCATAGTCTGGGTGACGGCCGGAGGCCGGCTTCTCTGCAATCTTTCTCGGCTTGCGGTTAGGGGCCGGCCTGGGCTTATCCTCTAATTTGCGCACCAGCCGCTCTGCACGATGAAGAATTTGACGCTCTTCCGCCGCATCCTTCGCATTCTTCCTCAGAAGTTTACGCTTTCTACGCAGCGTATCAAGAGCCTCCCGCGTCATCTCCAGCGCAGCGGAGTAGTCTTTGCAGCTATGCTCGTAATGCATAGCCAGTTCGATGTATGCTTCGATAGGCACGATAGCGGCAGACTTGGCTTGCCGGATCTGGCGATTCCAAAGATCCACGGCACGCTCACGGAGTCCGGCCTTTTTATAATAGGCCGCATAGTGCAAGAACAGCTCGCTCCCTTCCGGTCTTGCTTCTGGACCGCCTCCTTCTATCAGCTTCGCGTAGCCGAGTTCCAGAACCGATTCGCCGGGCGCATTCCGTCCCATCTTAAGCAGCCATTGACCGAGACGGAACAAATCTGCGCTCGTTTTGAGCGCCAGTGGTTCCTGACCGCTCAAGTAACGGGATATAAGCACCGAAAGAGCGGCTAGAGATACGATATCTCGCTCATTATGGACAAACACTCCGCGAAGCACATCCGTCTTGCCTTCAGCCAAGTACAGGAAATACAGTTCAGGTGCCAGCGCTCCGCTCACATCCTCCTCACGGGCATATCCAAGCTGCGCCTCCTCCACCTTGCCGAGCCTGCACGAAGGCATGGCATGCTTCCACAAACTCCGTGACGGATGAAGCAAATCCAGATGCAGCCATTTATCAAAATTCAGGCGCTTCCGGTTCATCACATACCGGTTCTGAAGAATAGGCCAGTCGAAGGTTCTGCCATTGTAGGATACGATATAAGTGAACCGCTCCATAAGCTCGCCCAAATAGGCAAGCATGGCGCGCTCCTCCGCAGGATGACGGATCAGAAGCTGTTCCACGACAAATACATCCGTAGCGTAATAACCGATTCCGACCATGAAAGCCAAATTCCCTGCACCGACTCCCAGACCTGTTGTTTCCGTATCAAAAAACAGCAAACCCCGGGCATCGGGAGGTGCCTGATCCGGGTGAAAGGCATTCAGCTCATGGGCTGTGCCATGGAGATCATCCAGCCTGTACTTGCCGTGATAGCTGTGCAGCGGATACGTACACACCCGGCGTACGAACGAGCCATGGGGGCTCTCGTACAGCTCGGCGCCCAGCTTGGCCCACTCGCGGGATTCCGCGGCATCGGCCGCCTCAGATGCTTGCAGCTGTGAGGCGGTCGACCCCGGATCAGCGGCGGCGGCCTGCTTACAAGCCGCCTCATCAGCTGCGGCCCCAGGGCCGGAAGCGCCCTGCAGAGCGCCGTCCGCAGTCAGACCGCTGTCAGCAGAACGATCAAGGGGCCTCCCCGCATCCGGATTGTTCTGCGGAATCCCCTCCGGCTCACGTTCGTTTCCGCCTGCGGACGCCTGTGTCGCCTGCCCTTGGGCGGATGGTTTCAGATGCCGCGTCAGTTTATCGCGCAGCCCGCTCATAGGAAGGCCCCCGCTTTGCGCAGTGTGCGACAGGCATCCATTATAATTGTTCCAATACTTGCATGCTCTTCTGTTTGCCGTTGATTCCTTCGATCTCGGTACCGATACATGATGGGCATCCATCCTTACAAGGACATTTTTGTATTAAGTTCATGGCGGCTCGCTTCACTTCCGCAAAACGGGTAAACACTTCATCCGCGAGACCGATTCCTCCTGGGTAATGGTCATATAAAAATATAGTCGGAAGTCCCGTGTGTGCCGCCTTGATTTGAGAGACGACATGCAGGTCGTTACGGTCACACATGACCAGTACAGGTGCGATGTGCCGCATGACATTCGCAATTCCGAGCAGCAGCTGCTCCAGCGTTTTGATCCCGAGTTCCGGGTCGATCTCCTTAAGCTCCACCCACGCTGCACTGGTGTGGAGTTCTTCTTCGGGCAGGTGGATCGGTCCGGAACCGATATTTTCGAACGTGCTCATTTTAATTTTTTTGAAAATCGTCGGCATCGCATTAACTGTTACATCCCCGTAATGCAAAGCCGTTTTATCCTGACTGCGGGTTTTGTCGACCTCCAGCACCTTGAGCTGGACCGCGAGGTTCGCATCCGTATAATACTCGACGTCCACTTCACGAACATACGCTTTCTTATGATCCCAATCCAGCTTCTCGACTTGAAATTGAACCCCTTCATGCAAATAGATAGCTTCGTCGTGCAGCAGAGTCATCGCACTAAAACGGTCCATCTCTCCGATAATTCTGACATCGGCAACATTCGACTGATCGATAATCACGACATTTTCCTGAGAAGCCGAGCGCAGGCTGATATTGCTGGCGGGGAAAGACTGGTCCGCCCAGTAGAACGTATCGGAGTTCCGGTGCAGAACGCGCTCTTCTACGAGAAACTCCATAATTTCCACAACATCTAGCGGCCCAAATTCTTCTTCCTCCTTAAAAGGAAGCTCATAGGCTGCGCATTTAAGATGATCCACCAGAATAATCAGGTTCTCCGGGTTAATCCGCGCAGCTTCTGGAGAGCGATCGAAAAAGTACTCCGGGTTCTGAACGACGTACTGATCGATCGGTGTAGAGCTCGCTACCATAATAATAAGCGCTTCCCCGTGCCTCCGTCCCGCACGTCCGGCTTGCTGCCAGGTGCTGGCAATGCTTCCCGGATAACCGGTCATTACGCAAACCTGCAGCTGGCCAATGTCTACGCCAAGTTCCAATGCGTTCGTACTGACGACACCCAGAATTTCACCGTCCCTGAGTCCCCTCTCGATTTCCCTTCGCTGTTTGGGCAAATAGCCGCCCCGGTAGCCCCTTATTGATTTGGAGCCGATTTCATTCTTAACGAGTTCCTGTATGTGGCTCAAAATAATTTCTACACGTACCCGGCTTCGCGCAAAAATGATGGTTTGAATTTTATTCTTCAGGAACTCCTTCGCCAAGTTGTTCACTTCGACCGTAGCGCTTCTGCGGATATTAAGAGGCTTGTTTACGACAGGAGGATTATAGAATACAAAATGTTTCCGCCCCCTCGGCGCGCCGTTATCATCTATTAACTCCATAGGGCTTCCCGTCAGCTGCTGCGCTAACTCCTTCGGATTGGCTATGGTTGCGGAGGTGCAGATGAACTTCGGACTGCTTCCGTAGAACCTGCATATCCGTTTAAGCCGCCGGATCACATTCGCTACATGGCTGCCGAACACGCCCCGGTACGTATGCAGTTCATCGATGACGATATATTTCAGATTCTCAAAAAGACTTACCCATTTCGTATGATGAGGCAGAATCGCGGAATGAAGCATATCCGGATTCGTAATGACAATATGTCCGGCTTTGCGGACAATCTGACGGATTGCCGGCGACGTATCCCCGTCATACGTGTAACTTTTGATATCCATCCCCATCTCCTGGATGATTTCGTTAAGCTCGCTTTTCTGGTCCTGCGCCAAAGCTTTAGTGGGGAACAAATAGAGTGCCCGGCTCGTATCATCCGCAGCGATCTCCTGCAGGACAGGCAGGTTGTAACATAACGTTTTGCCCGATGCAGTCGGCGTAACAGCTACGATGTTCTTCCCGCTTCGCACCGTTTGGTATGCCGTGTACTGGTGAGTATAAAGCTGCGTTATCCCTCGCTTCCCCAGTGCCGACTTTATACGGGGATCCACGCTTTCGGGCATGTTCCTCGTCTTCGCTTCCTGGGGCTCTATTTCATGCCAATTCACTATATTTTCATCTGTCCTCAGCGTTCCAATTAATTCTGACAGCTGTTTCTTCTTCATGATTCGCGTCCCTTCTTACGCCAAACTTCGTTAGAACGGTTGTTCTCATATTATACGCTCTTTGGGCAAAAGAAAAAAAGCCCCTGTTTAAGAGACTTTTTCTCAAACTTACGAATCTTGTATATATGGAGCAGCACATTTGAACATCTTCTCGCAAAAAAAGTTCAAGCGCCGGAAAGGTTGACACACAAAAAAAGGCGTTGACATTCGAACCAACGCCCCATTCAGCGCATCTTCGTCGAGAGCGGCAAAACCGCCGGGGCTCAAACAGAAGAGAAGAGATCGCATGCGGATTTCGTCCTAACCAATCACGATTACTTGGCAGCATAACTATGTTTACCCGACCAGTAGACCGTTGCCTTCGGCCGGCCCCATATTCCCGACCTAGCTTACATCAGATCGGACGAATCGTCGTAATCGTAGCGAAAGCCGTCCCTGCTGCTCTCGTCCGCCTCCGCCTCTGAAGTAAGCTGAAGTGCCTTCATCGAGCTGACCTGCAGCTTTTGCAGCACTTCGCGGAATTCTGCCGCTTTCATCTCACTTTGTTCCGAACGGATCGCATGTTGAAGTGATTTTTCAATAACACTGATATCTTGGCTTGTAAAATTCATGCTGTACACCTCCGTTAGAGTTGGGTGAAGCAGACTTGCACGTAAAGGACCACTCCTGTGGTCTATTTTCGTTAAACCTACAATCAGCTGATCGGGCGTTCCGAATCCTTTTTCAAGCAGAAATGTTCATCGTTGGGCTTTAAAATAAGCGATAATAGCGTGCCCTGTTTTCAGCTGTGGTATACTAAGGTGTAACCTTTTTATATGACCATCTATCAAATAAAGCGGAATGCAGCCCGTATTTGGCCGCAGCCGGACAGGAGGAATGGACATGCAGGATAAACATTACGAAGTACAGAACACACGTCATGCCGCTTATGATATTAACCCCATCTTTCTTAACCGATGGTCACCGAGGGCTTTTATCGACAAGCAAATTTCGGACGAGATTCTGCTCAGTCTGTTTGAAGCGGCCCGCTGGGCTCCATCCGCCAGTAACCTGCAGCCATGGCGTTACATCGTCGCACAAACGAAGGAAGAAAAGCAGCTGTTCGCCGAGTTCATCCTGCCTGCTAATACGGAATGGTGCTTGAATGCCTCCGTCCTCGCCCTGCTGATCTCACATACACCTACGCCTAGCGGAGGAGTGAATGGCTCGCATGCTTTCGATGCCGGTACATCTTGGGGTTACTTAGCTCTTGAAGCTACGCGTCAAGGACTTTCCGCCCATGCTATGGCCGGTTTTGACCGGGACAAAGCACGTAACTTGCTCCACATTCCGCAGGAATATGAAGTACATGCGGTTATCGCAATCGGTTACCACGGCAACACGGAATCTCTGTCCGAACGCAACTTGGAGCGTGAACAGCCTTCCAACCGCCGCAGCGCGGAAGAGTCCTTGTATAAAGGTACTTTTGGCGCGGCTTGGACGGATTAATTATTGATTTCCCGAGGCCTATAAAACGAATACTAAAAAGCCCGGATTCCTCTGCCATAGAGAAACCCGGGTTTCTTGCTTATGCGCGTCTATGCACATATTGGAATGTGAGGCCGGTCATCCTCATTCCAGATTTCATTATTTTCTGGGCACCGTATAGCTCCAGAAATCTTCCGCGAGCCAGGAATCCGCGTGATGGGCCCTGGCCTCCTGCACGAGCTGCTCCGCTCCCTCCCCTTGATAACGGGAACTGATATGCGTCATGATCAGCGTCTTCACGCCAGCTTCCTTCGCAGTCAGCGCAGCTTGCTCGGTAGTGGAATGATCATAGGCATCCGCCAAATCCGCTCTTTCCGCGCCGAAGGTTGCTTCGTGCACCAACACATCGGCATCCGCCGCCAGCAGAGAAGAGTTGGAGCAGGGCTTGGTATCGCCCAGAATCGTCACTATCCGTCCCTTGATAGACGGACCGACGAACTGGTCACCTTTGAGTTCACGCCCGTCTTCGAGCAGAACGGTGTGCCCCTGCTTCAGACGACCGTACAGAGGACCGGCCGTTACACCGAGTTCTCTCAACTTATCCAGCTGCAGTTTGCCTGGAAGGTCCTTCTCAATAATCCGGTAACCGAAGCATTCGATCCGGTGTTCAAGAGAAGCCGCTTCGACACGGAAGTTAGCATCCTCGAAGACCACGCCATCCTCTTCAATCTCGTGTACCACAAGCTCATAATCCAGGTGAACCTGACTCAGTCCGAGCGAAGTATCCACAAAAGCCTTGAGTCCTTTCGGTCCGTAAATCACAAAAGGTGTATCCCCGCCTTGATAGGAACGGCTGCTCAGCAGTCCGGGAAGTCCAAAAAGATGATCTCCATGCAGATGCGTAATAAACATTTTTTCGGACTTGCTCAGCTTCACCGGCGAGCGCAAAATCTGATGCTGCGTTCCTTCGCCGCAGTCGAACAGCCAGATCGTCCCTCTTTCCGGCAGCAAATTTAACACGATGGATGTCACATTGCGGTGACGGGCCGGCATTCCTGCTCCCGTCCCGAGAAAATACAGTTCCACGTCTGGTTCCCCGTTTCTGTTCTGTCTGTTTTGCCACTTTTTTAACCATGCTATAAAAAAACGAATCGGAAGTCAAACAAACGCAGCCCGTTATCACGGGATTAGCGGACACAAAGACGGCTCTTCCTGATGGAAGAACCGTCTTTTCTGTGCATTGAAATCCGCTAACTCCCCAAACCCTTTCTCGACCTGTGAAACGCTAGGCCTACACATTCTGTTAAAGGTATGTTGAAGGTAAGAACCCGCTAAACTGCGTTATACTTTGTCGACATTGAAGTACCGGGCTTGCGGATGAGCAAACACAATGGCGGATACGGAAGCTTCCGGCTCCATCATGAATCCTTCGGTCAGCTCGATACCGATATCCTCCGGCTTCATTAGCTCGAATAGGGGAGCCTGGTCCTCCAGATTCGGACATGCCGGATAACCGAACGAGAAGCGCTGGCCGGTGTACTTGGCTCCGAACCTCTCTTGCATCGTCATTGTCGCAGAATCCGGGATCCCCCACACATCACGCATGATGTGATGCACCCGCTCGGCGAAAGCTTCAGCGACTTCAAGCGCAGTTGATTGAAGCGCATGCGAACGCAGGTAGTCGCCCTGATCGCGCCATGTACGGGCCAAGTCATTGATTCCCTGGCCTGCCGTTACAACGATAAAGCCGACGTAATCCATGAGGCCGCTCTCAACCGGCTTCAAATAATCAGCCAGGCAGAGGTACGGCTCCGTGTTCTGGCGCGGGAAAGTAAACCGTTTGATTTCCTTCGTCTGGTCCTCAGGATCATAGATCACAACATCATTTCCGTCACCTTGGGCCGGGAAGAAACGGTACATCCCCTGTGCGCGGATAATCCCTTCCCTTTGAGCCTCATTCAGTATCGTATCCACCGTCTCTTTAAGCTGCAAAGTTTTGGGATCTCTTTCGGCGACGAGTTTCTCCACCTTGCCTTTGAGGCCTAAATGATGGCCGAGCAGCATCTGCATGTTCACATACGGCATGAGATGCGAGATCGGATAATCACGGAGCACGTGACGATCCAGATCAGGCGGGACCGAAACCGGAAGCGTAAAGTCGACTGCGGTCGACTTTACACGCGTAAGAACCGGCATCACAGGTGATTCCTTGCGTCCCGCCTCCATGACATCGGATTCCTTGAGTTCACGCAGCTCTTGGATAAGGCGCTCGCGATGTACCGGATCGCTGATCTTATTGGCGATATCCAGACCATCCATCGCGTCTTTGGCATAAAGGACAAGTCCGTCATATTCAGGCGAAATACGCGTCTTCGTAAATTTACGGTTTAACGCTGCGCCTCCGACCATAATCGGAACATCTATGCCCGCGCTTCGTAAATCCTGCGCCGTAACAATCATCTGCTGAGCGGACTTAACGAGCAGTCCCGATAAACCGATCGCATCCGGCTTCTCCCTGCGGAAAGCTTCGATGAGCTGTTCAGGCGGTACTTTAATACCTAAATTGATAATTTTGTACCCGTTATTGGAGAGAATAATCTCAACCAGATTCTTGCCGATGTCATGGACATCGCCTTTCACCGTGGCAAGCAGAATTTTCCCTTTGACGGCAGACTCCGCTTTCTCCATGAACTGCTCCAGATAAGCGACGGAAGCCTTCATAACTTCAGCACTCTGCAGTACCTCCGCAACGATTAGCTCGTTGTTATTGAACAACCGGCCAACCTCACTCATTCCTGCCATCAGAGGTCCGTTAATGATTTCCAGAGGCGCGTACTTCTTCAATGCCTCTTCCAGATCCGGAAGCAAGCCTTCCTTCGTTCCTTCCACTACATAAGAACTGAGGCGCTCTTCCAGCGAAAGGTTCGATATCTTTTCTATCTTATCGACTTTCTTTTCCCGGAAAACAGCAACGAATTCAGCAAGAGTCTGATCATTCGTGTCGAAAATCAGATTTTCCGCAAGCTGTCTTTCATGCTCCGGGATGGATGCATAACGCTCAAGCGTCTCGGTGTTGACGATCGCGTAATCAAGTCCGGCTTTCGTACAGTGGTACAAATAAACGGAATTGAGGACTTCCCGACCCGCCGGAGGCAGTCCGAAAGAAATGTTGCTGAGGCCGAGAATCGTTTTGCATTCAGGGAATTTCTCTTTAATCGCCCGGATACCCTCGATAGTTTCAACGGCCGAACCCAGATACTGAGGGTCGCCCGAACCTATCGGAAACATATTCGGATCAAAAATAATATCATGAGGCTTCATGCCATATTTATTCACCAGTAAATCATACGAACGTGATGCCACTTCAATCTTGGCTTCTCTGGATACGGCCTGACCTGTTTCGTCAATCAAGATACAGACAACCGCTGCTCCGTATCTATGTATTAAAGGAAGGATCGCTTCAAACTTGGTTTCGCCATCCTCCAGGTTAATAGAGTTGATGATTGCTTTCCCCTGAGAATGCTTTAGACCGAGTTCGATAATATGATCGTAAGTCGAATCAATCATCAGCGGTACTTTTACTTTGTTCACGACTTGTTTGAGAAAAGTCTCCATTGCCGCGGATTCTTCGATATCCGTGTCCTGAAGGTTAATGTCGATAACGTGAGCCCCGTTCTTCACTTGCGCGCGTGCAACTTCGGAAGCCTCCTCGAACTTGCCTTCCTTAATGAGCCGCTTGAATTTACGGGAGCCCGACACATTCGTGCGCTCGCCGACCATAATCGGCCGGTTCTCCGGTTCAATATAAACGGTTTCAATCCCCGACACTGCCGGCGGGTGCGTGCCGGTTTGAGGACGGGGCGGATAGTTGCTCATGGTTTCCGCGAGTGCACGTATGTGATCAGGCGTTGTGCCGCAGCAGCCGCCTGCTATGTTAATCCAGCCCTGCTCAGCGAAAGCGCCCATTTTCTTGGCAAGCGATTCCGGCGATTCATGATAGTGGCCATTCTCATCCGGAAGTCCGGCATTCGGATAGCAGGAAATGGACGTGTCCGCGATACCGGAGAGGGTACGGATATGGTCCCGCATGAATTCCGGCCCGGTTGCACAGTTGAGCCCGATGGAAATCGGCTTCAAGTGCTCCAGTGAGATATAGAACGATTCAATGTTCTGTCCGGCGAGCGTTGTACCCATAGGCTCAATCGTACCGGAAATCATGATCGGCAGTTCTACGCCGGTTGTCTCGAATGCTCGCTTAATCGCTATGCCGCCGGCTTTCACGTTAAGCGTGTCCTGGGAGGTCTCCAGCAGAAGCGCATCCACACCCGCCTCGATTAAAGCGATTACTTGCTCGTAATAGCTTTCTTCCAGCTGTTCAAACGTAACTCCGCCTGTTACGGATAGCGTCTTGGTCGTCGGTCCGAGAGCACCTGCCACATAACGCGGCCATTCCGGAGTGGAATATTTCTCTGCCGCTTCGATAGCCAGTTTGGCCGCGGCCAAATTAATCTCCCTGGCACGGTCTTGAATGTCGTATTCAGCGAGCACGACACTTGTTGCGCCGAACGTGTTCGTTTCGACAATATCCGACCCGGCTTCAAAGTATTTCTCATGTATGGTACGGATCACGTCAGGGCGCGTAAGCACCAGCATCTCATTGCATCCGTCTAATTCTTCCCCGCCAAAATCATCTGCAGTAAGATCCTCCTGCTGGATCATCGTTCCCATGGCGCCGTCAAGTATAAGAATTTTTCTTTGTAATTGGTCTTCCAAGCTGCGTTTCATCCGTCTCTCCTACTTCCTTTCCACGAGCATATGCTAAAAAAAGCGCTCTTTATCCGAGAAAAGCGCACAAGTTAAGACATAGTTTAGCAGATACCTCAGATTAAGAAAAGAAGTTTGTCTTTTTTTGGAGCCAAAACCGCTGATTTGTAAGGATTGCCGTTTTTCGTCGCTATGGGCTCCCCCAGGTGCGAATACGATGCGGGTTCAGTCGCCACACTACTCCTGAGGAACTTGCCAGAATTACCACGATTGGAGGTGAAAACACATGAACAAACGATTTGCAGCACTAACAGCCACTCTCCTCATCGCCGGAACACTTGCAGCCTGCGGCCAGAAAGAAGAAGTACAACCGACGACACCTGCTGAATCAACTCCTGCACCGACAGCCCCGGCGGCAAGCCCCGGAGCGACACCCGGGACAACCCAGGGAGAAGGCGGAAGCCAGACTGCACAAGCAGAAGCCCTGTATAAAGCGCAGTGCATCGCCTGCCACGGAACTGATTTGGGCGGCGGTATAGGTCCTAATCTTCAAAAAGCGGGCAGCCGTTTGAGCGAAGCGGATGTTAAGAACATTCTGCTTAACGGCAAAGGCGGTATGCCGGCCTTCAAAGGGACTTTAAGTGATGCCGATATTCAGGCCCTGTCCGCTTGGCTGGCAGCCAAAAAATAAACATCAGCCCACCTGCATTCTAAAGAAAAACGGAGTCTTCTAAGATTCCGTTTTTTTATTGTGCACAGCTTTAGGCGAAGCTTACATACATTTTCCTTAATCAGGAGATACTTGGGTATATCACCAGCCAGGTTGTTCTTCACGCCGCACCTGATCGTAGGTTTCACATTTGGCTGCGGCTGGGGCACTCCCTGTTACAGGAGGCACGTACATGGCAGAAAATCAGACCAAACCACCAAAAGACGCTTCCCGCCGTAACTTTCTGAAAGTTTCCGGCGCAGCACTCGGCGGCCTTGTCGCAGGCGGTGTGATCGGGGGAATTGTCGGCGGCAACATGAAGGGTGCCACTAAACCCGAGCAGGCTGCTCCCGAGACTCAGCCGGCGGGAAATGCTAAGGACTACAACCAGGCGCCGATGTTCTTTAATCAAGAACAGCTTCGCATCACAGAGGCGGCAGCCGAGCGGATTTTTCCCAAAGATGAACTCGGCCCGGGAGCTAAAGAACTCGGTGTCGCCTATTATATTGATCACCAGATGGCCAGCCAATGGGGACTTAATGCGAAGGACTATATGATGGGTCCATTCTACAAAGCCGAAGTTACGCAAGGATACCAGGACAGCTACAAGAGAAACGAACTATTCGTGATGGGACTCCAAGTATTGAATGACCACAGCAGCAAAAAATACCAGAAAGCCTTTGCCGATTTGGCTGCCGGCGAGCAGGATGAAGTACTGACAGCGTTTGAAAAGGGAAAAGAAGTGCAGCTGAATGGAGTCCCAAGCTCCACATTCTTTGAAATGCTGCGCACGTTAACCATTGAGGGCGTCTACTCCGACCCGCTGTACGGCGGCAATAAAAACATGGGCGGCTGGAAAATGCGCAAATACCCGGGAGACCAGATGAGCTACATGACGATTATCGACAAAAATGAGTTTGTCACCATGGAGCCGCTCAGTCTGCACGATCATCTTAAACATTCCTGACAAGGAGGATTACGAACAGAATGGCTACCAAACTTCCGAAAGTACCGGTCGTGATCGTCGGAATGGGCTGGTCCGGCGGCATTATCGCGGCAGAATTAACGAAAGCCGGCCACAAAGTTGTCGGGCTCGAACGCGGCAAAAGCCGCAAAACGGAAGACTACTACATGTCTCATGACGAACTCCGCTATGCACTCCGTTATGAGCTGATGCAGGATTTATCCAAGGAAACCGTAACCTTCCGAAGCAATGAAAAAGTACGCTCACTTCCAATGAGATCTTACGGTTCTTTTCTGATGGCAGATGGACTAGGCGGGGCAGGCATTCACTGGAACGGCCAGAATTACCGGTTCCTTCCTTACGATTTTGAGATCCGCTCGAAGACCATCGAACGCTACGGCAAGAACAAGATTCCGGAGGGAATGCAGCTCCAAGACTGGGGAATTACCTATGACCAGCTAGAGCCATACTTTGATAAATACGAGAAAATGGCCGGAATTTCCGGGGAAAAAGAACAAAATAAGATGGTGGGGACGCGTTCCGCCCCATTTCCGACCGGGCCGATGAAAAAAACACCCGCCATCACAATGTTTGAAGAAGCTTCCAGGAAACTCGGCTTCAACCCTTACATGATTCCTTCGGCCAATCTGTCGGAGAACTATACGAATCCGGATGGCATTGCCCGAGCGGCCTGCCAGTACTGCTCTTTCTGCGACAGATTCGGATGCGAATATGGCGCGAAGGCCGATCCGACTGTGACCGTGCTGCCTGTAGCGGAGAAAACCGGAAATCTGGAAATTCGTACGAATGCCAACGTTATCAAAATTCTCCATAGCGGCGGCAAAGCTACGGGTGTTGTTTATGTTAACACTCCGACAGGCGAAGAATTTGAGCAGCCTGCAGACGTTGTCATTATGACCAGCTACGTGTTTAACAATGTAAGGCTGCTGTTGACCTCTAAAATCGGCAAACCTTACGACCCTACAACCGGCAGCGGTGTAATCGGACGGAATTATGCTTACCAGATTACTGGCGGTAACGCATTCGGTTTCTATGATGATCAGGAATTCAATCTCTACGCCGGAGCCGGAGCACTGGGAAGCTGCTTCGATGATTTTAACGGAGATAACTTCGATCATACGAATCTGAAGTTCCTTCATGGTGCCAATATCCGCTTCACACAGGCCGGCCTAAGACCAGTGGCGCATAATCCGGCTCCCAAAGAAACTCCAAGATGGGGCAAAGAATTTAAGCAAACGACGATTAAGTACGCCAACCGCTTCTTAAGTGTCAGCACTCAAGGAGCCAACCTGCCGTGGAAGCATCATTATCTTGATCTTGATCCGACATATAAAGACATTTACGGCCTGCCTCTTCTTCGTTTAACCTACGACTTTGAGGATCAAGACAGGGAAATGGTCAAATACATCTCGGAGAAGACTACTGCCGTAATGAAAGAGATGAAACCGAGCAAAGTGGAAACCTCAAACACCATCAGTACCTATAACATCGTGCCGTATCAATCTACTCATAATACGGGCGGCGTTATTATGGGCAGCGATCCGTCCACATCAGCCGTAAATAATTATATGCAAATGTGGGATATGGACAACTTATTCGTCTTGGGCGCTTCGGCATTTCCCCATAACAGCGGCTATAATCCGACCGGGACACTTGGCGCTTTATCTTACCGGGCGGCCGAAGGTATTCTGACCTATCTCAAAAAAGGCGGGCCGCTTGTCTGAAATGACGGGTATCAGCACAGGGCGCAAAAGGGCTCATGTTATGAAATGAGGTGATTGAACTTGGATCAGCAAGCGGAGTGGATCGGGCACCTGACCGAACTTAGAAAAAGACTGATCCTGGTCGTGTGCTTTTTTACCGCTGCTATGATTGCGGGGCTGTATATCTCCCCTGCTATTCTGAGAACGGTAAAATCTTTGCCTGCTGCAAGTAATTTTGACTGGAACGTCTTCGGGTTACCTGACGGACTGGCTATTTACATGAAATGTGCGCTCCTGTGCGCCTTTCTGTTTACTTTGCCGCTGCTGCTGTATCAAATCTGGGCTTTCGTCCGGCCTGGCTTAACCGACTCAGAAGCAAAAGGCACGCTCCTGTATGTGCCCGCTTCTTTTGTTCTCTTCTTGTCAGGCACTTCGTTCGGCTACACGGTTGTGCTGCCCATGATGATCAAATTCATGCAGCAGATCAACCACAATATCGGAGCAGCCGAGACCTACGGAATTGACCGCTACTTTGCTCTGTTGTTTAACGTAGTATTCCCGTTAGGCATTGCTTTTGAGCTGCCGCTTGTGGTTCTTTTTCTGACCCGGCTTGGATTGTTAACGCCTGAGAATTTAAAAAAAACACGCAAGTACGCTTATATTGGACTCGCTGTCGTCGGGGCATCCATAACACCGCCCGATTTCATTTCCCACATCTCCGTGACCATTCCGCTAATTGTTCTGTTTGAATTCAGCATTGTACTATCGACCCGATATTCACGCAAAATATCGCTATCTGCCGATACCGGCTAGAGTCTACTAAGAACACACTCAATTGTGAAACGAGGGTTAAATCACATGTTAAATAACATTGGTATTTCCGGCCTGCTCATCATATTGATGCTGGCACTGATTTTATTCGGTCCTTCCAAGCTCCCCCAGCTGGGGCGGGCTTTCGGAGACACACTTCGTGAATTCCGCACCTCAACCAAGGAAATGGTAGAAGACGTGGAGAACCGGATCGACATCTCCGATCCCGATAAGAAAGCTTGATGCAATCAAGTTACAGCTGATCGATTCTCTTCTCTTCCTTGTCTGACCTGCAGCCGTTTCTTCCTATTGGAAGGAGCGGCTTTTCATATGCACTTACTAATTCCAATCGGAAAAGTCGTGATTATTTGCTGGGAAGCATCGACAGCCAAGCCTTTATCCTCTATAATCATAAGAAAACCTACTACGTAATCCCCCGCTCCCGCATAGGCGGCGATCATTACAAACAAGAAAGAGGGATGAGCATGGCTGAGATACATATTCGCAATACGGGTGAACGCATTTCCGGTGAAGAGAACGTCCGGGCATTTCTGGAGAAACAAGAAGTCCTTTACGAACACTGGAATCCTGCACAATTACCTGCCGAACTTCAGGAGAAATTTATCCTTACGGATGAAGAGAAAACACAAATATTATCTACTTTTGATAGTGAGATTCGTGATTTGGCCCAGCGCCGCGGTTATCAAACTTGGGACATCATTGCCCTCTCTGACGCGACTCCGAATCTGGACGAGCTGCTAAAGAAATTCGAACAGGTGCATACTCATACCGAAGATGAAGTCCGTGCGATTACTGCCGGCAAAGGGATCTTCATTATTAAAGGAACCGATGATGTCGGCTATTTCAATGTCGAGCTTGAAGCGGGTGATGTAATTTCGGTGCCTGAACACAAGCCGCATTTCTTTACCCTGATGGAGAACCGTCAGATTGTCGCCGTACGTTTATTTATCGAAACAGAGGGCTGGATTGCTCACCCGTTCGAGGATGCTACTTTCCAGAAAGCTTAAAACCGCAATACTTAATCCATTCGGCAAATAAAAATCCGCTTCTCTCTCCTGTAATCAGGATTGAGAAGCGGATTTTTTTATGTCTCCTTACAGCCCATGAAACAGGAAGGAGTTAGAAATGAGTATCATGTTCCTGCTGGCGTACACCTTGGAACTTATTGTTCTTGAAGGAACTTTTGAATGTCACGCAGGGACGTGATTTCGTAGGTCGGTTTCGCCTCGCCGTCAAAGACCATCTGGTGTCTGTTAATCCACATGTTCTTCATACCACAGCGGGAGGACCCGAGAATATCGGTCGTGAGCTTGTCGCCAACCATTACACATTCGTGAACTTCAAGCCCGAGCAGGCCTAAAGCGTGGTTGAATATAGTAACCGCAGGCTTTCCGTCCCCAAAATCGCCGGATATAACAATATGATCGAAGTAGGGCTCTAATTCGGGAACGCCTGCAAGCTTTTCACGCTGCAGATCAGGTGAACCGTTCGTGAGCAGCAGCAGTTTGTAAGATTTCTTCAGCTCTTCGAGAACTTCGAAAGTTTCTTCGTACACAATCGGACGAGATCTTCTTTCCGCAGGAAACTGTTCGGCCAGACGAGCCCCCAGCTCCGGATCGTTCACCCCGAGTGCCGCAAGTCCGCGTGTCCATGCTTCTTTGCGGTAGCCTGGAGCCAGAGCTTCAAGTTTGCGGAATTCTTCCTGTTTGCCCTCGCGGAAGGGAGCCCACAATCCTTCAAACGGATTGATTCCGATATGCTTCGTAAAAGCAAATGTATCGAAGGACTCATATAACTTCCGCGCTTCCTGACGGACAGCGGCCTCCAGTTCTTCGGGCTTTACATCTGCATGCATGGCAGCTTCCTGACAAGTGGCTTCGAAAGCTTCCTTCACACTGCGGTCATCCCACAACAGGGTGTCATCCAAATCAAATAAAATCGCCTTCACCGTCATTTTAACGATATCCCCTTTACTTGCTACATACGGCTGATGAGGTTACTGTTCATCCGTATAGTGGATTGAATCCAGTTGCCCTCTAAGCTGTGATTTCATAGCGGCTATATATTCTTTACGCAATTCGTTACGCTCTTCAAGCTCGGCCTCTGAAAGTCCGTCTGTCTTAGCTTTACGAGCTAACTCATTGATGCGTTGTACTTTTTTCTGAAAATCGTCACTCATGCTGTAAAACCTCCTATCGAGCCTTTCAATATCTTCTACTTTGCCATTGTCAAAGTTTCTTGTCAAGCCGACATCAGGCCTGAAAATTAAACGAGCCATCAAAAAGACACACCCGATTAAAGGTGTGTCCTTTTGATGGCTCTCCAGACCATGAATGCAAGGCGCATGTATTCGCACAAGCCCTTTGCAAAGCCCGTAATAAGCGTTCCTGGAGCAGCTTAATTCAAGGCAGTTCAAGTACATCTCCTGCGCGAAGTATAGATGCTGATTGGAGCTTATTGAGTTTGCATAGCTTCAATAGATAGGCTCTTGTATCCATTTCATCAGGAGCGTATTCCGCAGCTATATTCCATAAGGTATCGCCGCTCATTACAACGAGGGTCTTCCTTTGTTCCATATTCGTGCCCTTTCCCTTATCTTTGCCCTGGCCGTTTGCTGCGATTGCCGCAGCCTCAGTTGATTGCCCGCTGCTGGCGAAAGCTTGGACTATAATGCCGCAGCTGAAAGCAATTACCAGGATGAGAGCAATGACGGCCGTACGAACCAGGCTGCGGCGGGAGTGAAGCCATTGTTTGGGAGCAGACTTCGTACTGGAAGCCCTCACCGGAGCCGTCACGGATTGCCAAGCAGCAGGCTCACTTAATGAAACAGGACTTCTCCTTGATTGCGCAGCCGGTTGAGGGGTTCTTCCGGCGGATTGCTGCTGCCCGTTAGGTAATGTACCTGAGGCAGCCGAAGCAGCTTGAGATGGTGTAGCGGGAATGCCGGTTTCCGTATTCGTTCTATGTAAAGTAAGATCATTGTTAGCATAATAAGCGTTCATAATTAACGACCTCCAAACATTTGTTCTGTTTAGAGAATAACACGAACGAATGTTTGTGTCAATGCCATTTTCGAACTTATGTTTGTACGAACTCCGGTTCTATGTTATACTTTAGGTAATTTATACATACTGGAGTGATTCGTAATGGGAAAGGTATCGCAGCGCCAGCAGGCCATACTGGAATTTATTAAGAACGAAGTCAAAGATAAAGGCTATCCGCCTTCCGTTAGAGAAATTGGAGAAGCAGTCGGCCTGGCATCGAGCTCAACCGTACATGGTCATCTCGAGCGCCTGGAGAAGAAAGGCCTCATTCGCCGCGATCCGACAAAACCGAGAGCGATTGAGATCACGGACGGAGACTCGGATTTCCTGATGTCCATATCCCAAGTTCCTTTGATTGGTAAAGTAACGGCAGGTATGCCGATTACGGCAACAGAGAATATCGAAGAGTATTTCCCGCTCCCTACTCACATCGTTAGCGATTATAACGTGTTTATGCTGAATGTTGTCGGAGACAGTATGATCGAAGCAGGCATTCACAATGGCGATATGGTGATCGTAAGACAGCAGCAGACTGCAAGCAATGGAGATATCGTTGTCGCAATGACGGAAGAAGACGAAGCTACGGTTAAGCGTTTCTACAAAGAACGCGACCATATCCGTTTGCAGCCTGAGAATGCGACAATGGAGCCTATTATTCTTAACAATGTATCCATTCTGGGCAAGGTTATCGGTCTATTCCGCAATATCCACTGAATCGCGGATAAGCCTCGGCGCAAACTTGCTCCCATTACGGATTAAATAGAAAGCCCCGCAGACCATGAATTCTGCGGGGCTTTGTTGTATTCGTTTCTCTGGTTATCCAGTCGTTCGAGTACGGTGAGTTCTACTAGTAGAATTCTAGTACAGCGTCAAATATTGATCGCGTTCCCAAGCGTGAACTTGTGTGCGGTACATATCGTACTCGATTTCTTTCAGCTCGTAGAAGTGAGTTAACGCATGCTCACCGAGTGCTTCACGAATAACTTCACTGCGAAGCAGTTCGTTCAGGGCTTCTTTCAGGTTACCCGGAAGACTTGGAATCCCTTCTTCTACACGCTCTTCTTCAGTCATCACATAAATGTTGCGATCGGTCGGAGGCGGCAGCTGGATTTTGTTCTTAATTCCGTCCAGACCTGCTTTGAGCATAACAGCAAGAGCCAGATATGGATTAGCTGCAGGATCCGGGTTACGCGCTTCAACACGGGTACTTAGTCCGCGGGAAGCCGGAATACGGATCATCGGACTGCGGTTACTCGCGGACCAAGCTACATAACATGGAGCTTCATAACCGGGTACCAGACGCTTGTATGAGTTAACCGTCGGGTTCGTAATTGCTGCAAACGAACGTGCATGGTGCAGCATACCTGCCATGTAATGGCGTGCATCTTCGCTCAGACCAAGTTTGTCTTGCTCGTCTACAAATGCATTTTCTTTCCCTTTGAACAGCGATTGATTACAGTGCATACCGGAACCGTTCACACCGAACAGCGGCTTCGGCATAAAAGTTGCATGGAGACCATGCTGTCTCGCAATGGTTTTAACCACGAGCTTAAAAGTCTGGATCTGGTCGGCAGCCTTAATGGCGTCCGCATATTTGAAATCGATCTCATGCTGGCCAGGAGCAACTTCGTGATGGGAAGCTTCAATTTCAAAGCCCATTTCTTCAAGCTTCAGCACGATTTCACGGCGGCAGTTCTCGCCCAGGTCAGTCGGCGCCAGGTCAAAATATCCACCCTGGTCATTCAGCTCCATAGTCGGGTTGCCCTTCTCGTCTGTTTTGAAGAGGAAAAATTCCGGCTCAGGACCGACATTCATCGAAGTGTAGCCCATTGTTTCCGCTTCTTTAAGTACGCGTTTCAGAATACCGCGCGGATCTCCCGGGAACGGATTGCCGTCCGGCAGATAAACATCACAAATCAGTCTGGCTACTTTGCTTTCTGTAACCCATGGGAAGATAACCCAAGTGTCCAGGTCCGGGTAAAGATACATATCGGATTCTTCAATACGTACATAGCCTTCAATTGAGGAACCGTCAAACATCATTTTATTATCCAATGCTTTCTGCAGCTGGCTTACCGGGATTTCAACGTTCTTAATCGTACCCAGCAAATCCGTAAACTGCAGGCGAATAAAACGAACATTCTCTTCCTTGGCAATTTTCAGAATGTCTTCTTTTGTGTAAGAAACTGACATGAAAATTTCCTCCTCATACCCATATAATATAGTTTATTTAGGAAAAAAACGGGACAACTCTCCTTGAATCAACGAGACCTGACCGGGCCTCTTACCTCCACCGAGCAGCTGCTGCTTGAGCATTTTATGAAGCTGGCTGTCGGTAAGCTCCTTGCGCTTGACTTCCGTCTGTTCCGTGATAATGGTTGCATCCTCGGAGTCTTTAGAAACAGGCAGCAGAACCTGCTTAATACCTGCAATATTGACACCTTTCTCAATGAGATCCTTGATCTCCAGCAATCGTTCCACGTCATTAAAGGAATATAAGCGTTGGTTGCCAGCCGTTCTGGCCGGGATCACGAGTTCATGCTGTTCATAGTAGCGAATCTGCCTGGCCGTTAAATCCGTTAGCTTCATTACGATTCCGATAGGGAAAAGAGCCATGTTTCTGCGGATATCATTACTCATGATCTTCACTCCTGAACATTAAGTTCTGTACTTATTGTATAAGATAACTAGGAAATATGTCAATCCATGTTAGCTTAATTAACAAATTATTTTTATTGAGAACAAACCTGACGTGAGATTTGATTCAGTTCACTTTTTATCCGTTATCTTATCCAGAAAGTTCCGGTTCCCTATGCACACGCTTAGTCGAATATTTCCACTATAAACTAGTTGATCCCCGCAGAATCTTTGTCCCAACACCCATTCCCCTCTTGCTTCCGATAAAAAATAAAGCCCGTGTAGAATAATCTACAACAGGCCTTTGTTCTTCATATGTTGGAGAGCGGTCAAAACACCCAGCTTACAGTGCGAATACGTTAAACCGCCCTGCATGTAAGCGATATAAGGCTCCCGGATCGGAGCGTCTGCCGACAACTCCAGGCTTCCGCCCTGGATGAACGTACCTGCCGCCATAATAACGGGGTGCTCGTAACCCGGCATATCCCATGGCTCTGGCGTTACATGTGCATCAACAGCCGAAGCCTTCTGCACACCTTGTACGAAAGTGATCAGATGCTCCGCACTAGTAAATTCAATCGCTTGAATCAGATCGGTCCGGGGATCTTCCGGACGAGGGCGCGTTGTGAAACCCAGGCGTTCAAAAACGGCCGCCGCCACTACCGAACCTTTGACTGCTTGACCCACCAGATGCGGAGCAAGGAACAATCCCTGATACAAAGAGCGTGTGGTTCCGAGCATAGCGCCTACTTCTCCGCCGATTCCGGGCGCTGTCAACCGGTAAGCCGCCAGCTCCACGAGTTCGCGTCTGCCGGCAATGTAACCGCCCGAGGCTGCAAGACCGCCTCCGGGGTTCTTGATCAGTGAACCGGCAATAAGATCCACACCCACATCGGTCGGCTCCAGCTTCTCGGTAAATTCCCCGTAACAGTTGTCGACGAAGACAATAAGATCAGACCGGATACTTTTAACCAGTTCAACCATAGCCTTAATAGCCTCCACCGTAAAAGAAGCTCTCCAGTCGTAGCCGCGGGAACGCTGAATCCCGATGACCTTGGTCTTGGGGGTTATAGCTACGCGTATGCCTTCCACATCCAGCGCCCCGTCCTCAAGCAGAGGAACCTCGCGGTAACCGATGCCGAAGTCCTGGAGAGATCCCGTACCGTCGCCCGGCTTGCCGATCACTTTGTGCAAAGTGTCATACGGCTTGCCGGTAATATACACCAGTTCGTCACCCGGCCGCAGAACGCCAAACAGCGCGGTTCCAATCGTATGGGTTCCGGAGACGAAATGAGGGCGCACGAGCGCTGCCTCCGCCCCGAAAACATCGGCGTAAACCAGATCCAGCAGCTCGCGTCCGCGGTCATTGTAGCCATAACCTGTCGATGATGCGAAATGGTAATCACTGATACCCTGCTTCTGGAAAGCGGCAATCACTTTCCATTGATTATGGTCAATCGTCCGTTCAATCGTACGAAAATGATCCTGGACGGCTTCCTCAGCCTGCTCCATAATTTCCATGATGTCAGATTCAAAATGCATATCGTCCGGTCTCTCTCCCTTATTCTCCCTGCTTGTCTTCCTTTACTTCGAATGGCGACAACAAGTATTCTACTTTCTCATAATCTTCACGGTTAATATTTACGCGGAACAGCATATCTTCCTCATCCATACTGCTCTCAGCCACATCCCCGATGCGGTACACCAGCGCGATTGAATCGCCTTTGTCTGCCGGAATCCGGAAAGTCCGAGTGTCCCCCATCAGAGTCTCCTGAATGAGCATTCGGACTTTGTCCAGATCCGCTTCATTGTATGCGGAGATACGCAGGTGAGGGAAAGGTGCGGTCAGCATTTGAAGATCCTGCTCCGTACATAGGTCGATTTTGTTAAAAAGCACAGCCTGCGGCTTGCCGCTTGCACCCAGCTCACCCAGTACCTCGCCCACGACGCGCATTTGTTCTTCGCGCATCGGACTCGCACTGTCCACAACGTGCAGCAGGAAATCCGCTTCACAAGCCTCTTCCAGCGTAGCGCGGAACGCTGCCACAACATCATGCGGCAGGTTCTGGATGAAGCCGACCGTGTCGGTCAGCACGATCTCTTTGCCGCTCGGAAGCTCCAGCGTACGCGAGGTCGGGTCGAGCGTGGCGAACAGCTCATTCTCCACGTAAACATCCGCTTCGGTCAGTTCCCGCAGCAGGGTGGACTTGCCGGAGTTCGTGTAACCGACAAGCGCCACCTGGAACACGCCGGTCTTGCGGCGGCGTTCGCGGTGCAGGGTCCGGTGCCTCACCATCTCAGACAGATGGGCTTTGAGCTCCGTAATCCGGCCGCGGATATGCCGGCGGTCTGTTTCGAGCTTCGATTCACCCGGACCTCTTGTGCCGATTCCCCCGCCCAGCCGGGATAAGTTCTTGCCGTGGCCGGACAATCTGGGAAGCAGGTAGCTCAGTTGTGCGAGTTCAACCTGCACAATGCCCTCGCGAGTACGGGCGCGTCCCGCGAAGATATCCAGAATAAGCTGCGTCCGGTCAATGATTTTAACATCAAGCGATTCTTCAAGGTTACGAACCTGAGCACCGGACAGTTCCTGATCGAAGATAGCTGTTGTGGCTTCATGCTCTTCAATCAATGCTCGTAATTCTTCTACCTTACCTTTACCGATGAACCATTTGGTATCCGCCCGGTCTTTATTCTGTGTCAGGGTTTCAAGCACTTCCACGCCTGCTGTTTCGGCAAGCTGGACAAGCTCCTGCAGGGAATAGGCAGCAATTTCCTCCTGCTTTTTCATTTGATCGGTAACCAAACTGACGAGAATCGCCCGGTCTTTCATGCCGGTTCTGACATCATGTATCGATTGCTTCATGTAACGTCTCCTTATGCCAAGATACATCCATTAGGATTGATAGGTTGGGACCCTGTTATGTACGGCAGATTCACTTTCAGGGGAATGTTTTCTGATCCAGCCGCATATCTTCCGGACGGATCAGCATGAGTTCCTGTTTAGAAGGCTGGCTGGGATGCGTATGCTGGTGCAGAAGCCGCACTGCCTGATGCCTCATGGATCGTTCAATCAGGTTGCGGACATACCTTGCATTGCTAAAGGTAACCTCACTCCCGAATTTCTCGGCAGCCAGATGGTGTCTGAGCTTCATTACTGCCGTCGGAGAAAAAACATATTCCCGTTCTTTTACCATCATCTCCGCAATTTGCATCAGTTGTTCCACTGTATAATCCGGGAAATCGACCTGAATGGGAAAACGTGAAGGCAGCCCGGGGTTCGTCATCAGGAATTGATGCATCTCCAGTGAATACCCCGCTAGTATCAGAACAAATTGATTTTTATAGTCCTCCATCGATTTCACCAGACAATCAATGGCTTCTTTACCGAAATCTTTCTCACCG
Source organism: Paenibacillus lutrae (assembly GCF_009757775.1). GTDB lineage: Bacteria > Bacillota > Bacilli > Paenibacillales > NBRC-103111 > Paenibacillus_F > Paenibacillus_F lutrae. The sequence goes on from NZ_RHLK01000006.1 coordinate 168,646, forward strand.
CCGCGCGCAAGCGAATAAGCCTCATCGATAAACAGAATGCCTCCAAGCGCCTTCTTAACCAAATCCCGCGTCTTCACGGCCGTATGCCCGATGTATTCACCGACAAGATCGGCCCGTTCCACCTCGATCAAATGCCCTTTACTGAGCACACCCATCGTCTGGAAAAGCTTCGCTATGATGCGGGCCACCGTTGTTTTGCCCGTGCCGGGATTGCCCCGGAAAACCATGTGATAAACCTGCGAATTGGCCATCAATCCGGCTTCGGAGCGGTATTGGCCAACCTGCAGAAGCGCATATATTTCGTATACGAGATCTTTGATATTTTCGAGGCCGATCATTTTGTCAAGATCCTTCATAACATCGCCGAACTGCTTATGATTCTGCCCCAGGATCGGTTTACCGTGAAAAACAGGATCTGCCGCAAGAGGCGCCAGAGGCTCCGGGTTGCGAAGCACAACATTAATCTGGCGGGCGCTCCGCGCTGCCTGGAGGCTATCTGAAGAAGACAGGGTTCTTCCGTTCAATGCTCCTCACCTCTTCGGTCAGGCGAAGGGCAGCCTGTGGAGGTCTGGCTATCCCTTGCCACTAAAGACTTTGTTGCGAGATAGCGGTCTGCGCGGCGGAGTTTATGACATTGATTGTACCTCTTTCCTAACGAAAAATCCATTCGTCACCCTCCTATTGCCCTTAAGCGGCCCAAGAAAAAAAGAGAGGCTATTGCCCCTCTATTACTCTATTCGATCCCGGCTTGTCTTAGAAATAAAGGCTTGGTACTTTTCCGGCTACCGGACTTCGTTTTTACTATGTGCCGGCTGCCGGGGCTTGTCCCGCAGCTCATCTTCGTCTTCCTGCCGCTTGTCTGAATTAAACTCGGAAGGTGATTCTTCTGGAATTCCTTCAAAGATTTCAACGCCGTTCTCTTCGAGATTCTCTGTATATTCTTCTTCGGGGTACGTTTCTGCGTTCATAACCGGATTCTTATTGAATGCATCATAACTGCCTTCGGCATCTTCCGTTCCCTCAATGGTTCCTTCCTTCTCTTGAGCGGGCTCTGATGGCGTCTTCTGAACCGGTTGCGGTTTCAAATAAACCGATGCCATATCGGGCCGCCAATCCGCAACGAAATACGTAATCAGCTCGGAAGGAACTCCGGCCATATCCGCCTGCTCCCAATCTCCTGTCAAATTCGCCAGTTTGAAATCTTCTCCGCGGTATAGATCTGACACGAAAAAATCGTTGGCCCAGTTTAATTGAAACAGCCGTCCGTCCGCGGATTGAATCGTCGTTGGGGCATAGCCCATTCGGATCTCTTGCGCCTGAGAGGTCGCAAGTCTAACATCCGCAGGCAGCGTATAGACAGATGGCGACACTTCTTTAATCTCATCGCAAAAGCGGATGCGGCGACCGTCCTGCCAAAGATCAATAGGCGGCCTGTTCTGAAAGCTCACGTACGCCATATCGAAGATTTCTCCGCGTACGGTCTTAACTTGGCATGGAACTTCCGCATGCCCGTGTCCATTGCCCGACAGAGCTGGCGGAATCGCTCCGATTCGTCGGAGCGATTCCCAGATAGCATCCGGCAATTGGTAAGAGCCGGCATTCCAGCGCTCTACTAGGCCAGCCTTGGATGGATGAATGTAGGACATCATATTGCCATCCCGTCCCAAATACCACTCACTGCCGCATGAAACACACGTATACTGCCATCCGTGCTTCAGCTGCTTGCTGATTCGAAGAGCACGCTGCACTTGCCTTGATTCCGCATCATCACCATGCTGAAAGCGGGTCCAGTTAAAGGAGATATACCGTTTGCCGCTGCACTGGGGGCAAGCAGCAGGCAGAGAAGGCTTCGCAAACAAACGAGGCATTACGCCTCCTCCCCTTTCAGCATAATGAGCCGGATAAAGTCCTTGCGCTCCACAGCTCCGAAGAAAGAGGTCAAATCCACCTCTTGCAGCGCTTTGGACACCGACTCGGTTTCGTACTTGACGCCAAGAAGAAGCTCCTCAATCTCGGCTACGTCTTTGACCCCAAAGAAATCTCCATAAATTTTGAAAAGCCGGATACAGCCTTCTTCTATAGACATGCGAATATCGATATTCCCGACCGGAAAACGCTTAGAATTGGAAATTTCCGATTTAGGAGATTTTCCATAATTCCAGTCCCAATTGGCATAACGTTCAGCGGATAGTTCACGAATATTGTCCCAATCCTTCTCGGTCAATTGATACTGCGGAATTTCATCCAAGGCCATACCGAAAATATTCTGGAGCAGTTCCACCCGGAATTCTTCAATCGTTATCGGCTGATCGAGAAATTCTGTGATGTTGGCAACCCGGCTGCGGATCGACTTGATGCCCTTGGACTGAATTTTATCCGGTTTCACTTTCAATGCCGACACAACATGTTCGATCTCCGAATCAAACAGCAGGGTTCCATGACTGAAGAGACGGCCTCTCGTCGCAAACATTGCGTTGCCGGATATTTTCCGTTCCCCGACTTGAATATCATTTCGTCCGCTGAGCTGCGCGTCTACACCCAGCTTTTTCAATGCTTGCACTACAGGTTCCGTAAATTTGCTAAAGTTATGGAACGACTCTCCGTCATCTTTAGTGATAAAACTGAAATTCAGGTTGCCCAAATCATGATACACGGCTCCTCCGCCCGATAGACGCCTGACTACATGAATCCCGTGATCCTCCACATACTCCGCATTAATTTCCTCCACCGTGTTTTGATTTTTGCCAATAATGATGGAAGGTTCATTTATATAGAAAAGAAGATACGTCTCGTCTTCCGGCAAATACTTCAGTGCGTACTCTTCGATAGCCAGATTTATTTGTGGTTTGGTTATATTCTCGTTATCAATAAAAAGCATAGTACCCTCCATTATCGTCTTGCTGGTTTACCTCCTATTTTAAATCATTCCTTGTCAAAAACAAAACTTGTCTCCAAACTCAGACTGCACCTTTACCAGCGAATGCACGTTCATAAAATATTCATGTATAACCATTCCATTTATTGTATTTTTACAAATAAACCGGTTCGTTTAAATTCACTGGCTGTGTGGTAAAAGAGACATAGGCGCATGACATCACAAATGAGTTTGTTTTAATCTGCGCGTCTATGGGCAGACTAACTCGTTCGTTAGAGATTATGTAAACGGGCGGATGTGTGCCGGATCTTTGTGTAACTTGCCGCACGTTATGGTGGGGTATGAAAATTCCGGAATTTCGGAATTCTATTACAAGGAACAAGAAAGGGGACGATTGTCATGACATCTAACAACCAGCAGAAGCAAACCTTTCCGCCGCAGCATCAAAATAACCAGCCGGGTATCGAGACTCAAATGGATCCGCAGCCACAGTATCAGGACCGCAAATACCGCCCAGCAGGTAAACTGGAGGGCAAAACAGCACTGATTACGGGTGGAGACAGCGGAATAGGACGAGCAGTTGCGGTCGCCTATGCCCAAGAGGGCGCTGATGTAGCCATTGTCTATTTGAATGAACATTCGGATGCGGAGAAAACCCGTTCTCTAGTCGAGCAGGAGGGCAGAAAGTGTCTTCTGATTCCCGGTGACATCGGGGACGAGTCTTTCTGTAAAGAAACCATAGAGAAAATCATAGCGGAATTCGGTAAGCTCGATATTCTCGTTAATAATGCGGCAGAGCAGCATCCGCAGAATAGCATCGAAGATATAACAGCCGAGCAGTTAGAGAAAACATTCCGGACCAATATATTCTCCATGTTCTATTTGACGAAAGCAGCACTTCCTCACTTATCGCGCGGAAGTTCCATTATTAATACAGCATCCATTACCGCCTATAAAGGCAATCCTACACTGATTGATTATTCTTCGACCAAGGGAGCGATCGTTTCCTTCACGAGAGCGCTGTCCCAGTCTCTGATCGACCAAGGAATTCGTGTGAACGGAGTCGCGCCAGGGCCGATATGGACCCCTCTCATTCCTTCTACATTCGATAAGCAAAAAGTTTCTGAATTCGGATCGGACACGCCTATGAAGAGAGCCGGACAACCTGAGGAACTGGCGCCAAGCTATGTGTTCCTCGCTTCCGATGACTCCTCTTATATGGCAGGACAGATTCTTCATATTAACGGGGGAACTGTCGTAAACGGTTAAACCTATAAGTGTGAACTGCACCCCAATTGTTAGACATCACCTAACAATTGGAGGTGCAGTTTTTTTGACTACATATGCACATGAAGAAAAATTAGAAGCCGTCTTTGCTTATTTAGAGGAAAGATGTCAGTCATCTGTCATGGAGGACTTCCTGGTGCTTCTAAAACAAAGCCAAAGGACATGAGCCCGGTACAGTACCGAACCCATGCCCTAGGGGCTGCTCTATTTGATTTGTGTATCCTTGTCTGGGTTAAATAAGCCGTTTCGGATCATTTTCACAGAATAGACATCGGATTCTTTTAGAAATACTCTCAAAACGCTTGCCTTTTTTTGGTAAATGAGGTATTTTACTAGAGTAGCAGAAATAACCCATACAGAAAGGAGGAAATTCAGATGGAAAAAATGTGTATGCAAATGATGATGAACATGTGCATGGATGACATGATGTGCAAAATGAACTCCATGAAAATGATGATGGGCTGCATGACTGAAAAGAACATGATGCCTGAGATGGACATGGATATGATGATGAACAAAATGCAAGAATGCGATGAAATGATGACTATGATGATGAAAATGATGAGCAACATGAAACAAATGTCTATGTAATCATAGGTAATAATTTATACGATCGCTTCCTTATTCATCCCACAATGAATTCGGAACTTCATTCTTTCCACGGCAGAGCGGTCCACCGCATGTCTTTTTTTATGTTCAAATTCAGCTATACGAATTGATCTTCCTCGTGATTTCAACCCGCATCGTTTTAAGTTCCCACATTTGCTCTCTTAATTGTTCCTGCTTATGACTGTCCTCGGTCATCTTCAATTCTTCAAACAAATCCAGCATTTTCTGATTGATAGCATCAAACTTCTGCCATAATTCTCTTCTGATCGTTTCCAGATAATAACGCTGAACATGTTCTTCTCGTTCTGCCAGAGCAGCAAGAATATGTTCCTGCCAAGCTCTATCACCTAACAAGCTGGCCATATTGTAGAGATCCAGATGATCATCCACCCATATCCGGGATAATTCGTTTCTTAAGGGTGATCTCATCATCAGCATCTCCTGTCGTCCTTTACCAAGTATTATACTCGGTTTAATAAGAAATGCAACAGAAAATACAGAAAATGTATAAAAAAACTCTCGTTACCTGTTGGCAACGAGAGTTCTCATAGTTATCTGTTCTAAATGGTACGAGAATTCATAGTTATCTGTTCTCGTGGTAACGAGAATTCTTAGTTATCTGCCCTCTGTACCTACGCTCGTATCTGGAGGATTTCCCGCACCAGAGGCAGGCGGTTTTTCAGTTGCTGCTCCCCCTTGACCAGGTTTAGGTTTGGGGGAAACGGGTGGAGCAGATGGTGTTGGCGAAGGGGAAGCCGTATTCCCTTGCTCACCATTGCCGTTATCTTCCTGATCTCCGTTGTTCCCGCTGCCGGAATTGTTGTTCCCGTTGCCATTATTGCCGTTATTGCCGTTATTACCGCTATTTCCATTGTTGCCGTTGTTTTCATTGTTTCCGTTATTACCATTATTACCGGTATTTCCATTTTCGTTATTGTTTCCATTGTTGCCATTTCCGTTTCCTTCACCGTTCCCGTTTTCATTCGGATCCGATGGTGTCGGCGTCGGAGCTACTTCGCCTGGCACTGTAACTGAGGCTACGTTGGATTGAACACCGGCCGCTTCACCATTAGCCGGAACGACATAATACTGATAAGAGGCTCCAGGCTGTACAGCCTGATCGATATATTCCGTCGTGTTCGATGGAGTAATTGGAACAAAGTCTCCTTCAGGCCCTTTGCGGAATACCTGATAAGAATCCGCACCGTTCGCCGCGGACCAACTTAAGCGGACCGTATTATTTTCAAACCGGGCCCTCAAATCGGTTACAGTGTTGATATCCTGTTTAGGAGTCTCGATCGGTTTGCCGCCGCTTGGACGCTCAAATCCCTTGACAGGCATCCCTTTCATGGCTTCGCTCATAACAGCACTGAAAATCATGTTGGCACGATCTGAATAGGCTTTACGCACGTAATGTTGCGGATTCGTTTCATCGAATCCTGTCCATACGGCTCCCGTCCACTGCGGGGTATAACCGACGAACCAGATATCTCTGTAATCCGATTCGAGCCCTTTCAAATCTAACTGCGTGGAACCCGTCTTACCTGCCAGCGGACGTCCGAAGTTAGCTTTAACTCCTGTACCGCCATCCCCTAATACTTCCTGCATCATTTGCGTCATGTACCAGGAAGTCTTTTCACTCATTACTTTTTTAGGCTCCGGCTTATGCTCGATCAGCGTACCGTCGCTCTTCTCGATTTTGAGAATGGCAAAAGACGGATTGAGCACCCCGTTATTGGCAAAAGCCGAGTAGGCCTGAGCCATCTGCAACGGGGATTCCCCGCGGGTCATACCGCCCAGTGCAATCGCTAAGTTGTTATCTTTCTCATCAAAGGTCAGACCCAAAGATTCAGCGAACTGCTTGCCTGTGCTGATACCGATCTTACTCAGGAGCCAGACCGCCGGAATATTCTTGGATTTCTTGATAGCGTACGTCATATCAACCTGGCCCAAGTACCGGCCGTCATAGTTACGCGGATTGTATCCGTTAAATTCCTGCTTCGTATCGTCCAGGATGGAAGAAGGCAAATAGCCCTTCTTTTCGATGGCAGGCGCATACACGACAACCGGTTTAAAAGCAGATCCGGGCTGTCTCGGTTTAATCGCGCGGTTCCAAGTACCCGGCTTATAATCCCGGCCGCCGATCATGGCAACAATACCGCCATTAGTGTTATCCACAATAACCATGGCGCTCTGCATAGGCTGCTTGGGACCGTTTGGCTGGAACAGCTTCGCATTCGTATAGGCTTTGTCCATAGCCTTCTGAGCTTCACTGTTCATGGTCGTATAGATTTTATAACCACCGTTGGAAATCTGTTCTTCAGTAACGCCATACTTGTCATTGGCTTCCTTAATCACATAGTCACGGAAGGTCGGGAACATGTTAACCTGCGCAATCGAGGTAGCTGTCTCGGGATTGTAATCTACCGCAGCAGCCTGAGCACGCTGTTCTTCCGTAATAATGCCCTGATCGGTCATCAGTCTCAGAATAACTTCGCGTCTTTCTTTGGAAGCCTCCGGATCAGAAATTGGCGAATACTTGGATGGGGCCTTAGGCAAGCCTGCCAGAGTCGCGATCTGCCAAAGCTCCAGCTGTCTCAGATCCGTTATACCAAAATAACGTTTGGAGGCGGCCTTAACCCCATAAGCCTGACTGCCGAAATAGATCCGGTTTAAATACTTCTCAAGAATTTCTTCCTTGGTTTTCTCCTGCTCCAGGGCAAGGGCAATCGACATCTCGGTACCTTTACGGAAAAAAGTCTTATCCGAATTCAAGAATACGTTCTTCGCAAGCTGCTGGGTAATGGTACTTGCCCCCTCAACCGCACTTCTTGCGATTACGTCCTTGACTACCGCCCGGCCGATCGACCAAATATCAACCCCGCCATGCTCCCAGAACCTGCGGTCCTCGGTAGCGACGAAAGCTTTCACCAGCATATCGGGGAATTCTTCGAATTTCACATTCTCCCGGTTTTCTTTTATCAGCTTCGCGATCTCGGTGTTTCCGGAATCATAGATTACGGAAGCATTGAGCGGATCCTCGAGCTTATCGAAGTTCTCGCGAAGAATTTTAACCCCGTTCATATAAACGACCAAATAAATACCCAAAGCGCATATCAGCGCAAGAAGGGCGGCGATAACAAGGCCCAGTAATACCTTCATACCGCTCGTTTTTTTCTTCTTCTTCTTTACAGGGGGTTTCTTGCTGTTATTATTGTTATTGCTTGGTGCCATCTTGCTCCCTCTCTTTCTGTGCAATGGCTCTCTCTCTGGGGCAGGCCGCCTTGCAAATATGCCGTCCTATTAAAAGAACAACCCTATGGAATAAGGTTGTTCCGGACGGTTCTTTAGTTATATACGAATCTCGCGGTCAAAAAGTTTCTGCTTCCTTATTCTGCCGATGCTGGATCTGTAGCTTGCGGCATCAGTGAAACGGGACGCTGCGGCGTGAAAGTCGAAATGGCATGCTTATAAACCATTTGCTGACGTCCGTCACTGTCAATAATAATGGTAAAATTGTCAAATCCGCGAATCAACCCTCTGATTTGAAACCCGTTTGTTAAATATACGGTAACGGGAATGCTTTCTTTGCGGAGCTGGTTCAGAAAATTGTCCTGAATATTAATCGACTGTTTCATCAGAAGGGTCCCCCTTAACATATTCAAACTAGGCTGCTTCTAAAAGCAAGCGTTTGCTTATGCATTATATTCGTTATCGTGTACAAACTTTCCTGTTATTATATCACGGAATTTATCGAGATGCCTAGAAAAGTTTGAGGGTTCGGTAACGTCGATCCATTGAATATCGCGCATATGGCGGAACCAGGACAACTGTCTCTTGGCAAAATGTCTAGTATCGCGTTTGAGAAGCTCTACGGCTCTATCCAGCGTAATCTCTCCGTCCAGGTAAGAGACTATCTCTTTGTAGCCCAGGCCCTGCATCGCGACTGATCCGCGGGGTACTCCGCTCTCCAGCAGCCTTTGGACCTCATCCACAAGCCCTTCAGCCATCATGATGTCGATTCTCTCTTCGATCCGGCTGTACAACTGCTGGCGGTCCATAGTCAGACCGACTATACAGAGTTCGTACGGTGATTCTTTTTTCTGGGAGGCTGCATGAACGGAAAGCGGCTCGCCTGTCAAATGGTATACCTCCAGAGCGCGGATGACCCTTCTTCTATCATTGGGGTGCAATTTTGCGGCAGAACCAGGGTCTACCTCCTGCAGTTTCCTGTGGAGAGCCTCATCCCCCTGCTCCTCCGCAAACAAATGCTGACTCTGACGGAATTCTTCATCCGCTCCCACTTCAAGGAATTGATACTCATAGCAGACCGATTCTACATACAGCCCCGTTCCTCCAACAAGAAATGGAAGCTTGCCGCGTGCTGTAATCTCCGCAACAAGCTCACGGACACACTGCTGAAACTCGGCAACCGAGAACGGGTAACCCGGTTCATGGATATCGATCATGTGATGCACGGCACGCTGTCTTTCCTCGGGCGTAATCTTCGCGGTTCCGATATCCATCCCGCGGTAGACCTGCATGGAGTCCCCGGAAATAATCTCACAGCCAAATTGCTCCGCAATTTCCAGGCTCAATTTCGTTTTCCCTACCGCTGTAGGCCCGATTAGGGCCAGCAGACGCGGCTTTGCATTCCTTGTACTCAGCATGAAATCACCCCGTAGGCAAGTTTAGCTCCGGAGTTCGTGACTTCATTGAAGCCAAGCCGGGTGAATTCACTGCTCTCTCTGCTTTCCTTGAGAATAACGCAGCGTCTTGCAACCCGCCTGGCCTCCATGACTGCAGCAGCCTCAAGAGCACGGTCATCAGCAGTACTTCGCAGCGGTGAAATCCCCGACGACTGCTCAATTGGACTTCGGAACATGGGATCGAAATACACGATATCACAACTTCGGTCCGGCATGGAGCGCAGACCCGTCAGATGATCGCCATACCGGACTTCGATACGCCTCATAGCGTCATCAAAATCAGCATGTCCGGTCACATAAGTCCGAAGACCTGCTTCTAAGAGAGAAGCGAGTACAGGGCTGTTCTCCCAGGCAATAACCTGACCCTTCGGCCCGGCGGCATAGGAGAAAATAATCGAGTCCGAGGCCAGACCCGCGGTACAATCGACTATAACATCCCCTGGCCTGGCCTTGGACAGCTGGAGCAGAGCGTCGGGCATGTTCTGGCGAATTCTTTTGTAGCGCACCAGAGACATGCTCGGATGGAAGAAAAGCGGATGGTCGCCTCCGTAATCAAAGCGCAGACCGTCACGGGTCACCAGCATAATTTCGTCATCGGAATAACGGGACCGGAGTTTGGAAAGCCCGCTGTGACCCCTGCGCACCAAACGGGCACCCAGTGTTTGAGCGAGGCTCACCGCTTCTTCCAATTCTTCATTTGACGGATCATAAGAAGTAGTTACAAGCACGAATATTCCCTCATTCATATAGTAGCCAAATATGCATCTTCGACACGTAAAGATGCCGGTTCGTCAGACATGTACAACATATCATAATGCTCAGAACCCGTCAAAATGCCCTGCCCAGGCATCATTATCGTCCATCCTATCTTTGGAAAATATCTATTATCGGAACCAAAGCGCTGTCATGCAGCGGACGTTCACATGACGCGTTTAAACATTTTTTCCAACTCATAGGTTGAAAAAGAAATCACAACCGGCCTTCCATGCGGACAAGTGTACGGGTTCATACAGCTTCCCAGCCGGTCCAATAAGGCTTCCATCTCCGCTGTGCTCAGGCTTTGATTCGCTTTAATGGAAGCCTTGCACGAGCAAAGGGTCGAAGATTTTTCCCGCAGCTTCGAGAGGTCGACTCCCTTGCGTTCCGTTAAAATCCACTCGCACATTTCTTCCACAATGCTCTGCTCATCCCCTGCCGGAAACCAGTGCGGATACGCCCTTACCAGGTACGTATTACCCCCAAAAGCTTCCAGATAAACGCCTACTTGTTCAAGAAGCGGAAGCTTCTCCTGGAGGGCAATAAAATCGACAGAAGTAAATTCGAGCGGAATCGGCACGAGCAGTTCCTGGCTGGCTTCCTGAGGCTCGCCGAACTTCGTGTAATAGTACTCGTAGTTAATCCTCTCATGCGCTGCGTGCTGGTCAATCATATACAGCCCGGCTTCATTCTGGGCAAGGAGATACGTGCCGTGCAGCTGACCGATCGGCGCAAGGGACGGAAAATCCGGCCGCCGGAGGGCTTCCTTGTCGCTGCGGGTGTGCAGCGAAGACATCAGGTTCCCCGCAGCCTCACGGGAGAAGGGCCGCTCTTCCTGGCTGGCCCGGCGCTCTTGAGGCTGCATCCGGCGCTCGGCGCTGCGATGCGGAGCCTGCGGCTCATGGCCGGAGCCTCCGCCGAGTCCTGCCGGCGGCTCGGGTGGCGGAGCATCCGGCCACGGTACGGACGCTCCGCCAGAAGCGTCCGTGCTCTGCCCGGCAGGTGCGTCCGGAGCTGCGCCGAGACCGCGCTGCGCAGCCCCAGCCATCGGCTGCCCGGCTGTCGGCGCGCCCGGGGCGTGCTCGCGCGATGACGCGGGGTCGCTGCCGGGACGCTGCTGCTGCGGACTGCCTGCTGCGGCATCCTGGGCATCGCCTGCTCCCCCAGCCGAATCCCCCACGGCTGCGGATCGGACGGCTTCTAAGCCGGCGGTCGCATGACCAGCAGCGATGCCATCGCTTGCAGGCGCGGTATCGCCGCCCAAGTGCCCGGGACCGCCGGCGGCATCGGCGCGTTCCTCCCGAGCTGCTTGGGGCCGCTCCGCTTGTCCGGGCCGAGGGGCATCTGCCGCCTCTGTCATCCCGGGCGGGCCGGGAACAACATCCGCTTGCGGATCAATTCCCGGCGATGCCGGCGCCGGCCGCTGATTCTGCAGCTGCTTGTTATCCCAAGCTGCCGTATCCGGCTTGTACTGCTCCCTCCACTTGGCAGGAGTGGTCCCTGCCTGGAGAAGCGGCTCGGCTTCGGGACGGTAAAGCGTCATCGTCTCCTGCACGAAGCTCTCTTTGATGCGCGCGGTTTGCTGTACGCCTTTGGGTATAAGAACCTGCTGGCCGAGCGCTTGCTTGATCAAATCTTCAACCATACGGATTAATTCCGGTTCTTTGCTGAAACGTACTTCCAGCTTCGAAGGGTGCACGTTGACATCCACCAGCGAAGGGTCCATCTCTATATGAAGTATAACCACCGGAAAGCGGTTAATCGGCAGCAGAGTATGATACCCGTTCATAATCGCATGCTGAACGGCAAAGCTTCTTACATACCTGCCGTTAATGATGATCGAAATGGCGCTGCGGTTAGCCCGGTTTAGCTCGGGACGGGAAATATAGCCGTTGATTTTATAATCCAGGCTCTCTTCCTCCACGGGAAGCATCTGCTTTCCGACTGCCGAACCGTATACCCCGGCGATTACCTGGAGGAGATCTCCCTTGCCCAGAGTTTGCAGAAGCGTGTTCCCGTTATGCTTCAAGGTAAAGGCGATATCGGGATGCGCCAGAGAAAGCCGGTACATATAATCCGAAATGTGCCCTAGTTCTGTTTGGATCGTCTTCATGTATTTCAGACGTGCCGGTGTGTTATAGAACAGTTCTTTGACCGAAATATCGGTACCTTTGCGGGCGGCTGCTTCTTCATGCGCCGCAACATGGCCGCCTTCTACGGCCAGTTTGCGGCCCAAGCCGCTGCCATCTGTCGCTGTAATCACTTCGGTTTTGGATACGGCAGCAATACTGGGCAGCGCCTCTCCCCTGAAGCCTAAGGTACGAATCGAGAACAGATCCTTGCCGGAATTGATTTTGCTCGTCGCATGACGGAAAAAAGCCATCTCACAGTCTTCGCCTTCAATTCCGGCACCATTGTCCGTCACCCGGATTAATTGAAGGCCGCCTTCTTCCACAATAACATCGATACGGCTGCTTCCGGCGTCAATTGAGTTCTCGACCAGTTCCTTCACGACCGACGCAGGTCGTTCCACAACTTCGCCGGCTGCGATTTGGTTGGCGATATGCTCATCTAGAAGCCGAATTTTGCCCATCTGAATCTACTCCTATTCTATGTCGAGCTGCAGCAGGTTATTAGCATCCGTCCACTGCAGCTGAGGGTATTTGTCATCAAATTTATCAAGATTAATATAGCTCGTCCCGTCTTTAAGCAGCAGGCTCCCTGCGGATAAAGCAAAGGTCGATTTACTGCCCGGTGAAAGATGAATTTCAACGCCTTGTATCCCCTGGTTCCACTCGATATCAGCGCCTATGAGCGCTGCCAGCGTACGCGAAGCCACATAGACTTGACCCTTCTCACGGATAGGTCTATGAGGTTCAGTGACTTCAATCTGATTAAGCGTCACATCATGCTTGCCCACCTCAACACGGAATTCCGTGAGACCGGCTTTGCGGAGGGCCGTAATCATTTGGGCCGTGTAGCCGTCTGATTTTACATCAGGATGGATGCCTACCCCGTTAACAGGCTTCAACGAAGGGGTTAAATATTCCTCTATCGTCACTTTAAGCGCACTGCCGTCACTCAGGCTGTACACGCTCTGCATGCTTCCCTTGCCATAACTTTGCATCCCGACAACTTTAGCGGCTCCGTAATCCTGAAGAGCACCCGCCAGCATTTCAGATGCGCTTGCGCTATTTTCATTCATAAGCACATAGACAGGTACATTCAGTTTGCTGCCTTTAGTAATCTCAATCGGGTTGTCCTGTCCATCCCGGTTTTTCGTATGGGCAAAGACACCTTGTTCCACAAAATTGGAAGCGATATTCTGAGCCGACTCGACCAGTCCGCCAAGATTATCGCGAAGATCAATGACAAGTGAGGTCATGCCCATCTCTTGAAGCGCATCCAGGTGAGCTTGGAACAGCTCGTCCGAGTCGCTTGAGAAACTGTCGATATCCATATACCCGATTGACGGTGTCAGCAGGTAACTCGTTACGTTGGGCATCTGAATCATGCCACGGGTGATCGTCATATCCATCTTCTTGCCTTCACGGTCAATCGTCAGTTTGACCTTCGTTCCATCGGGTCCGAGGATGGTGTTGACGACCTCATCGAGACTTTTGCCCTGGGCAGAAACTCCTTCGACCTTCACAATATAATCTTCTTTCTTTAAACCGCTCTTCTCGGCTGGTGATCCTTCAAACACTTTATCTACGTAAATCCCCTGTTCATCCATGCCCATTTGAGCACCGATCCCATAGTAGTTGCTTTCCAGATTGTTCGTGAACTTCTTCAATTCTTCTTTCGTAAAATATACCGTATAAGGATCTTTCTTCTTAAGAAGGTCAATCATTTCCTCAATGCTCTTGCCCTTCAGTTGGCTGTCCTTGATGCCGCTGACATGATATTGACCAAGAAGTTCTCTGACCTCTTGTGTGATTTGTGCGCTTTCTTGCGCCCATGCGGCCGAAGCGGGAAGTACGCCTCCAATTGCAGCTGCCAGAAGAAGGGCTGTTTTGAATTTACGGAATCCGGTAAAAGCCATCGAAAATCACCCTTTTATAAGATTAAGAAAATAATAACAGGTTAACTTCATCAGCATGCTCATGTTGTAGGGTCAAGGGTGTATCCGCTGTGAACAGTTGGAATCCATAAACGAGACTATTGAAGCTTCTTTCTAAGCTCATGCATCACATTAATCGCCTGAAGCGGGGTCATGTTCAGCAGATCCAGCGATTTAAGCTGATCGATAACCGACTGGACTTTGGAGTCCGGCTTGGCGCTTACTTGCTTGGGCTGCGGTTCGCCAAAAAGACTCAGCTGTTCAAAAGCTGCTGCAGAAGATGCATTTCCCCCCGCTTCCGGTCTCATATCTGCAATTACATGCGGTTCAGCGCCCTGCGTAAATTCCGGCTCCGCCTGCTGCTTATCTGCAGGGGTACTTCTTAAACGTATACCTGCTCGAACGGGCGCTTTCTCACCGGAAGGTGCGGCTGTTTCTTCTCCCGATCCAAGCGCTGCTCTCGTCTCAAAAGTTTGCAGCAGCTCATAAGAGCGGGTGATGATGGTATCCGGCAGTCCCGCAATTTCTGCGCAGTAGATGCCGTAGCTTGTGCTGGCGGCGCCACGGATCAGCTTGCGCAGGAAGGTTACCTGCTGCCCGCTTTCTTTGACGGCCATGCAGTAATTGCGCAGCTGCGGCAGCGTCTCTTCCAAGTGAGCCAGTTCGTGGAAATGGGTCGAGACGAGTGTCTTGCAGCCAATCTTGTGATGGAGGAACTCGATCACGGCTTGGGCGATCGCCATTCCTTCGCCCGTAGAAGTGCCCCGGCCCAGCTCATCGATAATAACGAGGCTGCGGGCGGTCGCTTTCTCCGTCATGATCTGGATGTCCATCATCTCGACCATGAACGTGCTCTGGCCCCCGATCAGATCGTCCGCTGCGCCGATGCGCGTGAAGATGCGGTCGATGATCGGCACAACCGCGCTGCGGGCGGGAACGAAGCAGCCGATCTGCGCCATCAGGCAGATCACGGCCACTTGCCGCATATAGGTGCTTTTACCGGCCATATTAGGACCGGTAATGAGCAGCATGCTGCCGTCATCGGCAGTGAGCTTCGTCTCATTCTCGATGAAAGCTCCGCTGTCGAGTACGGCTTCAACGACCGGATGACGTCCTTCCTCGACCAGCAGGTCATAGCCGTCACTGATCTCGGGACGTGTGAAGCGGTTAGATGCGCTGACGGTTGCCAGAGACTGGTACACATCCAGCTCCGCAATCGCTTCAGCCAGCTTCTGCAGCCGTCCGGTCTGGTCCGAAATACGCTCGCGCAGCTGCACGAACAATTCGTACTCCAGATCGGTCCGTTTGTCCTCCGCCTCCAGGATTAAGGCTTCCTTCTCCTTCAGCTCCGGTGTGACGAAGCGCTCCGCATTGGCAAGTGTCTGCTTGCGCTCATAGCGCCCCTCAGGCAGCGCGCCTACATTGGCTTTGGTAACTTCAATGTAATACCCGAACACCCGGTTGTAGCCGACCTTAAGTGTGCGGATACCGGTTGCTTCCCGCTCGCTTCTTTCCAGTTCGGCAATCCAGCGCTTGCCGTTCGTGCTGGCTTCACGCAGCTGATCCAGATAATCGTGGCAACCTTCGCGGATCATCCCGCCGTCCCGGACAGAGACGGGCGGTTCGTCTTCTATGGTACTGCGTATCCAGTCCGCGATATCGGAACAAGGGTCCATGT
Source organism: Paenibacillus lutrae (assembly GCF_009757775.1). Taxonomy (GTDB): domain Bacteria; phylum Bacillota; class Bacilli; order Paenibacillales; family NBRC-103111; genus Paenibacillus_F; species Paenibacillus_F lutrae. The sequence goes on from NZ_RHLK01000006.1 coordinate 184,623, forward strand.
CTTCCACCAGCTTCTCCAGTACAGAGGCACCGGCATCCGCGCACACGGCTTTGAGGCGCGGAACCTGCTCCAGGGAAACCCGGAGAGCTACCATGTCACGGGCATTGGCACTGCCGTAAGCCATCCTGGCAACAAGCCTCTCCAGATCATAGACTTCCTTCAACACGCTCTGCAGATCGTCGCGCAGCATAATCTGGTTATACAGGATGTCTACCGCATCATGTCTGCTGCGGATCGCCTCCGCCTGCATCAGCGGTTTCTCGATCCACCGCTTGAGCATTCGCGCGCCCATTGCCGTCACCGTCTCATCCAGGAGCCAGAGCAAAGAACCTTTGCGGCTGCGCTCTCGGACGGTTTCGACCAGTTCAAGATTACGGCGGGTAAAAGGATCCATCGTCATGAACTGCTGCGGGGAATAAGCGCGTATTTCTTTGATATGCGTAAGACTCTGCTTCTGAGTCTCTAGCAAATAAGCGAGCAGGGCCGATACAGCAAGCCTGGAAGAAACATCCAGAGCTTCGACTGCCTGAACTCCAAACTGCGCATGCAGGTGATCGTCACCCAGACGATCCCAGGAAGTAAAGACAGCGGATTTGGCCGTCTGGAGGAGCGGTTTCCGAACCTGTTCGAGCAGTTCTTCCTGCCCGATAATCTCCGTAGGCGTATAGGCGTTCAGTTCGTCGATCAACATCTGAAAAGAGCTGTGAAGCGAAGTTGCATACAGCTCTCCCGTAGATACGTCGCAAGCACTAAACCCGTAGCGCCCGTCAGCGATAGATACGGCCGCTATGTAATTATTACTCGTCTCTCCGAGCGTTTTGCCGTCCATAACGGTGCCCGGTGTCACAATGCGGACGATTTCACGCCGTACGACACCTTTTGCAGCCGCCGGGTCTTCGACCTGCTCACAGATCGCGACTTTAAAACCTTTTTCTATCAAACGGGAAATATAGTTATCCGCAGAATGATAGGGAACTCCGCACATCGGAATGCGCTCATCCCCGCCGCCGCCGCGGCCCGTCAAGGTTATTTCCAGTTCTCTGGATGCGGAAATGGCGTCTTCGAAAAATAATTCATAGAAATCTCCCAAGCGGAAAAACAAAAAAGCATCCGGCACTTGAGCCTTAATTGCCAGATACTGTTGAATCATTGGCGTATATTGAGTTTGAGTCATGTTAACCTCCGACAAACGTCCAGCTAGTAATGCTGCCCTAGAATGTTTTCATTATACCATGTTTTCCTGCCTGTCATCTGCTTTACGGCTAAAGGGCCGGATTTTCCAGGCGGGCCGAAAATCCGTCAGTTCCCGCCAACCTTCCATTTGCCGGATCTGTTTTTGAAGCGGTTTGATATAGCGTGCAAACTCCTTGTAAAGAGCGGCCTTCTCCAGATCGGGCCAGAGACCTTCAACCGCTTCGGCAAGGAGCTTCTTCTCCCCTTGATAATACGCCCGCTGAAGCGCTATATCGTCTAAAGGCCGCTGGCGGAGCTCCTCGTATCCGTCCGCGATCAGCCGGGCTAGAGCAAACACTCCGAGCGTAACATGCGGGGAGACGAGCCAGCTCGGCAGCGTGCGGTACTCGAAGCCGCCGTGACTGCGCTGGCGGCGGTAATCGCCCAGCAGGCCGTAACGCGGTCTGCGGCGCGCGGTTGACTCCCCTTCGATCAGCATGAGAGGCAGCGCGAGGTAGTTATCGAGCGCGCGCAGCAGATGAGTATTCAGCCAGCAGCGGCTGAAATGTACGTGCCCGCCGAGCGGAAAGCCGGGCAGCGGCATCCCCCCGGCTACCCATGCGAGGCTCTCGTTGCCGATCTGCCGGGCAGCGGCAATCATCGCAGTGCGCAGATTAGCCGCGAGCTGCGCCGGATCACTGCTCGGCTGCGGACGAAGCTCGGCCAGCGGCATAATGACGCGGTGGCCGCTGAGCACGATGGCATCGCAGCCCGCTTGACCCTCCCGCCCCAAATATTTGGAGGCGGAGACGACCTTCCCGCCCGGACTGAGCAGCAGGAACTCGGGATCGCTGCCGAGTACCGCGGGCTCTGTCCGGGCAAGCTCTTCGGCGAGACTCGCCGCATAGCGCTCGATTGCGCGGGCATAAAGCGCCGCAAGCTTGGCATCCAGCGCAGGGACGGGGTGCACGCGCAGCACCACCGTGCGGCCGGACGGCTCAATCGCCACGTGTACGTGTCCATAGTCCAGGCCAAGCGCATACACGGCCTTCACAGATTCTCGGACCGCCCGCTGGTAATGAAAGGTATGCCGGTCCGCTCCGACTTCCTGGAAGCTCGGGGCGTCACTTCCGGCAAGACCCGGAAGCAGCAGGGAATTCTTCCGCTGAAAAACCGTAAGAACCTCCATATGAAATACATGAACCTGGAATTCATGAGTATAATTCCGGGAGTCCCTGCGGCCCTCAGAAGACGAGGTTACACCAGTCCGTGACCCGTACTCACTCAAGCCGTGCAGGGAAATACCGGTTCCACGTTCAGCCGCAGCAGACCCGGACCTGGGCAGATCATCAGTCCCGGGCCGATGGGAAGTTCTTATGCCGTGAACGGCTAATTGCTTCGAAGCTGCTTCTTTGTCAAGAGCCAGCTGTATTGCGCCTGGTGACTGCAGGACTCTTTTTATAGAAGAAGAAATTAACGCACTGCTCTGCTCCTCCGCCGGCAGCCCCCATATAATTAAAGCGGAAGGATAACCGGGAATTGTCGTTCCGGCCGCTTTACCCAGTTCTTTTGCAAGCAGCCTGGCTGTCCTCGTATCTTCCTCCGCATATAGAACGAATACCTTCATTCCTCATTCCTCCCGGATGCCCATTTGCGCCAGAGAAACAAAAAAGAGGGCAATCGCCCTCTGCAGCAGCTTCATCTGCCGCATACTATAATGTATTCTTTAGTTTATATCGTCGTCGAGCAGGTCGGGATTCAAATCTTCGAAGTCACTGTCATCTCCGATCAGATCGAAGTCCACATGCTTCTCCTCGTAGTCCCCACCGTTAGGGTCTACAATGACGTGCACCTTCGTTTCGGCCGTCAGCTCTACATGAAACTCGCGCTCTACGCGAATCAGCACGTTCCCGCCTCCGGCGATACTTGCCTCTACACAGTTAGGTTCCTGCGTCGCAACCGCGGAAACCTCTGCCGTCGACGATTTGTGTCTTTTGTCCAGATACGATAAACCAACTACCTCCGCATAAGAAACCGTTTCTTTCGCGACATCGGTTTTCGTATTCTTATCATACGAGTACCAGATGTTGATATCGTAAGTACCGACGACCTCGACTCCCTCTCCAGACTTGACGGCTTCGTATTGATTGTTAATAATCCAAGCGCCTAAGATACTGGTTGGAGCATGAGGCGGAGTCACGGTATGGCTTACGTGCGAAAATTTGCGTCCTTTGCCGCAGACAGCTTTAACGAGGATCTCTCTGCTTTGCAAATTTCTATCTATTGACATCCTTTCAACCTCCTCCATGCAATCATTCATTACAAGTGTATGCAGGACATAGGCGTTTGTTGATTGAACGAATGCAATCTAATCCATATATTTTGTAAAACCCGCATAAATCCAAGCATTCCGGTTCTATATTTAATGAATGGAAACAAATCAGTACAAATGAAAAGCGAGCCACATAGATCATTAATGGTAATTATGAAGCCGTAACTAAAAACGGATGCCTCAATTTAGAGGCACCTGTTTTCTTTATTTCTTATCCGGTTCGTTACCCTAGTCCCCTATCTACTTTTCAAAGAAACACAATGCTGTGAGTACCTTATTCTCTATAATCCGCATGGATTTGGAAGATCCGCACGCTCTAGCGCGGCCCTCTTCAACTTTCTTCTCTTAAAGCTGCTTTTCAGGAGCGTGCAGCCGCGGGCTTCTGTTTTTTTTGCTTTTTGGCCGTAATGAGATATTGATGAAGTTCCCGGGTCAGATGCAGCAGGGCAGCCCTAACCTCGAACTCCGCAGGAGTGCGCGGCAGAGGCTGTGTTTTGAACTCCTTTTCAAGCACATGTATTTTCTTCTCGCAGCGGCCCGTATAATAGTCTACCTTACAATCCATGCTGAGCTCTTCAAAAATAGAAGCCAGACTTTCACCGATCGGCAGCTCCTGGCTGACCTGTGAGACAAGTCCCACCATTCGTTCTATGGATTCAAACTGTTCACTTCGCATGTAGAAATAAAGCTGCATATCGGCATAGGCTTCCGTACCGAAAAGCAGTGCATTTTCGAGAGACCGCTCGGCTGTCTCTGTCCCTGCCTTCAGGACTTCGTTCAATTCAAGCAGTTCTTTGCCGTCCCAGACGGCATGGGTGTCCCTCAGATGCTCCGCAATATGCAGGAAGATGACAGAGAAAAGCCCCTCCACCTTGCTGCGATGATCCATCATCATCTTATCCGGCTTCGGCATATACGCGATATTGATCAGTGTGGCGCTACCTAACCCGATTATGAGCAGCAGCACTTCATTCAGGATCAGATCCGCACTGACCGTTTGTGCATTGTAAATATGAAACATCGTGACAGAAGCAGTGACCGCGCCATCGCTCAATTTCATCCGGTGCAGGACCGGAAAGGCAAGAAGTACGAACAAGCTGAGCACCCACACGCTAAAACCGAGTAATGAAAAAAGAATAGACGCAAAAAGAACAGCGAGAATCGAAGCAGCAATGCGCTGAAAAGCGTTCTTGATCCCTCTTCGTTTGGTTACTTGCACGCCCAGGATAGCAAGAAGCCCGGCGGAATTGGGGCTGCTTAAACCAATCCACCCGGCTATTAGAATGGAAACAATGACGGCTAGGGCCGTTTTAAGTACGCGAATGCCAATAAAAGGAATATTCATGAATATTAACTCCGTATAGTGGATTTTTCCTTTATTGATTATTCCATGTTCGGCTGCCGGGTTCAAGTTTTCCGCTTGGCCCCATCCTGTTATCAGGTACCGATTTCAGTTTCATCCGGACTAATTCGTGACAACTTAAAGACTTTTAACCTCGAATTCTTTTTGATATAGTCGGTTCAAGCAGGTGATGACTTCATTAAGTTGTGAACAGGAGGGGTATCATCAATGAGTAAATTGAAAACGGTTACAAGTCGTGAGGGTTTACAAAAAACGAATGGTTGGAAACAGTTTCTGGCCCTGCTTGGCCCAGGCTTTATCACAGCCGCTACGGTTATCGGTCCCGGAAGCATCACAGTCAGCAGCAAATCCGGTGCACTGATGGAGTATACAATTGTATGGGCGCTGGTGGCGGCAGCTATCTTCATGTCCGCTTACACGGTTATAGCAGGCAAAATCGGCGTACTAAGCAGCGAATCCCTGCTTTCCCTGGTTTCCCGTCATTACGGACGCTGGCTGGCAGTCTTGATCGGCGTATGCGTCTTCCTCATCACGGGAGGCTTCCAGACAGGGAACAATATAGGCGTTGGGCTGGCGTTCGATGCTATGTTTGGCGGCGGAATTGCGCTGTGGGCCTTCATCTTCCTCGTCATTACGCTGGTTTTCTTATGGACATCAAATAACTTTTATCAAATGCTTGAGAAAATTATGATGCTGATGGTCATTCTGATGATCGTCGCGTTTGTCGGCAATTTATTCAAAATCACGCCGGATCTGGGAGCTCTGGCGTCCGGTCTGGTTCCTTCCACCCCCAAAATATGGGGATTGGTCGTCGCTATTTCGGCTACAAGCTTCAGTATCGCCGGAGCAGCAGGCCAGGCATACATGGTGCAAGGCAAAGGCTGGAAGCTGCCTGACCTGCGCAAAAGCAATGCAAGCGCACTGATCGGCATTACCATTCTCTGCTTACTGAGCCTCATTATCATGATCACGTCCGCCGCGGTGCTTGCGCCCAAAGGCATCACCGTAGACAGCGCGGTCGATATGGCTGTGCAGCTCGAGCCGCTGCTCGGACCACTCGCCAAATGGCTGTTCCTGCTCGGACTCTTTGCCGCTTCATTCTCGTCCTTCGTGGCTAATGCCGTACTGGGCGGCATGATGCTCTCAGACGGGTTCGGCTGGGGCCGCACGCTCAATGACCGCAGCGTGAAAGTGCTCGGCTCCCTGCTGCTTATCCTCAGTACAGTCGTTGCCGCCGTGCTCCAGGTCAACCCGATCCAGCTAATCGTGGTTGCTCAAGCTACCACGGTACTGGGTGCCCCGCTAATCGCCATTGTTCTGCTTCTGCTCGGGAACAATAAGAAGGTCGTCGGCTCACATAAGAACAGTCTGGTGACGAATATGCTCGCCATACTTGCAACCGTCTGGCTGATTTACTTGTCCTACAACCAACTGACCGACTTCCTGAAATAATCACTTGGCTTGAAGATTCGGAATCCATGGAAGAGAAGGCATGTTATGTATTCCGGCAGTTCCACTCCTAGGTTGATCCGAATTCTGATCCACTATCCATTCCCAGTATAAGAGCCTGCTTCCAGCAGGCTCTTATCATGTTAGATCCTGCCTCCGGAATATGTCCGCGCTTCCATGCTATCCCGATGTCATAACGCACGTTACCTCCGGGAAATCAGCTTTTTCTCCAAATAAACGACAGCCTGGTACATAACCGTAGCTACCAGCGCAATAACAACCAGGCTTGCCATCACCAGTGTGAAGTTGAACACTTGGAAGCCGTAGACAATCAAGTACCCCAGTCCCATTTTAGAAACAAGAAACTCACCGACTATGACGCCTACCCATGCAAGCCCCACATTCGCTTTTAAAGTAGCCACAATGGTAGGAAAAGATGCCGGCAGGATGACGTGACGGAACACCTCGCTCCGGGTTCCTCCGAAGATCCGCACGACTTTAACATAGTTGTCATCGACCTCACGGAAACTTCCATACACGACAAGGGTCGTAATGATGACCGTTACAGACAGTGTTGTAGCGACAATGGACAGGATACCCGGACCGAAACCCACGATAAACAGAGGTCCCAAAGCCACTTTGGGCATCGAGTTCAGCACCACAATGTAGGGGTCGAGGACACGTGACAGAAAAGGCGACCACCAGAGAAGCATAGCCAGAGCCGTACCGCACAGCGTCCCTAGAATGAATCCGACTACCGTTTCCACTACCGTATAGCCCATGTGCGGGAAAATAGAACCATCCGCGATTTTCGTGCCCAGCAGAACAAACACCTTGCTCGGATAGCTGAACAACAGAACGTCAATCCATTTCAAGCGTCCAGCAACTTCCCATAGTCCCAGGCTGGCAATCAAAATGATCAGCTGTGTCACTCGGACATTCACCGCCACTTTGCGCTTGCGAACCAAATGGGCCGTATGAATCCTCTCCGGCAGATTATTCCCGCCTGCGGCATTCTCAGGCAGATCCTGCAAATTTGCGTTCCTCATCTTCCTGCCTCTTCCCCCTTTCCGCCCATAAGCTCGAATTCCCGCCATATATCGCGAAACAATTCGTGGAACCCCGGTATTTCCCTCGCCTGGAGCGGCAAGGTCCGCCGGATTTCTTCCGGAATCACTATTTCCCGCCGGATACGCCCCGGCCTGGGCTCCAGCAGAATAATCCGGTCACTCATCGCGATGGCTTCCGTAATATCATGGGTTACGAGAATGGCGGTTTTGTCTCGATCATGGAGTGTCTGAATGACGAGATCTTCCAACTGCAGCTTGGTCTGGTAGTCAAGAGCGGAGAAGGGTTCGTCCAGCAGCAGAAGTTCCGGTTCGGTGGCAAGCGTGCGGACCAGGGCGACACGCTGCCTCATCCCGCCGGACAGCTGGGATGGCCGGTACGTCCGGTACCGGGATAACCCCATCTCCTCCAGCAGATGAGCCACATAAGCCTCCGTCTCCATATTAAGGCGGCCTAGCAGTTGAAGTCCGATGATGCTGTTATCATAAATGGTCCGCCACGGGAACAAATAGTCCTGCTGCAGCATATAGCCAACTTCCGGTGTCGGAGATGTAATCGACTTCCCGTTGATCCGCACCTCTCCTTGAGTCGGTTGGATAAGGCCGGCGATAATGGACAGCAAGGTGGTTTTGCCGCAGCCGCTCGGACCGAGCAGACTCACGAATTCACCCGGATGAACCGTTAATTGAACATCCTCGAGCGCCATATTCGCCTGATCATCGGACACATACACGTGGGACATTCCGCTGATCTGTACCGTAGCCTCCATGTTCATTCCTCCTTTGCGGCAAGGCATCCTGCAGAATAGAAACAGGGATTTCCCGCCTTTACAGAAAACCCTGTCAGTTTCTTGAAGCCCTGTTCGTTCTCTGTACCAACTGCAGGATTGCATCCGCACTTATTTCACCGTGCTTTTCGCTTTCTCGGCGAACGTATTATCCACCAGCTTGTTCCACTGCGCTCTCTGCTTCAATTCACCCGCCTGAGTCATGATATCCTGCAAGTTGTTCCATTCCTGTTCATCAATGACGGGATCCGTGGCGTAGGAGCCCTGCTCTTTATAGCGCTTTATTACACTTCTCACAATCTCGATATCTGTATCTTCAAAATACGGAAGGACTGCATCTGCAATCTCGTTAACACTCTTCTGATCCACCCATAGCTGAGCACGCTGAACGGCGTTCGTAAACTTCTGCACCGCATTAGGGTTCTGCTTTATGAAGCTTTGCTTTGCCATAAACACCGTATAAGGCAGTTTCCCGCTTTCCACTCCGAAAGACGCCATTACGCGGCCTCTGCCTTCTTTTTCAAAAACAGATGCTTGCGGTTCAAAGAGCTGTACATATTCACCCGTACCGGATGAAAAGGCGGAAGCGATGTTGGCAAAATCAATGTTCTGAATCAAATTCAAATCCCGATGAGGATCGATTCCATTCTTACGGAGTGTGAACTCTCCCGCCATCTGCGGCATTCCGCCTTTTCGCTGACCGAGGAAAGTGCTGCCCTTCAGCAATTCCCATTTAAAATCAGGATTCGGCTCACGCGAAACGAGGAAAGTTCCGTCTGTCTGGGTCATCTGCGCAAAATTGACGACAGGATCATCACTTCCCTGCTGATACACGTAAATGGAGGTTTCGGAACCGACGAGGCCTACATCAATACCGCCTGACAGGAGCGCGGTCATCGTTTTGTCTCCCCCGGCCGTTGTTATCAGTTCAATTTCCAGTCCCTCGTCCTTAAAAAAACCTTGAGAAAGCGCGACATACTGCGGCGCATAAAAGATGGAACGCGTAACTTCACCGACCCGGATTGTACTGACTTCTTCCTGTTTCGAGCAGCCCGGCAGAATCAATCCCGCCAACAGCAACGCCGACAGCAGGAGGAAGACGATAGATCTTCGTTTCATGGCGTCTCCTCCAATTCATTCCTACTTACTGTCAACATATGCGAATGAGAATTCGTTGGTTAATAAACGAACACTCCGTCAATAAAAAAACACTTTTAGGAGGAATTCTCGAAATTTAAACCCTAGACTGCCGCTATTTGTTTGGAAAATAAAAATCCCTGCTTAACCAGAACCGTTAAAGGTCTGGTCAAGCAGGGATCCGGAGGGAAGATACTCTGTCTATTCAGAATCCATATCTATTCATAGGGTCTGACTTACTGCAGCAGGATTCAACCTGCCTTAGCTCAAACCGTATAACGGTTTGTACTTGTCTTTCAAATAATCGACCAGATACTGAGGATTGAGATCCTCGCCGGTCACACGGCGTATAATTTCGTTTGGTGTCTGAGATTTGCCGTATTTATAAATATGCTCGGACAAGAATTCCTTGATAGGGGCGAAATCCCCTTTTGCCAGAAGCTCATCGAACTGAGGAATTTCTTGGCGAAGCGTATGTGCGAATTGCGCCGCATACATGTTGCCAAGGGCATAGGATGGGAAGTAACCGAACGACCCTCCTGCCCAGTGAACATCCTGAAGGACGCCTTCTGCGTCATTGTCCGGCTCTACCCCCAAGTATTCACGATACTTGGCATTCCAGACTTGCGGCAGATCCGCCACAGTGAATTCTCCGCTTAACAGGCCTTTTTCAATTTCATACCGAATCATGATATGCAGGTTATAGGTCAGTTCATCCGCTTCGATTCGTACTAGAGAAGGCTCGGTGTGGTTGACCGCCCTGTAGAAAGCATCTTCCGACACATCGTCCAGCTGCCCCGGGAACGTACGCTGCAAGTCGCCGTAATAGCGGGACCAGAACTCACGGCTGCGCCCCACCATGTTCTCCCAGAAACGGGACTGTGACTCGTGTATCCCCATTGAAGTTCCCGTGCATAAATTCGTCCCGATCAGATCCGGGGAAATATTCTGCTCATACAGCGCGTGGCCGCATTCATGGATCGTCCCGAACAGAGCGCTCGTCGCATCCTCCGGAAGATAACGGGTCGTGATGCGTACATCGCCGGGATTGAGTCCGGTCGCGAAAGGATGAACCGTCTCATCCAGGCGCCCTGCCTCGAAATCATATCCGAGTTCCTTCAATATAAAGAGGCTGAACTGCTTCTGCTTAGCGGCATCGAATTTTTGGCGCAGGAAAGAACGATCCGGCTTCTCCGCCTTTTGAATCTCTGCCAGAAGCGGAACAACTTCTTGACGAAGAGCGCTGAACACTTCATCCAATTTCTCAACCGTCATTCCGGGTTCGTACATATCCAGAAGCGTGTTGTATTTGTGCCCTTCGTAACCCCAAAGTTCGACAAATTTCAAATTTGTATTTACGATTTTTTCCAGGTAAGGCTGGAACATAGCAAAATCAGACGTTTCCTTCGCTTCTTCCCACTTGCTTTCGGCTTGAGAAGTCAGAACCACGTATTCCTGGTACATCGCAGGCGGAATTTTCTTGCTGCGGTCGTATTCTTTCTTGGCTTCGCCTACGATGCGCTGATTCGTTTCATCCAATTGCTGTTGGTGGTCCGGTTCAGTAAAGTAATCGAGATATTCGCCCATCTCATCGGAAACAGATAGTTTGAAAGCCTCGGTAGAGAGTTCTCCAATCACTTCGGAACGCTCATTCATGCCTTTCTTAGGCGCCCCCGTGCGTAAATCCCAATATATAAGGCCGACTGCCTCTTCATAATGTTTGATTTTACGTATGTATTTACGGAATTCATCCAGTTTGCCCTGATAATCGGTTTGGCTCATGGTGGATTCTCCTTTCGTAACTAATAAGTTCCTTTAATCATACTTTCTAGGCGCGGGATAATCAAATTCATCAGATTGTGGTACAATCAGAAGAGGAGGGATCAGTGTATGTATCTTCATTTTAGCGAGTCAGCGATCCAGGAGATCAACCGGCGTATCCCGCCTAATGCGATCATCAGGCTTGTATGGGATATCGAAGGCTGTGGTTGCGCTCTTAGCGGAGTTGCCGCTCTTCATGCGCAGAATACGCGGACGCCTGACGATGTGGATGCCGAGAGCAACGCGTTCACCGTTCAGTACGACCCTCGCAAAGAAGTGTTTTTTGAAGACAGAATGACGGTAGACTTCCAGCCCAGCCGCGGCTCCTTCATTCTGAAAAGCAGCCAGCAGACTTATAACGCCGCTATGCAGTTGGTCAGCTACTGCGCCTAGAACTACCGCTGAATGACCTATTTATTAAAGATGAGACGAATCGGAGGATGGAATATGAGTTTGGTATCTGAAATCATGACGTATAATGAATCATTTGTACAAGACAAACAGTACGAGAAATTTGTAACCACCAAATTTCCCGATAAACGGATGGTTATTCTAACCTGTATGGATACCCGCCTTGTAGAGCTTTTACCTAAAGCGATGAATTTGCGCAATGGGGACTCCAAAATCATTAAGAATGCAGGGGCGCTCGTCTCCCACCCGTTCGGCAGTATTATGCGCAGCATTATTGTAGCCGTGTACGAACTGGACGCAGATGAAATCCTGGTCATCGGGCACCGCGATTGCGGCATGACCGGTCTGAACTCCGCGAATGTACTCCGCAAAGCACAAGAAAGAGGCGTCAAGCCCGAGGTGCTGGATACGCTCAAAAATTCCGGCATCAAACTGGATAATTGGCTGACCGGCTTCGATCATGTGGATGAAGCGGTAATCGGAAGCGTCAATATTATCCGGAACCACCCTCTGCTGCCCAAGAACCTCCCTGTACACGGACTCGTGATGAATCCGCACACAGGCAAACTCGATCTTCTTGAAGAAGGCTATGAAGTGACCAATAAAAATTCTGTCGGGCTCGAGGAATTTCCTTTCATCTAATCCTCACGCTCGGTGGATATAAATCCAACAGACCCCGGACACCCTATAGAAAAAGACATGAAGATATAAAATCCCCATGCCTTATTCTATCGGGTATTTGTGGTCTTTAGGCCCCCCAGTTTCTTATAACTGACCCCTACGATAACTAAACCTGCCAAGTACACTACGGCAAAGCCTGATGTCATCCAAAGCGCTGTAAGTGTTCCCCAATCGTCCATTACATACCCGATCAAGGCCGGGAATACTGCACCGCCTAACCCCGCCAGCCCTGTAATCAGACTCGTAACGAGCCTTGCCATGCCAGGGAAAGTATGATTCGCATACACCATTGTGATGGAGTAAACACCCGACAGGAATAAGCCCAGCAGGACAATCAGCGCATACCCTGCCCAAATATTACGCAGCAGAATAAAGGCAGCCAGCACGACAAAACTTCCGGACAACGAAGCGAACAAGAACTTACTGTAGGTAACTTTGCGGATAATCCATCCGGTTACCAGACGCCCCAGCACCATGGCGGCCCAGAAAATACCGATGCTGAGCGAAGCATACGCAGGAACCGCTTCGAGATAAGTGATGAAGATAGACGATAGGAAATTGTTCATCGTGCCTTCAATGCCGCAGTACACGAAAATCATAAATCCGAACAGCGTAAGCAGCAGCACTTTGGTGCGAGGCGTCATATTCTCGGGCGGAGCCAGATTAGCTGCATCTTGAGGCGCAGCATGATCCACATCCGACAAGGAGTACGAAATCACACTCCATACAACAGCCATAAGGAGAGCCGTCACTCCTGTGAGCAGAAAAACAAACCGCCACTCGCCCAACGAAATCAGCAAGCTTGAGAGCAGGGGCATAATTAAGGCCCCGAGGCCGAAAGAAACTTCCAGGTAGCTCATAACGACCGCCCTGCGGCCGACAAAGACTTCCATCATTAGCGTGGCGACTACAATTTCCACGGAAGCAGCCCCCAGAGAGTTCAGGAAGTTCAGCACAATTAGAGCGGGAAATGGCGGTAAGGACCACATGCCTACTTGTGCCAGCGCGATAACTACGCAGGCCAGTAATAAGATCCGTTTTTCGCTAAAACGGCTGAGCAAAAACGACGAAATAGGAACGCCGAGCAGGAATCCGATCGCTCCCCAGAAGACGAGCTGCCCTCCCATCGTGTAGGAAACTCCATAATGCGTTAGAATTTGCGGGAGAACAGAGCCGATCGTCGTAATAACAAGGCCTGCCAGAAAATACATGACATATGATGCTTGAGCAAAACGTTTCAAAAGCGGACTCACTCCTAGTTTCGGTAGTATCGGGTTATAGGTGCACCTCCCTATGCTAGTAGAGAATGCGCGAGAATACAATTGTTAATTGAATTGCTATTTTACCATTTAAATTACTGCTGCACGGTTCAAATCTCCAAAAAATATTCATATATAATCAAGCTGCAAACCCTCATCCCTGTAATAAACCTGAGGAGCTGCTTGCCGTACTATAAGCCGGGTAATGCCCGGCACGCCAAGTCAGCTGACTTGGGAGAATCTAACCTAGAGGTCATTCACAGCCTATCTTTGAATGACTTTAAACTGACGCTAACCTTACCTATGGGTGTCTCAATAACCATCTTCCCCTCTCCGCAACTTCCTGCTCTCAAGCTGCCGGGCACGTTCACGAATAACATCGCTTCGATCTCTAAGCTTATGCTTATCCAGCAGATGCTTGTCAGACAAGTCACTTGATTTTCCCCACTCCAGTCCCCTTTCCTGACATTCCGTCTGACTGGCCTTTAGAAGTTTCAGGTTACGAATCGGTAGATTCAGATCTATGTAAGAGAATCCGCCCGATTCTACTTCATGCAGTCTTTGTCCAATCAAAGCCTGTAACAATTCCGGATCTAATCCAAGCTTGTCTACCGGCATTTGTTCCAAATAATCTAGAGAGCTCCTTAGCATCTTCGCTGCGCCTGCCAGGTTCCCTCTTCGCTGATGATACAGACCCACGGCAAGCTGAATTAAGCCTACATAGGCGTCGGCCAGCGGGTGTGCGCCCGCTTCTTTCCAATATTCTTCCAAAACTTCGTGGCATTCAAAAAAATCCCGGTCCCCGTGAAAATGGATCAAAAAATCGATATAAGCTTGCGGATACTGTTCCAAATCCGGCCCTCCCCGACAGCGTTTTATTTATTTTAACAAGTTTCGAAAAAAAATTGAAACCATGCTGCTTCTTATACGTATAGCATATACGCAGACAATAACTTTGTCGCACACACATTAAAGGGGGAAGCTTACATTGAAGAAATTGTTACTGCTAGTTATGGCCTGCATGCTCACCTTCACGATGACACTGCCGGGTACAGTTGAAGCTAAGAAATCTTACAGCTCGACTAAAAAATCTTATACACCTTCGGCGCCGAAAAGTAATTCTACGAATAACTCCGTAAATAAATCGGATGCCAATACATCTTCGACGAACAAAGCGAACACGACAGCAGCAACGAAGAAACCCGGCTTTTTCAGCGGCGGTCTGATGAAAGGTCTACTGATCGGCGGTATCGCCGGCATGCTGTTCGGCGGTCTGTTCGGCGGCATGGGCATGCTGGGCAACATCCTTGGTTTGATGGTTAACCTGCTTGCTATTCTTGTACTCGTTATGGTAATCCGCCGTATCGTTGTTTACTTCATGGACAAGCGCAAAGCCAACAAGCTCAAAGAGAAGCATAACCTGACATGAAGCTAAACGAACAGGAAATCACGAACGCGTTATGCCTGAATATGGCGCAGCGCAAACAGTTAAATCCCTCACAGGTAGAAGTAGTTCTCATGTGGGACGAAGATCTCGGCTTTTCCGCCGAAGTGTTTGCTGAAGGACGCAACCAGATCCTGATTGAAGCGAATATCCATGAAGCGCTCATGCAGTTCCTGGCGCAGCAGCAAATCCGCGTTTTCCGCGAACAGATTCGCTTAGAGCTTGAAGATGAAATCGTGGCTTATATTTCGGAATAATGATTTAATACCAGAAACCTCCTCGGGATTACTCCTAGGGAGGTTTTTTTTGCGTGGCATGCGGCATCTGTAGAACTTGATTATCCTTGCGCTAAGCGATGAATGGTCCTGTAAACGGCTAGCTGCACGATCCCTGGATCAACTTCGGTAAGAACGATTTGATACCGCCAAACTGCCCGCAAACCGCTGTTTTGCTTCTTTTTGCCTGTAAAGCGCAACTAAACAGAGGTTCCTTGCGTCCAATAGTAGGAAGATTGATAGAAAGAGGCGTGATAGATGAAAGCAATGCGTTGGATACTAACAGGAGCCATCGTCGTCAGTCTTGTTACCCCGCTTGGAGCACAAGCAGCAGACAAAACTACCAAATACCGCGTATATCAGAACAACAAAATCCTGGTTGAAATGTCCGACTATGAACAAGCCAAGGCTTATGCCCAGCAATATAAAAATTCATATGTCGAAGATATTTCCTCCCGCAACTGGCTGTGGAACAACTTCCCCCGCTATCAGGTTTTTCAGTATGATGCGACCCTGCCCGAATGGACTTTCTCTACGCTGGAGGCTGCAATTACTGAAGCGAGGCGCTGGGGCCATGCCAGTGTCCGGGATTTGCAAAGCGGCGGCTGGGCTTGGAATAACTACCCCAAATACCGGGTCTATCAAGGAGATAACACTCTGAGTGGATGGGAGTTCCTTACTTTCGACGAGGCTAAGAACGAAGCCCGCAAATGGCGCCATTCTCATATCCTGGATCTCAATTCGAATACTTGGATCTGGGACAACATCAGTGACGCCGATAAGAAACAGATGCGCGCCGGTAAAGGAATCTATCAAGTCTATCAAGGGACAACGACCGATAATTCCTGGAATTTCGCTTACCTGGAAGACGCTGTTGCCAAAGCCGTACAGCTCAAAGGCTCTTCTATTGTCCGCGCCTCCGATAACAAAGTCATTTACCAGAACGAAATTCGTTACAAGGTCTACCAGAATGATGTGTTTCTGAGCGAGTTCGTCTCTCTCGCCGATGCACAAGCTTATGCCGCACGCTGGGCTCATAGCGAAATCTCACTCGATGGCAAAATCATCTGGAGCAATTATCCTTACTATCAGGTATTGCAGAATAATTCCCTTATCGGGGATTTTAATACCATTCCTAAAGCGCTTGAATATGCCAAAAATTACTCCAATACAACGATCCGTACCCTGGACCGTAAAGTGATCTGGGATAACCTGCGCAAGCTTCAATATTGGGGTTGGACAGGCTCCTCCGCTGCCGCCACTGTGCAGGCCCAGGCTGCGGCGACTACAGGACTCGATGTCGTATCTCCAACCTACTTCCAGCTGATGGATGCGACAGGCAAAGTCGACGACAAATCCGACGCGGCAACCGTGGAATTATTGAAGAAGCAGGGCTTCACCGTCTATCCGCTCATCAACAACCAGTTTAATGCACAGCTTACAACCGCATTTCTGGCCGATCAAGGTGCCGTAGACCGATTCATCAAGCAGATTGTCGACAAGGCGGCGCAGCTCAAAGTGGACGGCCTTAACCTGGATTTTGAAAGTCTGGACGGCAAGGACCGAGAACGCTTCAGTGCTTTTGTCAAAAAATTCGCAGATGCTGCCCGTCAGAAGAAACTGAACGTCTCCATTGATCTGCCCCGCGGCAGCATCAAATGGAATGCCAAAACGGCGTTTGACCACGAGAAGCTCGCTTCTTACGTAGACTACGTCGTCATTATGGCCTACGACCAACACTATAAAGGCAGCACAGAACCCGGTTCCGTATCCGGACTTCCTTGGGCCGAGCAGGGCGTCATTGAATTCCTGAGCTATGGAATACCAAGAGATAAGCTCATCATGGGAATCCCGTACTACGTCCGGGATTGGACGCTCGATGCCGCAGGCAAGCTCGTGGCGAACAAAACCGTCCTGCTTAAAGATATTCCCAAACTGATGACGGAGAAGAAAGCCGTCAAAACATGGGACAATGAATTTAAGCAGTACCGCGTTGAGTACACCGAGAACGGCCAGAAGCACGTATTCTGGCTGGAAGACCATGACACCGTCAAACAGAGACTTGGGATCGCGCACAAGTATGACCTCGCTGGTGTCGCAGCTTGGAGGCTCGGGTACGATACCCCCGAGCTGTGGAACATGATGCTGCAGGAGAAGTAGCAGCATCACGGGATAGACAGGGGCCCCTTGAGCCGCCCTGTCGTGTAAGTGAAAGGTGACGATTCTGATTGCTGGAATCGTCACCTTTTTTGTGTAAGGATAAGCGTTATGATGATGCACAGCTCAGCCAGTACCTCCCTTTATTCGCCCAGCTGACAAGTTTACCCGGATTTACCGTCACTTGAAGGAAACCGTACAGCAGCATCACATTGCGTATAAGGACACTTAATTCACCGCTGTCGGCCACCCACGACAATCCCAAACCGAAGACAAGCAAAGTCCAGAAACCATAAAGAGAACTTGAAATCGTACGGGTCCCTATTCTTATTCCTCTAAGACGCAACCATTTATGTAAGCAACTAAATTGCCTAGTTGGGGGAGGCAACTCCCTCAACTAGGATATGCTTACAAGCGGACATTTTACGATTAACCTTCATCTAATGAAGATCTTTTTTATCAGGTTTCAGAATTGATATTGGGCAATCTCTTTCTATTTACTAGCTATTAAATCTAGCACCCTTCCCCCCACTCCCCTAACCCCACCTGCAAAAAGACTGCCCCTTAAAAGGGCAGCCAGCTCCAAACTATCCTATACAGCTTGTTAAACATAAACTTTCATCCCACTAATCAAGAGAAATCTCAATCACCTTATTGTATTTTTTCAAATAGTGCATGCCTTCAACTAGTAAATATTCCGGGACAGCGGTTGTGTCAAACAGCAAGGTGCGTTCCTCCATGGTTTTGCCATCTGCTTGATTAACGTAGCCTTTATTTTTTGATGCTTTTAAAGGTGTTGTTCCCGCTCGTGTTACGACAGATAGTCCGTCCAGCCTCATGTCCACTTCTGTGGCTATTTTTATTTCGACTCCCTGCGCAGTTGTTGAGACTTGTTTCACCCTTAGTTCCTTATCTTTGAGAATAAATGATATTTCACCCGTTGAAGCCAGAGGTACTTTCTCTTCTAGCTGCTGATAGCCGACAAATTCATCTAAGACGATTTGGAGTGAATCCAGTTGTCTGGGCAAGGTCTCAAAGCGAATGTGAAATTCTCTTATATCAGCCAAAGGCTCACTTGTACCATGGATAAGTCCACTCCGAGTTTCCGTTGCTTTTACCGGACTCCCATTAGCTATTAATTGTATTCCTCCTAACGCATTACCAATTTTATAGAGATTGTCGACATCTAAGGTTCCTGTGATTTCCGTCATGATTGGTGTAGCTGTGATCGAGTTGAATGTAACCGTACCCTTGTCGACTGCAATCTTCTTGTTGATGGACTGCTCGATATGAGTCGGCAAAGCTCTATTGGGATTATAAGGGAATGTAATGGATCTTTCTTTTCTTTCACCGTTCTGACGGGTTTCCCAGAAGTGCAGCGTTAATTCTTTTGCAAAAGGGCTCACGCTATCAAAATTCATGGTACCTTTAATCTCGGTATGGTTGTCATTGATGTCGGACACGCCGCCTCTTGAACTTGAATTCGTTAAATACCCCCTTAATCTGTTGGGAGTAAAAAAGCTGACTGTATCGTTGCTCAGCCCATTGGGATTGGTAAATGTATAATACAGGTTCAATTGATTGGCATCGGATATTACTCCGTTAATCGTCATCTCTGTACCGTCTGCTAAACTCATTTTTTTGTCAACTCTTTGGCCCATGCCTTCCTCGTTGAATTGTTTCAGATCTCCATGAATGAATTTATCAAATCCAAAAATTTGTTTGCCGTAATAAGCAAAGGCATTGTAATTGTTGCCGGCTATAACTAGTACCAATAGTACAACGGCTGCGGTTTTCCAGAATGTTGGAATTCGTTTCACCCTTCCGGGAGCAGCCTTATCTAGAGCACTTCTTAATCTTGTTTCCAGCTCTTCTGGCGCTGTAATGGATTCTAAGAGTTTTTTCTCATCAGCTAGTCGTTTCTCGACGTTATCCATCAACTCTCCCCCTTATAATAATCTCTTAGTTTCTTCAATCCTTGAAAAACTCTTGATTTCACGGTTCCAATCGATACGTTCGTCATATCAGCTATGGTTTGGTAGTCAAGATCGTGCAGATATTTAAGCTGGATCGCTTCTTTTTGATGCTGATTAATGTGGATGAATAAGGCCTGGATGTCCATCTGCTGATCACTGCTTATGTAAGGGTCCTTGGTCATAGCCTGTCCCGCTTCTCTTTCATCCGTTCTTTGCAAATCGTCAAGCAATACAACTTTTTTGCGCTTCTGAAGCAAGCTTTTGCAGCTATTCACCAAGATCGTCCTGCTCCAGCTGTAAAAAGCTTCTTCGTTCTTTAGCTGATCGATTTTTTCGTAGAGTCTTACGATCATGTCCTCCATGGCATCCATAGCATCGTGGGTATTTCCCATGTAAGTGTAAGCAAGTTTATAGTAAGCATCTTTTTCAGACAGAATGAGCTGAAGTAACGCTTCTTTATTCCCCCTCTTAGCTTTTTTGACCAACTGAGCAACCTTCATGTCTTCACCTCTCTCCTCTATAAGAGGAAAAATCGCAGTAAAAAGTTCATTTTCCGTTAAAAGCTCTATTTCAAAAGAAGTGTGATCGTCAAATTTACTAAATCCATAAATGAATAAGCTATGCACACACGGTAATACATGTTATTATTTTACATATTTGGTGACTATAAAATTAGTGAGGAGTTATCTAGTTTAGGCGTAACAATACTATTCTCAAAAAAAGAGAGGAATAAGACAAATGAAAAAAATCGGATATGTTGCCTTGGCATCCGCATTGGTATTTGGCTTCAGCAGTGCGGTATGGAGTCCGGCTGCATCAGCGGCAGAGACAGTTACAACGATTCAGCCGATCAATTTGGCTGTAGGCGGAACGGTAACGGCAAGTGGAGAGAACGGAGTTGCTGAAGGGAAGAATAAGGCGTTCGACCAGTATGTTTTTTCCAAATGGTTAACATT
Source organism: Paenibacillus lutrae (assembly GCF_009757775.1). Classification (GTDB taxonomy): domain Bacteria; phylum Bacillota; class Bacilli; order Paenibacillales; family NBRC-103111; genus Paenibacillus_F; species Paenibacillus_F lutrae. Next base: position 204,912 of record NZ_RHLK01000006.1, read on the forward strand.
CGACACTCCGGCATGGCTGCAATATGAATTTACTACCGCGAAGATTGTGAACTCATACTCCATTACTACTGCTGAAGATGCACCGGATAGAGACCCGAAGAACTGGGTGCTCAAAGGGTCTATTAACGGAATCGATTGGGATGTTCTGGACACTCAGCAGAATCAGTTCGCGGGTGCTACCAGACACCTGAAAAAAACGTATTCATTCACCAATACGACTGCTTACAAATTTATCAAATTCGAGAATATCACCAACCAGCTAGGAAACAATCAGCTTCTTCAGCTATCCGAGATTGGTTTATACGGCCCTGATGTACAGACGTTCAAAACCATTAAACCTACGGTTACGGCTAGCGGAGAAAATGCGCCAACGGATGTGAAGGCGAATCTCGTAGACGGAACAAGTACGACCAAGTGGCTGACCTACAGTAATACGGCCTGGCTGCAGTTCGACTTCGGCGAACAGGTAACCATTGACGGTTACGCTCTTACATCGGCCAAATCGAATAACAATACTGCCGATGCCGATCCCAAGAACTGGGTTCTGCAGGGCTCCAATAATGGCACATCCTGGACCAATTTGGACACGCAAAGTAATCAGAACTTCAGCCTGCGGCATCAGCGTAAACATTACTTATTGAATGCGAATACAACCGCTTATCAATACTATAGACTCAATAACATACAAAATCATAGCGGCTACACTACGCAATTGAGTGAAGTGGAGTTCTCACGTACGAATGATATGTGGCATACGGAGAACCCGATTATTGAAATTCAAAATCTTGCGGGTTACGCTCCTTTCAATCAAGCGCTTCCTGATGCCCAGAGAGATATTCTGGCGATCTTGCGTAAAGTAAATGAAATACTGTATAAGAGTCCAGAAGATATGCCGGTCCGAGTGAAGAAAATTGTGGTCCAGATTGAAGACGTACCTGGTGCAGCGTGGATTTCCGGTGACAATGAGGTGAAGACACTGGGAATCAGCTCCCAGCATCTCGCCTACTTCGCTGCTAATACCAGTTCTCTGCGCGACGAAATTATCGGCATGCTTTATCACGAACTCGGCCATGCTTATCAATACAGCAACTTCGATGTGGAAGCCGTAGCGGACAGCTTGCGTTTTGCTGCCGGTTACCACAATCGTTACGGTATAAGCCCCGGCGGAGCTTGGTATAATACCGGCACCGCGAACTTCATCCGCTGGATTGAAGATACGAAGTACCGCGGTTTTATTCGTGCCTTGAATGCGACGAGCAGTCCCTACGGGCTGGATGCCAATCAATTTCAAGCATGGAAAGAAAGCCGATTCTTATCAATTACCGGAATCGACGTGAATACGCTCTGGAATCAATATCAGCAATCACTAACTAGCAATTAATAGTGGTCTATTAACCTGAGAAGAGGAGCCGGTTATCGGCTCCTCTTCTATTATTATGAAACTAATTTTTTGTATAAACAATTGGCGTTGCTTGGTCACTTAACGACCTCATAACGAAGTCTCGTCGAACCACTCGTTTCGTAGAGCTGTGTACCAATGAGCTTGAGGTCCTTATTTGCCGTCATACAATCCAGGTATCTTTTGCCGCTCCCGAGAATGACAGGGTGGATAATCATATTGATTGCATCCACGAAACCTGCGTTTAGTAGACTCTGCACAAGGCCGGCACTTCCCGGAACGATGATCTTACCTTCAATCTCTCTCTTAACCGCAGGTACACGTTCGTTCAAGTCACCAGCCAGCAGTGAAATTGTGTCGCCGTAGTCCCCCCACTGCGCTTCCGTTACCGGGATTGCGCGTAGCCACATACTTGGGAGTCTTGTTCATGACTTCGGCAAACTCTCCCTCCTGGAATGGCCTATAGGTCGCAACGCCTTCGTAATTAACCCGCCCCATCAAAATGGCATCTGCTTGCTGGAACATAATCAGATTATCGGTGGTTGAGTCAATAATTCCGGGCATTGCCCAGCCCGCTATATTATTCTCATCGCCTAGCTTGCCTGTATAGATTCCATCCAACGTACGCTAACCGACGCAATAATTTTACCCATCTAATCTCCCCGATTCTTTGTTAAAGTTCATTCAAATTAGCCGCAAACTTATCTAACGACTGGTTCATCCCCAAGATGGCGTTTTTCATCATCTCTCCGGCAGACCATCCATATTCCGTAATCTTAAGCTCAGTTCGTTCCCCCTTGGCGATGAATTCAATAACAAACTCGATATTCCGGGGAAAATCCGACGGGACGCCTACTTGAACCGGATCAATGGCGTTACCCTCTCGGTCGGATAAGTATGAGTTAAATTCAAGCCGCTCCGTCGGCACAATTCTCTTATACACGCCCGCCGAGTACGACTCCATGCCGCCGTGTGTATCCGGAGCGCGCATGCAAAACACGTATTTACCGCCTTCGCGTAAATCGATCTCGCATCGGGGTGAGGTATAGTTAGTCGGCCCTTGAGCTTTAAGAAGTATGTTGAAAAATGTAAAATATTAATATACAATTACTTTACACATATGTAAATATGTGTAATTACGAATGCTGGCCAGCTTCGAAATTATGGAGGTTTTAAATTGAAAAAAATTATATCGGTAGTTCTTGTCGTTTCGCTTTTTTTAAGCATGACTGTAGTCGCAAGCGCCTCGTCTTCTAGTATAGAACATGGACAAATAATAACCATTGATAGTTATAAAGATTTCTTAAAACAAAAGGGAAAGAATGATCCTTTAGCTTTAGACATCTTGAAGAAGTTCGAGGCATTAGGGAAAGAAAAGCAGAAAGATTTTATCAATGTACTCAATAATCCCGAGTTATCCCAATCCCTAAAACCTGAAAATAAAAAATATTCGATAAATGGAGTTTCCGTAGAAAACTATGTCCAGCCTAATTTGGTTTTAAGTAAAATAAGAACAGTCCAGTGGGGACAAAGAATCTTGGGAATTGACACTACTATGTTTTACTTGACAGTTGACTTCGAATATGCTGGTAAAAATGCCTCTGTTAGTGTATTTAGGGATGCATATGGAAGTCACAAAAATTATAATCCTGGTATTATTATTTCTGAAAACGGAGCTCCGACAAAGAATATAACAACTGACGGGTATGCGTATGCTCATCAGTCCTGGACAGCTAAATATTTAGCTGCAGGTGGTTTTGCATCAACAACAGAGCACATTTATGTTAAAGCAAATGGTTACTATGGCTACACTAAATTTGAAACAACAAGATCTTCTGGTCCGAGCCCAGGCATGGGTGCTTGGTATCAATTCTATAATGAACCGTTAATTGAAGCATAAAACTCCAATTCTAATTCATTCATAAGCAGTCAACGCGTGCCGGTATTCAACGGGTGCGCGTTGCTTTAATTTTGTCTAAAATCATTCTTCACCCATTCCTAGAATTTGGGTTGAAATCTTAATGCAGCCATCTTTCCCCTTTAAATAAGTCTTTACCACTTGCCTTTTATACTCTTCTCCAAAGGTTTGAAATCTGCCCTTTTTTGGCCATAGCAATATCCCCTCCAAGTTCCTCAATCCAAATAGTACCGGGCGGACTTTTTTGCGGTGTCTACTAGAAGGGGATAATACCAATTTGCTAATTCTCTAACGACCTTTAACGTTATCGTTTTTATTGGTTACAATAGCAATTGTTGCTATGGGGCCAATTATTAGAGAGATAATAAACCAGAAAGTTTTGTTCATGTTTTTAATTTCCGCAAAACCAATATTAATAAATGCAAGTGTAATCCATAATATCAACTTATACCAATCGATCTCCATTGATACACCTCTCTTTATACCTTTTTCCTTATTTTAACATATTTTGATTTTGTCGTCGATTTCATGCTGACCAGTCAAATTTTATTTAGCTATCATCTTTCTTTATCAAGCTACAATCCACGCACCCATACAGAGTGCGACGAGAAAGTACGGGTCGAGAAAAATATCGCGTGGCTATTTCAATCCACGCACCCATACAGGGTGCGACGTGATTGACCTTTATGATAAAGGGCTTGTCATTATTTAATTTCATTCCACGCACCCATGCAGGGTGCGACTCAGAAACTATCCAGTAATGACCGTTATGCCGGATATTTCAATCCACGCACCCATACAGGGTGCGACCAAAAAGATTGGTAAAGATTTTATGCATATTAAATTTCAATCCACGCACCCATACAGGGTGCGACGTCCTTTACAACCGATGATGGCACAACGCTCATATTTCAATCCACGCACCCATACAGGGTGCGACGTTATCCTGGGCCTCTGGTTCTTTGTCATCCGCAAATTTCAATCCACGCACCCATACAGGGTGCGACCGAGTTAGCGGAAAAGAATCCCTCCGGTGCCTTGATTTCAATCCACGCACCCATACAGGGTGCGACAATCCCGGTCGCCATCGTAAATGTGTAGGCGCCGAATTTCAATCCACGCACCCATACAGGGTGCGACCACGGATTTGTACCTGTATTGGCGGCAATGAGTCCGGATTTCAATCCACGCACCCATACAGGGTGCGACATGCGGATTTGGATTTGGATGCTAATGACATCGAATTTCAATCCACGCACCCATACAGGGTGCGACATCTTAAGCATCCAAAGACAGAGAACTCAAAGAATTTCAATCCACGCACCCATACAGGGTGCGACGTCTTGTATTTCACCGTAATTGATTCAGACACCTATTTCAATCCACGCACCCATACAGGGTGCGACTGTACTTTAGGTAAACCATTCAACTGTGCCATATATTTCAATCCACGCACCCATACAGGGTGCGACTATGGTGGTAGTGTGGACATGGTCCCGATCAGACCGATTTCAATCCACGCACCCATACAGGGTGCGACGAGCAAATACAGCTAGAGCCGTGGAGGTATCCTATTTCAATCCACGCACCCATACAGGGTGCGACGATGATCAAAACAACATCGTCCATCAGTTAATTATATTTCAATCCACGCACCCATACAGGGTGCGACTACAACAAAGGCGATCTTTACGACCGTAACAAAAATTTCAATCCACGCACCCATACAGGGTGCGACTTGTTGCACAGTACAAGGCATGTTCTGAGCTTTGTATTTCAATCCACGCACCCATACAGGGTGCGACGTTGTTGAACAACGTCATAGCCCGGTCAACAAAATTTCAATCCACGCACCCATACAGGGTGCGACAAGCATTGAGACCTAGAATGAACATGCGGAGATATTTCAATCCACGCACCCATACAGGGTGCGACTGAGGGACATACCTGATGGCGATCCCTAGCAAGATATTTCAATCCACGCACCCATACAGGGTGCGACCCGATCGAGGATACCAACACTGATCCGCCGGAACCGATTTCAATCCACGCACCCATACAGGGTGCGACTCACGGGTAAGGTGAGGCTATGATTCGGGTAACTATTTCAATCCACGCACCCATACAGGGTGCGACTTAATCTTAATGTCCGGATGAGGGATATAATACTATTTCAATCCACGCACCCATACAGGGTGCGACCCATGTTTTATAACCAACTTCTCCGTATGTGGGATATTTCAATCCACGCACCCATACAGGGTGCGACTCCATGAAGCCGATCCTTATGGTAATAACGACCTTTAATTTCAATCCACGCACCCATACAGGGTGCGACTCCGTTTTTCAAGCAAAAACATCTCAGAAAACGGCTTTCCAGCTAGTAATCATAACAAAATAATTTAATAACACTCTAATACAGCTAATTTTAGTTTACTTTTTTTGTAAATTTTTCATCAAAAAGTATTATTAATGGTGCGAATCCCCCAGGGAAATCATGTTTGCTAGACATTCGCACTACATAATTAAAGGCCCTTCCAAGTCCAAGGATTCTTTTATGCCGACGTGCTCTACCTTATTTCTATAATTATTGCCCAGCTGATAAAACCTCAGACTGTCTTTTTCTGGGTCAATAACTTCGATCAATTTCAATTTGAGAACGGCAAACTGCGTGGAATCAACGATGCATTCGAATACAGAATGCTGTACCCGCTGACCATAATTTTGGCATATTTTTGATACTTTGCGCAACCTCCGCTGTCCCGAGCCGCTGGTCGTGCTTACATCATACGTAATTAGAACAAGCATAAGCTGCACCTACTTCCAGAGGAAAGGCGGATATTCATCCAGGTCATTACGCAAATACCGCGCCAATAATAGTGCCTGCACATGAGGGACCAGGCCCCAAGAGATTTTCTCCCCCAAATAGGGATGGGTGATTTTCTCTTGCTTTTTACTCTGCCAAGCCGTCAGGAACTTCTTCCTGCCTTCATCGGTCATGATCACAGCGCTATTTTCCTTACTCACAAAATCCTCACCGTTGATCACCTTTTTGTTAATTAAGGATAAGACAAACTTATCCGCATAAACGCCTCGCAGTTCCTCCATCAAATCAAGGGCCAGCGAAACTCGTCCGGGGCGATCCCGGTGCAGGAAACCGATATACGCATCCAGCCCGACTCCCTCCAAAGCAGACGCCGTATCATTAGCCAGCAGCGTGTATGCGAGCGACAGCATAGCATTTACAGGATCGAGCGGCGGTCTGCGGGAACGTGTGCGATAATAGAAGTCTTCCTTTTGCTGCAAAATCATGGAATCAAACTGTTGGTTGTAAATTAAGGCTGCTTGTCCTTCCAGACCTCTGATCCGCTCCAAATCCTCGCACTCTCGTATGCTCAGCATGATGGTTGACAGCAGCTGGGATGCCGCTTTGAATTCCGCCACATCTATACGCAGAGGGTAATCCCGGGTCATCCGTTCCAGAATCCACTTGTGGTTATAAATTTTACCTGTAATGAAGTTGCGGGCAATTCTCGCCGATAGAAGCTCATTCTCGGATACAAGACTTTGTTTTTTTCGTAAAACAACGTTTCCCTTGCTTGCACCTATTACCCTTGCCAAAAATCTGCCGTTCATGGTCAAGAACACTATGGAGATATTCCGCTCCGCACAATAACCCATCAAGGCCGGACTTGCGCCTGTATAACCGAATGCTACCACAGACGCCAAATTATGAAGGGGCAGTCTGCCCAATCTCTCCTGCTCTTTCAACAGAACGATATTATCGCCATCCAGTGATAGGTACACATCCGGTTGCGTAATAAAAAGCGTGTTCATGAGTTTCTTCATTCTTGGATTTTCCCCTCAACATAACTTCGGACCGTCCGCTTATTCATAACCTCCGGTAAACAGATCGATTGCAGGGAACAGCTTTGGCAGAAAGAACCTGTTTTCACTTTCGGTGTATGTCTCCGTGTGTAATAATCATTCATTTCAGAGACAATTAACTTCACTTTATTTTTGATTTCCACGGTTAGGGGCACTTCGACCCTGCGCTTAATTTCATTATAAAACAGATAACCCCTGTATATGCGGCACAGCAGCATTTCTTCGAGGCACAGCGCTTGCGCAGCCAGCTGCAGGACATCGGCATCGTTAGTTTTGGGCTTGCCCCGCTTGTATTCGACAGGAAAAGCCGTATAGCGGCCTTCGGCTCCATGGATCTGAACGCCTTCATCGTCCTGAATAAACTCCACCACGTCGCAAATCCCTGTAATCCGAAGCTCTTCCGATTTCACAGGCATGGCACGCACCGTAAGCTTGTCGCCCCGCTTCTCTCTGACGAAGGGCTGATCTGCTTTGCGATGAAGATATTCACCTTCCACGGTTCTCACATTCTCTTCCCACTGCTGTTCAATATGGATGAGAGCCCACTGCCGTCTGCAAAATTCGAAATGTTGAATACCCGAGAGCATTAAATAAGACTCATCTTCGTTAGCGGCCATCCACAACTTCTGCCTTTAGACCATCTAATTCACTTAACTCAATGTCAAAATCTTCGAACGTTCTCGGTTCATCATTCCGTGATTGAATAGACAAAGTGCGGTGCACTTTGGCAGATGAATATTGACCTAGTTTGGAATTATGCTCCCACCAGTACACCTTGTGAACTTCCATACTCCCATCCGGTCTGGCTGCGGACAAATCATTCTCGAATAAAGTAACGAGCGCTTCTTTGATCTTCTCTGCATCCTCATTCGTAAACCCGGTTTTATCGGCAAGCTGTGTATTGATACTTCCATAGAAGACATACAGGCCAAAATCCACGCGGTGTTTCATCCCCATCGTATCCGATCCTCTATCCTTACCCGGTTCGGAGTTGACGCTTTTCGTAATTTGCATACTCGTAATATCGATCGGATTCACGCTCTTTGCCGTATGGATCGAAACCGGGCCTCTTACGCCGACGGAGACGCTTCCTCCTTTATCCGATCCTTTGAAAGCAAACACTTGACCAAAGCTGCGGACATCTATCCAGCTCTGGCAAGCCACACTGGCGAATTCTTCACTCGACCCGGTTTTGGATTTCAGAATCTTATTCAGCTCCGCATTGCCGTCTGCCCGCTCTCTTAAACTGCCATAAGCATCCACTTTCCGGTCATTGGATTGTACAAAAATAGACTCTCCCATGTCTTGCAGCCGGTTTCTAATCTTGCGTTTAATGGCTACATCCGATATTTCCCCATACCCGTCATAGTTTTGTCTCGGACGATTGCCGTTCAAAGGATCTCCGTTCGGATTGGCCCCTGTCACCGATACGACCACTGCAAAATCTACCTTATGATCCAAGCTGCTCATCGTTTATCTCTCCTCATCATGAGTTACATCTTGTGTATCCTCATTTTTATTTTTCTTTTGATAGAGCTCATGCCGCTGGCTGTAAAAGCCTAATAAATATTCGCCGCTTAACGGCTTATTATTGAAATCTTCCGTCTGAAACCTGGAAGCGACCTCGTCAATAATTTTGGACAAATAAGTGGCTTTCGTTCCCATCTTGGCCTGGTAGGGCTGTAAACTGGATTGGATCGTCATCCATGTCCTGGCGGGATGCTTCGAGAATGAATTCATATACCGGATGGCATTGCTCGAACGCGTTTCTTCCTTTCCCAGGGCCTGTCTTTCCAGAACATCCGCCACCGCCAGCAAGCGGCCGAACAAATAATCACGGTTATTCGTTTCCGTATCTAATGCCAATTGCAATCCCTCCTGTTTGTTAATCAAAGCACATGCAATGCTGAGCGTCTTCTCCCACTCCCATTTCTCCATGGATACCGGATTCGAGGCGCGATGGAATGCACTGTTTACAATGTCCCGGGGAATCCGGGAGTCATCTAGGATACATGGCAGCATCCGCTCCATGAGCCCTTTGACGATCTTGTCGCTTGCTCTTGGCCCGTAGGCGGCAAAAGCGATATCTTTCGTTGCGGGAGCCCCGTAGAATCTCACGAATTCACCGTGCTCATTTTTGCGGTAAAGATGAAGCCATACACAAGTGGAATGCCACTTAACCAGCCTGTCCAGATAAAGCTCTTTGTTCATATTCCGGTAGTACAAGACGGCCATACGTCCTGTTGTCGCCGAATCGAGAATCATAATATTGACATCGGATTTGGAAAATTTGCCGGGATCAGAGGTAATTTGATTCTTGTAGCCATCCAGCGCTTTAGCCACTTCAACGGCATACGCCCGGTTCGTATTGGACTCTATTGTGGCTGCCACAATCCGATCGGGATCAATGGAGAAGGTATCCTCCGCAGGATCGGGAATATCCAGGGCATCGTTCCCCCATACCAGAAATACGCGCTGTTCCATGAATTTTCCCTGACGATTAATCAGCCATTTCAGTGCGTTATGAGCTTTTTGTGACACCTCATAGCTGATACTTGCGGCATCCCTGCTCTGATTGAATCGTCCGCGGAATGTAAAACCCGACGTATCATTGGCGGAGATTAACTTGGCTTTATCCGCTGCATTCCGGATCTTATTCGCATGCTTATCCGTACTGGGCAGCATTTCCCCCGTCACATAGCAAATATCTTCATCACCCAAGCGTCCCTTGTAATAGCGGATAAAAGATTCGTACATCGCGGGGTCTTTCCAAACATCCGTCAAGATGCTCCGGGGCGAATACACATTGAAACGGACAAAAGCGCTGTCCTGCTCGCCGGCTAACACGCCAAATATCTCCGGCTTCTGCGGATAGAGGGATTCGTATTTCTTATCCCATTTAGTCAGAAGCACGTTATTCTCATCGACACACAAAATTTTATGCCCGACCAGATCTTGTATGAGCTGTCCCTTGCTTAAATAACGATAGATACTCTGTACCTTGGGATCTGCCGAGGGTGATTCCGCCCAATTCTTCAGCTCCTGAATGTAGACTGCAAAGGGTTCTTCATCCTTCACTTTGCCGCCGTAAGCTTTGAAATCTCCGGCCACATAGCTTAATTTGTCGTGAAGCGGATATGGCGAAATGACCGCCCCGGCGCGGCTGGCCGACTTCTCCGTGCACGGAATTAACGTGCTTGCATCGCTTTTGTCAATCACGAAAGCCGAATGAAATTCCCCATCTTCCGTAATTTCCACTTGAATGTGGGCATTCTGAGTGGTGTGAGAGACGGGCAGCAGCGTAAATTCACGATCATTGTACGTCTTCTCAATCACACCTACACGGTTTAAGTTAGATTTATAGGTTTCGTATAAATTGAGCAGCCAGCTCATAGATTTCCCTCCTCTCCCCACCTTGCTGACAGCTCGTCTACCGATTCCACATTGTTTGCATCAAAATGCTTGGCTTTCATGTCCGAAACTTTACGAACCTGCGTACACTGATCCGGTCTGGGGAATGAAATGATGCCGTTCTTCATTACAGGGCTCCAAAGACGTACTTCCATTTGATCCCTGCCGGTTTCATCCGGATAGTTGATGCCGTGCACCATATTTCCGAGATGTATGTCACCGTAATCATCATAAAAACTTTCACCTTCGCCAAACGTGCATGGCTCCACGTAGCCTTGACATTCCCTGGTGCCGAGGAAAATATCCCGTCGCCCTCCCGCCTGAAGACACCGTTTAAGGACATTATGATGCTTATGCTCGTTACGGTCGTGTTCCAGATCCGGGCGATTCATGTTGAATTCAAAGTGGCAGCGCACTTGATAGCGCGGTTCCTTCAAATACGTGTAATTTGCTAGAGTATTGCCACCGCTGTAATCCATCGGACGAATCCCTTTGGATTCCATCCGGATGGGGTTCATGACGCGGACTTGATCGACGACCATAATCAAGGTCGGCTTCCAGTAAATACTCTCGACAATTCCCTTAATGGCTTGATATGTCGGCACTTGATAGGAAAGCTTCTCTCCGCCCAGCTTAGTTAAAGGATCTGTGAATAAAGCATAGTCGCCGTAGACGACAAATTCGATCGAATTTCGCACAGGTTGACCTCCTTCCTTATCATGCTTGATGTGAGAGTCTACCTTCTTAATAAGATAGGTTTTTGCCTTGCTAAAAGAGGTTCATATCCAGGCTGCTATCATTTGTAGTATCCACACCAAATTCTTTACTGTAAGCCCTCTCATTCAGCACCAGCATCTGTCCATCCAGACAACGTTCCAAGCCGCCGTTCTTGTCCAGCTGCTGCAACTCATAATCAAACAGATTTATCGTATACTGCTGTGCTTTCCGTAATAATCTGGAGAGTTCTTCGATCCGCCTGGCACCGTTTAACTCTGCAATGATTGCTTTGCCTTCCTCTTGATAAGGAACGATCACTGCTTTGGTTGCCGAATCAATGACGTGAAAATGCTCCGCCGCTGTCAGATAGCTATTGGCCAGGAATAAAGGAATTCTCTCTTTCGTATTGCTGTAATAGTCGTGACAATAAGTATTCTCTTCTTTAGTGGCGAACAACAATCGGGTCATTCCTTGCCCTAATTTGGGGATCTGGTAATTCAAGTCCAACTCGAATTTTTTATAAAACCTCTGGAAATACCTTTCCATCGCTTGAACAGAAAGTATGTGACCGCCATGTTCTGATGAATCACGCTTCAGGTCGATCAAAATCTGCTGGGAAATTCGCTTGCCTTCTTTCACTTCTTTCAAACGATCCAAATTCTCTTCCTCATGGTCAATCACATATACTTGCTGCCGTTCATGTTCTCCATGCCGATTGCACCTGCCTGCAGCTTGTGCGATGGAATCGAGCCCCGCCAGGGAACGGATCACGCACCCGAAACTCACATCGACTCCTGCTTCGATTAACGGCGTGCTGACGCAAATAACTTTTTCTCCTTTTTTCAGGAGATCCCGCACTTCTTCCAGAATCTCTTTGCGGTGTACCGCGCACATAGACGTACTCAGATGATAGATTGGAACGTTGCTGACCGTCGTTAGCAGCTGCTGATACAGCTTTTTGACCACAGACTTCGTATTTAAAATGGCCAGGACACTTCGCTTCTCTTCAATAATCTCCGTAATAAACTCCGTAAGCTTGTCATTATTGAAACTTTCAGTTGTCGCTCTATCCAAAATCTCTACCCGTGTAAACGCCGTAATCACGTCATGCAGGTTATCGATCATTTCAGCATCCGGGCTGAGATTCAGCTTATGCTCAACAAAATCCAGTGCAGGCTGTGTAGCCGTACACAAGACAAGGCTGGCATTGCCATATGTTCTCAGGAAATTTAAAGCTTCATTAAATAAGGACACACAGGAGACGGGAACCTTCTGCACTTCATCAAACACTAGAACCGAGCTGCTCAAATTATGCAGCCTGCGGATATTCCGGCTTCCCTTGGCATAGAACACGTTCAGAAATTGCACCATCGTTGTAAAAATAATGGGAACATCCCAGTTATCCCGGGCTAATTTCAGCTTTTGCCGAACATTGATCATGCCGTCCATATGCTCATCATCGCCATCTATATCGTCGATCACATTAGAATGATGCTCCAGAATGTTCGCTTCATCCAGAAGTATCCGGCGCACTTCTGCTGCATTCTGCTCGATAATGGTCGTGTAAGGCAGAACATAAATAATATGCCGCTTCCCATATTTTCTGGCGTGCTTAAGGGCATATCGCAGACTCGCCAGTGTCTTGCCGCCCCCCGTCGGAATCGATAATGTATAAATTCCTGAGGGCTTCTCTGCAAAACGGTCACACTGCTCAGACATCTCGCTTCTTAGCCGGTTGATTGAGGACAGCGTCTTATTCGGATCGCCAAACCGCCCGATTTCATCAAGAAGTCTTTTGTAATAAGTATCAAAAAGCTCTTCGACCGGCTGTACAGGTTCTTCTGCTGCGTTCTCTTCAAACTTTCTCGTATTGGTCCGATCCGCATCGATCAGTGTACTGAATACAAACTTGGTTAAGAACATGCACCTCGCTTCCATACCCATTGAAGAGGATTTAGCCAGATAGCCCTCTAATTCTTCTGAAGCACGGTCCACATAGAGATGAAAATCCTCCTTGCTCATCACCTTTTGGAAAAAAAGCGCTACACTCTGGTCAAATTCCGTCAATTCTTTATCACGCACACGCTGCAAATAATTAGATTCTAACTCAGGATTCAAAAAATCCTGCAGATAGGAATGATGGGAAATAATAGCGTTCCCTATGATCTCTGCCAGAATTCCTTTAAACCGATTGATCTTTACGGTGTGATAGGTTTCATATAACAGTCTGCCTCCGGCGGTTGAGTGATCCACACTCCCCCGTTTCGGCGGAGCTTCGGGGTTGTATACCGCTTCCAGAATGTAATTACGAAAAGCACTCGTGTATTTCCCCATATCATGCAGCAGACCAGCCAATCCACAAATGTGTTTGAGACCTATACCAGCACCGAAATCTTCAGCAAGAGATTGTACGCCGAGTAGATGCTCTTCTACGCTCTGCTGCTCCTCATCGCTTTCACGAATATGGGCAATATAATTCATGATGTCACCTCCTCCTCAAAAAAATCACTGCACACCTAAGAAGTAGTTCCATATACCTAATAATTTTACTAAACCTTCCATAAAGTAATTCTACAGACTCATTATAGTTCCTTCCTAAAATATACATATTTCGATAATTTTTTTGGGTCATTTGAATTGGGAATGTTTTATGAGCAGTTTTGAAACTGTTTTAACGCAAAAAATCCTCTTCGCGAAGTTGCGAAGAAGATTTTGTTGTGGAATAGACCGGTATTGAGACGTGCTGATGAAAAGGAACTTTTCAATACACGCACTTATGTAAGGTGCATCACTAAGAAAAACATACGGGTACTTTTTTTATAATAATTCACGAACCTGTGTAAGGTGTGACCTTGAAATTTTGGTAATGATCTTCCCTTGCTCTTTCAATTTCAATCCACACACATGTGTAAGGTGCGACTTACCGACCAAGTAATTAGCCATAAATGCCTCCAAATTTCAATCCACGCACCTGTGTAAGGTGCGACCTCGCATGAGGCCGTACCCCATGCCACCGATCCCGGAATTTCAATCCACGCACCTATGTAAGGTGCGACAAAAAAGACAAAAAACGTGATGCCGGTATTAAAATTTCAATCCACGCACCTATGTAAGGTGCGACGCTGGCTAAAATGGGGAAGGACGAATATGTTTCCTTAATTTCAATCCACGCACCTATGTAAGGTGCGACAAGATGGGCGCTTGATGGAGATATACTTCGCCATCGTATTTCAATCCACGCACCTATGTAAGGTGCGACGAGGGCGGCGACTTTCGAAAGATCGGAAGCATCCTTATTTCAATCCACGCACCTATGTAAGGTGCGACAACGCTCCTGCATGCGGAGTAGGCGTTGTCATAATTTCAATCCACGCACCTGTGTAAGGTGCGACTGCATCAGGTCATAGGATGCGGCGGCATTGGTATTATTTCAATCCACGCACCTGTGTAAGGTGCGACTAAGACCTACGACAAGATGACAAAGGAGAGTAATGATTTCAATCCACGCACCTGTGTAAGGTGCGACTTTAAGAGTTTGAATAAGCGACTCGGGAACATTTGTATTTCAATCCACGCACCTGTGTAAGGTGCGACACCGATTTTCAAGCAAAAAAACTTAAAAATCGAACCTTTTACTAAAAATATGTTTAAATTCTCTCAAATAAACAAAATAACAAATTGCTATATTTGTAAAACCAATCTCAAAAAGTAAAATATTTGGTGCGAATCCCTCAGGAAAATCATGTTCGCTTGGCATTCGCACTACAATAATATGAAGGTGCCCCTGTTCCCGAATTTGAAAATAAAGTTACTCGAGGATCATCCCTGATTTTCCCATATTCTAACGGTTTAATCAACTCTGCTATCCTACTTCTCTTCCATCGGGTTATATCCCCGCAAGAATTCTTCCAATCTATTTTTCCAAAAAAAGTTCCCAAAAAGAAGTTCCCAAACAGAAAAACAGAAAGTCACCCGGACTCCCTGTTTTCTGGTCTTGCGTTCCAATGCTCATAGTAAAAGATCCCTAATCAACCTACCCATACAACTGCGCATAATACCCGCCCCGTGCCAGCAAATCCTGATGCGTCCCCTGCTCCACTATGCTTCCCTGGCTCATGACGGTGATGGAATCGGCTTTCTCCACGGTGCTGAGGCGATGAGCGATCAGAATGGTCGTGCGTCCTTTCATCAACTCGTTCAAGGCTTTCTGCACCCAGTATTCCGACTCGTTATCAAGGGCGGAGGTCGCTTCATCGAGCAGCAGAATAGGAGCATTTTTCAAGATGGCCCTGGCGATAGCGATACGCTGCCTTTGACCGCCGGACAGAGAGGCGCCGCGCTCCCCCACTTGGGTCTGATACTTCTCGGGCAGCTCCTGGATAAAAGCATCGGCGTATGCAGCCCCGGCCGCCTCCCGCACTTCCTCTGTCGACGCTTCCGGATTGCCGTAGCGGATGTTGTCTTCGATGGTTCCGCTGAATAAGAAGGCATCTTGCGGCACATAAGCGATTTGCCCGCGAATTTCTTCGAGCGTGTAGTGCCCGAACGACTTGCCTTGCAGCAGGATTTCACCGCGGTCTACGGGATAGAAACCAAGGAGCAGTTTGATCAGCGTGCTCTTGCCGCTTCCGCTGGCTCCTACAATGGCGGCAACCTGGCCGGGCAGCACCTTCATGGACAACTCGCACAGCACTTTTTTATCCGACTGGTAGGAAAATTCGACGTTGCGGAATTCCACCATGGCCTCCGACACCTGTTTGCTGTCCCAAGTACCGATCCTTACCGGCTCTTCTTCTTCGTTCAAAATTTCTTGAATCCGCTGTGCGCCGGCTAATGAATTCTGCGCATAAGGTTCGACGTCTAAAACGGCGTTTTTGCCCCAGACTCGCCGGTATTTCAATCCACGGACCTGTGTAAGGTGCGACTTCGGCCATTGATTTAATGCTGCCGTTCTGGTCATTTCAATTCACGCACCTACATAAGGTGCGACTATGAACTTCCTGTCGCTTACTATGCATCCATCAAAATTTCAATCCACGCACCAACATAAGGTACGACCAGATCAAT
Source organism: Paenibacillus lutrae (assembly GCF_009757775.1). Classification (GTDB taxonomy): domain Bacteria; phylum Bacillota; class Bacilli; order Paenibacillales; family NBRC-103111; genus Paenibacillus_F; species Paenibacillus_F lutrae. Next base: position 221,312 of record NZ_RHLK01000006.1, read on the forward strand.
CACCGAAGCCGTAGTAATGCGATATTATTTCAATCCACGCACCTACATAAGGTGCGACGATGATGATTGAAATGGGTGTCTACACCATCAATATTTCAATCCACGCACCTACATAAGGTGCGACTTGATCAACCTTATTAACCATAAGATAAAACGATGCAGAATTTCAATCCACGCACCTACATAAGGTGCGACTATGCCCTGGTCGAGTCGGACACGATGGACATTGAATTTCAATCCAAGCACCTACATAAGGTGCGACCGTGTACCCAAGGTGGAACTTATTACCTATTTAGTATTTCAATCCACGCACCTACATAAGGTGCGACTGTATCGTTAGCGATCTCCACCATACCCACGATTGATTTCAATCCACGCACCTACATAAGGTGCGACTTGGTTACATGATTGATTTTCCCAGCATATTGAGATTTCAATCCACGCACCTACATAAGGTGCGACCCCGATTTGGTTGATACCAGGTGGGATACTTGGAAGTATTTCAATCCACGCACCTACATAAGGTGCGACGGCCCTGATTGTTGACTAGGTTGGATAGACTTTTATTTCAATCCACGCACCTACATAAGGTGCGACATAGCCTGTGCCCATGCCCGCGGATCTCCTTCGTATTTCAATCCACGCACCTACATAAGGTGCGACTTCATGTTGTCGATGTACCACTGCACCGGGAACGAATTTCAATCCACGCACCTACATAAGGTGCGACTTGGACTCCCTTTCTCATACGATGCCCTGGCACTAGTTATTTCAATCCACGCACCTACATAAGGTGCGACTTGTAGCTGTCATATGTGGCCTTCATGTCACTATTATTTCAATCCACGCACCTACATAAGGTGCGACAAGAGAGCCACAACGCAGGGGCGGGCGTGGGGAATTTCAATCCACGCACCTACATAAGGTGCGACACCGATTTTCAAGCAAAAAACTTAAAAATCGGACCTTCTACTAAAAGCAACTACAAACTTACACAAATAAACAAAATAATGAATTACTATATTTGTAAAATCAATATCAAAAAGTAAAATATTTGGTGCGAAACCCCCAGGGAAATCATGTTCGCTTGGCATTCGCACTACAATAACAGGAAGCTGCCCATGTTCTCGAACTAAAAAGAAAGTTATGTAAGGTCATTCCTGATTTCCCCATATTATATTACTTTAATCAACTCTGCTATCGTATTTCTCTTCGGGTTATATCCCGCCGAATCTATGTAGAAGTTTTCAAACAGAATAATAGGAAGCCACTCAGACCCCTCGCTTACTTATCTTTCGTTCCATTGCTCATTGTAAAAGATCCCTAATCAACCTACCCATACAACTGCGCATAATACCCACCCCGTGCCAGCAAATCCTGATTCGCCCCTTACTCTACTATGTTTTTCCCTAGTTTCACTACGGTGATGGAATCGGCTCATTTTAAATCGATCACCTCTTCCAATCTCTAATTCTTCATTGACATGCTATCCATTCTTGAAAATGAGATATGTTACTTTCTCATCTTTCCTATTGGTAATGGCATTTTTTACAGTTACAATTGATTTCAAAAAACTTGTGAGTAAGCATGGTGGATCCAGTCACAATGAACCTGTTCAGTGTAACGGAAAAGCATATTTGGGTTATAAAATTTCGAGAATTTCTCGACAGTCTTTTTTATGTCTACCTCATTTAAAACGACACTTGCAAGCAACTTCTGTTTATCTTCTCTGCTCAATCTTAATTTTTTCGCAGGTATTAGAATATTCTACTCGTTGGGCTCAATGAAGTCTGTTGGTTTATTTAGAATACCGTTACATCAGTCTCTAATCGGTAATGGATTTAAGTTTTCGTCGTCATAAGGTAATGGCAGGATGCTCAGTATGGACAAAAACTTGTACCTTTAATAGAACCATTCTCACATTGGCGTTAATACAAAATCATACAAATAAATTAAAAAAGGAGCAGCGCCTCTTACTAAGGCACTGCTTCCCTATGTCCTTAATTTTTATTAATTCCAGTTTCGAATGTACGCTGTTCCACCACTAGCGCCCACTGTTAGTTTCACACGATATTGACATCCACCTGCCATATAATAGTTGTCAGTATCAGTAGTAGAATCACTTGTTGTATTAACTTCTACGCTATCTCTATCTACCCAAGTGCTCCCGCACTTCTCTTGTAGTGTTCCAAGTATTCCACCAATTCCATCAGTCATTGTGACAGTGTACCTGCCATATTGGTGTTGACCATTTACAGCATCCGTGTATTTAGGATATTCTCGGTTCGCTGAGACTGACGCATATTCATTTGCAGCAAGAGCAGAAGAACCTGCACTTAATACACCAAAGACAACTGCGAGACTCAAAACTGTGGTTTTTCTAAACATTGTCATTCTCCATTCTATTAGTTATTTGTGCACACCTTCACACTAACTTTAATTACAGAATTTATCAATAATATATAGTTTTTCTATAAATAATAGTTGATTATAAATAAAAATAACTATTTATGTATATAAATAGTTATGTTATCATAAAAATTATAATGCGAGGTGAACAAATGAACAGAGAAGAATTAAGCCAATTGGTAAATGAACATATTCTGGCTGTTCCTGAAGTCATCAAAGAGTTAGGTATAACAAACCAAGCTTTGAGTTCACTTATTGAGCGTGGAAAGCTTATGCCGATTAAAAAAGTTGGAAGAACCCGATTATTTTTAAGGCAGGATGTTGAGGAAAGAAAACAAGAAGCAACATTACTCAAAGAAAAATACAGACCTTTTGACTAATCTAACGTCTGTCATGATACGTGATATCTATACATTGCAATTAAAAATACTCCGGATTTGCCGGGGTGTGGGAATCTCACAAACAAAGAAGTCGAAAAACGTAAACAAGCCAATTAACATGAATGGGCAGAGCTTTATGTGTCAAAAACATGTTCTTGAAGGGTCTACCACAGAAAAACAGGAAGTCACCCAGACTCCCTGTTTTTTAATTTATCGTTTCATTGTTCATCGCAAAAAAATCTCTGATCAACCTTTCCATACAACTGCGCCTAATACAAGCCGCATGCCATCAAATACTGTTGCGTATTTTGCTCGACTATATTTCTCTAATTCATGACTGTCTTGAACCCGCTGTGCTCCGGCTAATGAATTTTGCGCGCGAGTCAAATTGATCTGCAGGAAAGCAAATGCAGCCACGCTGTTCATTCCAAACTACTAGCACCCTCTTTTAGAGTCACTAATCCAAGCACCTTTTAAAGGTGTGACCATATAAATTTTGTCAACAACCATAACAATAGCAATTTCAATTCAGGTACCTATGTTAGGTGTGACGGAGGCCGAGAAAAAGAAACAGATGCAGAGTACCGTATTTCAATCCACGTACCTATGTAAGGTGCGACGCCTGAATGAGTCCTTGGCTCTGTAAGTATGTTACATTTCAATCCACGCACCTATGTAAGGTGCGACTGACTATGACAGGAGCCGAGATTCTGGCGGGGCTATTTCAATCCACGCACCTATGTAAGGTGCGACATACAAGCAGACAGGAGTGAGTCTCCGGTGTACATCATTTCAATCCACGCACCTATGTAAGGTGCGACGCGATCATCGCTTTATCCTGACGTTTGCCGGGAATTTCAATCCACGCACCTACGTAAGGTGCGACCCACCTCGTATTCATTTTGTTTCTAGAGCCTTCGCATTTCAATCCACGCACCTACGTAAGGTGCGACCTTCTTTGTTCGACGGCTTCGTGTGGCTTCTTTTCGATTTCAATCCACGCACCTACGTAAGGTGCGACAACTTAGGTAACATGATGGTTACTCAAACCCTTGCTATTTCAATCCACGCACCTACGTAAGGTGCGACGAAATCAATACAAGCCGATCGGATCGATGTTAAAATTTCAATCCACGCACCTACGTAAGGTGCGACTGGGTGCAGGGTTAACATAGATCGGGCCATTGGTGAATTTCAATCCACGCACCTACGTAAGGTGCGACAATAATGTTCACTGTCATTATTCTTCAAAATCAAATTATTTCAATCCACGCACCACGTAAGGTGCGACATCAACTTCGCCCAGTATAAGACTTGATGATCAGGGCATTTCAATCCACGCACCTACGTAAGGTGCGACGGCTGCCTTGTGGCACCTTTGAGGTGGATTCATTCATTTCAATCCACGCACCTACGTAAGGTGCGACGCTTGGGCAGAGGACAGGTCTTTTGTGCTTCCAATTTCAATCCACGCACCTACGTAAGGTGCGACCCTCAGTTTGCGTTGCTCCTCGCGAGACATGTTGATTTCAATCCACGCACCTACGTAAGGTGCGACATCCTGCCGTAGTTCCCGGGACTGTATCTGCCCCTATTTCAATCCACGCACCTACGTAAGGTGCGACCGGTTTAGGTAACATTACTTCGCCCTCTTTCCGAATTTCAATCCACGCACCTACGTAAGGTGCGACGATGATCAAAACAACATCGTCCATCAGTTAGTTATATTTCAATCCACGCACCTACGTAAGGTGCGACGATAACATGCCGAAACTGGCGCCCGCATTGATTATTTCAATCCACGCACCTACGTAAGGTGCGACAATGGACAGGTCCGGGTACATCTTAGGGTCAAGAGATTTCAATCCACGCACCTACGTAAGGTGCGACACCGATTTTCAAGCAAAAAAACTTAAAAATCGAACCTTCTACTAAAAACAACTACAAACTTACACAAATAAACAAAATATCAAATTACTATATTTGTAAAATCAATCTCAAAAAGTAAAAGATTTGGTGCGAATCCCCTAGGGAAATCATGTTCGCTTGGCATTCGCACTACTATAATGTGAAGCTGCCCATGTTCTCGAACTAAAAATAAAGTTACTCAATAATCATCCTGATTTTCCCATATTCTAACGATTTAATCAACTCTGCTATCCTGCTTTTCTTCCATCGGGTTATATCCCGACAAGAAATTCTTCTAATCTATTTTTCCAAAAAAAGTTCCCAAACAGAAAAACAGAAAGTCACCCGGACTCCCTGTTTTCTGGTCTTGCGTTCCAATGCTTATCATATAAATCCCTAATCAATCAACTTACCCATACAACTGCGCATAATACCCGCCCCGTGCCAGCAAATCCTGATGCGTTCCCTGCTCCACTATGCTTCCCTGGCTCATGACGGTGATGGAATCGGCTTTCTCCACGGTGCTGAGGCGATGAGCGATCAGGATGGTCGTGCGTCCTTTCATCAACTCATTCAACGCCTTCTGCACCCAGTATTCCGACTCGTTATCGAGGGCGGAGGTCGCCTCATCGAGCAGCAGAATAGGAGCATTCTTCAAGATGGCCCTGGCGATGGCGATACGCTGCCTTTGACCGCCGGACAGAGAAGCGCCGCGCTCCCCCACTTGGGTCTGATACTTCTCGGGCAGCTCCTGGATAAAAGCATCGGCGTATGCAGCCCCGGCCGCCTCCCGCACTTCCTCTGCCGAAGCTTCCGGATTGCCGTAGCGGATGTTGTCTTCGATGGTTCCGCTGAACAAAAAGGCATCTTGCGGCACATAAGCGATTTGCCCGCGAATTTCTTCGAGCGTATAGTGCCCGAACGACTTGCCTTGCAGCAGGATTTCCCCGCGGGCTACGGGATAGAAACCAAGGAGCAGTTTGATCAGCGTGCTCTTGCCGCTTCCGCTGGCTCCTACAATGGCGGCAACCTGGCCGGGCAGCACCTTCATGGACAACTCGCACAGCACTTTTTTATCCGACTGGTAGGAAAATTCGACGTTGCGGAATTCCACCATGGCCTCCGACACCTGTTTACTGTCCCAAGTACCGATCCTTACCGGCTCTTCTTCCTCGTTCAAAATTTCTTGAATCCGCTGTGCGCCGGCTAATGAATTCTGCGCGAGGGATAGTACGGTTCCGAAAGTCATGATCGCATGAGTCAGATTGATTTGCAGGACGGCGAATGCAGCCACGCTGCCATTCCAAACTAGTCACATGCTCTTTAGAGTCACTATTTCAATCACGCATCTTATAAGGTGCAACTGCATTATTATAATCCCTAAGTGCTGGGCAGCAGTATTTCAATCCACGCACCTGTATAAGGTACGACATCGTTCATGGATTTAATGCCCCACTCCCTAACGATTTCAATCCACGCACCTATGTAAGGTGCGACCAGGCCGATACGATTAATCATTGTAGGACAATCGCTATTTCAATCCACGCACCATGTAAGGTGCGACTCTGAAAACGTCGGCTACGTAACGGACACTTGGCAATTTCAATCCACGCACCATATAAGGTGCGGCGTAGGCAGCCCAAGGCCGCCCTCCCGTACTTCGTCTGTCGACGCTTCCGGATTGCCATAGCGGATGTTGTCTTCGATGGTTCCGCTGAACAAAAAGGCATCTTGCGGCACATAAGCGATTTGCCCGCGAATTTCTTCGAGCGTATAGTGCCCGAACGACTTGCCTTGCAGCAGAATTTCCCCGCGGTCTACGGGATAGAAACCAAGGAGCAGTTTGATCAGCGTGCTCTTGCCGCTTCCGCTGGCTCCTACAATGGCGGCAACCTGGCCGGGCAGCACCTTCATGGACAACTTGCACAGCACTTTTTTATCCGACTGGTAGGAAAATTCGACGTTGCGGAATTCCACTATGGCTTCCGACACCTGTTTGCTGTCCCAAGCACCGATCCTTACCGGCTCTTCTTCCTCGTTCAAAATTTCTTGAATCCGCTGTGCGCCGGCTAATGCATTCTGCGCATAAGGTCCGACGCCTATAACGGCGTATTTGCGCCGGACTCCCCGATATTTCAATCCACGCACCTATGTAAGGTGCGACCAGGAAGAAAACAGAGCCGGATATATGAGAGATGGATTTCAAACCACGCACCTGTGTAAGGTGCGACTTTGATAATAAGCTACAATTGATGTCTCATAACGATTTCAATCCACGCACCTGTGTAAGGTGCGACCAGGTACGGCCGGGGTTCATCATAAAAAGCCAACTTATTTCAATCCACGCACCTTTGTAAGGTGCGACGAAGGAAACAACAACAGCGACCGAAGCCATCGTAAAATTTCAATCCACGCACCTACGTAAGGTGCGACTTCCCACACTTTTAGTTCGCAAAGATCGCCAATCCATTTCAATCCACACACCTACGTAAGGTGCGACCTAGACACACCGGTCTTTATTTCCTTCTCCGGTCCGTTATTTCAATCCACGCACCTACGTAAGGTGCGACTCGGTTTTTCTTCCGATTTCATTTTCGACTTCGGAATTTCAATCCACGCACCTACGTAAGGTGCGACGGTGAAAGAATACGCTCAAGACAAATACGGATTAATTTCAATCCACGCACCTGTGTAAGGTGCGACAGCAGATTAAATTTGAATGCGAGACCGACCCGAGATTTCAATCCACGCACCTGTGTAAGGTGCGACCTCAGACATGCAAATACACGCATGGCTCGTGGTATTTCAATCCACGCACCTGTGTAAGGTGCGACATGTATAACGAGAGGTTGAAATACTGGCGCCGAGAAGAATTTCAATCCACGCACCTGTGTAAGGTGCGACAGGTAAATAGGATCAAGCAGGCTATAGTAGCGGTATTTCAATCCACGCGCCTGTGTAAGGTGCGACGACAAATCGGCGCGTATAAAGGTCGATTTGTGACAGATTTCAATCCACGCACCTATGTAAGGTGCGACGCCTATAACGGCGTGTTTGCGCCTCCGTCCCCGGTATTTCAATCCACGCACCTATGTAAGGTGCGACGGTCCTTCCGAAACTGCAACAGCACTTGGTGAGATCATTTCAATCCACGCACCTATGTAAGGTGCGACCTGGCCGATAAAATATAGGAGGGATGCAGATGTCAATTTCAATCCACGCACCTATGTAAGGTGCGACGAGCAGTTGGACGAAGACGTTCTTTACAACCGGCGGATTTCAATCCACGCACCTATGTAAGGTGCGACTTTTACACAAATAGGAAAGGAGATGGAAATATGATTTCAATCCACGCACCTATGTAAGGTGCGACTAATACATCACCCTTAGCGGCCGTGTGGGAAAAATTTCAATCCACGCACCTATGTAAGGTGCGACTTACAGACGACCGGGGTAACGAGGATCTTTGCGGATTTCAATCCACGCACCTATGTAAGGTGCGACTTATAGGGTTAAATAGTTTACAATTACTGTAAACTATTTCAATCCACGCACCTATGTAAGGTGCGACACCGATTTTCAAGCAAAAAAACTTGAAAATCGAACCTTTTACTAAAAATATGTTGAAATTATCTCAAGTAAACAAAACAACGAATTACTTTATTTGTAAAATCAATCTCAAAAAGTAAAATATATGGTGCGAATCCCCCAGGGAAATCATGTTCGCTTGGCATTCGCACTACAATAATATGAAACTGTCCATGGTCTCGAATTTGTAAAGAAAGTTACGCAAGAACCATTCCTGATTTTCCCATATTCTCGCGCTTTAATCAACTCTTCTATCCTACTCCTCTTCCCTCGGGTTATATCCCGGCATGAAATTCTTCCAATCTAATTTCCCAAAAAGAAGTTCCCAAACAGAAAAAACAGAAAGTCACCCGGACTCCCTGTTTTCTGATCTTTTTCATTCCAATGCTCATCATATAAATCCCTAATAAACCTATCCATACAACTGCGCATAATACCCGCCCCGTGCCAGCAAATCCTGATGCGTCCCCTGCTCCACTATGCTTCCCTGGCTCATGACGGTGATGGAATCGGCTTTCTCCACGGTGCTGAGGCGGTGAGCGATCAGGATGGTCGTGCGTCCTCTCATCAACTCATTCAAGGCTTTCTGCACCCAGTATTCCGATTCGTTGTCGAGAGCGGAGGTCGCTTCATCGAGCAGCAGAATAGGGGCATTCTTCAAGATGGCCCGGGCGATCGCGATACGCTGCCTTTGACCGCCGGACAGAGAGGCACCGCGTTCCCCCACTTGGGTCTGATATTTCTCAGGCAGCTCCTGGATAAAAGCATCGGCGTATGCAGCCCCGGCCGCCTCCCGTACTTCCTCTGCCGAAGCTTCCGGATTGCCGTAGCGGATGTTGTCTTCGATGGTTCCGCTGAACAAAAAGGCATCTTGCGGCACATAAGCGATTTGCCCGCGAATTTCTTCGAGCGTATAGTGCCCGAACGACTTGCCTTGCAGCAGAATTTCCCCGCGGTCTACGGGATAGAAACCAAGGAGCAGTTTGATCAGCGTGCTCTTGCCGCTTCCGCTGGCTCCTACAATGGCGGCAACCTGGCCGGGCAGCACCTTCATGGACAACTCGCACAGCACTTTTTTATCCGACTGGTAGGAAAATTCGACGTTGCGGAATTCCACCATGGCTTCCGACACCTGTTTGCTGTCCCAAGTACCGATCCTTACCGGCTCTTCTTCCTCGTTCAAAATTTCTTGAATCCGCTGTGCCCCGGCTAATGAATTCTGCGCGAGGGATAGTACGGTTCCGAAGGTCATGATCGCATGAGTCAGATTGATTTGCAGGACGGCGAATGCAGCCACGCTGCCCATTCCGATAAGGCCATACGCATACAGCAAACTGCCGATGACGATAATTCCACAGAACGTCACATAGCTGACAAAATGGTTAATGGCCGTCTGCATCCCGTTCTTATGGGCCGTCTGCTCCGCAATCCTGGTCGCCTGTTCGTTCAGACTCCGGTACTGGGCATAAATCGGGCGGATATGAAACAATTTGACCAGTTGAATGCCGCCGATAAAATCCATGAATTTCTCGGTCATTTTGCCGAGCAATTGAAGCGAATTTCCGTACAAAACTCGAATTTGCCGGGCGAACCGGATGCTGACCGCTAAGGAAATGAGCAAAGTAGCCAGCGACACGGCGGCAAACTGCCAATGCAGGATGAACATTGCCACGATCGAGCCTATACTGAACACGATTTGCAGCAGCATCATAAAATAAATACTGGAGTATGTGAGTTCAAGCGCGTTGACGTCATTGTTCACACGTGAGAGCAAGTCGCCATGATGCGTCTGCTCCAGATATTTGGCGCGAAGCCGGCAAATTTTGTAGTAAAGACGTTCCCGGATGTCTAAGATCGTATATTCGACGCTGCGCTGATAGAGATAAGTGAATGCCGGGGAAATGATATTCTCAAGCAGCAGGGCTCCTGCCAGGATGTAGAAGGCTTGGTATATAAGCGATGTATCCCGCGACTCCGCGTAATTGACCAGACTCTGGACGACCAAGCTGAAAGAAATCAGAAACAAGGTTTGATTAACCGCAGCAACACCCATACCGAGAAAATACTGCTTTTTGCGCCGCGGGTTCATATATCGCATCAAGGAACCCAGTTCTTTGACATAAGAGATCCATCCACCCGTCTTCACGTATACATCACCTCCTTACGCTTCTGCGTTCCGGCAAATTCTTGATAGTACGACTTGGCGTACAGCCCCTTCTTATCCAGCAGTTCGGCGTGAGTGCCCGCTTCCGCAATCTCCCCGTTCTCCATTACCCAGATGGCATCCGCATTCTGGACGGTCGAGAGCCGGTGGGCGATAACGATGGTCGTCCTTGCTTTCATGAGGACATTCAGCGCTTCCTGGATAGAGATTTCAGACTGCGGATCCAGCGCGGAGGTGGGCTCGTCCAGCAGCAGGATGGGAGCATCCTTGAGGAAAGCGCGCGCAATGGCAATCCGCTGGCGCTGTCCGCCCGACAGGAATCCCCCGCGTTCCCCCACATGGGTCTGATAGCCCTCGGGGAGCTCCATGATAAACGAATGCGCATGAGCCGATTTGGCGGCTCCGATCACCTCGTCCATTGATGCCCCTTCCCTGCCATACCCGATATTCTCCGCTACCGTGCCGCTGAACAGGAACGAATCTTGAGTCACTACGGAGAAATGGGACCGCAGCCCGTCCAGATTACAGCCGTTAATCGGTTGGCCGAACACTTGAATCGTACCTTGTCCGGCTGCTAAAGGATAAAATCCGCATAACAGTTTAATTACGGTGCTCTTCCCTCCGCCGCTGGCCCCCACTAATGCTATGGTTGCCCCTTCCGGTACGGTAAAACTCAGGTTGTTCAAGATGGGAGAGCCGCTGCTCCCGTAAGCAAAAGAAACTGCCTGGAATGAAACAGGCGGGGCGGCCCTCCGCTCAATCGCATGTCCTTCTTGATTCTCGGCAGGCTCTTCCACGATCGCCGAGATTCTTTTCAAAGCTCCGCTCATTTCAAACGTATGCGTGATAAGCTCCGGAATGTGCTCCAGCGGTTCCAATGCCAAGTTCAATAAATAGAGAAACGCGATTAATTCTCCCGTACCCAGTAGCCCCTGAGAAATCAGATAGCTGCCATAGCTCACCGCAAAAATAATCGGGCTGAGCATCAGCGTGGACAGGAGCGGATTTACCCAAGCCTCTCTTTTTTTCACCGCCAGTTTCTTCTGTGCCGTCAGTTGAAGCAGGGACTGATACGAACGGAACATCATTCCCGATAACAAATAACTTTTCACAACCGGCATACCGCCCAGGGTATCTTGTAAATTGGCATTCATCCTCCCCATGTTGGCCTGAGCCTCTTCCGTCAGCTGCTGCAGCTGCTTCCCGATCCACTGCGACACAAACAAGGAAACCGGAAACAGCAGCAGACTGTAGACCATGAGTTCCCATTGAATCCAAATCAGATAAATAAAGCAGCCGGCGAACAGCAGCGGGTGATAGAACCACTGGGCGAGATCCCGGATCATAAATTGATGAATGAGCTGCAAGTCGTTGTTCATCCGGGATAGAACATCACCGGTGTGCTGTTTCTCAATGGCGTGTACCGGCAGTTTGCCGACATGGCTCATCACATGGTTGCGAATATCTCTTACAGCTCGCGCACTGCTTTTCTCCACCCCGTAAGCCATGAAATATTTGGCCGGCACCCCGATCAGAATAACGACAAAAACCGTATAAACCAGTTGGGTGACGACAGGGCCCGCCCCGTTCTCTGCCTGGGTGGTCAACCGCTCGATCAGACTGCCTGTCCACACTTCGATCACCGCTGCCGCAACAGCAGAGGCAATTCCGACAATCATCCAGCCTTTATGGAATTTCACGAAGGATAATAACCAGCGGACGGCTTTCCATAGAGCGAGTACCCGTTCACGTTTTTGCAAAGCTTTGCGATCCCCTTTCAAGACCTGCGGGTGTCCGTCAGTTTCCATGAAGCACCTTCTGCGAACGGTCGCAGCGCTCCGCGATCTGCCTTAGAATGCGCTCAACGACTGGCGCCGTTTCATCGATGCTTTCTGGTTCCAGCAGCTTCTCATGAACGCCCGCAAGCTTGTATTCCGCATACGCTTGCAAGGCGGTTTCCCGCCAGGAAGGTAGCTGATTCTCAAGCCGGAAAGCATCGCTGTCCGCGGCTATTAACTCATGAATGTTCGCCACCACGGAGCCCTTATTGATTAGTTGAGCTTCATAGGTCAAGGTGGCCTGTACCTTTTGCTCGACGCGTCTGCGGATCAGAGGATGTTCCATCATTTCTTTTTCCGTAACTGACAAATCTCCGAGTATTTCTTCCAGTTCGTTCTGCGTAGTTTCCAGAGGGGTTACGCTCTGCTTAATCCAGGAATCGATCATTATAAGGTCCGAGACGGCATACCCTCTCTTCTCCATCGTCTGGGCGACTTCAAACATTAAATTCCCGCCGAAACAGTATCCGATAAAAACGTAAGGCCCCTGCTGCTGTATCCGTATAACGGCGTCTACATAACGATTCAGCATGTCCTCATAGCTCGCGGTATTCTCAATAAAATCAATCCCGTACAGGGCAAACCGGTTCTCCAGCTTGTCCGCTAGCAGCCGGTAGCTTATCCCGAATCCGCCGCCGGGCGGGAAACAGAACACATTCATCTCGCCTTGCTTGTTCAGCCTTGTAAAATGGTGATCGTCCCGTTCGAATCCGGACTCCCAATTCTCTAAGGCGATCGCCTCGACGGTTAACTGCTGAAAGCCTTGATGCAGAGGAATTTCAACGCCCGTCTCGTCATAGATCGTTTGAATCAGCCGCATCAGGCTCAGAGAGCTTCCGCCGAGTTCGAAGAAATTGTCCTTCACGCCGATCTGCTCCAGCCCGAGTATTTCCTGCCAGATTCCGACCAGCTTTATTTCGAGCAGCGAACGCGGCGCGACGTATTCCGTGCCGCTGCTTGCGCCCGCTTCCGGAGCCGGCAGCGCTTTGCGGTCGACCTTGCCGTTAGGCGTCAGCGGCATCCGGGGCAGCTGGACGAAGTGCGACGGAATCATGTACCCGGGCAGCTCCCTGGCCAAGGCGTCTTTCAGCTCGCTACCGCTAAGCTTCACTTCCGCTACGAAATAAGCGCACAGCTGACTTTGCCCGCCCGCCGTTTCACGCGCGATTACGATCGTTTCCTGGACGTGCCGGGCCTTCAGCAGCTGCTCTTCGATCTCGGCCACCTCGATCCGGTAGCCCCGGATCTTCACTTGATGGTCGATCCGGCCCATGTATTCGATATTGCCGTCCGGCAGCCATCTGGCAAGATCGCCCGTCCGGTACATCCGCTCACCCGGCTCGAACGGATTGTCCACGAACTTCTCCGCGGTCAGGTCGGGACGGTTCAAGTATCCTCTGGCGAGTCCGACTCCCGCAATGCACAACTCACCGGCCACCCCTAACGGCAGTAATTGATCGGATGAATCGACGATATAGATCCGGTGATTCTGAATAGGTCGACCGATGGGCACCGACTTCCAATCCTTGTCTTCCGCTGATGCTGACCAAACCGCTGTTACAATCGAAGCTTCGGTCGGTCCGTATGCGTTAAAAAACTGTACGCTGTCTTTCCACTGCTGCACGAATTCAGCAGATACCGCAGAGCCGCCGGTGATCAGCTTTTGGAGGGCCGGCATATTCTCCGGGTTCAAATAGGTTGCATAGGTCGGCGGCAGTATTGTGGCTGTAATCCCGTTCTCGTTCATGTAAGCTTCGAACAAACGGTAATCGAGAATGGTCTCCTTAGACGGAATATATAAGGCAGCCCCAAAAAATAACGCTTTGAAGATTTCCCAGCAGGATGCGTCGAACGACAAGCTGGCAAACTGCACGACTCTGTCCCGGCCGCTGATCTGCAAGGTTTGTCCGAACATCGTCTTCAGGCTGCTCAGCCCGCGGTGTTCCACCAGAACACCTTTGGGCTTGCCGGTTGTTCCTGACGTATAAATGACATAGGCCAGATGATCCGGGCCGCTGGCCGGCTCCAGATTCGAACGATTCTCGCTGTAAGACTCTTCCCGATCCAAAGCGATTATGGTTCCCTCAAAAGACACACGCTCCCGCAAATGTTCCTGAGTCAGCAGCAGGCGCGACCCTGAATCTTCCAGCAAGAAGCGGATCCGCTCCTCCGGGTATTCGGGATCAATCGGCACATAAGCGCCTCCTGATTTGAGGATGCCGAGGATGCCGACAACCATCTCCAGAGAGCGGCTGAGCATCAGCCCAACCAGCTGATCCGGCTTAACTCCTGCTTCCAGCAGCGTTCTCGCGAGCCGGTTCGCCTGTTCATTAAGCTCCCGGTACGTCAGCTGCTGATGCTCATAGACTACCGCTACCGCATCAGGAACCTGCCGGGCCTGCTCTTCGATCAGCTGATGAATCGTGAGTTCGTGCGCATATTCCGCTGCGGTATTGTTGAACAATTGGAGCTGCTGACGCTTCTCCGCCTCCGATAACAGATCCGCGTCACCGAGCTCAAGTTCCGGCTTTACTAACTGGGCGGATAACAATCGCAGCAGGTGATCGGTCACCCCATCCATAAAACCTGGTTCATACCGATTACTGTCATATCTTACGCACAGCCGGATGGAATCATCTGCGAAGTCAAACTGAAAGATGGTGTCAGACGATATCTTAGCCCCGCAATCCACCGGATGGATTTTTGTATAAGCAACCAGTGTGTTAACGACCGGCAAGCCATCGGGGTCATAGTGAAAATCCAGCGAATGGATCATTTTCCTGAAAGGAAGCTGCTGATGCTCCAAAGCTTCACTGAGCGACGTTTTGATTCCACCCAATAGCGTTCTAAGCGTGCTCTCGCGGGAAAGTGTGTTTTTGATAATCAGAAAATCATGAGCCGGTGCCCCCTCGTTGCCCATAGCGGCGACAGGAATTCCGACCAGAATATTCTCCCGCTTCGTGTAGGCGTAGAGCAGGCCGTTCACCCCTGCCAGCAGGATCATGAATACGGCCATGTCCGAACCGTTGGCAAGACGAATAATGTTGTCAGAAAGCTCTTTGGGCAGCGTACGTTCAAGAACACCCGGGGGCGCCTCATCCGCGCTCTTCATTCTCGTCGAGGATTTACTGTAGGGCAGGAAGCTCATACTGTCATCGGCACTGAACTTAGCGTTCCAATACATTTCTTCCTTTTCAAACCATGATTTCATTCGTACCCCTCCCCTCAAAAGTTAAAATCATTGCCCGCCACACTTTCAGGTGCGGTCAAATCGTTTCCTTACCAAGCGGGTTTACATTCCGCTCCTATACACATGCTGTAAAGTCTCTTTTTGCGCCTCTGTACGGGATTTGAAATCCCGAAGAGAAGTGAGCCTGCCGTCCTACACAAGACCGCAGGCTCGCTTTCTAAGCATCCCAGAACTTCTAGAAAGCAAATTCAATGCCGGCTATCGAATTTTTTTGACTCGCCGCTGACGCTGATTGCTTGGTGCACTCGATCCGGTTCAACTGGATCTGCGGATCTTCACTAATTTGGGACAGAACCTTCAGTAAATCTTGAGCCATGGTTTGAATCATTGCGGGTTTGAACAATTTGGAGCTGTAATGGAAACCGCCCGTGAGGCCGCCGTCAACTTCGGACATGAACAAGGTCAGATCGAATTTCGCTTCTTCCAAGTCGTCAAGCATATATGGAGTCATACTCAAACGATCGAAATGAGCTTCTTTCTCCTCAATATTCTGCATATCAAAAATCGTATCGAAGACCGGATTGCGGCTTACATCCCGCTTGATCTTCAATCGTTCCACCAGCTCTTCGAAAGGATAGTCCTGATGCTCGAATGCTCCGAGTGTCGTCTCTTTCACTTCTTCCAAATAGGACCAGAAGGTCTTGCTTCCGGCCGGGTAGCTGCGGATGGCCAGTGTATTGACGAACATGCCGAGAACCGGCTCTAAATCCGCGTGTGTTCTCCCCGCAACCGGCGTGCCGATAATGATATCTTCCTGGCCGCTGTATTTGGACAGCAGCACGTTGTACGCAGACATCAGCACCATATATAGCGTGCTATGACTCGCAGCTGCCAGTTCATGCAGCCGCTTTGCGAGCACAGCATCGACTTCAAATTCATGATGCGCCCCGTCAAAACTTCTGGCCGCGGGCCGCTCGAAATCCGTAGGCAAATCGACCGCAGGAAGATCTCCAGCCAGCGATTGCAGCCAGTACGCTTCCTGTTCTCTCGTCCGCTCCTTGTACACATCGGACTGCTGCCATACCGCATAGTCTTTGTACTGGATACGCAGAGGCGGCAGCTCTTCACCGGCATACAACCGGGCAAACTCATCCACCAGAATCGACATGGATACTCCGTCAGAAATGATGTGATGCATATCAAACATCAGGATATGAACATCCGGTTGCAGCCGGGCCAAACCTGTACGCAGGAGCGGCGCTGTCTCCAAATCAAACGGACGGACAAAACTTTGAACGAGTTCTGCGGTTTCTTCTTCGGCCGCCGAACAGTATTCAATCTCAAACTTCACTTGTGGATGAACCCGCTGGACTACCTCTCCATGGACCATTTCAAAACTGGTTCGCAGTGCTTCATGCCGTGCAATCAATTTCTGTAAAGCCGCTTCGAGTCGATCCGGTTCCACCGGGCCTTCAAGCCTCATTATTTCCGGCATGTTGTAGAGCTGCTGCGCTCCTTCCAGCTGATGCTGAATGAACAGACGCTTCTGCGCCGAAGATAGCGGATAATACTCCCTGGCTTCCGCAACCGGGATGGATGCATACGAACCTTCCTCCATCCGGGCAATCGCCTGCGCCATCTCTTCCACAGTAGAGCAGCGGAACACCTCCCGCAGCGGGAAGGCGACGTTCAGCTCTTTGTGAATCTTGCTCACCAGCGTCGTAGCGCGCAGGGAATGCCCGCCAAGATCGAAGAAATTATCCTTCACGCCCACCGTGACAGGACCGAGTACGGCCTGCCAGATCTCGGCGAGCTTCGCTTCCAGCGGCGTCCGCGGGGCGAGGTAGTCCGATCCGCCGCTTGCGCTTCCTTCCGGAGCGGGCAGCGCCTTGCGGTCGATCTTGCCGTTCGGCGTCAGCGGCAGCTGCTCCAGCTGCACGAAGTACGACGGAATCATGTAGCCCGGCAGTTCCCGGGCAAGTAGGCTTCTCAGCTCGCTCGCGGGAAGCTCTCCGCCTCCGGCAGCGGTGAAATAGGCGCACAGCGCTTTCTGACCGCTCTCATCCTCCCGGATGGTCACAACCGCTTCGCGAACTGCTTCTATCTTCAGAATCTGCGACTCCACTTCGCCGATCTCGATCCGGTATCCTCGGATTTTGGCCTGGTGGTCGATCCGGCCGATGAAATCCACGTTGCCGTCCGCCATCCAGCGTGCCAAATCGCCTGTGCGGTACAGCCGCTCCCCGTCCGTGAACGGACTGTCTGCGAACTTCTCCGCATTCAGCTCGGGACGGTTCAAGTAGCCCCGGGCCACACCCGGTCCGCCGATGCACAGCTCGCCCAAGACTCCCACCGGTACCGGGTTCAAATGCGTATCCACGATGTAGAAGCGGGCGTTCAGCCGCGCTTTGCCGATCGGTACGCTGCCTTTCCCGGGCAGGAGCGCGAGCGGCTCATCGTAGTAGCTCGAATCGATCGCCGCTTCGGTTACGCCGTAGCTGTTGATGATTCTAAACTGCGAGCCGTAGCGCTCCTGCAGCAGCCGGTAATCTCCCACGCTGCAGCTGTCGGAGCTCGTAATCAGCAGCTTCATGGAGCTCATATCCAGCCCGTGCTCGGCGACATAGTCCATGAACGGCACAATGAGCGCCGGGGTCGATTCGAACACCGTAATCCCGCAGTCGTGAATCCAGCCGTGCAAACGGGCCGGGTCGATGCGGTCGTCCTTCGGACAGATCACCATCGTTCCGCCGTTATACAGCGTGCGCGCGATATCCCCCACGAAGACGTCGAAGGAGAAACTCGCCAGCTGCAGCAGCCGGACCGGGAACTGGTCCAGGCGGTACTCGCGGCGGTAAGCCGCTGCCGTGTTGACGAGGCTGCGGTGCTCGATCATGACTCCTTTGGGGCGTCCTGTCGTTCCCGACGTGTAGATCACGTAGGCCAGATCTTCCATGCGCGGTGTGTTGTCGTTATCGTCAGTTGCACTCACGCCAGCTGCGTTCACACCGGCTGCGCTGTTCGCTGCATTCACTCCAGCAGCATTCAACCTGGATGCGTTGTGCCTTGCATTCGCTCCAACAGCATCCACACGGGATGCGCTGTTCGCTGCATTCACTCCAACAGCATCCACATCGGATGCGTTGTGCGTTGCATTCACTCCAACAGCATTCACACCGGATGCGTTGTGCGTTGCATTCACTCCAACAGCATTCACACCGGATGCGTTGTGCGTTGCATTCACTCCAACAGCATTCACACCGGATGCATTGTATGCTGCACTTACTCCAGCAGCGTCTACGCCGAGTGCGCTGTACGCTGCCTCATCGTCCAGGCACAGCACGCTTTGCAGCGGCAACGCCATTCCTTCGTCCAGCCAGGCCCGGGTACGCTCCAGCAGATGGCTCTGCGTCAGCAGCACGGATGCGCCGCTGTCCTCCAACATGAACCGGATGCGGTCCTGCGGATAATCCGGATCAATCGGCACGTACGCGCCTCCGGCTTTCCACACCCCGAGGACACCGACCAGCAGCTCCACCGAACGATCGGCCAGGATGCCGACGATGCTTTCGCTGCCAATGCCGCCCGCCCGCAGCACCGCCGCCAGGCGACTGGCCCGTTCGTTCAGCTCGCCGTACGTCAGCTGCGTATCTTCATACACCACCGCCGCTTGCTCAGGCGTAAGTGCGGCCTGTGCTTCGAACAACCGGTAGAGCGGCTGTTCCGGCGGAAGTTCACCGGCAGGCTCCGCGTTGAATACCTGCTGGATCTGCTGCTTTTCATCCGCAGTCATTATATCCAGCGCTGCAATCCTCGCCTCCGGTTGGCTTACAATCGCTTCGAGCAACTGCTCGAAATGCTTCGCCAACCGCTCAACCGTCTCCTTTTTATACAAAGCGGTCGAGTATTCAAGGGTATAATCCAAACCCTGGCTATCTTCCATGACGTCCAGACTGAGGTCAAATTTGGCCATTCCATAGTCACTCGGATAGGACTCTAGTTGAAGGCCTTCAACATCGAAATCCTTGTTTTCGGTATTTTGCAGAGTAAACATTGTATCAAAAAGCGGGTTGCGGCTGAGATCACGGGCAACCTGCACCTTGTCCACCAGCTCTTCAAACGGATAGTTCTGGTTCTCGAAAGCGCCCAAAGTCGTTTCCTTCACTTCCTCCAAATACGCGAGGAAACTCTTCTCTCCGGCCGGATAGTTACGAATGGCCAGCGTATTAATAAACATTCCGATCAGAGGCTGAACATCCCCGTGATTTCTTCCCGCAATAGGCGTACCTACGACTACATCTTCCTGGCCCGTGTACTTATGAAGCAGGATGGTATAAGCCGCAAGCAGGACCATATACAGTGTCGTACCGGTTTGGGCAGCCAGCTTCTTCAAGCCCTCGCTCTTGTTCTCATCCATGACAAATTCAAGCGTATGCCCTTCGTAGCTTTGCACCGCCGGACGCGCGTAATCAGCCGGCATTTGAAGAACGGGCAGCTCTCCTTGATACACATCCAGCCAGTAAGCTTCCTGCCGTTTCAATTGCTCCTGCTGCGCTTCAGACTGCTGCCATACGGCATAGTCCTTGTACTGGATGCGCAGCGGCTCAAGCTTATCTCCGATGTATAAGCCGACAAACTCTTCCACGAGGACGTCCATCGATACACCGTCGGAGATGATGTGATGCATATCGAACAGCAGGATATGACGTTCCGGCTCCAGCTCGATGAGCCCGACTCGCAGCAGCGGCGGCTTCGCCAGATTGAACGTGCGGATGAAGCCGCGCACGGCTTCCCCGGCTGCCTCTTCACTCATCCGGAAATGTTCCACGCTAAAGTCGGCTTCCCGGTAAATCTGCTGTACGGCTTCACCGTCTATTATTTCAAACCCGGTGCGCAGCGTCTCATGACGTGCGATCAGCCCACGGAACGCTTCTTCGAAGCGCTCACGCTCCAGTTTCCCTTGAAGAAGCATCGCGCCCGGCATGTTGTAGCTCTGCTCAGCCCCTTCCAGTTGATGCAGGATAAAGAGACGCTTTTGCGCCGAAGAGAGCGGGTAGTACTCCCTTGCTTCCGCAACCGGGATGGACGTGAACGAACCTTCCTCCATCCGGGCAATTGCCTGCGCCATCTCTTCCACAGTGGAGCAGCGGAATACATCCCGCAGCGGGAAGTCGACGTTCAGCTCTTTGTGAATCTTGCTCACCAGCGTCGTAGCGCGCAGGGAGTGCCCGCCAAGATCGAAGAAATTATCCTTCACGCCGATGGTGACAGGTCCAAGCACGGCCTGCCAGATCTCGGCCAGCTTCGCTTCCAGCGGCGTCCGCGGGGCGAGGTAGTCCGATCCGCCGCTCGCGTTTCCTTCCGGCGCAGGCAATGCCTTGCGGTCGATCTTGCCGTTGGGCGTCAGCGGCAGCTGCTCCAGCTGCACGAAGTACGACGGAATCATATAGCCCGGCAGTTCCCGGGCAAGTAAGCTTCTCAGCTCGCTCGCGGGAAGCTCTCCGCCTCCGGCAGCGGTGAAATAGGCGCACAGCGCTTTCTGACCGCTCTCATCCTCCCGGATGGTCACAACCGTTTCCCGAACGGCTTCTATCTTCAGAATCTGCGACTCCACTTCGCCGATCTCGATCCGATATCCCCGGATTTTGGCCTGGTGGTCGATGCGGCCGATGAAATCCACGTTGCCGTCTGCCATCCAGCGCGCCAAATCGCCTGTGCGGTACAGCCGCTCCCCGTCCGCGAACGGGCTGTCTGCGAACTTCTCCGCATTCAGCTCGGGACGGTTCAAGTACCCGCGGGCCACTCCGGGTCCGCCGATGCACAGCTCGCCGAGCACACCGACCGGTACCGGGTTCAAATGCATATCCACGATATAGAAGCGGGCGTTCAGCCGCGCTTTGCCGATCGGTACGCTGCCTTTCCCGGGCAGGAGCGCAAGCGGCTCATCGTAGTAGCTCGAATCGATCGCCGCTTCGGTTACGCCGTAGCTGTTGATGATTCTAAACTGCGAGCCGTAGCGCTCCTGCAGCAGCCGGTAATCTCCTACGCTGCAGCTGTCGGAGCTCGTAATCAGCAGCTCCATGGAGCTCATATCCAGCCCGTGCTCGGCGACGTAGTCCATGAACGGCACAATGAGCGCCGGGGTCGATTCGAACACGGTAATCCCGCAGTCGCGAATCCAGCCGTGCAAACGGGCCGGGTCGATGCNTGAGCGCCGGGGTCGATTCGAACACGGTAATCCCGCAGTCGCGAATCCAGCCGTGCAAACGGGCCGGGTCGATGCGGTCGTCCTTCGGACAGATCACCATCGTTCCGCCGTTATACAGCGTGCGCGCGATGTCCCCGACGAAGACGTCGAAGGAGAAGCTCGCCAGCTGCAGCAGCCGGACCGGGAACTGGTCCAGGCGGTACTC
>NZ_RHLK01000042.1 GCF_009757775.1 Paenibacillus lutrae
CCAGCCGCCGAAGGTGGGGTAGATGATTGGGGTGAAGTCGTAACAAGGTAGCCGTATCGGAAGGTGCGGCTGGATCACCTCCTTTCTATGGAGACTCGGGTGCCGAATCGCACCCAGTCAAGAAGGCTTCGGCCTTCACAACTTCAATCACTCGTTGTCAGTTTTGAAAGGAGAATTTCCTCTCTTTTCAAACTTTTTGCTGCCCTGATCTTCTTCGGATGTTCAGTGGCGCGAANAAGGTAGCCGTATCGGAAGGTGCGGCTGGATCACCTCCTTTCTATGGAGACTCGGGTGCCGAAGCGCACCCAGTCAAGAAGGCTTCGGCCTTCACAACTTCAATCACTCGTTGTCAGTTTTGAAAGGGCAAGCACCTTTCAAGATACAAACCTTCTGGAGTTTGACGACTCCGGAAACACGCGCAATTCGTTTGGTGACGATGGCGGAAGGGAACCACGCGTACCCATCCCGAACACGACCGTTAAGCCTTCCAGCGCCGATGGTACTTGGACCGCAGGGTCCTGGGAGAGT
>NZ_RHLK01000043.1:0-256 GCF_009757775.1 Paenibacillus lutrae
CCGCGGTAATACGTAGGGGGCAAGCGTTGTCCGGAATTATTGGGCGTAAAGCGCGCGCAGGCGGTTTTTTAAGTCTGGTGTTTAATCCCGAGGCTCAACCTCGGTTCGCACCGGAAACTGGAAGACTTCGAGTGTAGGAGAGGAAAGTGGAATTCCACGTGTAGCGGTGAAATGCGTAGAGATGTGGAGGAACACCAGTGGCGAAGGCGACTTTCTGGCCTATAACTGACGCTGAGGCGCGAAAGCGTGGGGAGCA
>NZ_RHLK01000043.1:317-829 GCF_009757775.1 Paenibacillus lutrae
CCTAGAGATAGGTGCCCTCTTCGGAGCATCGGAGACAGGTGGTGCATGGTTGTCGTCAGCTCGTGTCGTGAGATGTTGGGTTAAGTCCCGCAACGAGCGCAACCCTTGAACTTAGTTGCCAGCAGGTTAAGCTGGGCACTCTAAGTTGACTGCCGGTGACAAACCGGAGGAAGGCGGGGATGACGTCAAATCATCATGCCCCTTATGACCTGGGCTACACACGTACTACAATGGCCGGTACAACGGGAAGCGAAGGNCCTAGAGATAGGTGCCCTCTTCGGAGCATCGGAGACAGGTGGTGCATGGTTGTCGTCAGCTCGTGTCGTGAGATGTTGGGTTAAGTCCCGCAACGAGCGCAACCCTTGAACTTAGTTGCCAGCAGGTGAAGCTGGGCACTCTAAGTTGACTGCCGGTGACAAACCGGAGGAAGGCGGGGATGACGTCAAATCATCATGCCCCTTATGACCTGGGCTACACACGTACTACAATGGCCGGTACAACGGGAAGCGAAG
>NZ_RHLK01000044.1 GCF_009757775.1 Paenibacillus lutrae
TTTCTTTGCGCTTGGAATAGATCCGCTTGTTCCGTTCTGTATGACGCAGATGCTCTGCTTCTTCAAGGTAATCCGCCCAGATATGACGGCTCACTCGCTTCTTAAAGTCCTTGCTTTCCGTACATTGGTTCAAGAAAGAACAAGACTTGCATCGCTCCGGGTTAGAACGGTACACCTGGTAGCCGTCCCGGTTCGTCAATT
>NZ_RHLK01000007.1:0-126070 GCF_009757775.1 Paenibacillus lutrae
GAATTCATTTATTTTTACAACGAAGACCGGGCACAACGTAAACTAAACAAGCTGACTCCGGTTGAGTACCGAAGCCAGCTTGTTGCCTGAGGCTTTTTCTGATGTCCACTAAAAGGGGTCTTGACCACATGGATTGAGGCAGGAGTTTTTCCTCGATAAGTTGCTTCTAATAAGATCAACTTCTTAAAGTTTTATTTTCCCAATCTCACAGTGAATCGTTTTGCTTCTCTGCCAAAAAGCTTACATATTTCTTCATACACAACTCTTTTAACTTTAACTTCTGAACCAATCACATAAGGAACTCGATAACTGCCTGTATCAACATCATCAAAACATACTTCCCACTTTGAATACTTCACCACGACTTCACCTTTGCTATCTATACCCACTATTCCTTCACCATTATCTGTAATATTAATTCCGAGAATATTCAGAACTTCTCCCCTAATACTTAGATAATCATATGGTCTAAATGTTAAATAAATATCCTCCTGAAACTTAAGATCGGTAGCGATTAATAGTGGTACTCTCCTCAGATCATCAAATTGTCCAAGTACATAGTTCTCATCATATAGCCTGTACTCTTTATTGAGTTTCAGTAAAGGAACAACATCCTCTTCATCTGTAAATCCTACACCTGAAATGATGATTGTTGAATCTGTATTCTCTCCATAATTATTCTTATGCCTTTCTCTTTTACTATACCAACGTTCATAGTATGCTAATGTAACCCACTCTTGGGGATTTACATCATTTATCGAGTCGTTAATTTCTTCAGGCGTAGCAATATCCGATGGACGAGGAATAATTGAATTGCAATTGGCAATTATATACTCTATATCATCAATCAATATTTCATACATTTCTTCTTCAATCATACTATAGAATGGATGTCCTACGAATCCATTGATAAACGCTTCTATTTCACGACTAATATGTTTCATGAATATATCGTAAAAATATACATTTGGCACAAGAACGCTATATGAACTGTCGTATATGATATCTTGAAGGTTTTCTTGTGTATACTTATCGGTTATTTCAAGAAAATAATTCTTAGCAATATTACCAATATCAACGCCTCTATCTCTTATCAAAGCAAACCTATTATCCGACTTAATTAATAATCCTATGAAATAATTAATTTTGTCTTCTCCACCATCATATGAGTGAACATACTCTTCATAATTTCTTTCACTTTTCAGACCAGTAATATTCCTAATCAAGTAGTCTACAGTGCCATTATCAGTGGGGTAAACACTTAGTATTTCATCTAGTAAAGTGTTTTCATGCAACTCTTCTTTAGTAAACCACTTTCTAATAAGCCACAATAAAACAATTAATGAGTAGTCAATAAACAGATCCTTTTTTTCAATATAATGCTTGAAAGATTTTATAAAACATATACGATACTCTGGCTGCTCTAACAATTTGTCTATTGAAGAAATAATCCACTTATAACGATTTGCCTCGCCATATTTTAGTCGAGTAAGTAATAGGAACATTACTTTTTCTTTAGAGGAGAGTTCTTTAGACTTTTTAACTATTTCCTCAGAGTTATAATCATATTGTCCTGAAAGTCTAAAATTTATTATCTCAAACAACGACTCCCAATACTGAATTATCAATTCACCATCATATCCAATTGCCGTTAATGCATTTATTATTTTATCTCCTACTGTCAGATTATAGTCAACCGAATAAAGATTATTATAGAAATACTCAAAAAAATGCTCTTCAGTAACTTCTCTATCATATTCTACTGCTTTAATATAAAACGCTGTTTCTGTCAATCTATGATACCACCCATCTTTGTGATTCAGAAACATCGATACATAAATATAAGCCATAACTCCTGAATCTAAAGATAAAGCATCAATAACTCTAAGTATTCTTTCTCTATTTTTATCATCGCTCCTTCTATCATATGTGTGCTTTATTAGATTACTAATAAACATTTTTGAGTCTTTGTTTAACTCATGAATCGACTGCATGTATAAATAAAGTCCTTGAATTTCACTTTCCTTTAATCCAAAGTTAACAATATACTCAAGTATTTCCTCAAGAGACATTACATCAAAACTTGAATACCTCACATGTTTATCGTAACTAATTTTATTTATTTTACCTTTATCATAATTTATATTTGTACGACCTAATTTAACTTTAGAATTAAATTCTACATTTAAATCATCGCAAAGTCTTTCTATTTCCTCATAATCATCTTCATAGATTCCATTTGGATATCTATTCAGTAATTCCCTTATGGAAAGTCTAGCCATTTCCATTTGAGAATTGGTAATTAGAACACGTATGTTGTTTAAGTAACTACGAATAGTACTCGAGCTCACTTCATTAGGTCTCGTCCTGAAAAGAGCATTTTCTATCATTGGGTCTACTTCACTATTCATAGTTTCTAAAAGGCTATCTAAACTTTCTTCCAAAATCCAATAGTTTCGAGAGTCTAATAGTTCATAACTCAGATGTGTTAGAGCAATGTCTCTGTTAGTTCTAGCTAAAACTTCGAACCACTCTTTTTGATAAGTCTTTGTACTTCTACCATCAGTATGATATACAACAGCATCGGCCAGCGGCTTAAGTCTTAAGATATTCTGAATACCAATTTCCTCATCAATTTTATAAATGCTTTCTACGCTATCGATCAGCCGACTAAGTGTACGATCCTTTCTAAATGAATAAGACAATAAATACTCTACACCTCTACGGAATTCAACTTTTGCTCTATCTAACCTTCCACTCTTCGCAAGGATAATCGCGTGTTTCAAATTATAATCAGCCAAGTATGAATAAAATCTTCGTTTATCCTCATCGCCTATTTTATCTTCAAATATTGCTGTTAGAATTTCGCAGTTTGTATCATTTGCTATTTCTAAGAACAGGTCGAAGAGTTTGTATGTTGGTAATGGACCACCAGTAGAACCATTTAGCATAGTCATAGTTTTACTTGACATCTCAGCAATTAAACCAAGTATTGTACGCCATGTAGATTCATTTGAGACTAATTCAAGCGGGGATACTATTGACTTAAATATAATTGTCTCATATTTGTACAAATCACAAGTACGGGGCTCGCCTTTGAAGCATTCCATATCCTTGGTCAACCACGAATATGCATCTATTAGTCTAGAATCATCAATCGCCTCAGTTTCCCCTATTTCAACAATTACTTTACTCACTTCATACACAAATATGAGCCAATTATAATACCAGTTTCTATTTTCAGCAGATTTAACAAACTCAATTAATTTATCTGAATGGTTTGTAATAATCCATTCAATGTTACTATAATAGTAATCTAGCGCAATTAAAGTCTCATCAGAGTATGAATCTGAGTTTAATAATTTTTCAAGTGCAGTATCAAGATATTGCTCGTCAATGACATACTCACCGAAAAATACATCTAAACTCTTTATCCAATGTTCTTGTTCTTGAAGTTGATTTACCATTTCTTTTAATTCTTCAACTAGTCCCCTTCTTGAATATTCAGTAATTATTACATCTCTGTGATCATACGCGCCTTCAACTGCAGCTTTTTCAATCTTATCAAACATGTTTCGGTCAGTATCTAAACATGCACAAATAAAGTATTTATACTCTTCTAATCGCTCATCATGACTCTTTCGTTCTACTTGATTTGATTTATTTGATTCTATGAATAACTTGATATACTCATCCCATTCAGGAATTACTTTGTTTACAGAGCAGAGATAGCAAACTTTTAATCCTTCAGTGCAACTTAGTGCGTTTCGTCCTTCATAGACTAAAATGTATTTAAGTTGTTCGAATCCATTAATAAGGCCAAGTGCATGATAATAATACTGCGAATTTTCATCAAATGAATATTCTAGACTGTAAATCATATTGCTCAATTCAGTACATATAATTACGGCACCATAGTCCTTAACCTTGCAGGAAGTCTTCATTAAAATCTCAAAATTGCCTTTTAGGGAATTAATGTTATTACCATAGATAACGCTGTCAACAACAAATTCCTTATTGCAGTATTCTAGAACTTCATCATATCGTTTCGACTCAAAGAGAAGTACAAGTAAATTAAGATACGACTTTCTATCTTCATAGAAGCCTCTATCTTTTAACCAGTCTATTAAGTATGAATAAATGGCTTTATCTATACTAACTTGATTTTTTTCTAGTAATTCAAGAATATATCTCCTAAAACTCTCATGATAAATTATGTAACCACCAGAACAACGATTGTACGATAATATACTTCTGATAACCTCTAAACTTTCAGAGACATATGCACCTAAATAAGTAATCTCTTTAAGTTCAGATTCTGTTAATGGAAATGGAGAACCAGCCAAGATTTGTGGCACCCTTTGACTTTCAGAGAGTTTTGTCATTAAAAATAAATAGTAATTTTCCAAATTGTTATTATAAGCTGGGAATCCTTCAATCAATTCTCTTGTTATCGTAACATGACTGTATTTAGATAATTCGTTCACCAAATACGTTAAATAAAGTGGATTCCCTGAACTTTTTTCAATCAATAAATCCGATAACTTGCTGTGGTAACCCAGTTCAACATCTGTTAGTCCATTATTAGTTATAAACTCTTTTACTTCACCAATATTCCATGGCTTTACAGAAAACTCCTTAAAGCCATGATCGCAAAAGTTAATAACCTCAGTAACTGGCTGAGATGCTAGAACAACTTTTACGTTGTCAGGAAATACCAAGCGTGAGATTACTTCCACAATTTCAGTGTCAATTTGTTTCATTATTTCTTTATGAAAATTATATATTCTACCAATGTGATCTAATCCATCGACAATTAATACTACTTCTTCTTGTATATGATTAATTAATACCTGTAATTCATCAAAATCCACCCCATATTTGGAAGGCTTACATGACTCCAGGTATGGAAATAGCTCAATAATGTCATTAATCAAATTTGCTAAAAATACATTTATAGTTATTCTTTCTTTTTCATATAAGTCATCAATCCCTGTATAACAATAATGCCGAACAACCTTAATGTCTTGTTCATCGAGAAAGTCTATAAAGTTTTGAATGAACCAAGACTTTCCTGATCCAGGTTCCCCAAGTAGAACTACTTTATTGTTAATTAATACGAACTGCTTGAAATCATGATAATGTGTTGAATTCAGTACATTAATTTCTCTATCAATCTTAAAACTCTGCTCGATGTTTCCGTAATTCTTCATCAGGCCGAGATCAAAAATCACTTTAGTTAGTTCAATGACTTCACCTCTCGCACGCAGTCCTTTAATGATATAGATCAAATTCATGGCCACATCAATTACTGACTTCTTGTCATTGGGAAATTTTCCAACACCAAAGAGCCTCAGACTCTTAATAACCAAATTCTCTAAATCTCCGGGATTAGCAAAATCTGTACTTGACTTCGGAAGATTCACTTCAATAGTTAAGTCATTAATAAAGTTCTCAAATTCCCTTCTATCAATCTCTGTGGATTTCCCTCTTAATCGCCGCCACGACGAATTAGGAATTCCATCTGAAGGCCATATTTTCTCAAGATTAATTTTTAGTATCTTAACATCATTACTTTGATAAATATTAATAATGTCTTGCTCTACCAAAAAATCAAGATCTTGAGAATCCTCAAGTAGTTCCCATGCTAAACAAATCCTAATATCAATATTCTTGTCTTGAGGCAACTCTTGCCATGATCTAAATAATGTATCTAGGGCTAAATCATATTTTTCAGAAGACAAATCTGCTTTCTTAAATATTTTACTTTCGCTATATTTAACCTGTCTCTTCATTATTGAATTACTTGTAATAATCGTCAGATCATCAAACTTATCATTTTCAGATTCCTTTTGATCAACCTTGAATATGGGACTATCATCAGTTAATAACATATTTATAAAATGATACGCCGTTAATAAATCTTGATATTCATATCCTTTGTGTGCATCTAATAAACTCATAATTCCACCCTCTATCAAATTTTCACATAGCAGAACCGCTCTTACTTATGATACGTCAATAATTAATTCCTATATTAATGAAATTCCTCAAAAAAAAAGATATAGTCTATTTTAAAACACTTTTTTACGCATTAATGATGAATTTTACTTTTCTAATATGCTTGGTCTCCAAAACATAACAATAGAATCGTTCATCATCAACGACCTCCATAGTACTTCTCGTCCCATCTATCAAACCCCAAACAATTTCATCAGAACAATTTTCTACATCCATTGTACCATATTTTAACATTCTCCTTTTCATATCGAATAATTCTATATAGATTCGTACAGAGCTTCATGAAAATCAGAAATTCACAACAACCATTAGTATTCGACCAGATTCTTTTAAAAAACCTATTCATACATGAAGAAGGATCTGCCTAAGCAGAGCTTGAGTACATAAAATAGTACGCATTATGTTTGACATCCAAATCGTCATAAGTTATATAATAGAGTTAGGGAAAGATTTCACCCCACATACTAGGTTTGCATAACTTAATCAAATAAATATTTATAGCAGTAGATAAATCGCGGGAGGACCGGATTATCTTGTGTGCTCTATAGCACATTGGATATCCGGTCCTTTTTTCGTTCTTGTGTTTACAGTCCATCTTCCCTAACACAATATGAAAAGGAGGGCTAAACTTGAAAACGAAGACCAACAAAGTTTCAAAATTCACAGTGAGGCAAGCTCTATATCGATGTGCGAAAAGCTGCCAAGAACACCACAACAACTAGACCTTCCTCAAGCTGATGAAAAGGCAAATTAGAAGAACAGAAGGTATAATCCCAATCTCCCCTGTCAAGTATGGTTATAAACATAAACTTGACTGGAGAGATCTAAATGTCAAAATCACGTTATAGGGAGCCTGCTTTTTCTTTAAGACCATCTGCGAGACGCACTCCACATGTGTGGAGTACGGAAACAAGATCTCGATCAATACTCTCTCTCTCCTATCAGTTATAAACTCCACAACAAAAAAACCGGCAACGCGTATAGCGTTACCGGTCTCACTAATCTTACTTCACAATAGAGTCAAGCAACATGCGGCCTGCCTCCATTTGGCTATCATACTCACGCTGGTACTCTTTCAGAATATCTGTGCTGAAGCCCTCGCTCTGCAGCGCATTCTCCGTGCTGTTCACTATATCTCTAAAGTCGGATACGCACTGAGCAAATCGTCCCGATGCTTCTTTATAAAGCGTCGACTTCTCATGGGTGGTTTGCGCCCCGGCAAACTGGAACGCATAGCCCATCAAATCTCTCTGGCAAGCGGATTTCAATGCCTGCAATTGGCGTACGGTTTCTTTATTGATGGAATCATACCGCTTATCACGATCCGCACCATTGTTGTTGCCATTGCCATTGCCGTTGTTGCCATTATTACCGTTGTTGCCGTTGCCGTTACTGTTACCGTTGCCGTTTCCGTTTCCGTTTCCATTTCCATTTCCATTTCCATTTCCATTTCCATTATTGCCTTTGTCTTTGTCCTTGTCCTGGCCATTTCCGTTATTGCCGCCGCTGTTGTGATCCTTGCCACCGGTGCCTGTGCCGCCACCCGGTTGACCACCGTTACCCGGCTGATTAGAGCCTTGTCCCGGTTCCTTATCAGGAGCAGGGGTCGGAGTCGGCTTTGTTGGTGTTGGCGTAGGTACCGGCGGCGTTGGTGTTGGTGCAGGTGTCGGCTTTGTCGGCGTCGGTGTTGGTTTCGGTGCCGGAACGGACGGACCATTCCCGTTCAGAATGGGGAATAAGAAATCATTAAAAAATCCCCATACATGATTAGCGAACTGGTCGAGATCGACACGAATCCCATAAGCTTCGACTTGCTTGGCACTGGCCTGTCCGGACGGAATCGCCGGAGACATTAGGCCCACAATCAGAACTGCCGCAAGTGCTTTATTCCGAATTTTCATCATTTCACTCTCCATTTGTGGACGATTTCAAATTATTCCTGTTTCTGCTCTTGAAGAGATTTCTGATAGCTTTTGCCCTTGCTAAGGCCATATTTGCTTGCAATGGCGATAAGCTCGTCATACTCTTCTTGAGACAGTTTGGTCAGAATAATCTCCTTCGCCTTTTTCTTTTCTTCGCGTGACACGCCATCTCTCAGCAAGTGACTTAACTGCTTCATGTCGCTTGGGTTCAGCCTTTTCACCATGACGGAGACTACTTTCGCCCGCTCGGTCCAGGAAATTTCCCCGCTCACCTTCTCCGCCTGATCGGCGGAAATGGATGCGCGGTCACTGCCGCTTCCTGCCGTTTTGCCGGAATCGCTTGAAGATGCTGACCGCCCCTTGTCCTCCTCACGGGAGGACGCCGAAGCCGGTGGGGTCTGCCCTGACGGCGCTCCATTCTGGTCCACACGATCTTTCGCCGGGCTTGCTGGATCGGCTGATGTAATCGGTGGAGCGTGTGAAGACGGCGCATCACCAGCAGCCTCAGCTCCATGCTCAGGCGGAATTTGCGAAGCGGAAGATCCCGGATCTGATGAAACGGACGACGCACCTTCCTTCTCCGCTTGCCGGGCATTTGAAGTTTCCAGCGCCTCCGAAACAGCAGAGCGCAGCACCTGCTCCGAGATCCGGTCCACGGCTATTCGCCCGGCCACTACGAGAACAAGTAAGCTAAGGCATGTCCACAGTACAATGCGGTACGTTCTGCTCATAAGTCGGCATTCCACCTCCTGGACGAGAATCGTCTGCGTACGAACCGGCTCCCCCATGGTACTACCCATACGGCTGCCCCAAGCCCCACTATGCCGCCTGCTGTATCGAGAACGACATCCTGTATTGCGCTGGTACGCATTGCTGCAGCCGATTGCACCCATTCATCGCAAAGCGCGATGGCCGTAACATACAGCAGAGAGATGATGAACATACACGGCCTCTTCATCCCATGTGGATAAAGGGCCGCATAAGCAAACAAGGCCAACACCGCGTAGACAACCAAATGCGCCGTTTTGCGGAATAAAAATTCAACGAACCGGTACGGTTCCGACTGCGAATCAATCACAGCCCGGCTATAACGAACCGTTACATCCGGTATATAAGCATGGATCTCCTCCTTTGGGACAAGTTTATGCAGAAAAGGCTGTATGCTCTGCTCGCGGAACGTTTGTTGGGACAAATCGAAGACGAGCAGCGTCCACAGCAATACAGGCAAGAGCCAGATCCCCTTATAGAGAAAGGGTTTGAGATTCCACGGCATGGATGCTTCCCACCGTAACAGCCGGACGGCCGACCGAGTAATAGTTGAAGCCTTCGTCCGCCATCTTCTGAGTCGTGAAGCAGTTGCGTCCATCGACCATGACCGGTGCTTTCAGCAGTTCTTTGACACGGGTCAGATCCATCTCTACGATTTCACTCCACTCTGTTAGAATCAGGCAGGCGTCGCAATCCTCCAACGTTTCCTCTATGCTGCCGAAATCCTCGTAATATTCCGCAATTTGATTGCGGGCGGCCTGTCTCGCGATTGGATCAAAGGCGCGCACGGATGCTCCCTGATTGACGAGTTCCGGAATGATCGTAAGAGAAGGCGCATAGCGCATATCGTCCGTGTTCGGTTTAAAAGAAAGACCCAGCACACCGATCCGCTTCCCTTGCAGGCTTCCAAGCGCTTCTCTCAGCTTGTTCACGACGACAAAACGCTGTTCGTCATTTGCCGTAATCACGGATTTCAGCAGATTGAAATCAAATCCCGCCTCCTCGGCAATGTAAGACAGCGCGAACGTATCTTTAGGGAAGCAGCTTCCCCCATAACCGATACCGGCCTGGAGGAACTTGCCCCCGATCCGGCTGTCAAGGCCCATTCCGGCGGAAACCGCGGTTACATCGGCCCCTACACGCTCACACACGTTAGCGATTCCGTTGATAAACGATATTTTGGTCGCCAGGAAGGCGTTGGCCGCATATTTGATCATTTCCGCGCTTTCGAGATTGGTCTGGAAAATACGGGTACGGAACGGCGCGTGCAGCTCCGCGATTCTTTTGGCTGCCTCGTCGCTTGTCGCACCGATTACCGCCCGCTCCATGTTCATGCAATCTTCGATAGCCGAGCCTTCCCGCAGAAATTCCGGGTTCGAAACGACGTCGAATTTCACAAACCGGTTTTTGCGGTTTTCTTTAATAATTTGTTCGACCGCTCTCCCTGTTCCTACAGGCACAGTGCTTTTGTTTACGATAATTTTGTAACGGTTCAAATGCTGACCGATGGTCCGCGCAACCTCATGCACATAGCGCATGTCGGCTTCACCGCTTTCTCCCATAGGAGTCCCGACCGCTATATAAATGATATCCGACGCTTCAATGGCATCCCCGATTTCGGAGGTGAAGAACAAGCGCTCGGCTTCGATATTTTTCTCGACCAATTCTTTGAGACCCGGCTCATAAATCGGAATTTCACCTTTGCGGAGCATGGCAATCTTGAATGGATCCACGTCACAGCAGATGACCCGGTTGCCGATATCGGCAAAACAAGTACCCGACACGAGACCGACATAACCACTACCCACAACCGTAATTTTTTCCATCTATTTCGCCACCTTATTAATCGTATTGTGAACCGCAGCATACTGCTCGTGAACGGATTGAATATAGCCAAGCAAATCCTGTTTGAGGTCTTCTCTCTGCAGGGCAAAATCCAGTGTCGCTTTGATAAAACCGAACTTGTCGCCGACATCGTACCGGACTCCGGAGAAATTATAAGCCACGACTGGCTTCTGCTCGTTAAGCTTGCGGATTGCATCGGTCAGCTGGATTTCTCCCCCCGCTCCGGGTGCCTGATTCTCCAGAATTTCAAAAATTTCCGGCGTCAGCACGTAGCGTCCCATGATCGCATGGTTCGACGGCGCCGCTTTGCGTGACGGTTTCTCCACCAGTGTCTCCAGGAAGAAGACATCCGGTTCGATCGATGAACCTCTCGGGGCAATAACACCGTACTTCGATACATCCTCATCACTGACGCGCTGCACTCCGACAACGGATGATGAATAGCGGGAATGAATGCGCAGCAGCTGCTTCAGGCACGGTTCTTCCGACTGCACGATATCGTCACCGAGAAGAACGGCAAACGGCTCATTGCCGACGAAACTGCGGGCGCACCAGATGGCGTGTCCGAGACCTTTCGGTTCTTTTTGCCGGATGTAATGAATGTTCGCCATATCGGAGATCGCCTGAATCTGTTTCAGTTCCTCATGCTTCCCTTTCTTGTCCAGCGTTTCTTCGAGTTCGAACGACTTGTCGAAATGATCTTCAATCGCACGTTTGCCGCGCCCGCTAATAATCAGAATGTCTTCAATGCCGGACGCAATCGCTTCTTCAATAATGTACTGGATGGTCGGTTTATCAACGATCGGGAGCATTTCCTTCGGTTGGGCCTTCGTAGCGGGCAAGAAACGGGTCCCGAGACCTGCCGCCGGAATTATCGCTTTACGTACTTTCATGATTCATCCCTCCTTAGTTGTCGTTACTTCTTCAAAGCGTCCTTCAGTATATCAATCACAAGATTCTGTTCCTGCTGCGTCAGGCTGGAGCCCGATGGGAGGCACAGCCCTTGAGCGAACAAACGCTCAGACACGCTTGCGCCCTCTTCGTCATGCGGATAATAATCGCAGTGACGGTACAGAGGCTGCAGGTGCATCGGCTTCCATACCGGACGGGATTCGATATTCTCGGCTGACAGCCTCGCGATGAGATCCTGCGTCGACACGCCTGCCTGGGCAAAGTCGACCGTGAGCGCCGTCAGCCAGCGGGTCGAGCGCCCGTAAGGCGCTTCCGGCATGAAGGCCACGCCTTCGATGCCGCCAAGCGCGCGCTCGTAGCGCTCGAAGACAGCCCGGCGCGCGTTCACGCGCTCATCCAGCACCCGCAGCTGGCCCCGGC
The DNA here is from genome assembly GCF_009757775.1 of Paenibacillus lutrae. Lineage (GTDB taxonomy): Bacteria > Bacillota > Bacilli > Paenibacillales > NBRC-103111 > Paenibacillus_F > Paenibacillus_F lutrae. The sequence continues at coordinate 11,889 of NZ_RHLK01000007.1, forward strand.
CTACACCGGCGAGAATATTGCTCAGCCGGTAATTGTAGCCGAGCTCGCTGTGCTCGTAATGAGGGGCCGCGTCCCGTGCCTGGGTAGCCCAGAAGCGCGCTTTCTCCAGCGCTTCCGTATCATTGGAGACGAGCATGCCGCCTCCCGAAGTTGTAATAATCTTGTTGCCGTTGAACGAATAGACACCGAACCGGCCAAGTGTGCCGCTTGCCCTGCCATCGCAGGTGGCCCCGAGTGATTCGGCTGCATCTTCCACAACCGGCACCCCGTAGGCATCCAGCAGTTCGAGCAGGGGCAGCATGTCCGCGCTCTGTCCGTACAGGTTCACGATAATGGCCGCTTTGGGAAGGCGCCCCTCCCGCTTCATATCGGCCAAAGCCCGCTCTAATGCGGCGGAAGACATGTTCCATGTCGCTTCATCCGAGTCGATGAGTACAGGCTCCGCGCCTTGGTAGACGATCGGGTTGACGCTCGCGACGAACGTCAGCGACGAGCAGAGCACCCGGTCGCCGGGACCGACACCGAGCAGGCGCAGCGCCTGATGGATGGCGGCCGTGCCGGAGCTGAGCGCAACCGCGCCCTGCGTGCCCACATAATCCGCCAGCTCCGCCTCAAAAGCGTCGACGTTCGGTCCGAGCGGAGCGATCCAGTTCGTCTCGAACGCCTCCCGGACGAAAATTTGCTCTTCCGCTCCGATATGGGGAGGGGATAACAGGATCCGGCTGCGGATGCCTTGCGGCCTAGGCTCAGTTGGATTCGGTTGATCGAGCTCCCTGGTTACCGTACTGCTGTGCAGCGGATGTTGATTATCGAGTTGAATGGCCATGTCAAGCCTCCCTTTGTTATGTAACGAGTGTCATTTATCTGGTTTGCAGCGGCAGGCAGGAACTGCGGGATTCACCCGTTAATCCCCGTTTAAGCACGTGCTCGCTCAGTCGTATGAACAGCCTCTAATAAAATCGTTTGTTACTCGCCCTGTCACTCAGTTGCTTAGTCACTTAGTCGATTTGCCGCTCAATCGTTCCGTCCCTTGATCACCACGGCCGGCACACCTACCGCCGTGCAGCGGCCCGGGATGTCGCGCACCGCCACGGCTCCGGCGCCAAGCAGGCTCCAGGCGCCGATGGAGAGCCCCTGGATGACGGCTGCGCCGATGCCCACGTGGGCGCCTTCATACACCGTGACGCCGCCGGCGAGCGCACTGCCGGGCGACAAATGCGCATAGCTGCCCACGACGCAGTCGTGCTCCACGATGGCGCACGTATTCACAATGCCGTGCGCGCCGATGCTCGCTCCGGCATTAATGACCGCGCCCGGCATAACGACCGTGCCGGGCGCAAGTCTCGCCTCCGTGCTCACGACCGCACGGGGGTGGATCAGCAGCGCGAAGCGTTCGGGCGCTGCCTGCAGCGCCTCCGCCACCTTCCGGCGGATGGTGTTGCTGCCGATGGCGACGAAGACATCCATGCCGTCGTCTTCCCGGAGCATGTGCCGGGCCAGTTTAACCGGCCCCCGCAGCAGGCCGTCCGTACCCGGCCCGGCTTCCTCGTAGCGGTCGTCGAGGACGGCGGTCAGTTCATAGCGGTGCTCGCTAAGCGCCACATCGCGGACGACCTTGGCATGTCCGCCGTCACCGATCAGGATGAGACGCCTCATGGCGTGCTTCCGTATCCGGTACTCGCATTGCCGGTATATTTGGTCGTCGTAGCCTGACCTTCCTGGGACACGCCTTCTTTGCGGACTACCTTGACGGCCGTAAGCATCAAGATCTTCGCATACAGCTTCAGTGAGCGGTTATCTACATACCACACATCGAGTTTGAATTTCTCTTCCCACGAAATCGCATTGCGTCCGTTGACCTGCGCCCACCCCGTTATCCCGGGACGAACCCAGTGACGGCGTTTCTGCTCATCCGTATACAGCTCCAGATATTCCATCAACAGCGGGCGTGGGCCGACCAGACTCATGTCCCCTTTGATCACATTGAGCAGCTGGGGAATTTCGTCCAGGCTCAGTTTTCGCAGCAGCTTGCCGAAAGCAGTCAGCCTCACCTCATCGGGAAATAAATTTCCCGAACGGTCCCGCTTGTCTGTCATTGTCCGGAATTTGTACACATGGAAAGCTTTGCCGAGCTTACCGGGCCGCTTCTGCTTGAACAAGACGGGCGAGCCCAGCTTAAGCCGGACAAGCAGTGCGACCAGTGCATAAACCGGCAGCAGCAGAAGCGCGAGTGGAAGCGCGATGGCAAGATCTGCCGTCCGCTGCCCGGCGCGCTGCATCCAGCCCCCTAACCGCGACCTCCCGCAGCGTCCCGCACGCAGCTCGCCGTACATTCTTTGGAGACGGCCGACCACGTGCTGTTCCGTGAACTCGGCCTCTATTCTTCTGCGCCCCCCGTCACCGAGAGTTCTGCGCAGTCTGTCGTCCGCCAGAAGCGCAGCATAAGCGTCCGCCAGTGCAGCCGTACTCTTGTAAGGAACCAGCAACCCGGTTTCGTTATGCTTCACAAGTTCTCTCGTGCCGAGGACATCACTTGCCACGACTGGTTTGGAGAAGGCCATAGCTTCCATCAGAAAACGCGGGATGCCTTCTTTTTCCGAAGTGAGAGTAACGATATCCGCCATCTTGAGGAAGGAGTACAGATCCGGACGGTGCCCGATCAGAAGCACCTCTTTCTGCAAATCCAGCTCTTTAATCCGGGCCAGAATTTCCTTCTCGAGGGGTCCTTTGCCTGCCATCAGGCAGATGAAATCTTCATTTCCCCGCTTCTTGAGCAAGGCCAGTGCTTCGAGCAGGAAGTTAGGGTCCTTGACGGGCTCTAATCTGGCTCCCATCAGGAGAACCGTCTTATGCTCCGGGATACCGTAAATGCGCTTAAGCTCTAGAAGATCGGCCGGAGTCACCTTCGCAGCAGCCCCGTCCAGTTTCGCCAGGTCAACGCCGTTGCCTTCGTAATACACGACCTTATGCCGATTGAGATCCTGCAGCTTCCCGATATCTTCATGATTCTGGGAGGCAAGAGCATCGCAGAAGTAAGTTCCGATTGTCTCCAGCGTCCGGTAAATGCGGTAAACACCGGCCGCCTGTCCCTCATAGAAGGGCAGTCCGTGACTCGTGTGCATAATAACGGGCGTACCGGCAAGCCATGCGCCTATCCGGCCGATGATGCCCGCTTTGGCAGTGTGGGTATGCACGATATCGTAGCCCTCCTGCTTAATGAGGCGGCGCATGGCGAGAATCGATCTGAAATCCTGGGCCGGGCGGATCTTGCGGTTCATGTTAATAAAGCGGAGGCCGAGCCCGTAACCTTTCATCGACTGTTCATCGTATCCTTCCGGCGACGAGATGATATGGACTTCGTGACCCGCCTCTTTCAGAACCGCCATTTTATCCGCCAAAATTTTATGCGAAATTCCTGACGTGCATATATGCGCAATTTTGCTCAAAACGAAGCCCTCCTTTCTCCATCTGGATGTATGCAAGCTGGGTTCTTCGAATTTCGTCTTCCGGGATTATGAAGGACTGTCTGAGCCATAGTAGCTCACATACCAGTCCGCGAATTTGCCCAATCCTTCTTCGATGCTCGTGGATGGACGGAAGCCCACATCCCGCTGCAGATCGTCAATATTGGCGTAAGTCGCCTTCACATCACCCGGCTGCATCGGCTTGTACTCGATGTTCGCTTGGCGTCCCAGACTTTTTTCCAGCGTCTGGATAAACGTCATCAGAGGCACAGGCGAATTGTTGCCGATGTTGTAAATTTTGTAGGGAGCGTAGCTCGTTCCCGGATCCGGGTTCTCGCGGTCCCAGTCCGCATTGGCTGCCGGTGGCTTGTCCAGCAATCTGACGATGCCTTCGACGATGTCGTCGATATAGGTGAAGTCGCGCTGCATGCGTCCTTCGTTGAAGACTTGAATCGTATTGCCCTCCAGAATATTCCGGGTAAAAGAGAAGTACGCCATATCCGGACGGCCCCAAGGCCCGTATACCGTAAAGAATCTGAGGCCCGTAACCGGCAAGCCGTACAAATGACTATAGGAATGCGCCATCAGTTCATTCGCTTTCTTCGTGGCCGCATAGAGACTGACCGGATGATCCACGTTGTCTTCTGCCGCAAACGGCATCTTGGTGTTCGCACCGTACACGGAGCTCGAAGAAGCAAAAACGAGATGGTCAATTTTGTAAGTACGGCATGCTTCCAGAATGTTCAGGAAGCCCGTTAAGTTCGAATCCGCATACGCTCTCGGATTTTCCAGACTGTATCTGACACCCGCCTGCGCCGCCAGATTAACGACAATCCGGATGCCATGACCGGCAAATACTTTGTCAAGCTGCTCATGGTCGCATAGGTCGGCCGTGTAATGATGATAATTCGGATATTGTTGGAGCCGCTTTAGTCTGTCCTCTTTAAGCGTCACGTCATAATAGTCGTTCAGGTTGTCGTAACCGACCACCTCAGCCCCGCTCTCAAGCAGTCTTGCAGCCAAATGAAAACCGATAAATCCGGCAGAGCCGGTCACAAGAATGGTCATACGCTTACACTCCCCTGCTTAACATATTGGTGAAAAGACTCCCAGAACTCGCTCCGGCTCCGGTCCAGCTTCGTCTTGGTAAAGCTGCCCGCCCGGGCGAAGTTGCGGCTTGCCTGCTCCAGCATCCAGTCCCGGTTAATGATGGTGCCGGTCAGAAGCTCAGCCAGCTGCTTATCGTTGCCCGGCTTGAACAGACAGCCGGGATCAAGCAGCTCCGGGATGCCGCCTGCGGTTGAGCCGATCACTGGACAGCCCCGGCCCATCGCTTCAATCGTTGCGCGTGGCAACCCCTCCTGGAAGCTCGGCTGGATGTAAATGTCGATCTTATCGAGCCACTCGAATACGGCTTTCCCGCTGGGAAGGATTCCGCAGAATTCCACGTTCTCTTTGAGCCCGAGGCTGTCAGCCATTGCTTCCCAGCGGGACTTGTCGCCGTCTCCCAGAATGCGGAACTTAAACGGCGGTATTTGATTTTTAATTTTGGACAAGGCTTCCAAAGCTACATCTATCCCTTTGGCACGCCCGTTCAGGGAACCGATTAACCCGATCGTCACGGGTGTTGCCATGCTCCGGATTCGTTCCAGCCGGCCGGCAAGCACGTCCTCGCCCATTTCAGGCAATTCCACATTGGAACAGGATTGGGTGCGTCCGCCCGGACATGGATATCGTTTCTGAAGAAACTGCTCGGTGACATAGATCGCGTAAGGCGCTTCTTTGACATCGGTCTTCGTCTTCCAGGTGGCGATGGGCGCATACAGTTTCCCCTGCATACTTCCGTAATTCCAGAGGCCGTCCCAAGCGCAAGCCACTACTTCAACGGCGAAGGGCTTACCGAGCTTCTTGGCGATGGCAACCGCCTCGGAGCCGATCTCGCTCGGAAGCCGTGCAATAACCGCATCGGATTTCATAATGGCTTCCGTCAGAAGCCGCTCCACATACCCCTTCTTCGTAATTTTGTTCACCGGATTGCTCAGGGAAGGCAGCACGATGAAATTAACATTCTTGCCGCTCGACAAGCTCTTCTTGTCCAGGTCGCTTGCAGCGGATATTTTCTTGCCCCGGGACACGACCGTCAGGGAGTCGAACACGGACAGATACCTCTCCCACACGGCGTAAGGAAGCTTGCCGCCCGAGTAATATTTCCCCGAATCCGTAAAGTAAAACATATGATCATGAGCCCACAGAACGTTCATAAGGTCCCTCTTTTCTGATTGACTTGATGATTTTGGCCGGTACACCTGCCGCTATCGTATAGCCGGGAACCGGCTTGGTAACCACGGCCCCCGCTGCGATAATCGAGCGGCTTCCGATACTTGCGCCTGCCAAGATACGGCATCCGCAGCCGATCCAGACGTCGCTGTGCACGTGAATGCGGGCACATACAACCGGATTGTCACGGATGGGCTGCGCCTCATCTTCCCAGGAATGCTGGAAAGAAATCAGCGAACTCTGGTGCGCGATGGACACATCGTCATCGATCCGAATCTCTCCGCATGCGTCGAGATAACACTGCTTGTGAATACTTACATTGCTTCCGATATACAGCCGTTCCCAATATTTAATTTCAACCGAACGTCCGACGAATACGTTATCCCCGCAGCCGGGTATCAGACATTTCAGCAGGCAGTATCTGAGCGCTACCCCTACGATATCCGGCAGCCAATCCGTCAAGGTCCAGGCGTATTTAAGCGCCGGCTTCGGGAAGAGACGAAGGATGCGGATGGCGATGATTAGCACCGCCTTGAATTTGTGAAACCGGTCTCGGCCTCTCATGTCGACCTCTCCTTTTATTGCGAATCGTTGCCAGCCATAGTACCGTGTAACAGGCCGTATAGGCTTGAAACATGTACAGCAAAGGAAGAATCGGAAGTTTTTTGCGAACCATATTGTCTCCGATTGTTCCCAGTCCATAATCCAGATTCCGTCCGGTTACGGTCATGTAACCGACCAGTACGAGGGTGCAGGCGTAAGCCAGCAGCAGCACTATACAGAGCAGGTAGAACCGCCTCGTCTCCTTATACCGGATGTACATGAACACGGCCAGCACGAGCGCGACCAGCATGGAAACTGCTTCCAGCGAACGGTAAAATACATGAGGCTCCCAATTCTCAAAGTTGATCGGATTCGGACTCATAAACAGAAAGACCGTCAGCAGAAAAGCGTTAACAAGGCCGAGTCCGCCGATTTTGACCGCGAGCACGCCCGCCGAAACCAAGAGCATACTGAGCGCAATCTTAAACCGGCGGGTGAACAGCAGATAAAAGCAAAGCGTGTACACAATGGCGTAGTCCCGGAGGCCGGTGGCATAGAGCATCACAATCAGGAACCAGAAATACTTGCGTCTCATCAGCAGGTAGGTGCAGTAAAGGCCCAGTGCTACACAAGTGACATCTTTGGCAAAAAGGGAAGACATCATCATAAAGGACGGGCTCAGGAACAAGCCCAGAATGATCCATCCTTCGTATAGACGGCGGTTCACCAGCTCGAATCCGAAATAAGCCTTGTTCAGTGCATACAGCATGTACGCGATCCAAATCAGCATGATTGAATTGTAAGTAATGATGACAAGCGGGTCGGACACGTTCAGCAGTTTATAAAAAGGCATATACATCAGGCCGAAGATCGGATACGCCGATGAATTAAACAAATAAGTGGAAATATGCTCACCGGCGTAGCTGAGAAAATCGCCTAATCCCAAATACGACTGCACCTGCGCGTAATAGTTGTTCTCATCGGGTCCTTTTAAAGGTGTCGATGAGACGGCGTAGACGAATTTGCCGATCAGCATGGCACTGAATCCCACATACAGCAAGAAAGGCTGATCCGGCCATTTGAGCATGCAGAAGAGCGGCAGCAGTAAGATGAAAAAGAACACGATCCCGATTCGTTCGTCGATCAGAAAAGCTCCTTTGGCTGTCAGGAGCATCAGCAGGACGTAACTGATCAGAAACAGGTTCCGGAGGGGAGGCGCGCCCGCCGGCAGTCTCTTTGCGGCGGCCTTATGTCGCAGCGTACATCCGCTCCAGCCTCTGCACACTGGTGCGGATATCGTAGCCGTACTGCTGCAGCGCCTCCAGCCGTGCCGGCCAGTCCAGTCTTGCGGCTCCGGTCATGCTGCCCATCTGAGCCGCCCACTCACCCGCATCCGCCTGCAGAGGCAGCCGGCTGACCAGCCCGAGCTTCAGGTCGGCCTCTTCCGGCACCTGATCCGAGATCAGACAGGGGACCCCCGCAGCCTGGGCTTCGATCACGACAATGCCGAGTCCCTCATACAGCGAAGGCAGCAGGAACAGATCGAATGCACCGATGAGTTCCGGTATGTCCTTGCGGACCCCGAGCAGCTTCACGCTGCCTGAGATGCCAAGCTCACGGATGCGGTCTTCCATTCTGCTGCGCAGGGGGCCGTCACCAATCAGCACGAGCTGCGCTTCGGGGCGGATTCTCAAGTAGCCGGCAAAAGCATCCAGCAGGAACGGATGGTTCTTCTGCTCGCTGAACCGGCCGATGTGTCCAATAACCGGCACATCCGGGTCGGTCACACCGATTGCCCTGCGGTAATCGGTCCGGTCCGGATGCAGCTGGCTGTACGGCTGAACCTGGATCGAATTCGGGAAGACGACTACGCGTTCGTCCCGCCAGCAGTCGGCGCCGAACAGCGCCTCGCAGGCTGAACGCGAACACCCGAGCATCGATGTTGAATTGCTGCGGATAAGCCCCCGCATGTATTTGCGGTAGAGATTGCGCAGCCAGGATTCCTGCTTGCTGTCGTGTGTATTGTGACTGTGGCTGATCCGCACCGGCACGTTCATCTCTCCGGCCAGCTTCAGCACATATCCGCTGAACTGGTAAATATGACTGTGGACGGCCTGATAAGGGCCGTGTTCTTGTAAATTGTTCAAGAATGCTCTGCGGAACGCTCTCAGCCCCTTCTTCGGATGAGGCTGTCTGAAAATCCGCCCTCCCAGCTCCACGATTTCATCATCGTAGAAACCCTTCTCTTCGAACTGGACGGCAAAGTGGAATTCATACTTGTCCCGGTCAATCGTCCGGTATAGGTTCATCAGCAGGGTTTCGATACCGCCGGGATGCATTTTGCCGACGACATGAAGGATTTTGATTTTAGGCTTCATTCAAGATCCTCCCGACATAGGCAACGAGATCCCTTTTTTTATCGTTCACAATCCGGATTGCCCCTTCCTGGCTTCTGGTGTCCGGCGCCATCTGGGCCAGCACGAACCGGGGGTCACTGCGGAAATCGACGACATGCCGGGATAGTCCCAGATCTTTAAAGATACTCGCCAGTTTCTTGTCCCAGGCGATGCCGTACGTCGGTTTGCCGAACGAAATCGCCGGGATGCACGCGTGCAGGCGCTGGGCAATGACGGCATCGCAGTCCCGGATGCTGTCGACAAGGTCGCTTACATCCGCCGGATACGAAGCGAATTCCACATCCCGGACAGCTGCCAGCCTCGGCTTGATATAATGCTCGACGAAGGCGTTGTCCGTGTCAGCCCCATTCGTGAAGATACGGACGCGTCCGCCTCCTTCCACAATCCCCTGAGCCAGCTTGTACCACCAGTCGGCGCAGTCATCCCGGTCCCACAGGAAGGGAGAATGCCGCCTCATCTCATTAGGGTCCATGATCCCTAATCCGATCGTCTGCGCGGATGAATCCCCCTGCTTCGCAGCCATCCGGGATGAAACAGAGAACCGGGCGGCCGGTTCAGGGAATGCTTCCCGGGTCACCAAGGCCGGATCGGATAAGGCAACTGCTTTGCGCGCAAGGGACGCATCGAACGAAAGCAGATAAGCCAGGGAATCTTCGTCGCGTACGGAGATCGTTTTGGCATATTGAAGAATTTCGGTGAACCATTTGCGGGCCAGGAAGCTCCAGGGTCCCCTCATACCGACAAAAACGATATGCAGCGGTTTACGCTGCCTGCGGACTTCCATGACAAGCCTGCGCATGGCAATCGGAAACGACAGGTACGTGTCGATGAATAGATGTCCGCCCCCGATCAGCACCGCATCACAGTCCGCTACAAGCTGCCGGATCTGGTCATTCAGCACACGATCTTTTTTCTTGTGAACGGAATAAGACTTGACGTACCGCAGAAAATCCGGCGTCAGCTTTTTTTTCACACTGACTTCATTCAGTTTGTAGACTTTCCCCTCATTGCGGGCTGTCGTTAGTTGCGGTTCATTGTATAACCCTGCCGTAAGGTCAAAGTTAGTGATGGTATAATCTCCGCATGTGCGGATGAGCTGGTTGACCGTCATCGCGATCAGACCATCGCCCAAATTGGTTGAATGGGGCACACCCGCTAGTAAAATATGTTTCACGTTCTATCCCCCCGCTTTCTTCTGGCGCTCAGCCATGCAAACATGCCGATTGAGATCTTCAGCTTTCTTTGGATCACGACAACCATCGCCGTCTTCCAGACAATCGTACAAATTAGATTCGTGACGGCGGCTCCCACCATTCCATAAGCCGGAATCATCACCAGATTGAGAACCACATTCAGAATGGCCGATATAAGCAAAATTTTGCCGAGCGTTTGCTGCTGTCCCGTCATCGTCATTAAGGTCCCGGTCTGTCCGCTGAACGCGCTGACAAGCTGGCTTGTCGACAGAATAAGAAGCGCGAGCGATCCCTGTTTGAATTCTTCTCCGAAGAGGCCAAGGATCGGGTCATTCAGCAGCAGGAACGCTGCGTAGATCACACCGGCAAACAGGAAACCCGCCAAGTTGCTGATGCTGAGCACCTGCTGGAGCTGCCTGTCGTCTTTTCTCGCATAGCATTCCGAGATAAAGGGAGCAGCCGTCATATTAATGGCGGTCAGGCCGAAGGAAACGAGTGTCGCAATCCGCACAGCAGCGCTGTATATTCCCGCTTCCGTCGTTCCGTCCATCCAGCCGAGCATAAGTATATTCAGCTGTCCGAGCACCAGATACATGCCCGATACGAACATCAGCGACATGGAAACGTTCATCCATTCCCGTGTGTTGTAAGCTGTCCCGGCAGCTTGGACTTGTGGCGGCATTTTACGCTTCAAGACGAGTGCCCCGATAGCGTAGGAGACGGCAATGGCGGCCAGGAAGATCAGCATAGCTTCCCCTGCCCCGGCCGGGCTGCCTGCAATCCGGTTGTATCCCAGAAGCAGCCCCAGGAACAGGACGGGGCGGATGATTTTCTCGGGCAGCTGCGCGTGCAGCATTTGTTTCAGCGCCTGCAGAGAGCTCTGCCGCAGAAGCGCCAGGGCCATGACAGGAATGCCCAGCAGACCGGCCATATACGTAAAGAGCAGCTCACGGTTCATGGAATCGCTTATCAGCAGGACCACAACCATAGAAACAGCCGTTATGGCAAGAGATAACGCCATCGTAATCTGATTCGCCCGCTGAAGCAGGCCCTTCACTTCACTCCAGCGCTCATGCGCCCGGTACGAGGAGACGAAGCGGACGATCGCCGTATCGAATCCGAGCTTGGCCGGGAAGACCAGGAAGGTCACGACCGTAGTCACGAATGAGTAGTATCCGTAGCTTACGGCTCCCAGCTGCCTGGCCAGCAGTACCTGCATCAGCAGCGCCAGGCCAATACCGCCGATATTAACGGCGAACGATAAACTGCTGCTTTTCATAAGAATTCTGGATAAAGAACGTTGTGTAAGTTTGGCAGTTGTATTCATATCAGGTTCTTCCATCCCCTTGCGGCTTTACGAAACATTGCGGTATGTAGGGACCAGATGCTGCAGCAGGGCACGGATTTCCTCCGGTTCGCTGCCCAGTACGCGCTCCAGCCTGCGCATCTCGAATTCAAGCTCCGTCCGGTTAATGTTCATCGGCTTGCCGATGAAGATCCGGTCGTGCATCGTGGACGACATGCCTTCTTCACTGGTGAGAAGTTCCTCGTACAGCTTCTCTCCCTCCCGGATCCCCGAGAACTGGATATCGATATCGACATTCGGCTCATAGCCGGATAACCGGATGAGATCTGTCGCAAGATCGACAATTTTGACCGGTTTGCCCATGTCGAGAATAAATACCTCGCCCCCCTGCGCAAAAGCCCCTGCCTGGATAACAAGCTGAACGGCTTCAGGAATGGTCATGAAATATCGGACCATCTCGGGGTGAGTAACGGTTACCGGACCGCCCCGGGCAATCTGATCTTTGAATCTCGGGATTACGCTGCCCCGGCTGCCGAGCACGTTGCCGAACCGGACCGCCACAAACTTCGTTTTGCTGTGTTTGTCCAGACTTTGGATGAACATCTCGGCAATCCTCTTCGTCGTTCCCATAATGCTTGTCGGATTGACGGCTTTATCCGTCGAGATGAGTACGAAGCGCTCGGCGCCGAATTCGTCAGCACATTCCGCTACGTTGCGGCTGCCGAATACATTGTTCTTTATCGCTTCGGAAGGGTTTCGCTCCATGAGCGGAACATGTTTGTGCGCCGCCGCATGAAAGACCACCTGCGGTCCGAATTCCCGGAATACATCGGCGATCCGGGTCCGGTCCTGAACATCGGCAATGACCGTCTCGATCTGCAGTCCCGGGTGCAGGCGCCTCATTTCCATCTCAATGCCGTAAATGCTGTTCTCCCCGTGTCCGAGCAGAAGCAGCTTCCTCGGCTTGAATGGCGCTACCTGCCGGCAAAGCTCCGAGCCGATCGAGCCGCCTGCCCCGGTGACCAGGACGATTTTATTCTGCACATAGTCCGCGATATTCTCGAGGTCCGTGTCAATGGGGTCACGCCCCAGCAAATCTTCAACCTGCACATCTCTCATCTGGTTGGCTGCCATTTTTCCCTGAATGAATTCATGGATATGAGGAATGATTTTAAGACGAGCCTTTGTCGTTTTGCAAATGTTGATGATATCCGAAATTTGTGTTTTGGAAACCGAAGGCAGCGCAATGATGATGTCATCGATTTTCTGCTGTTCCACAAGCTTAGGAATATCCTGACGGGTACCCATAACGGGTATTCCGTGGAGCTGGAGCTTTTGTTTGTAAGGGTCGTCGTCAATGAACGCGACCGGCTGCATGTGGAAGCTCTCATTGTGAGCGACTTCTTTCACGAACATCACTCCGCAGCTGCCGGCACCGACAACAAGCGTCCGCTGGGCGGGTTTGCCTGCTCTCGTTTTGGAGCTTCTGGAGCTGCTCCCGTAGAATTTGTCGCAGAACACGCGCCAGATAAAGCGTGAACCTCCCAGCATCAGCAGGATGCCGTTCAGGTTCTGCAGGAACATGTACAGGGTAATTTCGCCTGCAGACAGAAACGATATAATTGCGTAAGAGATCAGACAGGAGACCACGACGGCTTTGGCAATCGCCACCATTTCACCGACGCTTGCGTACTGCCAGATCCGGTTGTACAGCTGGAAATAGAACATCGCGCAAGCCAGTGCAACTCCGGATATGAGCGTGTACAACATAATGATGCTCATAACTTCGGGCGGAATCCCGCCCCGGTAGTGCGACAGAAAAGTAAGGTAAATGCAGGCCCATACCATGATCATGTCGATCAGTACCAGCATGGGCGTCCGTTTTGAATAGCTCATCTTCTTCCCTCCTCGTAGACTTCATACAGACCGCCTGGTTACTTCAACTGCTGTAATCGTAATAAGTGTTCATCTTCGCATCTTTGCGGGCTACCTTGTTCAGTACTACACCCAGAATGCGCGCATGCACGAACTGCAGATTGTCACGCGCTTTCTGTACCAGGTCCCGCTTGACACCCCCGGCGCTTACCACAAGCAGTACACCATCGCACTGGGACGCAACTACCTGCGCATCGCTGACGGCAAGTACCGGCGGCGTGTCAATGAGAATGACATCGAACTTCTCTTTCAGCTCCAGCAGCAGATGCGCCATCCGCTGGGATCCGAGGATTTCGGATGGATTGGGCGGGAGCGTGCCGGATGTTATGACGCTGAGTCCCGGCACTTCTGTTTCTTTGAGCGCTTCGCTGATCTCGATCTGATGGGTCAGCACATCCGTCAACCCTGCACGGTTGGTAATGCCGAAAGTCCGGTGCGCCGTAGGCTTGCGCAAATCTGCGTCAATCAGCAGCACCTTCTTGTCCATCTGTGCATAAACCACCGCAAGATTATCGATCGTAGTCGACTTGCCTTCCCAGGGAGTGGCGGATGTAACCATCAGTGTACGGATGTCCCCATCGACACCGGAATATTGAATGTTGGTGCGCAGGGTCCGGTACGTTTCCGAAATAGGCGACATGGGATTGGTATGCGCAATAATAGGTCTGCCTTTATTGGACACCGGCTGCTTCACCTACCTTTCCTGAGGGTGCCCGCTTCGGTTTCATATCGCCCGGCCGGATTTCCGGCACAGCAACCAGCATGGGCAGTTCCAGGTAATGCTCAATGTCTTCTTCGCTCTTCAATGAGTCATCGAAATATTCAAGTGCGAATACGAGACCAAGGGCAAACATCAGCGAAGCAACGAAAGCGACCGCTGTATTTACGGCGACATTAGGCTCGACGGGTGCCGGTATTTTGGACGGGTCCGCCTCGTGCAGAATAAACACATTGTCGATTTTCATGATGTTCGGAATTTGCTTCTGGAACATCTGAGCGACCGTATTTACGATTACAGCGGCCTTTTCATACTTGGCATCCTGCAGGCTCAGCGTGAAGATCTGTGTATCGCTAACCGAAGTAAACTGAATGCGTTTCATGAGTTCCTCTGCAGTCAGACCGAATTCAGGATGCTGCTCCACGACCAGATTCATAATGGCCGGTGTCTTAATGATCTCTTTGTACGTGTGGATAAGACTTATATTCGTATTGATGGCGTTCATATCAAGCTGGAGCATCCCCTGGCTGTTGGCAGGAGAGTTTACGATCAGCTTAGTGGATGCCTGATACTTCGGGGTTAAATACAGGGCGCTTACCGCACCTGTAGCCGAGCATCCGACAAACACAATGAGAATGATCAGCCAGAACCTTTTACGCAGAACGGATAAATAACGTTTAATTTCAAAATCCATATTCACAACATTCAATCCCTCGCTTTCCTTGCGTTTCATCAACTAGGCGATTATTAAGGCTGTACGCACCGCATTGTTTTCACTTTGATGCATTAAAGCAAAAACCGATTACCGCTGCGTAATCTTAAAGCGCACATGGGCACGGCTCAGCGAAAAATAGCGAACAACCCTCGTGGCTTGGAAGCAACCGGCTCCCCATGCTGCAAGGGAGAGTCCTCGGCAAGCAGCCGGGCATTACTGCGGCAATATTCCGCAAAATCCCCGTCAATCCGCTCTTCTATCCGCGAATAAGCTTCCCCGAGTCTAAACGGCCTTCTTACCCGGTCATGCGCGTCCGACGCAACCAGATGAATAAGACGGCGGGAGCACAAGTCGTAGGCAAGCGTCTCAACTCTAGGGCCGAATGTGCCAAGCAGAGAGTCCGCCGTCATTTGAAAAACAGCTCCCCACTCCATAAGCTCCAGCAGCTTATCCGGATCTTCCGCCACCGCCCTATTCCGTTCCGGATGCGCAATAACCGGCACTTTCCCGAGAATAGACAGTTCGTGGCAGATCTCTGCCAGATCATCAGGGATTTCATGCGATGGGCATTCAATCAGCACATAGCGGGTTCCTCCAAGAGTAAGTAGGCCCCCGTCATACCAATCATCGATCAAGCTGCGCGTGATCCTAATCTCCTGCCCGCCTCTGACTTCAAGCGGAATTCTTTCCCCCGCAAGAGCATCGGTGAGCTTTTTTATCCCTGCTTCTATCTCCTCTGGAGAAGTGAAGTAACGGCTCGTCCTGTGATGAGGAGTGGCAAAAACCGTAGAAATTCCATTCGACACAGCCATACGCGCCATTTCGACTGAATCTTCCAGAGTCATAGGCCCATCATCCAGACCATGAAGGATGTGAGTATGCATATCAATCATTCATTTACCTCCAGATCCGAATGTTACTAAAATTATGTCACAAATCGTATGGATTGTAGGAGGGAGCTAGGTTATAAATTGGACTAGTTACTATAGCTTATTTTACCAATGGTTGTTATGAGCAGGAATTCCCGATTGGATTTTTCTGATTTTATCATTTATGTAATTTTTTGATAATCAATCAGCTTTTTCACTTGTTTTATCCTTACTTTGGAGCTCTATGCAGGTTAATAGGATGCAGACCTTTGTAACTATGCCTTTATGAAAAATTTATATCTGTTTGCCTATTAAAAAACAGGGGCAGTCTGCCCTAGGCCAGGCCCTGGGCGGTTTGAGGGGGTCGTAAGAGAATTATGAAGAGTTGATTCGAAAGACAGGTCCTAGACACGGTTATTTGGACCCGATGATTTTCGGGGTATAGGCCAGGGTAACTAGTGTAGGTCTTAGGGATGTATTTTGAGGCCATAAAATAAGTTCGACATTAAACCTATCATGTTAATCGGAATAATCAGAACAAAGACCTAGTTCTATTCAAACCCGGGACATTCAGGGTTAAAATGATCCCGGCTATCCGGGCAGATTCGTGCGATACATCAAAAAACCGTCCAAATCGGCAGTTTTTCCGGCTTCCCCTCTTCCACGGCCTTCGAATAACAAGCAAAAACCCGCTGTTTTTCATACTTTCACGGGTTTCAGAGCCCTCCGGCAGTGACCCGGGACATAATTTCAGAAAAGCCTTCCTTCTTTCAGCCCAATCTTTGCCGGACTCAAGGGCTGTTTTTGCCGCGTTTTCTCCAGGATTAACCGCTGTGTGACTCCATTTTACGCCGGACAGCACAAAAAAGAGCCGCTTAAGCAGCTCCTGGCAATAAAGAATGAATGCAGCCTTACAGGCTGACGTTATTCCCCGCTCGTTTTGGATCTCGGTATATACAGAATCTGCCCTGCATTGACATCCTGCTCTTCGAGCCGGTTGTACAGCTGCAGTTCTCTGGCGTTCACTTCATATTTTCTCGCAATCGTTTCAATCGTTTCTTCCTTCTGCACAATGCACATGGTGACTTTACGGAACTTCTGCACTTCCTGCTCCCCGTTAATAAAGAGCTTCTTCCATTCCAAAGCATCCGCTTTGGAGTCCTCCGCCACCGGAATTTCCGTTTCCCGTTCTTTACGATCCGTCCGTTCGCTTACAGCGGAGCCCGAGTAAAGGGACTGAATCCCGTTCTGGTGACTGGATGCATCATCTTCCGGCCGTCTGCTTCCGAACGCTACCTTAAGCTCCTTCGGCTCTTCCTCCGCAGCCGGTTCGGCTGAGGCTTCCGCCTGCTCTACTTCTGTATACAGCTGCGCTTCAAAGGCGAGATCGTTCTCCAGCTTCTCCTCGGTCCCCTGCGTTTCGTTCTTTTGAACATCCTGCTGCAGGGGTTCTCTGGCCGGTTTAAGCTCCGGTTGTACGTCTATCTTGGGTTCCGCCGCAGATTCCGTATCATAAGCCGGCGAAGATTCCCGTATCCGTTTGCCATCTTCTTCTTCGGATATATGGGGACCAGCCGACTCTTGGAGGCCCGGCTTCTGATCCGAGGCGACTTGACTCAGTGTCAACTCTCCGAATCTGCTGTCCGAATCGGAGAAAGACGAAGAGACCGGCTCATCCGCCGAGGTCTGCCGGCCTTTCTCTTGTACCTCCCAGGGATTAAAAGCCGTGGGTTCTGCTCTGGGCTCCTGCCGCTCTGAACGCGTCTCTCTAAGCCACGGATTATCCGCCTCAGAAGCAGCGTACAGACTGTTCCCGTAGGTCGACAGATGAGAGGCCCCGGCCGGCCCGTCCGAATATGCCGCATTTTCAGACGGGTTCCTTAGCTGATCCTGCTGCCGGTTTCCCGCGTCTTGCCGATGCTGCTGCTCCTGGCAGGCTGCCCCGGACTGGAACTGCTGCTGCTGTCGGAACGGCTGCGAATCCCCCGTATATTGGGTTTGAATAATCTGCTGGACCGGTTCTTCGTCAGCCCGGGCAGCCGGTTCGTGAACGAAGAGAACTTCTTCCTCCTCGGCCCATACCCCGCCGTCCAGAGCCGTCTCCACCCCATGCAGGGACAAGACCCCCGTTACATTTATACTGCGGGCAGACAATACATCTACGTCGAACGTCTCGATTTCCACGAGAATGTCCTCGATCCGCTGCACCCGGTTTAAAGGCAGCGTAATCTCGACCGGGATATAGTGTTCCAGCGTGCGCTTTGTTTCCTGATCATCCAGATAACTTCCATTCAGTTGCAGGTTTCCTTTAAGCAGCGCCTGTTCCTGTTGGGTAATGACCTCGATGCGCGGAACCAGTTCCACATCTTCAAGATCCCGTATGTCGGCGGCTTCGTCCGCCAAATGCACGCGTTCATAAATATCGAATCGCAGACCGTTCTGCTCTTCCGTCACGCTGCCATCCTCCCTTCGGTTGTCCCTTATTTAACATATGAATTACCGCAGGACCACCCGTTCTATCTTATATATATGGGTAGAAGGAGGACGGCATGACTGCCTTTTTAGTTTTTATACAAAAGCGATGCAAGAAGACCGTTAAAGTCATCCGGGTAAGAGGCCTCAAGATCCAGCTCTTCCCCTGTGATCGGGTGCCGGAGCAGCAGCCGCGCTCCATGCAGTGCCTGACGCCCGAACAGCTTCGGTGATCCGCCGTACAAGGTATCCCCCAGAAGCGGGTGCCCCAGGTGACTCATATGAACGCGGATCTGGTGCGTCCGTCCGGTTTCAAGACGCAGCTCCAGGAGGGCCGCATCCCGGAAAGTCTGCACCGTCCGGTAATGCGTAACGGCAGCATCTCCGCCCGGCGATACGCGCCTGCGGCTCCGGTGGTGCCTGTCCCGGCCGATCGGAGCCGCGATAGTGCCTGACGGCGGCGCAGGATGGCCTGCACATACAGCCGCGTAGATGCGCCCGACGGCTTTCTCGCGCATGGCTTCGTCCAGCAGCAGATGCGGCAGCTCGTACTTGGCGTACAGCACAGCGCCGCTCGTATCCTGGTCGAGGCGGTGGATATGCCTGACGGCGCAGCCCTGGCCTGTCGACTCGTAGTAGCCGGCGACCGCATTCGCCAGTGTGCCACCTTGACCGGGCTCCGCAGGATGCACCGCCATCCCGGCCGGCTTGTTGACGACGAGGAGATAATCATCCTCGTACACAATCTCCAGTTCCGTCCATTCAGCCGGAACGGATGGGGCTTCCTGCGGGAAGATCCGCAGCAGCAGACGAGGCCCCTGGCTCCGGATGCCTCCTTCGCGTTCCAGCTTGCGCCAGAGTTTCTGCGGGATAGGCAGAAGCGGGTACACATCCTCCCACGCCGCTTGTTCAGACGGGACCCTAAGCTCAATCCATTCTCCTTTTCGCTTGCCTGCCGCGTGCATCATGGCGTCTTCCCCCTTTCCTCATCCCGGCCGCCCAGATGGCGAGCAGCAGGACAAACACACAAACAACCGCGATTAAATCGATCGGGAAATCAAAAAAGTAATAGCGTTTCAACCGTAACTCAGCTCCGATCTTCTCTCGAAAAGTCTAGATCATTTTACCAGATTCCATTCTCAAAAGAAATGAAGCCTGCTCCTGGTCGGCTTTCTCCTCCGCAGCCTTCGCAGTCTTCACGGTCCCTATTCTTTGGCGGGTCTCTGGTTAGCCGTTTAACCGGCCATCACGGGTCCTTCACCGGCAAGTCCAGGCGGGCCAGCCGGGCCAGGCGGAATTACTGGTGTTGCCGTGGCAACAGGCAAAGAAGCGCCAACGAACCGCAATAGTTAGACAACGGTCCGCAGGCCGCAACTGACACTAAAAGACGGGGCTGTTCCAAAAGTCACTTCAAGAAAATTCAGTCCCCCACTTTTCACGTGATATTCGGTTAAAAAAGAACCTTCAGATCCACTTTTATAGTGGTTTGAAGGTTCTTTTGCACATATTATCGAGTTGTCTCAATCAGGTTTACCCTTTTGGGACAGCCCATCCATTCACGTACACGTTATAAGGATTCTAAAGCCTAACACTATTCCGTTACAGCCTTTTCAGTGCTTCACGCTGCATGTCAATTGTTTTCTCGATATCTTCGTCCGTATGAGCCGTAGACACAAACATTCCTTCGAATTGCGAAGGAGCTACAGAAATACCCAAATCAAGCAGATTGCCGAAATATCGGGTGAACACGGATAAATCCGATGTTTTGGCCGTATCGTAGTTGATGACGCGCTGCTCGGTAAAGAACGGGCATACCATCGAACCGACGCGGTTAATCGTGCTGGCAATCCCGACTTCTTTGGCATTCGCCAGGAAACCTTCCTCAAGACGGGCGGCTTTGCGCTCCAATCCCTCGTATACGCCCGGCTCTCCAAGCAGCTTGAGGGTCGTATAGCCCGCCGCCATCGCGAGCGGGTTGCCCGACAAAGTGCCTGCCTGATAAATCGGTCCGCTCGGAGCAATCTGCTCCATGATTTCTTTGCGTCCGCCATAAGCGCCGACCGGAAGTCCGCCGCCGATCACTTTCCCCATACAAGTCAGATCAGGAGTCACTCCGTATAATCCCTGCGCACAGTTCAAATGAACGCGGAATCCGGTCATAACCTCATCGAAGATCAGGACTGCGCCATATTCTGTCGTTACATCCCTGAGACCTTGCAGGAATCCGGGAAGCGGAGGCACGACGCCCATATTGCCCGCAATCGGCTCGACGATCACAGCGGCGATGTCTTCACCGTATTTCTCAAACACAAGGCGGATGGAATCAAGGTCGTTATACGGTACAGTCAATGTATTAACGGCCACCGACTCAGGTACACCTGGGCTATCCGGCAGGCCCAGAGTCGCTACGCCGGAACCGGCTTTGATGAGCAGCGCATCCGCATGGCCGTGATAGCTGCCTTCGAACTTAACGATCTTGTTGCGCTTCGTGTATCCGCGCGCCAGACGCAGCGCACTCATGGTAGCTTCCGTACCGGAGTTAACCATACGTACGATTTCGACGGACGGCACACGCTCCACTACAAGCTTGGCCATTTCCGTTTCGATTAGAGTCGGCGCACCGAAGCTCGTACCCTTCTCGGCCATGGAGCGGACAGCTTCAATCACATCCGGCTGAGCATGTCCGAGAATAAGCGGCCCCCAAGACCCGATATAATCGAGGTATTCGTTGCCATCGATATCATACACGCGAGGTCCGGCCCCGCGCTCCATATACACAGGCGTCAAGCCGACTGATTTGAAGGCGCGTACCGGACTGTTCACTCCTCCGGGAAGATACTGCTTAGCTTCGGCAAAAGCTTCCGCTGATCGGGTATCTATTCGCTTGTGGTTCATTTCCATTAGACAATAACCCCCTGGGTCATAGTTAATTCTTCTCCGTTAATATACGAGAAGACGAAAGCCGTTCTCACAAGAGAACAGCCTGGCTTCACAGCCGATACCCTTTATTATACACGGCAATCGGTTCTTGTGCTGAGCCGCGGGTTCATCCGGCAGAGATTGGTGCTTCAAGATCGCATTTCTGCTTGCATTACCGATCACATTTGATCGCATTTTGATCGCATTTGACTGCATGTTGATTGGTTTTGATTGCATGTTGATTGCATTTGATCGCATTTTGATTGCATTTGATTGCGTGCTGATTGAATTTGATCGCATTTCCGATCGTATTTCCGGTCACCTTGTGTCTTCGATTCGATCGCGCTTTGAATTCCAGCCCCGCCCTTACGATCTCGCTTGCCGCCCAGGAGCTGCTGAAGCCGCCACGCCGTCTATGCCGCCTATGGCGTCCAGGCCGTCCAGGCCGTCCACGGCAGTCGAAGCCATCAGCCGGTCTGCCGCTTCATAGGCCGTGTCGCGCCCCTGCCTGATGCAGTCCGGCAGCCCGACTCCATTGAAACCCGCGCCGGTAACGTAGACGCCCGGCATCTGTTCCGCCAGCTCGCTGCGCAGCTCGCGGATGTTGTCGAGATGGCCGACCGGGTACTGCGGCATCGAGCGGTGAAGCCGGGTCACCTCATGGAACAGAGGCTCCGCCTCTATTCCCATCAGCTCGGCGACATCTTGGCGCACCTTCGCGACCAGCTCCTCGTCGCTCAGTTCTACCCAGTCCTCCGCTCCGGAGCGGCCTACATAGCAGCGGAGCAGCACATGGCCCTCAGGAGCCGTATGAAGCCACTTCGCCGAGGTCCATGTGCAGGCTGTAATGCTGCGTCCCTCTAACCGCGGGATCAGGAACCCTGAGCCATCGAACGATACATTGGCGTCCTCCTGCCGGTAAGCAAGCACCACATTCGCAACGGATACATAGTTGATCGCTTTCAGCTTCTCTACGCCAGGCAGTTCACCCAGGAGCTCTGCCGTATGATAAGTCGGCAGCGTTACAATGACACTGTCCGCTTCTTCCGTCTGTCCGTTACCCAGCACAACCCGGTAACGTCCCCCCTGCTTTCCCATCTCCCTTACTTTCACTCCGGTACGGATATTTACTCCGCTGTCCCGCAGAACTTCCTCCAGCCGCTGCACAAGCGTACTCAGCCCGTTCTTATAAGTAAGGAACGTCGACTTCCGTCCGGGTACCGGCAAGTTTCTTGCTTCCAGCTGGGTCTGTTTGCGGTTATTCATCATTCCGTAGATGAGACTGCGATGCTCCTGCTCCAATTCCCCGAACTGCGGGAAGGTGGATTGAAGGCTCAGCGCAAATGTATCTCCCGCATAAATGCCCGCCAGCAGCGGTTCCACAACCTGCTCCAGCACTTCCTTGCCGAGCCTGCGCTCCAGGAAGTGGCCCAGGGACTCATCCCCCGGCTCCTCCTTCTTGGGGAGGATGAGATCAAGCAGCGCGCGCGCCTTACCGGCCGGAGATACGAGAGCCGTTCTCATGAACGGGCCGAGCTCCGTCGGAATGCCAAGCACGAGACCGGGAGGCATCGGATGCAGCTTGCCGTCGCGAAGGATATACGTCTTCTTCGCTTCCGGATTGGTGCCGGTCAGCTCGTCCTCAAGCCCAAGCTCCTTGCTGAGTTCAATGATCGGAAGCTTGCGCGCCAGGAAAGAATCCGGCCCCTTCTCGATCACGAAGCCGTCCTTTCTCAGCGTATTGATTCTGCCGCCCAGACTTTCCGCACCCTCAACCAGTGTGATGTCAGCCTTAAAACCGCCGGCATCCAACCTTTTTTTCAGATAGTAAGCTGCCGTCATGCCGGTGATACCTCCGCCGATAACGATCACTTTCCGTGCCTGGCTCATGGTCAACGTCCCTTTCTGCCCGGACCTCCTGGGAAATCCGGATTATAAAAATGCAAAGGGGCGCCCGAATTCAGCGCTCCCCCTGGTGATCATTCATCCTGCGATTTTAACTCGCCGTATTTGTTCCAGACCGTATCGCTGAGCGTTTCCATGTACAGAGGATCCGTATTAAGCGATTCTGTCCGTTCCAGATGCAGGCCGAGCTCTTCCGCCAATTGGCGGCATTCAATGTCGATATCGTAAAGCACTTCCAGATGATCCGAGACGAACCCGATCGGACAGATCAGGACACGCTCTACGCCCTCTTCACTTACGGAACGCAGTACATCCAGAATGTCCGGTCCGAGCCAGGGCGCAGCCGTCCGTCCGGCACTCTGCCAGGCAAACTGCCAGTTCGTTACGCCCGTCTTCTCCGCAACAGCTCTGGAAGTCTCCAGAAGCTGCTCCGGGTATGGATCGCCGAGTTCGAGAATTTTCTCCGGCAGACTGTGGGCCGAGAAAAGAATACGTACGCTGGAGCGGTCCGCATCGGCGAATTTCTCTAGTGCGCGCTCTACCCGTTCCGACAGAGCTTGAAGAAGTTTCGGATGCAGATGATAGCTGTCAACGCACGCCATCTTTATGCCATGCTCCGCTGCCTTTTCTTGCGCGCGTTTGTTGTAGCTGGCAATGCTCATGGTGGAATAGTGAGGCGCCAGAACGATTCCAACCGCTTCTTTTATCCCGCTCTCGGCCATTGAATACACACCGTCTTCAATGAAAGGTTGTGCATGCTTCAGACCTTGAAAACAAACGAACTCCACATCCGGATGTTCCTTCTGCAGCGTCTTCTGCAGACCGGAAACTTGATTATCGGTATGCTCGCGAAGAGGGAATACTCCCCCTACGATCGCTTCATAACGGCTCGCAAGCTCCCCGAGCTGCTCCGGACTCGGCTTGTTTCCGCGCCGGATGTGCGTATAATAAGCCTCCACATCATCCATGCTCTGGGGCGTACCGTAGGACATGACGAGAACGCCTACTTTTTGCTTTTCCATGTCTTAGACCCCCCTGCCCGCGTTCCGCTTTGCGATCGCTTTGGCGGAATACGAATGTATGAAATCAGTCAATTCTTTGAGTTTATCCAAAGACGCTTCCGGGAACAATCCGTGTCCGAGATTGAAAATATAACCCGGCTCTTGAATGCCGTCATCAATGATCCGCTTCGCATGCTCTTGAATGACATCCATCGGAGCCGTCAGCACAAATGGATCAAGGTTCCCTTGGACGGCGTAACGGCTGCCTAATCTGCGGCGGCCTTCCGAGATCGAAACGCGCCAGTCGAGGCCGATCACATCCGCCTGAAGGTCTGTAAGAAGCGGCAGCAGCTCGCCCGAGCTGACGCCCGGGAAGTAAATCTTGGACTGCGGCAAATCTTCTAGTCCGCGGAAAATCTTCTGGATAGTAGGAAGCACGAATACCCGGAAATCTTCCGGAGCCAGCGCCCCCACCCAGGAATCAAACAACTGGACGGCTTTTGCCCCCGCCGCAATGTGCGCCCGCAGATAAGTGATAACCATATCCCCGAGTTTATCCATCAGTGCGAACCAGATTTGCGGACTGCCGTACATCATTTCTTTGGTGCGTATGTAGTTCTTTGAAGGGCGTCCTTCGATTAAATAACTGGCAATCGTAAACGGAGCTCCTGCAAACGTAATAAGCGGTACCGTCAGCTCCCGGTCCAGAATGCGGATCGTTTCAATAACGTGGGACAAATCGGCTTCCACATCAATCGGCTTCAGACGGGCTACATCCTCGCCCGAACGAATCGGATTCTCAATGACGGGGCCAACATCTTTTACAATGTCGAAATTAATTCCCAGAGAAGCTACCGGATTCATTATATCCGAATATAAAATAGCTGCATCTACGCCAAGCTTCTTAATCGGCATCAGCGTAACCTCAGCTGCTAATTCAGGCTGCTTACAAATCTCAAGCAAAGAATACTTTTCTTTAATTTTGCGGTAATCCGGGTCGTAGCGTCCAGCTTGGCGCATATACCACACAGGCAGTTGATCCACTTCTTCCTTGCGGCTTGCTCTAATAAAACGATCGTTGTTTATCACGAGACACCTTCTCCTGATCCTGTCATGATTTGTTACCATTATGCCCTAATTATAACTCCCTCACAACCGCGCCCTGCCGGTCTTTTCCGACAAAAGTTTGACAAAGCGCCTAAATAAATGTGTTCTTATTTGTTCTTAACCCCGAGTGACGTTATACGATTATAAAAAACTCCCCGCACCACCTTGTCAGGATCATGCGGAGAGATACCATGCATACGCAAGAGGCCAGTTCTTAAGATTCTTTTAACCAGCGCGCCGCGTCTTTGGCATGGTATGTCAGAATGATATCGGCTCCGGCACGTTTGAAACCAAGCAGCGTCTCGAGCACGATTTCCTTCTCGTTAATCCATCCGTTCTGCGCGGCAGCTTTAACCATCGAATACTCGGCGCTTACATTGTAAGCCACAAGCGGGAGGTCAAAGTTCTGCTTCAGCATTTG
This sequence comes from Paenibacillus lutrae, assembly GCF_009757775.1. Classification (GTDB taxonomy): domain Bacteria; phylum Bacillota; class Bacilli; order Paenibacillales; family NBRC-103111; genus Paenibacillus_F; species Paenibacillus_F lutrae. The sequence continues at coordinate 37,151 of NZ_RHLK01000007.1, forward strand.
AAGAACGTCCAGATAGGCGAGTGCTGGCTTCACCATAAGGAAGTCCGCGCCTTCGAGCACATCGCTTTCCGCTTCACGGAGTGCTTCGCGGGAGTTGGCCGGGTCCATCTGATACGTCTTGCGGTCACCGAATTGAGGAGTGGAGTGTGCCGCATCACGGAAAGGACCGTAGTACGCGGAGGAGTATTTCACCGAGTATGCCATCACAGGCACATGCTCCAGCCCCTCGGCATCAAGGCCGGTGCGAATCGCATGAACATAACCGTCCATCATATTCGAAGGGGCGATGATATCTGCCCCGGCTTTGGCCTGGGAAACTGCGGTGCGGACCAGAAGCTCCAGCGACTCGTCATTAGCGATATCGGCACAGCCGGTTTCCGGATTGTGATGAACCACTCCGCAGTGCCCCGTATCCGTAAACTGGCAGAGGCAGGTATCGGCGATCACCAGCAGATTCGGATTCCATTTTTTGATGAGACGGGTTGCCTGCTGGACGATCCCATCCTCAGCGAAAGCAGAGGAGCCTACGGCATCCTTCGTTTCAGGAACACCAAACAGCAGAATTCCTTGAATACCCAGTTCCGATATTTCATGAATTTCTTCTTCCAGGCGGTCTAGAGAAAAATGGTAAACGCCCGGCATGGACGGAATTTCACTCTTCACATTCGTTCCCGCTTCTACAAAAATCGGCTGGATAAGATCATGCACAGACAGCGCATTCTCACGCACTAAATTACGCATCGCCGCGGAACCGCGCAAACGGCGGTGTCTTACAACTGGAAAACTCATTGAAACTGCCTCCTTAGTTAAACATATGAATAGAAAGCCGCATTTGGAGAACTTTCACCCGCAACTTCCTATCCTATCGAATATTTAAAGATCCTGTCTATTTAATCGCTGTCCGGCTGTGTATAAGCCTGCAGTATCTCAGGAACCGGGAGTCTCAAGGCCCGCATAGTTTAAAGTCCTGCGTCCCGAAGCAATTGTTTCTACTAGAGAAGTAACCGTCGCTTCCGGCGGCATGTAAGCGGCAGCGATCTCATAGCGGGCCAGCGTATCTGCCGTCTTGGGACCGATACACGCGGTTTCTGTACCCTGCAGCAAAGCGCACGGGTCTTCCGCTCCAAGCCGGCTCAGCGCTTCCATCAGGTTCGTCACTGTTGACGAGCTTGTGAAGGTCGTAATGTGAATCTTCCCTTCCTGAAGAAGATTCAACACCTCTTCGCCGCCTTCCGTAGACAGCACGTTCTCGTAGACGTCTATTTCCGTCACCTCGAGTCCCAGGCTGCGCAGGCCTTCCGGCAATGCTTTGCGGGCGAGGTCTCCGGTTGCGAGCAGAGCTCGCTGCCCCGGACGAACAACTTGTCCAAGCTCTTTCAGCAGCTCATCTCCATCGAATTGTCCGGGAACCGGCGTCTGGGTATAGATCCCGTGAGCCTCCAGCGCTTCAGCGGTTTTGGGCCCGACAGCGGCAATGCTTGCCCCCGCCAATACCCGGAAATCTTGACGCAGTTCCCTCATACGACGGAAGAAGAACTCTACGCCGTTCACGCTTGTGAATACGACCCAATCAAATTCCTCAAGCCTGCCGATGGCTACATCCAGCAGGCGCCGGGCTTCGGCGCTGCTCGGCGGCTGAATCTGGATAACCGGAAATTCCAGCGGCTCCCCGCCAAGCTCTTCGATCAGCTCGACCAGCTCGCTCGCCTGGCTGCGGGCCCTCGTAACGAGAACCCGTTTGCCGAAGAGAGGCTTCTTCTCAATCCAGGCCAGCTTCTCGCGCAGCTTGACAACTTCGCCGATAATAATGACGGCCGGGGACTGGAAGCCGGCTTCCTTGGCTTTGCGGCTAATATCAGCCAGCGTTCCTACAAGCGTCTGCTGCTCCGTCCAGGTTCCCCAGCGGATTAAAGCTACCGGGAGATCGGCCGGTTTTCCATATTGAATCAGCTGCTCGCTGATTTGCTCGAGATTGGCTACGCCCATCAGGAAGACAAGCGTGCCGATCCCTTTCGCCAAATGCTCCCAATCGAGCTTCGTGTACGTTTTATTCGGATATTCATGCCCGGTAATAATGGCAACGGAAGAAGTGAAGTCCCGGTGAGTCACCGGTATTCCTGCATAGGCAGGCACAGCTATGGCAGACGTAATGCCGGGAACAATTTCAAAAGGGACGTTATGATCGGCGAGAAGCTCCGCTTCTTCCCCGACCCGGCCGAATACGCTCGGGTCTCCGCCTTTCAAACGTGTCACAATCTTACCCTGAAGGCCCAAATCGACCAGGAGCTGATTGATATTCTCCTGCTTCATCATGTGCTTGTCCGGTGTCTTGCCCACAAATATCAGTTCCGATTCCGGCTTGCGGTGCTTAAGCAGCCTGGGACTGGCCAGCCTGTCGTAGACAATGACATCGGCACGCCGAATCGCTTCCATGCCGCGTACGGTGATCAACTTAGGATCACCCGGACCTGCGCCAACCAAATAAACTTTCCCTCTCCCCACTCGCTCCACTCCTTCTCAAAACCCCATTCGTAATCTATCGATCCATCCGGACAGCGAGAGGCTGGTCAATCGCCTTGTTTCTCATAAGCCTCCGCCAGTATGCGGTCTGCGCCGCGCGCGATCAGCTTGTCCGCCGCTTCCCGGCCGAGCGCTTCCGGATCGCCGCCGCGCAGCGTCTCCTTCAGCAGCTCAGCTCCATCCGGCGATCCGACAATCGCCGTAATCGTCAGCTGAGCGCCGCCGGTTCCGTGCTCGACCGTCGCGTATGCGCCGAGCGGAACTTGGCAGCCTCCCTCGAGTCTGCCGAGGAAACTGCGCTCGGCCCGGACGGCCAGCGCCGTATCTTCATGCTGAAACTTCCCGAGAAGGTTCAGCACGAATTCATCGTCCGCCCGGCTCTCAATGCAGAGCGCCCCCTGCCCGACGGCAGGTACGCACAACTCAGCCGGCACGTAGGCGTTGATGCGATCCTGCCAGCCGATCCGGTGAAGGCCCGCCGCGGCCAGGACGATCGCATCGAACCCTTCCGTTTCGAGCTTGCGCATTCTCGAATCGATATTGCCGCGGACCGATTGGATGCGCAGGTCCGGACGGCTGTGCTGCAGCTGGCAAGCGCGCCGCAGCGAGCTCGTACCGACGAGCGCTCCCTGAGGAAGCTCGTCCAGAGAAGTCTCCCCCTTCGTGATCAAGACGTCACGAGGATCTTGGCGCTGAGGAATAGCGCCAATCACAAGCCCTTCCGGCAACTCGAAGGGCATGTCCTTCATGCTGTGTACGGCGATGTCGATCTCGCCGTCCTGCATAGCCTGTTCGATCTCTTTCACGAACAGCCCCTTGCCGCCTACCTTCGACAGCATCACATCCAGAATGCGGTCTCCTTTTGTCACAATTTTGCGGATTTCAAAGTCACATTCTATTCCATGCTGCCGGCTAAGCTCTCTGAGCTCATCCACAACTTGATTGGTTTGGGTAAGTGCCAGAGCGCTCTGTCTGGTCCCGACTACGATCGTACGCATAAGTTATATCCTCCCGTTTCTGCTAAAAGCCTTCGCTTGTAAGGAAAGTGCTTAAGGCCACAGTGCTAGGCCTAATCTTAATGCCGTTTGCTATGCATCCTTTATTATCCATCATTTCCGCTCGGATTACTATCCTTACCGAAGGACGAACCGATCGAAACGTATGCGGCTGTGAACTCTTCCGGAGAGGAAGTCTCCTGAAGCATATGCATTATTTCTTTGCGCCAACTCTCGAAATCGCCTGCTTGGATGCGTTCTGGCACATTCCATGCGGGAACCCTTCGCAGCAGCTCCTGTCGCTTCTTTGTATCCGGAATACGTTCGCGCATGGTCTCTCTGAGCTCGCTCAGAAAATCCATATAGGGAACATACTCCGGCCCGTATGCACTCTCTAACTCGCGGCGTATCTCCGCTGCCAATGCCGGACTCGCACCGGAAGTAGACACGGTCAGCGTCAGCTTGCCGCGGTGAACAACCGCGGGTACGGTCATATTGCCGGTATCGGGCTGATCGGCTACGTTCACGAACTTGCCCAGCTTATCCGCTTCGCGCCGGAGCAAATCGTTCACCTCGCGGTTATTTGTAGCCGCGAATAGGATTACATATGGAGAGAGGTCCGGAAAAACAGTTCCGCCTTTGTTAACCGGATCTTTTTCCGAACCTTCTAATTCGTAATTTTTTATTATTTCTGGAGTTCCGTAATGAAACGACAGCCAGCTCAGTCCGCCGGTTTCGGCCCAGGACCGGATCGCAGGCGTTACGGAAGGGGAGATTACCGTTACATCCGCCCCCGCTTCCAGCAGCGCTGCGATTTTTCTTTCCGCCACCGTCCCCCCGCCAACGACTAGACAGGGCCTGCCGGTCAATTTCAGCATTGCCGCATATTCACGGTTCATTGCCCCACCCCCGTCATCTCCCAGTTATGAAATCCTGAGAATACATTCGACAAAATAAAGTTCAGCAGCACAATGACAAAGGCGGCTAAATTCCACTTGGCCAGCTTCGGTCCCGATATGCTTAGTGAATGATGCTGGAAAAGATAGAACCCGTATGCGCATAAGACGAGAAGCGAGTTAATCACTTTGGTGTCCCACAGCAGAAATACATTATTCTCAATCAATACCCAAGCGACACCGAGCGACAACGCCAGCATAAGAAGCGGTGTACCGATAACTACACTAACATATGTATACCGCTCTATTTTCTCCAGCGAAGGCATCTTCTTCATGCTCGCCGTCCAGCTTTTCTGCTTCAGTTTGCGGTGAAGAAACAAGTACATCCCGGATAAAACGAATGAGACCGTATAAGCAGCATAACTGCCGACTGCCAGCGATACATGAATAAAAAGCAGCTCATCATTGATGTTCCATTGATCAATTAACGGTGATACATGTGAATCGCTGAAGAAGTTCAATGCGAGTACGGCAAGCCCGAACAAATTTACGAAGAACACCACAAGCTCAATCCGGTAAAAGCGGCTGATGACCAATGAGGCGGTGATCAGCACCCATGAGAATAAGAATAAGGTCTCAAACATAGAGAACACCCACCGGCCCAGATGCTCATACAAACTATAGCCGAGATAAGCCGTCTGCAGGACCCACACAAAATAAAGCAGCCCCGTTCCTATCTGTTTCGCACTCCGATTCGCGCGCGCAACATCAGAGAAGTAGAACAGCAGGCTCAGGGCATATAAATAAATAATCGCATCGTACCAGATGCTGCGAGTAACCATCGGTTGTCTCCTTCCTCTGTCTCGGAGAACCGTAAGATCAGGAGTGGGCGAGCGCCGGCTGAAGACTGAATCCGCTGCCGGCAAGTTCTTCCTTGGCATGCGCCTGCGCCGCTTCTGCCGCATCGGCGCGCGCATCTGCCAATGCTTCCGCTCTTTCCTGCTCCGCCATAAGTTCCTCTAACGCAAAAATCTTAGTAAACATTTCAAGCGCTTCTTCGCCTTTCTTCTCTCCGGCCATCTCTTTAATGGATAGAATCGGGTCGCGAAGCATTTGATTGACAATGCTCTTCGTTAACTTGCGAATCACTTTCATTTCCCGCTCTTCAAGATCGGGAAGCTTCTTGAACAGACTTTCCATTGTTTCCTGGTGAACCAGGTTTGCTTTGGCCTGAAGGGCATGAATTACCGGAGAAACACCCAGTGTCTTGGTCCATTGATCGAATGCGGCTATTTCATCGCGGATCATCGCCTCGATCTTGACCGCTTCTTTCTGACGTTCCTTCAAATGGCTGTCCACAATAGCCTCCAGATTATCGATATCATACAGGAAGACATCTGCCAGATCATTAATTTCAGGGTCCAAATCACGCGGCACTGCAATATCCATCATGAAAAGCGGCCGGGACTTACGCTTCGGAAGTACGGACTGCAGCTGTTTCTTCGTCAGTACATAATCACTCGATCCCGTGGAGGATATGACAATATCCGCTTCTGTAAGGCGTTCTTCCAGCTGTTCCATCGGATAAGCTCTTCCGTCGAATTTCCCTGCAAGCTCCAGGGCCCGCTCATACGTGCGGTTCAGTACGTCAACACGCTGCGCCCCGCTTGAATACAAATGCTTAACGGTCAGTTCGCTCATCTTGCCGGCTCCGACAATGAGGATCTTCTTGCCTTCATAGCTGCCAAAAATCCGTTTGCCGAGTTCTACAGCGGCGTAACTGACCGACACGGGATTGTCGCTGATGGAAGTTTCGAAATGAGCCCGTTTGGCCATCGTAATAGCCTGTCTGAATAAAGTATTGAAATACGTGCCCGTGGCGCCAAGCTGCTGGGCGGTATAATAAGCATTCTTCACTTGCCCCAGAATCTGGGTTTCGCCGATAATCATCGAATCCAGACCGCTGGCTACCCGCATCAGATGCTCAATCGCCCGGTCGTGTTCATATATATATAGATGGCTGTTGAATTCCGTACGCGGAATCTCAAACCAATCTTCCATAAACTTACGGATGTAGTGCCCGCAAATGTGTACGCGATCGACCACGGCGTAGATTTCTGTACGGTTGCAAGTGGCCACGACAACACATTCCAATATGCTTTTTGTCTCTTTCAGTTCCAAAAGCGCTTCGGACAGTTCTTGTTCGGTGAACGTGAACTTCTCTCGAATCGCTACGGGAGCTGTACGGTAATTAAGTCCGACGACGACAATATGCACAGGGCACACCTACCTTTCTTTGCAATTAACAATAATAATTATAACATAGCGTACCTTCGTTACCGACAAATATTTTGACTAATTTTTGAATGCTTCGGCTTCCAAGAAGGTCGCTATGCCTAGTGTGGTCTATGATTCCTCTAGATATACCGTTTATTGGAGAAGCTTTTTCTCCAGAAGCGAATTCAGCTTTTCATCAATTTCCGACACGGTTTTACTCTGGGAAGAAACGATACTGCCGCTTGAGGCCATCAGTTTACCGTAGGCTTCGTGCAGCCCGGCGAATAGCTTCGCCGCTTCCTGCAGCACATTCTTTTCCTCGGCTTTAAGCGCACGCTCCCCGCCGATCTGCAGGCGAAGAATATACTGCATAAACAGAGGAAGGCTGTGCAGCGGATTTACGTTATCTTTACCCAGCGCCAGAACTAATCTCTCATGCGTATAACTTGCCGAGTACAATGTTTGTTTGAGTGAATCAAGCTGCCTTGTATCCATAGGCTGGGCGGAATCCTGCAGGAAACGATTCAGCAGTTCGATCTGAAACAAAGATACCTGATACAGCAGACGCTCGGCGTCCGGGTTATCCTCGTGCCTGGTTGCGTACCCGTATAGACTAGTCAGCGGCCAGGCCAGTAGTCCGGCAAGCAGTAAGCCCACGATCAATTTCTTTTTCAATTGGCTTCGCACAATCGGCTCTCCCCTTCCAGGTCCGGTAGTTAAGACCCGTACCATTGTATGAGAGCCCCGACAAACAAATAACCACGGAATAGAACACTCCGTGGTTATCTAGCTTTTATATAAACATTTTCTTTATTTACCCGACTTATTTAACCAGTACAGCTTGCTTGATTTCCGGTGTTTCAACTTCAAACTCGCCCATTCCGCGAACCAGCTTCTTAGCAAAGACCTTCTCCGGCTTAAGCAGTGAGATCATGTGGTCGATAGCTAATTGAGGATCTACCGTTTCACCGCATGTGTAGCAATCCAGTGCAGCAAAACCTCTCTCGGGATACGTATGAATGGAAAGATGACTCTCAGACAGTAATACCAATACTGTGGCACCTTGTGGTTCAAATTGTTTGGACTGAACAGACATGACTGTTGCTCCGCATGCTTCCGCTGCATCTACCATTTGGGCTTGCAACCACTCTGCATTGTTCAAAAGTTCAAAATCTACTCCCCAAGTATCTACAGCAACGTGTCTTCCGAAAGTTGAATATTCCATCTCTCGGTTCCCCCTTCCTAGGAATAAAATTGTTCTTGCATTTCATCCGCTAGGACCTACGTCATTCACTTCCCGAGGGAATAATCTCTCGCAACATTCAATGTCCTGAGTGAATCCTGGTTCCTATATTGTTTTCAACGAGATTAAAAATAACATCTATTGACCAGAAAAGCAATAGTTTTTTTCGAATAAGCTGAAATAGTTTTGGCAAGCTCCTGATCTTAGCGATCTGTATACAATATGTTCCAGACGAAGCCAGTGTACCAAAATATTTCTTATGATTCAAGTCCGGTTGTATGGCAAAATAAAAAGAGCCGGTTACCCGGGCTCTTCTATGGTATATGGGTGCACTTATTGGGTTAGTCAATCAAGCTTCCAGAATGAATAATCGGCGGGTTAACTGAGTCAGGCGGCTGTCAATATCCAGCTTCATCGTCAGGCAGCTAACTTCATTCCTCATATCCAGCAGATGGTTGATTTGATCGTGTATCATGCTGATTTCACGTTCTATCTCTGTTCTGCGGAACAATTTCTCAAGCTGGCCGAGTGTATCTTGGTATTCGAAGACCACATTGGTATGCGAACCCTTAACCTCAACAATCTTGACCACTCTGCCGAGTTCATACGTATAAATCATGACAAACGTAGCATAGATCCGCTTCACAACCGCTGATCCTTTGAATTCGGCAATCGCTTTGCGCAGTACATTCGTCAAACGCAGACTTGTCACACGGCAGGTACCTGAGCTTATATACTGTTTACCGACCCGCTCAAACGAAAGGACAATTTCTTCCCCCGCTTCTTCCTGAAAAACAAATTCCTGGTTTCCGTTTTCAATAACTTTGACCTGGGATGTTACTTGATGATCGGCGAACATTTGGACAAATTTGGACATTTCGGCTTCCGTTAAATGCAGGCGGGTTTTGACATATTCAGTCGCTAACCTCTGTGCCATGGAAATCCCTCAATTCTATTTTTTACAACACCTTATAATCTTACCTACTACATAGTATACTACATCCGAGCTTAATATTCCTGCGTGCTTAGGATGAAAATCCGGCGAAAACGAGAAAAAACGATCGCTTGGCTGTAAAAAACAAGGATCATCCCGTAAAAGTCTTCGTTTGGCTTACAAACTCATCACTTTCCACGTAAAGATGTTAAACTTTAGCTGTCTTCTCTTTTTTACCCCTTCACCTTTTAGATAAAACAGAAAAAAGCGTGTGAACCACGCTTTTTCTTATTGACCGGCGGTTACATATCCGATTGGGATAATTTGCGGTAGGACAGGTAAGAATAAATAGTAGGGATAAGAATGCTCAACACAACGGCCGTGAATGCAAACCATGGCGGAATGATAGCTGGGATCAGCGAAACACCGATAAAGATTATACCTGCAATCATCCATATCGGTCCCGCCATTCTATGCGTACGGCGCCATACCTCTTCATTCGCTAAAGTCCAGGGTGTACGTATTCCAAACGTATAGTTGGGACGTGCTCGACCCATATAGTTCCCTACAATCATCCAAAGAATTCCTACGAAGAGCGGTACCCACATCTCGATCGAGATATCATACCCCAGGTTATACAAAAGAGTGAGGAAGAATGCTCCGCTTAGAAGAAGAGTCATCATCAACCGGAACAGATCATAAAAACCTTGGAACTTCTCGTAATTTTTGCGTCCGGGATCGAGGGAAGGCAGCAGCCATTTCATCATGAGGGGAAGAGCCAGATTCAGCAGTGAAATCAAAAAGATAAAGGACAGCTTCGATTGATAGCCGTTCGGCTGGCCGCCTGTACCGAAGTGAATGGCCATTTGATCCGGAAGCCTTTCGTACACCCATAAGGCAAGCAGAGTCGGAGACGCCGCAATAATAAGCAGAAGCGTGTCCTTCCAGGACCAGGTTGTTAATTTACGAGCCGGGTTTGTCATCCTCTTTTCCTCCTTCGTCTTTTCGGGTAAATTCCATCAGCCACCCGAGCGTATCCTGTATGACGGTCGTATTAAGCGAGTATATGATACTTTGTCCTTTGCGCTCATCCAGCACGAGCTTAGCCTGCTTCATCACATTCAGATGATGAGATATGCTGGGTTTGGACATTTGAAAATGATCGGCGATCTCTCCGGCCGATAAATCCCCCGCTTTCAGCAGCTTCAAAATCTGCCGGCGTGTCGGATCGGATAAGGCTTTGAACGTATCATTCACCGTCATCACCTCCTGTTAACTCATAATTGTCGATTAATTAGACATTTAGATAACTATCTAATTAAAGAATACCGTTCCCGGCTTTATACGTCAAGAGATGGTTGCCTATTTGTTTCTTCTATTTTCTATTACGGACTTAGCTCAACTGAGCGTTGTGTTCCCGAAATATAAAAAAAACCGTCTCTACCGTTAGAGACGGGTAAACTTTCAATCTGGACGGCCTCTTCAATCTGTCGCCGGCGATTCACTCACTTTTTCATTCGCTTCGGATTCATCCGGGCTCTCCAGCGCCTGCCCCGGCTGCTGCCAGCCGATCGCGGATTCGAGCAATTCCCACAGTTCGTCCTTGCCGAGACCCATTTCCGAAGAAAAAATAACAAACGGCTCCGAGCGGTCAAACCCCAGCTCGTCTTTAATGATTTTGGCGTGTTTTTGCCATTTGCCCTTCGGGATCTTGTCCGCTTTAGTAGCGACCACTATGACAGGCACATTCATATGCTTCAGCCAAGTGTACATAGCCTGGTCATCTTTGGAAGGCGGATGGCGGAGATCAACCAACTGCATGACCACTTTAAGTGTCTCACGCTTCAGCAGATAACTCTCGATAAATTTGCCCCATTCGGCACGCTTGGTTTTGGAAACCTTGGCATACCCATAGCCGGGAAGATCGACGAAATATAAGTCGTTATTAATGCGGTAATAGTTCAGCTGCTGCGTCTTGCCGGGCTGTGAACTGGTACGGGCAAGATTTTTGCGGGAGATCATGCGGTTAATCAGGGAAGACTTCCCGACATTGGAACGCCCTGCCAGAGCGATTTCTGGCAAGGCATCCTGCGGGTATTGTCCGGGTCCCACCGCACTGATAATAAATTCAGCCTGGTTGACCTTCATGTTTCACACTCTTTTCGTAGTTTAAGGCCTGGCGCGTTAAGCTTCATCCTTGGTTGAACCGGCCTGCAAGTCTACCGGCTTGACAAGCGCATGTTCAAGCACCTGGTCCATATGACTGACGGGGATAAACGTCAGGTCATTGCGCACACTTTCGGGAATATCCCGGATGTCTTTCTCGTTGTCCATCGGCAGAAGTATCTTGCGGATGCCTGCACGGTGAGCCGCAAGCGCCTTTTCCTTCAGTCCTCCGATAGGAAGCACACGCCCGCGCAGCGTGATCTCGCCGGTCATCGCCACTTGGCTGGAGACCGGGATATTCGTCAGCGCGGAGATCAAAGCGGTGGCCATCGTAATTCCTGCCGATGGACCGTCTTTGGGGATCGCACCTTCCGGGATATGAATATGAATATCGTTCTTCTCATGGAAATCCGGTGCGATTTCGAGCTGGCTCGCTCTGGAGCGTGTATAGCTGAAAGCCGCCTGAGCGGATTCTTTCATCACATCGCCGAGCTTACCCGTCAGCGTCAGCTTGCCGCTTCCCGGCATGACGGTGACCTCAATGACGAGCGTATCGCCGCCGACTTCGGTCCAGGCCAGCCCCGTCACGGCGCCGATCTGATCCTTCTCCTCCGCCATATTATAACGGAATTTCGGCGGACCGAGGTCTTCTTTGACGGAAGCGACGGTAACCTCCACTTTTTGCTCCGGATTAGAAACGATTTTCTTGGCGGCTTTACGGCAAATGGCAGCGAGCTGCTGCTCCAGATTACGGACGCCCGCTTCACGCGTATACTCACGGATCACCTGCAGGAGCGCATCGCGGTCCATTACCATCTGCCCGTCCTCGAGCCCGTGATCGCGCTTCTGTTTGGGCAGCAGGTAAGTATCCGCGATCTCCAGCTTCTCGATCTCCGTGTACCCCGGAAGATAGAGAACTTCCATACGGTCAAGCAGCGGGCGCGGGATGTTGTGAATGGCATTGGCCGTCGTAATGAACATTACATTAGAGAGGTCAAACGGCACTTCGATAAAGTGATCGCTGAACGTGTTGTTCTGTTCCGGATCCAATACCTCCAGAAGGGCCGAAGCCGGATCGCCGCGGAAGTCCATCGCCATCTTGTCGATCTCATCAAGCAGGAACACCGGGTTGACGCTTCCCGCCTGCTTCATCGCCTGGATGATACGGCCCGGCATAGCGCCTACGTACGTGCGGCGGTGACCGCGTATTTCGGCTTCATCGCGGACGCCGCCCAGGGAGATGCGCACAAACTCGCGGTTCATCGATTTGGCAATCGACCGTGCGATTGATGTTTTCCCCACTCCCGGCGGCCCTGCGAGGCAAAGAATAGGCCCCTTGAGCTTCTTGACGAGCTTCTGAACGGCGAGATATTCCAGCACGCGTTCCTTGGGCTTCTCAAGACCATAGTGATCCGCGTTTAGGATTTCTTCCGCTTTATGAATATCCAGATCATCATCCGTCTTCTTCGTCCACGGAAGAGCCAGCAGCCAGTCAATATAATTGCGGATTACGCTTCCTTCCGCAGAAGTGGACGGCATTTTCTCCAGACGGTCAATTTCCTTCTCGATCTTCTCCTGAACATTCTCAGGCACCTCGGATTCGGCCAATTGGCTGCGCAGTTCTTCGATCTCGCCCGCACGGCCCTCCTTATCCCCAAGTTCCTTCTGAATCGCCTTCATCTGCTCGCGCAGATAATATTCTTTTTGTGTCTTCTCCATCTGCTTCTTGACCCGTTGGGAAATCTTGCGTTCGAGCTCCAGAACTTCCCGCTCGTTATTCAAGATATTCAGCAGTTTTTCCAGGCGGCTTCTGACTTCCACCGTTTCGAGAATTTCCTGCTTGTCTTTGATTTTAAGAGAAAGATGACTGCAGATCACATCAGCAAGACGGCCCGGCTCATTGATATCGGAAACAGCGGCCAGCGTCTCAGGCGTAACTTTCTTGGACAGCGTAATATAATGTTCGAATTGATTCAGCACGGTGCGCATCAGCGCATCAATCTCCGCATCGTTTACTTCTTCCTCCGGCAGTTCCCTCGCATTCACTTCATAGAACTCGTCGTTGGCGATATATTCGGCAATCTCCGCCCGGACAACTCCTTCTACAAGCACACGAATAGTTCCGTTCGGAAGCTTCAGCATTTGACGGACCTTCGAAATCGTACCCACCCGGTAAATATCTTCCTTGGCAGGCTCTTCTATATTCACTTCGGCTTGGGAACAGAGCAATATCATGCTGTCATCGATCATTGCTTTTTCCAAGGCTTTGACCGACTTTTCCCGGCCTACATCCAAATGCAATACCATGCTCGGATAGACGAGCAGGCCTCTTAGAGGCAACAACGGCAGGCGGCGTGTCCGCGTTTTATTAGGCCCCATGTTCCGACACCTCCACTTTTTACTGGCGGGAATTTCCTTTTCGATTATAAGGTAACCCTATTTTTAATGAGGGTCCTTATCTGTAGATAACATTTTAACAAAATTGTACACAAAACACCAATTGGGCAAAAAACAGCCTCCGGAAAGGTTCCCCCTGCCGAAAGCCGCTTCTGCCCGGAGACGGTATTACGACTTTGAAGGTTCTGCACCGTCTGTCGGCCCCGCATGAAGAATGGGCATCGACCCCGACAGCATCTGCTCGCTGAAGGCGGATAGCGGGATGACATTACCGCCTGTCTGGATGCCAAGTGCAAGAGACATCACTTCTTCGATGGATTCGACTGCAATCACTTCCAGCTCCGGCAGATCCGCAAACATCTCCTGCCAGTTCTCCTTCGGTATAAGCACCCGGGTAGCCCCCGCCTGGAATGCCGCCTCTACTTTGGGAACGACCCCTCCGACAGGCTTTACTTTCCCGTGTATGCTCATCTCTCCCGTCATAGCCAGCTTGTTGTCCACGGGAATTCCGTGAATAGCCGAAGCGATTGCCGTTGCCATCGCAATGCCAGCCGAAGGACCGTCAATAGGAGTCCCGCCGGGGAAATTGATATGCAGGTCATAATCAGTCGTCTTCAGACCCAGACGTTTGAGCACAGTCAGCACATTCTCAACGGAACCGCGAGCCATGCTCTTGCGGCGAATCGTCCGCGCTCCCCCGCCCATCTCTTCTTCGTCAACCACACCGGTGATATTAAAAGTTCCGGTTCCCGGCTTGATCGTTGGAATTGCGATAACCTCAAGTTCCAGCAAGGTTCCCAGGTTGGGGCCATATACGGCTAGCCCGTTTACAAAACCGACCTGCGGCTCCGAAGGCACTTTCCGCTCCGGACGCGGAGGAATCTGAGAGCTGTTCACGACCCATTCGATATCGGCTGCCGTCACATCCTCGCGCTTATCGGTCATGGCGATTCCAGCTGCAAGCTGGATAACATTCACCGCTTCCCGGCCGTTTGTCGCATACCGCTTCACAACTTCGATCGCGGATTCATTAACTGGAAAGCCGATTTTGGTTAAAGCATTGGCTGCAATCTCTCCGATTTCATCCGGCAACAGGGGGCGGAAGAAAATTTCCATGCAGCGGGAACGGATAGCGGGAGGAATTTCGTTAGGTGTGCGGGTCGTAGCACCAACGAGACGAAAATCCGCCGGCAGTCCATTCTGGAATATATCATGAATGAAGTTCGGAATGTTATTGTCTTCCGAGTTATAGTAGGCACTTTCCAGGAATACCTTGCGGTCTTCCAGCACTTTCAATAATTTATTCATCTGGATCGGATGCAGTTCTCCAATTTCATCAATGAATAAAATCCCTCCGTGGGCTTTCGTAACTGCGCCCGGCTTGGGCTGCGGGATACCGGCAACGCCCATTGCGCCCGCTCCCTGATAAATCGGGTCGTGAACAGATCCGATCAAAGGATCGGCAATACCGCGTTCGTCAAAACGCGCCGTCGTTGCATCTATTTCCGTAAATTTGGCTTCACTGCGAAAAGGAGATTGCGGGTTCTTCTTGGCTTCCTCCAGCACGACACGCGCAGCCGCCGTTTTCCCTACACCCGGAGGGCCGTAGATGAGAACGTGCTGCGGATTGGGACCGCATAATGCGGCTTTAAGCGCTTTGAGGCCTTCTTTTTGACCGACAATATCCTGCATGCTAGAGGGCCTGGTTTTCTCGGCCAAAGGCTTCGTCAGAGAGACGGCGCGCAGCTTTCTCAGCTTCTCCAGCTCTTTCTTGGACTCTCTATCTACCGCAGACCGGTTCGTCTGCTGATTACGCAGCAAATTCCAGAAGTACATCCCAATGACAACAGCAAAAAACACTTGAATCAACATTAATATCATACTCAGGCTCATATCCATCGTCTCCATTCCTTTCCGGTCCGATCTCCTATATGGCAGTATTCCCCTCCTTGAGCGGAATAATCATCATTTCGGAATGTTTTCCGGCAAATATGAATGAGCTTCGAGATTTAGCGAATGCTAAGAATAATCGATCCAATCAGAAAGGATGGGCATGAATGTTCAACAAGTCCGTCTTGCAAACGCTTTGCGTGGTCCTGCTTCCCGCGGCACTGATTATTACCGGAGCCTGCGGAGAAAAGGCCGGAGGCCTGCGGGAGCAGGCAGATGCACCTCTGGCTTCCCAGCCGGCAGCCTCTGCTGATAAGAACCCTAGAACCGGAGACGCTTCGGCCATCTCTGCGTCCTTCTCAAAGCCCGAACCGGAGAGAACACCGGTTTTAACCAAAAAAGCCCCTCAGCATACTCTCTCCGATATTGATGTGCTGATCGATGTCGGGCACGGCGGAATTGACGGCGGCGCTGTTCATGGCGGTTTGCTTGAAAAGGATATTAATCTCGCTATTGCCAGACAGACGTATACGGCCCTCACTCAACAAGGGTACCGCGTCGTTCTAAACCGGGATAAAGACTATGCTCTCAGCGATGATAACAAATGGCTGAATACCCGCAGCCGCCATATTCGTGATCTTGCTCAGCGGATGCAGATGGCCAATGACATTAAGCCCAAAATTCTTATCTCCCTGCACGTTAATTCCGCGTTAAACCGGTCCAAGAAAGGGCCTATTGTTCTCCACCAGAATAACCCCGGCAGTTTATTACTGGCAACGCAGCTGCAAGAACACCTTAACAGTACTACCCGGACCTCGTTTATGCCTATGGTGGGTAAAACTTATTATTTACTAAAAAGAACGAAATGCCCTTCCGTCATCATAGAGGTCGGCTTCATCACGAATGTCGAAGACCGCACCCGGATGACTGACCCTACAGGCCAACGGCAAATTGCTCACGGGATCCGTGATGGCGTTACCTCCTACCTTACCCAGAGCGGGACCCTTCCAAGCACGCAAAAAAGTCACGATTCAGAACACTGAATCGTGACTTTTTGCGTCGCCTCTTGCAAGGGTTAAGTGATCGGCATACCATGGCGTGCCTGATGCTCTTTACGTCCCGGAATTTCCCCGGTCCGTTCATATTCCACCACGATATGGTCGATTTCTTTCTTCAGCTCGCTGAGCAGTTCGGCTTCAGGAATTTTGCGGACCATTTCCCCGTAACGGAAAAGCAGCCCTTCCCCTCTTGCTCCCGCGATTCCGATATCGGCTTCACGCGCTTCGCCCGGGCCGTTAACGGCACAACCGAGCACCGAAACTTTGATCGGCACTTTGATATTCGCAATGTAAGCTTCCACTTCATTGGCAATGGAGAACAAGTCGATATCCAGACGTCCGCAAGTCGGACAAGATACCAAGGTTGCTGCGTTCGTAATAAGTCCGAAGGACTTAAGGAGCTCACGCGCTACCTTTACTTCTTCTACAGGATCGGCACTGAGTGAAATACGCATCGTGGAACCGATGCCCATGCTCAGCAGCGCTCCTAGGCCTGCCGCGCTTTTGACGGTACCCGAGAAAAGCGTGCCTGCTTCCGTAATCCCCAAATGCAGGGGATAGTTGAAAGCCTGAGCCGCTTGCGAGTAAGCCGCTATAGCCATCGGCACGTCGGATGCTTTCAGAGACACAATGATATCATGGAAATCGAGCTCCTCCAGGATACCAATGTGGAACAATGCGCTCTCCACCATCGCTTCAGGAGTCGGGTAACCGTACTTCTCCAGCAGATGATTCTCAAGGGAACCTGCATTCACTCCGATACGGATTGGAATCCCGCGTTCTTTACAGGCTTTCACAACCGCTTCGACTTTCTCTCTGCGGCCGATGTTGCCCGGGTTAATTCTTACTTTATCAATCCCGTTCTCAATGGCAGACAGAGCAAGCCGATGATCGAAGTGAATATCCGAAACCAACGGAATATGAATTTGCTTCTTGATTTCCTTGACAGCCTCCGCGGCTTCTTTATTGTTGACGGTCACGCGAACGAGCTGGCATCCGGCTTCTTCCAGACGGTGGATCTCCGCCACGGTTGCTTTCACGTCCGCCGTTTTCGTCGTACACATACTCTGAATGATAACCTCATCACTGCCGCCGATTGTCAAATCTCCGACGCGTACCGGTCTCGTATCCTTTCTGTGAAACATGCGTGTCTTCTCTCCCATGAACCAAACATCCTCCAGAACCGCACAGCCGGCTATCCCGGCCTCTATTATGAAGCGGGCAGCCAGAGCCGGGCAGCTTGGAGGCTGTCGGTACCTTTATAGTATGAGCAGCCGATTATGGAAACGGACTTCCAATCAGGCGCTTTCTTCTTTTTTGTTATCAGATTGACCTTCATTCGAGGACAATACAGGTGACAGCTTGTTCTGAACGGAATCTTTCGTAACCATGCAGTTCGTTACATCGGTACGGGTTGGAACATCGAACATGACATCAAGCATAATGCTCTCTATGATGGCACGCAGTCCACGTGCGCCCGTGTTACGTTTGATGGCTTCCTTAGCGATAGCGTCCAGTGATTCAGCATCAAACTCAAGCTTGACATTATCCATCTCAAGCAGCTTCTGATACTGCTTCACAAGCGCATTCTTAGGCTCGGTCAGAATACGGACAAGCGCAGCTTCATCCAAAGGCTCCAAAGTGGAGACAACTGGCAGACGGCCTACGAATTCCGGAATAAGACCGAATTTCAACAAATCTTCCGGCAGAACCATGGACAAGTATTCGCCCGGCTTCAGGTCGGTTTTGAGACCGTCTGAGCTGAAACCGATGACTTTCTTACCAATTCTGCGTTTGATGATTTGCTCTAATCCGTCAAAGGCGCCACCGCACACGAACAGAATGTTCGTCGTATCGATCTGGATAAATTCTTGATGAGGGTGCTTGCGTCCGCCTTGCGGAGGAACAGAAGCTACCGTGCCTTCAAGAATTTTGAGGAGTGCCTGCTGCACGCCTTCGCCCGAAACGTCACGTGTGATGGACGGGTTCTCGGATTTGCGCGCCACTTTATCGATTTCATCGATATAAATAATGCCGCGTTCCGCTTTCTCCACGTCATAATCCGCCGCTTGAATAAGCTTGAGCAAGATGTTCTCCACGTCCTCGCCCACATAACCGGCTTCGGTCAAGGAAGTCGCATCCGCAATCGCAAAAGGAACATTCAGAATCTTCGCAAGGGTTTGAGCCAGAAGCGTCTTACCGCTACCGGTAGGACCCACGAGGATAATGTTACTCTTTTGAAGCTCGACATCTTCAATCTTGCTTTGGGAATTGATGCGCTTATAGTGATTGTAAACAGCGACGGAGAGCGATTTTTTCGCCTGATCCTGGCCGATTACATATTGATCCAAAATGGTGCAGATTTCTTTCGGTTTCGGAATGTCCTTCAGATCCAGCTCTTCTTCATGGCCGAGCTCTTCTTCAACGATTTCCGTGCACAATTCGATACACTCATCGCAAATGTAGACTCCCGGGCCGGCAACGAGCTTGCGAACCTGATCTTGGGACTTTCCGCAGAAAGAACATTTCAACTGACCTTTTTCATCGTTGAATTTAAACATTGGATCACTCCTTTATGATTTCAGGTCGCTTCGAGTGATGACCTCGTCGATCAGACCGTAAGCTTTCGCGTCTTCTGCGCTCATGAAATTATCACGATCCGTATCACGATCGATTTTATCGTACGGTTGACCGGTATGTTTCACGTAAATATCGTTGAGCTTCTGCTTCGTCTTGATGATCCAATCCGCATGGATTTTGATATCCGCGGCTTGACCTCTTACACCGCCAAGCGGCTGGTGAATCATTACTTCGCTGTTAGGAAGCGAAAAACGCTTGCCCTTCGCACCGGCGGTCAGCAGCAGGGAACCCATGCTTGCTGCCATGCCGACGCAGATCGTCGACACATCCGGTTTGATGTGCTGCATCGTATCGTAAATTCCGAGACCGGCCGTTACAGACCCACCCGGAGAATTAATGTATACGTGAATATCTTTCTCAGCGTCCTGCGCCTGTAAAAACAGCAGTTGGGCAATGACCAGGTTAGCCACGTCATCATCAATCGCGCTGCCGATAAAGATAATCCGGTCTTTGAGCAGGCGAGAATAGATGTCGTAAGAACGCTCACCACGGGCTTCTTGCTCCACAACCATAGGGATAAGACTCATTGGACCAACTCCTTTGCGGGGTACTTACCTTCCATTTTATCATGTTTGAAAGGTAAAGTCATATTTGGGACAGGCGCGTTGCAAATTTGTTTCTTTGCCTGTTTCCGGGTAAAACAAAGGCACGCTTTGGAGTACGTGCCCTGTATGTGTCCTATTATACAGCTTTTGTCGAGTTCATAAGGTGTTTAAAAAGGAGAGATTACTCAGCCGCTTCTTCCTTAGCTTCCTCTTTTGCTGCTTTTTTTGCTTTTGGTTCTTTCTTTGCCGCTTTTTCTTTCTCTTCTGTGCTGTTAGCTAGCAAGAAGTCAACCGTTTTGCGAACAGCCAGATCTTGCTTGATGCCTTCGAGGCTGCCATTAGCTTCAAAGATTGATTTCAGCTCTTCAACAGTCTTCTGGTACTGCTCAGCAAGACGTGCAAGTTCAGCATCCACATCTTCATCGGATGCTTCGATTTTCTCAGCTGCAGCAATGGCTTCAAGAACCAGGTTGTTGCGAACGCGTTTCTCTGCATCTTCTCTCATTTGAGATTTGAGCACGTCCACGTTTTGGCCGGAGAATTGGAAGTACAGGTCGAGTGTCATGCCTTGCATGCGAAGGCGTCTTTCGAACTCGCCTACCATCTGATCGAGTTCAGTTTCGATCATGGAAGCCGGAATTTCAACGTTCGCATTAGCAGCGGCTTTCTCGACAACAGCCGTTTCGCGTCCCACTTCTGCATCCTGTTTCTTCTTCTCTTCCAGGCTCTTCGCGATATCCTGCTTGTACTCTTCAAGCGTATCGAATTCGCTAACGTCTTTAGCAAACTCATCGTCAAGTGCAGGCAGGTTCTTGCGTTTGATGTCATGCAGCTTAACTTTGAAAGAAGCCGCTTGACCTTTAAGCTCTTCGGAGTGGTATTCTTCCGGGAAGTTGACTTCGATGTCTTTCTCTTCGTCTTTAACCATCCCGACAACCTGCTCTTCGAAACCAGGGATGAAGCTGTTGGATCCCAGTTCAAGAGAGTACTTCTCCGCTTTGCCGCCTTCGAATGCTTCACCGTTCACGAAACCTTCAAAGTCAATGATCGTGATGTCGCCGTTCTCAGCTGCGCCTTCTTCAACAACAACGAGCTCAGCGTGTCTTTGCTGCAGGCGTTCCAGTTCTTCGTCGATTTCCTGCGAAGATACAGTGCTGTCGACAGCAGGAACAGCCAGGCCTTTGTATTCGCCAAGTTCCACTTCAGGCTTCAGGGCTACTTTCGCTTTGAATTTCAAAGTTTGGCCTTTGCCGAATTGTTCTACGTCCACTTCCGGACGGTCAACAGGCTCGATGCCCGTTTCTTGCACAGCTTGCATGTAAGCTTCTGGCAGAATGATGTCCAGTGCGTCCTGGTACAAGCTTTCAACGCCAAAACGCTTCTCGAAAATAGAACGGGGCACTTTACCTTTACGGAATCCCGGAACGTTTACTTTCGATACGATTTTCTTAAATGCTCTATCGAGTGCTTCTGCAACTTGCTCCGCTTCCACTTCGATATCAAGAACGGCAGTGTTCTTCTCTATTTTTTCCCAGCTTGCTTTCATTTTATGCTTTCCCCTCCAAAAATGTACCCTGACAAGTATTTTTTCACGTTCTGACCTTGCAAAATGCAGAAAAACCCTTTTACCGGCCATTATAACCATTCTAGTATAACACAAAACCTTGTCTTTTCAAGAGAATCGAATGAATCGCCGATTTTTAACTTCCTGTGAAAAATGTCCGCATAAAAGAGTGGAGACAGCCGTAAGCTTCTGTCCATTTGCCGACCGTTCCGGCCGTAATTCCATATTGTTCAAGAAGCTCTTCACGGCCTGCTTCCCCGTACAACGTCTGAAGCAGAACCCCATGCAGCGCGCAGGCCCATGCGTCTACCTCTTCCTCGGTCGAGGCGCTCATGGCAGCGTAAACCTCGGTTCCGTAGACCGTCTTCAGGAATTCCAGCCAAGTCTGCTCCGCAAAAAAGCCGAAATCCGGCTGGTCGTTTTCGCTGAGCTGCTGAACCCGGTACAGCATCTCCCGGATCTTCTCCGGAAATTCTTCGAGTTTAAGCGGAGTGTCTTCGATCCGGATCACCATTTTGTCACCCTTGCGAGCAAGGACGGCAGGGCCCTTAACTTCCCGCTGTTTAAGCACTTGGAGGGCGCGGAACTGAATGAACGGGTGATTCTCCGCCGTGTGCAGCCACTCTTTGAGAAACTCGTCGATCCGCGGATCATCCGCATAAGCAAGCTGTTCCAGTGCGATCATCTGGCGTTCCATATCTTGCCTGTCCTCAAGCATATCAAGAAGCCGGCCGACATATTGACGGCCTTCCGCTGATTTATCGGATACGGATTGTCTCATAAGATCTTCTTCGGTTAATTCGAGGTCTTCGTCGTCCGCCTTTAATCCATCTTCGAAAATCGTTTCGGGAAACATGGTTTCCAGCCATTGAAGAAGTGCCCTCCACTGGGCCTGTTTGTCCGAATCGTCACGCGAAAATTGTAAAAGATAGCGGAGCAGGCGGGCAGCCTCTTCGTAATTTTCCTGTTCCAGCATAAGCGTCATCTGCTTCTCGTAAGCGGCCGATGTTTTGGGGAACAGTACGACATTATTATAAGAATGAGTCAAGTAATCCACCTCAGAGCCGGTCCGGAACCGGCTGATTTTGTTTGAACCTCGTCCGTGAGTTCCATAAAGTTTATCCCTAAGTGTACCGGATTAAGCCAAGGAAATCAAAGCAATGCGCACAGCAATGTGCAAAACATACAGCAAACAACCCCAATTCTCCTTAAATCACTGGGAGAACTGGGGTTAGGAACCGCCGAATCCGCTGAAGGATCAGACCAGATCGATTTCCGGAATTTCACCGGCACAGCCATTATGGCCGACAGGCTGCCCGTGCCGGCGCACCAGGGTGAAGTATTCGCAGCTTCCAATCACGGAGTAATCTCCGTTCATCACGCCCGGGTAGGCCCGGTTGACCGAAAAAACCTGGCTTTTATGCGCTTGAAGCGCCTTTCCTTTACGGCTGCGGAATTCCGAAATGTCTACGCGTGCCGTAATCGGACAACGTTCGGACGGACCATAGTCTCCGCAGTGGTCATAATAATTCGGAATGGAGACATAGTACAGATCCGGCGCGGTCTCCAGGCTGCTTTCGGTCCGGATTGCCGCAGCCAGCACCGCTTTCGAGACGGCAATGTGATCCGGGTGTCCGGTTACTCCGTCCGGGGGAAACGTTACGATGAGCTGCGGCTGAAGCTTCAAGATGAGATCCGCTATATGCGAAGCCAGCTCATCTTCATCGACCTCAGCCAGACCTCCGTCCGGGTAACGGCAGAAGCAAACCTCCTGAAGACCGAGCACGCCGGCTGCCAGCTGAAGTTCACTTTCCCGGAAACGGGCAACTTCCTCCCGGCAGGTAAACGTGTACCCGCCGGTCTTTCCTTTGCAGCCGGATGTAGCGCATACGAGATGGACGGCATGCCCCTGGTCTGCGTATTTGGCCATTGTGCCTCCGCAGGCAAAGGATTCATCATCCGGATGTGCAAAAATAAAGAGCAACGTTTTCCTCATGACGGAACCACCCTTCTATCTCCCGAGCTACGGCAGCAGACTGAGGCCCTGCGTGATCACGCCGTAAATCGGTTCTCTTTTGACTTCTTCCAGATTACATGAAGGGGCAAAATCCTGCAATTGGTTCGTCAATCTGCTGCGCATAAACATGTTATTCTGAAGGACGCCTCCCTGAAGAATAAGTGTAAAAGGTATTGCTCTCATATCCAGCCGTTCGATGACCGCTCGGGCGGCGTGGAACAATTCTTCCGCGCCGGCTTCCAGAATCGACCGGGCCGCCGGATCTCCCTCCTGCTCGGCTTCGCTCACCAGCCGGGCCAGTCTGGCAACTGTATCCACCCGGTATTCGGCGGAATACACCCAGTTGTACAGCTCTTCTTCACTGCGAAGACCCAGGAAGGGCATCACCGCGTCCGTAAGCGCCGTAGGCCCCTGGCGGCCGTCAAGCGACCTCAGCACGGCAATAAGGGCCTGCTTGCCGATCCAGTAGCCGCTGCCCTCGTCTCCGACGCGGTACCCCCATCCGCCTGCCCGGGCACTCCTGCCGTAATCGTTAATCCCGTATACGATCGAGCCTGTGCCGGCGATCAGCAGAATGCCGGGCCGGCCGTCAGTAGCTCCAAGCAGCGCAGCCAGTCCGTCATTCTCGATGACGATCCGCCGGGCCGTAATGCCTGCCTTCACAAGAGCTTCCTTTACGAAGGATTCAATCATCTCGCGATCATGCTCCGTGTCCAGTCCTGCCATTCCGAATACGGCGCAGGCGACCTCAAGCGGCTGCAATTCCTCAGCCGGATCGGCCGGATTGGCCGGTTTACCCTGAGCGCCCGAGGCTCCCTCCCCTTCAGTCTGCCGGGTGCCCGCCTGCACGACCCCGTCTTGCAATTCGTCTTTCCCGGAGGATTGCAGTTCCTGCCTCGCGGCATGTATAGCCCGTACAAGTTCCTTGGCAGCCGATTCTGCTGAGGTCGTCTGATAATTCACCGACCCTGATCTTCCGGTTCCGATAACGGTCCCTTCCTCATCCGTAAAAACCGCCAGACACTTCGTCCCGCCGCCGTCTACGGCGAGCAGCGGAATCGCAGGCCCCGTCATTGGCCCGCGCTCCAGCCTTCGAGCTCGGCGTCCAGATTGGCAAGTGCGCCCGTTGTCCGCTTCTGCGCAGCGGACAACCATGTCTCCTGCTCGTGCTGGCGCGCTCTGCGGTCCGCTATCGTGCGGCGGATCTCTTCCGGAGCCGGACCACCCGGCAGGGTGCGGATATTCACGAAGTAAACAGGGTCCAGTGAACTACGGAATTCTTCAGGAGTAATCAGCAGCTTGCGCCCGATAACTTCCAGAGCTACCTCGTTCACCAGCTCCAGAGGGATTTCGTTGGCAGCAAGTCCTTCGGCCAGCGCACGCTTCACAACACCGCTGACGATGTGGTGCGATTTGCGGAACGAGAGCTGATCGGTGCGGACGAGCGTATCGGCCAGCTCCGTAACGGTAGCGAAGCTGGCTTCTGTCCGCTTGCGCAGCACTTCTTTATTCACATCGAGTGTACCGATGACGCAGGATAGGAGACGGTACATTTGATCCAGTACGGCCAGCGCCTTCCAGGCATAAGGCTGCATGTCATCTTCGGTATCCACGATATCTCCGAACGGAGTATTGTGCATCATCGTGAGCACTGTCTGCGTATTTCCTACGCAGCTGGACAGGAGCGAGCGCATGTGTTCAAAAGATACCGGATTGCGCTTTTGCGGCATGATCGAGGAGATTTGCACGTAGGGATCGGCTACCCGCAGCACGCCGAACTCCTGTGTGCACCACAGGAGGAAATCCTGCGAAGCGCGCCCGAGGTTAATCCCCGCAAGCTGCACGGCTGCTGCGATTTCACCGACGTAATCGGCACCTCCGATGGCGTCATAGGAATTATACACCAGCTCGTCAAAGCCGAGCAGTTCCTGTATTCTCTCGCGGGATATCTTGAATCCCGATGTCGTCAGCGCCGCCGCTCCCATGCTGCTGCGGTTGCAGTTCGCGTAAGCCGCCTGCAGGCGGCGGATATCGCGGTCCAGCGAATCAGCTACGGCCATGATATAGTGGGCCAGTGTGGTCGGCTGCGCCTGCTGGGTGTGCGTATAGCCGATCATCAGTGTGTCCGCATGCTCCTCGGCAAATGTCAGCAGTTGGCTTTTGAGCGCCAGACCTCCCCGGATCGTTGTCTGAAGCTTCTCCCGGAGCACGATCCGGTAGATGGCTATTCCCATATCGTTACGGCTGCGGGCCAGATGTAAATTCCCAGCAATGTCTCCAGCCGCTTCCAGCAATTCACTTTCCACCTGGAAAAATAAATCCTCAAACTGCCCGGTGTATTCACACTGGCGGAGTTTCTCCAAATCCAGTCCGCGGATCGCACTCCCTATTTGCTTGGCTTGTTCACTGGTAACAAGTCCCTGATCCTTGAGCATGATGAGATGTGCTTTGTTGATCGCCATCATCGGCGGGAGCAAGCTTGTTTTCGCTTCATTAAAAGCCGGTTTCAGTACCGCCTCTGTATAGGTAAGGCCCGGAAATAGACCGCCTTCCTCCTGTAAAATCTGGTCACGGCTTCTCATGTTGTCCATCCTCCCATATGATTTTTTTCTAAGAATCTCCTGACTCCGTTATATCTTGACTGGACAGCCAGCTTGCAATGAGCCTGTTCATATTCGCTGTCACCTCTGCGGCAATCCATTCCCCGGTCTCCAGCGAGATCTGTTGAATATTTCCCGTATAGCCGTCCCAGCCCCGGGGGGTTCCTTCTACCAGAACATAGGGCAACTCGGACAAAGCATCCGGCGGGGTAAGTTCACGATCTCCCTTGCGGACTTCTACCAGATCGGGGCGCAAAGCTTTGAGAGCGGACATTTCATAGGGGCCTCCATGACCTCTTCCTGTAGTCCCTTGAAAAAATCCGAGCTTTTCCGGAGCATCCACGGCAGCCATCTGCCACCAGTTGATCAGGAGAAAGCTTGCATCTTTCCAGCGGGCCGTTACTTGTTCCGCAGCAGTACGGGCGGCACCCATATTGCCGTCATGGGCGTTCAGGAGTACAATCCGTTGAATTCCACAGCGGCATATACCGTCCAGCACAGCCTCCAGATACCGGTGAAAAACCGGAAGATCGATGGTGATGGTTCCCGGATAGGAGCTGGTCTTGCCCGGACATGCGCTGTAAGGCACTGCCGGATATATAAGCGGTTTTAGACTCGGATCAATCCTTTGGGCAAAGCCCTGTGCCAGATAAAGATCTGTGCCAAGCGGAGAGTGCGGCCCGTGGTATTCCAGGCTTCCGAACGGGACGACGGCAAATGCCGCTTCCCCGAACTGCTTCTTCGCATCGCGTCCATGTACTTCTCCGGCCAGCATGACCCTCACCTCTTTTTAGACTAGAAAGGAGGATCGGAAGATCCTCCCGTTCTGATTTTTTCCTTCTATAATAAAGATTCCAAAATAGATACTCCAAACCCGCTGAATCTGCGGGACAGTCTTACTGCTTCAAGCTGATCATGTTGACGAACATCCGGATGGAGCCCGGAACCAGACTCGGCATTTCACGATACCAGACGAGCGAGCTGTACGTGTACGTCCCTTTGCCGTAATTCGCGGACAGGAACGTGCCTGTAAATTCTTTCTCACCCGGATCTCCGTTAGAGATGAGTTCGGTATACTCCTTGCCCCATTCAGCCGGATTGTAAGCCGAACGGTCCTGAATCCAGTTCTGCCAGTCGGCATCCGTAATTTTGTTCGGCGTGTTGAAAATAGGATGTTCCGGCGCGAGCATCGTGACCTTGGAATTCTCGTCGGTCACCCTCCACTGGATAAGCGGGGTGCCGATCTTGATCGGATACGGTGCCAGATCCGGCGACCATTTATCCTCCGGCTTGTGGTACTGCACAACCAGATTCCCGCCATTCTTCGCGTAATCGAGCAGGCGCTGATTGCTTGGAATCAACTCCGGCCGGAATGCATACGCCCGGATGCCCAGAACTATCGTGTCGTACTGCGACAGGTCTCCGAATTGGATGGCTTTGGCATCAAGATTCGTTACGTTAATGCCCACCTGGCGCAGCACGGCATCAATGTTATCAAAGCCGCTTGATACATAACCGACTTTAAGATCTTTGGCCACATTGAGGTCAAAAGCTTCGATGGCGAGGTTCGCCGGTTTCACATAATAAGTCGTGCCAAGATGCGGATACGTGATTACCTGGACGGTACGGCTGCTATCGGTCCCGTTCTCCTTGGCAACCGCAGCAATGTTAACTTTGCCGGGTTTCACGGTTTTAGGCGCTTTAACGCTGAATTCAATCGCTTTCGTTTCATTCTTGGCCGCAAAGCTTACTTCCCGGGAAGCAGGCTCGACCGTCCAGCCCTCGGGAGCTTGGAGCGAAACCGTTGTTTTCGATGCTCCGGGAGCATAGCTGCGCGCGGTTACTTTGACTGAGACGGCCTCTTCAGGCTTAAGAGTGTTAAACACAGCCGCTTCCGGGCTCAAAGTCAAGGATGTTGCCGGAAGAACCGCAACGGCATTATCCGCAGACGCATGTACCGCTGCCTGAGTGCCATAGGCTGTGTATGTAACGTCAGCGCTGAGGAGCGGCGGGGCATACGGATTGAAGTCAGCGGATTTAGCCGGAACCGTTACTTCATATTCCGCCTTGGCGGTTTCGTTGTAGCCCAGCTTTTTAAAGGTGACTTCTCCGGCAGGTTTAGCTGTCCATCCATCCGGAACATTCAGTTTGAGTGCAAGATCCGACAGGCCTACACGGCCGCCGCTGTGCGCGGTTACGGCTACTTTCACCTTCTGTCCGGCAACCAGTTCTCCGGTCTCGGGTTTGACCTTTACGGTAACGGAAGACGCTTCCTGGCTGGCTTTATCCAGTTGTCCCGTCTTGACGCTCAATCTGTGGAGCAGATCCGTTTTGACGGAAGCTTCGAGCGAAGACTTCTGCACATTACCGATAGCCGCTCTTACATCCGCTTTCATTTCATGAACCTCACGGGCTACTTTGACGAAGTTCGGATAGGCCGCGACGACTTCATCCGCATCCTTCTGGAGTGCTTTGAGGTCCTTTACGATTTTGTTGTCTTTGCCTTTGGTATCCAGCTCCTGAGCCAAATCCGCAAAGGTAAAGGAAATGCCTTTGAAGAAGGATTCCGATTGGGCTTCCTTGCTGCTCTCCGCTCCATTTAAGCCGGCCAGCTTATAGTAAGCGTCTTTGGGGCCTTCATCTACATGGCGCCCCATTCCCTGGCTCTTATGCATAAAGCGGGACTCTTCACCCAGCTGCACATAAGATGCGCCATAGATTTCACTGTAGTCGCCTGTCGGCAGAGCTACGCTGTAGTCTTTATCGTTGGCGGGCAAATACAGCTTCTTCGGCTGCCAGACTGCCAGCCCTTCTTTCAATTGCTCCGGAAAAATAGCCGGATTGCCCGCATCTTTAAACGCTCGGACGGTCAGTACGTTGATAGCCCGGTGATGGCCGTGGGTAGACTCTTCGTTCAGGAATGCCGGGATGAGCACGTCCGGCCTCTTCTCACGGATTTCACGGATCAACCGCTGATACGCGGTCGTTTCGCCCCATTTCTTAAGCGTTTCTTCAGGACTTTTGGAGAAACCGAAATCATAAATCGCATCGTCAAGCTTGGTGCTGAGATTCGCTAAGGTAACATTCGTAATCTTGGAGGCTTCCTGCAGTTCGCGGGTACGTATGATGCCCAGTGCATTGCCGAGTTCGCTGCCGATTTCGTTCTGCCCGCCTTCTCCGCGGTTGGCGATGACACTGTAGGTGTCTACACCCTGTCCGAGAGAGACATACGCAAGTGCAGCACTGTGCTCGTCATCGGGGTGCGCCCCCGTATTCATGGCACTGGCGACTGTGGTAAGCGGCTTGATCGATTTCCACAGGTCGACGACTCCCCTGTCGGCTGCTGCGGGTTGCGGGAGCGCCGGCACGGCAAGTGTTCCTACAACCGTCACAGAGACTACTGCTGTCACCCATTTCTTCATCCATCTGCTTGCATTTGTTCGATTCAATCGCTTCTCCTCCTTGACGCAAAAGTGGCGGCAGGAATAGAATCCTCTCCTGCCTTTATCAGCATCGGGGCAGGCGTTCGTCCCGTATGAACATGACGCCCGCCCCGATAATGAACGGTAGGCGTGGGTCAGATCGCCGATCCGGCATTGCCGCCGGTCAGCTTCCGGGAAACAAAGAGAACGAGAATAATCATCACAATCTGCAGGACGCCGTAAGCGCAAGCTGTACCGAATTCAAAAGCGTACATCCGCTGGAATATTTCAACCGACATTGGTGTCGTGTTACTCGTGTACAAAAGAATGGAAGCGACGAATTCCCCCAGCCCTTCCACCAGAGCCAGCAGCGTACCTGCCAGGATGCCGCTGAGTGCCATCGGAAAGACGATCCGCCGGAAGCTGTACCACCAGGAGGCGCCAAGGTTACGCGCCGCCTCCTCAACGGAACTGTCCATCTGCATCAGGGTCGAGGAAGTCGACCGGAAAATCAGCGGCAGATGACGGACGAAATAGGCGAGCGGCAGAATCCAGAAGCTGCCGATCAGCACCTGATTGAACGAGAACACGTTCGGTTCGCTGAACGCGGTGATCAGATTCACCGCGACGACTGTACCGGGCAGTGCCCACGGAAGCATAATCAGGATGTCCAGCATCGTTTTACCTTTGAATTTCATGCGTACCATGGCGTAAGCCGCAGCAACACCGAAGAGAAGGTTCCCAATCGTGGCCACGATGCTCATCTGGAAGCTGTTTACAATCGGGCGCCATGTTTTCTTATCCGTAAACAAATCGATATAGTGCTGGAATGTATATTCAGGCGGCAGGACCTGGACCGTCCAGGTGCTGTCCTCCGAGAAGGAGAGCAGCACGATAACGAGAATCGGCAGCATCAGAACAATCGTAGCGATGAAAGAAAGCACCATGGTCGTGTATTTACCGGCCTTGCTTTTGACCTCCGTCCGGTGAACGCTGACGCCTTTGCTCATGTTCTGATAATTACGCGCATTCTGATACCAGCGCATCGCGATAAGGAACACGATCGACACGATCGACAGCAGCGTAGATTGGGTCGCCGCCATATCCAGATCGCCGTTTGTCCGGGACAAATAGATCTGCATGGTCATCGTCCGGTCAATTCCGAAGACCAGCGGCGCCGTATACGAAGCCATCGAGATCATGAACACCAGCAGGGAAGCCGCAATGATCGCCGGGGTCAGCATCGGCAGAATGACTCTCCTCCAGATGAGGATTCTTCCCGCTCCGAGATTAGCGGCCGCTTCTTCCAGCGAAGGGTCCAGTCCTTTGATCGCCGAGGATGCCGTCATATAGAAATAGGTGTACATCGTGAACGTGTGAACCACAATAACACCCCATATTCCTTTCAGGGCAAAAGGCGCATGATCCAGCTCGAACAGCTTCTGCAGCGCCCGGGGGAAGATCCCGCTGTCTCCATACAAGAAGGAAAAGGACAAAACGCCAATCAGCGGAGGCAGTGCCATAGGAACGATAGCCAGCACGGACAAAATTTTGCGTCCGGGAAACTCGTACCGCTCCAGCAGGAACGCCATCGTAACTCCTACGATACCGCAGGAAATTACACTCAAGATCGAAATGTACACACTGTTCCATAAGGCTTCCAGATTAGAGGTATGCTCCAGACTGAAAAACCTGGCATAATTTTTGACAGAGAAGATCCCTTCCATTTTCACACTCTGCAGGAAAGTCTGGAAGAACGGATAAATGACATAAGCAAGCAGAATCAGAAATAAAGGTGCAATGAGGACGTAAACAAATTTCGGTGACGTTGTCATGGATGTCCACCGGCTGTTCGGACGGATGACCGGCGGCCGTTTAGTCTGCTTATTCGTTTGCACAGCTCATCCTCCTTTACTCTACGAAATAGACGCTTTCCTTCGGAATCGCAAACAGAATATCTTCATCCCGGCCTCGCATACGCTGACCCGGCCCGATAAACATCGCTTTGATCGGCATACTGCCAATCTGCGCGACATAATTGACGCTGACGCCCGTAAATTCGGACATGACTACCTTGGCGGCCAAGACATTCTCTTGTCCCCGTTCTTCGGCCCGTGCTTCGCGGATCGATTCAGGCCGGACAGACACCGTCACCTGACCTCCCACGGACAGACGGCACTCCGGCGATGCATTCTCCGCGAAGCCTGTAACCAGACTTCCAGAGCCGGTGCGGACGTGGACGGTGCCGCCTTCGACACGCTCGACCGTTCCTTCCCACAGGTTCGATTCACCGATAAAAGAAGCAACGAAGCGGTTGAGCGGCTTGTTGTAAATATCATGAGGCGTGCCGACCTGCTGTACGACGCCATCCTTCATGACCATAATCCGGTCGGACATCGACATGGCTTCCGCCTGGTCATGTGTAACGTAGATCGTGGTTATGCCGAGTTCGAGCTGCAGGCGCTTAATCTCTAAGCGCGTTTCTTCCCTCAGTTTGGCATCCAGATTCGACAGCGGTTCATCCAGGAGGAGAATATTCGGTTCGATCACCAA
The DNA here is from genome assembly GCF_009757775.1 of Paenibacillus lutrae. GTDB lineage: Bacteria > Bacillota > Bacilli > Paenibacillales > NBRC-103111 > Paenibacillus_F > Paenibacillus_F lutrae. The sequence goes on from NZ_RHLK01000007.1 coordinate 68,868, forward strand.
AGCGCGTGCCAGCGCAACGCGCTGCTGCTGTCCGCCGGACAACTGATCGATCCGGCGGTCGCCGTAGCCGTCCAGATGAACGAGCTTCTGGGCGCGCGCTACCTTCTCTCTGATTTCCGCTTTGGACTGTTTGCGGACTTGGAGACCGAAAGCAATATTCTCAGAGACCGTCATATGCGGGAATAAAGCGTAATTCTGGAACACCATTCCGGTGTTGCGCTTGTTCGGAGGCGTAAACGTCACGTTATTCTCACCGAACATAATGCGTCCCTCCGTCGGATAGTAGAATCCGGCGATCATTCGCAGCGTGGTCGTTTTGCCGCAGCCACTCGGTCCGAGAAAGGTGAAGAATTCACCGGGTTTAATGTGGATATCGACATTTTCTACTCCGCGTGCTCCGCCAAATTGCTTGCTGACTTTATCCAGCCTGACTTCTATCAATGGAATCCCTCCCCAAAATTAAGCCTTTACTGCTATCCGTCACTTAGTTAAAAGTATTTAATATAATTAATAATACTAAACTTATCTGTAAACTTGGTTTAAAGAGGATCGGGTGGTGCTGTCCCACCCGATTCGCTCGTAAACCTTTTACTTATGTGCCAAGACGGTTTTTCATGCTACCCGCTTAAGCTTGCTTACTTCTTGTTTTTCCCCTTGATGTTCTCATCCCAATACTGCATCCATTCTTTTTCTTTCGAAGCGAGAACCTTCCAGTCCAGCTGAAGCGGTTTGGTGTCCAATCCTTTCAGCCAAGCCGGGAACTCATCCTTGTTAATATCCGTCCGGGTCGGGATCTGGAACAACGACTCGGATTTCTTTTTCAGCTCGTCTTTATCGAACAGGAACTCATAGAATTTCTTAGCGTTCTCCATATTCTTGGCGCCTTTGACGATCCCGACGGCATCCACTAGAATAGGTGCGCCGCTGGCCGGATAAATATAGTCAAACGGCTGTTTTTTCATTTCCTTTTGAATCAGAATATCCTGTAAGTTCCACAGGGACAAAGTGCCTTCCTGACGGGCCAGTTTCAGATAAAGGTTGGTCGGGTCTTGAGTATACTCTTTCGTATTCGCATCCAGCTTCTTCAGCCAGTCATACCCTTTCTGAGGGTCGGCCGGGTCCTGACGATAAATCATCGAAGAATAAATGGTGCGCATCGTACCGGACGCAAGCACGCCGCGGATCAGCAGCTTATCTTTATATTTGGGATCCAGAAGTTCATCCCAGTCTTTAGGAGCATCTTCTTTCTTGAGTGCTTGAGAGTTGTACATAATGACTTCCGGCAGAAGCATTTCCCCGTACCAGCGGTCCTGGGCATCTTTGTTCTCCGCCGCCACATTTGCCGCGAAAGTCGGCTTGTAGGTCTCCAGAAGCCCTTCTTCAGCCCCCGTTATAAAAGAAGACTGGGTGCCTCCCCACCAGAAGTCTGCCTGGGGATTCGTTTTCTCACCGCGGATACGCTCCAGCACCTGCTGGGCTCCCATCGTCATCACTTCGACTTCGATGCCCGGGTTTTTCTCTTTGAATCTCGGCAGAATTTCATCCACCACGTTCTTGTCACGGGCCGTGTAAATCACGAGTTTCTTAGATCCGCCTGCATCTGCCCCGCTGCCGCCTTCCGCTGCGGGCTTAGTATCGCCGCCTCCGCAAGCCGATAATCCCAAAGCCATTGCCGCAATCAGGGTTAAACTGGTCCACTTGGTCAACTTCTTTTTCACTTGAACTCCCCCTAATCTAAAATATATCGTTTAATCCGCTCCAGTTAGTCAGTTCGACCTGCCTGGCTGGGCAGAAGGAAACGCTTCCAGCACGCTGTGAACCGCGCCTAGCAAACCGGCCCGCTTCCTTAGAAAGGCAAGCCGGATCTCGGGCACAACCGGTACCCACTCGGTTAGCAGCTGTTGGATCCGCTGCAAACCTTCCTCGCTCAGATTGACCATTTCACCGCTCAGAATGAGCAGCTCGGGGTCGAGTACGCTGACGGTATTGGCTATACCCGAAGCCCAGCTGCTATAGACATCTTCGAGAAGCGTCCGCGCCTCTTCGCTGCCCTTTAAATCCAGCTGGTACAACTGCTGCAGAACACTGCGCTCCGCATCTAATACCAGCCCTAGTGCTGCGGCTTTCTCACAAATCCCGGCTGCGGAGTAATTTTTCTCGAATAAGCCGAAGCCGTCCTGCTTACGGCTGCGCTGGCTGCCGATCAGCATATAGCCGATTTCACCGGCTGCCTCCTTGCTGCCCCTGTAGAACTGCTTGTCGATGATAATACCGGCACCGATGCCGGTTCCGACATACATATACACCAGACTGGAAACTCCGGAGCCTGCTCCGCCGTAGAACTCGCCGAGCGTCATCATGTTGACGTCGTTATCCAGAATGACGGGAATGCCCAGCCGCTCTTCAATTTCTCGTCCGACCGGCAGATTCATCCATCCTGTACTCGGAGCATAACTCACCGTACCGCTTCGCTTCTGCGTAATCCCTGGCAGTCCGACGCCCATTCCTATGACCCGGTCCCGGTCAAAACCGCTTTTTTTCAAAAGTTTATCCAGGTTAAACTCCAGCGCTCTCAGAGCGGAGTCCCCGTTAACCGGCTGGTTCAGGCGGGAATGCACGCTATGCAAAAGCTCTCCCTTCAGATCGGCGATTGCCATTTCCAGTTCACTGCCTTCAAACACGGCGCCTACAACCGTATAAGCCTGCACATTATATTCAAGGAGAATCGGCTTACGTCCGCCCTTGGACTCTCCCGCTCCCACCTCATGAATCAGACCTTCATGAATCATTTCATCCACAAGCGATGAAACACAAGGCCTGCTGAGCTTTGTACGCACCGACAGTTCAGCCCTCGACAAGCGGGGGTGCTGGCGCAGCTGATACAGAATACCTTCGCGATTCATCTGTTTAACCAGCTTCGTATTGCCGGTTTTTCCTTTGCCGTTCACAAGCCTACCACCGCCTTACTTAGTTAGAATGACTAACAAACTAATTAAACCTAGTATATGTATACGCTTTCAGGTTGTCAATATTATCCGGTGAAATTTTCCTTTATTTATTTTTTGAATTGGATATTAGCTCTTATATAGCTTTTTTCCTTCATTTCATTCCATTTTCAAGTAAAAACCCCCTGTTTCCCGCTTATACGGCTTCTTAACTACGCAACACTACATCTTGATATGCCTATATCCATTTTCACGCGCACAAAAAAACCCGCTGCAAACGCAGCAGGCTTTCTTCGTTCTTCACCATTATTTTCCTACCCCTTGACTGGGATTGTTCTGGGCTGCATGCTTGACGTTTTTGGCTTCCATCTCTTCGGCAAATTCCGCGTTGACCTCGTACTTTTTGCCTTTGGTCTGTTTAACCTTCGCCATGTTTATCACCTCCGCCCGGATTCCAAGAGTCCTTACTCCGGCTGCTTTGCGGCAGCCAGCCTGTTCAAACCGCGCTTGGTTTTAATCAATGCTGTTTGTTCGGGAGCCTTTTCTCCGGGTGCTTCTTGCCATGGGTCCTCTGATTGCGCTGTGCTTTCAGCTGAGTATCATGCAATTTGGAGATAAAATGACTGTCCATCTTCGCACGCCTCCTCGGCATATAATGTAAGTGAAGCCGTCTTAGTATGCCCCTATAGGCTCGATTTGAATTCCTTTGTCACAGAAAAAAAGAGCCCGCGAAAGGGCCCTTCCCAGATAAAAATAAGTGCATTATTCGATTGCTTCCAGTCTCATAGCCATATCAACCAGCACGGCACGCGATTCCGGCTTCGTCTTCACTTCTTGATAGAGCTTCTCAAAAGCGGCCTTATTGTTCTTGAATTCGCCTTCATTCTTAATCGAGAAATGGCTCCATTCGATCAAACGGTTCTCCGCCTGACGAAGTTCATTGAAAGCTTTATGGAAACCGCTGCGCTCAATCGCATCTTCCATTTCTTTCTGACCGATTTCCGCACCGTTTTGTCTCATATCGTTTAATTTCTTATCAGCCTGCTGACTTGCTGCAAGGAAGTGTTCCTTGGCCGCCAAATAATCGGTCTGCGCCCGGGAGTATCTACGTTTCATCAATAACAGTCCACCTTTAACATAATTTCCCGCTCACGCTTGAAGAGGGATACGTTCTATCTAGCCCCTATTGTAACAAAATTTCCGAAGAAACAAAACCGGATTAAGCCATCCCATCTTCCAGGCTCCTGAGTTCAGATGGACAGACATTTTCAGCTCTGTCTCCGCATACCCTTTAATCATCGCAATAAACGTTCTTCTCCCGCTTGCCTAGAAATGTATACCGAAAGGGTGAACTCCATGTGCGGAATAACAGGATGGATAGATTGGCGTAAAGACTTAACCACTTCCTCATCCATTCTCGAAAATATGACAGAAACTCTTACGCATCGCGGACCTGATGCTTCCGGCACCTGGATTTCCCATCACTGTGCATTCGGCCACCGCCGGCTCAGCGTAATGGATCCCCAGAACGGGGCGCAACCTATGATCCGCAGAGACGGCGACCGTCTCTATTCGATCGTCTACAACGGAGAGCTGTATAACGCAGTGGAGCTGCGCAAAGAACTCGAACACCGGGGACATAGATTCAGCAGCACGTGTGACACCGAAGTACTGCTCGCCTCGTTCGTTGAGTGGGGCCGCAGCTGTGTCGACCGGCTGAACGGCATTTTTGCGTTTGCGGCCTGGGACCAGCAGGAGCAGACGCTGTTTCTTGCCCGGGACCGCCTGGGGGTGAAGCCGCTCTTCTACAGCCTGCTGAACGGCGTGTTCCTGTTCGGCTCTGAGCCGAAGGCCATTCTCGCCCACCCCGATATGAAGGCCGAAGTCGGCGCGGAAGGCCTCGCCGAAGTGTTTGCAATCGGACCTGCACGAACGCCCGGTCACGGGATCTACCGGAATCTGGCGGAGCTTAAGCCCGGCCATTATATGGTGTATGACCGCAGCGGACTGACCGTCCGGCCATACTGGAAGCTGGAGAACCGTCCTCACACGGAAAGCGTAGAGGAAACGGCCGTCCATATCCGGGAGCTGCTTACGGATACGGCCCGGCGCCAGCTCGTCTCCGACGTTCCCGTGTGCACCCTGCTATCCGGAGGGCTTGATTCCAGCGCCTTGACCACGCTGGCCGCCAACCATTACCGGGACAGCGGCAAAGGCACGCTGGATACGTATTCCGTGGATTATGCGGATAACGATAAGCATTTCAAAGAAAATGCGTTCCAGCCGAATTCCGACGCACCGTGGATCAAACGCATGTCCGATTATCTCGGTACGGAGCATCACTATGTCGAATTCGATACGCCTGAGCTCGTAGAATCACTCCGGTCGGTCGTACTCGCCCGTGATATGCCGGGCATGGCCGATGTCGACGGTTCCCTGTACCTGTTCTGCCGCGAAATTAAGAACAATGCGACGGTAGCCCTATCCGGCGAAGCGGCCGATGAAATCTTCGGCGGGTATCCCTGGTTCCATCGCGAAGATGCTCTAAATGCGAACACCTTCCCCTGGTCACTGTCACTGCCTCAGCGTGCGGGCATTCTGGCGAGGGACTTCGCCGACTGGATCAAGCCCTTAGAGTATGTGCGCAGCCGGTATGAGCAGGCACTCTCCGAGGTGCCCCGGCAGGCTGGCGAGACGCAGCAGGAGAATAGGATGCGCGAAATGTCGTATCTGAACATTACGCGTTTCATGCCGACCCTGCTTGACCGCAAAGACCGGATGAGCATGGCCGTCGGACTTGAAGTCCGCGTGCCCTTCTGCGATCACAGGCTGGTGGAGTATGTATGGAACATTCCATGGGACATTAAAACAGCCGGAGAACGCGAGAAAGGTATTCTGCGCAAAGCGCTGGCCGGCGTGCTTCCGGAAGATGTGCTCACCCGCAAGAAGAGTCCATACCCCAAAACCCACAATCCGAGCTACTCGGCAGCGGTCAAGCAGCGGGCTCTTGATATTCTCAGCGATTCCAGTTCCCCTCTTCTCCCTTTCGTAGATGCTGAGAAATTACGGGCAATGGCGGCTCCGGGAGCCGAATCCGCCGAGTTCCCCTGGTTCGGCCAGCTGATGTCGGGGCCTCAAATGTTCGCTTATTTAATCCAGGTGGATACCTGGCTTCGCGAGTACAAGGTGTCCATCCGGTAGCCAAGTTCTTACGCAAACGGACCCAGTAAAAAGGGTCGGCAACACGCTAAGGTATATGCTGAAACTGAATCATTGACTCCAGCCTTTCCTTTCGTGGAAAGGTTATTTTTACACCTTATCAGGTGAATGTCTCCTGTGAGTGCTTTACCCGGGGAAGAGTATACCTGTGTTATGTCCACCTTTGTAAAGACATTTTCTTAATTTGTCCACTCTACAAGGACAAAAAATGACAAGTGATCGAAAAAGGCTGGATGCGTGTTGTATCGTGCGATGACCGTGTAATAAATCGTGTGTGCCGTACCGGGTGTGCTGTATCATGTGTTGTATTGTGTGATGTTTCGTGTGATGTTTCCTGTGGTGTTTCGTGTGATGTTTCCTGTGATGTTTCCTGTGATGTTTCGTGTGATGTAACGTGTGTGTTGTATTGTGTGTTGAATCATGTGTGTTGAATCATGTGTGTTGTATCGTGCGATGTACCGTGTAATGAATCGTGTGTGCCGTACCATGTGTGTTTGTTGTATCGTGTGTGTTTAATCATGTGTTATATCATGTGTTGTATCATGCGATGTACCGTGTGTTGTATCGTGTCTGCTGTACCATGTGCGTTGTACCGTGTGTTGTATCGTGTCTGCCGTACCATGTGCGTTGTACCTTGTGTTGTATCGTGTCTGCCGTACCATGTGCGTTGTACCTTGTGTTGTATCGTGTCTGCTGTACCATGCGTATTGTATCGTGCGTTGTATCGTGGCTCCATAAAAGTAGTTAAGAAGCAGAATCCACTATCCGCTCTAGAACCATGATCTGGAAATGCCAGTTGTGGTTAGCTTTCTTCTATAAACACAAAAAACCGGCTTCGCTTGTTAAGCGAAGCCGGTTGCTCTAGCCAAAGACCCGTATCCCTATAAGATCAGATTAACCTCGTCGCATGGCTCTCAAAAAACTGCTGAAGCGCCGCTGCTCTATGACTGATACGGTTCTTCTCCTCCAGCGGAAGCTCAGCCATTGTCATTCCTTGTTCTGTAAGATAGAACAAAGGATCATATCCGAAGCCGCCTGCACCTCGCGGCTCCGCGATCACGAACCCTTCGCATGTGCCCTCCGCTTCCAAGGTGTCCCCGCGAAGCGGGTCCACCAGAGCCAGCGCGCAGACGAAGCGGGCAGGACTCAGTAAAGCAGGGTCCTGCTCCCCAGGCTCTGTGACAGCAGAGGCGCTGCCACTGCCTGCTTGCCCGGTACCGGCAGCGCCGGACCCGGAACCGTCTTCCTGGCGGGCTGCGTCCATGTCCTTGCCGGCAGGGTTACCGTCAACGCGGACGGGGTTACCGTCAAGACGGGCAGGGTTACCGTCAACGCGGACGGAGTTACCGTCAACGCGGACGGGGTTACCGTCAACACGAGCGGGGTTACCGTCAACACGGACGGGGTTACCATGAACACCGCCGGGGCTGCCGCCATGCTGCTCAGGCTCCGTGAAGCTGTCGACAGGGGTCAGGCTCGCATAGCCGGCTGTCCCGCCCGCCTGAGCGGAAGCCATCGCGCCAAGCTCACTGAGCAGCTTGGCGTTGTTCTCGGCATCTGACGCGTGCTCTCCGGCATACCGGGCAGAGTATACGCCCGGGTCCCCGCCGAGCAGGTCTACGCACAGTCCGGAATCGTCCGCGAGTACCGGCAGATTCAGATGCCGGGCAATGATGGACGCCTTGATCCGGGCGTTGTCGGCGAAAGTCGCGCCGTCCTCAATGATTTCGGGCATCGCATCGAAATCATCGAGACTGCGCACTTCCTTGCCGTAGCGGGCAAAATAATGGGCAAATTCGCGAACTTTGCCCTTGTTGCGCGTAGCGATAACAACTACGCCGCCGCTCTCCTCAGGCACGTGCGCCCGTTCCGATCAGCGCGCTCACATGACCCAGTGCTTTACGCTGCTCCTCGATCATTGTGGCAATCCCGCCTTCTGCCAGAGCAAGCAGGCTGTCGAGCTCTTCACGCGAGAAAGAAGCCTCTTCTCCGGTCCCCTGCACCTCTACGAATTTACCGTCCCCCGTCATGACGACGTTCATATCCACATGGGCCTGGGAATCTTCGGTGTACATTAAGTCAAGCAGCGGGCGCCCGCCTACGATTCCAACACTGACGGATGCCAGATAGTCCGTAATCGGAAGACTTTTCAGCTTGCCGTTGTCCACCAGCTTCTGCATCGCCAGAGCCATAGCCACGAAAGCTCCTGTAATGGAAGTCGTCCGTGTACCGCCATCCGCCTGGATCACGTCACAGTCCAGCGTAACCGAACGCTCACCGAGCGCTTCCAAACTTACAACCGAACGCAGGGCCCGTCCGATTAAACGCTGAATCTCCATCGTCCTTCCGCCTAGTTTGCCTCTTGCCGCCTCACGCTGATTACGCACCTGGGTCGCACGGGGCAGCATCGAGTACTCGGCCGTTACCCAACCTTTGCCTTGTCCTTTCATAAAAGGAGGGACTCGCTCTTCTATACTTGCCGTACAAATGACTTTCGTCTCTCCAACTTCTATGAGAACCGATCCTTCGGCATGTTTGATATAATGAGGCGTAATTTTCATATCTCTTAGCTGGTCATTCTGTCTTCCATCGGCTCGCATTATTTGTTTCCTCCTGTTTGGTCGCAGCATCTTTCGTGCAGTATCCACTTCTATCCTTCCTATTGTAGCAAAGGAGCCGGGCAAAAGCACACACAAGTTCAGACAAAAAAAGGGAGAGCAGCCTCTCCCGTGTTTCATGCAGATAGCGGAATCCGCAGCTTCTACGCTTACAACTTCTCCGGATTCGGATTCAAATGCAGCGGCCGGGCAACCGGTTTGCTGTAAGTCTGGTCGTCAGTGGCCTCGACTTTGGCGTTTCCGTTAACCGTAATTTGAACCTGGGACGCTTTGGTGTTCTCGGTCAGGGACAAGATCACTGACTGGAGGCCGTCCGCAGGGGCTTTGAGATTCTCATCCAGCAGTTTATCGGAGAAATTAACCGTCATGACCGAGTCCGAGCTGCTTTTCACATCCAGTACTTGAGCAGATGCATTCAACACGGGCTGAAGTCCTTTGGAGATATTCGGTCCTTTAACAAGCTCCTCCATGACAGTTCGTGCGATATCATCCGTCCGTTTGACCAGACGGGTTACCGGTACATAATATTTGCCTTTATCTGCAGTTCCATTCGTGAAATAAAGCGTGACCGGTGTCGATTGTCCATAATCGATTCCCTGCTGGATTTCCAGATTAATCCCCAGCTTACGGGACAAAGGCTCGTCGAGCGGAGTCCGGGCGACCGGCATCTCTTTCAATTCCTGGCCGTTCAATTTGAGTTTAACCGCGTCAATCGTGGAGAATCCCGTCAAAGCCCATGTAACGCCCTCCATGATTTTTCTTTCTTCTTTGGCCTCGTATTTTTTGAACGCCTGATTGAAATTAACGGTTGCGGTCTTTTCCTTAATATCTACTGAAAGCGTTGTCCCTTCGGGTAGCAGCGCGCTGAAGCCTGCAGGAAGCTGGCTAGCTCCGGGGCCGCCGGCTACCATGTATTCAAGAGTCGTTTTGGCGACGGATTGTGTTTTGGGAAGATCCAAGCTGACCGGAACCACATAGCCCTGCGGATCTTTCGCATAGACGGTCATTTTTGCGGTCTGGGTCGTCTGGGCAGCCGCCCCCTCTTTGCCTGTGCTTACACCCAGCGATGTTTCGATGCCAGCCGGCGGAGCGTCAATCGGCTGAGTCTCCGATGTCCATAGACTGCAGCCGGTACCCACAAGCGCAATAGCTCCCGTCATGGCTGCAGCCTGCACCCAGCGATGTTTTCTCATGTCCAACCCCTCCTAATCAATATGGTACTGCGCAAACCGGTTTGCCGGAGAACAAGCGGAATTTCACGCTGCTCCTGCCCCTCTTCCAGTGCTCCACAACCATTCCAGGACTTCATACCCCTTCTTCCGGCAGCCTCGTCCGCCATCAGATTTGTCCTTCGTAATTCTATGTATACAAGCATGCACCGCGCTTTATGCCGATGTTGTCCGAAAAAGGTGGACGGTCCCAAGACCTGACGCCAGTCCGCTTCCAGTTGTACTTGTTCCTAAATAGTGGGTATACTAGGGTATCGCATCTGAATTGATCATGGAGGAGAGACTAACGTGAAATATGCGCTTGATAGTGAAAAGGTGGCTGTGGCGACCCGGGAGATGCTTGAGAAAAGAGGAGTCTCCACTACAGATATCGCAGAATTGACCTTTTTTTTGCAAAAAGATTATTTCGAAACGTTAACTCTTGAACAATGTCTTGCAAGCGTCGAAGCCGTACTCGGCAAAAGAGAGGTGCAGAACGCGATCCTGACCGGAATTCAGCTGGACATGCTGGCGGAAGAAGGCAAGCTGATTTCTCCGCTGCAGGAAATGATCCAGCATGATGAAGGTTTATACGGATGTGACGAAATTCTGGCCCTGTCCATCGTGAATGTATACGGAAGTATCGGGTTCACGAACTTTGGCTATATTGACAAATTAAAACCCGGCATTCTGAAAAGGCTCAATGATAAAAGCACGTACGAAAAGCATACATTCCTTGATGATATCGTCGGAGCCATTGCGGCGGCAGCCAGCTCCCGGATCGCTCACCGCAAACAATCGGAGGCGGAGCAAATCTTATAATTCACTGCAGCCTGCGGGATGCACAAAAGAACCTTACAGAACCACTTGAATAAGTGATTCTGTAAGGTTCTTTTTAATCAAGTAACCGTACGTACTTTAATAATTTCCGTCCAGTATCATCCATGAAGAGCGGAGCATTTCTTAAGCCGAGTAGACGGTCATGCCGCCGGCTTCTCCCGCACGGACACGTCCGCCCAACTCCAGGCGGACCGTGTGGGCGATGGTCTCGGCCATCGCGAAGCGCAGCTGGTGCAGCGACAGACGGTCGCCGAACGTCGCACGGCACAGCTCGTATGCGGTCATCGGCTGCCCGCGCAGCTTCTCCGTCATGCTCGCCAGCCGCTCCTCATGGTGGCGGATCAGCTCCAGCGCCCTTTCGCTGAAGCCCGCGAAAGGATCGCGATGGCCTGGATAAGCCATTCGGACCTTGAGCTTGCCTATCTCTTCCAGGCTGCTCAAATACGCGCCGAGCGGGTCCGCTTCCACGCCGGGCATGAAGCTGATGTTCGGCGTGATCCGCGGCAGCACATGGTCGCCGCAGAAGATTTCTTCCGCCCCCGCGTCGTAGAAGCAGAGATGCCCCGCCGCATGTCCCGGCGTCTCGATCGCTTCGTACTCCGCATCTCCGAGGCGGACGCGGTCACCGGGCCGCAGCGCCGTCATCGACGGCTGCGGCGATACAAGCGGGACGAAGCTGTCCATATGCTTCGTCAGCTGTTCGCACAGCGCGGCATCCATGCCGTGCTGTGCGAACAAATCCGTGAGCAGCCGCGTCATCGGCTGCCCGGGCCCCCACAGGAGCGCAGCTTGCTCTATACCGGTTTCCGACAAGTAAACCGGCGCATCCGTGCGCTCCTGCAGCCACCCCGCCATCCCGTAATGGTCGGGATGGTGGTGGGTCAATACGACCTGCCCGATGCGGTCGTACGGGATGCCCAGCTGCGGAAGAACGGTGGTCCACAGTTCTTCCGCAGCTTCCGTGCGCAGTCCGGGGTCCAGGATCGTGACCCCGCCGGCGCTGCCTTGCAGCACGTAGCTGTTGACCCAGCGCAGCGGGAACGGCAGCGGAACCTTGACCTGCCACAATCCGCGGCGGAGCTCCTTCACGGGTGCAGATGCCGGTGTGTTCATTGCGGCACGCTCCCTGTCCGGCTGCCTACAAAGATCATCCGGGCTGAAGTCTCTGGCTCGTAAGCACTGCCGTCATAACCGCCATACACATGGTCGACTCTCAAACCGGCTTCTTCAAGCATCTTCAGGAAAGCATCCCGCTCGTACAGCCGGACTTGTTCGGAATAGTCCCGCTCGCCATGCTCTTCGTCCTGGATCGAAATTTTTTTGCGCACATACCCGTCTTCTATGTATCTCGTTTCTTCTATACGCTGTCCTTCTTCTTCACGCAGAGAATGCGGAACCAGATTCTGCTTTACAAAGTCCGGATTCAGGAAGTCAATAATAAACCGGCCTCCGGGCTTGAGCAGCCGCGCAATCTCTCCCGGGACGCGCCCGTTCTCCTGGTCATTCTCGAAATAACCGAAAGAAGTGAACAGATTGACGACCGCGTCGAAAGTGCGGTCCACCGGCACACAGCGCATATCTCCCTGCATCCAGGCGACGCGGCCTTCCTGATCCTGTTTGCGTGCTTCCTCCAGCAGGACTTCCGACAGGTCCACCCCTGTCACGTTGTAGCCCAAATCAGCCAGCGCCAGCGAATGACGGCCCATGCCGCAGCACAAATCAAGTACTTCAGCGCCCTTGGGCAGATCCAGCCAGTCGATCATTTTTTTAACCTCCGCATAAGCCCCCTCAAAATTACGGTGTTTGTACACTAGCAAATAGTCTTTGCCGAAGCTTCTGCGGAACCATTCTTCGTTCAAATTCTCATCCCCGTTTCTCTGTGATTAAGTCCATCTCCCGCTTAATCGAACCACCCTTTACGTTTAAACCAATAAAACATCATAGCGGCCACTGCCAGCATAACTCCAAGCACAATAAAGTAACCGGACTGCCAGTGAAGCTCCGGCATATTGTCAAAATTCATTCCATAAATTCCAGCCATGAAGGTCAGCGGCATAAAAATCGTCGTAATTACCGTCAAGGTTTTCATAATATTATTCATCCGGTATGAGTTCAGAGAAACGAAATTCTCCCGCATATCCGCCGTCGTATCCCGGACGGAATCTATCATTTCCGATAGTTTTAAGAGGTGATCGTGAATATCCGAGAAATAAACATGCTGCTCTTTGATGTGCGGAATCCTCTCCGAACTTAAGACCCGGTAGAGCAAATCTCTCATCGGTACAATGGTGCGCCTGAGCTGGACAAGCTTAGTCCGAATGTCAAAGACGCGCCTCATCAGCGTATGGATGGAGTTGCCTTTCTGATCGGAATCGAATTCGTTCATTTCATCTTCAAGCTTATGCACACTCGGAAAAAAATCATCCACCAGTTTGTCCATAATCAGGTACGCCCCGAAGGACGCCCCCTTGTCCCAATAGGCCGCGTTCTGTTGGAACTTGCGCCAGGCCCCGTCAATCTCCTTCAGTTTCGTAAAATGAAACGATACCAGAAACTTTGGCGCCAGAAAAAGATCGACCTCATATGCAGCCAGTGTCGAGGGATGAATAGAATGCAGGACAAAAAAGTGTACGTCCCCGTAATGATCCAGCTTGGGTCTCTGGAGCCGGTGCATGCAGTCTTCCACAGCAAGCGGATGAAAATGAAAATGCCGGTCCAGCAAGAGAGCCTCTTCCTCCGTAGGGCAGTCAAAGTCTACCCAGTACCACTCTATATGATCTTGATCCAGTTCATCCAAAGGAAGGTCGAAGAGCAGCTCCATGCTGCGTGTAACAGCCATTGTGCGGATCATAGCGCTCCTCATTTCATTCAAAATCTCTTATACAAAATTTTGAAAACATTTCTATTATCGTATCATGTTTCATTAGGAAACAAAACCGATAAACCACTTCTTTATTACGCCTTAACATTCAGGTTTAAACAGCCATTCCCTGGAAAATCTCAGCCACTCCCTGGCAGCGAAAGAAAGGTATCCATCCTTGCGCCAGATCATTGCCAGATGCCACTGTATGCTCGGGGACACCAGAGTAATGTCTACGACTTTCGCAGGGTCAAGCCTCCGGCAAATAGTTTCGGGCAGCAGCGCTACACCCAGACCCGCACCGGCCATGGCGCTCAGGAAGTCCCACTGTGAGCTCTCATAGATAATATCCGGTTTGAATCCGGCCTGAATGCACGCCTGCGGTATTCTTTCATATAGAGTAAAGTCCTCCTGGAACATGAGAAAAGGTTCGCGGCTCAGCTCGGCCAGGCGTACGGATTTCCGGTTCGCGAGCCGGTGCTCCTTGTGAACCACCAGCCGCAGTTCTTCTTTGACAAAAGAAAACTGGTCGAACTTCAGCGGATCAACGGGAAGAACCGCAACGCCAAGATCCAGGCTGCCATTCTCGACTTCCTGCTCCACCGTCCGCCCTCCCTCCTCGATTAGACGGATGCCGATCCCCGGATACAGACGGTGGAAGGCCGCGATCAGCTCCGGGAAGAACGGAGCCCCGATCATCGGAGGCAGACCTATGCGGATCTGCCCCTTGCGCATCGACACGACATCCCCCAACTGGACGGACAGCTGTTCTACGGAACGGACGATCTGCTGCGCCTGCGCCAAAACGGCTTCGCCCGCGTCAGTCAGCACGATTTGACGGGATGACCTGTCGAACAGATCGACCCCCAGCTCCTCTTCCAGCGTACGGATCATTTTGCTGATCGTCGGCTGCGTTACATGGAGCGCTTCAGCCGCTTTCGTAAAGCTGCGGCGTTTGGCCGTCTCCAGAAAATATTGCAGGTGACGAACGTCCATGAGTATTTTCTCCTTTGCTGCATACGTTGTTACCCCTTCCATAGAGAAAAGGAATGAAAGCCATTCGATATATGTATTTTACCTATCTAATTCCCGGAAGTATACTCATGGAACAGGAAGGGGTTTTCCGGATGACACAAGGATGGAAAGTACTACAACCGCTGACCCGAACGATCAGTCAAATTGCTCTTTTGTTCGGCTTTGCTTATTTCGGCAGCCTGCTGTCGAAGGTGCTGCATCTCCCGGTACCCGGCAGTATTGTAGGCATTGCACTAGTATTTGCCGCTCTGCATTTGGGCTGGGTGCGGCTGGAGTGGATTGAACAAGGAGCGGATTATCTCCTCTCGAAGCTGCTGTTATTTTTCGTGCCGCCTGCGGTCGGCATTCTGGAATATAAAGAAATGTTCACCATGTCGGGAAGCCGGTATGTGCTGATTATCATTGTCAGCACGTTCGCCGTCATGGCCAGCACGGGCCTGGTAGCCGAATTTATAGGAAAGCGCCGCGGTACGAAAGCCGAGAAGGAGGATGCCGCAGCATGAATGCTACCGGACTAATTTATTTAATCGTTACCATAGCGGTATTCTGGGGAGCGAATAAGCTGTACCAGCGTACGCGCAAAGCTTATCTGACCCCGCTGCTCGTAGCGCCTGTGCTGCTGATGGCTATGCTGTACTTCACCGGCACGCCGGTTGAAGTATATAGCGGCGGCACCCGCCCGCTTACCGAACTGCTGCAGCCGGCGACGGTGGCCTTCGCCATCCCGCTGTACCGCCAGTTCAAGCTCCTCCGCAAGCACGCGGTGGTGCTCGTAACCGGCGTCCTGTGCGGTTCGGTGGTCGCTGTGCTGACCTCGGTCCTGCCTGCGGGGTGGATCCATGCGAGCCCGCAGATGATCGAGAGCGTCGCGCCGCGGTCGATCACCACTCCGATCGCGATGGAGATATCGCGGTCGCTCGGCGGTATTCCCTCGATCACCGCAGTCTTCGTGGTGATCACCGGCGTCTGCGGCTCGATCATCGGGCCGCTGGTCATCCGCTCGCTGCATATACGCAGCGGCATATCCCGCGGCCTGCTGCTCGGCATGGGCGCCCACGGGGCCGGCACGAGCAAAGCCCGCGAGCTCGGCAGCGAGGAAGGCGCCGTCGCCAGCGTCGCGATGATTCTCGCCGCGCTGTTCACGCTGGGGCTGATCCAGCCGATGATGGCGCCGTTCTCGTAAGCGGCGCTGAACGGCATGGCGCCGCTGTGCAGCCTTTCCGAGAGGATCAGCCGCTGCACAGCAAGTGCAGATGATCTTCCAGTGCCGGGATCTCTTTGGGAGGTCGGTCACTGCTGTTGTGAGTGCATAAGCGGCGGGGTGTTCTGATGGCGGGACACGGAGCGCTGGTACATGAAGTTTTATTTCCTATAGGTATCTCAGAACCACACTCTAAACACTGCTAATAGCCGTTTGCTGTATGTTTTTTTGTAACAAAGTAATAAGCTCTTTACCTAAAAGACTTCCCTATCCACCTGAGTGGGTACGGAAGTCTTTTTGAGGTTAGGGTTCGGTTATGCAGTTCACGGTTCAAGAGTTCACAGTTTCATAAGTTCATGGTTTAAGGTCTCATAGTTTATGGTTTATGGTTTATGGTTTATGGTTTATGGTTTATGGTTTATGGTTTATGGTTCACGGTTCATGTTTCATGTTTCATGTTTCAAGGCTCATGAGTTAGTATTTCATGGCTCACAGTTCCATAAGTTCATGGTTTCATGTGCTCCTGGGAGTCCCAGTATTCCAATTATCCATACGTTTACTTTAATCTATCCAAGCTCATGAAACTTCCGGCATCTAGGAGGCTTTAGCCGTTAAAGCACCTGTCGGAGCTCCCGCCGTTATTTTACCCGCTGCCCCGTTGGTTCCGGGTGTATAGGTGTAGGTTCCCTTGTTAAAGAAGTAATTGGCGGCGTTGTTGCTGTCCCAGCTGCTACTGCCGTCGTTAAAACAAGCTTCCAATTGGGCGGCCGATCCGATAGGGAGCGTAATTTTGGCATAACCGCTGACTTCCGAGTCATTCATTCGTACTCCCGGAACATTCGTCCATGTTCCGCCTGCGGGGCGATAGTGAATGTAAGGCGTACTGAAGCCTTTCTTGTAATACAGCGTTACAGATCCGGTTGTGCCGTCAGCCGGTTTGGCATGAGTGATCACATACTGTTTGAAATTAGCCATTTCCCCTGTGACGGAACCGTCCGGATTGACCACGTTAGCCAGACGAAGCAGCGTAAATCCGCTGTAGCCGTATTTCGTAATCTTATCTTCAATCTTCTTGAAAGCGGCAGTGCCCGATGCCGGGAGAGCATTTTCTCCGTTAAGGCGTACTCCTTTGGCTCTGGCAATAGCCGAGACTTGATCGACCAGCGTAGAAGGCATGGAATAGTTCGGCGCCGAACCGCTGTCGGACATTTCCAGACAAGTGAAGGTCAAATCCAGGTTGTTGTCTTTAAATTTCTGAATAAGCCGGTTGTAATCATAATACCCTGCTGCCTGTTCCGCGCTGTGCGGCATGGAAGGACTCGTCATCTGCCAGTGCACCCCGGATACTTTGGCACCGATCGGTACGCCGAATACCGGGTCCAAACTTTTGTGAGCTGCGCTGCCGATGACCCCGAGATGATTTTCCAGAACGCTCTGGTACCAGGACAAAAAATCTTTGCCGTAGGCCGTCTTATATCCGCCTCCCGTGTAGAAACCGTCTCCGTCACCCGGAGGATTAATCTGGCTTGCTTTCGTTAAGCTAAGTCCCCATGCCTGATTGACTCCGCTTAGTGATCCGTATTTGGCCAGCATGGCTTGACGGAATGCATTCTTCGCCGTTTCCGTATACGTCTGGAATTTACCTCTCGAAGGATAGCTCCAACCCGCCGCCGCATTATAGGATGGGAACCGGAGCTCTCCGGCTGGGCCCCCGCTCAAATAAATTTTGGGAATAATCGCTTTATATGTAGCAAAATTAGCTGCAAAAGAACTGTACAGCTCCGTGTACTGCTTACCGGTCCCGCTCCAGAAGGGCGATACGGCCTCATTGTTGACATAGCCGGTTTCGTTCTTGAACTGCATTTCATCCGCGGTTCCTTTGCTCCACAACCAGTTCGGAAGCGGAATATTGCAGTCGTCACCCACGTTGCCTCCGCATTTATGAGTCGAGAGAATAGGAACCCATTTCAGGCCCACTTCTTGTACGGCACTCGCATAGGTCTTGTAGTAGCTCCAGTCAAACTGGTTATCTCCTGCGCTTTCGACCATTCCCCACCAGACATCGGTTGTAATGGCGTACACTCCGTTACTTTTCAAAGTACGCAGCTGGTTCTTGAACGCATTCCAATCCGTTACTTTGGTCAAAGGCCCCATCACCGAAGCCTGAAAATCATTGGCTGGCGCCGCTTCCGTCTTCACGGTTCCGAAACCCAGAACGGAAGCAACAATAAGAATGAGGCTCAGAAGCTGCAAAGCGGCTTTTTTTAATTCTTTTGTGGTTGCTGCCATTGTATGCACCCTTTCTTGTTTAATATATCCCACTTACTACTATAGGATCATCGAGCCGGAAGTATGAATTCTCTCCTTTTGTTGAAATCGCTCACAATTAAATATATGAAAATGGAGGGGTTCAGAACGACCTCTTCAATTGTGGAACTAGTGGATAATTTTGTGGAAATTCCTGAACTCCTTTTTTTCGTAACAAAAAAAAGCATCCGGTAAAGACGTGTTGTTACACACTCTTACTCACATGCTCTTCTCTCGAATGGGTTAGTGGGTTATACATCTTCTATTTGTTATTTCTCTGTCAGGTTCAGATAGTAGTTTTGCAGACTCAGCCAGGCGCTTAGATCCTCGTAGCCTTTGGCATCCCGCGTACCTGCCTCCAGGTCGGGCTTCTCCGCTTTTACGACGGTATAGACATATTGCCCGCTCTGTTTAAGCACTGCGCCTGCGCCCGGCTCCGTTTTCTTCTTCTCCCAATCCGCCGCCTTGTAGACTTCAATTCTAGCGATCTCATCATGCAGCCGATGGACATTCTCATCCTGAATCATGTACTGCACGAACACAACGGATTGCACCCGCTTATCCAAACTGCTGTCTTCTTGAATGGTTTTCAAATTCTCATCCGACAAAATGTCCAATCTAAGATTGTGAACCCAGGCAGGTACTTGAAAGGTATATCCGTATTGATTCAGAACTTCTGCCTCATCTTCACTAACTGTTATGTAAGGGCTGTCTGTAAGCGTAACACGATTGTTCGCGCCGTCCCATGAAACTTCCATATCCAGCGAATTTGCAATAGATCTTGCCGGCAGATAGGTGTTCCCTTCGTACGTGATCGGCTGCAGAACATTACCCTGCTCATCTTTCATCACGGAGACAATTCCGTTCACTTCCACTTGCAGAGACTTGTTCAAATAAGCCTGAATGACGTCCAGATTCGATGCTGCATAAGCTCCGACCGATGCTCCGACTAACAAGGCGGCGCTAAGGCCCCCTGCAAGGATCCATTTTTTCATAGGTACAGCTAGCCTCCTCTTTACTACCTTTCTTCATTTTACATTTTTAATAGAAAAGAGTAGTTACAGACAATTAACAATTGGATGCCTGAGGAAGACTTGCAGGCAAACACAAAAGCCCTCCCCCGTCAGGGGGAAGGCCGGAGCTGACTACGTGATGCAATTGCCGGAATAGATCGGTTCCTTACTTGTCATTACGGTATACATTACGTGTTACGGTCGTTGTTTTACCGAACTTATTGGAAGCGACAACTTTGAACTCGTTGACTCCTTTTTTGAGAGAGAGCTCTTCCGAGAAGGAACCGCTGTAAACATAAATTTTACGATCATTGAAATAAACGACCGGGTAATTGTCATTCTTGTCAGAGATTGTCCCCGTAATCGTTACTGAATTCAGCGCCGTATTCACCGGGAAGTAATTTAATGTGATAAGGGGAGCGTCTGGCTCGAACGTTATGGTTTTGGTCACGCTGCTGGTCTTGCCCGCTTTATTGGTAACCTGAATAGTAAATGTATTCACACCATCCGCTAAGGTCACTTGCTCCGAGAAGGCTCCGCTGTACAAGTATATCTTCTTTTCATTGAGATAAACCACCGGGTTGCTGTCGTTCTTATCCGTCACGTTCCCGGAAATCGTTATGGACTTTGTTGTAGATCTCTCAGGCAAGCTGTTGACCTTAATGACAGGGCCTCCCGCGTTTAAGGTCACGCTTTTGACGATCGTGGTCGTTTTGCCGATCTTATTCTCCGCTCTAAAGGTGAGCGTGTTCTCACCCTCTTCCAAATATACTTTCTGGGAGAAAGAACCGCTGTAAGAAGTTACAAAGAGTTCCGTGCCATTCAAGTAAACCACGGGGTAACTGTCGTTCGAGTCCGTAACCGTACCGGATACTGTAATGCTGTCAAGTTGAGTAGACTCCGCCAAGGCATTAATCTTGAGTACAGGTCCGCCGGCATTAAACGTGACTTTCTTAACCACTGTCGTTACTTTGTCATTCTTATTCTCTGCGGTGAAGGTCAGGATGTTCTCTCCTTCAGAGAGTTTAACCTTCTTGGTAAAAGAACCGTCATAAGAGAATACGAATAGCTCCTCATCGTTCAGGTAAACGACCGGGCTGCTGTCATTCGGGTCTGTAACGGTACCGGATACTGTAATGATGTCGGATTGGGTCGTGTCTGCTACCGAATTAATCTTCAACACGGGGCCTCCTGCACGGAGCGTCACGGTCTTGGTGATTACGGTTTCTTTATCCGCTTTGTTCTTAGCTTTAATCGTGAAGGTATTTTCTCCATCTTTAAGGGTTACCTTGCGGGTAAAAGAATTGTCCCACGAGCTTACATACAGCTTCTCGTCGTTAAGATAGACCGCGGGGCTGCTGTCATTCACATCTTTGACCGTACCCGAGATTGTAAAGGATTCGTTGGTGACGGTCTCCGGAGTATCGTTTAATTTGAGAACCGGACCACTCGTCTTATACGTAATCGTTTTGGTCACGCTGCTCGTCTTGCCGCTCGGAAGCTTGGCCACGATATGCACATCGTACGTACCTTCTTCCTCCAGTTTGAAGCCTTCTTTAAAGGCACCGTCAACGACTGCTGTACTTTCATCGTTAATCTTTACTTTAGCATCCCGGTGCGTTTTGCCCGAAATATAGAACGTGCCGTTCTCCGTTTTCTCCGGCATGCTGACTTCCAGCATCGGTCCATCTGCCTGATCCTGGGCGGAAGACTTGATAACGCGGAACAGTAAAGTCGCTACCTCAGCCCGGGTAATCGGCTGCTGCGGTCTGAATGTAGCATCATCATATCCGCTGATCAGCTGTTTCTCTGTCGCAATGGCAACATAGTCTCTGAGTGCGTACGAAATCTCATCGGTATCGTAAAAATTATGGGAAAGGGTATTGCTGTCTTCCACATCATTGGGGGAATAACCCAAAGTTTTGACGAGCGCGACTGCAACATCTTCCCGGGTCGCCTTAGTTTCCGGGCTGAAGAAAGCTTTCCCTTTAGGGGGATAGTATCCTGTCAAGAATTCCTTGGTTCCTTCAATGTATTCATAAGACCATTTGTCCGGAAAAACATCCGAGAAAGTCGGTGTTCCCGGTTTCTGCAAATCGAGGGAAAATGTAAGTGCAATAAGCTTGGCAAATTCTTCTCTGGTGATGGATTTCTCAGGCTGGAACGAGGAGTCTTCGTAACCGCTAATGATGCCTTTCTTCGCCATATCATAGATTGCGTCGTTAGCCCAGTGGTTGTTCACGTCAATAAATACAATGTTCTGATTGATCGTGCCGCCATTGACGGCCTGGTTCTGCAGGATGTTCTCCGCATAAGCATTCGTGCTTAGCATCAGCATACACACCGCAAGAAAAACACTCATTACCTTGTGTAAGGATTTCATATACAACCTTCTTTCTCTAGTCATTACGATAAAATAGGTACTAATACCTATATTATAGAGGAAAATGCTGGATTCATGTAGAACTTTCGAACGTTCCAGTTGTCATTCATATGACTTTTTGACTAATACTGAGATATCTGGTAGAATCGCGCCTTTAAGTACTAAACTCTACATTCAAAAAGACACCCGGAACAAAAGCATGACTAGCACATGCCTTTATTACGGGTGTCCGGAATACATTATTCTAGCAATCTACTCTATGTTTCAGAGCGAATCCGCTTTGCTTATCACTAATCGAACAAATGAATATCTGCAAGCTGCAGAATCGTGCCGCTGTTATTGCTTAAGTCAAATTTGTAATAACTATAAGCAGTGGTGTTGTTAACGGCAAAGGTTCTGGTCTCCATGCGGTTGGCAAAATCTTCATTGCTGCGGGTGTCAACCACGCTCCAGTTCACGCCATCATTAGAGCCTGATACGATCCAATTCAAAGGATCCCGATCCGGCTCGTCATTAGCCGACGTAATGGAATAAGACTTAACGGCATAGGCGGTATTCCCTGCAAACTGATACTGAAGGGATGCACTGCTGTTAAAAGTCAGCCACTTCGTCGCTTCGTTGTTATCGAATGCATTCTCTTTGGTCTCGCCTGCAGGACTGTCATTCGTACTTGCCGTGACAGTTCCGCCGGTGGTCAAACCGGGAGCTTTCTTGTACATCCGGAAAAACGGGCTGTTATTCAAGGCAGGCGCACTCACCGGGTCCCATGCCGGAAGCTCATTCTCACCGAAGACATAGCCGGACGCATCCTTTGTGACAACAAACCGGTGCAAGTAATCGAAGCCCCGCTGCATAATGGAATTGGGTCCACCCTCATGCGGAAGACCGAAAGCATGGCCTAGTTCATGCAGAGCTGCGCCGTAACCGACGGATAACCCGGCTTGTACGGTAGAAACATTCTCGCCCAGGAACTTGGCGTCTACCGGACTCGCGCTGCTAAATTTACTCGTGATCTGAGTTTCGTTGTCCGGATACAGCCAGACCGTCGAGCCTCCGAACACACCGTAATCCCCGCCCCCGAGCGCAATGTGCGCATACATATAATCCTCAGCCGCATCGTATTTAGTAAAACCGACGAAGGCTAGATTCTTAGTGCCTGCCTGAGGATACTGCTGCGGAACTGCGGCTGCAACTTCCCAATAGAGATTATCCTTGTTATAGGTTTTGTTATAATAATAAGAAGTCGGGTAAAGGCTCCTCAGCACATGTACGTCCACTTTCCCGGTCGTCTCATTCATTTCCAGATTGAACGTTTTGCGGCCGTTCCCGTTGCGGTTCATAGAATCAGCCGTAAAAGATTGCACCATTTTCATATAAGTACTGAGCTTGGCTGCATAATTCTGCGGATCGTTCGGAAGCTGAGTCTGGTACTGTGTACTGCCATCTTCAGGAACATACCAGAAAATACGCGTCACCGCATCATTCGTTTGAGGCTCATAGATTAATTTGAGTGTAATCTGGCTGGCTCCGCTTTGGATCACCAGATTGTTCTCTCCGGGCACCAGATCGGCAAACACTTTGAAATTGCCCTGCGCCGCATCCCCTTGCATAACCTTGGTGTCACGGGTGGAAGACGTATTCGTCAAGGTGACCGACGTAGCCGTCGTATTGTTGAGCGTTCCGCGAATAAGCGGCAGCGCGTACCCGATTGACTCGTTATCGGTAAAGTTCGTTACTTTGAATACCGGAGCAGGTCCGGGAGGGTTCGATCCCGTCGTCACTGTAACGGTAACCGGCTGACTGGAGGTCACTCCGCTGCTGTTAATCAGCTCGACTTTGTATGTATAGGTCCCGGCCGGCTTGTAGCTGATCGCCTTGGCAGCGTGCTGCGCCTGCGGCGAATTAGCTGTCAGCGCCTGCGTGTCGATCAAACTATTATTCTCGTAAAATTTGACCGACGTTCCGTTCTCTCCCCACCACATGTTCATGGTGATCGTGTAGTTGCCGTCTCCATCCGTGTTATCATGCGTTAATGTCGGTGTTCCCGGCGCACCGCCAGCGGCAAGGACCGGACTTACCGGTGTACCTGCTGCTAACAGCACGATCAAGCAGCTCATCATGATCCATTTCAGTACTTTCATTGCTCTCTCCCACTTCCTGTTTCTCTATTTGTATAAAATCGTTACATTCCCTTCCTGTACATGTACCGTCAACAGCTCTGCTAGTACGAGCCCCTGTCGTGCACGTATTCAAAATGCGCTTCAAAAAGGAAATGATAACCATTTCAGTTTATGCGCAATAGATATGGCAAGCAAGATAATAATTGGATTTCTCTATTAACATTTGGTAAAAATGAACATAGCAGACACAAAATATACCAAGTATTCCTCTGCGAATTATAAAAATTATCTTCTGATCGATAAAAAACCTCTGCAGAACCATCCGGAAAAGGATGATTCTAAAAAGGCTCACTTGCGCACCTGTTACATTAGCTAGCGGATTGACCATCCCGAACGTTCAATAAGTGAGGTGATTTGGGCAAGATGATGCCGCCCATGCCAGGCATACCTGTGAACGGCCGTATCCAGATTCATTTCACCGTGAGCGGGACTTGTGAAGGTTCTTTCGAATTATGAGGGGTGTAAAGAATGAAGTAAAACTGCAAACCGGCTGTGAAGTGATTCCAGCAGAACCAGCGAAGTTTCGACAGGTGCGGAATAGTCGTTTAGTTCCGCCCACAGATCCTCCCTGTAAGAACTCGCAGCAGGAAGATCCTCGGTCAGTGCTCTTTTGAAACGAAGAAAAGCGTTCATGTCATTATCCGCCATGTGATGAATGACCTGCTGGACCGTCCAGCCGCCTGGCCGGTAAGGTGTAAGCAGCTGCTCGGAAGTTAAATCGTGTACGGTGTGCCTAAGGATTCCCGGGATTGCCGCAATATCTTCTATCCACTTCTTACGCTGCTGTGACGTTGGATTCGGTACCGGTTCGAATAGCCCGATCGGATAACGGAAACGATCCATCCTGCTTCTCCCCCTTAGTGATCCATGAATCCTTTATACATTCTGGGATCGCTTCTTTTTTCCTCCTGGTATAACTAAAAAAAAGCCCACCATTGAGTGAACTCTTTCCGTTATTTCCAGCGGCTAGGGTTGTTGAGGTGTTATATCTTCTGTGAGCACTTCATAAATTAGTTCCCCCGGAATCTGGTCCTCACTTTTAATGGATGACATAAACACAACCGTCATTTTCTGTTTCCAGTGTCCTCCATTCACTATGATTACATTCTCATGCTGAGTCACAACCGTTTCTGGTGAACTGTACATGGAAATCATCATGAAGACTTTAAAAAGTATCTGTTCGACCGTCACAATGCACTACCCCTTTTAGTTATTGAAATTGTTTTTCGAGTTTGACAGTTCGGCATTCGCCGCTCCCTTTGTATGTATGCTCAGCAACAGATTGACTGCCCCTGATAACTAACCCTTTATCAATTCCTTTTCTCTCAGGTCCAGGTCCTTTTTCATTAAATCAAGTTCTAAAATCTTTAAATCCAGCTCCCTATTTCTCAATTCTAACTCTCTCTTGCCTGGAACTGCCATGTTCATTACTACAAATGCATTAAATAAGGTACTGAAGAAAAAAACATAAACCATGTTATCCTTTATCGCCTCATTGAAAAATGCAGCAATGGATACCCCAACAACAATTGCATTCATTATCACTAACGATAAATGTCTCACCATGTTCTCCCCCCTAACACACATCCACCTAAATAATGGGCATTATTTTATGGTATTCGCCATGCACTTCAATGATCCTTCATAATTTAGGACTAAGGACCTAATTTTTCGGTTTATAATCATCTTATTTGGTGTTTCTGTATGGATTGTCATAGATTATTTCGTCTGTAATAGATAATTGAAGTCTTTCATGTTTATTACAACCCTCATCCCTTTACTACAGCCCCCATCGGACAATTTTAAAGTTACCTCGCAAACCATAAAAAAACCTCTTCAGGATCATCCGGTAAGCGGATCATTCTAAAGAGGGTTTCCCCTGGCAAGGGCTGCTTCGTCAGATTTTAAGTTCGCCGAGCTTAATTAGTTCGACTACCGCCTGTGAATGACCTTTTACGTTCAATTTTTGCATGACATTGGAGATATGGTTATCTGTCATAAAATACGTTATGATAATATGCTTATCATCAGAAGTGTATCGGTTTCTCCACATTTTCCCACAAATTTCTACGAATTATGATAAGATTATTAAAAAAACCAACGGTGGTGACTGTATTGAAACTTAAGTGGTTTCAAATTAAAAACTTTAGGTCTATTGTTGATTCAGGTAAATGCTATGTGAACAACGATATCACTGTCTTTGCTGGTAAAAATGAATCTGGAAAAAGCAATATTCTACAAGCATTAAAAGCTTTCCATGATGGAGAATTTGATGAAGAGTATGATTTTAATATGAATGATAGCAATCCCGAGTTAATCCAATGTTACTCGGTTAGCGAAAAAGAAATACATAAAATATATATGGATATCCTCAAGTATAAGTCAGATTATGAATTTGAAAGAAAAATTGGAGAATTAGAATACGACCTTATTATTCATAAAGACCATCAATCCATTGTTAATGTTGAAGGCAATTGGTTAGAAGTAATTGAAGAAATTAGGCAAGGAGAATTACAGTTTTGGGAAAGAAAAATTTCAACTTCAGTTATAAACGTTATTAAGAACAACAAGGATCTTCCCGATTCTGTTATTGAAGAATTAAAAGTACTCCAATTAGAAAATAAAGATACCTATGGCGCTGCAAAGCTATTGTCAGAGAAATTTCAAGATCAGTCTGTTTCTGACGCAAACATCAAAAAAATACTCGATGAATATTCCACAGCTTCAGATTTTGAAGATAAAATCAGTGATTTCGACAATATAATATTACCAAAGGTAATTCTCTTTTCCTCATTTACAGATCTACTCCCAGAGAAGGCAGATAAAGACACAGCAAAAACAAGTAACATAATTCAAAGTTTTTTTAAAATTGTTGATATTTCAAGCGATAGCATCTTCTCTGAATCCTCCAGACAAAAAAGAACTTTGTTAGTTAACCAAGCATCAACAAGGATATCGGGGGATTTTTCAAATTTTTATAAACAAAATGAAGTAAATATTCGTCTTGATGTGGATGGAGATGAACTTAGTTTTTACCTTTACGATGGTGCTAATGTAACCCCTTTCAAGCCTGAACAAAGAAGTCAAGGATTTCAATGGTTTCTATCGTTTTATATTACGTTAGTTGCAGAAAAACTATCAAGTTCGTCAATCATTTTGTTAGACGAACCTGGCTTATATCTGCACGCAAAAGCGCAACAAGATATGTTAGAAGTGCTCGAATCATTAGCAAAAACAAACCAAATATTATTTACCACACATAGTCCCTATTTAATTGATACCAATAGATTAGATAGATTAAGATTGGTAATAAAAAATGAAAATACCACTTACATAGAGAATAAGTTCCATAAAGTCTCGGATAGAGATACATTAACACCGATTATCACTGCTATTGGTTATGATCTTTCTACAGGTATATCTTTAAACAGTGATCTTAATGTCATCGTTGAAGGAATTTCAGATTATTATTATCTTCAAGCAGTGAAATCATTCATTGAATTAAAAACAAGATTCACTATTATCCCTTCTATTGGGGTAGATCAAATTCCTAACATAGCGTCGATTCTCTTCGGATGGGGAGTTCCATTTGTGTGTTTACTTGACAATGATCAACAGGGAAGAAGTGTAAGTCGAAAGCTAACAAGATTTGGTTATGAGGAGAATAGAGAATTTATGTTTATTTCGGATAAAAAACTAATAATCGAGGATTTGTTCTCAACCAATGATTTTTACGAGCACATACTACTTGAACCTAAACCAGAAAATCAATCAGAAAGCAACTCCTCACTTTCGGCGACAGGTGGTAAGGTTCTTTTAGCAAGACGTTTCTTCGATAGAATATCCTCAAAACAAGAGAACATAAGTCTTGATGTGACTACAATTAAGAACTTCCAAGCTCTTTTTCACAAAATTGATCAACGTTCTTTCCCAAATCTAATTGCAAATTAAACTTACAATAGCAAAACCCAAAGGGTGGTGTCTACCACCCTTTAATTTTAAATCAGTTCTATACATCACACGTGAAATGTTCATATTGTCCATAAAATGTCCATACTTAAGCAAGAATACCGAACAAATTATAAACATCAATATTCCCTTCTGAATCCACGGTTATTTCCTTTATCAACTTGCTGAGTATCGCCCTGACCTTATCCACTTGGTCATAGTTGTTGAAAGTGGATAGTTCATTCAATGTAGCTTTGATTCGTGACCGTTCTTCTTCGTAATCCATTTGTCGAACCGATTCGCCTTGAACTTTCTCCAACTTCGCTTCAAGACCAGCAATTTCCTTTTCGTACATACCCTTGTCAAAATTGTATTGGGCGTCATCCACCTCCCCAAGCATGTGGAACCGTCTTAACTTGAATAATAATTCCCTGTTTTGTTCGATTTGCTTTTGAATCTTCTTGATTTCCTTCTCCGAACTTTTTGCCTTCTTCTCTTGCGACTTCATTTGACTGATAACCGAATCCGCGCACGTTTCAACGTCCAATTGTTCGCTTATCTTCTTGCCGATCCATCCGATCAATTCATCTCTCATTTCTTGATAGGGAACCCATTTACCGTTTTCACACCCCGCCACGCCCGCTCGACGCCTTCTTGAACGCATCAGATATTGATATTTCTTGCCCCTCATCTTGGAACTCATGGTGACCATCGCAGAACCGCAGTGCTTGCAGAAGATGATTTTACGGAAACGTTGACGGGTTGCTTATGACTTCCGCGTGTACCGCCTCCTCGAAACTGACGAAGCTCCTTTGACCATTCAAACACTTCTTCGTCGATGATTGCTTCATGTGTCTTGAAGTCGGTTCGTTGCCATTTCTTCTTTTCTTGTTGTACCATCTTCTTTCTGCGGTCTTGAAGGTTATTAAGATCGTTATAATGGACGGTATTGGTGTACTTGCTGAATACGTTATAACCCATATAGGCTTCGTTTTGTAAGATCCGATGAATCGTTGTTATACCCCAAACGCCTTTTTGCTTCGGGGAAGGAATCGCCACATCGTGGGAATTCAAATAATTAACGATTGCCTTTTCGCCCATCTTGTGGTTCACGTACAGATCGAAGAACATTTTGACGACCTTTGCCGCTTCGTCATCAATGACAACTGTTTTCCGTCCATCGATTTCAGCTTTTTTGTATCCGTAGGGTGCGAATGAACCTGTGAAATTTCCCTTTAATGCCGATTGTTGCAGTCCACGTCGAGAAGATACGCTTATCTGTTCGCTTAATTTCTGATTGACCGCAGACACGATGCCGAACAATAATTCGTTGTTGTCCGTTGCGGTATCGTATACCTTATCTTGTACACGAACGTGTCAGGAAGGCGTCATTTTGTTCGTCTGACGACACATCTCGATTACCTCACATTTGAGAGATTTTCTGTTATTAACTTTTTTATTTCTTCAATCGTGTAACATGGGTATTTACTGTGAATCATGCTATGACAATTTGAGCAGACCATTTTGATGTCATCAATGCTTATTTTTGTTTCTCTTGTTAGACCACTAATAGGCTTTGTATGATGACCTTCGATAAAACTTTTACCAATATCACCATATGCTTTTTGAAAACTAAAACCGCATGCTTCACAGGACAATAATGGATCTTTTTTTGCATATAAATCCTTACATTTTTTCATAAATACAACATCTCGTTCTTTTCTAAAATGCAAGAACAGTTTTTTTTTACCTTCAAAAGTACTTAACGATTCTGTCGAATCGTTATGAAGTATTATCGATGTGACTACTTCATCTCCCTGTTTTACGAGATTCCCGTTTATATCATAGATATCCAAAACTGATTCAACTGGTATAAATTCGAGGATTTCCATTTAAGATTGCCCCTTACAACTTGAACAAAATAGTTGCATTTCGTTATTATAATTTGTCTTTACTAATGCCCAATTGAATGAAAGGTTTTCTCTTTTTTCATCACAATGCGGACAAATAAAGAAAAATCGTTTATGCGACTTAATTATATCGTTGTATGTTAATGTTTGGCCTTCTTCCAGCATATTATTTTCACTTAAATGTGTCTGAATTCCTCTTAGATGATCAGTAATCATATGTGATGTTGCCTTGAAATTTGGTTCTAACGATACCCGAGTTAAAAGTTCCTCTATTACAGAATTATACTTAATTAAGATATTATCTTTAACGAAAGCATGTTCTTCTTCAACCACATTATCAAGAGAACATATATGAAAATTCTTTTTATCAATTCCCAATTGGTAAAATACTTGAAATATGTATTCAGTCTTTATATTGGATTTAATATATTGTTTGGTAAGAACTAATTGTTTGTATGTTAAAGGACGAGATTCCGCATACTTTTTCTCCTTCGTCCCTATCTTTAAGCTTAGGATATTGTTTAGAAAGCTTTGATTGAAATTATCCGGATATTGTTCAATTAAAAAGTTTTTAAAAGATGAAAGGTGCGATATAAGAGAATCAATTAAATTTGGTGCATAATCATTATCAAATAAAACTTTAATGTATTCTTCAACATCTTTTTGGACAAATAAATTAAAAGGTTTATTGGTGAATTTATGAAACTTGAAAAAATTTTCAAGTTTTTGATAATAACCTTTGTCAAAATCAGTCATCGCTTTGTACTGGTCTATCCAATTCTTGTTATTGGATTCAATTTCTTTAGCAGTTAGCTCTTTCGGAAACGATGCTTTTCCCATAAAACACACCTCTTAACTACCTTCATTTTCTAACTTTTACCATCCAGTATTATTCTGTTTGTAACCTCCAAATCCTTTTTTTAATGCTTAAAAAACAAAAAGACGCCGTTTTTCAGGCGCCTTTCCCATTACTCTTCCTTTATGACGGTTTTATACATCACATTGGAGATATGGTTTCGCACAGTCTTCTCGCTGATAAAAAGCTGCTGTGCAATATCCTTCGTCGTCGTTTTGTGCTGTAAGTACTGTTATAACCAAAAAACTTCAAACTAAAAAAAGGCGGCTTATGGGCTGCCTTCTTTGGTTTATTTTCAGAAACTATGATGCCATGCTTACCCTGGCAAAACACCTTTATCTTTTTCTCGATGGCAGTGTGCTCTACCCCATCTGCCCATCTCATTCCCTGTAGCTCACACTGTTTAAATTTATTCATGTGATTCCACCTTTATCACGGCTATGTTGAGGATGAGGGATAATTTATAGAATGTCTTCCATCTGATCCTAGTGTATGTTTCCTTACTTATCGGAGGATTTAACTTAATCATTGATTTGCTCGCTTAATCTTAATAATCCTTCAGGAGAGATCGGACAATTATGTCCTTTCTCCTAAAATTCGTAATAATTCCATTCTTATGTTACTCGAAAATAAGCTATCCTATTATCTTCTGAAACCATAAGATCTACGCTTTCAGCATGCTCTACAAAATACCTTAAGGCGATAGAATCGGTTAATGATTCTTCAAATGTCCAACCTATTGGGCTGATGTTTATCTCACCTTTAGCCACTAGAATTGTTCTCCGGAAAAACTCCCAAAGATCTGACGGTATAGATTCAACATCTGCTTTGTGCTGCAAAAATTCTTTTGTCTGCACCCTGTAACGTTTCAATTTTGAAATGGGAGTATCTGCATTACGATCTCTGAAATACATATCATGCGTAAATGTGTCTAAGTGATTTTTAATTGCTTTGTTCAACTCTTCTTGAGCAGCTACCTTTAAGTTCAAAAATTTAATACTTGTAAGATGATTATTTTCAAAAACCTTATGTGCCAGTTCAAAATACTGAAGGAATTTCTCTACTACTATTTCGGAATATTCAATATTGGTCACTGGAATATACAGTTCTTTCCTATTGCCCGTGTTTTTAAGTACAGGAACAAGGAAAAACAAATGAATAAGATCAAAATGGTATGACTTATGATCTGTGGAAGAATTATGAATCTTCTCTATTCTAAAATCTGTGACCGTTTCATGTTCGAATTGCTCAGTAATTAATGTTAATGTTTTTTCTTCTTTTGCCCAATCCATGATACTCCTCCTAAATCAAAAATCGGAAAAGAGGAGTTTAATTTACTCCTCTTGATTTAATATTTTATTTAATTGTAACTTCTGCAGATTTAACTGGCAAAATACCGTAAATCCGCTCGCCATGTATAGCACTTATACCTGCAATGGCTCCGGTCACTCCTGCATAGTATTTTCCTGGAGCATAAAGGGGTTCTTATTCTTATATGTATGTAATCAGCTCGTACAGCTTTCATTTCTCTTAAATCACCAACGCCTCTAAAGTAAAATGTACCACGGCAGAGGTTTAATCCTTGTGTGATTCAAACTATATTACATTGGAGATATGATTTCGCACCGTCTTCTCGCTGATAAAAGCTGCTGTGCTATATCCTTCGTCGTTTTGTTCTGTAAGCATTGTTAAACAAAGTAAATCCCCATGCCTAGTGGCCCCCCAGTTACTCGTCATCACGTGGTAATGCTCATCTTTTCTTGTCCAAATATAGAAGATAACAGAATTTACAATCCCTCACGAACTTTAAAATAAATCCGATGAACCCCCTGCTTTGAGGACTGCTTTTGAAGCATTTATACCGGAACGGCAAAGAGCATACATTCATCTGAACCCCAACAATCCAAAACTCAGGGATTAAAGATTAAAAAAACCTCTTCAGGATCATCCGGTAAGCGGATCATTCTAAAGAGGGTTTCCCCTGGCAAGGGTTGCTTCGTCAGATTTTAAGTTCGCCGAGCTTAATTAGTTCGACTACCGCCTGTGAACGACCTTTTACGTTCAATTTTTGCATGACATTGGAGATATGGTTTCGCACAGTCTTCTCGCTGATAAAAAGCTGCTGTGCAATATCCTTCGTCGTTTTGTCCTGTACCAGCAGTTCGAAGACTTCGCGTTCGCGATTTGTCAGTAAGAATTTGTTTTTATGGTCGCTTCCCTTCAAGTTGCCATCCCTCCTTGCTCGGGTTTTTGGGGTCATTACAAGGGTAAGGGATACAGTCAACTTAGTGTATGAAGGGCGGTTACCAATGGTGCAGTGGCGGAGGGAAAATAGGCGATTGGGTGGAAAGTGCTAATTTGTTACGTGAATATTTTAATAATTCAGCATTACTGACCATTAAGAAAATAAAAAAAACATGGTGTTCAGTTATTACCAAACACCTTATCTTAATACCAACTATTTAAATTTACTAAATGCAGATTCCTGTAGATTTTTAAACCTTTCATTACGCGCTGCTTCGTTTTTTTCTTTTTCATCATGTCCATCCATATTGATTTTCCCCTGATTCAAAGCATGAATCCAATAGGCCTGTTTTTCTTCAGACCAATTCAAAAATAGGATGTATCTATTTCCAGGTATCAAAGGGGTATACTCATCAGCTATTATTTTTGTTCTTCCGGGTTTTATACCATTATCAACCGTGAAAAACCTCTCAATAACAGGAAGTATTTGAGGAACTTCTGCCTTATCAGTAGAGTTTTTTAATACTTTATTGACCTTAACATCTGTTAAGGTGTAAGAGTCCACATATTCCTTCTCTTTGACTATTTCTTTGTTAGTTGATGTAGGAATCACTTCAACGACTAATGATACATCACTGATCAATTTATCTACGTCCTCATAGACTTCATGATTATAAACTGCTCCTGTTTCTTCCCCAATAACTCTTTGATCTGCTATATAATAACCAGAACCCATAATGCCTAAAGTTAAAACACAAGTTATGAGCAACCTTCTATTTTTCATCTGTTCATCTCCTTAAAATTTCACCATTTATTTGCTAAGTGATTCGCATCTTCTGAGGTAGGGGAAGATAAATTAAATTTACCAGATTTCATCCAATGAGAACCCGAATGTGCAGGAGCAATCTCAAAATGACTTATTCCTAGAGCATGGCCAATTTCATGTCCTGTATTCATAGATCTTTCTGCCCAGCTCCACTGTGACATGCTCCCAGCATCCAACTGAATCCTCGCAAAGTTGTAATTAGATCCATTGTTGATATCGGAGATGTACACTGTAGAAAGTGCTCCATTCGATAATCGATTATAATAATCTGCTGCACCGTATACACCACTTCCTAATGACCCATAAACAACATAAATTTTTATTTGCGCAAGTGATGCATATGCATCTGAAATCTCCCAAAGCTTTGCTGTTGAGCCTGATACAGCATTCCAATTAGTCTCGGCATTCTTAACAATGTCAGTATAACCATATGATGCAACAGATGAGTCCAACCAATATTGGAAATCAGGACCATTAGTGTTACTTCCTTTTTTTACATGTGCAATGCCATAATCCGCATAACTATTCGAACTCCCAGTTAGCATTGACATAGCAATAGATGTTGCCAGTAGAATAGTCCTTTTTTTCACGCAATTATCTCTCCTTATATTTTTCTCATAAATTACATATTATACCTTATACAACTATACATTATATAAATTAAAAAACAAACAAAATATTACACTTTTGAAAATAAATAAAAGAGCGTGATCGGATTAATCGCTGACAGCGATTAATCCGATCACGCTCTACACCTAGGCCCTATGCAGCCAAAGCTGATTCGCAGCCATGGACAGCATGATCGGCACTTATTCTTCTAGGACAGCGACGCGCCCCATCAGGCCATCAAGCCTGCATAAACTCAATAATGAGACCGGCCGTCTCCTCGATAGCTTTGTCGGTCACGTCTATGACCGGGCAGCGCAGACGCTTCGCAATGGCGATAGCATGCTCCAGCTCCTCGTTGATCCGTCCCAGGGTTGCGTACTGGGAGCCGAATGGAAGCCCCAGCGTCTTAAGCCGCTCGATACGGATTTTGAACAGCTTCTCGGCGTTCATCGTCAACGCGACGATGCGGCTGCCGGGAAACTCGAACAATTCCGGAGGAAGCTTCACTTCCGGCACAAGCGGGAAGTTCGCCACTTTGTATCCCTTGTGCGCAAGGAAGATGCTAAGCGGTGTCTTTGAAGTGCGCGACACGCCGATCAGTACAATATCGGCATTCATCATCGATGTCGTATCGCGGCCGTCGTCGCATTTGACAGCGAATTCAATGGCCTCGACACGCCGGAAATAAGCATCGTCCAGCTCGTGCATAAGACCCGGCTTACGGGTTGGCGCGCCATCGAATGTATCAATATAAGCCTGCATCATCGGCCCCATGATATCAATGGCACGGACCCCGAGGCGAATCGCTTCTTCCTTCATCATTTCCCGAAGTTCAGGCTGAACGAGCGTATAGGCGACGAAGCCGCCCTCACGATGCACTTCTTCCATAATCTCACGGATTTCATCTTCATGTTTAATATGCCCGATCCGCCTCATCTTGACATCTTGGCCGTTAAATTGGCGAATCGTGGCACGAACGACCGTTTCCGCCGTCTCTCCAACGGAATCGGAGCAGATTGTGATCGTTTGTTGTTGTGCATCCTGAACCATCCGGTATGTGTTCCCCTTCCTTACCACTTCCGGGCCGCATCAAGCAGCACTCGGGTCATTGTCGTTTTGGAAATGCGCCCGACCACTTCAAGAGACGGCTGGTCGCTCCCGTTCTCATGTGGAATAACTACAGGCAGCATATCGATCTGGTGCTCCGACATTTTGCGTGCCGCTTCAATGACATCATCATCCGGCGTAACAGTGATGAGCTGAGGTTTACGCGTCATGACTAAGCTGACCGGCATGGAAGCAGCTGCAGGATTGCCAAGCGTCACCTTAAGCAGGTCCTTCGGCGATATGACGCCAAGCAGCATGCCTTCCTCATCCGCAACGACCAGTCCGCCGACGTTATCGACGAACAGGGCGACGACTGCGTCCCCTACTGTGGCGGTCTTGCGAACGATGACCGGCATCGACTGAACCTGCTTCACCTTAAGCTTGAGACCGTTTGCTTGTTCTTCACGAAAAGACTTGTTCGGAAAATAGCCGACCTTCGGCTTGGCATTAATATGGCCGAGCATCACGAGGAGAGAAAGATCCGAACGAATAGTCGGACGGCTGACACCCAGCTGTTCTGCGATCTGCTCTCCTGTGATGGGTGCCTGTTTATGAATAAAATCCAGAATTTCCATCTGGCGCTGCGACAACTGAATAGCTCTCACTCCTCACGGGCGGATTCCCGCAGGTGCAATCGGGTATAATTCCATGATATATAAAATGCCGTTACGATACAATCTTTTGCTGTTCGGCCAAGCTGTTTTTCTCCGCTTCGGCCGCTTCGATTTCCGCCTGGGCAGCGGCAATTCTGGCAATCGGAACCCGGTAAGGTGAACACGAAACATAGTCAAGACCCATCTCGCGGCATAACCGGATCGATTTCGGGTCGCCTCCATGCTCACCGCACACGCCTGTCTTCAGCTTGGGCTTCAGCGCGCGGGCACGTGTGACCGCGAGGTCGATCAATTGCCCCACGCCGTCACGGTCAAGTACCTGGAAAGGATTGTCCGGCAGCAGCTTATTGTCTACATAGTGTGTCAGGAACTTGCCTTCCGCGTCATCACGGCTGTAGCCGAATGTCATCTGCGTGAGGTCGTTCGTACCGAACGAGAAGAAATCGGCATGCGCCGCAATCTGAGGCGCAGTCAAAGCGGCCCGCGGCACCTCGATCATGGTGCCCACTCGGTAAGGGACCGCATTCCGGTTGTCACCCAGCATCTTCTGCGCGACTTGGTCGACTAACTCTCGCATGATGCGAAGCTCGTTAGCATGCCCGACAAGCGGAATCATAATCTCCGGCGACACCTCGATGCCATCGCGGATGCAGTCCTGCACTGCGGCAAAAATCGCCTCGATCTGCATGCCGTAAATCTCGGGGAAAAGAATCCCCAGACGGCAGCCCCGCTGACCGAGCATCGGGTTCACCTCATGGAGCCCGCGAACTTTGCGGATCAACGCTTCCAGCTGTTGAAGCTCCAAGTCCGATTCGGGAGATTGGCGCCCTCCGGCAGGAATTGATTCTCTGGAAACGTCCGAACGTATCACTGGTCCGGAGCTGCGCTCATTGCTGTTTGCTGCTGCCGGAATCCCCGGACTCTCATCCGTCTCCGGCGTAGAAGCGGCTCTTTCTTTGCGTGCAGCAGACAAGTGCGCATGACGCGTGAGAAGATCCTCCAGATTCGGCAGGAACTCGTGCAGCGGCGGGTCCAGCAGCCGGATCGTCACCGGCAACCCTGCCATCGCGCGGAAGATCGCGGCGAAATCGCTTCTCTGCATCGGCAGAAGCTCCCCGAGCGCCTCAGCACGGACAGCTTCCGTATCGGCCAGAATCATCTTCTGGACGATGGGCAGGCGCTGCGGCGAGAGGAACATGTGCTCCGTCCGGCACAGGCCGACGCCTTCGGCACCGAAGCTGCGGGCTTTAGCCGCATCTTCCGGATTGTCCGCGTTGGCATACACTTTCATGCCGCGCACATCGTCCGCCCACTGCAGCATCTCCAGCAATTCCGCGGACATGTCTGCCTCCTTCAGCGGCACCTCGCCGATCATGACGCGGCCGGTTGCCCCGTCAATCGTCAGCCAGTCGCCTTCGGCGATCGTCTGTCCGCCGATTACGGCCCGGCGCTGCTTCGCGTGAATGACAAGCGCTTCACAGCCGCAGACGCACGGCTTGCCCATTCCGCGGGCAACGACAGCCGCATGGCTGGTCATGCCGCCGCGGGAAGTCAGCACCCCGCGGGCTGCCAACACACCATGGATGTCTTCCGGCGTCGTCTCCGTGCGGACAAGGATAACGGCTTTGCCGCTTCGCGCCTGCTCCTGCGCCTCATCCGCGGTAAACACAGCTTGTCCGCAAGCCGCACCCGGTGAAGCGGGCAAACCGGTGCCCAGCGCGGCAGGAGCGGCGCTTTCATCCAGGCTCGGATGAAGCAGCTGGTCCAGGTGCGAGGGCTCTACCCGCATCAGCGCTTCTTCTCTCGTAAGGATGCCGGCCCGCACCAGCTCGACGGCAATCCGCATAGCGGCCTGGGCGGTACGTTTGCCGCTGCGTGTCTGCAGCATGTACAGCGTGCCGTTTTCAATGGTGAACTCGATGTCCTGCATGTCCCTGTAATGCTTCTCCAGAAGACCCGCCATTGCGACAAGCTGCTCATAGATGGCAGGCATGTCCTGCTGCAGTCCGGCGATAGGCTGAGGCGTGCGAACACCGGCCACTACATCTTCCCCCTGGGCGTTTGTTAAGTATTCGCCGAACAGCACTCCCTCACCCGTACTTGGATTTCTTGTAAAAACAACCCCTGTCCCGCTTGCCTCGTTCAAGTTGCCGAAAACCATAGCCTGTATATTAACCGCCGTGCCTTGTTCATCGGGAATCCCGTTCAGACGGCGGTATATTTGCGCTCGTGAATTATTCCAGGACCGGAAGACGGCTTCGACCGCCATATGAAGCTGCTCGTACACATCCTGCGGAAAGGCAGTCCCCGCTCTTTTGAGGATAAGGGATTTGTACGTGCCGATCAGTTCCTGCCAGGCCTCCGCCGTAACGGATTGATCCGAATGCGCTGCGTGCGCTTCTTTTAAGGCGTGCAGTTTCTTCTCGAACCAGGCGCCCTCTATTCCGAACACTACGGTCCCGAACATTTGAATAAGCCTCCGGTAACAGTCATAAGCGAACCGGGGATTATTCGTAGCCGCCGCCAGTCCCTGCACGGTCTCGTCATTCAGGCCCAGATTGAGAATGGTATCCATCATGCCCGGCATCGAAGTAACCGATCCCGAACGGACGGAAACGAGGAGCGGCGCAGCCGCATCCCCGAAACGCTGGCCCTTGCGGACCTCAAGTACCGTCATCGCTTCACGCACTTCCCGGAAGAGTCCCCCTGGCAGCCGGCTTTCTAAGTAGTAAGCCCTGCAGGCTTCCGTCGTGATCGTAAAACCCGGAGGAACAGCCAGACCTGCTCTTGTCATCTCGGCAAGATTCGCCCCCTTGCCCCCCAGTAATCCTGCTAAAGATTGGTTTCCTTCTTCAAAGTGCATTAGCCACTGCTTGCTCATTCGTTTCCACTCCCTTGTTATCTGCTGCCCCTGTACAGGCTCTGTCGCTGCATTCCATGTAGTAGACCATCACTCTGTCCGTATCCAACTCACCCAAAATCCGGTCGCACCACTTACAAAGCAGAGTGCCCAGCAGATTATCCGATTTCACTTTCTCCATCGTTCATCGCTCCTCTTATTGGATAATGGTACTTACTGAGATATATGACGTCATAATACCAAACATGTATGAACACCTTTTCATTCTTTTAAAAAAAGAGAAAAGTTTGTTCATCAGCAGCTCACAAAGATACCTTTGGACCGGCGTCATCTGCAATCATCCTCAAATAAGGATTGATTTCTACTTTTTTATATCATATATTATTATTAAGTACAACACATTGGATTATATATGACTCATAATTGGCCTGTGGAGGGAAATGGAATGCAAAGAGAATTGTCCTTGGAAATTGTACGTGTAACGGAAGCGGCGGCACTGGCTGCAGCTCACTGGATGGGCCGCGGCAACAAGAATGAAGCAGACGGCGCAGCAACAGCTGCGATGCGGGATTCATTCCGCTCTGTGTCTATGAAGGGAACGGTTGTCATCGGCGAAGGGGAAATGGATGAAGCCCCCATGCTGTACATAGGGGAGCAAGTAGGCAGCGGGGACGGTCCGGAAGTGGACATTGCAGTCGACCCGGTTGAAGGAACCGAGCTGGTTTCCAAATCCTTAAACAATGCGCTGGCTGTTATTGCTGCCGCCGATAAGGGCAAACTGCTTCATGCGCCTGACATGTATATGGAAAAGCTCGCGGTAGGACCTGCTCTGGAAGGCAAACTGAGCCTGGACGAGCCTCTGGAGGAAACATTGCTCAAAGCCGCGCGGCTGCTGGACAAGAATATATCCGACCTGACGGTCTCCATACTCGACCGCGACCGCCATGAAGAGCATATCGCCGTGCTGCGCAAAGTAGGCGTGCGCCTGAAACTCCTCAGCGATGGTGATGTCGCTGGAGCAATGGCGCCGGCTTTCCCGGAATCCGGCGTGGATCTCTACATCGGCTCCGGCGGCGCGCCGGAAGGCGTTCTTGCAGCTGCCGCGCTGCACTGCCTGGGCGGGGAGCTGCAGGGCCGCCTCATGCCGGGCAGCGACGAAGATGTCGCCCGCTGCCGGACCATGGGCATAGACGATCCGGCGAAGCTGCTGCGTCTGGAGGATATGATCGGCGATGACGATGTCATCTTCGCCGCGACCGGCATCACGCCGGGCGATTTCCTCGGCGGCGTCAGATTCCTGCCGGCCGAGCGTGCGGAGACGCATTCGATCGTGATGCGCGCCAAGACGCGTACGATCCGGTACGTCCGCTCGATCCATCATCTGCCGAGCAAGCCCAGCGCCTGCTGAGTATGCCCGTGACCGGGGCGTAACCCGGACCTTGAGCCGTGGTCTGATTCAGCGCATGGCAGCGTGTCCATGTGAAGCATAAGCATCGTTCACACAGTCAGCCTCCCGGGTATATAGCTTCACATCAACCGGACAACCTGCCTGCATGAGAATAAGCCGGGTATCCTCGGCCGCTCCGGTCCACAACAACAAAACCTCACTTCCTTGTATCGGAAGTGAGGTTTTTGCTCTAGTCAGAACTGCCGCTTGATCCGGTAAACGGATCAAGCGGATCAAGCGGATCAAGCACCCAATGGCTTTACGTCATTAAGGATGATCGGAATGAAATTCCTTATTTCGATGCTGCAGCTGTCACCTTGTAGCCGGCTTTGACCGTTGTGGAAGCTTCCACCTCCGTCATAACGGCCGGGTACATCTTCGTAGGGTCCGGCGCACGAAGCGTGTAATATACAACGGCCTCATCTGCCGATACGTAATCAACCCGGTCAATGGAAATTCCGTAACCCGGATTAGGCATCAGCCCGCGTGAGAGCGTCACTTTGTTAAACTCTTCGCTATCCTTCGTCACGCTGATCTTGATGTCTTCCGCCGGTTGCGGTGCTGCCGGTGCGCCGGCGTCAGCTTTGTGCTTAGCCACAAACTCCATCGCGTTATAAGCCAAGACTGCCGCCTCGTAGCGGTTGATCGGCTTCTTCGGCTGGAAGTTGCCTTTCTCATCCAGCTTCGCGATCTTCGTCAGAAGAAGAACCTGAATCGCATTCATGCTGCCGGGTGTAATCTGATCTTCATCCCCGATTAGCTGGAACATTTGGATAACCGGGTAAGGTCCGGTCTTCTCGACAGCGGCATAGAGCCATTCCGCGAACTGCTCTTTCGTGATGATCTGCTGAGGATCAATCTCACGATCGACGGGCAGGTTGTTCACGCCCGCGATTATGAAAGACTCCGAATACCAGACATCGTCCTTCGCTTTGGGGAAGCTGTCGCTTGCTTTAGGCGCTCGAATAAACCGGACTTTACCTGTATCAAGTTCAAGTGCCTTCACGATGAGCTGAATGCCTTGTGCAGCCGTCATGGTTGCATTAGGGGCAAAGCGCTGCGCATCAATGCCGTCCACAATTCCTTTCTCTTTGAGAGAAAGAATGGCCTTCTCTTCCGGTTTTCCTTTGATATCCGAAAAAGCTAGCGCGGAGGAACCGAGTGAGAATACTAGCATTGCAGCCAACAGGGTCGTTGTTAATTTTTTCATGATGTTCACCTCCACTTTCATTGACGGAACTTTTATTCATTATGTTGCATCCGTGTTTCCTGATTTATCCGGACTAAGCCGATCTGTATGTAGGGCTCGTGTAGGGCTCTTCCTATAAAGTAACGGCTTATCCGGCTTTTGACAACAACATAAAAAAAGAATAGCCCTGCGCAGATTCACGATAATTTCTACCGGGTACTACTGAGTAGTGAGTAGATCCAAATTTTGGAGGGGAGTGAGTAAATGCGACCATTACAAACCGCAACCTGGACCGTCTGTACCTTATCTGCGCTCGCTCTCCTGGTTTCAGGATGCGCAAAACCTTATGAAGCAGCTCCGCTTCCTGCGGCCCAATACGGCAAAACCGTGGTGAATTTCTGGAGTTCATGGAATTCAGACAGTCAGGGAGCGGCGATCCGGCAGATGATCGAGAATTTTAACCAGGCGCAAGACACCATTCTCGTCCGGCATACGTTTGTTGCTGCGGATGAAATGGAGCCGGCAAATTCCGATGCTATCGCTTCCCGCCAGCCGGCGGATGTGATTGTAAGCGATCTGGCTTCCGTTGAGAAGAGAGCCTTTCATAACCAGAATACGAACTTATCCAGATTCATCGAGCAGGACCCTGCTCTGAAGGACCGTTTCTATCCCCGGCTCTGGGAAGCCGTGCAATACCAAGAAGAAGCTTACGCCCTCCCTTTCCTTACGGATACGCGGCTTCTTTTCTATAATAAGAAGGCTTTCCGTGAAGCCGGACTTGATCCGGACACTCCACCGAAAACCTGGGATGAGCTGGAACAGGCTGCCATAAAGCTGGACCGCCGGAATGACGCGGGCGGGTATGAGAGGATCGGTTTTTATCCGCTGTGGGGAAGCTTTGGCGAAGAAAGCTGGATGATGAATGCGGACGGAGGAAGGGGATTCTTCGACGATAACGGACAACTTGTCATTCATACGGAGGCCAAGACGGAAGCACTGGAGTGGCTGGCCCGTTGGGATGATAGACTGGGACAGGATACGATAGCGGCTGTAAATGAAGAGTATAGAGAAAATCAGACTAACCCGTTCCTGACCGGAAAAGTCGCTATCATGACCGAAAAACCTGCATTTGCCTCGCTAATTCGGGAATTCAGCACGGAGCTGGACTACGGGGTCGCACCAATCCCCGAAAGAAAAGCCGGAAGCGGACACTGGAGCACGGGCAGCGGCTATGCTTTGGAGATTCCTCAAGGGGCCAAACACCCGGAGGCGGCATGGAAGTTCATCGAGTACCTTACAAGTGCACAAGCGCAGCAAGTCTGGTCTCTGCGTAATATGGAAGTCCCCGCCAACAAAGATGTCTTGCCCAATAATCAAATGGCAGACAACCCGGTCTCTCAAGCAGTCTCCAGCAACTTGAAGGTCACCCGATTGCTAGCAGAACCGCTGACGGCGCCGGATTTCAAGAGTGTGATCGCTTCTCAAATTGATGAAGCTCTGCTCGGAATCCGCAGTCCGGAGGAGGCGCTTCGGAACGCGCAGTCGGAAGTCATTCATCTGATGGAATTGAACCGCGAGGCCGATCCGGCGGAACATACAGCCGGCGGGGCAGGGATCGCCGGACTTCCCAGACCCAGACCGATGTAGCGGTATAGGGACAGCCCGCCCGGGCATCGGGGCCGGCTGTGCCCGCCTAACCTGTCGCTCAAGTAACACGTGCCTCCCCAAAAAACCTTCGTCTGCCGGATTAGGATATAATCCCGTGACAGACGAAGGTTTTTTGCTCCTGCCGGATCTGACTATATTCGCTCAGCCTACCCGCTTGTTCATAGTATCC
Source organism: Paenibacillus lutrae (assembly GCF_009757775.1). Classification (GTDB taxonomy): domain Bacteria; phylum Bacillota; class Bacilli; order Paenibacillales; family NBRC-103111; genus Paenibacillus_F; species Paenibacillus_F lutrae. The sequence continues at coordinate 112,124 of NZ_RHLK01000007.1, forward strand.
GCTTCATCATAGTTTCCTCTTCTTCATTATTGCGCACCTTTAACTTTCTGTCCCTGCAGCGGATCCATACCACCCTTGAATTTAATCCGAATGGAGCTGGCCTCAAACAAATCAGGGCCGTCGGATACATGATAATGAATATGAGGTTCGCTGGTATTGCCGGAATTGCCGACCAGCCCAAGCTTCTGCCCCGGTGCAACCCGGTCCCCCGCCTTCACAAGGATGGAGCCCTGCTTAAAGTGCGCCAGATGACTGAACTCACCGTTCCCATGATCGATAACGACGTGATTCCCGGCAGGATTCTCAGCATCGGTCTGTCCGATCGGGTTATCGGGCTTGCCATTCTCCACTCTTACGATGGTACCTGGAGCCGGGGCGAGCACTTCTTGACCAAACGCATAGTAACTTTCCAGTTGGGCCGCGTCTCCGGAGTAACTGGAACCATCTTTCATTCTTACCAGATCATAAGCGTAGCGCTGGGATTGATGTTCGTAATGGTAGTTAAGCAGTACGTTGGTCCCGCCCCATACGACATCCCATTCCCCCCGGAATGGAAGCTCGAACTCCGTTTGGCTCCATGCCTGATCCGTATCCGGGTAGGTTTGCAGCGGAAGCGCTTGGAGTCCGTGAATTATCTTATCCGCACCGATTATCGCTACGATCCCCTTGGAGTTCGATTCGTCTGTCCATACATAACGGTAAGCTCCGTCCATCCTCATTTTGCTCTGCAAGGTATACGACTTAACTCCCCGATTAAACGTTTGTCCCAGCTTCTTCACGTCTTTCAAGCTCACCTGCTCTTTAAATTCAGGACTGAAGCGGTTGTAGATAGCCTCGAATTTTCCTTCTAAAAAAAACTTGCCAAGCTGCTCCGGTCTCATTGCGGCGCCTCCTTTATCCTCCGGTTTGCTTACGGCAGGGGGCTTACTGCCACCGCCTCCATCTGCGGGCCCGCATCCCGTCGCCCATGACGAAAAAATGAGCAGGGCTGCCATCGTCCAACTACTTGCTATCATCCTTATCCCATCCCTTCTCCGGTCCGTTTTCCGCTGCGTGAATTCGTTCCTTGTTAAACAGCTTAACAGACTGTTGTTATCCCACGCGTAACACCGCCTTACGTCTTCCTTAATTTTTCGATAAAAGGTCACCCCGGTTCGTAAGCTTCTGTTAAGATTGCGTTTCTTTCACGTTCAGCCTTTCATGGTATGATGACGGTAAGCAAGCAGCAATGGGACTCTAAGAAGGAGTGTGTCAGACGTTATGAACGAAGCCGGCATTCTGGTCGTGGATGATGAAGCGGCTATTCTACATATGCTCATAAAAGTACTCGGAAAAGAAGGTTTTACCGACATAGACACCGCTGCAACCGCAGAAGAGGCTCTTGAAGCCTGCCGGCGGAAGCCTTACGCGCTTATTCTGCTGGATGTTATGCTGCCCGGTAAAAGCGGATTCGATATTTGCCCTCTTATACGTGCAATAACGGATGCGCCTATTCTTTTTCTGACGGCAAGGGGGTCGGATTTAGACAAACTTACGGGATTCGCACTGGGCGGAGACGATTATATAACGAAACCCTTCAACCCGCTGGAAGTAGCGGCCCGCATTAAAGCCAGGCTCCGCAGGCACGTACAGACTCACGGTGACAGGCATCCGCGGAATCAAGGACCCTTATCCGCAACACGTGAATCCCCCTCTTGCCCGGACCTTGTTCCGAATGAGCGGTACGATTACGGCCGTTTTCAGCTGGACGCGCTGGCCGGGGATCTTATTGTAGAGGGACGCAGCCAATCCTGTCCGGCTCAGGTATACCAGCTCCTGCTGTTTTTGTGCCGCAATCCTAACCGGATTTTCAGCAAGCAGCAGCTGTATGAGAAAGTCTGGGGGACCGACAGCCTCGGTGACGATAACACGGTGATGGTGCATGTTCACCGCATCCGGGAGCGGATCGAGAAGAATCCCGGAGATCCGAAGCTGCTCGTGACCGTTCGCGGGCTCGGTTATAAGCTTGTGCGGCCGGCGCAGCAGGAGGAGACTGGCTGTGGACGTTAGAAAACGGCTCATACTCCGGTTTATCACTCAGCTCGTAACGATCGGATTCCTTATTCTGCTGCTGGTCGGCGGCGCGGTTTCTTATTTTTTCAATGAGATTACCCGTATCGAAATGAATCAGGATTTTACAAATGCCGGGATGACGAAACTAGTGGATTCGATCCGCACGGACGACGAACGCATCACATTTGACAGTAAGCTTCTGGAGCAGGCTCTCGGCCAGGGCGGCTGGCTCCAAGTTCTGGATGATCGCGGCTCGGTCACCCATTCATACGGAGTACCTGCCGATGTGCCAGACCGCTATCTCCCGGGTGAATTCACGGATTACTGGTCAGGCCGCAAACCTTTTCCCTATAGGCTTTATTTGTGGATCGAAGAGAAGGACGGGAATACGTACACCCTCCTGTACGGCAAAAGAAGCATCGAACGAATTCTCGTCGAAGAGGTGGCCAAGGCTGCAGCTGCGGCGGGCGCAGCGGATAAAGCTCCGGGGGCCGGCAGTGAAGCGGCAGGAGCGGAGGAAGGCGCAAAGGAAGGAGAGCAAGAAACGGATTCTTTAGATGAAGCTTCGAAGAACGAACCTATCGAGACTGGAGTCAGGGATCGAATTTCCGTCTACGAGAACGGGCAGCTCCATCTTCCCCAGGCGCTGCAGCAAAAGCTCATTGCAGCAGGCGCAGCCGTCCAGCTGCTGAGCCCGGAAGGCGAAGAACAGGCGGCCTTCCGCAAGCCGCCCGCTCTTCCTTCGGCTTACAGCCTGCAGGAACTGGCGCTCCGCTCCCAGCACAGCGAACGCTACGGCTACGATCTGGCGTCCCTCAGCGAAGCCGATGGACGCACCTGGATCGTTTCGGTCCCGCAGCGAAGTGCCGGCACGGGCACCTTCCCGCAGACGGTGCCCCAAGCGGCGGTTGCCGCGTTCTTCGGCTTGTTCGCCGGGATGCTGCTGCTGCTTGTCGGCGCCGCCTTCTGGTACGGCCACCGCTTCGGCACACCGATGCTGCACATCCTGGCGTGGCTCAGGCGCCTTAGCCGAAGCAACTACGATGAACCCGCCGGCAGCGGCGGGCAGCCCCGGAGCCGCCGCAAGGACGGGCGGCTCAAGAAGCGCTTCCGCTTGTACAGCGACGTCATGCAGACGCTGCAGCAGCTCTCGGAAGCGCTGCGCCAGAGCGAGGAGGCGCGTGCCCAGCTGGAGCGGACGCGGGATGAGTGGATCGCGGGAATATCACACGATCTCCGAACACCCCTCTCGTCCATTAAGGGCTATGCCCATATGCTGGAGGCGCCTCAGTATACATGGACGGAGACAGAGGTCCAAGAATTTGCTGCCATCATCAAGGATAAGGCCGATTTTATGGAGCAGCTTGCCGGCGACCTGAGTCTGACCTTCCGCCTTAAAAACGGCGGCCAGACCTTTGTACCGGAGGAGACGGAAATGAATGAATTTGTACGCCGCAGCATCCTCCAGGTCATCAATGACCCCGGGTGTGCGGATGCGGACGTGACATTCGAACCTGCGGCAGCTCTAGTGGCCTACCCCATCGACCGGCAAGCATTCCGCAGGGTGATGGACAATCTGGTCGCCAACGCGATCCGCCATAACCCCCCGGCCACACCGGTCGAAGTGAAGCTGACTGCTGCGCCGGGCGGCGGATTCGTTCTCGACATCCGCGATAACGGCATCGGCATGGACGAAGAGACGCTGGCGAAGCTGTTCGACCGCTATTACCGGGGCACCCACACGGAAGGGGAGACCCGGGGAACGGGACTCGGCATGGCTATTGCCCGCCAGCTTGTAATCCGGCAGGGCGGCCGGATCGAAGCATCGAGCGAACCCGGACGGGGCACACTCGTCCGGCTGACATTCGGCCCGGCTGCTGCAATGGATTGCAGTTGAACGCATGAATGACACAGGTTAAACACAAAGGTAATGGTTTTATGTCTAAAGCATACCTCAACCTGGCAGCCATAGGTCGGCGTGGTCCAGCTTAGCGCTTGTTTGTTTTCACTCACTTCTTCAAAGGCGTGTACCCGGTTTTATCCACCAAAGATTGTCCTTGCGGTGATAAGATCCACTCAATCAGCCCCTCTACGTTGGGGTTCTTACTACCTAAAGTCACCGCATAAAACTCCGAAGTTAACGGATAAGATTGGTTCTGGATGTTGGCTCTGTTCGGCTGTACGCCATTAATACTGAGCAGGCGGATCTTATCTTCTCTGGTCATTTCCGTTGCGTAGAATAGAAAGGAATACCCCACCGCATTTTTGTGGTTCCGGTAGTTGGCCGCATTGCGGATAATTCCGCCCATTCCCGATGCGACATCTTCTTGAGGCGGAGTGACCAGATTCTTTCCTTCCATCAGCTTTTGAAGCGCCGACTGGCTTCCGCTGTTCTCGGGACGCTGGAACGCCTGAATCGGCATGTCGTCCCCGCCAAGCTCTTGCCAATTCGTCAAATGACCGGAATAAATCGACTGGATCTGTTCCAGCGTCACATCCTTGACACGGTTCCTCGAATTAACGAAGAAAACGAAAGCCTCGCGTCCGATCGGAGTCAGAACAAGCTCCCGGCCGCTTCTTTCTGCATCGAGTCTTTGGAGTCTGGATGGACCCGCCGTGAAAATAATATCCACCTCGCCCCGGATGAGCTTCTCATAAGCGCCATCGGTCTTGCTCGACATCACTGCACTGTTAGAAATGTCATAATCCGCTTGGGGATAGACCGCCTGGGCAATTGCGGCATACAAAGGATAAAGCGCCGTAGCACCGTCCAGCCGGGGCAAATCCTTTTCCAGTTTGAAGGAAGAAGGCTCTTCCAGCGCAACCGCCTTGGTTGATTTCATGAAAGGCTTATAGGCGTTTAGATCAACCTCCTGTTCTTTCATCGTGATGCTGCCCAAATAAGCTTTATTGATTTCATAACCGGCCAGCACCAGACCACAAACCGCCGCGCCAGAAGCAAGTGTCAGGTTAAATTGTCTGGTTGTCAGAACCGTAAAGATTCTAAGCAGGGCCAATGCAATGAATAAAGCTATCGCCGCCACGATAAAAATTAGGTAGAACGTGCCCATCCCGCTTAATGCGGCAAAAAACATAGCCATGAACCCGCCAATCGCTACAATAACAATGACAAAAATGCTTATAAATATCCTATCAATAGTAGTCATAAGCTCTCCTTACTCTGTTCTGCCCAATAATATAGGACGGATCGTACCGCCTTGAAATATTGTTCCATTTTCCTTATACGACAAAATTTGGATTTTGTACAGACCTATCGGTTTCATAGCTAAGTAAAAAAAAGCCGCGAATTTCGTGCCGGATGACAAGAACTTGATAACATTCCCCACCAGTTCCGATCGATATTCTTTATTAAATGAATAGTCAAAAACAACAAACCATCACTCAGCCCTTGAATGATGGTTTGTTGTTTTTGACTTATATAAATGAAATCTGTTTACATAGTTATCAACATATTCACGAAGTAATTTATTTTCTTGTAAGGATTCAGAATTTGATGAAATGGATGCCGGAGTAACAACAAAGAAGCAAATTATTTAAATGACTCGCTTCTTTGTGTGTAAATATCCAATCTATAGAAATATAATATTTATTGTATGATCTCATTATACAATTTACTCTGTTATTCAGATTATGCTTTTCTACTTTGATCCAACCCTTAAAGTTTTTTCGCATAATACATCCATAATGTAAAAAATACGATCAAAACAAATAATAAGCAAACTAGTAAGGTGTAGAATATCAAGGAATTAAAGAAACCGGCGATCACGGAGGCAATGCCCAGACCTATGATAATGATGGCTGTGCTGAGAATACTGGCACTCTTGAGTATCATTACACCCCGCTCGTCATTCTCCTCTATATATTGCTTCTTCAACTCGGCTTCATTTTTGCTGGCTTTTATATACTTGATGAGGAAAAAAACGACGGCCACTTCAACCCCGATAAAAGCACCTGTGTGAAATCCCTTTATAAAACTCGGCAAAGCGGGTAGTCCACCTCGGTAAAATACAAGTCCCACATAGATCAATAGCATAGCAGCAGCTACCAGTGACAGTACGTTTTTGCGAGTTTTTACTTTAATCTTGTACTTGTCCATTTACATTTCCTCCACTTCGCTGAAATCAAAAACTTCTTCAATGGCGAGTCCAAAATAATTGGCAATTTTGTAAGCAAGAATAAGGGAAGCCGTATACTTTCCCCTTTCAAGGGAGGTGATGGTTTGTCGGGTAACACCGACGATTTTTCCTAGATCTTCCTGTGAAAGCTTATGCTGCTTACGCAGTTCTGCAATTCTTGTCTTCAAGTTATCACACCCTTGCAATGTTTACTTTGCTTTTTTAGCATAGTTTACTTTGCATTTTATGTCAAGCTAACTTTGCATTTTATGCAGCTTTGCAATTTCACCGAAGGAATGTTGCATTTACATTGAAGGCGGTACAGTGCTTTTCCCAGAAAAACGGAGCTTCCGCTTAGCTTCTCGCCGTTACGGCTTACCCGACACATTCTGTTCATGCTGTCTCTAACTGTCTTTAAAATAAAAAATGCAATGCCATTAACGACATCGCACTTTTTAGAAATTCAGTTTGGATACAAATCGGTCAACATTTTTGATAGACTCGCCTGCTTTAACTTATTTAGCGCACGCGACATCCCTTTGTTCTTTTCCCCCTAGAAAAAAAGAAGCACATTTTTTCGTGTGCTTCGCTTTTTATCTTTAAGGATTCACATTCAAGATAGCACCAGTGGATTGGTCGAAAGATATACGAAAAGGGTCGCCAGTAAGATTGCCTTCGGAAGAAGGAATAATATCCAATATAATATACGAATCATTGTGAGGATGTGTTGTTGTGATTTGGACTTCTTGAACACTAACGTCAAGGAATGGTTGTGCCAATTGAATCGCTTTCTCTTTAATTTGGTCAATTGAAATCCATTGTTCTTTTTTCGTTTCAATTCTATTTTTTTTATCTTTCCATGCCTTCATATCATTGATACCGATTATTTTTTTATTTGGACCAATCCATACACGCATACTGTCGTCTGTGGTTACATAAGATGCAGTGGCTACTTCTCTCTCATCTGGTATAAGTGAAAATCCAGTCAGGTTAAAATACTTCTGCAATACCTGATTAGCTTCTTCCGCAGTTTTAACTGTCGGGCTTTGGCCGCCTCCAGGTTGCGATAGCTTTACCACTTCCACTGTTTCTTTTAATTCGGCTGGGGTCCCTTGAGCATTTACTAATGAGAATGAGCAGACAGTTATTAGCGTTGCTAAACCTAATACAGATAAGCGAATAGAATTTTTCTTGAAATGTTTAATCATGAGTATTCTCCTCTTTAGATGCTTGTAATTACCCGATAATCCGACCAAACCTGGATATCTCCGGACTCCTGTATAATGCTCCAATAAATTAATGATCGTCTGGCCGTACGCTGCTTTGTGTTCAGCATGGATGTAGGACAAGGCTAATGCATCACAGGCTACCTCTTGGTCTGCCCGCATTCGTGCGTAGACAACCCACATAATCGGATTAAACCAATGTAAAATAACCAGAACATGCATAAGCCAATTCATCGCAACATCCCTGCGCTTGATATGTGCCAGTTCATGATTGAAAATATAACGGAATTGATCGGCATCCATCGAACGAATCAACGAACGGGATAATAAAATCCTTGGTTTCATAAACCCATAAACCGCAGGACTCGGCACTGCATCTGTTTCGGTTAGAAGAATCGGTTGTTTGACCGACATCTGGCGCTTGCATTGCTCGAATACTTGTAATACCGCCGGATTGGTTACTTTGGGCTGTTTTTTAATTCGTCTATACACGTTGATATTGGCTATAAGGGTTACAAGACTCAAGACTATGACCACTAGCAACCAACCAAACAACAGAATGTCTCGCAGCGTTATTGTGGACAGTAGATCCACAAACGATTGCTTTGCATGGACTTGTTTCTCAGGAACGTACGCAGCGGAATGAACGTCGGATGGACCTTGGAGTGTCCATTCGCTCGGAGAATTCACCTTATTCTTCAACTGTTGTTCATAACGATTGGATATATCATCGAGCGATCCCGAAAGGAATTCATTAGACAACTGCTGCTTAATTGGCAATAGATTGTACACACTGTACGAGCTCTCCGGTGCCCAAGGTAATACGAGCCGGATGACAACAGGCAACCATAGGAGATAGTGCCACTTCGGCTGCAACTTGTTTCTGAGCATCCATTTGATCAGGACAATGAGAACAACCAGCACACTTGCCATCAGCGAAGCCCTAATCACCCAGTCGAAAAAAACCTGTATATACATCTGCACATATGTCATGGCTATATGTCCGTCTTCGATTTGTCAGCATCATTCTTGTTTTCATCGAATAATTGCTTCAGCTCATTGATTTCCTGTTCCGTCAGTTTTTTCTCCTGCAGGAAATTCGCAAGCATCGGTTTAATGGCTCCACCGTACAATTTTTGCAAAAAAGTCTTGGTTTCACTTTGCAAATACTCTTTTTCTGAAACCAATGGATAAAACATTTGGGCTCGTCGCGATTCCTCCTTGTTGATTCCAACCGCTTCTTTCTGCACTAGGCGGTTAAGCAGTGTACGAATGGTCTTCGGACTCCAATCCATTGTTTCTGTTAGTTCTTTAACAATTTCGCTGGATGGACATTCCTCCCTCGCCCAGAGGATTTTCATAACTTCCCATTCTGCATCTGTGATTTGTGGTAATTTCATGCTCGAAACCTCCTGTTACATGTAAAAGGATTACAAATGTAGGTCTACAACTCATATGCTACACGTGTAGTCCTATTATGTCAACAAACGTCTCGTTCCATTTACTTAGTGGTTAACGATATATGTTCTATACGGCAAACGATATAAGCTCTTGTCACTGACTTGTGACAAGAGCTTATATCGTCAAAATAACAATAGCTGCTGTTACGCGATTGAAAAGCATAGATGCTCTTGTTCTCCGACAGCGGCCTCTTATGCATGCATGTTCTTGTCATCCTGCACCTGCTCGCACAGGACTCCATATCCGGCAAAAAGCCCCGGAGGTCCTGCCTCCAGGGCTAACTGCACAATCTTTAAGGAATAACCTTCCAAACGTTGGTACCGGTTGGAGCTTCGCCTAATGTCCACCATTTGGCTTCATAATTGACACCGTTGTAAGAAACTTTGTTACCGCCTACATATACGGTAGACGCGCTCCAAGCTGCATACGTTCCCGCGCCGCCGCTGCCGGTTGTCTTGACCGCCAAGACGGAAGAAGCAGCGGATGCTTTGCCTGAGGAGTCGATTGCCGCCACGGTAAAGCTGTAGGTTGTGCCGCTCGACAAGCCCGTGCTTGTGAAAGAAGTCGAGGACGTCGTACCTACGGCCACGTTATTGCGGAATACTTGGTAGCTTGATGCTCCGGCTACGGCCGACCAGTTCAAGGAAACACTGGTGTCCGTAACGGCTGCGGAAGCCAGGTTCGTTGGAGCCGGAAGCGTGCTGCCTCCACCGAAATCTACATCCGTTACATTGACGTAAGCGGTAGGCGCTCCCGAAACTTCCCAGATCGCCAGGATAACATGATAACCGGTTCTTTCTGGAACGTTACAATTAGTCGTGTGATAGTTCGTAGGGCTCGCTCCGTTAAAATCTTCTTGGCAGAAAGGCGTCAAATCGAAGGATGCTCTCGTCAGAGGAGCATTCGGATTCCAGCCTGGCTTGGTGATGAAATATTTAAAAGTGGTTGTAGCGTGTGCGGCATTCAACTGCCATTTGAAAGCCTGAGGTCCCGCCGTCATAGGAACTTTGCTCCAACGTGTCGAGGTTTGCTCATCAAGTTTAGGGAAAGTGTTGCCCGCACTCGCGATACTACCGTCACCAGGGCCTCCGTTAGGGAAGCCTTTACCCGCTTCAGCGCTTTGCGGCTCGTATGCGGCACCGCCACAATCTGTATTCACTTTAGTTTTGCATAAAAGCGCACGGCTGGCAGGCACATCCAAATACCCGTGAGCCGAGCTTGTGTTAGGAAACAAAAGCATCAGGACAGCAATCATCAGCAGCATACCGCAAGCGGCAACCAGCTTGTGCAGCAAAGTGTGGTTCGGTAAAGCCAAATTCATCATTCGTTCCTCCTCATATTTGGGTTTTCAAAACAAAAGCGCTTACATTTTTCCGATTTAAACTAGCATCACCTCCCTTAAAGTAAAGCAGCAATCCCTTTATATAATTACCGGTCGTCATGTATATATATTCCAATTATATGCCTGATCGAAACATATCACAATATTTTTTACAAAAAAAGGAGTTCCGTGTAACAGACAGCCTCTGTCCAGTGACAAGAAAATTGTAAAGGAATTGAAAGTCCAGGCCTCTAGCCTTGCAGAAACGACTCACGAAGAAATTCTTTATTGTAACCAGGTTTCGTAAGTATGATAGCCGCTGGACTGAGACTTTTCAATAAAACCCCAGAACCTTACCTATCAAGGGCTTGAGGCATTTAGAAGAAGAATCTCTTCAATCCTGTGTAACTTTCTCTTGAACCAAGAAGGCTTCGATTTGTTTCCTGTGATGCTCGTCATGATGGATAAATACATGAACAAACTTCTGGTATGTATAGTCCTCGTTATCGATTGTAAATGTAGTAGTATGATCATATTCTTCATCAAGCAGTTCAAGAAGCTGTTGTCGCGCTTCGATTACGTCATCAATAAGCGCATCTAAAGTCTGATAGGACTGGGCCCATACTGCGGCTTCCTGGTTATGCTTCTCAATATCCACGAAGAATAACTGTGCTCCCTCTGTCATAAGGGGAACCATCATTTCTAAACTGTTCTTATCCCAGTGCATCATGTGGGTGAGAATCTCTCTAAGAGACCATTTTCCTGCAGATATAGGTACTAGCCAAAGGTTCTGGCCGGTTTGCCTCAATTCTCCTACCCAAGTCAGAAAATTTGCGAATTGTTTCAGTGTATCGTCCGGTTTGGCAAGCATCTCAACTTTCCCTTCCATATTTTATATGGATAATATACCATGAAATACCATCAAACGCAAACATATGTTCCATTCTGTGCATTTAATAAATTTTGAGATTCGAACGTTTCCAGTATATCCCTGATCCGATCCGCTCACTTCTCGTCTAATAAAAAAAACTGGAGTCTAAGTAAATCAGGCTCCAGGAACAATGTGGATCGTGATGCAGTACACCATGACCCAGGACTAAATCAAGACCGGGTAGGTTCTGGCAGCTTTTATCCGTCTCTATATCCGTGTATCTCTATATGACAATTCGTATGCCCTTCGTTCCTGACCTCCGTTCAGCTCCTCTTTAATTCATCCCCATAACCCCACAATAATAATTCCTACAGTAATTAAAATAGAAGTAAACAAACGTCTAGCCCCTTGTTTCTCCCGCAAGATGAAGATGCCCATAATCGTTCCGAATACCGTGCCGATCTCCCTCATGGGGGCAAGCTGCGCGACAGGGGCGAGAGACAAGGCAAACAAGAACAAAAGATAGCCTCCAGGAGCGAGAAGCCCGCCAAGCAAGATGATTTTCCAGTTCACCTTGATTTCCTTCCTCATTCCTCCCGATGAAAAAGCAGCCCAAGAAAGAGCCAAAATCCCTCCGACATTGGTTGCCTCATTCAATACGACGGCGGATACATAATTCAGAGCTATTTTGTCCACTACAATATAGCTGGCTATGCATAAGCCCACAGCCAAGGCCAACAAGGGTGCTTTGAGTGAGGCAGATCCACTGCGTTTGAACAATTGAACATTGCTGAGCGCAGCAATTCCCGTCACAATGCAGATTATACCCAGCCATCCCATAGGCGATAGCTGTTCATCAAGCAGGGTAACCCCGACGAGCGGCACTACTAGAGGGCTGATTCCTCTCATAATCGGATAAACTTGCGATAAATCTCCTACGGTATAGGTAGCTGCCAGCAGGGTCATATACAGTCCGTGCAGACACATAGAGGCAAGAACGATCCACAAACCAGTTCCCGTTAATTGGGAAGCATCCCATTCCATAAGAGTCCACGGCAAAAAGATTAAAAAAGCCGCCAGTTGGCAAAACCAGAGAAATACATTTTTGTTGAGACTTTTCTTCGTATACAAGTTCCAGATCGAATGCAGGAAACCTGAACCAAGTACCATTAGGATCGCTAAATTAAGCATCGCACACACCTTATCTTTCGTTCATCGATGAATTAATTTAACATTCTATCACTATTTCCTTAATTTGGGTACAACCTTGGCTCTTAAGACTGTGCAGACAAATGGAATAACTTAACATGACTGATGCAGGCGCGCCAGTGTAATGAGTAATAGATCGTGTTCCGTGTCAAAAAGGCATTAGAAATAAAATATAAACGGCTTGGTGTGAAATTTTTTTTATACTCGTTTGTCCCCTTGTTCCGGATTTCCCCTGATTCTATAATGAACGTACTTGAGAACCGAAGGAGGCGCTGACGCCGCTGAATCCCTTCCGTATAAACCCAACAGCCAACGGAGGAAAAATCCATGTCTTTTAGTCAATACGGTCCGCTCTGTACAGAGGTCTACGACCATACCAAAAAAATAGGCCAATCGCTAAACGGCGATCTGGACTATTATCACAATAAATTAAAGCATTGCAAAGGACGCATCCTGGAAGCAATGGCCGGTTCCGGAAGGGTCTTGATCCCGCTGCTTGAATCGGGTCTTCAGGTAGATGGAATGGATTACTCCCGCGATATGCTCGCCTCGTGCCGTCAGCGCTGTGAAGAGCGCGGACTTGCGGCAAATTTATACGAATCGAATCTGCAGGAGCTTGCTCTCCCCCACAAATATGAAGCTATTCTGATTCCGGGCGGATCGTTTCTGCTGATCGAAGACCGTCAACAGTCCATCCAAGCGTTGAAGCGGCTCTATGAGCATCTGGAACCCGGCGGTCGTCTGCTGCTGGATTTGTTTCTGCCCGATCCCAATTTTGAAGCTGGGCGTCTCGAAGGCATCTCCACCTTCCACCTGCCTGACGGAGATACGATTACTCTGGAGAACAGGCTCGTGGAAGCGGATTTGTTCAGCCAATCCAAAGTCAATCATCTAAAGTATGAAAAATGGCGGAACGGCACGCTCATCCAAACCGAATTGCAGCGTTTTGCACTGCGCTGGTACGGAGTGGAGGAATTCAAATTGTTATTGGAAAGCGTCGGATTCACGGATGTGAACGTATCTGCGGATTTTGAACACGGAAAGCAGCCGAGCAGCAGCAAGCAGACCTTTGTATACGAGGCGGTCAAGAATTAAGAAGCCAGACGTACACGCCTCGCAAGAACCGCACCCCCGAAGAAAACTCGGCCGATCCGGGTGTCTGGCAGCTTGTATGCAGTTCGGAGTCGGCCCAAGCCTCCTGCCGTCTCCTTTACAGGCCGCCTTCGCTCTTCCTCATAAGCATAAAAAAGCAGGGGAATCTCTCCCCTGCTTTCAGATTGCAGACAAACTCCTTTGTTCCGAATGGAACTCAGGAGTTTGTCTTGTTTGGAGAAATAAAAAACTCAAAAATGCAGTAAGTTTCTGTTTTTAGCCACCGGTTCTCCAAAGCCAGGTGGCTAGTTTTTTGAGGTTCATGCACGCGAAAACGAGCATCGCCTGCATGGATACCTTCCGCAGTCCTCGCAAGGTGGTCCATCGCATGCCATGCTTTTCTTTNTTTGTTCCGAATGGAACTCAGGAGTTTGTCTTGTTTGGAGAAATAAAAAACTCAAAAATGCAGTAAGTTTCTGTTTTGAGCCACCGGTTCTCCAAAGCCAGGTGGCTAGTTTTTTGAGGTTCATGCATGCGAAAACGAGCATCGCCTGCATGGATACCTTCCGCAGTCCTCGC
>NZ_RHLK01000007.1:126081-126543 GCF_009757775.1 Paenibacillus lutrae
AAAACTCAAAAATGCAGTAAGTTTCTGTTTTGAGCCACCGGTTCTCCAAAGCCAGGTGGCTAGTTTTTTGAGGTTCATGCATGCGAAAACGAGCATCGCCTGCATGGATACCTTCCGCAGTCCTCGCAAGGTGGTCCATCGCATGCCATGCTTTTCTTTCATGTCTGCAAATACGCGTTCAATCGTTTCTTTGCGCTTGGAATAGATCCNAAAACTCAAAAATGCAGTAAGTTTCTGTTTTGAGCCACCGGTTCTCCAAAGCCAGGTGGCTAGTTTTTTGAGGTTCATGCATGCGAAAACGAGCATCGCCTGCATGGATACCTTCCGCAGTCCTCGCCTAGAAACCACCGGTATGCCACATTCGTTTCGATTTCCTTGATCGTTTGGCGCATCGAGCGGATTCCAAAGAGATATTGGATAAGAACGATTTTGATGAGGACGACAGGGTCAATGCTAGGTCGT
>NZ_RHLK01000007.1:126612-126862 GCF_009757775.1 Paenibacillus lutrae
ATTGCTCTTACTCAGCATTTTTTACACCTCGGCTCACCGTTTTACTTACTAATTCGATAAAAAAGCCTGTAGACCCTGCTCCTTGCGGAACTTTGTCTACAGGCTGGGATCTCCATTAGGGAGATCTCAGATTGCAGACAAACTCCTTTGTTCCGAATGGAACTCAGGAGTTTGTCTTGTTTGGAGAAATAAAAAACTCAAAAATGCAGTAAGTTTCTGTTTTGAGCCACCGGTTCTCCAAAGCCAGGTG
>NZ_RHLK01000007.1:126868-346999 GCF_009757775.1 Paenibacillus lutrae
ACTCGTCCAAGGAATGAACGGAAACTTGAAAGCGACCTTCGTTATTGCTCTTACTCAGCATTTTTTACACCTCGGCTCACCGTTTTACTTACTAATTCGATAAAAAAGCCTGTAGACCCTGCTCCTTACGGAACTTTGTCTACAGGCTGAGGCAGGGGCCCCAGGGGCCCTGCCTTTGTTGCCTTATAACATTAAACGGTTTACACTCACTCCGTTCAACAGGGGATCTCCCGTAATAAGGACACCCTTACTTGTCACATTCAAATCCAACTAAACTTCATAGACCCGGCTTATCCAAATCGTAAACATGAATCGGTTTCCCGTAATCCCCGGCAAGAATAGAAGCCGAATTCCCTATTTCCGGCAACCGCAGGCCGCTTAGTTTGATAAGAATTCCCTCATGCCTCACTTTATTTTATTCCGGGAAGACCAGCAGCCCGTTGTAGATCACTTGAGCCGCTTCCGCGCGGGTCGCTGCCGCCAGCGGCGAGAACGTATCGTCCGTTCGGCCGATCATCAGTCCGCTGTGGACGGCCTTGTCCACGGCGGACCGGGCCCACGTGCTGATATCCCCGCTGTCCGCGAAATCAGCCTTGGGCACTGCACCCGGGCCCGCATGAGTCTTCGCAGCCATGCGAGTCATCATCACCGCGATCTCCTCGCGCGTGATTCTTTGCTCGGGCGCGAACGTGTCCGGGCCGGTTCCTTCCACGATGCCGCTCTCGTAAGCGGCAGCTACCGCATCTGCGTACCAGCTGCCGGCCGGAACGTCCCGGAAAGCAGCCGGTTTAGCTGCGGTGATCTTAAGCTGCTTCACGAGCATCGTCACGAACTGTGCGCGGGTTACTTCCTGCTCCGGCGCAAAGCGGGTATCGCTCACCCCGTCGATGATGTGCTTCGCTGTCAGCTCTTTCACAACCTTGTACGCCCAGTGCTGCCCGGGCAGATCCGTGAACGATTTGTTGTACGTAAACACACCGTACCGGCCGGAATGCTCTACACGCGCGGCAATCGAGCTGCCATCCGGCTTACCGCCCGCGTAGACCGCTTGTCCTGCGGCATCCAGAGAATAGATGCCGGCCAGATTCCGGTCCGCGGGAGCCGCCGTCAGCTTCAGCTTCAGCGTCAGAGGCTCCGCAAAGGAATGGACGGGCACATCGTCCCCCCCTTGGACCCGGACGGCGATGCGAACATCCACGGTATCGCCTGCTGCTTGAACGGCGGCCCCGCCGCTGTGCTTGTTCCAGGCGGCGACCAGCTTGCCTACCGCATCTTCCCGGGCCCGGTCGATGTGGACCGAGAGCGAAGCGGCCGTCTGCCCGGCAGGCACAGCCGCCCCTAGTCCGGCGAGCGCTGCCTTCGGAAACACGATTGTGCCGAAGGTCGTAACTAGCTGGACAGGCGTATCCCCGGCAAGCTCCGCCAAATTGGCGGGCAGGAGCACTTCGCCGGAGCTATTGCCGCTGCCGAAGTCAGCCTGCAGTGTAATCAAGCCATTCTCCGGCTTCGGAATATCTCGCCCCGTGATCGTGACCACCCCGGCACTGCCCGGCTGTTCCGGAGTTACCGGCCCCGGCTTAGGAGATTCCGTTCCTCCGTTTCCGTTCCCGCTGCCGCTTCCTCCTCCATCGCCGTTGTCCCGCTTGGAGTACGTGAATGCGGAAGAAGCCGTCGTACCGCCAAGTCCTGCCACCACCTGATAAGTTCCCGTATCAGCTCCGTCCGGAAGCGTAAAAGAGGTCTTGTAGGCCCCTGCATCCACTGAAACGATATCATAGAAAACAATCGTTCCGTTAGGCGCCAGAACCTTCATAATGACTTCGGGGAGCTGCGTCCGGCCGGACACCGTAACCGTGCCTCCGGTCCACACTCCTCCTATGGCATCAAGGGAAATGCTGCTCTGCTGTGCCGCTTGTGCCGCTTCCACTGCCTGTACCTCCGTGGAGGCAGGAGCTGCAAGCAGCGCTGCCGCCAGAAGGCTCAGCAGAACCGGATTCCGTCTTTTTTCTCTCAAGGTAATGCCCCTTTCGCAATAAGATCACCGAACCCGAAGCGCCCGCCCCGGCCCCGGTCTTGCGCTAACCTTGCCGTTTCCCGCAGCTTCTACTGGTTTAAGTTCGTTATGCGCCCTTCCAGCTTGGAAGTAATCTTGCCGCCTTTGAAGGTCTGGGTGATGTAAGCGTAGAAGACATCGAGATCATTCAGCCCCACCTCCACGTTCTTTCCTTCAAGAAGCACTTTATAGTTGTCGCCGCCTGCCGCCATAAAGTTATTTACGGTTACCGTATACGCTCCGTTATCATCGATCGGTGTTCCATCCGCTTTCTTCAGATCCACTACCCGCTCTTCGATTGGCTTGCTGAAGTCAGCCGTATAGCTCAGACCCGAAATCTGCAAGGTCTTCGTATCCGGACTTCCGTCCAGCTTTTTGCCCCATTGCTGCTGAAGCAGTTTTTTGATCTGCTCCCCCGTCAGCGTCATTTTAACGAGTGTATTGCCGAATGGCTGGATTTTGGCCAGATCCGAGAACTGGATGTTGCCCTTGGGCAAATCGGCGCGGATTCCGCCCGGATTCATAAAAGCAAAATCCGACTGCATCCCGTCGCGCATCGCATCCGCGATGAGATTGCCCAGCGTATTCTCCCCGTTATAGGCGCCTGCCCGGGCATAAGCGGTATCTGTGGTTCCTACCGGCTCCTTGAGCACCGGAAACTTATCCAAGTACTTATTAATAAGTGCGACTACTTCTGCGTCAGGAGTAATGCCTTCCTGCTTCACATCCACGATAGCAGCCGTTTTTGTGACAATATCGCCTGTAGCCGGATCAATTTCCAAATCTACGTCTGCAAAAGCAGTCCCGTATGAGTACGCCTGCACCATCAGCTTGTTATCAACGATCGTATTCACTTTGGCATGATTATCTCCGGCAAAAATAACGTCGACTTCATCATCGATTGCGTTGGCCAGATCTACGGCTTCTCCGGAAGCCACGTTATCTTTCACACTGGCCGGGTCATGCGCAAGCACAACGATGGCTTTGACACCTTGCGCTTTCAGCTCCGCCACCGCTTGGTTAACGACAGGCGCCTGCTCGACCAGCTTGACACCCTTCAAGCCTTCCGGCGAAACCTTGTTAACCGTCGACATCGTTGCAACGCCGATAAAGCCGATTTTGGTGCCCCCGATTTTTTTAATGACATAGGGCTCGAACAAAGCCTTACCCGTGGCCGCATCCAATGCGTTCGTGCTTACATAAGGGAAATTCGCCTTGTCATAGACGACATCCGGCTTCTTTGGATCGGGTCCCCCGTTAATTTGCGCCCGGAGGGCTGCCACGCCCTGGTCAAACTCATGATTGCCGAGCGTACCGACATCGAATTTCATCAGATTCATAAATTCCATGGTAGGCTTATCCCTCTCCATAGAAGAAACAGGTGCGGTCGCTCCCACGGAATCTCCTGCATGAACGAGCAGCGTGTTCGGATTCGTCCCTCTCCACTCTTTGAAGTACGTGGCCAGGTAGGCGGCACCCCCAACTTTGCCGTATCCAAAATCGGAAGTCGTATCCAGCTGCCCGTGGAAATCGTTAACGCCGAGCAGCTGCACCTTAACCGGCTGACCCGGGTTTGGCCGTGTGCCGCCGCTGAGGTCCAGCGAATAGACGGCGAAGTCTTTGTCCGTAATCACATTCGTATTCTTAATGTGGGGGTTGTCTGCCAAATACGTAACCGCATTCGGAGAGCTGGTGAAGGTTACTCTAGGGCTGCCTGTAACCGGCGCGATGGACCAGTTCTTGTCCGCAGAAGGATTAATCGTCTTCTGCCCGCTGATGTAATCCATCAGCACTTGCCGGTTCTCATCGGCCGAATCTACAACGAGCTGCGCCCCCTTCAGGCCAGGGAAATTGCCCCCGCCGCTTGCACGGTAGTTGTTCGTCACCACGATGAACTCCTGCTCGGGATTAATCGGCTGCCCCTTATATTGCAGGTTTACAACCCGGCTGGAAGCCGCATCGTTCAGACTGCCATCCGGCTTATATTTGGCCGGTTTTGTAACATCCAGCTGATAGGTCACCCCATCGATGACGTCAAAGTTAAACACCTGGAAGCCCGGGTTCAACAGGGGCTGCTCTTCGGTGAGGGACGGATTGATCTGGTTGAACATGCCTGCGGACATATCCAGCCAATCCTTCACAACCGCACCCTTCACTTTAACCGCTTTGAGCGTATTGTCGTAGAGATACAAATCGCTGGCGCTTTTAATCGCAACAGGGCCTTTGGCGATATCCGTATATTCCTGCGGGCCGTTGCGGCCTGCTTTGAACGGTGCTCCTACGGAAAGAATAGGCAGATCTTTATACTGCGGAGCATTCGTTGCAATATAGTTGCCGACATATTCCTTCTGAGCGTTAGTTACGATTTGGACCGAAGGGTCATCCTGCACGAGGGCAAAATAACTGTGAATAGGCGCTGTCGTTTCACCGATCGGCTGATTAGCGTACGCCTTCGTCGCCCGATGCTCGGCCTCTACGGCCTCCAGAATAGCAGGATCGGCTTGCACAAGTTCTTTCTTGGCCGCACTATCGTAAATCGCACGGGTAGAAGACTGCGAACCCGCAACTCTCCATTTGCCGCTATCCTGAACCAGCTTCAAATCGATCAACCCAAGGTTCGCACCGCCGTAACCTGCCTGAACGGCTGCAACGCCATTGATCGTGCCTTTGACATTGTCTACACCCGGCAGCGGATTCCCCTTCGCGTCTTTGAACAAGCCATCCAGGGACTTGGTGTCCGCTGCCGGGAATACCTTGTGCGTATGCGAGAACGTAATCGCATCGATTCCCGCTACCTTACTCAGCGGCAGGATCGCGTCTTCTGCGAAAGTATCCGCCTGAGCCGCGCCGTTAAAGCCGGAATGGGCCAGCGCAATAACGACATCCGCGCCTTCCGCTTTCATCTTAGGCACGAATTTGGAGGCCGTTGCCACGATATCCTTGGCGATTACCTTGCCCTCCAGATTGATCTTGTCCCAATCCATGATCTGAGGGGCCACCAAGCCGAGAACGCCGACCTTGATCTTCTGATCCTGGCCCTTCTCGTCCTTGTAAGTTCTATCGAAAATCTGATACGGAGTGAATTTATTCGCATCGTTATCCGGATTATTATCATGATCGTCCACATAAATATTCGCATTCAGATACGGGAACTCCGCGCCTTTAATGGACTTATCCAAGAATTCCAGTCCGTAGTTGAATTCGTGATTGCCGAATGTTGCCGCATCATAGTCCAGTTTATTCATAGCTTTATAGACCGGATGAACCGCGTTAGACTGTTTGAGCCCGTCAATGGTGGCGATATAGGTTCCCAGCGGGGTTCCTTGGATCAAATCCCCGTTATCCACGAGAAAGGTATTCGGGTTTTCTCTACGCGCTTCCTTGATTAAGGAGGCCGTTTTGGCCAACCCCACGGTTAAGGAAGGAGCGTCTTTATAGTAATCGTAATCTACCAGATTCGTATGTACATCCGTTGTTTCCATAATCCGAAGATTCAAAGAGGAAGAATAAGAGGAGGGTTTAATCGCAACCGGTTCTGCCAGATTATTACCAACATTCGATAGATTTCCGCTGTAGGAATCCACTACAAAAACACGGACGGACAGGTTAGGGCCTACAGAATTAAAGTGGGCTGTTATTTTCTCCGGAGCTGTGATGTCCTTCTGGACAGCGGCAATCCCCACAGGCGCAGAGCCGTTGAAGAGTTCAAAAACCACGACTTCTTCACCGCTGTGATTCTCCCCAGCCGGACTGACCCGGACACTGGCACGCACCCCTGAAGCCGTGTCCATCACAGGATCAGCGAGTACAAAGGATCGCGATCCCGCTACGGCGCTTGCGATTCCAGCATCCGATAGAGGATCTGCCTGGGCAACCGCAACTCCCTGTTCGATGGGCCTTTGGGCCTTAATGACACCCGGCAAAATCTGCACGGAGATTAATCCGAAAGCCAAAGCCGAAGCTGTCAGCTTCCTCCACTGTTTAAGCGTACCGATTCCCATTCTATGAATCCCGCCTTCCTGTAAATAGATTACAGGAAATAGTTTACCAGAAGTATTTTAACCACGTGTTAATATTTTTAGAATTTATTGTAAAATGAGTCTGGAGTCATAGCTGCTCAGAATTGGGCTAGAACAATCTGATGCTACTCTGATGGCAGGTTTTATATGCACCCAAATGACGCTTGCATGTTCATCAAATAAATACAGCATATTTTTTTACCTTTAATAAGCAGAAAATAATAAGCAGAAAAAAAGACCTGAACAATCATTCAGATCTTTTGCAGACGCTTTTCAGTTATTAATGATTAATTCCTGTTGCATCCTAAGTTCCTCAAATTCTTTAACGAGTTGGTCAACCGGCTTTTTGTTCTCCTTCAAATCCTTCTCAATTTCAGCCAGCCTGACCTCCTTTTCAGCGACAATCTTAGCCGCTTTAGCGTAAGCTTTGCCATACTGCGGATGACTAGTTTTTGTTGAATAATAATCCTTGGTACCTAAAACATTTTTATAGCTTTTTAAATTGGCTTCTAGTTCTGTTCGGGGATCAACCGGGTTAATTTCCTCTTTTAGATTCCCGGCTGTAATACCTGCTTCCTTTACTTTCCGCCCTAGTTCATTACGTTCCTCCGAATTTTCTGGAAGAGCGTCAAACTTCGTTCGAAGATTACTTTCTTCTTGTGTGAGTTTCTCTAGCTTCTCTGCCTTGCTTACAACATTGGCTTGCGAATCGTTAGTTACCGATAATACGACTATAAGCGAAACAGCGGCACAAAAAGTGATTCCAACAATTTTTTTATTTTTTTTCACCAGCTCATACCTCCTATTTAATATTATCGTATCTTAAGCGTTCTTCTTGATTTTCAAAATCGTGACGTGTCCACCTTCATATTGTCTGTTTTTAATTTCTGTACGCAAACCCATATCCAGTCCCCAGTATCGATCGTTTGTGGAATGCTGAGCGACATTCATGGTTTTATCAGGTCCACCATAATTCCATACCACCTGTGAGTGATATGTATCGCCTGTAGCATCAACATATTGCACTATATCCCCATTCCAAAGCGAAGAATAAATTTCATCATAGCTCGCAACCGCATCGTGGTTAGTACATTTTACCATTTGGTAAGCTTTTTTCCAGCCTTATCATTCACTTGACCCCAATGCTTTCTAAACTCATTGGCTCCGGCCCAAGATGAAGTTCGTGGATTGCTTGGTGATGTGATTGTCTTTGGCACATCCGGGCCATAATAATACCAATCTATTGTATGGCGGTTGTATCCCTTTACTCCATGAATGGAGGACACCCCCAATACGGAGAACTTGAGATGCAAAATTTGTGCAGTCACCTCCATTTTCATTTGAACCGTATGTTGTGTATGGGCTCATCGTATAACCTGGCTTTGCTGCATATTTTTTTACAAAATCAACAGCTCCCGTTCTGTTATAGGAACTGTTTATATTGATGTCAGAATTAGTAAGCACAATAGTGCCAGCGGCAAAAGTTGAGCTTGCATACAATACAGAAACAGGACTTCCCGGTCGGTGCTGCTGACCTGCATCGGATAAATCAAAAAAGCGCCCTCCGAGGTTCGGAAAGACGCTTCCATATATTCGCTACCCCGATTTGGATCCCGATTCGGATGATACTATTAATAGTATCGAGCTATCCATTATCGAGAGCCCCGGCTAACTTTTGCAGAAAACATACTCATGCTTTAAATTAACTAATCCAATAAAGAGAGGTAAAACAATGAATAAACTTGGAATTGTACTCTCATCGTTCGGACTGGAATATCACCAACTACACCTTATACTCCGGAATCTTCCTGTTAGCACTTGGAGTCCTTATCGTCGCCGCCACCCGAAGGAAATGAGAACTTGTTTACCCTGCATGCGTCCTACTATTGTCACGCTTATTGCCATGCTATTTCACGGCTACAAAAATCTCGACAACGGCGTCCGCCGGGTCAAACTTCACAAGATCGTACCGCTCAAAATCCCCCGTATAAGTTCGCTCCTCTGAGGATTGCCCGAAATACCGCCAGATTTCCTGCCACTTCTGGGCTACGACCTGCTGCACCGGCCCTCTCTGCGTAGTAAATATTTTATACTTCGCTGCGGGCACCGCCGCTGTTGCAAGCCCTTCCCGTATTTCCCCCGCTCCGAGCTCATGCCCGATCAGCGCCGTATACGCTCCGCTGGCATCCGTTTCATAATCCGTGTACAGTCCATAGAGAAACTGAGGGTTCCGGATGCCCGGCGCAGCCGATAAGCCGCTCTCAAAATATCGCTGCCACAAGGCTCCCAGCTTCCCTTCCGGTCCCGCTTCCTGCTCGTTAGTTGTCCGGCAGTGGACACCGGTCAGTTCAAATGCCGGCAGCTGTGTATAGTTGTTTGTCATGTTCATACCCTCATTTCCGTTCATATACTTGTATCTTACGGGATTAAATTGGACATCAGTGTGTCATATTTCCGCATATTGATCCACAATTTGGGCAGCACGTCTCTTCAGTTCCTTCACCACCGCAGCTGGCCCTTCCACCTTAACCTTATTCCCGTAACTGAGCAGCTGGCTGTAGAACCATTCGTCCGCGTTAAATTCCCCCGTGACGCGCATCGTCCCACCCTCCAGATACTCAACCTGTTCGGGAAAATAAGAATCTCCCACCCGGTGTTTGACCTCAGGCCGAAAAATCAAGATGACCCCTGCCACCTTATTATCCGCAGACCAGGCGGAATCCCAGCTGTAAGAATCTATGGGAGGCGCCTTGCGCGCTTCGAAGAGCCGTGGGTGTACCTGCCATTCACAAATCCTCGACAGCCTGAAAATCCGGAAGTCCGCTCTCAGCTTGCAGTAAGCCAGCAGGTACCACACGTTTCCTTTCAGAATCAGACTAGCGGGTTCCACTTCTCTCTCCGAGTCGCTTCCGTTCATATTGGTATACCGGATCGTCACTAGCCTGGACGCCGCAATCGCTTCCTTGAGCGCATTGACTTTATCCCTAACCGCCTGTCCCTGCCCCCATGGATTAAAATCAAACGTAATCGCCTCACCGCTGATATCCAGCCGGTCCCTCTCCGTCTTGTTCAGCATAGCTTTCACTTTCTCAAGCAGATCGGCCAGCTTACTGTCATCCAGAGCCGTATGAATCCCTTTGACAGCAGCAAGCAATGACCGCAGCTCTTCCAGCGAGAGCACCTGACGGCTTATCGTATAGTGCTCCATTATTTCGAAGCCACCCGTGGTTCCCTGATGCGCAAAAACCGGAATTCCCGCCCCGCTAAGGGCTTCCATGTCCCGGTAGATCGTCTTGGTAGACACCTGGAACCGGTCGGCCAACTCCTTGGCGCTCATTTTTTTACGGTTCAGCAGCAGAACGGTCATCGCCAGCAGCCGGTCAATCTTCATCTCATCCTCTCCCCTATACAACAAGAAAAACCGGCAGCTCATGGAAAAGCCCGGTTTTGTATTAACATGCTATGGTTTCTTGCAAAGTCAGTCTTCCCGGAATAATTCAAGGCGCAGAAAGGGTCCTGTACAAGCTAGTTATGGTCCCCTCCATTATGTTCCCCGTGGAACAATCGGGTACCCGCTTCTCTTAAATGTACCACGTATAATCAACTGAAACTAGACCTATCAAGGTACCGACCCGAGTTATACGCAGCCTTCAGCCCCTTATAAAGGAGCAGCGACTCCGGCCACTTCGTTCACAACTTCATTTGTAGGCAGCATAACTATGCCGATCCTGCTCAATTCAGTGATTCCTAACTCATATACGCCGGATATTGCATTTGGCACCATCACCACTCTAAAATCACGTTCGCTTGCTTCATACATAGTCGTCCGGGGACAGTTGGGAAAGTTGCAACCGCTAAAGACGAGTGTATCCACATTCTTTTCTCTTAGGAAAGCTTCCAGATCCGTCCCATAAAAAGCCCCCCATCTCGGCTTGTACATCACCCATTCGTTGGGCCCGATTTGTTGGAACTCTCCCTGCAGCAAGATATCCGATGCCAAATGAGGCGCTTCCTGCGGCTTGATTTCAGGAACCAATTCAGCGCCATCCGTTCCTGGAGCAGCGATGACTCCCCCGTTTTCGATCAGTTCTTTGCGGCAGATATCCACATTGGCGCCATCTGTCTGATAGAGGCGAATCACGTGGATAATAGGCAAATTTGCTTCCCGGTATGCCTGCAGCAATTGCTGCATATAAGGCAGTACCTCCGCAGTACCCGCTATGCGGGCCGGAGCATCCGGCTGTGTAAAGTCATTCTGGGTGTCAATCGTGATCAGCGCAGATGACGTCCAGTTAGGTGCGGTATATTTGTTCATTTTATCACCTCTATTAAAATGATCGTTCACTCGGACACTTCCATATTTATCCTAGCACTGATATTCTTATATGGGAAGAGATTGCTGAATCTGCTTTGTACCTGTTCATAACAAAGACCGATCCCTAACAGAAGGGTCCGGTCCTGTTCCTGACTTGAGCGCCAGAACTTATTCTTCTTCAAAAGAGAGATTAAGGGGCTCATCGTGCAGTCCCCCGTCCACTTCCAGGTTCGTACTAGGCACACTCAGATCTACAGTCTCGAATGCGAAGCCGTCTGCCCAGACACGCCCGCTGCCGTTAAGCAGGACGCCGAACGATATCGCTGCGCTTGCCGGAGGCACATCAAGCACGATGGAGTAGTGGTTCCAGTGGTTGCTTCCTGTAATCGGCCGGTTACTCATGTTGTCGAACTGGAGAATTTCGTCCGATGTACTATCCACCCGCATCCACATGGCTGCGAACTGCTTCACATCGTCTGTTTTAATGAATGCGGAGAGTTTAATTCGCTTGCCGCGATAATGGTCGGCTTTAAAAGCCTGCATCATTGTAGCGAATTGCTCGGCGGATTCAACCATCATCGATTTCAGATATCCGGATGCTCTTCCTTTATGAACCGTTTGTCGGTCGATGCCCATCTCATAATGAAATGGATGGCTTCCGCTTAGAAACCAGCCTTTTACGGGCTGCGGGGTATTCATGGGTAACTCCTCCTTGTGCTGGTTTACTTTGTTCATCAGCTTGCGGTAACGTCCCGGCGGAAGATGGTATATCTTCTTGAACGCCCGGGTAAACGCTTCTTGAGATTCAAATCTGTAATGTAAAGCAATATCCAAGATACGTTCATTCGTATACAACAGCCTGACGGCTGCACCGACAATTCGTCTCGTCCGCACATATTCGGTGATCGTCATCCCAATTTCCGCCTGAAAGATCCGGTGGTAATGGAACATCGAGAAACCCGCGGATCGTGCGACCTTTTCCAAAGAAAGTTCTTCTTCCAAATGCTCTTCCATATATTCAATTGTCTGCCGAATAATCGGATGATAGCTCACGTGAACGCCTCCTTGTCTACAAAGATATCAGAACGCATTAAAATTATTTTGATTTTTTTTGCGAAATAGGGTATTATCTTTCATTAAACTTGTACTTTATTTCTTCAACGCGTTATAACGTTTCTGGATTAAGAGATTATAAGGAATCTAAGTGCGATTCCAGGTCGAATTCCTCCAGTTTTATTGACCACCGGTGAGTATGCAAATTGTTTTCAGAATATTTAATCTGTCACAAAAAATTTGCAAATTACTTTAAAAATACCGGTTTCAAAAAATAAAAAAGTTGCTGTATGATCAAAAACATGTAAAATTACTTTAAAAGATGACAACAACCTGACTCAAAACGTTAACTAAATTCTTAAGGGCTGGTGACTATGTATGGGTGTAACGCTTCAAGGCACGACCGGTAATGACGTCAAAGCGAAGAACTATATCGAGGAAGTTTACAAAGGTGTTCTGGAGCGTAACGGACACCAGTACGAATTTCAGCAAGCGGTTAAAGAGATCGTAGAATCCCTTACTCCCGTATTTGCTAAAGATCCGAAGTATATGGAAGCTGGCATCCTCGAAAGACTCGTTGAGCCAGAGCGCCTCATTTCCTTCCGCGTACCATGGGTAGACGATCAAGGTAAAGTGAGAGTAAACCGCGGCTACCGCGTTCAATTCAACAGCGCAATCGGCCCTTACAAGGGCGGACTCCGTTTCCACCCTTCCGTTAACGAAAGTATCATTAAATTCCTGGGCTTCGAGCAAATCTTCAAGAACTCTCTGACCGGCCAGCCTATCGGAGGCGGCAAAGGCGGATCCGACTTTGATCCAAAAGGCAAATCCGATGGTGAAGTCATGCGCTTTACACAATCTTTTATGACTGAGTTATCCAAATATATCGGTCCGGATACAGACGTTCCGGCTGGCGACATCGGCGTCGGCGGGCGTGAAATCGGCTATATGTTCGGTCAGTACAAAAAAATCCGCGGCGGATTTGAAGCAGGCGTGTTGACAGGTAAAGGTGTTCTCTACGGCGGAAGTCTGGCTCGTCCTGAGGCGACAGGTTACGGAACGGTTTATTTTGTACATGAAATGCTGCAATCCAAAGGACTCAGCTATGAAGGCAGCACGGTAGTCGTGTCCGGCTCCGGCAACGTTGCGATCTATGCGATGCAGAAAGCTAAGCAGTTCGGCGCTAAAGTTGTAGCGTGCAGCGACTCCAACGGTTATATCTACGATCCGACCGGTATCAAAGTCGAAACCGTACAGCAGCTTAAAGAAGTGGAAAGAAGACGGATCAGTGATTACGTTCAATTCCACCCGGAAGCGACTTACCACGAAGGTTGTTCGAACATCTGGACAATTCCTTGTGACATCGCACTTCCTTGTGCCACCCAGAACGAAATCGATCTCGATGCCGCGAAGACTCTGATCAGCAACGGCGTGAAAGCCATCGGTGAAGGTGCTAACATGCCTTCCACTCTGGATGCTATTGATTTGTTCCTGGATGCGGGTGTGCTCTTCGGACCTGCGAAAGCAGCAAATGCCGGCGGTGTTGCCGTATCTGCGCTTGAAATGGCACAGAACAGCTCCCGTCAATCCTGGTCATTCGAAGAAGTCGATGCCAAGCTTCATGATATCATGAGAAATATCTACCAGAATTCCATGCTGGCTGCTGAAGAATACGGCCATCCGAACAACCTTGTAGTTGGCGCTAATATCGCCGGCTTCAAGAAAGTAGCCGATGCTATGCTGGCTCAAGGCCTTATCTAATGCAATCCGCTCACTTTTAATACCACGGAATTATACAATACGAACGCCTCTTGGACCCGTCAGGGCTCAAGAGGCGTTTTTTTTGCTGTATTCGTGCAGATGGCGGGCTGAACCTCTTCTCCATTGTAATTCCCGGGTGATCTCTTCAACTCACTAGATCGGCCGGGACCGGGACTTACAGGACAGCTGTTCATACTTACATAAAAGTGCCTACTTGCTTTAAATTATATATTAGCTAATAATTATATATGAGGTCCATTCGGGCTTTTGCAGATGATCCGAGTTCATTCAGCGCATAATACGGTAATTACAGTTAGCGCTGCGGTTTGTTCATAGAGAGTTCTAATATAGAAGGGAGAATTTATTATGACTGAAGAAAACAAATCTGCCCGGGCTGCTAAAGAGATTGGAGAGACCACTTTCTCCATCCTGGACCTGGCCCCCATCACGGTAGGCCACACGGCAGCTGATTCTTTGCGCAACACCCTGGACCTGGCCCAGCATGCGGAGAAGTGGGGCTACAACCGGTTCTGGCTGGCCGAGCATCACAACATGCCCGGGATTGCTTCCTCGGCCACATCGGTCGTCATCGGCCATGTCGCTGCCGGTACGAAGACGATCCGGGTCGGCTCCGGCGGCATCATGCTGCCGAATCATGCGCCACTGGTCATCGCCGAGCAGTTCGGCACGCTCGAGTCCCTGCACCCCGGGCGCATTGATCTCGGGCTGGGGAGAGCCCCCGGCTCCGACCAGCTCACAGCCCGCGCACTGCGCCGGGGCCCCGAGAGCGACGGCCAGTTCTTCCCGCAGCAGCTAAGCGAGCTGCGGGCTTACTTGAGCCCCTCCTCGGGCTCAATGGGCGTGCGGGCTGTGCCCGGCGAAGGCCTCGACATCCCGATCTGGCTGCTCGGCTCCAGCGGCTTCAGCGCGCAGCTGGCCGGACAGCTGGGGCTGCCGTTTGCCTTCGCCAGCCACTTTGCGCCGGATTACCTGCTGCAGGCGCTGGAACTGTACCGCAGCAGCTTCCGCCCGTCGGAAGCGCTGCAGGAGCCTTACGCAATGGTCGGCATGAACGTCATTGCCGCGGATACCGATGAGGAAGCGCAGCAGCTGGCTACCTCCATGGAGCAGCAATTCCTGAATCTGATCCGCGGACGCACAGGCAAGCTGAACCCGCCGGTAGCGGATATGGATGAACTGTGGACTTCACAGGAGAAGGCCATTGTCCGTGATAAGCTCGGTTTTGCCGCAATAGGCAGCAAGGCAACAGTCTTGGACAAACTATCCTTCTACCTGGAGAAAACGCAAGCGGATGAATTTATCGTCACTTCTCAAATTTATAACCACCATGCTCGCCTGCGGTCCTATGAAATCCTCTCGGAAGCCATCGGGCTGCAGGGCAGCACCCGCTAACAGGCAGGAAGACAGGAAGGGTATGCAGCCTACAGCCGGCAAGCCGCGAAACAGAGTTAACCGATCTCACCGGCCTGTACTGCTTTCTTTTCCTCGGCTCTTCCTTTCATCCTTCACCGGTAAACATGCAAATGGACGCGATCTTAACGATCTGCGTCCATTTTTTATTATGCGAAAATGGCGCTTGCATATAGCGGAAGCTATCAGCGGAAGCTATCAGCGGAAGCTATCAGCGGAAGCTATCAGCGGAAGCTATCAGCGGAAGCGTCAGCGGTTTTCAGCACGCGGATCAGCATGCTGGCGCCGGCTCTGCTCTCGCAGCCTGCCCGGCGGAAGCAAACCGGAGCTAGCGAGCCCCGTTGAGCTGTTGCAGGACTTCGCCCTAAACCGCAGTCATTGGGCGCTTCTTATGCTGGCGCCCCTTCATCCAGAAGGCCAAGGAATTTAGCAATCGTAACCGCTTTGATCCGTCGGTCCACTTTCATTTTTCTAAAGATGTTCTTCACATGGATCTTGACGGTCGCTGTAGAGATGATCAGACGCGAGGCAATCTCCTGATTAGACAGACCCGCTGCCATAAGCTGGAGGACTTCCTTTTCCCTTGCGGTCAAGGTCTCCATGCTGTGCGTAACCGCCTGCACCTGCATACCCGGCGGGATTACGGGGGTTGCATCACAGCTCTGCCGCGCTAGATAGAGCGCCTGTACACCGAGGGTCTGAAGAACAGGATACCGCTCGGCCGCAAAAGCACGACGGTTCAGCTTGTTCTCCAGATACAAGCAACCCACCGGCTGCCCTCCCGCGATCAAAGGAAGCGCGAGCCGGGAACCGCGGGCCTCTTCGCTCAGCAGGATCGGCCTTGCTCCGTTTATGCAGTCCGCGAGGAGCTCTTCGTCCAGGCTGGGGTCGCCCGCAAGGCGCTTCACAATGCCGGAGACGACAATCTCTCCGGCACTGCTTACCGCCGACAGAATGCGGACCCGCTCCCCGCCCCGGGCCTTCACCAGTAAGGCCCGCTCTGCACCTGCAGTCTGCAGCAGCAAGGTCATCAGTTTCGCCGCCATTGCCGCGCCGCTGCCTCCAAGCGTAAAAGCCTGCGAGGATTGAATAATCGCAGACAGATCGAGCACCTGCGAATAGCTGGCGCTCTGCTCCAGAGTGACCGCCGCCGCACCGTGAGCTTGAACTGACGGTTTGTTGCCGTCACGGCGCTGTCCAGCGGACGGACTAGCATCAGTCCGCTCCGTGACCGGCCGTACTGCACGGCTGCCCGCCGGATTCACCGCCCCGGCTTGCAGTTCCCGTGGGGACGTACCTGCCCGCAGCGCTTGTGCAGCTTCCACCCTTCGGGCTCCGTGATCTCCGGCGTGAAGCGCTGCCTGCCCAGGGACGGGTTCTGACGGTGCGCACAGCTCATCCGCAGCCACTGCCTGCAGGGCTGCCCTCACTTCCGCCGCGCTTCCGAAACGCTCCGCCGGATCTTTGGCCAGCAGTCTCATGACAATATCCGCCAGCCTCTGCGGAATACGCCCATGGCTGCCGGGTAGAGGGGCTGGACTTTGCGCCATATGGGCATGGGACCAGCCCAGCGCATCCTTGGCCGCATACGGCAGCCGCCCCGCCAGCTGTTCGTAGAGTGTCACTCCCAGCGAGTACAAATCCGAGCGGGCGCCTACGCCCTGGTTCATCCGTCCCGTCTGTTCCGGTGACATGTAGTACGGGCTGCTTTCCATCAACGGGATGCTGCTGTCCTGCCACTTCCCGTCTACCGCTCTGCTTGCATAGCCGAATCCGGTCAAATAAACCTTCAGCGTCGTTTCCTGAATCAGAACCGTGTCCGGTCTGATGTTCAAATGCAAGACATGATTGTCATGAAGCTCCTGGATAATTTCAGTCAATCGGATGCTTATATTTAACAGGTCCCCCATAGAAATAGGCAGAAGCTCGGCATACCGGCGAAGCGTATGCCCTTGAATAGGCTCGAATTCAAGAGCCATGCCGCTGCTGTGCATGATCGCTGCAGTGGGCGCGAGAATTCCGTCCATTTTTAATGAGGAAGCCACTTTATATTCATTTAGTAATTTACCGTTCTCGGTTAACGTCCGGTTTCCGTCTTTGACAACCTTCAGGAGCACCTTGCGGGAAGAATGCGCAGACCAGGCGTAGCAGATCAGAAAGCAGGGGTCATCATATACGATTTCAGTCAATTCGTAGCCTTCTAAAGTAAACATAATCGAGTCCTTTGTCGACGGAAAGCAGTTCCGCTTTAAAATGAGACGACTTTCGTCAGGAGTTCTGAATATCCTAACTTTACCATTGATTGTTTGCACATGGCTACTTTTCTGTAAAATGCCTCTTGTTTCTGTCAGGATACGATATGAGCCTCATTCCATGCCCGTCTCAGAATCTCCTCTACCGTTTCCTCCGGCGTCAGATTAGACGAATCTACCCACATTCCGATCTTGGGCGTTTCATTGTTCAGCACCGAATATAAGCTTTCCACCGTCCATTCGCCGTATCCTTTCTTGGGGCGGCCCGCTTCTCTGGCGGCAACCTCCTGCGTATCCGGATTCAGCACCACGACGTAGAGGGGACGAGTCTGGACAAACGACAGGAATTCCGCCAGCATGGGTCCCACCACAACATCCTGCATGATTACGGTAAAACCCTGACTATAATAAGTATCCGCTGCCTGGGCGCTCAACCGGTAACGAAGTCTTAGCTGCTCCAATTGGTCCTCTCCCGCGTCAGGTTTCACTTCCTTACGGTCACATACGATCATTTTTCTGAAAATATCTCCCCGCAAATGTACCGACTTATTGAATTTTGCGGCCAGGAGCTGAGCAACCGTCGATTTACCGCTCGCCATAATCCCTGTAACCAAAAACATACATGGTTGGTTCATCGTTAACCTCTCCCTCCAGTGCTATAGCTTACTGCATGCATATTCATCAGTGTATCACGGTCGTATCCGAGGACTGAAGGAGCGTATCGTTATACATGAAAATTCCTGATTTCCGGCATTTACAGGACGAAGACTTTAGATTTCACACAAAAAGACCGTCGCCTTCTTCCGAAGGGCAACGGCCGATGTTAACCCGTTTATTCATGCCGAGGACTAGCCTCTCTTGCCGCCTGAAGCAGCTCTTCTTTGGTTAAATCAGCTCATCCGGAGCGGAGGAGTTGATGGAGTATTAATTCTTTTCTAAAGTGACTTCGGCGGATTCCCCGATGTTGCGCTGTGTTGATTTCTTACCTTTCCATAAACGATGAATTCCTAAAGTAATAAGAAGGAAGACCCCATAGACTCCAATGGTGATCAGAACATTCCTAGGCTCGGTCATCAGGTTGTCTCCAACGAAAGCAAACAGCAGCATGGCGGGAATTTTTCCGAGCGACGAAGCGACTGTATAGGACAGCAGCGAAACCCGGCTCAGAGCCGAGTACACATTGATTAAGATCGAAGGAACGAAAGGAACCAGGCGGGCAAAGAGAATGGCCAGGAATGCATTCCGTTCAAACAAGGCGGTGACTTTGCCCAAACGGCCGGAGCGCTTCAGAAGTCTGGCTCCCCACTCTTGATAGCCGTACCGGACGAAAAGGAACATGAGGACGGAAGCAGCGGCAGAGCCTACCCAAGTAATAAAACCTCCAAGAACGGGTCCGAAGGCAGCACCGATCACTCCGCCGACTACGGGATACGGGATCACCGGGAACAAAGCCATTAAAGTGGCTAGTCCCGCCGCCATTGGAGCATGATCCGACTCCCCGAACCAGGCTAACAGCGCCTCTCCGTACACGTATATCAGACAGGCAATGACGATGTAAAAAACGGCGAGGCTTATTTTTTGATACATTCATTTTCTCCCGATTCGTAAGCTTATTCTCTATCATACCACACCATACGTTCAAACGATCCGGTTTACATACAGGAGTATCTTCGAAATTATTTCCGGACAAGATTCCGATTAATTTGACATTTAATGTATTAAATTACATAATTATTTGGAGTACTTGTTTGTTAAGGATGTCAGAACTCGGTATCTGTCCTTTTCAAGCAACCACTTCCACTTCATCCGTTTGCAAAGGAGGGAAATGAAAGACTACAGCGGTTGTCCCCCAAGAAGGAAACACAAAGGAAGCACACCGTACCGGAACAGATTTTCCCACAAAATACTGTTCAATCCAAGGAGGTTATTTTCCAATGAGATTCAGTCCCAAGCACCTGCTAAGTCTCGCTCTTGTATTCGCACTTATCCTAACCATCCTGCCCGCAGCAGGCAATGCGGAGTCCCGCCCTAATGCGGATACTCGCGCAGGCTGTACGGTAAACTGCCATACCAATAACGCAGCCTTTCTTAATGCAGACTGGTTCAATGGGAATATTACCCTGTCCGATCAGCAAATCGCCGATTACGTGAACAAATTGAAGCAATATAAAATTAAATATCAGTTCGTTGATGTCGGTGTTCTCATAGATTCGAATACGGCGAGCAACGGTTCCCTTCCGGCTGCTGGATACTCCAAGCTGGCTAACTGGATTAAAGTTTCCAGGCAAACCGATCCTAACCAGCTGATCATCCCGGCTTTAAACTATGGCTCCCGGGCCCCGAGAGTGAACGGCGTCAAAACACCGAACCCTAATTTCGGAACACAGACGTTTAAAGCCAACCTGAATGCGGCAGCCAACAAGCTTGTAAACACAGGCCTGCAAATCAACGGCAGCGGAACGTTCTATAAAGCGGACGGGATTCATCTGGATATTGAAGGATTTATCTCGAATGATACGGTGCTGCTTGGTACTCTGCAATATCTGCGCGACAATGCTCTGGCAAACAACACGAACTTCTCCCAATCCACACCGGCCGATTTCGGCTCCTCCCCCGTGTGGAGCAATGCGTTCATCGCGCAGGTAGGGGCCATCCTTAACCAGGTTCAGCCGATGATCTATGACCAGATGGGATGGGGGTCCCCAATTGTGGATGCAGCCAGCTATCAAGCGCTGTGGACTCAAGAAGTGAAGCGCTACAGTACCGCGCTGGCCGGCACTTCCAGCAAGCTGATGCCGACTATGCCCGCTTACGAGAAGAAGACAGCCGAAGACGGCACGGTCTATCATGATCCTGCGGTTGAGAGCCTGTACAATGCGGCTAAAGGGCTCCAGGCCGCTATCGCTTCGCCGGGAAGTGCCAATGTACACGGCGCCAGCATCTTCTGGTGGAGCCATTTTGCCGGGTACCACCCTACTGTGTATGCTCCTGCCCTGTACCAGGCAGACCAATCCAATTGGCTGAACGAATGGGTGAATCATCCTTAAAAAATGCAGCCTAAGCCAGCAGCTTGACCGCTTTGCTGACAATTAATAAACGCCTGTCCAACCGGATAAGATCCGCGGACAGGCGTTTTTGATTACAACATGGAAGTCACGTGAAACGAAAGTACTGAACAGAGGCATCCAGAATGCTCAAGATGCCGGGTTGAATCCTAACTCCAGCTGATTCTCAGCAGACTGGGGTTCCCGCTTTTTGTCAATCAGATCCTGTGAGGGATGGAATTTGAACTGATGGATGTTGTCCTGCAGACCTGCGGCCATACCGTCCAGCGACTCCGATGATGCAGCTATTTCCTCCATAGAAGCCAGCTGCTCTTCGCATACGGCTGCTATGTTCTGGGACTGGTCCGAAATCACAGAGGACAGTTCCACAAGCTGCTGCTCCGTGACCAGGAGCTGCTCGGTCACCGCAGACAATTCTTCCGTCGCTGCGGATACTTCTTGTGCCTGCCCAGCTACGACTCCAACGGCTTTGTAAATGTGGTCAAAAGCTTCCCCCGTGCGGTCCATGGCCCGGGTACCCGCTTCAATCTCCTCAGAACCCGCCTTCATCGCATCCACCGATTTGCCGACTTTTTCTACCATACTGCGGATTCCATCCGCAATCTGTCCCGATGCATAACCCGTCTGCTCGGCAAGCTTCTTGACCTCTTCCGCTACAACGGCAAAGCCTTTGCCATGCTCTCCGGCCCGGGCTGCCTCGATACTGGCATTCAGGGACAGCAGGTTCGTCTGGGTTGCGATTTCTTTAATAAAAATACTGATCTTCTCGATCTGCTTCGACTGCTCACCCAACTCGTTGATCACGGCAGCCGATGTCCCCATCGTAGATTGAATCTGCTTCAGCTGAGCGACTGTCTCCTCCAGAAGCGCGCGTCCCTGCTGCGCCTCCTGGTCCGCCCGTTCTGCCGATTCGACTGTGATGGCCGCAGACTGGGCAATTCTTTGAATGCCGGCTGCGCTTTCCTCCATAGCCAGCTTATTTTCCCTGATCCGGGCCACTTGATTGTCCGCCGTTTCCGAGATGCCCTGAACAGCCTCCGCAATCTGCTGAGCGGCTATAACAGCCTGCCCGGAACCGCCGGACAGCTCCTTGGAGGCCGAGGCCACCTGCAGGGCGTTATCGTCGATATTCATCATAAGCGTCCGCAGGTTATGCTTCATGTCATTGAAGGCGCGTGCCATATCGCCGATCTCGTCCTGTTGTTTGACCGCTACATCCTCCGCCGTCAAATCGCCGCCGGCTATCCGCTTCACGGAATCGGCAACTAGCGTAACGGGGCGGGCAATCATCCGGATGATGAAAAAGGCCATAAGCGCTCCCACCAGAAGCGCCAGCAATACAGCTCCCAGAACCATCCCTTTATTATTTTGCACCTGCTGAGCGGTTTCTGTTACGGTCTGATTCAACTGGGCTTGCTGGTAATTCTCCAATTCTTCTGCCGCTGCTGCCATTTCCAGAGCGAGCGGGACACATTTCTCTTCCACCAGACGAATATACGACTGGGCATCATCTTTGTATTTGTATACGGCAATTTCGTTAACTGCCCCCGCGTATTGCTTCTCCAACCGGAGCAGCTGATCCGCATATTCCTTCGCTTGGACCGACGTAATACTTGCCTGTAGTTCCTGCATATCCCCCTTAAAAGCGGCTCTGTCTTTCTCGTAGTTTACAAAGTGCTCATTATTGCCTGTTAAAAGATAACCGCGCACATTTTTGGTCTGATCCGCTGCCAGAGCTCCTAAATTTTTAGCGAGCAAAATTTTGTGCACCCGGTCTTGAATGAGATTCTCGTAAGCCTGGTTGACACGGGTCAAGCCAATCCAGCTAATTGTTCCTACCAGAATGGTCAATACCAGTACAGCGGCAAAACTTAAGGTAAGCTTCTGTCTAAATCTCATAAAAAACCCCTTCGGTCTTTTTATTTTTTTAGTTCTTTGTACCTATTAAACAGGATCGTTATGATTCTAAACAGTGAATATTCATACCTACATAAAAAAATAATAAATCTAATTCCAGTTCTTGTTAAGGCCTATATACCCAAAACATAAAATTGTAGAGACTAGCTTCAAAGACCCGTCATTTCAATTATCCAGGGACTTCCATGTGCGATGGAGTCCTGAATAATGTAGAGAGAAATCTTACATATTGTTCTAAATTTTATAAGAAAGAAGGAAGGCGGATCAGACAAATCGAAGATAAAGAAAGCAGAAAAATATAGAGAGCAGACCAGCTGCCCGATTAACGGAGGACATTACTTGTGGACAAAATCGCAATTCTATCCGACATTCACGGCAATATACCCGCGCTTGAGGCTGTATTGGAAGATATCCGGCGAAGGGATATTACGAGAATATTGTGTCTTGGGGACCTGGTCGGCAAAGGTCCTCATTCCGATCAGGCGGTAGATCTGATCCGCCGGCATTGCGAGGCCGTTGTAAGCGGCAACTGGGATGATTTTATAACACGTGAAGCGGAGTACCCGGATCTATGCTGGCATCAAAATGTGCTGGGAGAAGCACGGCTTCAATATTTAGCCGCTCTTCCTTTCGCGCTTGAGTTCTATATGAGCGGCCGGTATGTGCGGCTTTTTCACGCCTCTCCACGCAGTTTATACGAGCGAGTGCAGCCTTGGGACGACTTGGAGAAACGACTCTCGCTATTCGAATCCTCCGAGCGTTGCACAGCCAATATTCCAGCCGATATCGTAGGCTACGGGGATATTCACAATGCCTATCTTCAGCATTTGCACGGGAAAGTGCTGTTTAACGTCGGCAGTGTAGGTAATCCGCTCGATGTAACGCAGGCGTCTTACGTGATTATGGAAGGCAGCTATGGA
This sequence comes from Paenibacillus lutrae, assembly GCF_009757775.1. Classification (GTDB taxonomy): domain Bacteria; phylum Bacillota; class Bacilli; order Paenibacillales; family NBRC-103111; genus Paenibacillus_F; species Paenibacillus_F lutrae. The sequence goes on from NZ_RHLK01000007.1 coordinate 149,655, forward strand.
GCCCGGACAGCCGCCCCCCTAGATATCAGGTTCGTCCGGGTGCCTTATGACATCGAGCTTGCTGTCCAGCAGGCCATTGATGCGGATATGCCTCACCTGGAAGCTTACATCCAAGAACTGCGCACCGCGAAGTATCGCGGGATCAAAGACTAGGCAGCGCCCGCATATCTATTAGGCGAGGTGATTGTATGCAAGTAAGCCAACCTAAGTTAATTATTGATCGAACGGTGCCCGAACGTATATCCGACTTCCTGTCGGTTCTGCTGCTAGCAGGAGCTACTGTCCTCCTCGCGCTGCACTGGAGGGACATTCCTGCAGAAATCCCGATTCATTTCAACGGAAAAGGGGAACCTGACCGCTACGGCGGCAAAGCTTTCATTTGGGCGCCCATGGCACTAGCCAGCGTTATGTGGATGGTGCTGACCCTGCTTGAGAGGTACCCTCATGTTTATAATTATATCAACCTGACTGAGGCAAACCGTGAGAAGCAATACTTGAATGCCCGCATGATGATCAACCTCATGAAGTTGGAAATTGTGCTCTTCTTCGTCTGTATCAGTGCCGAGATCTACGCGGCCGGAAATTATGATTTTAATCTGCTTGCCTGGGGGATGCCGGTTTTTTTATTGCTGCTCGCGCTAACCCTTGCATTTTTTATTAACCGGGCAAGAAAGTTATAGGGAGGGTTCTATTAGCGGACAAAATATTATAAAAGCCTGCCGGTTCGGATCACTCTGCCGGCAGGCCTCTTTAATCTACGGATACAGCTCTATCTCATGGGCTCCGGAGAATCCGAGTCTCATCCGCAGACTGGTTCTGCATGGACGAGTCTCACACATTCCGGCTTCGCGGACTCTCTTCTTACTTCACCTTTTCAGCGCCCTTCACCTTTTCAGCGCCGAGGAACTCCAGCCAGTCTTTTTCCTCTGCCGTTTTGGACTCCAGCTTCTTTGCGAGATCCTTGGATGGCTTCGGCTCGTTGAATCGTATGTAATCCACGTACGTCAGGTTGTCCGCATAACCGGACAGATTCGTAAGCAGGCAGTAACCTACCTGCAGCTTAGCCGGAAGATCCGTCCGCTCGTGTGCATCCGCGAACTTCCACTGGCCCCCCTCTTCTTTGTACAGCTTGACGACGTTGCTGCCGATCCTTGCAAGCTTCAGCTCGATCCACTCCGTTTGTACATTCTCTGTTTTGTAGACAAATTGACTATTCACATTTTGCTTAAAATCAATGAGTCTAGTTCCGTTCTTGCCTCCGGTGGTCAGGTATTCCCAGTTCTCTTTGTTACCGGGCACAACCGTTCCCTCCGGCTCGCCCGGAGCCCGCATCATCAAGCCGGCCAGATCGAACTCACCGGAAGGAACGGATGCGCTCTTGCCCGTCACTTTAACCCTCATGGTGGCAACAAAGTCACCGGTAATGGTTTTGTAGGAAAGATGTCCGGTGTTCACTCCATACCAGGTACCGGATGTAGGCTCCAGGAACAGGTGCCCTTCGCTCGTCTGGTTGCTATCCGCTCTGCTTAAATAGAAACCATTCTGGAAAGTATCTCCGGCTTTTTTCCATTGGGCCAGCGATGTGCTATCGTTGAATTCATCACTTAATTCGGCTAGTTTGTCCACAGCCGGACTACCCGCATTCATACTGCAGCCGGATAAAATCATAACGGTTGTGAGCACGATAACCGGAATTGCTTTTTTAAACATATCGAATCCCCCTCTTAGATCCATATTTTCTAGACTCTACGTCCATTAGAACAGAGAGGGATATCTTACACAAGAAGGCACTTTTTGGTAACGAGGTTACCAAAAGGTAAGAATTAGGGGCCCACCTACGGTTTGAACGTTGTACCCCATGTAAAAAGACTGCTGAGAATCGGCTTCATAGCTTTCCCTTTCTCCGTCATGAAGTAAACGACACGCGGAGGCATCTCTGCGAAAACTTGCCGTCCGATAATTCCGTCCTTCTCCAATTCCTTCAACTGTTGAGACAGCACCTTCTGGGAAACTCCAGGCAGACGCCGCTGCAGCTCATTGAACCGGAGTGTCTCGTGCTGCAAATACCATAATGCAAGTACCTTCCACTTCCCGCTTAGTGCATCAACAGCAATCTCAACCGGACATTTCTCATATTGAATAGCCATCATCTACTTGCCCCCAGCATCGGATTAATTAAAAAATAAACACAACTCCGTTTTACTCTGCTATAATATCACGGTCCCTGTTTCCAGATATATACTAATCAGGAAAGGCGGTGGATTTGCATAAATAAGAGTAGAATATTAGCAATATTTTTGCTCACTGCTTCTGCCATGTTCCTTATACTATTCCTCTTGCTGTATGCAGGCGTGACTAACAATATCATTCGTCTGAACTAACTTCCGCTGCGGAAGTTAGTTCTTTTTCGATACCATTACGATTGACGGGATAATCTGGCGTTATCCTGCCCCGCCGATCTCCCTTAACCGCCTTCTCATCTCTTCCAAATTGGCGTTAAACTGCTTCAGTCTGTGCCCGTTGGCACCGGACGGATGCGGAAACCCCCATAGACACCGGGCGGGGTCCAATATGCCTTCCTTCCTGGCAAGGTGCATAACACCTTCGACCTTTTTTCCCAGAGGGATAATGAGGGGCCGATCCAGCAGAGAGAGTTCTTCCGCAAGGAAAGCAAGGGCGCGCTCTCTTAAGAAAGCTGTTGTCAGCAGATCGGGGTTCGATCCGGTGTAGTTCTTCTCTCCAATGAAGACAGGGTAACGGAGCAAAGATGTGGTATGCAGCAGGTTCCGATGCCCCAGAAACAGTTCGCCGCAAGACGGGATGCCCAAGTAATGATGCAGTCCCAGCGTATTCAGCATCCCGGTCAGATTGTGTCTCATTGTACCTGCGAACGATGCCTCTTCCTTGGCCGCTTTGCTTATTGCCTCCTGAGTAAGGCCCAATTCCAGCCCGCGTCTAGCCTCTTCAAAAGCTGCTTTCATCTGAGTCCACCCCGGCGTCAAACCAATGATGACTACCTGGGCCGACCGATTCATATATTCATTATGCGGGGCATAGTACATGTCTGCAGGCCCGCATCGTTCGATCAGGAACTCTTCCGTCAGCAATTGTGCTTTAGTGAGGCTTGTATGAGCCGGCAGAGCCCTCATGGCTTCTGTGTAGCTTTCGAATTTACTGGATAGTATCACAGCCGGTTCCCTCCTATATACCGCCGGCTTCCCTAAACCGGCCCCGCTTTTAACCAATCGGACAATCCTTCTAGAAAATAATACGCAAATCCGGGGATCATTTGTAGTAGAATTAAATAGTTGTATTTAATGATAGAGGGGATTTAAGCACGATGAAACTTGTATGGAATAAAGTATTCAACAATTACTGGAGCCCTTATGTCGCCATGGGGCTTGCCGGGGTGCTGAGTGCTTTGTATTTTGGACTGACCAGCACCGTATGGGCGGTGACAGGCGAATTCACCCGGCTCGGCGGACACATATTGGAGTTTTTTGGCGTAGATATTTCGGGGTGGGCTTATTTTAATCTTATCAAAATGAATGGAACTACGTTCACCCGAACCGATGGCTGGATTGTCTGGGGAATGTTCATCGGGGCGCTGATCACGATTCTTCTCAGCAATTCGTTCAAAATAAGAATACCCAAACAAAAGCGGCGTTATGTCCAAGGCTTCATCGGAGGGATTATCGCAGGATTCGGAGCCCGTCTAGCTCTGGGGTGCAATCTGGCTGCTTTTTTCACAGGCGTCCCCCAATTCTCGCTTCATTCCTGGATTTTTATTGTGGCGACTGCCCTCGGGACCTATCTGGGTGCCAAAGTGGTGAACACCGCCTGGTGGAAAGGCAAACCCATCCTGCGAAAAGGAAGCGGCAAGCCTGTATCCCCCTCCCGCAAGTCTACACGCATCCAGCCGCTTATCGGCGCTCTGGTCGCCCTTGCGTATGCGGGACTGATTCTTTACTTCTTCTTGACCGGCAGAACCATGCTGGGCATAGCCGCTATCTTCGGCGCCGCCTTCGGCATCCTGATTGAAAGAGGGCAGATCTGCTTCACCTCTGCGTTCCGTGATCTGTGGATCAGCGGACGCGCCACCATGACCAAAGCCATTGCGCTCGGCATGGCTGTCAGCTCGGTCGCTACCTTGTTCATTATCCTTTATTACGGACTTGAGCCGATCACCAAGATAGCGGCTCCGAGCACGTTTGTCGGCGGCGTACTGTTCGGCATCGGGATCGTCATGGCTGCCGGCTGCGAAACCGGCATGATGTACAGGCTGATGGAAGGCCAGGTTGTCTTCCTGCCGGTATTCGCCGGCAACATCCTGGGAGCCACGGCGCTTGCCTATGCCTGGGACCATATGGGCATATTCAACCTGTTCGTTAAGAGCGGCTCGCCGGTCAATCTCATTCACGTCATGGGCCCGGCAGGCGCCCTCCTGGTCACGCTGCTGCTGCTTGGCATCGGATTCGCAATCGCTGTTTATTGGCAGAAAAACTACCGTTTCGGCACGGGATTCAAAAAAGAAAGGGGACTATAACCATGTCCATTGACTATACGCTTGATCTCAGAGGAGAATCTTGTCCTTATCCTGTTATTTACACACTGGAAACTCTGCGCGATATGAAAAAAGGCCAGCTGCTTCAAGTTATCGCAGACTGTCCGGCTGCCTTCCGCAACGTTCCGGAGGAAGTCATTAAGCATGGATATACGCTTGCGCAAGAACCTGTTAAGAACGGCCAGGAATTTATGTTCTATATCACGGCTTAGTTCGTTCTTCATCTCCGCTTATTCTATACGGCTATTATCGAACGCCGCCTGTCATCCTCATGAATCCGATGGCAGGCTTTTTTTATATGCAGCCGTTCCTGATTAAAGCCCGCACTACCCATGTCCGCCCGGGAAAGTTATAATTGCATTATTGAAGAAAGGCAAGGTGGAAAAGCATGAATATAAAATGGAAGGTCTGGTTGGGCACCGCCATTTCAATTCTGGCTATAGGCGGCTTAACCACAATTGCGTGTTTGTTCTTAGATGGAGTCCCGCTGGCTCTGTCATTAGTGATAGGTTTAGTCGGACTTCTGGTTGGCGCATATCTAATCATCGGTGTTCACCGTGACATTAATAACGGAATGCATAGAGTCTCCCAGATCGTTCATGATATGGCGCACGGCTCCGTCAACCCCGCTGATCGTTCCGCTGAGGCGGGAGGCGAATTCGGGCAACTGGCACAGTCGTTCCGCTCTCTCGCCGTGGACCTGTACCACAAGACTGAAGAGGAACGCATTCTGCGGCTGAAGGCGGAGGAACAGACTTGGATTAATGTCCATGTCTCCGAAATGGCTATTCTCCTTCAAGGTTCTGTTCAGATCGAACGGGCATCGGAGATTTTCATCGGCAAGCTGGCCTCGTCGGTACAGGCGACCTACGGCGCTCTGTATGTGCAGCGGGATGACATGCTGCACTTTGCGGCCGGCTATGCCTACAAGAATATAACGGCCCCCCAGGACCCCATTGCTCCGGGCATCGGGCTGGTCGGGCAGTGCGCGCGGGATAAGAACCCTATCCTGCTGCACGATCTTCCGGACGGATATGTTACAATCCATTCCGCTCTCGGCGAAACGAAACCCAAGACGCTCATCATCGTCCCTGTCCTCTATGAGGATGAAGTAGTCGCGGTCATCGAACTGGCTTCCTTGCGGGAATTCACCGACAAGGAGCGCCAATTAATCGAGCAGACCAGCGCCAATATGGGAATTCTGCTGAACACCTTGGCGGATATCGCAAGGATCGGAGTTCTGCTGCATGAAACCCAGCTCCAGAAGGAAGAGCTTGAGACCCAAACCGAGGAACTTCAAGCCCAAACGGAGGAGCTTCAGATGCAGGCCGAAGAGCTTGAAAGCCAGACCGAGGAACTGCAGGCGCAAACCGAAGAGCTCCAGATGCAGGCCGACAGCCTATACAAATCCAACGAGCAGCTTCAGGACCAAATGAGAATCACGGAGCTTCAGAAAGAAGAAATTAAACAGCAGGCGGATGACCTTAAAGAACAAGCCGATGAATTATTCACTTCCAATAAACATCTGCAGGAGCAGATGGAGCTGACCGAAGTCCAGAAGACGGAGATTGCCGAACAGGCTGAGGAGCTTAAGAAACAAGCGGAAGAGCTGTCCGCTTCCAATGAGTATTTAAAGAAACAGGTCGAGCTGACCGAGCAGCAGAAAATCGAAATTAAAGAGCAGGCCGATGAAATCTTCATGGCAGCCCAGTATAAATCCGAATTTCTCGCGAACGTTTCCCATGAGCTTCGGACGCCTCTTAACAGTCTGCTGATCCTCTCCCAAATTCTCGCGGAGAATAAGGAAGGGAATCTGGAGGCCAGACAGCTGGAGTACATTCACACGATATTCTCAGCCGGCAAGGACCTGCTCACGCTGATTGACGAAATTCTGGACCTCGCTAAGCTGGAGGTCGGCAAAATGACCGCGGTCGTCGAGCCGGTCTATCTGAAAGACATCAGCAGTCATTTCTACCGCCATTTCGAGCAGCAGGCACGGGAGAAGAATATTGAGTTCGATATTTACTGCGACAATAGCCTGCCCGAGAGTTTCCTGACGGATGGACACCGACTGCAGCAAATATTGAACAACCTGCTATCTAATGCACTTAAATTCACAGAGACGGGTTCGGTTAAGCTTTCCATACACGGAACCCCCTCCCCATCCTCGCCTTACGGCAAGGACGGGAAGTCCGTGGCGGACGAGATTGTCTTCTCCGTCAGCGATACGGGCATCGGCATCCCCGCGACCAAGCTGGAGAGCATCTTCGAAGCGTTCCAGCAGGCGGACGGCACCACCAGCCGCAAATATGGCGGCACAGGCCTGGGCCTCACCATCTGCCGGGAACTGGCTGCCCTTCTTGGCGGCCGAATCGAAGTAGAGTCGGCGGAAGGCAAGGGCAGCACTTTCTCCGTGTACCTGCCAGCCGTACAAGCGGCCTCGGGCAGCACCGAAGCGGCAGCGGCAAGCGCCGCTTCCGCCTCCGAACAAGCCAAGCGAGACAAGAGCCGATTCCAGGAATCGTTCATTCCGGATATCTCGATCTCCAATCCGAAGCTGCTTCAGCTCTCGGAAATGGAGGATGACCGCGCTAATCTGCAGCCCGATGACACTTTGCTGCTGATCATCGAAGAGGAAGCCGAATTCGCGGCCATCCTGCTGAAATTAGCCCGGCAGAGAGGGTTCAAAGCCATTGTCGCCTCCCAAGGCGATCAGGGCCTGGCCCTGGCTCACGCATACAAACCGGATGCCATTCTGCTCGACATCCAGCTTCCCGTACTGGACGGCTGGTCCATCATCAGCCGCCTGAAGGGCCGGCCCGAGCTGCGGCATATCCCGATTCATATTATCTCGACCGCAGAAGAGAATCAGCAGGGACTTGCCATGGGAGCCTTGGCCTTCTGGAAGAAGCCGAACGATGTCCACGAGCTCGAAGCGGCCTTCCTTCAGATCGAATCCTATATCCGCCGGCCTGCCAAAAGCTTGCTGATTGTCGAAGACAACCCCGATCTGCGCAATAGTGTCGTGGCCTTCATTGCCCACCCCGATGTGAACGTCGTCGCCGTGGCAACCGGACGGGAAGCGCTGGAGCAGCTGGCTTCCAACCATTTTGACTGCATGGTGCTTGATCTGGGGCTGTCCGATATTTCGGGCTTCGATCTGCTGGAGCAGGTCAAGACCAACCGCAAGCTCCAGACGCTGCCGGTTATTATTTTTACAGGCAAAGAATTAAGCAAACAGGATGAACAGAACCTGCATCATTATGCCGAAAGTATCGTCATCAAGAATGTAAAGTCCATGGAACGGCTCTATGATGAGACCGCTCTTTACCTGCACCGCAAACATGCGGATCTGCCGGCCGACAAACAGCAGCTGATCGAGAAGCTCCATAATCCCGAAGCTGCCTTCCAGGGGAAGAACATTCTTCTGGTGGACGACGATATGCGGAATATTTTTGCTTTATCCAGCGTGCTTGAAGGGTATAACATGAATATAACATTTGCCCAGAACGGCAAAGAGGCTCTTACTAATTTGCAGAACCATCCTGAGGTTGACCTGATCTTCATGGATATCATGATGCCGGAGATGGATGGTTACGAGACCATGAGGGAGATCCGCAAAATACCAGACTTCGAGAAAGTCGTCATTATCGCGCTGACTGCAAGGGCAATGGAAGAGGACCGGATCAAGTGCCTGCAGGCAGGCGCCTCCGATTATATCTCGAAGCCGATTAACACGACGCAGTTAGTCAGTATGCTCAAAACCTGGTTGATCAAATAAATCCGATGCAATCATACATGCCAGCTTGTTACGGGGGATTAGAATGGAGTATCCAATTCGCATTTTATTAGTCGACGACCGGCCCGAGGACTTTCTTACGATACAAGCTCTGCTGGTTGAGACGTCTTATCAACTGATCCGGGCATCTTCCGGAATGGAAGCTTTGAAATTTTTGCTGGAAAATGAGTATGCTCTTATTATTATGGATGTCATGATGCCGGATATGAACGGGTTCGAAACCGCGGAACGGATCAAAATGCGTAAAAAATCAAAGGATATTCCGATTATTTTCCTGACGGCTCTTACCCCTGAGGTTGAAGATTATATGAAAGCTTATACGGCAGGAGCGATCGATTATTTGACGAAGCCTTTTCATTCCGGCGTGTTGAGGAGCAAAATCGAAGGTTTCGTCCGGCTGTACAAGGCGCACAAAGAGCTGCAGATCAAAACAAACGAGCTCCAGGAGCAAGCTCTAGAGCTGGCGGAGGCCAACCGCGTGCTGACCCAGCTCAAGGAAACGGCCGAGGTCGCCTCCAGGATTAAATCGGGCTTCCTGGCCATGATGAGTCACGAAATCCGGACACCGCTGAATGGAATTATTGCGATGTCCGATATTCTGAAAGCTTCCGATCTAAAGCCGGATGACGCGGAAATGGCCGAGATTATTCATACGAGCGGACACGCTCTCCTCTCTGTCATGAATCATATCCTGGATTTCACCAAAATCGAATCCGGTAAAATGGAGCTCGATTATGAGCCCTTCGATTTGAAAGCCTGCATGAAAGAGACGACCGATTTATTCAGGGCCCTTGCCCGTGAGCGCAGCCTGACTCTGGAGACGCATATCGATCCTGAGATTCCCGAAATGCTGATCGGAGATTCGAACCGGCTGAGACAGGTGCTCAACAATCTGATCGGCAATGCGGTTAAGTTCACGGAGGCCGGCAGTGTAACGGTCTACGTGAACAACCGGGACATAAGCGGCAATATCATCCGCCTCGAATTTATTGTTGAGGATACCGGTATCGGTATCCCTCAGGATAAGATGAATCATTTGTTCCAGCCCTTCACACAGATTGATGCGACCATCAACCGCAAGTTCGGCGGTACGGGACTCGGGCTCTCCATCTGCAAAACGCTCGTGAATCTGATGGGCGGCACCATCTATGCCAAAAGCAACGTCAAAGAGGGAGCGGTCTTCGTATTTACCGTCCAGGCCGGCATTCCCTCCCGCTTCATGGCAAGCCTGTCGTGAACCATAACGTATGGATGGCGGGATTTATAAAAAATGACCTTTTCCAAGGCTCGCCGGCCGTCGGAAAGGGTCATTTTTTAAATAAAACCATCTAAGCCAGAACAAGTCCGGTAATCCGTCATACTGCGGGGATGCGGGTGCTTGCCTTCCTTAAACGCCCAGCAGGACCTCAATCCGCTCGCTCGCTTCTGCTTCATCTTCCAGCCGGGACCAGTACACTTTCAATTCCTCGCTGATCGCTTCAAGCACATGTGTGCTGAGGTGAAGATCGGAATACAGCCGGTAACGGTCCCACTGGCGGGTGACCCTTGCTTCACCGTGAGGACGATTGCCCTCCAGCTGCTCAACCGGCAGCGTCAGCGCCCCCGGATGAACAGGGAGCGTCAGCGTCCCGCGGCGGATGCCGCTCTGCACTTCCTGGCCGCACAAATACCGGATAAGCGAGCCCGCAGCCTCCTGAGAGTCAGAACGGCGGTTCACCGCCAGCCCGGTCGTCAGAAGCAGCGTATCCTTGGAGCTGAGCGAGGGCAGCGGGGCCACGCCATAGTCCAGCCGTTTATTGCCTCTCAGGCGGTTCAGTCCGAAGAAGGTTGTCAGGATCATCGACGCACGCCCGTCATGGAACCAGCGCTCCACATCGCCGTCGCTGTCTGTCCAGAGCACGGAATCCCCCTGCTGGTAGATAAGGTCCCTGGAGATGCGGAGACTCTCCCAGAGGGCCGGATCTTCCGCAGTACGCTTGCCTTTGCCCGTATTGAACTGGAATCCGTTCTGCAGCAAGAACACCGGCCACCGGTTGATCGACTGGATATGCACGACGAAACCCCGGGCATCAAGCTGCTTGTTGAACGTCCTTGCCGTCTTAAGCAGCGTATACCAGGTCCAGTCTTCACCCGGCTCCGCGATCCCGCACTCCGCAAAGTGGCTGCGGTTATAACACAGGACGAGCGGGGAATAAACGAACGGTGCCGTCGTCAGCCTGCCATCCTCAGCCTGAAAGGGCCGGGATAGGATAGGATGCGCATAGTCGGTCGGGGGAGCGTCCGCGAACAAGCTCATAGAAGAATCCTTGTCCTTCAGCTTGAGCGCATCCCAAGCCGTTACCGTCACCACATCCGCCATGCCGTGTTCGGCCAAATCCAGCGGAAAGGGCGTCGGGATCATGCGGACACGCACACCCGGGTGCAGCGCCTCGTATGCTTGAACCGCCTCCTGAAGCTTCACTTCTTCTTGAAGGGAAGAGTGATAAGCCAGGCATAGAACCGTTTGCCCCGTTTGTATGGAAAACTCCGGGGTGCTCAGGTCTTCCCGCCGCCCTTCATCCCGGGCAATTGAAGCTGCCGGATTCAGAGCGCCTCCCCCAGTGTTCTCCCCTCCTGTCCGGCCGGCTGCCGCTTCATTAGATTCTTGGGAAGGGAAGGGCCCCTTCACACGGTTTCCGACACGCCGGATTTTCGCGATCAGCCCCTCCTCCACCAAGATATCCAGAGCCCGCCGCACAGACTCCTTACTTAATCCGAACGTCCGTCCTAGCTCCACTTCAGAAGGAAGGTAGTCTCCTGTCTGTAAAGAGCCTTGTACAATAGCATCCCGCAAGCTCCCAACCATCTTTTGGGTGCGTGCATTAAATTCACTTCGGCTGGGCCGTGCCATGTTCTCCCTCGTTTCTATAACCTATTGATTATTGGATTATAACACAGTTATATCCAGTTTGTTCAAGGCGATTTTTAGACTACATATTTAAATTAAACGACTCCTTCTTGTATTGACAGCTTAACTGTTAGTGGTTACTCTATAATTGAATCGTGTACATATAGCCTAGATTTTCTCGAGATCAGTCTATGAAGAGATCGTAATTCAGCACTTGCGGTGCCATACATATGCTACGGAGGATGATACCATGACCACTTTACAGAGTCTGCCGCCGTCCAGGGACCCTGTGCTTGCTTTTGCCCGGCAGGAATGGGAACAATTAAGCCGCACATACGGACATCTCTGGGGCTCTCTGACCCGGACCTCTAACATCTACATCGGTTTGTGGGAGGAAATAGCGGCTGCGGGCCTCAGCCCGCTCCTGGAGCAGTCCATGCCCTTGCAGACTCCGAAGAAAGACAGCTATTGGATCGAAGTTTCGCCCGATACCATCATTATCAGCGGCGAGAGTGCGCATTCGACTCTTTATGCGGTGTACGATGCTTTCAAGCGCTACGCCGGCGTGAACTGGATCTACCCCGGGGAACCGGCTTCGCTGATCGATATTCCCCATTCGATTACAGATACGCAAGAGGCCGGCCCGCTTTTTGAGCCCTGGTTTGAACGCAGAGGATTCGTCATCGAGAATTTATACGATCCTCCCTATATCCTTGATATGATTGACTGGCTCGCCAAAAACCGCGTGAATGAGATCTTCTTCACGTTCACTTTATGGGACCGCATCAAAGAAGAGGCGGCTCCCGAGATCGTCAAGAGAGGGCTCAGCCTGACGCTCGGCGGGCACAGCATGAAATTCTTTCTCGATAAAAAAGAGGCCGAGAGTTTGCAGGCGGCCGATCATCCATATACGGCCAAGCAGCAGCTCGACTATGCGGATGTATCCTGGCAGGAGCCTGTCTGCGACCTTATCGCCGCGTACTGTGCCGATGTCCCCAATCTGAGCCGTGTCTCCTTGTGGCCCGAAGATTTACCGGCGGAGCAGCAGGGAGATTTCCTGCCCAAATATATCCGCTTTACAGCGTTGCTAAAAGACCGTCTGCGGCCGGCTCTGCCGGAGCTCACCGTGGAGCACATCGCCTATAATGCCGGGCTCGCTTGGGATATGCTGGAGCGCAGAGGTGAGCCGGCATCCGGGCAAGTGGATACGCTGTACGCATTCTGGGGAAGAGACTACCGCAGTTCCCTGAATCATTCCCCGAACGCTGCCGATATCCGGGCTATCCGTTCGCTGACGGATTGGACCCCTGCGGTGCATGAGAAGCAGCGTAAGCTGAGCGTGTTCGAATACTACAGCGATCACTTCATGTTCTCCGCTCTGTTCCCGAGCATGCCCGCGAGAATCGTAGAAGATGCGGCGTACTACCGCTCATTAGGTGTAGATGGTCTGACGAATCTCATCGTCCCGTGCCCGGGATATCCCGATTATCCATGGAAGTGGGCGACCGGTTTGAACAGCTACGCGTTCAGCCGGGCTGCGTGGGGCGACTGCCTGGAGAGCATCCTGCGCGACTACTACAGCTATTATCCGGAAGACGGGCGGGAAGCGGTCCGCCAGTGGATGGAAACGGTCGAGCAAGCCGTAACCGCCGTAACCGCCTGGAATACCGTCCTGTTCCCCTACCGGATCGTCGATGCGGATAAGATTCCGGACAAAGAGGAACATCGCTCCGATGTAATATCCCTGCTCGGCAGCATCCATGAGCAATTGACAGCCGCTTTGGAACAAGCGCCGCCATCGGCAGCTCACGGACCAGCGGCTCTATACCTCAAACATTTAATCGCGCAGGCCGAGGTGTGCAGGAAAGCCTGGGCTTCGTAAAGACAGAGGCGCATGCATTCCCGATTGCTCAGCAGCGGCGCTTACCCCCAGCCAATAGTGTTGGGGGTATTTGCGCATCGCCGTATGCCGTATTTAGAGGCTGCTTTTCCTATAATAGATCGCATAATAGATCGCAGAAGGGTATTCTCCATAACGGATCTCATCCGCTGGAAATGCCCCTCTCTTATTCCTCCCACGGATTGAATCGGTAAGTTCCTAAATCAATCCGGCCCCGGTCGTTCAGAACGATTCCTTCCCTCTCCAGGCAGAGCGTCTGGGTGTGTCTGGCTTCTTCATCCTGAAACGCTATCTCCCCCTTAGCGTTGACGACCCGGTGCCAAGGAAGGTTATATTTCCCGCTTAACGTATGCAGAATCCGCACGACCTGCCTCGCTCCCCGCCTGTTTCCGGCCATTTCCGCGACCTGTCCGTAAGTCATCACACGGCCTTCCGGGATTTCCTGTATAATTTGAACGACCTGCTTCGTGTACGGCTTCATTCTGCTCCTCCTGCTTCCTCACTTTTCTCTATCATCTCTTATATCAGGCAACAAATCCAGATCGGATAGAACTCCATCGGGTAAGCATTTGTTTAGCCCCCTCTTCCTAAGGGTAATAAACTCATAACCTGAACTGAAGGAGATGTTAAATATGAGCGACAACGGACTTAGCGATAAAATCAAAGGCGGCATTTCTAAGACTAAGGGTGAAGTAAAGGACCAAGTCGGGAACGCGACTAATAATAAATCCCTTCAAGCTGAAGGCAAGATGGATAAAGCCAAAGGCGAAGTGCAAGAAGGAATCGGCAAGCTAAAAGATGATAAATAAGTGCCCTTAATAGAGAAAACCCCCAAACGGTTCGTCCGTCTGGGGGTTTTTGGTGTTCGGTTTTTGGTGTTCGGTATGTTCTGAAAGTCAGTGGCTGCCCGATCCGGCACATGACCGCTCGACCTCCGGACTCCCTCACTTTCTGGCCTGGCTCACTTTCAACAGCTTGCCCTTAATGTTCGTATTCTTCATAACTTCCAGAACAAGCGGGCCTTTTCCGTTCAAAATATCTACGTACGAAACATTGTCTTGAATGGTGATAATGCCGATATCCTCCGCACTCACGCCCTCTATCTTCGCAATGGTACCGACAAAATCGACTGCCCGGATTTTCTTTTTCTTGCCCCCATTGAAATACAGCTTCATAATTTCTTTATTTAAATCTTCATTCTTCTCTTTTTTGAGACTGGCTCCCCTGCTCATTTTCTGCTGAAAAGCCTCTTCCTTAGATAGGACTTCCTCCTGGGAAGGTGCCGGGATTACAGGAATAGGGAACCCGATATATGCTTCTATCTCCGCCAGGAATTTCCCTTCATGCGGAGTCACAAACGTAATGGCCTTCCCCTCGCGTCCTGCCCGTCCCGTCCTCCCTGTGCGGTGCACATAGCTTTCTTTTTCCATAGGAAGATCATAGTTAACGACATGCGTGATATTCTCAATATCAATGCCTCTGGCTGCTACGTCCGTAGCCGCCAAGTACCGGAACTGTCCCCTGCGGAAGGCCTTCATGACTTCAAACCGTTCCTCCTGCTCCATCCCTCCATGAATCTTATCGCAAGAATAACCGGCCTGGACCAATTTCCGGTGAACCTGGTCCACCCCTTCTTTGGTCCGGCAGAATAGGATACAGCTATCCGGGTTCTCCACAATGAGGACGTCTTGCAGCACCGCAAATTTATCCGCTTCTTTCACTTCAATAAGAGCGTGCTCGATCCGGTCCGTTGTAATCCCCGCTGCTTCGATCTCAATCGGCACCGGATTGTTCATATATTTCACACATAAGCTCTCCACATCCCGCGGCAAGGTCGCCGAGAACAGCATGGTCACCCGATCTTCCGGCAGCTCTTGTATAATCGCCTCTACCTGCTCGATGAACCCCATATTCAGCATTTCATCGGCCTCATCAATCACCAGGCAGTTCACGCGGTTCAAGGCGAGTGTCCCTCTTTGGATATGATCGAGCACACGCCCGGGAGTCCCTACGATGACGTGCGTCTTCTGCTTCAACTCCGCCGTCTGCTGGGCAAAAGGCTGCTTGCCGTACAAAGCGGCCGCTTTGATCCGCTTAAACCGCCCGATATTGGTAATATCTTCTTTCACTTGAACCGCCAGTTCTCTCGTCGGCGTTAAGATCAGGGCTTGAGGCTTGTTTTCATTCCAGTCGGCTAACTCGCACACGGGAATCCCGAAAGCAGCCGTCTTGCCGCTTCCCGTCTGTGATTTGACGACGAGATCCATTTTTTCCAGCGCAATCGGAATCACTTCGCTTTGAACAGCCGTCAGCGTCTCATAACCCAAACCGGCTAATGCTCTTACGATTTCCTCGCTTAACCCATACTCATCCAAACGTGCTTCACTCATTCTATAACCTCTTCTGCTCTATATACTCTGATTAAGAACCAGGCTTTTGCCTCCATACATGCGCTCGCGTTGAAACTGCCTGTAACTGGCGTACATCCCCCATTATACTCGAATTGAGGCGTTCGCTATACAGTTTGTACAGATCCCTCTCTATCTTCCTATCAAAAAAGCACCGGAGCCCGCTGGCCCCAGTGCCTGATGGATCATTCACAATACTCGTTCAAGGCAGATAACTTCAGCCTACACATCGAATTCCAGCTGTTTTTGAGCCTGTACGATGAAGTCGAGCGGAGACTCAATAATATCCTCCCGGTACTGGACGGCTCCCATTTTCAGACTCAAATCGACCTTATATTTACTGGCGAATTCCTGCCGGTTAAATTCCACAAGGCTGAGTTTGATCCGTTCCATCACAATCTTGGCTCCATCCTTGTCCGTAAACAGCAGCAGTCCCCATGTAGCCTCCTCTTTGTCGAGCAGATAGAGAGCGTCATTCGTTCGGATACTCGCTTGGCTGATCTGGGATACGTCATAGATCGCTTCCGCCAGCTGCTCGTCCCCGATCAGACGGCGGATTTCATTCCAATACTTCACCTTAATAACCAAGAGAGTCAGGGGAATGTCATAGCGCGTTGAGATACCGGAGAATACGGCCGCGTCCTTGCGGAAAGCGAGGCTGTTCTTCAGGTCCGTTCTTTCATCCAAGGTAGCCAGTCTTGCCTTCTGCTTACGCAGCTCCTCGTTCTCATCCTGAAGCTGCCGCGCCGCTAGCGAGAACAGCCAGATGATAACGGTAAGCAGCGGAGTCATAATCAGCCAGAAGTACGTCTGCAGCCCAATCGTTTCACCCTGTGAAATCGTCTGGTACATAATGAAAAGGCCGTAGCCGAAAATGAACACAACATTCAAAAGCAGACCCGCCGTTACGGTGGTAAAATAAGTCACCACCGCGAAGAAAAAGGCCAGATTCAGAAAGATAAGGTTCTGCATCAATTTATTCGGATCGCCTGCCGTAAAGGCCACACACAGGTTACACAGGATAAGAAGCCCTAAGAAGGCGAGATCTGAGGTCAAACTGCTGCGGTTATGCTTCACCTTCTCCACCCCTTTTCTTCCTGTGTTTGCGAACCAGCAGGACAAGCGATACTAAAGCAAGCCCCGCAACCAGAACGAGCGCGGTAAGAAAGCCCACGACGTCTCCGCGTTTTACGATATCTTCGAGCAGCGACGATTCTTCCGCCGCTGCTTCCTTTTTAAACCGGTGGGCATTCACGTTCCCGTCCTTGTCCGTTACGACCCCGTCCCCGTATACTTTCCAGATTGAATTCTCGGTTGCAATCAGTTTGGAAACGAGGTAATAATTCTCCGCCTGAGTACCCGTCACCGCCAGGAATCCGTTACCGGACTGGAAAGGCGACGGCAGGAGCTGCAAGGTTCCGATCCATTTGCCGTACTCGGAGTCAATACTCATTTTCTCATTGGACAGGAAGGTCGAACCTGCGGAGTCATACTTGAAATACAAGTTCTTGTTATTGTCGCGGATGAGCTTATTGTCCAGATAAGTGCCGACTGCAATAATATTGCGCTCTTTAAGCTCATCGGCCCCTGCCGATTCCTTGTAGAACTTCACATCGCCCGTGTTCCCGCTCGTATACTTGCCTAACAGATTAAACAGGTTGGAGACGGTCCGATACGTATAATTATCGCGTTCCTGCGGAATAACCACCGCCACTTGATTAAACACGCCATCCCTCAAGAATGGATGCGGATAATTATTGAACAGCAGATCGTTGCGGTCTTTGGTCTTAAAATCAATCAGGGTATCCTTCGTGATGAACGCCCACGGCATTTCGTCGCCATTGCGGGTACAAGCGGCATCCTCCAGCTCCAGATCGAATCCGACGGTAACGGAGAAATTCCCGTTCACAGCCAGATCAGCCGGAATGGCGAAGTGAGCCGTGTCCCCATTGGCCAGCTCTTTCGTCAGCTTCTTGCTGCCGATAGGCGTGTTGTTGATGGAAACCGTAACCAGAGAGCGGTTGAAATCCAGGTTCTGGGCATAGCGGAAATCCAGGCTGATTTGACCCGCATCCGCAATGGACCTGTTGGCAGGCAGAGTCACAAAATACGTCTGTTCCTGATGGCCCGGCCCTTTCAGCTCGTCCCCCTTCTCCGTGAAGTTAATGCGCGTGCTGACAGGCACAACCGGTGTCGTCACATCCGTGCTGTCATCCACTACCTTGATGTCGCTGCTCAACTG
Source organism: Paenibacillus lutrae (assembly GCF_009757775.1). Classification (GTDB taxonomy): domain Bacteria; phylum Bacillota; class Bacilli; order Paenibacillales; family NBRC-103111; genus Paenibacillus_F; species Paenibacillus_F lutrae. The sequence continues at coordinate 167,455 of NZ_RHLK01000007.1, forward strand.
CCCCATCAGAGGCTGGTTCGCCACCAGGCGACCCGCCTTGGCAAGCAGCTCGGGATTCTGGGAGGTGATGACCAGAGTCGGCTGCGTCTCCTTGTTCACGAGCTGAATCAGCGCTTTCGTATTAAAGTCCTGCTTGCTCAGCAGGCCTTTGACTTCGGCCGGCAGCCGGTCATGCAGAGCGATAAGCACGACCGCTTCCCGATCCTTCAGATTGTCTGCCCGGTAAGGCAGAATCGGTATATCTTTGTCGTTCACGGAGTTGGATTTAGCGAAGCCGGAGAGAGCGTATACGGCGGCTTCAAGCTCAGCCGGCTCGCTTTTATCCGGAACCGCAATGAGACTGCGGCCTGCGCTCACCGTATCCAAGCCCGTGAACCTCTGGTTAAAATCCTGGATGGCTGCCTGCATGGCCTTCTGTGTATAGCGCACGTCGATTCCGGACGTCTTGTACAGCTGCAGCCATTGATCCGGCGTCTGATCGGAAGGGCAGACCAGATTATCCTCCGTCCGGATGTAGCCTTCCACCTTCAGCGTGTTCAGCCCTTGGGTGAGAAGCTCCTTGGGCACTGTAACCGCGAGGTTCTGCTTCTGAGCATTCGCCGCTGCGGGCCGGAAGGAGTGAAAAGGACTTCCGTTGACCGAGAGCGTAATGCTCGAATTCAGATCCTTCGCCAGAGGCGACATCTGATAATCCAGGCTCAGCTTCACCTCGGTGAGATCCCAGTAATCGAGAATTTGGAAATACATTTGCTTCGAACCCATGACACCGGATAAGGCCGTTCCGTTCTGGGCGAACGGGGTCTGATACAAGCGCGCTTCGTCTGCCGGGGCTGCGGCCGCACCTTGGCCGCTGCTCATGATGCAAAGGAATAGGAGTAAGAATAAAGTCCCTTTTCTCACTGTCGTCACCTGATTTCTTCTCTGTTTCATTTCGTTTATATCCCCCATTAGTAACGCTCTGTTTTATACCATTTGACTTCCCTGGAGAAAATCAAATCCTTGAAATAGTTGTACAGCCCGTAAGCGGCAACGACCATCCACATCTGACAGTAGGATACATACATGAGGAGGATGATCCACAGATTGGACAGATTCATTTCCCCTTTTTCCGTCGTTAATGTGACATAGGTGCCCACTACGAAGAGCGTAATGGCAAGCAGCCACAAGAACGTACTGAACCCGGCAATCGTAGTATGTACGTAGCCCAGCGCATTAAGAATAAGCAGGATGTCGGATGTAATCAGCGAGGTCAGAAGCAGGAAATAAATCGATAAAAAATAAAGAATATCAAACCGGATTCTCTTCGCTGATGGGTGGAACAGCAAACGTGCGTTCTTTACGATCACGTAGATGTTACCCTTGGCCCAGCGGGTCCGCTGTTTGAACCAGACCTTGACCGTTTGCGGCTCCTGCTCCCAGGTCACCGCCTGCGGCTGGAATTTAATCCGGTAACCCATCATATAAATGCGGAAGCTGATTTCCGTATCCTCCGCAATCGCCTTCACATCCCAGCCCCCGATGCTCTCGACAATGTGCCGCCGCATAATAAAATTCGTACCCGGGATGGTACACAGCTTGAATAGCTTCCAGCGCCCGGCTTGGGCCATCCATTGAAACGATAACGTCTCGATATTGATAAAACGCGTCAGCAGATTCACATCCCGGTTACGGGTGCGGAATTTGCCGATGACCGCTCCAAGCGAGTCGTCGTTGGTAATCTCGCCGACGAGATACCGCAGCGCCTTTCTTTCCGGGGTATTGTCCGCGTCATAAATTGCGATGAGTTCGCCTTTACTCTGCGCGAACCCCAGATTCAAAGCATTGGACTTCCCTTTGCCGCCCGTTACAGAGTCCGTGTTAATGATCATCAGGTTGCGGCCGGGATTCTTCCTCTGAAGATTTCCGAGCAGCTCCGCGCTATTGTCCGAAGAATTATCATTGATGACAATAATCTCATACCGGTCATGCGGATAATCAAAGTCGAGGAGAGCCTCCACCGTCTGGGTGATTACCTTCCCTTCGTTGTGGGCAGGTACCATGATGGTGACGAAGGGCTCTTCTCCCTTGATCTCCGGGATCGCTTCTTTCTCACACTGGATGTAATAGAAGTATCCGGCAATAATCAGGACTACATTCACTAGCAGAAGGGACCAGATGCACAAAACCGCTATGACCATGAAATAATCTGCGAGTGTCATGTTATTCTCCTTACTTACTTCAAATATTTTCTCTTGTATAAGCGATAACCGGCAATCAAGAAGCCGCCGAAAATGATGAGAGACACGATAATAAGGGCAATAAAGATTTTGTTCTGAATATTAAAAGCATCCGTCAGACTCTGCTCCGCCCGCTTCTCATATTCGTACTTGTCACTAACACTTTGAGGCGTATAGTTCAAGTTCAACCGGTTGCCGTTAATGGTAATGACCCCGTTCCTGGAGGCAATCTTAAATTCATCTGTCGTGACCTGGTGCTCCCCGCTCTTGTAATCGGCAAAAGGAATCCGCGAATCTTTGAGGAGCAGAACGGCCTCCCGGAGCTCTTCCTTATTCTCAAAAAAATTGTAGGTGACGGCAGTATCCATCGGGAATACGGGAAGGGCATTCTCCGGCCTGTCCAGCTGCTGCAGCTGCTCCATCTTAATACTGTACAAAGAAGAAGAAAACGACTTGGATGTATCCGTCCGCTCGGTATACAGAGGCTTCTCATCCGGAAACAGCACGGCCGAATTGAAGTAGCTCAATCCTGCAATGGTGTACTCATTGTCATAGGACCAGTACAGCTCCGCACCGATTCCAAGCGGCGCCAGACCGTTCTGCGCCAATACGGCGATAAACCCCGCCATCTTGACGTCCAGCATCGGGCCCTGCCCGTACACGACAGGTGCGTTCACGAGAATGGTCCCGTTCTTGGACTGGACATATTTCAGCGCTTCCAAGTACCTCTTCATCGCCGGGAAGTCCGTATTGGAGAAAACGGGGCGGACACTGACCGCGAAAGGAATTCCCGCCTCATAGAAGCGGTCGGCCGTCTCTTCCAGAAGCTCCAGGTCAGAGAACGGATACACTTCTTTGAAGACCAGGAACGTTTGAGCGGGCGTCTCAATTCCGAGCCACTTTTTCAAGACAGAAGCCATGGCCAGTTCGCTCAGATTCCCCTGTTCAAAATAAGGCACATACGCATACGGCCCGTTCTGCGTACTGAAGGGCGTCTGGCGTTTGCTGCTCATGGATGTAATCGTACCGGCGGCATTTTCTCCGGCTGTTTCCTCCAGCGAAATGAAGTCCTGCACCTGAATGCCGGTCTGGGAGTATGGCGGCATACTCAGTTGAATGGTTTCCTGCCGCCTGGTCTCCGTAACAAGATTCAGCTTCTCCTGAATCCGCAGCGGCAGATTAGCCCCGACATGCAGATAATCAGCAGCGTAGGCCGCCATGTCTCGCACGTAATCTTCATTGCGCGGCTTCAGGTCGGAGGCATTCATGACCGTAATGACTTTGGTGTAGGCACTCAGGGTGCCGGGTTTGTACTGATCTATACTCAAGGTCCGGACCTGAACCCGGTAAGAAGCCAGCAAGCGCTGAAGGATCGTTACATTCCCTTCCCGGGGTGTCCCTTTGGCCAAGCTGTCGTATAGAAGAAGAACCTGAGCCGGCTTCTGCTCTCCCGCAGCCTGCACCGGGGAAGCCGGAAGCAGCAGCACACACGCCAAGGTGACCAGCAATCCGATTCTAAACGCTTTTAGTTTCAACAAGCGGTCTCACACCCTCTTTGACTTCTGGTCCGTTATCGTCTGTCTCGCCGCCGGTATCATGATGACGCATTAAACGGCGGCTGATGATATCCGATAGAGTCAAGAACGTCACGATATCGAAAGCTACCGTAAACAAGAATTCGTGTTTAGCCAGATCCGCATCCCCCGCGCCTATAATCGAGACAAGGATACCCGACAGCCCGCACAAGATCATCGTTAGAATAAGAATCATCCTTTGCGCCAGCCTGAAATTCCTCGATTTAACGGCTTCAATAAACGAAGGCATGTACAGTCCGACTACTAGAGCAATCCAGATGATGATGAATCCGTAAGTTTTGGGAGACAGAGCTTTCTTAATCAGGCTGTAAGCCGAGAAGAAGCTGGTATGTTCACCAAAAGCTTTGCCCGCTGAAGCTTCATAGTTGCCCATAGCGGGCGGCCGGATCGTAAAAGCGTCCTTAGCGGCCACATTCAGCATAGAGCTGAGCTTGTCCGGGTGTGTCACGTAGTACTTTAAGATCGGGACAAATCCATACTGGCTGTAAAAATGCTTCTCCAGCAAAGGCGAATCCACATCGACGGTCGTATAGCGTTCGTAATAAATATTGCCTTTGAGAATCGCGAACTGCTCATTAATTCCGAAAGTCTTTAGTGTTTCTTCGGGGTTAGGGGACTGCATAAGGACCCCCCGCGTCATCGCATGATACTGGTTGATATTCACAAACTCTTTGGAAATCAGGGCATAGGTAGCTACGCCTGACAGGAATAATACAGCCAGCGACCCTACAGTCAGCACCCGGAAGATGCGGTCTCTCCGGATCCAGAGCAGCGACACCGCCATTACCGCTACAATCAACCCGACGGGAGCGTTCTGCTGTTTGGACGTGGTCAGAAGCAGCGAACTGATTATAAACACCGCCAGCAGCACATAATCGTTGTACCGTTTGCGGTAAATCAGGAGCCAGGACGCAAAAACAAACAGCATCATAATAAACACAATGCTCTCGCCATAAAAAGAATTAAAGTAAGCGGTGTAGCCGGTATCACCGAACATGAAAACGGCCAGCAGCGCGATGATATATCCCCGCTTCCGGGGGATCTTCCAAGTCAGGCTTTCCACGACCAGATAAACCGCAGCAGCGTATAGCAAGGTGAAGATAATGCCCTGAAACCGAATATCGAACACAGCCGAGTCAAACAACAGCTGATTCAACAACATAGCCGCTTTGATAAACAAAGTCTGAGATGAAATAACCATCGAGCCGTTCTCATTAAAATATTGAAAGATGCCGTACTGCCTCACAAAATGCCCAAAGTGATGACTGTCATAGTCCGGCAGATTAAAATAAAGCCCGGCGCTGTATATGCTGCGGAAGTAATCTCCATTATCCGCCATGCCGATATACGGAGGCGTGAATAAGGCGAAACCGGTGATCAGCAGAACGCCGATCACCGCCAGCAGCGCCGGTGAAACATACCGGTGCAACAGCAGCCATCCCTTCACCAGCTTCTGTTGTACCGACCGGTTGTCTGTCATCCCGTTCACCTTCGTTCTAAATCATAGGTGTAAGCAAGTAACGCCATCAGGTTGTCGAAAGAATACGCCTGGTTCGCAGCAGTATCCCCGAACCCTCCATTCAGAGGACTGCCCGGGTCTTTGACCTGGTACGCATTCATTCTCCGTATACTGTCTTGATAAAGGGACGCATCGCTGATCTCGGCACCGATCATGGCCGTGATCGCGTAAATCGCCGTAGACTGGACATCCGTTGCCGGCTTGCCCTCCTTTGAATATTGCCCGTACAAAGTTCCTGCCTGCACATGCTCCTTGATATAAGCGATGCTGGCCGGTTTAGTCTCGCCCGCCTCCGCCAAATGGAGAATGGTCAAAAGCGACTCTACCATTTGGATTTTCTCGGAAGTATACGAATTGGTATTGTACTGAAACCTGGTTTCATAGAATGGAAAGCTGTCGGACAAATATCCGTTGTGAATCACGGCCTTCATCCCGTCCAGAAGCTTCTGTTTCATCTGCGCCTCAACAGGGAGCTGCTCCAGCGTCCTGAGATCGATGTAGCACAGCGTAATGAAGAGATTCGTGATGTTATACGTTTCGTCATAGAAATCATAGAGAAGATGATTCTTTACATTCGTTTCATAGAATCTTTGTCCATATTGGTCCGCTTCCCTGGTGTAGGACACGTCTCCAAAAGCTTTGCCCGCCTCATACAGCGCCCGGATGATCCGTAAATCGTCCACAGCCGCGTTAAGCGGATATCGCTTGTCCAGCTTGGGGCTGTACCGGTAGCTGAAACCGTGCTTCAGGTCAAAGGTCTGCTTCGCGGTCGTCCATTCCTGATCGAAGGAAGCCCGATCTTGGGAATGTGCGTGCACCCGCATCAGCAGTGAGGCCGATTCGCTCAGCACCTCGTGACCCGTCGCCACTTCACGGGACTGATCCGTGTCCTGATAATTGGTGTATACGCCGAAAGGGCCCTTCATCCGGGCCTTGATGAAATCATACACCTCTTGCTGCCCCGCCTGCATGCCCATGATTTTTCCATCCGGCTTCACAGGATTAGAACTCACTTCCGGGATTGCTGTGGGCCCTCCCGCCTGTTTATAGAGGACAATTCCGATCAGACACAAAACGACACCGATCGCTAAGAACATGCGTTTATTCAACCTATCACTTCCCTGAACGAAATGGAGCTCCATTCCTTTTCTGCATAATAGAATCATGTACCTTTACAAATAATTCTACTTCTTAATATTGCCATAAAGTCACAAATTAAAGCAAAGCATTTGTGGCTTTACGGACTAATTTTAAGATTAAATTATGATAAACTTCCTCCTTGTTCGACTCTAATCGACAGGTATTGTACAGCCCCGAGCGAATATAAACTTACATCATGAATCCTATGACGGGTTGTTTCTTATGAAAAGGAAGCGGATAGGAGGAGAAGGGGCATTCGGGGTTACTCCGGGTAATACTTATAAAGAAACGGTTATCTTCCTTTGACGACGAGATCCATCTTATCGAGCGCAACCGGCAACTCTGCGGAAATACCGCCAACCAGAAAGGTGTGAGCTGCTATGCTTCAGTTAAACGTGATTCGCACTGGCTTCTTATTGGGCATTTCTCTGGTGCTCTCAGCCATTATTTATTTCTTCGCAGCCAACTGGGGCGGACTGGATCGAATAGAGAAGGTCCTGCTATCTGCCGGGCTGGTTCTCCTGTTCTACGGCCTATGCTTCATCTGGTCACGATTTCGGGGGATGCTCGGTCACCACACGTTCCTCTCTAATCTGTTTCTGGCCGGCGGCTGCATCGCTTTCGGAATATCTGTCGCCCTGCTCGGACAAATCTATAACTCTCATGCGGACAGCTATGGCTTATTCCTCATCTGGTCGGTTCCGGCCCTGTTATTCGCCTGGATTACCCGGTATAGCCCGTTCTATCTCCTGTCTTACGTCCTGATCCATCTAACCTTATGGTTCTATTTCTATCCCTCTGCCATATTCTACGAACACCGGGATGAGAAATTGATGCTGATCGGCGTCCTGTTCGCTGTAATCAACCTGGTTGTGTTTGTATGGACGGAAAGAGAAAGGCTGCAGTCGGCTCCTTTAAAATTTATAAGCTTCATCATCTTCCATCTCTCCTTACTATTTCTAACGGACTCTACCAAATTTGAAAACGCCGGATTGTGGATGAATATTCCTTGTATAGCCGCCATCTCCGCCGGATTCTACTACTTTACGAAGATCCGGTTAAACAAAATGTATCTCACCCTGAATGCCTTGGCGGCATCCGCCTTCGCTGTGTTTAAATTTTTCGAGCTTGCGGCCGCCTACTCATCCACTGCCTTTTTCGTGTACGGATTGGTTTTTGTGGCACTGCTGCTGACGGCAAATGCGTGGTTTTTCCGGTACCTGAATAAACTTGACAGACAAGAATCAGAATCTGCTGCTGAGCATACTCATCAGGATGCCCCCCCTGAACAGAGCAGCGCGCTTGTAGGGAAAATAGTTTCTTCCATCGTCACCGTAATCGGCGTCATTATCGGAAGCGTCTCCTTGCTCGGGGTTGTGCTGCTCGCAACCGATGCCCGCGATCCGGAGAATACGATATTCATGCTGTCCTTGTTCTTTATTATTCCGATGGTCTTGATCCCCCGGATGAATGCAGCCGTGCGCTACACTCTGCTCACAATCGGATACATAGCGGGATTGCTCTCCCTTGTACTAATCGACAAACCCGTGTTATCTAGTCTGTTTCTGATTCTTTCTATCGCAGGCTGGCTGCGTATGGAGGGGAGAATCCAGCGGCTGTTTACGTACGCACTTACCCATATTAATCTCGCTGTTCTTATTTATCAGCTGCTCAGCCCCAAGTATGAGGAGTTTGCGGCCATCGTGCTCATCCTGTTCGTGCTGAATGCTGTCATGCACCTCTACAGCTATTCGCTAAAGAAAGACACACTGTGGCAGCCTGTCCGGGAAAGCAGCTTATTCTTCGCTCTCCTGTTTCTATTCTGGCTGACCTTTCTGGATGATATCTTCCCTTATTCCCGGGCCCTCTTTACCGTTCTTAATTTCCTGCTGGTAACTTTCCTGGTATTTCTGTATATTCGCCAGAACAAAACGGCATATGCGTACATGAGTCTCTTCTTCTGGTTCAGCTTCCTCGTCTACAAGTATTATGATTTGCTGTGGAACCTGCTTCACAAATCGGTAACATTAGCCCTGCTCGGCTTACTCACTTTTGCAGTCACTTATATCGCAGCCCGCCGTACGGGAGCAAACGATACAAGTACGAGCGTCAGCTTCGTGCGCGCAAGTCCCCTGCTGATCACCGTCACGATTGTGCTCCAGCTTGGATTTATCGGCTATCAGGCGGCTGCCTATGAGTCTCTACTGAAGAACGGAACTTCCATCAAACTGGAAATCGAGCCGCTCGACCCCAGATCTTTACTCCAGGGCGATTACGTGAATCTGAGGTACACCATCTCATCGCCAGCGCAGTCCACGACCGGACGCCTGGATCAGGAGAGCAGCCAAAGTAAGGTGAAGGTGGTGCTGGTGCCGGATAAGGACGGCATCTATACGTTCGGGCACTTCTTAGCGGAAGGGGACACACTGGCCGGCGGAGAAGTCGTCATTAACGGGGAAATGAGCGGAGGGCGCTTCATTTACTACGGTATCGAAACTTATTTTGTGCCTGAAGGAACCGGCTTGGAAGTCGAGCGCAATGCCCGGTATGCTTACGTAAGGGTTAATGCTGACGGCGACGCACGGATCGAGAAATTAGCCCGGGATTGACAAGTGAACGCACCCGAAGACAATCTCCTATAAAACAAAGAAGATCTGTCCCGGCGGACAGATCTTCTTTGTTCGTATCGTCTATCAGAACGGATTCATCACATGGAAGAAGACGTTCGGCGAAGCCATCCGGTAGTAGAAGCTGCTCCAGCCTACACCCTTGTTCGTGAAGCGGTTGGTCGTGCTGAACAGCAGTCGTTCCTGCTCCAGCTCTTCAATCCGCTGGATCTTGCCGTCGACATAGTCGAAGATCCGCTGCGAAGCCGTGTCCAGACGATTGATAACACCGCCGTAACGGATGTCGATGACTTCCCAGCCGAAAGGCTTGAACATGCTCAGCCACTGGGTGCGGTGAGCAGCCCGGAGCGCCTTCACCGCATCGGAGATCTCAGGAAGCACTTCGGAGGCGATGCGCTTCATTGTGTCTTGATCGCCGGCATCGTAGGCCCGTTTCAGCTCAATGCCGATCTCGCTCTTGCGTCTCAGCACGCCGGCCAGCTTCTCCGGCACGTCGAAGATATAATCCAGCTTGGCGTCCGCATCGCGTCTGCTGCGGATATCCTGCTCCACCTTCGCGTAGTGGGCGGACATTTCCAGTCCCTCGATCTGCTTATCGAATAGCCCGAGCAGCACATCCTGATAGAGAAGGAACTTCGAAGGATTGCTCTGCTTGCAGTTGTCCGGCTCGGAGCCCGGAGTCTCATCAAGGTATTTCATCTGCAGGAATGCATCCGCTTCAATACCGGTGCAGAACTTCACCCGCTCCGCCAGCTTCTCCCAATCCGGAGAACCCTCTGTATATGCGTGCTCCGCATAGAACTGCAGGCCGAGCAGCGCGATATAAGGGTTGCTCTCCATTCCGTCGTCGCCCCACATGGTTGCATAGGCTTCACGGATGCCCTGCTTCTTGGATACGTTCAAGGCTACGTCTGAAGCTTTCAGGGACAGACCGTAGTTTACGCCGAACGTATTAAACACCCATACGCCCCCGGCGTACACCAGATTGCAGCCAAGCGGCTGGTGCTGGGCGATTTGGCTCAGGTAGTCTTCTTCCTCGGTATGGTTGTAATCCCAATAGACCATATCCACGTCCTTTGGAATACGGCGCGCCATTTCCTCCGGAATTTGTGTACTCTTATCGTAGTGGTCGCTGCCTGTTCCGGAAGCAAGCTTCAGGAACATGTCGCTCCACATCATGGCCTTCAGGCCCTTGCGGCGTGTAATTTCCAGCACCTTGTCCAGGTGCGAGACCATGATATCGAACCGGCTCGTGTAGCCGTTCTTATCCAGGTATTTACCACGGCCCAATTCCTCCGCTTCATCCATCCCGATATGGATTTTACGGCTGCGGAAAGGAGCGCTTGCGGCGCTGATCATCTTCTCTACCAGTTCATCTGTTTTATCATAACCGACTAGCAAAGCGCCTTTGGTGTCTTTATATTCTTTGACAGGCTCCCACTTCAGGAATTCTTCCAGGTGAGCCAGAGTTTGAATGCTGGGAAATGCTTCAATGCCGAATTGATCGGCGTAATCGTCAATTTCTTTGAGCTCCGCTTGTGTATAGCGACCGCGCATATACCCGAAATACGGCTCATCGTTAATTTCGTAGGTGTCCTCCAGATACAGCATCACCGTGTTCATGCCCATCAAAGCCATTTTACGGAGCATGAGTTTGAAGCTATCCACCGTCAGAACGGCGTTGCGGGATAAATCAAACATCGGTCCTACGGTATCCAGATGCTGCTGCTCCCGGATCTGGAACGCCTCACCGTTTGTGCCATGCTGCACAAGCAGACCCAGTGCCCGGAAAAACTGATGTTTGCGGCTATAACGTATGTATGCTTTCGTATTCGCCTGATCCAGGCCCACTTCCAAATCGCCTTCGGATGACCGCTCAACCTGAACAGCTAAGCCGTCCTCCGCTTCCCGGGCCCCAATCTCCTGAAGCAGGATTCCAATTCCGGGCTGCAATTCTGCCAAATCTCCATGAAAACGCAGTTTCATTGTGTATGCCTCCTAAACAAGTATGGTTTCATTTTAAAAACTTGGGGGACCAGCTTCTCTATCTCTATGTAAGTGTCACAAATTTTTACACTTTTCTTATTATATTTGATATCTTCACGCTTGGGGAGAGTAAACTGAAATTGCGTTCCTTTTAGCATGGATCGGCTTTATTCTCCGGCACTTGCCAGCAGATCCAAGCCTGTCCCGGCAGGTTCAGGCGAATTTTATCTCTACGATTTTACCGCGTTCTTCAAAACCGATTGTCCGATACACTTTATTGGAGTCCGGATTCTTCAGATCCGCATATAACATAGCCTGTAAGCGTTCTTTCTTGGACAAAGCCGTCCAGCGTATTGCCCCCTTAACATGAAGAGGCTTGTTAACTTGAGTCCATACATACGACTGCATGCCGATGTGAATAGTGTGGGGAACGTTATAGTACCTGCAGTACATTTCGGCAAAAGACTGTACGACTTCACTGTCTCCCCTAATACCGGGTAGAGGTACACCTTTCAAATTATAAGCGAATTCCAGGTTTAACAGAATCCCTCTCATCATGACTGAGTCTCTTTTGACACCCAAATCCATCCCTTATGTCCGGGATTCTGTGCAAAGAAAGCTTTTCGGACTGGTCTAACAAGACACTTGGCCTTCTCCGCCTCCTGAATAAGGTAGAACATATTGTAGACACCTCATCATCTCTAAATAGATCCTGATCTAAACCCCCGTCGTTCTCAACAAATTTCTCCAACATGGCCGGTCTCCCCTCCGCTAGTTCAAAAAACATAGAGCCCCGCCCTTCTATTGACAGGGCTAGCACTAACAATCTAAATATACCAGCATGTAGCGCCAGTTCTGACTGCCGCTACACTCACACATCACCCTCATCGTCAATAAATATTCGTTCCTGATCCCTATATAAACAGAAGACAACTGATTTTTAGCCACGAAAAAAACACCCTTCCCAGAAAGTCGGATATTCGCTTTATCGCCTCTGAATATTTTTTTATTTCCATGAAAATAAAGGCACAAAAAAGATTAACTTCCAATAATTATAGTGGTACTATAGAACTAAGAGATAAAAGAAACTAATCTATACATAGGACTTACTGACCAACAATGCACTAGATTAAACCTTAATCTCCCAATTATGTTCTAATTATGAAAGGGTGTTTTGACAGTGAGAGTACATTTAAAAACTGAGGCTGGATTAATGAAGGAGGTTAAGGTTGGTTTCAGTTGGACTACCTTCTTTTTTGGATTCTTTCCTGCCTTGTTCCGTGGAGATCTGAAGTGGGCAGCCATTATGTTCCTTATTTCTCTAATTTTAGGAGCCTTTACTATCGGCTTCGGCGCTGCAGTTAGCGGTATTGTTTTTTCTTTTGTCTACAATAAAATCTACATCAAAGAATTGATCGAAAAGGGTTACCGGCCTGCTAACGAAGAAGCTAGAGCCATATTAGAAAACAAAGCCATTGTTTCCCGCTATGCTTAATTACAAACGGCTCTGATCGCCTTATGCGACAGAGCCTTTTTTCTACACAGCTGCCGGATCGGAATCACGACAATCGATTCACCCAGTTTAGGTTGTAACAATCTTCAACGTAAGTCCCGTTTATAAATTCTATCAACTTCGGGTATATGACTATTAAAAGAACTGCCAAGGTGCAGTCCCACACGTAAGTGACCCAATGAAGTGGAGAGGCAGACAGGGTAGTACGAGCCTTGAAGATCGTAGAGGAATGAGCGCCGGTGGTAAACGACGGGATTGTTTTAATTATCGTTGCTGATCGTAACTCTGCTGAGCGGCAATCCCAAGAATCTCCTGAGCAGCTTGCATGAACTTGCCAGCAGATCCAAGCCTGTCCCGGCAGGTTTAGGAAAATTTTATCTCTACGATTTTACCGCGTTCTTCAAAACCGATTGTCCGATACACTTTATTGGAGTCCGGATTCTTCAGATCCGCATATAACATAGCCTGTAAGCGTTCTTTCTCCAGGATCTCGCACAGCTCGGCCACCAGGGCGCTGGCATATCCTTTTTTACGCATAGGCTTGGGGGTATAGACTTGGTTGATTCGTCCATGTCTCGGGGAGCGATGGGCTATATTCGCCATAGATACGGGTTTGCCGTCTACGATCCACAAATATAAATTGCCCGTGCCCACCAATTTTGCGGCACCGGAAATTTGACCGGCCGCTTCGACCGTGATCCCGTAAGCACCTTCCAGAAAGCCCGCCATATACTCCGCAATCGTCCTCACATCAGACAAAACCGCCCGGCGTACTGCCCCCCGAACATCAAGGGGCTTATTAACCTTAGGACATACATACGACTGCATGCCGATGTGAATATGGTGGGGAACGTTATAGTACCGGGAGTACATTTCAGCAAAAGACTGTACGACTCCGCCGTCTCCCGAAATACCCGGTAAGGGCACGCCTTTCATCGAATCCACGAACTCCAGGGTAACAGCACTTCTTTGTTCGTAGTCCAGATCCCTTGATACCCACAGCCATGCATTATGACCGGGGGTCTGGGCCAATAGAGCTTTCCTATCGGGCGTTGTGAGGCATCTGGCCCTCTCTCCCTCCCGGATAAGGTAGATCAGATTGTAGGGGATTTCATCACATTTAAACAGCTCCTGATCTAATATGCCGCCGATTTCACCGGACTTCTCTACCATTCGCCGCCCCCCTCCTTTACTGGTCTATCGTACGAAGACCCCTGCTCTCTGTGAGCAGAGCTTCCGCCGTAAACTACACGGATGCACGGTCATTCTGGCACCGGCAGCTGTCTATACAGTTAAACAGGCCTAAGCACTGTCTTTGATTTACCCGCACTTGGATAAAGTAGTATTCAGTCTACCTAGGTTCAATTTTCCCGTCAAGGATTTTCGGCGCCGTTTACTTAGGGCCTCTCTATTCACGCCTTTGCAGAAACAGGCCGCATATTCTCGCTATAAGCCGGCAGGCCCCCTCCCATTTCTTTACATCCTTTATTAAAATAGAAGGAATTGATTGAGCCGGGAAAGGATGATCGAAATGCCGGAACGTAGCAGCATGCTGTTGGCGGAGGTCCGGACAGCTTGGAATTGAACAAGAATACAGCGGCCGGGCTGAAGAAGCCGAGCCGCCATCGGCGGGGAAAGGCCAGATAGAACGCAGTTTTATGCATGGCCTACATCTCCGTCCGCCCCTTCATCGACAAGTACCGTTTATTCCCTCGACTAAAATCTACTAACTTCGGGTATATGACTAATAAAGAACAGCACATGGCGCAGTCTCGCACGAATGTGACCCGAGGAGGAGCAGCAATGAAGTGGAAAGGCAGACAGGGAAGTCGGAACGTCGAAGACCGCAGAGGAATGAGCGGCGGCGGCAAAGGCATCATTGGAGGCGGGATCGGCCTGGTTATCGTCCTGATCGTAACTCTGCTGGGGGGCAATCCCGGCGATCTTCTGGGCAATCTGCAGAATACAGGCTCAGAGAGCAGCGCGCCTTACGAAGAAACAGCGCAGGAGAAAGAGCTTTCACAGTTCGTATCGGTTGTTCTGGCGGATACGGAGAAAGTCTGGACCGAGGTGTTCCGCCAGGAAGGCCTGACCTACCAGGAGCCCACGCTTGTCCTGTACTCAGGCAGTGTGAACTCAGCTTGCGGAACTGCCGGTTCGTCTGTGGGGCCTTTCTATTGCCCGGGCGATAAGAAGCTCTATATTGACCTGAGCTTTTACCAAGAGCTTCAGGACAAGTTCAAGGCGCCCGGCGATTTCGCGATGGCCTACGTAATCGCCCATGAAGTAGGTCATCATGTTCAGACACTTGTCGGTACGACAGATAAGATTATGCCTCTGCGTTCCAAGCTCAGCGAAGCCGAGTTCAATCAATATTTGGTCCGCTTCGAGCTGCAGGCCGATTATTTGGCCGGCGTCTGGGCACACCATGCCCAGGGAATGGACCTGCTGGAACAGGGGGATCTTGAGGAAGCGCTGACTGCCGCCAGCGCAGTGGGAGACGACAGCATTCAAAAGAAGGCGCAAGGCTATGTTGTGCCCGAAAGCTTCACCCACGGGACTTCCGAGCAGCGGAAGAAGTGGCTGTTTAAAGGCTTCCAGTCCGGCACTCTTCAGGGCGGCGATACCTTTAGCGCAGGTAACCCGTAAGCGGGGGTCAATCAATTCCCATGTCAGCTCTAAGATATGGAGAGACGCCACAAGATGAGCCTGAGTTTCTGCGCATTTCGTTTAACCGCAAATATATGCTTGATGCACTAAAGGTGCCCGACAGCGACCGGGTCCGTATAGATAAGCACCGGTTCTTGTGCCCTTTGAAAATACCGAACCTCCCAGCCCTGAAGGGCTTGGGAGGTTCTTTGTAATTGATCCTGCCCAGCTACCGCTTCGCCAGTTGGATCAGCAGCCGCTTAAGTTGATCGGTATCAGCGCCGAGACCCGCGAAGAACTCTCGGTCTGCTGCCTCGACAGCTTGAACAGCCCGGGAGGCAAGCTCATTTCCCTGCGGGGTCAGCGTAATGACTTTGGCCCTGGTATCGGTCAGATGAGGGTTGCGGTTCAGAAGCCCTCTCATCTCAAGCGTCCTCAGCACCTGGGAGGTTACGTTCACGTCTACCCGGGCGTGCTGGGCCAGCTGAATTTGCGTCACTCCTTGGGGACAATCCCTGTCATTCAACCATTGACAGGAGAAAAGCAGCACGAATTGCGGATGAGTTAGTGCAAGCGGCTCCAGCGCAAAGCGAATCTCCTTTTGCCACATGTTCGTTACCTGCCACAGCAAAAAACCGGGGCTCTCTTGCGAATCATTGAATTCTGAACTCATTTCATCCCTCCAGCATGGCGCCTGCAATCGTTCGAAATTCTTCGCGCCCGTCTCCAAACCGCCTCTGCACCAGCCCTACGGGAGAAGTGGATACCGCAGCTGCCCGGCTGCCGGCGGTATGCCTTCGTTCTCAACCTCCCTGCTGACGCTCTCTCTCTACCGCCGCCGCGGCAAGTCCCTGCATGGTGGACGGGAGCCCCTGTGCGATCTGGCCTCCCCACTCCGGGCCTAACTGCTCTGCATTCGGACCGGTAATGTTGACTTCATGCGTAATCGCAGTCCCTTTATGCGTCTGCTGAAGACGATGAATGAATTCGATGTGGATGCCGGCGCCGGGGATATCGGCAATATTGGCAAATCTGCGCGGGGGGTCGACCTCTGTCAGCTCAAAAGTCATCAGTCCCTGGCCTTTGGGCTGCAGGGCTCCTTGTATGCCGGCTATAAACGGCCCTTCCAGGGAGGCAAAGTCAATTTCCTTGTCCCACTCCACCCAGGAAGAAATATCACTGTACAGCTTCCAGATCGTTTGCACGCTTGCTTCTGTGAGTATCGTGTGTTCGAAATGCCACATATCGAATCACCTCTTAGGGTTATTTAGGGGTATTATATGTACACATACTATATTTGTCAATATGTTCCATAAGGTATGGATGACGAGAACTAAAAAAAGGATCTGCACCCTGGCAGATCCTTGTCTTTACAATCCGACCGCATCAATGTGCGGCTTCAGCCTTATCAATATGCCGGATATGTTCATAGTTGAACCAGATAAACCACACTGAAAGCAGAACAAAACCAGCGCCCACAAAGAAAGGAACGTGGGGGTTGAAAATCTCCGACAGCTTGCCCGCCATGAACGGCGCTATAGCCGCTCCCAGAAAACGCAGGAAGCTGTAGGCGGCAGAAGCTGTGGATCTTTCAACCGGGGAAGCATCCATTACCGCCGTTGTAATCAATGTATTGTTATTGCCCAGAATAGCACCGGCGAAGATTACCGCCGCGATCACTACCCACTGGGTCGAAGTGAAGATCCCCATGACCACCAGGTCCAGAACAAACAAGATCAGCATCATACACATCGACTTGACGGTTCCGAACCATTGCTGAAGTTTGGGTGCCATGAAGACAGAGGTAACGGCCAGCAAGAACCCCCAGCCTAAGAATACATAGCCTAGTCCCTTAGGGTGAAGTCCCATTACGAATGGCGCATACGCCATAATGGTAAAGAAGCCGACGTTATATAAGGCGGCTACGATGCCAAGAACCAGCAGGGAACGGTGCTTCATGGCCCGGAATGGAGCCAGTAAAGAGATTGTCGATTTCCCGGCAGACTGTGACTTCGTAGAAGATTTAGGCATTAATAACGACAGAACGATGAAACCGGCGATCATTAATACGGCCACGCCAATGGAAGGAGCTCTCCAGGAGATGGATCCCAGCGTGCCGCCGAGCAGAGGGCCCACCGATATGCCGAGACCGACGGCCGCTTCGTACAGAATGATCGCTTTGGCTGTTCCGCTGCTCGACAGGGACACGATCGCGGCCAGCGCTGTAGCGACAAAGAGCGCATTGCCCAGGCCCCATCCGCCGCGCAGACCGACAAGCGTCCATATGTTGCCCGCGAGTCCTCCGAATGCCGCAACAACGGCAATAATTCCAATGCCCAGAAGCAGGGTCCCTTTGCTGCCGAGTCTGGATGACACCGATCCTGTAATGAGCATCGCCACGGCCATGACTGCATTATAGCTTGTGAATAGTAAGGTAACTTCACTAGGCGAAGCCTGTAGCTGCTTAGCAAGGGTAGGCAGAATCGGATTAACCAGCCCCATTCCCATAAAAGCGATGATACTGGCAAAAAAGACTGCCCATACAGCCAGCGGCTGCCGGAACAAGCCTCCGGCTTCCTGCGGATCTATACGGACAGTTGCTGATGATGATGTTCGTGATGACATACTAACTTCTCCCTTGTAGACCTGTCACTTTACAGCAGGGATTTGAAGGAATGCCGGATGACATCACCACGGCTGATAATTCCAACCAAGACCCCATCCTTTTCGACAGGCAGTTTTTTAATGCGTTTATTTCCCAGAACCGCTGCGATATTCTCCGCCTCTTCATCCCATGCCACTTTGATGACTTTCTTCCTGGCGATAGACATGACATTCAAATCCAACGCTTTCTGGGTTCTCTGTTCAAATTCATCATCGTCCCCTTTGATCACATTCACATAATAGAACGTGTCTATGATGATGTCCTTGTGCTTGCCGATAAAACGCATAATATCGCCGTCACTTATATAAGCAACCAGTTGGTTCTTGTCATTCACCACAGGAAGCCCGCTAATCTGATGCTCAATGAATTTTCCGATGACCGAACGAATACTCTCTTGTTCCGTTACTTTGATGACATCTGTTTTCATAATCTCATGTGCCTGCATACGGATTCTCCTAATTGGTTAATTTTAAATAAGTTTGTATCATGCAACTATTTAATTGTATAATACAACTAAAGGGTGTGTCAATATGATTTCCGCCTCCCTCGTTCGTAAATTGACAAAAGGTCGGGGTAGGTTATCATGTTACATAGAGAAAGACTTTATGGGGTGATGAAGGATATGAAAGAAGACTCCGTGGAAACCATAGAACTCCAAATGGCGCTTCTGGTTCGCCGGGTAACATCCGTGACTCCGAATCGAAAAAGCGGCAGTCTGGACAGATCCGCTTATCTTCTGCTGCATCAAATCTCGTCACAAGGATTGGCCGGAGTAAAAGCGTTAGCCGAGGAATTTCAGCTCGATATCTCTACGGCAAGCAGACAAGCCGGAGCTTTAGAGCTCAAAGGATATGTAAGGAAAGTGCCGGACCCGCAAGACGGGCGGTCTTATTTTTATCAAATCACAGATTCAGGCACGCAGGAATTAACGGCTTACAAACAAATCAGATTAGACCATATAACCCGGTTAGTGAGTGATTGGGCCGAAGAGGACCGCCAGAAATTCGGCGATCTGCTGTTGAAGTTTAACCACAGCTTAATGAAGAGATAAACCGGAGAGAAGGCTTATATTTGCAGTATGCCGGCGGATATCCCCTGCCGGAGGATGCGCGGCCTTCTAAGCATTCATGTTGATTCGGCAAAGAAAGAGCGATAAGAACAGTCCCGCCGGGCTGTACGTATCGCTCCTTCTTTGCTGCTCTTACTTTTACTTGTACAGAACTTTCTCTACATTGTATTTCGCCCGCAGCTTGTTAAGGATGTAGGTTTCATAGATTTCTCTGTCTACCGCATCTTCAACCAGGCATACCTCAATGGTCGTTACTTCATCCCGGTGCATCTTGATCGGAGATACCGAGTCTTCAAAATGCTTCTTGATCCGGGGTCTGAGCTTGCGCGCTTTGCCTACGAACAAAAGTTCATCCTGATCGTTGTAGAACATGAAAATTCCGCCCTGATCTCTCGAAATCAGGTGAAAATCCGTAAATCCGTAAATATTGCTCAGCTCGGGAGCATCCTGCTTCGTTATCGTAATATCCGGTGTCGGGATGGTGATGTTAATCATAGGGCTCACTTCCTCTTTCGATCTAGGTGTAAATACTACCACAAATTTCGAAAGAAGACCATGTTCGACCGTATGCCGCGGCGGTACAGGCGGGTTAGGCGAGTGCGTGCACAAACCGGGCCGTGATGTCTTTGGGCCTTGTTATGGCCCCGCCCACTACAACGGAAGCCGCGCCCAGCTCCAGGCAGCGCCTGAACATCTGTGGCGTAAGCACATTCCCCTCTGCGATGACAGGAACGGCTGCCCGGCTGACGACCTTTTGCAGAAAAGCAAAATCATCGTCGTATAATTTAGAGCCCGCCGTGTCCGGGGTATACCCGTATAAAGTCGTCGAGATGCAGTCGAAGCCTAATCTCTCCGCCAAGACGGCTTCTTCCACCGTGGAAATGTCGGCCATTAGTAAGATAGACGGATCGCGTCTTCTGCAATAGCCCACTAGTTCCGCGAGCTGCTCTCCATGTGGACGCTGCCTCACGGTGCTGTCCATCGCGATCATTTCGCAGCCGCTTTCAAGCAGCTCCTCTATTTCCTTGGTTGTCGCGGTAATAAATACTTCACTATCTTCGTAATCCCTCTTCACGATGCCGATGACAGGTAAATCAACCTCGTTCTTAATGGCCAGAATGTCCGCCTTCGTGTTGGCCCTTATTCCAGCAGCCCCGCCTTCTTGAGCCGCCAAGGCCAGCTTGGACATAATAAAAGAACTGTGCAGCGGCTCATTCTCCAGTGCCTGGCAGGACACGATTAATCCGCCTCTCACCTGATTGAGCATCAGCTCTTCTCTCCATATGATCCGGCATACTGCGCGGTCAGTTCCTCTATCTCGCTGTTTAGCGTAACCAGCGAATCGTGATGAGAAGACTGGACCGGCAGCAGCGGCAGACGCGGCTGCCCGGTCTCGATCCCCCTGAGACTCAGCAGATACTTGCATGCTCCGTACAAGGAGGGATAGCTCAGCAGGTTTTTAATAATCCGGTTGATCTTAACCTGAAGCGCCTGGGCCTCTTCCCTCTGGCCCTGCTCATAAAGCCGGTTCAGAGCGCAGAACAACTCCGGCATGACACCGTAAGTCCCCCCGATACCGCCGTCGGCGCCCATGATCCGCCCCGCCAGAAACTGCTCGTCCGGGCCGTTGAATACGAGGAAGTCCGGGCCGCCGATCTCTTTGAACTGCTGCAGCTCGAATGTGCTTTCTCCCGACATCTTGACACCGATTACCTTCTCCTGCCCGGCCATTCTGCCCAGCAGAGCAGCGGATAACTGGAATCCCGTTGTTTGCGGGATGTGATATATGATGAACGGCAGCCAGGTACTGTCGATCATATGCTGCCAGTGGGTCTCTACGGCGCTTTCCGGCAGCCGGTAATAGATAGACGGCACGGCTGAGATCGCATCCGCCCCATGCTGCTCCGCATGCCGGGCAAGCTCTACGCTCTCCGTCGTGGAATTGGCTCCGACATGAACGATAACGGTTAATTCGCCCTTCACTTCTTCCAGAACGGCTTCCACTACCCGCTTGCGTTCTTCCGCATTCTGCAGAATCCCTTCGCCGGAGCTGCCGCCTACATAGAGGCCTTTTACGCCTGTGTTTACGTAAGATCTCGCCAGTTTTCTTACTCTGGCCTGATCCACTTTGCCCCCTTCGTCATAGGCTGAATACATCGCCACATAGACTCCTGCGAATTTAGAAAGGTTATTCTCTGCCACTTTCTTCACACTCCCTGTCAGGTTCAAAAAACGGGTAAACCGCGCCCAGTAAGGCTGCCTTATTGCCCAGAAGGGCGGTCCGAATCTCTGTCTTGGAAAAATTGCCGGGTAAATAAGCGTTAAGATGCGGTCTGATTCTGCCGGTCAGAAACTCCTTCTGTTCGGAGACTCCGCCGCCAATGATGATGAGGCCCGGGTCGGTGATCAGAATGATCTCAGCCAACCCCCGCGCAATCTCTTCGGCCCACCCCTCAATGATTTCATTGCATAAGCCGCTTCCCATCCTCGCTTCATCGAACAGCTCTCGCGGTGTCCCCGGGAATCCGGACTCCCGCGCCCTTGTGAGGAGAGCGGTCATAGAAGCCCTTTGTTCATACGTGGTCCGGGTGCCTTTATCGAATAAAGAATGGCCGATTTCGCCCGCCCTGTCATGCTGCCCGGTAACAAGCTTGCCCCCGCAGTGGAGCGCTCCGCCGATTCCGGTTCCGATTGTGAGGCAGAAGAAGTGATCATAGCTGCGGGCTGCGCCCTTCCACTTCTCCCCTATGGCTGCTGCATTCACATCGTTAGCTACGCGGGTCGGCAGACCATATGCCTGCTCCATGCAGGTCTTCAGATTCGTACCCAGGTACCCGGGCATCGTACCGCCGGCGTAAATAATCTCGCCTGTCTGCGAATCGACGACTCCGGCCGTACTGATTCCAATCCCTTGCACGGCTCCATACTTCTCCAGAAGAACCCGCATGATCTTCAGCAGTTCTTCCGGTATCCGCTGCTTACAGTCGGCCCGGGGCGTGGGTGCAGAGTCATGATACAAGATCTCCCCGGCATCATTAATGACTGCGTACTTCATATCCGTACCGCCGACATCTATGGCTGCATAAAGTTTCATACATCATCCCTTCATTCTCCAACGGCTGACGATTTATATCCTTGTATATAGATGAAAATACTTGGTTTATAAGGTATGCACACCCGCTTGACGCCCCTAGTGCGCCGCTTGTTAGTGATTTTAGCCGATACAGCTGCCTGCACCTCTTAAACCTCGATTTTATAGATGATTTTGGTTACTTCTTGTTCCAGCTCTTCGTGCGCCCCTACCAGATGAGTATCCTCCGGAAAACAAATCAGAAAGTAACCCGGCTCTAAATACCCGCTTAACCGTTGTCCGGCTGCTACATCACCGAAATAGATATCCCGCTCCCGGTCGTATTCACTCCGGCTTGTCAGACACTCCACATTGCTGACTTCCACATACTCTCTTCCTTCGAGGACAATATGGATGTCGATAAACCTGTTGTGCGCTTCGTATCTTTTTTCGCTTTTCGGAGTCGTAGTAAACGAAATACGGTTTTTACGGAAATCAGCCGTTCCATGAGTCTCTCCGAGCAGATTGGTCCGGATATCTTGAATGCAGCTCATCATTCTCGGATTCTCAAAAGCATACTGCCCCAGATTAGCGATTTTATCGTAAATCATGCCTTAACGGCCTCTCTCCCGGTAATTTCGTGCACGCTGACTTTTCTGTCTTCTTCGATGGATAAAGTGAGGGCATCCGCTGTTGCAATCGAAGCCCGGGCCGCTGTTCCATCCAGCAGGGGCTTGAATTCTTCCTCTACCGGAGCTCCCTGCATAATGCTGTGGAAGTAGTTCATTTCCTTGCTCATGATGCTGTGAAGCCACATCGGAGGCGTCATATTCGGTCTGCCGTACATAATGGCACCGTCGATCTCCAGGCCCTTGTAGATGCGGGTACGGTCGTCGTCTTCTTCCCGGCTTTCGTGAAGCAGGAACTGCTCCTCTCCGTCCGGCGTTTTCAAGACTACTCGGACGTCCTGCATATCAATGAGAATGGCGCCCTTCGTGCCTTGGATTTTGACATAATGCTCACTCCATCTAAAAGCGGAACCGTATTGAAGAGTGGCGAAACGGTTGCCCGCGAATTCCAGCGTAATAAACAGCATGTCGTCCTCATCGCCGAATTGTTCGCCTTGATGGGCCACGTTGCCGCCTACCATACACACTCTTTCGGCCGGTCCCATCAAGAACTGGATGAAATCAAGCTCATGGATATGGTGATAGAGATGCCCGCCTGAAATCTCCCGCTTCTTCTTCCAGCTAACCTCTTGCTGAGGCTCCTCCCAGCCGTTGCGTTCTGCATGACAGAAAAGCAGATCGCCGATCTTGCCCTCATTAATGAGCTGCTTCGCCTTCCGAACCCCGTTCATGAAGTTCATTACATGACCGGCCATGAAGATAAGGCCCTTATCCTTCGTTGTCTTAATCATCTCGTTGCAGTCTTCATACGATAATGCAATGGGTTTCTCGCAGAATATGTGTTTCCCGTGAGCCGCCGCACGCAGCACCGGCTCTTTGTGGTATCCGTTCGGAGAAGCGACCAGAACCGCTGTAACATCGGGTCTCTTGCAGAGCGATTCAATGCTCGGCTCCACGTCACAGTTTAATTCCTTCGCTACGGACTCCGCATTGACGGGGTCATAGACCGCGACGACCTTAGCCCCATCCAGCGCATCGATTAATCTGGCTAATCCTGCTCCGAAGTACCCCGCACCTACTACTGCATAATTCACTGTCTTCATCTTATTAACCCCTTTCTTATTTGTACCATTATTTGACGGACCCATCGGATAAACCGCCGGCAATTTTATTTTGAATCAGCATGAAGAAGAGCACCGAAGGCAGAATGATAATAACGGATGCTGCCATCATTTCTCCCCAATCCAGAATCTCGGACCCCGTTAAGGAATAGAGAGCGACGGAAATCGGCATTTTGCCCGAGCTGTTGATCAATAAGAGAGCAAACAAGAATTCGTTCCAGGTGTTAATGAACGTATAGATGGCCGTAGCCACGACCCCCGGTGAGACCACCGGCAGCACGACTTGAATAAAGACCCTCAATTTGCCCGCCCCGTCCACTCGGGCCGCCTCTTCGATTTCAACGGGAACGGTCTGGAAGAAACCGATCAGCATCCAGATCGCATAAGGGATAGAGAAGGACAAGTACGTAATGACCAAACCGGTCCACGTGTTGACCAGGCCCATTTTAATAATAATGATGGAGTATGGGACGGCCAGCAGAATAGGCGGGAACATATACGTGGTAATGAGCAGCTTGGTCATTTTTTTACCGGCTTTAGGGAAGAACCGTACGATGCCGTAGGCTGCCAGGGCCGACACGACGATCGTAATCAAGGTGGCCGATAAAGAGACAAGCAGACTGTTTTTTATATTCGTCGTAAAGTTCAGATCGTTCAAAACCCTCGAGTAATACTCCATCGTAAAGGTTTTAGGGAAAAAGGCTAAGGGATGGTTGGCCATTTCACCGGATGTCTTGAAGGAAGACAAGATAATCCAGACCAAAGGGAAGGCTGCGACAATAGCCAAGATACTGAGAAATAGATACAAGAAAACAATCGTTATCTTACTTCCGCCAACTTGCTTCATTATCGATCCTCCCTTTCCCATTTGTTTAGGAGCCTGAAGTACAGCAAGCAAATGCTTAACAAGAAGAGCAGGAGAATGACCGTAATGGCCGATGCGATTCCCAACTGTTTAAGACCCCAGCCTGCTTTAAAAGCAAAAATAGGCAAGGTCGTGGTTAAATCGGATGGTCCGCCGCCTGTCATCAGGTAGAGAAGATCGAAATTGTTGAAAATCCAGATCGTTCTCAGCACCAGCAGCAGTCCGATGACCGAACGGATATGACGGACTGTAATCGCCCAGAACGACTGCCAAGGGGTAGCTCCATCCATAACGGCCGCTTCATACTGGTCTCCCGGTATGGTCTTGAGCGCCGACAAAATGTTGACCATAAAAAGTGGAGCGCCGAACCAGATATTGATAAAGACGACCGACCCGAAAACGAAGCTTGAATCGGCAAAAAAGTTAATGTTCTGTTCCGTAATTCCCAGCGTTGTTAATAGATTTGGAAAAAAACCGTATACATCGTTGAATATCCATTTCCATGAGAACGCAATGACAATGGCCGGGAACGTCCAGGGAATAATAAGCATCGTACGGAAGAAGCCCGAGAATCTTGGAATCTTGTTCAGCGCCAGTGCCGCCGCAAATCCTATAAGCAGCTGCCCCGCTATGGAGAAGACCGTCCACTTGATCGAATTGTAGAAAGCGACATAGAAGTCGGGATTGGTGAGGACAAAGATGAAATTATCCAGTCCGACCCAAGAATACGTTGCTCTAACCAGATGCCTGGAAGTAAAACTGAAATAAATGCTTGAGAATATGGGGTAAATCAACAATAGAATAACGATTAATACAGCAGGCAGGATAAATAATAAACCTGTTGTATTCATGCTCTTGATCTTGCCGCTAATGGATCTCACCCGCTTCACTCCACTTCTGAAAGTTAGTACAAACAATCTCTCCTCTCTCGAGCATCGCCTATCTCCGGTTAAGGGTTCCAATGCCCCTAATTTTCTTCATTTGGCCATTCTAAATAAACTATTCAGCTCTTTTTCAGCTTTCTTAGCCGCTTTATCCACCGGTTCATTCTTCAGCAGAATGTCAGCGAACATTCTCTCAATGACACCTTGGCCTGTGAGAAGCCCGGATTCCAAGGTGGGTTCATATTCCATTCCTATCGCCGTTCCCTTGTTGACCGCATCGCTGATCACCCCGACCGCACCGCTGAACTTTTGAATAGTAGGCTCATTAAGGAAGTCGGGATCAGTTGTGATATCTTTCATCGCAGGGAGCATGCCGACAGGAACAGAGTGCAGGAATTTAATGTACCTTTCTTTCTCGTACAAGCTTTCTATGAAAGCTTTGGCAATCTCCGGGTGCTTGCTGTTCTTCCAGACGACCATCGGAATGTTGGAGGTCTCAATACCGTTCGACGGATCAGCAGCATTGATCTTAGGAATTGGAGCAGCGTCGATCTGATCGATTAAAGCAGGTGAGTTGGAGGCTACGCCGCCGATCTGAAAGCCGCTGTTGAAATCAAAAGCTGTCTTCCCCTGATAGAACAGCGTAGCCTGATCCAGCACTTTAAAGTTAACGGAGCCGGACGGAGACGTGTTCTTATACATCTTCACCCAGTAATTAATTCCGTCTATAGCCGCCTTGCTGGTTAGATTGGCCTTACCCTCGGGTGTAATCAGGGCCTCGCCCGCCGAGCGGACATACAGGTTCAAGAATCTCGTAGCCATCATATCGCCCGATCCCATCGGAACGGATAAGCCGTTGACCGCAGGCGGATTATTGATTTTCTTAGCGGCATCGAATAATTCATCCCACGTTTCGGGGACTTTCAGCTGAGCCTTCTGCAGCAGATCCTTCCGGTACCACATGACTTGAGCATGAGAATACAAAGGAATGGAATAGTTGCTCCCGTCCACGGTCCCTTCTTTGATCGGAGCTTCGTAGAACCGTTCGCGCCCGATATTATCAATGACATCATTAATCGGTATAATCGCATCGGCATCGATCATTTCGACCACATGGTTGGGCAAGGCCGTACTGACATCGGGTACTTGTCCGGCTTGTACGCCTGTTGTCCACTTGGTGTAAAATTCAGGCCAGGCGAATGTCTCGATCCGGATCTTCACTCCGGGATGCTCTTTCATGAATGAGCTGGCCGCATCTTTCATAAATTCGTTCCTTGCCCCTTGGGTGAAGGAATGCCACAGAACGATCTCACCGTGTAAGTTCCCGTCCTGATCAACTGTCGGCGGCAATGCTTCCTCTTTACTGCAGGCGGATGTAAACAACATCACGGAAGCGACTATACAGGGCAGCCACTTGTTCTTCATACACCTCGACCCCTTCCCGGATGAATTGAATGAGTGAATGTTAAGCCGAATTTGTACTTTAGCCATAAAATGCTACTGCCGGAGAGCACGCGTCTCCGTAAGTCCCCCAGCCAAATCTATTCGGTCACTCCACCTCCACTTTAGAATGCGTTTTCAATTGTTCTTTCATATGATTTATTGAATTCAGTTGAAATGTTCTATGCCTATAAGGATACCCAAAATCAAACCGTACTTGAATATATCAAACCAATCAAAACTAGCACAAATCGCTTAATATCCGGTCCGATTCCCACTATTTTCTTGCCAGCTGCCGGTATGAATAGGGGGTCACTCCATAGTGCTTTTTGAAAATTCTAGAGAAATAATTCGGATCTTCAATTCCGACCTGATAGGCAATATCCGAGATTCTTTCATCCGATTCCAGAATTTTTTTGGCCGCAACGACCATTTTGAGCTCGATAATAAATTCACTTGGCGATTTCCCCGTGTGCTGCTTAAATAAGCGGCGCAGAGAAGAAGAACTGATCTGTACCCTTTTGCCCAAATCTTCGATGCGGATATTCTTATCAAAATGATTCATGATATAA
The DNA here is from genome assembly GCF_009757775.1 of Paenibacillus lutrae. GTDB lineage: Bacteria > Bacillota > Bacilli > Paenibacillales > NBRC-103111 > Paenibacillus_F > Paenibacillus_F lutrae. The sequence goes on from NZ_RHLK01000007.1 coordinate 195,015, forward strand.
TCCATCACAATTTCGACCCGGTTATCCGGATTATTGTCTGCCTTGATTGTCCTTGTCGTATTCGGTCTCTCCAAGAAAGCCTCCGAGGAATCAAGCAGGTAGCCGACGATCAGCTCCAGATAGCCTCTTAGCATGAAATATTTGCCTCTGCTCACGGATCCCTTCTCTCGTATAATGCAATTGAAATAATATTTGACCTGCACGTCATGACACTTCACTTTGGCATCAAATCCGAGGATTTCCGACCAAATCTCCCGATCCGTGAGCGGAAAAGCCGCTGTAAAACGGATACTGATAAAAGTAAAATCATCCGTTGACGCTTCGCAAGACAGCGCACTTCCCTGGGGGATATACACAATATCATCTTCCTCCAGTTCGTACAGCGTCTCATCGATTTGGAATCGTCCCCGCCCTTTCTGGATAAAACGGATCATGGAATAGGGGATCGAAGCCTCGTAATAACTCCAGGTATTCGGAAAAGAGTACTTCTCCGCATACACAAAATTTAACCGGAATGCCTGCAGCAGATTATTAACGGACAAGATTGCTCACTCCTCTATAGGTGCATACTTATTGGGGCCCAGCTAAACTAACTTGATAACTCCCCGTGTATAAAAAACAGCCGCCGGGCATTCCGGCAGCCTGATCCATCACGAATTCAGAAATCTTCCTGCGTTAAATCGGATTGAACACCTGTGGCAGTTCCTATTCTCCTATCGAAGATTCGAGATGTCTGTGATTGTAACAGCAATGGAAGCGAGATTCAATTCTGTACCGGGAGCTGAGGTTTGTCTTTCCTGAAGGTATTACAGGTATACTATAAATAGGATATAAAAAAGAGATGGATACATTCATTCGGAGGATATAGCATGCAAAAATTAATGAGTTTAAACGAAGTGAAGCAGGTGGTCAGGGAAAAGCCGCTGGTTCTTATGGTCATCAAAACCGGCCAATGCGGAGTGTGTGAATCCGTCCAGGCGAAAGTAGCCGTCATGCTGGAATCCCACGCGGACATCATGGGCATCTATGTCTATATGGAGGACGCGCCGGATGCCGCTTCCGAATACCTGGCCCTTGCCGCGCCCACCGTCCTACTTTTCTACGAAGGAAAAGAAGTCTACCGCGCCGCCCGCTTTGTGCGCTTTGACGAGCTGGAGTATGTGCTGGCCCAGTATGAGGAAGCCTTAGGGGAAGGTTGAACGTACAAGCTGCCCTGGTACGGATCCGATTTCTTTCATCGCGTACCTGTCCTAATAGAAAAGAATGTCCCGGCAAGCCATTGGGAGTTTGGACAAATAGTCTCGATAAATCTCTTCTTGAAAAACCGCATGTCCTTTGACGTTATCCTTGTGCAGCTAGGAGGATCCGTTAAAGGTGCTGGGTAGAATCAACCGGTGGTGCAGGCCGGATGGCACAAGGCAGAAACTTACCGTATCTAATGCGGGGTCTCAACAGCACTGGTGCGAGCCACTATTTCATCGATAAAGCGCTGCAGGGTGCTCGTTAAATACGAATCTTTACGCCGGATAAAGATGGTCGTGATCTCGCGGTAAGGCTCCGGTACGTTATGAGAATACACGGTACCGCTGGCAACCAGATCCTTGATAGCGGATTCCGGAATAATCGTCATTCCGACTCCGGCAGCTACACTCCCGATGATCGTCCCGAACGTCCCGAACTCCATAATCTGCTTCGGGACGATTCCCTCGACTTTCAGCCAGCTTTCGAGCCTTCCGCGGTACCCGCAGCCTTTATTGTAGAGCAGCAGGGGCTTGGTTGTGATATCCTCCACAGCGAAGGTATCCGCCTTGCTAACCAGAACCAGCCTCTCCTGGATCACCTCGACCTGCTCGATTAACGGATGCCGGATGGGTCCTGTAACGAAGGCTCCATCCAGCTTCATATCAATGACCTCCTGCAGCAGCAGATCGGTCACCCCGGCCTTCAAAGATATTTCCACATTCGGGTACTTACGATAATAGGACGACAGGATATATGGAAGAGCTGCTACAGTCTCTACAATGCCAATCTCAAGCACACCGGAAGGATTCAATTTGTCTTGAAAGGTTTGCTTCATTTCATCCACTTTGGATAGGATTTCTCTTGAATATTCCAGCAGCCGCTTTCCTTCTGTGTTTAGAATCATCCCTCTTTTGTGCCGGTAAAATAAGGGCGTCTGGAGCTCTTTCTCCAGCAGCTTAATCCGGGCCGTCACATTCGACTGAACATAGCTGAGCTCCAAAGCGGCTTTACTGACACTGCCATGTGCCGCTACGGCCTGAAAGATTCTTAAGTCGTTTAACTCCAAGGTGCTCCCTCCTCTGTTTCAAATGCTTATCTCTTCATTCTGGTATCATTATAAATGATGATAACCTTTATTTATAATCATTTTACTAGAGACTTGCATCTCCCCTATGATGATTGGTGTACATCAAGCCGGCATCTACATACTAGGGAGAGAGACAACACATGCTAAACAAACAAGTCATCATAGGTTCCATTCTGTGCCTGATTGCGAGTATGTCCTGGGGAGCTATGTTTCCCGTTGCACATGTAGCCTTGCAGCAAATTGATCCGTTCTATTTCTCGTTTATCCGCTATTTAATCGTGGGCGTTATTCTCACCTTGCTTCTCTGGATGAAAGAGGGCCGGTCTTCTTTTCGTTTGGAGGGAAGAGGCAAAGCCTTGCTGTTCTTCGGAACGATGGCATTTACCGTCTATAACATGTTCGTCTTCTTCGGACAATCTCTCATGGGGGAGCCGGGTACTGTAGCCGCTTCGATAATGGAAGTACTCATGCCGATGATCTCCATTATGGTCCTATGGATTACGACCAGAAAAGCACCCCAACCATACATGCTTACGAGTGTAGCTATCGCCCTTATCGGCGCCTTACTTGTGATCACCAAAGGAGAGCTGGCTTTTTTCATGACAGCCGGGCAAAATCTTCTTCCGCTGCTGCTGATTTTTATCGGCGTTGTGGGATGGGTCGTGTATTCGATGGGGGGAAGCCAGTTCAGGGATTGGTCGATCCTGCGTTATTCTACTCTAACCTGCTTGCTGGGAAGCGCCGTGTCCTTTGTAATCGTTACACTCGCCTCCGTCTTCGGCGTGCTTCCGGTGCCTGCCTGGGACACTCTGCTCTCGATCAAATATGAAATGTCCTTTATGATCTTGCTGCCGGGACTAGCCGCCTTACTATGCTGGAATTCAGGACTCAAATTGTTATCCCCGCTTAACGGAATCTTATTTATCAATTTTGTTCCGATCACCACCTTCGTTATTATGGCTTTCCAAGGCTACCAGATCAGCATGTATGAGATCTACGGCACCCTGCTCATTATCTTTGCCCTGCTGAGGCACAATGTGCAGCAGAGAAAAGCCGAACGCCAGATACAGCCCAGACCGTATATGGCTGCTCCTGAGCCCAAAGTTGACATGATTAAGACTGCCCCGTAAGTTGATATGCTCCCCTTTAAGTAGACAGGTTTAATAAATAAACCAGCTACTTGGAGGGGGTATTTCTTTTTGGCAAACATACATGAATATAATGGGAACGAGAAAATGGCGATCATAGAGGAGCTTCAAGCAGGTGAAGCCACTCGGAAGGAGATCGCCCACAAATACAACATCAGCGTAGGTACACTCGTGAAATGGCGGCATCGGTATGAGTTATACGGGATTGACGGATTGGAAATACGGGTCCGCAATCGCAAGTATTCACCAGAACTAAAGCTTCAAGCGGTACAGGACTATCTTTCAGGTAAGTATTCGCAATATGAACTCATCGATACATATAAAATTGCAAGCCGAACCCAACTCCAAAAATGGATCAACAAGTATAATAGTCATAACAGCTTCAAATCCGTTAACGAAGGAGCAAGGGCTATGACAAAGGGTCGGTCTACCACTTGGCAGGAACGAATCGATATCGCGCTCCACTGCATTGCACAAGAGCGCGACTACGGAAAGACAGCAACACAGTTTAAGGTTTCCTACAATCAGGTGTATCAGTGGGTCAAGAAGTACGAGAATGGCGGAGAAGATGCGCTTCAGGACGGTCGTGGACGGAACAAGGCGTCTGTGGAGTTGACCGAGGCCGAGCGTCACAAGTTGGAACTTAAGAAGCTGGCGTATGAAAATGAACGGCTCAGAGCGGAGATCGCGTTCCTAAAAAAGTTGAAGGAACTGAAAAGGAGGCGAAGTTAAGCCGGCATCAGAAAATCCATGTGTATCGGGCCATACAAGCGGTACATGACGAACAAGGGTTTAGCGTGAAGCTGCTGGGTATGGTTGCCGGGATTGAGCGCTCCAGTTACTACAAGTGGGTAAACCACAAACCCGGCCCACAGGAACGCGAAAACGAGCAGCTAACGCAAAATATGCTGGCCCTTCATGCACAAGTGCAAGGGATTTACGGCTACCGAAGGCACACCGTGAAGCTTAGCCAAGATACGGACAAGCCCATTAACCACAAACGGATCCAGCGGCTCATGAAGATCGCAGGGATCCAGTCAGTCATCCGCAAGAAGAAAAAGCGATATCCGCGTTCCACACCACAGCACATTGCCGAGAACGTGCTGAATCGCAAGTTCCAGACGGATGTGCCAAATGAGAAGTGGCTGACAGACGTAACGGAATTTAAGTACGGACACGGGCAGAAGGCTTATCTCAGCGCCATCCTGGACCTCCATAGCAACACCATTGTTTCCAGCGTGCTGGGGCATTCGAACAACAACAAACTCGTATTTGAAACGCTGGACCAAGCGCTTAAGGTTGCGCCGGGCGCCACCCCCATGCTTCACAGCGATCGGGGGTTCCAATACACCTCAAAGAAGTTTAAGCGGAAGCTGGATAAAGCAGAAATGACCCAAAGCATGTCACGTGTCGGTCGGTGTATTGACAATGGACCCATGGAAGCCTTCTGGGGAATCTTGAAATGTGAGATGTATTACTTGAATACATACAGCACGTTTGAAAAGCTCAAGAAGGACATTGAAGCCTACATCTACTTTTACAACAACGAACGTTTACAGGCAAAATTAAACGGCCTCAGTCCTATGGAATTCAGGACTAAGGCCGCCTAGTGTCTTTTACTTATTTATAGTGTCTACTTGACGGGGTGCAGTTCAAGTTAGCGGGCAGTCTTTTTTTGTTTGTGAACATTGAAATGTATATTCATACACGATAGAGCACAATTGCTCAGGGACACGCCCGTTTTATGACTTCGCTTCGTTCCCGGTTTCGTTCTCGGCTTCCCACTTGGCAATCTCATCCCGAACCATCGGCGCCACCTCTGTACCCAGCAGCTCAATGGCTCTCATGACATCTTCATGAGGCATCGTGCCCAGCGGTACATGCAGCATAAAGCGGGTGATGCCTACGTGTTTGCGGAGGTGAATGATCTTCTGGGCCACGGTCTGCGGATCGCCAACGTACAGCGCCCCTTCAAAGCTCCGCGCGGCATCGTAACTGGAGCGGTCATAATGCCCCCAGCCCCGCTCGCGCCCGATCATATTCATACTTGCCTGGGTGGGGAGGAAGAACTTCTCCGCCGCAGTCTGAGCATCCTCGGCAATAAAACCGTGCGAGTGGGACGCTACCGGCAGCTTGGAAGCGTCATGGCCTGCATGAGCGGCCGCTCTCTTGTACAGCTGTACCAGCGGCGCAAACTGCAGCGGGCTTCCTCCGATAATCGCCAGCACGAGCGGCAGTCCGAGCAGGCCTGCGCGGATGACCGATTCCTGATTCCCCCCGCTGCCAATCCACACGGGTAACGGGCTCTGCACCGGACGCGGATACACGCCTAATTGATGAATTGCAGGCCGATGACCGCCCTCCCAGGTTACCTTCTCCGATTCCCGGATTTTCAGCAGCAATTCCAGCTTCTCATCGAACAGCTCATCGTAGTCATTCAAATCATAGCCAAACAGCGGGAATGATTCGATAAAAGAACCACGGCCCGCCATAATCTCAGCCCGTCCATTCGAAATTCCGTCGAGTGTAGCGAAATCCTGGAACACCCGCACCGGATCGGCAGAAGAAAGCACCGTAACCGCACTCGTCAGCCGTATCCGCTGCGTCCGGGATGCAGCCGCGGCCAGTACGACTGCAGGTGAGGACGCCGCATAATCTTTGCGGTGATGCTCACCTACGCCATATACATCCAAACCTACCCGGTCGGCAAGGACAATTTCCTCCACCACTTCGCGCAGCCGCTGTGCATGGCTCATTACCTCACCGGTATGAACATCCGGCGAAGTTTCTACAAATGTACTTATTCCTATCTCCATATATCGTCACCCCTACTTCTAATAGTCTGTTCCTGACTGCCGTTTAGTACACAGATCTTATTCAAACGGATGTCTATATTTTGACCCTTTCGCTTATTTTTTTCAAGTACCTTTAATATTCGTAACAAAAAACAGCATCCTTTAGTCCGGATACTGTTCATCTGCTCATTTGTATATAGTCTCTGCGGTAGATCACATAGCTGTGTCTCATGATCCTGCCCTGCAAACATCAAGCGCAGATTATACGGGAATTCTTTGCGGGACAAAGAAGCTCTCTTCGACCTCGTTTGCCGGAAGGGGCTTACTGAAGTAATACCCCTGAATTTCACGGCATTCCTTCTCCGTTAGAATATCCAGTTGATCCTTCGTCTCAATGCCTTCGGCAATGACATCCAGCTTGAGATGGTTCGCCATGGAGATAATGGTGGCTACAATCGCCTGGTCACTGGGGTTATTTGTAATATCCGTAATGAAAGAACGGTCGATTTTGAGCTTATGGATAGGAAATTGCTTGAGATAACTGAGCGAGCTGTACCCGGTTCCGAAGTCATCCAGACTGATGCGGACCCCCAGTTCCGATATTTCCTGTAAAATAGCGCTGGAAACCGCATGATCCATCATCATGCCCTCGGTAATCTCCAGCTCTAGATATTGCGGCTGAAGACCTGTCTCCAGCAAAATGCTTTTAACGGCGTCCACGAGGTTGGAATGATGAAACTGCTGCGCGGATAAATTGACAGAGACCGGAATCAGCGGCCCTCCTGCTTGATGCCACCGGCTCATTTGCAGGCAAGCCTCGCGCAGGACCCATGTGCCGATCTCCAGAATCATGCCGGACTCTTCGGCAATCGGCACAAAGACCACGGGAGAGATCATCCCTCTTACCGGGTGCTTCCAGCGCACCAGCGCCTCGACTCCAATCATCCGGCTGTTCTTGGTGCTGATCTGCGGCTGGTAATGGAGAACCAGTTCTTGCCTCTGAACCGCTTTACGCAGGTCATTTTCCAGCTCTAACCTCTCCAATATCCGTTTATCCAGTTCATTGGAAAAAAGGAGATGGCCGTTCTTTTCCCTCTTCTTGACTTCATACATAGCGGTGTCCGCATTTTTAAGAAGCTGCACAGGGTCCTTGCCGTGCTCGGGATAAAGAGCGATTCCTATACTTGCCGTGACGTAGAAGTCATTATCTTTTAACCGGTAAGGGGCTTGAAGGGACTGGATAATCTGCCCGATCAGCTCGGCAGGTTCTTCCCCGGGGGTGCGGATTGGACTTATAAAAGTAAACTCATCCCCGCCCATCCGGGCCAGGAACACCCCACTGCCTTCGATGCTCCGCCGCATCCGCTCACTTACCATCTGCAGGAACAGATCCCCGTAGGTGTGGCCCAGGCTGTCATTAATGAATTTGAACCTGTCGATGTCCACCATCAGGACGGCAAACGGCTCCGCCTCCGAATCCGGCAGGGAGATTCTTTGTACAAGCTTGTCGTTAAAGTGACGCCGGTTGGGCAGTCCGGTCAATTCATCATGATAAGCCAGATGGCGGATCCGTTCTTTGGAACGCTTCTCCTCGGTAATATCTTTGGCTATGATATGATTGCCGACCCGTTTCCCCTCAATTTCTACAGGGACATTTAAGATCGCCAGCTCGATCTTCTCACCGGAAGCCCGTACCAGCGCGGTCTCATGTCTGGTGTGCCCCTTCTCCTCCTCCGGTAAGCTTAACCCGAGTGCGGAGATATGCCCTTGCATGTAATCCGATTCGTTAAGCCCCGTCATTTGCGTAACGGCCGGATTAAAACCGATTATCCGGCCCCCGGTATCGACCGAAATAATCCCATCGGAATTATTCTCATACAAGGACCGGTACCATCTTTCGTGCTCCTGCAAAGCCAGGTCCTTTTGCGACAGCCGCTTGTTCACCAAAATCCCGAGCAGCGTCATGCCAAGCAGAACCAGCGTCCCCGCTGCAATCGCGTAAGCGAGCACTTTTGAATCGAACAGCAGGTCCTGTGAAACCTGTGTAAGATCTTGGGGATAGAAGCGCGCCGCTGCCATACCGGTATAGTGCATGCCCGCAATAGCTGCGCCCATAATGAGTCCGCTGCACAATTTATACAGCACAACATGCCCCGTATGTTTCTTCCGGAAATAGAACAACAGCCAGAGTGCCGCGAAAGATGCCGCTGCCGCAATGAGCACAGATAGCAGAACCACCCTCGGATTATATTGAATGTTCACCACCATAGCGGCCATACCGATATAATGCATCCCGCTGATCCCCGCGGCCATCAAGGTTCCACCGATGAGCAGGTGCTTTACTCCCATCTCGCTTTGCCCAACGACATACAAGGCGATTGCGGAGACGGAGACGGCCAGCAGAATCGAGAGCAGCACATAATCGATTTCATAGGAGACTTCCAGGGGCAGAGAATACGCAAGCATGCCGACAAAGTGCATCGACCATATACCCAGACCCATCGATATCGCGCCGCACAGTAACCAGACCGGGCGGGCGCGGCCTTTTGCTGTGCTGACTCTTTCTGCCAGATCAAGAGCCGAGTAAGCGGCAGTCACCGCAATCAGAAACGACAATCCTACAAGCCAACTGTTATAGGTTCCGTGCAAATGTTCCATGATTAATCTCCCTGGTGATTGTGGTCATAAGTCTCAGACGGCGAACCAATTATGAACCTGTTAAGACTCTATTGGATTCGCCGCCGCTGCTCTTTCATCCTGCCAAAAGTGTGCTCATAAAGGCACAAATCATACTCTTGCAGGAATAACTGCGGGCATGCAAAAAAAACGGCCCTCCCCGTACCCAGTACGGTGCGCCGTTGCCTCCTTAGGCTTAGTTTGCTTCAATTCATTGGGCGACTAACACTGCAGCTTCCACTATTCAAATTTTATATTCATGCCGATATCATTTATAAGAAACAAGGACGCACAGAACAATTTAATCAGAATAAGGAGACATAAAAATGCGTATAGGTGCACACACAAACGAGCGATTTAACCTGCAACATGTTAATCAGAGTCCTAACTACAATAACGGTATATCGGCGGCTGGAAATCAGAAAGAAAAAAAAGACTCCGTCTCCATAAGTCCATTTGGCAGAGCTGTTGATTCTTTGATGAAACAGAAACAAAAGATTATCGATATTAGGACCAAGCTTATAGGAAGCACTCTTGAAAAAGGCGGAACCTTGGAGAGCATCAAGTCACAGCTCGAATCCTATGAAGTACAGCTTCAAAGTATTGATGAGCAGATCTCTAAAACGCTGCTGGAACGGAGTAAATTAAATGACTCCAAAGCTAAAAAGGATGACACCTCTCCAAAATCCGAAGAGGAGGTACAGTCTGAACGACTTCATTCGGTTGTCTCTTTAGACAATAATTTGACCCAAATAAAGACATCTTCTTCAATTAAAGCTCACATGGAGAGACAGACAGAAGTGCTGGAATCTGAAATAAAAATAGATGAGAACCGTGGCGGGGCTTCCAAATTCAAACGCACGGAACTTGCAGAGCTAAAAAATAGAATCCGTAATTTAAATGAATCTATCGGAGAATCTATCGGGGAATCCATTCGTGAATTAAATGATGAGTCAGAGGAAAAAAAGGTGGAGGATTAAGTTTTCACCGTAAGATTCCTTGGATTTACATACGTAATATGAAAGAAGCCATTCCTTAATGAAGGAGTGGCTTCCATTTTGCCCCTTATTCAATCATCTGCGATGTGTATGCACTGATAACATCTAGCTCCATTCGCCCTCGGTTTAAACCTTCTTAACAAACTCCGACTTTAACTTCATAGCTCCAAACCCATCGATTTTACAATCAATGTCATGGTCTCCCTCAACTAACCGGATGTTCTTCACCTTGGTTCCAATTTTCAGGACGGATGAGCTTCCTTTTACTTTAAGGTCTTTGATAATGCTTACAGAGTCGCCGTCGTTCAGAATATTCCCATTCGCATCCTTGATGACTTTGTCACTATCATTATGTTCAGTTTCCGAAGCCGGATTCCATTCATGCGCACATTCCGGGCACACTAGCAGACTTCCATCCTCGTAAGTATACGTTGAATTACATTCGGGGCAATTTGGTAAAGTAGACATGTTTTCATGTCCTCCAATCATTAAGTTTCAAAAAAATCGAACCGTTCAACCGGCTGCTCCCGAACTATTCGTTATCCGCCTCTACAAATTCTTTAAGAGTAAGCAGCTTGTTTTCCCAGTACGGTTCGAAGAAAGAAAGCCATTGCTTTAGCTCGGCCAGGGGTGTGGGCTGAAACTTGTACCGGGTTTCCCGCCCGACTCGGCGGCTGCTGACAAGACCCGCCTCTGACAGGACATGCAGGTGCTTGTTTACAGCTGTCCGGCTTATAGTGAAGTACTCGGTAATCTCGGCAATCGGCATTTCCTTGTCAGCATCTGCGAGTAACCGTAAAAGCCTGCGGCGGCTGGAATCGGAGATTGCCTGGAATATATCATGCTTGATTTTATGAACAGGCATGGATTTTAAGCCTCCAAGTAAGAAGGCAGCCTCTTTTTGACGATTTTCTCCCAACCGCCGTCCATAAAACCGCGAACAACCGTATGAGGTTGGCCGAACTCTGTTACTTTATCCGCGTCCCAGCCCGAATGAATCAGGGTGACCTCCGTTCCTCCGTCTAAGCTTTTCAACTCAAAAGTAAGGTGCCAGTCCTTTCCCCAGTTAAAACCGACGCGGTTTAGAAGATTGAGTTCCGTTACTTGGCAAGACGAGTCGCCGTATTGTTCTGCATGAAGGATAAACTCATGGCCTACAATAGGCTCAAACGTATTCGCCATCCACCACCCGGCTATGCCCTCCGATGTGGAAACAGCTTTCCATACTTTTTCAATCGGAGCCTGGATGACAATGGTCTTACGAATTTCCGGCAATTCTCCTTGTGTTGGCATATATACACCTCCAGAATTTTTATAACACCATAGGGTTTCACGAATAATCATAACATTTCTCGGTTGTTCGAGTGCTGTTTTTATCCTGTCATTTTCCCCATAAAAAGGTTGGTCATTCACAAAGCCGGCTAAAAGCTTATTGCACTTTCTATACACATTTCATTCGTTATATAGCAAGTTCTCTCCGCATTCAATAAAAAAGCTCCTGAAAGGAGCCGGGCCATTGGACCCAGACTGCCGTTCAGGAGCTGAAGCTCTGTTCATTCTTACTTCGTATGGCTTCCTAAGTATTGATAAGATCCCTTCGAATGGGTGTTCCATTCCCCATACTGGGAAAATGCGGCCGAGCCGGTGTAAATGCCTGATTTGCGTACCAGCGTTCCGCCGCTTGGCATAAACTGAGCCGTAGAATTCGGATCGCCCAGTACATCCACGACCTGCCCGTTTCTTTTCAGCACTAAGGCTACGGTGTTAAACTCGCTCGGATTGTACATGGAGAGCTCATCGTTATAATACGTAATTTTCGTGAGATCAAACGCATCATAAAAGATAGTATCAATAAAAATATAGGGATCAACGTAATTCTCAAAAAGAGCCTTTGAGTACACTTTTTTCTGTTGAGTCTTCTTCATGTACTGATGGACCTCGATTGTATAGCCTTTCATCGCTGCGGTCGGGTCGCCCGTTCCGGAATAGCTGATCTCCAGAGCAATTCTTCCATCCCCGCCGTCCATGTATTCGGAGAAGAAGCGCTCAGGTGCCCCCTGCGTTTTGGAAGTGAACTGAAAAACAGCCGCACGGCCATCGGCACCTACAACCCAAGTATACAAACCGATATTCGGGTTTAGCAGCGTCAAAATTGTGCCGTTAAGTTGAGTCGGACCCGTAAATGTGGAGTCCGGCGTCCCTTCGTAGATTTTGAAGCTGGTTTGATTCGGGAACAGTGCAGACAGATCGTAGGTGACAGCCTCCTTGACACCCTGCTTTGTTGTCACGTTGATCTGCCCATTCGCCATTAGCGGAGCGGTCCGGACCGTTAACTCGTAAGTTCCCGTTCCTCCATTGCCATCGTCAGCGGTTATCGTGACCTTCGTACTGCCGCTTCCTGTGCCTGGTGTCAGTGTCAGCATACTGCCGGCTACGGATACATCCGCTGCCGCCCCGGAAGCAGAGACCGCCGTGAACGTGAGCGGATCACCGTCCGGGTCGCTGAACAACTGACTCAAGTCATACGTACGGGCGTTAGTGACTCCCGGTGTGAGCACCTGCTCATAAATCATGCTTACGGCCGACGGTACTCCGTTAACCTTAGCCGGGTTGACCGTAATCGCCACATTGGCTGCCGCCGTGCCGCCACGGCCATCGCTTACAGTGAGCTGCACAGACGTCTTGCCTGTCGATACAGGGACGATGGTCAACGTCTTGCCGGTTATACTCACACTGGCTACGCTTTGATCCGGCTGTGCCGAGATAGAAACCGTCAAGCTTTGTGCATCCTCCGGATCCGGATCTGTCAGATAGGAAGACAAGTCGACGTTCTGGATATCGCCCACTTTCACAACCTGCTCCGGGATTGCCGTAATCTGCGGAGGCTGATTCTGCTTGATTGTGACGGTCAGACTAGCGGTCGCTTTGCCGCCCCGTCCGTCGTTCACCGTAAGCTCGATCTGCGCGGTTCCCGGCGCCTCCGGCTTGATGGTCAGCTTCTTGCCGGCTACTAGAACCGAAGCCTTGTCGGCAGCAGAGGAGATTGCGGAAATGGACAGATTCGGAATGTCCCCCGCATCCGGATCGGATATAAAGCCGCTCAGATCGAGTTCCTGATCCCCTTCATGCATCCAGATAACGGGACTTGCAATCGGACTGATGACCGGAGGCTCGTTAACGGTCACCTTCCATATCGAAGTGACTTCCCCGCCTTCGCCGTCACTGGCTTTAAGCACGATATCCGCATTGCCTGAAGCAACTGCCTGTACAGTCACCCCATTGCCTGCAACAACTGCCGTGGCGACCGACGGATCGCTTGAGCTGACTTCGTACGTCAGCGTACTGTCCAGATCGGGATCGGAGAAAATCGCGTCCAGATTCAAGATGCTGTCAGGCTGGCCTACCGTTAGAACCGTAGGAGCCATCGGCTGTTGAACGACCGGACTCTGATTCGGAAGCGTCACTTTCAAGCGGAAAGAAGATTGAGTAGTACCTCCACGGCTGTCATAGACAGACATGGTCACAGTCGTTTCGCCCAGACTAAGTGGAGTCATAGTCAGCAGCAGATCATTGATTGAAAGCGATGCGATAGTCTGGTCATACGTGATATCTGTCACGGTAAGCGTATCCTGCTCCTTATCGGACAAATAACTTGATAGATCAAAGATTCGCGCACTTCCCGGCAGAGCCAGCTTTTGTAAAGGAATCGTAGTAACGGCCGGCGCCTCATTTACTACCACTGTGAACGATGAATCCGTATGTCCTCCGCGTCCATCTGAAGCTGTGACACTTATCGTTGCCGTTCCGGATGCGACAGCATGCGTTCTCAGGATTCCTCCGGATTCCTGAACCGTTACAATAGACGGATCGGATGACACGGCGCTGTAAGTCAGCGGGTCCACATCCGGATCCGAGAAAATAACCGACAGATCCGTTATGCCGTCCTGCTGGCCTACCGTCAGAACCTGCTGCCCAGGCTGCTGGGTCACTGAGGGTGCCGAGTTAACTCTCACTACAAAGCTAGCCTTGGATTGTCCGCCACGGCTGTCCGTAACGACTATGTTAATTTGGGCAAGCCCGGCATTAACAGGGGAGATCGTCAGCTTGAGGCCGTCCACTTGAACGGATGCAAGGGTCGTATTGTTCGAAACCGCCTGCAAGGTTACAGCATCATGCTCAAGATCCTGGATATAGGGCAGCAAATCAAGCTCCAGCGGCGATCCGGCCAGTTGAATCAACTGCTCCGGTATGCTTGATATCGCGGGTGCTGCATTCACCTCGACGCCGAAGCTCATGCTCGTCTCGCCGCCTCTTCCATCTTTGGCTTTAACTGTAATCGTAGCCATACCCGGAGCCAAGCCCTTGACCGACAGCAGGCCGCCGGCTTCACTTCCTACAGCCAGGGCAGGGTGGGAAGATATCACCTCGTAAGTTAAAGTATCCTGATCGGCATCTGTAAACGCAGGAGCAAGATCCACAACGCCAGGCGTCTGACCGGCTGTTACCACTAAATTGGAAATTTGCTGTGCGACTACCGGCGCTGTATTGACTTCTACGTAGACAATGCCTTGCGTTATACCGCCACGGCTATCATGGAAAGAAAGCCTCACTTCCGACTTTCCTGCCGCCACCGGTGTCAGCAGCAGCTTCGATCCGGCTTGGCTGCTTACGCTGATAATGGGGTCTGACAATGAATCTACCGTAAAGCTCCAAGCGTCATTTTCCGGGTCCTGTACATACGGACTCAGATCCAGTTCCTGTACGGGCGCTCCAAGCTGCAAATACTGCACCGGTATGGTGAAGAGCAAGGGGGCTTCATTTACAATGACTTGAAAACTAGAAACGGTCTCTCCGTTCTTACCGTCTTTGGCCTTTACAGTTATCGTAGCGGTACCCGATGCCAACGCATGCACCTTCAACTGCCCCCCAGTCTCTGCAGCCGTTGCCACGGAAGGATTACTCGAGCTTACTTCGTAAGTGAAACTATCCTGATCCTCGTCTTTAAACACAGTAGACAGGTCCGTAGTCCCATCCGGGTCCCCGACCGTCAATTGAAGGTCCGTAAGCGGGTTCTGCACAACTGGAAGCCTATTGACCGTAACTGTGATGTCCCTTGCGGTAATTCCTCCACGCTGATCCGTGACGGTTACCCTGATCTTCGCCTGTCCCGCCTTAACCGGGGCGAGAGTCAGCCTGCTGCCGCTCAAGCTCACGGCCGCCACCTCTGGCGAGTCCGATTCAGCGGTAACGATAAACAGATCATTCTCCAAATCATTGATATAGGAGGCAAGGTCCAGCTCCTGAGCTCCGCCGCCAAGCTGTATAAACTGCTCCGGTACCTCAAGCAGCGTCGGTGCCTGGTTTACCGCCACATTAAAGGTAGTCGATGCTTTCCAACTGCTGCCGTCTGAGGCTGAGAGCTGAATAATTGTACTGCCCGAAGAAACGGCTTTGACCGTTAACTGACCGGCGCTTTCGCTGGCGATGGCAATAGAAGGATCAGCAGACTGCACCTCATAGGTCAGGTTATCCTGATCTGCATCGGCAAAGACGGTAGCAAGATCGAGTGTTCCATCTGCCTGATTCATCGTTAACAGCATGGGCAAAGGAACATTGCTGACCTTGGGCGGATCGTTAACTGTCACGACCATATCCGCATTGATGTTGCCGCCGTTCAAATCATTCGCACCCATTTTAATCGTTGCGGTTCCTCTGGCGACAGGCGTAAGAGTCAAGATGTTGCCCGACATCGAAGCTTTCATCACCGCGCTTTTTAAAGAAACGGCCGTAAATTTCAAACTCGTTTGTTCCGAGTCCTTGAAATGCGCAGACAGGTCAATCGTGACCGCTGGATCGCCAACAGATAGCTTGGGATCTGCGATGGGGATCTCATACCTCGGCGGGCTATTGGTAGAGCCGGAGGTCGAAGAGGCAGGTGGCATGTTCTTAACCGAAGAAGCTGATGCTCCATTCGTTACAGCTACTGTCGTAACTTTAGAGTCCGACCCGACGATTACTGTTGCATCCGCGTTGTTAAGCTGCAATTGTGTCACGGTTCCGGTACCATTCAGCGTCAGCTCAACAGGGCTGTTCACCGCTAACTGACCGATGTTGGAGCCGCCGCCCAAAACAACCGGTTGTGAAGCTGTCACGGTGACCTGGGGAAGAGTGCCTTGCAGTTCCACCGCCCGGGCTCCATTTGCTAGTGTCACTTGGTTCAAGGCAGAACCATCCGCCGTAATGGATGCATTCGAATTCACATTCATCGTTTGAACAGTCGTGCCCTGTTTGGTAACAACATGAACATCTTGTTTATTTACATCAACCGATTGGAGACTTGATTCTTCAAAAACAACGGTATTCCGGTCCCCGCCATCTATGATTGTGTTGCCTTGCACGATTAGTCTGGCGGCCAGGAAATCATTCTGCAATTCCTTGCTGATGTGCAGGCTGCCTTTTACCGTTAGATCTGAAATAGATGTGTAGTCTCCTGAAACCGTTAAATTACCGTCCAGTACCGCCCCGTGGCCATTAAGCACCAAGTTGCGGCTGAACTCCTCTTCCCCATCGCGGGCAGCATTTCCTTTGGCAGACAGCTGCAGATCCGTAAGAGTCTCCAGAGTCCTCCCTTTAAAACGGAATTTCAGCTTGGCCCCTTGCAGTACCTCGCGGTTGCTCTCTTGCAGAATGCCCTTCACATGCTCGGAAAGGCCGTAGGTAACGCCATTGATGCGTACATGATTCCCTTGTATATCCTGGAGTACAGATGCCTTTTCTGTAGGAAAAAATGCTGAGATCAGCATTTCCGCCACATCCGCCCGAAGAACATGTTCTTGAGGTGCGAATTTGCCCTGCTCGGGTGACATAATATCCTCTTCCAGAGCAGTCCTTACAAAAGCTTGAGCCCAGGAGCTGACACCCTTCCAATCCGAGATGGAACTAGGAACCGACTCCAGTTCAAGCGCGATTTGGGAAGCTCTTACGAGAGTAACGGCAATCTCTTCGCGGGTAATGACATCATAAGGGCGAGACTTCCCCAGGTCATCCCCTTCCATAATTCCGGCCGCTTTAACCGCAGCTATGTAGGGGCTGCTCCACAATTGGGACTGCACATCTTTAAACGAATCTCGGTTGTCAGGAACAGACAACTGAAGCGCCCTGGTTAGCAGGGCAGCCAGCTCCTGGCGTGTAAGCAGGTCATCAGGTCTGAATTGGCCTTCACCGTCTCCTTCCAATAGCCCCAGAGCCAGAGCTCTGCGGATGGATTGTAGACGATCGCCCGACACTGTTGTGAGATCCAGGAATGCCTCCGGCTGAATTCCCTGTTCTAAAGACTTAGCCGGAGAAGCGGCGCTGCTTACTCCGGACGGAGCAAGCAGTGCCGTGACGAGAAGCCCGGCGAGCATACTGTTTTTTAATGAGGATGATTTCATAGTGTTCTCCTAGCTTTATTTGTTAAATTCCCCGATGTCATCTATAAAGTCTTTTCCTTTGCCAACCCATTCGGTACCATCGTAAGCCGTGTTGTTTCCTTTAGTGATGGTTCCTTTTCTTACAAACGTTTGATGAGGATAGATATAAGCGATATCCAATAGCTGATCGTTATAATAAAGGGAAAGCTGGACGGGTGTTGATTCATCCAAATAAAACATCATCGGCCATGGAAAATCAGATTGTACAGGCCCGCCATAAAAAGATTCCATAATTACAAAGGTTGAGTTCGCCCGTAATGTTTGGCTATTTAAAACAATATCCTCTTCGCCGTCTGAACGGACGATTTTAACTTTGTTCCCATCGATCTCCTCATTCGTCGGGTTATAAAGTTCTATGGCCTGCAGTCCAAAATCGATAACATCGCTCGCATAAAGCGTCTCGGAAATGAAAAGTCCTGTCGGAACAGCAGCCGTGATAGTCACGGTGAACGTCAGGGACTTTGTGCCGCCCTTGCCGTCGTCTGCCGTTACCGTGATCGTGGACGTTCCCGCATTCACTGGCGTGATCGTCAGATCCGTACCGTTGACCGATGCGGTCGCGACTGCCGTATCCGATGAGACCGCCGTGTGCGTCAGCGCATCGCCGTCCGCATCATAGAATACACGTGCCAGACTTACCGTCTGGTTGCCTGCCGCCACGCTTTCCGTGATGTTCGAAATCGGATTCGTGATCACGGGCGCTTCGTTCACCGGCGAAGGAGGCTGGAAGGTCACGGTGAACGTCAGGGACTTCGTGCCGCCCTTGCCGTCGTCTGCCGTTACCGTGATCGTGGACGTTCCCGCATTCACTGGCGTGATCGTCAGATCCGTACCGTTGACTGATGCGGTCGCGACTGCCGTATCCGATGAGACCGCCGTATGCGTAAGCGCATCGCCGTCCGCATCATAGAATACACGCGCCAGACTTACCGTCTGGTTACCTGCCGCCACGCTTTCCGTGATGTTCGAAATCGGATTCGAGATCACGGGCGCTTCGTTCACCGGCGCAGGAGCCTGGAAGGTCACGGTGAACGTCAAGGACTTCGTGCCGCCCTTGCCGTCGTCTGCCGTTACCGTGATCGTGGACGTTCCCGCATTCACCGGCGTGATCGTCAGATCCGTTCCGTTGACCGATGCGGTCGCGACTGCCGTATCCGATGAGACCGCCGTATGCGTAAGCGCATCGCCGTCCGCATCATAGAATGCACGCGCCAGACTTACCGTCCGGACGCCTGCCGCCACGCTTTCCGTGATGTTCGAAATCGGATTCGTGATCACGGGCGCCTGGTTCACTGGCGCCGGGGCCTGGAAGGTCACGGTGAACGTCAAGGACTTCGTGCCGCCCTTGCCGTCGTCTGCCGTTACCGTGATCGTGGACGTTCCCGCATTCACTGGCGTGATCGTCAGATCCGTTCCGTTGACCGATGCGGTCGCGACTGCCGTATCCGATGAGACCGCCGTGTGCGTCAGCGCATCGCCGTCCGCATCATAGAATACACGTGCCAGACTTACCGTTTGGACGCCTGCCACCACGCTTTCCGTGATGTTCGAAATCGGATTCGTGATCATGGGCGCTTCGTTCACTGGCGCAAGAGGCTGGAAGGTCACGGTGAACGTCAGGGACTTCGTGCCGCCCTTGCCGTCGTCTGCCGTTACGGTGATCGTGGACGTTCCCGCATTCACTGGCGTGATCGTCAGATCCGTACCGTTGACCGATGCGGTCGCGACTGCCGTATCCGATGAGACCGCCGTGTGCGTAAGCGCATCGCCGTCCGCATCCGCAAACACTCCGGCCAAGCTTAACGTCTTCGGACCGTCATCCACTGCATGTGTCAGTGGTTCGAGGGCATTCACAACCACCGGGTTACGGTTGCTGTTAGAAGGAGAATCCGATGAGCCTGATGAACCAGATGAACCCGAAGATCCCGGCGTTGTCGTCGTCCCGCCAGAGGCAACCCCGCCTGCAATCTGTTTTTTAACCTCATCATAATTAGCAATCAGCTTATCAGCCGATACTCCTTCAGGTTCCTGCAGCTTGTCTATGGTCAGATTCGGGCCCAGCTTGATATTGGCATCCGGATTAGCGATTTTAAGTTCTCCCCACGTCCCGTTTCCTTCAATCTTCAATGGGCTGTCGGTATCCACCAAGACTTGAGCAACCTTTGCATTTAGCACTAGTGTCCCTGCTCCCGGCTTTAAGACAACCTGGGTAAGAGAGTCCCCGTCTACTGCAATATGGTCCGCAGCAATAGCTAATTCTCCTTTGAAAGGTGTACCTTTTAAATCCAGCTTAGCAGGTTTTCCCGCAGTTCCGCCTTGTGTAAGTTCGATCCGCAACAGATCATTTACGTTATGATTGACCGATTTGTATTTGAGAACCGCGCCCACCAGGGCGTCTTGATTCCGTTCACCCAGCAGGTCTTTCAATGCGCCGCTAATCAAGTACGGTTTACCGTCAATGATGACCATATCTCCATCGATCCGGTTAATCGCAGCCGACCGCTCCTGTGTTTGAAAAATATCCAGTAAATAAGCGGCGATATCCTGCCTTTCCACATTTCCACGGGGATTAAATGCATTACCGTCCGCATTCATCAGACCCAGATGCAAGGCCAAGCTTACTGCTTTATCCGCCCACGGGCTAATCTTGCTGCCATCGGCGAGTACCACTTCACTCCCGCCTCTGGCATCTACCCCGTTAATCGCCCGGACGAAAACAGCTGCCAATTCTTCGCGAGTTACGGGTTCTGAGGGTCTATATCGGCTCGATTCATCCCCATTAATCAAACCCGCTTCGACTAGTGCTTCGACATACGGGATTGCCCAGCCGTCCTTCAAATCGGCAAAAGACGAGGATGCCCCCTGTTTAGGCTCCATGTGCAAAGCTTTGACCAACAAGACGGCAAGTTCCTGCCTCGTTAAAAGCTGATTCGGACGAAAAGAAGCATCCGGATAGCCGGACAGCAAACCCTGCTTTACAGCCTCCTCCACCGCAGCACGTTTGGCCGGGGATATGGACCCTTGATCGCTGAACCCTATCGCGCTTTGTATGGTACGTTCCGCAGTACCGGCAGCACCAACCGGTGCAGAGCCTATTGTCATACTCAAAATTGCAGTGGCCAAAAGCCATTTATTCCATTCCGGATTCATTATCTTGACCTCCCTATGATTGGATGGAGAGCATGTCCTCATCCTTGTCTCGAAGTTTACCCTTAAGTATAAACCGCGCCTCTGAACGGCTTCTGAACAATGGATGGGGACGCAGGCAACCAACTAATCCGGCAAAAAATCCCGCAAAAAAAGACCCTTGAGGTTATTTATAAATCCTCCTGAGGTTTAAAGGCAAAAGCCCGGTGGTATTATAACAAAAAGCTTGCCACGAATAACGTATAGTCCAGTGAGAAAAGGAGGAAACCGCTATGACCCCGCTCGACCCGAGCAATGATCATTCGGCAGTAAACTTGGAACACAACGATCTCGCAGGACAAGCCGTCGATGCGATCGAAGACTTATCCGGCGCTCATCCCGGTTACCGCCGTGCGCATGCCAAGGGAATCTGCTGCCGCGCCGTATTCCGCCCGAGTGGTCTTGCTACCGCGCTCACTACCGCCCCCCATCTCCAGGAGCAGGAGATCGAAGCGGTCGTACGCTTCTCGGGCAGCTCCACCGATCCCGCACTTGCCGATGCTCTATCGCCGGCTAAAGGGATGGCCGTTCAATTCACTCTGCCGGACGGCGGCATTACGAATTTGGTCGGGGTAACGGTGCCGGTCTTTTTCGCGCGCACTCCAGAATCGTTCCTGGATATCATCCGGACCGCGCACCGGGCGCAAGAAGGTAATCTGGGCCCGATAGACCTGATCAAAGAAATCACGACCCATTTCTCCGAAAGTAAAGAAAGTTTCTTGGCGGTAAAACATCTGAAACCTCCCGCCAGCTACGCCGCTTGCCATTATTACTGTATTCATGCTTATTTTTTGATGGACCGTCAAGGAACCTCTCGTCCTGTAAAGTTCGAGTGGATACCAGGTGATGGCGTCCACACTATATCCGTTACGGATGCGGCCAAGCAGCCGGATGATTATTTGGAAGATGAGCTGCGGCTTCGCTTGGACAAGGCGCCTGCCGTATTCCAGCTCACCGCAATTCTCGGCGAAGACGGCGATCCCACGGATGATCCCACCCGCGCCTGGCCGGACGACCGCGAGCGGATTAACCTTGGCCGCTTGTACATCACCGAGTACATAGAAGAGCCGGAGGGACTAGTCATGGACCCGACTGCCGTAACGGACGGAATGGCTCTATCGGATGATCCGATTCTTCAGTTCCGCCATGCCGCCTATGCCGATTCCAGTAACAGACGGCGTGAAGGCCGTTGATCCGGTGTACATACACGTTACATGCGAAAGAACGGAAGCTGTTGCATACTCCGGCTATCGCTACCTTATTAGCCCCGCCGATTCGCAGAGAAGAACCAAAAAAAGCTGACGCCGATCTCATCGGCGTCAGCTTTTACTCTTGCTTCTTCATTCTGTGTACAACTAAACCATGAGCCACGATAACCGGATTGTTGCCGGAAGACGGGCCCTCTCTAACACAGCGGTCAGGTCTGTCCAAACCATCTGCTCACTTCGCAATATCCACGAATCCTTCTCCGAATACATCACGTACATCATGAATGGTGATGAATGCCTCTTTATCGATTGATTTAACGATTTTCTTGAGCGTGCTTACTTCCGGTTTACTGATCACAATATATAAGATTTCTTTTGGCGCTTTGGTGTAATGCCCCTGTCCGTACAAAACTGTAACCCCCCGGTCCATGACTACATTCACTTGCTCCGCAATTTTATTCTGCTCTTTGGATATAATCGTGACTGCTTTTTTAGAACTGATTCCCTCAATAATGAAATCCATCACCTTAGTCCCGATATACAGCATCACAATGGTAAACATCAGGCTTTGAGCACCGATAATAAAATAGGAGGAGAACGCAACGATCAAATCAAAAAATAAGAGTGCGTAGCTGATATTCCAGTCCATGTACTTATTCATCATTCGCGCCAGAATCGTCGTCCCTGCCGTAGTTCCGCCAACCCGTATAACCAAACCGATCCCTACGCCCGCAAATATTCCTCCAAAAATAGCATTGATCATGGGCTCGTCGGACGCAATACGCCAATCTTCGGTCAGATACAAGAACACCGAGTTGAACAAGACCGCGATAATCGTATACACCGTCGTGGTCCTATCCAGAAATTTATGGCCGATCGCCAATAGAACGGAGTTGAAGACCAGACTCACCAGTCCGGGCGACCATCCGAAAAGATAGTAGAGAATGATGGTGATCCCTGTTACCCCGCCTTCACCGAACTCATTAGGAATCACAAATAAATTGATGGCTAAGGCAAAAATCAGCGCTCCTGCCATAATAATCAGGATATCTATACTTCGTTTTTTCATAAGAATGTCCTTTCTTGTTCCCCGATTATATACTTCCCTTATGCTAGAAAACTTACCAACAAAAATTAAGCCATCCAAGATTGGACGGCCCTGCGTACAACGAACTAGTAATTTCGCGCATCCTCCTCAAGTTCGAGGGGCATACTCGCTCAACTTCCCTTCATACATCAACCGCAGCCGGTCGCTTTGCCGAAAGTCATCCGGTGTGACGAGCGCGGGGAGCTTATTCCATATCTTGATGCCCGACCGCTGAAGAATTTCCGCGACAAACTGCGAGCAAAAGTAAGAGTTGCTGAATTCAACCGGTTCTTTTACGGTGATGCCGATTACGCCTAGAATGTTGTAGAAGTACTTCCTATCCCTGCGTATAAAGATCTGCAGGACCCGCTTCATTTTCTCCACTTCGCGTTCCGATACTTGAAGCTCGTAAATGACACACGTCGTATCCGGATATTTGCTGAACGTGCCTGTCCGGATATCTTCTTTGACAAAGCCGCCATTCAGCGGGTTGTTAGGATGCTTGCGCCCGAAGCTGTACAGCTCCGAAAGTTCCCGGTTAAAGGATATGGAGGCATGATTATAAGGAGCCTTCGTGTAACTCTGGATAACTTTTGTAAAAAGCGTTCCGGTATTCGTAAGCAAGATAAAGACCGATCGATCAGCTGCCATTTACGGATGTTCCCCTTAATAAGTTTCAACTATTGCTTTATAATAACATATAATGCCTTTACTAGATCGTAACTCACAATAAGTTGGTGATTAACCATAGAAAGCTCGCTGTTCACATTAGTTCTTATTTTCATCGTTTTATCCGTAGTTCATTGTATGTATTATGTAATGAGCAGGAAGGAATCGCATAAAGACTATTCGGGTATCGGACTCCGCATCAAGACTTGGTGGGGCATGTTCTTCATCTTCTGTTTGGCAACCCTGTTTAACCCGGTCGTTTCCCTGCTTTCCCTGATGGTGCTCACCTTCTTCGCTCTGAAAGAGTATTTCTCTATGATCCGGACGAGAAAAGCCGACCGCAGATTGTTTCTGTGGGCGTACTTGTCGATTCCCGTGCAGTTTTATTGGATTTATATCGAGTGGTACGGAATGTTCATTGTGTTTATTCCTATCTATATCTTCTTATTCCTGCCGATTCCGCGCTTAATTAGCAAAGGAACGGTCGGTTTTCTGCGCAACGTCAGCTCCACCCAGTGGGGACTCATGCTGATGGTGTTCGGGCTTAGTCACCTGGCTTATTTTCAATTTGCAACGCCGCAGTACGGGGCGGGACTCGTGCTCTTCCTGGTCGTGCTGACACAGCTCAACGATGTCATACACTACTTGGCGTCAATCTATTTCGGCAAGCGAAAAGTGGTTCCGACCTCCAATCCCAATTTGACTTGGGAAGGCTTCGCATCCGCGTTTCTCGTCACAACCGGGGTTTCGTATCTGATCTATCCTTACCTGACACCGTTTGGTCCGGCTTTCGGAATCCTGTCCGGCATGCTAATCAGCTTGAGCGGCTTCTTCGGCAGCTTGACCGTGTCCGTGCTGAAGCGAGATTTGCTGATCGGCGACGGCGAGAAGTTCGATGCTTTAAAACAAAGCTACCTAAGCCGGGTCGATAGCTTGACCTACACCTCTCCCGTATTTTTTCATGTGATCCGCTATTTTTTCGATTTCATGTAGGAGAGCCAGGTTAACAGCTCCCCGATGCTAGAGCCGAGAATTAGTGAATTGACACAAGGGAAGCTTTCATGCTATTACATATATAGACCGAACGTTATAATGACTGCGAGTGATAAAGATGGCTACCAAACCCAGCTCTTATGAAAACATAGTGAATACGGCTGCTCGTCTTTTCATTGTTCAAGGGTATCATGCAACCGGTTTAAACCAGATTATTTCAGAGAGCGGTTCTCCTAAAGGCTCGCTTTATTATTATTTTCCGAACGGTAAAGAAGAGCTCGCACTGGAATGCATCAAGCGGGCCAATCTATTCGTTCAGGATCAGCTGAGGGATTCCTTTGCTCCAATAGCCGATCCCGTTCTTGCCGTACAATCGCTTCTCCGAAGACTTGCAGAAGAAGCTGCAGATTGTAAGTACAAAGAACCTATGCCCATCGGGTATTGGGCGTCGGCTGAGACTGCGGCTGTAAGCGAAGCATTGCGGATGGCCAGTCAAACCGCTTTTGAAGACTGGCAGAACATCTATGCCGAGAAGCTGCTCGCGGCGGGATTCAACAAGAGCAAAGCAGCGGAACTCGGCCTTTTACTCGTCTCGATGATCGAAGGCGCCATGCTGCTGATGATTACACTAAGAGACAATAAACCTCTGCTCACCTTGTCGGCACATATACCGGTTTTACTGAGGAAAGAGTGAGGGTGGACAGTAGGATCGTGACCGCTGTTCGCAGACGTAGGTGCCGCATGGAGTGCTGCTTTCAAAGTAACTGTCGGATTATGGACGAAATCATCCAAGACGTAATCCGATATTATTTTTGTTTGTTTTATGTAGACCAGTTTATATAGTATAGGAATGGAGCTGAAGGATTTGAAGAAAATTGAACCTGTTTTATTTTCCGTCTTAATGTCTATCTTCATGAGCGTTCCGATGTCATTCGTTATGACCGCAGTAAACGTCGGCTTTACCGAAATTTTCATGAAAGCCTTTCTGATGAGTGCGCTAATCGGCACCTGCGTTTCGATACCGGTCGCATTCTTAGCCTTTCCGCTGGCCACCCGAATTGTACGTCTAATCGTAAAATAAGAGAGGATCGTGATTTCAAATGGGCATTCGGTTTATTAAAATTGCCAGCCTTTATTTTGTTGGCGGCGTTATTCTAGGGATAGTCATGGGAATGACGGACTCTTTCCGTTACACGTCCACGCATGCACATATCAACCTGCTCGGCTGGGTATCAATGGCTTTGTTCGGCTTGATTTATCACGTGTTTCCCCGGTCCGCAATAGGAAAGCTGGCCACTGCTCACTTTTGGCTCCACAACATAGGCCTGCCGCTTATGCTGCTTGGCATGATTGCCTTCGCTGCCGGTAATGAAGGTTTGGGTGTTCCGTTTATGAGTGCGGGCGGAACGATTGTAGTGTTGGCAACCGTGATTTTTGCGATTAACATGTTCGTAAACTTGAATAAAGCGCAGAAGGAAGCTCGTTAGATTTCTCTGCAAGCCAAGGTGCAAGACTGTCTTTTCGGGTAATAGTAAGTACATTAAGCTGCTTCTACTCCCCAATAGAGAGGACGATGTGTATGAAACAAGCCATGATCATTATGAATCCCTCATCGGGTAAAGAAAATGCGCTGAAACATGTCAGCAGCGTGAAAGATATTCTGCTGGACCAAGGATACGAGGTTACGGTCAAGGAGACGGAAAAAGAACGGGATGCAACCAATTTTTGTGTAACGGCCTGTGAGCAAAGCTGTGATTTGGTCGTTTCCATCGGAGGCGATGGGACGCTCCACGAAACGATCAATGGATTCATCGATCAGGACCACCGTCCGAAACTCGGTATCGTCCCTCTTGGGACCGTCAATGATTTCGCACGCGCCTTACAAATTCCGCTCCAGCCCGAGAAAGCAATCCAGACACTCACTTCTTCCCGGGTGCAAACGGTAGACATGGGGCGACTGAACGATCAGCTATTCGTCAATGTCGTCGCCGCGGGCTCCATCGCGGAGTCGCTTTCTTCCGTAACGTCAGAGGATAAATCCAAACTGGGCGCCTTCGCCTACTTGAAGGAAGGCATTAAAGAACTCATGAGCAGCCACGCCCATCCTCTGCACATTCGTTATGATGGCCAGACATGGGAAGGAGAATCGCCGCTATTTCTAGCCGCTCTGACCAACTCGGTTGGGGGATTTGAGAAGCTCGCGCCGGATGCCGCTGTGGATGATGGGCTGCTTCACTGTTTCATTATAAAAGATCTTCATTTATTCAATACCCTTACAGCCAGCCTGTCTCTACTGTTTGGCAGCCTGAAGAATCATAAAGACGTTATTTACTTTACGGCTAAGCATGTAAGTGTGAGCTCGGCGGAAGCCGTCAGGACCAATGTAGACGGCGAAGA
Organism: Paenibacillus lutrae; assembly: GCF_009757775.1. Taxonomy (GTDB): domain Bacteria; phylum Bacillota; class Bacilli; order Paenibacillales; family NBRC-103111; genus Paenibacillus_F; species Paenibacillus_F lutrae. Next base: position 221,973 of record NZ_RHLK01000007.1, read on the forward strand.
GGGGCCACCTTTACCGATCAACCTCAGCACTATGCCGCGACATATCGAGGTCATTGTGCCGGAAGAAGACTAGGTATCCTCCTGCCTTCAACTACCTTTATAATCATCCATACCGGGACCGTGCAGCAGCATAGGTCCTCTTCTAAATTTACTAAGGGCGGACGGTCTTAAAATAACGGTAGATCTTGTTCAGTTTAATTGTATGCCGGCCCCGCGGACTCTCCATGCTGCCAAATTCAAAGAACTTCACTTTCTTGATCCCTACATAATTAAACAGCGCTTTGCGCATTAAAGCTTTATGTGCGTTGTTCAGCCATACCAACGGATAATGAGCCGGCCCCTTCATAGTGGAAATGCAAACCACCGATTTCCCCTTCAGAAGTCCTTGCGGCAGAAGGCCGCCCGTATCCTTATACGCAAATCCCGAAGCAAACATCTGATCGATATACCCCATAAGCATAGCCGGAGGACGCCCCCACCAAATCGGGTATACGAGAACAATTTTGTCGGCCCACCTAAGCTGATCCCTGTATTTAGCGAGATCCGGGTCTTTATGCATATCCCGCCGGCGTTTCTTCTCATTAAAAACCAAGATTGGATTGAATCCTTCCTCATACAAATCCAATACTTGTATCTCCTCTATACCCGAGTTCTCCTTGCTTCCCAGAATAACTTCATTTAAAAAGGCATAGCTTAAACTTTGATGATTCGGATGTGTATAAATGATCAGCATGTTCATCTTTGACAGCCCCTTTACTTATCATTTGATAAGCAAATCGTAGCACGTTCCTTATTTTGTTGTCAAATGATAATTGTTTTCGGATAATAAATTTGCTATCGTTTCCCTAGAGGTGATCCTGTGAATAAGAACACGAACGCCATATTCCAGAAATTTGTGGCCTTTACGGCGGCCGTGCATCAGATAACGAATGATATGACCAAAGATGCGAAATCCGGATCAATTACGCCTGTTCAATATAAGATTCTGGAATACCTGGCCGTCAGCCAGCCTGTAACACTAAGCGAAATTAGTGAATGCATGCATATGTCCATGCCGAATACAAGCCGCGAGCTGAGAAAACTAACCGAGAAACAACTGTGTGAGAAAGTTACCGATGACGAAGACCGGCGCAAGCAATTGATCCGGCTTTCCGGTAAGGGGACTGCACTGATGAACGACAGTTTTCGGCACATTGAGTCCCGATTTGTTGAACGGCTCGGGCATGTTTCCGAGAAAGAGTTGCAAGAAATAGAGCGTGCGCTTGACCTTCTTCACCGCAAGGTGTTTTATTGACAGATACGGAATCTTGATCTCGCAGAAAAGCCTAGTCCCCGTGGACTAGGCTGTTTGGCTTCTATAGGAAGGGTACTTAATTGCCGTGCATGCTTAACCCAATTCGACTGTTTTGTTCAAACCCACGTCATCTGAGTCATTTCCCGTGATTTTTTTCCACAGTTTCTTGACTATCTTCGTTTTGTTACCCGCTTCCCAATACTCTGCCGTTTCGGCTTTGATTTTGATTAGAACCAGACTCGGATCATCGGAAGTAGTATCGAAAAACATCTCGTAAGAACGATTCCAGAATTCCTCCACTTTCGTTCTATCCTCCACCAATTCAGCCTCACCGCGTATGGATACATACGATTTATCTACATATGCTACATTCACTTTCGAATTTTGAAGAAGTTCCTGATAGACACTCTTGTCTTTTTTAGTGATAAACCACAGATCCCCGTCGAATTCGACTTCTTGGGTGCTCATAGGCCGCGAAACCAATCCTTGATCATTTATCGTAGTGAGCATGGCGACGTCGATTCCTTTGATTAAATCTCTGACCGTTTCAATAGCTTCATGGTTTGGCTCATGCGTATTAGACATATCATCACCTCATTGGTTTTTTGGGCCGATCTTCATTGCTTAATCGCTTTATAAGAATCTGGTGCGCTTAGCTTCGAGTGCTTCATCTTCTATTAAACGCAATAGAGAAGCGGCAAACTTGCAAGGTACCAGCCGGATAAAGGACGCTCTATATTCGGAATCAGTTTGAGTGGCTGAGTTGGCTGATTTTATTTGTCTGCATACGATATACGGGGCTGGAAGGGACATAAAACTATTCTCAAGGAGGAGAAGTAATCGTTGGCCATACACAGGCTGCACCAAGAATTACCAGAAAGGAGAAGCCCGGATGGAAAAACATTCATTGGCTCCTTCACATATGGAAATACCGAAGTAAGATCATGAGGAGAAAACACGGTTCTAACTATAGGTAAGTTTTGCTCGATCTCTGATAAAGTGACCATCTTCTTGGGAGGCGAACACCGCAGTGATTGGGTTACAACGTATCCTTTTAACGTTTTGCTAAACGAATATTCTGGTATTCAAGGACACCCCAAGAGCAAAGGGAATGTAACGATTGGAAATGATGTATGGATCGATTCGGGGGTAACGATATTATCCGGCGTGGAGATAGGAGATGGAGCCGTAATAGGAGCACATTCTTTAGTCAGCAAAGATGTCCCGCCCTATGCAATTGCAGCCGGTAACCCGGCAAAAATCATTAAATACAGGTTTGAGCAACCATTTATACATCGTTTGCTGGAAATAAAATGGTGGGACTGGAAACTAAGCGAGATCGAGAAGGCTATACCGCTCTTATTAAATCAGGATATAGAAGAATTTCTAAATTACGCAGAAAAATAAAAGACAGATACGGTCCGTTATAAATACAAAAGGCATTCGCCGCTAGCGAGTGCCTCCTTCGTTAACCAGTGAATAATGCAATGGACAGGACTACTAACCAAATAAAAAAAGTGGCTCCGCAAACGATGATTTCGGCAAAGTGAATCTGAATCACCTTATATTCGCCCTGCTCAGCTTGGTGAATCCCGAAGAAATTACAATGCTGAATGATATACATAAATGCGCAGGCAAAAACTAATCCCGCTGTAATCCAGGCACTCGTTGGCAAACTCATCACATACCTGGGATTGCCGCTTGTTTCCAGACTCAGCATCAATCCGAAGTGCTTGGACAGCAAAAATGTCATAACAATGATAATAAACAGGAGCAGCGGTATACTAAAAGGATGCTCTCTGTAATCGATCAGTCGCAGGAAATAGCGAATTGCCCGCTTTCGGGGCTGGAGATTTGTCTCTTTCATATCCTCGTCTTCGCTGCGCATAATATGCAGAAACGAATAGCCGATCATTCCCGTCAATATAAGGGGCTGGATCAGACTAAGCGCTCTGCCAAAATCAAAAATAGAAAGGACGGCCAGCATAATAAAAAGAAATACGACCAGTCTGTCTCCTATTTTCTCCCGTTGATCCCACATCTTATTGATAAAAATCCGATTATCCTTGTCTTTCCCGGACTCGTTGTTATTCTTTATTTGCGCTTCCTGCTTCCTTCCGCTCTGAATAATCAAATAAGCAGCAAACGTCAGGCCTATTCCGATCATCAAATAGATGAAGGCTTCTTTCGGATAGGTAATCGTCCGATTATAGGTATCCACGACCCAGAGACCATCTGACACAATAATAATAATTCCGAGTATTAAAATATAAGGAGCCGTTTTATAAATAATTATTTCTTTCTCCCCCTTTTATTTTATATTATCAGAATTATTTAATAATTAAACAGGAGCTGTCTTCTTTCAGCGAATAACGCTCCGAAGCGGTAAATAATTCCGGGTGATTGCGCCAGAACTCCGCTTGTATTATATTTGATATGTCAACTATTGATACATCAAGTATATGAATAATAAGAAAGGTAGGAACAACATTTATGGGTAACTTTCAAAAAACAAATGATTTCAACGAGATTGTATATGGACGCCGGTCCATTAAAAATTATGATCCAAGCATAAAAATTAGCCGTGAGGAAATGACGGAGATACTAGCGGAGGCCACCCGTGCACCGTCTTCAATCAACTTGCAGCCTTGGCGCTTTGTAGTCATTGACAGCGATGAAGGAAAAAAAACGCTTGGCGATCTTGCTAAATTTAATAAAGATAAAGTGTTAAGTTCGTCCGCGGTAATTGCTGTCTTTGCGGATAAGAACAGCTTCGACTATGCCGAAGAGATTTATGGGAAATCCGTTGAGCTGGGATACATGCCTGCCGAAATAAAAGAGATGCAGTTGAATGCATTTAAACCCCTTTATGCAGCTATGCCCGAGGCAAATCTAAGAGAATCCATCATACTTGACGCCGGCCTCGTCTCGATGCAGCTCATGCTTGTTGCACGTGCACACGGCTATGATACGAACCCCATCGGCGGCTATGAGAAGGGTCAAATAGCGAACGCATTCGGCCTTGATGATAATCGCTATATCCCTGTTATGCTGATTTCAATCGGTAAAGCAGCGAGTGAAGGATTCCAAACTTACCGGTTGCCTGTTGAAACCGTAACGACGTGGAAATAATAACGGATCGGGTGCAAACCCACTAAGACACTTCGGAGGCCATGATGACATGTTTATTTTCGGATCAAGAAAAGATCTTACATCTGCTTAAGGGACTTAGTAACCAAATCAATCCTAAATTCGAACGCTGCACAGGCATTAGTTCATCACGTTATGAACTGCTTTACCATCTTTATCAAGCCGATGAAGTGAATCAGACCACCTTGCAGAAAGCCGTAAACATCGATAGCGCAGCCATTACCCGTCATTTAAAACAGCTTGAATCCGATGGGATGGTGACAAGAAGCAAAATCGCTTCGGATAACCGTGTTACCCTGGTCCGTTTAACCGAGGAAGGCCGCAACCGGCTGCTGGGCTACAAGGAAGAAAAAACGAGCTTCGTCAATAAAATGTTAACGGATTTCAGCAAAGAGGAGCTTGATCTGCTGACGACTATGCTCAGCAGGATGCAGAACAATATTAGTGAATTTTAAAAATACATGATAAAGGAATGATCACCCATGATTATAATTCATGCCCACCTTCAAGTGAAACCCGAACAAGAACAGGCATTTCTCGAGGAAATGAAAAATCTGCTTCCTCTGACAAGAGCAGAAGAAGGCAATATCAGCTATGATCTCATGAAAGATACGGAGAAAGAACATCACTATACGATGGTCGAGCTGTGGAAAGATGTCGAGGCGACGGCTTCACATAACACAAGTGCTCATTTTACAGCTTTTGTTCAGAAAGCTCCCGCTTTCATGGCTGCACCTATGGATCTTAAAGTATTCAGCGGCGAGGCTGTAAATCATTAAATGTAGCTGTAAGTCAAAAAGGCACCGCCGATGGCGGATGCCTTTTTGACTGTACATTGAAACTGCTGTTCATCCCTTGTTGCTGTCCGGCAACTGGGCTTCTTGATCAGGTTCCGCAATAGGTTTGATAAGGGCGAAGCGATTCCGGAGGCAGTGCGGCGTAATCCCCCTGTTCGGGAGAGTGCGCATAGGGACTCGAAAGCACATTCAAAAGCCGGTTCATCACGCTATAATCTTCGCGGCTTACCGCGGCTTCCAGCGCTTCTTCTACCCGGTGGTTACGGGGGATCACCGCCGGGTTGCTGCTTCGCATCAACTGCCGCGAAGAGGCCGGGGCTTCCTGCTGCCTGCCCAGTCTCGCCTGCCACAACTCTTGCCACCGGGCAAATTCCGGCGTGCCAAACAAGTTCTCATCCTCCAGCTTATCAAAAGTCAAAGCCCGGAACGTGTTCGTGTAATCGGCACCATACTTTTGCATCATACCAAGCAATTCTTCTATAAGGGTTTGATCCTCTTGCTCCTCGCCAAAAATCCCCAGTTTTGCTCTCATTCCCGCAAGCCAGTTGCGGTTGTACAGCTCAAAATAACCTGCTATCGCACCTTCGGCCTGTTTGATTGCTTGCTCTTCATCAGGATGCAGCAGGGGCAGCAGACTTTCAGCGAGTCTTGCGAGATTCCATGCGGCAATATTCGGCTGATTGCCGTAAGCGTAGCGCCCGCTGCTGTCAATGGAGCTGAACACTGTGGCCGGATCATAGGCATCCATAAAAGCGCACGGGCCGTAATCAATGGTTTCTCCGCTCAGAGTCATATTATCCGTATTCATGACGCCATGGATAAAGCCAACGAGCTGCCATTTGGCAATCAGCGCGGCCTGACGTTGGATTACTCCTTGTAATAAAGCAAGATAGCGGTTCTCTTCAGCACCAATTTCCGGAAAATGTCTTTGCAAGGTGTAGTCGGCTAAAGCCCGGAGATCGTCCAGGCTGCCCCATCTGGCCGCATACTGGAAAGTACCGACCCGCAGATGACTGGCAGCCACACGGGTCAGTACCGCGCCGGGCTGCTCTTCTTCGCGAATGACCGCCTGCCCGGTCGTCACCACCGCCAAGCTGCGCGTGGTAGGAATACGTAACCCGTGCATGGCTTCACTAATGATGTATTCCCGCAGCATAGGCCCCAGCCCCGCACGACCGTCGCCGCGGCGGGAATAGGGAGTTCTGCCCGGACCCTTGAGCTGAATATCAACCCGCTCGCCGCGAGGGGTGATCTGTTCGCCCAGCAGGATAGCTCGGCCGTCCCCCAGCATGTTAAAATAACCGAATTGATGCCCCGCGTAAGCTTGGGCAAGCGGCAAAGCACCCTCCGGGACCCGGTTGCCTGCCAGCACTTCTACCCCTTCTTCACTCCCCAGCACCTGGTTATTCAGCCCCAGAGATTCTGCCAGTCCCTCATTAAGAATAGCCATTTGCGGCGAAGCTACAGGGGTCGGGTTAAGCCGGGTAAAAAAAGTTTCCGGCAAACGGGCGTAACTATTATCAAAGTTCCAACCTGTCACTGTTTCTGCATGTTTGTCTGTCATTTTGTTCCCTCCTGTCCTGGGTATTTTACATTTATATCACCTATAAACTCCTAGGCTATATCACGTTTGTAGGTATCTGCTTCCCCACTTCGTGCCTGCAGCTTTTCTAAGCAAAAATTTTGCCTTTCTATAGGGTATAATACCCTTTCCAGGCACAAATCACACGCAGCTGCAGGTAAACGCAACAAACCTACGCTATGTATCCTACAGACTTGTAAGGACCGGACTCGTATCCCCCCATGCACTAAACAGTGTAAAGAGCCTATTAACTTACATACATTAATAAGCTCTGTCCATTTGTGCAGGTTTGTACTCTCGTTTGGATACTAAAAAAACCTCTTCTCGAAGAGAAAAGGTTTTTAGACAAAATCGTGAGACCATTCCTGTCATCATGCACTAAAAGCACTAGCGCTTGGATCCGACTGGAGAATCTCTCCTATTGTCCCAATACGATATCGCAGATCCGATCAATATCTTGTGGAGCAAGTTCTGCATACAAGGGTAAAGTAAGGACTCTTTCCGCAATATATCGGGCTACAGGTGTTGTATTTGAGTCAAATCTTCCGCTGTAGCATTCATAATCATTGGTTAGCGGATAAAAATATTTTCGCGCCATTATATTTTGTTGGGCAAGCGCCATACTAACCTCATCCCGGGTTCTCTTGAGAATGTTTTCATCGAAGATCACGGGGAAATAGGCATAGTTTGAAGAGACACCATCTTGTTCTTGCAGTAATCTCAGGCCCTTAACTCCTTGTAGCCGTTCTTTGTAACGCTCGACAACTGCCTTACGACTTTTAATATTCTGATCAATATAACGTATATTACAAATTCCCATAGCTGCTGAGAATTCATTCATTTTGCCATTGCCACCGGCATAGACTACAGCTTCAGGAGAAACAATCCCAAAGTTTTTTATTTGATAAAATTTATTTTTGTATGCTTCATCCGAAAAGGTTAATGCTCCACCTTCAATAGAGTTAAAAACCTTTGTAGCATGAAAACTGAACATGGAAATATCCCCGAAATTCCCAATGCCCTGCCCATTTACTGTAACACCAAAAGCATGAGCGGCATCATAAATAACTTTTAAGTTATGCTTATTAGCAATTCTATTAATCTCTTGAATATTACATACGTTTCCATATACATGGACAGCAATAATAGCCGATGTTTTTTCCGTTATTAGAGATTCGATCTTATCGACATCCAACGTATAATCGTCTGGTCTAATATCACAAAATACCGGAGTCAATCCATTTCTGGTAATCGCGTGGGTCGTTGAAGCAAATGTAAAAGGAGTTGTAATAACTTCTCCCGTTAACTCAAGCGCCTCTATAGCCGTTTCAAGCGCCAAATGGCCATTCGTAAAAAGAGAAATAAAAGGAACTTCCAAATAAGCCTCCAGTTCTTGCTCCAACTGAAAATGTTTCTCACCCATATTGGTAAGCCATTTTGTTCCCCATATAGATCGGATCTCGTCTATATATTCTTCAAAGGGCGGTAGTGAGGACTGTGTCACATGGATTTGCATAATTCACCTCAATAAAGAATAATTAAATTCCTGCTTTTATTTAGAAATAATAACGGTCCCCTGGTTATCACTAATCGGAACATAGGGTATATTTTGTTCAGAGCAGAACTGTCTTACGGCCTCTCTAGCCCCTTTGAAAATGAAATTGTTATAGTCATGTATGAATATATACCCACGTTTCGTCAGCCTCGGATAAAAAAACGTTAATCCATCATAGATCGGCTTATATAAATCCGTGTCAATACTGACGAAAGCAAACTTATCTTCTATACCAATAGACGTTTGAGGAAAATAGCCTTTCCTTAGGATCACGTTCTCTGAGTACGGCATTTTATTTAAGACTGACTCGACCTCTGTGTCGGCAAATTGGTTGGTTTGAATAGAAAACTGATTGGCAAGATCAATACTTACGTCCCTGGTATCAAACCCTGCAAAAGTATCGAACAGATACAATTTTCTATCGGGAAAAGCAGCATTAATATGTTTAGAAAATTCCCCTTTATATACTCCAAGTTCCGCTACATTGCCCGAAACTTGATTGGCGTATATTTCCTCCGCAATAAGTTCAAGAGAGGACAATCTTATATAGTCCACACTCTTATCATGGAATGAGATTCTTCGATTCCTTCCTAGCAGATTCATGTTGCATAAATGAAAGTCATCGACTTCACGTTTAGAAAACAATTCAAATAGAGAATGATTCCCTTCTCGCTTCAAATTCTCATTCACTTCACTCTGCAAAGAAGCGAAAAGTTTAGATTCATTCAGTTTAAAGGCAATTATTTTATTGTCAGGCACTTCTAAACTTTCAATTTGTGCCTTCAAGTTATCATATTGTCCACTTGCTAGAATAATAAAGTCATATTCTATCAATTTAATTTTATCCGGTGTTATAATCGGACTACCTTCGAAGGAACGGACGGCTTGATTAAGGTCGCTATTAATAAACGCAACTATTTTTGCTTTCTTAAAATCAATGTTCTCTTTGATGACACTCCACAGACCGCCGTGACCAAATATTAATAGTTTATACATAATCCTGCCCCTTAAAGTTCCTTTATCATAGTCTGTGATTCTGCAACCCCATTATGAACGGTAAAAAAGCCATGGTGTTCATAATGAGCTATCGCCTTAGTATTTGATTTATCAACCTCTAGTTTCATTTGGGTCATACCGCAGCTTCTAGAGAGTGCGCAGCATTGCTGCAATAACAAGCTGCCTACTCCTTGGTGCCGATATTCCACAGATACGGCTATAACAGTAAGATAGGCTATTTTGCTCAATAAATCATTCGCATAGAATATAACCACTCCGGAAATTAAACCGGTCGCTTTGGTTACATAAATATACGCATGTGCCGCAAGTTTCTCTGCGTATAAAACTAAGTTCCCGACCCGACTTTCAATAGAACGCGGAAAATAATCATTGAAATACTTTAGGATCTCTGTAATTTCAGCTACAGCGGTAATTCTAACTAGGTCATGATTCACCTAATCACCTCATATTGCTTCAGCATCTCGATAATGGTATTCCTATCATTAAACATCATAACATCTATTATGGAGAGCCAAGGCACAAACGCTTGATCGAATTGCTTATATTGAATTGGCTTTGACCTCACAAAGCACAACTGCACTCCATTTGCAGCAAATTCTTCTTTTGAATAAAGATCTTTTCCACCGATGGCATTAATATAGGTATGGGCGCCTAATTCTTTGCAAATCGCTAGAACTTTATCCTGTGCCTTCAAAGAATGATCCATATTAATCGAAGACGAAACAATAATTTTAGTTTCTATATTAAGCTTTTTAACAACTGTGTCTAAAGAGTGATAGATGTAGTTAAATAAATTGGTATCCTCATATAGGACTACATTCTCAAATATTTTAAATCCCTCTACGAAATTTGGAGCCTTTTTATAAGCCTCTCTGACCTTATTAAGAGACTTGCTTCTATTAAAATCTAACGCAATCCTACGATCATTAACGTTAAGATAATCCGAATCCTTTTGAACGGCGACACTAAAATAAGAATCTTTTCCGTTCTGAAGAAATCGATTCCGGTTGATCCAACCTTTTTTGGTATATTGTATATTATCGTAGACAACAAAGACATCCACCGCATGGATCAACTGAAAGTATCCGATATACGGCAAAAAATAGGGTTGCATAATGGCTACCTTCATAATTCCTCCGTTTATTAACCTTTAGCAATGAACAACAATGCATCGGATCCATATAATACCTCATGATTGCGATCTAGTTGAATATCTAGAGAAGCTGCTAATTTCTTAACTGTTTGAACGAGATTTTCACTATTTGCGGTTATACCAACTCTTTTTATATCCTTGTATCCTGCATCTACAAGTAAATTTGTGATGGCATGGCTGGATAGAATTTTCTTAAACGATTGCGTATTGAGTGAAAGTAGATCAATGATCATTTGCCCGCTGCATGGATTCTTTATCAAGAACCGGATTTCTCCTCCGTTTGATAAAAGTTTTTTTATACGCAGCAGCAAATCACTATCGTCATATTCATCAAGCGGCCTGCATAGCAAAATATGATCAAATGTCATTCCTTCATACACACATGCCAGTTCAGCTGTTGTTTGGGCTAAAGTGTAATTATCGAGAATTTTATTAGATATATCCGGAAAATTAGTTAGCGTAGAGAAGTGATGAACCGTAACAGAGGTCCCTCTACTTTCCTTATATTGATTTGCTATCTGATAAGGTATCATTCCCAGACCCGGGTCCATACATAAAACATGAATCGGTTCGCTTGTCTTCAGTTCAAGATTTTTAAGTAAATTAGCACCGAAATCTTGAGAGTCATGCCATGCATCTACTTTGTTCTTTTGCTTGAATAACGCCCTGCTTATTTGAAGTGAATCATTTTCTCGCTGTGCCTTGCCCAAGGATATGCTCCCAAAATGATGACAGAATGTATCTTTCGCAAGTATAAGTTTATACCCTTGTAAACGAAGTTGTAATGAAAAGTCATCATCAGAAAACTCGGCATATTGATATAAGCGGTCCGGACAAAGACCCTTTCCGAATACTTCCATTGGGATTACATTTAAAAATGGACAGAGCCTTTCTCGTTCAAACCATTTACTTGGGTCAGAAACATTATAGTTGCGGGAAAATTGCTGCATCTCTTCTATTGTTTGATAGGATACAGAAATATCCTGACCATTAGAAATGTTACTAGTTGTCGGTACAACTATCCCGATACTTGAATCTGAATCTAAACAAGTAAGAAGATTTTCCAGCCAATTCTCTGTGACAATCACATCATTTGAAACGGTAGCAAGGACACGGCCTTCAGCCGCACGCAATCCGATCAGGTAGGCAAGTGTCGGGCCAGTATTCTTGTATAAATTAATAACTTTTTTATTATCATGCGGGACACTTTTAAAGTACTCTTTGGTTCCATCACTAGAACCGTCATTAACTAAAATAAGTTCAAATTCTATTTCCTTGGTGTATTTTAGGATAGATTCAATGCACTGCTTGCTGTATTCCAGTTTGTTGTATGCAGGCACCAATATAGAAACCGGATATTTGAATTTGCCGGTCTGTAAAGACTGTTGCGCATATTGATTGGCATTTGCTTCCGCGAATGCTTTTTTGTAGTAGCTATCCATTTTGCCGGTGTCAGGAAAGATATATCCGAAGAAATAGATTTCTTCCCGTAATTCCTTTAACAAAGAGTACAAAGTAAACTCAACCAGTGTTGGTAAGTTCTCACCGCCATTAGGGCTAAAATCCGCCAAGCAATCTTCTAGGCAAAGTAAAACATTATCAAAAACATTTGGCATAAAACGTGAAGGCACTACGGTCTTTATTCTTGTCATTTCTTGACCATAAGCCTTCATTATATCTTGAACATTCTTGAGTATAGTCATACTGGCACTTGAATTATCCGTTTTTAGAGCTTTAATGGAAGTTTCCACTTCTATAATCACGTTATCCAATACATCAACGATTCTAATAATGAATTCTTCGTCATTCAGAGCATACAAATCCTTGTCGGCGCCATCTGACAGCAACGTTCTGGAATAAGTAAGGTTTTCTTGAGCTTCTTCGTGATTAGGATCTAACTCAACGGCTCTAGTGAAACAAGATACGGCCACAGCCATCTCAGCCGCCTTATAACAAAGGACACCTTTTAAATTCCAAAAGTCCGCATTATGCTCATAATCCTTTTCATTAGATAAAATAAGGTTTAGAGCATCCTCTATAGCATTATTTTCAATATACTTTTCAATTTGTACTAATACATTATTGTTCAATATGATATCTCCTAGTCAAAGTTCCGCCAGTTTACGTGTTTACACAGAGACCCGGAAACTTGTTATGTTAAATTTATCGGCTTTTACTCAGAACTTCTTTAATTCCATTGCTTATATCATTTCATTATGCCGAACAAATAAACTTATCTTTGACACTTTACGTTTACAAGCGTAAACCTCATGTTGACCGCGTCCTGTCATCCACTCACGGTCTGCGGCATCGGATTAAACAGGCTGACAGGGCTTGGAGGTGCTGGCTAATAACGAGCTTGAGCTTACGGACTCGGTTCTGCTTCGGGCCGGCCGGTAATACCGCTGTATTCTTACCAAGTCAGCTACTCTTGATTTAAGTCAATGAACCTTCCTAATCCACCCATTACAATAAAATCAATATCGGATACTAGGAGGTTATATGATGGCTCCTTCAGGAAATGAGCTAACGGATCGAATATCCGCTCTGACTGCCGGCCTATCACTGATCATCATGACGCTTGCAGCACTTTTTTCGTACGGTTTTGTCCATGAAACCCTTGTTGTGAAGGGGGATGCCAGCCTCACTTTTCATAACCTTGCATCATCACAAATACTTTTCAAAGCTGAAATCCTGGGTTGGATCATCATTCTGGTCTGTGACATTGTGGTCGCCTGGGCTTTCTATATCTTCCTGAAGCCTGTTAATCACAATCTTTCACTACTCGGTGCATGGCTCCGGTTGACTTATACACATTTCTTTCACAAGACAATGGGGCCATTACGACCCTGCTTGAATTTATTTTTACTGTCCCGATGGTTGCAGGAGAACTGGGCTTAGGGTTATGGTTGCTGGCAAGAGGAGGAAAAGTATCTGCGGAGGTATAGTATCTATCTAGATCTTGGGTGGACTGAAACGCTTCTTGATTCTGCTTAATGACTCGGGGGTAATGCCGAGCACGAAATAACAGGCGGCGGGAACATCTCCTTGTCTATGGAGAACTGTTCCTTTGTTACTAAATCATCTGCCGGTCTATCCTTCACTGTTCAGTTTTTTATAAAGGTTGGCTAACTCGGCTCTCTCCTGCTCGTTCAATTTCTCAAATAAATTTCTGCGCAGCCTCTGCCCCTCCAGGCTTGCTCTTTTAAGGACCTCGGCACCTTGGTCGGTAATGCCCAAATAAATAATCCGACGATCAGTCTCATCCGACATTCGGACAGCCAATTTTTTCTTTACAAGTTTTTCGGATAAATAACTGAGCGTAGGCGGGGTAAGTCCTAATATTTTCGCAATGTCCGAAGGCCGGCTTTTTCCGTTCTGCTTGAGGTGACCAAGCACAAGAACATGAGAGACGCCAAGGTCCTCATTGAAAGTTTTGTTCCACTGGACGATCAATTTATTCGTAAACTTATCCATGTTATGTATGAGTTCAAAAACAGTCTGTTCTTCCACAATATCTCAATCCTCCTTGCTCCTTAAAAATAAAACGACAGCCCCTAATTAAATTAAGGGCTGTCATAATCTTACACGCTATTGAGCTGAGAATCCACCGTCAATCACTAACTCAGATCCTGTAATATACGAAGAGTCATCCGATGCCAGGAACAGCGCCGCTTGGGCAATGTCGTTGGGCTGGCCCAGACGCTGCAGAGGAGTAGCCTGGATCAGTTGGCCCAGCAGTTCCTTCGATGTGCTTAAAGTCTGGGTCATTGGTGTTTCAATGATTCCCGGGAACAGGGCATTTACCCGAACGCCTTGACGACCGAAGTTTGTTGCAGCCGCTTTGGATAATGCACGTACCGCACCTTTGGAAGCGGAGTAGTGATTAAAGCCTTGACCGATTAAAGCAGTGTACGAAGAAATGTTAATAATGGAGCCTTGCTTGTTAGCTGCCATATAGGGAGCGACATGCTTAATGCCCGCGAAAGGACCGAAGCCGTTAATGGTGAGCATTTTCTGCCAGTCTTCTGCATTAATTTCCTTGAATGGTTTCTCGGAAGATATTCCTGCGTTATTGACCAGAATATCGATTTTGCCGAAACGTTCGTTAACTTCCTGTGCAAGCGCCGCCCAATCTTCATCAGAGGCAACATTCAGCTTCATTCCGTGTACATTCTGTTTCTGACTGGCTTTCTCAAGCGCTGCCTCATTAATATCCGCCGCAATAACGATGGCGCCTTCCTGCGCGAAGAGATCCACCATTTTTTCACCGATACCTGAAGCCCCGCCTGTAATGATCGCTACTTTATTATCTAATCTTCCCATTTTACATTCTCCTAACGTAATTTGATTGAACCGCCATCCACCATTATGGTTTGCCCAGTTATATAATTTGAATCATCGCTTGCCAAAAATAAAGCGACATGACCGATATCCTGTTCCGGATCACCTAGACGGCGAAGCGGAATTCGGCCTATCATGGCATCATATAAATCTGGAGCACTGTCCCGCCATTGTTCCACGCCCGGTGTTAATGCGATTGGTGAGATCAGGTTGACATTAATGCCATCCGGACCCCATTCATTCGCAGCAACGCGGGAAATGGCACGTATCGCTTCCTTGGCTGCCGCGTATGACGTTTGGGTAACTTGTCCTTCCAGACCGGCTCCCGATGCAAAGTTGATTACCTTACCCCGCGATTTCTTCAGTTCAGGGTAAGCCGCCTGCATAAAATGAAAGGTTGGATAGAAGCCTGTTCCGAAAGATAAATCCAACAGATCCTGCGTCGTATCCACAAAAGAAGCCTGTCTGGATGCATGTGCATTATTAACGAGAATGTCCAGCTTGCCGAATGTTTTAGTAACTTCCGCAACAATTTCATACACATTTTCTTGGACGGAGATATCTCTGATAAACAGGCTGCCCTCTGTGTATTGATTGACTTCGGCAAGTGTTTCTTTCCCTTTCTGCTCATTCACATCGACAATGGCGATATGCGCTCCCTCTTTAGCCATTGCAAGGGCAATACCACGGCCAATTCCCGAAGCGCTGCCGGTTATAATCGCAACTTTACCTTTTAATCTCATTTGCGACAGCCTCATTTCCTCGAATTTGATTAATTCCACAAACCCGCTTGTTCCAGCTTCTTCTTCCCGTTAAAGGCAATGCCTACACAAACGATATTAATGATCAGCATGACAATGATGGCATACAGCACAGGGGTATAGCTTCCTGTAATATCGAACACAAACCCGTAAGCGGGCAGAGCCACGACCGATGATATCGCCAATCCCAGGGAAGCATTCGAATAAATCTGGCTGTATTCCTTATTGCCGAACAAGCTCGATGTAAGAGCCGGCCCTAATGTTCCGATGGAGGCAGAAACAAGGCCGAACAGTCCGACAGCTACCGTGATGAGAAGCGTGCTTGATGCCGAGAACAACAACAGGCTCATCGCTACCACGCCGAGCATCATGACCAGGAACGTTGTATTCTTGGTGCCGAATTTATCGCTGGCATATCCGATCACCAAGGAGCCAATCAGCACACCGATCATATTGGTCGCCATGACATTACCTGCGAAGGATACATCGAATCCTTTGTTCATCAGATAAGTCGGGATGTGCATCGAAAAGCTCGCCGCAGATGTGATCAGGAAGAAGAAGGTAATGAGCGCATAGAAAGCGGAGGATTTTCTGGCAACAGCCAGTGCTACCCCTTTATTATCCCCTTCCTCCGTTACCGTTCCACCTTGGTCGCCTGCAGCTCCCGCTCCGTAGGGAAGCGTTTTCTTTTCTTGAGGTGACTTCCTGATCAACAACAGGATGATGGGAACGACAATTATAATTACCGTAACGCCAACAATAATATAGGAGGTTCTCCATCCTTGATTGGCGATCAGATTGCCGATAACCGGCTGGGATATGGCACCAATCGCGCCGCCTGCGGCTCCCATAATTCCAAGCGCCAGACCTTTACTCTTTTTGAACCATTGATTGACTAATACAGGACCCGCTATTACGGTAATAAACACTCCGCCCACAGCCAGTGGAATAGCAAGAACGTACCAGCCCCATACCGAACTCATCAAACCAAACAAAGCAAATGCTCCGGCTTGCAGAATGATTGCGGCGATTAGAATCAACCGGGTATCATACTTCGCCATGAGTTTTCCGCCAATCGGCAAAAAGACCATGGTAACGATGGCCGAGACACTAAAATAGAGGGATAAGCTTCCTATTCCGACCCCCAGGTCGGTTGACACTTGTTTTAGGAAAAGACCCGCAGAGTTGTTCAAACTGCCTTTTCCAAGGCCGACCATAATACACAGCCCCAGCAAAATCCACCAGGCATAGTGAATTTTCCTTTTGTTTTGGTTCATAACGTTTTTCGCTCCTCACTCTTTCATGTCCGGTGCAGATCTTAACTCTTATCGCACTGTACCAATGAATGGCCCAGTACTACCCATGCTGATCATTCTCTCCAATATTCGAGGCTCCTTTCCTGAGAAACTGAATGATACACGCAAAAAAATGTTCACATAATATTTAGATATCGAAATATTATACGTCTAAATAGTATCAAAGAATTTATTTTAGTGCAATGGAGAACATGAATTGCTAAAATTCACTCAATTCAAGTTATTGTCGTTTGTTTCCGGCACCGTAAGCGGAACGCCAAAGAAGAGGGGTGCACACTCTCCCCTCTTCTTCACATACTTATTAGCACTAGCTTTGGATGCATAACATTAAAGGAAGGTTAACTTAAGTCTA
The DNA here is from genome assembly GCF_009757775.1 of Paenibacillus lutrae. Taxonomy (GTDB): domain Bacteria; phylum Bacillota; class Bacilli; order Paenibacillales; family NBRC-103111; genus Paenibacillus_F; species Paenibacillus_F lutrae. Next base: position 239,294 of record NZ_RHLK01000007.1, read on the forward strand.
CCCCTTTCCATCCTTTATAATACGGATCATCGTAACATCTGTGAGGCGAAATGAAGGCACCTTTAATGGAGTGCCTGTATGTGGTAAGTCCATGACCCGCGTCGTGGCGGTGATGTTGCAATGGATGGGAATGGAGATCGATTCCTGGTAAAGCATACAACAAGAAAATCCAGTAAAAAACTGGCTAATTACCTGTGATATACTATGTACAAAAATACTATCGACCGTGATGAAGGGGTTATTATGGACCATCATAGAATAATTGAACAAGCATTGATTCATATCGAAGAGAATTTAGAACAGTCTTTATCCGTGGCATCCGTTGCTCTTAATTTCAATATGTCTAAGTATTATTTTCACAGGCTCTTTTCCGCCATGATGGGCTGTTCTTTAAACCAGTATATTCTATCTAGAAGACTCAATGCTTCATTGTCATTTATCTACGATGATAATAGGTCGCTAACCGACATTGCCTATCAATTAAACTTTGGCACGCAAGCCTCATTCACCCGGGCTTTCAAACAACATTACGGAGTACCTCCACGTTCTCTAAGAACAGGACCCAAGATAGTCTCTCCGACTCCAATACCTACAGTAGTTAAAAGGCCATTCAAGAATATAAACGGCGATATTGTCACCGATTTTACCCTAACCGAGTTCAAGGAGACCCGAATAAGCGGGATTGCCTTTGAAGTCGATCTAGCCTCAGATGATTACAAGAAGAAAATTCGCTCTCATTCACAAATGCTATTGGATCATATTGATGAAACCATTCAAGGTACATGCTTTGTGATTTATTCAAACTGTCAACCGGATTCAACACGATTCAAGGTTCTGTTCGGAATCCCAAGTGACCTTCAAATTCATAAACCCTTTTATTTCACGGTTGATGTACCGACGATTTTTTGTGCCAAGTTTAACTATTTGGGTGACCTGCTTGATATTGGAGATGTTCTTAAAACAGATTACGCAAGATTCCTTAAGATTTCCAAGCAGGAGACCGGACAATCGGATATCGAACTTATTCAGGTTTTTGATGACGTCCACAATCTGGATTCAAGTTACCATATCTATGCACCTGTCAAGAAGCTCCCTGACGATTTGGAAATTTAACAGGATGCAGAGCAGCAAATCGCCAGAAGATCTATTCAATTCATCCATATGCGCAAGGTCTAAGACCTGTCCTGCCGAAACCTACCTGCGTTCCGACCAAAGAAAATATCCAAGCCATATGAGGGCTAATCCCATAGGTATCGCCAATGCCCGATCAATCGGGTGAGGAATGATTGCAGAAGCAAGAGTCACTACAGCAGCGAAGGCCAGAAGAATTGCCGCCAGGCGAGGCAAGACTCCGGCACGAAATGTGGCGATACCTAGCAACAGCCCTCCCAGCATATACAACACTCCTGCAATCGGCGCTAATATAGGAAAAATCCCCAGATTAACCTCGCTAACTGTACCTCCAAAGAGACCCACCATTCCCTCCACCAGCTTCGCAGCATCACTCGTCAACAGCGGCAAAACAAAAGCCTCGATGAAACTAAATACAATAGAGATTAGCCAGAACAGATTAAACAAAAGAAAGCCGACCAAGCCAAGCCACCCGGCTTCTTTCGCTTGCCTTATATAGACTCCCGTAATTCCGATCAGGCTAAAGAGCGACATAACCATAGTCAGACATGCAACCACTACCCAGAAGTCTGTGTTCACAGAAGAGATGTGGTCTATCGGGTGGATAAACTGAATGACCACATATAAAATACCTGCAATTATGGCCATAACACCCGCCCACCGGATGAGAATATTTACTGTTATTTTTGACTCACTTACCTTTTTATGCTCGATGTCCACATTGATTCCTCCATTTTTAAGAATAAATTAAATGATCGCCAAGGTTTTTCTTGTCATTACAGATTCGTGACTCCAACCATCCAGTGAGATTATTTCGAAAATCATCTTGCTCACCATACTCCTTTCTGCCTCTGTTTTGATGAGTATAACTTAACAAATATATCCTCCCATTACTTTTCAGATCTTGCTGTAACTAGCCAAGAGACCGTAAAGATCCTAAAAACAAAAAAAGGCGCCTCTTCGCAGAGGGCCTTGATCCCTTCAAAAAGGGCCAACCATTGTCACTTAATCATGTTGCCAATCTTCCCATTCGTGGACGGACAGATAACGCACATTAGCTTTAACGGCGGGCCTTGCCGCCGGGTCGTCGAAAGCGGCCCCTCCCAACAGGAATCGCAATCGGGAATTATTCCGTGCGGCTGTTTCGATCCACATCATAAGCTTGTCTACATAACGGGGGTCCGTAACAGAAACCGCGATGAACGACACCTGCTGTTTTTGTATAATCCCTTCCAGCTCCTTTAATGGAGTGTCGGGACCCGAGTACAATACATTCACGCCTCGTTTGCGTAAGAAAAGGCTGAACGACAACAGTCCCAGATGGTGACGCTCTCCTTCCGGGCAAAAAGCCAGCACAACCGGCAGGCTCGGATTGATAGGAAAAACCCGAAATAAAGCCGACAATCTCCGCATGATCGTCTCTGAAGCAAAATGCTCCTGAATTACGGTGATTTCCCCCGCTTCCCACTTCTCCCCGATCCGGTATAGAACAGGACCGAATATGCTTCGAAACGTTTCCTCCAAGTCATACAATGCAAACACGAGATCTATGGTTTGATCCGCTTGGGCAGAATTGAAATTGATTAAATCGGTGTATAGCTTCTCGATAAAAACGTCGTACGACTTACCGGTTACCGACTGTTCTGCGTCCTGTTCCGGAGGGACAGACTTTCTTTGCTGCAGCAGCAGTACCGCTTCGCTGATTTTCAAACCGTTTTCTTCAATTTGCTCTTTAAGAAAGCGGAGTCTGGCAAGATCCTCATCGCTTAACAGACGGTGTCCGCCGCTGCTTCGTTTGGGGGAGATGATCCCGTAACGATTCTCCCAGGCACGGATCTTGACTACCGAGATGCCTAGAAGCTCGGATGCCCTCTTCATACTATACATACTTCGTTCCCTCCTCCTTGTAATTATACATAAACGATACAAAATGAGGGAAGACTTCAATTGGCTTAAACGGCGGGAGTCTCGTCTGTTCCAAGGCACAATGAAAGTATTGCGAGGGATTACCGAACAATCAACCTAATCGTACCCAATTATGAACAATCGGCGAAAAAGTCCCGGCGCACCAATGGCGACCTGGTTCGGTCGCCATTCTTTATTCCCGATGTCTAAAGCTAACATAACATCGTTCAATTTTCCAACCCTCTATTGTCGAAAGATGTTGGCTGTCGTTACACTTTTATTTTACGGTCTTTCCATTTTACCGAATGCAGTACACGTGCCCGGAATAGGGAATATAGGTGTATGGCTATGAAAAATAAAAACAAAATCGGATAGATAATGAATATACCCCGACTGAAATTGCCGCACCTGCGAGCGAATAGCAGCGTTTGTAAGGCATACGCCCCATACAATAGGCCGCTAAACATCAAGGCAACGGGATTCATCGCCGCAAGGGATGAGATGAGCGCTCCCGTACTGATAAGACCGCCGGAAATCCAAATGATGACCATCAGCATGACGATCGGATGGGTGGATTTCGAACCAACCGCGAAGCTCTTGCACCAGCCTTCTACCAGGCTTTTCAAACCTTCCGGGTACATGCGGAAAGTGATTACACCGCTGCCGCCCAAACCATATACAGGAAAGTTTTTGTCCAGGAAAGCCTGTCCCAGTGCCAGATCATCGAGTACAGCTTCTTGGATTTTGTGATGGCCCCCTGTCAATAAGTAATCGTCTTTATTACATAAAATGCATGGGCCAAAAGAGCCCGCGGTTTTGAACCGAGACCCCCAAACGGTAAATACATTCATTCCGACAATCACAATAACGTTAAAAATAGCGGATAGGTTTTCATACAAACGATGGACGGTATGATAGGGCTGCAGGGATAAAATCCCTTTTGCGCCCATTCGTTGGTAGAAACCGAGTAACTTAAACAGGCTGTCTGCATCCGTGAGAGAAGTATCCGCATCCAGGAACAGAAGCCAATGACCTTTCGCGTGCTGCGCTCCGTGCCAACAGGCCGCAGATTTTCCTGATCCTGTTTCTACTGCTTGGTTGCGCAGAACCTTGGCACCGAAGCTTCTGGCAATCGTCGCCGTCCGATCGGTCGAATGATCGTCCACGACCAGAACCTCGAATGATTGGTAATGCTGCTCCTGTAAGGAACGCAGCAACGGTGAAATCCGGCCTGCTTCGTTTCTGGCAGGAATAATGATGGATAGCAGCGGAAAACGAGCAGGGTTGCTTGTCGCCGTAATAACCGGCAAAAACCAAAACATGATGACTCCAGCCAGAAGAGCCAGCAAACCAATCATAAGATTGATCCCTTCCGAAACGGACATTGTATCCCCCACCTCATTTCCCGGAATAGTCGAATATAGTTCCTTTATCGTCCTGCATCAATTCCTGTGCCGTGATTCTAGCCGATAACAGCACGATCGGAACACCCGCGCCCGGATGTGTGCTGCTGCCGGTAAAGTACAGACTGTCACAATGTTTGGCCTTGCTTTGCGGGCGCATATGGTTGCTTTGAGAAAGAATTGGCATCAGACCGAAAGTCGAGCCATTATAAGCATTGAACTTCGTCTTGAAGTCGATTGGCGTGATACAAGTTTCAGTGACGATTTCCTGTTCTATATTTTCAAACCCGCGTATCTTCTTTAATGTGTTTAGAATATAGGTTCGGTAATCCCGGATCGTTTCCTCATTCCATTCATAATTAGCCGCGGCTGCATGAGAAACCGGCATCAGGATGTACAAACCGTCTTTTCCTTCGGGAGCAAGCGATGCGTCCATTTTGGATGCCATATAGACATAAAACGACCCATTGGTCAGTTTGTTCCCGGCAAAAATGTCATGCAGGTTTTTTTTCAGATCCTCACTGAACATAAAATGATGAACATGCTCGATTTCCTCGTATTTTCTGTTCATGCCCAAATAAAGAAGAAAACAAGAGCAAGAGTACTTCATCTTATCGATTTTTTTATCCGTGAATTTCCCTTTCGTTGCTCGGTCATTCACTAAACTTTTCATGGCGTACGGAAAGTCCGCATTGCATACCACGAAATCCGCCGGGACTTTCTTCCCGTCTATGATGATGCCCGTCGCTTTACGGTTGTGAATGTCTATTTCCTGCACATTTTGGTTATAGTGAATGGTTCCGCCCAGTTCTTTGAAGAGCTTTTCCAACCCCTGAGCCATCGTATACATGCCGCCTTTAATAAACCATACGCCATACAAAAACTGTAGCATTGGAATCATGGTGTAAAACGATGGACTTTTAAAAGGCGATATACCGATATATAAGGTCTGAAAGCTGATCATCTGCTTTAGCCGTTCACTTTTTATATACTTGCTCATAAAATGATCGGCCGTATCGAACGTTTTCAGTTTCAAAGCTTTCCTCAGCATAGAGAAGTTATAGAAATCGCGAGATTTACGAAAGGGTCTTTGGATAATGTTGTGCTTGGCGACCATAAAGCGTTTATAAATTTCGTGCAGATAGAGAAAGAAGCCTTCCATATCCTCTTCGCTGATTTTTTCTATCGTCTTTGTCAATTCCACAAGATCGGAAGATATATCGTAAGGTTCGTTGGGGTTATCGCTGTAGTATACCCGGTACATCGGGTCCAATCTCTCCATAGGAATGTAATCATCCGGATTGCGGCCGCAAAGTTCGAATATTTCCCTGTATATTTCCGGCATCATGACGATCGTGGGCCCCAGATCGAATTTGTAGCCGCCCGTTTCGATTCGGTTCATTTTCCCGCCCGGCAAGCCCTCTTTCTCATAAATTTCGACCTGGTATCCGGCATGCTGCAATCTGATCGCGCTGGCAAGACCGGCAACGCCTGCGCCAATAACAATGACCTTCTTATTCATGGAATGCCCCCGTTCTTCTTTTATTCGTCCCTGATGTAATGGCATTGATGCGCCCGCGATTGTATCGCTGTACAATGATAAGCGGCAAGTTGAACATCCCTGCATAGAAGATCATGACCCAACCCACCCAGACCGGATTCCATATGAAAAATAAAGGAGCAGGCACCATAGACAGCCAGTGGGTCAGCTCCGCGCGTTTGGTTTCTGCGGCGAATACTTTCAATTCGCTTACCCGGGTCCCATGCAATCTCTTCTTGCCATAGCCTTTTTTGAGAATCGCTGTCCCGTCTATTAGTCGTCCTTTCCATTTCTTCACGAGAAAGAACTGCTGCCATAGCTTGCCGGATTTTTCCCATGCGAAAAGCCGAAACCAGACCGTGTCTTTCAGAAAAAATGACAAAGGAATTCTTAAGCAAATGATAGAGATAACGAGATGAAAAAATGCCCAAGCGAATATATCGATACTTACAATCCAAAGGTTAGGCAATGATATTGGCGGCACGGCAACCTCCTGAACGACTCACTCTTATTCCCTTACAACAACCATCTTCTAAACCTTCGCACGATCTGCATATCCCTATGGGAATATGGCGGAAATTTATCGGATACATGCAAGTAGCGCTCCGCTCTGTAATCCGTCTTCTCATAACTGAAAGCCAGAAAACCCGCTTTGCCATGATAGCTGCCATGTCCGCTGCGCCCAACACCGCCAAAAGCAACGTGGGGATTGGCGCCATGATGGATGACTTGATTGACGCTGACGGTTGTCGACCGCATGTAGTTTTCGACCATCTGAATGTGCTGCTTGTTTTTACTGAATAGATACGCGACCAGCGCATCACACTGAATCGTCTTGTGATCCAATAGGGATTCCAGTTCACGATAAGGGATGACAGGGAGAATAGGACCAAAAATCTCCTTCTCCCCGATAGAGCTTCCTGGTTGTATATCTGTTAATACGGTCGGGGCGATGAATAAATCGTCCGCATCATAGGCGCCCCCAAACCGAATTTTGCCCTGCGCGATAAATTGCAGCAGTTTTTGAAAGTGCCGGACATGGCAAATGCGAGCGTAGGCTTCACTTTCCCTGGGATTATCCCCATAAAACTTCATTAGCGTCGCGAAAATTTCCGATAGTGTTCTTTCATAGACCGATTCATGCACGAACAGCGTGTCCGGTGCAATACAGGTCTGGCCTGCGTTGAGAAATTTACCCCAGACGATTTCCCGAATGGCCTCGGGCGAAAAACCGGTTTCATCCATAATGCAGGCATTTTTACCGCCGAGTTCCAAGATGACGGGGGTAAGCTGATTTGCAGCCTGCTGCGATACGGCCTTTCCTGTCTCTTGGCTCCCTGTAAAAAAAATGAGATCAAATGGAAGGGCCGTTAATAGCTTGGCAACTTGCCTATCTCCTGTCGCGACCGTTAATACTTCGGGAGCAAACGTTTGGCCGACAACCTGGCGCAGCAGTTCGCTTGTGGCCGGTGCGTATTCCGATGGTTTGATCACGCAGCGGTTGCCCGCTGCGATCGCGCTAATGGCCGGCATCAATGCGAGCTGCAGCGGATAGTTCCATGGGCTGATGATGAGAACGCTGCCGTACGGACTTCTCTTTGTGCGAATCGCTTCTATGTAACCGAATTTGAACTGGATGGAACGCCCCGGTCTCGACCATTTTCTCATCGACTTGCACACATGCTCAATCTCGTTCAACAGTAGTGCAATTTCAAAAGAAAAGGCTTCAAAAGCGGGCCTTTTCATATCGGAAACAAGCGCTTTTATGAATGCCTCTTCATGCTCGATTAGCATCTGTTTCATCCGCAAAAGCGTTTTCTTGCGCTCTTTCACTGTAGGGACAGCACTGTGGAGTATAGCTTCCTGTTGCTTCTCCACTAATGCACGTAACGCAGCACTCTCTTGGTCACCCAAGGTCCTCATCCCTTTGCACGATTTTATCCCGCACCTGCTGCCCGCTTAACGCAACCATCGGCATACCGCCACCCGGGTTTACCGTTCCGCCGACAAAGTACAGATTGTCATAGCGCATACTCTGCTTTGGATGCTTAAACCCTTTATTTTTTTTGCGATCGGATAAGGTGCCGTATATGGCTCCGCGGTCGGATCCATAGACCCTTTTAATATCTTCGGGAGTCCATACATCTTGGGTCACGATATGGCTGCGTAAATCGTCCAGCCCCATTCTTTCCAGTTTGCTCAGAACCAACTCGGTAAAATGATCGTAGTCTTGCTGCGTAAACGGATTATCTTGAATATAGGGGATATGGGGCAACACTTTTAAATTTTCGTGTCCTTCGCGCGTCTGAGAGGGGTCTGTTTTGTTCACATTCACCAGATAAATGATCGGGTCATCCGGCAGTTCATGACGATGAAATATTTTATTCATTTGCCGCTTCATGTCTTCCGCAAAGAAAAAATTATGATGAGCCAGCTGCGGATAACTTTTCTTCACGCCCAAGTGCAGGACAAGTCCCGAACTTGCCGGTTCAAATTTCTTTTTTAATTTATGGATAAAAGGCTTCTCTTCCTGCAGCAGCTTCTCATAGAACGGGATGACTTCCATATTGGATACGTAGTAGTCTGCCGACAGCTCTGTCCCGTCTTCTAATAAGGCGCCGGTAATTTGGCCATTCTTCTTGTGGAGCTGGACAATTCGTTTGCCGGTGTGAATCGACACCCCTGCCTCCTCCGCCAGCCTTACCAATCCGCTGGCGAGCAGATGCATCCCGCCGGGGACATACCATAAGCCTTGCTTATGCTGCATGTAGATCATCATATTCAATACGGCCGGCGCATCATAAGGAGAAGACCCGACGTATTTAATGAAATAGGAGAGCATGTCCCTCAGGTCCCGATTGCTTATTCGTTTCGCAATAGACTTATGTACGGTGGAGAACAGGTCGAAGTTCATCAAAGCGTTGAACACGCCGTTATATCGTGCAATATCTTTCGTATTGTCGGCACCATGCTTAAAGTATCCTTGCTCCGTCATCTCGTACAGCTTTTGGGAGTATTGGAGCAAGTTCTTATATTCGGCCATATCCTGCTCATTCAGCGAGGGATTCTTCGCTGCCATATCTTCGATATCTTCATAGAGGTCGATTCTATTGCCATTCGGGAAAAAAGATCGCCACTGGTGGTTCAGTTTTATGGCAGGGACGTACTCAGCCATTTTTTTACCGCTTGCGGCAAACATTTTTTCAAAAATTTGCGGCATCGTCAGGATGGAGGGGCCAAGATCAAAGCCAAAGCCGTCTTGCTCCAGCCGATTCAGTTTACCGCCTATATGATGGTTCTGTTCGTATAAGGAAACGCGATAGCCGCTTTGTCTCAAGGATATGGCAGCGGATAGGCCGCCAAGCCCGCCGCCGATAATCAAGACGCTTTTCTTATTCGCCAATTCAAACAACACCTTTCAGCAATTTAGGAACAGGTTCCAATAGCAGCTCTGATCTTGGTCATTTTTTCCTTGGATATATAGTTGCGCATGGAGATACAGTCATAATCGTTGCCTCGGACAGCATCCAATATGCCTCTGTACACGCCCGCAGACAGAGAGAGCGGCAGCCTGCTGTCCATGTCAAAGAGGTGGATGCTCCTGTAAAATTGGTCGTATAAGGATTCTGCGTGTTTAGCCAGCCTCTCCCATAAGTTGACAAAATTCTCGTTAATGTGGCCATGATACAAATCGGCCTGCGTGTACTGAAAGCGCTTCATTTCTTCTTCGGGCAAATAAATGCGTTGCTTCTTATGAAAATCTTCGCCGACGTCACGCAGAATATTTGTTATTTGCATGGCGATGCCCAGCTCAATCACTGATGGACGCAAACCGGCGGAAGGCTTAGAAGCCAGGATCGGCAACAGCATCAAACCTACTGAGCCAGCAACATAATAACTGTAGCTTTCAAGCTCATCCATGGTTTTCGGAATGGAAAAATTCAAATCCATCAACTGTCCCGTCAGTTGGTCGTAGAATGGTTGAATGTCCATCTCATAGTCGGTAAAGACTCTTCTGAGCGCGCGCCATAGGGGGTGATCCGCCTCCGCCCGATCTCTGAATAAATCGAGCTCTTGTTTTAGCCGCTGCAGTGACTCGAGCTTTTCCGTATGCGGTTGGCTTGAATCCGCACAATCGTCCGCAGTTCTGCAAAAAGCATAGATGGCATACACGGCATTGGCTTTTTCCAGAGGAAGTTGCGAAAAAGCGTAATAAAAGCTTTTGGAATGCTGCTTGATTATCGTTTTGCAATAAGCAAAATCCGCTTGCATTTGCTCTGTATCCATGACAACCCTCCTAACCCTGTGGGTACATGTATTCTTTCAATCTGCAGCGGTCGGCGAATTCGGTACAACTCAACGGCTTCATTCGAACGGAACAAGGCCGCTGGTTTCCCTAAGGGCTAATGCTTTGGATGCCTGAAGCCCGTTGTATAGACCTTCGCTGCCGATTTAAAAATGCCGGGCAATATGGAACATACCTCCTTAATACGATGTTTTGTATAGGTTTTGTCTAGATTATAATTAATAATAGCTAATTTTGTATAAGTTGTCCAACGCTAAAGAATCACCCTCAAGGCTATTGTGATGAAGCATAAGATCACGAATGGCAGTGCTGGCCGTTATACGCAATATGGGCTGGAGGAAGTCAGAATCGTGAATCCGCAAGGGAGAACAGGGTATTGTTTACTTGGAACAGAGTTTGTGAGTTCGGTGATAAAGCGAAAGGAATAGGATAAATGAGGAGAACTAGCCGGAGTCGATTCTAGCAGGCATTCTACTGTTAGGCTCCGTGGAGCAGCATGACGCTGTGACCGAGCTTATGGAAATGGTGACGGGGTGTATTACTAATCCATCGGCCTTGCCGAAGCCTAAGCGCAGTAATTGGCAAGGGGATATGGAAGATTATGCGTAACGAAAAGGAGAACGCCTGTGATGTGGTTTTTCTCATCGGAACTATTCCTTTAATTCACAAGCTATTTGGTGATAAAAAAGGGCTCGATGCATGACATCATAGCCCAGTTCGTCTAGTCAATATAACAAAAAAGATTGAGGTGCTCGAAAATTGCTATCCTGCATGGTCTCCTTATTAAGTATGGAGTCCGGGAACAGTCGGGTTTGGAACTCCGGAATAGAGGGAACATGCTTTAAGGATTTCTACAGCACGAGCTCTGTGCCGGATGTAGATTCCTTGGCAGATCGGTGAATGAAACCATATTTCAGGAAAAGGTTGACCCATGCCTCATGTTTTTCAAATTCAGTAACCCAAATTCCTTCTACGCCACTGCTAATTGCAACATCTAAGGCTCTTTTAATAAAACGTTCTCCTAACTTAGTTCCATGCGGATTTACTTTCATACCTATCTTTAATACGGTCACCGCCCTTGCTGCAATGGCAAGTTTTATGAAAAATACCGCTCTTTCGAATATTATTCTCAACCATCATTGATCGCTGTCACTGGGTCACTAAGGACAGGCTGTCTAAACGATCCATCAGTTGACGCAGGCTCGCTTTATCCGCGGCATGAAGCCGGACATCCTCTCCAAGCAACTTGTCGACCTGTTCTCTTGTAAACGTAAAGCTATAAGCTGTGCCATCATATTGACCCGTGTTGTCAACAATCGAATGGGTGATATGATCGACGTTATCAATCAGGCTGAAGAGCAGAATCGAATTGCGATAGAAAGCTTCATCGCTGATTGCTCCCTCTTTCATCACACCAGCAGAGTCATTCATTATATAATTAATGGTCAATCCATAAGGCGGAGCTTTCGTTTGAAGTTCAATGTCTTTGACTTCCAAGCCTATTGGCTTGGGCGTTCCACCGATAAGGCCGCCAACCTTGATATGATTACCCACGTACAGTGTTTTGTTCTTCATAAGTTTATCCACAGCATCTTCCGATTGCACAGGCTGCGACGATTGCTGTAAAGGCTTAGGATTGGCTGTACATCCTATTACCAAGGCTGCAATAACGAGCAAAGAGAATGCGACCATCCAGGAAGAGGGCTGACGATACGCGAGAATATTTTTAATTCTTGCCTTAACATTACTCTCTCCAAAGGCAAGCGGGCTACCCTTTAGTAAACCGCTTCTGCTTACTGAAAGAGAAAGCAGGGAGGCGGAGTAGCTTCCTTTAATCTGGTGGCCCATCTTCTTCACGACACTTTCATCGCAGGACATTTCCATGTCTTTACTCATGAGCGCATAAGATAGCCACATCAGCGGATTAAACCAATGGATGATAAGCATCATGAATGCAAAAGGCTTGATCAGATAATCTCGTCTCCTAATATGAATTCGCTCATGCAGTAAAATGTAAGCCAGCTCATGCTCGCTCATTCCGGTCGGAATGTATATTTTCGGCTTCACAAAACCGCAAACAAAGGGTGTAGCAATCTGGTCAGTCTCAAAAATATTATCCTTGACGAGGGTTGCAGTCCGGACTCTGTCCAGTATTCTCAAGTACGATAGGACGCTGTAAAGAAGGAGAATTGCTGCACCTGTCAGCCAAATCATACTTCCGGTCCACAATATGATTTGGATCGGATTTGCACTTGCCATCGGTGCAGCAGCTGGAAGGGATGTATTTACAAAGTTTCTTATCCCGCTAATACCAGCATCCATAACAGGCTTCAGCTGCATCCCGATATCCTGCGGTACATACTCCATGACGCCTGTACCAGCTTTGACCTGAGGCTGTACCAGTCGTAATATACTGAAGCTTGAAGTGAAACTAACGGGGATGACCAGCCTGACGATTACGGCCGACCATAGGATATAGGAGAATATTTTAGGAGCACGCCTCAGAAGAAATCTCGCCATGATAACTGCAATTGCCACGTAACTTGCCGTAATACTCATATTAAGGACAGTAACAAATAGATTCGTCATCTGGTTGCCTCCTCAATAATCCTCTTCAACTCTTCAGCCTCCTTCTCAGACAATTTTTTCTCGCCCAGAAAGGCGGTTAAAAACTGCGGCAAAGACCCATTGAAAGCTTTATCTACAACTGTCTGGCTCTCGTATTTCTGAGCCTCTGTTTTCTTTATGATAGCGGTGACCGTTGCTTCCTCGTTCCTAAGAATTCCCCGTTCACACAGCTTTCTTAGCACGGTATAGGTCGTGGACTTCTTCCAGCCAAGCTTTTGCAGGCTTAACTTTACAAGATCAGTAGAATTAATGGGTTCATTATCCCATATCAGACATGCGAATTTATATTCGGCGTCGAACAATTTGTAGGGTTCCATTCTGTTTCTCCTTTATGAGTTTATTGCAGTAAACCTTATGCTTATGAGTCTATTGCAGTAAACCTCTCTTGTCAAGAGTCGGACTTTGTGAAGCGACCTTACCCGTATGCAAATAGAAAAGGGTACCTCAGTGAGGCAATCCTAAAATATTTGCAAAAAAACCTTCAAAACCACTATAAAAGTGGATCTAAAGGTTCTTTTTTAACCCAATATCACATAAAAAGTGGGGACTGAATTTTCTTAAAACGACTTTTGAGACAGCCCCTTTTATAAATAGGAGAAATCAAGATCCGGTGCGGCGGCCGTTAAAACAATCTACTCCTTGTTGCGTAAGCACATTCCTTTCAAGTACGCCGTCAAGCTTTCAATGTTCATTTGGACATGCCGGTTATTTCCCTCCAGCTTGCTGATCATGATCCCGCCTTGCATAACCGATAGCGTGAAGGTTGCTAATGCATCGATATCAAGATTCTCTTTAAACTCACCGGATTGAACGCCTTCCGAGATGATCCTTTTCATGATGCCGAGCGTGCTTTCCAGCCCCCGCCGGGCTACTTCACGCAGAACCGGATGACTGTCATCGCTCTCGGTTGCCAAGTTGAGCAAGGGACAGCCGCCTATAAAAGGGGGAGCTTCGACGACGTTCTCATACACCTGCAGATAAACGAGCAGCTTGCCCATCGCAGTTGATTCTTTATCGAGCGCCGCTTTGATTTTATGACCCACGATACTCCCTGCATATCGATAAGCCTCAACGGCGATTTCATCCTTACTGTTAAAATAGCGGTAAATGCCGCCTTTCTTGATACCCGTTAACGCGGTAATATCCGACAAGGAGGAGCCTGCATAGCCCTTCTGGTTAAACAACTCGGCAGACTTCGCGATAATATGTTTGCGGGTGTTTTCTCCCTTTACTATTGCCAATCCCCCCTTAATGACATGCGGAATGATTCTTTTCATTATATCATATGAAAATTTGCTTTCGATAAACGATCACATATGTTATATTTAAAAAAATACCGATCGGTATCTTTTTAAATATAATCTGCCTTACTGGGGGACGAACAATGGGGACGACTTGGTTTAAGGAACCTAAATACGCATGGATCGGATTAGGCTCTCTGTGGATCATTGCATTTATCGGTTCGTTAATGAGGTTTAGTGTGGCTTTTTTTCAAGTACAAATATCCGAGGATTTAGGAGTCAGTAGAGGATTTATTTCGACAGCTTGGTCTACGAACTTGCTGATCACGGCCTTATGTGCACCACTGGGGGGATGGCTCGCAGATCGATACGGACCGAAGAAAGTCATGTTAATCAGCGCAGTCATAGGAATCGCCGGAATGGGGATTGCCGTATTCGGACACCATGACATTGGATTTTTTATAGGGTACGGGGTCATAGCAGGGTTCGCCGGCATCGGAACAACAACAACCTACATGTTAATGTTTGATTGGTTTCAGCATCACCGGGCCAAGGCGACCGGACTGCTGGCGAGCGCCTCCTCCCTAGGAATAGCGATAATCACGCCGGTCTTCGTTGCGGCCAGTACATGGACATGGAGGGATGCTTTCTTCGCTTCCTTCGTACTCAACATCGTCGTTACGCTGCCCGTTATATTCTTCGGGATTAAGGGAATCAAGCCGCGAGGCAATACAATCGCAGAAACAGTGATCACTGAACCCACTGCTGGGAATGGCCAAAAAGAGCAGATAACGGTACGTTTTCCTCTCCACAGAAGTTCCGCACATCTTCCAATCTTCATCATTGTGGCCATTGCTTTATTCACCTGCGGCTTCAATATGTCGACCACCGAGATGAACTTGGTTGCGATTAACCAGTTGGCGAATGTATCGCCCGCCATGATCGCGTTATCCATGAGCGTACTTGGCATTATGGAAATTACCGGGTCGTTCATCATGAGTTATTGGATGGATAGAAGCAATAAACTCGTGATAATGGCTCTCTTGTATGGGATACGGATTATAGGGTTCTCCCTGCTCTTCATGCATCTTGAATGGTCACCGGTATTATTCGCCGTAGCGTTCGGCCTGACCTATTTAAGTGCACTGCCGGGAGGATTATTAATCGTCAATGAACATTCGAGAGGCAAAGGTAAACAGACAGGCTGGCTGCTTCTTTTCCATCATGGAGGAGGTGTTCTTGGATCGTTAACCGGAGGCATTTCCTTCGACTACTTCCGAGATTATCAAGTCTTGATCGGTGTCAATATCTTCATGTGCACGCTCGTAGCACTTGGATATTTCTTCTTATATACGACCCGCAAACGGGATCGTACTCCTGCTAACAGAATAAGGCAATCAGTCGCCTCAGAAGGTATTTAGATTTGTACATAACCACGAACCTCCTTAGCAGTTTATAGGGAGGTTCTTCTCATTCGATATTCCATAACGCGGCATTTATTGAACCAGTACCAATACCTTTTTTTCATGGAGTCATGATAAACAGATGCATCTTCTTACATGTCCTTCGCGTATTGCCTTGCCTATGCACAAAGCATGCCATGCGCACACTATGAAGCGCTCTCGTATATAAAGAAAAACGACTGTCCTCCGGTAGAAGCCGGGTAAACAGTCGCAGCAAAATGTATAATGTGATTAGTCCTATTTATCAGAGCAAGATTAACAGTCCAAGCAATAATCAGCTATTCTCTCTGCGCGTGCTTGCGGATTAACGAGATTTGGCCTGCATGCAGGCCGGTGTGGTAGAGCGTCCGCCCTAACGCTTCCCGGGGTGTCGAAGAACCTATCGGGGAATCCACGGCGATGTCCCACGCATCCTCCGGTAGTTCCCGCATCGCATTCGTGAGATGGGCATCGGAAGCGGCGGAGAACGCGATCAGCTTCTCAAGCATAAGCACCGCTTCGTTATCGGCCCCGCCTTTGCCGCTGGCAACATATTCGACGCCTTCAGGAACCGGGCTGCCGAAAAACCAGCTTGCGAACATGTACTCCACTTCCGCATTATGCCGAATCATATGCCCGATCGACGATGCATCCGGGGACAGGCGCAAGCCTAGATCTCCTTCCGGCAAGCCTTGTATCATTTTCTGATACCGGTCGCGAACGGTACGCCATACGGGATGAATCACTTCATAATTCATACCTTAGTCCCTGCTTCCGTCTTTTTATCGACGACGACATGCTCAAAGCGGTCACCGCTTAAATCAACGTCAAACGCTTGTCCGAACCCTATGACGTAACGCCCTTCCAGAGGCGTCAACTCGAACAAGGAGAAGTCGAGACCGCGAAGCATGCCCATCATTTTATTCCCGAACGCGGTATCAAAGGCGGCAAAAATTTCCTCATGCCCTTCATTGCCTAAGTTTTCGGTCGTACAAACCCAGCGTGCACGCTCTCTGGCAAACATGTTCTGAGCCTCGGATTCGTCATTGATGAGCATAACATGGACTTTAGGACCGGTCTCTACGTAACGATAGTGATCCGAAATGCGGCTAATGTAGATGTAAAGCTTATTGTTCAGATGAACGTACGGGGCATAGCTGATGAAAGGCACGCCATGCTCATCCTGGGAGCTGATCACGAGTGATTTGCGGCTGGTAACGAAGTTCACGAACCGTTGTCTGATTTCGTCCATATTCGGTTGTTTCATAGTTGGTGCCTCCTAGTATAGTGGTGGGGAAGTCAGCTGCGCACGAGCACTCGTAACTTCGGTTCTTCTATGGATATGGATACGCAGACTTCCGTCCGCAGCGTCAAGCGTAACTTCCGCTTCAACGCCATATACGTCCCGGATCAGCTCGGGCGTCAACACTTGCTTCGGACTGCCGGTCATCGTCAGATTGCCGTCCCGGAGCACACAGATCCGATCGCTGTACGCACTCGCCTGGTTCAGATCGTGTAAGACCATCACGACGGTAATACCTAACTCCCGATTAATCGAACGAATCAGTTCAAGCACTTCGAGCTGGTGTGCAATATCGAGATAGGTGGTCGGTTCATCAAGCATCAGGATTTTCGGCCGTTGCGCCAGCGCCATGGCGATCCATGCCCGCTGGGCTTCGCCTCCCGAAAGCGAACCGACTAATCGCTCGCGGTAAGTAACAAGCCCCGTGCGTTCCAACGCCCAATCAACGACCTCGTGGTCGCTTGCATCAAGCCGCTCGTACCATTTTTTATGAGGCATCCTGCCATAAGATACGAGTTCCTCAACGGTCATATCCGCAGGTGTCTGATTGGCCTGACAGAGCATACAGAGCAGTTGGGCGACTCGCTTGCTGCTAAGCGTGCCTATCTCCTGTCCGCCGATACGGACGCAGCCTCGTTCACACGGAATCAAGCGGGACATGCTCTTGAGTAACGTTGACTTGCCTGACCCGTTAGGACCGATAATGGATACGATCTCGCCTTCTTGCACTTGCAGCGTGATGTTGTCTATAATCGTTCGCCCACCATACTTGATGGCGACGGACTGTGCCTCGATCATGTCAAACCTCTCCTTTGCGCATCAGATACAAGAAGTACGGACCACCCGCAATCGCCATAATGATTCCCGCTGGTATGTCCAGCGGAGCAAACAACGTTCGCCCCGCCGTATCGGCAACCACCAGAACGATCGCGCCGAGCATAAGACTCATGGGGATTAGCCGGCTGTAGTTAGATCCGACGAAAATACGAGCCATATGCGGTACAACGAGACCGATAAAACCGATTAAGCCGACGACAGATACGGATACGGCCGCAAGATAGACCGCCACGAGAGAGAGTAGAATCCGAACCTTGGTCATACTCTCCCCCAGATTGACAGCCACTTGCTCCCCGAGCCGCAGCGTATTCGCTTTGCGGATGCAGAAGAATGCGGCTATCCAGCCAACGGCCGAGTAAGGAACGATCGTCAGGGCGTCCCCCATGCCTTTGCCGGACAGACTGCCGTTCAGCCATTGCAGTGCGCCCGGGAGCTTGTCGCTGTACAGAATCGACATGAGACCGATAAAGCCGCCGAAAATAGCGTTCACGGCAACACCGGACAGAATAACACGAATCGGCGTGATGCCTCGCTTGTTCCATGAGAGCAGGTAAACCATGGCCGAAGCAATAGCGCCACCGCCAATTGCCGCAATCGGCAGCATAGAGCTCAGCCCGGGCATAACGAGCAGAATGAACAATGCGGCTACGGCAGCGCCGCTCGACACGCCGGTTAGACCGGGATCTGCAAGCGGATTGTTCATAACCGCTTGAAGCATCGCTCCGGAGATAGCCAGATTAGCTCCAATGAAGAGCGCCAGCAGCACTCGAGGAATACGGATATCCCACATAATCGTGTCGTATTGGCCCGTTGAATTTCCCAATAACGTACTGAGCAGCTCTCCGAATGGGATTTTGACACTACCGAGACCAATCGAGACGATAACAACGATCACTAGCAGTACAAAGGTGATGATCTCGATAACTTTACTAGACGATCGCAATGTCGCGGATTTCATCTTCTTGTTCCTCCGGTTGCTGTTAGTTAGTCGGGAATAGCTTGTTTGCTATCTCTTTATAGGCAGCAGGAGCTTTCACGATGGAAGCTACACCGAACAAGTTGTAATCGAGCGCTTCAACACGGTTGTTCCGGAAAGCATTCAGCTTCTCCCATGCACCGTTTTTCTTCACGTCTTCCTCGAACGCTTTCTTAGCCGCTTCCGGGTCTCCGTGCGCGACAAGCAGAATGACGTCCGGATTGGCCGCTACGACGCTTTCCATATCAAGAGGCACGTAAGTTTCCTTGCTTTTCAGCGTCGCTGATACAATGTTCGTTGCTCCCAGTTTTTTGGCCAGACTGCCAGGGAACGTGCTCTCATTCATCAGCATGAACGATTCCGCCGATCCGAACAGGAACATAGCCTTCGGCGCAGCTTTTCCTTCCGCCTGCTTGACTGCTGCCGTTTCTTCTTGTGTCAGACGCTCGATAAGCGCGCTTGCTTTCTCTTCTTGGCCGAACACACGGCTGAGTACAACCAGGGACAGCTTCAAATCTTCAAGCGAATCAGTCGGCAGATAGCGCAAATTGAGGTTTGCGGAGCCCAACTGTTTGTTCAGGCTGTCCTCGATCGATTTCGGACCTAACACGACATCCGGTTTCAGGCTGGCAATGATCTCCGCATCAGGCTTAAGCGCCGAACCAATCGGAGTGACACCCTCGAATGCCGCAGGAAGAGCCGTCTTCGAAGTAGGTATGCCGGCCGGCATGACTCCGAGCACATCGAGCATCTCGGCAAGCGCGACAGAAGTGACGACAACTTTCTCCGGCTTCTTGTCGCCGAACTTAGCTTGAAGCTCCTTCGCTTTCGTTTCATCAACGGTTAAGGCGGCAGATTGTCCGCTTGCCGGAGCCGTAGGGGAAGGACTGGCAGATTGACCCGCAGCAGGGCTGGATGCCGGTGATGCATGATTGTTGCTGCCGCAGGCTGCCAAGATATTAAGAGCAAGGATGGATACAAGGAGAATCGATGCTTTTTTGTACGCTGAATTCATACTGTTATTCTACCCCTTTAATAATGATAATCATTCTCAACTTAAGCTAGACTATCATATATAAAGTTTCCATGCAAAGGAATTTTATTTGGGTGTTATTTTATCCGTTAAAAGGAGCCGCTGATCTCACCGACAATCTGTATCCGCGGAACAGCGGAATACGTCTGGTTTAATGATGCAGCAGGCCAGATTTTTTGCCCGGAGGACTTCCCCGTTCTTGATCTGCCGATTGATTAAAACTCCAAAGCCCATTACGATTACAGATAAGGACACCTGTCCTTGGGAATAACTATTAAAATAAGAAAAGTACACGACTGTAAGCCTTGCGAACGAGAAGACTTCTAAAATGATTTACCCGGCGGTTTATAAATATGTTCACTCCACCCCCTTTTTAGGTTTATCAACTTGTGAGACAACTAACATCTAACCGATTCTTTCGGAAAGGGAGAGAACAATTGCATGGAAAAGGAATTTCTATTGACACTAAAGCTGCTGACGCTGCTCGATTCTGAATATCGATGGTTTACCTTGGCCGAGATTGAAAAACAGATTGGCGTCTCAGACAAAACGATCCGTAAAATTATCGACGAAACCAAGCAGGAGTTACCTCCTTCGATTCATATTGAGATTTCCCGGGGCAAAGGCGTCATTCTCCATTACGAAAAACGGAATGTGGCGATCGGCGAAGTCATTTCCTCCCTATACAGGCAGAGAACCTTTTATCGGCTGCTCGATTTGCTTTTCGCCGAGGGAGGGCGCTATTCACTCGAAGAGCTGGCCGACAAGCTGTATATGAGCGCTTCCTCGCTGAAGAAACTCATTATCCGGTTAAACAACCATGAGTTGAAGCCATACCATTTGCGTATCGCGTATTCCATGCCTGAGGTCAAGGGCAGTGAAATTAATATCCGTTATTTTTACTTGAAATTGTATTACGATGCTTACGAATTCTCCGGCTGGCCGTTCCCCGGCATGGACCAGGCTCAAATCCACGAATATATCACGACAGTCGAGTCGGAGAATGATATCGTGTATTTCCTCAATGCCAAACGAAGCTTATCCTTCCTGGCCGCCATCGTTATTACGAGAGTGCTGCAGGACAAACATGCGGACGTTCCCAGAGGTCAATACGACTGGGAGAGCAGCATGCTCCACTCTTCCGTTACCGCCCTGGCACGAACGCTTGAGCACCGTTATTCCATTCATTTGCCGCTGGACGAAATCCGTTTTCTTCAGGCTATGTTTAGTTTGAGCCAGTATAACTATTATGATGACGCGAAGATCAGAACGATGGTATCGATGGAGAAAACGAATCTCGTACAGATCCAGGAGGAAAAATATCAAATCGTCAATCATTTCCTCATGCTGGCCCTTGCCGCTTACCCTGCTATTGATAGGACCGATCGGTTCATCTGGGAAATCGGAGAATTCTTCGAGAAGCTGCGGCTGGAGAATGCGCTTCCCGATATGACAGCGATCTCGACAAGCAGCCTCACCGAATATGTACAAAGAGAATGCCGTCCCCTGTACCAAGGCGTGCAGGCCTGCATGCAGAAATGGGCACAGCGGTATCCCGCTATTCTGTATAACGACTATCATCTGACCAAGCTGACGCTATTGATCAGCTCCAGCTTGCGGTACAAAAGCAAAAAGGCTTTTTTGCTGATCGGCGAGGAATTCTCTATCCGCCATTACGTAGCGACGCTCATCAAGAACGAAATTGGTGACGAGCTGATCATCAACACTTCCATTATGGAAGGTCTTACGGATGAAATAATTCAGAAGCATGGTATTGATTTTGTGATCAGTACGTTTCCCGTTAAGCTGACTACGGTACCCGTGGTCATCATTTCCACGATACCGACCAAACGGGATCTGGATAATATCCGCCAGGAATTAATATAGCCCGCAGCGCATGGTTGCATTTTTCCGTTAAGCTCCGTAACATTCTGGTCTTGGTTCTCCCTCCGATTCTTACTATGATGAAGACAGAAGAAAATAAAGCGCTTTCCTAAAAAGGGAAGCCAGTAAGCAGGAGGAGCCCGATGAGTATACATTTAGGAGCCAAACAAGGAGAAATCGCAGAACATGTGTTGCTGCCCGGCGACCCTTTACGGGCCAAGTTTGTAGCCGAACACTTTTTAGAGGAAGCGTATTGTTATAACGAAGTGAGAGGCATGTACGGGTACACCGGCCTTTATAAAGGGACTCGGGTTTCTGTCCAAGGTACGGGAATGGGCAACCCGACTATGAGTATTTATGCTACAGAGCTGATTAAAGATTACGGGGTCAAAAAGCTGATCCGCATCGGTACATGCGGCGCCATGCAAAAAGAGCTTCAGGTCCGCGACATCGTACTGGCCCAAGCCGTATCTTCCGACAGCAATCTGATGGAAAAAATATTTTATGGCTGCAATTACGCGCCGACAGCTGATTATGGCATGTTAAGCAAAGCCTATCAACTGGCTCAGGATAAGCAAGCGAATACCTTTGTCGGAAATATATACAATTCCGATGAATTTTACAGGGAAACTTATGACCGCCTTCATAAATTCATGGATTTTGGAGTACTTGCGGTTGAGATGGAAAGTGCCGCCCTGTACACGCTGGCTGCCAAATACGGCGTAAAAGCCTTGTCCATATTAACGGTAGGCAGTCATCTGCTGACTAATGAACGCTCGTCCCATCATGACAGCGAGAAATCCTTCCATGACATGGTTGAGATCGCGCTCCATACTATCCTGGCTGACGAATAATCTTTAACGGATCGCTTTATGACAAACTATGCTCTAGGGGGAATAAGCAGTGGGAATTAAACGCGGACTTAAATATGATTTTTCTTTGCTGGCCATTTTATTAATTCCTATCGGGATCGCGATCAACTTTGTCGGTGCTCAAATTGTGCTGCTGCTCAAGCTGCCGATCTACTTGAACACCATCGGAACGATACTGACAGCCATGATCGGCGGTCCTTGGGTCGGAATGGTTACAGGGGCCAGCACCAATCTCGTTGTCGGAATAACGAACCCCGTCTCGTTCGCATTTACGCCTGTACAAATGGCCGTTGGTCTGGTGGTCGGCCTGCTGGCCATGAAAGGCATGTATACGAAGCTGTGGAAAGTGATCTTGTCTTCATTTGCCGTTGTACTGGCCGTACTGATCGTTGCATCTCCGATCCAGGTACTGATGTTCGGCGGAGCGACCGGCAACTCCTCCGATGCCGTGGTCGCTACATTCCTGGCTTCCGGACAGAAGATCTGGACGGCGGTATTCTCGACCAAAATTCTGGTGGAAAGCTTCGACAAAGTCATCAGCAACGTTATTGCCTTTCTCATCGTTATGAAGATGTCCCCGAGATACTTGTCCAAGCTGAACTACGGCGCGATTTTCATAAAAAAGAAATGAGATGGAATCCATAGTGAATGCGCTTTCAGAAGGAGGAGGTTCTAGTGAATAATGACCGGTTCATGTTGACCCGTCTTTATCCAACCAGCAAGTTTATGATTACCATGACTTTATGTCTGGCTGCTTTTATTGTACCCGGCTACGGGTTCAGCTACGCGATTCTGCCGATTTGTATGATGCTGGCCTACTTTGCCGGCTGCTTCAAGGAATTTTCCAATCTGACGATTAAAGCTCTGCTGATGATTGTAGTGTTCATTTTTATTCTGCAAAGTTTTTTCTATCCCGGCAATGACATCCTGTGGAGTTGGAGCATCTTCTCCATCAAGCGGGAAGGAATTGAGTTCGCCCTGTTTCTGACATCCAAAATCGTGGCGATAGCATCGGCATTCATTTTGTTCTTCCGAATTACCAAGGTTAAAGATTTGGTTTATTCGCTGGAACAGATCGGCTTGCCGCCCAAGGTAACCTACGTCATCTTATCCACACTCCAGCTTATTCCGGAGATGAAAAAACTGACCCATGTCATCATGGACGCACAAAAAACAAGAGGCGTTGAAACCGAAGGCAAGCTGTTTGTCCGCGTGAAGGCCTTCCTGCCCACACTTAGTCCACTTATTCTCGGATCGGTGGCAAGTACGGAGGAACGGGTACTGACGCTGGAATCGAGAGCTTTCTCGGCCAATGTCAAAAAAAGCAGCATCTATAAACTGGAGAAAACAAAGTATGACCGGCTGGTTCAAATTTTGCTGTTTGTACTGCTTGCTATCCTAATTATCTGGAGAGTTGCGCTATGAGTATAATTACCATCAAGAATTTATCCTACCAATATCCGATCAGCGAGTCAGATGCACTCAAGGGCGTGAACCTAACCATTGAAGAAGGCAAGCTGTACGCACTGGTAGGTGCCAACGGAGGCGGGAAAACGACCCTGTGCAATGTCATCCGCGGGTTTATTCCCCACTTCTATAAAGGGGATCTGCGCGGAGAGGTGCTGATTGATGGTAAGGATATCCGCGAATGGGAACTGGGCGAGCTTGCCCAGAAAATCGGCTATGTCTTCCAGAACCCTTTTACACAAATTAGCGGCGTGAAGGACAACGTGTTCGAAGAGATTGCATTCGGCCTTGAAAATCTCGGTATGGAACCCGGACTCATCGTGGAGAAGGTGGATCAAGTTATCACCATGCTGGGGATCGATTATTTGCGGGATAAAAACCCGTTCGAGCTCTCCGGCGGTCAGAAGCAGCGGGTCGCCCTCGCTTCCATCATCGTCATGGAGCCCGACGTACTGGTGATTGACGAGCCTACCTCGCAGCTTGATCCGAAGGGAACCGAAGATGTGTTCAAGATTATCGAACTGATGAAGAACAAGGGAAAAACCATCATTCTCGTCGAGCACAAAATTGAGCTGATAGCCGAATATGCGGATTATATTATCCTGCTGAACGAAGGTGAAGTGGCCATGCAAGGAAACACGAATGAAATTCTTACCGATGAGCGTGCACTTGCGTTCGGGGCCGCTCTTCCCCAATATTCGCTGTTCGGCATGGAAATGCGCAAGCGGCAGATGGATCTGGGCAGCATACCGTTAACGGAACAAGAAGCCATCAAAGCCGTGAAGACATGGATGAATAAGGGGGTTAAAGTATGAGCTTCCTGACTTTGACGAATGTTTCCTTTGCCTACCCAAACGGCTACAAAGCGGTGGACCGAGTCAACATGTCCTTCAGTAAGGGCGAATCGGTTGCGATTGTCGGCCAGAACGGGGCGGGTAAAACAACCACCGTCAAGATGATGAACGGGCTGCTCAAGCCTTCCGAGGGTGATGTTGTCATCGATGGCTGGAATACGCGTGATTATACGACCGCTCAAATATCGAGAAAGGTCGGCTATGTGTTCCAGAACCCGGACGATCAGATCTTCCATAACGATGTGTACAGCGAGATTGAATTCGGCCCCCGCAAGCTGGGTCTTCCGGAGGAACAGGTCAAAGCGAACGTCATGAAAGCGGCGGAGCTCGCTGGCGTCGTCCCGTTTCTTAAAGAAAATCCGTACAATCTGCCTTACTCCATGCGTAAATTCGTAACCATTGCTTCCGTGATTGCGATGGATTCCAGTGTCATTATTCTCGATGAGCCGACAGCAGGGCAGGATATTCCGGCCATGAAGACACTCGCCCGTCTGATTGAGACATTAAGCGGGGAAGGAAAAACCATCATCACGATCACGCATGATATGGAATTCGTCGTGAACAACTTCCAGCGGGTCATCGTCATGGCGAACCGGCAAGTTATTGCGGATGACGATAAACGGGCCATCTTCTGGAATCTGGATGTGCTGGAACAGGCGATGCTGAAGCAGCCGCATATCAGCAGGCTCGGCTACTCCCTGGGTATCGGCCATAATATCCTGACAATACCGGAGCTTGCGGACGAGCTTGCCAAACATAAGTGAGGGAACAAGGGAGTGACGATATGGAGCAGGTGAAGCACATCCTGATGGATGTGGATACCGGCGTGGATGATGCCCTGGCGCTGATCTTCGCCGTTAAATCGAATAAGCTGCACATAGAAGGCATTACAACGGTATTCGGCAACGTGGATGTGAAGCAGGCGACGGAGAATACGCTGCGGGTGCTGGAATTGGTGCAGCCTCCTTACGGGATTCCGGTTGCCATGGGAGCGGACGCTCCTTTGTTTCGCCCACGCCGCGAGAACGTAACCGCCATTCATGGGGCAAACGGCCTGGCGGGCTATGAACTGCCTGAGTCGCGCCAGCTGCCGGTGGCCGAGAAGGCGTCCGATTTTATCGTGCGGAAGGTGCGGGAACAAGCACATGACATTACCCTGGTATTCACCGGCAGGCTGACCAATTTGGCATTGGCGCTCGCCAAGGACCCCTCCATCGCCCAGAAGGCGAAGCTGGTATTGATGGGAGGCGCCATCCAGGTGCCCGGCAATACGACGCCCGTGTCCGAAGCCAACATTCATGGAGATCCGGAAGCGGCGCACCGGGTGTTTGAATCCGGGATTCCGATTGTGATGGTAGGTTTAGACGTGACCTCAAAAGCCAAATTCAGCCAAGCTCATTATCATGAGCTCATGAACGGCTTTACCGATGAACAGGCAGAATTACAAGCCTTCCTGCATCATATGTTCACATTCAGCTTCGAGGCAAGCGAGCGCTTGAACGAGGGGAAATACCGGCTGATGCACGATCCGCTGGCACTGGCTGTCGTGGAGAATCCTTCCCTTGTGGAGATGAAGGACTATTATGTCTATATCGAGACTAAGGGGCCGGTATCCTCGGGAGCGACGCTGGTCGACTTCAGACATCCGCAGTCACGGACCAATGCCTCCGTCTGCATGCAGGTCCGTGAAGAAGAATTCCTTCAGCATTACATTCGCACGGTACTTTCATAACAGCTAAAGGAAGGAGGTACATGATTCATGCACCGAGTATTATTGGATGTGGACACAGGAGTTGACGATGCGCTGGCGATTGCCTACGCTGTCCGGTCCCCGGCTCTGGATGTCATCGGGATTACAACCTGCTTCGGAAACGTACCGGTGGACTGCGCAACACGCAATACGCTTCATGTACTGGAACGGTTAGGAGCAACCGGGATTCCTGTCGCGGCGGGTGAAGCCGCCCCATTATTCCATCCCCCTATGAGAGCTTATCCCGCTCAATTTCATGGCGAGAAAGGACTCGGCGACTTGACGTTCCCCGATCCGGAGGGCAAGCCCGTGTCCACGCCCGCGGCGGCTTTCATGGTGGATCAAATCAGGCGATACCCCAAGCAAGTGACGCTAATCTGTGTCGGCCCTTTGACCAATCTGGCCGCGGCCATTCTGCATGCTCCCGAGATTATATCGCTGGTGCGGCAGATTATCGTGATGGGCGGAGCCGTGGGCGCAGCGGGCAACTGCCGGATGCATGCGGAAGCGAATGTATATTCCGATCCCGAAGCAGCCCAGCTCGTCTTCCAATCCGGAGCTCCGATTACGCTGGTCGGGCTGGATGTGACCATGAAGACCGAGCTCGGCCTGGAGGATGTTCAGCGATGGAGGGAGCGGGATTCGGACCTGACCCGCTTCTTGGCTGACATTACCTCCTACTATATCGGAGGTTACCGGCAAGCCTACAGCGGCCGGGAAGGCTGCGCCCTGCATGATCCGTTGGCGGTAGCCGTTGCAATCGATCCGAGTCTGGTCGAGGTTCAGCCGATGGCCCTCCAGGTTGATCTGGAGGGTATCCACTCCTATGGCCGAACCGTTGCCGATCTGCGTCCGCGCTGTACCGACCGGCCGAACGTCGATGTCTGCACCGGTGTCGACGCCAAGCGGTTCCAGGAGCATTTTATCCAGACATTGATGATATAAACGGCAGCATAAGAGTGAACGTACCCCTACCCGGCGTTCACTCTTTTTTGTCCGCCAGCAACAGCGGTTCGGTCCCGGTATGCATCCGCAAGGCAGGGAATTGTAGAGACTTCTGCTGCTCCATATTGGGCCGCATCACTACCTCATTATGATTAGTGCAAGGGAATCAGGTCTATATTCGTCCGCCTCCCTAAGTTCCCTTAACCTGGCGGGCATAACATTCCGACGAAATAAAGAGAAAAAGCGCCCTGATCTATTCCATTTCGAATAGAATCGGGACGCTTTTTTTGTACCTGTAAATAATGGTTTAGCGGCCTGTTAGTCCGCCATGATTTCAAGCATCGTCTTAATACTTGAGTTGAGTTTCAACGTATTCAGGATCAGTTGCAGCGCATCTGCACGGACAGCTGTGCCGCCCGGGTTCAACTTCCCGTCCCCGTTGCCCTCAATGATACCTGCCTGAGCAGCCGCATCAATCGGATCGGCGTTCGAATCACCCGTATGGCCCGCCCCTTGCAGATTAACGATCCGGGACAGGATCACGACCATCTCTTCGCGGGTAATGAATCTATTAGGCTGGAATGTTCCGTCGCCGAATCCGCCGATGATTCCCGCTTGCGCAAACTTCTCGATAGCCTCTTGTGCCCAGTGACCTTTTACGTCGTTCAAACCGATCGGATTGGTGCCCCCGACGTCGAAGATACGGGAAAGAATCGCCACGAATTCCCCGCGGGATATCTCCCGGTTCGGTTTAATGGTGTTGTCCTCATAGCCATAAATAATATTCAGCTTCAAGAAAATATCGATGGTCTTCTCGGCCCAGTGATTCTTCGTGTCTGCGGGAGTAAACGCCGGTGCCGGGTTTTTAACCGCTTCGTTGATCATGGCCTGTATGTCCTCTACGACATTCTTGCCGGACTTGAAGACGTCCTTCTTGAAAAGTTCGTCTTCCGGTGCCGGAGCCGGTGTCGGCTTCTCTTCCGGTGCTGGTGTTGGCGCTGGTGGAACAGGTGTCGGACTCACTTCCGGTGATACCGGTGGAGCAGGCTCCGGCTTCTCTTCAGCCGGTGGAGAGGATGGTTCCTGATCATCGTCATCCGGATCACCGTTACCGCCATTGCCGCCTGGGCCGCTCGTCGTTCCCTGGACGACCTGAATGAATGCAGCGGATGTACTTCCGGCGAAATTCCTGTCTCCATGGTAAACTGCTGTAATCGTGTGTTCTCCTACACTTAAATCATTTGCCGTGTAGCTTGCCCTCGCATATCCATTCGATATGCCTACAGGTTCCAACGTGAGTGTATCTAACAAAGAAGCGCCATCCATAAGATCTACCGTTCCGGTTAAAGTACCGGACGTCTGCGGATGTGAAGCTGCTTTCACCGTAAATGTCACCGCTTGTCCCTGCTGGGAAGGATTGAGCGTACTCGTTAT
Source organism: Paenibacillus lutrae (assembly GCF_009757775.1). Lineage (GTDB taxonomy): Bacteria > Bacillota > Bacilli > Paenibacillales > NBRC-103111 > Paenibacillus_F > Paenibacillus_F lutrae. The sequence continues at coordinate 268,245 of NZ_RHLK01000007.1, forward strand.
TGTCGTTAATGTCGGCGCTTTGACGTCTGGTGTCGTCGGAGGTGCCGTTGGCGTTGGACTAGGTGCCGGTGCACCTGCCAGTGTCTCGAAGTATTTCTCAGCGCCATAGCTCGTTCCGTTTTTGTTGATCGCATAGGCGCGCATGTAATAGGTCTTATTAGGCGTCAAATTGGTTATAGGCACGCTGAATTCGCCTGTCGTGCCTGCAGCCGTCACTTTCGTACCCTTATTGACGGTGAGGCTCGAGTCTGTGCTGTATATTACGCCACGCTCCGTAACAGGGGCACCGCCGTCGTCGGTCACGTTACCGCCAATGGTAGCGGTTGTCGCCGTGATTAGCGAAGCTTCCGTTGTCGTTACCGCCGGGGCCAGGCTTACCGTCGTAAAAGAAACTTCATTGCCGTAGCCTGTCAAACCTTCATCGTTCGTTGCAAAAGAGCGCGCATAATACGTCTTTCCTTTGGCAAGCTCCTGCGCCTTCATATACGTTACGAATTCTTTATGCGGTTCTCCGTAGCCCGCCCGAATCTTCATACCCGTTTCAAGCGTCGGATTAGGGTTTGTATCCAGAACAAATCCACGGCTGTTATGGCTATCCCGGATCATCGTCACATTGCTGCCGATAGACTTGATTTTGCTGCCCAACACGACATTCATATAATCTACGGTATGAAGCTCAGTCGTAAGCTCTGGCTCCTTCGGTGTTGTATCGAATGCCAATTCATCTCCGTAGTCGTAACCATGAGATGACTTTGTATAGGCCCTCACGTTATATCTCACTCCCTGCTGCAAGTCAGTCAGGGATACGCTGAACTCACCGGCTGTACCTGCCACAGGAAACTTCGTTGATTTCATCGTCGGATATTGTGTCTTCACCTCGATACCGCGCTCAACCAGGGGCCATATGCCGGTGCTCAGCACATTGCCGTATACGGTCGCAGATACGGAGGTCACCGTGGCGGTATATACCGATGTGGTCACCGTCGGTTCCGTCCGTTTTGTATAAAAGGAAAATTCCTCACTGTAACCCGTTCCTACGCTGTTGGTTGCATAAGCACGGAAATAGTAGTAGTTCCCATCCGGGAGTAGCCCGGACAATGTGGACATGAAAACTTCATTCAGTCCGGCCGTGCCGCTTGCGATTACCTTTGTACCGTTCTCCGCCGTAAAATTACGTTCCGTACTGTACACGACACCGCGCTCGGTCACAGCCGCCCCGCCGTCGTTCGTCACCTTCCCGCCGACACTGGCGGAAGTCGTAGTAATTTGGCCTACTGGAGCCAGCTTGACGCTCGGCGGCGACATCGGAGCCAATACCCTTTTCAGAGTCTGAGGGCCTCCGCTTATCGTAACCGTTCCCGTCTGTCCCTGATAGCCATCCTTGGAGATCGAGAAAGAATAAGTACCGTTGGACAAAGCCGCTACAGCGACGCCTGCTTCATCCGTTGTGTATTCCTGTCCGTTAACGGACACCTTACCACCCTGTAATGGAGCTTCTTCAACAATGGTGCTAGTGTTGTCGCCGTTCTTGTCGATCTCACTGAGCGCCAATGTAAAATTGTATAAGCCCCCTTCATTTGTATCAGCCAAACCATAAGCGAATTGTGTTGGCAGCAGCAATACGATCGACAACAACAAAGCGAAAATCGATCTTAACCTTCCTTCTTTCAAGTAACATCCCCCTCGGCTTAATCTAAGTAGATATATATGACACTCATAGGTGTATATATCAGGAGTCGATACGACTTTGTTCTAGCTTTTTTTCTTTTTTTCGACAAAAAATTCGACAAAAAATTAACACGATCCTTCTTAAAAAGCTCCATTTTTTAACTCTTTTTTCTAGCGCGCGAAAAAAAGACCGCTGACCATGGAGTAGTCAGCGATCCCTATTAACCTGGAGGTTTTCGTTAGTTTAGAGCGGTGGATCTCGTTTTATTTGGAGAAAAGGGAGTCATATCCGCTGGGTCGCTGGAAGTTTGGCCTTCTACATAATCTGCGTATTCCCCTGCATAACTTTCAAGCAGTTCCTCACTCACCTCGCGGATATTACCCACCGCAAAGGGCTGCCGATATATCATTCCCGCGTAGTTAGCTGTCTGTTGGAATGGCCGCAGCAACTCGCTGGATGTGTAATTGCGACGGCCACCGGCTTGAAACATGCTGCCATCGCCCAAGCCCAAGTTTATTTGGGTTTTAACCAGCCCTGCTCATGGGCAGAATAAACCTAATCTCTCTTGCAAGACTGCCAGGATCTCTTCAGGCACTTCCCTGACCTTGATATCCCCGCCCAGGAAAAGCAGCCAATTTATGATTTCGGTCAATTCTTCGGGCTGATGGACATTGATATAGGTCTTTAGAATGGCTGTAGTTTGGTAAGGATTCGTATAGGCAATCGAAACTTTCAAAGGATGATATTTTTTGAACTGGGCGATTGCCTTCGGACCGAGCTCAAGGACCACGTTAATGGCTTCCTCCTGCTGACTTAGTTTCTCTAAAATCTTTTTCTTACTTAATCTTTTAGTCGCAGGGTATGGTTTGACATCGGTGAGATTGTCGACAGCGAAAATCCTTCTTTTCTCATCCTTTAAGTCCAAACCTTCAATTTGCCACTGGCTTTTTTCACGATAAAGATGCAAGAGATAAATGGGATAAGACTTTATTTCCTTCTCCTCTTGGATAGAAACCAATAAATAGCGGTCCAAAAGAAGGGTTTGAATGAGTTTTTCTAACATAGGATGGGGTAAATCTGACAGATCAAGCAGGTCGGGATTATGGGGGTTATTTCCTTCAAAAAGCAAGATTCCATTTAAAAGAACAAGGTCATCCTGCTGATTTTCCGAAATGAGGCCCAGTAATTTCTCGGCTAAAGACTGACGGCTCTTTAAATAAGGGAGTTGTTGATTTCTTGTGGCCATAAAAGCAATAAAAAGAGCTTTAATCTCATTATCGGTAAAGCGGACCGTGGGCAGGACAGAGTTATTCATGACAAAATAACCCCCATCCCTTCCAACTTCAGCGACAAGCGGCATCCCCATGGCTTCAATTTCCCGGATATCTCGAATAGCTGTCGAACGAGAAATATTAAATTCCCGCATGATTTCAGCAATGGTAAAGTTGGCACGGTTGTTGATATACCGCATGATGATGTTAATCCGTTCCACTTTTTTCATCGGGGCCCCCTAAACAGTATCACTTTTTGACATGATTTAAGGCTATTATAAACTCATCAAGTGAAAAGACAAATCATTAAATAATTTCAAGAAAAAGGACGGGATTGAATATGACAAATTATACACTGGAAGAAAAGAACAGCTTTATCGTTTTGGGTATCGGAACGGAGCTTCAGAGCCATTACACAGACTATGCCGGTATAAACAAAGAGAAGGCAGACTTTTGGGAGTCGGTGGAACAAGATGGAAGACTTGACGCTTTAAAGGCCGTTGCTGCCAATGATTATATCTTTGCCGTGAGCGAAGCGGTGAATAACAAGATGATGTACTATGCCGGCGTCATGACAGAAGCATCGTTACCAGAAGCAACCCGGGTTATCCAATTTCCTGAGGGAGAATACCTCGTTGTTAAAGGGGAAGGAAAGACGGCTGAGGAGTTGAGTCATACGCTCACTGGCATTGCCTTTGGACAAGTCTTGCCGGAAGCAAAAGATTTTGCCTATGTCGGCGGGCCCAATGCAACGGTTGAGATGGGACAGCGGAACGGCTTATTTGTTGGCGAAATGTGGATTCCTGTTGTCAGGCAGGGGTGAACATGCCCTATATCGTTGATTTTAAAAATGTGTCTGCGGTCGGTTTAGAGTCTTCACCTGTAGCAGAAGCGCTTGCGGGTTTACGAGCCAATGAAGCCCGGTATTTTATGAACAAATACAAGCATGAATTTACGGTTGTACCGGCTGGCGAAAGCCAGGAGACCCTCCATTACGTGAACCGGATTTTGAAAGAAGAACGTGATATCGAGTTTGCGGCCAAACCTTTGGAAACGTCGCGTTTTCAAGTGGACAACATTCAATTTGCCTACGTCATTTATGAGGATGGACTTGAGGTTAACGTCATGTATACGGTCGATGACCCCAAGAAGCGTGCTGTTGGCTTTAAACTGTCGGAGGGAATGGAGGTACCACAGGAATTAGAAGGGAAGTTTAAGTTTGCCCGGCAAAAGTCTAAACTGGCCGGAACCATTCGGGGCTCGTTTTTTGTAATAAAAGGGGACTATTAAAGTAAGCAACAACCGGGTCTATACACACAACTTGCCGGTACCCCTAAGTTCCTAAGTCATCACCCATCCTACCATTGTGAAAAAGAAAGAGCAGCTGCTTCGTTGCAGCTGCTCTTTTGCTTTTGTTCAATAGGTAATTCTCCGTTCATAATCCGTACATACTCCGTTCATCCTCAGTTCATATTGCAATTGTATGCTCATAGTGCAACAAAGAAAGGGAGGCAGAGTAATGAATATGGCATGGAAAGAAATCAAGAAGAGTAAAGCGAAGTTTGTTATTTTAGGCTCCATCATTTTTTTAGTTAGTTTTTTAACCTTTATCATATCGGGACTCGCCAATGGTTTATCACAAGATAATGCAGCGTTAATCAAGGATCTGCCCGCCGGTCAATTCTATATGAATGAGCAAGCCAATGAAACGTACAATCTCTCCAAAATAGATCCAGATGTACAAAAGAACATCCTACAGGAACATAAGGATGCAGCTGCACTTTCCATTCAGATGGGATTTGTGAATGACGCGGAGGACAAGCAGCACTCCGTTGCTTTTGTAACATCAACCGAATCGAAATTGTTCGAGAACGTGAATCCGGGAGAAATTGTCTTAGATCGTTCTTTAGAGAAAGACGGCATACAAGTAGGAGATGTACTGACAAACAATCAGTTCAGCGGGGAATTTAAAGTCATCGGATTTGCCGACCAGAAGAAATACAGCCACGCACCCGTTGCTTTTATCCATATGGATAACTATAAAGAAATTTACCGCGTGAACACGATGCAGCTGCTTTTCATACCAGGGCAGGATCAATCACCGTCTATTGAAGGATTACAATCTTTTTCAAATAAACAGTTTCTGAATACCATTGCGAGTTATAGTGCAGAACAAATGTCTCTTAATATGATTATTTGGTTCTTAGTCGCCATTAGCGGCATGTTGTTTGCCATTTTCTTCTATATGATGAATGTGCAGAAGATCGGACTATACGGGATCTTGAAAGCAATCGGTGTAAAAACAAGCACATTATTCCGTATGATGTGGACGCAAATGTTTTTCATCACCGTAATCGCACTTGTATTATCCATCGCACTCAGTCAGGGCTTTAATATGATCGCTCCAGAAGGCATGCCTTTTAGTCTGACGATTGGGACAACCCTCACATTGTCGATCTTATTCTTAATTATTGGATTTATCGGTGCAACACTATCCGGACTTCAAATTCGCAAAGTTGAGCCGCTGCAAGCCATACAGCAAGGAGATATCTAATATGACTACCTTCCTAATAAAAGACGTCCGTAAAACATTTACGAATGGCGAAGTCAACGAACAAGTATTGAACGGAATCAACCTTACTCAGCAACAGGGAGAAATAACGGCTCTCGTAGGTGCGTCAGGTTCTGGGAAAAGCACACTTCTTACGATCGCTGCAGGTCTTCAGCGCGCATCCGGGGGACAAATCATTTTCGAGGGAAAGAACATGGCCGACATGACGCAGGAAGAGATTCGTAAAATACGCGCCAGTCAGTTCGGATTTATTTTCCAATCCTCTCATCTCGTGCCCTTCCTTACCGTAGAAGATCAACTCATGCTGATGCTTAATGTGTCAGAGACCACCATGAGTAAACGCGAGCAAAAGGAAGAAGTCATGAAGATACTCAAGCTGGTCGGAATGGACCATCGCAAAGACGCCTATCCAGCCTCATTGTCAGGTGGGGAGAAACAGCGGGTTGCGATTGGCCGTGCCATCATCCACAAGCCAAAAATGCTATTTGCCGATGAGCCCACCGCCAGTCTAGACTCCACAAGATCCAAGGATGTCATGGCAATCATTCGTAATCTGACGAAAGAATTAAACATTACAACCTTACTCGTGACACATGATGAAGAAATGCTCTCTTATGCAGACCATGTCATCACGATGAAAGACGGATTGATTGTTCAATAACGAAGAAGCACCTTCATAATATGAGGGTGCTTCTTTTGGTTATGTGGTACGATGACTGGCGCGGCTGGAATTAATTGTTCTTGTTCATATTCCGGCTCATTTGATTCACAGCACTAAACAAAGCCTTGATAGAAGAGGTCAGAATATCAACGTCAATGCCACAGCCCCAATATACTTTGCTGTCTGAGGCCTTAATCCCGATATAAGAGACCGCTTGCGATTTAGAGCCTATTTCCAAAGCGTGCTCCTTGTAGACCAGATCGCTGTATTCCAATCCAAGATAAGCCTGCAGGGCATTGCTGACCGAATCAAGCCTACCGTTCCCCGTACCTGTAATTTCCTTAACTCCGTCATCCGTGCTCACAACCACGGTAGTTTGGAAATCTTCTTCTTCGTTAATCCGATATTTAACCAGCTCGGTAGGTGTATTAATATTTACATATTCCTTATTGAAAATGTCGTATATTTCGTCCGGGAGCAGCTCTTTTTGCTGCTGATCGGATACGTTTTTGATGCAATACCCGAAGTGCTCGCGCATGCTCTGGGGAAGATCGAGGCCATACTTTTGCTGCAGCACGTAACCGATTCCGCCCTTGCCTGACTGGCTGTTGATGCGGATAATATCGCCTTCGTATTGTCTGCCGATATCCAGCGGATCGATCAACAGATAGGGAACCGACCAATGCTGCGGCTCTTTCTCTTCGCGCCATTTCATGCCCTTGGCAATCGCATCCTGATGCGAACCGGAGAAAGCTGTAAACACAAGCTCGCCGCCGTAAGGATGTCTTTCGCTCACTCTCATTTTGGTCACCCGTTCATAAACGGAGAGGATTGCCGGAATGTTCTCAAAATTCAGCTTAGGATCTACCCCGTGCGAGTACATGTTCAGGGCCAGCGTAACAATGTCTACGTTCCCCGTCCGTTCCCCGTTGCCGAATAACGTGCCTTCTACACGCTGGGCTCCCGCCAGCATCCCCAGCTCGGCATCGGCCACGCCCGTGCCTCTGTCGTTATGCGGGTGAAGGGATAGAATGACATGCTCCCGGTAATTCAAGTGTTCACTCATATATTCGATCTGACTAGCGTAAACATGAGGCATCGACATGGATACCGTTGCAGGCAGGTTGATGATGACCGGATTCTCCGCCGTCGGCTCCAATACTTCAAGCACTTGGTTGCAAATATCCAGCGCAAAATCAATCTCCGTACCTGTAAAGCTTTCCGGCGAGTACTGGAACTGAAAGTTCCCCTCCGTTTCAAACGCGCACTCCTTGAGCAGCTTGGCACCTTTCACGGCGATGTCGATAATTTCCTCTCTCGATTTGCGGAATACTTGTTCCCGCTGCGCTACAGAAGTCGAGTTGTACAAATGTACGACTGCTTTTTTTGTACCTTTCAGTGATTCAAAGGTCTTGCGGATAATATGCTCCCTCGATTGGGTAAGCACTTGGATCGTTACATCATCCGGAATCAAATCCTGCTCGATCAATGTGCGCAAGAAGGTGAATTCCGTTTCCGATGCTGCAGGAAATCCGACTTCGATTTCCTTGAACCCGATCTCCACCAGCATTTTGAAGTATTCCAGCTTCTCCTCCAAATTCATCGGAACGATCAACGCCTGATTTCCATCACGCAGATCGACACTGCACCAAATCGGGGCTTCTGTAATATATTCCTTGCGGGTCCATTTCAGGCTTGCCTCCTGCGGCATAAAGTATCCTCTGGCGTATTTTTCAACGTTTTTCATGGGTATCCATCCTTCCATCATTTTTTGACACGGGTCATTAGAGGGCAGGCATAACGCAAAAAAGCCTTCCGTCTCCATTAACAGAGACGAAAGACTGTGACATCTTACGCGGTACCACTCCGAATTCACGCCATAGACGGCATGCACTCTGCGGATATGGGTTTCCGGACTTACCGGTAACCTCATATCCTCCTGATGATAACGGTCAGGATTCCGGCTCCGCTTACTTCACTGGTTCAGCGGGCAACTCCAAGGTGAGTTCCATTCTTCCTCGCGGCTGTTTCGCACCAACCAACAGCTCTCTGAGCGCTTAGAAAAGCGTACTATTCCTTTTCAACGTATTGGATATTAAAGCCATGCTATAACACCTGCGCCTCGTTGTCAATTGCCTTTTTTGTAAATGGATGCCTCCTAGGTGGTTGACCGCTATCCCTAGAAGCTCGTTCTCGATTACTCCATCCGCTTTTTTCCAAGTAAAGCGCCGTTTTCCTCGTATAGAGGGAGTTCGATTCTCACAAAATGTGTTACTATAAAAAGGATCTACCCACTATAAATAGACAAGCTTCACATACGAATGAACATTCATAAATAGCATACTGGGGGCAAGTAATGAAAGCATCCTTATTACCAACGATTCTTGGCGGGATCCTAACAATCCTTATATTTCTTCTAGACTATTTAGCATTTAATCTTATTGAAAAATTCCTCATGTTTGCGGCTTTCGTCCTTGTACCTCTTGTAATTTTACTTTTGAACCATGACGAAAAGAATAAACATCAAAGGATTCTTTATAAGGCTATTAAGCTGCTTTATTTTCCCGCAGCACTCCTTGCCTTAGCCTCTGTAATGAGCAGCAAGACATGGACCCCAGGAAGCACGGCCATATCAGGTGTTCTCTCCCTCGGGTGGCTGCTGTTTACCTTGCTGCTCTGCATCTATGGTCTGACCGTTATTGTCAATCACAAGGGGAAAATAGAGGAAATAGCGATTGGCGCGGGGCTCGTTTACTTTTTTATCGGGGGTATTTGGTTCACCCTGTATCAGTATCAATTTCACATGTTCCAAATTAATCCTGACAAACACGGCCTGAGTTCGGTCCATTTTCATTTCTCATCTGCAATCGTTCCGATTTTTATCGGTATGCTGGGTCGGATCATGACTAAGAAAAGCTGGTATCCCTGGATCGTCGCCATCGATATCATTGGACCCATTCTGATCGCTGTCGGTATGATTTTCTCGAAGCCGATTGAGTACATTGGCGTCACCTTGTTCGCCTGTAATATTGCGATTTACACCACTTATCTGCTAGCTTATTTGAGGAAAAACTCTTTACACAATAAGGCTAACTTCTTTTTAGTCATTTCTTGCATCGCCTTTTACACGATTGTCGTTATTTCCTTAAGCTATCCGTTACTGAAAAACCTGTTCTCCCTAACCATACTCGACTTTATTCCGATTTACGGATCACTTTATGCGTTTGGTTTCGTTTTATGCGGGCTGATCGGATGGGTGTTCTTGAAATCTAACGTTCAGAACAGCGGGCAGCACGGGTGATGATCACTGCGTGACTCTGCCTAAGCTTACGAAGGCAAGACAGATCGTCGACAGCCATTGGGCCGCCGACGATCTATTTTTGCCTCTAGTTAGTTATTTCGCCTGCTTCCTCACGATAGAATCATCGCCTTCCAAGAATGGCCATGCCGGGTACTCGACCGGTATGCGGCTGACCTCATCCAGTCTGAGCAATTCATCGCTTGTTAGAACAATCCCGCTTGCCGCAAGGTTATCCTGTAATTGATCGGGTCGTTTGGCACCAATAACGACACTCGTTACGGCTTTCTGATTCAGCACCCAAGCAAGAGCGATCCCGGCTACCGTCGTCTTGCGTGCTGCCGCAATATCCTGAAGCGTATCAATAACCGGAAATACTAGAAGACCTATAAAATTCAATCGAATTTTTTTGTTGACAAAACCTGTAGGAATAATATAAATTAAACCAAAGGAATCTGTTATATTAAATTTAAATGAATACACTGACTGGTTAACCAGAGGCATGCTGATCCTACTAATGTGGGTGAACAAAGTATGCCTCTTTTAGCGTTGTAAAAAATTTATTTAGAGGGAGCATGTTAACTAATATGAATATTCATTTACAGAAAAAGCGGAACGTTTTTCGAAAGCTTCATAAACGGTTGCTTAAAATGGGGCTATGCGCGCTGGTTTTCGTGTCCTTTATCTCCGTAACGGTGCAGGACGCTCAAGCGTCTACGTCGGTGCTGGCGACCACAGATCAACAGGAACTGGATGCACTAAGCATTCAGATCAATCAGAGCAACAGTTATCCTTTGCTGAAAGCCCAAGCCAAGGCGGCGTACAAGCTCGCCTACGGCGGCTCATTGAGCCTAGAAGCGGAGAGCCGTCTCAATAACGCAATCAACGAGCTCGCGTTCAGCGCAATTCAGAAAGCGGTCAACAACGATCCGTATTTCCCCAAAGTATATTGGTTAAACACCCCGCCACGCAGTTGGCTTGGTCTGAACGTGCCGGGAGGACGGTATTCTTATGATAACCCGGACAATATTTACCGTACCATCCCGATTGACGGCTCGTCCAAGTACATCATTCGTGGAAAACGTACTTTTCCGGGTCCTACCGATGTAACGTTCTCGCTGATCAGCAACCCCAATTCGCAGCAGACCATCACCTATTTGTCCGGTAAAGATCTAGTAGTGAATGCGGACGGCAGCTACATCATCACTGTAGATAGCAATCCGGCCAATGGACGTACCAACCATATACAGTCCACGAGCGCAGCTGTGCAGTTGTTCGTCCGCAATAACCTTGGCAATTGGAATACCGAAACGCCTGATGCGCTTACGGTAGAGCGGCTGCCCGACGGCATCCAGCGTACGCCCAAGAGTAAGCTGACCATTGCTGCCGAAGCCTGGGCGAATCTACAGGAATCGATTATCGATTATGGTTATGGTGCTTTGGGCATAAAGACTCACACCAATCCGGTGAATACACTGTCCAGTCCGACCTCATCATCCACATTAGGCACGCTGGTCACGCAGGCCAGCTCGTTCGGCCACTTCAAACTGGCGGATGATGAAGCGCTGGTCGCAAGGGTAGTAACCGGAGGAGCAGGTTATGTAGTGTTTCCGGTTACAGACCCGTGGATGGTAACCGTAGATCCTATCCATCATCAATCAAGTCTTAATAACGTTCAGGCAGCGCCAAATGCCGACGGCAGCTATACGTTTGTAGTATCGGTTCAAGACCCGGGCGTAGCCAACTGGATTGACCCTGTAGGGCTGCATGAGGGAACGATTATGGTTCGCTGGCAGAACCTGCCGGATACAACGCCTGCAACAGGTGGACCGTCCGTACAGACACAGGTCGTGAAGCTTGCTGACCTGAGTAGTGTTTTGCCGTCCGATACACGCTACGTGACTCCGGAGCAGCGCAGCCAGCAGTTGGCCGACCGGGTAGCCGGTTACGCACTTCGCTGACAGAGTCTCGCTCTCCACTGGAGAACTTATCAACATAATTACTAACGTTGCTATGAATAAAATTTAAAGCCCAAGGAGGTTCTCCTTGGGCCTATTTATGATAGGCACTGCGCTTTCCCAGAGCGCCGTCAACTCCGGAAACACAAAGGCCTCATGATGCTAGAACCAACCCGGAGTGTTACCTGCCCAGCTCCGATCCTATGGTCCGCATGCTGCAAATACAGCCTCCTGCAAGCTTTTCCTCAAAAACCTTGCCCTACTTATGATACCGCTCACCGCGAAGTCTGTAACGGCAAGTTGTAGCAAGGTAGATTACAGTAAATACATCCATACGTATTTAGAGGATTTTATTAAAGCAATATCGAACATGATATTTCTGTGCAAGGATTGCAAGGTACCATTTCCCGCCATCCCCTATAATTCAATCTTGAAAGGAGGAATCTGAATGGATTGGCTGGACCGCATGAATAACGCAATGGAATATGTGGAAACACACTTGTCTGAAGAAATTCATTACGATCAAGTAGCTAGAATCGCCTGCTGTTCCACTTACCATTTCCAGCGGATGTTTCCGTTTATCACCGGTGTACCGCTTTCAGAGTACATTCGGCGCAGGCGGCTGACCCTTGCCGCTTTCGAACTACAGCAAAGCGGTACAAAGGTCATCGACACCGCTTTGAAGTACGGGTACGAATCACCCGAGGCATTTTCCAGAGCGTTCAAAAAAATGCATGGTGTGATGCCCATGTCAGCGCGCGACAAAGGCGTTTCACTCAAAGCCTATCCTCGGTTATCCTTTCATATTTCAATTCGGGGAGATGTGGAAATGAACTATAGAATCGAGGAAAAACAAGCTTTTGAAATGTTCGGCGTTGCGACTGTAATCAATGACGCTGGAGATCCATTTGAACAACCGTTTGTTGAAATACCTGCATTTTGGACCAAGTGTGTTGCCGATGGAACCGTCGATCGAATTCGTGCCGCCGCGGGATTGGGGGAAAATGGCCAGCTTCATTCGGTATTGTACAATAACCATGGCGGGAAATTTTCCTATATGATCGGTTACTTTTTACCCCAAAGCGGCTTGCCGGGAGAGTTTGAAAAGCTTCATATCCCCCCTCAGACTTACGCGATTTTCGCGACTGGCCTCTACCCTGACGGACAGAGCGGTATTCATGAATTGTGGAGGCGTATTTGGGGGGAGTGGTTTCCGAGCTCTAATTACGAATTCGCAAACGGTCCCGAGTTTGAAATGACTTACGATCGCGGTAACGACATGTATGAAATGGAAGTCTGGATTCCTGTCGTTAACAAGTCTGCATCTTAGAACAAAGAGCAACACGGGTGACTGCCACTTCGTGTTGCTCTTTTCATGCGTATGCTTTCATTCAGTAATCGCGCGCTGCATCGAACCAGCGTTGAGCCATCTCCTCAGTTATAGGCCGGCCAATCAGGTGGTCAGACTGGCTGAGCTGCCATACCGCTTCACCAAGGTCTTCCCGTTCGGTGGTTTCGATGCCTTTGAGGGTATTGAAGCGCACGGTGAAAGCGGTAATGGCTGCCTCGGCATCGGCCAAGCTGCGGGCCCCTGCTAAGGCTGCCTTTGCAACATTGTAAGCTTCGTTAGCCGGCTTGGCCAGATGTTTAGGCCAGGCCGAGAACGGACTGCCGAACTCGGTCGTCCACCACTCAGGCTTTCGTAATTGGCTCACTGAAGCATAGCCGGTCCACGGGCGGGTTTTAGCTCGTGTTTTCATTTGCTGCCTTAGATGCTTGCCAGCGATCTCTTCCACATTGTAAGCGATAAATCTGTCAAGCAGCGGCCACGCGCTCAATGCCGGCAAGTCTCCCAGAGCAGGCATGAAGCGCAGCTCCAGATTCGTTAACCGGACATGACGAGCCAATAAGTCCAAGTCGCAGAAGTTCCCCCACAAACTCAGTGAGTTAAGGTTTGGGAACCGGTCTAGACACTCCAACGAGATGGGCTGTCCCAGCGGTGCGTTGTGGAGCGTCAGGCTCGTTACCTGTTGCAACTCACCCAGGTCGGGCAGCAAGAAAGGGGTATCATTCTTGCGCCGGCTGGTGCGCGGCGATAGAGTCAGAGAAGACGGCATATCGCCAGCGGCCGAGAAGCGTGACAGATCGCCGGACACACTCAGGCGGAAATCCCCCTTCGGAAGCTTCAGGCCTAGAAGCCCACATGACGGGTCCAACTCGATATGCAAGCCATGCAAATGGGACTGACTGGCATCCACCAGCGTATCTGCAGACAGGATTGGAGTCCATGTCATCTCTTCAATGGGACGTTTCTGCGCCCAGTCAAAGAAGCCTGCGTCACTGCCTTTATAATGCAGAAATCGCGGCCAGGGAGAGCCCGCCGGCGTGGCAAAGACATCGAATACAGTCCAATCGATTTGCGCATCAGGGGCGACATGAAGGTCTGCCTTCTTCCCCAATTGCGGCGGTCCAATGGATAGACTGCCCACGCCGGGCTTAATAACAAGGGTGTGACTACGAGTACCTGTCAGGTCGATAGGATACCGGCCAGCTTCTCTAACAGAACCAGCGGAAGGACGAGCTTGGTTATCATCTGGCATTTCTATCATCCTTTCTTCTATTACATATCAAGTCATTTCGGCAAGTGCAGAAATTGGTTCATGCCATGCGTGGTTTCCTTGACGACTGAGCTTACATCACCGGTTCTCCGTAACAACTATAGGGCGCATTCAATTAGGAACGGTAACGAAAAGCATGCTCCCCTAGAGGCCGCAAGGCTTACATCCTCCTTAATCTCGGCCATCTCATTAAATCGGAACCTAGCAGACGGTCAGAGTTCCCGCAAGCGGATGCTTCTACTCCGCCGCTTCCGCCAACCATACTTGCATAGCCGGAGATTCCGCCCGATTCAAACGCAGGGCGATTTCGGTATTGATCTCATCCGGCGGCATGACTTCGACAAGGACGCATACGGACTCTCGCGGTTGATTCAAGGCAAACACGCCTTCATCATCGAGCATTTTCATCGCCAGCTCCATGGCCTTCAACCTCACATCAAACTCGCGATTCCTTTCGTCATTCTCAAGATCCGCAATGAAAGGACGCTCGATAAATCGTTGTTTAACGTGATCGAAGTTCTCATCCCCGAAACAACAATAGGGCGAATCGGCATAGGACCATTTGATGAGTTCCGCAATCGTCGATCCCGGTGTGCCGCTTTCGTCTCCTTGGCTGGCCGATTCCGTCTCCAAAGCTTCCCACGACCAGGCGGAGATACTTGGCGCATGTCCCTCGCCAGTCGTATACAGCGTACAGTAATAGTAGCTTTCGCCATTTTCAAAAAGAGCGCGAAAAGACGTTCTGGCCGCATCGGCGATCTCTATCGCCAGCGTCTCTATTTCTTGCATCGGCTTCATGACAATGGCCCTCCTTTCCGTTAGTCGATCAGCTCAGGGCTAACCCCTGGCTACAATCAAGTCTGCGCAATATGCCTGAAGGCCGTCGAATTAATCGGCGGCCTGGTTGTGTGATTAACTATTATCAATGGGATTGAAAACCCAATTTCATTAAAGATTGTTGTATTTCCTGGTCTGCTTTACTTTTGAAAGTCGCAAACTCCACGGAAGATAAAGAACTTGGAAGTTTCTGATTGATGAAGGAATCATAATCGATTGCCGTTCTGAGAATGCTAAGCTTGTGCAGCAAAGGCAGTCGCTCCATTCCCATCAAACGAGTCAAGCCTTTACAATTCCTGATAGCTAGCTCCTCCAGTGCCTTCATTTCCCGGTCAAAGCTGATTTCTTGCAGCTTGATCTGATCCTCAATAACCAGTCTCTTCAGCGCTTGAAAGGCCGTAATATTGGTCAGGTCATGAAAGCCGCGCACTCTACTGATCTCCAGGTTCTCGATTGCATTCTCTTCAATTTCCTGAATATGCTCGCGGCCTCCAAGCAAAATGCGAAGGTGCTTCAGCTTCCTCAGCCGGTTAATAAAATGTAACGGCAGTTTGCTGATCGAATGCAGCGCGAGATAGTTCAAGTCCTCCAGATAACCGATAGCATCAAGGTTTTTAACCTTGCCCCCTACATGCAACTCTTCCAAATAAGGGAACTCTTTAAAATATTGCAGGTTGAGGATCTTCTTATCCGAGATAATGTTTAAAATTTTTAGAGAGCGCAGCGTATCAATCCCTAGAATTTCCGAATTCTCCAGCTCGTATATGCCCAAGCTCAAACTGCACAGGTTATCCAGCCCGGCCAATGCTTCGGTGTTATGTGCTTGGAGGAGACAATTGAGCTGCAGCATTTTGACATGGGGAATCCGCAAGAGAGTATGACAATCAAAAGACAGGGAATAGTGGGCGTAGAAACGGACTCCGAAGTCCTCATCCCAGCGCGCGCAAAGCTCATCCACTTCTTCCAATATGGAGCCATAAAACTCCGGGTGAGAGAACTGGACAATGACTTGGTTGCCGGCGCGCAAGTCCTGCTCAATCTGAAAATGGTCCAGCGTAACAGGATTATTGATCAGAATCCTTCTTTTCCATATCTTACGCATTCGTAAACCCTCCTACTTGCCATCGATCACAAGTCCATATTTACTGAAAATCCACGATTTTCTCAAGTCGTCAATCGCATCATGACTTATACGCACAGAAGGCTTTTGCTCCTTCATAGCATCTGCGTCATGCGCCGAGAAGCGAAGCGGCTTTGTCATTTTTTTAATAGAGCCCGTCATTTCACTGAAAAACGTATAGGTTAACGGCTTATGGTCCCGGATATCCTCATAGATATAATACTTCCCTTGTTCATCTTCCAAATCAATTTGAAAGCCTTTAGGAAATGAAAGCAAGATACACGGCAGTTCATCCTCTGCCCACTGTCCGCAATATGGAAAATGGACACCTTCATTTCTCGCAAAAAATCCGGAGCTTTCATGATCAGACGCAACAGAAATGGAATAAACAAAGAAGGGGTGATAATCGTTCCTTTTTTCCACTGCCGTAAAATACTCATAAAATTCCTGATACGCCTCATACACCTGATTCTGATCATGTTCTGTCCGGGCATAATTGGTAAGATGAAATTGCGCTTGCTTATGTTCAAAAAGCTTCAAAATGCTTTTAAACTCTTCCGGACTTATGAAAAATTTAAGCTTATAAAATCCGCTGTTCTTTAATTTATCCATTGCTGGTTCACCCCCCCTCTTCATCACCTCTATCTAAAGCGAGGAAGCGTGCGTATACCGCTCATGTATTGTCAAAATTCATATTTCTCGAATCGTTCTCTGAGAGTTTCTTCGTGCGGTATCCACTCCCAATCACTCCACAAAGACATTCCCACGAGTTCCGACAGCTTATCTACAGCTTGTGCCGGACTCGTAATGCTAATGAAGCCGTCAAAATCCTCATTACGGATATCCAACGCCTTCTGCAGGTAGTCATCATTAAGACGTTCTTCTTGGAGTTGTTCATATTCATCCCTTGTCCACTGTTCACAAAAGATTCTTTCGGCCTGGATGTCTCCATTCTCGAAAAACGACAACTCGAATAACTCCTCATTCATATATGCGGCGGTCATCACTGGCTCCTCGATAAGCCGGGACAACGTCCGGCCGATCTTCTTCACCGTACCCCATACAAAATAATCGTGGAGCACGCTGATCCACTTCTCGTTGCTTTTGCTTATGTACATGACGACTTTGATCTCTGAAACCTCATTATTTGGCTTGCCTAATACTTCGCTATGCGCTGCGCTTAGCTCTCTTAATGCTTCGACAGTCTTCTCAAGGTTGCTTGACTTGATATGCAAATTTGCGAATGATCTTCCCACGAGATGGCCTCCTCTAATCGCTTTCTTACTCAGCCTGATTTTTGATTATATCCTTATATTAGTTTTATGTATGTATCTTATTTCCATTATAGTGTTCATTTTTCCTGAGTCTACCTACTTTTCATCTGAATTTTGGAAATGACCTTGCGAGGGTAGAGATATAGCCTTGTACGTTTAGCACAATCTCCAGCTCCTTCCCTGCGCGCTTCGATCCCTTGTTAAAATAAAAGGGGTGCCCCTCCGTCATTTTATGACTTTTGGGACACCCTTTGTTGAAATATTCCCTTTTCTTTTAAAGCAACTTAATCAGCTCTTCTAGCTCATCAACCAATACTTTTGCAAGTTCAAAATTAGTATCTTTTAAAGCCAACTCTATTTTCATTTCAACTGATTTTTTATTTTGTTCCGCTTCCAAATAGTCTCTATCAAAATGACTAGCATAAATCATCTTTCTAAATTTTCGCATACTCATTTTTCTAATCGTCTTATCGTCAATGATTAAAACATAATCCATCCCATTTACCACAGAATAGAAATCATGAGAAATCATAAGAATCGCACCTTTATATTCTTCAATGGCTTTCTCCAGTGCTAGTTGTGTATAGGTGTCTAAGTGGCTTGTCGGTTCATCGAGGAGCAATACGTTTGCTTTGCTGGCAGCAACTTTAGCCAATTGAAGCATATTTTTTTCTCCACCAGATAACGATGCTATCTTTTGATTAACGATTTCACCTTCAAAGCCATAGTTTGAAAGATACGATCTAACATCGTCATACGTTTTAAATCCAGCATCGATGAATTCTTCTAGTATTGTATTAGCATCATTTAGAACTTCGCCTTGATTCTGAGATAAATAAGCCACTTTAACATCAGCATTTATTTCAATTGAATCATGATTATTTCTAAAGATATCTCGGAGTAAAGTCGTTTTCCCCGTACCGTTCGCACCGATAATAGCTACTTTATCCGTAGATTTTATCTCAAAGTTAACATGGTCTAAAAGCAGCTCATCAAAAGCAACACTATAATTAGTAACAGTTACAACAACGGTGTCTTCCATTTCATTATCAATATCCAAACGGATATTCGGTTGCTTAATATCTACGAAAGGTGCTTTAATTCTACGCGCTTCCAGTCGTTCTTGAAATTTAACTCTAGCTTTGAGCGCTCTCCCTCTGGATGCTTCTGAATTATACGTGGCGATATGTCTAAGATTATCGATGATACTCTCGTTTCTCTCAATTTCTTCTCCCTCAGCGATGGTGAGTTCTTGTAACTCAATTTTAGTCTGAAGTAATGAGAAATTATAATCGATATATCGCCCATCGAACTCTTGGATCTCCATGTTCTCAAGGTGTAAGATTTTGTTGAAACAATGATTCAATAGATATCGGTTGTGCGTAACAACTAGCAGTATTCCTTTGTGAGAATTAATAAGATTTTTAAGCGCATTTAGGTTTTCAAAGTCTAAAAACACATCTGGTTCGTCCATAATCATTAAATCTGGTCTACTAAGCATTTCCTTCATCACTTGAATAAGTTTGAATTCCCCACCACTCAGAGCGGATACCTTGAGATCTTTTAGCTTCATGAGGTTTGCTAGATTTAATTTCTTATTAATGTTGCTTTCAAAATCATCCCCACCGATTGAATCAAATGCGTCTAAAGCTAATTGATACTTTTCTAATAACGAATCAATATCCGAAGATGTTTCCATTTCCGTACAAATAGATGTTATTTCATTTTGTAGCTTAATAAATTCTTCCCCTATATATTCAAAAACTGTTGTATCTTTAGTTTTGTCTAGCTGTGAGAATTGACTTACATACCCAATTGTGCAAGTCGGGTCTATTTCTAACCTGCCCTCGAACATATATCTTTCCGGATCCATCAGTATATCTATCAATGTACTTTTCCCGCTACCGCTTGTTCCTATAAAAGCGCAATGTTGTGCCTCTTCAAGCGTAAATGAAATGTTGTTATATAGTTCTTTTTGCGGAAATGAGAAGGATAAGTTATCAACTTTTATCATAGTATTACCTTTCTTTATAGCTAAAATAGTGACTATTATTAGATGTACTGCAAAACATAGGTTTTGAGTTTACCGTTGTTAGAGTAACACTGTTTACAGCCAACTTCAATTTATTTGTATCCTATCCCTCGGGGTCAAAGTTCTATGTTATCTCCTGACGGATAACCAACGGAATAGATGGGGAAGCTTTTGGGCAGCCTACAGGGGTGAACTGAAAAGCCTTGTTGACTGCTCGTGTAAACGCCTCTTGTGATGATATGGTTAACCGTAATGTATCTAAACACAAAGTTCATTTTGACCACAAAATATATATCAGCATATAAAGACAAAGCCACTCCTGCCATGGTCAAGACCCCAAATAGCGGACAAATGAAATAAACCCCTACTGGATAAGCTGATGACGGTACTGAACCGGAGTCTGCTTATTCAGCTTTTGTTGTGGCCGATGATGATTGTAAAAATAGATGTAATTTGCAATTCTGCTTTGTGCCTCTTCAACAAATCGTATATCATAAGGATAGAGAGCCTCCGTTTTGAGATGGGAGAAAAAGCTCTCCATAGAGGCATTGTCGTAACAATTGCCTCGGCGAGACATGCTGATCTGGGCGCCAACCTGTGGCAGCATGTCGTGGTAATCGCGGGACGTGTACTGGAATCCCTGATCGCTGTGAACGATCAGGCCGGTCACGTCCTTCCGTGTTTCAAAGGCCTTAGTGAATGTATTGAGAACCAATTGGTTGTCGTTACGCAGACTCATCTCGTAAGCCACAATCTCGTTTTGACACAAGTCCTTTATTGCAGACAGATAGAATTTGGTATCGCTAATACGGTACTGAGTCACGTCCGTTACCCACTTCTGATTGGGCCTGTCAGCGTTAAAATCCCGTCCTACTAGATTTTCAGCAACTCGAAGACCAATGGTGGAATGATGAATATGGCGGTACTTACGACGAATTCTGGCCCGTAAACCCAATTGCTTCATCAAGCTGTAAACTCGCTTGTGGTTCATCCATACGCCGTAATCCTGTAAAAGGAACAATTGAATTTGGCGGTAGCCGTAGATCCCTTTGTAGCAATAATAGGTATCGTAGATCAGTTGCTTGGAAAACGCATCTTGATCCATCCTTTTTCGGACGAGGTAGGCATAGAATACGATATTTCTCTGGTACACCTCCTGCTTCGTAATCTCCAACCACTTTTTTAGGACAGCATTCTCCAACTCCAATCGCTTCACATAACGGTCTTGGTCCACGTATTCTTTTCGCTTTCCTCGCGTATCCATGAGGCCGTACTCTCCTAATTGATTGTATCTTCTCATCCAAATTTTCAATCGGTCGATGTCGGTAATGCCTAGTACTTCCGCTATTTTTTTCTTGGTTATCCCTTGTAGTCGCATTTCAATGGCCTTCTTTTTTAATTCAAAGCTGTAGGTTTGAAGCTTTTGTCCTTTTCTTACTGGCATAAAAAATGCACCCCTTAGAATTCATCGGAATAACCAAGGGTTTTTCCAATGTCTATTCTAAGGGGTGCACTTCACTCCACCAATGGAGTGGTTTCTTTGGATAGAACTTCTCTTTTACACTATGTATTTAAGAACCTCATCATCCCAAACCTGAGCCTCTATGTATCTTTCTGGAGCTAGACTGCCATCACAATTCCAAACTTGGGGTAAACCGTAGAGTTCAAGTAGTCTTGGTAGCTCCTCAAATGTAAAAACTTGCCCCCTATATGGTTTTCCATCTTGTACTCGCATTGCTGGAAATGAGTCACCATATGTAAAACTGATTGAGTTTAAATTCAGATTCTCAATCGCTATTTGCAAGCTTCCACCATCTTTGTACCATCCCTTTAGCCAATCGCATGAACCTAAAGTCATGTAATGAGGAAATGATTTCTTAGGTATACCGCCTTTATCTATAAACAATTGTCTAATCCTACGCTCTAACTCAATCCTCAACTCGATATAGTTTGCTTGTCTTTTACTTGCAAACGATTGATTTAGTTGTCGAATATTTGATAATATGCCCTCAGCTTGGTTGACTGGTAAGCTAGAAAGATTCTTAAAAGCTCCAACTGATTGTTCGTAATAATGAAACAGATAATTTGGAACATTGTTATCTACCAAGACATACACAACCTTTTCATAAAATCGTGCTTTCGTTTATTAGCTTTGCAAGGCTATAACCTTTTTAGTACCAATATCTAATATCCTAATGAGTTTGTGCTTACTTATGATACGGTTCAGCGTATCTCAAATAGGGCGAAATTTTGTGCGGATAATTCCGCAATACAACTTACATTTCAGAAGCTGTCCGAAGGATTCGGTAGGGTCCTATCATATCCGTTAGGCTTATACTGAAGTTCAAACACTACAAACTCTGGTCTCACTTGGAAGCAAACCGTTTGGCAAACGTTACGCGCACGACAACGCCTAGGTTAACCATAAAGATTGGCCAACCGATGGATTGGTGCAATACGAGAGCCGAGAGAAGCAGGCCGAAGGAGTTGCAATTGTCCAACCGCTGCTATACCTCCCTGAGCAAGACCGCGATACCAAAACACGAAACCAATAAATATGCTGAATATCGAAACATAAGCTAGGCTTAAGCAGGATGCTACCTGGATGTTTCCCATGACTCAGGCATGCTGTACAAGGTAAGTACAAGCATCAGGGGGAACGAAATGAGAAGCGCCCAAGAGATGACTTGCCATCCTCCGAGTCTTCTAGAGAGACGAGCACCTTCCGCATATCCATATCCACATATAATTGTAGAAGATAGCATGAGTCCATCACCAAGCGGCGAAGAGGCAGCGCCATTAGCTAGAGCAAATCCTGCTACAAGGAAACTCCCTAACGCGGATAATACCCAAGGGTTTCGAACGAAAAGAGCTTATGATAATAAATATACTTTTTTCTATACAAATTAATTAGTTTTCTTCTTGATATGATTTCAATACGCTAATATAAATTTCGTCAATTCTTCCCGAATTCAACTCAGGAAAAATCCTCTTAATAACATTTTTCTGGCTTTTAGATGCCCGCTCATTCGGAAGTTTATCACCTTGATAATGTTTGAAAAACCTTCCTAAAATTTCTTTCGCGAAATTATATTCATATCCCGATAAGTTGTTTAACCTTCTTGTGTTTATATCAATTCTAGGAAGGAGATATGCAATGGAAACCAACAACTTCCACATTTCATTTACTGTATCTTCAATATCCCCTACTGTGGATTCGACGCTACTTGTATTGCTATCCGCATTGTCAGCGCTATATTCAATATCGCTAAGACTCTTGTTAATGTTTTGTTCAAAGTCTTTAAATGTCGAAAGTAATCTATTGGTTTCGTCCACTAAAACATGTCTCGTCTGAATAATCTGTTCTTCAAGCCCATTGGATACTTCTTTAAAGCTTGATATGAATTTCTCCTTTTCAGTCTCCATAAACAATGATAAAAGCTCATTCGGATATAACGATTTCTTTTGACCGTCTCCCCTAATCCGATATGTTCCTTTGTTTGTGCAATAAGGCTTGAACTCCCCAGAAAGTATATTAATCACATATATGTCTTTTCCATCAATTTCTTCGCTACTAATATCTACGTTAATAGGTGGACGACAACTGTTTGCTTTATCAAGTATTGTTAATCTACCTTTATCGTCCACCTTGCATCCTGCCAACTCGCCTACTTGTTTTCCCGATGCATCTTTAGAATCTTTTACACCAATTAATATAATGCCGCCTAATTTAGAATTTGCAAAAGCAACTAAATCTTCGGGTTCAAGTCCAACGAGTGATTCTTTGAATTCGACCTCATAGCCTTCTTCTTTATTAATCATTCCAAGAATTTCGTCTAGTCTAGACAAGTTAATCATTCCTTTTAGTTTGTAATTCACTCTCGACTTCTCTTAAAGACCTTCATAGGAAACTTAGCATTAAATACTCTCAGTAAGTCCCCGAATTTGCGGAATGTGATCTCACGCCACCTAGCACCCAAATCCACAAATAGAATGTCTTTACGACTGGAAAAGCGCATCGGCTTAGATCGTCTATCCAAGCAGTTGAAATCTGCCTTCGGCACGAAAAAAATGAACCCGAGAGACAAGAAAGCTGGTTTGTCCTCGGGAGGTGACAGAGATGAGTGAAGTATTGAAAATGTATGAGCAATTCGTAACGGAAGAAAACCTCCTATGCAGACGTGTTGAAACGCTCGACATTATACAATCCTACATTCTTCATACTGTGTTCACAAGCATGGCCCTGAACTGGACACATTAATTGTTGAAGATGTGCTGATGTCGATTCATCGGATACAACAAGATCTGCAAACGGAGCTAATTCATGTTGGATTGGTAAAAAGTGTAATAGTAAGCAGGCAATTTACAAAAAGCCGCTGGAGCAAGAGCTGCAACGACTGGAAAAGGAACTGGCTGATATTGACCGTAAAAGGGACAAGTATTACAAACTCTATGAAAAATATGTATTAGAGCCTACAGCGCTTAAGTCTAGAATAACTGAACTATCCGAGTATAGGTACCGAATAGAGCAACAGTATACTATATTGCAGCAACGTGAGCAATACGGCCCCAGTATCTGCTGGGATGGTTAAAGAGCTACTGACATCCTTTAGTACCGTTTTCGAGAACATCGGCCACGAGAAGCGTAAACAGCTTGTACATTCGATTGATAAAGAAAATCACAGTGACTGAGGATAGAAGGATAGACCAAGTCACCCTGTGCCTAAACCACTCCCTGTCTATTCAATATTGAATAGGACACGGTGTTCTAGATGAGAATGAAATTGAGGGAGACATTTTAGTTGCCCCTTCATATTAATTGAAGTACAACTTATGAGTAAATTTCTATTAAATTACCTAGTACTAAATCACCAATACTCAATAGCTCAATTCTTGGAGAACATTTATATGCAAAATCTCGAGCTGAACTTGTATACCCCGAACTAGTTATAATTAATCCTCCGTCCGCATGGTACGCATGAACTGCTCCTAATAACTGCTGAACTTTCATAACAGTTATATTGTTATTGGGGGCAAACTTTTTTACATCAACAAGAACCTCTCCCCTAGAAGGGGTTTGTATAATAAAGTCATAGCCATAATCCTTACTTCCTATCCTTTCTACTCGAAACCCTTTCTTAATAAACCACTTAAATATAACTTCCTCGAATTGTTTCCCGTCAATATTTTGCAGACTTTCGGGAACCCAATATAATTTATCAATTACTTGATTTACATCGCTTTCTAAAAAATCATCACCTTGCTTATCTGTTAGAGTCCCCTTATTAAGGCGTTCCATGTACCTCATTATCTCTACAACAATGTTATCGTTATCCCATCTAATGTAAAGATAGTTTTTCAAGTGGGCTGGAAATTCTATTTCATCGTAACTGATCAATATTATTGGCTTACCTAAGCCAATTGCATAACCAAGTTCTAAGAAGACTTCCGGAATACTACTGTCTATTATCGAGATAAAAACATCACACTTGCGAATATAGCTCAATAACTCACCCGTAATGTCTTCATTACCAATATAACTATAACGATTGTTAACAATCTCAATTTTGAAATTCTCTAGTTGTTTATACAAATTTTCCAATAAATACGAGTTCGAATTTCGATATGAATGAGAAATAAAAGCTTTCATGGCTTAATTACCTCCAATGCTCTACTAAGTGCCCAAAAGTCATACAAGGTGCTTTGTAGCTCATTCTCTTCCTGCCTACTATCTGAGCCATACTTAGTTAAGCTATCAAGCATTGCCTTACTTGTGTCAAACTTCTCTCTTAACATTTTATTGATTTGAACCTGTGTATTTTCTACCGCCGATTGACTTTTCTCTACTAAATTCTCATTAGAAACTCCAAAATAAGCTCGCTTTAACTGGATACTCCAACAGATTGTTGTTTTATGTCTCACTCTACTAACTGTTGGTTTATATGTAGGAATCCCTAAATTATCAAATAGAACATTAAAAATCTCCTGCATCTCTGTACCAGTCCATGTAATAGCGCCTAACTCCAGTTTAGGTAAACTTTCCATATCATAAATAAACAAACATCCATTGTCACTTAATCTAAGCAACGACTCGACATATAGGCGCGATAGAATATGTACATTAATTTCATGAACAGTATTTGTTAATGTAATAAAATCGAAAGACTGGTCCCTAGTATAAATTACTGGGTAATTGCCTATATCACCAACCTCTACTCTTAAAGACTTAAACCCCAATGATTCTGCTTTCTTTTGTGTCAATGTGACAAAGTCAGATTGAACATCATATGCACAGTAAGAAATTTTAGAGCGTGAACCACTATTTATCATGTCGTCTAGATGATAAATAAGCTGCCCTCTTCCACAACAGAGGTCTAACCAAGAAAAGTTATCAAGGCGAGGGTCCTCTACAATATTCTGAATTAAGGTCAGAGCGGCTTGATGCTGTGGTAGTATCCGCTCCTTATCAAGTACCGCATCCGAGTCGTTTATAACAGTCATTAGAACCTCCGTATATGAAATATACAGTGTATAATAAGTACCCATTCACCTAATTCTACACAAAATAGCCTCTTCCTTCTTTTCAATAAAACCGTTGCCATCACTTGTGGTACGGTTCTCAGTAACATCTATAGAGCGAAGTCGAAGGACACCTGATTGGGTGCCCTTCGCAGCGCTGATAGAAGTTAGGGGGGTGGAGCGCGGTGGTTCAAATCCACAATGGTTCTAATTTATTTAAGCTTTAACAACTTATCACCTTCAATAACGGTTTGTTTAATGAACGCAGACAAGGTCTTAGGATATTTACCTAATCCAGTTGTCAATATAATTTGGTAATCCATAGATTTAAGCTCAGAAATTCTATCCATACATTTATCTAAATTATCTTTATCAATCCCCAGATTTTCAGGTGTATCAACAAGTAAAAACTGAGGGAATGGAATGCGATTCTTAGAGTCCAAAGACATAGCCAAAAGAGTTAAAAAATATAAAAAACGTTTAGGTACATCTGAGCTGGCTTCTCTATAATATCCATCATTTATGACAGGCATGTAATCCTCATTAATCTCTGCGCTTGTTACTCCATTCACAGTCTTCGTCATAAAGCCGTTGTAAATTTCATTAAACTGCTTAATTTGTGCTTGTATTAATAGTTCTATTGCATCCTGTGAATTTCTCACTTTTGTTTGCAGCATATTATAATCATTTTTCGCTTTGTTAAAAGCTCGTTCAATTCCTTCATACTTTTCTATGATTTTAATCCTATTTTCGCTATATTGAATAGCATTCCTTAATTGATATACACGTTCATTCAATTGGAGTAATTCTTGATTATTAGCATTCGTGTGCTGTTCGGCTTCTTTCAATTGGCTTCGAATGCTCTCCAAGTTCAAATGAATTTGCTTAATTACTTGTTGTAAGGATGTAATTTCTTTCCCACATGAATTGATAGCAACGTCTATAGTTTCAACTGATTTTTGTTTTGAACGTAAAATCTCAATATATTCCTGTGAATTATAAAAGAAACGTTCACTTTGTCCTTCTTGTATTTCTGCACCACATAAGCAAACGCCACGGACACGTTCAACTTTATTAAAACAGCAAGGGCATAGGTCTGGAGAAAAAAGATGTAGTGTATTATGAGAAAAAATAATTTTGTTAATATGTGAAACTTCTCTTATTAGTTCTTCTTTCAGTTCAATCAGATCACGCTGTTCAAATGAGACATTGCTAAGATTTGTTTGAACGTCTGCTAGTTCTTGCTCTTTATGAACTAACGATTGACGAAGTTGTTGAATTTGTAGTTCGAATTTTGAAGAATCTGATTTTCTAGTCTTAACATCATTACGCAATAATTGAACTCGTTGAAGTTCCAGTTTATCTTCTGTCAATTTTCTAAGTAGCTCGCTTGAGGGAAGGCTGCTTACGTCATACCCCATCTCAGTAGCCAAAATACCAAAATTATCAAATAATATTTTTTTTGCGTCTCTTTGTTTCTCATACTCCCGTAATTGTCCAAGCATTGCATAATAATCCGAAAATCGATGACCTACCAACAGCTCGAAAATGACTTTACGTACATTAATTGAATCTGAAATAAAACTACCATCTGTTTTATGCTCTTTATATATTTTTTTTGGTTCGGTCCCTTGGTCATAGTGAATAAGACGAAACAAATCCGTAAAATTCACCTTAAAGTGAGACGTGCCTTGCCAAACGTCGACCACTTCAATTCCAAGTTTTTGAAGAAGCCAGTCTGAGTAAGTAGATTGCCCCTCTGGCATATGTTGTCTGTTTAAATACAATGACTCTTCCTTTCCATTCTTGTCTTGGACAATAATCATGTTGTTTTGTTTTTGACCAAAATAACGCTTAATTAAGTAAGGCTCATGATTGATTTCAATTTCAAGTAGCACGAAATTATTAGAATCGTTCTTGACTTCTTTATGGACTTCTGTTTTAGAAAAATTAAACATGTGGACGTAATCGCCAAGTGCATAACAAATTAAAGCACTAAATGTAGATTTTCCTCCACCATTTCCAGCTTCAATAATATTTACGCCATCTGTTAACTTGGGTGAACTATAGGTGTACTTATCGCCATTGTAATGCACTTTATTAATTTTTAATCTTCCCATATTTGTACACCCCTTTTGCGGAACAATTCATCAAGTAATGAGCTTGTTTTCATTGTTCTTATATATGAGAACATGGATTTAATTTGCTTACTGTGTTCACGTTCCATTCGAAATAACTCTGAGGACGAAAACTCTTCTGGAAGGTTTTCAATAGCTAACCACATATCGAATGATTTTCTAGTTTCATTTTTAGACATGGATATAATACCTTTTTGTTGAAGAGCATAGAATAATGAACCTGCCCAATTTTGTCGCAACCGACTTTTTAGGTAGGTTTCTTTCAAATGATTTCTATCGATGGGCGAAGCTATACTATCCCATTCTTTATTGGAAGAAACAATAGAAAATAGTGCATGATTAGACAAAAAAGGAATTAGATAATTTAATTTTGACCATTCTTGTAATCGTTGTTTCTCACTGGTAAAGCCAAGTGTCTGTAAAAAAATTATTGTATTATAAGCGAAATAATAATAATCATCTTCCGCGCTAAACATCATGCGCTTCTTAACGTTCACATTGTCATTCTTTATTTGGTCACTCATTGCACATTCATTTCCTCCTGTCAAAAGCTAAATAACATGAGTTGATTAATTCATAAATCGTATCACGAACAGCATTTTCACTTTTGAAAGGGTA
Organism: Paenibacillus lutrae; assembly: GCF_009757775.1. GTDB lineage: Bacteria > Bacillota > Bacilli > Paenibacillales > NBRC-103111 > Paenibacillus_F > Paenibacillus_F lutrae. The sequence continues at coordinate 296,830 of NZ_RHLK01000007.1, forward strand.
ATGATAATCTTTACCCCAATCTTCTAAATGTGAAGTCGCTGAACGAACCAAAATCTCTATCCAGTTATCAACGACTAGCGGCTCAACTGTGGATTGGCGTGTTTGCTTATATACGACTCGTATCAGTTGCTCTTCACAAGATTCAAACACACGATAAAGATATGCACCACGTTCCTGCGGTTGAACTCTCAATAGTTGTTTTTCAATTGAACCAATTTTTCTTGCAAAAAACTCAAAATTTGATTCATCATATTCAGGTGATACATCTTTAATTTTACTGTCAATATTTCGACCATCAAATGGTTTTTCCATCGACTCCCAATCTTCATAACATGGGTCTAATGGTTTTGTAGATGCCACATTGTTACCTATTTCAAGAAATTTTGCTCTTACTGTATCTGCATTAATCATTCGATGAATAGGGTCTTTGAATACTTGTCTTTTTTCAAGCTCTTTATCAAGCGTATCAATAATATACTGCTCTTTCCCAGATATAGTCACAGTATCATACAAGCGACAACTCTTAACTTTTGATAATAAAGTGATTTCAAGTTCGTTTTCGTCTTCCTGATCAAATTTCCAATCAATCTGATTTAGGAATTGAATCCATAATTCATCCGTATATCTCTCAATTGCATCTAAATACCCGGTCTCATTTTTACCTGCATATTGCTTTTTGTAATCATCTAAAATGATGCATTTCAAATAGGGAAGTACCCCATTATAGTCTCTATCCATTAATAGACGCATAAGTTCTTTTTCAGGTAATTCCATCTTATGTTTTTTCAATAACTCAGTTGTGCGTTCATTTGTAATTCCAGTGTTTGTATAAAAGCCAAAACGAATATGCTGTCCATAATGTAAAAAAACATCAAGAAAGCTTACTAAACTATTCTTAACTTCATCTGAGTTTAATGAAAAACATTTTGACTCATAGCTTTTATCGCTCTCTAAATATTCTTTGCTCGTACCATTTCCATCGTTTGAAGTGATATAGACATCCTCAATATACTCACATGCAACAAGTACAGATATATTAGTGGATTTTTCAAGTTCATCAAATATTAACTGGATAGCTCTTAGTCGTTGCAGCCTTTCACCCTTACTTTGTTCACCTACTACCCGACTGATAATACTTCTCTCCATAGGCTTCCATCCTTAAATTATGAATCTTATGCACTATGGCATTTCGACATCATCCTCCATTTTCCTTTTTAATATCCGAAATTCTGGTTCTTAAGGAAGAACACTTACAAATATTAGAACACATGTTCCTATTTTATCATTTTAAAATTAATATTTCTACAAGGAAATCACTCGTTGTAAGTGCTCATCCTGAATCCAAACCCGAATTTTTGAAATCATGCAATTTGGGATCTGCTCACTAGTTGTATTTTTGAATCACTCTTTTCTTCATTTACATCACTCCTCTTATAGAATAAAACACCGTTAAACAACATGGTCATATCCATGGAGGTTTAACGGTGTTTACATATAAAAATATTAAAAAGAAAGTTGAGGTTTTAGGGCTGAGAAAACTTTATAACATGGGATCTGACTACAATGGACGTCTTAGACAGATCTTCTAGAAATTTCGCCCTATTTATGATATGGTTCCCCCCGGTTTATCTTAAACGCCCGATAAACCTGCTCCACCAGCACCAGCCGCATCAACTGATGCGGCAAGGTCATGCGCCCGAACGACAGCTTCGCGTCGGCGCGGCGCAGCACCTCGCTCGACAGGCCGAGCGAGCCGCCAATGACGAAGGCCACCTGGCTGCGCCCGTAGGTGGCCAGCCGGTCGAGCTGCTGCGCCAACTGCTCGCTCGACCAGGTCTCCCCGTCGATGGCCAGCGCCACGACGAACGCGTCCGGGGCGAGCTTGGCCAAGAGCCGCTCGCCTTCTTTCACCCGCACCTGCTGCTCCTCTGCAGGGCTCATGCTCTCCGGTGCCTTCTCATCCGGCACCTCAATCATCTGCACCTTGGCATACGGGCCAAGGCGCTTCACGTACTCGTCGATCCCGTTGACGAGGTATTTTTCTTTCAACTTGCCGATTGTAGCTATCGTGATGTGCATAAGAGCGCTCCTTTTCGTATCCGGTCATGGATTAATCTGACCTTACTTTACCGCAAACAGCCCCTAAATCCAAGCAATCCCTCCACTCCGTGGAAGCCGCCGCTCCAATTCCCGTAAATACACGCCGCCCCACCTGAAAAAAACACACTTGACGTATATTCCCTAGCAGGTATGATGCCAATAGGGGAATCTTTTCCGGCATTCCCGCCATTTTTGCAAAGAATCCACAAGTGTTTTTCTACCCTATTACGCACCGTCCCGGCACGGTAAATATAACACTACGAACCAGGTCCAATAACGCTTATAATGTAGGAAGCGAAGCTTTTACACAAATAGGAAATCTCCATAATTATTAATCAGGGGTGAAAGAAATTGTCTTATTTCATGGGTTTGGACATCGGAACGACCAGTACGAAGACGATTATTACGGATGGGAAAGGGGTTCTTCTAGGGGCTGGAGAAGCAGGGTATCCGCTTGATGTACCGCAGCCTTCCTGGGCGGAGCAAGACCCGGATCTTATGTTCGAGGCTGTGCTTAAATCGATCCAAGAGGCTATTCAGAAGTCGGGGATCGATGCCAGGCAGCTGGAAGCGATCGGCTTCAGCACCGCTATGCACAGCGTGATACCGGTAGACGCGGACGGCAAACCGCTGATGAGCAGCATCATCTGGGCGGATAACCGCAGCGTGGCTCAGGTTCAGCGGCTCAAGGACGAGAAGCTCAGCAGTTCCCTCTACCACACCACCGGAATCCCGATGCACCCGATGACGCCGCTTCCGAAGTTGATGTGGCTTCGTGAGAACCGTCAAGATATTTTCGCCAAGGCTGTCAAATACATATCGATTAAAGAATATATTCTGCACAAATTCTTCGGCCGCTACATTGTCGACCATTCAATCGCATCCGGGACCTGTCTGTTCAACCTGAACACGTTGGCCTGGGATGCCGATGCGCTGGAAATCGCGGGCATCCGGGAAGATCAGCTGAGCGAGATCGTCCCGACCACGCACATTATGCGCGGGATGAAATCCGAATTTGCCGATCTGCTCGGCCTCAATCCGGACGTGCCTTTCGTAGTCGGTGCGGCGGACGGTGCGCTCGCCAACCTCGGTGTGGGAGCGGTCGAGCCCGGCGTAGTCGCGATCACCATCGGAACGAGCGGCGCAGTCCGTACCGTGGTGCCGAAGCCGCTCACCGATCCCAAGGAGCGCACGTTCTGCTACGCGCTCACCGAGAATCACTGGGTCATCGGCGGTGCCAGCAACAACGGCGGCCTCATGCTGCGCTGGTTCCGCGACGAGTTCTCCTTCCCCGAAGTCGAGGAAGCGCGCCGTACGGGCAAAGACCCGTACGACATCATGATCGCGTCAGCCAAGGAAGTAGCCCCGGGCTCAGACGGCCTGCTGTTCCTGCCGTTCCTGTCCGGCGAACGTGCGCCTTACTGGAACGCGGATGCACGCGGCAGCTTCTTCGGCATCGGCCTGCACCACAAGCGGCCGCAGTTCATCCGCGCGGTGCTCGAAGGCATTCTCTTCACCGTCTTCGGAATCGGCATCGCTCTGCGCGACCTGGCCGGCCCGGCGAAGGAAATCCGCGCATCCGGCGGATTCGCCCGCTCACCGGAATGGCGCCAGATCATGGCCGATATGTTCGGCTATCCGGTCCACATTCCGAAGAGCCACGAGAGCTCGTCCTTCGGTGCCGTGGCACTCGCCATGCATGCTGTCGGCGCTCTGGAGCGTCTGGAAGACGTGAACAAGCTCATCTCCATCACAGACCGCCAGGAGCCGAACATCGAGCACGCGCCTACGTATCTGGAGCTGTACTCCCTATACGACCGGGTGTACCACAAGCTGAAGGATGAATTCTCCGTAATTGCGGAGTTCCAGCGCCGCGGCCATAAGTAAACTAATTTATCATTAGCAAGTTAGTTAAGCGCAAGCCAGTTAAGCAGATTCCACCATTACTTAACCATTCAGATAACAGAGAGCCTAGCTCCATCGGCCATCGGGTACACATTCTGCCCTCAAGCACCAATGCCGATCGCATGCGCCAGCCGCTGCATAGCATAGCCGGCAACCCGTATCCGAGGAACTTCGATCTCATGCTCCCAACAATCACAAAATCCCCTGCACAGCCTTCGCAACCAGCGAACCCTGTGCAGGGGATTTTTTTCAATCTATAACGTCAGGTTCGGGATTGCAGTCCCTGTGTTCCAGCCGGCACCTTATACCACCAAATACTCCGGCTTCACCTGACAATGCTCACAATGGACAGGCGGTTCCCACTTAGCAAAGCTCACTTTATCTAAATCCACGATATCCGGCGCGTCCTCATATTCGTCTACGAATTGATCAATTGCAATCTCCAGATGCTCTTTGCAGACTGTGAACATTACTTTGCCCCTTCTTCCTGTTAGTTCTTTCCCGCTTCGGTAAGCGTCAGATTAGTCTGCTGCTTTTTACCTTCGCGGTAGTAGGTCACTTGAATTTTATCTCCAATCTTGCTCTCATTATACAGGAATTTTCGCAGCTGCACCGTGGTCTCGATCTTCTTGCCCTCAATCTCCACGATCACATCTTCGCTTTTAAGTCCCGCCTTCTCGGCAGGCCCGGATGCTTCTATCACGATCAGGCCCCTTTTAACATCAGCCGGCAGTTTCAAGGACTCGGTATCTTCGAATAGCTGCAGTTCCTGCGTGGACACACCCATCAGCGGACGGATGACCTTCTGATTGTTAATGAGAGACTGGATGACCGGCTCCGCATCCTTAATCGGAATGGCAAATCCCAGGCCCTCGACGCCCATTTCCGCGATCTTGAGCGAATTAATGCCTACGACTTTGCCCTCCAGATTGACGAGCGCTCCGCCGCTGTTGCCCTGGTTGATGGAAGCATCCGTCTGGATTAGCTCCATCTCCCAGTCATACTGCCCATCCATCGCGAATGAGATCGGCAGAAGCCGCTTCGGGGACGACACGATGCCTTTGGTCACAGTCGGCGAATAGCCCAGCCCGAGGGGGTTGCCCAGCGCAATGACCGTCTCGCCCGCTCTCAGAGCGGAAGAATCGCCGAACTCGGCAATGGCCGTTAAGCCGTCCGCATCGGTTTCCAGCACAGCCAGATCCGTAATCTGATCTTTACCGAGCAGCTGCGCTTTCTTCTTCTCGCCGGATGCCGTGTAGACCTCGAACTCCTGCCCGCTGTCCACGACATGATAATTCGTCGCAATGCGCACCTTGGAGCCTTTTTTCTCGAAAATAATGCCGGAACCGATGCCGGTCTGTTTCATTTCATCCTCTGCATCGGGCTGTACGCTGACAATACTGACAATCGCCGATTTGACCCGCTCGGTTGCCTGGACAACCGCATTGTTATAAGAATCCTCCAGCTGCTTAGCGGATATAGCGGCCGGCTTGGCACTGCCGGTGCCGGTCACCGCCTGTACCAGCAGGACGATGACCAGCATCGCTGCAGCTCCGGCTGCCCCGGCTATCCATAAGGTGCGGTTAGGCATCTTTTGCAGACCCGGCATTCCAAGCGGACCTGCTCCCGTACGTAAGCGGAACCGGCGTCTCGACGGCAGCCATCCGCCTTCTTCCTGGTTCTGCTGCCGTTTGGACGGCTTCGTAGAATAAAAATCGTCATCGAATAAACTCACGCGACCCACACCTCTCGCTCAAACGGCGGATTTTTCAAGAAACCAGGAATGTTTTCGGCCCGATCAGCCTACAATAATAGTAAACGTATCTGCTAGATTTACCAGAATGGCTCCGGCTCTTGAACTATTAACCTTCCCAAGGAGAGGATTAACATGAACAACCGTATCCGTACATCTCTGGACGAGGTCCAGCTTATCGGCAAGCTCGCCGATCTCAAAGAGGACCACTACCGCAGCTCACTCATCCTCACCGCCCTGATCGATGTTCTGATTGACAAAGGCCTTGTGACTTCCCAGGAGCTCCAGGCACGTATCGACAAACTCGATAACAGCTTCAGTCCTTACCCAGCTCCTCCCATTTCGTAGGACGGTCAAAGTACGTGTCCATCAGCCGGACCTTCCGTTCCTTCAGGGATACTCCCCGGTCTTCTACTACATTATTCAGCGTAAGCCTGGCTAAATCCATCAGGTTGTGATTCTGGCTCAAATGCGCCATATAGATAGCTTTGGTACGAGCCGTCATGATATCGAGAATAGCTTCCCCAGCCGCTTCATTGGACAAGTGTCCGAGATCGCTCAGAATTCTGCGCTTAATGTTCCACGGATAATGTCCCATCCGCAGCATCTCGATATCATGGTTGGCTTCGAGAATAATCGCATCCGAATCACCAATAACGTCTTTGACCTTCGTACTCATGTACCCGAGGTCCGTCGCCATAGCCAGCTTCTGGCCCCCGCAGTGAAAGCAGTAGCCCACCGGCTCTGCCGCATCATGCGAAATTCCATACGATTCCACCCGGATATCACCGAAGAATTCTTCCGTGCCCGTAGCCATCAGGCGCCTATTCGTTTCCGAGATTTTACCGATATGCTTATCAAGCGCGTCCCAAGTCTTCGGGTTGGCGTACACCGGAAGATTATATTTCCGGGCAATAGCCCCGAGGCCCTTAATATGATCGGAGTGCTCGTGAGTGACCAGGATGGCATCAATGTCCTCTCCCTTCACTTCACGCTCAAGCATCAGCTGCTCCACTTTCTTGGCGCTAAGCCCCGCATCCACCAATATCGTCGTATCTCCGTTAGAGACTACCGTCGCATTCCCGGTAGACCCGCTGGCGAGTACCGTAAACCGTAAAGCCATACGCGTTAACTCCTCTATCGCACAATCCCGGCATCGGGATTGGATCACTTTTTTTTCAACAAACTCTGAACTTCCGTCGTATTCGTAAGCATCTCTACCGCACCGTTAAAAGCATGCACATAGTAGATATCGCCGTTATCAATCGATACACGCCAATTCGGCACCATATACTGCGTCTGGGAATCGAACAGCTGCCCGTGGTAACCGAGCCTTACGTCCGTAATAACCGTACCGTCGAGCAGGAATTTATCCACCAGGCTGCGCACAGCCGTATAGGCGTGAATCACCTTCTGCTCCTTGTCTTCTCCACCTGATTCTACTTCAACATAGGTCTGCCGGTAACTGGTAATTAATGTATCATTCTCGTACATCTTCAATTGAACGTCGAACATCGGATAACCATTGTATACCTGATTGAGCACATACATCCCTTTGGTACTTACAACCGGATCATACTGGTACGACTCCAGCTGCGGGATATCGATTTTGGATAATTCCTCTTTGGCCGTAGACCGGTTCAAGAGGTTCGTGAATTTGAAAGGATAACGGAGCTGGAGCATGATGTCCGGTTTGTATGTTTCCGCGAATTTGAATGTAATTTCTCTTAACCTCGGCGTTTCTTTGGGCAATTCATGATTGAGCTGAATATTCTTGTCCTTGAGCAGCTTGTTCGTTTCCTGCAGCACACTGGACATGTCCGTGGCTAGTTCTGTCTGCTTTTCTTTCCCCGCCCACACGAGATAACCGAGCACCACATTCAGAAAGAAGAACGATAAGATCAAGATCGTCTTCGCCCGTCCCCAGTTCATCGCCAGCCTCCCCTCCACCTTACTCCGGTCTTCATTACCCTTTAGTTAAAAAGCTCATAAGTTCCATCCCGGAACTCAATCGCCCACTGCGGAATCAGCTTAATCGTCTTCTCGCCCATAACCGGACGGTACGCTGGAAATACATTAATGATGTTGTAACGCTTGGGATGGTTCGTAATCCGCGTGTTCAGCGCTTCTCCGCCCATTAACTCCGTATTCTGCTTGCTCACGACTTTGGAATCCGCATAGACGACCGACCGTTCATAGTTCGAGACAACGCCCTTCTGAAGCGTAATATGAATCGTTCCGAAGCCCTCCCTTTTATCCGCTATAATCGGAAAAGCATCATACACCTGCCGGAACGCGAATGTCTGGTTGGAATAAGAGTGCTGCTGCATCGGTTTGCTGATGGCATACTTTCCGTTCCAGCCGCCATGCTGATTAATAAACTGCAGACCCGCTTCCAAATTCTCGCTGATGTTATTCTTGCTGTCCGTTACCGCGAGTGCATCCGTATATTTCATCCAGCGTTCTTCCGTATTAATCTGAAGTCCGCGCTTGCCGTCTGTAAAAATCTGCGGGCCATCCTTGTTCTTCAAGTTCCTTGTCAGCAAGGGATCGGCAAAAAGACTGCTCTTGAGCTGTTCCGTCTCGAACTCTTTGTAGCCGAACTCATAGGACAGGACAGGCATTGGCTTGGACGGAAGATAATAATCTCCGGGCATAACCTGGAAGAGATCATTCATAGCTCCCATCGCCGTAAAGTTCTCTACATCCTTCACCGTAAAATCAGCCCGCAGCACTTCATAAGCCGTATTCATCGAATCCGTGAAGAAATACGTGACCGCAGCCTGCTTGTCGCTGCTGGAATAGATCCACATCCGCGTAATCAGATCCGACTCTTCGGGCAAACTTCCCTTAATGTTCAGATTCTTCTGGAGGATACTCAGCGCGATTCCATCACGGAACCGGAACTCGACACCCTCCTGCTTGTCCCGGATATCTTCCCAACTGATCCGCTCCTGCGTCAGATTCACTTTGCGGAATCCTTCAATTTTACGGGACTTCACACTTTCAAAAATCGAAGCATATGCGGACGAATCCGGGAACAGGACCGTATGACGCTGCTGCCCGAAGTGAAGCACGATCTGATCGGGAAATAACAGGTCTTCCAGCTCTGCTTTGGTCCCCTCCAGCACACTGGAAATATATTCGGAAGGCGGCAGCGGCTCATAATTAGGCGTGCTGTAGGCAAGCAGGTAGCTCTGAAGCAGACTGGCCAGTATAAGTACAGTCAAGATGACTGACTTCAGCTTCTCGATCATGAGGCGCTCCCCCCCTCCGGATGAACCGGCAGAGTAAAAGTCACTCTTGTCCCCGTGCCGGGTTCAGATTCTAATGCAATCGTACCGCCGTGGGCTTTTACTATTTCCCGGGCAATCGACAGACCGAGTCCGGTACCGCCCATGTTCCGGGATCTAGCTTTGTCGACCCGGTAGAACCGGTCGAAAATCCGGGGCTGGTCCTTCTTCGGAATCCCGATCCCCGTGTCCTGCACCGTGATTGCGAGCAGATCCCCTTCGCCCTTGCGGGCGCAGATCGTAATCGCGCCTTCGTCCGGCGTGTATTTAATCGCATTGGATACGAGATTATCGAGTACCTGGTCGATTTTGTCGCGGTCGACCGAAGCCGGACGAACGCCCGGCTCCACCTGGATGCGGATCCGGATACTCTTCTGCCGCAGCTGGAAGGAGAACCGGTCGGCTACTTCATCCAGCATATCGGTAATGTCCGTCCGCTCCTTCGTGAGAAGCGCCTGCTTGGAATCCAGGCGCGACAAGTGAAGCAGATCCGTGACGAGGCGGATCATCCGCTCCGTCTCATTGCGCGTCACGCTCAGGAACCTCGGCGCGAGCTGCTTGTCCTCCAGCGCGCCGTCTTCGAGCGCCTCGAGGTAGCTCTTGATCGTCGTCAGCGGCGTGCGCAGCTCGTGCGATACGTTCGCGACGAACTCCCGGCGCGACTGCTCGAGCTTCTCCTGCTCGGTGACGTCCTGCAGCACCGCGATGATGCCGGTAATGCCGCTGACGACATCGCCACGGCGGTGAATCGTGGTGAACGTCACACGAACCGTCTGCGGCTCTTCCACATCCGGAAGAGGAACATCGATCAGTGTCATGTTCCGTGTGCCGTGGACGTATAAGTCGATTTCATGCCTGGTCAGTCCGAGGAGCTCGGAAATGTGGCGTTCCAGCGTCTTCTCCTCGTCCACCTGAAGAATCTGCATCGCCCGCCGGTTCATCAGAATAACCTGACCGGTGTCGTCCGTTGCGATGACCCCGTCATTCATATTCGTCAGGACCGAAGCCAGCTTCTCTTTCTCTTCCTCATTGATGGATAGGGCTTCCTTGAGCCGGTTCATCATGAAGTTGAACGTATGCCCGAGCTGGCTGATCTCATCTTTGCCGTACACCGTCACGCTCCGGTCGAAGTTCCCCTCGGCCGCAGCCGTCGCCTGCTGGGTAATTTCCTTGATCGGCTTCGTAATGGTCCCGGATAGGATAACACCCAATCCCGCCGTAAAAGCCAAAGCGATCAAGGTCGCCACAATCAGAATCCGGTTGATGCTCGACATCGTCTTATACAAGTCTTCCATCGAAGACACGATATACACGGCGCCAAGTGTTCTCACGCCGCTGCCGATAGGCTTGGCCGTAGCAAACTTCCGGGTGTTATCGACGTCCGTGAACATCCGGTCGTTATTCGGAATGCCCTGCAGCGCCCGGGTCACTTCCGTCTTGGTCGTCTTCTGGTTGACGATCTGCTTATTCGCCTCCAGCGAGGTGCTAAGCACCACGCCTCCGGCATCTATAATTTGAATCTCCGTATTGCCCGGAGCAAACAAGCTGTTTACGAAATACGTCAGCTCCTCCGATAAATTCTTGGAGTCGCTGTTCTTGGATTCACTGTTCTTGGACTCGTTCAAGTAGTTGTTCTCGACCATCGTGGCGATCAGCATCGCCTGCTTATTAATCGAGTCTCGGAATTCATTCTTATAATGGCTGTCCAGCGTCTGGTAGAAGTACGCCGCAATGAGCTGCATCGCAATCAGGATCAGCAGCACATAAATAATAATCAGCTTGGCCTGGACCGATTGAAAAAAACGGATCCCCTTCATATCAGAAGCCTCCGTATTTGGTTCCCCGCATCATATAGCCGAGGCCGCGCCGGGTCACGATGTATTCCGGTTTGCTCGGGTCTGTCTCCAGCTTCTCGCGCAGCCGGCGGATCGTCACATCGACCGTACGGACATCGCCGTAGTAGTCATAGCCCCACACCGCCTGCAGCAGGTGCTCGCGCGTCATGACTTTGCCGGGGTGCTTGGCCATGTAATGAATCAGCTCGAACTCGCGGTGCGTGAGATCCAGCGGCTCGTTATCCCGGTAGACCACATACATGTCGCTGTCGATAAACAAGCTGTGCAGACGGATGCCATTCGCTTCCTGCGGTTCCGGCTCTGCCGGCCCGGCTCCGGATGATTTGCTCTGGCGGCGCAGATGCGCCTTGACGCGGGCAAGCAGCTCCCGGTTGCCGAAAGGCTTCGTCACATAATCATCGGCGCCCATTTCGAGTCCCAGCACCTTATCCAGCTCCGTATCCTTCGCCGTCAGCATAATGATCGGCGTATTCAGCTTCGCCCGGATCTCCCGGCACACGTCCATGCCGTCTTTGACAGGCAGCATGAGATCGAGCAGAATCAGATCGGGGCGTTCCGAGAACGCCAGCTCGACGGCCGTGCCGCCGTCATGGGCGCAGATAACCTGGTAGCCCTCTTTTTCCAAATTAAACTTGAGTATATCCGCAATCGGTTGTTCGTCGTCGACGACGAGAATTTTACCATTTGTGCCGAACATGACCTTTATCACCTGTCCTTCACCTAAGAAACCATACCCTTTTATTGTAACATACCTCTAAGCAAAAAGAGACACAGCCTCCCTTGCGGGAAGCGGTATCTCTCTGTTAAAAATGCCCTAGTGATTCAAATATTTAAGCGGGTTTTCCAGGCCGCCGTTCTTGTGGATTTCAAAATGGAGATGGACCCCGGTGGAATCGCCGGTACTGCCCATTACCCCGATTTGCTCACCCTTCTCGACGATCGTTCCCGCAGTGGTTTCGATTTTACTCATGTGCGCGTACATCGTTTCGTACCCGTTCATATGGTTTATAAGTACATAATAGCCGTAATCGGATTTATAACCCGCTGATACCACTTTTCCGTTATCCGCCGCCACGATGGCGCGGTTCCCTACAATATCGAGTCCCTTGTGAAGCTTGTTCCAGCGTGTGCCGAAGGTGCTGGTAATGGAATGCGACACGACCGGCCATGCGAAGCTTCCGGTTCCTTCCCCGAGAATAACCTTGGTTCCTTTTTTCACCTTAGCCGGTACGGGCTTCTCGACCATTTCTTCCCCGATAATTTTCTCATCCACCAGTTGGCCGTTCACCTTAGTCAGTTCATACGTAACTTGTTTAAGTCCATTTTTACCCGGGGAGATTGTCTCGACAATCCCTTCTTTGACCGTATCATCGGTAATGACCTCGGTCTCATACTGGACATCTTGATTCTCTACCATTTTCTCCACGGTCTTAACCGAGAGGGCCGGCTTGATCACAGTCAGATCGAGTACATCGCCTTCACGAATCTGATCATCTACAATCCAAGGGTTCTTGTCATAAATGACTTGCTTGGGCACGCTCAGCTTCTCGGCAATACAAGAAACGCAGTCACCTGGAAGCACCGTATATTTAGTCGGCTCTACGCCGCCTGTCTTAATCTTCGCGATCAGCTCGTCCGGTTTAACGACATCCTGAGGCTGGATTCCCAGCGCATCGCTCGTCTCCACCTTCTGCACGAACTCTACCTTCTCGACCGTCGTCGAAGCCGGCTTGGCCGTATCTGCGGATAGAACAGCCACCTGACTGCTATCCTTCGCTTTCTGCTCATAAGGCTTCTTGATTTCGGCCAGGACTTTGTCCGCTGTCGCCTGATCTTTTACAATCGCGAATGTCTTGCCTTCAATGACCAGCTCAACACCGCTTGCAACGGGCTTCAGCTTCTCGTCTAAGAGCGCAAGCACCTTGCTGTCATCCGGCTTCTGGCGGAAAGCTCTCTCCGGCTCTGACTGCTCTAGTTCGGGTAGAATCATATGTACGTCCGGATACTGCTTGGCGAGCTTCTGCTCACGGTCTGCCGTATATTCCTTCAGGACTTCCGGGCTGCTCACATAACCGAGCGTTTCCTGCCCGACTTTGACCGGATAAATATCTGCGAGATTCGCTTCAACGTAATCCTGGCCGGTTATCGTTAAAGTTCCGATCAATGCGATTGAACTTATGCTATATAGGAAGAACCATTTACCTCGTCCGGGTGCAGCGCTATCCTTCAGGACGGACGTCGGTTCTGCTTGTTTACTGGTCAAGCTTTGCCATTGGGCTTTACTTTGTTTCCAAAGCTTCCGGGCCCAATCTATTCCCTTAGAACCTCTCATAATCTTCTCCTTGTCCGCTTTGTTCTGTACGATGCGGCGAATACCCCTTAAACTCGTTTAAGGAGTCTCAAACTCTATCACCGTATAAACTCCCCTAATAATTTAACACAACCCGTCCCGACTTTTCAAGAAAAGTATAGGTTGCCACTATTAGGAATGACGCGGACAAGACAGATAAACCGTGCAGGAAAGGGGGTTTAGAAGCCATCAGGAAAACATTGGGTTCCCTGTCTCAGCACACTCTTAACTTCCATATTTCTTCAAAATCACGGAAAGCTGCTCGTATTCTTCCTTACTCAAATATTGCTTCATCTTGCCGTCTACTTCCTTCAACTCTTCAGCCGTAATGCCGTCTTCCACCAGCTTGGATAGCTTCTGAACTTCTTCGGAAGGCAGCTTCGCGATCAGAATAGAGAGGATCTTCTGCTTGTCTGTACCGGATAGCGAATCCTTCTTCTTGGAAAAGTCCTCCGTCGAGACGACGACGTCCTTCTTGTCCGCTCCCGTCCCGCCGGCAGGGGGCTCCCCTGTCTTCAGCTCACCCATGACCGCCACCGCATCGGGCATTCCCGTAGGCTGCGGCGATACGCCTCCCTGCACGGGTGAAGCGGATGGCTGCTGGCCGGGAGCCTCCGTCCCGCCGCTTACACTGCCCGATGTGCTCTGCGAGGCGCCTGTCGGGGCAGGGCTCGGAGCCCGTGATGGCGAAGGCGAAGGCGAGCCCGCGGCAATCCGTTCCACCCGCTCGTTGACGGAAGCGCCCGCATTCGCACCGGGTTTGCCCAGTCCTATCTGTTCCCCCAGTTTACCTACAATTTGCGGGAAGCCGATCTTCGCTCCGATCGGAGGCAGCTGAAAATGCTTCAGCACCTCGTCTACCATCGTAGTTACCACTACATACGTCGTAAATATGGACAAAAAGGACATCAGTACGGCACCCACTGCCCACTTGCTCAACACACCTATCCATTTCATCTTCATCCACCGCCTTGTTGCTTCTAGTTTCGTCTCTCTCTATGAACCAGTATGGACGAATTAGCAACAAATCAATCGAGTGGTGTCAAAAAATAAGAGGCTGGAGGATGGAAAACAACCTGGGGACTAGTGAGTTACTTATTGGCGTAGATTCCTTGGGGCTTACAAATACTACGGGGTTTGAAAGCCCCTCTTCGGCATTTACCGCTTCTTTAAGTTCTTTAATTCTTTAAGTTCTTTAAATCCTGTAACTTTCAACCAACCCCCCGCCTTCTTTTTTACACGCAAAAAAAGCCTCCCGCCACGCCGCTAACAACGGCATTGGGGGAGACTTGGCTTAATTCGAATCTTAAGCGTAAACAGGGCGAATCAAGTTCGTTTGCTCACGGTTGCGTCCGACCGAGAAGATCGCGATTGGAATGCCCGTCAGCTCCGAGACACGCTCGAGGTAGTTGCGCGCATTGTCCGGCAGGTCACTCAGCGTCTTCGCATTGGAGACATCTTCGCTCCAGCCCGGCAGCTCTTCGTACACCGCTTCGCACTCCGCAAGCACGTTCAGGCTTGCAGGATAGTGCTCGATAACCTCGCCTTTGTACTTATAGCCTGTGCAAATCTTGACGGTCTCAAGACCTGTCAGCACGTCGATTGAGTTCAGGGACAGGCCGGTGATTCCGCTGACGCGGCGCGCATGACGGATCACGACGCTATCGAACCAGCCGACGCGGCGCGGACGTCCTGTTACGGTGCCGTACTCGTGGCCCGTCTCGCGGATCATGTCGCCGATCTCGTCCTTCAGCTCGGTCGGGAAAGGCCCGTCGCCGACACGGGTCGTGTAAGCTTTGGCTACTCCGATGATCTGGTTGATCTTCGTCGGACCTACGCCGGAACCGTTACATACACCGCCGGCAGTCGGGTTCGAAGACGTAACGAACGGATACGTGCCTTGATCGATGTCGAGCATAACGCCTTGTGCGCCTTCGAACAGCACGCGTTTGCCTTCGTCAATCGCATCATTGAGCACAACCGAAGTATCGGTTACGAATACACGCAGCTGCTCTGCATAGCCCAGGTATTCGGCAAGAATCGCGTCTGCATCTACGCCTTCATGACCGTATACTTGCTTGAGCAGCGTATTCTTGTCTTTGACGATTTGACGCAGCTTAAGCTCGAACTCGGCCGCATCCATCAAGTCCGCGATGCGGATACCGTTGCGGGCTGCTTTGTCCACGTAGCAAGGGCCGATGCCTTTGCGTGTCGTTCCGATTTTGTTATCGCCCTTGCTGTCTTCCTCAAGCTGATCCAGAAGAAGGTGATAGGGCATAATAACGTGAGCCCGGTCGCTTATTTTTAAATTATCTGCAGAAAATCCGTTATCGCGAATATACTGAATCTCTTCCACAAGCGCAGCCGGATTAAGGACCATGCCGTTTCCGATGACACAAACTTTATTATGATTGAAAATACCGGACGGTATCATCGTCAGCTTGTACTTCTTGCCTTCGATCAGAATGGTGTGGCCGGCATTGTTGCCGCCTTGGTAGCGGGCGACCACTTCCGCGGACTCCGCTAAATAGTCCGTGATTTTCCCTTTCCCTTCGTCTCCCCATTGGGTTCCGACTACAACCACTGTTGACATTCTGTATTACCTCCGTAAAGTGACTCTCGCCACATCATTTTGCTGCTTTTTAGCATACTGCTTTAGTGTAGCAGTCAGAAGTAGCAAAGTCAAACAAAACGCGAACAATCATACTGAGTACAGTATGATTGTTCGGATATTGTCAACCTGCAGGAAGCTCCTGATGGGCTCTGTCCATATTGACGAATTTATTAAAGTTTTTGAGGAACGCGAGTTCCACTGTACCTACGGGGCCGTTACGCTGCTTGGCGATAATGATCTCGATGATGTTCTTCTTCTCCGATTCCTTGTCATAGTAATCATCCCTGTACAGGAAAGCTACGATGTCGGCATCTTGCTCAATGGAACCGGATTCCCTCAAGTCAGACATCATCGGGCGTTTATCCTGCCGCTGCTCGACACCCCGGCTGAGCTGGGAGAGTGCAATAACCGGCACATTCAGCTCACGGGCAATCTGCTTCAGCGTACGGGAGATCTCGGATACTTCCTGCTGCCGGTTATCGCCTTTACCGCGGCCCTGAATGAGCTGCAGGTAGTCGATCAGGATCATCCCGAGTCCCCGCTCCTGCTTCAGCCGCCGGCACTTCGCGCGGATATCGGTTACGGTGACCGAAGGGGAATCATCGATATAGATGTCCGCTTCGGACAGCGAGCCTATCGCCATCGTCAGCTTCTCCCAATCGTCCCCTTCGAGGAAACCGGACCTCATCCGGGTTGCATCCACATTGGCCTCCGCACAGATCATCCGCTGGACAAGCTGTGCGGCGCCCATCTCCAGGGAGAAGATCGCGACGGTTTCCTTGGCCCGCACACCCACATTCTGCGCTATATTCAGCGCAAAAGCAGTTTTACCGACAGAAGGACGGGCCGCCACGATAATCAAATCCGAACGCTGGAAGCCGGATGTCATCTTGTCGAGGTCGTTAAACCCCGAAGGAATTCCGGTTGATCCCCCTTTATGCGAGTACAGGAACTCTACCCGCTCGAAGACGTCCATCAAGACGTCCCGGATGGAGATAAAACCGTTCGAATTACGCCGCTGCGAAATCTCCAGAATGCGGGATTCCGCGTCGCTGAGCATGAGGCCGACATCCTCAGCACTGGCGTAGCCGTCTGACACGATCTGTGTCGCGGTCCGGATCAGCCTCCGGAGCATCGATTTCTCTTCGACGATAGCTGCGTAGTAATCGATGTTGGCTGCCGTCGGGACGGCATTGGCGAGCTCGGACAAATAAGCGACCCCGCCAATCTCTTCGAGCAGCTGCTTGTTCTGCAGCCTCGCCGTCAGCGTCACGAGATCGACCGGCTCGTCTTCCTCCGCCAGTTCGATCATCGATTCGAAAATACGCTGGTGTGACGACCGGTAGAAATCGTCAGGCCCCATCCGCTCCATCGCGGTAATCAGTGAATCGCTATCCAACAGGATCGCGCCAAGAACCGCTTGTTCAGCTTCGATATTTTGCGGCGGAACACGATCCATGAACAATTCTTGGTTCATGTTCTTTCACCTGTTCTTCCGTTCATATTTTCTTGCTGCCGGAGCACGACTTTACTCTTCCGAAACTTGAACACTGATTGTCGCAGTCACTTCGGTGTGCAGTTTCACAGGAACCTTGGTTACGCCAAGAGTACGGATAGGATCGCTCAGTACGATTTTACGCTTATCGATCTTGTAGCCCAGTTTCTCAAGCTGCTCCGCGATTTGCTTGCTCGTAATGGCTCCGAACAGGCGGCCGCCTTCTCCGGATTTCGTACGGATGGTTACCGTTGTTTCGTTCAGCTTGGCACCGAGTGCTTCCGCTTCCTGTTTCTCTTGCTCTTTGCGCTTCTGCTCCGCCTTATTCTGCTGGTCAACCTTCTTTACCGCAGAATCCGTACCTGCCGCAGCCAAGCCTCTGGGGATCAGGAAGTTTGTTGCATAACCTTCCGAAACCTCTTTGATTTCACCTTTTTTGCCTTGTCCTTTAACATCTTTCAGAAATACGACTTTCATTCGAAAAGCCCCTCCTCTTGCTCTATCTCTTCTAATATTTGTTTCAGCTTCAGAGCCGCTTCCTGCGGACTTATTTCAAGCTGAGTCGCTGCGTTCGTTAAATGCCCGCCGCCTCCCATACGCTCCATGACAAGCTGTACATTCATAGAACCGAGAGAACGCGCGCTGATACCGGTTAATCCGTCAGGTCTTACACAGATGACGAAGGATGCAAATACACCAGTCATATTTAATAAGGTATCAGCCACCTGCGCAATCATCAACTGAGAATATTTGTGATCCGCCTCGCCTACGGCCAAAGCCACGTGCTCATACAGCATTTCCGTATGCTTCATGATCGTAGCCTTCTCGATATAAGCTTCCAAATCTTCCTTCAGCATCTTCTGGATGATAGTCGGGTCCGCGCCGTTGCGGCGCAGGAAAGATGCCGCCTCGAAGGTCCTTGAACCGGTCCGCAGGCTGAACTGCTTCGTATCCACGACAATACCGGCCAGCAGGACGGTCGCTTCAAGGACATCAAGCGAAATCTTGTCGTTGAAATACTGCAGCAGCTCCGTCACCAGCTCGCATGTGGAGGAAGCGTACGGTTCCATGTATACGAGCGTCGCATCATGGAAGAACTCCTCGCTGCGCCGGTGGTGATCGACTACCATAATCCGGTGAGTCAGGTTAAACAGCTTCGGCTCCGCCACCATAGAAGCGCGGTGGGTATCCAGCACGACCGCCAGCGTCCGCTGGGTCGTGATCTGCATCGCCTGGGCCGGTGTAATGAACCACCGGTTCAGCTTCTCGTCCTCGGCGATCATCGTCATCAGCTTCTCAATCGAAGGATTGACGCCCTCGAGGACGATGTAGCCTTCTTTGTTGCTGAGCTGGACCGCCTTCAGCACGCCGATCGCAGCGCCGATAGAGTCCATATCCGGGAAGCGGTGACCCATGATCACGATCTTATCGCTCTCTTTAATGAGCTCTCTCAGCGCGTGAGAGATAACCCTCGCGCGGACCCGCGTACGCTTCTCTACCGCGTTGGTACGGCCGCCATAGAACGAAATACGCTGGCCGGCCTTAACCGTCACCTGGTCGCCGCCGCGGCCCAGAGACATGTCCAGGCTCGTCTGGGCGACACGTCCAAGCTCCTCCAGATCCTCAATACCGGAGGAGACCCCGATACTGACCGTGAGGGGCAGCTTGTATTCCATCGTGAGGTCCCTTACTTCGTCCAGAATATCGAAGCGGTTCTGCTCCAGCTTACTGAGTGACTTCTGATTCATCAGAATCAGGAAACGGTCGGATGCGGTCCTGCGCAGATAAATCTCATTGCGGTGGGCCCACTCCGTAATCTCGCCCGTTACCCGCGCCAGCATAATACTGCGCGTCTGATCGTCCATCCCCTGCGTTACTTCGTCCAGGTTATCCATTAAGACGATACCTATCGCAATTTTGCTTTCTTCGTGCTTATGGAGCAGCTGGTTGTAGTCGGTAATGTCGAGTATATACAGTAACCGCTCTTCGGACTGGTGAAAGAATTTGTAGACCCTTCCGTCATGCTCCACCTCACACGATTCTTCCTTTTCTTTGCCCTGCTTCCAGGACGGGAAGATTTCTTCCAGAGAATCTCCGATTACCGATTCCTTCTCAGCTAATTTAGCCACGAAAGGATTGTGCCACTCGATTTCTTTGTCTTCATTATATAGAACCATCCCGATTGGCAGCTCGGAGATCACATCTCCCGCCGCTTTTTTGACCCGATGGGTGATGGTGCCTAAATATGCATTTAAATCATGACGAAAAGCACTTTCCGCTTTCCAAGAAAAATACAGGATAGATCCCGAAGCAAGTAAAGCGGCTATCCCTAACACCCATTCATATAAAAACAGCACAATCGTTAATGCGCCGAGCAGCGCAAAAGTCCATACCATGTGTTGTCCATGCCAACGTTTCGACAGGAATTTCGGCATTTGTTCTCCCCTGACCCTTAACTAGATTTGAAGAACCTTTCCCGAAGGGGAAAAGCTACATCGAACACGCCGAGCAAACTGTACAATACCAGAAGAAGGGGCATAAAGACGATCAGAGCGATCGTGCCGGCAACCGGTAGAAGTTTACCCCAGCCTTTATGATGGGCCATGAACGCAAGGAATGAGATCGCCTGCGCAGCGAAAGCGAACATTAACAAGGGCATAATATTTACTAGAAGCGTAGACATTAAGGAGTCAGCCGAGAATTGAAATAACATTCCGCCAATAAACGCCAGAAGATAGAGCCATACGAAAGATCTCGAAAGCCTCCACTCCCGTACAGGCGGCATGCCAGGAATATTCTCACCGGTCCGGTTCAGGATCCAGCGTCCGACAATATGCGTAATACCTACAAAAAACAGTGAAAAAACGATCATATAAAGCGGTATAACCTGAACCAGAAAGTCTCCTAAAATTTCAGGGTCGCTTACATTAGGCATAACATCCTTTAAGGTCGACTGCATGTTGTTCATGGACTCGAGCATCAAAGACTTGAATTTGGCAATAAAATTCAGCTTGAAGATAAACCCGATCACGAGCGTAAGCAGCAGCTGCGCCAGGAATGTCAGCGTGCCGTAAGTTAATACCGTTCTCGCGGGAGCCTTCCTCTTATAAAGAGTTCCTATGACAATGACCGGCGGAAGCAGGAATAACGAAATGGCGAGCACCACGAACCCTGTCCATCCGAGCAGCAGATTTACGATCAGCAGACAACCTACATAGAAAGCCGTAAATCTTTTGGCATCCAGCTTCACGAACAGGATCAGCACCGGAATCATGATAAAGCTGAACGTAAATAATAAATACGGAGTCATAAAAGACAGCAGGAAGAGTACATACAGCAGACTCCAGCCGATGAACTGCCAGTTTTGCTTTTTCAACGCGTTCACCTCTTACGAAGATGATCTTCCAGAGCCGAGATATCGCCATACCAATCCTCGAGCTGGTGACCTTCTTCTCTATGCTTTTTCATTTTATCCATGATCGCTTCATCTAAACTTCGAAAAGAGACTCCAAGCCGTCTGCCAAGTATATACACGCATGAAATCAGACTGGCAAGGCTGTCAATGATTTTGGCTTGCTTGCCTTCCCATATGCCCTTTAATAAGTGCGCCACCTGATCCACGACTTCGGTTTTGAGCCATTCAATGACCTTGACCCGCTTGGCGAGATCAACCTCTCTTTCCTTATTGGACAATGCCCGCTCCTCCCCTTATCCCCATCAAGGCTTTATATTCGATTATACCATAAAAGTGCCCTCGCTGTGTTTACCCGGGCACTCCAATTCCGTGCTTCCGTGCTTCAATTTTCCTTTAGAAAGCGCTGTTTTACTAGAAACCGATCTCCGTTGTTGCTCGCTCTGGAGATTGCCTCTCCCTCATTATGAAGAAACCAGCCGTCGCAATACTTCCCAAATATAGTGCTCCGCATTTTGCTTGTTCCACTCTACATCGTTCATCCCCTTCTGTTTATAACTTTGTAGATAATCCTGGTGATTCATTTATCCACATGTGTATAACTTTATCCAGGGAGTTATCCTGCGAGTTCTCCACATATCCCCTTGCCGCTTCTCTTCATTGTAGTAAAGTTCCTGTGGACTGTCTAATCTTCCCATCTATCCACAATTCTTCTCATACCAACACTTACTTGTTTTAGGCCTTTTCTTTAGAAGCCTCGCTCTTTTATTTATGCGCACAAAAAAAGACAGCCGGTTTCCCGGCTGTCTTCTCTCTATACGAACTACTCCGTAGTGTAAGGCAGCAATGCAATTGTGCGTGAACGCTTAATTGCAGTTGTCAGCATACGCTGGTACTTCGCGGAAGTACCTGTCACACGACGAGGCAGAATTTTGCCTCTTTCGGAGATAAATTTCTTCAGCGTATCGATATCTTTGTAATCGATGTGAGTGATCTTGTTTGCTGTGAAGTAGCAAACTTTACGGCGCTTACCGCCTTTACCACGGCGTGGAGTGAATTTACGCTCCGAACGCTCTGGACGATCACCGCCTTCCGATCTTTGCGGACGGCTGTTTGTTTGTTGTTCGCTCATTGAAGTCAGTCCTTTCTACTTAGAATGGCAAATCATCATCGGATATATCGATCGGTTTCCCGTCGTCGAGGAACGGATCCTGCTGTTGGTCCCGAGTATTCCGGCCGCTGTTGCTATTACCTCCGCCGCTATATCCATTGCCCGAACCGCCGGAGTATGAACCCTCTTCACGGTTGCCGGAATTAGATGATTCCAGAAAACGTACATTGTCGGCAATAATTTCAGTCACGTAAACTTTACGCCCCTCATTATTGTCGTAAGAGCGTACCTGGATGCGTCCTTCCACAGCCGTCAAACGGCCTTTGCGTAGATAGTTGGCGCAAGTTTCCGCAAGCTGCCGCCAAGTTACAACAGGTATGAAATCGGCTTCCCGTTCCTTCGATTGCGAACTCACGAACGGCCGATCCACCGCTAAGGTAAATTGGGTTACAGCCACACCTGCTGGTGTGTACCGCAGCTCAGGGTCTCTAGTCAGTCTGCCGATAAGAATTACACGGTTTAACAACTTTCATCCCTCCGATGCTTCCTTACTTACACGTCTGTCTGATTAAGCTACGTCTTTAACGATCAGGTAACGCATGATTTCGTCGGAAATCTTCATTACACGATCAAGCTCTGCTACAACTGCAGGTTCTGCGTTGAAATGTACGAGTACATAGTGTCCATCACGGAACTTGTTGATCTCATACGCAAGGCGACGTTTACCCATCAGGTCGTGCTTCGTAATTTCGCCACCACCGTTGGTGATAATGCCTTGGAACTTCTCTACAGTAGACTGAACTTGTTCTTGCTCAATGTCTGTACGAATAATGTACATCACTTCGTATTTGCGCATGCTTGTCACCTCCTTTTGGACTAAGCGGCTCCTAATTCTGATTAGGAGCAAGGACGAGAATCATTTTAAAACACAAAACTCGCACCTAAATACTATAGCAGATAGCCCATCCCATTACAAGTAAAGTAAAGATGAGTTTGAAATATTCTGCACAATATGTGCGCTTAAGAAGCATTCCCGGCTGCCTCGTCATCTATTCCTTCCCTTGTCCCCCTAAATTTGCGCATATATCATAGATGAAGGCTCCCCCGCCCCATGACAAGATTTTTCAATTATTTGAGTTGCACATTCTTCGGACAGGATCGGACATACTAACAGCACTAAACTCTTGGGGAGGTGAATCGGATGGGTGAAAAATCACAGTTTGTACCGGGTGACACAGCGCCTAATGACGGCCGCTACATTGAAATCGGCGAGAATGCCTTCCATATGGGCATTAACAACCCTCAGATCGTCCACTTGAAGAAGGGGGACTCATTTCCCGACACACAAAACCACAACCGCAAATGGAAGCGGCTGTATCAATAGCAAAGGGGCTCGACCCGCATGAAATCATTGGCCTTCACCTTCTATTTCACTGTCTTTGGAGTCGTTCTCTGCCTCATTCATTATTACGGGCATAATCTGGATTCGCTGTACCTGCTCTTTTATTCACTCAGCGTGCCCGCCTGGTTTGCCCCCTTGGTCACGGATGTGTACGAGATATCCATGGGTAAAATGATGATCATATACCTGCTGACAGTAGCTTCCTGGGGGGCCATCGGGTACGCGATCGACCGCTTCTCCTTCGTCCGCAAGAGACGCAAACGTGAAGCTGCATAAGTCTAATCTCGTATGAATCGCGGACCGTGTATTTTCAGTCTCCATGCTTTCTGAGCACTAAAAATATCCCCTTGCTTACGAGGGGATATTTTCTCATCGACATGCTAAAACACCTTGGAGACCGCTCGAGTCCCCAAGGTGTTACAACTTGTTTGTTTATTTTTTGGGGTCGTAAAGATTATTCAACCAATGAACTCCTGTCGGTCTGTCCCCATTCTTGTCTTCGATTTCGATTACATCCACCGTACTATGATTCCAAATTTTAATTAAGTCCCCAACCTTGGCCGTACCCTCTATTTCCGTTATCGTAAAACTAGTGGATAAAGGTTTATTCGATTCCAGTAAAGACATAGGTTCCAGGCTGGTATCGAACCAGCTTATAGTCAATTCCTCTTTATTATTTTTTAGCCCTGCTGCATAGATTTGTGAAATCTTAAGGTTATTTTCTTCCACAATCTTATTAATGTAGGTGCTAGTGATAAACTTAGATTTGTCGAAAGTAATGGCGAATTGTACTTCTGTAGAATCGGGCGTAAAAATTAATTTTTTATCGGCTTCCTGCTTAAATTCAATTAATTTAGTTTTGGAATCAATAAGCGAATAGCTCTTCACCTTAGTTTCTTTGGTATCTTTTGAATACTGCCTAAAGGCACTGTCAAAATCTTTCGGAAGATATAGCCGCTCATATTTTTTATCCAGCGTGGCCGCTTCCTTTAAAGAAACCTTTGAAATTATGTCGGACGTTTTAGGAATGTCATTCATGGTTCCATTCGGTTGTGCAAACCTTTGCTGCGTAATCAAAGAAACACTAGGGTTACTGTCAAACATATTCAGCCAAGTTGTATAAAAAAAATAAGATTTATCTTTAACGAGATCTGAAGTTTTTAACACGGACAGTTGAATTTCTTCCCCTATACCGTATTGTGCATCTTTCCTCGTAAATTTCGCTCCCGGCATATTTGTAACCATTAATTTCGATCTTAAGTCATCTTGGTCAGCCTGGTAAGTAAAAGATGGAATAAATTGCGGATCCACTCTGTTATCTTGAAGTTTGGCGAGTTGATCAGCACTCCACTGAACATCCGTATTAGTAAATAGAATCTTATTTTCAACTTTTGCCGCTTCTAATCCCGTTTTGCTTGGAAAGTCCCAATTAGAAGTATCTTTGTTGGTAAAAGAACTGGCAGAAGCCATTGCATGACTGCCCATAAATATAGTCGTAATAATAATAGATGCGACTAGTTTACCCTTTATCATTATCATCCTCTCCTTCACTAATCAGAATACCACATTTTTACTTTTTTTACAGAGTGAATTTGCATAATTCAATACAAAAAACGGGCCCCAACGGGACCGTCTCTTTGTGTATGTATGTTGAAAGATTGGGATTCGAACCCAGGCACGGCTTGCGCCGCCTACTCTACTGCTTTTACTTACCAATTCTACTCATCTCTTTGTTCCCTGTATGAATACCGAATTCAAAAATCGGTTTCAATGCAATTCCTAGTACAATTCCGATAATAAAGCCCACCGCATGTACAAAAAACTTATCGTAACTAAACCAATAACATTTCCGAGAATAGAATATCCGATCAGAAACGCCAACCCTCGATTTTTCGCATGTTTAAAAAATTCTCGATCTCTCCAACAGTATATTAGCAAGACACCAATTAATCCAAATATTCCAGGGGAGCTGCCAATAGATGAGATAGGCGAAAACGCAAAGGCAAAAATCATTCGCTCTAAAATATTGCTTATCAAAAAGACCAGCAAAACCAAATACTTCTTATCTTGGATTCTAACAGTATTCCGGTGAAATAAATTGCTAGACTGTTAATCAAAATATGTATTATTCCAGTATGGAAGAACGGTGATGTTATTACTCTCCACCATTGATTATTCAAGAATAGCTTTTCTTTATTTAATGTGCCCCATTGTAATAAAAGTCCGTTGAGAATGAAAGAATCTACCACAAATAGTATTAAAAATATGCTTATTAAGCATATCGCCATTTTAGGGTAATAATTTTTCACAACTCTCACCTCAAATGCAAACCAGATTTCCCCTAACAGGAATATATTAACACTACATGCTGCATTTTGCTTCAAAGAAATGTGAAAATCAAAGAGCACCAGCTTTTATCCAGCGAACCCTGTATTCTTCTATTGGTACCGGCCATCTGTTGCATTATCTTCAAAACCTGATTGAAAACCAAACCGCTTTAATTTCCTGCAAGCAAAAAGAAATAAAAAAAACGGCCCCAACGGGACCGTCTGTGTGTGTATGTATGGCGGAAAGAGTGGGATTCGAACCCACGCACGGCTTGCGCCGCCTAGCTGATTTCGAGTCAGCCCCCTTGGGCCTCTTGGGTACCTTTCCGTATCGAGAACATTTTTTATTGTAGCACACGCATAAGCATGTCCGCAAGTAGCAAATTGAGCAGCTTACACTTGCCTGTCTCCTGAGGTTATCTGTCAATTCTCCCTGCGGCGAAGGTCACTTATCATCTCCTTCGGCAGCAGGAGCGTCAGATGCCTGACACTCCATTTCCCGCAGAATTCGAGGGCTGCTGCATGCCAGAACGAAGCACTTTCTTCAGCTTGCTTTCGAATTTAGCACGTGGAACCAACACGCTGTGTTTGCAGCCGACACACTTGATTCGAATGTCCATCCCCATCCGGATGATTTCCATCTCATTCGTCCCGCAGGGATGCGGCTTCTTCATCTGGACAATATCCCCCAGGTCAAATTGCTTCTTCTCCATGGGCTAGATGGCTCCCCTTTCCCCTTTGAAATACGTAACGGTTTTCGGATATGGAATTTCAATTCCATTCGCATCCAGCTGCTTCTTAAATTGTGCGAACAGAAGCCGTTGTACATCAACCTGTGCATTAGGCTTACATTCCGCGATCGTGCGTATAACGACTTCCGATTGTCCCAAAGATTGGATACCCAGCACCTTCGGTTCACTGACGATATTATCGTTAGTACCTGCAATTTCATCTACTGTCTTTTGTAAAATTTCGACTGTCTTATCGATATCTGATTCGTATGCAATCGAAATATCCACAATCGCCAATGAATTATTGATCGAAAAGTTCGTGACCTGCTTAATGTTACCGTTGGGAATAAAATGAACTTCCCCCGTCCAGCTGCGCAGCCGTGTTACCCGGATTCCAATCTGCTCGACGGTTCCGCGGACAGCATCGACTTGAATAACATCCCCGACAGCAAACTGATCTTCAAAAATAATAAAGAATCCGGTTATAACATCCTTTACGAGACTCTGCGCTCCGAAACCTATCGCAAGTCCCAGTACCCCTGCACCAGCCAATATAGGCCCCAGATTTATTCCCACCTGGCCTAGGATCAATAAGATCGTAATAAAATTGACCACATAAGAAATCAAGTTATTAATCAGTTTACCTATGGTTGCCGTCCGTCTCGGATCAAATTTAAGCGGACTTCTTTCCCGTGTCTGCATCATACGAATAACCAATTTACTGGAAATACGAATGATAAATCTGGATAAAACATAGATCAGAATAATTCCGATTAGAGTCATCCCATAACTAACCAACTGCTGGGAATCGAACAAATATTTCTTTAGATCATCCAAGAAATTCGTCACGTTCTGCTGAGTTTGCTCTAGTTCATTTACCACTGCGACTTTGTGCCACATACTCACCATCATTCCACCATCCTTACTCCTTCATCCTAACATATTCACTATCCCTTTTGAAATAAATGCCTCTGATTTCGACTTGCTCCGATTGAAGTATAGAGCTTGCCTGGTCATAGTCAGCCTCTGGGAATTGAATAGATAAAGCACAACCCGCCGTTATGCTTTTGGGCGTCGGGCATAAATCAATTTCAATATCTGCATATTCAAGCAGCATCTCCGCTCTAAGTGCTTGTTGAGTAGAGTCAAATGCAATCAGCAGCATCTCTTCCATTTCTCCCCCCGTTTCCCCTTGGCATAGGAATCTTCTTCTTTCTACTTCTTCTAGTGACTGCGTATATTTTCCAGGTATTCTCCGTATACTAGTAAAAACTTTTAACACCCGTAAACGCTGAATAAAGACGAACCCGGAGGGATCCCCCTATGAAGCCATTCGGCATTCCAGCCAAACCCGCTAACAAGCTTGCTTCCATTAAATTGCCTCATTCAGACAACCGTACACCGGAGATGCTGGCCGCTTATTTCACCTCTATTCTAAAAAAACTGCCTTCCTATCAACCTATCGTAATCGTGTGTGTCGGTACGGACCGTTCCACGGGCGATTCACTAGGTCCTCTAGTCGGCAGTAATTTAAAAAAGCGCGGTAATCATTCTTATTCACTGTATGGAACACTGGATGAACCTGTCCATGCTATCAATTTGGCCGATACCCTTACAACCATAGGGGATTCTCATCGTCAGCCTTTTATCGTTGCCATTGATGCTTGCCTTGGTCAAGTTTCCAGTGTCGGTTCGATTCAGGTAGGCCATGGCCCTCTGAAACCCGGTGCAGGTGTCAACAAAGATTTGCCTGCTGTTGGAGATATTCATGTTACGGGTATCGTAAATGTGGGCGGTTTCATGGAATACTTTGTACTTCAGAACACCCGTTTGAGTCTTGTTATGAATATGTCCGATGTCATTGCATCATCTCTTCATCAGGCTCTTTATACAGTCCGGCATGTTTCGCCTACTTCTGCCCTAATGTCAGAGTAATGGCTTCCTTCTCCTCGGGCGAAAGTGAGTAGGGAGAATCTCCTTTTTCAACCGGTTTCGCGTAAATATACGTGTCTTGTCTGCTGTGAATGCCTGTAATAAGAATGCCATCCTCATATTCATCTAGAATGGCTACTGTAAAGCTTAGCTGACTTCCCATGTCAGAGAAAGCATTATAGCGGTGAATGCCGACTTTGGATTTCATCCGTTTGATGGATTGACTCACGGTATTGAGTCTCTCAGACATATCGCCCTGCAAGACATGCTGCTCATCCAATTGATGCTGCATATTCACCAGAAGCTGCTCAACGTTAACATCGCCGGCACCATTCATCAACTTTTTATATTGCTTGCGCAGCTTCCCTAGCTTGATCCACAAGACAAGCAACCCTATAAACAATAGCAAAACAAGCAAGCAAAGAACCGATAAAATCGGTTCAACCGGCAGTCCGATGTTGTTCTCAGCCATGTTCTTTCTTCTTCCCCTCTGCTTTCTTGTCGCCTGATTCCCTAACCGCTCATTCCTACAATATTGCCGATTCGGCGATTTCCGCTACTGCTTCTACTAAAGCATCCACTTCGTCATCGCTTGTATAATAACCCAGGCTCGTACGGACTGCACCGGTCTGTGCAGTTCCAGCTGTCGCATGCGCAAGCGGAGTACAATGATACCCCGCTCTTACCGCTATCCCATAATGCTGATCTAGAATAAATGCAATTTCAGAGGCATCCATACCGGCTAGTACGAACGAAACAATCCCCGTACGATCCTTTCCAAGAGCAGGACCAAGCAGACGAATACCACGGATACTCTCCAAGCCCTCCATAATTCGCTGCGTCTGTTTCCACTCCTTAGCATGGATATTCTCCACGCCCGTCTTTAGAACAAATTTCAATCCTTCATTCAGACCTGCCAGACCAGGTGTATTCGGAGTTCCCGCTTCATAGCGATCCGGTCTGACTGTAGGCTGGTCTATCGCTTCCGACTGGCTTCCTGTCCCCCCATGCAGATAAGGTTCCAGCTCAATTCGGGGGTGGATATACAGCCCGCCTGTTCCTTGAGGCCCCAGGAGTCCCTTGTGGCCCGGGAAAGCCAGCAGATCGATACCAAACCGCTCTACGTGAATAGGAACCGTCCCAGCGGATTGTGCGGCGTCTACAAGCAGCGGAACTCCATGCTCTCTGCACAACTGTCCTATATCCTCTAGCGGGAGTATGCTTCCTAGCAGATTCGAACTATGGTTGACGACCACTAGAGCCGTTTCCTTACGGATACAATCTTTCAACTGGTCTATGTTAATCATACCGCTTGAATCTGTCTCCAAATAGGTCAACTGAACCTTTTGAGTCCGTTTCAAAAATTCTAAGGGCCGACGAACTGAATTATGTTCAACTCCGGTACAAATGACATGCTCTCCCTCTTTTACCAGTCCCTTAATCGCCAGATTAAGTGCTTCGGTCGTACTCGAGCTAAAAGCAATATCATTCGGGTTTTTAATTCCAAAAAGCTTGGCAGCCTGCTTACGCGTTTCAAAAATAACCCGACTAGCCTGCACCGCCATCCTATGACTGCCTCTTCCGGGATTAGCAGCATGTTCATGAATACTGCGAAGCATAGCTTCCCCAACCTCAGGAGGTTTCGGCCAAGAGGATGCAGCATTATCAAAATAAAGGACGGGCTTCGTCATCGCTGTATCCTCCTCACAAAGATAGCATACCATCCTATGCTCACTATCTAGAGCAAGACCAGGATTCGTATGCTATGGGATATTCATGATTACATTAAGAACTTTGTCCCTGCAGCATTTCCAGTAACCGTTCCAAGTCGTCTTTGGAATAATACATCAATTCAATTTTACCTTTGTAATTTTGATGTTTGATTTTTACGGTTGTTCTGTAATGATCTTGCAGCTGTTCTTCGAACTGATGAATGTACGGGTCTTTCTTCTTATCTTTTGCCTTTTGCTTTTCCTTGTCTTCCGTACCGGATCCCAATTCTTCACGACGTTTAATTTCTTCTTCTAATTGCCTAACGCTCCATTGGCCATTCATACATGATTCAGTCAATTCCTTTTTGACTTTATCATCCTTCACGCCCACAATGGCCCGCGCATGTCCCATAGATAATGTTCCACGTGAAACATGCTGCTTAATGGACTCGGGCAGATGAAGTAATCTAAGGAAATTCGCGATATGTGAGCGGCTCTTCCCTACCTTTACAGAAAGTTCCTCTTGAGTAAGAGAAAATTGATCAATAATAGATTGGTAAGCTACCGCCACTTCCATCGCATTAAGGTCTTCACGCTGGACGTTTTCAATGAGCGCGATTTCCATAACCTGCTGATCGGATAGTTTCTTAACGACAGCTGGAATAGTAGCCATGCCGCTCACTTGTGAAGCCCGATAACGACGTTCACCTGCGATGATTTCATAGCCCTTTAGAACCGTACGAACAATGATAGGTTGAATAACACCATGTTCCTTAATGGAAGATGCCAATTCCTGGATACTATCTTCATTGAAATGTTTACGAGGCTGATAGGGATTCGGCCTTAATTGATTCAAAGGTATCTCGATAACCTTGTCTTCTTCACCGATTTCGAGTTCGGGAATCAGCGCTCCAAGCCCTTTACCTAGTCGTTTGCTCAAGACTAATCACTTCCTTTGCAAGCTCTAAGTATACTTCCGCACCTTTGGATCGCGGATCATACGTAATGATCGATTGCCCATGGCTTGGTGCCTCACTAAGACGCACATTCCGAGGGATAATCGTCTGATACACTTTTTGCTGAAAATACTTTTTCACTTCTTCAATAACTTGAATGCCCAAATTAGTACGCGCATCGAACATCGTAAGTAAAACGCCTTCAATTTGCAGCGAAGTATTTAAATGTTTTTGCACAAGTCGCACGGTATTTAAAAGTTGACTTAATCCTTCTAGCGCGTAATATTCACACTGAATCGGGATAATAACAGAATCAGAAGCGGTCAACGAATTGATCGTGAGAATACCTAGTGAAGGTGGACAATCAATCAGAATATAATCATACAGGTGCTCTACTAGTTGAAGTGACTTTTTCAACCGGACTTCACGTGAAATGGTAGGTACCAGCTCAATTTCCGCCCCGGCCAATTGAATAGTTGCGGGAATAATGCTCAAATTCGGTATTTTGGTTTCTACAGTGGCGTCTTTTGGATGAATATCGTTAATTAATACGTCGTATATGCAGTTTTCTACATCTGCTTTATTGACGCCAATTCCGCTCGTTGTATTACCTTGAGGGTCGATGTCCACCAACAGTACTTTTTTGCCGAGCGAAGCCAGACACGCACCCAAATTAACTGATGTCGTTGTCTTTCCAACGCCGCCTTTTTGATTTGTAATTGCAATTGTCTTGGACAAAATCATTCACCCCACTACCTTAAACCCCTCTATTAGTTAAAAAAAGAGAGTACTACTATATTACCATAAGAAGGAGAGCGAATTCTAATAAAAATGCAAGATTGTGTCATCAATTTGATGAAACTTGGCAGAATGACATGGATTAGTCATTTCGATCCTAGATTTACTAGGTTCAAGCGCTTCTTAATAAAAAAACCTCTAACCAGCTGGAACGTCTCATCCCTGGAAGAGGATCGACATTCATACTAATTAGAGGATTATGCTTGTTATCTATTTTGCAGCTTGCTTAGGTATTTTAATTATGATTTCATAATGATCTTCATGATCCTGCTCAGCTGTATTAATATTCAAACCTGAACTCGCAACCATTTCAACGGACTGGCGGATTGTATTCAATGCTAATCGAACATCTTTGGAGAACGATACTCTCTTGCTCTTCTTGATATTCGTAGCTTCTTTGAGAAATTGAATCCGGGTTTCCGTCTGTTTCACATTAAGCTCTTTGACCATGATTTCTTCAAGTATCTTCAACTGAAGCTCCTCTTGATCCAAAGAAAGCAGAGCCCGTGCATGACGCTCCGTTATTTTACGTTCAATCAAAGCAATTTTTACAGGTTCACTTAAGTTAAGCAGTCTAATCTTATTAGCAATGGTAGATTGGCTCTTCCCAAGTCTCTGTGCCAAACTTTCCTGTGTAAGGTCATGCATCTCAATAAGCTGCTGATAAGCAGCCGCTTCTTCAATAGCAGTAAGCCCCTCGCGCTGCAAATTCTCAATAAGAGCAATGGATGCGGCCTGGGAATCATTAAATTCACGAACAATCGCAGGGATCGTGTCAAGTCCGAGCTTTTTAACAGCTCTTAAACGGCGCTCACCCGCGATTAATTCAAAAGCACTGTTACGAACACGAACAACGATAGGTTGAATAACACCATGCGTACGGATCGTTTGGCAAAGTTCATCAATTCGATCATCATCAAAAATCGTTCTTGGCTGATACGGACTCGGATTGATATTTTGAACGGGAATGTTCTTCACTTCATCCATATTGCTTCGATCCGTAAAACCAAAAAGTTTTGACAGCTGCTCTTTCATGAATATGATACCACCCAACTCTTCCCCGTTATTTTGGAGGAAGGGCAACGCAAAGCTGCGGCATTCACCCATTCCTTTTATATGGAAACCAAGAATTAAAGAAGGGTCGCATACTCCCCCGTACTAATCACTCTATGCTTATCACATAGAGAATGCATATAATACTCTGCTATAGTACATATTCGGCAGCATCCTCATTTTTCCTGCCAGGAAGAAGCCCCTTTCAAGAATTTACTTCGGGTAGTGTTTCACGTGAAACATCTACCGAATCAGCGGTTGCTTTAGAGGCAGCCCCGCTTTACGAGGGAATTTGGCTGGAGTGGCAGCTGCTTTGCTAATTTGTATAAAATGACGGATGGACTTCTCTATTGGAAGTTCCATTCGATCGACCTGCTTAAGCTTGCCTTTGAGCGACTGGATGCTGTATTGTGCTTCTTTCAACTCATCCTCAGCATCCGCAGCTTTCATAGCCACGAACAAGCCTCCCACTTTGACAAAAGGCAAGCACAATTCGTTAAGCACACTGAGACGAGCTACAGCACGTGCTGTAACAAGATCATACTGATCCCTGTGCTCCGGCTTGCGGGCTGCATCTTCCGCCCGGGCATGTACGCATTTCACTCCACTCAGTTCCAGCCTTTGCACCAGTTCGTTCAAAAAGAGGATGCGTTTATTTAACGAATCTACAATTGTAACTTGTATATGAGGAAAAGCAATTTTTAAAGGAATACTGGGAAAGCCGGCACCGGAACCAATATCAGCCATCGTAACTACGCTTTCCATATCCACATGAAAGGCTAACGTAAGTGAATCATAGAAATGTTTCAAATAGACCTGATCGCGTTCCGTAATGGCTGTCAGATTAATCTTCTCGTTCCATTCCACAAGCAGCTGATAATAGGCCTCAAATTGACTAAGCTGTACTTCCGACAACGTGAGTCCACGCTGCAGAAGTTGTTCCTGAAACTGGTGTTGAATAGTATCCATAGAGTCAAGGTCCTTTCTATGCTCTTGAAGCAGTCACTTGGTTGTAGTGTTCCAAGTACACTAACAGAATAGAGATATCTGCAGGTGTAACCCCTGAGATACGTGTAGCTTGGCCAATGGATACCGGACGAATTTTGGCAAGCTTCTGCTTGGCCTCCGTTGCAATCCCGTGAACTTCCTCATAGATAATATCGTCAGGAATCTTCTTTTTCTCCATCTTTTTAAGCTTTTGAACTTGCAAAAGCTGTTTCTCAATATACCCGGAATACTTCACCTGAATCTCCGCCTGCTCTTTAACCTCTTCAGGAAGCTCAATGGATGAAGGTGACATGCGCTCAATATGAGCATAAGAAATCTCCGGACGCTTCATAAGAGTAAGCAGATCAACTGCATTATTCAGGAGTACGGAGCCTGCTTCTTCAAGAATCGCTTGAATCTCCGGCTCAGGACGCACCTTCGTTGTCTTCAGGCGCTTAAGCTCCTGCTCGATCTGCTCCTTCTTCTCAAGGAAACGCTGATGCCGTTCCTCAGGAATCAGTCCCACTTTGTACCCGATCGGAGTTAAGCGAAGGTCCGCGTTATCGTGGCGGAGAAGCAAACGATACTCCGCGCGGGAAGTTAGCAAACGGTATGGTTCTGGTGTTCCTTTTGTTACGAGATCATCAATCAGAACTCCGATATATCCTTCCGAACGATCCAGAATAACCTCTTCTTTGCCCTGCACTTTGCAAGCGGCATTAATACCCGCCATGATGCCTTGACCCGCCGCTTCCTCATATCCGGAAGTTCCATTAATCTGGCCGGCTGTAAATAAACCCTCGACCAGCTTAGTTTCAAGTGTTGGTTTGAGCTGTGTAGGCGTCACCGCATCATACTCAATAGCGTAACCGGTACGCATCATTTCCACCTTTTCCAGACCTGTAATCGAGCGCAGAATTTGAAGCTGCACATCTTCCGGCATACTGGTCGATAGTCCTTGAACGTAGTATTCGGATGTATTCTGACCTTCAGGCTCCAAGAAAATCTGATGCTTCGGCTTATCCGCAAAACGTACGATTTTATCTTCAATCGACGGGCAGTAACGTGGTCCGGTACCTTCAATAGCACCCGAGAACATAGGTGCTCGGTGCAGATTATCACTAATAATCTGATGCGTATCGGCCGAGGTATAGGTTAACCAGCACGGCAGCTGCTCACGCAAGCTTTCCTTCGTTTCGAAGGAGAAAAATCTCGGATTCTCATCACCTGGCTGAATTTCCGTCTTGGAGAAATCAATGGAATCTTTATGGACACGCGGAGGCGTTCCCGTTTTGAAACGAACCAGATCCAAACCAAGACTTCTTAACGATTCCGACAAACGGATGGATGGCTGCTGGTTGTTCGGGCCGCTTTCATACATCAGCTCGCCCATAATAACCTTGCCGCGCAGATACGTTCCCGTAGTTAATACGATTGCCTGTCCGTTATAGATAGCTCCAGACTTCGTTATAACACCTTTGCAAACTCCGTCCTCAACGATAAGCTCTTCTACCATTCCCTGACGCAGCGTCAGTTTTGGTGTTTTTTCAATCGTTTCTTTCATCATATGTTGGTACAGGAATTTGTCCGCCTGTGCACGCAGCGCATGAACGGCCGGGCCTTTCCCCGTATTGAGCATTCTCATTTGAATATAAGTCTTGTCTATATTACGGCCCATTTCTCCGCCTAATGCATCGATTTCCCTAACCACGTGACCTTTGGCAGGACCGCCGATCGATGGGTTACAAGGCATGAACGCCACCATATCAAGGTTAATCGTCAGCAGCAGCGTCTCACAACCCATCCGGGCTGCCGCAAGAGCGGCTTCAACGCCGGCATGACCAGCGCCGATAACAATTACTTCGTAATTACCAGCTGTATAGCTCATTTGTACATCCTCCTCGCCTTCATTGAATCTGTTATTTCCCAAGACAAAACTGAGAGAAAATCTGATCGATCAGCGATTCGGCAACCGAATCCCCTATTATTTCGCCGAGGTGCTCCCAGGCAGCCCGGATATCAATCTGTATCATGTCAATCGGTACATACGCATCATTAGCTTCCATAGCCTCACGCAGTGAACCTTTGGCCTGTTTAAGCAGGCCGATATGGCGCACATTGCTGACATAAGTTAAATCCGTAGATTCCAGCTTTCCTTCAAAAAAGATCGAGGCAATTGCCTTCTCCAGGTCAGCTAACCCGCTGCCTTCCAGCAAAGACAACGCTACGACGCGTCCAGGCGGAAATTGACTGGCTATCCCTTCCCTGTCAATTTGACTAGGCAGGTCCGTCTTATTCAAAATCACAATCGTTTGTCGCTGTCTGAGCTCTTCAATCATGACTAGCTCTTCCGGATCTAGCGGCTCGCTGCTGTTCAGAACAAGCAGAATTAAGTCCGCTTCACTGAGCGCGGTCTTAGATCTCTCTACGCCGATCTGTTCGACCAGATCCGTTGTCTCACGGATGCCTGCTGTGTCCAGAAGCTTCAGGGGAATGCCACCTACATTGACGTATTCTTCAATAACGTCACGCGTCGTCCCTGGAATATCGGTGACGATCGCCCGATTTTCCTGCGCGAGCGTGTTAAGCAAAGAGGACTTGCCGACATTCGGCTTGCCGATAATAGCCGTTACAATACCTTCACGCAGTATCTTCCCATGCTCTGCCGTTCTCAGCAGCTCATCAATATAAGTGCTCACCTTAACGCAGCGCTCACGAATAAAAGCATTCGTCATTTCCTCAACGTCATGCTCCGGGTAATCAATATTTACTTCAATGTGCGCCATCAGCTCCACAAGCTGAAATCGGAGGTCTCCGATGGATTTGGATAAGCTGCCGTCCACTTGCTTGAGCGCCATTTGAAAAGCTCTGTCCGACTTGGAGCGGATTAGATCGATAACTGCCTCCGCCTGCGTTAAATCTATCCGTCCATTGAGAAAGGCACGCTTGGTGAATTCACCAGGTTCCGCTACACGGATCTCTTGCTCCAGCAGGAGATCCATTACTCTTTTGACTGCAACAATTCCGCCATGGCAGTTGATTTCCACCACATCTTCGGTTGTGAATGAACGCGGCGCACGCATGACGCTTACCAGAACTTCTTCTATTTTATCCCCTGTGTTCGGGTTAATTATATGTCCATAATGGATCGTGTGAGTCTGGGCTTCTGTCAGCCGGGTCTTAGAACGAAATACATGTTCCACCTGCTCGACAGCTTTATCCCCGCTAACACGCACAATCGCTACGCCTCCTTCTCCCAGTGGAGTGGCAATAGCGGCAATCGTATCAGATATCATCAATAAACACCCCGTAAGCGGAGCGGTAACCGCTCATAGTATGAAAAAAAGCAATGACGCCTAGAAGTTACAGGGTCATTGCAGCAAGTTATCTTAACGTAATTACAACTCTACGACTCGGTTCCTCACCCTTGCTGTAAGTTTTGACAGAAGGATGAGATTGCAGCTCGGAATGGATGATCTTGCGTTCCTGTGCGTTCATAGGTTCAAGGATGAGATCCTTCTTAGAACGGGTAACGCGTCCTGCAAGCCGGTTCGCGAGTTCCTGGAGCGTCTGCTTCCGTCTTTCACGGAACTGCTCGGCATCCAGGAGAATACGGATATGCGCATTCGAATACCGATTTGCGACGATGTTGACCAAATATTGAAGCGCGTCCAAAGTTTGTCCTCTTTTACCGATCAGTATTCCGAGTTCGGATCCGCTTAAGTTAAACATATGGGCATCTTTTGTTTGCTTCTGGTCAATGGAGATAGCCAGGCCCATCGAATCAAAGAGCTCTTCAAGAAATAAGACAGCTTCCTCAATTGGATCCGGGATCTTCTCAAGTTCTACCTTTGCTTCTTTTGTGCCGATTAATCCAAGAAAACCTTTAGACGGCTGCTCCAGAACGTTGACGTGCACCCGATCCTGCGTTGTATTAAGCTGCGCAAGACCGGATTTAACCGCATCCTCAATCGTCTTACCCGTCGCAATCACTTTTTTCATGCAGCCTGTCCACCTTTTTCTTTAGGAGTCCGACCGTACAAGAAGTAGGTCTGAACGATGGTGAAAATATTGCTGTAAACCCAGTATAAAGGTAACGCAGATGCAAAACTCATGGACATGACGAAGATCATTACCGGGAAAATCATCATGATGGTCTGCATTTGCTTGTTCATCGGGTTTTGTTTAGCCATTATCTTCTGCTGCAGATACGTGGTGATGGCTGCTAAAATCGGTAGAATATAGTACGGATCCGGAACGCCGAGTTTCATCCATAAGAATTCGTGACTGAAAATATTCGGGTTACGGATGATCGCCTGATACAACGCCAGCAAAATCGGCATTTGAACCAGGATTGGGAAACAGCCTGCTAGCGGGTTTACGCCATTTTTCTGAAAAAGCTTCATGGTTTCTTCCTGCTGCTTTTGAGGGTTATCCTTAAATTTCTCGCGAATTTTGGTCATTTCGGGCTGGATCGCCTGCATCGCTTTGGAGCTGCGGTACTGTTTCAGCGTCAGCGGCAGAACAATGACCCGGATGATAATGGTCACGATTAGAATAGACAGACCATATGAATCAGCCAATGATTTTGCGAAGAAATCAAGGAGATCAGACAACGGGATGACAAAATACTTCGTAAAGAAGCCTGCTGTAGCCGGATCTAAAGGTGCGTATGAGCCTGGTGCCGTTCCGCAACCCGTCAATAGTAACAGCAGCAAAAAAAGTGGCGTATATTTGTAGGTTCGACGAATCAATTGAGGTCCTCCCAGTTTTCTATTCCACCATAAACTATACCATAGTTTGTCACAGCAAGGAAATAAATGCTCACAAAATAAACGGCTGCGGAGCACAGCCTACATTAGTTGTTTTTACGGAGCAAGCCCGCTCTTTTAAAAACATGGGCGACACTCTTCTCCATCTCTTTGTATTCCATCTCAACCGCAGGCTTACGCACAATCACGATATAATCGTAGCCTCCCGGAAACTTCTCCATATTCAAACGGACAATTTCCTTAATAAGCCGGCGCAGCCGGTTTCGAATGACGGCGTTTCCAATCTTCTTGCTGGCAGAAATACCGAGCCGGAAATGCTCCTGCTCGCGCCGGGGTAAATAATAGAGTACGAATTGGTGATTTGCCGCTGATTTTCCGTAGCGGTACACCTTTTGAAAATCTTCTCTTTTGGCTAATCGTAATTTCTTTTCCACGGCAAGCACTCCAAACAATGGCGCTTCTATTGACAACCTCTTCTCTAGTTTTCACCAGGAAAAGGCCCTTTAATCGTTTAAAATCCTCTTAAACCTATAAAAATCCAGAAAAAAAGACCACGTCAAGTGGCCTGCCGATTAAGCACTCAGTACTTTTCTACCTTTTTGACGGCGTGCTTGCAGCACTTTGCGGCCGTTCTTCGTGCTCATTCTTGTACGGAAGCCATGATTCTTCTTCCGCTTTCTGTTGTTTGGTTGAAACGTAGGACGCATTTATTTGCACCTCCCTGAGGATATTACTCCTAAAAATGTCTTTTACAATTAAAGCACAGAAGTTCTCTAAAAGTCAAGGTCTATGCTTCCTCTCTCCCTCACCCTAACAAGCTGTGTACAACATTTTCGACCTCTTATGCAGAACTTGTCGAAAGTAAACATTTTATCAACAATATCTTGTGGTGTTGACAATTTTTTTACACAAGGGGTTGAATATGTGGATAAATTAAAACATTGCGTTGATAATCAGTCTTTCATTTGCTAATATAGTATTGTTTCAGTTGTGGATATTCTCCTGAAAATCTTCGTTTATCAACAACCTGTGGATAACATTGTGAACAATTTTCCCTCTATTCAAGCAAGTCTCTTCTTGATAACCTGACTCGTGTGGATAAGAATCGACAAGATCTTGTGGTATTTGACATGATGCAAGGCGACATGGCCCTTCCCGCAAGTCTTTTTTATTGTTTAAAGGAGTGAACCTGTTGTGGATAGCCATACAACCGACTCATGGCAGCAAGTCCTGTCTATCATACAAAAAAAACTTAGCAAACCGAGCTTCGACACATGGCTCAAATCCACAAGGGCTACCGTATTTACGGATTCTACCGTCGTCATTAGTGCACCGAACAATTTTGCCAAAGAATGGCTCGAAAGCCGTTATGCCAAAATGATCAGTACGACGATTTATGAATATCTGGGTAAGCAAGTGGAAGTCAAATTCATTAATGAATCCGATGAAAAGATACCCGTCTCGGTTCAAGCTGCGACACCGGAAGTCACGAAAACCGCTGCTGCGCCTTCCCAGGAAGAAATCTTTCATCACATGATGAATTCCCGTTATACGTTTGATACCTTCGTCATTGGGGCAGGCAACCGCTTTGCCCATGCCGCCTCGCTTGCCGTTGCGGAAGCGCCGGCCAAAGCTTACAATCCTCTGTTTCTGTATGGAGGAGTCGGCTTGGGAAAGACCCATCTTATGCACGCAATCGGGCATTATGTGCTGGAGCACAATCCTGGCGCACGCGTTCTGTATATCTCGTCCGAGAAATTTACGAACGAATTTATTAACGCCATCCGTGACAATAAAGGCGAAGGATTCCGCAACAAATACAGAAGCATTGACGTGCTGCTTATTGACGACATTCAGTTCATCGCCGGCAAAGAACAGACCCAGGAAGAGTTCTTCCATACATTCAATGCTCTTCATGAAGAAGGGAAACAAATTATTATTTCCAGTGACCGACCTCCCAAAGAGATCCCTACACTGGAAGATCGTCTACGTTCCCGCTTTGAATGGGGTCTTATTACCGATATTCAGCCGCCGGATCTGGAAACTCGGATTGCCATCCTGCGCAAGAAAGCCAAGGCAGAGAATCTGGAAATACCAAATGAAGCGATGGTGTACATCGCCAATCAAATCGACACGAACATCCGCGAGCTCGAAGGAGCTCTGATCCGTGTTGTCGCCTATTCCTCGTTAACGAATCAGGATATTACGACCCATCTGGCAGCTGAAGCGCTCAAGGATATCATTCCTTCGAGCCGGCCGCGTGTCATTACGATGCATGATATTCAACAGAAAGTCGGGGAGTTCTACGGACTCAAAATGGAGGACTTCAAAGCGCGGAAACGGACCAAAGCCGTTGCCTTTCCAAGGCAGGTTGCGATGTATTTATCCCGTGAATTGACCGATTTCTCACTCCCTAAAATCGGTGAAGCATTCGGCGGCCGTGATCACACCACGGTTATCCATGCGCACGAGAAAATAAGTGAAGCGCTCAAAGTCGATCAGGAACTGTTCAAGATTATCCACAGCCTGACCGAAAAAATCAAAAATCCGTCCTCGTAAACCTGCAAGCCTATGCACAAACTATGCACATGTGGATAGGCTTGTTTTAATTGGGTTTCATCCACATATCCACATATCCAGAGCCCCTACTACTATTACTAATAAAAAAAAGGTATTATATAAAGGGTATGCAGTCCGCCAAGAATTTAGAACCACAGGAGTGAAACCATGAAATTAACCATCCTAAAAGATTATCTGAATGAAGCCATTCAACATGTCTCCAAAGCCATCTCCAGTAAAACAACCATTCCGATTCTAACCGGAATCAAAATAGACGCTACGCATGAAGGTGTAACCTTAACGGCAAGCGACACGGATATTTCCATCCAAAGCTTTATGCCCTTTGAAACCGCCGAATTAAAAGTCATCGAACTATTTCAGCCGGGAAGCGTTGTACTTCCAGCTAAATTTTTCATGGAAATGATTCGGAAACTGCCGTCTCAAACAATCGAAATTGAGGTAAAGGACCATTTTCAAACCACAATACGTTCAGGTTCTTCCGAAGTGCAGATTATGGGACTTGATCCGGAAGAATACCCGCTCCTTCCACAAATCGAGGAAAGCCGTACGATTCGTATTCCAAGTGATTTGCTCAAAACGATGATTAAGCAGACTTCTTTCTCCGTGTCTACGAACGAAACGACACCTATTTTGACAGGTATTCTGTGGCAGATCGCCAATAACAAACTTAAATTTATCGCCTGTGACCGGCACAGACTGGCTTCCCGGGAAATCAACCTCGAACTGGATTCCGATCAGAAATTCAATCCGATCGTTATTTCCGGACGTACGCTTAACGAGCTCAGCAAAATTTTGCCGGATCAGAATACGTTGATCGATATCGTTATTTCCGACAGCCAGGTTCTTTTCAAAATGAATGCTATTTTGTTCTATACACGCATTCTCGACGGCACCTATCCGGATACTTCCAAGCTTATTCCGCAAACTTTCCAGACAGAACTCGTTGTTGGAACCAAGGAACTGGCGGATGCAATCGACCGTGCTTATTTATTGTCCCGTGAAGACAAAACGAACATCGTAAAACTTGTCATGAAAGAGGACGAAACCATCGAAGTCTCCTCCAGTTCCTCCGAACTGGGTAAAGTGACGGAGCAATTGCAATTGCAAAGAATTAACGGGGAGCTTCTGCGCATTTCGTTTAACTCCAAATATATGCTTGATGCACTAAAGGTGCTCGACAGCGACCGGATTCATATCGGATTTACAGGAGCTATGCAGCCGATTATTATCCGTCCGGAAGATCAGGAGAACATTTTGCAGCTTATTCTTCCATACCGGACAACGAACTAATTTACTCGAACGAAGGAGACTAACATGACGACAGTCACAATACGAACGGAGTACATTACGCTGGGGCAGTTTCTTAAGCTTGCCGATTGTATCCAATCCGGCGGGCAGGCCAAAAGTTTCCTGCAGGAAAACAGCATACAAGTAAATGGACTGGACGAGAATCGCCGCGGCCGTAAGCTTTATGAAGGGGATAAAGTAACGGTAGAAGGCTGCGGCGAATTTGCCGTGGGACGGGAATAGGCGAGGCGACAAAACGCAGGAGGAAAGCCAATTGTTTCTCAAACGGCTCGAGCTCAATCATTATCGGAATTATCCACATGTGGAAATCTCGACGGATCAGAATATCAACATCTTTGTAGGTCCGAATGCGCAGGGGAAAACGAATTTGCTCGAATCGATCTATGTTCTGGCGCTAACTAAGTCACATCGTACCCATCAGGATAAAGAGCTGATCGAGTGGCAGGAAGATCATGCGAGACTTTTTGGCGAGGTGGAGCGCAGGTACGGGACGAGTACGCTGGATCTGACGATCTCAGGAAAAGGGAAGAAGGCCAAGGTGAACGGGCTGGAGCAGAAAAAGCTGAGTCAGTTTATCGGCGCGCTCAATGTAGTCATGTTTGCTCCCGAAGATCTTGAGATCGTGAAGGGGAGTCCCGGAATCCGCCGCCGGTTTCTGGATATGGAGATCGGCCAGGTATACCCGAGCTACCTATACGACCTTACGCAGTATCAGAAAATTCTGGTGCAGCGTAACAATCTCCTCAAACAGTCATTCCCGCCTTCGACGGCTAACAGCGCTATGCTGGACGTATGGAATGAACAGCTTGCAAGCTTTGGTGTTAAAATTATGAAAAAGCGTCAAAGCTTTATAAAGAAACTGCAAAGCTGGGCGGAGCAGATCCACCGGGGGATCACGAACGGAAAAGAATCTCTGCGTGTAGAATACGCTCCTTCCTTTGGGGACGGGCACTTTGAAGATGAATCTGTTTTATTGGACCGATTTATGATAAAGTTATCACAGATAAAAGAACAAGAAATGCGAAGAGGCGTCTCCCTGATCGGTCCGCACCGGGACGACCTTCTTTTCTGCATTAACGACAAAGACGTGCAAACGTTCGGATCCCAGGGGCAGCAGAGAACGACTGCTCTTTCTTTAAAATTGGCCGAAATTGAACTGATTCGCGAAGAGGTAGGCGAGTATCCGGTTCTTCTTCTGGATGACGTTCTATCCGAACTCGATGAATATAGACAGACCCAGCTCATTCAAACGTTTCAGAAAAAAGTACAAACGTTTATAACAACGACCGGACTCGAAAGCGTTCATTTGGACCAGTTAGACCATGCAGCCGTGTTTCATGTTTCAAACGGCAGCGTCATCGACAGGAGTTGAGAAGATCGTGTTCATCCATTTAGGCGGCGAGAAAATTATACGTTCTTCGGAGCTCATCGCCATATTTGACCTGTCTATTGAGAAGTCTTCGAAGATTTCCAAGCAGTTCATAGCGGAGGCCAATCGAAGTAAACGGATTGAAATTATCGGCGAAGAGGAATGCAAGTCGCTTGTCGTGACGCAGAGTAAAGTGTATTATTCCCCGATCTCCTCGATGACTTTGAAGAAACGCGCAAATCAGCTGTTAACGAACTGAGCGATTTGACTATGTAGAAGCAGGTGAAGGGTGTATGACTTTGAACCAAAATTCGTATGATGAGAATCAGATTCAGGTGCTTGAAGGACTCGAGGCCGTTCGTAAGAGACCGGGTATGTATATCGGCTCCACCAGTGCCCGCGGCCTTCACCATCTGGTGTGGGAAGTCGTCGATAACAGTATTGACGAAGCTCTCGCGGGTCATTGTACACGAATTGATGTAATTGTACGCAAAGATAACAGTGTAACGGTAATCGATAACGGTCGTGGAATCCCCGTAGGTGAACATGCGAAATTGAAACGCCCCGCCGTTGAAGTCGTTTTAACGGTGCTCCATGCAGGGGGCAAGTTCGGGGGAGAGGACTCAGGCTATAAAGTATCCGGTGGTCTTCACGGCGTCGGTATTTCCGTAGTAAATGCA
The DNA here is from genome assembly GCF_009757775.1 of Paenibacillus lutrae. Taxonomy (GTDB): domain Bacteria; phylum Bacillota; class Bacilli; order Paenibacillales; family NBRC-103111; genus Paenibacillus_F; species Paenibacillus_F lutrae. The sequence continues at coordinate 341,326 of NZ_RHLK01000007.1, forward strand.
CTTTCCAAATTGCTTGTTGTGAAGGTTAAAGTGAAAGGCAAAATCCATCAGCAGGAATATCGCCAAGGTAAACCGCAGTATGATCTTCGGGTTATAGGTGAAACGGATGAGACCGGAACAGAGGTCACGTTTACGCCGGATCCGGAGATTTTTACGGAAACGACTGAATATGATTATGAGACTCTTCAATCCAGAATTCGGGAACTAGCGTTTTTGAATAAAGGGATTGAGATAAATCTCTTGGATGAGCGCACTGGCGCATCCGATAACTTTATGTACGAGGGCGGTATCAAATCTTTCGTTGAGTACTTGAACCGGAACAAAGAAGCTCTTCATCAACCGCCGATCTATGTGGAGGGGTTGAAAGATAACATTCAGGTTGAAGTGGCCATCCAGTACAACGACAGCTATACCGAGAATATTTATTCGTTCGCGAATAACATCCATACACACGAAGGCGGTACGCACGAGTCTGGTTTTAAAAGCGCATTGACACGGGTTCTCAATGATTATGCGCGTAAAACCAATGCGATTAAGGATAGCGGCTCGAACTTTTCCGGTGATGATGTGCGTGAAGGCTTGGCAGCCATCATTTCTGTTAAAATTCCTGAACCTCAGTTTGAAGGTCAGACGAAAACCAAACTAGGTAACAGTGAAGTGCGCGGTATCGTGGATTCTTTATTTGCGGAGAAGCTGCTGGAGTTTCTTGAAGAAAATCCTTCGGTTGCTAAGAGAATCGTGGAGAAAGGTTTACAGGCATCCCGTGCTAGAGAAGCAGCCCGTAAGGCCAGGGAGCTCACTCGGCGCAAAGGGGTACTGGAAGTAAGTTCTCTTCCCGGCAAGCTTGCCGACTGTTCTTCGAAGGATGCTTCCATAAGCGAATTGTATATCGTTGAGGGAGACTCTGCCGGTGGTTCCGCCAAGCAGGGCCGCGATCGTCATTTCCAGGCGATTCTGCCGATTCGCGGTAAAATTCTGAACGTAGAGAAGGCTCGTTTGGACAAAATCCTGTCTAACCTTGAGATTCGGACGATTATCACAGCTATGGGGACGGGGATTAGCGATGATTTTGATATTGCCAAAGCCCGTTATCACAAGCTGATTATTATGACAGATGCCGATGTCGATGGAGCGCATATTCGTACGCTTCTGCTAACTTACTTCTATCGCTACATGCGCAAGCTTATCGAAGCCGGTTACGTCTATATCGCTCAACCGCCGCTTTATAAGCTTGAACGAGGGAAAGTGGCGCGTTATGCCTATAACGATAAACAGCGTGATGAGATTATGAAGGAATTCGGCGAAGGGGCGAAAGTTAACGTCCAGCGTTACAAAGGTCTTGGTGAAATGGATGCTGTTCAGCTGTGGGACACAACGATGGATCCAGAAACACGCACCCTTCTGCAAGTTACGATCGAAGATGCCATGGATGCAGATACGATTTTTGATACATTGATGGGTGACAATGTTGAACCTAGACGCGAATTCATTCACCAGCATGCCAAATATGTAAAGAATTTAGATATTTAAGATTTTGAACGGATAGATTGCCGGGCGCAGGCCCGGCATAGGATGCACGTTTCAGGAGGATAGATCATGACCGAAGAAATGCGTTCGCAAGTCGTAGAGATTGATATAAGTTCGGAAATGCGCACTTCATTTATGGATTACGCTATGAGTATTATCGTCAGCCGTGCGCTTCCTGATGTACGGGACGGTCTCAAACCGGTTCATCGCCGTATTCTATATGCCATGTCAGAGCTGGGGATGTCCCCGGATAAACCTCATAAAAAATCGGCTAGAATCGTCGGTGAAGTTATCGGTAAGTATCATCCTCATGGTGATTCGGCTGTATACGAAACGATGGTTCGGATGGCCCAGGATTTCTCTCTGCGCTATATGCTGGTAGACGGGCACGGTAACTTTGGTTCCATCGACGGAGATATGGCTGCTGCTATGCGTTATACAGAAGCAAGGCTCTCCAAGATTGCCATGGAAGTGCTTCGCGACATCAACAAAGAAACGATTGATTATATTCCCAACTATGACGGTGAAGAAATGGAGCCGGTTGTTCTGCCGGCGCGTTTCCCTAACCTTTTAGTTAACGGAAGCTCGGGGATCGCTGTCGGTATGGCGACGAATATACCTCCTCATAACCTGGTAGAAGTCATTGACGGGCTTCAGCAGATGATCGAGAATCCTGAAGTGACTTCGCTGGACCTTATGCAGTCTATTAAGGGGCCCGATTTCCCTACAGGAGGTTACATTCTCGGACGGGAAGGAATCCGCCAAGCGTATACGACAGGAAGAGGCTCTGTTCCTATGCGTGCCAAAGCGGATATCGAAGAGAATAATAACAAAGCAAGGATTATTGTGCGGGAGCTTCCTTACCAAGTAAACAAAGCCCGTCTGATCGAGAAGATCGCAGAGCTTGTACGCGATAAGAAAATCGACGGTATTACGGATCTTCGCGATGAGTCCGATCGCAATGGTATGCGGATTGTGATCGAGCTGCGCAGGGATGTTAATCCGAATGTAGTGCTTAACAATCTGTACAAGCATACCGCTATGCAGTCCAATTTCGGTGTGATCATGCTGGCACTCGTTAACGGAGAGCCTAAAGTTCTAAATCTCCGTGACATGTTGTACCACTATCTGGAGCACCAGAAAATTATTATCCGCCGCCGGACAGAGTACGATCTTCGCAAAGCTGAAGCACGCGCGCATATCCTTGAAGGATTGCGTATCGCACTTGATCACTTGGACGAAGTCATCGCACTTATTCGTTCTTCACGTACCACCGAACTTGCCCGTGAAGGCTTAATGTCTACATTCAGCCTCAGTCACGATCAGGCACAGGCCATTCTGGATATGCGTCTGCAGCGTCTGACCGGATTAGAACGGGAGAAAATCGAGAATGAATACGAGGAACTGCTTAAGAAAATCGCGGAGTACAAAGCCATTCTCGCTGATGAGCAGCTGATTCTGGCAATCATCAGTGAAGAACTTAACGAAATTAAGCAGAATTTCGGCGACGAAAGACGCAGTGAGATCACAAAGGGTGAAGGCAGTATCGAGGATGAGGATCTGATTCCTCAAGAAGATGTTGTCATTACCATTACCCACACGGGTTATATCAAACGTCTTCCGGTTACAACGTACCGTAACCAGAAGCGCGGCGGACGTGGCATTGTGGGCATGGATACCAAAACGGATGATTTCGTCAATCACCTTTTTGTTACGAATACTCACCACTACCTGCTCTTCTTTACAGATCGCGGTAAGGTGTACAAGTTAAAAGCTTATGAAATACCTGACCTAAGCCGTACGGCTCGCGGAACTCCGATTATCAATTTGATTCAAATTGAGCAGGGGGAGACGGTGAGTGCTGTAATTCCCGTACAGGAATTCAGTCCGGATAATTATCTCTTCTTCGCTACAAAACAGGGGATTGTCAAGAAGACACCGCTTGACGACTATATCAATATTCGTAAGGGCGGCTTAATTGCCATTAATCTGAGGGATGATGACTCTCTGATCGGCGTGAAGCTCACAGACGGGGAACGGGATATCATTATGGGAACCCGTCAGGGCATGTCAATCCGGTTCCCGGAGAACGATGTCAGATCGATGGGCCGTTCAGCAACAGGCGTCAAAGGTATTCAGATCGGCTCGGATGATACGGTCATTGATATGGATGTCGTAGACGAAGTAGCCAGCGTTCTGATCGTGACATCCAAGGGCTTCGGTAAACGGACACCGATCGGCGAATACCGGGTACAATCACGCGGCGGTAAAGGGATCAAGACATTGAATGTAACAGCCAAGAATGGATCGGTAGTCGGTCTCAAGGTAGTCAATAACGACGAGGATCTGATGATTATAACCGCAAGCGGCACGTTGATTCGGACAAGTATTTCAGGCATTTCCGAAATGGGTCGTAATACGCAGGGGGTTCGCCTCATTAATATCCGTGAGGATGATGAAGTGGCGACCGTAACCCATGTTGCTAAAAGCGATGAGGAGTCTGAAGATGAGCTTGATCTCGAAGCGGCAGAACAAATGGAATTATCCGGGCAGGCCGGTGAAGAAGGCGAAGAGTCAGCTTCGGATACGAAAGAGCCGGAAAGTGAAAATTAATAGTTAGAATCATGAGGTGGGGACTTACATCCCCATCTTTTTTGTTTTACAATAAAATTGACAATCTTAGGTAAAGCGGAGGAATTGAACTTGCGGACAGTTTCTGTCTCACAAATTAATGCTGGCGATAAGCTGGCGGAGTCTATCAACAGTCGTTTTGGCCAAGTTCTTTTTTATAAGGGTAGAATCTTGACAGAGAGAGATCTTGAAATCCTCAGGGCTTTTCTCATTTCGACTGTGAGTATCGAATCTAAATCCATTGTCTCCAAAGAAGAAGGGACTGCTACAGAACATTCAGCTGCAACCGCCTCGAGCAGCGGCACTTCTTTTGACCAGGAATATGATAAAATGCTCCAACTCCTGAGAAAGGTTTTTGGACTAGCACTCGGCAATGCAGAACTGCCGGTTCTGGAAATGCGCAATTGCTTGCAGAATTTAATTGATGCAGGTGATTATCAGATTCTTTCTTTTACACCAAGGAACTATCACGTAAGGGATTTCTTATACCATGATAGTATTATGGTTTCTCTGACATCCTATCAGCTCGCCCAGTGGCATGGTTTACCGCAGAGAGATTGGATGCAAATTGCACTGGCCGGACTTCTTCACGACATCGGTAATGTCAAGATCGATCCGGGACTCCTTACTAAACCGACGAAACTTACAAACACAGAGTTCGAAGAGGTTCGCAAGCATGCGTTGTATGGCTACAATTTGCTCAAACCTGTAGCGGCCCTTAATGAAGGCGTGAAGCTAAGTGCCCTGCAGCACCATGAGAGAGAAGATGGATCCGGTTATCCGCTGGGTCTTAAGAACGATCAAATTCATCTGTATGCTAAAGTTGTGGCTGTAGCCGACATCTTCCACGCAATGACCAACCACAGGCATCATCAGGAAGCAATCTCTCCTTATCTAGTACTTGAACAGCTTAGTGAAGATTCTTTTGGTAGAATGGACCCGGCACTTGTACGTACCTTTATTAATAAGGTCACATCCTTTCATACGGGCACGGTCGTTAAGCTCAATGACAACCGGATAGGAGAGATTATTTTCTCCGACCGTGCTTATCCCACACGTCCATGGGTGAATATTAACGGAACCATTGTAAACCTGACTTTAGAAAGAAATCTGTATATACAAGATGTAATTCAGCTGCGATAGAGAACCTTTCGTCTACAAAAGCTCTCCTTTCATAGGGGGAGTTTTTTTTCCTTGACCTTAATGCTCTACGGTGTTATATTTGTATTCCGGCTTTCGAAAGAAGCAAAGTTAATGAAGCTTTGCAACTAACAGTTAAAAACACTTTAAAATGTTTCGAAAAAAAGTGCTTGCAATTAACTAGCCGAATGTGTTATATTAATTAGGTCGCCGCTGAACGAAGCGGAGATGAAAAACGACTGAATAAGTCGAAGATTGTCCTTTGAAAACTGAACAACGAGTGATTGAAACGTCTTGAGCAATCAGGACGCTAAACAGAGAAGAAATTCTCGTCAGCATTGAATTTTTGAGCTATTCAGCTTGAGATAAACGTCGG
>NZ_RHLK01000008.1 GCF_009757775.1 Paenibacillus lutrae
TGGTCAAGACCCCTTTTAGTGGACATCAGAAAAAGCCTCAGGCAACAAGCTGGCTTCGGTACTCAACCGGAGTCAGCTTGTTTAGTTTACGTTGTGCCCGGTCTTCGTTGTAAAAATAAATGAATTCCTCCATTCGCCTTTGTGCCTCAGCGATTGATCGTATATCATATGGGTAGAGCGCTTCGACTTTCAGATGAGAGAAGAAGCTCTCCATGGAGGCATTGTCATAACAATTGCCTCGGCGTGACATGCTGATTTGGGCGCCAACCTGTGGCAGCATGTTGTGGTAAGCATGGGACGTGTACTGGCTTCCTTGATCGCTATGAACGATCAATCCAGTCACGTCTTTATGTTTTTCAAATGCTTTTCTAAACGTCTCTAGGACCAGCGGATTGTCATTCTGATGGCTTATGTGGTACGCGACTATCTCATTGTTCCATAGATCCTGAATGGCAGATAAGTAAATTTTCTGATCGCCTANCATAACAATTGCCTCGGCGTGACATGCTGATTTGGGCGCCAACCTGTGGCAGCATGTTGTGGTAAGCATGGGACGTGTACTGGCTTCCTTGATCGCTATGAACGATCAATCCAGTCACGTCTTTATGCTTTTCAAATGCTTTTCTAAACGTCTCTAGGACCAGCGGATTGTCATTCTGATGGCTTATGTGGTACGCGACTATCTCATTGTTCCATAGATCCTGAATGGCAGATAAGTAAATTTTCTGATCGCCTAATCGGTATTGCGTAACATCCGTAGCCCATTTTTGATTAGGTCTTTCCGCTTTGAAGTTCCTTTGCAATAGATTTTCTGCGATCCTGCCTTCCGAAACGGCAGCTTCGTAGCTTGTGCGATGGATATATTTACGGCGGATGATGGCTTTAATACGCAGGTCCTGCATCAAGCGTAGAACCTTTTTATGGTTCACGATAAGGTTATATTGGCGGTACAATTCATCCTGAACACGGCGATAGCCCACAGTCTTGTTACGCTGCTCATAAATGGTGCGAATCCTCTGCTTCAGTTCTTGATCCGGATCACTGTCTTTACGCTTTAGGTAAGCGTAGTAACCACTTCGGCTGACTTCCAAGTAAGCACACAACTCTTTAACACTTTGCGTATCCTTTAACTCATCGATGACGAGATGCCTGCTCCTCAACCCTCCCGANGCAGAACCTTTTTATGGTTCACGATAAGGTTATATTGGCGGTACAATTCATCCTGAACACGGCGATAGCCCACAGTCTTGTTACGCTGCTCATAAATGGTGCGAATCCTCTGCTTCAGTTCTTGATCTGGATTACTGTCTTTACGCTTTAGGTAAGCGTAGTAACCACTTCGGCTGACTTCCAAGTAAGCACACAACTCTTTAACGCTTTGCGTATCCTTTAACTCATCGATGACGAGATGCCTGCTCCTCAACCCTCCCGATTCAAGATTTGCAACCACTTTTTTAGAACGTCCACCTCTAGACGAAGACTTCGGAGATCGCGTTCCTGCATGGTCTCTGTCCGACAAGGATTTCCTCGCCTATCCACAAAAGATGCTTGTCCTTCCAGACGATATTTCCTCATCCATTTCCTCACACGATCCTTGTCATGAATCTCCAAATGCTCTGTTATTTTTCTGTAGCTCCAACCTTCTTCCGCATGCAGTCTAATTGCTTCTACCTTCAATGATTCTGGATAGTGTTTAAAGGTTTGTCCCTTATGCGCCATGAAAAAATGCACCCCTTAGAATTCATCGGAATAACCAAGGGTTTTTCCAATGTCTATTCTAAGGGGTGCACTTCACTATGGAGATTGGCGGGTTTTTTGTTAACTTTCAAGGGATAGGCAATCCCCTTTTGAAAAGGTTTACGTAAGGCAAAACCTCTGGTCAAAGGAAAATCATACGGCGGCAGCCTCATCTGCTGATTGAAGAGAAAAGCTGAAATGATGCTTGGAGACGATTATTTGATGACTGCACATACTTTTTCTATGGCTTATACAAATCGGGTGGCTGCTTCCATTAGGTAAAGTATGCAGGGCTATGTGGATGCCGCGGCTTTACCGTAATATACTTATTCATCATACTGACACTAAAGTAGTTGTTTAAGATTGTGTGCAGGATCATTAGTGCGGAAGTTGAAGAGGGAGGTTCTGAATGGCTATTTGTATTGAATTCAAACTGATTAAAGTAAGCGGCACGCTGGCTACTTATCAATATGGCGAATGTCTCAGAGAGATGGATGGACTGTTTGAAGTGGATGTATACAAACTGATAACAGGTGAGATTCCGGGAGATACGCCCATGAGCGAGGTTGTGCGTTTGCTGCCTTCGGCTACGAAGAGCGAATTTATGGCTTATCGAGCTTTCCGCAAAATTCGCAATTATTATGTGGAGCATGGGGAGTATCCGGTTCAGGGCGGGTATTATGCGTAATTATTTGAAAATATGATGTAATGGGTGCCTCATATGAACTTCAACTAAGAACTTCAACGGTAAATCCGCCGGGAGCTTCGACATAGAAAGTCCAACCGTGTGCTCTTTGCGGCGGCTCCACATCGTAACCGTCATCCTTTAAACGTTGATTGATCTCGTTCACCCGCTCTTCGGTTTCCTGGACGAAACCGATATGAAAGGTCTTAGGATAACTTACCTGGGTTCCTTTCATTAAAGTGAGCACCAGCCCGTCATCGTCAAAGAGTACCGCAAATGAATGACCGCGTGTATGCTGGGTTTGCAGATCGAAATACTTCTCCAGGAACTCCCGGGCCGCATGAACATCGTTTACCGTGAGATTGAGATGGTTCAGCTTCAACGGTTCCACATCCTTTTATGGTAGTTTTTACCTTATTTTCAGCTTACTCTCTAATCTTATTAAATACAAGCAAGTAAGAATGTGGCAGCGTTTTTTCGAAGATTATAGCGCAGAAAAAAGCGGATGTCCTCATTAGATGAAGACACCCGCTTTTTGTTGTGTTGCTTTTCAAATTAAAGATTGGCCAAATTATTTCTTCGGTTTTGGAAGCTTTTTAACGCCTTGGATTGCTTTCGCTTTGATGGTTCTGCTCACGCCCGGAAGCGGCGAGAAGACGCGGACCAGCTGCTGCTGCAAGACATTGTTGTTTTCAACCGTGAACGTATCGTTATCTATTGCGAATGTGTTCACAATCAGATTACGAGTAGAAGGAACAGTGACACGGATCTCGTAATGGAAGGATACACCCGCCAGACTAACGCTTACGAACCGGTTCTGATTGGCACTGATTGTGACGAGCTGATTGAACAAGGATACACGGCGATCCCAGTCAATAACCTGCACGCGTACCGTTCTTGAACTGAAGTTGAGGTTGAGGATTTCCAGATGTGCCGCTCTTGTGGAACGAGTTTTGTTGATTGTACCTGTGGATAAGATAACTGCCATAGTGACCACCTCCTTTCTGAGATCATCATATGGTTTGTTCTATGAAAAGATGGCGGCGAATGTACGAGACTACTAAAAACGGGTGAAAGACTCGGTAGGAAGAAGATTGATCGGCGGGGGAAATTGGAACGGACATGTTATTGTGCAGACGGCGGCTGGGTGAACAGGTGAGGTGTTTTTGCAATTCAGTTATCATACGCAATCTTGCATACCCTTTTATCGGGCTTTCCTTAGAGGAGTTCCCTCCATGAGCCCATAGGAGGGTTTTTCTTTGTTTAGTAATTTTTTTCAGAAATGTTCGAATACTAGGGGAAAAGCATTAAATACAGTGTCTAGCTGGTTATTCTGCGGTAAATAACTTAGAGAACGATTGTTGACTTCTGACTGTTTAAACACTAAAATATTTCGTATCCGAATTATTTGGCTATGAACATATCTTTCGTTATGAAGGGCAGGAGTAAATGAGTGAATGAACGGATGAATGAGCAGCAGCGAATTCACCAGATTTTCAAGTCTTACCGGGAAGTAAATCACGCTTTCTATCATGTCCTGGCTAAAACCGCGCAAATTCACGGACTGACACGGGTTCAATTAATTGTGCTGAGGGCATTGACGGATCATCCAGATATAGGTTTGAGCGAACTCTCCGAATGCATCCAACTTGGGAGAAGTACAACAAGCGGGATCGTGGAAAGAATGGTGAAAGCGGGATTGGTGACGCGCCAGCGGCTGCACGCGGATCGGCGCAGCTTATCTCTTAATTTAAGCGAGAAAGGGGCTGTGATCTGGCAACAAGTCAAAGCAGAACATTTAGTGAACATGACACCTTTGCTGGCTTTGTCTGAGGAAGATCAGCAGCAGTTATTTCGGATTAATGAACAAATTATACACATTCTACAGAGAGTGAGAGATGATAACGACCATGAGTGACGCTATAAAAAATTTAAGGAGAGGCCCTATTGTGGCCTCTCTCCTGATCGGGGCCTTCGTTGCCCTCTTGAGCCAAACCTTCCTCAACGTGGCCCTGCCGGGTATGATGGTGGACCTGAACGTCAGCGAGAATACGATTCAGTGGCTGTCCAACGGTTACATGCTCGTCAGTGGTGTACTTGTACCGATTAGTGCTTTCCTGATTGAACGTTTTTCAACAAGAAAGCTGTTTCTGTCGGCGGTGGGCCTGTTTACACTGGGAACGATGATTAGCGGATTTGCTCCCGGATTTGAACTGGTGCTGGTAGGACGGCTTGTACAGGCGGCAGGAGCAGGGGTTCTGATGCCGCTGATGTCCATTGTATTCCTGACGATTTTCCCTATTGAAGAGCGCGGTAAAGCGATGGGCATGATGGGTGTGGCGATGATTTTCGCTCCGGCTATCGGGCCGACTTTATCCGGCTGGATTATGGAACACTACTCCTGGAGAGCTTTGTTCTACATTATTATTCCGTTGTCGTTGTTTGCTCTTATCTTTGGCGCTTTCTCGCTCAAAAATGTAACCAAGACGTCCAAACCGCGTCTGGATGTTCTTGGCGTCATCTTGTCTACGCTGGGCTTTGGCGGTATTCTATACGGCTTCAGCGACGCGGGTAAAGACGGATGGACCAGTACGGTCGTCCTTACGTGTCTGGCGGTAGGCGCGGTTTCTCTGATTCTGTTTGTCTGGCGTCAATTGGTTATCGAGAAACCGCTTCTGGAATTCCGTGTCTTCAAATTCAACATGTACTCCCTGACGACAGTTATTAATGTCATTATCACGATGGCGTTGTTCTCCGGCATGATTCTTCTGCCGCTGTATCTGCAGACCATCCGCGGCTTTACGCCAATGGAATCCGGGCTTTTGCTCCTCCCGGGTGCTATTCTGATGGGGATAATGTCGCCGATTACGGGAATAATCTTCGATAAAATCGGTGCGCGCTGGCTGTCCGTGATCGGTTTGCTGATTACAGTAGTCACGACCTTTGAATTCAGTAAGCTCACAGCGCAGACGACCTTTACGTCTCTCATCATTCTGTACACCGTCCGGAGCTTCGGGATGTCCATGCTGATGATGCCGATTCAGACGGCCGGTATGAACCAGCTTCCGCAGCGTCTTAATGCCCACGGCTCCGCCATGTCGCAGACGCTTCGTAACGTAGCAGGCGCTATCGGTACTGCGCTGCTGGTTTCGATCATGACTAACACGGCCGCTACTAAGGGGAAAGAGCTGGCGATGGCTGCGCAAATCAATCCGGCGGATCCGGCCAATCAGGCCAAAATGGCCGAGATCGGCCAGCAGGCAGCCATCCACGGCATTAACTTTTCTTTCGTCGTGGCAACCTGGATGTCCGTAGTGGCCTTGGTGCTGGCGTTCTTCATCCGGAAGGTTGAACCGCATAGAGAAGTGAAACATGTGGAGATTCCCGATGATCAAAAGGAAGCGGCTACCGCTTCAACAAAATAAGCAAGGCAACCAAGATTCAGTGGATGAGTCGGCGGATAAGCGTAACTGTCCATGTGAATGAATCTCCCTGTCAGCTGCTCTTTAACAGCAGTGGCGGGGAGATTTTTTTTATCGGAAAAGGACATGAATTTCTTGGCTTGATGAAGCTTGTCAAAACAAGCATGATCTGTGAAGGAATCAGGACAGGTTTTGTCGAATTTTGGACGATATCAAGGTTTAAAGGAGAGGAATTGGATATGCGCTGTACAGTTTGCCAATGGGTGAAGATTGTCGATATGAATAATGAAGCGATGTCGGAGCAGTTATTTAATCACGGCGAGGTGGCGGGCGCGGCTCTATCCGTAGGTGCTACGGTGGTGACTCACCCGCTGGGTCTGAAGAAGTTTGAGATTGTATATGACAGCCGGGAAGGAATGGAGCCGGCCCGCTCCAAAATCGTCGACATTGAAGTCGACATGCTGAACCAGCCGTCCACAACGCGTGTCTATCTGGAGCCTCAGGTGCTCATCCTCGGACAGCATGATGTGGGAGAGACCGAATAAGACTGCTGGCGGAAGTCGGTGAGGCTAAGCCGATTTGCAGGCAGAGGGTGTGTCCGGGAGCGTGGTATAAGATGCACGGGCAGCAGACGATGCACGATGCATCGGCTGCAAAAGTGAAGAGGCGAGAGGTTATGCTCTCCTAGTCAAGACTCTGAACATTCCTTGACGGTAATGGATTCTTCCTTATGAATGAGCTATCATGAAGGAAGTGAGATTACCGCTGTTATAAAAGGAGAATTCGACTATGATGCGTTTGTTTCTGATGCTGGGAAGCATCAACGCGTTTCTTTCCGTAGCGCTGGGTGCTTTTGGCGCACATATTCTGGAGGAACGTATTTCCGCCGATATGCTTGAGGTTTATCAGACCGGCATTCAATATCATATGATGCATGCTCTGGGTCTGATTGTTGTAGCTTTGCTGGCTGACCGTTTGCCGAAGAGTTCCGGACTTGTAAAGATTGCGGGCTGGGCCATCTTTATCGGCATCATTCTGTTCTCTGGAAGCCTGTATGTCCTCAGTCTGACAGGTATCAAGATTCTGGGCGCGGTGACACCGCTGGGCGGAGTTGCGTTCCTGATTGGCTGGACTATGCTCGCTGTCGCAGCCTCTAAGAAGTAAGAGCCGGTTCTCATCGGCTCTTTTCTTTACGCGCTTTTCGTCATATAAGCAGGAATTTTGCAGGATTGTGTAGAAAGTATATCCATTTACAGGAATTGGCCTATCGGTAATACCATGAATCGGACTCTATGTTCGCTCACGCGTTCCATCACACTTGTATGGTCAGCTCAAACTTGGGCCATGAGCCGTTTCACCGGTTATGACCCCTTGATCTCCGCGGCGTCTATATCCTCCCTTTTATCCTCTCTCCAGATAAGCAGGCAGCATGGAAATTGTTTGAAGAAGACATGGCTGGCCGATCTTATACCGCTGAACTGTCTTTTTTTCGCAAAAATGGCGGGTGTGCAACTATGGAGGTCCGTGCTTTGCCGATTGTAGCGGGCTAATCTGTTGTGGGCATACATGCGATTGCCAAGGACTTGAGCGGGCGTAAGAATGCCGAGGAAATGCTGCGCAGCTCCGGGAAGTTGTCGGCTGTAGGCCAACTGGCTGCGGGTGTGGCGCAAGAAATCCGTAAACTTTTGACAGCGATCAAAAGGTTCATGTTCATAAGGTTTATGCAATTTCTACAGGCCGGCGCAGAAGCTGAAGAGTCTTATTATGAAATTATAAGGTCCGAGCTGAACCGGATTGATCTGATTATTTCAGAGCTGCTCAAGCTGGCCAGGTCCCAGACATCGGTATTCAAATGGTTAGATCCGAGCTTATAATTCGGCATGTAGTGACGCCTTTAGAGCGGAGGCGCCTGAATAACGTACAAGTCGTGATTATTGCCCAAAACAGCCTGTCAGATAGGATGGGTGCGGAGAATCAGATGAAGCAGCTTTTCATTAATTTGCTTAAAAATGTGGTTGAATCTATGCATGGTGGCGGACAAATGGAGATTAACCTGCATCAGGATGCCGCGAAAACATATATGTTGTGATTAGAGACCATGGAATCGGCATTTCTCCAGAGGAGCTCGCGTGGATCGGTGAGCCTTTTTATTCGACTAAAGATCAGGGAGCGGGCCTGGGAATGATGGCAAGCCGCCAAATTATGGAGGAACATAAGGGGACGATTGAAATTGAAAGTGTGACGGGGGAAAGTACAACGGTACGGGTCAGGCTGCCCTTAAACAGGACAACTCGAACAAAAGGGGCGGTGGGGTTATGATACCAGTCTTATTAGGCGGTTATGCGGTTATCGTCATTGCAGGCAGCCTGCTGCTGGAAGCTTACGCAGTCTGGATATGTCTGGGCGCATCCCTGCTGCTGGCACTGGCTCTGCAGCGGATCAATAGGCGCCGGATGCAGGCCATTGTTCCCGGCTATCGCGCTGCCAAGGATGCCGGTAGAGCGCTTCCGGCGGATCGCCCGGCAGAGCAGGAGAATAGGCAGCCATCGTCCGATGTCCTGGATACTTTGTTCGACCACAGTCCGAGCGCGGTTGGCCTGACGGACGATGCAGGGCGTTTTCAGCGCGTCAGCCGGACACTGGAGCGTTTGCTGGGTGTTCCGACGAACCAGCTTATCGGGACGACATTCGACAGCTTTATTTCCGAGGACCAACAGGCATCGCTCAGAAAGCGTTATACGATGATGAAGCAGGGCACCCCGCAGGTGTTCGATACGTCCGTCCTGCACCGCAGCGGTTACCGGGTTGATTTGACCACCACGGCCGTACCTCTTGACGATCAGGGGAACAAGGACCGCTTTCTGTTTATGTTTCAGGATATTACAGAACGCAAGCGTGCGGATGAACAATTCAGGCATATGGCTTACTACGATGATATGACGGGTCTGCCGAACAGACGGCTTTTCCGGGACCAGTTGACCGGGGCGCTCCGCCTGGCTGCCAATCATCACCAGTGTGTGGCCGTGCTGTATGTGGATATTGACGGCTTCAAGCTGTTTAATGACTGTTTCGGCTACGACTATGGCGATATGCTGCTTCTGCAAGTAGGGGAGCGCTTCACCCGGTGCATTTCCGATAATGATTTTATCGCCAGAACGGAGGGCGATGAATTTGCCTTTTTCTATACACAAATTGAAGGACGGGAACAGGCGATGGAGTTGGCCGGCCAGCTTCAGGCTGTGCTGGAGCAGCCGTTCATACTGGATCAGGTTGAACTGCATGTGACGGCAAGCATAGGCGTTTCTCTGCTCTCCCGGGAGGGTGAAGATGCGGATACGCTGATGAAGCAGGCCAACATGGCCGTCACAAGAGCCAAGGAGAACGGTAAGAGCGATATTGTGCTCTTTAGCTCCGAGATGAGATCCTTTGCGCTGCAGAAGCTTCAGCTTGAGAATGATCTGCGGCGTGCAATTGCGGGCCATGAATTCGTGCTGCATTATCAGCCTCAGGTTGAAATTGAGAGCGGGAAGATCATTGGCATGGAGGCCCTCATTCGCTGGAATCATCCGATGAAGGGCAGCATTTCACCCGGAGATTTTATTCCGTACGCCGAACAGTCCGGCCTGATTGTCGCGATATCGGAATGGGTGCTGCTTGAGGCGTGTCAGCAGAACAAAGCTTGGCAGGATGCGGGGCTTCCGAAAGTACCCATATCGGTTAACCTGTCCTCCAGGCAGTTTCTGCAGCATAACCTCAAGAACAAAGTGAATGAGGTCCTTCGGCATACCGGCCTTGCTCCGCAGTACCTCGAGCTGGAGATTACAGAAGGGATGACCATGGATGTGGATCATGCGATTGCTTCCCTGGTCGAGCTTAAGCAGCTGGGCGTGCAGGTGAGCATCGATGATTTCGGAACTGGCTACAGCTCGCTTTCTTATCTCAAAAAATTCCCGGTCGACCGGCTGAAAATCGACCGTTCTTTCGTCCGTGATATTATGGACGATCCGAGTGACGCTGCCATTGTGGCGACGATCATCTCGATCACCCGCCATTTGAATCTGAAAGTGATTGCCGAAGGGGTAGAGACAGAAGAACAGCTGTCCTTTCTCCACCGCAATCAATGCCATGAAGTACAAGGATATTGGTTTAGTCCTCCGCTGAATGCAGAGAAGATGGGGACGCTCCTGGGAAGAATTACGTGCCGGGCGAGTCAGCATGTCGAAGTTTAGCATGGTGGCAGAAGCAAGGTGTATAGCGCAGTACATAGCAAAAAGCCCGGATCCAGTGATCCGGGCTTTAGATATAGGGGTCCGCTCAATGAGTGGACATATTATCGATCTCGTTCAATTTGAACAAGTAGACCTTTTTCTCATCTACGTGATACACCGATACATTCCCGCTCTCTTCATCAAAGTTGAGAACCCGGCAAGGCAGGCTGAGTCGTATTCCAGCGCCTTTAACTACGGACAAACGGATTAAAGTGTTCGCCTTAATGATTCTCCGCAGGTTCTCCTCCAGTGTCTCGTAATTGGATGTAAGCGGATCAGATGAGCCGGCTTGAGCGGTTCTAGAAGCTTGAACGGGGTTAGCTCCGGCATCCGGGACAGAAGCAGAAACCTTGGTCTCCGTTGAAATAGAGTTCGCTGCTGCAGGTAGTGATGCAGTACCTGAGCCTTCCTTGCTGCCGGAAGGTTCGTTTAACTCAATCAGCTTGCCGAGTTGAATCCCCTCAAGGATGCGATAGTCTTTGAAATGGGCGGCATTCAACGTCTGAAGCAGGCTTTGCAGAGCAAGTCCATTCGTTTCTTCCTCAATCAGTATATTCACGGTGAAGAGATGGCCCTGTTTCGATGATTGGTTCTTGTTGTTTGGCATGCGACCTCCGACATACGATTTCTAGTCTTTTCTAACTATATCATGATTAGGCCTTTAGTTATAGATGTATTCGTGCACAGATTCATACTCCCCGGCATATACTGCCTAGTGATTCCAAGCGAGGAGATGTGGGCGATCATGATGAGAGTGGAACCCATCGAACTGGACGGACGGACCGTCGTAGCTATTGAAGTCAAATTACCAAAAACAACACTCCTGGTAGTTACGACAGATAAAGGGTATATCATGTGCGGAGCACTGGATGTCGGTTTGTTGAATGAACGTTTGAACGACCGTAACATTATCGCGGCAAGAGCGACCGGAGTCAGAACCATCGGCGAACTGCTTGAGGCTCCTCTGGAATCCGTTACCCATACCGCCGAAGCTCTCGGCGTCCTGCCGGGTATGACAGGCAGAGAAGCGATTCGTAAAATGCTGTAATGTAAGGGTACCGGAAGAAGGATGCAGGTTCTGCAAGCTGTTTGCGGAACCTGCATCCTTTTGTAAGCGTATGTAGAAGAAATGTATGTACGTACACACTATACGTATGATTTAGATGGAGTGAGAGGGTAGCGAAGAGAAGACTTGAAATTATTATTACACTTGGGTACTTCTATCCTTGGCTGCCCCGCTCACGCGTACGAATAAGGCTTTAACGCTATTTAAACCATTTGCTGCAAGGGGGAAACAGTTATGGCGACGGTTGTCTTACATAAAGTTACGGGAAAAGTATACCTTCTGCTAGGAACGGGCTATGGTGCCTATTATTCAGAAAGTCCGAGCTTCATTGGAGGCGCATTATTTCCTCATGAAAGAAGCGGAGAAATACCGGTAGCGGCGGTGTGCACAAAGGAAGGGGTTATCGAGTGGATGTATACGGATGAGCTGCAGGTTGTGGAAGTCGACGGCATTCCGGTCTCGGAACTTTACGGCCGAATTCAAGGCAAATATGAGCTTGCGCCTGCTGCTGCCGGGCATGATGAAACGCAAGAGGGGGAGCCAGCATATGAGAACTGCCCCGGCTGCGGCAGGGTTGTGCCATCCACAGAGAGGGTGTGTCCGGGCTGCGGACTTACTCTGATCAGTGAAGAGGGAGAAGAGGAGCGCTGAACTGTTCGCGGGAAGCGGAAAGAATGCTTACGTTATGTAGTTGAATTGTTAATAGTAAACCAAACCGATTGCCTTAAGGACGATCGGTTTGGTTTTTTGGGGTTTGGGGGGAAGGGTGGGTGCTAATAGCTGTTTATTTTACATTCCGGCAGATTCAGGTTCTATCTGAAGACCGTTTTGTTTGGCGGCGATGACTGAATTTAGAAAGGCTAACTCACCGCTAGTCAACTGCTTACTGCGAATTTTACTGATCCATTTCCAGTCCGAGATTTCTTTATTATTATAACGTTGGGACCAAATCCCGTTTAACATTTTCCACTCATAATCATTAATTTGCAGAGGCATTTTGTCTTCATCCTTCTTTGTTTGAATATTTCCGTTAATTTCAATAAAATAACTGGTTAATTCTTTTACTTCAAATAAATATCTGTCCCATAATTCTTCTCCCTGAATGCCGTCTATGTGCAGATGAGTTCTCATCCATTTAACGTCGTCAAATGTCCATCCTTTAGAGTGGCAATGTGTATCGTCGTATATTAAATCGACAAAAGGCAGCGGGCAATCTTTGCGTGTAAGATCCCAGTGTCTTTTAATATCCCTTGAGGGAACCCACTTATATATCAAACACAAATACGCCATCGTCCAGACGGCACGTTTATATGATTCGCGAAAGCTGCCATCCTTGTTCACGCATATTTCGTAACCGATTGTAGCAGCATTAGGGTAAGAGCCGAATTGTTGTGTATAATACCGGTTAGCGCCTACATGGTAGGCCATCTCAGCTTCGTTAGGCAAGAAGGGCAGCGCGGCTAATACTTTGCTATCATCGCCGATCAAATGAGCACTCCCGTAGGAACCTTTTCTAGAGTTGAAATAATTCCTGTTAGCCCTGCTGTCAGCTCCTGGGCGGATATTGCCTGTCCAGTGAATAACTCCGCCTAACGGCTTGATCTTTGCGGCGGGTCTGACCCACTGTGAAGGTTTGATAAAGGCGTTCTCGATGGAATAGCCGCCTGCAGCCACGATCTCACGGACGATAGACATTCGTCTCACCCTGGTCTTTGTCGTCTTTTTCTCCCAGATTATGTTTAAGCACCGTAATGGCCTTTTTCAAGGGAGGGGGAACAGGCAGCCCCATTCGTCCGTAATTCTCTAAGATGGAGATCATTTCATTAGCCAACCAGAAATAAATACAGCCGCTCATACACCAATCGGTTCCTAACGCTATATCAATTTTATATCCCAGAGAAACGGATAACAGCATCAAAGTCTTCTTAATTAACCCCCAGAAACCGACTTCACTATTCAGTCCCTGCTTTTCTTTCAGAGAGGCAATAAGGCCGGTAGCATAATCGATTGCCATGACAATGACCAAAAATTCCAACAATTGTGTCCAACCTCCAAACATATACGTAACAAATGAACCAACAGCGGCTGGAACAGTGTAAACGAACAATTCTTTTAGTGTTACAAGCTTAAAAGTAAAGGGCTCCATGATTAACCAACTTTCTCTGTTCTAATAAAAAAAGAGGACGCAATGAGCGTCCTTATATAATAAATACGTAAGAAGATTCTTCGGATTCACTGTAAACGCGAAGAATACTGGTGATATCTTTTGCTAATTTCGTTTGTACCGTAAGATAGGTACGAATATTCTTATCTCCGGACATGGGGATAGCTATGACCGTTCGCAAGTAACCGGACAGGACAGTGATTGATGAGGGGACTTCGTTGTGCGTGAACACACGAATTTGTGTTTTCAGATCGATATCCATTGATTGTCTGATTAGGATAGATCCAGTTACATCCGCGTCATCTTCCACCCTTACACGAATGGAGGAGGAGATGGCGGAAATGATGCCGACCCGAATGCTGCTTTCCAGAAAGGGTCTGCTAATCGAAATCACGCTATCCTGGGTAGTCCTCTCATGACCCTTGATAGAAGATTTAAGGTCCGAAGTTTCAGATATTCTAATCCGGATTTGACTCCGTAGGAAGTTCCTGCTTACTGTTAGATCTGTTATTAATGGATCTCCAAGTTTGATCCTTACCGCAATAGTCGAATCAAGGATTTTTTCATCTGATCTTCTTACACGAATGCTGCTCCAAAGTTTTGGACTGTTTACATGAATGCTGTTTTCAAGGAAGTAGGGTGATTTTACATGTATCTGACTTCGCGGCCCCTCCTTCAGCCAGATCTCCCGTATACCAATTTTGGTAGTGAGTTCTTTGACTCCAGATTGTCTGACTATCAGCGTACAGATCGGAATACTGGCTCGACCCTCGCTGTATACATTCTGATCCAGATATTCCAACTCTAGAAGAGGGGGATATTTAAGCTGCTCTTTGGTGTAGAATCTCTTATGGTTATCAGTTAATTCATCCATTGCTTGGAGGAGAACACCGTAATTCGTCTGCGGATTATCATACCAGTCTTTGACAAGGCCGAGAATATCGAAGGACAAGTAACCTTTGACAGCGCCGACTTTGTTCTGAGATGCCAATGAATGAGCGCGGGGCTGATTGTCCCATGTAAGTCCTATTTCGTTCCAAGCAGATTCGGCTGGGAATAGTCCGATGTCGATTTCCGGCTGATTCTCATAATCGAAATAAATTAGCAACTCTGCTTTTGTGATTTTCTGAAACTTAGGCAGAAGACTTAAATCAAATTGGAGAAAAGAGCGGTATCTTTCATTCAGATTTGCGTTATATCCGATGAACATATCCTGCTCGGTTCCATAATTTAGCTTAGGTATACTTTCACGCACAAAGGCATCTTGATGCGGGAGCAGAGTCCGGTTGACAATCGGTGGAGGTATAATATCAATGACTCCGGACATCCGATTGTGTACAGGTACTTGGATAGAGGTCAGAAGAGACTCGTTCAATCCGACATTGATCGTATTTGTAATATCGAATAAGAGAAGGGGAGTTATATCTACTTTACCGAATAAGCGGTTGTATGGAGGAACATGCAGGATGCAAAGGATTTCTTGGCCGATGGGCACGGTTAAAGTTGAAGTGACATCCGTCGCTCTTTGCTGAGCATTCTCGTAAAGTGTTATTTCCCCGATACTTAGGGGGTGTCCATTCGTTTCATTAAATTGAAATCGATAGTACTCATAAGGTGTGGAGTTATTAAAAGTATACTCGCGTCTTGCCTTAGGATATCCCCATTTCGTTTCATTCGTACGCGTATCTAAGGCGACCCAGTCCTGGTTATTATTGCTTGCTTCTACTACCCACGATTTGGGATAGGGGTTCTCTAAATTACGCAAGTTGCCCGTTATGGCATATTTGTTAACGGCACGACGGTTCTGATAACCAAAGAAAACTTTTATCCACGAGGGATCTATATTTTCTGGACTCCAATTATCGTTGCTATCCACTATAGTTCCGTTAAATGCTTTATAAGCGAGTAATGAATTAATTTCAGAGGAAGCTGAGATTTCATAAGGAGCCGGGAAATAGTTCGAGCTCATAACGGGTACAAAACCATAATCGAGATAACCGATGGGGGATAATAGGGAATGGGGACTCTTCACCTGTATAGTAGAAGGGAGATCGGAGCGGTCTCTGACGGTTAAATTTGCTTTTATATGGTGAGCGAGTCCGTCTGTCCTGCTAAAAAGCTGAAGTTCGGAAATGTAATTGTAGTATAAGTAACTTGAATCACTAATATTTAATCTGTAAAATCGGTAGTTTTCAAAGTGTTTTTTATTAATTTTAAAATCCAAATATTTATTTGTTGCTTTTGACCAGTTTATGTTTATTTGTTGATCAAGCGTAATCCAGTCCACTTCATTCTGACTTGCTTCCATTGTCCATGAGATAGGAGTATTACCATTTATATAGATTCTGTAACCTGCTAGAGGAAACATATTTTCCGGCCCTACATCGATTTGTACTTTGGCAGTTTTTCCATCATACGCCAAATGGGAACTAGTCAGGTTATTGTCAAAAGCCGCGTAGGCTTTTGAATTTGTGTAAAGTTTAGAGACTTTAACAACATAGGGAGAGGGAGCGTTATCGGCTGTCATTGCAGGTATAACATTAACGGTACTGCTATTACCGTAATATGGACTTGAGACATAACCACTGTTGAAATCAAGTTCATTAAAATAAATGCGGAAGTCAAAGAGAGAGGGTGTAGAAATCCCGCAGCTTATTAAGGTTTGTCTGACTCTAAGTTTGGCCTTTGATAAATCAGTTCCAAAGGGAATACTAGTAATAGCGTTCCCATTTTCTATTTGCTCATAAGAACTCCATGTTCCCCCGTCATCTAATGAATAGCAGAGTTCTACTAGGATATTAGTGTTTGTGGGCTGCCATGCCCCCCAGTGTAAAAGAGCTCCGTTAAAATGACTCAGATTGGAGATGTCATATGTTTTTATACGGCTGTATCTATGTTCAGTACCGGAATTAACAATGATTTCAGCCAGATCAATCCAATACACATCACTATTACGATGGACTCTGAACTTAACATAACGAGCATTCTCTGATGGGAACGTGGTAGAAATGATGGGCGACCACTCGCGCATATCACCGGACTTTGCTATTGTCGAGAACTTAAATCCGTCCAGACTAACAGATACGTCTAATAGTCTAGGGCTCGAAGATGAAGCTGTTGGAGCGCCGTATACAGTAGCAGCAGAAACTGGATGAGTAGCACCTAAATCTACGATAGTATCTACATAGGTAACATCTTGGTAATTGAAATAAGAGGAAGTGTTACCATCCGTAAGCATCCTTCCGTTTACATCGGGTTCTTTGATTTTTCCGTCTGAAACCTTGGTATAGGGCTTATTCAATGCTAGATTCAACGTCTTATTTGGCACTTGATTGATTTTCAGCTCACCAAATGGTGAAACTATCAAATTAGGGTCCAGCAAACCATCTTGGAACTCGGCTTGGGTTGATTCTTTAATAATAAACATATTTCACCGCCTTCCATTGTATTGGAATTATACTTTCCTGCATTTCGCCCGGACTTCGAACATACCGCCTTTAGTTGATTTCTCTGTTGTAACCGCCCTGAAGAAAATGGGGACGGTATCCATACTGTTAATTGTGCCGGAATAATAGAGATTCGGTTCCGCAATGAATGGATTATCTGATTTGCTCATTTCGATTACGAAATCGGTATTTGTATTAATAAGTTCTACTTCCAGGTGACGAACAGATACACTATGGGTATTTTCAATTACGACCTCTTTTGGTAACGATGTTTGACCCGCTATGAGCTGTCCGAAGTCAAGGAGCATAAGAGTGTTTCCGGTGGTATCGGAATAGTAATTATCCGTAAGTTTATCTTTGAAAAAAATATTATCTGATGGATCGAGAAATCTATAAAGGAATATCGAACTAGCTTGATTAGAGTCCTGAGCATATCCTAGATAGGAACCATCACTCGAAAATTCAATTGCTATTTGTTCTGCGCTTACAACGTCTGGAGATGGTAATTGATTACTGCTGACATCTAATTTGCTGCCTAATTCTCCAGTTGAGGGATTAAATTTATAAAAGATAAGTCGGGGTTTCTTAGTAATATCATATTGTGCTACAGCAATATAACGCATTGTCTTTGAAAAGCGGATTTTTTTTGCTTTCGCATCTGGGGGGATATTGGGTATGGTTGGGGACCCATGGATACCAAGAACAGCATTGAATTTGTATATATTAATCCAAGGGGCTGCATCTAACGCAATGGCAATAAAATTACCGTCTGGAGACAGATTGAAATCGACTATTTTAGTTTTCGTATCCGACATTACCTGGAACTCGCCTGTAATTACGCCATCATTAAAGCGATAAGTCCGTATTTTTCCATCCTCTTGGAGTGTAAGAAGTAAAGCATCATCTTTACCAAATTCACTTTTTGAAATCATATACGGAATTCCAAACGTCGCTTCGTTTTTAAGAAGACCTGTTTCTTTATCGAACTTATACGTTCTATAGTAATAATAATGTGATACAGCAACGTATTGTCCATTATTCGAAAAGGTAATATTACGAATTACATATTGAAAGGGAGTTGTATGGGGCTGCAAAACTTGACTGGTAAATCCACCTGAGAGTGGATCGTACCGGTAAACAGATAAGGGAGGTGAGCCGCCGGCAAGAAAATACTTTTCATCGGGTGAAAAGACAGCGCACATTTCACTGTTTTTATATCCATTAATTGGCCTGTTTAGTTCTTTAATCGTATTTGTCAAAGAATTTATCTCATAAATAAATGCTTGGTTATTATTTAGTGTGGGGAAAGCCACGTATCTCCCTGTACTAGAAAAGGTAATGCCACGAGGCCGGCTCGGCATATTAGGAGCATTCCCGACGGTTACTAATGTCGGATCAATTGCAATCGGATATGTTCGGTTGCCCTCCTGCAGCCAGCTATAGGGAACAACTATTTTCAAAGAAATCAAATCGGCTTCAAGTCGCGAAATGACATAAGAACACTGGATTTGATTCGCCCCGTTAACTTCATAGGTAACAGGCGATGGTAGTGAAAAAACGACTTCGCCGCTAGTGTTCCTAAAGTGAATTTCTTCTGTCGTGTCAAAATCACCTTCGCGCATTACCTCATTTACATACATAGACACTTCATGAGCAAAATCCAGCTTACCTTCCACAAAGAAGTTCACTTCGTTTCCGGGTAAGGAATGATCATATGGGGGCAAAGAATTTAATACGGTATTGTGCTTTAGCTTGCCGCATTCAACATAAAACTCCTCGTCCATGTCCAATACAGCATGTTTGTAAACAACCCGGTTATCCCCGCCGCACTCGGCTGTACTGTTACCGATCCTACCCAGCCACATCTCACTGCCCAGTTCATCTTGAAAGCCAGCTCCAAATGGAGTCCACTCAAAAAACGTATCCTTAACTTCTACTTTAATAGGTGAATAGGAACAAAGGTTTTGTTTGAAAAAGGTACGGATCGTATTGGTGCAATTTTCAAATGCGTAGTCTAATCCTTCACTTGGCCGTATCTCGAGTGTAATCTTCTGTTCCACTCCTTGGTCGTCCAGGTAAGTTGGTGCGGGTAATACTATCGGCTCTATCGTATTAATTCCCAGCTCTTTTACTGAAGAATCCAATTCATTTCACCGCCTTTGTTTTTAGATAATGGAGCATTTATAGAATCAACTGTAATCCCGTTACGTCTTATTTCAAGTTGGCCGTCTAAACTTGTATCCGCAACTAATTTGAAATTGAAGTACATGGGTCTCCCATCCATTGGAATTTTACAGATCGCCTGCAGATTAAATCGGATACCGTTAATCATAAGCTCATTTTTATAACCAAAGTTGTACTGAAGAATATGATTCTGTCCATTACCCTCTGCTCCGCTCGGATCAAAGGTAAACTCGACATCTTTATAAGTAATGATATCTTGATAGCGCTGCTGCTGCCCCGTGAGGAAGTACTCTTTATCCTGGTGTTTGTAGACCAGTTCGATCATTCTGCCGGACACTTTAAAAGCACCGCCGTTGACTTCAAAATAAAGAGAATGTCCGGTGCCTATTAATCCGAAGCGGACTAATTGATCCCGATTAATCTGCTGAAAACTGTTTTCATTATGACTAGACAGGTCATATTCACTAAAAATTTGCTCCTCGTCATATTCACATACCCATATAAAGGGCTGCTCGACGGGGGAGAAAGGATAAATGTGCTGGATCATAACTTATTCCCTCCATTGTATTGGAAATAGTAAAGGCCCTGTCTGGAAACAGGGCCGTTCTTTTGCCTAAATAGCTTGATAAAAGACACGTGTCAAGAAAGAAAAGTTACCGGCTGTTGCCGTTGTAGGAACATTGGCGTGCAGCGATACTTTGGCATAATTGGCTACGGAGTTGCTCACCGTTCCGTCATTTGCTGTACCTTTTATGGTTCCGGCTCCTGCGCTGGCACCCGCTTGAATAACCTTAGTGTCGGTGCCTCCAATAGGGGTGTACGTGGTCTCGTTCATAGAATCGACCTTAACTTTAATCCATTTATTCGTTATGATTTCACCGGTATTTCCTCCGGAACTGTCCTTGGTTGTGATCGTGCAATTAATCATATCCGAGATAGCTGCGCTTCCTCCACGGTTATTCCATATATAGAAAACGGTATCGGATGAGACCGAACCCGCATCTACCGTACCGATGTCCCACGTGCTCACTTGTGTTGTATTTGATGCGTTAAACCATTGAACGGCTGGTAATGCCATATTAATCACTCCTAATAGTAGTTGATGAAAATAAAAAAACACCATAAGGTGTCAGATTCTAATTTCGATTTGAACGGTGATTCCACGGATATCCGGGTCTAGCTGGATGAAGTTGATCCGGAAGAAATCTTCTGCTTTGACATCGGGACTGATAATCGCTGCGGCTGAGCCGAGCTGTTGATTAGGGGGAATGAGAATAGGGAAGCTCGTGACTTCTGTCCAGGTATTTGCATTCAACAAATCGGATTGATCGATTTTCTCAATCATGATTTCTGTAGGCAAGGTCAAGCCTGTACGTGAGCAGTAGCTGTGAACTTTAATAATCGTTCCCTGGAGCGGAAAACGGATGATCTGGTTCTGCGGTCCGCTTTGAGGAGGTTTGTTGAAGAGGAACGTAATCACTCGGAGTTCCTGCTCGTTATGGAACTTGGTAAAATCCTCTTTACTCATTAATCCGTCAACGGTATCCGATGCGTGTGGAAGAGCAGAGGAAACCCAGTTCTCAATGAATATCCAGTTAGCTCCGTCATATCTGTAGATATCCCCTGTATTCTGAACCATAACGGTCCAGCCGGTCTCAGGTTTCGGATAGGCCGTAGTTAACTGCTGTTTGGTGCGGACAGGCGCCTTATAGATTTTCTTGGTTAGGCTGGCTGCATCGCGGGCTTCTCGGGCTGCTTGCTCCGCATCATCTCTTGCCAGATTGGCCTGGTCCGCAGCATGATGGGCGTCGTCCGAAGCGGCGTTGCATCTCATGATCGCTTCATTCACAAGTCCGATTGCCATATGAGCTTCCGTAACTTTGTGGAGGGCTTCTTCTATGATTTGCTGCAGGTTCTTGACGACATCCGGGTTTCCGCCTATGTGAGCGTAAATTCTTTCGGCAGGATACTGGATAACGCCACGGCCTTTGTACTGGGCTACAATCGTCTCGCCTTCTCTGGATGAGTGAAAGTGGACGACACCATTCTGGTAATTTACATAAAACTCCTGCTCGTTTAATTGTCTGGTTCTATCAAAAATCTCTTTGCGGATTTCGGTATATCCGCTGATCTTCACTTTGTGTGTCTCAGAAGGGATTTCATGCAAAGGAATGACCGTGTTGGCAACGGTCCAGGATTCCGTACGCTCTACATAGGGATCATGGGCCGTACCTGCACGGAATGTAATGAGAAGCGGATCGTTGTAAGGCAGATATGAAATAGTCAATAGATTCACCTCCTTAGTGGACTACCACATCGTGGCTTCCTTGTGTTATGCTGCTGGAACTTCCCAAACCGGTTACGACAGAAGCTCCGTTATATGCCACAGGACTGCCGTTTGCATAGACAGTAGCGCTTCCGTTTGTAATATTGCCTGTACAGGTACCACTGGTCCCCGGGCTGACGGATGTAACGATAGGCTTCATGCTGCCTGCTTGCCAAGTCTCGTTCGTTGAACTGGATGTGGTGGCAATGGGATTTCCATTTACATAAACATTGCCGGATGAAGCTACGGTTCCGCTAATTGCGGCTTCGGTACTGTCTGAAAATTCGTCATAGCCTCCGACCCAGTCGCAATCCTTGTAAGGGCTTCCGTCAGGGTGGGTTTTATCCTCACAAATCCACTCTTTGTATGCATCCCAGACTTTATAATTGTATTGCACATAACCCTGTTTACTGGAATCGGCTATGGAGCAGCCATGATAAGCAATTCCCGGCATGGTTCACCTCCTTAATAAAGTCAATCATCTAATTCAATTCAATGCGTGAACCGTTTAGTTTAATAGTACCGGTAGCGTTTAAATGGAGATCGCCTTTAATATCTGTAGTCAATCCATGTCCGTCCAGCTTAAAGTAGGAGCCGTTAGCGAGCTCAAGCTTAAGTTCTCCCTCTTTTACGTAGATTTGGATGCCATCATCCTTAAGCCGGATGCGCCTCTCGTTAGCGTGATTACTGTTGTAATATTCGATATCGAGACTTCCATTGGGTTTGTTGATAAATCCCATCGCAGATCCCTTATACTCGTCTACAACCCCGCTGGTAAGATCTTGTGGATTAAAAACACCATCGCCGGCACCCATCTTGATCCGTGGATAACTGGATAATCCGGAACTTACAAAATGAATATTCATTTTTTCTTCTTCTTCGTATTCATTCTTCGTTACCGGAAATGCATTAGGTTCTTGCGTCATTCCGCTGCGATCCGGCTTCCAGTAGAGAGGTTTCCCATTGGGTGCCTTGATATGCTCAACGACTCTTTTGAACTTGCCCGTTACCCATCTGGCCTGGTTACCGACAATGCTGATATAATTTTCCCAATCCGTTTCGGATTGTATTCCCGCTGTTTTGAGCCTAGCTACAGTCAAGTCCGCAATAAAGCCGACATCCGACATAATGACCTGCGATAAAATGTCTTTAGCTGTAAGAGTGCCGACTTTAATGTCAAAGGCATCGAAATCAATAAGTGCTTTATCTGTATCAATTAAGACTTGATTTTTTCCATTCGTAAAAATAGCCTTCCTTGCTTTAAGCGTCCCATCCAGGGTTACGGAGAACGGGGCAGCGGCAAAAGATTGATGGCCGGCCCAAATGCCTATGTTCGGAAATACGCGGAATGACAGATCACCCGTCCCGATGATTAAATCGGAGCCGATGATGTGACCGTCTTTGAAAGTGGATTTCTCGATATCAGCGGTAACGGCATGCATGGAGCGTGTATAGAAATTACCGTAGAAATCGAAGCGTGAGGGAGCGTTTGCCCATACGGGGGAGCCTATAGCAACCCCGTCTTTGTCGACTTTAAAGACGGCATTTCCTTCTCCGGCCTGGAAGTTGCCTTTCATGAATAGATCGCCATCCAGTGACGTATAGAGCGTTTTCTCGTAACCGTTATTCTTCATGCGCTCAAGCGTTAAGCCATGCTCGCTGTCCAAAGTGACCTTGTTGACAATGTTGTATGGCAGCCCGCATGTCTGTGTATCAAAGCGGTTGATTGTCATGCCGAACCGGTCCGGGGTCTCTTCAATCAGGCCGAGCTTCATGACTTCCCGTCCGCAGCGGTCACTAATTGTAGTGGAAGCTCCTTCGGTCACCCAGATACCGTCGTCATCTCCGATAACGACCCGATTGGTCGTGAGGATCTTCCCCATAAGCCGTTCGGCAATAATACCATCCGGAGTGATGGCTGTTTCATATCGGAGCCCGCCCGAGCGGGTAAGAGCAAGAGCGCCGTGTGTAGCACGGAGGAAGCGGCCTGGATCATTCGGATCGACTATGGTTAGTCCGCTCCGGTCCAGGGTGACATACTCATTGTTGGCCATGCTGATATCCTGGGTCACTTTATTCCAGAAGTTCTCCATGATCTGGCTCGTTTCACTGGAATCAATGACAGCTTTGCCCCAGCGGTCCTTATTCTGATTAAGGGTTGCGGAGGTTCCGATGCTATTGTAGATAAACTTTTCCATTTTTTTGTAGGAATCTGAAATATCTTTGACATTCGCAATGGTCAAGTTGATGGCCCCGCCTTCATAATCAAAGGCAATCTCTATAATTCTTGCGGTCACTTTCGTATTCATTTTGTCATATTCAATCGTAACGGTATCGCCTAGAACGAGTTTATCCCAATTATGCTGCTCTTCTATAACGGATAGGAAGTTAATCGTATCGATTTTGATGATCATTTGGGGGTTCTGCATGTCTTTGAACTTCTCGTGCAAATCCTTATAGAGGTCCTGGGCATGAATATAGTTTTCATCTACGAATTCTTTTTCGATGATGAATTGCTTAAGTTCATCTTGCTGCTCTTTAGTGAAATTCTGATCAGCAGATAGCAGAAGGTTCAAATTGGATATTTGAAGATCGTTGTCCGTAATTTGTTTCGCTATGCGATCCATTTCGGCTTTAGTGGTACCCAGCTGCATTTCCGTGTGATCCAGACAGTATTTCTTAATGAGAGCAGCCTCGTTATTCTGTCCTGTAAATTCGGTTGTCGTGATAGGGGAAATCTGAATAAAAACTTCATTATTTACGGCTGCCCCGTTTATATGAACGGTTGTCTGGGTGGCCTGCTCCAGTTTCCTCAGCACGACCCACTGGCTGGATTTGACGGCAGCGGGAACATGGTCTACAGATACAGTGATGTCCTGGCTGTTTCCTACTTTAGCCATTACCGCATATTTATAAGAGGAATCCTTTAGCCGAGTTGTGACAGATTTAGGCTGCCCGGTATAGGTGAATTTCTCAAACCACATATTGTGAGCAAACTGCTGCTTATTTTTGTTGTCGATCAGGCTGGTTTCATCGATTTTCAAGAGACTGTATTTCGTTTCTAATTCCGATAAGGAGGATTGAAGATCTTTCTTCTGGCGGATTAGAGACTCGAAAATATTTCTATTCGCTTCTACCAGTAAATCCAAATCCAGCAAGGCATGGCAAAGGGAATCTGACATATAATCGCTATGCTGAAGAACTTGACCGTGAGCATCCCTTTGAAAAGGGTACATAAAATAGCTCAAATTTTGAATATAGTTTTGTCCTGTAGGATTGACTTCTTCAATACTCAGTCCTTCTTTGCCAAAACCTTTGAGTCTAGTTACCATTTCATCTGCTTTGGATTCCCTGCCGAATTTTTTGAGATAATGACCGTAGGAAAATTTCAGACCTTTATTCAAGCCGAACAATTCAGGCTTCATCAGGCTGATTGTCCGCTTGGATGTGTCCCAGCTTAGAACGGCATTGTAGGTTTCGGCAACCCGAAAGACCGCATCAAGAACAGTCGTGCTTGAGAAGTCGAAATCCCGGTAAGTCAATTCAAAGTCAGCGTCCACATAATCGACGCGCCACAGGGTATTCACGAGAATCTCATTCAACACCTGCTTGGCCTGATAGGAAACTTTGGAATAATCCCTCAGCATTTTATCGCTCAGTTCAAAAGCTAAAGAATAGCCGGTGACGGTACGGGTGTCGCCCCCTTCATCCATTTCATCGCTAGGGGAGGTGATGATGTACCATTCCTCCGTTTTTCCCACAACTACTTTTAATAAATAGCGTTCTTTGATTAAAGCCATATGCTCATTGTGTACGAGCTGGTGATGCTTATCGACTTTATAAGGTATCTGAAAGCTGATGTCATTTAATGCGGTCAGCTTGATGTTTTGACTGATCGAATAAGCTTCACTGAGTTTTGCAATAATTTCTTTGTTGGGTTTTGCCAGAAAAATTTGCGGTTTTACCGGCTTTTTATAAGGATTAAATTCGCCAAACAAAGTATTCACCTCCTTATCTCTGCAGACGTTTGAATTCGTAACGGAATTGCAGCTGTCCCTGCCCGATAATCTTGAGTACATTAATTCCATAAGGCAGTTCAAGATACTGGTCGTTAAAGCTGCTGTACCGGTACTTCACTGGAATGCTTGTCTCGATTTGCTCTCTGTCTCCGTGAATATATAGGTTCTCCTGATCGATAAGATCCGTGAATTTAAATTCTTGATTGTGATTCGATGTGTTTATAATAGAAAAATCACCATTGCCCTGTTTGGTAATCCAAATTTCCGGGCGAATGGTGATATCTCCTTTGTTGTCCATTTCGATAACAGGCTCCAATGTAAATTCAATACGTTTGATAAGAGGTGTTATCGTTTTATCAAAGGTCTTAAGGAAAAAACGGAATTTAATTACGGCATCGGACAGATGTGAGTTTGTGTGGACATGAGGGAGTGTACCCCTCTTAACAGCTTGTTTCCAGCCTTCCCAGCTTGCTCCTCCATCCAAGGATAAATTGGTATATAACGTAACGGAGGTTCCAGCCGGTTCGTCCGCCTCCCACTCCACAACGGATAAGGCGCCATTCCCATCTAGCGTAAAGGGGATTTCTTCTGATTCGTAATAGCCGGTAAAGCCTGACACATCATACCATGTCGCCATGTATAGTCACCTACTTTATTCGATCTTTCCAAATGGTCTAAATAGACAAGCTGTTCCTTGTTCTTCCCAAGTCACCAAAGGATATGCTGTCCATGTTACCGATTGGTCTGTCGTGGTTGCTCCTTCACTAGTCATCCATTTGGGTTCGGAAGAGTAAGACAGGCCCGCAACCGTACACACATAAAAAAAGCCGTTAGGAACGGTAGGAACAACGATGTCATGATGATTATAGTTTCTACTGGGTGACCAGGTGGAAGAAGCTTTACGATCTTCAATCTTAGCATTAGACGAGATAGGGAACGATGGTTCCTGAATTGCGCTGGTCCCTGCATGTATACATTTGTAATAATGACCGTTATCCGCGGCAGGGACAACAAGATCGCCTACATGGTAGCGGTGATAGCTTTGCCAGAAGGGCGCTGCTGCACCGGTGCGGGTGTTCACCCATCCGATGTAACTGCCGGCCGCAGGACTTGTATTCCAGAGCCGATACTCTTTCGGATAAATTCCGGTAGTGGGAATCTGTGGAGCATTCTTCTCAGCGGCATCATCGATTTTCTGGAAATTATCTGCTAAGTCCAGAATCGTTTGATGCGTTTCATCGCTGAGTTCAGGCTGAATTAGCTTAAGGTGTTGAGTAAATGTGGACAAACTGCCACCTCCTTATAAATCATTCCATGTTTGGTTAACAGGAAAGGAATTCCATGTTTTGGGTGTGAGATTCAGACTAAGTTTACCTGCCTGGTCGATTACGACTTGATGAACGGACCCCAGCTGAAAAGAACTCTGTTCTATGTGGATAGGGGTCTCATCCCATTCGTACACACGCGATGTATATTGCGGGGAATAGGCATAGGGCCCATCGCACCGCATCGTTAACTTAATGTATCCCTGCCGGAGCCCATTATGAATGAGCTGCGAATCGGATACAGGCATACAGTAATAGATGTGCTCCGGGTTGGCGTCGGTATAGAAGGGCTTGTAATAATCGGTATTCAGCCAACGTGCGATTTTACGGATCTGCTCTTCATCATAGACATCCTCGAAAGCAAAGGTTACTTGAAACGAAAGGGGCGAATGCCTGACTCCCTGGTAGTAAGGCTTGTCTTGACCACGGATGGCTTCTTCCTGTAATTCACGTTCAGGTAAAAAGCTTTCTTCAAAGAAGCCGCTGTCCAATCTACAGTTAACAAGCCCCATATCTTTGGAATAAATGCCGTCATAATAAAAATGAATGCCTTCATTCATGTCTGAATTCTCACTCCTTTTGCTTCAAGACCGTTGATGAAATCCAAAGCGAATCGTTTGCCGGCACCTGGTTCCCTGAGATCCGCAGGGATATGGATGTCCATTTTCTGAATAACGGTGGACATACTTGAACTGCTGCCTGAGAAAGGATTTAGCCAAGAGAAGTCCAGCGACGACTTCAAGTTGGACAGAACGGACCTTGTTACATCAATGACCTTAAGCAGATTAGACGTATCGCTTTCTTTGAGTACGATTTCTTTCTGATCCAGCAGTGCCCATCTTGGAGAAGGACCGAATGCCGGAGTCATACCGCCGCTTTGGAAGCGCGAAGCAGCCTTTAATTCGTCATAGGTATAATCATCCGATGCGATATTGTAATGATCCCTATACTTGATATTTTGCTCGGCTGCCGCTCTTGCTTTCGCGGAGCTTTTATCCGTCTCATTCTCATAATCCTTCTTGTTCTGTAAGTAACGTTTGAAATCGTCATTTGGCATATTAAAAGGATTATACGTTTTATATAAACCGCCATTAGGTGTTGTGTATTCACCGGTAGATGAATCGAAATTGATGTCAAGGCCTCTTCTTTTAAGTTCAGCCATATACGACTGGTTATCCGCATGGAGAGAATTCCGGAGTACAGGATCGTTTGTCTCATTGTAAGACGCGCTGTTTTGCTTCATTTTATTAAGAATATCTTGATCAGACAGGGAAGTGATGCTGAATGCAGCTGGTTTCATGCTATTAATTTCTTTGAATTTACTGATGAGCACATCCAGTTTGCTGATTAAAGTATTGTCCAGATCGCTTGAAATTTGCATAAATGTGGAGCTTATACTTATCTGCGTGGTTGTAAGATCGGTAGTAAACTGACTGATTTTGTTCAGCAGGTTATTGGAGATATTCTCCCCGATGCTGCTCATATTCCCTTTAATAAACGCCGTAAATTCCGTAAGGCCTTTTGTAGCCGCTTCTATATTGCCTTTGCGGATACTTTCTTTTATTGCAGCGAATTTCTGTTCGTCGTTTATTTGTTGTTCATAGGTTAGCTCGACACTTTCCTTTTGTTGATCAAGT
The DNA here is from genome assembly GCF_009757775.1 of Paenibacillus lutrae. GTDB lineage: Bacteria > Bacillota > Bacilli > Paenibacillales > NBRC-103111 > Paenibacillus_F > Paenibacillus_F lutrae. The sequence continues at coordinate 28,280 of NZ_RHLK01000008.1, forward strand.
AATTCCTTGTTATTCTCATAGGTCTTATTTTCCAGCTTCTGCTGTTCTTCCGTGTATGTTTTGAGATCATCCAGCTTCTCTTGAAGATTCTTTTTTTGCTGATCCCGGCTGTAATTTGTGACCAACTGATCAATTTCATTGTTTTTATCGGCCAACTGCTTTTGAAGCTCTGCAACTTTTGCTTGTCCTTCAATGGAATTGTTTAATTTCCTTTTGTCAATTTCAAGTTGAATCCCATCACGTTCCGCTTTGAGTTTGCCGAGCTGCTTAAGATGATCTTCCTGCACAGCGGTATCATCAAGTGCCTTAATTTGGGCTTGAGTGACCTCTTCAAACTTGCGGAGTTCTTCATCAAACTTCTCCATTTTAGATTTGTGAGCTGTTTCTTGCGCCTTAGCAATAGCCTCTATGGTTTGGAGAGCCACTTCTTTTTGCTTGCCGTACATTTCTTTATAGAAACCGATAAGTTCATCGGCCAGTTTATCCGCCTGATCCGTCAATGCTTTATTAGAAGTATGAATCGACAAAGAAAGATCAATCTGGCGATTGACCGACTCTTTTAATTGACCATTAAGCTCGGCCCACTGGGCTTCCGTCAAGTCGCTGGCTTTCATCTGCTCCTCTATGGAGGTCTGATGTCGTTTCTCGGCATCTAACTGTTTTAAGAGTAATTGCCCTTGTTTCAGTAATTCATTGTTGTATGCTTGAGTGCCTTCCTCTAATAAACCAAGCTTCTTTTTAGAATTCTCCAGCTCATCGGCATATTTTGCTGCCTCGAGCGAAGATTCTTTGATTACACTCTGTGCTCTTGTATAAGATATTTCATGGAGTTCATTATCCGCAGCCATACGGAGTTTATTGTTATCTCGGATCAATTCATTTTCTTTCTGAATTTGCTCGTTCGTTAGCTTGCCGGACCGGATACGATCCCGAGCTTGCCGGGTGTCCAGATCAATAGCCGCCTGCTTAGCTTTGGTAAGGCCATATTGTTTATCTAATTCATCCCTATAGTCCGCGCTGCTATCTTCTTGTGTATTCATTTGATTCTTGGAGAAATCGATAAGCTGATCTGCACTAGTCAGGGAAACGTTCAATTTATCCTTGTGAAGGCGAATGAGAGCATCATAGGAGGAGTTTAAGGCATCGGTCATTTCATTGATCTTAACTGAATTATCTCCATAAGCTTTCTTCAGGGATTGCAGCTTGTCAAAAAGACGCTGGACTTCATCCTGTTCCTTTTTGAGGGCGTCGATCTTGTCGTTTTTCTGCTGATTCGATAGGCCCTTTGTATCCAAAATAGTTTGAGATTTTGTCGCAAACGTATTTAGAAAATCCGTGTAAGCTACAGTTGCTTCATTGTTTACATCGAACCAGTTTTGGAAATCTGCCTCGGACTTATTGTATGTCTCGCTATTATTTTTTCTTAATTTATTTGCCTCATCTTCTAACTTTTTGTTAGCAGAATTGAGATCTAAGACGGATTGTCTCTGGGAATCCAATAAATCGGTAGTTTCTTCAATGGCTTGATTGTACGCTTTGTTTTGTTCACTCAGCTTTATTTTGCGTTCAATTTCTTCATTAATATGTCTGCGTGCTTCAAATTCGGCATTGAAGGAATTGATCAATTCTTTCGTAACATCCTTCAGCTCGAGAGCTTCCTTGAGAGCGACTTCTCGGGTCTCGGCGGGTTGAGAGGTCTTAGGGGTGCTGGTTTTGGACGGGCTGCTTGTAGAAGTCGGCTTTTTCTTAAGGTCGTTCTTATATTTCTCCAACAAAGACTCATTTATTTTGTATAGTTTATCTATTTCTAGAAGTTTTTCTTTTTGCTTGTCTAATTCATTCTGCTGCTCTGAGCCCTCTTTTATATACTCCATATTTCCTTCTCGACCCGCTTGGCGAATATTGGCCGAAATCTGACTCTTCTTAGTGGAGATCGCATCCAGGGCTTCGGCTACGTTTTTAATGCCTTGAATTTCAACTCCATAATTTTCCAACACCTTGATAGTACGTGCTTCACTGTCTTTTATAGATAGTTCTTGAGCTTTAGCAACATCTTCAAAACTCTCGATTTTTTTATCTCTAAGTGATTCAATGGCTGGTATCAGATTTTGCTTAATTTCTCCGCTTTCATCGACAAGAGAAAGGATAAAATCTTTTTCTTTCAGAGTGAGCTCGGCCAACTGGTCAGACGTTATTTTCTTACCTTGCCGAAGATCCTCAATAAGCTGATTTAATGGTTTGATTTCTTTTGAAACCTCTGTATATGCACTGCTGAGTTTGCTGACAACAGAAGCGTAATCTGTGGTTTCATGGGAGGTGCCCGCTGTACTTATGTTCAACTTGTCGAGAATATCCTTAAGTTCTTTACCTTCTAATCCGGCAGATTTGAACATTCCCTCTAATTGACTGACATTCCCGGTAGACAGTACTTCTCCAAAATCAATTTTTTTAGATTTCAGATAACCGTCCATCTGTTGGATCATCCTGTCATACTCGCCGAGGACCTCTTTATAGTTATCTTTGTTGATAGGGGTAGTCTGCGCAAAAGCATTTCCAAACTTGCTAAAAAATAGTTTTTGGCTTTTATCCAGCTTTCCGGATTCGGTGAAAATGACATCGCTGATAAGTTCAAAGCCTTCGGCGAACTTGGAAGCGTCTTGGTTAAAATTCGTTTCTGCATCTTTCATTTCCTTGTCGAATTTTTCTAAAGTTGCTCTGGATTCTTCTAGAGACTCAGACAAGTTATCATTCCATAAAATACCGGATAGGAACTGATTCTGAATGACAGCGCCGTTTTTATTGAAGATTTCAGTGATTTTATTGTGGAGAGCAGAGAGTTTCTCCGTATCTTTACTAAGGGCATCTGGAGAAGAAATATTATTATCGTCCATAAACTGGGAGATATAATGGATGGATTCATTTTTGGCAAGAGCTTCTTTCCGTCCCAGACTATTTGCCTTTTTTTCTACATTCTTTTTGTTTGATTCGATGCTCTCTGCGTTTGGCTTTAAGTTCTCCGACAGTAAATTTCTAGCTGTTTTTTTTTGATTTAAGTGAAGCTCTTTTTCTTTCTTGATGAGTTCTTCAATCTGCCCGGATGTTTTAAGAACAGCTCTTCCTTCTGCGTCATAGTGGCTCACTACTTCCGGCATGATGGAGATCATTTTTTCTTTTACGCTCAGAAGTTCTTCATTGGAGAGTTTATTGTTTTTATATTGATCATTAAGACTTTCCATTTCGGCTATATTACTGCCCGTATTTTGAATGGAATTGTTCATTGTGTCAAAAGCAGGCTGGTTCTTATCTACATCCATGAACAAACCGATCAATTTCTCTAGACCAAAACTTAAGACAGCTATGCCTGCGCCAATGACAGTAGAAGCCATGAATCCTCTGAGCGCAGATTTGGCAATATTCAACGCGGCAGTCAAACCGCCTAACGTGCCTGTTAGAATGGTCCCCTGAGTAATAGCGGTACGGGTGCTTTTCGAGAGAAGCAGCATGGCGCCGGATACTGTCCCGATTAGTAAGGGGATAGGTCCGAGAATATCTCCCAGAGCTCCTACAATATCAATCAGGAATGTAATGGTTTGAATGAACACTTGCATGGAACTGGAATCAAAGGAATTTTGCCAGACACCTTGAATGGAGGTTTTAAACCGCACGATGGCCGCTTCCGTTCCCTGCTGCCAGCGCGAGAACTTCTCCTGAGATGACCCGGCCGAGTTAAGTGCGCCCTCGTATAATCCGATACTTTCTCTATAGTTATCCATTAAATGGATAAAATTGGACTTCTGACCGGCACCCGCAACAGTGGTAGCCGTATAAGCTTTTTGCTTGCTTGTCAATCCGCCCCATTTGCTGCCAAGATCATCGAGAACATCGCCGAAATTCCTGAAAGTTCCGTTACTGTTCATCAAATGAACATTTACATCGGATAAGGCTTTGTTCATTTGCTGCAAGTTTGTCCCGTCCTGCTTATCATAGCCGAACTGCTTGAGCGTCTGCATTCTGCTGAGAATCGACTTGATCGAGCCGCCAACCGTCGATGCGGAATCTTTGGTTTTGGAAGATATGGCGGCGATCCAGGAACCTGCTTTTTCAAAACTGATTCCCATTGCTTCAGCGGAATCACCGGCTATATCGGAAGCTTCACTGATCTCGGCTGCGCTTAGAGAAGTGGCGTCCCCGAGATACGACAGTACATCCGATGCGCGAACGGCATCTACCTTCATAGCACTCATTGTCGTCGTCAAGATTTTATTCGAAGAAGCCAGATCCAGATTCGAGATTTTAGCGAACCGGGCTGCTCTTTCCAAGCGTTTGAAGGTTTCTTCTTGACTAAGTCCCTGACGGGCGATTTCAACTGAAGCTTTCGCTAATTCCGTAGAGGAGAAGCTGAGCTGCTTGCCGAGGGATTGAAATCGGCTTCCGTACTGCTGAACTTCTTCCTGGCTCTTCGAGTAAATCATGGACAGCTGGGTCAGAGATTTATTCAATTCGTTAACATGAGTGACGCCGTTTTTAAAGAAAGCTAATGTGCTGGCGATAAAGGAGCCTCTTAATGCATCTCCGAAACCCTTTAGAAGTGCGGAACTTTTCTCAGCCGATTGACCGGTATTCGTTAGTTCTTTATTTAATTCCGCGAGATCCTTGCCGCTTGTGTTTAATTCCAGATTAAGTTTAAGTTTCTGCAGGGAACTGGAATTCTGAATTTCAGCAATTCCTTTGTTAATTTCCGCAAGGGATTTCTCCTTGTTCAGAGAAGCGGTCGCCAGAACCTTGATATTATCCATGAGGTTATCCTCCTTTTCCGTAGAATCTATCTATCTTAGATATGTTTAATCAGCGGTGATTTTCTCTTGTTCTTGAATAGGCTGCTGGAAGGCTGCTCTAATTTCATACATGGCATCCTGCTGATCAAAACCTTCAAGAGGGGTCTTGTTTAAAAACTTCATCAAATTCATGACCATATTCATGGACAGTTCGTATTTAGCCATTATCGATCACCATCCTCTATGGTTTTTTCTGCAGTTTCATCCAAATGGACCTTTTTTACTTCATCTGTTACCAGAGATACAGCATTCTTCAAGGTTTCGAAAATCTTCTCGACTTCCTCGAATTGAAAGGAATCCATAATAGGATCGAGATAGTTTCCGTCTTTGAGCTGGCGCAGCATATCCAATAGTCCATCATAATCGTCTGCATCCGTTTCAATCGAAGTGAAATGTTTGATGATCAAGGCGGTTCCTACACTTAACGCAGCACCCGCATCGAATAATTTGGAATGGGTGAGAGCTTCTTGCATAATGCCCATGAAATCCGCAGTCAGGGCGTTCACTTTGGAAGGACGGAATGTAACATCGAGATCAATCTTCGATTGCTCGAAGGTAATTCTTTTCAGTTCTTTATATTTTTGATTGTTTTGTTTTTTCACTTGCTGTAAAGACAAATTTTTTTCGCGTTTGCTCATCATATGACTCCTTTGGTCTAAATAATTTCTTTCAAGAACCGTCTGCGGGTTCCTCAATTTGGTTATTTAAAAAAAGGGCAGAGAATTTCTCTGCCTTTCATGTTCTAACAAAGCGCTTTTAGTCTTCGTGCAAAATCATATCGTACAAAGTTTCAACGCCATTTACTTTATCCGGGAAGACGTCAAATACAAGCGACAAACTGCTTGGATCGCCTGTAGGAGAATGTTTAATGGTAAAGTTCGGCTGGAGCTTTGCTTTGTAATACTGCATTTGTGCGGAAACAAAGTCGCCGGAGGTTTCATCTGCAAATACCGTATCACCGACCAGGAAGACATAAGGAGGGAAACCTTTCGCCGTAAAGGATAGCTTGTGAGCATCGGCTGCGGCTTGGCGATAGTAAACGTCGACCTCCGCACCAACAGCTGCAGTAGCCGAGGCCGCTAGCTTCACGATATTGCCGGTGATGGAATCAACATCCTGGCCGTGGCCCAGAATACCGTTGACGGTTTCAAATACAGCCACGTCATTCTTTCCGCCAACCGGTGGTTTAGAAAGTTTAAGCTGCAGCTTGCCTGTTCCGTCATCTTCCACGGTAACGACTTCGCGTTTGTACACTTCATGGGAACCCGATACAATGTCCTCGCCGGCAAGCAGAGCTAGCTGCTGCATGGTAAAGATCTGTGTCTCAATGGTAACCTTGGTTTCTTTATTGCCGTGCCATGCAATCCGCTTGGGATTACCCGCTCCACCGCGGGCATACACAGTCTCAGCCGTGTTCTCGGTTTGTGCAGACGTTGCATAATCCATCGTCATGATAGGTTTCTTAGTGCCATAGTTAAAAATTTGAAGATCCATAATTTCTCTTGAGCCGTAGCGTCCTAGATTCAATGCCATAAGTTGTGTTCCTCCTGGGGGGTTACCCTAATTTTTTTGTTTGGTTCTCACATAGGAGATTAAAGTTTGGTTCGTACAATCCATTCCGGAAGTTTATCGTCTTTGCCCAAATATCCATTTGCCCATACCTTAAGCAGCCGGGAGTGCTGTTCCTTAATATTCATTCGTTCAAATTGCTCATAGATCTGGTAGATTGTTAATCGGCCTACATTTCGGATATGAATTCCGTTTCCATCGGCCTGACACAGAATAGAAAGAATATCTTTTAAATGAAGCGAAGCCGATTCTTGTTTCTTATGCTGTGCTCTTAGCTTCTGAAGCTTAGTAAACATCTTTCGGGCTTTTTCATTTTTAAAAATATTCGACTGTTCCGTTTCGTGTATCCCGTTAGCTTCTTGAATGCAGCCTGCCACTTGTTTATAGTTGTCGCGATGAATGGAGCCTTTACTGCATGTGAAACAGCGGTTCTCCTCATCGAAGAGCACCGTTTCTCTCATGAAAAAAGAGAGTGACTTAGTAATTTCTTGGAGAATCGGGGCCGCGGAAGTAAGCAAGTCGTACGAATTAGCGTCTTCAAAGGAAGTATAGTCTTCCTCTGAGATCCGCAGCAGATGTTTTAAAATATTCTCTTTGTTAAATGAAGCGAGGGTGAGAAAGACGTTGTACTGGAGCTCTCCGATTGCAGCTATATCGTTAACAGTGGGGGAGTAGATAGGAAGAATATCGTCAACGAAAATAGGATTTCCCAAAAAGAGAGAGAGGCGGCTATCCATTGTACTCACTTAACCTATAATCCATTTTATAACCGGCATACGCTTCATTAACCGATAGGAGGGTGCAATGTTCGAATAACATCCTGCCTAGACCGGGAAATCGGGTATGGTTAAATAGATTCTGAATCTCATTCATGATGGAGTAAGGTCTGAGAGTCGCATCCGTTATTTTCCACTTAGAGAGGGGACAAAAAATATGGAAACTTAGGATCCGGTCGGTATAGCCTGCTTTACTGAGCTTAATTTCATCCCACACGACGGTCAGATAGACATTCTCATCCCCGCCGGGAAGAGGTTTTATAGGAATCGGATAGAGGTGAGTGAACAACAATTTGTTCGGATCATCGATATCTGGTCCTTGCATCGGGTCCGGGTAAGCGATCAGCTTACACAGATAGGGATTAGAAAGAAGCATTTGAAGGACGTTCTGAATGTGAAGGTTGTAATCTTTGAATGAAGCCAATGACTCACCTGCTTTAACGGCTTTTTCTTTATCAAACGAAGGACGGAATGGCTGAGGCAAAATGAGTTTCTAGGAAAGCGTCATGATAATCTTCCTTTCCAGCATGAATTTGTACAAAAGTAAGAGGGCCTTAGCGGCTCCAGGTCTAATAGAACAAACAGGTAAACGTAATCCAAGGCTGATTAAATTGATAGTATCCTGGTTGACGCGGCAAATAAAAAACACGACAGAAATAAATGTCGCGTTAATAATTGCACATGTTTATTTATTATTCCCATTCTGATAAATACCAGGGAACGACTTCACTTCTTCCGGGATTTCTTCATACTGTTTTTTTGCCAAAGCAGCTGCTTTTGTTTTTTGCAGGAATCACAATACAATCTCTTGCTGCTTTTATAGAAGAATGACTCCTTACATAATGAACATAACTTTTCTTTAACGGCTTTGGGCTTGCGGTCCCTTACATAATTCCTCATATAACCCGTTATACATGTGCACATATATTTGATTGCATAATGATCTTCACTCCACCAATCCACAGGAGCCCTCAGTTCCCAGCCATGCTTCTTTTCATAGTCCTCAACCGGTATATAGTTAGAGAAGATTCGTTCAATATAAGAGTTGATGATCTTTTTATACTCAGACCAGGACAAGTTCGCTTTGTTCTCTATGCTTTGTTTTCTTATATTCATTGCTTGCTCGAGGGCTTGGGCGATAGCCGCTTGTATGGGTGGAGCCTCAACCTTTTCACCGTTTTTTATCTGACTGACCGTTTTAAAGTATTCTCTTTTTGGCGTAAGAAGCAGCGAGTAATACTCTTTCGGGTAATAGACTTCCGGATCGCATAGAAAAGCGTACACATTGTTAAGATGGATTCTTATTTGATCGACGGGTTCGATCTTTTGTGTATAGTAGCTTTTAAAAACCGTATAGGAAATCCTATTATAGGAAGTAAACAATTGGATGAGATCCTCACGGTTATCCAATGAAGCTGAGCAGATTTGGAAAGAATAATAGCGTTCATATTTTTTGGAGCTGCATTTACTTTTCCAAACACGATCAACAAACGCTTGGAGAATGGCGCGTTGTTCATCTGACTCCTTATAATCCTCCAGAAGTTCACTCAGAAACAATACATAAACCCTCCTCAAATCTCGGTAAAGCTATAATAATTCCCAAGAAATTCAAATGAATCTGCGGTCTTTTCTTCCACTTGAGTGATCTTACTTTGCTTCTTATTTCCGCCGTTTTTTCTTAGATTAGCGAGTATTGTATCCCCGAATAAGGACCAGCAGAGAACTTTATCTTCTTGTATGGAGCGGTAAGAAACGAGAATAAAGTAGTTGGCCAAGTATTCTTCCGTGAGAGGAAGTTTATTTACCTCGTCCCGGTATTTAGTCAGCAGTACGTCAAAGTCTTTCTCTTCTTGTATCGTGGTTTGAAGATCGGATCTGAAAGCCAAGAGGATTCGCTTGATTTGCTTAATGATTCCTCGATCACTGCAATCCATTTCTGGATTAATCAGCAAATGACCGTTATTCACCGCGCTGCGATCCCATTTTAAGCGGGTATTCTCCCATTGGCACACGTAGTCACATAATTCGTTTAACGCAGAAGGAGATTTGAAAGCATTGGAAGGAATTTTATCCTCTGCTGCTGTGTGCTTATTCGCTTCTCTGATTTTAAGATAAACATCGAGTTTTTTAGGATAGTTATAGAGCAGGAAGTATGGGATCTTTTTAAGATAATTCCGGAGATTCTTACTGATTACCCACCGGTAACCGGTCTTGATGAAGTCGATTTCTTTGCCCTGGTACAGCCGGAGAAGAGACACATTGTCATCGTTTATTTTTTGTATCTCTTCGTTCTCCGTATATTGGTTTAAAATAGCTGTTGCGATATTGGTGATTTCACCAATCCGATTATCTCGGCTATTGCATTCATATTGGATAATGTTCTCTAAATCATATTCAACAGGAGTTACCGATAGCTTATCTTCAATATCCACTACAATAGGCTTATTTATTTTACTTTCGATGAGCGTCTTGTCAGGAGAAAGAAAGAAGCTGTCCCCATCTTCATCTGCACCGCCCTGCTGAGGCATTGTAAGATCATACATGTTAATCATACACATATCTTGGTTGTCGAAATATTTTAAATATTTATTCGTTAAAAAGTTGTCAGCTATCTTTATTTTGTTGACCTCGGAAGGATCGACCAATGGACTCCTGAAAGAGAGACAGTCTCCAACGGGCAGCGTTTGCGTGTAGAATTCTCCGGCTTCTAAACAGCCTTTCACTTCAAGGCCTCCGCTATATTCAAGATAACCTATAATATCACCCACTATAATATGATAGAACCCTTCGGTGTAGATTTTGCCGTATTTAAGCTGGGTGATCGCTTTATTCAGTTTTCTTTTGAGCATATTTCTAAAAGGGGGATCTTTCAGCATATCATCATGAAGCAGGATAGCTTCTACATATTTACTACTTAAGGATTGCTCCTCTGTATCATAAATTCCAAGAAACTTTAAAGTGTAGAACTTGTCGCCTTTGATAATTTTCTCGAATAAATCGGTTGTGTACTTGGCTAACTGAATTATCTTGCCGTGATTCTTCTCATCGAGAATATCATAGTCCGCTTTTTTGTCTTTAAACTGCTGCACATAGTTAACATTCATTAAATCCAGGCACTGAAGATACTGAAAATTCATCTTGGAGTATTTATTCATAGACCGCGTATGATGGCTGACCTTGCTGATTCCGATTTTGTAGTTATAGGCTTCTACCCGCTGCAGATATTCTGTCCAAGCGGAAGTACCAAATTCACTTTTGAACAGCCCATACGCTTTCCACATGGACACATTCCAGATGCAATCGATATCGCTAACCTGGTGCCACACACCGAATATGTCCTTAATCTCTGTGATTCCGCTATCCGCATAAAATTGTTTAATAGGAGCCTCGACCGTCATTCCTTTCAGAAAGGGGAGTCTGATTTGATAGCCGATGGGCGTATAAGGTAAATTCAGAGATTTACTGAATTGCTGGCTCATTTCCTTGGTATGGACCCCAAACCCGTCAAATGGAGAGATGTGAATATCCTGCAATCCTTCTTCAATGAATTTCTGATTAAGGGCGGTTTTAATTTCCTGAGTATCCTTATCCACATACTCAATATTTTTCTTAGAAGCGTAGCGTACGTACTGCTGCGGCAGTATTTTCTGAAATTCATCAACCATGACAATATAGGGAAGTTTGGGAGTCTCTACGAATTGACAGGAGCTCAGAATAAGGCAGCGGTAGCTTTCATATTTAGGAATAATGCAGCTCTCTACCTTCAAGCCTAACTGGCTTCGCATCATGATGTGTGGATATAAATTCTCATGAATAAATACAGTAACGCCATCCTTGGATTGTGAGGAGCTCTTTCCAAACCGTACATATTTCTTAGCATTATAGTAGAAGCCTTCCCTTAAAATCTGCTGAAGCTGCGCAATCCTGTTCTTATTGTGCTTCGCTTCAACATAGATTAATTCACCGATCCGTTCCGTATCATTGCCCCTTACCAGGCAAATTTGTCTGAATAGGGGAGTGTCCTGCTGTTTAACAACGTAGGCTTGTTCGTCTTCGGAAGATAATTCAACTTTGAAATCGGATCGGATAATTTCTTGAATACTTAACTTAATAATTTCATACATGGTATTCATTCAGGTAACCTCGATTCCTTATAGTTACAAAGGGAATGATCTTGTTCCGGTTCTACCATTACAGATGCCAATGACCATTCGGGAAGTATATAAAGACGATTACCTTCGTCAAGGTCAAGGCCATCGTAGTAGTCATCCTGTTCCGTTGTAAAAGAAAATCCAATCATGTACACAAATTTGTTCCCTCCATTAATTAATGATCTATATTTCCAACTCAGACTAGCATATAAAATAAATATATACAATAAATAATTGGTATGTTTTGTGTGGATGAGCTCTTGTTTTTTGAAAAAAAAGCAAAATTAAACTGATAAATGAACTTGATTTTTATTATTTATATTTAATGGTTTGTGCTATAATAAAGAGAGTTGCTTACTGCCGGAAGGAGAGATTAAGTGATTAGAGATAGGCGTGAACTAGAAATTAATCTCAAGCTTTCCATTGAGAATATTAAATACAAAAGAAAAAACGTTGAAATAATAAATAAACATTTGTCCGCGCATGGTATTTCTGCGGGTTTTTTTAATGAAATAGCGAAGCAGGACTCGATTATTGAAGAAATGGACGCGGCAATATTATGTTTAGTTGCACAAGCGGTTTTTCAAATAGATAGCTCCGATGCCATTCGAATAGAAAATTATTTTACTCCAGGAGAAATCGCTCTTGCCAGTCAGACTGCCCAATCGAATGTCTCCCCCTCGTTAGTTCCTATAACGCTTACAAACGTTCTTCAACTTGATCATGAGAATTATGTGACTGTTATCAAGATGGCCGAAATTGTCGGATGGTACCGTAAGAATCTCATCATCTATGATTTCGAAACCCAACGAAGTCCCAAATATATAAAAGGCAGAGACGGAGTCATTCAGGTGCCGGATCTTTCCATTGAGAGCGTTAAAGCTATTGCTGAACATATGCTCAATGAAACTTATATGCCCGATATGATCACGATTAATGTCTACTCCGAAGAACTGGAACCTGTTAACTATCATGCAAAGACCCGTGTTCTGACAATCAATGATAAAGCAACTATCTCTGTGCTGGATGGATTTCACCGCTTGCAAGGTGCGGTAAGAGCCCTCTCCATTAATCCAGAGCTTCGGCAAGATATCATTTTGAGTATCCGTATCTTTGATACCGATACAGCTAAGAAGTATTTTGGTCAAATCAATACGATTAACGGGGTTAAAAGAGAGCGTCTAGAGGAATTGAAACAAGAAAAGGTTTCTTATGTATCCGTTAAGCACCTGCAGATGCATTCCGACCTTAAAGGAAAAATAGCATCCGGTTCTAGAGTGAATGAAGCATCCGGACATTTGACGACTGCAGATATTCTTGCAACAGCCATTGATCTGGAGTTCGAGCCTAAGACTACCTTCGAAGCCAAAGAAATCGGTACGTATCTTGCAGATTTTTTCAACCACCTTCTTGGTGTTTTTATGGTAGATTTCGAAACTGGAGCCAGTTCCCTAAGACATCCGAGAATGTTTGCAGGGTATATTGTGCTGGCTAAATACATGAAAAAGAACCAAATCCCCCTAAAGAAAATGAATGAGATTATAGAGGGTATTAAAACAGATCTAACATTGTCAGAGCTGCTCAGTAATAATAGGGGTGCTTCCCTGACCTTACAAAGGAAAGTGAGAGACTATATAGCGGAATTAATTCCTTCGGATATTCCAAATGCAGAGGAGTGAGTCATATGTCCAATCAAATATATGAGGATGGTTTCTTTAATGAATATCAGAAAGTAAGATATTTAAATACTTTGCCTACAAAATCCCGGGGACAAGCTGAGCGGATTCTATCAAGAGCTAAAGCTCTTGAAATTCAATTTCAAACCGATTTATATAACTTCAATTTAGATCAAGTCGAGAAACTGTTTCATTATATGAATCCTTCCACATTAACTTCCAGCAAAAGTAACTTTTATGTGGTCCAAAACTATATACGATGGGCCATTAAGCAAGATTTAAGAGTCGGTTCAAATGGCAGCCCGCAGAATATAAATCCGCTGGATTTGCTCAATACCTCCTTGTACCATAAGAATTTTATCGATCAGACGAAACAAGTACTTTTTACTAAAGAAGAAGTGTATAGTATGATCGACCGGTGTATGAACGCACAGGATGCCTTTCCCGTGATTGGACTTTTTGAAGGGATCAGCGGGAATGGGTACGATGAGTTATTGAACCTGAATAAAGAAAGTCTTTTAAAAGATAACGGACTGCTGCTTCATGATGGCGGTGATGAAAGATTTATTAAAGTATCTGACAAATGTATGGGAATTATTAATGAAGCTTTGAATCAACAAATTTATTATAAGAAGAATGGAAACTTGAAAGAAACCATGAAATCTTCAGCCGAAGCAGAGCTTGAAAGTAACGATTATGTATTGAAAAATGTTAAGACAAGAAGCAAAACGAGCGGAAAGGCGGATAAATTCCTGATTCAACGAAGAATAGCAAGCGTAAAAGAGTATAATCAATTAAAAGTCCTTAATCCGACTATGATAAAAAACTCCGGTATGCTCTATATGGCTAAAGGTTTTTATGACCGGCACGGTGAACTTAAGAAGGAGCATTACGATGAAATCAGTGACCGTTTCGGATTTAAACAAACCCTCAACAATGGAAAGTTATATTATAACAACCATAGGCTGAAAGATTCATTTCTGAATGTAGATCGTTTATTGGAAGTGTATACACAGTAAAAGAATATCGAATGATGGACCATATAAGAAATCGTTTAGAGGGAAGCACACTATCTGTTTGAAAGATAGCGTGCTTTTTTGCTGCAGTTATGAAATAGACGTTCGGAAGCTTACAAAATAACTTTCCAATAATACAAAATTGTTATTGTGAGTCAAGAAGAACATGTTATAATTAGATAATTACAGAACACTTGTTCCTATTTTTTTTGAACCCTTTTTGAATCAACATATAAATAGTAAAACAGTGCTGCCAAATGGGAAGTAGATTAACTTAACAACCAGATTACGAAGGAGATACTCGAATGAATTCATATGGCATAGGACAGATTTATAGCGATAGGGGATGCGAGATTTATTACGGCTCCAAAGAGAAAGTCTTGGAGAAGTTAATAAATAGCAGGGATAGGCCTTATGGGAACTTTTATGCCGCAGAGGAACAAATGTTAGAATGGGTAGATTTTTATAAGTCTGAGAAACCTTACGCAACTTTTAAAAAAATTTGACTTCATAAAGAAAGCTAAAGAAGGGAAAATACTTTAATAAAAATATAAAAGTAAATATTTAAAATTAATATTATATTGTACGATTGGAGGTTATAGCCCCATCTGTATTATACTGAAGAAGTGAACCAGACCCTTGTGAGGAGGAAACGAATCCATGTTTAATAATTTGAATGAGTTTCAGCAAGAATGGAAGAATGAAGCGGCAATAACGCTCAGCGTGCTGAACGCTCTGACGGATGAATCACTGAATCAGAGCATCGCGGCGGATCACTTCTCGTTAGGCGAGCTGGGATGGCATTTGATTGTTACTATGCACGGCCTTCTGACTAACATTGGGTTACAGTTTGAAAGCCCGGGAAGCGAGAAGGATCTGCCCGAGTCTGCTGAAGCAATCGCGGAAGCTTACGAGCGGACAAGTAGTGGTGTGCTCCAGGCGATACAAACCCAATGGACCGACGAAACCCTGCAGAAATCTATGCCTTTGTTCGGCCAGGAGATCCCGATTCATGCTCTCTTGCGGATGCTGCTCCAACATCAGGTTCATCACCGCGGTCAGATGAGCGTACTGATGCGCCAAGCGGATCTGACGGTTCCAGGCATTTATGGTCCGAACAAGGAACAAAGTCAAATGATGCGCAAATAAGCCTGCAATTCCGGTTTATCCGGCGTTTCCACTTGTGCAACGAAGTTTAAACAACACCAAGCTGTCCCGCTTGGTGTTGTTTTTTTTAGAGACGCATGAGTATAAAGAATGTGTTACTCTTGCTATAAGGTAATATCTTACAAGGTTTATATCGATGGTTGTGTCAGGAGGAGTATCGGATGAAGATGAAGTTTCGCGAACAGCCTGTCACGGTATCTTGGCGCTACTTCGCCATCTACTTGATCATCAGTCTAGCTGTGGAAGGCACAGCGTTCTCTGTGTCCCGGCTCCCGTCTATAGATGAAGGGGCTGCGATGGTGACGTTTATCTGTTTTCTGCCCCTTAGTGCGTTGCTCGCACTATTTGCTCTTTTTATCGGCATCATGATTAGTTTGCAAAACCGGAGGTATTCCCAGTCTCTTCTGGTTGTGCTGGCAGTCGCGGGAAGTTACATAGGTATCTTTGCTATCTTCGCTTTTTAGGCAGTCAATTATTTCCAAAAGGGTGCGGTACGTGGTACGATAGACCGAATTCAAGAGAAGCCGATCCAGGCTTCCTGCATGGAATTCAGCTATATAAAGAGAGGGTAATAAGGGGGAGAAAGCTGGTGGAAGAAATCTTGCGTGCGGCCAAGAAACTGGCCATCCAAACGGCGCTTCAAGCTGGACAAGAAGCCAAAAATCGTTTTGAGAATTTAAACAGCATTTTAGTAAAAGATGATTTCGGTGATATGGTGACTGAAGTGGATCATCTGGCGGAAGAAATTATTGTAAATGGTATCAGCAGGCAATTTCCTGATCATGTCATAGATAGTGAAGAAGCCGGTCACAACGGGAAAACGAGCGATTGGGTGTGGGTGGTAGACCCGCTTGACGGAACGAACAATTACGCGATCGGAATGCCGCTCTATTCCACAACTCTGGCGCTTTTGTACAGGGGAAAACCTGTCCTCGGCGTTGTGTATGAACCGATGGTAGACCGGTTGTTTGTCGCGATGGCGGAAAGAGGGGCTTACTGCAATAATGTGCGCATCCAGGTCAAGAAGAACGAAAAGATTCAGCGAAGCTCAATCGGCTGGATCCAGGGCCATGCGGTGCAGAATGAAGCCAGGGCCGTAAAACTCCGTCATCATTTGGATGTAAACGTAAGACGGATGATGAGATTATGGGCACCGACTCTACAGTGGTGCATGCTGGCAAAAGGCGACTTGGACGGGATCGTCTTGTATAATTCAGAGAGCAGTGATTTATACGCGGGTATTCTGCTGGTACAGGAGGCTGGCGGTATTGTGATTGACTACGCAGGCAATCCTTTTGAAGGCGGTAGCGAGGCGGAACATTATCTGATTGCTTGTCACCCGGAACATAAAGAATATTTTATGGAGCTGGTCCGCCAGGGACTGGATAATGGTTAAGACACAAGGATTGGTGGCTGGATCGTTGTGCCCGGGAAATGCAGATTCCCGGGCAAACTTAACAGCCGCATAGTATCCAGAGGAAGGAGGACAGAAAATGAAAGATCGAATTGTTATGATTACGGGCGCCAATTCGGGCATGGGACTGTCCACGGCAATAGAACTCGCGCGGCAAGGCGCTAAAGTGGTTATGGTATGCCGCAGCAGAGAGCGGGGAGAACGGGCGCTTCAGGAAGCGGCCGAGCAAAGCGGTTCCCGGGAGATCCGGCTTATGATCTGTGATCTGGGATCGCTCGCAAGTATCCGGAGCTTCGCAGCAGAATTCAAGCGCGAATATGACCGGCTTGACGTATTAATCAACAATGCCGGTGTCGTTTCGATTAAACGGGAGCTTACGGCGGACGGATTTGAAATGATGCTGGGCGTGAATCATTTGGGCCATTTCCTGCTTACCAATCTGCTGCTGGGGCATCTGGCACGCTCCACACAGGGCAGGATCATCGTTCTATCGTCAGGAGCGCACAAAATCGGGAAAATCCATTGGGAGGATCCGACCTTAAGCCGCGGATTCAGCGTCTGGAAAGGCTATGCACAATCCAAGCTGGCCAACCTTCTCTTTATGGCCGAGCTTGCACAGCGGCTGAAGCACACGAACATAACAGTGAACAGCGTGCATCCGGGTGCTGTCAGTACGGGCTTAGGAGTCAACCGGAGCACGGGATTCGGCAAATCGATCCACGCTCTTCTGAGACCTTTCTTCCAGACGCCGGCCGAAGGAGCCTCCACAGCAATTTATTTGGCAGCAAGCGATGAAGTCCTTCGTACGACCGGGCAATATTACTATAAGAAAAAAGTGTCACCTCTATCGGCCGCAGCGCGCGACCGGCAGCTTGCAGCCCGGTTCTGGGCCTGGAGTGAGCAGGAAGTGAAACTGGAGAAGTCCGAGAATTATTTCGCCTAAACGGAATCATTCCATTCGTTAAGATACCGGCACAATGCTCGGCGGGAGGATAGCGGCTTCCCGCAGTTAAATAGGGTTAACCTCGATCCCCCTCCTGGAAACTTATTGGGTCAGCCTCCAGGCTGAACTCGTAAATTCCAGGGGGGCTTTTTGTATGAGTACAGCCTAATAACCCCGCAGCGGCGGGCTTTCCATGCCGAGTTTACCGACTTTCAGGTAATTGCCATCTTTTCATATTCGCAGTTTCGGTAAGCAAGGGGAAGGAATGTGAATAGTCTAATCGGGCTTCATACGGCTACAATAAAATCATGCACGGAAGAGGCCTGGATGAAGCCTGGATGAGGCAGGCTCCTTACCGGGGAGTTTAGATAAAGGAGAGGGTTAGATGAGAATGTGGCGGAGTAAGTGGAACAAGTTTGGGAAAATTGCGCTGACAGCTGTATTGACGGGCTCGATCCTGGCGGGATGCGCTAAGGAAGAAGATGCAAGCGGGAGTGAAAATGGAAGCGCTCTCGGAGAGAAAGCGGTCACGCTGAATATGATGACCTTCTCTCATACGAACTGGCCTTACAAAGAAGACTGGCCGATCTATAAATTCCTGAAAGAGAAAACGAATGTATCTTTTAAGGTACAGCCTGTCATGAGCGATTATGCGACAACGATGAACCTGGCGATCTCATCCGGAGAGATACCGGATCTGATGATGGTCAACAGCCTGAAGGCGGCGAATACTCACGGGTCAAGCGGAGCTTTCGTCAATTTCTTCGAGCATCTGGACAAGATGCCGAATTATAAGAAATTCCTGGAGGAGCATCCGGATGTGAAAGCAGCCATTCTGTCTCCGGACGGGAAGAACTATTTTATGCCGCTCTACGGTCTGGAACAGCAGTCGCGCCGTTCCTGGCTTTTCAGAGATGACGTGTTCAAGAAGCATGGCCTGACGCCTCCGACCACCTACGACGAGCTGTACACCGTATCCAAAAAACTGAAGGAGCTGTATCCGGGCAGCTATCCGATTGCCGTCTTCAACGGCTTGTCACCGCTGCTTAATATGGCTCCGGGTTTCGGAACAGAAAGCGAATACTACTACGATTACGACAAAAAGGAATGGCGCTACGGCCCGTCCGAGAACAACTACAAGACGATGGTCACGTACATGAACAAGTTCTACAAGGAAGGTCTTGTCGCTCCCGACTTCATGGCGCATAAACGGAAGCAGTTCAACGACCTGCTGCTGCAGAACAAAGCCTTCATTGCCAGCGACTATATCGGCATTATGGATGAGCTTCCGCTGACGCTCGGAGACAAAGCATCCGAGTTCAGCCTGGATTATATGATTCCTCCTGTAGGCTCGCCGGAAGGCAAAGCGCAGAACGTATTCAGTGGCCTTCAAGCGGACGGTTTTGTAGTCTCCGCCAATTCCAAGGAGCGTGATCTGCTTCTGGCTTATATGGACTTCCTCTTCTCTCCGGAAGGAATCGAACTGGCGACTTGGGGCAAAGAGGGCGAGACATACACGACAGAGAACGGTACGCGCAAGTTCAAAGCGGATTATAAAGGGTTCGGAGATCTGAGAACCAAGACGGGCATAGCCACAGTCGGTGCTCATACCGTTCTGGATATGAAAGCTTACGAATCCATGAATTCTCCTAAGATGCAGGCAGCGATGAGCAAAGTCGGCAAATATGAGACGAAGACGCAGCCGCGTCTTGCCTATACGAATGAGGAGAATGAAGTGATCAGCATGACAGGCGAAGCCGTCAAGAAATACAAGGAAGAGCAGATCGCCAAATTCATTCTGGGTCAGAAGAGTATGGACGAGTGGGATGCTTACGTAGCGGAAATCAATAAGCTTGGCGTCCAGAAGGTGCTGGATGTCCACAAAGCGGCGTTTGAACGCAACCAGAAGTTCTTAAACGAAAGCAAATAAGAAAAACGGAACCGTTAGCCGCTTCAAGTTCGTCAAATAGAAATTCCTCCGGCCGCGGATTCAGGAAGTTCGGGCTTTCCCGGACCGGAGGAACTTTATCGACATGAAGAGGTCACTTCTAAGAATTTTACAGAAAAGGGGGAAGGATCCCTTGCAGGTATCAACGAAAGTGACGAGAAAAGCGAAGGAGAACTTGACCTTTGGACGCAAGCTCAGACGGGATAAGTATTTGCTCCTCCTCCTGCTTCCCTGCCTGCTTTATTATCTTGTATTTAAATATGCGCCGATTTTTGGCGTGGTCATCGCATTTAAGAATTTCAATCTGTTTAAGGGCGTAATGGAAAGCGACTGGGTCGGCCTGAAGTATTTCTCCATGTTTTTCAACAGTCCGGACTTCTGGCCTGTCCTTCGCAATACGTTCCTGCTCGGTCTGTACAAGCTGATCTTCGGTTTCCCGGCACCGATCATTCTGGCGCTGCTGATTAACGAAGTCCGCAAGTCGTTTCTGAAAAGATTCGTCCAGACCATCAGCTATCTGCCGCATTTTATATCCAATGTAGTCGTAGCGGGGATTGCGGTGATGTTCCTGTCGCCGACCAGCGGGATTGTGAACCAGCTCCTGAGCGCGATCGGAGCGGAGCGGATTAACTTCCTCGTGGAAGCCTCCTGGTTCCGTTCCATCTATGTATCGACGGACGTCTGGCAGCACATCGGATGGGGAACGATCATTTACCTGGCGGCGCTGACGGCCATAGATCCGCAGATGTATGAGGCGGCCCGGATGGACGGGGCCAACCGCTGGAAACAGATGCTGCATATTACTCTTCCGGGGATTACCCCGGCGATCGTTATTATTCTCATTCTCGATATTGGCAAGATTCTGGAAATCGGATTCGAGAAAGTATACTTGCTGGCAACGCCGGCTACCTATGAGGCCGCCGATATCATTTCGACTTACGTATACCGGATTGGCTTGACTCAGGGAAATTACAGTTATGCGACCGCGATTGATCTGTTTACCGGGATCATCAGTTTCATCTTCATCATCGCGGCTAACGCCTTCAGCCGCAAAGTCAGCGGAAGCAGCATCTGGTAGAGGGGGAGAAGATATGAAACAACGGTGGAACTGGTTCGATGCGTTGAACGCCCTGGTGCTCTTCGGCGTCGTAGCGGCCTGCTTGTATCCGTTCATCTATATGCTGGCCGTATCGCTCAGCGACTCGGCGGCAATTGCCCGGGGGAAGGTGTGGCTGTGGCCCCAGGGTTTTAATTTCGACATGTACCAGTATGTGTTTGAAGACGGGCGCGTGCTGAAGGGCTATAAGAATACGTTGATTTACGTTACGTTAGGTACCGCAATCTCGCTTATCGTCACGGCTCTTGGAGCCTATGCGCTGTCTAAGAACAAGATGGTGCTGTGCAAACCGGTCCTTCTGATGATCGTCTTCACGATGTTCTTCAGCGGAGGCATGATCCCGACCTTCCTGGTCGTGAAGGAGCTCGGCCTGGTCAACACCGTCTGGGGGATGGTTCTGCCCGGAGCGGTGGGGACTTGGAACCTGCTCATTATGCGTACCTTCTTCATGGGAATGCCGCAAGAACTCGAAGAGTCCGGCAAAATTGACGGACTGTCCGAGATCGGGATTTTCTTCCGGATTGTTCTGCCGCTGTCGAAGCCGGTACTGGCCACAATCGGCCTTTATTATGCGGTCGGCATGTGGAACAATTTCATGGGACCGCTGCTCTATCTGCGCAGTGCGGATCTTCAGCCGCTGCAGGTCATCCTGCGCAACATCGTCCTATCGGGACAGTTTACGGGGAGTGAAGGACCTGTGGTGGGCGATATCGTCATCGTGGAGGACGCTCTTAAGTTCGCGACGATTATGGTCTCCACCCTACCGATTCTGATGGTATATCCGTTCATCCAGAAATACTTTGTAAAAGGAGCCTTAATCGGCTCCGTCAAAGGCTGATCCAGCCGGCACGTCACCCCTTATTCCGGAGAATCGTTTTCCGGTAATCACCCGGTGGCTGGCCGGTTTCTTTTTTGAACATGCGGATAAAAGAAGTCACATTCCGGTAACCGATGGAGTTGCCGACCTCCTGGATGGATAACGAAGTCGACTCGAGCAATTCCTTGGCTTTGAAGATGCGGACTGCATTCAGCTGATCGCTGAAGTTGCTGCCGGTCTTTTCTTTGATATAACCCGATAAGTAGGTGGGCGACATGTTAAGCTTCTGCGCCAGCAGATCCAGAGAAATATCCTCGGCGTAATGAGTTTCCAGGAAAGTAATGACATATTGGATAATGTCGTAATTTTCTTCCCTCTTGAGCTTAATGGCACGCGCCGCTTCGGATATAAGCAGCTCCAGCGATTCCCGGTACTGATCCGGCGTCACGCTGTACGACAGCATCAGAGGGGTATCGGGACGCCATTCATGAACGATCTTCAGCAGCTCTACCGTCCGCCGGATCCGGAGCGCTGTGTGATCGGCGAACCGCTGCAGCTGTTCGGAAGTTGCCCCCTGCCGGTCCAGTCCTTCCAGGGCGCGCTGGACCAGCTGCCGGCAGGCGGTCTCACTGCCGGCTTGCAGGTTGACGTAGAATTCATGCTCCTGCTCCGTGGTAAAGCCGGTCAGCTCGGGTACAGGTTCTTTCTCCCAAATAATTTGCGTCTCTTCCACCGGTTTGGCCTGCCCGATCAGAGACAGGGCTTCGGCGTAAGCCTGGTCAAAGTCCGCGGATTGCTGGAAAAGCGAAGACACGGCAATGGTAATCAGATAGGAGCTGCGGTCCTGATCGAATATCTGTTTTAACCGGCCCAGACACTGCTGGAGCTGGCCGGATTTCTCGCCGGTATAGACGATCGTCAGAATTTGCTGGGTCTCCATTTGAAACGTATGAGACAGCGGGAAGGCTGAGCCGATCTGAAGCCGGATAATTTCCTGGATCTTGGCGGTCGCCTTCAGCATCAGTTCCCGGAGCCGGTCCGTCTGCAGCTGCCGGTATCTCAGCTGATGGACGACAATCATAAAGGCGCCATCCCCGACCCACAGGTCCTTAGAGGCCTGCGGGTCTATTTCGATATTTTTGAACCGGGCCATGTAATTGTAGCTGGTCAGCATCGGCCGTGTGCTCTCCATCCATGCTTTGATCTGCCGGCGTTCGTGCTTAAGCCCCTGCAGATGATCGGAAATGGCATTGAACTCGGCGATACTCCCTTGATACAGCTCGGTTTCGATCTGATTCAGACCGGTAATCATTTTCTTCAAAGGCCGGTTAATCGTACGGCTGAAGAAGAAGGAGGCCCCGATACCGATCAGGACGGTGGCGGCAAATAACAGAAGCGCAATCCAGTTCATCCGGGTAATATTCTGGTTCAGATTGTCATGGGGAATGACGGTGACATAAGTAAAACCGGACTCGCTGCCTCTCTCATAGAAGTAGTACGTTCCGTCATTCAGAATCCATTCCGTCTTGCCGTCCCAAGCGGGTAAATCTTCAGCCATTGCGGTCTCATCGGATTTGAAAAGAGGCTGGCCGGCGGAATCCAGCAGAAAAAATTGCGAGCCGGGGCGTCCCTGATACGTCTCGTACCATTTTTGCATATCCACAAAAGCAATGATTTCGTAAGGGCTCCCTGCCACATTCGTTCGTATGGGAAGCAGGAGGACATTCCCCCGGTCGGGGTTGATCGCGAATGTCCGGCTTGGAAGGGTCAGCAGGAATCCCGGCTCATTGCCGCGGTTTTTCCAGAAATCAAGGGGATAGCTTTTATTGACGTAGTAATAATCGAACATGCGGTCCTCATCGACCAGCCCGTCTTTCTCCAGAAGGAACGCATGGTTCCGGTAATAAATCATGACATTGTTGAGGTGGTAATACGGCTGTCCGACCAAACCTCTGATCTGAGCGGTGATTTTCTCTATCTGCAAATAATCGATCCCGGCCTTGCCGCTTCCTTCAGCCTGCCGCTGAACACTCAGCACGTATTCGTCATGCTGCAGAGTAAGGAGGCTGCTTTTCCAGGTCTTGTACTGTTTCTCGAAGCTGTCTACGGTATTGCGGATCAGCGTCCGGTTATAGTGGACGATTTCATTGCCTACATTGCGCGTGTAGAACGTTAAGGACCAAATATTGTAGGACGAGAGTAAGACAATGACGATAAGAAAATACAGCAGCATTTTGACGAAAAGAGAATGGAACGGAAATCGTTTGATTAAGTTCATGCGAAATCTCCTTATGTATACGCTCTCTTTACTAGTTTAGCGGAGAGTAGGGTGATGAGGAAGGAAATAGTTGCTACTTTACAACTTTTTCATGAAAAATTTATTCTTCCATAACAAGGGGGTATTCCGGATAGGAATAACCGGTTATCGGGAATGAATTCATTTTTGCACAAACCGGGCTACATCATTTGAACTGTCTTTGGTCCTGTGCCCCTAGGTATAATCAAGACGAACCAACGAGTACACTAAGCGGCAAAGGAGTGGATGCCGTATTCTGGACGAACGCAGTACACGGATCATGGCACTGCTGCAGGAAGCTGCGGATTACGTGTCTCTGGAAGAATTAATGAAGAAGCTGGGGATTTCCCGGCGTATGGTCTATTACGATCTTGATAAAATAAACGATTGGCTCAAGCAAATGCATCTGCCGCCTGTGGAATATGTACGTTCGGCCGGTTACTATCTGCCGGAAGAAAGCCGGGCGGGCTTACCCGGACTGGCGGGCAAACTGCCGCCGCAGCAATATTACTTCTCGCAGCGGGAACGGCTGTCCTGGCTGGCCGTGCAGCTGATATCGGCATCAGATTCTTTATTCGTCCACAATCTGACTGACAGTCTTCAGGTCAGCAGGGGGACGGTGCTTAAGGATCTGAATCTCATCCGGCCCGAACTGAAGGATTTACGTCTGGAGGTCACCTATGACCGCAAGCTGGGGTACCGGGTGCGGGGCGAAGAGGGCGACCAGAGAAAAGCGCTGTCTCATTATCTCGGGTATGTGCTTGGTAAAGCGGGATGGGAACAGGCTGTGAATCAGCTTCATAAGCTGCCCGGTTATGAACTGGCTAAGCCGGTGTTCCCGGAGAACAGTGCAGAGCAGCTGAAAGAATTATCCGGGTTAATAGCGGAGAGTGAAAGGCTGCTGGGCCTGGAGCTTACGGATGAGATGGTCTTCAGTCTTACCGGGCAATTTCTGTTAACGGCCCGCAGGATTCAGCTCGGAAGAGTCATCTCTGTAGATGAGGATGAACTCAAGGTACTGCGGCGTATGCCGGAGTACACGGCGGCCAGACAAATCGCGGAAGGTCTGGAGAGTATGACCGGAAGCGCAATACCGGAAGAAGAGGTCGGCTATATGACGATGCATCTTCTCGGAGCCAGACTGAACTGGATGGACCCGCTTGCCGGTACAGATGAGATGCTGGGGCCGCTGAAGAACGCAGCCCGCGAAATGACAGATGCCTTCCAGCGTTACGCCTGCTTATTTCTGCCTAACCGGGAGGTTATGGAAGAGAATCTGCTCGTTCATCTCAAGCCTGCTTATTACCGGATTCGGTACGGACTCGAATACGAGAATCCGCTGCTGGAGAACATCCGGTCGAAATACGGCGAAGTGTTCGAGCTGGCAAGGCGCTCAGCGGGTCCATTCGAGAAGCTGGTCGGCCGCAGGCTGGACGACAGCGAAATCAGTTATCTTGCGATGCATTTCGGCGGCTGGCTGCGCAGAGAGAATACACAGCCGGCTGCCAGAAGCAAAGCCGCGATTGTCTGCGTGAACGGAATCTCCGCTTCACGGATGCTGAAATCGCAGCTGGAGCATCTGTTCTCGGCGGTTGATATAACAGCCGTCCTGTCGCTCAGAGATTACAAGGTGTTCGGCGAAGACGAGATTGATTTTATCTTCTCGACGATTCCGCTGCCGGACAGCCGGGTTCCCGTGTTCGTCGTCAACCCGATTCTGAGTGATAAAGACAAGGAGCATCTGCTGAACCAGGTGAACACGGCTCTGGGACGGCGCTCGCGGGTCCAGGCCAGTTCCGTCCAGGCACTGATGGATATTGTCCGCAAGTATGCGGACATCACGGATGAGGCGGGGCTGACTGATGAGCTGAACCGCTACATGTCAGCCGAGAAGACTTGGCTCAGCGAGTCGCGCAAGCCGGCGCTGGCCGATCTGCTGCCCGCTTCGATGATCCGGGTTCAGCCGCGGGCCTCAGACTGGAGAGCGGCCATCCGGATGGCTTCGGAGCCGCTCCTGCGGGAAGGCCGCATTGAAGAAGCCTATGTCCAGGCGATGATTGATAAAGTCGAGGCGCTCGGTCCTTATATTGTCGTAGCGCCCGGCATCGCAATCGCACATGGAAAACCGCAGGACGGTGTGAAGCGTCTTGGCATGAGTCTCCTGAGACTGGAGGAAGCGGTCGCATTCTCGGATCAGGAGAGGCATCAGGTCCAGGTCATTCTGGTGCTTGCCGCTATAGATGGAGAATCTCATTTAAAGGCTTTATCCGAATTAACGATCCTGCTGCGCGAGGAGAAGAGCTTGATCCGGCTTAAGGAAGCCGGGACGATCCAAGAACTTGTGGAGCTGATCGGGCCAAATGGCAGTGGTAGATAGAATAGCTGTAACGGGAGAGATGAGAAATGAAATTTTTGGAACCATCACTGATTGCTCTTGATGTTGAAAGCGCAGCAGCGGAGGATGCCATCCGCAAGGCAGGGGAACTGCTGGTCCGTGCGGATGCAGCCGAAGCGCGCTACGTAGATGCGATGGTAGAATCGTACCGCGAGAAAGGGCCGTATTTCGTACTTGCGCCCCATATCGCACTGCCGCACGCCCGTGCGGAAGAAGGGGTGAAGGAAGCTTCAGTTTCCCTGCTCCGTCTGAAGGAACCGGTCGTATTCGGCCACGCTTCGAACGATCCGGTGAGACTCGTGTTCGCCCTGGGAGGCTCGACAAGCTCGGAGCACATCACGATGCTGCGCAAATTGACGACGCTGCTCAGTGAAGAAGGCAATATTGAGAAATTCATGCAGGCACCTGATGTAGAAACGATCCAACAACTATTAGGGAGGAATTAACAATGAAAATTTTATGCGTATGCGGTCTGGGACAAGGAACTAGCCTGATTCTGAGAATGAATGTGGAGAATGTATTAAGCGGCATGGGGGTTAACGCGGATGTAGAGCATACAGACGTATCCACGGCATCGGGTTCCGCGGCGGACTATATTATTACAAGCAATGAACTGGCTCAGAGCCTGGAAGGGCATTCGGCCAAAATCGTGATCGTGAACAACTACTTCGACAACAATGAAATTAAACAAAAATTAGAAGAAGTTCTGTAACTCATAAGGAGGGGTCTCCATGGACGTACTTTTTTGGATCGCTACCAACATTTTCGGAACACCGGCTATTCTGCTAGGATTTATCGTTCTGCTTGGTCTGCTGCTTCAGAAAAAGTCAGCCAGCCAGCTCGTAAGCGGTACCTTTAAAGCGATTATCGGCTTCCTGGTAATCGGAGCGGGTTCGGACGTTATCGTAAAAGCACTGAATGTTTTCGAGCCGATGTGGAAGGAAGTATTCGGACTTGAAACAGGCTCTCTGGGCACCTTTATGGGGCAGGAAGCGTTCAACTCCAAATTCGGGAGCGCAGTTACGCTGGCTATGCTGCTCGGTTTTCTGATCAACGTGGCGCTGGCCCGCTTCACACGGTTTAAATACATTTACTTGACCGGCCATATGATGTTCTGGACATCGACCGTATTCGCCGGTGTGATGGTACATGCTGCCGGAGACGTGCCGATCTGGAAACTTGTCCTGCTGCTTGCTGTTGTACTGGGTCTGTACTGGACCTTCCAGCCGGCGATTACACAACCGTACATGCGCAAAATTACGGGCAACGACAACATTGCCCTCGGTCATACGTCCGCATCGGTAGCACTCCTGTCCGCCTGGTTCGGTAAGCTGCTGGGCAACAAAAACAACGATTCGGAGAAAATTAAAGTTCCCAAAGGACTTGAATTTCTGCGTGATTCCAATGTCATTACGGCTCTGAGCATGGGGATTCTGTTCCTCGTCGGCGCCATCATTCTTTCCTTTAAAGGCACTCCCGGAGCTCAGGAGCTTATTGCCAAATCGGGAGACCAGAACTTCATTATTTATTCCATTATCCAATCGTTCACATTTGCCGGAGGTATCGCCATCGTACTGATGGGGGTCCGGATGTTCGTAGGCGAGCTTGTTCCGGCATTTAACGGGATCGCAACCAAGCTGGTACCGGGCGCAAAACCTGCGCTGGATGCTCCGATCGTATTCCCTTACGCACCTAACGCGGTCGTTCTCGGCTTTATCGGGGCGTTCGCGGGTGCACTGATCTGGCTCCTGGTTCTCGGCAACACCGTTGCCTACATTTTCGTACCGACGATGATCGTATTGTTCTTCCACGGCGCTACAGCCGGGGTATTCGGCAACTCGACCGGTGGTGTGCGCGGGGCGCTCATTGGCGGCTTCATTACCGCTACCGTCGTCGCCTGGGGGCAGTTCTTCATGGTGAAATTCCTGATCTCATCCACTGTACCGGACACGGCGATGTGGGCGGCCGATTCCGACATGTTCATAATCGGACCGATCCTGAGCTTCCTGGCGAAGCTGTTCTTCTAAGGAACGTATAAGCAAATTTTGTGGATTTCGATAAAAAGAGCTCCCGGCTTCTGCTCGGACCCTGCTGATTCACTTAGCCCGCTGAGCCCGTACATGTTGGAAGAAGAGGCCGGGAGTAAACACAGATAGAGTGGAGGAGAAATGCATGAGCTACATCCGCACACTTCATGGAGATATTTCGCCGAGTGAATTCGGCTTCACGTATTCTCACGAACATATCGTCTGCAGGCCTGCTTTCTGGCAGGAGCGTGGCGAAGATGATTTACTTCTCGACGATAAGAACAAATCCAAGCTCGACGTGCTGGATTTCAAAAAACACGGTGGGCGCTCCATTGTCGATGCGACCGCGGTAGACTACGGACGTGACGTACAGGCCGTTCAGGAAATTGCGACGGAGACCGGCATTCAAATCGTCGGCACGGCAGGCTTCAACAAAAGCTTCCTGTGGGATGCGGCGATTAAAGAAGAACTGAAGCCGTTGACTGGAGATTACCGGACTTATGCGGAGTGGATTGAGGCGAAAAGCATTAATGAACTGGCGGATTTCGTAATCCGTGAGGTGGAGGAAGGCCTGGAAGGAACTCCTTTTAAAGCCGGACAGGTGAAGTTTGGTACGGGCTATAACCGGATTACTCCGCTCGAAGAGAAAACACTGCGCGCTGTTGCCCGGGCTCATCATGAGACGAAAGCGCCCGTTCATTCTCATACGGAAGTCGGCACCATGGCGCTTGAACAAATCGAGCTGCTCAAAAGCGAGGGCGTGAATCTGTCCTATCTGAGTCTGGGGCATATGGACCGTAACCCGGACCCTTACTACCATGAACAGATCGCGGCGACCGGAGCTTTCATGTGCTTCGACGGGATCGGGAAGATCAAATACGCTCCGGAGAGTACCCGCATCGAGCTTATCTTGAATCTCGTACGCAAGGGCTACGAAGATCAGATTCTGATCAGCGGGGATACAGCGCGCAAGACCTATTACAAGCATTACGATTACGGTCTGGGCCTTGAGTATATTATCGCCAAATGGGTGCCCCGCTTCGTGGATGAAGCCAACCGCAGCGGACTAAACGGCTCGGAGTTAATCGAGAAGTTTTTTGTGGCCAACCCGGCACGGTGCTTTACCTTCAAAAAATAAGGAGGGGACACGATGAGGTTCGAGACAGAAAACTCATACGAGGTGCAGGATAAAATCCGACAATTCCGGGCGGCTATATTGCCTATCGGCGCCGTTGAAGCCCACGGTCCCCACCTGCCTCTAGGTACGGATAATTTACTGGCGGAGAGACTGGCCGGCAGACTGGCTGAGAGAACAACCAGCTTCGTGCTGCCGACGCTCCCGTACGGACAGGTATGGAGCCTGCGTAATTTTCCGGGCAGCATCAACGTGTCTAATGAAGCACTCATCCGGATGCTGACAGATATCGGAGAAAGCCTGTACCAGCAGGGGTTCCGGATTTTTGCCATAGTGAACGGTCATCTGGGCAATGCGGTTGCTCTGAAGGAAGCGGCGCGGGTGCTCTACGAGCGGGTCCCTGAACTGAAGGTGTATTACTTCTTTTATCCGGGAACGAAAGAAGTGACTAACGAAGTACGGGAAACAGCCTCGGCTCACGGGACCTATATGCATGCGGATGAAATTGAAACCTCCTATATGCTTTACCTCGCCGGAGAATATGTAGACATGAGCAAAGCCATCAATGGCGCTCCGGTGATGACGGCTGAAGCGGACTGCACCCCGACACCGTGGGAAGAAATGACCTCCTCGGCCGTGCTTGGCGATGCGACGCTCGCAACGAGAGAAAAAGGCGAGAAAATTATTGAGCGCAGCCTGGACGTGATGGCAGATATGCTGAACCGCGCCAAGGAAAGATTGGCGGTAGAAGAGGAAGCGGATAGCGGAAGCAAGAAGCAGCAATAACGAGTTAAGTTGAACAATGAACAATGAAAGCAAGCTGAGTGCACCTAGTCTTAAAAAGTGAATCGTTAGTTGAAAGCGGCAACCCATATACAATCAGGCAACCGCTGCGGGCTGTGCCAATAAATAAACAGTAAATGAGTTAACAGGACAGGCTGGCATCGCCTGCTTAGCGCTCACAAAAGAAGCAGCGGCAGCCGTCCAATACAGACACCGGGGTGAGAGCTATGATGATGAATACGTATTTTGACCGAATTGGAGAACTGCTGAACAAGGTTCAACGTGAGGAATCGGCGCAAATGAGAGAAGCCGCAGAGAAAGTGGCGGCCTGCATAGAGGATGGCGGCATTATTCATCTGTTCGGCTGCGGACACTCGCATATTCTGACCGAGGAAGTCTTCTACCGGGCAGGCGGGCTTGTCCCGATCCGTCCTATCTTCGTAGAGAAGCTTATGCTTCATGAGGGCGCTGTCCGTTCTTCCGAACTGGAGAGACAGAATGATCTGGCTGTCGATTTCATGCAAGGGCAGGATATCCGCGAAGGTGAAGTGGTCTTTGTCCTGTCGACCTCGGGAAGGAATCCGGTTCCGGTTGACGTCGCTCTGATGGCGAAAGAAAAAGGAGCGTTTACTGTCGGAATCACTTCACTGGAATATTCCAAAAGCCAGCCGTCCCGCCATGTGAGCGGCAAGCATCTGGCCGACGCAGTGGATCTTGTAGTGGATAACTTCTCTGTAAAGGGCGATGCCGTGCTTTCCCACCCGGGAATGAAAGTTCCATTTACACCAAGTTCCACTGTAGTGGGGGCGACCCTGTTGAATGCGATTTTTGCGGAAGCGATCGAGATTATGATTGAGCGAGGCACTCAGCCTCCGGTATTTTTGAGCGGCAATATTGACGGATCCGATGCTCACAACCACGCTTTGATTGAGAAGTACAAGGAGCGTATTACTTTACTATCTTAATCGGCAAGGTGCAGCGGGAAACGGAGATAGGTGGAGGAGGTAATAAGATGTATACACAAACCGTAACCATACAGAATAAACAGGGATTTCACGTCCGCCCGGCACAGCTTTTTGCCGACAAGGCAGGAGAATCCGGCGCGGTTGTTAAGCTCAGAACGGAAGATGGCAAAGAAGCAGACGGCAAAAGCATGCTGGAGTTGATGACGCTGGGGATTGAGGAAGGAGCGGTCATCACGATCGAAGGCAGCGGAGACGGGGAGCAAGAAGTGGTGGAAGCGCTCGCTGCCCTTGTGGAAAGCAAGTTTGGTGAAGCCTGATGACGGAGCTCCGTATAGACGGAATCGGGGTATCGGAAGGAATCCGATTAGCACCAGCGTATGTGTACCGCCCGGCGGCAGTTTCTTCTGGACAGCAGGAGGAAGCCAGGCAGTTTATTGACAGCAGTCAGGTAGAAGCCGAGATAGCAAAGCTCGGTGAGGCCCGGGAGCGCTGCGCCGCCGAGCTGGAGGCGCTGACGGAGAAGGCCAAAGTCTCTGTCGGCGAAGAACAGGCGGGCATTGTAGCCGGACAGCGTAAGCTGCTCGATGACCCGGCCTTCTATCCGAAGATGGAGGCCCGCATCCGGGAGCAGCATGAGACGGCCGAGGCGGCTGTGGCGGAAGTCATCCGCGCTGTGGCTGCTCTCTTCGAAGGCATGAAGAATGCGTACATGCAGGAGCGCGCCGCGGATATCCGTGACATCGGCGGCCGCCTCTTAGCCTGCCTGTCACCGGAGCAGTCCCGGGGCCTCGCGGACATCCGCGGGCAAGTGATCCTCGTCGCCGATGATTTGACCCCGTCCGATACCGTGCAGCTCGATCCGGCCGTCGTGGCAGGGTTCATCACCCGAACGGGCGGAGCGACCTCGCACACCGCTATTCTCGCGCGGTCGCTCGGCATTGCAGCTATCGTCGGCGCAGGCGGCGCCATCGACGGAATCGAGGACGGCGATCCTCTCGTCCTCGACGGGTCCGCCGGGCTGTGTATCGCCCGGCCAAGCGAGCAGACGACGGCGGAATACAGCCGCCGGATGGGGCTGGATCTCGAGCGCCAGAAGTCGCTTGAGGCCTATGCCGCGCAGCCGGCGGTTACCGCCGACGGTACGCGCGTCGAGCTTGCGGCGAACATCGGAGCCGCCGCCGAAGCGGAAGCCGCCCTCCGGCTCGGAGCGGACGGAGTGGGGCTGTTCCGCACGGAGTTTCTGTTCATGCACGCCAAGGAACTGCCGGGCGAGCAGGAGCAGTACCGTGCGTACCTGGAGGCTGCGCAGCTCATGGACGGCAGGCCGGTAATCATCCGCACGATGGACATCGGCGGAGATAAAGAACTGCCTTACCTGGAGCTGCCGAAGGAAGCGAATCCGTTCCTCGGCTACCGCGCGATCCGGATCGGCCTCTCCCGGCCGGAGCTGCTGAAGACTCAGCTGCGCGCGGTTCTGCGGGCCAGCGCCTTCAGTACGATGAAGGTGATGTTCCCGATGATCTCGGGCCTGGACGAATGGCGCCAGGCCAAGGCTATTCTTGCAAAAGCACGGCTGGAGCTGGAACAGGAAGGCGTAGATTTCGACCGGAACATGGAAGTGGGCATCATGGTCGAAATCCCTTCCACGGCTGTTATGGCCGGATTATTCGCCCAAGAAGTCGATTTCTTCAGCATCGGCACGAACGATCTTGTACAGTACACGCTGGCAGTAGACCGGATGAATGAGCATGTCGCGTACCTGTACGATTATTTTCATCCGGCCGTGCTTCATCTTATCCGCAATGTCATTGAAGCTTCGCATCATGCAGGCAAATGGACCGGCATGTGCGGCGGTATGGCAGGCGATCCGCTGGCGGCTCCGCTGCTTCTCGGGCTCGGTCTTGACGAGTGGAGCATGGAAGCAGGGCGGCTGAGCCGGACGAAAGAGACGCTGTCTCGTCTGGACCGCGGCGCCTGCCGCAGACTGGCGGAGGACGTGCTGCGTCTGGATACGCCGGCTGCCGTCCGTCAGGCGTTGAAGGATTTTGCAGCCGTGGAGTAAGGCTGTGTAGTGCCAATGGATGGAAGGCCTCCTTAACACCGTTTGGTGATAGGGAGGCTTTTTTTTGCTGTGACAATAAGAACTCTAACAGAAGAATGCTTGGCCCGGAAAATGGTGAAAGAGGGCGCCGTTGGCAGAGGGAAATTAATAGATGGCAAAAAAGCGTGTTAATGGCATAGGCCACATTCAAAACGTAAACAGTTATCATAGATACTTGAAATGATGGATAGACCGCTTCAACGTTGTATCCGCGAATATCTTCAACTTTTTCGGATGGCAGGAAGCACCGGAAGGGAAATTTAACCATTTTACCGAATATTTAATATTAAAAATTATCAGGTGGTGTAACAATGGGATTCTCCGTACAGAAAACAAAAGAAGCAGATATAAAGTTTCTTGCTCAAATGAATAAAGAGCTTATCCAAGATGAAGGCAGCCGGAATCCAATGTCTTTGGAGCAACTTGAAGAACGGATGAACGGCTGGCTATTTGATGAATGGGAAATTGAGATTATTCAAAAAGATACTTCTGTTATCGGTTATGCAGTATATCATATAAGAAAAGATGACTTTTATCCCGACGAAAAATACATTTATCTGCGGCAGTTTTATATGAGGAGAGAGCATCGAGGTAAGGGATATGGTACTGAGGCTTTGAAACACCTAATCCGTTATTCATTTCCTTACGGTGCAAAAGTGTCCATAGATGTCTTGGAATCCAATGCTCGTGGCTCTAACTTTTGGAAAAAGTTTGGATTTGAGCCATACTATACGCAAATGAAGCTATCCAAATGATCTTTATATCTTACTCAAGCTCTCCTTTTTATCGGTGGGCTCTTTAATACTGCATTAGTGAGATTGGGAAGTTATACATATGTTGGTTTGCTTTTAATGGGACCTGCCAAGTAAAGTTACATTATTCCTGACTATTTAGATGCTTTACTTTTTATTGGGGGATTGGAATTTATGAATCCATTGGGTAATTGCTCCTTAAGTATTAGTGCTAGTAATCTTAACTTCGAATTGCTTAACCGCTTGAAAGTTGTCCCTACAACAGTAGTCAGGAGAGGACAATTAATTACGACTAAAAGTGCTGCTCCTTATGATATATGGATACTTGAAGTTGATGTAACAGAGCAGATTTCTATTGATTTAGCTTTGGAAAAACTCATCCATCCATTAAGAAAGGCAAAGCAAGAATTGAACTTTATAAAAAACCAGTATGAGGTTACTTTAAATTGTTACTTGAGATCCGATTATGGGCAGTTAGGAATTCAGATATCACCGGCTGTTATTCAATTAATCGGAGAACTTGAGCTTGGTCTGAATTTCCACATCCTATCTTACAGCGGTGTTTAGAAAAGGAGAAATATGTTCGAAACCATAGACTTTTCCCCAGGAAGAATTGAATATAACGAATATAAGATTGATGGTAAAGCAATTTTAGATGAAAATAATGATGATTTGCAGGAAGATATGTTTTTTGTCAGGTACCCCGGCAATTATGCTTGAGATTAGGATGTGTACTCGGGTATCGAAGTTTTCCGATTTTCGTAGTACAGGATCTAAACTGGAACGATCCGATCGTTAGAAGACAATGTTTAACATATAATGAATTGGAGTCTGTAGTTACTGAATTATCAAGCTGGCTGAGATATAGGAACGCAGAAAATAAAAAATAAGCTGGCACCATTCATATGACGGTGTCAGCTTTAATTTGTATCCCTAATTCCATGCAGAGGTCAATCTTCCTTATGATGAGGACAATACGCTTTCATCAGTCTAAGCGCTTCCTCGTCAAGCTCGAGTCCTCGTTTTTCCAGTCCGCTTATAACGCCTTCACGCTTGGCACCTTTCATGTTCTGGCCGAATTTGAATTTGGCGGAAATATCGTCCGGATCGATCCGGATCACCGCGACTCCCTTTATTTGTTTGACATAGCCCGGGTCATCGAGCGTAACAGGATCGTAGCCCCCCTCAGGCTGAAGTTTGTGCATAAAGCTGACGAATGACCGTGCTTTCTCTTCCAGATCCTCCACAAGGGTAGCCCGGCCTTTGATAATGACTGATTTGAAGAAAGCCGAGGCCGGACAAGCATACACCGGATCTGTGAAGTAGGAAGGAATAAGCGCATATTCTTTGGCGACAGAGAAGGACACTAGGGAGTCTCTCTTCATGTCCGCAATTTTCTCGCCGATTTTACTGCCGTGCGCATAGAGGGCGCCGTCCGTATAAACGAAATTGAGCGGCTTCAGGTTCGGATATCCGTCCTCGCCGACGGTCCCCAGTACTCCGAAGGTCATTTCACTTAGAAAGCTCTCAATTTCGTGCCATTCTTCCATGGCAAATTCTTTTCTTCTCATGGTGTGTCACTCCTGCTTGTTTTTTGTCTAATCATAGCGGGCCGGTTGACATTTCAAAAGAGCCACTTTACGCTATTTTTAGTGGACCAGTTAGTCTGCATAACTAATGACTTCATGATGTTGAAAAATGCACGCGTGTACACTTTTCACAAGGAATTTGAAAGCGTAATCACACCGCTCGCCACTCAATAAGAGGGAAAGCGTTTGACGAACCAACAGGACACACAGGCGGAGGTAACAGCATGTTAAAAGTAGCTTTGCTCAGCTTCTGGCACGTTCATGCGGCTGATTACGAGAAGGACGCCATCCGGCATCCGGGCACGGAGCTTGCAGCGATCTGGGATGAAGATGCACAGAGAGGTTCGATGGAGGCGCAAAAGCGGGGACTTCCCTTTTACGAGAAGCTCGATGACCTGCTGGCCGATCCGGCAATCGGAGGGGTCATTGTAACGACGCCCACCAATCTGCACCGGGAGGTCCTGATAGCCGCAGCAAGAGCAGGCAAGCATATTTTCACGGAAAAAGTCATTGCCTCCACATGGGCGGCATGCAGTGAAATCCTGCAAGCCGTGGCGGAAGCGGGTATCGTGCTCACGGTGTCTCTGCCGAGACTGAACCAGCCCTATACGCTGGCTGTTCAGAACATTCTGGAGCAGAATCTGCTCGGCAGGCTGACTCTTGTGCGCGCGAGGCTGTCCCACAGCGGCGGGCTCAGCCGGGAGGAAGGCGGCGGCTGGCTTCCGGAGCGTTTCTTCGATCGGGAAGCTTGCCAGGGCGGCGCGATGATTGATCTGGGCTGCCATCCGATGTATCTGACGCGGCTGTTTCTGGGCATGCCGGAGAGCGTGACGGCTTCCTACGGGAGTGTGACAGGACGCGGCGTGGAAGATAACGCGGTCAGCGTGCTCCGCTACCCGGACGGGGCGCTGGGCATCGTGGAAGCCGGTTTCGTGAACAGTTATTCTCCCTTTGTGATTGAGATTCACGGAACCGAAGGAAGCTTGCTTTATTCCCAGCATGACGACAGACTTCTGCTCCGCACGCGCAAGCAGGAAGGAGGAGGCGAGGGCTGGACGGTGATCCATGATCTTCCCCAGCCGAATCTGTCCGCATTTGAACAATGGGTGGATCATATCCGCAGCGGTACCCGGGCTGAGGCGAACGTTCAATTGGCGGCTGATCTGACCAAGCTCATGGAAGCTTCCAACCGTTCGGCTGCTGAAGGCTGCGCGGTACAGATCGAGAGGGATTAAGTCCCTCTCAAGGAGAGACACTCCCGTATTTTTTTCGAAATAAATAGTCGCAGGCTGCCTTATTCCATTCTTTTTACAGGTAAAGTACTCTATGATTGTTTAGGAAGACCTGTTATTCTACACGCTAATCATACTTATTGGAGGTAGGAACCGATGAAATATCGCAAACTGGGACGGTCCGGCTTGAAAGTAAGTGAAATCAGTCTCGGCAGCTGGCTTACATACGGGGGTTACGTCGAACGTGACAACGCCGTACAATCGATCCGCAAAGCGTATGAGCTCGGAATCAACTTTTTCGACACCGCCAATGTGTATATGCAGGGGGAAGCGGAGAAAGTCGTAGGGGAGACGCTGAAGGAATATCCCAGAGAATCTTACGTACTTGCTACGAAAGCATTCGGCCCTATGGGCGAAGGCCCCAATGACCGGGGGCTTTCCCGCAAACATCTGATGGAGCAGGCGCATGCCAGTCTTCGGCGGTTAGGCACCGATTATGTCGATCTTTTTTATTGTCACCGCTATGATCCGGATACGCCCCTGGAAGAGACGCTGCGCGCTCTTGACGACCTTGTAACGCAGGGCAAAATCCTGTATGTCGGGGTGAGCGAGTGGACAGCCGCACAAATGGCGGAAGCGCATGCGATCGCTGACAAGTACTTGCTTGACCGCATCATTGTGAACCAGCCGATTTATAATATGTTCAACCGTTATATTGAAAAAGAAGTCATCCCGCTCGGCGAGGAAAAAGGCATCGGACAAGTGGTCTTTTCACCGCTTGCGCAGGGGTTATTGACCGGCAAATACAAGTCCGAAGAGGATATTCCGGCAGACAGCCGTGCAGCAAAAGTCGATTCCATGCGCAAGGCGCTTACGGCCGGGAACATCGCCAAAGTCCGGAAGCTCGAAGGCATAGCATCTGAGCTTGACGTGACGATTGGCCAGCTGGCGCTTGCCTGGATTCTGCGTCAGCCGAATGTGGCGAGCGCACTTGTGGGAGCCAGCAGGCCGCAGCAGGTGGAAGAGAACGCGGCAGCCAGCGGTGTTGAGCTGGGGCAGGGCGTCCTGGAGAAAGTCGAGGAGATCCTGTCCGGGGACTAGAAAAAGAACAAGTTCGGAGTGGAGCAGGATAACCTCCATACAAGGAAGAAGCCAG
Organism: Paenibacillus lutrae; assembly: GCF_009757775.1. Lineage (GTDB taxonomy): Bacteria > Bacillota > Bacilli > Paenibacillales > NBRC-103111 > Paenibacillus_F > Paenibacillus_F lutrae. The sequence goes on from NZ_RHLK01000008.1 coordinate 66,140, forward strand.
TCCGGGATAGATCCGGGCTGGCTTCTTCCTTATATGACAGCTTGTCCGAAGGGTCTATTCTTCGAACAATTTAGCTAAATTCTCGGTGAAAGGCGCCTTTACAACGCCCTTCTCCGTAATAATCGCCGTGACATAATCATTCGGCGTCACATCGAATGCCGGGTTGTACACTTTTACGCCCTGCGGAGCCGTCCGTTTGCCGAAGCTCTGCGTAACCTCTTCCTCGCCGCGCTCTTCAATCGGGATCTCTTCGCCGGTCGCGGTGCCAAGATCGATCGTGGACATCGGACATGCCACGTAGAAAGGAATGCCGTGCGCTTTGGCCAGCACGGCAACGCTGTACGTGCCGATCTTGTTGGCTACATCGCCGTTAGCCGCGACGCGGTCTGTGCCGACGATAACCGCCTGCACCCAGCCCTTCTTCATCACGGCACCCGCCATGTTGTCGCAGATGAGCGTCACATCGACGCCGGCCTGCTGAAGCTCGAAAGCCGTCAGACGCGCACCCTGCAGCACAGGACGCGTCTCATCGGCGAATACCTTCAGCGAGATGCCCTGCTCTTGAGCGAGGTAGAACGGCGCCAAGGCGGTGCCGTACTTCGCTGTAGCCAGGCCGCCGGCGTTGCAGTGCGTGAGCACGCCCATGCCGTCCTCGAACAGCTCCAGCGCGAATTCGCCGATGCGGCGGTTGGTTTCTTCATCCTCGGCCTGGATTTGTATAGCCTCGGTAAGAATCGCCTGCTTCATTTCGTTATGAGAAATGTCCATTTGGACGAGCTTCTGCGTCAGGCGCTTAAGCCGGTCCAGCGCCCAGAACAGATTGACTGCGGTCGGGCGCGAAGTGGCGAGATAATCCGCCTGCTTCGCAACTTCACCCGCAAGACGTCTGCGGTTGGCTTCACGGGAGATGGCGCCATCTTCCACGGAATCTTTGAGGCCAAGGAAGACGCCGTATGCAGCGGCAATAGCAATTGCCGGGGCGCCGCGCACCTTCATAGAGCGGATGGCTTCCCAGACGCCGTGCACGGAATCAAGCGGCAGATAAACAATTTCTTCCGGCAGAAGACGCTGATCGAGAAGATCGAGCTGCTCTCCGTTCCAGCGGACCGATTGAAGCCAGCCGCGCTGTCCTTCCGAATGTGTGTCAGTTGTTGAGGTCATTTCACTACTCCTTCTCTTGAAACTGCCGCATCCCGGGCGATTGCAATCAGCTCGTCAATCGATGCCGCTTTGCGGTGGTGCTTGATCAGGGAGGTACCGATAGCGAGCGCTAGACGCTGTGCTTTCTCACGGGCAGAGGCATCTTCGATGCCGTCAATGTCCGCTACATGCGACAGCCCGTAAATACGGCGCACCATTTTGCATCCGGCGAAGCCGATCGTTTCCTGCAGAACGCGGTTCAAATACCAGTCCTGATAAGCGGGGGTTTCCGACATCGGGTCTGTGACGTCGTTATCCCATAGAGTTCGGAATTCACGCTCGAATACAGTCCAAACCTCTTTAACGGTTTCCAGAAGATATTTCCTGTAGTCCGCACGTTCTGCTTCGTCTGTACTCCAGCCTTCCTGAGCGGCATAGTTCAGGAGCAGATTCGCAAGGAGGGCTCCGATATCAAAACCCATCGGTCCGTAGTAGGCGAATTCGGGATCAATCACTTTGGTGGAGTCGGCTTTGATGAATATACTTCCTGTATGCAGGTCGCCATGCAGCAGCGACTCCGCCCGGGTCAGGAACGTATTGCGCAGAATGGCCACTTCCAGGTGAAGATCATGATCCTTCCAGATTGCCGCTACGGCATCCTTCAGATGAGCTTCCACGTTATTGTTGGGCGAATCCCGGTACGGATCGTCAAAAATCAGATCCTCTGTAATTTTGCATAACTCAGGGTTGATGAACTGGCCGACTTGGAGTTTCTTCTTCTGCTGGTTCATGCCAAGATCCGATGTGTAGAACAGCGTGCGCGCCATGAAGGTGCCGATATGTCCGGCGAACAGAGGATAACGGTTATTCTCCATAAGCCCTTTGCGCATGATGACATGATCGCTCAGATCTTCCATGACGGTGAGCGCTAAATCTTTCTCATATGCAAATACATGAGGAACGAGTTCCGGACAGAAGGAAGCCTGCAATTGCAGAGCCTCGCTTTCAATACGCGCCCGGTCAAGGGTCAAGGGCCATGATTCACCCACAACTTTGGCATAAGGAAGGGCCTGCTTGAGGATAAGACTGCGGCCTGATTGTTCATCGGTAATGTGAAAAACAAGATTAAGATTGCCGTCTCCGATTTCACGGCTTGTCAGCTGCGCATCAGCCGCAAAGATATTCGGCAGCTCTTTGGCATATGCTATCGCTTCCGCTTCGGTAAGTGCGCGGTAAGTGGTCATGGGCAGTTCCTCCTGGTAGTTGTATGCAAAGACGGGTCGCTCCGGTTGTCTGTCCGTTAATTCCGACTTAAGCACTAGTATAAAGGAAATCCCCCCTTCATGAAACTGCTTTTACTGAAAAAGAAGGTCCTTTTTATCCTCTCATGGGGTTCTCCGGCTTATGCCGCCCTGCCGTTTCGGTCCTGGAGGACTTTTTACATAAAATGAAGGCGATTCGCCGACACTAGCCGAAGAAACCGAGATCAGGAGGATTAAAAAATGTCAATTGCTATCCGTTCCGCTCATAAAGTGCTCAACCGTCAGGTTGCCAACTGGACTGTGTTGTTCGTTAAACTGCATAATTTTCACTGGAATGTGAAAGGCCATGAGTTTTTTACCCTGCACGTTAAATTCGAGGAATTGTACAACGAGGCGGCTAATTATGTCGACGAGCTTGCAGAGCGTCTGCTCGCGGTAGGCGGAAAGCCGGTGGCGACGATGAAGGAAAGTCTTGAGCTATCCAGCATTAAAGAAGCGGATGGCGGGGAGAAACCCGATGAAATGGTGCGCAGTCTCCTGGCAGACTTCGAAACGATCATCGGAGAGCTGAAGCAGGGAATCCAGGAGGCTGACGAGGCCAAAGACGAGGGAACAGCAGATATGCTGCTGGGCATCAGTGTGGCACTTGAAAAGCACCGCTGGATGTTAAGCTCTTTTGCAAAGAACTGAGTCTGACAAACCTGCCAGTGGCCGGCAGCCCCCGACTGGGGGCGCTGGTCTTTTTGCGCACCTGCACAGGTTTTGTACGGCCCCGGTTTGCCATTACGGGAAGGGGACCTCTATAATAGAGTGAAGTGAGCCGATAACTTGGGCACAAAGAGGTGATTGATATGAACCATCCCCTTATCGCGTTAAAAGAGTGGGCAGTCGCGGTGCAGGCGCTTGAGCGCGGAGATCAGATTCTGATCATGCGTAAAGGCGGAATCCGTGAGGAAACGAAACATTTCAGCGTAGTTTCCGATGCTTTTTACCTGTATCCGACTTATGAACATCAGAAATCTCATCTTGTTAAAGACGAGAGCAAGCAGCATCTGGAAGCCACTGTTCATGACTGGAATCCGGAGGACAGGCAGGTCACGATTTCAAGCTGGGCGGAGCTCGTCCGGGATATCGAAATCAGTGATCCGGATACGCTGAATCGTTTTCAGTCTTTTCATATTTGGACGGAATCGTTCGCGGAAGAAAGACTCAAATGGAAACGCAAGCATCCTCTTCATGTAATGATTCTGCGTGTGTACAAGCTGGATGAGCCGGTCGTGCTTCCTGTCTTGTCCGATTATGAAGGCTGCAAGTCCTGGATTGAGCTGCAGGCCGATCTTGCCTCCGCCGGGCGCACGCCTGTACTGGGTGATGAAGCTTTCCAGAAGATACTGACGGAGCTGGATCAGGCTTTGGCCGAGTAAGGCGGATTGAAGCGGACAGAGCATGCTTAACATACATATTGACAACCCGAAATTCCGCTGGATACACGGGACAAGCAAAATAAAATGAAAAAGCTCAAACAAAGGCGTTTAGGCTTGAAAAGCCGTGCATAATGTACTTTCTTGATTAAAGTAGGCGGGATAGTCTATCATGAGGCTATTGAGAATCATTGATAATCATATTAGAATGATTATAAAGTGAAATTCATTTAAAAGTTGGAGGGTTAATTCACTATGGCAAATGCACCCGTATTTAAGATAGAGGGTCTGAAAGCAGCAATCGAAGGTAAAGAAATTCTGAAAGGCCTAGACCTGGAAGTTAAGGGCGGCGAAATTCATGCGATCATGGGACCAAACGGAACAGGTAAAAGTACGCTGGCATCCACGATCATGGGTCACCCTAAATACGAAGTAACGGAAGGTTCCATTTCCCTTGACGGTGAAGATGTGCTGGAAATGGCCGTTGACGAAAGAGCGCGCGCGGGTCTGTTCCTGGCTATGCAGTATCCAAGCGAGATTGCCGGCGTTACCAATGCCGATTTCCTCCGCAGTGCGATCAATGCCCGTCGTGAAGAAGGCAGTGAAATCTCCCTGATCAAATTTATCCGTCAAATGGAAGGCAGAATGAAGGAGCTTGAAATGAATCCGGAATTCATGCACCGTTACCTGAATGAAGGTTTCTCCGGCGGTGAGAAGAAGCGGAACGAAATTCTGCAAATGCTTATGCTTGATCCGCGCATTGCCATTCTCGACGAGATTGACTCAGGTCTGGATATCGATGCGCTCCGCATCGTAGCTCAAGGTGTAAATGCTATGCGCAGCGAAGACCGCGGATTCCTGATCATTACTCACTACCAGCGTCTGCTGGATTATGTAACTCCGGACTTCGTCCATGTCATGATGCAGGGCAGAATTGTTAAATCCGGGGGTCCTGAGCTGGCTCAGCGTCTGGAGAAAGAAGGATACGACTGGATTAAAGAAGAACTTGGCATTGTTGACGAAACGGTGGGTCATGATGACGAGCAGGAATTCCAAGTGCCTATGAATACGACTGCACCGAAATACAATTAATGGCCTGGGCTATTTAATTTAGGAGGAAATAGAAATGACGACACAAACCATTCTTCCCGTTGATTCCCAAGCCGTCGCTGAAGCGTCGAAAGCCAGACAGGAGCCGGAGTGGTTGACCGATCTGCGTGTGCAGGCGGCCAATCTGGCGGAATCTTTGGAATTACCGAAATTGGAGAAAACAAAACTGGATCGTTGGGACTTCAGTTCCTTCGGAACTTATAGCACCCCTCAAAGTTTGGCATCCGTAAGCGACCTGCCTGAGCAGGTGAAGTCGCTTGTGAACGAAACGAACATCATTGTTCAGCGCAATTCAGGCGCTGTTTATCATAAGCTTTCGGAACAAATCGCTAACCAGGGTGTTATCTTCACGGACCTGGAAACAGCTGCACGCGAGCATGGGGATCTGGTGCGCCCTTACCTGGGCAAAGCAGTGGATGCGGGCGAGAACCTGCTGACAGCCCTCCACTCCGCTCTGTGGAGCGGCGGCGTGTTCATCTATGTTCCTAAGAATGTGAACGTAGAAATCCCGCTGCAAGCGTTGTTCTTGTCGGATGACGCAGCGGCAAGCTTCTCTCCGCACGTATTGATCGTTGCAGAGACGAACAGCTCCGTTACTTATGTGGAGAACTTTACATCCACGGGTGCCGGCAAACTGGTGCAGAACGGTGTAACGGAAGTATTCGTGAAGCCGGGCGCTAATGTACAAGTGGCTTCTGTCCACAACCTCGGCGAAGGCGTAACCGACCTCACATACCGCCGCGCGATCGTCGAGAACGACGGCCGCGTGAATTGGGTAGTCGGTGAAATGAACGATGGCAACTCGATGTCGGATACGACTTCCGTCTTGAAAGGCAACGGTTCATTCTCGGATGCGAAAGTCATCTGCGTCGGGACGCAGGACCAGAAGCTGAACCTGACAACCCGCGCTATTCACTTCGGTCTCAATTCTTCCAGTGACATGATTACGCGTGCTGTTATGAAAGACAACAGTACGGCTATTGTGAACGGCATTACGAAGATTGAGAAGGGCGCTACGGGTGCCAACGGTCAGCAGACCGAACGTGTCCTGATGCTGAGTCCTAAAGCACGCGGAGACGCGAACCCGATTCTTCTGATCGACGAAGACGATGTTAAAGCCGGTCACGCAGCGAGCGTAGGCCAAGTTAACCAGGAGCAGGTTTACTACATGATGTCCCGCGGTATTTCGCGTGACGAAGCGACTCGCCTGCTTATCTACGGTTTCCTGGCGCCAGTCGTATCGGAGATTCCGATCGCGAAACTGGAAGAGCAGCTGCAAACAATGGTAGAGAGGAAGCTGGGGCAATGAAACCTTCGGAAATACGTGAACTGTTCCCCATTTTGAATCAGGAAGTGAACGGGCGTCCGCTCGTTTATCTGGATAGCTCTGCGACTTCCCAGAAGCCGGTCCAAGTCATCGAAGCCCTGAAGAAATACTACGAATGGGACAATTCCAACGTACACCGAGGCGTTCATACTCTGGGATCGCGGGCGACGGATGCTTACGAAGGGGCAAGAGCCAAAGTTGTACGCTTCATCAATGCCCGCTCCGAGCAGGAAATTATCTTTACCCGCGGTACAACGACTGCGATCAACCTGGTCGCCGGCAGTTATGCGCGCTCCATCTGCGGTGAGGGCGATGAAATTGTCATTACGCCTATGGAGCATCACAGCAATCTCATTCCGTGGCAGCAGGTCGCTAAAGCGACTGGAGCCACGCTGAAATATATCCCGCTTCAGGCGGACGGTTCGATTACGCTCGAAGATGTCGAGAAGACAATCACGGACCGTACGAAGTTCGTCTCCGTTGTGCATCTGTCCAATGTGCTTGGTGTCTTGAACCCGGTGAAGGCAATTGCCGAAATTGCCCACCGCCATGGTGCCAAAATGATGGTAGACGGCGCCCAGAGCGCACCTCATCTGAAGGTAGATGTGCAGGATCTGGACTGCGATTTCTTCGCCTTCTCCGGTCACAAAATGTGTGGGCCGACCGGAATCGGGGTATTGTATGGGAAGAAAGAACTGCTTGATGCCATGGAGCCGATTGAATTCGGCGGTGAAATGATCGACCATGTAGATTTGTATGATTCCACATGGAAGGAGCTTCCTTGGAAATTCGAAGGAGGCACCCCGATCATTGCAGGAGCAGTCGGCTTGGGAGCCGCCATCGATTTCCTGGAGGATATTGGACTGGACGCGATTGCGGCTCATGACGCCAGCTTGACGGCTTATGCTATGGAGCGTATGCTTGAGATTGAAGGTCTGAGTGTATATGGTCCGCAGAAGAATCGTGTAGGTCTGGTCACGTTTAACGTGGATGTTGTCCATCCGCACGACCTGGCTACCGTCCTGGATGCGGAAGGAATTGCCATCCGAGCCGGTCACCATTGCTGCCAGCCGCTTATGAGATGGCTGGAACAATCCGCAACGGCCCGTGCCAGCTTTTATTTATACAATACTGAAGATGACATCGACCGACTCGTCAAGGGCTTACTAAAAACAAAGGAGTACTTCGGTCATGAACTTGGATGATTTATACCGCAGAGTCATTATGGATCATTATAAGACGCCAAGAAACCGCGGAACGTTCGACGAGAACGAATCCGTCTCGATCAATTTGAACAATCCTACATGCGGTGACCGTATCACTCTGCAAATGCAGGTGGAAGACGGGGTAGTAAAAGCTGCCAAGTATGTAGGTGAAGGCTGTTCGATTTCAATGTCCTCCGCATCCATGATGACGGATGCCGTGAAGGGCAAGACCCTCGATGAAGCATTGGAGATGGCAGAGAACTTCTCTAAGCTCATGAAGGGTGAGAATGTAGAATTCGAGTACGAAGATATAGAGGCTTTGTCCGGTGTGAACAAATTTCCGGCCCGCATTAAGTGCGCTACCTTAGCATGGAATGCGCTGCGTAAAGGAATTGATCAAACCAAGCAAGCGTAATTACAATTTTGAAGGAGGTTAGCACGATGGCCAAGCAAATGCCAGAAATGGAAGAGTACAAATATGGCTTTCGGGACGAGCACAAATCCATTTTCCAATCCGGAAAAGGGCTGAATGCAGAAATCGTAACCGAAATTTCCAGAATGAAGGGCGAGCCCGAGTGGATGCTCGAGTTCCGTCTGAAATCACTGGAGCAGTTCTTCAGCATGCCGATGCCGCGTTGGGGCGGGGATCTGGACGATCTGGACTTTAATGAGATTCAGTACTATGTGAAGCCTTCTGAGAAGCAGGGGAAAACATGGGAGGAAGTTCCGACTGAAATCAAGGAAACTTTCGACAAGCTGGGAATTCCGGAAGCGGAGCAAAAGTTCCTCGCCGGTGTATCCGCTCAGTATGAATCCGAAGTCGTATACCACAGCATGCAGAAAGAACTTGAAGATCAAGGCGTTATCTTCATGGATACGGACTCTGCGCTTCGTGAATATCCGGAATTATTCCGCGAGTATTTCGGAACGGTTATCCCTCCGACAGATAACAAATTCGCTGCGCTGAACAGCGCAGTATGGTCCGGAGGAAGCTTCATTTACGTGCCTAAAGGCGTAAAATGTGAAGTGCCTCTTCAAGCTTACTTCCGTATCAACTCGGAGAACATGGGCCAATTCGAGCGTACACTCATCATTACGGATGAAGATAGCTTCGTTCACTATGTTGAAGGCTGTACAGCTCCTGTATACAGCACGAATTCCCTGCACAGCGCAGTTGTCGAAATCGTCTGCCGCAAAAACTCCCGTGCCCGTTATACGACCATTCAGAACTGGGCACCGAACATCTACAACCTCGTAACCAAACGTGCCGTTGCCGAAGAAGGCGCGAACATGGAGTGGGTAGATGGCAATATCGGCTCCAAGCTGACGATGAAGTATCCAGCCGTTATTCTCAAAGGCCGCGGCGCTAAAGGCTCCGTGTTGTCGATCGCCGTTGCGGGTAAAGGCCAGCATCAGGATGCAGGTGCCAAAATGCATCACCTGGCTCCGGACACGACTTCTACGATCGTATCGAAGTCCATTTCCAAGCATGGCGGTAAAGTAACTTACCGTGGTCTGGCATCATTCGGCCGCAATTCTGCCGGCTCCAAATCGAACATCAAGTGTGATACGCTTATCATGGATAAGCAATCGACATCAGATACGATCCCGTACAACGAGATCCTGAACGATAACATCACCCTTGAGCACGAAGCAACCGTATCGAAAGTGTCCGAAGATCAGCTCTTCTATCTGATGAGCCGCGGTCTGTCGGATGCGGAAGCGACTCAGATGATCGTCATGGGCTTCATCGAGCCATTCACCAAAGAATTGCCGATGGAATATGCGGTTGAAATGAATCGTCTCATTAAATTCGAGATGGAAGGCAGTATCGGTTAACCTTGATGCATTAGAGGTTCTAGGGTTCGTTGAGTATATTTACTCATAATTTACCCATAAATACTGCTCGTAAAGAGCTGAAGCATCATCTTCAATCTTTTGAGTTATATGTAAATACGTGTCCGCTGTGACTTTCACGCTTGCGTGCCCAAGTCTTTCGGACACGTATTTTTTTATTTGCGTCAGCTTCCAGCAAATGTACAGCGTTAAAACATATGGTAATAAGATAGGTAATTCTGCTCGTTTACATACTTCTTTAAATATTCTCTTACCACTGCTGCTAATTGCGCTTCTTTTTTGTTTAAAACCTCCTTTCGCTTGCTTTCGTATCTGGGGCAGAACAAACATGTGTGGAGCTAATAAAGACTGGAACGCTGGTAGATATCCAGCATTCCGGTCTTTTTGCGTCCCGATATTGAAAAGGTATTGATAGAACAACAGCTAGTATGAGCCGCATCTTATTCTGACTGTTAACTATTACGATCAAGAGGTGAGAGAATGATAGCTGTATAAATGACGCTTATTATTTAAGGGCGTCACACTTATGAACCAGCATCGCTTAAACCTCTTGTGAAATCAGATCTGGATACTATAGATCTTTGTACAGAAGGCAATGGGAGGACGCAGCATAAAGCAAAAAAGAAACGCCTCCGGGGTCCTAATAAAAAATCAAATAGTACCTCTACTAGGAAAAATATAGACATAAGAAGGATTTCTGTTAGATAATTATAAATATGGAAGGAGCTGATAAAAGTGACTTCAGATGTTGTAGATTACGGGGTTGAGATCGAGAGGTTGAACCGAGAAAGCATACAAAACCGTGCGGAGATTGATTCACTTAAACAAAGCTTCATTCAGACTAATATTGAGTTCGGATCAAGAAGCTTTAATGTTGAATGGTTTGGAGGGAAGGGAGATGGGGAGAAGATTTCTACAGAAGCTGTTCAACAGATAATTGATTTTTTGGGGGAGAAAGGCGGGACGGTATTTTTTCCTTACGGAATCTACTTGCTTGGAAGTATCACATGTCGGAATGATATACGCTTTGAATGTGCGCCCGGCACAGTTATAAAGTTCATCAATAATACGAATGGTTTTAAAGTTGATAACTGTAGCAACATCACATTTTCGGATTTTATTTTCGACGGATCACTGCAGACAACAGGGACCAGATACATGATTAAGGGTTCGAACGCTTCTAAGGTTATGATCAAAAGGCTCAGATTGTCTAATGGATCGTACGGTATCTGGCTGGAGAATATTACGGATGGTGTGATACTTGATTGTGAAGGATATGGTTTTCGGGATTGGCCCTTTTACATACAGGGGTGCAATGGATTCAAATACCTTCGAAACAAGTCATTTAACAATCAATATGATGGACTCAAGATGGGCGGCCTTGACTTGCCTAATCCAAAGATCACGATAAAAAACACTGAAGTCGCAGGCAATGAGTGCTACGGAAACGTGCGTGACGGTTTCGACATAGCTGCAAACAATATCGAGAATTTGATCATTCATGACAATAATTTTCATGATAATTTACTTCAAGGTATTGATTGCAAAGTAGTCTACCAGAGCGACTACATGCGTAATATTCATATTTATGCGAATAGTTGCTCTGTAAACCACAACCAACAAATCAATGTTCAGTGTGATATTGTCGCGTCAGCCGCTGAAAGGATCGTTGTAGGCAGTAATACACTATACTGTGCCAGCTCGAATGACCCAAATTCTGCCGGGATTAGGATGTACGGAATGGCTGATAATTGCCGGGTGCATGATAATCACATTAGCGATGCATACAACGGCGTCCGTATATCTGATTCAAGCAATGTAACCGTTGAAAACAATATTATAAGGTCTGGAAAATTCGGCATAAGAGAAGATCTGGTTTATCTCACTCAAGCAGCTAACAATGTATATCAAGGTAATAATGTAGTTGTCTCTGACAATTGTTTTTATAAAAATGATCCAAGAATATTGAATACAATAGTAAGATCAAATCGTTTTACAGTTACGGGCACTGGATACAGAGTCTATGTCATCGGGGCAGAGTCAACAAGCAATTGCTACAACAACGATGGAGGCTATTCCAATAGTATGCCAAGCGGGAGAGCCACGAAAGGTGACGTATTCTTTAATACAGATGTCACAAATGAGAATTGTTTAGGATGGATTGCCATGTCCACGTCTCCTACAGCCGAGTATGATATTTTTGGGAAAATAGGTACAGCAAAAACTAAAACAGCACAAATTGACTTTCCTGCAATATCACCAGGGGCAACATCTGCAATAACTTATTCTTCATTAGCCTGTAACCCCGGTGATATGGTAACGGCTGTTCCTCTGGCTGCAGTACCTGCTGGGTTAGTGTGGAATGTGTGGATCATAAGTGCAAACAGAATTGAACTTAGACTGACCAATACAACAGGCAACTCGATTGATCCAGCACCTGTGAACTGGCGTTTTGACGTGTTAAAATAAGGTGGAAATTAAATTAACTGAAAAATTTCATAACCGCCGTTTTAATTGTGTATGCAGAATTTATCATTTTAAGAGGATTATCAGTAACCGCAAGAAGTAGAGTGTTAAAAAGGCGGGTTGATTATGGAGGGTTTAAAATATATTAATGTAATCTTGTTATAGCTCAAGTTTTATAATACGTACTTCTTTATTTATCTTCTTTTAAGGAATTATAATCGTTGAAATCTTTCTGTAACTCATTAGTTTTTATTTTGTTCATAAATTATTTTTTCTTACTTCTCAAGTTTGATTTAATTTATTTAATATTAATATCGCCTTAATAGAAAAATTATTACTAGTAATAGGATAATAAATACTAGTACTAGCAATACTACAGGTGCTACCTACCAAAATAAATCTTTTTTATGGAATCATCGGGAGGAAGGAATGCGCTTTTTTAAGAATGATGCTATATCGTTGTAAAAAGAATTAATTTATTTTATGATTTTATACTCCTCTGTAATGTTAACTTTTATATCCGCCAATTTGGTTTCTGTATTATTTATTCTATTTGTTAACTCTTCTCTAGAGTATTAAGGTATCAATAAAATGGGCGGCAACGGTCCCGGGAAGCTAGAATCCGTCTGCTGCATTCCGCCATCTTAAATAAGGCAGCTTACCTTGATACCCTCCAATCGTTAAGATAAGATTAGATGAAAGATCCGTTAATTTTGGAGCAATGACCTCTAATATCCTGCGTGCCCGGTTTTCCCGGGCATGATTTTCTACATAGCATGCTTGCTTTTTACAAAGGAGTTTGAACAATCTATGAGAATAAGACAATTGGCTGCCGGCGAGCAGCCCCCTATGGATCTGCTCCTCTCGGCCGACCCGTCTGAAGTAATTGTAGAAGAGTATCTGCGGAGAGGACAATGCTTTATCGCGCTTATGAAAGAGACGGTAATAGGCGAATATGTGCTGCTGCCGACAAGACCCGAAACGATTGAATTGGTGAATGTTGCAGTAGCTGAAGAGTATCAAGGCCAAGGCGTGGGGAAGAACCTTGTTAACCATGCGGTTAAGCAAGCCAGGGATTCAGGCTATAGAACGATTGAAGTCGGAACGGGAAATTCGAGTGTGGATCAGCTTGCCTTGTACCAGAAGTGCGGGTTCAGAATGACGGGGATTGATCGTGATTTTTTTATCCGTCATTATCCGGAAGAAATATACGAGAATGGTATTCAGGTAAGGGATATGGTAAGACTATCGCAGGATTTGTAAAAAAAGTACTCCATTTACCTATTTATTCCTTGAACCTATTTGTAAAATGTGCAGGTATAAAGGTATAAAGGTATAAAAAGGTTACAAGCAGGTACAACATCGAACAAAAAGCAGCCACAACTTGTTAAAGATGTGGCTGCTTTTTTTTATTTTCTCCATAGTCACAGGGTGATGCAGTTACAAATAGGGGATATGAACGCGGATAGTAGGATCTGCCGCAAGCGGAACAACAAAGCCTGCAATCCATACCGCAGCGATCAGAAAAGAGAAAAGAGACAAAACCAGGCCGGAGGTGCGGCGGTAACGACGCCAAGCTATGAACCCGCTAATCAGGGCGGCGAAGCCAAAAAGCAGCCCGAGAGGGATAGTCACGAGCAGCAGACTGAACAGGCACGCAAGCAATCCGCTAATGAAGGCGAAGACAGAGCTGAACCGGGATGGTCGTGCTGCAGGGACGGGAGACTCCAATCGTGCCGAGGTGCCCGTTACATCCGGTCTGGCGGATATACCAGATATACCCGGTGAAACGGGCAAACCTGGCTCTTCATCTTCGAGAGGTTCAGAACGGGTCCCGGTCAGGCTGCTGGGGTAGCCGAGTTCTCCGGAGCGGGGCTGGTTAACCGTCGCCGCTCTTTGACGCTCTCCCGAATGACTAGAGGTTTCCTGCTGATGATGGGGGGAGGCCTCTTTCTTATCATCTTGCTCCAAGGGAAAACCCACCTTTCTGTCGGGATTAGAATAACGTGTGCTCAAAGCTGGAAATTTATCCAGCACATTATACAGCGGATATGAATTAGTGTAACACAAAACAGCCGAACGGCTCCTGGAGAAGAGACGGCGGCTGTATAATTTGAATCCGAGTAGTTCTAGTGAATAGAGATAGAGATGATTTCCAGATCCGGACGATGAGTCAGATCGATAAATTCTTCATCAACCTGGACTAGCGGACGGAAAAAGTCATTCGGGAAAGTCATTACGATAATTCCGGAACTGCCATCCGAGAGGGAGGCTTTTTTACCGATGAAGTTAGGAATCATGCTGGCGATAAATACATGCACCGCTTCCGCATCCAGTTCCCCGAAGCTCATTCTATGAAGTTCTTTCAATACGTAGAGCTGGTCTTTCTTCTGCTGGTAAGAACGATTGCTGATCATAGCGCTGTACACATCGGCTACCGCTACAATCTTGGCGGCAGGGTGGATGGATTCCGCCGTTTTCCCTAACGGATAGCCGGAGCCATTCATGCGCTCATGATGCTGTAAAGCGACGAGAGCAGGCAGTTCTTCGCCGATCGACTTACGGATGATATCATACCCGTAAACCGTATGCTTGCGCATCTCATTGAACTCCTCTTCGCTCAGCTTACCGGCTTTCTGCAGCATATCGAAATCAATCTTGCATTTCCCGATATCGTGAAGGTACCCGGCCCGGCCGATCTTATGTGCCTCCTCCTCGGAGTTCCCCAGCCAAAGTGCGATAAAATAAGAAAGAATGCCTACTTGCACACTGTGCTGGTATGTATAATCATCGCGGCTATCGAGACAGAGCAGAAGATTGACGACGTCCTTCTCTTCCCTAACTGTAGTGATCAGAGGAGCAAAATGCTTGTTGACGGTCTCCTCTTCTATTTTTCCGGAATTCATAACGTCTGCGAACAGATCTTTGATACCGTTAATGGCAGTTTGAAACGATTCTTCATGACGAAAGATTTCCGGTGCGGCGGGGCTTTCATCCTGCAGAGGATTCTCGGGCAGCGGACGTGATTCAATATCGACATATTCAATTTGATGCTTGCTTAATTTAAGGATATCGAACTCGTCCACTTGTGTATTGGCTGGTAAGATGTTCAATCCAACGGAATTGAACGTATCATGGGTGAGCCGGTCACCCACCTGAAGTTCTGCTATATGAATTCTCATTGAATTCATTCACCTTTTTCCCAAAAATTCTCAATCTTCTTTATAATATCAGCAAAGACGGCGTTCTTGCAATGAAACCTCTTCCAATTTCCGGAATTATTTCATGCTAAGCGACCTAAGAAAAGAGAGAGGTTCAGAAGGGAAAACGCGGAAAAAAAACATGAGAATAAAGGCTATTTTGAGAATTAAGGCTATTTAATGAAGAAACTATTATACGAAGAAATTGGCGGGGAGTGCGGACTGCTGTCCCAATCTGTTTTCCGCAACTCCATATACAGGAAATCAGCAGGAGAGAGGCATCACAATTACATACATTCCCATTAAAAAGACAGCGGTCTCCTGGCAAATTCAGGAGGACACGCTGTCCGGGTCTTACATGCCGATATACCGGCTGTATAAAGTTTTGGCCGCTGCGGGGTCGCTGACCCCTTGAACTAGCACTCTCCCGTCGGGAAAAATCACCAGCGTCACTTCATCGCTCGGATGGAAACGGAGCAGGAAGCGGTTACGGCTGACTCCGCCCAGCGGCGATAAGCGCTGCTCCCACTGGTCCAGTGTAAGAAAGGATGCCTGGACGGGAAGGATCTGGACAGAGTCGCGGCCGCATAGCGTCTGGATGGTTTCACCCTCGATTTCGGCATCGAGGTAATCGAACTTCCGGTGCGCGCATGCGGGACAATCCTGCTTGCGCGCACCGGCTACATCAACCGACGAATACTGGTTGTACCAGAGGTCCCACTGCTGCATGCGGCGGTTGAGATGCTCATGGTCCCCGATCAGGAGTTTCATGGCCTCGGTCGCCTGATAGGAAGCGACCATATGAATGATCGGGCCGATCACGCCGGCGGTGTCGCACGTATCCGCCGCGCCGTGAGCCGGTGCTGCGCCGAACAGGCAGCGCAGGCAGGGCGTCTGGCCGGGCACGATCGCAAGCGATACGCCGCGTGAAGCGACGGCGCCGCCGTAGATCCACGGAATGCCGTATTTCACGCTGACGTCGTTGATCAGGAAGCGGACGGAGAAATTATCCGTCCCGTCCAGAATCAGATCAACGCCTGTCAGCAGGTCATCGGCATTCAAGGGATTGAGATCGCCGACATGCGCTTCGATGTCGACGAGCGAGTTGATCCGCGCAAGCTTTGCTGCCGCGGCTGCGGCTTTGGGCTGCGCCTGGCGCACATCTTCTTCGTCGTAGAGCATCTGCCGCTGCAGATTGCTCTCCTCGACGAAGTCGCGGTCGATCAGGCGCACATAGCCTACTCCGGCGCGAACCATGTGGTTCGCAAGGACGGTGCCGAGGGCGCCGAGGCCGACGATCGCAACGCGAGATTGACTCAGCGTACGCTGGCCTCTCTCGCCTACGGGCTTGAACAGCACATGGCGCGAATATCTGGACGGGACCGTCTCAGGTTTGATTTCATCAGGAGGAAGTTGCACAATCCTCATTCCTTTCTACTATAGAAATGACATGATATACGGCACGTTTGCCGCGGTCTTTCATTTGTATTTGATTATTAAGTACGTACCGTGTGTACTGTATTTAATTTGTATTTTATTATAAAGTACGTACCGTGCGTACTGTATCTCATTTGTATTTGAATATGTTGAACGTACCGTACGTACTGTATCTCATGCAGTCTGCTGCTCCATGCGCTCCAAACTAACCATGCCTATGCTGGTCGCACATCTTGTTCTTACAGGAGCGGGTCAAGCGGATTCCATTCTCCGGATGCATACCCTTTCCACTGGGAACCGTCTTCATGAATCTCTTTTTTCCAAACCGGAAGAATCTGTTTCACTCGCTCGATCGCATAGCGGCTGGCTTCGTAACACGCCGCCCGGTGAGGCGTTGAAACCGCAATGACAAGGCTGCTTTCGCCTATTGCAACAGGGCCCAGGCGGTGGGTCATAGCACAGCATGCTCCCGGCCAGCGTCCGGCGATCTCCTCGCCGATCGTTCTCATGGTATTAAGGGCCATGGGCTCGTATGCCTCGTATTCCAGCAGGACCGTACGCTGCCCATCCGTATGCTCTCGTGTCGTGCCGATGAAGAGGAGAGTGGCTCCGCAGTCGGGATGAGCCGTCCTGGCTGCGACTTGGTCCGCATCAATGGGGCTGCGGGTCAGCGCATAGGGGGAAGAGTCTTCCGCAGCCCTTTGCTCCGTATTGGCCCCTCCATCTCTGCCGCTGCCGCCTGATACCGGCGGGATCAGGGCAAGCTCGTCCGTTACGGCAACCGTTTCTTCGGGTGCAGCGTAAATATGATTCTTGGCTAGGAAGCAGTGGGTCAGCAGGGATCCCGCTTCCGGATACTGGCGAATCATTTCTTCCAGCAGCTGCCGTACCTGGACGGTATCACTCCCGCCAGTTGTCTTCTCATCTATAGACAGATCGACAAAAGGCCTGCCGAGCACATCGGCCAGACCTGCAAAAAGACGTATTCGAAACGTCATGAACGCTCACACTCCCGCAACTTGCTTTTACAACTAGCATATCATACGATTTGATGAAAATGATATAATCAGGCTAACAGTGTCTTGCGGCGAATCTTACATAACAACAGTCCGAAGTGCATATTTTTAAAAGAGACAGGCTTTCCAGCGGAGGTGAGAGGATGACCATAAACCATCAATCGACACAGACTTTACGGATTCTTCATACGAATGACCTGCATAGTCATTTTGAGCAGATGCCTAAGATAGCCTCTTGCTTCAAAGAACTGAAACGCCGCTATGCAGGCGAAGCTATATTGACGCTCGATATTGGCGATCACATGGACCGGATGCGCCTCGAAACAGAAGGTACGAACGGTTCCGCCAACATAGAAGTGATGAACGCTACAGGTTACGAGGCGATGGTGCCGGGCAACAATGAAGGGCTGACCTACGATCATGAATCGCTTAGAGAGCTATTCGAGAAGCACGCCCTTTTTCCGGTTATCGGAAGCAACATCGAGGATACCCTTACAGGGAAGACGCCGGGATGGATGCTCCCTTACCATCTTATCCGTAAAGGAGAGCTGACTGTCGGGCTCATCGGCCTCACAGTCGCATTTACTGATTATTACCAGCTCCTCGGCTGGGATGTCCGCGATCCGATGGAATCGGCAGCCTGGTGGGTCGATAAGCTCCGTCCGCAGTGCGATGTGCTTATTGTCCTGTCTCATTTGGGGATTCGGTACGACGAGCGTCTTGCGGAGGAAATCGACGGGATTGACGTGATTCTCGGCGCCCATACGCACCATTTGCTGGAGGAGCCTCTTCTTATCCGAAATACGCTGGTATGTGCAGCGGGGAAGTACGGGAACTACGCCGGTGAAGTGAAAGTAGAGGTCGATTTGACTCAGCGGCGAATACTCCGGATGAGCGGGCGCGTACACCCGATGTCCGAATGGGAAGATGATCCGGTCATCCACGAAATTCTTAGCCGCAATATGGAGCTTGGCAGGCGTGCTCTGGATATTCATGTGGCGGAGCTGGCCGGTCCTCTGGAGCTTGACTGGTACCGGGAGTCCGCGCTCGGCAACCTGCTTGCGTCCGCGCTGCGCCGCTGGATGAGCGCCGAGATCGGGCTGGTCAACGCCGGACAGCTCCTGCGCGGGCTTGCGGCAGGACCTGTCACGCTGGGCCATCTTCTCGCCATCTGTCCCGGCCCTATTAACCCCTGCCGCGTTAAGCTGGCGGGAGATAAGCTGCGGCAGGCTCTGGAGGAGTCGCTGCTGCCGGAATTTCAAGAGAAGCCGATCCGCGGCTACGGCTTCCGCGGAGAAGTGCTTGGCATGCTCTGTATCGATGGAATGACGGTCCGTTACGATCCGGAAGGTGAACCGATGAACCGGATCACGGAAGCGTTCATCGGGGATGAGCCGCTCGAAGACCGCCGGATTTATAGCGTCGGCATGATCGACATGTTTACTTTCGGCGTCGGCTACATGTCTCTGAGCGAAGGCAGCGATGTGGAGTATCTGCTGCCGGAACTTCTGCGGGATATCCTTCGTGAGGAGCTGCGGTTAGGGGAGCATTTGGAAGAAGCGGAAGAGCCAAGGTGGTATCCCTTTGCCGGTAAACAGCCGCTGCAGGAATGAAGATGCCGGCTGCAATGCTGCCAGCATCCGAGGACAGGCGAATACCGGCTGCCATCTTGTCCGGGTTCTTGTTCCATTGTAAGCCTACTTTAGATACGAATAGGGGCGCGTGACTTGCCGGCCGGCAACAAGTCGGACTATCAAATCCCGCCCGAATTGCTAGGGGGAGCCTATGTACAGTCTGTGGATTGCCGCGATTATCGGAATTATTGAGGGACTGACGGAATTTCTTCCGGTTTCCTCAACCGGACACATGATTCTGGCCCAGTCTTTGCTGGGAGTCAATGAAGATGAACCGCTGATGAAGACTTTTACCATCGTGATTCAGCTCGGAGCGATACTGGCTGTTGTCATTGTGTACTGGAGACGTATTCTCCGTATTATCGGAATAGATCGTGAGCCTGTTGCCGTAAAGGCGGGAGAGTCCAGACTTTCGCTGGTTCACATTCTGCTCGGAATTGTGCCGGCTATGCTGATTGCCTTTTTATTTGATGATCTGATCGAGACCTACTTATTCTCACCGCACACGGTTGTCGTATCGCTTATTCTCGGCGGTATCCTGATGATTGTGGCAGAGAAGAAAATGGACCGTAATACAGCTCCTGTTGTCGAAGACATGGATGGTATATCGCTCCGTCAAGCCTTACTTATCGGGCTGTATCAATGTCTGGCTGTGCTGATTCCAGGCTTCTCGCGTTCGGGAGCCACGATGGCGGGAGGCATGCTGCACGGCGTCAGCCGTAAGGCGGGGGCGGATTTTACTTTCATTATGGCCGTACCGATTATGTTTGCCGCCAGTTCTTATTCGCTGCTCAAAAGCTACAAGAATTTTACGGCGGATGATATCCTTTTCTTCTTGACGGGATTTGTTGTTTCCTTCCTTGTCGCTCTGCTGGCAATCGTTACGTTTATCCGGTTTGTGCAGCGCATGAAACTGACCTATTTCTCCTATTACCGGTTTGCATTAGCCACAATTTTTATCGTTTATTTATACATCATTTGACTATTTTGTGTGAGGGCCGTGAACCGCGTCGAAAAAACGCGGTTTTTGTATTGCTCTTTCCAAAAATATCTTATACAGTAAGAGAATAGAGAGAAACATTCCAGAAACGTGGGGTTACGAATACTATGCGGCTTTTTCCCATCAGCATGTGCCGTGCCGGTATGAAGCTGGGCAAGCACATTTATAATGAACAAGGTATGGTACTGCTGGCTGAAGGTGTCGAGTTGACGCAGCCGCTCCTGGACCGCCTGAATCGCCATGGAATTAACTACCTGTATATTCAGGATTCCTTAACGGACGATATCGTTCACGTAGAGCTGATTTCCGAGGAGAACAAGAATAAGCTTCTCAGAGAAATCCGGAGTTCGTTCCGCAAACTGGCGAACGATCCGGGACGCAGATCATCATTAGCGAGTTATCATCATTTCGGCAAAACGTTCCGTATGCATATGGACGGTCTGATTGAAGATTTGTCCAGGCACGGCGACGCGATGATTATGCTGTCTGACATCCAGATCAAGGACAACTATTTGTATCAGCATTCACTTAATGTCTGTATGTATGCCACCATGCTCGGGATGAGTCATGGTTACGGGAAGGATGAATTAATGACTTTGGGGCTGGGTGCCTTGCTCCACGATATAGGCAAGACGCAAATACCGGATGAGATCCTGTGCAAACCGACTCAATTATCGGATTCGGAATTCTCCGAGATGCAGAACCATACCGTCTACGGGTATCGGATCCTCAAAGAGGAACCTAACATTCCCCTGCTGTCTGCGCATTGTGCCTTCCAGCATCATGAACGCATGAACGGAAGCGGGTATCCCCGCGGTATCAAAGGGGATGAAATCCACCCGTATGCGAAATGGATCGCGATGGTGGATTCCTACGATGCTCTGACTACCCACCGGGTGTACCGGCCGGCGTTGCTGCCTCATGAGGCATTAGAAGTGATTATGGGCGGCGCCAACACTCTGTATGATCCGGATATGGTGAATTTGTTCCGGGACAAGGTGGCGATTTACCCGCTGGGGGTAACGGTGTCTCTGTGCACGGGCGATATTGGGGTTGTCGTAGATTTGAATGCCTCTATGCCGCAGCGGCCGGTAGTCCGCATTATCGAGAATCAGCAGAGGGAACCGCTCAAAGTTCCTTATGAGGTCGATTTGTCCAAGCAATTATCCATTATGATAACCAGTATCAATCCGGCCTGATTCCGATTTAGATTGTCCGCAGAAACTCCCTTAGGGGAGTTTTTGTTTATTTCCGGCTGGAAATCGCTGATAAAAAAGGAATGAACTGCCCTATACTAGGAAGGCAGGGGCTGTATGCGCTCATTACGGGAGGGCCTGCTTTCAGCCAAGGCACACTGAGCCGGATTCAAGACCAATTGCGAGTGGTAATTATATATATTCTTGATCAGAAGTTTTCTGATCTCACGGATGAAGAGAAGATGGGACGGGGGATTACGAGCGGAGTAGGGCCGGGGACTGATGAGAACCGGCCCGCTTATCTTAAATCAGGGTTGGGCTGCTTCCTTCGCTGATGAAGCGGCTGCGGAGCATGGTTTATTTCATTTTTAAGCGGCATCAGGTACAATAGAGGGCATATGTCCGCTACAGGCGGGGTATGACCAGGGGGATCCTAGCGATCGCCCAATTTTGTTACCGGATGTGAACTCAATTGATTAATGAACCAACGATGAACCGTACCTGGACCGAACTCTCACCTTCTTATGATCCGTGGGATCCGATTCGTTCGCTGAGGCAGTACGGACGCCATACTTTAACGAGTGTCGAATTTACCGTATCCAACTTATGCAATATGCGCTGTGAACATTGTGCGGTGGGCGATACGCTCGTCATGCAGGAGGGACCCAAGCTTCCCTTGGCCGATGCGCTGCGTAAACTGGACGAGGTGGAGCACCTGGAGACGATCAGTATAACAGGCGGGGAGCCGACTTTTTCCGTGAAAACGGTGAAAGACTATATGGTTCCGCTTCTCCGCTATGCGCATGAGCGCGGCGTACGCACTCAAATCAATTCGAACCTGACACTCGATCTGGAGCGCTATGAATGGATTGCTCCTTATCTGGATGTTATGCACATTTCGTTTAATTACACGAATGCAGAAGATTTCCACGAAGTCGGTTTTGTAAGGTCGGGCCGGCCTGTCGGGATCAAGTCGGCCAGCCGGCTCTACGAGCGCATGCTGGAGAACGCCGCCGCTCTAAGCAAAGGCGGCATGTTCATTTCTGCGGAGTCGATGCTGAACACCCGGACCCAGGATCATATTGCGCAGATCCATAGGCTGATTGTCGAGATGGGATGCAGACGCCATGAAGTGCATCCGATGTATCCGAGTTCTTTTGCATCGAATCTGCCGATTCTCTCCTTGGACCAGATGCGTGAGACGATTCACCGGCTTCTGGACAGTCGTGATCCGGACATGTGGATTCTTCTCGGGACGCTGCCGTTCTTTGCCTGCAGTTCTTCGGAGGAGGATCAGATGCTTCTTCGCCGTCTGCGCAACGAACCGAACGTCACGGTCCGCAACGATCCGGACGGCCGTAACCGTCTTAATGTCAATATGTTTACTGGCGACATTTACGTTACGGATTTTGCAGACGTACCTGCTCTAGGCAATTTATCGAATGACCGGCTGGAAGAGGTGTTTGACCGCTGGATCCAGCACCCTCTCAGCCGTACTGTCGATTGCCATTGCCCGGCGGCCGCATGCTGCGGTCCGAATCTTCTCGTAGCGAATTCTTATTACCCGGGCGAAGATTTTACCCGCCGCAAAGCAATCATCTGACGACAGAATTCTAGCTGCAAAGGAGACGTATACATTGGGGAGTACATTTGAATGGGATAAAATAATTCTGAATATGTCCTTAGTGTTGATACTGGTCCTGCTCAACGGATTTTTCGTGGCTGCGGAGTTTGCTTTAGTCAAAGTACGGCAAACTAAGCTGCAGCAGTATGTAAGCGAAGGAAATAAAAGAGCTAAATTTGCATATGCCGTTACCAAAAAACTCGATGCTTATTTGTCTGCGACCCAGCTTGGTATTACATTGGCCTCCCTCGGTCTTGGCTGGGTAGGGGAAAAGGCAATTGCCCATCTCATTATTGAACCTTTCTTTCATATGTTAAATTGGCATAACTCGGTTCTATCCGGAACCCTATCGCTGATTCTTTCATTCTCTATCGTAACCTTTCTGCACATTGTACTTGGGGAGCTTACGCCGAAGTCGCTTGCAATCCGCAAACCGGATCAAGTGTCTTTGTGGACCTCTGCTCCTCTTATGTATTTCTATAAAATCTTCCTGCCCGCAATCTGGGTCTTGAACGGTGCTGCCAACCTGCTTCTGAAAATGATCGGGGTTCAGCCTGCTACAGAGCATGAAGCTGCGCATACGGAAGAAGAAATCCGCATATTGATGTATCAGAGCACTCGAAGCGGCCACATTGACCGCGATGAAATGAAGCTGTTCGATAATATCTTCGATTTCTCTGATCGGATCGCCCGTGAAGTTATGCTTCCCCGTCTGGATATGGACTGTTTATTTATGGATCAGCCGCTGGAAGAGAACCTTAAGCTCATCAACGAGAAGAAGCATACCCGTTATCCGGTTGCTCTTGGAGATAAGGATCAGATCATCGGATTCGTCCATATTACGGACCTGTTGACAGATGATTTCAAGCTTCATCACGAGCTTCAGGCGTTTATCCGTCCGATTCTGAGCGTACCCGAATCGATGGAGATCAGCAGAGTGCTCAAGCTGATGCAGAAGAAACACTCCCAGCTTGCCATCGTGGTGGACGAGTATGGCGGCACAGCGGGGATGCTGGCGCTTGGGGATATCATTGAAGAGATCGTCGGTGAACTGCATGATGAGTTTGACGATGACGAACGTCCCGGTGTGGAAGTGAAAGACAATGTCACTTCCGTTGACGGACGTACACTCATTGCCGATCTGAATGTCCTGCTTCACTTGTCGATTGAGGACGAAGAAGTGGATTCTATCGGCGGCTGGTTATTCAAGACGCTGGAAGGCGCGCCTGTCAAAGGACGCACAATCGAGTACGGGGACCATATCTTCGAAGTGGGCGAAGTGGATCGTCTGCGGATCACCCGGGTCCATATTACCAAGCTGGGTAACAAAAGCAAAACAGAGAAAGATGCTACCGCCGTTAACCCTGAACATTAAGGGGGAATGTCTTTCCGGTGTCGTGGAAAACAGCAGCGATTATGATTCTGGGGCTCTTGATGCTGTATGGCCTCTTTACGGTAGGCCTGCCGTTCTTGCTGGCTATTGTGACCGCCATGCTGCTCGAGCCTGTAGTAGCTCTTCTGATGAGGCTGCTTGGAATGGGCCGTTTTACAGCCGTATCTTTAGTCAGTACACTTTTTACTGCGCTGACCCTGGGATTATTCTCCTTGATCGGAGCCAAGGCATTTGTAGAATTCATGAACTTGTGGGGCAGAATCCCCGCTTATATCGGCGAAGCGAGCCTTTATCTGGAAGATGCCGCCTCTCATGCACGTATGAGAATGAACACGCTTTTCTCAAGTAACGACACACAGGTCCAGCTCTGGCTGGAGAATGGACTGGCATCCGCCGCGCAGGCTTTTCAGCGATTTGTTCTTATGCTGTCCGATTCATTCCTCGGAGCGGCTGCGGCCATTCCGAATTTCCTGATACTATTCGTGGTGTATCTGATTTCTCTTTATTTGATTTCTTATTCTTTGCCTGCTATGAAACATTCCCTGCTGCAGTTATTCGACGACCGCTCCCGCGAGAAAGTGGAGAATATGATGATTTCCCTGAGGCAGGCCCTCTTCGGCTTTATGTACGCGCAGGTGATGATGTCAATGCTGACGTATGTGCTCACGCTGATCGGACTGCTCTTTATCCGGACCGAGTATCCGCTGGCGATTGCCCTTCTCGTCATGTTCATGGAATTCGTCCCGGTAATCGGTACCGGTCTTGTGTTCATCCCTTGGGCCCTGTACAGGCTGCTGCTTGGCGATCCGGGAATGGCGACACAGATTTTCCTGCTCTTTGTGGTGATTACCATCGTCCGGCGTGTAATCGAACCGAAGATTCTAAGTAATTCTGTGGGAATCAGCGCCTTGGCTGCTATGGTCAGCCTGTATGTCGGCTTCGAGCTGATGGGGGTTGCCGGTATGTTCCTGGGGCCTCTGGTCATCATTCTGATTCAAACCATGAGGCAGGTAGGGCTGCTGCAGTTTAAGATTAATCTGGATTAACGTATTTTTTTCTTTATGTTAAGCACAAGAGCCTGTCCGCCCCAAGTTCCCGGGAACTTGGGCGGGCAGGCTCTTTTTTGAGGAGAAAGACAGTTCAAAGTTCACAAACTCGTCCATACATGTTCCGGATTATCCGGGCATAAAAATGAAAGGGGTGAATTAGGCAGACGCCTATACCGCCCATAGGCGAATGCATAAGGTAAGAGGAACGGAAAGCAAAGTTTTTCGGATAAGGAGGATGACCGATGAATCCAGAAGTCAGGGTGTATGTCCCGTTTCGAGGGCCATTTGATCCGTGTCCGCCTATCGGTGTCAAAACTTTCGTGACGCCGCCCAATTTATTTATCCAATTTCAGCCGATGGGTCTGCCGCAGTTTAGTCCTTATGAAGCGTTGAGGCTCGGAACACTATGGCCCGATCTGTACAGCAATTATTATCCTAGATGATAAGGAGACTAAAGCGCGGTGACTATTGAAGGCGAAAGGAGAAGAAATTGATGACGATACAGCTGGACGAGAATTATTACCGGATGCTCACCGACTTACAGGCCGCAGATTTTGTTCTGGTTGAACTGACTTTATATCTGGACACTCATCCCACGGACCGGGCGGCCCTGCAGCAGTTTAATGATTTCTCTATGAAAAGGCAAAAGCTGGCTTATGAATTCCAACTTGCCTATGGACCTCTTACCCAGTTCGGACAAAGCGGCCCTCCCCAGAACAGCTGGCGGTGGGCCCAGGATCCCTGGCCTTGGCAGGTATAGATACCGGGGCGCAGAAGCTTACTTGAGTGTGCAGGCACGCAAACAGGACACCTATAACAAGCACGGGAGTGCGCAAGATAGGGAGGATTTCTATGTGGATATACGAGAAAAAGCTGCAGTACCCGGTCCGTGTAAGCAAATGCGATCCGCACATGGCGAAGCTGCTGATCGAACAGTACGGGGGTGCGGACGGGGAACTTGCTGCCGCGCTGCGCTACTTGAACCAGCGGTACACGATTCCGGACAAAGTAATCGGACTGCTGACGGATATCGGGACCGAGGAATTCGCGCACCTCGAAATGATTGCGACGATGATCTACAAGCTGACTAAAGATGCGACACCTGATCAGCTTAAAGCGGCCGGGCTCGGTGATTATTACGTGAACCACGATTCCGCCCTCTATTATCAGAACGCGGCTGGTGTGCCATGGACTGCAGCTTATATTCAAGCCAAGGGCGATCCGATTGCTGATTTATATGAAGATATAGCGGCAGAGGAAAAAGCCCGTGCGACCTATCAGTGGCTGATTGATTTAACCGATGACGTCGATTTACAGGATGGGTTGAAGTTTCTGCGAGAGAGGGAAATCATCCATTCCATGCGGTTCAGAGAGGCTGTAGAGATTCTGAAATGCGAGCGTGAGGCGCAGAAAATATTTTAATGATGGATTCAAAAGCGGAAACCGACTCTGTCGGAAATTCCGTTTTTCTTATGTTATATGGAAATTTTTTATAAACTTACTAATTAACCGTAACTTATTAGTCTCTGAAGCTGTCTATACTTATACAGAAGGATAGGTAGGTTTCCATCAGTCTTATGTGTACAGTATAGAATAATTTACCACTAATTTCCTCGGATTTTGCTAAAATGGAAATATGAAGTTCGTTCTCGGCGGAGCAGTTAGACACAGGAACGGACAGGGAGGTTGCTTTTTACATGGGAATCGCTTTAAGTTTATTGATTGGATTACTTGTTCTGGCAGCAGTAGCCGTAAGTTTGCGCAAACCTAACGAATTCAAACACCTGGAAGGACCCTCCTTCAGGCCTTACGATGAGATTATGGCGGGCAAGACAGCCCCCTCGGTAGAAGCTACAAGTGCTTCCGCCTATGCTTCCCTCAAGGAAAAGCAGAAGTAAGATCCCCTCTTAACTTCTGTGAACGATAGATAAAACGGTATACAAAATGAGAATTCGATTAAAAGTGAATGAGTGTATGATGAAACAAACGTTAAATCTTAAAGATCAGTACGGACCTGAACGGTACGTAGATACATTAGAATTTTTCTAGGGAATACCGGGTTTTTATAAAGAATCTGTTAGATTAAAAAACTGAAAATGCGTAAATTACCATTTTGTGTGTGTTTGATTGATAGTTTTCCTGTGATAGCTTGTGTATAGCGCCGAAACCTCTTCGTTTCTGTTTGGGATTACAAGGAAGCCGGGGTGCGGGGGATGATTATTATCGGATAGACGGGCAGCAGCCCTCATAATCCGATTGGGGTGAACGCTGCCAGCAGCGTGGGCTACTTCTCAGCCCGAACCCGACAACTAACCTCGTAGGCAATATCGAGAAGGAGCGTACACACAGCTATGAATTTCACACATCATTGGAAAAAAACATGCGCGGTACTTGTTCTTGCAGCCGTTGCAACCTTATCGGGAGTGCCGTCTTGGGCTGCTGATACAGCTAAAGCTGATAAAGCTAAGGCGGAGAGTCTTTTACACTGGAAATTGGCCAAATCTTTGCAGGAGGTAGCATTTCCCGCCAGCTTGGATTCGGAAGTAGCGTACAGGGACCCGTCTTTGCTGCTGACCGGGACACAGACTATTGTCCTCTCGGAGCGGAGTTCTTTGTGGAATTTGGCTGCACAAGTTCAGATGGATGTACTTGATCTGCTGGCTTTGAATCCGGAAGCTGACCCGCTGGATCTCCCTCAAGGGTTAACAATGAAAATTTTAAACGAGATTAATCTTCATCAACTAACGGATTTAAAAGCCGAAATTGTTACACCTCCAGCTCTGGCGGCAGTAGAGACAGTTGCTGATACCGGACCGAAGACGGCTGCGCTGCAAGCTTCCAAAGCTGTTCAAAAGGCGGCGGAGCCCGATAAGAGTGCTGCGAAGCCCGCTAAGAAAGCGGCGGAGAAGAAGTCTGCGAAGTCTGCGGAGAAGAAAACTTCGGTTAAGAAACCTGCAACCGCGAAGGCTGCTGCAAGTACAAACCGTGTCGTTACGACAGCGGCTGGCAAGCAGATGCCATACAAAAACATGCTTAACATTAAAGCGTCCGCTTATTCCGCGGACCCGAGCGAGAACGGCGGATACGCCGGCCTTGATTATTTCGGCAACAAACTGAAAGTCGGAACGATTGCGGTAGACCCTAAGGTCATTCCTCTGGGAACGACCGTGTATGTGACAGGCTATTCTTTCGATGGCTTGCCGGCTAAAGGCATGATAGCTAAGGCAACGGATATCGGGGGCGCTATTAAAGGCAACCGAATTGACATATTTGTACCGGGATCCAAAGAAAAAGTGAACAATTTCGGGTATCAGAACGTCAAAGTGTATATCCTTAAATAATTGTTTATGGTGAGGGTGAGGGAGCGTAATGCTCCTTCACCTTTTTGGTGTCCGCATCTAACGTTCTTCGGCTTATTTGCCTTTAGTCGTTTGCAGAAGCTCAGGGATTGTAACGAGTTTATAACCTTCGCCTTTAAAATGACGGATTAATTGCGGAAGAGCCTCAACGGTTCCGCTCAGGTTGTGTTTCTCCGTGCCTCCGGCACTGTGCTGAAGAATAACCGATCCGGCATGTGCATGTCCCTGAACATTCTGAATCACCTCATGACTTGCAAGTCCCTTCCAATCCAAGGAATCCACATCCCAGTTTACGATGAGAAGCTGGTGATTGGCGACCCACTTTACCTGGTCCTCGCTAATCGCTCCGTAAGGAGGACGGATCAGCTTGGGATTATAACCGGTTAGCGGTTTGAGTATATGCTGCGTATCCATGATTTGAGCGGCAAACTTATCTTCACTCAGCTTGGGAAGATAAGGGTGGCTGAATGAATGATTGCCTACCACATGCCCCTCTCTTACCATCCGTCTGATTAGTTCGGGATGCGCTTTGGCACGGCTGCCAATGACAAAGAAAGTAGCTTTTACCCGGTGCTCCCGGAGAATATCCAGAATTTGCGGCGTGAATTTCAAATCCGGACCATCATCAAAGGTGAGTGCTATTTTGCCGCCCCGCGAAGGACCTCTCAGGCGGAACACGGAAGGATATTTATGGTGTATTTCTGAGAGCGTAAGTTTGCGCTCGGCTGCCTGCTGCCTTTGCTCCGCCTGCTGAAGCTTTTGAACAGGAAGAGCGGGCTTTCTCACAGCCGATTTGGATGGTGCAGAGGGACTGCTCTTTGGAAAAGGGATCTTCAGTGTCTTTCGAGTCCATGCAGACGGAGGCTTGGCCGCCGGTGATGCGGAAGGTTTGACAGGCAGAACTCCAGGACTGCCAGGACCGGCAGGGGGATGCCAAACCGCTGAAGGAGCGGGAGCCGGAGGTTCGGTTGTCAGGGAATGCGGAATATACCGGTTCGGATCAGGCTCGAGTGCAGCAGAATGAGGGCTCGGATCTTTGACGGGAACGCATGCGGTCGCGCTAATGAAGAGGACTGCTGCTAATCCGGCTGCAGCTGTAAGCCGTTTCATTCTTCACCCTCCTTACGTCCGTTTTCAGTAGTTTTGATTAACGGGAGGGATTTTATCCGGGAGTTGTTGAAAAATGGACACAAGAAAAAGGGTTGTTCCGCTTTGTAAATTATGTTAACCTTTTGAAGAGTGTCATTGGACACAATTTCTACAAATGCCGAATCCGATGAATCAAAGCCATCGGTACGGGGGACTTTTCATTGGGGTGAATGCGTGTGATTATACTAGCTAGGGAACCTCTCTTCCCGAACCCGTCAACTAACCTCGGAGGCTCCAAGGAGGAAAATAGTTTTGAAGATTTGGGTACAGAGCATCGTGGTTTCATGCGCAGTAGTAACAGCGGGTTTATTGTCGGCAACTGATGTCGAAGCATCCTCCGCACGCACCGCTAAGGTTCAGGTCAACGATACGCTAGTTAATACCGGAAGTTTAAAACCTTTTATTGACTCCAGTAGTAATCTCATGATTCCGCTTCGGGTTGTTGCTGAAGATTTGGGAGCAAAAGTAGATTGGACACGCTCGGGGTCACAGATGAGTCTTACGGTGAATGGGAATGGACACAAAGTCACTTTTACAACGGGAGAAAAGACAGCTCTCGTGGATGGCAAGAAGATTACTTTGCCTAGCAAAGCGCAGTTTATTGACAGCACCGTCTATGTTCCGATGCGTTTTCTTGCGGATTCATTGAACATCCGCGTACAGTGGGACGATAAGAACACCATTGCTATTTTTAACGAAGATGGTAAATATCATGCACCTGCGTGGTATGCACCCAAACCTCCAGTTGTTCAAGCAGCAACATCCAGCAGCTCCAAGGGAAGCACGATCCTTGCGACAGCCAATAAATACAAAGGCGTCCGCTATGTGTATGGTGGAACTACGCCATCCGGTTTCGATTGTTCGGGTTTTGTCGGCTATGTGTTTGACAAGCATGGAGTGGATTTACCAAGATCCTCTGCCAGCATGTACGCACAGGCAGGATATAAAGTCTCGAGCCCGCAACCAGGTGATCTTGTATTCTTTGCAAGCAACTCCAAAATGCAACATGTCGGAATTTATGTCGGATCTAACAAGTTCATTTCAGCTACAAACGATGGTGTTACAGTGGACAGCTTAGGCAGTTCTTACTGGGGTTCCCGTTATGTGGGAGCTAAACGCGTCCTGTAAATATTGTACTTATTCTTTACTTACTAATTCAGCTATTTCATTTAGATGCCGTCCGGGTGCGACCGGGCGGTTTTTTGTTGTCTCTGTACTTATTCTTATAACGATTCGGGGCTCATAAAAGTTTCGCTATGAATCTGTTCATTCACTAGAAAATTAAGTAAGATGCTAAGCTAAGTGTCGTGCCCTTTCGCTGCTAGATACATAGAATAGCAGAGAGGAAGGAGGGATAATTATGAACCAGTCGATTGCCGGGGGCCTTACCGCTTTCGCTGCCTCTGTGATTACGTTTGCTTTCGGCGGATGGTCCGATCTTATTAAGCTGCTTCTTGTAGCGATAGCCATTGATTATATCACCGGCGTAGCAGCTGTGTTGAAAGAAAAATCAGGTCTTAACAGCAATGTCGGATTTTGGGGACTGGCCAAGAAAGGCTTCATGCTGCTCGTTATATTACTGTCGCATCGTATAGATGTGCTGATGCAGACCGATGTAATTATGAATGCGGCTATTTACTTCTATCTTATGAATGAATTGATTTCTATTACCGAAAATTATGGACGGCTCGGCTTGCCGCTTCCTAAGAAAATTAAAAATATTATAGCGGACCTGAAAAATAAAAATGATAAAAATTAAAAACCGGTAAAATTAATTACCCTCTATTTTCCATCACAAAACGGTTTTCTGGAAAAATTTCCGTTTAGTTCGAACGGATTTTTTTTATGACTTGGTCCTAATTCATATTGTAGCTTTAAATGCTTTCCGAAGGGTAACAAAAGAGTGACAAAATGAGAAGAAACAAATGATTAAACCTATAGCCGCTTGAATTTAGTAAGTTAAAAGTGTAACCTATCTACATAGAAGAATCTTTGAATAAGGAGAGTGAACATGAATGATTCGGCATTATCCCGCGGCATCGCGCTTTTCCACGGATCTGGGCTGGCTCGTCAGCCATTTCAGTTTCTCGTTTGGCGAATACTATGACCCTGAGAACAGCCGTTTTGGACCGATGCGTGTTCTGAATGATGATTATGTGCAAGGTGGAAGAGGTTTTGGCGCTCATCCGCATCGGGAGATGGAGATCGTTTCGATTGTTCTTGAAGGACAGCTCGAACACCAGGACAGTACGGGACACCGGGCCATTACAACCTTCGGCGGGGTCCAAAGAATGACGGCCGGTACCGGTATTATTCACTCAGAGGTGAATCCGGGTAAAGAAGAGGTATGTTTGCTGCAAATGTGGTTTGACCCGGAAGAAAGGGGTCTGACCCCGTCCTACGAAACAACCGAATTCAATCCCGCAGAAATGAAGAATTATCTGCTGCCTGTTGTCTCCAAGAAGCAAGCGGGTCCGAACATTGCTTCTATTCATCAAGACTTGACTCTTTATTTGTCGGTTCTGGATCCCGGAAGAAAGCTTTCTTTTGAACAGCCAGAAGGAAGACGTATATTTTTCATGGTCCTTGAAGGAAAAGTAACGTTGAATGGCGTAAATGAACTTAACAGGAGAGATTCCGCGCGTATCACGGATACTGCTTCTCTATTGATTGAAAGCAGTACGGGTGCACGGATCATGTTAATTGATTTGCCCTGAATTCGCCGCATAGGAAAGGGGTTATACAGATGAGCTCTAATCATCGTTTGTATGTTAAGCACGCAGTCGGAAGCCGGATGCTGCTCGATACGGATCAGACCGGGGGGCAGATTCAACTATCCCGGGTTGCGGGCGGCTGGTGCTTCAAAGTTAGCGATGTTGACCTGGATATCGCGAGGGAAATCGCTGATTTTCGTGACGAGCTGAACCTTTTTTACATGGAAGAGGCAGCGGACACAGCGGAGAAATGGTGGTATTACGGTCAGAAAACCCCCGGAATCGAATATGAATCCAATGGTCATGTTCTAAGCATCACGGTAGATACCCGAATGGCCTACAGCAACCGGCACGTCTGAGGACGTCCGGTTTTTTTGTTGCCTGCAAGGCGGGATAGATGCCAGAAATAAACAGGACCTATACGGCCCGCAGAATGGCAGTGAGTTCCTCTTGCAAGAAAGAAACTGCAGAGTTATAATAGGAACAAATGTTCTTATTTTTTTATTTAGAGGAGGAGCGGTATGTCAGCTATGGAGCGGTATCTGGGGCGTAAAGTCAGTATCATTTATATGGATCGAAAAGGAACAATCAGCAAGCGGGACGTTCGTCCTGTGAACGTTCATACGGATCAGATCCGGGCTTATTGTTATGCAAGAAAGGCGATGCGAAATTTTCGCAAAGAAGATATTCTGGCATGGACGCCGTGCGCTGATTCAGCCGCTTCTTTCGGCCTGCCGAAAGTATATCCTCATTTAACTAGAAAAAGGGAGAATTATTCGTTTGACTCGTCAATTTCTGGTTGACATCTGCTATCAGCGGGTTTAAGATCAAAACAAAGTGGACACCGTTCACTTTTTCATTTATTTAATTAATTTGTCCACTGGAACAATTAATTATGAGGAGGATTTATCTTATGAAATTGTCGGTTGGCGGCTTTTCATTCAATCAGTCTTTTTTAAATGGAACGATGGATGTATTCGGCTATCTGGAAACGGTCAGGTACCGCTACGGACTCAGCACGGTGGATCTGTGGAACGGGCAGTTTGCCGATCGTTCGGACCCGCTGCTCAAACTGCCGGACAAAGAATACTTGAATAAAATCCGCCGCGGCCTTGATGAAAGAGGCATGACGCTTGTAAATATCGCGATCGACGGGGCACATCTGTGGGATGCGGATCCCGATAAAAGGGAAGCGCTTCACAAAAACGCGCTGGAGTATATAGAAGCTTCTATCCGTCTGGGCGCTAAAACTGTACGGATTGACACCGGCGGCCGCGGACAGTCCTCATTCTCGGAGGAGGAGCTTGATTACGTAGCCGGACGTTACCGCGAATATTGCAAGATCGCGAAGGAGAACGGCTTCATGATCGGGCCGGAGAACCATATGGGCCCTTCGCTTGTGCCTTCCGAAATGAAACGGCTGGCAGAAGCAGTGGACCATCCTTCCTACGGCTTCCTGCTTCATATCGGACGCTGGGATCAAGAGAAAGATAAAGGGGATGAAATGATCTCTCCCTGGACCGTACATACTCATTTTGACGTGGGCGCCGTAGCTTCTGAAGGTGCTGTCGAGACGATCCGCATGCTCCGCAATAACGGGTTCGACGGGTATTGGGGCGTTGAGCACCATGCTATGAAGGACCCTTATACGGAAGTGGAATGGTTATTGGCATCGGTTAAGCATTTGCTGCTGCAAAGTGAAGAAGACCTACACAAGGAGGCGTAATTCTCATGAAAACTGTAAAAATCGGTCTGATCGGTGCCGGCCAAATCGGCAAACTGCATTTGGACGAATATAAAGGCATCCCCGGAGTCGAGATTATCGCGGTATGTGATGTGAACGAAGCGGAGGCGCGCCGCGTATCGGAAGTGTACGGGATACCTCACGTATACACCGATTACAACAAGCTGCTAGAGCGCGACGATCTGGATGCCGTTGATGTATGTCTGCACAATAATCTCCATGCTCCGGTATCGATTGCAGCTATGCAGGCAGGCAAACATGTCTACTGTGAGAAGCCTATCGCGGGCACCTATGCCGATGGCAAGTCCATGGTCGATGCATCGCTGGAAACCGGCCGTCATCTTCATATCCAGCTTGCGACCCTATACAAGAAAGACACGAAGGTAGCCAAAGCTCTTATAGAGGGCGGGGAGCTCGGTAAACTGTTCCATGCCCGTTCTACCGGCTATAGACGGCGTAACAGGCCTTTCGTAGACGGCTACGGCACACCGGCCTTTACACGGAAGGCAACGGCTGCTGGCGGCGCACTGCTGGATATGGGCGTCTATCACATCTCCAGAATGCTGTATTTGCTGGATATGCCCAAAGTGGAGCGTATTTCCGGTAAGTTGTATCAGGAAATGGATATGGATCAAGGGCGCCGGGAATCGTCCGGATTTGATGTAGAGGAACTGGCGCTCGGTTTTGTGCGATTTGAGAAAGGCATGACGATGGACATCGTGGAATCCTGGGCGGTTCACATGAATACGTTCGAGGGAAGCTCCATTCTGGGCTCAAAAGGCGGCCTCCGCCTGCCTGTCAGTGCTCCAGGGGAGAACAAGCTCCACTACTTCTCGACGCGCTGTGATATGGACATGGACACAAGCATAGATGTCGATGCAGCAGATCTGCGCTGGCACCGGATTCGTGAAGGCGAGGATGCCTACGACTCTTCTCAGAGGCACTGGATTGCCGTACTGCAGGGAAGAACCGAGCTTCTTCCGACCAAAGATATTGCTCTGCAGACGATGCTGATCAGCGAAGGCATGTATCTGTCAGACGCTATCGGGCGCGAAGTCAGTGTAGATGAAGTGGCTGCAGCACTAAAGCCGCAGAGTGAGCGCATGGATGCTTAAGCGGCTGCCATAGCCGTCAGAGGCTGACACGGCCCTGCGGTCCATAAGAATACCATGGGGGCCAGGGAGCGGCAGCTTTTCCGGCCCCAACTGGTATGACGGATCAGCCCGTCCCGCTTACGAACCGAATCATAAAGGAGTATACTCTCATGACGACTGGAGCCGCCGACCGGCGCTCATTTACAATGTTTAAGCTGTACATAATATTTTTGTACAGCGCATTTTCTCTCTTATTTACTTACTTGCCGCTTCTATTCCTGAAAAATGGACTGACGCCCTTCCAGATCGGGATGCTGATGGCGGGCGGTCCGTTTGTTTCTATTCTGGCGAATCCGTTCTGGGGTTACTGGAGCGATCGTACGCAGAACATCCGCAAGATCTTGATCGTTCTCGTCGTCTGCAGCCTGGTTGTCGTTCAGCCTGTTTTTCATCTGCAGTCTTTTTCATGGCTGTACGTCGTTCTGCTGATGTATTTCTTTTTCCAAAGTCCTATTTTTTCTCAGAGCAACAGCCTGATTCTCAGCACCATCGAGAACACGCCTTATAAATTCGGCACTTTCCGGCTGTGGGGATCCCTGGGATGGGCATTTGCCGCTGTTCTGGCGGGGCCTTTGCTGACGAAGATCGGCATTGAGAATTTGTGGTGGCTGTACAGCGGTGTCCTGCTGACTTCACTCTTGTTCGTGTTTAGCATTTCACAGCCCAAACAGGCAGCTTCTGTGGGAACGATCCCCGGTGGCGGCTTTCGTAATCTAATCAAGAACCGGACCTTTCTCCTGCTGCTCCTGCTCGGTATTCTGATCTCGGTTCCGAACTCCATTAACTCTACATTCGTTTCGATTTATTTGACACAAATGGGCGGGTCGGCAACGTGGATCGGGTGGGCGGCATTCTTGTCTTCTGTGTTTGAGGCACCTGTGTTCTTGCTGTTAGACCGCTATCTCAAAAAAGATTCAAGAACCATGTTTGCATGTTTAGCCCTGGTCAGCCTGCTGTTCAGCATCCGCTGGATGTTCATGACAGTTGTGGACAGTCCGGCCCAGCTTATCTTTATTCAGCTCTTTCACTGTTTGACGTTCGGAGGCTATTATTACATCGGGACGAATTTGACCGCACATCTAATTCCTTCCCAGTTCAGAGCTTCGGGTCAGGCGGCTTTTGCGCTGACTTGGGGCGGTGTCTCGGGGATTTTTGCCGGATTTGCGGGCGGCTGGATGTATGATACACTGGGGGCGGCCAAAATGTACGGAATCGGAGCGGGCGTTTCGCTGATTGGTATGACAGGCTTTATTCTGATCTGGCAGGGACTGCGGCGCAAAGCTCATAACGGGGACCAGGAAATGACCGTGTAATTTACTAGGGAACTGCTTTAACCTGCAATTGTGAAATCTTAGACAGCCAGACTGCAAAGTAGGTGAAAAGGAGTAACAAAATGAATGAGAATATGGCTTTGCAGGGAGTAGGTAACTATGAACCAAATCGGCAATCAACAGATGCTGCGTGAGATTAACAAATCTTTGCTGCTGAATTATATTTATGAGCAGGGCCCAATCTCCAGAGTGGAGCTGGCCCGCAAGACAAGGCTGAGCCCAACGACCGTTTCCGTCTTGATGGAGGATGCTATCCAGGAGGGTCTGGTGCGTGAAACCGGTACGGCCGGTTCAGGCGTCGGCCGCCGGATGACGCTGCTGGACATTCATGCGGAAGGAGGCTGCGTCCTGGGCGTAGATTTGTCCAATGCGCCTGCGCGCTGTGTCCTGCTGAACCTCCGGGGCAAGGTGCTCGCAGCGGAGCGGCTCGAGCCGCTATTCGGCGAGGATACGATTCGGATCGAGCTGCCCAAGCTGATTCGCTCTTTTCTCAGCAATCAGTCTGCTCAGCTCAGTACTATCCGCTGGATGGGCATTTCCATTCCGGGCCGTATCGACGAGAAACGGGAGAATATCGTCAACTCGACGTATCTGGGCCTCCAGAACTTTCCTCTCCGTACTCTTCTTTTCGAAGAATTCGGTATTCCGATGCATCTGGTCAATGATCTTGACGCTGCGGGCTTTGCCGAGCGCTTTAACGGTGCGGCTAAAGGTTTGCAGACCATTGTTTATATCCTTATTGATTATGGAGTCGGTGCGGGGCTTGTGCTCAATAACCAGATCTACAGGGGCCGGAATGAACGTGCAGGACGCATTCAGAGTTTTGCTCCCTACAGCACCAAATACTTGTCCAAACGGCTGCTGGAGTCGTATCCGGATCACTTCAGCGATATGGATCCTACCCATATCATCCAGCGGTTCGTGGAGCTGGGCATAGGGGGCGTGGAGCCGCTGGCGTCCGAACTGAACGGGATCATCCAGGGCATAGCCGCGTACTGCGGCGATGTGCTTCAACTGCTGAGTCCGGAGCAGCTTATTCTGAGCGGCTGGATCGCGCAGAATGAAGCGTTCTTCAGCAAGCTGGCCGAGGAGATTCAGAAGTCGGAGGCTGCGCTCGTGCCTACACCGGTGAAGGCGCCTCAATGGAAAGAGTACGGAGCGGCAATCGGCGCCGCCACGATTGGTCTTCACCGCATGTTCAAATCCCGTACGATGAGTTAAGGGAACGGATAGAGCCGTCGCCGCTGGTGAAGCCGGTGATCAAAGCATAACCCGCAATAAAAAGCAGCCTCCGGGATTCCACATTGACAGTGGAGGACGGAGGCTGCTTCTTTATAGCTATAGTTTATTTGAAATCAAGGGAAAGCTCACGGCCCAGTACCCATACGCGTTCCAGGTTCAGGGAAGGGCTGATCAGCACGAGGTCAGCCTGTTTGCCGCGCTGAATGGAGCCCATGCGATCCGCCACACCCATCTGGCGGGCCGGGTTGCCGCTCGCATATTCACTTGCCTGCTGGACACTGACGCCGACGCGGTTGACCAGGAATTTGAAGCCTTCGATCATCGTCAGCGTGCTTCCGGCCAGTGAGTTGCCCTCTTTGAGCCGGCAGACGCCGTCTGTCATGATGACATCCAGACCGCCAAGCTTGTAGTTGCCGTCTTGCAGGCCGGCAGCGGACATCGCATCGGTGATCAGAATGAGGTTATGTTTCGTCTTGGCCATCGTCAGCAGCTTAATGCCTGCCGGATGTACGTGTACGCCATCCGCGATGATTTCCGCGTGGATGCGCGGATCTGTCAGCACCGCTCCGACCGTACCCGGATTGCGGTGGTGAAGCGGAGTCATCGCGTTGAAGGTATGCACCGCATGACTGAGACCGTGATCGACAGCACGCGAAATGGTATCATAGTCAGCGTCCGTATGGCCTGCAGCCGCCACGATTCCGTTGCCGCTCAGCCACTCGATCACTTCAAGAGCCCCTTCCCGCTCGGGGGCGAGTGTCATCATTTTGACGACGCCGGGGAAGCGCTCCTGCCAGTCCTTAAGCCATTCCGTAGTCGGCAGCGCGATATACTCGGGGTTCTGGGCGCCGCTCCACTTCGGCGATATGAAGGGGCCTTCCAGATGCACGCCGAGCAGCTGTGCATAAGGCATTCCGGCGCGAATATACGCATCGGTTGCCGTGATGGCCGCATCGAGAGCTTCCTGCGGGCCGGTAACCGTAGTTGCGAGCATCGCAGTCGTACCGTTCGTGCTGTGAAAACGTGTGATCGTATCCAGCGATTCCGCGGATGCATCCATGAAGTCCGCGCCGGCTCCGCCGTGAACGTGGACATCGATGAAGCCCGGAAGCAGCCAACTGCCGCCTGCATCAACAGCTCCCGCAACGTCCAGCTGCGCGGTTTCATCCGCACTGTATATCTGCTCGATCCGTCCGTCTACGGCCAGTACGGAACCGTTCTCGATGATTCTGTTCTCGGTTACAATACGGGCATTGGTGATGAGAACGCGCTCTTTACCGTTTAACGCGCTCATTGAAACAACCTCCCAGCCTCAGCGTCAAGAAGAACAACCAGATTCGGGTGAGTCTGCAGCAGGCTTGCCGGACATTGGGTCGTAATCGGACCTGTCAGCGCGCGGTGAAGAATCTCCGCCTTATCGGCGCCGCGTACGACAAGTAGCAGCATTTTGGCTTTTAGAATGGTGCCTACGCCCATTGTAAGAGCATGAGTCGGAACATCGTCGATCGAAGGGAAGAAGCGTGCATTTGCTTCCCGCGTCTTATGATCGAGTTCAACCAGGTGCGTGCCGTTCTGCAAAGAATCGGCCGGTTCATTGAAACCGATATGTCCGTTATGTCCGAGACCGAGGATTTGCAGGTCCACCTGCTTGACTCCCTCCAGTTCGCGGTTATAGCTCGCGCACTCTTCCTTCAGATCCGCTGCGTTGCCGTTGGGGATCCGGATCCGTTCAGGAGCTGCATCGATGTGACTGAACAAGTGTTGATTCATATAGGAATGGTAGCTTTCCGGGTGATCGACGGGAAGGCCGACATATTCATCCAGATTGTAAGTGGAGACGGATTTGAAGCTGACACGGCCCTTTTTATAAGCTTTTACCAGTTCTTCGTAAATGCCGATCGGTGTGCTTCCAGTAGCCAGACCCAGTACGGCATCCGGTTTCGTCTGTACAAGAGCGGCAATAATCCCCGCACCTGCCTCGTTTAATTCCTGCTGGCTGCTAAACTGATGAATGATCATTCTATTCTCTCCCTTTGCTTCGATATTTACGGACCATTTGGTACGTTCTTTCCAGACGAGGTACATGTTCGTCAAAACGTTCACTGACCATACTCGTGAACAGGATGTCAATGACATGCAGCTGAGCGATGCGGGAAGCCATATCGCCCCGGCGCATTCCTTCTTCCAGTGTCGATGCAAACAATTGGATGTCGGCAAGATCCGCCAGAGGATTCGAACCATACTTGGTTAAACTGATGGTAGTAGCCCCCTGTTCCTGAGCGCAGCGGAGGGCTTGTATGGTCTCAGGCGTGTCTCCGGAGTATGAGACCGCAAAGGCGACATCTCCGGGAACCAGATTGGAAGCGGACGTAACCTGCATGTGCGGATCGGACAAGGCGTTGGCATTTTTGCCGATCCGGACGAGTTTCTGGTAGAAATCAAGGGCGACGACTCCGGATGTAGCCACACCGTACAAATCAATCCGGCGCGCATTCTGCAGGGTGTCGACGGCCAATTGGACCTGCTTCAGGTCCAGCAGGCGGGTCGTGTCTGCGATGGAGCGCATGTGATTGGCTTCGATAGCCGATACGATCTTGTCCAACGGATTGCCGGCTACGATGTCCTGATAGGACTGGCCCGACGGCTGCATGGCGAGTTCGGCTCCAAGCTGGAACTTGAAATCGGTGTATCCCTGGAAATGAAAAGATTTGCAGAAACGTGATATGGTGGCAGGACTCGTGGTGGAGTGCTCTGCGAGCTCAGTGATTCCCATCCGGACAACTTGATTCGCGTGCTCCAGAATGTAAATGGCGAGAACCTGTTCCTGACGGTTAAGCCCGTGCTTTTTTTCCTCAATGGCACGAAGAATACTGGACATGGGAAATCGCACCTTCTTGGAAAAAATTTTAGTGAAAATATATCTCTTGAAGAAAAAGATTTTCATATTCATTTTAAAATATTTTCGGGGGAACATCAATAGAGATCTTCTTTTGCGGGCTTTTAAAGTTCAGTAATCTTTGCGCTGCTCCCTATGTGCACGAATCTGTGGCTGGGGGCATGCTTGGATAGCTGTCGATGGGTAAAGATGTGAGACGTTTCATTGACAAGCCGCCCCCCGGTTTGCGATGCTAAAAATAAAAAATAGGATGTGGAGAACAACTATGAGCAGAAATGAGAAACCCGAAGCCATGCTTTTTGACCTCGATGGAACGTTGTTCAAGACAGAAACACTCCTGCTTCCAGCTTATCATGCCACTTTTGATGCGCTTCGCGAAGAAGGGGTTTATGAAGGGCCGACGCCGCCGGACGAAAGAGTTCTGGGAGGGCTTGGTATGCTTCTCGAACAGATCTGGGAAAGAGTGCTGCCGGATTCATCCGCTGAAGTGAGAGACCGTGCCAACGAGCTCCTTACGCTTGAACAAGACAAGCGTCTGGCGCAGGGTGAAGGCATGCTTTACGACGATGTGGAATCTACCCTCAAAGCCTTGCATGACGAAGGAATCCGCTTGTTTGTAGCAAGTAACGGGCTGGAGGACTACGTGAAGGAAGTGATTAGACTAAAGGGCCTGGCCCCTTTATTCACCGGATTGTACAGCGCGGGCGAATACAGAACCAAATCCAAGGTCGATCTTGTCAAAAGACTGCTGGAGGACCATGACATTCAGCATGCCTGGATGGTCGGCGACCGTTCTTCGGATGTGGAAGCGGGTCATGGCAACGGCCTCCGAGTCATCGGTTGTGATTATGCGGGATTCCGTTCGGATAACGAATTGGATTCAGCGGACATTAGAATCTCCTCTTTTGCCGAGCTGCTGCAGCTCCTGCCGGGCAAGGAATGCGGAAGCGGTGTTTAATCTTACTTTTATAGAGTAAAGACATGTATAACTCCCTGCAAGCAGGAATGAATTCCTGTTTGTGGGGATTTTATGTTTCTAGTACACGAAATTAGTGAGCATTATGTTGTGTAGACGATTGTCAGACCCTGGAGTTTGCGATGCAGGTGAGGAAGGAATTCGGGCAGCATGCTAAGACTTTCGTTATTTGGATGTGCTATTCTAAAGACTGTGCCGTAACAGGATATATATGGAAAAATGGATAGGGAGGGCTATATATGTTTGGTGGAACGATTCTCTTAGTTGACGATGAGAAAGAAATTGTCGATCTTCTGGAGATCTATCTAAAAAATGAAGGCTACCAGTTATTAAAAGCAAGCAACGGGGCCGAGGCCTTGGAGCTATTAAATTCTCACGAGGTTGACTTAATTATTCTGGATGTAATGATGCCGCAGATGGATGGGATAGAGGCTTGTATGAAAATCCGTGAGGAGAAGCAAATGCCGATTATCATGCTATCTGCCAAAAGCCAGGAGATGGATAAAATAACGGGACTCAGCATCGGGGCGGATGATTATGTGGTCAAACCGTTCAGTCCGCTTGAAGTTATGGCCCGAGTCAAATCCCATCTTCGGAGGTACAGGCAGCTTAACGCTTCAGCCGTCAAAAATGATAATGAGATCATTATTGACGACCTTATCATTAATATGGCAACGCACAAAGTGACTGTTGATCAAATTGATGCCAGGCTGACACCGCGGGAATTCGCTATTTTGCAGGTATTGGCAAGAAACCGCGGGATCGTGCTCAGTATGGAGAAAATCTACGAAACGGTCTGGAACGAGCCCTTCTGGGAATCTAACAATACCGTAATGGTTCATATCCGCAAAATTCGTGAGAAAATCGAAAAAGAACCGAGTAATCCTCAGTATATTAAAACCGTGTGGGGAATCGGGTATACCATTGAGTAATAACATTCGAAAGGGGGGCTGCAAATGAGAAATAAATTTATTGATACCATGCGCTGGAAGTTTATTTATGTTTTTTTTCTTAGCATTGTACTTGCAGCAGCGACACAATTATTGATGTATCAAGTGATGCTGATTCTGATCTATATAGAGCCGTTTAGAGATCCCCTCAGGTGGGTGGTCAATACCATAGGTTCTACTCCTGTTATGGTTTTCATCGGGGCTTTTTTGTTTCTCTGCTTCTTTTTTTTATTTAGCAGAAAAATCATAGGCTATCTGGAAGAAATTACGCTCGGTCTTCAGGAGATCGCAAAAGGCAATCTCAACTACGAAATTGTCGCAAGATCTTCAGATGAATTAGGCGTAGTCGTGGATAATATTAATCAAATGACAAGAAAACTGAGAAATTCAATTGAGGAAGAGCGAATAGCCGAACGAACCAAAAATGAATTGATCACCGGTGTTTCCCACGATCTTCGGACTCCGCTTACCTCAATACTCGGTTATCTGGAATTAATTGAATCAGATCGTTATAAGGATGAGACAGAGCTCAGGTATTACACCAATATAGCCTATGAAAAAACCAAGAACTTAAAAAAATTAATTGATTATTTATTTGAATACACATCCCTGCATGAGAATGCCTCGGTTCTTAAGGCGAACACAATAAATATTAACGGTTTTTTAAAACAGCTCGCAGAAGAATTTATACCCGCGCTAACTAAAGCGGGAATGTCTTACCGTTTTGGTTCCGATAATGAGATGGTTTACATCCAAGCGGATGCCAATCAATTGGTACGTGCTTATGAGAATTTAATTTCCAATGCCATTCGTTACGGTAGAGAAGGCAAATTCGTGGATATCCAGATTAAAACAAGCAATGGCGAAGCAATCGTGGAAATTATTAATTATGGCGAAGCAATCCCTGAAATGGATTTGCCGTACATCTTCGATAGATTTTATCGTGCTGAGAAATCAAGATCTTCGCAAACAGGAGGCACCGGATTGGGACTGGCGATCGCTAAAAGTATCATTGAAATCCACGGGGGGCAAATATCCGTTCAAAGTAATAAGAGCAGAACCCTTTTCGAAACAAGGTTTCCATTGATTTCAGCTAATGCTTAATAATCATTAAGAATTACTTAAGCGGTTCGTAAGTGGCTGTAAACGACACCTTAAGATTTAGCTAGTATTCTTGTTTGTACAAGATATTCAAAAATTCAAATCGAGGTGCAGTATGTCGCGAAGCAGAATCGTATTCTTAGCTCTCT
The DNA here is from genome assembly GCF_009757775.1 of Paenibacillus lutrae. Taxonomy (GTDB): domain Bacteria; phylum Bacillota; class Bacilli; order Paenibacillales; family NBRC-103111; genus Paenibacillus_F; species Paenibacillus_F lutrae. Next base: position 110,242 of record NZ_RHLK01000008.1, read on the forward strand.
TATCTGTGGTTATTTTCGGTATTGGGGGAAGCTGGCTGTACAACAAAGGATCAAAGGAAGATAACGGATCCAACATATCCGTCAAATCTGCAGCGGCGGAGCAGCGCCAGGAACTTAAGAAGGTCGTATCTGTAGAGAAGTTCAAGGATAACTATGACGTAGTTGTGGTCGGTACAGATCCAGAAGGAATTAGTGCGGCTGTCTCTGCGGCACGCAATGGACTCACAACATTGCTGATCGATAGCAGGAGCCGTGAAGTACTGGGGGGCTTGATGACAGTAGGCTGATTGAACAGTATTGATATGAACTGGGTTAAGCCAGACACCAGTCTGCCGGGAAATCAACAGGATTACTTAAATCAAGGAATATTTGCTGAATGGTACAAACAAATAGAAGGCCATTCGTTTGATGTCCGGACAGCAGCCAATAGCTTCTATGAGCTGGTTAGCTCCGAGGAGAACATCGATGTTTCCATGGAATCGAAATTTGTTGTGCCTATTGTTAAAAAGACAGGGGAATATCCGGTTGTGGAAGGAATTAAGGTGACCGCGAAAGACGGTACCCCACATAACATAGCAGCCAAATCTGTGATTGATGCTACACAGGATGGTGACATCGGTGCAGCGGCTGGGGTCGAATTTACAATAGGCCGCGAAGACTTGGGGGATATCAAATCTTCAATGGCGGTAACCGCTGTATTTCGTTTGAGAAATATCAATGCCAAAGCTTGGAACCTCATCTCCAAACGGCTTAATGAAGACGGGAACGCAGGCACAGGAACCGATAAAATGTCGGCGTGGGGATATGGCGCTGAGATGAAAGGGTACGTGCCGCTTAACAAGGAACGTGCCATGATGCGAGGGCTGAACATAGGCAGGCAGAATGACGATACAATTCTGATTAATGCGCTGCATATTTTTGGGATTGATGGCCTAGACCCTGCTTCACATAAGGAAGCAATGAATATCGCTAAGGAAGAAATCCCGAATGTTGTTAAATATTTAAATACCTTCCCCGATTTTAAAAATGCCGAGCTGGATGGCATAGCTTCTGAGTTATATGTCCGAGAAACACGGCACATGAAGGGCTTATACCGCTTGAGTATTATAGACTTGCTGGAAAATCGCGACCAGTGGGACCGGATCGCATTCGGTTCTTACCCCTCAGATATTCAGAAGACTTCACCCGCAGATCACGGTGCGATTCCCGTTGATCCGTGGCGTTATGCGGTTCCATTCCGCAGTATCGTACCGCAAGCTGTCGATGGTTTGCTTGTAGTGGGGCGTTCCGCCAGCTATGATACGCTGGCACATGGGAGCGCACGCGTCATTCCGACGGGAATGGCAGAGGGCCAGGCTGCTGGCGTTGCCGCCAAGCTTGTCCGCGAGAATAACATAACCTTCCGCCAATTGTCCGAATCGAAGCCTTTGATTGCTGAACTGCATAAACAAATGAATGACCAAGGAATGGATATAAAGCCTTATACATTGCCCAAGCCGGATTTTATGACACACAAAAACTATCCTGGGCTGAAGGCAGCCGTATATATGGGACTTGCTTACGGTTCTTACGGCAACCAAGCTTTTGATTTAGACAAGGTTTCTAATGTTCAAAGGATGGTTAACCAAATAAATAATATGAAGAGGGTTTACACATCTCATTTTACAGGCAATCCTTCTGAAGCACTGCAAGGTCTGGAGGGACCCGATAAAAAACCTTTGAGTCTGCAACAAGCGAGCTTCACATTAGCCAAAGCAATTGGTTTAAACGCAACGTTAGAGGAAGCCCAAACTTTACTTCAGGCTAAAGGGATGATTACTAAAACTTCCGTTGATCTTATAGGAGATAAACATAACTTAACCAACGGAGATGTTTATATGCTGCTCAATGATGCAGTTGGCCATGTAGTTGGTAACCAGTTCTAACATTGTAAAAGAAGATGTTGGCGCATTCGTGTCCTGATATGTTGCAAGGGAGGTGTCTATAGTCATCCTCCCTGAACACAAGCGGAATCAGCGAATTGATAGAATCTGGCTCGATTTAATTGTCGGAAGAAACTTTTTAAGGATATGGATCGTCTATGAGTATACAAATTTTGTAAAGGGGGCCGCATTCTTGAAATCAGTGCAGCTGGTAAAAATATTACTTATCTGGTTTGTCCTGATTATAGCGCTTGTTCTGAGGCTTACATACGTGCTTGGCAACGAATATGAACCTTTGGAGTTCGATCAGAAGAACTATACCGTGATGGCCGAGCAAATCATTGAACAAGGGGTATACGGTTATCTGAGTACGGAATCCAATACATATGTGACACCGGGTTTTCCTTTATTTCTGACCGCAATTTTAGCAGTGTTCGGCTACACGGATATCGAGCAGACCTATATGGTTGTGAGAGTTTTACAGGCGTTTATCAGTTTAGCGGCAATAGGATTTCTTTATAAAATCGGAGACAGGCTGTTCAATTGGCAGACGGGCATCGTGGCAGCTTTGATGGCAGCCGTATACGCGCCTTTTATTTTCGTGACGTCACTAATCCTGACAGAAGTTATCTTCATGGCTTCTTTAATGGCGCTCGTCTACTATCAAGTGAAGATTATTCAGGAAAACAAGCGTAAGGATCACTTGATAGCCGGAATATTGCTGGCGCTTTCCGTGCTGATCCGGCCTAATATTCTCCTTATCGCTCCCGTGCCTTATATCTTCCTCTGGTTTCAGTACCGCAAACCGTTTGTCAAGGAAATCGGCTGGGGTGTGCTTGCTTTCGCAGTAGGAATGCTGCCCTGGTGGGTACGCAATCTGATGACGTTTCAGGAATTTATTTTTTTGTCCAAAGAGGGGGCGGCGAACCCGCTGCTTGGCGGAACTGACCCTTATATGAAAGGGACGCTGGATTGGAGCCGCATTGATCCGAATGATCAGAAGGGTGAAGCGATCCGGCGGATCAAGGAGGGACTGCAGAACGATCCGGCTCTCTGGATCCGGTGGTTTACGGTAGGTAAACTGAAGGAGATGTTCTGGAATCGGATTTATATGGGGGATTATCCCGGAACGGTGGCTGGCTGGTATGCGCTTATGCTGCCCAAGATTCATAAGCTGCTGGTGCTGGCAGGTCTGATGGGCTCGTTAGTGAGCTGGTTTATCAACAAAAGCTACCGGTATCTGGCCGCGATCTTCTTTATTATGCTCGGCACCCAGCTTATGTTTATACCGGAGCCGCGTTATACGATCGGCATGATGCTGCTGCTGATGCTTATGGTAGCCGGACTGCTCGTTCAAGGGATTACTTACGCCTCTGGCAGGCTGGGCTCAAGTCGTAGAGTACGACGGGCTGAGGCGGGCGGGCGCTGATAAGAAAAAGCGCGTTCCCCTTAAGAACGCGCTTGCTTGTGAAGCAGTCCCTGCGGCAACTGACAGCAGGGTGGCGCATGCAAGAGGAAGGTACCCTCTTGCAGACTAGACCTTGAAGCGGCATTCTGCATTAATCGGGCTGCGATCATACGTGCCAGTTTCATTGGGAGCCGAGGGCGGAGAATCAGCCGTGCCGATATGTCCGCTGCTCGGACCGCTGCTCCAATCAAGCTTTACCCGGCTCGGTCTCCTTGGCGGCCGCTATAGCTTCAGCAGCGGGAGTATCCGCCGCAGTCAACAAGGGCCGGGACGGCTGGTGGGCTGCCGGCTGGGGCGCGCGTGTCGTCAGCCCTTTGATGAGCTGCTCAACGTCGATCCCGGAGACATTCTTCAGCATCTCAGGGGCGGTCGCCATCAGCGATGTGACGTAATTACTGAGGCGGGCAGCTCCTTCACCGTGACCGGTATCGACCACCGTCAGTTTGTCGATGTTCTTGATCGGTTCGGCAACTTTGCCGGCCAGTTCAGGCAGCATCTTCACGATGATGTCGAGCACGGCGGCTTCGCCGAACTTCTCGAAAGCTTCGGCCAGACGCTGCTTCGCTTCGGCTTCGGCCAGACCGCGCAGCCGGATTACATCGGCTTCTGCCGTACCGCGCGCCCGTTCGGAGTCAGCGATCGCCAGACCGTCGAGGCGTTTCTGTTCGGCGTTGGCCTTGGCTTCCGCCTCGATGCGGAACTGCAGCGCTTCGGCTTCGAGCATCTTGCGGGATTTCTCCGCTTCCGCGGCCTGCACGACGGAGTAACGGTCAGCGTCCGCTTTCTTCTTGACTTCGGCATCATATTGTTTTTCGCGGCGCAGGATTTCTTTGGTTTCCAGATCGATTTCCCGTTCTTTGCGAACAAGCTCGACACGCATCTGCTCTTCGACTACGCTCTGTTTGGAGCGTGCCTCCTGGATATGATAAGCCTGATCGGCTTCGGCCTTCGCCATATCCTGATCTTTTTTGAAGGCAGCGACTTTCAGTTCTTTCTCTTTGCTTGCTTCGGCAATGTTCGTGTCACGCAGAAGCTCAGCCTTCTGTCCTTCTTCCTCGGCCTTTGCCTTCTGGATACGGGAATCCCGTATAGCTTCGGCTTCGGCGATATCGGCATCCCGCTTCACCGCTGCGATCCGGGGTTTACCAAGCGCGTCCAGGTAACCATGCTTGTCGCGGACATCCTTGATCGTAAAGGATACGATCTGAAGGCCCATTTTCTTAAGATCGCGGGCGGCTACGCCTTGTACCTCTTGGGCGAAGCGGTCCCGGTTGCGGTAGACTTCCTCGACGGTCATCGATCCGAGGATGGCGCGGAGATGGCCTTCGAGCACTTCCTGCGCTTCACTTTTGAGCGCTTCGGTCGGTTTACCGAGGAACTGTTCTGCGGCAGTTGCCACATCTTCGACAGAGCCGCCGATTTTAATAATCGCGACCGCATCTGTCATGACTGGCACACCTTGCTCTGTATAAACCTCGGGAGTCATGACATCGAGTTTATGGGAGAGGAGGGAAAGAAACTGCGACTGCTGGAAGATAGGCAGGATGAACGCCCCGCCGCCGCGCACGATTTTCATTTTGCGGCCGGATTCGTCGATGCTGACGTTTCTGCTGCCAAGGAAAGAACCCGTAACAATCATGGCTTCATCCGGGGAAACGGTTTTGTAACGGGCCCAGAATGCGATACCGAGTATGAGGATGACAGCAACGATAATTCCGGGGATAAGCACAACATCTGATAATAACATAGGCACAGCTCCTTTGTTGGTTAATTAAACTCGGATTCGGAATCCAGTGGAGAAACAAGCAGGATGCCGTCCTTGACATCGACGACAACGACACGCAGATGCGAAGCGATGGTCTTGCCGTCAAAGCTTGCGGCAATCTGGTTCGTCACACCGCCGCCAATGCGCAGAATGACTTCCCCGTGCCCGGTTGCGGGTACAGGAACGTTTACTTCACCGATCTTACCGACAAGGTCCTGAATAGAGAAACCGACGGAGTTCTCGCTGTTGGCCATAGGTTTGACATACACCAGATACGTGAGCATGGACAGTGCAGCTGCGATCAGCAAGGAGGCGGTCCCTGTCTGCAAAGGGGAGAATTCCGTGTAGCGGGTAAGGAGGATGCCGGCTCCTCCGAAGGTCGTAATTCCGCCGACAAGGACGGCAGGCTGGAGTACGGGCATGTGATGACCGCCTGCAGAATCCAGAAATCCGAAGAGGTGGCCGAGTATCTCACCGAAAATAAGTGTAACCAGTGCAAACAGGACACCGGCGATAAATAGACCCCAGTACCAGGTTTCCATATCATCCCTCCCTTATCAAATACTGGATGATGCTATAAAATTATATACGCTTTCAAGAGCGGATTGGTTTCGTTCCGGCTCAGCAGTGGGTAAAGTCCTGTATACATATGCTGGAAGTTGCCATCGAGATAACTGTTCAAGTTAATCAATTTGCACTATAATGATTCAGTGTTCGTACAGCAGGTTGAGAACTACTACAAAGGTCTTTTCGTTACAAGATGCTGACAAATTGCTAAACCAAAATTATAGAAAACGATGAACCTAACAGAACCTGACAACAAGAGAGATCTGGACATAAGAAGGGGTTAGTCGGATAGAGAAAAGGAGGAAACCGTATGTCCAGACAAAGCGACGTGCTGATTATCATCCCTGCTTATAATGAAGAAGACGCGATCGAGCAGACGGTTGAACATTTAAAACGTTATACGGGTTATGACTATTTGATCGTCGATGACGGGTCAACGGACCGGACGTCAGCTATCATAAGAGAGCGGGGGTATAACGGAGTTCGTCTGCCTGTTAATCTGGGTATCGGCGGTGCGATGCAGACCGGCTACCGCTATGCTGCGCGCCATGGCTATGAGTATGCCATCCAACTGGATGCAGACGGACAGCACGATCCCCGCGATATAGACAAGCTCGTGCGTGAGATCCGTACATCGGATACGGATATTGTAATCGGCTCCCGCTTCGTGGAGAAAAGTTCTTACAAAAGCAGCCTGCCCAGACGTATCGGCATTTACTATTTTTATATGCTGATCCGCCTGCTTACAGGCAACCGGATCTTTGACCCGACATCGGGGTACCGGATTGTGAACCGCAATATTATTAACGAGTTCTCTAAGCAGTACCCCGTGGATTACCCGGAAGTGGAAATATTGGTATCCATGGCCCGCAGCAAGTACCGGATCAAAGAAATTAGCGTGGAGATGAAAAAACGCCAAGGCGGTGTATCTTCCATCAATGTGGTGAGGTCGGTCTATTATATGCTGAAGGTGACCATGTTTTCCATTATCCGGAGAAGCTTCTAGGGAGGGTCCTTACTTTGATTCAAGGCATTACGATTGGAATTACGGTCTTATTCCTATTCCAGATATTATATTATACGAGCAAGAATAAGCTCAAAGACCGCCATGCCTTTACTTGGATTCTCATAGCAATTGCAGGCATTATTACCGGCATCGGTATTCCGCTTCTGAACCGGTTTGCCCTTTGGATCGGCGTGTCCTACATGCCTTCGCTCATCTTCCTGATTGTGATCGTCGTGATGCTCAGTATGCTTGTTCATCAGACCATCCAGTTGTCGAAGCAGCAGGATATGATTAAGACGCTCGCCCAAGAGCATGCTTATCTGGAGAACGAAGTCATGCTGCTCAAACAGCAAAGCGAGAGCGGGCCTGATACTTTTACACATACAGGGAGACAAGAAAAGCCATGAACCCGGTACATATCGGATTGATCTTATTGAATACGCTCATGCTGGTGAGCGGGCAATTTTTATGGAAATACGGGCTTTCCCGCAAAACAGATCCATTTGAAAATCTGCAAAGTATCATTCATCTGATGTTTTCTCCTTTTATTCTGGGAGGACTTTTCATTTATGGACTGGCTACGGTCCTCTGGCTGTTTATTCTGAACAAAGTGGACATCAGTATCGCCTATCCGATGCAGAGTATTGCCTACCTGATCACCGTAATCGGCGCTTACTATATGTTCAACGAGCAGCTCTCTTTACTCAAAATAGCAGGGTGTATCGTGATTCTGATCGGTGTAGGAATGATCGGACTTTCGGCGCGTTATTCGTAACGCGCTTCTATTTTTTGAGGGAACCTGGCAATGAATTGACAAGGAATAATCAGGTGCGGTAAGGAACTGGTAAGAAAGGGGAGTAAGAGAGTCATTGATGTGGAGGAAACTGCGTTCTCTTTCGGTGCGTTCCTGGCTGGGGATCGTTCTGCTTGTCTCAACTTTGCTTAAAATCATCGAGGTTCTGATCAACGGGCACTCATACAGCCTTGGATCAGACGATAAGTTGTATATCGAAACGGCCCGTATCTGGCTTGAAGAGGGCATGTTAACCTACAACGATCCGACGCGTCCTACGATGTTCATTACGCCGGCTCTTCCGGCATTTATCGCGATTTTCATGAAATGGCTCGGCACCGGTTATGAACTGGAGCAGACTTTGCGGATTGTTCAAGTCCTTATGGTTACTTTCGCGCTCTATCTTTTATTTCAAATCGGCACACGTATTTTTAATGAAAAAGCGGCGCTTCTGGCAGTCACACTCACCGCGTTTTATTTACCCATGTGGCTCGTATCGTTTCTGATTTTGACCGAGGCGTTATTTGTATTAGCGGTTATGCTTTTGATTTACACGGCTCTAAAAGCGATGGATAAACCGACGCTCGGCGTAGCGGCAGCCTTTGGACTTGCCTGGGTATTCGCTGTGTACGTCCGGCCTACGATTGCGCTCTGGCCCGGACTATTTCTTCTTCTGCTTCTTTACTGGCGGACGGTTCCGTGGAAAAAGCTGCTGACGTGCCTGTCCGTCGCTTCTGTTATTTTCGTGCTGTGTCTGCTGCCTTGGTGGGTCCGCAACTATGAGGTGTCCGGCGGCCGTTTCATTCCTTTGACCCAGTCAAGCGGCAATCCGCTTCTGCTCGGGACGTTTCCTTTCGGGCCGCCTACGATTGAGGAGCAGAGGACTTGGCCGAGGTCTGATCATCTAGCTGAGAATGACGCGTATGATACAAAATGGGCCAAGGAACGAATCAAAGAAGGGTTTACCGAACAGCCGCTTTATTATTTGCAGTGGTATACGGCAGGTAAATTCACTATGTTCTGGGGCGATGTTTATTACTGGGTTAAAGTACACGGGATTAACATTATCCCGGTTATCTTGATGCACTATTTCATCCTGATCTACGGATTCAAGGGAATCTGGCAGTCACGCCGTAATCGTCTTACTCTGCTGCTGACAGTCCTGTTTGCTTATATGACGCTGTTACACATGGTTTATTTGGCGCATTCCCGCTATACGGTCCCGCTCATGCCTTTTATGGCCTTGTTCGCTTCCTATGCGATTCTGAACCAGTGGAACAAGCGGAATAACCCGCGGATAACCGGGGACATCTAGGGGGAGGGCAGTCACCCGGCTTGGCCGGGCAATTGCTTCATTCTGCTGCTGAATAGAATACAAAATCGCCCGCTACCTTTTTCAGGTGGCGGGCGATCTTGTATTTGTGTGGAAGTGAAGCGTCCGGGAGAAGGGGCTTCACTATTCATTTGCTCTTCTTCGCTAAATACTGGCTGTAACTGATAATGCGTTCGAGTGACTTATTGCGGATATGCGGCTCATCGAACTTCATCGGCTTGGAATTGGCCTCGAAGAACCATGTGCGCCCGTTGGTGTCGATCCCCAGATCCATAGACATTTCACCAAGCGTCTGCTTGGAGGTCTTCTCCAGGTTATGGGCGAGCAGCAGAGCGGTTTTACGCGAATGCCGGAGGATGCGTTTGGCTTTGAGGCTGCCGAACGATTTCGCCAGCAGCCGGGCCGGATCATCAATAGATCCGCCCCTGGGGACATGGGTTGTGATGCTTCGCTTACCGGCCACCCGGGCTCCGATTCCCGTTACGCTCCACTTGCCTTCCGCGGTTTTCTGCAGCAGGGCCCGCAGATCGAACGGCCGCTTATTGTAGCTGGCTAGAGAGATTCCTTGCTGGATAATGTACTCTTCTCCGCTGGTCAACCCGTCAATCCGGTTCCAGGCATCGCTTAGATCACTGAATTGTTCATAATGAGAGTTCATTTTTTCCTGCATCGTCAGCTTGAGTACAGGCTGGCTGTTCTTGACCGGAATCTGCTCCAGCCGCATGATTCCTTTGCCCGCCTTGCCTTCGATCGGTTTGAGATAAACACAATCGAAGCGATTCAGCATGACTTCCAGAGAGGATTTGCCGTGCAGCTGCTTGGTTGTAGGGACATATTTACGGGTCGTACTCGATTGATCCAGCCATTCGAACAGTGTCCATTTATCAAAGAAATACGGATTGAACACATTCAGGCTTTTACTCCGGATGCAAGCCTGAAGCGTCCGCTGTACATCACTTTGGATCTCCAGGCGTCGTGTCGGAATCCGGTTATAGATCACATCCGGAAAGGGCATGAGCTGTTTTCTCCATTTCTTACTTGGAAACTGATAGCAGAAAGCTTGCACTTGCTTGCTTCCCAGCTTTATATCGGCCGTTGTCACGACGTAAACGAGAGCGCCATGCTCATAACCGGTCCGGATTAAATCGATGAAGTTCTCCCGGTTTCCCGAGAATTTCCGTTTGGGATCCGGTGTTGTCAGGATGCCGATACAAAGGGGAGGCTGCTTGCTGCTATGGATCGTAGCGTCCACTAGCTATCCCTCCTCGCGCGGAAGCGGCTCAAGTAGACGCAGTGATCATAGACATTAGCGAGTGAAGCTTTATCCTGCTGCTTGAGGCCGGGATGTTTGAAGATAGAGCGGCCCGGCTTGGCGTTTGCCTCGAACATCCACGTCTGCTCATTCTGATCAATGCCCAGATCAAAGCCAAGTTCCCCGAGGGGGTGATTGTAATTATGCTCAATGGCTTTGGCGAGTTCGATGGATGTCTCCTTCATCTTGGTCAGAATGGATTCGCTGCGTCCGCCGTATACTTGCTTCAAGGCCTGCTCGGCTGTCATCAATTGGCCACCATTGCGAAGGTGCGTGGTTACGCTCCCCTTACCGGCCTTCTTGGCGCCGATAGCTGCGACTACCCACTCGTTATTGCCGTTCTTGGTCATATGAAAGCGGAAGTCTATCGGGCACGAATCAATTTCTATCAGCCGGATTCCCTGCTGGATGACATAATTGTTCAGTTTTCCGCGGTTGACGCCGAGCATTTTGACAAGGCCGTCGAATTTATTGAACCGGAGCAGGACATTTTTGCCGCTGCGCCTGTACCGGACGAAGTAGCCCCTGCCTTGTGAGTAAGTAATCCGGTAAATACCGATACCGAGACTGCCTGCTGTCGGCTTCAAATAAATAAATTTGTGATTTTCCAGAAGCTCTTTAATTTGCATCGCTGTAGGATTAAGGACGGACTCCGGAACGAATTTGAAGACAGGATCATTCTCCAGGAGCCGGTAGACATCCCATTTATCGAAGAACCCCCAGTTGAATAAGGGGATGTTCCGTTTTACGAAACGCTGCTTGAAAATTTCGGTCGACTCCATCTTCTCCGCTTTGCGGCTTGGGAGCCGGTTGTATACGACGTCGGGAAGAGGAACCGTTTTGCGGACCCAGCCTCCTTCGGGAAGAAGCAGATATCCGGACACGGTACCCTGTTGCCAATTCACATCTTTCGGTGAAAAAGCCACATGATAAGACTTGCGCTCTCCCGGCTGCATAATAGAGCGGATGAAGGGGGTACGGGAGCCGAAAGGACCGGCAGTGGTACCTGTCGTATTGGTAAGAACACCGATGACAGGACCGAGCCGGATCTCTTTACCGTTGCCGCTTGAAGCAAGGCAGGGGCCGAGCCGGGGAAGCTTGATAGAAGCAATAACGGATTGGGGCAAATAAAGATGAAGGCCGGCTTTCTTGATGTACCGGGCCGGAAGTGTGACGGACTGGGAGCCGACCTGGAGCTGGAGCTGCTTGCTTTTCGATAACCTCAGCGCTTTGGCCAGTTCTCCGGAAATGAAAATGTTTCTTTCCTGTTTGGTTGTTACGTGAACCGTGCACGTCGTCAAACTCATTGGGTTACCCTCCTAAACTTGTTGCCCCTGCTGCTGCCCGCTGCGACTTGAGCAGAAAAGCTGCATACCTGACCGGGTTGCAAACAGCCAGCCTTGCGGTCTCCCCGTCTGATAGACTGCGGAAGGCAGCCCGGCCCGGCTTGGAATTCACTTCGAGAATGCGGATCCGCCCGTCGCGGCAAACGCCGTAATCGATACCGAGCTCCGCAAGACGGCCGTGTGAGGATTCCAGTACGAGCGGAATCCGGTAAGAGAGTGCAGTTATCGTATCGAGTATCCCGCTGGCAGCGGAGCGGCCGAACTGCTCCTGCAGGAAGGCGTCCGCTTCACAGGAGCTGCCTCCACCATGCAGATTAGAGGTGACGCTGCCTTCGTCTCCGCAGCGTACCGCCGTTCCGGTTAGCTCCCAAGAGCCCCGGCCGTTCTTCTGCATAAGGGACCGGACATCGTATGCTATACCGTCCGCAGTTGTTAACGGTAAATACTCTTGGAGCAAATAGCGTCTTCCCTCTATAAATTTGCGTATCCATCCGAACAAGGCAGAGGTATCCGTGAATTCCATTTCGACCAGCCGATTGGAGCGGTCACGGCCCTTTACCCGGTAAAGGCTGCTATTCTTGCCCAGTTGTGCGATATGGAGCGTGCCTTTACCGTGCGTGCCGGCCTCCGGCTTCAGGAAAGCCTCGCTGCGGATGTGCAGCCAGGCCTGGAGCTGCCGGAGTGTGCGCAGCATACAGGTAAGCGCAAGGTGCGGGCGGAGCACAGAATCCGCTGCGAGCAGGCGCTGCACATCCCACTTGCCTCTAAGTCCGCCGCCCAGCAGCCGGATACCGGGCTGGTCGCGGAGCTGGGCAAGCAGGCGCCTGTAGACAAGGAAGTCTGCCGGGCTGCTGCAGAAGCAGCGGTCATAGATGAGCGGAGGGAGAAGGAAATGCCTTTGCTCCCAGCGGGCTTTATCAGCCGGGAAGTGATAACCGTCTACGGAGTTCTCCTCCCAGGAGACGCTGTCCGGCGTAAACACCCTGACGTCTACGCCTTCCTCTGCGCCAAGGAGGCATAACTTGCGCAGGAACGGCTCCGAATCTCCGGACAAGATGGATTCATCTGAGGCAGCCAGGACGCCCAGACAGCGGTTTGCTGCACCGCCCATTGTACGCACCGCCTTATTGTGCAAATTTCGCCAGGTAAATGGCGTAGTCTACCAGTCGTGTGATCGATGGCCGAGCGGCTTGCTCCGGATGAGGACGGGTAAACTCTTCCCGAGAGGGCTTCGAATTAACTTCAAGAAGCTTGGCGCTGCCGCTGGTATCCACCGCCAGATCGATCCCGAGTTCCCCGAATATCCCGGGTACATGGGAACCTAAAGTATGTGCGATACCGAGTGCGGCTTTCCTGAGCTTCGTATGAATGACATGCTTCATGGCATGAAACCGGGATTGTTCGAGTGCTTCTTGAACTCCGCACATCGTGCCGCCCCTTGCGATATTGGAGACAAAATGCTCCTCCGCCGCGATTCGTGCCAGGAGCGACGATAGGACCCACTTCCCTTCACCGTCTCTCTGGACGAGAGCGCGGAAGTCGACGGGGCGGCCGCCGATTGTAAGGAGATCAAGCCCCTGCTGGATCTGATACGGCTGGATGCGGACTTTGGCGGCTATATAGGCATAGGCATGAGAGAGAGTTTGAAAATGCAGGGTGACCGTGCTGCTAATGGCCGTATAACGGATTTGGCAGTGATCATCGGCAGCGCGGAACAATCTGAAAATGCCTTTGCCGAGACTTCCCGCCGCGGGCTTGAGGAACAGAACCGGATAGCGGTGAGACATTGTTTTTAACAGCTGGTAGGTAGTGAAAGGATAGGTTTCCGGCAAATAGTCCTGTAAGGCAGGGTCATTCCGGAGTGCCTGGAATACATCATTTTTATCCAGGTATTTATCATTAAAAATTTGTGTGTCATAAAGGAGATGCACGGTTTTCAAGAAGTTCCGCACGTCCGGCCTCTTCTCATCCTTACGTGAAGTCAGCCTGTTATAAATAACGTGGGGCACCGGGAAGGATCGTTTGCGCCATTCACCGTCGTAATACATACCGCCTACATCGGGAAGCGAGCCCATTTGCTCGGGTGAAAAGAAAAAGATACAGACTCCCGCTGCCTCGCAAGTCTTCACAAGTTCCTGACAAAAGGCTGTCATGGAACCGAAGGGCATCTCTGCTGAGGAAGAGTACAGGCGGCTGATGAGAACACCAACGAGCGGCCCGAGGTAGAGCGACTTGGCGTGTGCGAGGTAGAGCAGGGAGAGGCGCAAGCCGCCGCGCAGACCAAGCTCCCCGCACAGCCTACCTTGAAGATGCAATTCTTCTTCAGCAGCCGGGAGCCGTTTAACGGACAATGGCTGTACCTTCACTTCGCAGGCTGCCGAGCCGAAGCGCATACAGATTACGCTGCCCGCAGTGAGCCGCCAAGACCGCAAGACCGCGGGGCTTACCCGGATTACGTCGTGTTCTTCCGCGCAGTCATCGGCAGGGCTGCGTACGGTTGCGATCTTACGAGGCATACGGCGGGCTCCTTCCGGGAATGAAGGGGTATGTTTCGTCTGGGTGATCTTAAGAATTACTCCATCATATGAGGACATATATCCCTTGGTGCAAGGGCGGATATCAGGTTCTCTGGATTCAGGAGGGGGCTCCGGCTAAAGAGGCCAAACAAATGTTAAATAAATGAAAAGAAAGGGATTGACGGATTCCAGGAATCCATGTAGTATGGAATTAATTTCAAACCCAAACTTTAACATGTTACCGAAAGGGCATTAGTTAAAGAAGTGATTCTGCTTCTTTGACTGTGCCCTTTTTCTGTTGTCTGAAGGAGGTGAAGATTTTTCGGTAGACGGACACTGTTTCTTAAGCATCAGGGGGATCGTTTCAAAATGAAATCGGTTACAAAAAGAATCTTAAAGGAGTGTTTGTACACATGAAAAAGTCCAAATGGTTAAACATGGGTGTTTCTTTACTTCTTATTTCCGCTTTTGCGGCAGGCTGCAGCAAGACGGCTGCACCGACAGCGACACCGGCGGCTTCACCGGCTGCCACGACAGATACGGGATCTGGAGCCAAGAAACTGACCGGTGATTTTGAAATTCAGTACTTTGTAGGCGGATACGGGGATACATGGTGGAAAGCTGCCATCGATGAATTCCAGAAAGCGAATCCAGATCTCAAAATCAAGCAATCCGCCGGTGCGAAAATTAACGATCAAATGAAACCGCGCTGGATTCAGGGCAATCCGCCGGATGTGGTCTATATTGACGGAGCAGGCGCGAATGCAAGAACGATGTTCCAGGACGGCCAGCTGATGGACATTACCGACTGGTTGAAAACCGCGAAGAATGCCGATGGCAAGAACATCATGGATATGCTGATCTCCAAGCCGGAAGAGTATGAGGCGGGCAAATACTATGACATCCCGCTCGTATTCGGATCATGGGGAACGTTCTGGGACCGCGCCGAATTCAAGAAGAACAATTGGGAAGAGCCGAAAGACTGGGAAAGCTTCTTGGCGGTTGGCGATAAGATTAAATCGTCCGGCAAGATGAGTGTATATATTCACACAGGTGTCTATCCTTACTACATCAATGGGGCTTTCCTGGATGCTGCTACTGTTGCGGCTAATAATTACGATACTTCGATTATCAAGAAAATTAATAACATGGAAGAAGGCGTATTCAAAAGCGAACCGGTAATGAAATCGCTTGATAAACTGGTCGAATTGCGTGATAAAGGCTTCATTGACAAAGGTTCGGTTGCGCTGAATCATACCGATTCCCAGACACAATTCCTGCAGCACAAAGCCGCATTTATTCCCAATGGCCTCTGGATTGAGAATGAAATGAAGAAAGATGTGCCGCAAGGCTTTGAATTCGGCTTTATTCCTTCCATTACACAGGATAAAGGCGCTAAGAGCGTGGCAATTCCGACAACAGCTATGATGGGCATCGCCAAAAAAGCGAAGAACCCGGAAGCGGCAAAGGCATTTATCGAGTTTATCTTCACGGAAAAACAAGCTGCTAAGTGGGCGGAAGCGACAGGCGCACTGCTGAACATCAAAACAAACCTGGACAGCACGAATGCAAGCCCTCTTGCGAAGACCGCTATCAAATCGTACAGCTCGCCTGATACGGTGGTTGCGCCAGAGCCGGTGATTCCGGAAGATCTGAAAAAGGTGCGCAACGATGCTACTATTGCTTTGACACAGGGTACCATTACCAAAGAAGAGTGGGCCAAACGTCTAGAGGATGAAGCCGCCAAACAGCGCGCCAAGTTAAAAAAATAAGCACCCATATCTCCGGAATGGATAATAAGGGAATGTAAATTCCCTTATTGTCGTTCCGCAGCAAAAACGGAGGTACGCGCATGAAAGGAACACCGGTAACCGGAAGAGCACAAGCTCCTCTTACGAAATCCAAAAGGGGAAGAGGTCAAGCCAAACGACGTCTCTTCATCGCTTCATTTATTTTACCGACCCTGATTATTTATCTGGTTTTCACGGTCTATCCGATGCTCAAGGGCATTTATCTAAGCTTGTTTGACTGGTCCGGCGGTTCGATGGATTACAATTTTATCGGCCTGGATAATTTCAAGGAAATGATCCAAGATCCGATTATTCCGAAGGCGATTCTGAACGATTACTTCCTGGTTCTGGGCAAAGTCATCGGTTTTATGGTTCTGGCTTTGTTCTTCGCTGTTGCGATAACCAGGCTGAATATTAAAGGAGCCGGGTTCTACAGGGCGATTTTCTTCCTGCCGAACGTAATTTCCGTCGTTGTTGTCGGGGTGCTGTGGCGTTATGTATACAACCCGAATCTCGGGTTCCTGAACTCCATCATTGGAGCTATTAAAGGCGAAGCCTATGTGTTCCCTTGGCTGGGGGACAAAGCGACTGCGATGTGGTCTCTGCTCCCGCCATCCATATGGGCAGGGGTAGGTTTCTGTACACTGCTCATGATCGCAGGTATTCTGAGTATCCCGGAGAGCCTGTATGAGGCGGCCGGCCTCGATGGGGCTACCCAGTGGCAGCAGTTCTGGAACATTACACTCCCTCTGACCTGGGAACAAATCCAGACTTCGGTTCTGTGGATCGTCATGACTACACTTAACGGATCTTTTATTATCGTGTCGATTATGACCGAGGGAGGACCTGATAACGCAACGCAGGTGCTTGGCTCTTATTTGTACCAGCAGGGCTTCAAGCAGTTCCACCTCAGCTATGCGGCTGCAATCGGCGTGCTGACGCTCATCGTGTCATTAATCACCACGGCCGCCTTGCAGCGGATTATGAAGAGAGAACCGCTAGAAATTTCGTAGAGGGGTTATTTGCATGAGCTATGGACTTAAAAATCCGTTCTGGCGTTTTGTCGTCAACCTGTTAATGATCCTGTGGTCCATTATGGTGCTGTATCCGCTTATTTGGACCGTATTCGGATCGCTGAAAGACAATCAGCAGTTTTTCCTGGGCAAGCCCTGGGATCTCCCGAAATTGCCGCTTCTTTTCTCTAACTTCAGTTATGTATGGGAGAAGTACCAGTTTGGCGGGTATTTCATGAATTCGATCATCGTTACGGTTGTAAGTGTTGTACTGGGGCTTCTGCTGTCCGCTATGACGGCCTACGTTCTGGCCCGCTATGCTTTCAAGGGAAGCGGCACGCTGTACTATCTCTATATTGCTTCCATGATGATCCCGATGTTCCTGGGTATGATTCCGCTGTTTTTTCTGATGAGTGATATGGGATTGACCAACTCTCTGCTGGGCCTTATCATCGTATATACAGTATCTACCATCCCCTTCAGCGTCTTCGTGCTTGTCGGCTTCTTCAAGACTCTGCCGTCGGAAATCGAGGAAGCCGCAATGATGGACGGAGCTTCCCATTATGGTATCTTTTTTCGAATTATGATGCCCCTCGCCAAACCCGGACTGATTTCCGTCAGTATTATCAATGTCCTGAATACGTGGAATGAATATATACTGGGTGTTGTCCTGAACAGCGAACCTTCCAAATATACACTGCCTGTCGGCATAGCCGTTATGCAGGGAGAGATGCAGTACAGGACCGAATGGGGTCCGCTGTTCGCCGCCCTGCTCATATCGATGGTGCCCGTCATGATCTTCTATCTTATTTTCCAGCGTCAAATAGCAAGCGGAATTACAGCAGGTGCGGTGAAATAAGCCGTCACCTTGCTTTCCGTATATGACCAAAAAGGTGAAATCCTATGCTGCATACGCTCCAAAAAATCGGCCGGTCTCTCATGATTCCGATAGCCGTCCTGCCGGCCGCCGCAATTTTGCAGCGGCTTGGCGCTTTTACTTTTGAGAACCCGCTTCTTGTCTATATCAGTAAAATATGTGATGCAGGCGGCAAAGCGATTTCCGATAATTTGCCGCTGATGTTTGCGATCGGTATTGCAATCGGAATGACATCCGGGCAGGGCACGGCCGCACTGGCTGCAGCAGTCGGCTATCTCGTGTTTATCCGGGTACTCGCAACTTTCGAAGATGTGCCCATTGATCTGCATCTGGATATGGGAGTCCTCGGCGGAGTTATGACGGGGCTCATTACAGTTATGCTATTTAACCGCTTTCATAGTATAAAACTTCCGGATTACCTGATGTTTTTTGGAGGCCGCCGGTTTGTGCCGATTATTACATCGCTTGTCATGGTCGTGATGGGAGGACTGATGGGTCTGATCTGGCCGCCCGTTCAGGATGTAATCCGCAGTGCGGGTCTCTGGATTGTGGAGGCAGGCGGTATCGGTGTGTTTATGTACGGATTCCTGAACCGGCTGCTGCTGGTTACCGGGCTGCATCATATTCTCAACAGCGTGGTGTGGTTTCAGATCGGCGAATACGTTACCGGACCAGGGAGTATCGTCCATGGGGATATGACCCGTTATAATGCGGGAGATCCGACCGCGGGCAGTTTCATGAGCGGATTTTTCCCGATTATGATCTTCGGACTGCCTGCCGCCGCTTTAGCGATGGTGAAATGCGCCCGTCCAGAGAAGCGCAAGCGTACGGCAGCCCTTATGTACAGCGCTGCTTTGACCTCGCTCCTGACTGGCGTGACAGAGCCGCTGGAATTTTCATTCATGTTCGCGTCTCCTTTGCTGTATGGTGTACATGCGCTGCTAACGGGGCTTGCGATGGCATTCATGTATGCGGTAGAGATCAGAATGGGATTCAGTTTCTCGGCAGGAATTATTGATTTGGTGTTGAATTGGAAATTAAAGGAATTTCCATGGGCGTTTTTAGCGATTGGGGCTCTATATTTCTTCCTCTATTACGGGCTGTTCATGCTCCTGATTCGCTTATTTCATCTGAAAACGCCAGGACGTGAAGAAGATTTCCCGGAGCTTACACCTGTAATAGCCGCCGGTAGTCCTTCGATGGACGAGCAGCGGGTTTCCGCCATTGTTGAATGCGTGGGGGGAATCGGCAATATCATTAAAGTAGACTCTTGCATTACCCGGCTTAGATTATGGCTGGAAACGGATCAGGGAATAGAAGAGGACACGCTCAAAGAGCTGGGGGCATTCGGCATCATGAATATGGGTAAGGGACACGTTCATATTATTTTCGGCACGGAATCAGAGTTAATTAAAGACTCTATTGCCAGACGATTGACTGCCTAGAAGGGAGGAGGCCATTTATGATTCAAAGGAAAATCATTTACGTGCTTTCTCACAATGTGGTCATGACCAAATTATCCACTGGCAAAAATTCGATTGCATTCGGTAAAGGAATCGGATTTAAAAAAGAGCCCGGCATGACGATCCAAGATTCGGATATCACACAGGAATTCCTGCTGCAAACTTCTGAGGTTCTGGAACATTATGAGCATATTCTTCATGCCGTTGACGTTAAAATTATCGGGATAACCGAGGAGGTTATTGCGTTCGCCCAGGGACATCTGGAAGGAGAATTCTCCGAAACCATCCATGCGGCGCTCGTCGATCATATTAATTTTGCCGTAGAACGCTGCAAGAGGGGCGTCCAAATCGGGAATCCTTTTGCTTACGAGATTAAACATTTGTATGAAGAGGAGTACAGGATTGCAAGCAGAGCGATCGACTTTCTTAATGAACATTTGGATGTTAAACTTCCGGATGATGAAATCGCATTCCTGGCGATGCATTTCCATACCGCCCGTACTAAACTGGAAAAAGGGACGGCTCTGGCTGTCGTAAGACTGGTTGCGGATGTCATTGAGCGTGCCAAGGAGTTGGGACTGGACTTTGATAATTCCTTCTCGACCGTTCGTTTTATTTCTCATCTGAAAGCGTTAATTGACCGGATTAAGCAGCAGAAAACGATACGCAATCCGCTCCTCGGTAAAATATGCGAAGAATATCCGCTTGCTTTTCAGAAAGCGGTCCTGCTTGCGGAGCTGCTTAAGAAAAACCTGCAGAAGCCGATCCCTATGGACGAAATCGGCTTCCTGGCGCTGCATTTGGAAAGGCAGATGCAGCGTGCCGACTTGGGGTAGCATGCTCCGCTGCTGCCGCCCGGAAAGTATGGGACACGGGAACGGACAGCCTCATATTTTCTGGACGGATTCAGCCGGGCTTGCTCGGGCGGATGCATAACCAGCGAAGATAGAGTAAGATCGGAATGAGGAGGGATGAATTATGCAAGATTCTCCATTTCGTGCTTTACATGCTGAGCTTAATGCCGCTGGAGGTATTTCGCTCGGGATAAGGGAGATGACCGCTGGCGAGCTTCCTGCAGGAGAGCTGCTGGTAAAAGTGGCTTATTCGGGTGTTAATTTCAAGGATGGACTAGCTTCACAGCCCGAAAGTCATGTTGTCGCAGCTTATCCTATGATACTTGGAATCGATCTATCCGGTACCGTGGTATCCTCGGCAGACCCCCGGTTTAGCGAAGGTGACCGGATTCTGGTCACCGGCTACGGGCTCGGCACCGGACATTTCGGCGGCTACAGCGAGCTGGCCCGCGTGCCGGCGGATTGGGCGGTGCCGGTTCCCGGCGGCCTGTCCCTGAAGGACGTGATGGCCCTCGGCACCGCAGGCTTCACAGCCGCTCTCTCCGTGCAGCGGCTGGAGGACAACGGCCTGCGCCCGGACCAGGGCCCCGTGCTCGTCACCGGGGCGACCGGCGGCGTGGGCAGCAGCGCCGTATCCATGCTGGCGGGCCTCGGTTACGACGTAACCGCCAGCACGGGCAAGAGCTCCGAACACGCGTACCTGCGCGCACTCGGAGCTAAGGATGTGCTGCCGAGAGAAACCCTCTCGACAGAAGGGAAGCCGCTGCGCCGCGAGCAGTATGCGGCAGCGGTGGACCCTGTGGGCGGCGCGTCGCTTCCGTACGTGCTGAGCACGATCCGGTACGGCGGCTCTGTCGCCCTCAGCGGGCTCACCGGCGGCGGATCGTTCCCCGCCACCGTGTACCCGTTCATCCTGCGCGGCGTTAACCTCCTGGGCATTGACTCTGTCAATTGCCCGGAGCCTTTGCGCAGGAAGATCTGGGAGCGGCTTGCGGGCGACCTTAAGCCGCGCGGCCTTGCAGACATGATCCAGCGGGAAATCACGCTGGAGGAAGTGCCCGCCGCGCTGGAAGACATTCTCGCGGGCCGCATGCGCGGGCGCGCTGTAGTGCGGCTGTAAGCGGAGGAAGAGCCGAGGCGCTTGCCCGGCTCTTCTGCGTTGATTGCCGCTTCTGGACATGCCCGGTTCTTCCGCGTTGATTGCCGCTTCTGGGACATGCCCGGTTCTCAGCGTTAATTGCCGCTTCCGGGACATGCCCGGTTCTTCCGCGTTGATTGCCACTTCTGGGACATGCCCCGCTCATCCGCGTTGATTGCCGCTTCTGGACATGCCCCGCTCATCCGCGTTGAATTGCCACTTCTGGGACATGTCCCGGCTCTTCAGCGTTGATTACCGCTTTTGGGACATGTCCCGCTCATCCGCGTTGAATGGCCGCTTCAGGGACATGCCCCGCTCATCCGCGTTGAATTGCCGCTTCCGGGACATGTCCCGCTCTTCCGCTTTACATGCCCTCTTGCCTGCCGCATGACCAGCTCTTCCGAGCTGCTTCACTGGTCCGCCCGGCTCTGCGGGTGAGAGGGCTTGCTGCATTCACAGCTTCTGCGGGCGGGCCGCATATAGCTGCATGAGAATGAGAGCGGCACCGGGAAGAACCACTTGCAGCCATGTGCAGACTAGTATGCGCAGTGGTTTGCGCTCTGTGCAAAGCATTCTGCGCATGACACTTTCAACACACAAGCCGGCCGCCTAAGTTTCAGGCGGCCGGCTTTTTGGATGGGCAGATATCAAGAGAAATAACATAATCGCCTTACATGCATCATCAACAGCCAAGGATTTGCAGCAATAAATTCTACGGCTCTACAATCGAGCCTACAAACAGCCACGCGCCTGTCTGGCGATCCTCAATCGCGATGAAGAACGGACGGTCCACTTTCAAATCGAAAGGGTCCTGGGGCTGTTCGAGTGAAGTTGTTTTTACGCCTACAACGGTTGCAGCTGCCGCTTCTGTTCCTTTCTCATTCACTTCGATATAGCTTTTGTGCGTGACTTTCCCGATAAACAAGTTTGGAGGCGTGGCAGCAATGCGGCTAAGATCAGCCTGGAGAGGATCGAACGGAATGTTCATTCCCATCTTCTTCAAGCTTTCAATAAGTGATTTTCCGTACTCGGCTTTAAAGCGGGGGATGCGGATTTGTCCGGAACTTTTCTTGAATGGCTTCTGAAACTGAGAAGGATCTTGCCATATCTTTTCCTGCAGAGCCTGGAGCGTTGATTGTTCATCCGGCAGTACGACCAGCAGATCCATCTGCCCTTCTCCATAAGGCAGTCGTACGGCTTCATAATCTTCTGCCTTTACATACTCGTAAGAACCCTGCTGAGACATCATTTTAACGGTTTTAGAAGAACCGTTCTTCTTTTTGAACAAATCATCTTTTGTATCTGCCGTACGAAACTCTTGCGTCCATGCGCCCTTGAAGTAAACGGCATTAACCAGAAACATGACATCGCTGGGGTCCACCTGCTTGAGCAGATTCGGAATTTTCGCTTTTGTCTGCTCGTCCACCCATTTGTTGATGGTCTGAACTGTCTTGTCGGAATCGTTAAAATCCAGTTCTTCCGCTTTAGCCCCGTAGTAGGTTTTATTGGTGTCGAGAAATTTTTTATTGAAGGAGAAATCCTTGCGAAGCCACATGGAATTAGCCATATGGACCTCTACACCTTTCCCTGATTTTTGTAAAAGCGTATTCAAGGTCTGATTTCCCCGATTAATTTCTTCATCGCTCATTCCCTTCCAGCCCAGTGCCGAGGCCATTTGTTCTTTGGTGGTGCCGCTGCTGCCGTTGTAGGCCATGCCCAGCGCCATGGAGATGCTGAGTGGGGAGAGGAATATGTTGACATCCGGGTCCTGGAGAGCGAGCTGCTTATGAATCTGCAATCCAAAGCCGTTTGCTGCCTTCACTACTTTGGTATCCAGATTGGAGGCGGTCTCCTGACGATCTTGTATAGATATTTGGGAAGGCTTGGCCGACAGGGAACAGGAGCTGAGCAAGCTGAGAACAACGAAGCCCGCTGTTAGTTTGGTGAATGTCAAAATGATCGATCCCTTCATGATTATGTGTGTAGTGTACCTGCTTAGACGCAGTACTCCTGGTAAATGTTTCAATAAATAATAGTGGAATAAGGCGCTTTCATGTATACAGTTGCTATATGGATGACTATAACAGCCTGTATAAATATATACCGGGTATCTGTGTGTCACTGTAAAAGGGGAAAAAGCAAACGGTAAACCTACTCTTTTTGTTATTCCAAATTCTTCTATAATCAGACGTAGCCGTTCACTTCAATGAGAAAAGGGGTTTGAAGCATGTTTCCGCATTATTATTTTCTGGAAAAAGAGATGGAGCAGTACAACCGGGATCGGGACCGCAAGCTTCATGATTACAACCGGATAGGCAGATTTCTTCATGCTGTACGTCCTAGGAAAACCGGGCTACCGGATCAGATGAAGGACATGCATGCACAAGATGTACCAAGGAAATCCAGACCCGTTTTATAAATCGGGACTTGAGCGCCTGTGGAGTCATCATATATCCCCGAAGCCCGTCATAGGATGTACAAGATAGGCGGCGTGTCCTCATCCGGATGCGCAACTGTTAATCTCAGGGGGAGTGTGGACCATGAAAGGATTAAAAAACATCATTTATATGAGTCTGGCGCTGGGAATGCTGCTGTATTCCGTGCCGCAGCTTAACATCGGAGAAGGGTTTACCCTGCCCACGGTCGCCGGAGTGGTTTGGATCTGTTTTGCTCTGCTGGTCATCGCAGCTCATCTGCATGAGCTTCTGGGTGTCGACGAAGAAACGCGTCAGGATCTGGTCCGTGTGAAGCGGATGAAAAGATGGCAGAACGAGCAGAAAATCCAAGGAAAAAAACTGCTGGGGCTTCGGAAATAACAGGGAGCTGCCCTTGTTTTCGGGTTTAATTAGTCCGGTATGATCCTTCGTTTTTCAAAAAAAAGGAAATGGTGCGGCTCTAAACTTTTCGTTTGGTTCGTGTTCGTCTATAATGATACCAACAGACTAATACAGAGAACCGGACGGGGGTAATACAGTTGGATGAAACCGGAATGGAGACTTTAACCAAGCACGAGCAAATTCTCCGTTTTATAGAAAGCTTGAAAATAGGCAGTAAGATCAGCGTCCGCAAAATTGCCGATCAGCTGGAAGTCAGTGAAGGGACCGCTTACCGCGCCATTAAAGAAGCCGAGAATCAGGGACTCGTGAGTACGAAGGAACGCGTGGGTACGGTAAGAGTCGGCAAGCGCGAGCGGCGCAATATCGACAAGCTTACCTTCGAAGAAGTGGTGAATATCGTAGATGGCGAAGTGCTGGGCGGCATGAACGGCCTGGATAAAACGCTCCATAAGTTCGTCATCGGAGCGATGGAATTAGATGCAATGCTTCGCTATGTGGAAGCGGGCTCTCTGCTTATCGTGGGCAACCGGGAAGAGGCGCACGAGATGGCGCTCCAGCATGGGGCGGGGGTGCTGATTACGGGAGGATTTCATACGAGCCAGGAAATGACGAAGCTGGCCGACAAGTTGGAGCTTCCGATTATTTCGAGCAGTTATGATTCCTTTACAGTGGCTTCGATGATTAATCGCGCTATTTATGACCGGCTGATCAAGAAGAAAATTCTTCTTGTTGAAGATATTCTTACATCGAATCCGCACGTGTTTGCGCTGAAGTCGAACAGTACGGTCAAGGAATGGCGGGCGCTTGTGGAAGAAACGGGACACAGCCGCTATCCGGTTACGGATGAGTGGAACCGTGTGATTGGGCTTGTAGCGCCGAAGGATATGCTGGGGGCCGAATCCGACCAGACGGTGGATCGTTTAATGACGCGCAACCCGCTAACGGCGGGTCCTCTCACCTCGGTAGCTTCTGCAGCCCATATGATGGTCTGGGAAGGCATCGAGCTGTTGCCCGTCGTGGATGGTAACCGCAAGATGCTGGGGATTATCAATCGGAACGATGTGCTTAAAGCGATGCAGTACATTCAGAAACAGCCGCAGAATGGCGAGACATTCGAAGATTTGATATGGGGAAGATTCGAGGAATTCCGGGATGAGCAGGGGAATGTGGTGTTCAAGGGTACGATCACTCCGCAAATGACCAATCATCTGGGAACCGTCTCCGAGGGTGTGTTGACGACGCTCATGACAGAGGCCGCTTATCGTGTGGTACAAACGGTAAAGAAAGGCGACCTTGTCATGGATAATATGTCTACTTACTTCATTAAGCCGGTTCAAATGGAAAGTGAGATCCAGATCCGCCCGAATATTCTGGAAGTGAGCCGGAAGTTCGGTAAGATCGATGTGCAAATCTATCACGCCGGCACTTTAGTATGCAGAGCGATGCTGACGGCTCAATTTATAGACGGGGTTTAACGGGACATCCGGTTAAAATAAGCATAATTGCGAATTCCGGCAAATAAATTGAAGAGGCCCAGCAGCATGCAGACCGTACCGAAAACTCGGCGTGTAGCCGTGTCGGACATAAAGAAGAGCTGCGTGATGGCAATGACGATAAGCATCAATCCCATGCTGATATTCATCAGAGCGGTGTTGATGCCTTTTTGTTTGGGATCGGTTTGACGGCGAGAACGGAAGCTGAAGAGAACCGAGAATAAGAGCGTAATGAAGATCAGGACAGACAATGCAATTTGTATCGTTTCGAGCATCTACTAAAATCCCCCTAATGAGCGTTTTGCTTTAACTGTACCGACTTTCCAGGCAAAAAGCAACGAAGCCGGGGCCTTGTAGGCAACCGGCTCTATCCATAAAAGAAGGAAACAAATTTATTAATGTAGAACTAAGATCAAACAATGACCAATAAACGACTAAATAACAGCATTCTAAGCAGGATAGTTTTTTATCTCTAATTTCTTTTTTAAACTTTCCCAAGAGGAGTTGAGCTGTACATTCGGTACCTCGACTGCTTCAAATTTTTCCACTAACGCGTCCTTAAGCAGATCCTCAAAATGGCTATCGAATTGATACTGGGTCATAAAGAACACTCCTAAGCTCTAAACTATGGATAATATTGTATACTTTTATATTATCTTTAAAACCTTACATATTCAGCGCAATTTTGTTTCGCTACCATGCAAATTCATCTGCACTCTTGTGCAAGCGTATAAACAACGTATGGGGTTATATTTTCCTATCCTATAGGGACACACTTAGGTCCTAATGTCTCAAAATATGCAGTTAAACTTAAGAATCAGGTTGGATGCGCATTTTTCGCTGCGTTGGAGCGCAATTCAGGATTTGGGCAAAACAAAAAAGATTGCGTACCCGTAGTTAGCGGATAGGCAATCTTTTTGTTTTTTGCTATGATGTGGATAGGTTTACCACATGATGTATCTAACTTCTGGCTTCTCGCTAGTTACGGCTTTCTGCAAGGATGCCACTTCGAGTTTAGACAAAGATGCGGAGGATGAAGATACCGAGTTGGAACTTACTGCTTCTTTGACCGCTTGCTTAAGTTCACGGGACCATAGTACTGCCGTTTGCATGACAGACACCTCTCTTTGAGAAGAATGTATAACTTATTTCCTATATTACCTTAAAATCTTTCACTCGAAAAGGTGGATTTATGAAAATCAATAAAAAATGGATGATCTTGTTTTTAATAGTCATCATCTTCCTGCAAGTGGCTTTCTTAAAAGTAGCTTATCGGTACCCTTATCTGGGAATATTGGTTGAGCAAAATGCTAATCATCAGTGGTATATAGCGGGATTAGAAAAAATTAGTATCGGAGAAAAGCTGGGGTTTCAGGAAAAAGATATAGTTGTTGCGATAGATGGGCAGGACCCGTCCAAGCATTCTACCGTAAAGAATTATTACAGTATAGAGCAAGCGGATTCCATCACTATTTTACGTGATGGGAAGGAGGTTGTTTTTTCAACTAAGGAGTATGCTACATCCATGACCATTGATATACTTTCATTGGTCGGTGAAATATTTGCGTTTATCTTTGCTTACTTCTTATACACTCGAATTTCCAATTCCAAATCTGCTGTTATGCTGTCGTTTGTTTTTTCAAATATTGCATTAATTTTTATGGCTATTGGGGCTTCAACTCGGGCAGATGTACTGGCAAAAGGGATAACCATGATTTTAGTAGCCTGTCTGCCTTTTGTATTTTTACATTTTCTTATTTTATTTTTTAAAGAAAAATCCAGTTTTAGTATGCCTACTTATTTTATGAAATACGTGTATATGGTCTTAAGCTTCTTTACATTTATACAGGCAATAATGTTTCTTCCCTACGCAAATATTCAATATTATTTAACTATTTATTACGGAACGATGTTTATATTTGTATTAGGTTTTTCATCAAATATTATTTTATTGATTTATCTCTACAATAAATACCGCAAAACAAATGATTATTTATTCACGGTTATCAAAACGGTCATCATAGCGCTGACGATTTCATTCTTCCCGCTCGTTTTCCTGACATTCATCCCAAGAATCGTATTCCAGCAGGAATTAGCTTTTTCCTACTACAGCGGTTGGTTTGTACTCGTATTTCCAGTCGTTTTCGGTTATTTGATTATGTCCAAGCAGTTGTACGACTTGGATATTATCCTAAGAAGAATTTATTCTACAGCCGTTATTTCGATTCTTCCAAGTGTTGTCCTCGTTGCCGTTAACTATTTTATTTTCCAGAAAGATGCCAGCGCCAAGCACCTTGTGATCAGTTTCACGACGACCATGGTCGTCCTAACTTTTGTTACATACTCCCTGGAGTATTTTGCGACGAGGCTGGAGAAGGTCATGTTCCCGAGGAAATATCATTTGCAGAACTCGCTCAAAAAAATTGCCACGGACCTCGGCAGCATTACGAATTTCCGTGAATTAAAGGACATTGTCCTCGTGGATATCGTGGATACGCTGCAGGTATTCGGGGGTGCTATCGTCATTCAATACGCATCTGGAAATCTCGAAATCATCAGCGAAGGAAATATTGACGAGAAAGAAGTGAAGCGGCGGTTTATTTCGAATGAATGGTTTGACTCGGAGTATACGAGGACGTTAATCAAAGGCCATGAGGAATACATCTCCTACCTGGTTATGACGAAGAAGAAAACGAATACATTTATGAACCGGGAAGAAAATCAGTGGCTGAATTTGATTATCTCGTATTTATCCGTAAGCCTGGAGAATTTGTACCTGATCCGCAAGCTGAACATGAAACTGCTGGAACTCGCATCTGAGCTTCCCAATCAGGAAGGTTCTTCCGATTATGTCTGGTTCCGCAAAACGATGTTCGATCTGCAGGAAAAGGAGCGTACCCGGATTGCAACCGACCTTCACGACACGACCATGCAGGACATCTTTTTCGTCCAGAGAAAGCTTAAGAATCTGCAGAAACAGATGTTGAATCCGGATGACCACCGTCTGCTCAAAGATATTTTGAATCATCTGGAGCTCATTAATATGAACCTCCGGCAGTGCTGTTTTGAACTGAATCCGTATTTGCTTAAGAACATAGGACTTGTCCGTGCCCTTCAGAATTTGGTAGATACAGAGTCAGGCATAGGAGACTATGAGATTCAGTTCAGCACGGAGGGCAAAACAACGGCTATGGAAAATCTCGATTATGATGCCAAACGCCATATTTTCCGTGTGATTCAGGAGTTGATTACAAATGCGAAGAAACATTCACAGGCCAGCAAGTTGTTCATCCAGCTGCGTGCAAGCGGAGAGGAAGTTGTTATCCATTACGAAGACGATGGCGTCGGCTTTCAGCAGGAACTGGCAGGACGCAAAACAGTTGGCCGCTCGGGCATGGGCATAGAACAGATGAAAGGCCGTGTGCTGCATTTGAACGGTAACTTTAAAATGGACACCATGTCAGGCAAAGGAGTCGAGGTTACGATTCACATCCCAATAAAGGAGGGCTTACTGACATGAATAATATACAGCAGATCCTGATTGTAGATGACCACCCCGCCATGGCTTACGGAACGAAATTCATTCTTGAGCAGGAAAAAGATATTCAGGTTGTGGGTGTAGCTAATAGCGGGGAAAGCGGCATCGAAATGATGATGAAGCTGAAGCCTTCCGTTATTTTCCTGGACTTTCACCTGCCGGATTTAACCGGAATGGAAGTCGCAGTCAAGATGAGGGAAATAGATGAAACGATTCAAATTGTTATTTTTACGGGAATTGATTATATGCCGATTCTGAATAATCTGCTCGATCTGGGTGTTTGCGGCATTATGTCCAAAGATTCAAGCGAAGAGCAGATCCGCAATATGATGCGCTCTTTGAAAGAAGGCCAGACGGTTATTCCTATATCGCTGCTGCATCAATTACGGCTGAGCCAGCCGGAGGATGATATGTCGAGTTTGACCGACGAGGAAATCAATATCATGAACCAGATAGTAAAAGGGGCGACCAACGAACAGATTGCCGATGAAATTCATATGAGCAAGCGTTCCGTAGATAACTATGTACGCAAGATATATGATAAATTCGGAGTGAAATCGCGCGCTCAAGCCATCGAGAAATTTATACAAATGAAGCGTTAAACATAGAAGCGACATATCTACATTCCGAAAAGGCGGTGCCGCATGAAGGCGGAAGTTTGGAGCGAAATCCAGAATCTGATCGAGACGCATTTTCCCATAAACTCGTTAAGTCTTCTGATGAAGAAAAGTGTGGAGGACAAGCGGGAAGAGCAGTCCATCTGGGGGGAGTTAACACTCGGTGCACATCATTTGCTGGGCGGAAATCATCCCGCTATTCACCGGGTAGCTGCACTTACGGAGCTGATTCTTCTGGCCCTGGATATTATGGATGACCTGCAGGACCAGGACAATACGGCCAAACCTTGGATGAGAATTCCGCAGGAACAAGCCTTGAATATCTACACCGGTTTTGTAACGGCTTCGATCTCGGAATTAGGGGCTCTACGCCTGCGTTATCCGGGAAGCCCTCTTCCCGATCCGGCTCAGGTCGGGCGGTTTATAACCGAGGCGATCAATGGGCAGCATCTGGACATCACGTGCGCGGCCGAGAGCGAAGAAGATTATGTAGACATGGTACAGCGCAAATCGGGGGCATTGGTGCAGCTTGCTCTATATTTAGGCTATACCTGTACCGTTGGCGGCAGTGATGAAGAAACGGTTAGCCAATTAAATCGGCTAGGTCTTTATATGGGCTTGATGGCGCAGCTGGATAACGACCTGAGCGATTTGCTCCGTTTTGACTATAAGAACGATATTGTCCAGAAGAAAAAGACCATTCCCGTGCTGTTCCTGCTGGATGAAGAGGAAGACGGCTCCCCATGGATCCGTCAGTATTACCAGGGTGAAATCGATCAAGAGCAGTTTCTGAAGCATAAGCCGGAATGTGTGGAATATATTTATGGCTCCGGCTGTATTGAATACACGCGTACCATACAGAACTTATATCTTCACCACGCGGACGAGCTGCTGGCAGAAATACCTGCCCTTGCTTCTAATAAAGAAGCATTCCGGGAAGTCGCGCTGGCGCGTTTTGAGCTGTAGTCCTCAGGAAGTTGGCTAGAAGGAATCGCCTCCCGGCGCGTTCGTGCCTTTGTCCGGCGCAGGCAGCTTCCTGGGCTCTTCTGCTGTAATCCACACTGTAAGCTCCGATTGGACGAGTACCATTGATTTCACGTTGACGATATAATCTTTATCGACGACCCCGTAATAGGTCTTGTTCGTGATGATCCTCTCATACAGCTGGGGGGAATCACGGATTTCCCCTACTTTTTGCCCTTCCACAATTTTCAAATCCCTTTTGACCCGGTCTTCTATCGCTTTCTCCACATGACTTTCGAGCGGATGCTGAACACTGTTATATAGATGAACGGTTACGTGCGTAATGAGTCCCTGTTTGTTCCGGAACTTATTCAATGACTCGATGTCCAGCTGCAGTTCGCTGTTTTCTTTGCGCAAATTTAAATTATCAATGACCAGTACATTATAGGTGTGATGGTACAGGCTCAAGAATACGGCGCTGCCTACAATTCCTCCGGATATGAATAGTCCGAGTCCGGATAGAAGCCGGGGGAACCGGTTGAAATCAGGCATTCTCACGGCTGTCCGCCCCCCTTGCAGATTAATTGGATAAGTGAAGTTCCGGAATGTGCGCCGATGTAAGCGCAAATAATCAGCAGAATCTGTTTAATGGCAGGCGACAGCTGGCCGTCCTGGAAATTATCCTGTATCATCCGGATCGGATCAATTGTACCGCCGATCGCGGCAACCATGGCCCAAATCTTGATGTTCTCGGCAATCAGCTGCATTTTATAGGTGGGTGGTTGAAGCGAGAGGACAGAGCCGATTCCGGCCAGCATACTGCCCCCCATGACTACGCCAAAGGCAACGCAAAAATTCATAATAGCGGCTGTGACAAAGCTCGTCACGGGATTCCCTTCTTCCTTTTGACCGGCAGGGCGGTTGTGATAGTTGCTTGTTTGATCTAGTCTATGAAGCGGAGGTTTGAAATATGAGAGAGAGAAGCAAAAAGATTACTAGAAATTCAGTTAGTTTATCAGTTAGTTTAATAGAGATAAGCAAGGAAGAGGATTGACTGGGGTGACTAGGACAACGCGGCTGTATCATTAGACCTAGCGGGTTATTCCACCCCAAGCGCTGCTATGCTACAATGAGAGGGAACGCCTCGGATAGCCGTAGCGGCTTCCGGGCACACAAAATCCCGCAGACGTGCCAGCGTCTGCGGGAGAGGATACAATAGACTGCCCCCGGGGCATCGGTTAACGGGCCGGATAGACCTACTTGCTCCTCTGGAGTTCAGGGAGGTCTATTTCTTTTTAACATAGGTTAGGAGGGCAAGAATAAACATGCCGAACATGAACATGAGGGTCATGGTATCCTTCATATCCAAAGCGCGCACCTCCCTTCTTGAAGCGTGTTATTCGCCTCGGAGGCCGACTCTATTGTTCACTCAGTATAGCATGAAAACAAATACAAACATATGTTCCTATAGGATTATTTTTCTTCGTTTATCCGGTTAAAGTTTTTGCTAGAATCTCTTATAAATTGCGCTATACTAGATTAAAGTGAAACATGCAAACGGCCTATGGAAAGAAGGGATCATTGTGTACGCTAAACCGCATATCCGTGAGCTTGCGCCCTACATACCCGGCTTTCAGCCGGCTGCAGATCAGCAGGTCATCAAGCTGAATTCGAATGAGAATCCGTATCCGCCTTCTCCGCAGGTACAAAAAGCGCTTCAGACATTCGATTATTCCCTGCTGCGCCGCTATCCGAATGCAACGGCCGAATATGTCCGGGAAGAGCTGGCTTCTATTTATAACGTAGAGCCCTCACAGGTCTTTTGCGGGAATGGATCCGATGAAATCATCGCCCTCTTGTTCAGAGCATTCCTCCCGGAAGAAAGTACAATTGTACTGCCATACCCTACGTATTCGCTGTACAAGACGGCAGCCCGCATTCACCGGGTTCATCCTGAGTTTGTGGCGACCTCTGCAGACTTCCGGGTGGACATCGAAGCCCTGCTCGCCGTGCCTTCCGATGCGATTATTCTCGTTAATCCGAATGCGCCCACGGGGCTCCTTCTCCCTGTAGAGAGCGTTGCGGAGCTTGCCCGGCGCTACAAAGGTCTGCTGATTATTGATGAAGCGTATATTGATTTCGCCGATGGGGCAGCGACAGCGTTGCCGCTCATTCATGAGCATCCGAATGTGATCGTTATCCGCACGCTATCGAAGTCTTATTCCTTGTGCGGAATCCGGTTTGGCTATGCTTTCGCAAATGCGGAGCTGATTCAATCGCTCGACAAGTGTAAAGATTCCTACAATGTCAGTATGCTTACGCAGACGATTGCCGCTGCGGCTTTGCGGGACCAGAGCTATCTTGCCGCAACGATTCAGCGCCTGAAGGAATCCCGCCGGGAATTGATCGGACAGCTGCGCAGCCTGGGTTATTCCGCTCCGGATTCACAGGCGAATTTCGTCCTCTGCACGCCGCCGGCTTCCAGGGGCTTAACTGCCCGCCAGATTACAGAGAAACTTGCAGAGCAGCACGTCTATGTCCGTTATTTCGATTCTCCTCTGCTTGAGGATAAACTGAGAATCAGCATCGGAACCGAAGAGGAGAACGAACGTCTGTTTCAACTTCTACGTACCATGTAACTTCGCAATGAAAATATAAGGAATTATGGAGGTTTACCCGAATGACTAATCATGGCGCAATATCAGCGAAGCTGGCGGACCAGCTTGAGAAAGGTTCATGGATCCGTAAGCTGTTTGATGAAGGCAAACGTCTCACTGAAATTTACGGAGCGGATGAAGTATTCGATTTCTCTCTGGGAAACCCTATAGTAGAACCCCCGGCGGCTTTTCGGCAAGCTCTCCAGGATACGATTACGGACGAGCAGCTGGGCAAACATCAGTACATACCCAATCAAGGACTGCCGGCTGCCCGGCATAAAGTCGCGGAGTACCTGAACAGCCGCTATGGCGGTAAGATCGTTCAGGAGCATGTGGTCATGACGGTCGGTGCCGGAGGCGGATTGAATGTCGTGTGCAAAAGCCTTCTCAATCCGGGGGACGAAGTGATCCTGCTGACGCCTTATTTTGTCGAATATGACTACTATGCAGACAATCATGGAGGCATCCCTGTCCACGTTGCGCTCGCAGATGATTTCAGCATCGACACGAAGCGGGTGGCGGAAGCTATCACGTCTCGCACTCGCGCGATTATCGTCAATACACCGGGCAATCCTACGGGCAAGCTGCTGTCGCAGCAGAACTTGAACGAGCTGGGCGACGTGCTCAAAGAAGCCGAGAAGAAGCACGGTTCCCTTCTGTATCTTCTCTATGACGATCCGTACAGCCAGCTCGTGTATGACGCGGTACCGCCTAATCCGTTTGAAGCATACTCACGTACCATCCTCATCAGCTCGTTCAGTAAGGATCTAGGGATAGCCGGTGAGCGTCTTGGCTATGTCGCGGTGGATTCTTCCACCGAGCATGCCGCTTTGCTTGCGCAGGCCTTCGTGTTCAGCAACCGGACGCTCGGTTTCGTCAATGCACCGGTTCTTATGCAGCGTGCTTTAGCGAGGATGGAGTCATTGACCGTGGAGCAGAATGAATACCGCAAACGCCGGGATTTGATGGTAGCGGTTCTTCAGGAAGCGGGCTATGAGTTCGATGTGCCGCAAGGTGGCTTCTTCATCTTCCCCAAGACACCGATCGCGGACGATGTGGAGTTCTGCCTGAAGGCTGTGCAGGATCACAGACTGCTTATTGTCCCGGGAAGCGGATTTGGACGGGGAGGACACTTCCGTTTGTCCTACAGCGTTCCCATCCGTCAAATAGAGCGTTCGGGTCCTGTCTTCAAAGCCGTGCTGGATTCTTACCGTTAGGATCAAGCCTTGTTTAAATGGTTTACCAGAGTAAAACTGCGCCGCCCGATGAGATGATCTCAGCGGGCGGTTTTTATTAGGGGAGTGACCCGAACGCATTTTCGCCTTTTTAAAAAATGTGATAGAATAGAAGAAAGGAAAGTTTCGGAGGAGCCGCCATCATGAATTCATTCGTCCATCTGCATGTACATAGTGAATACAGCCTGCTTGACGGTGCCGCACGCATCCACGATCTGGTGGAGACGGCGTCTCAATTTGGCATGAAATCGCTCGCCCTGACGGATCATGGTGTCATGTATGGGGCCATTGCTTTTTATAAAGCCTGTATAGCCAAAGGCATGAAGCCGATCATCGGCTGCGAGGCTTATTTTACCGAGGGATCAATCCGTACGAAAGGGACTCGGCAGGAACAGCCTATCTATCATCTGATTCTTCTAGCTCGTAATATGCAGGGCTATCAGAATCTGATGAAGCTTTGTTCGATCGGTCATTTGCAGGGCTTTCATTATAAGCCGCGGATTGACCATGAGAATCTGGCGAAGCATTCGGAAGGATTAATCTGTCTCAGTTCGTGTTTGGGCGGAGAAGTGTCCCAGCACCTGCTGCACGACCGTAAGGAACAAGCGAAGGCGGCCGCTGAGCGTTACCGGTCTATTTTCGGCGAAGACTTCTACCTGGAAATTCAAGACCATGGCTCCATCGAGCAGAAAAAAGTGATGCAGGGCATGATCGAGCTCAGCCGGGACACCGGTATTCCGCTCATCGCTACCAATGATGTCCACTATGTCAGGCAGCCGGATCATGTCGTACAGGATGTACTGCTGTGTATTGGAACGGGCAAGACGGTGGATGATCCGCAGAGGCTTAAATTTGAGACCAGCCAGTTGTATCTCAAAAGCGAAGAAGAGATGCGCAGTCTGTTTGCCCATGTGCCGGAGGCGCTGGACAACACCGTTCTTGTTGCGGATAAGTGCCGGCTGGAGCTGGAGTTCGGCAAATCGGTGCTGCCGCGTTTTCAGCCGATCCCCGAACAATTGACTGCAGGTGAATATTTGAAAGAGCTGTGCAGAGCAGGGCTTGCCCAGAGGTATGGGAGCCGCGATGGCTGGCAGGACGAAGAGGGGGAATACCGCCGGACTCTTGAGGACCGGCTTGCTTACGAGCTGCGGGTCATCGAGAGTATGGGATTCTCCGATTATTTCCTGATTGTATGGGACTTTATCCGGTTCTCGCATGAGAACGGCATTCTTACCGGGCCCGGCCGTGGTTCTTCTGCAGGAAGTCTGGTTGCCTATGTGCTCAGAATTACGGATGTGGATCCGATCCGCTACAAACTTCTCTTCGAGCGGTTCCTGAATCCGGAGCGGATTACGATGCCGGATATTGATATCGACTTTAATGATGAGCGCCGGGATGAGGTTATCGATTATGTAGTGGCCAAATACGGGCAGCAGCATGTGGCCCAGATTATAACGTTCGGAACGATGGCGGCCAAGGCAGCCGTCCGCGATGTCGGACGTGTGCTTAACGTTCCTTATAATGAAGTGGACCGGGCAGCCAAGATGATACCGGGTCAGCTGGGAATGACACTGGAATCCGCGCTCAAGGTGAACCCTGATTTGAAGGAGCTGGCTGTCAAGCAGCCCAAGACCGGCGAACTGCTGGATATGGCGAAACGTGTCGAAGGAATGCCTCGTCACGCTTCGACACATGCCGCGGGAGTTGTCATATCGCGCGAACCGCTTACGCATTATGTCCCTCTGCAGGAAGGGACCGGACAGACTCCGCTGACCCAATATTCCATGGAGCATCTCGAAGCGATCGGACTGCTGAAGATGGACTTCCTGGGGCTGCGAACACTGTCCATTATTGAACGCACACTCCGTTCGATCGAGGAGCAGGAGGGATTGCGGCTGGATCTCGCCCAGCTGGATATGGATAACGATCCCCTGACTTATGAGCTGCTTAGCCGGGGGGAGACCACCGGAATATTCCAGCTTGAGTCTCCAGGTGTACGGCGGGTACTCAGGGATTTGAAGCCTTCCGGCTTCGAAGATATTGTATCTGTGGTTGCGCTCTACAGGCCGGGCCCGATGGAATTTATACCGCGCTATATAGAATGCAAGCACGGTTTGGCGGAGCCTCAAATACCGCATGAGGCGCTGGTGCCTATTCTCGAGGATACGTACGGAATCATTGTATACCAGGAGCAAATCATGCAGATTGCTTCGGCAATGGCCGGATTTTCACTTGGCGAAGCGGATCTGCTGCGCCGGGCAGTTTCCAAGAAGAAGCGCGAAGTTCTGGATGAGCAGCGCGCGCATTTTGTGGAAGGTAGTCTGGGACAAGGGTTTACCGGTGAAGAAGCGAACCGGGTCTACGATATGATTGTCCGTTTCGCCGATTATGGATTTCCGCGTGCCCATGCTACCGCTTACGGGGTGTTAGCCTTTCAGACGGCTTATTTAAAGACTCATTATCCGCGTCATTTTATGGCTTCAATGCTGACAGCGGTAGTGGGAAATCACCGCAAGACAGCGGAATATGTCGATGAATGTCGTCGTATGAAGCTTGACGTACTGCCGCCCGATGTCAACGAAAGCGGAGTGAATTTCACTCCCGTCGCCTTTACTCTGGGCAGGCTTAATGAATCGGATGAACATATAGCAGCAGAGCCTCCGGCAGAAGAAGAGGACAAGAGCCCGGTAACGTCCGACAGTGAGGCCGGGCAATCCGAAGGGAACGGTGCCAGCCCGAAGCAGCGGAATAACCATGAAGCAGAGCGTGAAGGCCTCCAGTCAGGCGGTATTGCGCAGCAGGGAGAAGGCGGCGGAGCCGCCTCCGCTCCTAAAGGGGCCATCCGTTTCGGTCTCGCAGCTATCAAGAATGTAGGGACCAATGCCATAGAGGCTATTCTGAAGGAACGGCGTCAGAAGCCTTATGAGAGCCTGCTTGATTTCTGCAGGCGTGTAGATTTGCGCGTGTGCAACAAGCGCGTAATTGAGTGCCTGATTCAAGGGGGAGCACTGGACGAACTCCCCGGACACCGTTCGCAGCTCATCGCGATGCTGGACGATACGGTAGATGCAGCTTTGAAGTGGCGCAAAGAGCGGGACGATCTCCAGCTTCACCTGTTCGGATTCGTGGAGGAGCCGAACTGGGAAGTGGAGATACCCGACGTTCCTCCTCTGACCCGCACCCAGCAGCTGGAATACGAACGGGAGCTGTTAGGGCTGTATATTTCGGGACACCCGCTGGATGATCATGAAGATCTGCTCAAAGAGCTTGAAGCGGACCCGCTTCACTATTTGCAGGACTACGCCGATCACAGTGAAGTGATTGTCGCAGGGATGGTCGTAACCAGCAAGACCATTGTGACCAAGAAAGGCCAGCCGATGGCTTTTATGGATCTTGAGGACCGCATTGCGAAGGTGGAAGTCGTGCTTTTCCCGGAAGTATGGAAAAAGCACGCTCCCCTTGTGCAGAAGGGCAGCGTAGTGCTTGTCAAAGGCAAACTTCAGCTGCAGGACGAGGATCCGCCGAAGCTTCTGGCTGAAGCGCTCTGCGCGCCGGAAGATCCGGTTGCGCGCCGCTGGCAGCGGCGGCAGATGCGCCCGGGCGGGCAGCAGTCCGGAGGCCCGCAAGGGCCCGGCGGTACGGCTGCAGGCCAGACGCGGCGGGACCCGGCGGAGCAGCAAGTTGCGGGCAGCGGAGCCGGCGCGGCCTACGGCGGCAGCGGACGCAGCGGATCGAACCGCAGCGAGACTCCGCGGACGGAGGCCCGGGGCGGAGTGAACAGCGCGGAAGGGCCGCGAAGTGATGCGGGAGGCGGAGCGAACCGCAGTGAGGCGCTGCGCAGTGATGCGGGAGGCGGAGTGAGCCGCAGTGAGGCGCTGCGCAGTGATATGCGAGGAGCCGCCTCCCGCAGCGGAGCACCGCACACGGAGGTGCGCGGCCCGGTGCAAGGCGGAGCCGGCAGCGTGCGCGAGGTGGGTGCGCCTGACCGCAGCCGCTATGCCGCCAGCGGGCCTGACCGCGAGGCCACGCCTCGAACCGGCGCGGAGCGGACGTCCGCCTCCGGGCAGGCGGACCGCACACCTGCCGCTCCCGCTCACCGGGAGCGGGCGAGCACACCCGCGGCCAGGCAGCGGGTGTACGTGAAGATTGCGGCTCATCTCGAAGAGCCGCAGAAGCTTGTGAAACTGCAGGAGCTGCTGCAGCTTCACGGC
Organism: Paenibacillus lutrae; assembly: GCF_009757775.1. Lineage (GTDB taxonomy): Bacteria > Bacillota > Bacilli > Paenibacillales > NBRC-103111 > Paenibacillus_F > Paenibacillus_F lutrae. Next base: position 148,956 of record NZ_RHLK01000008.1, read on the forward strand.
GGCCCGCTCGAAGTCGTGCTGTTCTACGAGCGGACCCAGCGGCTGCTGGCGCTAAGCGGGCAATACCGCGTGAAGCCGTCGCCGGAATTGTTCGCAGCCGTTGAACAAATCATGGGTAAAGATTGTGTCAAAGTGAAGTAAACATTTCCCTCCCCGAATAAAATGATAGAACCCGCTGGAGTCTGCCGCTTGTCCCAAGATGGAGCCGAGGGCGGGGGATGAGGGAGGGATGCAGGCGCGAATGCGACACTGGTGCTGCGCATGCTGGATAGCCGAGGCGTTACGGCTGATGATATAGCCGACATCGTATACCAGCTGCAAAAGCCTTATAGCGATGCCTTAACCCTGAGTCATGCCTGGAGAGCGTCTTGACGGTGCTGACTAAGTGTGAAGTGCAGTACACCCTGCTTACCCGAATCGCACTCGACGAGCTGGCAAGCGCAAGCTGCTCCTTGAGCCGCTTCAGAGCATTCTGGACGCTGACGAGCCGCTGTACGGAGTGGATGGAACGATGGCGCTTGGAATTGTTCATGTGTACGGAATGATAGGTCTTACCAGTTTCGGTTATCTGGATAAGCAGAAGTCCGGCATTATCCGTGCTTTGAAGGATCATCCGCAGCAAATCCATGTGTTCCTCGACGATCTGATTGCCGCTCTGGCGGCTGCAGCTTCCGCGAGAATCGCCCATCAGAATCAGCCGGCGGCCTGCTATCCCGGGGAACGGGTAGAAGATGGACCCGGTGGAGCTGTTCTCGGATTATAGCGGAATTTGTCGCTGCGCTGCCATCAAGAAGAGGTGCCCGGCAAGCTGATTATACCCCGGTATGTATAGTGGCTTCTTTTCGTTCAGGAGAGCGGTTATATAAAGTCTGAAACCAACCAGGCTATACGAGAGTATATAGCAGAGTAGAATCTTTCTCTCGTTCTTGGGTGCTCAAGAAATCCGGAGACTTCAGCACAGCCTTCGGGTGTGTGGGGAGTCTTTTTTTGCCGGATAAGATTGTGGGTTATACCGTTCCTGTAGGGCAGTTGGCTGCGCTGAACCCGTTCTCAAGCCCGATGAAGTAAACAACCCTTCCTTGCGGTAAAAAGAAAGGTTGTGTTATCATTATTCCATTGTATAGACTTGAGAGAACGGAAAGTCGTTTAAGCGCGCTGCAGCGCCATCGATTGTTGGGCATTCATTTATAACCCGGGCAATCTTGAGGAGGTATATATTTCGTGTGGACCGTGATTTATATCGCCCCCACTCCCAAAATCGCGGAGCGTATTAAACAAAGTTTGTCGGAGGAGGGTTTTCTGGTCCAAATCCGGGCGATCAACATGACCAAAAACCAGTTTGAAATCGTGGTTCCTGAGGGTGAAGTGGAAGAGGTACAGGAAGTGCTCAACACCATTTTACATCGCTGACCGCAGCGGCTGCAGGGGCGTTATTGAACTGACGCCTGCATGGATGAATAGCTGGAGCGGATATTGTAAGCCAAAGAGGTGCGAATGTGTTAAAGGATCTTTTTCAAAAACGCAAATATGCAACCATCCCTTCTGAAAAAACGAAACGCGAAATACCCGAAGGGCTGATGAATAAATGTCCGCGCTGCGGAACGATTCAATACAGCAAAGAGCTTGAGAAGAATTTGAAAGTATGTACATCCTGCAATTATCATTACAAACTAAACGCGCTTGAACGTGTGGCGATGACTCTCGACGAGGGCCGTCTGTTCGAGTACGATGACAACATGGTTTCGGAGGACCCCCTTCAATTTCCGGATTATGAAGCCAAACTGAGCAAAGCAAAGGATAAATCAGGGCTGAAAGATGCGATTGTGACCGGGGAAGGAACCATCGGAGGCTATCCGGTCGTATTCGGAGCGATGAGCTTTGATTTTATGGGCGGATCTTTGGGTTCTGTTGTCGGGGAGAAATTAACGCGCGCTATTGAAAACGCTGTACAGAAAAACTACCCGTTGGTTCTGTTCTCGACTTCGGGCGGGGCCCGTATGCAGGAAAGTATTCTGAGCCTCATGCAAATGGCCAAAACGAGTGCGGCTATCTCCCGTCTGGATGAATCGGGCGGTCTGTTTATCTCGGTCATTACGGATCCGACATTCGGTGGTGTATCGGCCAGTTTTGCCATGCTTGGAGATATTATTATAGCGGAGCCTGCGACCTCTTTCGGTTTTACAGGCCGCCGTGTTATTGAGCAGACAATCAAGCAGAAACTGCCGGATAATTTTCAGACTGCGGAATTCAACCTCCAGCATGGACAGCTTGATAAGGTCGTAGCCCGCAAGGATCTTCGTGCTACATTGACCAAGCTGCTTGATCTGCATGCAGGAAAGGGGGATGCGAATTATGGCGAGTGAAATGTCATTTGAGCAGCCGTTAGTGGAACTGCGCAGCAAAATTGATGAGCTTAAGAAATTCGGAGAAGATAAGAACATCGATTTCACCGAAGAAATCAAGCGGCTGGAGGAACGTTACAAGCAGCTCGAAGAAGAGCTGTATACGACGATATCCGCCTCGGAGAAGATGCAGCTGGCCAGACATACGCAGCGTCCGACTACAATCGATTACATACAAACGATTTTTACTGATTTTGTTGAGCTTCACGGGGACCGTTTGTACGGGGATGATCTGGCTATTGTAGGCGGTGTCGCCAAACTGGACGGGCTGGCTGTTACAGTGGTCGGGCATCAGAAAGGGAAGGACACGAAGGACAATATTGCCCGTAATTTCGGGTGCCCTCATCCCGAAGGATTTCGTAAAGCGCTTCGTCTGATGCGTCAGGCGGACAAGTTTCGCCGGCCTATCATTACGTTTATCGATACCAAGGGGGCTTATCCCGGGAATGCTGCGGAAGAGCGCGGCCAGGGTGAAGCTATAGCCCGGAATCTGCTGGCTATGGCCGGCTTTCGCGTGCCTATCGTCTGCATCGTGATCGGTGAAGGCGGAAGCGGCGGAGCATTGGCGCTGGGGCTGGGCAACCGGGTTCTGATGCTTGAGAATGCGATCTATTCAGTCATCAGCCCTGAAGGGGCCGCAGCGATCCTGTACAACGATGCTACCAAATCACTGCAGGCGGCAGAAGCTATGAAAATCACAGCCAAACAAATTGCGGAGCTGGGTGTTATCGATGGAATTGTTCCTGAACCTCAGGGAGGCGCCCATCGTGATTTAGAGCTCCAGTCCACACATATAAAGTCGGCGATTCTGGAGCATCTGCAGCCGCTGTTAGCCATGTCCGCAGAAGAATTAAAAGACGAAAGATACGAGAAATTCAGACAAATCGGCAGATATACATTCACTCAGGAGGGTAATCATGCGTAAGACAAAAATTGTATGTACCATAGGACCGGCAAGCGAATCGAAGGAAAACCTCAAGAAGCTGATCGAAGCGGGAATGAACGTCATGAGACTGAACTTTTCTCATGGCGATTTTGAAGAACACGGCAATCGGATCAAGAATATCCGTGCAGCGTGTGAAGAGCTTGGCGACCGTAATGTCTCCATTCTTCTGGACACCAAAGGACCGGAAATCCGGCTTGGCAAGCTGAAGGAAGAGCCTATCGAGCTAATCGCGGGCGATACGATTACTCTTACAACAGAAGAAATTCTCGGTGACCGTGAACGCGTGTCCGTAACTTATGACGGCCTTGCAAATGACGTAACCCCAGGCTGCATTATTCTGATTGATGACGGTCTGATCGGCCTTACTGTAGAAGAAGTAAACGGACCGGATATTAAGTGCCGGATCGTAAACAGCGGCCCTATCAAGAGCAAAAAAGGCGTAAACGTTCCGGGTGTAAGCATATCCTTGCCGGGTATCACGGAAAAAGACGCGAACGATATTATTTTCGGAATCGAGCAGGGCATCGACTTTATTGCGGCTTCTTTTGTTCGTAAAGCAAGCGATGTACTGGAAATCCGTGAACTGCTGGAGCGTCACAACGCTTCTCATATTCAGATTATCTCGAAGATCGAGAACCAGGAAGGCGTAGACAACCTGGACGAAATTCTGGAAGTATCGGACGGCCTGATGGTAGCTCGTGGAGACCTCGGCGTCGAGATCCCGCCGGAAGATGTGCCGATCGTACAGAAGCATATGATTAAGAAATGTAATCTTGTCGGTAAACCGGTCATTACCGCGACGATGATGCTTGACTCCATGCAGCGCAACCCGCGTCCTACCCGCGCTGAGTCCAGTGACGTAGCCAATGCCGTATTTGACGGTTCCGATGCGGTTATGCTGTCAGGTGAAACAGCGGCAGGTAAATACCCGGTTGAAGCCGTTCTGACGATGGCACGTATTGCAGAGCGCGCGGAGCAGGCACTGGATTACCGTGAACTGTTCGTACGTCAGGCGCAGGCGCTCCAGACTTCCGTAACGGAATCGATTTCCCAGTCCGTAACGAATGCTGCGCTTGAGCTGGATTCCAAAGCGATCATCACAGCTACCGAGAGCGGTTATACGGCGAGAATGGTTTCCAAGTATCGCCCTAAAGCCCCAATCGTAGCCGTAACCCGCAACCGTCATATCATGCGCCGTTTGAACCTGGTATGGGGCGTTCAGCCTGTACTTCTCCATGAGAATGCCCAGACTACGGACGAGCTCTTCGAGCAGGCAGTAGATGCAAGCATCCGTGAAGGCCACGTCGATCTCGGAGACATCGTCATCATCACGGCTGGAGTGCCGATCGGCAACGCAGGCGCAACGAACCTGATGAAAGTTCATCAGGTTGGCGAGATGATCGCCAGAGGTACAGGGATCGGTACGCAGCATGCCCAAGGCATTGTTGTTACAGCTGAAACGGCGGATGAAGCGGTGAGCAAGATGAAAGACGGCGCCATTCTCGTCACCCGTACCACGGACAAGGAATACATGCCGGCAATCGAACGTGCCGCCGGACTGATTACGGAAGTCGGCGGAATTACATCGCACGCTGCGGTAGTGGCTCTGAGCCTTGGAATCCCGGTTATCGTAGGTGTGGATCGTGCTGTCGAGCTGATCAAAGACGATATCGAAGTCACGATTTATCCGGAAGTTGGCATTGTTTACTCCGGGCGTGCACGTGTACTTTAAGTTTTGAGTTTGGAAAGTAGAGCTGGCTCTGCCGGCTTATTCTAAAGAGAGGAGTGGATTCGCAGGTGCGAATTCACTCTTTTTTGCAGATAAGGATCGGTGCGGGAGCAGCGGTACAACATAAGGTGAATACAGCACATGGAGGTTGTTTGTATGAAGGAGAATGAAGCGGCTACCGGGCAGGAGTGGTTTACGCAAACACTCAGAGTCCGGTACCAGGAGACCGATCAAATGGGCGTGGTTTACCATGCGAACTATTTGACCTGGCTTGAAATCGCAAGGACGGAGTATATCCGTAGTAAAGGTTTTACCTACAAAACAATAGAGGATCTGGGTCTGATGCTTCCGGTTGTCGGAGCAGAGCTCAAGTACATCAGTCCGGCCCGGTATGACGATGAAATTACCCTTGCTGCGCGTATTGTTGAGCAAAGTCCGGTAAAACTTGAATTCGGCTATGAGGTCCGCCGGCAGGAGCAACTGCTTGTTACCGGGACAACCCGCCACGTTTGGGTGAATCTTTCTTGGAAGCCTGTACGTATAAATAGAGAAGCACCGGATTTATATCGATGGCTGCAAGGAGGTTGATGACCGTTGTTGCGTAAGGTACTCGCTGTAATCCTGCTGGTTCCTGTTCTTGAGATTGCGCTGCTTATTGGTATGGTGAGTCTCGCCGGGGGCTGGTTTACATTCACATGGATTCTTGTGACCGCTCTAATCGGAGCTTTATTGGTCAAAAGAGAAGCCCGCAGAATAAGCTCTTATAGAAAAAGCCAAGTGACGGTAATTCAGAATCCGGCGGATTCGATCATCGACAGCCTAAGCTTTTTCATTGGCGGTCTGCTGCTGATTATTCCGGGATTTCTGACGGATCTGGTCGGGGTTCTGCTCATTCTTCCGTTCACCCGCCCTCTTTTTAAGGTGGGGATGGTGTACCTGCTGCAGAAACTGATGCGCGGCGGTAATTTTACGTTCATCAACCGGCGCTAATGAGTTAACAGACGCAAGGACTTATCGTTATATATCAAAAAAAAGGCCCGTCAGCGAACTTCTGCGTTCGCTTCGGAGCCTTTTTTGATGTAAGTGACAATGTCATGAAAAACATGGGCACGGTAGATGGCGGTCATAACGACCATAAGTACGGGGCCGAGAATAAGGCCGATAAAGCCGAAGAGCTTTAGTCCCACGAACAGGGCGATCAGGGCGGCCAGCGGATCCAGACCGACACTGGAAGCCAGTACTTTGGGCTCCATAATCTGCCTTACGATGACGATTAAGCCGTACAGGACGGATAAGCCTATCCCCAGATAGACATTGCCCGAGAAGAAGGCGTAAATGATCCAGGGGACCATGACCGCTCCCGTACCGAGGTAAGGCATCAGATCACACAGCCCGATCAGCAGGCCGATCGTAATGGCGTAGTCAACCCGCAGAATCAGCAGACCTATAATAACCGCTAAGGCGGTCAAAGAGACAAGGATGAGCTGAGCTTTGAGAAAGCCGAAAAGAGCCTTGTGCAGGTCGCCGCTTATTAAGCGCACGGCTTTGCGGGCCGTTTCGGGGATAATTGCGGTATAACGCATTACAATCAAGTACCAGTCTTTGCTGATAAAAAAGGTCGCAAGCAGGACGATGATGGCCACGGTTGCAATGTTGGGCAGGGATTGAACGATACTGATCAGGGAGTTAACGATGGCCTTCACAGCATTGGAGCTGAAGTCTGCAACCGTTCCGGTCACCGAACTCAAATTGGTGCTCAGGTCAAGATTGTTGCTTTTCATAAAATTATTCAGTTGGCCTATAACCCCCTGAAACCAGGAGGAGTTCCAGAAGTTGGCTGCCTTATCTCCCCATGTATTGATGTTGTTCTGCAAATTAACGGCAAGAGCGCCGAGTTCTACGATCACTTTGGTAACCAGCAAAGTCACTGCAGTGACGGTCAGTGCAATGAGAATCAAAATAACCGTGGTGACGGATAACCAGCGCGGGAATTTGGCTCGTCGCTGCAGCAGATTGATGACAGGGTTAAGCAGATAAGCAAGCAGCCATCCGAGTATGAACGGATATACGAGCGGGGTTACGTAACGTGCTGCCCACCAGCCGAAGTATAGCAGCGCTGCCACCAGGGCTCCGCGGAAAATTTGATGCAGCAGATAGGGATTGAATACTCTCATTTGGCTTCCTCTTTCTCATGCGGATGAGATTCTGGACAATCGCAACGATAGTCAGATGGCTCATTGGATGTGTATCGATGTTCAGGAGGGTACGCTCCTGTATGTAAGAGCAGGAATCTGCAGGACGGAAAGAATCTGCATTCTTTCATTATGTGTAGATGGGGCTGCTTACTAAACATACCCTCAAAACGGCTCTAGTGAATCTGGTCGGCTGATGGTTTTTGTATCAGATTAGCAGAGTCAGAGGAACAACTTAGGGCTTATCAGCAAAAACCGGATGGACGGATGCTACGTGCCCGTTTGTTTTTCATGAAGGGCGGGGGTGAGCTTCCACTCAGGTAGAAAGAAATGGACCGGCTGGTTAAGCTGGATTAGCGCTGTGTACGGATTCATAAAGGAACCGCGAGTCAGGAGCGGGAGCTTTGTACGAAAGCCTTGTAAGGCCAGTATTTGGCGAACTCTGCCGCCGTCTCCTCTATATGAAGGAGTTCCGAAGGGTCCTGTTCTCTCAGGCTCAGATTCAGATGAAGACAGGACCCTGTGATCTCTACTTTCAGTCCGGATATATTGCCTGTCTCTCCATAGTCCAAGGAAGAGGCCAACCGGAGGAGGGAACCCAATTTCACGGCGCATTCCACATCTGACTGGTGCAGAAGTTTCTCGAACGGCAGAGCCTGCTGTCGGGTGCGCTTGGAGTTCTTGAATGTGGCGATCATGGCGCACAGGATCGTCTCTCTATGACTTAAGCCGTCAATGCGCGACTCTGTAATCATGTGAAAGGTATGCCGCGCATGCTGATAGCTGCTGATGGCAAAGCCGATCCGCTGCATAAGGGCGGACGCCTCCAGAAGCGAGCGGTGACGAGGCTGGAGCAGAGGGGAGGCGGGCGCTACCGCATCGAACAGGATGGCGGCATGGGCCGCGGCTCTGCGCACATAATCGTGAGGCTGCGGGGTGTACAGGTTCATCATATTCTCTATGCTGAAGCGGAGTACGTCTTCAATCGGCAGGCGGTCTCCCATAGCCGCTTCGAAGTAGAGGCCGTCCCTGAGGCCTGCACTGCTGACTATCAGCCTGGAGGCGTCCAGACGCTGGTATATGGCCTGCAGCAGGACGACGCCGGTAACAATAATGTCCGCTCGGCCTTTGGACATGCCGTCGAGCTTCTTGCGCTTCTCGATGGGAAGCGAAGGGAGGAGATCAGCGTACTCTCTGAGATCTTCCGCCTGCAGCTCGAAATTGTGCATAACCGGAAGAGGATAATCCGTCCGCTTCTGGATCAGCTTGGCCAGCGCACGGCCGGCGCCGCCCAGACAGACCAGCGGCAGAGCGCGTGCGCTGCCGATCCAGGGATGCTGGTCTATGGCCTGTCCGAGGAGCAGCCGCAGATCGCGGATCCGCTCCTGCCGGACGACTCCGCCGGGCGTGTATTCCCGGGCGGCCGTGACTGCGCCGAACGGGAAGGATACGCTGTCCACCCGTTTGCGGCCGAGAAACAGCGTAATCTCTGTGCTGCCGCCGCCGATATCTACGATAAAACCATCGGGAATATCGAGGGTGTTTACGACCCCGAGGAATCCGAGCCGCGCTTCTTCTTCTCCGGGAAGCACTTCGATGAGGATGCCGGTTCGTTCCGTAAGCTCCCGGGCAATGTCGGCCGAATTAACCGCATTGCGGATGGCCGCGGTCGCGGCAGCTTTCACGTGATCGGTTTCATAGACATCACAGATCCGCCGGAACCTGCGGAGCAGAGGGACGACAGAGAGGATTCCGTCCTCAGTCATGGCCCCGTCTGCACCAATGCGTTCGGCAAGGCGCGCTGTTTCTTTAGTCTCGTGAAGAATGCGATAGGCACCCGAAGGTGCCAGCTCGTAAATGACAAGCCGCACCGAGTTAGAGCCGATATCGATAATGCCGTAGCGAATGTTTTTCATAAGTTAGTCCCCCGGAGGTTGAGAAAGTTTATCGAATATGTGGTATGATAAAAAATGACGAAATTTTGCACGCTCTAATTGTATCAATACAGAGCTTTGACCACAAACAGAGAGCAAGCGTCCGGATTTTCAAGAAGGTTTATTTATGAGAGTGATAATGAAGTTTTATGGCGCTTTTGTTCACTTAATGGTCAAAATACTTTATTATTAGAAGGAAGAGTACTGCAGTTTTTGTCAATCCAGTGAAATAAGGAGAGGTTTTCCATGACAGCTACCAAAGGCTTGGAAGGTATTGTTGCGACAACATCGTCGATAAGCTCCATCGTGGACGGTGTGTTAACTTATCGCGGATTAGATATCGATGATTTGGCTGAAAACGCCTCCTTTGAAGAAGTCATCTACCTGCTTTGGTTCGGTAAATTGCCTAATCAATCCGAATTGGATCAGCTTCGCAGCGACTTAAATGCGAGTTCTGCCATTCCGGATCAGGTACTTGAACAAATTAAATTGTATCCCAAAGATACAAATTCCATGGCAGCACTTCGTACGGCTGTATCCAGCCTAGCCCTATATGATGACGAAGCGAATGATATGAGCCGTGAAGCTAACGTCCGCAAGGCGATTAAGCTGCAGGCGCAAATCCCTACCCTCATTGCCGCATTTGCGCGCATCCGTGAAGGCAAAGAACCTGTCGCCTCCAAAGGATTGCCGTCTCTTGCAGCAAACTTTCTTTATATGCTTACGGGCAAGGAACCCGATGAAACCGCTATCACGGCACTGGATAAGGCGCTTGTCCTTCATGCAGACCATGAACTCAATGCTTCCACTTTTGCGGCTCGTGTAACCGTGGCAACCTTGACAGATATGTATTCCGGCATCACATCGGCTATCGGCGCTCTTAAAGGACCTCTGCACGGAGGAGCGAATGAAGCGGTTATGGCCATGCTCGAAGATATCGGTGAAGTGGAGAACGTTGTTCCTTACATCAACCGTAAGCTGGAGAACAAAGAGAAAATCATGGGCTTCGGACACCGTGTTTATAAGAACGGCGATCCGCGTGCGAAGCATCTCCAGAAGATGTCCCAGCAGCTGACACAATCTACGGGTCTTGGCAAATGGTATCAAATGTCCATTCAAATCGATGAGCTTGTAACGAGCCTCAAAGGATTGAAGCCTAACGTAGACTTTTATTCCGCGTCTGTGTATACGACACTTGGTATTCCTCGTGACCTGTTTACACCGATCTTCGCGATCAGCCGCGCATCCGGATGGACAGCGCACATTCTTGAGCAGTACGATAACAACCGCCTGATCCGTCCGCGCGCCGAATACACAGGCCCTACGAATCAGAAGTATGTTCCGATCAACGAACGTTAATTACTGGCCGGCAACGGGCTTACATAACAGGGACCCGTTTTTTTCCCTTGCCCGGTAATCCGGCTTCTATGTGCGTCCGCACAGAGCCTTTGCTCCCATATAACCCATTATCGATTAGGAGGATTTTTATTATGCCGAAATTTGAAAGCTATGCACTGCCAACTGAAGGTCAGTCCATCACAATTGAGAACGGTAAGCTGAACGTTCCGAATAACCCGATCATTCCATTTATCGAAGGTGACGGAACCGGTCCTGACATCTGGGCGGCTTCCCAGCGCGTTCTGGATGCAGCAGTAGAGAAAGCCTACAATGGCGAGAAGAAAATCGCTTGGTATGAAGTTTTTGCCGGTGAGAAAGCATTCAACCAATATAACAGCTGGCTGCCGAACGATACGCTCGAAGCTATCCGCGAGTATATCGTAGCCATCAAAGGCCCTCTGACTACGCCAGTAGGCGGCGGTATCCGTTCCCTGAACGTTGCGCTTCGTCAAGAGCTGGATCTGTACACTTGCCTGCGTCCTGTTCGTTATTTCAACGGCGTACCTTCACCTGTGAAGCATCCTGAACTCGTAGACATGGTTATTTTCCGTGAGAACACAGAAGACATCTATGCAGGTATCGAGTACCAAGAAGGTTCTGCTGAAGTGAAGAAAGTGATCGAGTTCCTGCAAAAGGAAATGGGCGCTAACAAAATCCGTTTCCCTGAAACTTCCGGTATCGGTATTAAGCCGGTTTCCAAAGAAGGTTCCCAGCGTCTGATCCGTGCTGCGATTGAATATGCAATCAAGCATGGCCGTAAGAGCGTAACGATCGTTCATAAAGGTAACATCATGAAATTTACCGAAGGTGCTTTCAAGAACTGGGGATACGAGCTTGCTGAGCAGGAGTTCGGCGATAAAGTATTCACTTGGGCACAATACGATAAAATCAAAGAAGAGAAAGGTACAGACGCTGCTAACCAGGCTCAGAAAGAAGCTGAAGATGCAGGCAAAATCATCGTGAAAGATGCGATTGCCGACATCGCTCTGCAGCAAGTTCTGACTCGTCCGACCGATTTCGAAGTGATCGCAACTTTGAACCTGAACGGCGACTACCTGTCCGATGCACTGGCAGCACAAGTTGGCGGTATCGGTATCGCACCTGGAGCTAACATTAACTATGTGACAGGACACGCAATCTTCGAAGCGACTCATGGTACAGCTCCGAAATACGCTGGTCTTGACGTAGTTAACCCGGGTTCGGTAATTCTGTCCGGCGTAATGATGCTTGAGCACCTGGGCTGGCAGGAAGCGGCTGACCTGATCTATAAAGGTATCGAGTCCGCTATCGACGCTAAGACCGTTACTTACGACTTCGCACGTCTGATGGATGGCGCTACTAAAATCAAATGCTCCGAGTTCGGTGACGCAATCATCAAGCACATGGGCTAATAGATAACAACGCTTTACGATGGACAACTTCGAGGGACAGGCCGGGTCAGCCCGGCTGTGTCCTTCTAAGTATTTGTGGACTTCAGACCCTTGTTACCAAATACACGCTTACCTTTCATGAAACGGAAGATAAATGAACAGGAGGTTTCACAATTATGGCTATTCGCCGCAATAAAATTACGGTTGTAGGTGCAGGTTTTACGGGAGCGACAACAGCTCTTATGCTGGCTCAAAAGGAACTGGGTGACGTCGTGCTCGTCGATATCCCACAACTAGAAAACCCGACAAAAGGTAAAGCTCTCGACATGATGGAGGCAAGCCCGGTTCAAGGCTTCGACAGCAACATCGTGGGTACGTCTTCTTATGAAGATGCAGCCGGTTCCGATATCGTAATTATTACTGCGGGTATTGCGCGTAAGCCCGGCATGAGCCGTGATGACCTTGTGAATACCAATGCAGGCATTGTAAGATCCGTTTGTGAGAACGTTAAGCAGCATTGTCCGGACTCCATCGTGATTATCCTCAGTAACCCGGTAGATGCGATGACTTATGTGGCTTACGAGGCGCTCGGATTCGAAAAAGAGCGTGTAATCGGCCAATCCGGCGTGCTGGATACGGCACGTTACTGCACATTCATCGCTCAAGAGCTGAACGTCTCGGTGGAAGATGTCCGCGGCTTCGTTCTTGGCGGCCACGGCGACGACATGGTGCCGCTCGTACGTTATTCCAACGTAGGCGGTATTCCGATCGAGAAGCTGATCCCTGCTGAGCGTATCGAAGCGATTGTACAGCGTACTCGTACAGGCGGCGGCGAAATCGTTAACCTGCTCGGTAACGGCAGCGCCTACTATGCTCCTGCAGCTTCTCTGGTTCAAATGGCCGAAGCGATCCTGAAAGATAAGAAGCGTATCATTCCTGCAATCGCTCTTCTGCAAGGCGAATACGGCTATGACGGTCTGTTCATGGGCGTTCCGACTCTGCTTGGCGCAAAAGGAATCGAAAAAGTATTTGAACTCGAACTGACGGGCGAGGAGAAAACAGCACTCGACAAGTCCGCTGATTCCGTTCGCAGCGTAATCAAAGTCGTAACAGGCGCTTAATGGATGGGTCACGTTGCGATCCATAAATAGTACTCAACAGAGAAGAGCCGATTCGGCTCTTTTCTGTTGTCTGCAGATGCAGTACGGGAGTTGCTTGGCCCCGGCACCGGGCAGATAGGATCGTATGCGTATGCTTAGCGATATGGATTTTGCGGATTTTGCTTATAAAAGCATACAAAAAAGCTGTCCGTTATTCGGACAGCTCATCAAGCGTTTTCTCGAGGCTGGGGGCGAGCCGGGTGAGGAAGTAATTCACTTCGGGCATATCCAGCTCTGAGATGGACTGCTCGATCTGTTTCTTGGCGGTGCCGAACTCCCGGTTGCCGGCTGACAGTTCGGCCGTGCATTTCAAGTAGGCGTCAAGCAGATCTGCGGCTTTGACGATCCTGGCGAGCTCTGGATCAGCCGGGCCGCATATGAGCGGCTCATAGGTGCTTCTGAGCTCGCCAGGGATCATGGTAAGCAGCTTGTCTGCCGCAAGCTGCTCGATCTCGCGGAAATTCCGCAGAATGTGCGGATTGTGGTGTTTGACCGGCGTCGGAATGTCGCCGGTAATGACTTCCGTGGCATCATGGAACAATGCCAAGGACACCGCTCTCTCGGTCGGCAGCTGTTTGCCGAATACTTCATTGCCGATGGTGCACAGCACGTGAGTGAGCAGGGATACATGATACGAATGCTCGGCGACATTCTCATATACCGTGCTGCGCATAAGACTCCACCGCTGTATATAACGCAGCCGATACAAATACGCGAAGAAATGATGCTCTGATTCCATATCAGACATGAAAGTGCTCCTTCCCGCTTCTACTGGTATGTGTATAGGTGGTGTGAACCGTACGCAAGCAGCGGTTGCGCGGTTCAGCATGAATTTGTACGGATGGCGGAATCCAGAAGTTTCCTGCAGGAAAGCAGCATACAAGTAAATGACTTGACTGGATGAGAATCGCCGCAGCCGTAACGTAATGACGAGTGTCCGGCACAACGCGGTACGATCCGATGCATCGGGTGTACCGGATCGTACGGGTCTGGATTCCAGTCCTGCCAGGCCGTTATGGACCTGAGGGCGTTTCTGATTGGGCCTGCCTGATTAGGGGCTGTTCCCGCCAATAGATATAGCCGCTTCTGCGGTTGTAGGTAATCTCACGCCCGAGCAGCTTCTGTAGGTCGGGAAGATTAATCCGAAGTACGGACTGCTCCCTGCGGATAGGTTCTTGCAGCTGAACGTTGCCCTCGCCGGATGTGAACAGCTTGCTCCCGACATTGCCGGTCAAGGACCTGTCGCCGAGCCGGACAAGAATAGAGCTGCCGTCATCGACAACAGTTCCGCCCAGCCTGGATGCGGCATCGGCCAGGTCGACTGCGGCGAATGCGTCCGGCCGGGATACTGTCCTGCGCTTCAGCATCGTATGAAGCCTCTCCGGGGTAATCCACGGGCTGCCGGCATTGATGCGCGGAATGCGCATAGGGTCCGCTTCCCGAGTTGCCATCTGCGGGATGATGGTAAAGCCGTAATTGAAGCCTGCCCGGCGGAACAAATCGGCTCCCTCCTCATTGATGATGCCATAAGGATAAGCGACCGTATCTACAGGAAGGTCCTGAAGGGGCTCCAGCTTGTTCGCGCAAGCATTCGCATCCGCCGATATCCTGGTGCGGTACTCGGCATCCGTCTCGCTTCTGCCGTCCAGTGTGTCCCGTCCGACAAGTGCAGCTTCCCCATTAGGAAGCTTACGGTGCGAACCGTCCGTATGGCACTGGACTTCCATGAAGTTCGTTTCCCTGGACATGCGGGCGAGTTCTTCTGCGGACATGGACGGGATATACGTGGACTTCGGATCGGCAAGCGAATCCGTAATCATGAAGTTGACGGCGGGAATGCGAAGCTCCCGCAGAATCGGATAGGCGTTCTTGTAGACGCTCTCGTATCCATCGTCAAAGGTGACGAGTACGGCATTATCGGGCACCGTAGCGCCGTCCATATACTGCTTGAATTCTTGCAGCGAAATAAAATGGTAGCCTTTGCTGAGTAAGAATTGCAATTGATCCCGGAAGAGCTGGCTAGTAATGGTGCTCGTGCTTGTATCCGCATCGTGAATATGATGGTACATCAAGACAGCCACCTGGTCCCGGTACAGCACCTGGTTCCTCTCGGCCTGGGTGGGTACAAGCAGTGCGCCCAGTCCGATCACGGAAAAAAGCAGGGCACTAATAAGTCGTTTGTGCATGGATGGATATGCTCCTTGTTTCTATTATCCTTGATGACAAGCGGTGATAACAGTGTGGTATAATTAAAGTATTGGAATAATGAGTTTTCCTGGACAGGTTCCGGGATGCAGACTCGTAAGATGTGACCAGAGGAGAGGAGATCAACACCATGCAGCAGTTTCTACAAAGTGTATATGACCTGATCGTGGAAACATCCACGAACCTTCCTGCAGACGTTCGCCGGGCGATTCGCCATGCCCGAACTCTGGAGGATCAAGGAACCCGAGCAGCGCTTTCGCTGAGTACGATCGCTCAGAATATTGGTATGGCGGAAGCCAACGTATCTCCGATTTGCCAAGATACGGGAATGCCTACGTTTATTATACACTGTCCGGTTGGAGCTGACCAAATCACGATGAAGCGTCAAATCCGTGAAGCGGTGGCGCAAGCGACCAAAGACAGCAAGCTTCGCACGAACTCGGTCGATTCGCTTACTGGGGAGAATACAGGCGACAACCTGGGACCCGGTACCCCGGTGATTCACTTCGAGCAGTGGGAACGTAACGATATTGAAGTTAAACTTATTCTAAAAGGCGGCGGCTGCGAGAACAAGAACATCCAGTACAGCCTGCCTGCTGAAATTCCGGGCCTCGGCAAAGCCGGCCGGGATCTCGACGGCATCCGCAAATGCGTGATGCATTCCGTGTATCAGGCTCAAGGTCAAGGATGCAGCGCAGGGGTTATCGGCGTCGGCATCGGCGGCGACCGGACCACGGGCTATGAGCTTGCCAAGCATCAGCTTTTCCGCAAGCTGGATGATGTGAATCCGAATGAGGATCTGCGCAAGCTGGAAGATTATGTGATGGAGAATGCCAACAAGCTCGGAATCGGAACAATGGGCTTCGGCGGACAAGTGACCTTACTCGGCTGTAAAGTCGGAGTCATGAACCGTCTGCCGGCGAGCTTCTTCGTATCCGTAGCCTATAACTGCTGGGCATACCGCCGTCAAGGTGTCGTCCTGGATGCTGTGACAGGTGAGATCCGCGAATGGTCTTACGAGCGCGGCTCCGAAGTTCCGATGGAAAACGCGGCGCTCGATCAAGCGGCACCGGTGGAAGAAGCTCCGTCCCCGGCAATCGCAGCTGCCGTACAAGCGGAAGCGCCTGCTCGGCAGCGCGAAATTGTTCTTCAGACTCCGATCAGCGAAGAGCAAATCCGTGAGCTGAAAGTAGGCGATGTGGTCATCATTAACGGTACGATGCACACAGGCCGTGACGCGCTGCACAAATACTTGATGGACCACGATGCTCCGGTGGATCTCAGCGGCGCCGCCATCTATCACTGCGGTCCGGTAATGAGCAAAGACCAGGCAGGCAACTGGCAAGTCCGGGCGGCAGGTCCGACAACCAGTATCCGGGAAGAGCCTTACCAGGGAGATATTATTAAGAAGTTCGGCATCCGCGCTGTCATCGGCAAAGGCGGTATGGGGCCCAAAACGCTCGCCGCTCTTAACGAGCATGGCGGTGTGTATTTGAATGCGATCGGCGGCGCGGCGCAATACTATGCGAGATGTTTTAAGAAGGTTGAGGGTGTAGACTTTATGGAATTCGGTATTCCGGAAGCCATGTGGCACTTGGAGACGGAAGGCTTCGCCGCGATTGTGACGATGGACTCTCACGGTAACAGTCTGCATGCGGATGTGGAGAAGAATTCCCTGCAGAAGCTGGAGCAATTTAAAGAGCCGGTATTCATTTAATAATTGGTAAGATTGGGAATCGGACTTATACGTTGACTAAAAAGTTCTGTATATAAGGAAGCCGGAGGCAATTCGCTTCCGGTTTTCTTGCCATTTACATAATCTTTACTTTTGTTGCCCGCGGCGGGAGCTTACACTTAAGATAGATTTTGTGTGTCTGCAAATACGGTGTAAAGAACGAGAGCTATTGAGGCAGACGCTCGCAAAAAAAGATGATCCCGACGTTTGGAGTGAAGAGTACCGATGCATAAATTTCGTGTCCGATTAACTGTTATTCTTATGATCATGATCGGAGGCTCCATGCTGATCGCCGGTGTGTTTATGGCGAAGCTGCTTGAGGACTCCCATATAAAAGAGCTGGAGAGCAACCTCGTACGCGAGCTTCGCGTCATGGAAACAATGGGCGACTGGAACCGTGCGGGTGAGGAAGAGTTCCTGATTCCTTATTACACGCAGCAGGCACAGCGACTGAAGCAATATACGGAAGCGCGTGTCACTTATATCCGGGAGGACGGTCAGGTTCTGGGAGATTCAGATGAGAATCCGGCAGAAATGGATAATCACATGAATCGGGCCGAAATCACTCAAGCTATGAAGGAAGGCGCGGGTTATACCATCCGTCACAGCAATACGCTGGAGCGGAATATGCTGTATGCGGCGATACCTGTAAAAGACGGCAGAGGTGAAGTGAGCGGATACCTGCGGCTTGCGATTAGTCTGGAGCAGGTGGAGCAGACACTCCGCCATCTGTGGCTGTTCCTGCTCACCGGACTGCTTATATTGTTCGCAGCAGCAGGCATAATCAGTTACCGGATTGCCAGAGGTTTGACGCGGCCGATTGAGAATATTACTCAAGTCGCTCAGCAGATTACGAACCGTAATTACAAAGCACGAGTCGAAACTCAAAGCCTGGATGAGGTTGGGCAGCTGGGCCAGGCGATTAACCGGATGGCGGACAGCCTGCAGATGCAGATGAACCGGATTCTGGAGCATGAGGGACGACTTAAAGGTGTCCTGGAGAATATGGGCAGCGGTATTCTGATGGTGGATAAGGATCAGCGGATCGTACTCGTAAACAGATCTGTTGAAGATATTCTGGGTTTCTCTTCGAGTGAACTGTACGGAAAGAAATATAATGAAGCCAAGCAGCAGTTCGAATTGACGAAGCTAATTCAGGAATGTATAGAAACGAATAAATATATCCGCGAAGAAAAGATTTTCTACTATCCGGTTGAGCGGATTCTGGAAATTAGTCTGAGCCCGATTCTGCAGGCGGGCGGGGAATGGTCGGGCGTGCTTGTCGTCCTGCACGACATTACCGCGATCCGCCGTCTGGAGCGGATGCGCAGCGAGTTTGTCGCGAATGTATCCCATGAGCTCAAGACGCCGATTGCAGCCGTAAAAGGCTTCTCCGAAACGCTGCTGGCGGGCGCACTTGACGACCGCGAGACCGCGAAGTCGTTCCTGCAAATTATTTTTGATGAGAGCGAACGGTTGAACAGACTGGTTGGGGATATTCTGGAATTATCCAAAATCGAGTCCAAACGCATCCCTCTCCAGCTGTCGCCTACGAGCCTGGATAGCATTATTGAAAAATCACTTCAAATGATGGAGTCAGAAGCGGCGAAGAAGAAGATATCCCTTTCCATGAGCGCAGAGGAGAATCTCTATCTGGAAGCGGACGAAGACCGGATCAGCCAGATTCTCATTAATCTCTTGGCCAATGGAATCAATTATACGCCGGAAGGCGGGACGGTATCGGTAAAGGCCGAGTCGATCGAGCATGAGGGCGGTATGGACGATGAACGTATCCGGATAAGCATTAAAGACAGCGGAATCGGGATACCGAGCAAGGATTTGCCGCGTATTTTCGAAAGATTCTACAGGGTGGATAAGGCAAGATCCCGCAGTTCAGGCGGAACCGGACTGGGCCTGTCGATTGTGAAGCATCTGGTCGATATGCATCAGGGTACGATCCGCGTGGAAAGCGAAGTCGGTTCCGGAACCGAATTTATTATCGAGCTGCCGGTCATCCATCCTTAGATGCGCGTGGTTTTTCCGGATAGTTTACATGGCCTTAATGATTTGTTTACATGAGATTTACATTTCACTGGTATGATTAGCTTACACTAGTCGTACAAGACGTTAAAAGGCGTGGGGGACACGATGTCACAAAAAATTTTGGTTATTGAAGATGAGCCTACACTCGCAAGGCTGCTTTCTTATAATTTGACTCAGGAAGGCTATGAAACCAAGGTGGTCGATCATGGCGGAGACGGTCTGCAGGCTGCTATGCAGCAGCCTTATGATCTGATCATTCTGGACATCATGCTGCCAGGATTGAATGGGTTTGAAGTACTGTCCAAGCTGAGACAGAAAGGCAACGTGACGCCGGTTGTCATTCTGACGGCCCGCAACGCGGAGGAAGAAGTCGTTCAAGGTCTGAAGCATGGCGCAGACGATTATATTACGAAGCCGTTCGGAGTTGCGGAGCTGCTTGCCAGGGTTGCCGCCGTCTTAAGGCGCACACATACGGATGAACCCGGCAGCGAGGGCAAGAAATCAACGGACAAGGTCATTTCGTTCGGAGATCTTCAGATTTTTCCTGAAAAATATGAAGTGTATCTCGGAGAAGAATCGATCCCGCTTCGTCCGAAGGAGTTCGAGGTGCTGCTGTATCTTGTCCAGCGTCCCGGCGTTGTCGTCACTCGCGATGATCTGATGAACATCGTATGGGGGTTTGATTATATCGGCGGCCAGCGGACGGTGGACGTGCATGTCAGTTCGCTCCGCAAGAAGCTGGAGATGAACCAGCAGTCGGTACAGATCGAATCGATCCGTGGAGTAGGCTATAAGCTGGTTGCCCAGCAGGTTCGCCGGTCCCTTTAACGATTCATACGAACAGGACAGGATTCCGTATTGGAGAGCCCGGTTGAAACGGAAGAGCCCGGCCGAATTCGGCCGGGCTTTTTTATATAGATATCCTCAACAAGCAAGGGGTGCGGACAGGGCAGAGGCCGGCGGCGTAGGCGAGAACCGAGAAGCTGTCTGTCTGGGAATGACAGAAGATTTCAAAGGGACTAGCGGTTCCATTCCAGCATTTTTTTGCGAAATTCATGCGGGGAGCATTGATTCACTTTCTTAAAGGTTTTATAGAAGTGCGCCATATTCGACATGCCGATTTGTTCGCCGACCTGCGCGACGCTGATATCCTGGGTGAGGAGGATTTTCTCCGCCCGCTTAATTTTCTTGGAATTCACGTAATCCATGAAAGAAATGCCGAGTACTTTCTTGAAGTATTTGACAAAATAGTAGTAGGAGATATTCGCGGCTCTGCTGGCCTCCTCCACGTATACTTTGCCGTCGATATTGCGGTCGATATATTCGAATACGGGCTTCAGCCTGACGAGATCGGTGCTGCTGCCATAATTAAGAAGTCTCTCCGTATCTCCGCGCAGCAGGGTAAGTACGATCCGTTTGATCAGAATACTGACGGCAATTTCGTAGCCGACCTGCTTATTTTTCCACTCCATGTGGATGTCCTTGATGTACGAGAAGATTTCAGCCCGGATGGCCGGATTATCCCGGAAGATATAATTAAGCTTGCTGAGCGCAGATTGAGTCTCTGAGAAATATCGGAGATAGGCAATCCCGCTTTCGTCAAAATAATGCTCCAGATCAAACTGAAATACGTAGTAGACCAAGGGGGAACTGGATGCCGATCGGTCACGGTGCAGCTCTGAAGAGCCGATAAGGAGAACATCGCCTGCCGTCATGCGGACAACCTCGTGTTCAAGGTAGACTTCCAGTTCTCCCTCGACGACAGCCAGCATCTCGACCTCCTTGTGGTAGTGCCACTGCCCCAGCAATTCAGTCTCCCTGCGGGACTGAAAAACCCGCATAGCCAAAAAAGGGTTTTCATAGTTAATTTGTTCGTTATAGATTTCCACCGACTGGACCCCCGAATGCCAAAATTGCATATAAGTATCGCCAGATTCGTAATTTTCTTTTGGCGTTGTATCTTCTATACTTTATTGTAGTACGTTCGAGAGGACAGGGGAAGCCGATAAATTTTAGAACGCGCGTACATTTCGAATGCCGATCCTGTCTGCTCCTATCTACATACCTTTGTCAACCATTTTAAGGAGGAACTGCAATGTCACAAAAGTACCGGATCGGAATTATCGGATGCGGAGGAATTGCTAACGCGAAACACCTTCCAAGTCTGGCCAAACTGCCTAACGTTGAATTGGCTGCATTTTGCGATGTCATCCTTGAACGGGCAGAAAACGCAAAGAAACAATACGGCTCCGGAGATGCTTGCGTGTACCAGGATTACCGTGAACTGCTAAAGGATTCCTCCCTTGATATAGTCCATGTTTGTACACCAAACGATTCTCATGCGGATATTACGATTGCGGCTCTTGAAGCAGATAAGCACGTGATGTGCGAGAAGCCGATGGCGAAGACATCTGTCGATGCCCGCCGGATGGTAGAAGCTGCAAAACGTACGGGTAAAAAGCTTACGATCGGTTACAACAACCGGTTCCGCTCGGATTCCCAATATCTGAAAAGACTTTGCCAGGACGGCGAACTGGGTGAGGTTTACTTCGCCAAGGCCCACGCGGTCCGCCGCCGCGCCGTACCGACTTGGGGCGTGTTCCTGGATGAAGAGAAGCAAGGCGGAGGCCCGCTGATCGATATCGGTACTCACGCGCTGGATCTGACGCTGTGGATGATGGATAACTACAAACCCAAAGTCGTTCTGGGTACGGCTTACCATAAGCTGTCCCACCGCGCAGATGCAGCTAACGCTTTTGGACCTTGGGATCCGGCTAAATTTACGGTCGAAGATTCCGCTTTCGGAATGATTACCATGGAGAACGGCGCAACGATCATGCTGGAGTCCAGCTGGGCTCTGAACACGCTGGAGGTGGACGAAGCGAAATGCACACTGAGCGGAACAGAAGGCGGAGCGGACATGAAAAACGGTCTGCGCATTAACGGCGAGAAGAACAGCCGTCTCTACACGCAGAACATCGAACTGTCCAGCGGCGGTGTTGCATTCTACGAAGGTGATACGGATAACGCGCCGGATCTTGAGATGCGTCTATGGATTGACGCCATCGAGAACGACAAGGACCCTGTCGTTACACCGGAGCAGGCGCTTGTCGTATCGGAGATTCTGGAAGCGATCTACGAATCCTCCAAAACAGGCAAAGCCGTGTATTTGAACGAAGATAAATAAGCGGAGTATCCCAGGGAAATTGCTTCTCCAGGGACGGTTCCCTTTCTTTGAAACATAGCTAAAAGACAGCAAGCTGTCGTTGGCAATCCGCCGGCGTCAGCTTGTTTTTTGTTGTTTTGGGTATGTAATTATTCGCATGAAACCGGTAATACCGCTAAAATATTTATTTGTGTGAAAGGAGTTTTTGTATATAATTACCGTTAGAAACTATAAATTGTAGTATAGGCA
The DNA here is from genome assembly GCF_009757775.1 of Paenibacillus lutrae. Taxonomy (GTDB): domain Bacteria; phylum Bacillota; class Bacilli; order Paenibacillales; family NBRC-103111; genus Paenibacillus_F; species Paenibacillus_F lutrae. The sequence goes on from NZ_RHLK01000008.1 coordinate 171,485, forward strand.
TAGAGAAAATATAAATTGTTTTTTGATTTTTTTTGTTGTGATTTCGATTTATTTTAAACGTTCGTGTTAAGAAAGCAGGGACATAAATGAAGAAAATTTTCTTATGTGTATTTGCTGCTTTTTTATTAATTTTATTGTTATTTTATAGGTATAATCAGTCGCAAATAACGACTATTAAATTTCATGAGAATATTTCAATAGAGAATGTAAGAATGGTGACAGTCGTGCATAAAGGAAAGGAAACAGAAATTCGTGATACGAATTTCATTTCTGAATGTTTACTTACATTAAGAAATTCTATTCAATTGGAAAAAAAGCCGAGTGATGACCGATGGGACCTTCTTGTTGAAATAGAAACAAATAATAATGGGGAATCATTGCATTTGTATTTTAAATTGCTGACCATGGAAGAGGGGTATTTTAACTATAATAACAGCGGAGAATATTATTCTATCCATAACAATAATAAATTAAAAATGATAAAAAAATTGGAGGAAAAAGGAGTGTTATTGTTTGACTAGAATAATTATATTATAAAAATATAGCAATAAAAAAAACGGTGCCGGCAGCATCGTCTTTCGTGTAAAGCACAAAGTCCGTTTCCTTCCCCGGAAGCGGGCTTTTCTTATTCGATTAGTTGAAACGGTGATACGATAAAGCGGATAACTTAGACGTTATCGGCTTCGGTTTCTTCGAACGGCTCGCGGTCCTCATCATAATACATTTATGCTCGCACCTCCTTGAACGATTAAGTTGGCTGCTGATACTATTATACCCGAGGATTGTTATCGGAATATGAAATCAGCGCCATGTATATGTTACCCCGTGATAAAAAAATGAACCGGACTTGTTGAAGTCCGGTTCATGGGAATTGGTGGAAGCGGAGTGACTAAGGCTTCTTCATAGCCCGTTCGCGCTGTGGCGTATCTTCGCCAGGCTCTGTGACTTCCCGCGCCCTGGGCGACCACAGGAATACAAACAGCAGGGAAAGCCCCACGACAATGGGCGGTGCGTACGTAATCAGGAAATAGTCCATCGGTATTCATCCTTTCTTCTTGGATTTGCCCTGCACATATTCCGCATCGAACAGGAAGAGCCTCATGAGCAGGATCAGGGAAGGAACCAGAATGAGTAAGCCTGCGATAAAAGCGGTCACGAGCGCTGTACCCATCGTCTGATTCGTGAAGTTCTCGTGGATGGAGATGTACGGATACAGAATGTACGGAAGATGGGAAGCCCCGTAGCCGAAGAAAGCAAAGCCAAACTGCAGCATGACGGCCACGAAGGCTAGGCCGAGGTTACGTTTCTTCCACACGCTGTATACGGCAACCAGGAAGAAAAGGAGCGAGAGAATGAACATCCACGACAGATCCAGCATATTGGCAAAATGCTCCGGATTGTGCTTGGCTATGGCGAAGAACGCAAGCATACTCGCCAGAATGGTCGGAATGCTCCAGAAGAGCGCGTAGCCGCGGACGATTTCGAATGCCGCCTCGTCGCGGGCCTTGTGCGCATAGTACGACAGGAACATGGCTGAGATATACAAGACGCTCACTATGGCCAGCAGAACGACAGACCAGGTGTAGACACTCCCGAACAAGGCGTTCCAGTCGAGTGTAATTGTGCCCGCATTCTCCACAATGATCCCGCCTTCCGATATGGCAAGAACAGTCGATAAGGCGGCCGGAATCAGCAGTCCCGTAGCTCCGTAGATCAGCATGTACCACTTGTTGTCCTTGGAGCCGTACGTGCTGAACGCATAATACGAGCCGCGGAAGGCGAGCAGAATTAATGCGATCGATCCGGGGACAAGCAGCGCTGTCCCGTAATAGCGGGCGGTTTCCGGGAAGAAGCCGACGAGTCCGATGTAGAAGAAGATCAGAAAGACGTTCGTCACTTCCCACACCGGAGACAAGTAGCGCTCGATAATCCGGTGTGTGATGTTCTTGCTGCCGCTGATGACGGAATAATAGCTGAAAAATCCGGCCCCGAAATCAATGGAAGCGACAATGAGATAACCGAACAGAAAAATCCAGAGTACCGTGATGCCAAGCAGTTCTATACTCATTTAAGCGGCCCCCTTTTCTCCAGAACACCGAAGGCGATGAGTTCATCTGCCACATCGTTGTTGCGGAACAGCTTGGAGAGCACTTTCACGGCGGTGAAAGCAAGGATCAGGTAGAGCAGGCAGAACAGCAGCAGCATCTTATCGACGTGCATAGAGGTGGTCGCGGCATCGGCTACCTTCATGTAGCCGCGCAGAATCCACGGCTGCCGGCCGACCTCGGCATAGAACCAGCCGAGCCAGATGCCGAGCATGGACAGCGGCCCGCACGCAACGATCGTCCGCAGCAGCCAGCGCGGCAAGGGCTTGGCGGCCCGTTTGCGGCGGCTCATCCACATGTATACGAGCGCTGCCAAGATCGTGAACGAACCGATGGCTACCATGCCGTCGAAGAAATAGTGCACGTACAGCGGCGGCTCCAGCTCATCGTCGATCTGATCGAGCCCCTTCACCTCGTAGCCGGGCGTGCTTCCTGCAAGTATGCTGAGGGCGTAAGGAATTTTGATCGCATATTTGACTTCGTTGTCTTCGGTCAGGATACCGCCGAACAGAAGCGGAGCCTTCTCCTGCGTCTCGAAGTGCCATTCGGCTGCGGCCAATTTCTCCGGCTGGTATTCCGCAAGGAATTTACCGGACAAGTCGCCGATGGCCGCAGTGGCGAGCGCGAAGACGAGACCGGCCGTCATGGTCAGCTTCAGCGCCTTCTTGGCGTAGAGCCGGTCGCCCTTGCGCCGCAGCAGCGAGAAGGCCGCGATCGCCGCGAGAATAAAGGCACTGGTCATATAGGAAGAGGCCAGTACGTGTGACACCTTGGTCGGTGTCGACGGGTTGAACATGGCCGCGAGGGGATCAACGTTCGTGATGACGCCGTTCTCCAGGGTGAATCCCTGCGGTGTATTCATAAACGCGTTCACTGTGGTGATGAAAAAAGCGGAAGCCGAAGCTCCAATGGCAACGGGTATAAGCAGCATCAAGTGTCTTTTCGGCTTGAAGCGGTCCCATGTATATAAATAAATGCCGAGGAAAATTGCCTCTACGAAGAAAGCGAAGGTCTCCATAAAGAGCGGAAGCGCAATGGCCTGCCCCGCAATTTCCATGAAACTCGGCCACAGCAGACTGAGCTGGAGGCCGATAGCCGTGCCGGTCACCACACCGATGGCAACGGTAATGACGAATCCCCGGGCCCAGCGGCGGGCCAGCAGAGAGTAGTAGCGGTCATTGCGCCGGATTCCCGTCCATTCCGCCAAGGCGATCATAACGGGAACGCCGACACCGATCGTTGCAAAAATGATATGGAATGCCAGTGTCAGCTCCGTCAGATAACGGCTGTACAGCACCGGATCATAATCGAACATAATAGTGTCAACTCCTCATGGTAGTACTTTAGTAGAATACGCAGGCTGGATGAGGCATCCGTGCAGCCAATGCAGCGGGCTGCTTTCAATCGCAGGACTCGTCATCTCAGCCGATACTGTTTGGTAACGTTAGCTGAATAGTCTTCTGAGAAAAGAGATCAGCATGATCGCAGCCACTGCGAACATCAGAATCATGAGATTCTTCTCGTGCTTTTTGAATGGAGTCATTGTCATCGCCTTCCCCCTTGGTTCATACGAGAACAGAATTTGGATGGAAATAAAAAAACCTTCTAACACTAGAATACATCTTGTATGTGATTATTTTCACAATATATGTGATGGATCGTTGACAAACGGGTGAAGAAAGCTTGAATAAACCTTGACAACAATTTGACAGCTGCGAATAAGGAAGCTGTTCGTGTTTCAGGGCCGATAACAGGCATACAAAAAAAGGAGCAGGAGCTCCCTTTCTATCAGTAGCTTATTCAAATTAGGAATCAGGCACGCCGTATGTAAAGCCCGTCACGTCAGCTGATTTTTGCCGGTGGAGGCAAACTTCATGGGTGAATGAAGCTGAAGAGAATGGACCGGCAGCGGCCGGCTGAAGAAGTAACCTTGTCCTTCGTTGCACTTTTCTTCGATCAGATACTCCCACTGGACTTCATTCTCAATGCCTTCCGCGACGACGTTCATGTTCAGGCTGTGAGCCAGCGAGATGATAGCGGATGCGATCCGTTTGCCGTTCAAGTCACGATTGATATCATCAATAAAGCTGCGATCGATTTTGACCTTATCGAACGGGTACTGCCGCAGATAGCTCAAAGAGGTATACCCGGTGCCGAAATCATCAATGGAGATAAAAACCCCCGCCTGCTTCAGCTTCATTAAGCTTTCATTGATTAATTCCACATCATCGAGCAAGATGCTTTCGGTAATTTCAAGCTCCAGCCATTTGGAAGCGAGATTCGTCGTACCGAGGATTTCAATGACGGAATCCACGAACTTCTCATGCTGCAGCTGTTTGGTCGAAATGTTCACGGCTACCTTAAAAGGCGGCACATCGGAATCCTGCCAAAGCTTGGCCTGCTGGCAGGCGGTGTGCAGAACCCAGGAGCCGATGGTAATAATCTGCCCGCTTTCTTCCGCAACAGGGATAAAGTCACTTGGCGGAACAAGCCCGAGTTCGGGATGCTTCCAGCGGATGAGCGCTTCCATGGCTGTAATCTGCTCGGTTTTCAAATCAATGATGGGCTGATAAAAAAGTTCCAGTTCATTCTTTTCAATCGCGAATTTGAGATCGCGCTCAATTGTCAGTTTGTAGGACGCGTTCTGATCCATTTCTTCCGAATAAATCGTATATCTCGTTTTACGGAATTTTTTGGTGTAATACATAGCGGTATCGGCATTGCGGATGAGTTCATGCACGGTATTCTCCCGTCCTTTGCCGAAGGCGATCCCAATGCTCGCCGTAACGGTTACCGAGTGACCCTCAACCTGAAAGGGCTCTGCCAGCAGGTCGATAATCGCTTCGGCAGTCTGCTGGGCTTCTTCTCTGCATGTTTCGGGTACAAGGATGGTGAATTCATCGCCGGCCAGGCGGCTGAACGTATCTGTCGGTTTCAGCACTTGCGAGAGCCGCGCCGCCACCATTTTGAGAAACTCATCCCCCAGGTGATGGCCTAACGAATCATTAATGAGCTTGAAACGGTCCAGATCGAGGAACAAGACGGCAAACTGTTTGCGGTCTTCTTTGGAATAATTCATTAACTGCCCCAGCCGGTCCTCGAACAGCTTCCGGTTCGGAAGGCCCGTAAGCGGATCATAGAAAGCGAATTGTTCCATCTGCTTATCATACAGAATCCGCTGGGTAATATCTCGGGCCAGTCCGTATGTACCCGTGATTACACCGCCTACTTTCATTGGAAAATGGGTGGCGTTCAGGTGAATAGGCGTGCCGTCCTTCTTGGTGATCACAAGATCCCCGCTGCTCGGTATGCCGTTCTTCGCATCATTGAAATGTTTGATCGCTTCGGGCAGATCCTCGGGGTGGATGAGGGGAGCAAATGACATGTTCAGCAATTCTTCTGTCGTGTAGCCGGTAATTACTTCACTTGCGGGATTCGCACTGAGAAAATTCCCCTCGTCATCGAAGGAGAAGATGGCATCCGGGCTGTTGTAGAAAAGAGATTTGTACTGCTCGCTGCTCTCCAGGAGCTTCTGCTGCGTCAGTACCCGCTCGGTTATATCGATCACACTCCCGAACAAGACCGTTCTTCCTTCTATCTCCGCGGCCGAGGCATGAATTTCGGTATAGAGCAGACTGCCGTCCTTGTGGAACTTCCGCAGTGTATACTGCTCGCCCGCCGGTTCGCCTGCTCTCCGGCTCTTTATTCTTTGCTGGATCATCGCAAAATCATCCGGATGAATGATCTGCTCCAGCGTTACACTTCCGTCGGTCAATTCCGGTGCCGTATATCCGAGTAATTTGGAATAATAACTGTTTACATAATTGTAGTGCTTTCCTTGCAGAATATAAATCCCGATCGGTGCATTATTAAAAAGAGTCTGGAACAAGGTTTGATAAAAGGGAAGCAGCGATTGATTGTTATCGGTTATCATGGACATTTGATTTAAAAAATAGCGTAAAGAATCAGAATCGGTGTCAGGTGTACTCGTCTTCTCTGTGGTTCCCATTCAAAACAACTCCCAGATAGAGATGGTAAAGAGAATATTAAATCCTTATTTTCTTTTTATCGGATATTTCTGCAGAAATAATGACTGTTTATAGGTCTAAAGTCGTAAAAATCTTTGAATCATTCCATTTCAATAAAAAACCATAGTCGTGGGAACCGATAAGTAAGGGAGTGTGATCTTTTTGCGAATAATTGGCAAATAGGTGTCTGTCCTAGTTCGGCTGGAGCATGAAAGAGATAAGCTGCAATAGAAGGTAAATAGAATAGCAGCGGTCACTTGTGTTCTGAGCACAAGTGACCGCTGCTATTTAATGGTATTCGGAAACGAGCGTTCCTATGTATGTAAACGAAAGGCCCGCATAAGCATAGATGCTGACAAGGTGCTGTCCTTCGGCTTACTGTCCGCCCGGCAGCCGGATGCTGACCGCCGTACCTTCACCGTGGGTGCTGTCCACCGTCAGACCGTAAGCTTCGCCGAAGTAGAAGTGGATGCGGTCGTGTACGTTTTTGATCCCGATGTGCCGCTGATCCAGCGTGTCCGAAGGCAGCTTCAGCCGCTCGCGCAGCTTCTCCAGCTCGTCGGCACTCATGCCCGCCCCGTCATCCCGGACGGTGATGACCAGTTCTTGACCGGAAAGCGTGGCGCCGATCTCGAGCAGCCCCGGACCGGATTTGCGTTCCAGTCCGTGGACGATGGCGTTCTCGACCAGCGGTTGGAGCGAGAAATGCATCACTTCCGCGGATTCGCTTCCCGGGTCCAGATTTTCGACGTACCGGATTTTGTCGCCGAAGCGCATCTGCTGAACCGTGACATAGAGGCGGATGTGATCCAACTCCTCCCGCAGAGTAACGGTTTCTTTGCCGGTCTGGATATGAATGCGGAACAGCTTGCCGAGGATGCCTACCATTTCCGAGATGTCCCGCTGACCGTTGATAACGGCTTTCATTTGAATCGTTTCCAGGGCGTTGGCGAGAAAATGGGGATTGATCTGGCTTTTCAGCGCTCCGTATTGGGCGATTTTTTGCTGGGCTTTCGCCATGGAAGAACGCTCGATATAATTTTGGAGTTCTTCCACCATTTTATGAATCCCCTGATAAAGCACCCCGAATTCATCCTGACGCCTGCTGCTCAGATTCACATCGAAGCGGCCCATGCCGACGAGCTTAACCTGGCGGGTAAGTTTGATGATCGGCTTCGTGACGCGGTTGTACAGCAGGATCATGAACAGTACGGCAGTCCCGAGCGAAGCGAGAGCCAGCCCCAGAATGAGGTTGCCGAGCAGACCGGCGGGCTTTGTCATTTCTTTTTCCTCGATGGATTGAATGACCTTCCAGTCCGAATAAGGCGACGTGAGGAAATGAATGTACGATTTTTTGCCCGAAATAGGCGCGTAAAAGCTGCCCGTGCGTTCTTTCAGAACGGTTTCGATTATTCCGGTGTCCAGCTTGTAGACGCTGCTTGGGTCCATCTGGTTGTTGGCGGAGGAATAAACGATCCCCCCGTCGCTGTCGATGATGACAAAGTTGCGCATGCTCGTCTCTGAAAGTTTCAAAATCTCCCGCAGCGAATCCAGGCGGATGTCCACCAGCATGACGCCGAGCTGCTGCTTGCTTCCGACCTTGTTAATAACCCGGGCGATGGAGATGACGGGCTCGTGCACGTTCTTCCGGTGAAACGGGGGATGGGTGCCGAACAGCACGACCCCGCCGTTATGCTGGAGGGTCTGGATGTACCACGGCTCCTTCGTAAAATCACCAGAGGTATAATCGGCCCGGTTAAAATCGGCGGAGTAGAAAACGCGGTTTCCCGCATAAATGCGGATGCTGTCCACGTTCTTGATCGTCATTTCGATTGAGCTGATAAACGTTTCGATTACGCTCCGGTACTGGAATTGCATATCTTGACTGTTTTCTTCCTGATGGTAGGTGTAGTTTTCCAGGGCGTTCTGAAGCTGGGCGTCGAGTTGGGCGTTGAGCGTCCCTTTCTCAATACTCTGCAAATACTGGTCGATATTAAAGGAAAGGTTGTTCAGGATCAGGTTGGAGCTCGTCTGATACTCCGTCTTCACGGCTTTGAAGGAAAACATATATATGATTCCCGACATGATCAGAAGCGGCAGGGTAACGGTCAAGATCATGAGCAGGAAAATCTGGTGATTCACATGCCTCATACGGGTAAACTTCACGTTCGGCTTTCTTAACTTCACGGCACTCACAACCCTATTTGTTTTCGGTAATCGGTCGGTGTCAGGCGGGTAATCTTCTTGAAGGTTTTAACGAAATGTTTATAGCTCTTGTATCCGCACAGATGGCAGACGTCCGTCACCAGATACTCGGGCTTTTGCAGGCAGTCCATCGCATGGGAAATACGGATTTCGGACACGAACGTCATATAATTTTTGTTTAATTTGAGCTTGAACAGCCGGCTGAGATAGGAAGGATTGTAGAAAAATTGGTCCGCCACCATCTGCAAAGTCACATCTTGATCGAGATGCTGCCGGATATAAGTTTCGATCTGTTTGAAAATAATCCCGTTGCCGGGACCGTTCGTCTGCGATGACTCTTGGTAGACGCTGCTTAGGTGCAGCATCCACCCGCTCATCCAGTCCAGAAGTCCCTTCAGCGTCCGAAAATCGTCCACGCAGCTCAACTTGAGGAGCTTGTCGCTATAGACGCCTTCGACGGGAATATCGTGTTTGTGGGCGAAGCGCAGCGTGACGGACACGATATCCTGCAGAAAGCCGAGCAGGCTGCCGTAAGCGGCTCCCGGCGTGTCCAGCAGTTTCTCCCGGGCAAGCCTCGCCAAAAGCAGCTTGATCGGCTCGGCGCCGCCGGTCTCAAGGCCGCGCTCGAGCTCGGCCTTGTCCGGGCCGCTGAGCCGGACGAGCGGGTCTGAGTCGCTATCCGCCGGAAGAGAGGCTGGCCTGCCGGCTTCCAGGAGCTGCCGCTCGGGATGGAAAAAGCGCAGGTACAGCGCTTTCTCCGCCTGCCGGAGGGAAGAGCCCGCTGCGGCCGGGTCAGACGAGCGGCTGCCGAGCGCCGCGTAGAAAGTGGCCTGATCGGTGCCTGACTGGCCGAAGAGTCCGCTTACCCTTGAGACGTCCGGGCCGGAAATTGCGTTCCCGGTCAAGGAGGGACTCGTACTCTCTTCCAGGCATGCAAGCGCATACATTTTGGCGTGATCAAAATACGTCAGGACCTGGACCCGATCGGCATCGTTGTAGCAGCAGCGGATGAGCTCCGACGCCAGCTTCTCCGCCTGGTTTCTGAGACGCCCCCGTGCCAGGTAGCTCAGAGGCTGCTGCGTAAACCACGTGACGACAAAGGGCAGGTATGTATACGATGCGCCGTCCAGTCCGTACGAGGATAGCGGGATCTCTCCGGGAACGGGTTCCTCCAGGAGAAGCTTCACAAGCTGGCTGCGCTTCAGCTTTATCGTTTCCCGGGCCTCCGTTTCGAGCAGATTTTGCTGAACGCGCGCCGCTTTTCTCTGCTTCAGTGTCTCCAGGCATTCCATCAAGATCGACAGGCTTTCGTCGTACTCCAAAGGTTTGAGAAGGAACGCGTGAACACTGCCGAGCCGTATGGCCTTCTGAGCGTAGGCGAAATCGTTATATCCCGTTAAAATAATAAAAACGGTATCCGGGAGCTCTGAGCGCAGTTCTTCGACCATTTGAAGGCCGTCCATTTCCGGCATGCGGATGTCCGTAATGACGATGTCGGGCCGTTCGCCAAGCGCTGTGCGGAAGCCTTGTTTGCCGTTTTCCGCTTCCAATATGGTTTCGACTCCAAGTTCCTGCCAGGCAAAATAATGTTTGAGCCCCGCGCGAATGAGAGGCTCGTCTTCGACAATCATCAATTTGTACATAGATGTCCTCCGGAAGTGTTGTCATGCTGATAGTTAGATGTAAAACTAGTATACTAAACACCGGACATAGAGGACAGGTTTAAATCCCAACAGGTCAAAATACGCCCATGAAAGTAAAATCTAAGGGATTATGCAGCGCCGCGATATGTTCTATGCTTAACACAGGAAATGAAAGCGATTCATTTTTAACTATAGAGGGGGATAAGAAATGAGAACTTGGAAAAAAGGACTCATGACCGCAGCGAGCATTGCCCTGATCGGGACACAACTGGCTGCTTGCGGAAGTGATCAGACTAAACAAAATGAAAGCGCTTCACCTAATCAGTCTTCATCCAAACCGGTAGAGATTACCTGGTGGAACTTCCCGAATTTCCAGCCGCTGGACGGTGAAGTGGGTAAGTACGAGAAACAGATTATCGCTGCTTTTAATAAAAAATATCCCGATATCAAAGTGAATCTGGAAATGATTACGTACGAAGGCGGACCGCAAAAGCTCAACGTGGCGATTGCTTCCAACACCGCTCCCGACGTGATTTATGACGCTCCGGGACGCATTATCGACTGGGGCAAGAAAAATTTACTGGCTCCGCTAAACGATATGGTGTCCGAAGAAGTGAAGAAAGACATTTCTCCGGCGCTCTGGAAGCAGTCGATGGTCGGGGATCAGATTTATATGTACCCGGTTAACACGGCTCCTTTCATGATGGCGGTCAACAAAAGCGTGTTCGATAAAATTGGCGCGGCGGATCTGCTCCCGCTTGATCGTCCCGACCGTACGTGGACGGTGGCCGAATACGAGAAGGCGCTGCAAGCGGTTAAAGAAAAAGCGCCGGAAATCATTCCGTCGGGCTTCTACGCGAAAAGCACAGCAGGCGATCAGGGAACGCGCGCTTACATCGCCAACATGGGCGTATCCAGATTCCTGAGTGAGGACAACAGCAAAGCCGCGATCAACACCGACAATGCGGCCCAAGCTCTCGACTGGATCGTAAAAGGCAGCAAAGACAAGCTTGTCGTTCCGGGTGCGGTTTCCCTTGCGGCAGCCGACGTGAACGATCTGTTCCTGCAAGGCAAGCTTGCGTTTACGATCAACTACTCCGCCGTGCTGAAGGCTCAGAACGAGCCGAACAAGAAGGTGAAGTTCGATGACGTGCTGCTTCCGTTCCCGACACTCGACGGCTCTAAGCCCAAGTTGGAACCGTATCTCGGCGGAATGGCTATTTTCAACAACGGGGATAAAGCTAAAATTGAAGCCGGCAAAAAGCTGATCGATTTCATCGCGAACGATCCTGAGACGGCAAAGAAAAACCTTATCCAGACGGGCGGCTTGTCCGCACGTACATCGGTCACGGGGCTGTACGACAATTCGGAATACAAATACGCGGAGCTTGCCCGTAAATTTATTACCGATCCGCCGACGATTGCGGACGGATATGCCGAAATCCGCACGTTCTGGTTCCCTGAACTGCAGAAAGCTTTGTCGGGCCAAGCCACGGCCAAAGAAGCGCTGGACACTTTCGCCTCCAAAGCCAATGAGGCGATTACGAAAGCGAAGTCGCAGAGCAAGGCCAAGTAAACAAGCAAAGCGTGGGAGCGGGGTGCGCGTGTACTCCGCTCCTTTCACTAAACAACAGAGAAAGAAGGGATAGGGGATGGAAGCAGCAGTTCGCAAATCCAGGAAAGCGGTGCGGCGCGATTGGCTGATGAGTTACCTGTTTTTACTGCCGGCGCTCGGGTTTTTCCTGCTCTTTGTGGCGTACCCGATGTTCAAGGGCGTATATATCAGCTTCTTTGATTATTCGCTGAGGCATTTCGAATTTACCGGACTGGATAATTACGTCTCTTTGCTCAAAAACGATACATTTCTCAAATCGATGAGAAATACGCTTCTGCTGGTCGTCATCGCGGTGCCGATCGTGATCGTGTTTTCGATTTTCGTAGCGGTGAACATTTACAAAATGAAAGAATTCTCCCGCTCTTTCTTCCGGGGGGTCTTTTATCTGCCGGCCGTATCTTCCGTCGTCAGCATCACCGTCGTCTGGGGCTGGATTTATCATCCGAACTACGGGATTTTGAACTACCTGACGGGTCTGGCCGGAGCAGAGCCTGTGTTCTGGTTGGGGGATACGCGTACCGCCCTGCTTGCGATTATTGCGGTGCTTATCACGACTTCGGTCGGGCAGCCGATTATTCTATACGTCGCGTCCCTGGGCAACATCCCGACTTCTTACATCGAAGCCGCTCAGATTGACCGGGCCACGCCTTGGCAGATTTTCCGCAAAATCATCTGGCCGATGCTGATGCCGACGAATTTGTACATCATCGTCATTACGACGATCAATACATTCCAGTGCTTCGCTCTCATTCAGCTGCTTACCGCAGGCGGTCCGGTTTACAGCACCTCTACCGTTATGTACGGCGTCTATGAACAGGCGTTTGTGCTCGGTAATTTCGGAATCGCTTCGGCGATGGGCATTTTGCTGGCGATCGTGATCGGAATCATCTCGGTCATCCAGTTCAAATTCTTCGGCAGCGATGTAGAGTACTAGGAGGGATACTTATGAACGCTTTACTTGATAGGAGTCCGGGGACTGTTGGCGCGGTCCGCAAAAAAAGCCGGCTAAAGGAGATATCGCCCGTTAAAGTATTCTCCTTCATCTTGCTGCTGCTGGCTACTGTGCTTTTTATTTTCCCCTTCTATTGGATTATCACCGGCGCGTTTAAAGTTCAGACCGTCGCGACCGCGATTCCGCCGGAGTGGTTTCCACTGAAACCGACCCTGCAGAACTGGACGGATTTGTTCAAAAATCCGGTCTGGCGCTGGACGTTCAACAGCTTTCTGATCGCCTTTTGCGAAATGATCGCGGTCTGTATGGTTTCATCGCTGGCCGGATATGTGCTCGCGAAAAAAGTGTTTCCGGGCCGCAAAATGATTTTCACGCTGTTCGTGGCCGCAATGGCGCTGCCCAAGCAGGTGATTCTCGTTCCCTTGTTCACCATGCTGGCTGACTTCGGCTGGGTGAATACGTACTGGGGCCTGATCCTGCCTGCAATCGGCTGGCCGTTCGGCGTCTTCCTCATGAAGCAGTTTGCGCAAACGATTCCGGGCGAATTGATGGAAGCGGCGAAAATGGACGGCTGCTCGGAGATCCGGCTGTTCGCCACGATTATTTTACCGCTGCTTAAACCGGCGCTCGGCGCCTTGGCTATTTTTACGTTTATCGCTTCGTGGAACGATTATTTCAGTCAGCTCATCATGACACGCTCCACTTCGATGATGACTCTCCCGCTTGGAATCGCGACGATGCAGGGCGAGTATACGACGAACTACGGGGTGATGATGGCGGGAGCGGCTCTTGCGTCGGTACCGATGATCGCGATTTTTCTCCTGTTCCAAAAATCGTTTACCCAGGGAATTACGATGGGCGCCGTAAAAGGATAGTCAGCGATCGCCGTTCTGAGTGGTTGGCGGGCAACAAATATCAAATAAAAAACATCTATTTGCTGTATTTAGGTGGAAATATTCATTATATTTTCTTGTATAAACGGAGGTTGTCCACAAATGAGAACGGTAGATTTGGATCGTTTCAGAGGCATCACGATCGCCATGTATTCCTGCTACGATGAACAGGGAGAAGTTTCAACGGAAGCGGCCCGCATGCTGGCCCGGCATTATGCGAACACGGGCGTCAGCGGGTTGTACGTCGGAGGCAGCTCTGGTGAAGGTATGCTGCAATCGGTAGAGGAGCGTAAAAAAATGCTGGAAGCGGTCATTGCCGAAGTCGGGCGGGAGCTCACCGTTATCGCCCATATCGGAGCGCCGTCCACGCGTGACAGCGTTGCGCTTGCCAAGCATGCGGAGGAAGCGGGGGCACATGCGGTATCCGCCGTCCCGGCCATCTATTACCGTCTGCCTGAGGCAAGTGTGGAGCATCACTGGCAGTCGATTGTAGACAGCACGCTACTACCTTTTATCATCTACCATATCCCGCAGACGACGGGCTTCCATTTGTCAAAGGCGCTTTTGACCCGGCTAATTCGCCAGGACAAAATTATCGGGGTGAAAATTTCCGCCGAAAGCACGTTCGAGCTTCAACAATTCAAGGCGGCGGGCGGAGATGACATTCTCGTGTTAAACGGACCGGACGAGCAGTATCTGGCGGGACGGAGTATCGGAGCGGACGGCGGAATCGGCGGAACGTACGGGGTTATGCCGGAGCTTTTCCTCGAAATCGAGAACTGCTTCCAGGAAGGCAAGCTGGAGGAAGCGCAGAAATGGCAGTTTACCGTCAATGAGCTGATCGCCGAACTGCTGACGTTCCCTTCCCTGTACGGGGCTTGCAAAGCGGTCTTGAAGCTGCGCGGACTCGACTCCGGCGAGCCGAGACTGCCTCTGCTGCCGGTACGTGAAACGGACATGGAGCGGGTGCGGGCACTGAACGATAAAATACTGGACTGCATAGCCCGGGCGGAAGCTTCGCGCAAGTAACGGCAGGGGAGTACGCGCCAGTGACGGAGACGGTTATAGAGGAGCGAATGAGATGAATACACACGAAATTTTTCCTGCCAGAGGTCTGATCGTATCCTGCCAGGCTTTGGAGGACGAGCCGCTGCACGGCGGCGACACCATGGCCAAAATGGCCAGGGCGGCCGTACGTTCCGGTGCGATCGGCATCCGGACCAACGGCGCCCACGATATTGCGGCGATCAAACAAGAGGTGGATGTGCCCGTAATCGGTCTCATCAAGCGGGATATTCCCGGCTCCGACATATTTATCACGCCGACACTGGAGGAAGTGGAAGCCATCGTGGAGGCGGGAGCCGACATTGTGGCGCTGGATGTGACTGGCCGGGAAGACCGGCTGGAGCGGGTAAAACCGCTCATTGAATATGCTCATTCGAAGGGCAGACTCGTAATGGCGGATATTTCTACGCTGGAAGAAGGGCTTGCAGCCGAAAGCCTGGGCGTCGACTTCATCGGGACCACTCTTTCCGGCTATACCCCTTACAGTCCCCAGCAGGAAGAACCGGATTTCGAGCTGCTGCGGGGACTGTGCTCCCGTGCGAAGGTGCCCGTCATTGCCGAGGGGCGCATCTGGACGCCCGCTGATGCGGCCCGGGCGCTGGAAACCGGAGCATCCTACGTGGTCGTGGGCAGTGCGATTACTCGTCCGCAGCTGATTGTCGCCCGCTATGTGGATGCGATCGGCAGCCGCTTGTCTTAAGGAGGGCTTGTGGCGGCCGGCCGTCCCGGCCATCGCCGGCAGGCTTGCCGTGCGCCACACGCTGCCCCCTGCGCAGTGAATCCCGCATTGATCTTCGTACCTCCCATATCGACGGAGGGCGCGACGCTGGTCGGGTTCGAGATTTACCCATGGGACGGGAAATATTTGTGCAGCACATCCAATAACACTTCATTCGTCAGGTAGTAGATGCCCGGCTGCGGAGCGTGTGTTCCAAGCGGTCGAGTCCCTCACAGCCTTTCAAGCAGCAGATAAGCCTTCAAACCCCATAGCTGTGGGTATGAAGGCTTTTTATTCAACGTTTACGACGGATTCGTTCGCCGGTGCCTTTAGAGGCAGCCCTTTTTATGAAATGGATCGGCCGTAAAGGGGTGAAAGCTTCCTCCTTGTTCTTCGCACGGAATGCCAGTCACGGATATAAAAGTGGGAGGAAGTAACCGGGGTGGAAAATACATGAAGAAGTCTCGGCCCAAAGGTCAAGATTTCCTCTCAATAGGTCAAAACAAGCCCCCTTAAAGTAAAAAGTAAGGGATTTCAAGCGTGTCCGGCAGGGCCTAAAATGAAGACAGTTTTAAAAATCATACACCCCGGGAGGTTGTTTTATTGAAGGAAAACAAACTGTTTTCGCCGGTCGTTCAAGTGTTATCGCTCGCATTGGTTTTATGGCTTCTGGGTTCCGGCCTGACAGCGGGACTTGCCTCGGCTGCTCTGCCGGCAGCGCCCGTCCTGGACTATCCGGTAAACAAAACGTTTAACGGCACGGCGGATTTCACCGATCTCACATCGGATATTTCAAGGGTGTCCGGTCTTGCGCAAGGTTCGATTGCCGCGAAGGTAAGAACATCAAGCGGCGCGGCGGTCAAAACGATTTTCAGTTTATCGGATACGAAAGATCCTTCCAGCAACATGTCACTGACGATAAACGGCGGTTCCCTGTATTTTGAAAATCGTGAAAACGGTGTTTACGCCACGAAACTTAACTCTCCGGCTTCTTCCGTTATCAACGATGGAAACTGGCATACGGTCGTCCTGACCGTGGGAAGCGGAGGCACTGCCATGTATATCGACGGTGCGCTGAGTGTTACGGACGCATCGACGAGTTTCTTCCCGAACGTGAAAACGCCGGACGGCATGTGGATCGGCCGAAATGCGGATAACGGCGGAGGCCAGTGGTACTATGCAGGCGATATCGCTCTCGTGCAGGTTTACGACAAAGTTCTGTCCGCGGATGAAGCTCTTGCCGTCAGTACGGACCGAGCGCTTGCTCAAAGCGCGATGACCGCATCCGCATCGAGCTTCCAGACCGGCAACGAGCCGGTCAAAGCGCTGGATGGAAATACGGGCACGATGTGGCACACGCTCTGGAGCGGCACCGATACGACGCGAGAGCTTACGCTAAACCTCGGCGGGGCTTACAGCCTCTCCAAACTGACCTATCTGCCCAGACAGGATAGCTCGGCGAACGGAACGATTACGAGCTATGAAATTTACACGAGTGCCGACGGAACGACTTTCACCAAATCGGTATCCGGAACCTGGGCCAACGACAAAACGCTTAAAACAGCTGTAGTCGCAGCGAATGGCGTCCGCTATGTCAAATTGAAAGCGCTCGCAGGAACAGGCGGTTTCGCTTCCGCTGCGGAAATCGGCGTTTACGTGCCGGGCGGAGACGGTACCCCTCCATCTCCGGGGGGGCTGTCCGCCAAAGCGACCAAGTCATCGGAAGTGTACGTAAGCTGGAACGACTCTGCCGGAGCGACCGCTTACGATCTGGAGGCGGACGGTACCGTCATCAGCGGAGTAACATCGCCATACCTGCACACAGGGCTTGCCGCGGGTTCCACGCATACCTACAAGATTCGCGGCCGCAACAGCCGCGGTACGGGCGAATGGAGCGCGCCGGTTTCGGCGGCGACTTTAACGGGCAATGCGTTCAAAACGGTTCCAACCGCGCTCTTCGGCCCGAATATGTTCGGCTCGGCGGGCTACCGCATTCCGTCCCTGTTCACCACGAGCAAGGGGACGCTGATTGCGGGCATTGACCAGCGGATTCCGGGTAATGCGGACAGCCCGAACGACATCAATTTCGCAATCCGCAGAAGCACGGACGGGGGACAGACCTGGAACAGCATCCAGGTGCTGATCGACTATCCCGGCTCCGGATACAACGGCGCGTCCGTGATCGACTCCGAGCTTATGCAGGACCCGGCGACGGGCACGCTTTTCGCTCTGGTCGACCATTTCCCCGGCGGTTACGGATTCGGGCAGGCGAAAGCCGGGACGGGCTTCGATGCCAACGGCAACAAGATACTGACGGACAACTCCGGAGCTGCCTATACGCTGAGAGCAGGGGGAGCCGTTTATAACAGCGCGGGCGCGGTGACGACTTACACGGTTCGCGATAACGGAGACGTGTACAACGGCGCTACTTATGCCGGCAATATTTATCTCAAGACCGGCATCGCTCCGGAAAGCTTGCACGAGTATGGCACGTCTTACCTTCAGATCATTCAGAGCACCGACGACGGTCTGACCTGGTCCGCTCCGGTCGACCTTAACGCACAGGTCAAAGCGGACTGGATGAAATTTATGGGCACAGGCCCCGGAAACGGTATTGCGATCGGTTCGGGTCCACACGCGGGACGGCTCGTGTTCCCGGTCTATTACACGAACACCGGGGGCTACCAGTCCAGCGCGGTCATTTACAGCGACGATCACGGAAAGACCTGGAAAAGAGGCGAATCTCCGAACGACGGCCGCGTCGTAAACGGAGCCGTTCTGAATTCGCAGACGCTTAACGTCAGCACAGCCCAGCTCACCGAGGATGCGGTGATCGAGGTTGCCGGCGGCGGCCTCAAAATGTTTATGCGCAACACATCCGCCCAGAAGCGCGTGGCGGTAGCGACCAGCAGTGACGGTGGTGCCACATGGGACGATAATGTGACGTTCGACGCTGCGCTGCCTGAACCTTATTGCCAGCTTTCGGCAGTGAACTTCCCTGATCTTGGGGACGGCAAGCGCCGCGTCCTCTTCTCGAATCCGGCGAGCACGGGAAGCCGCACCAACGGCACGGTTCGTCTAAGCGAGGACGGAAGCTCCACGTGGGCTTACTCCAAAGTAGTCACACCGGGCAGCTACTCCTACTCGTCCCTGACCGTGCTCCCGGATAAGAGCATCGGCCTGCTGTACGAAGGGGAATCCGGCGAAATCTTGTTCACACGCTTTAATCTGGATTGGATCAAAACTCCGTAATCCCCGGATCTTTCAAGGCGCTTATATAGCGGTTTGAAAGATCTTTTTTTTGGCTTTATCCGGCCGGCGCAGCAGGCTTACGCAAAGGGGCGCGTGAAACCCGAATCGGCAACAACGCTCAGGAAGCGCTCGATCAGGCGAACGGCAATCTGGAGCTGTTTTGTAAAGACGTAATGAGGGGCGCAACGGGACTTCCGGTTATTTTATTCAATGCACGCATGGATAAGCTAGTGTCGGAGATGATTTGAGCTTTGGAGGAAAGCGGAGTAAGCTTGAGAAGAGAGATGGCATCAACTTATTCTGTGGGATGTGGTCCTTACGGAGAGATTTTTTTGCCGGATAAAAAAGCAGAGCAGACTTATATGGAAGCAGAACTTTTACAGACAAAGGAATGAATGGATATGAGCCACAAAAGAATTGAGATTAGCCGCAACTTGCTGAGGGACTGCCTGGGATTGAAAAAGGGAGAAGTGTTCCTGGTCGTGGCCGACGATAACAAAAAAGAGCTGGCTGAATCGCTCTACGAAGCGGGCAAGCTGCTCGGCGCGGAATCCATGCTGATGGTGATGCAGGAAAGAAGCCGTTCCGGCGAAGAGCCTCCGGCTGCCGTAGCCAGCGCGATGCTGGGCGCCGATGCCGCTGTCTGCATCACGAAGCACTCGCTGACGCATACAGCGGCCCGCAAGCAGGCCGCTGCTGCCGGCGTACGCGTAGCGACCATGCCGAGCATCACTGAGGACATGTTCATGGAAGGCGCGATTACCGCCGACTATTCCAAGGTGAAGGAGCTGACCCTGCAGGTCACCGGACTGCTCACAGAGGCGCAGAACGTGCGGATCGAGAAGGACGGGTACGTCCTCACGTTCCCGATCGCAGGCCGGAGCGGCGTGCCGAGCACGGGCATGTACGTCAATCGCGGCGAATCCGGCAACCTGCCTTCGGGCGAAGCGTACATCGCTCCGGTTGAAGGCAAGGCCGAAGGCCAGATTCTGATTGACGGTTCCGTTGCCGGAATCGGCAAGCTGAACGCTCCGCTGCTGCTGACTATTCAGCAGGGACGCATCGTCAGCGCAGAAGGCGAAGCCGCCAAGCAGCTGCTGCGCACGCTCGGAGACGGGGACGGCCGTCTTCTCGGCGAGTTCGGCATCGGCACGAACGATAAGGCGAGAATCACCGGCGTCGTCCTCGAGGACGAGAAGGTGTACGGCACGATCCACGTGGCGTTCGGCAGCAACAACACCTTCGGCGGCACGATCGCCGCAGGTGTTCACATCGACTGCGTCGTGAAGCAGCCGAATGTGGAGCTGGACGGCCGCGCTGTGATGAAGGCGGGTAAGTTTGTGTAGGGTGTGAGCAGTAGGGGAATCGCTTGTCTAGTTCGGTCCTTTGAGGGCGGAATGGGGCAGGCGATTTTTTTATGATTTTGTGTGATAGTGCAGTTAACTAAATCTGACGTTATATGGGGACAGACTTTATTGAAGAACAAGGGTAGCTCCTTGTTCATGAAACACCTTGGAATGCAAGTGCTATTTCTGGTCTTGCCGGTTAGTAATTAGTTGCCATGTGTTATAACCGTCATCTATTAAATTGCGGAGGGTACTCTCTAGCTCAAAATAAATTTTAATAAAAAAATGTTGTAATTATATAAAAACGTTATTAAATTTTGCGTGAAATTAATCAATTTCGACATAATAAATTAAATTATATCAAAACATTCTGTTGTAAAACAATTTTACAAACAAGATAATACATATGTATTAATAAAGTACATAAAGAAATTTATGTAATTTAAAATGGTGAAAGGAGTTTTATCTAATCTATCTCATATAGAGGAGGGTTTAATTATGAAGGTTCAAAAGAAAATGTTCAAATTGTTTCTCAGTTTTATGATTTCATTGTGTTTAGTGATGAATCTTTTTCCGACCGTGAATTATGCGAACAGTGCATCAGAGAAAGTTGATTTTAATGAATCATCCGCAGTTGAAGATCAAACAACAGCTAAAACGGCCTCTTTACAACTAACTGAGAAACAAACGGTGATTGATGATCTATTAGAGAAACAAGCCGCTAGCCAATCATTTCTCGCAAGGGAAAAAAGCGATAAAAAGCACAGCAAGGAAATCGAAAAAGACCGGACACCGAACAGCAAAACTTTTCTTAATAAAGATAATACCCGTACTACTCTAATGTCCAACGAGCCTTTGCATTATAAAGAAGGACAAACATGGAAAGAAATCAATACCTCCATTCAAACGGATTCCGCAGATAAGGAGTATGAACTCGGAGTAAAAGAAAACTCATTCCAAGTAAAATTTAATAAAAAAAGTAAGCAGCCGATTAAGTTCTCCAGCGACAGCAATTTTGTAACGTATGAAGCACTAAATAGCCATAATGTAACCGGTATCACGAAAGATAATTCGATAACATACACAGATGCGTGGGACAACACGGATCTGATCTATATGGTAAATCCTTCAGATCTGAAAATGCTTGTGCATTTAAAAAACGAGAAAGCCCCAAAAAAGTATAGCTTTAAGCTTAAGACAGGTGGAGTGCAGAGTAAATTAAACAGCGATGGTTCCGTGGACTTCTTAGATAAGAAAGGAGAATTGCAATTCTCTATCCCTCCTATGTGGGTAAAAGACAGCTCCAGTGAGGAGCTTCGTTATGACCGTCTGAAGGTTTCGCTGAACACGACTAAAGAAGGTCAGGTTCTAGAAATTATTTTGGATGATAAGGGTCTCGTGTATCCGCTGGTCATCGATCCGACAACGGTAACGAAAGAAGCTAGAGCCACAGGCCCTAGAATTGGATTATCTGTAGAGTTTCCTTCCATAAGTTCTTTGGAAGTCATTGAGGCTTCATTTACTTCCACAACCGGATTCAAAATTAGAACCCCAGGACATTGGGGGGACTATCCGAACGCCCGCGGCGGTATGATGACTTACAGTTTCCTTAACGGTCCGAATGTTACTGTTTTTAACAACTATATTTTAACCGGTCAACATACTTTTAAGATTAGCGGAGATAATATCCGAGCCATAAAATCAGGTCAATGGTATATCAAAAATGCCACAGCTGAAGTACCTGTTTATGTTGAAGATGGGAATGAGATTACGGGGTTCGTCACTTCTTTCTCAGCTAGCATCACTTACGGGATTCCGGATGCACCTGTAATCTCTTTATCAAATGACAACTGGACCAATCAACCTGTTACGGCTAGCATCACAGCACCCGCTTCCACAAGAGAACTGAAGTACAGATTAATCAACCAATCAACAGGAACAACGGGGAACTGGGCTATTTATACCGGACCTGTCAGCATTACACATGAAGGCAGTACGATAATTGAAGCACAAGCCATTGATCAGGAAGGATACCCTAGCAAGATTGCCTCTTCAACGGTTCGGATTGATAGGACTCCTCCTTCAATTCCTTTAAATCTAAGAATTCATAGCGTTACGGATTCGGTACTTAGATTAACTTGGGATGAATCCATTAATCCTAACGGACCTACGAGATATGATCTTTTTAATGGTAATGATTACATTCTGACTACCACTCCCTATTATGCCTCTGTAAGTTTACAAACTTTGAATGAAGCGAATGTATTTACAATAAGAGCTAAAGATGCAGCTGGGAATATATCAGCCCCTAGTGAATCATTCATATATAGACTAGTTCCGGACGCTCCAACGGATTTAAAAATAGTAGAAGAAACAACCGATTCGGTTTCATTCACATGGGAACATAGCAATAAGACTGACGTGCAGTATTATGAAATTTATAACAACAATAATTTGATTGAGAAGACCTTTACAAACAATGTTCAGTTGGATGTATTTTTTCTATTTAAGATAAATTCTTTTACTGTTAAAGCAATTAATTATGCGGGAAAAGTATCCGCTCCGAGCAATATAGTATCCTATACATCAAATCTGCCAGATATAAATGATGCGAGATATTATTATGATCTTAATGGGAGATTAAAGTTTCAGCGACTGTCCGACAAGGAAATACTCTATTACCAATATGATCCCAATGGAAATCTAATAAAGAAAACGTTGAGAAAAACGTCAGTTGACGGGAATATCATCCCGTAGCCAGAACACAAGCGCAGAGGGAATCAAGGCCTCAAGCAGCCCGCTATCCATTATACTTACGGCTGATATTGATTAGTGACGACAAATTAAGGCCAACTCAAAGTAATTACAACCCCATATAAGGAGGCTTTTTAGTGAAAAACAAAACATCATGGTTAATCATACTATGCTTATTTATACAGCTGATAGCACCCCTAACACAGTCATGGGCAGTCAGTGCATCAGATACAGTAACCGCCAGTCCATCCTCTAATAATCAAGAAGTTATAACGCTAGAGTGGCTTAGCCGCAGCTATAATATCTCGGAGATCACTTTGCTTGAGGAGCTGAATAAAGGGTACACGCTTCTAGAAATATATTCAGCCTTACAAACGGGTAACCAGGATTTCAAAGAAACGCTTAAAAAAATAAACCCAGATGTCGAAACAAACCTTCAAAAGCTGGACTATTCATTGGAGGCTTACGAAAAGAAAAAAGCAGAAGTTAATTTCGATCCCCAAACAGTTAGTTCACAAGTGTATAGACAGCATGAGCTCGAATTACAAGATAATTCACAAACTGTTGTATCCGATACCTATGAATTGCAAGGTAGAAGTCTGACTTCATCGAACAGCTACCCGCAAAGTTATGATCAATTAGCAATGAAGCGTTTAGATATTAAGACGGATGCTCCTTTCTCTACAAGTGCTGTGAACGAGAATATTTCTGTAATGAATGGTTCTTTACAACTACAGACGACGGATATGACGCTTCCCGGTAGAAATGGTTTAGGATTTTCTTTAAATCGGATCTACGACAGTTCCAACACATCCTATTACGATAAAGATGTTGAATATATTTCAGGTTATAAGACAAGGTATTACCCCGGATTAGACACAAGATTATTCTATCTATATGCCAATAAACAAGTAGGAACCAATCAGGGCCATTCATCTAAATTTGGTTTTTCTAATGCTTCGTATGTATCGTTTATCCAGTTTAATATGCAGGGTAACTATTGGGTTTATCCAATTGCAGATATTTATGAAGAGTTTGATGACGATGTAAAAGATTCATTAGCCGAAGGATGGCCTTATGTAAATCCGGATGACCCTAATAGTAGACCCGTATCTACAAAGTCGGTTCAGTTAGATGGTGTGGATCTCATGACCAAAGCTTATACGACGGGGCAGGTTATTAAGGATCCTACTTTTCAAAATTACCCCACATACAGATGGGGGTATCGAAATATTCTTAAAGACCGTAGAAATGAAGATAGATTATCAATTGGCAAAGGTTGGAGTTGGGATATTCCCTATATTGACTACAATAGAGAGAAGGATAAACACTCTATTCATTTATTCGGAGGAGCCTCTTATGAAATAAAAGGAAATAAGTTAATAGGTTATCCGTGGAAAGACCTTGAATTAACTCAAGATATCTCCGTTAGGGTAGGGAATAAGACTTCTACCAAAGCGCTGAAACATCTCAATGGTCAAAAACAATATTTCTCAACCAATGGAGAATTGATTCAAATATCGGATGCCTACCAGAATTCCATCCAATTTGAATACAATAATACGGATGATGAGAAAATAGGACAATTAGTTAAGATTAAAGATTCAATCGGGAATGAAATTAACATTGTCTATGGAAATAGCTCCGTATCTGTAAATATGGGAGATAAGACAGTCAAATATGACAAGATAAAGGATCCCAAAGGAAACAAGGAACTACTATCACAAGTAACGGATCCTTTGGGTAAAAAGACCTCTTATATTTATTCGATTGAGAATACACCTTTTGATTTAGTGAATGCCAAACGGATGAAAAATAACTACTCCGCTTTGCTTAAAGAAGTGCATCATCCGACTATGGCTAAGACTGTCTATACCTATGAGCCTTTTTCTAGAAAACTGGGTAGTTATGCAAAAGAAACAGTCAATCGAGTCAAAGCCCGTGAAGATGTGATCACCTATGCCGACGGCACGGAGAATAAGTCTAATCGTGTGGATTATACCTACTCAGGTGACGGCGGATCGTTTCAGAATAGCAATTCATCCTTCGCTACCACCATCAACAACGGTAGAACCCAAACGACGTACAGCTACGACAAAGTATATATCGACGACAATACACCGGAAGTCTTCTATAACACCCAGATCAAACAAGACGACGGGGTGACGCAAACGACCACGGCCATGGAGTACAACCGGACAAACCGCTGGCCGTCTCCAACGAAAACCACCACGAAGACGGTGCAGGGTGCTTCCAGCTCGACGGAGCAAGTGAGCCAGCGTACGTATGATGAATACGGGAACGTGCTGACAGAGACGGATCCTGCCAATACGGTGAGCACGTATCAGTATGATGCAGCCACCCATTTGCTCAGCAGTGTAACGGCACCGGCTACGAGCGGGTTAAACAGCTACATGGAACTGGAACGTTACCCGGTGACCCATGGAATCAAGGAAGTACGGGTAAAAGAAAACAATGCGGCAGGTGCCCTGCAAGCCCACACGAGTTATACGTATGATGCTTTCGGTAACCCTACACGCATTACCATTAAAGACGACGCGCAGGATATTGTCGTTACCAATGGGTACGGCACGCAATACCAATCTGCGTTTCCGACCGAGCAATCCGTACAAGTTACGGATGCAGCCAAACAAAACACGACGGTGACTCAGCGGTTCGAGTACAACCCGGCTACAGGTGCTATGACGAAGTTTACAGACGGCAAGGGATTTATGACTAGGTACGAGTACGATGTATTAGGCCGAGCGACCAAAGTAACCCAGCCGGATTCAAGTACGTTTAGGTATACCTATAACGATGCAGCGAATGAAATCACCACCGTAGATCCAACAGGAGTCACACAGATTACGAAGTGGAATCCACTGGGGTGGAAAA
>NZ_RHLK01000009.1 GCF_009757775.1 Paenibacillus lutrae
ACGAGGTAGATAGGTTGGAGGTGGAAGCACAGCAATGTGTGGAGCTGACCAATACTAATCGGTCGAGGGCTTGACCTATAGGTCTTTACGAGAGTAGAGGCCGTCATCGGAAGCATCGCTTAGGCGGTGCACCACAAGATCTTTGGATGGATCTTTTACATCTTTCGCTGCTAGTTTTCAGGGTATAACCCTGATATGAGTGGTATGTCCGCAAGGAGATGCTGCGATTTTCGAAGTCTCTAACACTTCGGAACATCCTGTTTGGTGACGATGGCGGAAGGGAACCACGCGTACCCATCCCGAACACGACCGTTAAGCCTTTCAGCGCCGATGGTACTTGGACCGCAGGGTCCTGGGAGAGTAGGACGTTGCCAAGCAAAAGAAAAGCTCTTTTGAACTTTATGTTCAGAAGGGCTTTTTTTATTTTTATGTTTTATTGGCTTTTAGGGAAATTGGTTTTAGGACAACTTGATGAGAAGGTTCAAGACTTTTTGGGTTGGCATATAAGAAGAGCGCAAGCAAAGGGAGGATTCACAAGTAAGCAGCAGAAACGTAATAGAGCTTAGAGAGCTTAGATAGCAGGAAGAAAGTTGTGGCCTCAAGAATGAATTGTAACAAATTGTCTTAATATGGGGAATGGAAGCGCATAAAAATTTTATATAGGAGCATTGGTCTTAGATCATTTGAATAAATGAACAGCAACAATGACTAAACTGTTTTAGAAAATGGGCCGAACAAAGATGTTGAAGGTCTAAATTGATAGAGAAGGCGAACTTTAGTTGTTTTGCACGCTTTGAATGTTCGTATTTGATTTGACAGCCCAAAGGACAGCTGTTACACTAAAGGAGCGACAATACCTGACAAATCACGTTAATATATCGTTTTAATCATCTCGTATAATCATCGGGGATATGGCCCGAAAGTTTCTACCCAAAAGCCGTAAATTTTTGGACTACGAGAACGAAGTTGAGGGGATCTCTGTCTGGGGTGCCTTACGTTCGTGTCTCTAGGTCCGGCGGATAGAAGCAATACCTCTATCTTTCTGGGCTTTTTTTGCGTCAAGGGAGATGGAGTCAGAAGTTAGGGATTGATATTTAATTTATAGAGAAGACCAATTATGATAGAAAAGGCAGGTACGGATATGTCCGCACGGGTTGGAGTCATTATGGGAAGCAAATCGGATTGGGAAACAATGAAGCACGCTTGTGATGTATTAGACGAATTCGGAATCCATTATGAGAAAAAAGTCGTGTCCGCGCATCGTACTCCGGACCTGATGTTCGAATATGCAGAGCAGGCAGCAGAGCGGGGCCTGAAAGTTATTATTGCCGGGGCAGGGGGAGCCGCACACCTGCCGGGAATGGTGGCATCGAAGACGGAGCTGCCGGTTGTGGGTGTTCCCGTGAAGAGCCGCGCGCTTAACGGCCTGGATTCACTCCTCTCGATCGTTCAAATGCCAGCCGGTATTCCGGTGGCAACAGTCGCGATCGGAGAAGCAGGCGCGGCTAACGCTGGTTTGTTAGCCGCTCAGATTCTCGGGGCGTTCGAACCCGAGCTGCAGCAAAAAGTGCGTGAGCGCCGCGAGCGTATCAAGGCTCAAGTGTTGGAATCGAGTGAGTTCGAATGACAGATATGAACAAGGAAAGCAGCCGGGGTTCAGAAGCATTCCAACAAGCAGATTCCGCAAACGGCAATGTTTCAATGAGCGGAACAAACAACTTGTCTAATTCGGAGATTGCAGGAGCAAATCCTGCGGTACAATCCGTTAAAGCCGCTGATAGAAGTGTAGTAGCGGATGCGCGAATTCAAGCAACTGAGTTTGCTGCTGGTACCGAATCTGCGAAGGATGCAGACGGACAAAAGCAGCGTACGATTCTTCCGGGCGGCACGATCGGCATTCTCGGCGGCGGCCAGTTGGGCCGGATGCTTACCCTGGCCGGTCGCAACATGGGCTACCGGTTCGTGACACTGGAACCGGGGCCGGATTCGCCGTGCGGACAAGTAGCCGACCGGCAGATCGAAGCTTCGTACGATGATGTGGAGGCCGCCCGCGAATTAGCGAAGGTGTCCGACGTGATTACGTACGAATTCGAGAACGTCGACGCCGCGGTGACGAAACTGCTGACGCAAGAAGCCTACGTTCCGCAGGGCAGCTCGCTGCTGTACACGACGCAGCACCGGCTCCGCGAGAAGCGCGCGATTGAGGCGGCTGGTGTCCGGGTGGCGCCCTATGCCGAAATCACGAGCGTCCAGGAGCTACACGAGGCCGCTGCCAGATTCGGCATGCCCTGTGTGCTCAAAACCGCGACCGGCGGCTATGACGGCAAAGGCCAGTGGGTGATCCGCTCGGCGGATGAAGTGCCCGCAGCCTTTGAGGAACTGAGCCGGGCCGGTACGGATCTTGTGCTCGAACAGTTCATCCGGTTCGAACACGAAATTTCGGTTATCGCGGCGCGAAGCCCCCGCGGTGAGGTTAAAGCTTTTC
Organism: Paenibacillus lutrae; assembly: GCF_009757775.1. Lineage (GTDB taxonomy): Bacteria > Bacillota > Bacilli > Paenibacillales > NBRC-103111 > Paenibacillus_F > Paenibacillus_F lutrae. Next base: position 2,486 of record NZ_RHLK01000009.1, read on the forward strand.
CGGCAGCGGAGAATATTCACATCGATAATATTTTACATCTGTCCATTGTGCCCGCCCGTATTGATAAGCGAATTCAAGATGAGGCGGAGCGTCTGGCAATCCGGATCGCAGAGTCTATGGAAGCCGTGGGTCTGATCGCGGTAGAGATGTTCTTGACCGAAGATGGTGAACTGTTCGTAAATGAACTGGCTCCGCGTCCTCATAATTCTGGCCACTATACGATGGAAGCGTGCCATACTTCCCAGTTCGAACAGCACATTCGCGCTATATGCAACCTGCCGCTGGGATACGCCGGTCTTTTGACACCTGTTGTGATGGTGAATGTACTAGGCGAGCATGTCGAGCCGCTTCTTAAATGGATAGGCCAAGACGAAAGCGGTGCAGAGGCATCGGGCGTAACGGCTAAGCTTCATCTATATGGCAAGCACGAGGCGAAGATCAAACGCAAAATGGGCCATGTTAACCTGCTGACGGAAGATTATGATCTGGCGCTGAAATGGATCGAGAAGAGCGGTATCTGGAACTCATAAGTTGAGGGATGTTCTTGAGACTGATACATTGTATGAGACAATATAAACAGGATCTATAACTTTAACTATCGGAGGATTAACCATGATTGAAAGATACAGCCGACCGGAAATGGTCGCGATTTGGACGGAAGAGAACAAATTCAAAGCTTGGCTGGAAGTTGAAATTTTGTCTTGTGAAGCTTGGGCGGAGCTGGGCGTTATTCCTAAAGAAGATGTAAAAGTGCTTCGTGATAATGCCGCGTTTGATATGGACCGTATTTATGAAATTGAACAGGAGACGCGTCATGATGTTATTGCCTTTACACGTGCCGTGTCCGAGAAACTTGGTCCGGAGCGTAAGTGGGTTCACTACGGCCTGACCTCGACGGATGTCGTCGATACGGCACTAGGTTACCTGATCAAACAGGCTAACGAGATTCTGGAGAAGGACCTTCTAAACTTTATCGAAATTTTGAAAAACAAAGCCATTGAGCATAAAGATACGGCCATGATGGGCCGTACACACGGTGTACATGCAGAGCCGACTACTTTCGGCCTTAAGATGGCGCTTTGGCATGAAGAAATGAAACGGAATCTGGAGCGTTTCCGTTTTGCCGCTGACGGTGTGCAGTACGGTAAAATTTCCGGTGCTGTAGGAACTTATGCGAATATCGATCCTTTCGTAGAGCGTTATGTATGCGAACACCTGGGAACGAGCCCGGCTCCGATCTCGACTCAAACTTTGCAGCGTGACCGTCATGCGGAGTATATGGCTACTTTGGCACTGATCGCGACATCACTAGATAAGTTCGCAACGGAAGTTCGCGCCCTGCAGAAGAGCGAGTTCCGCGAAGTGGAAGAAGCTTTTGCCAAAGGTCAAAAAGGTTCATCGGCTATGCCGCACAAGCGCAATCCGATTGGCTCTGAGAATATTTCGGGATTGTCCCGTGTAATCCGCGGGCACATGGTGTCGGCTTATGAGAATGTTACGCTGTGGCACGAGCGCGATATCTCGCACTCCTCTGTAGAGCGCATCATTTTACCGGACGCAACAATCTTGCTTAACTACATGCTGAACCGTTTCGGCAACATCGTGAAGAACCTGACGGTATTCCCGGAGAACATGAGGCGCAATATGCAGAGCACTTACGGGGTCCCTTTCTCCGGCCGTGTCATGACCAAGCTGATCGACAAAGGCTTCAGCCGCGAGCAGGCTTACGATACGGTTCAACCGCGTGCCATGCAGGCATGGGAAGAACAGCGTTCTTTCCGCGAAATCGTGGAGAACACTTCTTCCATTACAGAAGTGCTGAGTGCGGAAGAGATTGAGGATTGCTTTAATCCCAGCTGGCACCTGAAACATGTAGATACGATTTTTGACCGTCTCGGCCTCAAATAAATGAATGAAAGCTCTGCTTGGGAGGACGTAACTATGGGCGCAAACGCCGCATTGACGACAGCCGAACATCTGATAAAAGCCCCTTTGGTCTACAAGGGCAAGGTTCGCGAACTGTACGATTTGGGAGAGCACTACCTGATTGTCGTAACGGACCGTATTTCCGCTTTCGATTATATATTGAAGCCTGCGGTGCCAGACAAAGGCAACGTTCTGAATACGCTCAGCAAGTTCTGGTTTGATGTAACGGCTCCTTTCATGGCTAACCATGTGGTGCATACGGACGTTGAACTGCTGAAAGATATCGTGACGGAACCTGAGCTTCTGAAAGACCGGATTATGGTTACCAAAAAAGCAGCCCGCATTCAGGTTGAATGTGTCGTTCGCGGTTATATAACAGGCGGAGGCTGGCGCCAATATCAGGAAACCGGGATGATCAACGGCATTAAACTGCCGGAAGGTCTGCGCAAGAATCAGGTGCTGGAGTACCCGATCTTCACGCCGGCAGCCAAGAATGATGTCGGTCATGATGAAGACATCACTTATGATCAAATGTGCGAGCTGGTTGGTGAGCAGGTGACTCAGCAGCTGCAAGCCAAAAGCATTGCGCTATACGCGCTGGCTCATACTTATTGCGAGCATCGCGGTATTATTTTGGCGGATACGAAGTTTGAATTCGGGTTTATCGGGGATGAGCTTATCTTAATCGACGAGGTGTTCACACCGGACTCTTCCCGTTATTGGGCGCAGGACAAGTATGAACTCGATACCGAAATCGACTCGATGGACAAAGAACCTGTCCGTACTTATCTGGCTAATTCCGGCTGGGACAAGAACAGCGAGCCGGACGAGCTTCCCGCTTCGGTTGTAGAAGAAACGTCCCGCAGATATCGTGAAATTCTAGACCGGTTGACTGCGGAAGATTAAAGAGAACCGGCGCACAAGTAAACGGTAGTTCAGGTGTTCTTGTAACACCTCTATAGATAGATACACAATAGGCAAGTAGCCAAGAACGGTCGAGACGCCGAAGGAGCAAGCGCTGGCCCAAACGGACAGCATGCAGAGGGCGATCGATAACCAAGGGAGGATAAACCGTAATGAAAGCAACCGTCTATGTGACGATTAAGCAAAGTGTATTGGATCCGCAGGGAAATGCCGTTCAAGGGGCTCTGCATTCGATGGGATTCGAAGAGGTCGGCAAGGTACGTGTAGGCAAGTATTTGGAGCTGGAGCTGGATACAACAGACCGCGCAGAGGCGGAAACCCGGCTGACCGCTATGTGTGAGAAGCTGCTTGCGAACACAGTCATTGAAGATTACCGCTTTGAACTAAACTAACTGAACGAACCGAACTAACGGATCAGGAGGATTATCCCATGAAATTTGCGGTACTGGTATTTCCGGGTTCTAACTGCGATATCGACTGCTACAAAGCGGTAGAAGACACAGTGGGCGAACCGGTCGATTACGTGTGGCATACGGCCACGGACTTATCCGATTACGATTGCATTCTCGTACCTGGTGGCTTTTCTTACGGCGATTACCTGCGCTGCGGAGCGATTGCGCGGTTTGCATCGGTTACTGCGGCACTGGTGAAAGCAGCCCAGCAGGGTAAATATATTCTTGGCATTTGCAACGGGTTTCAAATCCTGACAGAAGCAGGACTGCTTCCGGGGGCACTACTCCGTAACCAGTCTCTGAAATTCCGCTGTCATTCCACCAAGCTTCAAGTCGTGAATAACCAGACACCTTTTACAACGGATTATGCCGAAGGTGAAATCATTGATATTCCGATTGCTCACGGGGAAGGCAATTACTACTGCGATGAAGCCACTCTTCATGAACTTCAGCAGAACAATCAGATCGTATTCCGTTATGAGCAGGGTTCCAACCCGAACGGATCGGTGGACGATATAGCAGGAATCAGCAATAAAGAGGGAAATGTCGTCGGCATGATGCCGCATCCGGAGCGGGCGGTTGATGCTCTTCTGGGATCGGCGGACGGCAAACGCATGTTTACATCGATTTTAAACGCTTGGAGGGAACAACATGGCACAGCAGTTAGCCGCTAAAGAACCGAACGCAGAGCAGATCGCCGAGCAGAAAATCTATAAGCAGATGGGCGTCACCGATGCGGAGTATGATCAAATCTGCGGATTTCTCGGACGCAAGCCGAACTACGTCGAAATTGGCGTCTTCAGTGTCATGTGGTCGGAGCACTGCTCCTACAAGAATTCCAAGCCGCTTCTACGCCGTTTTCCAACGACGGGTGAGCGTGTACTCATGGGTCCCGGTGAAGGCGCGGGTATCGTAGATATCGGCGACAACCAGGCAGTTGTGTTCAAAATTGAAAGCCATAACCATCCGTCTGCGATTGAGCCTTACCAAGGCGCAGCGACGGGTGTGGGCGGTATTATCCGTGATATTTTCTCGATGGGCGCGCGTCCGGTTGCACTGCTGAACTCGCTCCGTTTCGGACGTCTGCAGAACGATCGTGTGAAGTACTTGTTTGAGCACGTTGTATCGGGTATTGCCGGATATGGCAACTGTATCGGCATCCCGACCGTGGGCGGCGAAGTAACTTTCGACGAGAGCTACGAAGGCAATCCGCTTGTAAACGCGATGTGTGTCGGACTGATCGATCATGATAAAATCCAGCGGGGTGTTGCCAAGGGCGTCGGCAATCCGGTGTACTATGTCGGCCCGGCTACAGGCCGTGACGGCATCCACGGCGCGACTTTCGCGTCCGAGGAGTTGACGAGCGAATCCGAAGCGAAGCGTCCTGCCGTACAGGTAGGCGATCCGTTCATGGAGAAGCTTGTCATGGAGTCCTGCCTGGAGCTGATCGATACGGGAATCGTTCTGGGCATTCAGGACATGGGCGCTGCAGGCTTGACCTGTTCAAGCGCAGAGATGGCGAGCAAGGCCGGCAACGGTCTGGAGCTGTACCTGGATGAGGTGCCGCAGCGTGAAGAAGGCATGACGCCTTATGAAATGATGTTGTCCGAATCCCAGGAACGCATGCTGTTCGTTATTGATCCGAAGGATGAAGCGCAGGCGATGGAGATTTTTGAACGCTGGGGCGTAATCTGCGCCAAGGTCGGCAAAGTAACCGACGATGGCCGCTTGAAGCTGATCCACCAGGGTCAAGTTGTCGGCGATATGCCGGTGACCGCCCTTGTGGATGAGTGCCCGGTTTACAGCAAGCCTTCGGCTGTACCTGCTTACTATACAGAGCAGGCGAATCTCGATACGAGCCGTTACGAAGAAGTGACGGATCTGACCGGTTCGCTGAAAAGCATTCTGGGCTCCCCTACAGTGGCGAGCAAAGAATGGGTTTATAACCAATATGACTACATGGTTCGTACAAGCACAGCGGTACAGCCTGGTTCTGACGCAGCTGTCGTCACAATCCGGGGTACACGCAAAGCGCTTGCTATGACAACTGACTGCAACAGCCGTTATGTGTACCTCGATCCTGAGGTGGGCGGACGGATCGCGGTCAGCGAAGCGGCGCGTAACATTGTCTGCTCCGGCGGCGAGCCGCTTGCCGTAACGGATAACCTGAACTTCGGCAGCCCGGAGAAGCCTGAAATCTTCTGGCAGCTGGAAAAAGCAGTCGACGGCATGGCGGAAGCATGCCGTGAGCTGAGCACGCCGGTTATCGGCGGTAACGTGTCGCTGTACAACGAGAATGCCAAAGGCGCGATCTACCCGACACCGGTTGTCGGTATGGTAGGCCTGATCCAAGACGTGGATCATATTACGACCCAAGGCTTTAAGAACGAAGGAGACGTCATCGTACTGCTTGGCGAAACCAAAGCCGAGCTGGGCGGAAGCGAGTTCCAGAAGGTCGTGCACGGCGTTGTGGAAGGACGTCCGCCACAGCTGGATCTCGAGACCGAGAAGCGCCTCCAGGCTGCTGTACTTGGCGCGATCCGCCAAGGCCTCGTCGCTTCGGCGCATGACCTGTCCGAGGGCGGACTGGCTGCGGCTGTTGCGGAGAGCAGCATTTCCGGCAACCTCGGAGCCGATGTGGATTTCCGCACGGATCTTCGCGCGGATCACGCTCTCTTCAGCGAAAGCCAGTCCCGCATTCTGCTAAGCTGTCGTCCCGACAAGCGCGATGCGCTGACCGCGTGGCTCCAGGAGCAGAACGTGGCTGCACAAGTAATCGGAACGGTAACAGGAACAGACGTGTTGCTGAACATCAACGGACAACCTGGCGTTCAAGCTGCGGTAGCTGAATTGAGGCAGGTCTGGAAGGACGCGATACCATGTCTGATGCAGTAACAGCCATGTCCGCAAGCAAGCTATGGACGGGTGACTACTACAACGAAGGCCACAATGCCCATGACGGCATGTTCGATAAGCTTAAAGAGGAATGCGGCGTGTTCGGGGTCTTCGGGCACCCGGACGCCGCTTCCTTATCCTACTACGGACTGCACGCGCTGCAGCACCGTGGACAGGAAAGTGCGGGTATCTGTACCGCAGATGCAGATAATTTCAATTACTACCGGGGCATGGGGCTGGTCAAAGAGGTGTTCGATCAGAGCAACCTTCCTTCACTCGTAGGTACATCCTCGATCGCTCATGTGCGCTATTCCACAGCTGGGGAAAGTAAGCTGGCGAACGCACAGCCGCTGGTATTCAAATACCGTGAGGGAGACCTTGCGATAGCAACCAACGGGAACCTCGTTAATGCGGGCGAAATCCGGAGGCAGCTGGAGAAACAGGGTTCCATCTTCCAGACGACGAGCGATACCGAAGTCGTTGCGCATCTTATCGCGCGCTCCAAGTATGACGACATTGTGGATGCTGTTAAAGACGCACTGAATCAGGTGATAGGCGCGTATGCTTTCCTCGTGCTGACGAAGGATAAGCTGATCGCTGCACTTGATCCCAATGGTCTGCGCCCATTCGCAATGGGCAAGCTCGGGGATGCGTATCTGTTCGCTTCCGAGTCCTGCGCGTTCGACATCGTGGGCGGCACCTACCTGCGAGATCTTCTGCCGGGCGAGCTGGTTGTACTGGACCGCGACGGACTAACGGAAGACCGGTTCACAGAAAGTCATACACGCGCAACTTGCGCGATGGAATATATTTATTTTGCTCGTCCGGACAGCGACATTGATGCTATCAATGTCCACTCCGCGCGCAAACGGATGGGTAAACGGCTCGCTGCGGAAGCATTCGTAGACGCAGATCTGGTAACCGGCGTGCCCGATTCCAGTACTTCGGCCGCTATCGGTTTTGCGGAGCAGACGGGCATTCCTTATGAACTCGGACTGATCAAGAACCGCTATACCGGGAGAACGTTCATCCAGCCGAGCCAGGAGCTGCGCGAGCAGGGTGTGAAGATGAAGCTCAGCGCGGTGCGCAAGGTCGTGGAGGGCAAACGTGTCGTCATGATTGACGATTCCATCGTCCGCGGCACGACTTCGCTTCGTATCGTTAATCTGCTCAGAGAAGCAGGCGCTACGGAGGTTCATGTACGGATCTCGTCGCCTCCGTTCCAGAATCCTTGCTTCTATGGCATTGATACGCCGAGCCGCAAAGATTTGATCGCCGCACAGAAGACGATCGAAGAGATCCGTCAGGCGATCAATGCAGATTCGCTTTACTTCCTCAGCCAGGAAGGGCTGATCGATTCAATCGGCCGCAAGGCGGGTGTTGAGAACGGCGGGTTCTGTACAGGCTGCTTCGACAACCGTTATGTGACGTATGTCAACGATAGTGAAGATGCTTCAGGCGGCTGCGGCTGTTAGCACAAGGCTCTGTTCGCTGACCGGTCTCAAGATTAACGGAACAGACAGCGGGCTAGATAAGATAGAGCTGGAAGATAGAGATAGCTTTAGATAGTTATAGAAGATAGAGACAGCTTTAGATTTGAAATAGTCATAGAAGAGAAGATAGAGAAGATAACGCGGTAACGATAGGATAGCTTGAGCTTAAGCAGTGCAGAGGAAAACCAGCCAAGAGCGGCGGGTACATTTGGACGATCGGGGAGTGAGACTAGTGTCGGAGGCTTACAAGAAAGCGGGCGTTGATATCGCGGCCGGTAACGAAGCGGTCGAACGGATGAAAAAGCATGTGAAAAGAACATTCCGTCCTGAAGTACTAACGGGACTGGGCGGCTTCGGTTCTTTGTTCAGCTTGAATAAGGACAAGTATGAAGAGCCTGTGCTCGTGTCGGGTACAGATGGCGTGGGTACGAAGCTCAAAATCGCTTTTGCCATGGACAAGCATGATACGATCGGGATCGATGCGGTCGCCATGTGCGTCAATGATATCGTGGTTCAAGGCGCGGAGCCGCTCTTTTTCCTGGACTATCTGGCCTGTGACAAAGTGGTTCCGGAGAAGATTGAGTCCATTGTAAAAGGGATTGCAGATGGCTGCGCGGAATCAGGCTGTTCGCTGATCGGCGGAGAAACGGCGGAAATGCCGGGCATGTATACCAAAGGGGAGTATGACATTGCCGGGTTTACCGTAGGGATTGTCGACAAGAAAAAAATAATCGACGGCTCTTCCGTTCGTCTTGGCGACGCGGTTATCGGCCTTGCTTCCAGCGGCGTTCACAGTAACGGGTTCTCGCTGGTGCGCAAGCTGCTTCTCGAAGAGAAAGGGCACGCCTTGACGGATTCGATCGATGAGCTGGGCGGGGTACTCGGCGATGTTCTGCTGGAGCCGACGAAGCTGTATGTGAAGCCGGTTCTGGGCATCCTGGATGAAGTTGAAATCAAAGGAGCTGCGCACATTACGGGCGGCGGTTTCCTTGAAAATATTCCACGTACGCTGCCGGATGGCGTAAACGTGAACATTCAATACGGATCTTGGCCGATTCTGCCTATCTTCTCCCTGATGCAGCGTGAAGGAAATATCTCGAACAATGATATGTTCCGCACGTTCAACATGGGAGTCGGGATGGTCATTATCGTGGCTCAAGAAGATGCGGACAAAGCGCTGGCTATTGCGCACTCGCATGGACACGAAGCTTACCGGATCGGCGAAGTGACGGAAGGCGATAAGATCGTCACATTCGACGGAGCGGAGGTTTAAGATGCGCAAGCTGCGGATCGCCGTGTTTGCTTCGGGAAGCGGGTCCAACTTTCAAGCGATCTCGGACGCGGTTCATAACGGGACGCTTGATGCAGACCTTCAGCTGCTCGTCTGTGACCGGCCGCAGGCGCAAGTGGTGCAGCGGGCGAAACAGGCGGATGTGCCTGTTTTCGCTTTTTTACCGAAGACGTATTCGGGCCGGGAAGCTTATGAGAGTGAGATTCTTACTCTATTGAATGAGAAAGAAATTGATCTAATTGTGCTTGCGGGTTACATGCGTATTCTGACGCCTGTGCTTGTGGAGCCCTTCTATGGCCGGATGATCAATATTCACCCCTCGCTGCTGCCTGCTTTCCCTGGTGTGAGAGGGATTGCGCAAGCACTTGAGTACGGGGTGAAGATGACCGGCGTGACCGTTCATTATGTAGATGGGGGCCTCGATTCCGGTCCGATAATTGCCCAGCGCGCAGTGGACGTGCAGGAAGACGATACCGAAGACAGCTTGGCGGAGCGCATTCATGCGGTCGAGCACGAGCTGCTGCCGCTGGCCATCGGCTGGATTGCCGCGGGAAGAGTCAAGCTGGACGGACGCCGGGTGACCGTAAGCTCCTAGGAAGTGAATCAGGAAGTTAAGGTTTGCGTCTAACAGATACTAACTCTTTGCTGCTTTCAAACCAGTGAGTTCATACAAGATACAAAACGGATCACAACTAATTTTTGCGGATAAATAGGAGGAGAAACTGTGGCAATCAAAAGAGCGTTGATCAGCGTGTCGGATAAAACAGGAATCGTAGAATTTGCAGGCGAATTGGCAAAGCTGGGTGTGGAGCTCGTCTCCACAGGCGGAACAAAGACGCTGCTTGAGCAGCAGGGAGTGCCTGTTATCGGTATTTCCGATGTAACCGGTTTTCCGGAGATTCTCGATGGGCGTGTAAAAACCCTGCACCCGGCCGTACACAGCGGTCTGTTGGCGATCCGTGACGATGCGGAGCACCGCAAAGTGATGGAAGAGCTCGGGCTCGGTTACATCGATCTTGTAATTGTAAACCTGTATCCGTTCGCAGAAACCATTGCAAAGCCGGATGTGGAATACGCGGATGCTGTTGAGAATATCGACATCGGCGGACCGACTATGCTGCGTTCCGCAGCAAAGAACCATGCATTCGTTTCCGTAGTGGTGGACGCAGCCGACTATGAAACGGTGCTTGCCGAAGTTCGTGAAGGCTCGGATACTACGCTGGAGACGCGTAAACGTCTGGCAGCGAAAGTATTCCGCCACACCGCGGCTTACGATTCCCTCATCTCTGAATATTTGTCCGCTCAAACGGGCGAAGAATTCCCGGAGCGCTACACCGTTACTTATGAAAAAGTACAGGATCTCCGCTATGGAGAAAATCCTCATCAGAAAGCCGCTTTCTACCGCAAGCCGCTTGCCGGAGCGGGAAGCATTGCTACAGCCGAGCAGCTGCACGGAAAAGAGCTTTCTTACAACAATATCAACGATGCTAATGCAGCTCTGCAAATCGTGAAGGAATTCACGGAGCCTGCTGTGGTAGCGGTTAAGCATATGAACCCTTGCGGCGTCGGAATCGGCAGCACAGTGAAGGAAGCGTACGAGAAAGCCTATGCGGCTGATCCTACCTCTATTTTTGGCGGTATTGTAGCTGCTAACCGCCCGGTTGACGGTGAAACGGCGAAGCTTCTCCACGAAATTTTCCTGGAGATCGTGATCGCACCGGACTATACCCCGGAAGCGCTTGAGATTCTTCAAGCGAAGAAGAACATTCGTCTGCTTAAGCTCGGCAACATTGCGGGTGCTGAGCGTAAGGCGCTGCCGCTGGTTACTTCCGTAGAAGGCGGAATGCTCGTACAGGATAGCGATGTACACGCAATTGCAGAAAGTGACCTCAAGGTAGTAACGGATCGCCAGCCGACCGAAGAAGAGCTGAAGCAGCTTCTTTTTGCCTGGAAGGTCGTGAAGCATGTGAAATCCAACGCTATCATTCTGGTGGCAGACGATATGACAGTCGGTGTTGGCGCGGGTCAAATGAACCGCGTAGGCGCGGCCAAGATTGCGATCGAGCAGGCGGCGGACAAGGCAAAGGGATCGGTACTGGCATCGGACGCGTTCTTCCCTATGAGCGATACGCTTGAAATTGCGGCAGCGGCAGGGATCACGGCCATTATTCAACCAGGCGGTTCCATCCGTGACGAAGATTCGATTAAGGTAGCGAATGAAAAAGGCATCGCCATGGTTGTGACGGGCGTTCGTCATTTCAAACACTAAATTTCGGGAGGTACGACATTATGCGTATTTTGGTTATCGGCCGTGGAGGCCGCGAGCATGCAATCGTATGGTCGCTCCGCAAAAGCCCGAAAGTTACCGCTCTGTTCTGTGCGCCTGGTAACGGCGGAATCGCCGAGCTTGCCGAGTGCGTGCCGATTACGGAATTTCAGTTTGCTGAAATTGCAGAGTTCGTGCGCGGGAATGCGATTGATCTCGTTGTAGTCGGACCGGACGATCCGCTGTACGAAGGCATTGTGGATTACCTAGAAGAGCACGGTATCCGTGCATACGGTCCTAACCGGGCTGCGGCGGAGATCGAGGGCAGCAAAGTATTTATGAAGCATCTGCTCAAAAAATACGAAGTGCCTACGGCTGCATACGAGGCTTTCGAAGAGTATGAAGCGGCGCTTGCCTACCTGCATAAGCTCGGCGCTCCAATCGTTATCAAAGCGGACGGGCTGGCCGCAGGTAAAGGTGTCATCGTAGCCGCGACTCTCGAAGAGGCGGAGAAGGCTCTGAAAGAGATCATGGTCGACAAGCTGTTCGGCGCATCGGGCAACCGCGTCGTGATCGAAGAGTTCCTGCAGGGGGAAGAGATGTCCCTGCTGGCTTTCGTCGATGGCAATGTGGTCAAGCCGATGTCGCCGTCCCAGGACCATAAGCCGGTCTTTGACGGCGACAAAGGTCCGAACACCGGAGGCATGGGCACTTATTCGCCGGTGCCGCACATCCCGCAGGAGATCGTGCAGCAGGCGCTCGATACCATTGTGAAGCCGACGGCTGAAGCGATGGTGAAGGAAGGCCGTCCGTTCCGCGGCGTATTGTACGCGGGACTGATGCTGACCGAGAACGGACCGAAGACGATCGAGTTCAACGCACGCTTCGGCGATCCGGAGACGCAGGTCATTCTGCCCCGGCTGAAAACCGACCTGCTGGAGATCATTCTCGCGACACTCGAAGGCCGCCTGGCGGACCTGGAGATCGAGTGGAGCGACGAAGCGGCCGTGTGCGTCATCCTCGCATCGGGGGGCTACCCGGGCTCGTACCCGAAAGGGCTGCCGATCGAAGGACTGGACGCCGCAGGCGACGCGATCGTGTTCCATGCGGGTACGGCGCTTGAGGGCGGCCGCCTGGTCACCAGCGGCGGCCGTGTGCTCGGCGTCACCGCGCTGGGCCAAGGCATCGCAGACGCGCGTGAGAAGGCTTATGCGGCGGCTGAGCGCATCACCTTCGAGGGCAAGCAGAACCGCACGGATATCGCCTTGAAGGCTCTGAAGGCGATGAAGTAAGAGCTTCTGGCGGCAGGAATGAGCGGTGAGAGCGAGTGGGAGTGGGGTTCCTGTGGAACACGCTGTGCTGCCTCCCGAAGCCAGAAGTTTGCCAGACCCCATTGGCTCATTGCAGCTGAATTCAAAAGTTTGCACGGCTATCAGATATAGCGTAATTAGAAGCAGGCTACGAATACGGGGAAGTACAATCCCTGCTATAGCTGGATAGCTCGATAGCTCGATAGCTAACAGGCACACCCAAACATCCCGGATCATTGCTGCGCAATGGCCCGGGATGTTTTTTATTGTGCGCAGAAGTCGACCGGGAAAAGAAGATCATTCGCAAAGACGATGCGCAGGACGTGCGTAGGACAAAGATCATTTTACGTGGTCTCTTTCAGATTTAATGTTTTTTTTCTTCTTAAGTGAACCTTTATCCAGCCAGTACAGCTGGAGTTCGTTTTTGTGCTTATAGACATGAAAGACGGCCGCCAATGAACCCAGAATAAGTGCAAGGGAAACCCAATGATCCATAATCCAGTACCAAATCTGCTTCATAGAGAATTCCTCCAAATCCAGATGCGGTTATGCGCCCACGCGGCCTCTAATCTCGCTCCTATTATTGCCTGCAGGGGTAGGGATAATCCGTTTTGAAACCAGGAGATGAGAAATTTTATGACCTTGTCTCTATTTTTGTGACAAAATGTATCAATAATAAGAAAAACCTATTTACAAGTTACATTATGTATCGTAAAGTAGAACAGGAAAGATTTGTATTAAGGAGGGCGAGAAATGAAAAAGTTGGTTTATGGTTTGGCAATGATGCTGGCTTTATTCCTGCTTCCTTTGGCGGCTTCAGCAGCATCCATCACTCAGGTTCAGGTGAACAGCAAAACGATCGGTTTATCGGCAGAACCGCAGATTTCAGGAGATACGGCTTATGCCGATCTGAATTCGGTTCTCGGAAGTCTCGGATATACCGTGCAGAACAATGTGTATGGCTCGGGGTATCTGGCTTCCAAAGACGGTTCTAACATTCAATTGGTTCCCGGCTCCAGCTCATTCATCGTAAACGGGGAAACGAAGGAGGCGGGTGCATCCGTTGTGAGCAGCGGAAGCACACCACAGCTTAATCTGAAAGCTTTCGCAAATTTGACAGGACGGCAATTGAAAGTAAACTCCGAAGCAGGCCTTATTTCGCTCAATGATACTTTGCAAACCAGCGTCCTCGAAACACTTTACACAGGTACTCTGACAAATGATACTTCTTCAAAATCCAGAGCGGCCTTAAATTCAACCGGGTATACGGGTTTCATTACGATTTACTACCCGGATGGCAAGAAATTCTATGAAGGCGACATGGTCAACAGCAAATTCGAAGGCAACGGAAAATATTACGATTGTTTCGGAACTCTCCGTTACGACGGAAAGTGGAAAGATAACAAATTTGACGGAAACGGCAAGTCATACCATGAGGATTCGCACCCGGAGTATGACGGGAAGTGGAAAGCGGGCCTTAAGCAGGGATACGGCGTGTATAACTGGACATGGGAGCCTTGCGCGGGCATTCCCGATAACGTGAGCGGCTACAATAAGTACACCGGATTCTTCAATAATGACGAATTCAATGGAGTAGGCCGCATTAAATGGGCGGACGGCAGCCGCTTCGAAGGTAACTTCGTAAATGGAGTTATTCAATGCGGGGGCACTTTCCACTGGACGGACGGCTGGAAGTACATCGGCATGTACAAAGACGGTCTGCGGCACGGCTATGGTACGGAATATGATCCAGATGGAAACATCATTTATGAAGGTGAGTTTAAGAACAGTGTAGCAGAAGGCTATGGCCGGTTGTATGACTGTGACGGCAACCTCGTTTATGAAGGTGAATTTGTAAACGGGCAGCCTGCCGGTTCCGTTAACTCTGTTTCGGCTACAGATTTGGAAGAGCATGCGCAGCCTGAATTCGAAAAGACTTTGGCAGAAAAGCAATAAGAACATAGTGTCAGAACCGGCAGCTCCTTTGGAGCGCCGGTTTTTTTGATGCGGGAAGCAGGGGGAGGAGTTGCACAGCAGCGGAAAAGGGAAGGGGCTGGATGTTATGTGTAAACATAAGAAAGCTTCCCCGTTATGAATTAGACAGTCTTTTTGAGAAGGCTAAAGTGCTAGTTGGAGAGAGAGCGTGAAGGACAAGTAAGGATAGGGAGTAGGGTGAAAAGTTACAGGCCTGTGCATATGGGAGAATTGTGTCGCTGTTTTACAGCGAAAATGTTTTGATCTGCCGTAGTGTCCAAGCAGGCTGCTCACTTTGCTACTCCAAAAACCGCCGGCGAAGCTCTGGCGTCGGCATCATGCACTGCTCCCGCTGTCCGAACCAGCGGTAGCGGTTGCGCGCAACCCAGCGGTACACCGCGTCACGGAGCGGCTTCGGTACGGCGATGAAGCCGTACAGCAGCGGCCACGGGTACCGCAGGCGGCGCAGCACACGCAGTCCGGCGGTGGACTGCGTGTACGCGCGGTTTCCTTCGACAAGTACGAACGTGTCGAAGGAAACCGCGGGGAGATCGTGCCGGGCAAGCAGCCGCTGCCCGGCGTCCGACTGCAGCGCCGCGAATCGGACCCGCCCATGCGGGTCGCGGCGGATGGTAAACATGACGGCGGAATTGCACAAGTTACAGACGCCGTCGAACAAAACAACGGGCCCGTCCATATCCGGGCCCGCGGTAGGGCTGCGCATCCCGATCACCTGCCATTCTTGTTCCTGTGGAATACGTATCTATTCCTCCAGTATACCACAGCGGCATGGCAGGGGCCTCTGCGCAGGAGCCCGCGCAGCTGCAGCCTTGGGAAGTGACATGCCGCAGATACAGCAAGCAGTGACCGGGGCAGCGGAGCCGCTTCCGGGGCTGCTGCATATACAGGCATGCCGGCTGATTGGCACTGCGGGCAGGCAAGTGTGAATAGAGCGGCTCTGCACAAGCAGCATAAAAGGATCAGCGAGTCGGTTCTCCTTTCAAAACTGACAACGAGTGATTGAAATTGTGGAGGCCGAGGCCGTCTTGACTGGGTGCGCTTCGGCACCCGAATCTCCATAGAAAGGAGGTGATCCAGCCCACCTTCCGATACGGCTGCCTTGTTACGACTAAGATGTGGCTCTGCTTGACGGCGCTAAAGCCGGGGACATTGAATGCCTGACAAAAAGGCCGCAGCTGCGGCCTCTTGTAAAGTTTCTTCCTTGGTAGAGCCTTCTCCAGCCGGCTTAATCCGCTAACGCCGGGACCTGCGGGAACGCCGGCGGGGCGTGCGCTTGCTCCGGTAAACGGTCGAAGTGCTTTTACGATTAGTTCGGCGGCTCTTTTTCTTCTTCTTTCTGCGTTTCGTGGCAGAAGCCGTTTCTTTGGTGGCTGCTTTGGCACCGAAGCTGCTGAACATCAGCTTGAGCATCGGGGCGAATTGCTGGACCGAGCCTACGAATTTCTGTACCTTACCCATGGTGCCGATGACACCCTCGATTCCGCCCATGCGGTCAACAATGCCTTTGATCTGGTTGAAATTCATGCTGCCTAGAAGGCCGGCGGCACCTCCGCCGGTACTCGCTGCTGCCTGCGTGGTCTGCTGGACAGCCGGGAGATTACTGCCGCCCGGGAAGAAATCAGAGTAGGTCGGGCCCCCCGGCTGAAATCCGCCACCGCCAGGGAATCCCCCTTCTCCGACTCCAAAGCTTCCCCCGGGGAATCCACCGCCTTGAAACGGAGCTCCTTGACCTCCGCCAGGTCCCGGTGAAAACAGGCTTCTTGTATGCACCTCCGGCTGATGGCCGTATATCGGATATTGGGAGTTCACTTTCATTCACGATCCTTTGCATCAGGATTTACTAGTACAGCGTATGTGATGGGCAAACGTTTGGTTTGGACGGATGTCACGGGTCGGGGAAAATGCCGCGGTCAAAAACACGGTCACGGTTTAAGGCGGTGACGCATAAAAATTTTACAGTTTTGCATTTCTAAAGGAAGGATATTATAATGAATCTGTCGAAGAAGTAAACATAGTTCTAATTAGTTGGATAGAGAATGTAATTCTAGGGGTTGAAATGATGCAGCTGAAAAAACTTAACGATAAAGCGATCGACCAACTTTTCGAGGCGATCCTTACTTTGAAAGATTTAGAAGAATGCTATACATTTTTTGATGATCTGTGTACGGTGAACGAGATTCAATCGCTGTCCCAGCGGCTTGAAGTAGCCCGTATGCTTCGCAAGGGATGCACGTATAACCAGATCGAAGCAGAGACAGGTGCAAGTACGGCAACCATTTCGCGCGTGAAACGCTGCCTGAACTACGGCAATGACGGTTATGTGCTGACGCTGGACAGATTGAACCGCTAATAACGGAGCAATTAGCCGGCAGGGCATACCGGCCTTTACCTTTTCTTTTCTATTCAAAGGATTGGCCATACGTGAGTGAACCCCCGTGACTCCAGACTTCGCGGATGTTACCCGGGAAGCCCGAGCTGCTAAAGAAGCGGCTGGGACTGTATAATGGAATTGTAAGCAGGCAGACCGTGAATGCGGCCGTAGCTTCCAAGGATGTACGGTTGTTATACGCAGAGTACTACTTTGTACAACATAGCGTTCTTGTAGAATGCAGGGGGAACATGTAAGACCGGATAGGCGGGTATTTTTAAGCCGCGGTTTATAGTTTTTGCCTAACTGCTTATTGGTTTAGGTTATGAAGAGGCGGCCTTTCGTATAGGACGGGACAGGGCGCTGACCTTGCTGCATGGATGATCCAATCCTTTCAAGGGAGAAGATCAGCGTGCGCTGAACATTTTTTAAACAATCGAATAAGCTCCGGATGGTTTGTAAGTCTTACAGCCTGAAGGGCAGGGAGCCGATATCTTGATGGGCTTCTGGAGATGGATGCTGCAACACGGACCTTCTTTCGCGAGAGCGATGCCACACATAGATGAATCCCTTCTTTACACCCGTAAAGGGGGATTTTTCCTGTTTATTGACAGACGGGTCCAGTTTGGGTAGCATGAAATCAGGATTCAAACCGGAGCGGAGTGAAGACCATGCGGAAGTATGGAGTACTTGTTATCAGTCATGGCTCCCGGAGTCCCGAATGGGTTCAGCTTGTGGATGAAGCCGTGGCTGGCATGCGTGTGCCGGACGGCATACCGGTGTTCGGTTCTTATCTGGAGCTTGTGGACGGAAGATTGATCGGGGACGGCATTACATGGCTGGAGAATCAGAACGTGACCGATCTGATCGTGGTTCCGTTATTCGTATCGGCAGGAAGTACGCATCTCGATGAAATCGCGTATGCGCTCGGGGTCAAGCCGGAGCCGCAACTGCCGACGGATCTGGAGCCTTTTACTATTCGGGCACGGGTGCACATGTTGTCTCCGATGGATGAGGACGCAGATCTGCTGGCAGAGATGGTGTACGAGAAAATAAGCGGCTTATCGGACAACCCGGAGCGGGAAATTATCCTGCTGATCGGGCATGGCAGTGTGGAGAAGCATTTTCATCTGGCCTGGCGGAGAAGTCTTGAGCGGATCGCAGAACAGCTCAAGAAGATCGGCGGTTTCGGCGAAGCCGATGTTGCGATGCTGCTGCCGAACCAGACGAAGCGCAAGATGACCTGGTGGCACAAGCAGAAGCCGCAGCATGCGGTGATTATTGCGCCGCTTTTTTTGAGTGAAGGCTATTTTACCAAACAGGTTATTCCTGCAAGGCTGCAGGGGTACGACTACCGATATAACGGGCAATCCATATTGCCGAGTCCGAAGGTCAGCCAGTGGCTGGAGCGGCAGGTTGCTCTATTCTATAACCAGGTACATTATGAGCAAAAAGGTGATAAAGAGAATGGCCAAACGTGCTAGATTGATCTATAATCCTACTTCGGGTCGGGAAGAAATGCGCAAGCGCCTGCCGGAAATTCTGCAGCGTCTTGAAAAAGGCGGCTTCGAAACGTCTACCCATGCCACAATTGGCGAGGGAGATGCGCTGATGGCTGCTTCCCAGGCCGCGGAACGGGAATTCGATCTTATTATTGCTGCAGGCGGAGACGGTACGCTGTATGAAGTGGTGAACGGAATTGCGGAGAAACCGAACCGGCCGCCTATCGGTATTTTGCCGCTCGGGACGACGAATGACTTTGCCCGGGCTCTGAACATTCCGCGTGACTGGGAAGATGCGTGCAATCTCATTGTCCGTAATTATACAAGACCGATTGATGTCGGCAAAGTGAATCAGAAGTATTTCATTAATATTGCGGGCGGCGGCTCCATGACGGAGCTGACCTACGAGGTTCCGAGCAAGCTCAAGACGATGATCGGCCACCTTGCTTATTATGTCAAAGGACTCGAAATGCTGCCGCGCCTGCGGCCGATTGAGATGTCTCTAAAGTGCGACGAATTGGAGATTCATGAGGAAGTGATGCTATTTCTCGTGGCGAACAGCAATTCTGTCGGCGGTTTTGAGAAGCTTGCGATGGATGCGAGCTTGAACGACGGGCTTTTTGATGTGATTGTACTCAAGAAGTGCAACCTGGCGGAGTTTATCAAAATCGCATCTATGGCACTCAGAGGCGAGCACACGAACGATCCGAACGTGCTGTACTTCCAGACGAAGAAGCTCGAAATCACTTCGCACGACTATGTCCAGCTCAATCTGGACGGCGAACTCGGCGGCACATTGCCGGCTGTGTTTACGAACCTTCAATCACATATCAACATCATTGTAGACGAATCCGGACTATCGACATATAAACATCAACGCAAATAGGGAGTTAGTAGAATGAATAAAAATAATCGGCGGAGCAGTTCGACGTCGGGTCACAAGCGCGCCGGCGGGGCAGGCAAGCCCCGCGGCGGGTCGAGTGAGCAGGGCAGTAAGCGCAGTGAGGCTCGTGTTGAACGAGACCAGCGGTCCGGCTTGAGCGGAGCAAGGGCTGCGTTTGGCGGCGGGCACAGTGAATTGAACAGCGCGCAGACAGGGCAGGGCCGTAAAGGCGCTGCCCGGCATGCTTCTGGCGGCAGCGGCAAACGCCCGGCTAATACAGCACTGGCCGGTCTGCCCGTGGAGAAGAATGGCGAGTATACCGCTGAGATTATCGGCATTGGACATGACGGAGAAGGGGTAGGCCGCGTTGACGGCTTTACCCTTTTTATTCCGGGTGCCCTGCCAGGCGAGCGGGTAAGAGTTAAAGTCCTTAAGCTGAAAAAGCAGTTCGGTTACGCCAAACTGCTCGAAGTGCAGAAGGCAAGCCCCGACCGTGTCGGGCCTCCTTGCCCGATCTATGACCAATGCGGAGGCTGTCAGCTCCAGCATCTGGACTATGCGGCGCAGCTGGAAGTGAAGCGTCAGCTGGTCGTAGACAACCTGGAGCGGATCGGGAAGCTTAAGGTAGCGGATCGCACGGGCGGCGTGGCAGGTGCTGCGGATCATTATTCGGGAGATTACCGGATGGTTAAAGATGCCGGGCAGCCAGCGGACGCTGGGTTAGGGATACCGGAGAGCCAGATTCTAAACGAAGATGTGCTGGAATCTGCGGAGGTTGGCAAAGGTATGGATACTGCCGGAAGTGCTGTCAGTGCTATCAACGAGGCTGATGACAGTGTGGGTGAGGGTGCCTATGCTAATAATACCGGCGATGCTGACCTATACACAGGTATGGCTGGTTCACAGGGTTCGCTAAGAAGCAGAGAACTGCAGCCATTGCAGGATACGGAGTTTGTGGATGCCGCCTCTCTGCTGGATAGTGCAGGTGACGGGGATGCCGAGATTCTGACGCAGGATGGGGCTGGATATGAAGCTGCTTTTGCCGGGACAGAAGGCATTGTGGTGTATCCGACTATCGGAATGGACGACCCATGGCGTTACCGCAACAAAGCCCAGGTGCCGTTCGGAGAAGAGCAGGGTGGTCTTGTCGGAGGCTTCTATGCACAAGGCAGCCACCGCATCATTGATATGGAAGCTTGTCTGATCCAGCATTCCAATAACGATGAAGTCATTGCGAAGGTGAAAGAAATCGGGCGCAGGCTGGGAATTCGCGCATACCGTGAGGAGACACATGAAGGACTGCTTCGCCATGTTGTCGTTAAGGTAGGCTTCCGCACAGGCGAAATTATGGTCGTGCTGATCACGAACGGCGAAGAAATTCCGCGCGCTGCGGAGTGGATCAGGGAGATTCGCGCCGCGATACCAGGCGTAGCAAGTATCTGCCAGAACGTGAACATCGGAAGAACCAACGTCATCTTCGGACGGACGACGCGTGTGCTCTGGGGCCATGAGGTCATCTACGATTACATCGGGGATGTGAAATTCGCCATCTCGGCCCGCTCGTTCTTCCAGGTCAACCCGGTTCAAACCGAGGCGCTGTATGGCAAAGCGCTCGAATATGCCGGGCTGACCGGCGGAGAAACCGTGGTCGATGCGTACTGCGGCATCGGCACCATTTCGCTCTTCTTGGCGAAGCATGCCAAGAAGGTGTACGGCGTCGAGATCGTGCCGGAGGCGATCGAAGACGCGAAGCGCAACGCGCTGCTGAACGGCATCAGCAACGCGGAGTTCGCCGTGGGAGGAGCGGAAGACGTCCTCCCCGAGTGGCAGCGCGCGGGCGTCCGCCCCGACGTGATCGTCGTCGATCCGCCCCGTAAGGGCTGCGACGAGCGGCTGCTGGACACGATCCTCCAGCTCCGTCCGGAGCGGGTCGTGTACGTGTCCTGCAACGCCTCCACCCTCGCGCGCGATTTGCGCGTGCTGGAGGATGGCGGGTACCGCACCGTCTCCGTGCAGCCGGTGGATATGTTCCCGCATACGGTGCATGTTGAAAATGTTGCGTTGCTTGTAAGATGTGATACAGATGTCTAGAATCCCTTGGTATAAAAGGTTTATTGACTGCTACAGAGTTTGTGGAATGGTGAAACAGAGGCATTTTCGATGAGTTGCCGTAAAATTGCCGTAAGGCTGAATGTTAAAGCAAAATAACACAGATAAAATAAAGGAAAAGACGCTGGGTGGATTATCCCAACGTCTTTTTGTCTACTTGGTTGGTATCCATAGTGAACAGATTATCGAACTTATCAGCCGCGGCTTGATTGGCAGATCGAAGTGCATGTCCGTATATATTCATTGTGGTTGTGATGCTACCATGTCCAAGCCGCTCGGAAATGACTTTAGCGTGGACACCTTGATTGATCAGCAACGCGTTCATCCGAGAGAAGTGTTTCGCCCAGCCATCAAACGAAGCTGCGCATCGATTATTTGTGCTCATAATCATCCTAGCGGCAATCCAGAACCAAGTCCCGACGTTCAAAGAACCGATGGATATGATTTCTTTACCGATAACGCCATTTTTAGTGTTCAGGAACAGACAGATGAACTGCTCCTGTTTGAGATGCCGAAATTCTGGCTCCAGCAGTTTATATACATCCATTGGGGAACGAATCGTTTTAATAGACGGTGTTGGAGCAGAGATGATTTGAGAAAGCCTGAGTGTGGCTAGGATCTGTCGAACTCTTGATTTTCCAATCCCCTCAATAGAGAGCAGCTCCTGTTCAGTTGCATCAACAAGATCAGAAAGCGTAGGAAATTGTGAAAGATTTCTTCGACGACATAGCTTTCTGGCTTCTCACGGAGTGATAACGCTAATAGAGATTTAAGGTCTAACGGGTGATGATGCATCTTTGGATCAGGTCTCCTTTAAGGATTTCGAATTTAGTTATTAAGTCGATTAAAAATAGCCAACCCCGAAATGTGAGGTTGGCTCAATAAAAAACCTCTGCCATCGATGACGATTAGGCAGAGGCAAGAATAAGTTCGTACGCTTTGTCGATTAGCGGATTATCTTCCATTGTTCTCATGAACAGGTTTTCCGCTGTTTCTCGGAGTGGGCTTTGCATGAGTGGTAAAATCGGATACTGCGTTGATAAAGCGGTAAGCGTTCTTCCCTACATACTCAAGATCTGGGGCCTCCAAATACCTCAGCAGCATATCGTCTCGAAGTTGTTGAACGTTCTTTTCTTGAAGCTTGCTTGGGCTTTCCGGCATCGGAATGAGCATGTCGATGTATTCCATGACCTTTCGATCAGGAAGCTTTATTTTATTTAAGCGTTCGGCTTCTCACCCAGTTTACCCATGTAAAACTCAGCAAGCAGTAACGTCTTTTTAGCTTCGCTTAACTTGGATTTCATGTCACCTTTGTGAGTTGTTGACCAGATTCTTTGAGCATTGTTAAGCGCTAGAATTAAGCGTATTTTGACAAACTACCCGGATAGGCGTCATTGCAACTTTGATACTTCCACTACCATCATGACTGTTTGAAAATACCAAATAAGGTGTCACATAGTTCCCGGTAATGCTATAATTCTGTGGTAACTTCGCTAATAACCAAACCTTCTTCCCGTTTTGTAAGCTTCCCGCCGTTTCGTATGTTACTCCTTCGCCTAAAAGATCATCAATAAATGCAAGGCTTCGTGTTTCTGAACGATTTTATAGCGGTCAGTTACTATACCTAGAATCTTTTGGTCGGTTGTTCGAATGTTTGCTTTATAACCTGGGATCTCCATTTGAGAATCGGTTTGTATCGGCCTTTGGCTAACGGTTCAGTTCAACTCTGCCTTCTTTAAGGCTTCTTCGGATCTGAGAGCATGCTCTACACGATTCCCAAGTCCATGCCAGGGTGCCTCCCGAACATAAAACATAGGTTCAACATTTGCTACCATGATAACCGTCTCCTTTTAGGTAAATGTATAAAAACAGCCTTATGGCGTGTTTTTGAGAAAATACAATTACGCATAAAAAGAAGAACCGAGCACAAATGAGCGTGTGTCGGTTCTTCAGCATTGTATCACTGTTATAATATAGATTTAAAAAAATAGATGATGCGGATGGTAGAAAATTCAGATTAATCTTAGAGAGATCTCATTTTCTTACAAAAAAATCGATGTCTCTACATTTATACTATTATTACTTATTAAGTACCTCTAGAAGTCGTGACATAGTTTCATGCTGGTTTTTCTTTTTTAGCTCGCATTCCCAAATTCGCACGACAGTCCAGCCACGCTTTTCAAAAATATCAGTGATTTTTTGGTCATGTAGGATGTTACGCTTACGCTTCTTATCCCAATAATCAGCATTTTCTTTTGGGCTTGTATTTCGGCAATTGTGTCCGTGCCAAAAACATCCATCAACAAAAATAGCTGCACGCTTATCAAAAAATACAAAATCGGGATGTCCTTTCACAGGGTAGTTACGCCGCCATCCTGTAATGCCGTATTCCTTAAACAAGTTAATCAAACGTAGCTCAGTTGATTTGTTACCTTTTGACCTTACTTTTTGCATCACAGAAGAGCGAGTGTCCTTGTCATACACATCAGCCATATTCGGTCACTCCTCTTGGGCTTCGCCTACAGAAGGTATTAAGAGTGGATATGCCCCCTCAATGACATCATGCATGACAACGTCAATCTCCCCGACTAAGGAGACATATTCTACCAATTTATTAATTAAGTTAAGCAAATCGATAACATCATCACGTGAAAAGACACAATGGGTAAAGTCGTAAGAATTGAATTTCATCCAAACATTTTTAATGATATTATAACCAGCAATGTTGATACTTTGTACATGGGGAGGACATGGAATTTCTACTCTTGTTGTTCCGTCGGTGAGAATTAGAGTCCCATGCTCTTCGTCAAAAGGCTGATCGATAAGCTTCAGCTTGAAACCTTCTGGAATCTTTGCTTGGATAGCTGCAATATCAAAGCCCATATGGTTTGCGGGGATGTAGTCTCGCTTTTCAAGTTCAGCAACTCTTAGTCCAAGAGAACTTAAGCTACGGAATACATCCGCATCATTTACAATCGGAATTCGCGGCCTCATATCAGCACGATTTACGGTAAACAAAGCACCCTCGAATTCGTCTAGATATACCTGGGAGCAAAGTACAGCAAACGTATAGAATACCACTTCTGTTGCGACAGTACCTGCGGGAACTGCTAATAATTGAGATAATGTTGCGCACAAGTCAGCATGAATATTGTTACCCATAACTCTATTTTGAGTGCCTTTCACAGGATACTGATTAAGGTAAATATAAGAGTTACCTCTTCGGCATAAATCATTATCAGGATAATACCAACAAAAAGAAGCAAATTGCTTAAGCATATCTTTTTGATCTTTTGGCGAATGAGAAAGCGCAAATCCTATAGTTCCTTCGGCGTTGAATGCCGCGCTAATTTCGGGTCGTCTTCGTGTTCCACCGCCTCCAACTCGACTAAATTTGTGTAATAGATCCTGCCAGAGAAATGCTTTCATAGGCAAAAATGGCCTGAAGGCATAATTGACAATGTTAGTATCTAGCAAAGCGTCAACGGATCGCGGATTTCCGTATGCAGTCAATTCGTTGGCAAAGAAAGTTGTCTCTTCATCTTTCGGAGGCTTGTCTTGATTTGCCATCCATTCTTCCGCAGCTGAAACGCCCCGTTGCATAATTTCCTTGCTGCGCCGTTTAAGCATTGGCGCTTTTATATGCGTGAATATACTCGTTGGAGCCAATTTTATACCGGAACAATATTGCTGAAAGATCGCGATCTCATCTGCTTCCCCACTTACAGGCCAATATGATGAGTAAAGCTCTTGCTTAAAAGGCATTGATGGACAAAGACCATAGTTAGCTTCGGCGATATCATGTTCCGTAAACATTTCAATCATAGTTTCAGCACTTTGCTCAAGCATTTGTGTTTTTTCTGCTTTTGCACATCGTGAGAGATCGAAGTACATATATTTATCTATTCCAACGGCTTCTCCGTAACGGCGTGTTGCAATAAGTATAGCTCGACCCTGTTGAGTGTTAAACAAGCTATCGGATCGAATACCGGCCCTAGCATCGGCATCTACTGATATGATCCATGCACTGGAAAAGTGTTCAACAATATACTTTCTTGCAAACTTGTATGAATCGGCTTCAAGAAAACTGGACGGGATGATCAATGCCAAGACAGAATGATTCTGAGAGGACTCAAGTTTTTCGCAAGCCCAACGCAAGAATTGTAAGTATGGATTGTTAATTTGCTTTTGAGTATTCTGGCGACCATGGCGGTTTTGCACAGGTGGTCTAAAATCATCCATGAGCTCAAGGATTACTGAAAAATCATCACCTGCATTAATCTTTGATGAATCTGAGGATGGAGGATTTCCAATAACAAGAGTTATTGGTCTTGAAGCAATTTCATATGCTCTATTTAACTCATACCCCTCAACCGTACCGGTATTTGCAGGAATGCCAAAAAGATAGTTGCTTAATGTGTTTGCTAATAATAATTCATTTTGGGAACGTGCAGCATTAATCTCTGTATTAAGAATCGCCATTCGATAATTCGCAAGCATATATGGGGCTGGTAATATTTCAATACCGCACAATAAGTATGCCCCTCTTTGCATATCATTTCTTCTTATGCTTTCAAGAAACGATCCCGTTCCACAACATGGGTCAATAATCGTGTTACCGGCTGAAAAGATACTGTTTCCATCAAAAGTACGCCTTGCGATGATTTCGGTTAACCTAACTATAAAGTCAGCTAACTCGATTGGAGTATAGAAAGCACCATAATCGAAACGAGATCGAGCATCAAATTTAGATAAAAAGAGTTCAAAAAGTTTATGATAATCAGGTCGTTGTCGCTGCTGTTCAGTCATGTGGACGAACGATAAGAAACCTATGCATTCATCAGTCCATGTGAGGATAAAACTACTATCGTTACCGGGACTGTTTATATAATGAATGATAGTAAGAAACGGACGAAGGGCTTGCCCTTCGACAATTTCTCGCGACAGGTACTCTCTAATTTTTCTTTCTTTTTCAACTGCAGAATCAGCATCAGTACATTCAACTCGATGTGCAAATAAAATCGTAAACATGATAACTTGGGCTGCAAAATCTGCGAACACAGAATCTTCACGCATATTTCGATCGTTATGGTTGTATACCAATCCTTTTAATCCGTCCAGTAAAATGATTGCGTTCCTCTCATCATCATCCATTGCTTCGTCTAGAGGGATGACAGTATAACGAATTATTTCATCAGATAAATTGCGCGTTCTAAGCGCTACTTGCTCTACTAGTGCCCCTTCGTCGTAATATTGAGGTGACGGTTCGGAGAAAAACCTACGCATCATTTGCTCAAAGTGCGGATTTGTATCAAGGCGAGACCAATCGGGTCTAGTCATTAGAGCCTTATCAATCAATGAAACGACTTGTGGTCTCATACCATCAGTAAAAGAGTAAACAAAGTCGATGCCATCAGTAATAATAAGCTTGTGTCCTAAAGATAGAT
Organism: Paenibacillus lutrae; assembly: GCF_009757775.1. Classification (GTDB taxonomy): domain Bacteria; phylum Bacillota; class Bacilli; order Paenibacillales; family NBRC-103111; genus Paenibacillus_F; species Paenibacillus_F lutrae. Next base: position 29,347 of record NZ_RHLK01000009.1, read on the forward strand.
AACGATTGAATTGCTCTTCATACGGAGTAATATCAAAAGTATTCTGACTCAAGCCTTTGGCCTCAATATAACCGTAAACACCTAAAGTATTCCTGTCATGCATACGCCAATCAGGTCTACCCATGCGTGCCTGATTCCTTGGTTCGAGTACAACCACGATATTCGGGTTTCCGTTTAGCTCAGTAGCCAGTTCTCTAAACATAGTATCCAAAGGAGGCCTGAAGGACAGCTCCGCAGTGTGTTGATTACCTGACAAAGCGTCTCGGTAATCCTGCTGAAGGTTTGTTAAATATTTTTTAATGATTGCCTGATAGGACAATATTTTTCACTTCTTTTCTAAGGTAATATTCAATTATGCTTTCACCTATAATTTTTGCAAGGTTCGGAGGGACAGCGTTTCCGATCTGACGAGCAATTTCAACTTTTGAACCAGAAAACACGAAGTCAACTGGGAATGTTTGTAATAATGCTCCTTCGCAAAGTGATATGCTCCTCAATTGTTCAGGGTGCCCGAACATTCCGCGTGTGAAACTATCAAAACGTGCTGTAATAGTAGGAGCTACGTCATCCCACGACATTCTACCGTAAACATTGCGGTGGCCAATAATTGAGCTATCTATTCGATGACAATCAGCCAGTAATTCTTCGGGAAGGTGATCTCGTCCCTGGCCTTGTTGCAGCGCCATAAGGCGCTTAATGTTTTTATCAGACAGCCGATCTCTTCTGTGAAGAGGATACTCTGAATGTGAGGTGCCATCCGTTGGAGGCTCCGGTAGGAATTCTATTGTTTCGCGTACAGTATGGCGTTCGCCCGTCGGTACTGGGAAAGTATATTCCGAGCCTATATCTCTTCTTTCCCCGACCAAGATAATGCGCTTCCTGCGTTGCGGTATACCATAGTCTTCTGCATTTATAAGTTGCTTATGCACTACATATCCAATATCCTCCATATGGCTTATCAATTCGGAAAGGATGGTTTTACCGCGTTTACCTTGTATGCCTGATACATTCTCCATTACGAAGAACATTGGCCGTACCTCGTCGATGAGGCTTCCGTATTGAAGGACAAGATCATTTCTGCTATCTAAATCTTCACCGATACGCTGTACTGAAAACCCTTGACATGGCGGCCCACCTGCAAGAAGGAATAGCTCCCCTTGTTTTAATCCAATATGATTAAGTAACCGCCCTCCGAGCATATTTCTTATGTCTTCACATAAAGCTGGATGTGAAAAATATTTTTTATTGTTATTGATTGTTTCAATACATTTCGGCTCAATATCAAAACTGAGCAGTACTTCAAATCCAGCCTTGTGAAGACCTAACGATAAACCTCCCGCACCTGAAAAACTGTCAACACAAGTTAACCGCATTTTTGAGCCTCCTTGTACTTTTGATACCTGCAATAACACTAGAATATGAATTACTCACGGGCAAATCTATTGGTTGGTTACCCGCACTTAATTGAGCTTTCGTTGGTTCGCAAGAAAGAAGTTCTATCAGCACACTTGATGCAATACCGCATGACAATAAGGGGGGGACAGCTTCTCCAATTTGACGGTAAATGTCATCAAATTTCCCTTCAAATACAAAACCGTCGGGGAAACTCTGTAAGCGGGCTGCTTCTCTTGCAGTAAGTCCTCTATCTTGCACAGGGTGCGTAAATCGTCCACTCGCAGGATTACGAGCGTAATGAGTTATTGTAATAGAAGGTTTGTCCCAACTAAGTCTTCCGTAAACATCTGAAAATCCTTTTACCCGGGTTAAGCACTCGGGACCAATTCCTTCAGGTAATTTGCCACCGTCATGAGGGACTTGCCTAATTACTTCGAGAGTACTCGGCTTGTGAGCCACCGCTTTATGCATCCAATCTTCTGTTGAAGCTTCGCCAGCGTTAAGTGGACTTAAGGAACCTATAGCGTCTCGTACGGTTTTATATGAGTCTGGTGTATAGACACCTTCAGGTAACAGGAATTCCTTTTTCATACCAATAATTACGGATCGAAAGCGTTCCTGAGGCACACCAAATTCGGCAGCATTGTGAATGTGTTGCTTTACTGTATAACCTGCATCAAAAAAAGCTTTCCTGGCTTTACTAAAATATTTCCAATACTTATTAGATAAAAATTCAGGGACGTTCTCCATGATGAAGGCAGTGGGATTCACTTCTGAAACAATACGAGAAAATGCTATTACGAGGTTGTTTCTATCATCGTCCTCTTCATCCCATCGTGTTTTCCTATGAGAGGAAAATCCTTGGCAAGGAGCACAGCCAATCAATACTGTTGGGAGTTTCGGGTCAAAATTGATGCTTTCTAAAAAAATCTTAATGCTATCGCTATTTTTCGATATCTTTAGAATATCTTCATTTATCAACGGGGTCCCATAGTTTCTACTATATGTGGCAGCAGACATAGGATTAATATCACATCCCCCTAGGAAGCGAAAAACTGGGAAAATGCGGTTTATTGCGGCAAAGCCGAGAGAGGTTCCTCCTGCACCACTAAAAAAGTCGAGTACTTGAATAGGGTTAGCGGCTGTCTCTCCGATATTCAACGGCTCAAAATTAAGCAGTGCATTTTCGGATTCAGAAAATAATGCTGTCTTAAAATCTCTATAGTCATTTGTATCAACAGGGTTCAAAATTGCATCTTGAAGTAACCTTTGTAATGTTTGCATACATACACCTCTAAGCAGTAATTATTTATCATCATAAGCACGCAATATCAAGACTAATTAGTTCTTAGCGCTCTTGCCGCTCTTTACCCATTCGTCTACCTCAGAAAGCTTGAACTTCCACAGCTTGCCGATTTTACAGGCTGGAATGTCTTGATTCTTTATCCAGTTACGAATAGTATCCTTATTAACTCCAAGGTAGTCGGCAACTTCTTCGAGACTTGACCATTTTTCATTTATACTTTCCATAGTATAACTCCTTCCAACAAAAAAACGGGTCTTGATTTATTATACAAGACTTAGTGTGGAGTTTTAAGTGTTTTGCGTAAATAATATATTTTGATTCATTTTAATATGATTTAATATGAAATGATAGAAACACAACATGAAATTTTTTTGGTGCTATAAATATAAGAGTGCGATAGAAACAAAAATGACCATACGCTTGCAACATGCTCTTCGCCGTATAAAACTCCATTGAATCGGATTAAAATTGATGCTTCAGTTATCGCCATCTCGAAACAATTCTGAACATATGTGTATTATAATACGGAACATACGTTTGCGTCAAAAAAGTGTATTAAGCAGAGTATGATATCAGAACGGTATTTGCAGAGGGGATAAGAACCAAGTAGCCTATGTATCTTCTGCATGGTACGATTTGGACATATTAATCTAATCCTAGGGAGTGACTCTATGTCGGCTGGAACCATAGAAGCAAACAAGGAAATCCTTCAAAAAATTTTCTCTGAATCATTTTGGTTCGTCATTCCAGAATATCAAAGATCGTATGTTTGGCAAACGGATAATGTAACGGAGTTAGTCGAGGATCTAGTCTATGTCTTCGAACACAAGCCTGATCACGATTATTTCCTAGGGTCCTTGGTGCTGAAGAAACTCAGAGAAAGCTCTTTCCCGGAGTATGAGGTGTTGGATGGTCAGCAACGGTTGACGACTTTCTTCATCATGATGGCTGTACTGCGTGATCTTGTACAAATGCCTCAGTATGTGGAAACGCTTCAAAAGAAAATATATCAGGAAGAGAATCTTCTTGAGAATGTCCCTGCAAGAATGCGGTTGACGTACAAAATTCGGGATAAAGTAGAGGATTTTATCTCCACTTACATCATTGCAAAAGGGGGACCGAGAAAGAAAGCGAACTCAAAACATAGCTTGACGGAGATAATGTGTCGCTATCCAATATGGCCAACACTGTGCTTGTTCTTCGGCAGCAGTTGGAAGACGTACGCCGGGATCACGATTTACAGCAGTTCATTCGATTTTTTTTTAATAAGGCACTGCTTATTTACGTATCCACTGAGAATACGAAAGATGCGTTCCGCCTTTTTACCACCCTCAATAATCGAGGGATCCCGCTAACTAACGCAGATATTTTAAAGTCGCAGAATGTCGGTAGCTTAGCTAGTGATAAGGATAAAAACAAATATGCGAAAATATGGGGGGATATGGAAGAGGAACATGAGGAGAACTTCGATCGGTTCTCGCAGTTTATCCGTACTATTCTTATAAAAGAAAAAGCCCGCACCAACCTACTGGAGGAATTTACGAGCTGGTATACAACGCCAAGGTTCCATCTTTGAAATTCGGGAAAGACACGTTCGAATTTGTCCAAAAATATAATGACATCTACGAAAATGTTATTGAGTTGCAGGACATAGGTTTAAGCAACGAATTCATAAACCTTCTGACCATTATGAGTATTGGCCTTCGGTCTGAAGACTGGATGCCACCATTGATGCATTATTACGGAAAGTTTGGTAAGACCCGGATAGATACTTTTCTTAACAAGCTGGAGTTCAAATTTACCAGTGATTGGGTTTTTGGCACAACACCCACCATCCGTCTGGATGCAATGAATGCAATTAATAAGGCAATCGATCAGGCAGATGTGGCGGGACTGGACAATTTTCCGGACAATAAAGGATTGTTTGGGATTGATAAGGAGGAGTTAGACGCAGTATTTCCGGGAATATTTACAAGAAGACATTCGCACGCCATCTACTGCTTAAAATGGAATATTTGCTTAGTGATAATACAGTCCATCTTTCCAGCTATAACTACATTACGGTTGAGCATATATTGCCACAAAATTCACCAACTAATAGCCAATGGAGGAAGGATTTTACGGACAAGGATCGCTTACTTTGGACGAATAAACTGGCCAATTTGGTCCTAATTAGCCAGAAGAAGAATAGCGCTCTGAATAATTCGGAATTTTCTGAGAAAAAGAAGATTTATTTGAAGAAACGTATTGATGCTTTTCATGCTAATAAGGTGTTCTTAGAGCAAACTCCCTTTGGACACCAAACGTTTTGGAGAAGCGACAAAAGGAACTCGTTGATTTATTATCAGAGGCGTAATTCCAAAGCACATTCAATGATCACCAATTGGTAGCAAAGTCCATCATGCTACTGCCGTAAAACTGCCGCAAAAATCCGCGATAAAGTCAAACGAAGATAAAGAACACTAAGAAAACTGGCTACAAGAACATTGATTCTATGCGTTTTTAAGGAATATAACAGATGCCGCGGGAATGAGTTCGCTTCCCGCATACGGTGCATGTGGAGTGCTGTGCGTTGATAGTTAGAAGTAAAGAATAAACAGAGGGGTTCGAGAATCTGTAAAAGATTCTCGAACCCCCATTTGCTTTTATTTCAATACGGTCAATTAGTTTGTGAAGTAATTCTGGAGTGAGTTCATTGAATGATATGAAGTCATCAAGGCTTTTTTTAGTTCTGTAGAGGCTAATGGTTCCAGCATTCCTATCCTCCGTTGTAAAGTTAAAGTTCATCTAGTAAACTCCCTGTCTTTCACGCTGCAAAGCGTTTATAGCAGAGTCGCGCGCACCCGATTATTGGAGAACTTTTTGTACGGAACACTCGTTTCTTATAGGAGACAACTAATCACCGCGTTATTTGGCACGTTTAATGGACAAGCACACGCTTGGAGGTTTGGATATGTTCCGCATACTTTTTAGCCTCTTGCTCAAGATATTCATCCGTGCCTTCGTTTGCATTATAGGTGACGAATGCGGGAAGATAGGTGCCATTGCATCTAGTAACGGTACTTTGTATGGGTCTTAATAATTCGCTGATCGTGAACCAATTGTAACCCCCTGAACGGTATTGCCTATCCGTGCCGCCTGTCGTCGTTGCGACCATAAACTCTTTGCCTTTTAAATTATCCCCTCCGGGTCCAAAAGCCCAGCCAAACGTCAATACATCATCGAACCACTTTTTTAAAAGAGGAGGGCAGCTATACCAATAAAAGGGAAACTGAAACACAACCCGGTCATATTGAAGCAGCAATTGTTGTTCCCTCTCCACATCGATATTCCAATTGGTGTACTCCTGATAGAGGTTGTGAAAATAGATGTCGGTTTGATCTCTCAGCTCTCGTGCCAACGCCTGATTAGCCCGGGAATTATTTAGATTGGGATGTGCAGAGATAACCATAATTTTCATAACGATCATCCTTTCTCATTTTTCGTAGCATCACGATCTACATCCCCATTATTATGCGGAATTTCATTTTTGCAAAGTACGCTTTTTTTTCAGACTAAGTCCTGTAAAACGTACCATAGACGAAGCCTGATTTCGGTAGGTAGTACGATAATCCGTACTAAGTATGATTAATCATCGTACTGTTTTCATTCTGGATACTTTGATAAAATTACTAACAAGGTAAAGATCATGTGACCGGGAGATGGTAAGATGCGAGAGGAAGTTCACTATTCTAATAATACACAGGGGATACTTGCCACTCTGCAGGTGATCGGAGGAAAATGGAAGCCACTCATTTTGTTTATTTTATTGCATCAAGGCACAAAGCGATTCGGGGAATTGAGACGTCTGCTTCCGAATGTCACGCAAGGAATGCTTACCAATCAGCTTCGTGAGATGGAACGGGACGGACTCATCATACGCCGTGTGTATCAAGAGATTCCCCCAAAAGTTGAATATTTTTTGACTGATCATGGAAGAACGTTAAGTTCGGTTTTGACCGATATGTGCGGATGGGGATTTAAGCATATCGAATTTATGAATAATGCGAATGGGAACGACGAGAACTCCCTTTGACGCTTACGGCGTTGCCAGTCTAACACTTTATTCTCCGAGTCTAATACTTTATTTTCTCTGGACACTAGGAATATGAATAACATTTATGTATACAGCAACCAGGAGTGGCCACATGTGATCGGTGTTAGCTGCTTTTGTTTTTGTATACAGCGCTCTGAATTTATCTGAATTTGGGGCTTTTTTACTTCCCCGGTCATATACATTTAAGCAACCTTGAAAAGGATGTGACGAAGTGAAGTATTACGTTGCCGCTAGGGGAGAAACACTTCGTACAATTGCAAAAACTACCGTAGCTAGTGTACGGAGAAAATAAAGTCTTAGACTGCCGCTGTTGTTATTAAACTTACGTTCTCCGTTAGTTTAACGAAGTTCACGAAGTAATGAAAATAAAGGAAGTCCTAATGAGTCAAGAGCTGTCGCAGGAATAAAAAAACGACCACAGAGCAAATGACGATGCTCCATGGCCTGGTTGCGAATAAATGTTATTTTTTAGACAACGTTAGAGTGATTTGACGTTTCAACACTCTCTTCAAATGTTGAAGCGCCGCGATCTGACGATCAACTTGGGACAGCTTTTCTTCGTACATGGCCTGCATCGCTTCGCAATACTCATAATCGTCAGGGTTTGCGATCTCATCCGTGAACAGCTGACCAATTTCATCTGCTGTCAACCCGAGCTTTAAATATAACTGGATGGCCATGACTCGATCTACGGCAGACTCGGCGAAACTCCGATAATCGTTCTCTAGCCTATCTGCTTGCAATAGCCTTTTTTTTCGTAATGCCGGATGGAACGAATGCTGACGTTGGTCAATCGGGATAACTCACCTATTTTCACTTTTATGTACCTCCTTGCTAATGCTCCAGTCGGCAAATGCAAATTGAATCCACATAATCCTGAATCCAGTAAAAAATATCATCTCCTTAATCTGAACAGGAGGACTTCCATTTACGTTGATTGATGTATTGCTCACCCCACTCGTCCAATTGGTCCAATATTGACTTCAGCGTCATTCCAAATTCACTCATTTCATAGACAACTTTTGGCGGTACTTGATTATAAACCGTTCGAATGATGATGCCGGCTTCCTCCAATTCTCGAAGTTGCTGAGTTAACATTTTGTGTGTAATATCGGGAATTTTCCTTTTTAATTCACTCGTTCTCTTGGGTCCAGATCCACAGTTTAAGTGACATAAAATTAATAATTTCCATTTCCCCCCTATAACCTCCAATGCCGCTTCGGCAGGGATGTTAAACGTTCGTATATCCTGCATTTTCATGGAATAACCCCCTTAAATGATTGGTTAGAATAGGTACTTTTCGGTACCTATATTACCTTTTAGTTCCTATTGTACAAAAAAGTGCGTTCTTCCTTTTTTTTGCATGCTATCTGATAATCATATCGTACCTAGTAGAAAATGGAAGGTGATTAATATGAAAATTTTGACCGTTGTTTCGCACCCTAGGGTGCAATCCTTAACCTTTTCGGTTGCAGATAGATTTACACAGGGACTCACTGATGCGGGACATGAGACGGAAGTGCTTGATCTGCATCGCAGCGGGTTTAATCCTGTATTGTGGGAGCCAGATGAACCCGAATCGTCATCCGAACGCAAGATCTACTCGCCAGAGGTTGAAACAGAAATTGAACGAATGAAGCAACACGATGCTCTCGCGTACATTTTCCCGGTATGGTGGCATAGTTTCCCAGCCATACTTAAGGGATATATCGACCGTGTATGGAACAATGGTTTCGCGTACGGCTCCCACAAACTGCATCATAAAAAAGTACTGTGGATTGGTATGGCATCGGCTCCGAAAGAACACTATGAGAAGTATGAGTACGACAAGATGATGACCCATCACCTTAACATCGGAATTGCCGGTTTCTGCGGAGTCTCTAATAGCAAGGTTGAGATATTGTATGACACTTTGGATTCAAGACCGGAAACTTTCGACAAACTTCTGATGCAAGCGTATCATCTCGGACTATTTTATGACAATGATTTAAAGACCGTTGCTCAATAGCTCATTTTTCGTGAAGCCATTCTCCCCACGAGAATGGCTTCGCTTTATTTTAAAATAGATTTTGAAGAAAACTGCCCGTTAGCGTAATGCCCGCCGAGGTCTAGTTCTTGTTTAAAGGGTGAATACAGCCACATCTTAGTTTATTCTACCGTCAGCACTCATCCCATGTGGAAAATGTCGCGTTGCTTGTAAGAAGTGATAAATATGTCTAGAATCCCTTGATCTATAAGGGATTATTGAATATTACAGAGTTTGTGGATTTGGTGAAACAGAGGCGTTTTCGATGAGTTGCCGTGAAATTGCCGTAAGGCTGAATGGTAAGGCAAAATAACACAGGATAAAATGAAGGAAAAGACGCTGGGTGGATTATCCCAACGTCTTTTTATCTACTTGCTTGGTATCCATAGTGAACAGATTATCGAATTTATCAGCTGCTGCCTGGTCGGCAGTCCGCAGAGCCAGAGCGTGGCCATAAATGTTCATTGTTGTGGCGACTCATCTATCTTCATATAGTACTTGTATTTTTAACTAATCCTCTTATATCCTCTAATAAAGTGAGTTCTGCTTTAATTACATCATTCAAATAGTTAACAACAATGTTTTCTTGGTATTTGCTGCTAATTATCATGAACCGCAGCTTATTTATTAAAGCAATCCAAACCTTATTTGCATGTTCTAACGAAGACCATATATTGTTTATACCTTGTATTTCAGATTGATTTTGTTTCAAATACTGAAGAAATATGTGTTTACTCTGTTGGATAATAGACAGTTTCCATTCTAGCAATTCACAATAATTACAATTATAACTATAGGCTTTACTTTCTAAATGGATTATTTCATTTTGTAGAAGTTCTTTTAGTTGTAGTAATCCTTGGATATTTGGATGGAATAAACTACTTTCGTTTCTATACGGTTCAGAATCACTATAATCGAGTATTTGCTTGCAGAAATTAAAGAAATTATTGGCCTCGCTGTGAAAGTTAACTTTAGTTATATCGATCGTAATTTTGAAATACTTGAAATAACAACTAAAAGCAGGCTCAAGTTCAACTAGATCAATAATTCCAACGTTTCTGCTACCGTTATAAGGAATATAGCTTTTATTAAGTAGGGGAGCATTTTCTAAATAAATTAGTTTATTATTTTCAATTTTAATTCCCATGAATATATGATCAAATTCTTCATAATTTTTCGGATAAATAAATTTACTTTCAAAAGAAACAAAGTTTTTATAAAAGGGGACCCTTGGTGGGAATGTGCCGAAAGGGACTAAATGTCCTTTGCTTAACTCCAAAGCGTAATCATTAAATAGTGTATTTCCGAGACTTGCATTCATTTCAACGTGAAAAATGTGATGGGATGCATGGTTCCATGGAAACCGAATTACGATGTCTTTTAGTAGATTTTCCTTCTCATCAATATCTACATAGAAAGATGGATTCTGTAAGAAAACAGCGAAGGGTTCTGCTTCGAACTGTATTCGTTCTTTAAGCGCAAAGTAAAGAGGGATCTGGTAACAGTCAAGATACGTCCAGAGTTCATCGGGTCTTCCGTTCATTAGAAGGTAATCGTTCGGATCAAGAATCCTATTCACTTAAGATCTGTCCTCCTTGTCGCGGCGCAGACATAGTGTCTTATTATTGAGAATAATTTTGAATAAAAACGACTACTTCATCAATTGTGGACATATTCTCCATGATTAAAAATTCATCTTGAATTTCAATTCCATATTTCTTTTCAATCAAAACCATTAGCCGTATAAACATAATGGAATCAAAACCATTGTCGACTAACCGATTGTGGAGCGCAGCCGAAGGTGGACGATCCATAAGCTCATAAATGAATTGTTCAACTTGATTTCTGATACTGATCATTGTATACGCTCCTATTATTCTAGTTCCTAATTATTACATAACCTTTAGTATGGTAGATTAACGTATTTGTTAACGAAATTTTATCATACACGATCCAAAAAAATCAATATATTAAAAGTTATATATAATTCTGGAAATTACCATCAGATCGACATAAAGAATGAGAATACGCAATCTTACACTTATGCTGGATCTTCCTGATAAGTCCAATCTGGTAACAATAGAGGAGCGAATCACAGAGGAATTTCTCCAAGGGGAGCTTAGGAATTGAATAAGCAAATCGACTATACAGAAAGTAACGGGAATTGGCTTCCAAATGTTTTTATTGTTAGAATGAATGGGAAGTACACAACAGGAGATGACATAACTGATGTATAAAACATTTATGACATTAAGTGCCGCGGCCCTTCTACTAACAGCTTGTGGCAGTAATGATACGGATATCCGTAATACGGAGAGTACAGAAGAAAATCAGCAGCAATCCGGACAAACAGCAGACGTGCAGGAAGATTCACAAGGAAATAACCAGCCTAAAGAAGAAATTCAGCGACCATCTGAAGAAAGCGTAAATCAGGAGAAATGGTCTTCATTACCCGAGTATGCTGCAATTATTCAACAAATCGGTGGTAAAGATTATCAGTTCAAAACGGTAACCGATAACGAAGGCGAGCGGGTACTTTTCATTGAACAAGACGGTAAAGAGCGGTACAAGTCCATCTATGTCAAAAAGACGAAGCGTCTTAAAATCATTCAATTGGATAGAGAAGGACAAATTTTTAATGAAGTTTTACAGTGAAAATGTTAATGAAATACCGTTCACGGGGTGATGCGTCTTTCGAAACTTACCAAGAGGTTTCTTGAACTTTCGATTCGAAAAGGCTATGTAAAGGAGGCAACCAAACAAAAGGCATCCTCCCAAACAGGTGAAGAAAAATGAAGAAAAAACACGGGATATCATTATCAACCACGAATTCTTCTTAATTGGCCTTACAGGTTGGTCGTAAAGAATCATTTCTTTAATGATATATCATCTCTTTCATTACTTGTGTCATTCTTTGAATGGCTCAGATTGGCTGCTTTTGTTTGCAAACCTTGTTTGGAATAAAATTTAATAATGTCATCAATAGTGGAAAATACGACACTAACGTTCGAATCATGTGTACTTATGTTGATAGAAAACCGCTTTTCTGATGTAGTAACATCTTTATTTTATATTAGCTTTTGGTGACTTTAAGCTTAATTTAAAGCTTTTTTCAGAGTAATTCCTGCCGTGAATATAGGAACTTTACCTGCCGGAAGTTGCACCTCTTCACCGGTTTTGCGGCTTTTTCCCAGGCGTGCTTCACGATTACGGACATCAAATCTCCCGAAGCCGACTAGCTGAACTTCTTTGCCTTGCTTTAAAGCTTCAAAAATTGAGTCCAGCACATGTGTTACAGCTTTTTCAGCGTTCTTTTTTGAAAATCCACCAGATTTAGCTACTTCTTCTATTAATTGTTCTTTGTTCATTTGCAATTCCTCAATTCTATGATTATAAATGATGAAAATGACAACCTTCCTGATTGTCCATTAGAAAAAAATGATCTACATGGAAACGGTTACTGAACAACATGAAGGGAGAATTAGACTTTCAAAATACTCAAATTTGGGACATGACACATAATGCGGGAAACATAGAGTAACCAAGAATTATATACGCGGCTGCTCCTTTTCTCCTCCTTAGATAAAAAAACTGCCCTTAACACTTGTTAAGGACAGTTCACTGTGAATTACAGTTTTACAACATTTTCGGCTTGAGGACCGCGGTTGCCTTGCGTTACATTAAATTCAACGCGTTGTCCTTCGTCCAACGATTTGAATCCATCCCCTTGAATTGCAGAGAAATGAACGAATACGTCATTTCCGCCTTCTATTTCAATAAATCCAAAACCTTTCTCTGCATTAAACCATTTCACTGTTCCTGTTTCCATAATAAAATTACCTCCAATTTTTTATTAACATGCTTTTTTAAAAAACAAAAAAATCACATATTGGAAAAAGTACCATTACATAAATGATCACTTTTTTCAATATGTGAGTTTATGTTAAAGCCGTTTATAACCTGATAATAGCACACGATTTCGAGGTCGTCAAACCGGCCCCTGCGCCGCTGACACAGGAGATGCCGTTTTGTTAAATAAAGTGTTATTACTAGCGTTTCCTCATTTTACCAAAATAACAAAACCGCTACATCCCGATACTAGGGACAAGAAACAATGTGGTATACTATTTTAAACGCATTTATAAAGGGGTCTCATTTCATGACAACCGATCAAATCTCGCAATTCGAAAAGAAAATCATCATTCGCAACATTGAGCGCGAAGATTTCGATAAAATCATCGCGCTGCAAAATATTTGTTTTCCGAACATGGGCCCCTGGAAGCTGGATCAATTGGAAAGTCACGTCCGCACGTTTCCCGAGGGTCAAATCTGCGTCGAGCTCGACGGTGATATTATCGGCTCCTGTTCTAGCCTGATCGTGAACTTCGACGAGTATTTGGAGCAGCATACGTATTCCGAGATCACGGACAAGGGCTATATTCGCAACCATAACCCCCGGGGAGGGAACCTCTATGGGATGGAAGTTATGGTGCATCCGGATTTCCGTCGCATGAAAATCGGCAGAAGGTTATACGAGGCAAGGAAACGGCTAGCGGAGCAGCTTAACCTCAAAAGTATTATCGTAGGGGGACGCATCCCGGGGTATCACAACTATTCTGATAAGTTGTCGCCAAGAGCTTACGCGGAGGAAGTGTTGCAGCAGAACATCTACGATCCGGTGCTGACCTTTCAGATGATGAACGGATTTACGCTGAAGAGGATCATTACCAATTATTTGTCCGATGATGCCGATTCTGAGAATTTCGCGGCCCTCTTAGAATGGAATAATATCGAATACAGGCCGAGCATCAACAAGACGCTGTATAAGATGTCTTTCCCCGTCCGCATTTGCGTGGTCCAGTATATGATGAAGAAGATCGATTCTTTCGAGGAATTCGCCACCCAGTGCGAGCATTACGTGGACGTGGCATCGGATTACAAATCCGATTTCGCTGTTTTCCCGGAGAACTTCACCATGCAGCTGCTTTCCTTCTTGGATGAACGCTCTCCGAGCTTGGCCGTCCGGAAGCTCACGACATATACGACCAACTATGTAGAGTTATTCTCCGAACTCGCGGTCAAATACAACGTAAATATCGTAGGCGGCTCTCACTTCGTCGAGAACAATAACCGGATCTACAACGTGGCTCATTTGTTCCGCCGGGACGGCACAATTGAGCAGCAATACAAACTGCATATTTCTCCGAACGAGCGGAAGTGGTGGGGCATCAACGGGGGTAGCTCACTCGAGGTGTTTGACACGGATTGCGGTAAAATATCGATTCAACTTAGCAGCGATATCGAGTATCCGGAGTTGTCGCGTATCGTCGCGGAGGAGGGGGCGCAGATTATATTCGTTCCTTTCTGCGCGGAAGATAGGCAGACGTTCCTGAGGGTGAAGTACTGTGCACAGGCCAGGGCGATCGAGAACCAAGTGTTCATTGTGACCGCAGGAACGGTAGGAAATCTAACCCATGTGGATAACGTAGACGTTCAGTATGCCCAGTCCGGTATCTATACGCCAGCCGATTTCTCCTTCTCTCGCGACGGCATTGCGGGGGAGTGCAGTGAGAATACGGAGACGGTCATCATGGCCGAGGTAGATATGGAAACGCTGGAAAGGTACCGTAAGTCCAGCGATGCATTGTCGTTCAAGGATCGCCGGACGGACATCTATTCCTTACAAATACGTACTTAAAACATACTAGAGGTGCTTATGAAGAAGTTAACGATAGCAACAACGCAATACGGTCTCACCGATATCCGTACCGAAGAAGAGTTCTGGACGGGAATCAATACGAAGGTTCGGGATGCTGCCGAGCAGGGCGCCTCCATGATCGTATTCCCGGAGTACATGACGGCTCACTTGCTAAGCATAGAGCCGTCGATGCTGCACGATGAAGCGTGTTATTTTCTGGACGGGCTGACGGATAAATATATCGAGTTCTTTGGAGAGCTGAGCCGAGAATACGATATTGCCATACAAGCGGGGACGCATATTTGCTTAAAGGAAGAGGGTAAGTACTCGAACAAGGCATTCCTCTTCTTTCCCGAGGGACGGGTGGAGACGCAAAGCAAGGTGCATCTTACGCCGGAGGAGCAAATTCGCTGGCCTCTGGTCGCGGGTGACGAGCTTAACGTATTCGACACGGAGTGGGGCAAGATGGCGATCTTGACCTGTTACGACATCGAGTTTCCGGAGCTGGCCAGGGCAGCCGCGCTTCGCGGCGCGGAACTGCTTCTATGCCCTTCCTATACCGATAGTTCCTTCGGATACCATCGCGTGCGGCATTGCGCCCAAGCGAGGGCGATCGAGAATCAGCTGTTCGTCGTATTAAGCGGCCTCGTTGGAGCCTTGTCCGAGGATCGTCCGCAGGTGGACATTGGTTTTTGCCAAGCGGGCGTATTCACTCCATGCGATCTACCGTTCGCCGCGGATGGCATCTTGCAGGTCGGAGAAACGAACGAAAACAGGACGGTGCTCGCTGAACTCGACTTCCATAGACTCCGAGAGAATCGCGAACGCGGCGCGGTAGCACCCTTCTACGACCGCCGCCCCGATCTATACGAACACGAACACCAGAAGACGCTACTGTAAACCGAAAAGGCCGTTTGGTCCCTTGCGAGAGGGGTCAAACGGCTTTTGTAGTACTAGCAAAGGAAAAATTAAGCTTCGAAGAAAAAGTAACCCGAATCGAAAAGAAAATCTTAAGAGATGAGGAAATTTTGGATTTCACCTGTTGTCGCGGATGGTTTTCAATTAACTTGTACAGGTAATTAACGCTTCTCAATTCTCATCTTAAAAGTAAAGAGCAGCGGGACTTGGCTCAGCAAGACAGAAATATGAGACCAGCAAAGCCCATACTCACAGATACCCTGCCCAAGCAGGGGAGAATGCCCTCTCTTCATCGATAGGGCATTTTTGTGTCTATATCAGAAGAGAATAGTGGGGGGATTACATCCGTAAGGCTCTTAGTGACTGTAATAATCAGCCACACACCCACTTCCGCACTCGATATAAAATAAAACGATACGTAAAGGGAAATACCAACATATGGTACAATGGGTCTTGTTCTGTTGAATGATTGGGGGTAAGAAAAATGGAGCGGGGACTTTTATGGAAGTCGTTGATGATGAACGGTTCTATCGTTTTATTTTGGAGACAAAACATATTAGAAAAATTCGTTGAAAACTAGTTGGATATTTTGAGCGCAATGAAGAAACTCCTTCAAGTAAATTGAAGATAAGGAGAATGATACATAGAAATGTCCATAGAATGGTGTCAGCATGCTTTAGTGATTTTAAACAATCAAGTCAGGGGGACGTAGAATGAATAAAAGACATTTTAAAACGTTTCCTATCATTTTAATCACCCTGATCGTGGTCATGATTGCACCATCTCTTTTATGGATTAGAAGGAACGAGCCTCTGAATTTAGAGGTTTTTGCAAGAGAAGTATACAATCAAGAAATGAGTTACCAAGTAACGGTACTATTACTGGCAGGGATCGTGATCGGAATTGTGTATGTGCTGACAGGTAAAGATGGGCTGGCTTATTTAAACCTGAAGAAGAGGGATGGGCAAATCCGACCTGAACCGTGGCTTGGAATTAAACCGAAAGAAGGAGATAGCTGGATAAACCTGGGTCTAAACTTCGCGATTGTCATTACTTTAATCACGGCCGGCGTCATTTACTTCCAATTGGTTCATGGGGGGAGAATGAGCCTGGATCTGTACCCCGGGGTATTATTGGTCATCGTTTTTGCACTCACTAATGCTTTTGCAGAAGAAATCATATTTCGATTTTCTTTTGTTGCAGTTGTAAGTAAATTAGGATACTCACCGTATTTAGCCCAAGGGTTGGCCGCCGCTGTCTTTGGGGTCATTCATTTCTTTGGGACACCAAGCGGAATTCCAGGTGCATTGATGGCTGCTTTTCTAGGCTGGATCTTGGCTAAATCCATGATTGAAACAAAAGGGTTTTTCTGGGCGCTAAGTATCCATTTTTTGCAAGATGTGGTTATATTCACGGCGGTGTTTAGGAATTGAATAAGCAAATCGACCATACAGAAAGTAACGGGAATTGGCCTCCAAATGTGTACAGGAAGATTCGCAAGGAAATAACCAGCCCAAAGAAGAAAATCAGCGACCATCTGAAGAAAGCGTAAATCAGGAGAAGTGGTCTTCATTACCCGATAACGAAGGCGAGCGGATTTTTCTCGTAGAATAAGACGGTTGAGGATGGTGTCTTAACAGACACCTCTTTTTTATTTGCGTGAGCAAAACTCACTTCATAGAATTATTTACTTCAAAAATTTGTTAAGAAATCCGATATATAAGGAGGCAACCGATATAAAGGAAAGTCAACATGTGTAAAAAAGAGGAGAGTATTAGAATGTTTAATCGCAACAAAATGGGTGTTTGGATTGGGATGGCCGCTGTATTGCTGTTGGTCAGCGCTGGATGCGCTAAGGAACAAACCGATGAGGAGAAGCTGGCGGAGGCAATTAAGAATTCGATTGCGAACTCTGTGAATAAGGCAGCAGATCCAGCCGCTAAAAAAGAAGAGCCTACCGTGGAGTCTAAGCTAAGCGAGATCAGCAATTTTATAACTTCGAGCATTTGGAACGAAGGATTCGTTAACATAGGCTGGTACAAAAATAGCGGTACTGGCAGCACTGGCGAGAAGATCGATATAGATTTCACCATTGACCGGCTTGGTAAAGCGATGGAGAAGAAAGCGGAATATAATACGTATATACAGGGTTTGGATGCGAAGTACGATAATGTGAAGCAAGTGTGGGCCAAACTCTCCAATGAAGCCGATATTCTGTATAAACAGTTAAAGGAAAATAAGCCCCAAGCGAACGACAAGAGTTACAAATTCGATACCGGATTATTCAAGCAGTATAGTGAAGCTTTTAAAGATGATGTAGGAGCTCTAAAAACGAAATAATTAAACGACGAATGGAACAATATGGGCGTAAATAGTAGAGAGGGGCTTTTGCTCCTCTTTTTCTTTTCCTAAGTGCCAAACGAATATATAGAAGGAAGGAATTCCTCCATCATCTATTGAAACATTAAAAGAACTGGTTATTTGTGGCATGAATTTCTAAGCTAGTTAAGGAGGTTTCGATGACAGAGAGTAAATATAGCCAGTTGTTTGAATTCATCCGTTACTTCGAGGACGAGAGTGTGCAATTCTGCAAATGGCAGCCAGGCAAAGAGCTTAAAGACGGGGTTTATTCGATGCCTTACTGTATTTACGACGAGAGATTACATACGTTTATTGGAGCGGTAAACGATAGTGGCATCATGCTGCCAAACTATTTAAGTGTGCTGGGCGGTACGATCGGAACGAGTCATGAAGCTCTTCGAATAATTGAGGGAACCCATGATCTGGAGATGCTGCAAGCGATACTGACTTATTACGTGCGTCAAGAACGGTTTTGTGATGGAACATGGGCGCAAGCTGCTGAGAATAAGATATTTCTGAGTATTTTATTGAAGCTTAAGGAATTGCCCGTCTGATGATTTTCATTCTCAGCATTCTATTCCGGTGGATTGGAAATCTAATTATCACCATGTAAATCGTCGTTAAAAAAGGAGTATACAGGCGGCGGAAGGGATGATCAGGCAAGCGGCCCTGTGATCAGGCAAAGGCGTTGTGGATTTGGAGATCTATGGCATACTCAAGCTCGATTACGAAAAAGTGTGATTCGGTTGGAGGAGTTTTTATATGGCTGAAAAATGGACAGCTGCATCCAGTCAAGGGAGGGCGCGTATCACTTGTACCACCTTGGCCTTGGAAGAAAAGGGAGAATATTGGAGATAAACAAACAGCGTGCGCCGATTAGTATCGACACACGCTGTTTGTTTAAGTATATATTATCCGCGCGAAGGAAACTCGCCTTGCAAGCAGATGATAAAAGTCTGCGCGATAAAAGGCTGCATGTTGTTGTGCGGCTGTGAACCGCCCGAAACATTCAGGGCAACCGGCGACATCGGGACGTTCGGAGTCGGATCGTACAGATTGGGATTGGGCGAGAATTCGTCAGGAGGCTCGCCTTGCGCCCAGAAGTTCTGGGTCGGATCTCCGACCGCTCCCGCACTATTAATCGCCTGCGGGATATGTGTATGCGATGGTATCTCTGTAGTAAGAAGCGTTACCGTCGGGCTTCCTGCTTTCTGGCCCATGTTGCGCGGTGTCAGTCCCTGACCGCTGCCCTGGTGCATAGGAGCCGCGCCTATCAGATTCGGAAGCGCAAAGGTAGTTTTGCCGTCTCCGCCATACTGAACGCCAAGGATAGAGAACAGGGCTGTATTTTGAGTAATGGACATTAACTGGCCATTGCAGAGGGCCCAGCCTTTGGGTGCAAAATTACCTGCAAATATACGGATTTCACCAATATAAGCGTCTGCCATTGAGTAACCCTCCTTTTCTAGTTACGGCTAGGGAAAATGCCTTGAATTGCTATAGCAAAGTTTAGAGACAAATACGGCTGCATGTTGTTATGGGGCTGGCTGCCGCCTGCCTGACCGATGGCGCCGCTATTCATCTGAATCATCGTAGCTGCAGGATCGTACACAGATCCGTTGGCCGCCGCCCATACATTATTCAGCGGAGAAGGATCGCTAGCCGGGGTGGAGGAAGCCTGCACCTGATGCGTATGCTGAGGAATTTCCGACACGGTCAAAGTATGTGCGGCTTCACCTGCCACAGTTCCGAGCGGGATATCGCTGGAAACATGAATCGGGACGCGGCCGCGGTAATCCGGCAGTGCAAAGGTGCTTACCCCGTTCCCGCCATATACGTTGCCCAGCAGGGAGTAGAGGGCCTGATTTCCGTTGATTTGGAGAATTTGGCCTTCGCAATACATCCAGCCTCTTGGAGCATAGCCATTAGCGAACAATCGTACTTCGCCCACAAACGGTTCTGACATGGTAAAACCTCCTTTAATTCATTAAGAGTTAGAATCACTTGTTAAGGCTGAGACGGGAAAACCCCTTCTAATGCAATGATGAAAGAAATGGTCAACGAGGGCATCACATTATCGTGAGGCTGATTGCCTCCTACGGATGACAATGCCTGATTGTTCATATTAACGGGAGTGATGCCGGGGCCGCCGCTGGCAAAATGCCGGGAAGAGCTTGTGCTCCATACGTTGTTCTGGGGAGTACTGTCTGTCGCAAGCGTACTGTTCGCATTGGCAATATGGGTATGGGAAGCCAATTGATTGGAAGTCAGGGTGACCGTTTCGGTTCCGCCTTTATTGCCCCAAGGATAAGTTGGATTCTTGTGAATGGGAACTCTTCCCTGAAGATCCGGCAGGGCGAATGTGGTTTGGCCATCACCGCCATACGTAGTGCCCAGCAGGACATATAAGGCTTCATACTCGGCAATAGAGAGTACTTGGCCGTTGCATAATGCCCAGCCTCGGGGAGCGAAATTGCCCGCAAACATGCGGATTTCACCCAAATAACAATCGCTCATGGTGAGTCACCTCTTCATTTAAATGTTTGTAGGGGGTAGTACGGGACTCCATTCCATACGTAAATGAAGTCCGGAAACGCCGGTATTGCCAAAGCCCAGTCTCTGATAGAGCCGCAATGCGGGACTGTCCGGAAGAACGTGAAGCACAAGCTTCAGGGAAGCGGTTACAGCTTCCTCCTGAAGTTCACGGATCAGCAAACTGCCTATCCCTTGGTTCTGATGAATGGGCAGCAGAGCAATATCGACCAGCAACAGCGAGTCGTTCGTGCGGGCAGTTAGTATTCTTCCGGCCGGAGAATCGTTTAGGTGGATGATAAGTTCCTCTGCGTCAGGATACTGAGCGGTATAACTGTTTTTTTGAGCCATCCATTGCATATGCAAGAACGGGCGCCTCATCTGCTCATCCCATCCCCAAGCTTGCAGCTCCGCTTCGCGGGTGCTTGCATACAGTTGGAACAGAAAGGGAGCATCGGCAGGGCATGCCGGTAATTTACGTATCATGTTCCCTCCCCGATAGGCCGCTGGGCCTAGAATAGTTCGATTATAACGCACCGATTGTAAAATTACACCATCCGTTTTCAAAAAGTGACATGTTATATTAAAATTCTACAAAACCCATTTACCAGGAAATGGAGATGTTTTATTATGGATATTAGTGAAAGCAATTCTGGCCTATTAACTATATCGGTACAAGGAGGACATTAGTAAATAGCTGGGAAATAGTAGTCTTATAGATCCTGCCAAGAGGTAAGGGAGTAAGGCGCGGATATTACCTGGGTAACACAGAGCAATGATAGGAGAGAGGATTTGATTATGAACGTGTATAAGTATTTGAAAGTATGGATGGCTGCAATACTGGTTCTGACCTCATCAGGTATAAGTCCCTTCCTTGCAAAGGCGCAAGTCGCCAGCTGGCAGACTATAGCAGATCCTAAAATTACTAGCAGCATCTCGACAGTGGGCTACGCAAACGGGTACTGGCTGATTTTCAATACTGCCGGCAGTTATTCCTATTCTACTGACGCGATTAATTGGACCCTGGGGCAGAATAATATAGACGTGAATGGTAGAAGATGTAACGGTAAAAAAGCAATAGATACGGGATCTGAGTTATTAATTAGTTGTGACAATGGAGATATATTAGCCGTGCCGGACGGTAAAAGTCCTGCCGACATAGGAAATTGGGAGGCAAGAAGATCTCTCAGCGATAGTGTCAATCACAATCTGACCGCGATTGCTACGGATGGTGCGGGTACGACCGTAGTAACGGGTCAAGCCGGTTCGATTCTGGTGTCAAAAAACGGGACTACCTGGGCAGACAATCGACAGAGCGGAATAAATCCATATGGTGTTGCTTTTGGAGAAGGTAAATTCATTGTCACCGGCGACAATTCTGCTAGCAAAAGCGTGCTCTACTCCTCAACGGACGGGGTAACGTGGACTGTGGTGGGCGGCGCAAGCCCCGCGCAGCGCCTAAGAGGAATCGCTTACGGCAACGATAAGTTTGTTGCTGTCGGATACAGCGGGTATATTTACGTTTCCGAGGATGGCGTGACCTGGAAGAAAGAAAATCCCCCTTCAGATGTATCAGCAATCACATATACAAATTTAACATTTGGAGCAGGCAAATTTTACGCCACGGGAACGAAGGAAACATTGATTTCCTCAGTGGATGGTGTAAATTGGGAAACTGAAATGTACACCAGCACCGGCACCAAAAATTATACTTCGGTTGCGGTGACAGAGGGGCGTGCGATTGTGGCCGCTTCAGACCTGCTTAAAACAGCCGTCGTGACTACACCGGCATCAAATGTCACTACTTTTGCAACTACAGGCAAGACGACGACAACAGCGAGCTTCAGCTGGACCGCAGCAAGCGGAGCGACAGCGATTAAGGTTGAGCAATCGCCTAAAGGTCAGAACAGCTGGACCACGGCGCAAACGGGAGCGATCGGTGTCTCGGCTGCAAGCGCAACCGTGTCGGGTTTAACCCCAACGACCGAGTATGATTTCCGTCTCGTTGTAACAGGCGGCACGAATGCAGGCAACTCAAACGTAGTATCGGTGCAAACCGATACACCAATCGTACCAGTTGCGGATTTCGCAACTACAGGCAAGACGACGACAACGGCAAGCTTCAGCTGGACCGCAGCAAGCGGAGCGACAGCGGTCATCATCGAGCAGTCGCCAAAAGGCCAGAACACTTGGACCACGGCACAAACGGGAGCAATCAGCGTCTCGGCTGTAAGTGCAACGGTCACGGGTTTAACCCCAACGACCGAGTATGACTTCCGCCTGGTAGTAACAGGTGGCACGAACGCAGGCAACTCGAACGTGGTATCGGTGCAAACCGATACGCCAATCGTGCCCGTTGCGGATTTCGCAACTACAGGCAAGACAACGACCACAGCGAGCTTCAGTTGGACCGCAGCAAGCGGAGCGACAGCGATTAAGGTTGAGCAATCGCCTAAAGGTCAGAACAGCTGGACCACGGCACAAACGGGAGCGATCAGCGTCACCGCTGCAAGCGCGACGGTCACAGGGTTGACCCCAACGACTGAATACGATTTCCGTCTCGTTGTAACAGGCGGCACGAATGCAGGCAACTCAAACGTAGTATCGGTGCAAACCGATACACCAATCGTACCAGTTGCGGATTTCGCAACTACAGGCAAGACGACGACCACAGCGAGCTTCAGCTGGACAGCAGCAAGCGGAGCGACAGCGATTAAGGTTGAGCAATCGCCAAAGGGCCAGAATACTTGGACCACAGCGCAAACGGGAGCGATCGGCGTCTCGGCTGCAAGTGCAACAGTCACGGGTTTAACCCCAACGACCGAGTATGACTTCCGCCTGGTCGTAACCGGCGGTACGAACGCGGGCAACTCGAACGTAGTATCGTTGCAAACCGATACACCAATCGTGCCAGTTGCGGATTTCGCAACTACAGGCAAGACGACGACCACAGTGAGCTTCAGCTGGACGGCAGCAAGTGGAGCGACAGCGATTAAGATCGAACAATCGCCGAAGGGCCAGAATACTTGGACTACGGCGCAAACGGGAGCAATCAGCGTCTCGGCTGCAAGCGCCACCGTGTCGGGTTTAACTCCAACGACCGAGTATGACTTCCGCCTGGTCGTAACAGGCGGTACGAACGCAGGCAACTCGAACGTAGTATCGGTGCAAACCGAAACACTAATCGTACCAGTTGCGGATTTCGCAACTACAGGCAAGACGACGACAACAGCGAGCTTCAGCTGGACCGCAGCAAGCGGAGCGACAGCGATCATCATTGAGCAGTCGCCAAAGGGCCAGAATACTTGGACCACGGCACAAACGGGAGCGATCAGCGTCTCCGCTGCAAGCGCAACGGTCACGGGTTTAACTCCAACGACTGAATACGATTTCCGCCTGGTAGTAACAGGTGGCACGAACGCAGGCAACTCAAACGTAGTATCGGTGCAAACCGATACACCAATCGTACCAGTTGCGGATTTCGCAACTACAGGCAAGACGACGACTACAGCAAGCTTCAGTTGGACCGCAGCAAGCGGAGCGACAGCGATTAAGGTTGAGCAATCGCCTAAAGGTCAGAACAGCTGGACCACGGCGCAAACGGGAGCGATCGGGGTTTCCGCTGTAAGTGCAACGGTCACGGGTTTAACCCCAACGACCGAGTATGACTTCCGCCTGGTAGTAACAGGTGGCACGAACGCAGGCAACTCGAACGTGGTATCGGTGCAAACCGAAACGCCAATCGTACCAGTTGCGGATTTCGCAACTACAGGCAAGACGACGACCACAGCGAGCTTTAGCTGGACCGCAGCAAGCGGAGCGACATCGGTCATCATCGAGCAGTCGCCGAAGGGCCAGAATACTTGGACCACAGCGCAAACGGGAGCGATCGGCGTCTCGGCTGCAAGCGCAACGGTGACGGGTTTAACTCCAACGACTGAATACGATTTCCGGCTGGTAGTAACAGGTGGCACGAACGCAGGCAACTCAAACGTAGTATCGGTGCAAACCGATACACCAATCGTACCAGTTGCGGATTTCGCAACTACAGGCAAGACGACGACTACAGCAAGCTTCAGTTGGACCGCAGCAAGTGGAGCGACAGCGATTAAGATCGAGCAGTCGCCGAAGGGCCAGAACACTTGGACCACAGCGCAAACGGGAGCGATCAGCATCTCCGCTGCAAGCGCGACGGTCACAGGGTTGACCCCAACGACTGAATACGATTTCCGCCTGGTAGTAACAGGCGGCACGAACGCAGGCAACTCGAACTTGGTATCGGTGCAAACCGATACACCAATCGTACCAGTTGCGGATTTCGCAACTACAGGCAAGACGACGACAACAGCGAGCTTCAGCTGGACCGCAGCAAGCGGAGCGACAGCGATCATCATTGAGCAGTCGCCGAAGGGCCAGAACACTTGGACCCCAGCGCAAACGGGAGCGATCAGCATCTCCGCTGCAAGTGCAACGGTCACAGGCTTGTCCCCAACGACTGAGTACGATTTCCGTCTCGTTGTAACAGGTGGCACGAACGCAGGCAACTCAAACGTAGTATCGGTGCAAACCGATACACCAATCGTACCAGTTGCGGATTTCGCAACTACAGGCAAGACGACGACAACAGCGAGCTTCAGCTGGACCGCAGCAAGCGGAGCGACAGCGATCAAGATCGAGCAGTCGCCAAAAGGCCAGAATACTTGGACCACGGCACAAACGGGAGCGATCGGCGTCTCCGCTGCAAGCGCGACGGTCACAGGGTTGACCCCAACGACTGAATACGATTTCCGTCTCGTTGTAACAGGCGGCACGAACGCTGGCAATTCAAACGTGGTATCGGTGCAAACCGAAACACCAATCGTGCCAGTTGCGGATTTCGCAACTACAGGCAAGACGACGACAACAGTGAGCTTCAGCTGGACGGCAGCAAGCGGAGCGACAGCGATTAAGATCGAACAATCGCCGAAGGGCCAGAATACTTGGACTACGGCGCAAACAGGAGCGATCGGTGTCTCGGCTGCAAGTGCAACGGTCACGGGTTTAACTCCAACGACCGAGTATGACTTCCGCCTGGTAGTGACTGGCGGCACGAATGCAGGCAACTCGAACGTAGTATCGGTGCAAACCGAAACGCCAATCGTACCAGTTGCGGATTTCGCAACTACAGGCAAGACGACGACAACAGCGAGCTTCAGCTGGACCTCAGCAAACGGAGCGACAGCGATCATCATCGAGCAGTCGCCAAAAGGCCAGAATACTTGGACCCCAGCGCAAACGGGAGCGATCAGCGTCTCGGCTGCAAGTGCAACGGTCACGGGCTTGAACCCATCAACGGAGTATGATTTCCGTCTCGTCGTAACCGGCGGCACGAACGCAGGTACGTCCAATGAGGTATCGGTGACGACACCTGCAGCTTTGACGTATTCCCTCTATCCGATCGGTGATCAGACACTGAACGCTCTTGTCATCGGGTATGCACCAGGTACTCAGGAGATCAGGAATATCGGGCTATCCCGTACGGGAACGGGCAAACTGAGTAATCTGAATGTTTCTCTCAGCGGTACGAATGCCGGTGATTTTGAAATCACTCAACCGGCCCTGACAGAATTAAATGAATTCAATTTGCAGACTGATTTTACTATAAAAGCTAAAGACGGACTTGCAGCCGGAACTTATACGACACAGGTCACCATATCGGCCACGAACATGACGGACGTGACTTTAACCGTCACACAAGTGGTGAATCTTCCTAATGTTCCTGCCAATCCGCAGAATCTTACAGCAGCGGGCGGGGACCGTCAGGTCGAACTGAACTGGAGCACAGTAACCGGAGCTACCTATTACGATGTTTACAGAGGAACTGCTTCCGGGGTTTATGACAGTACGCCAATCGCAACCGTGACGGGCGCCACTTATCTTGCCAAAGATTTGACCAATGGGACAACCTACTACTTTATAGTGAAGGCAGGGAATCCGGGCGGCGGCAGCGCAGCTTCTAATGAAGGAAGCGCAACCCCGGGCGCCGTTCCACTGGCTCCAACGAATGTGACTGCCGTAGCCGGCAACGGTGAAGCGACAATAACATTCACGGCTCCGGTAAATAATGGGGGGCTGCCGATCACTCAATATGAAGTAACGGTATCGCCTGGGAATACAATCGTAACGAATGCATCCAGTCCGGTCACGATAACGGGACTGACTAACGGCACGAGTTACACGTTTACGGTAAAAGCAATAAATGCAGCAGGAAAAAGTGAAGCTTCTGCCGCTTCCAATGCGGTGATCCCTGCCGCTCCTTCTGGTGGAGGGGACAATGGCGGGGGTAACGGAGGAAACACCGGCAGCCCATCTCCCAACCCGGATCCGCAGCCACAGCCGCAGCCTAGCGTTGTAGATGTGATCATTAACGGTAAACCGGTAAACGCAGGAACACTCCTTACAACCAGCCGCAACGGTCAGAAGGTCGTGACCGTCAGCGTGAACGAAGAGCTCCTGAAACGTTATCTTGAAGCTGAAGGTAAAGGTGCGGTCGTGGTTGTTCCCGTTACCGCTGAATCTGATGTTTATGTGGCTGAATTGAACGGTCGGATGGTTAAGGGCATGGAAGCAGGGCAGGCTGTCATTGAAATCCGCACAGATTCTGCCTCCTATACTCTGCCTTCGCAGCAGATCGACATCGAAGCGATTTCCCGGCAGTTTGGACAAAACATCCAGCTTCAAGATATCAAAATTCATCTTCAAGTTGCGGAACCATCAGCGGATATCATCCGCCTGGTGAACGAAGCAGCTAAGAAAAGCGGCTTTGAGACAGCTGTGCCGCCGCTTAATTTTACCGTGCAAGCGGCATATGGCGGCAGAACGATTGATATAAGCAATTTCAATGCCTATGTAGAACGCGCAATGTTGATTCCGGATGGCGTAGACCTCGGCCGGATTACAACAGGCGTTGCGGTAGAACCAAACGGAACGGTCCGACATGTACCGACCAAGGTAATGAAGAAGGACGGCCAGTATTATGCGATTATTAACAGTTTGTCGAGCGGCACTTATGCCGTAGTCTGGCATCCGCTGGAATTCAAGGATGTCGAGGGCCACTGGTCTGAGCAATCCGTGAATGATATGGGATCTCGGATGGTCGTCAGCGGAGTGGGCAGTGAATTATTCCAGCCGGACCGCGATATTACCCGTGCTGAATTTGCCGCTATTATTATCCGCGGATTGGGGATTGAGCTGGATAACGGCAAATCTGCATTCGCCGATCTGAATAGTTCCGACTGGTACTATGATACGGTGTATACGGCTCACAAGTATAACTTGATCAACGGCTTTGAGGACGGTACGTTCCGTCCTGAGGATCGGATTACCCGCGAACAGGCTATGGTTATTCTTTCGAAGGCTATGCTCCTTACAGGTTTGAAACAGAAGCAGGCCGACAGTACAATTGAAGAGCAGCTGAAAGCTTTTACAGATGCTCTGGATGTATCGGGCTGGGCGAAGAGCGGCATAGCCGACAGCGTCCAGGCTGGGATTGTAACCGGCAGAAACGGCGGAAAACTGGCACCGAAAGCGTTCATCACCAGAGCAGAAGTAGCCGCTACCTTGCAGAGACTTCTTCAGAAATCCGACTTAATTTGAGGTTTTAAGATTTCAATACATGAACCTTGTCACAATAAAGGTTACCGTAGCAGCTGTTCAATGACTGCTGCGGTAGCCTTTTTTGCTTATTAAATCTTGGTCAGCGCGAGTAATCGGTGCAGGGTGCATATTCAGAAAATATTCAACAGGTTCTGTTCTAATGATAGATGCGACAATAATCGCATACTGCGGCACTATCTTGGATGGATACACCCCCTGAGACATTTTTTTGGTAGAATAAAGAATAATGAGGGGCAGGGGTAACGGGCATGAAGGTGATCATTGTCGATGATGAGAAGCTTGCTTTAAGAAAAATAGAGAAATTGCTGGGTGACCAGGAAGGATTGAATACAGAAATTGAACTGGTCGGGGCGTACCAAGACCCGGTTGAAGCCCTTGAGGCTGTTCAGCGCGAAACGCCGGATATAGATTTAGCGTTCCTGGATATCGAGATGCCGGAGATGAACGGTTTTGAATTGGCGGAGCGGTTGTTGGCGTTATATCCGCAGCTCCAGGTTGTTTTTGTGACGGCTTATCACAGTTTTGCCGTGAAGGCGTTCGAAGTCGATGCGCTGGACTACCTGCTGAAGCCGGTTCATCCTTCCAGGTTGTCTGTGACTTTGAAAAGAGCCGCAGCCGGCCTTGCTGTACCAGCGGGTTCGGATCGAGAGAACCGGACCGGTACGATGCTGTGCTGCCTGAGAAGCCTGCATTATCTGGATACGGGCGGCCAGAGGCAGTACTTTTCATGGAAGACGCTGAAAGCGCCGGAATTGTTTGCGTATCTGATCCATCACCGGGACAGAACGGTGGGCAAGCAGACGCTCATCGATCTCTTGTGGCCGGATTATGATTTCAAAAGGGCAACCGCCCAATTGCATACCGCCGTTTATCAGATCCGTAAAATGATCAGAAGCTGCGCTCTCGATATCACGGTCAAATACCAGGATGAGGCTTACCGGCTGCTATGGGGCAACACAACGCTGGATGTGGAAGAATGGGAGAAGAGTCTGCAAGCTGCGCCTCCTGTCATGCCAGATACGCTGGAGTTGCATGTCAATATGCTGGATCAATATACAGGCGATTATCTGGAGGAACACTGGTATTCCTGGTCGGACTATGAGCAGGAGCGGCTGCGGCTGCTATGGTTGCAGCATGCGAAGCAGGTGGCGGAGTGCCGCGCGGGGCTCGGGCATTATCCGGAAGCAATCGGGCTGTACCAGATTATGATGGAGAAGTTTCCTTATATGGAAGCGGGGTATTACGGACTGATTCGGATTTATGCGCTGCTTCACAACACGGCGGAAGTGAGACGGATTTACCAGCTGCTGACGGATGAATTGGCAAAAGAATACGGAACGGCACCCAGTGAGGAACTGAGAGAGTGGTACCGGCAGTGGGAACTGGAAAATCCGTCGTCCCTAAATGTACAGTAGAGCAGAATAAACAAGCAGTTCGCAGGAAGGGGAGTCGGGTTTGAAAATCAAAATCTTATCCGCGCTTCTAATGATTGCCGGGGTGATTCTCTTCAGCTATCCCAAGGTGGCGGAAATGGTAGAGGATGCCCGGCAGCAGAAGCTGGAAAAGGATTGGATTGCCAGCTTTCAGAATGTGGAGAGTGTATCGGAATCCGCTCCGGTTTCCCCGGATTCTGATGAAATAGGGACTGCGGAGAACAGCCCGGAAGGCGCCGCCGAATTCATGAAGAGTTACGCGGGGGCTGGGAAGGTCGAAGGAATTCTGGTAATCGATAAGATCGGCCTGCGGCTGCCTATTCTGGAAGGGGCTACTAACCGCAATCTGAAAACAACGGCGGCCAGTATCGAGCATACCGGCACTGCCGGAGAAATCGGCAATTATGCAATCGCCGGGCACCGGAACCGGACTTTCGGCCGCAATTTCAACCGGCTGGATGAACTCGAAGCGGGCGATCAACTGAAGGTGGACACCGGTGAAGCAAGTTACCAGTACACCGTAACGGAGAAAACGCTGGTTAAACCGGAGGATGTCTGGGTGCTGGAAGGAGACGGCAGCAGCAAAGAAATTACCCTCGTTACCTGTCATCCTATCGATAATCCGACCCATCGCCTTATTGTCAAAGGACGCATCATCCCATAAAAAAACCGCTCAGGCTCCCGCAGGGAGAACCAGAATGAACAGCGCGCCGCAAGTGCCGCGCCTTCTGGAGCTGAGTGGTTTTTTTGACGTATAAGAGATGAAGGCGGAGCTTGTCTATATTCAGAAAATATTCAGAGCAAAGGCATATAATGGATTTGTTTGGCTGCTCTCTACAATCATCAGGATATAGCATAGAAGATGCAGTTAGAAAAGACTATAAGAGGAGAGGTGGGAAATTCGGATGTTAAGAAAATGGGGAAAGCTGCCCTATGTTTTTATGGCAGTTATCCTGCTGCTCAATCTGCTTGCCCCTTCATCTTTTGCGCTCGCTAACGGCGTATCAGGTGGAACAGGCGGAGAATCCGTGACGACGGGAGTATACGGCACAGGCGGAGATTCAACTGTCAATGGCAGTGTGTACGGAGACCCCAATGCGAAGGGCTTGGCCGCCAGCGGCCCGGTTATCCAGCAGAATATCATTACAGGGATATCGATGAAAGACAAGGACGGCAATAAGATCGAAGATGTTCGCCTGGATCAGGGAGCAAGGGTTCAAGTAGATGTTTACTGGACACTTCCCGATAATCACGGATACAGCAACGGATCAAGCTTTACCTTCGATCTTCCGGACAATTTCAAGGTAGACCGGCCATTGACCGGTGAACTCGAAGGCGATGTAGGGACGTACGAAGTGACGCCCGAGGGACAAGTTACGTTTGTTTTCAGTGAAGAAATCGAGAACAATCAGAAATGGACCGGGAACTTCTACGTATGGAGAGAATTTGAGGAAAGTAAATTTTCCGGCGGGACTAATCAAGAAATTATTTTCCAGTTCCCCGGAGAGCAAATTGTTATCCCCGTTTATTTCAAAAGCAAAAGTACCAAAGAAATGAACAAGACGGGCTCGCCGGACAAAGGCAGAAATCCGGGTAAGATCACCTGGACAGCGGATATAAATCTCGGCGAGAAGAAGATTCAGAACGCGGTGTTCAAGGATATGCTGAAGGGCGACGCCAACCTTGATATGGATATGAACTCCATTGAGGTATATGCACTTGAAGTGCAGCTCGACGGTAAGCTCGTACAGAAGCAGAAGCTGGACCCGAATAACGATTATACAAGTACGCCGAATGCGGGCGGATTCGTGCTCAATCTCGGAGACATCAGCAGCGCTTACCGGGTGGTGTATACTACCGGTATTACCAGTACAGCGGATAAGACTTATGTCAATGAGGCAGAACTGTCGGGTACGGGGCTAAGCAGTCCGCTGCCGGCTACGGCAAGCGTACCGGTGCAATTCAGCAAGCCGCTTACGAAGAATTCGCCGGCTTATGATTCGGCTTCACAGACGATCACATGGGCGGTTCAGTATAATTACAATGAGCAGACCATCGCTGCCAACGACGCTTGGATCGATGATATTATTGAAACGAACCAGCAGGAGCTGATTCCTTCGTCGTTCGAAGTATACGAGATGACGATTGACTCCGGCGGCAATGCAGCGCAGAAGACGGGGACGCCTCTAACCGAGAATACGCAGTATACGGTTACGCCAACCGCTACCGGATTTAAATTGACTTTCACCGACGCGGTGGACAGTGCTTATGAAATCAAGTACAAGACCAAAGCGGTGGACCGGGTACATGCCGACAAAGTCACCGTGACCAATAAAGTATCGATGCCGGGTGTTCCGGAGATCAAGGCATACCGGGATATCAATCAGGTCATTTTCTGGAAATCATATGGAAAAATCGATTATGCGCTCAAAATCATGGACTGGAAAATCAGTCTGAATGATGACGAGAAGCAAATGTCGGACGTGTACATTCTGGATGATTATGCCGGACAAGGCATGACGATGCTTCCGGATACGCTGGAGATCAGCGGGTTGACCAAAGATACGGATTATAAGATTGAGGCTGACCCGGATTATACGGAAGGCTTTAAAATTACGTTCCTGAAAGACATTACTACGAAACACATGATCACGTACTCCACTCAGTTCGATCCCGCAAATAACAAAAAGACCCAATACACAAACAATGCGCATCTTAACTGGGTCGAAGGCGGAGTGCAGCAGATTGCCATCAGCAAGACGGTGGATCGTCCGCTCGACAATTATACGAAGGATAACGGCAGCAAGACGGGCAAATACGATGCCGTTACCAAAGATATCAATTGGACGCTGGATATAAACTATAATCTGCATAAGATTGATCAAGGGGTTGTCCGGGATTTCTATACCGGGGAACAGACTTTCAAACCAGGCTCAGTAAGCGTGCAGGCTCTGAAACTTACGGGCGCTGACAACGGAGTTACACCAACGGGTGCACTTCTGGTGCTGAATCAGGATTACAAGATCGAGACGAAGACGTTGAACGGAAAAGACGGCTTTGAGCTGACATTCCTGAAACCGATCGATTCGGCTTACCGCATCAAGTATACAACCAGCCTGGAGAATCATCCGGTTGCAGCCGTATACAGCAATGAAGCGGTTCTGATTGACGCATCGCAGCCGGCCAAGGAGCTCTATAAGAAAACCGCTACCGTCAAGCCGAAGTTCGGCGGTGAGTATATCAATAAAACCGGCCGTCAAGGTACCGGAGCCAGCCAGGAGTATGCATACTGGCAGGTGAATGTTAACCGGAGCCAGTCTGTTGTGGAGAATGCGGTATTGAAGGACACTTTGTCCGCGAATCAAATTCTTCTGCCGGGCTCTTTCAAACTGTACCATACAAGAGTAGTGGCGGATGGCACACTGGCTAAGACAGGTCCCGTCAACGAAACGGAATATACGCTGAACGTGCAGGCGAATTCGTTTACCCTCACCTTCAAAAACACGCTGCACGAGGCTTATATACTTGAATATGAGTCATTCATCAATGCGGATAACGGCGAGTCCATCAGCAATAACGCCACACTTGCCGGACAATCCTCCGGCAGTGTGCAGGAGAATGGCCATGGCAATTTTGTTGCCAAATTCTCAGGAGCCGGAGGCGGTGCTCAGACACCGGGCAAAGGTAATTTGAAGGTCATTAAAGTAGATGCTGTGACTAAAGCTCCGCTTCAGGGAGCGCGCTTTGCCCTCTACGACAAGAGCGGAGCGACCCTCCTTCAGGAGCTGGTTACCGATGCGAGTGGAGAAGCGCTGTTTGAGAATTACAAGTATAAGGAATACATGCTCAAAGAAGTATCCGCACCAGCCGGATATTTGATCTCCGATGAGTATAGAGTCGGCAAAAAGCTCACCTTCACCCAAACTGCGGCAGAAGTGACCGTAAACAACACTAAGGGTGTCTGGGATGTGGAATTAACGAAGGTGGAGCAGGGAGTTCAAGGGAACAAGCTTGAAGGTGCTGTCTTTAAGCTTCAAATGCTGTCCAATGGCAGCTACGCTGATGTGCCGGGTAAGAGCGCCCTTGTAACCGACAGCTCGGGTACCCTTATGCTGTCCCATCTTGATCCCGGCAGCTATCAGTTCGTTGAAACGACTGCACCGAAAGGCTTTAAGCTAAGTACGGTGCCTGTGACTTTCACTATCGAAGCCAATCAATCGGCTCCCAAGAAAGTAACAGCGGTCAATGAGCGTTATATCGGCTCTGCTGAGCTTGTCAAGACGGACGAGTATAATAAAGCGCCGCTTGAAGGAGCGGAATTCGAACTAAGGGACGAGCAGGGCAATATGCTGAAGACGGGCTTGAAAACAGATTCCAGCGGCAAACTGCTGGTCAACGGCCTGAAATCAGGCAGCTACCAGCTCGTTGAAGTTCAGGCTCCGGCCGGTTATGTACTGAAGCTGGATCCGCTTAAATTCGACATCGCAGACGATCAGCAAGTCGGATTGACATTCACAAACAGCCGGATTACCGGTTCAGTGAAGCTCACTAAGATCGAGACAGGACGTCCGGATCAGAAGCTGAAAGATGCCCAGTTCCGGATTCTGGACCACGATAAAAAGCCGGTCAAGGACAGCGGCGGTCTGGATATAACAGGCCTTCTCACGGACGCAAACGGCGAATGGACCGTGTCCGGACTTAGACCGGGACGCTATTATGCGGAAGAAACTGCTGCACCGGCAGGTTACACGATCCAGAACGCCTTGACGGAGTTCGAGATTGTGGAAGGTCTTGAAACGACTGTCGTTGTGGAAAATTCCCGCATAGTCAGCGGAGGCGGCGGAGGCGGCGGCGGCAGTGTTGATCCGAACCCGCCAGTAACGCCGCAGCCACCGGTAACACCGGATCCCGATCCGGAAACTCCGGTGACTCCGAATCCTAAACCGGAACCACCGGCAACGCCGGATCCGAAACCGGACCAGCCGGGCGGCGGGGAGCCGTCCGATCCCGGGACTGACGGACCGGCAGATCCGACTGTGCCAGTCCAGCCGGAAGTTCCGGGTGAATCCGGAACTCCGGATACAGGCGGCACGGACGATGGAGCGCAGCCGGGCGGAAGCAACCCGCCAGCAACAGGCGGAGCGGGTGAGAGCGGCGGCTCTGACAGCTCCGAAGGCGGCAGCGGCGGCTTAGTTAAGGATACGAATGATAGTGACGGCGGCAGCGCAGATTCGTCACAAGGAGGATCCGTCAAGGGCTCGGCGGCTGATGTGCTTCCTCAAACGGGGGAAGCCAGCAGTCTCCCGATCCAGCTTGCAGGTCTCGGCCTGATGGTGCTGGGAGCTGTCCTGTATCTGCTTCGCAGAAAACATGGCAGTAAGCACGGAGTATAATTTTGCAGGTTCAGAGCCGGCCTTGCGGTCTCCGGTCTCCGTCATCTCCAAGATAAGCGGGGGGAAGTCATACCGGCAGGTAGCGAAATCAGGCTCCGAACCAAGCGTTAATCTAAAGTAAGCCGATACAATGTACAAGTACAGGGTTACAGCAAAGGGCTGTTCCGGGTCATCGTGGATGACTTGCGGAACAGCCCTTTTGTTTATCCGTGAGGTCGGGTTAGTCTGCTTCTACCGGACAGGATATGTATGCTTGCGGCCTATTGCGGTGTACGAGGCCTCAGATCCGGCCTCGGGATTTCAAAAGAAACGGTGGTGCCTTGGCCCTGCTTGCTGTCTATCGTCAGACCGTGCCCGTAGAGCTGCTTAAGGCGGCGGTGGGTATTGCGGAGGCCGATTCCCTGTGATGCAGGGCGCTGCGGATGCTCCAGCAGGTCATGAATCCGCTCAGCGCTCATCCCACGGCCGTTATCTTCAATCGAGACCCGGATCGCTCCCTTTGCGCGGTACATGCGGATGTGCACAGTACCTCCCCGGGGAAGGCTGAGTGCACCATGCTTCACGGCATTCTCGACCAAGGGCTGAATCGTAAGCGGAGGGAGCAGGATGTTTAAATTCGGCTCGTTATTCCATACGACGGTAAGACGCTCGTCAAAGCGTTCTTTCTCGATATAGAGATAGCAGCGGACCAGCTCCAGTTCACGCTCCAGAGGGACCAGCTGCGCGGAGTTCAGGAAATCGAAGCTCAGTCGAAGATACGTGCTGAACGCCTCGATAAGATCATTCATCTTGTCTGTGTCGATGTCGCTGAGCGCTGTAATGGAGTTGAGCGTGTTGAACAGAAAATGCGGCTGGATCTGCGCCTGCAGATAAGCGGCTTCCATACTCAGCCGGTCCTGGATCGACTGTTTGAGATCGGTCAGCGCCCGTACCCGGGATCTGAGTTCCAGCGCATCGACCGGTTTCGTCACATACTCACTTGCTCCGGCCAAGAAACCGGAGTAGATGTCCTCTGGGCGGCTGCGTGTCGTCAGCAGCAGGACCGGAAGCTCCGAAATCGAGTAGCGCTCACGGATGAGGCGAGTCAGCTCATAGCCGGAGATGTGCGGCATCATGACGTCCGCAATGATCAAATCCCACGAAGCGGAATTGATCAGCTTCAGGGCCTCTTGGGGGCTGGTCGTTATGACGACCTCATACGCATCGGCCAGGAGAATGTCGCCGAGGATTCTAAGGTTGACGGGGTCGTCGTCAACTGCCAGTATTCTCGGTCGGCCTTCCGTCAGGCCGTGCTGCATCAGGGGCAGCGTGGCGGCAGATGCTTCTATTGCAGAGCCTCCTGCCGCAGCTTCCAGGTGAGCTCTAGCTGCAGCCTTTGTGGCAAGAGCGCCGACTGCAGCCTCTGCAGCAAGAGCTCGGGCTGTATCCTCTGCAGCAAGAGCTTCAACGGCCACTCCCGAAGCTACCAAATCTCCGGTAGATGGGGCATTCGCAGCTTGGGCCGCAGCAGCCGAGTCTGCTGAGGCCCAGGCAGCCGCT
The DNA here is from genome assembly GCF_009757775.1 of Paenibacillus lutrae. Lineage (GTDB taxonomy): Bacteria > Bacillota > Bacilli > Paenibacillales > NBRC-103111 > Paenibacillus_F > Paenibacillus_F lutrae. The sequence goes on from NZ_RHLK01000009.1 coordinate 65,700, forward strand.
GCGGATACGGCGGGATTGGCCGGAGCCGGCTCTGTCGCCGCCCCGGCTGAATCTGCGCCTAAGCCTGAAGCCGCAGGGATCAGCTGCTGCGGGCCTGCCAAATACTGGGCGTCCCGCGCTTCTTCAGCCAGAGGGAGGTTGAACGTAAACACCGATCCTTCCCCTGGAGCGGATTTGACGGTCAGCCTGCCTCCATGCAGCTGCACCATCTGCTGGCAGATGCTCAGGCCGAGCCCGAGCCCGCCAGCTGAAGAGGATCTGGGGGCGTCTCCCTGCTCATATGGCCGGAAGACTCTATGCTGCATATCCTCATCCATGCCGCATCCGGTATCGGATACATGGATATAGGCCTGGCCGGCACGAATTTCAGCACGGATCAGGATAGCTCCGGTGTCGGTAAACTTAACGGCGTTATGCGTCAGGTTGAACAGGATTTGAATCAGCCGTGTTTCATCGGCGAGGACAGGCGGGAAGGAGGCGGGAATATCCATAACGAACCGGACTTTTTTGCCCTCCGTCAGGAATTTCAGCATGTCCAGCACCCCCGAAGCAGCCGCCTGGATGCGGACACTGCGGGGCTGCAGCTTCACCCGTCCTTCGCGCAGTTGGGTCAGGTCCAGCAGATCGCCGAGCATCAGCGACATACGCCGTCCTACAGTGACCAGGAGCTCCAAGTTCTGTGTGCTTTTCGCATCGAGTACCGGTCCGCTTGTCTCCAGTACCTGCTGGGCAATATTCAGGATGCCGTGTAGAGGGGTCCGCAGCTCGTGCGAGGTGTTCACCAGGAACTCGTCCTTCATCTTGTCGGATTTCTGAAGCTCCTGCGCGAACTCGGACATCCGGTTGTAGGTATGGATGAACTGCCTCAGGCAAAAGGCGGCAAAGGCGACAAATCCGATAATGAGATCGAACGGATAGTATACATTCTGCGCCCAGCCCAGGCTCTTGGCGACTCCCCAGCCTACACTGCTGGTGAGCGCGGATGCAACGAGCAGCAGGTAAATGGAATCCTTGCCATTGCTCAAAGCTTGCCGCAGGGTCACGGCCGTTACGATCAGGAAAGGCGGGAAGTAAACGAAATGAAAGGCCCGCACGGCGAGCTGCACGACATCAACAGGAGCCAGAACAACAAAGATGACGTATAGGACACTCATCCATGTGAACCAGCGGAATACCTTGTATTTGCTGTATTGCGGGAGCACATGTAACACTAGTTGGAGAAGGAACAGGGCGACGACCGTATACGACACATATAACAGCTTGACGCCGGCGGCATAGCTTATCGGCAGCCACAGGAGGAGCAGCTGCTTGTCATCCACGAGTGTCATGATAATTGCGCTTAGCGTAGTAAGCATGAAATATACGAGTTGGCGCTTTTGCGAGAACCCGCTGAGATATAGAATCAGGGCGTACACGGCATGGATGGCAAAAATAATACAGATCAGCAGCTGCAGTCCCGTCGTTAACAGATCAGCCCGGTTGATCGCTTTCTCGGACCCTAATTTGATCGACTGATAGAGACCGCCCCGCATTGGATTATCGAAGTTGGCGACATGCAGAATAAGTTCCATTTCCCTCAGATTATTTGCAAAATAAGCCGTGGAGGGAAGATTGCGCGGGGTGTACAATTCTTTTACGGCGGCCGGTTCCCCGGTTTGCTGCAGCAGCTTCCCGTTGATGAAGATTTTAGAAGAGGCAGGGATTCTGGGAATCTGGATGCCCAAATACGGCTGATCCTCCGGATCAACCAGAATACGCAGCCGGTAGGACCCGTATCCGATGTTCGAAGGATTCTCCGGGTGGAGGCTTTCCTTCCAGTTGCCCGGAACTTGGATCAGGCGGGTTTCCTCAGGGGAAGAAGCAGCCCCGGCTGAGCCGGACATTCCAGGGTCGATGAACTTGTCCGGGTAGAACTCCCACTCCCCGTTCAAAGTGACGGATCTGCTTGCGGCAAAGTCCCATCCGCGCAAATCAAGTTGGCCCCGGACTGCATGGGGCTGTACGGGGCCCGCATAGAAGAGATTCCACAGCAGATGGATAACGGTGAGCATAAGGACGAAAAAACCGGAAATAAGGAAAAGTTTGCTTTTGGTCATAGATACTCTTCTTTTCTTAAAGAATTATTGGATGAGCAGATAGTAGTCATTAGGAAAATTATACATGAAATCCAGGCGGAATAACGGATCTGTTGATAATATTCAGAGCGCCCGGTTGGATAAATTTTCATAAATCGCAGAATGGATGCTCTGAGTACGCAGATGTGCGGGTTGTCAGCATAAGTTGAAGAAGCGGAGTCAGCTTGTGGAAGTGAAGCAGCCGCTAGCGGGTGATGATGGATGTAATTTTAAATACCCACTTGACAGGTATGAATAATTGGTTTAATCTTGCTTCAAGATCATTAAATGAAAAGTAATTAAGTGAACCATCATTAAATGAATCATCATTATCTTAAAATTAAATTAAATTAGGACAGCCGATTGGACAGCCAAAGGCTCCTGGACTCTCTTGCCGACGTACGGAGGAGAAGACGGGAGCTTTTTGTGTTCCGGCAGGCAGCACCGGCTGATGGAGCGGGCATATGGCCGAACGGATTCCGGCCGGACCGTGCATCCGAGTGCGGCAGCCAGTGCCGGCTTGCTGACGGGCCCTTATTGCGAAAGGAGCGGCATGTGGAGGATAAAGACTGGGCATTACGCGAGGAAGCCGACTGGCTGTTCCGCAGGATGGTCCGCAAGTTCGTGAAAGAGCGAGACAAAATCTCGGTCGAAGGCATTACACTGCCGGGCATGCTCATCCTGAACTCCATTCAGCGCGAAGGGGAACAGCGTCTCGGGGAGCTGGCCGAACAGCTGGATTTCACCTCGGGCGCGGTGACGGCGCTGTGCGACAAGCTGGAGGCGGGCGGCTACGCGGTCCGCAAACGAAGCGCAACGGACCGCCGGGCCATTGCGCTGGAGATAACGGACAGAGGCAGGGAACTGATCGGCCGCAGCAGCGGCATCAGCGCTTGCATGATCGAGGTTCTGTTCAGCGGGCATACGCAGGAAGAGCTGAAGCATCAGATCGCTTGGTCCAGGCGTGTGCTGGAAAGGCTGGATGGTTTTGCGGAAACGGTTCTCCAGTATGCCGGAGATGCTATCCCGGATGAGCCTCCAAATGGGACTCCAGATGAGAGCCTGGAAGAGAGCCTGGATGGGAGGACCCCGGATGGCACCCCGGATGAGACAACCGCCAGCAGGCAGGCCGCCTCTGATCCTCGGCAGGATGCATCAGCCGTCCGGGCCCCTGATCCTGCGCCGACAGCAGCGAACCGGAAGAAGCATTTTATTTCCTACTAAAGGATGCAGCGCCGCAGCTTGGGATTGAAGGGATGCAACAGGGCCGGGCCGCACCGCGCCGCGCAGCAATTTCCCTTTTTGTAACAGTGAATCTTAAATGGCTGGCTCTATGAGTGTTCCGATTAAGGAATGGCCTGAATGATTAGTGACATGAGTTTTTAGCGGGTGACTAATTTTAAGATCACAGATTTTAAGCAGCTAGACCCTATAAATAGATAATATTTTTTCCTATTAAAAATTAAAAGAAGAGTTAAACAATTAAAAAATCGAGAGGAAGTTATACATATGGGACATCCGACAATTTACCCGACAGGAACGACGGTCTATAACAAGAGCAAAAGCTGGAGCGGCTACACGATTTACCAGGCGGCAGATACGGGGGCGCTGTTGATTGACATGAACGGCCGGGAAGTGCATTTGTGGAAGGGGCTGAGAGGGTTTCCGAACAAGCTGCTGCCGGGCGGGTATGTGCTGGGCAGTACGGCGGAGCGCGATCCGAAGTACGGGTTTCAGGATGAAGTGAACCTGGTGCAGGTGGATTGGGACGGCAATATCGTGTGGAAGTTCGACCGCTACGAGCACATCGAAGACCCCGGGCACCAGCCCCAGTGGATGGCCCGCCAGCATCACGACTACCAGCGCGAAGGCAATCCGGTCGGGTACTATGTGCCGGGTCAGGAGCCGCAAGTGCTTTCAGGCAATACGATCATTCTCGCTCACAAAAATGTAAACCGCCCCGAAATCTCCGACAAGGAGCTTCTGGACGACACGATTCTCGAAGTGGACTGGGAAGGAAATGTCCTCTGGGAGTGGACAACGAGCGATCATTTTGAAGAGCTGGGCTTTGACGAAGATGCCAAGAAGGCGCTGTACAACGATCCGAACACCCGATTCTTCGGGGCGAACGCCGGCGACTGGATGCATATCAACTCCGCTTCGGTCCTCGGGCCGAACAAGCATTATGATGCGGGGGACGAAAGATTCCATCCGGACAACATTATCTGGGACGCGCGGGAGACGAACATCATTGCCATCACGGACAAAAAGACCGGTAAAATCGTCTGGAAGCTCGGCCCCGACTATAACACTGAAGAGACGAAACACATCGGCTGGATCATCGGCCAGCATCACGCCCACCTCATTCCGCAGGGACTGCCCGGAGCAGGCAACATCCTGATCTTCGATAACGGCGGCTGGGGCGGCTATGGCGCGCCGAATCCGGAATCGCCGGACGGTATCAAAAACGCCCGCCGCGATCACTCCCGCATTCTGGAGATCAACCCGGTTACACTCGAAATCGAGTGGCAGTACACGCCGACGGAAGCGGGCTTCCAGGCTCCGCTCGATTCATACCGGTTTTACAGCCCGTACATCAGCTCCGCCCAGCGCCTGCCGAACGGCAATACGCTGATTACGGAGGGTGCGGACGGCCGGATTTTTGAAGTGACACGTGAGCATGAGCTTGTCTGGGAATACATTTCACCTTACAAAAACAAACGTAACTCCAACATGGTCTACCGCGCCTACCGCGTGCCTTATGAGTGGGTGCCGCAGTTGGACCTGCCGGAGGAAGTGGAAATTGCGCCGATCGACGTAGCGGACTTCCGCCTGCCGGGAGCGGCTGCCCGGGGAGCGGTGACGACGGTGGAAGTCGAAGGAACGGTTTCGTACGGCGAGGGTGCGCTGTGCGTAGCGAGAACGGACGAAAGCCAGCCGGAGAAAGGTTAGGGGGTGAGCGGAATGCGTACATATACCGGTCAACACGCAGAACAGACGAATCATGCGGGCGTCGGGAGACAGACAGAGCCTATCTCCGCTAAAGGTCGTGCGGAACATAGTGCAGAGCGCACAGATTGTGCAGATCATGCTGCGCCAGCAGCTAATACGGGTGTTGCAGTTCAACATAACCGGCGGCAGCGCGCAACCGATGACAGACATTGGGGCCGCACTCTGCTGGCACTTGCGATGACCGTCTCCCTGCTCGCCGTACTGGCAGGCTGCGGTCAGGCGGCCGCCGACCCGGAGCAGGGCGGCGCGGCCAAGCTGAAGCTCAGAATCGCGGACATCTCGACGAATTCGATCTTCCGCGTCGCCAAGAGCAAGGGCATTTTCGAGAAACACGGCATCGACGCCGAGCTCGTCTCGTTCGCCACACCGGCCGAAGGCGTCAACTCCCTGTTCATCAAACAGGTGGACGTGGCGTTCGGCGCGGATTTTCCGCTGCTGAATGCGGTGAGCAAGGGCGATTATTCGATCTTTGCGTCGTCGGGAACGGCAACGGATCTGAGCGCCAGCGAGTGGAAGCTATTCGTCCGCAAGGAGATCAAGAGCGCGGCCGAGCTGAAGGGCAAGAAGCTGAGCTTCTCCCGCGGCACTTTTATCCCGTATCTGTGGGATGTGTATCTGGGCCAGAACGGCGTCAAATTGTCCGAGGTGAAGCTGATCGGCCAGGGTGGTTTTGATGAAGCGTATGTTGCGCTCAAAAAAGGCGAGATCGACGGCGCATGGGTATACGGCGCGGTGCTGAACGAGAAATTCGCGGCGCTCGCCGAGGCTCATGAGCTGGCGGACATGTCTCAAACCCCGGTCCGGCTGGGGAACGGCCTCATCGCTCCGAATGAGCTTCTCAAGAACAACAAGGCTGGATTCGTCGCTTTCGTAAAAGCGCTCGATGAAGCTTCCGCTTATGTACAGGCTAACCAGGAGGAAACGGCGGACATCATGTATAAGCAAGTCAAGCAGCCTAAGGAAGCGACACTGAAGGACCTGCCCAAGAACCCGTGGAGAATCGGTTTCACTGATAAAGCATACAACGGCTACAAGGAGCAGAAAAAATACATGGTCGAGAACAATATCATCGAGAAGGATTTTGACCTGAACAGCAAGCTGAATCTGGATATTCTGCGGGAAGCTTTTCCCGATCGGGTCATTGAATTGAAATAGTACGGATATCGGAAAAGTAGGAGCATGGGCCGGGCCGACCATTACGCACGCAACTCCGCAATGCGCACATGGTAGTGGTCGACCGACCGCCGTCTTGCGCCGAAATACCGACTGCTGTCATGCAGCAATACGGATATCGGAAAATCGGGAGCATGGGCTGGATCGACCACTACGCATACAACTCCGCAATGCGCACCTGGCAGCGGTTGATCGAACACCGTCCTGCACCGGAATATGGATCTCTGTCATGCGGTGAATTACGGACCTCTCCCATGCACCGAAACACCTGACGTAACACCGGCCTCTGTTATGCAGCGAAACACCGATTGCTATTTATGCAGCAATACACCAACCGCTGTCACGCAGCGAAATACGGCAAGAACAAAACGTAATAAAACTGAACAGGGGGATGAAGTATGAGTACTAAGACAGCGCCGAAACGCAACGAAATCCACATCGAACGTCTGGACAAAAGCTACGTGCAGCCTTCCACGGGGGAGCTGCCCTATATCATTCAAGACGTGAACCTGGCGGTCCGGGGCGGCGAATTCTTCGTCCTGCTGGGGCCGAGCGGCTGCGGCAAATCGACGCTGCTCAGTCTCATCGCAGGCTTCGTCTCCAAGACGTCCGGCCAGGTTCGCGTCGGTGACCGCGAGGTTGAGCGGCCCGGCCAGGACCGCGCCGTCGTCTTCCAGCAGGCCGATTCATCCCTGTTCCCCTGGCTCACGGTCAGGGAGAACGTAGAGTTCGGCCTGCGCATGAAGCGTGTCCCGGCGGCAGAGCGCCGCGAGATTTCGGACCAGTATATCGCACTGGTCGGTCTCAAGGGCCACGAGAGCAAATTCCCGCGCGAGCTGTCCGGCGGCATGAAGCAGCGCGTGCAACTCGCCCGCGTGCTCTCGAACGATCCGGCCATCCTGCTCATGGATGAGCCGTTCGGCGCGCTCGATGCGATGACGCGCCGCACCATGCAGAAGGAGCTTCAGCGGATTTGGCAGGAAACCGACAAAACCGTCATTTTTGTCACCCACGACATCCAGGAAGCGCTGCTGCTCGGTGGCCGCATCGGCATCATGTCCGCCGGCCCGTCGTCCAACATCTCGCACATCTACGACGTGCCCCTCGCGTATCCGCGGGATCTGGGGTCGCCGGAATTTTACGAACTTTACAACCGCATCCAGGCGCATTTCGACGAATAGGGAGGAGAAGCCGATATGAACACGAACGCCATTACCGCCAAAAAACCGATCACGACCAAGCCACCAATTACGGCTGCTACTGCTTCTGCCCGGAAACCATTCATACGCAAGCCTTGGTTCAAAAAAACGCTGCTCACCCTTCTCTTCTGGATCGCCGGATTGCTGCTGTGGCATGGGCTGTCGCTCGTGTACGGCCCGGAAATTCTGCCCGGCCCGATTCTGACCGCCCAGGGCGGCTACGAGCTGCTGGCAGACGGCACCCTGCTGCATTATATCGGCATCAGCTCGTACCGCGTCCTGCTCGGCTGGACCTTGGGCAGCCTGCTCGCCATCCCGGTCGGCCTCGTTATCGGTAAAGTCAGCGCCATCCGCGCTTTCGCGGAGCCGTTCCTGAACTTCATCCGCTTCATCCCGCCGATCGCGTTTATCACGCTCTTCCTCGTCTGGTTCGGCATCGGGGAGACGTCGAAGGTCGTGCTCATCCTGTACGCGACTTTCTTCATCGTCGTGCTGAACACCTTGACCGGCGTGCTTGCCGTGGAGGAGGACAAAATCCGCTCCGCCCGCAGCATGGGCGCTTCCGAGTGGCAGATCGTCCTGCACGTCATCATCCCGTCCACCGTGCCGTACATGTTCACCGGCATCCGCCTCGCCATGGGCACCTCCTTCATGGCCATCATCGGCGCCGAAATGATCGCCTCCAACGAAGGCGTAGGCTACCTGATCTGGAACTCGCGGCTGTTCTTCCGCACGGACTGGATCTTCGTAGGGCTGATCTGCCTGGGGCTGATGGGATTTATTACGGATCGCGCCGTCGCGGTGCTGGGGCGTAAACTTTTGGCAAGGTATGGGGTTGCGGGGACGTCGGGGTTAAGGCGGTAGGTGCGTTAAATGCAGTTTCAGTGTACAAGTTTTATGGATCTATATGAACGTAATTAACAATGAAATTGGGTAATGTTGAAACGTAAGACAGTGAATTAATGAAATGAGTTGACTTTATACAGATATCCCTCTATATGAGGGGTTTTTTATTGCCCTACATACAGCTGTAGGATGGAAAGTCATTATATGCTGTTTATATTTGTTTCATGTCTAAGCAGTGTTGCGATCAAATTTAATAATTAGAATAAAATACGACAAAGAATTACCATTGACTCCCATGTAAAATGTTGGTAGTATTTTATGGTGTTATCCAATAAATTGGTATAAAAGGGAGAGAGTCGTGAAGAAAACCATTTTGTCTACTTTGTCCTCCGCACTCATTGTTACCGCAATTCCGTACAATGCTTTAGCTAGTGTACCTAGTCAGGAGACAACATCCTCTGCCTCTAAAGTTGAGGAAAACAGCACGGAGTCCCTTGGCAATAATACGGATACCATCACAAAAGATGGAGTGAGTGTTACCTTCGTTGCTGGATCAGAGGATTCCGACATCCTCCAAGCAAATTCGAGTGTTCGTGCCGAGGCAGAAAAATTCCTCGCTAATCGACCTAATGCTAAAACGGTAGCTAACCCTGATACTTACACTCCCAAATCCGACCCTATCTGGGGAAATGCAACTATTGTATTGTCAAAGAAGTCAAACGATTATAAAAACACAGTTAAAAAGGATGTTGTTACATTTGTCTCAGTAGCTGTTACTAATGTGGTTGCGGCTGTTGGTGGAGCTTTATCCAAGAGTAAATACACGGCATTGGGCATTTCAGCTTTCTCCGGAACCGTATCTGGCTGGGTTAACAACCACGTGGATTACAAGTATACCTATACAACATTTTACAAAACATATAGTGATTACTACGGACGAGATGTATACTACTACGTAGAGGATATTTACGCAGACCCATACAGGACGATTTTGAAAAAAACTGTCTTAAGCGAACCCCACGTGGACGCAGGGTATAAAGTTTATCTCACTACTAAAGATTACTACGATCTTTAATTTTTCGAAATAAGTAGTAAGGCGGTGGCAATCTATGAAAACTCGCACCCAAAGATTTTTACTGACCATCCCTTTTACTCTTGCACTCCTTATGATTGCAATAAATATTAATACAATTTTATTTATTCTTGTTAACGCTCTTGTTGTTGGGCCTTTGTGCTATTGGGCGGGCCGAGGAACTAAAGAGGGAGAATAGGTCAACACTCCGTACATTAGGCAATAAATAAAAGCCCCGTCCAATTGGATGGGGCTTACATGTTTAAGATATTCGAGTGACGTACAATTTCACCTCAAATGATATCACGTCATTTTACTGAGACCTCCATAACAGCTCTTTGAACACCATTACGAAGATTCTCGTTAAATTTTACTTGAATTTCATGTGGACTATTTTCCCTCTCAAGCATTATTTTCGTAACAAAACTTACTAACATCCTCAATACCGTTGCAAAACTTACTGTTGTTAAAGGCAACGTCAAGAATGACTGCGGACATCCTTTTTATTTCTTGGCACATACATTCTTAGTACAGTGCTAAAATTTATTTTTGCAAAGGAGTAATATGAAAAAGAAAAAGTACTTTGTTTTGTTTATTCTCGTAGGCTTGATTGCTTATACATCCCTCAGATATGGAGGGGAGATATATTCAAATGTATATTTTTCGACTAAACTAGGTGAAATGGAAAAAAAGCAGCAGGAATCAGTTGATCTATCATCGTTTTACCCTTTTGACTGGGATCAATTTGTACATATCGGATCCTATACGAATGGGAAAGAAGTTAATACAATGTTAGGTAAAAAAGCAGTAGAAGATGACGAAATGTTGATTGATTATGAAAATGATCAGAAGCTGTTGTTTATAAAAAATGATAAAATTATTAAAGAGTGGTCCATGCCATCTATACAAGAGATTCAAGTGACTACTAATAGTGGTGGAGTTGTATCACGTGGTGATGCTTTGTTTGAAATTAAGAAAGTCGATGGCAAGCTTTTTTTAAAACAAGTTAAAAAGTAAGTTACGTATATTAATGTAGGAATGCATCTCTAAAATGGACGGGGACCCAAAATGCTTTGTTCCATTTAATATATAAGAAAAGTCCAAATTAGGTAATCTCAAGTTCGTAGAGGAGAAGTGGCTTCATGCAAAGGATAAAGTGGATGGTCCGGCAATTTCTTAAAGAGCCTTGGTGGTTTAAAATACTAATCATCATCACTTTACTTAGTACCGTTATTTTTAGCAGTTCTTATTTCTCGGATAACACTTATTATTCAAGCTTTGCCAAACTGTCTGCGGCTGTCTTTTTTGTCGCATATGGGGTTAAATTTAGGAGGAATCGGGTCATATCTCTGATCTTTTTTGTTCTAGCAGCAGTCTGTATCTATCAATCGTGGTACAAATTTTAAATGGGAACAAGCTTCGTTAAGTGATCCGACTGGACAAATCCGGGAACGGATCATTTTTTTTGTACAAGTGCTTACCAGAAATGAAAGAAAATCTTAGAAAGCTGAGACACTTAGTTCAGCTACACTGTTGTGTAAGCAACCCTATAATCTGAGTAAGCATTATCAAAATCTCAATGTCATTCCTTGCTGGTGCAAACCATGTGTTGGAAGGAGATATATAATATTTTGCAACGTTTGCTCCTATTGGTCCGCCATGACTATGCCCTTACCCACCCAATTATAACTGTTTCTATAGCAGGCAGGTACTATAAAAGTTAGAACTACTTCCCCACAGCCCGTTAGCATACAATTGACTTATTACCAAAACCGATCGATAGAGTCAATTTTTTCATAACGAACAATGGGAAGGTGACAGAATGAAAATTAGTAGGTATCTTCTTCTAGCATTGAATAGTCTATTGTCTTATTATGCTGGTTTGTGGGCTTATCAACTTGTTCTGTGGTTAGTCTGGGAGCAGACTATGAGTGAAGGAGACTTGCGAGCCGTTCAGTATTGGGCGGGACTTGCGTATGTAATCATCTTGGTTCCCATTTATCTTGTGATATGTTCCTATATTACATCCAAAATAAAAACGGGACTTTTGCGTTTCATTCTTTATCCTCTAAGTTGTGCGTTCATTTTTGTTCTTCCAACCTTATTTATACTTGCAGCTTTTGGAGGCGGAAGTCCCTTCTCGGCGGAATCGTTCTTGTTTTATGTGTTTTTTATTGCCACTGGCCTGGTGTTTGGGCTTGGGTATGCATTGATTACATTCGTGGAGCGAGTGAAAACAGGGAGATGAACGTCGTAATTTTCGGTTAATCTTCCGTGGCTTTAGGAGGCATTTTGAAGTGGTATCCGTTATAACGCAGGAAGATAAGGAGTGCCGTAAACGCGGTTCTTTCATTGGCGTTCTGAAAAGGATGGTTTTGGCCGAGAGGCTCAAACAACGCAGCAGCTTTGTTCCAAATCGTTGGATATGCATCTTTGCCAAATGTCGAGGACAGGGGGCGTGTAGGGCTGAATCAAGCAAACTGGAGGTTTTGACTCTGACTTGCTCTCCTGGACTATACCTCTGTATCATGGGACATTGAGATAGCGATAACCTTTTGAACGGTTATAAAGGATGATTGTACTCATCGATCTTTCTAGCTATGGGGTCTTCTCATATTCACTAATCACCTCAGATAAATTCTCCAAGAAATCCGCACTGATGCCTTCGGGCAACGATACTTTGGTCGCTCTTTTAATGACAATCTCCTGGCTGGCTTGATTAACATCAATTTGTACGGTATCCCCTTGCTCCAGACCAATCTGCTACCATGCATCTGTTAGTTGACATTAATTATTAATGATCCAATACCTCCTACTTTAAGGTTATTTCCAGTTATGATAGGAAATCAAACAAGCAAGCACCTGATGAACAGGAACTAGCTTGTCATTTTGAGGTATTACCGTTTTTTCCTATTTACTATTACCCAGCATAAATAAAGAATAAAAAAAGTTATGCTTACAATTAGGAGGGCATACGCCATAGTACCAATAAATATACTCAGAGTTAAAGGTTAAGAAGTTACCAAAATGTTAGTTACTCTCCATTCCCAACCAAATCAATAATCTCCCTTATATCGCTGATGCCAAGTGCGTCGGCGATTCTTTCTATGTGATTAAAATTGATGTTGGTGCGCTTGCCGTTGGAAAGCTCACTTAGCGCGGCATGTCTTACATCAGATAAACGGGATAGTTCTCGTAAAGAAATACCTCTTTTCTGGGCGAGTTCAGGAATCTTAATTACAATTTTCTTAGACAATAAAAAATCCTCCTTCAAGCCTTGCTATACGCAAAAACGTAACATATAATAAATAATGAACTGGTACGCTAATGCGTATAATCTGAGTTGCTGGAGGTAATTTATGCATGTCCTCACTTCACTGGCGGAACAACTCCCTAATTCACCGTTTCGATAAGCTTGCAGATGAGACCGAGACCTCAATGTTTTTTCAACCTATGACAGAGCAGCTTAGTGTCTTAGAAATGGAATTTCTACACTCTCTTGAACCCGATCAGCGAGCACTTTTTCGAGAGTGGCAGGACAAGGAACTGACTCTGGGATACATGAAAAAAGAGTGGATTTACGTTAGAGGCGTGCAGGACGGTATCCAGATTTTGTCCCAGCTTTACAGCGAATGACTGTTAGATTTAATCTTTGTCGGCAGTCTCAACCAAATCGATAATCTCCCTTATATCGCTGATGCCAAGTGCGTCGGCGATTTTTTCTAGGTGACTGAAATTAATGTTGGTGCGCTTGCCGTTGGAAAGTTCGCTTAGAGCGGCATGTCTTACATCGGACAAACGAGATAGTTCTCGTAAAGAGATGTTTCTTTTCTTGGTGAGTGAGGCAATTTTGATTACAACTTTCTTAGACATAAAAAGTCCCTCCTTAAAGCCTATCTATACGCAAAAACGTAACATATAATAAATCTTTATCTGGCACGCTATTGCGTATAATTTGAGGTGCAGGAGGTAATTTATTCATGACTGACTGGCATAACAACTCCCTAATCCACCGATTCGATAAGCTTGCAGACGAGGCCGACGCTTCGACGGCTTTTCAACACAAGGAAGTTATTCTCCCCTTGTTAGGGATCATTTTGTTTATTTCGGGGCTCTTTGTGAAAAGCGACTGAACAGCTCAATGTCTTAGAAATGGAATTATTACAGTCACTTGAACCCGACCAGCAAACGCTTTTCCGAGAGTGGCAGGACAAGGAACTGGCTTTGGAGTACATGAAGAAAGAGTGGATTTACGTCAAAGGAGTGCAGGACGGCATCAAGATTATGTCCCAGCTTTATAACGATTGACTGGCAGGTCATGTTAGCTCTTAGTCAACCAAAAGGAAAAGTTTCGCAATCACATATACTGCTCAAAGCCTCGTTCTCATTACCGCACAGGTATCGGGACCTAGGCTTATTTTGTTTTGTACCCTCCAATAAAGGAAATCCATGGAATTTTAGCGAATGATGTCTTATATCGTTTTATGAATGAGGAGATACGTATGTTTGCTAAACTACGGGCACTTTTTGCCAAGCCAGCCCCGGAACCACCCCAAAAGAAAGCTAAACGTGCACCCGCCGCGAGACGACCCAAAATGGAAGCCACCCGGATCGGGGAACTGGGGGAGCACAAAATCAATATTCAATTGGATCAGCTTCCAAAGGAATGCCGTTATCTGAGCGATCTGCTGATTATGAATCCCAAGTCACGGTCGGGGTACTCCCAAATTGATCATTTGGTCATTTCTCCTTATGGGCTTTTTGTCATTGAAACGAAGAATTACAACGGAGAGATCAAGGGCGAGCGTAAGGATCGGTACTGGAGTGTAAGCAACCGGTTCAAAATGTACAATCCGCTGATGCAGAACTACGGGCATATCAAAGCGGTAGAGCTGCAAATTCCGGCTTACAAGCAGATGAAGTTCATTTCGGTGATTTCGTTTACGATGCGGTGCCGGTTTAGCATAGATCCGGAGCTGCGGAAGATTCAGTCCGATGAACTTATCGTGTATGATGTTGAGATTTCAGAGTTTATCGAGCGAAAGATGGTTCGCATGAAGGCAGAAAATCCGGAACCGCCGCTTTTGGAAAAGGATATTAGGAGGATTTACGAGCTGGTCGCGGCAGCGAATATTACAGACACCAGGATTAGAGCCGAGCATATCGCGAAAAGCAAAAAAGCTTAGTATTCGTTAGATACGAGCAGCTACATTTTACAAACGGGGGTATACAAAGATGACCAAATGGTGGATGGTACGCGCAGGAGATAACAACGAGTTGATTCCGGAGTGGCAAGCGAATAAAATTGCTTCGATCGGCTGGCCGCATTTAGGAGATCCCAGGAAGTTTGCATTCAGAGAGAAGTTTGTTGAACATAGTCATGTGATCTATGCGGACCAGAAGCCGGGGACGCGGCTCTCTTGGGCGGGTCAAGTCTGGCGGTATTACAATGAGTTTGTCCTGAACGATCGGGTGATTACCTATTCCAGAGAAACCAGAGAGTACTTGCTGGGCAGAGTGACCCAAAAGCCTGAACACAGACCGGATATCGATCCTTTGTATCCCAATGTGATGTCGGTTGCTTGGGAATCTAAACGAATCTCACGCGACTTGCTCTCACAAGGGGCCAAGAATACGCTTGGCGGCACCATGACTATTTTCCGGGTGGATGATTGGAAGCAGGAGCTCTTAGGGTTGTTTAGCGGTACGCACACCGAATCGGTGGAAGCTACCGTTCAAGATGAGCAAGAGGCGGGCGGAGTTTAATAATGAAGCGTTTGTAGAACAAGCGAAGACGTTGATTGAAGACCGGGTGGACAAGCTTGATCCGTGGGATATGCAGGAGCTGATCGCAGGTCTGCTCCAAGCGATGGGTTATCAAACAAAGGTCAGCCCAAAAGGCCCTGACGGGGGAGTGGACGTTCTGGCTCATCGCGATGCGTTCGGGTTCGAGAAGCCGATCATCAAGGTGCAGGTCAAGCACAGACGTTCCGCCAGCGGCGGACCCGAGGTGCGGCAGCTCATAGGGGCAAGTCCTCACGGAGCGAGTTGTCTGTTCGTGTCTACAGGTGGTTTTACGGCGGCAGCCAGGACCGCGGCGCAGCATAATGGCGTCAAGCTGGTGGATTTGGCAGGCATCGTTGAGCTGATTAACGAGTGGTACGACAAGATGGCGGTGGATAAGCAAGCTTTGGTTCCTTTGAAGAGAATTTATGTATGAGTACTCTTGAGAGAGTGCTTTAATTTTTGTAAGTGCGATATAAGAAAATTTAACTTTTAGATAGCTTTGTTTACATGATTGTGTTCTATATATGAGTGATGGATTGTATAAAAAAATATTGGATAAAAATGTTTAATATGGTAACATATAAGTTGTTGCAGAAAATTTAATATATTGGAGAATTTTATGGTTAGGTTAAGGAAGTTGAAGGCTTTGTTTTTTACTTGCGCCGTTACAACGTGTATTGTCCCAACAGTGTTTGCGGCACCTACTAATTTTATATATTGTGATAATGATGCAGCTTCGGGTTGCACCACAAGTCCTTCTAATATGAGTAGTATGGATTGGGTGTATAAGTCCAATACAGGATATACCGTTAATAGTTGGGCTAATGACCATAGAGTTTCTGACCGAGTAAGGAATACAACAAGAACGGATTATGAGTGGTCAGTTCCCACAGATGGAGCTAAGTGGTATGATTTACAGGTTTATTTATACAGTAGTGAGTTTGATAACAGAAAGGCTCAGTATTGGCAGAGTGGAGATTATGTCGGTTCTATCGATCAGTATTTAGCGCCGGCGGGTTGGAATTATGTAGGAACGACGTGGGATTATGGTACTGCTACAGTAACCTTATCATCATTGGATTATTACCCCAACTCTACTTTTTCCAGTAGAACAGGTGCTGATAGAATTAGGTTAGCTTATTAAAAAAATGGAGGTTTTAGGGTGAAAAAGAAATGGTTAATCGGTGTAACTGCAGCCGTAATTGTTGTGTCCGGTTCTGCATATGGAACTTTTGCAAATTATTCAGTCTCAAGTTCTTCATTGAATAAAGTTAATGCTGCATCTTTGAGTATTCAGGAAAAAATGTTGAATTCCATTGATCTGTATGAAAATGTTAAAGGGTCCTATCATGTCTATATGGAACCGTTAAAACAGGATTCAATTGTTGAATTCAATATTCAGCAAGGAAAAAACCCAGGCAGTTATGTGAAAATAAAAAATAAAAATGAATCAGCTGTAACAGAGGTTATTTCAGATGGCGTAAATCAAGTGAGTTTGAATGAACAGGAAAAGTCTTTTAGTAAGGTCAAACTTCCTAAAATTAAATCTTTGAGCTCGGAGAAGCGTTCTTACAAGGATGCAGAGGGAAAGCCCGTATATATTCATAGACAAGATCCTGCTGGTAGTTTTGCAGCACATGAAGTGGTCTTTCCGCAGAATTATGCTTTTTGGTTAGTGGACCCGGCGAAGTATCAAATAGTGGGGGAAGAAGTTATTCTGGGACGCAGCGCTACAGTTATTCAAGGAAAGTTGGACAGCATGATGGCTGAAAAGCATAGGGCTACGGAATTTAAATTTTGGGTGGACACACAGACTGGTGTAATGTTAAAGCTGGAAGAGAAAGATCAGCAAGGTAAAATCACTAATTCGATTAAAGTTCTCTCGATTGAATTTGATAAAGGGATTGACCGTGAAAAGCTGCAAATTCAAGTTCCTGCGGGATGGAAAGACAACTCCATCCAAGTAGAAAAAAAGGCGAAATAGCAGTGTAAGAGTTTAGTGTTCATACTAAACCGGATGAAGTGATTAATAATAGACTTTGAAGAGTGAAATGAAGAGAGGAGCAGGAATACACGGCTTCTCTCTTTTTTGTTATACATGTTATACAGATGTTATGAAAAATAGTACGATTATAACATTATCCTCCTTTTATGTTAAAATTATATGTAAATCTATAGATCGTTATTGAGTTTATGTAGAGGGGGATCGAGATGAAGAACAATTGGGTAACTGTCCTGTGCCTACTAGCTGTAGCTTCTATATTATTTGGAATCTGGGGAAAAGGAATAACTCCTAACGCACCTTCAATTGGTTATATTCTCGTTATTGTATGTATGACTTCCGCTTTCATTATCAATCTGGTGAAAATCAGAAAATCAAAGCGGTAAGTTCTGTTGGTTTCACAAGTCTAAATGTATGACTTTTACAGGAATATAGTTTGTCTAGACGTGGGTTCAACTTTTACCGTAATAACCATAAAGGTCTATCTAGGAAAACTTTTGAAACTATAAGGAGAAAAGCGTGCAAAACAATTTATTGATTAAGTTTTGTTTACTGGGAATATTCATTTCTCTAGTCGTTATTGCCTTTAAACCGGCTCAACAGACAATGGTACCCCCCAGCCCAATCATTCCTTCTACGACAATCGTCCGAAATGATATGATTCAAGTTGCACCGAACATTATTGCTGTAAGGGATGATGGAACAAGTACGGGAATACCAGGCCAGCTTTTAATATTCGAGTATGATCAAGCGGGCAAAGCGTTTAGATATAGCGGTACTACCCTGAACGTTCAAGATTATTTAACGGATCCGGAAAAATACGGAGTACCGAATAAAAAGACAAAATGAGCTGCAACTGGTTAAATAGACCCTGGGAGGCCCAACGATGATCCGTAACAATCTGATTTCGCTTGGAATCCATCTGTTCATTCTGTTGATGTCGGTTCTTCTTATTGCTGCGGAGAGTAATCCGGTGTACCTCTTTGTTGTAGTGCTGCTTGCTTTTGCCGCATACTTTCTGCTGGGTTACCAATTTCTTCAACCTAAGAACATGGGGATGATGAATTTTCTCTCTGTGGGTCTGGTGAGCCTGATTGGTTTATTGATCGGACTGTATTGCTGGCTGGTTCCCGGTCAGATGGGGTTTAATTGGATGATTTTTTTAGCGTATAACGTACCTTCCCTCGTGCTCGCACAGATTTTTCAATTTTCTCCGAATCCTGCTGGAACACTTTGGTTCTTCCTTGTACCTTCCTTATTGCTCTGGTTGTCTTTGCAGGTAAAGGATCTCCGCAATAGACGAAGAGTAAGGAGCAGCGAAACAATGAAACAGTGAGTGAGGCGCGAATGAATGAAGGAAGTGAAGTAAGTGAATGAAGAGTGAAGTGAGCTTTCCCTGGACTAATAGCAGGCCCCAAGAGTAACAGAACAAATCATTAACTAAATAGTGAATTGTTTCCCCTAAAGGCGACCCTGAATTCTTCAGAGTTGTCTTTTTTATTTTGCAATCCGCCTCCAAAGGTCAAAATATTTTCAAATCGGTCAATGGAGTTTCTTATATGTCCTTCCGGGGTTCGGTACAATACGTGTAACTGATAAGAAGAAGGTGACAGGATGAAGCTGGCGAGGTTAGGCGTTCTTATCGATGAAGCGACGGTGAAGAAGCGCCAGAAATGCGGCGTGAATGTGTTCGAGTGTTACATAGAAGAAATTCTTGAACATGCGGGAGTAGCGTTTACGGTGATCGCGGACAGCGGCGCGCTGGACACTTCCATGTTCGATATCGTGATTGCTTCGGTCGTACCGGAGAACGATGCGGCAGCGGACTTGCTGTGGGATTTTGCGCAAGCCGGGGGGACGCTCATCTCCTACGGCGGCCTTGGACCGTTTGCCAAGCGGCTTGGCTGCACGCAAGGGGCGCGTCCGGGCACGTGTTATGCCCGGCCGCCGGAGTTCCATGCGGTGCCGGCGGCTCTGCGGTGCTTATCCGCTCAGCCGTGGCACGCGGATAAGGAAGACTCCGGCACGGCGCACGGAGAACTGCACGCAGCCTCGCCTCATGGCGAGCTTAGCGGTCCGGTGCTGCACTCCTTTGCGGTCGGCAAAGGGACGATTCATCGATGGGCGGTAGATATTCCGGCCACGGTTGTCTATTTGCAGCAAGGGAGGGGACCGGTCTACCAGGACGGCATTCCGGCTCCAGATGGAAGCGCTAACATTGATGAGGGTATCCTGAAAGCGGATGACGAAATCAGTTTCGACTGGCAGTGGGACCGCAGCAGGACGGCGACGGGAATGCCTTATTTTGCTTATCCTCATGCGGATTATTGGAGGGAGATGCTCCTGTCTCATCTGATTCGGTGTGCACTGGCGACGGGACGGTCGCTTCCGCTGCTGGATTATTGGCCGGAGGGAACGGGGCGGGTGGCGCTGATCTCGTTCGATAGTGATTTTAATGAGGACGAAAGAGCGATCATCACGCTGGACGTTCTGAAGGAACTGAAGATCCCGTCCACTTGGTGCATGATCGAGCCCGGTTATTCTGCTCAAGTATATGAGCGGGTACAGGCGGAGGGGCACGAGCTGGCTCTGCACTACAATGCTCTGGAGCAGGAGAACGGCATTTGGAGTCTGGAGGAATTCACGCGCCAGCGGCTGTGGATGCAGGAGGCGACGGGGGTGAAACAAGTCACTTCGAGCAAAAACCACTATACGAGGTATGAAGGCTGGGGAGAGCTGTTCCGCTGGTGCGAGGCGAACGGCGTTGCCGCCGATCAGACAAGAGGACCGACAAAGCGGGGCAATGTGGGATTCTTGTTCGGGACGTGCCACCCGTATTTTCCAATCGCCTGGTGTGACGAGGGGAACCGGAGATACGATGTGCTGGAAATCGGATTCCTGACCCAGGACATGAACCACCCCAGCTTGTCCGATACGTCCGTGATTGAGCCTTTTCTGGAACAAGTTGCGAATGTAGGGGGCGTGGGGCACTTTCTTTTTCACCAGATTCATATCCACGGTCTGGAGCCGGTGCGCCAAGCCATACGCGAGGTTGTGCAGCAAGCGAGTCAGATGGGATTCACATTCTGGACCTCGAAGCAAATCAATGACTGGCAGCGGGCGAGAAGAAAGATACAGGTGACCGGCATAGATGAATCCGGACGGGTTCAGCTGGAGCGTGCGGGCGTAGAGGAATCTCTGGCGGTATGGCTGCCGGTCAGCGAAGCTGCGGAGACCATTGAACCCGGAGAATCCCGAGCCATAGAATCCAGAGAACCCAGAGAACCCAGAGAACCCAGAGAATCCAATGAGATTGTATACCGATACGGCATTCCTTGTATCAAGCAAGTCGAGCACAGCACTTGGGAGGAGCGGAATACGGATGAATAGAGCAGAATTAGCGATTCACGGCGGCAGTAAGGTCAAGACGACGCCTTTTGGAACGGGCAAGCGGTTCGGATTCGAAGAGGTGTCGGAGCTTGTGGAGGCGCTGAATCAGAATACGCTTTTCTATCATTTCGGCGGCAAAGTAAAGCAGTTTCTTCATGACTTCAACGAAATATACGGTGTCCGCTACAGTGTGGCGGCGTCTTCCGGGACTGCTGCTATCCATGTGGCGCTTGGAGCGGCCGGCATAACGGCCGGGGACGAGGTCATTACAAGCCCGATTACGGATCAGGGGACGCTGATCGGCATTCTGTACCAGAACGCGATTCCCGTCTTCGCCGACCTCGACCCGCATACGTACAACATGGACCCGCACTCAATCGAGGCGCGGATCACCGGGCGGACCAAAGCCATCGTGGTTGTTCATCTGGCAGGCAATGCGGCTGATATGGACCCGATTATGGAGATTGCCCGCAAGCACAAGCTTAAGGTCATTGAGGACTGCGCGCAAAGCTATCTGACGAAGTATAAAGGCAAGCTGGTCGGCACGATCGGCGATTACGGCTGCTTCAGCACGAATGATTTCAAGCACATTTCGACCGGAGATGGAGGGCTGGTGACGGTCAATTCCGGAGATGAGAAGGACTATCATGTGACGCATGCTTTTGCGGATAAAAACTACCAGCGCTTCGGCAGCAGCGTCCAGCGCGATCTGCACCATCTGGCGCCGAACTACCGGATGACGGAGCTTCAGGGCGCGGTCGGTATTGCGCAGTTGAAGAAGCTTGGGAGTATATGCGAGCGCAGGCAGCAGTACGGTGACCGTATTACGGCGGAGATCGGCGGCCTCCCCGGGATTGAGCCTCACGTGGTGGAGCCGGGCAACGAGTGCACGTACTGGTTCTACATGTTCCGGTTGAATCTCAGCGAACTGAGCTGCACTCGTACGGAATTCTGCAAGGCGCTTGAAGCGGAGGGGATTCCGAATATGGAAGGGTACATTCCGGATGTGGTGTATATGCAGCCTTTATTCCAGAATAGAACGGCGTATCCGGACTCTCATTATCCTTTCGAGCTGACCGGAATGACGTATGAAAGAGGGCTTTGCCCGAACGCGGAGAGCATTCTGCAGACGGCGGTGCGGCTGCCGGTCAATGAATTTTATACGGAGAAGGACATCGGCGAGATGATAGCGGGTATTCACAAGGTCGCTTCCTTCTACGGGAAACGATAGGAGGGCGGGCTTATGAACACAAGCAGCAAGCTGAAGCTGGGCATCATCGGACTGGATACTTCGCATGCGGCAGCGTTTACCGAGCTGCTGAGCCAGGAGAGTCACCGCTATCATGTGCAGGGCGGCATCGTCACCGCAGCATACCCGGGTGGTTCCGGCGACTTCGAGCTGAGCCGCTCCCGGGTACAGGGCTTCACGGATGAGCTGCGGCAGAAGTACGGCGTCCAGATTGTAGACTCCCCGGAAGAGGTGGCCCGGCAGTGTGACGCCATACTGCTGGAATCCGTCGATGGGCGCGTGCATCTGGAGCAGTTCCGCCGGATAGCGGGCTATGGCAAGCCGGTATTTATTGATAAGCCGTTCACGGTGGACGCCGCCGAGGCAGCCGAAATTATCCGGCTGGCGGAGGAGAGCGCTGTGCCTGTCATGAGCAGCTCCGCTCTCCGGTTCGCCGAGGGAGTGAGGCAGGCGCTCGCTGCAGATGAACTCGGACAGATTATCGGCGCGGACTGCTACGGCCCTATGGAGCTGCAGCCGACGCAGCCGGGCCTATTCTGGTACGGCATCCACAGTGTGGAGATGCTGTATACGTTTATGGGGCCGGGCTGCTCCGAAGTAACGGCTGCGATGACCGAGCATCATGATGTCGTCACAGGTACATGGAAGGATGGCCGCATCGGCACGATTCGGGGCAACCGCTGCGGTAACATGACCTTCGGCGCGATGGTGCATAGGGAGCAGGGCTCCCGGCCGGTCGATGTTTATGCGCACGATAAGCCGTATTATGCCAGCCTGCTTGAGCAGATCATGCCCTTTTTCCATACGGGAGTGTCTCCGGTGACGCTGGATGAGACATGGGAAATCATCCGTTTTATCGAAGCAGCCAACGAAAGCCGGTTGAGCGGTAAGCCGGTCCGGCTGCGGTCTTAGCGATGTCTGTCTACCGCAGGGAACTTGCTTCGTTAACCGCAGAGCTTACGGACTCGGTGCAATGGGCATCCAAACGCGCAGCTATTCTGCAGCAGTGGCTGGAGCTGATGGGCGGCCTGCCGGAGCGGGTGCCGGTCCGTATCGACTGGCTGTCCTCTACATCCGAAGCTGCCCATACCCGTCATCATATCCGCTATGATACGGTGCACGGCGATCAGGTCACCGCGTACCTGCTGGTGCCGCACATTGCGGACGGCTCCGGGGCGCAGGCGCCGCTGCCGGCCGTGCTGGCCCTGCACCCGACTGCGGATGCGGGCAAAGGAGACATCGCGCTGGCTTCGGGAAGGGACGGCCGCAAGTATGCGCTTGAGCTGGTGGGGCGCGGATATGTCGTGCTGGCCCCGGACAGCATAACGGCCGGGGAGCGCCGGGAGGCAGGAAGCGGCTTCTTCCATACCGGGGCTTTCTATACCCGTCATCCCGAGTGGTCAGCCGTAGGCAAGATGCTGGCTGATCATCTGCAGGGACTGGATCTGCTCTGCAGCCTGCCGCAAGTGGATTCGGAGCGGATCGGCGCGATCGGGCACTCGCTTGGGGGCTACAACGCTTATTTCCTGGCCGGTGTAGATGCACGGGTGAGAGCTGTCGCCGTCAGCTGCGGTCTCTCCACCTTCCATGGAGATCCGGAACCGGAACGATGGGGAGTGCGGAGCTGGTTTACCCACCTGCCAGAGGTAACGGAGGCCCTTGCGCAGGAGAGGCTCTCCTTCGATTTCCATGAAATCGCCGCACTGGCTGCCCCCACGCCGTTCTTCTGCTGGATTGCCCAGCAGGATCCATATATGCCCCACTGGCAGGAAATCGGTGAAGCTGCTGCAGAACTGCGCCGGCTGTATGAATTCCTGGGCTGCGGGAGCAGGCTGCAGGCCGTCATCGGCACCTCGGGTCATGATTTTCCTGAACCCGTGCGCGAATGGGCCTACAATTTCCTGGATCACTGGTTAAGAAGTTCAACTTAGCCGGATGAGGTTGCCGCTTCTGAGTCACAGGTGCGAACGAGAGCTGATTCTCACCCTAATCCTGCCTGGGCTGCTGAATGCCTCCCGTACAGGTCTTTTCCCGAAGTATAGCCAAACTCACAAATACTCAAGACGAAAGAGGTGGTCTCCTTGCAGATTCATCCGCGTTCTCCTTCGGCTCCCGGCGTCAAGCGGCCACGGTTCAATAAGCAGCGGCTGCTCGAGAATGTATGCGGTTATGTGTTTATAACTCCGATGCTCATAGGAGTTACCATCATGACCCTGCTGCCGATTATTGCTTCCTTTTTCCTCAGCTTTACGGATTGGAATTTCCTGCACGGCTTCAAACGCATTGATTTTATCGGTTTGCGTAACTTCGAGCGATTGTTTGCAGACAGCATTTTCTGGCAAGCGATGAAGAACAATCTGATCTTTATGCTTGTCGTGCCGACCACTCTGGCTCTGTCACTCCTGCTCGCAGTTATCATTAATAAATATGTGTACTTCAAAGACATGTTCAAGGTCATTTATTTTATGCCCTATATCTCCAGCGTCGTGGCCGTAGCCATGGTGTGGCAGGTGCTGTTCCACCCTTCCTACGGTCCGGTCAACCAGATGCTCATGTCGATCGGCATTTCGGACCCTCCGAAATGGATTGCGGACGTCAATTTTGCGCTCCCGTCGATCATGATGATCATGATCTGGGTGTCCATCGGCTACAATCTGATTATTTATATTGCCGGGCTGCAGTCCATACCGGCTGAGCTTTACGAGGCTGCGGAGATGGACGGCGCCAAGCCGTGGCAGCAGTTCCGCAGCATTACGCTGCCGATGCTGTCGCCGACGACTTTCTTCCTTCTGATTACCGGACTGATCGGGACGTTCAAAGTATTCGATCTGGTCCAGGTACTGACCGGAGGCGGCCCGGCTAACTCCACCTCCGTCGTTGTGTTTCATTTGTACGAGACCGCATTCGTTCATCTGAAAATGGGCTATGCTTCTACAATGGCCCTGGTGCTGTTCGTCACTATTTTTCTCATTACGCTCATTCAATGGTATGGCCAGCGCAAATGGGTGAACTACTAGGAGGTGAAGCCAAATGACATTCCGGAATCTCGATATCCGCAAAGTCATCATGACCGCGATTCTGCTTGTGATCGGATTTGCGTTCCTGCTTCCATTCCTCTGGATGGTGTCGACTTCTCTGAAGCCGGAGGCAGACGTGTTCAAGTATCCGATCGAATGGATTCCGAAGCAGTGGCAGGCCGTGCAGAACTATTCGGAGGTGTGGATGGGCCAGTACCCGTTCTACCTCTTCTACTGGAATTCGATCAAAGTGACCGTACTCACAACACTTTGCTCCCTCCTGTTCTCTTGTATGGCCGCTTACGCATTCGCGAAGATTGATTTCAAAGGGAGAGAAGCCGCTTTCCTGATCGTACTGGCCACCTATATGATCCCGAGCCAGGCTATTCTCGTTCCTCAATTTATTATTTACCGCGAACTGAGGCTTTTCGATACCCACACCGGCCTCATATTGCTTAACAGTTTCAGCGTTCTCGGAACTTTCCTGCTCCGCCAGTTTTTCCTGGGCATTAACAATGAATATATAGATGCGGCCAAAATGGACGGCGCCGGACACACCCGTATTTTTTTTACGATCGGCATTCCTCTGGTCCGTCCGGCCATCGCCACCTATGGTATACTGCGGTTTATCTGGACTTGGAACGATTACCAGAATCCGCTCATATTCCTGCGGTCGGAGCATTTGTTCACGCTGCAGCTCGGTATCCGTAAATTCGCGGACGCCTATGGCGAGTTCTATTCTCTGATTATGGCCGGCTCGGTTATTGCGATTGTTCCGCTCCTGCTTGTTTTCCTGATCGGGCAGAAGCAGGTGATCGAAGGGATTTCCCTTGGCGGGGTCAAAGGTTAACGATCGGGCGATGGTTTTCCCTGTGCATCCGTTACCCGGTGTACAGCAAATATAAAGCGCATACAAAACTAATTTAGAGGGGAAATGATGATGACGATGTCCATGAAAAGATGGTTTTCCTTCACCGGCCTGGTTTTGGCGATTTCTTTAGCGGCCGGCTGCTCGCCTGCTCCGGAGGATGGATCTTCATCCCAAGGAAACACGCCGGGCGGTCAAGTCAAAATTAAGTTCCACGCAGACGGCATCTCTTTTAAGAAGGAGGATCTTGAGCCGGTCATTGCTAAGTTTCAGGAGAAAAACCCGGGAATTCTCGTCGAGTTTATTCCGCTGAATGAAGCGAATGCGGCGGACAATGTCAAGAAGATTGATCTGCTGTCCGCTTCGGGCGAACAGCTGGATGCGGTTCTGCTCCCGGATGACCGCAGCTATGCCCAGCGCTCCGCCAACGGCCTTCTTGAACCTTTGAATGATCTGATGAAGAAGGAAGGGATCAAATTCGACGACGAGTACAAAGTCGATACTTCGATTGACGGCAACTATTACGGGCTTCCGGGTACGTTCCGGCAATATTTTGTCATTATGAACAAGAACCATCTTGATGAGGCCAATTTGCCTGTTCCTAAAGACTGGACGTGGGATGAATATCTGGATTATGCCAAGAAAATGACCAAGGGTGAGGGAGCGACGAAGCGCTACGGCACTTATTTTCACAATTGGATCGATTATTTCCTGCTTGGCCTATGGAATCAGCCGGAGAAGAATGACCTTGTACTTGCCGATCATACCGTCAATATTGACCATCCCGGCATTAAGAAGTCGATGGAGATACGGGCTCAAGCGGAGCACGTAGACAAATCGGCCACACCGTACGTGGATATCATCTCGCAGAAGCTTACGTATCGTCCGCTCTACTTTAACCAGCAGGCGAGCATGATGCCTACCGGTTCCTGGATGATCGGCGAAGTGGGCGGAGGTAAGGAGTTTACGGCGAACTTCAAGACCGTTTTTGCTCCAATGCCTAAGAATAAGAAGGAAGATCCGAATGGGTATTCCTTTATGAATGCGAACTTTGTGGGCGTTGTTTCCACTTCCAAGCATAAGGAGGAATCGTATAAATTCCTGCGTTTCTTCACAACCGAAGGTATTCCGATGATGAAGAAATATTTGTCTTCGTGGAAGAAGGAAGATACGGCATCTGCCATTGATTTAATGATCAACGCTTCCAAGAACCCGGAGATGGTGGACAAAGAATCCCTCTTGTATACACTGGAGAATTCCAAGTCGATTACAAGACAAATCCCGGTCGCTTATACAGAGGAAGTCAATAAAGCTTACTCGTCCGAATTTGAACTGATGCTGCTCGGCAAACAGAATATTGAGAAAGCGCTTGCGAATACATCCAAGAAAGTGAAAGAGATTGTGGCGGCTAACAAAAAATAGCCGGATGCGCTTGGCGCATAAAGGTGGTAGAGTGAACAGTAGAGAGGAGCCGACAGGCTCCTCTTTACTAACTAATGATGAGCTGCAGGTGTAGCGTATGACATTATTCCAGTTTCTGCGTCAATTAAGCATACGGCAAAAGCTGATTGTCTCTTCCATTATTTGTCTGCTGCTGCCGGCTGCGGTTATTTTGACTTTCTCCAACCGGAATACGGAAGCAGTCGTACAGCGTCATGTCATTGATAATGCCCTGGGCACCTTGGATGTCATGGAACGCTATATTGTGAATACCGTGAATAAAATGATTTATGTCTCCAATTACATTCAATTCGACAGTGAAATTCAATCCATTATTATGCAGCAGCAAGGCGGGCAGCCGGTCAGCGGAGAAGACCGTTTTGTTGAGCATTTTCTGAATAACCGTAAAATAACGAATAAGCTGGAGAACATCTCGTTT
Source organism: Paenibacillus lutrae (assembly GCF_009757775.1). Lineage (GTDB taxonomy): Bacteria > Bacillota > Bacilli > Paenibacillales > NBRC-103111 > Paenibacillus_F > Paenibacillus_F lutrae. The sequence continues at coordinate 93,308 of NZ_RHLK01000009.1, forward strand.
CCCGGTGAAAAAACCCACATCACGATTCTGCTGAACAATGGAACGAGCTACACCAACTATTCACACCTCGATTATGACCCGAACCGTTTTTTTCGGGAGACCTGTTTTGAGAAGCTGACTCAGATGCCTTCTTTTGTTACCTATTGGATCGGCACTCATCCTTCTTATCTCGCCTCCGACAAGGAGAAGGGACGGTATCTTATCACGATCGCCAACACTATCAAAAGTTTTTCCTCCGAACCCTACGGTTATCTGATCGTCAGTATGAATGAGGAAAAAATTAATGAAATTTTTACTCAGAATAAAATGGATCAGGAACATATGCTGCTGGACTCTAAAGGGACGATCCTCTCCCATTCGGACAAAGCAAGGATAGGGCAGCCTTTTGCGTACTTCAGTCAGCTTGGGGACAAAGACGGATCCAATCTGATCAAGGTTAAGGAAGAGGAGCATCTGCTGCTTCAGCGCAAGCTCCCTTATTCGGATTGGATGCTGGTAAGCCTGGTGCCGTACAGAGCGGCCGTGGCTCAGATTAACACCGTACAGGGGACTAATTTTCTCCTGCAGGCGCTGTTCTTCATCGTATTCCTCCTTATTCTGGTTACGCTGGTGAGGCAGTTCACGAAACCTCTGTACCGGTTTGGACGCGTCGTTTCCCAGGTGGAGGCCGGTAATCTTGAGGTCCGCACCGGCATTACAGGCCGGGATGAAATAAGCCGGCTTGGTCATTCCTTCGACCGGATGCTGGACCGCATCGAGGAGATGCTCCGGCAGGTGACGCTCGAACAAAGCCGCAAGCGCAAAGCGGAGCTTGAAATGCTGCAGGCGCAGATCAATCCGCATTTTCTGTTCAATGTGCTCAACTCGATCCGGATGCGCATTAAGCTTAAAGGCGATGAGGAGAATGCGGCCTTGATCAGCTCGCTGTCGTCTCTGCTTAGAATGACTATCAACCGCAACAATGAATGTATTCCGCTGCATGAAGAAGTGGAGACCGTCGCCCATTATTTTCAGCTGATGAACTTCCGGCTTGGCGAACCGATTGTCCTGGAGACGGATATCGAACCGGAGACAGCGCTGGCTGAGCTTCCGCGGTTCATTTTACAGCCGATTCTGGAGAATTCGCTTATTCATGGCTTCCGCGATTATCCGGGCACCGTAATGATTTCGGCTTGGAGGCAGGAGGATAAACTGATGATGCAGGTTAGCGATACAGGGCGGGGTATGGGCCCGGAAGAACTGGAGCGTCTGGAGAAGAAGTTGACACAAGTTGCGGAGACGGGGGATGAGCTCTCCGTGAAAAGAGGGCTGTCCGGTATCGGTTTGAATAATGTGATCGAACGGTTGAGGCTGATTTACGGGGACCGGTTCCGTTACAAGATAGACAGCCAACCCGGCAGAGGAACGACCATTACCTTGCAAATCCCTTTAAAAAGCGGTGAGAATTATGCTTAACGTCATGCTGGTGGATGATGATTATCCGGTGCTGGAATTTCTGAGTCAATCGGTTCCGTGGGAATCGCTGCATATGAGGGTGCAAGGCGTATTCGAGAGCGGTGTCAAAGCGCTGGACGCAGCCAAGGTATCCGCTCCGGACATTCTGATTACGGATATCGGGATGCCGCACATGAACGGGCTGGAGCTTATCGCAAAAATGAAGGAGGACTGCCCGCTGCTAAAGGTCGTCATTCTGTCGTGCCATGATGACTTTAACTACGCGCAGCAAGCGGTAAAGCTTCATGTGAATGATTATATCCTGAAAGAAAAGATGGAAATCGAGGACATCGTTCAACTGCTCCGCAAATTCGCAGATCAGCTTGAAGAAACACAGACCGCGAGCCGGAAGGTGCAGCGGCTGCAGCAGATTACCAAGGAAAGCCGGCTCGCTATCCGAAGCCAGTTTCTGCAAACCCTGCTGTATCATCCTCTCTTGTTCCCGGAGCAACTGACGGAGCAGGCGAGGGAGTATGGCATTGAGCTTGCTCATAGCGGGTATTTGCCGGTTCTTTGTTTCATTGACCGGTTTGTCGAGACGCATAGGCGTTTTGTATCCAAAGATAACCTGATTTTCGCTGTAGAAAATGTGATGGAGGAACTGATCTGCGAGTCCGGGGGTATGGTTATCTTCCGCCCGTCACCCGAGCATCTCCTTCTGCTTTTTCCAATTAAGACGGCTAAACTCTCGACTAGCGGACTGAATGATGCGGAGGAGACACTCCGGAAGATCCAGCTGTCGCTGCTCCAATATTTGCGCGTGCGGGTGACGTTCCTGATCGGGCAGCACGGGCAGGACATCCAGTCGCTCAAGGAGCGGATATCCGGGCTTCTGGAAGGAGCGGAGGAAGCGAGATTCTATGCGGGAAGCGGCCTGATCACAAGATACAGCCGGGCAGCCTATACGGCGGAAGATTTATTCACGCATTACTCTACTGCTCTGGAGGAGCTGAAACAGGTCGTGCTGGAGCAGGCGGCAGACCGGGTGGATGCGGTGACCGGCAAGTGGACCGGTGTCATCATTCAGGAACGCTACCATCCCCGGATCGTGAAGGAGTGGTTCCTGAAGATGATGCTGGATTTGCAGCTCAAATTCAAGTCGCTTCAGCACTTTCAATCGGGCTATTCACTTGAAGTGCTTCATCAGTCGATTCTGGAGGCAGAGACGATCGAGCAGCTTCGGGAAATGATTATTTCCCTGCTGCATCGTACGTTCTCGGTGATGGAGCATATTTATAAACAGCCCCAGCGTAAGGAAATCGCGGAAGCGCAGCTTTACGTGCTCCGGTCCGTGAACCGCAGGATTACGCAAGAAGAGGTCGCGGAGTACCTTCATTTGAACCCGAGCTATTTCAGCCGGCTGTTCAAAAGGGAAACCGGCGAGAACTTTGTTGAATTCGTTACACGCACCAAGATGGAGAAAGCGAAGGAACTTATTGACCAGACAGATGTCACGGTGGCGGAGCTGGCGGAACTGCTCGGTTATGACAATAAGAGTTATTTTCTGAAATGCTTTAAGAACTATTCCGGGCTCACACCAGGCGAATATGCGGGTAAGGTCCAGAGGAGCACGTCAGGTAAAGCGAAGTGAAATTGCAAGGAAGTTCCGCTTTAGGCCCCTATCCTGGTATAGGGGGATTTTTTTTGCGTGTGAATCAGAAGGGGCAACAATGTGAGCTTGAACGGCATCGGGGACTCTCTTGTCCCGTCCGTGAGTTTTTCTTTACTCTATCGCACAATGAAGCCGCGAACTACAAGGCAACCACTCCTGAAATCAATGTAAAACTCCCCCTTAACTCTATACATCTGACTCTATACATCATTCTTACAGTAAACACCATTAAACATATACGTTCTAAACAGGATACATTCATCTTCGGCAATTCCTTGAGGACTGTGTTTAAGGCAATTGGAGAACTAGCCGTGCTGACCGGTCACCGTTAAATATAAATTTTGTGCCTTTTCCCCGTTAAGGGGGATTTTTTATGGATTGAAATCTTTTATAATAAGGATTATCTAGTATTTGGCAGGGAGTGTGGGAGAGTTGGAAGGGTGGAAAAGCAAGTTTACAAAGAAATGGCTGCCCGTTGCACTGGGCATCTCGCTACTGGCTTTGCCCCGGTCTGTATATGCGGCGAATCCAGTGTTTCAGGATGGGGTCCATTATTATGCGGGTTCATACATTTATGAGGTCGAGACCGCTGATGTGAATGCCGACGGGCTGGCAGATGTGATCGCACTGAAGCATCTGGATAACAAGGTTGCGGTTCTGCTGGGTCAGGGAGACGGCTCGTTCCTGCCGCAGGCGGACACGGGGGTCGGGATTAATCCGAGAGGAGCCGCAGTCGCAGATTTGGACGGGGATAGCCGTGCGGATTTGGCTGTTACCAGCACGAGTGATGACACGGTGAGTATTTTGAAAGGAGCCGGGGACGGGACGTTTCAGGTCGTCGGTACTTATCCCGTTGGAGATTATCCGATTGGGGTAGAGGCGGCGGATTTGGATGGCAACGGCATCATGGACCTGGCGGTGGCCAATAATTCTTCGAATTCCGTGTCGATTCTGCTTGGAACGGGGGGCGGGAATTTTGCGGCAGCGGTACATATTCCGGTGGGGAATTTACCCCGCAGTCTGATCGTGGCGGACATGAACGGGGACGGAGCTAAAGATCTAGCCGTCGCAAATTCGGGATCTGACACGGTCAGTATCCTGACGAACGATGGAAGCGGATCGAATTACACCGCAGCGGTCTATGCTTCCGGCATGTCACCTGAAAGGATCGAAGCGGCTGACTTCAATGGGGACGGCCTGCTGGACTTGGCATTTGTCGCGAATGGAGACCATGGAGTCACTGTGCTCCTCGGAGCTGGCGGAGGTGCGTTTAACCCGCCCGCTTTGTACGGGACAGAAACCTACCCGCTCGATTTTGCGCTAGGGGATTTTGACGGCGATGGTGTAGTGGATATTCTCGGTCACCGGTCCATTCTTTTAGGCAATGGAGACGGGACGTTTCGGCCGGCTCTGAACTATTATTTTGGCCAGAATATCCCCCATCTTACGACTGGGGAATTCAACGGGGATGGCCGTTCAGATCTTGTAATGGCGGGCAGCGATGGCTTATACGTGTTCAAGAGCAAGGGTGAAGGGACGCTGTCGTTCGGCGTAGGGGCTTTTGAAGCGAACGAAGATGCTGGAACGGCGACTCTTACGGTTAAAAGGACGGACAGCAGTGAAGGCCAGGTCCGGGTCCGGATTCAAACCTTTGATGGAACGGCAGCTGCGGGAAAAGATTATACCGCGGTTGACGATGTCCTTGTATTTAAGAATGGAGAAACCAGCAAGACTTACGGCATTCCCGTGCTGGACAACCCTGTCTACGAAGGAGACCGGACTTTCAGCGTAAAGCTGAGCGGCCCTGGGAACGGTGCCGTGCTTGGCACATTAACGGAGGCGGTTGTGACCATCCGTGAGGATGATGCAGTGCCGGATACGACTCCGCCTGTCGTGGATATATCCAAATTCAGCGTCGTAGATAACTATTCGGGCACCCCGGATCAGTTATATGGCGCAGCAGGTTCAGTTGGTGAAGCGGGAGCGGCAGTGAAGGCTTATCTGTGGCAGGATACCGATGGAGACGGCACGGTGACGGCAGCTGAACTCGGCAGCCCGCTAGAGCTTGGCGCCAGTCTTGCGGACGGCTCGACGGCAGCTGCAGACATCGGTGATCTGGCGCCGGGAAGCTACGCGTTCGTGATCACAGCGTCGGATGCGGCGGGCAACGAATCGGCCCGGATTGCAGGCTCCGCAGCGGTTGTGACGCTGGTTAAGGCAGCTGCCGCGGATGTGGCAGAGCCCGTCTGGCCTGCCGGCAGCGCGCTTGCCTTTAGCGAGCTCACTACAGGCAGTGTGAGCGTGGCCTGGCCCGCAGCTGCTGATCTTGCAGGTGTCAGCAGCTACGAGGTCTATAGGAACAGCACGCTGCTGGCCACGGTTAGCGCCGATACATACAGCTACAAGGCAAGCGGTTTGTCAAGCGATACGGCGTACTCGTTTGCCGTGAAGGCCTTGGACGCAGCGGGTAACAGCAGCACGGAACTGGCTGGGAGCGTAATAACCGCACCTGTAACTTCTTCCGGCTCAACCGGTTCTTCGTCTTCGCTTTCTTCGGAAAACAGGCTGAATGAACTGAGTTTGCGGGCCGGGGAGCAAGCGGTCTCCCTTACGCCGCAATTCCAGCCGGGCGTTAGCGAGTATACCGCGTCAGTCCGGGCAGATCGTGTTGTGATCCGCTACGAAGCGGTAGATTCGTACGCCCAAGTAATGATGAACGGACAAACGTCTGCAGGCCGGGAGTTTACGGCTTCTTTGAAAGAAGGAAGCAATGAGTTCAGAGTAGTTGTGCAAGCGGAGGATGGGTCCAGCCGTGAATACAAGCTGACGATCATCCGTGAACCTTCCGCTGGTCCGGGACCTGTTCCCGGCACGAAACCGGACCCGGGCACCAAGCCTGACCCCGGACCCGGAACAGAACCGGGAGAGGGAACGAAGAATCCTTTTGGCGATATTGCCGGACACTGGGCAGAAACGGATATCGCCCGGGCTTATTCTCTGGGCCTCATCGAGGGATATGAGTCCGGCAAGTTTAAACCGGACGGGACGATCAACCGCGCCGAGTGGCTTGTTATGCTGGAGCGGCTGCTGAGGGATGATGCCGATGCAGCGCCTAAGCCAGTGTTCGCGGATGGGGATGTGATCCCCGTGTGGGCGCAGCAAGCGGTAAGCGCCGCAGCAGCCAAGGGCATCGTGACTGGCTACGCCGATGGGACGTTCCGCGCGGAGCGGTCTGTCACTCGCGCGGAGCTTGCCGTCATGCTAGCCAAGAGCATGAGCTGGCCGGCTGCCGCAGGCACAGCATCCGCTTTTGCCGATGAGGGGGACATTCCCGGCTGGGCCAAGTCGTCTGTAGAGGCGGCGGTTGAGCATGGAATCATCAACGGCCGCAGCGGCAATCGTTTTGAACCGGATGAGACGGCGACTCGGGCGGAAGCGGTTGTACTGCTTGTCCGTTTGGAAAAGCTGCTGAACCAGTAGGTTCCGCTTCCGCTTCCGCTTCCGGACCCCCCTGCCCCGGCCCTTTTCCGGGCCCCGGGTACATAGATTTAGTGCGGGTGCTGCAATCCCATGCTGCTCCTAATTCGGTTACAATAACAACCCGAGTCATAAGGGCTCCGCCTATCTGGATACAGCTTCACAAACCGGAGCAGAGGCTTGGAGACTGGCATGATCGGACTATGAAACACAAAGCCAGCAGAGATCAACGATCTCTGCTGGCTTATTTTATCGGATGAATGATTCAGATTGAAAGCAAGTCTTCCGGCGAACGAACCGCCTTGCTCTACAGAGCTCTTGATTGGAGGTTGCCGGTTTAAAAAATCAGGCGATTCGTGATCAGATCAATGACAAGTGATCGTCCCACAACTCAATGTTCAAGCCGGCAGCTTTTTATTGGATGAAGATGCCGCTGTCTGCCGTTATCCCCGTTAGTTACTAGTTACCGGACTGGCCGGCTGTCTGCTCTCTGCCTGGACACCCCGATCGGGGCTGCTACTTCGCATCCAGAATCCGCAGCAGCACGACAACGGCTTCCGCACGAGTCGTCGGGGCCAGCGGCGCAAAGGTGTTGTGATCCCGGCCCTGAATGAACCCGCGCTGCTGAGCTGCGGCGATATATCCTCCGGCCCAGACTGGAATAGTGTCCGCATCTGCATACAAAGTCTGAAGCTGCCCGGCAGAAACCGGCATCAGTTTCGCGGCTCTGGCTGCCATGGTGATCATTTCGGCGCGGGTTACCGGCGCATCCGGGCGGAAGGTACCATCCTCATAACCGCTGATAATGCCGCTTTGACTAGCCATAGCTATATCCTGAGCGGCCCAGCCGGGGATACTTGGCTGGTCTGCGAAGCGGTGGCGGACGCCGGACGCTGTCTGCTGAGCATAAGCGTCCCCATAGGCGCGGGCTAGCATGACGACGAACTGGGCGCGCGTGACAGGCTCAGAAGGCTGGAACGTCCCGTCTTCAAATCCATTGACGATGCCGCAGTCCGCAGCTTTCCTCACTTCATGATCCGCCCAATGGCCGGACATATCGCTGAAAGCAGCGGTAGAAGAGGAAGCCGGGCTGCAGCTTGGCTCCGGTGGACCGGAAGGACCATCGGGAAGATCCGGCTTGCCTGGTGTCACGGGAATTTCAGGCGTCACCGGGATTTCCGGTCCGGGGGGTTGCCCGGCCGGTTCTCCCGGTGAACTGCCGCCTGATCCGGAATCGGATAAACGGTTTACTATAACCGTGTAGATCTCCTGAGTCAACTGATCCGGCGCAGTAACCGTAACAGTAATACGGTTAGAGCCGGCTCTCAGAGCTATCCGCTCGGAAGGCTGGCCGTTTACGGCAGCGATGCCGTTCACCAGGATACGGGCATCGGGATCATAGACCGAGGCGGTGACAGTTGTGCTTTCTTTTCCGTAGCTGACGGTCATCTCGTAAGTCTTGGTGCTGCTGCTGAAAGCAGGATTCAGTTGTCCGCCCGAAAGCTCAAGTCCGGTTAATCCTGCGTTAGAGCCTGGTTCGCGGGTAACATCGATGACGTAGGACTGGGTGCTGATGCCGTCTTGGGCCGTTACGGATACCGTAATAGGGTTGGCTCCAATCTTTAGCGGGATCCTGCTGGAAGGCTGCCCGCTTATAACCGGCTGCCCATTGATGGTTATGGCTGCATTCGGGTCATACACCGAAGCGGTCACGGATGTGCTGGCCGTTTCGTTCCCGACCGTGACCCGGTAGTGGACCATGCCGCTGTCGAAGCCGGGTTCAAGGATGCCCTCCGAAAGCTCCAGGCCGCTTAACGTAACATTCGAGCTTGGCGCACGGCTGACTTCAATCTGGTAGGATTGTACAGCTGCGCCGTCTTGGGCGGTCACGGTTACGTTAATGTGATTGGAACCCACGTCGAGATCGACCGGAAGGCTTCCTTGCGGACCTGCGAATGGAATGCCGTTGATCCGGACAGAAGCGTCCAGGCTGATGGCTTTTGCACTCACCGTTAAGGCGTACACATCATTTGTGACAGTAGCGGTATAGGATGTAACCGCTCCGTCAAAATGGGGAGTCAGCACACCGGGGCTTACGCTTAATTCGCTCAAACCCGCCTCGCTGGAAGCGGCTCTCGTAACCGTAACCGTATACGGCTGAACGGTCGCTGCGTCTTGTGAGGTCACTTCAACGGTGAACGTTTGCGCACCGACTTGCAGGTCAACCGGATTAACGGCCGGCAGGCCGTTGTGCAGAATGCGCACAGATGCGTGAGGCTCGGCCGGTACCGCTGTGATAGAGGTAGCCGTAACCGCAAAAGGAACTTGTGCGGTGTAGTGGTAAGTCGAGCCCGTAACGGTCTCGTTCAAGGTTATTCCGCTGAGCTGCAAAGTCTGAAGCTCGGCATTGGAGGAAACGATGGTGAACGTGCTGTCTGCCGATAGCAGGCTTGTATTGCCTGCCGCATCGGTCGCCTGTACATTCACTTTATGCGTGCCTACGGATAAGAGGGCCGCAGGAACATAGTTCCATCTGCCGATGTTGTCGGCAATCACTGACGAGGCATATGCGCCATCCAGATATACACTCACCGTGACGCTTGCCTCTGAGGTCCCTGTGAAGGTTGGCCTCGAGACGTTCGTTACGGAACCGTCAGCCGGTTCTAGGACGAAGGGGGCTGCGGGAGCTTTCGAATCAACGTTGAAAGAAACTTCCGGCGAGAAAAAGCTCACATTGCCCGCCGCATCGGCTGCTTGAGCTTTGACGACATGCAGTCCTTCCCGAAGCGGCGCGGATGGTGTATAGGACCATTTCCCGTTCGCGCCGGCAATTACGGTGATAACGGCTCCGCCATCTATCTCAAGGCCGACAATGGCATCAGCTTCTGCTTGGCCTGTGATCTCCGGTCTGGAGCTGTTCACAAGCATACCGCCCGGCGGTGCGGTAATGACAGGTGCTGCAGGAGCTTGAGTATCGATTTGAATGGTTATTTCAGAGGACAAAGGACTGCTATTTCCTGCACGATCTCTGGCTTCTGCTTGAAGAGTATGCTTCCCGTCTGCAAGCGGCGATGCAGGCGTGTAGGTCCAAGCTCCGCTGCCATTCGCTGTTACTGTCTCAGCTTCGCTTTTATCCAATAAGATGCGGATACGGGCTCCCGCTTCACTGGTTCCCGAGTATAGCGGCCGTGCCTGATTGGTTACTGTGCCGTCCTGCGGCGTCAGCGCGATAGGAGCGGCAGGAGCCTTTGTATCGATCGTCCATGTGACAGCAGCGGAAGCGGGACTGATGTTGCCCGCAGTATCGGCTGCGAATGCCTGGAAGCTGTGTATACCGTCAGGTAATGCAGAAGTGAATGTATACGTCCATATTCCGCTGCCGTTTGCCGTAACCGTCCCGACAGCTTTCGCATCCAGATACAAGGTGACGGAAGCGGCCGCTTCGGTTTGGCCTGAAACGGTCGGTCTGGCGTTATTAAGAACATCGCCGTCGGCCGGAAGGGCAATGACCGGAGCCGATGGGGCTGCCGTATCCACGGTAAAAGCCAGCGCGGTGCTGCCCGGGCTGCTATTGCCTGCCGCGTCAGCAGCCGAAGCCGTTACCGTATGTACGCCATCGGCAAGCAGGGTAGATGGCGTTAAGGTATACTTGCCTGTACCATCCGCTTTGACTGGCGGCAGTGCAAGGCCGTCTATCCGGATCGTAACGCTGGCGTTGGCTTCAGCCGTACCGGAAATGGACGGTTTATTGGTGCCCAGCAGCGCATTTTGCACCGGAGTAAGGATGACAGGAACTGCCGGTGCCGTACGGTCTATCGAGACGGAGGCAGTGGCAGATGGGCCGATGTTACCTGCATGATCGATCGTTCTTGCGCTGATGGCGGTCTGGCCTTCAGCCGTAATCTTGAGGCTGCCGGTGTAGCTTGTCCAGCCGAGTGTTGTGGCTCCCGCCAAGCTGTATTCGGTGCGGTTAACCCCGGCCCCGCCGGTATCCGTTCCTGCCGTGATCGTGACAGGTACGCTGGCGGCGGAGGTCCATGTCGCCTCCGCCGGCGTTATCCCTGGTGCTGCGGGCGCTGAGCGGTCTATCGAGATGACAGTCTCCGGGAGGGCGCTCCTATTCCCGGCATTGTCGGTCGTTCTGGCACGGACAGTGGTCTGCCCTGGGGCGGTAACAGCCAGTGGTCCCGTATAGGTTGTCCACCCCTGTGTTGTGGCCCCGGACAGGCTGTATTCCGTTATCTTGATGCCCGAACCACCTCCGTCTGTGCCCGGCTTGAGAGTAACCGGGACACTGGCTGCTGAAGTCCAGGCTGTCGTGCCCGGAGTCAGCACAGGCGGATCGGGTATGGTTTTATCTAACCGTACCGTTGTTTCCTGGACCGCGCTCTTGTTGCCCGCATGGTCTATTGTTCTTGCAGATACGGTGGTCACACCCTCCGCCGATATGTGAATAGATCCCGTGTAAGCGGTCCAGTCCAGCGAGGCTGCCCCCGCCAAGCTGTATTCGGTCCGGTTCACCCCTGACCCGGCGTCTGACCCGGGCGTAATTGTCAACCGGGCATCTGCCGACTGCCATGAAGAGGAAGACGGGCTTATGGCAGGAGCTGCCGGTAAGGTCCGGTCTATTTTCACCTCAGCTGCTGATGTTCCGCTGATATTGCCGGCAAGGTCTATGACTCTTGCATGGACGGTAGTCAGGCCCTCTCTGGAAACCGATACGGGTCCGCTGTACGTTGTCCATCCTTGTGTCGTGGCCCCGGACAGGCTATACTCCGTCCGGTTGACGCCAGATCCGCTGTCCGCTGCTCCAGTGACCGTTACTTGGACTGTGGCAGCGGGAGTCCATGCGGATACAGCGGGATTCACCACAGGTGAGGAAGGGGCCGTTGTATCCACTTTAACGACCGCTGCCCCGGACCCGCTAACATTGTTAGCCTGGTCAATGGTTCTGGCGCTTACCGTTGTTTGTCCTTCGGCACTTATCGTCAGCGGTCCGGTATAGGCTGTCCATCCGAGTGTCGCTGCTCCCGCCAAGCTGTATTCGGTCCGGTTCACCCCGGATTCTGCGTCTGTTCCCGGCGTAACGTTTACCGTGACGTTTGACTTGCTCCACGAGGTTGTTACCGGTACAACAGCAGGGCTGGACGGAGAAGTTCTGTCGATGGAGATGACTGCGTTGCCGGAGGGACTGATGTTGCCCACGTTATCGACGGTTCTGGCAATGATCCTTGTGATGCCGGCTGCTTTTACAGTTACGGGTCCTGTGTAAGCCGTCCAGTCCAGCGTTACGGCTCCCGCCAAACTGTACTCGGTCCGGTTTACCCCGGACCCCCCCGTATCCTTTCCGCCTGTGACCGTTACAGTCACATCGGTCGCTGACCATGCGGGAGCCGAAGGATGAATGGAGGGAGCGGTCGGCCCGGTCCGGTCTATTTGTGCGGCAGCCGTTGTTACGGCACTGATATTGCCGGCGTTATCCACTGTTCTCGCGAGGATCGTCGTCCGTCCTGAGTTTGTAATCGTAATGAGGTCGCCGCTGCTGTAAGGTGTCCAACCTAACGTTGTAGCTCCGGACAAACTGTACTCGGTCCGGTTCACACCCGATTCTGCATCTGTTCCCGGGACGAGGGTCACATTCGCGTCTGAGGCGGTCCAATCCGCTGTTACTCCTGTAATAAGGGGAGCGGTAGGCGCATTAAAATCAAAGGACAGTTTATACACGGTGGAATTCAGCTCATAATTCTGGTCGTAGCCTCCCATCACATATACATGACTGCCGCTTAAGATTAGCTTGGCATCCGTTAAATTTTTGGGCGTTGGGTTATCCTGTGTCCATGTATCGGTGGCCGGGTCATACAAATAGAAATTGTGATCTCCCATGACCAGTACTTTACCGTCGGGCAGAGTGACTTGAGCATGTCTGAAAAAAAGATCGTTACCGCTGTACGGTAACCGTGCAGCTTTAGTCCAGCTGTTAGCTGAAGGATCATAAATGTAGGAGTCAAACAGGTAGATATAACCGCCCAGCCCTCCCGTTACTAGAACCCGGCCGTCCTTCAGGGTGCTTTGCGCCCCCTCGTAGATCCCGACAGGATAAGGAGCGGCTGCATCCCAGCGGTTTGCCGCCGGATCATAGAGATAAGCATCTTTATAGAGGGTGCTGCCGTTAGGAGAATAGATGGAATCCGCTCCTCCGACGATGAGTACCCGTCCGTCCGGCAACGTACTCTGAGTATTACCGAGTATGTTTTTGGGCAGAGTAGCGGCATTGGTCCAAGCATTCGTGAACGGACTGTAGATCCGGACCAAATTATTATAGGCATAGCCCACGCGGTTAACGAAATTGTTTCCACCGGTTACGAATACCCGTCCGTCCTTCAACATGGATTGTTCGTGATAGGCCACCTCCAGAGCAGGGGCATAAGAAGACCAGGAGAGATTGGCTGGATTGAATGCATAGGAGTGGCTGGAATACTTATCCCTGCCGCTCTGCTGCCCCCCCGTCACTAGAATGCTGCTGCCGCCAAGCATAGGACCGGCCGAGATCCCTTCTATCGGCTCGGGCAGATTAGCGGAAGCAGGCAGCGGCTCTATAATTACAGCTGCTTGGGCCCTTTCGCTCCAACCGCTCAGCAGTCCGACTGCCAGGGTAAGAGTCCCTAGCAATCTGCGTAATATTGTATGCATGAAATGCCGATCACTCCTCTACGAAATTCTCTTGTCAGGTCACAGAATGGATGTACATTTCCTAGATTGACCGTTATTCTGATAGAGTAGCAGATGGTTTATACGTTGAATATTAACTTTGGTTAACTTGATTATAAAAAATAAAGAATGTTCGATATATGGAGGCGGAATGATACATTCATCGGAGTCTATTATTCTAAGGACCAAAACTAGCATTCCCGCACTTAAGCCAAATTGGGTCCAGAGGAGACGCCTGGTTGAGGTGCTGGAGAAGGGGACAACCGGGCGTCTGACCACTCTGTGTGCACCTGCAGGATCCGGCAAAACGACTCTGCTCGCCCAGTGGATTCATAGCAGCGGCTGCCGCAGTTCCTGGTGTTCACTGGACAGCAGGGATAATGATCCGCTGCGATTCTGGCGTTATGTCTGTCATGCACTAACCGATGCCGCCTCACCGGCCGCTTCAGTCCGTATCCGTGAGTTGTCGCAGGCTTTGCCGGGATTGTCCCTTCCGGTCTTTCTCGATGCCGTCCTTAACGAGCTTGCGGCTCTGGAAGAAAGGCTTATTCTCGTTATAGATGATTACCAGGTCATTAGAGAAGATAGCATCCATGCCAATATGGCCTATTTCATTGACTATTTGCCGGATTCTGTCCATTTGATCTTCTCCAGCCGGATTGAGATTCCTTTTTCTACGGTTAAGTGGATTTCCCGCGGAGAATGTACCGAAATCAATGCCGGGACAATTCCGTTCACTTTGGAGGAAACCTTCGACTTTTACCATCGTTCATCCGATCTTCCTTTAAAAACGGAGCATGTGCAAAAGCTCTTTCACCGCACGGAAGGTTGGGTGACGGGCCTGCAGCTGCTGGCTATTTCGCTGCGTTCGCAAAAGGATATAGATCTGTTTATTGAGCAATTTACCGGCAATCACCGCAATGTGGCGGATTATTTATTTCATGAAGTTCTCGGGGGGCTGCCGGAAGATATCCTGGAATTTGTCCTGCAAACCTCTTTGCTGGAGAGAATGGACGCAGATCTGTGCGATGCGGTGACAGGCCGGGACGATAGCGAGTCGATCCTCGACAAACTGAGGAACTGGAACATTTTCCTGGTTCCTCTGGACAATGATCAGGCCTGGTTTCGCTATCATCATTTGTTTGCACAGTTCGCACGCAGTTTTATGAAACGGAAAAAGCCCGGAGATGTGCCGGGGCTGAACCGTCATATCAGCGAGTGCTATGCCGGGCGAGGCTTATTGGATGAGGCGATCGAGTATGCGATAGCGGCGGAAGATTATAGTCTTGCCGATCGCCTCCTGGTCCAGCACCTTCCGGATGTATGGCAGCGGGGAGAGAGTGTTTCCTTGCTCCGCTGGTTTGATAGTGTGCCGGCCAGAATTGTTCGGACGCCGGAGATGCGTCTCTTGCACGGTTTTATTTTATTAGCGGCAGGTAAACTGGACCGTTCCGAGGCTGTGTTGAAGACCGTCGAAGCGGACCATGAGAACATGGAGGCGTCCGAGAGAAGAAGGCTTATCCTAAGCGGTCTTCTGTTTATGAAATCGAACCTGCTTTTCTATAGTGGGGAATATGAAGCCTGGTACCGGTTTGCGGACGGGATCAAGGACCGGTTTCTCCCCGAAAGTCCATTGTTCTATGGATTTAATTACAATCGCAGAGAGCCCTTCGTACGCCGGACTGAGTTTGGACTGAAAGGAGCTTTGTCCAGTGATACGGAAGTAATCGGCAGTCGATTTATCCAAGTGCTTGAATCAAAAGGGTGGCAGGATACCCTCATCACTCTCTATATGAATCAGACATTGGCGGAAGGCTATTATGAACTGAACCGTTTACAGGAAAGTCATGCGCTGCTTCTAAAAGTGGACCGCTCATCTGCAACGGGTCAAATACCGGGGTTATCTGTCCCGAACCGGCTGATGCAGGCCCGGCTGTATAAGGCCAGGGGTCAGCACCGGCTGGCTCACGAGACGATTGAGCAGGCCATCGAATCGGTCGTGAAGCAGCATCTCTCCGAGTCCCATTGGCTGCATTATCTGCGTGCTTATCAGATCAGATTGTACCTGATGGAGGGGAAGGTCTTGCAAGCGAAGAAGCTGGCAGGTTTGCTGCCGGGCTTCTCGCCCAAAGATAAGCCCGCTCTCCATCAGGAGTATGTCTATGGCACCCTGGCCCGCTTGCTTGGCGCGCAGCGCAGAGAGCAGGAGGCGCTGCATTTGCTGGACCTGCTCAAGCCTCAGGCGGCAAGGGAGGGGCAGTTGAGCGTTCTGATGGAGATCATCTTGCTTCAGGCCCTGTTTGAAGCTGAGCGAGGGCAATCTGCTTCTGCGCTCGGTTATCTTCATGAAGCGCTGCAGTTGGGGGAAGCGAATGGATATATCCGGAGCTTTGTGGACGAAGGGGCAGCCATAGGGGAACTGCTGCGCAAATACAGGGATCAGCGGATTTCCGCGGATGACTCGCAAGCGGGATTGTGTCCAGGGGCTGCCGGGGACGAAGTATCGCTTGTGTATGTAGATAGGCTTCTGGATAACTTTACGCCGCAGACCGCGGCTGCTCCCGCTCAGAACCGGCTCATCGAGCCGTTGACCCGCAGTGAATCGTCGCTGCTGGAACTGCTGGCGCGGGGCGCCTCCAACAAGGACATCGCGCAGGAGCTGACGTTATCGATCGGGACAGTCAAAGTCTATCTGTCCCGCATCTATGCCAAGCTTGGCGTTACTTCGCGCACGCAGGCTTTGATAGCGGCGAGGGAGCTGGAGCTTAAGACCGCTGATGGGAAGTATGGATGAACGGTATGCAAGAAAGTCTTTTTCATACATATCTGAGCTTCTAACAGAGACGGCCATTAAGGAGCTTGCCGCAGGCAGCTTCTTCCTCTTTACGCTCAAGTTTACGCTCAAGGCACAGAATGTTTAGATTTTGTTCAGTTTCGTTTGATACAGTATGTCCTATAGACTGGGGGACATATCATGAAGGTACTGATAGCAGACGATACGGCATTTATGAGAGCCATGATGCGCATGTTTCTGGAACAGCTGGACTGCGTGGTCGTAGGGGAGGCGAAGAACGGGAAGGAGGCGGTCGACTTGTACCATCTCCTGAAGCCGGATCTTGTGACCATGGATATTACCATGCCGGATATGGATGGGGTAGAGGCGGTCCGGCATATTAAATCAGCCGATTCTGACGCCAGAATCATTATGTGTTCCGCAATGGGACAGCAGCGGATGATTATGGAAGCGATTCGCACCGGGGCCAGCGATTTTATCGTAAAACCTGTACAGAAGGAACGGTTGCAGGAAGCGATAGAAAAGTTGTATCCGGGACACAAGCAGACACGGCTTATGGGGGAGGCTCACGGTTAGGCAGGGCAGAGTGCTGATCATGTGACAAATACCAAAAAGAAGGAACGCTCCTCAGCAACGGAGAGTTCCTTTTTTACTTTATGTGTATGCTTCTTATTTTTTTGCAAAGATTTTTTTATCGAAGAAGAGCAGGACGATAAACAAGGCAATCGCGATGAGCAGGATAACAGCGGGAAGAATGAAAGCCAGGAGCGTCGCCGTATTTCCGATTTTGTAGTAGAGAAGCATACCGAACGGCATAAGCCCGCCGCCGATGAGGCTCGTCCAAATATGCAGCTTGGCTATCTTAGTCATGCTGATCTCTTTCACTACATAATAGAACAAGCCGTAAGCAAACAGGGTCAGCCAGCCGACCACAAGGATATGGGCATGCACAGGAGTGAGGGATACATCGCTTCGGCCCGCCATGTCAGATCCGATCAAAGCTCCGATTAGGGAGTAGATGGCCGCAATGCGCATAAGCCATTTACTGTGATTTATCATATCAATTCTCTCCTAACAATGATTATCGTGAGTTACCTTACTAACTGTAAGCGAGAAAGATGAACGCAGCATGAACAAAATGTGAACGATACGTGACACCTTCGTTTCTGCTTTGCCGGTTAATTTTTGTGAATCATTTCTTTAACATATTGACTTCAAAAATAAGGATATGGTATATAAAAAGTAGGAATTAGCACTCATCTATTACGAGTGCTAATGGTTATGTCAGTGATTTTGACGTATACTTAAACTTGCAACCTTATAACTAACATGAATCCACTCTTATTTCTTATATCGAAAGGAGCTCCATTCTTTATGGCTAAGAAACAATTTAAGGCGGAATCGAAAAGATTGCTTGAAATGATGATTAATTCCATCTACACACAGAGGGAGATCTTTTTAAGAGAGCTTATTTCGAACTCAAGTGATGCTATCGACAAAATGTACTACAAAGCGCTTACAGACGAGAGTCTGGTGTTCAACAAAGAGGATTATTACATTAAATTGTCCGCGGACAAAGCAAACCGGACGCTGACCATCACGGATACAGGAATCGGCATGAGCAAAGAAGAGCTGGAGAACAACCTTGGCGTTATCGCTAAGAGCGGCTCCCTCGCGTTCAAGAAAGAAAACGAGTCCAAGGACGGGCATAACATTATCGGCCAGTTCGGGGTCGGTTTCTATGCGGCGTTCATGGTTGCGGATGTTGTTACCGTGATCAGTAAAGCGCAGGGCAGCGATGAGGCTTTCAAATGGGAGTCCAAAGGCGCGGACGGCTACACAATTGTACCGGCGGAGAAAGATTCCGTGGGTACCGAGATTACTCTGAAAATCAAAGAGAATACGGAAGATGATAATTACGATGAGTATTTGGAAGAATACCGCTTAAAGGCGATTGTTAAGAAATACTCCGACTTCATCCGTTACCCGATCAAAATGGATACCAAGAGTCAACGGCTTAAAGAAGACAGCGAAGATGAATTCGAGGAGTACCAGGAAGAACAAACCGTCAACAGCATGGTTCCGATCTGGCGCAAAAACAAGAGCGAGCTGACACAGGAAGACTACGACAACTTCTATGCGGAGAAGCGTTATGGCTTCGACAAGCCGCTTAAGCATATCCACATTAGTGCCGATGGTGCTGTCGTGTATCAGGCGATTCTTTTTATCCCCGAAAGTACGCCGTTTGATTACTACACGAAGGAATATGAGAAGGGACTGGAGCTGTACTCTAACGGCGTGCTGATCATGAACAAGTGCTCGGATTTGCTGCCGGATTACTTCGGTTTTGTCAAAGGTATGGTCGATTCCGAGGACCTGTCCCTGAACATTTCGCGTGAAATGCTCCAGCATGACCGCCAGTTGACCCTGATCGCCAAGAACATCAAGAACAAGATCAAAAGCCAGCTGCAAAGCCTGCTGAAGGACGAGAGAGAGAAGTACGAGAAGTTCTACAACGCGTTCGGCAGACAGCTGAAATTCGGAGTTTACAATGAGTACGGCATGCATAAGGACGTTCTGCAGGATCTGCTGATGTTCACTTCTTCCAAAGAGAAGAAACTCGTCACCCTGGATGAATATGTTGCGGCCATGCCTGAAGATCAGAAATACATCTACTACGCTTCCGGTCCTTCGATCGAGAGAATCGAGAAGCTTCCGCAAACCGAGATGGTCTCCGACAAGGGCTATGAGATCCTTTACTTCACCGATGATATCGATGAGTTCGCGATTAAGATGCTCATGACTTATAAAGAGAAAGAATTCAAATCGGTCTCCAGCGGCGACCTCGGAATCGAGCCCGATGCGGAGGACAAGCAAACCGAGGAAGAAGAGAACGACAACAAGGCTCTTTTCGAATCGATGAAAGGCATTCTTGCGGACAAAGTGAAGAATGTAAGAGCGTCCAAGCGCCTGAAATCACATCCGGTCTGCCTGTCTACGGAAGGCGAAGTGACCATTGAGATGGAGAAGATCCTGAAGGCAATGCCGAACGGTCAAGATGTTCAAGCCGATAAAGTGCTGGAAATTAACATCAACCATGAGGTATTCCAGTCCTTGAAGGATGCTTTTGAGAAAGATCAGGACAAGCTGAACTTGTACACGAACCTGCTGTACAATCAGGCGCTTCTGATCGAAGGCTTGCAGGTTAACGATCCTGTGGAGTTTACGAACAACATTTGCAAAATCATGGTGTAATTCATAGAGAAAAGAGCGAGTTTTTCCTCTTATGAGGAAGAACTTGCTCTTTTTTTATAACTAGTATCGAGCCTCTTTGATTGCGAAGCTTTCATCGGCATCATCAATGTATGTCTTTTATTAGTGTACATAAGATATCCAGCCGTTAAATTACATATTCGGCGTATAGGTAGTCGAGTTTGCAGTCGAGCCTGTTTGGTTGTTTCGCCGCTGTGTTTCATGAATTCCCATAATAACGGCAACGAGTTCAAAATTGCCCAGCTGTGATGATTCATTACGAAGCCGGAATGCCCCGCTCTGCAGCCAGCCGTTGGTTTGTTCGAATTCCGCTGCATGTTCTCCATATGAATCGAGAATAAGGTAGTGCTTGGAGAACATCGGCGATGTGATTTCATAGAGTCCGCGCGGACCTGCGTCATATTCGTATTTCTTAGAGAATAGCTTAAATTTGGGACGAAGTACACCGAGAGTCGTTCCTAAGCCGTCTGTCACCTCCCACTTACCGGAAAAAGACAGGAACCGGAACGAACCCCCACAAACTTTGCGTTCGTCCTGATTGTAAATATCAATCGAAGAACTGAATAAACTCTTCATGTCTAGCGTACCTGCATGCGAACCGTCGCTATTCATGATGGGACGTTTGCCTGTACTGAAGAAGTTCTCTGCAAAATACAGCTCCATTCTGAAAAGCCCCTTCCCCTATTTTGGAGTGTAATCATTTCCCATGAATACGCATAAGAGGTATGGAAGTTTCGGGATACTCAGTTCTACATGTTTATGTCCATATATAACCATGAGAATGTATAATAGGTATAAAGAACTATGTTCAGCGAATAGAGGGCTTTCAGTATTTTAAAGGAGCGGTATATAGTGGCTAGAACTTATTATGCAGAGGGTAGGAAATTTGCCTTTTTAGTCTGGGGGAATGCTTCATGAAGAATTTTGCTGAAGAAATGGTTTATTGGTATTTGAGATTTAACGGTTTTTCCCGATGTCTAATTTCGTTCTGCACAATAAAGACTTGGAAAGCCATCAAAATGCAGATGTAGATATATTGGCCGTAAGGCCGAAGTACGTAGATGAGGGCGTGGGTAGGGATCACAGAGATGAATGGCTGTTTAATCATTTTAATTTAGACAAAAATATTGGACTGATTTGTGAAGTGAAGTCCGGAAATCATTTCCGGTCTGAAATCTATATGGGCCGGGAAGATCGTTTGAAATATGCCTTGAAAAGAATTGGATTTTTTGGACCGGCCAAAACAACTGAATACAGTCAGAAATTAATTAATCAATCCGTAGTTGCGGGCAGGTACCACCAGGTAGGAAAAATTTTGTTTACTCATTATCCAAGGCAAGAACCTGGATTTATCTGTATTAATTTAGAGCAGGTTCAGAGCTTTCTGTTAGATAGGATTCAGCGCTTTCCGAATGAGAAAAGTGGGGCGAAATTATTTTTCGATTCAGAACTGCTGCAGTATATGATATGGAATTCTACCCGAAGATAACTACATAGAGCTATCCCGACAAAACGGACAAGCCCAGATGGGCTTGTCCGTTCCTCTTATCAATAAACCTGATACAAACCAACAGGACCGAGGCTTCCATAGGAACCTTGGAAGTCGCCTTTGACCACGTAGGTTCCCGGGGCCAGGTAGCCTACGTTTTTCTCTACCGGGCTTGGAACGGTAGGTCCGATCGCTACGGTGGTGGAGTAGACCGGACTCAACTGGCCAGATGGACCTTTGGAGTACAGCGTCAGTTGAACGGTCTCATTGGTAGAGCTCCACAGGCCAACGCTCAATTTGTAAGGCCCGGACTGGTAGGCATACAAATCGGGTGACGTTGCCGTATAAGCGGCAGATGCGCTTGTGGATAAGGCAAAGAAAGCGAAGAGGACCAATAGGATAACTTTTCTCATAAATTCACCTCCTTTCTAAAGGGGGTATTTTTCATCCAATTTACTGTATGAATTTATTATAAAATGAAAGATATTAACTAATTTTACAATTAAATTTATTCAACGTAAAGTGAAATTTATATTTATCCAATGGTTAAAAATGAGGGATCCATGAAGGAGAATCTGATTTTTCAGTAAAGAGGCAACCTTATTTGAAGATTGATAATATTCGTTTACAAAAACTTATAATTCTAAAAGATGGAAAATTAAGTTGTGAAGAAAAGAGCGCAAAAATGGAAGATTGCAACAGTATACAGCGAATGTATTCGCTTTTTTCGCTGATGTAAGAGTTTTACACTATTGGTAGGGTGAAATAAAATATATAAAAAGAGACATTTATGTAAACGAAAGAAGGTGAAGGCTCAAATCGGATAATGGGTTCCCTGCATCAAAAGCAAGCTGGTTTCACCGGATGTATAGAAAAAGAGACGGATAAAAAGGAGCAGGAGAGCATGCAGTATTTTTTATATGTGTCGACCTTGGTGTTTCTGATCTTTCAGCTGTTGTACATGTTCGTTCCCCTGCTGTTCAGCAAAGTGAAGAAGCTGGACGAGACGCTTGAGGAGAAAACGATCTCGGTACTGGTTCCCGCATACAATGAGGAGCTGACGATTAAGAACTGCATCGATGCGATGGAAGGACTCAAGTACAGCAATTATGAGCTCCTCATTATCAATGACGGATCCAAAGATGGGACCATGCACAAGCTGGACGAGCTTCTGTCCTTGATGCCCCATGACCGCGAAGCGGACGGAAAACTGGAATACAAGGCTGTCCGTGGAGTCTACAGATCCGTTCTTCATCCTCAAGTGTATGTGATTGACAAGAACAACGGGGGCAAGGCCGACTCGCTGAATGCGGGAATTGATTATGCCCAATCCGATATCGTCATTACGCTGGATGCGGATTCCATGCTGGAGACGCATTCCCTGCAATATGTAAATCAATATTTCCATGATCCTGATGTGATTGCGCTGGGCGGTACGGTGAAGATTGTCCAGGGTGCGGAGAAGAAAGACGGCGTCATCATGGAGAAGTTCACCGGCAAGGGGATTATCAAGAGCCAGATTGTCGGCTATATTCACGGTTTCTATGTGAGGAAGCTCACCCAATCCGTATTCAATTCGATTGTCGTCATCTCCGGCGCATTCGGTGCTTTTTACAAAGAGGTTCTGATCGACGTGAAAGGGTTCAGAAGTACGGTTGGCGAGGACATCGACATTACCCTCAAAATCCACGAATACATGAAGGCGAACCAGCTTCGCAAGAAGCTCGTCTATGCCCCGGAAGCGATCTGCTACACGGAATGCCCGGAGAATATGCCTAACTTCTATAAGCAGCGCATCCGCTGGCAGAAAGCTTTTATTGATTGCATTCTCATCTACTGGTCGGACTTGTCCAAGAAATTCAGTAAGGGCGTCAGTCTATTTTTCGCCATTGACGGGTTTGTACTGGGTACGCTGACGGCCTTTACGTCTATTTTCTTCCTTATTCAGGTTCTTCTGTCCGGCAAGAATATAGGGCTCGCATTGATTATGCTGTCTCTTTCGATTACCGTTAACGCGCTGCAAATTCTGGTTTCCCTCTATCTGTGCAAAAAATATGGAAGCACCTATTCGCTTCGCGATTATATCCATATGTTTCTGTTCAGCCAGTTTGAACTTCTCACTTACCGCAACGTACTGCTCTTTATTAATATTGTGGGAACGATCAAATATTTTGACAATGACGAGGGCTGGGGCTATGTAGAGCGCAAAGGGGTAGCTACGATTACAGGCAATGTGACCACCACGACTTAATAGGACTCGGACGGGATGAGGAGAACGGTTATGGACCCTATTCTAAAAACAAATCGCATTATTTACATCGATATACTACGGATTATTTCGATTCTCGCTGTTATTATTTTGCATATTACGGCCGATTTATTGACGAGAACCAATGACTTTGACACCACCTCCTGGTGGATCAGCAATATCTTTAACTCGGTGGCGCGCTTTGCGGTTCCGGTGTTTTTTATGATAAGCGGGGCCATGATCCTGCGGATTGAAGTGACTTCCTACAGACAATTCTACAGGAAGCGTGTACTGCCCCTGGTGATTCCGCTTGTGATCTGGTCGTTAATTTACGGCTTGTATAACCAGTACGTAATCCGGCAAAGCACGATGAACGCCTATGAATTTCTTATCGATTATGCTTATAAACTGGTCATGGACCAGAACTATATCCATCTCTGGTTTCTGTATGCGATCATCGCGATTTACATAACGGTTCCGCTGATTACCCGATTAGTTAAAGCGTGTACGGAGAAGGAGCTTCGCTATTACTTGATTCTCTGGTTTGTGATCAGCATCCTGTACCGCTTTGTATCGGATACGATTTTCCGGGTGACATCCGAAGGCATTTATGTACCGATCATGAACATTCCTTTGTTTATGGGGTATCTGGGGTATTTTATTCTCGGCTATTACCTGTTTCACTACAAAGTTTCCGTGAGGCTTAAAACCGTCCTGTATAACATCGGGATCATTTCCTTCTTTCTGACACCCATCGCCACTTATTTTGCCTCCCTCTACAGCGGGGTGCTGGACGAGATGTTCTATGGGAATTACTCGATCACGACCTTCTTTATGTCGGCGGGAATCTTTCTTTATTTTCAGGAAAAAGAACCGGTTATTAACGCACGGATTAACGATAAGGTGAAGAAGCTGATCAGCTCCTTCTCGAAGGCCAGCTTCAGTATTTATTTAGTTCATCTGCTTGTGGAAATCCTGGTGTCGAAAAGAAGCGAGCTTGAGAGCGGCCTGGTGGAAACCACACTCATGCATCTGTATAACCTCGGCGCCGTGTTTGCGGTCAGTTACATCGTCGTGAAGATTCTGAACCTCAGCAAAGTCGTGACGACAGTCTTATTCGGGGGGAGGGGGTAACGGCTATGAGAATCAGCTTAATAACCAAGCTTATTCTGGTTCTGCTGGTTGGCGGAATGGGAGCTTATCTGTATAACAATCAGCGTGCCGAGAGCAAAAAAATCAACTCCGTCTATATCGTACCGACCTGGGACAAGATCACGGAGGTTAAG
Source organism: Paenibacillus lutrae (assembly GCF_009757775.1). Taxonomy (GTDB): domain Bacteria; phylum Bacillota; class Bacilli; order Paenibacillales; family NBRC-103111; genus Paenibacillus_F; species Paenibacillus_F lutrae. The sequence goes on from NZ_RHLK01000009.1 coordinate 117,689, forward strand.
TTCGCGGAGAAGAACATTGACGTCGCCTTCATTGCTTTTGCCCAAATCGATAAGAACCGTGTGTATTTTCATGAGGACAAGGCAGTGGACGGGGAGATCAAGGAGAATATCAAGACGCTCAAGAAGAATAACCCTCAAACACGCCTTGTGCTGGCTATCGGAGGATATGGCGCAGGTGGATTCTCGGATGCAAGTCTGGGAGAAAACAGGCGTGAATTCACGGACAACATTATCGCACTGCTCAAAGAACTAAATCTCGACGGCATCGATATTGACTGGGAATATCCGGCTTCGGATGCGTGGGGAACACAGGAATCGCGTCCGGAGGACACGCAGAATTTCACTCTTCTAATGAAAGAGCTGAGAGAAAAGATGAACCTGCTGCCGCATAAGAACAAGAAATATATTCTTTCTTTTGCCTCCGGCACACAGGACTGGTATTTCAAGAATGTCGAAGTCGAGACTGTACAGAAATATGTGGACTACATCAATCTGATGAGCTACGACTTGACGGGCAAATGGTCGGATACGACCGGCTATAACTCGAATCTATATGCCGATGCGGGTAATAAATCCGTTACGAGCGTAGATAAGATTATCTCCATGTACCTGGAGCATAATATCGATCCGCAGAAAATTCTTCTTGGCGTTCCGGCTTACTCGTACGGATGGAAGGACGTCAAAAGCGAGGGTGACGGCTCTTTCTCACCCGGTACTCCGATTGAGATCAACAAGGTTGATCTGAGCTATAAGGCTTTGGAGGAGGACTATTTCGATAAAAATGATTTTAAAAGATATTACGACGAACAGGCCAAAGCGGCCTACTTGTTTGACGGGGAAACCTATATCTCCTACGAGGATAAAGAAGCCTTGAAAGAGAAGATCGCCTATATCAAGGCCAAGAATTTGGGCGGCGCGATGGTATGGGAGTATTCTCAGGATAGCGAGGACGGGATTGTGAAGTACCTGGGAGATCATTTGAACGAGTGATCCCGAAGGGATGGTTGCGCCCGGGAGAAGACGCCGGCTCTATGGAGCCGGTGTTTTTGGTTGTTGTCGAAAAAAAGAGGTTTCACAGATACCTCAATGAAATTGTTTAAGTTAAGCAGCAATTCAACAATTTCATAAATTTTAGGGGGATTAATAGTTGATTAAGAAAGTATTTGTATTTAGTATGGCATGTTCTGTCTTAATGGCGGGATGTCAAAGTGAAGTGGTATCTGAAGAAAATAAAAAGCCTACAAAAACAGATACAATTGTTTCTCCGAGCTCTCAGCCGGCCGCATTACCAGCGACAGTACAGCCATCTCAACCCCCGCAATCTGAAATCCCGATATTATCCAAAACCGTTGGGTTAGGTGATACCCAAGAGGAAATGGAAAAGTATTACGGGAAGAATGAAAATACAGCTAATGAGACAATCCATACATATAAACAGAAAAGTATTGTTGTTATGTATGCAGATAAGGTAGCTACTAATATTACATTGGCATTCGAATCAACGAACAAACCACGCTGGAAAATGGAAGATGCATTAGCGGAATCACAGAATTATATTCCTGTTGATGCAGTTAAGGTGAAGGAATATAAGCTGGATGAAGAAAGGACTGTTGTTCAGTATGTAAGTAAGCAACTTGCTGAACGTTTAAAGGAATACTATGATTTTGGTAAAACACTTGGAAATGAAGACGAACCCGGAACGTTTATAGTAATTTTGAAGCAGGATCAAAAGGGGGTATTTGCGAGTATTATGGCTCCTGGTAGTAAGCCCTGAAATAAAACTTTTAAAGGAAATTTCGAATCACTGATGCTATTTGCATCAGTGATTTTTTTTAGATTCTTAATTTCTCATGAACCCACAAACTCCTTGTTCTATATAAATAAGTGATAAGCCGTGGGTTTTTACGCTTATGGAGAACGTGTTATTCAGTTCTGTGCGGTTCTGCATAACGTAGTGGGGCGGGGAGCGAAAGGTATTTCTAATAAAGATATTGGATAGGAACGTGTGTTTGTTTGTTTTGGATATATTTCGTATAATCAGATAGTAGCTGCCAAAATAATTCTGCTTCTCAACAATTTTATTGTCCGTTTTATTAAAAATAATAAGGGGTTCTAAGGCGTTTTTTCATGGAATATATCGTATAAATTTGTTTTTTAACACTAGATAGCGGAACTTTTCAGGGGACACGGCAGTATTAATTAATGACTTAAACACTTAATTGCATTAGGAGACAGGAGGATTTCAGCTTGATCCAAATTACGGAGGCTCATATCGACTCGCTCGCTCCCAACAGCTCCGCCATCAAGAATGCGCAGGGTCTTGTTAAGAAGAACAAGTACATACAATTAAACCGTTCGGAGAACGGAGAGTTGCTATTCGGCGAATGTGCCGGCAGCGGAAGCTCGAATTACGTATGTTCCGCTGACTTTATCGTGGCGGAGAAACCGGTGCTGCGCTGTTCTTGTCCGAGCAGACAGCTTCCATGCAAGCATACGCTCGGTCTGCTCTACGCCTATGCAGGCGGAGCGGCCTTTACCGAAGCTCCCGTGCCCGAAGATATTATATCCAAACGCGGGAAAGCGGAGAAACGCGAAGAAAAGAAGGCGAAGCAGGGAGAAGAAGGTGCAGCTCCCAAACCCAAGAAGGTCAATAAATCGGCGCTGAAGAAAAAACTCCAGGCCCAGCTGGAAGGGCTTGATCTGCTTGAGAAATTTACCGAATCGCTGATCCGCAGCGGGCTTGCTACGATGGATAACAAAAAGCTGCTCACGCTTAATGAACATGTGAAGCAGCTGGGGAATTATTATTTGCCGGAAGCACAGACACAGCTTCGGCGTCTGGCGCTTCTTTTTATGCATGATGAGCACGAGCAGATCTATACCCACGCGATGGACAGGCTCACGCGCATTCATGCTTTTATCCGCAAGGGACGCGCTCATCTGAACGAGAGGCTGGCGGACCCCGATCTGAAGCTGGATCATGAATCGACAATGGAAGAGTGGCTGGGTCACGCGTGGCAGCTCGCGGAGCTGAAAGAACTGGGTCTGATCACAGAGCAGGCGGAATTGATCCAGCTCTCGTTCCTCAGCTTCGATGACGCTGCCCGGCTTGAGTATGTGGATGCCGGATTCTGGCTGGAGACAGCCACGGGGGATATCCATGAGACGATCAGTTACCGTCCTCATAAAGCGGCCAAGCATATGCGGGAAGAAGATACGTTCTTTGAGATGGCGCAGGTCAAGACGCTGTATCGTTATCCGGGAGAGATGAACCGCAGAATCCGTTTCGAAGAAATGAAGTCCCGGCCGCTGGCAGAAGAAGATTTTCAGGCGGCTGCGGCTCATGCGCGCCGGAGCTATGCCGATGTGATTAAGCAGGTGAAGAGCCAATTGAAGAATCCGCTGGCGGACACCAGTCCGGTTGTGCTGCTTCATGTTCAGAACACGCTGCAGACAGATCGGGGCGAATACGTGATTACCGACGAATCAGGGAATCAGATTGTGCTGGGAGATGTTCTTGTGTCCCTGGGGTATGAGTCCTTGGAGCTGCTGCCTCTTCTGCGTCCGGAGCTTCTGAGAGATTCGGCTATGCTGGTCATGTTCTCTCATGACCTGGACAGCGGGTGTCTGATGGCGCAGCCGCTCTCGATTATTAAGGATAAGGAAATAGTTCGTCTGCTGTTCTAGCGTTCTAACTTCGGAGGAGGTTTATAAATGAGCACTGCGTTACTGCAAGAGCTGCACACAGAACTGCGCCGTTTGTATATAGCCGGAAGTGAACTGGCGGCGGGGGATTTTCGGCTGAAGAAACTGCTGCCTCAATTTCAGCAGTTGGGAGAGCGCGCTCCCGTCTTTAAAAAACTCGGCGAGGGCATCCAGCGGGTGCTGGAGCCTTCAGGCAGCGGAGGCGGTAATCCGTCCGGCAGTCTGCAGGATTTGGGCCTGCTGTTAAGCTCCGTGCTGCATACGCAAGGTACGACATCGCCGGCGGGGGAGCCCGGTCATCTTAAGAGCCGTCCGGTTCCGCTCTCCACTTCGTATTCCTACCGCAAGATTTCAGCGGTTCGCGAGGCGCTTGCGACAACCGGCAGCGGACGCTATGAAATTGTGACGGAGGCATTCCGTGAGGGGCTGTTTCAGGACTTGCGGCTGTTCAATGCCGCTATAGCGGCGTTGAGCGATCCTTATGCGGAACTCGCCGATTTTGCGATGACGTCCATTCTGCCCGCCTACGGTCCGGTAGTGGTCCCTCATTTGACAGCTTCTTTTGATCGTGCCGGAGGCAAGGCTGAGACGAGGAAACTGAGGGTAATCGCACAGGCAGGCGGCCAGGAAGTGCTGCCTCTCATCTTTGAGGCGGCCGAGAACGGATCGGAGGATGTGAGGGTAACCGCTATAGGTCTGCTTGCAGGTTACGGGGCCTATGTACAGGCGCTGCTGGGCTGGACCCGGGAGAAGAGGAAACCGATCCGAGAGGCAGCCTATCAGGCTCTTGCGGCCGGCGGATCGGCCGAAGGAGCGGAGCGCCTGCACGAGGCTTTCTCCGGTAAAGATATCGAGCTCGCCGCAGAAGCAGCCGTAAACTCCGATTCGGAAGTGCTTCTCCAGCGGCTGGTACGTGATCTGGACGCGGAACTTAAGAATGCGGAATCAATCCAGGAGGACAAGAAGGCATTCGATCTTGCCTGGGAGCGTATCCGGCATTATTTAAGGGCGCTGAATCACAAGCAGCACGATGTACTGGATGAATTGTTTACGAGAGTGCTGGAAGATGCTCCACGGTATCTGTCTTACGGCTGGAAGTCCCTGGTTGACGATGCGGCCCGTTATGCGGCTTATCTGGGACCGTCCGGGATGCTGGGGCTGCTCCTCCCCCTCTATAAGCAAGATGCCCGTTATGTCTCCTTCGCGTTCCGGGCTGCGTTCCGTCTTCTGTCTCCTTCGCGCCTTTATGAAGAATTCAAAGACCTTCTGGTCATTCGCCGCCAGACGAAAGAAGCCGGGAAGCGGCAGGATAATCTGATGGAAGTGATCGAAAATCAGGTTGTTGCTTACCGGAATGGACAAGTTCAAGCAGCGGAAGGGACGCAGCCGGATTGGCTGCACTGGCTTACTTTCCCGATCGTTCCTTCAATTGAGGAGATGGAGACCGGCTGGGACTCACGCTGGCTGGAACGATTCATTGAACTGGAGCAGGATACCCTGGTGAGTATTTTCGCCCGTCCCGGTCATACTCCCGCGCAGCAGTTCCTGCTCCGGCAGTTAAGCTTGAAGCCCGAACTGCGTAACCGCTTAGCAGGCGAGCTCCTGCTCGGACTTGATCGGGCGGAAGTCGAGGAGGAGATCCGGCGGGAAGCTCTGGTGTCGGCTCTTGAAGACAAACGCAATAAAAACTGCTATCTATTGGACGGTTATGTTTTTGAGAAATTGTGCATGCTTCCGAAATCATATGAAGCAAGGCTGAAGGAAGCTCTTCCTCTCTACCGGTCAACTGCCGAGAAACAAATACAGTTTGTTGTGGACGCCATGAGCAGGAATCAGCCAATTGTGCTGACCCCCAAAGTTAAAGGAGACGATTAAATGGGAACTGGACAAATGCAGATGCAGGATCAGATGAGATTATCAGCGGAGAAGCTGTATGCGGATGAATTGGAAGCGCTGCGTAAAGCGGATCAGGGCAAAATTCCCGCCGGCTGGCAAATGTCGCCGCAATCCGTCCTCACTTTTATAGCAGGCGGTAAAGCAGGCAAGATGGACATCACCCCCAAGTATATCGGCAATAAGCGTTTGATCGAGATGGCTGTCGCCACTCTCGTAACGGACCGCGCGCTGCTGCTGATCGGAGAACCCGGAACGGCCAAATCCTGGCTGTCGGAGAATTTGTCGGCCGCTATCTACGGCAACTCGGGTCTTGTTGTACAAGGCACGGCGGGCACGAGTGAAGAGCATGTCCGCTATTCCTGGAACTATGCGATGCTTTTGGCGAATGGCCCGACACCGGAGGCGCTCGTGCAGAGTCCGATTATGAGAGCGATGGAAGCAGGGGGCATTGCCCGTTTCGAGGAAATTTCACGCTGCGCTTCGGAGGTGCAGGATGCGCTGATCTCCATCCTGTCGGAGAAGACCATATCCGTGCCTGAACTGGGCAAAGAAATGAACGCCCGCAAAGGCTTCTCTATTATCGCTACCGCAAACACGCGGGACCGCGGAGTCAACGAAATGTCCGCCGCTCTCAAAAGACGTTTCAACATCATCGTTCTTCCGGCTCCATCGAGCATGGAAACCGAAGTGGAGATCGTGAAGAAGCGCGTTGGCGAAATTGCTTCATCTTACGATTTGCAGGCCGCCGTCCCTTCGGATGAGGCGCTGGTCAAGGTCGTAACGATTTTCCGCGAACTGCGCAGCGGGATGACGCTGGATAAGAAGGATAAGGTAAAATCTCCTGCTGGAGTAATCTCAACGGCCGAGGCCATTTCACTGCTGACGAACAGCATGGCGCTGGCAGCGAGCTTCGGAACCGGTGAGCTGACCGATGAGGATTTGGCGGCAGGTCTGCAGGGAGCGATTGTGAAGGATGACGATAAGGACAAACTTGTCTGGAAGGAATACCTGGACAATGTCATGAAGAAGCGGGGAGCGCAGTGGCGCGGTTTGTACACGGCTTGCAAGGAGATGAACGAGTGAGTCCCGGAGCTGCGGAGGAATCGGTACATATTTTTGGGGTGCGGCATCTTTCCCCGGGCGGTTCGAAACATTTGCTGGAGTTTCTCAGCGACATTCAGCCTACGGCCGTTCTGATCGAAGGTCCCGCCGACGCTTCAGAGGAAATTAAGCATTTGACGAATGGAACTACCAAACCTCCGGTAGCCATTCTGGCATTTACGGATGATCTGCCGGTACATACGGCACTTTGGCCTTTCGCTGTATACTCCCCGGAGTATCAGGCGATGAAGTGGGCACAGGACAACGGGGCCTATGCGGCCTTTATCGATCTTCCCACTCCCGTTATTCTGGCGCTCCAGGATGTCCGGAGAAAAGAGGCTGAGCTTGCCGCGGAAAACATGGACTGCGGAACCGGGAATGCGAAAGGTGCGGTGGGGTGCGAGGCTGAGGAAGCAGAGGCAGACGAGGCGGCAGGGGCAGAAGCAGAAGCAGAAGCAACAGTGAAAATAAATGTAGAAGCAGGGCAATCGGGACAAGCAGCGGCAGCATCTATACCGTCCGCTTCGTCAACGGACCCGAGCCCGGTCGAAGAGGCGGCAAGCCGACCGGGTCGTGACGGGAATGCAGAACCAGAGCCTGAACAGGCAGCGGAATTGCTTTCTTTGGATGAGGACAAGGACGAGGCACACGTTACATCCCGGTCTATCTACAGCCGGATTGCCGAGCTTGCCGGCGAACACGACTACGACATGTACTGGGAGCGTCATTATGAGCACAATCTGAGCAGGGGGGCTTATCGGGAAGCGATTCTGGCTTTCTCTGCCCAGATGCGCGAGTTGTCGGAAGAGAAGGAGCGCCGTGAGCAGGTTTCCGAATACGCGTATAACGCGCTGCGGGAAGCTTACATGAGACGGAAGATCCGCGAGGCGATCGCTTCCGGGCATGAGCCTGACAGGATCGTCGTCGTTTGCGGTGCCTATCATGCGGCTGCACTGGAGGATCTTAGCGGGGCCATGACGGACCGGGAACTTAAATCATTGCCTGTCCGCAGCACTAAACTTACTCTGATGCCTTATTCTTATTTCAAACTTTCTTCCATGTCGGGCTATGGTGCAGGCAATAATGCCCCGAACTACTTTCAGTTAATGTGGGAGCATATGGCTAACGGCACACTTAACGAGCTGCCGGGGTATTATCTGTCCGCAATTGCCCGCTTCATGCGTGAACAAGGAACCCACCGCTCGACCGCCGAGGTTATTGAAGCGGTAAGGCTGGCCGAGTCTCTCGCCGCCCTCCATGACGGAAGTGCGCCTACGCTGCGCGATCTGAGGGATGCGGCGCAGACGCTGCTCGGTCATGGCGATCTGTCCGTCGTCGCCGATGCGCTGGCACGGATTGACGTCGGAACGAATATCGGCGAGCTTGCCGAAGGCGTCAGCCAGACGCCGATCCAAGAAGACTTGAACCGTCTGCTTAAGCGGCTCAAGCTGGAGAAATACAAGACGGCGGTGGCGGTTGACCTGGCGCTGGATCTTCGCGAGAACCGCCGGGTCAAAAGCGAAGAATCGGCTTTTCTCGATTTGAACCGCTCGTTCCTGCTTCACCGGCTTAAGCTGCTGGGCATTGAACTCGCCAAGATCAGACCAAGCGGGCAGGACGGCGCTACTTGGGCGGAGCACTGGGTGCTCCAGTGGTCGCCTGAAGTGGAGATTCAGGTGGTGGAGTCCACCCTGCACGGCGAAACCGTTGAAGTAGCCTCGGCTTACGTGCTCCAGCAGAAGCTGGAGCAGTGCAGCTCCATTGCCGAGGCCTCCACGCTCATCCGCACCGCTTGCGAGTGCGGGATGACCGCCCAGATGGAAGCGGGGCGGCAGACGCTTCAGCGGCTTGCGGTGGACAGCCGGGATATCGTGCAGATCGCTGCCGCAGCACGGCAGCTGTCCGCTATTATCCGTTACGGCGATCTCCGGCGGCTGGATACAAGACCGCTGGTTCCGCTGCTGGAACAGTTGTTCCTGCGCGCCTGCCTGTTCCTGCAGGATGCGAGCAACTGCAGCGATGAGGCCGCAGGCGCCATGATCGTCGCGATGGGCGAGATCAACGGCATCGCGCTGGATCACAGCGAGCAGATCGACGAAGCCTTGTGGCTTCGGGAGCTGCTGCATTTGGCGGAACGGGACGACCGGAATGCGCGTCTGTCCGGTTACTCCTGCGCGCTGCTGATGGAACGCAATGCCATCACGGCAGAGCAGTGCGCACAGGAAGTATCCCGGCGGCTTTCCCCGGGAATTCCGGCCGATTTGGGGGCCGGCTGGTTCGAGGGTTTGTCCGGCCGTAACCGCTATGCCCTTTTATCCCGGATGAGCTTATGGGAACAGCTGAATGAATACATCTCTTCACTGGCTGACGATGAATTCGTCCGTGCCCTGGTCTTCTTACGGCGTGCTTTCAGTACCTTCGCCCCCCGGGAGAAGAATATGATCGCCGAAGTGCTCGGAGAGTTGTGGGGCGTAGACACGGAGCAGGCCGCCGAGGTGTTGACCGGCGAGCTGAAGGAGGAAGAAGCGAAGATGATAGATGACTTGAACGATTTTGATTTTGAGGACTTTTGACATGAGCACACATCCTTCACAAGATGATCCCAAATTGGCATCGCGCTGGCGTCTCATCCTCGGAGCTTCTGCTGAGCAGCAGCTGACAAGCAGTTCCGCGGGGATGATCACATTGACGGAAGAAGAGCAGATTATGGATGAAGCGCTCGCGGCAATTTATGATGATACGAGCGGGATAAGTGACGGCGGCACCTCTGCCGCAGGAAGCAGAGGTGCCGGAATGGGGAAGTCCGCTCCGAGGCTTTCCAAATGGCTCGGGGATGTACGCAGCTTATTTCCGGATGATGTCGTATCGGTTATCCAGCATGATGCGATGGAGCGCAAAGGCTGGAAGCAGCTGCTCCTGGAGCCGGAGGTGCTGGCTACGGTCAAGCCGGATATTCAGCTGGTAGGGACCCTTCTGTCGCTCAAAGGCAAAATTCCGGAGAAGACGAAGGATACCGCGCGCATGCTGGTCCAGGCCGTCGTCGATGACCTCACCCGGCGGCTGAATGAGGATATGCGCCGGGCCGTTACAGGAGCGTTGAACCGCAGACAGCATTCTCCGCTTCCTTCCCTCAGCGGGATTGACTGGAAGAGGACTATTCAGCGCAACTTAAAGAACTATGATTCGCAGCGGCGACAGATCATTCCCGAGAAGTTTTATTATTTCGACCGTGCCAAGCGGAGCAAGGAATGGACGGTCATTCTGGACATTGACCAGAGCGGTTCCATGGCCGACTCGGTCATCTGGGCTTCGGTGGTCGGCTCGATCTTCGCGAGTATTCCCTCGCTGAGCACAAGGGTCGTCGTGTTCGACACCGAGGTAGTCGATTTGACCGAGCAGTGTGCGAACGATCCGGTTGACATGCTGTTCGGTATTCAGCTCGGCGGAGGGACCGATATTCATAAGTCGGTCGCTTACTGTGAGCAGTTTATCGAGGAGCCGAAGAAAACACTGTTCATCATCGTGTCGGATCTGTACGAAGGAGGCAATCAGGCCGGGCTGATCCGCCGTATGCGCGAGCTGCGCGAAGCGGGGGTCAGAACGATGTGCCTGCTGGCATTGTCCGATGAGGGCGAGCCGTTCTATGACGAGCGCATTGCCAAGCAGCTGAGCCGGGATGGGACCCCATGTTTCGCATGTACGCCCGCATTGCTGCCCGTGCTGGTAGAAGGGGCCCTGAAAGGTATGGACTTGACCGAGCTGGCTAAGCGGGTCGGGACGAAGCCGGTGTAGGCATCGACTTTAAACGTGAGCAGTCTGCAATGAATGTTTGAGCGAGCAATAAGCACATAACGACTTCCATCTGTTAGATGGGAGTCGTTTATATTTATTAGTTATTTTGACCTAAAAATAAAGGGAAACATCTACTAATTATAGAATAATTAATACGATAAACTTATTGATTGTGTATAAAATTGAGTCTATAGAACTAAGTGGCGGTAATTATTCCATTTAATTTATTAAGTTATAAGAGGTATCGAGATGAGAATTGCTCATAATCTGTTGGCGATGAGAACGAAGAATCAATTACAAGTTAATTCTAAAAAAGTAACGAATTCGACGGAGAAACTATCATCCGGTTACCGGATTAACCGGGCAGCTGACGATGCGGCCGGTCTATCGATTTCTGAAAATATGAGAGCTCAGATCAGAGGACTGGAGCAAGCGCAAAGAAACGCACAGGATGGAATCGCATTGATTCAAACGGCTGAAGGCGCTCTGGGAGAAATTCATGCCATCCTGCAGCGGATGAATGAGTTAGGGGTTCAAGCGGCTACGGATACGTACGCGGACAACGACCGGGTGAAAATACAAGCGGAAATGAACCAGCTGAAGGAAGAGATTGATCAGATTGCCAATACGACAGCGTTCAACACGATTCATTTGTTAAATGGAGATATCGGAGGCGGAGAAATCACTAAAATTGCAGGTAAAGATTACAACACGTTAAACCTGGCCGCCATAGTCGGAAACAGCCACAACATACATATGAGCGGCGGTATAGAAATTCAAAGCGGGATCAACGACGAATTAACGGTTAAGTTCGACGGACAGGCTTATACGATTAAGATCGCAGCGGGCACTTACGATGGTTCGATTACGGCCCTGTATCAAGATATTAATGATAAGCTGCAGGCTGCCGGAGCTCCCGTTAAGCTGCATTCGGTTTATAGTTCATGGGACAGCACCCATATGAAGAATATCCTGGAGAGTACGATTTCCGGAGAACACCGCATAGAAGTTGAAGGAAGCGCCTTTGCCGATCTCTTCGGACAGACTCAGAAATACTTCGGTAATTATGAAGTCTGGGGCAGGGAAGCGGACTTTTCTACCGGTTATACGGTTAAAGCAGGTGTTAACGACACTTTAAACATCAGAGTCAGCGGTGTGGATAAAACCATCGTATTGCAGGAAGGATCTTATACCCGCAATGAGCTTGCCGCTGAACTGAACAAACGATTCGGGGAAACCGGAGCCGATATAAGCGCTTCATTCTCCGGATCTGTCGGAGTTAACGATTCACCTGCAATGGGGAATAATCATTATATTCTTGCGCTGAAACATAACCGGTCCGGGGCTAACGATACGATTCAGCTCCTGTCGGGCAATGCTTTGAATCCTTTGTTTCTGAGGTCCACCCAACCGGGAGCTACCTGGAATCCCTCATCCACGAGTAAAATTGTGACCAACTTGGATATTGCCAGTGGCATTACTATTAAAGACGGCAATAATGAATGGGAATTTACCGTGGAGGGAAACCAGATAAGAAAGGTGACGATCCCGCCCGGTACCTATACCTCTGGCAGTATCATCGCGACTTTAAATAATGTCTTGAGCGACCGGAATGCGGGGGTTATAGCCTTAAATGAAGGAGATAAAATCGTTTTTGCCAGAGAGATGAACGGCAGCAGCTACTCTTTGACGGATTTTAAAATGTCGGGAATCAAGGATGGTCTAATCTTGCAGGTAGGTGCGAACCAAGGTGAAATCATGGAAATCAGCCTTCCGGATATCCGTACGAATAAACTGGGCATTCATCAGGTTGACCTCACTACGCAATCAGGGGCCAGTCAGGCGATTACAACGATAAGTGAAGCGGTAGACCGGGTATCTTCTGAGCGTGCAAGTCTGGGTGCTTATCAGAACCGCCTTGAACATACCATTAACTATCTCGCAAATTCTTCAGAAAATCTCATCTCGGCGGAGTCCCGCATCCGTGATGCCGATATCGCCAAGGAAATTGCGGAATTAGCCAAAAGCCAGATGTTGACCCAGGCCGCACAGGCGATGGCTGCGCAGGCTAATCAAGTCCCTCAACAAGTTCTTCAGCTACTTCGTTAAAAAGAGAAGCCAAAGGTAAAAACCGGCTTCTCTTTTTCATTGTCCGGGGGAATCAGGCCGCTTGCTCAAGTGAGCAGTTGCTTGATCCAAGCTTCGTATATATGACGGCGGCGTGTTATCCTGTTCTTCTGGTCTTTGCATGGGGTGAGCCTCTCCTGCCGAGTCCGGCAACGAGAGAGTCCGGCCGCCCGACACCCGGGCCCGGCACCAGCAGTTTATATCTCCTCGGCCATACTGGCAGCTGTCTCTTCAGCAGCAGGTCCGTCCGCCGTAAATTTATCCGCCTCTGCCGGATCGGGCTCAATCCCATACCTTCTCAGTGCCTTCGCTGATGTTTCCCGCATACGCTGCCGAAGTTCCGCTCCCTCTACGACCTTAACCCGCATCCCGAGAAAGCGGAGCTTGGACAGGATGTACTCCGCATCGTCGCGCTGGTAAGTAAGCCGGATCCGGTACGTATCCGTATCAGCCGTGTAGTCTACCTCTTTCTCGAAGCAGGAGAAGGCATAGAGGATTCTCGATAATTCCGCATTGTACCGGCGGATCACCTCAATGACAATCTGATCTTTACGAGACAGCAGCGACCCCTCGAGTCTTCTATTCACGCTGCTGTAGACCTCAGCGGTTACGGGTTCTTCGCTTACCCGGGTGATGTTCTGGAGCCGGGTGGACATGAAGGTCCGGTTACGGAGGTGGTACCAGAGCAGGTACCACTCTCTTTTGACCATGGAATATTCGAGCTTGTAGGGCACTCCGGACTGATCTTGCTGGATGCGCCCGTTCTTGACCCGGTAGGTCAGCCGGAAGCCCTGCCGTGCTCTCAGCAAGCGGCGCAGTTGACGAAGAAGGGGAGGAAACGCCTCGCCTTCACGGCTTTTGGCTTTCTCGGTCAAGCCGGAGGATACATCCGCGGTCTGCTCCGGCTCCAGCCGGTTCCGCAGTTTCTCCAATGTCCCGGGTGCAAAGGCTGCTGCGGCCGACGGGTGGGCGAGCATGCTTTTGAGCCAGCTCCGTTCGTGTGAAGTCAGGGTGTAGAGGCCCGATTCATCCAGGCGCGAGATGATCTGGTAGTTAAAGATTTTCTCGAACAGGTTCATAGTACGCATGCATCTCCTTCCACTCCGCAATAAACTCCCGCCTCAGCCGGGCAGGTTCCAGAACCTCGCAGCTGGACCCGAAGCTCCTGAGCCACGGCTTAATTTCCGTCATTCCGTTAACCGTGATTTCGTAAACGAAGGATTCTGCGGTTTCTTCGGTAATTTCGCCCCACTGTCCCTGAAGGAGCACACGTTCTTTGACGAAATCGGCAGGAGCCCACTCCGGTTTGTAGAAACGCGCCCGCACCCGGACGGGGCTGCCGGTATCGATCAGCCAGCTGTAGCGTGTCTTCGCTTCCAGTTCTTCCAGCCTAAGCCGGAAAGTCTCTTCGGTTACGGGACCGCCCTCCTGAATTTGGGTCAAGCCCTCCATCCGGAATTTGATGATGCCTTGGCGGGTAGTATGTCCGAGCAGATACCACCGGCCGTATTGATGGTCGTACACGACTTTGAGCGGGAGAATAAGCTCCTGCCGGCCTGCGGCGTCGCGCTCGAACAGCGGATTGGTATTCTGTGAGGTATAGCTTTTGCGTGACTTCGGCGAGAAGTAAAGGAAGGAAAGCTTCCTGCGCTGCCGGATTGCCTCCAGGAGAGTGTACAAGTGCGCTTCGTCCAGAATACGGGAATAGTAGTGGTACTTGTACAGGAAGGGCTCCGCGATCTCAGCCTGCAGTCCCTGCTGCTTGAGCGCTTTCTTCAGGCTGTCACGCAGCAGGTAGCCCTGAACGGAAGGAATCTGTGTGTTCGCCATTATATCCACGTAATCGTACAGATCAAGCAGTTCTTCATTACTGAGTTCCCGGACCAGGTCATGATGGATACGATACCGGTAAGGGCGTCTTCCCGGCTCCCGGAGGATGACGCCGACCTCTTCCAAATATTTGAGATCCGAGCGGATCGTTTTCTCATCAGGCAGAGACAATTCCTCCGGGAGATCCCGGCAGCAGGCATCCATCAGCTCGCAGGCAGTCAGGGACCGGTCCTGAATCGCGGTCAGAATGAGCGACAGGCGCCGGGATTCGGATTCCTTGAGAGATTTGGCGCGGTACAGGAACAGAAGCATCGGATCTTGCGATTCATAATAATTGAAGCGGAGCATCTCCGCGAATTCCTTGCTTTGTGTTTCGGGCAGCTGATTATATACGGCGCTAACGATTTCCTTCAGGCGCCGCAGTGTTTTATCGAACGTATGTACAGATATGCCCAGACGCTCCGCAAACTGCTGCCGGCTGTAGGCTCCGCTCGTCAAAGCCAGCAGACGGAGGAACTGGATTTCTTTATCGAAACTTTCTCTGGCCACTGAACATTCCCCCGTTTCTTTGTCTCCCATTAGAGCGGACACGACCGGCCGCCCTCTCGCTGCTTTTTGTATACCTGTCTCTTTCATTGTATCAAAAAGGGGAGCATCTGGGCGGAATGCCAAACTTTCTCGGCGGTCGTAATACTTTCGCCATGTTCGTTCCGGCCGGAATGAGCGATGATAAGAGGGTGAGATCGGCACCCCGGTGCCGGCCGCACGATCCGATCATTGAGGCGCCCCGACGGGTTACTTCGCCTTTTAAGCGACTTGCCGTTGGTTCGAATCCAACTCCTGCCGCAAGGCAGGGTAGCTCAGCCCGGTAGAGCAGTCTGTGCCTGTCAAACGCTTGAACTTCCTCCATGATCTTTACATACATACGCCTATGGAGCGAAGCGCTGGTAAGGGTTCCTTCGACTATTAAAGAGTATGAGAACAGGGTGAGCTGCAAGGCATTTACGGCTGGAGCGACACCGTGCTTGCGTACATCGCGCAGACGGTGCAGGGCTATGAGTCTTTGACGGAGCGCGTGTCGGCGATGAGTCTGAGTCTGGACGGGTCCGAAGAGTAGCGGGATAAGCAGGCGCGTAACGTTATACAATGGGTCGTCATTTACAACATTTGGAACATGAAGTATACTTTCACTACTAATTAAGGACAAGGGAGGCCGATGAACATGCTAAATCTGCATCAGGATATTTGCGGGGTTAATCAGCAGCAGGATGAACGTCGCACTATCGCGTCACATCTTCATAGATGCAGTGCATGCTCAGCGGCCTGCCGGAATTGTATTCGTACGGGGGATTATCCGGACTCTATTTAGACTCGAGTCTGCCAGGTGCCTCCCGATACAGCGTAAAATCCGGTCATGGACTCTTGAGTCCGTGGCCTTTTTCGGTTATATCCGTAAGCATGAGAATCATTGAACGGAATCGACCGAAGCTGATTTTATATCATGCGGGACGCTCCAATGAACCTGAACCTGACCCTGAACCATACTGAACCATATTGCGAACAAGCAAAGGAGTGACATCATATGTCAGATTACCGGTCGACTATACGAACGGAGCTTCAGCATATCGAGCAGCAAGAGGGTGTGCGTATTTTATATGCCTGCGAATCGGGGAGCCGTGCGTGGGGATTTCCTTCCCGCGACAGCGATTATGACGTCCGTTTTATATACGTGCGGCCTGTCTCATGGTACTTGTCTGTTTTTGAAAAGAGAGATGTGATCGAGAAGCCGATCCACGATCTGCTGGATCTGAGCGGCTGGGACCTGCGCAAAGCGCTCTATCTGTTCCGCAAATCGAACCCGCCGCTGCTGGAGTGGCTTCAGTCCCCGATCCGTTATTATGAGGAATACTCGGTGGCGGAGCAGATCCGGAGCTTATCTCCGTTAACCTTCTCCCCGAAGTCTTGTACGTACCATTATCTCAATATGGCAAAAGGGAACTACCGGCAGTATTTGCAGGGGGATCGGGTGAAGATCAAAAAGTACTTCTACGTGCTGAGGCCGCTTCTGGCATGCACCTGGATAGAATCCCGCAACAGTATGCCTCCGATGGAATTCGGCGCGCTGGTCGATGCGCTTATACCGAAGGAGAGCGAGCTGTATGGCGTCCTCCAGCTGCTGCTGTCCCGTAAAAAAGCGGGCGAAGAGCTGGATTACGAGCCGAAATTGACCCCGCTGAATGAATTTCTGGAAGAGCGGATCGCGCATTTCGAGCAAACGGCAGCCGCCATGGATGACGCGATTCTTCCGGGTCAGGAGCAGTTGGATAAGCTTTTCCGCTCGGCGCTGCAGGAAGTGTGGGGGTAGGCGTTTTTTACGACTAGAACATTAGATAAGGAGTCGATACGCATGGCTATATTTCAGGTGAAGTCCACCAACCCGGATTTGTCCTTCATCATCAAGAAAAATCCGGGCTCCGGCATGATGCTGAGGTCGGTCCGTAAAGGGACGGCCTACGGCTGGTATACGGATTCTTCCACTTTTAACGTGTATTTCAAAGATGCGGACAACGAAATTTCTTACAAGAGGCATCAGGATGAGAACTTTGAATATTTGAACGTGTCCCGTTACAACACGCCATTGTTCCCGCTGAACGCGCTGAATGAGTTTTTCTCCGCTCCGCTGAAGGTGCGCGATGACCGGGATACGGATGGTTACGAGAATACCTGTACGATTCCGGTGATTCATGTGCAGCTGGTCCGGTATGTGGAGTTTTTTGAAAAGCACCTGCCTGATTTCAACTTCACGCTGACCCATCTCACCCACAAAAGTTATTCGCTGACCGTGACGACGGGCAGAAGCTTGTATCAGCTGCTGAATGTGGTGAGCGTATTATGCCTGTTCCTGGCTCAGTTCGGAGAAGAATATATCGACATTTCGGATAACATCCTGGATAAATACATCAGCAGTATTCACGTAATAGACGCGCCATTCTATATTCGCAGCTTGTTCGCAAGGAATTTCCTGACCTCGAAGGAACGGTTTAAGGAGTACAAGGCGAAACTGGAACAAACAGACCGTTACAGCATCCTGTTTGATTTCGGCAGCACCGCGCATCAGAGACGGAATTACATCCGCGGCGTTCTCCCCTTTGACAAGTCCATCCTCGATCTGGGCTGCGGGGAAGGGTTCTATGCGATTCCTTTTGCAGGAAAAATTGAAGGCAGTTACTACGCGGTGGATATCCATGAGGAGACGCTGGAAGTAGTGAAGCGCAAGGCCAGTGCCAAGGAGCTGGATAATCTGGTGGCGCTGGCTTCCATAGAAGCATTCCTGGAGGGGTATAACGGCGAGCAGGTGGATGTGTTGCTGACGGAGGTTATCGAGCATATGAGTCTGGAGGAAGCTCGGGAGCTGATTAAGCAGGTATGCACGAAGGTTGATTTTCATACGTTCGTCATTACGACGCCCAATGCGGATTTTAACGGGTATTATGAGCTGGAAGGATTCCGGCATGACGATCACAAATGGGAAATGGGACTGGAAGAATTCCGGCGGTGGTTTACAGATTTGGCCGGTGAACTGGAAGCTGAAGCCGGTCCGGGAGGCAGGCTGCGGCTGGATTATACATTCGCGGCGATCGGAGACGGAGTGAACGGTGTTCAGACGACCCAAGGCGTGATTGTGAAGAACAAGGAGGCGGTGGCAGGTGGAGATTAGAACGAAGATCCATACGATCTATATGCTGGTAGGGTCAACGGAATGCGGCAAAACGACGTTTGCCCGGGAGGTTCTGATCCCTCAGCTCCGGTTTCAGGATGAAAGCCGGGCCCTGAAGGCGAACGTCCAGTACTTGTCTTCGGATAGTATCCGTCAGGAAATACTCGGGTTCGAATACGACAAGTACGATCAAGTTATGCTGGAGGCGAGCGAGCAGGCTTTCCAGCTGCTGTTTGCCCGTCTTAAGATGGCGACCTCGTTCCCGGTTAATGCGGAGTTCGTCGTCGTGGATACAACAGGGCTTGCAGAAGATTTCAGGGCAGCAGTCCGGGAGATCGCGCATGACCATAACTACAACCTCGAAGTCATCTTGTTCGATTACCGCAAACGAGAAGACTACTATTCCTCGGAGCGCTCCAAGAAACTGATCACCAGCCACATTAACCGGCTGCGCAAAGAAGTGCTCGGATCGCTTGGACGGGAAGGGTATGCGAAAGTTCATAAGATACGCGCCAAAGATTTCTACCTGCCCGCAGAGGAGCGGACGAATGAAGCCTATAAAATCGTGGTGGATGATCAAGCGGAGTATAGGGCGGCGATCTTGCCGCAGGAGCATAAATACATCGTTGTCGGCGATGTCCACGAATGTGCCGGAGAGCTGAAGGGACTGCTCATGGATTACGGATTCGGAATCGAAGGCAGCCGCCTGATTGCCGCAGGCCGGATGCAGGGCACGAAGATTATCCTCGTCGGCGACTGGATCGACAAGGGCCGGAACACCCGCGAAACGGTCGAGTTTCTGTATGAGAACCGGGAGCATTTTCTGCTGGTGCTCGGCAATCATGAGAACTTCGTATACAAGTACCTGCGCGGGGAAATCAGCGGGATCGACCGGGAGCTGCTGCATACGTATTTCGATTCCACGCAGGTATTAGCCGGCGATCCGGAGCTGCTCGCGAAGTTCAATGCGCTAGTGGAGCGCTCCAAGCCGTTCTACCGGCTAATCGGAGTGCAGGGGCCGTCGTTCTTCGTGACACACGCCCCTTGCCGCAATAAGTACATCGGCAAGCTCGACACGAACTCGGCGCGCCACCAGCGGAACTTCCGCATTGACCGAAGCGCTCCGCTGGAGGAGCAGCTTGCTTTTCTGCAAGAGGAAGCGGTTAAGAATCACCCGCTTCACATCTTCGGGCATGTGGCGGCCAAGCAGGCCTTCCGCATCCGCAATAAGCTGCATCTGGATACCGGCTCTGTGCAGGGGAATGCGCTGACATCCGTAAGCATTACGTATAAGCCGGTCTATAAATCCCGCCGGGCGGGTGGAACAGCTCTGCATGAAGAGCTTCAGACATTGTTCCAGCAGGAAAGAAACGTGTCGCTTCACGACCTGGATGCGGAGGATCTGCGCAGACTGAACTACTGCTCGCGCAACCGGATTAACTTCATCTCGGGCACCATGTCCCCGGCGGACAAGGATGAGGCCGCCGGGGAGCTGGAGTCGCTGAGGCGCGGATTGGATTATTACAAGGAGCACGGCGTAACCGAAGTTGTCCTCCAGCCCAAATACATGGGCTCTCGCTGCAATGTGTACCTGCACCGCGACCCGGCCGGGAGCTACGCGGTCAGCCGGAACGGCTACAAGATTGTCGGCGTGGATCTGACGCCTGTCTATGAGAAGCTGCTGGATAAGCTCGGCGCTTACATGGAAGAGAACGATCTCGCCGTGTTGATTCTGGATGGAGAGCTGCTTCCATGGCGCGTACTGGGCGAGGGACTGATCGACAAGCAGTTCCGGCCGATTGAGAAAGCGCTGGAAACCGAGCTGGCCTTCCTGGAAACCAGCGGTTTCGAGCAGGCCTTCGGGCAGCTGGCGCAAGCGTACCGCGAGAGCGGCTTCGAGCAGGATCAGTTTCATCTGAACAAGTCGGCTCTCAGCGAGAAATACGGGTCCAGCGTGTACCAGAACTACAAGAATCTGCGCGGCATTCTGGAGAATAAGGTATCGCTTGCCGGGCACCGGGCCGCATATGAGACCTACAAGAAGCAGCTGGATTTGTATGCGGGCGATGGCGAGCTGGCCTACAAGCCATTTGCCGTTCTGAAAATGATCTGCACGGACGGCCGTGAGGAAATGCCGATATGGAAGACTTCCGACATGTACCGTTTCCTGTCGGAGGACGAGGCGCTGCGGCTGGATTTGACCTCGCCGGATTCATACGAGCAAGCGCGGGCGTATTTTGCGAAGCTTACCACGGAGAACGGGATGGAAGGCGTCGTCATCAAGCCGGAGCAGGCTGTGGAAGACGCAGCACGGAGTAAGGTGGTCCCGTACATGAAGGTACGTAACGCTGAGTACATGTCCATCATCTACGGTTACGATTACCGGTTCCCGCACAAATACAGCAAGCTGATGAAGCAGAAGAGCATCCGGCAGAAGCTGAGGACTTCCCTGAATGAGCACCGGCTCGGGCAGCGCATGCTGCAAATTCCGCTTGCGGATATTGCGCCAAGCCATGAGGGCTACAAGCAGGCGGCAGCGGACCTGCTGTTCGAGGTGGCGCAGGAGAAGGAGATCGATCCGCGCCTGTAGACATGGAGGAGGCTGATGCTGGGGGATAGCGATAGTATCCAATACCTGGACTTTCTGATATAATCCATACCCAAGTATGAAGATGCCGGCTATTCTGGCACATAGACTGCTTTGAAGGAGTTACCCAGCATGAAGAACCTCCTCGTTACCGGCTACCGGGCGCATGAGCTGAATATTTTTAATGAAAAGCACGAAGGCATTCCCTATATCAAAAAAGCGATCGCCGGCAAGCTCGTTCCCCTCATCGAAGAAGGGCTAGAATGGGTCATTACGGCCGGCCAGTACGGGGTCGATCTGTGGGCTTGCGAAGTTGTCATTGAGCTGAAGGAGCTGTATCCGCACCTGCGGTTGTCGGTCATTACAGCTTACGAGAATCCGGAAGAAAAGTGGAAAGAGGACAAACAGGACTTTTACAGGCGGATTCTCCAGGGGGTCGATTATTATGCGGCCGTCAGCAAGCAGCCTTACAACGGCGTGTGGCAGCTGAAAGCCAGAGATGATCTGCTGCTGCGCAAAACCGATGGGATAATGCTGTTTTATGACGAAGAAGCGGGAGAGGGAAGTCCGAAGTTCATGAAGGAACGTGCCCTCAAGAAGCAGGAGGACGAGGGATACGTATGCATGTTTATCACCCCGGAGGATGTGCAGAACATTGCGGATGAAGAGAACATGAGGGGATTTGAGTAAATCGGACAACCCACAAGCCGGGCAGTATTTAACTGCCTCGGCTTTTTTTATTGAGACAGCGAATTGCGGAGGAACTTGACCCTAAGCGCAGCGAATATAATCGGGAGGAAAAATAAGTAAACTACTACATCGTATCCAAAGGAGAACAATCACTTGAAGAAACAATGGTTAACAGTACTGATCTTGGCTTTATTCCTGTGTGTGCCGGCCAACATGCATGCCCAGACACCTCAGATCTTCGTGTTTGTGGACGCCGAATTGATGAATTTTGAGGAGGCGCCCTATGTGGAAGATGGAATCACACTGGTTCCTTTCCGGCCTCTTTTTGAAAAGTTCGGAATTGAGGTTCTTTGGGATGCAGATACACAGACGGTTTTGGGTAAAAAGGGCGGGTGGACGATTTCGCTTGCCATCGATCAGCCTGCGGCTGTTGTCAATGGCGAAACGAAGACGCTGGCTGTACCGGCCAGACTTACCAACGGCACGACCTTCATTCCCTTGCGCTTTGTCGGAGAAGCAACAGGAAGAGCCGTATCCTGGAGCGGGGATTCTGATGCCGGCCAGGTCATTCATATTAATCCGACGTTTAAATCCAATACCAACGATCTTCTCTATTCAGGAGATCTTGTGTATAAGGGGGACATGACAGACGGGATCAAAGAAGGGAAAGGAAGTTACTCTTATCAAGGTGAACTGTGGTATGAAGGCGATTTTAAGTCAGGCAGCATGGAAGGCACAGGCAGGCAGTTCGATCTGGATAATCCGTCCTCGTATTACGAAGGGCAATTTGCCGGCAACCTCGCAAACGGGCAAGGGAAAATAATTTACGATGACGGTTCTTACTATATCGGAGAATTTGTTGACGGAGCCAGAGAAGGGACCGGCAAGCTCTACTACAAAGACGGAAAAGTAAAGTATGAAGGCAGTTATACAGATAATATCCCGACAGGAACCGGAAAATATTATTTCGAAGATGGAAGCTTGTATTATGCGGGAGAATTTGTGGATGGTAACCCTAACGGATTTGGCCAAACCTACAGCGGCGGGCATCTCAATTACGAGGGGCAGTTCGTGAATGGCCTCAAGCAGGGCAAGGGGAAGCTCTATAGTTCCTTGATGCAGGGTCAAGTGATGTATGAGGGAGATTTTCTGGACGACATTCCCCATGGGGCCGGGAAGTGGTACGGGCCGGACGGCAGATTAAACTACGAAGGTCAGTTTAAATATTTTATGAAATCGGGGAAGGGCAGAATCCTATACGAGAACGGCGATATCTATGAAGGGGAAGTATATGACGGCCGGGCGGAGGGAATCGGCAAACGGTCCAATTCTTCGGGTAAAGTCATATCGAGCGGCTACTATGAGCAAGACTCTTATAAAGCTGCCGCGCCTGACACGACTTCGACTTCCTATACAATTATGAAGCTGAAGAAGGAAATCAACCAGGAAGTAATAGACGGAATCGATGAGGGGAATTTGTACGGCTTAAATCCGAGTGAAGCCATCATGATCCTCGATCTGCCGTCCCGGGAAGCTTTGGTCCAGTTCAAGGAGCTGCCCGAACAAGCGAAGAAGGAATGGATGAACAGCTACGTGCAGGAGCATTGGGGAAATGTACTGGGTGTCGATCATTGTTACACCCGGGTTACTTACGAGGGGATTACTTATGCCGAAGCTGATTTAAGTTACGAGCTTCCGGCAGGGGAGATGACGATGAAGTTTTATCCGGACGGGAAGTAAAGGAGCAGGGTGGAATTCTCTTGTACACGAAATCAGAAGATTAACGAATGATTCACTAGCTTGCACAGCAACATGGAAAAGGGGCCCCGGAGAGGGCCTCACTGACTACCGGCAAGTCCTCAGCTTATGGATGGATCTATAACATGGAGTTCCGCGCCTAACGGCGCATTTTTTTATTTTCCGGGGAGGGGACATTCCTGTTTAACCGATCTTATGACTAAAAGCGGCCTTTCCTGCAAATACTGGAACAGTTCCCAAGGGTGTGGAATATAGCGTTTTGTCCAATGTTCCCAGTAAAATTTCTCCATCAAATCACTCACTTTTGTCAGTCTGTTGAACGGCTGGGGAGAAAATTGTTTTTGCCGATTAAAAGGCGTATGTTAGAAATACGGCTTAAAAATATAACATCTTATGAGAGGTGGAGTTATTGTGAGGTTACAAGATAAAGTCGCGATTATTACAGGCGGCGCTTCCGGGATCGGCAGAGGGATGGCCCATGCGATGGCCAAGGAAGGCGCGAAGATTGTGATCGTCGACGTCAACGAAGAGAAGGGCAGAGCTACGGAGCAAGAACTCAATGAGCTGAGCCAGGGCAAATTCATCAAAGGTGACATTACGGACCGCGCGGTCATTAAACATATTGTAGAAGAGACCGTATCAACATTCGGCAGACTGGATATTATGGTCAACAATGCCCATGTTTCCAAGCAGATGCCTTTTGTAGACACGACGGATGATGTGCTGGCCCTGTCGTTCAATACCGGCTTCTATCCGACCTATTATTTCATGCAGGAATGCTATCCTCATCTGAAAGCGACGAAGGGCAAAGTAATCAACTTCGCTTCCGGCGCCGGTCTCAATGGTATGCTGAATCAGGCTTCCTATGCGGCCGCCAAAGAAGCGATCCGCGGTCTTACCCGTGTCGTGGCGAACGAGTGGGGTCCGGACGGGATCAATGTCAATCTGATTTCCCCTATCGCTTATACACCGGGCGTAGAGAACTGGAAGCAGCATTTCCCGGCGGAATATGAAGCTACGGTGAACAAGATTCCGCTCCGCAAAATGGGCGATCCTGAACAGGATATCGGCCGTGTAGCGGTGTTCCTGGCAAGCTCCGATTCCGATTACATGACCGGTCAAACTTTGATGGTGGACGGCGGCTCCATTATGCTGCGATAATATAAAAGGTTATACAATACAACATAGGACAAGCGGCTTACGGCGGGAATGCCGCCGGAAGCCGCTTCCAACTTAAAGGAGAAGACATCTATGGGACGCGTACAAGGTAAAGTAGCTATTATAACAGGCGGAGCATCGGGCATCGGTCTTGCTACCGCTCAAATGTTTGCCAAAGAAGGCGCTAAAGTCGTAATTGCCGACTTCAATCAAGCCGGAGCCGAGCAGGCGGCGCAGGAAATCGTCAGCCAGGGCGGCGAAGCTATCGGTATTTTCCTGGATGCTTCCAAAGAAGAATCCATTAAAGCGACAATCGACATAACTGTTGAGAAGTTCGGCGCGATTCATGTGCTGTTCAACAACGTAGGCTTAACGAATCTTCAGAAAGATCTGGATGTTGTGAACATTGATCTGGACGAATGGGACCGCTTGATGAACGTAAATCTTAAGAGTGTGGTCATCGGCTGCAAATATGCCATTCCACATATGATCGAAGCGGGCGGCGGGTCCATCATTAACACGGCTTCCATGGCTGCATTTGCCGGAGACGTGATCCGTCTTGCATACGGAGCTTCCAAAGCTGCGGTTGTAAATGTAACCAAATACGTAGCGGCTCAGTACGGCCGTCAGAATATCCGCTGCAACGGCGTAGCGCCGGGTCTCATTCTGACTCCGGCTGCGAAGAACAACATTCCTCCGCAAATGCTGGATATTTTCGCCAAATACAATGCTCTTCCTTACCATGGCGAAGCGGATGATATTGCGAGCGCGGTTCTGTTCTTTGCTTCGGATGAATCCAAATTCGTTACCGGTCAAACTCTGCAGGTAGAGGGCGGTCACTACCTCTCTAACCCTACAGCTCCTGATTTTCGGGAATTGGCTGCCAAGAGTCAAGGCTAAGTAGTTCCTTACTTTCACTTCATTAAGTATATAATCAACATTGACTATATATTGTATGATAAAATAGTCAGCGTTGATTATATTAATACGAAATGACTGCCTGAAAAATACGCGGCGATCGATGCTTTGTCGGTCCTCGCGTATTTTTGTTTTACCAATAGTTTCCCCGGCCAGACAGGGCCGGAAGAGATTCATTTATGCGCTCAGCGGCTATTATATAGAGGAAACAATCAGGCCGTTATGGGGCTCATACAAAAAAAGCTTATAACCGGGAAAAGCAGCATAGGTATGGAAGGAAATGAGCCGCCGGCAAAGGAGAACTTTATGATCCGTTTTGAGAATGTGTCTAAGCATTACTCCGGTAATGTGACAGCTGTAGACTCTCTGGATTTGACGATCCGGGAGGGAGAATTTCTGGTGTTGATCGGACCCAGCGGCTGCGGTAAAACGACTACGCTAAAAATGATCAACCGTCTAATCCCGCTGTCGGAAGGCACGCTGTGGATTAACGGGAAAAAAATCAGCGAGTACGACATCCACGAGCTGCGCTGGAACATCGGTTATGTGCTCCAGCAGATTGCGCTGTTCCCGCATATGACTATCGAAGAGAACATATCAATCGTTCCGGAGCTGAGAAAATGGGAGCGCAGCCGCATAAGCAGGCGTGTGGATGAGCTGCTGGAGATGGTCGGGCTGGAGCCGGCCGAGTACCGCTCCCGCAAGCCGGCCGAGCTGTCCGGCGGCCAGCAGCAGCGGATCGGAGTGATCCGGGCCCTGGCCTCCGATCCTGAGATTATCCTGATGGACGAGCCGTTCAGCGCGCTGGACCCGCTCAGCCGGGAGAAGCTGCAGAACGATTTGCTCGAGCTTCAGAACCGCATTAAGAAAACAATCGTGTTCGTTACCCACGATATTCAAGAAGCGCTGAAGCTCGGAGACCGGATTTGCCTCATGAACGAAGGCAGAATCGAGCAGCTTGATACGCCGCAGGGCTTCTTGGAGCATCCGGCCAACGACTTCGTCCGTCAATTCGTCGGCGGAGCATCAAGGCAGTCCATGTTCAGCGGGAATCTGACGCTTGAAGAGATCTTGCGGGCATCCGGCCGCGCTGAGGTCCATGCGGATCTCACGGGAGCTGGCGCCATAGCGGGGATTCCGGCGTCCGCTGCAGTTGTGAGCGCGGACACCACGCTGGAAGATGCTTTGGAGCTTCTTGCGGCGAATGACATCATCACCGTAGAGAAGGATGGCGAAATACTCGGTAGTATTACGCGGCAATCTCTCTTGCAATTCATGTCGGAACGGGTGAAGGCGGGTGCTGTCCAGTGAATACATTTTTCCAGGTGCTTCAGGAAAGACAATCGCAATTGCTGGGAGCCGTTACAGACCATATAATTCTGTCGGTGATTGCCTTGTTCTTCGCTCTGCTCATCGCCGTTCCTTTGGGAATCTATCTAACCCGCAAGCCCAAGGCGGCTGAAAGCATTATCGGCGTTACGGCCGTACTCCAGACGATACCGTCTCTGGCGCTGCTCGGAATGCTGATTCCCCTATTCGGCATCGGGAGAGTGCCGGCTGTTATCGCGCTGGTCATTTATGCTCTGCTGCCGATTCTGCGCAATACCTACACAGGGATCAAGGAAGTTGATCCATCGCTGATCGAAGCTTCGCGGGCTATGGGGATGAACAGCCGTAAGCGGCTGCTCAAGGTGGAGCTGCCGCTTGCGCTGCCCGTCATCCTCGCCGGCATCCGGACCGCTACGGTCCTGATCATCAGCACCGCGACCTTGGCGGCCTTGATCGGAGCAGGCGGCCTCGGCGAGCTGATTCTGCTCGGAATCGACCGCAACGATTCGGCGCTGATCATCCTTGGCGCAATACCGGCCGCGCTGCTGGCGATTTTGTTCGATCTGCTGCTGCGCGGCTTCGAACGATTGTCCTTCCGCCGCTTCCTGCCGGTCGCTGGTGCGGCCGTACTGGTCGCTGCGCTGCTGATCGTAATTCCTTATTTCACGGGAGGCAAGGATAAGAACCTGGTGATCGCAGGGAAACTTGGCGCCGAGCCGGAAATTCTCATTCAGATGTACAAGCAGCTCATTGAACAGGACACGGACCTTACGGTCGAACTGAAGCCGGGGCTCGGGAAGACGTCGTTCGTCTTCAATGCCCTGAAGTCCGGCGAGATTGACATTTACCCGGAATTTACAGGGACCGCGATCTCGGAATTTATTAAAGAAACGCCGGTCAGCACGGACCGCAAGCAGGTCTACGACCAGGCGCATCAAGGGATGCTGGATAAGTTCGGCATGGAGATGCTGGAGCCTATGGCTTATAACAATACGTATGCGTTAGCCGTTACGGCGGACCTCGCGCAGAAGCAGAACCTGAAGACCATCTCCGACCTGAAGAAGGTGCAGAACATCAAAGCGGGCTTCACCCTTGAATTCGCCGACCGCGAGGACGGATACAAGGGCATTCAGAAGCTTTACGGGCTTACTTTCCCTAATCTGAGCAAAATGGAGCCCAAAATCCGGTATCAGGCAATCCAGTCCGGAGATATCACGATGGTGGACGCCTACTCTACCGATAGTGAGCTCAGACAGTACAATCTTACGATGCTCCAGGACGACAAGGAGCTGTTCCCGCCTTATCAGGGCGCTCCGGTGCTGCGTACCGAAACACTCGATAAGCATCCGGAACTCCGGGATGTGCTGAATCAATTAGCCGGTAAAATTACCGATGATGAGATGCGCGAAATGAATTACAAGGTGAATGTAGAGGGAGCTTCGACCGAACAGACCGCCAAGGATTATCTGACGAAAGCGGGGCTTTTGAAATAGGAGGAAGCACGGTGGATTCATGGTCCGCACTTACAGCTCTTCTCCGGAAGAGCGGCAAGAGGTCTATGTTCGTCGCATCCGCCAAAAAGAAGAGGGCAGCCGTCAGGCCGCCCTCTTTGTTGTTCGATAACACTTAGAATGGTTTGCCATCCTCAGTCCTTCATCCATTTTGAAAATGGATTGCGGCATCCGTTCCATGCATATGGCGTATGAACGAGCCGATTATTGCTCTCTACGCGATCTGCGTGATAACAAGGTGTGCAGAAACCGGCCTTGTTCCTCCGGCAAGAGGGGTGATGGTTAATGCCGTGGAGTTGCCGGCAGGATTTCGTACGGTGAGAATTGAGTTGATGACGGTTGTTTGTACAAGAGCTATTCCTACGATCTGAGAAGTGCCTGTTGCTCGCCCGACTATCGTATAGGCCAGATCAGCACCGCCAAGGGTTAAGATGAGTTGACCTGCTTCGGCCACGCTCACCTGAAACAAAACCTGATAAGTGCCGATTGCAGCCAAGTTAAATGTGCTGGGGCCCGTACGAACGATAGCAGCCCCGCTGGTAGGTCCGTTCTGCGGGAAACTTACGTCTGTACCGGGAGCAACCGTAGCTGCGTTATCCGGAGGCATCAATGCAAAAAAATCAGCAAAGCCTAATACTCCGCCTGTAGGACCCGTAACACCAGCGGGTCCTGCAGCTCCTGTAGCACCCGCTGGTCCTGCAGCTCCTGTAGCGCCTGCGGGCCCTGCGGCACCAGCCGGTCCTGTAGCTCCTGTAGCACCTGCTGGTCCTGGCGGCCCTCCTGCGGGTCCCGCGGGCCCGGCCGGTCCTGCTGGTCCTGTCGGTCCTGCGGGACCAGCGGGTCCCGGCGGCCCTCCCGCGGGTCCTGCAGGACCTGTAGCACCTGCCGGCCCGGCCGGTCCCGCCGCCCCTGTGGGGCCGACCGGTCCTCCTGCTGGTCCGGTAGGTCCTGGGATTCCTTGCGGCCCTTGGAGACCTCTTGGTCCTTCTGGTCCTGGAGGTCCTGGTGGACAATTACATTTTCCCATTCGCTCATCTCCCTTTACAAACGTAATTCATCCTATTAAAAGCCTGGAAAGATAGACACAACAAACACCTATCAAATTTTAAATAGGCTAATAGAGGCGTGCATTGGCTGAATATCTTTCAGCTATGCTGGAGCCCCATACCATTATTCCATTGCCTGCATTTGATAAGGTAAGAAAGTCCGGGGGGGATGGGAGTGGAGAAACGCCCTTTAATAGGTATTCTGGTAGAGAAGAGGAGCAGCCGGAAGAGAATATTGGAGTTTTATCAACGGTATCATCATTTAAAACTTAAGCTTTACGCCTTTACTCCGGAAGATATTGTGTGGGAGGAACAGCAGATTATTGGATTTAGCTTCACAAAGGGCAAATGGAAGCAAAACTCCTTCCCTTTTCCGCATGCTGTCTATAACCGTTGTTTTAACAAAGATAGATTACTAACCATACAACGGTTGGAGAGAACAATCGGCAGGAATAAATGTTTCAACAGTATTAATTCATTTAATAAATGGGACTTCTATCACCTGTTAAAACAGTCCAATATTAATCCTTATGTACCCGATTCATTTTTATATCATGAAGTGAATATATCAAAACTATTGGAGCAATATAAACTTCTGTATATTAAGCCTTTGTATGGATCTAAGGGGGAATCCGTTTACCGGCTTGAACGAATGGAATATGGGGATATTCACATCTCTATGCACAGCCTGGCTCCAAGATTTATTTGCAGGAAGAATGAAGACATTCAGGATAAATTAAATGAACTGCTCAGCCCAGGGAAATATATGGTCCAGCAAGGAATCCGTACGAGCCGGCTTGGTCATCAGTATTTTGATATCCGGGTCCTTGTCCAGAAAGGCATTCTTGGAGAATGGACGGTGTCTGCCTTGACATCAAGAGTCGCTTACGACGATTACTTTAACACGAGTATGTGTAAATCTGTCTGCGATGCTGCAGAAATTTTTTCTAAATTATTTTCAACGGAAAAAATGGACGAAACCCTCAAAACTCTGTCGGAGGTAAGTGTGAGAGCTGCTAAAGAAGCAGAAACTATTACGGGATCATTGGGAGAACTGAGTGTGGATTTTGTCCTGGATGAGCAGGGGAAGTTATGGATTATTGAAATGAACGGAAAACCCCAAAAAAATATTTATCATGATTTGAAACGATTTAAACATAAGAAACTTATTTATAGCAGACCCATTGAATATGCTTATTATTTAGCACAATTTTGAGAGATTGTATATTGTGAAAACCGCAAGATTTGCCTATATTTCAGCAAAATTCGAATAAAAACCAGCGCCTGCAGGCACTGGTTTTTATTAATGTATTCAGACTAATTAATGTACTCATTTAATTTCTGATCAATTTCAGGAACTCCCTCATAAATCCCGGCAGATCCGGCCAGGCGTGGCCCGACACAATGTTGCCGTCGACGTGCAGCGGATCTGTCGTGTAGGTTGCACCCAGACTTTCCACGTCATAACGGCAGGCCGTATAGGCCGTCATCGTACGCCCCTGGAAGTACCGGTTGTCTTTCAAAGCGGCAAGAACAAGCGCTGCATGGCAGATTGCGCCGACGGGTTTGTTGTTCTCGAAGAAATGACTCAAGATGCGCGGAATGTTCTCATCCAGCCGGATGTACTCGGGAGCCCGGCCCCCAGGTATGATAAGACCATCGAATTCGGCAGGGTCCACATCGGCAAAAGAAACATGGGATTCGAGCAAATATCCTTGTTTCTCGGTGTATGTATCCCATCCGATGAAATCGTGAATGACCGTGTTCAGCACCTTTTTGGCCGGTGAAGCGATGACCGCTTCATAACCTTCTTCCAGCGAGCGATAATAGGGATAATAAATTTCCAGAGCTTCGACGGCATCGCCTGTAATGAAAAGGATCTTCTTGGACATGGGATCACTCCTCCAGCAGATATAGTCTCCGGGGCAAACAAAGCCGTTGTGGCTTCCCCTTATCCTGATTCTGAAGGATATTGGAAATTCTGTAAAGAGAAGAATGACGGAAGATTCCACCGGGTCTGGGATGAGTTAAGAAAATAGTGCTCCGATAATTTGCTCTTGACCTGACACATTGTCGAACTATATAATGATCCCCAAGATAGATCAACCCGGCATTGACCAGAGACAACATTCCGTTACCCGGCTGCACAGAGAGAGGGGCCCAGGCTGCGAACCCCTTCAGCGACTGATGACGGAATTACCCCTTTGCAGCCGTGCTGCTGAAACTGCTGCTCGTGTAAGCAGAGCAATTAAGCAGCGCCGCCTTATCCCCGTTAACGGATGCTTGATGAGGACCCTTATGGATAGAGAAGCCGGTTGACCGGCGCTGGACCAGAGGGGTCAAATTAGGGTGGAACCACGAGCTGAACGCACTCGTCCCTTGGGATGACGATGCGTTTTTTTGCGTTCAAATAACCCTAATCTGGAGGAATGGATATGTGGATCAAAGTGACGCTGCCAAGCGGAAATATTCGGGAGTTCGCGCGCGGCACGACGATTGAGCAAGTCGCAGGATCGATCAGTTCCGGTCTGAAGAAGCAAGCCGTGGCGGGAATGGTGAACGGTGTCCTTGCGGATTTAAGCCGTCCCATTGAGGAAGACAGCGTGCTTGAGATTATAACGCTGGACAGCAAGGAAGGGCTTGAGATTTACCGGCACAGCACGGCGCATTTGATGGCACAGGCGGTCAAGCGTATTTACGGGGAAGAGTCGGTAAAGCTTGGAATCGGGCCCGTCATTGACGATGGATTTTATTATGACATGGATATAGAAAAGCCGCTCTCTACGGAAGATCTCGCTGCTATCGAGCAGGAGATGGGGAAGATTGTCCAGGAGAATCTCCCGATTCTGCGCAGGGTAGTAAGCCGTGAAGAAGCCGCCGCAATTTTTGAAGCGAAGAACGACCCGCTGAAGCTGGAGCTGATCCGTGATCTGCCGGAGGAGGCGGTCCTTACGATTTATGAGCAGGGTGAGTTTCTGGACCTGTGCCGGGGACCTCATTTGCCCTCAACCGGCCGGATTAAAGCCTTCAAGCTGCTGAATGTGGCGGGTGCTTACTGGCGCGGCGATTCGGACAACAAGATGCTGCAGCGCATCTATGGAACGGCGTTCCCGAAGAAGGCTCAACTGGATGAGCATCTGAATCTGCTCGAAGAAGCGAAGAAGCGGGATCACCGCAAGCTCGGCAAGGAACTGGGCCTGTTCATGTTCTCGGAGGAAGCGCCGGGAATGCCGTTCTATCTGCCGGGCGGAATGGCTGTCCGCAACGAACTGGAGAGCTTCTCACGGGAACTTCAGGCGAAGCAGGATTACGAGGAAGTCCGCACTCCGCTCATGATGAACCAGCGGCTGTGGGAGCAGTCCGGCCATTGGGATCATTACCGGGACAACATGTATTTTACGGATGTCGATGAGACGAAGTTTGCTTTGAAGCCGATGAACTGCCCGGGCCATATGCTTATTTTCAAAAACAGCCTCCATTCCTACCGGGAGCTGCCGATCCGCCTGTCGGAATTCGGCCAGGTGCACCGGCACGAGCTGTCCGGCGCTCTGAACGGCATGATGCGTGTCCGCACATTCTGTCAGGATGATGCACATATTTTCGTGCGGCCGGATCAGATTGAAGAAGAAATTTCCCGCGTCATCTCGCTGATCGACCAGTTCTATCAGGTGTTCGGCTTCGAATATTCGATGGAGCTGTCTACCCGCCCCGAAGATTCCATGGGCTCGGAAGAGCTGTGGGATCAAGCCGAGAATGCGCTTAAGAACGTGCTGGAGCGCCGCGGAGCAGAGTACCGGCTCAGCGAAGGAGACGGAGCGTTCTACGGTCCCAAGATTGATTTCCATATCCGGGATGCGCTGAAGAGGAGCTGGCAGTGCGCTACCATCCAGCTGGACTTCCAGATGCCGGAGAAATTCGGGCTGTCCTATATCGGCGAGGATAACCTGAAACACCGGCCTGTGGTCATTCACCGCGCCGTGTACGGCTCCATTGACCGGTTTATCGGAATCCTGACGGAGCATTACAGCGGACAATTCCCCCTCTGGCTCGCACCGGTACAGGCCAAGATCCTGCCGGTGTCCGATAATTACCTGGACTATGCGCTGCAGGTGAGGAAAGAGCTGCTGGATGCCGGTATCCGCGCCGAAGTAGACGGCCGCAGCGAGAAGCTCGGCTACAAGATCCGCGAAGCGCAGATGGAGAAAGTCCCTTACATGCTGATTGTCGGTGAGAATGAGCGGACGCAGGGCACGGTCTCGATCCGCAAAAGAGGCGAGGGCGATCTTGGCGGCAGGAGCGTGCAGGAGACTGCGGAGCATTTGAAGGCCGAAATCAAGTCGCGGGCGTAAGGAAGTTGGTGACGAGGCGGTAAGGAGTGTGCGGTTAACCGTTAGGCCTGCCTCTGATGGAGCATCTTAGTCGTGCGGATATTCAAAAGCGGTATTTTCAGAATCGTTCGGACAATTAGTATGCTTATGAGCATCTTCATAGTGCAAAAGCGGAAGTGATGCAGGCAAATCCGGACTTTTGCATTTCAGCGGTTGACCTGTTACTTTAGATACAGATAAGGAGTGGGTACCTGTGGAAATCACACCTCAAGAGGTTGCGGAATGGATGGTTAACGAAACGAAGTTCAAGGGAATTCTCAGACAAGAAGAGGCGATAGCTCATATCAAATCGCATTTTGGCGAGCATTTTGTTTATGTGAACGAGAACGGAAATGCATCCCTATCCAAAGATGTGATCAAAGCTTTCCGCAAACTGCATGGCGGCAAAGTGGCCTGGGAACGAGACGGTTTTTTCTGGGCGTGGACATAAAGAGAGGTTAATGGGCGCGAGAGCAGTTACGCGAGATCAGTTAACGGGACATATCCGCCGGATAACTGTTTATGCTGGGAGAGGGGCAGGCCGGCAGCAGGCGTAAAATTCGATTGACAGCTTTTCACAAGTCTCGTTACAATAACGTCATGTGAAACTTGGTATATGAAATAGACGGTATTTCTACCAGACAACTGGAGATTTAGCGCGCTGTGCCTGTTGAGGCAGCCGCTGGGTCTCTTTTTTTATACTCTAAAGTCTATTAAACCGGTTGGAATAGTAAAATTAATGTATACAAGGAAGAGGGTAATGGGATGAGCGAATGGAAGAAAAGCGGCGGGAGCGAAGATAGGGTTAGTAAAACAGGGGTTTCAGGGGAGCACAGCTCTCCCAAGCGGGCCGGCCGCAGACAGGGACAGCTTCACCTGGGTGCATTTCTTTACTACACCGGCCATCATCATACAGCTTGGCGTCAGCCTGACTCAGGCGTTGAGAAGCTGTTCGATTTTGACTTTTACAAGAGGCTGGCGCAGACGGCCGAGCGCGGCAAATTCGATATGATCTTCTTTGCGGATCTGCTCTACGCACAGAACGTCGGTCCTGCCGCGGCAGGAATGCTGGAGCCGCTGACGCTGCTGTCGGCCCTCTCGGTCGTGACGGAACGGATCGGTCTCACGGCTACAGTGTCAACGACATACAATGAGCCTTACAATGTGGCGCGGAAGTTCGCAACGCTGGACCACATCAGCGGCGGCCGTGCAGGCTGGAACATCGTCACCTCGCAGCTGGATGTCGAGGCGCTGAACTACGGGCGCGGGAAGCATCCGGAGCACGGTCTCCGCTATGAGATGGCCCGCGAGTTCGCGGAAGCGGCGACCCGGCTGTGGGACAGCTGGCAGGATGATGCGCTCATCCTGGACCGCCAGTCGGGGCAGTTCGCCGACGAGGCGCGGATCACCCCTGCCGATTACAGCGGGCAGTGGTATTCTACACGCGGGCCGCTCAACGTGCCGCGGCCTCCGCAGGGCTATCCCGTCCTCATCCAGGCCGGGTCTTCCGGCCCGGGGCAGGACTTCGCCGCCAGTTTCGGCGAAGTCATCTTCACCGCCCAGCAGTCGCTGGCTGCGGCGAAGGAATTCTACGCCGGCTTAAACGGCAAGCTGGCGGAGCATGGCAGGCTGCCCGGCAGCCTGAAGATTATGCCGGGCTTGTCGCCGGTCATAGGCGACACCGAAGAAGAAGCGCAGCTTCGCTTCAGGCAGCTTCAGGACCTCATCCCGGACGATACGATTGTCCTGATGCTGTCCGGTCTGCTGAACTTCGACCTCGGCGGCTATCCGCTTGACGGGCAGCTGCCTGAGATCCCCGATCCCGTAGGCGCCTCCAACGGGATGAAAAGCCGTGTCCAGCTCATTATGGACACGGCCCGGCGGGAGCAGCTGTCGATCCGGCAGATCGGCAAGCGGCTCATCGGAGCCAGAGGCCACCTCCAGTTCGTGGGCACGCCGCAGCAGCTGGCGGATCTGATGGAGCATTGGTTCGAGGAGTACGGCTGCGACGGCTTCAACATCATGCCGCCCGTGCTTCCCGGGCATCTGGATGATTTCGTGGACAAGGTCGTGCCGATTCTGCAGGACCGCGGTTTGTTCCGAAGCGATTACAGCGGGAGGACTCTGCGCGAGCATCTTGGCCTGGAGAGGCCGGCAGCCGGACACTTTACGAAGAGGGCGCAGCTGGCTGAGGCGGGCGCAGAGGTCAGCGGTGTCTGATGCTGGAGATCACCGGTCCGTATCTCCGATCTATGACGGCAGAGGAAGTTAACGTTAACAACTAATCGGGCTGGAATCAAGGACACATTTAATTGGAACGATGCTGATTATCGAATAGGTCTGCTTCTTTGCGAGCGGATGTTGATCTATCCCGCTGCCCCCGGTCACTGAACAAAGTGACTCGGGGTATTTTTGTACTATAATTAATTAACGTGATAAAGTTTTTTGCTTCCAAACTTTGAAATGCTTTTTCAACATATGGTAAAATATCGCTATTGTACAAGAAGGAATCCGCCGATCCCCAAGGCGCAAGTCTTGTCTATACGCAAAGGAGAGAGCTATGACTAAAAAATCAACAAAACTTCTTATTTTCCTAGCGGTCATTATCGTACTGCTTCTATTATTCCGGGTAGATTTATTGGAGGCGCTGTCAGCGGTTCTGGCATTCGCCGCTGCTGCCGCTGCCGCCCTGTTCATTCATGAGGCGGGACACGTCATAGGGGCTTTTATTACACGCAGGAAGGTGGTTTATTTCCGGTTAGGACCGTTTACTCTATCGGTCTTGGACAAGAAAATGTATTTTTCGATGAAAAATTTTTATTGGATAGGCCATGTGCTGGTCGATGTAGCGGAATTTCAAGACGATGAATCTTACCGGGCGAATAATGCGAAGCAGTCTATCATTTTCATTCTGGGGCCGGTTGTCAGCATTCTGACGGGAGTGTTGGCTCTAACTGTTATCAAAGCAAGCTACGATACCTTATTCGTCACGATGTTTGGGATAATATCTCTCGTTTACGGAGGAGGGACCCTGCTGTTCTCAGATGGCAGAATGGCGCGTAAAATGTCTGATCCGTCCAAAGCGCTGCTTTTTTACTGGAATGTGCTGTACTCGGTACCCGTGCCCCGCGAGAAAAGTCTGGCCTATTTACTGGAAGAGTCCGAAAGGTATTTATTCAATAAATATATTCCCAACAAAAAGGCTATCGCCGACAATTTCGACGATCTGGCTGTTCTTTACTATGCCAAATATTTCAGTCAGATCAGCGGGGAGAATGGGATTAACCGGATTAATTTTATTGCCGTGATCAGGGAGGGATTCGAGGAAAATACTCTAAAGCGCCGCGAGAGAATTATGGGGATGCTTATCTTGTGTGAAGAAATCGTGCTGCTCAGCCTGGCGGGAGAAAAGGAAGAGGCTCAAGAGTTATTTGAGCTTATCGAGCATGAGAGTGAACTGCAGGAGGTATCCAAACTCCGGATTAGAACGTATATGGAGCATTCCACCGTGATGGCGGCGCAATATTTTGCCAAGCGCAAAGAAATGAACGGCCGCGCAGAGGCTATACGCAATGTATTCGATTACTATGAAGAGAGAATCTTGAAAGAGCAGGGGCTGTGGATTTCTTAAGGTGCTGCCGTATTCGCCCGCTGTACTACGAACACCGCAATGTTGTCGGACATTGCGGTGTTTTTTTGTGTAGATCGAAGAAAGAGGGTGAGGGGATTTGGCTGTGCTTTCAGCCACAGATGTTTTTTATTAATGAGAATGGGTAAAAATAAAAATAGCTCTTATACGGCGAATTTGTCGATTTTTATACATGAGCTTATTACGGGAGACAAAAGCCATTACCTAGGGATCGGGGGAATTAGAATGAAATTAACTCATGAACAGCGGATTACTTTACATGGCTTTAATAATCTTACAAAGTCATTAAGCTTTAATATGTACGATATCTGCTATACGCGGACGAAGGAAGAGCGGGAAGCGTATATTGAATATATTGACGAGCAGTACAGTGCCGAGAGGCTGACGAAAATTCTGAACACCGTAACCGATATTATCGGCGCGAATGTTCTGAACACCGCTCAGCAGGACTATGTGCCTCAAGGAGCGAGTGTGACGATGCTCGTCTCGGAAGGCCCTGTGATAGAAGTGCCGACGGAATCGTTTGACGAATCGCCGGGACCGCTGCCTGACAACGTGGTCATGCAGCTCGATAAGAGCCATATCACCGTGCATACGTATCCCGAGTATCATCCGGATGAAGGGATCAGTACGTTTCGCGCGGACATTGATGTGTCGACCTGCGGAGAGATTTCTCCGCTTAAAGCGCTCAATTATCTGATTCATTCCTTCGATACGGACATCTTTACGATGGATTACCGGGTACGCGGTTTTACGAGAGACATTCACGGCCACAAGCTGTTTATCGACCATGAAATCACTTCGATCCAGAATTATATTCCCGATAACGTCAAAGATACGTATGACATGATCGACGTCAACGTGTATCAGGAAAATATTTTCCATACGAAATGTAAACTGCGTAAATTTGATCTCAACAACTACTTGTTCGGATACACCAAGGATAAACTGACTCCGCAGGAGCAGCAGGAAATTACGGAAAGTCTCAAGCTGGAAATGGACGAGATTTTTTATGGGAAAAATATCGTTCCTGCTAACGGTTAAGGGGCATGAACAATGGCGTGTGTGCTTAACAACTGCTGTTGAAGCCCAAGACCCAAAGAAGACACAGGAAGCCAAGCGGCTTCTGTGTCTTTTTTGAATCGGGAAGGTTGGTTCTATGAAGGGCGAGCCTAAACGAGCATCGAGCATCGAGCTTAATTGAGCTTAAATTCATGAAGCCCGGCTGAAGTTCGCCATGGGCTCCTGTGAGATTTGCCTACTCGTGGGAGATCAGTCCGAATTTGCCCAGCGGCCAGAAAGCGAGATCGGCTCGGCCGATGATCGTATCGTTCCGGATAAAACCGATACTGCTACTGCGGCTATCCTTACTGCCGGGACGATTGTCGCCAAGTACGAAGACAGTTCCTTCCGGTACCGTCTGCTCCGGGTAATTCAGATTGTTATAAGTCTTGCCGCTGGCTGCGGCGCTGGCA
Organism: Paenibacillus lutrae; assembly: GCF_009757775.1. Taxonomy (GTDB): domain Bacteria; phylum Bacillota; class Bacilli; order Paenibacillales; family NBRC-103111; genus Paenibacillus_F; species Paenibacillus_F lutrae. The sequence goes on from NZ_RHLK01000009.1 coordinate 156,346, forward strand.
ACGGCTTCTTTCAGGTAAGGCTCGTCCAGCGGTTCGCCATTGATGTAAACCTGATCACCTTCGACTTTGACCTTCTCGCCAGGCAGGGCAACGATCCGTTTAATGTAATCTTCTCGCTCATTCGCATGAAAAATGATCACTTCGCCGCGTTTGGGCTCTGCAAAGTTATAGAGGACTTTGTTCACGATTAATTTCTCGTCCTCGGAGAAATTAGGTTCCATCGAGTCCCCGTTGATGATAAATGGGGCAAACAGGAACCAGCGGACGACGACCACGCAAATGACGGCAATAAGAATCGCCCGAGTCCATTCCCAAACTTCATTCTTCTTTGTAGGTGCGGGTGTTTTTGTCTCTATTTGCTCCATGCATTCTTCCAATCCTTTCGGCAAGTTAATAGGGAGAGATGAATTCGCAGCAGTGCGATCTGTTAAATAATGTAACATTACCGCCCGAGAAGATGCAAATGTTACCCGCAGCACAGCGCAAGCGGGATACATGTAAACAAGCTCTCCCGCATTACGGCAGCGAGAGAGCTCGTTATTGAAGGTATTTGGATCAGAATTAGATGTTAGATGTTAGATGTTAGGTGTTAGGTGTAAGGAAAAGATTACGTGATCTTTATCGCTGCTAAAATTTAACGTGCCATCATTTCTTCGGAGGAACGCCGCAGACGCCGTCTGAGCAAGCTTCATCCGCCGCTTCGCTGGAAGCATCGTTCACCAGGGTGAGGGATGGTTTTACTTCATCCCATGCTTTTTGCAGGGCTTGTACGAACACTTCGCTAGGCTGTGCGCCGGATACGCCGTATTTGCGGTTGATCACGAAGAAAGGGACCCCGCTGATTCCAAGGTCAGCGCCTTCCTGTTCGTCCGCGCGGACTTCCTGCGTAAACTGGTCCCCTGCGAGAACTTGGGCTGCTTCGTTCTTGTCCAGTCCGATCTCCGCCGCCAATGCGGCAAGCGTATCCCGGTCGCCGAGATGTTGGTTATCGGTGAAGTAAGCCTTGAGCAGAAGTTCGGTCATTTCATGCGCTTTGCCGTGCTGGCCGGCGTAATGCGCCAGGCGGTGAGCATCGAACGTATTCGTAGGAATAAGCGTGTCCATCCGGTAAGTCAGTCCGACCCCGGCAGCTTGTTCTGTCATATTGGCATTGGCGGCCTCTGCCTGCTCGATACTCATTCCGTATTTAGAAGCCAGTATTTCGGCCATACTACGATTGATATCACGCGGGGAATTCGGGTCCAGCTCATAACTGCGGTAGACGACTTCGATTTCATCCTTGTGGGCGAATTGCTCCAGCGCTTCCTCAAAACGGCGTTTGCCGATATAGCAGAACGGGCACACAAAATCAGACCAGATTTCAACTTTCATTTAAACGAGCACCTCCGGTTGGTTATATAAGGTAAAGCCATGGGGCAGGCTCCGGTGGAACCCGCTTCGGGCAGAAATCATGTATACAATCAGAACGGTCTTTCCAACCATTATTATACGGTCCGGGGTATATGAAAGCAAACAGCTAATAAGGCATATCGGCTTATTTACGGGCATTTGAGGCGCAGGGCAGGAACTTCTCTTGACATTGCGAACTGTTATTAATAAAATAACAGTCATAGCGTATCCACAAAGCCGTCTGCATTCAGAAACATGGTTGATTGAGGCTGGCCGGAGGGTGTCTAGAGCTTTACATTCCAAGATCAGACTTATTTGCACATAGATTGAGGAGGCCAAACTTTGAATACCAAATATGCACCTTTATTCGAGAACTTCACATTTAACAAAGGCATTTCACTTAAAAACCGCGTGGTCATGGCTCCAATGACGAACTATTCGTCCAATGAAGACGGAACGGTATCGGATGCGGAGATTGCTTATTATGAGCGCAGATCCGGCGGAGCGGGTATGGTTATTACAGCTTGTACCTTCGTTACGCCAAACGGCCAAGGCTTCCCGGGTGAATTCGCGGGGGACCGGGATGAAATGATTCCAAGCTTGAAGCGGCTGGCTTCTTCTATCCAGAAGAAGGGAGCGAAGGCAGTCCTCCAAATATTCCATGGCGGCCGTTCTTGCCCTCCGGAGCTGGTACCGGGCGGTGACATCGTGAGCGCTAGTGCTGTTGCGGAGGAAAAGGCCGGAAGCCCGGTTCCCCGAGCTTTGACTGAATCGGAGATTGAAGCGATTATCCGGGACTTCGGCGAGACGACCCGACGTGCTATCGAGGCGGGTTATGACGGGATCGAGATTCATGGAGCGAATGGATATCTGATCCAGCAGTTCTTCTCCCCGCACTCCAACCGTAGAGAAGACAAGTGGGGCGGCAGCGTAGAGCGCCGGATGGCGTTCCCGCTGGCGATTGTCGATGAAGTGAACCGCGTCGTGGCCGAGCATGCGAAGCACCCGTTCCTCGTAGGCTATCGTTTCTCCCCAGAAGAAGCAGAGACTCCGGGCATTACCATGGACGATACGCTCAAGCTGGTGGATGCACTGGCAGATAAAAACCTGGATTACCTGCACGTATCCCTGATGGACTTCTGGTCGACTCCGAGAAGCGGTGCGGACACGGACAGACCCCGCATAGAGATAATTAAGGAATTGGCGGCAGACCGTGTGCCCATTATCGGTGTGGGTTCGATTCATAGTGCGGATGAGGCGCAGCAAGCATTAGCAACGGGCGTTCCTCTAATTGCGCTGGGCCGCGAGCTGATTATGGAGCCGGATTGGGTACAGAAAGTGGAGGAAGGCCGGGAGTCCGAAATCCGGGTAACGGTGAGCAGAGAAGACCAGGAACGCCTGGTTATTCCAGGGCCGCTGTGGAATGGCATTATCCATACACCAGGATGGTTCCCGGTTGTTTAAGAGGTAAGAATGCTAGTGGATGTGCAAGTTCAAGTGCACATCATATAAACAAGGAAAAGGATCGTCCCAAGTCATTGCATATGACGAAGGCGATCCTTTTCCTTGTTGTGAATTGTGAATTTCCTTGTTGAAGATTCGTTTGTCGGATTGGTGAGTTCAGGCAATGCCCGAATTCATCCTGGAACTCATTTTTGAACTCATTCTTGGACTCATCCTTGCTCGGCCGGTGAATCCAGACGCAGCGCCCGCAAATCCATGGCGGGCACCAGCCCTTCCCTGGCCGCCCTGCCGAGCAGAGCTTCGACTGCCGCGTAGCCGTCTTCACCGAGGTTCCGGGTGAATTCGTTGACGTACAGCGCGATGTGAGCTTCGGCCACATCGGCGGACATCTCCTGCGCGTGCCGGAGCACGTACTCCTGCGACGCTGCGGGATGGGCCCACGCGTACTCGACGGAGGAACGGATCCATCCGGCGATGGCCGCCAGATCCAGCGAGCGGTGGGCGATAATCGCGCCCAGCGGGATCGGCAGCCCCGTATCGGACTCCCACCAGCTGCCGAGGTCGGTCAGCAGGTCGAGGCCGTACGACGGGTAGGTGAAGCGGGCCTCATGGATGACGAGGCCCGCATCGATCTTGCCGTCGCGGACGGCAGGCATGATCTCGTGGAACGGCATTACGACGATCTCGCCTACGCCGCCGGGCACCTGCTGCGCAGCCCAGAGCCGGAACAGCAGGTAGGCGGTCGACCGCTCGCTCGGAACGGCAACGCGCTTGCCGGACAGCGAGGCGGGGTCTGCCGAGCCTTTGGACAGCACCAGCGGTCCGCAGCCCCGGCCAAGCGCTCCTCCGCACGGGAGCAGCGCGTATTCCGGCCGCACCCAGGGCAGGGCGGCGTAAGAGATTTTCATCATTTCAGGACCGCCGGGCTCAGCCGCCAGAGTATTCGTTATATCAATATCCGCGTAAGTCACGTCAAATGAAGGTGCACCGGGCACCAGGCCATGAACCAGCGCGTGAAATACGAAGGTGTCATTCGGACATGGAGAATAAGCGATTTTCATTTATAGGACCTCCCGTAAAATTGAGCTTGCTTGTTCGAGCGCGGCGAGAGCATCCTGGATCCGCCACGCGGCTTTGTCGCGCGGACCTACCGCGTTCGAAATCGCGCGGATTTCGAGCGCGGGGACTCCGCTGCTATAGGCGGCGCTGGCTACGCCAAAGCCTTCCATCCCTTCGGCGGCAGCGCCGGGGATACGGGCGGCCAGCTCCCGCGCGGCCTCTGCTGTCCCTGTGACGGTGGACAGTGTGAGCACGGCGCCCATGCCGGCCGGAAGGCCGCCTGCGCGCAGAGCTTCCGCGACCCGGCCGGCAAGAGCGGCATGGGCGGGGACGCGGGCCGTGCCGAAGCCGAGCTCGTCCAGGCTGATGAACCCGTCCGGGCTCTGCGCTCCCAGGTCTGCTGCGATGATCTCGCTCGATACTACGAGCGACCCGATCTCCGCCCGGCCCTGGAAGCCTCCGGCGATGCCCATGTTGATGACTAAGCCGTAGCTGCCTGCGGCCAGCGCGGACGTGGTAGCAATGGCGGCGGCCACAGGCCCGACGCCGGCTATCGCCACGTCGAACCGGGGCTCGCCCTGCAGGCCGCGAAGTACGGCTTCCTGCTCGGCCGCAACCGGAGTCATGATCAGGATGCGGCTGCTTTGCGCAGGACCAGGCTGCTCTTGGTCCCGCTTTTCTGAGTATGCATTCATATGAGCGGTGTCTCCTTTAGTTAAAAGGCTGGTTATCTTTGAATGTGGCATCAAAGCTTTCTTCTTTTAGGTTATCGCTATCTAAGCAGTGTGTAAAGCTGCAGGGGGGATTGCGATTGGAAGCGGGCTGAAGTGTTAATCTCTTACGGATCAGCTTAGGATTGACGTCATCTAGTATTCTCCGGTATGGTATAAGAGAGATATGACAAAAATTACATATTAATTGAAGAGTTTTATTCACCTTAAGATTAGGGTTGTCTATTCTTCGTCTAACTCAGAACCGGATAGTTTAGAACGTTAGGGGACATCTGTCTTCTGGCGTTCTTTTACACGCCCGCTTTGGGGGAGTCCTTGCTTCCTACTTTATCCATTGTTTTGAGGAATTTATATGAAACTTGGTCCGGGCGGTGCCGTATGTGCAGGTAGATAAATAGACAGATAAATAGAAGGAGGCTGCAGGGTGGGGATTTTTGATTTTGTTCATCTGAGAAATGGCAGGAAGTATTTAAAGGATCGAAATCTGCCCAAAGCTCTCGAAGCTTATGAGAAGGTGAAGTACGATTCACTGGAGCTTTCAGAGCAGGTGAGAGTGGCGGACCTGTATTATGAGCTGGGACATATCGAGAAAGCGTTGACGTATTTGAGCGGAATCATTCAATCTACCCGGTCTGATCATGCGTATGAACGCCGCGCCCATATTCTAAGAGAAATTAACCGGGAAGAAGAGGCGATAGAGGATCTGAACGAGGCGATCCGGATTAATCCCGATCCCTATATGTATTGGTATACAAGAGGATTGTGTTACCTGGATTTGAACCGGTATGAAGAAGCAATCCGGGATTTGAAGGAATGTGTGCTCAGGGAGCCTGCAAATTCAGTCGTATCGACATATTATGAGCTGGGTGTCTGTTATCTGGATCATGGGGATTACGGGAATGCGGAAGAGACGTTCCGGAAAGTGCTCAGCTTCGAGAATCAGGAAATTCCGATTTTCAGCTACCGGATGGCTAAATCTCTGATGGCTCAAGGCAAGGCGGAAGAGGCTGCTTCTTATATGAGAAAAGCCGTCGATATGCAGGCCGAATGGGAGTACATCTCCGACAGGGGGGAACGTGAGGTTTACTTCAGGACGGGATTCGGATCGGGAGCCTTTCGTACTTTCCGGGAGGAAGTGGAGCGTACGTGCGGGTTCCGCAAAGATCTGGCGGGGATCTACATCAAGATGGAAGATTATGAAGCGGCACTGGAAATCATCCATCTTGCGATGGAATTATTTCCGGATAGATCCGATCTGTACATGCAACGTGCCATCCTGTACCGGTATACGGAACAATGGGAACTGGCAGAGGCGGATCTGGACATGGTTGCAGAGTTAGATCCGGATGAGCCGGACGTCTCCTTCGAGAAAATTCTGATTTACCGGTCCCGGCAGCAAGAGGACAAAGCACTTCCCATGCTGGAGCATTTGTATGAAGAGGACCCGGATAATCCGCTCATCTGTTATTGGCTGGCCGAGTCCTATGCCAAGACAGGCCAATACCAGCGGGCGCTGGATGTGAACGGACATCTTCTCGAATTGGAGGAAGATGACCCGCTGAATGAGATGCAGCGCGCTGCTATTCTCTCCGAGATGGGACAATATGGACCGGCTGCGGCAACATACAGCAAAGCCATCGAGCGGGAAGACCGGGCGGACTTGCGCTCCAAGCGGAGCTTCGCCTATTATATGGAGTCCCGCTATGATGAAGCGCTGATGGATCTGCATTACGCGGCCGAGCTGGATGCATCAGTCCAAGGCAGCAGCAGCTACCACCATGCCATGGGACACGTTCTGCAGGAAATGAGGGAGCTGGAAATGGCTGCGGCCTCTTTCGGGAAGGCGATTGAGCTTACGCCGGATTATGCGGTTTATTATGAAAGCCGGGCTAAGTGTTTGATTGATTTGAAGGAACTCGAGAAAGCGGAACAAGACTGCATCCGGGGATATGAGAAGGACCCTTCCTATACCGATCTGCTCAGCATGCGGGGCTATGTGCGTTATTTGATGGGAGATTATGAGACGGCGCGGGACTATGCGGAGGCGTACAGCCATCTTCATCCGGACAGTCCGTCAGCCCATTATAATATCGGGCTTGCCTGTTTCCGTCTGGAGGGGGAAGAAGACGCGGCTCTGAAGGCATTCAACCGGGCCCTTGAGCTGGATCCGGGATTCGCCAGCTGCTATCTGTACAGAGCCTACCTGAAGTACAGCCGTCTTGAACTCGAAGAAACCATCGAGGATTTGACCAATTGGAGTCTGTATGCCTATCAGGATATCACCTTGGAGGAAAGATTAAAGCACCTTCATGAACTGGAGGGGCTGGATGAGGATGTGCTGGAGGGAGCCTCCCGGCAGATCGCCCGGTTGTACGAAACCCGGATGTATTTATCCTGATTCATTAGGGTGAATAAAAAGCAGCGGCTGGTTCAACTTTACCCGTTTGGGTTTATACGCTTTTTAAAGGTAAATTATAGGGGGTCATGAATATTGGAGGCGTATAATGAGAATGAATTGGTCATTCATTCCAGTTCCAAGAAAGTATTCGTTCTCGTAATAGCTGCACTGGCTTTTGTAGTAGCCGGAGGATTCCTGTTCTGGGTAGGGCTTACCGATGAAGAAGAATCGGCGGTTCTAATGGTTGTGGGAATCATAAGTATTGTTTTCTTCGGTCTGTGTCTGCTTTATCTGGTTTTCCAGCTTTTTAACAAGAAGCCGTCCCTGATCGTTAACGATGAAGGAGTCACCGACAATTCTTCAGCCATTAGCGGAGGCTTGATCCCGTGGCAGGATATCGAGGAAATTATCTTGTATGACTACATGGGCCAGCGATTTATCGGCCTGAACCTGTACGACACGGAAGCCTATCTGGCCCGGCAGAAAAGCATGACAAGGATGCTCATGAAGGCGAACCGTGGACTTGTGCGGGCTACGGTCAATATTACGCAAGCCAGTCTGCCTTATCCTCTGGAAGAGGTGTACGAGGTGATGATGAATAAGTGGGAGAACGTACATCTTAGGCAGCCGTAAGAGCTGCTGCGGCTGGTTGTTGCTGTATGGACTTACGGACGCTGATCCCGGATAACCAGATAGGGATTCAAGAGAAGACGAGTACGCGTTAGGTTAGGATCAAAAGAATGAAAACAGGCTGCCGGGGATATGCCCGGCGGCCTGTTCGGTTTTGTGGTGATGCAGGAATGAATGCGGCTGTGGCGGGTACTGAACTGAACTGAACCCTTCGAAGCTCATGAAACTTTTGAAACTGACGCGCGTCTATTGGGTATAACTGCTAGATATGGAAGGCTGGTTCGTATGAGGAAATCTATAAAAAAAGTATTCATACTCCTACTCTCATCTGTATTTATCTTTGTCTCTATGATGATTGTTAATCCGGGTAAAACCTACGGTTGCAGCTGCGCCTATGAACAGGATCCTGCTCAAGCGCTGCAAAAAACGGATGCCGTGTTTTCGGGAAAAGTAAGGGAAGTAAGCAAACAGGTGATAGAAAGCGGCGGTATTCTTGAGAATAAGAACGCGGTTTTATTTGAAGTGGACGCTGCATGGAAAGGGATTTCCGAGAATCAGGTGATCGTAAACACGAGTTATGGCGGATCAGCCTCTTGCGGCAATGAATACGAAGTGGGTAAGAAGTATCTTGTTTTTGCTAACCGGTATGACGAACTGCCATTCTTACAGACGAGCACTTGTTCCTTGACGGCGGAATGGTCTGGCGCGAGTGCCGTCTTAGAGCAAATCGGGCAAGGGGAGAAGCCGCTCGTAGAAGCAGACTATCAAGATGATATGAGCAGGCTGAGATATACGAACGCATTCGCTTCTATAACCGGAGCGTATCACCGGTTGTTAAAACATCCATATGCGGGAGCAGGCATTTTTGTTGGCGGAGTGCTTGTTGCTGCAATGGCGCTGCTGGTTGTGAGAAGGAAAAAAAGAAAATCGTAACCTTCATACAAAAATTTTTTCCAAGTGAGGTCTGCCACATTGATTGCAATAGAATCCTATTTATTAAAGCCTATGTCAAGATTATTGACCTGAATGATGTAATAAGCAATCCTGATCCGTGTTTTATCATTATTCAAAACAGCCAAGAACTACAAAGGACTGGACCCGCTGCGGCTGGCATTTAACTGTGCCCCCTTCGAAACTTTTGAAACCGGCACACGTCTATTGGGTATAAGTCCTAAATATGTAAGGCATGGTACATGCGAGAAAAATGGATGAAGCCACGGCTTCCTGCGTATATCTATTAATTGTTAAACAGGCCGCCAATTAATTTCATATTAGACGAAAGGGAACAAAAATGAAAAAAAAATTAACGGTTATTGCGATCACTGCAGGTATTATCGGAGGCAGTCTTTTAACCGCCAGTGCAGCTTTCGGGGACGCAGACCACATCAAAAATCTGAATGACTTAAAGTCAGCATTTGAATCAAAGAAAAAGAAATTAAACGAGATGCCGAATCAAACACCAGAAGAAATTGAGGCTACGGTTAAAGCTGGTAAAGAGCTCAAAGATTTGGGTAAGGAAGTGGCAAAAGTAGAGCGAATTGTTGATCCCGATCGTGAAGAAGAATTTGCGAATCAACTTAGAAGTCATATAGCTGGTATGAAAGATTCGGTAAGTGAACTAAAACGTATAGCGGAAGAGACAAAAGATAGTCAGTATCTGAAGAAAGCTGAAGAACTGGAGAAGAAAGTTGCCAGGTATGAAAAAGAACAACGGGCATATCTAAACAAAGATCAACCGGGAAAAACAGTGAAAGAATTACGTAAAGAGTTAGATATTCCAGCGAATTAAATAGATTAGTAAGTGAAAACACTCATTCTAATAAAGGACGGGTGTTTTCGTTTCTCTACTGAATTTGTCTGGTTATCTTTCAAAGGGGCCCGGCAGTCATTTAGCTATATTCCTTCGAAACTTTCGAAACCGGCACACGTCTATTGGGTAGTACTGCTACATTTGGCTTCGAATGTGCGTTTTATCAAATATCAAGTTTTTGATATAACATAGTCTTTTACAAAATGAAGCCGACTTAACGTTCGTATCCTCTGAGTGGCATACTAGGGAGGTAAGAAATGCTCAATAATAGATTGAAAGATGACTTGAAAAATAAACTTAGCTCATTAAATACACTAATTTCTCAGCAGCCAGATAATAATTTGAAGGCTGTGGGCAATAGTTTAATAAATAATTTGCTAGTTACGATTGAGTTACCAGAAGTAGTTTTTCAAAAAGTCTTTTACTTTTATCTTGTAAAAGAGTATCCCAATGATGATGCAGAAAAAATTGTTTTTGTAACTTTAGATTTGGATCAAGCAATTGAAAATTATCTAAAAGGTGATCATAGAAGGATAGAAATATGGGCTCAAGGGTATAAACTGAGCGAGTATTGGGGGGATCTTACTCACTTTAATGAAATTAAAGAGACAATAGTTGATTATTTTTATTGATAGGGATGAAGGGAATATGAATCATGAAAAATCTCGCTTCGGAAAGATCATATATGCAGATGGTCAATTAGAGGACGCAAGACTATTTGTGGAATATAAGGATGGGTTTAAATTTCATCTTACGACAGATACTCAAATCCTTTGTTTTGAAGGCATGGATTACTGCGATTGCATGACGAAGTTATTGAAGAAAACAAACTCTACGTTGCTATTAGAAGATGCCCTATTTATTAGAACAAACCAAGCGTCGATGGAGAAAATAATTATCGAGGAAAAGATATTTTTATCAACAGATGATTTGGGAGAGGAAACGCTATTTTTTAGTTTAGGTTGTAGTTACAAGGGGATACAATATAATACAGCGGTAGTCAACGATTTTTCGATAGCCTTACAAGATTTGAGAAATCAGTTACATGTAGAATTTCACATATGCGCGTACTGCCTACGGTCCGACTTTAAGTCTGACGGTGGAGAAGATCTGCGTCATAGTTGGTTTTGCTTTAGGGAGGTAAGGGAATTTAATCCTAATAAACCGTGGTTTCAAAGGGAAGATGAATTTGATGAGGCGATTCCGAATGTGGATGCTTTTTACTGGTGTCCTGCATTTCAATACAAATTTAAAATTCTGACTTTAAGTTTAGTAGTTTAAACCGCAATGCGACTAAGGCCTCGCTTTTCTCCATACTTGTCAATTCGCTTTGTCAGTACTTTTGCCTGCAACCCCTGAAATCAGTCAGATATTTTCCAATGTCAGTATGGACACTGCGTTATATCAAAAAAAGGGCCCGGCTTCAGCCGATTTCGCCTGTCCTATAGACGGAAGTTAGTTCCCTCTCAGTTCAATCGACATAGATTGATAGCATCCTAGAATAGGGGGACTGATCATGGCTAATTTCTATGAAACGATGAGGCTCAAAAACCAGCTTTCACCCACTCTGCTGCGCAAACCTGGTATTTATGGAGTGGGGGTAGGCTATGCGGACCCGGACAAACCGGACCGTGGAGCGGCCATTATCGTCTATTCGCATCCCAATGTTAAACCCGCTGAAATTAGAAGTACGATGTTACAAAAGGCTGGTGTGAGCTTTCCTTTCCGTCTGATTAATACGGATCCGTTTAAACCTCATTCGAAGGTTCAATCAGGCAGCGTGTCCCGCCGCAGGGCGGCACCCCGCAAAAGGGTGAAGGCGGAGTTCTTCCGCAGTCGTCTGCGTCCGGTTCCGGGAGGAGTCAGTATCGGCCGGATTACCGGCTCGCTTGGAATTACGGGAACGGGAGGCCTTATCACTATCCGAAATGGACAATTATATGTGCTGAGCAACAATCATGTAATTGTAGCTGCCAACCGGTTTGCAGCTAATATTCTGCAGCCGGGGCCTTTGGATGGCGGGCAGGCAAGCGACCGGATCGGTGTGTCGGTGAGGTTTGTTCCTTTCCGCATCGGCGGAGTGAACTTCATGGACGCTGCTATCGCGCAGCCTATCACCAACAGTCTTCTGAATCCGAGATATCTGATCAATTCAGGCCGGCTCATTACGCTGCGGGGCCATCTGCTCAGCTACCGCGTGGGAGCGAGCTTCGTTAAATCCGGACGGACCACCGGGTTTGTCAGCGGTGTCGTCGAAAGTATCGGAACGGACCAGCTGGTCGGTCCTTACAGGGAAGTCGGCAATGCGACTCTGTTGTTCCGCAACCAGACGGTAGTTGTGGGCAGCAGTCCTGTCTCGCAAGGCGGCGATTCAGGCTCGGTATGGATTACGAGGGACGGATTTGCAGCTGCGCTGAACTTCGCAGGCAGCGGAAACCGCTCGATCAGCACACCGATTGCCAGTGTCTTATCTACATTCGGATTACGTGTAGCCGCTCCGGCCCCAGGCGGCACATTTAAAGCAGGCGGGAGTAAAGGGGCTGCTCCCCAAGGCAACCATGCTTATGTCCGGCCTCTGCCGGAAGCAGTCCGCAAGCAGATTCGTCCGGTGAGCACCAAGGCGCGGAAATAAAAAAGCCGCGCTCCCGCATAAGGAGTGCAGCCTGAAAGCCTTGTCCGCAGACGGACAAGGCCTTTCTACATATCTTTATCCGCGCAGCAAAGACTCCGCGCCATCAATATAAATTTCGGTACCGGTAATATGAGTCGATTCATTCGACGCAAGGAACAGCACCAGATCGGCGACCTGCTCCGGCTTGCCTGGAGCGTCTCTCAGCGGATGACCGCCTTCCGGGAATTCTATCGGAATCTCCACTTCCTTCAAATCATCCGAAGGATACGTGTTGTCATCAATATTCGTCTCGATGGCTCCCGGACAAATCGCATTGACGCGGATTTTATACCGTGCGAGCTCCAAAGCGGCCATTTTCATAAAAGCGACTTGACCCGCTTTCGTAGATGCATACGTAGAGAATCCGATGTTGGAGAAGACGCGGTTTCCGTTGATGGAGCTGGTGATGATAATGCTGCCGCCTTTTTCTTTCAAATAAGGGATGGCATATTTTACAGTGGCAAAAGTACCGCGCAGGTTGATGTTAACCGTCTGGTCCCATTCCTCCACGGCGAGTGTTTCGATCGGGGCTTTGGCACCGTTGATCCCGGCATTCGCAAAGACAATATCGATCTGTCCGAACTTCTCCGCCGCCTGTTTGAATCCTTGCTCAACCGTCTCCGGTTTCGAAATATCGCATGCGATCACGATGGCCTCGCCGCCCGCTTGTTCGATCGTTTGTTTGGTTTTCTCCGCATTCTCGGGCGTCCGGTCCAGCATAACGACCTTAGCGCCCTGCTCCGCAAGACGGATCGCCGATGCTTGGCCGATTCCTGAGCCGCCTCCCGATACCACGGCAACTTTACCTTCTAAGCGTTTATCTGACATGTTGATATCCTCCTTTAGCTTGTGCAAGTTCAGTTGATCTTTCATGAAATTACCCTTAGGGCAAGGTGTCTGAACCAGTTAAAAAGGACCGGACGTCATCCGCCCGGAGGTCTTCTCATGAGAGGTCGTGCTGCCGGAGATTTCTGATCAGATCAGGTCAGATCAGATCAGATCAGGGCTCCCTCTTCAAGAAAGTATGAGCTTGTTCTTGTCCGGGGACTTTGCCGGGGTGGACCCTCAAAATGCTGCAGGAGAAACTCGCGGAAGGCAATGGCCGCCTTGGACAAATACCGGTTATCCAGCCAGGCGATATGGAAGGTCCTTTGACAGAGCGGTTTGTTGACGGATAGTTTGATGAGCTTTAGATCCTCGCTGCTTTTACACGATCCGATGAACGCGATGCCGAATCCGGAACGGACTAGATCCGCAATGCTGGCGGGGTCTTCCACTTCACATACCACTTTGGGGATAAAGCCTGCATGACGGCAAAACTCGTCATTCATTTTTCGCAGCGGATGCCCTTCTTTGTAGCCTACGAACGATTCCTCAGCGGCTTCGATCAAGTTAATACTCCCTCTACCGGCCAGACGGTGTCCAGGGGGCACAGCCAGGTACACTTCCTCCTTTAATAGAGGCATCTGACGGATGCCGGGATGGTGAAGAGCCATCGCCGTCATATAGAAGTCCGTTTCATTCGTTTCGATAAGCTGTTCCATCTCCTCCATTGAGGCTTGAAGAATGTGAAAATGAACCTGCGGGTGTCTGGATAGAAACTCTTTTAAAGGGTCTCTGATCTGTTCCATGTTAGACAGTGCCAGGTGAATGCGTCCTTGCTCAAGGCCTGCCATGTCCGCCACTTCTCTGCGGCCTTCTTCGAGTAACTGCAGCGCAGCCTGGGCTTTGGCCTGAAAAGCCCGGCCGTAAGGATTGAGGCGTATGTTCCGGCCTTGCCGGTCGAACAAAGGGGTGCCCAGATCTTCCTCCAGTCTTGCGATGGTTTTGCTCAGCGCAGGCTGTGCAATACGGAGCTCCTCCGCTGCCCTTGTGATGTGTTCAAGCCTGGCAACGGTCAGAAAATAGCGGAGTTGAAGCATTTCCATAGAAATCACCTTCCTATTCATATACTGGAGTATATGTATACATAGCGAAATAGATATTATTAATCTGTGCTCAATTTTATTATAGTTATTGCTATCAGGCAAATATTTCCTGTTTACCATTACAAATACAGACTTATTTCAAGGAGGAATTGGCATGCGTATTTTGGTTATTAGCGGTAGTGCAAGAAAACAATCCAATACGGGGATTATTGCCTCGAATATCCGTACCTTGCTTAAAGGGCCGTCTACGGAAGTATTGAATTTTGACGTGGCGGTTCATACGCTTCCTTTATATGCGGGAGATCCATCCGAAGAGAGCCATCTGGAAGTGCAGCGGCTTAGATCTTACGCGGATCAAGCGGACGGATTTATCATTTGCACACCGGAGTACCACAGCGGAATCAGCGGTTCTTTGAAGAACGCGCTCGATTACCTGGGGTTCCCGCATTTCAAAGGAAAACCTTCCGTGATCGTGGCGGTTGCCGGAGGAGGCAAAGGGGGCATCAATGCGCTGAATAATCTCCGTACCGTCTTGCGCGGTGTTTATGCGAATGTGCTCCCGGATCAGCTTGTGATTGATAAAGTTCAGATTGATGCGGGAAGCGGGACCATCGAGCCAGTCGCATTGCAAAAACTGGGCGATGTAACCAGGGAGCTCGTTCGTACGGTCGACCAGATTGCCTTGTACACAGAGTCGCTTCAGAGCAGAGGCGAGGTCGTATGAAAACAGCTGCGATTCCCGGGATGAAGAGCCGGAAATTCAGCAGCGGCGCGAGAATCAAAAGGACCTTCAATTCCACTTTTGGAGTGGTTTTGAAGGTCCTTTTATGTGCTTCTTGAAACGGCGGACGCTGTGATCAGCTCTCTTTCCACGCCTCCAGATAACGCATATGGCTCCGTTTCTGCCATTCGCTGACTTCGTGCCCCGAGAACGGATGCACGTCGATATGCTTCTCCGAGACGATCCGGTTGTAGGCGGCGAAGATCGTTTCCGGCCAGCAGACCATATCCTTGAGACCCGCGCTCATGCGAACGGGAACCCGGATTCGGTGAGCCAGATTCATGATATCAAAATGCGCGAGCGTATCGAGGACCGTGCTCATCCGGTCCGGATTTCGCTTAACGTAATCAGCCGCTTCTTTGAGCGAGCCGACCGAGTGGAGCACGCCGTAATCCAGATAGCACATGTTCGGGATGTCGGCGATGATCAGGGAGACGCTGTCATGCAGCGCGCCTGTAATCAGGGACAGGCCGCCTCCCTGGCTGCCTCCCATGACTGCGATCTTGTCCTTGTTGACTTCGGGGCGGCTCATCACCCAGTCCACGGCTTTGAATGCGTCAATCGTGATCGCCATGTAGTAGCAGCGTTCTTTGTCCAGAATATTCTGGGTGATCCAGCCTACACTTGTCCCCGCATCGTAATCCAGGTTGTTGCCGGTTTCTCCTCCCTGGCCTCTTACATCCAGCGCAAAAACCGCGAATCCCTGGAGCAGCCAGGAGGCGTGTCTCTCCGGAATCCCCTTATCGGCCGTATAGCCGGGGAAACAGACGAGGCAGGGGTAGGTTTCCTTTTGCAGAAAAGACGGGACCAGAAACCATCCTTTGAGCGGAGTATCATCATACCCCTGAAAGGTAACGTGATAGGCATCCACGCCTGCCATAAAGGTTTCCCGCTGAACGGCTTCGGCTTCTAGGGGCTTGTCCTTGAATTTAAGCAGTGTCTCATCCCAGAAGCGGTCAATGGACTCGGGCTCCATCGTCAGCGGACGCTTGTTGTGGTGAAGATCGTGGATCTTTTTCTGGATGGCATTCATTTTCGTACTCCTCCGTAAGTAGTGAAGATTTATTCCAATTATATTCGCAACGGCTGGAAATTACTAGACAACTTGGACCATTAAATTGAATAAGTGTGATCCGGCCTAATCGAATGCAATGTTCTGAAAAGTGCCCGTCTCCGCGGAATGTTTGGCTTTCAGGCAAAGGAGCGCGCTGGTGATTCCTTCATCTAAAGTAGCGGCAGAGGCGGCTTCTCCCCGCATAACCTCGGTGAAATTCCGGGCTAAGTAGGCGTCCCCGCCAAAATGATCTTCACCCGCTCCGATTTCGATCGTCTCTACCCGTGGTGTATGGTGCATGATCACCTTTACTATGCGGGTATAGAAATCGAACTCGACCGTCCCCTTATGTCCGAGAAAACGCGCACCGCGTGCGGCAGCCTCTCTGCGGGCAAAGAAATTCTGGGAATACGAGACGTGCATGCCGCTCTCATAACGGATCAGGGCACTGCCGGAGTCTTCATTGCCCGTGTCTTCCGCATAGCAGCAGTATTCCCATTCCGGCGGGAGGTCTTCCCGGAAAGCGGTGCTTTCCGGACAGGTTCGGTTGTCGCTGCACGCCTTGCATTTCAGCCCGGCAGGCTTCGTGCCTTTGAAGATTTGCTTGGAAGTCATGGCACACAGGGCAGTCGGCCGAGTTCCCAGGATATAATTGATATAGTCAAAATCATGAGTGGCTTTCTGAAGAAAAAGTCCGCCGGTCTCGGCTTCGTCCCGGTACCAGTTCTGGTAATAAACCGATCCGTAAGGGACATTGTTGACGGCTTGTACATGCTCTACGGTTCCGATTCTGCCGGAGTCGATAATTTCTTTCACAGCCTTTACTATAGAAGTAACGCGCAGGGGAAAGGAGACTACGACGGGTGAACGCGAAGACTCATAGGCCAGCTTGAGACAGAGCAAATCTTCC
Organism: Paenibacillus lutrae; assembly: GCF_009757775.1. GTDB lineage: Bacteria > Bacillota > Bacilli > Paenibacillales > NBRC-103111 > Paenibacillus_F > Paenibacillus_F lutrae. The sequence goes on from NZ_RHLK01000009.1 coordinate 173,171, forward strand.
ATCGTGGTGGCAACGGGTTTCTCCAGATAGAGCGGCAGACCGCGGGCCAGTACTTTGAGCGCCATAGCCGTATGCAAAGAGCAGCGGGTCCCGATGAGAACACCATTCAGTTCTTCCGCTTCCAGCATGGCGTCCGGCGAGTCGTAGAAACGGATGTCTGTGGGGCCGCTGCTGCTAAGCTCCCTGCGGATGGGTTCCATCTGGATATCGGCTATTGCGGTGACCCGGCAGGCCGGGTCCTGTCTGGTTATTTCTGCGATGACGTGACGAATCCGGGCTCCGTACCCGATAACACCTAATTTCATGACGTGCGTCCCCCTTTTTTTCAATGTGAAGCTATTACCGTTAGTATAAAAGAGGGATTTATATTTATCTTTGTCTCAAACGACGGTTTTTTTGTCCCGAACAAACGATATAAGGGCAGTAAGCCGTATATTAAGAGCCAGACAGCCGGGGGGATGAAAGTGGATGAGCGTGAGGCTAAGCTGAACCGGATGCAGAGAACGTGTCTGAAGCAGATTGTGACGATCAGCCGGATCATTACGATGTATTATTTTGAGCATGGCAAAGATTATGTATTTCAGGGGGAACGCCATAATTTCTGGGAGTTTCTCTATGTGGATAAAGGTGAAATAGAAGTATGGACCGATCATGCGAGTCATTTGCTGAAGCAGGGAACGGTTATTTTTCACCGTCCCAATGAGTTTCACCGCTTTCGGGCGGCCCCGGGCACAGCTCCCAATGTCATCGTGCTGACCTTTGATTGCGATTCAGCAGCCATGGACATCTTGAGCGGACAAGTCATCCGGCTGGAAGACGAGGAGCGCAATGTCCTGGCTCAGCTTGTACAAGAAGGCGAGAATGCGTTCGAGTTTCCGTTCGAATATCCGCTGAAGCGAAAACAGGAGGCTCCGGAAGGTGCGGAACAATTGTTTCGCTGTTACCTGGAAATCTTTCTGCTGAGACTGATGAGACGTGCTCCGCTGGAGTCCGGGCATTCCACTGCCGCTGCTGTTAAGCAGTTGTCCACACCTGCCCAAGAGCGCAGCCAAGCCGAATTGACGGAGAGGATTATCCGCTGCTTGGAAGGAAATTTGGAAGCACCTCTGACGGTAGAGACACTCAGCAGGCAGTTTCATCTGAGCCAGACCCGGCTCAAGGAGTTGTTTAAGTCTCAGACAGGAATGACACTCATGAAATATTGGACCCGGTTGAAAATCGACAGGGCCAAGCTGCTCATCCGGGAAGAAACCTGCAACTATACGGAGATTGCGCAGCAGCTCGGATACGGGAGTGTTCATTCTTTTTCCCGGATGTTCAAGCAAGCGTCCGGTATGAGCCCAACCGAGTATGCAAGATCGATCAAGGCGAGGATGGGGCATACGGAGTAGGTGCATAGAAAGAGAGACATAGCGGGACCCTTATCCTACAGAAGAAATTAGCCCTTCATTTATCCTGTCATGAACAGGTGAAAGGCCTAACGTGCTGCCGTATAAGTGCATAGCGCTGGCAAAGCATACGGCAGTCTCCACGGACTCAGCCGACCAGCAGTGACTCCGCGCCATCCATATAAATCTCGGTTCCGGTCACATGAGAGGACTCATCCGAGGCAAGGAACAGGACAAGATCGGCGACCTCTTCGGGTTTCCCGGATTCACCCTTGAGTGGCTGGCCTCCTTGTGGAAATTTTACCGGGATTTCCACTTCCTCCAGGTCCTCGGACCGGTAGGTGTTGTCTGCGCTGTTTGTGGCAATCGCTCCCGGACAGATGGCGTTAACACGGATTTTGTACTTCGCGAGCTCCAGCGCCGCCATTTTCATAAAAGCGATCTGCCCGGCCTTGGTTGTAGAGTAGGCGGAGAAGCCGATATTGGAGAAAACGCGGTTGCCGTTAATCGAGCTGGTGATGATGACGCTGCCGCCGCTTTTTTTCAGAAAAGGAATGGCATACTTAACGGTAGCGAATGTGCCGCGCAGATTGATGTTCATCGGGTAGTCCCATTCTTCGATCTCCATCGTCTCAATGGGAGCCAGCTTGCCGTTCAATCCGGCATTGGCGAATACGATATCCAGCCTGCCGAATATATCCACAGCCTGCTTCATACCCTGCTCGATCATCTCCGGTTTGGACACGTCACACTCGATTACAAGAGCCTGACCGCCCGCGCTCTCAATCAGCCTCTTCGTTTCTTCGGCTTTCTCCGGTGTGCGGTCCAGCATCACGATCTTCGCACCCTGCTCCGCCATCCGGATTGCGCCCGCTTTGCCGATCCCCGAGCCGCCTCCTGTCACCACAGCAACTTTGCCATCCAGCCGTTTATCCGCCATGATTCAGCCTCCTTGTTATCGTTGAGTGTTTACATGGCGAATTTACCACCGGGGCAAGTGGAATGAACCATAGAACGGATTCGCTCCCCTTGGTATCGTTACGTATGCCGGCGGTTCCATAAGTGGATTTTTACAAATCCGGGACGTATAGGACAGCCTTGATGTCGAAGGAAATAAGCAGCATATGCAGGAGACTTATTTTAGAAAATGGAGATGAATCTAAGTGGCTGTCTACAATAAACTAGTCCGGGATCGTATACCGGATATTATCCGCGAGAATGGACAGGCGTGCCGGACAAGAATCTTGACGGAGCCGGAATATAAGCAGGAGCTGCACAAGAAGCTGCATGAAGAGCTTCGGGAATATCTGGATGCCTCCGTACAGGACGACCGTCATGCGGTAGAGGAACTTGCCGATCTGCTTGAAGTGATACAAGCTCTAGCCGGTGTACACCACTGTTCCGTTCAGGAGCTGGAAGCTGTGCGGGAAGAGAAAGCGGCGGAGAGAGGCGGATTTAAGGCGAAAGTTTATCTGATGGAGACGACGGGCTGATTGGTGATGAGAAGAGGGAGAAAAAGAAATAAGCTGAAGGTCTCAGAGCTTGAGACATCAGCTTATTTCTTTTGTATAGTTGTATTCTATTGATTGCTTATATTCTTATAGGCAGATAAATCGGGCGAGCTTTTAACGGAGATTTCAGAGTCAATTTCTAGACTTAGCATTTCATTGGATTGGAAAAGAGTATTGTTTTTATAGGAATGATATTTGACTACAATGCCGGTTTGGTCATCGACCCAAATTTTAATAAGGTTTCCAAGACTAGATTGCTGAATATCCATAGGGATGATGGACAAAACGGACACATTTCTGTTCAGCAGTTTTTCCGTCCCCAGATAGTCTACTTTTTCTGCTCTCATCATGACACCTAGAGCCAGATCTTGAGGGAATATCAAATTGTTAGAAGTCGCCGTGCCTACAAAAATAGGATTTTTTCTGGGATGAAATTGTATGTCGCCCTGTTCGTTGAATTCGACTCTTTTCTTCGGTTTATCTTTCCACTTTTCACTATTTTCTTTAGAGATTTTATGTTGAGTGAATTCCTTTTTAACAGGATCCTCGACTAAAAATTGATCATTCTGATATTCGTTTATTACTTTCCCATCTGTATAGGTAGTTCTAGCCGAAGCCGTGAATTTACGGGCTGTGTTTATTTCAATCTCCGTCACATTCGATTGTTCATTGACTCCCTCTGTTTTAATTTTCGTTTTAATCGTTTTGAAATGATCAATGGAATCTAGCATTTTATTCACCGTAGTTTGAGCTTGATCCGGGAGTATGGCCAGCGTATTCGCTTCCCCTGAATTTCCGAAGAAAAATGATGCGCCAGCTATAGCTAGTAAAAATGAGCCTGCAAGAATGATCCTCTTTATTTTCAAAGTAATCTCTCCCTTGGATTAATCAATAAATTTGCATCCAAACATATCCATCTATCGTTGTCCAAAACTTCTGAGATAAAATAATTATGAACGGTTGTTACAACCCATTGCAGAAAAGATTGTATATTCTTATCATTTTTATCCCATATTTGTATAATATCCAATTTTTATATCATGGGTTATTTAGAATTGTCAATAAATTATTATTGGTTTGGTCTATACGGCAACCAATTAGAAGCAAGAGCGCAGGGGCCTTCACTGCAGGACAATTTTAATTATCTATATGACGGTCATCGAGATGTAAGAGGTATTGCAACTCCCGCAGGTGAAATTGCAGCCACCTATCAATATGATCCATGGGGACAAGTAACCGGACAGACCGGATCCATTCATCAGCCTATCGGATATGCGGGACAATACACCGATCAGACGGGGCTTCAATATCTTAAGGCGAGGGTAATCCGGTAAAATACTATGATCCAAGCGGTAACGTGATTGAGACTCTTGCTGACATGGCAAGTATAGGGTATAGTGCGTTTCAGCTCTATGAAGACCCAAGCTTGTCTAACGGTTTGTATTTAGCGTGGGATGCGGGTGCCGCACTAACTAAAAGACCATGGTGTTGGGCGCTTTGATGCTGATTATGATATTGCTCAAGCTTGGGAACGTCTACAAAAAGGGACGTACAAGCAAAGAGATATAGATTTACTAAATCATGAATTGTTTGAGTCGAGATTCGAAGGAATCTTCAAAACAAATTATAGGACAGCACATGATAAAACTTTAGAATCAGGTCGTCCGTGGAATCCATAATAAGGAGGAGACATATCTTGGCTTCATTCGTTTTGTTACTTAAGGAAATGGAAGATGAGGAAAAGGTTATTTATAAATTTGGTCCGAATGAGATTGTTATGGGGAGAATTGAATTAGATAAAATAACAAGAAAGTTTGCCGAATTAGACCCGATTCCTGACCCGAACATTTCAACAAAATTTTATTTCGACAGAGCAGCACAAAAGTTATCAGTTTGTTTCATTAGGGAAAATGGACATTTCCCCGATAGAACTACATTTGAATCTTAATGTTAATGAAAACCTTGATTGGCTTCGTGCCTTTCAAGGTTTTTTCATTGGTGGGGCTACCCAGTGCCGAATGAACCCATTCTACAAGCAAAAACACATCTAAACCATGTAATACTCGTATAAAGAAATCGTCATTTCGGTTGTACGGACAAAAAAGCTTGATTTTATAACCTAAATAAAGCTACTGCGTGAAGATAAACAGGTCGATTATGGTTAGAACCATCATGATTGACTTGTTTCTGTTATCATCGTTTTCTTGCGTTTCTTCAAGCTTAAATCGTTACACCTATGGCGAGGGTAAGCCGGTAAAATACTATGATCCAAGCGGCAACGTGATTGAGACCCTTGCTGACATGGCAAGTATAGGGTATAGTGCGTTTCAACTCTATGAAGACCCAAGCTTGTCTAACGGTTTGTATTTAGCGTGGGATGCGGGTGCCGCACTAACTCCGTTTGTCCCAGGTTCTTATGTCGGTAAGACAGCGGGTACCGCCGCAAAATGGAGTGATCGGGCACAAGATGCCTACGAACTCGTCAATATAGGATCGAATCTTTCTCAGGCCCTTAGCAACATGTCTGACTGCTATGATGTGGGTGTGAACTTATATCATTTCATCGGCAGTATGGATTGCAATATTTACAGCAGAGCCCACCGCAAAGTTGATATGAACCTGGGGATTATTCCGGGTAACGGTAGACGGAGTGTGGGTGAGGGAACGGGTAAAGTTCCAACACCGAAGTATGTTCCCAAGGATGCTAACGACAACCCCATACCTCTTCCTAGAACTGACGGAACAATGATAAATGGTACTGTTCATGTGCCTGAATCAATGAATCCCCATACTCAAATTGGATGGCAAAAAGGTAGAAAAGGAGATTATATTCAAACCCTTGAGTGGGGAGAAAATGGTGTTCCAGTGAAACGTACAGATTGGACTGACCATGGTCGTCCGCAGAATCATACCAATCCACATGACCATCCCGCAGTTTTTCAAGATGGGTCCTGGAGTTTTAAGTGATGGAGGTGGGAAATTTGGAGGACAATAATCTCAAAAAACCTACGTTTATACTTAGATTAAGTAGGGGGCATTTCCAAAGTGAGATAAGTTGTTCAGGAAAACAGTTAGTTCAAATACTAACCTGTATACAACATGAAACTTCTAATCTTACTTGGTTTGCTTTTGATGTGTTTGGTAGCGGTAATCAAGTATCTGAAGTGTTATTTCCCAATCCATATTCAGAAATTTTAAGCACATATGAACTGATTAAAAAGGCAGAAGAAATAATCCAGTTCCATTCGGGGGTGTTCATAGGGATTAAGAAGGGCAAAAAGATTGGATGGGATTCTAATACATTACCGGAAACTGAAGAAGGTGAAGGATTACAACATCCTGAGGCAGAAATAGAAATTCGTCCATTTGATACTTCGTATTTTGAAGTTTACGGTATGGATATTGATATCGGAAATAAAATAAAATCTTGTTTTATGTAATTGTTTGGTAGCATCAGTAGAATATTTTACTGATGCTTTTTTTATGGTTGATGGGCTACCCGGTATCATCCCAGATTGGACCACGCCGAACCTCTTGATACCCGATTTTTTTTTATTGAGTTCGATGACATGGCTATTTGTTACTTCGGTATGAGTGTAAATTAAACCAACATGATGATATTGAGCTTCTTCCTCCAACTTGAGTTTTAGCTTTGTGGCTAATTTCCGTCTACGATAGTTCGGATGAACCCATAATTGAAATATTTGAATAAATCGACCATCACTTTGAAATAATTTTCGGTCTATTTCGTTGAAAATTGTTTTCCAAGGATACATGGAATCCCTGTTTGCTACGGAATACATTAACATAGCAATTGGTTTGTTATAAACAGAGTCCTCAATAATAAATGCACCTTTATCTAGATCAGTGAGATACCTTTGTATTTTCTGATTATGTTCTTCTTTTTCTCGGTCGGTCATTTCAGCTTCATTTGTAACTGTGTACCCATCGTTTTTTAAGTTAATATGAACCAGAAACTTATGGTCAGACATATTAGCATTTCGCATGTTTAGCATCCTATCACCTCACTTATAATCCAGATTTTATCACATATTCTATAAATCCTCTTGCTTCGCAGAGCTGCCCGTTCGCTTATTGATCGCCGCAGAACATCGCTTGTACCATAAGTATTTATAATAGGGCTGTAGATCTGCTCGTTTATTTCCTTATGTGCCATAATGTAAACTATCCTTCTTCTATCATGACTCCTCTTATATTTCAGTCAGAAGCTTTTTTGCTAATAATGGACTACGAAAAACCCAACTAAAAAAGGAGTGAACCCGATGAGCGCCAAAACAAATGCCTGCCGCCTGCTGGACAAGCTCGGCATTTCCTATACACTGCATGAGTATGAATGGGACGAAGATCATCTCGATGCAGGGACCGTTGCTGGCAAGGTCGGACTTGATGTGCAGCATCTATACAAGACGCTTGTTCTCCGCGGCGACAAAACCGGGATTGTGATGGCCTGTATCCCTGGAGACCGGGAACTTGATCTGAAGGCACTTGCGGCAGGAAGCGGCAATAAGAAGGTCGAGATGGTGCCTGTCAAAGAAATTCAAGCCCTGACTGGTTACATAAGGGGCGGGGTATCGCCGCTCGGCGCTAAGAAGAAATATCCGCTGTATCTCGACAAGCAGGTGCTTCAGGTTGATCCGGTCAGCATCAGCGCGGGGCGCAGAGGCCTTCAAATATTTGTGAAGGGGACGGATCTGGCGGCGGCTTCCGAGGCCATTCTGTCGGATATAACGTAGCAGAGCCCTTCACAAACAAAAGGACAAGCGGACCCGACGAATCGGGGACAGCTTGTCCTTCTCATGTGAGGCTCTTACTTGAGTAAAATTACTTGCTTACGGTCTGCGGTTCCGGGTATTCAACTCCGAGTGTATCCACCGTTACTTTTTTCATTACCGGAGGGGTGTTCGGACGATCCTGCGCGCCTTTAGGCGAGTTGACGATCTCGTCCACGACTTCCATACCCTCGGTTACTTTGCCGAAGGAAGCATACTGGTTATCCAGGTGCTCAGCATCCGCTACCATCACGAAGAACTGGGAACCTGCGGAATCCAGATCCTGCGCACGTGCCATCGACAGGATGCCGCGTGTGTGCTTCAGGTTGTTCTTGAAGCCATTGGAAGTGAATTCTCCTTTAATGCCATAGCCGGGACCGCCCATGCCGGTGCCCTCAGGATCGCCGCCCTGAATCATGAAGCCTGGGATGACACGGTGGAAAATCGTACCGTCATATTTGCCCTTTTTGATCAGGGAAATAAAGTTGTTGACGGTATTGGGCGCGACTTGCGGATATAGCTCGGCCTTGATCTTCTTGCCGTTGTCCATCTCGATCGTGACGATCGGATTTTTGCCGTCGGTCTTCGGCTCATCGCTTGGGGACGGGCTTGGTGTTGCTGTTGCCGGAGGAGTCGCCGTAGCGCCTCCTGTTCCTGCTTCCGGCGCAGCTTTCCCGCATCCTGCCAGGATGAGCAGTGCGGTCATGAGCATGGCCATCAGAATTACTGTACTTCTACGCTTGCCTGTCATCTTCATACCACCTTATTGAGTCGATTTGTATACTATCATACCTTGTTTAGGTGATGATTGTAAATTTTGGAGAGGGAGGAGAAAAGATTCTATCTCTATATCATATACCGGTAAAAATTGACTCCTTGAATCGAATATGCTAAATTGAATGAAGTACATATATTGCGCGCAATTAAATTGTGTGTATAACAAAAATCCGGCACATGCAAACGACTTCGACATGCCCGGACCAACGGAGGCGTCCTATACTATGAGCGTTTATGAATATTCGGCCCGCAACATTCGCGGCACAGAAACGAAGCTCGAAGAATACAAGGGCAAGGTTCTCGTCCTGGTGAACACAGCCAGCAAATGCGGCTTCACCTCCCAGTATGCGGATTTGCAGAAGCTATACGACAAATACCGCGACCGGGGACTCGTGGTTCTCGGGTTTCCATGCAACCAGTTTGGCGAGCAGGAGCCGGGCACGAACGAAGAGGTCCATACGTTCTGCCAGCTTACCTATGGCGTGAGTTTCCCGCTCTTCGAGAAAATCGACGTCCGTGGAGAGGACAAGCATCCGCTGTTCGCTTATTTGACGGAGCAGAAGCCGTTCGAAGGCTTTGATCTGAATCACCCTTCCGGCAAAATGCTGAATGCATTCATCCAGGAAAAGCAGCCCCACCTGCTGCACGGCAACGACGTGAAATGGAACTTCACCAAGTTCCTGGTTAGCCGTGACGGTGAAGTTGTACAGCGTTTCGAATCCACGGTTGATCCGCTCGACATGGAGCAGGAGATTGAGGCCGTGCTGTAACGCGGAGTTATATCCTATACTTCTATACAAGAAAAGGAACCTACGTTAAGCCGTAGGTTCCTTCAGCCTGTAGACAAAGTTCCGTAAGGAGCAGGGTCTACAGGCTTTTTTATCGAATTAGTAAGTAAAACGGTGAGCCGAGGTGTAAAAAATGCTGAGTAAGAGCAATAACGAAGGTCGCTTTCAAGT